>NZ_WHSB02000001.1 GCF_010994755.1 Shinella lacus
AAATCTCGTCGAACGGGTTCATCGACATCTTCACATTCGAAAGCTCGACACCCGAGCCATCCGCCTTCACGCGAATTTTGACGTTGTAATCAACGACCCGCTTTACAGGGACCAAGATCTTCATGGCAATTTTCTCCGACTGGCGATGCAGGCGCGATGGCACGGCGCCGATCGTCGGCGTCCTGGCCATTCCTGTCATCGATCGTTTCAGGGTTTAGGCGCCGGCGGCGCGCCGTTCGGCGAGAATGCGCCTCGTATAGGCCTTTATGCCGCCCTCCTGCATCATGCGCAGGGATTCCGGCGCCATTGGCGCAAGGCTCGCGTGATAGCCGGTAGCGAGGTTCCGCAGGCTGCTGATGTCGAGATCGATTTCCAGCTCGTCACCCTCGGTCACGTGCCGGTCGATATCGGCGAGTGCCACGATCGGGATGCCGAAATTGATGCCGTTGCGCATGAAGAGCCGGCCGAAGCTGGGCGCCACAACGGCTGCGATGCCCGCCTCGCGCATTGCGCCCGCGGCTTCCTCGCGGCTTGATCCGCAGCCAAAGTTCAAGCCGCCGACAATGATGTCGCCTGGGCGGACCTTCGATGCGAAGCCCTCATCGATTCCCGCCATCAAATGGGAGGCCATTTCGCCCGGTTCATAGGCCGGCCGAAAATGAGGTTTCGGAAAGATCAGGTCGGTGTTCACGTTCACACCAAAGGTCCAGGTTCTGCCGCGTATCTTCATTGCTTCACCAGAAATTCGCTCGGGGAGACCACGTGGCCGGCGATTGCGGACGCGGCCACCGTGGCGGGAGAGGCCACGATGAGGCTGGAGTCCGGGCTACCCATGCGACCGCGGAAATTGCGGCTGGCGGAAGTAATGCCCATTTCACCAGCCGCCATCATGCCCTGGTGACAGCCTGTGCAGGGCCCGCATCCGGGCACGCCGATCACGGCACCTGCCTCCACCATGATCTGGATGAGACCTTCGCGCATGGCCTGCTGGAAAACGTCCGCCGAACCGGGATTGACCATCATCCGGCAATTGTCCGCGACGTGCCTACCGCGCATGATCTCCGCCGCCAGACGGAAGTCGTTGATCCTGCCGCCGGTGCAGGTTCCGAAGATGGCTTCGTCGACCTCGATATGGGCCGCCTCGCCTGCCGTCACGACATTGGAGAGGTCGTGCGGTAGCGCCACCAGCGAGTCCAACTCCGTCACGTCGATCTCGATGGTGCGGGCGTAATCCGCCTCCCCGTCCGTCTCGTAGACCGTCCAGCCGGATGTCACCTGACGCGACCGGAGATAGTCGAACGTGATCTCGTCGGGCTGGATGTATCCGGCCTTCGCGCCGAAATCGATCACCATATTCGTCAAAACGAGGCGCTCGTCCATGCACAGCGAGCGGACGAGCGGGCCAGTGAACTCGACCGCCTGGTAGACGGCGGCGTCCTCGCCATAGTCCTGGGCGATTTTGAGCACGATGTCCTTTGCGGTCACCCATGGCTTCAGTTCGCCATGCAGCACGACACGCAGCACTTCGGGAACACGGAGCCAATTGTATCCGAGCGCCAGGCCCGAGGCGATGTCGGAATGCCCGAGTCCGGTCGAGAAGCAACCGAGGGCGCCATTTGTGACCGTATGGGAATCGGTCCCGAAAATGAGGCTACCGGGCCGCGCATACCCCTTCTCCGGGAAAAGCACGTGGCCAATGCCTTCTCCGGCATGGAATTTCGATATGGCCTGAGCCTTTGTCCAGACCCGCGTCACCTTCTGGGCCTCTGCATCCTGCGGGCGGATCGCGGGGTAATGGTGGTCGAAAACGACAACGACCCGTTCCGGGTCGAAAACCTTGTCGCCGCCCATTTCCGCAAGCAACGCACGGGCGCGTGCTGCGCCGCGATCGTTCAGCATGATCAGGTCAGGCTCGACATTCACGATCTCTCCGACCTGAACGCTGTCCCGGCCCGCGTGGGCGGCAATTATCTTGGCAAGCGCATGCATGGCAACCTTTCAGCCGTTGTCGGCTTCCGTTCGTCTCATTCTATGAAACATCATTTCATTTTATATTGCAAGATAAGTCTGTTTGGGAAATAGTGTCAACAGGCGTCATCGCCGTGCCATGAGAGAACAAAGGATCACCCCGTGCAGCAGGAAGACACCGGCGGAATGCCCGAAAACCGCGAAGACGAATCGAAGCGAGCCGAGACGGGCGCGCCTGCAGTGCGGCTGCGCCAGCTGATGGAGCAACAGGAACGCGTAGTTTCGGTCCTTCACCCGCCGAGCGCCCACCTAGCCCGCATCATGGAGAAAGCCGGGTGCGAGGTGGGCTTCGTCGGGACCGGAAGCGTCGTCGGTGCCTATACCGGGCTTGCCGATGTCGGCACGGCAACCATGATGGAATGCGTCACGATCTCCGGCTGGATCGCACAGTCGGTGAATTTTCCGATCATCATGGACGGCGACACCGGGCATGGCGGCATCATGGCCGTGCGCCGCATGGTGCGCGAATGCATAAGGGCAGGAATCGCAGGAATCCGCATCGACGACCAGCCGATCGAGGGCAAGCGCAGGACGGGCGACGCCGGTATCGAAGTCGCGCCGCTCGACCAGGTCATCGCCCGCTATCGCGCCGCCGTCGACATGAAGAACGAGATCGATCCGAACTTCGTGGTGATGGCGCAATGCTATGCGCGCGACGCTGTTGGGTTCGATCTTCCCAAGACACTCGACCGCCTGCGGGCCTACCGCGAAGAAGCCGGCGTCGACTGGGTACAGCTCGAATCACCGCACTCGGTCGATGAGATCCGCCATGCCCGCGCCGCGGTGAAAGGGCCATTTTCGTTCATGAAGGGCAAGCTGCCACGTTACCTGTCGCTCGACGAGCACAAGGACCTCGGTGTCAATCTCGCCTGGCTGCCGAGCTTCACGCATCATATTGCGTGGGCCGCCGTCTGGGACTTCATGCAGGAATTCCAGAGCGACGGCATCGCGGCCTGGGAACGTTTCGCCGATAGCCGCAAGGCCAATCCCTATCCGATCCCCTTTGTCGGACCGGAGGGCGAAGGGGCCACACGCCAGCAGGCCCTTGAAGAGCGCTATTTTCGTGGAGTGCCTGCCGAAGGCCGCGACGGCTGAGGCGGCCATGGCCCGCCGCACCGGGCGCTTGCTTGCCGGCGGAGTTCACGCCGGCGGCTTGTATCCCAGGCGCTCCGATATCTGCCGCGCACCGTGCAGCATCAAGCCGATGCATCGCTCCCTGTGTTCGGGTGTGTAGCGATAGGCCGGCGTCAGCACGTCGATTGCCGCTACGGTGCGGCCTTCATAATTCTTAATAGGCACGGCGATCGCGCCGCCGCCTGCGATCAGCTCGCCGCGGCTTTCGGCATAGCCGAGCTCTCGGATAAGGGCGATTTCCTTGAGCAGGTCCTCCCGCCGCGTGATCGTATTTTCCTGGATCTGCTGTAGCTCGACGCGGGCGAGATAGTCTTCGATTTCTGCGTCATCCAGCCCGGCAAGAAGCACTTTGCTGGACGCACCGGCATAAAGCGGAGAATGCACGCCGAGATCGGCGCTGCGGCGCATCGGATGCAGCCCTTCGAGGGAATCGATGTGAACGCGCGTATCGCCAGAGCGCACGGAGAGCACGATGGTCTCGTTCAGTGCGTTACGGATGTCGCGCATGACGGGGGCGGCCAAGGCATGCAGGTTGGCCTGCCGGCGGCGAATGTCGGCAAGGCGCACGAGGGCGAAGCCCAGACTGTACTCGCCCGTGTTCGGGTCCATCTCGCAGAACTCGTGTTCGACGAGGGTGGAGAGGATGCGGAACACGGTGGATTTCGGCAGACCCGTCGCCTTGGAGATATCCTTGAGGCCTCGAGATGGCTGGCCCGAACTAAAGACACCCATGATCTCCACCGCCCGGTTCAAGACGGTGATGGAGTAGGCACCACCCTTCTTGGTGGCCTCTTCCGTGGCGGAAGCAGATGCTTCGTTTGTGTCCTCAGATGGGGTGGCCGCGTGTGATCCGCGGCCCCCTCTTCGACGTCCGGAAACTGTTTCGTCCATATGGGAACCCATTTCATATCGTGAAATGACACCGTAATGGCAAACCGTTTCAGCGTCCAGCCTCAGCCCGCAACGGCTTGTTCTGCCTGCTTGGCGGCCTTCGTGTTGACATAGGCGGCAGCACTTCGCCCCGCAATGCGCCCGAAAACCGCACCCGCCATCAGGCCCGTGCTGCCGGGATAGTTGAAGTAGTAAAGCCCGCCCACCAGTTCACCGGCGGCAAAAACGCCGGAGAGTGGCTGATCTTCGATATCGAGAACCTGCGCCTCCGTATTGATCTTCAGGCCACCGAACGTGAACGTGATGCCGCAGCCGACCGAGTAGGCCTCGAATGGACCTTTCTCGATCGTGTTGGCCCAATTCGACTTGGTGACCGCGAGCCCTACCGTCGACTTTCCATCCTTGATGTTCGGATCGAAGTCGACATCCTTCTTAATGGAGTCATTGTACTCACGGACGGTGTTGAGGAAGCCGTGATAGTCGACGTCCCCCATCTTGTCGGCCAGTTCCTCGAGGGTATCGGCCTTCACCTTGGTGGCGCCGCGCATCTTGTATTCATCGCGAATGAGATGCGCGACCTGGGCATCGAACACCTGCCACGCATAGCTGCCGGGCTGCTGGAGCACGATCCTGCCATACTTGGCATAGGTGTAGTTGCGGAAGTCAGCCCCCTCGTCCAAGAAGCGTTTGCCCTCGGCATTGACCATGATGCTGTAGGGGTAGCTGTGGCGATAGCCCGCGGAATGCTGGCCATCGACATCGCCGAAATCGTTCGCATAACGCTCCCAGGAAACTGAGTGGCAGCCAGACCACTGGCCGTAGGACTGCGCGCCGAAGTCGAGCGCCATCTTGATGCCGTCACCCGTATTGTAGCGGGTTCCGCGAACCTTGGCCATTTCCCAGCCCGGGCCGAGATAGCGGGCACGCCATTCGCGGTTGGCCTCGAAGCCGCCGCAAGCGAGAACCACGGCCGTGGCGTGGATGTCTTCCTCGATGCCATCCACGATGACCCGAACGCCGCCGACGGCTGCGCCGTTGCGCAGGAGCGAGACAGCTCGCGTGCCGTAGCGGATTTCGACGCCACGCTTCTCCGCGGCACGAATTTCGGCCTCGACGAGACCGGCACCACCGCCATTGGCATAGATGACCACGCCACCGAAGAACTTGAACCGGCCGTTGTGGTTGAAGGCCTGGCGTCCGTAGTTCGGCACAAATTTCACGCCCTGCTGCATGAGCCAGTGAACAGTGTCGGTGCTGTTGTTGACGATGATGTCGGCGAGTTCCGGGTCGATGTGATATTGCGTAATGCGGCCCAGATCGTCGAAATAGTTCTCTGCGGTATATTCGCCGAAATCCGTTTTTGCGATGTCCTCGTCCGACAAGTCGGGAACGATCTTCTTGATGTCGGCAGCACCGTGGTGGACCATGCGGAAGCCGCCGCCCGTAAAGGCGGAATTGCCTCCGCGCTTGTGCTCCGGCGCGCGCTCGAGCACGAGAACGCTTGCTCCGCCTTCAACGGCCGAGAGTGCTGCGGACAGAGCCGCGTTTCCGCCGCCGACAACGATCACATCGTATTGCTTGCCACTCATTGAAAATTCGCTCCTCCGGTTGAGACGCCGCTCCATCGTCGGACGGCTTTGAATGCACCATGCCGACCCTAGCCAGCATTGTCAATATTATGAAACATCATTTCATTGTACGAAACATCAATGCGTCACTTTGCTGCCGAACAACCGCCGGACGACGATCGGCCCGATGACGACGAGGCAACTCATGCGGATGATCTGTATCGTGGCAACGAAGCCCAGGCTGATATGAGCCGCGACGGCGAGCGCCGAAACCTCCGCGACGCCCCCGGGCGAAAACGCCAACAGCATCGCGTCGAAAGCCTCGCCGAGAAGATAAGAGACGCCCGCGGCAAAAGCTGCGACGAGAAGAAGCGCGGAGAGCGCCCATATGAGTGAGATCGCAAGCGTGCCGAAAACCTCGTTCAAGCGCACGCCCGCAAAGCGGACCCCGATGAATGTTCCCAGAACGGCCTGGGCGCCGGCCACCATGGCCGCAGGCGGGGCGCTCTGTGTCAACGGAATGGCGTGCACAATGATGCTGGCGATGAGCGGACCGATGAGGAACGGTGCTGGTATGCGCAGCAGTTTGCCTGCCAACGAGCCAACGATCGCGCATCCGACCAGAATGGCGAGGTCCAGCCATCCGGGCGGCAGTCCGGGCTTGGGCGTCAGGGCCACGACCTCCAGGCCGAGAAGATAGCGAAGCGAGAGGGAAATGGCCGTGACCGTGACGGCAAGGCGCGCGGAGTGTACCAAGACGACCTTCTTCACATCCGCCCCGCAATCCTCCGCCAGAACGACGATTTCCGACAGATTGCCCGGCACGGCGGCAAAATAGCTCGTGACAGAATCAAAGCCAGCCCGCCGAAAAAAGAGCCAGCCGAGCCCCACCATGCTGGCGAGGTAGAGAACCACGAGGAGCGCCAGAACGACCAGCGCGCTGCCCGTCGGTATGCCCGAGACATCCAGCACGCTGCCGAACATGACGCCGAGAACGGTCGCTAAGCAGTTGCGCGCTAATTTCGGCATGGCGAGCGGCAGCTTGCAGAAACTGGCGATCGTTGTCGCCGTCATCGCGCCGAGCATGAAAGGGAGCGGCGTACCGATAAGGGAGAAAGCCATCCCGCCGGCGGCGCCTATCCCCACCGCCAGCAGGAATTTCAAAAGCTGCGCGACCACGCGCCGCTCACATCAGCCAGTCCGGGAAGTCCAGCCAGAGCGGGATTAGACCCTCCGGATAGTCGAGATAAAGCACATAGGCGAGCACCGCGAGGGTCAGGATCGTACACAGGGTGATGATCGCGTTTCGGCGCAAGGGACGACCGCACTCGACATAGAGGAAGGCAAAGACGAAGACCGCCGATGCCAGCGTAAAGCCCAAGACGTAGATAAGCCCGGCAAACAGCGCAAACCAGGCGAAGTAGACGTATTTGCTCGGCCGCTCGCTGAAGACGGTCCTATTCGTCTGGTCGATATCGCCGAGGACGGGATTTGCCAGAGGCGCGAAGGCTTGGTGTGCAATCACCATGCCGGTCAGGATAATCGTGATGACGCCCACAGAGGCGGGATAGAGATAAGTGAGATAGCTTTTGTCGCGGATCGCAAAGAGCGCCCATAGTGTCACAAGTGCCAGCGCGGCCGAGAATGCGATCTGGGGTACGCGCGATGTCACCGCGTCTCCTTCCGCATCCGCGGGATCATCCGGCGACGACTTCATCATGATGCGGATGCCGACGGCGAGCGAGGCGAGCACCATGAGCGCGATGGCAATGGACTGAGGCCGCTCGAGGAAGGACAGGCCATAGACCTGCGCCGTCTGATAGATATTGGCTTCGAGCGGGCGCGAAAGGACGAACCCGACGACCAACGCCGGACGCGGCCAGTCGAACCGCTTCATGTAGCAGCCGAAGACCGTCAGCGTCAGAAGAGTGACGATGTCGCCCCAGCTCTTCGTCGCCTGATAGGCGGTGAACACCATTACGACAACGATCAGCGGCGCCATCAACGCGTAGCGAATGACAGTCAGGCGAGCAATCGGCCCGGCCAGCATGACGCAGAGGATGCCCGCGAAGACGTTTCCAAGCGCCAGCGACCAGATGATGACGAAGGTCAGGTGCAGGTCGGCGCCCACCATGCGCGCACCGGGCTCAAGCCCGATCAGAATGAACGCGCCAAGCAGCAGCGCCATAGACCCGGAACCCGGTATGCCAAAGAACAGGGTCGGCACGAGGTCACCACCGCGCACCGCATTGTTGGCGGCTTCGGGCGCGATCACGCCGCGAATGTCGCCCTTGCCAAATTTCGAACGGTCCCGCGAGGATTGCACGACATGGCCATAGGCAAGCCAGTCAGCAGTGGAGGCGCCGACACCCGGCAGGATGCCGACGATCGCGCCCAACACCGAGACGCGAAGGACCAGCCACCAGTTGCGTATTGTGTCGAAGATGCCCTCCATGAAGCCGCTGCCGAGCCGCGCATCCTTGGCGATCGTCGAGCGCTGCCGCATCAAGTCGACGATCTCTGGAAAGGCGAATATGCCGAGCGCCAGCACGACGAGCGGAATGCCGTCGCTCAGATAGACCGTGGAAAACGTGTAGCGCAGTTCACCGGTGGCCGGCGCACTGCCGATGCTGCCGAGCAGGAGGCCGACGGAACAGGCGGCAAGTCCCTTGAAGAGACTGGCGCCCGTCAGCGAGCCCACCATCGATAAGGCGAGGAGGATCAGCAACAACTGTTCTCCCATGCCCACGCCGAGGATCAAAGGCTTGGCGATGAAGACACAGCCCGTCAGCACAACGGCGCCGAACAGACCCCCGATGAGCGAGGCGGAAAAGGATGCACTCAGCGCCCTCGCCGCATGGCCCTGACGCGCCAGCGGGAAGCCATCAAGCACGGTCGCGGAGGATGACCCACCGGGTATGCCCATGAGGATGGACGGAAAGGTGTCGCCTGTCGCCGTCGTTGCCAACATACCGATCATCAGCGCAAGGGCGGAAGTCTGCTCCATGCCATAGACGAAGGGAAGAAGCAGCGCCATGCCGGCCACGCCACCCATGCCGGGCAGAACGCCGACCACCATGCCCATGCCGACACCGATCAACAGATAGGCAAGGTGGTGCAGCGACAGCAGCTCCCCCAGCGACTGAACTATGACTTCCATGATATTCCTCAAATCGACGCGTCAGCTGCGCCCGCAAAAACAAGGATCGAAGACGTGGAGATCACGCCTTCGATCGCGCCAGATTATAGAGACGCGTCAAAACGCTGCTTCAGCCAGGACCGCAGCCAGCCGAGCGCTTCATCGTCGAAGACGACGGCGCTGCGAACGTTGCGGGTTGCCGCCTCCCCCGTCGCCTGAGGCTCTTCCCCAAGCAGGTCGGTTGCCTTCTTCTTGAGCGCCGGATCGGCTTCGAAGTCGGCAAGCAGCTTGCTCACAGCGCCTTCATAAGTCGTCACGACCTCATCCGGTGTGCCTTCCGGCAGCAGGATCGCCCTGGTCGCCATCACGTTGAGGTTGAACACGGAATCCCATGCCTTGCGCGCCGGGCCGGACAACGGCTCGCCCTTCAGCTTTTCGTAGACCTCCAGGAAATGCGGTAGATCCGGATTGGCGGGGTCGCGCACGACCTTCCCGTTGTCGTCCGCAAAACCGAGCGTGAAGAGCGGCACAACCTCCCCGCTGTCGACCAATGGCTTGGCGAGCTTCTGGTAGGCATTGTTGATCGCGAAATCGAGGTTGAGTTCACCGCGCTCGAAGGCCGGAAAAGCGTCGCCACGGTTGAGGCCGAAAACCGGACGCACTTTCACACCGAGAAGGTCCATTGCCATGAGAACGCGCATGTCGCCGCCGGTCGGATTGTTGGCGCCGAGCGTGACGTCCTTGCCTTCGAGCTGGGGCAGTTCGTCTGCCGTCTTGATGCCGAGGGCACTGCTCATATAGACTACGGTGCCCTGGGCGGAGCTGATAATCGGGATCCATTTGTCGAGATTGTATTGCGCGCGCTGGTCCTTGAAGGTGAAGTTCAGCATCACGGACGCGCTGGCTGCGATGATATCCGTGCCGTCCTTCTTGGCGCGTTGCTCGAACTGGTTGCTGCCGGCAATCGCGCCTGCCCCTTCGACATTCTTGATCACTATCGTCGGCTGCCCGGGCAAGCGCTCGGCAATCAGCGGTGTCAGGAACCGCGCATAGAGATCCGCCCCACCGCCTGCCGCATAGGGCACGGTGACCGTGATCCTCTGACCGGCGAAGTCGGTTTCGGCCACAGCCGAACCGGCAAAGCCCGTACAGCAGACCAAGCCGGCTGTAACAAGCAGCGCATATTTCCACGTCTTAAAAAGCATGCGTATCCTCCTCCTGATCGCGCAATACCGTATGTCTCATCTAGTGAAACGGTATTTCATATATAAGCACAGAGTTCAGCGCCGTGCAAATGCTTTGCTCGGGCGAGCCGACGCTGAGCAAAATCGACACTGCGATTGCACACGGAACGTCCTTGAGGCAGATCAGAGCCGCGCGGCATTCGACGCTTTGAGTGATGGGATACTGATGGCGACAACTGAGCAGAAGATTGCTAGGCGACCGATTAAGAAGTCTTTTGGGGCCTATTTAGCTTCAAAAATGGCCGAAAACACCGCCGGCCTTATTGCAGAACAACGTCAATCGACCACCGAAAATACGAAGGCACGTGCGAATATACTGCATTTTTTCCAAAAAAACCGCACGGGCTAGAGTAAGAAGATAACGATCGATAATTTCGCGAGCGTATAATTTTCAGTCTTCAATGGGCTAACGACGCCTATCGCTGGAAACAAGCCAGAAAGCACCGCTCCGAATACTCATGTGGACGCCCACCCGCAGAATTCAATAGCGAACGATTGCTTCGATATCCACGCTGTGAGACGACAATACACATTGGATATGCGGCGAAAGAACCGCCCCCCTTGTTTAAAGCCGTCGACAAACCAATGCCCGCTTTCTATTTCAGATGGAGGTCAAGGCATACTGAGAGAAAAAGACTTGCTGCTTCATGCAGAGCGATCGAGTGAAATTATAGAGTACGCGCATCTTTGGATGCGCGCAGTAGTCACGCTCAATTTGCAGATCTTTCAGAAATGACATTCGAGATCTGTCATTCACTCCTCGACTTCCCGCCCCGATAACCTTGTCGGACCTATGCCATCGCTTCCTTTCTTCACCTGGATATGGCTTGAGCCTCACTGGCGGAAAAATGGATGACCAAAGCGTCTTTCGAGAGACGCGGCAAAAAACAAACCGGTTTAAGCTACTATTCATTTCCTGTGAACAAGCCGCTACGATTGAGCGGACTATTGTAATACGTTATGGCGTCTCTCGCCTTAGCCATGCTTATAGAAGCCAATCTGTTGGCCTCCCAACTCAGACCCCTTGAGCAATAGCTCGTACATTTTTCTCCACTCGCGGATCAAGAGGTCTTCTAGCGGCGACGTAGGAGCCGACTTCAGCTGGTCGTGTTCCTCGCGCCTGAGCCACATATTAGTTGCCCGTATATAACTAGGTGCTGCGGCAGCCCAAACCCTCCATCTCTGGCCAACGTGAAACGCCCTTGCACACTATCTCACTTCTTCTCTGAGACGAACAGAATGAGGTCTATCCTTCCGAGATCGAGCTAACCTCCGCTGCACATGATTCACTAATTTCCCCTCACGGTGAGGTGTCTAAATGCTTGGCCAAGATAAGTGCCCTATAAAGGAGAGGCGCGAACAATTTTGGGATGCGCCTCTAACACCCGGCTATGACAAGCGCAAAATTCGCATGGAGACCGTACCAGTAAAAAGGAGCGTGTTGCCGATGTACCTACTGCCCTGCTATTTATCTGGGAAATACATTCTCAGAGCGGTATCTTTTTCACGCGTCTGTGATGCTAATCGATACCGTTAGATCCGGAGACCCCTCTTTTCGCGACGAAGAGCGAGTTTATTCGAGGCCGTCCAATTTGCGAAGACATAAACCAGTTAGAGCACGAATATTGCAAGTTCCGATCGGCTTAATTGATCGAACCGAGACCGGAGATCTTGATCTTCGCAACATGATGGCGAATTGAAACGACGTATCTAGCCGGTTCTCTTGGCAGCCCTGTGACACAACAATGATGCGCGGCCGCTAACAGAAAGCGACTACATTGCATGCCGCGCTCATTTCCGGCGAGAATAGAATTTGTGGTCATTTTTATGCGATGGCGGGCACTCCCTGCTTCGACATGGCACTGTTAATACTTCACTACGTACGGAAGACCGAACCTACGATGGCCAAATGTGCACTCAAAGGACGGCAGAAGTCATGGCGATGAAAAGGCCCAAATCTCAAAGGGCGCGGACGAGAAATAATTAAGCGCCGGCATCACGCGCTAGCTTGAGTCGGAATGAGGTATAACCAACCGCGTTGAAGTCAAATTTTTGTCCCCATTCACGCTGTCTTCACTCAATCCCGTATCGCCGCGTGCTGTTTCTAACGATTGCAGTTTCCAACGCTCAGAACGCCACGACAGCCTTCCAAAAATTTAAATACGATCCGAGTGTGTTTAGATTTTTTGCGCCCTTTGTGACCGTGGTTTCTAGTTCGAGGCACGAATGCCCCACCTTTTATACTTTTGGGCAGCGAGACCTAGAAGTCGCCGGTGATCTTTAAAGTAATAGATCGTTCAGATCGCTCGAAGATCGAACGCCGTTTTAGAACATAGTGGTCTTGCGCACCTCCTCGTCCACCGATTTATCTCTCTGTATGCGATTGTAGTCGCGAGAACGCATCGCGAGATTTCACGTTGGGAAACGAGCGTGAACTATTTGTTTTCGACACCGCGAACCTGGCTTCAGACCCTGACAGCTGTCAGGGTTTTTTTCACTGCTCAGAAAGCTCAAGGCTCGGCTTACCACCGCCGCCTTTTGCTGTTAGCGCCAAAAACAACACGCTCGATCAAGTAGGGACGGAATATTTTGCGCTTGCCGATCCAAAAATAGCGGTTCACGGCTGCGCATGAACTGCACAACTCCCGATGGCTGTAGAAGAGCCAAATTAGCTAAAGGGTCTTAGCCGGCTAATAAAATCTGATAACGTGCACATTGAGATACGCGCGGCCGAAATCATGGCCTTCGGAGTGGTGGCACAACAAATGCGCACGACATATTAGCATCACTTGAGTATGAGCCCTAGAGTTGTCGAGGCTTCCACCCATGGACGTCGTCCACTCTCAAGTTGGCTCTACACGGCACAGCCGCGCACATTGCTTAAGCTCCTGTAAAGCAGATCTTTTCGAATTGGGATTCGCTGTGACAAGAAGATCATGAAAAATGACAAGAGGCAGAAAAATCGTCAAGAAGTTTCACCGATCTGACGCCAGACGCGCGGGGTGGATCATGAGCGTGAGGTAAGCGCTCAATAGGAGCAACGAAATCCTAGCAAGATAAAACGAACTGGCTCAAGGCCGACAGATCACGCGGCTAAGCCGTTAAAATGGCAAACAGATTGGCCATGGAGCGAACTATCCGGGAATACTGTGCGATATCGAACGGAATTTTTAAAGAGGTGGCTATCTGGATCATTCGGCCGAAGCATGATGAAGCCGCTCCGGCTTCTCGATCTCTTTATCTGCGAGTCGAATATGCAGCCCTGCTGGGTACCGTCGGCGCATTGAAATCTTCTTCTCCACCTCATAATGCAACGTTATCCATAAGATCATCGAGGCCGCGCCAGTGAATCCGCACTGAGGACGGTACAAAGCATTGTTGGACTTGCCGCGAGCCCAAATCCTGACCAAAGCAGTAAACGGGGAACAAGACCCACGACCCGAGCGATCGCCGCGAAAGCAGAGGCAGGGGCAGGGGCAGGGGCAGGGCTGCGTATGTTAACGCATGACGTATCTGCCCCCCTCAGGGGGCATTGATTACTATCGACTGTTTCGGATGAGATGCCTGTTGAAGAACAGGTCGAGGGTGATGTCGAGCATCTGAATGGTTTTGGAATAGCGCTTGGATCGGCGATTGAGGCGGGCGAGGTTGTCGCGAATGGATGAATTTGCCGATTTAATCAAATGGGTCCGCGCCTTGGTCTGTTCGTGCCGCTCAGGCCCGCCATTCCGCTCGAAGGCTAGCTGATAGCAGGAGTTCGCATCGGTGAAGACCGTCGCGATGTCGCCAACAGCCAGCTTGATCAACGTGTAGAGGGCGAGAGCAATGGAGACGCCGTTGTCCCCGATGTGATAGGCCACGGCACGGCGCTGGTGCCGGCTATAAGCAGTCCAGATGACCGCCCGGTGCTGTTTTTTTTGACGAACGTGCAGATTTCGTCCATCTCGATGATGTCGGGTCCGGTGTCGTAGATCGGCGACAGCGCGTTCTTCGCCACCATGGCGTCATGGGCTTTGCGGACCCAGGTGATAACGGGGGCAGCAGCACCGGTAAAGCGGGCGATCTTGCGGATGCCGACATTGTGGAGGTGCATGCCGAGGGCCAGCGCCTTGGTCGCGGCGCTGAAATTCGGCGTCCACTCGAGCGAATAACACTGGCAGGACCGGCAATGGAAGCGCTGCACGCCCCCATGCCTGCCGCTGCGACTGATGTCGCAACTCCCACAATGCCGACACACCATTTCAAAGCCCTCCTGAACGTGGAGCGCTATCATCACCCGTCAGCCTTTCCTGAACATCGCCCTCCAGCCGCCAGTCCTCCTGCGCGGCTAGTCAATGCAAAGGGTCACCCACTCCGCGCGGCGTGGAATGGAATGGAATAGCCTTGCGCGCCTTTTCTCCGCGAATAATGGCACGGGATTTGGCTTGGTACACCAAACGCGATTGCGAACGTTTAATCAAAAGACCTCGTTCGGCATTTCGGAAAGTCTCGCAATGGGCAAATTCCCCAAAAAGCTGTGAAATGGATCAGAAGCCGGCAGTCACCTTTTTTTAAATAGCGCGCCGGTCCCCGGCTCAACATATCGCCGGTGGAGCGAGCTCGACTCGTCATCTAGAGCTCCCGGATGTCCCTTATTTTGTTGCTTCAAGCGGCGAGGGGCCGCGTCGCAAGCGACATTCAAGACGATGGGAGATGGTTTCGAGTTTCATGGCCATTCAATTGACGCTCCCCAATTTTTGAATTTGATAGGGGAATGTGTCTCATTAGGACATGTCTTCATACTGTATTGTAGAATACTCTAATTCACTGAGCATGTGCTGGCTGGATACGTACTCTGTAACCCGAGCCCCAGAACTTCCCCAAAATTTTGGTAGAGTTCGCCGCGTCAAGCAGAAGGACGGAATAAACCGTGCACGGTTTACAGACGAGTAGATTGTCAAAATGACGAAGGGGCAGGAGAGCTTCAAGAGAACAGCCATGAATAGCCCCGAGTTTTGTAGACACCCTTGGGTTAGATTTTCTGCTGCCTTTCGAACTCAACGGGCGACAGCATTCTGTTTCTGACGTGCTTGCGTTTCGGGTTGTAGAACATCTCGATGTAATCGAACACATCCTGGCGCGCTTCATCGCGTGAACGGTAAAGCCTGCGACGTATCCTTTCTCGCTTCAGAAGATTGAAGAAGCTCTCGGCCACCGCATTGTCGTGGCAGTTGCCGCGTCGGCTCATCGAGTGAACCAGATTGTGGTACCTGAGGAACGATGCCCAGTCCATGCTGGTGAACTGCGAACCCTGATCTGAATGGATCAGCACCTTGTCCTTCGGCTTTCGCCTCCACACCGCCATCAGTAGAGCCTGCAATACAACATCGGTGGTTTGGCGGCTCTGTAGTGCCCAACCGATCACACGACGCGAATAGAGGTCGATGACAACGGCGAGATAGACGAAGCCCGCGCAGGTTCGAATGTAGGTGATGTCCGTCACCCAGGCAGTGTCTGGATCCGTCACGTCGAATTGCCGGTCGAGCGTATTATCGACGACGACAGACGGTCTGCCGCCATAGATGCCGGGACGGCGTTTGTAACCGATCTGCGCCTTGATCCCGGCGAGACGCGTCAGACGCGCGACCCGGTTCGGGCAGCACATCTCTCCCTGATCGAGAAGATCGTCGTGCAGCTTGCGATAACCGTAGACCTTGCCGCTCTCTTCCCATGCCTTCAGGAGTAGATCGGTCTGTCGCTTGTCCTCGCTGGCCCGCATGCTCAGCGGGCTCTTCAGCCAGGTGTAAAATCCGCTGGGATGAACCCGCAGAAGACGGCACATCGTCCGCACTGAAAACTGCAAGCGATGCAAGGCAATGAACGCGTACTTCACTTTGCATCCCTGGCGAAATACGCGGCCGCTTTTTTTAGGATGTCTCGCTCCTCGGTGACGCGAGCCAGTTCCTTCTTCAACCGCCTGATCTCCTCGGCCTCGTCGTTGCCCTTGGCGTTCGACGATGCAAACTTCTTCTTCCATTCGTAGAGGGAATGCTGGCTCACCCCGAGCCGCTGCGAAACCTCCGCAACCGGATAGCCTCGCTCCGTGATCTGGCGAACAGCGTCACGCTTAAATTCTTCGCTGAAATTCGATTTGCTCATGATGCTCTTCCTGCCTCAAAATTAGGAAAGAAGGCGTCTACAAATCTAGGGGCTATTCAACTTATTGTCTCGGAGGGAAGGGGAGGGCTCTCTTTTCGGGAGCCCCTTCACACATTCACCCAGCCTCCCGTGCGCCCTCACCGCCAGATCTCAACAGCGCCATCAAAACCGGGCCGAGTGAAAATTCTCCGCGGCGGGCGCGGGAGGTTAGGTTGCGCAGGTATCCGCCGGGTGAATTGATGTGGCCAGCTCGTTCGAGGATGCAGGCGAGGGTGACTGCGGCGTTTTCGGATCCCATGACCTCGCATGCTTCCTCGTAGGCCGACGGGCTTATTCCCAGCATCGAGCGGGCAACGATCGCTGCAGACATCATGTCGCGCCAGTTGCCAATCGTGCCGGCGGGTCCGTATGCGCTGATCTCCTGACAGGCCTTTAAGACCAATCCCAAAGGGAAGGGGAGGGGTGGTTGTGCATTTGGCTTCAGGTTTTTGCTCGGGATCGCCCCCAGCTCGGTTTCTGAGCTTGGTTCAAGTTCACGTATGGATTCGGTTTTTGAATTCTGTATATGCTGCCCACTTTGAGCGGCATTGCTGCTCGTCTTCTTCGAATTGTCGAAGTTTTCCAGCATGTTGACGACCTTCTCCTGCAGGAGCGTCAATTCTGCGCTAATTTTGATCGCGTCCGCCATCGTCGGGGCACGGGAAATTTGGCTTATGAGGCTGATATAGATGTCTTCGATCGCCGCCCAGTCGCCTGGAGCCCCCTCCTCTATCGCGGCGCTAATCAACTTGCGTACGTCGCGGCGGCGGATGGTGAGCTCCTCCTTTGCGCGGCGGAAGGCGGCGCGCTCAGCGGCGACCTTCTGTGCCATCTCCGCGAGTTCCTCGGCGCGCAGCAGGAGAGGGGATATATCGAAGCCAAAGGCGGATTCGATCGTCCCGCTCCTATCCTTGCGGGCGTAGCGCTTGCCGTTGGCGCTGTCCTTGCGGATGACCAGGCCTGACTCGACCAGAAAGGCAAGGTGCCTGCGCAGCGTTGCGCCCGCCATCCCGTGGGCGCGGATGCTCAGCTGTGCGTTCGATGGGAAGACGACGAGTTGCGCGTCCTGGCGCAGTTCGTTCTCCGGATAGAAGCTCAGCAAGGCGTCGAGTACGGCCAGGCTACGGTCTTGCAGCCCGAGAAGCACACGGGCTTCGGACGCGTCCCGAAAGACTTTCCATTTGTCAGCCCGCTTGCCCGCGGGGATCTCGGCCGTTGCGACTTGCTGCCTGACCAAGGCAAGCGAAATCGGCCGCCGCCCGAAGGGCGTCGTTACATTTCCACTCTGCATTTTCTCTCACCTTCGACAAGGCAAAAGAAATCCGCTCACCAAAAACGGTGCCAAAGACGCTTGACTAAGATTCGTGGAAATGCGAGTCTCGAAGTGCTAAATCAGAGAGAGGCTTCCACGACGGCAACGTTTGGGGGGCCTTTTTCTTTTGCGACGCTTCCTTTCTTCCATATCCGGGCAACCTGACAAATGTCAGGATTACCCCTTGTTCCGCTGACGGGAGAAACGCTCGGCAAGTGCCGGCAGCTCCTCCTGGATAAATTTCAAGAACGCGGCGCCCAGTTCGCCCTCGCCGGAAATCCGGACATCCTTGGCCGAGGCAATATAGGCGCCGAGCGCCTTGCCTTCGTTGTCGGAGAGGGTAACGGCGCCACCGCGCGGGCTTGGGCTCGACTTCACCGCATTCAACGCCTGCTGGAAGCGCTGGTCGGAGTTCTCGATGCGGTCGCTTGCCTTCGACAAAGCGCGGCGCACAGCTTCAAGGGCGCCAGAGCTGCCTGAAATCGTCTTGGCCAAATCCAGCCAGCGCGGCCTGCCGATTTTCGGCGCGCGGCCGATCGCTTCGATAACATCGCCCGGAACCGAGCGGTAGACGCTTCGCATGCGGGCGAGTTCGGCATCCTCGATCGAAAGCGCGGCATAGATATCGCGCGGCCGGATGCCGGCATCGTCCATGCGCGATGCAAACAGCGCACGCTCGATCCATGACAGGTCCTGCCGGCTGGCATTCTCGATACCCTGGGCGACAACCAGGTCGTGATCGGTCATATCGACTTCGATCGCCCGAACCGGTTGGCCGAGCTCCAAGGCAGCACGCCATCTCCGGTGCCCATAGACGATCTGGTAGCGTCCGGCAGCCGAAGGGTGTTTTCGAACCTGCACGGGGACCTTCTGGCCTTCCGTCTCGATCGAGCGCTTCAGCGTCTGGAAATCGCTCGCGTCGTCGTCCGGCAATCGATCCGGAAAAGGGGAGGGGTCGATGATCTTGGGGTCGAGGTCGTGGATCGACGCTCCGCCCGCCTCGACGATCGCCCGCAAGCGATCACGTTCCGCCCGGATGTCATCGATCGCCCGATGGGCCGCACCGATGACGCCGGCGGCGACGCGTGTCGTTGGGGCAGGGGAGGGCGCTGCCACAGGCTCGGGTGCCGCGGGCTCCTCGCTCTCCAGTTCAGCCGAAAGCAGGCCGAAGCTTGCAACGATGGATTTCCGTGGTGTCTTGCTCATCCACGCCCCCAACTCGTGTTGATCAGGCGAACGATCGCCTCATTGACGGCGTCCACCGCCTCGCGGGCCCGCTTGTGCGTCTCGCGGCCGATCTGGCCCATTTCGAGTTCGTACAGCGAGCGTTTGCCAAGCCCCGCCGCCTCGACGGCCGTGCTTTCCACCGCTGTCGGCAGCAGGACATCCGCCCCGAACAGATGGCGCAGCATCGCGACCACCTGCGACTGCGGCGCATCGTTCGGATCGTGCCGCGTCACAAGATAACGAATGAAATCCTGATCGAGCTGCGCGCCGCTGTCGGTCAAGACGCTGATAAGGTCGCCCATCATGAGAAGGAACTGGCTCATCGACGCGACGTCCAGCATGGCCGGATGCACGGTGATGATCATGCTCGTCGCCGCGTAGATCGCGCTCAGCGTCAGGAAGCCAAGCGAGGGAGGGGTGTCCAGGATGACGACATCGTAGTCGGCCTCCACCTCGGCGAGGCAGAGTTTCAGCCGCTCGAAGAAGATCGCGCCGGAACTCGACCTGTTGGCAAGGACCCGCGGGGTCTCATGCTCATACTCCATCACTTCCAGATTGCCGGGAATGAGGTCGATGCCGTCGAAATAGGTTTTGCGGATGATGTCGCGTATCGGCCGCCGTTCGGCATCGTCGTATCGAAGCGCCGCATAGATCGTCTCGTTGGCGCCGACATCGACCTCCGGCTGCGAACCGAACATCGCCGACAGCGACGCCTGCGGATCGAGGTCGAGCGCGAGAACGCGGTAGCCTTGCAGGGCGAGAAAATGCGCGAGATGAACGCAGGTCGTCGTCTTGGCGCTGCCGCCCTTGAAGTTGGCGATGGCGAGCACCTGGAGGTGTTCTCCCGGCCGGCGGCGCGGCAGGAACCGCAGGGCGTCCGCCGGCTTCTGCTTTGCGAACAGTTCCCGCAACTCGTTGATTTGCTGGAGCGTATAGACCCGATGATTGTTCTCCAGCCGGCTCGGCACGGGACCGCGGCCTTCGCTCGACATCAACTTCAGCGTCGAATCGGGTATCGATGTGAGCTTGGAGACTTCATTCGTCAAAAATTGCCGAAGAATCTTTTCCGACTTCGGCGGATACATACGCGTTCTCAGCTGCTGGAGCTGTCCGGACAACAGCGTGGCATGGCGCGTGATCTTGCTTCCTGCATCTTCCTTGGAAGGAACCACTGTTTCTACCTGTTGCGCTATCGCCATTTTTCCCTCTTGGCGGCCTATCGCCGGTTTACCGGCCGGCACTCGCCAAGAGATAGAACACGATTCTATAAGCCCGTCCATGTGTTGGCGGTTGACAATCGAACCGAATGGGCGATCTTCGGTCGCGGATAGGTGTTAATCAACTGATATTATTGTCTTTCTCGCAAAAGTAGTGCGAGCTTCCGTTTGTAACTCTCCACACTTTTGACACAGGTAGTCCTGCCAGGTGGAGGCCTACGGGCTCAAATGCCGCCGCGCGAGAGAATCGGGAATCAGAATCACCGGAACCTCCTGTCCGCGACAAGCCTGTTGAAATTGGCAAATCATCGTCGTTCCACGCAGGGGCAAATGACGCCCGCGGGTCGACTGCCAGTGCCGGCAATGTCAGCGTGATAGCGGCACCGGACACCAGTCGCACCTGATCGCGGTTCGTCCGTTTCCATGACATTTCCCGATATGCCAGCTGTGTTCATCGTCATGCCGGCAAGCCTCGACGACCCAAGCCGCGATCAGCCGCAACTGGTGTCATGCACAACTGCTGGCCATGCTTGGGATTTTCTCGATCCGGCGCTGCCGAGATTCGAAAATATGCCACCGGCGTGATGTTCGACGACGGGAACTAATAGGAGAGGGCCGGAACACGTTATGTTCCGGCCCTCTAATAGCTTGAATTATAAAATGAACGTCCGGCCGCACTACCCGCCGAGCGCGACGCGGAATTCCGCCTGCGTGCGGGCACGCAATTCGTCGACCGTCACGCCTGGCGCGAGCTCCACCAGGCGCATAGCCTCTTCGCCACGGATCGCCGGTTCGAAGACGGCGAGGTCGGTGATCAGCAGGTTGACGACGCGGCTTCCGGTCAGCGGGAGGTCGCAGCGCTTGAGAACCTTGGATTCGCCGCGCGCCTCGTGCTCCATGACGACCACGACCCGCTTGACGCCGGCGACGAGATCCATCGCGCCGCCCATGCCCTTGACCATCTTGCCGGGGATCATCCAGTTGGCAAGGTCGCCGTTTTCCGCCACCTGCATCGCGCCCAGAACGGAGAGGTCGATATGGCCGCCCCGGATCATCGCAAAGCTTTCAGCACTGGAAAAAAAGCTGCTGCCCGGCAGTTCACTGATCGTCTGCTTGCCGGCATTGATCAGGTCCGCATCTTCCTCGCCCTCGAAGGGGAAGGGACCCATGCCCAGCATGCCGTTCTCGCTTTGCAGCGTGACGTGGATGCCGGCCGGGATGTAGTTTGCCACCAGCGTGGGAATGCCGATGCCCAGATTGACGTAAAAACCGTCCTGCAATTCCTTCGCGGCGCGCGCCGCCATGTCGTCCCGTGTCCAGGCCATCAGACTGCCTCCACCGACTGCCGCGGCGTAACCGTTCGTTTCTCGATCCGCTTTTCAGCGTTTGCTACCTCGATCATGCGCGAGACATAGATGCCTGGCGTATGTACGTGGTCGGGATCGATACTGCCCGGCTCGACGATCTTCTCGACCTGCGCCACCGTCGTGTGCGCCGCCGTTGCCATGACCGGATTGAAGTTGCGCGCGGTCTTGCGATAGACGAGGTTTCCGTCCGTATCGCCGCGCCAGGCGTGCACGATGGCGAGGTCGGCGAAGAGCGCCGTCTCCATGAGATAGAGCTGCCCGTCGAATTCACGCACTTCCTTGCCTTCGCCGACCGCCGTACCGACGCCGGTGCGGGTGAAAAAGGCGGGAATGCCAGCGCCGCCGGCGCGGATGCGCTCGGCGAGCGTGCCCTGCGGGTTGAACTCGATCTCCAGTTCCTTCGCGAGATATTGCTGCGCGAAGAGCGCGTTCTCGCCGACATAGGACGAGATCATCTTGTCGATCTGGCGGGTTTCCAGCAGCCGGCCGAGGCCGATACCATCGACGCCTGCATTGTTGGAAATGACCGTCAGGCCGCGCACGCCGGACTCACGAACCGCCTCGATCAGCGCTTCGGGAATGCCGCAAAGCCCGAAACCGCCGGCCATGATGGTCATGCCGTCCTTGAGCAGCCCCGCCAGGGCCGCTGTCGCATCGTCGTGGATTTTCCGCATGGTTCCTCCCATAGAAAACGTTCCAGGCGAGACATTACGGCTTGAACGTCGGCAGGCGTTAGCCGTATTTATACGGCATGACGCGACGTGCCGGTTCAATCGAAGGCTTCGGCAGGGAAGGGGACCTACGCTTCTCCCTGAACGAAATTCCCGTGCCGATGGTCTACGCGACCCACCGTATCATCCGCGATTGCAACGACGCCTTCGCCGAACTCTTCGGCTATGCCCGCCCGGACCTGATCGACCGGAGTTTCGCGGTGCTTTATCCGAAGATCGCCGACTTTATCCATACCGGAAAAATGTGGCTGGAACACCTGCCGGGGGGGCGCAGCTATTATGACGAGCGGATCATGATGTCGGTTACCGGGCAGCGTTTCTGGTGCCAGGTCACCGGCAAGAGCTTTCAGCACGACGACCCTTTCGCCCACGCGCTCTATTGTTTCCAGCGGCTCAACCGCCCGACGACCAGCCCGCAGCTTTCCCTGACGGAGCGCCAGCGCCAGATCCTGACGCTGGTGTCGCAGGGAAAAACCAATGCGCGCATCGCGGACGAACTGGACCTGTCGGTCCGCACCGTCGAATCCCACCGCGCCCGGCTGATGAAGATCACCGGCTGCACCAATTCCGCCCAACTGACCTCCTGGTTCGCCCACGCGCCAGGCCCGGATGGGGCAGGGTAGGGGGCAAGTTGGGGCGGCGCCATCATGGCCAATCGGGTTGCCTTTCGCTTCCGTTTATCGAGCCGCCTCGACGGGTGATACATCGCCGCCTTGCGCCACTTGCGCCAGAATGAGCGAGCTGACGCCGGCGAGAAAGAAGCCTGCGGACAAATTGATAGTCGTGCCGTCATACAAACTGCCCATGCCGACAGCGAACAGAGTTGCAACGAGGCTCGATCCGGAGGCCAGCAACGAGGCGCCCAAACCGGCAACCTGGCCAAGAGAGCGCATGACCATGGCATTCAGGTTGCCGAAGAGGATGCCGATGGCGAAGAAGGCTGCAAACCCGAATGCCATGAAAGCGGCAAGCGGCAGGCGGCCTCCGCACGGCGTGGATGCAACCAGCATCAGAAAGCCGGTCGACGCCAATCCCAGGAAGGCGGCGCGCGCCATTCTATCCATGCCGAACCGCTGCACGAGCCTGGCATTGGTGAATGACGCAAGCCCCACCGCCGTGGCCAGCGCCGCAAAATAGAAGGGAAAGGTTTCCCGGATTGCATAGGCGTCAAAGAACAGATCGGCCGCCGTGCTGAGGTATAGGAGCTGTGCACCGAAAACGAGCCCGGTCGCCACGATCAGCAACGTCACACGACGGTTGGAAAGGATGCGGCGGCCATTCAGGAGCAGCAGGCCTAGCCGAAACGGAATGCGGTTTTCTGCGGGCAAAGTTTCCGGTTGGCGAACCAGCAGCCACAGGCCAAGAAGACCCGCAATGACCAGATAAGCCACAAAGACGCTGCGCCAGCCGGCAAGGGCGATCAGGCCCTGCGCGAGAGCCGGCGCCAGCATCGGCACGAGAATGAACAGGGAGAACATGAAGGACATGACGCGGGCCATCGCATCGCCCTCGAATTGGTCGCGGATCATGGCCCGTGTCGCGATCTTCGGCCCGGAGACGCCGACGCCCTGAAGGAACCGGCCAAGGATCACCATCTCCAGCGTTCCCGCGAGCGTGGCGATGACGGTTCCGGCGGCATAGACACACAGACCCAGTACAAGCGCCTTCTTCCGTCCGATCGCATCGGACAGCGGACCGAGCAGCAGTTCACCGAACGCCATGCCGAAGATGAAAAGCGATATGACGTGCTGGGTCGAAAGCGGCGGCGCGACACCGACATCCGCGCCAATCTCCCGCAACCCCGGCAACAGCGCATCGATGCTGAGGGATGTCAGTGAGGTCAGAAGCGCATAGAGCGCGATGCGTTCGCGAAAACTGATCGAGGATGTCATGCGTCGTGTGTGAAACGTATTTGCCGCAGCCTCAAGTGCCTGAGAGCGTGAAATCAATTAGTTCCATAAGATAGATTACACGATTTCTGTCTGTATCAGGGTATGCCCTATTCTCAGCGCGGCATATGAGATGCAACAGCCTATCTATACCCGGCCTGCCCAACGCTTCGCCACACGTTGGCGGAATTTCTCAATTTGACAGCAAGGATCGGAGTTTGGTGCGGCATCGTGCGGCCTAGTGTCGATCTCCAAGACAAACAAGGAGTTACGACGATGAACCTTATGATCGCCAACAAGGCGTTACGGGCCGCACCAAGGGTGAAGACGGCCGACATTCTTTCCTTCGCCGTCGCCGATTGCACGCTCGGCAAGGTTTTGCTGGCGCAGAGCAACAAGGGCGTTTGCGCGATCCTCATCGGCGACAGTACCGAAGACCTGATGGCGGATCTCGCCCGTCGCTTCCCGCAGGCGACGCTTGTCCCGGGCGAAGCTGCGGTGAAAGAGGCCATGGAGGCGGCGCTGCGTTTCATCGCGGAGCCTGCTGTGGGTCTCCCTCTCGCGCTCGACATGCGCGGGACGCCGTTTCAGCGGCGTGTGTGGGAAAGGCTGCGGACGATTCCCGTCGGCCGTACGGTGAGCTATCGGGAGCTGGCCGGCTGGATCAGCCCGCTCGCAAGCCCGCGGGCCGTCGGCGCTGCCTGCGCCGCCAATCCGATTGCGCTCGCCATTCCGTGCCACCGGGTCCTGCGTGCAAACGGCGAACTCGCCGGCTACCGCTGGGGCATCGAGCGCAAGCGCGAACTCCTCCGGAAGGAGGCCATGGCATGAGTGTCGCGACGTCTGCCGAAGCACGGGTCGCCGCCTATGATTGGAAAGCGCTTGCCGGCGAGCTGGATGGTTTCGGCTGTGCGGTCCTTCCAAAGCTGCTGACACTGGAGGAGTGCCGCGGGATTGCGGCGCTCTATCCCGATGAAAGCCATTTCCGCAGCCACATCGTCATGGCGCGGCACGGTTTCGGCAAGGGCGAATACCGCTATTTCAAATATCCCCTGCCCGACCTTCTCGGCAGCCTGCGCACGGCGCTCTATCCCCACCTTGCGAGCGTCGCCAATGTCTGGAACGAGCGCATGGGGATCGCGGAGCGTTATCCCGGCGAGCACGCACCGTTCCTTCAACAGTGCCATGACGCCGGCCAGGTGCGGCCGACGCCGTTGCTGCTGCAATATGTGCCGGGTGATTTCAACTGCCTGCACCAGGATCTCTACGGCGATCTCGCTTTTCCGATCCAGGTGGCGATCCTGCTTTCGGAGCCCGGCAGCGACTTTACCGGCGGCGAATTCGCGCTGACCGAACAGCGACCGCGCATGCAGAGCCGGGTGGAGGTCGTGCCGCTGCGCCAGGGCGACGCGGTGGCCTTTGCGGTGCATAACCGCCCGGTGCAGGGAACGAAGGGGAATTACCGCGTCAATCTCCGGCACGGCGTCAGCCGCGTGCGTTCCGGCAAACGCCACACCCTCGGCATCATCTTCCACGACGCCCGTTGACGGCAGTCCGCCGCCCTGCCCGCCGAACTGTGGAGCGAGGATTGAGCAATCGGCAATTCTTTGCCACAGTCGGCGCCGGGGAAACAGGGGGCGGCAACGACCGACCAAAGATGCCGCTCGAGGACATAGGCGCGATCGCGTTTTTCTTGCTGGTCTGGGTCTCCCTGGAGCCGTGGCTGGAATATACCAAGCGCAAGAACAGCATTCCGCGCAACATGGAGGCGATCCGGCGGGCCTGGATGCGGGAGGTGCTGACCCGCGATACCAACTTCATCGGGGATGCCGCCATCCTCGGGCACACGATCAACTCGGCCTCCTTCTTTGCCTCGGCCAACCTGCTGGTCATCATGGCGGTGGTGGGCTCGTTGTCTATCGATCCCGCATCGTTCAGCAAGACGGGATTGATCGCGACCTTTGCGGGCGACACGCCGGCCTGGCTTCTCCAGACGAAAATCCTGCTGGTGTTCGGGACGCTGCTGCGCGGGCTTTCGGATTTCGTCTGGGCCGTCCGCCAGTTGAATTACTGCCTGGCGGCAATCGGCAGCAGCCCGTCCAAGAACGAAGACCGCGACCTCGATGCGTGGACGGATGCGCTGACCTCCGTCGTCAATCCGGCGCTGCGGACGTTTTCCAAAGGCGTGCGGTCCTATTATTTCACCTTCGCCGCCATCCTCTGGTTCCTGGGGCCGTGGGTGTTCTGCGTGGGCACGCTGTTATCTGCATCCCTCATGGTATGGCGGCATACGTCCTCCCGCACCGCCCATGGCCTGAGCCGCATCCACGATCTCATCGAGGCGCAGAAAGGCAAATCCTGACCGCTTGGCATTATGCCGGGACAAACCGGTAGGCCTGCCCGGCAGGCTCGGCAAATCCGACGCCCGGATAAGTCCAATGATAGCCCAGCATCTTCACCTTTTCCGAAGATGCGCGGTCGAGCAACATCTGCCTGCTCTTCAAGGCGATGTCCGGCTCGGTGTCGAAACCGAAATGCCAGTCAGGCCGCTCGAAGAAGATGGTATCGCTGGTGCAGGCATCGCCCGTGACCAGCAGGTTTCCGTCGCCGGCGATCTCCACCGACATATGGCCGGGCGTATGGCCCGGCGTCGATACCATGGCCATGCCGGACAGGATTTCATCGCCCGGCTTCACCCGCGTCAGGCGATCTTCAACGGCGGAAAGGTCGCGCCTTGCACCCTTCGCAAATCCATGAAGCGCCGATGGCTGGCGGGCTTCGAAATCGTCGGCCATCCAGAAGGCCCATTCCGCCTCGCTGACATAATAGTGCGCGTTCGGAAAAAGCACCTTGCCATCGGCCGTGGTCGTCGCGCCGGAATGATCGGGATGCACATGGGTGAACACGACTTTAGTGATCTGCTCCGGCAGCACGCCGAGTGTCTTCAGGTTTTCCGCCAGGCGTCCCGCGCTCGGCTGGAAATTGGTTCCCGAACCAGTGTCGATCAGGATGAGATCCTGCCCGTGCCGAATCAGCGGAATATTCGCCTGCACCGCGGCGCCCTTCGCGTCGCCGCCGAGACGCTTCAGGAAATCGGCGCGCTCCCCGGCCGACGCGTCAGGCAGGAGAACCTCGGGCGGCAGGATGATGAAGCCGTCGCTGACGACCGAGATGTCGAATGCGCCGTGCGAGAATGTATGGACCGGAGCGGCAAGGACATTCCGCGGCAGGGCGAGCGAAACGCTCGCTGCTGCCGCGCCGGCGAGCACCTGCCTGCGGGTGGCCTGGATATTTCCAAACTCGAAGGCGGACATGACAAATCTCCTTTGAAAAATCGTCGTGATCCGTTCCGCTACGTCAAACCGCTTCGGCAGGGATGCCGTATCGCGGCGCCGCGTGTTTCAACGACAGGTGCGGGCCGAGCACATGGCGGGCAGTTTCCAAAGCCTGCCAGAGCCCATCATCGGCGAGCGACGGGATGGTGATGAGTTCTCCCCGATCGAAACCCGCCAATGCGGCATCCACCATCTCTTCCGCCCCCATGATCATGTCGGCGGGGATGACGTTGATGTCGATGCCAGCGCGCTCGAAGATTTCCGTGCGCGTGAAACCGGGCAGCACCGCCTGGATCTGCGTGCCCTGCCCTTTCAGTTCCTCGGCCATCGCCTGGGTAAAGGCGAGCACGAAGGCCTTGCTGGCAACATAGGTCGCGTTGAACCGCTCGGGCATCAGCGCCACGACCGAGGCAATGTTGATGATCGCCCCCTCGCCGCGCGCCGCAAAAGCCTTCGCCGCCTCCACCGTCAGGGCATGCAGAACATCGACATTGAGATGAACCATGGCGGCAAGGCCCGTGGCGTCGGATTGCAGCACCGGGCCTTTCGGGCCGCTCCCCGCACAGTTGACGAGCATGGTGATCCCCGCATCTTCCCGAAGTTTCGCAAGCACCGGCTCCAGCCCTTCGCGCCCGGAAAGGTCCGCCGGAAGCGGCGACACCTGAACGCCATGGCTTGCGGCAAGGCGCGCCGCTTGCTCCTCCAGACGACCGCGGTCGCGGGCGACGGTCAACAGGTCGAAGCCACGCCCGGCGAGGCGATCGGCATAGATGGCGCCGATCCCCGAGGAGGCTCCGGTCACCATTGCGGTTTTCCTTGGCATTCGAAATCTCCTCTTCCTTGTATTGTTGGAAAGTGCACGCCGGACCGATGGCCCGGCGTGCACGGCAGCCGGTCGGACTAGCTCTTGATGAATGCCAGCAGATCGGGATTGATGATCTCCGGATGGGTCGTGCACATGCCGTGCGGCAGGTCCTTGTAGGTCTTGAGCGTGCTGTTCTTCAGCAGTTTTGCTGAGAGCGGCGCGGAGTCGGCAATCGGCACGATCTGGTCATCCTCGCCGTGCATGACGAGTACGGGCAGGTCGATCGCTTTGAGATCCTCCGTGAAATCGGTCTCGGAGAATGCCTTTATGCAATCGTAATGGGCCTTGGCGCCGCCCATCATGCCCTGCCGCCACCAATTGTTGATGACGCCCTCGGAGACCTTTGCGCCGGGCCGGTTGAAGCCGTAGAACGGGCCGGAGGGTACATCCAGGAAGAACTGGGCGCGGTTGGCGACGAGTGCGGCGCGAAAACCGTCGAAAACCTCGATCGGCAGCCCGCCCGGATTCGTCTCGGACTTCACCATGATCGGCGGAACCGCGCCGATGATGACCGCCTTGGCGACGCGTCCCTTCTTAGCGCGGGCGACATAGTGCACGACTTCGCCGCCGCCCGTCGAATGGCCGACATGGATGGCGTCCTTGAGGTCGAGTGCATCGGTGAGCGCCGCAACGTCGGCGGCGTAGGTATCCATCTCGTTGCCGGTCCAGGTCTGGCTGGAGCGGCCATGGCCCCGGCGGTCATGGGCAATGACGCGGTAGCCGTTTTCGAGGAAGAACATCATCTGGTTGTCCCAGTCGTCCGCCGAAAGCGGCCAGCCGTGATGGAAGACCACGGGCTGCGCGTCCTTCGGACCCCAGTCCTTGTAATAGATTTCGACGTCGTCGGCGATTTTGATGAAAGGCATGGCGGTGTCCTTCGTTTCGTCCTGATTGGTGTTCGATGTCTGCGCGTCGGCATATGTCGGAAGTGCAAGCGCCGCGATGGTGGCTGCGGCTCCAAGAAGAAGGTCGCGGCGCGTGGCTGCGACCGGAAAGGTGGTGGCCCATTCATTCATGGCTTCCCTCCTGTGCGGACTTTGCCCGCGTCTCGTTGACGAAAATCAAGGTGACGCAGACGAAGCCGCAACACGAGTAAAGCGTCGTAAATCGATGCAAAGGCGACGTGCAGTAAGCGCAGTCTAGCGTCGTTCCCGGCTTCCTTAAAGCCGTTGAATGTCAGGGGCGGCGTGCATCTCGCAGACCAGATGGACCAGGGCGCGCGCTGCATGGAGCGGCGAGGCCTCGCTATCGCCGAGTATCAGCAGCCCGGCGCCCGCACCTTCGGGCGTGACCATTGCGTATTTGCCGGGAACGAGGGCAACCGGCTTTCCCGCGGACAGGAAGGCACGCACGAAAGCGGAAACCGCGCCGTCTACCTCCCAGATCTGACCCGAAAAGCCGAGGCAAAAGGCCGCGTCGAAGTCTTCCACGACGATCTGGTCGAGGCTCAGCGTGTCGGCAAGTTCGTCGCGGGCGTTCCTGTCCGCCTTGAACCGCTCCACCGCGAAACTTTCGTCTGCCGTCGCCCGCAGGGTCGTGAGGATCGGCGGACCGCCGAGCAGTGTGGCGATGGCCACCTCGACGCCCATGTCCCGGAAGGCATAATAGGCCGGCGCAATCCACGGCAGGCCGACATCCGGCCGCTCTTCCTCATCCTCCACGATCAGGATCACAAAACGCGGGATGAAGGGCATTTCGGTCATTCCACTCTCCCATTCTCGCCGCATCATCGCGACTTCACGGCGGGAGAACGAGTTGAGAGTTGTAAATCGGTGCAAATCCGCTCAGTCGCCGATGGCGGCGTGGAGCGCACGCCGATCCCGATCGATGCGGTGCGTCCAGGCGACCGCATCGTCCTCGCTGGCCGTGGCTGCGGCGAGGTCGAGAATTTCCGTGGCACGGGCAAGCGCCCCTTCCCCACCCGCAGCAAACACAACGCGCGCCTTCACCCGGAAAAGCTCCGGCAGGCACCAGCGCTCGCCGGACCGGCGGCAATGTTCGAGCGCCGTCTCCACAAGCCGCACGGCTTCCGCATACTGGGCCTGTTCACTCAAGGCCAGGGCGGCAACGGACTGGAAGTAGGTCTGGAACAGGGTAAAGCCTGCACCTTCAAGGGTTGCCATCGCGGCGCGAAGCTGTCGGCTGCTCTCCTCCGCCTGCCCTGCCCGCAGCACGAGTTCCGCCTCGAAACAATCGGCATAGGCGTGCCATACATCCAGCGACAGCGCCTTGGTGTGCTCCCGCAACGACGCGATGTAACCGACCGCGAGATCGTCCCTGCCCGACAGCAGCGCGAGCGGGCATGCCGCTTCTGCCAGCACGTTGGAAAGCGAGAGCGTGTGGCGGATCTCGCTGGCGTAGTCGACGGTCTCCTGCACCTCCCGCAGCGCGCCGTCCTCGTTTCCCAGCAGCCACATCGCCCGGGCGAGGATGATGCGAGCGGTGACACGCTGGTCGAACTGGAAGCGGATCGAATGTTGACCTGCCCGTAGGCTCGTATAGTCGCGCAGCATCTGCCGCAGTTCGTCGCGGGATTCCTGGTGGCGGCCCAGCCAGTGGAGCGTAGCGCCACGCATCCGCTTGCCGATGATCGCGTCCATCGGATCTGCCGATGCGTGGGCGAGCACGCCGAATTTCTCGGCAAACGTCATCCCGAGCCGCGGTTCGGCGCGGTTGATAGCATCGACCCATAGTGCCCAGGTCGCCCGCAACTGATGGTCGGCGTCGCCGATCTCCTCGGCGATCCTGAGCGTCGTCGACCAGGCCGCGATGCCGTGCTCGGGCGCATCGGTGGCGCGCATCTGCGGCCAGCCGAGCGCCGCATAGAGCTTCATGCGGCTGCGCTCGTCCAGGCCGGGCCGGTCTTCGAGATAAGCGATCGCCCGCGTGACGGCCACCAGGCATTCATCGAGCAGCGACAGGCGGAAGAACAGCGGCAGGCTCGCCACCGTCAGCCGCACGCCGAGCAGCGGATCGCCGGCCGGCGAAAAAGCCCAGTCGAGTGCGGCGCGCAGGTTCGCCATCTGCGACGCGAAATCCTCCGACCACTCCGCCACGGCGGCAGAATACAGCTCCTGCTCGGCCCGCTCGAAACGCCTCTGAAGATAGGCCGCGAGCCGCGCCATCGCCGCGTCCGTCCCGTTGCCAGCAGCGAGCTTCTCGGCGGCATAGATGCGCGTCGTGTCGAGCAGGCGATAGCGCGTGCCCATTGCCTGGGTATCTGCGGCCACGAGAGACTTGGCCACGAGGGAGGCCAGGTCATCCTCCGCCTCGGTTCCCGAAAGCACGGCCATGCCGGCATCGCCGCTAAACCAGCCGCGTAGGACCGAGAGTTCCGTCAGCGCCGTCTTTTCCTGCGCCGACAGGATGGTGTAGCTCCAGTCGAGCGTGGCCCGCAGCGTCTGGTGCCGCGGCAAAGCGGTGCGCCGGCCACGCGTCAGCACGCGAAAACAGTCGGAGAGGGACGACGCGAGGCCCGGAATGCTGATCGTCTCCAGCCGCCCGGCCGCAAGCTCGATCGCCAACGCGATGCCATCGAGCCTCGCGCAGATATCAACGACATGGGGCGCGTCCGCGTCGGACAATTCGTAGCTGCCGAGGCAGGCATCGGCACGCTCGACGAACAATTGCACCGCCGGCGAAATCATCGCGTCCCGCGCGCGGCCAGCCGTCGAAGGTAGCTCGAGCGCCGGCAGCCGATGCACGCGTTCGCCATCCGCCCGCAGCGGCTCGCGGCTCGTCGCCAGCATGCGGGTGGCCGGCGCGCCGCGCAAAATGGCCTCCGCAAGGGCAGCAGTGCCGTCGACCACCTGCTCGCAGCTATCGAGCACCAGCAGGATATCGCGCTCGGCGAGGTGGCGCGCGATATCCCCGGCAAGATCCTCCGTCCGCGAGAGGGTTCCAAGCGCCGAGGCAATCGAAGTCGCGACCAGCCCGGACTGTGCGACCTCGGAAAGATCGACCCACAAGACCTCTCCCGCCAGTCCCTCGCCCGCCGCCACGGCCCGGGCGACGGTGGACTTACCGATGCCGCCCGGCCCGACGATCGTCAGCAGGCGGGACCGCACGAGCTGCGATGAGATCAGGGCAATCGACTGTTCGCGGCCAAAGATGCGCGGCCCGGCGGGAAGGCCTGCCGGCACAGGCGCGGGTTTTGGCGGTGGCGAGGTGGGCGAAGCCAGATCGGCGATGAACGTATACCCCCGCCCCGGCACATTCGTGATGAACTTCGGTTCCTTTTGGGTATCATCCAGCGCCTTGCGGAGTGCGGAAATATGGACCCTAAGATTGGCCTCCTCGACAAACGTGTTCGGCCAGACGTGCCGCACGATCTCCGCATTGGTCTTCAGTTCACCCGGATGGGAGGCGAGGAAGATGAGAATATCGGCGGCACGGCTGCCGAGCGGCACGAGCTTTCCATCCCGCAGCAGCGCCCGCCGGCCCGGCGCGATCGTGAACGGTCCGAATTGCATGTCGCTCACGGCATTGATCACTTCCCACCATCCGTCCGCATACCGGAAACACGACGCCATGCCACCGCCTGCGTCATGGCTTCGGATGCGGAACTTGAGCGAAGGCCGGCAAAAACGCAAGCCGGTTGCAACCGCCTTCGCGTCGGCCTCTCATGGTGGTATTAGCCTCACGTCTTCGCACTGCCGGCCAGCGCTAAAGCCGCCAGGCCGAGTGGATCGTCACATGCACGACGTCGCCGACCTGTGGCCGGTGCCGACTGAAGGTGCGCAGGATCTGGCCGTCTTCGAGTTCCAGGATCAGGCTGTAGCGCTCGCCTTCGTAAAGCGAGGAGCGCACCCGCGTCGCGATGCCCTCCCCCGAAAGCGCAATATCCTCCGGCCGCACGAGGATATCCGCGGTCGATCCAAGCGCCGGGGAAGCGAGCACTGGACGCAGCTCTTCCCATGTGAGCTTTCGCGGCAGGCCGCCCGGCAGATTGAGCGAGAGCACCGAGCCCCGGCCGATCAGGCTGCCGACGAGGCGGCCTTCGGGGCGGGCGTAAATCTCTTCCGGCGGCGCCACCTGCAGCAGCTTTCCCTGCGACATGACGGCGACGTCCGTCGCCAGCGCCATGGCTTCGCTCTGGTCGTGCGTGACATAGACCATCGTGGCGCCGGAGCGCTGGTGGAACTCGCGAAAAGTTTCCTCCATCTCCTGGCGCAGATGCCGGTCGAGATTGGCGAGCGGCTCGTCGAGCAGCACGACATCCGGCTCGGTGACGAGGCAACGCGCCAGCGCCACCCGCTGCCGCTGGCCGCCGGAAAGTTCTGCCGGCCGGCGTTCCGCATGGTCGGCGAGCCGCACCGTATCCAGCGCCTCGCGGATGCGGTTGCGGTAGGTCTCCCGCGAGACACCGCGCACCTTCAGCGGATAACCGACATTGTCGGCGACGCTCATATGTGGCCAGAGCGCGTAGGACTGGAAGACCATCGCCATATTGCGCCGTTCCGGCGGCAGGGATTGCGCCGCATTCGCAAGCAAGCGCTCGCCAAGGAAGATCGCCCCGTCGCTCGGTGCCTCGAAGCCGGCGATCATGCGCAGCACCGTTGTCTTGCCGCAGCCGGACGGGCCGAGCAGCGCGAGAAAGCCGCCCTCGCGCACATCAAGCGACAGGCCGGCCACAGCAGGCCGCCCGGTGCCGAACTGCTTGCTGACGTGGTTGAGGATCAGCTTCGCCACGGCACCACTCCCTTCGGCAGGCGCTTCGCCAGCCATTCCAAGAGCAGCATCATGACGACGACCATAAGGACGACGAGCACGGAGAGCGCCGAAGCGAGATCGGACCCGCCGCTGTCATCGAGATTGTAGATGACGACGCCAAGCGTCTGAGTGCCGGCCGACCAGAGAAGGGCGGAGACGGTGAGTTCGTTGCAGGCGATGAGGAAGACCAGGATGACGGAGGCGCCAGCGGCGGGCGCCACGAGCGGCACGAGAATATCCTTGAGACGCCGGAAGAAGCCGGCGCCAGCAAGCCGCGCCGCCTCTTCCAGCGCGGGGTCGAGTTGGCGGTAGGCGCTCACCACAGGTTTCAGGCTGACGGCGAAGAAGCTTGCGAAATAGGCGAGCAGAATGATCCAGATCGTGCCGTAAAGCGTGACGTTGAAAACCGGCAGCGGTGCCGCGAAGACGAGGATGAAGGCGACGGCGACGATGATGCCCGGCAACGCATAGGGGATTTCGATGAGGCTCGCGACGATGCGGGCAAAAACATCCCGCCGCCGCGTCAGTACGTAGCCGGCGAGCACCGAGAGGCAGAGTAGGCCGACTGCGGTGACGGTGGCGAGGAAGAGCGAATTGGCAAAGGCCGTGCGCGTCACCGTCTGGCGCAACAGGACCTCTTGGAAGGCGTTGAACGACATGGTCTCGAGCGTCAGCGGCACGCCATAGGCCGGCACCAGCGCACCCGCCAGCAGCGCGAAGAACGGTGCTACGAGCATGAAGAAGAGGACGATCAGCAGCACTGGCACGAACAAGAACCTCCACCAGCCGACCTGAAAACTCGTCGCAGCGCCCGCCTGTCCGAGAATGCGGTAGTCGCGGCCGCCGAGGGCACGCTCCTGCACCGCCAGCCCCGCCACGGAGATGAGCGCGATGACGCCGGAGAGTACGGCGACCTCGCCAAACGTGCGGTCGGTGAAGGCGGCGAACTTGGTGAAAATCAGTGTCGCGAGCGTGTAGATAGAGGCCGGTATGCCGAGGATCGCTGGAATGCCGAAATTGCCGATGCATGACACGAAGGCGATGGCCGCACCCGCGATCATGCCGGGCAGCGCCAGCGGCAGAACGATATCGCGGAACGTGCGCAAGGCCGGGGCGCCGGAGAGCCGCGCCGCCTCGATGCCGTCGCGCGGCACGCCGAGCAGCCCGGCCCTGAGCGCAAGATAGACGAGCGGCGCATGCTGCACGCCATAAAGCAGTGCGATACCGCCCAGCGAATAAAGCGGCTGTGGCGAGCCGAGCGGCGGGGCGATGCCAAGCGCTTTCAAGAGCGGGCTGGAGGGGCCGGACATCTGCACCCAGGCAAGCGCCGTCACCTGCGGCGGGATCATCATCGGCAGCACGAAGAGGAAGCTGAGCGGCCCCTTGGCCGGTATGTCGGTGAGCGTCAGCAGGAAGGCGAAGAGCGAGCCGATCAGGACCGAGATGAGGGTTCCGAGAACGGCGGTCACCAGCGTGTAATAGGTCGCCTGCCAGAGCGCGCGATCCGTCAGCACCGCGACGGCCCCGCCATCGGCGAAGGCCGTAATACCGGTCACGGCAAGGCGGGCGAGCGGCAGCACGCTGAGGACGACAACCACGCTGACGATGAAAGGAAACAGCCAGGCTGGCTGGCTGTTTCCCGGGCGAACGTAACCGTGCATGTTAAGGCCGCTTCGAGCCTTAATTGGAGCTGAAATAACCGGAGAAGGTCTTCAGGTCGGCATCGGTGTTCTTCAGCGCCGTGGCGGCATCGAGCGGCAGCACGCGGATGGTGTCGCGCGCCGGAAAACCTTCCGGCATGGCAACGCCGTTGCGGGCCGGGATATAGCCGAGCTTGACGAAGCCTTCCTGGCCCTCGACCGACAGAACGTAGTCGACGAACTTCTGGGCGGCCTCGACGTTCTTCGAAGAAGCGAGAATGCCGACCGGCTCGGTGACGGCGGAAACGCCTTCGCTCGGGAAGACGAACTCGACCGGCGCGCCCTTCGCCTTCTCGCGGATCGGCATGTAATCGACGACCATGCCATAGGCCTTTTCGCCCGAGGCGACGGCCTTGAGGATCGCGCCGTTGCCGCCGGCCGCCGTCGTGCCGTTTTCGGCGAGCGCCTTGTAGTAGTCCCAGCCGAGGCCGTCGACGGCCGTCAGCGTCTGGGCGTGGATGAGGGCGGCGCCAGAGGTCAGCGGGCTCGGCATGGTGACGAGGCCCTTGGCTTCCGGCTTGGCAAGGTCCTGCCAGCTGGCGGGCTTGAGGCCGGCCGACGTGTTGTAGACGATGCCGGTGGTGATCAGCTTGGTCGAATAGTAGTGGCCGTCCTTGTCGTAGAGGGCGGCGTCATAGTTCGCGGCTTCCGGCGACTTGTAGGCGAGCAGCTTGCCGTCCTGCTTGAGGCGCTCGAGCGTGACGGTGTCGGCGATCAGCAGCACGTCGGCAACCGGGTTGCCGGCCGCGATCTCGGCCTGGAGTTTAGCCATGATCTTCGGCGTGCCGTCGCGCACCCAATCCACCTTGATGTCGGGATTGGCAGCCATGAAGCCGTCGACGGTCGCCTGCGCGTCCTCGTTCGGCTGGCTGGTATAGAGCACGAGGTTTGCGGCAGAGGCCGGGAGGGCGGCAAAGCCAGCTGCGAGGAGGGCGACGGCGGAAACGAGATTTTTCATGGGAGCATCCTTCCGGGAAAGTCATCGCTCCCTACCCCCCTCGCTTGACACCTGTGTGACACTCCTACAGCCACTTGGCGCGCTTGAACCGCCAGTAGAGCCCCACGCAGAAGACGGTGATGACCCCGAGCACGACAAAATAGCCGTATTCGGTCTTCAGCTCCGGCATATTGTCGAAATTCATGCCGTAGAGACCCGCGATCGCCGTCGGCACGGCGAGGATCGCGGCCCAGGAGGCGAGCTGGCGGGTAATCACGCCCTGGCGCTGCTGTTCCAGAAGATTGCTCGCCTCGAAGACCGAGGTGATGACGTCGCGCAGGCCGCCCACCATCTGCTCGACGCGGTGCATGTGTTGCAGCGCGTCGCGGAAATAGGGTTTCGCCTCGACATCCAGGCACGGCAGATCAAGATGAACGAGCTTGCCGCAGAGATCCAGCATGGCATCCAGCACCCGCTGGAACAGAATGACCTCGCGGCGCAGCCGGAAGATGCGCTTGATCTGGGCGCGGTCGAGGAAGGAATCCAGCATCTTGCGTTCCATGTCGAGCACGGAATCCTCGATCGTGCGCACGATCGGCAGGTAGCCGTCGACGACGAAATCGATGATGGCATGCAGGATATAGTCGGTGCCGTGGCGCAGCGTGTGCGGCGAGGTCTCCAGCCGGCCGCGCAACTCGCCATGCCCGCGCTCCGAGCCGTGGCGCACGGTGATGATGTAGCGGTCACCGACGAAGATCGCCGTGCGGCCATAGGTGATGCGGTCGCTGTCGAGCTTCGCGGTCTGGGTCAGCACGAAGATCTGGTCGTCATAGGCGCTGAGCTTCGGGGTCTGCAACGGGTTCAGCGCGTCGCTGACCGAGAGTTCGTGCAAGCCGAACCGTTCCTTCAGCACGGAGAGTTCCTCGACCGTCGGCTCATGCAGACCGATCCAGATGAAATCGGTCTTCTCGGTCGGTATCGCGACGGTTTCGAGCGGGACTTCCTGCAGGCGCCGTCCGTCGCGGTAGAGATAGGAGGCAACGACGGTCATGGGGGCTCCTTGCGGGCAGAAAGACTGCGGCTTTAGCGCCAGAAACGCTTGGTGTCGATGAGCGCGTCATGCGCATCCGCCGCCTTGATCACGGCCTGCCTGTTCTCGATGGCATTGGAGGGAAAAAACGTCGCCGCATCGCCGTCGAAGCCGAGCCGTGCCAGCACCTCCGGCATCGCGGCCGCGTCGTTCAGCGTGCCGAGCTGGTCTTGAAGTCCTTCCAGCGCAGCAAGGAAACGGCCATGGCGGCGCTTCTGGCGCTTGCGGTCGAACAGCGAGGCGAAGAACTCTGTGGCATAACGCAATTTCTTGGCGTCCTTGCGCACCTCATGGCGGGCCTCATCGTCGAGATCGACGAGATCGCGGCCGCCCTTCTTGACCTTCCGGCGCAACCTGTCGAGTGCGCCTGCCGCAAAATCGCCGACCGGCCGCTCGCGGATTTCACGGGTGTGGGCAAGGCTGAGCCAATCGCCGCAGGCAAGCCAGTAGGAAAAATCGAGCATCAGTTTTCGCGCACGCTCGGAGGCGAGCGCTGCCATCGCCTCGTCGAAGGCGCGTTGGCGGGCCTGTACCAGTCTTTCGCCGAGCGCGTCGTCCTTGCAGCGGGCAATCAGCACGTCGATATCCCGCACCTCGCCGAGAAGGCCGGCGAGCCATTTTAGCTCGTCCTTCAGCTGCGGAAAGGCGTCATCCCCCAGAACCGCCTTGAACACCGAAAGCGCCGAGCGCAGCCGGCGCAGCGCGATACGCGCCTGATGCACGGCCTCCTCGCCGCGGATATCGAGCAGCATCTCGTTCAAGCGGAATTGGCGCAGGCACGCATCGGCAATCACCCGGAAGATGCCGGGAACGGTCATATCGACGGTGAGCGCAATGGGCTGCGACTTGACGGCACGCGCCGCCGGGGCGAGCAGCCGGTAGCCGCGCTCCGCCTTGCTCAGCACGCCGAGCCGGACAGGGGCGACGGCATCAAGCTTGCGGGCGAAGGAAAACAGCGCTTCCGGCGTGCCTTCCACCAGTTCCAGCTCGATTTCGCTGATCGGCGTGCGGCGGTCGCCGGCAATGATATCACCACGGTCCAGCGCCACCTCGATGCGGGCATCCTCCCACTCCACCGACCAGAGGCGCCGCTCGACGGCGACCTCGAAGGCCGGCTCCAGCGCATCGATGCGCCGGCCGAGGAAGGCGCGGATCGGTGTCGTGTCGTCGAGCACGGGTTGATCACCCTCGACCTTCTGCTCCCATTTCGGGCGGGCAAAGAGGCTGGCCGCACTGGCGCCGACCGCCTTGACGATCTGCACGCGCCCTTCGGCGTCGTTGCGAATGCGCAGGGAAAAGCCGGCGGCGCGCAGGTCATCGCCCGGTGTATCGAAATAGACGGCGCGCTGCTCGATCAACAACGGTTCGCCAGGCAGAAGCCCGGATGCCAGAAAATCATCCGCCGCGTCCGACGCAAGATCGAGCTTCAGTTCGATTTCCTGTCCCAAATGCCGTTCTCCAGACTAAACCGGCCGACGCAAGAGCTACCGCACCCGTGGACAAGATCAACCCGGAAGCCATGCAAGACAAGAGGCGCCGCGACCGAGCCGCGGCGCCTCCTCATAAATCACTCGGCGGGAACCGGGCTGAAGCCGCCCGAGCCCATCGACTGGTCGCGGGCTTCCTTGCGAACGGACGCACGGGCCAGCACGCTCTGCCGGTTGACCGACTTGCGTTCGGCATCGATGCGCTGGATCAGGATTTCCGCACGCTCGATGGAGCCGAGGAGAGCGAGGATCGTACCCCGTTCGGCGGCACCCGCATTCGGACCGAGCGAGAGGGTGCGCGCACGCAACTCCTCGACGGCCGGATGGTTGACGTGGCCTGCCGGCATCTGCGGATCGGCCAGACCGTAATCCGGCATGATGCTGCGCAGCGTCGCGTCGAGCTTGTTGAGCGCGGCATCGACGATCGGCTGGGCTTCGGCGCCGAACTTTTCACGTCTGACGCGACGGGCGACCTGATGCATCGATTCCGTCAGCGCGGCGGTGAAGTCGGCCTCCTCGATCAGGCTCGCGATAAGGTCGAGCTGGTCATAGGGCAAGTCTTCCTTCATCAGGTTCGACGTGTAGAGGCGGATGTCGCGGCTGAGGATATCGGTCGCGAGATAGTGCTCGCCCGGATCGGACGGTGCCTTCTTGTCGCCGCGGGCGATGTTGAGGAACATCGCACCCGCCTGGAGGTGGCGCGCGGTTTCCTTCTGGATCGCCGGCACGGCCTGGGCGAAGTCGTTGGCGAGCTTGCGATCGAGGAAGCGCGGGGTCGAATAGTCCTCGATGTCCTCCTCGTCGGTGCGGCCGACGCGCGACAGCACGCGCTCGAACACGCCGATGAAGGGGAAGAGGAGAAGCGTGTTGAAGACGTTGAAGAAGGTCGAGTAGAGGCCGACGGCCACCGGCACGAGCGGGAAGGTTTCCTTGCCGTCGACCAGCACCGGAACGGCCGGGTCGCCGCCGAACCACTGCATGGCCCATTCCAGGATGCCGATGGAGACGAAGAACAAGGGAACGGTGATGCAGACGCCGATGATGTTGAAGGAGATGTGGGCGTAGGCGGCGCGCTTGGCATTCTTGGAGAGGTTGAGCGAAGCCATCCACGAGGTGATCGTGGTGCCGAGGTCGGCGCCGAGCGAGAAGGCGACGGCGGTCGTCCAGTCGAGGATGCCGGCAGCACCAAGGCCCATGACGATACCGATCGTCGCAGACGACGAGTGGATCATTGCGGTCACGCCAGCGGCGATCAGCACGCACTTGATGAGGTTGAAATAGGAGTCGGCCTTCAGCGTCTGCAGGAGTTCCATGACCTCCGGCAGGTTGCGCAGCGGACGCAGGCCGCCGGTCATCAGGTTGAGGCCGTAGAAGATCAGCGCGAAGCCCATGCAGGCGAGCGCGATGTTGCGCACCTTCTCGTTCTTCGCGAAGCAATAGATTAACGCGAAGATACCGCCGAGGATCAGGCCGAGCGGGCCGAGCGGCAGCGCGATGAGGCCGTTGCCGAGTGTCGTGCCGATATTGGCGCCCATGATGACGCTGATGGCGGGCCGCAAGCCCACGACCCCGGCATTGACGAGGCCGACCACCATGACGGTCATCGCGGTTGACGACTGGATGACGCCGGTGATGAAGGTGCCGGCGAGCACGCCCTTGACCGGCGTGCCGGCCGCTTTGGCGAGGAATTCGCGCATTTTATTGACGGAGAGGGCCTGAATGCCGTTGGCCATGAATTCCAGGCCGAGCATGAAGATGCCCAACCCGCCGATGACCGGCACCAGAACGTCCTTGAAGATATCTATTTCCATGGGAATACTCGTTTCTATTGGAGCAAATACGGCGTGCCGAGGCCTAGTTGTTCACGGCGCCCAGGTTCGCGGTCCAGTACGCTTCGATCTGGCCGGCCAGCGCTGACGGCACGGGGATGTAGCCGAGCGCGCTCGCCTCGTCCGCACCGCGGCTGAAGGCGACGCGGAAGAGATCGAGCACCCGGTTGATGCGTCCCTCGCCGCGATCCTTCGACACGACCGCATAGGTCACCACCGCCATCGGATAGGCTTTTTCACCCGCGAGATTGGTCGTGTCGGCCGAAAAGCCTTTCGCACCATCCCAGGCGACCGTCGCAAGGCCTGCCTCGAAGGCTTCCGGTGCCGGGCGGATGAAGGCGCCGGACTGGTTCTGGAGGGCTGCGAAGGGAAGACCGAGCCGGACGACCTGGCCATATTCGAGATAGGAGATGCTGTTCTTGGTCGCCGTGGTCAGGCTTGCCAGACCGCCGGTGCCCTTTTCGCCACGGCCCATCGGCCATTTGACAAGCGTGTCGGCGCCGACCTTTTCCTTCCATTCCGGGCTGACCTTGGACAGGAAGCTCGTGAAGGTGAAGGTGGAGCCGGAACCGTCCTCGCGGCGCAGCACCTCGATCGTCGCATCGGGAAGCGCAAGATCGGGATTGATCGCCTTGATGGCCGGATCGGACCATTTGGTGACCTTGCCGAGATAGATATCGGCGATGACCGGACCGGTGAGGCGCAGTTCCCCTGCCCCGACATTGTCCAGGTTTGCGACGACGACGATGCCGCCCATGACGACCGGGAACTGCGCGAGCCCCCGCTTCGCCAGTTCCTCCGTCGTCAAGGGTGCATCGGTCGCGGCAAAATCCGTCTCCGGCTGGTCGAGGCGCATGACGCCCGCAAGCGAGCCGACCGGCTCGTAATCGACGCGCCAGTCCGGCGAGGTGAACTCGCCGCCATCCGTGCGGAGTGCCTCATAGTCGCGCGACCAGAGATGGATGATCGGTGCTGCAAAGGTGGAGCCGGCGCCGCGGATCGGTTCGGCTTGGGCGTTTGCGGAGAAAAGTGTGAAGGCGCCGAGCACCAAAGCTATTCCAGCAAAAGTGCGAAGCGGTTTTGCGTTCGGAATTGCGTCTAAACAAAACTCCAATCCGACCCTGCACCAGGCATTGCAGGCGGGAGGCCTGAGAAAATTCATCATGAATCGCCCCTCATGAATACGCACTACCAAGACAAAGCGTTGCTGCCCCGGCGCGTCCTTGCAGACTGCCGGGCGCGGAAACGCGCTAAAGATCAAGACGTCAAATTATCGTCGGCGTATTCGACATTTCTTTACTAGTAACCTTGCTTGACGCGCGGATGACAATATTGGCGGCATTGGGAAATCTCCGTCACAATTGCCGAAAAACCCGCTGTCATCTCAGTGAAATGTCGGTGTGATCCAAAACCACGCAGCAAGAGCGGACCTGCTCCCACGCGACGATGGAGAACCCGATGAACGACGCGACACAGCCGAAAGCCCTCGACACCCGAACCGCCATCGTCACCGGCTCCACGAGCGGCATCGGGCTTGCCATCGCCCGCCGCTTTGCCGCAGCCGGCGCCAATGTCGTCATCAACGGGCTCGGCGATGTGGCGGCGATCGAGACGGAACGCGCGGCGATCGAAGCGGACTTTGGCGTGCGCTGCGTCTATTCCCCGGCCAACATGCTCTCCGGCGCCGAAATTGCCGAAATGGTCGCGCTGGCGCTCGAAACCTTCGGCAGCTGCGACATCCTCGTCAACAATGCGGGCATCCAGCACGTCGCCCCCATCGAGGACTTTCCGGACGAGAAGTGGCAGGCGATCATCCAGATCAACCTGATCGCCGCCTTCCACTCGATCAAGGCAGCGCTTCCGGCAATGAAAGAGCGCGGCTACGGCCGCATCATCAACATCGCCTCCGCCCATGCGCTCGTCGCCTCGCCCTACAAATCCGCCTATGTCGCGGCCAAACACGGCATTGCCGGCCTCACCAAGACCGTGGCGCTCGAAGCCGCCACCAAGGGCGTCACCGTCAACGCCATCTGCCCCGGTTACGTCTGGACGCCGCTGGTCGAAAAGCAGATCCCCGACACGATGGCGGCGCGCGGCCTCACCAAGGAGCAGGTCATCCACGACGTGCTGCTCGAAGCGCAGCCGACGAAGGAGTTCGTCACGGTCGAGCAGGTTGCTGGCCTCGCACTGTTCCTGACGAGCGCCGAGGCGGCCTCGATGACCGGCGCGATCCTTTCCCTCGATGGCGGCTGGACGGCGCATTGATACGACCGGCAAGCCGGATTTCTCACGATCAGGAACGGAAAAGATGAAAGCCGAAGACGTTCGCAACGCCTATGCCATGCCGCTGACCAACCCCGCCTATCCGCCGGGGCCTTACCGCTTCATCGACCGGGAATATGTCATCATCAGCTACCGCACGGACCCGGAAGCGCTGCGCGCCGTCGTGCCAGAGCCGCTGGAAATCGTCGATCCGATCGTCAAATACGAGTTCATCAAGATGCCGGACTCGACCGGTTTCGGCGACTATACGGAATCCGGACAGGTGATCCCCGTCCGCTTTGAAGGCGAAGAGGGCGTCTATGTGCACGCCATGTATCTCGACGACGACGCGCCGATTGCCGGCGGTCGCGAGATCTGGGGTTTTCCGAAGAAGCTCGCTTTTCCGAAGCTCGTACATGAGGGCGAGGTGATCGTCGGCACCCTGCATTACGGCTCGGTGCTCTGCGCCAGCGCGTCCATGGGCTACAAGCACCGCTCGGTGGATGCCGGCGAGATCGCCCATTCGCTTGCCAAGCCGAATTTCCTCGTCAAGATCATCCCGCATGTCGACGCGAGCCCACGCATCTGCGAGCTGGTGCGCTATCATCTCGAAGACATAACCGTGAAGGGTGCATGGACCGGCCCGGCCGACCTGCAGCTCTTCCGCCACGTCATTGCCGATGTCGCCCGCCTGCCGGTGCTGGAGATCGTCTCGGCCGTGCATTTTGTCGCCGACCTCACGCTGGGGCTTGGCGAGGTGGTGCATGATTACATGGGCGAACCGGAGTGAAGGACAGGATCATGGACGAACAGGTCAGGTTGCAGCCCAAGCGCAAATCCGAAACGCCGGATATCGCCGACATCGTCGGCGGCTATCCGGCGGTCGGCCTCGTCTTCCAGGGCGGCGGCGCGCTCGGTGCCTACCAGGCTGGCGTGTTCCAGGCGCTCGACGAGGCCGGCATCGAGGCGAACTGGCTGTCCGGCGTCTCGATCGGCGCCGTGAATGCCGCGATCATCGCCGGCAACACCAAGGGCAATAGGCTCGACCGGCTGCGCGACTTCTGGGAGACGATCTCCGCCCGCAAGGTCTGGCATTTCACGCCGGAAGGCGACGTCTTCCGCAAGCTGCGCAACCAGGCAAGCGCCATGATGACGATGACATCGGGCCTGCCCGGCTTCTTCGCGCCGCACCGCATCAATCCCTGGTTCCAGCCGCCCGGCGCCTCCACGGCCACCAGCTTCTACGATACGGCAGAACTCAAGTCGACGCTCGACCGCCTGATCAACTGGGATGTGCTGAACGACCGCCGCCAGCGGCTCAGCGTCGGCGCGGTCAATGTGCAGACCGGCAACTACCGCTATTTCGACAGCCATATCGAGGTGCTCGGGGCCGAGCACGTCATGGCCTCGGGCGCGCTGCCGCCCGCCTTCCCCGCGGTCCTCATCGAGAACGAGTATTACTGGGACGGCGGCATCGTCTCCAACACGCCGCTGCAATACCTGCTCGAACAGGAGGACGTGCGCGACACGCTGGTCTTCCAGGTCGACCTGTTCAGTGCACGCGGCATCCTGCCCCGCGACATGGCGGATGTGCTCGCCCGGCACAAGGACATCATGTATTCCAGCCGCACCCGCAACAACACCGACACGTTCCGGCGCATCCACAATCTGCGCCTGAAACTGCACCAGGCGCTGCTGCGCGCGCCGCCGGAAGCGCTGACGGATGCAGACCGGGAATTCCTCGCCGCCATGGAAGACGTGCCGCAGATCAACATCGTACACCTGATCTACCAGCAGAAGATCTACGAGAGCGATGCCAAGGACTACGAATTCTCCGGCACCTCGATGCGCGAACACTGGGATTCCGGCTACCAGGACACGCGCAAGACGCTGAAACACCGCCGCTGGCTGGAAAAACCACCGGAATCCGTCGGCATGACCGTGCATGATGTGCATCGGGACGACCCAAGCTGATCTATACGGGAAATACTATTGCGCTAAAATAAAACACAAGATTTCACTGTCATAGACTTAATATTATACGGTCATCACGGCATTACAATTTCACGTTTCTATGAAGAGGCCAACTCTTAAACAGGAGAGAGACATGGAAGCCAACCGTGAAATCGAGAAGGATTATTCGCTGATGGAGTTCGTCGCAGAACTCCGCCGGCTGGCAGACACGCTGGAATCGAACGAGCGTTTCTCGATCCAGATCGACGAAGAAGAAGTCCTCGTTCCCGAGCACGCCATTGCCTCGATCGCCTTCGAGATCGAAGACGGCCGCGCCGAAATCGAATTCCAGCTGACCTGGGAAGCCGGTGAAGCCGAAGGCGAAGACGACGAGCAGGACGACGCCGAAGAAAAAGAAGAAGAAGCCGCCGCTTAAACCGCATCGGCCGGCACAGGGGTAGCCTTGGGGCTGCCGGGTTCTGCGGCGAAGCCTCCGCCGCAGAGCTTCTGCCCGCGAAGCCGACCGGCTTCACACCGCCCGGTTCTGCACCGGCGCCCGCCCACCACCGTCCGCCACCAGCACGGCGCCGGTGACGAAGGAAGCCTCGTCGGAGGCCAGGAACAGGCAGCAGACGGCGATTTCCGCCGGCTCGGCGACGCGCCTCAGTGCGATGCGGCCGGTTAGCGCGGCAAATTCCGCCTCTGCCGTCGTGCCGTTCAGCCGTGCCGCCTCCCGCATTTCCTCTTCGCTCATCGGCGTGCGCACCCAGCCCGGCGCGACCGCGTTCGCGCGGATGCCGTCCGGCCCGTGCGCATAGGCGAGGCTGCGGGTGTAAGAAACCAGCGCGGCCTTGCTCGCCGAATAGGCGGCGTTCTGGCCGCCGGCGTTGAAGGCACCGACGGAGGCGATGTTGACGATTGCGCCGCCTTGCCGTTTCAAGAGCGGCAACGCCGCCCGGCAGGCCATCATCGCGCCTGTCACATTGATCGCGAAGGTCTTTTGCCACACCTCGTCAGTGAGACTCTCCGGCTCATCGGGAATGAGGATGCCGGCGGCGTTGACGAGAATGTCGAGCCGGTCGCCGCAAGCCGCAATCGCGGCCGCAATATCCCCGGCATCGGTAACGTCGCCATGCACCGCCACGCCGCCGCAAGCCTCGGCTGCCGCGTCGAGTGCGGCACCGCCGAGACCGAACAGCACAACGTTCGCGCCCTCGCGGGAAAATCGCTCAGCCGTAGCGCGGCCCATGCCGGTCGCGGCGCCTGTCACCAGCGCCTTGCGGCCTTGCAGCCGGCCGCTCATTCGAGCCCCCAGTGTCGTTCGACGGCGAAGCCGGTTTCCGGCAGGCTTGAGCCGCCATCGACGACGATCGTCTGGCCGGTCACATATTTCGCTTGTTCGGAAGCGAGGTAAAGCATGGCGCAGGCAATGTCGTCGGCCTCGCCATAGCGGCCCATGGGGATGAAGCGGCTTACCTTCCTCATCGTCTCGGGCTGGCTCATCGTGCCGCGTCCCGGCTTCTCTATGAAGCCGGGCTCGACACCGTTGACGGTGATGCCGTCACGCGCCAGCTCGAAGGCAGCCCCACGGATAAAGGCATTCACCCCAGCCTTCGCCGCCGAATAATGCGCGCCCCCGGCCATGGCCATTCGCGCCGAGACGGACGAGGTGACGAGGATGCGGCCGAAACCGTTGGCGCGCATGACGGGTGCCGCCGCCTGCGCCAGCCAGAAGCAGGCCTTCAGGTTGAGCGACAGTGCCGCTTCCAGCTTGTCTTCGTCGAGATCCGCGATATTGGCCCAAGGGCAGCCGCCGGCATTGTGCACGACGATATCGAGGCGGCCCGCCTCCTCCGCCGTCTCGGTGATTAGTCGGGCAACACCGCTCCGGCCGATATCTCCGAGCGGCACGGCGCTAGCCGCAAGCCCGCGTGCCAAGAGATCGGCCGCAAGCGCCTTTCCCGCCTCGACCGTGCGATTGGCAATGACGACCTTGGCGCCAGCTTCGGCGAGCCGCGTGACGATCGCCGCGCCGATGCCGCGCCCGCCGCCGGTGATGAGCGCCACCCTGCCCGAGAGATCGAAGGGCCGCCCCATGGTCAAACCACCCCCGCTTCGCGCAGCAGCGCCACGAAGCGGCCGAACACCGCGGTGTGGCGGTCGACATCCTCGGTGGTCGTTGGCGGGCACATCAGGAACATCGTGTGGAAGGGCGTCACCAGGATGCCCTCGTTCATGTAGAAGGCGTGCAGCAGCGTCTCCAGATCGCCGCGCCGGGCGGCGATGACGTCTGCGCCGTTGCGTGGCGGCTCGGGCATGAACATGATTTCCACCCGCGCGCCGATCTGCGTGACGTGCCAGGGCAGACGGTTTTCCGCGATGATGGCGCGGGCACCCTCCGCCAGCCGCGAGGCATTGGCGATCATCCGCTCGAAATTCTCCGGCGTCAGCACCTCTTCCAGCACCGCGCGCATGGTGGCGATGGCGAGCGCATTGCCGGCCAGCGTGCCGCCGATGCCGAGATGGGCGGACTGGCGCACGCGCGGGTCGACCTTCGGCACGATCACCCAGAGCCGCTCGGCGATCTCCTGCGAGACGCCGAAAATGCCCGCCGGTATGCCGCCGGCAATCGCCTTGCCCGCCACCAGCATGTCCGGCTCCAGGCCGTTGAGGCGCGCATAGCCGCCGGGACCGCTGGAAATCGTGTGCGTCTCGTCGATGATCAGCACCGTGCCGGTGCGCCGGGTAAGGTCCCGCAAAGCCTCAAGAAACCCGTCCGCAACCGGAATCATGCCGAAATTCGTCATCAGCGGTTCGGTCAACACGCAGGCGACGTCGTGGTCCGAAAGCGCGCGTTCCAGCGCCTCCACGTCGTTGAACTCCACCACCTTCGAAACGGCGGAATGATCGACGCCGTTCGGGTGGATCATGTTGCGCATACCGACGCGGCCGTCGCGAAGTTCGACATGCGCCTCCTCCACGCCGCCATGATAACAGCCGGAAAAGACAAGCACCTTCGGCCGGCCGGTGATCATGCGGGCGATGCGGATGGCGCCGCGGTTCGCGTCGGTGGCCGAGGTGGTCAGCGTCCAGTACGGCAGGCCGAAGCGGCGGGTCAGTTCCGCGCCGACCCACAGGCTGTCTTCCGTCGGCAGCATCGTGGTGACGCCGCGGCGAAGCTGGCGCATGGCGGCATTCGTCACCGCCTCCGGCGCGTGGCCGCACATGCCGCCGGTATCGCCGAGGCAGAAATCGACATAGTCTCGGCCGTCGACATCGCGGATATGGGCGCCGCTCGCCTCATCGACGTAAATGGGAAATCCGCCGGCCCAACGGCGCATCCAGTGGGACGGCCCGCCGTAGAGGAAATGGCGCTGCCCCTCCTGCCAATCGGCGAAGGAACGCGGATGCTCACGCTTGAAGCGGTCCTGCTCGCGGTCGAGCAATCGGTCGATCACCGTCATGGCCGATCTCCTCCTGTCAGCGGTTGAAAGTCGCCTCCAGATGGTTCATTATATGAACCATCATTTTGTATATAAAACCAGATTGCCGGGCTGGACCCGAGCTGTCAAGATACTTCACATGCGAACTATCTTGTCGATGCCAGAGAGGATGCCGCATGAGCACTGTTGGAAAAGCCGCGTCGCTGCTGGAGCTTTTCAGCATGGCCGAGCCGGAAATCGGCCTGTCCGAGCTCGCCCGCCGCGCAAACCTCAACAAGGCGACGACGCGACGCCTGCTGGTGGCGCTCGCCGAGCACCGGCTGGTCGAGCAGGCGGCCGGCACCCGCCACTATCGGCTCGGCGCCGGTCTCTCGCGGCTCGCCCGCATCCGCGATGCGAATTTCCCCTTCGCGCGCATCGCCACGCCGGTTCTGCAGGACCTCGCTGCGGCGACCGGCGAGACCGTGCATCTGTCCGAATTCAGCGGCGGCGCACTGTTCACCGTCGGTGTCGAGCTTTCCGCGCAGGCGAACCGCGTCAATGTCGATGCCGGCCAGATCCTGCCGCTGCACGGCACCGCCTCGGGCATCGCCTTCCTCGCCTTCACGACGCCGGATTTCGTTGCGGCCTATCTGGCAAAACGCCTGGAGGCATTCACCCCCCACACGCTCACAGCGCGGGAAAAAGTCGCCGAACAGGTGCGGCTTGCCGCGGAACGCGGCTATTCCGTCAGCGCGCAGGGCTATTCCGAGGGCGTGCACAGCATTGCCGCGCCGGTGCTCGGCCCGGATGGTCATGCGGTGGGGGCGCTGTCGGTCGCGGCACCGCTGTCGCGGGTCGACGATACGGTCGCAGCCGCCCAGGGCGAGGCGGTTATGCGGGCGGCATGCGAGATCGCGGCGCGTCTCAATGGCGAGCCCCTCACCCGAGCGAGATCCAGGCCGTCTTGAGATCGGTATATTTGTCGAAGGCATGCAGGGACTTGTCGCGGCCGAAGCCGGACTGGCCGAAGCCGCCGAGCGGCACGGTGATATCGGCTCCGCCATAGGTGTTGACATGCACGACGCCGGCGCGGACCGCGCGCACCATGCGGTGGGCGGTTGCGAGGTTCGTCGTCCACACCGCCGACGCCAGACCGTAGACGGTGGCATTGGCAAGCCGGACCGCCTCCGCCTCGTCCTCGAAGCGCGAGACGGCGAGCACGGGGCCGAACACCTCCTCGCGCGCAAGCCGCATCGCCGGCGTCACTTCGTCGAAAATGGTCGGCGCCATGTAGTAGCCGCCGGTCTCCTCCCTCACTCGCTTGCCGCCGGTGACAAGTCGCGCGCCGTCTTCTTCCGCAGCCCTGACATGGCCGAGATTTTTGGCAAGCTGTTCGGCGCTGCTGACGGCCCCGGCATCCGAGGCGAGGTCGAGCGGGTCGCCGACCCTCATGCCGCGTGTCACCGCCACCAGCCTCTCGATGAACCGGTCATAGACCGAGGCCTGCACCAGGAGACGCGAGCCCGCGACGCAGACCTGGCCGGAATTGCGGAAGATGCCGAAGGCCGAGATTTTTGCCGCCTGGTCGAGATCCGGCGCATCGGCGAAGACGATGTTCGGCGACTTGCCGCCGAGTTCGAGATGCACGCGCTTGAGGTTCGAGCGGGCGGAATATTCGAGCAGCCGGCGCCCGACACCGCCCGAACCGGTAAAAGCAATAGCATCGACATCCATATGCAGGCCGAGCGCCTCGCCGGTGACGCTGCCCCGCCCGGTGACCACGTTGAACACGCCCTCCGGAAGGCCGGCTTCCGCCGCAAGCTCCCCGAGGCGAAGGAGCGTCAACGACGCCACCTCGGCTGGCTTCAGCACGACCGAATTGCCGGCGGCGAGTGCCGGCGCCACCTTCCAGGCGCCGATCATCATCGGGAAATTCCACGGCACGATGGCCGCGACCACGCCGAGCGGCTCGCGGTGGATGAGCCCCAGCACGTCGGCCTGCGTGGGGGCGATCTCGCCATAGACCTTGTCGATCGCCTCCGCATAATAGCGGAAGGTGCCGGCGGCCGAGAGCGGCTCCGCCTTGTAGGCCATGGAAATCTCGGTGCCGTTGTCGCGCACGCCGAGCACCGCGAGTTCCAGCGCATGCGCCTCGATGAGGTCGGCGAGTTTCAAGAGCACTTTCTTGCGCCCGGCCGGCGCCATGCGCGACCAAGAACCCCTTTTGAAGGCGATGCGGGCGGCGCGGACGGCGCGGTCGACATCCTCGGGACCAGCGTCGGCGATGGTGGTGAGCACCGTGCCGTCGATCGGCGAGAGCACGTCGAGATGCCCGCCGCTCAACGGCTCCGTCCAGGCTCCGGCGATAAACAGGCCCTGCGGGGCGACGGGTCTGCCGCGCAGCGCATCGATCTCGGCTTGGTTCATGGGTCTTGTCCTATGGATTGGCGGGCGCGGCAGCCACCACGGGGCGCGCGCGCCACAGGCCGATGGCGAAGATGGTGAGGCCGAGCAGTGAGATGACGAGCAGCACAGCGGCGATCGGGCGGGTGATGAAGATGCTCAGGTCCCCGTTGGACAGCGCCAGCGACTGCATCATGCGGTTTTCGAACAGCGGGCCGAGAACGAGGCCGATGACGAGGGGAAAGCCCGGAATGTCGTTGCGCAGCATGATCTTGCCGACGATGGCGAAGAAGACGGCGATCAGCGCGTCCGAGATGCGGTAGTTCTGCGTGTAGCAGCCGACCAGCGAGAGCACGAGAACGGTCATGCCGATGAAACGCGGCTCGATGCGCGCGAGCTTCATGATCGGTTTCGTCGCGAAGAGCAGGATGCCCAGGATGACGATATTGAGCAATAACAGCGAGATATAGAGGCCGGAGATGAATTCCGGATGCTGGGCGAACAGTTGCGGACCCGGAATGTAATTGTGGATCATGAAGACCGAGAGGATCATCGCCATCAGCGGATCGACCGGGATGCCGAGCGCCAGCAGCGGCACCAGCGTTGTGGAGGTGCAGGCGCTGATCGAGGCTTCGGACGCGATCAGCCCTTCGGGAGAGCCCTTGCCGAACTGTTCAGGCGTCTTCGAGGCGCGCTTGGCCAGCGAATAGGAGAGGAACTGCGCGCCGAACTCGCCCACACCGGGCAGCAGGCCCATCGTGACGCCGAGCCCGGCGGAGCGCCCCAGCGTGCGCGGATAGCGCAATGCTTCGAGCAGGCCGCGAAACCGGTTGTGATAGACGGCGGAGGACGCCGCCCGCTTGTAGCCCGGCGTGCGTAGCAGCACGAAGGCCTGCGACATGGCGAAGAGCCCGATCACTGCCGGCACAAGGGGAATACCGCCCATCAGGAACGGTTCGCCGAAGGTGAAGCGCTGTGTGTTGAAGAAGCGCTCGAAGCCGACCGTACCGAGCAGGATGCCGAAGCCGAGCGAGATGACCGCCATAAGCCCCTGCGACTGGTGCGCCAAGAGCACCGAGACGATCGCGACGAGCGCCACCATGGCATATTCAACGGCGCCGAAATGGGTGGCGATGGTAGCGAGGTAAGGCGCCAGTACCACCAGCGCCAGCACGCTGATCGTGCCGCCGATGAAGGAGGAGGAATAAGCGAGCGACAGCGCGCGGTGCGCCTCGCCGCGCTGCGCCATGGGGTAGCCGTCATAGGTCGTCAGCACGTTGACAGGCGTTCCGGGCACCTTGATCAGGATGGCCGGTATCGCACCGCCATACCACGCGCCGCCATAGGTGCCGAGCAGCAGGGTGACGCCGGCAAGCGGCTCCATGCCGAGCGTGAAGGGCAGCAGGATCGCCATGGCGCCGGCAGGCTCCAGGCCGGGGACCGCGCCGATCAGGATGCCGATGAAGGCGCCCGCGACCAGCGCCAGGAGGACGTTGAAATGCGCGATGTTCTCGAAGCCGAGAATGATGGAGTCCATGGCGGCGGGTTCCTACAAATAGGGGCCGATGAGGTTGCCGATGCCGCCCGGAAGCCAGGTGAAGATCGACGCGTGAGGGAACCACAGGCCCATGACGCCGCGCAGCAGCACCACGATCACCACGGTGAAGGCGAGGTTCCACGCCATCCAGCGCCGGCTGCGAAGGCCGGAGGCCCATAGGCAGGCTTGGCCGAACAGCAGGGTGGAGATCGCAAAACCGAGGATCGGGATCGCCGCCATGTAGAGGCAGAATAGAGCGGTGTAGCCGAAGGCCGGCAGCAGATCGCCGAACGCCGAGCGCGCGCGGCCGAGATAGGCATGCGGATCGGGCGAAAGCCGCCAGCCGCGCAGGAGCCGCTGCGTCAGCACCAGCCCCGGCAGGCCGATCATGGCGATACCGAGGATGGGAATGTTGCGCGGCGAAAGGAACCAGGCCTTGTCGGCCGGCTGCACATGGGTGGCGAAGGGCAGAAGGAGCACAAGCCCCACGGCGATGACGAGGCAGGCAAGCCCCACCGCCGCCACCGCTTCGCCCGGCGGAAATTCCTGGTTCTGGCCCTGCTCGTCCATGGTCGTTGTCCCCCGCGCTTTTCAGATGGATTGGAAGGGCCGGCCTACTTCTTCAGATCCTTCACCAGTTCTTCGGCGGCGGCATAGTCCTTGTCGATGCGCGCGGCGGCATCCGCCGCATTCATCCAGTAGACGCCGGCGCCCGTGGCCTCGGAGACGGCCTTGGCCCGGTCGCTCTTCATCGCCTCTTCGGCGATGGTCGCGATCTTGTCCTTGATCTCCTGCGGCGTGCCCTTCGGCACGAAAAGGCCGTTCCACAGCGTGATATTCAGGCCCGGCACCTGCTCGGACAGCAGTTTCGCCTCCGGCTTGATGGAGAGCGGCGCGTCCGTATAGGTCGCCAGCACCTTGACGTCGTCGAGGCAGGACAGCACCGTCGCCATGGTCGTGTTCATCACGTCGGCGTCACCATTGGCGAGTGTCGAGCAATCGAGCGAGTTGAACGACGCGTCGGCGCCGAAGGTGAAACCGAGCTTCTTGGCGGCTGCGAAGGTCGCCATGGTGGGGATCAGGTCGTAGCCGAAATGGCCGAGCTTGATCGGGTTCGCCTTGGCATAGGCGGCAAGGCCGGCAAGATCGTCATAGGGCGCATCCTTTTTGGCGACGAGCGCGAAGGGATAGGTCAGGAAGATGCCGACCGGCTCGAAGGCGTCGCGGCCATAGGGCGCGTTGCCCTGGATGACATGCATGGTCGGCACGTCGATGACCAGCGAGCCAACCGTGTAACCATCCGGATCCGACTGGGCGACGGCCGTCGCGCCTTCGACCGCACCGCCGCCCGGCCGGTTGACAACCTTGGCCGGCGCGCCGGCACTGGCGGTAAACGTGTCGGCGATGATGCGGGTCAACTGATCTTCCAGGTCGCCCGGAGGCCAGGGAACGATGAAGGTGACCGGGCGCTCGGGATATTCCGCGTACGCCGGCATTGCCAGGGCGGCGGCGAGTGTCGTCGTGGCGAGTGCGAGGGTGAGAAATCGAGTCATGCTGCTTTTCTCCCATACAGTGCGGACAGGATATCCGCGTTCCCATCGGTTCATTTATTGAACCATCATTTTGACTATAGACTTGCAAACGAACCGGCTTGCTGTCAAGTTAATTCACATGTGAAGTAAGTGGCGCCTTGGAGGAGGCATCGGCATGGTCAGAGAGGGACGTCCACGCATCCTGGTGATCGGCACCGGAGACACCAAGGCCGACGAATTGACCTTCATGCGCGAGCGCATCGAAGCCGTCGACGGCCGCGCGGTCATGATGGATGTCAGCGTGCTCGGCGACCCGCCCTACCGGCCCGAACATGACCGTCATGCCGTCGCAGAAGCCGCCGGCACGACCATCGATGCCATTGCCAAGAGCGGCGACGAGAACAGCGCCATGACGCTGATGGCGCTCGGCGCTTCGCAGCTCGCCCGCAGCCTATACGACCGCGGCGAGATCGACGGCATCATCGCGCTCGGCGGCACGATGGGCACCGATCTCGCCCTTGACGTGGCGCTGGCCCTGCCGCTCGGCGTGCCGAAATTCGTCGTCTCGACCATCGCCTACTCCCATCTGGTGCCGCCTGACCGCATCGCGACCGACCTGATGATGATCCTGTGGGCGGGCGGCCTTTACGGCCTGAACAGCACATGCAAGGCCGTGCTCTCGCAGGCCTGCGGCGCGGTGGTTGGCGCCGCAAGGGCCGTGGTACGTCCGCAGGCGGAGCGGCCGATCGTCGGCATGAGTTCGCTCGGCAAAAGCTGCCTGAAATACATGGTGACGCTGAAGCCGGCGCTGGAGCGGCGCGGCTATGAGGTCGTCGTGTTCCACACCACTGGCATGGGCGGCCGAGCTTTAGAGGCGATCGCCGCACAACGCGGCTTTGCCGCGGTGCTCGATTTCTCCCTGCAGGAAGTCGCCAACCAGCATATGGGCTCGGTGGTGAATTCCGGCCCCGACCGCCTGGAAAATGCCGGCCGCAGCGGCATTCCGCAGATCGTCGCGCCCGGTGCCATCGACATGGTGGACTTCCCGACCTGGCAGCCGGTGCCGGCGCGTTTCGCCGAGCGTCCATACCACGCGCACAACCGCCTGCTCGCCTCGGTCACCTCAGACGGCGAGACACGCCGGGAAATCGCCCGCGCCATCGCCGGCAAGCTGGCGACCGCGAGCGGCGCCACCGCCTTCATCCTGCCTGCCGGCGGCCTCCAGCAATGGGACCAGGAGGGCGAACCGCTGCACGAGCCCGACGCGCTCGCCGCCTTTATCGAGGAGATGCGCGAAACCATGCCCGAGAGCGTCGAGCTGCACGAGATCGCCGGCCACATCAATGACGATGCCTTCTGCGCCAAGGCGCTGGAAATCTTCGACTGCTGGGTGGCCGAGGGCATTATTCGTCCGGGGGTAGCCGGATGACGAAACCGGCCGCACTGGTGCTCGATTTCGGCGGCGTCGTCACCAAGACGCTGTTCGAGACACATTCGCTCAGCGAACAGGCGCTTGGCCTGCCGCCCGGCACGCTCGCCTGGCGCGGACCGTTCGATCCGGCATCCGATCCGCTCTGGCGCGCCATGCAGGCCGACGAGATCAGCGAGCGCGACTATTGGAAGACCCGCACAAACGAGGTCGGCCGGCTGGTCGGCGAGGACTGGAACGACATGTCGACCTTCGTGCGCCGCGCCCGCGGTGCCGATCCTGAGGCCGTCATACGCCCGGAGGCCGTGCAGGCCATCCGCACGGCACACGAAAACGGCATCCGCCTCGCCATCCTCTCCAACGAACTCGACCTGTTCTACGGCGAGGATTTCCGGCAACGCCTGCCGCTGCTCTCGTTGTTCGAAACCATCGTCGATGCCACCTATACCGGCATCCTCAAGCCGGACCCGCGCGCCTATGCCGCCGTCTGCGAGACACTAGACCTCCCCGCCGAAGCCTGCGTCTTCGTCGACGACCAGAAGCGCAATGTGGACGGCGCTGTCGCCGCCGGCATGCGCACGGTATGGTTCGACGTCGCAGAGCCCGCCCGTTCCTATGCCGCAGCGCTCGCCCCGTTCGGCCTGCCTTCACCCGAAATCCGCCACGAGAGTATCTGAGCCATGCGCGACATCAATTTCCTCAGCGAGAACAATGCAAAGCCGATCTGGCACCCGATGGCACATCCGGCAGAAATGCGCGCTTCGCCGCCGCGCGTCATCATGCAGGGCGAAGGCGCGATGGTGACGGATATCGACGGCCGCACCGTGCTCGATGCCGTCGGCGGCCTGTGGAACGTCAATCTCGGCTATAGCTGCGACCCCATCAAGCAGGCGATCGCAAGGCAGCTCGACGCCCTGCCCTATTATTCCGGCTTCCGCGGCACCTCCACCGGCCCTTCCATCGAGCTCGCCTACGAACTGGCGCAATGGTTCGAGCCGGAGGGCATGGTGCGCAGCTTCTTCACGTCGGGCGGCTCGGATTCGGTGGAGACGGCGCTGCGCCTCGCGCGGCAATATTGGAAGATCCGCGGCCAGGCCGACCGCACCAAATTCCTCGCGTTGAAGAAGGGCTATCACGGCACGCATTTCGGCGGCGCCTCGGTCAACGGCAATGCCAATTTCCGCCGCAACTACGAGCCCTTGATGCCCGGCGTTTTCCACACGCCCGCCCCCTGGACCTACCGCAATCCCTTTGACGAAACGGACCCGGCAAAACTCGCGGCCCTTTGCGCCCGCGCCATCGAGGAAGAGATCGCCTTCCAGGGCGCCGACACCATCGCCGCCTTCATCATGGAGCCCATCCTCGGCGCGGGCGGCGTCATCGTCCCGCATGAGGGCTTCATGCCGTTGGTGCGCGACATATGCGACCGCCACGAGATCCTGCTGATCGCCGACGAGGTGGTGACCGGGTTCGGGCGTACCGGCGCCTGGTCGGGTTCGCGGCTGACGGGCGTCAAGCCGGATTTCATGACCATCGCCAAGGCCATCACGTCGGGCTATTTCCCGCTCGGCGCCACGCTGATCTCCGCCAAGGTGGCCGAGGTCTTCGAGGCCGACAAGACCAGCTTTGGCGCGATCGGCCACGGCTACACCTATTCCGGCCACCCCGTCGGCTGCGCCGCTGGCCTCGCCGCGCTCGCTGAAACCAAGCGCCTCGCACTGAACGAAAACGCCGCCGCGCGTGGCGCGGAACTGGCGACGGCACTGGAAGCCCTCAAGACGAAACACGCGGCTGTCGGCGACGTGCGCGGCAAAGGGCTGATGGCGGCGCTCGAAATCGTCGCCGACCGCGCGACGAAAAGGCCGGTCGACAAGAAGACCATGGCAAGGATCGCCGATGCCGCCTACGACGCCGGCGTCATGCTGCGCGTGTCCGGCAACATGATCATCCTCTCCCCGCCGCTGATCGTGACGGCGAAGGACATCGCCACAATCGCCGAGGGGCTGGATGCGGGGCTGGCGGCGGCGGGCTAAGTCCTGCCGTCAGAGATCGCTGGCGTTGACGTAAATAGCGGCAAGCGCCTCGAAGCCAGCCTGGTCTTCCTCTGTGAAGCGGCCCGGCAGCGGGCTGTCGAGATCGAGCACGCCAAAAACCCGACCGTCCCGGGCGAGCGGCACGACGAGTTCGGCGCGCGAGGCGGCATCGCAGGCGATGTGGCCGGGGAAGGCGTGCACGTCCGGCACGAGCTGGCTGCGCCCCTCGGCGACCGCGCTGCCGCACACACCCTTGCCGACCGGGATGCGCACGCAGGCGACCTTGCCCTGGAAGGGGCCGAGCACCAGTTCGTCGGCGGATTTCAGGAAATAGAAGCCGGCCCAGTTGAGGTTTGCGACCGCATCGTAGATCAGCGCGGAAAGGTTCGCCGCATTGGCGATGGCGTCGCGTTCGCCATGCAGCAGGCCCTCGGCCTGGGCGATGAGGTCGCGGTAGAAGCTCGGCTTGTCCGTCGCCTCGATTTTCCGGATATCGTGCATGGCAGGTCCTCGGCTGGGTACGAGCTATCGTCGATAGACCCGGGAACCGCGGCTGGCAAGCATGCTTCGTTCAGCCGCGCGGCGCGCAGACGAGCGCCTCGCTGCCTTCGACCCGGCCGATCACCACGTCGATGCCGTAGATGTCTTTCAGGGTCTGCGGCGTCAGCGTGTCGGCCGGGGCGCCAAGCGCCATCAACGTGCCGTCCTTCAAGAGCGCCACGCGGTCGGCGACCTGCAAGGCGTGGTCCGGATTGTGCGTGGAGAGCACGATGGCGAGGCCCTGGCCGGCGAGCGTGCGGATATGGGCGAGCAGCCGCATCTGGTTGCCGTAGTCGAGATTGGCCGTCGGCTCGTCCATCACGATGATGCGCGCCTGCTGCGCGAGCGCCCGGGCGATGAGGGCCAATTGCCGCTCGCCGCCGCTGATCTCGGTGCAGGGCGTGTCGGCGAGCCCGGTTATGCCGAGGCTTTCGAGGGCGGCATCCGCAATCGCGCGGTCCCGCTCCCCGGGCATTGCAAAGGCCCTGAGATGCGCGGCGCGGCCCATCAGCACAACATCGCGGACCGTGAACGGAAAGGGTGCGGCATGGGCCTGCGGCACATAGGCGATGCGCAGCGCCCGCTCGCGCCGCGACCAAGCGGAGAGCGGCTTGCCATCGAGCATGACCTCGCCGGCCTTCACCGGCAGGAGACCAAGCATGCTCCTGAACAGCGTGGTCTTGCCGGCGCCGTTCGCGCCGAGAAGCGCCAGCACCTCGCCCTCGGCCAGCGACAGGCTGACGGCGTGGCCGATCTCCCGATCCCGGTAACCGAAGGCGAGCGATTTCAGCGCGAGCGTCATGACCAGCCCCGCTTTCCGGCAATCAGCAGCCAGAGGAAAAACGGCGCGCCCACCACTGCCGTCAGGATGCCGAGCGGCACCTCGATCGTCGCGATCGAGCGCGCTAGCATGTCGACGATAAGGAGATAGGCAGCGCCGAGCAGCATGGCGGCCGGCAGCAGGCGGCGGAAATCCGGGCCGACCAGCATGCGTGCGACATGCGGGATGATAAGCCCGATCCAGCCGACGATGCCGGTGACGGAGACCGTCGCCGCCGTCACCAGCGTGGCGCCGGCAATAAGGGCGATGCGCGTCTTCAGCGTGTCGATGCCGAGCGTCTGCGCCTCCTCCTCGCCGAGCGTCATGACATTCATGCGCCAGCGCAAGAGCACGAGCGGCACGAGGCCGAGCACGACGGCCGGCAGGATCGACAGCACGTCGAACCGCGTGATCGCCGTCATGCTGCCGAGCAGCCAATAGGTGATCGCCGGCAGCTGGTCGTAGGGATCGGCGAGCACCTTGATCAGCGAGATGCCTGCGCCGATCAACGCCTGGATGGCGATGCCGGCCAGCACCAAAGTCAGCACCGGATCGCGCTCGCGCACCAGCGCGCCGATCGCCGAGACCGCGAGCACGGCGACAAGCCCGCCGGCGAAGGCGGCAAGCTGGATGGCAAGCACGGGCAGCGACAGGAAGATGCCCAGCGCCGCGCCAAGGCTGGCGCCGACCGACACGCCGAGCAGGTCCGGCGAGACCAGCGGGTTGCGAAACAGCCCCTGATAGGTCGCCCCCGCGGCCGCAAGCGAAGCGCCGACGATCACCGCTGCCACGACGCGCGGCAGGCGCACATTCCACAGAACCGTCGAGAGAACATGGTCCGCGCCATCGCCCGTAACAAGCTGCCGCAGCGCATCAAACACGGGCCCCGGCCCGCTGCCATATTTGCCGACCATCATGGAGAGGGCGGCGAGCAGCAGCACGGCAATCAGACCCGCGCCGATGAAGAGCCTGCCCTGCCCTTTCGGCAGGGCGGCCTTGTCGCGCATCTACTTCGCAGCCGCCTTGCCAGGCCCCAGCAAGGTCTCAAGCTGGGTGCCGTCCAGCTCGACCTGGTAGAACAGCTTGAAGAAGTCCCGCACTTCCTGATCGAGCGCGCCCGGGAAAGCCTCGGGATAGAGCGTGTGTTCGAGCCACGCGATGCCGATCAGGCGGTTGATGCCGGGCGGGGAATCGATCCAGCCGAAAGGCAGGCTGGGCGTGACATGGATGCGCGCCGCCTTGACCGCATCGAGCTCGGCCCAGAGCGGGTCGCTCTTCACGCTTGCGGCAAATTTCGGCGAGGCGGCGAGAATGACATCCGGCTTCCACGACAGGACCTGTTCGAGCGACACCTGGGTGAGACCGCCCTTGCCGGCGGCGGCCGCGACATTCCTGGCGCCGGCCGCTTCGAGGATCTCCATGTTGATCGAGCCGGCGAGGCCCGTTTCCAGCCCCTCCGCGCCGCGGCCATAATAGACCGCCGGGCGCTTGTCCTCGGGAATTCCGGCGAGCCCCTTTTTCAGCGCAGCGAGCCTGGCTTCGGCATAGGCCGCAAGGGTCTCCGCCCGCTCAGAGACGCCGAGGATGGCGCCGGTTTCCCGCAGCGTTTCGGCACTCTTCGCAAAGGCGCCGTCGATCAGGATATAGGGGATGCCGGTTTGTGCCTGCACCTTGTCGGCAAGCGAGGCATAGGTCGGGTTGACGGTGCCGACATCGATGATGATGTCGGGCTTGGCCGCCAGCACCGCCTCCATGTTCGCCGTGCCGCCCTTGCCCGTCAGTTGCCCGAAGGTCGCAAGATCGCGGACGGAGGGCAGCAGGAAGGCCTTCTCCTCGCCCTTCGGCTCGCGCACCCAGCCGGCGAGCTTTTCCGGTGCGAGCACATAGACGAGCACCGAGGCCGGCGGACCGGCCGCCAGCACCCGCTCGATCTTGTCCGGCACCTCGACAGTCCGCCCGGCCGCATCGGTGATCGTGCGCGCCGCGGCCGGCAGGACCGATGCAAGGAAGACGACGAAGACAAAAAGGCAGCGCAAGACCGGCATGGACTCTCTCCCGCGATATAGTGAGGCAAATATATCGTCGGTTCCTGATAGCAAGGCAACACCCGCCGTCCTCTCCGTGCGCTCTTCCAAAACGTTATGTTTTATGAAATATAACGAAGGTAGGATTTGCCGAGGAACCCATGCAAGCAGAAATCCGGATCGCCGCCGCACTCGTCCTTCGGGAGAACGGCGAAACGCTGCTGGTCCGCAAGCGCGGCACGGGCGCCTTCGTGCAGCCCGGCGGAAAGATCGAGCCCGGGGAAACGCCGAAGGCGGCACTGGCGCGCGAATTGCGCGAGGAGATCGGCCTCGACATTGCGCCGTCGCGCATGGCGCCGTTCGGCCGCTTCGAGGCGGCGGCGGCCAACGAGCCGGATCACATCGTCATCGCCGATGTCTTCCAGGTCGAGCTTCGGCGCGAGGCCGTCACGCCGGTTGCGGAAATCGAGGAGGCGGTCTGGGTGCCGGTCGATGCGGCGGGCGATCTGCCGCTCGCCCCGCTGACGCGCGATCACATCCTGCCGCTGTTCTGCCAGATGCAGTTTTCGACGGAGCTGCATTACGGCCAAAGCCGAAGTGCCGAAACACCAACCCTGTCCCTGTCAGAATAGCCGATCGGACATCCCATGCCGACCTTGCCGCGCCCGCACTCCCTCTCCTCCCCCAGGCTGCTGCTTCCCGTCGAAGCTGCGCCGGAAGAGGTTGCCGTGAAGGCGGGGTCGCAGCGCCTGAAGACCTGGGACATCCCCTCGACCTTCCACTGCTCGATCGTCGGAACCTGCCTGACAACGGGCGAGCTTCGCCAGCTTCTCGCCAAAGCCGGGCAGGAGGATGCGCGTAGCGCCACGGACCACACGCTGCACGGCCGCGGCGTGCGCACCGCCGGACAGCGGGATTTTGCCGCAAAACTCCTCAACAAGGCGCTCGACAAGCGCCATGAGGTGAGCATCAAGCGTATTCCGTTGCAGGCCGACGAGCAGGAATTGCGCCGGATCTGGCGGGAGAGTTTTGATCGCGGCGATATTGCCGGCCCCTACTGGGCCTTGATGAGCCATCCGGCGAGCCCGCCGGCGCTGATCCGCGACATTTTCGGCGAAGTCCATATGCTGTCGCATCTCGTCGGCAGCGCGAGCCGGCTCGATCTCGCCCGGCTGACGCGGCTGGAAAAGGAACTGGAACAGGAGAAGGACAAAGGCGAGCGCCAGGAAAAGCGGCTTGCCGTCGCCGCCGACGAGCGCGTCGCGCTCCGCCAGCGCATCCGGCAGCTCGAAGAGCGGATCGTGCAGGCGGAAGCGACCGCCGCACCCTTCGGCCAGCGGGTACGCGCGGAAGAAGGCAGCCCTGCCGAACGCGCGGACACCGAGGCCGCACGCGCCAACGCTCTCTCCCAGCGGCTCGCCGAGGCCGAGGAAAGGTGCCGCGCCTTGCAGCGTGACCTCGAACAGTTGCAGGACCATAGCCATTCGATCCTCCGGGAGAACGAGGCGCTCGAAGCGGCCGTGACCGCGCAGCTCCAGGCCGGCGGCAGCCAGGCGAGCCCGCAGCCGGCAGGCCCCGTGCTCTATGTCGGCGGCCGGCGTAATCTTTTTGATCACCTGCGCGCCTATGCTGAAAGCCGCAATGTCGACCTCCTGCTGCATGATGGCGGCATGGAGGACAGCACGACGCTGCTGCCGGCACTTGTCGGACAGGCATCGACGATCCTGTTTCCGGTCGATCACATCAGCCACAGCGCCGTCGGCCTGGTAAAACGCCTGTGCCGCGCGCAGGGAAAACCCTACCTCCCACTGCGCTCCGCCGGCCTCGCGAGCTTCCTCGCCGCCATTACAGGAGCCGGTGGCGCCTACGGCCGGCTGTAGCCGCTTCTTCCCTCTCTACCTCTGATTTTGCCTGCCAGCTGGCAGGCAAAAGCGCACCGCGCCGCCCATCGGTCGCCAGCCGATGAGCGGCATTTGTCGTTTTCGCATTCCTTCAAAGAGGTCGTTGACAGTAAATATTCAGATGATATCTTGAAAATATATTTTATGGAGCGACCCAAAGTGCAGCCTCTCTCCACCAAGAAAATGCGCCTGAGCGACGTCGCCTATCACGGGCTGCGCACCGCCATCATCAAGGCGGAACTGCTGCCGGGCTCGCCGATCGACGAGAAGGAATGCATGGAGCGGCTGGCGGTCGGCCGCACGCCGCTGCGCGAGGCGCTGCAAAGGCTGGCGCAGGAAGACCTGTTGCTGGCGGTGCCGCAGCGCGGTTATTTCGTCTCCTCCACCTCGGCCACCGATTTCTTTCAGCTCCAGGAATTTCGCCTCCAGGCCGAGCTCTGGGCCGCGCGGCTTGCCGCCACCCGCATCAGCGACGCGCAGCTCGATCGCCTGGCCGCGCTGATCGAGGAAGCGCGCGCCGGCGTCGAGGCCAAGCGCATGGAGATCGAATGGCATCTCGGCATCGACGAGGAGATGCACAAGCTGATCGCCGAGGCCTCCGGGAACACTTACCTGATGCAGGCGCTGACGCGGCTCTATGCGCTATCGGTGCGCAGCCTCTATGTCTCGCGCATGCCCGTCGCGCTTCTCTTTGAAGACCTGAACGACATGGTGGTGATCCACGAGGCGCTTGCCAGCCGCGATCCCGACAGGGCGGAGGCGGCAATGCGGGGGCACCTCTCGGTCAGCGCGACGAACCTCATCCGCCCCGTCGAGCCCTCCCGCCAGACGCGCATGGAGACACGGAAATGATCGCCGCGCGCCGAGGCAATCTCGTGACACTGGCGCTCCTCGCCCCGTCCCTCCTCAGCGCCATCCTCCTGCTGGTCATCCCGATCCTCATCGTCATCGCCTTTTCCTTCGCCGAGCAGGACACCTATGGCGGTGCGAAATTCGGCTTCACGCTGGCGAGCTACCGCGAGCTCTTCCAGGCCATCTACCTGCCGATCTTCCTGAATTCGCTCCAGCTTGCCGCTGTCTCCACCATCGTTTGCCTGCTGGTCGGCTATCCGATCGCCTATTTCATCGCGTTGCGCGCCGGGCGCCATGCCGGGTTGCTGCTGGCGCTGCTGCTCATTCCCTTCTGGATCGATTTCATCGTGCGCATGTCGGCCTGGATGGTGCTGCTCGGCCGCAACGGCACGATCAACAGCGCGCTCCTCGGCCTCGGCTTCATCGAGCAGCCGATCCGCATGATCGGCACCTATCCGGCCGTGCTCGTCGGCATGCTCTATGCCTTCCTGCCGACCACGGTGCTACCGATCCATGCCGCGCTGAACGGCCTCGACAAGCGCCTACTGGAAGCCGCAGACGATCTCGGCGCGACGCCGCTGCAATCCTTCTGGCGGGTCACCTTCCCACTGTCGCTGCCGGGCGTGATGGCCGCCATCCTCTTCGTCTTCGTGCCGGCCATGGGTGTCTATGCCATCCCCGTCCTGCTCGGCGGCGGCAAGAGCATCATTCTCGGCAACCTGATCGTCCAGCTCTTCCTCGATTTCCGCAACATGCCGCTGGGTGCGGCCGTCTCCGTGGTGCTGCTGGTCATCTCGTCGGGCATCATCGTCTGCTACATGCGCGTGCTGCGCTCCGTCGAGGAGGCGCGAACATGAAGAAGCTGATCGCGCTCTACGTCCCCGCCGCCACGCTTATCGGCTACATCTTCCTCTTCGCGCCCTTGCTGGTCCTCGTCATCTACGCCTTCAATGCCGGCCGCTCGACAGTGGTCTGGGAAGGGTTTTCGCTCGCCTGGTTTGCGGAAGCGCTGCGCGACCGGGGGCTGCGGGCCGGCCTGCAAGTCAGCGTCATCGTCGCCATCGCCTCGGCGGCACTTGCAACGATGATCGGCACCAGTGCAGCACTCGCCGTGGTCAAGCGCCCCTTTGCCGGAAAGAACCTATTCTCGACGCTCATCATCGCGCCGCTGGTGCTGCCGGAGATCGTGCTCGCGGTCGGCCTGCTCGTCGCGACCGTCTGGACCGGCGTGCCCCTCGGCTACGGCACCTTGATCGCCGGCCATGTGCTCGTGTCGATCCCGTTTAGCTTCCTGATCGTGCGCGCCGCTGCCTCCGGTCTCGATCCGCGCCTCGACGAGGCGGCCGCCGATCTCGGCGCCAACGGTAAGCAGGCCTTCCTGCGCGTGACGCTGCCGCTGTTGGCGCCCGCCATCCTCTCGGCCTTCCTGCTCTGCGCAGTGATCTCCTTCGACAACTTCGTCGTCTCGACCTTCGTCTCGGGCGTCGGCTCGACGCCACTGCCGATCCAGATCTACGCCACGCTGAAGTCCGGCCTCACGCCGAAGATCAATGCGCTCGGCGCCATGCTGATCGCGGTCAACGTGCTGGTCATCCTGGTCGTCATGAGCCGCTACCTCAAGACGATCCGCAAACAATCATAAGAACCACCAACCAAGAAATGGGGAATGCGCAATGAAAAACTGGAGAACACTTTTTGCATCGGTCAGCCTGGTCGCCATCGCCTCCGGCGCCTCGGCCGCCGAGCTCAACATCTATGCCTGGTCCGGCGAAGTGCCGCAGGAAATCGTCGACGACTTCGCGAAGGAGACCGGCATCACGGTGACCTTCGACACCTACGACTCCAACGAGACGATGATGGCGAAGCTGTCGGCCGGCGCCAGCGGCTACGACCTCATCGAACCCAGCCAGTACACCGTGCAGGTGCTCGCCAAGCAGGGCCTGTTGCAGGAACTGGATCACGCCAAGATCCCGAACATCGGCAATCTTGGCGCGCCCTTCAAGGAGGTCTCCTACGATCCCGGCCAGAAATGGTCGGTACCCTATATCTGGGGCACCACCGGTTTTGCCTATAACGAGGACTGCGTGAAGACGCCGCCGACGAGCTGGAAGGCGCTGTGGGACCCGCAGTATGAAGGCCGCATCTACATGCTCGACAATATGCTGGCAGCCTATATCGCTGGCCTCCAGGTCAACGGCTTCGATGCCGGCACCACCAAGCCGGAGGAAATCGAGAAGGCGACCCAGTCCCTCATCGAGCAGAAGAAGGTGCTTGGCGGTTACAACAGCACCAATTACGGCGACCTGCTCGCCTCGGGCGAAGCCTGCATCGTGCAGGGCTGGAACGGTTCCATCGCACAGGTGATGGTGACCAATCCGAAGGTGAAATACGTCATTCCGGATGAAGGCGGCTCGATGTGGATCGATGGTTTCGCCATTCCGACATCGGCCAAGAATGTCGAGGAAGCCTACAAGTTCATCGACTACATCATGCGGCCGGACGTCGCCGCCAAGGCGGCGGATCTCTCGAAATCGGCGACCGTCATCGACAAGGCCAAGGCGCTGCTGCCGAAGGAAACAGCAGGAAACGCCGCCATCTATCCGCCGGAAGACAAGCTGATGAAGGCCGACTTCATCCTCGACGTCGGCGATGCGACAAAACTCTACCAGGATGGCTGGACCAAGGTGAAGACCGCCCAGTAACGGCGGCCCGGACCATCGGCGGCCGGGTTGCCGGCCGCCCCTTTCCCTGAGCGAGTTCCAGAACGATATGCCGCCTGACATCACGACAGAGCCGGCCGGCGTGAGCCGTGCTGCCATCGAACTGATCGATATCCGCAAGGCCTTCGGCACCGGAGCCGAGACGGCCTATGCCGTCGACCGCCTGAATCTGACGATAAAGGCGGGCGAATTCTTCACCTTCCTCGGCCCGTCGGGCTGCGGCAAGACGACGACATTGCGCATGATCGCCGGCTTCGAGGAGCCGACCTCCGGCCGGCTGCTGCTCGACGGCCGCGACGTGACCGGCGTGCCGGCACACCAGCGCAACGTCAACACCGTGTTCCAGAGCTATGCGCTCTTCCCGCATCTGAACGTCGGCGAGAATGTCGGATTCGGCCTTTCGGTAAAAGGTGTCGCGAAGGACGAGATCCGCGATCGCGTAAAAGCCGCGCTCGACAGCGTGCACATGACCCATGCCATCGACCGCAAGCCCTCAGCCCTTTCCGGCGGCCAGCAGCAGCGCATCGCGCTTGCCCGCGCGCTGATCAACCGCCCCTCCGTGCTGCTGCTCGATGAACCCTTCGGCGCGCTCGACCTCAAACTGCGCCGCGAGATGCAGATGGAGGTGAAGGAGATGCAACGCCGCCTCGGCATCACCTTCATCTTCGTCACCCACGACCAGGAAGAAGCGCTGACCATGTCGGACCGTATCGCCGTGATGAACAACGGCGTCGTCCAGCAGGTGGGCGGCCCGGTCGAGATCTACGAGCGGCCGGCCAACCGTTTCACCGCTGGCTTCATCGGCGACATGAACCTCATCGAGGCGCGCATCACCGCCCGCAATGGCGATCAGTTCACTCTGGAGGCCGCCGGCAGCCGGATCGATTTCCCCTGCACCCTGCCGCTGCAGCCCGGCGATGCCTGCATCCTCGCCATCCGCCCCGAGGCGCTGCATTTCGTCGAGGGCGAGGCCGGCGGGTCGGTCCGCTTTTCCGGCGCGCTCGGCGAGGCCGTCTATATCGGCACCGACACTGTCTACGCGCTCGTGCTCGCCGACGGCACCCGCCTGCATGCCCGCGTGCGCAACGGCGACCGGCCGATGCCGCAAGCCGGCGCACCGGCCACGCTCGCCTGCGCCCCCTCCGCCATCAGACTCCTCACGCAATAGGATCTTTTTTCATCATGTCGATCAAATCCTACCGGATCGCCGACCCTGCGCCGCAGCTCGACGCCGGCCTTCTCGCCCGCTTCGCCCGCGTCGAGGCCGCGACCGTCGGCCACTACCTGCACGATCGTTTCATGCGCAATGACCTGCGCCCGCTGATCGATGGCGTGCGGGTGGCGGGCACCGCGCAGACCGTGTCGATCCCCGGCCCGGATTCCACCCTGCTCTATCACGCCATGGATCGCGTGCGCCCCGGCGATATCCTCGTGATCGACCGGGCCGGCGACGAGCGCCATGCCGCCTGGGGCGGCTTCATGGCCGCCGTCGCCAAGGAGCGCAAGCTCGCCGCCGTCATCGTCGACGGCATGATCACCGACCCGGCGGCAATCCGCGAGGCCGGCGTACCGACCTGGGCGCGCGGCGTCTCGCCGATCACCACGAAGCTGCTCAATCTCGGTGGCGGCTACAACATCCCCGTCTCCTGCGGCGGCGTCACCGTCAATCCGGGCGACGCGATCCTCGCCGACGACTGCGGCATCCTTGTGCTGCCGCCCGACCAGGTGGCCGGTATCGCCGATATCGCGCTCGCCGACCAGGAAGACGAAGGAAGCTGGGTGGCACGCATCAATGCCGGCGCCACCTTGCAGGAACTGGTCGATATCGCCGGCATGATCGCCGACCGGCAGAAAAAGGATGGTGCCGCCCATGGCTGACACGCTCGACAATCTCGCCGTCTGGCTCTCGACCCCGCACCAGGCGATGATCGAGATCGCCCACGACATCGGCTACCGCCATATCGTGCTCGACGTAGAGCACGGCCTGTTCGACCTCGAAGCGCTGGACCGCATCCTCGCTCTCGGCAAGGCGCTCGGCATGACCATGCATGCCAAGGTCTTGGGGCCGGAAGCAATCCCGATCCAGCAGGCGCTCGACATGGGCGCCGACAGCGTGATCATCCCGCATATCGGCGATGTCGAGCATGCGCGCCGCGTGACCGCGTCCGCCAAATACCCGACGCTCGGCACGCGCAGCTTTTCCGGCACCCGCCCCGCTCGCTATGGCGGCGTGAAACCGGAATATTACGATAACGAAAACGCCAAGACGCGCTGCTATCCGATGATCGAATCCGCCGCCGCCCTCAAGGATGTCGAGGCGATCCTCGCGCTGCCGACCGTCGACGGCCTCTTCGTCGGCCCGAGCGACCTCTCGCTCGATTCCGGCCGCGGCGCCTATCGCAACACGGATGCGGACAAGGCAGATCTTAGAAAGATCGCGCAAGCGGCTGAAAAAGCGGGGAAACCCTGGATCATGCCTGCCTGGTCGCGCGCCGAGCGCGCCTTTGCCAAGGAGCTAGGCGCGAGCCTGATGGTCGTCGCCGACGAATACGGCTCGATCTGGACGGGCCTCGAAGACGCCGCAAAACCCTGAAAATCGAACGGAATTTCATCATGAACGAGACCATTTCCTGCGGCAGCCGCCTGATGCAGATCCTCAAGGCCTATGGCGTCGATACCGTCTTCGGCATGCCGGGCGTGCACACGCTCGAAGCCTATCGCGGCATGGAGGCCGCCGGCATCCGCCATATCGGCGTGCGCCATGAACAGGGCGCCGGCTTCATGGCCGACGGTTATGCCCGCATGTCGGGCAAGCCGGGCGTCTGCGTGCTGATTTCAGGCCCGGGCGTCACCAATGCGGCGACCCCGATCGGCCAGGCCTATTCCGACAGCGTGCCGATGCTGGTCATCACCTCCGTAGCCGCCAACAAGGATCTGGGCATGGGCCGCGGCATGCTGCACGAGATCACCGACCAGTCCGCCGTCACCCGCCCCCTCACCGCCTTCTCCGAGACCGCGACGAGCCCCGACCAGGTGCGCGAATATATCGCCCGCGCCTTCGCCCTCTTCGATAGCGGCCGCCCGCGCCCGGTGCATGTGTCGATCCCGCTCGACGTCTTCAAGGCGCCGGACGACAAGGCCGCCACCCGGCGCACCACCGCGCGGCGCCGTGCACCCGATGCCGCACAGGTCGAGGCGGCTGCCGCGATCCTCAACGCGGCCAAACGGCCGGTGATCCTCGCCGGCGGTGGTGCGGTTTCCGCAGCCGCCGAGGTCCGCGCCTTAGCGGAAAAGATCGGCGCGGCCGTGGTGCCGACCATCGCCGCCAAGGGCATCCTGCCCGACGACCACCCGCTCGCCCTGGAAGTGACCGTCGACCGTGGCGCCACGCAGGATTTCGTGCGCGAGGCCGATGCGGTGCTGCTCATCGGCACCGAGCTTGCCGAGCCCGACATTTGGCTCGACGGCCCGCTGCCGATGAGCGGCAAGATCATCCGCATCGATATCGACCCCGCGACGCTGGTGCGTGACTACGACGTGGACGTCGCCATGGAGGCGGATTCGAAACTGGCCGTCGCGGCGATCGCGGAGAAAGTTTCCGCGGCCACCGGCTTCAAGAACAGCAATGCCATCGCCGAACTGCGCGCCACCGAGCGCGACGGGCTGACGCCGCTCGAACAGAAACATGTGCGCGTGCTCGACAGCCTGCGCAACGCCATCCCCGATAACGGCGTGGTCTATACCGACATGACGCAACTCGCCTATACCGGCTACGCCTTCTACCGCAGCGCCCTGCCGCGCACCTGGCATTTCCCCGCCGGCTTCGGCACGCTCGGTTACGCGCTTCCGGCGGCGATCGGCGGCAAGATCGCGAGCCCCGAGACGCCGGTCGCCGTCATCGTCGGCGACGGCGGTTTCCAGTTCACGCTCCAGGAACTCGGCACGGCTGTGGAAAACAAGCTGCCGCTCGCCATCATCCTGTGGAACAATGACAGCCTCGCCCAGATCCGCGATGGCATGATCGCGCGCGACATCCCGACCATCGGCGTCAACCAGCACAATCCGGATTTCGTCAAGCTGGCCAAAGCCTATGGTTGCCGGACCGCCGAGCCGACCAGCTTCGAGGACCTGGAAGCCGCCGTCAAAGCCGCCTTCGCCGCGGACGGCCCGACGGTCATCCACCTCAGGGAAAATGCACCCTTCCTGAAGGCCTGAGCGGAGCGCTCCGCGTTAAACCCACCTCGCGGTGGAGGTCGTCGGGCGGCAGTGTGGCACCGCTCGACATCGGTCCATAAGGACACAATATGGACGATTTAACTTGACTATCAAACTCATATATTGTGATCGTCTCCCGCGAAAAGACCCTCTCCCCCGGAGACTATCGTGGAGATCATCCGCGCCTGCGGCCTCAACATCTTTCTGGACACCTCGCCCGTGCGCCGGGAGATGGTTTGGGAGAGCGTAACACCGCCCGGCCACTGGATCGGCACGCTGCTGGAAGGCAGCCTCTCGGTGGAGCAGGAGGGTTTTGGCTCGCATCTCTGGCAAAGCGGCGGCGGTACGATCTTTTCCGCGAGCGAGCATGTGCATACGCGCCATGTGGTGCTGCGCGACGGCGGCGTCGCGGCGGTCTTCGTGCAGATTGAGGAGGAGATGGCCGAACCGCTGATGGGGGGCGATACGCTGTCGCTGATCGCCCGCAAGACGCCGGACCCGCGCCTCGCGCTGCCGGAAGCCGCGCGCATGATCGCCTGGCAGATGCTCGGCTGCCCGCTGCAAGGGCCTGCCCGACGCCTCTATATGACCGGCAAGGCCATGGAGATGGTGGCGCATATTCTCGACGACGCGACCGTGCCCGACCATGGCGGCGCGGCCAATTGGCCGACGCGCGACATCGCCCGGCTGCACGAGGCACGCGGCATCCTGCTTGCCGAACTCGCCGCACCGCCGAGCGTGCCCGAGCTCGCCCGCCGGGTGGGCACGAATGCCAAGAAGCTCGGCGCGGGTTTCCAGGCACTGTTCGGCAGCACCGTCTATGGTTTCGTCAAGACGAGCCGGCTCGATGCCGCACGGCTGTTGCTTGAAGGCGGCGAGACGTCGATTGCTCATGTCGCGCGGCAGGTCGGCTACCAGCCGCAGCATTTCGCCACCGAATTCCGCCGCCGCTTCGGCATGGCGCCCACCACCATCACGGGCCGGGCACGCACGTAGTCCGGTTCCCGAACACCTTTGGCGCAATCCCGAACGTGCGCCAGATTGTGCCCCCGGCAGGCCGCATGCGAAGACCCACGCAAAGCTGAGGGAATTCGTCATGAATCAAAAACGCCACGCCGCCTTGCGCACCGCCACCATCCTCGCGACCGCGGGCTTCGTCCTCTTCGATGCCGCCCGGCTTTCCGCGCAGGAGCAACCGGTCGAAGGTACGACGGTGCTTAAACAGATCGTCGTAACTGCCCGCCGCCGTGAGGAAAAAATCCAGAACGCGCCCGTCGCCGTCACCGCCATTGCCGGCGAGGACCTCGGCAAGGGCCGGACGGATACGATGGAGGACGTGGCCTTCAAGACGCCGAACGTGCTGTTCAACGGCCAGGGCGGCCCGGTCAGCATCCGCGGCGTCACCTCGCTCGGTATTTCCGGCGGCGTCGATCGCCAGCCGGCCGTCGGCATGTTCCTCGACGACGTCTACATCGCCCGACCGATGGGCTATCCCTTCATCCTGGAAGATCTGGAGCGCGTCGAGGTCGTGCGCGGCTCGCAGGCCACCCTCTATGGCAAGAACACGATCGGCGGCGCGGTGAACCTCATCTCGCGCGAGCCGGGCGACACGGCGGGCGGCGAATTCTCCGCGACGATCGGCACCGATCTCGACAGCCGCTTCAAGGCCGCCTTCGAAACGCCGATCGAGGGCACCGGCTGGGCTGTGCGCACCTCCGCGGCCTGGAGCGGCAATCGCGGCTACATCGAAAACCTCGTCAATGGCGATGATGTCAGCGATACCGACGTGTTCGGAGGTCGCGTCGTGGCGACCGGCGAGGTTGGCGACGACACCCGCGTGAAAATCATCGGCGACTTTACCCGCGACCGCAGCGATGGCGGGCTCTGGTATGCGCCCCTCCCGCTCGCCTTCAACCACAAGGCGACACATGATTTTAATCCGGACAACAGCGTCGACAGCGGCGGCGTCTCGGTGCGCCTCGACCACGATTTCGAGACCGTGCGCCTGACCTCGGTGACGGCGTTCCGCGGCCATGAGATGAGCAGCTATCTCGACGGCGATTTCACCGCGACACCCTATATCGGCCAGGCGCAGGAGGAGACCCAGCGCCAGTTCAGCCAGGAACTGCGCCTCTCCTCGCTCGACGACGACGTGTTCCGCTGGAGCGGCGGGCTGTTCTACATGCACGAGCGTTTCGAGGGCACGCAGTTTTTCGACCTCGTCTCCTTCCCGCGCAACGTCTGGAGCCGCGACGTCTTCGAGCAATCGGCCGACACGTTCTCGGTCTTCGGCGAGGCGAGCTATTTCGTGACGCCGGCATGGGAACTCTCGGCCGGCGGGCGCTACACCTATGACCGCAAGTCGACGACGAGCGAGATTTCCTCGCCGAGCGGCAGCTTCATGTTCGGCACGCCGGGCCGGGCGGAGGGCGACGTCTCCTTCTCCAACTTCTCGCCGGAAGCCGCCATCACCTACCACGTCTCGGAAGGCAACATCGCCTACGCCAAGATCAGCCACGGCTACAAGTCGGGCGGCATCAGCCCCTATATCGAGGAGGACGGCTCGGCGAACCGCTACGATCCGGAAACCACCATGTCCTACGAACTCGGCACCAAGGCGACGTCGGACGACGGCCGGTTCACGCTGGCGGCATCGCTATTCTACATCGACTGGAAGGACCAGCAGGCGGTCATCTACACGACGCCGTTCACACGCGTCTATCGCAACGCCGCCGCCGCGACATCGAAGGGTTTCGAGATCGAGGCGACGGCCCAGTTGACCGAGGAGATCGGCCTTCGCGGCGGCTACGGTTATACCCATGCCCGCTACGACGAATTCGTCGATACCGTGATGGGCGCGGACTATAGCGGCAACGACCTGCCCTTCGCACCGCGCCACAGTTTCAGCGCCGGTGTGAATTTCGCCCGCGAGCTCGAAGCCGGCGCGACGCTGAAGGCCGGCATCGACTACACGTTCCGCAGCTCCTACGCCTTCACCTCGGACAATAAGTACCGGCAGGACCCGACCCATCTGGTCGATGCCCATATCGGCATCGAGAAGGACGGCTGGAGTGCCAGCCTCTGGGCCAAGAACCTGACGGACGAGCGCTATCTGAAGAACTATTTCAGCTATAGCGGCACCGATATGGGCGTCGCCGCAGCCGGCCGCACCGTCGGCATCACGCTGGCGAAGGTGTGGTGATGAGCGTGAACCCCGACACCCCGCCGCTCGCCGCCGCCAACACTTCCAGCGAAGCCGGGCGCCTGCGCTTCTTCCTGCTGATCGGCGCGCTCTATTTCACGCAGGGGCTGCCCATGGGGCTTTCCATGGAGGCCGTGCCGGTGCTGATGCGTCAGGCCGGCGTCTCGATGGATGTCATCGCGCTGGTGCCGCTCGCCGGCCTTCCCTGGATCATAAAATTCCTCTGGGCGCCGATGGTCGACAACCGCTGGCATGCCGGCCTCGGGCGGCGCAAGAGCTGGATCGTGCCGATGCAGGCGATCCTCGCCGCCTGCCTGCTGCTGCTCGGCTTCCTGCCGCTCGAAGGCAGCGGCCTGTGGATGGCGGTGACGGCACTCGCCATCGGCACGATTGCCAGCGCCACGCAGGACACCGCGACAGACGGCCTTGCCGCGGAACAACTGGCGGGACGCGGGCTCGCCTATGCCAATGCGTTGCAAGTGGGAGGCATGATGGCGGGCTTCATGGTCGGCGGCGGCGGCGTGCTGATGGTCGCCGATGCGCTCGGCCAGCAGGGCGTGTTCCTGCTGCTGGCGCTATTCCCGGCCCTGACGGTCGCCATCGCGCTTGGCTGGCGCGAACCGCCAAGGCCGGTTCCGGCACGCGAAGACACCAGGGCGCGGCTTGCCTATACGTTCCGGCGGCCCGGCGTGGCCCTCCTCCTTGTGCTCGCCTTCATCTATGGCGGCGCGCATGCCGGTGGGCTCAGCGTCAGCAAAATCTTTCTCGTCGACCAGGGCTGGTTGAACCAGGATACCGGGCTCGTCTCTACGATCAGCGGCCTCGTCATGCTCGTCATCGGCTGCCCGCTCGGCAGTGCGCTGACCGCACGCAACCGCTGGGTCGCCATGGGCACGGGCATGCTGCTCGCCGCCACCTCGTTTGCCGCCTGGGGGCTGATCGCCGGCGGCATCCTGCCGTCCGGCTGGCTCTCGGTGTCGCTGGCGATCGGGCTCCTGTCGGTGGCAAGCGGCTTCATCGCCGTCTCCGCGGCGACCATCATCATGGCCTTCGGCGGGGCTGGCAAACAGGCGGGCACGGACGTCACCGTGCTGCAAAGCGCCAACGTGCTCGGCGAGATGGCGATTGCCGGCGTCGTCGTCTGGGTCGCCGGGCGCACCGGCTATGCCGCGACATTCGCGGGCGCCACCGTGGCGCTTGTCCTCGCCGCACTCTTCGTCTCGCGCGCCGCGCGCTCCCTCCCCGTGACCCGATAGATCGAGGATCCGATCCATGCTTTCGCTCTCGTCCACCATGGTCGACCGCATCGCGCGGCGGCCGGGCGGCCTTCTCGGCTACCTGCTTTACCGCTTCCCCTTCGGCCACAAGATCGGCTTCAACCTGGCCTTCGACCGCCTGCCGCCGGAAAAGAGCGACCTCGTGCTCGAAGTCGGTTGCGGCGGCGGCGTCTTCCTGCGCCGCCTGCTCGCCGGCGGCTGTCGCGCCATCGCGATCGACCACAGCCCGGACATGGTGGCCAATTCCGGCAGGCTGAACGCCCGGGCGCTCGCCGAAGGGCGGCTGGCGCTGCACCAGGCGGACGCCGCGGCCCTACCGGTGGCGGATGGCGCGGTCGACAAGGTGTACTGCCTCAACGCCTTCTTCTTCTTCCCGCAACCAGCCGAAAGCCTGCGCGAAATGGCCCGCGTGTTGAAACCCGGCGGTCGGCTGGCGCTGATCACCTCGCCGCCTGCGTTTCGCCAGCAGATCGCGCGCTTTTCCCCCAGCATGGCGGAGAACATGCGCTTCGACGCACCGGAGACGCTCGCCGAATGGGCGAAGGATGCCGGCCTGAAGCCGGTCGAGACCCGCGAGGTCGCGACCGCGGGCTTCCTGTTCATTGCCAACAAGGAGGCGGCGCATGAGTGACCCGCAGATCATCGAAGGCCCCGGCTTTCGCGGCCGCATCACCGGCAGGCTCGGCGACATGCTGGTCATCGACGCTGAGGTGGAGGCCGACATCCCGGCGCACGCCGCCGACACCGAGGAATTCGCCATCGTCGTCTCCGGCCGATTCGAGGTGACGATAAACGGCACGACGCTGCCCTGCGGCCCGGGCGATCACCTCGTCGTCGAGGCCGGCGTGGAACACGCCATCCGCGTCATCGAGCCCGGCCGCCTCGTGCTGATCGGCAGGATGTAGCGACCTTCCGGCGGAAACTTGCCGGCAACACGGCCTCCGCGTCAAGAAATTACGCGCCATGACGTCCGTGCGAATTTTTCTAACAAAAACTTGACTCCCTTACTCTTATTAAGATAGGTCAGCATCACTGACACATTCGATATAGGAGGATGCGACTTGGAGCACCGTGGCAACACCACCGGCCTTTACGATCCCTCGCAAGAGAAGAGCAGTTGCGGCGTTGGCTTCATCACGCGAAAAGACGGCGTCCAGACGCATGACGTGCTCAAGAGGGGCCATGAGGCGCTGTGCGCCGTGCCGCATCGCGGCGGCATGTCGGCGGAAGGCGTGGGCGATGGCGCCGGCGTTTCGGTCGATCTGTCGCTCGGCTTCTTCCGCAAGCTGACCGCACGCCCCGACCTCCAGTCGCGCCGCTTCGGCGTCGGCAACTTCTTCCTGCCGAGCGACCCCGCCTGCCGCGCGGAAGCAGAACAGATCATCGGCGATGCGCTCGCCGGGCAGGGTTTCGCCCTGCTTTTGGAGCGTGCCGTTCCGGTCGACGAAAGCGCCATCCGGCCGGCCGCCGTGCGCTACCAATTGCCGATCCGCCAATGGGTCTTTGCCTGCCATGACGCGGCGGCAAGCGAGGCTGTATTCGATTTCCGCATCCACAAGGCGCTGCTGGCGATCGAGGCTCGTGCCTATATCGAGCCGCACCTTGCCGGGCTCTATCCGCTCTCGATGAGTGCAAGGACGCAGGTGCTGAAGGGCCGGCTGAACTCCAACGAGGTCATGCCCTATTTCCGCGACCTGGTGGACCTCGACCACACCGTCAACACCATGTATTTCCACACGCGGTTTTCCACCAACACCGACCCGCATCCCTCCATGGCCCAGCCCTTCCGGCTGATGGCGCACAACGGCGAACTCAACACCGACCGCAAGAACCGCCTCTCCGAGGCCGCGATTGCGCTTGCAAAAAACGCCTCGATCATCCGGCCGAAGGGCCAGTCGGACAGCTGCCGTCTCGATCAGACCTTGCAGACCCGCGTGCTGGAGGACGGGCTCGATCTCGTCACCGCCGTCGTCTCGATGATGCCGCCGGCCTGGGAGAACGACGATACGCTGTCGCCCGAGGTCGTGGCGATGCTCGAATACTTCTCGCTCTACGAGGAGAAGAACGACGGCCCCGCCGCCCTCATCTTCGGCGATGGCGACATTATCGGCGCACGGCTCGACCGGCTGGGCCTGCGCCCGCTGCGCACGGTCGAGACGGCGGACTATCTCTGCGTCATGTCGGAAGCGGGCCAGATCGCCTTTCCGCCGGAAGCCGTGCTGCGCCGTGGCCGCATCGAGGCCGGCGGCATGCTCTGCTACGATCACACCGCCAAGCGTGCCTTCGGCACCAACGAGGCGCTGGAGATGCTGGCCGCCCGCCGCCCTTATCGCGACCTGCTCCGCGACGCGCGCGTGAACCTCGCCGACCTGCCGGAAGTCCCGGCCGACGCGCAGGGCTCGCCGCTGCGCTACAATGGCGATCTCGAACGCCAACAGCGTTACGTCGCCTATTCGTTCAACCAGGAAAGCTTCAAGTTCCTGATGGACCCGATGCTCCAGACCGGGGCGGAGAAGATCTCCGCCATGGGCTACGGCAACGCCATCAATGCGCTCTCCGACCAGGAAGGCGGCGTCGCGAAATACTTCTCGCAGCGTTTCGCGCAGGTGACCAACCCGCCGCTCGATTCGATCCGCGAGGCGGACGGCATGACGCTGCGCGTGGCGCTCGGCGCCAAGCCGAATATCGGTGCGAAGGCGGCCCGCCAGATCGTCGTGCCCTCGCCGATCCTCACCCATCTCGACATGCTGCGCATCCGCGAGCAGGCGGAAACGCCGGTGCGGCGGTTCGAAATGCTGTTCACGCCCGACCTTGAGGACGCGGCGGCGAACGAACATGCGCTCGAACAGGCGATCGCCACCCTCTGCGAGGCGATTGCCGGCTTTGCCCGCGAGGAAGGCGGCATCGCCGTTGTCACCGACCGGCATGTGGCGAAGGGCCGTGCGGCATTGCCGATGATCCTCGTCGTCTCCGCCGTCAACCAGAAGCTCATCGAGGAAGGCCTGCGGCTGCGGCTCTCGCTGGTCGTCGAAAGCGGGCAGATCTGCTCCTCGCACCATGTCGCGGCCGTGCTCGGCTTCGGCGCCTCGGCGGTCTATCCGCTCGGCGTGCAGTTCCGCGCCGAGGAAAAGTTCGGCGCGGAGGCCGACAAGGCCTTCAAGCGCTTCGCCAAGGCGGCCGAAAAGGCGCTGATGAAGACCATGGGCAAGGTCGGCCTCTGCACCGCGGAAAGCTATATCGGCGGCGAGTTCTTCGAGCCCAACTTCCTCGACACCAACGATCCGGTGCTGAAGCGCTACTTCCCCAACGTGAAGACGCCGGTCGGCGGCGTGAATTTCAAGGTCATCGCAGCCGCCGTCGCCGGCTGGCACGCCAAGGCGCTGACCGTGAAAAGCGAGAACGACATCCCGCTTCTTGGCCTCTTCAAGGAGCGCGCCGAGGGCGCCGGCCACTCCTTCGGCACGGCGGCCGTGCGCGGCTTCGTCGACATGACGGAGGAGAAGATCGCCTTCGACGGCGCGGGTGAGGACGATCCCTTCCTGCGCCTGCTGACGCTCAACCGGCTGGACGACGCCTTCGGCCTCGACGATGCCGCCTATAGCAACAACGGCTTCGAGAAGCTGACATCCGAGGCGATCGATCGTTTCACCATCACGCCCGGCTACCGCACCTTCATCCGCCAGATGACCGAGGAACGCACCCGGCGGCCCGCGGCCTTGCGCGACGTGCTCGCGCTGCCGGCGGACATCACTTACCTCGCGTCGGCGGAGGATTTCCGCAAGGAGATGGGCCGCTTCTCACGCAAGGGCAACAACAGTTTCATGGTGCGCGGCCTCGCCTGCGAAACACTTGCCGACGATACCTTCCGCCTGACACTCGCCGGTGGCGAACTGGCGCGGCTCGCGGCGCTTGGCCAGTCCCTCGTCATGCGTTTCGGCCCCGACATCCTCGGCCATTGGCTGGAGGGCGGGGCGTTGATGGTGCAGGCGGCCGGCGAGGCGCTGGACTATCTCGCGCTCATCCGCACCGCGCCGGAGAGCATTCCGCTCGATGCCGTGCAGAAGGCGAGCGAGATCACGCCGCTGCTCGCCTCCGGCGCCATGAGCCATGGCGCGCTGGTCGCCAACGCCCACGAGGCCGTCGCGCACGGCACCAACATGGTCGGCGGCATGTCGAATTCCGGCGAGGGCGGCGAACATCTTTCGCGCTATGGCACGATCCGCGCCTCGCGCATCAAGCAGTTCGCCTCCGGCCGCTTCGGCATCTGGGCCGGCTATCTCGCCGATCCGATGCTGGAGGAGTTGGAAATCAAGATCGGCCAGGGCGCCAAGCCCGGTGAAGGCGGCCAGCTTCCGGCGCAGAAGGTGACGGTCGAGATCGCCGCCGCCCGCGGTGGTACGCCCGGCGTGGAGCTCGTCTCCCCGCCCCCGCACCACGACACCTATTCGATCGAGGACCTCGCCCAGCTCATTCACGACTGCAAGGCGGCGCGCGTGCGCGTCATTGTCAAGCTCGTCTCCTCGGAGGGTATCGGCACCATCGCCGTCGGTGTCGCCAAGGCGGGAGCCGATGTCATCAACGTCGCCGGCAACACCGGCGGCACGGGGGCGGCCGCCGTCACCAGCCTGAAATATACCGGCCGCGCCGCGGAGATCGGCATTGCCGAAGTGCACCAGGCACTCTGCGCCAACGGTATCCGCCAGAAGGTGCAATTGCGCTGCTCCGGCGCGCACCAGACGGCGAGCGACGTCGTCAAGTCGGCGCTTCTCGGCGGCGACAGCTTCGAATTCGGCACGACGGCGCTGATGATGCTGAAATGCGTGATGGCCAAGAACTGCAACGTCAAATGCCCCGCCGGCCTCACCACCAATCCGGAAGTCTTTGACGGCGACCCGCGGGCGCTGGCGCAATACCTCCTCAACATCGCCCACGAAACGCGGGAAATCCTCGCAGCCCTCGGCCTGACGTCCCTGCGGGAAGCGCGCGGCCGCAGCGACCTGCTGCACCTCCTCGACCATCCTTCGAGCGTCGGGCAGCTCGACCTTCGCGCGATGCTTGCGGTCGTGGATGAAGTGAAGATCACCGATCCGGTCTATATGGAGAAGGATTTTGCGGTCGACGACGGTTTCATCGACCTCGTTCGCTCCGCCCTCCTCGACGGCAGGCGCCAGACGGTGGAGCTTGGCGGTAACCGCTACCTCAACAATTGCAACAAGACCGTCGGCGGCCAGCTCGCCGTCGATATCGAGCGCCTGCTCAACCACGAGCTCACCGAAGCACAGGCACGTGACCTGCCCGCCGTGCGGCAGGACGATCGTGGCCGCCGTTTCCTCGATGCCGACAGCGTGCGGATTTCCACCTCGGGTTCGGCCGGCCAGTCCTTCGGCGCCTTCTGCAACGACGGCATGGCGCTGACCCATACCGGCACCTGCAATGACGGCGTCGGGAAAAGTGCCTGCGGCGGCGTCATCACCGTGCGCTCGCCGGGCGGCGGCTCGCAGGAGGCCGGCGGCAATGTGCTGGTCGGCAATTTCGCGCTGTTCGGCGCGACCGGCGGGCGCCTCTTCGTCGAGGGCCAGGCGGGCGACCGCTTTGCCGTGCGCAATTCCGGCTCGACCGCCGTAGTCGAAGGCGTCGGCGATTTCTGCTGCGAATACATGACGAACGGCGCAGTGCTGAACCTCGGCACCTTCGGCAAGGGTTTTGGCAACGGCATGAGCGGCGGCTTCGTCTACCAGTACGATCCCTATGGCGACCTGCCGAAGAAGATGAGCCACGACTCCATCCTGCTGGGCACGATCGGCGACGAGATGGATGCCATGGCGGCGGTGCATGCGGATGCCATCCGCCTGATGCTGGAATGGCATGTGGCGGCGACGGGCTCCGAGAAGGCCCGCTGGCTGATCGAAAACTGGGAGAGCGAAAGGCACAATTTCGTCTATGGCCTGCCGCGCGCACTGCTGCTCTACCAGGACAGCGACGCCATCCTGAAGGCGAAGAGCCGCAAGGATCTCGTCGAGGAACTGTCCACCGCGCTCGCCGCCCATCAGGTCCGAAAATTCAAGCTCGCCTATCGCGACCGAAAGGCGGTCCTCAACGGCACCGTGCCGGGTTACGGCGAGACAGATACGGAGGGCATGTTCGTGCTTCTCAACAACTATACTGTGCTCAGCATGGCGCAGTCGCTCGCGCTTTCGCGGGTTCCGGCCGCGCGCGGCGCATCCGATCCGGCCGTCGAGAAGGCGGTGCGCAACCTGCTGCTGACGGAGGATTTTTCGCTCATGCAGCGGCTTGCCCGCTACGCCCGCGAGGCGATCGCCGACTATGACGACGAAGCGCTCGCCGTCATGGTCGCCTCGAAGCGCCTCGACGACTATCGCCAGGCGCTCAAGGGCCGCAACACGCGCTCGATCGACAGCCCCGGCACCTATGGCTGGATTCTCCACCAGACCGCCCGCAATGTCGAACGCATCGGCCGCATCCCGAGCTTCGAGGAATTGTTCGCGCGGCAGGCGATTTCCGGGTTCGCCCCGGCCAGACAGTGAGGCAGATTCGATGAAGATCCCCTATATCCCGGAAGACGCACCGTTCAACGCCGACCAGCGCGCCTGGCTTTCCGGCTTCCTCGCCGGCCTGCATTCCCGCCTCGCCATCGAAACGCCGGCCGTGGCCGCAGCTAGCGCACCGGCGAAGGCCGCGAGCCTGCACATCCTCTACGGCACCCAGACCGGCAACGCCGAACGGGTGGCGATGGATGCGGCGGCGATCGCCCGCAGCCTGGGGCTCGCACCGGAAGTGGCCGGCCTCGACGATATCGGCATGGATGAACTTGCCGCCATGCAACGCCTGATCGTCGTCACCTCCACCTATGGCGAAGGCGAGATGCCGGACAATGCGCAACTGTTCTGGGAGGCGCTTTCCGCCGCCGCCGCGCCGCGGCTGGAAGGCTTGCGCTTCGGCGTCCTGGCGCTCGGCGACACCGGCTATGACGGCTTCTGCCAGGCAGGCAAGCTCATCGACATGCGCCTCGAGCAGCTCGGCGCGACGCGCATCCTCGCCCGGCGCGACTGCGATATCGACTACGAGGACCCGGCCGCCGCATGGGTCGGCGAGGCCCTGCCGCTTGCCGCCGCGACGGCGGACAGCGATGGCATTGCGGTTGTCGCACAGCCGCTTGCCGCCGCTGCCCCGGCTCGCGAGGCTTCCGGCTGGAACCGCAAGACCCCCTACCCGGCCCGGCTCGCCGTCAACCGCCGGCTTTCCGGCAGCGCGTCGGCCAAGGAGATCCGCCACTACGAATTCGACCTCGGCGACAGCGGGCTCACCTACGAAGCCGGCGACGCGCTCGGCGTCATGCCGGTCAATGATCCCGCGCTCGTGCACCTCCTCCTCTCCCGCCTCAGCGCCGATCCGCAAGCACTGGTGGGCGACGTGCCGCTCGAAGCCCTGCTCACCACAAAGGTCGAGATCTCGACCCCGTCACGCGACCTGATCGCCGAGGTGGAGCGGCGGGCCGGCAACGAGGAACTGACCCATGTGCTGCGCAACGGCGACAAAGAAGCGCTCGACGCCTTCCTTTGGGGCAAGGATATCTGCGACCTGCTGGCGCTGGCACCCGAAGGGGCGTCTTCGGCGACGGAGTTCGCAGCCCTGCTGAAGCCGCTCCAGCACCGCGCCTATTCTATCTCGTCCAGCCCGCATGCCGCCAGCGGCAGCGTGCACCTGACGATCGCCAGCGTGCGTTACCACGCGGATGGCCGCGATCGGGGCGGCGTGTGCTCGACCTTCCTCGCCGACCGCGTGGCGCAGGATGGGACAGCTGGCATCTTCGTCTCCCAGAATAAGTCCTTCCGCCTGCCCGCCGACAACGACGCGCCGGTGATCATGGTCGGCCCCGGCACCGGCATCGCCCCCTTCCGCGCCTTCCTGCAGGAACGCCGCACCCGTGGCGCAAAGGGCCGCAACTGGCTGTTTTTCGGCGACCAGCACCGCGCGAGCGATTTCATCTACGAGGACGAACTGGCGGAGATGAGCCGCGACGGGCTGCTGACACGGCTCGACCTCGCCTTTTCCCGCGACCAGCAGGAGAAGATCTACGTGCAGACCCGCATGCGGGAGAACGGCAAGGCGCTCTACGCCTGGCTGGAGGACGGCGCGTCGTTCTACGTCTGCGGCGACGCCAGCCGCATGGCCCGCGACGTCGACAGCGCGCTTGCCGACATCATCGCTACCCATGGCGGTATGACGGCAGACCGCGCGACCGACTATATCGCCGGCCTGAAGCGGGAAAAGCGCTATCTTCGCGACGTCTACTGAACTCAGCCGGCGGAGGCCGAAAGCTTGCCGAAGCGCTTGCGGAACCAGTCGGCAAGCAGCTCCTTTTCATGCGCGAACCGTTCGGGCCGCCGCGCCGCCGCGCTCCAGAGATAGGTGGCATTGGTGAGGGTTTCCTCGCCGCGGGCGAGAACCCTGTCGCCTGCGCGAAGCGTGTAACGCAGCTTGAAGCGCGGCGGCGTGGAATCGCGCAGGATGCGGACGTCGTAAAGGCCGGTGTTCCACGGTTCGTATTGCCCGGCAAGCCGCACATCCAGCACTTCGATATCGAGGTGCTGTCCGGCTTTCAGGTAGCGCTTGTCGAGTTTCTGGAGATACCGCGTCAGCTCGGCGGTGATACGCTCGCGTTTCGCCTCGCTGCGGAAATCCCGGTCGCGGTATCGTTCGGGATGGACGAAGGCGACGCGGACCGCCGCCTCGGCAATGGCTTTGGTGAGCATCAGGGCGATGGTGGCCGCTGCAAGGCACTTTACGACACGCATGGATCTTCTCCGCTCATCGGCATGGTCGCATAGGCAGAAGATAGGTTTTCATAAGCCGATCTCACCGGCGTGACGATTGAAACACATTCATCTCTTGTCACGCGGCAGAAACATGATAATTTTTATCATCTTAATACGTTCGGCCCCGTGGCACCATCGGGCGCAGCCATTTGGACAGGGCATCCCGATCCAGAAACGCCGCATAGATAGTCTCCGGCGTCGATCCGATCCGCCCTGAGGGGATATTCCGTCGATCATCCATGGCTCTCCGCTCCCTTCGCAGCCACCGCATTGCGAGCAGTCTGAAGGGAAAGCGGGACTGTTATGAGGTCACCAACGGCGCTTCAACGTCGCCGGAGCAGCTCTCCTTCGCAGCGGATCTGGCCTGGCGGATATACGCCGCAAGCCGCGCAGAATTTGACGGATGCCAATTCCATTGACCGCAGAGATGGGTACAATCCGGCAAGCTGCTTTGCTCATCAGTCGAGGTCCTATCACGTGCCGGCGCAACAGGACGACGATCAGAAGACCCAACCGGCCGTGACCATGCCGCCCGCCTCCACCGAAGGCCTTGCCGCGAGCGAAGCGCGCCTGCGGTTCCTCGACGTGCTCGGCAAGGCGACGGCACCGAGCGCGGATGCGGACGAGATTCTCGCGATCACCACGCGGATGCTCGGGCAATATCTCGACGTCTCCGTCTGCGCCTACGCCGACATGGAGCCCGACCAGGACCATTTCACCATCCGCGGCGACTGGAGCGCCTCGGGCTCCTCCAGCATCCGCGGCTATTATAGCCTCGCCGCCTTCGGCGTGCGCGCGGTGGACGACCTGCATGCGGGGCGGCCGCTCGTCATCAACGACAACCGCGCCGAGCTGCCGCCGGAAGAGGCCGCCACGTTCCAGGCGATCGGCATTTCCGCCACCATCTGTATGCCGCTCGTCAAGCAGCGCCGCCTCACCGCGCTGATGGCGATCCACCACCGGCAGCCGCATGTCTGGCGGCCGGCGGAACTTGCGATTCTCGGCGAGGTGACGGAGCGCTCCTGGGCGCATATCGAGCGCGTGCGCTCGCAGCAGACGGCGCGCGAAGCGGCGGAGCGGCTGAAGCTCGCGACGGACGCCGCCTCGATCGGCATCTGGGACTTCGACGTCACCGCCAACCGACTGACCTGGGATACTCGCTGCAAGGCGTTGTTCGGCCTGCCGCCGGATGCCGAGATCACCTATGAAGGCAGCTTCCTGGCCGGGCTTCATCCGGACGACCGCGACCGCGCGGACAAGGCGGTGCAGGAATCGGTGTTCGGCACCATCACGAAACCCTTCAATATCGAATACCGGACGATCGGCATCACCGATCACCGCGAGCGCTGGATCGCCGCCAACGGTGACGTCGTCGCCTCCGACGACGGGGTGCGGTTCGTCGGCTCCGTGCGCGATATCACCGCGCAGAAGAAGGCCGAACGCCACCTTCAGATCATGAACGATACCGGCGCGACTATTGCCGCCGAACTCGATCTCGAAAAGATCGTCCAGACCGTCACCGATGCCGGCGTCGAACTGTCGGGCGCGGAATTTGGCGCCTTCTTCTACAATGTGCTCGACAATGAGGGCGGGAGCTACATGCTGTACGCCCTGTCGGGCGCCCCGCGCAGCGCCTTCGAGACCTACCCGATGCCGCGGGCAACAGATGTCTTCAAGCCGACCTTTCTCGGCGAAGGCGTGGTGCGCTCCAACGACATCCTGAAGGACCAGCGCTACGGCCACAACCTGCCGAGAAAGGGCATGCCGGAAGGCCACCTGCCCGTGCGCTCCTATCTTGCGGTGCCGGTCATCTCGCGCTCCGGTGCGGTGCTTGGCGGCCTGTTCTTCGGCCATCAAGAGACCGAGCGTTTCGGCGAGGAACACGAGACCGCGCTGCTCGGCATTGCCGGCCATGCCGCAACCGCGATCGACAATGCCCGGCTGTTCCAGGCCGTGGAGGCGGAACTCGCCGAGCGGCGGCGCGCGGAAGCTGCCCTCCAGGCGCTGAACGCCACGCTGGAAGAGCGGGTCGCGGACGAGGTGGCCGAGCGCGCCAAGGCCGAGGAGCAGCTGCGCCAGGCGCAGAAGATGGAGGCGGTCGGCCAGCTCACTGGCGGCATCGCCCACGATTTCAACAACATGCTGGCCGTCATTCTCGGCGGGCTCAGCATGCTGCAACGACGGCTTGCGCGCGGTGACACCGATGTCGGCCGCTTCGTCGACGGCGCAGTGGATGCGGCGCAGCGCGCAGCGACGCTGACGCAGCGACTGCTCGCCTTTTCCCGGCGCCAGCCGCTCTCCCCGCAGCCGCTCGATCCCAACCGCGTGGTCGGCGGCATGAGCGAGCTCCTGAACCGCACACTGGGTGAGACCGTCGCGCTCGAAACCGTGCTTGCTGCCGGCGCCTGGCAGATCAATGCCGACCCTGGCCAGCTCGAAAACACGCTGCTCAATCTCTGCGTCAATGCCCGCGACGCCATGCCGAACGGCGGGCGGCTGACGATCGAGACGGCGAATATCTATGTCGACGACCGTTATGCGCGCGACGCCGGCTTGGAAACCGGTCAGTTCGTGCTGATCGCCGTCACCGATACGGGCACCGGCATGGCCGATGCCGTCGTCGCCAAGGCCTTCGACCCCTTCTATACGACGAAGGCGGTGGGCAAGGGTACGGGGCTCGGGCTCAGCCAGGTCTACGGCTTCGTGCGGCAATCGGGCGGTGCGGTGAAGCTCTACTCGGAAATCGGCGTTGGCACAACGGTCAAGGTCTACCTGCCGCGGCACTACGGCGCGATCGCTGCGGCGGAAGAAAACACCGCGGTGCAGCATCTTTCCCCCGGCCGCGAGGGCGAGGTGATCATGGTGGTGGAGGATGACGACCGGGTCCGCGCTGTCTCCGCCGATGCGCTGCGCGAACTCGGCTATACGGTGATCGAGGCAGCGGATGGCGCAGAGGCCCTGCGCATCATCGAAGGCGGCCAGACCCTCTCGCTGCTTTTCACAGATGTCGTGATGCCGGGCATGTCCGGCCGCGAGCTGGTCGACCAGCTGCGCACGAAGGGCGTAAGCGTGCCGGTGCTCTACACGACCGGCTATACGCGCAATGCCATCGTGCACAACGGCATCCTGGAGCCCCATACGCAGCTCCTGCCAAAACCCTTCACGATCGAGGATCTCGCAAACAAGATCCGCTCGATCCTCGACGTGAAATCCCTGCGCGAAGCCGATTAAGAGGCGATGCGGCGGCCGACCGAGCGGCTGCGTTTGTCCAGCGCCCTGCCCAGCGCATCGATGATGTCGTCGTCGCTGAAGGGCTTGCGCACCACCGCGAGCGCACCGTCGAAACCCTGCTGGACCGGGCCAGGATCGCCCGTCACGAAGATCACGTCGATGCCGAAACGGTCGATCAGGCGGCGGGCGAGCAGGTGGCCGCTATTGCCGTCGGAAAGGCCGAGATCAACCAGTGCAATATCGGTGCGCGGCGCATAGGCGAGCGCCTGCTCCATGGTCGAAACCGGGCCGATGGTCTCATGGCCCTGTTCCTGCACCACCGTTTCAAGAAGTTCCGCAATCAGCGTTTCATCCTCGACGATCAACACCCGCATATCCATCCTCCTCAGGGTCAGTCCGATTTCGACACGTGTTCCGGCTTGCCCTTTCTCTTGGTCGAAGCCATTTCCTTCAGTTCGCCTTCGGACATCGATTTCTCCATGTCCTTGGACGCGCCTTTCAATTCGCTCTTCTTGATATCGCCGCGCTTGGCCGCGAGGGCTGCGCCCGCGGCCTTTTGCTGGGCTTTCGATTTTGCTGGCATGGGAAGACCTCCGTGAGCTTTCGCCCTCGAACTGTCGAAGCCGCCAAAAGTTCCACGCAGCAAAAAGGCCGCCGGCAAAACCGGCGGCCCAAGGCTGCTAAAGGCTGATCCGCGCTGGATTCGAGGCGAACGCGGATTTCGAGGTCAGGCCTTCGGCAGCAGAACCTTGTCGATGACGTGGATGACGCCGTTCGACTGCTTGACGTCAGCGATCGTTACCGTGGCCGTGCCGCCGGTCTCGTCGGTCAGGGTGATCTTGTCGCCGTCCATCTTGGCCGACAGCATGCAGCCGCCGACGGTCTTGACCGGATGATCGCCCTTGTCATCGGCGATCATCTTGCCGATCGCATCGGACATCGCATTGGCCGAAACCACATGGCAGGTCAGAACCTTGACGAGCTGGTCCTTGTTTTCCGGCTTCAGCAGCGAATCGACCGTGCCGGCCGGAAGCGCCGCGAAGGCTTCGTTCGTCGGCGCAAAGACGGTGAACGGACCGGCGCCCGAAAGCGTCTCAACGAGGCCGGCAGCCTTCACCGCGGCGACAAGTGTCGTGTGATCCTTCGAATTGACGGCGTTCTCAACGATGTTCTTGTCTTCGAACATCGCCGCGCCGCCGACCATCGGGTTTTCAGCATGAGCGGCAAAGGCGCTGAGGGCGAAAACGGAGGCGAGAGCGGCGGTGCGGAGCGTGAAACGGATCATGGTGGGGTGGTCCTTCTTTTCGGCCCGCATGATGCGGGTCCTCCCGGTTGCGATGCCCAACGGGCGATCACTTCGAGCAACGGGACCTTGGGAAAAAGAGTTTCAGGACCAGCGATCTTTTTTCGTAATAGATTGAAAAAGCGCGGAAAATTCGGTCAGTCGAACCGCGTAGCGCCCGACGCGATGACCGGTCCGGTCGCGCTGCCCGTCGGCGAGCCGCCGAAAGGTTCGACGCTGACGGCCAGCACCGCGCCCTGCACGAGGCGCCCGCGCATCACGGCCGGCACGGCGAGTTCGCCCTCGCCGGTCTGCGGCAGCACGCCGAGCGAGACCGGCGCCTTGCCGTCTTCGACGAGCCAGAGTTCCAGCGATTTTTCCTGCGCCCTGCCGGCAGCGACCGGTGTCACGCGAAGCGTACCGCTGGCATCGTCATACCGCGCCACGAGATTGACGGTCGCTCCCTCGCCCGCCAAATCCGCAATCAGCTGCCCGCCTTGTACATGACGTGGCCCGACAAGCGTGCTCATCCAGATGCCAAGGCCGGCGGCGACAGCGATCGAGGCGAAGGCCAGCGAGCGCCAGAGCGCCAGCGAATTCCAGAAGCCGCCAGACAAAACCGTGTCGCGCGGGGCCGCGCCGAGAATGCGCTGTTCGATGGCGGAAAAGGTCAGCGGCGAGGGTTGCAGCGCCTCGTAGTCCTCGTTGAAGGTCGCGAGGTTTTCCTCCCAGCGGCTCACCATGGCGGCGAACGCGCGATCGCGCGCCAGCCGCGCCTCGACCTTGCGGCGGTCCTCGGCGGAAAGCACCCCGAGCACATATTCGCCGGCGATCACCTCGTCGCGGCGGGGGTCTTTCATGTCTTTGTCGGGCGCCGTCATCGGCTCATGCACTCTCTCAGTTTCAAAAGGCTCCGGCGAAGCCAGGTTCTCACCGTGTTCAGCGGCACGCCATGCATCTCCGCGAGTTCCTCATAGCTGAGGCCCTCGACATAGGCGCGCCGTACGGCGGCCGCCTTGTCGGGCTCGAGCCGATCCATGCAGGCGTCGATCCGGCGGCCCTCCGAGCGCAATATGGCATTTTCTTCCGGCGTCGCCAGCGGGTCGGCAATATCGTAGGCCGCATCGATGTCCGACGCCACCGGCTTGCGCCCTCGGATTCGGTCGATCGCCTGATGGCGAGCGACGGCGGCAAGCCAGGCCATCGCATGGGTTTCGCTCTCGACATAACGGTCAGCGCGCTGCCAGATCTTGACGTAAACATCCTGCAACACCTCTTCTGCATCGCTCCTGTCCTTGAGGATACGAAAGCAGATGCCAAAAAGTTTCGAGGCGGTCAGATCATAAAGGGCGGCAAAGGCCTTGCGGTCCTTCAGCGACACGCGCCCGATGAGATAGGAGATGTTGTCGCCGGTCACACGCGTCTTCCGTCATGTCGCTGAAGTGCACTCCCCCATTACGCTGCGCGCCGCCGAACGGATCATCAGCGACCGGGTTAGATCTGCCGGCCGATGAGGTGATCGAGTGAATGCCGGTTGGCGCCGCGCACCACGAAGAACAGCGTGATCGCCGCCCAGAGGATCGATTTCTCCGCGCCGAACACGCCCTGCTCCTGCAGCACGCCGTGGAAATAGACGGTGACAAGCAGGATGACGGTCGTCACCAGCGCTGCGAACCGGGTGAAGAGCCCGAGCATCAGGCAGACGCCGCCGGCAAACTCGCTGACCGAAAGCAGCGGCGACCAGAAGGCGCCCGGATAGAAGCCGATGCTCTCCACCATGCCGGCGGCACCGAACGGATCGAGGATTTTCGGCAGGCCATGCGTGATGAGAAGCCCACCGGCCACGACGCGCAAAAGCGTCTCGGCGCCGACATGCAGCCGGCCGTAGAGCGGGGAAAGCGAGGGGATATAAAGGCGAGCGGAAGCCGTCGGCTCCGCGTTGGAATTCGACATGGTGCGCTCCTTTGGGGTTTTTCAGTCGGGACAGTCGGCCCGCCCGGCAACCGGATAGGCAGTGTTTGTGAAGCCGGGGATGGTGATGGCCTTCGGATCGAGGCCGTTGTCGCTCAGCTCGTCGATGATGAATTCGGCGACGGAGTTCGACAGGAGCTGGCGCGGGTCCTCCATCACCATGCGCAGCCGCGAGATGGCGGTGAAGCGGTCGTCCGGATGTTGCAGCCGCGGCATTTCGCTGAGCGTGCCTTGGGGATCAGTGATCACCGCGGCCTCGCCGATATCGGGCACGAAGGCGGGGAAGCCGGCAAACATCTTCCCGCCGATCTCCGCCGTTACCCGCGTCTTGCACCAGAGCGTGCGATAGGCCTTCTCCAGGTCTTGCAGGTCGGCACCGCTCTTGATCATGTCGAGGTTGAGGCTCGGCGCGTGCGGGGAGATCAGCAGATGCTCGGGCGCAAGCGTCTTTTGCGACGCACGCCACAGGAGATGGCACATATTGTTGGTGGCCCAGGTGAGACCCGCCGTCGGCCGGCCGGAACTGCCGCAGATCATCACCATCACGGTGCGCCAGTCGAGTTCCAGCGAATTCAGCCAGCGCATCATGCGGTGCGTGATATCGAGGAAGGTCAGCGCGAAGGTCGCGACCATGACGTCATTATAGGGAACCGGTAGGCCGCCCGGCTGCGGCGGCTCCAGGAAACGCTCGCGAAGGGCTGCGTAGGTGAAGACGGAGGGGTCCGAAAGCCCGGCGCGCAGGTAGTCTTCGCTGGCGCGACAGGCATAGTCGACCACGTCGACAATCTTCGGCTCCCAACCTTTCCAAGCCTCGACCGCGACGTTCTCGGTCCAATATGGCACGGACGAGATTGCGCGCACCTTCTCGCATCGCGCCAGGAACCGGCGAGCCCAGACCTGCCATCCATCCATTCCCTCCTCCTGCATCTCGACCACCCAGGCCATGGCGGTGCCGAGATGGGAGACGGCGGTCAATTCCTTGAAGCCGCGGGTGCTGTGGCGAAAGCTCTCATAGACCGGATCGCGACCGCGGCCGGGGAAGAGCACGAGGTCGGACCCGGTCGAGATCAGGAGGGGCGTGTCGGCGGTCGCATCGCGCTTCTTCTGGCTGAGTTCGGCCGCGATGCTGCTCGGGCCGGTGTAAAGCTCGTAGAGATCGACGAAACGCGGATCGGGTCTGTAGGACATGGACTGACTGCTCCTGAAACGGCGAACGCGCCGTTCAACCTAGAAATTCATAAATCGCGGTGTTTTCCGAAAACCGGACGTCCGGCGTCAGGCTGTTCGTCACGACGAGATGCTGCCTGCCGTCGGCCTCGAAGAAGGCGGCATCCGTGCCGCCGAAGGTCTCGAACTGGTCAACGCGCTCCCAGGTTTCGCCAGACCAGACGTAGATCACGGACAGGAGATCGGTCTTCGGCGCCTTCGGCGAGCCCTCGATGAAGTTGACCTGCACGAGATAGTGCCGCCCGCCGCGGGTGATGGAGGCGAACTCCCGTCCGCCCGGGCCGCTCAGCACCTGCATGGGCGCGAAACGCTCGCCGTCCCACCGGTAGACGACCGTGTCGTCGGCGATGGCGGCGAAGGCCACCTGCACGGGGCCTGGCACCAGCAGGACATGAAAGGCGCGGCCGGTCTTGCCCTCGAAGCGCTGGAAGACCGCAAAAGTCTCGCCGGCCCATTCGAGCATCACCGACTTGCCTGTGTGGTCGGCATAGGCGAGGAACTGCCGGTCGCCGACGACGATCTTCGTCCAGTTGTAGCCCCAGGGACCGTCGAGCGTCAGGAAGGGCACGAAGGCGGCGCCGTCCCATTCGAAGATCGCGGACTGGCGTGGATTGGTGGCCTCGACACCCTCGACGGTCACGCCGAGTGCCAGCGCGAGGAAGAGGCGATCACCGAAACGCAAGGCCTTCCACTGCTTGGCGAGGAAGCCCGCAAAGCGCTGGAACGGTGCCCATTCGCCTTTGATATATTCGTAAACGGCGGAATCGACATTGGGCTGGTAAGGCCCCGCCCCTGTGCGGGCACTAGCGGTGGCGAGGAAACGCCGATCGCCGATCGTGAAGAATTCCGCATCCTCGCCGCCCGGAACCGGCAGGCTGGTGGCCGGCACGAAGCCGCCGTTCACCCATTCGAAGATCAAGAGGTCGGTGTTGCTGTCGCCGCTGTTCATATGCGCCGGCAGGTCCGCCACGTCATAGGCAAGCTGCGGGATGGCGAGAAAGAGGCGGCCATCCATTCGAAAAATTTCGCAGGCGCGGGCGCCGGAGGTCGGCAGGCTCGCGACGCGCCGCAGCAGCCCGCCCTCGGACAGGACGCTTCCGTTGCGCTCCTCCCGCTCGCTCCTCATTGCTTTATCCACGAATGCCTCCCTGCATGATGATTTCTCCGCCCATTATTGGGAGAATTCGCCGCGCGCAGCCAATTCAATTTTTGCGCGTTTTGTTTTGCAAAATGCATCAATCACTGCCTATCATCCCATCGTCTAAAACGACAAACAAATGCCGCCCCGGATAATCGCCATGAACTTCAAGCACTTGCTCTATTTCCGCACGCTCGCCGAGGAGCTGCATTTTCGCCGCGCGGCCGAAAAGCTCAACATAACCCAGTCGCCGCTGTCGATCGCGATCCAGAACCTGGAGGAGGAGCTGGGGGCGCCGCTGTTCCTGCGCACCCAGCGCAGCGTGCAGCTCACGGAATTCGGCCGACTGCTCTATCACCATTCGCTCGGCATTCTGGAGCGCATCGATACGTGCGAACAGGAAATGAAGGCGGTGGCGAGCGGCAAGGCCGGGCAGTTGCGCATCGGCTTTACCGCCGCCTCCTCCCTGCTTTCGCCGTTTCCGGCGTTGATCCATGCGTTCCGCAACCACTATCCCGATATCAACGTCACGCTGAAGGAGCACACCAGCATCGCGCAGTTGCGGGCGATCGGCGAGCGGGAGCTGGATGTCGGCGTAATCCGCCGTCCGCAGCGCAACCTCGTCTCCGGGATTTCGTTCCGCAAGCTCGCGACGGACCGGCTAGTCGTCGCGGCGCACAGCGGCCACCCGCTGCTCGAAAAGGCGGAGATCCGTATCCAGGACCTCGCCGATCAGAATTTCATCTTCTACCCGCGCAAGATCGGCGTCGGCATCTACGACCAGTTCATCGAACTGTGCGGCAAGCGCGGCTTCTTCCCCAACATCGTGCAGGAGGCACAGGAGGCGACGACGATCATCGGCCTCGTGGCATCCGGCCTCGGCATCGCCGTCGTGCCATCGGGCCTGCAATTCATCAAGATCCCCAATGTCGCCTTCCTGCCGCTTGCCGATGACGATGCGGAGACCGACCTGTTCCTGGCCTTTCGCGCCGGTGAGGAAAATCCCCGCATCGCCCATCTCATCCGGCTGGCGCAGACGGCCTTCCACAACCAGGAAGGCTGAGGCCTTTCAGCCCCAGCCTGCCCGTTCAGGATTTTTGCGCCCAACCTATTCGTCGAGCCAGGTCGAGGATTGGTCGAGGTAGAGGAAGTTGCTGGGGTTGAAGGTCCAGCCCTTCAGCGCGGCATTCATCGCGACGATGCGTTCCAGCCAGACGACCGGCACCGAATAAGACTTTTCATAGAGCCGGCTTTCGAAGGTGCGCAGCAGCGCCATGCGTTTCACCTTGTCCTGCTCCAGTGCCTGTTTGTGCCACAGATCGTCGAGTTCGCGATCCGTGAAGCGGCCGGCCGAGCGGGCGGACACGTCGTGCGAGACATATTTCGTCATCTGCTCGGTCGGCTCCTCGCGCAGCGCCGAATAGATGTCGATGATCACCTGGTAGGACCCTTCCGAAAGCGCGGCCGCCCACGGCGGGGTCTCGACGACGACGTTGCGGGCGTTGACGCCGATCTGGCGCCACTGGTCTGCCAGGAAGACGCCGAAATCGACGACGATCGGCGGGCCGTTGCGCACCGTCAGGTCAAAACTCAGGTTCTCCTGGCCGGCCTCCTTGAGCAGGCGCTTGGCCTCCTCGCGCGCTGCCGCAATATCGGTGCCAAAGCCAGCCATCTTCTGAAGCTCGGCGTCGGAGGCGGCGAACTGCCCGCCCGGCAGGAAGATGCCGCCTGCATAGCGCATTTCGGTCGTGCGGCCGAGGCCCTTGACGCCGCCCCACCGGTCGATGGCGAGGTTCAGTGCGCGGCGCACGCGCTCGTCGTCGAAGGGCGGCTTTTCGGCGTTGAAGGTCACCAGGAAATGGGTGAGCGCCGGGCCGGATTCGATGGAAATGCCGTCACCGAGGCTCTGCTTCAGCCGGTCCGCACCCTGCGGGCTGACACCGCGGAAATCCGTATGGATCTGCCCGGCCTGGATGGCGTTCACCACCGCCGGCCCCTCCATCGTGTAGGATTCGAGCCCGTCGAGATAGGGCTGGCCCTCGCGGAAATAATCCTCGAACTTTGAGGACTTCCAGACCGAGCCCGAGACGAACTCGTCGAAGACGAAGGGCCCGCTGCCCATCACCTTCTCTTTCGGATAGCTCGCATCCGACTTCAGCAATGCTGCCGAATAGACGCAATTATAGGGCGAGGCGAAGGTGCCGAGCACGGATTCGTCCCATTCCTTCAGCTTGAAGCGCACCGTGTAGTCATCGACGACATCGATCTTCTCGATCTGGCGGAAGGTCTCCAGTCGCTCCGAAACCACGCCTTCCGGCGGCCAGGTCAGCCGATCGTAGGTCGCAGCGATGTCGGCGGCCTTCAGGTCGCTGCCGTCGTGGAATTTCACGCCCTGGCGAAGCTTGAAGGTATAGGTCAAATCCGCGGGATTGGCCTCCCAGCTATCGGCAAGGTCCCCCTCGATATCGGGATAGCTGCCGGGCTTGAAGCGCAGCAGGGTGGAATAGTGCGGCGCAAGCCGCATCAGGGCCGCAAAATGGTTGGCGGCGTGGCAATCGAAGTTGGCGGGATCGTCACTCACCGCATAGCGCAGGATGCCGCCCTCCTTCGGCACCGGCTCCTGCGCGGCCGCGACAGCGCCGTTCAGCAGCAGCGCGCCCATCGCGGCAAGCGCCAGTATCTTCCCGTGGATCGTCATGTCGTTTCCTCCCTAGAAACATGCAAAGCAGTGTCAGCGGTCAGCGCGCGCCTTCGGGTCGAAGACGTCGCGCAGCGCATCCCCGAACATCGAGAAGGCGAAGACCACCAGTGCGATGGCGAGGCCGGGATAGATGACGATCCACGGCGCAGTCATCGAGGTGTTGAAGGCGTTGCCGGCGAGCATCAGCCCCCAGGACGGCGTGGGCTCGGCTACACCCAGTCCGAGATAGGACAGCGACGCCTCGATGAGGATCGCCTGGCTGATGAAGGCGGTGAGCATCACAATGTACGGGCCGAAAATGTTCGGCGCCATGTGGCGCACGATGATGCGCAGGTCGCTGAAGCCGAGCGTCACGGCGGCGTCGATATAGGACAGGTTGCGGATGGTCAGCGCCTGCGAGCGGGCGACACGCGCCATCTTCGGAATGATCGGCAGGGCGATTGCGAAGACGAGGTTGAGGTCGACCCCGTAGACCATGTTGCGCCCCAAGCTGGAGACGAGCACCAGCGCCAGAACCGTGATCGGGATCGCCAGCAGGATTTCCATGAAGCGTTCGACGATGGCATCGACCCAGCCGCCGGCATAGGCGGACGTGATGCCGACGAAGAGGCCGATCGTGCAGCCGATGAAGCTTGCCGAGACGCCGATGAGGAAGGCCGTCCTGCCACCGAAGAGGATGCGCGAAAGGAGATCGCGGCCAAAGCTGTCGGTGCCCATCCAGTGGGCGAAGGACGGCGGGGCGATGGCGTTTCCGTAGTCGGTGGCGAGCGGGTCGTAGGGCGCAATCCACGGCGCGGCGAAGGCGACGACGAACCCGAGCACGATCAGCACCAGGCCGAGCGCGCCCAGCGGCTGGCCGAGAATGTGTTTCATCACCGGCCCGCGCGGCTTGGGCAGGGTCGTCCAGAGTTCGGTTGCGGCGGAGGATTTGCGCATGGCTTCAGCCCAACTGGATACGAGGGTCGATGACCGCATAGGCGAGATCGACCAGGAAATTGACGGCGATGAAGATCAGGGTCAGCACCATGACGATGCCCTGGATGACGATGAAGTCGCTGCGCGACACGGACTCGATGAACAGGCGCCCGATGCCGTTCAGGCTGAACACCTGCTCGATGACGACGAGGCTGCCGACGAGCAGTGCGAATTCGAGCCCGATCATGGTGATGGTCGGCAGCAGCGAATTGGGGATGACATGGCGCCGGATGATGGTGCGCATCGCCAGCCCCTTGGCCCGCGCCGTGCGCACGAAATCCTCGTGCATGGTCTCGATGACCGAGGAGCGCATCATGCGGATGAGGATGGCGGAGTAGCGGTAGCCGACCGCAATGGCCGGCAGGATGAGCTGTTGCAGCGCCGTCAGCGGGTTCTTGAACAGCGAGGCGGTGCCGAGCGGCGGCAGCCAGTTGAAATACCACAGCATGGCAAGCGCCACGACCATGCCGAACCAGAACGACGGCAGCGCGATGCCGGCAATGGCAAAGGAGCGGATCGCATAGTCGACGGTGCTGCCCGGATACATGCCGGCGATGGTGCCGAGTGGGATGGCGAGCGCGATCGCCACGATCATGCTGAGTGCGGCCACTTCCAACGTGACGGGCAGCCGGGAGAAGATTTCCTCCGCGACGGGCTTGCCGGTCCAGTGTGACTGGCCGAGATCGAGCACGGCCAGCCCCTTCAGGAACTCGAAATATTGCACGATGAGCGGCTGGTCGAGGCCGAGGCGGGCGCGCTCGGCGGCGACGAGCTCCACCGATGGATTGCCGCCCTCGGCGCGCAGCATCGTCTCGACGAGATCGCCGGGCAGCACATGCAGCATGAAGAAGGTCAGCGTCGCCACGCCGAGAAGGGTGGGAAGGGCCAGAAGCAGGCGTCTGCCGATGAACTGGAGCATGATCTCAGACCCTTATGCAGGCGACGCGGTGGGTATCGGAAAAGGCGACGGGCGGTGGTACGACCTTCGCGCACGCCTCCACCGCCATCGGACAGCGCGTGCGGAAGACGCAGCCGCTCGGCGGATTGAGCGGCGACGGCAGCTCGCCGGTGATCTTCGCCTCCGGCCCCTGCCCCGCATCCGCCGCGAAAGACGGCACGGCCGCAAGCAGGGCGCGGGTATAAGGATGGCGCGGCGTAGAAAAGAGCTCGGCGCGCGTCGCCGTCTCGACGACCCGGCCGAGATACATCACCGCCACGACATCGGAGATATGCCGCACGACCGCGAGATCGTGGGCGACGAAAAGGTAACTAAGGCCGAGCTTCGCTTGGAGGTCGGCGAGCAGGTTCATGATCTGCGCCTGGATCGACACGTCGAGCGCCGAGACGGGTTCGTCGCAGACGATCAGCCGCGGGTTCATGCCAAGCGCGCGCGCAATGCCGACGCGCTGGCGCTGCCCGCCGGACATCTGATGCGGATAACGCTCCGCCATCTCCGCCGGCAGGCCGACCAGGCCGAGCAGTTCCTCGACGCGCGCCCGGGCCTCGCCCTGTGACTTGCAAAGGCCGTGCACCAAGAGCGGCTCAGCGAGGATGGAGGCGATGCGGTGACGGGGATTGAGCGAGGTGGACGGGTCCTGGTAGACGACCTGGATCTGCCGCCGCAGCGCGACAAGATCCCGCTTGCCCGCCGACAGGATGTCCTGCCCCGCGAAATCGGCACGGCCGGAGGTGGCGCTCTGAAGCCTCAGCAGCGTGCGCACCACCGTCGTCTTGCCGCAACCCGATTCCCCGACGAGACCGAGCGTACCGCCCTGCGGAATGTCGAAAGACACATCCTCGACCGCACGCACCACTGCCCTGCGCTTCAGGTGAAAGTGGCGCGTCAGGCCACGCACACTGAGCACTGTCGTGCCAAACGTGTGCTCGGCACCTGCCGCCGCATGCTCTCCCTCCTGTGGCAGCACATCGACGACCGGATGGAAACAGGCATAGCGCCGGTCGCGGGTGACCGTATCGGCCGGCACACTGCCGCAGGCCGCTGTCGCCGCGCCACAGCGGGGGCTGAAGGCGCAGCCGGATGGGAAACGCGCCGGGCTCGGCGGTTGTCCGGGGATCGTGTGCAGCCGCGCCGCACGCGGCAGGTCGAGCCGCGGGACGGCCATTAGCAGGCCCGCCGTATACCGATGCCGCGGCTGGCGCAGCACATCCTCGACCGTGCCGGATTCGATGATCCTGCCGCCATACATGACGTTGACGCGATCGGCATAGCGCGCCACCAGCGCCAGATTATGGGTGATCAGCACGAGGCCGACGCCGGTCTCCTTCACCAGAGCGCGCAGGAGATCGAGGATCTGCGCCTGGATGGTGACGTCGAGTGCTGTGGTCGGCTCGTCGGCGATGATGACCTTGGGATTGCAGGACAGCGCAATCGCGATGACGACGCGCTGGCGCATGCCGCCGGAAAACTCGTGCGGATACTGGTCCATGCGCCGTTTCGGATCCGTCACGCCGACCCGCTTCAGGAGGTCGATCGCCCGCTCGCGTGCGGCGGCGCGGTCGATGTCCAGGTGTTCCAACATCGGTTCCATGATCTGGCGGCCGACGGTCATCAGCGGATTGAGCGAGGTCATCGGCTCCTGGAACACCATGGCGATGTCGCGACCGCGCAGCCGCCGCATCTCGCTTTCCGGCAGGCGCAGATAATCCCGCCCCGCAAGGCGCACCTCGCCGGAAAACCGCGTCGTCGTCGGATCGGACAGCAGGCGCATCACCGCGAGCGACGAGACGGACTTACCGCAGCCGGATTCCCCAACCAGCGCCACCAGCTCACCGGCCCGCACATCGTAGCTGACGTCGCGCACGATATGCAGCAGCCGGTCGTTCGAACGGAACTGAACGTTGAGATTGCGGACGGAGAGAAGCGGTTCCGCCGCGGCATCCGGTCGTGCTTGCATGGTTCCGGCCTCAGTCGCGTTGTGTTCCATGGCCGCTATGCTGGGTAATCCTATATACATCTGCGTGCCCTGCCAGCCGGTATCAATGCCGGTCCTTCATTCGAAGCCGAAGAGCCTGTTTGGGTTGTCAACGAGGATTTTCTGCCGATCGGCGGCATCCGGCGCCCATTCGACGAGAAGATTGAGCAATTCGCCTGTGTCGCGGCCCGATTTCGGGATGTGCGGCCAGTCCGATCCCCAGATGGCGCGGCTCGCATCCGTCTCGACGATCGCCTTCGCCACATGGGCGACGGCGCCGTAGCCCTTGTCCTTGGCGACGCGATAGGGGCCGCTCAGCTTCAGGTAACAATGGCTCTCCGTCATCAACGTCAAAAGTTTTTGGAAATCCCTCTCCGTCAGCCCGTCCTCCTCCATCATGTAGCCCATGTGGTCGATGACGTAGGGGGCGGTCAGCGTGCCGAGGAAACCGATCAGGTCGCGCACGACGCGGCCCGGCACGTAGAATTGCAGGTGCCAGCCGAGCGGCGCGATCTTCGCCGCCATCGCGGTGATATAGGCCTGGATCTCCGCGATCGGCCGGTCTGCGCGCTTGAAGAGATCGAGGCGCAGGCCGCGAATGCCCTGTTCGTGCAGGGCCTCCAGCTCGGCCGACGACACATCGTCCTCCACCATCGCGACGCCGCGCGCGCGTTGCCCGGCCACCTTCAGCGCATCGAGCATGCAGCGATTGTCCGTGCCGTAAAAGCTCGGCTGCACGATGATGTAGCGTTCGAGATGCAGCACCGTCATCAACTCGTGGAAATGATCGAGCTTGCCGTCGGGAAGCGTGTAATGGGGCTTCGGCACATGCGGATAAAGCGATTCCGGCCCGAAGACATGCATATGCGCGTCGCAAGCGCCTTTCGGCACCTCGAAGGAAGGCCGGGTGAGGCCTGCAAGTGGCAGCATGGGTTCGGAGGTCAGCGGTTCAGTCATCGAAAATAGTCCCTGCAATGGTCGTGAAGAATCAGGCGGAGATGGCGGCACGCCACCGGGCGATGCGCTGGTCGAGAACGTCGACGAAGATGTCGGTATCTATGGCCGCGAAGACGTAAGGGGCGGCGCCGAGATCGACCAGTTCGCGGTAGTGATCAGGCCCCTGGAGGCCGCCGATGATCACGAGCTTGCCGTGTTTCGCGCCAACCTCAATGGCCCGACGGCAAAGCGTGGTGATCGCCTCCGCACGCACGTCGCCAAAAATGTTCAGGTTCGCGGAAAGATCGTTCAGGCCGAGCCCGATCGCGTCCACGCCGTCGACGGCGGCGATCGCATCGATATTGTCGATGGCATGGGCGGATTCCAGCAGGACCTGCAGGAAGACCGAGCGGTTGGCGGCCGCGGCCCTCACCTTGCCATCCATTCTGCGGAAGCCGAAGGGAGACGTGAGCGCATTGTGCGACCGGCTGCCTTCGGGCGGATAGCGGCAATAGCTGACGGCCTTGCGCGCATCCTCGGCCGTCTCGACCTGGGGGATGATCAGTCCGGAGGCGCCGCCATCGAGCACCCGCCCGATCACGCCGAAATCGCCCTCCGGCACCCGTACCCAGGCTTCGAGCCCCAGGTCGCGCGCCGTCGCCGTCATCTGGGCCGTCGTATCGAGTGGGATGGTGCTGTGTTCGAGATCGATCCAGATGGCGTCATAGCCGGAACTTGCCGCCATGCGCACGAAATCCACCGAACGGGCGGTGCGGATGCCCAGCGAATAGCATGGCTCCCCGGCCCGCAGGCGCTCGGCAAAAGTCCGGCCGTCAGGCGACGTCACATCCAGCATAGGCTCTCCTCCCATTCGGATGCGAATGTTCATCCGATGATCGAAAGCTAGCCCATGCCGGTGATTACCTCCAATTCACAAAGCGGGGGAATTGATTTCCTTTTCCAATCAAACACCATCCGCGCAGAACCGACCTCGCTCCATCAACCTGGCGCCGAGGTCGTGAGCGCGGTGCGCAGCGCCTGGATGCGAGTGTTGAGCGCGATGATCTCGTCGACCGTCATGCCGGAGCGTTGCAGCAAGGTTTCTGTCAGGCAGCCGGTCTGCGCCTGCAGACCCCGGCCCTTGTCGGTGAGATGCACGCCAACCAGCCGCTCGTCGACTGTCGAGCGCTGGCGCTGCACGAAGCCCGCTGCTTCGAGTCGCTTGACGAGCGGCGTGATGGTGCTCGGTTCCAGCGCCAGCCGGTCGGCGAGTGCCGTGATCGTCTGGCCATCGCCTTCCCAAAGGACGCTCAGCACGAGATATTGCGGATAGGTGATGCCGAGTGCGTCTAGCATCGGCTTATAGGCGCGGTTGATGGCGATTGTCGTGCCATAGAGCGAGAAACAAAGCTGGCTATCCAGCGGGATCGGTTCGAAATCGGGCATTGCGGAACTCCTGATTTGTGAGGTCGGTTCTGGATGCGTGAAGACATCTTACCACAAAAATAGATATCGCGATAAAAACATCTGGACAATGATCAGTGTTGCGGATATCTAATGATTATCGCGATAACGATTGTCGCGCCAAGAAAAGGAGATACAAATGTCCATCACCAACACCGTGCTCGCTACCGCCGCTTCCCTGTTCGCTTTCGCCGCTGCCGTACCCGCCGCCCATGCCCAGCCCACCCCCACCAAGTCCATCGTGCTCGTCCATGGCGGCTTCGTCGATGGCTCCGGCTGGCAGGGCGTTTACAATGTCCTGAAGAAGGACGGCTACAAGGTCACTATTGCACAGAACCCCACCCTCTCGCTGAGCGACGACGTCGCCGTCACCAAGCGCGCCATCGCTGCTGCCGAGGGCGACGTCATCCTCGTCGGTCATTCCTATGGCGGCGTGGTCATCTCCGAGGCCGGCACGGACCCGAAGGTCAAGGGTCTCGTCTATATCGCCGCCTTCGCCCCGGATGCCGGCGAATCCATCGCCAAGCTCATCGCCAATCCGCCAGAAGGCGCTGCCGTTCCGCCGATCCTGCCGCCGCAGGATGGTTTTCTCTTCCTCGACAAGGCAAAGTTTGCCGCAGCTTTTGCCGCTGACGTCGACCCCGAAGTGGCCGCCTTCATGGCCGACTCGCAGGTTCCGTGGGGTGTCGAGGCGCTTGCGGGCGAAGTGACGGTTCCTGCCTGGAAAGAAAAACCGAGCTGGTATCTCGTCGCCACCGAAGACCACATGATCCCGGTCGAAGCGCAGCGCAACATGGCCAAGCGTGCCGGCGCCACCACCGTCGACCAGGCCGGCAGCCATGCCGTCTACGTCTCCCAGCCGGAAGCCGTCGCCAAGCTGATCGAGGATGCGGCAAACGGCACGAAGTAATCACTGAGAAGGAAAACCCCCCGGATGCGCGAGCGTCCGGGGGTTTCTGTGCAAGATCAGGAGAGGCGCAAAAGCGCCAACGATAGCGCGCCCAGCGCGATCCCGAGAGCCAATGCGAACCACATCCGGTAGCCGGCAAGCCACATTGCGGCAAGCTTGCCTATCGAAAAGCCCCGGCCACCAATCTGAGCCATCAGGGTCGGCGTATCAGAGCAAATCCACTCCTCCGCGATCTTCCCGTCGGAGATGCGGTAAATCTCAGTGCTCTCATAGTCCACTTTCTTTCCCGTTGGTTGAACGCCCAGGCAATCCCTGTTCGCGGGATTGAGCGCTGAGAAACTGGGGGCGTTCGTCGAAACGCTGGATCTGTTGATAGGACGGTTGGAACGCCTGATAGCAGAAGAGGCACAACAGCCCTAACGCTCGGTATTATGCCTTGGCGCCCGCCGTTCTGCGAAGGATTTTTGGTGCGATCCAGCCGAGCAGAGGCAGAAGCGCGAGGCTGAGGGCGAGGCCGTCGTTGCGGGGCTGGACCACCACGATCTCGCGGTGAAAGGCGGCGGGGCCTTCTCCTTCCGAGCGGATTTCGCCACGCGATACACCGGCCTCCGCAGGCACCGAGACCGCGAAGGCTTTCAAGTCTTCCTTTTCGCCTTCCTTGGCGGCGCGGACCTGGTAGCCGAAGCCGGAGCCTTCCGTTTGCACCACCTTCAGGCGGGCGAGCGGCAGGTCCTGCGTCTCGGTGAAGCGGGCGGCGACGCTGTCGAGCGGTGATGCCGCGCGGCGGATCCAGACGTTTCGGCCCGAAACCGCATCCTGCTGCGGCGAGACGACCGGCAGGTATTCCGTCTCGTCGAAACGATCCGCCTCGGAGAGCGTCAGATAGAAGGTGGAGCCCGGCCGGGCGAAGATGCGCATGTCCGCACTGTTGGTGGCGATGGGCCGCGTCCAGCGCTCTTCGGGCACCACATCCGCGACGGTCACCCGGCGGCCGGCCATGTCGCCTACGGCGAGGCTGCGCGCGGTGCCCGGCACGAGCACGCCTTCGACGGAGAGCGCCATTTCGTATGCGCCGGCAGCGAGCGCAACGCGATAGGCCGCAGCCGGCGCCGTTACCAGCTTGAGGCTCGGCTTGGGCAGCGGATCGGGCGCTTCGATGACCTCGACCGGCGCACCGCGCAGCCGCGCCGCGCCGGCTTCCAGGAGCTTGCGCTCATAGACACGCTGTTGCGCTTCGGCCTCGACATAGCGGCGCGCGAAGGTTCGCTCATCTTGCTGGTAAGCGCTGTAGGCCCTCATGGCCTCCGCGCCCCAAAGGAGCTGGCCGTTACCGTTCAGGGCGCCTTTGGGATAGAGGATGACATAGGGAGAAGGACCGACCTCGGCGACGGTCTTGCCGTCGCGCGTGATCGTGAGGACGCCGTTCACCTCCCGCCGTTTCTTCTCAAGGTCGACATAGACCTGCCGGGAGAGCGGCCAGTAATATTCCTGCGTCTCGACGAAGGAGATGGCGCTGTCCTGGCCGGCGAGCAGGTGCAGCGTCCCGGCCTGCGACGGCAGGAACATGTCCTTGAAGGTAAAGCCGTCCCAGACGCGGCCGGTGACGATGACGGCGTCTCTGCGCTCGGGCTCGATCGCTTCCGCGGCGCTGGCGGAGGAGAGGCACAGAAGGAGGATAGCAAGCAATCTCCGCATGACTAAGGCCCCTTCATTCTGGTGGCGATACAGGCGAAGAGCAGCAGGCCGGCCGTCAGCACGACGACGCCAAGGGACTGCGACAGCGGGAGCGCCTGCTGGGTGACGAGCCGCTCGGCCAGGAAGGCGATGCCGGCCACGGGCGAGAGCGCGTGGAGCAATGGAGTTGCAGCTTCCAGCAGCGCCCGCAGATAGAGCGAAAACAGGCTCATGCTGTCCGCCGGCATCGTCCGCAGCAGGCCGAGCACCACCTCATAGGTCGCAAGCAGCGCAACGAGCGCGAGATAGAGCACGACTGCCATGCGCACCGACGCGGTCATGCCGGAAACGGCAAGCCCCATCGCCATGACCGGCAGCACGAACAGGCCGTTTTCGAGGATGCCGGCGAAATCCCCCGCCCCCGTCACGCCGGCGCCGAGCGGCTGGGCAGCCGCGAGATAGAGGCAGTAGACGGCGACGAGTGCGGCGAGCACCAGCAGTTCCGCGAGATATTTCGCGAGCACGACCACGCTCGACGGCACCGGGCCGACCAGCAGGACTTCGAGCGTGCGGTGCTCGCGCTCCCAGCTAAGCGAACCCGCAAGCCGCAGCCCCAGCACAAGGCCGAGAAAGGCCACCACCAGCGTGTTCAAGCCAGCCAGCGGATCGGCCGTCACCACGACGGACTCCGTCTCGAAGGTCCGTGCGAAACCGGAACCGTAAACGTACGCCATAAGGCAGAGCGCGCTCGCGACCAGCCAGAACCACACCGACGCGAACTTGGCGGCGACTTCCCGACGCACCAGCAGGAAGGTCTGCCGCCCCAGGCCGGGCGGGCGCAATCGCGGGGAAATGTAGGGCGGGCGAACGTGCTCCATGGCGCGGCCGGTCACATGACGGTGCGGATCAGGCCGCCGTCGATCCTGAGCGCCGCACCATTGACGATGCCGGTGCGCGTGCTGCCGAGGAAGGTGACAAAATCGGCCACCTCCTCCGGCTTCGACAGGCGCTGGATCAGCGAGGTCGGGCGGTTTTCCGCCACGAAGCGCCGCTCCGCCTCGGGTGTGGGAACGCCGGGATAGAGGCCGGCGATGAGATCCGCCACACCTTCGGTACTGCATGGGCCGGGAAGCACGGAATTCACGGTGACGGCGGTGCCCTTGGTCGTTTCGGCAAGGTTACGGGCAAGCGATAGCTGCATGGTCTTCGTGGCGCTGTAGGCTGGCATTTCAGGCGCGGGATTGATGCCGGATTCGCTTGCCATGAACACGACGCGGCCGCTGTTGCGCGCCAGCATTTTCGGCAGGTAGTGCCGGGCGAGGCGCACGCCGCTCATGACGTTAACCTCGATCAGAGCATACCAGCGGTCGTCGCCGGCCTTGTAGATATCGACGGCCTCGTAAATGCCGAGATTGACCACCAGCACGTCGACATCGGGGCAGTTGGCGATGAGTTCGTCACAGCCCTCCTTCGTGCCGGAGTTGCCGACGGCCTGCTCCAGCCGCGCCTCCGGCACCTCTGCCCGGATGCGCGCGACGGCCTTCGAGATGGTGTCCTGGCTGCGGCCATTGATGACCACGGTCGCGCCCTCGCGTGCCATGGCCGTCGCAATGGCCAGGCCGAGGCCGCCGGTGGATGCGGTAATCAGGCAGCGCCTGTCGCGATAGCCGAGGTCCATGGTCTTTTTCCTTTCAATGAACGAGCCCTGCGGGCTCCTGCCGGACCAGGCTTTCCGGCCGGGTCAAACCGATAAAGATGTCTTCGAGAGATGGCGTGGCCGCATCGACCGAGAGCACGGTGTATCCTGCGCTCGAAAGCAGCCGGACCGCATGCGCCCGCGCATCCCGCCCATCATCGGGCAAACCGCGCAGCACGAGTTCCAGCCGGTGCGGGCCGATCTGGTGCGCCCGCGCCACGCCCGGCAACGCGGCAATACCCTGAATGCATTGCGCCGCCGTCTCATAGAGTTCGACCTGAAGGCTGCTCGCCGAGAGGCCAGACGGAAGCAACTCCCCCGGCCGTCCTGTCGCCAGAACGCGGCCCTGGCGCATGAAGACGACGCTGTCGCAGACCCGCTCCATCTCCGCCAATTGGTGGGAGGAAAACAGCAGCGTCACGCCCTCCGCCTTCATCTCGCGAAAGATCGCGCGCATGTCGGCGACGCCGTTCGGGTCGAGGCCGAGCGTCGGTTCGTCGAGGATGAGCAGTTCCGGCCGGTGCAGCATCACGCGGGCAAGGCAGGCGCGCTGCTGCATGCCGCGGGAGAAATTGCCGAGCCGCCGGTCGGCCGCGGCGGTGAGGCCGACGCGTTCGATCACCTCCTTCACCCGGCTTCCTGCATCGGCAATGCCATAGAGATCGGCGAAGAAGCGGAGATAAGCCCGCGCGGTCATCTCCGGATAGATCCGCGGCTTCTCCTGCAAGTAACCGAACAGCACCCGCAGGTCCCGCTGGCGGCTGCCCTGCGGCACGCCGAACAGCTCGATCGCGCCGGCATCCGGCGCGGTGAGCCCGACGATCATGTTCATCACCGTGGTCTTTCCCGCCCCATTCGGGCCGAGAAAACCGGTGATCTCGCCCCGCGCCACCGAGAAGGTGGCGTCCTCCACGGCACGTTTGGCCCCGAAGGATTTGGAGAGCGCGGTGACGGCAAGGGCGGGGCTGGTCACGGGATCATCCTTCTCAATAGGGCAGCGGCGTGACGTAGAGCCGGGCCAGATTGATGACGATCATCGACACGCCCGCCGCCAGCAGGAACTCCATCGGCCAGGCGAGAAGTTTGGCGCGGTCGTTCCAGAGTTTCAGCGAGACGATGACGATGACGGCGATCAGCGAGGCCGGCCAGTGCGAGACATCGCCGGCCATGACGGTGCAGGAGCCGAGCAGCAAGGCCAGGATGACGAGAAGGATGACGTTGGACCGGTTCATGTCAGATATCCTCTCTCGAAACGTCGCTGCCGGCGGCCTGCGCGATGGTGCGACCGGTCGCGGGATCGAACAGGTAGATCCAGTTCGGATCGAAGCGGGCCGCAAGTGCGCTGCCCTCGTCCTTCGAGAGATGGGCCGTTTCGGTGGTGGAGCTGCGGGTCGTCACCATGACGGAACCGCATTGAAGCACGTAGAGATTTTCCGCGCCGGTCGGCTCGAAGGAATAGAGCTCGGCGACAATGCGGTGATCGGCATCCGGCATTTCGCGGATCGCGATATGCTCCGGCCGGATACCGAGACGCACCGGCTGGTCGACGAGGTCCGCGACACGGTTTCGCGCCACCCAATCGGCATCGAGCGGCACAGCGAAATGCTCGGTCATCGCGACGATTTTGCCTTCGAGGCGCGCGATGCGGGCGTCCAGAATATTCATCTGCGGCTCGCCGACGAAGGTCGCGACGAACTCCGTCGCCGGCCGCTCGAAGATTTCGCGTGGGGTGGCGAATTGCAGCATCTCGCCGTCCTTCATCACGATGATGCGGTCGGCCATGGTCATGGCTTCGAGCTGGTCATGCGTGACGAAGATGGTGGTGACGCCGACGGTCTTCTGGATATGGCGCAGCTCGGCGCGCATCTGCCCGCGAAGCTGGGCATCGAGATGCGACATCGGCTCGTCCATCAGGAAGACGTCGGCATCGCGCACCAGCATGCGGGCGATCGCCACGCGCTGGAGCTGGCCCGCCGAAAGCTGGTCGGGCTTGCGTTGCAGCACCTCGGTGATCTGCATGGTGCGCGCGACGGCCTCGACCTTTTGGACGATCTCTGCACGACCCAGCCGCCGAACTTCCAGCGGATAGGCGATGTTGCCGAACACCGTCAGGTGACGGTAGAGGCCGTAGTCCTGAAAAACCATGCCGACATTGCGGTAGCGCGGCCGGAGAAACGTGACGTTGCGGCCGCCGATGGCGATGCGCCCGCTGCTCGGCATTTCAAGCCCGGCGATCATGCGAAGCGTCGTCGTCTTGCCGCAGCCGGAGGGGCCGAGCAGGAAGACGAATTCGCCATCGTTCACCGTGATGTTGACGTCGTCGACGGCCTTGAACGCGCCGAACTGCTTCATCAGACTGTGGATCTCGATATCAGCCATGATGGCGTTCCATTCTGTTGGAAAAAGAGGTCATTTGCGCACCACGCCCTGCGAGAGGCCGCTGATCAGCTGGCGTTGCAGCAGCAACACGAAGAGGATGAGCGGCGCGGTGATCAGCACGACGGCGGCACCGAGCACGTTCCAGCGGATGTCCGCGCCGATCGAATAGGCCATGATCGCCGGCGGCATGGTTTTCGCCTGCGTGCTGGTGAGGAAGGTCGCGAAGGCGAACTCGTTCCAGGACAGGATCATGACGAAGATCGAGGTCGCCGTGATCGACGGCATCATCAGCGGCAGCGTGACCTTGCGGAAGGCGGCAAACCACGTATCGCCGTCGACCATGGCGGATTCCTCGTAGCGGCGGGGAATGTCGCGGAAGTAACCCGTCAGCATCCACACCACGAAGGGCAGCTGCATGGCCGTGTAGAGGAGGACCAGGCCCGCCAGCGTGTCGAGCAGCCCGGCGGTCTGGAAGGTGACGAAGATGGGGATGAGCACCGCCACCGGCGGCATCATGCGGTTCGTCAGCACCCAGAAGGAGACGTCGTCGCGCCCGGTGAAATCGTAACGCGCCAGCGCATAGGCGCAGAACATGCCTATCGTCACCGAAAAGAAGGTCGAGGCGAGCGAGACGATCACGCTGTTGAAGAAGTTCTTCATGATGCCCTTCTCGACGATCAGGTAATGGAACGCTTCGAGGGAGGGCGTGAAGAACCAGGCGGGCGTGGCGGAGGATGCCGAAGCGCCGTCCATGAAGCCGGTCATGACCACCCATAGATAGGGCACGAAATTGACCAGGCAGACGAGGATGAGCACCAGGTAGACCCACCAGTTGCGCTGCACCAGCGGCGCTGCGGGCGATTCCATATTGTAGGTTGGCTGCTTCATGGCGGCTCTCCTTACTCGGCCACTTCGGTCTTGGACCGGAAGACGCGGATGAACACGAAGCTCATCACGATGATGATCATCATCATGATCAGCGACAGGGCCGCAGCCTTCGATGCATCGAAGAATTCGAGGCCGGTCTTCGTCAGGAAGACATTCATGGTGGTGGTGGCGTTGCCCGGTCCGCCGCGGGTCATGATCACGATCAGCTCGTAGGTGCGGAAGGCATCCATGGTGCGGATGACGACGGCGATCAGGATCGCGGGCCGCAGCAGCGGCATGGTGATGGTCCAGAACACCCGCCAGGAGCTGGCGCCGTCGATCTCCGCCGCCTCATAGGGCTGGCGCGGAATGGAGGCGAGGCCGGCCGACAGCATCAGGAACATGAACGGCGTCCATTCCCAAACGTCGACGAAAACCAGTGTCTGGAAGGCGATCGTCGGGTCGGACAGGAACGGGATTTCGCCGAAGCCGAGGGCCTTGGTAATGCCGCCGACATAATAGGTCATCAGGCCGGCGCCGGGATAGAACATGTAGCGCCAGATGAGGGCCGCTACCAAGGGCGGCAGGATCATCGGAATGAGGATGAAGACGCGCATGAAGGCGATGCCGGCCAGTTGCCGCTGGAAGAGCAGCGCCAGCCCGAGGCCGAGCCAGAATTCGATGAACACCGCCTGCACCGTGAACAGCAGCGTCTTGCGCAGCGCATGCCAGAATTCCGGATCCTGGATCAGCGCCTGGTACTGGTAGAGCCCGACGAAGATGCGCGGCAGGTACGGCTTGGACAGGATGACGTTGTGGCTCGCGATGTAAAGCGAGTAGAGAAACGGATAGATGCCGATGGCGAACAGGATGATCAGCGTCGGCGCCATCAGCACCCAGGGGAAGACCGCTCGGTTCGAAGGGCCGAAACGGGACAGGATGCCCCTATGGCTAAGCGCCATCGGCGGGGCTGTTGTGGTGCGTTCCGAGATCGACATGTCTCAGTCCCTTTGAATTGCGGTTGGAGAGGCAGCCGGCACCCGGGCGTGAAATCACGCCCGGGCGCCCTCAGGAGATCAGTTCCACTCGGACGGCAGGCGATCGTAGTAGGTCAGATCACGCCACTGCTGCTTCGGCAGGTCGTTGCGGCCGGGAATGTAGTAGCCGCCCTTGCGCATGGCGTCGGTCATGCGCTTTTCCATGTTGGCGGCGGCCGTCTTGCTGTCGATCTCGCCGATCCACACGCGGTTGCCCTCTTCGCCCATGATGTCTGAGATTTCGGCCCATTCCGGCACGCGCACGCGCTCGTCGGGATTGGTCTCCTTCAGCATGAATTCGTAGACGCCCGGCCACCAGGGCTGATATTTCGCAAGCGTTTCGCTCTTGTAGGTCGAGTGGCGCGACGGGCCGGCACCATACTGGGTGGCGCGGGCCTGAACGTCCTTCGAGGTCACCCACTGCATGAAGGTCCAGGCGGCTTCCTTGTTCTTGGAGTCCTTGGAAACGCCGAGCGACCAGGCGCCGAACCACGGGTCGATCACGCCATCGGGGCCGGCCGGCGTGTGCAGGTGCACGTTCTTGCCCGCGACCTTGGCCTGCGTTTCGGGATCCTCGAAGAAGCCCTTGACGAAGTCCTGATAGTTCCAGGTGCCGAAGGCATTGCCCGCCTGGTAGACGGCGGTCGCCTCGCCGATGCCCCAGTTTGCGCTGTCGGCCGGCATGAATTCCTTGAGGCTCAGGAAGTAGTCGATCGAGGCGACGGTGCGCTCGTTGTTGATGGTGATCTTCCAGTCCTTGTCGACATATTCGTCGCCCTTGGTCTCGGGCGTCTGGTAGGCGAAGAGATACGGCAGGTAGGTGACACCCCAGAACCAGCGGCCCGGAATGTTGGCAAAGCCGATCATGTTGGATTCGGGATTGTTCACCTTCTTGGCGGCGTCATACATGTATTTCGTGGTGAATTCCGGCGAGAAGCGTTCCGGCAGCTTGAAGCCCGCCTTCTCCGCCACGTCCGCGCGGAAGGTCGTGCCGACGGGGCCTGCGCCGATCGGCAGCGTATAGAGCGTGTCGTTGAAAACGCCCGTGCCGCTGATGACGCGCGGCAGGAAGTCGTCGATGTCGTAGTCGGCATCCGTCAGGTCGGCATTCTTGACATAGGGCATCAGCGGTTCGAGGAAGCCGGCCGCGGCATATTCGGCCAGCCACATCACGTCGACCGCGAAGAAGTCGTAGGTGCCCGTGCCCTGCTGCATTTCCACCAGCGATTTCTGCCGGTAGTTTTCAAACGGCACCTCGTCGACGACGACCTTGATGCCGTATTTCTCCTCGAATTCCGGGAAGAACTTTGCCAGCGCCGCAAACTGCGGCATGGACGGGGCGAGGAAGTGCACGGTCTTGCCCGAAAGTGCCTTCTGCGCCTCCGTCTGCGCATGGGTCGGAAGGGCCAGCATCAATAGCGACAGCCCGGCCGCCGTTGCGGCACTCAATTTCACGATGTTCATTCTCTCCTCCTCAGTTGATGGTGCATGCGTATCCGTCGCCACGCCGGTCAGGCGTGCAGTCGTGCCGGCTTTTGTCGGGTGAAGCGGGCCTGGCGCACGGTACGGCCGCTATCGGCGTCGAACAGGTAGATGAAGTCGGGATCGATGCGGAACGCGATTGCCGCACCGATCGCGCGCGGATATTTCAGCGCGGCATCGAGCGTGGTCATGGCGCGGATCACCTGCCCTTCCACCTCGATATCGAAGACCACCCGCGAGCCCAGCGTCTCCACGGCAAAAACCGTGCCCTGCACGCGGCAGGGATGCGCCGTATCCGGCGGGCAGAGGTGAAGCTGCTGCGGGCGCAGCCCCAGCAAATAATTCCCGCCGGGTTTTACCGCCTCGCCGTCCTGCATCCAGTCATGGTCGACTTCGATATAGGCGTCGCCGACGCGCAGCGAATGGCAGCCATTGGCCTCGGAAATCACCGCTTTCATGACATTCATCGGCGGCTCGCCGACAAAGGTCGCGGCAAACAGCGTTTCCGGCCGGTCGAAGAGATCCTGCGGGGCCGCGATCTGCTCGATGCGGCCCTTGTTGATCAGCACGATCCGGTCGGCCATGGTCATCGCTTCGAGCTGGTCGTGCGAGACATAGAGCATCGTCGCCTTGAACTCGCGCTGGAGCCGCTTGAACTCGACACGCATGCGGGCGCGCAGTTTTGCATCGAGATGGGAGATCGGCTCGTCGAGCAGGAAGACATCCGCATCGCGCACCAGCGCCCGGCCGATGGCGACACGCTGCATCTGGCCGCCGGAGAGCTGGTTCGGCCGGCGTTCCAAGAGCTTCTCGATCTGCAACGTCTCCGCGACGCCGGCGATATGGCGGCGGATCTCGGCCTCCGCCATCTTCCGGATGCGCAGCGGATAGGCGAGGTTTTCGAAGACGCTCAGATGCGGAAACAGCGAGTGTTTGTCGTAGACCATGGCGAGGTTGCGCTCGCGCGGTGTCCATTGCGTCACGTCGCGGCCGCCAATCATGATGCGGCCTGCGCCCGCCTCCTCAAGCCCGGCGACGAGGCGCAGCGTGGTGGTCTTGCCTGCCCCGGACGGACCGAGCAGAAACACCGCCTCGCGGTCGGCCACATCGAGCGAGATGCCGCGCACCGCTTCGAAGCCGCCCTTGAATGTCTTTGCCAGGTTGTCGATCTGAAGGTCAGCCATTGTCTTTTCCGGTTGAAGATCAAAGAATTGCGCGAATGGTGCCGCCTTCGGCCCGCATCGCCATGCCGTTCAGCGCCGGCGATGCCGCAAGGTGCACCACGCTGGCGGCAACCTCTTCCGGCGCGATCATCCGGCGGATGAGCGAGGTCGGCTCGGTCTCGTCGAAATAGTCGGCGACCACCTGCTCGCGGGTGACGCCTTTTTCGCGGGCGATCTGTTCGTGGTAGCGCCGCACGGCCAAGGTGTCGGTCGGCCCGGGCAGGATGGTGTTGACGCGCACGCGCGTGCCCTGGGTGAGTTCCGCCAGCGCCCGCGAAACACCGAGAAGGCAGGCCTTCATGGCGCCGTAATGCGGCATCCAGGCCTGCGGCTTCACCGCGCTCTCGCTGCTGATGAAGACGATGGAGCCCTCACCGCGCGCCAGCATGTCCTGCAACAGCAGCCGCGACATGCGCACGCCCGTCATCACGTTGACGTCGAAGAAGCGGAACCAGTCCTCGTCGCGCGTCTCGAAGAAGGGCCGCACTTCGAAAATGCCGACGGAGTTGATAAGGAAATCCACGGGCGCTGCGGCCCGCGCGAAATCGGCGAGACGCAGGTCCTCGCCGGTGACGGTGAGGTCGCAGGCCATGCCGCGCGCCTCGGGGCCGAGCTTCGCGACCGCATCGGCAACTTCCGCCTCGGCAAGCCCGCTGACCGTCGCCCTTGCGCCCTCGGCGACGAAGGCCTCGGCCACCGCGAGACCGATGCCCGTGGCGCCGCCGGTGACCAGCACATGCTTGCCTTTCAGACCATAATCCATTGCCCAAACCTCCCATGGCAATCGGGGATCAACCCCGGCGCACCACCCCTCCAGGCGGTCCGCCCATTCCCTCCATCCGGCCTACCCGGCCGCCAGCCCCGTCGGCCGGAGGGAACTTGCCTCGGCCGATAGAACTAATTTCTTTTCATAACTTTTGCAAGAAAATAAATTTTACACTATTTCACAGAGACTGCCCTGCGACGGCATCGCCAGATTTCCCCGCACGCCAAGCGGGGCACGGACATGGGCCTGGGCGAAATCGATGAACTCCGACGTCCTGGCCGGCAACCGGCGCCGGCTGTCGCTGAGCAGGCAGACCGTCTGCGGCTCCGGCTCAAATGCACCGAGCACCGGCACCAGAAGGCCGGAAGCCAGTTCCGTTTCGACATCGGCCAATGCCGTGCGCAGGATACCAAGGCCTTGAACCGCAAAGTTTTTCAGCGTCGCGGGATCACTCGCCCGGAAACGCCCGCCGACCGAAACGGTGCCCGCGCCCTCGCGAAAGGCCCAGTCATTGCCGGCAAACCCGGAACCGTCGAGCCGCAGGCATTCATGGCGACAGAGGTCAGCCGGGCGAGCGGGAACGCCGTGTTCCGCCAGATAGGCGGGCGCCGCGCACGTCACCGTTTCCATCGAAAACAATTTCCGGATCGTCAGGTTCGAATCCCGCACCGGCCCGACCCGCAGCGCCGCATCGAAAGGAATTTCATGCAGGCTGCCCGGCGGATCGAAGCGCAGCGAAAATTGCAGGTCAGGATGGGCGCGCGAAAAGCTGCGCACCAACGAGAGAAGCTGTACGCGGCTGATATCGGCAGCACAGGAGAGCACGAGGCCGCCCGAGACGGCCGTGCGCCTGCCACCCATATCACGCTCCAGATCGGCAAAGCCCGACAGCACCGGCCTTGCCCGCTCCAGCAGCAGCTTGCCCTCCTCCGTCAGCAGCAGGGAGCGCGTCGTGCGCCGCACCAGCGCCACGCCGTAATGATCCTCCAGCGCCTTCAACCGTCCGCTGATCGTCGCCGGCGCCATGCCGAGGCGATTGGCGGCGCTTGCCATGCTCTGCGAGCGGGCGATTTCCGAAAACATCCTGAGATCGGCCAAACCATTCATTCCGGATCCTCCTGTCAGGCATGTCTGCCTGGCGGTTCCGATGCCCGGCGCCCGCAGCGGGGCGCCCTCCTTCAGGGCAGGCGGAACCTCTGATCCAAGAAGTAACACCACAGCCCGGCCAGGTGCGGTGAAGATTGGTCATTTGATCCTGTACGTTTCGTCACAAATCCTAAGCGACGATATGCCGGGCCAGATAATCGATGAAAGCTCGGATGCGCGGGGCAAGCGGCGACTGGTCCGCATAGATGATCGAGACCGGCTCGCGATCGCCCGGATTATAGGTATCGAGCACCGCGACGAGCCGCCCCGTCTTAAGGTCCTGGCCGATATGGAACTCGGACAGGCGCGCCAGCCCCACGCCATCCAGCGCGAACCGCCGCAGGCTCTCGCCATTGTCCAGGCTGAGATTGCCCTTTACCGCAAGATCGAGTTGGGTGGGAATGCCGTCCTGCTCGATGCGGAACGGCCATTTGCCGTAGCTACGGCTGAAGCCCAGCGTCAGGCAATTGTGCTCCAGCAGGTCGCGCGGCTCGGCCGGGATGCCGTGTTTATCGAGATAGGCGGGCGAGGCCACCACCCTGCGTGGCGACGCGACGATCCGCCGGGCGCGAATGGTGGAATCCGTCAAAACCCCGGTGCGGATCGCCACGTCGATGCCATCACCGATGAGGTCGGTGGTGCTGTCGGAAAGCGAAAATTCCAGGCTGATCTCGGGATAGGTCTCCAGGAAACCGGGCACCAGCGGCGACACGCAATGCAGCCCGAAGGGCACGTTGCAACTGACACGCAGCACGCCGCCGACCTGGCCGGCACTCTCCTTCACGCCGCGCTCCAGGCTGGAAATATCCTTGAGGATCTGCTTGCCGCGGGCAAAATAATCCTCGCCCTCCGAGGTCAGCCGCAGCTTGCGCGTCGAGCGCACGGCGAGCGGCAGGCCGAGCCGCGTCTCGATGCGGGCGATGATCTTGCTGACGGCGGATGGAGACAGATGCAGCGCATCGGCAGCCGCGGTGAAGCTGCCCGTCTCCACCACTTTCACGAAGACCTCGATCTCGGAAATCCTGCCGGCCATGATCCGTCTCCATTCATGAACCTTTGTCACCTCACTTATGCCAGTGCTCCGCTTTTCGGCACAAGCGAGAAATGACAGACACGAGGTCGAACATTATGGAGGAGACATCAGCATGTATCAGAAGCGGGCACTCATCGCCGGCGCCACCGGCATTGTCGGGCTCAATGTGGCCGAACACCTGCAAGATAGCGGCGGGTGGGAGATCACCGGCCTCAGCCGCCGACCACCGGCCGGCGCATCCTACATGCGCTCGATCGCCGTCGACCTGCTCGACCGCGAAGCGGCGCTCAAGACGCTCGGCGAGCTCAAGCCCACCCATGTCTATTATTGCACATGGACGCTCGGCCGCAACGAGGACGAAAACATCCGCCTCAACGGCGGCATGCTGCGCACCCTGCTGGACGGCTTGGCGGCGGCGGGCACCGTCGAGCACGTCGCGGTCGTCACCGGAACCAAGCACTATCTCGGCCCCTTCGAGGACTACGGCAAAGTGACGCCGGTGACGCCTTTCCGGGAGGACGCCCCGCGGCTGGAAAAGAAGAACTTCTATTACGAGCTGGAAGACATCGCGATGGATTATGCCGCGCGCCATGGTTTCGGCTGGTCGGTGCACCGCTCGCACACGATCATCGGCTATGCCGTCGGCAATCTCATGAACATCGGTGCGACGCTCGCCACCTATGCCTCGATCTGCAAGGCGACCGGCGCGCCCTTCGTCTTCCCCGGCACGCCGACCGCCTATCACGGCATCAACGACATCACCGATGCGCGCCTGCTCGCAAAACACATCGTCTGGGCCTCCACCGAGCCCAACGCCCGCAACGAAGCCTTCAACGCCACCAACGGCGACGTCTTCCGCTGGGAGCAACTGTGGCAGCGCATCGCCGACTATTTTGGCGTGGAAGCGGCCTATCCCGGTGAATACAATTCGCTGACGGAGCGCATGAGCACGCTCGGCCCGCAATGGGAGAGGCTCGTCGCAGAACACGGTTTGCAGCCGAACCCGCTCGACCGCCTTGCCTCGCCGTGGCACACCGACCTCGACCTCGGCCGCCCGATGGAATGCCTGCACTCCATGGCGAAAAGCCGCGCGCTGGGTTTTGCCGATTTCCAGGACACCGAACAGTCCTTCATCGACGTCTTCGACCGGCTGCGCGCCGAGCGGATCATTCCCTGATCAATAAAACGCGCGTACGAAAGAGCCCGGAGGATCCAATCCTCCGGGCTTTTCTGCATGGATGAATTCTGCGATCAGGCGACGGGGTAAGGATGCGCGTGCAGCAGGTTCGCCAGCCGCGACAGCGCACGCGGCCCGGCCTTCACTTGCTCGCAACGCACCTCCGACACGCCGGGGACAGCCATGAGATAGCTTCGCACCGGGCCGACGAAGGTCATGGCGAGGTTGGGACAGGCACGGCAGGCACCCGAGAGGGCGACATGCACGACGCCCTCCCTGGTGATGTCGGTAATCTCGATATCGCCGCCATGGCCGAGAACCAGCGGCCGCGCCCGGTCGAGCGCGGCTTCAAGGGCGTGAAGATCGATCATCAGACGAGCCCCAGTTCGCGCTTCTTGGCCTCCAAGTCGATACCCATGCCGCGGGCGAAGGCCTTGCCAAGAATGTTCTCCTTCATCTCGCGGGTGATTTCGGGATAACCGTATTTGTCCTGAAGCTCATCCGGCATGACGAGGTTGGCGAGCGTGTCGATATAGGTCTGCACATGCGGCCAGATGAACGCTTCCGAGCCATAGCAGATGCGGTCCGAGCCGACATAAAGCAGCGCTTCCCCCAGACGCTGGAGCATCTTGTAGGGCTGAAGATAGTACTGGTTGAACCATAGCGGCAGGATCAGATAGACGTTCTCAAAGCGGCTGGCGATGGAGATCGTCTCGTCGACATAGGGATCGCCGAGGTGGTGGATGCCGAAATTCAGCTCCGGAAAATCGGCCGCCGCATATTGCAGGTCGTTGGGCTTGAAGGCCTCGACGGGGCCGAGTTCCAGCGGAAACCCCTTGTGGAATTGCACCATCTTGATGCCGAGTTTCATCGCCTTTTCCCAGAGCGGATAGGCGATGTCGCGGTCGTCGGCGCGCCAGGCGCAACCGCGCGACTGGTACTGGTAGAATTTGAAGCTGACCGCGCCGAGTTCATGCACCTGCCGCTCCATCTCCTTCAGCGCCGGGCCGAGGCCGTGATAGACCGGATCGACGCCGCCGGTCAGCACGATGCGGGCCGGGTCCTTCTGGGCCAGCGCATGGCTGAGTTCGACGGGGCCGAGGCCGGCGCGCCAGTGGGAAAACAGCGGCACCGAACAAGCGCAGGCCATGTCCGTGTCGGCCTTGCCGAACAGCATGTCGACGCCCCAATCGAGATCCGGGTCGGAAAAGGTTTCCGGTTCCGGCGGCGGCCCGCGGCGACCCGTCAGGTTGATGAACCCGGTCAGCTGTTCGCGCAGGATGCGCACCCGCCTGCCATCGCTTCCGTCCTTGATCTGGCCATCGCTGAAATCCTGGCAATGCACCGCCGCATCAAAGACAAACATTCCGTCCTTCATGAAGTCTCTCCCATCGATCCGAAGGCGCGCGAGCGCCGTGGCTGGCTTGAAAAGCCAGTCGGATCAATACCATGGAGAGAAGAGTGCCGGTCTTCGGATTATCGGAAGACTGCCTTCAGGCAATGGCGAAAAGGTCGGAAAGCGCGCCGAACAGGCTCGTCCCGCTCGCCAGCACAAGGCCGCCTGCGGCAAGCGATGTCTCACCGGACGGATAGGGCGCAAAACGTCCGCCGGCCGCCTTGATGAGGGCAAGACCAGCAACTGCATCCCAGGCCCACATGTGGCGCTCGAAATAGCCATCCACCCGTCCGGCCGACACGTAGGCCAGCATGAGCGCACCCGCGCCGACCTGCGAAAAACTGCCGCCGGCCGACAGGAGGCGCTCGGCATCGGCGGCAAAGACGGCCGGCGGAACACGGTGGTTATGGCCGATGCCAAGCCGTGTCCGGTCGATGCTGTCGATGGTGCTGACCGCGATCGGCACGCCGTTGATCGAGGATGGAATGCCTTCGGCGCCGGCAAACAGCTCGTCGCGCAGCGGATCGTAGATCACGCCGAGAACCGGCTCACCCTTCCACCAGAGGCCGATGGACACGCACCAGTTATGCGCGCCCTTCAGAAAATTCGTGGTGCCATCAAGCGGATCGACGCACCAGATGAACTCTGCGCCCTCGACCGCGGAAGCACCCGTCTCCTCGCCCAGAAAACCATCCCCAGGGAAGGCCGGCGTCAGAATGGCGGCGATCGCGTCTTCCGCCTCGCGGTCGGCGTTGGAGACGAAATCGTTCAGCCCCTTCTGCTCGATGGCGAGCCCCTCGCGGCGGCCGTAATGGGCGAGCAGCAGGCGGCCGGCTTCGCGCGCGGCGCGGTCGGCAACGGCCAGGCGCGGCTTCAGCCGCGCGGCAAATGCGGTGTCGGACATCGGATTTCCTTCAATAACGGGTAAGGGCGGTGACGTCGGAGGTCTTTTCCAGGCCCTCGATGGCGCGGCCGAAATTGCGCACGGCGTAGAGCGAATAGAGCACGTCAATGACCTGGAGCTGCGCGATCTTCGACACCATGGATTCGTGGTATTCGCCCGGCCCGACGACGCCGGTAATCGTCGGCGTGAACAGGCAGATGTCGGCGTGGCGGACGATCGGCGAATCCGGGAAGGATGTGATGGCAAGCGTCGTCGCGCCCTGCAATTTCGCCTGCTGGAGGCTGTCGACCGTCGAGATGGTGCGCCCGGAATTGGAGACGCCGATGGCGAGTGATTTCGGTCCGAGCGTCGAGGTGGAGATCTGTCTTATGCCGAGGTCGCGGAAGAACAGGCAGCGCTTGCCCACCCGCATGAAGCGCAGCAGCGCGTTTTCCACGCAGATCAGCGAGGCCCCCATGGCGAAGAAGCCGAGCACATCAGCCTCCTCGATCGCCGCGACCGCGCGCTCCAGTTCGCTTTCCGCCAGCCCCGCCCGCGTGTCGGAGACCGTCATCGCATAACGCGCGGCAACCTTCGACAACACAGAGCCGACGTCGTCTTCGGCGGTGATGTCCTCATAGACGTGGCGTTCGGAGGGCGGCTGGGCCGTTGCGGTGCCCTGCGACAATTCCTCGGCGATGAGGATCTTGAACTGCTGGAAACTCGGAACCTCGATCTCGCGCACGAAGCGGGTGACGGTCGATTCCGAGACGTCGCATTGCAGAGCGAGATCCTTGATGGAGATCGACTTGATCTCTTCCGGCGCTTTCAGCACCCGGTCCGCGATGCGGCGCAAGGCCGGGTTCATGTAGCCCGCCTTCCAGCGAATCCGCATGAGGATGGATTGCCTGTTGTCCGCTGAACTGTCCATCGGACCATCACTCCCGTTGCATCGTCGCAATTCTATAGCTTGCAACGAGGGGAAAATGAAATTCCTTTTTGTTACCAGACAGTGCACCCGGCCCGCGCACTTTCCCGCGCCACGCGCAAGACATCATAGGCCGCCCGCGCCGCTGCCAGCGAATCCTGCCACGCCTCCCGCCACAGCCGCACGCCGCCGACCAGCCCCTCGCCGAGCATTTTGGAGGAAAACGCCTCAACGGTGAGATCGCCGCGATAGCCGGCCGATTCCAGCGCGCGGCAATAGCCGAGCACATCGAAATGCCCGCCGCCAAGCAGCCCGCGGTTGCTGTCGGCGACATGGGCGTAGCCGAGCAGCGCGGCATTGCGATGGATGGCGGCCGCGATGTCTCCCTCCTCGATATTCATATGGAACGTATCCATGTGGATGAAGAGGTTGGAGCCGCCGGAGGCGCGGATCAGGTCAGCCGCTTCGTCCAGCGTGTTGACGAGGTAGCTCTCGTAGCGATTGACCGGTTCGAGGCCCAGGCGCACGCCGAGTTCGCCGGCGCGCCGATCGAGGCGGGCAAGGCTTGCCGCGACCTGCGCGCGCTGGGCTTTTGTTGCCGGCGCCGCATAATTGGCGAAGGCGGCATAGGTGATGCCGGAGACGGCCGGTGCCTCCAGTTCCGCGGCGATCTCCAGGCAGCGGGCGACGCTGGCTTCACCGCGGCGCGCCACCTCCGGATCGTTGGAGGCGATATCGGTATCCGGCCCGAGCGCCATGCCGAGGCGGAGGTCCAGCCCCGCCTCCCGCGCCACCCGCCTTGTCAACGGAATGTCGAGCGCGGCCGGATCGAACAGCAGCACCTCGATCAGCTCGAAACCGATTTCGGCGGCGGCGCGGCAGCTCGCCTCTGCTGCTGCGGGCGACCAGTCATCGGTGAAGACCAGGCTGTGAATGCCGAGTTTTCCGCTCATGTCGTGTTCCTCAGCCGAAGATGGAGCGGATGGTGCCGCCGTCTGCGCGGTGGCAGACGCCGTTCATCGCGCTGTTCGTCATCAACTGCACGACGCCGCGCCCGTGCATGGCCGGGTCGATCAGTTTCTGCGTGAGGTTGGACGGCTGGACGTCGCGGTAGAAATCGGCGAGCGCCTGTTCCACGGTCTTGCCCTGCTGGGCGGCGAGGTCGGCGAAATAAGTCTCCACCGATTCCGTCGCGGTGCTGCCGGGCATGTAGCTGTTCACCCGCACATTGGTGCCGCGCGTCAATTCGGCGAGCGAGCGGCTGAGGCCGAGCATCGCCGTCTTCGTCGTCGAATAGGGGATCATGTTGCCGATGGAGCGGATCGCCGCTTCGGAAGAGATGAAGACGATGCTGCCGTCGTTGCGCGCCAGCATGTCCTTCAGCACGATGCGCGAGATGCGGATCGCCGTCATCAGGTTGTGCTCGAAATATTCCCGCCAGCGCTCGTCGCTGACCTCGAAGAAATCGTTGACGTCGAAGACGCCGATATTGTTGACGAGAAAGGAGACCGGGCCGAGCCTGCCGGCAAAGTCTGCAAGCGTTGTCGCGCCCTCGGGCGTCAGCAGGTCGGCGACGACGCCATGGGCGCGCGGGCCGATCGAGGCGCAGGCCTTGTCGAGCTTGGCCTGGTCGCGACCGTTAATGACGACGACGGCGCCCTCATCATGAAATGTCTTGGCGATGGCATAGCCGATGCCCGTGGCGCCGCCGGTGACGATGGCGATCTTGCCGTTGATCCCGAAATCCATGTTCTATTTCCTCTCCCTGTTTGTCGTGCTGCCCGCGCGGGCGAATTGCGCAAGCCTGTCGCAGGCCGTCTTGATCTGGTCGAAGACGGCCTCGAAGGTCGCGCGGGGTTCGCCCCACGGGTCGATGATGCTGGTTTCCTCGCCGGGCGCCGAAAAGGCGCCGAGCCGTCCGATCCGCGCCCGGCTTGTCTTGGGCCGCAGGGCGTGGATCGCCGCCATGTTGTGGTCGTCCATGCCGAGGATCAAGTCGAATTCCTCGAAGTCTGTCTTTCGGATCTGGCGCGCCACAAGCGTATCGAGGCGGATGCCGCGACCCGCCGCCACCGCGGTCGTTTCGCCATGCGGCGGTTTGCCGACGTTCCAGTCCATGATGGCCGCGCTGTCGATGCGATGCTCCGGCAAGGCGGCGCGCAGGATACCGTCGGCGGTCGGTGAGCGGCAGATATTGCCGCGGCAGACGATCAGGACGGACAAGGGCAGACGAGCGACCGGGGCAACATGATAAGCCGTGCCGGTCTCGACGAGGCCCACATCCGCCTGCGACGCGAGGGTGGCCAGACGCCGTGCGCCATCGACGGGATCGAGCGTGTTGAAATCGAAAAGCCCAAAATGATGGCCGAGCATCGCGCGCGCGCCGATTTCGTCGGCAAGGGCCACCGCTTCTTCCAGCGTGAGATTGCCGGGCACGCCGTTCGCCGCGCGCTCCGCATCGCGCCCGTTGACCGGCAGCAGGGCGAGATCGACGCGAAAAGGCATCAGCCATTCCGCAAGGCCGGGAAACGGAATCGTATCGCCGGAATGCCAGAGCGTCACGCCACCGCCGGTGAGCACGTAGCCGAGAAACAGATGGCCGTGCTCCGTCTTGCGCAGGTCCTCGTGCGCCGCAGGCGTGGCGGTCGCCATCACGCCGCCGAGGTCGATGCTTTCCCCGGCATCGACCAGCACGAGCCGGTCCTCCGCCACGCCGCGTTCGATGGCGCGCGCCCGTTCCGCCCGCGGGGCGAGGACACGCGCAGCGGGATTGGCGGCCAGCAGGGCCGGGATCGTCCCGGGGTCCATATGGTCCGTGTGGCCATGGGTGCAGAGCAGCCAGTCTATGCCGGTGAGATTGCCGGGCGCGATGACCGGCGGTGTCATGCGCGTATGCGGAAAGCGTGTGCCGTGGTATTTTTCCGCAAGGGAATCCGAAAGGTAGGCATCGATGACGATGCGCAATCCGCCCTGAGCGATCAGGAAACCCGCCTGCCCCAGCCAGGCCAGCGTTGCGCCCTCGCCCGGTTCAAGGCGATCGACGCTGGCAAGGGGGCGGGTCTCCAGGATGCTCATGGGCACACCAGGTTCTTCAAAAGATTGTCGACGGCGACACTGGTGGCGCGGTCGACGCTTTCCTCGGTGAAGCCGCCGGCATGGGGCGTCAGGATGACCCGCTCGTGGCTGAGCAGCGCGGAGGCCGAGGGCGGTTCCTGGTGGAAGACATCGGTCGCCAGCGTGGAGACCTGTCCGCTTTCGAGCGCCGCCAGCATGGCGCCGTCATCGATGAGTTCCGCCCGCGCCGTGTTGACGACGATGACGCCCTTGCGCATGCGGGAAAACATCGCGACATCGAGCATGGGCCTTTCGCCGGGCGGGCAATGGAAACTCACGGCATCCGCCCCGCAAAGCGCCTCTTCCAGGCCGATATAGCGGAAGCCCGGCCGCACGAAGGCCGCGTCGGGATAGGGGTCGTAACCGACAACCTCCATGCCGACGCCGAGCGCCATGTCGGCGACTTCGCGGCCGATCGCGCCGCAGCCGATGACGGCGAGCGTGCGCCCCTTCACCTCGCAGCCGATGCGCCGGCGCCATTCCCCCTTGCTCAGATGCTGGTGCGACCAGGGGATATGGCGCGAGGCGGCGAGCAGCAGGCCGATGGCAAGCTCGGCCACGCCGCGGGCGTTCGCCCCCATCGCCCGCTCCACCGTGATCCCGCGCGCTTCGGCTTCGAAAATGTCGATATTGTCGACGCCCGTGCCGTTGCGGCTGATAACCCGGAGGCCACTTGCCGCATCGAGCACGCGCAGGCTGATCGGCTCGACGCCGGCAAGCCAGCCGACGCAGCCCGGAATGCTGCGCAGCAGGTCCTCCTCCGACGGCATCTTGCCCGGCGCGGGATAGACGATTTCAAAACCCTGCTCCACGAGCCGCGACAGGACGGGATGGCCCGCGCCGGAGAGCGAGCGGGGCGTGACGGCGATCTTACCGGTCATCGGCCTCGTCCGCTCAGCCGTTCCAGCGGGGATTGTCGATGACGGTCGGCTTGCCGTCGCGCTCGACCATCAGCTTGCGAAACCCCTTGCTCTCGATCGTGCCATAGTCGTGGCCGGCATTGCCGGGAAAGGCGAAGAAGGTGACGAGCGGCTCGGTCGGGTGCACGTTGATCGAGCGGTGCGCCCAGCGGCCGGGCACGTAAACCGCCTTGCCGGGCAGGAATTCCAGCCACTGCGTCTCGCCTTCCGGCGTCTCCATCATCATGTAGCCGTGGCCGCGCAGGCAGTAGTAGACCTCAGCGGTGTCGATGACGGTGTGAAAATGACCCTTGGTCATATGGTATTCGTCGCCCACCTTGCCGGGATAGGTGATCGATGTGCCGTAGGCGACGTCCTTCTCGCTGTCGGGAACGCCCATGTCGTAGAATTCGTAGAGCAGGCTGTCGCCCCTGGCGAGCTGCGCGTCGAAGGCGGCCTCGTCGTGGAACATGCCCTTCATCTTGGAGAGCGTGCGGCGGATCGGCTCACGGGTGGAGCTAAGGCCGTTGTTGAGGTTGAACTCATGCAGGCTTGGCAAAACGGTCATGTCCTGTTCCTTTCAGGCGGTGGCGTCGCGGGCGATGCGGCTCAGTTCGTCGAAGGCCGGCCCGGACATAGGGATGTCGATGTCGAAAACTTCCGCGATGACGCGGGTCCAGCCGTGGATGAAGTAGACCCATCCATCATGAACCGTGAGGTTGCGATCTGCGGCTGCGGCGCGTGCCTGGTCGAGGAAGACGAGGTCGCCGCGATAGTTGAATTCCCAGACGAGCCCGTCCTGCGGGAACTGGACCGCGTCCGTCAGCGGCGAGCCCGGCCCGTCCTTGCCGAGGCCGGTGGCGTTGACCACCATGGAGCCCGGCAGCAGGTCGGCCACCACCGCGTCGGCCTCTGCGGGCGTCGGCGCAAGACGATACTCGATGGGGATGGCAAAGCCGATGTCTTCGTGAACGTGGCGCATCTCGGCCAGCGAAGCCTCGCGCCGCGCGGTCACGACGATGCGTTGCGGCGTGTCGCCGCCGGCGCGCTTCTTGTTGTGCAGGTAGAGCGAGAGGGCGAGCGAGGAGCCGCCGGCGCCGAGAATGCAGAGCGTCGCGCCCGTTTTGGCCCAATGCCCTTCCGGGGCAATGGCTTCGAAGCTGGCGCCGGCGGTGATCGGGTCCTTGGCATGGCCGGCGAGACGCGTGCCGCGCTTGGAGATCGAGCTGATCTCGTGCAGGGTTTCGGCATAGGGGTCGAGGTCGTCGAAGAGATCGCGCGAGGCCTTGAGCAGGTTGACCTTGTGGGTGGTCACCAGCGCGCCAAGCGACAGCGGGTCGTGCTTGATGAAATCCACTGCGCCGCGATAGGTCGATGGCTCCGAATTGGGCTCGAAGTCGATGCCCTTCATCTCGGCATCGAGGCCGAGATGCGCCGACCAGGCCGGGAAGACCTTCATGATCGAGGATTTCCCGGTGGTCACGCCGATGAAATACATCGTGCGCCGGCTTGCTGGTGTGTAGGTCATGACGAACGTTTCCTAGTCGTGTTCGGCCCAGTCGCGCGACCGGTCCACGGTGCGGCACCAGCCGCGATAGAGCGTGTCGGCGATCGCGCGTTCGACGGTCGGCTCGAACGCCTTGTCGAGGGCGAAGGCGGTGTGAAGTTCGGCCTGGTCCTTCCAGTAGCCGACCGCCAAGCCGGCGAGGAAAGCAGCCCCCCGCGCCGTCGTGTCGATGACCTTGGGCCGCAGCACGCGCACGCCGAGCTGGTCGGCCTGGAATTGCAGAACGAAGTTGTTCATCGCAGCACCGCCATCCACCTTCAGTTCCGCCAGCGCGATGCCGGAATCGGCCTCCATGCGGTCGATGACGTCGCGGATCTGGTAGGCCATGGATTCCAGCGAGGCGCGGATGAGATGGTTGCGGTTGGCGCCGCGGGTGATGCCGACGATGGTGCCGCGGGCATATTGATCCCAGAACGGCGCGGAAAGCCCGGTGAAGGCCGGCACGATGTAGACGCCGTTGGTGTCCGGCACGTCCATCGCCGCCGCTTCCGTCTCGGAAGCACTGTGGATGATCTTCAACTCGTCGCGCAGCCACTGCACCACCGAGCCGACGGAAAACAACGTGCCCTCCAGCGCATATTCGAGCTTGCCGCCGAGCCGCCAGGCGACCGTGGTCAGCAGGCCGTTGTCGGACGTGCGGATCTGGCTGCCGGTGTTCATCAAGAGCGTGCCGCCGGTGCCATAGGTCGCCTTGACCATGCCGGTGTGGAAGCAGGATTGGCCGAACAGCGCGCCCTGCTGGTCACCGATCGAGGAGGCGACGGGGATTTCGCCGCCGAAAAGGTCGGGGTCGGTGAGGCCATAGACATCGGAGGAATCGCGCACCTCGGGCAGGATCGCGCGGGGCACGTTGATTTCAGCAAGCAGGCGCTCGTCCCAATCGCCGGTGCGGATGTTGAAAAGCAGCGTGCGCGAGGCGTTGGAGGCGTCCGTCACATGGGCGCGGCCGCCGGTGAGGTTCCAGATCAGCCAGGTATCGATGGTGCCGGCGGCGAGTTCCCCGCGTTCGGCGCGACGGCGGGCGCCGGGCGTGTTGTCGAGCAGCCAGGCAAGCTTGGTGCCGGAGAAATAGGCGTCGATGACGAGGCCGGTATTCTCCTTCACATAGGGTTCGAGCCCGCGCGCCTTCAGCTGGTCGCAGATGCCGGCGGTGCGGCGGTCCTGCCAGACGAGGGCGTGGTGCAGCGGCACGCCGGTCTTGCGGTCCCAGATCAGGCAGGTCTCGCGCTGGTTGGTGATGCCGATGGCGGCGATCTCGGCGGCGGAGATGCCGATATTCTGCATTACCTCGCGGGCGACGGAAAGCTGGGTGGCCCAGATCTCGTTGGCATCGTGCTCCACCCAGCCGGGCCGCGGATAGATCTGGCGGAACTCGCGCTGTGCGAGCGAGACGATGTTGCCGCCTCGATCGAAAAGGATGGCCCTCGCACTGGACGTTCCCTCGTCCAGTGCCATGACATAACGCTCAACCATGTCTTCCTCCCCCGCATCGTCAATCGTTCGGCTTGAACAGGATCTTGTGATACCTGCCGAAGCTGCGGTCCTTCAGTGCCTTGAAAATGGACGGCGCCTCCTCAAGCGTCGCCCGGTGGGTAATCAGCGGCTCGACCGTCAAGCGGCCGTCGCCAAGCAATCCGATGATGTCAAACCATTCCTTGCCGGGAAACGGCAGGGAATAGGAATTCCACGAGCCGACCACCTGCAATTCCTCGCGCACGATCTTCGCAAAGGCCTTTTCCGCGAAGGTGACGTCGCCATAGGCGGTGCCATAGAGCATGACCGCGCCCTGCTTGGCCGCGACCATGATCGAAAGATCCCGCCCCGGCGCGGACCCCGCGCATTCCAGCGACACGGCGACGCCGCGGCCGCCGGTCGCCTCGTGCACCCGGGCCAGCACGTCGTCGCGCGTCGGGTTGAGGCAGAGGTCGGCGCCGATGCTTTTCGCCAGTTCCAGCTTGTCGTCGTCCACATCGATGGCGATCAGCGGACGGGCGCCGGAAAGCCTCGCGAACTGCAAGGCAAAATAGCCGAGCGCGCCGCAGCCGACCACTGCCACCGCATCACCGAGCTTGAGATCCAGCTTGTGGATGCCATGCAGGATGATCGCCGCCGGTTCGATCGTCGCGGCGACCTCGTAGGATACGTTGTCGGGCACCTTCAGCACGTTGGTGGCCGGCGCGCAGAGATATTGCGCAAAGGCGCCGTCGCTGCGCGAGCCGACGAAATCGTAATCGTCGCAAAGCTGGAATTTTCCCGCCTCGCACCATTGGCATTTGCGGCAGGGCATCAGCGGCGCGACAGCCACGCGGTCGCCCGACTTGAGATGCGAGACCGCGGCGCCGACCCGCTCCACCCGGCCGGCAAATTCGTGGCCGGGAATGGTCGGGAAACGATAGGTGCCCGTCACCATGACGCGGCCGATATCCGAGCCGCAGATACCGGCGGCCTTCACCTCGATGAGAACCTCGTCCGGGCCGATATCCGGCACGGGCACGTCCTCGACGCGCAGATCCCCGGGCGCATGCAAAACGGCCGCCTTCATCGCAGGCTCTCCTCCTGAGGGTAGATGATGGTCTTCATGCCCTTGCCCGAAAGTGCATGGTCGAAGGCGGCGACCGCATCGGCCATGCCGAAGCGATGAGTGACGATGTCGGTGACGCGGATCTTGCCGGTCTCCACCAGCTTCAGCGCCCGGGCGTAATCCTCGACGCTCGACCCGGTCGAGCCCAGCAGCTTCAGGCCCCAATAGTGCACCTTGTTGGTGTCGAGCTCGACCTTGGTGCCCTTGTTGAGGCCGGAGAAGACGTTCATGCGGCCGAGACGCGCGAGGCAGGCCATCGCCTGGACTTGCAATTCCGGCGCCGGGGCGCAGGTCAGCGCGACATCGACGCCGCGACCGCCCGTCAGGCGCAGCACTTCCTCCACCACGTCGACCCGGCTGGAATCCACCGTATCCGTCGCGCCCTGCGGGGCGATCTCTTCGAGCCGTTCCGCCCGCCGGCCGACCACGATGACCTGCCTTGCGCCATAGGCCTTCGCCAGTTGCAGGAACAGGCCGGCGATCGGACCGGTGCCGAGAATGAGGACGCGGTCCTCGGGCGTCACCACAAGGTCCTTCCAGGCATTGAAGCAGCAGGACAGCGGCTCGACCAGCGAGGCCTCCTCGTAGCTCATGCCGGCGGGGATCTCGAAGAGGTTGCCGCCATAGAGCGCCTTGGCGGTGACGGTCATATATTGCTGGAAGCCGCCGTCGATATCGATGCCGAAGGCCTCGTAATCGGGGCACATATTGTTGAGCCCGCGACGGCACATCTCGCAATGGCCACAACCGATGTTCGGCACCGCGGAAACTCGCTGCCCCTTCTTCCAATGCCCGACATGCCGGCCCACTTCGACGATTTCGCCGGCAAGCTCATGGCCGAGCACCCGCGTGTCGTTTTCCCCGACCCGAAAATGGCCGCCGCGGATGACCTTCAGGTCCGTGCCGCAGATCGAGGCTGCGAAGACGCGGATCAGAACCTCGTCGTCCTGCGGCACGGGGCGCGGGCGCTCTTCGAGCGCGATCCGGCCCCTGCCCTGATACACGGCGGCCTTCATCGGCTTACACCTCCATCCCGTAGCGGTGCGCCTTGTGGGTGGGGTAGAGCGAGATGGTCGGGATGGTGACGTCGGGCGTGCGGGTCGCGACGTAGAGGGCGAGCCAGGCGACGTTGTCGACGTCGATGCAGGAGGCATGGATGCCTTCCTTGATTTCCTTCTCGTCGAGCCAGCCGTCGACATAGGCTTCGAGGTCGCCGTCGTAGAGGCCCTTGTCGATGATCTCGGTCATCGGCGTCTTGACGTGGCTGGGGTTGAGCACGGTGACGCCGATCTTCTTGTCCTTGCCTTCGAGCAGGATGTTCTTCGAAAAGCCCAGCATGCCGTGCTTGGAGGCGCGGTAGGGGCTGTGGCCGGGGCCGGAGGCGACGCGGGTCGAGGAGGAGCCCATATTGATGATGCGCCCGCCCTCGGCCTGCTTTTCCATATAGAGGAAGGCTTCGCGGCAGCAGAGGAAGACGGCGGTCAGGTTTGGGCCGATCGTCTTGTTCCACTCTTCCAGCGTCACGCGAGTGACCGGCGGGGCGAGGCTGTCGCGGCCGGCGGAGTTGACCACCACATCGACCGAGCCGAGGGTGTCGTTGACCTGCTTGAAGAAGGCGCGAACCGTCTCCTCTTCGCAGACATCGGCATAGATCGGCAGAACCGTGCCGCCGTCGGCCTCGATCTCGCCGGCGATGCGCGTCAGGCGCTCCCGGTCGAAATCGATCATGGCGACCTTGGCGCCGTTCTGGGCATAGATGCGGGCAACGGCTTCGCCGATCCCGGATGCTGCACCGGTGATGATGCAGGATTTCCCTTTGAGGGACAGCCCCTCCGACAGGGTATTGCTGGGCATTGGAACCTCCGTTTTGTGCCCCGATCGAGGCGTGTCCAGATTTTCGATGAAACCGTTTCAGGCCGTGCGGGCGAGAGCGACCGCCTCCGCCGTGAGCCGGGAAATCTCGTCAAAGCGCCCTTCCCGGATGAGCTTCGCGTCCACCATCCAGGAACCGCCGCAGGCGAGCACGGCGGGAAGCGCGAGGTAATTCGCGAGGTTCGCAGCCCCGATGCCGCCGGTCGGCACGAAGCGCATGGCCGGATAAGGCCCCGTCAGCGCCTTGAGGAAGGGCACGCCGCCGCTCGGCTCGGCCGGAAAGAATTTGACCGCTTCGAGCCCGAAGGACATGGCCTGCTCGACGCCGGTCGGGTTGTTGATGCCGGGCACGATCGGCAGGCCAAGCGCCTGCGCCGCCGTGACAATGGCCGGATTGAAACCCGGTGTGACGATGAATTGCGCGCCGGCTTCCGCGGCCATGTCGAGCTGCTCGCCCGTCAAAACCGTGCCGGCACCGAGCAACATGTCGGGAACCTCGGCGCGGATGCGGCGCAGCGATTCCGCCGCCGCTGCCGTCCGGAACGTCACCTCGGCGACGGGCAACCCGCCATCGACCAGGGCACGCGCCAGCGGAGCCGCATCTTCGGCCCGCTCCAGCACAACGACAGGCAGGATGCGTGCCGCCGCAATCCGCTTCACCACCTCCGCTCCGGTCAAACCCATGTTCCCCTCCCATCGAATTTCCTACCGTGACCAACAGATAGAATGAAATTCGTTATTGTGCAACATCAAAAAAAATGATTTTTATTTTTTGCACTGGCGGTCGAGAGAAATCTGCGCGCGCCCTCACGCCGTCTTGCGAGGCGGCCTCCCCCGGAAATGAAAAATTGGCAACGGAAAGCGACAACATGATCAGAGCAGTCTTGTGGGACATGGACGGCACCCTCGTGGATAGCGAGGACATCGCGGTCGAGGCGCTGGCCTGCGCCATGCAGGAGGCCGGCCTGCTGCCACCCGCGGACCTCAAGCCGCGGGTCGTCGGCCGCTCGGCCGACGAGATCTACGCGATCATCGCCCGGGACTTCGGCTTGCAGGCCGATCCGATGGAATGGGAGTGCCGCAAGCACCACCATTATTTTCGCGCAGCGGAAAGACTGAGAGGCTACGACGACGCCGTGGCGACGTGGCGCAGCCTCGCCGCGGCCGGCATCCGCCAGGCTGTCGTCTCCAACAGCGACCGCGCCATCGTCGACGTGAACCTCCGGGCCGCCGGCCTCGTCCGCCCCGGGCTCGTCACCGTCGCCCGCAACGATGTCCTTCTCGGCAAGCCCCACCCGGAAGGCTATTTCCGCGCCGCCTACCTGCTCGGCGTGGAACCGCACGAATGCCTGATCGTCGAGGACAGCGGCAGCGGCGCGGCCGCTGCCCTTGCTGCCGGCATCGAGACGGTCTTCGTGCCGCACAGCCACAGTGCACCACCGGAGGGCGTGCGCTGGCTCAGTTCCATGGCCGAACTCGAAGAGCGGGTGCTGGGCGCGCGGTAACCGCGACAGCCGACGGGCCGTGCCAAGACACATTGACGATCCTCTCCGAGATCAATAGATATATCATATATTATCATGAAATCCCGGGAGGATGCGATGGCGGATTATATTGTTGTGGGCGGCGGCTCGGCGGGCAGCGCGCTGGCCGGCCGGCTGGCGCTCGGTGATGCGGGAAAGGTGCTGGTGATCGAGGCCGGCCCGCGCGACAGCAATCCGTTGATCCACATTCCCGCCGGCTTCGTGAAGCTGCTCGATTCGGACCTTCTCTATCACTACAAGACCGAAGCGCAGCCGGCGCTGAACGGCCGCGCGCCCGTGATGCCGCAGGGCGCGGTGCTTGGCGGCGGGGGCTCGGTCAATGCCGCCATCTACATTCGCGGCCAGCGCCGCGACTATGACGACTGGGCACGCCTCGGCGCCGATGGCTGGGCCTATAGCGACGTGCTGCCCTATTTCCGCCGGGCGGAAGACAATGACAGGCTTTCGGACGCCTATCACGGCATCGGCGGCCCGCTCGGCGTGTCCGACCTGCGCCAGGTAACCGACCTGACGCGCGCCTTCGTGCGCGCCGCCCAGGAGGCCGGCATTCCCTACACGCCGGATTTCAACGGCACGCGCCAGCGCGGCGTCGGCTTCAACCAGACCACTACCCGCTACGGGAGACGGTGCAGTGCCGCCGTCGGCTACATGCGCCCGGCCATGAAAACCGGCAACCTCGAAATCCGCACCGGCTGCCTCGTCACCCGCATCCTCTTCGAGGGTGACCGCGCCCGCGGCGTCGAATATGTCCGCAACGGCAAGGTCGAGACGGCCCTGGCCGACAAGGAGGTCATCCTCTCCGGCGGCGCGGTGCAGACGCCGAAGCTGCTGATGCTGTCCGGCATCGGCCCCGAAGCGGAACTGAACCGGCACGGCATCGCTGTCAAACACCGGCTGGAAGGAGTCGGCCAGAACCTGCAGGATCACCTCGAATTTCCCGCCATCCGTTTCTGCACCGGCCGCTACGGCTATTACGGTGAGGACAGTTTTTTGCGGTCCGTGAAAAACGGGCTGCAATACCTGCTCTTCAAGTCGGGGCCGGTCATGTCGAATGTCACGGAGGCCTGCGCCTTCATGAATGTCGATGACATGGAGGCCGAGCCGAACATCCAGATGCATTTCGTGCCGATCGTCTTCATGGACAGCGACCAGGAGCAGGTCAAACGCGCCGGCGCCACCGTGAACCCCTGCGTGCTCAGGCCGGAGAGCCGTGGCGAAATCCGGCTGAAATCCACCGACCCGGCCGCCCATCCGATCGTCGATCCGCGTTACCTGACGGCGCCGGAGGACGTGCGGCTTTCCGTGAAGGCGCTGAAGCTCGCCCGTACCATTCTGGCGCAGCCCTCCTTCGCCGATTTCGTGGAAGACGGCGAGGCCTATCCCGGCAAGGCGGTGGACGACGATGCGGCGCTCAGTGCCTATATCCGCTCCAAGGGCAAGACGGTCTATCACCCGGTCGGCACCTGCCGGATGGGGCGCGACGCGATGTCGGTCGTCGATCCGGAGCTTCGCGTGCACGGCCTGCGCAATCTGCGCGTTGTGGACAACTCCGTCATGCCGACACTGATTTCGGGCAATACCAATGCAACCGCGATAATGATCGGAGAGAAAGCTTCGGATATCATCCGCGGCCTGGCGCCGCTTGCGCCATCGAACGCTTGATGCGTAAGTGCCAGGATAGGAAACGCCACGGGTCCCCGCATGAGCCAGCTGCCGAAAATCAACAAGGGAAACCTCTCCGAGCAGGTCTACGGCACCATTCGCGCATCCCTGATGGACGGCCGCTACGAGCCCGGCGAGCGGCTGACCATTGCCAGCCTCGCCGACCAGCTCGGCGTCTCCATCACGCCGGTGCGCGAGGCGATCTTCCGCCTCGTCACGGAGCGCGCGCTGGAGATGCGGGCGGCGACCTCCATCCAGGTCCGGAGCCTCACGGCTTCCGAATTGCGCGAGATACAGCTCATCCGCCACCATCTGGAGGGCGAAGCGGCGGCCCAGGCGGCCATCAAGATCTCGGCAAAAGACCTGGCCGTGCTTGAGGCGCTACACGCCGATTTTGCCAAGACAGCTGCCACCGATCCGCTCGAAGCCTCGCATATCAACCGCGAGTTCCATTTCAAGCTGGCGGAAGCGGCGGAAATGCCGATGCTCTATTCGACCATCGAAGGCATGTGGGCACAGATGGGGCCGCTCATCCATCTCTATCACCTCCACACCCCTCCCCGCGTGCTCGTCAGCGGCAAACATGGCCATTACGACGTGCTGCGTGCACTGGCCGCCCGCGACCCGGAAGGCGCACGCCGCGCCATCCAGGCCGATATCGGCGTGGGTGTCGTGATGGTCGACTGGCTGGAAGCGAAAGGGGCGGCCGAAGCCGCCCCGTGAGCGTCAAAGCTCGATCCACGTCGTCTTGAGTTCCGTGTATTTGTCGAGCGCGTGCAATGACTTGTCGCGTCCGTTGCCGGATTGCTTGAAGCCGCCGAAGGGAACGGTCGCGTCGCCGTGATCGTAGCAATTCACCCAGACCGTGCCGGCCCTGAGCTTGCGGGCGATCTTGTGGGCGCGTGACAGGTCGCGCGTCCAGACGGCCGCCGCAAGGCCGTAGGACGTGTCATTGGCGACACGCACCGCCTCCTCGTCGTCCTCGACCGTGATCGTCGACAGCACGGGACCGAAGATTTCCTCCTGCGCGATGGTCATGTCATTGCGCACATCGGCAAAAATCGTCGGGTTGATGTAATAGCCGTCGGGCGTATCGCCCGGCCGGTCGCCGCCGAGCACCAGCCGCGCGCCCTCCGCCTTGCCCTTGGCGATATAGCTCTCGACACGGTCGCGATGGCCGCTTTCCACCAGCGCGCCGAGCTTCGTCGCGGGATCGAGCGGATCGCCCGGCCGGATCGACTTCGCCGTCTCGACGACGATGTCGAGGAACTGCTCCTGAATGCGCTTGGAGAGGATAAGCCGCGACGGTGCCACGCAGACCTCGCCCTGGTTGAAGCAGATCGCGGTGGCCGCCCGTTCCGCCGCGACGCGCAATTCGGGGACGTCGTCGAGAATGATGTTCGGCGACTTGCCGCCGCATTCGAGGAAAACGCGTTTCATGTTCGACTGGCCGGCATATTGCAGGAAGAGTTTGCCGACTTCCCCCGACCCGGTGAAAGCCAGGCAATCGACATCCATGTGCAGGCCGAGCGCCTTGCCGGCTGTCGGGCCGAAACCCGGTACGACGTTGAAGACGCCATCGGGAATGCCGGCTTCCGCCGCAAGCTCGGCCAGCCGGATCGCGGTCAGTGGCGACTGTTCAGCCGGCTTCAGCACGACGGAATTGCCCATGGCGAGCGCCGGTGCGAACTTCCACGTCGCCATCAGCATCGGGAAGTTCCACGGCACGACCGCGCCGACCACGCCGATCGGCTCGCGCGTGATCATGGCGAGCTGGCCGGGACCGGTGGGTGCGATCTCGTCATAGAGCTTGTCGGGGCACTCGGCATACCATTGCAGCGTATCGAGCACGACGTTCACGTCGATGTTGCGGCTTTCGGACACCGGCTTGCCCATGTCGAGCGTTTCCAGCACGGCAAGCTCGTCCATGTGCTTTTCAAACAGCGCGGCAAAACGCTGGAGCACCTTCTTGCGCTCCTTCGGCGACCGGTCGCGCCAGTCTCCCGCCTCGAACGTCCGACGCGCCGCTTTCACCGCGCGGTCGACATCTTCCGCGTCGCCCGCCGCAACGCGCGCGATTGCCTTGCCGTCGCGCGGCGAAATGTCGTCGAACGTCTCGCCGGAGGCCGCGTCGACGAAGCGGCCGTCGATGAAGGCCTGTCCCTTGATGGCGATCCGGCTGCGGATCGCGGTCACATCCGCCTGTGTCAGTGCAAGATTCACGTCATCTCCTCCATTTTTATCAGTGACATATATCATATATCATGTTATCTCGCCCCATCGCAAGGAGTTGTTGCCGGGATCGGCACAGGAAGGGAGGAGCGTGTGACGCAGCCAGTGAGAAACGATTACCGACCCACGGAGGCCGAGGTCGCGCGGCTCAGGGACCGCGCCCAGTTCGTGCGCCTGGAGACCATCCGGCTCATCGAGATCGCCAAGGTGGGCCACTACACCTCGGTGTTTTCCGCCGCCGAAATCTTCGCCGCGCTCTACTATGACGTGATGTCGCTATCGGCGGACCCGAAATGGCCTGACCGCGACCGCTTCCTGATGGGCAAGGGCCACGCCGCCGTCGGCCTGTTCCCGATCCTCGCCGAACTCGGCTACATCCCGACCGAGGTGCTGAACGGCTATACCCGCCTCGGCAATCCGCTCGGCGACCATCCCGACATGCGCAAGGTTCCGGGCGTCGATTTCTCGTCCGGCTCGATCGGCCATGCGCTGTCCAACGGGCTCGGCATGGCGCTGGGCGGGCGCATGCAGGGCCGCGACTTCACCACCTTCGTCATGCTTGGCGACGGCGAAATGCAGGAAGGCCAGGTCTGGGAAGCCGCCATCGGCGCCGCCCACCACAAGCTCAACCGTCTCGTCGCGATCATCGACCGCAACGGCTACCAGCTCGACGGCGCGGTGGACGACGTGATGGGCATCGAGCCGATCGACGAGAAATGGCGTGCCTTCGGCTGGGAGGTGCATGTCGTCGATGGCCACGACATCGCCGAACTCACCGCGCTGCTGCGCCGGGTCAAGGCCGATGCGTCCCGCGAAAAACCCTGCTGCATCATCGCGCGCACGCTGAAGGGCAAGGGCGTCTCCTACATGGAAACCGAGCCCGGCTGGCATCTCGGCTATCTCGACCCCGTCGATGCGGAAGCCGCGCGCCAAGAAATTCTGTCCAAGGTGATCTGAGATGACCCAAGCCAATCTGCGACCGACCTCGCCGAATTCCTGGCACTACCGGGAACTGAACATGAAGAATCCCGGCCTCGACCATCTGTCGAACGGCCTGATCACGCTGACCGAGGCCGGTCACCCGATCGTCGCCGGCTCTGCCGACCTGCAATATTCCAACGGGCTCAACCGCTTCGCCGCGCGTTACCCGGACCGCTATGTCAGCTTCGGCATTTCCGAGCAGAACATGGTGTCGGCCGCCGCCGGCCTCGCCACCACGGGCATGATGCCCTACGTCGCGACCTTCGCCTCGTTCCTCGGCCTTTTGACCTGCGAACAGATCCGCATGGACGTCGCCTACTGCGCCCTGCCGGTGCGCCTGATCGGCCACCACACCGGCATCGCCATGGGTTTCTACGGCACCTCGCACCATGCGACGGAAGACATTGGCACCATGCGTTCGATCGCCGACCTGACGATCGTCTCTCCGGCAGACGGCCCGCAGCTCGAGGCGGCGATCCGCGCCTCGGTCGAGCATGACCGCCCGATCTATTTCCGCACCGGCCGCGGGCGCGAGCCGGAGCTCTATAACAGCAAGGCCGATTTCGTCTTCGGCAAGGCGGTCGAGCATGCGCAGGGCGAAGAGGTGACGATCATCGCCTGCGGCCTTCCCGTCCATCCATCGGTGCAGGTCGCGAAGAAACTCGCCGCCGAAGGCCGCAGCGTCGGCGTCATCGACATGGCGACGGTCAAGCCGATCGACCGCGACGCGATCCTCGCCGCCGCCGCGCGCTCCAAGGTCATCCTGACCGTCGAGGAGCACAACATCCTCGGCGGGCTCGGCTCTGCCGTTGCCGAAGTGCTGGCGGAGGAAGGCGGCCCCGCAAGGCTCGTTCGCCACGGCATCCGCGACGAATACGCGCTGATCGCCCCACCGACGCATCTCTACGCCCATTACCGGCTCGACCAGGCCGGCATCGAATCCGTCGTCCGCGACATCATCGGCTGACGGCCCGCGCCGGGAGGGCGCGTTATCCCGCTCCGGGTTTCTGGAGCGGACGATCCAACTTCAACTGAGGGAGAGAGACCATGACGTTCTTGAAATCGGCATCGCTGATGCTGTGCACGGCCGCACTGGCCATCATGACCAGCGCGGCTAATGCCGCCGAAAAACACGAAATCTACAAGCTGCTGCCGAATTCCGCCCTTTCCGGCGTGATTGATCCGGAAATGGCCGACCGTTCGGACGTCGCCAAGGCGCTGCCGACGACGCCGCGCGACGCGAGCAAGAAGCTGGTGATCGGCTGGACCGAAATCACGCTCGGCAATCCCTGGTTCGTCAGTGTCATCGACACGGCGAAGGCCAAGGCCGCCGAATACGGCTACGAACTCGACGTGCAGGTCGCCGATGGCGACCCGGCGAAGACCTCGGCGCAGATCGACGCCTTCATCGCCAAGAAGGTCGACGTCATCGTGCTCGACCCGACCGACCTCGCCGCCGCCGCAGCCGACGCGCAACGCGCCGTCGATGCCGGCATTCCGGTCATCGCGCTCGGCACCGTGCCGGACGACAGCCCGATCGTCACGACCGTGCTCTTCAACCCCTATGGCAACGGTTTCGAGGCGGGGCGTTTCGTTGCGCAGCACTACGGCGCCGACAAGCCGATAACGGCGGCGGCGATCCTCGGCACCGTCGGCAACTCGACGTCGGAAAGCCGCGTAAACGGCATGATCACCGGCATCATCTACGAACGTTCCCAGCAGCTCGGCCTCAACCTTTCCAAGGAAGACGCCATGCTCGCCGGCTTCAACAAGTTCCAGGAACTGAAGACCGGCGGCGCCTTCGACTATCCGGAGGTCAAATTCAGCGTCGTCTCGATGGGCGTCGGCTTCTGGACGGAAGAAGGCGGGCTCGATGCGGCGGAGGACATCCTGACGGCGCATTCCTCCAAGCTCGACATCATCCTCGCCGAAAACGACTTCATGGGCATGGGTGCATTGCGCGCGCTGGAAAACCAGGATCTGAAGGGCAAGATCCAGGTGGCGAATGCCGCGGACGGCTTCCGCACCGCGCTCGATCTCGTCAAGTCCGGCGACATGCTGGTGACCGGCCTTTGCTCCGGCTCGCACACCGGCGAAGGCGTCATCACCCTGATAAACCAGATCTTCGACAAGGGTTTCGATGCCAACAACCTGCCGCTCGGCTCCTACTACCCCTCGCAGATCGTGACCAAGGAGAACGCCGACCAGTTCATCGACCCGGACACGGCAAACCCGTTCTTCCGCTACACGGTCCCGGCCTTCAAGACGATCGGCGAACTCAAGAGCTGACCGGCACCAGGGATGATGCGGCGGGCCTTGCGGGGTCCGCCGCGATGAAAGGGAGGCAGGACATGGATCGCCTGGACATGCGGCAGATCTGGAAGGAATTCGGCGGCATCGCCGCGCTCAGCGGCGCCGGGTTTTCGGCACGCGCGGGCGAAGTGCATGCCCTGATGGGTGAAAACGGCGCCGGCAAATCGACCCTGATGAAGATCCTCGCCGGCGCCTATAGCCATGACGGCGGCGAGATCCGCATCGGCGGCGAACCCGTCAGCATAACGAACCCGCAGGACGCGATCCGCAACGGCGTCTCGATCATCTACCAGGAATTTTCGCTCGCAAGCGACCTGACGGTTGCCGAAAACATCCTGATCGAGACCCTGGGGCACGGCATGTTCGTCAACCGGCGGGCCATGCATGCCCGCGCCGCGGAACTGCTCGCCCGCATGGGTTTCGACGACATCGATCCCGGCGAGATCGCCGGCGGGCTTACCATCGCGCGCCAGCAGGTGGTGGAAATCTGCAAGGCGCTGTCGCGCGACTGCTCGATCCTCGTGCTCGACGAACCAACCGCCGTGCTCACCACGCACGAGACAGAAAAACTCTTCAATCTGGTGCGGCGGCTGCGCGACCAGGGCGTCTGCATCGTCTACATCTCGCACCGGCTCGACGAGATCTTCAGTCTCTGCGACCGGGTGACCGTGCTCAAGGACGGCGCGACGGTCGGGACCTGGGAAACCGGCGCGCTCGACCACACGTCGCTGGTCAACCTGATGATCGGCCGCGAGCTGAAGGACTTTTTTCCCGAACGGCAGATCACCCCCGGTCCAGTGGCGCTAGAGGTGGATGCGCTTGCAGCCGGCGGACTGGTCTCCGACATCAGCTTCACGGTTCGCCGCGGCGAAGTGCTGGGCATCGGCGGCCTTGTCGGGGCGGGGCGGACCGAGGTGCTGCGCGCGATTTTTGGCGCGGACCCGGTCTCGGCCGGCGAAATCCGCATCGACGGGCGACCTCGCACCATCCGCTCGCCCGGCGACGCCGTACGGGCGGGCATCGGCCTCGTGCCGGAGGATCGCAAACAGCAGGGCTGCCTGCTCGACCTGCCGATCCTCAACAATGCCATGCTGACGCCGGTCAATCCGCATCTCGGCTTTTGGGGCCTCATCCGCGAGGCTCGCGAGCGCGGCGCCACCGAGGCTCTGCGCAGCCGGCTGAACCTGAAGGCCGCGAGCATAGACGCCGAGGCCGGCACGCTGTCCGGCGGCAACCAGCAGAAGGTCGCGATCATGAAGTGGCTCGTCTCGGGCTGCGAGATCCTGCTGCTGGACGAACCGACGCGCGGCGTCGATGTCGGCGCGAAGGTCGAGATCTACCGCGTCATCAACGAACTGGCGGCCAATGGTGCCGCCATCGTCATGGTCTCCTCGGAAATGCTCGAGCTGATCGGCATGTGCGATCGGGTGATCGTCATGCGCGCCGGCCGCCTTGCCGGCGAACTTTCCGGCGAAGAGCTCACCGAGGAAGGCATCATCGAACTGGCAATGGGGCGCAAGAATGTCCACTAATCCGAAGGCTCCTGGCCTCGTTTCCCTCCTCGTCACCTACAATATCTACATCATGCTGGCCGCACTGGTGGTGATCTCCACGCTGCTGTCGGAACACTTCCTGACGCTGCAGAACCTCTTCAACCTGCTGCGGCAACTGGCGCCCCTCGCCCTCGTCTCGATCGGCATGCTGCTCGTCATCCTCACCGGCGGCATCGACCTTTCTGTGGGTTCCATCGCGGCGATCGGCGGCATGGGTGTGGCGATGGCAATGCCCGCGCTGCCCTTCGACGGCGCGACGGCCTTGCTGATATGTGTCTTCGGCGGCGTTCTTTTCGGCGCGCTGCTCGGCGCCATCAACGGCGCGCTCGTGGCCGGCTTCGGAATGGCGTCCTTCGTCGCGACGCTCGCCATGATGACCATGGCGCGCGGCCTCGCCTACATGCTGTCAAACGGCCAGCCGGTGCGCTTTCCGCGCGACCTGCCGACCGCGCAGATCCTGACCGGCTTCGGCAGCAAGGGCCTGCCCGGCATCGGCCTGCCCTGGCCGGTCCTCGCCGTGCTGGTCGTCATAGCGCTCTTCGTCTTCCTGCTCCGCCGCACGAACTGGGGGCGGCTGACCGTCGCCACAGGCAGCAACGAGAACGCCGTCCGCCTCGCGGGCCTGCCCGTCTGGCGCTACAAGTTCCTCGCCTTCACGCTGAGCGGTGCGCTTTCGGCACTCGCCGGCATCTTCGTCACCGCCCGCACCGCGGTCGGCACGCCGGTCACCGGCATCGGCCTGGAACTCGATGCGATCGCGGCCTGCGTCATCGGCGGCGCCCTGCTCTCCGGCGGCCGGGGCACCGTGACGAACACGATGATCGGCGTGCTGATCCTCGGCCTGATCGGCAACATCATGAACCTGATGAGCGTGCCGGCCTATCCGCAGCAGATCATCAAGGGCGTCATCATCATCCTCGCCGTGCTGATGCAGGGCATCGGTGCGCGGGCAAAACGCCGCGTGTGAACCTCCCGCACGCGAAACTGGCCCGCATCACAAAGCGCGATGCGGGCCTTCTTTCATTTCAGGAAATCGACGAGCAGGCGCACCTGCTGCTCGATCATGTGGATGCCCTTGTGAACGACACAGCCCCGCGCCTCTGCCGCGGCCAGAAGCGGCGTCATATCCGGCTGCATCACCACCTCGCCGACGACCGTGCCCGCGCCGAGCCGGTCCACATCGACGGGGAGCGCATCACCCGCATGCATGCCGAGCGCGGTGCCGTTGATGACGATGTCGAAACCGCGGGGATTCGGCGGGCCGGTCTCGACGCGGGCGTTTTCAAAGAGGCCACGCAGCTGGCCCGCCAGGGTTTCGGCCTTTTCCGGCGACCGGTTGGCGATCGTCAGCCCGGCCACGCCGGCGCCGAGCAGCGCATGCGCCACACCGCTCGCCGCACCGCCGGCGCCGACGAGCAACACGCGCTTGCCGGCGGGATCGTGCCCACGGTGGAGAAGGCCGGCAACAAAACCCTCGCCGTCGAACATGCCGCCGGTGAGGCTGCCGTCCTTCTCCCGGCGAACGATGTTGCAGGCGCCGACAAGGGCTGCCGCACCGACGAGACGGTCGCACAGCGCGGCAATCGCTCCCTTGTGAGGAATGGTGATCACCATGCCGGCGAGGTTTTCGATCGCCCGCAGGCTGTCGACGGTGGCGTGCAGCCGTTCCGGCAGAACGTCGAGCGGCACCATGACGATGTCCTCCCCCTGCCGTTCACATTCGGCATTGAACAGCGGCGGCGTGCGCACATGGCGGCAGGGATGGGCGAGCAGGGGGACGAAGCGGGTATGCCCGGTAATCATGGGTTTATCCTCGAAAATGACAAGAAGGCGCTTGCGCGCTGGACTACATAATATATGATATATGAAATATCCATAGAGACGCCTGCATGAATTCCCCTTTGACCATTTTCGACGCCGATCTCAAGGTTTTCGGAGCGCCCGGACGCTATGTCCAGGGACGCGGCATCCTGGCCCGCATCGGCGACTTCGCAGCCCAGATCGGCCAGAGCGCGGTGCTTGTGGCGGATGTGCACATCCTGCCCCTCGTCGAACAGACGATCCGCCGCTCCTGCGAGCAGCGCGATGTTTCCCTGACGGTGCTGCCCTTCGAGGGGCGGCTTGGCCCCGAAACCGGCCACGAACTCGCAACCAGGCTCGGCGATGCGACGCCGTCGATTGTGTTGGCAGCCGGCGGCGGGCGGGCGATCGATGCGGGCAAGGCGCTTGCCGATACGCGCGGGCTGCGGCTGATCACCATTCCCACGGTGGCCTCGAACGATGCGCCGACGAGCAAGAACTATGTGCTCTATGACGAGGACGACGTGCTGCTGGAAGTCCGGCACCTGCCTCGCAACCCGGATTTCGTGGTTGTCGACACGGTGTTGCTGGCCGGCGCGCCGAAAGCGATGTTCGCGGCCGGGCTGGGCGACGCGCTCTCCAAGAAGGCCGAAGCGCTCGCCTGCGCCGCCGGCAGCGGCCTCACCATGTTCCGCGCCCGGCCGACGCGGCTTGCCGGCACGATCGCGACGGCCTGCTACGATACTCTGATGACGCATGGCCGGGCGGCCTACGACGCTGCCGGCACAGGCGCGCCGACTGAAGCCTTCGAGGCCGCGGTCGAGGCGATGATCCTGATGGCCGGGCTCGGCTTCGAAAGCGGCGGCCTTTCCGTGCCGCATGCCTTGACGCGCGGCCTGCCGCTGCTGCCGGGCATCAAGGCCAGGCCGCACGGCTTGCAGGTCGCCTATGGTCTCGTCGTGCACCACCGGCTGATGGGCGAAGCCATGCCCGACGCCCTGCTGGAACTTTACCATCATGCAGGGCTACCGCTCTGCCTTGCGGATCTGACCGCCGCGCAGGTCGATCGGTCGCAGCTCACGGCGGTAGCGGAAGCGTCGATCGCCGTGCCGCACATGCTCAATTTCCCGAAAACGCTGACCGTCGCCGATCTGGTGGACGCCATGCTCGCCATTGAGGCGGAGGCCGCCATGCGCCCCGCCATCGCCAATCGAAGAGGAAGATGAAATGCCCCAGAATGACCGGGAAACGCCCCTCGCCGTCGTCACCGGAGGCGGCACCGGCATCGGCCGGGCCGTCGCGGAACTCCTGACCGCAAGCGGCTACGCGGTGATCGCCCTGGGTCTCGATCGCGACGACGACCTGCCCGCCGACATCGCCTTCCACACTGTCGATATTACCGACACGGCGGCAAGCATCGCCACGCTGCCGGACGGGCGGCCGGTTGCGGCGCTGGTCAATTGCGCCGGCATGCTGCGCCACCAGCAGGAATGGGAGACCGACGCCTTCGAACAGGTCATGCGCGTCAACCTGACCGCCGGCTTCGCGCTCGCCAATGCGCTCGTCGAAAGGCTCGAAGCCGGCGGTGGCGCCATCGTCAATGTCGCGTCCATGTGGGCGATCTTCGGTTCGCCGGGCGCGCCCGCCTATACGGCGAGCAAGGCCGCGGTTGCCGCCGTCACGCGCTCGCAGGCCGTGGCGTGGGCGGGCCGCGGCATCCGCGTCAATTCCATTGCACCGGGCTGGGTCGAGACGAAGATCTCCGAAAAAGCCCGCACCGACGCCGCGCGGGCCGAGCGCATCAATGCCCGCATCCCCATGGGGCGCTGGGCGAAACCCGCCGAAGTCGCCTCCGTCGTGCGCTTCCTGCTCTCGCAAGATGCCGCCTACATCACCGGCGCGATGATCCCCGTCGACGGTGGCTATTCGGTCTGCTGAGGAGGAATGCATATGAAAGCCTGGGTTCACGACACGACCGGTGATCCGGACATCCTGCAATTGCGCGACCGGCCGAAGCCGGAGCCGGGTCCGGGCGAGCTGCTGATCCGCAACCGCGCCGTCGGCCTCAACCCCGTCGACTGGAAGTTCATCCTCTGGGGCCACGACGCATGGGAATGGCCGCATGTTCCCGGCGTCGACGGGGCCGGCGAGGTCGAGGCCGTGGGCGATGGCGTGCACCATATCGCCACGGGAACGCGGGTCGCTTACCACAACGACCTCCTGAAGCCGGGCTCCTTCGCGGAATACACCGTCATCCCGGCGCGCGCCGCCATCCCGCTACCGGCCGCCCTGCCCTTTGCCGCCGCCGCGTCGATCCCCTGCCCGGGCCTCACCGCCCGCCAGGCCATCGATAAGGTCGCGCTCTGGCCCGGCGCCCATGTGCTGGTGACCGGCGCCTCCGGTGCGGTGGGCGGTGCGCTGCTTCAGCTTGCCCGCGCGCGCGGCTGGGTCGTGCACGCCGTCGGCTCCGCATCCCAATCGGACCGCCTGCTTGGCCTCGGCGCTGCAACCGTCACCGACTACCGCCGGGACGGCTGGAAGGAGGACTGGGCAAAGCGGGCGCGGCATCAGCCGCTGAACGCCGTGTTCGACATGGTGAATGGCGCCCACGCGGCGAGCCTGGCTCCCCTGCTGACGGCGAACGGCCATCTGGTCTGCATCCAGGACCGGCAGGAAACCGCGCCGCTGCCCGCCTTCTCGACGACCATCTCGCTACACGAAGTCGGCCTCAACGCCATGCACGCCCACGCCTGCGATCGTCAGTGGGGACGGCTTGTCGCCGCCGGCGCCGAGATCGCGCAGCACATCTCGGAGGGGCTCTTCGATCCGCAACTAATCGAGGTTGCCGGTTTCGATGAGCTGCCCCAAGCACTGGCACGCCTGAAGGCCGGCCCCAACCCCGGCAACCGCGTCGTCGTCCTATAGCGCACTAGGCCCCCTGCTCTTCGCGCCGCTCCTTCGGCCCCTTCGGAAACCATCCGGTGATGCGTGCGCCGAGCGGGTCGAGGAAGGTCAGGACGACCGGCACGAAGACGAGCGTCAGCAGCGTGGAGGAGATCAGGCCGCCGATGACGGCGTGGGCCATGGGCGCACGCTGTTCGCCGCCTTCGCCAAGGCCGATCGCCATCGGCAGCATGCCGAAGATCATCGCCAGCGTTGTCATGACGATGGGGCGAAGGCGCACGGCGCCGGCGTCGGCCAGGCTGTCCTGCAGGCTCTTGCCGGCCTGGCGTCCCTGGTTGGAATAGTCGACGAGGAGGATGGCGTTCTTGGTGACGAGGCCCATCAGCATGATGAAGCCGATGATCGAGAACATGTTGAGCGTCGAGCCGGTGACGAGCAGCCCGATCAGCACGCCGATCAACGACAGCGGCAGCGTCATCATGATGGCGATCGGCTGGATGAACGAGCCGAACTGCGAGGCCAGGATGATGTAGATGAAGATCACCGCAAGTGCCAGCGACTGGAGCGCATAACCGAAGCTCTCTTCAAGGTTTTCGGCGTCGCCGCCGAAGCTGATGCGGTAGCCGGCCGGAATCTGCATCTTGGCGATCGCCGCGTTGAGGTCCGCCGTCACGTCGCCGAGCGCGCGGCCCTCGATATTGCTCTCGATGCGGATTTCGCGCGAAAGGTCTTTTCGCGTGATGGCGTCCGGCGCCGTGCTCTCGATGACATCGGCCACCTGGTCGAGCAGCACGGTGATCGGTTTGCCGTCGTCGTCCGTGCGGCCGGTGGCGATCGTAAGGTCGCGAAGCTGCGCGGCATCGCGCCGGCCCGTTGCCGGCAGGCGCACCATCACGTCGTAGGATTCACCGTCCGGCGCGTTCCAGACGGATATGGCGTCGCCGGCCACAAGCGGGCGCAGCGTGTCGCCGATGGTGGCGATCGAGACGTCGAGGTCGGCCGCCGCTTCCGACCGGATCCGCACGGCGAGCGTCGGGCGCTTGTTCTCGATCGAGGATTCGACTTCCGTGGCACCGGGCATTGCGGAAAGCGCCGTGGTGATCTCGGTGGAAATCCGGCGCAGTTCCTCCTCGCCATCGCCGAGCACGGAGAGTTGCAGCGGCTTTTCGGACGAGCCCGTGCCGGAATTCTGGCCGATCGAGATTTCGAGGCCGGCAATCGAGGCCAGCCGCTTGCGGATCGGTTCTATGCTTTCGGCGGTCGTCACTGTGCGCTCGTCGCTCGGCTTGAGCTGCACCGCGACCGACGCCTCGTTGAAGCCGCGCGCACCGCCGGAATTCACGGTGGAGTAGATCGTCTCGACGTAGTCGAATTCGCGCAGTGCCCGCTCGACCTGGCTGACCTTTGCGGCCATGTAATCCAACGAGGCGCCCTCGGTGGCCTTCAGCGCGATGGAGACCTCGCCCTGGTCGGCCGGCGGCAAAAATTCCGCGCCGATACGCGGCACGAGCATCAGGCTTGCGACGAACATCGCGACCACGACGAAGACCGTGGTTTTCCGGTAGCGGAACGTCCAGTGGATCAGCCGACGGTAGCGGTCCGCAAGGCGCTCGAACCAGCGGTCGAAACGGGCGATCAGCCGCCCGAGCGGCCCGCGCTTGGCGTTCTGTTCCGATTGCGGATCATACCAGACGCTCGACAGCATCGGATCGAGCGTGAAGGATATGAACAGCGAGATCAGCACGGCGACGGCGACCGTAACCCCGAATTGCAGGAAGAACCGGCCGATCAGGCCGCCCATGAAGGCGACCGGCAGGAACACCGCGACGATGGACAGCGTCGTGGCGAGAACGGCAAGGCCGATCTCGTTCGTGCCGTCGAGCGCGGCATCAACATGGTTCTTGCCCATGTGCAGGTGGCGCGTAATGTTCTCGCGCACGACGATCGCGTCGTCGATCAGGATGCCGATCGAGAGCGATAGCGCCATCAGGGTCATGGTGTTGAGCGTGAAGCCGAGCGCATAGATCACGGCGAATGTGCCGATCACCGAGATCGGCAGCGTCAGCCCGGTGATGACCGTCGAGCGCCAGGAATTCAGGAACAGGAAGACGATGACGACGGTTAGCACGCCGCCCTCGATCAGCGTGCGCTGCACCTCCTGCACCTGGGCGGCGATCGGGCGGGAATTGTCGCGCGTCACCTTCAGCTCCACCCCTTCCGGGGCGAGCTCGACGTTGAGCGCGGCGATCTCCTTGCGCAGTTCGGACGCAACTTCCACGGTGTTGGCGCCCTGCACCTTGACGATATCGAGTCCGAGCGAGGGAACGCCCTGATAGGTCGCCCGGCTTGTCACTTCGGCGCCAACGTCGAGCACGGTCGCCACATCGGAGAGATAGACCGGATATCCGCCGCTTTGCGCGACGATGATGCCGTTAAAGCCGGCGACATCGGGAATGCGGCCCTCGACGGTGACGATGCGCTGGTTGATGCCGGAGATCAGCGTGCCGGCGGCGCGGTCCTGGTTCTCCTTGCGGATGGCGTCCATGACCGATGTGACGGCGATGCCATAGGCTTCCAGCCGGTCGGGATCGACCATCACCAGCACCTGTCGCTCGCTGCCGCCGACGAGCGAGATCTGGCCGACGCCGGCAATGACGCTCAGCCGGTTGGTAATGACGCGGTTGGCGAGCGTGGTGATTTCCGAGAGCGAGCGTTTTGAGGAGGAGGCCGCGATGGACAGGATCGGCGCGTCGTCGGGATTGAAGCGGGTGACCTGCGGCGTGTCCACGGCATCCGGAAAACCCGCCTCCAGCCGCGCCACGCGGTCGCGGACCTCCTGGGCGGCCACCTGCGAATCCACATCGAGTTCGAACTGCACGACGACGACGGAGCGGCCCTCGTAGGATTCGGAGATGATCGTGTCGATGCCGCCGATTGTGTTCAGCGCGGATTCGATCGGCCGCGACACTTCGCTTTCGACCGTCGAAGGCGAAGCGCCCGTATAGGTCGCCGTGACGACGACGATCGGCAGGTCGGTTTCGGGGAACTGGTCCACCCCGAGGCGCGAATAGGAAAACAGCCCGATCACCAGGATCGTCACCATCATCATCGTCGCGAAGACGGGGTATTTGACGCTGATACGCGTGAGGAACATGGCTTACAGCCCCTCGACGACGACGGGCATGTCGGCCTCGAGCGCCGGCAGCGGCGCGGAGACGACGATTTCGCCGGCTGCAAGCCCCGACACTTCCACGAGGCTGCGATCCGTCCAGGCCGTGCCGAGCTGGACGGGCTGGCGGCGCAGCACGCCGTCCTGCACCTTGAGCACGAAGCTGCCCGCCTGGTCGGTACGGATCGCCGAATTGGGCAGCGCGATGATGTTCTTGCGTTCGTCGACCTTCAGGATGCCGGTCGTGAACATGCCGCCCTTGAGGATACCGTCGTAATTCTCGATCGCCAGGAACACCCGGACCGCCCGCGAACCCGCGACCGCCGTCGGCGATATGCGCGTGACCTTGCCGGAGAAGGTCCGGTCGGGAAAACCCTCGACGTTCAGTTCGACGGGCTGGCCGATGCTCACCATCGGGATGCGGCTGGTCGGCACGCCGGCATCGACCTCCATCTTGCTGAGGTCGACGATGGTCATGAGCTCCGTGTTCAGCCCGACCGTCTGGTCCTGCTCGACCGGGCGCGAGGCGATCACGCCGTCGAAAACGGCGCGGACCTCCGCATTGGCGAGGTCGCGCTCGGCATCTGCGATCTCGGCCTGCTTCGACCGGATCTGCGCCTGGAGGTTGGCGACATTCGCCTGGGCTTCGAGCTGAGCGGCCTCTGAGGAGGCGCCACGCTCGCCGAGCGCTGCGGTTCGTCGCTGGACGGATTCGGCAAGTTCCAGCTGCGCGCGCATCGCCTCTGCCGAGGCCTGGCGAACGGTCAACGTGGATTCCAGCGCCATCTTGTCGAAGCGGATGAGCAGATCGCCCGCCTTCACCACGTCGCCGACCTTGACCGGCAGCTCGACGATCGTCGAGGCGACTCGCGCGGCGAGCGTCGAGCGGCGGATCGGGGTGAGCGAGCCGGCAATGCGGACTTCGCTTGCAATATCATGCGGTTCGACCTTGGTGATGTCGACCTGCGCGAGCTCCATCGTCGGCTTCGCAGCCTCCTGTGCCTGTGCCGCTCCCGCTGCGACCCATCCCGCCAGGCAGGCGATGCGGATCGCGCGTGGCCAGAACAACCTGCGGACGGGCATGGAGTTTTCTGCGTTGTGGGTGGTGCGCTCGCTCATGAAATCCGTCTTGCTTTAGAGTTTTTGCCCGCAACAGGCCTAGGCATGGGGCAGATCGCGTCCCGTCTTACGGGCCGTACATTGCCGTAACATTGTAAAATCAATCAGTCCGGCCTTGTAGAAACGTCGATCGTGTCGGGACTGGGGCATCGCCTCGCCGCCTGCACATTTTTTCGGCGGCCGACAACTGCCGCTCGCGGAAGTTGATCCTTCGCGACCGTCGGGTATCAGCGCCCGCGCGGCCCTGTGGACATCCTGGCCGGATGTCATGCGCGTGTCATGGCGATCTGTTGAAACGCTGCCCCATGCCATCAGGCGATTGTGACGACTCAAACAAGGGGCTCAGCGCATCGATTGCGCGGTCTCGATCATCGTCCTTCCCCGCAAGAGGCATGAGCACTTCGCCGCCTTCCGGTCCTATCGCGGCGACGGGTGATGACGGACACTCCAGCGTAGGAAACGTGCCCAGATGATCGAGACAATCGCCCCCACCGCCACTTCCCCGGCCCCGGCCCTCAAGGGCGGCGTCGGCAAGCGCCTCAACCGCGCCGTTCGCCGCAATCCGCTGCTCTCGCCCTCGGGCATGTCCGAATATGTCTTCTCGCGGCTGTTCCGCAATCTCGTCTATGCGCAGATCTGGGAAGACCCGGACGTCGACATGGCCGCGCTGCGGATCGAACCGGGCAACAGCATCGTCACCATCGCGTCCGGCGGCTGCAACGCGCTGTCCTATCTCGTCGCCGACCCGGCCCGCATCGAGGCGGTGGATCTCAATCCGGCCCACGTCGCCTTCAATCGCCTGAAGTTCGCAGCCGCAGCGCACCTGCCGGACTACGAGACCTTCTACCGGTTCTACGGCCAGGGCGATGACAAGCGGAACCTCGACGCCTACCGGCTCTACCTGCGCCCGCATCTTGACGAGGAGACCCGCGACTATTGGGAAAGCCGCACTGTCACCGGGCGCCGCCGCATCTCGATCTTCCACCGCCGGCTTTATCGCCACGGCCTGCTCGGCGGCTTCATCGGCCTCGGTCACAAGATGGCCCGGCTCTACGGCGCCGATCCGCGCGACCTGCTCCAGGCCCGCACGATCGAGGACCAGAAGCGCTTCTTCGACGAGACGCTGGCGCCGCTCTTCGAAAAACGCCTGATCCGCTGGGCGACAACGCGCAAAACCTCGCTGTTCGGCCTCGGCATCCCGCCGCAGCAATATGAAGCGCTTTCGGGTGCCGGCAGCGACATGGCGACGATCCTGCGCCAACGCGTCGAAAAGCTCGCCTGCGGCTTCCCGCTGTCGGAAAACTACTTTGCCTGGCAGGCCTTCGGGCGCGGGTACGGCAGCGGCGAGCTTGCACCGCTCCCGCCCTATCTCTCCCGGCAGAATTTCGAGGCGGTGCGCAGCCGCGCCTCGCGCATTTCCATCACCAACACCTCGCTCACCGAATTCCTCGCGGCAAAGGCCCCGCAATCCGTCGACCGCTTCATCCTGCTCGATGCGCAGGACTGGATGACCGACGCCCAGCTCAACGGCTTGTGGACCGAGATCACCCGCACGGCGACCCCCGGCGCGCGCGTCGTCTTCCGCACCGCGCCCGCCGAAAGCCTGCTGCCTGGCCGCCTCGACGAGACCCTCCTCGGCCGCTGGACCTATCATGAGGCGGAATCTCGCGCGCTGCACGACAAGGATCGCTCGTCGATCTACGGCGGCTTCCACCTCTACGAATTCAAGGGCTGAGCGAGATGAGCGCCGTTTCCGACCACGCCCTGCTGATGGACCGCATCTACCGCTGGCAGCGACGGTTCGGCATCTACGACGCGACGCGCAAATATTATCTGCTCGGCCGCGACCCGATGCTCGCCGGCCTTCGTCCTCTGCCGAGCAGTTCCGTGCTGGAAATCGGCTGCGGCACCGGGCGCAATCTCGTGAAGGCGGCGGCGCTCTATCCGGAAAGCCGGTTCCACGGCATCGACATCTCGCAGGAGATGCTGAGCGCGGCGGAAAAAGCGGTTTCTGGCGCCGGCCTGAAGGACCGCGTCCGCCTTGCCAGGGCCGACGCGGCCAGCTTCGACCCGCGAGCGCTGTTCGGCGAACAGAGCTATGACCGCATCTTCATCTCCTATGCCGTGTCGATGATCCCGCAATGGCAGAAGGTCATGGCGGAGGCCACCAATCGGCTTGCCCCCGGCGGCGAACTGCACATCGCCGATTTCGGCGACATGCGCGGCCTGCCCGGCTGGTTTCGCAAGGGTGTGACCAAGTGGCTCGGATGGCACCATGTGACGCCGCGCGACGATCTCTTCGAGATGGTCGCGGAGCTTGCCACTGCCCATGGCGGACGCAGCGAGGAGAAGCGGCTGCATCGCGGTTTTTCGTGGATCGCGATCGTCAGCAAGCGCTGAACGCGCTCCCGTCGTGACGGCGTCGGCGATCCTGCCGACGCAAGCATTGTTTGGCCCGCAATTCGCCTGTAGCTCTCGAAGAAAGGGAAGAATCGTCCCTGGATTCGAGAGGAGAAGCGAATTGGCCCTGTCACAGACCCTTATCCGGCGGCTGAAGGACCCAAAACCCTTCGAAACCATCGTCACCGCGCCCTGGCTGGTCAGCCCTGCGAGCGAGCGCACATTCGAGGTCTTTAATCCCTCGACCGGCGAATTGCTGGCGGAACTACCCGACATGGGCGTCGCGGAAACCCGGGCGGCGATCGACCGCGCCGCCGTCGCCCAGCCCGAATGGGCGGGGCTGACCGCCCGTGACCGCTCCGACATGCTCTGGCGCTGGCACCAGTTGATCGTCCTGCACACGGATGACCTGGCCGCCATCCTGACGGCCGAGATGGGGAAGCCGCTGGCGGAGGCAAAATCGGAAGTCTCCCACGCCGCCGCCTATCTGCAATGGTATGCCGAGGAAGCCAACCGCATCTATGGCGAGACGATCGCGGCGCCGTCGCTGGACCGTCGCATGCTGGTCATCAAGCAGCCGATCGGCGTGGTCGGCGCGATCACGCCGTGGAATTTCCCGGCCTCCATGGTGGCCCGCAAGATTTCGCCGGCGCTCGCGGCCGGCTGCGCGGTCGTGCTGAAGCCCGCGGAGCAGACGCCGCTGGTGGCGGGCGCCATGTTCGCGCTCGCCCATGAGGCGGGCTTTCCGCCGGGCGTGGTCAACCTCATCTACGCCTCGGAAGGCGATGCGGTCGGCCGCGAACTCTGCACCCACCCGGCCGTGCGCAAGATCAGCTTCACCGGCTCCACCGAGGTCGGCCGCCTACTCATGCGGCAATGTTCCGACCAGGTGAAGAAGCTCAGCCTGGAGCTCGGCGGCAACGCGCCCTTCATCGTCTTCGACGACGCGGATGTCGATGCGGCCGTGGACGGCGCGATCCAGGCAAAATTCCGCAATGCCGGCCAGACCTGCGTCTCGGCGAACCGCCTCTATGTGCAATCCGGCGTCCATGACGAATTCGCCCGCAAATTCATCGAGCGGGTGCAGACGCTCTCGGTCGGCGACGGCTTTCAGCCCGACGTCGCGATCGGCCCGCTCATCGACACGCGCGCGCTCGCCAAGATCGAGGGCCATGTCGCCGATGCGCTCGACAAGGGCGGCAGCGTGCGCTGCGGCGGCCGGCGAATCGACGGCGACGGCACGTTCTTCGCGCCGACGGTGCTCACCGGCATCACCCGCGACATGCGCGTGGCGCAGGAGGAAACCTTCGGGCCGCTCGCCCCCATCATCCGCTTCGACGATGCCACCCAGGTGGTGCGCGAAGCCAACGACACGATCTACGGCCTCGCCGCCTATTTCTATGCGTCCAACCTCAGCCGGGTCTGGCGGGTCGCGGAAGCCCTAGAATACGGCATGGTCGGCATCAATACCGGCCGCATGTCCTCCGAGGCGGCGCCCTTCGGCGGCATGAAACAATCCGGCATGGGCCGCGAAGGTTCGCGCCACGGACTGGAGGACTATCTGGAGATGAAATATCTCTGTATGGGCGGCATCTGAGCGGCGGCGTGTGACGAGGTAAGGGGTTTAGGACGGCTCGGTAATACGCGTGTCATGTGAGTTTCCTATGCGGAGGAGGTAACACACCGCTCAAGAGAGGCTCTCCCATGCGCAAACTCATCCTCGCCCTGGCATCGGCTACGGTCCTCGCCGGCGCCGCCAATGCCGCGACCGTCTACCCGATCGATCGCGCCACCATCCTCGTCGGCTCCCCGTTCGACTTCAAGGTCGAGTTCGACGCCGTCGTGAAGCCGGAAGATGTGAAGGTCACCGTCAACGGCCAGGACTACGAGGCCGTCTTCGGCAAGAAGGCTGAATTCGTCGCGGAAGAAAAGGGCGCCGAGGACATGGTTCTGGGCTCCGCGCTGACGCTGCGCGGCCTGACGATCGCCACCGCCGGCGACTACAAGGTCGAAGTCACGGCCGGCAGCGAGACCAAGTCGGTCAACTGGGACGTTTACGGCACCGCTACCGAGGCGAAGGCCAAAAACATCATCTTCCTGGTCGCCGACGGCCTGTCCGTCGCCCACCGGACAGGTGCCCGCATCATGTCCAAGGGCATGACCGAGGGCAAGGCAAACGGCCGCCTCGCCATGGATGACATCCCGCCGGTCGCCTTCATCGGCACGTCCTCGACGCACTCGATCGCCACCGACAGCGCCAACACCATGTCGGCCTACATGACCGGCCACAAGTCGCGCGTCAACGCGCTCGGCGTCTATGCCGACCGCACACCGGCAAGCCTGGACGACCCGAAGGTCGAGACGATCGCCGAGGCGCTCCGCCGCACGACTACGAAGTCAATCGGCATCGTCACCACCTCGGAAGTCGAAGACGCGACGCCGGCCGCCGTCGTCTCGCACACCCGCAAGCGCGCCGACAAGGAACAGATCGTCGGCATGCTGTTCGACGTCAAGCCCGACGTGCTGTTCGGCGGCGGCTCGGTCTATTTCCTCGGCAAGGACACGCCCGGCTCCAAGCGCAAGGACGACAAGGACTATATCGCTGAATTCAAGAATGCCGGTTACGCGCTTGCAACCGACAAGACGGAACTCGCTGCCCTCAGCGGTTCGAACCAGGATAAGCTGCTCGGTCTTTTCCATACCGCTAACCTGGACGTGACGCTCGACCGTGAATTCCTCAAGAAAGGCACCGTCGACAAGCTCCCGAACCAGCCGGGCCTCGTCGAGATGACCAAAGTCGCGCTCGACAAGCTGTCGAAGAACCCGGAAGGCTTCTTCCTCGTCGTCGAAGCCGCATCGGTCGACAAGATGAGCCATCCGCTCGACTGGGACCGCGCACTCGTCGAGACGATCGAATTCGACAAGGCCGTCGGCGTTGCCCGCGAATTCGCAGCCTCCAACCCCGACACGCTGATCGTCGTCACGGGTGACCACACCCACGGCGTCGGCATCATCGGCACGGTCGATGACGAGAAGCCGGGCGATGAAATGCGCCAGAAGGTCGGCACCTATGACGAGGCCGGCTTCCCGAACTACGAAGACAAGAACGGCGACGGTTACCCGGATCGCATCGACGTCTCGCGCCGCCTGTTCCTGTCGGCCAACAACGGCCCGGACCACTACGAGACCTTCCGTCCGAAGCTCGACGGCCCGTTCGTTCCGGCCGTGCAGAACGAGGCGAAGGAATATGTCGCCAACGAAGCCTACAAGGACGTTCCCGGCGCGGTCTTCGTGCAGGGCAATATCCCGAAGGACGGCGACACCGGCGTGCACGCCGTCGACGACATCGTGCTCCAGGCGATCGGCCCCGGCTCGGAAGGCTTCCGCGGCTACATGGAACAGAGCGACGTCTACCGCGTGCTGGTCGACGCTTTCGCCCTCGGCGCGCCGAAGGAATAAGGGGGCTTCATCCCTTGACGGGCAGGCGGCCTCGCGCCGCCTGCCCGCATTGCCGTTGACAGAAGGAAGCATGCCATGACGGAAACGCACCCCGCATTTTTCAACAGGCGGCGAATGCTCTGCGCACTGGCGGCCCTGCCCACTCTCGCCCTCGCGCGTCCGGCCCTCGCCAGCGACACGCTCGGCTTCGGCGAGCTCTACAAGAAATTCGGCATCCTCGGCCTCGAATTCTCCGACAAGGTGAAGCGCCTCGCCGGCCAGGAAGTCACCGTCAAGGGCTTCATGGCCCCGCCCCTGAAGGCGGAAGCGGACTTCTTCGTGCTGACGGAAATCCCGATGTCGCTCTGCCCGTTCTGCTCGTCGGATGCCGACTGGCCGGACAATATCCTCGTCGTCTACCTCGCACGAAAACAGACCTTCGTGCAGTTCAACGCGCCGATCGAGGCGCAGGGCGTGCTCGAATACGGCTCGTGGATCGATCCGGATACCGGCTTCGTCAGCCAGTTGCGCCTGCGCGAAGCCGCGTTCAACACGGCATGAGCATGCTTGAACTCGATATTTCCGGCCTGGAGATGCGCTTTCCCGGCCTCGATGCACCGGTGCTGGCGATCGACCGCCTTCACCTTCCCTCCGGCGGCAGACTTGCGATCACCGGCGCCTCCGGCTCCGGCAAGAGCACGCTGGTCAATGCCGTGACCGGACTTGAAACCGCAACGAGCGGCACCGTTTCCTGGGGCGGCACGGATATTACCCGCCTGCCGGTCGGGCGCCGCGATGCCTTTCGCGCCGCGCATATCGGTCTCGTCATGCAGGATTTTCACCTTTTTCCGGGGCTTTCGGCCTTCGAGAACGTCGTGCTGCCGGTCCGGCTTGCCCGCCGCCTCACGCCCGCCGAGCGCGAACGCGCGCTGTTCCTGCTCGAAACGACCGGCATCGCCCGCCCCGACCAGCATATCGAGACGCTGTCGCGCGGTGAAATGCAGCGTGTCGCGGTCGCCCGCGCGCTTCTGTCGAAGCCTGGCGTGATCGTCGCCGACGAGCCGACCGCCAGCCTCGACCGGAAGACCGGCGAAGAGGTGGCCGATCTCCTGGTGCGGCTGTCCCGCGAAGAGAAGGCGACGCTCGTCGTCGTCACCCACGATCCGGCGCTGACGGAACGGCTCGACCGGCGCATCGCCCTGGATGGCGGCCGAATCGTCGAAGACAGCGGGGAGAAGCGCGCGGCATGATGAACTTCATTCTCGCGGATCTCCGCCGCTTCAAGGGCGGTGCGCTTGCGGTCATCGTCCTGATCGCGCTTTCCGTGGCGCTCAGCGTCACCGTCACGTTGCAGGAACGCGCCGTGCGGCTCGGCAGCGCGCGTGCGGCGGAAAAGTTCGACCTCCTCGTCGGCGCCGCCGGCAGCGAGACGCAGCTTGCGCTTTCCGCCGTCTTCCTCCAGCCCTCGCCCTTGCCGCTGATGTCGGGCGCGGTGCTGGCGAAGCTTGCCGCAGATCCACGCGTAGACTTCGCCGCTCCCGTCGGCTTCGGCGATTCCGAGGCGGGCCACCCGGTCGTGGGCACGACGACGGCGCTGATCTCCGCGCTTTCGCCGAAACTCGCGGAAGGTGTGCTCTTTGCCAGGCTCGGCGATGCGGTGGTCGGTTCGGACGTGCCGAAGCAGCTTGGCGCCGAGATCAAGCCGATGCACGGCCTTGCCGATATCGCCGGCGAGACCCATACCGAGATCGTCTACAAGGTGAGCGGCCGCATGGCGCCGACGGGCACCGCCTGGGATCGCGCGATCCTCGTGCCGATCCGCGCTGTCTGGCAATTGCACGGCATGACGGGCGGGCACGACCATGATCACGACCACGCCGGCGAGACGCCGGAGGCCGCCGCCGCGGAAGAGCACGATCACGAGCATGCGCCTGTCGACGCCGATGCCGCCATCGACGAGCAGTTCGAGGCCGAGACGCCAGGCCTTCCCGCCGTGCTCGTCAAGCCGAAGACGATCGCCGACGCCTATCGCCTGCGCCAGGAATATCGCGGCGAGACGACGCTCGCCGTCTTCCCCGCCGAGGTGCTGACGCGCCTCTACGCCACGCTCGGCGATGCGCGCAGCTTGCTTCTCGCAATCGCCATAGGCACGCAGGTCATCGTCATCGCGGCCATCCTGCTCGTCACGATCATGCATGTCGGCGCGCGCCAGCGGCAGATCGGCGCGCTCAGGGCTTTTGGCGCGCCGCGGCGCTCGGTGGTGGCCATCGTCTGGGGCGAACTGCTCCTGCTGTTCCTCGCCGGCTTCGTGCTGGGCGTCCTCATCGGCTATGCCGGCGCGCAGCTCATCTCTGCTTCGCTGACAGCCACGACCGCCGTGCGCATGCCCGTGGAATTCGCGCGCGAGGATATGTCGCTCGCGGTCTGGTTCGTCGTGCTGGCGATGCTGGTCTCCATCCTGCCGGCGCTCCTGACGCTGCGGCTCAGCCCGGCAAGGGCGCTCAAAGCCTGACGCGACGCCGAAGCCACGGAGTTGCAGGCTTTCGCGTCTGACGTGCACCCTATTCCGCACCGAAGACTGCGGCGCCATCGCGCAACGCCTGCCCGCCTCGTCTTGGGGCAAGGTCGCGCCGCACGATCCCTATTCGAGACAATTTTAATAAAAACGGCAGGCTTCCGTTCATCCTTCGCGCACCCTGTCGCCGCCCGCAATCGACGGTAGGTGGGACGTTCGCGATGGCGGGGTAATTTGGCGCCGCTCCATGACGGAGCAGCGATTCGAGGTACCATTCATGCCAATGCAGACAACCCAACGTCTGACCAACGACCCGACACCCACCCAGCGTCTCGCACGCGCCATCAAGGACATCGACCGGCGGCTCGACTGGGTTCACCTGAACAACCAGCCGGTGCCGATCAACGCCTATCGCGCCCGGCGCATCCTGCACGAAGCGCTCGCGCGCTGCCGCGAACGCACCGTCATTCTCCCGCCAGCCGGTGACGGGAGATACCGACGACCGGATGCAATGCGCCCCAAGCCGTATCCGGTCGCGCGGGGACCCGGTTGAGCGATACGAGGCGCTCCCGGGTCTTCTCCGCTACAAAGGCCTCAGTTCTCGAACAGCACGAAGGCGGCCCAGACGAGCGGGTCGCGCGCCGTCGGAATTTTCCCGTCGATGGCGTCGCGCCGCGTGTTGCGCAGCGCCTCCGCAAATGTCTGCCCGCCTTTCAGATGCTCGTAGTAGCGCACCATGAAATCCGCCGTCCCATCATCGGCGACGGGCCAGAGCGTCAGCAGCGCGCGTTTCGCCCCGGCAAGACTTGCAGCCGTCGGCAGGCCGCGCACGCCGCCGACAAAAGCCTCGTCGCCGCGGCCCGTCTCGCAGGCCGAGAGCACCAGCAGGTCGAGGCCGGTCAGGTCCCAGCCCATCAGCTCGAAGGCGTAGAGCCGGCCGTCCTTTTCGTCGCGGCGCATGGCGCGCTCGTCCCCGGAGCGCGCGAGGATGACCTCGCTTTGCCAAAGCGTATCGACATTGCTGGCGCCGCCGTTCTTCGGGCTGCCGTAGGCGCCATGCGTGGCGAGATGGGCGAGCGTCGCGCCCTTCATGCGCTCGCGAAGCGCGCCTTCGCTCACCTCCGCCCCGGTCATGGTTTCGATCTTGAGGCCGGGGCCGCCGAGGACCTTGCCGATTGCTTCCACCTCGCGCAGCGTGCCCGGCAGCGGCATGGCGCCCGCCTCCTCGCCCTTCGCATAGTCGATGCCGCCGGCCAGCACGACGGTGCCTTCCGCGGGCAGCGCGCGGTCCTCGACGGCGCGGTAGAGCGCTTCCGGCTCCGTCAGCAGCCGCAGGGTGAAACGTTCTTCCAAAAGCTTGCCGGCAGGGTCTTCCAGTAGCGAGAAGGGCAAGGCGAACAATTGCCCGTCCGGTACGATGAACACCGTTTTCGCGCTGCCTATGTCGCCTTCGACGGGTGCGATCAGCCGGTCGTAGAGCCGCGCGAATTCGCGCCTGCTCGCCTCAACGAGCAGTCCGCGTCCGTCGCCACCGCTGCGATCACGCGTCTGGAGCGCCGCGACGACCTCCTGGCCGCTTGACAGCACCTGTCGCGGATCGCCGAGCGCGCGCAGCACCGGCGCCGCACCGCCACGCCAGACGATGGCATAGAGCCTGGAATCCTCGATAGGATCGGCGCTTTCACGGTCCACCTTCCATTTGCGGGTCACGAAATATTGCACGAGGGCTTGGTCCTTGCCGAGCAGCTCTCCTGGCGTCGGCAGCTTTTGGTTCAGGAGCTTTTCACGGTCCAGCTGATAGCGTCCGACGATGCGTTCATGCAGTTGCTGTTCCAGCGCCTTGGTGTCCGACAGATAGGCATAGGCGAGATCCTGCTCGACATCGGCGGCGAAGATCTCGCGGGCAATGCGCGACAGGCGCGTGATGCGGTCGAGCAGGCGGGCGGTCTCGGTGTCCCACTTGTCGATCATCCGGCCGAGCTTCAGCACGTTGTCCGCATCCGCCGTGGCGAGCGACGGCCAGCGCCGGGCGGCATCCGCGAAGGCCGGAACGGCCGCGGCATCCTGTTCGGCAAACCGCGCATAATCGTAGAGCATGCCGTCGGCCATCGCCCGCACCGCCTCGCCGACCTCCCGCCCGCCGGCGACCGATACCTGGAGATGCACCCAGCGCAGCATCTCCTCGTCGATTCCGGCAAATTCGCTTGCCGCCGTCACCTTGTCCGTGCCGGCCTTCGCCTTGGCGATCGCGATACGGCCGGCAAAGGCCAGCGGATGGCCCATGCTCATCTCGCCGGCCGCGATGCTGAAGGCCTGCTGCAAGTGCTTGATCCGCCGCGCTGCATCGCCTCCTTTGGCAACGTGATCCGCCATCAGGTAGGCCGCCTTCATGCTGAGGATCGCCGGATAGTTGGAATCGGTGATCATCGCTTCGATGCGCTTGGCGGCCGCCGCGTCTATCGGCTTTGCGCCCGAAAGAAGGTCGGTGTAGTCGATCCAGGCCTCCATGCCGGCGATCGTCACCGGGTCGCCGAGCGCCTTGGAAATATCGAGGCAGAGCGCAAAATAGCGGCGCGCTTCGGGGTAGTTGCCGAGATCGAGATAGTTCTGCGCGGTGTTGTTGGCGCTCACCAGCGTGTTGAAATGGTTCTGGCCGTAATGGCGGGTGCGGTTCTCCAGCACCTTGAGGTCATAGTCCAGCGCGCGCGATGGCGAGCCCATCCCGCGAAGCATGTCCGCAAGATTGTTGGCGATGCGCCAGGTCACGGTGTCCTCGTCGCCGAGTGTTTTCTGCGCGATCTCGTAATTGCGCCGTTCGAGGTCGATCGCCGTGCCGTACTGCCCGACGTCGGACAGCGCGGTGGCGAGCTTGTCGGTGGCGTGGATCAGTTCCGGCGATTCCGTGCCGTAGAAGCGCGCATAAAGGTTGGTCGCCATCGTATAGAGCGGCACGAAATGTTGCTGGTTATCGGGAACCGCCGTGCGGAACTCCGCATAGGCGAGGTAGAAGTCGGCAAGCTCCTTCACCTCCGCGCGGATCGCCGCCGTCTGCTCGGCCGCCCGGAACAGGCCCGCCGCGTCGTCGTTGAGCCCGCTTGCCTGAAAGCTGCGTCCGGCCTGCGTATAGTGCCGCAGCGTCACGGCATGCAGGTCCGTCTTCGCGGACGCATCGAGTGCTGCGCGCAGCCTCTTGCGGCCATCCTCCAGGCGCCCGGCCTCCAAAAGGCTGTAGGCGGTGCGCACCCGCGCGTCGATGTCCTGCTCGCTGTCCTTGCCATGGGCCTTGCGGATGCGCTTCTCGTAGCGCTGCGCCAGTTCGTCCTGCTTGCCCGTCTCCCCGAGCCGGCCCTTGGCATCCATCAGCAGTGAAATCAGCAGGTTGGCACGGGTATCTTCAACCGGATCGAGCACTTTGAGAAGTGCGCGCATGCGCGGATAATATTCGGCGTCGACGCGGGCCGCGTCCCCCATGCGCATGGTGTAATCGGCGGCGGAAACCGCATAGCTCGCCGCAAGCCAGGCCTCTCCCTCGGCCTTGAATGCCGCACTCGCCGCCTCCGCCTTGCGGCGCGCGCCTTCGGCGTCGCCGCTGTCGAAGAGCGCCTTCATCTCCGCCGCGATCACGTCGGATCGCGAAATGGCCGCCTGCGTCGGCGCCTGTGCGAAAACGGGCGAAGCCAGGAAAACGATCACGAGGAGGGAAACGGCGAGGCGGCGGAAACGGGAAAAGAACTGCATGAATGGATTTCTCGGAAAATATCGAACTGCATCTAAGACGATCAACATAAAGGGCTTATTTCAAAATCAAGGCCGGACCGACCATCATGCGTCGATTTAGGCAAATCGCCGGTTCTCGTTGCCGTGGTTGCGGCAGGTTTCGAGAAAATCGTCCGCGGCGTCCGGTTCGCCCCGGTAGCGTTCGAACTCGTCAGCGCTGATGCGGAAATAGGCCTCGTATTCCGCCGCCCGGTTGAAGCCGCTCACCGGCATCGAAAGAAAGTAGGCGCCGGTTTCCTCCTCCAGCCCCAGGCTGAAGCGATGGGCGCGAAAGACGACGATGTCGACGAACCGGTGCGGCATCCCTGCTCCCTGACGGTTGACGCGGCCTGCGTGCGGGCAAGCAGTCATAAAGGATAATGCGGCGCGCCTGAAAAAGAAGGGCCACACAGCCGAAGGTTCCGCCCACCTCATCCGTTGAAGAGAGAGCCAGTCACGAACCCCTCTTGAAAGCACCAATGAAGTGCTTTATATATTTAAGCATGGCAACGAAGTTCACATCCAGTCTCAGGCTCGTCCTCCAACCCACGCCCGACATGCGTCAGGCACTGTCGGAGACACTTGCCGCCTACCAACAGGCCATGGCGATCCTCGACAGGACGCCGGGCGCCAATGTCGTGACGCTGCACCAGGCAGCCTATGAGCAGATCCGCACGGTGACGGGCCTTCCCGCCCGCCTGGTGACGCTCGCGCTGCGCGATCACGGCCGCCGAAAGCCCGGGGAGATCGTCGCGGATATCCCGCTCGACTCCAAGCTTTTCGCCGTGAAAGGCCCGGATAGCGTCAGCATCGCCACGCTCAACGGCCGGATCGTGCTGCCCTATGCGGCGAGCGGCTACCAGGAAGGCTGGGCGGATTTTGCCGAGGCAAGGCTGGTCTTTGCCGGCTCGTCCATCTGTCTCTACGCCGGCATCCAGGCCGGCGTTCACCCGAAAAAGGAGGCTTCCATGTCCAATGAAGGTATTCTTGCCCGCCTCGGGCGCGTCATCGCCGGTGTCGTCAACAATGCGGTCGATGCCGCCGAAACCTCGAACCCGGTCGCGGTGGCCCAGCAGGCCGTGCGGGAAATCGGCGCGATCGCCGAGGAGGCACGCGCCGCTCTCGGCGTCGCCATGGCGGCCGGCCACCGGCTGAAGGCCAAGGCCGACGACCTCGACGCGGAAATCAGCGACCTGGACGAGAAGATCAAGGTGGGGCTCGAAAACGGCCGCGAAGACCTCGCCCGCGCCGCCACCGGCGTGCAGATCGACCTGGAAGCCCAGCGCGATGCGCTGTCGAAGGCCATTCTCGAAAATGCCGGCGAGATCGCCGATGCCGAGGCGACGCTGCGCAGCATTTCCTCCGCCCGCGCCGACGCGATGAAGCGGCTGGAGGATGCCAAGCGTGCCGAGCGCACCGTGCCGGCCACCGCCACCCCTTCCCAGCGCAACGACCAGCGCCTCGCCGATGCGCTCCAGGCCGTCGAGCGCGTCACCGGCGTGCCCTCGAAGCCCGCCATGGAAGGCACGGCGGAGGTCGAGGAACTCGGCCGCCTGCAACGCCAGAAGGCGATCGAGGCGCGCCTTTCCGCCTTCAAGCACGGTGAGCGCTGATGGATTCCATCGTCCATCCGGGCACCGCGCCTTTCTGGATCGCGCTCCTGACGGTGGCGGGCCTCGGCATCGTCGAACTCGTCTCGGTCCTGCTCGGGGCGTCCGCCTCGGGCCTGATCGATGACGGCTTCGACCTGAACGGGCCGGGCGACGTGGAGCACGGCCTTCTCGGCGGGTGGATGTCCTGGCTCAACGCCGGCGGCGTGCCGATCCTCGTCCTCGCCGTCATCCTGCTCTCGGCTTTTGCGGCGGCCGGCTTTGCTCTGCAGGGCTTCATTTCGCAGTTCCGCGAGCCGCTTCCGCTCTATGCGGCGGTCACCGGAGCGCTCGCCATCGCCATTCCCGTCACCCGCTGGTCGAGCCGGGGTCTCGCAAGGATCATCCCGCGCGACGAGACCAGCGTGCAGGAACAGGCCGATTTCATCGGCCTTACAGGAACCGTGACACTCGGGCCGCTCGACCAGGGCCATCCGGGCACGGTGCGCATCAAGGACCGCTACGACAACATCCATACGCTACGCGCCCGGGCCGTGCCGGGGCATGTGATAGAGACGGGCGCATCCGTGCTGATCGTCGACGGGGCAAACGGCCTGTTCCAGGCCATCCCGGCGCCGGCGGCACTGGGGGACGACCTTTATTCCAACAACGGAGGGTAAACGAACATGGACTTCCTCTCGGTAGGAATCATCGCCGGGGTCATCGTGACGGCTATCGTCGTCATCGGCATCATCATGACCTCGCTCTATACCCGCGCCACGCGCGACAAGGCCTATGTACGAACCGGCCTCGGCGGCAAGAAGGTCGTGCTCGATGGCGGATCGATCATCCTGCCGATCTTCCACTCCTATTCATGGGTGTCGCTCAGCACGCTGCGCCTTGAGGTCAAGCGCGCGGAAAACGAGTCGCTCATCACCAAGGACCGCATGCGCGCCGACATCACCGCGGAATTCTACGTCCGCGTGAAGCCGGATGGGGACAATATCGCGCTCGCCGCCCAGACGCTCGGCGACCGGACCAACGATGCGGACGCGCTCAAAGCACTTGTCGAGGCGAAATTCGTCGACGGCCTGCGCTCGGTCGCCGCGACCATGTCGCTGCGCGACCTGCAGGAACAGCGCGCAGAATTCGTCAAATCGGTGCAGGCGGCCGTCGCGCATGACCTGCAATCGAACGGCCTGGAACTGGAATCCGTATCGCTGACCCGCCTCGACCAGACCGACATCAAACATTTCAACCCGAACAACACGTTCGACGCCGAGGGCCTGACCGCGCTCACCAAGATCACCGAAGAGCGCAAGCGCGAACGCAACCAGATCGTGCGCGACAACGAGGTGGAGATCGCCACCAAGGACCGCGAAGCCTCGCTCCGCCGCCTGACGATCGAGCGCGAACAGCGCGATGCCGAACTGTCGCAGGAACGCGATATCGCCAACAAGACGGCCGAGACCCGCGCGGAAGCGGCACGGGCTGAACAGCTTGCGCGCCTCAGCGAAGAAACCGCCCGCCTCGACACGGAAAAGGGCATTGCCGAGCGTGACTCCCAGGCGCGCCAGGCCAAGGAAACCGCCCGCATCGACGCGGAGCGCGGCATCGCGGAGCGGGAAGCCGAGGCCCGTCGGGTGACGGAAACCGCCCGTATCGACGCCGCGATCGCCGTCGCGGAAAAGAGCGAACAGGAGCAGGCTGCGCGTGCCAAGGCGGATGAAGCCAAGGCCTCGGCCATCACCGCCGAGGAACAGGTGACGACCGCCCGCGAAGTCGAGATCGCAGAGCGCGCAAAACGCATCGCCGTGCTCGATGCCCGCAAGGAAGCCGAACAGGCAGCGACCGCCATCACCGTGAAGGCCGAAGCGGAGCGCCAGGCGGCGGAAAATCTCGCGGCGGCGATCAAGATCCAGGCCCAGGCCGATGCCGAAGCCGCCAAGATCAAGGCGACCGGCGTTATCGAACTCGGCCAGGCAGAAGCCCAGGCGGAACGCGCGCTCAACGAAGCCCGCAACGCCCTGTCGCCGGCCATCGTCGAATTCGAGCTGGCGCGGGCGCGCATCGCCATCATCCCGCAGGCGCTGGAACAGGCGATGAAACCGATCGAGAAGATCTCCGACATCCGCATCTTCAGCGCCGGCGGCCTTGCAGGCGCGCTGGGCGGCAATGGCGGCGACGGCGCGGGCAATCCGGTCGGCGATCTCAGCAGCCAGTTGCTGAACTTCACCGCCCAGAAACCCATCCTCGACGAGATTCTCGCGCAAGCAGGCTTCAAGGGGGCGGACCCGACACAGGCCCTGCTCGGCGCCGCCATCGGCAACCCTGCGGCAAGGACACTCAATGGAAGTGCCCGCGCCCAGACCGACGATGCGGATTGAGCATCCCGAACAAAACAAGGCCGCCGGCTGAACCCGGCGGCCTTTCCATTTCCGGACAGGACGAAGGAGACAGGCCATGCCAGCCACCCTTTCCATCGCACGCCTCGGTGCAGCATTGCTAGTGCTCGGGCTGATGGCGACATCCGCTTTCGCACAGGCAACGGACCGGCTCGGCGTGCCCGGACCGATCGATTTCGAGGGCGAAGCCTTTGTGCTCGCCTGGAGTTCGCAGCCCTCCAAAACCTACATCAAGCAGGAATACCTGCCGGCCGGACAGACTGCCGAGCGCTACGAGCAGATGGTGCTGGTGGAGACGGTGACCAGCGGCATCGCCGTCATGGATGCCGTTCGCGCGCAGGTCGACATGCTGAAGCAGCGCAAGGCGACCGACCCGCTCGTCAACATGGAGGTGATCCAGAACGAAGCGGCCGGCGAGGCCTTGCTGGATTTCATTGTCAGCAGCAAGGACGCCAACGGGCAATATATCGTCGAGTGGAACGCCTACCGCTATGCCCGCTACAGCGATGCCGGCGGCAACAGGCGTCATGCTCCTCGGCGTCAGCCGGCGCGCCTATGGCAATGACGCCGCAAAGAGCCTGCTGACCCAGTTGAAGGGACTGCGGCCCGGCCGGATCAAGACGCTGACGCAAGTGCGTCTCCCCCGGCCGGCGCCCTGAAACTTCACGCCTCGTCAAGCGCCAGCGTCAGGTCGGCGATCAGGTCGTCGGGATGCTCGATGCCGATCGACAGCCGGATCGTCGATTCCAGCACGCCGATGCGCTGGCGCACCTCCAGCGGCACGCCGGAATGGGTCATCGTTGCCGGATGGGAGGCAAGTGATTCCGTTCCGCCGAGGCTGACGGCGAGCTTGAAGATCTTCAGCGCGTTGAGGAACTTGAACGACGCCGGCTGGCCGCCCTTGATGTCGAAGGAGAAGGTCGATCCGGCACCGCCGCACTGGGCGGAGAAGGTGCGGCCGATGGGCGAGTCCGGCGCGTTGTACGGCAGGTAGTGGATGCGTTCGACCTTGGGATGCTCGCGCAGGAAATCGGCGACGGCCTTCGCATTGTTGTTGGCCCGCTCCATGCGGAGTTGCAGCGTCTCCAGCGAGCGGCCGAGCATCCAGCAGGAATGCGGATCGAGCTGCGTGCCGATCGCGCCACGCAGCGCCTTGATCTGCTTCATCACCGCCTTGCGGCCGAGCGCTGCCCCAGCGATCAGGTCGGAATGGCCGCCGACATATTTCGTCAGCGAGTAGAGCGAAATATCCGCCCCGTGCTCGAGCGGCCGCTGGAAGACCGGCCCGAGCAGCGTATTGTCGCAGGCGATGAGCGGCGTGTGGCCCTGCTTCTCACCGATCGCGTCCGCGATACGGCGAATCATCGCGACGTCGACGATGCTGTTGGTCGGGTTGGCGGGCGTCTCAATCAGGATGACCGAGACGCGGCCCTTGGCCACCGCTTCGTCCGCCGCCGCCTTTACCGAGGCTTCGTCGACCCCGTCCGCAAAACCGACGGCGGAGACGCCGAGATTGAGGAACGTCCTGGCGAGCAGCGTTTCCGTGCCGCCATAAAGCGGCTGGGAATGCAGCACCGTATCGCCCGGCCGCACGAAGGCAAGCAGCGTCGTCGCGATCGCCGACATGCCGGAGGAGAACAGCGCGCAGCTCTCGGTGCGCTCATAGACCGCGAGGCGATCCTCGACGATCTCGCTGTTGGGATGGTTGAAGCGCGAATAGACGAGGCCCGCGCCCCTGCCCTCCGGCGGCTCCTTGCGGCCGGACACATAGTCGAAAAAATCCCGGCCGTCCTCCGCCGACGCGAAGACAAAGGTGGACGTCAAAAAGACCGGCGGCTTGACGGCCCCTTCGGAGAGTTCGGGGTCGTAGCCATAGTTCAGCATCTGCGTTTCGGGATGCAGGGCGTGGTTGCCGATATGGGTTCTGGAGGGGTGCGGCGCAGTCATCAGACGTCTCCCTTGATGAGTCACGGGCTGTGCGTCGCAAGTTACACCAGATACGGGTGGCCTGATCCTGTTATTTGGCGCGCGTCTCCCTGGGTGTGAAAACATCGGCATAGGGCGTCTCCGGCCGACGCCTGAAGGGTTCCGGCGCGCTTTCACCTGGCGTGATCGGAATGCCGACCTCGGCAAAGTAGATTTCGAGGCCGTTCGGCTGGATGAACCAAAGCCACCGCAAGTCGGCCTCGCCAGTGTTGACGAAGGAATGGCGGCGGTTGGCGCCGACCACGATCGTCGTTCCAGGCACGATCGCATGCTCCTCGCCATCGAGGATCGCCACGCCGGAGCCGGCGAGAAAATGCAGGAACTCATCGTGATCGGGGTGGGCATGCTCCGGCACGCGCGAACCCGGCGGAACGCATTGCTCGCCGAAGCTGTAGGGCGTGCGCAGCGCCACATCGTCCGGCGTCACGCGGATGTCGACCGAGCCGTTCGCCGGCGACGGTTGCCACAGGCGCCGCCCGCCCTCCGGGCCGACCACGAGGATGCCGGGCCTGTCGGACGTCATCGTCGGGCTCAATGCGCTTGCCGGATCATGTCGGCGGCCTTCTCGCCGATCATCATTGAGGGCGCGTTGGTATTGCCGCTGAGCAAGACCGGCATGATGGAGGAATCGGCGACGCGAAGCCCTTCCACGCCGCGCACCCGAAGCTGCGGATCGACGACGGAGGTCTCGTCGATGCCCATCTTGCAGGTGCCGACAGGGTGATAGTCGCAGCAGGCATACTGGCGCACATAGGCCATGATATCCTCCTTCGTCTTCGCATCCGGCCCCGGCAGGCGCTCGATCTTGATGTACTTGGCAATATCGGGTTGGCTGAGAATTTCGCGGGTCGTCTCGATCGATTTCAGCGACATGGTCCGGTCGTATTCCGCGCCGTGATAGTTCGGATCGATCAGCGGCTCGTCTTCCGGCCGCGCCGAGGCGAGCTTGATCGAGCCGATACTTTGCGGGCGCAGGAACGTGGTGTTGACGGTAAAGCCGTGGCCGTCGAGCTGCGTCTGCCCACCACGCACCACCATGGCCGGTGCAACATGGATCTGCATGTCCGGCCGGCCGTTGCCCTCGCTGGAGGCAAACCCGCCGCCCTCGACGATCACCGAGGCCGCCGGGCCGTTGCGGTAGAGCAGCCAGCGGATGCCGTGCAGGATCGCCTTTGGATAGCGGTCCTGCCCGTCATAGCTGATCGGCTCCTTGAGTGTGACATGCACGTTGGAGCAGAGGTGATCCTGAAGGTTCTTGCCGACGCCCTTGAGGTCGACCTGCGGCTTGATGCCGAGCGGCTTCAGCTCATCGGCATCGCCTAGGCCGGAGAGCATCAGCAGGCGCGGCGAGTTGAGCGCACCGCTGGTGATGATGACCTCGCGGTCGGCGCGGAAAGTCTGGACGGAGCGACCCTGCGCGACTTCCAGCCCCACGGCGCGCGTTCCCTCCATGACGATGCGGATGGCGCGGGCACCCGTCATCACGGTGAGGTTTTTGCGCGAGCGCACCGGATGCAGGTAGGAGACGGCGGAGCTGCGGCGGCGGCCATCGCGGCAGGTGACCTGGTAGAGGCCGGCACCGTGCTGCGTCTCGCCGTTGAAGTCCGGATTGTACGGCAAGCCCCAGCGCTGGCAGGCGCGCACGAAGGCCTTGGACAGCTCATGCGGATTGACCTGGTCGGACACCCAGAGCGGACCGCCCTGCCCATGATATTCGCTGACCAGCCGCTCATTGTCTTCCGACTTGCGGAAATAGGGCAGCACATCGTCATAGGCCCAGCCATCGTTGCCGAGGGCCGCCCAGTTGTCGTAGTCCTCCCGCTGGCCGCGGATGTAGATCATCGCGTTGATCGAGCTGGAACCACCGAGCGTCTTGCCCTGCGGATACCAGATCTCGCGATTGTCGAGGTTCTTCTGCGGCACGGTCTTGAACCGCCAGTTGACGCCCGGCCCGAACAGCTTGCCGATGCCGCCCGGAATGTGGATCATCGGGTTCCAGTCCCGGCTCCCGGCTTCGAGCAGCAGCACCTTCACGGACGGATCCTCCGTCAGCCGGTTGGCAATGACGCAGCCCGCCGAGCCGGCGCCCGAAATGATATAGTCGAATGTCTGCATTCCATCCTCCCGATCCGCCTCGGGACCCCTATCTGCCCTGGAACTTCGGCTTGCGCTTTTCCGCGAATGCCCGAAGTCCTTCCATCCTGTCCTCGGTATCGAACGCCTCGACTGTCAGCGCATGCTCGATGCGCAGCCCGTCCGCCAGCGAATGCTCATCCGCCGCCTTTACCGCCCGTTTTGCATAGGGTGTGATGGCAACGGATTGCGCGGCGATCGCCGAGGCGATCTCCAGTGATCTCTCCGCAAGCGCCTCCAGCGGCATGATTTCGCTGACCAATCCCTTGCGCTCGGCAAGTGCCGCATCGACCATCTGCCCGGTCAGCACCATCTGCATCGCGAAACTCCGGCCGACTAGTCGGGGCAGCCTTTGCGTTCCGCCATCGCCGGGAAAGGATCCGATATTGATTTCCGGCGTCGCGAATTTCGCTGTGTCGGCGGCGAGGATGATGTCACAGAGCAGCGCCAGTTCCAGACCGCCGCCCAGTGCAAAGCCATTCACCGCCGCGATGATCGGCTTCGGGAAATCCTGGATCTCCGCCCACCGCGCCAGACGCTCGGGATCGGCATAGGAGGCAACGCCGCGCTCCAGCATGTCCGAAATATCCGCCCCCGCGGAGAAGGCACGCCCCGCTCCCGTCAGGATGACGCAGCCTATGCCGGCATCGTCCCGCGCATCGCGGAGCAGGCCGGTCAGTTCGCCAAGAAGGTCCTTGGACAGGGCGTTCAACTTGTCCGGCCTGTTCAGCGTCAGGCGCAGCACGCCGGGTGCCGGCCGTTCGCCGAGCACGAGTACAGTCATGTTTCAGGCAACCTTCTTGTAGAGCGTTTCCGCAGTCAGGCCCGCGCGGGTGAGGCACTGCCGGATCTTTTCGATCTCGGCTGGTGTCGGCTTCATCAGCGGCGGGCGAACATGAGCCTCGTCCCAGCGGCCGAGAATGACAAGGGCCTCTTTCATGCGGTTGTGCATGTCGAGCAGCGGATGGTCATAGAAGGCGCGCACCGTCGGGTAGATCCGGTCGTTGATCGCCTTGGCAGCATGGAGATCGCCGGCCTGCACCGCGCGGAAGAGCGCCACCTGAAGGTTCGCGATCACCGAGCCCGCACCGGAGAGCAGGCCATCGCAGCCGAGCGCCAACGAGCCAAGCAGCCAGGAACTGTGCGTCGTCAGCGTGTTCACCGGGCGATCCAGCGCCTTCAGTTCGCGGATCTGCCGCTCATGCAGATTGCCGTCGCCGCAATTGTCTTTGATCGCCTTGATCGAGGAGAACTGGTTGCACAGCTCCAGCAGCGTCGGCAACGGATAGGCAAGGTTGGAATTCAGCGGAAACTGGTAGTGGATGATCGGCAGGTCGGATGCATCGGTGATGCGCTTGAAATGCTCACGCGCCATTTCCGGCCGCAGATAACCACCGAGCACCATGACCTCCGGCGGGAAGACCAAGAGCCCGTTCGCACCCTCGTCCTGCGCCTTGCGGGCGATGCGCGCGGCTTCCAGCGTGGAGTTGGTATAGACGGCGACAATCGTCGGCACCCGCTCTTCCAGGACCTCCTTGGTGACGGCGATCGCGCGGTATTGCTCCTCGATCGTCAGCGAGGCGACTTCGGCGGCGTGGCCGTTGATGGTGATCGCGCTGATGCCCTCGACACCGGCAACATCGGCGAGGTGCTTGCGGTATGCCTTCTCATCCACCGCGAGGTCGGCGGTGAACGGCATGAGCACGGCGGGGATCACGCCCTTGGGATTATCGTAGTGACGAACGGATGCCATCTTTCTTCCTTCCATGGAAACGCATGGGCCGCGCCTTGCGACGCGGCCCGGCGCCTGAGTTGCTAGATGCCCTTGCCGAGGAACTGGTCGACATTGGCGCTGGTGACTTCGACGGTCGGCAGGATGATTTCCTTGTCGACGGCCTCGCCCTTGGCGATCTTGTGTGCGGTCTGGATGCCTTCCGGCGCGCAGAACGGGTAGATGAAGCAGGCCGACATTTTGCCGTCCTTGATCGCCTGGAAGGCCGTGTTCTGGCCGTCCATGCCGATGACCTTGACGCCTTCGAGGCGGCCGGCGGCTTCCAGCACCTGCACCGCGCCGAGCGCCATCTCGTCATTGTGCGCATAGATGGCCTGGATCTCGCCCGGCTTGAAGCGCTGGACCATGTCTTCCATGAACTTCACGGCCTTGTCGCGCGTGTAGTCGCAGTTCTGCTCAGCGATCACCTTGAAGGCGGAATTGCCCTCGATGACGCTCTTGAAGCCGTTGTGGCGATCGTTCGTCGCCGAGGCGCCGGCGGTGCCCTGGAGCTCGATGATGCCGCCGCCGTTCGGCAGCGCGTTGATCAGGAATTTGCCGGCACCCTCGCCGAGCGGCAGGTTGAGGCCGCCGAGATGGCAGGTGACATCCGTGTTGACCTTGCGGTCGAGGGTTAGCACCGGAATGCCGGCCGCCATCGCATCGCGCACCACCGGCGTCAGCGCCTGCTCGGTGAGCGGCGAGATGACGAGCACCTGGATGCCCTGCGCCATCAGGCTTTCGACGTCCGCCACCTGCTTTGCGGCGTCATTGTTGCCGTCGGTGACGATCAGTTCGAGATCGGAGAAATTCTCCTTGGCATATTGCCGGTTCACCTCGACCATGGCGATGCGCCACGGATGGTTCATCGTGCCCTGGCTGAAACCGACCTTGATCGTGCCCTCGGCAAAGGCGCTGCGAAACGGCAGCCCCACGGTGCCGGCAGCAGCGGCGATGGCGGCCGAAAGTGTCAGGAACTGTCTGCGACTGGTGTTCATTGTATTACTCCTCCCGTTGATGAACATTGCTCATGGATCCCGGCGCCCCCGGCGCCCGCGGAATGTCAGGCCTTCTGGCGATGGCGGTAGACCTCGAACATCACGGCGGCGATGATGATCGCGCCTTTGACGATCTGCTGGGTGAAGGGCGAAATGCCTAGAAGATTGAGGATGTTGGCGATGACGGCGATAATCGCCGCGCCGATGACCGTGCCGACCACGCCGCCCTCGCCACCGAACAGGCTGGTGCCGCCGATGACGACGATGGCGATGGCTTCGAGTTCGAGATTGCTGCCGGCGGTGGGCTCGCCGACCGTGAGGCGCGAAACGGTGATCAGTGCAGTGACGGCGGCCAGCATGCCGGAGATGACATAGACCGACATCAGCACCGCGCCGACGCGGATGCCGGCAAGGCGCGCGGCCTCCGCATTCGAACCGACGGCATAGACCTGGCGGCCGAAGGCAGTGGAGCGCAGCACGACGAAGGCGACGAGCGCCACGAAGGCGAAGATCCAGATCGGCACCGGAATGCCGAGCAGGAAGCCGCCGCCGAGGAAATAGAAGGCATCGGTCGCCTCGCCCAGCATCTGCGGCTCGCCATTGGCGATGGTCATCGCGATGCCGCGGCCCATGACGAGCGTGCCGAGCGTCATGATGAAGGGCGGCATGCCGCAGAGCACGATGCCCGCGCCGTTGAAGGCGCCGAAGAGCATGCCGAGCACCAGCGCAATCCCCATCACCACCGGAATGGAAAAGCCCGCCGACAGCAGCATGGCCGTGGAGACCGCGACGACGCCGACGATCGAGCCGACGGAGAGATCGATGCCGCGGGTCAGGATGACGAAGGTCATGCCGATGCTGACGATGCCGAAGAGCGCGACCTGCCGCCCGACATTCATCATGTTGCCGAACTGGAAGAAGCTCGGCGAAAGATAAACGGCCACGGCGCAGAGCGCCACGAGCACCCAGAACAGCCCGAGGCTTTGCAGCACCGTCACGATGCGCGAGAAGCCGCCGGGCGCGAGCCCCATTTCCTGCCGCGTTGCCATGTCAGCCATTCCTTCTTCCTCCCTGCGGGGTGCTTATCGGCTCTATGGGCATCCGCTCGCGCATCAGCCAGTCCACGGCGACGGCGAGCCCGCCCGCGTCACAGGACGGAGCGACGAAATCCGCGATGCGCTTCACTTCATCGATGCCGTTTTCGACCGTCAGCCGCGTGCCGGCCCAATGAAGCATGTCGAGATCGTTTTCCGCGTCGCCGGCCGCAGCCGTGGACGCCTGATCGGCGCCGACATGCCGCGCGACCCATTCGACGGCAGCGCGTTTCGACACACCTTGCGGCCCGATCTCAAGCAGGCGCGGATGCGAGCCCGCGACGGCAAGGCGGTCGGAGAAGCGTAGCCTCATTGCGGCAAATCCTGTGTCGTCGTCGGGATCGGCGCGGACGCACATGATCTTGCCCGGCTCTCCGGGCAGGTCCGCCACGGCATCGACAACGCGCAGGCTTTCGCCGGTAATCTTCGCCTCGCGCACTGCAAGGGGATGCTCGCCGATCGTGCTGACGCCGCCTGCGCCGTACCAGAGCGCGACTACGCCGATTTCCTGCGCAGCCGCCATCACGGCGAGCGCATCGTCGCGCGGAACCGGCGTGCTGGAATGCGCCTCGCCTGTGTCGAGATCGCCGATCCATCCGCCGTTGAAGCAGATGGCAAGGCCCGTCGCGCCGAGACGTTCGGCATAGGGCCGCACCGCCTCCGGCGACCGCGCGGTGGCAAGCACCACTTGCGCGCCCGCCGCCCGCAGCCGCGCGAGCGCGCTGGCGACGTCGTCCCGCAGGACGTAGTCATGCGTCAGCAGCGTTCGGTCGACATCGGAGACGAGGAGGGTGATCGGCGCCATGCTCAGCTCCCGAAAACCGGCTGGCGCGGGCCGGTATGCAGGAAGAGCGTCTTGAGCTGCGTGAACTCCTCGAAGCCGGCCTGGCCCATCTCGTAGCCAAAGCCGGAGCCCTTGACGCCGGTCAGCGGCAGTTGCGGTGCGCCGTCGATGATGGTGTTGGCCTGCACCCAGCCGCTCTTCAGCCGCCTGGAAACAGTCATGACGGTGTCGATGTTCTTCGACCAGACATAGTTCGACAGGCCGTATTGGCTGTCATTGGCAAGTCCGATAACCTCGCCCAGCGTGTCGAAGCGCGTGACGCTCAAGACAGGGCCAAAGATCTCCTCCTGGAAGATCGTCATCGACGGCGTGACATGGTCGAACACGGTCGGCTGCACGTAGTGGCCAGAGCCGAGCTTTGCCGCCTCCCCGCCCGTCAGCAGCTTCGCGCCTTCGGCGACGCCGGATTTTACGAAATCCAGCACCTTGCCAAAATGGTTCTCGTCGATCATCGCGCCGATATCGGTCTTGTCGTCGAAGGGATCGCCAACCTTGAGTTCCGAAGCCCGGCGGGCGACGCGGGCGATGAAATCATCCGCGACGGTGGACTGCACGAAGAGCCGCGAACCCGAGACGCAGCATTCGCCATTGTTGAAGAACACGCCCATCAGCGCGCCGTCCACGGCGGCGTCGAGATCCGCATCGGCAAAGACGATATTGGCCGACTTGCCGCCAAGCTCCATCGAGGTCTTGACGATGTTCTTCGCCGAACTCTCGATGACATTGCGGCCGACGCGCGTGGAGCCGGTGAAGGAGATGAAGTCCACGCCGGGATGGTCGGTGAGCCGCTGGCCGACAACGGTGCCCTTGCCGCTCACCACGTTGAACACGCCATCCGGCAGGCCCGCCTTCGAGGCGAGTGCGGCGATTTCCAGCGTGCTACCGGAGGTGAATTCCGAAGGCTTCACCACGACCGTGCAGCCGGCCGCAAGCGCGAACGGCACCTTCTGCATGAGGATCAGCGCCGGAAAATTCCAGGGCGTGACAAGGCCGACGACGCCGACCGGCTCGCGCATGATGAGGGCCGTACGGTCGCGGCCGAGATTGGTATAGGTCGTGCCCGCCATCTGCATGCCGAGCGAGGCTGCATAGCGCGTTAGACCGACGGCACCGTTGATATCGCCGCGCGCAAAGCGGATCGGCTTGCCGGTTTCCTCGACCTCGATGCGCACGAGCCGCTCGAAATTCTCCTGGATCAGGTCGGCGAGCCGGTTCAGCACCTCGGCACGCTCCATGCCGCTCAGTTCCGACCAGTCGCCGCTTTCGAAGGCCTTGCGTGCCGCCGTGACGGCGCGGTCGATGTCGGCCGGCGTGCCGCTCGCATAGCGGGCGACAGTCTCGCCGCTCGCGGGCGAACGCCGCTCGACCGTTTCGCCATTCCAGGCCTCGAAGGCGCCGGAGATATAGTGGCTGTAATCACGAACCGTCATGTCATTCTCCTCAATTCCAGACCGCATGGGCCATCAGCGTTTCCTCGCTCGCGCTTTTGCCGTCGACGATCGCCGACACCTCGCCCTGCCGCATCACCATGATGCGGTCGCAGAGCCCGAGCACCTCCGGCAGTTCGGACGACACCATCACCACGGCGGCGCCCATATCCTTGGTGAGCCGCACCAGCAGGTCGTAGATTTCCCGCTTGGCGGCGACATCGACGCCGCGGGTCGGCTCGTCGACGAGCAGGATCTGCGTGCCGGCGCTGAGCTGCCGGGCAATGCCGCATTTCTGCTGGTTGCCGCCGGAAAGGGTTCGCACCCGAGTGGCGCCCGAGGGGGTCTTGATGCGCATCTGCCGGATATATTCGGCGACCTTGGCGCGCTCCTCGCCCGCCTTCAGGAACCCACCGGACGCAAGCGCACCGAGCGACGAGATGGTGACGTTGAAGGCCACGGACTGGTCGAGGAACAGCCCTTCCGTCTTGCGGTCTTCCGGCAACAGGCCGATGCCATTGGCAAGCGCCGTGCGCGGGCTGTTCACCGACAGCGCCTTACCATCGACGCGGATCTCGCCGCTGTCGATGCGGTCGGCGCCGGCAACCGCGCGCAGCACCTCGGTACGCCCCGAACCCGCCAGCCCGCAAATGCCGAAAATCTCGCCTTGCCGCACGTCGAAGCTGATGTCCTTCAGTACGCCCTTTCGGTTGAGCCCGGAGACAGCCAGTCGGATCTCCTCACGCGGCGTCCCGCGTTCGGGAAAAATGTCGTTCATCTCGCGACCGACCATCTGGCGGATCAGGCTTTCCGTCGTGGTGCCGGCGATCGGCGTGCTGGAGATCACCTGCCCGTCGCGCAGCACCGTGACGTCGTCGCAGATCTCGTAAAGCTCCTTCAGCCGGTGCGAGATGTAGATGAAGGACACGCCCTGCTCGCGGCTGAGCCGGCGGATCATGGCGAAGAGGTTGACGAGTTCGCTGTCGCCGAGCACGGCCGACGGCTCGTCGAGCACGACGATGCGGGCATGGCGCGAGATCGCCTTGGCGATCTCCACCATCTGGCGCTGCGCAACGCTGAGCTTGTCGATGCGCGCCGCAGGATTGACGTTGAAATTGAGGTCCTGCAGCACGGCCCGTGCATCCGCCCGCGCCTTGCGCCAGTTGACGAGGCCGAGTGCGTTTTTCGGCAGCCGGCCGAGGAAGATGTTTTCCGCCACCGTCAGGTGCGGCGTCTGGGCGAGTTCCTGGTAGATGACGGCGACACCAAGTTCCAGCATGCGTTCCGGCGTCGGGTTGTCGATTTCGGCGCCATCGATGGCGACCGAGCCCTCGCTCGCCCGGTGCGCGCCGGAGAGGATGCGCATCAGCGTGGACTTGCCGGCACCATTCTCGCCGATCAGCCCGTGCACGCTGCCGCGCCGGACGGAAAAGCTGACATCCTTCAGGGCATAGACGCCGGGGAAGCGCTTGTGGATCCCCTTCATCTCCAGGATCGGAGCCATCATGTCCTCTCTCCCATCATTCGTGAAATCGATTTCTTGAGATGCCGAAAGCTAAAGCCGCGGGATCTGCATGCCGCCGCCTATATTGTAGACATCGCCCGTGCTGAACGGCATACCGCCCGTCACCAGCGTTGCGATGCCGCGCGCGATATCCTCCGGCTGGCCCCAGCGACGGATCGCCGAAAGCGTGCCGTTCTCGATGCCGTCGCTGTAACGCTCCACCACGTCGGCCGTCATGTCGGTGCGGATCAGCCCTGGCCGGATCTCGTAGACGCCAATGCCGTGTTCGGCGAGCCGCAGCGCAAACTGCTGCGAGGCCATCGACAGGCCGGCTTTCGAGATGCAGTACGGCCCCTTTTCCGGCGAAACGAGATGGGCATTCGCCGAGGTGATGAAGACGATGGACCGGTGTTCCGGCGGCTCGGCCCGTTCGACCATGCGCCGCGCCACCGCCTGCGTGAAGAAAAAGGTGCCGCGCAGGTTGACGTTCAGCAGCCGATCGAAGCTTTCCTCCGACACATCGAGCAGATCGCCGCGCTCGGAAACCTGCACGCCGGCATTGTTCACCAGGCAATCGATCGGCCCGAGATCGGCCTCGATCGCCGCCATGACCTTGGTGAAATCCTGCGTGCGTGAAATATCCATCTCGTAGAACCCGGCCTTGCTGCCAAGCCCCGTCACGCCATCGACCGTCTCCTCCGCACCATCACGGGAAATATCGATGACCGCGATGTCATAGCCGGCCTCCGCCAGCGCCGCGCAGATCGCGCGGCCGATGCCACGCCGCGCGCCGGTGACGACGGCGACGCCACGCTTGGCCGTGGCAGGACGCTCCGGCAACGGCAGCCCCGTCTTGTCGAGCCTCAAGCCAGCCATCACGCCGCTCCCTTCTTTGCCGCATCCGCCGCGACCACGGCGCGGTTTGCGATCAGCCCTTCGATCTCGGCCTTGCTGTAGTCATGTTCGGCGAGGATTTCGCGCGTGTGCTCGCCGATATCGAGCGCCAGCACGCGCAGCTCCGGCACCTTGCCGTCGTAGCGGTTCGGGTGATTGACCAGATGGATTTTCCGACCGCGCACATCGACCTCGCGGAAGACCTCGGCATGTTTCAACTGCGGATCGTCGAGCAGCTGGTCGTAGTAGTTGACCGGCGCCCACCAGACATTGAGCCGGTCGAAACGCTCGCCGAGCTCTTCCATTGAAAAGTTCGGCGTGGCTTCCGCCAGAAGCCGCGCGAAAGCATCGCGCTCCTCGTAGCGGTCCTTGCCGGCCAGCGCACGCAGCCCGTCGCTGTCGACGGCGTCCGCCAGGTTTTCGGTTTCGCAGAGCGACACGACGACATGGCCATCGGATGCGGGATAGACACCATACGGCGCCTGGTGGAACCAGGTCGCGAGATTGCGCTCGCGCTTCAAAGCCTTGCGCTCGATATCGCCGGCAAGCCAGTTGACCAGCGGCTCGCCCTGAAGGTCGATGCCGGCATTCAGCAAACTACCTTCGACACGCGTCCCCTTGCCGTCGCGCAGGCGGCGGACCAGCGCGCCGAGAATGCCCATGGCGAGCAGCGCGCCACCATGCTGGTCAACGACCGCCGCACCGACCGGCGTCGGCCCGCCCTGCGGCGTGCCCGTGACGCCGATAAGGCCGGCGCGGGCCTGCACCAGCAAATCCTGCCCCGGCTTCTGCGCCAGCGGACCGGTGGAACCGAAGCCACTTGCGGAAGCGAAGATCAGCGCCGGATTGAGTTCCTTCAGCCGCGCATCATCGAAGCCGAGCCGGGAAAAGACGCCAGGGCGGAAATTCTCCAGCACCACATCGGCACCGGCGATCAGCTTTGCCGCGACGGCCTTGCCCTCTTCGCTCTTCAGGTCGACGGCGATGGAGCGCTTGTTGCGATTGGCGCAGAGGTAGAAGCCGCTGACACCTTCCACATAGACATCGGCGCCGGACCATTGCCGTTCATAGGCGCCGGTCAGCGGCTCGACCTTGATGACGTCGGCGCCCATGTCGGCGAGATATTGGTCAGCGGCCGGCCCCTGCAGGAAATGGCAGAAGCTGACGACCTTGATACCGTCAAGAAGCATGGTTCCTCCCAAACTTTCGTGAAATCGATTTCACATTTTTCCATTTCTCTGTCAACTGGCTTTCCGGAATATTCTTCAAAGCTTGCATTTTCAACCAAGACGTTTGATAAATCGATTTCACAAATCCGGAGGCCGCATCCCGTGAACACAGAAACAGATCGCCTGGACGCAAAGCTGGTCGACGTGGCGAAACGAGCAGGCTGTTCCCCCGCAACGGTCTCGCGCGTGCTCAACAACAATCCAAAGGTGGGGCTCGGGGTGCGCGAGCGCGTGCTGAAGGCCGCCACCGACCTCGGCTACGTGCCGAACGGCTCGGCGCGCGCACTGCGCTCCACGCGCACCCGCCTCGTCGGCGCAATCATCCCGACGCTCGACCACGCAATCTACGCCACCATGGTCAACAGCCTCCAGACCCGGCTTTCCGAGCGGGACGTATCGATCATCATCAGCACCTCGTTCTACGATGTCGACATGGAGCTGGAGCAGGCACGGCTTCTGGTCGAGCGCGGCGTCGAAGCGATCGCGCTGGTCGGCTCGACGCATAGGCCGGAAACGCTCGCCATGCTGGAGCAGCGCAACATTCCCTATGTCTACACCTACACGTCCGATGCCACGGCGGTCGGCGCGGCGATCGGTTTCGACAATGTGAAGGCGGGCCGCATGGCGGCGCGCTACCTGCTGGATCTCGGCCACAAACGCATCGCCATGATCGCTGGCATCACCCGCGACAACGACCGCGCCGCCTCGCGCCGCAACGGCTTCCTCGAGGAACTCGTCAAGAGCGGGCTTGGGAAGACAGACATTCCGGTCGTCGAATCCGCCTACAAGATCGAGGGCGGCCGTGCCGGCATGCAGGCGCTGATGGCGGCGGAACAGCCGCCAAGCGCCATCTTCTGCGGGAGCGACATCATCGCCGCCGGCGCCATCAAATATTGTCACGACAAGGGCCTGAGCGTGCCGCGCGACGTCTCGATCCTCGGTTTCGACAATCTGGAAATCGCCGAGCTGACAACGCCGGACCTCACCACCGTCGAGGTGCCCGCCCGCGAGATGGGCACGATCGCCGGCGATTACCTTCTCGCCACCCCCGCCCAGCGCGAGCACATGCGCCAGCGCGAACTGCCTTTGCGGCTGGTCGTGCGCGCCAGCACCGCACCCATCGCCCGCTAAGGAACCGACATGCAGTTTCTCGTCATATCCCGCCGCCTGACGGACCGGTTTTCCGACGCCAATTTCGCGCCCGTCGTGCCGCTGGAGGGCGCACGCGCCCGCGAACTCTACGCCGCCGGCTTCACCCGCCAGATCTGGCACCGCGGCGACCAGCCCGGCGCCTGCCAGATCGTCGAGGCGGACACGCTGGACGCCGTGCACGAAACGCTCGCCACCCTGCCCCTCGCCGCCGCCGGCATGATCGCCTTCGACGTCATCCCCCTGAAACCCTATGCGGGCTTCACGCCGTAATGAATGGCGGCCCTTGATGGGCCTCTTCAAAACGGCGATCAAGACCACCGGTCCCCAGATGAGCGCATGACACCAGCCACAGAACCGGATGCAACGGTCCGGTTCTGTGGCTGGGTCTTGCGGCGTCAGGCGGGCCTTTCTCCTCGTGCGTTGAGCGCGATAACGTCACGCTCCGGCAAATCGGCCGCATCGATGGTCACCCGCCCGCCGTCCTTCGGTGCTCGGCGCATGGCGTCCTTTCGCTCCGGATCGGTCCGCAGTTTTCCGGTGTCGTAGAGGACATGCAGGCGCGTGCGGGAGAGGCGCAGTTCGGATGCCAGCAACCGGTCGATCCGGATGGAGGCGGCAGTCGGCACCGAGAAGGTGATCTCCAGGAGATCCCATTGCGGGCCTGCCGCCAGCACCGCCTTGTCGATGTCCCTCTCGGCAAAGGTGTCGATGCGCTTCGCCTTGTGGCGCAACGCCTCGATGTCGAAGGCGTGGCGGCGGAGCCACTGCAGGTCGTTGCTCTGCAACGCGATGAGCGTTGCCGGGTCGAAGTCGCGAACGGTCTGGCGTTCGAACAGTGGGCGGTTCCAGGTCTTGTCGCAGGACAGGCACTTGTAGATCAGCCAGGCGTCGAGCCTTTTTCCGTTGGCGTTGAGCCGCAGCTTGTCGCTTGCCCGGAAGGGTTTTGGCCCGCCGCAATTACCGCAAACGATCCAGGGTTGCGGGGGCGTGCGGGGAATGATGGTCCATCGGACCTTGAGAAGATTGCACATACCGTCTTGGTCTTCCAAAAAGGAAGTTCACCAAGTTGAGGTCGTGAGAAGCCCGTCAGGGCACGGCGTGGCGGTGTTTCGAGCGGCGGAAGAGCTGGGCAGCCGGAGGGCTGCGCATGGCACATTTCGACAATGCCAAACCGGTCTCAGACCACCACCCGATGAACATGGCACAGGGCCGCGTAGCGCAAGGCGCGCCGCATGCCCTATGAGGGTGAAACTGGATGAGACCGGTGTTTACGACGGCAAAACGGAACCTCTATGCGCCAACGCTCTTCGCCGTCAGCCATAACAAAGGCAAAAGCACTTTAAAAGTGTGCGGGATTCAAAATCCGTCCGGCCGTTTCGCGATCTTCGAAGATCGATCGCCATAGTGCTCGATTGCAGCGGTGGCGAGCACATAGACAAGAAGCGCCGGCCACACCGCGCAGAGCAACAACCCGAAAGCCCGGTACGGGCTCCAAGGCAAGTCCTTTCGCCGGCCTTCGAGGAAGGTCAGCACAAGGAACAGGACGGCTATGATGGCATAGACTGTAGTCAGCATCCTCGCGACTATAGCCGCGAGGACCGCCTTCCCGAAAACCTAAATGCTGAAACAGTTAACGCCTGAGCTTGTGTCAGCGCTTGGGATAGCCGGTCGATATCTTGGGCGAGCCGGTATAGACGATGCGCCGCCTGGGAACGGGCTGGACCGTCTCCGTGACCTGAACGGTTTCCACCGGCGCGGCTTCCACCACCACGGTTTCGACCGGCTCGACCTTGCTTTCGCTGACGACAGGTGCAGGCGAATAGCGGGCGCGAAGCTGGCGCCAGACTTCCAGCACCACGACGAGGAAGACGCCGAGAGCCACGCCCACCACCCCGGCAAGCGCAACCAGCACCTTCTTGCGCGGCCAGGACGGGTCTTCCGGCGGCTGCGCCGGGCTGATGATGCGGGCGACGGGCATGGTGATCTGTTCGAGGTTGGCCACTTCCTTGGCCCGGCCGAGCACGTTCTCATAGACCGCGCGGGTCGATTTCGCCTCGGTCTCCAGCTCGCGCAGCATGATCAGGTCCTCCTCGCCGACATTGGAAGACGACCGCACAGTCTCCATCTGCCGTTCCAGGTTCGCCACGCGCTGCTGGGCGACGTCGAGCTCGACCTTCTTGCCCTCGCCGATCGACTGGATTTCGGCCCTCACCAGCGAGGAAATGCGCGCAACCTCGGCCTTCGCCCTCAAAAGCGAGGGATGCTGCGGCAGGAGCCCGGAGGCCAGCGATGCTTCGCTGCGCACCGCACGCGAATATTCCTGTAGCAACTGCGTGACGCGCGGGGAGTTGACGACTTCGCCAAGGGCGGTCGGTTCGATCTCGCGCTGGAAATAACGCTGGATCTCCTCGCTGGCCGCCGTCGCGGTGGCCAGCGCGCTGCGCGCTTCCACGAGCTGCGCATTCAGGCCGCCCAGTTCCTGGCCGACCAGCAGGCTTCCGTCCACCGCGCTCTGCAGCCGCTTTTCGGCGCGAAACTTCTGCACCTTCTCTTCCGTCTCGCGGACGCGCTCGCGAAGGCCGACCAGGCGGCTGTCGATCTGCTCGGCGAGTTGCTGGGAGGAGTTCAGCTGGAACTGCTGCTGTTCGCGCAGGTAGGATTTTGCGATGGCTTGCGACAGGTCGGCGGATTTCTGGGCGCTTTCCGATTTGACGCCGATCGAGATGATATAGGTGGCGCCCTCGCGGGAAACCGTGACGGCCTTGGCAAGCGCCGCCATCACCTTGGCGGCACGCCGCTCGGGCGCGTCGCCGGCCGCCTCCTTGGCGAATTCCGGGTCTTCCGTGAGCTTGAGTTCGGCGACCACGGGTTCCAGCACGGCGGCGGAGGAGACGATCAGGAGCTGGGTATCGAGGCCGAGCACTTCGCTGCCGAGCAGCGACGGCGCGTTCTTGTCCTCGAAGGGCTTGCGGCTGGCCGGATCGACGACGATGCGCGTCCAGGCCGTATAGACCGGCGCGGCGGTAAAGACATAGGCGGCGGTGAGACCCACGGCCACGGCCGCGATGAGCGCGATGAGCGGCAGGCGCTGATACAGCTTGCGCGCTATCGCCCAGGGGTCGATCAACCCTTCGCCATTTCGGTTTTCCATGGAGGCGTTCGTCATAGACCCGCTCGGCTGAAATGAAATCACATCATGCAAATAAGGGGCGGCGCGCACGAATCCCCTCCCATGGTGTAAATCGTTATGGTTAACGGAGTTTCAATTTCTGTGTCGCACGGCGCGGTTTCCCCGCGCCTTGCGCCGACCCGCCTGTGCCCAGGCGCCCACCAGCAGAAAGAGCATCCACACCACGGAATAGCCGCGGAACCAGCTGCTCTCCAGCATGTTGTGGCAGAGCGTCACGATGACGACGGACATGAAGAGCCAGGCTTCCGCCATGCCGGTGCGCCCATCATTCGGCGCGCGGCCGACACTCAGGAGAACGCAGGCGAGGAAGAACAGCAGCAAGGCGAGACCCGCGAGGCCGAGTTCCACCGTGACGTCGACATAGCCATTATGCCCCTGCAACAGCGTGGCGACGAAGCCCGGGGCTTCGGTGAGCACGATCGAGCCGAGGCCGATATCCCAGAACGAGCCGTATCCCTGGCCGAGGATCGGCCTGCGGCTGATCACGTCGCCGAGAAAGTCCCAGATGATCGTGCGCCCCGTGAAGGTCGTATCGTCGAAGAGCAGCACCGAGAAGTCGGCGAAGCTGAAATCGACCAGGTTGGCGACGAAGAGCCCGACGAACAGGCAGGTGAGCAGGCCGAAGAACAGCGGATACAGCGCATTGATGCGCAGAAACCGGCTGACCGCCACCACCGCAAGCGCGATCAGCGGGATGAGCAGCGCAAGGCCGAGCGAGGTTTTCGACTTGCTGACGACGAGTTCCAGCAGGGCCGCTGCGGCAAGAGCGAGTGCGATGAGCCGGCCGAGGCCGCTCAGCCGCCAGACGCCGTAGAGGCAGAAGACGAAGCCGTAGGCAACGACGAGGCCGAGTTCGTTCTTGTGGGTATAGATGCCCTGATGGCCGAGCCGGCCCGCCGGCAGCAGCAGCACTGCGACGAGGTTGATGGCGATCGTCACGAAGAAGACCGCCATGACTCGGTCGATCTGAGCTCTGGGGTCGTCCACGAGGAAGGCCGGCAGCACGACCGTTGCGATCACGATGAATTGCAGCGTCGAGCGGCGAAAGGCGATGGACGGCGCCGGCGACCAGACGATGCTGGAGAAGGCGAGCAGCATATAGAGCCCGACAAGCACGACGACCGGCTGCTTCAGCGCCTCCTCGAACCGCGACAGCCGGTGGCGGAAGGCGAACGCCGTCGAGACAAGCAGGAAGAGCCAGAAGACCTGGTTGAGGAGATTGGAACCCGACGCAGCCGCGGCAATCGCCGGGTCCTCGACCGCAGGCGTCGTGCGAAACACGAGGAGCGGCGTGAGGATCGTCGCATAACCGATGGCGATCGCCGGAACCCAGCCGAGCAGACCGTCAGAAGCACGGACCTGCCGCTGCTCCTGCCTCACGGCCAAACCGTTGTTCACCGTATCGCTCAATCTGGTCCTCGCGCCGTGCGGGAGATGTCTCTCCAGACGCAAAGCCGCTGGATTTGCCTTAGTCGCGCAGCGCGCTCCGGTCCAGACCGAGCGCCTCTATCGCGTCGGCGTCGATCTTGCGTGATTCATTGTCAAAAACCAACCCGAAACCGGGATAACCGTCGCCGGCATTGTAATCCCACAGCGCCCAGCCGAAGCCGTTGTCTTCCGCCGCCTTGCGCACGTCGGCCAGCCAGCGATAGCGACCGGGGATTTCGGGAAAGTCTTCCGGCTGGCGGGCAACGCCAAATTCGCCGATGATCAGCCGCGACGGCGCGATCTTTTCAGCCTCGACCCATTTCCGCATGGCGGCGAAATGGCCTGGGACGTAGCCGTCGTCCACGATCGGCGGATCATCGTAGTAATTCGCCATCGTTGCCTTCGCCTGGTCGAGTGCGTCGTCCGGCACATTGTCCCCGGCGCGCCGGCGCTCGGCGATCAGCTGCATCGTGCGGGCAAGCGTCAGGATACTGTCGGCGCCGGTGCCGGGATAGGCGATGCCGGACATGTAGCGCAGCGGCTCGTTGGCGAAGGGAAGGCCCTGATGTGTGAAGGGATAGGGCCGGTAATAGTGCACGTCGACGAGCGTATTGCCGTCGAAGGGCGCCATATCCAGCTGGGGCAGCGCTTCGGGGGAGGAATAACATCCCGTCGTCAGGACCAAGGCGAGGTCCGGCGCAGTCTCGCGAACGGCCGCATAGAGCAGCGGCTGCATATTGATCCAGTCGTTCGCCGTCTTCAGCTGGCATTCCTGCTGCGGCTCGTTCATCAGACCGAGCGCCGTCTTTTCCGCCGGCAGGTCACGCAGATGTGCAGCGAGCTGCTTCAGCCATTCGGCATAATCGCGAAACGGCGCACCCTTGGCGTCGGCCAGAATTTTGGGTGCCGACCAGTTCGGGTCGGAATGGTTGGGATGCGCATCGATGAGCACGCCGAAGCCGGCCTTTTGCAAGCGCCGCACCGTATCAAGGAGCGCGTCGGTAAGCACGCGCCGCTTGGCTTGCGTCACCGAGAGGAAGGGTGCCGGGGCTACAGGCAGGCGGATGAAATCGAAACCGACGGCGCGCAGGCGCCGAAGCTCGGCATTCTTGATGCGGGCGAGTGGCCCCTGGAACGGCGGCCAGAGGAAAGCACCGGCTTTCTCGGGATCTTCCGTCGGCAGGCTGTGCAGCCGGGCGAAATTGATGCCGCGCCGGAAGCTCGGCAGGTCGGCCGCCAGTGCCGTGCCTGCCGCTCCAAGAAGCATGATGACGAGCAAGACGAGCGGGCGAAAGGCTCTCACAGCAGCCTCAAATCCGTGCGCATCGTCGTGCCGGGCGCAGCAGATCCGCGGAACACCAGCTGGTCGGACGGCGTCTTCACGCCGAAGCAGGGCGAACGCCAGCCGAGCCGCTCCGTCTCTTGCCCGCTGATGACAGATCCCGCCCAGCCTTCCGGCCCGGTGAGCCGCAGCAGCGCCGTGCCTTCAAAAACGAAATCAAAGGTCCCGGTTCGGTCCGTGGCGCGGATTTCGATGCCTTCACCGGACAGGAAGGAAATCGCGACGTCATCGACCGGTGCAGCCGCACCCTCCAGCTTGTCCTCGATGCGGAACGTATCCGGCGAGACGCGCCGTAGCGCGCGGACGTGCTCCACGCCGAAACGGGCCTTGTAGCCGTCATGCGCGGCCTCGCAGGAGAAGGTGTCGAGGCGGTCGTTCACCGCAAGCCGGCTGGCCTCTGCCTTGGCCTTCCAGTTGAAGGCGCCGGAGACGAGGCTGGAGCTTTCGCCGCCGATCGACAGCGTGTTGTGCAACGGCGTGCCGCGGAAGGCATCCCGCCAGGCGCCGCCGGCGTGGTAGAGATAGGTGCCGGCGTCCGCCAGCAGCGCCCTGCCGCCATAGGTGAGCCAGACGGCGAGCGTATCGGCGTGGCCGTGCGCGGCGATCGACAGGAAGCCGAGCGGCCCGTGGTCCATGGCCAAGACCAGTTGGCGGTCGCGCACCTGGTCTCGCAGCACCGTATAGCCGCCCTCGGCAAAGGTGTGCACCCCCTCCCCCTTGGCCGGCGCAAGGCGGCGGCCGAAGACGAGGTCGCGCAGGTGTAGTGGTGCTACCGGCGGGGCGATGTCCGGCCGGTCGCAGATTGCTGCCGTCGCCGAGAGCACGGAGGCGACGTAGAACCGATCCGCCTCGGGATCGCTGACGATCACGCGGCCTTCGTCGTCGTCGCCGATGCACGGCACCGCGCCCGTTTCGTCCATGAACCAGGAAAGCGCCTCGCCGACGGTGGCGAGCTTGTCCAGCACAGCCCGCGGCAACGGATCGCCCACCGCCTGTGCCACGCGCACGGCCGTTACATAGAGTTCCAGCGTGAAAGCGGTGTAGGTCGGTGACTGCTCGGCACCGATGCCATCGGCGTGGAATTGGCGATCGACTTCTTCCGCCAGTACGCGGCGGGCATAGGCGCGCCAGCGCGACGCCGCCGGCAGCTCCGGGCAGGCCGTGGCGATGACATAGAGGCCGACGGCTTCCGCGATCAGGTGATTGTTGGCGGACGAGAAGCGGGACGGATAGCGGCTGAGCCAGTCGCCGGTCGCGGCCAGGAAGGCGCGGATGGCGCGGGTTTCGGCCGGCGAAAAGGCGTCGGCGCCGAGGAGCCGTGTTGCGACCAGCACGCTGACGGCGCGCACCGACAGTTCGATGCCGGACGGCCAGTTGATGCCGTGGAAGGGCGGGTTGTCGGCGATCCAGCTGGCGATCTCGGCCGTTACGAAAGACTTGAGGTCCGCCCGACCCGTCCGTGCAGCCAGTGCCGCAATCGGCTGGAGATATTGCAGGCGATTGATTTCCCAGACATATTTCACATCGCCATAGACGTCGCTATGCCGGTAGTTGATATCGAAGCAATAGCGGTCCTTCGGCCATTCGCGCTGCGAGACCGGATCAAAATGCCAGAGCGAAGCGTTCCCCGCAGGCGGCCAATCCACGCCGAGGAAACGATGCCGCCGGGCCATTGCGGCCTCCGCGACACGCTCCCAGCGTGCCAGGAGATCGGCATCCGCCGAGGCAACATCAATGGCGGTCGGAAAGAGCGGAAGTGGTCCGTCGCCCTCATCGAACCGCGCCCAGCCCGGCTGCGCAAGGCGGGCCGAGCGCTTTTTCGCCAGTTCGCCGACCCGGTGCACGACCTCCGCCGTCGACATGGCCGACAGACGTCGCGCATACCAGGAAAGCCGGTTCGAAAGACCGCCAGAGCTCATCGGCCGGCCTTCGCGCCGACTTTCTCGAACAGGCGCTCATAGGCGGCCAGCAGCACGGGCGCCGAATGCTCCCACGAGAAAGATGCGAGGATGCGCTTGCGTCCAAGCTCGCCCATGGACTGGCGCCGCTGCGGATCGTCGATCAGCGCCACGATCTTCTCGCCGAAATCCTTCACGTCGTTGCGCTTGGCATAGAGCGAGGATTCGCCCGCCGAGACCTTGCCCTCACGCGTCTCGAACTGCACGATCGGCTTTTTCAGCGTCATGTATTCGAGGATCTTGTTCATCGTGGACAGGTCGTTCATCGGCGTGACGCGGTCGGGATTGATGCACACATCCGCCGTGTTCAGCATGTCGAGCATCACGTCGTCGGGCGCACGTCCCGTGAAGGTGAAGTAGCGCGAGAGGCCGCGCTTCTCCACGTCCTCGACGATGGTCGCAAGCTCTGGCCCGCCGCCGACGATACCGAAATGGATGTCGGTGCGGTGAAGCGTGTTGACGATATGGTCGACGGCCTCGACGAGCAGGTCCATGCCCTCCTGCTGGCCGATGACGCCGACATAGCCGACGAGGTGGGCAAAGCCCTTCTTCAGCTCTTCCTTCGGCAGGCGGATCTGTAACTTCTCGATCTTCGGCCCCGAGCGCACCACGAAAACGTCATCGGGCGCCATGCCGCCGCGCTTGATGGCGATGTCGCGGTAGGATTCGTTGGTCGCGATGGAGACTGTAGCCGAGCGAAAAGTCAGCCGTTCGAAGAAGCGTGTCACATGATAGAGCATGCCGCGCTTGCCGAACTTCGCCTCGAACAGTTCCGGGCAGATGTCGTGATGATCGAACAGGAACTTGATGCCGAACGGCCTAAACAGCCAGGCGACGAGGAAGATCAGGTCCGGCGGGTTGCAGCCGTGGATGACGTGGAATCCATGCCGGCGGCGGATCTTGAAGGCGAGCCGCGCCTCATGGAAGAGAGCGGCGGAATATTCCCGGAGATAGCCAAGCGCGCCGCGCGCATCGATCGGCAGGGGGTGGCGATAGATGTGGATGCCCTCGCGCTCCTCGTAGAGCGCTTCGAAACCCTTGCCCGTCGGGCAGATGACCGAGACCGTATAGCCGGCGGCGCGAAGCGTCGTCGCCTCCGACCACACGCGGCGGTCGAAGGGCACGGGCAGGTTTTCCACGATGATGAGCACACGCCGGTCGAACGGCCGGTCGACGGCCGCCTCGACCTCCTTACCAGTTAACACCTTCATAGCGTTCCTCCAGCTCATCCACATTCTTCAGGCGCACGAGGTCATAGAGCCTCTGGTCCTGCCGCATCTGTGCGGGGAGTTTTTCGAATTCCGGATCGGAATTGCCGACGATCAGCACATCGCCATGCGCCGCCACCCGGTCGAAATCGTCGACGAGGATCGACGAGATGTGCGGGATGACGTTGAGGATGTGATCGCGGTTGGCACCGTAAAGCCGGGCGAAATTGACGAAGCGGTCATAGATCAGGATGTCCATGCCCTTGCCGAGCAGGCGTTCCACCAGCGTCACCAGCGGGCTTTCGCGCAGGTCGTCCGTGCCCGATTTGAAGCTGATGCCGAAGATGGAGATCTTGCGCTTGCCGTAAGCCATGATCTCGTCGAAGGCGCGGGCGACCTGCTCCTCGTTCGAGCGCAGCAGGCTGTTGAGCAGCGGCAGTTCCAGGTCGAGCTCGCGGCCCTTGTAGGAGAGCGCGCGCACATCCTTCGGCAGGCAGGAGCCGCCGAAGGCGAAGCCCGGCATCAGGTAGCGCGGCGAGATGTTGAGTTTCTCGTCCTTGCAGAAGATCTTCATGACCTCGTGGCTGTCGACGCCGACGGCCTTGCCGATATTGCCGATCTCGTTGCCGAAGGCGACCTTCACGGCATGCCAGGCATTGTCGGCATATTTGACGAGTTCGGCGACATCGACGGATGTCAGGAACCGCGGCGCCTCGATGCCGTCGTAGATCGACGCGATCTGCGCCGCCACGGCCTCGTCTTCGCCGCCAGCAACGATCTTCGGCGGGTTGTCGTAGTCGTAGACGGCGCTCGCCTCGCGCAGGAATTCCGGGTTGTTGCCGATGGAGAGCTGCGCCTCCGGACCGGCATGTTCGCGCAGCGTCGGGATGATGAGGTTGCGCATCGTGCCCGGCAGCACCGTGGAGCGGATGACGACCGTGTGCGGGCGCTTCTTGCGCGCCACGGCGGCACCGATCTCCTGGCAGACGCGCAGCACGATGTCGGTGTCGAGCGAGCCATTCTTGCGGCTCGGCGTGCCGACGCAGATCAGCGACATGTCGGTGGCGTTGACCGCTTCTTCGACATTGGTCGTGGCGCGCAAACGGCCGTTCTCGATGCCGGCGCGGATCAGTTCACCAACGCCCTCTTCGACGACCGGCGAATTGCCGCTGTTGATGATGTCGACCTTGAGCTGCTGATTGTCGACGCCGATGACCTCATGCCCGTCGCGCGACAGGCAGGCGGCGGTCACCGCGCCGACATAACCCAGGCCAAATAGCGAAATCTTCATGCGAACCTCTGCAATATTGCCGATCCCGGCGTGATGACGAAAGTCGCTGCTGAAAGCGCGTCAGTAGCGGCAAAACATTACGGATACCCTTATCCCGGCGCACAAAGGCCGGGCTCGCGCACGACGAGCGGCATTTTCCCGCTCTTGTCCCGCGCAATTGCCTCGCAGAAACGGATTTCGACCCGCATCGTCTGGGGCAACCGCTGGGCAACCTTCGCCGCGATCGCCGCCTTCAGCGTCTCGTCTTCAGATCGTTCGGCGACGGCGAGGACCAGCACGCGGTCAGGGTCCGTCTGCCGAAGCTGCATCTGCAAAAGGCCGTCGATGGAGCGGGGGATGTGGTTCATGCCGATCAGGCGGCTGCCGTCCGGCGCGATCAGGTAGTCGCTTTCGCGGCCCTCGATGCGGGCGAAGGGTTTTATGCCGAGGGCCACTTCGGCCGCACCCTGCGCATCCAGCGCAGCCCGAGCAATCGCGATGTCGCCGGTGTCGTAGCGGACCAGCGGTTGCGCGGCGTTGCGCAGGTTCGTCGAGATGATGCGGAAGCGCCCGTCGCCCTCGTTGCCGACGGGTTGCAGTTCCACCCGCCCATAGGCCGGCATGAACCGGTAGGTGGAGGCCTTCAGCGCATAGGCGAATGAGACCCGCTCGGCCTGGCCGTAATAATCCGCGACGCAGGCGCCGAAGAGCTGTCCGGCGCGCGCGCGCAATTCGTCCGTCAGCACCTCGGAGGAGGTCAGCACGACCGGCACGTCGAGCCGCCAGCCCTTCTGCTCCATGCAGGCGGCGAGCATGTCGAGCGCGGAGGGATAGGCCCAGATGACGCCCGGCGCAAAATCCTTGAGCGCCTTGAAGAAGGTTTCCGCCGTCTCGGTATTCAGGTGCGCAACGGAGAAATTCATGATCCGCCCGCCGCGCTCCACGCGCCAATAGGGTGGCGTGCGGTCGGACGGGTCCTTGATGGCCTCACCGCGCAACACGGCGATGCGGTCGTTCCGGAAATCGCCGCCGGCGAGCGCCACGACATGGTCGATCGCCGCCTGCTCGAAGACGACGGAAGCGAAGCTGCGTTTGATGGCGAGCGGAATGCCGGAGGAGCCGCTGGTTGCCGCCGCCGCCGTCAGCAGTCCGGAGGGCGAGCGATAGTCGTCGGGTGCCGCACGCAGCATTTCCTTCGTCAGGATCGGGTAGGCATCGAGCGGCTTGCCCTTGTGGGCGCTATAACCCGGCAGGCTGGTGGCGGCAGCGAGGATGCGATCGACGAGGCGCTGTTGAAGCGCCTGGCGGCCGGCAGCGTCGCTCGCGTCGAAGGCGGCGAGGTCGCGCCGATAGGCGAGATAGAGCGGCGGGAAGCGGCGAACGAGCGCGTCCCCGAGCGAAGCCATTTTGAGTCGGGCGATCGCGTTCATCGGTCGCCCGCCTTGGACACGACACGGCTTATGAAATCATCATAAGCCCGGACCATATAGTCCATTCTCAAGGTCTCCCGCTGGTGCATGGCGTTGGCCGCAAGGCGCGCCTGCTCCTGCGGCGAAGCAAGGAAGCTCTTCAGCCCCTCGTGAAACGCCGTCTCGTCGCCAGGGATCAGCAGACTGTCCTCGCCCTCCGTCAGATATTCGATTTCCGGGCTGTGGAACTCGTGCTTGCGGGTGACGATCGGGCGGCCATGCGCGAAGGCATGGTTGATGGCGAGACCGAGATAACCGGGAATGACCACCGCACGGGAAAGCTTCATCGCCTTGGCGATGCGGATGTCGGAGGGGTCGATGGCTCCGGCGAAGCGGACGTTGGGTGCGTCACCGGCAAGTGCTTCGAGCTTTGCGCGCTCCTCGCCGTCGCCGATCACCAGCACGTCCACCGGCCGGCCGTCCACGTCGCGGTTGGCGACGGCGAAGCGCACGAGACTGTCCACCTCCTTGCGCGGCACCAGGCGGCCGACATAGAGCAGCACGTCGGCATTCGGCCTGAGCCCGAACTCGGCGCGGATTTCGGCATCATCGCTGCCTGCGACCGCCTCGGCGAGCGCGATTTGCTCCTCGACGTCGATCGTGTTGCGCACCACCTGGATGCGGTCGGCGGGCACGCCGATCGACAGGAGATGGTCGCGGCCCTTTTCCGTATAAGCGAGGTAACCGTCACCCCAACGGGCCAGCTTATCGGCGGCCCAGAGCGCGAGGCGGTCCTTCAGCGGCGGCTTGCCGCCCTCATCCCAGGAACCGTAGGCCTTGCGGTAGCCGAAGCCCCACCAGAAGACCGGGCGCCGGCGCAGCTTGGCGAGCGCGAGGATGGCGAAGCTCGACAGGAACTTGAATTCATGGCCGATGACCACGCCATCGAACCGACCGGAGGCAAAACGCGACACCGCTCGCTGCCAGATCAGCAGCGCCTTCTTCAGCCGCAGCTCGACCGTGCCGACCTCGACATTGGCGAAGGGAAACGGCGGCTGCGCCACTTGCAGCGAGGTGTTGGACGGCGGCTTGCCGTGGAAGACGACATAGTCGTTCTTCGACGTCTCGGAGAGCCGCACGTAAAAACCGCGGCGATAGACGGGAACGCAGCCCTGGTGGAAGATCGCGACCTTGTAGGGTTTTGCGGGCTTTTGCAGCATCACGCCTGCCTCCCGCTGCGGCCGTAATAGCCGGCGCGCTGCCAGAAGGTCAGCTTGCCGAGCGCCGACATGACCTGCATGGCGCAGCGCGCGTAGAACTGCCGGCTGAACGGATAACTCACTGCCGCGAGCGGCGAGAAGATCACGAGCTGGGCAAGCGCCTTGGGCACGATCGCCAGGAACGCCGGCATCGGCCGCGGATCGCGCGTGATGCGCACATGGGTCGTGTTGCGCGCCGTGACGAGCTTGCGGCGCAGGAAGGCCCGCAGCGAGGCCTTCGACTGCGGCCAGAATTCGTGCACGATGGCATCCGCCACCCAGATGATCTTGCGCCCCTTGCGGTAGAGACCGTGCGTGAAATCCGTATCCTCTCCGCCCGAGCGGCCAAGCCGCGGATCGAACGGCGGCGTGCCGTCGAAGCAGGTGGCGACGCGGAACATGATGTTGCCCGTGCGCGCGGCCTGCAATTGCCCGCCGGTCGCCATCGCCTCGCGCTTGCCGAAGAAGAAGGGTGTCGGGTCCCAGCCGAGCGCCGGCTTGTCCTCGAAGACCGGTAGGACGGGGCCGGTGCCCATGTCGGCGCTGTGGATCAGGAGCGCACGGTGGAGGTTTTCCAGCCAGTCCGGCTCGGCAGTCTCGTCGTCGTCGATGAAGGCAAGGAACTCGCCGCTTGCGGCGGCAACACCGGCGTTTCTGGCGTGGGAAATGCCGGCCCGGGTTTCATGGACGTAGCGCGGGCGCGGCTCGAGACCCGAAAGGCCTTCGACCCAGCCGCGCGCATTGCCGTCCGGTGTGTTGTCGACGACGATCAGCTCCAGGGAGAGGCCGCCCGGCAGACGCTGGGCATAGACCGACGCGATCGTCCGCCTTGCCATCACCTCCCTGTCGAAGGTGCACATGACTACCGAAATCAAGGTCAAGCGCCCTGTCCCTCTTCTCGGCCCACCGGTTGCGGCCGTCGTTCCCGGCATCGTCGCAACCGATGATCGCGCTCGCCGTGTGCCCAACTTGTTGGCGTGTCGTGTCTAACATGGCGTTAATTTCCGCCTTCCGGTCCTGTTTCGGCGCAGGAATCGTCGCGGCCTGGTTAATGCCCGTGAAACGGAAAGGATCGAATGCGAAGGAAACGAATTACCAGCGGTAGCGCAACCGGCGCGCGATGCGGTAGGCAAGGCCGCGGGCCTTCTGTTCGGCGCTTGCGAACGGCAGAAGACCGGTGGCGGGGTCGAAGGTTTCGGTCAGCGAACGGCGCGGGCAGAACCACACGTCGCGATAGGTGAGACCCGTCGAACTGGTGAAGACGCGGTCGTAGCGCTCCGCCTTCAGCTGCCGCAGCACCGCCTGGTCGAAACCGCCGAAGGGGATGGAGGCATAGGCGACCGGCGCGCCAAGCGCGTCCTCGATCGTCTTGCGGGCATCGACCAGTTCACGCCGGCGTCCTGCCGCATCAAGGCGGCGCCAGTCGACATGGTCGTGGCCGTGGCTGCCGATCGTCATGCCGGCGGCGGCGATCTCGCGGATCTGCGCGGCGGAGAGATACCCGTGTTGCCCGATGCGGCCGGCGAGCACGAAGAAGATGCCGCGACGGCCGTGTTCCACCAGTGTCGGCAGAGCGACCTCATAGTCGGAGATATTGCCGTCGTCGAAGGTGACGTGCGCCTCGATCCCGGTCTTCGCCTCCAGTTCGCCAAGGCCGGCGATCGTGCGGCGGAAAATGTCGGCGGTCACGAAATAGCGAAGCTCCCCCTCGGCCGGCGGCACGATGGGCGCGCCGATGCCGTGAAAGGTGAGGTACATTGTATTGGCGAGCATGGCGTCTCCGGCGGCGATGGGGCGACCGTCCCTCCTCTACGCCGCAAAGCTCAAGAAACGGTTTACCCCCTTCGCTCTGCCACCATTGCGCGCGATCCACCATTGTTCTAGACGTAGCGCCGTGATCGGGCGGCTCGGCCGTATCGGGCACCGCGGGGGCTGAACGCATGGTGGTTGCATGAAACGGATCGTGGCGCTTGCCGACAAAGTTCGCGGTTCGCTCTTAGCCCGGAATACCATCGTCTACACTTTCAATTTCGGCATGCAGCTGGTCATCCAGTTCGGCTACTTCATGCTGCTGTCCCGCTATCTCGGGCCGTCCGACTACGGCGTCTTCGTCACGCTGTCGGCCATCAACGGGATCGGCGTGCTGCTGATCGGCCTTGGCAGCGACCATGTGATGATCCAGCGCGTCGCCGTCGATCCCGGAAATTTCCCGCGTTACCTCGGCCACAGCGTCGCAATGTCCGCCCTCACAATGCCGGTCGTCGCGGTCTTCGCCATCGCGATCAGTCACTATCTTGTGAGCGCCCATATCGCGCTTTCCTCTCTGCTTGCCTTCGTCGCGGCCCATCTGGTCTTCGGGCGCATCGTCGCCGTCTGCGCCAGCGCCTTCATGGCCTTCGACCGGGCGAAGCTGCAAATGCTCGTCAATGTCGGCATGGCAGTGCTGCGCGCGCTCTTCCTGGTCGCGGCGGTGGTGCTGCAAAAGGATTTGACGCTCGACCATTGGGCCTGGTGGTATCTCGCCGCCTCCGCGCTCGGCGCGCTCATCTCCGTCGTGCTGGTCGCCGTGGTCTGCGGCATGCCGTCGCCGGCCGTGATCCGCGGGGACATTTCGCTCGGCCTGCAATATTGCCTGGAATTCGTCGCGATCGGCAGCGTCGCCGATGTCGACAAACCGGCCGTAGCCCAGACGCTCGGCCCCGACATCGCCGGCCAATATGCGGCCGGCTTCAAGATCGTCGATGCAGCCTCCGCGCCGATCCGCGCGCTCCTTTACGCGACCTATACACGCCACTTCCGCAACGCTTCCGCCAGCGCCGCCGAAAGCGTGCGCTTCGGCCTGAAGCTTGTGCCCTTCTCGCTGCTGATCTCGGTTCCGATTGCCATCTTCCTCTATTTCGTCGCCGACTATATTCCGTATCTCATCGGCCACGATTTCGACGGCACGCCGGAGATCATCCAGCTCCTAGCGCTCTATCCGCTGCTCATGGGCCTTTCGGGCATCGGCGCCGATATTCTGCGGGCGGTCGGCAAGCAGAAGCTGCGCATCACGCTCCTCATTATCACCGCGCTCGTCATGGTGCCGGCGATCTGGGCGGGTGCTGTGCTCGGTGGCCTGCTCGGTGCCGGCCTCGCCCGCCTCATCGTGCAGATCTCGCTCGTCGGCGCGACCTGGCTGTTCCTGGCGCGCGACAAGACCGTCTAGGGCGCATTACACGCGATCTTAAACTTTGCCGGGCAGAACGGAACGGCTGCGCGCCTGCAAAATTGGCCGCCGCATTCAAAATATGACAGCGCCTTTTGCGCGGCGCTAGGGCGGACTGGGGACGGAACACGACATGTCGGGAGACGCCAAGAACGGCGCGGTCATTGCTGCGAAAATCGGGGCAAAAGCCCATGAGGCCGCCTATCCCGTGGCCTTTTCCGGCATCATGGGCCTCTTCAAGCCCGCCTCCGACACCATGCCTGCACGCGATCTCGCGGTCCTCTTCCTCGCGCCTTGGGGGATCGACGAACTCTGCACCCGCAAGTTCTTCCGCATCACCGCCGAAACGCTCGCCGATGTCGGCATCGCCAGCCTGCGCCTCGACTATCCCGGCACCGCCAATGCGCTCGATGCGCCCGACGCCATCATCGATATTGCGAGCTGGACGGATGCCGCGCTTGCAGGGGCGGACGCCCTGCGCAACCTTTCCGGCGCGACCAATGTGGTCCTGCTCGGCTTCGGCCTCGGCGCCGCGATCGCGCTGAAGGCGAGCGACCACGTCGAAAACCTGGCAGGTCTCGCCCTCCTCGCGCCCGTCGTCTCGGGACGCCGTTATCTGCGCGAACTCTCCGTCTGGTCGGCCGTGGTCGATGAAGGCGTGGGCGTTGCGCCGCATATGCGGGACACCGCCCCTGGCACGATCGCCGGCCTGTCGATGCCCGAAGGCATCGTCACGACGCTCTCGACCCTCACCCCCGACGCTTTAGCCGACAGCCGCGTCGAACATGTCTTCTTCGCCGCAAGGCCGGACAACACATCGGACCGCCAGTTACGCGACCATCTGGCAGACGGCGCGACGACAATGCGCGATTTCGTCTTTCGCGGCTATGACAAGCTGGTCTCCAACCCGCTCGGCCAGGAAATCCCGGCCGACTTCCTCGAAGCCCTGCCCGATTGGTTGAAGGGGCTTGCTCCGTATCAGACGGCGATAAATCCGCCAGTGCCCCCATCCGGCCCAGCCGTCGTCACCGCCGGTGACGTGCGCGAAACCGCGCTGCGCTTCGGCCCCGGCGAACGGCTCGTCGGCACGCTGACCGAACCCGCGACGGGCGGCAGCGAGGCCACGGTCGTGCTGCTTACCACCGGCTACGACCATCAGGGCGGGTGGGCGCGCTCCGGCGTCGATCTTGCCCGGCAGCTTGCGGCAAAGGGCGTCGCGTCGTTTCGTTTCGACAGCGCCGGCGTCGGCGACAGCCCGCCGGTGCCGGGCCGCCGCGAAGAGGTTCTCTACGACGAGACGCAGGTCGACGACATGCCCGCGGTACGAGAATTCCTCGACGGTATCGGCAGGCGCGGCCCGGCGTTGCTCTTCGGGCGATGCAGCGGGGCCTATGTCGCCTTCCGCGCCGCCGCCGCGGACGAGCGCTGGGCGGGCTGCATCGTCGTCAACCCCTATGCCTTCCGCTGGCTGAAGCCGCCAAGTGCGGAGGTCGTCAACAGCGCACCCCGTGCGCTTGCCGACTACTCCCAGAAGGCGCTCAAGCTCGACACGATCCGTCGGCTCTTTTCCGGCGACATCGACATGAGCGCCGCCGCGCGCAATATCGGCCAGCGCGTCACCCAGCGCCTGTCCAAACGCCTTGCGCCACTGCTCGGGCCGCTGCTTGCAACCGAGCGCCTCGAACGCGCCGTGCATGCCGATTTTCGCGCGCTTTCGCAGCGGCCGGGCCGGACATGCCTCGTGTACAGCGTCGACGATCCGGGACTCGACAATCTCTATGTGCATTTCGGCAATCAGGTGGAGGGGCTGGCCGCCTATCCGAATGTTTCGCTGCATATCCTGCCGGATACCGACCACAACGTGACCCCACGCGTCAGCCGCCAACAGCTTTTCGACATTGTCGAGCAGGCAGCAACCTCGCTTTCGCGCGAGCGCTGAGCAAGGCTACTCGCGACATGCGAACTGTTTACCTTGTTTGGCATCAGAGGCCGCCCGCACCCGGCGCAAGAGCCCCCGTTTAGGCTTTCTGAAGGAGTCCGGCCTAGAGACTTGGCCCAAAGAACGGGATTGCAACGCTGGATATGCTCAAGCTTCGCGCCATAGGCCAGGATGGATTGGACGCCGCCTCGGAACTTCTCACGAAGGGGTTTCCATCGCGCTCGCTCGCCTTCTGGCAGCACGGTTTGAAGCGGCTTTTCGACCATGGCAGCGAGACCGGTGCGGGCTCGATCGGCAACCTCCTGATGGCGGACGAAACGCCCATCGGCATCCTCCTGACCATCGCCCGGCGTGACGGCGAGACGGGGCAGAAGATCGTCAACCTTTCGAGCTGGTATGTCGAGGAAAGCCACCGCTGGTACGCGCCGCGCATGCTGCTGGCCGCCATGGCGGACAGCGGGGCCATCTACACCGACCTCACCCCCTCGAAGGCCGCGGTCGAGCTGAACAACCGTCTCGGCTTCCGCACCTTCGACTACGACCTCCTGCTGTTTCCCCTCCCCTGGCTGGCGATTGCGGGCCGCAGGCAAGGCAGGCTGGTCGCCCTCAACTCGGTGCCGCCGGGCGCTATTTCGGAAACCCTGCTGCGGGACCTGCGCAACCACCAGGCCCTCGGCTGCATCGTCACCGTGATCGAGGCGGGCGGGCGCTACCATCCCGTCGTCTTCGACGTCATCCGCAAGAAGCGCATCCCGATCGCGCGGGTGGTCTACGCCGAAAGCGCCGATCTCGTTGCCGATAACCTCGCGATCCTGGCGCGCCTGCTGATCCGGCACGGCGTTCCGCTGCTCTGCCTGCAGATGCCGGCCGGGCGGCGTGTTCCCTTCGCTTACCGCTGGCAGAGCGGGCTTCGCTATCAGGTGAAGGGCGAATGGGACGACCGGAGCATCAACGAACTCTACTCCGAACGCGTGCTCTTGAAAGTCTAGCCGCGACCGGTCTTCACGAAGAGGAAAAAGCCATGCTGCACAACGCGACTGCCGCTTCCACCCCCGATATCGAGGCCGAAATCTACGGCTATCTCGACAAGCGGTTCCCGGCGCTCGCCCCCGTGGCGCCGGACACGGCCCTGCTCGACGGCGCGATCGATTCGCTCGGCTTCCTCGAACTGATCATGTTCCTGGGCGAGCGCTTCAATCTTTCCATGGAAGACGACAATTTCGACTTCCAGGAACTGGCGACGCCCGCCAGTCTCGTCAACTTCGTTTCGCGGACCCGGATGTGAGCAAAAGCCCTGTCCTTCTCCACCACCTGCTCGCGCCGCATGCGCAAAGCGACAGGCCCGCGCTGATCGACGGCGCGCGGGAACTCGACTACCGCGGCATGAACGAGCGCGTCGAGCGCTTCGCTGCGGCGCTTGCGGGCGCGGGTCTGGAGCGTGGCGACCGCGCCGCGATCTTCCTGCCGCGCGGCATCGAGGAATGCGTCGCCATTTTCGCCGTCAGCCGGGCGATGGGCGTCTTCGTGCCGATCAACGCGTTGCTGCGTGGCCAGCAGATCAGCCACATCGTCGCCGATTGCGCCGCGAAGGTCGTGATCACCAATCGCACGCTTGCGCCGATGGTCGCCGAATGCCTGCAAGGCGTCGCGGAAGCCCGCATCCTCCTCGTCGAGGACATGGCTGAGGCGGATGCCGCTGGCAGCCCGCGCGACGTCAATATCGGCGAGGACCTTGCAGCGATCCTCTACACCTCCGGCTCCACCGGCCGCCCGAAGGGCGTGATGCTTTCGCACCGCAACCTTCTCGCCGGCGCCCGCATCGTGCGCACCTATCTTGGCATCACGCCGGACGAGCGCATCCTGTCCGTCCTGCCGCTCAGCTTCGACTATGGCCTGAACCAGCTCCTGACATCGGTCGAGCAGGGCGCGCTGACGGTCATCCTGACCTTCCGTTTCGGCGACGACATCGTGAAGGCGCTGCGCGACCACCGCATCACGGCCCTTGCCGGCGTGCCGACGATCTGGGCGATCCTGACAAAGGCCTCGCCGCTGCTGCCGAAGACCGAGCTGCCGCACCTGCGCTATATCACCAATTCCGGCGGCGCCGTGCCCTCGCAGACGGTCGCGAACCTGCGCCGGATGCTGCCACACACCAACGTCTTCCTGATGTACGGCCTGACGGAGGCCTTCCGCTCCACCTACCTCCCCCCGGAGGAACTCGACCGGCGGCCGACCTCCATCGGCAAGGCCATTCCGGAATGCGAGATCTTCATCGTGAAGGAGGACGGAACGCGGGCAAAAGCCGGCGAGCCCGGCATCCTCGTGCATCGCGGGCCGACGGTTTCGCTCGGCTACTGGAACCGCCCGGAAGACACCGCGCGTGTGCTCAAGCAGAACCCTTTCCGCACCAAAGACCAGGGCGGCGACATCGTCTGCTATTCCGGCGATCTCGCCGTCGAGGACGAGGACGGCTTCTTCTCGTTCATCGGCCGCAACGACGCGATGATCAAGTCCTCCGGCTACCGCATCAGCCCCTCGGAAGTCGAGGAGGTCATCATGGCCACCGGCCGGTTCCGCCAGGTCGCCGTTATCGGCCTGCCGGATGATTTCGCCGGGCAGAAGGTCCATGCGGTCGCGGTCGCGCTCGAACCAAATACTGCCGTCGCGCCAGTGCTGCAAACAGTCGCCAGCACGCTCGCCGCCTACATGGTGCCGCGCGACCTCGAACTGGTGGAAAACCTGCCGATCACGCCGAACGGCAAGGTCGATTACCGACAGCTCGTCAGGGAGCGGACAGACAATGGCTGACAACGTCCAGAAGCCCGCAAACCACGGCTACGAACTTGCCAAAGGCCTCTTCGAGATCAACGGCGACGATCTCGTCCTCGGTGGCCTGCCGGTGCGCACGATCGTCGCGGAAGTCGGCTCGCCAGCCTATCTCTATGACGGGCAGCTGATGCGCCGCGCCTATCGCCGGCTTGCCGATGCGCTCAAGGGCTTCGCCTCCATCTATTATTCGGCAAAAGCCAATCCGGCCGAGGCGGTCATCCGCCTCTTCCTTGAAGAGGGCGCCGGCATCGAGATCGCCTCGCTCGGCGAATATCGCGCGGCCATCGCCGCCGGTGCGGCGCCCGAACATATCCTCTTCGCCGGCCCCGGAAAGCGCCGCGCGGAACTGGAAGCGGTGATCGAAGGCGGCATCGGCGAGATCCATATCGAGGGCGTCGACGAGATCGGGCGGCTCCGCTCGATCGGCAAGCCGGTGCAAGCCTCCATCCGCATCAATCCCGTCCCTACCGTGCAGGCCGGCGCCATGCGCATGGGCGGCAAGGCAACCGCCTTCGGTTTCGACGAGGAGGATCTCGACGCCGCGATCGCCGCCGTCGCATCCGCCGACAATATCGAGCTCGTCGGCATCCACGTTTATGGCGGCACGCAGATCCTCGATGCAGAAGCGCTGCTCGGCCAGTGGCGCCACGCCATCACGCTTGCGGCCCGCGTGGCACGCACCACCGGCAAGCCGCTGAAGACGATCGATCTCGGCGGCGGCCTCGGCATTCCCTATTATGCCGGCGACAAGCCGCTCGACCTCGACGCCGTGGCCGCCGCGGTGCCGGAGCTGGCGGCGCTCCTCAAGTCGGAGCCGCTGATTGCCGGCGCCCGCGCCATAGTCGAGCCGGGCCGGTTTCTCGTCGGCGAGGCCGGCCTCTATGTCAGCGAGATCAACACGGTTAAGCAATCGCGCGGCGTGCGCTTCCTCGTCATGGAGGGCGGCATGAATCACCATCTCGCCGCCTCCGGCAATCTCGGCCAGGTCATCAAGCGCAACTATCCGGTCGTCGCACCCGCCCGAATGACGGCGCCGTCCGACGCGCCGGCAACGCTCGTCGGCCCGCTCTGCACGCCGCTCGACACGCTCGCCCGCGATGCGGGGCTGCCCGACCTCAAGGCCGGCGACCTCGTGGCCGTGCTGCAATCGGGCGCCTATGGGCTGACGGCGAGCCCGATCAATTTCCTCTCCCATCCGCATCCGGCCGAAGCCCTTGTGGAAAATGGACGCATCGAGGCAATCGGCCGGTAACACCCGCAAGGAGGGCGTCACGCGGAACCGTCAGGAGAAGCAAAGTGATAGTGAAGAATTATCGGCGGTTCAAAAGGATGCTCACGGAGGATTTCCGGGTGTATCTGGGGGCTCGTGACAAGAAGCCCCTGCCGCGGCAGGTTTTCGAGATCTATCGCCTGCACAAGCTCTACGGCTATCTCCCGTACCAGTACCTGAAGCATAGCCTCTATCTGAAGAAATATGGCAAGGAGATTTACCGCTATCTTCCGACGGAACTTTTGCATGTCACGCGCGACCGCGTGAACTCGGCGGCCGATCTCGCGCTTGTCGATGACAAACTACTGTTCGAGGAGCGGATCCGCGCGGCGGGCCTCAGAACCACCAACACCCTGTTCCAGCTGCAACGCCAAGCCATCAGCGACATGGCTGGCAAGCGGGTCACCTATGTTGATTTCGTCGCGACGATAGAAGCGCTGAAGCTACCTGACGGCATCATCATCAAGCCGCTCTCGGGCGGTTCTGGCAGCGCCGTCTTTAAGCTTCGCGCGACAGATGGCGTGCTCTACTACAAGGGACAGGCGCTCGGTGAGGCGGACTTCGACACGTTGATCTTCACCACGAACAACGGCTTCTACTGGACGGATTTTATCGTTCAAGAGACCATCTCGCAGCATCCGGACGTCGCACGGTTTAACCCAACCTCTGTCAATACGGTCCGCATCGACACCTTCATAGATGAAGCAGGCAGAGTGCATTTCAACGCCGCCGCCCTCAAAGTCGGCTCCCCCGGCAGCATCACAGACAATTCCAGCACGGGCGGTTACATGATCGCCATCGACCTGGAGACCGGCCGCTTCTTGACTGGCGCCAAGACCGAGGCGCGTTTCGGCGGCAAATACCATGATCTCCGCACGGTGTTCGGCATCGAGCCGTCGACCTTTACAATGCCGTTCTGGCAGGCGCTGCGCGAGACGGCAAGCCGCGCCGCCGAGACGGTCGCACCTTTCCGCTCCCTCGGCTGGGACATCGCCATAACGCCAGCAGGCCCCCTCGTCGTTGAAGCCAATTCCGACTATGGCATCGATGTCCTGCAGGAACTTGCTGGAGGCTACGTCGACAAGGCGCTCGGCCGGTCCTATCTCGATCGGCATCCGGCCCGGAAAGAACGCATCCTTGAAGCCTTGCAGTAATTCGCGGCTTACGTACGGAAAATCGATAGCGCGGGATTCAGATATTCTTTAAATGCTTACGGGAGAATTTGGGGACGCCTTGAACAGCATGCCGGGGGGCAAGACATGGTATTGAAGTTGATATTGGCGACGATGGTGGGTGCGGCCGTGCGTTCGCGTTATGTCGAACCGGCAGCCCCTAAGGCTATCGTCGCGACCGCACCCGACGATCTCGAAATGGAGCCTTGCCCAGTCGAACCCTCGTGGATCATCGCAGGCAAGCCCGTCGCGCGCCGCTCGCTCCACTCGCGCTCGGCCGACGACCAGGCGACAACGGCGATCTGGGATTGCACAGCCGGCACCTTCCACTGGCATTTCGGCTGGGACGAAACGGTCGTTATCCTGGAGGGTGAGGTTCGGGTCACCGGCGAGGACGGCGCGGAGCGTGTACTGAAAGTCGGCGACATTGCCTATTTCCCGGCAGGTTCGTCGGCGATCTGGCATATCGACGACTATGTGCGAAAAATCGCCTTCGGCCGCCGTGAATTCCCCGGCGCCGTCAACATGGCGCTGAAGTTGCGCGACAAATTCAGACGATAGGGCGTTCATCGAACGCCCCCGTTCAGAGGTTTGCATGGTCAATATTACGGTCGCCGGCATCGGTTATGTCGGCCTTTCCAACGCCGTGCTTCTCGCGCAGCATAATGACGTCATCGCCTATGATATCAGCGAGCAACGCGTCGCCCGGGTGAATGCGCGCCACTCGCCCATCGTCGATACGGAAATCGAGCACTATCTCAGCACCAAGCCGTTGCGGCTGAAGGCAACGATGGACAAGGCGGAAGCCTTTGCCGGCGCCGAATTCGTCGTGGTGGCCACGCCGACAAACTACGATCCCGAAAGCAACTATTTCGATACACGCAGTATCGAGGCCGTGATCGACGACGTACGGCGCGTCAACCGGGATGCCACGATCATCATCAAGTCGACCGTGCCGGTCGGCTATACCCAGTCGCTGCGCGACGCACGCGATGACGACCGGATCGTCTTCTCTCCGGAATTCCTGCGCGAAGGCAAGGCGCTCTACGACAACCTGCATCCTTCACGCATCATCATTGGCGCGGATACGCCGGAGGCCCATCGCTTCGCGGACCTGCTTCGGCAAGGGGCGGTGAAGACGGATATTCCGGTGCTCGCGACCGGCTCAGGCGAAGCGGAGGCGATCAAGCTCTTCGCCAACACCTATCTCGCCATGCGCGTCGCCTATTTCAACGAGCTCGATTCCTACGCCATTACCCACGGTATCGATACGCGCCAGATCATCGAGGGTGTCGGGCTCGATCCGCGCATCGGAAAGCACTACAACAACCCGTCCTTCGGCTATGGCGGTTATTGCCTGCCGAAGGATACCAAGCAGCTTCTCGCCAATTTCAGCGAAGTCCCCCAAAACCTGATCCGGGCGATTGTCGATGCCAATACGACGCGTAAGGATTTCCTGGCCGGCGATATCGCCGCGCGCAATCCGGATGTGGTGGGGGTCTATCGCCTCGCGATGAAGAAGGATTCGGACAATTTCCGCGAATCCTCGATCCAGGGCATCATGAAGCGCATCAAGGCAAAGGGCATTCCGGTCATCATCTATGAGCCGGACTTTGACGGAGAGACGTTCTTCCGCTCGGAAATCGTGCGTGATCTCGCAGAGTTCAAGCGCCGCGCCGACCTCATCATCGCCAATCGCGTTTCGGACGATCTCGACGACGTGCGCGGAAAGATCTACACGCGCGATATTTTCGGAGCTGACTGACCGGCAGCGTTTCCGCCGGCCAAAGTGTGCCGAAAGGCTTTTATCGCTTGGTTGCGATGAAGATCGTCTCGCCGGGCAAAAGGCCATACTGGCCGACATAGGGTTCCTGGGCCACGAATTCTTCGAGGTCGAAGCCGGCCGCCATCACGCGATCCCGGAAGTCGCGGCCGTAATAGCGCACATGATCCGACTGCCCAAAGTGAAGGAGCCGTTCCGCCGGATCGGTGATCGATGGATTTTCATAGGTCGTCGGCCAGCCCTCGACGAGCGGGACCGTCAGCAGCGCCACACCGCCGGTCACCAGTATCCGGTGCAGCTCGGCGAGCGCTTTGGTGTCGTCGACATGCTCCATGACATGGTTGCAGATCACCAGCTCGATGCTGTCGGCCGGCAGGTCGATGGCTTCGATGTTCATTTCCCGGTCGCCGCGGTTCGGGTCGATGTCGGCGCCGATATAGGAGGCGGCCACCGTCTCGATACCCTTGCGAAGCGTCGGCTCGGGCGCGAAATGCAGGATTGACTTGCCCTTCGTCAGGTCGGGGCGGTCGTTCAGGAGAAGCGTGAACTGCCGGTGGCGCTCAAGCGAGCCGCAGGTCGGGCACATCGCATTGAGGCGCGGCGGGTAACCCGCGAGGCGAAACTTCTGGCTGTTTCCGCAGCAGGCGCAGGTAAAGACGCGGGAATCACTCTGCATGAGCAACTCCTTTACGGCCTTTGCATCCTGCAACCAGGGAAACGCAGCCCTTATCTTACGGCTGAAATAGGACACAACGATACACCTTTTAAAGTAAGTTAGAACATGCCCTTGGTCATCTACACTATTCTCCGAATAATGAAAACTCTCCAAAGATTACATTTCGGTAATCCAGAAATAGAACTGATCTGTACCTTTTCTGGATTCACTTTGTTTCAAATGCCGACAAGAAAATCGGCAGAATTTCCGTCTGCTAATCGTTCATTAATCTTTACCGGAATCCGGCGGCCGATGCCATAGCTGGCACAGTCAGTTACAATCTATGGTTAAAATCACTTAACATATACATGACAAAAGCCAACGAAGAGAGGTGGCCGGGAACCACCTCTCTTCTTTCGACCGCAACCCGAGGAGGTCGGCTGCGGCAGAGGCTACCGGTCGATCGCGGCCCAGAGACCCCGCACCATCCGGCGCAGGAGCAAGGCCTCCGCCCATCTGTCCGTCGTGTCGTTGCCGTCACGTCCGGTGATGGCATAGGGCTTGGGGCCGAGTTCGCAGGTGAAGACCAGTTCGGCATCGTCAGCGGCACGCGATCGCCACGCGCGAAAACCGTCGTCCCACCATTGCAGGAAGAGATCGACCCAGGGGCGATGGTGCGGAAAGGTGATCTCGATCTGCACCTGTTCACGCGAAGCGACGCGGCCGTGGAAGGCTTTTGCATTGCGCAGGATGCGCTGAATCAGCGCGTGGTTTTCAGCGTCGACCGGAAAGGCGAACTCCCGACCGACGAGGAAATGTGAGAGGTCGGCGAGGAGCGGCAGGTCTGGACGGCGCTCCAGCAGGTCGAGTGTGAAGAAGAGATCCGTGGTCATGCGATCGCGATGCGTCTCGATGAAGACGGGAATGCCCGCATCCTCGGCAAGCCGCATCCAGCCATCGAGCAGCGGCAGGCAATCCTCGATACGGCGCAGCCGCACATCGGGTTGCAGGTTGATATGGCTGACCGGGAATTCGGTCGCCAGTTCGAGCGGCAAGCGCAGGTCGTCGATGGTGCGCGGGAAACAGACGCCTTCGATCTTCAGCCCGGTGCCGCGCAGGGTTTCGTCGAGACCCGCCACGTCCCGGCGATTGGTATAATGCGCGCTGACGCCATCGAACCCCGCCGCCGCAATCATCGCGATGTTTTCCGCGAGGCTGCGCTCCTGGCCGTCGGTGTTCCGGCGCTCCATTGCCCAGAGCGATTGAAAGACAAGCAGCTTTTGCATCACGCGGCCCGTGCGCTCTTGAGGAGCGTTTTGAGGTTGACGCCCGGGTCCATCAGCGCGGCCGGATCGGGGGCGACGCCGGCGGCGATCAGCATTTCCGCCAGTTTGATATCCCTGGCGATACCGTTGCCGACACCAAGACCTGCTGCGGCGACGAGGCGCCCGCCGTCAAGATAGAACTCCAGTTCGCCGTCGCCAAGCGTGCGCACGATACTTTGATGCCCCGGCAGCGGCAGGCCTGCCACCTGCAAGCAGAGATCGTATTGGTCGGACCAGAACCAGGGCGTCGCAGCAAAGGCCTCGTTGGCACCCGCCATGTTGCGCGCGGCCGTCTCGGCCTGGCTGCGCGCGTTGCGCCAACTCTCGAAGCGGACTTGGCCGCCATCGGGCTGAGACACGGCGGCGCAGTCGCCGGCCGCGAAAATGTGCGGGTCGCTCGTGCGCAGAAATGCATCGGTGAGGATGCCGTTGCCGGTTGCAAGTCCGGCGGCCTCGGCCAGTGCCATATCAGGCACGACACCGACGGCGGCAACAACGATGTCGGCGGGCACGCACGCGTCATCGGCCAGCAGGACGGCGTCGGGAGTGATCTCGGCCACGCCTTGCCCGAGATAGAACAGCACGCCCTCCTCCATATGCCGGGCATGCAGCGTCGCGGCAAAGCGCGCGGGAACCGCCCGCCCGAGCGGCTTTGGCGCTGCTTCGATAATGCTGACGGCGACGCCTTTGCCGCGCAGCACCGCGGCAAGCTCCATTCCGATCAAGCCGCCGCCGATAATTGCGACTCGCCCGCCCGCCTCTGCCTTGGAAAAGATCGCCGCCGCATCCGCATAGGTACGGAAGTCGAGCGCGCGCCCGGCGCCGGGGCATGCCAGGCGTCTCGGCCGCGCGCCGGTGGCGAGGAGCAGTTTATCATAGGCCAGCGTGCGCCCGTCGCTGAGCACTACAGATCGGGCGTCCGGCTCGATGCGCAAGGCAGAAACGCCCTGATGATAGTCGATGCCAGTGGCCTCCAGCGCCGGTAGCCCGCAGATCGGCTTCATCTGCACCGCGCCGTCCAGCGGCTTGGAGAGCGGTGGGCGCTCGTAGGGCGAATGCGGCTCCGCGCCGACCAGCGTGATAGCACCCGAAAAGCGCGCCTCGCGGGCGGCAAAGGCCGCGCGGGTGCCGGCCTCGCCCGCACCGATGATGACGATACCCTGCATGTCGTCTCCCTGGAAAATGAGACCGGCGCGAACCAGAAGCGCGCCGGCCGGAGCATTAGTTCTTGCTGGCGTATTCGGCCATGTTCTTCGGCGTCACGAGCTCGAAAGGCACCATGACTTGCTTTTCGACCGGTTCGCCGCGCGCAAGCGCCACGGCTGTATCCATGGCGCTTGCCGATTGGCCCTTGGCATTCTGGAACACGGTCGCGTCGAGATCGCCGGCGGCCATGGCGGCAAGGCCATCTTGCGTCGCATCGATGCCGATGACGATGACATCGTCCATCGACAGGCCGGACGCTTTCAGCGCCTGGATCGCGCCGATCGCCATTTCGTCATTGTTGGCGAAGACCACGTCGATCGGCTGGCCGGCGGTGATCCAGTTCGTCGTCATGTCCATGGCATTGGTGCGCGTCCAGGCGGCGGACTGCTCGTCGGCGATCGTGACGCCCTTGCAGTCGCCCGCCGCCAGCGCGTCCTTGAACGAGGAGGTGCGATCGCGCGAGGCCTGATGGGCGAGATCGCCCATCAGGATGTAGACCTGCGCCGCGCCCGCCTTGCCCTTCTCCTGGAGCAGCGAACAGGCCGCCTCGCCAGCCAGGCGCCCGGCGTCGGTTTCCTTGGATCCGACATAGGCCTGCTTTTCCGGCAGCTTGTCGACGTTTTCGGGTTCCAGATTGAGGTACACGAGCGGAATGCCGGCCTTCGCCGCCGCTTCGCTGACACCCGGGGCAGCCGACGTGTCCGTCAGCGTCATGACGATCGCATCCACCCCTGCCGCAATGAAATTGTTCACCTGGTTGAGCTGCTTGGAAATGTCGGTCTGCGCGTCCTCGACCTGGACGTTGACGCCCGCGACCTCGGAGGCCCTAGCGCTCAGCCCTTCGCGCAGCAGCGTCTGGAAATTGTTGTCGAAGCTCTGCATTGAGATGCCGATCGTCTCGGCCGAGGCAGCACTTGCCGTCAAGGCGGCCAGCACGGCCGCCAGATACAGTGTTTTCATCATATCCTCCCAATGGGTGCCGGTTCACCCGATCACATTCCGGAAGCCCGATGGGCCTGGTTGATGTGCGCGGCGCTAGCTGAGCGCCACGCGGATCTCGCCGTCGATCACTTCGACGGGATAGATCTTTAGGTTCTCGCAAGCGGGGAGCCTGAGCGCCTCGCCGGTGCGGTAGTCGAAGGCGCCGGAATGCTTGGGACATTCCACCTCGAAATCCATGACCAGCCCGTCCGCCAGATGGATCGCCTCGTGGGTGCAGAGGCCGGCGGTGCAGTAGACGCTGTCGTCCGGTCCGCGGTAGAGCGCGTAGGTGCGGCCGCCATGGTCGAAGCGAATGGCGCCTTCCTGTTCGATGTCGTCGAGCTTGCAGGCGGGAACCCAGGTCATTCGGCTGCTCCCTGAACTTGCGTGCGGGCCTTGCGGGCGGCGAGCTTTTCCTTGCGCCGGCGGTAGCGTTCCTGCATGCGCGCCTCGCCGTCCGCCGAGCCGTCGTGCCAGGTGCCGAACCACTTATCGAGCGGGATCAGCGCGTCGCCGTAGTTCACCTCGAAATATTTGTGGTGCAGGTAATGCGCATAGGCGTGGCTATCGACCAGCTTGTCCTCGCCGACCTCCACCTTGTCGAAGCCGACATGGCCGGGGATCGCGCCGAAGCCGGCATAGTGCAACTGGTAGAGCATGAGGATCGGGTTCGACGGCAGGACCAGGTGGTAGAAGGCCGTGCCGAGATAGAGAAAATGCTCGACCGGATGCATCGACAGCGAGGACCAGGGCGACGGGTTGACCGAATTGTGGTGGACCGAATGCACCCATTTGTAGAGGAACGGCGTGTGGATGAGCCGATGGATGCAGAAGAAGTGGAACTCGTGGATGATCGGCACCACGAGGGCGACGAGGGCAAGCGTCCACGGGTTTTCGGTGAAGCTCAGCCAGGGCGCATAACCATTGGCATAGGCCCAGAGCATCGCGACCTCGATGGCGGTCCAGATGGTGACGCCGGAAAGGAAGGTGCGCAGGATATTGTCGAGGTTCTGGCTTTCGAACCAGAAAGCCTTGTTCTTCTGATCTGCGGGGAATTTGCCGTTGTACTTGAAGCGGTTCTCCTGCCGCTTCAGCACATAAAGGTGAACCTCGAAGGCGCCATAGAAAAGCGCCACGCAGACAGCGTTGACGGCATAGAGCCAGGCGATCCAGCCGGCGCTCAGCGTCGCCATCGTCTCCACCGGCGGGATGACCCAGGCCCAGTAAGCGACGGCGGAGGCCGCGAAGATCGCATTCCACGGGAAGAAATAGTGCGGCAGCCACTTCAGGACCGCCAGCAGCCGCGGCGGAAAGGTGAAGAGCGGTGCGGTTTCGACAGGCTCATGCGGCGCCCAGTCCCCCCGCTTGTTGCGCGTGCCATATTTTAAGTCGTCCATAACGCTCTCCTTCGGCAGACCTTTCCGATGGGAGACGCGCGGCCTTTTCCTGAAACGCCGCCTCTCCTCCCGACCGCAAAAGTAGCAGGAGGCCGTTCAAACACCGAAGGCTTAGTTGATCAAAACAGATCAAAGACTCTCGGCGGTAATGGTGATGAAGCGGATGGGATTGCGGTCCGGCTCAACCTCGGTGAGACCGACGCGACGCAGGATGAGGTCGAGCGCACGCTGCGCCTGCGCCTCCGGCGCCTGGTCGAGCACCACATCCATGATGCCGTCGCGCAGGGCCGCGCGGGTGTAGTCGGTCAGTTCGTGGCCGATGAACAGAATGTCCTTGCCGCGACCATGGCGCCGCAGCACGTCGATCAAGGCCGAGTTCGCGCCGCCGGCATTGTAGAGACCGACGAGGTTCGGAAACATGCCGAGCGCCATCGCGAGCGTTTCCGCGCTGAAATGTTCTTCGTCGCGGGTGAAGCCGAGCCAGTCGAAACTGATCGCACCGGGATGGTCGCGAAAATATTCGGAAAAGCCGCGGATACGGTCATGGTGGACCTGATAGATCGGATGGCACAGCGCGACGACCGGGCCTTCCGTCCGCGCCATGCGGGCGATGAAATGGGCGGCCGTGCGCCCCGCGGCGTAGTTGTCGATGCCGACGAAGTCGACCTTGTCCTCGGAAGCACGGGTCACGACATGGACGACCGGCACGCCCTGCCGGACGACTGTTTCCACCGCCGCCCGGATCAGCGGGCTGTTTGGAACCGCAAGGATAAGGCCTGCGCGCGGCACGTCCGTGGACAGGATGTGCCGGGCGATCTCCTGCGGGTTCATCTCCTCCGCAAACCGCCGATGCACCACCACGAGCGGATCGAGCGTCGCGGCGATCCGTTCGAACGCCTTGGAGAGGCGGCGATAGAAGGTCGTCTCGGGGCGCACCATCAGCACGTCGATGCGCAGCAGGCCGCGGTGTGCTTCGGGAAGCGTGCGCGGATAGTTGAGGCTGCGCGCGGCGGCGACCACCTTCTCGACCAGTTCGGGCCGCACGCCCCCTCGCCCGTTGAGCACCCGCTCCACCGTCGCGGTCCCCACCCCGGCCTGGCGGGCGATGTCCCGGTAGCGCGGTTTGCTCACGCTAAAACCTCCCGCTAGCTGCCGGCATGAACCGGCGCCCGCAGCGCGCTCCACGGGCGGGCCAGCTCAAGGTCGCAGGCGACGCGCACCAGGGTCGCCTCGTCCGCAAAACGGCCGACGACCTGGATGCCGATCGGCATGCCGGTGCGGTCGAGGCCGAGCGGCAGGCTGACGGAGGGCTGGCCGGTGGCGTTGAAGGTGCCGAGGAAGGTGAAGAGCGTCGTATCGCCCTCGGAAAACGCCTGCGCCGTCAGGTCCTCGCGCGTCGTCGAGAACAGGCCGTGTTCCGGTGCCGTGACCGGCGTCGTCGGGGTCAGCAGGATATCGAAGCGCTGCGTGGCGACGGCCACGTCATGGCGGATTTTGCGCAGGACCTCGAAGACGTTGACGATCGCCGCCGGCGACATGGCGAGCGTCTGCTCCATCAGTTTCAGGATCACCGGCTCCAGCGTCGTAGCATCGAGCGGCTTGCCGAGCAGGCGGGCGAAGTCCGGCATTTCGGCAAGGCCGAGATTGAAGCCGCCCATGACGCCGACCATGATATCCTGCGGGTCTGCGGGCGCGCCGATTTCCTCGATCTCGTGGCCCATCTCGGCGAGAAGGGCTGCCGTTTCGTCGAGCACGGCCAGCACGTCTGGCGCAATCGGCACCCTGCCCCAGGCGGTGCGCGCGAGGCCGACGCGCAGCTTGCCGGTCGGCCGGTTCAGCTCCTCGACATAGGGACGCTCCGGCTCGCGGATGATGAAGGGATCGCCCGGCTCCGGGCCGGAAAACACGTCGAGCGCCGCCGCCATGTCGCGCACCGTGCGGCAGACGACGAATTCGCGGGCGAGGCCGAAGAGCGAATCCTGACCGTCGGGGCCGCCGGAAACGCGGCCGCGCGAGGGATTGAGCCCGACCAGGCCGCACCAGCCGGCCGGAATGCGGATCGAGCCGCCGCCATCGGACGCGTGCGCGATCGGCACGACGCCGGCAGCGACCGCCGAGGCCGCACCGCCGGAGGAGCCGCCCGCCGAGCGGGTGAGATTCCAGGGATTGCCCGTGACGCCTTCCAGCAGGGTCTCGGTGAAGCCGGCAAAGGCGAATTCCGGCACGGCGCTGCGGCCGATGAGGCGCAGGCCGGCCGCCTTGGCGCGGGTGGTGTAGTAGCTGTCGAAGGTCGCGACATTGCCCTTCATCAGCCGGCTGCCGCATTCCTGAAGGCGCCCGGCCTCCTTGGAGCCGATATCCTTGCGCAGGAACGGCACGCCGGCGAAGACGCCCTCGTCCGGGCCGGTCACGTCTTCCGCATCAGCGTAGAACTCGACGACCGCATTGATTTCGGGATCGACCTTTTCATGCGCCGCGCGGGCGAGCGCGGTCAGTTCGCGGGCGGAAATCTCCCGGCGCTTCACCAGATCGGCAAGTCCAGTCGCGTCATGGCTGCAATATTCGGAAAGGTTCATGGAAAATCCTGACGGTCATGACGCGGGACCGCCACACAAGCCAGCACTGGCGCTTTTGTCAACCGGCGCGCTGCCGTCAGGTTTTTCCGGGCAGGATGTAATGCGTGCGCATCGTGCGGGCGTCGCGCGTCTCGATGGAAAGCCGGTCGCCGCGTTCGGCAAGCGCATTCAACTCCCGCAGCACGAGCGCATGGGCGAGCCCGAGATGGCGGGCGAAGGTGCGGCTGTCATGCGCGATGCCGAGCGACGCGGCGGCAAGAAGTCCCGCCTGGATCGCGCTCAGCCGCGGCTCCTCCGCTTGCAGCCGGGCGACGAGCGTCAGGAACTGCTCGGCATCCGGCACCGTGCCGGTCACGCCGCCTCGCGCTTGCGGAAGGTCACCATGATCGACTTGGAGGTCGGCGTGTCGCTTTCCTCGCCCGCGCTGGCGAGCGGCACCAGCACGTTGAGTTCCGGATAATAGCCGGCGATGCTGCCGCGCGGGATATCGTAGGGCACGAAGCGGAAATCGGGCGCGATGCGCGCGATCCCGTCGTCATGGTCGCCGACGACGTCGATGCGGTCGCCCGCCTGCGCGCCCATGGCCTTCAGGTCTTCCGGGTGGATGAAGATGACCTGGCGTTCGCCATAGACGCCGCGATAACGGTCGTCGAGGCCATAGACCGTCGTGTTGTACTGGTCGTGCGAGCGGAAGGTCTGTAGCGCAAAACGCCCGCCGCCCTTGCGCGCCTTCTGGTGCACGGTCTCTGCCGGCAGCGGACCGGAGAAGAAGGTCGCCTTTGCCGCAGGCGTATCCCATTCGCGGTGCGCGGCCGTGTTGCGCAGGTGGAAACCGCGCGGCTTGCGCAGGCGCCTGTTGAAATCCTCGAAGCCCGGAATGGTCGCCTCGATGGCGTCGCGGATGCGGTCGTAGTCCTCGGCGAGCGCCGTCCAGTCGATGGTGCCCTCGCCAACCGTCGCCCGCGCAATGCCGGCAATGATGGCGACTTCGGACTTGAGATGCGGCGAGGCCGGACGGTTGATGCCGGCCGAGCCATGCACCATGCTCATCGAATCCTCGACGCTGATGAGCTGCGAATTGCCCGCGGCGTTGAGGTCCATCTCGGTGCGGCCGAGGCAGGGCAGGATGAAGGAGACCTCGCCCGGCATCAGATGCGAATGGTTCGGCTTGGTGGCGACATGCACCGTCAGCTTGAGGCTGCTCAGCGCCTTTTCGACGAGCGCGCTATCCGGCGTGGCGCGGGCGAAATTGCCGCCGAGGCCGATGAAGGCCTTTGCCGAGCCGTCCAGCATGGCGCCGATCGCCGAGAGCACGTTGTGCCCGTGCTTGCGCGGCACTGCGAAGCCGAAATGTTTTTCCAGCGCGTCGAGGAAGGCTTGCGAGGGCTTCTCGTTGATGCCGACGGTGCGATCGCCCTGCACGTTGGAATGGCCGCGCACCGGGCAGAGGCCGGCGCCGGGCCGGCCGATATTGCCGCGCAGGAACATGAAGTTGGCGATCTCGCGGATCGTCGCGACGGAATGCAGGTGCTGCGTCACCCCCATCGCCCAGGTGCAGATGACGCGCTCGGCCTTGATGTAGACCTCGGCGGCGCGCTCGATCTCGGCGCGCGTCAGGCCGGACTGGTCCTCGATCTCGGCCCAGCCCGTCGCCTCTACGGCGGCGCGATACTCGGCAAGACCGGCGCAATGTTCAGCCAGGAAGGCGTGGTCGAGCACGCTCGGCAGGCCGGCGGCCACCGCCGCGTCCTCGGCGGCGAACACCACCTTCGCCATGCCGCGCACGGCCGCCATGTCTCCGCCGAGCTGCGGCTGGAAATAATGGCTGGCAATATCCGTCGCGCCGCCGCGCAGCATCTCGATCTTGTCCTGCGGATCGGAGAAGCGCTCCAGGCCGCGCTCGCGGATGGGATTGAAGACGACGATGCGGGCGCCGCGCATGGCGGCCCGGCGCAGGTCGCCCAGCATGCGCGGATGGTTGGTGCCGGGGTTCTGGCCGATCACGAAGACCGCATCCGCCGCCTCGAAATCTTCGAGCAGTACCGTTCCCTTGCCGACGCCGATCGCCTGGCGCAGCCCGACGCCGCTCGCCTCGTGGCACATGTTCGAGCAGTCCGGGAAATTGTTGGTGCCGTAGGCGCGCACGAACAGCTGGTAAAGATAGGCCGCCTCGTTGCTGGCGCGGCCGGACGTGTAGAATTCCGCACGGTCGGGATTGTCGAGACCTTTCAGGATGCCGCCGATTTCGGCGAAGGCATCCTCCCAGGCGACCGGCAGATAACGATCGCTCGCCGCGTCGTAGCGCATCGGGTGCGTCAGGCGGCCGTTGAGCTCCAGCTCGTAATCCGTCAGCCGGCGCAGTTCCGAAACGGTATGGGCGGCGAAGAAGGCCGGCGAAGCGCGTTTTTCCGTCGCTTCCCAGGCGACGGCCTTCACGCCGTTTTCGCAGAATTCGAAGGAGGAGCCGTGTTCGGGATCGCCCCAGGCGCAGCCCGGGCAATCAAAACCGTCCGGCTGGTTAGCCTTCAGCAGGGTGCGCGCGCCGGAGATCGGCATGCCGCTCTCCAGAAGCCTTTTGCCGCAACTCTTCAACGCTCCCCAGCCACCGGCTGCGGAGGATTTCTTGCCGATAAAAGTCGTTGTCATGACTCATGTATTATCGACAGCAGGGCGGGGATCAAGGCGACTGTCACGATGGCTTGATAGTCAATTCCTATCAAAACGGCAGACGAGCATTCTCCTTCACTTCCTTCATGACGAAGAAGGTGCGCGTCTGGCGCACGCCGGGCAGCGCGATCAGCTTCTGGCCATGCAGCTTGTTGAAATCCGCCATGTCGCGCACGCGGATTTTCAAGAGATAATCGAAATCGCCGGCAACCAGGTTGCAGTCGAGCACTTCCTTCATCGCCATCACCGCGCCCTCGAAGGCGGCAAAACTCTCGGGCGTCGACCGGTCGAGCACCACGCCGACCATGACAAGCGCGCCGAGACCGACCGCGGCCGGCGCCACTTCGGCCCGCACACCGGTGATGTAACCCTCGTCGAAAAGCCTCTGCGTGCGCCTGTGGCAAGTGGCCGGACTGGCATTCACGCGCTCGGCGAGATCGGCATTGGAAAGCCGGCCCTCGGATTGCAGGGCGCGCAGGATCTTCAGGTCAATCCTGTCAAAACCCTCTTCGGAAGAATCTTTCATTTTTCACCACTCAATCCGAAAAATTAAATCACCAGTGCACAAATCTATCGGTTCTTTGGAAAAACGGCCACAAAAATAGAGAGCACCTTCCACACGGTTTCTGCCATCTTTCCTTGGCAAAATCGGAACGGAGGACACAATGTCACTGCTCGAAAAATTCGAACGCTACCCGCTCACCTTCGGCCCGACGCCGATCGAGCATCTGCCGCGGTTGTCGGCCGCAATCGGCGGCAAGGTTCAGATCTACGCCAAGCGGGATGATTGCAATTCCGGCCTCGCCATGGGCGGCAACAAGCTGAGGAAGCTCGAATATATCGTGCCGGACGCCATCGCCTCGGGTGCCGATACGCTGGTCTCGATCGGCGGTGTGCAATCGAACCACACGCGCATGGTGGCCGCCACGGCTGCGAAGATCGGCATGAAATGCGTGGTCATCCAGGAAAAATGGGTGCCGCATTACGATGCCGTCTACGACCGCGTCGGCAATATCCTGATGACGCGGCTGATGGGGGCGGACAGCCGGCTGGTCGACGACGGTTTCGACATCGGCATCCGCAAGAGCTGGGAAGACGCCATCCAGTCGGTGAAGGATGCCGGCGGCAAGCCCTACCCGATCCCCGCCGGCGCCTCGGTGCACAAATACGGCGCGCTCGGCTATGTCGGCTTCGCCGAGGAGGTCGCGGCGCAGGAGAAGGAACTCGGCTTCACCTTCGATTACATTGTCGTCTGCGTCGTCACCGGATCGACCCAGGGCGGCATGATCGTCGGCTTCGCCGCGCAGGACCGTGCCGATCGGGTAATCGGCATCGATGCCTCCGGCACGCTCGACCAGACCCGCGCGCAAGTGCGCGGCATCGTCGATGCAACGGCCGAACTGGTTGGCCTCGGCCGGGCGATCCGCGAGGACGAGATCGTCATCAACCCCGATTATGCCTATCCGGCCTATGGCGTGCCGTCGGAAGAGACCAATGCGGCGATCCGGCTTGCCGCCCGCACCGAGGCGATGATCACCGACCCGGTCTACGAGGGCAAATCCATGCAGGGCATGATCGACCTCGCGCAGAAAGGCTTCTTCCCCGAGGGCTCCAAAGTGCTCTACGCCCATCTCGGCGGCGCCCCGGCGCTGAACGGCTACAGCTACTACTACAAGGACGGCTGACCGCCGGCTCGATCCAAAAACCCCATTGAAGACGAACGGCCCGGCGCTGCCGCCACGGCAGCTAGCGGTGGCGTTCGTCTTCCAAAACGAGAAGCGTCGCTTCCTTGAGGCAAGACGCCACCCCCAGGGGACGATCCCACCAACCCAAGGAAAGGACTTTTGAAATGCGCAAGACATCCATTCTGCTCGCCGCCCTGGCAAGCATTGCGCTCGGCCCTGTCGGGCAGGCGTTTGCGGAACCCGTTAGGAACGTCGTGATCGTGCATGGCGCGCTTGCCGATGGTTCCGGCTGGCGCAAGGTATTCGACCGGCTGACGGCCAAGGGCTTCAAGGTCACCGTCGTCCAGCCGCCGATGACCTCGCTGGAAGACGACGTCGCCGCGACGAAGCGTATCCTTGACCAGCAGGACGGGCCGTCGGTGCTCGTCGGCCATAGCTATGGCGGCATGATCGTCACCGAAGCAGGCACCGCGGACAATGTCGCGGGCCTCGTCTATGTCGCGGCGTTCCAGCCGGATGCGGGCGAAACCCTGCTCGACCTCGCCGGCAAAACGCCGGCCGCGACCAAGGCCATCATGGCGACGAAGGACGATTATCTCTTCCTCGACCCGGCCGCCTTCGCCGCCGATTTCGCGGCCGATATCCCGGCGGACGAGGCCCGCTTCATGGCCCACTCCCAGGTCTACCCCGCCAAGGCGGCGTTCGAGACCAAAATCACGGCGCCGGCCTGGAAGAGCCGCAAGAGCTGGGCGCTGATCGCAACCGACGACCGCGCCATCCACCCCGACCTGATGCGCGACATGGCCAAGCGCGCCGGCAGCGAGCCGGTCGAGGTGAAGGCGAGCCATGCCGTCTTCATGTCACAACCGGCAGCGGTCGCCGACCTGATCGAGAAGGCCGCGACCACGCTTTCGGATTGATGCACTGCGGCGTTAGGGGCCATGCCATTGGCGACACGGGATTTTCCGCCGGAGGGCAATTGCCTTTCGGCGGAATGCGCTTTGTAATGAAGCCGACGGTAATAAAGCCGTTCGGGACAGAAGCGCATGGATCCTACACATTTGTTCGAACTCGTGATCGGGATGTTCCTGGCGATCATCGTGCTGCACTATGCGGCCCACCGGCTCGGGCTGCCGCCTTCCGTGGCGCTGCTCGCGGGCGGTGCGTTGCTGGCCTTCGCGCCGGGCCTGCCCACCATCGAAGTCGATCCGGAGCTGGTTCTCATCATCTTCCTGCCGCCGCTGCTGATGGACGGTGCCTGGTTCATCGCGCTCGGCCGCCTGCGCCGCCACATGATCGGCATCGCCTCGCTCGCCGTCGGTGCCGTGGTCTTCACCTGTGTCGTCGTGGCCGTGGTCACCCATCTGCTGTTCCCCTCGCTGCCCTGGGCCGCCTGCGCGGCGCTCGGCGCCATCGTCTCGCCGCCCGATGCGGTCTCCGCCCGCGCCGTGCTGCAGCAGGTGAAACTGCCGCGGCGCCTGCAGATCCTGCTCGAAGGCGAAAGCCTGTTCAACGATGCGAGCGGCCTCGTGCTCTTCCGCTTCACCATCGCCGCCGCCGTCACCGGCGCCTTCAGCACGGTGGATGCGGTCGGAAGCTTCTTCGTTCTGGCAATCGGCGGTGCGCTGGTCGGCATCGCCATCGGCACGGTCTGGGTGCTGCTCGTGCGCCGCCTTGAAGACGACTACCTGATCATCGCCGCCACGGCGCTGCTCTCCTGGACATCCTACCTGCTCGGCGAATTCTTCCACGTCTCGGGCGTCATCGCCACCGTGACCACCGGCCTCATCGCCGGCTGGCACCAGCACACCGTCTTTTCCGCCGCCACCCGCATGCGCGGCACCTCCTTCTGGACCGTGCTGGTCTTCCTGATGGAGGCCGCGGTCTTCATCCTGATCGGCCTCTCGCTGCGTGGCGTCGTGGAGCGCGGCGGCGGCATCGACGTCGTGGTCGCCACAATGGGATTGCCGATCCTCGTCATCCTCATCGCGCTGACGCTCGCGCGCTTCGCCTGGGTGTTCGGCTCCGACTATGTGATCAGGCTGTGCAACATGCTGGGGATCGATCGCTATACGCCGCTCGGCGCCCGCGGCTCCACCGTGCTCGGCTGGGCGGGTGTGCGCGGCGTGGTCACGCTGGCGCTGGCGCTCTCCGTGCCGGAAGGCTTTCCGGGCCGCGATTTCATCCTCGTCACATCCTTCGCCGTCATCCTCGGAACCGTGCTGATCCAGGGCACGACCCTGGGCAAGGTGATCGCCTGGGCGAAGCTCAGCGAGCCGGCCTCGGAAAAGCCACGGCTCACCATGAGCCAGACCGAAGCTGCCATGGCGCAGGCACAGTTCGTGGTCGTACGAAGCCGGGCATACGATGGAGACGGCAATCTCGTCCACCCGCAATTGCTGGAGCGCTACCAGCGCAGGGCGACATCGATCGTCGACTATGCCGAGCGCACGGAAGACTACACGCCGGTTCTCCATGCCCATTTCGACCTGGTGCTCGAAGCCGTCGCCACCGGCCGCCGCGAACTCATCCGCCTCCACCGGGCCGGCGAGATCGACGACGAGACGCTGCACGAACTGGAACGCGACCTCGACCTCGAAGAACTGAGCGCCATTTCCGCCAAGGCATGACCGCCCCCGCCCTCACGCCCCGCGGCCGGCCTTCAGATGGCCGGTCGGCAGCGCCGTCGTATATTTGATCTGGCCGAGCGCGAAGCTGGAGCGGATATTGGCAACGCCGGGAATGCGGGTAAGAAAATCGACCACCAGCGCCTGGAACTTCATCAGGTCCTCGACGACCACCCGCAGCATGTAGTCCGCCTCTCCGGTCATCAGGTAACATTCGACGATCTCGGGCTTGGTGCGGATCGCGGCGTTGAAGACGTCGAGCGATTCCCGGTCCTGCTGCTTCAGCGAGACCTGCACGAAGACATTGACCGCGAGCCCCAGCGCCTGCGCATCGACCAGCGCCACCGAGCCCTTGATGACGCCGCTTTCCTTGAGATCGTTGACGCGCCGCCAGCAGGGCGACGCCGAAAGCCCCGTCGCCTCCGCCAGCTCCGAAATGCTCATCTCGGCATTCTGCTGCAACAGGTCGAGGATGCGGATGGAAGCGGAATCGAGCGCGGGTTTCGAGGGGGGCATAATTGACCGATGACGGAGGAATTATCGGATAAACCTTTCGCAATTTCTCTTCACGCGGTCAACTGAGATCACTTTTCTCCGAAATTCCGGTGTAGCATTCCGGTCAATTGGGAGATCACGGGAGAGAGATGACGATGAATGCGCCGGCCCTGACGCCAGCACGGCTGGCCTGCCTGAAGGACCTGGAAAGACAGGTCCTGTGGCATGCCTGCTGGATGATCCACAATGCCAATCACCTGCGCGAAAAGGGCGAGGTGAAGGTCGGCGGGCATCAGGCCTCGTCGGCCTCGCTCGCCGCGATCATGACGGCGCTCTATTTTCATGTGCTCCGGCCGGAGGACCGCGTGGCGGTCAAGCCGCACGCCTCGCCCGTTTTTCACGCCATCCAGTACCTGATGGGCAACCAGACCCGGGAAAAGCTTGAGAATTTCCGCGGTTTCGGCGGCGCGCAATCCTATCCGAGCCGCACCAAAGATATCGACGACGTGGATTTCTCCACCGGCTCCGTCGGCCTCGGCGTCGCGATTACCGCCTTCGCCTCGATCGTGCAGGACTACATCGCCGCCAAACAATGGTCGGAGTGCCCGGCGGGCCGGATGATCGCGCTGGTCGGCGATGCGGAACTCGACGAGGGCAATATCTACGAATGCCTGCAGGAAGGCTGGAAACACGACCTGCGCAACACCTGGTGGGTGATCGACTACAACCGCCAGAGCCTCGACGGCGTCGTGCGCGAAGGGCTGTGGCAGCGCATCGAGGGCATCTTCACCGCCTTCGGCTGGGATGTGAAGGTGCTGAAATACGGCGCGCTTCAAGAGGCAGCGTTCGAGGAGCCGGGCGGCGTTTCCTTGCGCGGCTGGATCGACCAATGTCCGAACCAGCTCTATTCAGCGCTGACCTTCCAGGGCGGTGCCGCCTGGCGCAAGCGGCTGACCGACGAGATCGGCACTAAGCCCGGTGTGGCCGCGCTGCTGGCGGCGCGCAACGACGACCAGCTTTCCGACCTCATGAACAATCTTGGCGGCCATTGCCTGGAAACGCTGATCCGCACCTTCGAAAGCATCGACCACGACCGCCCGACGGTCTTCCTCGCCTATACGATCAAGGGCTGGGGCACGCCGCTCGCCGGCCACAAGGACAACCATGCCGGCCTGATGACCAAGGCACAGATGGAAACCTTCCAGAGCCGCATCGGCGTGAAACCCGGCGCGGAATGGCAGATGTTCGGCGCGATCCCCTCGCCCGAGCCGGTGCGCGAGCTTCTGAAGACCGTGCCCTTCTTTGCGGAAGGCACGCGGCGCTTCACGTCACCCGCACTGCCCTCGTCCGGCCCGGTCTTCCTCGACGACCGGGAACTGTCGACGCAGGCCGGCTTCGGCAAGATCCTCGATGCGCTCGCCCAGCGCAACGATGCCCTGTCGGCGCGCATCGTCACCACGGCGCCGGATGTTACCGTCTCGACCAATCTCGGCCCCTGGGTCAACCGCCGCGGCCTTTTCGCCCGCGAGAAGCTGGCGGATACGTTCCGCGACGAGCGCGTGCCTTCGGCGCAGAAATGGGAGTTCGGTCCCGCCGGCCAGCATATCGAACTCGGCATCGCGGAAATGAACCTGTTCCTGCTGCTGGGAGCCGCCGGCCTGTCGCATTCGCTATTCGGCGAGCGGCTGCTGCCGATCGGCACGGTCTATGATCCCTTCGTGGCGCGCGGCCTTGATGCGCTGAACTATGCCTGCTACCAGGATGCCCGCTTCATGATCGTCGGCACGCCTTCGGGCGTGACGCTGGCGCCGGAGGGTGGGGCGCACCAGTCGATCGGCTCGCAGTTGATCGGCATAAGCCAGGATGGGCTGGCGAGCTTCGAGCCCGCCTATCTCGACGAACTGTCGGTCATCATGGACTGGTCCTTCGATTATATGCAGCGCGAGGGCGACGGCTGGCACGACACGCGCACGTGGCTGCGCGACGAGACCGGCGGCTCGGTCTACCTGCGCCTGACGACGCGGCCGCTGGAGCAGATCGCGCTCAGGCGCGAGGACCCTGCCTTCCGCCAGGGCGTGATCGACGGCGCCTATTGGCTGCGCCCGCCATCGGCCCGCACCCGCATCGTGCTCGCCTATCAAGGCTGCATTGCGCCGGAAGTGCTGATGGCGGCCGGGCGGCTCGCCGAAGCGCATGGCGATATCGCCGTGCTCGCGGTCACCTCCGCCGACCGGCTGAATGCCGGCTGGACGGCCGCGCAACGCGCCCGTCGCCACGGCGATTTCGGCGCCCGCAGCCATATCGAGACGCTGCTTTCCGCCGTGCCGCGCCCCGCAAGCCTCATCACGGCCACGGACGGCCATCCGGCGACGCTCGGCTGGCTGGGCTCCGTGGAGGGCCACCGCACGATCTCGCTCGGCGTCGAACATTTCGGCCAGACCGGCACGATTGCCGACCTCTACGCCCATTTCGGCATCGACACCGACGCCATCATCGAGGCCGCGGAATCCGTGGTCCGTTCGGACGCGTCCGTGCCGTTGCGGGCGGTCTGAAACCGGTCGCAGGAGGCCCGCTCAGCCCGCCGCCGCCTCGTTTGCGGCGGTCTGCGCTTGCTGGCGCTGGCGATAGTGGGCTTCAGCGGCTGCCGCGTCGGCCTGGGCGTCGCCGCTGCCGCCACCGACATGCACGGTCGGAGAGGCGAACTGGATGCCGTTGGCTTTGAAATCGAGTTTGATGCGGTTCATGATCTCGCGGCGGATCATGAATTGCTCGCCCGGCTTGGTGGTGAAGCCGACGCGCACGACGATGGCATATTCGCCGAAATCGGACACGCCCTTCATCTTCAGTGGTTCGAGCAGGATATCCTTGTATTCGGGCTTTTCCGCCGTCTCCGTGCCGATGCGCTTGATGACCTTGCGCAGCTTTTCGAGATCCGTGTCGTAGGTCACGGAGAGGTTGAACTTGATGACCGACCAGTCGCGGCTCATGTTCTGCACCGCGCCGAGCTCGCCGAAGGGCACCGTGGTGAGCGGGCCGCGGTGGTGGCGCAGCTTGACCGAGCGCAGCGAGAAGCTTTCGACCACGCCCTTGTATTTGCCGGTCTCGATATATTCGCCGATGCGGAAGGCATCGTCCCACAGGTAGAAGATGCCCGAGATCAGGTCCTTGACGATGGTCTGCGCGCCGAAGCCGATGGCGACGCCGGCAACGCCGGCACCGGCGATCAGCGGGCCGATATCCACGCCCAAGCTGGTCAGCACCATCATGACGGCGACGGCGGCGAGCGTGATGGCGAGGATGTTGCGCAGGATCGGCAGCAACGTGCGGATGCGGGCGTTGCGGCCGCGCTCATCGTCGGTGAGGCGGCGATCCGCCGGATTGTCGGCCATGCGCACGGCGATCTCGGCCTTCAGGAACTGCCAGGCGATATCGGCGATCAGCAGCACGGCGATCGCCTGGGTGGCGGCATGGGCGACGCGGCTGACCAGCGTGTCGCCGGCCCCCATCATGCCGGCGGCGTCGACGCCCGCGACGGCGGCGATCCACCAGGCGGACAGGATGATGACGATGGCGCGCATGCCGCGTTCGCCGATCACGAAATGCATGCTGGTGGGACGCCTGGTCTCGGTGCCGCCATGGAGGCGGGCAACGACCGCCGTCGTCAGCCGCAAGAGTGGCGGCAGGAGGAGTGCTACCACGCCCGCCGCAAAGAGCAGGTGCAGCCCCGCGAGCCACACGACCAGCAGCAGGATCACCGCCACGGTTGCGAGCCACGACCATATCTTGCGCGCGGTGTCCGTTTGCTCAAGGCGGCGCGGACGCGACCAGATCGCTTCGATGGCGATGGCGAAGAGGCCGAAATCGAAGGCGAACATCACGAGCAGCATCGAGCCTTTGGAAAAGCCGAACACCCGCATCATTTCCAGCACGATCCAGCCGATGACGAAAAAGCGCAGGGCGCGCAGAAACCGCGAGAGCCAGTAGCGAACCCGTTCTGGCGTGATGTTTGCCGAGGACTGGAGATCATCGGCTGCCACCGTGTCCACGACCGGTTCGGAAACGAGGACGGGCGCCGCTTCCACGGCCACCGTGCCCTCCGGCACCACGACAGCCTCGGCCGGTGACTTTTCAGCCGCGCGATCGGTCGGCTGCTCGATCAGCCAGACGATATAGGCGCCGATGAGGCCGCCGAAGCGGACGATGATGGCGGCGATCGCCAGGATAAGCGCGGTGCGCTGCAACAGCGGCGGCCAGGCGACGATGGCGAGCGGCAGCAGCGCGCCGACGGCAAAGCAGATGGCCTGCCCGCAGGCGTGCAGCCCTATCGGCACCACGCCCACCGGATCGACCTGCGGCTCCGCCGCCTGGCGGCGCCAGTGCCGGGCCGACAATCGGTTGAACAATCGCTCGAAGCCGATGGCGAGGACGGGCACGAGAAGCAGCTGGAAGAACAGGCGCAGCGGACCGCGGCTGGTGACTTCGGCCTCAAGCCGCGTCATGGCAGTGTGCGCGCCGGGGCCAAGCTCCATGCTGCCCTGCATGGCGGTGTCGATCCGGTTCTGGATCATGCCAAGCTTTTCGGCGACGTAACCCGTCTCCATCATCATGGATTCGGAGCCGGCAGGAGCGATATCCTCGGCCTTGCCCGGGCCGGTCTCGGCACTGTTGAGCCAGGTGGCGACGGCGGGATCGGAAAGCAGGCGCGAAATCTCGCGCAGCTTGTCGACGGGCGGCGCCGCAACGTCCTGTGCAAGCGCCGGACCGGCAAAGAGCAGGGCCATCGCGACAAGGATCGCCTTGCACCGCAGAAGCTGACGGAATGCGGCCACCATGCTTTTCAATCCCCCTCGCCCGCGCTTGTTGAGCAATCCCTACTGTTCGATCATGCAAGCCCAAGCAAAGTCAAGCGATGCCGGCGCCGGGCCAGAACGCTGGACCGCACGCCTCATTCCTCGATGTCCTGCACCTCGTCGATTTCCACCCGGTCGGCGTAGAAGGCGATGTGGCCCTCGATTTCCGCGACGGACGGATATGGTGTTTCGTAGCTCCAGGCCGCATTGGTGCCGCCGCTGAGCGGAATGCTGAAATAGCTCGCCTCACCCTTGTAAGGGCAATAGCTCTTATGCTCCGTCCGTTCGAGCAGCGTCATGTCCATGTCCGGCCGGGGCATGTAGACGACCGCTGGATATGTCGCTTCGCGCAGGCGCAGCGCCCTTTGCGAGCTGCCGATGACCTGGCCAGCCGCACGCACGACGACGCGTGCAGGGATGCGCTCGATGGAGATCGGGTGATCCGGACCCGGCATTTTGACAATTCTTTCCGCCATTTGCTTCACCTTTCCGATAAAACGGATTAGCCGCTGCGGCCATCCTCGGCGCTTGCCTGCGTGATCAGGCGGGCGCTGCGCTGGCCGGTCGAGTAAATCCACAGCCAGCTCAGCGCGACGGTCAGCCGGTTGCGCAGGCCGATCAGGAAGTAGACATGGGCGATGCCCCAGGTCCACCAGGCAAGCCGGCCCTTCAGCTTGATCCAGCCGAGATCGACGATGGCGGCCCGCTTGCCGATCGTCGCCAGATTGCCGTCGTTGCGATAGGTGAAGGGTTTTGGCACGGGCTTGCCATCGAGCCGGGCCTTGATGACGCCGGCCACATAGCGCCCTTCCTGCTTTGCCGCAGGCGCGATGCCGGGAACGATCTTGCCCTCGCCCAGCGGCACATGGGCGGTGTCGCCGACCGCGAAAATGTCCGGGAAGCCGGGCACGCTGAGGTCGGGGGCGACGAGCACGCGCCCGGCCCGGTCGGCGGGAACCTGCAACCACTCGGCAGCCGGCGATGCGGCAACGCCCGCCGCCCAGAGAATGGTCGCGGCCGGCAGAACCTCGTCACCGAGCGTAATGCCGGCGGCATCGCATTGCGACACCGCATGGCCGGTGCGCACCTCGACGCCGAGGCGCGTCAGCGCCCGTTCGGCATAGGTCGAAAGATCCTCGGTGAAGCCCGCGAGAATGCGCGGCCCCGCCTCGACCAGCACCACGCGGGCCTCGCGCGTGTCGATGTTGCGGAAATCGCGGCGCAGCGTTTCGTGCGCCAGCTCGGCGATGGTGCCGGCAAGCTCCACGCCGGTCGGGCCGGCGCCGATGATGGCGAAGGTCAGCAGGCGGCGGCGCTCGGCCGCATCGTCCTGCCATTCCGCCCGCTCGAAGGCGGAAAGGATGCGACGGCGGATTGTCGTCGCGTCCTCCAGTGTCTTCAGGCCGGGCGCATGCGGCTCCCATTCGTCATGGCCGAAATAGGCGTGGCGCGCGCCGGTGGCGAGGATCAGCGTGTCGTAGGGGATGGCGCGCCCATCCTCCAGCAGCACCGCCTTGCCCGCCGCATCCACGCCGGTGACGCTGCCGAGCAGCGTCGTCACATTGTCGTAGCCCCGCAGCAGCGAGCGGATCGGCCAGGCGATCTCCGACAGCGCCAGCGACGCCGTTGCCGCCTGGTAGAGCAAGGGCTGGAACAGGTGATGGTTGCGCCGGTCGATAACGGTGATGCGGACCGCCCCCTTGGCCAGGTTGCGCGCCGCCTCCAGCCCGCCAAAACCCGCGCCGATGATGACGATATGGTGGTCGCCTCTTGCCGCCATGCGATGTCCTCTCGTGATCCGGGCGTCGGTTATTCCGGCGAAAGCGCCACGGCCGCCTCGGTCGTCAGCGTGCGGAAGGTGAAACTTTCCTGCACATAGAGATCGACGGTAGTGGCGGAATGGCTGAGATAGCCGATGGAAAAATCCTGCCCGACGGTCAGCTCGAAATCACCGCCGCGTAAGGACAGAATGAGGCCGCCCTCGATCGCCGGTGCCCAGATGATGCCGCCGTCCACCACCCGTTCGAGATGGTGGAAGACCGGATAGCCATCGTCACTGCCACCGCTTGCCGCCATATAGGCATCAGCCCCCAGCACCAGCGCATAAGGCCCTTCGACGCCCGCGAGCCGGAGCTGGCCAACCGCGCGGGCCACCGCATCGGAATAGCGCTTGGCGCTGGCCGGCAGCGGAATGGCGGGATTGCTCGCGGCCTGGCGGATACCCTCGATATCGCCGGCGGCATAACCGTCGAACACCGCGCGATCCTCGGCGAAGGCTATTTTTCGCATGGCTTCCTTCACCGGCTCCCAATCGGAATCGCGCGAACCACGCTCGACGTCGTCGATGGCGCTGCGCGACAGCGTGAAGGGAACCCGGAGCTCGACCAGCGCCTTCACCTCGCGCCGCAGCGATTGCACGCCTTCGGCCGGCGGCGCGATGGGCGCGACACGGCCGGTGCCGACGGCGGAGAGCCCGAGCCCCGAGGGGCCGGCCAGATCGACGACGCGGCGTGCAGCGAGGTTCCGCTTCAGCGTGCGCGTGGCCTCTTCCTCGATCTCGGCCCAGGCGGCCTCGGAAATCGGGGCCAGGTCGCGGTGCAGGTTATTCATGGGAAGCCTCTTTCCTGAGAGAGCCTATGCCGAGCGAGCCGTCGTGGCGCTTCGGCTGCGGTTGGTCCGCCGGGGCGGTCGTGTCGGGTACATCGGGCGATACCGCATCGAGGAAGGACGCGGCGGGGACGAAGAACAGCGTGCCGGTCACGGCGCGGCTGAAATCGAGCAGCCGGTCGTAATTGCCGGGCGGGCGGCCGATGAACATGTTTTCCAGCATCATCTCGATGCGGCGCGGCGAGCGTGCATAGCCGATGAAATAGGTGCCGAACTCGCCCTTGCCGACATCGCCGAAGGGCATGTTGTCGCGCAGGATTTCCAGCGGCTCACCGTTTTCCTCGATGCTCGTCAGCGCATTGTGCGCGTAGCTCGGCTTGACAGCATCGTCGAGCTCGATGTCGGAAAGCTTTTCGCGGCCGATGATCTTCTCCTGGTCGGAGACCGGCAGGCGGTTCCAGGCGGGCAGGTCATGCAGGTATTTCTGCACGATGACATAGCTGCCGCCGGCAAAATCCGCATCCTCGTCGCCGATGATCGTCGCGTCGACCGCGGCCTGGTCGACCGGGTTTTCCGTGCCGTCGACGAAGCCGATCAGGTCGCGGTCGTCGAAATAGCTGAAGCCGTGCACCTCGTCGGTCGTGGACACCAGGCCAGCCAGCCGCGCCATGATCTGGGTAGCGAGCTCGAAGCAGAGGTCCATGCGCGTGGCGCGGATATGGAACAGGAGGTCGCCGGGCGTGGAGACGGCATGGTGGCGGCCACGGATTTCGCGGAAGGGGTGCAGGTCCTTCGGGCGGGGTGCGGCAAAGAGCCGGTCCCAGGCCGCCGAGCCGATGCCGAGCACGCAGGAAAGCCCGCCTTCGAGATCGCGAAACCCGACCGCGCGCAGCAGGCCGGAAAGATCGGCGCACAGCGCGCGCGCTGCCGTTTCCGCCGGGCGGCCGGGCGTCAGCGTTACGACGAGGAAGATGGCCGCGCGCGACAGCCGCGCTGCGACCGGCTGGGGAACCACGGAAGGCAAGACTGCATTCATACTCGATCCGTTCGGCAGAACCTGTCTGTCGGAACGTAGCGAGTCTCGCTGCGCCGTGCCATCGAAAATCCAGGTCTTCCCAGCAAGATTCCGAGGGCAGCAAAAGGGCCGGCGAGCCGGCCCCATTCTTCGGCTAGAGATCGACCGGACGGCCGGATTCTTCTTCCTCCAAGGTCACGGCCACGTCCGCATTGGCCGAAAGGCGCACCTTGTCGCCCTCGACATCGGCGACGAAGCCCAGTTCGATATAGTGGTGATGGCCCTCGTGCTTGCCGAAACTGTCGGCCTTCTTCAGCTTGATGCGGTTGGCCTCGACGCGATCGACCGTGCCCACATGCACGCCGTCGGCGCCGATGACTTCCATGTTTTCCGCGATGTTGCCGCTCATGCCGGTTCTCCTGTCGGGTTGAAAATGGCCGGATCGTGCCGCCTTCGCCTTTACCGACGAAGGGGTCCTGCCGTTGAGGGTCGGGTCGCCGCCGGCGGGGATTTTGTGCCGGCGCATCTGTAGATAGCGCTGGATATGCGGTTTCAAGGGCGGGGTGCCGGCCGCGGACCGGCGAGTGGTGGGAACAGTTCCGGGGGTTCCCTCGTCTTTCCTCCATGTATTCAACATCGCGGAGGAAGACCCTCATGGATACGCTTGTGCGCCACCGGCACAGAAAGATCGGAAACATCGATGCCTTTTATCGCGAGGCCGGACGGGAGGATGCGCCTGTCGTCCTCCTCCCTCACGGCTACCCCTGCTCCTCCTACGAGTTCCGCAATCTCATGCCGCGGCTGGCGGATCGCTGGCGGCTGATCGCACCGGATTATCCCGGCGCCGGCTACAGTTCCACGCCGGAGGATTTCGATTATAGTTTCGATGGATACGCCGCTTTCCTCGACCAGTTCGTGCAAACGCTCGGCATCGACCGCTTCGCCCTCTACCTTCACGATTTCGGGTCGCCGATCGGCGCGAGGCTGGCGATCAGACAACCGGACCGCATCGTCGCCCTGATCATCCAGAACGGCGACATCCCCTATGAAGATGCACTTGGCCCCAAATATGCGGATATCGAGAAGACTTGGACACTCTCCCACGCGGACATGCGGGCGACGCTAGCCCAGGCTATAAAAGAGGAAACGTTCAAGGAGGAATTCCTGAACGCGCTGGGACCGGAGCTTGCCGCCAGCATACCGCCCGACCTCTGGACGCTGCACTGGTCGCTGATGACTCCAAAGCGCAAAGAGATCGCCATCGACCTCATCGCCGGGCTGAAGCAGAACCGCACCTGGTTTCCCCAGCATCGAAAGTACCTCCACGACCACCAGCCGCCGACGCTGATCGTGTGGGGACCGAATGACCATTACATGCCGGAAAAATCGGCGCGGGCCTATCTGCGCGACCTGCCCGAAGCCGAGCTTCACCTGCTCGATGGCGGTCATTGGCTGCTCGAAACGCATCTCGACGAGGTCGTTCCGCTCCTGCGCGATTTCCTTGGCCGGGTTCATACCTAAGCGGTCATGGAAAGAACAGCGGTCGCAGCGCCATCTCCAGGCCGAGGCCGAGCATGCAGAGAAGGAAGCCGCGCCGGAATGCCGACGGGCTGATGCGCGTGCGCAGCGCCTGGCCGGCGAACATGCCGGCGAGCGCCGGCGCGATCGCGAGCATCGAGGCCTTCAGGTCCGCCATCGGCAGCGTTCCGTGCAGGAACAGCGCCAGACCGAGCGCGATGGTCGAGACCGTGAACGACAGACCGAGCGCCTGCACCAGTTCGTCGCGCTCCAGCCCCAGGGCCTGCAGATAGGGCACGGCGGGAATGACGAAGACGCCCGTCGCGCCGGTGAACAGGCCGGTCGCCAGGCCCACGACCGGCGAAGCCCAGGCCTGCCAGCCGGGCGGCACCCGATGCTGGCGGGCGAGCAGTGTGTAGGCGGAATAGGCGGCCAGCGTCAGCCCGAGTGCCACCGTCGTGCGGTCGGTCTCGCCGCTCGCAAGCAGGACGGAGCCCGCCAGCGTGCCGAGGGAGATCGCGGCCAGCATGGGCCAGAGGCGCAGCAGCAACGCCTTGAGATGGCGGCCCGCCAGAAGCTGCCAGACATTGGTGACCAGCGAGGGGATGAGCAGCAGGGCCGCGGCGGTCAGCGGCGACAGCAGCCCGCCGAGGATGCCCATCGCCACCGTGGGCAAGCCCATGCCCGTGACGCCCTTGACGAGCCCGGCGACGAAGAAGGCGGCGGTGATGATCAGAAATGTGGTTTCGCTCTGTTCCATGCCGCGATTAAGAGCGCCCGGCGGGGCGGGCGGCAATCGGGAATATCCGCCATCAGCCTTCGGCCTTTCCGAAAGCTGGTGGCGTGTTATCCTCCCGAAATGCGCTTCGATCTTGCAGACCTCCGCCTGTTCCTCGCCGTCTTCAATGCCGGCAGCCTTACGCATGGCGCGCGCTCGGCCAACCTCTCCATCGCCGCCGCAAGCGAGCGGCTGCGTGACATGGAGGCTTCGGGCGGCCTGTCGCTTTTCGTGCGCACGCGGCGCGGCGTGACGCCGACCCGCGCCGGAGAGGCGCTGGCGCATCATGCCCGTCTCATCCTGCGCAATGTCGGCGCCATGCAGGCGGAGCTGTCCGAACATGCGCGCAGCATCCGCTCCACCGTGCGGCTCCTCGCCAACACGGCGGCGATCACCGAATTCCTGCCCGACCGGCTCGGCTCCTGGCTGGCGGAACATCCCAAGGTCGACATCGAGCTTGCCGAACGGCCGAGCACCGAGATCGTCAAGGCATTGGAGCATGGGCTGGCGGATATCGGCATCGTCTCGGATGCGGTCGAGACGGCGGCGCTCACCGCCCTGCCCTTCGCGACGGACCGGCTTGTCGTGGTGCTCCCGCGCGACCATCCGATGTCAGCGGAAAAGCAGGTCGCCTTCGGCCAGATCCTCGGCGAGGATTACATCGGCTTTGCGGGCGCGCTTCAAGACCATGTTGATGGGCACGCCGCGCAATCCGGCCACCGGCTGCGCCCGCGCGTGCGCCTGCGCACCTTCGAAGGCGTCTGCCGAATGGTGGCGGAAGGCGTCGGCATCTCGATCCTGCCCGAAACCGCCGCGCGCCGCTGCCGGCGCACCATGCCGATCACCTCCGTGCGGCTCTCCGACGCCTGGGCGAGACGCCGGCTCCTCTTGTGTTTTCGGGCGGAAGAGGAGCTTGACCCGACAGCGCGCGCACTGATGGAGCATCTTCGCACCCCGTCGGGTAAGCAGTCTTCCTAAACCCGCGACACCAGCAGCCGCAGGCCGGCAAGGCCGAAGAATACCGCCAGCGTCCCCTCGATCCCGCGCCGTGCCCGGCGATAGAGGCGCACCATGGGCGCAGTCGAGAAGACGATGGCGTAGCCGCAGAAGATGGTGACGCTTAGCACCGCGCAGCCGCCGAGGATGGCGACGAGCGTGTGCGTCGATGCGCCGGGACCAAGCCCGAGCGTCATCAGCGCGATCCAGGCGAGGATCGATTTCGGGTTGGTGAGATGCATCAGCAGGCCGCGCCGGTAGAGCGAAGCACCGGAGAGCGCGGCGTCCTTCGACATCGCCTCCCGAGCCTTGTCGTCGGAGGTGAGCGCCGCACGGCCCGCCTTGTAGGCGAGATAGAGCAGATAGAGGCCGCCAAAGATCTTGAGCACGAACAGGGCTTCGGCATAGCGGGTCAGGATGGCGGAAATACCCGTCGCAGCCATCATGCCCCAGAAGATCGAGCCGCTGACGACACCGGCGGCGAGCAGGAGAGCTGCCCGCCTGCCCTGGTGCATGGCCACACCCATGATGCGCATATTGCTCGGGCCAGGACTGCCGGCGGCGATCACATAGGCGGTGTAGACGATCAGGAGATGGTGAAGATCGGCAGGCATTCCCGGCGGCCCCAATTGCGGATGGCGTATCCCGCAATCATAAACCAAGCAGCGTCGCGAAGGCGACCGGCCAGATTGTAACCGCGACAAGTCCGTCCCGGCTCATCTGGCCTCTGACCGCGGCTCAGCCCCAAGTCCGTGAGCCCGCTGCTCGCGCGCCAAAAGCACGCGCTTGCGCTGGACGCCCCAGCGATAGCCGGAGATCGAGCCGTCCTTCTTGATGACGCGGTGGCAGGGAACGACGATCGCGAGTGGATTGCTGGCGATCGCCACCGTCACCTCCCGCGCGTCGCGTGTGCCCAGCCTTGCCGCCAGCGCGCCATAGTTCGTCGTCTCGCCGGCGGAGATGTCGCGGAGCATCTGCCAGACCCTTACCTCGTAGGGCGTTCCGCGCAGATCGAGCGGAAGGTCGCTGCCAATTGCCGGATCGTCGATCAGACCGGCAGCGGCATCGAGCACGCCGGCAAGCGCCGTCTGGTCGTGCTCCAGTTCGGCATCGGGAAAGCGGCTGCGCAACGCATCCTCCATTGCGGCGCGCTGCGAACTGAATTCCAGGGCGACCAAGCCCTTGTCGGACATGGCGACAACGAAGTCGCCCAGGGAGCTGATCCCCCATGCAAAGCGGATGATTTCACGCATCGTCTCTTACCTCGAACCTGTTTGTCCGATGACGATAGGCGAACCTTTCCTGGCACTCCCTCCGGTCCTTGCTTTCAAATCGAAAATAGAGGGCTAGCGCGTGCCGCGGTCGAAGGTCGCCTCGCTGAGGCCGCGCTGGCGCAGGACGCTGCGGGCCACCTTTTCGGTCGGCGTTCGCGGCAGCGGCGCGTCGGTGATCTCGATGTAACGCGGCACCATGTGGCGTGGCGCCTTTTCCCGGAAATGCTCCAGCAGGTCGGCGGGCGCCAGCGTCGAGCCGGCGCGGCGCAGCGCCACCACCATGATGTCCTCCTCGGTGAATTCGGACGGGATGCCGAAGGCGGCGCTTTCGACGATGTCGGGGTGCTGCTCGGCCAGCGTCTCCACCTCATAGGCGGAAATGTTTTCGCCGCGCCGCCGGATCGCCTCGTTCAGCCGGTGCTTGAAATAGAGCCAGCCGTCCTCGTCCATCACGCCGGCGTCACCGGAATGGTACCAGAGGTTTCGAAGCGTCTGCACGGTCTTGGCCTCGGCGCGGTAGTAGCCGGAGAACATGCTCCAGCTCTTCTTCGGGCGTGAGACGATCTCGCCGATCGTGCCGGGCGGCAGCGGCCGGTCCTTGTCGTCGACGACGGCGACCTCCCAATCGGGATGCGGCTTGCCGCAGGAGCCGGGCCGGGTATCGTCGACGGTGTCGAGCGTTACGAAGCTGGTTTCCGTCTGGCCGTAGCCGGTGACGAGCCGCATGCCGAAGCGACGCTCGAAGGCCTGCTGGTCCGGCACCATGGGAATGCACTGGCAAACCCGCACGGGGTTGTCGCTATCGCTGTCGGACGGCGGCGCCCGCATCAGGATGACAGCCATAGCGCCAAGCAGGTTGGTCGCCGTGGCGCCGCTTTCTCGGACCTGGCTCCAGAAGCGCGAGGCGCTGAAACTGTCGGCGAGCGTCGCCTTGGTGCCGTAGATCAGCGGCAGGTAGACGCCGAACATCTGGGCGTCGGTGTGGAAGAGCGGCAGGGCGGAGAAATAGCTGTCCTCGGTGGTGTATCCGAGGTTCGCCGCCATGGCCGCCGCCCAGGAATAACAATGGTGGTGCGACATCAGCGCACCCTTGGCAGGACCCGTCGTGCCTGACGTGTAAAGGATCGCCATGGGATCGGAATAGTGGACGGGCGCGAAGTCGAGGATCGCTGGCGATGCCAGGCAGTCTTCGAAGCGTACGATTCGGTCGATCTTCACCCCCGCCGCGCGCGCCATCGCGGGATCGGCGCCGACCAGTATGAGCGTGCGCACGTCGGGCAGCCTGTCCTGGACGATCGCCAGTTCGGGCAGCACATCGGCATCGACGATGAGCACCTCGGCGCCGCAATTGTTGAGGTTGTGGCAGAGGAAATCGCCCTTGAGGCCCGGATTGTTCGGCACCTCGATTGCGCCGAGATGCGCGGCGGCAAACCACGTCACGACGAGTTCGAGGCAACTGGGGAGCAGCATCGCCACCCGGTCGCCGCGCCCGACGCCGAGCTTGCGCAACCCGTTTGCCAGCCGGGTGGACAGGTCCAGCATCTGCTCGAAACTCGCGGACCCGCCGCCGAGGTCGAGGAAGGGCCTGGAGCCGAAGCGCTCGGCCTGTTTCAGCAGGATCTTCGGCAGGACGCGATCTTCGATCTCAGCGTCATCGAGGCCCGGAACGGGCGAAAGGGAATGGGGCGTCATTGACACGGATCAGAACTCTTTTGCCTTTGCCTGCGCCTCGGGAGAGAGGAAGCCACGAACCGTGGCTGCCGTCTCCTGCGCCATTGCATCTTCGAGGGATGAGTGAAAACCGTCATTGATGGCGCGCTTGACGTCGGCAACGGCGGCGGACGGGCGCGTGGCGATCGTCAGCGCCAGCTGCCGGGCCTCGTCGAGCAACCCGTCGTCGGCCACGATCTTCCAGGCGATGCCCACCTCCAGCGCCTTCTGCGCATCATGCCGCTCGCCGAGAATGAGGAGTTCCTTTGTGACCTGCGGGCCGACCTGTTTCGTCAGGAGCGCCGTCACGCCGCCTGTGACGAACAGGCCGTAGGTCACTTCTGGGAAGAACCAGCGGGTCTTTTCGGCAAACAGCCGGAAGTCGCAGTTGATGACCCATTCCAGCGCACCGCCGACGCACCAGCCGTGCACCGCGGCGATGACGATCTTGCGCGACTGCATGATCTGGAGCGTGACGGCCTGGATGGCCTCCACCCAGTCCTGGGTTTCGGCCTCAGAGGCGGTCTGCGCGTCGAGGTCCTTGAGGTCATCGCCGGAACAGAAGGCCCGGCCCTCGCCGTGAAGGATGATGGCGCGCACGCCCTCGTCGGCTTCCGCGGCCGCAAGTGCCTCGGAAAGCCCGTCGACGAGCTGCCGGTTCATGGCGTTCAGCCGTTCCGGCCTGTTGAGCTTGACCCAGGCGATCGGGCCTTCGATCGTGGAAATGACAGCGTGGTTCATCGTCCGCCTCCTCACACGATCATCGGTTCGTCATAGGAACCCCAGACCTCGCGCAGCGCGCTGCAGATCTCGCCGAGCGTCGCCTTGGCCTTCACCAGTTCGATGGTCGTGGGCAGCAGGTTGACGTCGTCCGAGCGGGCCTGCTCGACGAGTTCCGCCATCAGCGATTTGATGCGCGCATCGTCCCGGTTCGCCCGGATGATCTTCAGGCGGTCGATCTGCAACTGGGTGCAATGGTCGTCATAGGGGTGGATGTGCACGTCCGCCGTGCTGCTCGCCTCGTCGGCGAACTTGTTGACACCGACGGAAATCTTCTCGCCGGAATCGATCTTCTTGAAGGTCGCATAGGCGGAATCCGCGAGCTTCTGCTGGAACCACCCCTCCTCGACCAGCTGGATCGCGCCACCGCGTTCCTGCACCTCGTCGAGCATCTTCCACATCTCGGTCTCCATGTCCTTCGTCAGGCGCTCGATGAAATAGGAGCCGCCGAGGGGATCGATGACCGAGGTCACGTTGATTTCTTCGCGGATGATCTGCTGGGTGCGGATGGCGAGCTTCATCGCCTCTTCGGTCGGGATGGCGAAGGCTTCGTCGAGGCCGTTGGTGTGCATGCTCTGGCAGCCGCCGAGCACGGCACCGAGTGCCTGGATGGCCGTGCGCATGAGGTTGTTGTGGTGCTCGACCTTGGTGAGGCTCATGGCCGCCGTCTGCACATGCACGCGCAGGCGCATGGATTCCGGCTTTTTCGCGTTGAAGCGTTCGGCCATGATCTTGGCATAGACGCGGCGTGCGGCGCGGAACTTGCAGATCTGCTCGAAAAAATCCTGGTGGCTGATGAAGAAGAACGACAGGCGCGGCGCGAAATCGTCGATATCCATGCCGGCCTTCGTCACCTCCTCGCAATAGGAGATGGTGAAGGCCATGGTGAAGGCGATTTCCTGCAGCGCATTGCCGCCGACATCGGAGAGATGATAGCCGCTGAGGCTGACGGGATTGATCTTCGGCGTCGCCTTGGCGCTGTACATGATGAGGTCGCGCAGCAGGCGCACGGCCGGGCGGACCGGATAGATCCACTCCTTCTGCGCGACATATTCCTTCAAGGGATCGGCCTGCAAGGTGCCGGTCAGCTTGTGGAGATCCAGGCCGCGCTGCTCCGCCACCGCGACGAACATGGCATAGACGACCCAGGCCGAAGGGTTGATCGTCAGCGAGACCGAAATCTTTTCGAGGTCGATGCCGTCGAATAGCCGGTCGACATCCTCCATCGTGTCGATGGCGACGCCGACGCGGCCGACCTCGCCGAAGGCCATCGGATCATCGGAATCGAGGCCCAGCAGGGTCGGCAGGTCGAAATCCGTCGAAAGGCCGGTCTGGCCGGTCTGGATCATGTATTTGTAGCGCTGGTTGGTCGCTTCCGGATTGCCGAAGCCGGCGACCTGGCGGATGGTCCATGGCCGGCCGCGATACATCGTCGGATAGACGCCACGGGTGAACGGATAGGCGCCGGGGAAACCGAGTTCCTCGGCCGGAATGTCGGCCACGTCGGCGGCGGTATAGATCCGCTTTAGCGGAATGCCGCTTTCGGTCTCGTAGACGGCTTTTTCCTCCGGCCGGGTCTTCAGGAAGGCGGCAAGTGCGCCCTCCTCCCATTCCGCCTGGCTTTCGCGGATATTGTCGATCGCCTGCGTCGAAAACAGGGTGGTGTCGGTCATCGGATTTCCTCCCAACCCAGCAGGGCGCGCGCGGCGACCGACGGGTCCATCCGCCGTTCCGTCACGGCCCGGATATGCGTCTCGAGCGTTGCGGATTCCTGCTGGAATTTCTGCTGAAAAAGATGTCTTGCGGTGCCGAGGATGCGCGTCTTGCAGATGGCGCGCTGGCGCGCGGCGAGTTCGCCGGTATCATGCAGATGCGCCCAATGCGCGCCGATGGCGTCCTTCAGCTCGGCGATGCGCTCGCCCGAAACGGCGCTGACCGGCAGGACGGGCGATGTCCAGTGCGAGCCGGACCCGCCGCCGAGCGACAGCATGCCCTGGAGGGCGGAAACCGTCGCCGATGCCTCCGGCTTGTCGCATTTGCTGACGGCGTGGATGTCGGCGATTTCCAAAATGCCGGCCTTGATCGCCTGGATGTCGTCCCCGAGGCCGGGGGCGGAGAGCACCACGACGGTGTGGGCGGCGGTCACCACCTCCACCTCGTCCTGCCCCACCCCGACCGTCTCGATGATGATGGGCGAATATCCCGCCGCATCGAGCACGTCGACCGCCTGGAGTGTCGCACGCGTCAGCCCGCCGAGATGACCGCGGGTCGCCATGCTGCGCACGAAGGCGCCGCCGGCGGCGGCCGTCTCGCTCATGCGCACGCGATCACCGAGGATCGCGCCGCCGGAATAGGGGCTGCTCGGATCGACCGCTATGACGCCGACCTTGCGGCCTTCCGCGGCATAGGCCTTGATGAGGGCCGAGACGAGCGTCGACTTGCCGGCCCCCGGCACGCCAGTGATGCCGACGATATGGGCATTGCCGCCATGTTTGTAGAGTTCGGCGAGTGCTTCGGCGGCCTCGGGATAGCCTTCTTCGGCGCGCGAGATCATTCGGGCGATAGCGATCGCCCGCCCCGCCAGCACGTCCTTCACCAGCGCGGCGGAGGGCGTGTAGGTGCCGCGCTTTGCCGTTCGGGAATGCGTGACGATCGTCATATGCGACCACGGGCGGCGATGAGGCCTTCGATCGTCGTGACGATCAGGTCGGAGCGCGCCTCCTGCGGGACGATGGCATCGACGCCGCTTTCCAGGAGCGCGGCATAATCCTGCTCGGGGATGACGCCGCCGGCGACGACGAGCACATGCTCGGCGCCCTCCTCGCGCAGGCAGCGACACAGTTCGCGAAACAGCGGCACGTGGGAGCCGGAAAGCAGGCTGACGCCGATGACGTCGACGTCCTCCTGGATCGCGGCGTGCACGACATCCTTCGGCGTCTTGTAGAGGCCGGTATAGATGACCTCCATGCCCGCATCGCGCAGGATGCGGGCCACCACCTTGGCGCCCCGGTCATGGCCGTCAAGCCCGAGCTTGGCGACAAGCACGCGGATGGTTTCGGGGGCTTCGGCCGTTGCGGCATCGCCAAGGTTCGTTTCGGTCATCGGTTGTTTTTCCTCACTCTGCCGCAATGCCGGCAGGGCTTGCGCCGGCCGCCGATGCCGCCTCGATGGACTGGGCGATAATGCGCAGGCCGAGGTCGATCTCGTCTTCGGAAATCGTCAGCGGCGGCGCGATGCGGAACACACCGCCCATGCCGGGCAGCTTGACGATGTTCATGCTGAGGCCGCGGCGGAAGGCTTCCGCGGCGATGCGGCTGCCAAGCTCGTGATCGGAGCCGCCGCTGCCATCGGGCTTGACGATCTCGACGCCGAGCATCAGGCCGCGGCCGCGAACGTCGCCGACGCATTCGAAGCGCGACTTCAGCAGCGACAACCCCTCGAAAAGCCTGCCGCCGATATGGCGCGCGCGCTCGACGAGCCCTTCCTCCTCGACGACATCGAGCACGGCCAGCCCGATTGCCGCCGGCAGGGGATCAGAGACATGCGTGGTGTAGAAGAGGTAGCCCCGCTCATGCGCCGTGTCCTCGATCTCCGCGGTCGTCATGACCGCCGAAAGCGGCAGGCCGGCGCCGATCGTCTTGGAAAGCGTCAGGATATCCGGCGTCACGCCGTCGCGCTGGAAAGCGAACATGGTGCCCGTGCGGCCGACGCCGGTCTGCGCTTCGTCGAGGATGAGAAGCATACCACGCTCGCGGCATTTTTCCTTCAGCGCGGCGAGATAGCCGAGCGGCAGTTCCAAGAGGCCGCCACTCGACAGGATCGGCTCGGCGATGAAGGCGGCGAGGCTGCCGACCGACTGGCTGTCGATCAGCCCGAACGCGTCGTCGAGCTCCGTCTTCCAGTCGAGGCTGCCATCCGCATGGCGAAAGCGCGGGCGAAAGGTGTTTGGCGCGGGAATGGTCAGCGAGCCGACCATGGCGGGGCCGTAGCCCTTGCGGCCGGCGCTGTAGGTCGCCGAGCTCGCCGCGCCCGTCATGCCGTGCCAGCTCTTGGAGAAGGCGACGATCTCGTGCCGGCCGGTGACGAGCTTGGCCATGCGGATGGCCGCTTCGTTCGATTCCGCACCCGTCGACAGCAGCATGACCCGGTCGAGGCCCGGCGCCAGCGCCGCCAGGCGCTCGGCGAGTTCCACCACGGGGCGCGACAGCATGCCGGAGAAGAGATGCGCGACCTTCGCCATCTGGCGCTGCACGGCCGTGACGATCTTCGGATGGGAATGGCCGAGCAGCGCGCTCATCTGGCCGGATGTGAAGTCGAGGATCGGCCGGTTGTCCGCGTCATAGACGAAGGAGCCCTCGGCGCGCTCAATGATGGCGGGGTCGAAACTGCCGCCGTAGCGGATGAGATGCTTGCGTGCGGCTGCCCAGAAGGCGGGATCCTGATTGTTTGACATGTGAGCCTCCAATGTCTGTGAAAAAACGGTAGCCGCTAGCGCCATCTGTGTAAAATTGATAGTTCTTGGATTCGGATATAAGGAAAACTGATATGCATGGTCCGCTCGATCTCCGCCTGCTCATCACCTTCGTGCACGCCGCCCATTCCGGCTCGCTGAGCGCCACGGCGGCGCAGGTCGGGCGCACGCAATCGGCGGTGACGATGCAGATGCAGCGGCTGGAGGAGACGCTTGGCCAAAACCTGCTGCACCGCAGCGGCAGCGGGGTCCGGCTGACGGGCAGCGGCGAAAGGTTCCTCGCCTATGCCGAGCGCATCCTGAAAATGCACGACGAAGCGGTCTCCGCCTTTTCGGACAAGGGCCTGCACGGCTCCATCGTCTTCGGCAGCCCGGAAGATTACCTGCTGTCCTTCTTCCCGATGCTCCTCAAGAGTTTCGGCACGCGCTATCCGGATGTCGAGATCAAGGTCGTCTCGGCGCCGACCGCCGAACTGCGGGGGCTGCTGCAATCGCGCAAGGTCGATCTGGCGCTGGTTTCGACACCCAATCTGAACGACGTCGACAATGTCGTGCGCACCGAACCCCTCGTCTGGGTCGGCAGCAAGCCGACGCTCGAACTGCACGATTTCGGCGACACGGTGCCGCTGGCGCTGCCGGCATCGAACGCCATGGACCACCGTGCGGCCTGCGAGGCGATGGCGCGGGCGGGCCTGCGCTACAAGATCTCCTATGCCAGCAACAGCCTTGCCGGGCTGATCGGCCTTGCCCGCTCCGGCCTCGCCATCTGCGTCATGACGCAGGAGGCGGTGCCGCCCGACCTGCACATCCTCAATGCGCCGCTGCCGCACCTGCCACATCTCGGCATGCTGATCGTCTTCGCGGAAGGCGACCGCTCGCCCGCCGTCACCACCTTTGCCGATCACATCCGCGCGACGCTGCCCACGCTTTAATGGGCTGCGGCGAGACCTCTCCCGCCGCAGCCGTCGGAGCAACCCCTATTTCTCGAAATAGGTTGGCTTGCCGTCCTCGCCCTTTTTCCATTCGTAGATGACATAGTCCGGGCGCGTGATGTCGCCCTTGGCGTCATAGCCGATCTCGCCCAGCGCCGTGGCCCAGGGTCCGCCCGCCTTGATGGTTTCGGCGACCTTCTGTGCGTCCTCGGCCGAGCCGGTCTTCTCGATGGCGGCGGCGACGATCTGCACGGCGATGTAGGAATAGAGCGTATAGGCCTCCGGCTCGAAGCCCGCGGCACGGAAGTTTTCGACCACCTCTTTCGCCGTCGGGTTGCGGCGCGGATCGGGAGCGAAGGTGTTCAGCGTGCCGATCACCGCATCGCCGGCGATCTGCGCCAGTTCGCTCGACACCATGCCGTCACCGGAAAACAGCGTAGCCTTCAGCCCCTGGTCGGCGGATTGGCGCATGATCAGGCCGGCCTCCGTATGCAGACCGCCGAAGTAGATCAGCGTCACGCCGGCATCCTTCATCTTGGCGATGAGCGCCGAAAAATCCTTCTCGCCGCTGGTAATGCCTTCATAGAGCACGTCGCCGATGCCGTGTTCCTTCAGCGTCTGGCGCGCCACGTCGACGAGCCCCTGACCATAGGGTGTCTTGTCGTGCACGATGGCGATCTTGGCATCCTTGAAGTTCGCGGCGATATATTCGCCCGCGACCTTGCCCTGCTGGTCGTCGCGCCCACAGGTGCGGAAGGTATTCCACAGGCCGCGCTCGGTGAATTGCGGGTTGGTCGAAGCGGGCGTGATCTGCAGCACGCCGTTTTCCGCATAGACTTCCGAAGCCGGGATCGAGACGCCCGAGTTGAAATGGCCGACGACATAGTGGATGCCGTCGGCGACGAACTTGTTGGCGACGGAAATGCCCTGCTTGGGGTCGGACACGTCATCGCCGATGACGACCTTCAACTGCTCGCCAAGCACGCCGCCAGCGGCGTTGATGTTGGCGACGGCCTGTTCCGCGCCCTTGACGAACTGCGCGCCGAAGGCCGCGTTCGGGCCGGTGATGGGACCGGCGACACCGATCAGGATATCGGCCCGGGCATGGGCGCTGAACATCGCGACCGATGTCAGGACCACGGAGGACAAGAGTAGTTTCTTCATGTGATGCGCTCCCAGTATGGCTGCGGGCGTTGATGAAGCTTTCTGCGGCGCCCACGGATAGACGCAGAAAGCCATCCGGCGCGCGCAAAGCGCGCCGGGTTTCCGTCCCGATAATGTTGGACGGTGTGTTGTCGCCGGTATGTGGTCCCTTGTTCTTGTTCCGCCGACCGTTCAGTGGATTTCGTCAGGTCAGGCGGGGATCTCCACCGCCACCGCCGTCGCCTCGCCACCGCCGATGCAGACGGATGCGACGCCGCGTTTCAGCCCCCGCAGGCGCAGCGCGTTGACGAGCGTGACGATCACCCGGGCGCCGGAAGCGCCGATCGGATGGCCAAGCGCGCAGGCGCCGCCGTTCACGTTCACCCGGTCCGGCGCGAGCCCCAGTTCCCGGATCGCCGCCATCGGCACGACCGCGAAGGCCTCGTTGATCTCGAAAAGGTCGATATCGCCGATTTCCCAGCCGACGCGCCGGCAGAGCGCCCGGATCGCGCCGATCGGCGCGGTCGGAAAGAGGTTGGGCGCGTCCGCATAGGTCGCGTGGCCGCGGATCAGCGCGAGCGGAGCGGTGCCCTGCCCCTCCGCCGCCGACCGGCGCATCAGCACGAGCGCCGCTGCGCCATCCGAAATCGAGGAAGCATTGGCGGCCGTCACCGTGCCGCCCTCGCGAAAAGCCGGCTTCAGCAGCGGGATCTTGTCGATCCGCGCCTTCTGCGGCTGCTCGTCCTGGCTGATGGTTCGCTGCTTGGTGCCCGAGCCGATGGTCAACGGCGCGATCTCGCCGGCAAAGCCACCCTCGGCGCCCGCCTTCTGCGCTTTCTCCAGCGACGCGATGGCGTAGTCGTCCTGCGCGTTGCGGCTGAACTGGTAGGCCTCGGCACAGTCCTCCGCAAAGGTGCCCATCAGCCGCCCCTTGTCATAGGCATCCTCCAGGCCATCGAGGAACATATGGTCGAGCGTCCGCTGGTGTCCCATGCGATAGCCCTGCCGCGCGCGGTCGAGCAGGTAGGGGGCGTTGCTCATGCTCTCCATGCCGCCCGCAACCACGATGGCAGCGGAGCCTGCCTGGATCAGGTCATGGGCCAGCATGGCGGCCTTCATGCCCGAGCCACACATCTTGTTGACGGTCGTGGCACCCACGCCGAACGGAATGCCGGCGCCGATGGCCGCCTGGCGGGCCGGCGCCTGGCCGAGCCCCGCCGTGAGCACGCAGCCGAACACGACTTCTCCGACATCAGCCGCGGCGATCCCGCCGCGCGCAAGGGCAGCGCCTATGGCGGCAGCGCCGAGCTCGGGTGCGGAAAGATCCTTCAAATCGCCCTGGAAACCGCCGAGCGGGGTTCGGGCCTGGCCGACGACGACCACCGGGTCCTGATTGTTCATGCGATCCTCCTTCCCATGGCCGGCCTCACCGCGGCGCCATGCGCAATGCTCCATCGAGGCGGATGACCTCGCCGTTGAGCATCGTATTCTCACAGATATGTTTTACCAGCGCGGCATATTCCGCCGGCCGGCCGAGACGCGGCGGAAAGGGCACGCTTGCGGCCAGCGTGTCCTGCACATCCTGCGACATGCCGGCCATCATCGGCGTCTCGAAAATGCCGGGCGCAATGGTCACCACGCGAATGCCGAAGCGCGCAAGCTCGCGCGCCACCGGCAGCGTCATCGCGGCCACCCCACCCTTCGAGGCCGCATAGGCGGCCTGGCCGATCTGCCCATCGAAAGCGGCAATCGACGCCGTGTTGACGATCACCCCGCGCTCGCCAAAACCGTCCGGCTCCTCCTCGGCCATGACCGCGGCCGCAAGCCGCACCATGTTGAACGTGCCGACCAGGTTGATGGTAACGGCGCGGGCAAAACTGTCCAGCCCGTGCGGACCGTTCTTGCCGAGGATCTTTTCGCCGGGCGCGATGCCGGCGCAATTGACCAGGCCGTGCACATGGCCGAATGCCTCTTTGGCGCAGGCCAGGGCGGCGCTGGCGTCAGCTTCGCTCGTCACGTCCGCCTGGCGAAACCGCACGTTTTCTCCGAGCTCCGCGGCCAGTGTCTCGCCGGCCGAAACATTCACATCGAGCCCCAGCACGCTTGCACCTTCCGCGGCCAGCATGCGCGTCACGGCAGCACCCAGCCCGGAACTGGCGCCCGTAACGACAAAGACGCGGCTCTTCAGTTCCATGCTTTCCTGCTCCCACCCGTTTCAGGCAGGATGATGCGGCGGCAAAATATGGTATGCAATGACCGAACATCGCAGTTTTGGTGATCGCTTTTGCCATAGTCGAGGATGGGACCGTCACCATGGAACGCCGCATGATCGCCCCGTGTTTCATGGACGACACGCTGGAATGCCTGCAACGTCACGGCGTGGCGGCGGAACCGCTGCTGGCCCAGGTCGGCCTGCCGCCCATCATCACCGGCCCCATTCCGGCCGAACAATACGGGGCGCTCTGGCATGCCGTGGCCCGCACCATGGACGATGAGTTCTTCGGCGAGGGCGCGCGCCCGATGCGCGCCGGCAGCTTTGCCCTGCTGTGCCACGCCATCCTGTCGACCGCGACACTCGAACATGCCCTGCGGCGCGCGCTCCGCTTCCTGCGGGTGGTGCTGGACGATCCGCATGGCGAACTGGTCGTGGAAAAGGGGCTGGCGCAGATCGTGCTGAAGGACAGCGGCGCCATGCGCTCGGCCTTTGCCTACCGCACCTTCTGGATCATCGTGCACGGCGTCAATTGCTGGCTGGTCGGGCGGCGAGTGCCGATCCGCTGGGTCGATTTCCGCTGCAGCGCACCGCCCACCGGCACCGATTATCGCCTGTTCTTCGGCGCGCCCGTACGCTTCGACCAGCCCGAGACGCGGCTCGTCTTCGATGCCGAATTCCTCAAGCTGCCGCCGATCCGCGACGAGCGCGCGCTGAAGGATTTTCTGCGCCATGCGCCGGCAAACATCCTCGTGCGCTATCGCCACGACCTCGGCCTTTCCGCAGCCATTCGGGAGCGGCTGCATGCCACACCGCCCGCCGCCTGGCCGAGTTTCGAAGTGCTGGCCCGCCGCATGCGCATTGCCGCGCCAAGCCTTCGGCGACGGCTGCGGCTGGAGGGCGAGACCTACCGGTCGATCAAGGACGATTTGCGTCGAGCGCTCGCCATGGAAGCGCTCACCGACGGCAGCACGAACGTCGCCGAACTCGCCGCAGACCTCGGTTTTTCCGAGCCGAGCGCCTTTTATCGCGCCTTTCGCAAGTGGACCGGCAAATCCCCGGCCCTGTTCCGGCGCGGCTTTCAGAGAAGTTCGGCCGGGTAAACCATTTGGCGGGTTGACTTGGCCATCCATTTACGTTGATATCAACGTCACCTTACGGCAGGCTATTTTACATGTGAACAAAACATCGACAACGAGGAGCCGACCATGAAAATCGTGACCAGCCTGAGCTTCCAGGGACAATGCCGCGAAGCCTTCGAATTCTACGCCAAGGTGCTTGGCGGCAAGATCACCGCGGCCATGGAATATGGCGACGCGCCGCCGGACATGCCGATCAGCGACCCCAAATACAAGACCTGGCTGATGCACTGCTGGCTCGACGTCGGCGACCAGGCGCTGATGGGCGCCGACATGGACGTCGCCTGGGCGCCCAATGTCGACAAGCCCAAGAACGGCTTCGACGTCACGCTGCACACCACCGACAAGGCCGAGGCCAAGCGCTGGTTCGACGAACTCTCCGAAGGGGGCAAGGCGATCATGCCGTTTTCCGAGACCTTCTGGTCGCCCGGCTTCGGCTCGCTCGTCGACAAGTTCGGCGTGCCGTGGATGATCAACAGCATCCCCTCGGGCGACTGGCAGCCGGGCCAAGCCTAACCGGTCAAACCTCCACAACTGCCGCCTGCCTGAAGCCGGCGGCAGTTTTTTCACGCAGCCGCGCAGACCGCCTGAAACAGCGACAGGCACAACCGGTCGCATTCCTCGTCCACTGGCAACGGTTGCGAGGACAGCTTGGCGATGACCACGCCGGCGGACGGATCGACGTAGAGCCATTGGCCATGCACGCCGATCGCGGCGAAGGCCCCGCTCGGATATCCCGTCTGATACCATTGATTGCGATAGCGTCCGTCGGGAAGCCAGAAATTGCCACCTGCCAGCCAGGCCTCAGCACTGCCGCCGGTCCTTGTCGTGTCGTCGATCCAGGCTTCCGGCAGCACCTGTTCCCCGGTCTGCGATCGCCCGCCATTGCGCATCATCTCGCCGACGCGCGCGAGATCGCCTGCCGTCATCGATATGCCGCCGGCCGCGCGTGGCGCCCCGGCCCCATCGACCGTGATCGACGCGTCCTGCGTAGCACCCATCGGTTTCCACAGCCGCGCCGAGGCGAAATCCGCATAACGCTGCCCGCAGGCCCGCTCGACCACCAGGCCGAGCATGTCAGAGTTTGGCGACTTGTAGGAGACCGCGCCGCCATGGTCGCCCGGGCCTTTTTTCAACGAAGCCAAGAAACCCACGAGATCGAGCGACGGCTGGCGCGCCTCGGCCGGATGCCAGAGAACGGCCCGGCGATAGCGGCCGTAATTGCCCACAGTGTCGAGATAGTCCTCGTCGAAATCGAGCGTGATGCGCATGTCCAGCAGATGGCGCACGGTGGCATCCGCGTAGACCGAGCCAGCAATCTCCGGGACATAAAGAGAAACGGGTGCCTCCGGATCGAGCATCCCGTCGCCCTCAGCAAGACCGGCCAAGAGACCCGTGATCGACTTGCTGATCGAAAACACGATATGCTGGTCTTGCGGGCCGAAATCGGCTGCGTAATAGTCGGCGATCACACGGCCATGTTTCATGACGACGAGGGCATCCGTGGAACTGCGCAGCAGCGCCGCGGCATGTGTCGCCAGAATGCCGAGCGGGTCGCCGACCGCCTCGTCCGCCGCACGAGCCGACGCTCGGATGCGCATCGAGGGGACCAGTTCGCCGACATTGCGAAAGGCCCAGACGTTGCAGGGCGCCTGCCGCCAGTTGTCCAGTCGCACGGTATCGCGTTCGAAGCCGTATCGGGCGGCAAATGAAGATGGGGGCATTGTGTCTGACGTCCTCGATCACGCATATCTCATTCTCGACCGGCCTTTCGAAGGCCTGCCGGATGCACGGAGACAACCATGCTGCGATCCCTTGAGCAACTGCGAAAACCGAGCGACGCGGCATCGCTGATCGCCGCGGATGACGAGCATATGGCGCTCATCGGCGGCGGAAAGGACTATGCCGTGCCGTGGCACTGGCACGACGGATACATGGTCATGATCCCGAGCAGCGGCGTGATCGAACTCTCGCACGAGGGCCAGCCGCACGGCCTCTGGCTGTCGCAGGATCGCTTCATCTTGGTTCCGCCGGAGCGCGCTCACACGACCCGCGCCGGCCTGGGCGCCAGCGCGCATATCGCGCTCTATGCGGCGCCTGACGCGTTGCTGCGGCTGGTCGATACGATCGGCTCGCGCGCGGCGTTCCGCCGGCGCGCCGGCGTGCCCGTGCAGATCGCCCGGACGTCGGCCATTCGCGCCATCCAGGCCCTGCTCACGCGCAAAGATCTCGGAGAATCAAACAGTTCCGTTCGAAGAAAGCTGTCCTCCGCCTTGCTAACGCAATGCCTCATGGACGTCTTTTCCGGCAAGCCGCTCTCCGCCGCCACCCCGCAGAACCATGGGGCCGCGCTGGTGGAAGACATCACATCTTTCGTCCGCCTTCACGCGGAGCGCGACCTTCCACTCGACCAGCTTGCGCAGCATTTCGGGGTGTCCCGGCGCCACCTGACACGGCTGTTTCGGGACGCGGCCGGCCGGTCGATCGGGCAGTTCCAGCAGGAGGTGCGCATTGAAAATGCGGTCCGTCTTCTGCAGGAGACGGACCTGCCCATCGGCGAAATCGCCTACAGGATCGGCTTCGAAAGCAGCGCGGCACTGGCGCGTGCGATGCGGCACCTGCTCGACCGATCCCCCTCGGATGTGCGGTCCGGTGTGGCCCGTTCGGTCAAGGCGTAAGGCCCGCCGGGCATGCCACCGCTGCGGCATTCCCCCTATCCTGGCCCCGTCACGATCCGGCCGGAGGAACAATACATGTTTGAGAATCGCGATCTTCATTTCGTCAGCGTCTTCTACGGTGGCCCGAACGGCGGCAATCCGGCGCCGATCGTGCTCGACGCGGACGGCATGTCCGATGCCGACATGCAGCAGGTCGCGCGCGCCTTCGGCCATGAAAGCGGTTTCGTCATCAGCCCGCCGGCCGGCGCGGACTACGATCTAGCACTTCGCTTCTGGGTGCCGAACCATGAAATGTCCATGTGCGGCCACGCCACCGTCGGCGCCATCTGGCTGCTCCAGCATCTCGGACGGCTGGAGAAGGACCACCTCGACATCCTGACGAAAAGCGGCCGGGTGCAGGCACGAATTCTGGATGCCGAATCCGTCGAGATTTCGCAGCCGGCAGGCACGATCGAGCCTGTGCCGAGCGACGACATAGCCGAAATCCTGAGCGTGCTCGGCATCGCGGAAAGGCACCTCGCGCCCTTCCCCATCCAGAACGCCTGCACGAGTAGGGTGAAAACGCTGGTGCCTCTGGCAAGCCCCGACATTCTGGACAACCTCCAGCCCGACTACACGCGGGTCGAGGCGATCTGCACGAGGATCGGCTCCACGGGCCTCTATCCCTACGCCGCGGTCGACCGCGCCGAACAGGTCTTTGATGCCCGCCAGTTCCCGCAGTCGTCAGGCTATCCCGAAGACGCGGCGACGGGGATCGCGGCGGCGGCGCTCTCCTTCGGCTTGCTGGCAAACGGGCTGGTGGAGGCCTCCCCCCGCACCATCACCATCCGCCAGGGCCGGGCGATGTTCCGCCCTTCCGAAATCTCGGTCCGCTTCAACGTCGACCACGGCCAAGCGACCGGCTGCTGGCTGGGCGGCCGGGTGCGCATGGACGGTGGCGAAGCCACCGCCGCATGAGGCTTTGTCAAGGCGAGAGATATGGCATCACTTCCACGGCGCCGCGATAGATCATGTCGAGCGAGACGTAGAGGATGATCGCGAGACCGACATAGGCGATCCAGCGGTGCTTGTTGAGCAGGCGGGCGATGAAGTTCGCCGCGATGCCCATCAGCGCGATGGAGAGCGCAAGGCCGACGATCAGCACGCTTGGATGTTCACGCGCGGCACCGGCGACGGCGAGCACGTTGTCCAGCGACATGGAGACGTCAGCGACGACGATCTGCGTCGCGGCCTGGAAGAAGGTTTTTCGCGGGGCGCCTTCGACGTTCACGCCCTCATCGCCATTGTGGCCGGCATGCAGTTCGCGCCACATCTTCCAGCAGACCCAGAGCAGCAGCAGGCCACCGGCGAGAAGAAGCCCGATGATCGCCAGCAGGTGCACGGCCACCGTGGCAAACGCGATGCGCAGCAATGTAGCGGCGATGATGCCGACGAGGATCGCCTTCTTGCGCTGCGCGGGCTCCAGCCCCGCCGCCGCAAGGCCGATGACCACGGCGTTGTCGCCAGCGAGAACCAGATCGATTGCAATGACCTGCAAAAGCGCCGTCAGACCGGCTGATGTAAATATATCCATGCGTCCCCACCCTCAGATATGCATCGACTGCCGGGTAAGCGACTCGGGTTTCTCTTGTCCGAGCGACTCCTCAGCCTCTTGCGATCAGTACAGTGTCGGGTTCGCGTTTTGCAAGGTCCAGCATTGTGGTGGGCAACAGGCCGCGGCTTGGGCCCAGGGGGAAATCCGCGGGCGCATGCCGCGGATCCTCCGCCTTCATCAAGGTTGCCCGCCACTCACACCGCGGTAAAGCCGCCATCAACCGTCATTTCCGACCCGGTCATGTAGGACGCACCATCGGAGAGCAGGAAGGCGACCGCCTCCGAGACTTCGCGCGGCTGGCCAATCCGGCCCATCACCGTGACGCCGACCAGCATCTCGTGTTTGCTCGGATCGGCCTCGTATTCCGCGGTCATCGGCGTGGAGATCGTGCCGGGATGCACGGAATTGACACGGATTCCGAACTTTGCGTAATCGACGGCGACGCCCTTGGTGAGAAGGCGGATCGCGCCCTTGGTGGCGCAATAGGCGCTCATGCCTTCCATGTTCGCCACATGGCCGGAAATCGAGGACACGTTGACGATCGAGCCGCCGGCCTTCATGGCGGGACGGACATGTTTGCAGCCGAGGAAGGTGCCCTTCACGTTGATGTCGAACAGGGCGTTCCAGTCGGCCATGTCGATGTCGGTGATCGTCTTGCGGATGAGGATGCCCGCATTGTTCACGAGCCCGTCGATCCTGCCGTGCTCCGCCATCGCCCATTCGACGCAGGCTTTCCACTGTTCTTCGTCGGTGACGTCGAGCGTGCGGAAATGGGCCTTGCCGCCTGCCGCGACGATGTCCTGAGCGACGGTTTCGCCGCGCCTGTCCATGTCGGTGATCAGCACCGTCGCGCCGCGCTCGGCAAAGAGCCGCGCATGCGCCTCGCCCATGCCCTTGGCACCGCCGGTGATGAGAATGATCTTGTCTTTCAACATTGTATAAGCTCCGCAATCCTGGCCGGGATCGACCGGGAGTGTCCTCCCGGTCGCGCTGATGGTCATTTCTTCAGGAATTTGTCGGCATTGGCCGGGGTGATCTCGATCCACGGCACGTCATATTGCTTGGCGGTGCCGCCGGCCCATGTCATGTCGCCCTGCCAGATATCGGCCTTCGGCTCGTAGCTCTCGCCGACGACCGCGCGCAAGGCGAGGTCGAGTGCGCCCTGCCCCTCGTGATGGGCCGACTTGAACAGCGTGAACAGCCCGTGCGACTTCACGGCGCGGATGCCGTCCTGGATGCCGTCGATCGCCACCACCTTCACCTTGGCCGTGTCGAGCCCCTTGCCCTCGATCGCCTGGATCGCGCCGAGCGCCATCTCGTCGTTCTCGGCGATCACGCCGTTGACCGCATCGCCGTAGAGCGAGAGCCAGTTCTCCATCACCGCCAATCCCTCGGCGCGCGACCAGTTGGCGGTCTTCGAGGCGAGCAGTTTAAGCTCCGGGTTCTTTGCCAGCACGCCGTCGATGCCTTCGCGGCGCAGGAGCTGCGGGGAGTTGCCGATCGGGCCTTCCAGGATCACGACATTGCCCGCGCCCTTCAGTTCGCTTGCCATGCGCTCCGCGATGATGCGGCCGCCATCGACGTCGTTGGTGCCGATATAGGCGAACATCTGGTCCGAATTAGCCTTCGTCACCGCGCCGATGACCGGGATGCCGGCCGCGGCGGCGCGCGCCACGGGTGCGGTCGCCGCCTCGGAATCGATCGGCGAGAAAATGATGGCGTCGACCCGCTGGGTGATCAGCGTGTCCATCTGGTTGCTCTGGACGGAGGCGTCGAAGCGGCCGTCGAGAACGGTGATCTTGACCGTGCCGTCCTTGACGAGCGGATGCTGCTCGATCTCGTTGACGAAGGTCGACATATATTCCGGCAGGCCGAAGGGCATCAGCGCGATGCGGTATTCGGACCATGCGGACTGCGTCGACATCAGCGTCAACGCGGCTGCCATGAGGGCGAGTTTCTTCAGTTTCACAGACATATCCTCCCGAGGTTCTGTGGTTGGTAGAAGTCTAGCGGCGGCGCCCGACATCGAGCAGGACGGCGCCGACGATGATCAGGCCCTTGACGACCTGCTGGTAGTAGGAAGAAATTCCCAAGAGATCCAAACCGTTGTTGATGGTGCCGATGATCAGCGCGCCGAAGACGGTGCCGATCAGCGTGCCCTTGCCGCCGGAAAGACTTGTGCCGCCGATCACCACGGCCGCGATGGCGTCGAGTTCATAGGCGATGCCGGCCTGCGGCAGGGCGGCGGTCGAGCGGGCGGTGAGGATGACGCCGGCAAGCGAGGCGAGCACGCCGGAGACGATGTAGGTGAGTGCGGTGACGCGGCGGGTGCGCACGCCGTTGGTGATCGCCGCCCGCTCGTTGCCGCCGACGGCATAGACGTGGCGGCCGAACACTGTGTAGCGCAGCACGAACCAGCAGACCGCGAAGACCACCGCGAGGGCGACGATCGGCACCGGAATGCCGAGCACCGCCCCGTTGCCGAACCACAGGAACGGCTGCGACAGGTTCGAGATCGGCCGGCCATCCGTGTAGATGAAGGTCAGGCCGCGTGCGGCACTCAGCATGCCGAGCGTCACGACGAAGGCCGGGATGCGCAGATAGGCGGTGAGCGCGCCGTTGACGAGACCGGCGACGAACCCGGTGGCGAGGCTTGCCAGCAGCGCCACGCCGATGAACGAATGGTCGGGCGTCACCGAAAAGCTCGCGGCCACCGCGCCGCAGAGCGCCATGACCGACCCGACGGACAGATCGATGCCGCCGGCGAGGATGACATAGGTGACGCCGATCGCCAGGATACCGTTGATGGCCGTCTGGCGGATGATGTTCGTCCAGTTGTTCCAGGTCAGGAAGAACTCGCTCGACAGCGTGAGCACGACGCACAGCAGCACGAAGACGATCAGGATGCCCTGGTTCTGCAGGATATTGCGGGCGGTCGCGCCGAATTGCGACAGGGCCGGATTGCCCGGCTTACGAAGACTTTCACTGTTCATGGACATTTTCCTCCCCCTCCTCGAGGCTGAGGCTCAAGGATGCCTCGTGCAAAAGCGTGCGCTGGTCGGACTGGGCGGCGCGCACGAAGCGCTTCAGCCGACCCTTCTTGAAGATCGCGATGGAGCCGCAGAGCTGCAGCAGTTCCGGCGCCTCGGAGGAACAGACGAGCACCGCGCCGCCGCCCGCCGCAAAGTCCCGCAAGAGCTGGTAAATCTCCTGCTTGGCGCCCTCGTCGATGCCGCGGGTGGGCTCGTCGCAGATCAGCACCTTCGGCTGCGAGGCGAGGCAGCGCGCCACCACCACCTTCTGCTGGTTGCCGCCGCTCAAGGCCGCGACCTTGAGACCGTCGCCGCTGGCGCGCACCGAAAGCCGCTTGATCATGCCGGCGCTCAGCACCTTTTCCCGACCGCGCGCGATCATGCCGAACCGCGCCAGGCTGCCGAGCACGGGCATCGAGATGTTGTGCCGGATCGAGGCTTCGAGATTGAGCCCGGTGTCCTTGCGGTCCTCGGTCACCATGGCCATGCCGGCGGCGATCGCCCGGTCCGGGCGCTGGGGCGGCAGGACGGTGCCGCAGAGCCGCACCACGCCTTCGTTGCGCGCGCCAATACCGTAGACGGCGTTCAGGAATTCGCTGCGGCCCGAGCCCATCAGGCCGTAGATGCCGGTGATCTCGCCGGCGCGCAGACGGAGGCTGATGTCGTGGAATTGCTGGCGGTGCGACAGGTGCTCCACGTCGAGCAGGATCGGCGCGTCATCGGCCTTCGCCCCCGCGGCTTCACTGCGCGTCGGCATCTCGTGGCCGATGATCAGCTCCACCAAGTGACGCCGGTCGATCTCGGTCATGTTGCCGCTGGTGATGTAGCGGCCGTCGCGGAAGATCGTGTAGCGATTAGCGATCTCGAAAAGCTCTTCGAGCCGGTGGCTGACATAGATGACGCCGACGCCGCTGGCGGTAAGGCGCCGGATGGCATCGAACAGGATCTGCGTCTCATGCTCGCCGATGGCCGAGGTCGGCTCGTCCATGATGAGGATGCGCGCATTGCGGCTGATGGCGCGCGCGATCTCGACGAGCTGGGTCTGCGCCAGCGAGAGCTGCGCCATCTTTCGCGCCGCATCGACGTCGAAATGCAGCTCCGCCAGAAGTTGACGCGCATTGCGCAGCATCGCCGCATGATCGACGAGCCCTCCGCCGCGCCGGGGTTCCCGGCCGAGAAAGATATTCTCGGCCGCGGTCATGTCGGGCACCGGCGAAAGCTCCTGCGTGATGATGGCGATGCTTTCGGCAAGCGCATCGGCAGGCGAGCGGAAATTGACCTCCCGGCCGTGGATGCGCACCGTTCCCTCGTCCCTCTGGAGCAGGCCCATGAGGATGTTCAGGAAGGTTGATTTTCCTGCGCCATTGCCGCCGCACAGCGCCAGCACCTCACCGGGGGCGAGCGTGATCTCGCCGTTGACGAGAGCCGGCACGCCGTCGAAGGATTTGGAGACGCCGCGCGCCTCCACCAGGTATTGGGTCATGGCAAGCCTCCGCTCGGCCAGAGAGGATCAGCTCGCGAGATAACCGCCGTCGATGACCAGCTCGCTGCCGGTCATGTAGGAGGACTCGTCGGAAGCGAGGAAAAGCACGCCGTTGGCGATCTCTTCGGCCTTGGCAGGACGGCCAAGCAGGGACGGCCCAAGCAGCGCCTTGGTAGCGACCGGGTCGTTGACGATGTCCTTCGACAGGTGGGTGATCGTCAGGCTCGGATGCACCGAGTTGACCCGGATGCCATCCTTGGCCACTTCCGTCGCCGTGGCCTTGGTCAGCAGGCGCACCGCGCCCTTGGAGGCGACATAGGCGACCGCGTCGGGGAAGCCGACGATGCCCCAGTTCGAGCTGATATTGACGATCGAGCCGCCGCCGGCCTTGCGCATTAGCGGGATTGCGGCGCGCGACCCGAGGAACACGCCCTTGGCGTTGATCGAAAAGGTCCTGTCCCAGGCGACGCTGTCGGTGTTTTCCGTCGTGCCGGAAAGGTAGATGCCGGCATTGTTGATCAGGATATCGGCCTTGCCGAATTTTTCCGCGACGGATTTCTGGAGCTTCGCCCAGTCTTCCTCGGAGGCGACGTCGAGGACGTGGAACTCCGCCGTGCCGCCGGCCGCTTCAATGTCCGCGACGACCTTTTCACCGTCTTCCCGGTTGATGTCGGTGACAATAACCGTCGCTCCTTCGGCCGCGAGCCGGAGCGAGAATGCCCGCCCCATGCCGAGCGCGCCGCCCGTTACGATCGCCACCTTGCCCTCGACGCGGCCCTGAGATGCGGTTTGACCTTTGTTCGACATCGGATGCTCCTCCTTGCTTTCCTGACGATGATCGCCAGCCTCGCAAAAGAAGGAGCAGGAAGCGTGCCAACTTATAAAACTATGTTATTTCAGCTACTTACTAAAAATACCCGTGTCGCAGCCCTTGGACGCAGCGACAGGGGCGTGTCACATCTGCGACACGCCCTGCGCCTCACGGCGCGGACGCCATGCGGATCAGGCCGAGCGCGGAAATCCGGCGATGCAACGTCGCGCGCGAGATGCCGAGCCGCTGGGCGGCAAGCTTGACGTTCCAGCCGCTCTGCTGCAACGCCAGCTCGATGATCTGGCGTTCATTGCCGGTCACATCGGCCGGGCCGCCGGCGCTATCCGACTTGAAGGGCGGCGGGAGATCGCGAAGCGAGATCGTCGCCGTTTCCGCCAGCGTCGCCGCGAAGCGGGCCACATGTTTCAGCTCCCGGATGTTGCCGGGCCACTGGTAGGCGAGCAGGATTTTCAGCACCGCCGGATCGATGCGCGCATCGGGAATGCCGGCCTCGGCGGCCTCGCGCAGCAGGAAACGCTCGATGACGAGGTGCCGGTCGGACCGCGCCCGCAGCGGCGGCACGCTCAAGGTCGCGCCACTGAGCCGGTAGAACAGGTCCTGCCGGAAGCGCCCTTCCTCGACGAGCTTCGGAATGTCGTGCAGGCTCGCCGAAATCAGCGAGAACTGCACCTTCGTGTGCTCGGTCGCACCGAGCGCGACGAACTCCCCGTCAGACAGCACCTGCAACAGGCGCGTCTGGAGCGCCAGCGGCATGTCGCCGATCTCGTCGAGAAACAGCGTGCCGCCATCGGCTTCGGCGATCCGCCCTTTCGAGCCCTGTTTGGAAGCGCCGGTGAAGGCACCGGGACGATAGCCGAACAGCTCGCTTTCGATGAGTTCCGGGGGAATGGCGGCGCAGTTGATGGAAACGAACGGCCCCTTGGACCATGCGCTCGCCTGGTGCAGCGCCTTGGCGAGCGCCGTCTTGCCGGAGCCGGTCTCGCCTTGCAACAGCACGGGCAGGCGGCGATCGACGAGCTTCTGCATGCGCCCGATCTGGAGCGCCATCGCCGGATCGTCGCCGACCAGCAGCTTCATGTCCGGCGCCTGCACCGCCGCCTTGGGCAGCACGCGCGACGCCGTTGCTGCCAGCGCCGGCCGCTTGTCGGATTCGGCAAGGCGGATGAAGAACCGGTTGCCGTTCACCTCGATCTCCGCGGACTCCGCGCTCGAAAAGACGTTGCGGCCAGCACCTGTGACGTCGAACAGCGACTGGCCGATCAAGGACGTGTTCTTGCGCGACAGGAAGCGCAGCACATCCGGCGTGGCATCGACGATGCGGCCTGAGGAATCGAGCGCCATGCGCATCTCGACGCCGACATCGGAAAAATCCTCGTATTGCGAGACGCGCAGCAGGTCGCGGCCCGTGTGGCAGCGCGAGAAGAAGCGGTTCTCGATGCGACGTGCGGCGCGGCGAACGACCTCGCTAACGATCGACTGCACCGAATGGTCGCTTGGCCGCGCGGTGCTGACGTTGAGGGCGGCGGCCACCTTGCCGCCACCGCCGAAGATCGGCGCGACGGTACAGCTGAAATCGACGAGGCGCTCGTCGAAATGGTTGTCCATGACGATGGAGACGGGCTTTGCCTCGGCAAGGCAGGTGCCGATGCCGTTGGTGCCCTGCAACTCCTCCGACCAGACCGCGCCGAGGATCAGGCCGGAATCGGCGCACTTGCCTGCCGACGGGTTTTGCGAGCGGAACAGCACCGTGACGCCGCGGCCATCCGTCAGCGAGACGATATAGTCATGCGCCACGAAACGGGTAAACAACCGCTCCACTTCCGGCATCGCGACCGCGATGAGGTCCTCCACTCGCTCCTGGTAGCTTTTCAGCTCCGTCTGCGTGACGACGGTCGGGAAGGCCACCTTGTACGGGTCGAGGCCGTATTGTTCGACGCAGCGCTCCCAGGAGGCGACGACGCGCGACAGATGCGGCTGGTTGGCGCCCTGCAACCGCGCCGACTGGCCGAGCGCGGAGATGACCGTGTGCGAATGGTTTGTCGTGGCAGTCATGGTTACGTCCTCCCGACGCCCTCAACCGGATAATGTTCGGCGTGGTTCCTTACGCGCGAATTGTCGCCGTCCCGCCCGCGACGTCAACAGCACGTCCTTGTGAAACCGATAGCACGAAGCCGCCGCTTCTGTCATTTCGCGCAATGCTCATAGAGCCCGCCCGCGCCTGCAACACCAGGCTGTCGCAGCCGTGTCGCACTGCGACAGTTTCCTGGCTCGCAAGCCCCCGTTTTCCGGTGCACGCCCAACTGGCATGGAAACTGCTGTGCTTCTGGCGAAGCACAATCGTCCGGAGGAAACCATGTCGAAGAAGGCGCTCGTCGTCGGTGCAAGCGGTGTGATCGGTCACGCCGTCGTCCGCTATCTCGAAACCTGTTCCGATTGGAGCGTGGTGGGAACAGCGCGCAACGAGGCCCCGGCCTTCATGTCCGGCGTTCCGTGGGTCGCGGCCGACCTTGCAGACCCGGCCTCGCTTGCAGCCCATCGCGAGGCCCTGCGCGATGTGACGCATGTCTTCTACGCCGCCTATGTGCCGGACCGCGACCTCGCGCAGGAAGCCCGCCACAATGCGGCGATGCTGGCGAACCTGCTGGATGGGCTCGCCGGTGCCGGGGCGCCGATCGAGCGGGTGGTGCTGTTCCAGGGCGGCAAGGTCTATGGCCTGCATCTCGGGCCGGTGAAGACGCCGATGCGCGAAGACGATCCGCGCCATATGCCGCCAAACTTCTACTACGATCTCGAAGACACGCTGGCGGGATATTGCGCGCGGCATGGCTGGACCTATTCGCTGCTGCGGCCGGATGTCGTGCTTGGCGCCATCGGCGGCAAGTCGCTGAACCTCGCCATGGTCATCGGTGCCTATGCGGCAATCTGCCGGGAGCTCGCCGTGCCGTTCCGCTTTCCGGGGTCCGCCGCCGGCTACGGCGTGCTGATGCAGGCGACCGATGCCGACCTGCTCGCCCGCGTCAGCATCTGGGCGGCAACAGCGCCGATTGCCGCGGGCCAGGCGTACAACGTCACGAACGGCGATCTCTTCCGCTGGGACCGGCTCTGGACAGCGCTCGCCGATCACTACGGGCTGGAAATCGGCCCGCCCCTGTCGATCCGCCTCGTGGATCACATGCGCGACAAAGGCCCCCTGTGGTCGGCGATGACGGAGCGTTATTCCCTCACCCCCGCCCGCTACGAAGACGCCATCCCGTGGAGTTTCGGCGACTGGGTCTTCCACACCGGCTTCGATCTCGTCTCCGATCTCACCAAGTTGCGCATCCACGGCTGCCATGAAATCCGGTCGACCGAAGCGACGCTGATCGAGAAGATCGGCCAACTCCAGGCCAAGCGGCTCATCCCGCCGCTCCAGAACTAGAGGAACACACGATGGACGCATTCGAGACCTGGCCAAAGGCTCTGACCGAGGAATTCACCGCCAACCAGCAAAACGGCCGTGTCGGCGGAAAACTCGTGTCGGAGACCGAGACGCTGCGTATCTGGCACCTCCATATCCCTCCGGGCGAACGCCTCGGGTTCCACCGCCATGTGCTGAACTATTTCTGGACGGCGCTGGTGCCCGGCCGGGCGCGCAGCCACTACGGCGACGGCCGCATCGCCGAGGCCACCTATGCCGCCGGCGAGACGAAACACTTCACCTTCGACGCCGGCCAATCGATGATCCACGACCTGGAGAACATCGGCACCGAGCCGCTTGTCTTCGTCACGGTCGAGTTCAAACAGAGCGCAAACCAGCCCCTGCCCTTGTGAGGCCGCAATGAGGCGTGTCGGCGCCTCAATAGGCGACGACACGGTTGTCGTTCGGATCCGCCCATTTGGTGTTCGGGACGACGGAGAACCAGCCGGGACGCGACGGGTCGCGGTCATAGGGATAGCCGCCGAGCGTCTTGTGCAGGTCGGCATATTTCCCGAGCTTGTCGCGGTCGAGCTCGACGCCGAGCCCCGGCGCGGTCGGCACCTTGATGGCTCCGTTCTCATAGCGCATCGGCCCGCCGACGATGATGTCGTCGGTGAGTTGGTGATAATGGGCGTCCGCGTGGAAGACGAGGTTCGGCAGCACCGCGCCGAGATGCAGCATGGTGGCGAGCTGGATGCCGAGCTCGCCGGACGAATGTACGGCGATGCCGAGCTGGAAGGTCTCACAGACGCCCGCAGCCTTGACGCAGGGCCGGATGCCGCCCCAGAAGGTCGTATCGAGCAGGATGACGTCGACGGCAGGGTTGAGGATGTTGGCGGCAAGCTGCTCGAAGTTGATCACCACCGTATTGGTGGCGAGCGGCATGCTGGTGTTCTCTCGCACCCGGCGCATACCATTCAGGCCCCAGGTCGGGTCCTCGTAATAGTCGTTGTTGAGATCCTCGATGCCCTTGGCGAAGCGGATCGCCTCCTCGACGCTGAAGGCGGCGTTAGGGTCATAACGAACGCTGTCGGGTCCGAGCGCCTTCGCCCAGGCGCGAAAAACCTCCAGTTCGTAGTCAGGTGGGAAGACGCCGCTCTTCAGCTTGTGCGTGGTGAAGCCGCACTTTTTCTTCAAGGCGAGCGTCTGCTCGATGAGCTGGTCGGCCGTGCGCGTCTCGCCCTCGCCGGTATCCTTGTTGGGCAAGCGGAAGAACATGTAGCTGGCGAAGGGAACGACATCGCGCATCTTGCCGCCAAGGATGTCGTAGACCGGCACGCCGAGGAACTTGCCCATAATGTCGAGACACGCGAACTCAATCGCCGCATGCATCTGCGTGCGGTTGTTATAGAGGCTGGCGGTCGGGTTGCAGATCATGAAGCGGAGGTTTTCGAGCTCGAAGGGATCATGCCCGACGAGATAGGGTTTCAGCGCGCGGAATGCCGCTTCACCGCTCTCCCCACCGCCGCCCATCTCGCCGAGGCCGACGATCCCGACATCCGTCTCCACCTCAACGATGGTGCGCACGAACCGCCCCCAATGCGCGCCGTTGGAATGGCGCAGCGGCGCTTCGAGCGGCACGGTGACGGTGGTGGCCCTGATATCGGTGATTTTCGGTCGCTTCATGGGAGGCTCCAATGCAGTCTTTCTGTTGGGAACGGCCGGGCGTGACGCCGGCTAGCTGATCATCCGGGTCATCTCGTCGACGCTGATCTCGCTGGCGGGCAGATCGGCAATCTTCTCGCCCCGCGCCATGGCGACGATGCGGTCGGAAATCGGGTGGATGTGGTGCAGGTTGTGGCTGATGAAGATCGAGGTGACGCCGAGGCCTTTGAGCTCCACGACATGATCCAGCACCTTGTTGGTCTCCTTGACCGAGAGGTGGTTGGTCGGCTCGTCAAGGATCAGCACCTTCGAGCGGAAGTGCATTGCCCGCGCGATCGCCACGCCCTGGCGCTGGCCGCCGGACAAGGCTTTGACCGGCGTGTCGGCGCCGCGGAGATGCAGGCCGACGCCGCGCAGCCCCTCCATGGCCTCGCGCGCCATCTTCTCCCGATCGACGATGCCGAAGCCGGGACGGCCGAATTTCAGCGGCTCGCGGCCGATGAAGAAGTTCTGCGCGATCGACATTTCCGGCACCATGGCCGTGTATTGGTAGATAGTCTCGATGCCGAGGCCCATCGCAACTTCCGGGCCGGTGATGGAAACGCTTCGGCCCTCGATGAAGATTTCGCCCTTGTCCTGCGTGTGAACGCCCGACAGGATCTTGATCAGCGTCGACTTGCCGGCGCCGTTGTCCCCGACGAGGCCGATCACCTCGCCGCGCGCGGCATGGAAATCGACATTCTTCAGGGCATGCACCGCGCCGTACCATTTTTGCAGGCCGACGCATTTGATGATGGGTTCTTCGACGGCCGGGGCCGGATTTGCAGCTACGTTCATGGTCTTACCCCTTCATGCCCTCGGCTTTTAGCCGGGTCTGCGTGTTGAGGACGACCGCCACCACGATCATGGCGCCGACGGCGAACATGAACCAGTTGGCGTTGACGCCGCTGAGGATGAGGATGTTCTCGATCATCGCGATCAGCAGTGTGCCGACGACCGCGCCCAGGATGGAGCCGACCCCACCGGTGAGAGCCACACCGCCAATGACGGCCGCGGCAATCGCCTGCATTTCGAGGCCCGTGCCGAGGTTCGGTACGATCACCTTGACGCGAAAACTCTGGATGATGCCGGCAAAGCCGGCGAGCGCGGCGCAGAGCATGAAACAGGCCATCTTCACCCGCTTGGTCTTGATGCCCATGTCGCGCGCCGCCTGCGGATGACCTCCGGTCGCAAAAATCCAGTGGCCGAAATCCATGCGGCGCAGCACGAAGCCCAGCACCAACGCAATCGCGATCATATAGAGCAGCGAGACACGTGGCGTGACGAGCCCGAGATCGAGCCGCCCGACCAGCCAGGAGACGTTGAGTTCGCGCGGAAAGATCGGCGGAAAGCCGCCGGCCAGCACAACCGCGAGGCTGCGCGCCATGAACAGCATGCCGAGCGTCGCGATGAAAGACGGAATCTTGAGTTTCAGCGTGATCAGGCCGTTGCCGAAGCCGATCAGCGCGGCGATCAGGAGACCGACCAGGATCGCTGCCGCCGTTGGCCAGCCGTTCTGCATCAACAGCACCGTCACCATCGGCGACAGGCCGAAGACGGAACCGACGGAGAGGTCGAACTCGCCGGCGATGATCAGGATTGTGATGCCCATCGCGACGATCGCGATTTCCGGGATCGGTTGCAGATAGACGGTCATGTTTCCGGTCGTGAAGAACCGGTCGTTCAACACGCTGAACACGACGAGCAGCGCGAAGAAGATCAGCAGCGCTGCCATTTCCGGCCGCGCCATCAAGTTGCGGACACTTGGTTTCATACTCTCTGGCCTCGAAAAGAGCCTCCCACCCAAAGGACGGGAGGGCAGGAAAAGGACTGGCTCAGCGCACGCCCATCGACATGAACTTTTCCACCTGCTCCAGGTCCTTCGGCTCCACCACGGCCTTGCCGGTGTTGACGTCGAAGGCGCTGAGGCCGAACTTCTTCATCATCGCGAGCTGGAGGATCGGCAGGTAACCCTGGTAATAGGGCTGCTGGTCGATGGTGATGTCGACGTAACCCTTCTTCATCTCGTCGAGCACGACGGGCACCAGGTCGAAGGTCGCCATGTGCAACTGGCCAGGCTTGATGCCGAGGTCACGCAGGCATTCGCCGGCACCCGCACCCCAGAAGCCGGCATCGACATAGGCGTTGGTCTCGGGCTTGCCCTGGACATATTGGCAGATGCGCGAGGCGGTGACCGAGATATCGTTGGAACTGTCGATCACTTCATAGCTGATCTGCCGGTTCGGCTCGGCGGCCTTCACCTCGTCTAGGAACTTCTTGGCGCCGCCGATGCGCGCCTCCGCCCAGCTTTCGCCCGGCCGCGACAGGCCGAGAAGTGCATGCACCGGCTGGTCTGACGGGATTTTTGCATAGAGCCCCTTCATCAGCACGTAGCCGGCCTCGAAAAGGTCCTGACCGACGAAGGCGTTGCGCGCATTGCCGGCAGCACCCTGGCTGTCGTCGACATTGGCGGTGATGACCGGAATGCCCTTGTCGACCGCTTTCTTGATCGTCTCGTCATAGAGGTCGTCATTGACGATGACGGTGACGATGCCGTCCACGCCCTGCTCCACGACCGTATCGAGGTTCTGCAGGTGCTTTTGCAGGTCGCCGTTCGGCGTCGTGAAGATGAGCTGGCACTCCGCCTCGAACTGGGCGCAGGCATCGTCCATGCCCTTCTTGATCGACTGCCAGAAGCTGTTGTCAATGCCCGTCTGGGTCAGATAGACGAATTTCGGCTTCTCCTGCGCCACCGCAGAACCCGCCGTCAAACACGCCACGCCAAGGGCCAGTATGGCCAGCGATCTCTTCATCATTTCAATTCCCTCCCAGGTTTTCTTCACGAGGCGCTCTCAATGTGATGCCTGCTGCTGAGCGCGTGGCGCGGCAGGTCATTGCGTAGACTTATCGCGCGCTAGCGCGCCTCCCCCAGCACGCGGAGGATTTCGTAGCAGGCGCCGAAGGGGTGGTAGTCGGTCTTGCCCGGCGGGCTCTTGATGTCGCTCTGCTTGACGCCATCGGGCGAGAGGATGCGGAACCAGCAGCCGTAATCGTGATCGACCAGATGGCGCCAGCTGTAGCGCCAAAGCCGGTCGTAATCCTGCCAGTAGCGTTCCTGGCCCGTGCGTTCGGCAAGGCCGGCCGCGGCCGCCACAGTCTCGCAATGGACCCAATGGTATTTGTCGAGGTCGTAGAGCTTGCCGTCCGGGCCATAGCTGTAATGCATGCCACCGAATTCGAGATCGGCGCTCTTCGCCAGAGCCGTCTCGTAAAGCAGGATCGCCTGCGGCAGGATCCAGTCACTTGCGCGGTAACGCTCGAGGATCAGCAGCAGCTTCGTCCATTCCGTCATATGGCCCGGCAGGTAGCCATAGGGGCGGAAGAGGTGTTTGGGATCGTCCTTGTTGTAGTCCCAATCGACCGACCAGTCCTCGCCATAGTGCTCCCAGACGACACCCTGCGCGGTGGCGGCAAGTTCCACGCAGATGCGCCGGGCCAGCGTTTCGGCGCGGTCGAGATAACGCGCCTCGCCGGTCGCCTCATAGGCCGCCAGCATCGCCTCGGTCATGTGCATGTTGGCGTTCTGGCCGCGATAGCGCGAGACCGTCTGCCAATCGCGGCTGATCTCGTCCTTGTAGAGTTCGCGCTCCGGCTCCCAGAAGCGGCTTTCGAGCAGGCCCCAGGTTTCCGCCACCCTTTCCGCCATGCCGCCAATGCCGGCCTTCATCGCCGAGGCATAGGCGAGCAACACGAAGGCGTGGCCGTAACAATGTTTCGTCGTGTCCACCACCTCGCGGCCATGCATCAGCCAGAAATAACCACCGTGCTCCGGGTCGCGGTGGACCTCGTCGAGATATCTGACGCCGTGCGCCGCGGCCTCCGCAAAGTCCTGTCGCTTGAACAAGATCGCTGCGGTCACATAGTTGAAGATGAAACGCGTGGTCGAGACGAGGTGCTGCGTCTTGCGATCGGTGATGAAGCCGTCGTCGCGGTATTCGTTGTAATAGCCGCCGTCTTCCGTATTCAGGCAGATCGGATGGTAGAAATCCATGATCTCGCGCATATGGCCGAGCAGGAACGTTTTCGAGCGAAAATCGGGAAACGGTTTCATGGCGGCCTCCGGTCAATCTGGGATGATGATGCCGAGCTTGGAGAGAACGCCGCCGTCGATCTTGACGTCGGCGCCCGTGATGAAGCGGGCCTTGTCGCTGGCGAGGAAGGCGACCAGCTCGGCGACTTCGGACGCCTTGCCGACGCGGCCGAGCGGATGGCCCCGGCCCCAGGCGTCGAGCGTCGCCTCGGCCGTGCCCTCGCCCTTCCATAGATCGGCCGCCCAGCGCAGCATAGGTGTGTCGATGGAAGCGGGGCAGACGGCGTTGACGGTGATGTTGTCATCGGCGTGATCGAGCGCCATGGCGCGCACCAGCGCGTTGATCGCGCCCTTGCTCGCCGTATAGGCGGCGACACCGGTCTGCGAGGCATAGGCCTGTACGGAGGAGATGGCGACGATTGCGCCACCGCCGCGCTTCTTCATCTCGGGAATGGCGAATTTCGCGGCGAGGAAGATGCCCTTGAGGTTGATGTCGAGCACGTCGTCCCAGACGTCCACCGGCGTATCGACCACCGTGCCGTAACGCTGGATGCCAGCGCAGCAGGCGAGCACATCGACGCCGCCGTGTTGCGACACCGCGGCTGCGACCGCCGCCCGCATGTCGGCCTCGTTGCGCACATCGCCGACGAAGCCGGCCGCATTGGCGCCGATCGCTGCCACGGTCTCGTCGACCGAGACCTTGTCGTTCGCCACGATCATTACCTTGCCGCCGCCCGCCGCAAAACGCTCGGCACAGGCGCGGCCCATACCGAGGCTGCCGCCGGTCACGACGATGCTCTTGCCGTTGAATTCCGTCATCCTGTTGTCTCCCGATATGTATCTGCGGCCGCGCCGAACCGCGGCTCGGCAACGCCCTGCCCTACCCCCTCGACCGCAAAGAGCCCGCCCTCCAGCGGATGCGCTGCGAGATGGGCGTCCGTCATGCTGAAGCGGGCAGAGGTAACGTAGAGCGTGGAAAGATGCTCACCGCCGAAGGTGCAACTCGTCGGCCAGCTTGCCGGCAGCTCGATCAGGCCGATGGGGCGCCCCTCGCCGTCGAAGCCTGCGACCGCCGCACCGCCAGCGACACGGCAGTTCCAGAGGTTGTCGTTCGCGTCGAGGCAGGAGCCGTCTGGCAAGCCACGTGCGAATCCGGCAACGATGGTCCGCCGGTTGCCGATCCGCTGCGTAGCCTGGTCGTAGTCGAACAGGTAGATTTCATTCGCCAGCGTATCGGCGAAGAAGAAGCGGTTGTCCCGCGTCCAGCCCATCGTGTTGGTGATGCCATAGTCGTTCGGCGTCAGCTGCAAAACCTGCCCGTCCGCAGCGATGCGATAGACCGCGCCCGAATTGCGGTCCATGTCCTTCGGCGTACCGTCCGGGTGAAGATTGCTTTGCATAGTCGCGACCCAGAAGGAGCCGTCCGGCGCGACCCGGCCTTCGTTCAGCCGGTTCTCCGGCAGGTCCGGTTCCGGCACGGCGAACTCCTCGAAGGCGCCACCGGGCGTCCAAAGGCAGACGGTGCGGCGCAGGCCGATGATGAAACCGCCATCCGCCCGCAGGCCGATCGATGTCACGAAATCAGGTGTCGGCCAGGTGTCGTGGCGCCCGTTTGCCGGCTCCAGCCGGTGGATGCGCTTGCCGACGATGTCGACCCAGTACAGCGCCTTCTCGCCTGTCGACCAGATGATGCTTTCGCCGACCAAATCCTTCGCATCGAGAATAAGGGAAACCGCATAACTCATGGCAGCACGACGGATTTGATCGACGACATGTCTTCGCTGGCATTGGTCAGTGCGGCCGCTGTTTCCTCCAGGCTGAAGCGGTTCGTGATCACCGATTGCAGGTCCACCAGCCCGCTTGCCGCCAGTTCAATCGCCCGCGGATAGACGCCGGCGTAGCGGAAGACGCCGTGGATCGAGAGTTCCCGCTCCATGGCGGGCCAGAAATCGACCGAGGAGGCACCCGTCGGGTTGATGCCGACCAACGCTAGGCCGCCGCGGCGGCGGATGCGCGGCAAGGCGCGTGTGACCGCGTTCGGCGCCCCGCTGCATTCGATGACATTGTCCACTTCGGCGATCGTCTCGTAGAGCGGATCGGCCGCGGCATCATGCGCCTCGAAACGGGGGAAGCGACCGACAAGCCCGATGCGCGCCGGGTTGATGTCGGAGAGAACGATGCGCGTCGCACCCCGCGCCGCAGCCGCCTGCCCTGCCAAAAGGCCGATCGGGCCGGCGCCGATGATCAGCACGGAACTGCCGGGTTTCATGGCGAGGCGCTCGGTCGCCCAGAGGCCGACTGCGAGCGGCTCGATCAGCGCCGCCTCTTCGAAGGACAGGCTATGGGGGATCGCGAACGTGAAATCGGCCGGGTTGACCACGCGGCGCGCGAAGGCGCCGTGATAGGGCGGCGTCGCCATGAAGACGACGTCGGGGCAGAGATTGTAGGCGCCAGACCAGCATTGCGCGCAGTGGCCGCAAGGGCGCTGCGGCTCCAGCGTCACGCGATCGCCGGGCTTCAGTTGCGTCACCTCGGCGCCCGTCGCGACCACCGTGCCAGCCGCTTCGTGGCCGAGCACGATCGGCCGATCGCAGACGAGATTGCCGATGCGGCCGTGGCGGAAATAGTGAACGTCCGAGCCGCAGACGCCGACGGCGGCGATCTCCACCAGCACGTCGTTCGGGCCTGCGACCGGCTCCGGCCAGTCCTGCATCTCGACCACGTTAGGTGCCATGAGTACGGCCGCCCGGTTGGGTTTTGGGAAGAGCGCGTTCACATCCGCCCCCGCATGCGCTTGATGCTGATGATGTTGACCATGACAGCGACGAGGATGACGACGCCGCGCACAATGCCCTGCGCGAACGGATCGACGCCGAGCAGCACGAGGCCGTTGACGAGGGCGGCGATGAAGATCACGCCGAAGAGCGTGCCGAGCATCGTGCCGCGGCCGCCGAACAGGCTGGTGCCGCCCACCACGACGGCGGCGATGATGTCGAATTCCAGGCCGGAGGCCGCACCGCTGTTGCCCGAGCCGAGCCGGCTTGCCATCAGGATGCCCGTCAGGGCGGCCAATGCTCCCGTGATGGCAAAGACGAGGATGCGGATGCGCGCCACCGGGATGGCCGATAGGCGCGCAGCCTCCGCATTACCGCCGACGGCGTAGACGCTGCGGCCGAACACGGTGCGCGTGGCGACGAAGCTGAAGGCGACGAACAGCACCAGCATGATGATCGCAGGCGTCGGGATACCCAACAACGAGCCTGCGCCAAACCGCTGGAAGCTGAAGTCCATGATGACGATGGGTACGGCATCCGACATGACCTGCGCGGTGCCGCGCAGGCCAAGCCACAGCGCCAGCGTGACGATGAAGCTCGGCACGTCGAAGAAAGCGCGCAGGAAGCCGGTGAAGCAGCCGATCAAGGCGCCGAGAACCACCACGACCAATGCGGCCACGGGAAGCGGCACGCCGGATTGGGCGAGCGACGCCAACAGCACGCCGGCAAAGGCGACATGCGGGCCGACGGAAATGTCGATCTCGCCGCTGATCAGAACCAGCGTCATGCCCCAGGCGATGATGCCGACGAAAGCGGCATCGCGCAGAATGTTGAGCTGGTTCGGTAGCGTCATGAAATTGGAGGCGAAGACCGCGAGGAAGGCATAGAGCACGAGGATTGCGGCCAGCAATCCGATCTCGTTCGCGCGGCCGCTCAGGAAGTGGCGCAGGTCGAACTTCTGGTAGAGTTCGGATCGGGTTTCGGCCATTCTCAATGCACTCCCTGTTCGCCGGTGGTCAGCTCGCTCAGCGTCTCCGTGCGGATCGCCTCGCCTTCCACCTCGGCAGTGATGCTACCGCCGCGCAGGATGAGCACGCGGTCGCAGACCTCGCAGAATTCCTCGATCTCGCCGGAGACGAAGACCACGGCGAGCCCTTCCTCCGCGGCCTTGCGCATCAGTTGGTAGATCTGGCGCTTGGCGCCGATATCCACGCCGCGCGTCGGCTCGTCGAGCAGCAGGATGCGCGGCGCGGCATTCAGCGCCTTGCCGATGACGACCTTCTGCTGGTTGCCCCCGCTGAGATTACCAAGCGGCTCGCTTGGATGGGCGAGCTTGATGCCGAGCGCGCGGATCGAGGCAGTGACCTTCTCGCGCATCGCCGCCCGGTCGATCACTCCGCCGCGCGACACCGAACCCCAACTCGCCATGACGAGGTTTTCGTCGATGCCGAGCATCATCACGGCACCTTCGCCGCGACGATCCTCCGGCGTCATGAAGATGCCGTTGGCCCGTGCATCGCGCAGGCTCGCCGGCCTGAAATCGCTGCCGGAAAGCGTCATCGAACCGCTGTCTATGGTCCGAAGTCCCGCAATCGCCTGCAAAAGCTCCGTGCGCCCCGAGCCCAGCACGCCGGCAATGCCGAGCACTTCGCCCGCGCGGATCTCGAAGCTCGCATCCTGGATGCGCGGAGCGACCTCAAGGCCACGGATCGAGAGCAGCGGGCTGCGTTTGGCGGGGGCGGAGCGTACGACCTCGCCCTCGGCCTGTGTACTGCCCAACAGCATCTCGACGATCTGGCGGTTCGTCACATCGCCGACGGCTGTCGTCGCGATGTGACGGCCGTCACGCATGACCGTGAGGGACTGGGCCACCCGCCGGATCTCGTCCATGCGGTGCGAAATATAGATGACGCTCGTGCCCTGCTCCGCCAGCCGGCGCACGACCCGGATCAGCGTTTCCGCCTCCTGGGCGACCAGCGAACTCGTCGGCTCGTCGAGGATCAGCAGCCGTGCGCCCTGGCGCAGGGCCCGCGCGATCTCGACCAACTGGCGCTGCGCCACGGATATGCGCGCAACGGGCTGGCGCGGATCGAGATCGAGGCCGAGCACCTCTAGCGCCGCATGCGCCTCGCGCTCCATCGCCCGCCAGTCGATACCGCCGCCGCGCTTCGGCCAACGCCCCAGAAAGACGTTTTCCGCAATCGAAAGTTCGGGAACGACGCTCAGCTCCTGGTGCACGGTGGCGATGCCGGCCTTGATGCCGTCCATCGGCGTGCGCAAGGAGACGGGTGCGCCATCCATCAGGATCGACCCCTCGTCCGGCCGCTCGACGCCGGCAAGGATCTTCACCAGCGTCGATTTTCCGGCGCCGTTCTTGCCGAGCAGCGCGCGGACCTCGCCGCGGCCGATCGCGAAATCCACGTCGCGAAGTGCGACGACGCCGGGATACGCCTTCGATATGCCACGCATCTGGACGAGCGGTTCAGTCATGGAAGCCATGCCGTTCAGGTTGGAAAAGGAGGGCCGCAACCCAGGCAGCGACCCTCAGTCCGAGGCGCCTATGGCGTCTCAGGGGATACCGTCGGGCCGGGCTTCCAGCCAGGCCTTCACCTTGTCGGGATCGGATGACAGGAACATCTCGGTCGGCACGATGGTGAGATAGGTGTCGATCGCCTCGCCCTTGATGGCCTTCAGCGCCATGGCGACAGAGTCCTTGCCCATCTGCTGCGGCTGCTGGCCGTTCGTGGCGATCAGGGTTTCCGGCGCGTTGATCAGGTACTGCGCTAGCTGCACGCTGATATCGTTGCCGAAGACGACGGCTTGGCCCTGGCGGCCCGAAGCCATGATGCCCTGGATCGCGCCGATCGTGCCATTGTCGGTGGTGGCGAACATGGCGTTGATCGCCGTATCGCCGGTCAACATGGTCGTCGCGGTTTCCGTCGATTTGCCCGGCTCGAAACCGGCCTGATCGGCCGCCCATTCGACGCCCGGCACCGTCTCCTCGACCGCCTTCTTGAAGCCGGCCTTGCGCTGCACGCAGGCCTCGTAGACGTCGCAATTCAGGATGCCAAAGCGGGGCTTGTCGATGCCCTTGCCCTTGAAATAATCGCCGGCGACGAGGCCGACATCATAGCCGAGCTTGAACTGGTCGGTGGTGACCAGCGCCTTGACGTATTTCTTGGCGTCCTCGTCGTTGACGCAGGTGTTGTAGCAGATGACCGGAATGCCGGCCTCGGAGGCTTGCTTCACCACCGGCACCGAGGCCGTCGCGGAAACCGGCGACATGATGATCGCGCTGACCTTCGAGGCGATCAGTGTGGAGGCGAACTGCGCCTCCTTGGCGGCATCGCCCTGGCTGTTCTGCCCGAGCAGGCGAACGCTTGAATCGCCCGCACCCGCCTCGATACCCTTCTTGATCCCGCCATAAAAACCCTGCGCGTCGAGATAGAGCGCGCCGATCGTCAGCTCCTGCGCGCCGGCCGCGCCGGCCATGAGAACCGCGAGTGCGGCAGAAGCAAAAACCCGCAAAGCAGCGGGCCGTAGCCTGATGCGGTTGGTCATCGATATCCTCCCAGATGTCTTTGCATTCTTGTATGCAAGATTTTTGAGGCGGTCAAGCGTCGCCCGATGTATGAGTGGAAAATCCATATTTTTCAGGCTATCGTGCATTGCAAGGCGATTTGCATGCAAGAAAACAAAAGACGGGGGCGGAATGGCGCGTGACACGAAAATCTCGGCGGCGGAGCATTGCTACCGCACGCTCTCGCGAAAGATCATCGGGCTTGAACTGAAGCCGAACGAACCGATCGGCGAACATGCGCTGGCCGATCTCCTGGGCGTCAGCCGCACGCCCGTGCGCGAGGCGCTATCGCGGCTGAGTGCGGAAGGGCTGGTGGATCTGCGTTCGCGGGCAGGCGTCGTGGTCGCTCCCATCCGCATGGACGCGGTGCGCACGGCGCAGTTCGTGCGCGAGCAGCTGGAGCTGGCCATCGTCGCGGAAGCCGCCCAGCAATCGAACCGGCGCATCCTGCTCGGCATCCGCCAGGCCATCGAGGAGCAGGAACTGGCCATCGTCGAGGACAATCCCGATCTCTTCTTCGAATGCGACGAACGCATGCACGCGCTCTATTGCAGCCTAGCCGGGCGCGAAGGCGTCTGGAGCTTCATCTCCGACGCCAAGAAGCACATGGACCGTGTGCGCCGCCTGTCCGTCCAGGCCGGCCAGCTTGACCAGCTTGTGCAGGATCACCAGGGCGTGCTGGAGGCGGTGATGGCCCGTGACACGGAGAAGGCCCGCGAGATCATGCAGTTGCACCTGCGGCGCGTTATGCTGGACCTCAGCGAACTCGGAAGGCTGTTCGCGCCCTATTTCGAGCAGAACGAAGCGAAAGCTGAAGGCCAGTCTCCCGCGGGGCAGTCATGAGAACTTCCCGGCTGATCATTTTCGCAATGCCTGCGCCGCTGCGGGCAACTAGGGCTCTAGGGATTTGAGATAGGCGATGACGTCGGCTGCGTCACCGGCTTTCAGGCCGGTGAAGGCCATGCGTGTCTTGGGGATCATCTTCCTGGGGCCGGCGAGATAGGCGGCGAGCGTTGCCTCGTCCCATTTCAGGCCTCCGGCCGCGGCTTCCTTCATCGCGTCGGAATATTTGCCGTAGTCGGCAAGCGAGGCGGCGGGGCGGTCGACGATGCCGACGAGATGCGGGCCGACCTTGTTCGTCGGCTTGTCGGCGCTGTGGCAGGCGGTGCACTTCTTGAAGACGACGGCGCCCGCTTCCGCGGATCCTTCCGCGGCATGTGCGGCGAAGGGCAAGGCGAGGCCCGCGAGGACGGCGATTATTTTCATGCAGCGATAGGCTCCGCGTGGAAGGACGGCAAAAGGTGGCCGGCCGAAGCCGGCCAGAGGTGGCACGGCTCGATGGAGCCGCACGCGATCACCGGCCGCCCGGAGGCGACCGGGGAGGATCGCGGTAAACCTCAGATCGAGCCGGCCCCCATCTCCTTGGCGATATAGTCGGCCTGGCGGATGGCGAGCGTGACGATGGTCAGCGTCGGGTTTTCCGCCGCCCCCGTGGTGAACTGGCTGCCATCCGAGACGAACAGGTTCTTGATGTCGTGCGTCTGGCCCCATTTGTTGACGACGCCATCCTGCGCCTTCTCGCTCATGCGATTGGTGCCGAGATTGTGCGTCGAGGGATAGGGTGGCGTCGGGAAGCTGCGTGTCGCGCCGACCGCCGCATAGAGCGCCTCGCCCTGCTTGTAGGCGTGGTTGCGCATGGCGACGTCGTTCGGATGGTCGGTGAACCAGACGTCCGGGATCGGCATGCCATATTTGTCCTTCAGCTCGCCATGCAGTTTTACGGCGTTCTGTTCCTGCGGCATGTCCTCGCCGACGATCCAGAGGCCCGCCATGTTGGCATAGCTGTCCATCGCCGAGGCGAAGGGACGGCCCCAGCCGCCGGGATCGAGGAAGGCCGCCATGAAGGGCACGCCGAGCGCCAGCGTCTCCAACTCGTAGCCGCCGACGAAACCGCGGGACGGATCGTGTTTCGCCTCGTCGCGCACGATGCCGGCCATGGTGGTGCCGCGGTAGAAATGCACCGGCTTTTCGAACACGGCGTAGACCGAGCCCGTCGTGTGGCGCATGTAGTTCTTGCCGACCTGGCCGGAGGAGTTGGCAAGCCCGTCCGGATATTTGCTCGATGCGGAATTGAGCAAGAGGCGCGGGCTTTCGATGGAGTTGCCGGCGACGCAGATGATGCGGGCCTTCTGGCTTTGCAGCTTGCCGTCCTTGTCGGCATAGACCACGGCCGTCACCTTGCCGCTGTCGTCATGCTCGATCTTGACGACGTGGGAATTCGGCCGCACCTCCAGCCGGCCGGTCGCCTCGCCCTTCGGGATTTCCGTGTAGAGCGTCGACCATTTGGCGCCCCATTTGCAGCCCTGGAAACAGAAGCCGGTCTGCTGACAGCTCATGCGGTCGTCGCGGTCGGCCGAGTTGATCGCCATGTTGCCGGTGTGGCATTCCTTGTAGCCGAGCTTGTCGGCGCCGGCCTTCAGGATCTTGAAGTTGTTGTTGCCGGGCAGGCCCTCGATGCCGTTGGTGCGGGTCACGCCCATCTTGTCTTCGGCCTTGGCGTAGTAGGGCTCAAGTTCGGCCAGCGTCACCGGCCAGTCGAGCAGGTTCGCGCCCTCGACCTTGCCGTAGTTGGTGAGCGTCTTGAACTCATGCTCCTGGAAGCGCAGCGAGGCGCCCGCCCAGTGCGTCGTGGTGCCGCCCACGGCCTTGACGATCCAGGCCGGAAGGTTGGGAAAATCCTTCGAGACGCGCCAGCCGCCGCCGGTCGTGCGGTGGTCGAGCCATGCGAGCTGGGAAAAGCTGTCCCACTCGTCGTTGATGAAGTCTTCGTGTTCGATGCGCGCACCGGCTTCAAGCACGACGACGTCGATGCCCTTCTGCGCCAGTTCATTGCCCAGCGTGCCGCCGCCGGCGCCTGAGCCGATGATGACGACCACGCTGTCGTCGTTGAGATCATAAGGAGCTGCCATGGTTTCCTCCCGAAACATGTGCGGTCGGCGTCAACGCCGCGGTCGCGCCTCCTCCGGCGCGTTCCGTCAGACCGCCGTCAAAGCCATTCGATGTCGTCGAAGCCGCGGGCGATATAACCGCCCTTGGAATAGGATTCGCCCTCGTAGCCGAAATGCGGCCACAGCTCCTTCTGGTTATAGAAGGAGACGACGAGGTCGCCGCGCACCGCCTGGAAGAAGGGCGTGCTCTCGATGTCATGCAGGATCTTTACGCGATCATCCTCCCAGCCGAGGGCACGATAACCGCCTTCGCCGGCCCGCTTGTCGAGATCGGCGATGCCCGCCTCGATCAGTTCCTTGTGCGCAGCGTCCGTGCCGGCCTTGGTGTCGTGGCCCTTGACCGCGATGGCGTAGAAGCGGTCGGCGACCGTATCGTGCGGATAGATGTCGCGGGCGAGCTTGATCAGCGTCGCCATCGTTTCCGGCTTCAGCGCCGTCGTCTCCATACCCCAGGCCTTGTCGGGACTGATCACCGCCCTGCCGGAGATGATGAGTGCCGCGCCGATCGTGCCGCGCTTCAAAAGCTCGCGGCGGGAAAGTCCCGGGCGCTGCTCGTAGATCGTCGTCATGTCAGGTTCCTCCCTTTGCGTTTGAGACCGGCGGCCCTCCTCCGGCCGCCAGCCCGTTCATTTGAAGCGGCCGTGCCGTTGCAGGACCTCGATCCTGTAGCCGTCCGGGTCCGTCACGAAGAAGAAGCGGGCAAGCAGGCCGCCATCGCGGTTGAACTCGACGATCTTGCCGGTGGTGAAGCCGAGCCCGGAGATGCGGGTGTGCTCGCCGTCGAGGTCGGAAACCGACACGGCGAGGTGGCCGTAGCCGTCGCCGAGATTGTAGGCCTCGGTGCGGCCCTTGTTGATCGTCAGTTCGAGTTCGAATTCGCTTTCGGCATTGCTCATGTAGACGAGCGTGAAGGTCTCGAAGTCGAGCCTGTCGGCGACCGCAAGCCCGAAGGTCTTGTTGTAGAAATCCACGGACCGGTCTTCATCCAGAACGCGGATCATCGAATGAATGGACTTTGCCACGCTGCCTTCCCCTGCTTGCAGTTCGACTTGTGGAGGGAAGATTGCGCCTGGAATCACCGCCGTGGGTAGCAGCCCATTACCGCACGTCGTTTTTCATTTCTGGAGTTTTATGCGAAGGATTTTTCTTGTTTCAGGGCGACACAGGATGATTTGACCAAATTCAAGGGCCGCCGCATAATCGCCTGTATAAAAACAAGACTGGAGGATAAACCATGTGTGAGGTCTTTGCGGGCCAGGACCCGCAACGCTATCGGCCTGTCAACCGCTCTGTGCGGATCGGCGGCCATTCGACGAGCATCCAGATCGAAGCAGCCTTCTGGGACCTGATCGACGAGATGGCCATAGGCCAGGGTCAGTCGACATCCCGCTTCCTCTCGACGCTCTATGACGAGGCGCTGGAAATCAATGGTTCGGTGTCGAATTTCGCCTCGCTGCTGCGCACGAGCTGTCTCATCTACATCATGGGTGGCGCGAAGAAATGCGACGGCGCACGGGAATTCCACATCGTCGCCGCCGAATAGGCCAAACAAGGCAAGACGGGACGATCAGAACCGCAGGCTGATGCCGGCACGGCGCAGCAGCCAGTAGAACAGCGCGGTGGCGCCGACGCCGAGCGCCATCGCCCAGCCGAATCCGGATTCACCCACGCTGAACGGCAATCCGGCCGTGTTCATGCCGAACACGCCGACGACCAGCGTGCCGGGCAGCAGCAGCGCGCTCATCACCGCCATCGCCCGCAGGCTGCGGTTCGATTCGTCCGCCAGTTCCGCCGCCATTTCTTCTTGCAGCAGGCGGGCACGATCGTTGACCATGACGATTTCGCGGTCGAGCCGCTCCAGCCGCAACGAAAGCCGGTGCAGCACGGCATGGGTAGCCTCGGAGAGCGCCCAGTCCTCGCGGTCCTCCTCCTCGAACAGTGCTACCATGCCCGCCACCGGTCGATGCAGCGACACAGCCAGCCGGCGGACTTCCTTCAGGCTGCGGCGCTCGTCGCTCAGCCGCTCGGTGACAATGCGGTCTTCCACCGCGTCGAGCAGCCGGGTCGCCTCGTTGAGCCTAAGATTGGTGTTCTTGCAGAAGGCCGCGACGATGCCCTCGAAAAGCTCGCAGGCCGTTGCGGGCGAAAAACCTTCGGCGAAGGATCGCCGCACCCGGTCCACCGCCTCCAGCGGATGCCGCCGGCCGGTGACGAGCAGCCGGTCGGTGAGCGCGAAATGCATGCGGCCGATTGTGGTCGACATGCGGTCCATGTCCATCTGCATGTCGGCGACGACGCCATGCAGCGTGCCGGCCTCCTGGCCGAGCACCAGGCTTTCGTCATGTCCGTCGAGGATGGCGCGCGCGGCCGCGGGCAAGGGGCAATGGCCGGCGAGCCAGCCCTGCATGCGCTGGTCAACGAGATCGACATGCAGCCAGACCCAGCCGTCTTCGGCGCCGAGCGCCGGACCGATTTCCTGGGGCGCAAGCGGCACTACGCGTTCGCCGGGACGCGCCCGCCAGGCGCCGATGAGGCCCGGCGGGTGCTCCTTGTCCATCTCAGGGAGGAGATTCAAATAAAATGCTCCATCCGTGTCCTTACCGGTATGTCAGTAGACCTCCGGCACATACATGTCGTCCGGCGGGGAATGGCGGATGTAGTTGTCGTTGCGCACGCGTTCCGGCAGCTCGATCGGGGCCTTCGGCACGTCCTGATAGGGAACCTGCGTCAGGAGATGGGCGATGCAGTTCAGCCGCGCCTTCTTCTTGTCCACCGCCTCGACGATCCACCATGGCGCCTCGGGGATGTGGGTGCGCTCCAGCATCTCTTCCTTGGCCTTGGTGTAATCCTCCCAGTGGACGCGGCTTTCCAGGTCCATCGGCGAAAGCTTCCACTGCTTCAGCGGATCGTGGATGCGCATGCGGAAGCGGAATTCCTGCTCGTCGTCGGTAATCGAGAACCAGTATTTGATGAGGATGATGCCGGAGCGCACCAGCATGCGCTCGAATTCCGGCACCGAGCGGAAGAACTCTTCAAGCTCTTCGGCGCTGCAGAAGCCCATGACGCGCTCGACGCCGGCACGGTTATACCAAGAGCGGTCGAACAGCACCATTTCGCCGGCGCTCGGCAGGTGGGCGGCGTACCGCTGGAAATACCACTGGTTGCGCTCGCGCTCGGTGGGCGCCGGCAGGGCGACGACGCGGCAGACGCGCGGGTTGAGACGCTGCGTGACGCGCTTGATGGCGCCGCCCTTGCCGGCGGAATCGCGGCCTTCGAACAGCACGACGACCTTCAGCTTGTTGTGCTGCACCCAGTCCTGCAGCTTCACCAGCTCATGCTGGAGACGGAACAGCTCGCGGAAATAGATGCGCCGCTCGATCGTCTGCGGCGCGGGTTCGGACATGCCCTCGGAGACGAGCGCGTCCAGCTGCTCCTCTTCCATCTGCATTTCCAGCTCCTCGTCGAAGCTGTCGGCGATTTCTGCCTTGATGCGGCTCAGATGATCGTTTTCGAACATGATCGGAATCCATTTGCCCGGACGCGCGGCAGGTCACCAAGCCAGTCGATCGACCGGTCTTATCCCGCCACCAGAACTTATTAGGAAGCCCGCATGATGTTTTTGTGACAGTGCGCCGCAAAACCCCCGCCCGGCCGGGCGGAGGTCGAAGGACGGGTCATTTTCCGGCCGGGATCAGTTTGCCTTGTCGAGAAACGCCCGGACCATTTTCGTCGTGGCTTCGGGGTTTTCTTCCATGATCCAATGGCCGGAATCGGGCACTACGCCCTCGGTCACGTCGCTGGCGGCGGCGCGCATCACGGTCGCCATCATGGGGCCGAACGACTTCTCACCGCCGATCGCCAGCACCGGCATCGTCAGCTTGCCGCCGGCAGCCAGGAAGGCCCGGTTGTCGATCGCGTCCTGATCGAAGGCCGCGAACTGCGCGAAGCCCGAATGCATGGCGCCCGGCAGGGCATAAAGCTTGGCATAGTGCTCGCGCGACGTTTCGGTGAAGCGGGCGGGCGTCGCCGAGAACTCGTTCCAGAAGCGATCGAGATAGATGCGTTCACGGCCGGCGACGAGGCGCTCCATGTCCGGCCCGCCGAAACGGAAATGCCACAGCAGCGGGTTCTTCAGGATCTCTTCCCAGGGGCCAACACCCGGCACCGGCGCATCGATCAGCACGAAGCGTTTCGTCCGGTCGGGATGCGCGGCGGCGAAGGCAAAGCCCACCATGTTGCCGATATCGTGCGTCACAAGGTCGATCTCTTCGACCTTCAGCGCATCCAGCACACCGGCGACGTCGCCGGCCTGCGTCTTCTTGTCGAAGCCGCTTTCCGGTTTGGAGGATAGGCCGAGGCCGCGCAGGTCCGGCACGATGACCGTGTGGTCGCGGGCAAGATCGGCCGCCATCGGCGCCCACATGTCGCCGGTCTCGCCGTAACCGTGCAGCAGGACCACGGCCGGCCCCGCGCCGCCGACGCGGACATGGATGGTGGCGCCGTTGGTGGTGATCTCCTGCGTCTCGAAGGAAGCCGGAAAATCGGGGACCTCGGCGCCGGCAGGCGCGGCAAAGACGAGCAATCCCAAGGCAAGGATGGTTTTCAACATTTTGGTCTCCCACCTACCGGGAAGGCGATCCGATCGACCGCCGCTTTCAGCCCGTTGGTGAAGCATGACTATCACCGAACCGTCGTTCGAATTAGCCAACCAACGGCGGATCTCGCTTCCGGCTTTACCGAACAATCGGGCCGCATGTCAGCCCGCCCCCTCCTCCCAATAGGGCGGATCGCCGAAGGCCGCCTTGAGATGGTCCGCCAGCGCGCGAAGCTTGACGGACGAGCGGCGTCCTTCCGGATGCGCGAGATAGATGAATTCCGGGCTCGGCCGCACGCCGACATCGATGAGCTTCAGGTTGCCGGCGCGAATATCCGGCCCGGCAATGAACAGCGGCAGCAGCGCAATGCCGAGCCCGGCGACCGCCGCGTCGCGCAGCATGTCGCCATTGTTGACCCGCAAGCCGACCCGTGCCCGGACGATCTCGATGCCGTCAGCCGTCGCGAAGCGCCAGTCCGCCACGCCGCGGTTCGTGTAGAAAACGCCCTTGTGCCCGTCCAGTTCGGCGATCGTCGCCGGTGTGCCGTGGCTGGCGAGATAGTCGCCGGAGGCGACCAGAACGCGGCGGCTCGGTGCCAGCCGCCACACCATCAGGCGGGAATCATCGATCGTCCCGTGGCGCACCACGCCGTCATAGGCACCCGAGGCGATGTCGACGCGGCGGTCGTCGAGGTCGAGCGACATTTCTATCTTCGGATTGGCCGCCAGGAACGGAAAGAGCGCCGGCCCGAGATGCAGCCGGCCGAAGGTGACGGGCGCTGAAATCCGCATCGGGCCGGCAAGCGTGCCGCGCCGTTCGGCAAGATCGGTTGCCGCTTCCGAAACTTCCCTGAGGATGCGGGTGGCGCGTTCGAGGAAGGCGGCGCCATCCTCCGTCACCGACATTCGCCGCGTGGTGCGGTGGAGCAGCGTGGCACCGAGGCTGCGCTCCAGCTCCGCCAGCCTCTCGCTCACCACCGATTTCGACAGCCGCAGCGTGCGCGCCGCCTCGCTGATCGAGCCCGCTTCGGCGACCGCCACGAAACTTGTTATGCCGTCGAGTTTCATCGTTCGGTTTTTCCGGAAAATAGATCTGCCTTTGGCATTGTAGTGCGAACGCGCAGCCTGCGCCATATTCGTCTTCAGCAAACAGCAATATAACCCGAAGGAACAACGATCATGGACAGGCTCAACGGAAAACGCGCCCTCATCACCGGCGGCACCAGCGGCATCGGGCTGGAAACGGCGCGTCAATTCCTGGCTGAAGGCGCCCGCGTCGCCGTCACCGGCACCAATCCGGAAACGCTAGAGGCCGCGCGCAAGGAACTCGACGACGGCGCCCTCGTCATCAAGGCGGACGCCGCCGACGTCGCAGGCCAGAGCCAAGTGGCGGCAACCATCAACGAGGCCTTCGGCGGCCTCGACATTCTCTTCGTCAATGCCGGCGTCGCGCTGCTGAAGCCCGTCGATGCCTGGGATGAAGCCGCTTTCGACCGCGTCTTCGACATCAACGTCAAAGGCCCCTATTTCCTGGTGCAGGCGCTGCTGCCGATCCTCGCCAACCCCGCCTCAATCGTACTCAACACCTCGGTCAACGCCCATATCGGCATGCCGAATTCCAGCGTCTACGCCGCCTCGAAGGCCGCGCTGCAATCACTGATCCGCACGCTGTCCGGCGAGTTGATCGGCCGCGGCATCCGCGTCAACGCCGTCAGCCCCGGCCCCATCTCGACGCCGCTTTACGGCAAGCTCGGCTTCAACGAGGCCGACCTCAAGAACGTCGCCGAGAGCATCAAGGGCCTGGTTCCGGCCGGCCGCTTCGGCACGCCCTCGGAGATCGCCAAGGCCGTGGTCTTCCTCGCCTCTGATGAAGCCGCTTACACCATTGGCAGCGAGATCATGATCGACGGCGGCATGGGAACGCTGTGAGTCACGATACCTTCGAGGAGCACTCGTAGACGACCCGGTCGGTCGCATCGTCGACGCCGGCGAGGCTGACGTCATAGCCCCAGAGCCGGCGGATATGGGTCAACGTCGCATCGCGCCGGCCTTCATCCAGCAGGATGCCGTTCTTGATGCGGTGGCGCAGGCGAAGCTGCCGGTCGCCAAGCAGGTCGACATCGATGACCTGGATATCCGGGCGGTTCGCGCCCGGATCGTAGTTGCGCGCAAGGCCGGCGCGCACGGCGGAATAGCCCCGTTCGTCATGGATGGAGGCGACTTCGCAAAACGTGTCGGCCGAGCGGTCGGAGAGCTGGAACAGGCGGAATTTCCGGATCAGCGCCGGGCTCAGATATTGCAGGATGAAGGATTCGTCACGGTGGTTCTCCCACGCATCCTTCAGCGTGCCCATGCAGTCGCCATTGCCGGCAATGTTGGGAAACCAGTCGCGATCCTCCGCCGTCGGCGCCGTGCAGATGCGCTCGATGTCCTGCATCATCGCAAAGCCCAGCGCATAGGGGTTGATGCCGGAAAAGCGGGGATCGTCGAAGTTCGGCTGGAAGACGACATTGGCGTGGCTTGCCAGCAGCTCCAGCATGGCACCCTCGCTCATCCGGCCCTGATCGAACAGCCGGTTGATGATCGTATAGTGCACATAGGTCGCGCACCCTTCGTTCATCACCTTGGTCTGGCCTTGCGGATAGAAATACTGCGCGATGACGCGAACGATCCGGAGGATTTCCCTTTGCCAGGGCTCCAGGATGATGCTGTGCTTCTCCAGGAAGTAGAGCAGGTTCTCCTCGGGAAGGTTCAGGACCTTCTTGCGCTCGCCGGCCTCGCGCTCTGCCTCCTCCACGCCGACGCTGCCAGTCGCCGTCGGCAGCGTGCGCCACAGGTCGCTATAGGTTTGCTCCTCGTATTCCAGCCGTTCGCGCGCCCGCTCCCTGACCTTTTCCGATGAAAGCCGTGGCGGCCGGCGATAATGGAACACGCCCTGGTCCATCAGGGCATGCGCCGAATCGAGGATTTCTTCCACGGCAGCAAGGCCGTGCCGCTCCTCGCATTTGGCAATGTATTTCTTGGCGAAGTCCATATAGCCGAGGATCGCGCCGGCATCCGTCCACTGGCGGAACAGGTAGTTGTTCTTGAAGAAATGGTTGTGGCCGAAGGAAGCATGCGCGGTCACCAGCGCCTGCATCGGCATGGTGTTTTCGTCCATCAGATAGGTGATGCAGGGGTTGGAATTGATCACCAGTTCATAGGCGAGCCCGCGCCTGCCCTTGCGGTAGAGCTCGTTTTCGAAGACGAAGCGCTTGCCGAACGACCAGTGCTGATACATCAGCGGCATGCCGACCGACGAATAGGCATCGAGCATCTGCTCGGAGGAGATGACCTCGATCTGGTTCGGATAGACATCCAGCCCCATCTCGCCGATGGCGATTTCCTTGATCGCTTCGTAGGCGCGCGAAAGCGTCGTGAAGTTCCATTCGGAACCTTCGAACAGCAGGGTGGAAACCGGCTCTTTTGCCATCCGTTCCTCCTTCACCGGCGCAGCTGGTCGGGCTGGTTCCGGGCAAAGAGTTTGCGGAAGACCGGATAGATGTCCGAGGGCCGCGCGATGCGCGTCATCTGGAAATTCCGCACCGCACCGTCGACGGTCCGATAGGCCCGCCACAGCGACGTGCCGTTGTCCGTCGTGCCAAAGATCTCGCTTTCGCGCTCGTCGATGATTTCGACATAGGCGTAATATTGGCAGAGCTTCATCAGCGTATCACGCAGCAGCGTGGCACAGCGCTCGGAATCGCCGCTGGCATTGTCGCCGTCGGACGCCTGGGCCGCATAGATGTTCCAGATATTCGAGGGATAGCGATCCGTGATGACGCGCACCATCTCCTCCAGCGCGGTGGAAACGACCGTGCCGCCGCTCTGCTTGCTGAAGAAGAAGGTCTCCTCGTCGACTTCCCGCGCCTCGTCCGTGTGGCGAATGAACACGATTTCAATGCGCTCGTAGCGGCGTTTCAAAAACAGGTGCAGCAGGACGAAGAAGCGCTTGGCAAGATCCTTCTCGCGCTCGCCCATCGAGGCGGAGACGTCCATCAGGCAGAACATCACGGCGCTCGCATTGGGCAGGGGCTGGCGTTCGAACCGGTTGAAGCGCACATCGACGGGATCGACATAGGCGATCCGGCGGCGCCGCCGTTCCAGCAGGTCAAGGTCCTCGCGAAGCTGCTTCAGCCGCTGGCGCTGCTGGCGGGAAGGCTCCGCCGCGGCTTCGAGCGCGGCGATCTCCTCGCTAAGCGCCGCGATCTCCTTCTCGCCCGGCCGCCGCAGGGCGATGCGCCGGCCGAAGCTGTTGCGCATCGTCCGCCCGACATTGATGTTGCTCGGCGTGCCCGATGTGGTGAAGCCAACGCGGTGCGACTTGTAGGTGACGGTTTCCTTGAGGTTCAGCTTCACCATGTCGGGAAGCTCCAGATCCTCGAAGAAGAGGTCAAGCACCTCCTCGCGCGACAGCACGAAGAGGAAGTCGTCCGCATCTTCGCCACGCCCCCGACCGCGTCCACCACCACCTCCGGCGCCCGCCTCCGGCTTGCGGATGCGGTCTCCCGGCGAGAAGACCTCGTTTCCCGGCAGGACATAATTGCGCTCGCCGCTGCCTCCCGAATGCTGGAAGCTCGGCTCGTCCGCGCCGCGTTTGGGAATGGGAACGCCGTGCGCGGCGTCGATATCGGCGATCTTCTCCGACTTCACCTTGTCGCGGATCGTGCGCTTCAGCTCGTCGTGCACCCGTTTCAGGAAACGCCGCCTGTTGCCGAGACTCCGGTCCTTCGGGTTAAGCCGGCGATCGATGAAATTCGGCATGCGCCATCCCCTACTCCAGCCCCAAATCCGGTACGCTTAGCCGGCCTTGTTGACGCGCATGTACCAATCGACGAGCCGTCGGACCTGGCGCACGGTATAGCCCCGCTCGGTCATGCGCTGAACGAATTCGGCGTGCTGCTTTTCGGTCGCACCATCCTTCTTCGAGCCGAAGCTGATGACCGGCAGGAGGTCTTCGACCTGGCCGAACATGCGCTTCTCGATAACCTCGCGAAGCTTCTCGTAGCTGGTCCAGGCCGGGTTGCGCCCACCGTTGCGGGCGCGGGCGCGAAGAGTGAATTTCACGACCTCGTTGCGGAAGTCCTTGGGGTTGGCGATGCCGGCGGGCTTTTCGATCTGCGAGAGCTCGCTGTCGAGGATCTCGCGGTTGAGGATCTGGCCCGTATCGGCATCCTTGAAATCCTGGTCCTCGAGCCAGGCATCGGCATAGGAAATATAGCGGTCGAACAGGTTCTGGCCGTATTCGCTATAGGATTCGAGATAGGCCTTCTGGATCTCGTGGCCGATGAACTCGGCATAGCGGCTGGCGATTTCGGAGCGGATAAAATCGAGATAGTTCGCCTCGACCTCCTTGGGATACTGCTCGCGCCGGATCGCCTGTTCGAGGATGTACATCAGGTGAACCGAGTCGGCCGCGACCTCCTTGGTGTCGTAGTTGAAGGTCTCCGACAGCACCTTGAAGGCGAAGCGCGTGCTGACGCCCGTCATGCCCTCGTCGACGCCGGCGGCATCGCGGTATTCCTGCAGGGATTTTGCCTTCGGATCCGTATCCTTCAGGTTTTCCCCGTCATAGACGCGCATCTTGGTGTAGGTCGGCGAATTTTCATGCGGCGTAAGGCGCGTGGCGACGGTGAAGCGGCTGAGATTCTCCAGCACTTCCGGCGCGCAGGGGCTGGCGGAAAGCTCGCTCTCGCGCAGCAGCTTTTCATAGATCAGCCTCTCCTCGGTGACGCGCAGGCAATAGGGCACCTTGACCACCAGGATACGGTCGAGAAACGCCTCGTTGTTCTTGTTGTGCTTGAATTGCAGCCATTCGGACTCGTTGGAATGGGCGAGCACGATGCCCTGGAACGGGAAGGCGCCGAAATTCTCGGTGCCGTTGTAGCTGCCTTCCTGCGTGGCGGTGAGCAGCGGGTGCAGCACCTTGATCGGCGCCTTGAACATTTCGACGAATTCGAGAAGGCCCTGCGTCGTACGGTTGAGGCCGCCGCTGTAGGAATAGGCGTCGGGATCGGCCTGGCTGTAGTTTTCCAGCTGGCGGATATCGACCTTGCCGACCAGCGTGGAAATGTCCTGGTTGTTCTCGTCGCCGGGTTCCGTCTTGGCGATGCCGATCTGGCGCAGCCGCGATGGCATGAGCTTGACGACGCTGAACTTCGAGATGTCGCCGTTGATCTCGTCCAGCCGCTTGGTCGCCCAGGGCGAAATGAGCCCGGTGAGCCGGCGTTGGGCGATGCCATATTTGTCTTCGAGCAGTTCGCCCATGCGATCGCGGCTGAACAGGCCCAGCGGCGATTCGAAGACCGGACTGATCTTGCCGTCGATGGCAAGCGTGTAGATCGGCTGCTGCTCCATCAGCTTCTTCAGCCGCTCGGCAAGGGAGGATTTGCCGCCGCCAACCGGGCCGAGCAGATAGAGGATCTGCTTGCGCTCCTCCAGCCCCTGCGCCGCATAGCGGAAATAACCGACGATCCGCTCGATCGTGTCCTCCATGCCGTAGAAATCGGCGAAGGACGGATAGATCTTGATGGTGCGGTTGGCGAAGACACGGCCGAGCCGCTCGTCGGCGCTGGTATCGACCAGCTTCGGTTCGCCGATCGCCGCCACCATGCGCTCAGGCGCCGTGGCATACATGCTCTTGTCATCACGGCAGGCTAGGAGATATTCCTGCAGGCTCAGCGCCTCTTGCGCTTCGCTTGCGTAAGTCTCTGAAAAAAGGTCGAAAATATCGCTGCCACTGGTTCGCATAGAACCCTCCTGCGGTCGCCGGGCGATATCGCCGTCGTAGTCGCCCGCCATCTCAGTTATTAAACGGATCAGGAGCGGGTTTTGTTCCCCGACTCCGGCTGCAACACATGCCGAATCTTAAGCGCAAACAAAGGCGAAACGACGTTCTAACAGGCCACGTTCAATTAATTCCAAGACTGCGCCCATCCAAAGCCATGCAAGGAGAGGCGTCGACTCAGTATGATATATTGTTACGGGCAGAACGATAGTAACAGTGATTTGAGTTGCATGATTTTTCCCCCGCTCAGTGTCGAAAGGGACGAGTCGAAGAGCGATGCCGAAAAGTCCCCGGCAAGGCGGCTAACGGATCGTTAAGACGGCCAGCACGACTTTAAATGTATATTAATGCAAATTTAATCGAGCACCGCCCTTCACCAACTCTTTCCTTGGTTTCCTGGCCTTGCGCATGCAGGGTCCTGCCATTCGATCGTCGTGGCGCTGGGGAATGGTGTTGGAATGATTTCGTTCGTCATCCGGCTCAAAAGCCGCGCCCATTTCGTTGTCAAACAGGGCCGCAATGCCGAGCGCGAGGCGTTCATCGGCACCAATGCGCGCCGCCGCAAACAGGCGCGGCTGCGCGTGGCGATCGTGATCGCCGCCTTCTGCGCGATCTATCTCGCGGTCGGCGTGCGCCTCCTCCAATACGGCCTTTCCGAGCCGATCCTGTCCGCTTCGATCGGCGGCAATGTCGATGCGGTCGCCTCCCGCCCCAACATCGTCGACCGCAATGGCGAACTGCTCGCGACCGACCTCAACATGGTCTCGCTCTACGCCGATCCGCGCCGCATCATCGATGCCGACGAAGTGGTGGAAAAGCTCGCGCTGGTCGTTCCGAATATCGACTGGAGCGATACGCATAGGAAGCTCCGCTCCCAGACCGCGTTCCAGTGGCTGCGACGACAACTGACGCCGAAGCAACAGGCGGATATCCTGGCGCTCGGGCTTCCCGGCATCGGCTTCCGGCCGGAAAAACGGCGGTTCTATCCGGGCGGCGCCACGGCGTCGCATATCGTCGGCCACGTCAATGTCGACAACCAGGGCCTCGCGGGCATGGAGCGCTATCTGGACCAGCAGGGTCTTGCGGACCTGCGCGCGTCCGGCCTCACCGACGACACGCGGCTGGCGCCGGTAACATTGTCGATCGACCTTCGCGTCCAGAACATCGTGCGCGACGTCGTCGCAAGGGCGATGACCGACTATGAGGCCGAGGCCGCCGGCGCGGTGATCCTCGACGTGGAGACGGGCGAAGTGCTGGCGATGGCCTCCGTACCCGATTACGACCCGAACGAGCCCTCCCGCATGCTGCCGGACGGCACCGTCGACAAGGCCTATGAAAAGGGCTGGTTCAACCGCATCAGCAACGCGACCTTCGAGATGGGCTCGACCTTCAAGAGCTTCACACTGGCGATGGGGCTGGACGAGGGCAAGATCTCGCTGAATTCCGTTGTCGATGCTTCCCGCCCGATCCGCATGGGCGGCTTCACCATCCGCGACTTCAAGGGCAAGAACCGCCCGCTCTCCATCCCCGAAGTGTTCCAGTATTCCTCCAACATCGGAACGGCCGCGGTCGCCGACATGGTCGGCATCGATGGGCACCGGGAGTTCCTCACGCGGCTTGGCCTGCTCTCCAAGCTGGACACGGAAATGCCCGGCGTCGCGACGCCGACGCAGCCGCAGACCTGGAAGAAGATCAACTCCGTCACGATCTCCTTCGGCCACGGCGTCGCCACCACCCCCTTGCAGACGGCGGTTGCGGCCGCGGCGCTGATGAATGGCGGCTACCTCCACCAGCCGACCTTCCTGCCCCGCTCCAAGGAAGAGGCGCAGGCGCTCGCCCGCCGCGTCATCAAGGAGAAGACGAGCGCGGAGATGCGCTTCCTTTATGACTGGAACGGGCAGAAGGGCTCCGGCCGGGGTGCGCAGGTGGAGGGTTTCCACGTCGGCGGCAAGACCGGCACGGCCGACAAGGTGATCAACGGGCGATACGCCAAGAACATCAATTTCAACGCCTTCGTCGCCGCCTTCCCGATGGACAAGCCGCGGTACATCGTGCTCTCCATCATCGATGCGCCGCGCACGGGCGAGCGCGGCGGGCGAACGGCGGCCTCCACGGCGGCCCCGATGATCCAGGCCATCATCCGCCGCGTCGCGCCGCTGCTTGGCGTCAAACCGCGCTTCGGCGAGCCGGAAGCGGAAATGCTGCTGGTCGATTACTGAGCCCACGCGGGACGAAGCGCCATTCGACGGTGAAACCGAATTCTGATTTCAGATGCCTCCTTATTATAAGAGCGATCCAGAGGTCGTATCTGAGTGTCGAAAGGAATCGGCCATGCAGATCGACCACGTTACCATCAGAACCCGCGATATCGCAGGTGCCCGGGAATTCATGCGCACGGTCTTCGATCTGGAGGAAGGCGAGCGGCCGGCGGCGATCCGGCACATTCCGGGCTGCTGGCTTTACAGCGAAGGCAAGCCGATCGTTCACATCATCGGGTCCCATGGAGCCGGCCAGGATCATGCGGCAGAAGCCATCGATCATGTCGGCCTGCGCATGACGGACTATGCCGCCTTCCGCGCGAAGCTCGATCGCCTCGGCATCCGCTATTCGCCGATGGATCTCGCGGACATAGCCGAGCGCCGCCTCTTCCTGCAAATGCCCGGCGGCCCTCTGCTGGAAGCCGTTTTCTCCGAACCCGTGCCCGCCTAGCGCAACAGGCCTTCCACCGTGGAGGCGGCCGCAAGCACCCGTCCGTCGCTATTCCTCGGCCCCGACAGAAGCAGCCCGACGGGCATGCCGGCAGCACCGGTGCCGCAGGGCAGCGACACGCCGCACCAGTCGAGGAAGTTGCCGATCAGCGTGTTGCGCAGCGTCTTGCCGTTCACCTGGAAGAACAGGTCCTCGTCGTCCAGCAGCGGCTGGATCTGCGGAGCGACATGGGGGAGCGTCGGGCTGATGAGGATGCTCTCCGGCCCAAGCCGCTCCTCGAAAGACGTGATCAGCCTGTCGCGCGCGGCCAGCGTTTCGAGATAATCGGCAAGCGTGATCTTCTCGCCGAGTAGCGTGCGCTTGACGACGCGGGGGTCCATCTCGGCCGCGGCCGGTCCCTGGATGCGCTCGCGGTGCAGCACAAAGGCCTCGGCCGTCACAAGCGCGCCGTGTTTGGCCATCAGGTCGAAGATCGCGGAGAATTCGGGAAAAGCCTGGTGGCGGATGCGGGCACCCGCCTTTGCCAGCCGCGCGACGGCCGCCTCGAAGGCCGCGACGACTTCGGGCTCGGCGCCGTCAAAGAACACCGTCTCGGGAATGACGAAGGACAGGTCTGCCACGCCGGGGCGTGGCAGCGCGTCAGCCGAAGGCAGCCCGCGCATCGCCGCATCGACCCAGATCGCGTCCTGCACGGTGCGGCAGAGCGGCCCGAGCGCATCGAGGCTCTTAGCCAGCGGGAACACGCCCTTCATGGAATAGCGCCCGCGCGTCGCCTTGTAGCCGACGATGCCGTTGAAGGCGGCGGGGATGCGCACCGAGCCGCCAGTATCCGTGCCGATGGAAACCGGAACAAGGCCAGCCGCGACCGCAACGCCGGAGCCGGACGAGGAGCCGCCGGGAATGCGATGTTCGCCCGCCGGCGAGGCCGGGTTGCGCGGCGTGCCGTAATGCGGGTTGATGCCGAGGCCGGAAAAGGCGAATTCGCTCATGTTCACGCGCCCGACGCTGACCATGCCAGCCCCCGCCAGCGCCTGCACCACGGCGGCATCCTCGCCTGCTGGCTCGCTGTCCTTCAGCACGCGGGAGCCGGCGGTCGTCGGCAGGCCCTGAATGTCGAAAAGGTCCTTCCAGGCAATCGGCACGCCATCCAGCACGCCGAGCGAGCGCCCTTCGCGAATGCGGCGGCGGGAAGCCTCGGCCTCAGCTTTCGCCCGCTCCTTCAGCAGAACCGTGAAGAGTGAAGCATCGGCATAGGCCTCGATGGCGGCCAGCGTTTCCTCCACAAGCGCGACGGGATCAAGCGCGCCCGCTTGCAGGAGTACGGAAAGCTGAGCAATCGACCGCGGCTCCATCGGCATGTCCTTTTCTGCTTTTGATGGACCGTTTCAACAGGTTCGCGTCGAGAGCGTCAACCATAAAGCACGGGAACCGTGCCTCCGGAGAGGCACGGTCCATATCGTCAGCCGGCCGCGAGGAACCAGGAGCGACGCGCCTGCGTCAGTCCGGCGGCGTAGATGCCGAAGGCGATGACCGCCGTTGCCGGCGCTGAAAGCTCGGCATAGCTGCCACCCCAGACATGCAGCCAGATGCCGATGGCGGCCGCGATGAACCAGGCGCCGATGCCGAGCGGATTGAAGGCCGGCACATGGCTGGAGCGGTATTCGATCGCCTGCCCCACCAGCGCGCTGTAGCGGTCGATCAGGATATGCGCCATCGCCACCGCCACCCAGGCGACGACGAAGATGCCCTGATAGGCGAGCGCCTGGAGCAGGTAGGAAAACACGTCCGCGAGCATGAGCACATAGACCACGACGCCGACCGCGATGGCCCAGCCGACGCGCCCGAACGGCAAGCGGCCGAAGAGCTGGACGAGCGCCTCCATGTTGACGGCGGCGAGGTAATAGTTCGCCGTGTTGATGCGGGTCTGCGTGACCCAGACGAACAGCAGGCCCCAGATGCCCATGAGCTTCAGGAGTGCCAGCAGTACGCTGACCTCCGAGAGCGCGCCGAGATCCGGCACCGTGCCGATCATGAACATGCCGAAGAGGCCGCTTACGAGGAACGCCATGGCATAGAACGGCATGCCGAAATTGAACCAGGCATGATAGCCGGCATCCTCCGTGCGCCCGAAGCGGGCATAGTCGAAGGTGAACATCATCAGCACCCAGACGCCCATGTAATAGACGAAGCAGGACCACCAGCCGCCGGCCGGCGCGCCCGTTTCCGGGCCGAGGTTCAGCCATTTGTCGCTGTAGCCATATTCGCTGATGGCGAGCGCCACCGCGACGACGAGGCCGAGAATGTAGAACGGCAGCAGCACGCCGTTGAACTTGTCGAGCCAGCTCTGCATGCTGCCGAAGATCAGCGGCACGCTGTAGAGCACCACGATCAGCGCCGCGACCGGATAGGAGATCGACGGCAGGATGGTGTTGATGCCGACCGCGATGACCGAACCTTCGAACACGGCATAGTAGATCGCCGTGGCGCAGAAGATGAGGGTCGCAAGCCCCGACCCGACATTGCCGAACAGCACGCGTGAGAACAGTGCCACGGAAAGGCCGGTGCGGATGGCGAAGCGGCTGAGCACCGCATTGATGATGCCGTAGACCACGACGGACAGCACGATGCCGATGATGGCATTGCGCGTGCCGAAGTTGAGCGCCATCGCCGCGCCCACCACGATGTAGAAGACGGCGCTGCATACCGCCCACCAGGCCATGGTCAGCCCGCCTTTCTGCATGCGGGCGTTCGGTGGCACCGCCACGCCGGAAAAGTCCGAATTGTCGGCTTCGGTCGCCGATACATTGCCTGCCATTGCAATCCCCTCTTTTGTTTCAGGTAGATCCGTCAGTTTGCTCGTGTCAGCAGGTAGCTGCCGCTTTCGTGCAGCACGCTCGTCCAGCCGGGCTCGATGACGATGGTCGTCGTCACCTCCTCGATGATGGCGGGGCCGTGGATGCGGGCGCCGGCCCCAAGCTTCCCGCCGTCATAGATCGGCGTGGAGCTGGCCTTGCCGGACTGGTCGAAGATCGCCTCGCGAAAACCCTTCAGCGCCTGCTCCGCGCCGCCGCCCTCGGCGAGCTTCGGCGGACGAACCTTTTCGATGCGGCCGTAGATGGTGGATTCGAGGTTGACCACTTCGACCGCGCTGTGGCGTTCGGCATAGGTGTAGAGTTCCTCATGCCGGGCGTGAAAAGCGTCCTTCACCTGGTCGATCGTGCTTTCATCGATGGCGAAGGCGCCGATATCCACCGTGCATTCGTGCACCTGGCCGACATAACGCATGTCGATCGAGCGCTTGATATCGATGGCGTCCGGTGCAAAGCCGTCCGCTTCGAGATGGGCGACACCCTTGGCCTCGATCTCCCGGAACAGGCTGTCGATGCGCTCATAGGCGGCGGCATTGTCGAGCCGCACCGGCGCGGGTGCCATGTAGTTGTACTTCACGTCGGAGATGATCTGGCCGAAGGCGCAGAGCCCCGAGGCGAGTTTCGGCAGGATGATGGTGTCGATGCCCATCTCGCGCGCCAGCGCGGTGATATGCGCGGCCGTGGCGCCGCCGGCGCCCACTAGCACGAAATCCCGCGGATCGTAGCCACGCTCGACCGAGACGCGGCGGATGCCGTTGACCATGCTGTTGTTGACGATCGCGAACATGCCATAGGCCGCCTGCTCGACGGAGATGCCGAGCGGCTCCGCAACTCTTGCCACCGCCGTGCGCGCATTCTCGATATCGAGCGGCAGCTTGCCGCCGAGAAGCCCATCGGGATTGAGGTAGCCGAGCACGAGGTTCGCGTCCGACGTAGTCGGCTCCACGCCGCCCTGGCCGTAGCAGGCGGGGCCGGGTTCGGAACCTGCCGATTGCGGGCCGACCTGGAGCAAGCCGAGCGGATCGATCCAGCCGATCGAGCCGCCGCCCGCCCCCAGCGTCTCGACCTGAATCATCGGTACGCCAATGCGATAGCGCAGGAAGTCGATGTTCTTGTTGAGGTTGGTCTGGCCGTTGCGGGTCAGCGTGATGTCGAAGGACGTGCCGCCCATGTCGACGGTGATGACGTTCTTCTGATCGAAGGGTGCACCGGCATAAAGCCCCGCCTGCGGCGCCGATGCCGGTCCGGAATTGATGGCGTAGACGGAGCGATCGGTCATCACCTGGCCAACCGCCAGGCCGCCATTCGACTGGAAATAACGCACCGGCTGCTTGGCGCCGAGCTTGCGGAAATAGGCATCGACGGCGGCGACGTAGCGGCGCATGACAGGCGCCAGATAGGCATTGGTCACGGCGGTCGAGGTGCGCGTATATTCGCGAACCTGCGGGTAGAGCTCGCTGCCGACTGTGAGGATCGCATCCGGCATCATCTCGCGCACGATCTCGCCCGCCCGCGCCTCATGCCGCGGGTCGAGCACCGACCAGACGAAGGAAATGGCGACGGTCTCGATGCCTTCCTTCAGGAAGAGCCGGCAGGCGTCGCGCACGTCCTTCTCGTGCAGCGGCGTGCGAACCGAACCGTCGGAGAGGATGCGTTCGCGCACGCCGCGCCGGAGATAGCGCGGCACGAGCATGGTCGCCGCCGGATATTCGGGATCGTAGCGGAAGCCGTCTTCCTTGTGGCCGTTGCGGATCTCGATGGAATCCTCGTGGCCCGCCGTGCAGATCAGCCCCGTCTTGCCGCCGCGATGCGTGATCAGCGCGTTGAGGCCGACGGTGGTGCCGTTGATGCAGAGGTCGCAATTGGCGATGATGTCCTCGATCGGTCGGGCGAGATCGGCGGCGATCAGGCCGAGGCCGTTCTCGATCGCCCGTGTGGGATCAGACGGAGTCGAGAGCGCCTTGAACAGCTTGACCTCTCCGCTTGCGCGGTCGGCGATGACGAAATCGGTGAAGGTGCCGCCGGCGTCGATGCCGAGGCGGTAAGAATGCAGGGTCATGTTTCGTCTTCCTTACGCAGTGGCTCTGAGCCGTTCGGTTTCGGCACGGTCGACCTCAAGGGTCTCCCGGTCCGCGATCGCCACGCCGTAATCGGCGCGCGCGCCGGCAATCGAGACGAGGCCGTTCAGCACGTCGGAGACCACCTTCTCCACCGGACGCTCGAACGGGTCGCCGTAGCCGCCGCCGCCCGGATTGAGGTTGGTGATGGTCTGGCCCGGTTTGATCGTCTCGATGATGTTCTTGCGCTCCACCTGCACCGCGCCGTCGCGGCGCAGCTCGACGCGCCCGACCTTGGTATCGACCACCGCGGATTTCGCGCCGGCAGCACCCATCGCCGGGATGCGGCGTCCCTCGCCAAAACCGATGCACAGCATGTCGCCGTTGAGCGGTTCCACTTCCCAGGCCGTGCCCGAGCCGCCGCGGAATTTGCCGGCACCACCGGAATCGGTCATCAGCGAATAGCGGTGGATGATGATCGGATAAGAATATTCGAGCAGCTCCACATCGCCGGAGGTGAGCGCTCCGAAGCAGCATTCCGGGCCGACCGCATGCCAGCCATCCTGCTTCGGCGTCGCACCGCCGCCGGAAATGATGGTGGCGAGCACCATGGTCACGAACTCTTCGTTGGTGCGGGCATCGCGGCCGGCGATGTTGAGGCCGTTGGCATGGCCCCAGGAGGCGGAGACCTTGGAGGGCATCGCTTTTTCGAAGGCGAGGCGCACGGCGTCCGTCAGCGTCTCCATCGGCGTCGTCGTGCAATTCATGTGCGGTGCAGGCTCCTGCGCATTGCACAGCGTGCCCTTCGGCCCGAAATCGACGCTGACGCAGCGGTAGAGCCCCTCATTGTAGGGCGGCGGCAGGGCGGCAAACATCATCAGGCCGAGATAGACGCCGGAATGCGAATTGCCCTCGTAGGAGTTGATGAAATAGGGGATCTGCGGCGGGCTATCGATGGCGATATGGCAGCTATCTCCCGTGATCGTGACCGTCGCCTTGATTTCGAAATCGCCAAAACCGTGGCCGGCATCCTCCAGGATGGCCGCGCCTTCATAGGTTCCATCCGGCACGGTGGCGATCAGCGTGCGCATGTGTCGGTCGGCCATGTCGAGCAGCGTGTCGACGCAGGTGTCCACCTGCTCCTTTCCATATTTGTCGAGCATGGCGATGAGATTGCGCTCGCCGACCTGGCAGGCACCGATAAGGGCGCGGAAGTCGCCCTCCTGGTCGCGCCGCGCCCGCATGTTGGTGAAGATCATGTTGAGCACATCGTTGCGCGGCTTGCCGCGGTCCCAGATCTTGACCGGCGGAATGCGCAGGCACTCGGCGTAGATCTCGGTCGCATTGGGGTTGTAGCCGGCCGGCACCGGGCCGCCGATATCGGTGAGATGCCCCTTGCAGACGGTCCAGTAGACCAGTTCGCCCTTGTAGAAGACCGGCTTGTACATGCAGGTGTCAATGGCGTGGCTGCCGCCGAAGGCCGGGTCGTTGTGGAGGATCAGGTCACCCTCGTGGATATCGTCGCCGAAAAAGCCGGCAACCGCCTTCATGGCTGGAATGAGCGAGCCGAGGTGGATCGGAATGTCTTGGCCCTGCAGGATCATTTCCGGCCGCGCATTGAACAGCGCCGTCGAATAGTCGTGCGCCAGGTTGAAGACCGACGAGCGCGCGGTCTTTTCGAGTGCGAGCGTCATTTCGCGCTGGGTCGTTTCGAGCATGCCGCGCACGACCGAGAGCGTGATCGGGTCTACTTTCGAAGTCTGGGTATGAAGCATCGTGTTCACGCTGGTTGAGGGCGAGAACCGACGGTCTGGAAACCGCGTGGATAGGTCGAAATGTCTGTTCCCGGAGCCGCCGGTATCTGTCGCACCGTTGAAGCTGGCCCAATCTAGGCAGAGTTTTCCGCAGCGGTCTTTGCAGCGCGGGAACAACAAATTGCGTCAGAACGCACAGTCTGCCATTTTCATTGCCGGGCAGCGGCCATGTGCATACCTTTGTTGCAAGAGGGGAAGCCGCATGAAGACGAGCATCACCACAAGCGCGACACGCGCACCGGACCGCAGCCGCCACTGGCACGAGGCCATCGCCTCGGCCTATTTTCCGCTCGACCTGCGTTTTCGCGATGCCGACGGGTTTTCCGGCGACCTGACGACCTGGGACTTCGGCGACGTGTCGATCTCGCGCCTCACCTGCGACGCGCTGCAATATCTGCGCCTGCCGCATCATTTCCGCGCCGCGCGCGAGGAGGAATTCCTCGTCACCGTACCGGCGAAGGCGGAAGTGTTCTTTTCCCAGGGCGGCCGCGACGTCAAATGCCGGCCGGGCGGGTTCTTCCTGGAGCGCAGCAGCGAGCCCTACCAGTTCAGCCATGCGGAAGCCGCCGACATGTGGGTGCTGAAGGTCGAAGCCGATGCGCTTGGGGGCCGAATGCGCGCGCCCGACCGCTTCTGCACCTTGCAATTCGAGGCGAACAATGGCGCCGGCGGTCTCTTCACCGACATGCTGCATCTCCTGCCCGCCCGTTTCGACGGGATGACGCAGGAGGCGCGGGCGACGGTCGGCCGCCAGCTCGTCGACCTGCTCGTGCTGGCGATCAAGGCCGACGACCGGGTGCTCGCCTCGGGCAACTCAACCGTGCGCACTGCCCACCTCGCCCGCATCGAGGCCTATATCCGCGCCAATCTCCAGGATTTCCGCCTCGACCCGGACCGGATCGCGCGCGCCTGCGGCATCTCCACCCGCTACCTTCACGAGCTGTTCCGCGACACCAACGAGACGGTGCGAAGCTGGATTCGCGACCAGAGGCTCGCCGCCTGCCGGGAGGCGCTCGAAGACCCGGACAATGTCCAGACCGCCGCCGAGATCGCCTATCGCTGGGGTTTCGGCGACCAGACCCAGTTCTCCCGCGTCTTCAAGGCACAGTTCGGCGTGCCGCCGGGAGAGTTCCGGGCCGAATGCCAGAAACGACGCTGAAAAGGGCGAATCTCTCCGCCCTTCCCGTTAGTTGCGGCGCTTATGTTTTAGAGCAGGCCGGCGGCCGTCATCAGTTCCACGACCTTCTTGCTGTCGAGCGTGGAGGCTTCGACCTTCGGTGCGTCCAGGTCCTTCAGCGGCACGAGCTTGGGATTGGCATCGCCGGCGATCGCATATTCGAAGGAATCGCCGTCGCGCAGGATCGACTGGCCGCCCTTGCCGGTGACCCATTTCAGGAAGGCCTGGGCTTCTTTCTGGTGCTTGCTGGTCTTCAGGATGCCGCCGCCGGAAATGCTGACGAAGGCGCCCGGATCCTGATTCTTGAAATAGTGCAGGACCACGTTGTTGCTGTTTTCGCCGGTCTTCGCCTGATCGCCGAACCAGTAGTAGTGGTAGATCACCGCGCCTTCGATTTCGCCGGCATTGACCGCCTTCATGGCGGTGCTGTTGCCCTTGAAGGGGGTGGCGTTTTCCTTCATGGCCGTCAGCCAGGACGCCGTTGCCTCCTCACCCTTCAACTGCAGCAGCGCGCCGACGATCGCCTGGAAATCCGCGCCGGCGGGCGATGCGCCCCAGCGGCCCTTCCAGGCCGGGTCGGCGAGATCGAGCATGGATTTCGGCAGCTTGTCCTCGGTGAGCTTCGTCTTGTCATAGGCGAAGACCGTCGAGCGCGCGGCAATGCCCGTCCACATGCCGTCGGCCGGGCGGTATTCCGCGGGAACCTGGTCGAGCGTCTCCTTATCGACCGGCGCGAAACGCCCTTCCTGGTCGAGCAGCGCCATGGCCGGCGAGTTTTCCGTGAGAAACACATCGGCCGGCGTCAGGTCGCCTTCCTGGAGGATCAGGTTGGCGAACTCCATGTCGCTGCCCTTGCGCACGACGACCTTGATGCCCGTTTCCTCCGTGAAGGCCTCGATCCATGCCTTTCCGAGCCCTTCATGCTGGGCGTTGTAGACGACGAGCTCCTGGAACTCCTCGGCGCGGGCACTGGAGCCCAGCCCGGTGGCCGCGAGAAGCGACAGTGCTGCGAATGTTATCCGGATCGACTTCGTCATGTTGTTCTCCTTCGATATGAAATTCATCGGCAGCCGCAGAAAACTGGGCAAACACACTCCACTTATAACTCCGCTGCCGGCCGGTGCCATGCGGACTTAAGTCCCTATGGCCCGTTGCGGGCATTGCGCAGGAACATCGCGGCCTCGGTGCGGTTGCGCGCCCGCAGCTTTTGCAGGATGCGCGTCATGTTGTGTTTGACGGTCTTTTCCTGAAGATTCAGGTGGCGGGCGATTTCCTTGTTGCTGTTTCCCGCCGCGACGAGGCTCAGCACCTGTTCTTCGCGCGGCGTGAGGCTGGCGAGCGTCGTCGAGGGATCGCCATCGGCCAGTGCCGGCCCCTCGGAGGGCACCTTCATCTCGACGAGGATGCGCGCGGCAAGGCCGGAGGACACATAGCTCTCACCGGCGACGACGCGCCTGACGATATCGACGAGGGTCGGCGCATCGACGCCCTTCAGCACATAGCCGCGAGCACCGATCTTGATGGCGGCGAGCAAATCATCGCGCTCTTCGGATGCCGTCAGCACGATCACGGCGGCCGAGGGGTCGCATTGCAGAATGGAGGACAGCGCCAGATGGCCGCCGCCGGGCATCGACAGGTCGACGAGGATCGCGTCCGGCCTCTTCTCGCTGTAGAGCGCAACGGCATCCTCGGCACTGGCGCCCTCGCCGACCACGACGATATCGGCCTCGTCCTCCAGGCTTCTCACAAGCCCGTTGCGATAGATCGGATGGTCGTCGGCGATCGCTATTCTAAGCATGGTCGGTGTCATGGGCTGGAATTTTCATGCGCACTATGGTTCCGGCGCTACCCGATTGGATTTCGAGTTGGCCACCGAGACCGGTGATCCGCTCTTCCAGACCGGTCAGGCCAAGCCCCCGGTCGTCCGGGCGTCGAACAAAGCCGATCCCATCATCCTCCACGCATATCTCGACCATGCCGCCCGCTTCCGCCACGCCCACCGAGACGCGGCTTGCCTTGGCATGGCGCGCCGCATTGCTCAAGGTTTCCTGGATGAAGCGGTAAATGCAGATCTTGGCCGCCTGCGACGCGACATGCACTGGCGCGATACGCGCCAGAACGGCGCCGCGGGAATGCGTCTCGTGCTCGCGGATCGCGCGAAGGGCGACGTCGTTACCGCTCAGCATCTCAAGTTCGGGCAGCGTGAGGCCACGGCAGATGTTGCGGATATCCTCGATTGCGGCGTTGATGGATTGCTGGACGCGCAAGGCATCGTCATCGCGTGCTCGTCCGGTGCTGATCGCTTCGAGCCGAAGCGCCGCGAAGCCGAGCAACTGCGTCGGGCCGTCATGCAGCTCGGCCGAAATCCGCCGCAGATATTGTTCGTTCAGGGCAGCGGCGCGCTGGTTGGCCCTGTCCGCCCGCAAGCGCAGCGAGCGGTTGACGGCAAGCATGCGCGAGAGCTCCACGACCTGCTCGTCGAGCGAGCGCCGCTGCGTCTTGATCCGGTGGTTGCCACGCGCGACGATGCCGAAGAGCAGGACCAACATGCCGGCCGTCACGGCCGCGACGACAAGCCAGCTCTGCATGCGCACCGTGTTGAGATCGGCCCGCAGCTCGTCAGCCTTCTCATAAAATTCCGCGACGGCGACGACCTCGCCGGACCAGGCCTCGCGGATGGGGCTGTAGATTTCCAGCATCGCAATCCGGCTCTCCCGCTCTATGCGGTTTTCGTCGGAATGCAGGTGGTCGAATTCGGCATGTACGGTTCCGGCCGACGCGGAAGCGAGCTTTGGCGACACCTCGAAGCGCTTTCCGATCAGGCTCGGTTCGCTGCTGAAGATGATGGTGCCGTCCGTCCGCCAGAGCTTGAAGGAGAACAGCCGCGTGCTGAGCGCGCCCTGTTGCAACGTCTCGGTCAGCGTTTTTCGCGCGCCCTCGCTCAGCGTTTCGGCGGAGGTCAGCTCCGAGGTCAGCGGCGCGATGATGCTGTCGACGTAAAGCGCCGTCACTGACCCGGCATTGCGCACCGCCTCCCGCTCGATGCGGCTCGTCACCCACAGGCCGATCAGCACCATGCCAACGACCAGCACGGCCGCACCGGCAACGGCGAACTGCCAGGCGAGGCTGAGGCGCGAAAACAGCGGGCCTTCGATTCTATCGGCGTGGGACAGGGTCATCCCATGACGATAGAGTTTTGCCCCCCGGCCCTCAATTGCAAACCATTGCCTTTTTCTCAAGAAATCCTTACGGCAGGGTCGGGTGACCGTTCCAGCGGCCGTCCGACCTTTCTCACGGCATGAAGGCATGGGCCTTGTTGCAGGATAGTACAGCAGAAGCGTTCAACGGGGCGTGGCCGGCGCGAAAGCGGGCGACCGCCTTGCTTCCGCGTGTGCCGGTGGTCGCCCTTGCCACGCTCGTCGCGCTGTTCAGCCTTGTGCCGCTCGGCTTCATCGCCTGGGTGACCTACGATGTCGGTTGGGAAACGGTGAAGACCCTGGTCTTCCGCCCGCGCATCGGCGAGCTGATTCTGAGCACGGTCTATTTGGAAGTCATCACCATTCCGCTGTCGATCGCGCTCGCGGTCGGGCTCGCCTGGCTGACGGAGCGCACCGACATTCCCGGTGCGCGGCTCTGGGCGTGGCTGGCGATTACCCCGCTCGCCGTTCCGGCCTTCGTGCACAGCTATGCGTGGGTCAGCCTCGTGCCGAGCATGCGCGGGCTTTCAGGCGGCGTCTTCGTTGCCGTTCTCGCCTATTACCCTTTTCTCTACCTGCCGGTGGCGGCAGCGCTTAGGCGACTTGATCCAGCAGTGGAGGATGCCGCCGCCTCGCTCGGCCTCGCGCCCGTTGCGGTGTTTTTCCGCGTGGTGTTGCCGCAGCTTCGCCTCGCCATCTGCGGCGGTTCGCTGCTGATTGGCCTGCATCTGCTGTCGGAATACGGTCTCTTCGCGATGATCCGCTTCGACACGCTGGCCACCGCGATCGTCGACCAGTTCCAGTCCTCCTATAACAGCCCCGCCGCCAACATGATCGGCGGCGTGCTGGTCACCTGCTGCCTCTTCCTGCTGGCGCTGGAAGTGCTGGTGCGTGGCAACGAGCGTTACGCGCGTGTTGGTGCCGGTGCCGCACGGCCGGTCGACCGGCGTCGGCTCGGGCGCCTTGCGCTGCCGGCCCTTCTTGTGCCGGCCGGGCTTGCCCTCCTCACCCTTGGCGTGCCGCTGCTCACACTCGGCCGCTGGCTGTGGATCGGCGGCCTCGATATCTGGAACAACGAGGTGACGGGTGCGGTGGCGCAGACCATCGTGCTGGCGCTTGCCGGTGGCATCCTCGCGACCATCGCCGCCGTGCCGATGGCCTGGCTTTCGGTGCGCGCCCCCGGCCGGCTGCAACGGCTGCTCGAAGCCTGCCATTATTATGTCGGCTCGCTGCCGGGCGTGGTGGTGGCGTTGGCGCTGGTGTCGATCACCGTTCGCTTCCTGCTGCCGCTCTACCAGACATTCGCGATGCTACTCGCTGGCTACGTGCTGATGTTCTTGCCGCGTGCGATGGTGGGGCTTCGCGCCAGCATCGCGCAGGCGCCGGTGGAGCTGGAGCGCGCGGCGATGGCGCTCGGGCGCACGCCCGCCCAGGCGCTGCGCCAGATCACCCTGCGCCTCGCCGCCCCCGGTGCCGCCGCCGGCGTCGCCCTCGTGGCGCTCGGCATCACCAATGAACTGACAGCCACCCTGATGCTGGCGCCGAATGGCGTCGAGACGCTCGCCACCCGCTTCTGGTCGCTGACGAGCGAGATCGACTATGTCGCCGCAGCACCTTACGCGGTGATGATGGTGGTCCTGTCGCTGCCGCTTACCCTTCTTCTCCATGCCCAATCGAAACGGACGGCCGGACAATGACGCTGCTCGACCTCGAAACCGTCAGCAAGCGCTATGGTCCCGTGCGCGCGCTCGATGCGGTCAGCCTTTCCGTTCCACCCGGCAGCCGCACGGCGGTGGTCGGCCCGTCCGGATCGGGCAAGACGACGCTCCTGCGCATCATCGCCGGCTTCGAGTTTCCCGATTCCGGTCGGCTCAGCCTCGACGGCGCGCTGCTTGCCGACGGACCGGCGGGCGTGCCGGCGCACAAACGCGGCATCGGCATCGTCTCGCAGGATGGCGCGCTGTTTCCGCATCTGAGCGTCGCCGACAACATCGCCTTCGGCTTCGAGCGCGGTGCCCCGGACCGGGCAAGCCGAATCGCCGAACTGATGGAAATGGTGGAACTCGACGGCGCCATGGCGACCCGCCGGCCGCACCAGCTTTCCGGCGGCCAGCAGCAACGCGTAGCGCTGGCCCGCGCGCTCGGCCGCCGGCCGCGGCTGATGCTGCTCGACGAACCCTTCTCCGCGCTCGATACGGGCCTGCGTGAAAACATGCGCAAGGCGGTCGCGCGCGTGCTGCAAAATGCCGGCATCACCGCAATTCTCGTCACCCATGACCAGGCGGAGGCGCTGTCCTTCGCCGACCAGGTCGCGGTGCTGCGCGAGGGGCGGCTGGTTCAGGCGGGCTCGCCGCAAATGCTTTACCAGCATCCGCGCGATCGGGAGACGGCGCTGTTTCTTGGCGATGCCGTGCTGCTGCCGGCGATCGTGCGCAACGGTTTCGCGGACTGCGCGCTCGGGCGCGTGGCGGTCGAAAGCGACCATGCGGGCAAAGCGGAAATCATGCTGCGGCCCGAACAGATCCGCGTCGTCGTCGATGCCGCCGCACCGCAGAATGGCGGGCGCGTGGTGGATGTGCAGTTCGGTGGCGCCATCTGCACCGTGGCCGTGGCGCTGGCGGACGTCGCCCTGCCGCCGATCCTGATCAAGACCTCCAGCGTCGCGCTGCCCGCAGCCGGCAATCTCGTGCGCCTCGACGTCACCGGCAAGGCCCACGTCTTCGGCTAAGCGCCCTCGGCCAGCCCTTCGAGCCAGCGCCAGGTATCCCGCACATCGGCGTCCCTGAGCCGCCCCTCGCTGGAAAGCGCATACCAGGCGCGCGGTGAGCCGATGACGGCCATGAAGGGCTGAACCAGCGTGCCAGCGGCGATGGCCGCTTCGGCAAGCAGGGCGCTGGCAAGCGCCACGCCCTGGCCAAGCTCCGCCGCCGCCAAAGCGATATCGCTGTCGCTGAAATTAGCGCCCTTCCAGACCGTTGCCGTCTCGATGCCCATATGCCCCAGCCAATCGGTCCAGCCGACGGGGCCCTCGTCATGGATCAGCGGCGCCCGCAGCAGGTCGGCGGGCTGGGTCAGCGTGGCCGTGAGCGCCGGTGCTGCGACCGGGGAAACACGATCGCGGGCGATCAGCAGGCTTTCGCAGCCCGCCGGCGGCTCGTGGGCGTGGATGATGGCGATATCGACTTCCATCGTCTCGAAATCGACCGGCACCCCGCTGGTGTCGAGCCAGGGCTCGCAGGCGGGTGCCGCAGCCTTTAGCGCCGGGAGGCGCGGCAGAAGCCAGCGCCGCGAAAAATCCCGTGGCGCATAGATCACGACGCTGCCGGGCTTGCGATAAGGCTCCAGGCGCCGATAGCCCTCCTCCATCAACTCCAGGCAACGCCGCACCGTGCGGTGATAGTCGCGCCCGGCATCCGTGAGGCGCACCTCCCGGCCGATGCGCAGGAACAGCGGCTGCCCGATCTGGCCTTCGAGAAGGCGCATCTGATGGCTGATGGCCGATTGCGTGAGGCCGACCTCTTCCGCCGCGCGGCTGAAACTTTCCAGCCGCGCCGCCGCTTCGAAACCCTTCAGGAACTGGGTCGGGGGGATATGCCGGAATTTCAGCATCCATGAATTCCATTCACTATCAGCAGGAATGCTTCTCGTTTGTATCGGGCCTCTGTCGCCCCGATAATGAGCGCCATAGATGAATAGGAGTCAATCATGGATACGAAAGCATGGCCGGACACGGCGGTGAAACTGCGCCGGCCGGGTGAGTTCGAGCCCCATGCCAAGACCTGGATGGCCTGGCCGCACCGGCAGGACCTCTATGGCGATCGCCTGCCGGCAATGCAGCAGGCCTATGCCGATGTCGCCCGCGCCATTGCGGATTTCGAGCACGTCAGCATGGTGGCCCACCCCGATCATGCCGACGGCGCCCGTGCCCATCTCGGCCAAGGCATCGACGTCGTCGCCCTGCCGATCGACGATTGCTGGATCCGCGATTCCGGCCCGACCTTCCTCAAGCGCAGCGATGGCGGCCTCGCCGGCGTGTCCTGGCGTTTTAACGCCTGGGGCCGCAAACACGAGCCCTTCGACGCCGACGATGCGTTGGCCGGCAATGTTCTGGCGCATGAAGGTGCGGAAATCCTGCGCTCCTTCCTGTTCTGCGAGGGCGGCTCGCTTGCCTGCGACGGCGAAGGCACGCTGATTGCGACCGAAACGAGCCTTCTTCACCCCAACCGCAATCCCGGCCTCTCAAAAGCCTGGGTGGAGCAGGAATTGCTGCGCATGCTCGGCCTGAAAAAGGTCGTCTGGCTGCCGGGCGATCCGCTCGACCTGGAGACCGACGGCCATGTCGACGGCATGTGCTGCTTCGTGAAACCCGGGGTCGTGATGTTCGAATACAATCCCGACCCGGCCGACCTGCACGGCCGCATCCTTGCCGACAACCTCGCAGCCCTCAACAGCCAGACGGACGCGCGCGGCCGCCGCTTCGAGGTGATCCCCATTCCGGAGGCCTATGACGTCGAGGCGACCAGCGAGGTTTTTGCCCGCTCCTACATCAATTTCGCACTGACCAATGGCGGCGTCGTGATGCCGACCTTCGGCCGCCCCTCCGGCGAGGAGGCCAAGGCGGCCGTCGCCCGCGCTTTTCCGGAGCGGCGCATCGTCACCGTCGACGTCGGGGCCGTGGTTCCTGCCGGCGGGGCGATCCATTGCATCACGCAGGAACAGCCGTTGTGACCGCGGCATTGACCCGGCGTCACTTCGTGCTGGCGGCGGCGGGTCTGGCGCTCCTGCCCGAGATACCGGTCCGAGCCGCAGAGGAGAAAGCTTTGATCACAGTCCCCGCTGAATCGGAACGCCACGCACGGACCTGGATGGCCTGGCCGAGCACGCCGAAGCTCTACGGCGGTTCGGGCGCCTATTTCGAAAGCGTGCAGGAAACACTGGGCCGGCTCGCCGCCGCGATCGCGGAAAACGAACCCGTTACGATGGCCGCCGCGGCGGACCAGCACGATCTAGCCGCCCGCCTGTGCGGCCCCAGGGTCGAGCTTGTCGACATCCCGACCGACGACATGTGGGCCCGCGACAGCGCGCCGGTCTTCGTGCGCAAGGCGGATGGCAGCGTCGCGGCCGTCGATTTCCACTTCAACGGCTGGGGCGGCAAGCAGGTCCACGCCCGCGACGGCCAGCTTGCCGCCCGCATCGCGGAGCAAGCACGCACGGAGCGGCTCGACGCGGGCCTCTGCGGCGAAGGCGGCGGCCTGGAATATGACGGCGATGGCACGCTGCTCCTCACCGAAAGCTGCTGGGTGAACGACAACCGCAATCCCGGGCTGGAGCGCGCCCAAATCGAACGGCGCCTCAAGGCGGTGCTCGGTGTCGAAACGGTGCTCTGGGTGCCCGGTGTGCGCGGGCTGGATATCACCGACGGGCATATCGACGGGTCGTTCCGCTTCGTCGCGCCGGGCATCGTGATCGCCAGCAGCTATCCCGGCGACACGTCGGAATGGGGTCGCGCCCATGAGGAGGCGCTCGCGATCCTCGCCAAGGCGCGAGACGCCAGGGGCCGTCCGCTGGAGATCGTCTCCATTCCCGCCGCCACCGACGTTCGCTCGACGAGCGAGGATTTTTTGACCAGCTACGCCAACTACTATGTCGGCAACGGCGCGCTCTACACTCCACGCTTCGGCGATCGCAAGGCGGATGCGCGCGCCGCAGACGTGCTCGGCCGGCTGCATCCGGGCCGCCGCATCGTCGAGCTTGAGGTCGATCGCATCTACGAAAACGGCGGTGGCATCCACTGCGTCACGCAACAACAACCCGAATGAGGTGAAGCTATGCGTTCCATGATTGCGGCTGCGGTGCAGATTGCGTGCACTGACGATATCGAGGCCAATCTCGAAAAGCTCGAAACCCATGTGCGCGAGGCGGCTCGAAGGGGTGCCCAACTCGTTGTGCTTCAGGAGCTGTTCGAAGGCGTCTATTTCTGTGTCGACGAGGATAAAATCCACAATGCCCGCGCCCGGCCGCTGCAGGGCCACCCGACCGTCGCCCGCATGGCGGCGCTCGCCCGCGAGACGGGCGTCGTGCTGCCGGTGTCCCTCTTCGAGCGCGATGGTGCCCGCCTGTTCAACACGCTCGTGATGATCGATGCCGATGGCAAGGTGCTCGGCCATTACCGCAAGAGCCATATCCCCGACAGCCCCGGTTATTCGGAAAAATTCTACTTTGCCGATGGCGATACGGGTTTTCGCGTGTTCGAAACGGCGGCCGGCAAGGTGGGTGCCGGGGTGTGCTGGGACCAGTGGTTCCCGGAGGCGGCGCGCGCCATGGTGCTGCTGGGCGCCGAAGTGCTGGTCTATCCGACGGCGATCGGCTCGGAACCCTCCTATCCGGGCTGGGATTCGCGCGACCACTGGCAGCGCGTTATGCAGGGCCATGCCGGCGCCAACCTCACGCCCGTCATCGCGGCCAGCCGGATCGGCGTCGAAGCGGGCAAGACATCGGCGGTCACCTTCTACGGCTCCTCCTTCATCGCCGACCACACCGGCGCCAAGCTTGCCGAGGCCGACCGGGTTTCCGAAGGCGTAATCACCGCCGCCCTCGACCTCGACGCCATCGCCGAGGCGCGCCGCAGCTGGGGCGTCTTCCGCGACCGGCGCACCGATCTCTACGGCCCCCTGCTCCAGCCGACACCGGCGCGGCTGCTCTCGGACAAAGCAGCCTGACAGTCCGGCACCAACCGAACCAACAGCACGGAGAAAGACGATGAAACGCTGGCTCACGCTTGCGGCATGCCTTACGGCAACCTCGGTTTCGGCCGAAGAGAAGGTTCTCTACCTCTACTCCTGGGAGTCCTATTTCAGCGCGGCGTCGATCGCGGCCTTCGAGAAGGAGACGGGCATAAAGGTCTCCTACGACCTGTTCGATTCCAACGACATGGTCGAGACCAAGATGCTGACGGGAAAGTCAGGTTACGACCTCGTCACCGTCAACCTCTCACCGCACTTCCTGCGCCAGTTGCCGGTCGGCGTCTGGGGCGCGCTCGACCGCAGCAAGCTTGCCAATTTCGGCAATATCGACCCGGTCGTGCTGGAGCGCGCCACCGCGGTCGATCCCGGCAATGCCCATAACGTGCCCTGGATGTGGGGCACGACCGGCGTCGGCTACAATGTCGAGAAGGTGCAGGAGATCATGCCGGACGCGCCGGTCGATTCGCTGCGCATGGTCTTCGATCCCGCGGTCGTCGAAAAATTCGCCTCCTGCGGCGTCGGTATGCTCGACGATGCCGAGCAGGTGCTCGGCCTCGCCTTGATCTATCTGGGGCTCAATCCCGATACGACCGACAAGGACGAACTGGAAAAGGCGGTGGAGGTCGTCTCGAAGGTCCGCCCCTATGTGCGCAAGTTCCACAGCTCCAGCTATGTCAACGACCTCGCCGATGGCGGCCTGTGCCTGGCAATCGGCTTTTCCGGCGACATGCTGATCGCCAGCAGCCGGGCGAAGGAGGCGGGCAAGCCCTTCACGATTACCTATAAACTGTCGAAGGAGGGCAATCTCGTCTGGGCCGATGTGCTCGCCATACCCGCCGACGCGTCCCATCCGGAAGCCGCCCACGCCTTCATCGACTTCGTGATGCGCCCCGAGATTGCTGCGACCGCTGCCACGGAAACCGGCTTCTCCACCGCCAACAAGGCCGCCCTCCCATTGCTCGACGAGAAACTGCGCTCGAACCCCGACCTTTACCCTTCCGAAGAAGCGCAGAAACGCTTCCACCTGCCGAAGGCGCTGAGCCAGAAAGCGCTCAAAATGTGGACGCAGGCCTGGGATCGCGCAAAGGGTGTTCGCTAGCCATCCTTGCCCTCGAAATACGACGAACAAACCGGCCAGCGCACCTGGCCGGTTTGTTTGTTTGACCGTCGAAAAATTCTTTCGAACTGATACGCGCCTTCCAGAAGGCGGCATAAGGGCGCTATAGAACGGTCAGGACATGCTGTTTCGACGACAAGGATCTATTTCATGACCGAGAAATCCCCCGCCGACAATTTCCCCGCCGGCTATGAAGTTCCGAAGGTCTGGACCTGGGACAAGGGCAATGGCGGCGCCTTCGCCAGCATCAACCGGCCGATCGCCGGCCCCACGCAGGACAAGGACCTGCCGGTCGGCAAACACCCGCTGCAGCTCTATTCGCTGGCCACGCCCAATGGCGTGAAGGTGACGATCCTGCTGGAAGAGCTTCTGGCCGCCGGCCATGCCGAGGCCGAATACGACGCGTGGCCGATCCGCATCGGGGATGGCGAGCAGTTCGGCTCCGGCTTCGTCGCGGCCAATCCGAACTCCAAGATCCCGGCGCTGATGGACCATGCGCCGAAGGGTGGCGGTGCGCCGGTGCGCGTCTTCGAATCCGCCTCCATCCTGCTCTATCTCGCCGAAAAGTTCGGTGCCTTCCTGCCCAGCGAGCTTCGCGCCCGCGCGGAAACCTTCAACTGGTTGTTCTGGCAGATGGGCTCTGCGCCCTTCCTCGGCGGCGGCTTCGGCCATTTTTATGCCTATGCGCCGGTTCATATCAAATATGCCATCGACCGCTATGCCATGGAGGTGAAGCGCCAGCTCGACGTGCTCGACCGCCATCTCGCGGAAAACCAGTTCATGGCCGGCGCCGATTATACGATCGCCGACATGGCGATCTGGCCCTGGTATGGCGGCCTTGCTCAGGGCAAGCAATATGGCGATGCCGGCACCTTCCTCGACGTGCAGAGCTATACGAACGTGCAGCGCTGGACGGCCGAAATCGCTGCCCGCCCGGCGGTCAAGCGCGGCCGCATGGTCAACCGGCTGAACGGCGATCCGTCCGAGCAGCTGCATGAGCGCCACGACGCCTCGGACTTCGACACGAAGACCCAGGACAAGATCGGCCAGGCGTAAGGAGGACCGGATGCCCACCCTTCCCGACATGACGAAACACCGCGGCTTTCCGTCCGGCATGCCGGGTACGGGCGTGCAGTTCACCATCCGGCGCGCCAATCCGAAAGGGGTGACGCCGATCAAGGCGTTGCCCCGTCGCGCCCGCCCCGGCACGGCCGAGCACCGCATCGACGCCGCCTTCCTGCACGCGCTCTGGCACCATTTCGGCGCAGAACCCTTCGAGCGCGGCAATCTCGACGCCGCCCGCCTCAACCTGCTCTTCGGCCGCGAGGTCGTGGCGGCCGACAAGGATTTCGATCCACTGTCCTACGAGGCGATGTTCGTCATCGACGAACGGGTCGCGCGCCAAAGCTTTCCGGAATCCTTCGAGGACGTCTTCGAGGTGTAAGCGGGCCGGCGAAGGCTCGTTCACACGCTGCTGAGAAGCAGGCTCGTCTCGCTGTTGGAGACGCCGTCGACCATGCGGACTTCGCGCAGCACGCGATCGAAATCCGAGAGGCTCGCGGCTCGGATGTTGGCGACCAGGTCCCAGTTGCCGTTCGTCGTGTGCAGCGCCTGCATCTCCGGGAAGCCGCGCAGCTTGCGGATGACGTGGGTGGTCGACTTGCCCGATACCTCGATCATCATGACGGCGTGCACGCTGTGCGCGTCGTAATCATCCCTGACCCGAACCGTGAAACCAAGCAGCGTGCCGGTCTCCATCAGTCGGTCGAGGCGGCTCTGCACCGTGCCGCGCGCGACGCCGAGCGCATCGGCGAGCTTGGCGAGCGATGCCCGGCCATCGGCGCGCAGGTGGCCGATGATCCGGCGATCAAGGTCGTCGGGCATGTATTTTGCGATCGTCATCTGACTTTTTCCACACTTCTGCTGTGCATATCGATCAATCGACTGCCAGAAATGGCACAAGATTGCTCTTTCGGTCAACATTTCCGGTCGTTAGCCTTCCGGCACACAGCCAGCAGAGGAAACCGACATGTCCGCACCGCTCCCATCGGAGAAAGCCCTCGTTCCCTTCGTCAGCGTCGAGAACATGATGCGGCTTGTCCATCATATCGGCGTCGAGACCATGCTGGTGGAACTCACGGACGTCATCGAAGCCGATTTCCGGCGCTGGGAGCTGTTCGACAAGACGCCGCGCGTCGCCTCGCATTCGCGCGAGGGCGTGATCGAGTTGATGCCGACCTCGGACGGCGAAATCTACAGCTTCAAATATGTCAACGGCCATCCGAAAAACATGGGCCAGGGCCTGCAGACGGTGACCGCCTTCGGGCTGCTCGCGGAAGTCTCCACCGGCTATCCGGTTCTGCTCACCGAAATGACACTGCTGACCGCACTGCGCACCGCCGCGACCTCGGCCATGGCCGCTCGCCATCTCGCGCCGAAGGGTGCGCGCACCATGGCGATCATCGGCAACGGCGCCCAGGCGGAATTCCAGGCGCTGGCCATGAAGGCCGTACTCGGCACGGATCACGTCCGCCTCTACGATATCGATCCGCTGGCGACCGAGAAGGCTGCCCGCAACCTCGCCGGCTTCGGCCTGACGGTGACCGCCTGCACCACGCCCGAGGCGGCCATCGAAGGCGCGCAGATCATCACCACCTGCACCGCCGACAAGCAATATGCCACCATCCTCACCGACAACATGGTCGGCGGCGGCATCCACATCAACGCAATCGGCGGCGATTGCCCGGGCAAGACCGAGCTGCACCGCGACATCCTGTTGCGCGCCGATACCTTCGTGGAATATCCGCCGCAGACGCGCATCGAAGGCGAAATCCAGCAGATGGATGCGGATTATCCGGTGACGGAACTCTGGAAGGTGGTTTCCGGCGAGGCCCAGGGACGGCGGGACGCCGGCCAGATCACGCTCTTCGACAGCGTCGGGTTTGCCACAGAGGATTTTTCCGCGCTGCGTTATGTCCGCGAGAAGCTGAAGCAAAATCGCTTCTACCAGGAACTCGACATCATCGCCGATCCCGACGATCCGCGCGACCTCTTCGGCATGCTGCAACGCGCACGATAAAGGCGGGACCAATGAGACAGTCCCCCTATTCCATCCAGGCGCCGCCGGCCGTCGTCATGGTCCGGCCCCGGCATTTCACCGTCAACACGGAAACTGCCGCCGACAATAGCTTTCAGGTGCTGGCGGATACAGGCGAGAACCTCGCGGTGGCCGCCTATGACGAGATCTCACGGGCCGCACAAACACTCGAAAGCCACGGTGTGGCGGTCCATCTGTTCGAGGACGAAGGTAAGCAGACGCCGGACTCCGTCTTCCCGAACAACTGGTTTTCCACCCATGCCGGCGGGCATGTGGCGATCTACCCGATGAAGGCGGAAAGCCGAAGGCGCGAGCGCCGGAGCGACGTCATCGAGATGCTGAAGACCCATTACCGCGTGCAGGACGTGATCGACTATTCGGGGCTGGAGCCAGACGGCCTTTTCCTCGAAGGCACCGGCGCCATGGTGCTCGATCATATCGATCGCGTCGCCTATGCCGTGCGCTCCGACCGGACGGACCCGATCGCGCTGGAGCGCTTCTGCACGCATTTCAACTTCGAGCCCATGGTGTTCGACGCCCGCGACGGCAACGGCGTGCCGGTCTACCACACGAATGTGCTGATGTGCGTGGCCACCGGCTTCGCCATGATCGGCACCGGCATGATGAGCGACCCGAAACGGCGCGACGAGGTCATCGCGCGGCTGGAGCGCTCGGGCCGCAGCATCGTTGCGCTCAGCAACGCGCAGATCGAAAACTTCGCCGGCAATGCCCTGGAATTGCAGGGCAAGGACGGGCGGATACTGGCGCTTTCGACGACGGCACTTGCGGTGCTCGATGCGGGCCAGCGGGCGACGATCGAGGAAAGTGCGAGGATCGTGGCGCTGGACATCCCGACCGTCGAGCGTGCCGGCGGTTCCGTCCGCTGCACGCTGGCCGGCATTCACCTGACCCCGCGAGCATAGAGGATATCAGCCGCGTCGTGCGGCTTCGATTGCGGCGACGTCGATCTTCTTCATGTCCATCATCGCATCGAAGGCCCGTTTCGCTTCGGCGCCGCCGGCGGTGATCGCCTCCATCAGGACGCGCGGCGTGATCTGCCAGGAGACGCCCCATTTGTCCTTGCACCAGCCGCAGGCGCTTTCCTCGCCGCCATTGCCGACGATGGCGTTCCAGTAGCGGTCGGTCTCTTCCTGGTCTTCGGTCGAGATCTGGAACGAGAAGGCTTCGTTGTGCTTGATCTGCGGCCCGCCGTTGAGGCCGATACAGGGTATGCCGGCAACGGTGAACTCGACGACCAGCACGGCGCCCTGCTTGCCGTCCGGATAGTCACCGGGAGCATGGTGCACCGCGCCGACGGCGCTGTTCGGGAAGGTCTCGGCGTAAAAGCGGGCGGCGGCCTCGGCATCCTTGTCGTACCACACGCAGATGGTGTTCTTTTCCATTGCATCGTCCTCTCGGTGAAGCGCAGTTCCTGTTCGCTGGCCTGCAAAATAGGTCGCCGGCCGGCTTTCTCCACCCCGCGGGTGTCATCAGGTTGCGGCGGCAACGGGCTTTCGCGTGGGCCAGGTCATGGCGATGACGCCGGCGAGCACGCAGACCAGACCCAGCCAAGCCGTCGGCATCAGCGTCTCGCCCAGGAACAGCACGCCCAGCCCGACGCCGATCGGCACCCGGATATAGGCCTGCGCGGTGGTGCCAACCGAACCGAGCGTCTGGATGAGCCGGAAATAGATGACGAAGGCCAGCGCCGTCGAGAAGACGGAGAGCCCCAGGAGGGCCATTATGGATTCGCTGCTCGGGGCCAGCGTCCACGGGCGATCGACGATCAGGCTGGCGGGAATGAGGAGGACGGCGCCGCAGATCATCGACCCCGCCGCCGGGATCATAGGATCGAGCCCCTTGAAATTCTTTCCGAAGATCGCCGCCCCCGCATAGCTCACGGTCGCGGCGACGATGGCGAGTTGCGCCCACGCCTCCTGCCCGAGCCCGCCGAGCGCCTCGAAGCCAACGATGAGGCCGACGCCGACAAGCCCCGCCGAAACGCCGAAGAGCTTGCGGCCCGTCACGACTTCATGGCGGGTCACGAGGGCGGTGAGCAGGAAGGTGAAGATCGGCGAGGTCGAATTCAGGATCGTCGCAAGGCCGGCGTCGGTCGTCTGTTCCGCCCAAGCGATCAGGGTGAAGGGGATGACGCTGTTCAGGCAGGCCTGGAAGAGAAAACGGCCCCAGCTTTTCCGGTCCCGGGGCAGCGACAGGCCGCGTGCCCAAACGATCGCGAGAAGAAGGCTGCCCGCGATAAGCGTTCTCGCCGCGATAAGCGTTATCGGCGGGATCGTCTCGACGCCGAGCTTGATGAAAGTATAGGACGCACCCCAGAGGGTCGAAAGCAAAAGCAGCAATGCCAGGTCGGTCGTCAGGTTTTTATTCTCGGCCGTCATTGCAATCCCTTTTTCGGCTTCGCGGTGATGCGACCCTATCCGACCAGCGCCGAAAATGGTTCGCTGGTGAGCGAAGCGTGGGCGTCAGCCCTTCACGCGATCCAGCGCCGCCTCGACCCGTGCGATATCGGCCGGGCGCAGGGGCAGGATCGGCCGCGGCGGAGCGGCATCGCTGAGGCCGAGAAGCCCGGCAATGGCATACATCACGCGAAAACTGCCGAATTCCTTGAACAGGTCCCAGAGCGGCTGGAAGGCCTGGTCGAGCCGCTCGGCCTCGGCGCGGTTTCCGGCCATGGCCGCGCGGGTCAGCGCCAGCGCTTCGGCCGGCAGCAGGCCGGCGACCACGCTGTACCAGGCAGCACCGCCTGCCAGCAGCGATTCCGCGGCACCCCAATCGCCGCTATAGCCGATGGGAAAACCCGCGGGCGTGCGGGCGTGTAGCCGGGCGATTTCGCGGCGGAAATCGCCATCGGCCGGCAGCGGCATCTTTATGGCGGCGATGTTCGGCACTTCCGCCAGCCGGGCGATCAGGTCGTCGCTGAAGACGAAGCGCGTCGTGCCTGGATTGTTGTAGATGCAGAGCGGCAGGTCGCCGGCCTTGGCGACCGCGGCCATGTGCTGGAAAACCTCCTCCTCCGTCAGCGGCGTATAGGACATGGGCGCCAGCAGCAGTCCGTCCGCGCCGGCGGCTTTCGCATCGCGCGCCAGCGCCTCGGCCTCGTCCGTGCGCAGCGCCCCGACGCCGACGATGACGGGAATGCGGCCGCCGACGCTGGCGATCGCGGTCTCGACGGCGTGCCGCCGCTCTTCGCGCGACAGGAAGGCATAACCGCCAGTGCTGCCGAGCAGGCCGATGGAACTCGCGCCCGCACTGCGGATACGTTCGAGCAGGCCGGAGAGCGCCTCCCGGTCGACGCGGCCGGCCGCGTCCGTGGGCGTGATGGAAAAGGCCGAAAGGCCGGAAAATAGGGTCATGCGCTCCTCCTGTCGGCCGATCATAGACCGCCGGGCCGTTTGAAGGCGACCGGCCACATTGTCACCGCGACAAATCCCTGATTGCATGTTGCAAAAGCAGTGCCTGGATGCGGCCTTGAACAGGTCCGGCCTGTCACGCCATAGTGACCTCCGTTCGATACGGGGGGTGAAGTTCGCGGCGAACATACCTATCTCCCGAACTGCGACGATGAAAATCCGGGCTCGATGCAGGAGATGGTGAATTCCCATGACGCCGAAGCGCAGATCGCCTCTTCCGCTGCTCGACGAATCCGGCGCGACGCTCCAGTCCCGCCCCCTCCGCAAGCGGGATCCGCAGCAGCCCGGCCTGCCCTTCGATCCGATGCCCGATCGCATAGAGCCCTGTCTCGCCTCGCGCAGGCCTGCCCCGCCGGAAGGTGCGGACTGGCTCTATGAGGTGAAATGGGATGGCCACCGGCTCGCCGTCCACATCGATCCGAAGGGCGTTCGTCTTGTCACACCGGGCGGTGAGGACTGGACGCACCGCTTTCCGGCCATCGCGGCGGCAGCCCGCAATCTCGGCGTCAACGCGGCCATTTTCGACGGTGAGGCCGTGATTCTCGATGAGGACGGCCGGTCGGATTTCGCGGCGCTGCAGAACGCGCTCGGCGGCAAAAGGGCTTCGCAGGAGGCCATCTTCTTCGCCTTCGATCTTCTCTATCTCGATGGCCAGGACCTGACGGGCACGGAACTCTCCCTGCGCCGGCATCTGCTGGAAGATCTCGTCCCGGCCGGCGGGGACGGGGCGATCCGGCTGTCGGAAGAACTCGATATCGATGCCGATGAGCTCCTCGCCGAAGCGCGCCGGCTCGGGCTGGAGGGCATCGTCGCCAAACATCGCGACCGCCCCTATCGATCAGGCCGCAGCGACGACTGGCTCCAGGTCGAATGCATAGAGGGCGGCAGTTTCATGATCGTCGGCTATGAGCCATCGGACTCCGCCCAAAGCGGCATCGCCAGCCTGCTTCTCGCCGCCCGGCACGGACATGATTGGGTGCATGTCGGTTCCGTCGCGACCGGTCTAAGCGCCAAGGATGTGGACTATCTCCGCAAGACGCTCGACATGCTCAAGACGCGCAAGCCTGTCGTGCCGATGAAGGGCAAAGGCTACGTCTTCGCCCTGCCCACCCTCATCGCGGAGATCGAATTCAGCGGCTGGAGCGAGGACGGCAATCTCCGCCAAACGCTTTATAAGGGCTTGCGAAAAATCCAGGACAACGCCGCCGTGTATGACATGAAACAACACGCCGGCGGGTAAAAGAAATAGGGCGCTCGACCCTTTCGGGGAGCGCCCTATTAGACCCGGACGACACGCGCAGCAGTATGGTGCTGTTGCGGCAGGCGTCATCAATACGGGTGGTAAACCCTAGATATGGACGGGCCTGGAGCAATTCAAGGGGCTCGAATCCGGTCTTCGCAACCCACGAAGTATCAAAAAATGACAATGGATCGTGGAGATTAAGGCTTACCAACCAGCAAGCGCATTGCAGACTGCGTCCAACCGCGATAGGTTTTGCCGCGCGGCAATCCGCTGTTCGAGCTTCGAGGATTAGAAATGGCCACTGGCACTGTTAAGTTTTTCAATGGGGAAAAGGGTTTTGGTTTCATCACGCCCGAAAATGGGGGCAGTGATGTCTTCGTACACGTTTCCGCTCTGCAGGGCGGCTCGCTGAGCGAAGGCCAGCGCGTCAGCTATGACGTTGGCCAGGACCGCAAGACCGGCAAATCCAAGGCAGAAAACGTCCGCGTTCTCTGATCTGTTTCGTTCGAGGATCGGCTGAGAAGCCTCGCCGATCCTCGTTCGGTACTTTTGAGCCAAGGCGTCGAGACACGCTGAATGCCGGGCTTGGCTTTCCAAGCAAACGGCGAGAGTTCAGGCGTAAGCCACCCATCCCCTGAATGTCAGGCCCGCATAGATCAGGCTGACATCCGAAAATCCCGCTTCCCGCAGCAACGATTCGTCCTCTTCAGGTGAGAGAATCGACAGTTTCGTGGCAATAGCCTGCCGCGCGCTTTCCGCGTTCCCGGAAGCCCCACCGAAGGCGACATGGCGGGCGATCCATATCGATCGCTCGGGCTCACCCTGCGGAAAGCTGATATGGGCGACGACGAACGGCGCGCCCGGCACCAGCCGGCGACGCAATTGCTGCAATGTTTCGAGGCGTTGATCGCGCGTCACGAAATGCAGCGTGAGAAAACAGACCGCCGCATCGAACGGCCCCTCCTCCGCGGTGTCTATATATCCCTCGTGCAATTGCACGCGCGGCCGATGAGGCCCCACCATCTCCTGCGCCAGCAGAAGCATGTCGGCCGAGGGATCGATTCCGTAAAAATTCCAGTGAGGATTCTCATCGGCCAAAGCCTTGAGTTCCAGGCCGCCGCCCGCACCCAGCACAAGAACCCGGCCAGCCCCCGGCACCCGCTCCGCGATCAGCATCGAAGCCATGCGGTGGAGCGAAGCGAGGCCCGGCACCTTTTTCAGCGTTCCTTCCACATAGGAACTGGCATGCGCCGCGGTAAAAGCCGGTTTATCGACGCCGGGAGATCCAGATTTTTCATTGCTTGAAGTCATGTAACAATAATAGTTACAAATTCCGCATTTGGTCAAGCGGCGCGAATACGGCGCTGAGGGTGGCGCTACCGCGAAAACAGACCTCAAACACGTTCAAGGTCGCGGAAACCTGTCCGATGCGCCATGATAGCTCGAACACTTGTATTCTGCCCTCAAGCCCTTCCAGACATAATGCTGTCCATTCCAGTTCCCTTCGTCGTCGCCACCCTGCTTGTCATTCTGCTGGTCACCGTCGTGCGACGTGACGACGATGCGCCGCCGAACATGCCGTTTCTCGCCTTGATTCTGGTTTCCGCCCTTCAATCGATCCTGCTGGGGTTTCGCTGGGGCTACGGGGTGAATGGCGTCGGTCCGGTACTGCCCATCGTGGCTTCGACGGTGCCGCCGCTTGTCTATGCCGGCGTGGCCGGGATGGTGCGCAAGAGCGATGTGTCACCGATCCTGCGTGTGGGTCTGCATCTCATACCAGTGATCGCGATTGTGCTGATGGTCCTGCTGTGGCGCGCTGCCATCGACTTCGCAATCGCATTGATCTTCAGCGGCTACGCGGTGGCGATCCTGCTTCTGATGCGGCCGGGCTCGGACGCGCTTCGCCTCACGCCTTTCGATAATGCCGGCCCCGCCTATCGCGCCATCCTCTTCGCCGCGACGGCCCTGTTGTTGTCGGCGGCGATGGACATCGTGATCTTTCTCGACTTCGCCTGGACCCAGGGCGACCATGCGCCCCTCCTGGTCACCATCGCGAACCTTGCGGTTTTGGCAGTGCTGTCCGGCGCGGTCGCGACAGCGGGCCGCCGTGGCAAGCCCGATCAGACGGCCGGGGCCGGCCCCGGTCCCAGATTGGAGATGGCGGAGGACAAGGAAACCCTCGCCGCGGTTCAGGCCGTGATGCAGGCGAAACGCGTCTATCGCGACGTCGATCTCAGCCTCGATCGGCTGGCGCGCAAGACGGGAATTCCGGCCCGGCAGATTTCCACGGCGATCAACCGGGCGACGGGCAAGAACGTCTCGCAATATGTCAACGAGCACCGCATCGCCGAGGCCTGCGCGCTGCTTGCCGAGACAGACAAGCCCGTGACCGAGATCATGTTCGAGGTGGGTTTCCAGACCAAGTCCAATTTTAATCGCGAATTCCGCCGCGTCACCGAAATGTCGCCGCTCGAATGGCGCGAGCGCAAGGCCGCGACGTCCCCGATCGCGATCCAGCACGACCCATAACGCGTTCCAGGTCGCGGTTTTGCCCTTGCCGGCCATGATGCCCGGCATGAACACACATTTCGACATCGCCACCGAACAGGGCCGAAAACTGGCCGAGACGCTCAAGTCGCTATCGCTTGAGCCTGTCCCCCGCGACATCCAGCCGCCGAAGCCGATGCTCCGGCGTCTCGCCCTTCCCATCTGCCTCGGCGCCATGATGGTCGGGGCGGTCGCCGGCGCCCTGCTCTATCAGCCAGACGTGGTTCGCCACATCGAAGCCGCCCTCTCGGAGCCGGAGCGTGCGGCCGCCGACCCTGTTGCCGTGACAGAGGTCGAGGGCGAACGATCCGCTGTCCGCAATCCCATCCCGGCCGGCCGCGAGATCACCGGCTCCGGCTTCGTCGTCGCGCCGCGCATGACGACGGTCTTTGCCAAATATGAAGGCAGGATCACGCGGATCGCCGTGGCGCTGGGCGACGCCGTCGAGGCGGGCCAGGTTCTGGTCGCCCTTGAGGATGCGGGCGCCCGCTTTGCGCTCGAACAGGCGCACGCCGCGAAGGCTCAGGCCGAGCTGGTCCTCGCCGCCCGCGCTATCGACCTTGCGCAGGCCCGTACCCTGCTAGACCGCACCGAGATCCTCGCCGCCCGTGACGCGACCTCAAAACAGGCGCTTGAAGACGCAAACGCGGCAGCCGAGCGCGCCGAGAATGCCGTGGCGCAAGCCCGGCAATCCGCAGATAGCGCCGACCTCGCCATCCGCATTGCCGAGGAACGCGTGGAGGAACTGACCGTTCGTGCGCCCTTCGCCGGCACCGTCACCCGGCTCGACGCCCGCGTCGGCGACACGGTGCTGGCGCGCATCGACAGCGTTCGCGAAAGCCAGAGCCTGCTGACGATTACCGACGCCAAAACCCTCGTGATCGACGCCGACGTGACGGAAACCACGATCGCAGCCCTCAAGCCCGGCCTTGCCGGACAGGCTGTGCTCGACGGTTTTCCCGACAAGCCCTTCGCCGTCACGGTCCTGCGGCTGGCGCCCGTCGCCTCCGCGGAAAAGGGCACCGTCACGCTGCGCCTGTCGCTCGACGATCCGCCCGACGGCATCCGCCCGAACATGGCCGCCCGCATCCGCATCGCCCTCGATGAAATAGGAGAACACACGCAATGACCCAAACCCCCGCCCCCTATATCGCGCTCAGCGGCGTCAGGAAGGCCTATCGCATCGGCGGAGAGATGATGCCCATCTTCGCCGGTCTCGACCTCGCTATCCCGCGCGGCGATTTCGTCGCCGTCATGGGGCCGTCCGGCTCGGGCAAATCGACGCTGCTCAACATGCTGGCCGGTATAGATCGGCCGGATGCCGGCACCTTGAGCATCGGCACCAGCCGCCTCGACCAGATGGGCGAGGCCGCGCGCTCGGCCTGGCGGGCGCACAACATGGGCATCGTCTTCCAGTTCTATAATCTGCTGCCCATGCTCACCGCCGCCGAAAACGTCGAGTTGCCGCTGCTGCTGAAGCCGCTGTCGCGCAAGGAGCGGCGCATGCGCGTCGAAAAGGTCCTCGATCTCGTCGGCCTCTCCGGGCGCGAAAAACAATACCCCGCCATGATGTCCGGCGGCCAGCAGCAACGCATCGGCATCGCCCGCGCCATCGTCTCCGATCCGGGCCTGCTGCTCTGCGACGAGCCGACCGGCGACCTCGACCGCAAGTCCGCCGACGAGGTTCTGGACATGCTGCGCTTCCTCAACCGCGAACTGGAAAAGACCATCGTCATGGTGACGCACGACCCGCAGGCCGCCCTTTACGCGCGCCGCACGCTGCATCTCGACAAGGGCGATTTCGTCGAAGAGAAGAGGGCCGCCTGATGACCCTTTTCGATCTCGCCCGAAAGAATGCCTGGCGAAAGCCGCTGCGCACCGTGCTCCTGATGGTCTCGATCGCCGTCGCCTTCCTGATCTACGGCCTGACCGCAAGCTTCCTGGCCGGCACGCAGGGTGCCGCCGGCGCCAGCGACGACCTCCTCGGCGTCACGAGTGCCGGCGGCCGCACGCAGCCGCTGCCGATGGCGGCAATGTCGCGCATCGCTGCCGATCCCGGCGTCGCGGCGGTCGGCTATGTCACGCGGCTGCGCGGCTTCGTCGACGTGGAGAAAAACGTCGTCGCCATCAGCGCCGCCGATCCCGATCTGCTGATGGCCGTCAACGGCAAGGGCCTCGGCCTGACGCCGGCCCTGGTCGGCGCGATCGGCCAGGGCCGCGACAGGGTGCTGGTCGGCCGTGCGCTCGCCGAGGCGCAAGGGTGGAGCGTCGGCCAGCGCGCGACGATCACCGCCTTCGACACGCCGAGAGAGGACGGCAGCCGCGACTGGCGGTTCGAGATCGCCGGCATCTTCGAGGGCGAAAGTGCCGCCACCGACACCTATTTCATGATCGCCCGCTACGACTATGTGAACGCCGCCCGCGCGCGCGGCAAGGACACCGTGGACGCCTTCGTCGTCCTGCCGCGCATGGGTGTCTCGCCGGGGGAACTTGCCGCCGGCATCGACACGCTGTTCGCCAACTCGGCCACGCCGACGCGCACCCAGTCGGAAAAGCAGTTCCTGGAAGCGTTTCTGCGCCAATATGCCGATGTCGGCCTGATCGTGAACCTCGTCGTCGGCGCGGCCTTCGTCACCCTGTTGATGATCGTCGTCAACACCATGGTCTTTGCCGTGCGCGAGCGCACCTTCGAGATCGGCGTGCTGAAGACGCTCGGTTTCTCCCGCCTCGGCATCATGGCGCTCATCCTCGGCGAAACCCTCTTCGTCTTCGCAGTCGGCGGGGGCATCGGCCTCGCTTTGGCGAAGCTCGCAACCATCCTTGCCGGCCCGACGCTCGGGCTGGTCTTCTCCGCGCCGGTTCTCGCAAAGGCGCTGGTCATCATCGCCGTCCTCGGGCTTGCGACCGGCGCGCTGCCGGCCTTCAACGCGATGCGAACCCCCATCATCAAAGCTTTCAGAACGAGGTAACCCCATGTCCACCCACACAAGACAAGCGCTCGTGATGATCCGCACCAACCTGTCCAGCCTGCCGCGCCGTTCCGCGATTTCCGCCTCCATGGCCCTGTCGGTCGCGCTCGTCGTCTGCGTGCTGGCCGGCTTCCTCTCCATGGCGAAAGGGTTCGAGACGGCGTTGAGCGGCGCCGGTTCGCCTGCCGTCGCCGTCGTGCTCGGCGGCGGCACCAATCAGGAGACGGGCTCGGACATTCCCGCAACCGTCATCCGCACGCTCGATGCCATGACGGGCGACCTGGGCGTCGCCCGCGACGCCGGCGGCAAGCTCGTCTCGTCCCGCGAGATCGTCGCGCCCGTCGATCTGAGCCAGCGCACGATGGCGCTGCGCGGCATGGATGCCGCCGGCCCGTCGATCCGCGACGGCATCACGATTTCCGCCGGCCGCATCTTCACGCCGGGCGCCCGCGAGATCGTCGCCGGAAACCGTCTCGCCGAGGAATTCGGCCTCCAAGTGGGTGACACGGTCCGCCTCGGCGCGGTCGACTGGACGGTGGTGGGGCATTTCTCTGCCCATGGCAGCGCCTTCGAATCCGAACTCTGGGCCGACCTCGAAGCGGTGCGCGCCGCCTTCGACCGGCAGGGGCAGGTGCAAAGCCTGAAACTCCGCCTCGCCGACCCCGCATCGCTCAAACGCTTGCAAGGCGCGCTCGCCACCATCACCGAGACCCCGCTCGTCGCCGTCTCCGAAGCCGATCTTTACGCCGCGCAATCCGGGCGCACGGCGAGCCTCATCCGCCTGTTCGGCTGGCCGGTCGCGCTGCTGATGGCCGTGGGGGCAACGGCGGGCGCCCTCAACACGATGACGAGTTCCGTCTCGGACCGCACCGTCGAGATCGCCACGGTGCGCGCGCTCGGCTTCAGCCGCCTCTCGGCCTTTCTCGGCACATGGGTGGAAGCGGTAGTGCTCGCGGGCGCCGGCGTCTTCCTCGGCCTCCTCGCCTCGTGGCTGATCTTCAACGGCTGGCAGGCCAGCACGATCGGCGCGAACAATGCCCGCATGGCCTTCCAGCTCGCCGTCACGCCAGATGTCCTGTTGACGGCAGGCCTGCTCGGCCTTGCCATCGGCATCCTCGGCGGCGCCCTCCCTGCGCTTGCCGCGACAAGGCTGCCGCTGACCGCCGCCCTTCGGGCACGCGGTTAAGCGGATGTTTGCATTGGCGGATTATGCTGCCGGCTTCAAACGTCAGGCAGTGGAGGATGACATGGCGACGGAAACCGGGATAACCGATCGCTACGAATGTCTCCTCGATCCGCTGGATCACTACGTGGTCTGGGACAATGCGACCGATTTGCCCGGCATGATGGGCGACGAGATTCTTGCCTTTTCCACGCGGCGAGAAGCCCTCGCCGCGATCGACCTGCTCAACCAGGAATCGCGGTCATCCCCGTCCGTCATCCGCGTTGCCGGGCATCGGCAATAATCCATCCCGCCGCCTTTTCCGCGATCATTAGCGTCGGCGCATTGGTATTGCCGCTGGTGATCTTCGGCATGATGCCGGCGTCGACGACGCGCAGGCCAGCAATGCCACGCACCCGCAGGCGGCTGTCGACCACGGCCAACGGGTCGTCGGCGCGGCCCATCTTCGTCGTCCCGACGGGGTGAAAGATGGTGTTGGCGATGTCGCCGGCGAGCTTGGCGAGGTCCTCGTCGCTCTGGAACTGGAGGCCGGGCTTCCACTCCTCCGGCTGGTACTTTGCAAGCGCCGGCTGCGAGACGATCCTGCGCACCTGCCGGATGCTGTCGGCGGCGATGCGGCGATCCTCCTCCGTGCTCAGGTAGTTCGGCGCGATGGCCGGCGCGTCGACGGCCTTGCCGGAGCGGATGCGCACGGTTCCGGCACTGGTCGGGTTCAGGTTGCAGACGCTCGCGGTGAAGGCGGGGATGCTGTGCAACGGCTCGCCGAAGGCATCGAGGCTCAACGGCTGGACGTGATATTCCAGGTTGGCATGGGCTTGGCGTTCGTCCGAGCGGGTGAACGCGCCGAGCTGCGAGGGCGACATGCTCATCGGGCCACTGCGTTTCAACGCATATTCAAGGCCGATCATCGCCTTGCCGAACAGGCTGTTGGCGAGCGTGTTCAGCGTCTTTGCATTGCCGACCTTGAAGACCGCGCGGATCTGCAAATGGTCCTGCAGGTTCTCGCCGACGCCCGGCAGATCGTGGGCCACCTCGATTCCATGGCGCTTCAATAGCTCCGCCGGTCCGACGCCCGACAATTGCAGGATCTGCGGCGAGCCGATCGCCCCGGCCGAAAGGATCACTTCCTTCTCGGCGCGGACCTCCATCCTGCGCCCCTGCCGCTGAAGCACGACGCCGGTGCAGCGCTTGCCTTCGAGAGCGAGCTTTTCGACATGGCATTCCGTCCACACGGAGAGGTTGGGCCGGTTCCTTGCCGGGCGCAGGAAGGCCTTGGAGGTGTTCCACCGCCAGCCCGAACGCTGGTTGACTTCGAAATAGCCGACGCCCTCGTTGTCGCCGCTGTTGAAATCGTCGGACCGCGGGATGCCGGCCTCGACGGCAGCCTCGGCGAAAGATTCCAGGATATCCCATTTCAGGCGCTGCTTCTCGATGCGCCACTCGCCGCCATGGCCGTGCATGTCGGAGAAACGGCTGTTGCCGCCCGTCTGCGGGTCCGCACCCTTGTCCAGCCGGTAGTGGTCTTCATGGGCCTTGAAATCGGGCAGGGAATTCTGCCAGGACCAGGCGCTGTCCCCGGTCGCCGCCGCCCAGCCGTCATAGTCGCGGGCCTGGCCGCGCATGTAGATCATGCCGTTGATCGAGGAGCAGCCGCCGAGCGTCTTGCCGCGCGGATAGCGCAGCGACCGGCCGTTCAGCCCGGCATCCGGCTCGGTCTTGAACAGCCAGTCGGTGCGGGGGTTGCCGATGCAGTAGAGATAACCGACCGGGATATGGATCCACGGATAGTTGTCCTTCCTGCCCGCTTCCAGCAGCAGCACGCGCGTCGCAGGATCGCGGCTGAGGCGATTGGCCAGCAGACAGCCGGCGGAGCCTCCCCCGACGACGATGTAGTCGAAGCGGTCAGATGGGATGTCCGGACGCGTCATCGGGTTATGCCGCCGTCGCTGTTATAAAGTCCGACCGTTCTGCATGGCATCTGAGCGTCCTCCTCATGTTTTTTGCAGGAATACCCGCAGATGCGGCGGAAAATCCAATGACAAATGAAGCAGAGAATTATAAGCAGAATTAATATGGCGAGCCCGACCGACCTCAGGACATTGAAGGCCTTCGTGACCGTTGCGCGCGAGGGCAATGTCACGCGCGCGGCCGAACAGCTGCATCTCACCCAGCCGGCCGTGACCCTGCAACTCAAGCGCCTTGCCGCGGATACCAGCATCACTTTATTCCGCCGAACGTCGGTGGGTCTCGAATTGACCCTTGAAGGCGCTTTGCTGGCGGCGAAGGCGGAGCAGGTGCTGGCGGCGCTCACGGATTTCGGCCAGACGGCGGGACACCTCGCGACGCGCCTGCGCGGAAAACTGCGGATCGGCACGATCATCGACCCGGAATTCACGCGGCTGGGGGCGTTTCTGAAGGCGCTGGTGGAAAGTGGTCCCGGCATCGAGACGGAACTGCGCCACGGCATGAGCGGCGACGTGCCGGAGGGTCTCCGGCGAAACGAGCTGGATGTCGGGTATTTTCTCGGCGATATTCGGGATTTCGATCCCGTGGCCGGCGTGGTGCCGGATGGACAGGAAAACCTCTTCCAAGCGAAGGAACTCGCGCGACTGACCTATCTGGTCGTCGCCCCGCCATCGCTCGCCGGCGTCGTTCGCGGACAGGACTGGCCGGCGCTCGCGGCCCTCCCCTGGATCGGCACGCCGCCGGCCTCGGTGCACAACCGGCTGCTGGGACGCGTGTTCGGCGATCTCGGCGTGCGGCAGAACGTCGTCGCCTCGGTCGACCAGGAGCCTTCCATGCTGGCGATGGTGCGAACCGGGCTGGGCCTCAGCCTCTGCCGCGAGTCGCTGGCCCTGCATGAACACCAGTCGAACGGACTGGTGATCGCCGATCGCGTCCAGATCGAAACCGCCCTGAGCTTCGTGTGCCTGAAAGTGCGGTCGAACGACCCGACCATCCAGTTCGCCTTCGATGCCATTACCCGCATCTGGGGGTGATCATTCCGACTGCCAGTCGAGCACGACGAAGGGCTCGGTGATTTCGCGGGCCAGTAGCGCGGTGTAGAGCGCGGCCGGAGCCTTTGGCGATGCCTTGCGCAGAAGGCCGTCGAGGGGAATCCGGCCTTCGGAAAGCCATTTCAGGGCCTTGGCGAAACCACCGAAAACGCTTTGGCTGGTATTGTTGTAGCCCTCCAGCAATTCCACCCACTTGAAGCCTTTTGCCAGCAACGGGAACTCCCATTCCCAGCCGCTCCTGAGCACCACGAAATTGTTGAAGACCGCGTGCAAGATGTCGTGGGCGTAGAGTTCGGTATGACGCTTCCACGGAACACCGATCAGCACGACCTCGCCATGCTGGCGCACGATGCGGCAGCCGCCGAGAACCGCGGCCTCATGACCGGAGCAGTCGACGACGAGCGCGACCTTGCCGGCGAAGTCTGGGTCAGCGACCGGCATCTCGGCGAAGACCGAAGCGATGCCGGAAGCAGCCATCTGGCTGCGTCGGGTCGCGTCCGGCTCTACCACGGACACCTCGTAGCCGGAGAGCCTGAAGATATGCGCGGCGAGATAGCCGACCGGGCCGGCACCGCCGATGACCACGCGGTCGCCGGGCCTCGCCTTGGTCGTCATCAGCGTCGTCATCGACACGCCGATCAGCCGCGCGATGACGGCTTCCTCGGATGAAAGGCCCTCCGGCACCGGCAGCGTGAACCGATGCTCGACCTGCTGGAAGCTGCGATGCGGCCCCATGCAGAACAGCCGGGTGCCGACTTTCACATCGCGAACGGCCTCGCTACACTCCTCAACCTCGAACACCGCGGCATATCCGGGCCGGATGGGAAAGTCCTCGCCCGTCGCCCAGGCGAGTTCGGTGCCGGGGCTGACGAGGGTGGCGAGCGTGCGGCCGCGCACCTCGGTCGCGCCAAGCGGTAGCGTTTCGCAATCCGCCAGAACGAAGCTGTTCTTCTGCGGGAAGATGATTTCCTTGCCGGACATGATGGTCTCCTTGCGATTCAGAGTGCCTGACCGCTTTCGCTGTCGAAAAGATGCAGGCCGGCGGGGTTGAAGACGACCTTCACGGCCTGATCGAGCGCGGGCCGCTCGCTTGCCGGGATCTGCGCGATGAATTCCTGGGTGCCGATCCGGAGATCGACCAGCGCCTCGACGCCGAGATATTCCACCACTTCGACCCGGGCCTCGATGGCATCCGCGTCGCCGGCCTGCGCAAGGCGCACGTCGCTCGGACGAACACCCAGCGTTACCGCCTGCCCCGGCTTCAATTTTGCGCCCAACTCTACCGGCAGGAGGAGGGAGAAGGCTGGCGAGGACAGCACCGTCCCGGTGTCGCCGCGCTCCGCGGTCATGCGGAAGAGGTTCATCGACGGGCTGCCGATGAAGGTGGCGACGAAGAGGTTTTTCGGGCGGGCAAAAACCTCTTCGGGCGAGCCGATCTGCTCGATATGGCCGTCCTTCATGATGACGATCTTGTCGGCGAGCGTCATCGCCTCGACCTGGTCGTGCGTGACATAGATGACGGTGGTGCCGAGCTGCTTGTGCAGCTTGGCGATTTCCATGCGGACCTGCGTGCGCAGCTTGGCGTCGAGGTTCGACAGCGGCTCGTCGAAGAGGAACACTTCCGGCGTTCGCACCATCGCCCGGCCCATCGCCACGCGCTGACGCTGGCCGCCGGAAAGCTGCGCGGGCTTGCGGTGAAGCAGCACGTCGAGGCCGAGCATGGCGGCGACGCCGGCGATCTTCGCATCGACCTCGGCCTTGGAGAGGCGCTGCGGCTTCAGCGCGAACTCCATGTTCTGGCGCACCGTCATATGCGGATAGAGCGCGTAGTTCTGGAAAACCATCGCGATCTTGCGATCCTTCGGCGCCCGGTCGTTGATCACCTCGCCGGCGATGCGGATCTCGCCGCCGTTGACATCCTCAAGGCCGGCGACCATGCGAAGCGTGGTGGTCTTGCCGCAGCCGGAAGGGCCGAGCAGCACGACGAATTCGCCGTCGGCGATATCGAGATCGACGCCATGCACCACCTTGAAGGCGCCGAAGGCTTTCACGACGTTGGTAAGGGAAACAGATGCCAAGATTTTTCCTCCGCAATGCAGTCCAGATGCCGGGTGCTGGTGCTGCCGGCCCTATTTGACGGATCCGAGCGTCAGGCCCTTGACCAGCCATTTCTGGCAGGTGAGCACGAAGATGACGCCGGGGATGAGAATGATGAACGAGCCCGCCATGATGCGGCCCCACTGCACCGCGTCGCTGCTCCAGAACGACATGACGGCGACGGTGGCGGTCTGCGCGCTGGAGCCGGTCAGCATCAGCGCGAACAGGAACTCGTTCCACGAGAAGATGAAGCAGAACACGGCGCAGACGGCGAGGCCGGGCGCGGCGAGCGGCAGCGTGATGCGGTAGAAGATCTCGACGATGCCGTAGCCATCGACCTGCGCCGCCTCTTCCAGCGCCTCCGGCACCTCGTCGAAGAAGCCCTTCATCAGCCAGACCGTCAGCGGGATGTTCGCCGTCGAATAGACGATGATCAGCGCGAGCGGTGTGTCGAGCAGGCCGACCGATTTGAAGATGATGTAATAGGGTACGACGACGGCGATCGGCGGAAACATGCGCATCGACAGGATCCAGAACGCCGCATCGTTGATGCGCGGATGGCGGATGCGCGAGAGCGCAAAGGCGCCGAGCGCGCCGATGGTGACGGAAAAGACCGTCGAGCCGAGCGTCACGATCAGGCTGTTAATGATGTTCCAGTGGAACGGCCGGAGCGTGAAGAGATCGACATAGTGTTGCAGCGTCGGCGTGAAAAAGACCGTCGGCGGACGGGAGAACATATCCGCCGACGGCTTCAGGGAGGACGCCAGGATGAGGTAGATCGGGATCATGAAGATGATCAGGATGATGCCGGTCACGCTATAGACGAGGGTCGCCTGTCTGGTGCTGAGCCTGTTCATGGTGGGTCTCCTCAACGCGCGGCGGCGCTCTTCTGCATGGATTTGAAGAACAGCGTGATCAGCACGGAAATGATGATCAGCGACACGAAGGAGGCGGCGGCACCGACCCCCATGCGCCAGAAGGTGAAGCTCTGGCGGTAGATGTAGAGGGCGATCGTCTCGGTGGCGTCGCCCGGCCCGCCCTTGGTGAGCACGAAGATGATGTCGTAGATCTTGAAGGCATCGATGGCGCGCAGGAACAAGAGGCTGATAAGCACCGGCTTCAGCTGCGGCAGCGTGACGTGCAGGAAGACGTCGATGTTGGAATTGCCGTCGATGCGCGCCGCCTCGTAGGGTTCCGGCGACAGGCTTTGCAGCGCGGCGGCCGTTCCCATCATCACGAAGGGCGTCCACTGCCAGATGTCGGCGATCGCGATCGCCGTCAGCGCCCATTGCGTGCTGGTGATCCACGGGATCGGGTTGATGCCGATGAGGCCGATGAAATAGTTGAAATAGCCGAGTTCCGGAAAATAGATGAAGAGCCAGACGAGGCCGACGATGACCGGCGAGATCATCATGGGAATAAGCAGCAACGTGCGGATCGCCGCCATGCCGGGCAGGCGCTGCGTCACCAGCAAGGCCAGGCCGACGCCGATGACGAACTGGAAGAACAGCGTGACCCCCATCAGCTTGAAGGTGATCAGCATGCTGTGCAGGAACGGCCCGGAGGTCAGCACTTCCTGGAAGTTGGCAAGGCCGACGAAGATGCGCGGGATGAACGGCTTCGCGAGGTCGTAATTGCGAAAGCTCAGATAGAGCGCATAGAGCATCGGATAGATGGTCGTCAGGAAAAGCACCGCCGCCGTCGGCAGCAGGAATACCCCCGCGATCGTCCTGTTGCGTCTGTTGACATAGCCCATGGCACCCTCCCGCATGTCAGTTTGTTCCGCGCTCCGGCCAAGGCGGCCGGAGCGCGGGGTTGGCGCTTATTTCTGCAACACGGTGACCGGGGCGTCGTTGATCCAGCGAAGTCGCTGTTCGAGCGGGAACATCGACAGGCGCGAATTGACCGCGGTGCAGGCGTTGCCGAGCGCTTCCTGTGCGGTCGCCGTCTCGCCGGCCATGTACTTGGAGAGTTCGACGCCGAAGTTTTCCTCCACGTCCGCGTAGAACGGATGGAAGATGCGGCGGCGCGCATTCGTCTGGGTGTCGAGCAGCACCTTGTAATAGGGGTACTTCTCCTGAAGGGCGGGGTCCGCGAGGATCGACTTGCGGAACTGGCTGATACCCCAGCCTTCATCGGCAAGACGGCGCATGATCTTCTCGCCGGTGCCCCACTTGATGAAGGCCCAGGCGGCTTCCTTCTCCTGGTCGGAGACCTTCGCGTTGATGGCGAAGGACAGCGAGCCGGTATAGGTCGGCTGCGGCTTGCCGTCTTCCGTCGGCCCGCCGGAGAAACCGGCCTTGCCAAGCGTCGGCAGCTTGGCTTCTTCCGGGTTCGTCAGGCGCACGGTGCGCACGCTCCAGTAGCCAGAAAGCGCCGTCTCGCCGCGCTCCATATAGCCGGACTGGATGTCCCACATCAGGCCGAGATAATCCGGCGGGTTGAAGGGAACCAGCGACTTCATGAATTCCGCCGCCTTGACATGCGGCTCGCCGGTCATGGCGCAAAGTCCGGTCGCCGGATCCCAATAATCTCCGCCGAAGCCGCGCATGATCGGGAAGTAATCATGCGTGATCGCACCCTGCACGCGGCTGTAGGACTCGGCATTGCCGTAAAAATCCTGTTCCAGCACCTTGCCGGCGAGCTTATCGCCCTTCTTGCGGGTGAAGAATTCGGCAATGTCGTGGAACTGCTGCCAGGTGGCAGGCGGCGCCAGGTCGTAGCTGTATTTGGCCTTGAAGGCCTCCTTCTCGCCGGCATCGTCGAACAGGTCCTGGCGATAGTTGACGTGCCAGATCATGCCGGAAGCCGGGAAGGCGAGAAGCTGGCCCTGCCAGCTGTTTTCCTGCAACTGTACGGGAATGATGTCGTCGAGGCCGATTTCGGCGGCATCGCGCTTGGCATATTCGGTCAGGTCCTGCAACGCGCCGGCCTCGCCAAGCATGCCGACCCAGGGGCTATCGACCCAAAGGAGCTGGTAGGTCGGCTTATCAGAGCTCGCCTCGATGATGATCTTGTCGATCAGCCCCGGATAGGGAAGCATGTCGATCTGCACCTTGGCGCCGGTCTGTTCCTCGAACTCGCTGGTGATCTTGGCGAGACGCGTCACCGACGTATCGCCGATGCCGAGCATCTTCAGCTGCACGCCTTCGAACGGCTTGTCCTGCGACAGCGCGCTGCCGCACATCAGCGCCACGAAACCGGCGGCCAATACGGATTTCTTCCAAATTCCCATCGAAATGCTCCTCCTCATCCAATGAAACAATTGCAGGGCCGCACCCGGTTTTCCGGACGCGGTGGTTCAGTCCCGCGAGCCGGATCGGCTGGCGGATTACGCATCCCTCAAAGGGATGGAATGGGTTTAGGCGTTGCACACCGGCGACCAGAGCTTCGGCCCGCCATCGGCCTCGTAGCCGAGCGGCCCGGTCATGCTGACGATTTCGAGGAACTGGCCCCAGGGCGCGCGAAGATAGAGCCAGGTCAGCCCCTTCATCGCGCCGGCATCGACATAGGTCGGACCTTCGAGCACATCGACGCCCTTTTCCCGTAGCCGTTCGGCCGCGGCAACCGCGTCATCGACCTGGAAGGCGACATGGAACCCCCCCGGTTGGCTGTTACGCTTCAATGCCTCTTCAGTGGTCTCCCCGGAATACTGGAACAACTCAAGATTGCTACCTTTGCCACAGCGCAGCACCTTGATGTTCTCGATGCGGCAATGCTCCGGCACGCCGAGCCGGCGGCGCATGAATTCGCCGTCCACATCGACTTTGCCCGTCGTCATGACCGTGACTGCGCCAAAAACCGTCTCGAAGAACGAAACCGCCTCCTCCAGGTCCGGCACCGTGAAGCCGACATGCTCAACGCCGAAAACTTTCAAATTCCCCTCCTCCGCGATCACACCCTTGAACCGCGAGCCCTCCGCTCCACGGGCGACCAGGTCGCCATCAAGTATGTATCTAGTTAGTTATTTATTTAATGCACTATCCGGTTACCATGTCAACAGGGTGATCGCACACGCCTTCGCATGCGTGGATAATGCGATGCTCTGCGCATGGCGCGAGCGTTCGCTTAAGGGGTATTCGCGGGAATTTTCGTCCGTTATGCGGAGCGTCAGAGGAAGTTAGTGGATGAAATCTGTAGGGCCGGCATCAGGCGGCGTCGCGCGCTGCACCTTCGGCCCGAATTTGAAACAGAACGCGTGCTGAGCAGGCTGTCAGAAGATGCGTGACAGGAGTTTCAGCCAGAAACCGAGACGGTCAGACGGTCCGTCAAACTCACTCCGCTCGCAGAATTGAGCGGGGCAGACCCAGGCTAGCGCAATCATCTGTCGAGACATCGTGGTTCTCTCCGGTTTTGAGCCAAGCACCAAACATCCGCCTGCAAACGCGCAACGACAATTTCGCAACCTGCGAAAAACTGAAGCGCTCTGACGCAATATCAGGCCGGAATCCCGGTGATCCGAACCGGAGTGCCGGGCTGCATCTAACCACGAGCGCCGGTGATGTACGAAGCGATCTTTCGCGAGAATCCGCTGTGCTACGCTTAATCCATAAAACAGATAATAGGGAATATTTATTATCGATTGGAGTAATTACTAATCCAGCGCCATCTTCACGGCAACCCTAACCCAAGGAGGTTGCCGTGAAGACTTTGATCCTGATGTTCCATCCCGATATCGCCCGGTCCAAGACCAACGCCGCGCTTGCCGCGGCGGCTCGCACGGTTCCCGGTGTCGAGGTCGTCGATATGCAGACGCTCTATCCGGAAGGGCGGCTCGACCTGTTCAGCGACGGCGCGGTCGAAGCCGAGCGGCTGCTTTCGGCGGACCGCATCGTGCTACAGTTCCCGGTGCAATGGTATGCGAGCCCGCCCCTGCTGAAGGCGTGGATCGATGCGGTCATGACGCGGATGTACTATGTGGCCTATGAGGCCGGGGGCAGCCGGCTGGAAGGCACGCCGATCATGATCGCCGCCACCGCCGGCAATGTGCCGGAGGCTTACGGCCCCGACGGGCAGAACCTGCTGCCGCTTGCCGATTTGCTCAACCCGCTGCGCGCCATGGCCTATCGCTGCCGCCTGCCCTGGGCAGAACCGTTCCTGGTCTACCGCGCCGGCAAGCTCGACGAGACGGAACTCGCCGAGGCTGCACGGAACTATGTGGAGACGCTGCGCAACTGGATCGAAGCGTCTCCCGGCACGATTGCCGCCTGAGCGGCGGAGGATCAGCCCTTTCGCGTGACCAGACGCGTATCGAGATAGGCCTGAAGCGCCTCGGCGCCACCTTCGGTGCCGTGGCCGGAATCCTTGATGCCGCCGAAATGCACCTCGGGCAGTGCCAGGCCGAGATGGTTGATCGAGAGCATGCCCGCTTCCACCTCGTTGCCGAGGCGGGTTGCCGTGGCGCTGCTTCGCGTGAAGGCGAAGGCCGCGAGGCCATAGGGCAGACGATTGGCTTCGGTGATCGCCTCGTCGAGGTTGCCGAACCGGTTGACGACGGCGACGGGGCCGAAGGGTTCCTCGTTCATGATGCGGGCGGCCACCGGCACGTCGGCTAGCACGGTCGGCTCGAAGAACCAACCCTCGTTGCCGATACGGCGGCCGCCGGTTTTCAGGCTCGCGCCGTGCTCGACGGCATCGTTGATCAGGCTTTCCAGCGCCGGGATACGGCGGTCGTTCGCCAACGGACCCATCTCGACATCGGCATCGAGGCCGTTGCCGACGCGGATGGCCTTTGCACCGGCCGCGAAACGCTCGGTGAAAGCATCGGCGATCTTCTCCTGCACGAGGAACCGCGTCGGCGAGACGCAGACCTGGCCGGCATTGCGGAACTTGTTGGCGACCATCAGGTTCACGGCGAGGTCGAGGTCGGCATCCTCGGCAACGATGACCGGCGCATGGCCGCCGAGCTCCATGGTGGCGCGCTTCATATGCGCCCCGGCGAGAGCCGCAAGCTGCTTGCCGACCGGCGTGGAGCCGGTGAAGGAAATCTTGCGAATGACGGGATGCGGGATGAGATATTCCGAGATCTCGGCCGGAACGCCATAGACGAGATTGATGACGCCGGCCGGAATGCCCGCGTCCGCGAAGGCGCGGATGAGGGCTGCGGGCGATGCCGGCGTTTCTTCCGGCGCCTTGACGATGATCGTGCAGCCTGCGGCAATCGCGGCCGAGAGTTTTCGCACGACCTGGTTGATCGGGAAATTCCACGGCGTGAAGGCGGCGACCGGACCGACAGGCTTCTTCAGGGTGATCTGGAGGATATCCGGTGCGCGGGATGGAATGACCTGCCCGTAGGAGCGCTGTCCCTCGCCGGCGAACCAATCGATGATGTCGGCGCCGGCAAGCGTTTCCACCCGCGACTGCGAGACCGGCTTTCCCTGCTCCAGCGTCATCATGACGGCGATCTCGTCGGCCCGTTCGCGCAGGAGATCGGCGGCACGGCGCATCAGCCTGGCGCGGTCGTAAGCCGATGTTGCGCTCCATTGCGCAAAGGCCCGGTCAGCCGCCGCCAGCGCCTCGTCCAGATCCTTGCGATCCGCCCAGGCGACGCTGCCGATCGGCTGCGCCGTCGCAGGATTGACGACGGGAATGGTGCGGCCGGTGGATGCCGGGCGCCAGACGCCATCGATGAAAAGCAATGTATCGGGATAGGTGGTCATCATAAAATCCTTGTTCGTATCATGTCTTATCGGCACTTGCCCGGCCGGCCTGGAACATCGGCCCGCCGCGCCTTCGCGGAAAGCCATAGCCGTGCACTTCGACAAGGTCGATATCGGCAGCGCTTGCCGCAATACCTTCGTCGAGAATTAATTGGCCTTCCTGCGCCATCGCCGCCATCAGCCTTGCAACGATCGCCTCCTCCGCCACGTCGTTTCGCGCGCTGACAAGCGGGACGATGATACGTTCTGCCGCGGCCGACGGCTGCGGCCGGCGGTCGCCGGCGGCATAGTCGTACCAGCCGCCGCCCGTCTTCTGCCCCTTGCGCCCGGCGCGCACCAAAAGGTCGCCGGGAATCTCCGGCACGTCCTCCCCGCGCGACCGCGCCGCCTCGCGATAGAGGAATGCGATGTCGAGGCCGGCCATATCCTGCATTTCGAACGGTCCCATCGCGAAGCCGAAGCCGCGCATCGCCGCATCGACGGCGGCAATGGCGACGCCGCCGCAAACGAGCGCCTCCGCTTCCGCCCGGAAGCGGCGCAGAATGCGGTTGCCGATGAACCCGTCGCAGATCCCGGAGCGCACGGGGATCTTGCCGAGGCGACGAGCGAGATCGAAGCCGGTTGCCAGAACATCAGGAGCCGTTTCGGGCGTCGGGATGATCTCCAGCAGTTTCATGACCTGCGCCGGACTGAAGAAATGAAGGCCCAGAAAACGCTCCGGCCCCGGCAGTCCCTCCGCGATCAGGCGTGGATCGATATAGGACGTGTTGGTCGCAAGCACCGCATCCGGCCGGCAGACGCGCCCAAGCTCGGCAAACACCGACCGTTTTACGGCGAGATCCTCGAAGACGGCTTCGATCACCAGGTCGCATCGTGCGGCGGCACCATAGCCGATGCTCGTTTCGAGGCGAGCCATCCGCTCGGATGCCTGGTCGTCCGTTATCTGCCCCCGGCGCCGGGATGAATCGAAAATGCCCGCAAGCGTCGAACGCGCGCGCGAAACGCCCGCCTCGTCCTGCTCGATCAGCACGACGGAAAGACCGGCATTGAGAAGGGCGGCAGCGATCCCGCTCCCCATCGTCCCGCCGCCGACGACAGCCACCGTTTCGATGGGGCGTGGGTTTATGCCCCGGATCTCCGCTGGCCGAAGCGCGGCGCGTTCGGCGAAGAACAGGTGGCGCAGGGCGGCCGCCTCTTCCGTGGCACGAAGCTCCAGGAAGATGGAGCGTTCGAGCGCGAGGCCGGCCTCGGCCCCGTGTTCGATCCCGTGTCGTAGGGCCTGCAACGCGCGCGCGGGCGCCGCGGCGCCCTTTGCGCGGGCGGCAATCCTGTCCTCCGCCTCCGCCCACACGTCCGGCGAAGGCACGGAAACCGGGCGATCGAGACTCGGCGACGGCAGCGCGTGTTCAAGGGCGTTGCGCGCAAAGGCGATGGCTGCCGGAAGCAGTGGTTCTTCGACAAGGGCATCGACCAGCCCCAGTTTCAGCGCCTCCGCGCCACCCGGCGTTTGGTTTTCCGCGACGATGTGGATCGCGTCGGCGACGCCGATGACCCGCGGCAGGCGCTGCGTGCCGCCGGCGCCCGGGATGATGCCGAGGTTGATTTCCGGCAAGGCGAAACGGGCACTTTCCGTCGCAACCCGGAAACGGCATCCGAGCGCAAGTTCGAGACCGCCGCCGAACGCGGCACCACGGATCGCGGCGATCCAAGGCTTCACGGCCCTCTCGATGCGCGCAATGACATCGGGAAGGAATGGCGGCTCGGCGGGCCGGTCGAATTCGGCGATATCGGCGCCCGCAACGAAGAGCGTGCCGGCCCCCGTCAGGATGACGGCGCGGACGTCCGGATTGTCGTCAAGCTCCTGCGCCAGTGCCAGCAGCCGCTCCCGCACGGCCCTGTTCACGGCGTTGACCGGCGGATTGCCGATCGTGACGATCGCGATCTCGCCTTCGATTTCGACGTTGACGCTCATCATCGTTCCCCGGCCTATGCGACCGCATCCTGAACGGATTGCGATGGGGCTGCGGTTTTCACATCGTGGCAGGCGACGACGCCGTCAAGGATCAGGCTTTCGATCCGCGCCTCCTCGAAGCCCAGAACGTCGCGCAGCACGCCGCGCGTGTCCTCGCCGAGAAGCGGCGGCGCCTTGGCACCGGCATTTTCCTGCGCGGCGAGGCCATGGGCGGGCCGGATCAGCGAGACCGTGCCAAGCTCCGGGTGTTCCAGGCGCTGCACGACCCCTCTGTCCGTCACGCTCGGGCTCTGGAGCGCCTCGGAAACGGACTTGACCTGGCCCGCCGGCACGCTCGCCCGCTGGCAGGCGGAAAGCCAATGCTCGCAGCTTTCATTGCCGATGATCTCGGCCAGCAGGGGCAGCAGTTCGCCCCTGTGCATGGCACGCTGGTGCGAGGTGACGAAGCGGGGATCGCGCGCGAGATCCGGCCGGTCGATGACCTGCTCGCAGAAATCGACGAACATGCGGTCATTGCCGACAGCGAGCGCAAAGGTGCCGTCATTCGCCTCGAAGATCTGGTAGGGCACGACCGTCGGGTGCGCATTGCCGTAGCGCACCGGCTCGACGCCGGCATTGAGATATCCCGTCCCCACATTGATCAGGAGGTTCAGTGTGGCATCGAGCAGCGCCACGTCGATATATTGCCCCTGCCCGGTATCCCGGCGCTGGTAGAGTGCTGCGAGAATGGACTGCGTGGCGATCATGCCGGCCACCACGTCGGTGAAGGCGACACCGAGCCGGTTCGGCGGGCCATCCTCCTGGCCGGTGATGGACATGAGGCCGCTTTCCGCCTGCATGATGAAGTCGTAACCGGGCCGGTCGCGCTCCGGGCCGGTCTGGCCGTAACCGGAAATCGCGCAATAGACGATGCCCGGATTGATCGCCTTGATGTCCTCGTAGCCGATGCCGAGCCGCTCGACCGTGCCAGCGCGAAAATTCTCCACGACGACGTCGGCCTTGGCGGCGAGGTCGAGCACGATCTGCCGGCCTTCCGGCGTCTTGAGATCGAGCGCGATGCTCTGCTTGCCGCGGTTGGCGCAGAGGTAATAGGTGCTGACCCCCTTGAAATTCGGGAATGACCAGGCGCGCGTATCGTCCCCGCCCTTGATGTTCTCGATCTTCCAGACCTCGGCGCCGAGGTCGCCGAGGCTCATGGTGGCCCATGGCCCGGCGAGGACGCGCGTCAGGTCGAGGACACGAATGCCCTCAAGCGGCAATCTCATTTCCGTCATTACGCTCCTCCAGGCCCGCTTTTCTCGCGGGCCGACAAACCTGTCTCCATGGCATTCGGAAAATGGCAGGCAACCGAATGGCCTTCCTCTCGTTCGCTCAGCGGCGGCTCCACCTCGGCGCAAAGCGGTTGGGCAATGGGGCATCGCGTCCGGAAGCGGCAGCCGGACGGCGGGTTCAGCGGGCTCGGCAGGTCGCCCTTCAGCACGATGCGCGAGCGGGTGCGCTCCAGCGCCGGGTTCGCCAGCGGCACGGCGGACATCAGGGCCTGGGTGTAGGGATGCATCGGCGCCCGGTAGAGCCGGCGCTTTTCGGCGATCTCGACGATCTTGCCGAGATACATGACGGCCACGCGGTCGGAAATGTGCTGCACGACGGACAGGTCATGCGCGATGAAGACATAGGCTGTGCCGAAATCCCGCTGAATGTCTTTCAGGAGATTGAGAACGCCCGCCTGCACGGAGACATCGAGCGCCGAGACCGGCTCGTCGAGCACCAGCAGTTCCGGCTTCAGCGCCAAGGCGCGGGCAATCACCACGCGTTGCCGCTGGCCGCCGGAGAGTTCGTGCGGATAACGCTGGCCGTGCTCAGGATTGAGCCGGACGAGATCGAGCATCTCGACGACCCGCGCCTTGCGTTCTGCGGATGAAAGGTCGCTGATGCGCAAGGGTTCGGCGATGTTTTCGGCGACCCGCATGCGCGGATGCAGCGACGCATAGGGGTCCTGGAAGACAAGCTGGATCTTGCGGCGCAGCGCGCGCATTTCGGCCGGGTTCGCCTCGTTGATGTTCTGCCCGCGAAACAGGGTCTGCCCGCTGGAGGGCTCGATCAGCCGCAGGATGCAGCGGCCCAATGTGGACTTGCCGCAACCGGATTCGCCGACGAGGCCCAGCGTTTCGCCGGGTTTGACGTCGAAGGAGACGTTGGTGACGGCGTTGACCTGGGCGATCTCCCGCTCGAAAATCACGCCGCCGGTGACGGCAAATCGCTTCGAGAGATCGCGCACGGAGAGAATGGGTTCCGGTCCGGTCATGCGGCGCTCCCAATCGGCAGGGTGGCAAAATGGCAGGCTGCCGTATGCGCGCCATCGGTGCGCACCGGCGGCGCCGTATGCCGGCAAATCTCCTGCGCCTGCGGACAGCGCGGATGGAAGGCGCATCCGCCCGGAAGCTTTCCGAGCGGCGGCGGCGCGCCGTCGATCGAGAAGAGACGCTCCTTCTCTTCCGCCATGTTGGGGATCGAGGCGATGAGGCCGCGCGTATAGGGATGGGCGGGCCGCTCGAAGAGGTCGTCCACGCCGGCCTGTTCCACGATCTCGCCGGAATAGACGACCGCGACCCGGTCGGCGTGACCCGCAAGGACGCCGAGATCATGGGTGATGAGGATCAGCCCGAGGTTCAGCCGCTTCCGGAGATCCGTCAGCACATCCATGATCTGCGCCTGGACGGTGACGTCGAGCGCCGTCGTCGGCTCATCGGCGATCAGGAGGTCCGGATCGTTGGCCACAGCCATCGCGATCATCACGCGCTGGCGCATGCCGCCGGAAAATTCGTGCGGGAACTGGTGGATGCGCCGGTCCGGCTGGGGGATGGCAACGAGAGAGAGCAGTTCGGCGGCGCGGTCCATCGCCGCCTTCTTCGACACGCCGGCATTGTGCAGCCGGATCGTCTCGGCGATCTGCGCGCCGACCGTCATCACCGGATTGAGCGACGACAGCGGATCCTGGAAGATCATCGCGATGCGCGACCCGCGGAGCGTGCGCAACTGGCTCCTCGGCATGCCGACGAGTTCACGCCCCTTGAACCGCGCCGATCCGGTGACCGTGGCGGTCTTCGGCTGGAGGCCGAGGGCCGACAGCATGCCGACCGACTTGCCGGAGCCGGATTCGCCGACGATGCCGAGCACTTCGCCATGATCGACATGCAGACTGATACCGCGCACGGCCTCGAAGGACCGGCCGTCGCGGGTGAAGGAGACACGAAGATCCTGAACGGAAAAGAGGGGTTCCTGCTGCATCCTGCGCCTCACTTCGACTTCGGATCGAAGTAGTCGTGCAGACCGTCTCCGATGAAATTGAAGCCGAGCACGATGGTGAGGATGGCAAGGCCCGGGCCGAGTGCCACCCACCAGGAATAGAACTGCGCTGCGCCATCCGAGATCATCGAACCCCATTCCGGCGTCGGCGGCGTGGCGCCGAGACCGATGAAGCTGAGCGACGCGGCGAGCAGGATGACCTGCCCCAGATCCATCGTCGCGCTGATCAGGACCGGCGTCCAACAGAGCGGCAGGATATGCTTGAAGAGGATGCGCGTCTTTCCGGCCCCGGCGGCAATAGCCGCCTCGACATGTTCCCGCTCGCGGATTTCGAGAACCTGCGCGCGCATCAGCCGGGCATAGACGGGCCACCAGACGATCACCATGGCGACCGTCGCATTTTCCAGCCCCGGCCCCAGCGAGGCGGCAACCGCCATGGCAAGCAGCATGGGCGGAAACGACAGGGTGACGTCGACGAGCCGCATGATCGACGCGCCGAGCAGGCCGCCGGCATAGCCGGAAATCGCGCCCAGCATGGCGCCAATCGCCACGGACAGGGCGACGACGACGATGGCGATCGGGATCGAATGCTGCGCTCCGTAAAGGGTTCGGCTCAGGACATCCCGGCCGAGCGCATCGGTGCCGAGCCAATGGCTCCAGCTTGGCGCCTGCAGCCGGCGGCCGACCATGTCGAGCGGCGCATAGGGGCTCATCAGCGGTGCCAGCACCGTGACGGCCAGCCAGAAGACCACGATGGCGATGCCGATGGCGAGCGGGACGGATAGCCATGCCGGGCGACGGAAAGTGCTGAGGGTTGCTGTGTTCATAGTCTCATCCCAGACGCACGCGCGGATTGGCGATGACATAGGCAATGTCGGTGAGAAGGTTCGTCAGGAGGAAAACCACGCCGCCGACGATCGTGACGCCGATGATGGCGGGAAAATCGAGGCCGCGCGCCGCTTCCACCGCATAGGAGCCCATGCCCGGCCAGGAGAAGATCGTTTCCGTCAGCACGGCGCCGGTCAGCAGATAGGCGAAGGAATAGCCGATGACGGTGAGCGTCGGGACGAGCGTGTTGCGCAGCGCATGGCGGACCACGACGCGGAACTCGCCCGCGCCCTTGGCGCGCGCCGTGAGGATGAACTCCCGGTCGAGCACCTCCAGCATGTTGGCGCGCACCAGCCGGGAAATGGTGCCGGCAACGGCCCAGCCGAGCACGAAGGCGGGCAGGATCAGGTGCCACAGCGCATCGAGAAAGAGTCTTATGTTTCCGGCCAGCAGCGAATCGATCGTCATGAAACCCGTGACGGATGTCGGCGGCGCGGCGCGCGGATCGAGCCGGCCGGGACCGGGCAGCACGCCCCATTTGACCGAGAACACATAGAGAAGCGCCAGCCCCAGCCAGAAGACCGGTATCGACGAGCCGAACAGCGCGAAGAAACGCGCGGCATGATCGATCACCGTATTGCGGAAATAAGCGGCCAGAACGCCCAGCGTAATGCCGATCGTCGAGCCGATGACCATCGCGGCAAGCACCAGTTCCATCGTCGCGGGCAGGCGGAAGAAGACGTCCTGCGCCACGGGCCGGCGGGTGATGAAGGACGTGCCCATGTCGCCGGTCAGGAGGTTGCCGACATAGATCACGTAGCGCTCCGGCAGGCTGCGATCGAGCCCCCAGCGCGCCTTCGCCGCCGCCACCGCGACCGGGTCGTTCATCTGGCGGTCCGAGACGATCGCGGTCAGCGGGTCGCCCTTCGTCACCGTGGTGAGCAGGAAGGCGAGCGTCACGATGCCGAGAACCAGGAAGGGCATCGCGATCAGGCGCCGCAGTATGTATCGTGTCACAAATCGCGTCCTTTAACCCGTTTGCCATCCCCTGCCGACCGGCGGGTGGGAAGATCGATACAGGCATTATTGACAACAGGCGAAGCGGACGTCAACATAAATGAAATTATATTCCAATTACGAGAGATCGACAGATCCGTCGAATTCGGTATGGCTCCAGCAGCGCTGAAACGAAAGGCACACCATGCGTAAACGGACCAAACCGACGGACGGAAGCGACGGCGCCGAAGGCGGCAACTCGGCCGCATCCCTGACACGGGGACTGGAAATCCTGCGCGCCTTCACCGCCGACGATGCCACGCTGGGCAACCAGGACCTCATCGAGCGGACGGGCCTGCCGAAGGCAACCGTCTCGCGCCTCACCTCGACGCTGGTCGGCCTCGGCTATCTCCACTACGACGCCACGCTCGGCCGCTACAGCATCGGGCCGGCAACGGTGTCGCTCGGCTATTCGGCGCTGAGTTCCAGCGCCGTCATCCACATGGTCCGGCCCCTGATGCAGGAACTGGCGGACCAGACCGGCGCCGCCGTGGCGCTCGGCACGCGCGACGGGCTGGAAATGGTCTATCTCGCCAATTGCCGCTCGATGAGCCCGGTTTCGCTGCGGCTCAATGTCGGCTCGCGCCTGCCGATCTATCGCACCGCCATGGGCCTCGCCTATCTCGCGGAAATGAAGCCGGAGATCCGCCAGTCCGTGGTCGAGCAACTCATCGCGGCGGAGCCGGAAAAAGCACAGGACCTCGAACGCATGGTCGAAAACGCCATCGAGGATCACCGGCGGGACGGCTTCATAAGCGCCTTCGGCAGCTGGCACAGCTATATCAACGCCGTCGGCGTGGCCTTCCGGCCGACGGACGGCTCGCCGCTCGTGGCGCTCACCTGCGGCGGAATCGTCGACATCCTCTCGCGCAATCATTGCCGCGAAATCGTCGGGCCGGACCTTCTCAAGCTGACGCGCCGTCTTCGTGCGCGGCTTGCCGGAGAACCGGACCCGTTCCCCACGTCGCAACGCCCGCCAACCTGGAAAACCTCGGCCGAATAGGCTCAAGCCTGCAAGGATCCCTCATGCCCATCCATGTCGTCTATCCGAAGGTCAGCCTCGAACTGTCGAGCGGCCGCATCGCCCGCTGGCTGGTGGCCGAGGGCGAAACCGTTCGACAGGGGCAAGTCCTTTTCGAGATCGACAACGACAAGGCGGCCGTCGAGGTCGAGGCCCCGGCAAGCGGCGTCATCCGCGAGCTCCTCGACAGCGAGGTGGAGGTCGAAGTCGGCGGGGATGTGGCGCGCATCTACGCGGAGGGCGAAGTTTTTGGTGCAGCGAAGGCCTCCGATGCTAGCGAAGTCGCGGCCGACGAGACCAAGGCGGCCATTCTGCTGCCGGACATGAAACGCAACGCGCGCGGCCCCAACCCCACCCCCCTCGCCCGCCGCATTGCCAGGGAGCATGGTATTTCGCTGGAAGGCGTTCACGGCACCGGACCGGGTGGGCGCATACAGAAGACGGATGTCGTTGCGAAGATCGGCGACGCTGTGGAGACACGCCGGCCCGCGGTGGCCGAGAGTGGCACCATTCCTCAGCGCAAGAGCGAGCATTCAAGCCTCAACGCCGTCTGGCTGCGCAAGGGCGAAGGCCTTCCCATCGTCCTGCTGCACGGGTTCAGCGCGGACCTCAACAACTGGCGCGGCATGCTGGGTGGCGCACGCGCGGACTGGCCCGCCCTGGCGATCGACCTTCCGGCGCATGGCCGCTCGCCGCGTGCCGTTCCCGACGATCTCGACCACATGGCCGAAAGCGTCGAAGCGACCCTTGCCGCCGAGGAGGTCGGCCCGCTCGTGCTCGCCGGCCATTCCTTCGGCGGCGCGCTTGCGGCGCGGCTGGCAAGCCGTGGGCAGTTGGATGTCCGTGGCCTCTGTCTCGTATCCCCGGCCGGTCTTGGCCCGGAAATCAACGCAGCCTTTGTCGAGGGCGTCCTGCGCGCGCGGCAGAAGGAGAGCCTGAAGCCGTGGCTTGAACTGCTTTCCAACGACCCCGCCGTCATCTCGCCGGCCTTCCTTCAGGCCACCGTGCAGCAACGGGAGGATGAGGGCCTGACGGAAGCGATGCGCGCCTTTGCCGCGCGGTTCTTTCCGGATGGAACCCAGGCGGTCTCGATCCGCAACGAGCTCGCCCGCCTGCCCTATCCGGTGCGGGTCGTCGCCGGGAGGCAGGATCGCATCCTGCCCTTCGGCGCCACGGCCGGCCTGCCGGGCAATGTCGGGCTGCATGCGCTCGACAATTGCGGGCACATGCCGCATCTCGAATATCCGGAACTGGTGATGAAAATCCTCGGCGAGATCAGACGAAGCGCCTGACGGTCAGCGCTTCGCCTGCTGGCCGTAGGTGCCGTAGCGGTCGCGCACGTCTTCCAGCTCCGCCGGCGTCAGCAGCACCGGCTCGCCGATCGAACGGGCAAGCAGGTACTGGCGCGCCAGCATTTCCAGTTTTTCCGCCCGCGCCAGCGCCGTGGTGACGTCAGGTCCGATGGTGACGGCGCCATGGTTGGCCATCAGGCAGGCGGAATAGGTCGTGCCCATCGCGGCGATCACGGTTTCCGCCAGCGGCGGACTGCCGAAGCAGGCATAGTCCGCGCACGGTATTTCGCTGCCGCCGAATCCGGCGACCATGTAGTGGAACAGCGGAATGGGCTGGCGCAGGGCGGCGAGCGCCACGCAATGATCGGGATGGGCGTGAACGACGGCGCCCGCATTCGTCGTCTCGTACAGCCGGCCATGGATCGCCCATTCCGAGGACGGCCGCCAGTCGCCGGCCCACGTCCCGCCGAACTCCATCGAAACGATCTGCTCGGGCCTGAGGTCCTCGGGCACGATGCCCGTCGGCGTGATCAGCATTCCCGCCCCGTGGCGCACGCTGAAATTGCCCACGGTTCCGCTATTGAGCCCGATCGCCACCGACCGCCGGCTCGCCTCGACCAGCGCCACTCTCGCCGCAGCTTCGTCCATTATCGTCCACTCCTATCGGTTCATGTCTTCGATTGCCCGCAGCAGGATATCGTCTGCGCCGAGCTTGCCGGGTTTGAGGTAAAGCGAAAGCGGCACAGGCCCCGGTGACACGCAGAAACCGGTCCCCAGTGCGCCCTCCGGCAAGGCGCGAACGGAGGCGATGTCGAGCGCATTGACCACGGCGCCCGAGGTCTCGCCGCCCGCGACGACGAACCGGCGAACCCCGCGATCGCGCAACCCTCTGGCAATGGCGCCAAAAATCCGCTCGGCGCGACGGGCAGCCCCAACCGCGCCGAAAGCCGCCTGCACGGCGGCAACCTCGTCCGGCCCGACCGACGTCGAAATGGCCAGGGGTGCTGCGCCGATCCGACCGGAAGCCCAGTCGAGCGCCTTGGAAATCAGCCCGTCCTCCCCCGCCGGGTCGAGCAGATCCAGCGTCAGCACGGGGTAGCGTGCCGAAAAGGCCGCAAGTTGCGCCAGCATGACAGGGCCGACACTTCCGGCCAGCACCGCCGTAGGCCCCTCGACATGCCGCGGCCAGGGGACCGGAGCCAGTTGCTCGGCGCGGCCGAGGCGGATCGCATAGTCGATGATCAGGGGATCGCTGGCGACGACGACGCGGCTCATCGCCGCCGCGACCTCCGCCGCGACCTCGACGTCGCCGTCATCCGTCGTATCGAGGAAAATGTGGCCCACATCGTCGGCGGCAAAGGCTTCGATGGCAGCGACCGCGGTCTCCGTCCCGTTGCGAAGAACCCCATGGCTCAAGAGCGCGATCCGGTGGGGCGTCTGGCGTCCCAGGAAGCGCACGAGGTCGGGGTCGGACATGGGGGTCAGCGGGTCGAAACGCTTGATCGATTCGGAAACGAGGCGGCCGCGATAGAACATGTAGCCTTGGTGCACCGTCGTGCCGAAGCGCGGAAAGCCGGCGCTCATCAGCACCGGCCGCACGCCCGCGCGATCGGCAAGATAATCGGCGACGGGACCGATATTGCCGTCCTCCGTCGAATCGAACGTGGCGCAGGCCTTGTAGGCCAGGCGCTTGCAGCCTGCACGGGTGAACGCATCGGCAAACCGGCCAACTTCGCCAAGCGCATCCGAGACGGGCACGGTGCGCGCCCGGGTGCCGGCAATCACGACCGCCGAGGGCGGGATTTCGGCGTCGGGGCTGAAGAGCACGGGACAGTGAATGCCCGCCCCCTCCAGATAGCCGGCGACCATGAGGGCACCGGTAAAGTCATCCGCGACGATTCCAAGGGCTCGCTGCATGGGTCAGGCCTCGGCGTTCAGCATTTCGCGGGCGATGATGATCTGCTGGATCTGCGAGGTGCCCTCGTAGAGCCGGAACAGCCGGACATCGCGGTAGAAGTGCTCCACCGGATAGTCCTGCATGTAGCCGGCGCCGCCGTGGATCTGCACCGCGCGATCCGCGACACGCCCCACCATTTCCGAGCAGAACAGCTTTGCGCTCGCCGCCTGCTGGATGACCCGCTCGCCTCTGTCGAACTGGCGGGCCGCCTCCAGCACCATGGCGCGCCCGGCAAAGGCTTCGGTCGAACTGTCGGCGAGCATGGCCTGGATGAGCTGGTGTTCTGCGATGGGCTTGCCGAACTGCACACGCTCGCGCGCAAAGCGCACGGCCTCGTAGCACAATCGCTCCGCCGCCCCCACGCAGACCGCCGAGATATGCAGGCGCCCGCGATTGAGCACCTTCATCGCCGTCTTGAAGCCCACGCCCTCCACGCCGCCGATGACGCTGTCGGCTGCAATCCGGCAATTGTCGAAGATGACGTCGCAGGTACGGGTGCCGCGTTGCCCCATCTTCCTGTCGACCGGGCCGAGGCTGAGGCCGGGGCTGTCCTTCGGCACGAGGAAAGCTGTCACGCCCGCCGGTCCCGGCCCGCCTGTGCGCGCCATGACGGTGAAGACATCGGCCACCGGGGCGTTGGTAATGTAGCGTTTCGTGCCGTTGAGGACGTAGTGGTCGCCGTCTCGTCTCGCCGTGGTTTTCACGGAGCCGGCGTCGGATCCGACATCGGGTTCGGTGAGCGCAAAGGAGCCGATGACCTCGCCCGTCGCCATGCGCGGCAGCCAATAGCGCTTCTGCGCCTCGGTGCCATCTACGATGATGCCCTGCGAGCCGATGCCGTTATTCGTGCCGATGACGGAGCGGAAGGCAGGGGACGCGTAACCGAGTTCGAAGGCGACCAACACCTCCTCCTCCATCGTCAGGCCAAGCCCGCCATGCTCTTCCGGAATCGACATGCCGAACAGGCCGAGCGTGCGCATTTCCGCAATGATTTCCGGCGGAATGGCGTTGTCTTCCTCCACGCGCGCCTCCGCCGGCAGCAGGCGTTCGCGCACGAACCGGCGCACCACCTCAACCAGCGCGTTCAGCACTTCGGCGTCCCGGATCATCGCTTTTCTTCCTCTTTCACAGCTCACGAAAATTTCTGTTGCATCCAAAGGCTGGCACAGCTTAGTGTGCCATTCAACAGAAATCGGAATTTATTTCCATAAACGAAAAACGAAGCCGAGGACACGAATGGCACGCCAGATACCCCTCGCCCCTTCCGCGCCCTGGTTCCGGCTGGAACTGGACGAAGCGGACTGGAGCGGGGAACAGGCTCAGGACCTGATCCACTGGTACGGCCAGATGCTCCTGATCCGCCGGTTCGAGGAAAAGCTGCTCGATCTGGAAAAGGCCGGCCTGATCCACGGCCCGGCCCATGCCAGCATCGGCCAGGAAGCGGGTGCCGTCGGCGCAATGTCCGCGCTCGGCACCGACGACAAGATCAACGGCACGCACCGCGCCCACCACCAGGTGCTGCTGAAACTGCTAAATCCGTCGGTTCCAACCGATTTCGACATCCGCACGGATGATTTCGCGCCCGGCATGGACGAGGCGATCTACCGCTTCATGGCGGAAATCATGGGCCTGACGCCCGGCTATTGCGGCGGCCGCGGCGGCTCCATGCATATGCGGTTTGCCGGTGCCGGCGTCGTCGGCACATCGGCCATCGTCGGCGGCAATCCGCCCCATGCGGCGGGCTATGCGCTGGCCGACAAGATGCTCGGCCGCGACCACATCTCCGTCGCCTTCTTCGGTGACGGCGCCGCCCAGAACGGCGCCAGCTACGAGGCGATGAACATCGCAGCCGCGCAAAGCCTGCCTGTGATCTTCTTCATCGAGAACAACCTCTACGGCGTCGCCACCCATATTTCCGACGTGACGCGCGAGACGCGCCTGTCGTCCCGCGGCGCGATGCTCGGCATCGCGTCGATCGAATGCGACGGCATGGACGTCGTCGCCGTGCACCGGGCGATGGTCGAGGCCCGGCGCATCATCCGCGAGACCGGCGGGCCCGTGGTGGTCGAAGCGCTCTGTTATCGCCATTTCCACCAGTCCGGTTCCCGCAGCGGCAGCGACTTCGGCTACCGCACGAAGGAAGAGGAAGCCGCGTGGCGCGAGCGTGACCCGATCGCCCTTGCCGAAGCCCGCCTGACGGCGCTCGGCCTGCTTTCCCCCGACGAATTCGCGCGCATCGATGCGCTGGTGACCGACCGCATCGCCGCCGCGGCCGGTCGGTTGACGGAGCCGGTTCCTGGCGGAAATACGCTCAGGATTCCCGAAGGCCTCTGGCCGGACCCGGCGACACGAGACAACGGCATTCTCGGTGACCTCTCCGAACTCGCCGGCAAGCGCATGCTCGATCACGACGACATGCGGCCCGATGCCATCGAGAAGGTGAAATTCGTCACCGCCGCCTCCGAGACGCTGGCCGCCGCGATGGCGCACGACCCGCGCATCATCGTCATGGGCGAGGACGCCCATCAGATGCGCGGCGGCGTCAGTGGCTTCACCAAGGGCGCGCTGGAACGCTGGCCCGAACGCGTGCTGCCCATGTCGATCGCCGAAAACGGCTTTACGGGCGTGGCGCTCGGCGCGGCCCTCAACGGGCTGCGTCCTGTCGTGGAGATCATGTTCGGCGATTTCTGTTTCACCGCCGCCGACCAGATCGCCAATGGCGTCGGCAAGGTGCGCCACATGTTCGGCGACGGTTTTCCGGTGCCGATCGTCCTGCGCGTGCGCATCTCGCCGCACACCGGCTACGGCTCGCAGCATTCGGGCGATCCGTCCGCGCTGTTCGGCATGTTCCCCGGCTGGCGCATCGTCACGCCGTCCAACGCCTTCGACTATATCGGCCTGATGAATTCCGCCCTCGCCTGCGACGACCCCGTCGTCGTCTTCGAGCATACGGAACTCTACCAGAAGGAATTCGACGTGCCGGCCGGCGACCGGGAATTCCATATTCCCTTCGGCTCGGCGCGCATCGTGCGCCCCGGCGGCGCCTGCACGGTGCTCGCCACCTCCGTCATGGTCCAGAACGCCGTCAAGGCCGCGGAGGAGACGGGCATCGACGCCGAGGTCATCGACCTGCGCAACATCGATCATCACGGCATCGACTGGGCGCTGATCGGCAAATCCATCGACAAGACCGGACGCGTCGTCATCGCCGAGCAGACCGCCCGCAGCCTTTCGATGGGCGGCACCTGGGCGGCCGAGATCCAGGAACGCTTCTTCGACTGTCTCGATCACGAAATCCTGCGCGTCACCGGCGGGCTTGCCGCCCCCACGGTTTCGGCAGCCCTCAACCGCGCGGCGCTCGCAACGGTCGCCGACGTCAAGAACGCACTGCTTCGAATTGCGGAAAAATAGTGGAACAGGGCAACCGCGGCCCATCAAACTGGAGGTATCCAACCGATGAAACGACTTCTTCTGTCGAAATCCAGACTGGCCTTTCTCACCCTCGCCCTCTCCGCCACCATGCTGGGCGGGCCGGTCCAGCAGGCGACGGCGCAAGAGCGGGCGCTCGTCATCGCGCGTGACATGGACGTCAACTCGCTCGATCCGGCGCGCGCCTGGTGCGACACCTGCCAGATCTACAACACCTCCGTCTACGAGCAGCTCGTCACGCTCGATAAGGACAACAAGGTGCAGCCGCTGATCGCCTCGAGCTGGGAGGTCAACAAGGAGCAGACCCAGCTGACCTTCAAGCTCGATCCGGCGGCGAAATTCTCCGATGGTTCGCCGGTCGAGGCGAAGGATGTGAAATGGTCGTTCGAGCGGCTGAAGAACATCAAGGGCAACGGCGCCTTTATCGCCGATCCGATCAGCTCGATCGAGATCCCCGATGCGCAGACGGTCATCGTCAAGCTGGCCGCGCCGAATTCGGAATTCCTCAACCAGGCGGCCGCCGGCTTCCTCGGCATCATCAACAGCGATGTCGCAAGCGAGAACGGCGCGCTTGCCGATGCGACGGCCGTCGACAAGGACACGTCGGAAAACTGGTTCCTCAGCAATTCCGCCGGCAGCGGGCCGTTCGTTCTGGCCTCCTACGAGCCGAATTCCGAGCTGCGCCTGAAGCGCAACGAGAATTACTGGCGCAAGGCCCCGGTCCTGCCGGAGGTCATCTTCCGCCAGGTGAAGGATGCCGTGGCGCAGGCGCAGATGCTGCAGTCGGGTTCCGCCGACATCGCCATGCAGATCGACCCGGAGACCGCCAAGACGCTCGAAGGCAGCGACGTCGTCGTGGAGAAGGTGCCGTCCTACAACTTCGTCTATATCGCGCTTTCGCCGGGTGCCAAAGCCAACACCGTCAAGCTGACGCCGGAAGTGCGCGAAGCGATCTCGATCGCCATCGACCGCACCTCGCTGATCGACTTCACCGTCGGCGGCGCCGGCCGGGCGATCGCCTCGCCGATCCCGCTCGGCTTCCCCGGCGGCGACGGCCACGAGATCCCCGCCTACAATCCGGATCGCGCCAAGGAGCTGCTTGCCGCAGCCGGTGCGGGCGACGGCTTCACGCTGAAGTCGATCTATCCGGACATGAACGTCTATGGCGTCGATTTCTCGCTGATGATGCAGAAGATCCAGCAGGATCTCGCCAAGGTCGGCATCACGGTCGAGCTTTCGCCGGTGCCCTTCGCCAACTGGCGTGAGGCGGCGAACGGCGACCATATCCCGCTGACGGCCGTCTTCTTCGCGCCCGACTTCTTCGGCACCTCGCAATATGTCGACGTCTTCGGCCTGTCGGAAGGGTCCGTCTGGGCGAAGCGCGCCGGGGGCGAGGTCGATCCGTCCTTCATCAACGCGGAAACGGCGAAGCTTCGCGAACAGGCGCTCGCCGCGCCCTCCGTCGAGGACGCGGAAAAGCTTTGGTTCGAAGCCGGCGAGCAGATGGCCAAGGCCCGGATCATCATCCCGATGGTCAGCCCGGACCTCATCCTGGCGCATAGCCCGAGCGTCAAGGGCGTCCGCTACAGCGCCTGCTGCAACCTGCCGCTCGCCGAAATCTCGAACTGATCCGCCTAATCGGGAGGGGTGGAAACGCCTCTCCCGGCCACTATTGGAGAGCAAGATGACAGCGAGACTGCTGAACAGCCGCGACACCGAACTCCTGGAACGCGCCGGCCGCGTCGTGCCGAACGGTGTGTGGGGCCATATGGCGACCCGGGCGATCGGGCCGGATTACCCGCAGTTCTTTTCGAAATCGGACGGCTGCCGCGTCTGGGATGCGGACGGCAACGAATATATCGACTTCATGTGCGCCTGGGGGCCGAACGTGCTCGGCTACCGCCATGCCGAGGTGGACGCCGCCGCTCTGGCACAGATGGACAAGGGCGATATCGGCAACGGCCCCACGGATAAAATGGTGGAACTGGCCGAACTGCTGGTCGATACGCTGGACCACGCCGACTGGACGCTCTTCCAGAAGAACGGCACCGACGCCACGACCGTCTGCGTCACCATCGCGCGCGCCGCCACCGGCCACCGCAAGATTCTCGTCGCGCGCGGCGCCTATCATGGCGCAGTTCCGTGGTGCTCTCCGTCACTCGTCGGCGTGACGTCGGAGGATCGTGCCCATCTCATCCTCTTCGACTACAACGACATCACGAGCCTCGATGCCGCAATCGATGAGGCTGGCGACGATCTCGCCGGTATCCTGCTCACCGCCTTCAAGCATGATGTCGGCAAGGACCAGCATCTGCCGGAGAAGGCCTTCCTGGCGCACGCCCGCGCCGCCTGCGACCGGACGGGTGCGGCCCTGATCCTCGATGACGTGCGCGCCGGTTTCCGGCTTGATGTGCGCGGAAGCTGGGCGCGGTATGGCGTGAAGCCGGACCTCGCGGCCTATTCGAAGGCCATCGCCAACGGCTGGCCGCTTGCCGCCGTCGCCGGTTCGGAGCGTTTCCGGGAGGGTGCTGGAAAAATCTTCACCACGGGCTCTTTCTGGTACGGCTCCGCCGCCATGGCGGCTGCGGTCAAGACCGTGCAGATCCTGCGCGACAGCGACGCGCTGGCGCATACCGAAGCGATGGGCGAACGTTTCCGCGCCGGCCTTTCGACGATCTCGGCCCGCCACGGTTTCACGCTCAGGCAGACGGGACCGGCGCAGATGCCGATGGTGCTGTTCGACGGCGACCAGGATCTGAGGATCGCCAACGCCTTCTGCGCGGCGGCCCTGCGGCACGGCATCTACCTGCATCCCAAGCACAACATGTTCCTGTGCGCCGCGCATACGCCCGACGACATCGACCGGGCGCTGGAAGCAGCCGACGGAGCCTTCGCCGACATCCTTTCCGCGGGCATCCTCGCGGCCTGAACCACGCTGCTTTCCAAGCCTCACGCGCCGTCCCTGCGGACGGCGTGCGAGAGCGCATGACCATTTCCCTTTTGAGGAGCGCGTAACATGTCCTACACGGACCACATCTTCACGGACTATCGCCAGCGTGTTGAAGCGCTCGCGGCAAGCGACAATCCCTTCGCCAAGGGCATCGCCTATATTGCCGGTGAATACGTGCCGCTGAACGAAGCGCGCATCCCGATCCTCGACCAGGGCTTCCTTCATTCGGACCTGACATATGACGTTCCCGCCGTCTGGAACGGAAGGTTCTTCCGGCTCGACGACCATCTCGACCGCTTCGAGAAGAGCTGTGCCCAGCTTCGGCTGAAAAGCCCGCTCGGGCGGCAGGAAATCCGCGACCGGCTTGTCGAGATGACAGCGAAGAGCGGCATCCGCGACGCCTATGTCATGATGATCGTGACGCGCGGCCTGCGCTTCGTCCGCCAATACGCCCCGGAGGAATGCGACAATTTCTGCTACCTCATGGTCATGCCCTATCTCTGGGTGATGGACGAGGCGACGCAGAAAACCGGCGGCACCGCCGTCATCACCCGCACCGTGCGCCGTGTGCCGCCGGGCGCGATCGACCCGACCGTCAAGAACCTGCAATGGGGCGATTTCACCCGCGGCCTGCTGGAGGCGCGCGACCGCGGCGCAATGTATCCGATCCTGACGGATGGCGACGCGAACCTCACCGAAGGCTCCGGCTTCAATGTCATCCTGATCAAGGACGGCAAGCTCTATACGCCGAAGAAGGGCGTGCTGGAGGGTGTGACACGCAAGTCCGTGCTCGCCGTCGCCGAAAAGCTCGGCTATCCCTCGACGATTGATGATGTGCCCGTGGAACTCGCCTATCAGTGCGACGAGATCCTCTTCGTCACCACGGCCGGCGGCGTCATGCCGATCACCACGCTGGACGGCCAGCCGGTCGGCAATGGCGAGGTCGGCCCCATCAGCAAGGCGCTGTGGAAGGGTTATTGGGACGCCCATGCCGACCCGGAGCTGAGCTTCGCGATCGACTACGCGTGACGCTTCAACCCTGGTCGAGCGGCAGTGCCCGGACGAGATCGATCAGGGCGCGCAGTTTCGCCGGGACATGGCGGCGGCCGGGATAATAGAGGCAAAGGCCGTCATAGGGCGGCGTCCAGTCGTCCAGCATTTGCACGAGCCGGCCGGCGGCGAGGTGTTCGCGCACCGCGAAGTCCGACAGATAGGCAATGCCCGCGCCTTCCAGCACCGCATCCAGCATCAGCCCGCTTTCATCGAGGATGAGCGGCCCCGGAACATCGATCTCGACATTTTCCCCGTGGCGGGAAAACTCCCAGTGATAGATGCGGCCGCTCGCCATGCGCGCGCGGATGCACTGGTGATGTTTGAGATCGGCCGGCTGGCGCGGGACGTCCCTGCCCTGAAAATAGCCCGGCGCGCCGACGACGACCATGCGCGCATGACGCAGGATCGGTATGGCGATCATGTCCGGCGGCACCGCCTCGGCCAGTCGGAAACCGGCATCGAAACCCTGGCCGACGATGTCCACCAGGGCATTGTCGGTCACAACTTCCAGCGCCATGTCAGGATAACGGCGAAGATATTCCAGAAGGAGCGGCCGCAAAAGCATGCGCGCGGCGCCCAGCGACGTGTTCAGCCGCAAGGTGCCGGTCGGGCGCGTCTGCGACACGGTCGCCCGCTCGACGGCGCTGTCTATGGCGGCAAGTGCTGGCGCGATCTCGGCCACGAAAGCCTCACCCGCAGCGGTCAGCACCACCGACCGGGTCGTCCTGTTGAAGAGCCGCACGTCGAGGCGCGCCTCCAGCGTCGAGACGGCATGGCTCAGCGCCGACGACGAAACGCCGAGTTCCCGCGCGGCGGCGCGAAAACCGCCGAGCCGCGCGATCGTCGTCACGGCTTCCAGTTCGGGCAGGCTGGCCTTCATTGCGCTATTTACCTCATTAAGCTGTTGGCGATTGGTGATCTTATCCTGATGATCGATCGGATGCATATCCTCCCTGTCAAATCAGGAGACCGCATCATGAAAGCCATTGACCAAATCTATATCGACGGCGCCTTCGTCACCCCGCACGGCACGGAGCGCTTCGACCTTTTCAATCCCGCAACGGAAGAAAAGATCGGCAAGGTCAGGCTGGGCGATGCCGAGGATGCGCATGCGGCGATCGCCGCCGCCAAGCGTGCCTTCCCCGCCATGCGCCGCACGAGCCCGGCCGAGCGTATCGAAATGCTGCATGCCCTGCGCGATGCCGTCGCGGCGAGAGCGGAAGCGCTGACGGAAGCGATGGCCACGGAATATGGCGCACCGCAGTCGTTCCTCGCCTTCTCGGTGCCCTATGCCGCCGGGGTGTTCGAGATGGCGGCCAGGACCGTCGCGGACTATGCCTTCACCCGCCGCATCGGCAACACAGACGTGATCATGGAGCCCGTGGGCGTCGCCGCCGCGATCACGCCTTGGAACAGCGATATCGGCTTCATCTGCTCCAAGCTCGCAACGGCCATCGCCGCCGGCACGAGCATCGTCATCAAGCCGTCCGAGATGAGCGCGCTCCAGACCCAGGCCGTGACGGAGGCGCTGCACGCGGCGGGCCTGCCGCGCGGCGTGCTCAATATCGTCAACGGCTACGGCCACGTCGTCGGCACCGCGCTGACGCAGAGCCCGGATATCGCCAAGATCAGTTTCACCGGCTCCACAGCGACCGGACGGACCATCCTTCGCAGCGCCGCCGAGACGTTCAAGCGCGTGACGCTGGAGCTTGGCGGCAAGGGACCGCAGATCCTTCTCGACGATGCCGATCTGGACCAGGCGATCCCGCACATCCTCACCTCGGCCTTCCGCAACAGCGGACAGGCCTGCATTGCCGGCACGCGCCTGCTGGTTCCGGCCCATCGCTACGAGGAGGTGTCGTCACACCTTGCCGCCGCCGTTTCCGCGCTGAAGGCAGGCCCCTCCAGCGACCCTGCGTCGGATATCGGCCCGATGGTCAGCGCGAAACAATGGGAGCGGGTGCAGTCCTATATCCGGCTCGGCCAGGAAGAGGGCGCGACCCTGCTCGCCGGCGGCGAGGGCCGCCCCGAAGGCCAGGATCGCGGCTGGTTCGTGCGCCCGACGGTCTTCGCGGGCGTAACGAACGAGATGCGGATCGCGCGGGAGGAAATCTTCGGCCCCGTCCTGAGCGTGATCGCCTACCGCGACGAGGCGGAGGCGATCGCCATCGCCAACGACACCGACTACGGCCTGCAATCCTATGTGCTGGGAACCGACGTCGATCGCATGCGCCGTGTCGCACGCGAGCTGGAGGCCGGGCGCGTCGTGTTGAACGAGGCACCGATGGACCCGCGGGCGCCGTTTGGCGGCTTCAAGCACTCCGGCATCGGCCGCGAGTTCGGCGCCTTCGGCCTGGAAGCCTTCCTCGAACCGAAGGCGATCCTCGGCTGAGGATCTGCGGCATGTCGCCCGGCCGGGCGACATGCCGGCTCCTGCCTAGTGGAGGCTGGCGGTCCGGGATGCGGTGCCGTTCAGGATGGCGCATTTCAACGGATCGACGGACATGTAGATCGTGCCACCGACGGGCGTGCGGATCGACGGGTGACAGCGGGCGAGAAGCTCCACCTCGTTGACCATGATCTTGAAGTCGATGCATTCGCCGAGGAAGACCTTGGCGGAGACCGTGCCCTGGATCACCGTGTGGTTGGTGTCCGTCGGCGGCGTCTCGGAGAGGCGCAGGTCCTCCGGGCGGATCGACATCGACACCGCGGTGCCGACGGTCAGATCATCCTTGCGATCGGCGGCAAGCGAGCCGATCGCGCTGTCGACGATGTAGCCATGGTCGGAGCGGTCGCGGATGACGCCTTCGATGAAATTCGTGCTGCCGATGAAATCCGCGACAAAGGCCGTCTTCGGGCGTTCGTAGATGTCACGCGGCGAGCCGATCTGCACGATCTTGCCCTGGTTCATCACGGCGATCTCGTGCGACAGCGCCAAAGCCTCGCTCTGGTCGTGGGTCACGTAGATCGTGGTGATGCCGAGCTCGCGCTGGATCTTCTTCAATTCGAAACGCATCTTTTCGCGAAGCTTGGCGTCGAGGTTGGAGAGCGGCTCGTCGAGCAGCAGCAGTTCCGGCTCCATCACCAGCGCGCGGGCGAGCGCCAAACGCTGCTGCTGGCCGCCGGAAAGCTGCGTCGCCTGCCGCTCGGCAAGATGATCGAGCGACACGGCGGCGAGCATCTTCATCACCTTGTCCTTGATCTCCTTTTCCGGCAGCCGCTTGCTGCGCACGCGCAGCGGAAAGGCGGCGTTCTCGAAGACGCTCATATGCGGCCAGATCGCGTAGGATTGGAAGACCATGCCGAACTGGCGCCGGTTGGGGGCGATGAAGATCTTGGAATCGCCGGAAAAGACGACGCGGTTGCCGGCGGTGATGACCCCCGTCGTCGGCCGCTCCAGGCCGGCGATGGAGCGCAGCGTCGTCGTCTTGCCGCAGCCGCTCGGGCCGAGCAGCGTGAAGAGCCGGCCTTTGGGAACCGAGAAGTTGACGTCGCTTGCAGCGAGCACCGGCTTTGCCGACGGCGATTGATAGACGGTGCTCAGGTTTTCGATGGTTAGCATGGCCTCACTCCCAGATTACATTCCCTTGACGCCGAAGCGCTTCGAAACGGATTGCACGAGCATGATGAAGCAGAAGAGCGCGGTGATCATCATCACGCCGAAGGCGGACAATTCCACATATTGGCCGTTCTGCCAGAACTCCCAGATCATGATCGAGATGACTTCATTGCCCGGGCTGTAGAGCAGGATCGAGCTCGACAGTTCCCGCACGGAGACGACGATGATGTAGATCCAGCCAGCCATGAGGCCCGGCTTCATCAGCGGCAGCACGACCCGGCGGAAGGTCATCAGCCAGGAGGCGCCGCTCATCGCCGCGGATTCCTCCAGCTCCTTGTGGATCTGCACCATGGATGTCGAGTTGTAGCGCATACCGTAGGGCAGGAACTTGATGACATAGGCCATCAGCATGATCCACAGCGTGGCGTAGATGCCGATGTCGAAATTCAGGTAGAACACCATCAGCGACAGGCCGAGCACGATGCCGGGGAAGACCAGCGGCAGCGAGGCGAGCACGTCGAGCAGCCAGCGCCCCTGGATCTTCGTGCGGATGGTGATCCAACAGATGATCGAGGTGAGCAGCATGACGATGGTGGCGCCACCGAGCGCGAGCTTCACGCTGTTCCAGACGGCGGTGTAGAAGCCGGGATAGGCGAGAACCTTGGCATAGGCATTGAAAGACAGATGCTGCACGGCGTTCCACGACGGCACCGAATAGTAGCGTTGCAGCGATGCCCAGAGCAGCACCAGGAACGGCAGCCCCACCACCAGGATGACGTAGAGGATGAAGATCCCGCCGGTGAGATAACGCCAGCGCCCGATATCGGCTACGCGCGGGCGAAACCCCTTGCCGGTGACGGTGGAATATTTGCTGCCCTGGTTCGACAGCCGCGACTGGTAATAGATGCCGACGGAGGTGATCAAAAGCAGCACCACGGCATAGGCCGAGGCGAGCCCGATATTGCTCGGATAGCTGTGCACCGCGTCGTAGATCGCCGAGGTGAAGACGCGCAAGCCGATCGGCAGGCCGAGAAGCGCCGGCACCTCGAAGGATTCGATTGCGCGGATGAACAGGATGATGAAGGCGGCGAGGATGGCCGGCCAGGCGAGCTTCAGCGTCACCTTGAAGGCCGTCTGCACCACCGATGCGCCGCTCATCATCGCCGACTCTTCGAGCGACGGGTCCATGGAGCGAAACGCCGCCGTCACCAGCAGGAAGGCGACGGGCGCATAGTGCAGGCCGTCGACCCACACCATGCCGGCCATCGAATAGATGTCGAACCAGCTGCCAAAGACCTTGTTCAGGATGCCGATCTGCGGGCTCGCCAACATGATCCAGGACACCGTGAACAGGATGCCCGGAATGATCAGCGGAATGATCGACATGGCGAAGAACAGCGACTTGAAGGGCGTGTTCGTGCGCTCGTTCACCCAGGCGAAGAACGTGCCCACCACCAGCGCGAAGGCGGCGGTCAGGAAGGCGAATTGCAGCGAATTGCCCATGAGAACCAGGGATTCCGCGCTTTCGAACGCGGTAATGTAGTTCTCCATGGTGAGAACCGCCGGCTCCTGCATCGTGCCGGTCGAATGAAAGCTCTGCCACAGCAGGAAACCGAGCGGAATGAGCGTCAGCCAGGCGACGACAAGGGTCGCTCCGCCAATGACGAACCATTTCGTATCGAGCCGGCGCATTACCCGGCCCGGCAGGCCCATGGCCTCGTTTGTCGGCGTCATCATCGCCATATCGTCCTCCTCCCAGTGGACAGGCCACCCTCAGGCAGCGCACGTCGGCAACCCAAGGGCTGCAATCAGATTACAAAAGCGTCGAGCGTCTCCGGTGCGAAAATCTCCTCCGCGTCCAGCTGCCGCTTGGAAAGGCCCTGTTCGTAGGAGTAGCGCAGGAAGGTATCGAGCACCTTCCGGTTCTTCTCGAAGCCGTTCGGCCAGAAATCCGCGCCCATCTCGCCTTCGGCTTCCTCGAAATGCGCCATCGCCCAGGGCAGCATGGTCTTGAGAGCGGCCGTCTCGCGCAGGTCCTGATAGGTCTTGCGCTGCGACTGGTTGAGCGCCTTGAAGATCGATTGCGCGACCCAGCGATTGTTTTCGTAGATTTCCCGGCGGATCACAACCGTGTGCATGATCGGAAAGATGCCGGTGCGGGCATAATAGTCGCGCTCGATGCCGACATAGTCAGGAAACAGGCGCCGAACCTTGCCGCTGCGGCAATTGAAGGTCGAGGGCTTGCGGGCGGTGTAGAGCGCATCGATCTCGCCGTCGCGCAGCATAGCGGCCAGCGTCTTTTCGGGGCCGATCGGCTCCAGCTTGATGTTGTCGGGAAGCTGGATCTTGAGCTTCTCGCTGCGGTTCGGCGATTCCTCGCCGCCGGTATAATAGGTGACGCTGTCGACCGGCACATTATATTCGTCCGACAGCACGCCACGGATCCAGACCGGCGCCGTCATCTGGTATTCCGGGCAGCCGATGCGCTTGCCGATCAGGTCCTTCGGCTCGTTGATGCCGGCATCCGCATTCACGTAAATCGACGAATGGCGGAAGTAACGCGACGGAAAGAAAGGAATGGCGACGAAGGCGCGCTCGGGCTTGAACAGCGAGACGACATACGAGGACAAAGACATCTCGGCGATATCGAATTCCCGGTAGCGCAGCATGCGGAAGAAGGTTTCTTCGACCGGCAGATTGAGGCTCGTCAGGTTGATGCCGTCGGGCTTGATCGAGCCGTCCATGACGCCACGCGTGCGGTCGTAATCCCAGCACCCCATCGTCAAACGCAAATCGGCCATAGTCGTCTCCTCACCATTTTTCATGAGCAATTGCGGGTCTCCTCGGTGTCCCGGCTGTCCTTCGAGTAGTCAAAAGCAGCGGCCGTGACCAAGAGTATTTTCATGGGGCAGAGCGCAGATATTTGCTGTTTTAGCCCCCATTCATTGTGTGTAGGGTCCGGCCACTCTCAACCACGACCCCGACGATCGGTCGGCCGGAAAGGGTGGGATCACAGGGCGCGAGGAGGAGACGTCGCGCCGACCAGGAGGAGAAAACATGACGATCAATAGACGCCTGCTGATGCTTGCGACCGCTTCGGCCATTGCACTGGCAGGCATGGTTTTGCCGGCCGCTGCCCAGGATTCGACGCTTCTGACCTCGACGGCGCCCGACCGCGACGCCAAGCTCGAGGAGGCCGCCAAGGCCGAGGGCTCGCTGATGCTCTACACCTCGATCGCCCAGAAGGACGTCGACCCGCTGGTCCGCCCCTTCGAGGAGAAATACGGGATCAAGGTGACCGTTTGGCGCGCGAGCGGCGACGACGTGCTGCAACGCGTCGTGCAGGAGCAGAAGGCCGGCCGCGCAACCGTGGACCTGATCCATATCAGCGCGCCGGAAATGGAAGCGCTGCAACGCGAAGGCATCTTCCAGAAGATCGTCTCGCCGCATTTCGCCGAGCTGCTTCCGGGCGCCGTGCCGGCCCACAGCGAATGGGTGAGCACGCTGCTCTCCGTCTGGGTCCAAGGCTACAATACCGACCTCATCACCAAGGAAGAGCTGCCGAAGACCTACGAGGACCTGCTCGATCCGAAGTGGAAGGGCAAGCTCGGCTACGAGGTCGAGAACATCGACTGGTTCTCCACCGTCGTCGAGACGATGGGCGAGGAAAAGGGCCTGGAATACTTCCGCAATCTCGTGCGAACCAACGGTCTTTCCATCCGCAAAGGCCATTCGCTCTTGAACAATCTGGTGGTCGCCGGCGAGGTCCCGATGGGCCTGACGATCTACAACTACATGCCGGTGCAGGCGAAGAACGACGGCGCGCCGATCGACTGGTTTGCACTTGAGCCGGCCGTCGCCCGCTCGAACGGCGCAGGTGTCGTGAAGACCGCGCCGCACCCGAACGCGGCCGCCCTCTTCACCGAGTTCATGCTGACGGACGGACAGGCCATCCTGGTCGGGCTCAACTACGTGCCGACCTCGACGAAGGTCAAATCGCCGCTGGAAGGCGTCGAGATCAAGATCGCCGACCCGGCGGACAAGCTCGACAATGCCAAGAAGTGGCAGCCGCTCTACGATCGCATCATCGTGCGCGGCAATCCGGACTGATCGGGACGAACCCGACAATGAAAAGCGGGCTTCTGGCCCGCTTTTTTATGGCTCGCTGCAACGGCCGATCACGCGCGCACCGTCGCCCAGCCTTTCGGCGAGCGTATCCACCAGCCTATCGATGAAGAGCTTCAGCTTCGCATCCCGTGTGACGGACAGGCGGCCGGGCGTCTCGATCAGGTAGAGCGTGCGGCCAAGTTCCGGATTCTCGATCGGGTGGGCGACGATCTTGCCCTCCTCGATCTTCTGCTTGACGACGCCATAGGGCACGATGCTGGTGGCATGCCCCTGCTCCACCAGCGTCTTGATCATTTCCAGCGACTGGATGGAAAAGCGGATGTTGACGGGCAGCGTCGAGTTGCGCGCCGCACGGTGCACGGCATGCCAGACATTGTCGCGGTCGCCCGGCAGCGCAAGGTTCGAGGCAATGACCTCGTTGAAGGGAACCGGCCCTTCGGGAAAGGGAGCGCCCGGCGCCGTGATGAAAAACAGCCGCTCCTCCATCAACGGCATGCGCAATGCGCTGGTATTTTCCGAGGCGTCATAGGCGAGCGCGATATCGATCTCGTCGCGCATCAGGAGGTCGATGAGAATGAAGCTCAGCTCCTCCACCACGCGCAGCGAGATGCCGGGAAGTTCGGAATGGGCGGATACGAGGAAATCGGCGCCGAGCATGCGGATCGTGCTCGGCGTCAGCCCCATCGACACGACCTGCTGGCTGGACTTGCTGAAGGCCGAGACGTCCCGCCGCGCCTCGTCGACGAGGCGCATGATCTCGACGCCGCGCTCGTAGAGTAGGCGGCCGGCATCGGTCATCGAGATGCCGCGCGAATGGCGCACGAGCAGTTCGACGCCCAGCATGGTCTCCAGGTTGCGGATCTGGAGGCCGAGCGCCGTCTGCGAAACATGCAGCTGTTCGGCCGCCTTCGTCATGTTGCCCGCATCGACCGATTTCATGAAATTGTTGATTTGTTTCAGGTTGATGGCGGGATCTCCTCTTCCCGTTTACGAGAGGCGTCGTTTCGCCTTTCTCGCCAGGTAGTCGAAATTGACGACATATTGCTCGCGGCCATCGAGATTGGCGGTCAGGCTTGCAATATCGTCTGCGGCAAACTCCACGATCTCTCCGCCCATCGCAAGACAGAGAACCTGGTCGTGGCAGGCATTTTCCAGCGTCAGCGTGCGGATGACGGCCTCCTCGACCGAGACACCGGTAACGGTCACGCCGTGGCCGCGCATCATCACAACCTTGTGACCGGCCAGCCCCCTGGCCACGCCGCGGCCAGTCTCCGGCGAGCGGATCAGATTGACGGTGTCCTGATAATAGCCAAGTCCGTCGGAAAAGGCGACGCAGGCCTGCGAGACGATCTTCCACGGGCGCTCGGAGGAACACCAGATCGTTGCATATTTCGGATGGGAATGGATGACCGAATTGAGGTCCGGCCGGGCCTTGTAGATTTCCGAATGGATGAAGACCTCGCTGTGGCGCCGCCCGCCCCCGCCGACCTTTTCTCCGTCGAGGTTGCAGATCACGATGTTTTCCATCGTGATCTCCTCGAAGCCGAGACTGTGCGGCTTCATGAAGAACAGCGCGGGGTTTTCGGGATCGCGGATGGAAACATGGCCGCGGGTAAAATCGCCGAGATCGGCATCGCCGAGGATGAGGCCGGCTTCGATCAGCCGCTGTTTGACGTGCTGGCTCATGGGCAGCATGGAACTCCTGTGTGATGAAAAATGGGGTGAACCGCCGGAGGCTGGTTCAGAGCGCGAGCGTCAGGCGCGGGCTCTTCGAGCCGGAGCAGCAGATCATCATCGTGTCGCCGCGCTCCTTCTCCTCGTCGCTCAGGACCATGTCCTGGTGGTCGGGAACGCCGTCCAGCACGCGCACCTGACAGGCGCCGCAGATGCCCATCTCGCAGGAGAAATCGAGGCTGAAACCGGCATCGCGCAGCACGGTGAGAATGGACTGGCCCTTCGGCACGGCAAATTCCTGACCGCTATCGGCAAGCTCTATGACGAAATCGCCGTCGAGTGCCGGCGCCTTTGCCGGCGCGAAACGTTCGAGATGGACCTGCTCCGGCGCAAGCGCGCTGGTGCGCGCCTCGAACGTATCGAGCATCGGCCCCGGCCCGCAGCAATAGAAGTGCGAACCCGCCGGCGCGCGCTCGACGATGGTGCCGATGTCGAGGAAACCTTCCGCTTCCGAATCGACATGGATGCTGGCCTTGGGAAGCGTGGAGATCACGTCCGAGAAGGCGACGTCGCGCCGGTCGCGACAGGCATAATGCACTTCGAAACTGCGGCCGAGTTCGGTGAGGCGCTGGGCCATCGACCAGATCGGCGTAATCCCGATGCCGCCGGCGATCAGCACGCTGTGGTCGACCGCTTCGTTGAGCGCAAAATTGTTGCGTGGGGCGCCAATCTTCAGCACCGAACCGACACGGACCATGTCATGCAGACAGACCGATCCGCCGCGCCCGCCCGGATCGCGCTTGACGCCGATCGTGTAGCGATTGCCGTTTTCAACCGGATGGACGAGAGAGTAGAGGCGCACCATGTCGTTGGGCAGATGCAGCGAGATATGGGCGCCGGCACCGGCCGGCGGCACATTGCTGCCATCGACGCTTTCGAACTCGAACAGGCTCGTTTCATGCGCCAGATAACGCACCGCGACAAGGCGCATCTCGATGGTTTTGGTGACGGTTATTTCCAACTCTCTCTCCCTGTCCGTGCCCGGCAAGGATGGAAATCCTCCTGCCGGACACTGTTCTAGAACCGCTATTCGTTGCTGCGGCGCAGATTGATCTGCTCCAGCCGCGGCAGGCGGGGCCTCAGCCCGTCGGCCGCATCCTTCAAAAGCGCGCGCGCCATGTTGATCCGCTCGTCCGTGAACCGGCCGATGAGGCCTGAAACCGAAAGCGAGCCCACCAGTTCGCCCGCCATATTGGTGATCGGCACGGCGACGGCCGCGAGATCCTCGTCACGCCCGCCCTTGGAGACGATGGACCCCGTCGTGCGCAGCTCGATCGCGCTCGGATGGTCGGAGGCATCGCCGTAATGCGACAGCAGAACGCCGGCGGCGCCGGAGGTCAGCGGATGGCGCGTGCCCTCCTCCAGATGGTGGCGGGCGCTGCGCGGCGAATTCTCCCGGTAGAGGCAGACGCGTTCGCTGCCATCCGGCACATAGAAGGACGCAGTCTCCTGCGTCACCGACGTCAGGTGCCGCAGCACCGGGCGCACAACATCCTCCAGCGTGAACTGCGAGCGGCTGAGATCACCCAGCCGGCGAAGCTCCGGCCCGAGTTGGTAGCGCCCGTCCGCCCCGCGGTCGAGGAAGCCGGTATGCAGCAGCGATCCGGCAAGCCGCAGGATCGTGCTCTTGTAGAGGCCCGAACGCTGCGCAAGCCCCGAAAGCGTCAGGGTCTCCCCTGGCTCGGAAAAGCACTGCAGCAAAGTTATCGCGCGTTCCACCGCTTCAACCCGATCCCTGCCTGCATCGATCTCGTCATTGCCTGCGTCCATTTTTGTCATTTAGCATTCCTCAATAATTCTGTCTAGCGAAACATGGTCTGCTTGACAGAACGATTTCCTCTGTTACATCTATCCCGGCAAGGCACGACGCCTTGGTTTCAGCAACGGCATAGCATGCGCGGGGCGTGGCATTCCACGCGGGGAGCGTCGTGCTGCCTTGGGTATCCGGCGCCGGACTTTTTCCTTCCGGTGCTCCGTGATTTTGGGAGAAGAAAATGCTCAGCAAGGAACAGAACGATCGCCTGACACAGGTGGGACCGGGTACGCCCTGCGGCGAACTCATGCGCCGCTACTGGATACCGATTGCGCCCTCAGCGCAGCTTCTGGAAAATCCCGTGCGCAAGGTGCGCATCCTCGGCGAGGACCTCGTCCTCTACAAGGATACCAGCGGCGGCCTCGGCCTCATCGGCGACCGCTGCCTGCACCGCAACGTCGACCTGCAATTCGGCATCCCGGACAAATGCGGCCTGCGCTGTCCCTATCACGGCTGGCTGTTCGACGAGACCGGCAAATGCGTCGAGCGCCCGATGGAAGGTGCCCCGCAGGCCGAGATCAAGCAGAAGCTGAAGGGCTATCCGGTGCAGGAAATGGGCGGCCTGGTGTTCGCCTATATGGGACCGCTGCCGGCACCCGACCTGCCGCGCTGGGACCTTTTCGTCTGGCCGAACTCGATCCGCCAGATCGGCCTCACCGTCATCGATTGCAACTGGCTGCAATGCCAGGAAAACACCGGCGACCCGACCCATAGCGCCTGGGCGCACGGCCACCTGTTCGAATATGAGCTGAGCCGCAACGGCAAGCTCGACGAGCGCAGTTCCGACAACCTGCACACGCTGCACCAGCGCAAGCGCGTCGGCGTCGGCATCAAGGAAATCTACGCCAGCCAGACCGAGCACGGCTTCCGCAAGGGCATCCGCTACTCCAAGGATCTCGGCGCCGATGCCGACAAGGACGTCGAGCACTCGACCGTCATCTTCCCGTTCTACACCCAGACCGGCAAGACGGGCGCGCCGCGCAGCGAATACCAGATCCGCGTGCCGATCGACGACACGCACACCTACCACATCTGCTACCAGTGTTACGCCGCCCCTCCCGGCGTCGAAGCACCCGAGCAGGACGTGGTGCCCTACTACATTCCGCCGACGCATGACGACACCGGCCGGCCGATCCTCGACTACGTGCTGGCACAGGACGCCATCGTCTGGGTTGCCCAGGGGCCGATCGCCGACCGCACGACGGAACTGCTCGGTCGCACCGACATTCCGATCGTCGTGCTGCGCCGGCAGCTCGACGAGCAGATCAAGCGTGTCGAGCAGGGCCTGGAGCCGATGAACTACTTCCAGAAGAGCCCGGACATCATTCACCCGCTCGGTTCGGCGCCCGACTACGACAAGCCGGAATCGCTCAACAAACATGGCTTCCGCAAATACTACCACAAGGGTTTCGCGAACGACGACGCGGACCGCTACGGCCCGCTGATCGAAACGGTCAAGGACCTGCACCGGGCCATCGAGGATTTCGAGATCAGGCGCGCCGCCGGGCAGCAGCGCGATCCCGCGCACGCCTGACCCGAAACCGTCGATCCATGCCGCGCCCCACGCGCGCGGCATGGACTTTCGACCCTCAATACCGGTCCCTCGGGCCGCGGAGCTTCACCATGTCAAGCAACACACGCGAGATCATCGATGCCGTCCTGAAGGTCGTCATCGACCAGGTGCCGACCATGACTGTTCGGGAAATCACCACGATCCCCGAACATCCGAAGGACGGCGACGCCGTGATCGCCAGGATCGACGTCTCCAACAACCGGCTCGTCTATTGCGAGATCGACGGCAATGGCAGCCTCTCTTCGGCCAGCGTCATCGACCTCAACGACCCGGACGAGGCACTGGACTGACCATGAAGATACGCCGTGTCGGTTCCACCGACCTCATGGTCTCCGAAGTCGGTTTCGGCTGCGGCGGCAATGCCGGACTGATGATCAGGGGCGACGCCGCCGAACAGCGGCGCATCATTGCCCACGCGCTGGAAAGCGGCATCACCTATTTCGACAATGCGCCCGACTATGGCGACGGCCTGGCGGAGGTCAATCTCGGACGGGCGCTGAAGGAACTCGGGGCCTCGCCTGTCATCAACACCAAGGTGGAAATCCGCGCCGAAAACCTCGACGACATCGCCGATCATATCGTGCGCTCGGCGGAGGAGAGCCTTCGCCGCCTGCAGGTCGACAGCGTCGATATCGTGCAGATCCACAACGGCCCGGTGGCCGCACAGCCCCTATTGGAAGGCTCCTACTACGCCACACTCTGGCTTGAGGATTTCATACGGCCCGGCGGCGTGCTGGACGGCGTGCGCCGTCTTCTGGAAAGCGGAAAGGCGCGCCACTCCGGCTTCATCTGCCGCGGCAATGATGCCGCCCAAGTCGGCACGCTCCTCCAGACCGGCCTCTTCCATGTCGTGAACACGCCCTACACGCTGCTCAATCCGACAGCTGGCCGTTTCAAAGCAGCACGCACGACGGGCAACGACCACGGCAACGTGGTCGGCGCGGCCGCCGCTTCTGGCGCCGGCATCGCCGTCTTCAGCCCGCTTGCCGGCGGCCTGCTGACGGATACGCTGCTCTCCGGCCAGCAGACCCATCCGCTCGCCCGGCAGAAGGATCACGCCCAACTGGAGGCAAAGGGCGATCTCGCCCGCGCGCGCCGGTTCCAGGCAATCGCTCAAGAGAGCGACACCAGCCTCGCCGAACTCGCCTATCGCTTCATCCTGAGTGACCCCGGCGTCAGCACGCTGATCGGCGGATTTTCCGATGCCGAACAGATCGATGCAGCCGTCGCCGCCGCATCGGCCGGACCACTCGATGTTGTCCAGTTCGAGTCCATTGAAAAAATCTGGTCGGCAGCCTAATGGCTGAAGCCCTTCCTGCTCGCTCAAGTGATTCCGCCTCCGTGCGCACCGATGACAATCCCAGCGTCAGTCTGTCGACCCTCTTCCTGGCCTGCCTCAAGCTTGGCCTGCTGAGCTTCGGCGGCGGGCTTTCCGGCTGGGTCTACCAGGATTTCGTCGTGCGCCGCCGCTGGATCAGCGATGAGGATTTCGCCAGCAGTTTCGCCATGGGGCAGATGCTGCCGGGCGGCAATGTCGCCAACCTCGTCGTCTGCCTCGGCGAACAATTGCGCGGCCCGCTGGGCGCGGCGACGGCGGTTTTCGGCCTGCTGGTCGGCCCGTTCTTCGCGGTCATCGCCATGGCAACGCTGATCGGCAGCATTCCACAGACGCAGTTGCTCGATATCGCGCTCGGCGGTGCTGCCGCGACCGCGATCGGATTCCTGATCAACCTGTGCTGGCGCGGCGTGCGACGGGAGAGCGGCAATCCTGCCATGCTCGGCATCATCGCGGCCGTCGTCATCGGCGTCGGCGTGCTCAAGCTTCACCTCCTGCTCGTCACGCTCTTCGTCGCGCCGATCAGCATCGCGATTGCTTGGCGGCGGGGAAACAAGGATGCGTGACGATCACCTCGTCGGACTATTGGCCGTCTTCGTGCCCTTCTCGCTGATTTCCATCGGTGGCGGCATCAGCGTACTGTCGGGCATCCAGCACGAGATCGTCGCGGTGCGCGGCTGGCTGACCGCGCAGGATTTCGTCCAGCTTTTCGCCATTTCCCGTGCCGCGCCCGGTCCCGGCACCATGATCGCGACTTTGATCGGCTGGCAGATATCCGGTTGGCTCGGCGCCGTGGTGGCGACGCTCGCCTTCTTCCTGCCCTCCTCGCTGCTCTGCTACGGCGTCTTCCGCCTGTCGAACGCCCACCGCGAAAAAGCCTGGCACCGCGCCGTCCGCCAGGGCCTCGCCCCCGTCGGCACCGGCCTCGTCATCAGCTCCGTCATCGCCATCCTGCAACTCTCCGACGGCGGCCCCCTGACCCTCCTCCTCGCCGCCCTCTCCGCCATCGTCGTCGTCGTGGCCCCCCGCGTGCCGGTTCCGCTGTACCTGCTCTGCGGCGCAGGGCTCGCCGTGCTTTACCACACGGCGATGCCCTAGAACGCTCCGTCGCGACCGCTCCCTCAATCACCGCCTCGGCGCCAATAGGGGACGCAGAGGGAGGGGATGCCTCGGAGCATTGGGCGGAAGGGCATGACGGCGGTGTGTTCTCCGGCGATCCAGATGAAACGGTCCGGCAAGGTCTTGAATACGGCGACTTCGGAGGAGAGCTTTTGCAGGAAGTCCGCGGCTTGTGGCGCTGCATGGCGGTAGAACCAATGCACTTCGACATCCTGTGGAGTATCGAGGGTGATCCTGTCCTCGGGGGTTTGGATTTCGAGGAGGATGCGGCCGCGGGCGTGCCTCGGCATGATTTCGGCAATGCGGGCGATGGCCGGCAGGGCGGTTTCGTCTCCAGCAAGCAAGTAGTGGCAAGCCGGCTTGATGCCCAGACCGCAGGGGCCGGAGACGCCGCAGGCCGTGCCTGGTGCTGCCCGCCGCGCGAAATTGGAACCGGGGCCGTCGTCGTGGAACACGAAATCGATGTCGAGCCAGCCGGCATCGGCGTCGATGCTGCGGATGGTGTAATAGCGCGTCTGGATTTCGGGATCAGGGTCCGTCGTGACCGGCAGGTGCAGGCGGACGTGCAGGTTTTCGTTCGTCGCAAAATGGTGCAGGTCGCGGCCGATGAAGCGAAGGCGCTGCATGGAAGGCGTCAGGCGTCGGGATGCCTGGACCGTGACGAGGCGGAACCCGCGCGGCTTTCGTTCCGTCATAGGCGTCTCCCAATCAGAAGCAACAGGAACGGTCCGCCGACCACGGTTGCCAGCAGGCCGGCCGGGATCTGGTAAGGGAAGATGATGTTGCGGCCGAGCCATTCGGCGCCAAGCAGGATGGCGCCGCCGACCAGTGCCGAGGCAAACAGATGGGCAGCCGGCCGCTGGAATCCGGCGAGGCGCGCGAGATGCGGCCCCATCAGCCCAGCGAAGCTGAGTGGCCCGACCAGGATGGTCGCCGCGGCGGTCAGGACTGCCGAGAGGAGCAGAAGAATGGCGGTCGCGCTGCGAAACGACACGCCCTGGGAGAGTGCCACGGTTTCGCCGAGCGGCAGGATCTCCAGCCAGCGGCGCAGCAGCGCCCCGACGGCCAGTCCCGCGCCCAGAATAGCAACCGCGGCGATCGCTTCCTGCTTGCGCACCGCATAGGTCGAGCCCGACATCCAGGCGAGGAGCTGGTCGAGCCGCGGGTCCTGCGCCGCCATCAGGACGGCCATGACGAAGCCCGAAATCGAGCTCAGCGTCACGCCGATCAGCAGCAGGCGATCGCCCTGGAAGTCGCCCTTGCGGGCAAGCGCCATGATGAAGGCGAGCGTGATGCCGGCGCCGACGGCACCCGCCGAAATCTGCAAGCCGCGCGAGACGGCCGTTACCGACAGCGTCGCGGCGATGACGCCCAGCATGGCGCCGGAGGAGACGCCTAGCACTTCCGGCGAGCCGAGCGGGTTGCCGGTCATGCGTTGCAGGATCGCGCCGGCAAGGGCAAGCATGGCGCCGCCGGCAACGGCTGAGACGGAGCGGATCGTGCGCATCGAATACACCCCCTCGGGCGCCGCCATGACATGCCAGCCGGAGGGGCCGCGGCCGGCAAATACGGAGAGGAGAAGGGCGATGCCGAGCGCGACGGCGGCCAACGCGATGACGGTCCAGGGCCACCTCAGCCGCCGGGCTTCGGTCATCCCGGTCATCGCGGGCGGGGAGAGCGATTTCAGCCGGCGCACCAGCACGAGCAGCAGCGGCGCGCCCATCAGGGCGGTGACGGCGCCGGTGGGAAAGATGCGGTAGGTCACCGGCAGGGCCTGGACACATTGGTCGGTAGCGGTCAGCACAAGCGCGCCGAAGATGGCGGACCAGGCCATCTCGCGACCGGGGCTGCGGGCTCCGGTGGCACGCGCCAGCGCCGGCACGGCAAGGCCGATGAAGCTGATGACGCCGACGGCGGCCGTGACGACCGCGATGATCACCGCGGCGACTAGCAGCGAGAGTAGGCGGAAGGCCTCGATGTTCAGGCCGAGGCTTCTGGCATTGCTGTCGTCGAGCGAAAGCAGCGCGAGCGGCCGCTGGATCAGCGCGGCCACGGCGATCGCCACGAGAAGGCGGGGCGCGAGGAACAGGACGCCGGACCAATCCTGCTGGTCGAGATAACCGGCGCCCCAGAGATAGATGCCCGTCAGGAAATCGTGGTTGAACAGCATGAGCACGGCACTTGCGGCGCCGCAGTACAGGCTGACGATCATGCCCGAAAGCGTGACGGTTGCGGGCGACAGGCCCTTTCGCCAGGAAAGCCCCAGGATGGCCGCGAGCGCCAGTGCTGCACCGGCAAGCGCCACCCATTCCGCGGCGTTGCTGGCGGCGAGCGGGAACCACAGGGTTGCGATCGTCAGGGTGAGATAGGACCCCGCAGAGACGCCGAGCGTCGCGGGCTCGGCGAGCGGATTGCGCAGCACCCTTTGCAGGATCGAGCCGGCTACGCCGAGCGCAGCACCCGCCATCAGCGCCACCACGATGCGCGGCAGCAGCGTATAGTGCAGCAGGATTTCCTCGGTCGCGTCGGCCTGCGGCGACACCACCGCCCAGATCGACACGTTGCCGGGCAATACGGACAGGATATTGCCGCCGATCATGACGAGGCCGAACAGCGAAAGCCCGCACAGCATGACCGGGAGCATGGGATTTCGCGTCACGCCCATGCGTCAGCCTTCCGCAGCGAGCGCCATGGAGGCGAGGCGTGCGAAACGGTTGGCGGAAGGCAGCCCGCCGTAGAAGAGCACATCGGGGATGCGCGCGACACGGCCGCTCCTAATGAAGGGCAGACTTGCGACGACCGGGGATGCCAGCAGTTTTTCCAAAGCGAGTGTGCTTGAATCGCCGACGCAAAGCAGGCGGGCATCCCTCTGCTGCGCCAGGCGGTCGGCCGTCACGGTCGTGTGCCCGTAGGCCGAGGTGAAACCCGTCCAGGCATTGACGATGCCGAACCGGTCGAGGACGCTCTGGAACAGGCTGTTTTTGCCGAAGAGCAGCAGCCGGCGGCCGTCGATGACGGTGGCGATGAAGACGGGCCGGCGGTCATAATGGCGCAGGCGTTTTCGCGCCTCGTCCAGTTCCCGGTCGAAGCCCTGCCGAAACAGGCGGTACGCGTCAACGCGCCCGAGACGTTGCGCGAGGCCCTGCAAGGCGGCGTCGCCCTTCAGCACCGGATCGGTTCCGTCGAAACCATCGGCGGAAAACATAACGACGGGTGAGGCAGCCTCGATGCGCTCGCGCAGGCTCGTCAGGTCGTCGCCCATCAGCACGAGATCGGGGGCGAGTTGCAGCACGAGCTCCAGGTTCGGCTCGGAGCGCAGGCCGAGGTCGAGCGTTGCCGGCGACAGGGCCGGCTCGACGACGAGTTCGCCATAAAGCGCCCGTTCCGGCAGGGCCAGAGGGCTCACGCCGAGTGCCAGGAGGTTCTGCGCGCTCGGCCAGTCGAGCGCTACGATTCGCTCCGGCAAGGCCGCCCGCGCGCGCGCGCCGAGCCCGACGAAGGCAAGCGCGCCGAGCAGCGCCCGGCGCGACAACGCCGACCCCGGTGCCACGATCAGAACTGCTTCTGGATCGAAAACGCCACCGTGCGCGGCGCGCCGAGATAGTTGCTGGTCTGCCAGTAGCCCTTGTTCGCCACATTGGTCACGGCAAGGCGCACCGTCAGCGGATCGCCGAACTGCGTGGTCGTGTAGCGCAGGCCGAGATCGAAGGTCGTGAACGACGGCAGGCGATCGGTGTTGGCGTCATCGGCCCATTGTTTGCCGGTATGCTGCACGCCGGCCGTCAGGAAGAACCCTTCGACCGAGGGCAGCTCGTATTCCGCATAGACCTTGGCGAGCACCGCCGCGACATTTGTCGGGTCGTTGCCTGCGAACTCGCCGCCCTTCACCTCGGTGTCCAGCAGCGTGAGGCCGCCGAGCACCGTCAGGTTGTCCGTGACATTGCCGGTCGCGGTGAATTCGATGCCGCGATGGTTCTGGCGGCCGTCCTGCGTGTAGACATTGTTGCCGTTGGTGAATTCGTAGGCCTTCTCGATGTCGAACAGCGCCGCCGTCAGCAGCACGTCGCCGACCTCGGCCTTGATGCCGAATTCCTTCTGGGTGCTCACCATCGGCGCCATGATCGCGCCGGAATTCGTCGTGCCGTCCGGCGCCACACCGCCCTGTTCCAGGCCCTCGATATAGCTGCCATAGATCGAGATGGAGGGCGTGGCCTTGAAGATCAGCGACACGGAGGGCGACAGGCGCCCCTCGTCATAGACGGGCGACGAAAGCCCGCCTTCGCTGTCATAGCCGGAGGCGTAGATCTTGCTGTAGCTCGCGCCCACCAGCGCGCTCCAGCGCTCGTTGAAGTCGATCTGGTCGCCGAGCACGAAGCTCTCGTTCTTCACGCGGCCGGCATAATAGTAGTCGCTATCGTCCCTGGGGAAGAGCGGCCGCGGCAGGTGGGTCGGCGTCGTCAGCGGAAAGGGACCAATCCAGCCCGTATTGGGATTGTACGACGTGCTCCAGGACCTGTCGGAAAACATCTGGTAGCCCACCGTCACCTTGTGGCCGATCGATCCGGTATCGAACACGAAGTCGCCGAAGAGCTGCGCGGCATCGAACTCGTTTTTCGTGCGGCCGGAATGGATGCCGATCTGGGTATATTCGCCCGGCACCTCCACTGAGTTCATGATGTGGTCCTGCACGGGACGATCGACGAATTCCTTCGAATAGGCGCCGCGGATGGTGATCGCGTCGTTGAGCTCATAGGTCGCCTTGAGCTGGACCTTCTTCTTCTCGAATTCGTCGCGGATCCATTTCTGCCCCCAGTTCTTCTCCGGATCGGGAACCACGTCGTGGGGGATGGCGAAATACCAGTAGGTCGACGGGTTTTCGGTCTTGTACCTGCCGTAGGAGGCGTTCAGCTCCAGCTTGAGCTGGTCCGTCACCTGCCAGTCGAAAGCGCCGCTGATCAGGCCGCGATTGATGTTCTGGTCGTCGATGGCGGTATCGCCCGCCTGCTTGACGACGTTGATGCGGTAGCCGAACAGCCCTTCCGCGTCGATCGGGCCGCCGAAATCGCCGTGCACGTAACCCTGCTCGCCGCCATAGCTGCCGAGCGTGATGCTGTTGTAGCGCTCGTCCGTCGGCCGCTTGCTGACATAGTTGATCATGCCGCCGGGCGCGGAGGCACCGTAGAGAAAGCCGGAAAGGCCATTGAGGATCTCGATGCGCTCGACGTCCTCAAGCGAGGTCGCGTGGCTGTAGGAGCGCCGCAGCCCGTCCTGAGCGGAATCATAGGTCGTGAAGCCGCGGATATTGACCATGGGCGACCAGCCGCTGATCTGCGGCGTGGAGGAGCGCGTCGAGGGGTTGAGCCGGAAGACATCGTCCGGCGACTGCGCCTGGATGTTCTGCAAAAGCTCGCGCGGCATGACGCTCACGGCGAAGGGCGTGTCCTTCAGGGAAAGCCCGTCGAGCAGGCCGAGACCGGAGATCATCTCGGCCTTGTATCCGGCGGAAGCCAGGCCGTCGTTCTGCAGGATCGCGGTAGCGTCGCCATCGACGACGACGCGCTCCAGCGTCGTTGCCGTGTTCGTCACGGCGCCGACCTCGGTCGTGTCCATCTGCGGATCGGAGATCGCGATCGTCGAGCCGTAGGGATAGGCATAGACCAGTCCCGAGCCCTGGAGAATCTTGTCCAGGGCGACCTTGCGGGTCATTGCGCCGGAGGCGCCCTGCGTGCGCTTGCGGGCGGCGACCGAGGGAATATAGGTCACCTGCACGCCCGCCTGCCGGCTGAACGCCGCAAGGGCGCTGCTGAGCGGGCCTGCCTCCACCGAGTAGGATTTCACGGGATCGTCCTCGGCGCGAAGCCCCGGGGCGAAGGCGGCCGAGAGGCAAACACCCGCCAGAAGCGTTGCCAGAAGGCCCTTCCCCGTTGAATTTCCAGTGCTCTTGCGAACGTCCCGTCTCATGCGTCTACCCCAGGCATATGTCCAACCACGCCGCGTCAAAACCCGGCCTCATCGTTGAAACGAAGTTGCTGCGCGGGTTTTCGGTGATTTTTCGAAAATTCTTCAGACCGAGGAAATGATCGTCAGATAGGGGGAAATCTGGCGGACCTTGCCGCCATAGGGATGCACGACGGCGCGCAGTGCGGCGATCGGATTGCTGAGGTCGAAGGCCCCGCTGATGCTTGCCCGGCCGAGCGCCGGATTGGCGAGGATGGTGCGCCCCGGCTGCCAGCGAGCGATCTTGGCGACGACGGCGCCGATCGGTTCATTGTCGGCAAACATCAGGCCCTGGCGCCAGGCGGCGATCTGCGCCTTGTCGCGCGCGCCCCGGACGATCGCGCGGCCCTCGCCGCCGAGCCGTGCCCATTCGCCATCGAGAAGCGCGACGACCTCGCCATTCTCGACGCCCGCGAAGCGCACGTCCATACGGCCCTGGTCCACGCCGACATTGACGAAATCGTCGTCGATGCTGATGTCGAAGGACGGCCCTGCGCCTATAGAAAGCACAGGCCCCGATCCGACCTCGAAGGCTCGCGCCGCATCCTCGGCGATCTCGAAATAGCCCATGCCGCGCAAAAGGTCCGCACGGCGCACCCTTTCGGAGACATGGAAGGCGATGGCGCTTTCCGGGCCGAGCGTCACGGCGCTGCCATCCGAAAGCACGACGCGGCGGATTTCCGCCGTGCTCGTCAGGTAGTCGGCCCTCGCCTGCACGATGAGCTCGGGTCCGGCGGTCGCGGCCGCCGTTGCGACGACCAGCCCGCCGACGATGAGTTTCCGGCGCGACAGCCGTGCCGGCCCCTGCTCCGCCTTGCGCTGGCGATCGAGCACCTTGCCGGTCATGCCGAAGATCTCGCCGGCCTCCTGCCAGGCCAGTTCATGCTCGGGGCTGCGCAGCCGCCAACCCTGCGCCAGCTCGATGGCCACGGGGTTGTTCGGTTCGTTCTGCAGCCGGATCATGTGATCAACGGCTTCGTCGAACAACCTGTCCCTGTCTGTCGCTGGTCCGGTCATGGTGGTCCCATGGATATGGCGTCGCGGTAGCGCTACCCTGAATGGTGTAACGCAGCAACCGCTGTCAATTTCGCTGAAAGTGCTCAGATTTCCTTGAGCCGGTCGCGCACATGCCGGTAGGCATCGCGGATCAAAGACCAGGTCTGCGTGGTGGAAAGGCCGACCAGCGGGCCGATCTCGGCAATCGACAGCCCATCGAGCCTGTGCAGTTCGAAGGCCTTGCGGGTGCGCTCGGGAAGTTCGGCGAGCGCCCTTGCCGAGGCCAGCAATCGCTGCTTGTCATAGAGCGCCCTTTCGGCAGAGGGTCGCGGATCGGCCACCGCCTCGACAATATCCTCCCCGATCGAAAGGAATGGGGCGGAGCGCGCGCGCCGCTCGAAATCCGTCGCGAGATTGCGCGACACCTGGAACAGGTAGGCCCGCGGATTGTCGTCGACGCCGCGCGGAGACGCCGTCATCGCCCGCAGGAACGTATCCTGCGTCAGGTCGGCCGCGTTGTCCTCCGACAGCCCCCGACGGCGCAGCGACCGTTTCAATTCCTGCGCATGGCGCTTGAAAAGATTATGAATATCCCATGCCATTCAAGGCTGGCCCCCAGCGGCAAGCGCCTTAACTTGCGTTCGATACTCATGTTTAAGACGATCAACATCATCTTTCAACCTCCATATCGCGCGCAAAACCGCTGGAACGTCAGCCTTTCACTTCCACTCGTAGGATTTTTCCGCGCGCCACGGCCGCTCGATCACGAAAGCCGGGGGATCGCCGGCCTGCGAGACATATTGCAACGCATCCGCCTCGTCGTTGAACGCGGCGAACACCATCAGCGTCGAGCGCGTGACCGGTTGGCCCTTCTTGCGATAGGAAAAATTGACGGCGCAGTGGGGATAGTGTGTATCCACCTCAACGCGGGCGCCCGCTTCGCCGGTCAGGGCGACGAACTCGCCGAGGGCGAAAAACCGGTCGATCGCGGCAAAGGCCGTGGCCTGGGAAATCTGCTGGTTGGCGCCGGTTGCGCCGGAGCGGCCGTAGTACAGGCTGTCCGTCTGGCCTTTCCGCCTTCGCGTTTCGTAGACGACGAGATTGCCTGCCGCGGCCAGCTCGAAACGGGCGGTATAGGTCTGAAATCGTTCAGGATATCGATCCAGCTCCGCGAAGAGGCTTTTCAACTCGGCAATGTAGTCTGCGTATAATGCGACGGTCATGGCGCCTCACCCGTGCTGTCTCGTTCAAAAGTGCGGCTTGCCCTAGCATGCGCTGACCGGGGGCGACACTGGTTTCCGTGCCGAAGCCGCTGCCGATCAATGCCGGGCAATCACAACCTTTCGACGAAGTGAAACATTCGAGGAACGAATGGTTGACGCGGCGGCGCAGGCAGGATACAAGGGCGCATCGAATTTGCTTGCTGAGCTTTGGTTATCGCGCGCCTAACGCCGCGCCCTGAACGAACTTCCTTTCAAAATCGCTATCATCATCCGCGGCGCCCTGGCGCAGCGGTCTCTCAATGTTGCTATGAAAGGGTTCATCATGACCACTGGCACAGTTAAATGGTTCAATTCCACCAAGGGCTTCGGCTTCATTCAGCCTGACAACGGCGATGCGGACGCATTCGTTCACATCTCCGCCGTCGAGCGTGCAGGCATGCGCGAACTCGTCGAAGGCCAGAAGGTTGCCTTCGACCTGGAGCGCGACAAGAAGTCTGGCAAGATGTCGGCCTGCAATCTCCAGGCTGCCTAAGCGGTTTGTGCTTCCCTTTGACCACGGATGTACTGGCACTGCCGGAAGCACGGTAACCATGCGAGGCCAGGCGATTTGCCTGGCCTTTTTAATTTCCGCTCGTTCACGAGCCCAGGATCGGACATCTCATGACCGAAAAATTCAGCCCATCGCGCCAGAAGGCGGAGGCTGCGTTCAGCAATCTCCAGACGCCGTTCTTCGCCAAAGCCGAGGCAGCCGAAGAGCTTGCCTCCATCACCCAGTCGCGCGAGGCCAAGACCTTGCGGCTTCGCGAAGCCCGCCTTGCCAAGGAATTGAAGGACCGCGTCTCGGCGACGTCCGCCCTTCTCGCCAAGCGCGCGGCCGCGAAATGACCCTTTCGGCAACCCTCACAGTCAGGACACGAATTTGAAAAACGCCAGAGACAACCAGCTTACCGATCGCCGCAGTGCGGCCGCAGAGGCGAAGGCCGCTCAACTGGAGGCCTTCCGGGCCGCCCGCGCCGCATCCGAACCCGCCCAGGCCGCACGCCAGGCGGAACGCGCCGCCATCTCCGCAGCCCGCGAAGAGCGCCGCCTTGAGCGCGACCGCATCAAGCAGGAAGAACAGGCCCGTATCGCGAGCGAAGCCGCCGAGCGCGAAGCCGCTGCCCAGGCCGAGGCGAGAGCCGAGACGGAAGCGCGTGAAATAGCCGAAAAAGCCCGGGTCGCCCGCGTCATCGAAGACGAAGCTGCGCGCAAGGCCGAACGCGACCTGCGTTATGCCGCCCGCAAAGCCAGACGCGGATAAATCCTGGTGCGCCTTCATGCGCACCAAGGACGAATGGACGTGCTAAATCGCCTTGCCGAGCAAGTGTAAGGCGAGCACCGCTCGACATCCTCCCGGTAAGGATGGCACAACCCAATCGGCCCAGAAAAGGAATCAATCATGGCAACCACGCCACGCAGACACGTGAATCCGAAAGACGCCGCAGAGGCACTGTTCAAGCCGATCAAGAAGGTCGCAGCGCCTGCGGTCGAACGGCCTGCCATTCCCAACACCAAGGAACTCGTTTCGCTGAAGATCGACGCCGATGTGCTGGCGCATTTTCAGGCCGACGGACCCGGCTGGCAGGATCGCATGAACGACACCCTGCGCGCCGCCATGAAGCAGGCGGCCGGCAGCTAAATCCGAGGCCAGTCACCGTCCGTCATTCAATACCCGGCCTCTTTCTGATGCCGGAAGGCCAGCACGTAGACCGCATCGTCGGCAGGTTCGTGGCGATACAGCACGACATAGCCGGAATCGCCGAAGGCGATCACCAGTTCGCGCAGTTCCGGCAGATCGGGGAACGGGCGGCCGATATCCGGCTTTGCTTCCAACAGCAGGAATTGCCGCTCGATGGCCTGGCCGGCGCGCCTCGCCGCTTCCGGCGCCTTGGCCGCCAGGAACTGGCGGCAGCGCTCAAGACCCTGCGCGGCCCCTTCCGTAACGATCAGTCGTGGCACTCGGGCACGGCCTTTTCGTCCTCAGTGCCCCAGGTGTTCAGCCAGGCGCGGGCCTCCGCACCGCTCAGGTGCCGGCCGGTTTCCTGATAGGCCGCCCAGGACGACAAAGCCTCCTGCTTGAAGCTCTCGCGCGCTTCCTCGCGCTCGACATATTGCTGGATCGCCTCCAGCATGATCCAGTGCGGCGAACGGCGGCGCTGGCTGGCAAGCTGCTGCACGCGGCTTTTCAGTCCATCGTCGATCTTCAGGGATGTCGCCATGGCTGCACCTCTTATCACAGAGTAATACCTCGTGATACTATAGCCCCTCGCTCCTCTCCTGTCGACTCGCGCTCCAGACCCAGAGGCGTTTACGAGAAGGTGCGGCCGCCGTTGACGGTCAGGCGCTGGCCAGTGATGAAACGTGCGCGATCCGACGCCAGGAACGCCACCGCGTGGGCAATGTCTTCCGGCGAACCAAAACGCTTCATCGGGACCTGGTCGAGATAACGCTGCTTTCGTTCCGTTGTCATCCCGGCGTGTCGCTCGACAGGAATCCAGCCGGGAGACACCATGTTGACGGTAATGTTCTGGTCCGCCAGTTCCCGCGACGCCTCGATCTCCGCCACGCCACCCGCGTTGCAGGCGAGCGTCGTGTAGCCGCGCAGGCGCGCCGCGTCGTCGCAGGCTCTGACCAGCTCGGTGAAATAGGGGTTGAGGATATCGGGAACGATGATGCCGATGACATGGGACTTGCGCATGACCAGCGAACGGGCAAGCGAGTTCGGCGTGTAGTTGAGCTCGCGGGCGAGCGCCCAAACGCGCTGGCGGGTTTCTTCGCCGATGAACGAATCTTTCCGGTTGAGGACCTTGGAGACGGTCGCCGTGGAGACGCCGGCACGCCTGGCAATGTCCTTGATCGTGACTGTCACAAGCCCTCGCCGCTGCTCACCCTTGGCATCCACGTCGTTCTACCAGCGTCGTCCCGAAGCGTCCACCGGCGTCTCCGCCATGCAGCAGGAGCATGCCTACACTGCAAGCATATGCATTTTATCCGGGCATAGGATTGCTTATGTAATGGGCAACACAAAAGGAGTTGATCATGAACGTTTTCGCAAAGCTCAAGAAGTACAACGCTGAACGCCGCGCCGTGCGCGAACTGGGTGCCCTCGACGACCGCGCCCTCCAGGACCTCGGCATCTCGCGTTCGAACATCCGTTCCGCCGTTGCCGGCCTCCTGGTCCTCGGCTGATACGACGCCCGGGAAGCCGGGCGCGGGCCGATGGCCTCTGAAAAAATTCAAGTAAAAGGGCGACTGTTTCCGACAGCCGCCCTTTTTGTTTTCAGGAACCGGCCGTGGCCGCAAGCAGACCGGCCAGCGGCGACGGTTCCGGCGAGAAGGCGTCATAGGCGCAGGGTGCTGCGAAGATGACGGCCGCCAGCATCAAGACGAGGATGCGTTTCATCGAAACCTCTACCGTCCCGGCCCGTCAGACGAGCGCCAGCACGACGTCGATATTGCCGCGCGTCGCCTTCGAATAGGGGCAGGTCTGGTGGGCTTCGTCGATCAGGGCGCGCGCGACATCCGGCTCGATGCCCGGCAGGCTGACGTTCAGGCGGGCCTGAAGGAAATAGGCGTCGCCCGCCGTGCCGAGGTCGACTTCGGCATCGATGGCGGTTTCGGCCGGCAGGCGGATCTTGCGTTTGCCGGCGGCAAGACCGAGCGCGCCGATGAAGCAAGCGGACCAGCCAGCGGCAAAAAGCTGCTCGGGATTGGTGCCCGGCTTGCCGCTGCCCGGAGGCGAGAGGCGCACGTCGAGCTGCGTATCATCGCTGCGGGCCGCGCCATCGCGTCCGCCGTTGGTGTGGGTCCTGCCGGTGTAGAGAACCTTTTCGATCTTGGTCATGAGGAAACTCCTTCGTTCTGTCGCACGCTGCGACGTTGTTGACGAGCGTGGTTTTGACGGATCGACGTATCCGGCATGTTTCCGGAAAAGAGCGAAATGTATCAGAGCGTAGCACCCGCCTGCCGGGCTACCTTTTCATACAAATGCCCGGACAGGCCGGGGCATTTTTCAGGGCAGCGACACTTCCGCGGCAAGGCCGCCGCCGGGGCGATTGTAGAGCCGCACCGCGCCGCCGAGCGACACGGCAAGCTGCTGGGCGATGGCAAGGCCGAGGCCCGAACCGCCCGTCTCGCGGTTGCGCGATTGCTCCAGCCGGAAGAACGGCTGCATGGCCGCCTCCAGCTTATTCTCCGGTATGCCCGGCCCCTTGTCGAAAACGGTGATGACCGTGCCGCCGTCCCCGCCCCGCTCGACGCCGATCTCGGCACTGCCGCCAAACTTCAGCGCGTTGTCGACGAAATTGGTGAGGATGCGGCGCAACGCATGCGGCTTGGTGGCGACCGTGCCGGAGACCGTGCCCAGCACCGCGACAGCCTTGCCCATGTCCTGGTAGTCATAGGCGATGCTGTCGATGAAGGAAGACAGGTCGATGCGCGAGGGTTTTTCGCCATTGCCGTGGGCGCTGCGGGCATAGGCGATGCCGTCCTGCACCAGGCGCTCGATCTCGCCGAGATCGCGCACCAGCTTGTCCCGCTCGGGCGTGTCGTCGGCCATGTCGGCGCGCAGCCGCATGCGGGTGATCGGCGTCTGGAGGTCGTGGGAGATCGCGGCGAGGATCTGCACGCGCTCCTCCAGATAATGCGCGATGCGGCCGCGCATGGCGTTGAAGGCGCTCGCCGCATGGGCGACCTCGCTCGGGCCGGTCTCGCCAAGCGGCAGGCCGGGCCGGTTGGGGTCAAGCGCATCGGCGGCCGCGGCCAGCGTTTCCAGCGGCCGCACTGCCTGGCGAACGGCATACCACGCGCAGAGCACGAGCAGCGCCATCTGCACAACGAAGACATAGGGCAGCCAGTCCGCCAAAGGCATGATGCCGCGCGGCGTGATGTCGATCGTCAGCGGGTTGCCATCGCTCAGCGTCAGATGGGCCTGCAAGCGCATCACATCGCCGGGAATGGCCTCGACGCGCAGTGGAAAACGATGGCCGACCGCCTCCTCGATGCGGGCCGCGATCTCGGCGCTGCGGAGCGAGGTATCCGGCACGCCGGGCAGGCCTTCGCCCAAAACGAAGCGGTAATTGCCGCGGCTAAGGCGATCGACGAGGCCGGCGCGGTCGCCCGCCGGAAGGCGGTCCAGCACGGCGATCGAGGTCGCCACGTCGTTTTCCAGCGTGCCGAGCATCACCGCCTTCGCCGACATGTAGCGCTCCAGGTAGAGCACGGTGAAGGAGAGGCCGTAGGCGAGGACCAGCCCGATGAAGAGGATGAGGAAGATCCGGGCGCGCAGCGTGCTCGGCCAGGGCAGCGCGGCCATCATAAGCGGGGTTCCGATATCTCGACGGGCACCGAAAACACATAGCCTTCGCTGCGTACGGTCTTGATATAGGTGGGCTCGCGCGCCTCGTCGCCAAGCCGCTGGCGCAGCCGGCTGACCAGAAGATCGATGGAGCGGTCGAAGAGATCCGCGTCGCGGCCCTGCGTCAGGTTCAGGAGCTGGTCGCGGTTGAGCACGCGCTGCGGATGGTCGATGAAGACGCGCAGCAGGCGGTATTCAGCGCCGCTCAGCGCAATCGCCGTGCCTTCCTTGTCGAGAAGATGGCGGGCGACGGTATCGAGCCGCCAGTCGCCGAAGGTCAGCAACTGGCCGGCCTCGCTGATCTGGAGATTGGGCGGCAGCATGCGCGTGCGCCGCAGCACCGCCTTGATGCGGGCAAGCAGTTCGCGCGCCGCAAAGGGTTTCGCCAGATAATCGTCGGCGCCCATTTCGAGGCCGATGATGCGGTCCATCTCGTCGGTGCGCGCCGTCAGCATCAGGATCGGCGTCGCCTTGTGTTTTCCCGCGCGCAGCTCCCGGCACAGCACGAGCCCGTCATCGCCGGGCATCATCACATCGAGCACGATGAGATCGACGATGTTCGCCTCCAGAAAGGCGCGCATCTGCCGGCCATCGGCGGCGATGCTGGCCCTCAGTCCGTTTTTCGTCAGGTACGAGGACAGCAGCTCGCGAATTTCGCGGTCGTCGTCGACGATCAGGATATGGTCGATATGCTCCATGGTCGGACTTTCGAAAGCGCTCGGGGCGGCCCATCTGCCGCCGCCCTGTTCTAGACCCTGCACCCGCTCCCGCGAAGGGGAGAAATCGCTCACAACCGGACGACGTCGAGCACGGCCTGTGCAAACGCCTCCGGCGCCTCCTGCGGCAGGTTGTGGCCAATGCCGCCGGTGATCGTGCGGTGCGCGTACTTTCCGGTGAATTTTTTGCCATACGCGGCCGGATCGGGATGCGGCGCGCCGTTGGCGTCCGCTTCCAGCGTGATCGTCGGAATGGCGATGGAGGGGGCTTCCGCAAGCCGGCTCTCATAGGCGTCGAACTGCGCCTCGCCTTCCGCAAGACCCAGCCGCCAGCGATAGTTATGGATGGTGATGGCGACGTGGTCCGGATTGTCGAAGGCGGCTGCCGAGCGCTCGAAGGTCGCGTCGTCGAAGGCCCAGGTCGGCGAGGCGCTGTGCCAGATCAGCTTTGCAAATTCACGCGTATTGGCGGCGTAGCCGAGGCGGCCGCGCTCCGTCGCGAAGTAGAACTGATACCACCAGGAGAGTTCCGCGGCCGGCGTCAGCGGCTTGGCATTCGCCATCTGGCTGCCGATCAGGTAGCCGCTGACCGACACCATCGCCGTGCAACGCTCGGGCCAGAGCGCGGCCATGATGTTGACGGTGCGCGCGCCCCAGTCGAAGCCGGCGACGATCGCCTTTTCGATGCCGAGTGCATCCATCAGCGCGATCATATCGGCGGCCAGTGCCGATTGCTGGCCATTGCGCGGCGTCTCTTCGGACAGGAAGCGCGTGGTGCCGTAGCCGCGGAGATAGGGCATGATCACTCGGTAGCCGGCGGCCGCGAGGATCGGTGCGACATCGACGAAGCTGTAGATGTCGTAGGGCCAGCCATGCACGAGCAGGACCACCGGGCCATCCGCCGGACCATCCTCGGCATAACCGACATCCAGCACGCCGGCCCTCACCTGCTTCAGCGCCGGAAAAGATGTATGCGCCTTGGTGGTGGACGCCTTCATCATGGACGACTGGGCGTTGGCGATGGCGGCAGTGCCGAACTGGGTGGCGGCGAGCGTGATGGCCGCGAGGCCGAAGAAGCGGCGGCGCTGGTGGTTGATCGTGTCGGACATGGGCTTTCTCCTGAAGGGATCGAACATGGCGCCAAGAAAGCCGGCCCGATGTATCGCCGGTGTGTTCGCGACCGGGCACTATCGCATGCCCATGTAGCCTCCGCCCCTCCGGATACGTTCTGATACAAATCCCAACCGGCATCCCCCTTTCTACACTTCGGTACAAATCCGCCCGGTCCCGGACACATCCGGGATACGTCGCGCCGGCCATATCGCTGCCATTGCTGGCCGCGTCGTCCAGCGCCCGAAACCCCGGTTCAAAGGAAACGATGATGACGCTCTTTGTCATTGCCTATCTCGGCGGTGCGCTGACCATTCTCAGTCCGTGCATCCTGCCCATCCTGCCCTTCGTCTTCGCCAGAGCGGGCCAGCCGTTCCTCAACAGCACGCTGCCCATGCTGTTCGGCATGGCCGCCACCTTCGCGCTCGTCGCGACGCTGGCGGCGGTCGGCGGAAGCTGGGCGGTCCACGCCAATGAATATGGCCGCCTCGCCGCAATCGCGCTGCTCGCCGTCTTCGGCGTCAGCCTGCTCTCGCCCCGCATCGCCAGCATCGTCAGCCGCCCGGTGGTCGATCTCGGCAACAGGCTGCTGAACGCCTCCGGCCCCGCGGCTCCCGGAAGCACCACGACACGCTCGCTCCTGCTCGGCGTCGCCACAGGCCTGCTCTGGGCACCCTGCGCCGGCCCGATCCTCGGCCTCGTTTTGACGGGTGCCGCCCTCCAAGGCGCCAATCTCGAAACCACATTCCTGCTTCTCGCCTATGCCGCGGGCGCCGCCACCTCGTTGGCCGTCGCCCTCCTCGTCGGTGGCCGGGTCTTTGCCGGCATGAAGCGCTCGCTCGGCGTCAGCGAAAGGGTCCGCCAGGCGCTGGGCGTTGCCGTTCTGGTCGGCGTCGCCGCCATCGCGCTCGGCCTCGATACCGGGCTTCTCTCCCGCCTCTCCTATGCCAGCACCGCGACCTTCGAACAGGCCGTGCTCGACCGCCTGCATGCCAAGCCGAAGAAGGAGATGGCCGGTGCGATCGTCACCGCCGCCGATAGCACCCAGCCCTTCCGCAGCGACCTGCCGGTCGAAGGTGCCGCCCCCTCATTCGACGGCGCCGTGGAATGGCTGAATTCGCCGCCGCTCGACAATGCGGCGCTCAAGGGCAAGGTCGTGCTCGTCGATTTCTGGACCTATTCCTGCATCAACTGCATTCGCACCGTGCCTTACGTCCGCGCCTGGGCGGAAAAGTACAAGGGGCAGGGCCTCGTCGTCATTGGCGTGCACGCCCCGGAATTCGCCTTCGAAAAGAAAATCGACAATGTCAAAAAGGCGGTCAGCGATTTCGGCATCGGCTATCCGGTCGCCGTCGACAACGACTACCGCATCTGGCGCGCCTTCGAGAACAGCTACTGGCCGGCCCACTACCTGATCGATGCCGAAGGGCAGATCCGCTACCACCATTTCGGCGAGGGCAATTATGCCGAGACCGAAAAGGCGATCCAGGACCTGCTGCGCGAAGCCGGCAGCAACATGCAGGCAAGTGCGGCCGTAACGCCCGACACCAAGGGCGCCGAGGCCGGACCGGACCTCAAGAACATCCGCTCGGGCGAAACCTATCTCGGCTACCAGCGCGCAACGAGTTTTGCCTCTCCGGAAGGCATCGCCGCCGATGCGTCGCAGACCTACTCCGTCGCGGAACCGAGCCTGAATGCCTGGGGCCTCGCCGGAAGCTGGACCGTGCATGCCGAGCAGGCAACGCTCGACCGCCCGGACGGCCGCATCGCCTATCGCTTTAGCGCCCGCGACCTGCATCTCGTGCTCGGGCCGGGCGCCGATGGCAAGCCGGTGCGCTTCGAGGTAACGATCGACGGCAAGCCCCCCGGCGCGGATCACGGCGCCGATACCGACACCGCCGGCCGCGGCACGGTCTCCTCCACGCGGCTCTACCAGCTCGTCCGCCAGGCCGGCGCGGTGGAGGCACGCACCTTCGAAATCCGTTTCCTCGATCCCGGCGTCGAAGCCTACGCCTTCACTTTCGGCTGATCCCAAAGACCCTTAAACCACAGGAGAAAACCATGACCCGCAAGATCCTCTCGACCCTCGCCCTCGCCTTCGCCACCAGCGTCATCGCCTTTGCGGCGCAGGCCGCCGAGGTGAAGAACATCGTCATCGTCCACGGTGCGCTCGCCGACGGCTCCGGCTGGCGCAAGGCGACGGACATCCTCACGGACCGCGGCTTCAACGTCACGATCGTGCAGCAGCCGATCACCTCACTGGCGGACGACGTCGCGGCCACCCAGCGCGTGCTCGATCTCCAGGACGGCCCGACCCTGCTCGTCGGCCACAGCTACGGCGGCATCGTCATCACCGAGGCGGGCCATGACGACAAGGTCGCCGGCCTCGTCTATGTCGCAGCCTTCCAGCCGGACAAGGGCGAGAGCCTGCTCAGCCTCGCAAGCTCGAAGCCGGCAAGCGGCATGAGCATCCGCGAAACGAAGGACGGCAAGTTCCTCTACATCGACCCCGTGGCCTTCCCCAACGATTTTGCCGCCGACCTGCCGAAGGACGAAACGGCCTTCCTCGCAAGGTCCCAGGTCTTCGCCGCGAAGGAAGCCTTCTCCGCAAAGGCCGGCGAACCCGCCTGGAAAAACAAGCGCAGTTGGGCAATCGTCGCGACCGAAGACCGCTCGATCAACCCCGAGCTCGAACGCGATATGGCCAAACGCGCCGGCAGCGCCGTCACCGAGATCAAAGCCAGCCACGCCGTCTTCGCCTCGCAGCCGGAAAAGGTCGCGGATGTGATCGACGCGGCAGCTAAGGCGCTTTCGGAATAACACTGGGCCGAAAAACCTGAAAGGCCGGCTGCCTCTCTCCCCGAGGCAGCCGGCTTCTCTTCATTATTCTTGACAGATCATTCCAGAATTCCTATCTCCCTTTCATGGCAAGGATGAAGGAATTCGACAGGGACACTGCCGTGGACGCCGCGATCGGCGTTTTCCGCGAGCATGGTTTCGAAGGAACATCGACGGGCATGCTGGTCGAGGCCATGAAGATCGGCCGCCAGAGCCTCTACGATACGTTCGGGGACAAGTGGCAGCTCTATTGCGCCGCCGTCGAGCACTACACGGCGGGCGAGACGGCCGAGCATATCGCAGCGTTGCGTGGCGAGGCAAAGGCGCTGGACGGGATCCGCGCCATGCTGGCGCGCGTCGTCGATACCGCCGGGCAGAGTTGCCTTGGCATCGGTTCCATCTGCGAGTTCGGCCGCAGCCGTCCCGAACTCTCCGCGCTGCACCAGGCCGCCGATCTTCGTTTGAAGACCACCGCCCGGGAGCGGATCGTCGAAGCGCAGGCCGCCGGCGATATCGATCGGTCACTCTCTGCCGCGGCGGCGGCGGATTTCCTTTTCGCAAGTGTCGCCGGCATACGCATCGCCGGCCGCGGCGGCGCCGACCATGCCCATCTGCAATCGCTCAGCACCTTGGCGTTGCGCGCCGTGATCTAAACGGCAAAATTTTTTGCTTAATTCTGGAATGAACAGTCAAGAAAGGAAAATATAATGAAAGCAGTGGTTATGAACGGCATCGGCGGCACCGAGGAAATGGCGGTGGTCGATCGCGAGCCGCCCACGGCGGCACTAGGACGGGTGGTCGTCGAGGTCGCCGCTGCCGGCGTCAATTTCATGGATATTGGCGTGCGCCAGGGGATGGCCTGGACCGATGTGCCGAACCCGAAAGTCCTCGGCGTCGAAGGGGCCGGCCGGGTGATCACCGTAGGCGATGGCGTCGATCAGTTTTCGATCGGCGATCGTGTCGCCTGGGTCTATGAGCCGGGCAGCTATGCCGAGCAGGTGTCGGTGCGGGCGGATGCTCTGGTAAAGATCCCCGATGGACTGGATTTCCGGACGGCGGCCTCCGTGATGATGCAGGGCCTCACCGCCAGCCATTTTGCGACGGATTTCTATCCCGTCCAGCCCGGCGACGTCGCGCTCGTGCACGCGGCGGCCGGCGGCGTCGGCCTGCTCCTCACGCAGATCATAAAACTCCGGGGCGGACAGGTCATCGGCCGCGTCTCCTCCGAGGAAAAGCGCGCCATCGTCCGCGAGGCCGGCGCGGATCATGTCATCGTCGATCGCGACGGGAATTTTGCCGACGAAGTGCTCCGCCTCACCGATGGAGAGGGCGTCAACGTCGTCTATGACGGCTCCGGGCCGAAAACCTTCGCCGGTTCGCTGGCCTCGCTGCGCCGATCCGGTACCTTCTGCTGGTACGGTCCGGTGCTCGGCGGTCCGGGGCCGCTCGATATCATGAGCCTGCCGAGAAGCATCAAGATCGGCTACGCCACCTTCTACGACCATATCCACACGCCCGACCTGCTGCGCACCCGCAGCCGGCAACTGTTCGACTGGATCGAAAGCGGCGCCCTGCGGGTGACGGTCGGCGGCACCTATCCGCTCGCCGAGGCCGCGCAAGCCCATGCGGACATGGAAAGCCGCCGCACGACCGGCAAACTCCTGCTCATTCCCTGATGGAGAGACCGATGGACAAGACACAACAAACCCGGACAGCCCTGGTTTTCGGCGGCTCGCGCGGCATTGGCGGGGCGATCGCAAAGCGCCTCGCCGCGGATGGATTTCAGGTGGCGCTGACCTACGTCTCTCGCCCGGAAAAGGCAGCCGTGGTGGTCTCCACAATCGAGGCGATGGGTGGCAAGGCGCTGGCGATCAGGGCCGATAGCGCAGATCCCGCCGAAATCCGCGCAGGCGTCAATCGCACCGTGGCCGAATACGGCCCGCTCGACGTTGCTGTCGTCAATGCCGGCGTTCTCAAGCTGGGGCTGCTGGACGATTTCCCGATTAAGGACCTCGACCTATCGCTCAATGTCAATATCCGCGGCGTCTATCTGGCAATCCAGGCGGCCGCCCGGCAGATGCGGGATGGCGGCCGGATCATCACGATCGGAAGCAATATCGGATCCAGAACAGCCTCTTCGGCCGGCACCGTCTATGCCATGACCAAGGCAGCGGTTGCGGCGATGAGCCAGGGCATTGCGCTTGACCTGGCGCCGCGGCGCATCACCGTCAACAATATCCAGCCCGGCCCGACGGAGACCGACCTGACGGCCGACATGATCTCCGTCCTGAAGGACCAGATTCCCTTGAAGCGGGTCGGACAGCCGGAAGAAATCGCCGCCCTCGCCTCGTATCTCGTGAGTGCGGAGGCCGGTTACATGACCGGCGCAAGCCTGACCATCGACGGCGGGTACATTCTTTGAGATTGCGCGCCGCCGCTTGCCGACCAAAACGAAACGGCGGCGCCTGAGGTCACTCCGGCAGACCGGCCTTGCGATAGCCGTCAATGAAATGTGCAAGCGTCGCGGCGTCGCGGAACGGCTCGGTCGCGGCCCAGTGGCAGGTTGTGAAATCCGGGTTGCCGACGAGGAACAGTTCGGCCTCGGCGCGTGCCTCGTCGAGCCGGCCGAGTTGGGCAAGGCTCGCCGCCAGGAAGCGGCGGGAGCTTGTGCGGTAGGTCTCGTCCCGGCGCAGCGTCTCGACGGCGGCTTCGTAGTCGCCGGCGGCATATAGTACCTGGCCGAGCGTCAGATAGTACCAGCTTGCCGGAAACGGGTTCAATCTGAATGCCTTGCGGATATGCTCAAGGCCCTCCTCGACGCGGCCCGCCAGGACCGCGATATCGGACAATGCCGCAAACGTGTCGGCCTCGTTCGGGTCGAGCGCGATCGCCTTGGCGAATTCCGCATCCGCCTCGGCAAAGCTGCGTTCATAGGCGAGCAGGTAGGCCAGGACCCAGCGGCAGCCGGCATCGTTGGGATCCATCTGGACGGCCTTGCGTGCCAGTTCCAGGGCGATGTTGCGGTTCGGCTCCGTCGGCCCTCCGCTATGCACCCATCCCATCCAATGGTTCATGGCCAGCCAACGATAGGGCTCGGCATAGTCCGGATCGAGCGAGACCGCGCGTGTGAGCATCAGATGCGCTTCGCGCGCCGATTGCGGCGTGTCGTCCATCAGCTTGCGCGCCCGCACGCAGAGATCGTAGGCCTCGATATTCTTGGGCCGATTGCGCGGCGGCGATGCCTGCAGCCGGCCGAGCAGCGCCTCCACGATCTTGCCCGTCACCTCGTCCTGAACGGCAAAGATATCGTCCAGGCCACGATCGAACCGTTCCGCCCAGAGATGATCGCCGCTCACCGCATCGACGAGCTGGGCGTTGATGCGCACCCGCCCCGCGGCGCGCCTTGCGCTGCCCTCCAGCAGGTAGCGCACGCCAAGATCCTCGGCGATATCACGCACGTCCATCGCCTTGCCCTTGTAGGCGAAGGCCGAGTTGCGGGCGATGACGAAGAGGCCGGCGGTCCTGGACAGGTCGGTGATCAGGTCTTCGGTCAAGCCGTCCGCAAAGGATTCCTGCTCGGGATCGTTGCCGAGATTGACGAAGGGCAGCACGGCGATCGAGGGCTTGTCGGGTAGCGGCAGAGGTTTTCGCTTCGTACCGCCGTGCTGTTCGACGGCGCCCGTGAAGCGATAGCCGATGCGGGGGACGGTGGCGATCCATTCACCCCCGTCGGCGGTCGGACCAAGCAGCTTGCGCAGCTGCGAAATCTGGACGGTGAGATTGCCCTCCTCGACGGCCATGCCCGGCCATCCCGCGTCCATCAACGCGGCCTTGTCGAGGATTTCGCCGGGCCGGGCGACGAGAGCCGCCAGCAGCATGACCCCGCGATGGCCTACGGCAACGGGCTCGTCGTCCCGAAGGAGCGTTCCCGCCGCCGGATCAAGCACGAACGGACCAAAGGCAAAACGCGATCCCTGCATGCGGCGCATCTATAATCGGTTTGGATGTTTTTGAGAACTTTTTGGGAGGGCTTAATTACGGCGCTGTCCGTATCCGGCAGAATTCATCCTCTTTCAGGCCAAAGGAGGCTGCCATGAGCCATACTCTTTCTGCACGGTCGGCCGACGTATCGAACTGGCACCCAAGCTTCGCGACACTGCGTAAGGTGATCGCGATTTGGGACGCGCGGAAACGCTTTCGCCGGGACCTTGCGCAGAAATCCAAGGCCAATCCCCATTTGATCGACGATATCGGCCTGACGAAGCGGCAGGTGGAGGCGGAGATCGCCAAGCCATTCTGGCAGGTGTGAGGCGAATGCTGCAATGACATCGGATCAGCAAGCCTGCACGACGGCATCGCAGGATGACCGGATTCCCTGGGCCGCGATGGCGGGCATCATCGCGACTGTCACGGTGTTCGCCGTGGCGCAGGGGCTGACCTATCCGCTGCTCAGCTTCATCCTGGAGCGGCAAGGCACGACATCGGGCCTGATCGGCCTGTCGGCGGCAATGACGCCGCTGGGCTTCATCGTCTCTGCGCCCTTCATTCCGATGCTGGTGCTGCGCGTGGGCGGGGCCGGACTTGCGATCCTGTGTTCGGTGCTGGCCGCGCTCATTCTGGTCGCGATTGCGCTCACGCAGGACGTCTGGGCCTGGATGCCGCTGCGCTTCCTGCTCGGCTTCTTCGCCAATCCGCTTTCCGTGATCAGCGAGACCTGGCTGCTCTCGATCACGCCGGCCTCCCGGCGCGGTCGCATCATGGGCCTCTATTCGTCGATCGTCTCTGGCGGTTTCGCCATCGGCCCGCTCTCGCTGGGCCTGGTCGGGGCCGAGGGCTGGCCACCCTTCCTGATCGGCATCGTGGCCTTCCTTGTCTGCGGCGCCATCATGCTCGCCGTCGTGCCGCGCCTGCCGAAGATGCCGCGGGAGGGCGAAGCGACATCGGTCGGCGGTTTCTTCGCGCTCGCGCCGCTGCTGCTGTTCGCCGTTTTCACGGCTGCCGCCTTCGAGCAAGTCCTTTTGTCCTTGTTCGCGGTCTATGGCGCGGCACTCGCCAGCGCCGAAGAACGCACCGCGTCGCTCATCACCTGTTTCGTCGCGGGCAATGCGGTGCTGCAGATTGTTCTCGGGCGCATCGCCGAACGGTTCGGCTCGAAGCGGACCATGCTCTTCTGCGTCCTGGCTTCGCTCACCGGCTGCACGCTGCTGCCGCTGCTTTTCAACGCGCCGCTCATCTGGCCGCTCGTCTTCGTCTGGGGCGGCGTCTCGTTCGGGATCTACACCATGGCGCTGATCCAGCTCGGCGAACGTTTCACCGGCCAGGCCCTGATCGCCGGCAATGCGGCCTTCGCCTTCGCCTGGGGCATGGGCGGCATCGTCGGCTCACCGGCGACGGGACTGGCGATGCAACTGGTCGGCCATCAGGGACTGCCACTGTCGCTTGGCCTGCTGTGCTGTGTTCTGGCGACGTTTTTGATGGGCGCTAGATGGCGGACCTGATCGCGGCGTCAAACCGTCCACAAATTATTGTCATTCAGTAATTGCATGCAATATTTAAAAAATTTAAGCGAAATCTAACGATCTCCTCGTATCCCGGTGCAGTTCCTCCACGATAGGCGAGCGCCCATGCGAAATATTCCGATCATCAGCAAGTTCCTTGTCATCCTCTGCGCCTTCGGCCTCTTCGTGGCCGGCGTCATCGCCTACAGCAGCTCCAGACTGTCCCTGATCAACACCTCCTACACGGCGCTGCTGGAACAGGAATCCACCGCTGCCCTGACGCTTGCTCGCACCAGCCGCAGCCTTGTATCCATCCGCTCCGGCATCGCGGATCTGCTGCTGGCCCACACGGAGGAGGCCAGAAAGGCAGCACTTGCCGATATCGAGTTGAGCAAAGGCTTCTTCGTCCAGCAGATAGATTTGGCGAGCGCGGCCATGCCGTCCAGAACGAGCTTCAAGGTCCTAAAGGACGAAGGGCTGAACGCCCTAAACACGATATGTGCCCCCCTGATCGCCGCCGCAACCGGCGACGCGGATACCGCACGCGCGCAGGCCGAGTTCCGGACGACCTGCCAACCCGTCTTCACCGCAACTATCGCGAAGCTGACGGACGAAATCACAGTCATCACCGATATCGCAAACGCCCGCAGGGCCGAGCTGGGCGAGATGTCGCGCTCGACCATCGTGACGACCATCATCGGCGTCATCGCCGGCCTCATCGGCATCATGATCGCCGGCTTCTTCGCCGTGCGCGCCTGGATCGCCCGCCCGCTTAACGCCCTGTCTGCCACCATGGCGACGCTCGCCGGTGGGGACCTCTCCGTAATGATCGCCGAAACGGAACGCCGCGATGAAATCGGCGGCATGGCCCGCGCCGTGCAGGTCTTCAAGGACAACGGCCTGCGCACCCGCGCGCTGGAAACAAGCTCCGCGGCCGAGCGCACCGCCGCCGAGGCCGAGCGCGAACGCAACACGGAAGTGGACCGCGTGCGCGCCGCCGCGATGACGCAGGCGACCGGCGGACTTGCCGAGGGCCTGAAGCGCATGGCCGGCGGCGACCTCGGCTTCGAGCTGACGCAAGCCTTCTCGGAAGAATTCGAAAGCCTGCGCCAGGATTTCAACGCCGCCGTCAGCCAGCTTCGCACGACGCTGCAGGCGGTTTCGGAAACCACCGTTTCGATCGATAGCGGCTCGCGTGAGCTGAGCCAGGCCGCCAACGACCTGTCGCGCCGCACGGAGCAGCAGGCCGCCGCCCTGGAGGAGACCGCCGCGGCGCTGGACGAGATCACAGCCAATGTTTCCCAGTCTTCCAAGCGCGCCGAAGAGGCCCGCAGCAAGGCCTCGGAGGCCAATGCCGCCGCACATCACTCGGCCAAGGTCGTCTCCGAGGCGGTGACCGCGATGCAGCGCATCGAGGGGTCGTCCGGCCAGATTTCCAACATCATCGGCGTCATCGACGAGATCGCCTTCCAGACCAACCTGCTCGCGCTGAATGCCGGAGTCGAAGCGGCGCGCGCCGGCGAGGCCGGCAAGGGCTTCGCGGTGGTCGCGCAGGAAGTGCGCGAACTCGCCCAGCGCTCCGCCCAGGCGGCCAAGGAAATCAAGGAGCTGATCCGGAATTCTGCCGGCGAAGTTGAAGGCGGCGTGCGTCTCGTGACGGAAACCGGCGAGGCGCTGAAGGTGATCGGCCAGCACGTCAACGACATCAACGCCCAGCTCGACGCCATCGCGACCTCGGCGCGCGAGCAGTCGGTCGGCCTGGTCGAGGTCAACTCCGCCGTCAACCAGATGGACCAGACGACGCAGCAGAACGCCGCCATGGTCGAGCAGTCGACCGCCGCCAGCGCCTCGCTGGCGAAAGAAGCCGACAGATTGCGTGAGCTGGTCGGCCAGTTCCAGGTGGGCTCGGCGGCCGCATCCGACGCCGGCCGAGGCTTTGCACCGGCCCCCACCCGCCCGCACCTGAAGGTGGCGAATACCGCATCGCTCCACGTCGCCTCCCCGGCCAAGCGCATGGTCGGCAAGCTGGCCAGCGCCTTCGGCGGCGGCAGCGCCGCTGCGGCCGCGGAGCCCGGCTGGGACGAGTTCTGAGAAGGAACAAAAAGACCGGCGCGATCAATGTCGCACCGGTCTTCTTATTGGCGGTTCACAGCCAGCCGTTCTTGCGGAACCGCCAGTAGAGGAAGGTACAGGTGGCAATGATGGCGCTGAGCACCATCGGATAACCGTATTCCATCCGCAGCTCCGGCATGTCATTGAAATTCATGCCGTATATGCCCGCGAGCGCGGTCGGCACGGCGAGGATCGCCGCCCAGGAGGCGAGCTTCTTGGAAATCGCCGTTTCCTGGCTCTGGCCGACCAGCAGGCTCGCCTCGAAGGCGAAGGCCAGCACCTCGCGCAGGCTGTCGATCTTTTCCTGCACCGTGCGGATGTGATCGGTCACGTCACGAAACAGCGGGTGCATGGCCGCCTGGATCTGCGGCAGGTCGGCGCTCGTCAGCCGCCGGCAGACCTCGACCAGCGGAAGGGCGGCATTGCGCAGCCGCAGGAGGTCGCGGCGCATCATGTAGAGCCGCTCGATATCCGTGGCCGTCATTGGCCTCACCAGGACCTTGTCCTCGATCTCCTCGACCTCGTATTCGAGCTGTTCCAGCACCGGCATGTAGTTGTCGACGATGAAATCGAGAATGGCGTAAAGGACAAAATCCTCGCCCTTGGCCAGCGAATGCGGGCAGCTTTCCCAATGCTGGCGCACCGTGGCGTAGGAGGTCGACGGGCCGTGCCGCACGCTGACGATATAGCCCTTGCCGACGAAAAGATGCGTTTCACCGAAGATGACGCGCCGCTCGATCAGTTGTGCAGTGCGTGCGACGATGAACAGCGCATCGCCATATTGCTCCAGCTTGGGCCGCTGGTGTGGATGCTCGGCATCCTCGATCGCGAGGTCATGCAGGTTGAACTGCGCCTGGACGCGCAGGAGAAGCTCCCGGCTCGGCTCCAGAAGCCCGATCCACACGACATGGCCATCCTTGGCCGCCCACTCCCCGGCCTCCTCGATGGCGATATCGGCAACGCGCCGGCCGGCCGTATAGGCGCTCGAGGCGACGATCCCCTCTTCCCCAGAGACCGGCGCGAACTTATGGGCATAATCCATCACCACCTCCCGACCGCGATGCCTCCCCTGCGCAACGAATGCGCAGGACCGCTAATCTAGCGCAGTTTTGGCTCGGGTTCGAGGAGGGGATCGATCTAGAGATTGTCTAGACGGCAAACCCAGAGACGCGGGTCATTTTCCGCCACCGTCCGGCTGCTCGCCCGACGCTGTGCGCTCTGCAAACAGATCCGACAACACCTGCGAGGCGGCGATGGCGCGTGGGAAACCGGCCGGGACCGTGATCATGTAGACGACCTCCTTGAGTTCATCCTCGGAGACGCCGATGTTGAGGGCGTATTCGGCGTGGATCTTCATGAAAGCGGTCTCGCCCATGGCGGCGAACGTGGCGACGGCGGCGATCTGCCGCGTTCGGTTGTCGAGGCCGGGCCGCGACCAGACATCGCCGAGCGCGTAGGCCTGCGTCGCCTCCGCCAAAAACGGAAATTCCTGCCGCATGCGCTCCAGCGTGGGCTGCGGGGCCCCGAGGTTCAGGTCCCGGATCACGGTCTCGCCGCGCTGCAAGCGGCGTTCGGTCGTTTCGGCGACGGCGACCGCCGCCGGCCCGCCAAGGGACAGCGCGATCGTGGCGCCGGCGAGGGAAATGCTGGAAAGAAATGTCATCGTCTTGTTTCTCCGATCGTTGGTTGGCATGACCACGAGGATAGACGCGCGCCATTGTTGTGATAAGTTTGCCATTCCTTTCTTCCCTGGAAAGAACTGCTAACCAATGGATGCCGATTTCAACGCGCTCGCGATCTTCGCCCTGGTCGCCGAAGAGAAGAATTTTCGTGCGGCGGCAGACCGCCTAGGCGTCTCCCGCTCGGCGGTCAGCCAGACGATCGCGCGCCTGGAGGGCGCGCTCGGCATAGCGCTCGTCCAGCGCACCACGCGCAGCGTCAACCTAACGGAAGCGGGGGAACGGCTTTACAATGAAGTGGCGCCGGCCATCGCCGACATGCGCGCGGCGGTCGAGGTGACCGTGAACCTGCGCGGCCCGCCGCGCGGGCAATTGCGGCTGGCCGTTTCGTCTATCGCCGACCGCTTTCTCTGCGGCGACATGCTGGCGGCCTTTGCAGAGGAAAACCCGGAAATCCAGCTCGACATCACCGTGACGGACGAGGAATTCGATATTGTCGCGGCCGGATACGATGCCGGCGTGCGGCTCGGCGAGGTGATCGAGCAGGACATGATCGCCGTGCCCATTGCCGGCGAAGAGCGGCAGATCGCCGTCTGCGCGCCGGCTTTTCGCGACCGGTTCGGCATCCCCGCCCACCCGCGCGAGCTTCCCGGTTTCCGCTGCATCGGCTGGCGGCCGGCGCCGAAGGCGGCACCCTATCGCTGGGAGTTCACGGAGGACGGCAAGGATTTCAGCGTCGCCGTCTCACCCGAGATCACCACCAACGACATGGCCCTGATGATAAAACTCGCCATCGCCGGAGCCGGGATCAGTTTCGGCATGCAGGAAAGTTATCGCGCCGCCATCGAGCGCGGCGAACTCATCCCCATCCTGGGGGATTTCTGTGCCGGCTTCCCCGGTTTCTACCTCTATTATCCAAGCCGCCGCAACGTCGCCCCGAAGCTGCGCGCCCTGGTCAGGCACGTACAAAACCTCCGCTGACCGGGCTGATTGTCCAAGAAATCTAACCACACTGCTCACATTCGGCCACCTACTGAAGCAGGGGTCGCGTTCGTACATCCTGTGCACTTAACAGGAGTAGCGACATGGATAAGAACAAGCACGCCCACCTTCCCTATCGAAAGGCGACGTTCGAAGCCCGTCCCCTCGTAAACCTGGCCGTCGGCCTGCTGCTCAGCGCTGCCATGCTGCTCTTCATGGCGGCTTTTCTTTCGTAATTGACAATGGCTTTCTCAGACACAAAAGCATTCAAGCAAAAAGAATTGGTTAGAAAATCTTCCCAACGTGGAAATCACTGGATGACTTATCGCGACAATGGATGATCGCTAAATTTCCTTCCCACGCTCGAACGCCTTTCGAGCGTCACCGGAAAGGAAATCAAAATGTCCAAAGTCGTTCTCATCACCGGCGCGTCCAGCGGCATCGGCGCCGGCATAGCGCGTGAACTGGGCGTGGCCGGCATGAAGCTCATGCTCGGCGCGCGCCGAACCGATCGCCTGTCGGGCCTTGCCGACGAGATCAGGGCCAAGGGCGGGATCGTCGAAACCCGCCGGCTCGATGTGACGGACCGCGCGGATTTCGTCGCCTTCGTCGAGGCAGCACGCGCCGTTTACGGCCGGATCGACGTTATCGTCAACAATGCCGGCGTCATGCCGCTGTCGCTGATGGCCTCCCTGAAGGTCGACGAGTGGGACCAGATGGTCGACGTCAACATCAAGGGCGTGCTTTACGGCATCGCGGCCGTGCTGCCTGAAATGACCGCGCGCCGTGCGGGCCATGTGATCAATATAGCCTCGATCGGCGCCTTGGCAGTGTCGCCCACCGCAGCGGTCTACTGCGCCACCAAATATGCCGTGCGCGCCATCTCGGACGGCTTGCGCCAGGAGCGGGATGATATCCGTGTCACCTGCATCCATCCCGGCGTGGTGGAAAGCGAGCTTGCCGGCACCATCACCGATCCGGTGGCGGTTGAGGCCATGAAGACCTATCGCGCCATCGCGCTCCAGCCGGACGCCATCGGCCGCGCCGTGCGCTTCGCCATCGAGCAGCCGGATGATGTCGACGTCAACGAGATCGTCGTGCGGCCGACGAAGGCGGCGCCCTGATGCGCCGCCGCTCCCTTCTCCATCTCGCTGGAGCGACGCTCGCTTCCGCACTTTTCCACCACACCTCCGCAGAGGCGAACATGAACACGCAAACGCATCCCTATGTCGGCATGTGGGTCACCGAAGACGGCCACGTCCGCCACGAACTGCTGCCCAACGGGCGCTATGACGAAGCGCGCGGCGCGCGCAAGAGCGCCTATCAGGGGCGTTATGCCGTGACCGGCAACCATATCGACTATTGGGACGATACGGGCTTCACCGCAGACGGCGACTTTATCGACGGCGTGCTGCACCATGGGGGCATGATCCTCTATCGCGAGCCATGACCGCCTTTGCCGGTCAGCCGAGGCTGCCGGCGCTCAATCTCGTGACGTTCGGCTGAACGGGTACGCGGGTCAACAGTGTACAAATCACCGTTGACCCGCGCGCAGCCTCTTATATAACGAGCCCACTCACCACGGACCCGGTGAAACTCCGGGTGGCTCTTCTGGCCGCCGATCCGCCAGACAACGCAAAAGCATCAAACCAGTTCACATGCCGGATGTCCTCCGGCCTGGATGCTACTCTTGCGGAATTTCCATGTTCAATCTGACGACCTACAAGCGCGAGTGGTTCTCGAACATCCGCGCCGATATTCTCTCCGGCATCGTTGTGGCGCTTGCGCTCATTCCCGAAGCCATCGGCTTTTCAGTTATCGCCGGCGTCGATCCGAAGGTCGGGCTCTTTGCCTCCTTTGCCATCGCCTGCGTTTCCGCCTTCCTCGGCGGCCGGCCGGGCATGATTTCGGCGGCGACAGCGGCGACCGCGGTGCTCATGGTCACGCTCGTCAAGGAGCACGGCCTCCAATATCTCTTTGCCGCCACGCTTCTGATGGGGCTCATCCAGATCGCGGCCGGCTTCCTGAAACTCGGGCGCGTGATGCGCTTCGTCTCTCGCTCGGTCATCACGGGCTTCGTCAATGCGCTGGCGATCCTTATCTTCATGGCGCAATTGCCGGAGCTCATCGGCGTGCCGGGACTGACCTATGCGATGATCGCCGCCGGCCTCGCGATCATCTATCTCTTTCCCTACCTCACCAAGGCCATCCCCTCGCCGCTCGTGGCGATCCTGGTGCTTACCGGCCTCGCCTATTGGGGCGGCATGGACATCCGCACCGTTGGCGATCTCGGCGCGCTACCCTCGGCGCTGCCGGTCTTCGCGCTGCCGCAGGTGCCGCTGACCTTCGAGACCTTGCAGATCATCTTCCCCTATTCGGTGGCGCTCGCGGCGGTCGGCCTGCTCGAATCGCTGCTGACCGCGCAGATCGTCGATAACATGACGGATACGCCCAGTTCCAAGAGCCAGGAATGCATCGGGCAAGGCGCAAGCAACATCGCCTCCGGCCTGATCGGCGGCATGGGCGGTTGCGCGATGATCGGCCAGTCGGTGATCAATGCCAGCTCGGGCGGACGCGGACGCCTGTCCACCCTCGTGGCCGGCGCCTTCCTGCTGTTCCTCATCCTCGTGCTCGACGACCTCGTTCGCATCATCCCGATGGCGGCGCTCGTTGCCGTGATGATCATGGTCTCGATCGGCACCTTCTCCTGGCGGTCGATCCTGGATCTCCGCCGCAATCCGCTGCCCTCCTCCATCGTCATGCTGGCGACGGTGGCAACCGTGGTCGGTACGCATGATCTGGCCAAGGGCGTGCTCGTCGGCGTGCTGCTGTCCGGCGTGTTCTTTGCCGGCAAGGTGGCAAAACTCTTCCGCGGCCGTTCAGTGCTGAATGTGGACGAAACCGAACGCACCTACCACGTGGCAGGCCAGGTCTTCTTCGCCTCCGCGGAAAGTTTCACGGCGGCCTTCGACTTCGCCGAGCCGCTGCGAAAGGTGACGATCGACGTCACGGAGGCCCATCTGTGGGACATCACTGCGGTCGGCGCACTCGACAAGGTCGTGCTCAAATATCGCCGGCTGGGCGTCGATGTCTCGGTGATCGGCGCCAACGAGGCGAGTACACATATGCTCGACCGTTTCGCCCTGCATGACAAGGACCATGCCGCTTTTTCAGCGGAGCGGCACTGATGAGGGAAGGTTTGCATCATTCTGCGGCGGACGTTGCGGCAAGATAGCCCCGCGCAATTTCCTGCATGCGGCTCCTGCCGAATTCCGCGCCATGGCCGCCATGCACCACATGGACATCGAGATCTGACAGCCGTGCCATCGTCTCGCGATAAACGCCCCTGTCACACCCCGGCAGGTCATCCACGAGGCCGCCCTGGTAGATCGCATCGCCGCTAAAAAAGGTGCCGGTCTTCTGGTCAAGCAGGCCGATGGAGCCTGGAGAATGCCCGGGAAGATGCAGGACAGTGTAGCAGGCGTCGCCGATGTCGATGACGTCGTTCTCCGCCAGGATCGTGGTTAGCGGTGCGGGTGGGATTTTATGGGCTTCCGGCGTCACGCCCGTGGGGGGCACCGCGGTCAGGGCGTCCGGCTGCGTGCGAAAATAGCCGGCCAGCGTGTCCGCATCCGGCATGCGCGCGAAGGCCTCGGCTTCGGCCTTGTGACCCAGCCGGGTCTCGAATTCGTGGAACGACCCGATATGATCGACGTGAACGTGCGTCGCGACCGCGAAAACCGGTTTGCCCGGAGGGATGTGCAACTCGCTTCTGAGGTTGGCGAGACCCATGCCGAAATCGATGACGAGGTCGGCGTCCCGGCCGGTGACGTGGAACATGTTGGCCCGGAAGAATTTATGGACATGCGGCTCGCAGATCCGGGTGAGCCGATCCGAGATCGCTTCCTTTAAAAACCAGTCCGTGTTGTTCACGATGGCCTCGCTCAATGCAGCAGCTTGCCGAGGAAGCGCTTCGTGCGCTCATGCGTCGGCGCGGAAAACAGGATGTCGGGCTTGTTGCGCTCGATGATCTGGCCGCCATCCATGAAGACCACTTCGCTGGCGACCTCGCGCGCGAAATTCATCTCGTGCGTAACACAGACCATCGTCATGCCATCGGCGGCAAGCGAGATCATCGTGTCCAGCACCTCCTTGACCATTTCGGGGTCAAGCGCCGAGGTCGGCTCGTCGAACAGCATGATGCAGGGGTTCATGCAAAGGGCACGCGCGATGGCGACGCGCTGCTGCTGGCCACCGGAAAGCTGGCCCGGATATTTATCGGCCTTTTCCGGAATGTGCACGCGCTCCAGATATTTCATGGCGATCTCTGTCGCCTGCTTTTTCGGCAGCTTGCGCACCCAGCGTTGGGCGACCGTGCAGTTTTCCAGAACCGTCAGGTGCGGGAACAGGTTGAAGTGCTGGAAGACCATGCCGACATCGCTTCGCACGCGGTCGATGCGCTTGAGCTGGCTGGTGAGCTCAATGCCGTTGACGATAATCGAGCCTTCCTGGTGCACCTCCAGACGGTTCATGCAGCGGATCAGCGTCGATTTGCCGGAGCCGGAGGGGCCGCAGATGACGATGCGTTCGCCCTTGCGCACGGTGAGATCGATGCCCTTGAGGACCTGGAAGGCGCCATACCATTTGTTGACGCCGGCAACCTGAATTGCGGTTTGCGTGTTCATATCCGACCCGTGGGTTTGCGGCGATCAGCGATAGCCGCGCGAAAGCACATGTTCGATGCGGTTCTGGGCGAGTGTCAGCACCGAGACGATGACGAGGTAGTAGACGAGCGCTGCGCCATACCATTCGAGAAACCGGAAGCTCGTTGCGATCGCGAACTGCGAGACGGTCATCAGTTCCTTGAGCGAGATCACGGTCGCAAGCGACGTGGTCTTCAACAGCGAGATGAACTCGTTCATCAACGAAGGAACCGCAATCCGGAGCGCTTGCGGCATGGTGATGACCAGAAAAATCTGCCAGCGATGCATGCCAAGCGCAGCCGCACCCTCCTGCTGCCCACGCCCCACGGCGGCAAAGGCGCTGCGCAGGATTTCCGCCAGATAGGCGATCTGGATCAGCGACAGCGCCAGAAAGGCCGCGACGAAGGGCGTGAACCAGCCGGCGCGAAAGATTTCGGAGATCTGCGGCAGGCCGTTCCACACGAACAAGAGCACGAGCAGTGCGGGTGCGCCGCGGAAAAGCCAGACATAGAGCGTGACCAGCCATCGGACGGAGCGCCGCGGCGAGCCCGCCATGGAGCCGAGCCCCATGCCGAGCACGAGGGAGACGGCCATGACGCACAGCGAGAGGCCGATTGTCAGGAGTGCCCCCTGGAAAAGGGGAGCACTGAAGATCGCCTGCAGGAAGAGGTCGAGCTGGAACAACGCGATCCGTCCTGTCGTCAGTTGACGTCGTGGGAAACGTCGGTCGCCGTTTCCGGCAACTTCCATTTCTCAAGCAGCGTCTTCATCTCGCCGCTCGCCTGCAAAGCCTCGATCGCCTCTTTCAGCATCTGCCGGTCGCCATCGCTCTTGCGCAGGTAGATGCCGTAGTTTTCGCTTTGCTCATAGGTATAGGGAATGGCCAGCCGGCCTGGCACCTGAAGCATGCGATAGGCGGCCGTCGTATCCTGCGTGATCGTCGCGGTGGCGCGGCCGACGAGAATCTGCTCGATGACACCGGAGGCGGAGGGATAGGTCTGCGCCTGGATCGCCGCCTTGCCAGCGGCTTCGAGTTCGGCGTTAAGATCGGCGACCATCTTTTCGTAGGACGTGCCGGCTTCGATCGCCATCACCTTGCCGCTGACATCGGCGGGGACTTTCGTCTCCGTGTCGCTTGCCGCCGTAACCATCACGATGTGTGAGCTGAAATACGGAATGCCATCGTATTTTTCGAGGCGAGCCGGCGTGATCAGGATGCCGCTTGCGACCAGGTCGCAACGCTTGGAATCGAGCGACGGCAGCAGGCCCTTGAAGTCGCCGACGACATATTCCGCATTTGCGCCCCAACCCTTGGCGATCGCGTCGATGACGTCGATTTCGAAACCGACGAGATCCTTGTCGCCCGGATTCTCATAATATTCCATCGGCGGGAATTCGCCGCTGGTGCAGACTTTCAGGACGCCGCCCGATACGAAATCGGGCTTATTGTCGGCGGAAAGAGCCGTGCCCGCGCCGAGTATGCTGGCAAGCATCGCGCCTGCCAGAAGAGAGGTTTTTATTCCCAGTTTTGCTTTCATCATGGTCGTGTTCCCTTGTTTTTGGCTTCTTGCATTGACGTTTTGTGAAGTCGTATACGAAGGCCTTTTGCAGACAAGCTAAATGTTTTCGCTGCAAATGCGCAGAAAAACTAAACGATTGGACTAACCCACCGCGTTGAGGATCTGGCCGTAAATCTCGGTGTCGAACGCGGGCAGGATGAGCGGCTCGACATGGCCATCGCGGCGCGCCGTGAGCACGTATTGCATCATCGCTTCATTGCTCGGCATCTCGAAAACCTGCATGAAATCATAGGTCCCGAGCAGGGCGTAAAAGGCGATCGACCGCCCGCCGAGCGCCGCCACGCGGTCCTCACTGATCTTCCGGCGCTTGGCGCTGTCGGTCAGCTCGGCGAGGCCCTTTTGCGTGAGGCGCATCAGGGAAACGTATTTCTGGGTCTCGCTCATGTCGTGGAATTTCCCAGCTTTTTCAGGCCTTCAAGCACGGCCGCCGTGTCGGTGAGTGCGCCAAAAATTCCGTTCTCGACGGTGACCATGTGGAGGGCCGCCTCATGGGCATATTGATCGCCGCTGGCGCAGGCGTCCGAGATGGTCAGGCACTGGAAATTCCGATCGCAGGCTTCGCGCAGCGTGGTGTGAACGCAGACATCCGTCGTGCAGCCGGTGAACAGCAGATGGGTGATGCCCTGCGCGCGCAGAACATGCTCGAAATCGGTGTAGGTGAAGGCGCCGTTGCAGGTCTTGTCGACGATGATGTCCTGCGGGCGCACGTCGAGTTCGGGAACGATCTGGAAGCCGGGGCTGGAGCGCAGCAGCGCGGTGGTGCCCTCCAGGCCCGACCGCTGCCGGCGCCATTTTTCGTAAGGTGTCATGTCCGCGAGGTCCCCGCGATAACCCTGCCGCGTATGGATGATCTGGATGCCAGCCTCGCGGCAGGCGGTGATGAGCTGGTTTACCGCGGGAAGGATCGCGCGCAGCGGTGCGGGATCATAACCCTGCAGGGCGAAATACCCCGTGGTGGAGAGAAAATCCTCTTGCAGGTCGATGACGATCAGCGCCGTTTTGCGCGCATCGAGATTGCCGTCATAGGGGTAGTCGAATGGTTTTGCCGAGATCATGAACAAGCTCCTCTTTGTCGATGGGATAGCACTCTTAACAGTTTGAAAAAATCAATTTAAAATCACCTATATCGTTCTATAAAGCTAAACGATAAATTGGATATCCAGATGAGCCGCCTCCCGCCCTACCTGCAATATCTGCCCGCTTTCGAAGCGACCGCGCGCCTTGGCGGGGTGCGGCATGCGGCGGAGGAACTGAACCTCAGCCCGAGCGCGATTTCGTTGCAGTTGAAGAAACTGAGCGATGCGACGGGCATCATCCTGTTCCAGAAGTCGGGCCGGAATGTCGCCCTCACGCAGGCGGGCAGGGATTTTTCGCAGGCCGTCGCCATATCGCTCGGACAGCTCGGCACGGCGACGCGGGCATCGCGGAAAATAACCGCCGGCGACCAGCCCACCTCCCTCTCGGTCTCCGTGCCGACCGCGCTCGGGATTGCCTGGCTGACGGCGACGATCGTCGATTTTGCGCAATCGCACGGCATCGCCAATCTCACCATCAACGAGGCAATCACCGCCGCGGACGTGGACTGGGAGGAAAACGACCTGGCTGTCGTCTACGACAACCCGCCCTTCACCGGAAAATACTGGCGCTCGCTCAGCGAAGTCCGGCTCTGCGCCGTGTGCTCGCCGACATTGTTTCCGCGGCTCGACCTGCGCAATCGCGACAGGAAGCTGAGTTCCGTCGCGCTGCTGCATGAAGACGACGGCGGGGAATGGGCAAAATGGTCCGTTGCCGCGCGCATCGGCCTTGAGGGTAATACCCGCGTGCGGGTGACTTCGGTGGCGCAGGCGATTGCGTCTGCCGTCCAGGGCCGCGGCGTGGCGCTGGTCTCGGATGTGCTGACGCGAAACTATCTGAGCGAAGGGCGGCTCATCCAGCCGTTCTCCACCACGATCAATGCGGCGCGGGAATATTACATCGTCTGCCCCGTTGACCGCGCGAACGACCCGGTCCTGCGCGCTCTGGCCGACCGGGTGGTCGAGCAGTTGCGCCCGGGCCGCGAGCAGAATGCCTGATCCGTTGAACAGCAATTGAAGGAAGAAACCGATGGCGCTACCACCCCTTCATGCCTTCCGCGTCTTCGAAAGCGTCGCGCGGCTCGGCAATGTCAGTGCGGCGGCGGCGGAGCTGCATGTGACGCCGGGCGCCGTCAGCCAGCAGATCCGCGCGCTCCAGGTGGCACTCGGCGTCGACCTTTTTCAAAAACGCGGCCGGCAACTGGCTTTGACGCCGAGCGGAAGCCAACTCCAGCGCTCGGTGGCAAGCGCCATGGACGCGATCCACACCGGCGTGCGCCAACTCTCGGCGCATAAATATGGCGGGGCGGCGCGGCAGTCCCTCACCATCTCCATCCCACAGGTGCACGGCGTCGCCTGGCTTGCCACACGGCTGTTCACCTTCATGGCGGAAAGCCCGAATTTCCAGTTGAAGGTCGTCACCTCCAGCCATTTCCACGGTGTCGACTGGCGCAAGACGGATGTCGCGATCGTCTATGGGGTGCCGCCGTGGCCGGGCTTCTGGTGGCGCCTGCTGCATGGCATCCACATGACGCCGGTTTGCAGCCCGCAGCTCCTGCGCGGGCCGAACGCCATCCGCCAGCCCTCCGACCTCGCCTATCACCGGCTGCTGCACGAGGATGACGGCTCGCAATGGCGGCGCTGGCAGGCCGAAGCCGGCATCGCCTATATGGGCGAGTCGGACGTCTATTTCGACGATTTCGGCATTGTCCTTCAAGCTGCGCGAGACGGTTTTGGCGTCGCACTCAGCGACGAAGTCGTGTCCGCCCGCGATCTCGATGAAGGCCGCCTCGTGCAGCCGTTGCAGCTCAGCGTGCCGGCCGTGCACAACTACTATTGCATCTGCGCCGAGGCGAAACGCGAAACCGCAGAGGTCGGTTACTTCATCAACTGGCTGATCGAGGAAGCGGCAACGCCGTGACGCGCCTCGCTGGGCGTGAGGCCGAAGCGGGCACGATAGTGGCGGCTGAACTGGGCCTGGTCGGAAAACCCCCACCGATAGGCGATCGTGGTGATCGTATCGGCACCGCGGCGCAGGTCCTCATCCGAGCGCACCAGCCGGCATTCGCGGATATAGCCGCTGGCGGTGAAGCCCGTGCCTTCGAAAAGCTGTTGCAGGTAGCGCAGCGAAATACCGCACGCCTCCGCCACCATGCCCGCCGAAAGACCGGGATTCTTGAGATTCTTGCGGATGAAGGTTTCCGCGCGGTGGAGATGCGCACGGCGGACGGCGGATTCCGAACTGTCGAGCGCCCGCTCGCCGGCAAGCAGCGCCAGACAGAGAACCTCGATCAGGTGTTCGCCCGCAAGCGCCCGGGCGGTCTCATCCATCGCATCCGCATGGGTGACGGCCGAGGACAGGCTCGACAGGAAATAGGAGGCGATGCCCGAGCGGGCATCCATGCTCAGGCCGAGGAATTTTTCGAAGGAGCCGATGCGTGCCCGCACGCTGTCGCGCGGGATTTTCGCCACCCACTGCACATCGGGCGTCTCATGCCAATATTCGTAAGGCGCGTCGCTGCGCTCGATGACGAAACCGCCGGGCCGACACTGCGCCTGGCGCGCGCTCTGGTGGAAGGTCACCTCGGCAGATCCGGGGATGGAGATCAGGAAAGCGCTTTCCCGCTCCTCGCGCAGGTGATGGGCTGTCCGGCGATAGAGCACTGCGTCGCAATCGATGCGCGTGGCGCTGACGAGGCCAAGCTGCCACATATCCAGCCGCCCGCGAAAATTCTTCCCCCGGCGTCCCTCGGTGACGAGCGGAAAATAGGCCGCAGAAACCCTCTGCTGCCAATCGGCGAGACCGTCATCGACCGATCGACCCGCGCCCGCTGCCATCTATCCGCCATCCTCCGTTGGGGAGCCAGGATCGAAGGGTAACAAAGGATGCCGGGGCACGCAAACATCCACGCGGCAATGGCATCGCGCTTTCCTCCATGAAATCGTGCGCTTTCCTGCATGCGGCCGTCCATCACCCGGCTACCTTTTTGCGAAACGAAACGGGTGAACTGGCCATGCTGACGGAACCATCACGACCAAGGATGACCTTCCCGCGATCGGTCGACGAAGCGCTGAACGATCTCGCCGCCGCCGGGCCTGACGCCATCCCCGTCGCCGGGGCCACCTGGGTGATGCGAAGCCCGCTGCGGCATGAGGTAATGGCGCCGGTCTACGTCGCCCTCTCGGGCATCGAGGGTTTTCAGCGCATCGACGTCACCGACGAAGCGGTATCGATCGGCCCGCTCGCCACCCATGACGCGCTCGCGCAGAAACTTCCGCCGAATCCAGATCTCAAGGCGCTCAAGCGGGCGAGCGCCCGCTCCGCCAATCCCGGTGTCCGGCGCATCGCGACGATCGGCGGCAATATCTGCACTGCCGCCTTCGCCGCCTCCGACTTCGCGCCGGCCCTCCTGAGCCTCGACGCCCAGATCGAGGTGCGCGACAAGGCAGGGCTGGAGTGGCTGCCGGTGCTGGCCTTTCTCGAAAGCCGGAAAAGCCGCGAACTGCCCTGGCTCGTGACGCGCATCATCGTTCCGCGAACGGTACGGTTGAGTGCCCACGAGCGTCTGCCGATGCGCAAGGCGGGCGATTATCCCTGTGCCATCGCCAGCGTCTCCATAGCGGTCGACGATAGGGGCAGGATTCATGATGCGCGCATCGGCGTCGGCGCCGTCGAGGCCGCCCCTCGCCGCTGGCAAAACCTGGAGCAGGCGCTGGAAGGCCAGCCCGTGGACCCCGCGCTCACGGAGACCGCGGCACGAGACCTCATTGCCGATTTCACCGGACGCGATGCCGTCGATGCGCCCGGCTGGTATCGCACCAGCGTCCTGCCCGTCCTCCTGCGCCGCGCCTTCGAAACCATCCGGACCGACTACGAAACGAGGGCATCATGACCATCGAACTGACCATCAACGGAGAGGTCCGCACCGTCACGGCCGATCCTCGGACGGCGCTGCTGGATGTGCTGCGCGATAGCTGTCGCCTGACGGGCGCCAAGGCGGTCTGCCGCGAAGGTTTTTGCGGTGCCTGCACCGTCCTGGTCGATGGCGAGGCCGTTCCGTCCTGCCTCAGACCTATCGGCATGCTCGACGGCCGCAGCATCGTCACCATCGAGGGCCTTGCCCATTTCGAGACGCCCAATCCGGTGCAGCAGGCCTTCATCGACCATGACGTGGTGCAATGCGGCATGTGTTTTCCCGGGATGGTGATGACGCTGACGGCGTTTCTGGAAACCAACCCCGCGCCCAGCCGGGGTGAGGTGAAGGCGGCGCTTTCGGGAAATATCTGTCGATGCACCGGCTACGAGCGCATCGTCGATGCCGTCCTGTCGATCCAGGACATGCGAAAGGTGTCCGGCCGATGAACGCTGTGACCGATCTCGCCTCCGTGGTGATGGACCTGCCCCGGCGCGACGCGCAGGACAAGCTCACCGGCCGCACCCGCTACACGATCGACAATATCGGCGCGGACATGCTGCACGCCGTGCAGGTGCGCTCCGATGTGGCATCCGCCCGCATTCTGGAGATCGACTGCTCGAAGGCGCTGGCAATGAAGGGCGTGCGGGCGATCGTCACCCATGCGGATGCGCCGGGCCTGCACGGCATCGGCGTGGCCGACCATCCGCTGTTTGCAAGCGACCTCATACGCTATCACGGCGAGCCGATCGCAGCGATCGCGGCCGACACGCTGGAAATCGCACACGCGGCCGCGAGAGCCGTGCTGGTGAGGACCGAGCTCCTGCCCGCAGTCTTGACCATGGCCGAAGCCTTGGACGAACACGCCCCCCTCATCCACCCGGACTGGCAGCGCTACGAACTCCTGAAGGAGGGCGCGCCGCGCGCCGGCAACGTCGCCTGGGAAGCCCATGTCACGCGCGGGGATACGGACGCGGCCTTCGCCCGCCCGGACGTCACCGTCGTCGACGACTGTTTCCGCGTCGGCCGCCAGAGCCATGTACCCTTCGAACCGCGCTGCGCCATCGCCAGCTACGAAGACGGCCGGTTCCACATCCAGTGCTCGACCCAGGTGCCCTGGACGGTGCGCAACGTGACCGCCAAGGTGCTGGGCGCTGCCGCCTCGCGCGTCCGCGTCACGGTGCCCGCCGTCGGCGGCGGGTTCGGCTTGAAATTCGACTGCACCATCGAGCCGGTCGCGGCCCTCCTCGCGCGAAAAACCGGGAAAACCGTCTCGCTCTGCAATTCGCGGGAGGAAGAATTCCTCTCCTGCCTCTGCCGGGAGAATGCCGAGGTCCGCATCCGCTCCGCCGTAACACCCGATGGAGAAATCGTCGGCCGGGAGGCGACCGTGCTGATGGATTGCGGCGCCTATGGCGGCGAGCAGATCTTCCTCTCCACCATGACCGCCCATACGCTCGGCGGCAATTACCGGCTGGGCGCGGTAAAGCTCAACAGCCGCGCGGTCTATACCAACACGCCACCAAACGGCGCCTTCCGCGCCTGCAACGGCGTCTACAACACCTTCTTTCTTGAACGCCACACCGACAATATCTGCGCGGCGATCGGCATGGACCCCATGGAGTTCCGCAAGCAAAACGTGCTCGGCGATGGCGATATCGGCGCCACGGGGCAGGTGTTTCAGGGCGACGTGCTGCGCCCCATGCTGGAGCGAATGGAGGCGATCAGTGCCGGCGCGGAGAGGCGGGACCCGGCCGATGGCCGGCTCTATGGACGTGCCACCACGGTCGGCACCTGGTTCGTCTTCGTCGGCCCGTCGGCGGCAACCATCAACCTCAATGCGGATGGCTCCGCGACGCTCGTCACCTCCGGCGTCGAGATCGGGTCCGGCACGATGGTCCAGTCGCTGCCGCAGATCGTGGCGGGGATTCTCGGCATTCATCCCGCAGACGTGATCGTCAAGACCGCCGATACCGACGCTTCCGGCCGCGATCTCGGTGTCGGCGGCGGGCGCACCACGGTCTCCATCGGCTCCGCCAGCAAGATGGCCGCGGAGAAGATCCGCGAGCAGATCCTGGAGATCGCCTCCGAAATGCTGCAAACGCCCCCATCGGGCCTGGCGCTCCGGGGTGGACGCGTCGAGATCGCCGGCCGTCCCGGTAGCGGCATGACGATCGCCGCAGTCGTCCAGCGCGCGGAAGAACTCTTCGGCCCCATGTCCGGCACCGGCAATTTCACGGCGCCCGGCGTGCCATCCCTGCCCGGCTGCGCCGCAGGCCACTTCATCGATGCCATCGATATCCCGATCTTCACCGTGCACGACTGCGAGGTCGCCGTCGATCCGGATACGGGCCATGTCGACGTCTTGAGCTACAGGGTGGTTCAGGATGTCGGCGTCGCCATCAATCCGCGCGCGATCAGGAGCCAGATCCAGGGTGGCGTCACCCAGGGTCTCGGCTATGCGCTGCACGAAAATATCACCATTGACGAGCACGGCTCCATGGAGCAGTCCGGCTTCGAGCACTATCTCCTGCCGCTCGCGCAAGACGTGCTGCCGGTCGAGATCGTGCTGCACGAGGGTGCCCCATCTATCGGCCCACTGGGTGCCAAGGGTGCGGGCGAAATACCGATCCTGAATGTCGGCGCCACCATTGCCTGCGCCGTTGCGCGCGCGACAGGAAGGCCGGTGGCGGAGCTGCCGCTGACGCCGCCGCGGGTGCTGGAGATGATTCAAGGCCATGCGAAGGCGCTGGATTTCGCCCACATCAGCCCGGTTTGGCACGCCAATCTGGCGCGGCGGTGAGGGAGCCGGCATCGCGTTCGCCGGCTCAGGGCCTCATGCTTGCTTGCGCTCTTTGATTTGGGCCTTGTCGGCCGAAGGCTCTTCCGTATCTTCCAGGTCGCCCTTGGACACGGGGTCGAGCCGGTGCTTTATCGCCAGCGCATAGACGACCTGAAGGATGTTGGCGTCTTTCAGGTCCGGATCCGAAAGGGCGAGAAGCGAGGCCTTCACGATCTTCTTGCTGCTCGCATTGGGACAGTGGCTCGCCACATGCTTGAACAGCTCGTCACCCGACAAACCCGTCTCCGCTCCCTCGATCAGGGCTTCGTAAATCCTGTTTATTTTGCCACTCACTAATTCATACTCCGTTAAATATTACAATTGTTACAACTGAATCCAGCAATTCCCTGTCATAATCAAGGAAGCAGCGGCCCGGTCTTCAGGAACAAATATCGATCCTGCGCGTTCGACCGCGTCGGGGTCGCGGCCTCACCCCTGCCCCTCGCGTCACACGCATTTGATTTGATCGGCCGATACTATGCCGATTGACTGGTTTGATTGCCTCTTCCGTCAGTCCCTTTCCATCGTCGACTGACGCCATACCTCTTTGAAATATGAGCCCCGCCCCGCGGCTCCTTGCTGGAAGGATGCATGGACATGGTGACCTTCACCCTCAATGGAAAACAACGCTCGTTCACCGGAGACCCCGACACGCCACTGCTCTGGGTGATCCGCGATTTCGAGAAACTGACCGGCACGAAATATGGCTGCGGCGTCGCGCAGTGCGGCGCCTGCACGGTGCATCTGGACGGCATGACGCGCCGCTCCTGCATCACCCCGATCGCGACGATCGAAGGCTCTGACGTCGTGACGATCGAAGGCATCTCCGGCAAGGAGGCCGAGGCCATCCAGACCGCCTGGGCCGGGCTCGACGTGCCGCAATGCGGCTACTGTCAATCCGGGCAGATCATGTCGGCGGTCGCCCTCCTCCAGATGGTGCCGAAACCCAGCGACGACGAGATCGACGGCGCCATGACCGGAAATATCTGTCGATGTGCCACCTATCATCGCATTCGAGCGGCGATCCACAACGCTGCCGACGCGATGGAGGGTTGAGCCATGACCATCCACGAAATCCCATCCACCCGCCGCGGTTTCCTCGCCGGCGTCGGCCTCGTCATCGGCGTGGCAATTGCGCCGAAGATGCTGCGGGCATCGCCGACCGGCACGCCCGCTGGCGGAAGCTCGGAGCTCCTGCCGCTCAACGCCTTCGTGAAGATCGGCACGGACGATACCGTGACCATCCTGTCGAAGCACATCGAGTTCGGACAGGGGCCGTTCACGGGGCTCGCCACGCTGGTGGCCGAGGAACTCGACGCCGACTGGAGCCAGATGCGGGCGGTCCATTCGCCGACCGACAACAAGATCTATGCAAACCTCGCCTTCGGGCTGCAAGGCACCGGCGGGTCGAGCTCAATCGCCAATGCCTATGAGCAGATGCGCAAGGCCGGCGCCACGGCGCGGGCAATGCTGGTGGCCGCAGCCGCCCAGGAATGGAACGTGCCGGCAGCCGAGATCACGGTCGAAAAGGGTCGCATGCGGCACGCCGCGTCGGGCAAGGAAAGTGGCTTTGGCGCCTTTGCGGAGAAGGCGAAGGGACAGGTTGTGCCCCAGGATCCGAAACTCAAGGACCCCAAGGACTTCGTGCTGATCGGCACCGATCTGCCGAAGCTCGACACCCGCGAGAAGATCAATGGCACGGCGATCTTCACGCTGGACATCACGCCGGACAACCTGCTGATCGCCGTGGTCGCCCACCCCAAGCATTTCGGCGCCACGGTGAAATCCTTCGACGACAGCGAGGCACACAAGGTCAAGGGTGTGGTCGACGTCAAGCAGATCCCGCAGGGGATTGCCGTCTACGCCGACAACACCTTCACCGCCCTGAAGGGCCGTGACGCGCTCAAAATCGAATGGGATCTCAGCAAGGCGGAAACCCGCTCCTCCAGCGAACTCGCCGCCGAATATGCCCGCCAGTTTGCCAAGCCCGGCATCGAGGCGACGAATACCGGCAATGTCGCGACGGCCTTCCAGCAGGAAGGGCTCCAGACCATCGAGGCGGACATCGTCTTTCCCTTCCTCGCGCATGCTCCGATGGAGCCGCTCGATGCGGTGTTCATCAAGGCGGCGGACGGCTCGGTCGACATCTATAACGGCGCGCAGTTTCCCGGCTTCGACCAGCAGGTAGCGGCCGAGATCCTCAAGCTCGACGAGACGAAGGTCCGCGTGAACACCCAGCTCGCCGGTGGCAGTTTCGGCCGCAAGGCGCAGTTCGGCTCGCCCTATATGCAGGAGGCGGCGATGGTCTATGCCGCAATCGGCGGCGACCGGCCGCTCAAGCATATGTGGACCCGGGAAGACGATATCCAGGGCGGCTTCTACCGCCCGATGTATGCCCACAGGATGCGCGGCGCGATCGACGCGGAGGGGCGGATCACCGCCTGGGAGCAGATCATCGTCGGCCAGTCGATCATGGCCAAGGCCGATCTCGACTCGACATCAGTGGAGGGTGCGTCCAACCTCCCCTACCAGATCCCCAACCTCAAGGTCACCTCGCATAACATCACGCTGCCGATCCCACCGCTCTGGTGGCGCTCGGTCGGCCATACCCATACCGGCTTTGCGGTGGAAACCTTCGTCGACGAGTTGCTGACCCGCGTGAGCCGCGATCCGGTGGAAGGGCGGCTGGCGCTGCTCGATAAAGACTCGCGCCATGCCGGCGTGCTGCGCAAGGCGGCGGAGATGGCGGACTGGGGGGCGACGCCACCGGAGGGGCGGGCGCGCGGTGTTGCGGTCGTCGAAAGCTTCGGTTCGTTCGTCGCCCAAGTGGCGGAAGTCTCGGTCGGCTCCGATGGCGCGCCGCGCGTGCACAAGGTCTGGTGCGCGGTCGATTGCGGCGTCGCGGTCAATCCCAACATCATCAAGGCACAGATGGAGGGCGGCATCGGCTACGGGTTGGGCGCCGTGCTCTTCGATGCGGTCATGCTCGGCAAGGGCGGAAAGATCATGCAGTCGAATTTCCACGACTATCGGTCGATCCGTATCAACGAGATGCCCGACGTCGCGGTGGAGATCATCAAGTCGGCGGAAAGCCCGACCGGTGTCGGCGAACCCGGCGTGCCGCCCATAGGACCGGCGGTCGCCAATGCGTGGCGAAAGCTGACGAACGCCCCCGTTCGCCAGCTTCCCATCGTCAGCCTTATTTCCTCGTGAGGGATACCGTCAGATGAAAATCAAGCTCCTGTTTTCGGGCGTTCTTGCGCACTGTCTCATCGTGGGCGCGGGCCTCGCGCTCGCCCCCGCCTCCGTTGCCCAGAACCCCAACGCCTTGCAGCCGGCGGAAACGTTCCAGTCAATTTCCGACGAACGCGCCCGCTCGATCGCCCTCTTCGAAGAGGCCGGCAAGGTCATCCAGCATCCGCGATGCGTCAACTGTCATCCGGCGACGGACCGTCCCTTGCAGGATATGACGATGCATCCGCACCAACCGCCGGTCTTCCGCGGCGATGGCGGCATGGGTCTGGTGGGCATGCAGTGCAACACCTGCCACAGCGCGGAGAACACGCCGGTCGTCGGCCAGGCGGATACGCTGAAGAGCATCCCCGGCAACCCCGCCTGGCATCTCGCACCGATCGAGATGGCCTGGGAGGGCAAGACGCTCCGCCAGATCTGCGAACAGTTGAAGGACCCCAAACGCAACGGTGACAAGACCATGGCCGAGATGGTCGAACACATGGCCCATGACGACCTCGTCGGCTGGGGATGGGATCCGGGCGAAGGCCGCGAACCCGTGCCGGGCACACAAGAAGAGTTCGGCAAGATCATCCAGGCCTGGGTGGACACCGGCGCAGTCTGTCCGGCGTCCTGACGGAACATCAACAATGCGCATCGCATGGATCCGAGGTTCCGTGCGATGCTCACCTGAGAGTAGAGCAATTCACGACCGCTCACGTTAATGTCACCGGAACGACGGAGCCACGAGAGCGCCGGCGAGAATAGAGACACTGTACCGGACGTCTTGATCTTGCTGCCTCGCCCTGCTTAGTCTGTGCATCGCAGGTCGAACAATCCACCTTTGCTTGGGGTCGTTATGTCCGTTGTTCAGTTCTCCACGCGCGATACGGCCGAAAACCTGCGCCGGGAGCTTGTCGAGGCGGTTTATAACGGGCATGTGCGCACCGGCCTCGATTTTCATGGCGAGGGGCCGGTTGAGATCGACGTGGCGCTGCGTGGCGTCGGCGATGTGCATATCGCCTTTGCCAACACGACGCCCGTGACACTCGTCACCCCGTCCGACGAGGAAGACCTGCTCTATCTGAGCGTCGCCGGCGGCAATGGCGTGCATGATGCGCGGGGCGAGGACCTCTACATCCGGCCGGGCGACGTCAATGTGATGCGGCGCGACCGCACGACGGTGACCACCGTCGCCGAGCGCAGTTCCTGCCTCAGCATCGCCATTCCGCGCCGCCTTGTCGTCGATCGCATTTCCTCCAGCGACAACCTCCTCAAGACGCGCTCGCTCCGCGATCCCGCCGCCCATCTTCTCAACAGCTACGCCGTTTCGCTGCTGCACAACCATGTCGATATTCCGGAGGCGGACCAGGCGGTCTTCGCCGCGCACCTTGTTGACCTTGCGGTGCTGATGCTGGGCGCAAAGCGCGACAGCGGGCAGCAGGCCCGCAGGAACGGCGTGCGCGCCGCACGCCTGCAGGCGATCAAGGCCGATATCGCCGTCCATCTGTGCGATCCGCGCCTCTCCCTCGAATGGCTCGCCCGGCGTCACGGCATCAGTGTGCCCTATGTGCGGGCGCTATTCTATGAGGAAGGTACCAGCTTCACCGACCATGTGACGGCCGAGCGGCTCGACCATGTGCATGGGCTGCTGGGCGATCCCGGCTTCCGGCACCACACCATCGCCGCCATCGCGCTGATGGTCGGTTTCGGCGATATTTCCTGGTTCAACCAGGTTTTTCGCCGACGTTTTCAGGCGACGCCGTCGGACATCCGCCAAAGCATCGTCTCGAACTGAGACCGCCGCGAGTATCCCAAAACCCTGAGACCCTCCCCAAGCCAGCGTGACGTAAGGGCATGTAAGTTCGTGCCCATCGCTCCTGGCGAGAAAAACGAGGGACATCATGGCACGCGATCCAAACGGCAACATCAACGGTACTGGCGGCAACGACATCCTGTGGGGCACCGCGCTGGTGCTCAGCGACGGCACATATGACAATTACAGCGACAGCGCGCTGCGCGGTCTTGGCGGCGACGACCTGATCTTCGGCGACATCTACAACAACGGCGACGATCACACAGAAGGCGACACCGCCTATGGCGGCGACGGCAACGACATCATCTACGGCGATTGCGGCGAGGACGAACCGAACTGGCAGACCAGCGAGAACGGCGCCGCCGACGTGCTCTATGGTGACGCCGGTGGCGACCGCATCTACGGCCAGGCCGGCGGCGACCGGCTGGAAGGCGGCACGGGCAACGACCTGCTGGTCGGCGGCAGCGGTACGGACGCCCTGCGCGGCGGGAACGGCAACGACGTGCTCTGGGCGGGCCTCCAGAACGACATGACCTTCGAAACCGTCCGCAACACGCTGTTCGGCGATGCCGGCAACGACCGGCTCTATGGCAGCGCCGGCAGTGACGAGATGGACGGCGGCGACGACAACGACCAGCTCAACGGTGCCGGTGGCAACGACGATCTCGCCGGCGGCAACGGCGCGGACGTCATCTATGGCGGTGACGGCGACGACTATATCGAGGGCGGCGGCTACTATGCCACGGCGAGCGGAGACGGAGCGGACCTGCTCTATGGCGGCAATGGCAACGACCAGCTGTTCGGCTTCTCCGGCAACGACCGGCTATACGGCGGCGCCGGCAACGACGTTCTCAACGGAGGCACGGGCAACGACGTCTACGACGGCGGCGCGGGCGCCGATATCTATCGCTGCGCCAGCGGCGGCAACGACACCTATGTCTTCGGCGCGGGTGACACGTTCGAATGGGACTATTACGACGACGGCATCGACCTCGTCATGTCCTCCATCTCCCACACGCTCGGGCGCTACCACGAGAAGCTGACGCTGCTCGGCACGGCCGCCACCGGCGTCGGCAATGCCTCGGCCAATACGATCCTCGGGAACGCCGCCGCCAACACGCTGCGCGGCCTTGGCGGCAATGATCTCCTCAATGGTCTCGGCGGCAACGACCTTCTCTATGGCGGCGCGGGCGCGGACAGGCTGTCGGCCGGCGCCGGCAACGACAAGCTCTATGGCGGCGCCGGCAAGGACATCCTGACCGGCGGCGGCGGAAACGACACCTTCATTTTCATGAACAGGCCGACGGCGGCCAACCGCGACACGATCACCGACTTCAACCGCGCGGCCGACACGATCGGCCTGGAAAAGGACGTTTTCGCCGGCCTTGGCCCGCTCGGCAAGCTGAGCTCGGCGCTGTTCAAGACGATCGGCGTCGGCAATGCCAAGGTCGATGCCAGTGACCGGGTAATCTACGACAACAAGACCGGCGCCCTCTATTACGACGCCGACGGCTCCGGAGATGCCGCCCGCCAGCTCATCGCCACCCTGGACGATGGCCTGCGCCTGACCTCGGCGGATATCCTCGTGCTTTAGCATGTCGGATGGCATGGCGGCCGATCGGGCCGCCATGCTGCCGGCAAAGCCGGACGCTACCGCTTGACCGTCAGCCGCACGCTGCCGCGGTTGTTGTCGTAAGTCTGCCAGGCGTCGTTGGCGAAGGCGTAGAGGTAGCCGTTCTTCTTCGGCGTGAAATCCTTGCCGGTGCCGATTTCGAACTCCTCGTGCGGCGCGAAGCTGAGCCGGTCCTCCGGCTTCTTTTCCGGCAGCACGCCATTGGCGACCATGCCGATCAGCGAGAACCAGGGGGCGTCCTCCGCGCGCTTGGTGTACCAGAAATCCACCTGGTGATTGCCGGTCAGCTTCGTGAAGAGCTGCTCGCCCTTGCCGAAGATCGACGAGGCGATCTGGACGGCCTCGCCGAGGTGGAATTTGCCGTCATTGGTGCCGGAGGGCGGGCAGGTGATCTCGCCGTCCATCCATTCGCCCTTGGCGGAAAACCGGTAGGTGACGCCGGCCTCCAGAAAGAGCCCGGTAAAATTCCACCGTTCGCGCGCGAAAACGTCGACCGTCACCTCCTGCCCCTTGTCGAGGCGCTTGGTCTTCCAGTAGTCGCCCTGCGTGAGCGGCGGGTTGTCGTGGCGATCGCGCGCGGAGCGGTGCAGCTCCGTGCTGCTTGCAGAGAAAAGCGGCACGCTGCGCGGCCGGGTCCGCAAGGTCTTGAACACGCCGGTCACCGAATCGTGCAGCAGGCCGAGCGGATCGGCGACGAGCTGCTGCTGGATGTTTTCGCGGAAATTCAGGCCCAGCGCCCGCACCTCCTCGATCATCCAGTCGAGCGCGCCGTCGGAGAGTCCGCTGCGGCCATAACCGCCGCCGACATCGGCATGCACGCCCGGAAACCAGATCTGCTGCACCGTCGGGCGATCCTCGACATTCGTCCAGAGCGTCGGCGTAAAGCTCTGGCGGCGCTCATCGATGGCGATGGCGTGGCGGGCATTCTTGACGACCGGGCTCAGCTCCGTGTCGTGAAAGCTGTGTTTGGCCGGGTCGTCCAGTAGGTTGAGCAGCGCCAGGTCATCCGGCACACCGAGCGCGCCGACCGTATCCCACACGCCGATGCAGTGGATCGGCATCGAATGTTTGCATTTCTGGCCGCTCGCGACGCCATGGAACGGCAGGCGCTTCGTCGCAGTCACGGGCTTTGCGGTCTTTTCCGGCGTGCGGTAATTCTCGAAAAGCGTCTCGATGGCGGCCCAGATCGCCTTTTCCTCCAGCCCCGCGGCCTTCAACAGGCCGCAGCGGGAGATCATCCCGCCGAGGCTGCGCACGGTATAGGCGCCGCGGCTGAAGCCGAAGAGCCAGATCTGTGCGCCGTCCTCGTAGGTGCGCGCCAGCCAGTTGTAGGCGCTCATGATATTGCGATCGAGCCCCTCGCCCATGCCGCCGCCGGCAAGGCGATCCCACACACCGCCGTCGGTGCCGACGCCGGGATGGTAATAGGCCCGCTGTTCCCGGCCGGCCCCGTCCAGAGGTGCGAGCGCGTGGTGCAGTTTCACGACATTGGTCGGCGCCGGCAGCCCGTCTTCCAGTTGATCGGGCGTGTTCCAGGTTCCGTCGCAGAATACGATGAGATGCATCTTCCCCTCCTCCGAGACGTTTCTGCCGGAAAGTATGCCGCCAAATCGGCGGAAGGAAAGAAGGTTTTACAATTTAAAGGCGATCCCTTTTAGATCTTGATGTCGTAGGTCACCCAGGCCGTCTTGCTCGCCACCCGATCGTAGACCCCGCGGCCGCGATAATTGTTCTCGGCGGTGATCCAGCGCACGACGGACCATCCTTCGCCTGCGGCAATCGAGCGGACGTTTTCGATCAGCGCGTCGGCGGCACCGGTGCCGCGGGCATCGGGCGAGACGAAAAGGTCATCGAGGAAGCAGCCGGTGGTGGCGGAGAGCGGCCGCGGGAACGGCCGGAAATGCGCGAGACCGATCAGGGTGCCATCCGCACGCGCGGCGACGAGGCCGCGTGGGTCCTTGTTCGCATCGTGCAGCCACGACCAGACCGTGTCGCGCATCTGCGCGGTCTGGGTGACGTTGTAGAAGGTCGCATAGCCCTGATAGAGCGCGTCCCATTGCGCGCGATCATCCAGATGAAGCGCGCGAACCGTGATGTCGGGCATTGAAAAACCTTTCTGGGGAGTTTGGCCGTTGAGAAATGTTAGCAGCGAAAGCCTCGCGCGTGCCACCGGGAAAGATTCCCATGAGGATTGAAATTGTCCTGCATTTGGCCGACAAGAATGCATGACAAAGTGGCGACCCGATGCCGGCCAATTGCGGCGGCCCGTTTACATTTCTCTTGCGGACCAGTTCACCGCGGCCATCAAGAGCGGCCGGCTTTTGCACGAGGAAAAGCTGCCGGGACACCGGGACCTCGCCTATGACCTGAAGGTCTCGATCCAGACGGTCAGCAAGGCCTATGACGTCCTGGCGCGGCGCGGGCTGGTTTCGGGCGAGGTCGGCCGCGGCACCTATGTGACGTCGACCGGCCCTTCCCTGCAATCTCCCTACATCGCCGAGCGCCTGGCCAATGTCATCGATCTTTCCATCGTCACGCCCGTCTGCACCTCCTTTCATCTGAACCGGATGAAGGATGCGCTGCACCGGCTGGCGGACACCTTGCCGCCGGCTGCCGTGCTGTCGTTTCGGCCGAACACGATTTTCCCGCGTCACAACGAGGCGGCGGTCACCTGGCTTTCCACCTTGGGCGTGAGCACGTCGCCACAGAACCTGCTTGTCACGAATGGCGCCTCCTCCGCCTTCACCATCGCGCTGATGTCCGCCGCCGGCCCCGGAACGGTGCTGGCGGCGGAGGAAATCTGCTACCACGTGATCCGCCCGCTATCGGATTATCTGGGCATGCGCGTGCGCGCGATTGCCGCCGATGGGGACGGCATGCTGCCCGAGGCGCTCGAAGAGGCCTGCCTGCGGGACAAGGTGCGCGTCCTGGTTCTCCAGCCGAACCTCGCCAATCCGACGACCACGCTGATGCCGGAAGCCCGGCGCCTGGCGCTTGCCGAAATGGCGCGGAAATATGACCTGACCATCATCGAAAACGATGTGTTCGGCCCGCTGATCACCAACCGGCCAAGGCCGATAGCGGCACTCGCCCCCGAACGCACGATCTACTTTACCGGCTTCACGAAGGTCGCCATACCGGGACTGAGGATCGGCTATATCGCGGCGCCGGATCACTTTGCGGCGACCATCGCCAACCGGCAATTGATGGCAAACTGGATGGCGACACCGATGATCGCCGAACTCGCCACGCTCTGGCTGGGCGACGGCACGATCGGCAAACTCGTCGATTGGCAGCGCGAGACCCTGCGGGCACGCCACCGGATCGTCGCGGACGCCTTGCACGGCGCGCATTATCGCGCGCATCCGGAAGCGCTGCATGTCTGGCTGACGCTGCCGCCGGATCACGACGAACTGGCCTTCGTGTCGCAGGCCCGGGTTCGCGGCGTTGCGGTCGCCCCCAGCATGCCCTTCTCTCTTTCGGGGTTGCCGGTGGGGGCCGTCCGGGTGTCGGTCGGCGCGACGGAGGCGGACGAGCTTCGCGCCGGGCTCGACATCCTCGCCTCGCTGCTGCGCGCAGCGCCCGACCGGAGCGTGCTGACGATCTAGAAATTGACACGTGTCTTTTTCACCAATTGACGCGCATCTCTTTCCATTGCTCAATGCTCGCGGAACCCACCGGAGCTGGCATGATCGAAGAGAGGCAGCATAAGTCGACTTTGGATGACCGCCCGGCAGGAAAGCGGATCGGTCTCATCGCGCTTGCCACGGATCACACGGTGGAGGCGGATTTCCGGCGGCTCGTCGCGCGCGACGACATTGCGGTCCATGTGACGCGCGTCAGCTACGCCAACCCGACGACGCCGGAAAACCTGCTGGCAATGCAGCCGCACCTCACCGCCGCGGCCTCCCTCATCCTGCCGGATGAGGCGCTGGATGCGATCGTCTATGGCTGCACCTCGGCCTCGGTCATCATCGGCGAACCGGAAATCGCCAAAGCCATCGAAGCAGGCAAACCGGGCGTACCCGTCGTCACGCCGGCTGGCGCCGCCGTTGCCGCGCTACGTGTGTTGCAGGCCAACCGCATTGCTATCCTCACACCCTATGTCCGCAGAACGGCCGAGCCCATGCATGCCTTCTTCACGGCACAAGGCTTTCAGGTCGATCGCCTCGCCTGCCTCGGCATGGAAGACGATCGCGACATGGCGCGCCTGCCGCACGCCGAAATCGTCCGGCTCGCCATCGAGACGGTGACGCCGGAGACGCAGGCGCTTTTCATCGCCTGCACGGCCCTGCGCGCCGCCGAATGCGTGGCGGAGATCGAGAGGCGAACCGGATTGCCGGTCGTCACCAGCAATCTCGCCGCCGCCTGGGCAAGCCTCCGGCTGTGTGGCGTCGGTGCCGATCCGCATTCCAACGCACGCCTGCTCGCGCTTGCCGGCACACCCGACCTACCCGCCTAAGAACAGGATGAATTCCAATGATCCAACTGCCCTTCGCGCTGAGCGAATACAGGACCAGGCTCCAGGCCATCCGCGCAGAGATGGCGCGCCGCAATCTCGATCTGCTGATCGTGAACGACGTCGCCAACCAGCATTACATCACCGGCTATGACGGCTGGTCGTTCTATACGCCGCAGGTGGTGCTGGTGCCCCTTGCCGACGAGGAGCCGGTCTGGATCGGCCGCGCCATGGACGCGGCGGGCGGCCTGCTCACCGCCTGGATGAAGCCCGAAAACGTCGTCGGCTTCCCCGAAGACCACGTCCAGCGCGCCGACCGGCACCCGATGGACTGGATTGCCGAATGGATCAGCCGGAAAGGCTGGGGCCGCGGCACGATCGGCATCGAGCTCGAAGCCTATTATTATTCGCCCAAGGCCCATGCGCGCCTCACCGCGGGCCTGCCGAACGCCACCTTCCAGGATGCGGACCTGTTGGTGAACTGGATTCGCAGCGTCAAGTCGGAAGCCGAGATCGACTATCTCCGCAAGGCCTCGCGGCTCGCCGAAGCGGCCGTTACCGCGGCCTATGAGGTCATTGCGCCCGGTGTGCGCGAATGCGATGCGATCGCCAGGATCCAGGCGGCGCAGGTGGCGGGCTCTCCAGATTTCGCCGGTGACATCACCGCCCTGCCGCCAACCATCCTTGGCGGCGAGAATGCCTCGGCGCCGCATGTCATGTGGAGCGATCGCCGGTTCGGCGCAAACGAAACCGTGGCACTCGAACTTGCGGGCGTCGTGCGCCGTTATACGGCCGGCCTCGCGCGCACCATGCAGCTCGGCACCATGCCGACCAAGGTCGGCGATACCAGCAAGGCCGTGCTCGAAGGCATGGAGGCGGTGCTCGCGACCATCAAGCCGGGCGTCACCGCAGAGGCGGTCGAGGCAAGCTGGCGCCAGGTCATCCAGCGCTACGGCCTGAAGAAGGAATCGCGCATCGGCTATTCGATCGGCGTCGCCTATCCGCCCGACTGGGGCGAACACACGATCAGCCTGCGCCCCGGCGACAAGACCGTTTTGCAACCCGGCAACGTCCTGCATTCCATCCTCGGCATGTGGATGGACGGCTGGGGCATCGAGGTCAGCGAAACGATCCTCGTGACGGAGAACGGCAACGAGACGCTGACCCGCTTCCCGCGAGACATCCATGTTAAATGCTGACAGCGGCACGGGCGCGATGGAGGGTGCACTGGAGCGCCGGATGATCGACATCCGACGCCACCTGCATCGCAATCCGGAACTCTCGAACGAAGAGCGCGAGACGCAGGCCTACCTGAAGCAGGTCCTTGAAGAGGCCGGCCTGGGCGATGTCCGGCCCGTCGCCGGCTTCGGCCTCGCCGTCGATATCGTCGGCACGGCCGGCCCGTCCAACCGCAAGGTCGTCATCCGCGCCGATATCGATGCACTGCCGATCACCGAGACATCCGGCGTGCCGTTCAGCTCCGAGCGCCCCGGCGTCATGCATGCCTGCGGGCACGACGCCCATGCCGCAATGGGTTATGCCGCCGCGGTGCTGCTCGACCAGCAGAAACAATCGTTCAGCGGCACCGTGCGCATCATCTTCCAGCCGGCCGAAGAGGCCGAGCCGCTCGGCGGCAGGCGGGTGATCGCGGAAGGATTGCTCGACGACGTCGATGCGGCAATCGGCATCCATGTCGATCCCTATACGGCAACGGGCAGGATTGCGGTCGGCGCCGGACCCTACACGCTTGCCTGCGATATTTTCGACGTCGTCGTCACGGGCAATTCCGCCCATGCCGCAAAACCCTCCGAGGGGGTCGACGCCATCGCGGTCGCCTGCTCGATGGTCACGGAATTGCAGAAGATCGTGGCGCGGGAGATCGATCCCTACGATCCGCTCGTCATCTCCGTCACGGGCATCGAAGGCGGCGGGGCCTATAATGTCATTGCGGCCGAGGCCCGGCTGAAGGGCACAATCCGCAGCGGACATGAGGAAACGCGCCAAAAGGCCTGGACGCGACTGCGCCAAATCCTGGAAGGCGTGGCGGCAACCCATGGCGCCAAGGTCGACATCCACCTGCAACGTGGCGAGCCGCCGGTCGTCAATGCGCCGGAAATGGTCGAGGTCGTCCGGCGTGCCGGGAGCGAGATCGTCGGGCAGGAAAATGTGCTTGCCCTGCCCGGCTGGACCGCGGCCGACGACTTCGCCTTCTACAGCGAAAAATGCCCATCGGTCTATTTCCGCCTCGGCATTCGCAACGACGCGATCGACGCCGTTCACCCGCTGCATCACCCGAAATTCCGGGTGGATGAAGCCGCCCTGCCGCAAGGCGCCCTGGTACTCAGCGCCGCCGCCCGGACTTTCCTCCAGCCGCCGGAGTAGGGCTTTTCACCAAACCTTCCCGAGGTCAAAGAAAATCGTCGCGCCGGGGGGTGAACGTGTCGATCAGCAGGCCGGGCTCCAGCGCGACCACGCCGTGCACGAGGTTCGGGGCGACGATGAAGCTGCTTCCTCGTGCAAGGCGGGTGGTCACGCCATCCACCGTGACGTCGAAGGCACCTTCGGCGACGTAGCTCACCTGCGTGTGCGGGTGCGAATGCAGCGCGCCGATGGCGCCCTCCTCGAAGCGGAAGGCGACGAGCATCATTTCCGGGCGATGGCTCAGTACCGCGCGGCTGTTGCCGGGCGCGACTTCAGTCCAGGCGGTGTCTTCGGGCTGGGTATAATGTTGCATGTGTCCTCTCAGCGGGCGAGCCATCCGCCGTCCACCGGCAGGATGGTGCCATGTACATAGTCGGAAGCCGGTGCCGCCAGGAAAACCGCAGCACCGATCATGTCGCCGGGCTTCGCCCAGCGGCCGGCCGGAATGCGCTTCAAGATGTCGGCACTGCGCTCCGCGTCGGCACGCAGCGCAACCGTGTTGTTGGTCTCGACATAGCCTGGCGCGATGGCGTTGACGTTGATGCCGCGCGCCGCCCATTCGTTTGCCATGAGCTTCGTCAGGCCGGCAAGGCCGCTCTTCGCCGCCGTATAGGATGGCACGCGAATGCCGCCCTGGAAGGAAAGAAGAGAGGCGATGTTGATGATCTTTGCCGGCCGCTCCGCCGCGACCGCCGCCTTTGCAAAGGCCTGGCACAGGAAGAAGACGGACTTCAGGTTGGTGTCGAGCACCGCGTCCCAGTCTTCCTCGGTGAAATCCAGCGCATCGGCGCGGCGGATGATACCGGCATTGTTGACCAGAACATCCGGCGTGGCGCCGGCCGTCAACGCCTGCGCGATGACGCCGGCTCCCGCGCCCGCCTGCGAAAGATCGGCCGTGATGGACAGGAAGGTCCGCCCGGCGGACGTCACGTCCGCCGCCGTATCCGTCATCGCCGATCGCCCCACGCCGACGATGTCGGCGCCGGCCTGCGCCAGCCCGACCGCGATGGCACGGCCGATGCCGGTATTGGCGCCGGTGACGATCGCCCAGCGGCCGGTGAGATCGAATATGGTCATAGAAGCGCGTCCATCGGCACCTTGTCCATGTCGGTGAAGCTCATATTGTCGCCGGCCATGGCCCAGATGAAGGCGTAACGCCCAGTGCCAGCACCCGAATGGATCGACCAGCCCGGCGACAATACCGCCTGGTGGTTCTTAAGCACGACATGCCGCGTCTCGCCCGGTTCGCCCATGAAATGGAAGATGCGCGTCGCCTCCTGCATGCCGAAATAAAGATAGACCTCCATGCGCCGGTCATGGACATGGGCCGGCATGGTGTTCCAGACCGAACCCGGCTCGAACATGGTCAGCCCGACGAGCAGCTGGCAGCTCTCGCAGACATCCGGGTGCACATATTGGTTGATGGTGCGCGCATTGGATTCCTCCGCCGAGCCGAGCACGACCTTCTTCGCCATCTCGCGGGTGATGTGCACGGTCGGGCAAACGCGGTGCGCGGGCGCGCTCAGGAAATAGAACAGAGCCGGAGCGGCCGGGTCACCGCTCGCAAAGCCAAGGGCGCCGCCGCCCATGCCGACATAGAGCGCTTCCTGGAAGCCGAGCGCATAGTCCTTGCCGCCGACGCTGACCGTGCCCGCGGCGCCGATATTGACGATCGCCACCTCGCGGCGGTCGAGAAAGCGTTCGGTGCCCGTCTCCGGCACGCTGTCGACCACCAGCGTGTTCGTCGTCGGCACCACGCCGCCGACGATCATGCGGTCGAGATGGCTGTAGGTGAGCTTCACCTCGCCGGGGCGAAACAGGTCCTCGATGACGAAGCCATCGCGCAGGCCCTTCGTGTCGCGCCTTGCGGCGTCCTGCGGCCCCACGGCCTGTCGTACAGATACGGAAAGTGTCACGGCGTTTGCCTCTTGTCTTTCAAAATGGGGGTCAGGTGAGCACGACATATTCGGTCAGCTGGTTGATCGTCGTGTCGGCCTTGTCGACGTCGAACACCTTGGTGCCGTGGCTCATGATCACGAACCGGTCGCAGACCTGATAGGCGTGGTAGATGTTGTGGGTCACCAGCACGCTGGAGACGTTTTCCGCCTTGAGCTTCAGCACCTGGTTCAGCAGTGCCTCCGTCTCGCGTACCGAGAGTGACGATGTGGGCTCGTCCAGCAGCAGCACGCGCTTCTTGAAGTAGACGGCGCGGGCGATCGCCACGGCCTGCTTCTGGCCGCCGGAAAGGTTGCCGACGAGCGTATCCGGGGAATCGATGCCCGAAATGTGCACGGCGTTCTGCAGCACGTCCATGGCGATCTCGCGCATCTCCGCCTGCCGAAGGAAACCGAAGCGGTCCGTCAGCTCGCGGCCCATGAAGATGTTGCGGGTGATCGAGAGGGAATCCACCAGCGCGGTATGCTGGTAGATCGTCTCGATGCCGGCATCCGCCGAATCCGAACGGCAGGTGAAGGCCGTCTTCTTGCCGTCGACGCTGAGGTAGCCCTCGGTCGGCTTGTGGATGCCGGAGATCAGGTTGACGGTCGTCGACTTGCCGGCGCCGTTGTCACCGAGCAGGCCCACCACTTCGCCCTCGCCGATATGGAAGCTGAGGTTCCGGAGCGCGGTGAGGGCACCGAAACTTTTCGAGATATTGTGCAGTTCGAGAAGGTTCGACATCACGCAAGACCCCGCCGCTCGATGAGATGGTTGAAGATGGCGGCCAGCACGATCAGCGTCGCGATGAACATGTCGAGATAGAAGCCGGGGGCGCGCAGCAAGAGCAGCACGTCCGTCATGGTGTGGATGAGCAGCACGCCGAGGAAGATGCCGATGATCGAGCCCCGGCCGCCGCGCAGCGACAGGCCGCCGATGACGCAGGCGGCAATCGCCTGGAGTTCAAGCCCGGCGCCCTGCCCCGGCTGCACGCTGCCGACGCGGGCCGTGGCTAGAATACCCGCCACCGCCGCCATGCCGCCGGCAATCGCGAAGGCGATGAGCTTGACGCGGTTCGTGTTGATGCCGATTGCGGTCGCGGCACCCGGATTGCCGCCCGTCGCAAAGACGTGATTGCCGAAGCGGTGGCGGTGCAGGAGCAGGTGGAAGCCGATGACGAAGAGCACGATCCAGATGAAGGCGGCGTTGACGCCCAGCAGCGTGCCGGAAAACAGGCTGGTGAAGATCGGCTCCGGATCAAAGCGCACCTGGACGGCGCCGTTATAGAGCAGCACGGCGCCGCGCCAGAACAGGAGGCCGCCGAGCGTGACGATGAAGGACGGCAGGCCGAAGCGCAGCGTGATATGGCCGTTGAGCAGGCCGATCATCACGCCGGCCAGGATGCCGAGCGGGGCGGCGATGAAGGCACTGACGCCGGCACCGACAAGCGTCGCCATCAAGACGGCCGTGAAGGTGTAGACGGAGCCGATGGAGAGGTCGAATTCTCCGGCGATCATCAGCACGCCAGCGCCGAGCGCCAGGCAGCCGAGCACCGGGATCGCCTTCATCAGGATCGTCAGGTTCTGCGGCGAGAGATAGCGGAATTCGTTGGGATAGAGCAGCGCACCGGCGATGCAGACGATCTGCAACGTCATGAAGACGAGGAAGATCGCGCCTGCGGGCATGCCCATGATCTGCTTGAGGATGGATTGTCTCTGGGTCCGCGACCGGGGCGCGGCACTGTCTGCTAGAATAGGGGTCACGGTCTGGCACTCGATCGTTTGGGACCAGGGAACCCGCCGGGCATGCCGGCAGGCTCCCTTTCAAGGCGATTAGCGGAAGCTGCCGATCAGCGGCTTGACCGAACTGATGCGCGACTTATCGAGGAAGGCGCCCTGCCCGGTGTCGATGTCGGTCGGGGTCAGGCCGTACTTCTTCGAGAGCGCGATCTGGGCGATCGGGTAGTAGCCCTGGAGATAGGGCTGCTGGTCCATGGTCGCGAACATCGCGCCGGATTCCACCGCATTGACGATCTCGACCGCAAGGTCGAAGCCGCCGAACGGAATGTTGATGCCGGCATCCTTGATGGCGCCAGCACCGACCGTGGAGGTGACCGAGCCGGTGCCGAACAGCGCCTTGACCGTCGGGTTGGCAATCAGGAACTGGGCCATAATGTTCTGGGCTTCCGCGGGATCAAGGCCGGCGCGGACTGTTTCCACCTTGATGCCGGCCTCCGTCATCGCCTTCTCGATGCCGCCGCCACGGGCGACCGCGAAGCTCGCCTCGGGGATTTCGCGCGGGTTGAAGACGACGTCGCCGGATTTCAGGCCGAATTCCTTGATCATCCGGTTCCCGAGCTCGTAGCCGGAGGCGAATTCGTTCATGCCGACATAGGCCTGGCGGCAATTGCCCTTGGCGCCGTCGAGGTCGTCATTGTTGAAACCGATGACGACGATGCCGGCCTTCACCGCCGCGCAGATGCTTTCGTCGAAGGCGTCCGACGAGGAGATGGCGACGGCGATGCCGTCGACGCCGCTCGCGGTCGCGCTCTCGATCAGGTCGTTCTGGCGCACCGGATCGTTGTTGGCATATTGCACGTCGAGATCGACGCCGAACTGGGCGGCCGCGTCTTGCGCGCCCTTCACCACGGGGTTAAAGAACTGGACACTCGGATCGAGGTAGATGATCATCGTGGCCTTGACATCCGCGGCAAGCGCCGTAGATGCCAGCATGGTGGTCAGGCCCGCGGCCAATGCAGCGGTTCTCAACCTGGTCAATTTCATTTGCGTATCCTCCCTTTGGATGTGCAATGCGGGTCCAAAAGACCCAAGTCTCGGCTGGCGGGCTCCGACCAAAGATCACGCCAGCCGAGATTTTCCTCCTCTCGCCACAGATGCAGCGGATTATGCGAACCAGGGCGCGGGGCGCCCGAGCGTGACGTGCACGCCCTTGAACTGGGAATATTCGTCAAAGCCGTAGCGGCCGAGTTCGCGACCGAGGCCACTCTTCTTGTAGCCGCCGATCGGCAGTTCCGGCGTGCCGTCGATCACGCTGTTGATCCAGCAGCGGCCGGCACGGATGCGGCGGATGCTCTGCAGCGCGGTTTCCAGATTGGTGGACCAGACGGAAGCCGACAGACCGAATTCGCTGGCATTCGCCATCGCGACGGCCTCGTCCGCCGTCTTGAACGTCAGCGTCGAGAGCACCGGCCCGAAGATCTCCTCCCGGGCAATCGACATGTCGGGCGTCACGCCGCCGAAGACCGTCGGCGCGTAATAAAGCCCGGCCTCCCTGCCGACCCTTTCGCCGCCGAGCAGCAGTTCCGCACCGGAGGCGATCCCGGCCTCCACATAGGAATGCACCTTGTCCGCATGGGCTTCGGAGATCATCGCGCCGATCTTGGTGCGCTCGTTCAGCGGGTCGCCGAAGGTCACCTTGCGCGAAATGTCGAGCAGGCGCTCCATCAGCGCATCGCGGATGCCTTCCTGCACCAGCAGCCGGCTGCCGGAAATGCAGCACTGGCCGGCATTGTGGTAGACGCCGTAGGCGATGCCATCGGCCGCGGCGTCGAGATCCGCATCGGCGAAGACGATCTGCGGCCCCTTGCCGCCGAGTTCCAGCCCGACGCGCTTGACGCTGCGGGCCGCGATCTCGCCAAGCTTGGTGCCGACGCGCACGGAGCCCGTGAAGGCGACCATGTCGACGCCAGGGTCTTCGGCCAGCACTTGGCCGGCCGGATCGCCATAGCCGGTGACGACATTGAACACGCCGTCGGGAATGCCGGCCTCGCGCGCCAGTTCCGCCATGCGGATCGAGGTACCGGAGGTGAATTCGGAGGGCTTCAGCACCACCGTGCAGCCGGCGCCGATCGCCCACGGCACGCGCTCGGAGGCGATGATGAACGGGAAGTTCCAGGGCGTGATGATGCCGACGACGCCGACCGCTTCGCGCAGCACAAGGCCGAGGCGGTCGTCGCCGATATTGTTGTGGCTCTGGCCTTCCAGCGCCCGGGCCTGCCCTGCCGCATAGGACCAGAGGTCGGCGCAAAAGCCGATCTCGCCGAGAGCCTGGACGATCGGCTTGCCGACCTCCAGGCTCTCGGCGAGCGCCAGCTCTTCCTGATGCACAAGAATAAGGTCCGCCACCTTGAACATCAGGCGCGAGCGCTCGGCGCCCGACATGCGCGGCCACGGGCCGGTATCGAAGGCACGGCGCGCGGCGGCGACAGCCAGGCGCACATCATCCGCTGAAGCCTCCGGCCAGGTGCCGACCACGGCGCCGGCATGGCCGGGGCTCACCCGATCGATCGTCTTGCCCGAGGCCGCGTCCACAGACTTGCCATCGACAAGCATCCGGTAGCGGGATTTAATGCCGAGGCGGGGATCACTGGAATCGGGTGCAATAAAATTGGACAGCAATATCTCTCCAAGGCCGGACACATGGCGCCGGCCCCTCCCTGTTCATCCGGTTTTAAGGCCACCGGATTTCTGTTGCGTTTGATCTGTATGGTACTGTATGGTGGTTTAAATTGGATGTCAACGCATGACGGCGGCGAAAGAGATGAACCTTGAATCCCTGAAGATCGACACCGGCGAAACAGCGGCGGCGCAGGTCGAGCGCGACCTGCGGGAGTCGATCATCCGCCTCGAACTCGCCCCCGGAGTGCGGCTTTCCGAACAGGAAATCGCGACCCGCATGGGTGTATCCCGCCAGCCGGTGCGCGAGGCGCTGATCGCGCTCGGCAAGTCGAAGCTGGTCGACATCCGCCCCAACCGGGGCACGGTCGTCGTGAGGATTTCAGCACGGCAGATGATGGAAGCGCGCTTCGTGCGCGAGGCGATCGAGACCGCGGTTGCGCGGCGCGCCAGCGAAACCTTCGACGCGTGGACGCGACGCAAGATCGATACGATCCTCGCCCGCCAGACCGCGGCGATGGAGGCGCACGACCACAACGCCTTCCGCCGGGAAGACGAGCAGTTCCACATCGCGATTGCGGAAGGCGCCGGCTGCGGCCTCGCCTGGAACGCCATATCGGACATCAAGGCCCATATGGACCGGGTCTGCAACCTGCAGCTCCGCCATCCCGATTCCATGACGCGGCTGATTTCCGAACACGAGGCGATCATCGCCGCCATCGACACGCGCGATGCCGATGCCGCCGCGGCCGCCATGCGGCGTCACCTCAACGGCATCCTCGCCGACCTGCCCCAGATCGAGGCCGATCACCCCGGCCTTTTCGAATGAGGGATCGTCAATAGCGTATGACGTAACGGCCCTTGGCCTGCCCGCTTGCGAGCGCCTCCAGCGCCTCGGTGGCGCGGGCGAGGTCGATTTCCTCGATCGGGTTGAGGAGCGGCTGACGGGCATGCATCGCGACGACCTCGCGCATCTCCTGCCGCGTGCCGACGCTGGTGCCGGTGATCGTGACGCCCGTCGCCGTCAGCCATTCCTGAACCAAGGGAACGGGCTCTGAAACCAACGCCGCAGCAACGATGCGGCCGCGCGGCCGGATCGACGCCACGATCGCCGCCCAGGTCGCGGGCGTCGGGGCAAAGTTGATCGCCGCGTGATAGCGCGCACCGCCGGCGAGATGGCGGTCGAGATCCGGACCCGCCGTCATCACTTCAGCCGCGCCATAGGAACGTGCATGCTCCAGCTTGGCCGGGTCGCGGTCCACCGCCAGCACATGAACACCCATGCGCGCGGCGATCTGCACCGCATAAAGGCCGAGGCCGCCGCAGCCGAACACCGCAAGGTGCTCGCCGGGCACCACCCCTGCCCGACGGATCGCACCATAGGCGGTGACGCCCGCACACATCACCGGCGCGGTGGCCAGCGGATCAACGTCGGCCGGCAGCGCGACGGCGAAGGCGGCATCCACCGCGACATAATCCGCAAAGCCGCCCGGCACGTTCAGACCATGTGCCCGCTGGTGCTGGCAGAAGGCCTCATGGCCATCCGAACATTCATCGCAGCGAAGGCAGGTATCGTGCAGCCAGGGCACGCCCACCGTGTCGCCCGCTGCCCAGCCCTCGACGCCTTCCCCGACCGCCTCAACCACCCCCACACCCTCATGGCCCAGGATAAACGGCTCCGGCGCATGCGGCGGCAACACGTCGCCCTTCCAGATATGCACGTCGGAATGGCAGATGCCGCAGGCCTTCAGGCGAACGAGCAACTGGCCGCGTCCGGCAACGGGCTGGGGCACCTGACGGATCTGCAAGGGTTCGCCATAGCCCGCCAGCACGGCGGCCCGCATCATGGGCATGGATGTCACTGGATGCCGAGCTCCGCCTTGACGGCGGCCAGTCCCGGCTTGCCGTCAAGCGTCACGACGTCCTTGAGCCAGGCATCGAGCTTTTCCGGATGCGCCTGCATCATCTTGATGGCCGCGTCCTTGGCTTCCAGCCCGTCGGTCATGATCATGTTCATGCCGGTGTTTTCGTAGTCGATGTCGAAGACGAGATTGCTGAAGAAGGCCGTGACGTTCGGGCACAGCTCCGGATAGCCCTTGCGCACCAGCGTGCGCACGGTCGCGCCCCCGAAATCGGGGCCGAATTCGGCATCGCCGTCGGCAAGATAGGCGATCTCCATGTTGACGTTCATCGGGTGCGGTTGCCAGCCGAGGAAGACGATCCATTCCTTGGCCTCGGCCGCCCGCTGCACCTGCGTGAGCATCGCGGCCTCGCTGGATTCCACAACCTCCCAGTCGCCCTCCAGGCCATGCGCCTTGGCTTCGACCATGTCGAGCAGCGGCTTGTTGGTGCCGGGCTCGATGCCGTAGATCTTATGGTCGAGCTTGTCGGCAAATTTCTGGAGGTCGTCGAAGGATTTCAAGCCGCCGTCGAAGACGTATTTCGGGACGGCCAGCGTGTATTTCGCGCCCGTCAGGTTGGTGGCGACGGGAATGACGGAACCGTCGTCGAAATAGGGCTTGTAATCGAGATCCTGCACGGGACGCCAATTGCCGAGGAACACGTCGATATCGCCATTGCGCATCGAATCGAAGGTGATGTTGAGGGCAAGCAGCGTCTGGCTGGGCTCGTAGCCGAGCGCGCCCAGAATGATCTCCGCCGTCGTGTTGGTCAGCGCGATATCCGTCCAGCCGAGATCGGAAAGCCGCACCGCCTTGCATTCCGGCGCATCGGCCGCGAATGCCGCATGGGCCGGCAGACATGCGGCACCGGCCGCGACGATCATCGCAAAAACTGTCCTGTTCATTGGCGTTCCCCTTGTGGTTTTGACAAAGGATACGGACGGTAATTTTTAAGACAAGCAAAAAATTGTTAAAGCGTACAAAAATTTGATCTGCTAGGGAAAACCATGCAGCAGAAGCCAAAGAAGCAGCGCACCCGCATCGAGGACGTCCGGCGCGTCGAACTGATCGACGCCGCCCATCGCATCTTCCTGAAGGAGGGTTTGCGCGGCCTGACGAGCGCAAAAATCTGCGCGGAGGCCGGCCTCTCGCAGGGCATCCTCACCTATTACTTCAAGGACAAGGAAGAGGTGCTCTTCGAGATGGTACGGATGAACAACCGCATCCTCGCCAACGAGATCGTCGGCAACCTGCGCCGCTCGCGCTGCGGCTGGGAGCGGCTCATCGCCCTTATCGACGGAAATTTTCCCGCACAGCGTTTCGACCAGCCCACGGCGAGCGCCTGGATATCGCTTTACTCAGAAGCCTCGCACAACGAGCGCTACGCGCGCCTGCTGCGCCCCTATTACCGCCGTCTCAAGTCCAATGTGTCGGATATCCTGAAGCCCCATCTCGGCCCGACCGAGATCGACCACTTCATCCGCGGTTTTGCGGCGCTCATCGACGGCCTCTGGCTGCGCCGCGGTCATGCGGATATCGACCTCCCGCTGGAAGCGGCCAAATCCATCCTGATCGACTATGCGCGAAACACGCTCGGCCCGGAACTGGTGCGCCAGTTGAACAGCGTGCGTGCGCCCGGGGTCTGACGGCGCGGATCAACTCTTCCGGTGAATGGCGCTTGCGGCAATCGCCCTGTCGCGGCCTTCCGCCTTGGCTTGCAGCAGCGCGGCATCCGCACGCGTGACAAGGGTTTCCACCGAGCCCTCCCCCGGCGACGCCGCCACCCCGACGGAGATGGAAACCGTGCCGAGGATCTGGCCGGCATGGGAGAGCGCGACGCTGCTGATCTTGTCGCGCAGCGTGTCTGCAAGCTCGATCCCCTCCTGTTCGCCGAGGAACGGCAGAAGGGCCGTGAACTCCTCCCCGCCGAACCGGAAGGCGTTGCCGGTCGGCGCGCAGGTTTCGCGCAGCGTCTGCCCCACGAACTGCATGACGAGATCGCCCGCATCGTGCCCGAACTGGTCGTTGAAGCGCTTGAAGTGGTCGATGTCGATCATCAGGCAGACCAGCGGTTCGCCGGCATGGTCCCTGGTGTGACGCTGCAAGGTTTCCTCCAGGAAGCGACGGTTGAAGAGGCCGGTCAGCGGATCGCGCACGGCAAGCGTCGTCAGCTTCTCCCGCAATTGCAGGTTCGCGATCGCCAGGCCGACATTCTCGGCAATCAGTTCGAGATAGAGCCGCGCGCCCAAGGGTCCGAGCGCGTCCTCGTCGCGTTCTTCGAGGGAGAGAAGCCCGATCATGTCGCCCTGCGCCGTCAGGGGAACGCAGAGCGCCGTCACGCCGGGCGGATCGAGGTGCTGGCAGGGCACATCGGACCCGTTGGCGCTGCTCTGGTGCGAGCGGCCGCGCCGCATGCTCCAGCATGCGGTGGCGGGAAAGACCGCCGCCGAATGTTGCGGATCGAGCCATGCCCCCGTGCGCACCAGCGACGTATTGCCTTCGTTCAGAATATAGAGGCCGCCGGCAAGGCCCGGAAAGATCTGCGGCGCAAACCGGACGACGACGTCGGTCAATTCTGCCTGGTTCTGGCACGCCTGCACGCGGTGCATCATCTGGAGAATGAGGTCCTTGGTGTGTTGGTCGGCGCGGCGCTCGGAATCAAGCCGCTCGCGCTCGATCAGGTTTGTCCGGAAGACGTCGATCGCCTCGTTCATCTCGCCGATTTCGTCGCCCCGCCGGTCGATAGGGAGCTCGACGGTGTAATCCTGCTTGGCGAGCCGGCTGACGATCCCCGTCATGCGCATCAGCGGCATCGCTACCCGTCGCCTCAAAACGAAATAAAGCACGGCGACGAACAGCGCACCCGTGACGGCAAGCATGATCTCGGCGGCGAGGCTCCACCAGTCACTGCGCGCGCGGGCAGCTTCAAGCTCCGACGTCGCACGCGTCGCCGTCAGGTCGCGAAAATGGGCAACCGTCTGGAGAAGGGCTTTCTGGACCCGTTCATGCTCCGCACCGAAGAGAACGCCCTGCGCAGCGACCTTGTCCCCACGTTGAAATGCCTCGACCGCAGCCACCTCGATCTTGTCCAGTTCCTCCGCGTCTCTCGCGACATCCGCCAGCGCCGCCACCTCGGCCGGCGTCAGTTTCTGCGCGCCGAGTTTCTGCGCGGCGTCCTCGCGGCGCCGTTCCGTCTGCTCTTCCGCGTGAAACGCCTGCAGGTGGCGCTCCTCGCCGCGCATCACGTAAAGCCGCGCCTCGTCGCTCCGCACCTCGGCGCCGAGTGCCAGTTCCTCGGCAAGCGTGTCGAGCGTCAGGTGCTCCTCGACCGCGACCCGTTCATGAAGGGCGCTGCGGGAAGACATGATGAAGGACGCACCGGAAAGCGCCGTCAGAACGACGGTGATGCCGTAGGCCCAATTGGTGATGGTAGTGATTCGCATCCCCGCACAGTGCCAGCCTCTGCTTGCGGGAGGATTAAGGAAATATTGCTGATTGTGCTGGGGCCGAAACCCGCCTGCATCGTACCGCTAATATACTCTATTCGATGGACTTTGCGGCAAGGAAGGTGCTTTACCGGTGTCCACGCACGAACAGGCGGCCGACTCGCCAGAGCCGACGGGCCAAAATCCAGCTGTCGACATCGGAATTGCAGGAATGAATGAAGCACGTCACCCGAGCGGAACGGTAACGGCGATACCCGCTTTGTCCGAGCCGGAAAAGAACGTCATCATCGCCGGTGTTCTCCTCTCCATGCTGCTCGCCGCGCTCGACCAGACGATCGTGGCCCCCGCCATGCCGACGATCGGCAGGGCGCTCGGGCACAGCGACTACCTACCGTGGATCGTCACGGGTTACCTCCTGACCGCCACCGCGATGGCGCCGCTTTACGGCAAGATCGCCGATGTGCACGGGCGACGTCCGACGATCTTCGCCGCCATCATTATCTTCCTCGTCGGATCGCTGATCAGCGCGCTGGCGCCCAACATGCTGACCCTGATCATCGGCCGCGCCGTGCAGGGGCTTGGCGGCGGCGGCCTGTTCGCGCTCTCGCAAACGGTGATCGGCGATCTCGTTCCGCCCCGCGAACGCGCGCGTTACGCCGCCTGGATATCCGGAACCTGGGCGGTGGCCTGCATCGCGGGGCCGCTGCTCGGCGGCACCTTCGCCGAGCATCTCCACTGGTCCCTGATCTTCTGGATCAACATTCCGCTCGGGCTGGCGGCGATGATGATCATCAACAACCCGCTGAAGAAGCTGCCCGCCATCACGCGCAAACACCGCATCGACGGTGCCGGCGCGGTGCTGCTCATCGTCGCGACGACGCTCCTGCTGCTCGCCCTCAACTGGGGCGGCAGCCGCTATTCCTGGGTCTCGCCCGTCATCATCGGGCTGCTGGGCGCTTCGGCCGTCATCTGGGCGATTTTTGCCCTGCGGCTGCGGCAGACGGCCGAGCCGCTGATCTCGCTCGAAGTGCTCGGCAATCCGATCGTGCGCTACGGAACCCTGGCCATGTTCCTGGTGCAGGCCGCCAATGTCGGCCTTTCGGTCTATATTCCGGTCTATGTGCAGTCGTTCCACGGGCTTTCCGCAAGCGGATCGGGCATCGCCCTGCTGGGCCTGTTGCTCGGCACCGTGCTCGGCGCGACGACCAGCGGACGGACGATCCCGCGTTTCACCCATTACAAAAGGATCGCGCTGGTCGGAGGCGTGATCAGCTTCCTCTGCCTGATCGCGCTCGCATTTCTCGCCGGGCGCACGTCGTTGCTCGTGCTGGAAGCTCTGACGGCGGGCGTGGGCTTCGGCACCGGCATGACCTTCCCGGTCGCGACCGTCTCCGTCCAGAACGCGGTCGACCAGGCGCATCTCGGCGTCGCGACGGGCGTCCTGACATTCCTGCGCTCCCTCGGCAGCGCGCTCGGCGTCGCGATCCTCGGCGCCATCGCGCTCGGCAACGGCCTGCCGCTCGGCGGCGAAGCCATCCAGACGGTGAGCACCGGCGTCACTTCGGCACTACCCTTCACCTATATTTTCCTCGCCTGCGCCGTCACGATGGCGCTGTCGCTCGTCATCTTCCAACTCATGCCGGAAAAGCCGCTGCGCGGCCGCGAAGACGGCGAGATGCCGCCTGCCATCGAATAAGGCGTCGAAGGAAGCCGACGTTCACCAGCAGCAGAAGCCGCCATCGACGAGAAGGTCGACACCGGTCACGTAGCTTGCCGCGCCGGACAGCAGGAAAACGGCGGGGCCGACCATCTCGTCGACGCTGGCCATGCGCTGCATCGGCGTCTGCTCCTCGAACAGCTTCGTCTGGTGCACCATTTCCGGCCGCGTGTTCATCGGCGTTGCCGTATAGCCGGGGCTGATCGTGTTGACCCGGATGCCGCGGCCCACCCATTCCATCGCCATCGACTTCGTCATGTGGATGACGCCGGCCTTGGAGGCGTTGTAGTGGCACTGGCTGAGGCCGCGGTTGACGATGACGCCGGACATGGAGGCGATGTTGACGATGGAGCCGCGGCCGGTCTTCAGCATGGCGCGCGCTTCCGCCTGACAGGAGAGGAAAACGCCCTTCAGGTTGATGTCCATCATCGTCTGGAACTGGCTTTCCTCCATCTCCTCCGCCGGATTCGCATTGGCGATGCCGGCTGCGTTGACGGCGAGCGTGAGCGCGCCCAGTTCCGCCTCGGTGCGAGCGACCGCCACGTTCAGCGCCGCACCGCTGGTAACGTCGGCCGCGATCTGGATGCTGCGACGGCCTGCCTTCGCGATGAAATCGGCGGTGGTCGCGAGGCCGTCATCGGTACGGCGATCGAGCAGTGCGACATCCGCACCGCACTGGGCAAGACCCATGGCGATGCGCTGACCGATGCCGCTGCCGGCGCCGGTCACGAAGGCGACGTTTCCGGAAAGATCGAACAATTTCGGCGCGTTGAGGGTGATTTCGGACATGATGCTCTTCCTGTTCAAATCGTCGCCAATTCCATGACCGAGACGTCGTTGGCGTCCGCGCGGTCCAGGATGCCGGCCTGCCTGCCCTGAGCCATGACCATGATGCGGCTGGAGACGCCGAGCACTTCTTCAAGGTCGGAACTGACCACGATGACTGCGACGCCAGCGCGGGCAAGGTCCATGATCAGATCGTAGATCGAGGAGCGGGCGCCGACATCGATGCCGCGCGTCGGTTCGTCCAGCACCACCACCTGCGGCTTGCGCGCCAGCCACTTGGCAAGCACCACCTTCTGCTGGTTGCCGCCGGAGAGTTCACCCGCATTCTGCCCGCCGCGACCCTTCACGCCGAAGCGCGTGATATAGTCCTCGGCGAATTCGCGGATGCGGCGCGACGAGAGCCAGCCATTGCGGGAAATCTCGCCGAGATTGGCATAGCCAATATTTTCCGCGATCGAATGTTCGAGCACCACGCCCTGGAGCTTGCGGTCCTCCGGCACGAGCACAATGCCGTTGCGGATCGCGTCGATCGGCGAGCGCGGCGTGACGGCCTTGCCGCGCAGCAGCACTTCGCCGCCGGAAATCGGATCGGCGCCCGTGATGGCGCGCACGAGCTCGGTGCGGCCCGCGCCCATGAGGCCGGCAATGCCGAAGACCTCGCCCTTGCGAACGGAAAAACTGATGTTGCGAAACGTATTGGATGGCGAGGAGAGGTTGCGCACCTCCAGCGTCACCTCATCCGTCGGCGCGGGCAGCGTCGGGAACATTCGCTCCAGCGAGCGCCCGACCATCGCCTCGACGATGGTGCGGACCGGCACGTCGCCGCTGTCGAATTCCTGCACCTTGGCGCCATCGCGCATAACGACGATGCGGTCGGCGATCTGGCGGATTTCTTCGAGGCGATGCGAAATGTAGACGATGCCGACGCCGTCAGCCTTCAGCCGTTCGATCTGCTGGAAGAGAAGCTGGGTCTCCTCGCCGCCAAGTGCCGCGGTCGGCTCGTCGAGGATGAGCAGGCGCGCGTTGAGCGTCAGTGCCTTGGCGATCTCGATGAGCTGCTGTTTCCCGGTCGAAAGCCCCTCGACGAGACGATCGGGCGAAATGTCGAGGCCGAGCCGCTTGAGGCCGCTCCTCGCCCGCTCTTCCATCGCCTTGCGGTCGATGCGGCCGGCCTTCATGGGATAGCGGCCGACGAAGACGTTTTCGGCGATGGAAAGTTTTGGCAGCAGCTTCAGTTCCTGGTGGATCATGCCCACGCCCTCGTCCATCGCGGCGCGCGGATTGGCGGGCGCATAGGGCTTGCCGAGCCAGGTCATCTCGCCCGCGGAGGGCTGCACGGTGCCGGAAATGATATTCGACAGGGTCGATTTTCCGGCACCGTTTTCACCCAGCAGCGCCACGACCTCTCCCGGATGGATGTCGAGATCGACACCATGGAGAACCTTGACCGGACCGTAGGATTTCTGGATCCCACGGAGCGACAGGATGGGAGAGCGTGTCGTCATGGCGCTGCTGCCTTTCGTGTCCGGATTACGGATGGCTCTTGACGAATTCCGGTGCGTTTTCGCAGGTCGTCAGCACGGCATTCGGCGTCTGGCGCTCTTCGACCTTCTGGCCGGCGGCAACAGCGAGCGCGGATTCGACGGCGAGGACGCCCATCTTCTGCGTGCTCTGCGTCGCGGTGGCGATAAACGGGCCGTTGCACTTAGCGAGGTATTCGAGCGCCGAGACGTCGCCGTCATAACCGCCGATGATCACCTTGTCCGAGAGATTGGCGACGTCGACCGCCTTGGCCGCACCCATGGCGAGACCGTCAGCCTGGCCGAAGATGATCGTGATGTCCGGGTTTGCCTGCAGCATGTTCTGCGCGATCGTGAAGCCCTCGTCGGCCGACCACATGTTGCTCCACTGCTGGTCGACCAACTCGATGCCCTTGTTCTCGTCGATGGCGCGCTTGCAGCCGGTGAAGCGGTCGACTTCCGGTGTCGTGCCCTTCTGGCCGTGGATGATCGCCATCTTGCCCGAGCCGCCGGCCTTCTCGATGATGTGCTTGCAGACGGCATAGGCGGATTCGACGCTCTCGCCGGCGATGAAGGTGTCACCCGGTGCGCCATCCGGAACGCGGTCGACGTTGATCACCGGAATGCCGGCTTCGCGGGCAAGGCGGGTCGGCACGGCGGCAGCGGCAGCACCGGCGGGAATGTAGATAAAGGCGTCGATGCCCTGGGTCATCAGGTCCTGCACCTGGCTGACCTGCGTGGCCGTGTCGTTCTTCGCGTCGACGACGATGACCGTGAGGCCCTTTTCCTTGGCGTATTTTTCGACGCCGAGCTTGATCTGGTTGAAGAAGTCGGCCTGGAGGTTCGGGACGGCAAGGCCGATCGTCTTGACCTCCGCGGCAGCCGCGGGAGAGGCAAGGACCGCAGCCGCGGTTGCCGCCATCAGCAGTTTGGACAGTTTCATGGTTTCTCCTCCGAGTTTCCCGGTGGTTTCCGTTTGCCGGAGACCACCTTCCCTTTTGCCGGTCCGCACCATTGCCGACCGTTTTCCGCACCCCGCCGCGTGGCCGCGGGGTGAAAGCCGTTATTTGCGCTTGCGATAGGTTTCGGCCGTGACGGCGAGCACGATGACGGCGCCGATGATGACCTGCTGCATGAAGGGCGAGACGCTGAGCAGGTTGAGGCCGTTGCGCAGCACGCCGATGATGAGAACGCCGATGATCGTGCCGCCGATACCGCCCGTGCCACCCGATAGCGACGTGCCGCCAATAACGACCGCCGCGATGGCGTCGAGTTCGTAGGAAACGCCCGAGGACGGCTGGACCGAGTCGAGGCGCGCGGCGAGCACCATGCCGGCAAGTCCGGCGAGGAAGCTGCACACGACATAGACGAGCACGGTCGCGCGCTGGACATTGATGCCGGCAAGCCGCGCCACTTCCGCATTGCCGCCGATGGCGTAGAGCACGCGCCCGCCATGGCGGTAGCGCTGATAGAGCAGGCCGACGATGAAGACCACGACCATCACGGCGACGGTCAGCGTCAGGAAGCCGCCGAAACGCACGATCGCCATCATGTTGAACCAGGTCGGAAAACCGATGATCTGCTGGCCGTCGGTGATCATGTTCGCAAGGCCGCGCGCAATCGACATCATGGCGAGCGTCGCGATGAAGGCGGGCACGTTGAAGCGCGTGATCAACAGGCCCGCGACGAGACCGTTGAGCGAGGCGACGAGCAAAGCGAGCGGAATGGCAAGCCCCATCGGCACGCCGGCAACGACGTGGAGATAGCCGAGCACCATCATCGCCAGCGCCATGACGGAACCCACCGCAAGATCGATGCCGCCGATCAGGATGACCAGCGTCATGCCCACGGCCATGACGCCCAGCACCGTGATCTGGTCGAGCACGTTGAGGAAGTTGCGGATCGACAGGAACTTGTCCGTCGCAAACGTGAGGAAAAGGCACAGAACGATCAGGCCAATCAGCGGCCCGGTGGCCCCGCGCAGGGATGGCAGCAGCCCGCCCACGATGCCCTGTTTTTCCTTCGCTGCAACCAGCATGAACGCTCCTCCCGGTCAGCCAGCCACCTTAGATTGGCGGCACGCATAAATATTCATTACCGTGTGTAAATTCGTATATGATCGATCCGGGTCCTGTCAATACGATGCGGCCAGCTAATTTTTGTGCCCCCATCCGCGATTTCCGCTTGACTTGCCCGATCTCCATGCAAGTATATAGGCAACTGTATATTTATTCACTATGAGGGTTTCATGCAGCCGAACGATCTCGACCGCATCGCTCGCCAGATCCGCCTTCGCGATCTGCAAGCGGTTTTCGAAGCCGGCGCCGGACACATTGGCGGGGAGATGTCGGCCATCGACATCCTGACCGCGCTCTATTTCCGCGTGCTGCGCATCTGGCCCGACCAGCCGACAAACCCGGACCGCGACCGTTTCGTGCTGTCGAAGGGCCATGTGGCACTGGCGCTTTACGTGACGCTCGCCAAGCGCGGCTTCATTCCGGAAGAAGAGGTCGCGACGTTCCTGAAGCCGCATTCGCGCCTCAACGGCCATCCGAACTGCAACAAGGTGCCGGGCGTCGAGACCAATACGGGGCCGCTCGGCCATGGCCTGCCGGTCGCGGTCGGCATGGCGAAGGCCGCCAAGCTGACGGGGGCCGCCTACCGCACCTATGTCATGACCGGCGACGGCGAAATGCAGGAAGGCTCGAACTGGGAGGCGATTGCGGCCGCCGCACAGTTCGGCCTCGACAACCTGACGCTGATCATCGACCACAACCGCTTCCAGCAGGGCGCGTCGCTGAAGGACACCAACAACCTTGCCCCCTTCCCGGCCAAGCTCGAAGCGTTCGGCTGGGATGTCACCGAGATCAACGGCAATGTGATGGACGAGATCGTGCCGGCGCTGGAAAAGCGCGGCAGCCGCCCGCACTGCATCGTCGCCCACACCAACAAGGGCCACGGCATCTCCTTCATGCAGGACACGGTGGACTGGCACCACAAGGTGCCGAACGCCGAACAATACAAGATTGCCGTGGCTGAGCTTTCGGAGACGCTGTGATGAAAGACGTGATGACCTCTCCCAAGCTGCACGATTGCCGCGACGCCTTCGTCGCCACGCTGGAACGCCTCGGGGCGGACAATCCGAAGATCGTGGCCGTCTGCAACGATTCCGTCGGCTCCTCGAAGCTCGGCGGCTTCAAGTCCCGCTGGCCGGAACGGCTGGTCAATGTCGGCATTGCCGAACAGAACATGGTGGGCGTCGGCGCCGGCCTTGCCAATGGCGGGCTGCTGCCCTTCGTCTGCGGCGCCGCCTGCTTTTTGACCGGCCGCTCGCTGGAGCAGATCAAGGCCGACATCGCCTATTCCAACGCCAATGTGAAGCTGATCGGCATTTCCTCCGGCATGGCTTACGGCGAACTCGGCCCGACGCACCATTCCATCGAGGATTTCGCCTGGACCCGCGTGCTGCCGAACCTGCCGGTCGTGGCGCCCTGCGATTCGATCGAGACGGCCGCCGCCGTGGAATGGGCCGCGCATTATGACGGGCCGGTCTTCCTGCGCCTCTCGCGCGTCGGCGTGCCGGACCTGTTGCCGGCGGGCCATAAGTTCGAGCTGGGCAAGGCGAACCTGCTGCGTGACGGCGATGCCGTTACCCTCATCGCCAACGGCACGGTCACGCACCGCATCCTGAAAGCGGCCGAGCTTCTCGCCGAGCAGGGCATCGAGGCCCGTGTGCTGAACATGGCGACGGTCCGTCCGATCGACGTCGAGGCCGTGGTGGCTGCCGCGCGCGAAACCGGCGCCATCCTGACGGCGGAGGAACATTCCACCATCGGCGGCCTCGGCTCGGCCATCGCTGAATATGTGGTGGCCGAAGCGCCCGTGCCGATGAAGATCCTCGGCGTGCCCGGCATCTTCGCCCCCACCGGTTCGGCTGAGTTCCTGCTCAACGAATTCGGCATGTCGCCCGCGGCAATCGCCGAGGCCGCCATCGCTTTGATTGCACGGAAGTCTTCCCGCGCGTGATCGCGCTGGATTAGATGACGTGCCGGGCGCGGCAAGGCCTCCCTTTCGCCGCGCCCCCCATTTCTGCCTGCCGGAGCCGCCATGACGACCGCCATCCTCGCCATCGACCAGGGCACCACGAATTCCAAGGCCGTGCTTGTCTCCACGGCCGGCGAAATTCTGTCGCGCGGCGCTTCTCCGGTCGGCATCGAGCATCCGCAACCCGGCTGGGTCGAACAGAGCCCGCTGCGCATCTGGCAATCGGTTCAGGAAGCGATCGCCGCCTGCCTGCAGGCCGGACCCGCAGTCGATATCCTCGGCATCGCGATCTCCAACCAGCGCGAATCCGTCACCGTCTGGGATGCCGAGACCGGCGAACCGCTCGGCCCGGTGGTGAGCTGGCAGTGCCGCCGCAGCGCGCCGGCCTGCGCCGAGTTGATCGCGGCCGGCCATGCGCCGCGCGTGCAGGCGCTCACCGGCCTGCCCATCGACCCGATGTTCCCCGGCCCCAAGATGAAGTGGCTGCTCGACCGCGTGCCCGCTGGAAAAACGGTCCGACTCGGCACCATCGACGCCTGGCTGATCCATTGCTTCACGGATGGCGCGGTGCATGCCTGCGATGCCGCCAATGCCGCCCGCAGCCAGCTTTACGACCTCAACCGGCAGACCTGCAGCGACGAGCTCTGCACCCTCTTCGGCGTGCCGAAATCCGCCATTCCCGAGGTGCGCGACAGCGCCTCCCGCTTCGGTGCCACCAAGAACGTGCCGGGCCTCCGGGACGGCATCCCGATTGCCTCCGCCATCGGCGACAGCCATGCCGCGCTCTTCGGCCACGGCGCCTTCAATCCCGGCGACGGCAAAGTGACCTTCGGCACCGGCTCGTCGATCATGACGACGCTGCCCCGGTTCATCGCGCCCGAACAGGGCATCACCACGACCATCGCCTGGTCGATCGGCGGCAAGCCGACCTATGCCTTCGAGGGCAACATCCTCGTCTCCGCGGCCGCCCTGCCCTGGATGGCAGAGATGCTCGGCCTGCCGGATGTGCAGGCCCTCACCGATCTCGCCGCCACCGCCCAGCCCGGCGGGCCGGGCTTCGTGCCGGCCTTCGTCGGCCTTGGCGCGCCCTATTGGCAGGCCGATGCGCGGGCGCTGTTTTCCGGCATCACCTTCACCACCACCCGCGCCCAGATGGCCCGCGCGGTGACGGATTCCATGGCGTTCCAGGTCCATGACGTCTTCAAGGCCATGTCCGCGCAATCGCCGACGCCGCTCGGCCGCCTCTATGCCGATGGCGGGCCGAGCCGGAACACGTTCCTGATGCAATGCGTCGCCAACACGCTGAACCATGTCATCACGCAATGCGATGCGCCGGAGGCTTCGGCCCTTGGCGCCGCCTATCTCGCCGGCCTTTCGCTGGGCGTCTGGACCGATCTTGCCGCCATTGCCGCCCTGCCGCGCGCCGGTAATCCCATCGTCCCGCGCAACGCCGATACCGCGGATCGTCTTGCGGTCTGGCAGGACGCAATCTACCGCTCGACCGTTCCGGGTCCTTCAACTATGAGTGAATAAAAATTCACCAATGGAGGACTGCATGGGACGATTGAACGAGCTGCGACTGATCGCCCGCATCGCCCAGATGTACCATATCGAGGGCAAGCGGCAGGCGGAGATCGCCGAGACCATGCACATGTCGCAGGCCACCGTTTCGCGCATGCTGAAGCGGGCCGAGCAGGAAGACATCGTGCGCACCACGGTCATCCCCCCCGCCGGCACCTTCGCGGACCTCGAAAACGCGTTGCGCGAACGCTACGGCCTCACCGAAGCCATCGTCATAGACTGTTCAGAAGACCGCGACGGCGCCATCATGGCCCGCATCGGTGAAGCCGCCGCCCACTTCCTCGAAGTCACCCTGCAGCAGGACGAGATTATCGGCGTCTCCAGCTGGAGCCAGACGATCCTGCGCATGGTGGACAACATCCATCCGCTGAAGAACGCCAAGGCCAAATACATCGCGCAAATCCTCGGCGGCATGGGCGATGCATCCGTGCAAACGCATGCCACGCAGCTTACCGCGCGCCTCGCGAGGCTCACCGGCGGTGAGCCGCGGCTGCTGCTCGTGCAGGGCATCACCTCGTCGCGCGAGGCAAAACTCGTCATGCTGGCCGACCCGGTCGTGCGCGAGACGATGGACCTCTTTGGCCGCCTCAGCCTCGCCATCATCGGCATCGGCGCCGTCGAGCCGTCCGAACTGCTCGCCCGCTCCGGCAACACCTTTTCCCGCCAGGAAATGGCGATGCTGCACGAGGCCGGCGCGGTCGGCGAAATTTCCTACCGGTTCTACGACAGCCAGGGCAAGCCGGTGGAAACACCACTCAACGAGCGCGTCATCGGTATCTCCCTGGAGGACCTGCGCCGGACGAACCGCGTCATGGCGCTCGCGGGCGGAGAATCGAAAACCCAGGCCATCGCCGGCGCCCTGAAACTGGGCGTCATCGATGTGCTTGTCACCGACAAGTTCACAGCAGCGCGGCTGACGGCCTGATTTCAGCCGCCGGCCTGCTGCGCATTATGGAGAAGAGACCATGAGACGTTTTGCAGGCCAGACGGTTTTCGTCACCGGGGGCAACAAGGGCATCGGGCGCGGCATCGCCAAGCGCTTCGCGGAAGAAGGCGCGAAGGTCGCCATCGCCGCGATCGAGAAGGATACGGTCGCGGCGGCCGCGACGCTCGCCGAGGAAACCGGCGCCGAGGTGCTGGGCCTCGCGCTGGACGTGACCGACGCCAAGGCCGTTCAGGAGGCTTACGGTGAGGCCGAGGCGAAGCTCGGCGCCCTGTCCGTCTCCGTCCAGAATGCCGGCGTCATCACCATCGCCAAGGTCGAGAACCTCACCGAGCGCGAATGGGACCTCAACCTCGACGTCAACACCAAGGGCGTCTTCCTGTGCTGCCAGGAGGCGATCCGCCGCTTTCGCGCCAGCGGCACCAAGGGACGCCTCGTCAACACCGCCTCCGGCCAGGCCCGCCAGGGCTTCATCTACACGCCCCACTATGCCGCCTCGAAATTCGGCGTGGTCGGCCTGACGCAGAGCCTTGCCAAGGAACTCGCCCGCGAAGGCATCACGGCGAACGCCATTTGCCCCGGCATCATCCACACCGAGATGTGGGACTATAACGACCGCGTCTGGGGCCAGATGCTCGGCGAATACGGCCCGGGCGAGCTGATGGCCGAATGGGTGGAAGGCATCCCCATGGGCCGCGCCGGCACGCCCGCCGAAGTCGCCGCCCTCGTCGCCTTCCTCGCATCGCCCGATGCCGCCTACATCACCGGCCAGACGATCAATGTGGATGGCGGCCTGATCATGTCTTGATCAGCGCCTGACACGCGACGGTGGAGCCACAGGAGGCCGGAACTCGACGGGTTTGCCGCGGCGCTGGCACCGCACGGCGTTCCGGTCCCGGTTGCTCTCTTCCAAGGCATAATGCATCGCGGCGTCTTCGCTTGCGAAAATGCCGCCGACGCGGCCGAGGCGATCATCGACGACCCACCAGCCGTGGCAATCGCGGCCGACGGTGAAGCGGGGTGGTTCTGTCCGGCTCGTCACGCGAGGAGGACGCGGCTGTCTGGCATGCGGATGCATGGTTCTTCCTTTCTTCAATGGGGAGAGGTGGCTCAGGGATGCGGCAGGAAATGCTGGACGAGCGCGGCCGCGGCGAGGATCAGGACCACACGCAACACCAGCGCCGGCATCGGGAGTTCAGGCCGTGGCGACGGCATGGTGGTCGCGACGGCCTTGGGATTTTTCCGTTTGCGTTTCATGGGAGCCTCCAGATCAGCTTGCCTTGGCGAGCTGTGCCGCGCATTCCGGCAGGCCAGCCAGCGCATGGCGAATAGCCACACCGGCCGGCACTGAGGCGGATACCAGCGGTAGCCGCACCGTTTCGTCGATGCCCAGCAAGGGCGCGAGACCGTGCTTGAGCATGGCGGGATCGGGCATGTCGCCAAGGGCGGCGAAGAGCGGGGCGAGCCGATCCTTCAGGTCGAGCGCGAGATCGACACTGCGGGTGCGCAGGGCCTGGTGGAGCGCGCTTGTCATGCGCGGGGCAAGATTTGCGGCGGGCGATAGCGTTCCGCATCCGCCGAGCACATTGAAGGCGAAGGCGGTCGCGTCGTGGGCGGAATAGAGCGCCAACCGCTCGCGCAACGGCCGGTCGATCACGGCGAGCCGCGCGATGTCGCCGGAGGCGTCGATGAAGCCATGAATGCCGGGGATCTCGCCGAGTTCGCTCAGCGTTTCGGGCGTGACGTCCGATCGGGTTACGGCAGGATCCGCAAGAACCAGGACCGGAAGCGTGGTGGCTTCCGCAACGGCGCGCAGATGGGCGATGATGCCTTTCTGCGTCGGCTTGCTGTAATAGGGTGTCGTGACGACCAGTCCGTCTGCACCTTCCGCTTCCGCATCCAGCGCGAGGCCGATGGTGGTCTCCGTCGCATAGGTGCCGACAGAGGCCAGAACCGGAACGGCGAGCCCCGTCGCCCGCACCACCGTGGCAAGCACGGCACGGCGCTCCTCGCGACTGAGCGCGCCGACCTCGCCGACCCTGCCGCAGACCGAGAGCCCCGAGACGCCGCTGGCGATCTGCCAGTGCACGAGCACGGCAAGGCCGTCATGGTCCACGGCATCCCCGCGGAAGGGCGTAACGAGGTCGCAGACCAATCCCTGCACGGGAAGACGGCGTCGATAATCCTGCATGATGCAAATCCTTTCAGTGTTTTGCGGGACCGTCAGCCCGCCGGTCCGCCGCAACCAGGGCCGCCATGATGGCGGCCACGCGGTCGACATGGACGGCGACGGAGCGGGAGGGCGTGGTCTCGCGGGAGAGAATGCGGGCGATCCAGTTGCCGTCGATGAATTGCAGGCGATCCAGATGGCGCCTCGGACGGGCCGCATCGACCAGCGCGCGGCTTGCACCCTCCAGGTCATCGCGTTCCATCAACGCGCGGAACTGCTGCCGGAAGACGACGTCGTCGCGCACTTCGGCAAGCGAGGGCAAGCAGCGCAGGATTTCCCACAGGTGATGTTCGCGCAGGCGCCGGGCGGCGCTGATCCGCTCCGCGAGTTCATGCGCAGCGGTCAACACACCCTCGCCGCCTTGGGAACGATGCGCGTTGGACGTGGAGGCCCTAGGCATGGATGACGCCGATCAAAACCACGATGGCGACGGCAAGCGCCAGGAGCGAAAGACGCACAGCGAGCGACGGGCTTTGCGTTCCCACGCTGCCGTGGTGAAAACGATGGTGCATCCGCACGCGATGATGGAGAAAGATCATCCGCGTCGATAGCGGTGGAAGCGAGTGTTTCGGAAAATCGTTCCGCATGGCGGCACCTCACAAGAGATCGCAGCCATCCATTGCTGACTGCCATCTCAAGTTAGGCGCGCCGGCATAACTTCTCGATTGGGAAACAGGGCGGAACGAATAGGGATTTCATAAAGACGGCTGCGGCCTCGGCGCATCACACCCGCATGGCGTCGATGACGGCTCTCAGGCCCGCGGACATGTGCCGGCGCGTCGGGTAATACAGATAGAGCCAATCCTCCGGCGGGCACCACGCCTGGAGGCACTCGACCAGCCGGCCGCTCTCGACGTAGGGCTTGGCGCGCGCCTCCCAGATATAGGCGAGCCCGATGCCGGCAAGGGCTGCCTCCACCATCAATTCGTGGTCATGCAAGGCCAGCGGTCCGCGCGGTTCGACGTCGATCGCCTCGCCGTCCCGCGCGAAAGACCAAGGATAAAAGGCGCCGCTCGGGTACATGTTGCGGATGCAGACATGGGCCGTCAGGTCGGCCGGCGACCGGGGGATGGGCTTCGTTTCAAAATAGGCGGGAGATCCCACCACGGCAAAGCGCAGCCGCGGCCTGATCTTGACGGCCACCATGCCTTCCCGAAGGCTTTCGCCCAGCCGGATGCCCGCATCGAACCCATCCTCGACAATGTCGACGAGCCGATCGGTCGCGACGATTTCCAGTTCCAGCTTGGGATTGTCCCGGATCAGCTCGCCCATGACAGGCCCCAGCACGAAGGGCGCGATCGAATTGGGGGCGTTGATGCGGACCTTGCCGAAGGGCGTCTCGCGGAACTGGTTGAGCGCGTCGAGCGCCGAACCAATATCGCGCAGGGCCGGCGACAGCTGCGCAAGAAGCATCGCGCCCGCATCGGTGGCGGAGACATTTCGCGTGGTGCGGTTCAGCAGGCGGATGCCGACGCGGGTCTCCAGATTGCTCACCGCATGGCTGATCGCCGAAGCGGTCACGCCGCGCTCCTCGCTCGCTTTTCGAAAACTGCGATGGCGGGCGACAGCCTCGAAGGCTGCGAGTTCGGAAAGGTCGGTCGCGCGCATTGCTGAGCCAGATTCATGATGATCGACAATATTATCTCGCTAATCGGCGGAATGGCAAAGGCCTAAATTCATCTTGCCGGCCAACGATGGCCGCTCAAATTCAAACCTGAGGTCATTCCTATGAAAACCTGGTTCATCACTGGCGCCTCGCGTGGCTTCGGCGCCCTCATCACGGAACGCGCGCTTGCCAAGGGCGACAACGTCGTCGCCACGGCGCGCAATCCCAAAGCCATCCTCGACCGCTTCGGCGACCATGCCAACCTGCTCGCAGTGGCGCTCGACGTCACCAACGAGGACCAGGCGATCGCCGCCGCCCATTCGGCCATCCAGCGCTTCGGGCGCATCGACGTCCTCTTGAACAATGCCGGCTTCGGCCTGCTGGGCGCCATCGAGGAGGCAACCGCGGCCGAAGTGGAAGCGATCTACCGCACCAATGTGTTCGGCCTCCTCAATGTCACGCGCGCCGTCCTGCCGCATATGCGGAAGGCCCGTTCGGGCCGCATCCTCAACATCTCGTCGATCGGCGGGTATCGGGCAGGCGCCGGGTTCGGCGTCTATTCGTCGGCAAAGTTCGCGGTCGAGGGCCTCAGCGAATCGCTGCATGCGGAGCTCACCCCGCTCGGCATCCACGTTACCGCCGTGGAGCCCGGATATTTCCGGACGGACTTCCTGGATGCCTCCTCGCTCTCCGTCAGCTCGCCGATCATTGAAGACTATGACGGCACCGCGGGCGCCGTCCGGCGGCTGGCCGCCGAAGTGAGCCACAACCAGCCGGGCGATCCCTCGAAACTGGCGGACGTACTGATCGACTTCGTCGACGCCCCCAATCCGCCGGTCCGCCTGCCCCTCGGCAGCGACACCGTCGCGGCGATCGAGAAGAAACATGCCTCCGATGCCGAAATCCTGGCAGCTTGGCGGAGCGTTTCGGTCTCAACCGACTTCACGCGATAACGCGTGCTGCTGGCCTTCTTGGATCTGGAAGAATCAATCCCCGCCGACACGCTTTCTATGGTCGGCGGGATTGTGGGACGGCGCCATCGTCATCTGCGCCGCCGGCACGCTTCTCGTCTCGCTCTCCTGGGCGATCATGTTCCCGCAATTGCGAAAGCGCGATCGCCTCGTCGACTGAGCCTCAGGATGATGGCTTTATGGTCATTCGGCCATAGGCGACGAGGCTGAAGCCGACGGCGTACATGAGCAGGCCGAACAGCGCGGGCGGGACGGCGATCTCGGGCGAATTCATCATGGTGATCGCGAGCAACATGCCGATCGCGGCGTTTCGGATGCTGATCGACAGGGCGACGGTCACCGTCTCGGGGCCGGACAGGCCGAGAATGCGGGAGCCGAGAAAACCAATGGCGATCCCGCTGAAGACCAGAGCGATGACGGCAGGCCCGGCGCTGGCAAGGATTTCCGCCCAGCGGCCATAGACCGAAACACCGATGCCGACGATCAGCACCACCAGCACGACCGCGCCGAATGCGCCCACCATCCGTTCGGCGCGGGCTGCGAATGTCGGGATCCTGTGCCGGATGCCCATGCCGACGATGACGGGCAGCAGGATGAGGCCGACCATGATGCCGATCGTGCGCAGCACGGGCAGGTAGACACGCCCGTCGCCATCGCTGAAGCGCTCGATGGCGAAGTTGGCAAACAGCGGCAGCGTGGCAATCGCCACGAGGCTGCCGACCGCGCTCAACGCGATCGACAGCGCGACGTTTCCGCGCGCAAAATAGGAAAACAGGCTGGACGTGGTGCCGATCGGGCAGGCGGCAACGATCACGAGGCCGACGGCGATCTTGGGCGGCAGGCCGAGGAGTATGGCAATCAGCATGCCCGCCATCGGGACAAGGAAGAGTGCGGCAACGATGCCCCAGATCAGCGCTTTCGGCCGCGCCACCACCCGTTGGAAATCGGTGGGCACCAGCGTCATGCCGATGCCGGTCATGATGACGAACACGGCGATCGGCAAACCAATCTCGATCAGGGCGGACTGCTCCATCTTTCTTCCTTTTCCACAGAGGCCGTTGATCGCGCCCGTGTGGATCGTAGCATTGTTCCATTGTCCCGCCAGATGCAATCGATCCCGCCAAGATGCGCACGCCCGTTCACAAACACGTTGGGAACACGAAAAAGAGGATCTATCGCTTGCCCAGGAGGCGTCGGCAGGCTACGCCATCGGCGCCGAGCAGCATGCACTGCAGAACCGAAAGTCACCCCACACCTATGACTGCCATAAAAACGACCGCCCATGACGGCGGCGACCCGGGAAAAGCCTGGCTCAAGATCCTCGCCGCCTATCGCAAGCCGAGTACGGGCCGCAGCGTGTTCGAACTGGCGGTGACGCTCATCCCCTTCGCGCTCCTCTGGGCCGCCGCATGGGCCTCGATGCATTTTGGCTATTGGTTCGGATTGATCCTGATCGTCCCGGCCGCAGGCTTTCTGCTGCGCCTCTTCATGCTGCAACATGATTGCGGGCACGGCTCGCTCTTCGGCCGGCGCGGCCTGGATGACTGGACGGGCCGGGCGATCGGCGTTCTCACCCTGACGCCCTACGATTACTGGCGCCGCGCCCACTCGCAGCACCATGCCTCGGCGGGCAACCTCGATGAGCGCGGAGTGGGTGACATCACCACCCTCACCGTCGCGGAATACCGGGCCTTGAAGCCGCGGGGGCGGCTCGGCTATCGCCTCTACCGGCATCCCCTGGTCATGTTCGGAATTGGCCCTGCCTGGCTCTTTCTCTTCCAACAGAGACTGCCGTTCGGCATGATGCGATCCGGCGCACTGCCCTGGATTTCAACGATGGCAACCAACGCCGCCATCCTCGTGCTCGCGGCCCTCGTCATCTGGTGCGTCGGAATTGTGCCTTTCCTGCTGATCCACCTGCCGATCGTGCTGATTGCCGGGTCAGCCGGTGTGTGGCTGTTCTATGTCCAGCACCAGTTCGAGGATACGCACTGGTCGAAGCCGCCGGAATGGACCTTCCAGCACGCGGCCCTGCACGGCGCCTCGCACTATGACCTGCCGCGCCCCCTGCGCTGGATGACCGGCAATATCGGGCTGCACCACATCCATCACCTTTCGAGCCGCGTCCCGTTCTACCGGCTTCCGGAGGTCATGCGCGATCACCCGGAACTGGGCGACCTGGGACGCATCACGCTCAGGGACAGCCTGCGATGCGTAAAACTCATCCTCTGGGATGAGGCATCCAAGAGGCTGGTGACGCTGCGCGAAGTGGAACCGAGGCTTCAGACGGCGGCATAAGGACATCAAAACGGCACCGCCCTTGTCGCGAAGGCGAACCGAAGGACGAGGCTTGCCATCCCCTTCCGGGTGGATGGCACGCGCGGTGGTCTTGCTTTAGGCCTGTTGCATGCCGGCGAGAAGCAAGGAGAGCGCCCATGAAATATGTCCGCATGCCCATCGAACTCGAATCGCCCGAACAGCTCGGCTACGACACGATCCGCTGCAACCTGTCGGAAAGTTCGGTTGCCGACCGGCGTCTCGGCGAACTCAACGTGAAGCTCGACGACATCCTGCTGTGTTACGGCGATCATCGCGGCGCGCCGGACTTGCGCGGCCTGATCGCCGGCACGGGCGAAGGGCTTGCGGCGGACGACGTGCTGGTGACGGCGGGGGCCGCGGGCGCGCTGTTCATCATCTCGACCTCGATGCTTCAGGCCGGCGACCACATTGTCGTGGTGCGGCCGAACTACGCGACCAACATCGAGACGCCGCGCGCCATCGGCTGCGAACTGAGCCTCATCGACCTGACCTTCGAGGAGGGTTACCGGCTGGACCTCGGAAAAATCGAAGCGGCGATCCGGCCGGAGACGAAATACGTCTCGGTCACCTATCCGCACAATCCGACGGGCGTGATGCTGTCGCCGGCCGAGCTTGATGCGCTCGTCGCGCTGGTGGAGCGCAAGGGCATCCATCTGCTGTTCGACGAGACCTATCGCGAGATGACCTTCGGCCCGATGCTGCCGGTCGCCGCCAGCCTGTCGGATCGGGTGATCAGCGTCTCGTCGCTATCGAAGACCTATGGCATTCCCGGCATCCGCATCGGCTGGCTGATCACCCGCGATGCTGCGTTGATGGACACCCTCCTCGCCGCGCGCGAGCAGATCGGCATTTCCGGCAGCATGGTGGACGAATATATCGCTTATGTTGCGCTCAGCCAGCGCGACGAATGGCTTACCTTCAACAATGCCCGCATCGCCAGCGCCTTTGCCATCGTCAAGGATTGGATCGCCGGCGAGCCGCTGGTCGAGTGGGTCGAACCGTCCGGCGGCTGCGTCTGCTTCCCCCGCATCGTGCCCTCGGCGAATGTCGATCTCGCCGCCTTCCACGACCGGCTCTATCGCGCGCATCACGCCTATGTCGGGCGTGGTCGCTGGTTCGAACAGGACGACCGGCATTTCCGCATCGGCTATGCCTGGCCGACCGAGGACGAACTGCGGCTGGGTCTCGCCGCGATCTCCACCGCCATCCGCGAGAGCCTCACGGACTGAGCGGGGCGGCTTACAGATTGAGGCTGCGCAGAAACGTGGAAAACAGCTCCTGCTGGGTCGAAAGATTGAGTTTGGCGTAAAGCTTCTGCCGGTGGGTCTTCACCGTCGCGATCGAAATGCCGAGATGGTAGCCGATCGATTCGCTGGAATGGCCCTTCAGGATGAGCAGGGCCACCTCGCGCTCGCGCGGGCTAAGCAGCCCGCGTCCGAAATCGGTGAACAGATGGTCGATAGGGCGCGGCTGCGGCTGCGCGTCGCCGCGCGACAGATGCGCCCAAAGGCGCCGGAAGATCGCGGCGATCAGGGCATGCGCCTCCCGAAGCCGGGCGACGGATGCTTCATCGAAACCACCTTCGCTGCGGATGCGCGATAGGCTGATTTCCGCCATCTCGCCGCCGGGCAGGTCGATGGCGATGAGCAGCTCCTCCATGCCCTCCGGCCAGCCATGCGTGCGGTATCCCAACTCCTCGTCTTCATGGCGGCGGATGTCGAGGCCGCGATACAGGTCCGAGGCGAGGTAATTGTCGGGTGCGAGGTCCCGCATCAGGTAGACGCCCGAAGACAGGCCGCCGAGATAGGCGTTGTGGAAGGGGTTCAGCACATAGGTGCCGGCGATGAACAGCGCGACAGCGCGCTTGGCGCGCGGGCCGGAGAATGTGTCGAAGACATAGCTCGGCCCGCCGTCGCGCCGGTGGACCACCGACAGCGCCAGGTGAAAGCGCGCAACCGAACCGATCGCCGCCAGAAGCGCCGTGGCAGCGTCCGGCTGGTCATACCGGTCGAGGGCGTGGGCGAAGGGCGCTATCCAGCTGGCAGCGAGGGGTTCCGACATGGGGCCATCTGTCAAATTCCTGAGGGAAACCGGCTATTTGCCCGCATGGTTAGGGCATGGCGGCCTATGAGACAAGCCGCTCGATGACCGCCAGGGTGCGCTCGATCTCGTCTTCACGATTGTAGTGCGCGATGCCGATGCGCACGACGCCTTCCTCCTCGGAAAGGCCGAGATGGCGGGCAGGCTCCAGCGCGTAATTGTGGCCCGACCAGACATTGATGTCCTCCGCCGCCAGCGCCTCGGCGAAGCGATGGGTCGAGACGCTTTCGTGGGTGAAGGAGATGGTCGGCACGCGATGGGCAAAGAGGTTCGGGTTGGCGATCCCCATCAGCTTGACACCGGGCAGCGCCGTCAGGCCACCGATCAGCCGGCGCGTCAGGCCGGCCTCGTAGGCGTCGAAGGCGTTGTAGGCGCCCGCCATCCGTTCGCGCCGCGTGCCGGCATGGCCCGTCGCCTCGCCGGCCCAGGCCAGGTAGTCGATCGTCGCGGTCAGGCCGGCGAGAAGCTCGGTCTGCGGCGTGCCGGTGCAGAAGCGGTCGGGAATATCGTCGCTCGCGCAGCGCACGCGGTGCGGCGGCAGCGACCGCAGCAGCGCCTCGCGTCCCCACAGGATGCCGAGATGCGGGCCAAAGAACTTGTAGGACGAACAGGCCAGGAAGTCGCAGCCGATCGCTTGGACATCCGGCAGCCTGTGCGGCGCCAGCTGCACCGCGTCGATCCAGACGAGCGCGCCCGCAGCCCGCGCCAGCGCCGTCAACGCGGCGACGTCGTTGACGCTGCCGGTCATGTTCGAGGCATAGTTGAGCGCGAGGAATTTCGTGCGCGGCGACAGGAGGGCCGAAAGATCCTCGGGCTCGATGCGCCAGCTTTCCCTGTTGAAGGGCAGCCATTTCACCACTAGGCCGCGTGCCTCGGCCATGGCAAGCCAGGGCGAGATGTTGCCCTCGTGGTCCATGCGCGTGACGATGATCTCGTCGCCGGGCGACAGCGTCTGGCTGATGACCTGCGCCATCTGGAAGGCCAGCGTCGTCATGTTCGGGCCGATCACCATCTCCTGCCAGGAGGCGGCATTGACGAATTCCGCGGCCGCCTCATGCGCCGCCCGCCAGATCGCATCGGCCCGTTGCGAGGCGGCGAAACGACCACCCAGATTGGAGGATGCCGTCGCCATGGTCTGGGCGACGGCCGCGATGACCTGTTCGGGAACCAGCGTTCCGGCCGGATTGTCGAGATAGGCGGTGCGGGACTGGAGCAAGGCCGGGAAAGCGGCGCGGATCAGGTCGATCGGATAGGCGGTCATGGGCAACACTCCTGCGGAATAGGTCTGTTCGATCGCTTATCCTGCGCCCGGAGCACCGTCGCAATCCACCTGACGGAGGATGGGCCGTATCCGTGGTGACAGCTAGGCCCTTATTTCGACCGCCTTTCGCCGGCTATAGGACGCAATACCGGCCATGCCGCTTTCGATGCCGAAGCCCGACTGTTTCCAGGGCGCCGAGCCGAGGGCGAAGCCGGAACCCTCGCCGGCCGCGTCGTCGCCCATGACGACCACCTTGCCGGCCTGGATCGTGCGGGCCGCTTCCATGGCGATCGTCAGGTCGCGGGTATAGACGGTGGCGGCAAGCCCGTAGATCGTATCGTTCGCCAAAGCGAAGGCCTCGTCAGCGGTGCGGAACGACTGGATCGTCAGCACCGGCCCGAAAATCTCCTCCTGTACGACGCGCATTCCCTGCGAAACACCATCGAAGACAGTAGGGGCGACATAGCTACCCTCCACCGAAGGCACCGCCTGCCCGGCCGTCACCCGGCGCGCGCCGTCGCGGAGCGCGGACTGGATGTGTCCATCGACGCGCCGCTTCTGTGATTCGCTGGCGAGCGGCCCCAGCCCGGCCTCGCCGGAAAACGGCGCGATCAGGCGCATCGCATCGACCTTCGCGGCGAGCGCTTCGGTGAACGGTTTCATGATCGCATCCGCGACGAGGATGCGGGTTCGGGCGACGCAGAGCTGGCCGGCATTCCAGAGACCCGCCTGCGCGATGCTTGCGGCAATGCGTTCGATGTCGCCGGCCATGTCCTCGAACACCAGCGCCGGCGACTTGCCGCCGCATTCGAGCAGCAGCGGCTTGCCGTTCGATTGCGCGGCGAGCATCATGAGCGCCCTGCCTGTCGCCGTCGATCCGGTAAAGCTCATCAGGTCGACATCCGGATGCCCGCCGAGCGCCGCGCCGGCATCCGCGCCAAACCCGGTCACCACGTTCAGTACGCCCTCCGGCACGCCGGCCTCTACCGCGATCTCCGCGAGCTTCAGTGTCGAATAGGACGCGATCTCGGATGGCTTCAGCACGATCGAATTGCCCGCCGCCAGCGCCGGCGCAATCTTCAGGGCGGCGTTGACGAGCGGGAAATTCCAGGGGGTGATCGCGCCGACGACGCCATGCGGCTCGTCGCGCGAAAAGGCGAGCGTACGCGGATCGGCGCTCATGACCGCGCCCTCCGTCTTGTCCACCGCGCCGGTGAAGAAGCGGATCAGGCCTTCGGCGATCGACACGTCAAACCGGGCGTCGGCGAGCGGCTTGCCCATCTCCAGCGTATCGAAAAGCGCCAGCGTCTCCGTGTTCTCCCGCACGAGATCGGCAAAACGGTTGAGGATCGCCTGGCGCCGCAACGGGCCGAGCGACCGCCAGCGGCCATCCACAAAGGCCCTCCGCGCAGCCTGGACCGCGCCGTCCACATCCTGCGCATCGCAGGCCGCCACGGCCGGCAACCGACGGCCGTCAGCGGGGTGGACGGGCTCGAAAGTCTTCCCCGCGCTTGACGGACGAAAGGCGCCGTCGATGAATGGCTGGACGGGGAACGCGAGCGCGTTCAAAGCAGCGTCGAAATCAGGAGAAAGGGAAGGCAGCATGAGGTCGGTGTCCTTGAAAAATCCCACGCCGTTTAAGCACGCGTATCCATCCGCAGGGAGACGACCATTGGGCGTCACTCGATGCATTTGGATGTCTTATGCGCAGGGTGCCGTTGGCCTAGCGTCGTTGCCAGCATATCGGAGCCAGGCACCATTGATAAACGCAGACCAGCATTTTTCGCATCCCCAGTCCGACGAGGCGTCGATCGAGGAAATCGGCGGCCGTCGTTCGGGCCTCGTGCTGATCTGCGAACATGCAGGGCGCGAGGTGCCGGAAGCATGGAACCGGCTCGGCCTCGGCGAGGACTATTTCGGCACGCATTTCTCGCACGATATCGGCGCGGCGGCGCTTACCCGCGCGCTCAGCGCCCAGCTCGCCGCACCTGCGATCCTCGCGCGCTATTCCCGGCTGTTCTACGACATCAACCGTGGTTCGCGCTCGTGGGATTGCATTCGCCCGGACATGGGCGGCATTCCCGTGCCGGGCAACCAGAACCTGACGGATGCGGAACGGGATCTGCGCGATGCGCTGGTGCGCGAGCCCTTCGACCGCGCCGTCATCCGCGGCCTGCGGCCGGGCGACGTGCTGGTCGGCATCCACAGCTTCTCCGGCATCTATGACGGCAAGGCGCGCCGCACGGAAATCGGCGTGCTGCGCGCGGATGGCTGCCGGACCGGCCAGGCGATGCTCGACTGGCTGAAGCAGGACGGCCGTTTCGTCATCGGCGACAACGATCCCTACGACCTGCGCAAGGTGGCGCCGGGCACGACGACCCGCATCCAGGCCGCGGTCAACGTCGAGGCCATCATCATCGAAGTGCGTAACGACATCATCGACACAGCGGACGGCGTTGAGCAGGTGGCAGCCTGCCTTGCCGATGCGCTTACGGCTCTCGTCTCCTCGAAAGAGGAGGTGCAGCCATGAAATTCCACCAGATCAGCGCCTTCGAGGCCGTGACGCGCGCCGGCGGCATCCGGGCGGCCGCGCGCACGCTCGGCCTGACGCAAAGCGCCATCACCAAGGCGATCCGCGAGCTGGAGGCCGAGGCCGGCGTGTCGCTTCTGCTGCGTAGCGCCCGCGGCGTCGTGCTCACCGAGAGCGGCCGGCAGCTTGCGGCGCGCGCGCATCTCCTCGTCGAGCAGATGCGCGCCGCGCAGGACGATATCCGCCAGCTCAATGCCGGCACCGGCGGCAAGCTGGTCGTCGGCCTGACGCCGACCATCATCGAGACGGTGCTGTCCGAGATCATCCGCCATTTCCGAACCCGCATGCCGGGCGTGCGGCTGGTCATTCACGAGGCGTCGTTGCCAGGCTCCCTGCCCGACATCCGCGACGGCACCTTCGACCTCGCCGTCGTGGGCGCCGGCCGGGAGCCGGCAACCGCCAGCGACCTCGCCTGCGAATTCCTGCTCAGCGTCAACAAGCGCATCGCGCTGCGCCGCGGCCATCCGCTGGCCGGGATCCGCAACCCGGCGGAGCTTGCCGATGCGGTCTGGGTACTGCCGCAGGAGCCGAGCGACCCGTCAGACCCGATGCATGCCTTCATGCAGGAAGCGGGCCTCGCCATGCCGCCGAAGCTGGTCGAATGCGTGAGCCTGCCGGCCACGGTTTCGATCATCGCCAACAGCGACATGGTGTCCGCCCTGCCGGAACCCCTGATCGACCAGCCGCATGTCGCAAGCCGCATCGTCAGCCTCGCCTTCGAGCAGAAGCTCCAGCCGAGCCGCTACTGGCTGCTGCGGCGTTCCGCCGTGCCGCTGTCGCCGGCCGCGCTCTTCATGTGCGACCTGCTGCGCACCTATTCGAAAGACATCAAGGACAAACGATGACGACCAAGACCACGGACATTGTCGTCATCGGCGCGGGCTCAGCCGGATCGGTCGTCGCCAACCGCCTTTCGGCGGACGGCACGCGGCGCGTGCTGCTGCTGGAGGCCGGCGGCTGGGACTGGTCACCGGTGTTCAGCGTGCCAGCCGGTGAAGAGAAGGCGATCGGCAACCCCGATTATGCCTGGGCCTACCGGACGGAACCGGACGCCACCCGCGACGGACGGCAGGAGAACTGGCCGGCCGGGCGCGTGCTCGGCGGCAGTTCCTCGATCAACGGCATGATCTTTCTGCGCGGCAACCGCAGCGATTTCGACGCCTGGGCCGAGGCGGGTGCCGCGGGCTGGGATTATGAAAGCGTGCTGCCCTATTTCAAGCGGCTGGAGCACAACTCCCGCGGCGGCGACGCCTTTCGCGGCGCCGATGGTCCTTTGAGTGTCTCGGACGTGCGCACGCCGCACGCGCTGGTCAAGACCTTCATCACGGCTGCGCAGCAGGCGGGCCACGCCTACAATCCGAACGTCAACGGCGAGACGCAGCTCGGCGTCGGCCCCTTGCAGGCCTCCCAGAAGCGCGGCTGGCGGCACAGCGCTGCGCGCGCCTATCTCTGGCCGGCCCTCTTCCGCCGCAACCTGACGATCCGCACACGGGCGCAGGTCACCCGCATCCTGATCGATCGCGGGCAGGTCACCGGCCTCGACTATGTGCAGGACGGCACGACGCACCGCATCCATGCGGGCGCCGTCGTGCTCAGCGCCGGTGCGCTCGCCTCCCCGCGCCTCCTCATGCTGTCGGGCATCGGCCCGGCCGATCACCTCCGCGCGCATGGCATCGACGTGGTTGCAGACCTGCCGGGCGTCGGCCAGAACCTGCAGGAGCATCCGGGCGTGCTGGTCACGGCGGCCGTTCGCACGCGCACCTACAATGTCGAGACGGACCCGCTCAGCGTCGTCAAACACGGGCTGAACTGGATGCTGCGCGGCTGCGGGCCGGGTGCGACGCCCATCGGCCACGCCGTCGCCTTTGCCCGCACGCGCGATGGGCTTGCGGATGGCGACGTGCAGATCACCTTCACGCCGATCGGCTACAACACCGATGGCGACGGACCGATGCTGCTGCCGTTTCCGGCGATCGTGCTCGCCGTCAATGTCTGCCGCCCGCTGTCGCGCGGCACGCTTCGCCTGCGCTCCGCCGATCCGCACGCGCTTCCCGTCATCGACCACCCGATGTTCGGCGATCCGCAAGACCTCGACACGCTGCGGCGCGGGGCGCTGATGGCCCGCGACATCCTTGCCGCGCCCGCCTTCGCCGCGACCTATGAGCGGGAGGTCAAGCCGGGGCCGGAGACGCGCAGCGACGAGGACTGGAACGCGTTCCTGCGCCAGAAATCGATGCGCTTCAGCCATCCCGCAGGCACCTGCCGGATGGGGCGCGACGGCGGCGCCGTCGTCGATGAGACGCTGCGCGTGCACGGCCTGTCCGGCCTCTTCGTCGCCGATGCCTCGATCATGCCGACGCTGCCCAGCGCCAACACCAATGCAGCCGCGATCATGATCGGAGAAAAGGCCTCCGATCACATCAAGGCCCGTCTATAAGCCAAAAGGGGAACCCGCGTGTCCAACGATTACGAAACCGCCCGCGCCGAAAGGGCGCCCGCCCTCGACGACTTCCAGGCGTCGCTTGCGAAGAACGGCGCCCAGTTCATCCAGGTCCACCTGCCGGATATCAACGGCAACTTCCGCACCAAGATCGCCCCCTTCAAGATCTCCTCGCAGGGTGAGGCGGTGAACTGTAATTTCTTCTGCACCGCGCCCGGCGAAGGTGCGCCGCTGCTGGAGCCGCTCTTCCCGGCCGAGGTCTCCAACGAGACGAACGGTTTTCCCAACATGCGCGGCCTCATCGATCCCGCGACGGTGCGCCAGCATGAATGGGCGCCGGAATGGGCCTCGGCGATCGTCGATTCCTTCGAGATCGGCGGCCGGCGCAATCCGCTCGATCTGCGCGGCATCATCGCGCGTCATGAACAGCGGGCGACCGATCTCGGCTACGAGGTGAAGTTCGCGCTCGAATACGAGTTCGGCATCTTCGAGATCGACGAGGAGAAGATGCGGGCCGGGCGTTACCGCGACCTCAAACCCTGGGGCCATGGCGACATCAACTATTCGCTGATGCGCTCCAAGGGTTTCCAGGCCTTCTTCGCCGAGCTCATCCGCCGGCTGAAGGGCGTCGGCATCACGCTGGCCGCGGTAACGACGGAATACGGCTACGGCATGTACGAATATGCGCTCGGGCCTAAATCGCCGTTGGAGGCAGCCGACGACGCCGTGCGTGCCAAGATCGTCCTTCAGGAACTCTGCCTGGAGCACGGCCTCACCGCCACCTTCATGGCCCGCTTCCAGCCGCTCGGCACGCACAGCGCCTCCGGCGCGCACCACCACCAGAGCCTCTGGAAGGACGGTCGCAACGTCACCGCGACCGGCGAAAACCAGCTGAGTGCGGTCGGCCGGCACTATCTCGGCGGCCTGCTGCAACACCTTCCGGCCTCGCACCTCGCCTTCCGGCCGAACATCAACTCCTACCGCCGCTTCGACCGGGGCGCCTGGTCGCCCACGACGATCGGCTGGGGCCACGAGGATCGCACGAAATCGATCCGCGCCATCACCATCCCGTCGGAGCCCGCTGCGCGCTTCGAACACCGCGTTCCGGGCTCGGACATCAACCCGTATCTCAGCGTCGCGATGATGCTCGCCGCCGGCCTCGACGGTATCGAGAAACGCCTCGATCCGGATGCCATCGCCGACCGGGAGCTGCCCGATACGCTGGAAGGCTCGATCGCGCTCTTCGAAAAGGACGCCTTCGTGACCGAGGCGCTCGGCGCCGGATTCCAGGCCCACTACGCGGCGAGCCGGCATTTCGAGGCAGCGGCCTTCAAGGCCTGGCTCGACCGGCACATCACCGATTTCGAATTCCAGCGTTATTTCGCCGGCCTCTAGGCCGGCCTTTGCTTGACGACAAAAAAGGGGAACCAGATGTCAAAGCAAGCCTCCGCAGATACACCAGCCAACCAGCTAAGGCCGGATTCTCTCGGCGTCGGCGCCATTACCTTTCTCGTGGTGTCGGCGGCAGCACCCCTCACCGCCACCGCAGGCGGCGTGCCCATGTCCATGCTGCTCGGCAACGGCGCCGGCATTCCGGCGGCCTTTCTCGTCGTGGTCGCCGTGCTGCTGCTCTTTTCCGTCGGCTACGTGACCATGACGCGCTATGTGCGCAATGCCGGCGCCTTCTATGCCTATGCCTCGCAGGGCATCGGCGGCATCGCCGGCGGGGCGGCCTCGCTGGTCGCCATCCTCGCCTATAATTCCATGCAGATCGGCGTCTACGGCCTGTTCGGCGCAGCGACCGCCGGCTTCCTCGCCACGCTCGGCATCACCCTGCCCTGGTGGGCCTGCGCCTTTGCCGGCATCGCGATCGTCGCCGTCTGCGGCTACCGCCATGTTGACCTCTCGGCCAAGATCCTGGCGGTGCTCGTGCTGCTCGAATTCCTCGTCGTCATCATCGTCGATGTCGCGATTCTCGTGAGCGGCGGCGATTCCGGCTTCACCTTCACCCCGTTCACCCCCGCCGCCTTCTTCTCCGGCTCGCCGGCGATCGGCCTGCTCTTCTGCTTCGCATCCTTCGTCGGCTTCGAGGCGACGGCGATCTACAGCGAGGAGGCGCGCGATCCGCTGAAGACCGTGCCGCGCGCGACCTATGTCTCCGTGCTCACCATCGGCATCTTCTACATGCTCACCTCCTGGCTGATGGTCATCGGCGCCGGTGAGGCAAAGCTGTTGCCGGAATTGCAGAGCCTCGCCGATCCGACCACCTTCCTCTTTGCGCTGGCCGAACGTTATGTCGGCAGCTGGATCGTGCCGATCATGAGCCTGCTCTTCATCAGCAGCCTCTTTGCCGCCGTGCTGGCGCTGCACAACGCCGTCGCCCGCTATGTCTATGTCGGTGGCCGTGAGGGGTTGTTTCCGAAAATCTGCGGCACCACGCATGGCCTCTTCCAGAGCCCGCATGTCGGCTCGGTGGTCCAGACGGTTATCGCGATCGTGGTCATCGCCTATTTCGCGATCGCGGGGCTTGATCCGGTGCTGGCGCTCTTCGCCTGGCTCACCATGCTGGCGACGCTTGCCGTCATGGTGCTGATGGCGCTCACCGCCGTGGCGATCTTCTGCTATTTCCGCAAGAACCCGCAGTTGCAGCATAGCATCTTCGTCACGACGATCGCACCGCTCGCGGTGGCGGTCACGCTTGCCGCGATGATCTACTTCGTGACGGTGAATTTTGGCGTGCTGACGGGGGCCAGTTCGGTGCTTGCCGTGGCGCTTCCGGCCCTGATCCCGGCCGCGGCGATCATCGGCATCCTGCTCGCCACGCGCCTCAAGGGCGCAAGCCCCGACCGCTTCGCACAGCTCGGTTTCGGCATCTGAGTAAGAACCGGCACGCTCCCGGCGTGCCGGTTCTGCCTACCAGGCGATCGTCTCGTTGCGATAATCGACGAAATGCACGCCGCCGCTGCCGGCGCGGGCAACCAGCGTGCCGACGATGCCTGCGGCGCTCGTTTCGACATCGAGCGGTGCGCTATCGCCACCCATGTCGGTGCGCACCCAGCCGGGCGAAACGGCGAGATAGGTTTTGCCGTCCGCATGCCGGGCGGCGAAACTCTTCATCAACTGGTTGAGGGCCGCCTTGCTGGCGCGATAGACGTCCCAACCGCCACCGGCATTGCCGCTGACGCTGCCCATGTTCGAGGACATGGCAGCGGCGACGCCGTCGGTCGCCATCAGACCGTGCAGCGCGCCGATGACGCGGAAGGGCGCCAGTGCATTCGTGGCCATGACATCCAGGAAATCCTGCTCCGGCACGCTCTCGATGGGGGATGCAGGATCATTGGCGATGCCGGCATTGACGAACAACACGTCCAGCCTGCGCCCGGACAGGGTTTTCCGCACACGCTCGATATCCTCGGCGATCGTGATGTCCATCGTCACGATCGAGAGCGTGCCCTTCCCCGCCAGCGTTTCGAGGGCTACGCGGCCGCGCTCATTGCGCACGGTCGCGATTACCTCCCATCCGCGGGCAAGAAAGGCTTCCGCTAGGCCCAGGCCGAGGCCTCGCGACGCTCCAACGATCAACGCCACCTTTTGCGACATGCTGTCCCTTATGCTCTCTTCAGCCCGCCGAAGCAGGCATATTTCAGCTCCACATATTCCTCGATACCATATTTGGAGCCCTCGCGACCGAAACCGCTCTCCTTGATGCCGCCGAAGGGCGCGAGTTCGGTGGAGATGAGGCCCTCGTTGATGCCGACCATGCCGAATTGCAGCTCTTCGAGCACATGCCAGATCCGATTGATATCGCGCGCGTAAAAATAGGCCATCAGGCCGTAGCGCGTGTCGTTGGCGAGCCGGATGACCTCGGCTTCATCCTTGAAGCGGAAGACCGGGGCGACCGGGCCAAACGCCTCTTCCTGCGCAAGCCGCATCGAGGCCTGCATGCCGCTCAGCACCGTCGGCTCGAACCAGGTACCGCCAAGCGCATGCGGCTTGCCGCCGGTTTCGACGCTGGCGCCATGGTCCACGGCATCGCCGATCAGCTCCGCCACCTTCGCCACGGCCTTCGCATTGATGAGCGGCCCCTGCACCACCTCCGGCGCGGCACCGTCTCCCACCTTCAGCTTCGCAACCTCTTCCCTCAGCTTCGCCACGAAGGCATCGTGGATGCCGTCCTGCACATAGATGCGGTTGGTGCACACACAGGTCTGGCCGGAATTGCGGAACTTCGAGGCGATGGCGCCGGCGACGGCGAGATCGAGGTCGGCGTCGTCGAAGACGATGAACGGCGCATTGCCACCGAGTTCCAGCGACAGCTTTTTCAGCGTGTCAGAGCACTGCCGCATCAACAGCTTGCCGACTGCGGTCGAGCCGGTGAAGGAGAGTTTTCGGATAACCGGATGTTCGCAGAGCAGGCGGCCGATGCCCGCAGAATCTTTCGACGGCACGATGTTGAGCACGCCGGCCGGAATGCCGGCCTGCCGGGCAAGCTCGGCCATGGCCAACGCCGTCAGCGGCGTTTCCTCGGAGGGTTTGACGACCATGGTGCAGCCGGCGGCAAGGGCTGCGGCGGCCTTGCGGGTGATCATCGCCAGCGGAAAATTCCAGGGCGTGATGGCGGCGCAGACGCCGATCGGCTGTTTTAGCACGACGAAACGCCGGTCGCGCCCGGCCGAGGGGATGACGTCGCCATAGACGCGCTTGGCCTCCTCGGAAAACCAGTCGACGAAGGAAGCGCCGAACGCCACCTCGCCCCGCGCCTCGTACAGCGGCTTGCCCTGCTCGGCTGTGATCAGCCGGGCAAGGTCTTCCGTATGCGCGGTGATGAGGTCGAACCAGGCGCGCAGCAGTTTTGCCCGTTCCTTGGCCGGACGCTCGCGCCAGTCGATTTGCGCGCGCTCGGCGGCAAGGATGGCGCGTTCGACATCGGCGGCGGCCAGATCGGCGACGCGGGCGAGAACCTCGCCCGTCGCCGGGTTGCGCACCTCGAAGGTCGCGCCCCCATCCGCGTCCACCCATTCACCGTCGATGAAGGCGCGGTCATGCAGCAGCGCGAGCGTCATTGCCCGGCCTCCACCTTTTCCAGCGCCGCCCGCAGGCTGTCCTTCAGGATGGTGATGCCTTCGTCGAGATGCTCGAAGGGGATGGTCAGCGGCGTCAGAACACGCACAACATTGCCGTGCACGCCGCAGGAGAGCAGCAGCAGACCTTTTTCGGCGGCGGTGTGGGTGATCGCCTTCACCAGTTCCGGCCAGGGCTGGCGCGTCTCGCGGTCGCGCACGAACTCGATCGCCACCATGGCGCCGAGGCCGCGCACCTCGCCGATGCAGGCAAACTCATTGCCCTCCTGCCAGTCCTCGAAGACCGCCTTCAGCCGGCTGCCGACCTCGTTGGCGCGGTCGATCAGTTTTTCATCCTCGATGATCTCCATCACGGCGAGCGACGCCGCGCAGGACAGCGGATTGCCGGCGAAGGTCGAGCCGACACCGCCCATCGGGATCTTGTCCATGATATCGGCGCGGCCGGTGACGGCGGCGATCGGGAAGCCGCCGCCGAGCCCCTTCGCCATGGTGACGATATCGGCGGCAACGCCGGCATGTTCCATCGCGAACATTTTGCCGGTGCGGGCAAAACCCGTCTGGATTTCGTCGGCGATCAGCAGGATGCCGTGTTTGTCGCAGATCTCGCGCAGCGTGCGCAGAAAGGTGACGGGCGCGGGGTAGAAGCCGCCCTCGCCCTGCACCGGCTCGACGAAGATGCCGGCGACGCGGGTGGGATCGACCTCGGAGCGGAAGAAACGGTCGAGCGCGGTCAGCGATTCCTGTTCGGAAATGCCGTGGTAGGGGATCGGGAACGGCAGGTGGAAGACATCGGGCACCAGCGGACCGAAGCCCGCCTTGTAGGGTGTGGTCTTGCCGGTCAGCGTCATCGCCATCAGCGTGCGGCCGTGGAAGGCGCCGGAGAAGGCGACGAAGGCCGAGCGGCCGGTCGCGGCGCGGGCGATTTTGGCAGCGTTCTCGATGGCCTCGGCGCCGGTGGAGACGAGGAAGGTCTTCTTCGGGAAATCGCCCGGCACCAGTTCGTTCAGCTTCTCGCAGACCGTGACATAGTCGATATAGGGCGTGGTCTGGAACGAGGTGTGCGTGACTTTGTCGAGCTGGTTGCGCACCCGCTCGACCACCTTGGGATGACGGTGACCCGTGTTGTTGACGGCGATGCCGGCGGCAAAATCGATATAGCGCTTGCCTTCGACGTCCCACAGTTCGGCGTTCTCCGCCTTCTCGATATAGACGTCGAGATGTTTCGACAGGCCAGCCGGAATAGCGGCAGCGCGCCGCGCCATGAAGGCAGCGTTCGTGGACATGGATGTCTCCTTGGACAGTTTGTTATGGCGCGGCGCTATCGCGGCGCTTCAAGTTGGCCGGCCCCACCTTCTCGGACGGGGCCGGCGCATCAATTACTCAGACGGCCGCCTTGGCGCGGCGGGCGTCCCGGGCAAGCTTCCAGTCAACGCATTCCTCGGAGCAATAGATGCCCCCGTCATGCACCTTCTTGCGGGCGGAATCCTCGGCCGAGGCCTCGTAGATCAGCACGCCGCAATTGGCGCATTTCGTGTAGCTTTCGATGTAAAGCCCGTTCAGCGAAAACTTCATGGTCTCAGGCCTCCTGGTAGCCGTAATGTTTCTGGGCGGCCGCCTTGGAGACGTAGCCCTCGCGGACATCCTCTGCGACCGCTGCCGGATCGCGCTTTGCCGGTTCGCCGTAACCGCCACCGCCCGGGGTGACGAGCCGCACGCGGTCGCCGCGGCGGATCGAGACGTTGGAATAGCGGCTGGTCGAGGCCTTGCCGTAGGCTTCGCGCATCGTCTGCCAGTCCTCGCGGCCGTTCTTCATGACCAGCGTCGCGCCGACGCCGCCTTCCGTGCCGCCGTTGAGGCCCCAGGGGGCGAGCAGGTGGCGGTCGGTCATCTGCGAGCAGATGATCTCGTCGTTGAGGCACAGCATCTGCTTGGAATAACCGACCCCGCCGCGGTACTCGCCGGCACCGCCGGCATCGACGTTGAAGGCAAGGCTTTCGATGCGCCAGGGGAAGCGCGTCTCGTAGACTTCGACCGGCGTGATGCGGCAATTGCCGTTGATCGAGTCGACACCGTCATTGCCATCCGCGAAGGCACGGCCGCCCCAGCCGACAGCTTCTAGGTCGTAGCAGGCGAAATATTCGCCCGTATCCGCATCGACGCCGCCGAAGACGAAGTTGCAGTGCGTCGCCCCTTCCGCCGCCATGACGCGGTTCGGAATGGCCGGCGCCATGGCGCCGAGGATGGTGCCGACGATGCGCGGATGCGTCTCGGTGTTGCCGCCGACTTCCGGTGCCGGGAAATCCACGTTGACGATGGTGCCGGGTGGCGCCATCACGCGGATCGGCCGGAAGCAGCCGGAATTGCGCGGGATCGTCGGGTCGGTCATGTGCAGCACGGCATTGTAGGCGGCCGAGGTGGCGACGCCCAACGTCGCGTTGATCGGGCCTGAGGCCTGCGGCGAGGAACCATGATAGTCGACGATGATCTCGCCGCCGCGCTTGTGCACTTCGACGGCGACAGTATAGGTGCGGTCGGCGTCGATGCCGTCGCTCTCGATCGTGTCGGAGAAGGCGTAGATGCCGTCCGGGATCAGTTCCAGTTCGGCGCGCATGCGGCGCTCCGAATAGAGCAGCAGGTCGTTGACGGTCTCCTTGATCTTCTCCTTGCCGTATTTCTTGTAGATCTGCGTCATCTGCTTTTCGCCGAGATCGACGGCGGCGATGAGGGCGCGAAGGTCGCCATAGTTGACGCGCGGCGTGCGCACATTGGCGAGAAGCAGCTTCCAGACCTCGATATTGTCCTTTCCGCGCTTCTTGATCTTCACCGGCGGAATGCGAAGGCCTTCCTGGAAGATTTCCGTCGCCTCACCGCAGAAGCCACCCGGCGCCATGCCGCCGACTTCGGCGATATGGCCGATCGCCACCGCAAAGCCCATGATCTCGCCATCCACGAAGATCGGCTTGAAGAAGGTGTGCTCCGGCGTGTGCAGGCCGCCGCGATAGGGGTCGTTGTGGAGGATAACGTCACCCTCCTCGATCTCGTCGATCGGGATTTCCTTAAGGCACGACTTGACGAGCAGCGGCATGCCGCCGATCTGCGCCGGGCAATAGTCGGCGACGGCGATCATGTCGCCGTTCATGTCCGCGAGGCCGCAGGTGAAGTCGAGCGCCTCGTTGAAGATCGTCGAATAGGACGTCTTCATCAGCACGATCCCCATCTCCTTGCAGAGAGAGACCATGCTGGATTCCAGGATGTTCATCGTAACGAAGTCCATGACGGTACTCCTCAGGCCGAAATGATCAGGTTGCCGAGCCGGTCGACGCGAAGCGTCTGTTGCGGCTGCAGGATGGTGACGGAGGCGTTTTCTTCGACAATGGCCGGACCGGTGACGGTCTGCCCCTGCTTGAAGGTGCCGCGGTCGTAGGTCTTCACCTCGTGCCAGCCGTCCTCGAAGCGCACCTTGCGGCTACCGGAAGAGGCAGGCGTACCCTCGCCCTTTTCGAGCTCCCGCATCTGCGGCTTTTCGGAAACGGCAACGGCCACGACCTTGAGATTGACCGTCTCGATGGTCTCACCGGGAATGGAGAAGCCGAAGCGGTTCTGGTGCTCCTCATGGAAGCGCTCCCAGAGGCTTGCGATGGTTTCTTCCGTGAACTGGTTGGCCGGGAAGCTCAGTTCCAGCTCGTGGTTCTGGCCGAAATAGCGCGCCTCGATAGAACGGTAGATCTCCACCTTCTGCTGGTAACCCTGCGAGACCAGCTCGGCGATGGCGCCATCCACCAGCTCCGTCATCGCCGCCGTGGCGCGGGCACCGTCGAAATATTTCGAGATCTGCTGCACGGTACGGTGCCGGTCGACGCGGGCATCCGTCATGATGAAGCCGAAGGCGGAGAACTGGCCGGGATAGTTCGGTACGATACCCTGCGGAATGCCGGAAATATCCATCAGGTCGCAGATATGCACCGGACCTGCACCGCCCGAGGCGACGAGCGAGAAGTCGCGCGGATCGAGCCCGCGCTGGAGCAGGACGGCACGCAGCGCGCCGAGCATGTTGTTGTTGGCGATCTGCACCATGGCGAAGGCCGCCGCATCGACTTCAAGGCCGAGCTGGTCGGCAATCTTCTTCACCGCACGATGCGCCGCCTCGGCGTCGAGCTTCATCTTGCCGCCGAGAAAGTAGTCGGGGTTGATGCGGCCGAGCACGACGTTCGCATCGGTCACGGTAGCATTCTCGCCGCCGCGGCCATAGCAGGCCGGACCCGGTGCGGCACCGGCCGATTGCGGGCCCATGCGCAGCATACCGCCCTTGTCGATCCAGGCAATCGAGCCGCCGCCGGCGCCGATCGTGTGGATGTCGATCATCGGGATCTGGATCGGCAGGCCCCATTCGATCTCGAAGCTGGTCGTCACATGCTCCATGCCGTCGACGACGGTCGAGCAATCGGTAGAGGTGCCGCCCATGTCGAAGGTGACGAGGTTCTTGATGCCGGTCAGTTCGGAAAGAACGCGGGTTGCGACGACCGCGCCGGTCGGGCCGGACAGCGTCATCTGCACCGGCGCTTCAGCCGCACCCTTCAGCGTCGATTCACCACCGTTCGACTTGATCACGCCAATGCGGTCGCCGATGCCGATGGCGTCAAGGCGCTTCTGCATACGGTGGAAATTGTCGGAGACGATGGGCTTCAGGTAGGCGTCGGCGATGGTGGTGGAGGCGCGGTCGTATTCCTTCCACTTCGGCAGGACCTCGTAGGAAATCGAGATCGGCATGCCGGGCAGCTCTTCCGCAAGGATATTGCGAATGCGCTGCTCGTGGCTCGGGTCGATATAGGAGAACAGCGTGCAGACGGCGATCGCCTCGATCGTGCCGTCGGCCTTGATCGTCGCGGCAAGCTCGCGCACGGCCGCCTCGTCGAGCGCCGTGACCAGCTCGCCCTTGGCGCTGAAACGGCCACCGATCTCATAGGTGTCGGCGCGCTTCATCAGCGGCTTGGTCTTGATCCAGGTGATGTCGTAGTGGCTGCGGCGGTCACCGCGCTGGATGAAGGGAACATCGCGAAAGCCGGTGGTCGTGACATAGGCCACCTTGGCGCCACGACGCGTCAGGAGCGCATTGGTCGCAATCGTCGTGCCGAGACGGATCTTGTCGACGCTGGCAACATCCTCCACCTGACCGAGGCCCTGGAGCACGCCTTCGATCGGTTCGGAGGGCGTCGTCAGGTTCTTCCAGTTCTCGATGGTGCCGGTCGCCGCATCGTAGGAAACGAAGTCGGTGAACGTTCCCCCAATATCGATGCCGATGATTTTTCTGTCAGGCATTGTTCCCTCTTTTCTCATGGATAGGGTCAGGACGAGCGGGGTTTTTCCCGCTCGTAAGCTTCAAGCAGGTGGCGCCAGGAATCGCGGATGTGATCGCGGATGGCGTCCATCGCCTTTTCGGGGTTGCGGGTGCGCAGCGCCTCGACGACCGGCCAGTGGTCGACGGCGGCCGCCATCTGGCTCTCGAACTGGCGCTCGGCCATGGTGATGAGCATCTGCACTTCCGCCTGGATGTTGGTGAAGGCGTGCAGCGTCTGGCGGTTCTTCGAGAGCCGGCAGATTTCGAGGTGGAAGGCGAGGTCGTTTTCGACCAGCGCGATCTCGTCATTGGCATTGGCGGCCGCGACCATCGCATCGACGAAACCGGCAATGCGCTCGATGTCGGCGTCGGTCATCTGCGGCAGCGCCTGCTCGACGGCGAAGCGCTCGACCACGACGCGGAACGAGAAGATCTCGTCGATATCGCTGTGCAGGAAGGTGCGAACGAAGGTGCCCTTGCGGGGAACCGCGACGAGCAGGCCGCGCTCCTCGAGCCGGCGGATCGCCTCGCGGATGGGGTTGCGGCTGATGCCGAGCTGGCGCGCCAGTTCCGCCTCGTTGATGCGCTGGCCGGGCTGGAGCCGGCCGAAGATCAGTTCGCGCACGAGAAAGGTCGAAACCTGGTCAGACAGCATCCGGTGGTCGATGATGCCAATCGGCTCGTCGGTATTGAAGAGTAGATTGTTAGCCATTGATGAGCCCTTTCTCGCGATGTTCCTGCTCCGGCAGGGTCATTTCTCGCCCTGCCATGATTCCGTCTTTGCGGAAGACCAGTATCAACAGCATAAAGGCCGCGATGATAAGCTCCTGCGTGCCCGCCGGCAGCGACCACTGCTCGCCGCCGATCGAAATCCCGCCTTCAAGCCGGCGGAAGATATCGACCATCGCCGTGATGACGACGACGCCGACCACAGCACCCGCAAGACTGCCCATGCCGCCGACGATGAGCATGGCGAGCGCCAGGAAGGTGAAGCTCAGGAAGAAACTGTTGATCGACACCGTGCCGAGGTAGTGCGCCTGAAGCACCCCGCCGAGGCCGACCATGAAGCCCGAGAGCGTGAAGGCGATCAGCCGCGACCAGTAGAGCGAGATGCCCGACGCCGCCGCCGCGACCTCGTCTTCGCGTGTTGCGCGGATCGCCAGCCCAAAGGCTGAGACCTGGTAGAGATAGGCGACGACGATGGCGACAACGGCGCAGCCGAGCGCCAGCCAGGCCGTCACATAGGTCGGCAGGCCGACGATCGAGGCGGAACCCATCGTGACGCTGTCCCAGTTGGAATAGACGACGTTCAAGATGAACAGCACGGCGAGCGTGGAGATCGAGGCCGCAAGGCCGGTGAGCCGCATGATGACGAGGCCGGTGAGGAAGGCGGCACCGCCAGCGAGCAGCACCGAGACCACGGCCGACGGCAGGAGCGGAATGCTCTGGTCGCGCAGGAACGGCGGCAGGCCGGACATGGTGATCGGCTTCAGCATCTCGCAGCAGGTCTGCCAGGCGGAAGCGTAGGCGGCGATCGCCATGAAGGTGGCATGGCCGAAGGAGATGATGCCGGAATTGCCGACGAAGACGTAGAGCCCGACAACGATGACGATGCTGATCAGCATTTCGATGACGGTGCGCTGGATGGAGAGGCCGCCGAACTGGCCTGTCACCACCACGATAATCGCAAGCGGTATGACGAGGGCGAGCACCGGAAACCAGAAGCGGCCGATCGTTGCGAAGGACATGGTATCGCTCTTCATTATACGCGCTCCTTCGCGGCGCTGGTGACGATCAGGCCCTGCGGGCGCACGAGGAGGATCAGGATGACCATCATGAACACGCCGGCATCGCGGAAGGGTCGCAGGTCCGCCGGCAGGTAGGTTTGCAGAAGCACGCTGGCGACGCCGACGAGGAACCCGCCAAGTGCCGCGCCCGGCAGCGAGCCCATGCCGCCGATGACGGTGGCGAAGAAGGCGTAGACGACGGGCATCAGGCCCATGCGCAGGTCGAGCGTGCCGGTCTGGATGGTCAGCAGCAGCGAGACCGCACCGCCGAGCAGGCCCGAGATGGCGAAGGCGAGCGCGATGACCCGGTTTGCCGGCATGCCGAGCAGGCGGGCCATCTGGAAGTTTTCGGCCGCCGCCCGCATCTGGATGCCGAGCGGCGTCTTCTTGAGGAAGAGCACCAGGGCGACCAGCAAGCCGGCGGTGACGACCATGGTGAGGAGCTGCACGCCCGGAACCCGCACGCCGCCGATCTCCACTGCATTTGCCAGCCCCTGCCCGATGCCGACCGATTTCGGCCGGCCGGTATGGATGAGCATGACGAGGTTTTGCAGGAAATAGCTGACGGCGAAGGAGGAGATCAGCAGCGTCGACGGATTGGAGTTGCGCAGCGGCCGGAAGGCGACGCGCTCGGTCAGCAGCGCCAGCACGACGACCACGAACAGCACGCCGCCGATCATCAGGGCCGCGGGCAGCGCGCCCAGAAGCAGCGGCGGCGTGACGCTCGCGGTCGGCACGACCAGCGCATAGGCGCCGATGGTGATGTAATCGGCCTGCGCGAAATTGACGAGCCGCATGACGCCGAAGACGAGGCCGATCGCCAGCGCGACGAGGGCGTAGAGGCTGCCCAGCGCGATGGCATCGACGAGAACTTGAACGATGTTGGCCATGGCGTCCGGTTCCTAGATCGCAAGGGTGCTGTCGGTCGCCTTCTCGCCGAGATAGGCGCGGCGGACGGCGGGGTTTTTCTGGATGTCCTGCGGCGAGCCCTCGGCAAGACTCTGGCCGCCGTCGAGCACATGGATGCGCTGGCAGACGCCCATGATCACTTTCATATTGTGTTCGATCAGCAGCACGCCGCAGCCGAAGCGGGCCGGCAGCTCGGAAATCACCTCCATCAGTGCCTCGCATTCGGCGTCGTTCATGCCGGAGGCCGGCTCGTCGAGCAGCGCGAAGGACGGCTGCAAGGCGAGCGCCCGGGCGATGCTGACACGCCGCTCGTCGCCATAGGACAGGCTGTCGCAGCGGTGATCGGCCTTTCTCTCCAGCCCCATCCAGCGCAGGATATCGAGCGCCCGCTCGCGGGCCTCCCGGCGCGAAAGCCCGCTGCCGATGGCGGCGACGGAAAGGTTCTGCTCCACCGTCATCGCCCGGAAGAGACGGGCGGCCTGAAAGCTGCGGCCGACGCCGGCCTGGGCGATTTTGCGCGCCGTGAGCCGCGAGACATCGATGCCGTCGAGGCTGATGCTGCCGCTGGTCGGGCGCTGGAAGCCGCTCAGCACATTGACCATGGTCGTCTTGCCGGCGCCGTTCGGGCCGATCAGGCCGAGCACTTCGCCGCGCCAGATCTCCAGGTCGACCCCGCTCAAGGCCCGGATGCCGCCGAAGGCGACGGCGACGCCGCGGGCTTCCAGCCTTTGTTTTTGTGGACGTGACATATCGGACGAGACCTAACCGTAAGCTCGACTAAGGGGATTTCGGAAGCGTTGAGCCCCGTCGGCCGCACCGCCATGCGGCCGACGGGCGGCGGTCACTGACCGACGCGGAACAGGAGCTTCACATCCGGCTTGAACGAGTTCCGGTAGACTTCCACGGCGCGGAAGGAGTCGTTCTCGACCTTCATGATCAGCCAGGGCCGGTCGACCTGGATATGAAGCTGATCGGTGAAGGAGGTCGGGCCGGCGGTGAACGGCTGGTCCTTGAAGGTGTTCATGACGCCGACCACAGCTTCGGAGTCCGTCGTTTTGGCTTGTTCGACCGCATAGGCCCACTGTTCGACGAGGCTGTAGCCGAGCACCGAATAGGAGGAGACCGGCGGCTCGCCGTAGCGTGCCTTGTGGCTTTCGAGGAACGTGTTCATCTCCGGCCGCGGGTCATCGCCATAGAGCGACATGAAGGCGGGCAGATAAAAATCCTTGAGGCCGGGCACGGCGTTCAGCCAGTAGTTGTCGACCATCGCGGTGTTGGCGAGGATCGGCAGGTCGATGCCGGCGGCGCGAAGCTGGCGCACGGCGGACGCCCCGCCCGGCGTGAAGGAGCAGACGAAGACCGCGTCCGGCTGCGTCGCCAGGCCCTTGAGGCGGGTGATCTGCGAGGCGATCGACGGGTCGTCGTTCTTGAACGTGTCGTTGCCGAGGATCGTCTCCTCGCCGCCGCCCGCCGCCCAGGCCGCGCGAAAACCGGCGCAGGCCGACTTGTTGTATTCGATCGTCAGGTCTTCCAGCACGTAGACCGACTTGAGGTTCATCTTCTTCTGGCCGTATTCGGCAATGGCGATGCCTTCCGACTGCGCCGCACTGTTGGCGGTGAAGGCGAGCGGGCCGACGCCCTGCACGCCCATCTTCGGATCGGCCGCGCACAGGCTGAAGGCGATCTTCCCGGCCTGCTTGGCGGCAAGCGCCGCCGGCGCGCCGAAATCGTAGTCGCAGGAGACGACCAGCATGTCGACGCCGCCATCGACGAGCTGCGCGCCGACGCTCGCGGCGCGGGCCTGCTCGGTCTTGGTGTCCATGACGGAATATTCGATCTGGCGACCCAAGAGGCCGCCGGCCTTGTTGATCTCCTCGATCTTCATGACGGCCGCCTTGAAGGGCGCGCTGTCGTAGTTCGAAAGCCAGCCGGATTCCGCGATGGCGAAGCCGATCTTGATCGGCTCTTCGGCCTGAACGCTGGTCACCGGCAACAGGAGGGCGATTGCGGCCGAGGCGGCCACAGCAACAGATTTCATCGTCGTTCCCCTTTGGCGATGAACGATGCACCGCCATAATTTTTGCACATAGTCCTCTGTGGACAGAAGACAGAATGCGGGTTAGATTTTTTTTGTCAACGGCAAAAAACGGTGAGCCTTTCCGATTTCGATCGACGGCCTCAACCGCGCTAAAGGGGAACGACATGCTCGAAATACGCAGCCTCACTGCCGGCTACGGCCGGCTTGCTGCCTTGAAATCGGTCGATCTGGAGGTCCGCAAGGGCGAGATCGTCTTCGTCGTCGGCCCCAACGGCGCCGGCAAATCCACGCTTCTGAAGACGATTTCCGGGCTCATGGCGCCGACCGGCGGCACGATGACCTTCAATGGCGAGCCGATCGCCGGCCAGGTACCCGAAAAGCTGTGCCGGAAGGGCCTGGCGCTGGTGCCGGAAGGCCGCAGCATCTTTCGCACGCTGACGGTGCAGGAAAACCTGCTGCTCGGCGGCATGATCCGCAAGGACAAGGCTGAAGCCGCCGCGGATCTGGAGCGCGTGCTTGCCATCTTCCCGATCCTGAAGGCCCGCTACCGCGGTGTTGCCGGCCACCTTTCCGGCGGCGAACAGCAGCAGCTCGCCATCGCCCGCGCCATCCTGCAACGCCCCTCGCTGATGATGATCGACGAACCCTCGCTCGGCCTTGCGCCGCTCGTCATCGACCAGGTCTATGCGAGCCTGCGCCAGCTCAATGCCGACGGGTTGACGCTGCTCGTCGTCGAACAGTCCACCGCCCGCATTCTCGACCTTGCGTCCCGCATCTATGTGCTGCGCAACGGCCATGTGGCGCTGGAGGGTTCGGCAAACGAGCTTGCCGACGGCCATGCATTGGAAGAGGCTTATTTCGGCTATGGCGAACGCCAGGCTGCGGGCGCATAATCGGCCAGGCAGGGGCGGGACAGATGATTTTCGACTATTGCGTTATCGGCGGCGGCATCGTCGGGCTGGCGACGGCCATGCGGCTTCTGGAAGGCCAGCCCGGCAGCAGCCTGATCCTCATCGAGAAGGAGGATGCGCTCGGCAAGCACCAGACTGGCCACAACAGCGGCGTCATCCATGCCGGCATCTATTATCCGCCCGGCAGCCTGAAGGCCGAACTCTGCCGCAAGGGCGCCGAGGCCACCAAGGCCTTCTGCCTGGAGAACGGCATCCGCTTCGAGGTCTGCGGCAAGCTGCTCGTCGCCACCTCCGATCTCGAAGTGGAGCGCATGGAAGCGCTCTACGAACGCTCGAAACAGAACACGATCGAAGTCCAGCGCATCAGCGAGGGCGAATTGAAGGAGCGGGAGCCGAACATCCGCGGCCGTGGGGCGCTCTTTGTGCCCTCGACCGGCATCGTCAGCTATGCCGAAGTCTGCCAGGCCATGGGACGGCGCATCAGGGCGCTCGGCGGCGAAATCCGCCTTTCGACGCGCATCACCGGCATTCGCGAATCCATCGATTCCGTCGATATCGCATCGGCCGGCGAAAGCTGGCAGGCGAAAAAGCTGGTGGTCTGCGGCGGCCTCCAGTCCGACCGGCTGGCCGTGCTCGCCGGGCTTTCGATCGAGCACCGCATCGTTCCCTTCCGCGGCGAATATTATCGCCTTCCGGCAGCCAAGAACGACATCGTCCGCCACCTGATCTACCCGATCCCCGATCCTGCCCTGCCCTTCCTCGGCGTGCACCTGACGCGCATGATCGACGGCAGCGTGACCGTCGGGCCAAATGCCGTGATCGGTTTTGCCCGCGAAGGCTACCCACGCCTTTCCGTCAATTTTGCCGACATGGCCGACTACGCGCTGTTTCCCGGTTTCTGGAAAACCGTATTCGCCAACCGAAAATCCGCGGTCACCGAACTCAAAAACTCGCTCTGGAAGCCGGGCTACCTCGAAGAATGCCGAAAATACTGCCCAAGCCTCGACCTCACCGACCTACTCCCGCACGAAGCCGGCATTCGTGCCCAGGCCGTGCGCAAGGACGGCGCCCTGATCCACGATTTCCTCTTCGCGCAGACCGACCGCATGCTGCACGTCTGCAACGCCCCCTCCCCCGCCGCCACCTCGGCGATCCCGATCGCCGAAATGATCGTCGAGCGCATGGCAAACAAGGGTCGGTAAAACCATACGTGCGGCGGCGGGCCGCGGCGGTTGTTAAACGGATGATTGCCCGCTAATCTTGCCGCCAACCTTTCGAAAGCATAGCCCGATGGCGCCTCATGCAGCGCAGATCCTGTTGACAAGCGCCGGCAGGAATTGGACCGGACTCGACGCCGATTTCCTGCATATCCCCCGCGGCCTGTCGCATGTGCCGGGCGGAAAACTGCATACACTGGGCATGCACTTCGGTCCGCCCGTAAAGGCCGATTGTTCGATCGGCGGCCGGCGCATGCGCCGGGTGCAGAAACCGGGCGATATCGACATCGTTCCAGCGGGCATGGATGGCTCATGGGAGGACGATGCCGACTGCCGGATCCTGCGACTGAGCCTCCACCCTTCGCTGCTTGATCAGGTTGCCGGGGAACTCGGTCGCGACGCCGGCAAGATCGAGCTTATGCCCAGATTTCAGGTTCGCGATGCGCGCCTCGAAGGCATCGGTTTGGCCATCAAGGCGGATCTGGAGGCGGACACGCCGTCCGATCCTCTCTTCATCGATCTTCTCGCCAACGCGCTCGCCGTGCGGTTGATCGAGACAGCCAGCGGCGATTTTCGGGCGCGGGATGATCGCAGCGAGCCCAAACTCTCGGCGCGTCAGCTTCGTATATTGACGGACTTCATCGAGGCCAATCTCGATCAACGACTCCGGCTTGCCGATCTGGCAATGGTCGCAGGCGTCAGCGTCACGCGCCTGAAGACCCTGTTTCGCAACAGCACCGGCGCCCCGGTGCATCAATATGTCATCCGCCGCCGCGTTGAATATGCGCGCGCCCTGATGGTCACGACGACGATGCCCGCAAGTGAGATCGCGGTCGCCGCCGGGTTCGCGCATCAAAGCCATATGACCTTGACAATGCGCCGGCTGCTCGGCCAGACCCCTGGCGAGATCGCCCGGCAGACGAATGAATTCCGCCCGAATCTGCAAAAATCCGCCTGAATCTGTGCGACGAATTCTGTACCGCTCCCTACTCCTTGCCCATCTTCAGCAAGGAAATGCACCATGTTTGCAATCGTCGGAGCCGCCGGTAAGGTCGGTTATTCCACATCATTGGCACTGCGCAAGGCCGGCATGCCCGTTCGGGCGATCCTGCGTGACGAGGCAAAGGCGGGCCGGCTCCGCGAAATAGGCTGCGACATCGCGCTCGCCGATCTGCAGGACCCCACCGCCCTCGGCTGGGCGATCGCGAATGCGGATGCCGTGCAGGTCATTCTTCCGCCTCCAACGCAGGCCGAGGATGCCCCCGGCGACATGCGCCGGTCGATCGAAAGCATGGCCATGGCGCTGGAGCGGCCGAAACGTGTCCTGGCGATTTCCGACTATGGCGCCCATATCGGCCGTGATATCGGGATGCCCACCCTCTTTCGCATTTTCGAGGAGCGCTTTCGCAGACTGGACATGCCGAAGATTTTCCTGCGATCGGCAGAACATATGGAAGGCTGGGGCGCGTTCGTTCCAATGGCGATCACGACCGGCATCTTGCCCAGCCTGCACCACCCGGTCGAAATGGATTTTCCGACGGTTTCGGCGGCAGATGTCGGCTTGATGGCCGCGGACCTCCTGCTTGGCCCAAGCGGCGGAACCGATGTGCAAATCGTCCATGCGGAAGGGCCACGCCGCTACAGCGCTGCCGATGTGGCCGCGGTTCTGAGTCAATTGCGCGGCCGCACGATCACCGCACAGGCGCTGCCTCGTGCGCAGTGGCAGGAAAGCCTGGAGCGGGTTGTGAGCGCAAGCACTACCAAGCTGCTGATCGACCTTTACGACGCACATAACACAGGCGGTCTCATCGACGTCGAGCCCGGCATGGGCGAGGTTCGGCATGGCACCACCACATTGATCGACGCGCTTCGGCCACTGGTCCCGGCTGCAGTGGATCTCGAATGAAATCCAGCCGCGCGCGATCGACAGACTGAAAAAAGCTCCGGTTGTGATCCGCGAGCTGATTTCCGCCTGGCCCTTCAACCGGTGTCGGGAAGCAGCTTCTCGATCTTGCCGATCAGCCGCGGCAGGTCGATCGGCTTGGTGTCGAAGTCGTCGCAGCCGGCTTCGCGGGCGCGGGCCTCGTCGACATTCATGGCGTGGGCGGTGAGTGCGATGATGGGCAGGCCGGTGCCGGCGGGGCCGCTGCGGATGCGGCGCGTCGCCTCGCAGCCGTCGATGCCGGGCAGGCCGATGTCCATCAGGACGAGGTCGGGGGCGTCGGCCTCTGCCCGCGCGACGGCCTCTTCGCCATCATGGGCGAAGATGACCTCGTAGCCCCGGCGTTCCAGCCGGCGCGAGAGCATGTCGCGGTTCATTTCATTGTCTTCGACAAGCAGGATCTTCACCATCTTTATGGATTCCCGGTCCCTTTCGGCGCACCCGAGATGATGACGTCGCGAAGCGCCTGCGTGAGTTCGATATGCGCGCCCTTGCCCTTGCCGATGATCTGCGTCGTGCGGGCGCTGAGCAGATCCCGTTCCGCATTGGAGAGATGTTTCGCGGTAACGACGAGGACCGGCACGGCGTTCCATTCCTCCCGGTCGCGCAGAGCCGCGAGGAACTCGAAGCCGTTCATTTCCGGCATCTGCAGGTCGAGCAGGATGGCGATCGGCGGTTCGTTGGCGGCAAGCCAGGCCATGCCCTGGCGGCCGTTCTCCGTCAGCGCGACGGCGCGCCCGAGCCGCTCGACGGTGCGCTGGATGAGAAGCCGCGTCGCCTGGTCGTCCTCGACGACGAGCACCGTGCCGCCCTGGCTGCCGCCGGTGATGCGGGCGATGAAATCGCTGAGTTCGCCGCGATCGACCGGCTTGGTGAGCATGGCGGCGGCGCCGAGCGTGAAGCCGAGCGCCTTCTCGTTGCTGATGCTGACGATGACGACGGGGATGGCGGCAAGCTCCGGATCGGATTTCAGCGCGACGAGCACCGACCAGCCGTCCATCTGCGGCATCAGGATATCGAGCGTGATGGCGGCCGGACGGTGCTTGCGCGCCATTTCCAGTGCCTGTTCGCCGGCACCGGCATAGAGCACGCGGTAGCCCTCGCGCTTCAGGTGCGAGCCAATGATGTTCAGCGATGCCTCGTCGTCATCGACGACAAGCACGGCGGGGCGTTCGCTCTGCTCCAGCCTCGATATCGACGGATCGTCGCCCTCGGTCGTCTCCGCACCTGCCGCCGCCTCTTCCGGATCGGGCAGGACGAAGATGAAGCGGGACCCCTCGCCCGGCCGGCTTTCGACCGTCAGGTCGCCGCCAAGCATCTGCGCGAAGCTGCGGCTGATCGCGAGGCCCAGCCCGGTGCCGCCGAATTTGCGGGACGTCGAGCTGTCGGCCTGCGAAAATGCCTGGAAGAGCCGGCCAAGCTGTTCCTCGTTCATGCCGATGCCGGTATCCGTGACGGTCATCACCAGCAGGCGGTCGCCGCCCTCGCCCTGCCGCGAGACAGCGAGCGAGACCGTACCCTTTTCGGTGAACTTGCAGGCATTGCTCAAAAGATTGAGCAGCGCCTGCTTGACCTTGGTGACGTCGGTCTCGATCGTGCCGATATCGTCGGGGCAATGGACCACGAATTCGTTGTCGTTCTTGGCCGCGAGCGGGCGGATCAGCGAGGCCACGTCACTCATCAGCGCGCCGATGTCGAAGCGCTCGCGGTAGACCTCCATGCGACCCGCCTCGATCTTCGACAGGTCGAGGATGCCGTTGATGAGGCCGAGTAGGTGGTTGCCGGCGCTCTCGATTTTCTTGAGGTCAGGCAGCGATTCGGTCTGGCCGGTGTCCTCGGCATCCTCCTGGAGGATCTGCGCATAGCCGATGATGGCATTGAGCGGCGTGCGCAGCTCGTGGCTCATATTGGCGAGGAATTCCGATTTCACCTGCGTCGCCCGCTGCGCCTCGTCGCGCGCGAGTTCCAGCTCGTGCTGGCGCTGGCGCAGCTCGGTAATGTCGACATAGACAACGGTGAAGCCACCCTCATGGGTGCGCCGTTCGCTGACCTGCATCCAGCGGCCATCCTTGAAGGGGGTGACACGGGTGGCGCTGTGATCGTGCAGGGAGAGCCGCGAGGCGAGCCAGTCATCGAAGGGCCGGTCGAGCTCGACGATGTGGCGTCCGGCCGCCTCGATGACGTCGCGGAAGGTCGACGTGCCGGCGATCATCTCGTTGTGGACGGGGTGCATGTCGCGAAACCGCTGGTTCATGATCAGCAGGCGCTCGTCGGGACCGTAGAGCGTGAACCCTTCGGCGATGCTCTCTATGGCATCAACAAGGGTTTTCCGCTGGTGTTCGGCCTCCCGGGTCAGGCGGTCGCGCTCGCCCTGGTTCTCCTTCAGCAGTTGCAGGGCCTCGCTGACCTTGCCGAGTTCATCGCCGCCGGCCGGAGGCACCACGACCTGGGCGTCACCGGCGGTCAGCCCCCGCACGGCCGTGACGATCTCGCCGAGCGGCTTCAGGATCGAGCCGAGGATGACGACGGTCAGCGCGGTGCCGATGATGGCGGCGATGGCCGAGAGCAGCGAGGCGACATTGGAGGCCCGCTCGAACTGCCGCAGGATATTGGCGCGCGCGGTGCCGGACTGGCGGGCAAGATCGGCCTGGAGCGCGGCGAGGTTTTCCTCGACGCTGATGCCATAGCGCCGCGCCTCGGCGAAGCGGGTGTTGCCGATCACCCGCTGGTCGTCCGTATAGGCCTCGACCGCCTGGTTGGCGAGCGCATCGAACCGATCGACCCCCTCACGTATAGCCGCCGCCTCGGTCGGCCGGTGCTCGGCCAGCCTGTCGAGCCGTTCGCGAAGGCGGGTGCGGGCTTCCTCGGCGCGGGTTTCGGCCAGCGTGAGGAGGCTGACGGCAAGGTCTGTCTGCCAGTAGCGCAGGCTGTTGAAGGCTTCGCGCACATCATCGGACAGCGTGCTGATCTGGGCGATGCGATTCGCCTCGTCGCCCGATTCCAGCGCGCGAAACAGTTCGCCGCGGGTGAACAGGCTGCTGCCGAGCATTGCGAGAAGCAGCACCGCCGCGAGGATGATCAGCCGCAGCCGGATCGACAGGCGCCGCGGCGAGAAAATGGAGGCGCTGCTCATTGCGGAATGAGCCCGATGCTGATCACGCCGCCGAGATCGCCCTCATGCGCGCCTTCTTTCGGGTAGCCGGTGATGTCGAGTTCGCCGGCCGGGTCGCCGTGACAGGTGAGACAGGATGGCACGTAATATTCGGGCACCATGATGCGTGCCCTCTCCTGGCCGTCCGCCGAAACCAGCGCCGAATAGATCTGCCCCTTCGGCCAGTCGGCGGCTTCCAGATAATCGCGGATCGCGGCCGCCTCGAAGGCGTCCGGGCGTGCCTTGCGGTTGCGGATCAACACGGGCGGCGCGGTGAACTTCATGCTTGCCTCCTCGCCGACGCGGGCCTGAAAGGCCTCGGTGACCAGGCGTGTGAAGGTGGCGGGGATGAAGCCCTTGAAGCCCTCTCCCTCGGCGTTGATCGTCGCCTGGTTGGCGTCCATCACCTCGACAACGGCATCCATCTGCGCCCGGATGAGCCGCCCCTCATAGGAGGTCGGATCGATGGTGTTCGGGTCGCGGCCGGTGGCCTGCGTGTAATTGGCGATGGCCTTTTCCAAGACGGCCGCACCCGACAAGCCCTTGTCGCCGAGCGCCGGATCGTTGATCCGCTCCTGGTTGACGGAAATCACCGAGCGCGCCGATTGCAGCATGGTCGCGAGGCTGCGCGCGATCGCAAGGTCGGCCGGCGCCGCCTCAGTAGCGGCGGCGCTCCCGGACAGCATCTGGAGAACCAAGAGCGCGGCCAGGCCGCATTTCATGAACGAGACCATGACCACACCTCCTCCAGCATGCTGCAAAGATAGCGGAATTAAGCTCCCCGGCAACCGGCAATTGATTCGATCAGAAACGGATTTCGAGCAGCGAGAAGTCGTCCGGCAGCGGGCCTTCCGCGTTGAACGAACGCACCCAGGCGAGAACGCCCTTGGGACCGCATCCTTCCTTCTCCGCGTGCTCGGCCAGCGCCTCGACGCTCAGCATCTCGTCGCCGGGACCATTCACCTCAAATGTTCCATCACTTATAACGAGCAACCGGTCACCCGGGAAAACACGCGTGACTTCGCTGTCGTAGTCCATTTCCGAAAGCGCGCCGATCGCGACGCCGCCGACGGTGATGAGCAGTTCGCGCGACGGCGTGCCTTCCGGCCGGTTCTCACCGCGCAGCAGGATCGACGGCGGATGGCCGCCTGTCGCATAGCGCAACTCGCCGGTGCTCGCCTTGTAGACGCCGTACCAGATGGTGAAAAACATGTTGTTCTGCTTTTCCATCGGGAACGTATCGTTGAGCGCCTTCAGGACCGTGGAGGGATCGCGGAAATCCGCATTCGACAGAGCTGACGCCCTCAACACATTGATAACAGTGACGGAAAGCAGAGCGGCGCCGACACCGTGGCCGCAGACATCCAAGAGGTAGATGGCGAAATGGTCGTGGTCGATCTGATGGTAGCCGAAGGAATCGCCGCCGAGTTCGGTGGAGGGCACCAGTAGCCAGTCTGTCGCGGGGGCGGCAATGCGCTTGTCGGGCAAGATGGAGAAGACGTAGCGGCCGGCATCGTTCAGTTCCTCGTCGAGTCGCGCCTGCGTTCGCTCCAGCAGCAGATTCTGTTCAGCGAGCTGGTCTTCCACGGCCTCGCCATGTTCGATCATCGCCTCGTAGAGAAGCTTCAGGTCGTCATATTCCTCCTGGAGCTGCGCGAAATCGAGGCGCACCCGGGCAAGTTCCGCGGCGTCATCGCCCGCGGGGGTTGCTGAAGAAGCAACGGTTGAGTTTGACAAATCCTTCATGATTGTATGGAAAGCTTTCTTCTTGAGTTCGGAGGGGACGGCGCAACCCGCGATATCATATCGCTAACGTCGATCTCCGCTGGCTGCCATGCGCATCGCCCGCACTTCGGACATTACATAGTTTAGGTTTTTCCTGAAAGATATGTAAGCGCGCGGCCGTGATGCCCCCTTACGAAATCATGAGGCAGGGGCGAATGGATCTGGGTGCAGGGCAGACGGAGGCAGGCGAATTCACGCTGCTTCTGGAATTCGATATGGATATGGCTGGTTTCACCTCAAACTGGTCATATTGCGACCGGCTGTCGACCTATTTCGCGCGCATGATCAGTCACAACCGTAGTGATTCGCTGCTTTACTCCAATCTTTTCTCCTCGGCGCTCAACGAGCTTCTGGAAACCGTGTACCGTCTCCATGCACCGACCGGCAGCTTCGTTTGCTCCGTTTCGCGCAATGGCGCGAAAGACCGGATCGCCCTCACCATCCCGGTCGATACGGAAACAGAAGGTTTTTATCGGGATGCGGTCGTCGTCCTCAACGGTGGCGACGTTTCGCCGCGCTACCACAACGCGCTGTTTTCCGACGGGCCATTGCAGCCGAATATCGGCCTGCTCGAACTCGCAGTCGACTACGCCGCCTGCTTCTCCATTGAACCAGCCGACGGAAACGCCATCCGTCTCATCGCCGAACTCACGCTCGAGGCCAGTGCACCATGATCGCCGAAAAGCTTGTCCAGACCTACAAGGTTTCCTTCGACCAGAACAACCAGGAGCTCGCACTTGCAGGCTCGATGCGGCCGCAGCGCGCCGCCGAGATGGCCGATTGCGTCAAGCTTCTGGAAACGTCGCTCGCCTCGATCAGGGGAACGTTCTACGTAAACGTGAAACGCCTCGTGCGCCTCAACAACGTGGCATTCCATTCGCTTGCGGGTGCCTTGCTGAAAGCGGCGGAAGAACGGCCGGACATCAAGATCACCATCATCACGTCGAGCGTGATCGGCTGGTCAACGAAGAAATTCGGTACACTCACGGCGAAGAACCCGAAAATCGTCGTCGAGGAATATGACAGCGAGTTCTATCCCGGCCAGGCTTTCCTCGAAGAAGGCGGCTTCGTGCCGGTGCTACGCACCCAGACGAAGCTCACCTGGAAGCACGAACGCGCCATCTTGCCGCGTCATGGGCTGGAGCCCGGCATGACCATGGCCGACATCTGCTGCGGCATCGGCGACTTCGCGGTGCTGGTCGCCAAGGAGTTTTCGCCGTCGCGCATCGTGGCACTCGACCATTCCAAGTCGAGCCTCGCCTATGCCCGCCAGGTCGCCAGTGAATTCGACATCGGCGGCATCGAGTATATCTACGGCGACGCCGCCGAGATGCTGCTGGAAGACGGCCAGTTCGATTTCGTTTCTTGCCGCCACGCACTGCAGATCTTCAACAAGCCGGAAATGATCGTCAACGAGCTCGTGCGCATCTGCAAGCCGGGCGGCCGTGTCTACGTCACCAACGAAAAAATCTCCCAGTGCCTCGGCGAACCGCGCGGTCCCTCCATCGAGTGGACCTACGAACAACTCTCGAAACTCTTCGCGGATTTCGACATGGACCTCGAATTCGGTCCGAAGAGCTACCAGGCCCTGCAACGTGCAGGTCTTGAGGACCTTCGCATCGAAAGCTTCATGGTGACCAACCGCGACGGGGACGCACAAGCCTTCGCTGACATGATCATGGCCTGGGAAGAAATGTTCGCAGGCGGCATGTCGGAAAAACGCGGTGATGACGCCGCCTTCGTCGAAAAATTCCGCCGCGGCTTCGAAGATCACATTGCTGCTGCCCTTCATCCCGGCGGTTATGCCGGCTGGCCGGTCTGGGTGGCATCGGGACGCAAGCCGCGATGAGCGAGATTGCAGGGACACCACCCTCGCGTTGGGGATTTTCACTGACGTCGTTCCGCGCGAAATTCGTGCTGGTCGTCGGCGGCGCCGTGCTGGTGGACCTGTTGGTTGCCGGCGGCATCGCGCTATGGAACGTCAATCGCCTCTCCACCAATGCGATGGACGAGGTCGGTCGCGGTCTCGAAAAGGCGAACATCGAATATCTGCAGAACTATCTCGAGACGACGGTCGAGCGCACCGACCTCCTGCTCGACCGTTACCATGCGGAAGTGACCGGCCTTGCCGGGTCGATGCAGACGTTCATCGACAATCCTGCGCTGTCCGACAAGCTTGGCCAGCAGCTTCAAACCGATGGTGTGACCACCCCGCTTACCTATAACCAGGCGGGCAATTGGTGGCAGAACCAGGCAGGCGAGGCTTCGGCTGTCACCGTCTGGGGTTATCTGCTCGACGAAAACAAGCAGCCGACCCCGGAGGCGATGAAAACCGTGCGCGAAAGCGCCATTTTCAACCTCGTCGGCCCAAGCTTCCTTTCGGCCGGTCCGCCGAAATTGCAGATGTACTATATCGGCCCCCGCGCAAACCCGATCCTGCGCTCGACGCCCTACAACGACCAGGGCTCGGTCTTCGACAAGGTCTATCCGGGCCACAATGAGACGAATTGGTGGGACTTCTACTTCCCCGGCCTCTACGAGACGTGGCAGTCGTGGCTCGCCACACCGACGGAGCGCCCCGTCGACAGCCAGATCACCATGCTGTCGCCCTATCTCGACGGCATCACGGGCAAGATCATCGTCAGCTTCTTCCAGCCGTTGGCGACACCCGACCGCAAGGACCTGAACGGCATCGTCGGCGTCGACCTGACGCTCGACCAGCTCGCCGATATCGTCAAGAGCGTCAAGATCGCAGAGACGGGCTTCGCGTTCCTCACCATGTCGAACGGCAACGTGCTTGCCGTCACCGAACAGGGCGAGAAGACGCTCGGCGTCAAGATAAACAATGAAAGCGGCTTCGACCGGCGGCTGGCGCACAGCAATCAGGCCGCCATCGCTTCGCTCGCCATGCCGTCAACAACCGAGACCGTGCTCACCAATGTGACGCTGAAGGAGAACGGTGAGGACGTGCCTTATGTCGTGTTGCTCAAGCAACTCGAGGCGGAGAACCTCTATACCGGCAAGGTCCCCGTCACCCGCGAAGTCATGTCGCTCGGCTTCATGGTTCCGGAACACGAGATCTATGCCTCGCTGATTGCAGCCAAGCAGGGCATTTCCGACGAGACGCGCCAGGTCGTAACTTGGCAGATCGGCACCGTCATCCTTTCACTGCTGGTCGTTCTCAGCGCCGTCTTCGCGATTTCCGGCCGAATCACCGCCGGCCTTCGGGCACTGGTCGAGGCGGCTCAGCGCTTGCAGAACAAGGATTACTCCGTCCGTGTGGCCATTCCCGCGCGCGACGAGGTGGCCGCGGTCGGCATCGCCTTCAACCGCATGGCGGAAGAGATCAGCTACCACACGGAAAATCTTGAAAACCTGGTGGCTGTGCGCACGAAAGCGCTCGAAACCGCCAATGGCGAAATCAACGCGCTGAATGCCAAGCTGAAGAGCGAGAACCTGCGGCTTGGCGCCGAGCTCGACGTCGCGCGGCAGATCCAGATGATGGTGCTGCCGCGGCGCGACGAGCTCGACGAGATCAAGGGCATCGACGTTTCCGGTTACATGGAGCCAGCCGACGAAGTGGGCGGCGACTATTTCGACGTGCTGCACGACGATCGGCGCATGAAGGTCGGTATCGGCGACGTGACGGGCCACGGGCTCGAAAGCGGCGTGTTGATGCTGATGGTGCAATCCGTGGCGCGCGCGCTCCAGGAACAGGGCGACGAGAACCCGCGCGAATTCCTGGAAGTCCTCAATCGCGCCGTCTTCAAGAACATCCAGCGCACCAAGACCGACAAACATCTTTCGCTCGCCTTCCTCGACTACGCAGATCGCAAGATGACCCTGTCGGGCCAGCACGAGGAAGTGCTCGTGCTGCGCGACAATGACGAGGTCGAGCGCATCGATACCGTCGACCTCGGCTTCCCGATCGGCCTTGAAAGCGACATCGGCCCGTTCATCTCCACGCATGAATTCCCGTTCGATACCGGCGATGTCATCGTGTTGCATACGGACGGTGTTACCGAGGCGGAAAGCCCCGGGGGCGAACTCTTCGGGTTCGACCGGCTGTGCGAGAGCGCCAAGAAACGCCGCAGGGAAACCGCCGACGAGATCAAGGATGGCATCATCGCCGATCTCATGGCGCATATCGGCACGCAGAAAATCCACGACGACATCACGCTCGTCGTCATGAAACACAGGTAAGGTCATGGAAGCCACATTCGGACAGGTGGAATTCACCAATGGCGCCGGCGCGCTGAAGAACCGCATCCGTCTTGCCGACGGTCCGCTCGACCTCACCTGGCAGCATTGCGGCGTTACCTCGGAGTTCCTGGGCGACTTCTTCGCCCTGCAACGGGTGGAGAAGGGCGGCGACTATAACGAAGCGCGTCACTCGATCGGCTACCTGACGAACGAGCTTTTGGAAAACGCGCTGAAATTCCGCCATGGTAACGGCATCACGCTGGAAGCCTCGCTTGACGGCGCCTCCTTTGAGATCCGTATCAGCAACGTGATCACCCAGGAGACGGCCGGAAAATTCCAGGCGCTGCTCGCCGAACTGACGACGCGCGATCCGGGCGAGCTTCTCATCGAACGCATCGAAGAAAATGCGGAGAACATGAATTCGAGCGGCTCGGGCCTTGGCCTGCTCACCTTAATGAGCGACTATGGCGCGCGTCTCGGCTGGCGTTTTCAACCGGCGACTGAGCCGGATACAATGCGCCTCGAAACCTACGCCGCCCTCGAGATCGTTTGAGCAGATATTACCGGGAGTTGATTGTAAAAAATGGAAATCAAGACAAACGAATATAGGGTCTGGAGCGAGGGTTCGGCGATCCATTACGAAGGCACGATGCGCCTTTCCGGTACGGAAGCCTATGCGCCCATCCTCGACCTCATGAAACAGGTGCTGGACGAGAAGCCGGAGAGCATCACGCTCGATTTGTCCGGGCTCGAATTTCTGAACTCCTCCGGCATCAACCTGCTCGCGAAATTCACCATCGACGTGCGCAAGCAGCCGGGCACCGGCCTGATGGTCAAGGGCAGCACGCAGATTCCGTGGCAGTCGAAATCCCTGCCGAACCTCAAGAAGCTGCATCCCGCCGTCAACCTGGTAATCGCCTGACCGCCAGCAGCCGCACGAAATCTGCGGCGGACGGACGTTTCGCCGCTTCCCCCAACCCGGTCCGCAGCAGACGCAGCAGGTCGGGCTCGTCGTGTTCCAAGGCATCCGGAACCGCGAATGCCGACTGTTCTCCGGCGATCCGCCGGCACACCACAGCTTCCGCATCGCCGGAATAGGGTTTCTGCCCCGTCAGCAGGAACAGGCCGAGGGCTGCGAGCGACCATAGGTCCGCTTCCGGCCCGACGGCTCCGCCGGTAAGCTGCTCGGGCGCCATCCAGGCCGGCGTGCCGGAAAGCTCTTCACGCTGGAGATCGTCGCCGGGCGTTCCGGCAATGCCGAAATCGATAAGCACCGGCGTCTCGCCGCGAAATAGCACATGCGCAGGCTTCACATCGCGATGCACCACGCCTCGAGCGTGGATGTAGGCAAGCGCATCGGCTAGGCGAGAAAGCAATGCCGCGACCACGGAAGGCACGACCGGCGGCTCAGGCAGCGCGTCTTCCAGCGCTTCGAAGGCGATCCAGTTTTCGCCCTCGCCAAGAAGTCGCGGCAGCGCGGGATGCGGCAGGAGATGCGTGAACCGGCGCTCCCGCTCGAACCGGCGCAAGGCCCCGGTGTCCTGCACCTCCACCACCCGCTTGACGACGACGGGCGTGCCCTCCCCGATCCGCGATCGGTAGACCAGGACGGGGCCACGCCCGCGCAGCACCTCCCAAACCGGCGGCACGCCGTCGCCCATGGCGCTAGATCGCGCCGACCCGCCGCCACATCGGCAGGGCCACGGCAATGATCATTTCGACATTCTCCCGGATGACGCGCAGCGCCTGCGCATCGTCCTCGATCGGCACGCCGCCGTTGCGCAGACGGTCGCCGCGCTCCTGCAACTGGGCGTGAATGGCAGTTGTCACCGCGTCGGCCTCCGGCTCGGCGCCATCGACCAGCACCTCGTAGGCCAGCATTTCGAACAGGCGCACTGTGATACCGGAGCCAAGACCGGCGGCGGCCAGCGCGCAGACGGCACGCGCCTCGTCGGCGCAGATACGCAGGTGGGCGCGGTTGTAACGCCGTACCGAGGCCACCCCCTCCTCCGTCACAGCATTCGGCAGTGCCATCGCCTGGCGCGAGCCGATCAGCATACCCAGTACCTCGCGCTCAGTAGCGCTCGAACCGTCCGCCTCCGGCAGGCTCCTGAGTTCACCGATCGTCATCGGGCGTGCGACAAGGGCATCCAGGGCTGGGCGGTAGAAACTCTCATTGAGAGCCGCCTCACCGACAGGCACCTTCACTGCCAGCTTGATCTCAGACGGTGGCACGACGAGGCAGAGCCCGCGGGCCGCAAGCCGCTGCTCCAACCGCCGTGGCGCGATCGGTCGAGCACCGCGCATGTAAATGTCGCGGCGGAAGCTGCGGACAAGGAAAAAATCCCTGGCGGTTTCGGCATAGACCTCAGGAAAACCCTCGACGAGACTGCGCTGTTCGGCGGTCATGGAAAGGTCTGGATAGTTCTCGAAGAGATTGGCGGTCGCAGCGAAGGAAAGTTTCGCCTCCGCCAGATCCCGCGCAACGTCGATCTGGTAGCAGGGCGCCCAATGCGCGTTCAAATATTCGTGGCTGAGGTAAGCGGTGCCATCCGCCCGCTCCGTATCCAGTCGGTCGAGCATGTCGATCGAGATCATGTCGGCGCCGGCGGCGGAAAAGGCGCGCGCCATGTCGAGCCCGCGCAGCACGCGTCGGTCGCTGCGATCATTGTCGAGCGACGCGGTGAGGCTGACCAGCCGCTGCATCGGCATCGACGACGTCCAGCGTGGCAGGGCATTATAAGTGACATAGAGCAGCCCGCCGGGCTTCAGATAACGCGCGGCAAAGCGAACGATATGGCCACGGTTTTCCGTGCTGACCCAACTCCAGACGCCGTGCAGCGCGATATAGTCGAACATCGGCAGGCCAGCGTAACCGCCATCGGCGAGGTCTTCGAAGGACGCTTCTTCCAGGCGGATGTTGCCTACCCCGCCGGCGTCAGCAAGCGCGCGGCCTCTTGCGATATGGGCCGGGTTGAAATCAAAGCCCCAGACGCTGCTTTGCGGATTGGCCGCGGCGATCGTCAGCGCCGTCTCGCCGACCCCGCAACCCAGCTCGCAATAGGCGAAGGGCGCGCCCTCCTCGACCGGCGGCTCGATGCCGCGCAACAGGCAGGCCACATCCATATGTGCTGGCGTCTGCTCGACATAAAATCCGGGCAGATATTCGATGTCGGAAACGTAGCCGTTGGTCCAGTCGTTCATGAAAAATCCTAACTAGCGCAAATGTGGCGGCGGGCGGAATTGGATGGAAGCGGGTTTTTGGCGCGGGCGGGCGGGCTGGAGCCAGGTGTTCCAGCCGAGACGGCTTGCCTTCGGCTCTTCGCGATGCCCGCCGAGTTGCAACGCCGGAACTTGGTCGGGCTTTAGTTCCAAGCGGATGTTGAACATCTTGTCGGCGCCGAGTGCGCCCGCAGCAAGGTCCGTGAGCAGGCGCGCGCGTTTTCCATCCGGCAGCAGCGAACGGAAGGCGGGATAATCCAGCGCCTCCAGGCAGATCGTCACGGCGGACTGGATGTCGAAGGTCTTCGTGCCGATCACCGCGTCGTCGCCCAGACGCGCGAAGGCGCCCTTCGGCTGGGCGCGGTCAGGCAGGCGCGTGCGGTCGGAAGACGCGATCGGATACCATTCCCCGGAAAACTGCTCGACGCGCAGCCTGTGGCCGAGCGCGCCGGAGAGCGCCCGCTCGATCGCCGTGGCGGAGCGGCCCTGCCGGGCAAGCAGGCCACCGAAGAAGACGAAGGCGTGATCGCCGATATGCGTCCGGTTCGCTGTCGCCGGAAGCCCAAGCCCGACGAGGGATTTCAACGCATGGTCGATGGTGGCGGCGGTGCCAAGCTGGGCCGCCCGCTCACGCTCGATGGCGGGACGGTATTTTGCCCAGGCGTTGTAAAGCAACCCGGAAAGCCGGTTGTTGAAGACGTCGAAGAATTCGCGCAGCGCAAAATTGCGCTCGCGCACGCTTACCTGCACGAGTTCGCTCAGCGCATGCGGAAGCACTCCCGAAGGGCCTGTGAGACCGACCAGCGTCTGCGTCATCTCGACCGGCCCGCCACCACGTGGCCTGCGCACGGAGAGAACCTCGGCAGAGGCGAAACCGAGTGGCACCGACGAGCGGATTTTTAGCGCCGCGCGCTCTGGATCCACGCCCTGCCCGACGGGATCGACCGGCTGATGCGAAACGTCACGCCCCTTCTCGGCGCCGAGCGCCTCCAGCAGGCGAACCATCTGGAAGAGCTCGAAAGCCTGCGGTGCCTCAAAGACACTCGCAACTAGAGAAGAATTCGATCGCCTGCCCGTGCCGGCCATGTCTTCAGCTTTCCGCTTCGCCCCCTCACCAGGGCGGTGAGCCGTGAGAATGAATTGACGCTCGCATAGAGACCCAGGAAGCGCTCGATGATGCTGGCCATCAGGAAGACGCCGTTGCCGGAGAAATTGCTCTCCTCGAAGGTCATCGTCACATCGACCCCCCGGCAGAAAGCGCTTTGGCCAAAACTCCTGACACGCGCCGTACCGCTTTGCGATGACAGCGCCGTGATGCCGTCGATCAGGGCGCGGGTTTCGGCGGAATTGCGGAAATCGTAGAGCAGCAGGATTTCCTTCAACGCCTCTACGCCGCCATCCGAGACGAGCGAGAGATGGTTGAGCGCCAGATGCGAGATCAGCCGCCAGCGCCCGCCCTGGCCATAATGCGGCCGGATCGTCGGGGTCGGCACGGTGAGGAGACGCATGGTCTTCACCATCGGCACCGGCTCGACCATGCGCAGTAGCGGCTGGCCGCCGCCGAAGGGCAGACGCTCTGGCCGGTTGCGGTTGAGGCAGAGCGTCTCCACCGAAAGCACGTCGTCGGCAATGGCCTTCGGGTTGAAATCCGGATCGGAGAGCGAGAGGAACACCTCGCTGCCGGGGTTCTCTTCCTCGGCCTGCCGGCGATGGGAAAGCCACCAGGCGGCCGACCGTTCCTCGCCGCGCAGCGCCTCGCCATCGGCGCCGTGGCGGATTCCGTAGAACGGCAGCAGCGCCCGCGCGTCGCCTTCGGCGGTTACGGTGGAGACGCCTTCGATGCTGTAGACTTCCAGCGCATGCAGCCGGCGGCTATCGGGCACGACGCGGTATTCGGTGACGGTCCGGTCGAGCTTGATCGGCTCGGCCGCCTGCGGAAACAGGTTGACGATCGGCGTGCAGCCGAGCGCGAAGGCGGCAGCCGTGAGCGAACGTTCGAGACTCGGCACGGAACGGTTGAGATAGATGAAGACGTCGAGCGTGCGGCCCTTGCCGGCAAGGCGGGCCGCGTCCGGGAAAGCGAGATCGACGAACAGGAACTTTTCCGGGAAGGCGAAATATTCGGTGAGCAGCCGGTAGGCCGGGTGCGAGGCCTGCGGATAGGGCAACATGCTCTCGTCCTGGCCGAAACCGCCGGGCGACAGCGCCGAAGCATCGAGCATCGCCGGATTGCGGTCGTTTGCGCCTTCGGCGAAGGCGACAGCCACCGCGTCGTTCAACAGAAGCTCGTAGAGGGGATAGACCAACTGCGGCTGGCCGCGCAGGAAGAAGCGCAGGCGACCGGGATTATAGCTCGAAAAATCGAGGCCCTCGCCGGCCATTTCCAGCGTGAGGCGCAAGCAACCCGCCGCATTGTGCGCCTGCGGCGTCTCCGGCGCGGTGATGGGACGGCCGGTCAGCGTCGCGGAACGAACGACGACCGGGTGCAACGTGACGTCGAAACAGGTGGAGAAGCGGCAGCGCTCGCCGTCGACGGGCTCGGTATCGAGCAAAGTGCCCACGGGTACGTGATGTGGCTCCTGAAGCTCGACCTTCGGGTCGAGCTGGAGGATGGACATGGAGGGGATCGGGCGGTCGAAATGCGGATAGAGGATGCCGAGCATGGCATTGGTCAGCTCGGGAAAATCGTCGTCCATCTTCTGCCGCACGCGGGCGGTGAGATAGGCGAAGGCCTCGATCAGGCGGCCGACATGCGGGTCTTCGATCGCATCCTCGGACAGCCGCAACCGGCCGGCAATGCGCGGGTTTTCCGCGGCAAAGGCGGCGGCGGCCCTGCGGATGCTGAGAAGTTCGCGGTTATAGTGGACGAGCAGATCATCCGACATGGGCTGGCCGAACCCCTCTCCAACGCCTTGTCGATTCGTAACGGCATCCCGGCGGTTGCGCGGACATTGGCGTACTCCTTCTCACCCTGTCAAGGAACCGTCGGGACCTCGTCATAGGGTGGGGCACTTGAAATCGGACAACGTATCGCGCGCGAACGGATTGCGGGTCGCGGGTGCCGTCAGCCGCATGAGAACGGCCCGGTTGCCGACCCGGAACTGGTAGGTCACCACGTCGGTCGGGTTCTTGTCGACTTTGCGGCCCTGGTCGAAAAGCCGGAAGAGCGCCCAGGCGCCCTGCTCCGTCAGGATATTGCGCTGGCCGGCGACCTCGGGCGTCATCGACATGGAGGCGCCCGCCACCAGGTTTTCCGGCGGCCAGAGATATTGCGTGCCCGCCGGCGGGCCGTGGCTGTAACTGGCCACCTTGCCGCCAATATCGAGCAGGAAGGCCCGCGCGGTCGCATCGAGCTTGCCGACCTCGACGGTGAAATCGACATTCGGTTTCTCCTGCCCGGCGAAGAAGACCGTCTCGATATCATCCGCCTTCTCGAAGGCCGCGAGCACGGCATCGGGGAAACCGAGACCGAATTGCTGGCCGGCCTTCCAGCGCCAAGGCTTCGTCGTCCGGTCTATATAGGGTTTCAGGTAGTCGTTGCGGAACCCGGCAATGGCACCCTGCGGCCCGAAGAGCCGCGAAAAATCGTCGAGCGAGGCATCGTTGATACTCTCGGTGTCGAAGGGATAGCGGCCGATCGTCGTCGCGGTGCAGAGCGGCAGCACCGTCGAGGTCCAGATTTCCGCCAGCCGCTCGCGCGAGCTTCCCCCCGTCACCGCGCCGACCTGGCTGAGAATGCGGGCGAAGAACGGCTGCACGCTCGGCGGAAGCTTGCCGTTGCGGTCGGTCAGCTGGCTGAGCAGCGTCTGCGGCTCGGTGCCGAGTTCCAGCACATCGCCGCCGGCTGCCACATGGTTGAGCTGCCGGTAGAGGGGTTCCAGCGCCGCCAGCATGTCGTCGACAGGCGTCTGCTGGCCTTCCGCCTTGGCAACGACCGCCTCGCGAAAGACCTTGAAATGATCGGTCACCGACTGCGGCACGTTGACGACGCGGCGGGGCGCGCGGACGGTCTTCGTCACCTGCGTCAACTGCTCGGCGACCATAGCTTCGATCGCACCCGCTGCGCTCGACGTGAGGTCCGTCAGGTCCACCTCGGCCGCGATGGCGACGAAGAGTTCCTTGGCGGGTGAAGGGTTGCCGGCGACGATCGCCACGGCATCGGCGAGGCGCCGCGGATCGGTCTCGCCGGCAATGCCGAGATCGGCGAGCAGGCTGTCCCAGCGGCTCATGTAGTTGACGCGGTAGAGATCGGCCAGGCCGTCGCGGATGCGGCCGGCCTCGCGTTCGCGGTCCAGCGCCGTGTCCGGCTTGCCCATCACCCAGAGGTCGGCGGCGAGCGCCAGTGCCGCGTCCCCCGAGGCGCGCATCATCACGCCGAAACCGTTCTTGGTGTAGATGCCCTCGATGCCATCGAAGAAGCTCGCGCCGCTCACCCGCGCCAGTGCCTCAGGACCGGCGAGCCCCATATGGTCGACTGGCCGCCACATCGCCATCCCCTTCACCGCCGGGTAGGTCTCGGCCATGTCGTAGGCGAGCCGTGCGAGGCTATAGTCAGTGATCCGCGCACGCGCGTTTTCGATGAGCGCGCCGTCCGCGGAGGGTGTCGGGATGGCGACCGAGGCAAGCTCGGAGAAGTGGTCGGCGATGCGCTGGTCTACCGCATCGCTGCGATCGTAGAGCATCCAGTTCGCCGCGAAATCGGGGCCGAGCAGCGCTGCCGTCTCGCGGCCGGGCGGGCGTTCGCCGGTCAGCATCAGGTAGAATTTCAGCTGCGTGAAGCGCAGGGCGGCGGGCGTCTGCTGGTTCGCCAGGCCCTGGCGCAGATATTGCCAGACGAAGGGGAGGAACAGGTTGGCGAGCGCCTTGTCATAGGCCTTGCGCGCCTCGCCCTGCACCGAGGACGGGCTGTAGAGGCCGAAGGTCGCGCCGCGTGGCTCCTCCTTGGCAAGTGTCGCCAGCCGGTCAAGCACCGCAAGCACCGGCTCGAAACGTGTCGAGAGGCTGCCGGCCGGCACCGCCTCGGCGATGCGCCCGCGCGCCGCCGTCGTCTGGTCGGTGACACTGGCCACATAGGCGCGCCCGTCGCTGAAGCCGAGCCACCAGAAGGCGAGCACGGTGAAGGCGGCGATGCAGAGCAACGTGTTGATCGCCAGGTCCTTGAAGCGGGCGGCCACAAGGGCCGGCCGCGTCAGGCCGCCGAGATCGGCCTCCGGCAGGATGACCTTGCGCAGCAGCCCGAAGAGAAAGAACGGCCGGACGCGGCGCGCGCCCGGATCCGGCGCAAGCGCCAGCGTGGCGGGGCTACGACCGAACAGCGGCGCGAGCGAGCCCGCCAGCGCATCGACATTGTCGCCGGTCTGGCGGCAGGAAACGAAGAAGACGCCGCGCATGTTCGTCGCCGCGCCAAAACGGTGCAGCGTGGCGAGCTGCTGCACGAAGGGTTGGATGCGCTCGCGCAGCAGGGCGAATTGTGCGGGGAACTCGAAGGTGCGGCGACGGCGCAGCTCGTCCGGCTCCTCCTGCAGGCAGACGAACTGGCGTTGCGCGATGCGTTCGACGAGGCCGGCAAAACCCCGGTCGAGCGCTTCGGCGGGGCCGCGTGCATCGCCGCCAAGATCCGGCGCGATCGGGATGCCGAAGGCGGCCGCACGCTCCTCCGTCGTCAGGTCCTCAAAAATCTCCTCGAAGCCGACGACCCGGTCGAGCTTGGTGACGACGATATAGACCGGCGCATTGGCACGCAGGTGCTGGACGGCCTCGTCGAGCCGCTGGCGGATAGCCGTGGCATAGGCGACGGCCTGTTCCGGCAGCATGGCCAGCAGTTCATCGACGCTGACCGTCACGACGATGCCGTTGACCGGCTGGCGCGAGCGCAGGTGGCGGATGTGCTGCAGCGCCTGCTGCCAGAGCTGGCGCGCCTCGGGCGCCTCGCTGCCGGTAAGCCGGCCGGAAAACTCCACCAGCACGGCCTGGTCGCTGATGTGGAAACGGGCGGAGGGGGCCTCCACCGCGCCGTCGCTTTCGAAGGGCAGTGTCAGGCCGCTGGCGCGCACCAGCGAGGTCTTGCCGGCACCGTCCGCGCCGAGCAGCATGTACCAGGGCAGCGCATACCGCGCGCTGACGAAGAGATCGCCATGGCCGCGCCGAAGCAGGCTCATTGCCCGGGCTGCGGCATCGCGGAAGGCGGAAATCTCGGCGTCGACCGCCGCCCGGTTGCGGTCCGTCCGGTCCGCCGCCTCTTCTTCCTGCTTGCGCAAAGCCGCGATCAGCGCAGCCTCCTCGCTGCTGCGCTTGGTGCGCATCAGGAAGCCGAGGCCGCCCCAGGCGAGCGCCAGAAGCAGGAGCAGCGTGAGGCGGGCGGCGGCGGATCCGAGCGGGCGCACCTCGCCGAAGCCGATCAGCGGGCCGATAAACCAGATGAGAAGCGCCAGAAGCACGACAACGATGGTCAGGATGACGCTGGGGCGGCGCAGCGTGCGCCCGAATTTCCGCAATCTCGCCCGCACGCTCACGTCAGGCTTTCCCGATAGGCGATGCGTCTGCGCGCCGCGTCGACATAGGCCCGGTCGATGGTAAACCCGCCAGCCTCGTCGATCGCCTCCAGAGCGCGGACGACGAATTCGCCATCCCGATCCCCGGCGATCGTCGGCGCGCGCTTTTCGAGCCAGGTCTTGAGCTGCGGCGATGCCGGATTGTCGGCAAGGGCGACCAGGTCCTTGAGGGCAGCTGTGTCGTTGTTGTCGTCGACGAGGTCGGCCTGAAGCCAGGCAGTGACTTCCGGCAGCAGTGCATTGGCCCGCACGGCACGTTTCGCGTCCGCAATGCCGTCGCTGAGCATCGCCCGCTTGTCGAGCCAGAAGGCGTAGGTGGGAACCGGGCGCTGCCCGTCCAGCATCACGCCGACGGCATCGAGCCGTTGCAGGGCGGAAAGCAGCACCGGCACATCGGCCCGGCGCAGCGGCCCTTTCAGCGGTGCCGCGTCGCCGATCGCCTCCTGCACCTGACGGCGCAGGCGGATCTCGTTGTCGAAGGTCGAGAACAGCACGTAGCCGCCGGCAGCGCAGGCAATGACGGTCGCGGCGATCGGCAGCCAGTAGAGGGTCGACCGCGAGGCGCCTTGCCGGTCCTTCAGCACCAGGCCGGCCTCCGGCAGGATCGCCTTCTTCACGGCACCGCTGATGAAATAGCCATGGTTCAGCTCGTCATCGACGCCGAGATCGGGCGGCATCATGCCGCTGCGCGGCATGGCGAAGCGGCGCGACAGTTCCGGTAGCAGGGCGTCGATCGACAGCATTTCCTGCCGCGCGCTCGTCATGAAGATGCCGCGCAGCAGCACGCCGCGCCAGGTGCCGTTGCCCAGCGGCGTCATCGCGTCGATGAGCGGCATGACGATGCGCTGGATCGCGGCGATCTGCGCGGAAAAACCGTGGATGTGGCTGCTGCGGATCGGCTCGGATTCCTTCGACAGCAGTTCGATATGGCGCTTGCGCATGGTCTCGACCATGTCGCCGAAACCCGCGTCGATCTCCGCATGCAGCGCATCGACGGTCTTCGGCTCCCTGGCGTCGTGCGGCAGGGCGAAACCCCAGGGCTGCGCCCGGTCGGCCGGCTCGATGCGCTCGAAAATCTCCTGGAAGCCGGGCACGAGATCGGTGCGCGACAGGAGCACATAGGCGGGCAGCGTCTGGTCCAGCATCTCGTCGGCCTGGCGGAACCAAGCGGCGATCGTCTCGGCGGTCATGCGCTGTTCGAGCTGGTCGGCCAGCACGAGATCGGCCGGGCTGACGACGAGCATGATGCCGTTGACGGGAAGTTTCGGCCGCACGGCGCGGAGCAGCCGGAAGAGTTCGCCGGCATCGTCCGACACCTGCGCCTCGACGAAGACGGCATCCGGCCCGACCCACCAGTTGGCGGGGCCGATGGTCTTCGGCATGCCGAGGCGCATTTCCGCACTTTCGAGCAGGCAGGTCTTGCCGCTGCCGGCCGGGCCGACGATCAGGAAGAACGGCACCGAATAGCGCCCGCGCCGGCCCTTCAGGCCCCGATCGGCGAGGAAGGCGCCGACCTGGCGGCGCAGATCGCGCAATGCCGGCGTTTCAGGCGTCGAGCGCCGGAAAAACAGGCGCGAAAAGACGACCGGCAACAGTGCCCAGACAACCACCGGCAGAAGCGACAACAAAAGCCCGAGATCGGGATCGGCGACAAGAGGCTGCTTCGCCAGGAACCAGCTCGCGGCCGCAGCGGCCGCAAGTCCGAGAAGCCAGAGAATGAGCAGCCACGGCCTCATGGGGTCTTTTCCGCGGGGATCTGGAATTCGACGCGGCGGTTGCGCGCCCGGTTTTCACGACTGTTGTTGGCGATCAGCGGATCGTTCGCGCCGCGGCCCTCGAAGCTCACCCGCGCGGGGTCGTCGACATGGCGTTGCAGCATCTGCGCGGCGGAGCGGGCACGGGCAAGCGAGATCGCCATATTGTCGCCGAGCGGGCTTCCCGCCCCGACGGGCGTATTGTCCGTATGACCGACAACGGCGATCTTCCCGCTTTCAGCGTTCAGCGCATCGCCGATGCGGGTGATCAGCGGCTCCTCGCCGAGTGACAGGTCGGTGCCGCCGGAGGGGAAGGAGGCCTTCAGCATGCGGATGACCACCAGCTCGCCGACGCTTGCGACCTCGACGCGACCATCGGCGATTTCGGGCGCCAGCGCTTCGGAGAGCCGCTCGACCTGCGTCTTGCGCACCGGCGGCACGGGGTCGGGAATGGTCGGGATGCCGGCCTGCTCCACCAGAAGCGGGATGGCCGGGACCAGTGCGGCGATCTCGGAGGCGGTCTGCTCCATGCTGGAGCGCAGGCTGATCGAGGAAAACGCCCAGACGACGGCGAGAAGCGCCAGCAGCACCAGTGCCGCCAGCCACGGGGCCGCCATGCTGCGCGGCGCGCGGTGCGGTGCGGCCGCACTCTGCCAGACCTGCGAAAGGTTGCGCTCGTAGGGGCCGCGCACCCGGCGGATGACGCGGTAGAGGTCCTGGCGCAGCCGGGCGAACTGCCCCTGCCCGCCGTCCATCACGCGATATTTGCCGCTGAAGCCGATCGACAGGCAGATCGCCATCAGTTCGAGCACGTCGATATTCTGTTCCGGCTGCTGGAGAAGCTGCTGGAGCAGGTCATAGAAACGCTCGCCGCCCCAGGTCTCGTTATAGAGGATGGAAACCAGGCTCTGGCTCGCCCAGCCGGTCGTCGCACCCCAGCGGGTGTTGAGGATGATGTCGTCAATGACGGCGCAAAGCGCGTAGCGCGACACGCGCACCAGCCGGTCCGGCGTATCGCGCGCCATCGCCGCCGTCTCGAAATTGCGGATCTCTTCGAGCACCCGGCGGCGGAATTCGGCGATGTCGTCGGGTGCCGCGCTCTCGTTGAGCCGGCCGGCAAGCCAGAGCAGCGGCGAAGCCGCGCCCACCAACGGGTTGACCGCCGCAAGCTCGAAGGCCTTTTCGATTGCCGGATCGCCGCGATGGCGCGCGCGCTCGACCGGCAAGGCATCCAGGCCGAAATCGAGGTCGTCCTTCTCGCTGGCCGCAGGACGGCCGCCGAAAAACCCGCCATCGCCGCCGCCGAAGCCGCCGCGCGGCAGGCTGTCCTGCCCGAAGGTCGTCGACTGGCGCGACGGCTGCCCGCCCAGCGGCCTGCGGATCGTATCGTCGGCACTCGGAAAATCGGCAAATGGATCGTTCACGCCCGCCTCCTCAGTCCTTCACGGCCCAAAGGTCGAGCTCAAGCGCCGGGAAGTCGCCTGCGACATGGATGGCGAGGCCGTTGCCGGCCGCGACCTGCTTCCAGATCGGGCTGGAACGGTCGAGTTCGAAATAGGCCTTGCCCGTATGATAGGGGATCTGGCGCGGCGCCACCGGGAGCGCGCGCAACATGATGCCCGGAAGGGCGGCATTGACCAGTTCGGTGATCTGCTCGGCCGCGCCGATCTTGAACTGCCCGACGAGCCGGCGCACCAGCGCTTCCGCCGGCATATCGGCCTTGGCGGCGAGGATGAAGGAATATTTCGAATAGATCGAGCGGTCGGAAACATCGGCGACGCGGATGCCGTAGCGATGCTCGACGAGCGGGATGGTGATGGCGCTGCGTTCCAGCACCGCGCTCAGCGCCTGACGCACGGCGGCTGCCACCGGGGCGAAGGACAGTTGCAGACGCTCGTGATCGTAGACCGGGAAGGGACGCGGCCGGTGGCCGACGGCCGTAAAGGTGGCAAGCTCGCCGGCAAGCCCGATCATCGACGTGAAGAGCCGTTCGGGATGGACGAAGGTGGCCGACGCCATGTGGGTGAAGAGCGGCTGCCAGCGGTTGATCGTCTGGAGCATCATCATGTCGGTGATTTCGGCGGCCGTGCCGACATTGGTGCCGGCGAGCCGCGCGGCAATCGCTTCGCCACGGTGGTTGAGCAGGCCGACGATCTCGGTGAGCAGGCCGGACAGGATCGGCGAGACGGCGCAATCCATCGCCGGCGGCACATAGCTTTCGTCGAGCACCACCGAATTGTCGCTGCGCACCTCGACGATGCGCGCGAGCCCGATGCCGACGAGACCGCTGCGGTCGCTGGTATCGAGCGCATAGCGCAGGCGAAGCTTGCCGACATTGATGGGGGCTGCCGACACGTCGCCGCTATTGGCATCCGACACGTCGATCTCGGCGAGCGTATAGCGGGTCGTCAGTTCGGCCTCCGCGTCGGCTGCCTCGCGCCCGCCCGGTTCCGTCAGCGGCAGGGTGAGGTAGAGCACGGCGTTGCGGACGTTCTCGCCAAGCATCAGCGGCGCGAGGCGCACGCTGTCGTCGGGCAGCGAAAACGGCGTGCCATCGGCAAAGACGCCGGCCGCCCGCTCAACGGCGAACTGGCCGATCGACAGCAGCTCGCGGTTCAGGCGCAGCTCCGTCAGGCCCCAGCCATGCGGCACGAGCGCTTTCGTCCGGCCCCTCAGCTGGCGCTCGAAATGGCGAGCCTCCTGCTGGAAATGCTGGGCACGGATAAACATCCCCTCCGACCAGATCACCTTGTCATCGAACGACATGCATACCCTTCCCTCTGCCGGCGGCGCAGGTCCATCCCCGCGTCGCGACCGACCTTGCCCCTCTCTGCGAACCGTCTCAGTCCTGTGGCCCCATCTCCACGGACAGCGTCTTCAGGTCCACCTTGAGCTTAAATTTCTTGTCGCCCGGAAGCCCGACCATGGCGCGCCACTTTGCCTCTTCGAAATTGCGGAACCCGACGACCACCGCGATGATCGTCGTGCCCTCGATCATATTGGCCTTTATCCGCTGCACCTCCGCCGGCGCCAGATAGAGTTCCGTCTTGCCCAGCATGGTCGGCCCGAGCGTCTCCGCATCCGCCTCCCAGAGCTGGCGAAAACTGGCATTGGCGAAGGCCGTCTCGGCGTTCAACTGGTAGAGCCGCATGACGACGGGTTGCGGCAGGCCGTCCGGCCCCGGATTGACCAGCGGCGAAGCGACCGCGATGACGTCGATGCTGGCTTCCGCCGGCGCCGGCTTGATCTCGATCTCCTTCGGCGGCGGCTTCTTCGGAATGAGGCCACAGCCCGGCAGCGCGAACGCAAACAGGCACAGGCACAACAGGACGAAGAGGCGCGAGACAACCGCGCGCATCCCGATCGACCACCGCCCCGCCGGAGAGTGCTCGATCGTCAACCTGACTTCTCCTTGCGAAGAAGTTCAACCAAACGCCCCTCGAACCTACGCTTTTCCTCTACGGACAAAACCAACATCGCCGTTTCAACAGCCTTAGCAAACACCGCCGCATCCAGCCCGAGGGCCTCCGCAGCGAAATTCGTCCCAGTATCGGCTATCGAGGCTACCGCCTCGCCCGCCGCATTGGTACGCGCAATCGAGGCATTCCCCATGCCCCCGGAGATATCCACAGGTTTCGGCTCGCCATGCCGGCCGTCAGCCGTGGGTATCCACCAGTCCTGTAGGACCGCAACCTTGTCCCGGGCATTCTCTGCCGCCGTATCCGGCAGGATCGCCGCCTTCACGGCCTCCGCGGCCTGCTCGTCGAAGCCGAACGGCCCCTCCGCGAAGGGATCGTCCGCGACGGGCAGCGGCGCGACGCCCGGCGCCGCCGTCTCGATTGCGACCGCGATGATCGCATCGCCGAGCGTCAGCACATCCTTGTCAACGAGCGTGCGGGAGGCTTCACGCCCCAAGGGCACGCCGTTGACCAGCACGCCATTGGTGGACATGTCGGTGAGCAGGAAGCCGCCGGCCTGCCGCTCGATCCGGCAATGCCGCTTGGAAACGACACGCTCGGGATCCGCCAGCACCCAGTCGGCATCCTCCGACCGGCCGATGACGAGGGCTCCCGTCTCGACGGTTCTTTCCCGCAGGCCGGTCGCCAGGCGCTCCGGGCCTTTGAGTACGAGTCGCAATTGCATAGCCTACCCCCGACGGCGACCCGTTTTCCCGCCTCGCAGGGAATCACGGAATCGCTGGCTTGGCCGGATGTTACCCCACCGTTTTACGAGCGACTACCAGATATGCGGAATAATACATGCAGGATCGGTCGTGCAACCGGACATGCCAGGGTGCTTCTCCGACCGAGCCCGTGCGCCGCAGGCTGCCGGCGGCGAGCGGCCCTTCGGAGAGCAGGAGGTCGAGGATGGCCTCCGGGCTGCCGGCGTGGGTTGAGCGCTGCGAATGGCCGCCAAGCCAGGCCTCCACCGGCGTCACCTGCCCCGCCCAGTCGAAGGGCACGGACAACACGGCGCTGCCTTCGTCCACCAGCACGCGGCTGATCTCGGTGAGGCCCGCGCGCGGATCGCGCATACAATCGACGACGTTCATGCCGATGGCGAGCGCGAAAGTGCCGGAGGTAAAGGGCAGTGCCAGCGCATCGCAGAGCCAGACGTCGCCGCGCCCTTCGGCCCCGTGGCTGAGCGGATAGGTGCGCCGGTCATAGACCAGGCCGATCCGGCGCAAGCCGTAATCGACTTGGCCGCCGACCACGGCCTGGCGGCCGGTGCGTGCCAGCGGCACGGAAAGGTCGATGCCGAGCACGTCGCGGCCGAGCCGTTCGGCGGCGTCCACGACGGTGCGCCCGGCGGCGCAGCCGATATCGAGCACCGGGCCGTCCGGCAGCCCATCGTCCAGCATATCGAGCGCCTGCGTGAGATTGCGCGACACCGCTCCCGGCACCCCGCCGCCCGGCACCGGGGGAAAAGCCACGGGATCCTGGTCGCCCCAATGGTCCCAGGCATAGGAGGAGACGTGCTGGCGGATCGATTCGAGGCCGCTGCCCGGCCCCGCCGCATCCCCGAGCAGGCTTTCGACCGCGGGCGTGAGGTCGCTCCGCGCCAAGAGGTAGAAGAGGTTGTCCTGCACGAAGCGGCGTACTTCCGGCACGATGATCGGCATGCCGTCGATGATCGGGAATTCGGAGCCGCAGGCCTGGCAGCCGAGGATGCCGCTGGCGACATCGCCATGCGCCTCCGCCTCGACGACACTCAACACCAGCGGCGCATCCCGCCCGTTCAGGCGGCAGACGGGGCAGACCGGCCGTAGTTTCTCGAAATGGGACAGGCGCACGTCAGCCGCCGATCATCACGGTCGGGCAGCCAGGCGGCAGGATTTTCCCTACGGGGCTCGGGATCGGCGCAACGCAGGCCGCATGCATCGTCATGTCATTGATTCGCGCTGCGGGCAGGTTGCCAATCAGGACCGTCGCGGAGCCCATGCTGATCATGCCCGGCCCGCCAGGAACGCAGCCTGGCAGGGAGCACAGAATGGTCATGTCCGTAACCCTTGCGGCAGGCATGTTGCCAATCAGCACTGTCGGCAAGCCGCCGATGATCGCCAGCGGCAGGGCCGGATGCGGCACGGGCGTCGGAACGAGCGCGGCCGGATGGATCGGCGCATGGCAATGCGGCGCATCCTGCTTGACCAAATCCCCCATGCGCGCGGCGTTCATGATGCCCTATCCGTCCTGCTGGCCAACTGTTTTTCGATGCTCAACACGTTCCAGCCATTACGACGGCAGTAGGAAACCCTGTCAAGCAGCGTGCGGACGAAATGCATGCCGAGCCCGCCGATCTGGCGGCTTTCGAGGTCCGCATCGAGATCCGGCTCGGGAATGCCGAGCGGATCGAAGGGGCGGCCGTCGTCCTGCACCTCGATCGCCAGGCGGTCCGCGGCAATCGACAGCGACAGCAGGATCTCGTGCGCCTCGCCGTCCTCGAAACCATAATTCACGGCGTTGGTGAGGATCTCGTCGAGCGCGACGTCGATGCGTGTGACGTCCTCCTCGCCGACGCCGTGCATCTCCAGGAAGCGCCGCACCTTTTCGGCCGCGACCTGGATGTCGCCATGGCTGTTGCCGATGGAAAAGATCGTCTCCTGCGCCAGGCGCCCCGGCGTCTTGAACAGCAGCGCGCAGGCGGCGCCGGAGCGGCTGCGGTCGATGCCGTCGCGGATAAGCCCGGCAATGTCCTTCGATGGCGCAGTGGCTTTGGGCGGATCGATATCGCCGGCGGCAAGCCAGGCGACGTCGCCGGACACCATTTCCCGCTGATTCGTCCGGCCGGAGATCGTCACCGCCGCCTTTCCACGCGCCGCATAAGACACCTTGCCGGACACCACGTCGAGAACGAGCAGGCCGATATCGAGGCCGGCTGTGTCGACGTGTGCCGCAAGCGCCTCCAGCGCCTGCCCCGCGCTCAGCGTCGTCGCGACGACCGCGCGCAACAATTGGCGCAGGCCTGTCGCGCGCAGCGCCGCGTCGATATCGCCCCCCGCGACGCGGGCCGTGCTGATCGCGAGCACCGAGCGGGCCGGCCAATGGTGATCGTAGAAGGAGATCGACCCACGCCCGTCACCGGCGCCGCCCTCCAGCTCGGCCTCGCGCCGGACGGGGAAACGCTGCGGCGAGAGCGACGCGCGCAGATGCGCGACAAGGGCTTCATCCGACACTGCCATCACGTCGTCACCCCAAAGCGTTTCAAAAAACCTTCTGGCAAGTCGTATAACTTTCTGAAATCATCACGCCACAAAGTGATCAACAGGAAGCCCGAGGTCAATATCATCATGAACATTGCCGAGACGCGGCAGGCAAACAGCCTAGTCGTCGCGCCCACCGGGCGGATAGACAGCCAGACCTCTCCGGTTTTCGACAGGCACCTCTCCGCCATCATCGAACGGGGCGACGTGAACCTGATCATCGACCTGGCGGGCCTGGAATATATCAGCAGCACTGGGCTTTCCGCCTTTCTCTCCGCAGCAAAAAAGGTTCGCGCGGCAGGCGGACGCATGTCGCTGACCGGGCTGAACAGTCGTATCCGTCTGGTCTTCGAAATGAGTGGTTTCTTAAGGTTGTTCCCAATCTATGCCAACGTAGATGCCGCACTCTCCGGCTGAAGGCCGATAGGGCGGTAGACTTTTACGGGAACTAGGAATTAGAGTTGCCCGTCATCTTGCCTATATGAATTGATTCTAGTCATCTTTTTGCGTTGGTGCGGATTGTCGCGTCGGCGCGGCAAAAGCTGGGGGGCCGCTTTGCTAAACGTAGATCTGCAATCACTCGTGGGGCGTCTGAACGCACTTTGCCGTTCGACGCTCGAAGGCGCGGTCGGGCTGACGCTTTCGCGCACCCATTACAATGTCGAAATCGAACATTGGCTGACGAAGCTCGTGGAGACGCCCGACAGCGACGTCGCGGCCATCCTGCGGCATTTCGAGATCGATTCGAGCCGGCTTCTGGCGGACCTGACCAAGGTGCTGGACCGGCTGAAGACCGGCAACAGCCGCTCGCCGGCGCTGACGCCGAACGTCGTCAAATGGATCCGCGAGGCTTGGATCTATGGTTCGCTGCAATCCGGCGACACGTCGATCCGCAGCGGTTACCTCCTCGTCAGCCTGCTCGGCGACGATGCACTGTCGGCGCTGGCGCGTGATGCGTCCTCGCAATTCGCCCGAATCAATGCCGAGGTGCTGAAGACCGGCCTGATGAAGATCGTGTCGGGCAGCAGCGAGGCCGGCCAGTCCGCCTCGGGCGCAAAGGCGACATCCTCCTCCGGTGACGCGCCCGCATCGTCCGGCTCCGGCGTCGTCAGCGGTTCCGCGCTCGACCAGTACACGATCAACCTGACGGCGCGTGCGCGCGACGGCAAGATCGACCCCGTGCTCGGCCGCGATTCCGAAACGCGCCAGATCGTCGATATCCTCACCCGCCGCCGGCAGAACAACCCGATCCTCACTGGCGAAGCCGGCGTCGGCAAGACGGCCGTCGTCGAGGGTTTTGCGCTGAAGATTGCTGCGGGCGAAGTGCCCCCGGCGCTGGCGGACGTGGAACTGCTCTCGCTCGACCTCGGCCTGCTCCAGGCCGGCGCTGGCATGAAGGGCGAGTTCGAGAACCGGCTGAAGAAGGTGATCGAGGAGGTCAAGGCCTCGGCGAAACCGATCATCATGTTCATCGACGAGGCGCATACGCTGATCGGCGCCGGTGGTGCCGCCGGCCAGAACGACGCTGCGAACCTCTTGAAGCCTGCCCTTGCCCGCGGCGAGATGCGCACGATCGCCGCCACGACCTGGGCGGAATACAAGAAATATTTCGAACGCGACCCTGCGCTGACGCGCCGCTTCCAGGTGGTCAAGGTGGAGGAGCCCGGCGACGAGGCCGCCATCGCCATGATGCGCGGCCTGATCCCGACGCTCGAACGCCATCATGGCGTGCGTGTGCTCGCCGAAGCCGTGGAGGACGCAGTCCGGCTGTCCCGCCGCTACATTCCGAGCCGCCAGCTGCCCGACAAGGCGGTGAGCCTGCTCGACACAGCCTGCGGGCGCGTCGCCATTGCGAGCAACGCCGTTCCGGCCGTCGTCGAGGATCGCCGCCGCCGGGTCAACATGATCGACACCGATCTCGGCGTGCTGACGCGCGAAACCAAGATCGGCACGGACCATTCCGGGCGCATCGCTGATCTCAAGGACGAGCGGGTGCGCGTCTCCGAGGAACTCGAAAAGCTCGAAGAACAGTGGAACCGTGAAAAGGACCTGGTCGGGCAAATTCGCGCGCTGCACGATGCACTGACCGGGCCGGACGACGCACCTGCGGGCGAAAAGACCCCCGAGGAGATGAAGGCGGAACTGGCGACGCTGACGGCCGAATTGGAAGCGCTGCAGGGCGAGACGCCGCTGATGCGCGTGACGGTCGACGGCCAGGCGATTGCCGAGGTGGTCGGCAACTGGACGGGCATTCCCGTCGGCCGCATGGTTTCCAACGAGATCAAGACGATCCTCGCCCTCAACGACAAGCTGCGCGAGCGCGTCATCGGCCAGTCGCATGCCCTGGAAGCGATCGCCGAGACGATACGCACCTCGCGCGCCAAACTGCTCGATCCGCGCAAGCCCATCGGCGTCTTCCTGATGGTCGGCACGTCCGGCGTCGGCAAGACCGAGACGGCGCTGGCACTCGCCGACCTGCTCTATGGCGGCGAGCAGAACCTCACCGTCATCAACATGTCGGAATTCAAGGAAGAGCATAAGGTCTCGATGCTGGTCGGCTCGCCGCCCGGTTATGTCGGCTACGGCGAAGGCGGCGTCTTGACGGAAGCCGTGCGCCGGCGGCCCTATTCGGTGATCCTGTTCGACGAGATGGAAAAGGCCCATCCCGGCGTGCAGGACGTGTTCTACCAGGTGTTCGACAAGGGCATGCTGCGCGACGGCGAAGGCCGCGACATCGACTTCAAGAACACCGTCATCATCATGACCTCGAATGCCGGCACCGACCTCATCCACCGCCTCTACGCCGATCCGGCCAAGCGGCCGGATGTCACGGAGCTGACGGAGGCAATCCGGCCGGAGCTGCTCAAGAGCTTCAAGCCGGCCTTCCTCGGGCGCTGCTCGGTCGTGCCCTATTTCCCGCTCGCAGACGACGTGATCCGCAAGATCGTCACGCTGCAGCTCAACCGCATCCGCAAGCGGTTCGCGGAGAATTACAACGCGACGCTCACCTGGGACGAGACGCTCGTCGAAGCGATCGCCAGCCGCTGCACCGAGGTGGAAAGCGGCGCACGAAACATCGAGTACATTCTGTCGCGTGGGCTTCTGCCGCGGCTTTCGTCGCATGTTCTCGCCGTCATGGCGGATGGCGGCCAGATCGGCGGATTGAAAGCCGTGCTCGATGAAAACGGCCAGTTCGAATTCCACGCGCAAACTTCGGGCGATACGGTCGTGCAGCCGGACCAACCGCCGGAATTCGTGGCAGCACAATGAAGGCAATCCGGGGCGATTCTTAATAGTCCTCGTCTATCGACAACACCTCCATCAGGATACCAAGGGAGCTAACTATGGCAGTCTATCTGAAGTACGAAGGCATCGAAGGGGAAGCGACGCACGAAGCCCACAAGAAATGGATTGACGTGCAGTCCCTGCAGTTCGGCGTTGGCCGCGGCATCTCCACGCCCACCGGCGCCAGCACGAACCGCGAATCCAGCCAGCCAAGCGTCAGCGAAGTCGTCGTCACCAAGACGCTCGACAGTTCCTCGACGGCGATCTTCGCCGAGTCCGTAACGGGCACGGCAGGCAAGAAGGTTGAAATCCACCTCGTAAATACGGGCGACCCGGGCGACACCTATGTCGAATACACGCTGACCGACGCACTTATCTCGGGCTACAGCGTCTCGTCTGGCGGCGACCGTCCGACGGAATCGATCTCCATCAACTTTACCAAGATCGAGTTCAAGTTCACGGCATTCGACGCGAAGAACAAGACTGCCAGCCCGAAGGTTGTCGGTTACAACATTGCCACGGGCAAGAAGATCTAACGTCGGTAGATTTGCCTTCGCGGCGCGGTCTTCTCGCGAAAGCGGGCCGCGCCGTAGGCTTCGACGGTGGCGGCTTGCCCGCCTCCGGCCTATTCAAACGACGTCGATGCGTGCCGCGCACACATCCTTCGGGTAGCAAGACTCTATGGCGACGACCCTAGCTCAAGAGGACCATTGGATCACCCTGGAGACTCCTCTTGGGAAAGATGCCTTTCTTGCGACGGAAGCGCGTGGCAAGGAAGGCATTTCCAACCTCTTCGAATTCACCATCAGCGCCCTGTCCACCCGTGCGACGATCGATCCAAGTGATCTGCTGGGCAAGAGCGTGACGCTCTCCATGGCCAGACCCCGCAGCACGCGCCGCTATGTCAACGGCATCGTCACCGCCTTTTCCGCCGGCGCTTTCACGCGCAACGATTACCGGCTCTATACACTCGTCATCTCACCCAGCCTGTGGCTTCTCAAGCGCACGTCCGATCACAAGGTTTTCCAGGAAAAGACCGCCGTCGAGATCGTCGAGCAGCTTTTGGCGGACAGCGCCATCACCTTCGAAAAGAAGCTCAACTCTACCTACGATCCTTCGGAATACCGGGTGCAATTCGGCGAAACGGATTTCGACTTCTTCCAGCGCCTCCTCGCCGAGGAAGGCATCTTCTATTTTTTCAAGCACGAGGACGGAAAGCACACGCTGGTGCTGGCCGACAATGCTTCCGCCTACGCCGAATGCCTGCAGGATACGGTCGAATACCGCCAGGGCCAGGAGGAGGCCGTAGACGGCGTCCACACCTTCGACAGCGGGGCGAGCCTCACCGATGCAATGTGGCATATCGAAGACTACGACTTCGAAAAGCCGGCAAACACGATCGAGGGTGAGCGCAAGGCGAACCAGCAGCCGGCCGCCGGAAAGAAATGGGAGCACTTTCGCTTTCCCGGCAATTCCGTCAAGTCCGACACGCTGAAGCGTTTCGCCACCGTCGCCATCGACGCCGCCGAGGCAGGCTTCGAGACGACGACCGGAGGCGGCACATGCGCAAGCTTCACGAGCGGCCATGCCTTCACGCTGAAGGCTCACCCCGTGGATGGCGAAAACCGCCGCATGACGCTGACCGAGATACGTCACGAAGCTCTCGACCGCGCGTATTTCAACATCCGGCCCGGCACGGAGGGCAAACCGTACTATCGCAACACCTTTTCCTGCATTCCGGCAGCGCGTATCGCCCGTAATCCGCTACCGACGCCCAAACCCATCGTGCAAGGTCCGCAGACCGCCCTCGTCGTCGGGCCTTCCGGCGAGGAAATCCACACCGATAAATACGGACGCATCCGCGTGCAGTTCCATTGGGATCGTTACGGCAAGAAGAACGAGACAAGTTCCTGCTTCGTGCGCGTGGCGCAATCGCTCGCCGGCAGCAACTGGGGCTCCGTCTTCGTGCCGCGCATCGGCATGGAGGTCGTCGTGCAGTTCCTTGACGGCGATCCGGACCGCCCATTGGTAACGGGCGCCGTCTACAATGCCGACAACATGCCGCCCTGGGCTCTGCCCACCAACATGACGAAGAGCGGCCTGCTGACGCGCAGCAGCAAATCGGGCCAGACGGCGAATGCCAACGAGCTTTCCTTCGAGGACAAGAAGGGCGAGGAGAAGATCACCTTCCACGCCGAAAAGGACTTTCTGCGCGAGGTTGAGAACGACGACACGCTGACCGTCGACCACGACCAGAAACGCACGATCAAGAACGATCGCACTACCGAGATCACAGAAGGCAATGAGACCTTCACGATCAAGAAGGGCAACCGGACAGAGAAGATCGAGACCGGAAACGAGACGCTCGACATCGACAAGGGCAAGCGCACGGTGACAATTGCCACCGGTGGCGACACGCTGACGCTCAAGCAAGGCGACCGGGCGGTGACGTTGAACGTGGGCAGCGACACCCTGACCCTCACCCAGGGCAATCAGACAACGAAGGCCAGCGCCGGCAAGATAACCCTCGAGGCGATGCAGGGCATTACGCTGAAATGCGGTAGCAGCACAGTGGAGCTCACCCAGGCCGGCATCACCATCAAAGGTGTCACGGTGTCGATCGAAGGGTCCGCCCAAAGCGAGATCAAGGGCCCGATCGTCAATGTCGCGGGCGATGGTATGGCCATCGTCAAGGGCGGCATGGTCAAGATCAATTAGGGGTAGATGGTGAAAATCCAGACGGAAGCCTTTCGCAAGGTGACAGCCCAGACGGCACAGGATATCTGCGGCCGGGCGGAGCTTTCAGCCGAGGCCCTCCCCTTTCTATTGCCCACCCTGTCGCCACAGGGTTTCCTGTCGCTTCTGGTCGAGGCGGAAAACATTGGGGACGCCATACGTTTCCTCGCCTTCACCTTGCCGATCCGCGAGGCGATCTGGTGGTGCTATGTCGTCGCTAAAACCAGCATTCCGGCACCGACGGAGCTGGAATTGCTGTGCCTGGAGCGTACGGCCGCCTGGGTCTACGAGCCGGACGATTCCCGCCGCCGCTCTTGCATGGAGTGCGCCGAATCGGCCAAGTTCAAGGGGGCTGCGGCCTATGCGGCACTCGCGGTCTTCTGGTCGGGCGGAAGCCTTGCGCCGGAAGGCATGCCGGACGCAGACGCCGACCCTCGGTTGGGGCCGATCGGTGCCGGGGCGTCGGTGCTGCTGTCGATTACAGCAGGAGATGCTAAGAACCTTGTGGAGCGCTTCGAGACAGCGGTGACACGAGGGGTGAACATTGCCAATGGCGGCAACGGCTGGTTGCCGGGCGAGCGGCCGACGGGAAGCAATTGATCCCAGCCGAATCGAGAGATTCGTTTCAAGATCGATTAAGTATTTGGGGCTAAGCATTCTTCTGCCAGCTCCGCGCGTGCGGTATCCGAGTAAAAGTTTCCAAGCGACCAGGCCCCGCAAGGGCAGGAGGATATCTACCCATGGCTCTGCCGCAGGTCATCGATATCGACGCTCTGCTCCAGGCGATCTCGGAAGAGGCGCCTGCCGGGACAGATCCGCGCGCCGATAGCTCGCCTGCCTCGCTCTATTACCGCACCAAGGACGCCCGCAACGCCGCCCGCTCCGCGGAACGCGCCGCCGTCGAGACCGGTGGTGCATCGCCCGAGGAATGGGACACCGTCGCCGACACCGCGATGACGATCCTCGCTTCCCACGGCAAGGATCTCGAAATCGCCGCTTGGCTCGTTGAGGCTCTCTTGCGAACCGAAGGTTTTGCCGGCCTGCGCGACGGCATGAAGGTGCTCACCGGCATCGTCAACGGCTTCTGGGAAACCTGCTTCCCCGAGCTCGACGAAGACGGTGTGGAAGGAAAAGTTTCCGCAGTCGCGGGCCTCAACGGTTCGGGCGCGGTCGGAACACTCATTCAGCCGATCCGGCTTGTATCGATCACGCGCGGCTCGCAATGGAGCTTTTCGCTCTGGAACTACGAGCAGGCGCGCGACCTCGCGAAGGTCACTGATCCCGACCGCCGCCAGGAGCGCATCGACAACGGCGCCGTGACCATGGAGCAATTCCTGGAAAGCGTGGCGGATACATCCGTCGCCTTCTTCGCCGAAACCCAGGCCGTCATCGTGGAGACGCTGGCGGCGCTGGCGGAGATGTCTGCAGCCTTCGATGCGGTGGCTGGTGTCGATGCACCGCCCGTTTCAGCGCTTCGCGAAATGCTGGAGGAAATCTCCCGCTCGATTGCCCACTTCGCCGCGGACAAACTTGCAGTCGCGAACTATTCTGCCGACAGCGAGGAAGTTTCCGCCGGCGACGCGGGCCAGCAAGGTGAAGGCGGTCAGCAGGTGTCCGGCACCGTCGTCGTCCGCAAGATCGAGGGCTACCAGTCCCGTGACGAGGCGTTGGCGGAACTGACGCGCATTTCCGCTTACTTTCGCAAAACCGAACCGCATTCGCCCATGTCGTACACGCTTGAAGACGCCGTCCGGCGTGCGCGCATGAGCCTACCCGATCTGTTGGTGGAACTGGTCGAAGACCCGGCCCACCTTCAGCGCATCCTGTTGGCGGCGGGCATCAAGCCGCCGTCGACCGAACAAGGTTATTAATTCCCTATCGCATATCCGCAACCATTCACCGCTTGAAGAGGGGGCCGTCATGGCAGAAAGCGTTCAACAGAAGCTCAAAAGGGTGCGCGCACCGCGCGTCCACATCACTTACGACGTGGAAACGGAAGGCGCACAGGTCCGCAAGGAACTGCCCTTCGTCGTGGGCGTCATCGGCGATTTCTCCGGCAAGCCCTACGAGCCGCTGAAGCCGCTGCGCGACCGCAAGTTCATCCAGATCGACCGTGACAACTTCGACGACGTCATGCAGCGCATGACGCCCGGCGCGGAATTCAAGGTCGAGAACACGCTGGCCGGCGACGATACGTTGATGCCGGTCTCGCTGAAGTTCAAGTCGATCAACGACTTCGAGCCCGGCGCCGTCGTTGAACAGGTCGAGCCGCTTCGCAAGCTTCTCGCCGTTCGCAACAAGCTGCGCGACCTGATGTCGAAGGTGGACCGGTCGGAAGAACTCGAAAGCCTCCTGGAGGAGGTCCTGCAGAACACCGACAAGCTTGCATCCCTTGCCAACGAGCTTGGCGCCGAGAAAGCGAAGGAGTAGTCGAATGAGCGCCGAGACCCAAACAGCCGGCAGCACAGCCGTCGCAGAAGAAACCGGCTCCCTGAGCCTTCTCGACCAGGCCATCCAGGTCACCAAGACCGCCGAGCCGGACGAAATCCAGGACCTGTTGCGCACGCTGACGTCGGAAGCCCTTTCCGGCACGGTCACGTTCAGCAAGAACCTGACGCAGACCTTCAACAAGGCGATTGCCGCAATCGACGAAAAGATGTCGAAGCAGCTGACCGCCATCATGCACAATGAAGAATTCCAGAAGCTGGAAGGCAGCTGGCGTGGCCTCAACTACCTCGTCAAGAATTCGGAAACCAGCTCGACGCTGAAAATCCGCGTTCTCAACCTGTCGAAGAAGGAACTGCACAAGGACTTGACCAAGGCAGTCGAGTTCGACCAGAGCCAGACCTTCAAGAAGCTCTACGAAAACGAATTCGGCACACCCGGCGGCGAGCCCTACGGCGCGCTCATCGGCGACTTCGAGTTCGGCTCCGGCACGGAAGACCTCGAAGTGCTGCAGGGCATGTCCAATGTCGCTGCAGCCTCCTTCGCGCCCTTCATCTCGGCCGCAAGCCCGAAAATGTTCGGCCTGGAAAGCTTCACCGAACTCTCCAAGCCGCGCGATCTCGAAAAGATCTTCGACAGCTCGGAATACATCAAGTGGCGCGGTTTCCGTGACAGCGAAGACAGCCGCTTCGTCACGCTGACCATGCCGCGCGTGCTCGCCCGCGTTCCCTTTGGCTCGCAGGGCAAGCAGATCGACGAGTTCAAGTTCGAGGAAGCTCCGATCGACGCCAATGGCGTTGTCAGCAAGATGGAGTCGAACGACTTTACCTGGATGAATGCCTCCTACGCGCTCGGTGAGCGCCTGACATCAGCCTTCTCGAAGTACGGCTGGTGCGTGGCGATCCGCGGTGCGGAAGGCGGCGGCAAGGTCGAGAACCTGCCGACCTTCACCTTCACCAGCGACGACGGCGACGCCGACCAGCAATGCCCGACGGAAATCGGCATCACTGACCGCCGCGAGGCAGAGCTTTCCAAGCTCGGCTTCCTGCCGCTCTGCCACTACAAGAGCACGGACTACGCGGTGTTCTTCGGCGCGCAGACCACGCAGCGCGCGAAGAAGTACGACAAGCCCGATGCAACGGCCAACGCGGCGATCTCTGCCCGTCTGCCTTATATCATGGCAACGTCGCGCTTCTCGCACTACCTCAAGGTCATGGGCCGCGACAAGATCGGTTCGTTCCTCGAAGTTCGCGATTGCGAAAACTGGCTCAACAACTGGATCCGCAACTTCGTCAACGGCAATCCGGATGCGAGCGCAGAAATGAAGGCGCAGTATCCTCTCGCCGAAGCCCAGGTTACGGTGAAGGAAATCCCCGGTTCCCCGGGTGCCTACAACGCTGTCGCTTATCTCCGCCCGTGGTTGCAGATGGAAGAGCTCACTGCATCCATGCGCCTCGTCGCGCGCATCCCGCAGATGGGCTGACGCAGGCATGGAACACGACGCAGTCATCGCCGTGGAAGACGCTTCCAGCGGCGATGGCGCAAAAAGCGAAGCCGGCATTCGGCTTCGCATCATCGATGCGGTTCTCGAGCGTGGCGGAGAGGAAACCTCCGCCACGCTCGACCGTTTCATCGCGAGCGACGACCCGGCGGAGTGCCTTCGCCTGTGGTTCGGCACACGCGGCGGCGGCGATGGCTGGCGGGCGGTGCTAACCCGAGACATCGCGGCGATCGATCCGCTGCTTGGCGACCAGGTCGATGCGATCATCCACACGGCGGAGTTCAAGGCGCTCGAAGCCACTTGGCGCGGCGTCGATTTGCTGCTGTCGGAAACCGGCAACGACGACAAGGTCCGCATCAAGCTCTTCAATGTCACATGGTCCGAACTCTCGCGCGATTTCGATCGCGCGATCGAATTCGATCAGAGCACATTGTTCGCCAAGGTCTACAGCGAGGAATATGGCATGCCAGGCGGCGTGCCATATGGGCTGCTGCTTTGCGACCATGCGGTGCGTCACCGCGCGCCATCGGGTAGCGCGGGCCCGCAGGACGATGTCGGCACACTTTCCGGCCTGGCGCAGGTCGCGGCGGCATCGTTTTCTCCCTGCATCCTTGGTGCCGCACCGGAACTGTTCGGGGTCACCACTTTCGCCGACCTCTCCTATGCGCAGCGGCTCGATGCCGGTTTCCAGCTCGGTGAGTATCACCGCTGGCGCCGGCTCCGCGACCTGGAGGACAGCCGCTTCCTCGGGATCGCCATGCCGCGCATCCTGTTGCGCGACCGCTATAAGGACTCCGCCTCACGGCAGGACGGTTTCCGCTATAGCGAAGGCGGAGCGGGCGTCGATTCCTGGTTATGGGGCAATGCCGCCTTCGCCTTCGGCGTGATCTCCATCCGTGCGTTTCGCGAATGGGGCTGGTTTGCCGATATGTGTGGTACGCGCGGCCCGCAGGCCGATCTTGGCGGCGTCATCAGCCACCTGCCGGTTGCGCAATTTTCGACCGGCGAGAAGGTCGCCTATCGGCGGCCGCTGGAAGTCGAGCTGACCGACAAGAAGCAAAAGATTTTGGAAGCTCTCGGTTTCATCGCGCTCACGCCGTGCAATTTCGATCGCTCTGTCGTCTTCCTTGGCGCGCAATCGCTTTATGCGGCACCGAGTGACAACGACCTTCCAGCCCAGGTGAACGGCCGACTTTCCTCCATGCTGCACTACGTCATGTGTATGAGCCGGTTCGCCCACTACGTGAAGATCATGGCGCGCGACCGGGTCGGCGCCTATACGACGCCGCAGGATCTCGAACGTTACCTCGAAGAATGGCTGCGCAACTACACGATCGGCAACACCGACGCCAGCGCGGAGTTGAAGGCGCGTTATCCGCTCGCCGGCGCGCGATTGGAAATGAGCGAGGTCAGCGGTCGGCCCGGCGTGATGAACTGCGTGCTGCACCTCCAGCCGCATTTCCAGTTCGACCAAGTCGTGACGGGGTTCCGGATGCGGACCGAAGTGCAATCCATGCGGTCGCGGTAGCAAGGAAGGATAGAGCATGGCCCGCCTTCCCAACAAAGCGCCTCCGCGGCTTCCCCTCTTCGACCGGCTGCTACAGGGCGACAGTATCGAGACGGATCGCAACGTCGATCGCGCCATGCAAGAGATGCACGAATCCGTGCGGCGTGATCTCGAAATTCTCTTCAACACCCGTCCCGGTCGCCTGCCCGAGGACGAGAGACTTCTGGAACTGCGCCAGTCGATCCTGACCTATGGCCTGCCGGAGGTACAGAGCCAGCACCTCGCCTCGCCCGCCCAGCAGGAACAGTTCCGTAAGCACTTGGAAGAGGTCATCCGCCGCTTCGAGCCGCGCTTCCGTGAGCTTTCCGTCGTGCTGGTCGTGCCGGAAAACCAGATGGAGCGGGTGCTGCGCTTCCAGATCAACGCCCTGATGGAAACCGACAGCTCCAGCGAGGCCGTCACCTTCAACACGGCGATCGACCCCGTCACTGGCATGCTCTCCATCAACGGACGCTGAGCCGTCTTTGAAACCTCCGGCGATTGGCGTAACGTGATGGCGGCCGATCGCGGGTTCTACAGCACAGCATTCATGAGGTCTCTTTGGATTTCTCCCAGGCACGTATCCTCATCGTCGATGATATCGAGGACAACCGGGATGTGCTGGCACGCCGCCTCCGGCGGCTCGGCCTCGTCAACACCGTGCAGGCCGGCGATGGGCTCGAAGCGCTCGAAAAGGTGCGCGCGGAGCCCTTCGACCTGATCCTGCTCGACGTGATGATGCCGCGCATGAATGGCATCGATGCGCTTCAGGCATTGAACGACGAAGGCTGGCTCAAATCGCTGTCCGTCGTGATGATCTCCGCGGCGTCCGAAATCGAGACGGTGGTGCGCTGCATCGAGCTCGGCGCCGAGGATTACCTGCCGAAACCCTTCAACCCGGCACTGCTTGCCGCCCGCGTCGGTGCTGTGCTGGAAAAAAAGTTGCTGCGCGATATCAACCAGCGCCAGCTCGAACGGCTTGAACGGGAGCTGGCGGAAGCCTGGCTCTGCCAGCAATCCATGCTGCCGACCACCTTCCCCGTCAATCCCGCCCAGCTCGATATCTTCGCCAGCATCGACCCGGCGCTGGAAATCGGCGGCGATCTCTACGACGTCTTCGAGGTAACGCCCGGCCTGATTGCGCTGGCGATTGGCGATGTCGCCGGCAAGGGCGCCTCCGCCGCCCTTTTCATGGCGCGCACGCGCAGCCTGCTGCGCGCCGGCACCTTGCAATTCCACGCCATTTCGGGACGGGTGCCGCGCCCCTCGGAAATCATCGCCCTCGTCAATGACGAACTCGGCAAGAACAATCCGAACTCGCGATTTGTCACGCTATTCTACGCCCTGCTGGAGGTCGCCACCGGCCGCCTCACCTACTGCAATGCCGGCCACGTCTACCCGATCTGGACAAGCGGAAACACCGTCGCCGAAGTGGCGACAGCGCCCGATCCCGCGCTCGGTGTCATCGATGCGCTCGACTTCCACGACCACGAGCTCGTGCTCGCCGTGGGCGACCGCCTTTTCCTCACCTCGGATGGCCTTTCGGACATGCAGAACGCTGATCAGGAGCAGTTCGGAACAGAAAACATCCTTGCCGAAATCGCCGCCCGCCCAAACGCGTCTGCAACCGACCTCGCCCGTAGCGTACTGGCGACGGCCTATGCCTTTGCAGACGGCGCGCCGCAATTCGACGACATCACCGTGCTCGTCTTTGGAAGGCTCAGTTAAAGCGCTGTAAAGTCCTCATCCGGTAACATCGCAACTATCAATTGATGGGCGTTGGAATAGCTTCGCGCGCGAAGCTTTAGACCAAGGGGGATATCGTGCCTGGTAGTTTCAATTTTGGTGTGATCGACAAGACCGATGCGGAAGACGTCTGCTGGTGCGTCGTTGAATCTGTCGCGAGTGCGGATGATACGGCCTCGAATCTCATTTCCGTCATTCATTTTCTGCGTGAGGTCTACGGCGCCGAGGAGGCCGACGAAAAGGTCATCCCAAACCCGGCCTTCCTGGCCAATGGCCACGACGGTCTGTCACCCAAGACCCGCAAGTATTTCACCGGGCGGACTTTCAAGGGACTGGGCGGAAGTGCCGTCAGTCTTGCAGGCGGCCTTGCATCCGGCGTGACGGCCGTCGACGTCGGCAGCATTCTGCGCGAGGGAAGCGCTGTTGGCACGACCGCTGCACATCTGATCGGCATCAAGGCGGCCGGCACGGGGTTCAAAAAGAGCGAAACGGTCACGCGCTGGGTCGATGCGATGCTTAAGGCGAAAGTCGCGAAGATCGGCGTTCGCGGCGTGGGCCTGGCAGGCGCCGCTATTCCGATCCCCGCGGTCGGTCTCGCGACTAACATCGCCACGACCGTCGCCAAGCTCGGCATCAAGGTGACGCTGAGCAAGCTCGTCGCTCGCACCGCGATGGAAGTGCACTGGCGTGCCTATCAGGAAACCGTGATTGCCGGTGCCTTCGGCGCCCGTGGCGGGCCGGTCGGCCCCGCCTCTGCGATGTTCCACGAAATCTTCACCAAGCGCAGCTTCACGCGCATCTTCGGCAAACACGACACCGCGGCCCTGATCAAGGAGCCGGCCGGCTGGATGGCGCTGAATGACAAGCTTATGCTGATGTAATGCAGTCTGACCCTGCTCTTTTGGGAGCAGGGTCAAAGCGCTGCGGGCGGAACCTGTTTTTCTCTCCGCTCAGTTCGACGTCTTCGCCTCGGACACCAGCACCGGATCGTTCCGGTAGAGATCGGGGAAGAGCTTTCGCAGGTTCTCGATCTTCGGCATGTCGTTGTAGACGATGTAGGGCTGGCTCGGATTGAGGGTCAGGTAATCCTGGTGGTAGCCTTCCGCCGGGTAGAAGGACTGGCCGGGCTCGAGCTTGGTGACGATGGCCGCGTTGAACAGCCGGGCTTTGTTGAGCTCGGCGATATAGTCCTTCGCGACCTTCGCCTGCGCCTCGTCCTGCGGGAAGATCGCGGTGCGGTACTGCGTGCCGGTATCCGGCCCCTGACGGTTGAGCTGCGTCGGATCATGCGCGACGGAGAAGAAGACCTGCAGCAGCTTGCCGTAGCTGATCTTCGCCGGGTCATAGCTGATCTGCACGGCTTCGGCATGCCCGGTATCGCCGAGGCCGACCATCTCATAATGCGCCGTCTGCGCCGAGCCGCCAGCATAGCCTGAGACGGCATTGCTGACGCCCTCGACATGCTGAAAGACGCCCTGGACGCCCCAGAAGCAGCCGCCGGCGAAGACCGCGACGGCGGTATCCTTCGGCATTGCGATATCCTCGGCAGGCGCTGGAATGGCGATGCCCTCCTGCGCCGCCGCCGGCGCGGCCGAGGCGATGCCGGCGAGCGCGAAGAGCATCAGCGTGGTGGAACGGAAGGTGGGTCTGCGGTGCGTCGATGAATGGGCCATGTCTGGTCTCCGAGTTTCAGCCGAAGGTGAAGGCGTAGGCTTCCACGCCTGGGTCGAGGAAGCGGATTTCAAAGGTACGGTCGCGCGCGGCGTCCTTCTGGCGCACGAGCTGGTAGAGCCGCTGGCCGGTGATCACACCCGTCCCGTCGGCAGCGACGTCGACGCCATGATCCTCCGTCGGCGGCGCGCCGTCCAGCGTCACGCGAAAGCGGATCGGCTTGCCATCCGCCGCCGGGCCGAGCACCAGATGCAGGTCGCGGGCATGGAAGCGGTAGACGATGGCGCCGTCGGCGGTATTGAGTGCTGCATGCTCGCGGCCGATGGTCCACGAGCCGTCGAAACCCCATTCGTTGAGGCGCGGCCCGCCATCTGTGTAGGTGTGGGCCACTTCGTTGACGGCGCCGCCGGGTGACACGAAGTTCTGCGCCCGTTCGTAGCCGATATAGGTTTCCGGCGAGAGCACGTCGGCCGTGTCGGAGGCGGCCTGCGCGCCCGTCGCGTTCACCGCCACGATGTCCGATGCCACCTGCTTGGCGCCGGCCTCGGCCAGAAGTTTCTGGATGACTCGCTCGGACTCGTCATAGCCGCCCTCGCCGAACTTGTGATGCCGGATGCGGCCTTCCGCATCGATGAAATAGTGCGCCGGCCAGTAGCGATTGTTGAACACGCGCCAGATCGCATAGTCGTTGTCGACGGCGACGGGATAGGTAGTGCCGAGATCGGTCGCCGCCTGGCGGACATTGCCGAGGTCCTTCTCGAAGGCGAATTCCGGCGTGTGCACGCCGATCACCACCAGCCCCTGGTCCTTGTACTTCTCGGCCCAGGCGCGAACATAGGGAATGGCACGCAGGCAATTGACGCAGGAATAGGTCCAGAAATCGACCAGCACGACCTTGCCCTTGAGCCCCTCCGTCGTCAGCGGCGGCGAGTTCAGCCATTCGACCGCGCCCGTGAGCGACGGCACGATGCCCTCGACCGGCAGGGCGCCCGTGGCGTTGGCCTGCGGGTTGGCCGCCATCATGGCCGATCCGCCGGCCATCATCGCCGAACCATCCGCCATCATGGCGGGATCGGCCTGCATCATGCCCGAGCCGCCGCTCATGGCGACCGGTTGCTCCGCGCCGAGCGCCTTGATCAACCGCTCTTCCAGCGCGACGGTGCCCGAAAGCGACAGCCGCGTCAGCAGCCCCGTATCGAGCCCGAGCGCGATGGCCGCGACGGCGACGAGGACCGCAGCCCCCAGCCCGCGCCGCACCCATTCACCGGCGCCAAGCGAGCGCTTCATCGCCGCGAAGACACGGCCGCCGACGAGGATCGCCAGCGCCAGCGAGGTCGCCGCGCCCGCGGCATAGGCGAGCAGCAGCACCGTCGTGCCGATATTGGCCCCCTGCAAGGCCGCGCCCGTCAGGATCAGGCCGAGCACCGGGCCGGCGCAGGGCGCCCAAAGCAGGCCGGTCGCGGCGCCGAGCAGCAGCGAGCCGCCAATACCGCCATCCGCCGACCGCGACAGCCGCGCGCCAAAATCCACCAGCGGGCGCGTCACCCGTTCGGCGATGGCGGGGAAGAGCAGCATGATGCCGAAGACGGCGAGCAAACCGATCGCCGCAAAGCGCCCGTAACGGTTTGCCTCCACCGCCCAGCCGCCGGCCACAGCGGCAAGGCTTGCAATGAGCGCGAAGGTGACCGTCATGCCGGCGAGCATGGGCAGGCCGCTCTTCAGGAAAGGCCGGTCGGCCCGCGAGAAGACGAACGGCAGCACGGGCAGGATGCAGGGGCTGACGATGGTCAGCACGCCCCCCAGATAGGCAAGCAGGAACAGCAGCATCATGCGACCTTCAGGTTTCCAGCGATTTGAAGCTGAGGGCAATTCCGTTCATGCAATAGCGCAGGCCCGTGGGCTGCGGGCCGTCGTCGAAGACATGCCCGAGATGCCCGCCGCAACGGCTGCAATGCACCGAGGTGCGGGTCATGCCAAAGGACACGTCGGTCTCGGTGCCCACGGCCTTGTCCAGCGGCGCCCAGAAGCTCGGCCAGCCCGTGCCGCTGTCATACTTGGTCGTCGAGGAGAAGAGATCGAGCTCGCAGCCCTCGCAGGCGAAATTGCCGCGACGGTGCTCGTTGAGGAGCGCGCTTGTAAACGGGCGCTCCGTGCCGCTGCGTCGCAGCACCTCATACTGCTCGGGCGTCAGGAGCGTCTTCCACTCCTCATCCGAATGCGTGACGCTGAACGTGCCGGCCGCGGCCGCGTGCCGAAACGGCGCCCCGGCCAGGATTGCCGCACAGGCGCTCTGAAGTAAAAACCACCGTCTCGAAACCATCTGAAGCCTCCGTATCGATCCGAAAACGTCTCTCGAAGACTGATACGACTCCACGCGCTATATTGTTACAGATATAGCGTCAGTCACAGTGATGTGAACGAAACCGGCGGGTGCACGCCGCCAGCAGCAGGGATGACATGCCATGGGTCTCGACCAGTCCTTCGGGAAAAGCGCCATCAGTGTGGAGGAAGCGCGCCGGCTGATCAATTCCGGCATGCATCTCGTCGGGGAGGAGACGATCGGGCTGCATGCAGCGCTCGGGCGCGTCACGGCGACCGCGTTGACAGCGCTCACGACCTCGCCGCCCTTCGACGTCTCGGCGATGGACGGCTATGCGGTGCGGGCGGCCGAGATATCGTCGGTCGGCATGCGTCTGCCGCTTTCCGGTGCGTCCAGGGCCGGCACGCCTGTCGTGCCCACGCTTTCGCCGGGAACCTGCATGCGCATCTTCACCGGCGCGCCCGTGCCGATCGGGGCGGACGCGATCGTCATCCAGGAGGATGTCGAGGCCGACGGGGGCCGCATCGTCTTCCAGACGCAGGCCAGGCCGGGGCTGTACATTCGCCCGGCGGGGCTGAACTTCAAGGCGGGCGACGAGATCATCCCGGCAGGTCGCACGATCAGCGCACGCGACATCGGCCTTTCGGCTGCCGCCGGCCACGGCACGGTCGCGGTTCGCCGCCGGCCGAGAATTGCCGTGCTCTCCACCGGAGACGAACTGGCGAACGACCCGGCTGGGGCCGGCGCCGGGCGGATATTCGATGCAAACCGGCCCGCCCTCCTCGCGCTCGTGGCCGCCTGGGGCGGCGAGCCGCTCGATCTCGGAATCGCCCTCGACGACGATGCCGCCATCACCACGGCGCTCCAGGGCCTGGACGCCGACCTTCTGCTCGTGACGGGCGGCGCCTCGGTGGGCGATCACGACCGCGTGCGCCCCGCCCTCCAGGCCCTCGGCCTCAGCTTCAATTTCTGGAAGATCCGGATGCGGCCCGGCAAGCCGCTGATGTTCGGCGCGCTCGGCAGCATGCCGGTCCTCGGCCTGCCCGGCAATCCCGTCTCGGCGCTGGTCTGCGCGCTGCTGTTCCTGAAGTCCGCCATCGCCGCCATGACCGGCGGCGATGCCTCCGGACCGCGCTTCGAGACTGCACGGCTGACCTCCCCCATCGGAAAGACGGGCGAGCGCGACGATTATCTCCGCGCAACCGTCACCGCCAGCGATGGCGAACTCACCGTCGCGGCCTTCACGGAACAGGACAGCTCGATGCTCGCCCTCCTCGCGGCGTCAAACGCCCTGCTCTTCCGCTCTGCCGGTGCGCCCGCAGCGGCCGCCGGCGAGACAGTCAAGGTCGTTCGTTTCGACACGCTTGCGGGCTATTGATATCCATAAGCCCGACCGATGATGCAGCGTCCTGTCAGCTCGCCAGATGCTCGAAAAGACGCGCGACCGCTTCCGCACCCGGATCGACGTGACCTTCAAGCTGCTTGGCGTTGATGTAGGCGGCGCGGCCGGCTTTGGCGCGGGTCAGCGTTGCGGTGAAGTTTGCACCCTTCCTTGCCGCAGCCGCGGCGGCGGCGATGTTTTCTCCGAGCGCGTCGAGGGCGGGGGAAAGGGCGTCCACCATGGTCCGGTCGCCGATGCTGGCGCCACCGATCTCCTGCATGCGGGCGAGGCCTGCGCGCAGCGCCTCGCGCATCGGCAGTCCGCTCGACGCGCCGTCGCCTGCGGCGGCGAAGAAGATGGCGAGCAGCACGCCGGAGGAGCCGCCCATGGTCTGGCTCAGCTCCTGACCGATGGCCCGCAGCAACTGGGTGTGATCGGAGAGCGGCAGGCGGTCGATCGCGTTGATCAGCGCACGGGCAGCACCCGCCAGCGTCGAGCCGGTATCGCCGTCGCCGGATTTCGCGTCCAGCGCATTGAGGTCCTGTTCGGCGGCGATCAGCACGTTGCAGCAATTGATCAGGAATTCGCGCGTCGCCCGATGCTCCGAGCGCATGGGCGTGATCGGCGTCAGGCCGTCCGGCAGGGCCGCGATGGCGATGGGCCGCACCTCGGAAACCCCCGGCCAGGCGGCGATCGAAACCGGCGCCTTCAGGAGCTCAAGCTCGGCCGCGTCGGCGGCGAAGACCGAGATCGAAAAACCCTGCATGTCGAGCGAGGTCATCAGCGGCGCCGGGCCGATCGCATGGGCGATCTTTCCGCCGATGGACGACCCGAGCAGGTCACGGGCGAGCACGGACATTTCCAGCTCGGACGTGCCGCCGAGATTGTTGATCAGCGCGACATGCGGCCCCTCGCCCATGACGGCGGCGAGCCGCTCCGCCATGGTCGCGACGGAGGGACGGGCGCCGGCGAAATCGATCTGCTCGACGCCGGCTTCGCCATGGATGCCGAGGCCGAGTTCGGCCTTGCCCTCCGGGATACGGTCCTCCTTCGGCGAGCCCGGAACCCGGCAGGTATCGAGCGACATGCCGATGGAATGCGTGCTGGCAATGACGTGCCTTGCCGCTGCCGTCACCGTTTCGAGGTCGGCGCCCCGTTCGGCAAGCGCCCCGGCGATCTTGTGCACGAACAGCGTGCCGGCGACGCCGCGCGCCTGCGGCAGGTCGGGAAGCGCGATGTCGTCCCCGACGATCACCATCGAGACATTGAGCCCGAAGGCACGCGCGCGCTCGGCGGCGAGGCCGAAATTCAGCCGGTCGCCGGTATAGTTCTTGACGATGAGCAGGCAACCGGCCGGCCCCGTCACCGCCAGGATACCGGCGAGCACGGCGTCCACACTCGGCGAGGCGAAGACATCGCCGCAGACCGCGGCCGTCAGCATGCCCTTGCCGACGAAGCCGACATGGGCGGGCTCGTGGCCCGAGCCGCCGCCGGAGACGATCGCCACGCGCGACTTGTCCCAATCGCTGCGCAGCACGACGCGGATATGCGGATAGCCATCGAGACGGGTGAGCGCGCCGCCGGACAAGGCCAGCAACCCATCGATCGCCTCGGTGACGACGTCTTCGCGCTTGTTGATGAATTGCGCCATGATTTTTGTTCTCCTTAAGCTAAACGCATGCCTGCCGCATCGAAGTAGAGCGGCCGCGACGGCTGGATTTTTATGGTTTCGCCACCCTTGAGCGGCGTGTGCGCATCCGTGACGGTAATGAGATCATGTTTGCGGAAGGTGAGATGCAGGCGTGTCTGGTCGCCGAGATGTTCGACGCGCTTGACCAGCGCCTCCTCGCCTTCGCCCTGCGCGATATGCTCCGGCCTTAACCCAATGCTTTTGGCCCCGGAAGGGGCGCCTGCGAAAATGTCGGCCGGCAGCACGTTGATGCGTGGCTGACCGAGGCGGGTCGCGGCATAGACGCTGACCGGCTGTTCATAGACCTCGCGCGGCGAGCCGAACTGCACGAGCCGGCCCTCGTTCAGCACGCCGACATGGGTCGCCATGGTCATCGCCTCGATCTGGTCATGCGTGACATAGAGCAGGGTCGCGCCGGTTTTCGCCTGGATGCGTTTCAGCTCGATGCGCAGGTCCGCCCGCAGCTTCGCGTCGAGCGAGCTCAACGGCTCGTCCATCAGGAAGATCTGCGGGTTGCGGACAAGGGCGCGGCCGATGGAGACGCGCTGCATCTCGCCGCCGGAGAGCGCCGTCGCCTTGTTGTCCAGCTTGTGGGCGATCTGGAGCGTTTCGGCGACCTCGCGCACCTTGCGCTCGATCGCCTCTTTCGGTGTCTTGAGGAGCGGGGATTTCAGCGGGAACTCCAGGTTCTGGCGAACGGTCAGGTGCGGATAGAGCGAATATTGCTGAAAAACCATGGCGACGTTGCGTTCAGCCGGCGACAGGCCCTTCATCGGCCTTCCACCGATATAGACCTCTCCACTGTCGGGCGTGTCGAGGCCGGAAACCATTCTGAGCGTCGTCGTCTTGCCCACGCCGGTCGGGCCGAGCAGCACGACGAAGGCGCCGTCGGGAACCGTCAGCGAGACATTGTCGAGCGCAAGCGTGTTGCCGAAGGACTTGCTCACATTTTGAAGAACGACTTCAGCCATGTGCGAGAACTCCTTCATTTGCCTCGGAAATAAGCGCCTTACCATTCTCCGCATCGAAGACCGACAGCGTGCGCGCATCGAAATCGAGGCCGATCAACTCGTCCTCGTGCACGACATGGCTGGAGGGGATGCGTGCCTTCAGGTCGCCATGGCCGGTGGAGAGCGTCACGATCTGGGTGGTGCCGAGATATTCGACCGCGATCACGCGGCCCCGATAGGCGGCATCGCTGCTGAAGCGCACATGTTCCGGGCGCACGCCGAGCGTCAGTCGCCCGGCCCGACCTTCCCGCGTGGCCGGCACTTTCACCTTCACGCCGCCAAGATCGATACTGTCGCCGCCAATGCCGATCATGCCGTCGAACTCCAGAAAGTTCATCGGCGGCGAGCCGATGAACTGCGCCACGAACTTCGTCGCCGGCCAGTCGTAGATCTGCTGCGGCCGGCCGAACTGCTCGACGACGCCGTGGTTCATGACGACGATCTTGTCGCCCATCTGCATGGCTTCGAGCTGGTCGTGCGTGACATAGACGGTGGTGGCGCCCATGCGGTCGTGCAGGGCGCGCAGCTCCTCCGCCATATGCTCGCGGAATTCCGCGTCGAGCGCGCCGAGCGGCTCGTCCATGAAGAAGGCTTTCGGGCGGCGCACGATGGCGCGGCCGAGCGCCACGCGCTGGCGGTCGCCGCCGGAAAGGCCGCCGACGGGTTTGTCCAGGATATGCTCGATGCGGAGGATGCGGGCGACCTCGGCGACGCGCGTCTTCAGTTCCTCGCCGCGCAAGCCCTGGCTCAACAGCGGATAGGAGATGTTCTTGCGCACGTTCATATGTGGATAGAGCGCGAACATCTGGAAGACGAAGGCGATGTCGCGCTGGCTCGCCGGCTTCATGCCGACCTCCTCGCCGTCGATGAAGATCTCGCCGGAAGTCGGCAGTTCGAGGCCCGCCATCATGCGAAGGGTCGTCGTCTTGCCGCAGCCGGAAGGGCCGAGCAGCATGAAGAACTCGCCGTCCTCGATGGTGAAACTGGAGGAGCGGACCGCGGTGAAGGCGCCGAATTCCTTGCGCACGTTCTGGATTCTGATTTGCGCCATCAGCCTACTCCGGGAAATGGCTGACGATGATGAACATCACCGTACCCAGCAAGGTTATGACGAAGGACCAGGAATAGAGCACGAGGGCGAAGGGCTGCATGAGCATGACGACGCCCATGGCGATCAGCACCGATGCCAGCATTTCCCAGGCGCCGCGCCGCAGATGCAGCAACCCGTTGAAGAATCTTGTCATTTGCGGACTGCTCCGAATGTGATGCCGCGCAGCAAATGTTTGCGCAGAAGAATGGTGAACACCATGACCGGCACGAGGAAGAGGGTCGCGCCCGCGGCAACCGCCGGCCAATCCTGCCCGCTGACGCCGATGATGGTGGGGATGAAGGGCGGCGCCGTCTGGGCGTTGCCGGATGTCAGCAGCACGGCGAAGGCATATTCGTTCCAGGCGAAGATCAGGCAGAAGATGGCCGTGGAGGCGATGCCCGTCGCGGCCTGCGGCAGCACCACCTTGTAGAAGGCCTGGAACCGCGTGTAGCCGTCGATCAGCGCCGCCTCCTCGTATTCGATCGGGATCTCGTCGATGAAACCCTTGAGCAGCCAGACCGAGAGCGACAGGTTCACCGCCGTATAGAGCAGGATCATGCCGGCATGGGTATCGCTGAGGCCGAGCGAGCGGAACATCAGGAAGATCGGGATGGCGACGGCGATCGGCGGCATCATGCGCGTGGAGAGGATGAAGAACAGCAGGTCATCCTTCAGCGGCACCTTGAAGCGCGAGAAGGCATAGGCCGCCGCGGTGCCGAGCACGATGCACAGCACCGTCGAGCCGAAGCCGATGATCACCGAATTGGTGAAACGTTCGGAAAAGCGTGAGGGGCCGGAAATGACGAGCCCGTCCTTGCGCACCAGCTTGTCGTACCAGGTCGTGGGCTCACCGAGCGCCTGCAATTGTTCCGGTGAAAGCCGGGTGCGCGTGGTGAAGACGTTGACATAGCCTTCCACCGTCGGCGTGAAGAAGGTTTTCGGGGGATAGGCGATCGCATCCGCCGGTGTCTTGAAGCTCGTCGCGATGATCCAGACCAGGGGAAGGATGGTGATCAGCGCGTAGAGCACGACCAGGCTGCCGGCGAACCATTTCTGCCGCAGGGACGGCTCGGTAACGGAATAGCTCATCGCTGTTTCACCTTGTTCAGGGCTTTGACGTAGATCGACGCAAGGCCGAAGACCGTGACGAAGAGGATGACGGCATAGGCGGATGCGTAGCCCGTGCGCCACTTCTCGAAGGCCTCGCGCTTCAGGTTGATCGAGGTAAGCTCGGTGATCGAGCCCGGTCCGCCTCCGGTGAGCTGCACCACGAGGTCGAACATCTTGAAGTTCTCGATGCCGCGGAAGAGCACGGCGAGCATCAGGAAGGGCAGCACGAGCGGGATGGTGATCGTCCAGAACTGCCGCCATTTGCTGGCGCGGTCGCATTCGGCGGCTTCATAGATGCTGGGCGGAATGGAGCGCAGGCCTGCAAGGCAGATCAGCATGACGAAGGGTGTCCACATCCAGGTGTCGACGATGACGATGGCCCAGGGTGCCAGCGACACGTCGCCGATCATGGAGAAACTCGACGGGTCGGCACCCGTCAGGAAGCCGACGGCATAGTTGAACAGGCCGATCTGCGGCTGGTAGAGGAAGGTCCAGAAATTGCCCACCACCGCCGGGCTCAGCATCATCGGCAGCACGATGATCGTCGTCCAGAGGTCGTTGCCGCGGAACTTCTTGTTGATCAGGTAGGCGAGCGAAAAGCCGATCAGCACCTGAAGGACGATGGTCCAGATCAGGAAATGCGCGGTCGCCTGCATGGTCAGCCAGATGTCGCGGTCGGACAGGATGTTCAGGTAGTTCTTCAGGCCGACGAACTCGACCTCGGCATTGGGGCGATTGACACGGAAATTGGTGAAGCTCAGCCGGATCGTCCAGATGAGCGGAAAGATGTTGACCGCCAGAAGCAGCACGATCGACGGGGCGACGAAGAGCCAGGCGAGCGCACGGTCAGACAGGCCGTGCATGCGTTTGGCAATGGCGTGCGGCGTCGCTTCGGCGACCCGCTCCACGGATGATTTCAGCATTGAATGTCCCTTGGTTTTTCAACTGAGCGGCGACAGAGCCGGGGGCAGATCCCCGGCTCCGGCCGCGCCTTGGTCCGCTGGGAGGCGGCGGGCACAAAGCTCGTGGCGGTCAGTACTTGCCTTCGTCGTCGAAGACCTGCGTCCAGTCCTTCGCCAGACCGTCGAGCGCTTCCTGCGCCGTCCCCTGGCCGGCGACCACATAGTCATGGAAGCGCTTCTGCGCCGCCTGCAGCAGCGAGGCGTAGGACGGCTCGGCCCAGAAGTCCTTCACGATGGCCATGGAATCGAGGAAGGTCTGCGCATAGGGCTGGCTGGTCGCAAAACCGGGGTCTTCGACCACCTTGCGCAGCGCCGAATAGCCGCCCATCTGCCACCATTTCTGCTGGACCTCCGGCTGGGCGAACCACTTGATATAGGCAAGCGCCTCTTCCTGCTTTTCGGACGCCGCGACCACCGAAATGCCCTGCCCGCCAAGCTGGGCGAAAGCGACGCCATCCGGGCCTGCCGGGTTCGGGAAGTAGCCGGACTTGTCGCCGCCGACATTGGGATCGGCATTGATGCCCGGCCAGGTGAAGGCGAAGTTCATGTGCAGCGCGACCTGGCCCGACTTGTAGGCATCGATGTCCTCCGACATGTAGGCGTCGGAATGGCCGGGCGGCGTGCAGCAATTGTAGAGTTCCTTGTAGAACTCCAGGCCGGCCACCGCCTTGGCGGAATTCACGTAGCCGTCCAGCTCGTAGGGCTTGTCGGGATTTTCGTACTGGAAGCCGAAGCTGTAGAGCACGTCCATGACGCCCATGGTGATGCCCTCGGAGCCGCGCTCCGTGTAGATCGCCGCGCCATAGACGGTCTTGCCGTCGATCTCGCGCTTCTGGAAGAATTCGGCGATGTCCTTTAATTCGGCGAAGGTTTTCGGCACCGCGAGATCGCGGCCGTATTTCTGCTTGAACTCCGCCTGGAGTTCAGGGCGTGCGAACCAGTCCTTGCGGTAGCTCCAGCCAACGACGTCGCCGAAGGCCGGCAGCGCCCAGTAGTTCGGCGAGTTCTTCGGCCATTCGGCATAACCGACGACGGTGGCCGGGATGAAGTCATCCATCTTGATTCCTTCCTTGTCGAAGAAATCGTTGAGCTTGACGTACTGTCCGTTCTCCGCGGCACCGCCGATCCACTGGCTGTCGCCGATCAGGAGATCGCAGAGCTTGCCGCCGGAATTCAACTCGTTGAGCATGCGGTCGGCGAAGTTCGGCCACGGGACGAACTCGAACTTCATGGTGTTGCCGCTCTTGGCCTCGAAATCCTTGCTGAGCTCAACGAGGGCGTTTGCCGGGTCCCAGGCGGCCCAGCAAAGCGTCAATTCGGCGGCGCCGGCCTGGCCGGTGTTTGCAACGCCGGCGGCCAAAAGGGCGCCGAGAGCGGTCAATGATCTGACTTTGTGAAAATTCATGGTTGGGGCCTCCTCCCCCTCCCTTCCGACCTCCATCGAAAGGTGAAAACGCCCGTGGCGGGCAACAGGCGCGGAAGGACGCCTCCATGGGCCTGCCCTCTTCCACGCCATCTCCATGGCTGCGGTGTTCCTCCTCGCGGCCATGGAGAGAGTCATATTGAGGTGCGCACCTCAATGCAAGCAATTTTTGAGGTGCGCACTTCAATTCTTGCTTTTCGCCTGCTTTTGTTAGAGAAATCCGATTCAGACTCTTGGGAGGAGGAAAGCGGGCGCATGCGGCCAACCGCAAAAGACCTGGCAGAAGCCGCAGGCGTCAGCCTGGCGACCGTCGACCGCGTGCTGAACGAGCGCCCGAATGTCAGCGGGAAGGCCGCGCGCAAAGTCGCTGAGGCGATCGAGCGCATCGGCTTCGTCCGCAACCCGGCCGCAGTCGCGCTGGCGCGCAACAAGACCTATCGCTTCCGCTTCGTGCTGCCGACCTCCGGCGACCAGTATCTCAAGGAACTCATCGGCCGCGTCACCGAGGCGAAGGAAGCGCTGCGCGCCGATTCCATCGCGGTAGAGGCCGTGCAGATTCCCATGGCGGACCCGCACCATGTCGCCAAATACCTGACCGCCATCGATCCCGAAGCCATCGACGGGGTGGCCGTCATGGCGCCGGAATCGCCGCAGGTGCGCGACGCGCTGATGCGGCTCGTCGAGCGCGGCGTCAAGGTCGTGCAATTCCTCTCAGGCCAGGAACGGCTGGAGAGCGCCGACTATGTCGGCGTCGATAACTTCGCGGCCGGTGCCACCGCCGGCAAGATCGCCGGCCGCTTCATCAGCGAAAAGCCCGGCAAGATCATGGTGGTGGCGGAAACCATGATGGCGCTCGACAGCATCCAGCGCCGCCTCGGCTTCGACAGCATCATCAACACCCAGTTCCCGCATCTCGAAATCCTGCCGTCGCTGGAAACCTATGCGGACGAAAAACGCACCGAGCTTATCATCCAGCGCACCCTGCAGCACAACCCGGATACCGTTGCCGTCTATGTGTTGAGTTCGGAGGCACGGGTGCCGCTGTCGGCCATCTGGAACGCGCAGGGTTCCCGCCCCCTCACCGTCGTCGCGCATGAGCGCACCCCGTTCAGCGAAAGGGCTCTGATGGACGAGCGCATCGACGCCGTGATCGCCCAGGACCCCGGCCACGCCGTCAGAAGCGCGCTGCGCATCATGCGCGCCCGCGCCGATCACCGCGAACTGCTCGCCTCCCAGGAGCGGATCCGTATCGAGGTCCTGCTCAAGGAGAACCTTCAGCTCGAATGATCTAGGCGACGCGGGCGTCGACCAACGTCTCGCCGGCAAGCGCCACGGTGTTCCTGCCCATGCGCTTCGCTTCGTAGAGCGCACTGTCGGCATCGCACAAAAGCCGCTCCAGTGTCGTCTCGGCAGGCGCCGCCAGGGCCACCCCGAGACTGACCGTCACGCAGCCATCGTCCAGTCCGCGATGGCGCATGGCGAGGTCTTCGATAGCGACCCGGATGCGCTCCGCCATCGCCAGTGCCGCCAGGGGCTCCCGATCAGCCGAGAGGACCAGCATCTCCTCGCCCCCGAAGCGGAACACGAAAGACGCCTCGTCCACCGTGTCGCGGATGCACCGCGAGACGGCGCGAAGGCAGGCATCGCCTTCGATATGGCCGTGAACGTCGTTGAACCGCTTGAAATGATCGATGTCGAGCAGGATGGCGGCCACGGTTTTATGCTTCCCGCCGCTCCACAGGCCTTCGCAGATCCGCGCGAGCGAACGCCGGTTGAGCAGCCCCGTCAGCTCGTCCCGCTCGGCATTGCGCTCCAGCTGCCCGTAGAGCAGGCCGGCGCGCAGCTGGTTAAGAAAATTCTGCCGGTCCTTCTGCTCCAGGAAATAAGCGCTCACCGCCAGGAAGATCGAGAGGGTCACATAGAAGGTGATAATACCGGAATAGGTCACGGCGTCGAAGGCGCCCGTCATCTGCGTGGTGGTGAAATGCGAGGCGCACATCAGCGCGAGCCCCACAAGGACCGCGGGAAAACGCGGCCGCAATGCGATGACGAAGAACAGGAAGGCGGCGGAGTTGCCGTTCTGGTAGACGAAGAGGTAGGGGCTGGCGCTTTGCGTGGCGGCAAGCATCGGCAGGGTGACGCCCATCACGGCGATCGCGACGGAGAGACTATCGTAGAGCAGCGCATTCCGCCAACGGCGTACGGTCAGGATACAGGCGATCACGAAGGGCGTGAACACCAGGAAACGCGCGAAGACCAGCGCGGTGAAGACATCCGCCATCATGGTGCGGTCGCCGAAATAGACGAGATCGTAGATTAGCGTGCCGATGACGCCCCAGATGACGGCGAGCCGCACCCGCTCCGCCACATAGTCCTTGCGGAAGGCGGCCTCGATATCCGGAGAAAAACGCAAGAACCGAAAGCCCCGCGCGATCTGGCGATCCACCTGGTCCAGCGTCACGACGCCCATTCCGAAATCCCCGCATGCAGCAAGATTACCTGACGTTACGGCAGAAAGCTGAACAACGACCTAAAGCAGGACCCATCGAACGTCGATGGCCCGTTCGCACCGACCTTGAGTTTGACGACGGCAAAGGTTATTGCCTATCGCAGTAACGGACTGCGGCCGCTCGATCCTTCGAACCAGTCGATAGCCGGCACGCAGGACACCTTCCGTTGAACGCCACGATCTACCGCGCCGTCGTCAATATCGCAGCAATCTGCGGTCTCTATCTTGCGGCAGCCATGCTCGTGCCGGCGCTTGTCGACATCTATTATGGTCATCGGGACTGGAAGGTCTTCATGCTGTCGGCCGTGCTGGTCGGCGGCCTTTCAACCGTGACCGCGGCCGCGACACGCGCCGGCCCGCCGCCATTCAACAAGAAGATGGGCTTTCTGCTGGTCAACGTCCTATGGCTGGTCTTTTCGCTCGTCGGCGCCCTACCCTTCATGTTGTCGTCTCTCGACATGAACTTCGCCAAGGCGCTGTTCGAATCCGTTTCCGCCATCACGACGACGGGCTCGACGGTCATTTCGGGTCTGGACAATGCGCCACCAGGCATCCTGATGTGGCGCTCGCTCCTCCATTGGCTCGGCGGCATTGGTATCGTCGCCCTCGGCCTCTTCGTCATGCCCTACCTGCGCGTCGGCGGCATCTCCTTCTTCAAAATGGAATCGTCCGACACGAACGATAAGCCGTTCGCCCGGATCGCCAGCTTCACCCGGGCGTTTGTCCTTATCTACGTGTTGATTACGCTGGCCTGCACGCTGGTTTTTGCCGCACTCGGCATGAGCCGCTTCGATGCCGTCAACCACGCCATGGCGACGGTGGCGACCGGCGGTTTTTCGACCCATGACGCGTCATTCGGCTATTTCAACAGCTTGCCGCTGCTGTGGGCCGGCACCTTCTTCATGACGCTCTGCAGCCTACCCTTTTCGATCCTGATCGTCTTCATGGTCCGCGGCCGTCTTGATGCGCTGCGTGATCCGCAGATCGGCGTGTTTCTCGGCTATCTCTTGCTGTTTTCGGTGGCGATCGCAATCTACCAACGTCTCCAGAACGGCGTGCCGTTCCATGAAGCGCTTACGCACTCTTTCTTCACCGTGTCGACGATCCTCTCCACGACCGGTTTTGCCAGCCAGGACTATACGCTCTGGGGACCGTTCGTGGTGACGATGGCGTTTTTCATGACCTTCATGGGTGGATGTTCTGGATCGACCGCCGGCGGGATAAAAGCTTACCGGTTCATCATCCTCTTTAATTCGATCCGCACCGGCCTCTATAAGCTGATCTATCCGAACGGGATCCATATCGTGCGCTACGGCAAGATGGCTGTTGATCCCGATCTGCAACGTAACGTTTTCCTCTTCTTCGTAACCTACCTCCTGCTGTGGGCCACCGGCAGCGTCGCCATGACGGCGATGGGCTACGATCTTCTGACCTCCGCATCATCCGTCATCACCGCGCTCTCCAACGTCGGGCCGGGCGTCGGCCCCATCGTGGGTCCGGCCGGAAACTTCTCGACGATTTCCGATCCGGCGCTCTATCTTCTGACGATCATGATGCTGCTCGGCCGTCTTGAGGTTCTGACTGTCCTCGTTGTGCTGACGCCGCTCTTCTGGAAAAGCTGATCGCTAGTCGGGCGACGGCAGTACCTTCATGAAATCGATGAAGGCGCGCAGCGGGGCCGGCACCAGCCGGCGCCCGGGATAGTAGAGGAACGGGCCGGAAAAGCTCAACCACCACCGCTCCAGAACGGGAACCAGCGCGCCGCTCTGGAAGTGGGGTTTCAGCCAATCCTCGAAGAGCGATATGATGCCGGCTCCGTCGATCGCAGCCATGACGCCCAGGTCCGAACCGCCGCCCGCCTGCACGATGAGCGAACTCGGAGGATCGACCCGCACGACCTCGCCGTCGCGCTCGAACTCCCAGGAGCCGAGCGACCGGCCGGCGAAGCGGCTTCGAATGCAGGCATGCGACAGCAGGTCCCGCGGATGTTCGGGCCGGCCGCGCGCGGCAAGATAGGAGGGCGATGCGGCGCTGGCGAAGCGCTGAATGCGCGGGCCGATCGGCACCGCTATCATGTCCAGTTCCAGCCGCTCGTCATAGCGGATCCCGGCGTCGCACCCGGCGGCGATGATATCCACGAAATTCTCGTCGGTGACGATCTCAAGCTGGATGTCGGGATAGGCCGCCAGGAACTGCGGCACGATCTTCGGCAGCACCAGCCGCGCCGCACTGACCGGGACATTGAGCTTCAACGTTCCCGCCGGTCGCCCGCGCAGGCTCCGAACATGCTCGAGCGCGCCGCCGATTTCGCTGAAGGCCGGGCTGATGCGCTCCATGAGGCCGCGTCCCGCCTCGGTGGGCACGACGCTACGCGTGGTGCGGTTGAACAACCGGACGCCAAGCTCGGTTTCGAGGCGCCGCACGGCGTCGCTCAAGGCAGACGAGCTGCTGTTGGTCGCGCGGGCCGCCTCGCGAAAACCGCCGGCCCGCGCCACGGCCAGGAAAGCGCCCAGATCCGCCATGTTCGAGCTACCCAGCGTCATGTTGTCCTCCACCACTGTCCGCCATCACGGACAAGCTGTGCGGATTATATCCCATTTTCGCTGCGGACAAGCCGCCCTATTTCAGGATCGATCAGACAATGGAGGCACGACATGTCCAATCTTGACAAATCCGGCACATACAAACTCGGCGACTTCACGGTAAAGCGGCTCGGCTATGGCGCCATGCAGCTTGCAGGAAAAGGCGTCTTCGGCCCGCCGAAGGATCGGGCGGAAGCGGTTGCCGTGCTGCGCGAAGCCGTGGAGAGCGGGGTCGACCATATCGACACCAGCGATTTCTATGGACCGCATGTCACCAACCAGATCATCAACGAGGCGCTGCATCCCTACAAGGACGACCTCGTCATCGTCACCAAGGTCGGCGCGACGCGGGGCGCGGATGCGTCGTGGAACCCGGCCTTCTCGAAGGAAGCGCTGACGCAGGCCGTGCACGACAACCTGAAGAACCTCGGCCTCGACGCCATCGACGTCGTCAACCTGCGTGCCATGTTCGACGTGCATGGGCCTGCGGAAGGCTCGCTGGAGGAGCCGCTTACGGTTCTCGCAGACCTGCAACGCCAGGGCCTGATCAAGCATATCGGGCTGTCGAACGTCACCGCCCGGCAGATCGCGGATGGCCGGAAAATTACGGATATCGTCTGCGTCCAGAACCAGTACAACCTCGCCCACCGGGGAGACGACGCCCTGATCGACCAGCTGGCGGCGGAAGGCACCGCCTATGTGCCCTTCTTCCCGCTCGGCGGATTCTCGCCGCTGCAATCCGCAACCCTGTCGGAGGTCGCCGCGGATCTGGAAGCGACCCCGCTTCAGGTCGCCCTCGCCTGGCTCCTCGCCCGCAAGCCGAACATCCTGCTGATCCCCGGCACCTCGTCCCGCGGCCATCTGCGCGAAAATCTCGCCGCCGCCGATATCGAGTTGCCGGCGGAAGCGATGCAGCGGCTTGACGGCATTGCCGCGGCGAAGGCCGATTGATGCTTGAACGGGCCGGCAGTTGCCGGCCCTTCAATGTTTCAGGATCTGGCTGAGGAAGAGCTTCGTGCGCTCGTGCTGCGGGTTCTTGAAGAATTCTTCCGGCTTGCCCTGCTCGACGATCTGCCCCGCGTTCATGAAGATCACCCGGTCGGCGACGGCGCGGGCGAAGGCCATTTCGTGGGTGACGCAGACCATGGTCATGCCGTCGCGCGCCAGGCCCGTCATGGTGTCGAGCACTTCGGACACCATTTCCGGATCAAGCGCGGACGTCGGCTCGTCGAACAGCATGACGGCCGGCTGCATGCAGAGCGAACGGGCGATCGCCACGCGCTGCTGCTGGCCGCCGGAGAGCTGGACGGGATATTTGTCCGCCTGTTCGGGAATGCGCACCCGCTCCAGGAATTGCAGTGCGGTCTTGCGGGCCTCGGCCTGCGAGACGCCCTTGATCCACATCGGGCCGACCATGCAGTTCATCAGCACGGTCATGTGCGGGAAGAGGTTGAAGTGCTGGAAGACCATGCCGACATTTTTGCGCACCTCGCCGACATTGCGCATCTTGTCGTGCAGGGGGATGCCGTTGACGACGATGTCGCCCTCCTGATGCGCCTCCAGCCGGTTGAAGCAGCGGATCAGCGTCGACTTTCCCGAGCCGGAAGGGCCGCAGATGACGATGCGCTCGCCTTTTTCGACCGTCAGGTTCACATCGGTCAGCACCCGGAACGCGCCGTACCACTTGGAGACGTTGCGGACGTCGATGATCTTTTCGCTCATCGGACTTTGCTCCTCGCATAATGACGCTCGATGCGTGACTGGATGAGTTCGAGGCAGATCGACACGCCCCAGTAGAGCATCGCGGCGGAGATCAGCATTTCCATATGCTGGAACGACTTCTGGCCGAGCGTGCGCGCCAGGAACATCAGCTCCCAAACGCCGATGACCGAGACGAGCGAACTGTCCTTCAGCATCGAGATGAACTGGTTGCCGGTTGGCGGGATGATGACGGGCAGCGCCTGTGGCAGGATGATCTTGCGCATGGTGATGCCGAAGCCGAAGCCGATCGAGCGCGAGGCCTCCCACTGGCCACGGTCGATGCTCTGGATGCCGGAGCGGAAGATCTCCGTCATGTAGGCGCCGTAGCACAGCGATAGCGCCAGGATGCCGGCCGGCACCGCATCGATGATGAAACCGAGTTGCGGCAGGCCGAGATAGATGAGGTAGACCTGCATCAAGAGCGGCAGGCCGCGGAAGAACGAGGTGTAGAAACTCGCGATCGCATAGGCGAACCCGTTCGTCGAGAGCTTTGCGACAGCACCGAGAATGGCGATGGCGGACGCGATGACGATGGAGATCGCCGAGACGTAGATCGTCGTGAAAAGCCCCTGCGTGACGAGGAAGGGCAATTTCTCGGCCATGAACGGCAGGCTGAGGTTGAACGTCTTGAAGAAGGCGAGGAACAGCAGCAGGAGTTCAAGCCAGACGATCGTGATCTGCACCCTAAGCGAGGCGAAGCCGATCAGGACGACGTTCAGGCAGAACAGCACCGCGATGACGAAGGCGATGGCGAAGCGGCCGTAGATGCCGCTTTCCAAGGGTTCGCCGATCACCGGGCGCATCAGCTCGCCCATCGACGTTCCCGAGAGATCGAAGGTGAGGAACAGGGCGAAGATCGCCGCAAACATCACCGCGACGAACCACGGCTTGTGGACGAGCACTTCGGACTCGACGGTATCCGGATACAGCATCTCCGCTCCCTGAATGTAAGGCGCGGCCCGGTTTTCCGGGCGCGCGCGAACGGATGGGTCTTTTTACTGCGTGACCGTGTAGTCGACACCGTACCACTTGACCGACAGCTTGCTCAGCGTGCCATCGGCCCGGATCGCGTCCACGGCCTCGGCGATCTTCTCGCTCAGCTCCTTGTCGCCATGCTCGACGGCAACGGCAAGGGGCTCGAAGAAGACCGGCTTGCCAAGCTGCTTGATCGGGTAGCCGGCCTTCTCCGCATCGAGAATGCTCGGCAGCGTGGAAACGACGGCATCGAGGCGCGTCCCATCGCCGAGACGCAGGTCGTCGAAGGCGGTGGTGGAGTTGGCGTAGGATTTCACCTCGCCGGCCTTGAACTCATAGGTGAAAGGCGGCGCGCCGGCGGCGTCCAGCGTCAGGTCCTGGTTGGCATAGGCTTCGAAGGTCGAGGTTGCCGTCACGCCAACGACCTTGCCTTCGAGGTCGGAGAGCTTTTCCGCCTTGCTGTCCTTGTGCACGGCGACGGCGGCGGGCGTGTAGTAGTAAACTGCCGGGAAATCGAAGATTTCGGCGCGTGCCTTGGTCGGCGTCATCGAGCCGACATGCATGTCCCAGCGGCCCTGCCACTTGCCGGCCGTGATGATGTCCCAGCCCGGCGTCACGAACTCGACGGAGACGCCGAGATGTTTGCCGATCTCCTTGGCGACGTCGATATCGAAGCCGTCCATCTCGTTCTTGTCGTTGACGAAGGATTGCGGTGCCCAGTTGGCATCGGTCGCGACCTTCAGGGTCTTGGCGGCGAGCACCCGGTCCAGAACGGCACCGGCCTGGGCCGGCACGGCGGCGAGCGAAAGCGAGAGAGAGGCGACGAGCGCCGCGAGTGTCGATGTCTTCATCATGTGTTTGTTCCCTCTGTCCATTGTCGTTTCTGTCGACGGCGCGGGTTCCTCTCCCTGCCGATGGTATCAATCTTGGGGCTTATCGCCCCTCCCCGTCTTCCGGCGTTCCCAAGCAGCGCGTGGCCCCTGGCTTCATCGAAATGACGGAAATCAAGTCGTGCCCTCCACGCCCATTTCCGCGCGGATGGCGCGGGCCACCCGGAACGCCTCGACGCCTGCCGGTACGCCGCAGTAGATCGCGATCTGGAGAAGAGCTGCCTGCAATTCCCTGTCCGTCAGGCCATTGCGGATGGCGCCGCGGAAATGGATGCCGAATTCATACATGCGGTTGCTGGCGGCAAGCATGCCGAGGTTCAGGAGGCTGCGCTGCTTGAGGTCGAGGCCGTCGTCCGTCCAGCCCAGGCCCCAGCAATATTCGTTGAGCAGGTCCTGCAAGGGCGCAGAAAAGGCATCCGCCCCGGCCTTGGCGCGATCGACATAGTCGTCGCCGAGCACGCGCCGCCGGACCGCTTCGCCCTCTTTGCGCAAAGTCTCATCCATGGGCCGCCTCCGTCTTCGAGACGAAATTGTCGATGGCTTCGGCCACGACGCCCGGCGCCTCGATGAGGATGGAATGGCGAAGGCCCGGAAAGAGGGTAAGCTGCGATCCCGGGATGCGGTCATGCATGTAGCGGGCCATGCGCGGGTTGGAGCCGACATCCTCCTCGCCGGTGGCGATGAGGGTCGGGCAGCGGATCTGGTCGAGGAAACCGCCGAAATCCGTCTCGGCCAGCACCCGATAGGCAGCCGCATAGCAGTCCGGATCGTTCTCCGCGTCGCGCGCCCGCAGCCAGGCGATCACGTCGGGATGTTCCTCCTGAAACGCTTCCGTCAGCCAGCGCGAAAGCGATGCCGTGTGGTGATCCGCCGGTGTCCCAGCCTGAAGCGCCGCGAGGCGGGAGAGGACGCGTTCGCGCTCCTCGGGCGTGCGGCCCGCAACCGTTGACAGCAGCACGAGCCGGCGCAGGCGCGGCAGATGCGTCAGCGCGAGACGCTGGGCGATCAGGCCGCCGAGCGAAAACCCTGCGAGATTGAAGGTCGTGAACCCGGCCTTGTCGGCAAGCGCCAGCGTCTCGGCCACGAAGTCGTCGATCTCGTAGCGGCCCTTAATGCGGCTTGACCTGCCATGGCCCCGCAGGTCGAAGGTCAGGATCGTGAACCGGTCCTTCAACCGCTCCACCACGCCGGACCAGGCCTCCAGATAGGAGCCGACGCCGTGAATGCAGACGAGCGGCTCGCCGCCATCGCCATCGATGCGATAGTTGAGCGTGACCTCGCCGACCGTGTGCTCTCGTGCCTCCGCCATGATCAGCCCCCCGCAGCCGCCCGCTTCCGGTCGTTCTCGCGCGCGGCGAAGACCGGCATGACCTCTTTCACGAAAAGCTCGATCGTGCGCTTCTGCAATTCGAAGGGCAGGTTGAAGGTGAGGCCGAGGCAATATTGATCGACACCCGCCGCTTCGAAGACGAGCAGCTTCTCGATCACCTCGTCCGGCGTGCCGAACATCAGGTTCTTGCGGATGTTCTCCGGATTGTAGTTCTCCTTGCCCTTCACCGCCTCATAGGGCACGGCCTCGGGAAAGCCGTTCTGCACAGTGCCAGCATTCTGCATGAGATTCTCGAAGGCGCGGCCATAATCCATGCTGTGCTGCACGGCCTTTTCCCAGCCATCCGGCCGGTCGTAGACGCAGGTGCGCCGCTGCATCATGAAGCGCGGGCGCGGCACCTCCGGATGGTCGGCTACGGCCTTGTGGAACTTGTCGGAGAGCACCTGGATTTCGGCAGCCGGTGCCGAGAGCGGCGTCGACAGGATGCTCGCACCATTGGCGATTGCCCAGTCGAAAGTGCCGGGATCGCGCGCGGCGACCCAGATGCGTGGATGCGGCTGCTGCAAGGGTTTGGGCACGGAGGTGGCGAGCGGGAATTTCCAGTAGTGACCGTCATGGGCATAGTCGCCAGCCCAGAGCTTCTTCACCGCCGGAACGATCTCCTTCATATAGGCGACGCCTTCCTGCTGCGGCATGCCGCCCGCCATCCGGTCGAACTCGTACTGGTAGGAGCCGCGCGCGATGCCGAATTCCAGCCGGCCGTTCGTCAGGTGGTCGCAAAGTGCCGATTCGCCCGCCAGCCGGATCGGGTCCCAGTAGGGTGCCACCAGCGTCGAGGTGCCGAGCCGCAGTTGCTCGGTATGCTGCGCCAGCCAGACGAGCGTCTGGAACGGATTGGGCGAGATCGTGCATTCGATCGTGTGATGCTCGGCGGTCCAGAGCATCTCGAAGCCGCCCTCGTCGGCCATGCGGGCCAGCGTTAGTAGGTTGTTCTTCGCGGTCGCCATCGGCACATCCGGCGAGAAGCGTTCCATCGTGAGCGAGACTGCGAACTTCATGGTTCTGCCTTTCGATGCTTGTTACTTGAGGCGGATGACGAAGGGGTCCTGCATCGCGCCGGAATAGTCGATGATCACGTTCTTCAGCCGCGAGAATTCGTGCATCACCTCGAAGCCGCCGCGCCGGCCGTAACCGCTTTCCTTGAAGCCGCCATTGGCGGACATGAAGGAGGCGGAGCGATAGGTGTTGACCCAGACGGTGCCGGCCTCGATCTCGTTGGCGAAACGCAGCGCCCGGTCGATATCCTTCGTCCAGATTCCGGAAGCGAGGCCATAGCGGGTATCGTTGGCGAGCCGGATCATCTCCGCCTCGTCGCGGAACGGCATGACGCCGACCACGGGGCCGAACAGTTCGTCGCGCATGAAGGTCATGTCGTTTTCGGCATCGACCATCACCGTCGGCTCGAAATACCAGCCGCCAGGCGCAAGCCCATCCTTCTGCGGCCGCCGTCCGCCAGCAGCGATCGTCGCGCCCTGCTTCACACCCGAGGCGACATAGGATTCGACCTTGGAAAGCTGGTCGGCGAGCGCCAGCGGGCCGATATCCGTGTCGTCGCCGGTCGGAAGACCGACGCGAATGCGCTGCGTGCGGGCGACGAGGGCTTCGATGAACCTGTCGTAGACGCTCGCCTCGACGAAGCAGCGCGAACCGGCAACACAGGTCTGTCCCGCCGCCGCGAAGACACCGGAGACGACGCCGTTCACCGCATGCTCGATATCGACATCGCCGAAGACGACATGGGGCGACTTGCCGCCGAGCTCCATCGAGCAGGGCACGAGGTTCTGCGCGGCGTTGCCGGCGATGCGGCGGCCGGTGGCGGTGCTGCCGGTGAAGACGTATTTCGCGACGTCCGGATGGCGCGTCAGGGCCTCGCCGGCGCTCTTGCCGGTGCCTGTCACCACATTGACGACGCCGGCCGGGAAACCTGCCTCATGGATGAGTTCGGCCAGCGCCAGCGTGGAGGCCGTCGCATGTTCGGAAGGCTTTATGACGATGGTGTTGCCGATCGCAAGGCAGGGCGCCAGCGTTCCGGTCAGCAGCATCAGCGGCGAATTCCACGGCGTGATCATGCCGATGACGCCAAGCGGCTCTCGCAGGTTGATGTTCAGCGTATCGAGCCGGTTGATCGGGATCGTGTCACCCTGCAACTTGTCGGCCATGCCGGCGAAGTAGTGGTAGCTGTCCGGCATTGCGCGCATCTGCGCCCGCGTTTCCTTGAGCAGCTTGCCGTTGTCACGCGTCTCGATCTCGGCAAGCGCATCCGCATTGGCCCGCACCAATTCGGCGAGACGGCGCACCAGCGCACCGCGATCGGTCTGCGTCATGCGCCGCCATTCGGGATTGCGGAAGGCGGCACTGGCAGCGGCGACGGCCGCCTCGACATCGTCCGCATCTGCCTCGGCAAATTCATACCAGGGCGCGCCCGTCGTCGGATCGAAACTCTGGATGTAGTTGCCGTTCTTCGGGGCCACGAACCGGCCGTCGATGAACAGCAGCTGGCGGGAGCCCTCGATGGAGCTGACTGTCGTCTTCATGTCATTGTCCTTGGTCTTGGGAGGCCTGGAGCCAGGCGCGGGCTTCGCCGTCGATCATCGCGACACGGCCGCCGTCGTCGGAATCCATGTAGATGCCGAAGCGGCCCGCCAGCCGCTCGCGCCCGTAGCGCCGCAGCATGGAGCGCAGCTCATGGGTCGCGATCGTGTCGTAGGGCAGGTCGTCGATGGGGAAGAAGCGGAGGTCGGCGGGAAGATTGCCCGTGGCGCCCTCGCCCGCGAGACGCGCCCGGTAGACGAGATAACCGGGATCGCTGTCGGCGACGTCGAAGACGGAATAGAGGAAGGTTTCCTCCGGCACGAGGCGCAGCGCATCACCGCCGTCGAGCACAAGCTGGCTGTCCGCCTTGCGCCGGCGTGCCGACGGCAGCACCCAGCCGCCCTTGCCGTCCGAGCGCAGCAGCAGGCTGTCGCCCGCCTCGATGAGATAGCCGATGATCATGCCGTGCGAGGCGAGCCAACCGGTCGGCAACGGGTCCTTCACGCTCGCATAACGGCCACGGCAGAAACCGAGCGGCGCGGTCGGGCTGGTGCCGAAGGCGCGCACCTGGCCGATCAGAATGGCGTGATCGCCGGCGTCGACCGCGCTGTGAAGGCTGCAATCGAACCAGGTCAGGCTGTCGGTGAGGACCGGCGCACCCGTATGTACCCGGTCGTGGTTGACCGACTGGAACTTGTCCTGCGCCTTCGAGGCGAAGGTCGCCGATACGTCGACCTGCCCCTCATGCAGGATGTTGACCGCAAAACAGTCCGCCGCCTTGAACACCGCATAGCTGGACGCCGACTTGGCGACGCAGACGAGCAGGAGCGGCGGATCGAGCGACACGGAGGTGAAGGAATTCGCGGTCATGCCGCGCGGCGTGCCGTCGGCTTCGAGCGTGGTGATGACCGTCACGCCGGTGACGAAGGTGCCGAAGGCCCGGCGCAGCGCGATCGGGTCGATCGGTGCATCCTGTGCTGCCGCTTGCTCCACCATCCCGACCTCCTCTCCGGTTCATTGAGAGGAAGCTACCGCCGCCGGCCGGCCGCTTCTTCCTCCTAGGCGGAGGAGAGTGGCAGAGAGTTCTCCTGCGCTTCGAAGGAGAGCACGAAGGCGTCAGCGTTCGCTGAAGGCGTGGTTCTCGATCACGCCGTAGAGACGCAGGGCGAGCTCGACGGAAAAGCGTCTTTCCGCCGTTTCGACATCGATGCCGAAGAGTTCCTGGATGCGCGAGAGCCGGTAACGCAACGTCGTCACATGCAGGCCGAGGCGGTCGGCGCAGGCCTGGCTGCGGCAGCCTTCTTCGAGATAGGCCGACAGCGTTTCCAGATAGGGCGTGCCGTTCTCCCGGTCGTGTTCGGCAATGGCGCCGATGCTTTCACGGACGAAACTGCGCACGTCGCCCACATCGGCGGCGGAAACGAGCATGGGCAGTGGGCCGAAATCCTGTGTGGAGAGTGCCCCCGTCAGCCCGAACGAACGGCCGATGCGGATCATCCGGCTGCACCGCTCCCAGGCGGCGGGGTAGTCTTCCAGCCCGGCGCAGCGATTTCCGGCAACGATGACCGGCGCCTCGTCGAAATAGCGGCCCAGTTCATCCGCCATGCGGCGCATGAGTTTTGTCGTGCGCTCCTGCTTTCGCCCCGCCTCGTGCGGCACGAGGCAGACGACACCGCCATCGATGGCGACGAGGCTCGCTTCCAGCGAAGCCTGCCGCAGGATGCGCGACAGGGTGTGCTCGACATCGACGGAACCGCCGCCGAAGGCCTTCGCCTTTTCCGGAAAATCGACGACGATCATCTGCTGGGGCGTGGAAAAATCGAGCCCGAGACGCGTAGCGCGCTGGTTGACATCCCCAGCATCGTGCCAGCGCCGCTCGACGACTTCGAAAAACAGCTCGCTTTGCGTGCGCGTCTCGAAACGAAAGCGCAAGAAGGAACGCATCATCTGCACGCTCAGCGCAAACTTGGCGCTGTCGAGCATGAGCTGGTCCAGCTCGCCCTCGGCGACCGCGCCGGGAAAGATGGCGAGCGCCCCGACCAGCTGCCGGTCGACCGTCAGGGCTTCGATCCGCGCGGAGACACGCAGCCGCCGCGTGCCGTCATCCAGCAGGATCGCCGCCGTTTCCAGGGTGCCGCGCTCGACGGCATCGCGGGCCGCCTTGATGAGCGTGCGGGCGAAGGCCGTCGGGGCTGCGGCCTGCCATGCCGCATCGTCGAAGTCCGTTGCCAGCGGCGAGCGACCTGCGATCACCTGATTGACGGTAAAATCGACGACGACGAGCGGATTGGGCAGGAGCCGGCCCACCATCGCAGCAAGCGAGGAGACGGAGCCGTCACTGAGCACATGTTCCAGCAGCGACGTATGCGCGGTGAGCGCCCGGTCCAGCCGATCGGACGCCCGTTTTTCCGCGGCGAGGCGATGCTGCTTTTCCACCGCGATCGCGCCGAGATGGATGATCGTTCCGAGAAAGGCGAGATCGTCTTCCGTGACCTCCGTCACCGTGCGGGCGATGACGCTCAGCACCATCGGCCGGCCCTCGGCGTCGGCGCAGTTCATCGGCATGACGAGCACGGTGCGGTAATCCCGCTCGAAGGCCTCCTTGCGGTAGCCGGGAAACTCGGCACTCTCGCGTGCATCGCGCAGATAGACCGGCTCGTTGCGCTGGAGCGCGATCAGCGACGGGCTGGTCGCCAGTTCCCAGCGGTCGGGCAGGTCGCGCTGGATGAGCGTGGGATCATGCCGCACGATGACATGGGCATAACCATGCGCCGCATCGATGCCCATGATGGAGCCGAGCGCCCAGTTCGCATGCCGGCAGGCTGCCGCAATAAGGTGCTGCAGCACGGTCGTCAGGTCGCCGCCGCTGTTGATCTGGCTGGCAACGTCGCGAAGCGAAAGTATCCGTGATTTCTGGTCCAACCCGCCGCACACTCCCATCCTAGGCCCGCAATAATGCGGCGCGAAGCCCGTGAATGCTACTTGTTTTCGGAGGATCACTGCCGCTCCGTTTCCTCGGAACGATAGGAAGATCGCTGGCCGCTGCACGCTAGGTTGAGGAAACGGTCAACAGACGGCGGAAAAGACATGGCGCTCGGCATCAGAAAGATCTGCACCTTCCTCGAGGAAACCCACATCGAGGGCGGCAAGGCCGCGCCGCGTTCCCTCAACATCGTCGTCGTCGCCGCCATCATCCAAAATCCCTGGTCCGGCAAAGGCTTCGTCGAGAACCTGCGGCCCGAGATCATCGACATTGCGGGGCCGTTGAGCGAGGAGATGACCCGCCGGCTGCTGGCGCAAATGCCGGCGGACAAAATCGAGGCTTGCGGAAAGGCGGCCGCGGTCGGCGTCAACGGCGAAATCGAGCATGCCTCGGCGATGATCCACACGCTGCGTTTCGGCAATCCCTTCCGCAATGCGATCGGCGGCACGAACTATCTGGAATTCGCCAATACGCGCAACGCGCCCGGTGCCCTGCTCTCCTTGCCGATGATGCACAAGAGCGAAAACGGCAAGCGCTCCCACTTCCTCACCGCCAATTTCCAGATTGCCGACGCGCCGCATCCCGACGAGATCGTCATCGCCATCGCCGCCGCCGACGGCGGCCGCCCGCACGCCCGCATCGCAGACCGGTTCCAGGACATTGCGGAAATGGAGGCTGAGCTCTCACGGGGCTAAGGCTAACGGCTTGAAACAAGTAGTGTCGGAATCTCGTTTGGCTGATCGTCTTCAAGACGGACAGACCAGGGAGAACGACAATGACGATCACCATCACCGCCTTTGAAAGCTCACCCGATCGCGGCAGGGGCCTGGCGCGCGACATGCGCGTTCGCTGGGCGCTTGAGGAAGTGGGGCAGCCTTACGAGGTTCGGCTTGTTTCGTTCAAGGCGATGAAGCAGCCCACGCATCTCGCACTTCAGCCCTTCGGACAGATCCCGACCTATGAGGAAGGCGATCTGGCTCTGTTCGAGTCCGGCGGTATCGTGCTCCACATCGCGGAGCACCATCCGGGCCTGCTGCCGGAGGATGCGAATGCCCGGGCGCGCGCCATCACATGGATGTTTGCCGCGCTCAGCACGGTGGAGCCGCCCATTGTCGAGCGCGAAGCCGCCCACTATGCGGAGCGCGACGAGGCCTGGCACGAGGCGCGCCAGCCCATTCTCAAGGGTCGCATCCGTGACCGGCTGGACCAGCTTTCCGACCGGCTCGGCGATGCCGACTGGCTTGACGGCGCGTTCAGCGCCGCCGACCTCCTGATGGTGACGGTGCTGCGCCGGTTGGAAGGCTCGGATATTCTGGGCGACTACCCAACCCTCTCCGCCTACATCGCCCGCGGCCAGGCCCGACCCGCTTACAAACGTGCTTTCGACGCGCAGCTAGCGGTGTTCACTGCCACGCAGAAATGACCTCAAGCGGCTAGCATGACCCGTACGCCTTGATCCCGCCGCAAAATCCCCTATAAACCGAATCGGTCTGCTTCCTACCGATTCGGTAGGCAAACAAAACGAGGGTCGGCCATGGGACAGGGCAAAGGAATGACGATCTTAGACGGCTCACGTCACGCCGTCAGAAGGCACCTCCATGTCGCCGTCTCCGTGACGTCCGCGCCCGGCACGGGCGTCACGATGCGCCGACCCGAAATATAGCCCATCTCGTCTGGCATTCGGCGCGCCCGCCCAGACGCATCCCCCAAAACCCATGAGGTCACGAAGCACAGGGCATGTGCTTGCGATGACGCGCGCTTATGAAAGGAACTTCCATGCAATCAAGACCCCTTCTCGCCCTCACACTCGCCGCGGCGGTGTTCGCTTCCGGCTGCCAGTCCAGATCCCAGTCCATGGACGAAGCCTATAATATCTGCGCCGATAGCGGCATGCGGCCGGGTGGCTGGCAGCACCAGCGCTGCACCCGCAACATCTATTCGGAAAATCGCCGCAAGGCCGATCAGGCCGCAGCCGCGGTTGCCGTCGGCGTCGCGGCAACGGCTGTCGGCGCCTATGCGATTTCGCAGGCCAACAAGGACAAGCACAAGGATAGGGATCGCAGGGATCGCGGCTGGCAGAGGGATCGGCACGACCCATATTGGCCGAAGCGCGCCCGGTAATCGCCCTCGCCCGCATCATCGATTTTCTCTAGCCCCGGCCGGAAAACTCCGGCCGGGGCGCTACGGCTGCCGGTGGCCCAGCGCATTCATCGTTGCGGCAACCATGGAGGCGCGCCATTCCTTCGTCTGTTTCGTGCGCACCGCGAGATTGGCGGTGATGCCGAGGCCCGAAAAGGCGCAGGTCACGCGAATGATCCGGTCCAGTTCTAGTTTCTGAAGGTCGATGCCGATCGCCTCGTACATGATGAAGCCGATCTCGTTCATCTCCTGATCGTTGGGATCGGGATCGAGCGCGATACGGTTGCCCAGCGCCGAAATGCCCGGCTGCTCGAAGGCGAAGGTGACGGAGGCCTCGACCACCGCAAGATCACGCTCGCGTCCGACCGGCAATCCCTTCACGCTTTCCAGCATCTCTTCGGCATGCTCGCGCAGCGTCCGGATGCCGGCATCATAGATGGCCTGCTTGCTCGGGAAATGATGCAGCAGCCCGGCTTTCGAATAGCCGACGGCTTCGGCGATCTGCGAGAGCGAGGCATGCGCAAATCCGTGTTGGGCGAACAGAGCGGCCGCCCGATCGATGATCCCGGCCTCGATTTCGGATTTTGTCGGCCTGAGCATGAACGGACCCAACGTTGATTGCCTTGTGCGGCGAGCTCTAGGCCTGCGGCACCCTCGCCCGCTATACGAAATGCGGCGATGTTTGTCAGTCTGCTTTCCGCGCGGGGCCGGGCGCAAGCCTCTCCACGCACAGATTTGGACAGGCTTACCCGGCGCGCTCGGTGGCCTCTCCCGCCGTCACCGGGGTTTCTTCCGGAGAGCGTGTGTTCCTGAAGAACTCCCACATGCGGCCGGTGGCGTCGCGTTCAGAGGTCACCTTGCCGTTTGCGTCGAAGGTTCGGAACAGCACGCTGCGGGCCGGCCAGTCGTGGGTGTTTTCCTTGAGCAGATAGGATGTGATGCGCGCACCGCTGGCGCAGGTGTCGAACGACAGCGCCGTCATCGCCGCATCGGTGAGGACGTCGCCCTTGGCCTCGCACTTATCCAGCTCCGCCCAGCGCCGCAGCGCGGCTTCGCCACCATATTGCCAATAGGGCCTTCCGCCGCCAATGAAGGGATTGGTGACGTCCTTCATGCCGGAGAAGGCGATGATCGAGATCGGATTGCCGGGATTGCAGGATGCGACATCCGGCTGCCAGACGCCATCGCGCTCCACCGGATAGCCGGCGCGCAGGCCCATGACGAAGCCGGCGGCTGCGAAGTCCGGGTGCCCATTGCAGATATATTGGGACAGCATGCGACCGCCGCCCGAATAGCCGGAGGCGTAGATGCGTGTCGGGTCGACGCAGAAGGTGTCCTTCACCGTCTTGATGGCATCCTTGATGTAGCGCTCGTCGTCGTGCGTGCCGCCCTTCGTCACGCCCGGCACGTTCCAGGCATGCGTGCCCTTGTACTGCCCGTCGAGGCTGCCCTGCAGCGCGATCGCCACGAAGCCTTCGCGCTCGGCGACCGCGTCCCAGCCGCTACGGCGAAACTGGCCGGCCGGACCGGAATTGCTGCCGTGAAAATCAAAAACGACGGCGAGCCTGGTCTTGCCGTTATAGGCAGCCGGAATATGGGCCAATGCCGGCCGCTCGATGCCGCCGGTTTTTACCGTGAACTCTATCTGGCCGGGCGCAATGGGCTGGCCGCAGCCTGCTGCAAAAGCGGGGCCGGCAAGGCCGAGAGCGAGAAGCAGGCCCATCGCTGTCACGCGGATAGAACCTTCATGCCGCACGCGGCCAAGCAGACGAAGTATATCCATCAAAACGCCCTGTGAGTGCTGGTCTGTATCGGCTGGCACTGTCGCTCCTAATACAGGAACATTTTACGCAAGGTATTGATGGTGCTGCCGTCGCACGTGGATGCCGTGTCACCTCCGGCATGTCAAGGCGTTGACCTAGAATTCACTAGTGCGACCCCGCCCTCCTCTACGCATCCTTGCGCTTCAGCCTGATCGAGACAAGCAAACCGAGCACCAGGCCGAAGACAACGAGGTTGATCAGCGTCGAGAGCGCATAGAGCTCCGGCTTGACGCCGTAGCGCAAGGCGCCCCAGGCGACGGACGGCATGGTTGGCGTCGCGCCCAGCAGATAGAAGGAAATGTCGAGACCGTTGAGCGACAGCACGAAGGCGGTGATGAGGCTGCCCATGATGGCCGGCCAGGTGATCGGCAGCATGATCTCCAGGAAGGAGCGCACGGGCGACGCGCCGCAGACGATGGCCGCCTCGTTCATGCGCCAATCATATTTGTAGAGCATGGCCGCCATGATGAGGAAGCAGAAGCTGAAACAATGCACGGCATTGGCGATGATCGCCGTCACCATGTTCCCCTGCAATTCGAACAGCAGATAGTAGAGCGCCATGCTGGAAATGCCGAGCATGATCTCCGACACGAAGAGCGGCGCGGCAAACAGGATGGCGTAGAACAGCGCCCTGCGGCCACCGAACCTCAGCACGCCTATCGTGGCGAGGAAGCCCAGCACCGTCGACAGCACCGCCGTGCAGGAGGCAAGCAGCAGGCTGTTCAGGAAGGCGCTCTGGTAGACGGTGTTGTTGGACAGCCGCACATAGCTCGCGAAGTTGAACTCCGGCGGATAGGGGAAGTTCGGCCGGCTCGACAGCGACGCGAAGAGGATGTGGACGATCGGCATATACAGGAAGGCGAAGACCAGGATGACGAAGGCTGCAAGCAGCCATTTGGCGATGGCATCGGACACATGCGGGCTCATCTTACTGCCTCCCCATTCCGGTAAATCCGGTCCTGCGCAGATCGACGCCGAAGCTGAGGATCGCAAGCGCGAGCGCCGAAAACAAAAACAACACGACGCCCATGGCCGCACCCAGCGCCCAGGTGCCGGACTCGCCGAATTGCTGTGACATCGACATGCCGTAAAGCGTGCCGTTCGGTCCGCCGAGGAACCGCGGCACCAGCGAGGCGGACAGCGTTGGGATGAAGGCCAGCATGAAGCCGACGAGCGTGCCGGACAGATTGAGCGGCCAGACGACCTCGGTGAACACCCGGAAGCGGTTGGCGCCGCAGGCATTGGCGGCATGGGCGAGGCGGAAATCGAAGTTGATCAGCGAAAGATAGACCGTGGTGACGACCAGCGGCAGGTAGAGATAGATGAAGGCGATGAACGAGGCGACATTCGAATACATGATGAGCCGCAGCGGCGCCGCCCCCATCCGCACAAGCATGCCGTTGACGAGGCCTGCCGGCCCCAGCATGCCCTGAAGCGCGATCAGCCGCAGCACTTCGCCGGAGAGGAACGGGATGACGAGCAGCAGCGACAGGATGATCCGGTAGCGGCCGCCATAACGCACGATGAAATAGGCGATTGGCCAGGCCATGACGACAAGCGTAACCGAGACGCCAACCGCCATCATCAGCGACCGCAGGAAGAAGGTGATATAGGCCCCCTCCGTCGCCAGCGTGACATAGTTGTTGAGCGTCAGTTCGCGCACGATCTTGTAGTTCTCGGTCTGCCAGAAGCTGAGCACGACGAGCGCGATGAGCGGGAAGACGAAGAAGAACAGCAGGAAGCCGCTCGGAACGTAGAGCAGCAGGCGCTGGCGCAGCGAAACGTTTGGCATCGTCAGCTCCCCGCCTTGAAGATATGGCAATCGGACGGCGCCCAGGAAAGCAGGACGCGCTCCTGAATGGGCAGCGGATCGTTGCGCTTCGGCTTGACGACGATCACGGTGTCGCCGCGATCGGTCTCCAGGATATATTCGAGAAACGGTCCGCGCAGCACGATATCGGACACCGTGCAGACGATGCCGCTGCCGCCTTCGGATTTCGGGCTCAGGTCGAAGCGCTCGTTCTTGACGAACACGTCGAGCGCATCGCCGGGCTGGAACTTTTCCTGCGGGGGCAGCGGGAACTCGTGGTCGTAGCGGGCAAGCCGCACCGTCTTGCCGTCCGGCGTCACCGTACCCTGGAATTTCGTCGACTTGCCGACGAAGCGGGCGACGAAGGGCGTCGGCGGGCTGTCGTAGATCGCCTGGCGCACATCGAGCGCCTCCAGCCGGCCATTGTGGATCACCGCGATCCGGTCGCTCATGCTGAGCGCTTCTTCCTGGTTGTGCGTGACATAGATGAAGGGGATGCCGAGCTGCTTCTGGTAGCGGCGGATCTCGACCTCCATTTCCTGGCGCAGTTCACGGTCGAGATTGGCCAGCGGCTCGTCGAGCAGCAGCAAGGTCGGCCGGGCGATGAGGCCGCGGCCAAGCGCGACGCGCTGCTGCTGGCCGCCGGAAAGCTGGCTCGGATAACGATCGAGCAGTGCCGTCAGCGACAGGACGCCGGCCACCCATTCGAGCCGCTCGTCGATCACCGTTTGCGGCTCCCTGCGCATACGCAGCGGAAAGGCGAGGTTCTCGCGCACCGTCCGGTGCGGGAAGAGCAGGAACTCCTGGAACACCATGCCGATGCCGCGCTTGTGCGGCGGCAGCCCGGTGACGTCCTTGCCTTCGAAACTGATGTGCCCCTCGGTCGGCCGGTCGAGGCCGGCGATCAGGCGGAGCAGCGTGCTCTTGCCCGAACCGCTCGGCCCGAGGATGGCGATGAACTCCTCCTTGGCGATGTCGAGGGTGACGCTGTCCAGCGCCTTTACCGCGCCGTAGCGGCGCGAAACATTGTCAATCCGGATATAGGAATCGCTTTGTCGCATGAAATGGACCTGTGCTCATGAGATGGGGGCCAGGGCGTGAAAGCCGCCCCGGCCGCCTTATCTGGGAGGATGGAATACGGGCAGGTCACGCCGCCTGTACGTTCGACCATACGCGTTCCCACTTTTCAGGGGAGGACGGCTGGTCGAACATGAAGAGGTCGGCGATCTCGCTCGAACGGTCCATGAGGAAGAGCTTGCGCTCGTCCTCCGTCGATATGGCGCGCAGGTCGACCGTGGTCGAGCAACCCGCCACTTCGCCGATCTTCTTCATCACCGGCGCCGAGATCATGATGTCGATGAAGTTGTAGCAGAGGTCGAGCTTCGGCCCGTCCTCCACACCGGACGTGACCAGCCAGGTATCGACCCAGCCGAGCCCGCCTTCCTTCATCTTCAGCGCATGACGGAAGTCGACGGCCGGAGCGCCCTGGCTTTCGGCGGTCAGCAACTGGCGGAAGACCTGCGCGAACTCGGTCGCGGCCACCACGGCGCCGCTTTGCAACAACTGGAAGAGCGTCGGGTTGTCCTGGTAGCGGGTGAGCAGCAAGGCCTTCTGCTGGACGAGCAACTTCTCGATCTCGGTAAGCTCCTCGTCGGTCAGGACGTAGGGATTGAACGGCTTGCCATCCGGCCGGGGCTTGATGCGGCTGCCCAGGCGATCGGTGACCAGGAGTGCGGCGAGCGCGATGTTTTCCTCGAAGCGGGAGCTGGTCGAAAGCATGCCGGAATAATCGGCATTGAACATGCATTCGAGCGTCTCGGTCTTCTCCGGCGCCACCTTGCCCGCATCGTAGGTGATGCCGTAGGCGCCCCAGCAGAACGGAAAGCCGATCTTGCCGCCCGCTTCCGGCTCGGAGAGCACGTCGAAGGCCGCGGCCTGGAACTCCGGCAGGTAGCCGCCGGCATTCGGCACCTTGGCATAATCGACCGTGCGCAGCAGCTTTTCGCGATAGTAGAGCTGCGGCCAGAAACCGTCGGCCTGGACGAGGTCGAACTCCTTGGAGCCGCCGACGCGCAGCTTGTTATAGGCCTCGGAATTTCCGTCGAAGAAGGTCGGAACGAACTTGACCTTGTTGGTCTCCTCGAAGGCGGTGATCTGGTCGGGCAGAAGATAGGCCTCCCACATCAGCGCGCGGACCTGGTCGGGCGCCGCCCAGGAGGGCCGTATGAAAGGCATGGTGAGTGCCGCCGTGGTGCCGGCGGCGAGAATGGATCGGCGTGTGAACTTCTTGTCGAACATTGTCGTGATCCCCTTTGTTGGTCTTGCTGAACAGCGTCGCGTGCTTCGGCACGTCTTGTCATTCCCAGTGTTTCTTGCTTTCGGTGCTTCCGGCAGGCTTACCGCCGGAAGCTTTTGCGGGCTGGACGCTCAGGCGATGCCATCCGCTTCGATCGAGCCCAGCACCTCGTCGAGCACGTCGAGCGCGTGGGCCATATCCTCCATGGAGCAATCCAGCGGAGGCTTGACCTTGATCAGGTTGCCGAGGCCGGCATAGCGGCTTTCGCCGAACAGCACACCACGATCGACACCGCGACGGTAGACCTCTGCGGCGGCCGCGCGCGCCGGCTCCTTGCTGTCGCGATCCTTGACCAGCTCGATCGACACGAAGAGGCCCGGCCCCCGGACATCGCCGATCAGCTTGCGGCGCCCCGCCATCTCATGCAGGCGGCCGGTGGCATATTCGCCGAGCGCATGCGCCTTCTCGCAGAGCCCGTCGCCGATGATCGCATCCACCGTAGCGACCGCGGCGGCCATCGCCACAGGGAAGGAGCCGAAGGTGAGCGCATCTTCGCCGGAATCGAATTTTTGGAGCTTGTCGCTGGCGAAGATGCCGGCCAGCGGGAAGCCGCCGCCGATGCCCTTGCCGAAGGTCATGATATCGGGAACGATGCCGTAGAAATCGGCCGCGAACATCTTGCCGGTGCGGCCGAAGCAGCTCTGAATTTCATCCCAGATCAGCAGGATGCCGCGGCGGTCGCAGATCTCGCGAACGCCCTTCAGGTAGGAATGCGGCAGCACGATATGGCCGCCATTGCCCATGATCGGCTCCATCATGATCGCCGCGACGCCGCCATCGACGCCCCTGTCGATCGCATCTTCGAGCAGCGACAGGCAGAGCTGGACGTCGGTCTCGGGATCGAGGCCGAGGCGCGGGCGATACGGATCGGGATGCGGCACGCGGGTGAAGCGCGGCGAAATCGGCAGGAAAGGATTGTTCGGATGCGGCCAGCTTGCCGCCATCGTGGTGATCGAGCGGCCGTGATAGGCATCCTGCAGGACGATCAGGTTCTGCGCGCCGGGGCGGTTCTTGAAGGCGAGCTTCATCGCCATTTCGACCGCGAGGCTGCCGTGCAGCGCATAGCCGATGCGGTTGAGATCGCCGGGCGAAATCTCGCGCAGCTTTGACGTCAGCGTCAGGAGCGGCCTGGTGTTGAAGTTCGGCCGCGCATGGGTGATTTCCCTGAGCTGGGCGATCGCCGCTTCGACGACGCGGGGATCGTTGGCGCCGAGATTGTTCGACCAGGCCTGCGAGGTACAATCGAGGTAACGATTGCCCTTGTCGTCCCAGACATGGGAGCCGCGTGCCCGAACGAGCATGATCTTGGTGTTGTCCCCTTCGACCGGATCGTGGATCAGCGAGCGCTTTCCCTCCTCGATCCGATATTCGTCCGATTTTACAGCGGTTTGTGCGACATTCATGGGATGTTTCCTCTCACCTTCGATGAGCGCGATTACCCCATGAAAGCGCGTTGACAACAAGGACGATTAGCGAAAGGATTAATTCATGGCGCTTATGAATATCCAGCTTCGGCACGTCCGCTGCCTGCTTGCCGTCGCGGGCGAGAGGAGCTTTGCGCGCGCTGCCGAAAAGCTCGCGGTCTCGCAGCCGGCGCTGTCGCAAACCATCAGCCAGCTGGAGGAGACGCTGGGCTTCGAAATCTTCCAGCGCACGACGCGCAGCGTCACCCTCACCAAGGACGGTGAGGCGCTCTGCGAATATGCCCAGAAGCTCAACCGGGCGATGGAGAGTTTTTACCGGGACGTGAAGTCGCTCCAGCTCTCCGTGCACAATTCCCTGCGCGTCGGCTATCTCATTGGCACGGCTGTGGAATTCATCCCGAAGATCACTCAGGAATTCGAGCGCCGTTTTCCCAATGCCACGTTGGAATTCATCGAATACGACTTCAACAATCCGGATGCGGGCCTTGCCACTGGCAGCGTGGATTGCGGCATCTTCCGCCCGCCCGTCGATACGACCAATATCAACATCGTCGAGATCGCGCGGGAGCGGTGCGTCGCCTGCCTGCCGGATGGCCATCCGCTCAGCCTGCAGGAGACCGTCGAGGTGGAGCAGCTGCTCGACGAGCCCTTCATCGCGGCTCCAGGCTCAGGCATCTGGCGCGACTACTGGCTGGCCGGCCAGTACCGCAACGGCCGCGAGGCCCGCGTCGTCTTCGAAGCGGCGACGGTAGATTCCGAGTTGCAGGCGGTCGCCATGCGCAAGGGCATCAGCATCACGGCGGAAAGCACCGCCCGTTTCTACGCCCGCCCGGGCGTCGCCTTCCGCACCATCACCAACATGGAGGAATGCGTCATCGCCATCGGCTACAAACATCCGGCAAACCCGCTCGTCAGGGAGCTTATCGACGTCGCGCGGTCCGTCGCCCGCTAAGCGCTGCTATCTCGGCGCGAGGCCATCGAGCAGGAAATCGAGGCCCTTGCGGAAAACGCCGTCCCAGTCGTCGTCCAACAGCAGGCCGGAGCGCTCGATCGTCGGATAGTGATGCTCAACGCGCTGCTGACCGCTCGCCCTGTCTGCATCCGAGAGGTCGAAGCTCGACCGGGTGATGGTGGCGCCCATCACATAGTTCCAGAGCGACCATATCGCGACGTTCAAATCCGCGTCGGCGACACCGGCTCCGGAGAGCGTCTTGCTCAGCAGTTCCAGGCGGGCGAGGATGTTCGGCCCGAGGGCGCGGCGCGGCAAAAGCGACGCCGACCAGGGATGGCGCAACATGCTGGCGCGCCAGTCTTCGAGCATGTGAAGGACGTCCGCGCGCCAGTCCTGAGACCCGATTGTTCCGCGATATTCGAGCACGGAATCGAGCGCCAGATCGAAGACATCCTCCTTGTTGTCGACGTGCCAGTAGAGGCTCATCACGCCCGAGCCGAGGCGATCGGCGAGCCGGCGCATCTTCAAGCCATCGAGCCCTTCGGCGTCCAGCAGCTCCACCGCCGTCGCCACGATCCGGTCCAGGGAGAGCGGCGGTTCTCCGCGTGGTTCGGGCACGGACGCACCCGTCCGTTGAGATCGTTTGCTGGATTTGGCTGCCATCCGTCTTCCCTGCTGATCAGTGCGGCGACTTAACCCGACGACGTGGAGAATGTCGATCCTGACCGGTTGACTCGTACGACGTACGATGCGATGAAGTCGTACGTCGTACGAGTCAACATATGAGCGACCCGTCGAAGTTCAACCCTGCGGCCGCGAGGACACGTCGCCTGCCGTCTCGGAGCCGAGAGAAACCATGTCACACGCAATCCAGCACCTGCTTATTGGAGGGCTCATCATCATGACCACGGGAGTTTCCACTGTGACGAAAGCGAACGATCTCAAGATGACCATCGTCAATCCGAAAAACCTCTACGATCCGACGCCGAACGGCTACAGCACCGCGGTGATCGTGCCGAGCAATGCGCGGGTGGCCTATATTTCCGGACAGGGCGGACAGGACGCCACAGGAGGCTTGTCGCCCGACTTCGCCGTCCAGGTGAGGCAGGCCTACGCCAATCTGCGCGCCGCCCTCGATGGTCTCGGCGCCAGGCCGGACCAGGTCGCCAAGCTCACGATCTTCGTGGTCGACCACGACATGTCCAAGCTTGAGGTGCTGACCCGGAACGTCAAGGAGATGTTCGGTAACACGCTGCCGGCACAGACGCTCGTTCCCGTTCCCAAACTTGCCATCGACCCCATGCTCTTCGAGGTCGAAGCCATCGTCATGCTGGAATAGCGGTTTTCGCTAGAACAACATCTCGCCGATAGATAGCTTCCTAAGTGCCACGGCGATATTGGCGACCAGCGCTTCCTTTTTCGGACCGTGATCGGGATAGCGGGTCATGTTGTCGCCATTGTGCATGAAGACATAGCCGCCCTGGCCCGTAGCCGTCGGATATTGCCAGATCCAGTCCGCCGGCTTCGGGTCGTGCGCGGGGCCGATGTCGGTCAGCCAGATCGCTCCGGGCGGCGGGTCGGTCCAGCCACGAGCATATTGGCCGAAAACGCCTTGCCACCCGTCGAACCCATCGCCGAGGTCCGAGAAAATGCCGAAGCGATCGTCGCGCGGGCGCACCTTGATGTTCGTGAAGGGGCGCGGCGGGACGGCATGGAACAGTGCCATGAACGGCAGCCACGGCTGGCACGGCTCCGCGCAGAGGATCAGGTTTCCGCCGCGCTCCAGAAATGCCAGCAAGTCTTCGGCCCGGCTCTTCAGGAAGAACTCGTCATGGCTGCTGGGAAGGTAGAGCGTGTCCGTCGCCCCGAGCAATTCCGGGCCGAGCTGGTAGAGGGGGGTGAACTGGGTCTCGAAACCCGCCTGCCCCAGGCTTTCCTCGATCCATTCGGGATGCCATTCCGAGGGCACGTGCGAACATTGCAGGTAGGTGAACCGGCTGCGCTGGGGCCGCTCGATGCCGAGCTCGCGGTTCAGCCAGGGATAGAACGACTGCAAGAAACGCGTCGTGGCCGGCATGAAGCGCTGGCCGTTATGCGAGTGCGGGTCCAGCGTCGTGAGTAGCAGGCGCCCGCCGCCCGGCAGCGATGGAAAGTCGAGAAACAGGCTGCCGCGTCCATCGTCGATCTCCAGTATCGAGCGTGCGCCCTCCGGAACATTGTAGGAGCCGCCCCAATGCCAGCTCATATGCGAAAGCGGCATGCTTTCGGTGATGGGGTGGTGCGGCTCGGAGAACTTGACCTCCAGCTTTTCGCCCTTCGTCCACCACAGCCAGTCGCGGCAGTTGCCGGGCGTCCATTCCAGCCCCGGTATGTCGAGCCAGTCGGCATGGCCCTGAAGACAAACGACAAGAAACCCGCCGCCGTAGAGATAACCGTTCAACTGCTGCGCATGGGGGAGCGCTGCGGCCGCGTCCATCGCATCCGGCATGACCACCGCCGCATAGGACGACAGGTCGACCTTCGGCAGGTCGTGGATGTAGATGAGATCGTCGATATAATGACGGAAATCCTGGAAGCTCCTGAGCTGCCAGCTGTTGCCCCAATGGATATAGGCGACACGTTTGCCGGGTGCTTCAGCCATCGATCACCACTCCCTCATGGCGGAACACCGGTGCGTAGGTATGCTTGGCAAGCCCGGAAAAATCCGCGCGCGCGATCGGCAGGTCATAGAGCGCCGTCAGGTTTTCGGCATTGAGCGCATCCGCCGTCGGCCCGCAGACATATCTGCTGCCGCTGGTCATCAGCAGCACGTCGCTAGCGATCTCCACCGCGTGCTGCGGCATATGGGTGGAAAAGACGATCGTCATGGCGTGGCTGTCCCGCAGGTGCTCCAGCAGGCTCAAGACCTTGTCCTGGTTCTTGTAGTCGAGCGCGGCACAAGGCTCGTCAAGCACCAGCAATTCGCATTCCGATGCGAGCGCCTGAGCGATCATCACCAGCTGGCGCTGGCCGCCGCTCAACGAATTGAAGGTCTGCGGCTCGAAATCCTCGATGCCGAGCATGTGGAAATAATGCCGCACGATCTCGTAATCCCGCTTGCCGGGCGCGCCGAACAGGCCGAGATGGCGCGCTCTTCCCATCAGCGCGATATCGAGGGCGGAATAGGAGAACGGCACTTCGAAGAGCTGCGGCACGAAGCCCACCTGCCCGCCGATCGAAAGCCGTCCAGACCGGGGCTTTATCAGGCCGATGAGCGTGTTGATGAGCGTGGTCTTGCCGACGCCGTTGGCACCGAGCACGGCCAGGGTCCGGCCGCGTTCCAGGCGGAGGCTGTAGTCCCGAAGGATGATCCTGCCGCCGCGCTCGACGGTGAGGTCGCTTGCCTCAATCACTGGACCAGCCTCCCTTCGCATGCAGGCGGCGCAGGATCACCGCAAACACCGGAACGCCGATCAGCGCAGTGATGATGCCGAGCGGGATTTCGGCGGTCGTTACCGTGCGCGCCAGGTTGTCGACCATCAGCAGGTAGATCGCGCCCAGCACGCCGGAGACCGGCAAGAGCCGCTGGTGATCGGCCCCGACAAGCGCGCGGGCGACATGCGGAATTACGAGGCCGACCCAGCCGATAATGCCCGACGTCGCGACCACGCCGGCCGAGATGAGCGCGGACGCGACCAGGATGATCCATTGCACCAGCACGACCCTTGTGCCGAGCGCGCGCGCCTTTTCCTCGCCAAGCGACATGATGTTGATCTGGAAGCGCAGCAGGTAGATCGCGATGGCGGACGGCACCACCGCCGCGGCGACCAGCAGCACGTCCAGATAGTTGCTGGAGGCGATGCTGCCCATCAGCCAGTAGGTGATGGCAGGCAATTTCTGGAAGGGATCGGCCAGCAGCTTGGCAATCGAAATCGCCGCCGAAAAGAAGGCCGAGATGACGACGCCCGCGAGAACCAGCGTCAGCATGCTGGTGCGGCCCCGCACAGTGGATAACAGCTTGACGAGAAAGACGCTGCCGATGCCGAAGAAGAAGGCCATGGCCAGCAGGAGATACCCCTGCCATCCGATCAGGATCGCCAGCGTGCCGCCGAAGCCGGCGCCCGAGGTGACGCCGATGATACCGGGATCAACCAGCGGGTTGCGAAACAGCCCCTGGAGCGCAGCACCCGAAACAGACAGGCCGAAACCGATGATGACGGCCGCCATGATGCGCGGCAGGCGAACCTGCTCGACCACCACCTCATGCACCGGATCCCAGTAGGGCGCGACCAGCGGATGGACGTTGTCGATGAGGATATAGGTGACGTCGCGCACCGACAGGTCGTAGCGCCCGATCGTCACCGAATAGAGCACGACGGCAACCAGCAGGGTGATCAGCGCTGGAAGGATCGAAACCGAAGCCAGTTTCCGGCCAAGCCAGCCGGTTCTCACTTTGCCGGCCGGCGCCTCAGCCGAAGAGTTCGGCATATTTGTTCGCCGCGGCGTTGCTGTCGGATTCGAGGATGGCCTTTACCTGGTCGTCCGTCAGCTTGGCGCCATAAAGCAGCTCATAGATGCCGGCGATCTGCGCCTTGAAATCCGGTGCGAAGTCGGCGCCATGCGCGATGGCCGCAAGCCATTCCGAGGTCAGGAAGATTTCCGGCGCATCCGGCGTGCGGGCGAAGACCGGCTGCTTGTAGACCCGCTTCTCCTTGACAGCCTTGAGGCTCGCCAGAACCGGATTGTCGAAGAAATCCTTTGGGTTGAGGTCGTCGGCATAGGCGGGGATGATGATGATGTCGGGGTTCCAGACGAGCAGCTGCTCGAAATCGATGGTGCGCCACCATTCGCCGGTATTGTCCGCTGCCGGATTGCTCACGCCACTCAGCGCAAGGTTCTGCGAACCGTTGGCGATGACCTGGATCTGGTCGGCCACCTTGTCGATATGCAGGACGGTCGGAAGGGCTGCTACATCGAGCTTGGCGACCTTGCCGTCGAGCGTCTTCAACGTATCGGCCTGCGCCTTCAGGATCGCCTGCGCGCGGTCGTTACGACCGGTCATGTAGCCGGTGAGCGTGAGGTAATCGAGGCGGTCCTGCTCCGTGCAGCATTGCCATCCAACCACGGTGAGGCCGACGCGTTCCAGGGGCTCGATGATCTTCTCGTCATGGGTCCACTGGATCACCGCATCAGGCTTCTGCGCGAGGATCGCCTCGACATTCGGCACGAAACCATCCTGGGCGGCGCTGGCATTGATCTTGGCCATTTCCGGCAGCATCTCGGCATAGATGCCCTTGGTGAAATAGCGTACCAGCGAGTCCTTGTTCATGCCGGCGATATTGTCCGCTTTCGCATCGATCGCGCGGTAGATGATCGGCGCGGAGCGGACGATCATGACGACCCGTTCCGGCGGCTTTGCAAAGGTGATCGTCTTCCCGCGGTGATCGACGAACGAGCTTTCCGCATGCACGGCCGCCGGCAGGAAGAGCGCCAGGGACAAGGCCAGTGCGGAAAACGTCTTGGAACTGCGGGACATGGATCACTCCTCCGATAGGGCGCGCCGGCTCGCTCGCGGCGACGAAAATATCATGAGCGTGATAGTCATGTTATTACTGTCTGTCCAGCGCGCGGAAGGCCGGCAGCCCGCTATTTCGCGCTCTCGGTCGTCCGCCTCGAATTCTCCACAGCCAGCGCGCCGGCATCGGTGAGCCTGTAGACGCCCTTGTCGACCTTCTCGAACCAGCCATAGTAGTTTTTGAGCAGGATCTGGCCGGCAGTGGCCACGATCAGCCTGAGGTCGCGCGGCCGTTGCGGGCCATCTGCCATGGCGGCGGCGCAGGCGAGCGCCTGCTGGCGGTAAGCCGTCATGATCGGCACCTTCGTCGAGCCGCCGAGCGCGGGGTCGCCGGCGCGCTTGCGGTGCTCCTTGACCAGCCGGGTGCGGCGCTTCGGGTTGCTGCGGGGCATGGGGGATACCGAGCTCACGATGATGCTCACCTCGCCCGCATCCGACACGCCCAGCATGCCAAATCCGAGTCTGCGGCAGAGGTCGCGATACCGCCTGTCGCTCTCCCGCCCCCTGCCCCTGGCGGAAATGCGGGCCGCAATCCACACCTCGTCGGCCATCGTGGCGCGGTCGATGGCCTGCAGGATCAGTTCGAGATTGAAGACGAGCTTCAGCTCGCCGATGACCACCACCGTCGGATCGCCCTCGCTCAATCCAACGAGATCACAGCCCCCGATTTCGCCCTTGACCGTATAACCGGCGCTCTCAAGAAAGGTTTTGATCGGGAGGTAAAGCGAAGTTTCCATGTCGGCCTGAAATCCATGTCGGCGATGCCCATTAGCACCGTCAGGACTGCGGCGCATCCCCTACCGGACGGATCGAATAGGGGATCGTGCGGCGCGTATTATGCTCGATGACCAGGCGGCCCTTGAGGGGCGGCACGGCGCGGCTGGCGCATTGGGTGCGCTCGCAGATGCGGCAGGAAATCCCGATCGGGTCGTAGGCGCTCGCATTGGTGAGGTCCATGTCGTCGGCATAGACGAAGTTTTCTGCGTAAGAGACCTCGCACCCCAAGGCCAGAGCATACTGCTGCTGCGGCTGGCGGAATCCGCGCCCGCCGCGCGAGACCTGCATGGACAGACAGAGATAGCGCACGCCGTCCGGCGTTTCGGCGAGCTGGCGGGTGATGCGGCCGGGGCTTTCGAAGGCCTGGTGCGCGTTCCACAGCGGACAGGCCGCGCCGAAGCGGGCGAATTGCAGGCGGGTCGCGCTGTGGCGCTTGGTGATGTTGCCGGCCCGGTCGATGCGGGCGAAGAAGATCGGAACGCCTTTCTGGCCGGGCCGCTGAAGCGTCGAGAGGCGGTGACAGACCTGTTCGAGGCTCGCCCCGAAGCGGGCGGCGAGCAGGTCGAGATCATGCCGCACCTCGCGCGCCGCCGCCATGAACCTGCGATACGGTAGAAGCAATGCACCGGCGAAATAATTGTGCAGGCCGATGCGACAGATCTCATAGGCTTCCGTCGTGCGGAAGCCGGCGCCGGCCGCGACGCTATCGACGACCGTCTCCGCATGAAGCTGCGCGATCTGGAGGGCGATCTGGAAATGGCGGGTCGGCGCGGGCAGATAGGGATTGAGCGTCAGCAGGCGCGCCTCGGGATCGTAAGCGCGTACGAGGTCGTCATTTTGCGTCGCGCGCGCGATCCTCACGCCATAGTGCCGTTCGAGATAGCCGGAGAGCACAGGTCCCGGATCCGTATCGCCGATGCCGATCTCGGCCGCCAGCGCTTCCGCAAGCAGATCCAGATCGCCGATATAGTTGTCGACGAAGTGGAAGAAGTCGCGCACCTCCTCGTACGGCGTCGCTTCGACGGCAGCGAGGCTGCGGCCCAGCGTATCATTGATGCTGGCGAGCTGTTCGGAATTGTGGCGGTAGGCCCGGTGTGCGGCGATCAGCGCATGGGCGAATCCCGGTGCATTCTGCGTGACGAGCTTCAACTCCTGAAGGCTCGGCGTGTAGCCGTCGAAAAGCGTATCCGTCAACGTCTCCGACAGCGCCGAAACCAGCCGGTCGCTCTCTCCGCCGGAGAGCTCGGCAAGGTCGATGCGGAATTTTTCCGCGAGCGCCACCAGCACGCCGGCCGAAACCGGACGCTGGTTGTTCTCGATCTGGTTGAGATAGGAGACGGAAATGCCGAGCCGCTCGGCGAATTGCGCCTGGGTCGCGCGATTCGCCTGGCGCAGGTCCCGCACCTTGCGGCCGATATAGAGTTTGTTCGCAGCCATATTCGCAACTTTGCAAATTTACTTTGCAAAATGTGTAACGCTTACATGTGCACCCGATCAAGCGTTCATTTCTGCCGGCATCGGCCCTAAGCAGGATCGAGTTGACCCTTTCCATGGACGGACCGGATGCACGCAATTCTCGACCAACTCGAAGCCCGCCGGCAGGCGGCGCGGCTTGGCGGCGGCCAACGCCGTATCGATGCCCAGCATGCCAAGGGCAAGCTGACAGCGCGCGAACGCCTGGACGTGCTGCTCGATGAGGGTTCTTTCGAGGAATACGACATGTACGTCACCCACCGGGCGGTGGAATTCGGCATGGCCGAGCAGAAGGTGGCCGGCGATGGCGTCGTCACCGGCTGGGGCACGATCAACGGCCGGCAGGTCTATGTGTTCAGCCAGGATTTCACGGTCCTTGGCGGCTCGCTTTCGGAAACCCATGCGCAGAAAATCTGCAAGATCATGGACATGGCGGTGCGCAACGGCGCGCCGGTGATCGGGCTCAACGATTCGGGCGGCGCGCGCATCCAGGAGGGTGTGGCTTCGCTTGCCGGCTATGCGGATGTCTTCAAGCGCAACGTCGAGGCATCCGGCGTCATCCCGCAGATCTCCGTCATCATGGGGCCGTGCGCGGGGGGCGCGGTCTATTCGCCGGCCATGACCGATTTCATCTTCATGGTGCGCGATTCGTCCTACATGTTCGTCACTGGCCCGGATGTTGTGAAGACCGTCACGAACGAGATCGTCACCGCCGAGGAACTGGGCGGCGCGCGCACCCACACGCAAAAATCCTCCGTCGCCGACGGCGCCTATGAAAACGACATCGAGGTGCTGGAGCAGGTCCGCGCGCTCTTCGATTTCCTGCCGCTCAACAACCGCCAGAAGCCGCCGCTGCGTCCGTTCCACGACGACCCGGCGCGGCTGGAGGCCCGGCTCGACACGCTGGTCCCCGACAGTTCCAACAAGCCCTACGACATGAAGGAACTGATCACGGCGGTCGCCGACGAGGGCGACTTCTTCGAGATCCAGGAGGCTTTTGCCCGAAACATCATCACCGGCTTCGTGCGCATCGAGGGCGAGACGGTGGGCGTCGTCGCCAACCAGCCGATGGTGCTGGCCGGCTGCCTCGATATCGATTCCTCGCGCAAGGCCGCCCGTTTCGTGCGCTTCTGCGACGCCTTCAACATCCCGATCCTCACGCTGGTCGATGTGCCGGGTTTCCTGCCGGGCACCGCGCAGGAATATGGCGGCGTCATCAAACACGGCGCGAAACTGCTCTTCGCCTATAGCCAGGCGACCGTGCCGATGGTGACGCTGATCACGCGAAAAGCCTATGGCGGCGCATATGACGTGATGGCCTCCAAGCATATCGGCGCCGACGTGAACTATGCCTGGCCGACCGCCGAGATCGCGGTGATGGGCGCCAAGGGCGCGGCCGAAATCCTCTACCGCTCGGAGCTTTCAGACCCGGAAAAGATCGCCGCGCGCACGAAGGAATATGAGGAACGCTTCGCCAACCCATTCGTCGCCGCCGAGCGCGGTTTCATCGACGAGGTCATCATGCCGCACTCCTCGCGCCGCCGCATCGCCCGCGCCTTCGCCTCCCTGCGGGGCAAGCAGGTGGAAACGCGCTGGAAGAAGCACGACACGATTCCGCTATAACCTCCCCTCCGTCATGCCCGGGCTTGACCCGGGCATCCACATTCTGATGCCCGCGGCCGTGATGGGTCCTCGGGTCAAGCCCGAGGATGACGGGCGGATAGGTAAGAGACTGCATGTTCAAGAAAATCCTGATCGCCAATCGCGGTGAAATCGCCTGCCGGATCATCAAGACTGCGCGAAAACTCGGCATCGCCACTGTCGCCGTCTATTCCGACGTCGACCGGGGTGCACTGCATGTCACCATGGCCGACGAGGCGGTGCATATCGGCCCCGCGCCATCGTCCCAGTCCTATATCGTCATCGACAGGATCATCGAGGCCATCCGCAAGACCGGCGCGGACGCGGTGCATCCGGGCTACGGCTTCCTGTCGGAAAATGCCGCTTTTGCCGACGCGCTGGAAAAAGAAGGCGTCGCCTTCATCGGCCCGCCCGTGGGCGCGATCCAGGCGATGGGTGACAAGATCACCTCCAAGAAACTCGCCGCTGAAGCGGGCGTTTCCACCGTACCCGGCCATATGGGGCTGATCGAGAATGCCGACGAGGCAGTAACGATCGCCTCTCGCATCGGCTACCCGGTGATGATCAAGGCGTCTGCCGGTGGTGGCGGCAAGGGCATGCGCATTGCCTGGAACGATGCCGAGGCGCGCGAAGGTTTCCAGTCTTCCAAAAACGAGGCGAAGAGCGCGTTCGGCGACGACCGCATCTTCATCGAGAAGTTCGTGACACAGCCGCGCCATATCGAGATCCAGGTGCTCGGCGACAAACATGGCACCACGCTCTATCTCGGCGAGCGCGAATGCTCCATCCAGCGGCGCAACCAGAAGGTCGTGGAAGAGGCCCCCTCGCCCTTTCTCGACGCGGCGACGCGCAAGGCCATGGGCGAGCAGGCGGTGGCGCTGGCCAAGGCCGTTGGCTACCATTCCGCCGGCACGGTGGAATTCATCGTCGACGGCGCGCGGAATTTCTACTTCCTCGAAATGAACACGCGCCTGCAGGTGGAGCATCCGGTAACGGAACTCATCACCGGCATCGACCTCGTCGAGCAGATGATCCGCGTGGCGGCCGGCGAGAGGCTGGCCTTCGGGCAGGAAGAGGTGCGCCTCAACGGCTGGGCCGTCGAAAGCCGGCTCTATGCCGAAGACCCCTATCGCAACTTCCTACCGTCCATCGGCCGCCTCACCCGCTACCGCCCCCCGGTGGAAGGCCGGCAGGCAGATGGCACCGTGGTGCGCAACGACACCGGCGTCTTCGAGGGCGGCGAGATCTCGATGTATTACGACCCGATGGTTGCAAAACTCTGCACCTGGGCACCGGACCGGCTTTCCGCCATCGATGCCATGGCGCGCGCGCTCGACGATTTCGAGGTGGAAGGCATCGGCCACAACCTGCCCTTCCTCTCCGCCGTGATGGGCAACGCGCGTTTTCGCGATGGCAGCCTCACCACCGCGTTCATCGCGGAAGAATTTCCGGATGGTTTCCACGGCGTCGCGCCGGACGCTTCGGCTGCCCGCCAACTTGCCGCCGTAGCCGCCTTCGTCCAGCAGGCCTTGCAGGAACGTGCCGCGAAGATTTCCGGCACGATCGGCAACCACCGCCGTATCGTCGGGCGCGAATGGGTCGCAAGCCTTGCCCGCGGCGAGCATGCGCTGACGCTGGAAATCGGCCAGGACGGTCTTGCCGTGCATTTCGACGACGGCGAGACGCTGGGCGTTGCGGGCAACTGGACGCCCGGCCGCCGCCACGCGGTCTTTACGGTGGCGGGCATGCGCATGGGCGTGAAGGTGGACCTCGTCGGCTCGGCGATCCGCCTGCGCTGGCGCGGTATGGATGTGAAGGCCCATGTGCGTGAGCCACGCGTGGCCGCACTCGCCCGGCTGATGCCGCAGAAACTGCCGCCCGATACGTCGAAGCTGTTGCTCTGCCCGATGCCCGGCGTCATAACCATGCTTCTCGTCGCGGAAGGCGAAACAGTCGAGGCCGGACAGACGCTCGCCACCATCGAGGCGATGAAGATGGAAAACGCGATGAAGGCCGAGCGCCGCGGCACGGTCAGGCGCATCGCCGTCACGATCGGGCAAAGCCTTGCCGTGGACGAAACGATCCTGGAGTTCGAATGATGGCCGGCAAGACTTTTGCGGACTGGGAAGCTCTGGCGGAAAGGGAACTGCGCGCCTCGCCCGACACGCTGACCTGGCAGACGCCCGAGGGCATCGCGGTCAAGCCCGTCTATACGCAGGACGACCTCACCGGCACCGGCCATCTCGGCTCCGTGCCGGGCTTTGCGCCCTTTGTGCGCGGCCCGCGCGCCACCATGTATGCCGGCCGGCCCTGGACGATCCGGCAATATGCCGGCTTCTCGACGGCAGAGGCCTCCAACGCCTTCTACCGCAAGGCGCTCGCCGCCGGCCAGCAGGGCGTCTCCGTCGCCTTCGATCTTGCCACCCACCGCGGCTATGATAGCGACCACCCGCGCGTCGTCGGCGATGTCGGCAAGGCGGGCGTCGCCATCGACAGCGTGGAGGACATGAAGATCCTCTTCTCCAACATTCCGCTGGAAAAGATCTCCGTCTCCATGACGATGAACGGCGCGGTGATCCCGATCCTCGCAAGTTTCATCGTCGCCGGCGAAGAACAGGGCGTCGCGCGCGAAAACCTGTCCGGCACCATCCAGAACGACATCCTCAAGGAGTTCATGGTCCGTAACACCTACATCTACCCGCCGCAGCCCTCGATGCGGATCATCGCCGATATCATCGACTACACGGCGCGCGAAATGCCGAAGTTCAACTCGATCTCGATCTCCGGCTACCATATGCAGGAGGCGGGCGCGACGCTGGTGCAGGAGCTCGCCTTCACAATTGCCGACGGGCGCGAATATGTGCGCGCCGCCATCGCCAAGGGGCTCTCCGTCGATGAGTTCGCCGGCCGCCTCTCCTTCTTCTTCGCGATCGGCATGAACTTCTTCATGGAAGCGGCCAAGCTGCGCGCCGCCCGCCTGCTCTGGAACCGCGTTATGGACGAGTTCCAGCCGAAGAAGGCATCCTCGCGCATGCTGCGCACCCATTGCCAGACCTCCGGGGTCTCGCTGCAGGAGCAGGACCCCTACAACAACATCGTGCGCACCGCCTTCGAGGCGATGTCGGCCGTGCTTGGCGGCACGCAGTCGCTGCACACCAATTCCTTCGACGAGGCGATTGCGCTACCCACGGAATTTTCCGCCCGCATCGCCCGCAACACGCAGCTCATCCTCCAGCACGAGACGGGCGTGACCAAGGTGGTCGATCCGCTGGCCGGCTCCTACTATGTCGAAAGCCTCACCCACGAGCTTGCCGAAAAGGCCTGGGCGCTGATCGAAGAGGTGGAGGCGATGGGCGGCATGACGAAGGCCGTGATCGAGGGCCTGCCGAAACGCCTGATCGAGGAGGCCGCGACCCGCCGGCAAGCGGCGGTCGACCGGGGCGACGAGGTGATCGTCGGCGTCAACAAATACCGGCTGGAGGACGAACAGCCGATCGACATTCTGGAGATCGACAACAGCGCCGTGCGTGCCTCGCAGATCAAGCGGCTGGAAGACATCCGTCGTCGACGCGACGGCGCGGCCGTGGCCGCAGCGCTGGGGGCGCTGGAACAGGCCGCGACGACCGGCGAAGGCAACCTTCTGGAAGCAGCCGTCGCCGCCGCGCGGGCGCGTGCAACGGTGGGCGAGATTTCCGATGCCATGCGCCGCGCCTTCGGTGACCACGCCGCCGTGCCCGACGTGGTCGGCGATATTTACGGCCCCGCCTATGGCGACGACCCGGAATACAGGACGCTTGCAGGGCGCATCGCCGCGCATGGCGCCAGGCCGAAGATCATGGTGGCGAAACTCGGACAGGATGGCCACGACCGCGGGGCGAAGGTGATCGCTTCGGCCTTCGGCGACCTCGGTTTCGATGTGCTGATGGGGCCGCTCTTCCAGACGCCGGACGAGGCGGCCGACCTTGCCGTCGGCGCGAAGGCGCAGATCGTCGGAATGTCCTCGCTTGCCGCCGGGCACAAGACGCTTGCGCCGGCGCTGGTGGCGGCACTGCGCGAGCGCGGGGCGCATAACGTCGTCGTGGTCGTCGGCGGTGTCATTCCGCGCCAGGACTACGACTTCCTGCTAGAGCATGGTGTGTCGGCCGTGTTCGGCCCCGGCACCAACGTGCTCGACGCAGCAAATGCCGTGCTCGACCTCGTCGAGGGCCGGATCAGGAATCAGTGAAGGAGACGACCATGCTCGGACCGCTCAACCACGTCGCCATCGCCGTCCCGGACCTTGCGGCCGCCACCGACCGCTACGCCCAGTTGGGCGCAAAGGTCTCACCGCCGCAGGATCTGCCCGAGCACGGTGTCACCATCGTCTTCGTGGAGCTGCCCAACACCAAGATCGAATTGCTCCATCCGTTGGGCGCGGCCTCGCCGATCGCCGGCTTCCTGGAGAAGAACCCGGCCGGCGGCATCCATCACCTCTGTTTCGAGGTGGCGGATATCGGCGCCGCAGCCGAGACCGTTCGCGCCACCGGCGCCCGCATCCTCGGCGACGGAACGCCCAAGATCGGCGCCCATGGCAAGCCCGTGCTCTTCGCCCATCCAAAGGATTTTCACGGCGCGCTCGTCGAATTCGAAGAAAGCTAGGTTCGAGCAGCAAAGGCTCTATCTTTACAATCGGCGCTGCAGGCGATTGCCTGCGGGGCTGCGCGCCTTTATCGATCTTGCTTGACGGGCGCTTCGCGTCCGGCTCTCACCTTCGGAGTGTTTCCTTGGACCAGCAAGAGATCGGCAACATCGTGGACTGGCTCGTGCAGCAGGGGCTGGACGGGACGGACCCGGCGGAGCTGCTCGCGGGCTTCTGCCGCCGGCTTCGCCTGTTGGGCATCGAGCTCGAACAGGCGGTCACCTTTATCGACACGCTCCATCCCGTGCTCGAATCCCAGGGTTACTTCTGGGACATCGCGGAAGAGGCCAATGCCGGACGGCGGGACTATCTGCGGCTGGAGGCGACACGCTACGAACAGCAATGGCTCGACAGCCCCTTCCATCACCTCCTGGAAAACGGGCTCGATGAAGTGCGCGTGCTGCTCTCCAACTACGGGAACTACACATTCCCCGTGCTCGACGACATGCGCGAGGCCGGCCACACGGACTATTTCGTCCAGCTCCACCGGCTGGGAAGCACGGCCTCGATCGGCGAGATCGACGGCCTGTTTTCGCGATGGTCGACGAAACGGCCGGGTGGCTTCAACGAGGAGGATCTCGTCTGCCTGCGGCGCATCGTGCCCGCTTTCGCGCTTGCGGTGAAATCCACGGCGCTGCGCCAGATCACCGGTTCGCTCGCCGAGGTTTACCTGGGGCGTGATGCGGCGAGGCGCGTGCTCAAGGGACGTATCGAGCGGGGCAAGGTCGACAGCATCCACGCCGTGCTCTGGTTCTCGGACATGCGGAATTATACGTCGCTGTCGGAAAGCGTGCCCGGCAACGAACTGATCGCCATGCTGGGCGACTATGCCGAGGCGGTCATCTCCGCCGTGCATGGGGCGGGCGGCGATGTCCTCAAGTTGATCGGCGACGGCACGCTGGCCATCTTCAACCATGCCGATCCGCAGGAAGCCGCCGCGGCAAGCCTCAAGGCCTGGCACGACCTCGCAGAGCGCATAGACGCGCTCAATGCGACACGACAGGCCGCCGGGCTCGCCACCACGACGGTCCATGTCGGGCTCCATGTCGGCGAGGTGTTCTACGGCAATATCGGCAGCGACGAGCGGCTGGATTTCACCGTCATTGGGCCGGCGGTCAACGAAGCCTCGCGCATCGTCGCCGCCACCCGAAAGGTCGATCGCCCCCTGCTGATCTCGGACGACCTGTTTGCCCTGCTGTCCGGGCCGGAGAGCGAGACGTTCGAAGATCTCGGCAAATTCCGCCTGAAAGGCGTGACGCGCAAGAGGCGGCTGCATGCCCCACGGCGGCCGCAAGCCTGACTAGTCGGCATTGGCGCCCTGGAATTCCATCAAGCGGCGCCTCAGCCGCGGCAGGGCGAAATCGAGGAAGCTGCGCATTTTCAGCGGCATCTGGCCGCGCGCCACATGCACGACGTTCACCGGCGCCGGCTCCGGCTCGAACGGCTCGAAAACGATCCGCAGGCTGCCGGCCTTGACGGCATCAGCGACCTGATAGTGGAACAGCCGTATGATGCCGACATGGAGGAGCGCTGCGCGAATGGCAGCCTCGACGGTCGTGACCGAAAGGCGCGGCGCCATTGCGACCAGCGTGGCTGTCTTGGTCTGCGGATCGGCGAGCCGCCAGTTGGCGGAGGAACCGGGGCCATCGAGCACGATACAGGGCATCTCCTGCAACGCTGCCACCGTCTGCGGCACGCCGTGGACAGCCAGCAGTTCTGGGCTCGCACAGATAACAGTGCGCATCGAACCGACCGTCGTCGCGATCATCGCACTGTCGGGAAGCCTGCCGATGCGCACCGCCATGTCGACGTGGTCTTCCACCAGCTGGACGTTTCGATCGAGCAGTAGCAACCGAATGTTGATGTTGGGAAACAGGTCGAGGAAGTCGGCCACGATCGGCAGGACATGGAGCTGGCCGAACTGCACCGGCGCCGTGATGACGAGCTCGCCTTTGGGCGCGGTAAATTCGCCCGAGACCTCGCGCTCCGCCTCATCCACCTGATCGATGATCCGCCGGGCGGCCGCAAGGTAGGTGACACCGGCATCGGTCAGGCTCAGCTTGCGCGTGGTGCGGACCAGGAGTTTTGCCCCGAGCGCCCCCTCAAGGTCGGAAATCTTTCTGGCGACGGTCGTCAGCGGCACGCCCAGCCGTCTTGCGGCCGCCGAAAAGCTGCCGCTGTCGACGACGTCGATCAGCAGGGACATGGCACCGAGACGATCCATTCATATTCCCATTTTCCGGTTAGGTTATAACCAGAAATAGCCGATTATCCCAAAAACCGAAATGACTAAATTGACGTCGTCGAAGTCAATCCTCGGAGCGGGACCATGGGCTACGGATTTATGGACATTGCGGTGACGCCGAGCGTGCGCGCGGTGCAGGCCGAAATGGGAGCCGACGGCATCTGGTCGGACTTCCGGGGGCATCGGGAATTCGACCGGTTCGGCGCAAACGAAAAAGCCTTCATCGCCGAGCGCGACAGCGTCTACATCGCCTCCGTGTCGGAAACCGGCTGGCCCTATGTCCAGCACCGCGGCGGCCCGCGCGGCTTCCTCAAGGTGATCGATGACCGGACCCTGGCCTTCGCGGACTACCGCGGCAACCGGCAGCACATCAGCACCGGGAATTTCGCGGCCAACGACCGCGCCTGCCTCTTCCTGATGGATTATCCGAGACGGGCGCGCCTGAAGATCTATGCCCATGTCGAAAGGCTGGAGCTCGACGAGGATCCGGCGTTGACCGAACTGGTTACGGATGGCCCGTACCGGGCGAAGCTCGAACGCATCTTCCGGCTCCGGCTCGAAGCCTTCGACTGGAACTGCCCGCAGCACATCGTTCCGCGGTTTACCGAAGACGAGGTCGCCAAGGCGGTCCAGCCGCTGCGCGATCGTCTCGCGCAACTGGAAGCGGAAAATGCCGAACTGAAAGCCCGGGCCGGCTGAATTGCGCCGGCTTCATCTCCACCGAAATCACCCTACTGGAGCACGACCATGACCCATCCCACCTATCGCAGCGTCGATGTCGACGGCTTCGAGGTTTTCTATCGCGAGGCCGGCGATCCGGCGAAGCCGTCTCTTCTGTTGCTTCACGGCTTTCCGACATCCGGCCACATGTTCCGCGATCTCATCCCGCTGCTGGCGAAGGATTTCCATCTCGTGGCGCCGGATCTTCCGGGCTTCGGCCGCTCGGCGCTCCCCTCGCGTGATCAGTTCGCCTATACGTTCGACAACCTCGCCAAGGTGATCGGCCGCTTCACCGAGGTCGTCGGCCTCGAAAAGTTCGCCGTCTATGTCTTCGACTACGGCGCGCCGACCGGCTTGCGCCTGGCGATGGCCCATCCGGAACGGATAACGGCAATCGTTTCCCAGAACGGCAACGCCTACACGGAAGGGCTGAGCGACGGGTGGAACCCGATCGAGCGGTACTGGCGCGAGCCGACGGCGGAGAACCGCGAGGCGCTGCGCGGCATGCTCTCCGAGGACGCCATTCGCTGGCAATACGAACATGGCGTGTCCAATCCCGCACAGATTTCACCCGACGGCATCGCGCTCGATCTCTTCTACTTGCAGCGTCCAGAGGCCGATGAAATCCAGCTCGACCTGATGCTGGATTATGCGAGCAACGTCGCCCTCTACCCTGCCTTCCAGGCCTACTTCCGGGAACATCAGCCGAGGCTTCTGGCGATCTGGGGCGACAAGGACCCCTTCTTCCTGCCGCCTGGCGCCGAGGCCTACAAGCGCGACCTCCCGAACGCCCAGGTCCAGTTCCTCGATACGGGCCACTTCGCGCTTGAAACGCATGCCAACGAGATCGCGGACGAGATCAGGGTCTTTCTCAAGGCCTGAGACAGCGGCGAGCGCCGGCCGATCTTTCGTCCGGCGCTCTTTGCCCATCAAAGGCCGAGCGCGATGCCGTCCTTGCGCGATTCGGACCCGCCGGTCAGCGTGCCGTTCTCCCAATCGATGCGGATCGCCTGCGCGCCGCCGATGGGGTCCTCCGCCGGGACGATCGCGAAGCCGCGCCGGCGGAGTTCGTCGGCGGCCGCCGCCGGCAGCGTATGTTCGGCTTCGACCTGCGTGCCGTCGGATTTCGGGATCAAGCGCGGCAGGTCGATCGCCTCCTGCAAATCCATGCCGTAGTCGAACACCTTGGAAATCAGGTGTGCATGGCCCATGGCCTGGTAATAGCCGCCCATCACGCCGAAGGGCATCTCGACCCTGCCGGCGCGCGTCACCATGCCGGGGATGATCGTGTGCAGCGGCCGCTTCAGCGGCGCCACGACATTCCGATGGCCGGGTTTCAGCGAGAAACTCTGGCCGCGATTGTGCAGGACCACGCCCGAGCGCGGCGCGACGAGACCCGTGCCGAAACTGTCGAAGACCGAGTTGATGAAGCTGACGGCGTTGCGATCGCGGTCCACCACGGAAATATAGACCGTGTCGCGATGCAGCGGCATGTCGAAGGGCGGCAGGTCGGTAAGCGCGCGGCGAAGGTCGATCATGCCGGCAAGCCGGTCGGCGAGCGCCTCCGACAGGAACTCCTCCACCGGCACGTCCACCTTGTCCGGGTCGGCAAGCCAGACGTCGCGTGCGGCATAGGCGAGCCGTGTCGCCTCGATCTCGATATGCAGCCGGTCGGGCGATTGCGGATCGCCCTTCGCCTCGAAACGGCTCAGGATGTTGAGGATCAGGAGCGCGACGATGCCCTGGCCATTCGGCGGGCATTCGTGGATCGTGTATCCGCGAAAATCGGTGGTGACCGGCGTGACATAGGCCCCACGCGCCGTCGCAAAATCCTCCATCGTATGGAGCCCGCCGTGCGAACGGAGATAGGAGACCATGTCTTCCGCGACGGGGCCGGTGTAGAAGCCGTCGCGGCCATCGACCGCGATCCGCTTCAGCGTTTCGGCAAGTTCCGGCTGGCGGTGGACCTCACCGATTTTCGGCGCGCGGCCGGCGGGCAGGAAGATGCGCGCGGCGGTCGGATCAGCCGCCAATAGCCCCTCCTCCAGCGACCAATCGCGATGCACCCGCGGCGTGATCGCATAGCCTTCCGCGGCAAAGCGGATTGCCGGGGCCAGGACATCGGCGAACGGAAGTCGGCCATGGTCGGTGTGAAGTTGCACCCAGGCATCGATGGCGCCGGGAATGGTCACCGCCGCCGGGGACTGGCGCGGCACCTCGGTGAGGCCCCGCTCGGTAAACCAGTCGAGCGTCAGGGCCGCCGGCGTGCGGCCGGAGCCGTTATAGGCGACGACCTTGTCGGAGCCCTCCGGCGCGAACAGCACGAAACAGTCCCCGCCGATGCCGGTCGAGCCGGGCTCGACGGCGCATTGCACGGCGGACGCGGCAATGGCCGCATCCATGGCATTGCCGCCGGCCTCCATGATCTGCAAGGCCGTCAGCGTCGCGGACGGATGCGATGTCGCCGCCATCGCCTGGCGGGACACGGCGACGGACCGCGTCGGCTTCTCGAAATTGCGCATGCTGTTCCTCTTCTTCGTATGACGGTCAGAATCGCCAGCGGCCGGTGTCAGCGCCGGCTCGGGGTCGCGAAGTCGGCGAGCAGGGGTGCCGTGCCGAGAATATGCTCCTGCATCATTTGCTCGGCGTGGCGCGCATCGCCCGACCGCAGTGCCGCGATCAACGCCGCGTGCTCCTCCCGGGCGGAGAGCGGCTTGTCGACATAGTCGAACCAGATGCGCATGTAGGGCTCGATAACCACATGCAGCGCCGAGATCTGGTGGATGAGTTTCGGCCGGGCGCTCAGCGCATAGATCCGGCCGTGAAACTCCTGGTGGCGCACGACCCAGTCGTTGCTGCCGCTCTGGCCGGCGCGCTCCATGCGCGCGAGCAGCCGCTCAAGCTCATCCAGCACGTCCTCGTCGATGCGGGGAACCGCGAGGCGCACGGCAAGCCCCTCCAGCACGGAGCGCATCTCGAAGGCTTCGTACAATTCATCGAGCGTGAGGCCCGCGACGATGCAGCCGCGGTTGGGGCGCAGCACCACGAGACCATCCGAGGCAAGCCGCCGAAAGGCCTCGCGAACCGGCATGCGGCTCATGCGAATCTCGGCGGCGATATCCTCGGGGATCAGCCGTTCGCCCGCCTTGTAGCGGCCGAGACGCAGCGCCTGCTGGACATGGCGATAGGCCTCTTCCTCCGCGGTCGCGGCGGAATTCGGCTGGCTGGAGAAACCTGCGGACATGGCATAAGACCGAAAAGTATTTTTGTATCCACTTATCCAATCACCGACGGATATGCGCCGTCAAGCCGGATGCGACGAAATCGTCAGTCGGGGCTGGACGTCGGGACAAACCCTTTGACGAACCGCTCCCGCACCCGGTGGGAGAAGGCCGAGACGGTGGCGCGGTCGGCTGAAGCCGCGGTGACGAGCGCGAACTCGACATCCTCCAGAACCGGCAGGTGGGGCGGGACGATCTCGCGAAGCCCGGCCGGGGCGAGGCTGCGCGGCTGCACGAGCACGCCCATGCCGGCCCGCGCCGCTGCGGTCAGCCCGCTAAGGCTGTGACACGAGCAGACGATGCGCCACGGCGTGCCGCTGCGCTCCAGCGCTTCCATCAGCAGGATCCGGGTGAGGCTTGGCGGCGGGAAGACGATTAGCGGGAGGACGGGTTTCGCAAGCACGGCCTCGGGATCGCTCGCCAGCCAGACGAGCGGCTCGCGCAGCACCCCGTCGCCCCGCCTGTCGCCGATCCTGCGCTTGGCCATGACGAGATCGAGCTCGCCGCGGTCCTGCATTTCGGCGAGCGACTTCGACAGCGCAACCGAAAGCTGGAGATCGACCGAGGGATAATCGGCGATGAAGTCCTCCAGCAATCCCGGTAGCTGCCCGCTCACCAGGTCCTCCGAAACGCCGAGCCGGAAGACACCGCGCGGCGTATCGGCCTCGAACTGGGCAACGGCCTGGCGCTCCAGCGCCAGAAGCTGCCGGGCGTGCGGCAGCAGGGCCTCTCCATCGGGGGTGAGCCGAACCGTATGCGTGTCGCGATGGACGAGCCGCCGGCGCAGGCTGCGCTCCAGCCGTTGCAGATGCTGGCTGACGGTCGACTGGCCGAGGTCCAGCCGCTCGGCGGCGAGCGTGAAGCTCTTGAGCTGGGCCACCGTCACGAAGCTGCGCAACTGCACCATATCAAGCATATCGCGATCCTCGATAACTGTTATTCCTTGCATTGTGAATCAGGATATCAAAGATCGGCAGCCTGTCGAGACTGATGGATCCGGACCGCCCCCATGAAAAGCCTGCTCCCCGATACCTTCACCCTGCTTCTCATCGCCGCCGTGGGCCTCGCGTCCCTCCTGCCGATTTCCGGAGAGCCGGCGGCATGGTTCGGCATTGCCACCAATATCGCGATCGCCGGCCTTTTCTTCCTGCACGGCGCGCGCCTTTCCACCGACGTGGTGATTGCCGGCTTCCTGCACTGGCGGTTGCAAATCTTCATTCTGGCGACCACCTTCGTGGTGTTCCCGCTGCTCGGCCTCGGCCTCGGCGTCCTGTCGCCCTGGCTGATCCCGCAACCGCTCTATCTCGGCCTGCTTTTCCTGTGTGTGCTGCCGTCGACGGTACAGTCGTCGATCGCCTTCACGTCCATTGCCGGCGGCAACGTGCCGGCGGCGATCTGCGCCGCCTCGACCTCCAACATCCTCGGCATCTTCCTGACGCCGGCCCTCGTCGCCATGCTGTTTTCCGCCGGTGGCCATGTCGGCGTGTCGTTCGACATGGTCTGGAAGATCATGCTCCAGCTCTTCCTGCCCTTCGTGGCCGGCCAGCTCTTGCAACCCTTCATCGGCAAATGGGTGCGCGCGCGCAAATCATTGCTCACGCCCTTCGACCGTGGCTCCATTTTGATGGTCGTCTATCTCGCCTTCTCGGATGCGGTGACGGAGGGCGTGTGGCACCAGCTGGAGGCACAGGACCTGGCCATGCTCGTCGCGCTGGACGCCCTGCTGCTCGTGGTCGTGCTCCTCATCACCAGCCTTGGCGCAAAACTCTTCGGCTTCAACCGCGAGGACCGCATCACCGCCGTCTTCTGCGGCTCGAAGAAAAGCCTGGCGAGCGGCGTGCCGATGGCAGGCGTCATCTTCGCTGGCCAGCCGATCGGTGCGATCGTCCTGCCGCTGATGCTGTTTCACCAGATCCAGCTGATGGTCTGCGCGTGGCTCGCCCGAATCTATGCCGAGCGCAAGGCCGCTGCGATCGCCGCCTAGCGGATTTCGCGGCTCAACGCCTGAAGCCGGGTGAAGGCATCGTATCGCTTGACGTGACGGGCGGCTGTTTCGCCGTCCGCCGGGTGATAGGTCCGATCGGTCTTTGAAAGTTCAGCCATCGCCGCACCGACATCCGGGAAGGCGCCACCCGCGACGCTGCCGAGAATGGCGGCGCCGAGCAGGACGGGTTCTTCGGCGCGGGTTGCCAGCAGCGGTTTTCCGGTGGCGTCAGCGAGGAGCTGGCGCACGAGATCGAGCTGGCCGGCACCGCCGCTGATGACGATCTTGTCGACCGGTGCGCCGGCCGCCGTCTGCGTTTCGATGATCTGGCGCAGGCCGTAGCCGATGCCGCAGAGGCCGGCGATGTAGAGCGAGACGAGGTTGTCGAGGTCACGCTCCATGCCGAGGCCGACGATCGCCGCACGGGCATGCGGATCGGCGAAGGGCGCACGGTTGCCGAGGAATTCCGGCACGACATGCACGCCGTCAGCCAGTTCCACCACGGCGGAGAGCGTTTTTGCCTTTTCAGCCGCAAGTTCAGCCAGCAGAACAGGCAGCGATAGGCTGCGTGTCTTTGCCAGTGCGGCCGCTTCACCAGCCGCCGGATGGAAGGAGAGAAGCTGCTCGATGGCGGCACCGGCCGCCGACTGTCCCCCCTCGTTCAGCCACATGCCGGGCACCATGGCGGAGAAATAAGGCCCCCAGACGCCCGGCACGAAGACCGGCTCATGGGTCGAGGTCATGGTGCAGGAGGACGTGCCGAAGACATAGCCGAGATTGTTTTCCGGCGGGCCATCGACGCCCACCGTACCGATCCCGCCCGCATGGGCGTCGATCATGCCGGCGCCGACCGGCGTACCGGCGGCAAGGCCGAGCTCTTCCGCCGCGCGGGCGGTGAGGCCGTTGCCGAGCGGCGTGCCGGGTTCGACGACGCGCTGGCCGATGCGGGCAAAATCCTCGTCTGCCAGAATGCCGAGGCCGATTTCGCGGAAATAGCTCGGGTCCCAACGCTTCTCATGCGCCAGATAGGTCCACTTGCAGGTGACCGTGCAAGTGGACCGGGCGAGATCGCCCGTCGCGCGCCAGGTGAGGAAGTCCGCCAGGTCGAAGAACTGCCAGGCGGCGTCGAAAACCTGCGGACGGTTTTCCTTGAGCCAGAGCAGTTTCGGCGTTTCCATCTCCGGCGAGATACGGCCGCCGACATAGCGCAGGACCTCGTGGCCCAGCGCGTTGATGCGCTCGACCTGATCGACGGCCCGGTGGTCCATCCAGACGATGATGTCGCGCTCGGGATTTTCCGATGGCCCGACGGGCAACGGCGCACCATCCTCGCCGAGCACGACCAGCGAGCAGGTCGCATCGAAGCCGACGCCGGCGATCTGTTCCGGCGCCACACCGGCCTTGGCGACCGCCTCGCGCACCGACGCGCAGACCGCCGCCCAGATTTCCGTGCTCGACTGCTCGACCACCGCGCCCGCCTCGCGAAACAGCGAGATGTCGCGCTTGCCGGAGGCCAGCATGCGGCCGGTCAGATCGAAGAGGCCGGCTCTGGCGCTTCCCGTGCCGACATCGACGCCGATCAGGTAGCGTTCGCCGCCCGCGGGGCGTGCGGAGGAAGGGGTGCTCATGGGGTCTACCGCCTGAAATCGGGAACTTTCTTGGCGGGCGGCCTCATGCCGCCCGCCGCTCGCTTAGAGATCGACGCTGTTGGGCAGGATGACCAGATCGCGGATCGTGACATTGCGCGGCCGGGTCAGCATGAAGAGCACGGCATCGGCCACTTCCTTCGGCTGCATCAGGCTGCCATTGGCCAGCGCCTCGTCCATCTTCTCCTTCGGCCAGTCGTCGAGCAGCGCCGTCACCACCGGCCCCGGCAGGACTGCGCCGACGCGCACGCCATGCTGCGAAACCTGGCGGCGGGTCGAGTGCACGAAGGCCTGCACGGCGAACTTGGAGGCCGTGTAGATCGGCTCCCAGATGACGGGCACGACACCGGCGATCGAGCTGGTGAACAGGATGTCGCCCGTCTTCTGCTCGATCATATAGGGCAGCACCGCATGGACGGAGCGGAAAGCGGCATTGATGTTGAGGTTCAGCATGCGGTCCCAGGCGTCCGGATCGCCCTCCGCCACCGGGCCGCCGATATAGGCACCGGCATTGGCGTGGAAGACGTCGAGCCCGCCGGCAATCTCCAGGATACGCGGCAGCATGCCGGACACCTCGGCCGGCTTCAGCAGGTCCACGACGAGCGGCAGGGCATTGGGACCCAGCTCCTTGCAGAGCTGTTCCAGCTTGTCCTGCGCCCGATCGACGAGCACCACCTTCGCGCCTTCGGCAAGCAAGGTCCTGGCGCATTCGAGGCCGATGCCGGATGCGGCACCCGTGATGGCGGCAATCTTGCCCTTCATGAGGTCAGCCATGGTCTATAACTCCATTCAATATGCGTTAGGCGCGACCGTGGCTGACACGGGAGCGACGGGCAAGCGAATCGACGATAACCGCAATGGCGAGAACGCCGCCGGTGATCATATAGCGCAGAGAGGACGAGAGGTTGAGCAGCGTCAGCCCGTTCGAGATCGCCTGGATGACGATGATGCCGAGGAGCGCCGAATAGGCGCTGCCGCGACCGCCGAACAGGCTGGTGCCACCGATGACCGCCGCGGCGATCGCGTTGAGGTTGACGTCGCCCGTGCCGGCCTGCTGGCTGGACGAGGCAAGCCGCGAGGCCGAGAGGATGCCGCCGAGCGCCGCGAGCGTCGAGCAGAGCATGAAGGCGCTCATATAGATGCGGCGGACGTTGATGCCGGAGCGGCGCGCCGCCTCCTTGTTGCCGCCGACGGCGAACATCGAGCGGCCCCATTTGGTGCGCGTCAGCGCATAGTTGAGGATTACGGCAAGCGCGATGAACAGCGCGAACATCCACGGAATGCCGCGGCCGAGATTGAGGTAGAAGACGGCAGCTTCCAGCACCACCGTCAGCACGACGGCCTTCAGGATCAGCGCCCGCATCGGCTGGGCGGAAAGGTTCGCGGCAAGACGCTGGGTGCGCGTGCGCAGTCCCCGGCCGATCATGACGAGGCCCGGCACGAGCGCCAGCGTATAGGAAAGCCAGTCCGGCATGATCAGGATCTGGCCAAAGCGCACGAGCGGCGAGGCATAGGGCAGGTTGATCGAGCCGGTCGGGCCGAGGAGGTAGAGCTGCAGCCCGAGAAGTGCCAGCAGGCCGGCAAGCGTCGCGACGAAGCTCGGCATGCCGAGGCGGTTATAGAGCATGGCGTAAAGCATGCCGACGCCAGCACCAACCACAAGCGCGACGATGATCGCGCCCGCGACCGGCCAGCCCATATTGACCCAGATGACGCCGACCAGGGCCGAGGCGAGCCCGCTCATGGAGCCGACGGAGAGGTCGATTTCGCCGAGCACCAGCACGCAGACGATGCCGAGCGAGATGACGCCGACCGTGGCGCAGTCGAACAGCAGGTTCACCAGGTTGTTCGGCGCCAGGAAGATCGGGTTCAGCGCCGAAAAGACGATGGAGATGACGACGAGGCCGACGGCGACCGGCAGCATGCCGAGGTCGCCGGAGCGCACGCGGTCGATGAAACCTTTTGCCATGGCGGATAGGCTGTCGTCGTGGCGCACGCGCTCGTCGCTGCGGTCGAGTGTCGGCATGGATTTGTTGGAAGGGTTCTGGCTCATGCGGTTCCCCCGGTGCTTTCCTGGACGTGACCGGACTTGCGGTCGGCGCGGCGCGAGACGGAATTGTCCGTGGCGCCCGTGATGGCGGAGACGAGCTCCTGGCTCGATGAATCCGGCGTGAAGATGCCGTTGTTGCGCCCCAGCCGGAGCACGACGATGCGGTCGGCGACGGCGCGCACGTCTTCCATGTTGTGGCTGATGATGATGACGCCGAGGCCGCGGTCGCGCACCCGCTCGATGAGGTTCAGCACCTCCGCCGTCTGCGCAACGCCGAGCGCTGCCGTCGGTTCGTCCAGCATGATGAGCCGCGGATTGAGCAGCAGCGAGCGCGCGATGGCGACCGTCTGCCGCTGGCCGCCGGAGAGCGAGGCGATCGGCTCGCGAACAGAGGGAATGCGCGCGGCAAGCTCGCGCAGCAGCGTCCAGGCCCGAACTTCCATGGCGACTTCGTCGAGCGCCCAGGGCGACATTTCGTGGCCGAGAAACAGGTTCGCCACGACGTCGAGGTTTTCGCAGAGTGCCAGGTCCTGGAACACCGTGGCGATGCCGAGGTCCAGCGCCTTGGCGGGGCTGTCGAGCGTCACCTGCTCGCCGCAGAACTCGATCGTGCCGGAGGATGCCTGGTGCACGCCGGCGAGCACCTTGACCAGCGTCGACTTGCCGGCACCGTTGTCGCCGACGAGGGCGACGACTTCGCCGGCCTTCACGTCGAGATCGATATCCGTCAAGGCGGATACGGCGCCGAAATTCTTGGATATGCCGCTAAGGCGCAGCACGGATTCTCCCTTGGCGGGAATGTTTTGAAGCGTGGCTGTCATGGCCTCTGGAACCTCTAGGGCTGACCTCGACTGATCCCGTGTCCGGCCGAGTCAAGCGGCCGGACACGGGAATGGGCAGGTTAGTTGATGATGCCGAGTTTGCGGCAACCTTCAACATATTCGCCGGTGCAGACTTCTTCCGGCTTGTTGATGCCCTTGTCGAAGATTTCGGCCTTGATATTCTCCGCCGTCACGACCGCCGGCACGAAAAGCTGCGAGGGCGTTTCGTAGAGCTTGTGGGTCGCTTCCGGGGTTTCGCCCTTGAGCAGCTTCACCGCAACGCCAGCCGCAGCCGCCGCGACGATTTCGGAGGGCTTGGAGATCGTGTTGTACTGGTCGCCCGAGATGATGAGCTGGAGTGCTGCGATCGTCGCGTCATTGCCGGTGACCGGCGGCATTTCCTTGACGCCGGCCGCCTTCAGCGCCGCGATCGCGCCGCCGCCCGTGCCGTCGTTCGCCGCGACGATGCCGACGATCTGGTCGCCGAAGCGGGTGATCTGGCCGGCCGCCCATTCCTGTGCCTTCGGCGGCGCCCAGTCCGGCGTGTCGAATTCGGCGAGCGTCTTGTAGGGCGAGGCGTCGAGCGCGGAGTCGATACCGTCTCGGATGAGGCCGGCGGCCGCATCGGTCGGCGAGCCGTTGATCTGGAGCACGCCGGCGCCGTCCGCAACGCCCTTGGCCTTCAGGTGGTCGACCAGCGACTGCGCGATGGCCTTGCCGATGCCCTGGTTGTCGAAGGAGACGTAGTAGTCGGCCGGCTTGTCGGGGATCGGGCGGTCATAGGCGATGACCTTGACGTCCTGCGACTGGGCGATCTCGACGAGCGCTGCGGCAGCGGCGGAATCGACCGGGTCGAGCACGACGACCTTGGCGCCCTGTGCGATCACCGAGTTGAACTGCTGCTGCTGGAGTGCGACGTCGGCATTGGCATTCTGGTAGATCACGGTGCAGCTCGGGCACAGCTTTTCCATCTCGGCCTTGAAGCCGGGATAGTCGTGCTGCTCGTAGCGGGTCGAGGCCTGGTCGGGCATCAGGAAGGCGACGGTCGCGCCTTCCTGGGCAAGGGCGGCGCTGCCGAGCGACAGGACGAGACCGGTCGATGCGAGCAAATAGGTAAGCGTCTTCATTGGGTTCCTCCACGGTTGATTTTTCAAGTTCACGTTCGCCGGCGTCCTCAAGCCGACAAGGGCGACAGGACCGACGCTTTCCGCGCACCAAAGCGCGCAGATCATCGTTCGCTGCGGGGATTCCGCAACGTCCGGTTCGTCGATGCTCCGTCTGACTCCTCCCTTGGGTCAGCCTTGCTGTTCAGGCAACTTCATCGATGGAGCATGCTTGCTCAATCGATGAAGCAAGAATTGCCACCAATCGCCATTGGTGTCAAGGTGGCTCTCGAAACGGAGATGAAATGTGAACCGAACAACGCAGACGAAAAGGACGACCATCTATGATCTGGCGGAGCTGGCGGGCACCTCGGCCAGCGCCGTGAGCGCCGTTCTGAACGGCAACTGGAAGAAGCGTCGCATCAGCGCGAAGCTCGCCGAAAAGATCACCAAGCTCGCCGAGGAGCAGGGCTACGCACTCAACATGCAGGCGAGCGTGCTGCGCCGGGACCGGTCGAAAATCATCGGCATGATCGTGCCCAAATACGACAACCGCTATTTCGGCTCGATCGTCGAACAGTTCGAGGCGCTGGCGCGCGAACGCGGCCTGTTTCCGATCATCACCTGCACGATGCGCGACCCGGCGCTGGAGCTGGAGGCCGCGCGCGCCATGCTGTCCTATCAGGTCGATTGCCTGATCGCGACCGGCGCCACCGACCCGGACCGCGTCATGGAACTGTGCGCTGCCGCCGGCGTGCGCACCATCAACCTCGACCTTCCCGGCGCCCGCGCGCCCTCCGTCATCTCCGACAATTACGGCGGCGCGCTGGAGCTGACGCGCAGGGTGCTTGCCAATTGCGAGAAGGAATATGGCGAGAAGACCCCTCTCCTCTTCGTCGGCGGTCGCGGCACGGACCACAACACGATGGAGCGCGTGCGCGGTTTTCGCGACGCCCATGCGGAGGCCGGCGTCGCCGTCGACGACACGCTCGTGCAAACCGTCGGCTACGCGCCAGAAAAGGCGGAAAGCGCCATGCGGCAGCTTGCCGAACGCATGAGCCCGCTGCCGCGCGGCATGTTCGTCAACTCTACCATTTCGCTGGAAGGCGTGATGCGCTGGATCCGCCGCTCCGGCCACTATGCCGACCGCGTGCCGCAACTCGGCTGCTTCGACTGGGACCCCTTCGTCGCCATGCTCGGCGACCACATCGAGATGGTGCGCCAGGACGTGCCGAAAATGCTGGAAGCCGTCTTCGGCATCATCGATTCCGGTGACACGGAACTCACCGTGGTGCAGATCCCGCCGATTGTCGAGAAGATGGGCTGATCCGGCGGCTGGCCTCGCGCGCGCATCGCGACAGGTCGATATCGAGGCAAAACAGCGCTCGCAAGAGATGCAATCAGCCTTTTATTTATGCAAAGAAAACAATTGACTACAAAGCAGCCGTATTCTAGCTTTTTCTTCGAAAACGGCAGACGCTGCCACGGCAAATGAGCCCCGATACCGCATGACCTGCGGTGCGGGGTTTTTTTGTTTCGGCACTCGGCCGACCTCATGGATCGAGGTTGAAGCGTGGACGGGAACCGGGCGATGCAGCCATGGGAAATGCCGATGAACGCGAAGCGGTGCGGGCAGCCAGTGTCGCGGGGGCAGTCGCGATGAAGCGCGAGACGGTGCCGGTTTCCATCCTCTATTCGACGACCGGGGCCTATGCGGACGTCGGCCGGCAAGCCGTCGCCGGCGCGTTTGCGGCGATATCCGAGATCAATGCGGATGCCGGCTTCTCCTTCCGCATCGAGCCGAAGATCGACGACCCTGCCGGACGGGCGGAACGCTACGCACTCCTGTCCGAGGCGGCGATCCGCCAGCACGGCTGTCGCCATGTCATCGGCACGATTACCTCATGGAGTCGCAAGGACGTGCTGCCGGCGATCGAGCGTCATGGCGCGCTTCTCTGGTATGCTTTTCCCTATGAAGGCTACGAGGCGAGTGACAGCGCCATCTATCTCGGCGCCTGTCCCAACCAGCACCTGCTGCCGCTGTTCGACCACGTTCTTCCGCGTTATGGGCGCCGCCCCTTCATTGTCGGCTCGAACTACATCTGGGGCTGGGAAATCAGCCGCATTGCGCGCGAGATGACCGAGGCGGTCGGTGGGCAGGTGGTGTCGGAGCGCTTCGTCCCGCTCGGCTCCGTCGAGGTCGATCACCTGATTGCGGAAATCGCGCAGAAAAAGCCCGACTTCATCCTGAGCAACCTCGTCGGGGAATCGGCCACAGCCTTCCTGGCCGCCTATGACGTGCTGCGCGGCGGAGATCCCTCCGCCCCGCCGATCGTCGCCTGCAACCTTTGTGAGATCGAGCTCGGCGGCCTCACACCTTCGGCCTCTGCCGGGCACATTTCCGCTTCACCCTATTTCAACCGGCTGGATACCGCCGAAAATCGCGATTTCAAAGCGCGCATGGCACTTCGCCACGGCAGCGACCACCGGCTGACGACGCCTTTCGTGGCCGCCTATATGAGCGTGTCGATCCTCGCCCAGGCCATGCAGGATGCGGCGACCGATGCGCCGGACGCGATCCGCCGCGTCGTCACCTCCCGGCTCTTCGATACGCCGCTCGGCCCCATCGCCATCAATCCGCGCACCCACCATGCGGCACTGCGCCCGCACCTGGCGATCTCGAATGCGGATGGCGAATTCGAGATCTTCCACAGCGCTGCAAGCCCGGTCGAGGCCGATCCCTATCTGGTGCATTCGCTTGGCCAGCCGCTCGCCGCCGACGGACCTGCGACCGACACCATGCTGAAGGTGATCAAATGAGCCGCGCCGACCGCCCTTCCCTGGCGACCTGGCGCGCCGTCATCCTGCACCGGGAGCACCCTTCCGTGGATGCCCTGAAGCGGCAGCTCGAAATGCTGCATATCCGGGTCACCGTCGTCTGGCCGCAGATCGACGAGGCGGATGTGGCAAGCGATATCGTCTTCTTCGATGCGGATATGGGCCATGACGGCCAGTTTCCCTGGCCACCCGGATTTGCGCCCATGCCGATGATCGCGCTCATCGGCTCCGAGGCGCCCGGCCGCATCGAATGGGCTCTGGCGCAGGGCTCCAACGCGCATCTGCTCAAGCCGATCGGCTCCACCGGCGCCTATAGCGCGCTGCTGATCGCCACGCACGCCTATCAGGTCGCGCGCAGCCAGGCGGAGGATATACGTGCGCTCGAAGACAGGCTGCGCCAGCGGCCCATCGTCGTACGGGCGATCCTGCGGCTCATCCAGCAGGAGCGGCTCGACGAGGCCGGCGCGTGGAAGCGCCTGCGCAAGATCGCCATGGACTGGGGCATGACCATCGAGGAGACGGCGGACGCCATCTGCCGCGACGACCGGCGCACGAAAAGCGGCGCCTGAAGGACAATGGAGAAGGAGCATGACGCGTGTCGATCACTGAAGGCTATGCCCCCTACGGGGACTACAAAACCTGGTACCGCATCACGGGGGATCTCGCCTCCGGCAAGCCGCCGCTCATCGTCGCCCATGGCGGACCGGGCTGCACGCATGACTATGTCGACAGTTTCAAGGACATAGCCGCGACCGGCCGCGCCGTCATCCACTACGACCAGGTGGGCAACGGCAAGTCGACCCACCTGCCGGAAAAGGGCGGGGACTTCTGGACAGTCGATTTCTTCCGGACCGAACTGCACAACCTGATCGACCATCTCGGCATCCGCGACGCCTATTGCCTGCTCGGCCAGTCCTGGGGCGGCATGCTTGGGGCGGAGTTCGCCCAGGAGCGCCCCGCGGGCCTGAAGGCGCTGGTCATCGCCAATTCGCCGGCTGCCATGTCCACCTGGGTATCGGAAGCCAACCGCCTGCGCGAGGCTTTGCCGCCGGAGGTTCAAGCGACGCTGCTGCGCCACGAACAGGCCGAAACCACCGACAGCGCGGAATATATGGAGGCGACGGAGGTCTTCAACCAGCGCCATGTCTGCCGCGTCGTGCCCATGCCGCCGGAGGTCAAGCGCACCTTCGATGCCATTGCCGACGACCCGACCGTCTACCACACGATGAACGGCCCGAACGAGTTCCACGTCATCGGCACGATGAAGGATTGGTCGATCGTCGGCCGGCTTTCGACCATCGAAGCCCCGACTCTGCTGATCTCCGGCCATTTCGACGAGGCGACGAAAGCCTGCGTGCAGCCCTATGCGGACGAGATTCCGGACGTGCGCTGGCGCATCTTCGAACAGTCGAGCCACATGCCGCATGTCGAGGAGCGCGAGGCCTGCATGGCCGAAGTCGCCGGCTTCCTCGACGAAAAGGCACCCTGACCATTCCAGAAGAAGAAACCGCGCGCCCCAAGGGCGCGATCACCGACCACCAGAAAACCAGAGGGAAACCGTATCATGACGATATATCTGAAACCTTCCATCCGCCGCGCCGGTCTTCTCGCCGCCGGCATCCTGCTTGCGCAGACCGCGCTCTCCAGCACCGCTCTCGCCGATGAGCGCGCCGACCTGATGGCCAAGCACCGCGGCGGCACGATGACGCTCGCGGCCGTCTCGGCCGCCGGCACGATCGATCCGATGATCAACTACACCGCCCAGTTTTGGCAGATCTACCAGATGACCTATGACGGCCTCGTCAAGTTCAAGCAGGCCGGTGGCACCGATGGCTTCGAGATCGTGCCTGCGATCGCCGAGGAAATCCCCCAGCCGACCAATGACGGCAAGACCTATGTCTTCAAGATCCGCAAGGGCATCAAGTTTTCGAACGGCAAGGACGTGACGCCGTCCGACGTCGTCGCCTCGTTCCAGCGCATCTTCAAGGTCAAGGGCCCGACCACCGGCAGCTTCTACAACGGCATCGTCGGCTCCGACAAATGCATCGCGGATGCCGCGACCTGCACGCTCGAAGGCGGGGTCGTGGGCGACGATGCCGCCGGCACGGTGACGATCAACCTCACGGCGCCGGATTCGGAAATCTTCTCCAAGCTTGCCGTTCCACACGCCTCCATCCTGCCGGCCGATGCGCCGCTGGCCGACGCCGGCACCACGCCGATCGCCGGCACGGGCGCCTATTATTTCGAGAGCTACAATCCCACCGAACAGCTCGTCATGAAGCGCAATCCGCACTTCAAGGAATGGAGCGCGGATGCCCAGCCGGACGGTTATGCCGACGAGATCATCTACAAGTTCGGCCTGACCGAAGAGGCGATGATCAACGCGATCATCAACGGCCAGATCGACTGGATGTACGACACGCCGCCCTCCGACCGCCTGCCGGAAATCGGCGCGAAATATGCAAGCCAGATCCATATCGACCCGCTGGCCGCCTTCTGGTACGCGCCGATGAACACCAACCTCGCGCCCTTCGACAACATCAAGGTGCGCCAGGCGGTGAACTACGCGCTCGACCGCGACGCGCTCGTCGGCCTGTTCGGCGGCGAGGTTCTTGCGCAACCGACCTGCCAGATCCTGCCGCCGGACTTCCCCGGCCATGTGGATGATTGCCTCTACACCACGGAGGCGAGCCCGGAATGGATCGGCGCCGACATGGAGAAGGCCAAGCAGCTCGTCGAGGAATCCGGCACGAAGGGCCAGAAGGTCACGGTGATCGCCGAGGACAACGCCACCTCGCGCGGCGTCGGCACCTATATCCAGAGCGTGCTGTCGGAGCTCGGCTATGACGCCTCGATGAAGGCCGTCTCGCCGAACATCCAGTTCACCTATATCCAGAACACCAGCAACAACGTCCAGATCAGCATCTCGCAATGGTACATGGACTATCCGGCAGCATCGAACTTCCTCAACGTGCTGCTCTCCTGCGCATCGTTTACGCCGGGCAGCGACGCCTCGATCAACATTTCGGGCTATTGCAACAAGGATCTCGATGCCAAGATGAAGGAAGCGATGACCCTCGCTCTGACGGATGCCGATGCGGCGAATGCCAAATGGGCGGAAGTCGATAAGGGCTTCATGGAACAGTCGCCGATCGCACCGCTCTTCACGCCGAAAAGCGTGAACTTCACCTCGGCACGGCTCGGCAACTATCTGTTCAACAAGCAGAACCGCTGGATCACCTCGCAGTCCTGGGTGAAGTGAGGCTCACCTGAAAATGCCTCAGCGGGCGGCAAGGCCCTTTGCCGCCCGCACGCCGCATTCAGCCGATCAGGAAACAGATGACCGATATCACAGAGGCCATACGCGTCCATGCGCCAGCCGTCTCCTCCCGCCCATCGTCGGGTCCATGGCGACGCGCCTGGCATATCCTGAAGCGCGACCGCGCGACGCTGCTCGCAGCCGCGGTCTTCGTGCTGATCATCCTGTCGACGTTGGCGGCACCGCTCTATGCCCGCTACGTCTCCGGTACCGATCCGTTCCGCTCCAATCTCAGCGCGCGCATCATGGTCGACGGCAAGCGCGTGAAGGTGATGCAGGCCTCGACCGAGGGGCTTGGTCTCGGCGTCACGCCGATCGGGCCGACCTGGGGGCCGCAATATCTGCTGGGCGCCGACACGCAGGGCCGCGATGTCGCCGCCCGCCTGCTCTATGGCGGGCGCAACTCGCTGCTGATCGCCGCCTCCGCCACCGTCATCTGTCTCTGTCTTGCCGCCTTGGTCGGCATTTCCGCCGGCTTCTTCGGCGGCTGGGTGGACAAGATCCTGTCGCGCATCCTCGATATTCTCTGGGCGTTTCCGGTCTACCTGCTGGCGATCTCGCTCTCCATCGTGCTCATTTCGCAGGGTATCGTCATCGGGCCGATAGAGATCGGCTCGGATAGCCTGCTGCTGCCGATCTTCATCATCGGCATCATCTACGTGCCCTATGTCGCGCGCCCTTTGCGCGGGCGCGTGCTGTCGTTGAAACAGAGCGAATTCGTGCTGGCGGCGCGCGGGCTCGGCATTCCGGCCTGGCGCATCCTGCTGCACGATATCCTGCCCAATGTCTCGACCATGCTCATCGTCTTCGTGCCGCTGATGATGGGTCTCAACATCATCACGGAATCCTCGCTCTCCTTCCTGTCGATCGGCGTGCAGGCACCGGATGCGAGCTGGGGCACCATCATCCAGGACGGCCAGACGCTCCTCTACACGCGGCCCGTCGTGGCGCTGGCGCCCGGCATCGCCATCGTCCTGACGGTGCTGTCTCTCAACGTCTTGGGCGACAGCCTGCGTGACGCGCTCGATCCGCGCACGAAACTGGTCTGAGGAGGCTTTTCATGTTTTTCGCCATCCTGCAGCGCCTTGGCCAGATGCTCTTCGTGATGTTCGGCATCTCGGCGCTCGTCTTCCTCATCTTCTTCGCCACCCCCGGCTCCGACCCCGCCGCCCGCCTTGCCGGCCGCAATGCCTCGCAGGAGACCGTCGAGGCCATCCGCAAGGAATTCGGCTTCGACCGGCCGCTGCCCGTTCAATACGTCGTCATGATGAAGCGGCTCTTCGTGACGCAGGACCTCACCTCCTTCGTCAACCGCGGCTATCGCATCGTGCCGGCGGTCGTCGCCGCCGCGCCCGTCACGATCTCGCTGGTTGCGGGGGCCGCCATTCTCTGGATCGTCGGCGGCATCTTCGTCGGCGTGATCGCGGCGCTGACGCGCGACACATTGATTGATCGCGGCCTGATGGCACTCGCGCTGATCGGCGTGTCCATGCCGGTCTACTGGCTCGGCGAGGTGATGAACCTGATCAGCCAGAGCCGGTTCCACGACACCTGGATGTTCTCCTGGGTGCCGGCGCTCGGCTACAAGCCGCTGATGGAAGACCCTGTCGGCTGGTTCAAGACGCTGGTCATCCCATGGTTCACGCTGGCGGCCCTCTATATCGGCATTTACGGGCGCGTGCTCCGCGCCAACCTCGTCGAGGCCTATCAGGAAGACTTCATCCGCACCGCCCGCGCCAAGGGCCTGTCCCCGGCGCGCGTCATGGTGCGCCACGCGCTGCGCACTTCGCTCATTCCCTTCGTCACCATGTTCGGGTTGGATTTCGGCGTGCTGGTCGGCGGCGCGGCCTTACTGACGGAGGTCGTCTTCGGCCTCAACGGCGTCGGCCGCCTCACCTACCAGGCGCTGCTCAATCTCGACCTGCCGATGATCCTCGGCACCGTGATGTACGCCTCCTTCTTCGTCGTCGTCGCCAATGCGCTAGTCGACGTGGTCTATGTGCTGATCGACCCGCGGGTCAGGGGAAACTGACGCATGGTGCAGCAGGACAAACCAATTCTTCTAGACGTCGCCGGGCTGTCGGTCTCCTTTGCCAGCGATCGCGGCCTGGTGCAGGCCGTGCGCGACGTGTCGTTCCGTGTCCACGAGGGCGAGATCCTCTCCATCGTCGGTGAATCCGGCTCCGGCAAGTCGGTGACGCTGCTGTCTCTTCTCGGCCTGCACGACCGGAAGGCCACCCGCGTGGAAGGCTCCGTCTCCTTCCGTGGCAAGCCGATCCTCGACCTGCCGGCGAGCCAGATGCGGGCGATCCGCGGCAGGGAAATCGGCCTGATCTCGCAGGATCCGATGACGGCGCTGACGCCGGTCTATACGATCGGCTGGCAGATCGCCGAGCAGATCCGTGCCCACGAAAACATATCGGCCCGCGCCGCCCACCGCCGCGCCATCGAACTGCTCGGCGAGGTCGGCCTGTCCAATCCCGGCGAAGCGGTCGACCGCTATCCGCATCAATTGTCCGGTGGTATGCGCCAGCGCGCCGTCATCGCCATGGCGCTCTCCTGCAATCCCGTCCTCCTCGTCGCCGACGAGCCGACCACGGCGCTGGACGTAACCGTCCAGGCTCAGGTGATCGACCTGCTTCTGCGCCTGCGCAAGGATTTCGGTTCCGCCATCATCCTCATCACTCACGACATGGGCGTCGTGGCCGAAGTCGCCGAACAGGTGGCGGTGATGTATGCCGGGCGCATCGTAGAGCGCGGGCGCACCGAAGAAATCTTCTCGGCGCCGCTCCACCCCTATACCTGGGGCCTCATGGCCTCCATTCCGCCGCTCACCGGGCCGCGGCTCACCAAGCTGCGCTCGATCCCCGGCATGCCGCCGACGCCGGAAACCGTTCCGGACGGCTGCGGCTTTGCACCGCGCTGCGCCTTCGCCCGACCCATCTGCGCCGAGCGACCGCCATTGCAGAAGGTGGGCGGACAGGCAGCGCTCTGCGTCATCGACGACGCCGAACGGCCTGCGCTCCGGCGCGCCGCCCTTCCGCAGGAGGAACTCGCATGAACGCCGAAATGCCGGTCCCAAAGCCGCTGCTCACGGCGCGCAATCTCACCAAGAACTTCGTCGTCGGCAAGACCATCCGTCCCGGCTCGGGCCGCGTGCTGCATGCGGTCGATGCCATCGATCTCGACGTCTATCCGACCGAGACACTCGGCCTCGTCGGCGAATCCGGCAGCGGCAAGTCCACGCTCGGCCGCTGCCTCACCCGGCTCTACGACATCACGGCCGGCGACCTCACCTTCGACGGACAGGACATCGCCAAGGCAGACGCGGCCGCCCTGAAGCCGGTGCGGCGCAAGATGCAGATGATCTTCCAGGACCCATCGGCCTCGCTCAATCCGCGCCGGCGCATCCGTGACATGCTCTCCGAGGTGCTGCACGTCCATCGCATCCGCGAAGGCGCCGCGGTCGAGGAGCGATTGCAGGAACTCATGGAACTCGTCGGCCTGCGCCGGGAATATCTCGACCGCTATCCGCACGAATTCTCCGGCGGCCAGCGCCAGCGCATCGGCATTGCGCGCGCACTCGCCGTGGAGCCGAAGCTGATCGTCGCCGACGAACCGGTCTCTGCCCTTGACGTTTCGGTGCAGGCGCAGGTGGTGAACCTCTTCGACGAGCTGCGCGAACGGCTGAACCTCACCTATGTCTTCATCGCCCACGACCTCGCCGTCGTGCGCCATGTCTCGACGCGGGTGGCGGTGATGTATCTCGGCTCGATTGCCGAAACGGGCGAGACGGACGCGCTCTACGCAAAGCCGCACCACCCCTATACGCGCGCCCTGCTGTCAGCCATTCCGCAGCCTCACAACCGGGGAAAACGCGAGCGAATCCTGCTCGCCGGCGAAATTCCAAGTCCGCTCTCGCCGCCGCCCGGCTGCAAGTTCTCCACCCGCTGTCCCTATGCCAAGGACATCTGCCGCGAGCAGCGGCCGCAACTCGCCGCCATTGAGACGGGCCGCAAGGTCGCCTGCCATTTTCCGCTGGACTGACCCTCAGCATCCGGAAAGCCAGAAAGGAAATCCGATGTGCGTCACCTGCACCCACACCATCCACCGCGCCCGGCATCATTTCGGCTGGAACCGGGATTTTGAGCCGGCAATCGTGGCGAAATCCGGCGAAACGATCCTGTTCGAATGCCTCGATTCCTCCGGCGGCCAGATCGGCAACGATGCGACGCTCGAAACCCTGACGGCGCTCGATTTCGCCCGCATCAACCCGGTCACCGGCCCGGTCTACGTGGAAGGGGCTGCACCGGGGGACGCCCTGAAGATCACGCTGCGCGCCTTCCATCCCTCGGGCGCGGGCTGGACTGCCATCATCCCCGGTTTCGGCCTGCTCGCCGACCAGTTCAAGGACCCCGCACTCCACGTCTGGTCCTACGATTCCGGCACGCTGGCGCCTGCCGCTTTCGGGCCGAAAGGGCGCGTGCCGCTGAAACCCTTCGCCGGCACCATCGGCGTTGCTCTTGCCGAACCGGGCCTGCACTCCGTGGTGCCGCCGCGCCGGGTGGGCGGCAACCTGGATATCCGCGACCTCTCCGCCGGCGTGACGCTCTACCTGCCGGTCGAGGTGGAGGGTGCGCTGCTTTCCATCGGCGACACCCATGCCGCGCAGGGCGACGGCGAAGTCTGCGGCACGGCGATCGAAAGCCGCATGGATGTCGAGGCGACGATCGAGCTCGTCAAGGATGCCCGCCTGCCCGCGCCGCGCTTCACCACGCCCGGCCCGGTCACCCGCCATCTCGACGGCGCCGGCTATGAAGTGACCACCGGCATCGGCCCCGACCTGATGACGGCCGCGCGCGAGGCCGTCATGCGCATGGTCGATCTCCTCTCCGCTGAACACGGCCTCGATCCCAACGACGCCTACATGCTTTGCTCGGTCTGCGCCGATCTCAGGATCAGCGAGATCGTCGACCTGCCCAACTGGGTGGTGAGCTTCTATTTCCCACGCATCGTCTTCGACTAGAAAGAAGCAGCTGCCACCCTGGCGTCGAAACCCGTTATTGCCACATGCGCAACCGCTTCCAGCTCCGCGCGCCCAGCCCCGTCGCGTGCCAGAATGGACATGCCGAACTGGACGGTCTGGATGAAGCGCGCCAGTGCCGGAATGTTGGCGGTGATGGGAACTTCACCGTCCGCCACGGCTTGTTCCAACCGCGCCTCGATACGCTCGAAGGTGACGGCACGGGCGGCGCGGACGAGTTCCCCAAGTTCCAGATGGCCCTGGCTGCCGACGGACGACAAGGCCACCATGCAGCCGGTGGGAATGTCTTCGACACAGCCGGTCAAGACCGCGGCCGAATCCAGCAGGAACGCCGAGATCGCTTCGCGCGCCGTTTCCGCGCGCTGGAATTTGCCCCAGACGTAAGCCTCGTAACTCTCACGATAAAACCCCACCGCTTCTACATAGAGCGCTTCCTTTGAACCGAAGGCGGCATAGAGGCTGGGTGAGCCGATCCCCATCGCCTCGGTCAGGTCCGTCATCGACGTGGCCTCGAAGCCCTTGAGCCAGAAGAGCCGGGTCGCCTGCGCCAACGCGGCCTTGCGATCGAAGGCGCGTGGGCGCCCCCGCCCGCGGGACGGCGAGGGTCCAATGACTTCAGGGGCTTGGTCCGATTTCTGCATCGATCATTATATAAACCTCCCCAGCCGTTTCGACAACTCTCCGCATTTATTGTGCTGATCGATACATAAATACCTTGACGCGCTGCGCCCGCATCCCTAGCTAATTCTATGTCGATCACTACAGAAAGGTTTGATCCATGAGTGAATTGTCTGGAAAGCGCGCGCTCGTCACGGGCGGATCGCGTGGCATCGGTGCCGCGATCGCATTGGCGCTGGCTGAAAAAGGGGCGGATGTAGCGATCACCTATGAACGCGCCGCCGATCGCGCCGCGGAGGTCGTGCGCGAAATCGAGGAGAAGGGCCGCAAAGGGCGGGCCATACAGGCGGACAGTGCCGATCCCGCCGCGGTAAAGCGTTCCGTACAGGAGGCGGCCGAAGCGCTGGGTGGTCTCGACATCCTCGTCAACAATGCTGCCATCGCGCTCTACGATACGATCGCCAATATCAGCGCTGAGCAAATCGATGCGCTGCTGGGCGTCAATGTGCGTTCGCCCATCCTCGCCTCGCAGGCCGCCATTCCCTATCTTCAAGCGGGCGGTCGTATCGTCACGATCGGTTCGGCCGGTGCGGAACGCATCGTCGGCGATACCGGCACCGTGTATTTTATGACGAAATCCGCGCTCCACTCGTTCAACCGGGGCCTTGCGCGCGAACTCGGCCCGCGGGATATCACCGTCAACCTGGTGCAGCCGGGCTCGACGAACACGGACATGAACCCCTCCAACGGCGAATTTGCCGACTTTCAACGTGCCCTGATCCCGCTTGGCCGGTATGGCGCGCCGGAAGACGTGGCCGCCGCCGTCGCCTTCCTTGCAAGCCCTGCCGCCCGCCACATCACCGGAACGATCCTCACGGTGGATGGCGGCATGACCACCTGATTGAAAAAATCCCCCCGTCAAAAACGGGGGGAATATCTTGGGAGACGGCGGCGCGTCATCAAGCTACTCGCCTACAACCTTGACCGACTTAACCCCGTAGTACTTGGCGTAGCATTTGTTTTCCCAATAGTCCGGGTCGCCCGTAAGCTCCGGCTTGAAGAACAGGCGCGGGGGACGGGACAGCCTCCTGAAGGTGAGATCCGCGTCATCGGGCGCATTTCTCACCTCCGCTTTGCGGGCCTCGATGACCGGGCGGTATTCGGCAAAGTTGAACCGAAGATCGTTGATTGCGGCCGATGTATTCGGTGCCGCAATCAGGCTCATCGACAACAGGAGCAACGCGATTGCGGACGTCTGTTTGGGCCAGTTGACGGGGCCTGCCGATCTCCCGCTCAGCCATCTGAGCGCGGAGGGGAGCAGAAGCAAAACAGAGGCGATGAACACAGCAAAGAGCACGTTGGACACGCGGCCCGGCAGGATCGTGCCCTGCGCGAAGGACACGACAAACCTTCCGCAGAACCACGCTAGCAACGCAATGCAAAGAAAAATGGGAAGATGCAGTATCCTGTGTTGCGGGTTTGCCCCTTCCGGCGCCGAGCTTACCTGACTGCCTTCTCTCCCCATATGCGCCAGCAGCGCGATCGTCAGGAAAATCAGCGCCGGATTTATGATCCAGGCGATGAACGAGTGCTCCGGATCATAGAGAAATGCCAGAATTGCCGGCACCAGACGCATGGAATTTGGAAACTCGCCCGCCGAGCGCACGGCGTTTCCCGGCGCGGACACGGAAATATACCAGGCGACGACTGCCGCTAAAAACACGATAGCGAATAGAACCGTGGTACGCCTGTCGCTCCGGAGGATCGCCAGGATCAATTGCAAAGCGCAGAAGGCAACGAAGTAAAGCCCAAGAAGCTCGTTCAAGCCACTCAATGCGACCGCGCTCACCATCGCGACGCCGGTGAGAAGCAGGTCCATGTTTTTCGAATAAAGGCCTCTCGTCACCGCGAGAAGCGAAGCCGACGCGATTACCAGGAGAAAAAACGGGAGCTGGTATTCGACGATGCCCGTCGCCCAATACCATAGTTCGCCGATGGACGGCATATAGGCCCAGAATATCGCCGTGATCGCGAGCGAGATGAAAACGGACGTGGTTCTATTGATGAGCGGCGACAGGATAACGCGCGCCATGATGTAAAATGAAGCAAGGGACATCAGAGGCGCGAGCAGCAAAAACACGCTGTAGTTTATCGTATCGATCCCGAGGCGTGGAAATACGTAAGGATAGATCGACATTGCGAGCCAGCGGCCCGTCCACTGGGAATATTGCAGCGTCGCATAGGAATACCAAAAGCCTGCCGTTTGCGGCAAACCCGCGCTGCAATAGTCATCCGCGGCGGCCTCTGCCAGAAAAGTATAGGTGAGCGAAAGTATCATCACCAGAATGCAGGAACCGACGATTGCCACCAACGAAAACAGGTAAAAAAAATCCGCTTTCTTCGTTGAAAAATCACGCATTTTACGCCCCTTGTCACAGCCGGCTCACCGGTCAGACTTTTTGACGAAATCCTCCGGGAAACACTGGTCCGCTTTGATTGGTGGCCGACTTCCGCACGATGTACCGAGGCCGCATTTTCGTTTCCCGGTATATTCTGCCGATATACTCGCCGATAATGCCGATGCCGAGGATCTGGACACCGCCAAAAAACATGATCGCGGCAAAAATCGAGGGATAGCCCGGCACGCTATTGCCGAAGAGGAGCTTGTCCAGAACGATCCATGTGCCGTAGATGAAGGCGAGCGTTGAGATGAACAGGCCGATATAAGTCCATATTCTCAAGGGCATGGTCGAAAAACTTGTAATGCCTTCGAGCGCCAGGTTCCACAGCTTCCAGCCATTGAACTTCGTCGTTCCGGCAACGCGCCGGGCTCGTCTATATTCAACGACTTCGGTACGCCCGCCGACCCAGGAGAGAAGGCCCTTCATAAAGAGGTTTCGCTCCGGCAGGAGCAAGATTTCATCGACGATCGGACGGGATATCAGCCGGAAGTCACCGACATTCTCTTCGATCCTGGTGTCGCTGATGAGGTTGTGAATAGCGTAGAATGCCTGCGCCGTTCTTCGTTTTACAAAATTGTCGCTGGACCTGTCCTGGCGCTTGGCAAGCACGACTTCCGCACCGTGCCTCCATTTTTCCAGCATTTTCGGGATGAGCTCGATAGGATCCTGCAGATCCACATCGATGGGGATGACCGCATCGCCTTTTGCGTAGGCCAGGCCCGCAAAGAGCGCCGGCTCCTTTCCAAAATTGCGCGTGAAGTCGACGAGCTGGACCAGCGGGTCGGTGCTCATGATCTGCTGGACGATTTCCGCAGAATGATCCCAACTGCCGTCATTGACGAAAACGATCTCGATCGACTCGTTCTTCAACGCATCCTGCGACCTGACGGCCGCGTAGAAGATCGGGATCGTCGCCTCTTCATTGTAGATCGGCACAATCAGGGAAATAGACACGCGTCACCTCATCTAAACACGAGAAAACGAGAACAGGCATAACCTGTGATCAGGCTTATTGCGGAGAACATCACCAGGGCTACAATGGCCGGCAGTGCCAGGTAGTCGGCAAGGCCACCCACCGAATAGGCAATCAGACCGAGGGAACCGAAGTACAAAACAAACCTTGCGGGCGAAGATTCAGCGTGGAACGTCCACCGGGCATTCGCGAAGAAGCTGAAGGTGACTGCGATGGCGAATGCCGAGACATTCGACCAGCTCTGCGGCATTCCAACGCCTGCATGCAAGATAAAGAAAGCGGTCCAGTGAATGGCCGTGTTCAGCACACCAACGGATGCGTATTTCAGAAACGACGTCAGCATTTGCAACCAGCCTTTGTCATCCCTCACACCACACTACGCGCGGTTCCGCGCCCCAAGCCGTAGTCGTTTGGGTTTTCCGGGCGCCCGTGCGCAGGTCGCATGCCGGCGTAGAGGAGGCCGGGCATGAGGAACACCGCCATGTGCACCCAGGCAATGACGATCTCGTTTGTAAAATGCGTAATGACGAGCATCGCCGGCATGGCGGAGAGCATGTAGAGGATCTGCATGGAGGTGTTGCCCTGCATGGCGCAGGAATAAATCCAGCTCAGAACCCCCGCCAACAGAGCAAATTTCAAACAGCCGAAATAGGAGAACGAGGCGAAGGAATCCATCATTCCAGTCGGCGTCGTGCCCGGCGCGGGATCGTAATCCTTTGAGTAGACCGCGGGCGTATCGACGTAGAGGCTTTCTTTGACCTTCGTTCCGACGAGTTGCGCGGGGACGTACACAAACACAAGCGAGTTCCAGTGCGATACGCCAAAATCATACGCCTGGTTTTCGGAGATGGACGATATGGAGAACACCAGGTTTCGAAACTCCGGACCGCCCTGCTTCAGGAGTTTTCGCCAATTCTCGACGGGATTGATCTCCAGAACCGCGCGCCAATCGGGCGCGCCGTTGTAATAGGTCGCGGCTCGATACTCCCCCGCACTGACCAGGCCGGCCATGGCGAAAACCAGACTTAAGGACACGAGAAACCGCGGCACCGCCCATCCCCGGTGAAACCAGATGGCAAGGGCAATCATCAGCGCCAGTTCGGCGGCCTCCGAGCGGCGACCCGCGATTACGATGCGATCGAAGTAAAATGCGAGACCGAAAAGGATGATGCAGAGCGCGAGGGAGGAGCGGCGGTGGGCGTAACACAGTAACGCAATCGCAAGGCCGTAGGTCAGCATCTTGGCGAAGAACAGATAGGCCACCGCCGTGCCGGTCAGAAAGCCGCGAAGGCGCTCCTCGTCGGCAAGCTGGCCGAACCGGTAGAAGAAGTAGGCGCCCACCAGGGACAGACCGGCCGCATAATAAAGCAGGCGCTTTTCACTGAAGACCAGATCCGGCCCGAGCTTGGCATGTTTGCCAAGCTGCCACCCGACAGAGCACATGACGAGGCAAAGCCAGGAGAAAAAGATGGCGCCAGACAACGCTGAATTCTGCGGCATGAAGCGGTCGTCGATCAGGCCCGGGATCTGCGGCAGGACGAATGTCAGGAACATTGCCGCGGCGAGAAAAGGGAAATCGAAGAAGCCGCCGCGTCTCCACAGACCCGAGACGAGCATGGCGATGGACGTGAAGAGCAACAGAACGACGCCAAGCCATGCCATGTCAGCCCCTCGACCCCTGATGCCTCCATGCTGGCAATGACCACCGAGTTAAGCAACTTACTCATCAGGCGTAGGGATTTGCCTCAGACAAAACCCCAGGTACGGTCTCGGCGAATGACGGAGATGGAATCCACCTTTGAGGGAACCCATCTACCGCTTTTGGATGAAGAAGCGGCCGCGACGATGGCTGTCAACCAACCGTCGCGTGGGAAATGTAAACGGGCTTGAGCCCGCCAAGGCGATCAGCGAGGATATTCTCCTGCGCCGTCAATCGCTGGCGGAAGTCGGCGTTTGCGCCGAGTATCTGGCTGCGAATGGCCACTCGATCGTCGAACATCCGCTGGAACTGCCGCTTCAAGAGTTCGAGGTCGAGATCCTCGATATGCTGGCAAAAATCCCCCAGGCCCATTTCATCCATCAGGGCCTGGTTCTTTTGTGAATATTCGATCGAAATCGCGGGACGACCGAGCTTCAGAGCACTGACCAGATTGTGATAGCGCGTCACGACGACGGCGCTGGTCTGGTTGATCTCGTCCATCAGGCCACGCAGATCAATGGTTCGCACCGCCTTGACGCGTTCCTGCCCGGAATGGGTTATTGCGTCGGACGACGCTATGCGTTTGCGCAGGTCCTCCACGGCCGGCCAATCCCCGACATCCCCCGTCAGAAGCCGGATATCGTAGCCCTGGTCGAGCAGCCAGGCGATGAATGCCTCGAGTTTTTGCAGGTATGTCTGGTAGATGGCCGCGCCGTTCACATTTGCCTTGAGCCAACCGAAATAGGACATGACGCCCACGCCGACGACACGAAGGTCGTTGGCAGGATAACGCTCCGAGCCGGCTGGCAGGCTGAAGACGATGTCCGGATATACACGGTCGTCGCTGACATCCAGGCCGAGACTTTGCATGAATTGTCGCGAATTCTTGTCGCGATAGGACCGGTAGCTCGCCATGCGCGCCACGCTGACCAGAAAGAACCGGCTGAGCGGATGCCGGATAGGCCCCGCCCCGATGCTGACCAGGAAAATCTTCCGGCGCCAGATCCAGGCGGCCAGGCACCATTTGAAGGCCATGAACGGCCAGCCGAAAGGGTTGTCCTGAAAGTCGTCCAGAAAGCCCGTTCCCGGCACGACCAGGATATCCACGGTGCGGGCGGATCGAAACGCGTACCACATGCCCATGATCCGGCGCGGAAGATGCCAAAGGAGGGCGTCCATCCAGCGGGATATCGACGTCGCAAAACCGGCGGGGCTGCTTTCAATGGAGGAAACGCCGTGATCCCGCGCCACGGCTTCGGGATTTGGGCAAATGCAGGTTATGGAATCGTCGGGGCGAAAACGGCGCAGGAAAATCAGCATCGAATCCAGGGATGCATCGTTACCGCTGTTGCCGCATCCAAAGAGCCCGAAAAGCCCGATTTTCATGCCGACCTCCAAGCGGAACGACAAACTCGCCATTGCGGTCGGCAAGCCCGTTCGTGGCGCGCAACACCTCGTATAATGAGGCTTTGCTGAAATGACTACCTGTCCTTTCGGCGCATGGCCGGGCGCCTAGGATGGTATCGGGAGAGTTGGCGTCCAATGCGCCATAACCCGTTGATTCTGTGTCCCTACAGGCGACGATTTCGTACGAGGCGGCTGACCGGACGACTATTACCCCTACTCCCTATGGCCGCGTTCCCGTTATGACCAGTTCATATACTCTGGCACGCTCGCAGCCATTGAGGGCCTTGCAAGAATGATACGTGTTCGCAGCGCATTTCTGATGGCGACGCTTGGGCAGTATCTCGCGCTGGTGGTCAGCTTTGTCACCATAGCCGTCGTGTCCCACCTGATGACGCCGGCCGAGATCGGTCTTTCGGTCATCGGCGCCAGTGCCATAACGATGATCTTCTCGCTCCGCGAATTCGCCACGTCCGACTTCCTGATTCAGCTCGATACCGTCGAAAACAATGACGTTCGGACCGCCATGACCGTGATGGTCATCCTGACTGTCTTTCTGTCCCTCGCCTTGCTCACGGCCCTTCCCGCACTTGTCAGTTTCTACAAGAGCGACGTGCTGAAGCCGTTCTTTCTGTTGATGATTCTGGCGGTGGCCATCGAAGGCCTCTCCTTTCCGGGGATGGCGCTTTTGCGGCGGGACATGCTGTTTGGCAAGGTCACGGTCATCAAGACCATCGCTGCAGTGGTCAATGCCGGGGTGACAATCCTGTTTGCCGTGCTCGACTGGAGCGTCGTCAGTTTCGCGCTGGGTGCGATCGCCGGTAGCGTCACGACGACAGGGCTGACACTGCTCACCCGAAAGGACTGGTGGAGTTTCAAGCCGTCGCTGAAGTCGCTTGCCGCCGTGAGCGAATTCGGGCGCTACAAAGGCGCCACGAACGTCGTCGACCGCTTCTATGATGCCCTTCCGCAAATCCTTCTCGGCAGCATCATGCCTTCGGCCGCTGTCGGCAAATACAGCCGGGCGGTCACCATTTCAGGCCTGGCGGATCGCCTGGTCCTGTCGGCGGTCTTCACGGTGGCTTTTCCGGCGCTGGCAGCCGCGGTACGAGAGAAGGTCGACATTCGACAGTCGTATTTGCGCGCTATCAGCTTCATTACCGTCGTCTACTGGCCGGCACTGCTCATGCTGGTCCTCCTGATCACACCCATCTCCGAGGTTCTCCTTGGTGCTGGCTGGGACGAGGTTATCCCGGTCGCCCGTCTTTTGGCCCTGTCGGCCGTCTTCTGGTTTCCCGTTGTGCTGACCTATCCGGTGCTGATCGGGCTCGGCGCCAACCGTTCGGCCTTCACCTTCAACATCGTGTCGCGCTCCCTGTCTGCGATCATCATCTGCGGTGCCGGTTTCTTCGGCCTTATGGCGATCGCCTACAGCCAGTTCATCGCCCTGCCCATGCAGATGCTGCTCGCGCTGATCTATGTGCGCCGTCACGCCTACTTCGCCTGGTCGGAATTGTTCGCGGTCCTGTGGCCGAGTTTCGTGGTTTCGCTCGCGACCATATCCGGCCCCGTCATCCTCATCGCCTGTCTTGGGTTCCGGCTGAGTTTTTCAGGCGCGGAGGCGATCTACATCAGTTTTCTGGGCGCCGTCGGCTGGTTTGCAGGCATCCTGCTGACGGCCCATCCCTTCCGCGACGAGATCCTGGCGGCGATGGGAGATGGCAGTCGATGGCTGCGCGCATGGTCGCCGTCGTCTTTGCGAAGTGCGCCTTCGGAGGTTGGCGAGCGCACCAGCATAGGAGGGTAGAGCCGTGGCACGCATGGACATAGCGATACCGAACTATAACTACGGCCGTTTCCTGCACGATTGCATCGCAAGCGTCTACCGGCAGGACATCGAAGAGATTCGCATCCTCATCATCGACAATGCCTCCACGGATGACAGTGTCGCAATAGCGCGCGACCTGGCGGCCAAAGATCCAAGGATCGAATTGTGCCTGCGTCCGGAAAACCTCGGCCAGCACGCTTCCTTCAACACCGCCGTCGATTGGGCACAGTCGGACTATTTCGTCATCCTCTGCTCCGACGACTACCTGCCGGACGGCGCGCTGGGCCGGGCGGTCGCGGCACTGGATCGACATCCCGAGGCCCATCTGGCGTTTGGCGACACGCTTTTCCTTGAAGATGGCGCAACGCCCCCGCCCGGTGACAGGGGAACGCTGCAGGCGGACGAGCGCGTGTGGAGTGGCGAGAACTTTCTTCGAGCCTCGTGCGAGAGAGGACGCAATCTCATCGGCGGCCCGATGGCGGTGGTGCGGACAAGCGTCCAGAAGCGGGCGGGGCATTTTCGACGGGACCTGCCGCACACGGACGACATGGAAATGTGGCTGCGCTTCGCGGCCATGGGCCCCGTCGTCGAGATCAACCATGTGCAAAGCATCGTGCGCATCCACGGCTCGAACCAGTCTGCCGTCGTATCGAACGTGCATCATTGGAACGTCGCGTCGGAGGCGGCGTTCGAGGCCTTCTTCTCGGGTTTCGGTCGCAGCCTGCCGCAAGCGCGAGACCTTCTCGCGCTTGCCCGGCGAAGCCTCAGCGACCGGGCTTACTGGTGCGCCGTCTCGCATGTCCTGCGTGGAGAACCAGGCGTATGGGATCTCGCCAGATATGCTGTGAAGCTTCGACCGACGAGCGCCGTCTTTCCGCCTCTCGGTTACGCCTGGCGCAAGGCGGACCTATGGCAGCGGATGGCGGCCATGCTGCCCGGCAAATCACGCTTTCATGCTCAACAAACCGAGCCTTGATCGATCCACTTCAAACTTGGGCGCTATGCATAACGGCGCCACGCGCTGCCGCTCGCGTCCGCCTCCATTTGACCGGCCTCTGCCGTCTCGCTGGCAGCCGGCCCGGTCTTCTCAAGGATAAAGTAGGCATAACGTTCGTCGTCAATAAGATCGTCCTTGGGCCGAAGGGAAACGTATCTCGGCGTAAATGCGGCCGTTTCCGCTCGGCGCCAAAAATCATCGATCGGATAGGTCGTCATGTTCGCCAGGTTTCTGCGATATCCCCACTTGCGCGATTGTGTACGGCGTTCATGGGTTTGATATTTTATCTGGATGATCGCAAACCCGCCTGGCCGCAAAAGCTTGTGCGCCAGATGCAGGATACGCTGGCCGTATTCCTGGGACGGAAGCAGTTCGAAAACATAGGTGCAGAGAAAGACGTCAGCCGTTGCGATGAGATGTTCGGCTGATTTTTCCGGCTCTGAGACATCGACCAGCAGCCGCGAAAAATTGTCCTGCCCGACGCTTCGCAACACGTTTTCGCACTCATCGAGAGACGCGCTCGACACATCGACGCCAACGAATGACTTGGCAAGCGGCGCGAAATGCACCGCGTTCGCGCCGCCCCCGCATCCCCATTCGATGATCCGCTCCAAGGGAGCCGACTGGCCGCGAATTTTCATGTGTTCCCGGAGAAGCTGAACATGGGGCCTCCCAAGCTCCGACCAGACTTCTTCGCGAATCCCGCCCTCACCCTTCCAGTGCGAATTCGAGTGAAACGCCGTTTGAGCCGGGTCCTCCCAGTATTTTTGCGCTTCGTTGGCGAGGCTGAGGTCTGACGGCGACCTGGGGAGGCGCTCAAGCAGCTGATAACCCGCACGTCGAAGCGCTCGAAATATCTGTCTCATCTGGCATCCTTTCTGCAACGAAACCGCGGCGCCCATTGATGGGCATCCGGTCGCCTCCCTTCAGGCAGAGGACCAGCCTAATCCCCTGCAAATGCCGGTAAAGATGGACAAAATAGAAAGCCACCGGGGTCTCTAAGCCAAAAGGTGGTGCCGTAATAGGGAAACGCACGCCTCGGCACAGCGTTCGGGCATGGCACAACGCATTCACGGCGCAAACGCGCCGTGAACGAGAGTGAGGATGTAGGTTGATCGCGGATTAGACGCTTCGCCTCAGGCGTCCTTCAGATAGGGGCCGATGAGAGCGAGATCGGCATCGCTCAGGCGATCGTTTGCCGTATTCCTCTGGTGCCAGTAGGGATACTGAAGCCAGGGCTGGCTGATCTTGTCGAGCTTCGTGCGCTCTTCATCCGTCAGCTTCAGCTCGGCGGACGCAAGGTTGTCCTTGAACTGCGCTTCCGTGCGGCCGCCGATAATGACCGAGGTCACGCCCTTGCTGCCGATCAGCCAGGCGAGTGCCACCTGCGCCGCGGAGACCCCGCGACCGTCGGCAATCTCCACCAGCGTCTCGACGATATCCCAGAGCCGGTTTTCGTCGCGGATCGGCGGTTCGGTCCAGCCGGCGAACTGGCGCGTGCCTTCGGGCGCCGCCTGATCGCGGCGATGTTTACCGGACAGGAGGCCGCCGGCGATCGGGCTCCAGACGAGGATGCCCAAGCCCTGGTCGATGCTGATCGGAACGAGCTCGTTCTCGGCATCGCGGGTTTCCAGCGTGTAGTGGATCTGCTGGCTGACGAAGCGCTGGTAGCGTTCGCGCTCAGAAACACCCAGCGCCTTCATGATGTGCCAGCCCGAGAAATTCGAGCAGCCGATATAGCGCACCTTGCCCTGGCGCACGAGCGTATCGAGCGCCTCCATGGTCTCTTCGAGCGGTGTCTGACCGTCCCATTCATGCACCTGGTAGAGGTCGATCACGTCCGTCTTCATGCGCTTCAGGCTGGCCTCGCAGGCGGCGATCAGATGCTGGCGCGACAGGCCACTCTGGTTCGGCCCGTCGCCCATCGGAAAGCGGGCCTTGGTGGCGATCAACACGCCGTTCTTGCGCGGGCCGCCGATGATCTCGCCGAGGATTTCCTCGCAGACGCCCTGGGAATAGGCATCCGCTGTGTCGATCAGGTTGACCCCGGCATCGAGGCATATATCGACGAGACGGCGGGCGTCATTGACGCCCAGATCCCCCACGGTCTTCGCCCAGCCGACGCCGCCGAAGGTCATCGTGCCCATGGTGATCGTCGAAACCTTGAGGCCAGAGCGGCCCAGCAAACGGTATTCCATCGTTGCGCTCCTTGAGTGAGTCGGGCTGCGCTTGCGAAAGGTTCGGCAAAACGCAGCGTCTTGGGGTTGTCAGAGCAGTCCATTCGCAAATGTATCGGTGAAGCCCGGCGAAGAAAACCGGATCAGACCTCGCCTGCGACACCGCGCCAGAGATCAATGCCGCCTTCGGTGGCGTGGGTGTCGATCTCCTTCAATTCCTCGTCGGAGAAGGCCAAGTTGTCGAGCGCATCGAGCGAATCGTCAAGCTGCGCGACGTTGCGCGCGCCGATCAAGGCGGACGTCACGCGCGCATCGCGCAGGACCCAGGCGATCGCCATCTGCGCCAACGACTGGCCGCGCCGCTTGGCGATCTCGTTGAGCGCACGCACGCGGGAAAGATTGTCGTCGCTGAGCAGTTTTTCGTTGAACGACCCGCCCCGCGCCGCCCGGGCATCCTGCGGAACGCCGCCGAGATATTTGGAGGTCAGCAGGCCCTGCGCCAGCGGCGAAAAGGCGATGCAGCCGACACCGAGCTCGCCGAGCGTATCGAGAAGCCCCTCCTCGATCCAGCGATTGAGCATGGAATAGGACGGCTGGTGGATGAGAAGCGGCACGCCTTCGGCGCGAAGAATGCGTGCGGCTTCACGCGTGCGCTCCGGGCCGTAGGAAGACAGGCCGACATAGAGCGCCTTGCCCTGGCGCACCATCTGCACGAGCGCGGCCATGGTTTCCTCCAGCGGCACGTCCAGCGTGGGGCGGTGGGAGTAGAAGATATCGACATAGTCGAGCCCCATCCGCTGAAGGCTCTGGTCGAGCGATGCCAGGAGATGCTTGCGCGAACCGCCACGGCCATAGGGACCGTCCCACATGTCCCAACCGGCCTTGGACGAGATGACGAGCTCGTCGCGATGGTGCTGGAAATCCTTGTTCAGGATGAGGCCGAAATTCTCCTCTGCCGAGCCATAGGGCGGGCCGTAATTGTTGGCGAGGTCGAAATGCGTGACGCCACGGTCGAAGGCCCGGCGGATGACGCTGCGGCCCGTCTCGAAGACATCGGCGCCACCGAAATTCTGCCAGAGACCAAGCGAGATCGGCGGAAGCTTGAGACCGGAACGACCGGTGCGGCGATAGTCGATGCCGTCATAGCGGCCCGGATTGGCGAGATACATGGTCGTCTCCATTGCAGTACGGCCGGTGTGAAAAGCTTCCGGCTGCTCGACGGCATGGATACGCGCCAGCGATCATTGAATCAATCACCGTCAATTCAACGGATCATTGATCTCAACTCAATGATCGCGCCGCTGCGCTTCCCGAATGCAGTGGATCAGCATCTGCAGGCCATAGGGTAGCTGCCGACGGCTCGAATAGTAGAAGGCCAGCGGCGGACCGACAGACGACCATTCCGGCAGCACGAGTTCCAGGCGACCGGCATGCAGATGCCGCTGGACCAGCCTCTCCAGGCAATAGGCGATGCCCACCCCCGAAAGTGCGGCCGAGATAGAAATGTCGGTGGAACCGGAAATGAGGGAGCCCGGCACATCGATCTGGCGCCGCTCGTCACCCCGGTCGAACTCCCAATGATAGATCTGCCCTCGCCCCGTTCGAATGCGCACACAGTTGTGAGACAGGAGATCGTCGGGATTCAAGGGCCGTCCACAGCGGTCCAGATAGGCGGGCGAGGCGACGGCGACCCAGCTCAGCGGCTCCGTCACCGAAACGGCGATCATGTCTTCCGGAATGGTCCCGGCATATCGGAGGCCGGCGTCAAAACCTTCCGCTGTGACATCGACGAAATAGTCGTCGGAGGCGACTTCCAGCTCGATGTTCGGAAACCGTTCGCGAAACAGCGGCAGGACGGGCGAGAGCAGCAGATCGACGGCATCGCGCAGCACATTGATGCGAACGCTGCCAGAGATGCCGCGAAACTGTCCCTGAAGCTCTTCGAGACCCGTATGGATGAGATCGAGGCCGGCCGCGACCTTCTCGGCCAGCGCAGACCCGGCGGCCGTCGGCGAAACGCTCCTGCTCGTGCGATTGAGGAGTCGGACACCAAGGCGCGCCTCAAGTGCCTTCATGCGGTGGCTCAGGGCCGAAACCGAGATTTCGAGCTGATCAGCCGCCTTGCGGAAGCTTCTGTGCCGGACGATCTGGAGGAAGACAGCCAGATCGGAAAGCTCATTTCGGTTGGAGACCATGTTCACCGCCACCCCATCGCTCCCCGTCATAGGGGGAGCGCCGTAGCACGTCAAACAGGGCTCGTTAGGGCTTGGCAGTTCGTTGAGACGACCTGCGGCTGAGCTCGAAGGCGACGGCCGCGATGACCGTCAGCGCGATCAGGACTAGCCCGAGGGCGTTGACGGCCGGGGTCAGGCCGGTACGGACCTTCGTCGCGATATAGACCGTCAAGGGTGTCTCCGTGCCACGCACGAACAGCGTGGTGTTGTAGTTCTCGAAGGATTGCAGGAAGGCGATGAAGGTGGCCGCCAGAAGCGACGGCTTGAGATAGGGCAGCAGGATTCGGCGAAACACCATGAGCCGCGAGGCGCCGAGGCCGATGGCGGCGTCCTCCAGCGTCCGGTCGAACCTTTGCAGCCGGGCCGCCACCATCAGCATGACATAGGCGGTGATGAAGCTCGCCTGCGCCAGCACAATCAACAGCGTACCGCCGCCGACGCCCGCCTGCCGCCAGAGAACGAGCGTGGCGATGCCGATGGCGACGCCGGGCGTGAGGAGCGGCGAGACCATCAGTGCATAGAAGAAGCTGCGGGAACGATCCTGGAGGCTGTTGAGGAACAGCGCCGCCGCCGTGCCGATCGGCAGCGATATGGCGATGACGCCGAGGCCGATGAAGATCGACAGGCGAAGGGCCTTCCACATCGCCTGGTCGGCCCACAATGCGGCGAACCAGTCGAGCGTGGTGCCGAGCCAGGGCGTGACCGTGGGGAATTTGCTCGCATTGAAGGTAGCCAGGCCCATGACCACCAGAGGCAGGAACAGGTAGAGGAAGAACAGCGCCATGTAGACGGCGAAAATGATGCGCGGCAGGGCGGCCAGGATGCTGGCAAACGCCGTGTTGCTTCGCGGTGGCTTTGCCGCGCCTTCGAGGGTCATGGTCATTTCGCTACATCCGCAAGGTTTACCTTGAAAATCCGCAGGGTCGCCATCACCACCACCATGCAGAGCGTCAGCAGCACCAGCGCATAGGCCGCACCCCGGTTCCAGTTGCCGCCCTCGAAGAACCAGTTGTAGATGACCTCGGTGAACCAGCGGCTGCCGGGAGCGCCAAGCAGCGCCGGCGCGACATAGCTGCCGGCCGCCAGCATGAAGGTGAACACGCAACCGGTCGCAATGCCGGCCTTCGCATGGGGAATGACGATCCGGCGATGGATCTGGATCGTCGAGGCGCCAAGGTTGCGCGCCGCTTCGATCTGCGCGGAATCCAGCGTGGAAATCGAGTTATACACCGGAAACAGCATGAACAGGATGTAGGCATAGACCATGCCCGCCAGCACGCCGGCATCGCCGAACCAGCGCATCGGCGTATCGAGAATGCCGAGCCCGACAAGGACGACGTTGAGCGGCCCGTTGAAGGCAAGGAGGATATACCAGGCGAGCGTGCGCAGCACCTCGTTGATCCAGAACGGGATGATCAGCGCTACCGTTACCCAGGCAACCGCGCGGTGCGTCGCCACCTTGGCGAGCCAGAACGCCATCGGATAGGTGACGACAAGCGTCGTCAGCATGACGAGCGCGCTCGCCCAGATCGTCTTGAAGAAGATGGCGCGGTGCACCGGATCGGCAAACAGCGCGCTGAAATTCACCAGCGTATAGTGATCATCCGGGCCACCGATCTGCGCGGGCGTCAGGTTCGGGCGCAGCGAAAAGTCGAGCATCATCAGGTTGGGCGCGAGCACCATGCCCACGAGCCAGACGGCAACGCCGAGGAGGATGAGGCTGCCGAGGCCGGGGCCGAAGCGCTTGACAAGACTATGCATGGGCGAGGACCAGCGCCTGCGCGGGCTCGAAGGATAGCCGCACGCGCGCGCCAGCCGGCGGCGCATCGGTGAGGCGGTGGTGCGGCAGCGCCGCCATCACAGGCTGGCCGCCCTCTGTGCGGGCATGCAGCATCGCCGTCGCGCCTTCGAATTCGAGCTGTTCGGCAAGTGCGTCGAGGCCGTTGCCGCCCGCCCCGGTGCCAAGCGATATCGCCTCGGGACGAACATAGACCGTAGCGGCATCCCCCGCCTTCAGGCCCGCAGCACCGCGGCCGAGGAAAGTGCCGTGCTCCGTCTCGACGACCGCCAGTCCATCGGCGATCCGCTCGACCTTGCCGGAAAACGCATTCGTCTCCCCGACGAACCTGGCGACGAAGGCGGTGCGTGGGTTGGCGTAGAGCTCGCGCGGCGTTGCCACCTGCTGCAGGATGCCGGCGCTCATGACGGCGACGCGATCGGACATGGCAAGAGCCTCCGACTGGTCATGCGTGATGTAGATGAAGGTGACGCCGGTGCGTTTTTGCAGCGACCGAAGCTCCGAACGCATATGCTGGCGCAGTTTCAGGTCGAGGGCCGAAAGCGGCTCGTCGAGCAGCAGGACCTGCGGCTCCACGGCAAGCGCCCGCGCGATAGCGACGCGCTGCTTCTGCCCGCCGGAGAGTTCGTGCACCATGCGGTCGGCGTAGCCTGGAAGCGCGATCAGGTCGAGCAGCTCCTCGGCGCGCCGGCGCCGCGCCGCCTTTGGCACGCCCCGCACCTCCAGCCCGAAGGCGATATTTTCCCAGACCGGCATCAGCGGAAACAGCGCCAGCGACTGGAAGATCATCGAGGTCGGCCGCTGGTTGGCGCCAATGCCGACCATGTCGCGCCCGCCGATCAGGATGCGCCCCGCCGTCGGCTGCATGAAGCCCGCGATCAGCCGCAGGATCGTCGTCTTGCCGCAGCCCGAGGGGCCGAGAATGGAGAAGAACTCACCGCTCTCGACGGTGACGGAGAGCTTTTCGACCGCCCGGGTGATGCCGAAGGTCATTTCTATGTCGATCAGTTCGACGGAGCGGGTCATTGACGGCGTGATCCTTGAAACGCAACGGCGGGGTCATCGCCCCGCCGCTTTTATTGAGGTGAAAGCCGATCAGGCCGACAGGAACTTGTCCTGGTATTCGTTGCGCAGCGCGACGAACCAGTTGTCCTGCACCGGCCACCACCAGAGCTTTTCGAGGGCATCACCCGGATAGGCGGCCTTGAAGAAGGCCAGCGAGGCTTCCGACAGGAACTTTTCCGCGCCGACGGCCGTCGTGTTGATCGACGTGTGGTTGGCGTAGAGGGCGCCGGCTTCCGGGGTCAGCACCCAGTTCAGGAAGGCATAGGCCTGTTCGACATTGGCAGCGCCGACCGGGATCGAAACCCCTTCCATCCAGGTGAGTGCGCCTTCCTTCGGCGCGACGAAACCGATCGGCAGACCTTCCTTGGCGAGGCCGGCAGCGGACGAATCCCAGGTCTGGCCGATCGTCACGCCGTTGGCACGGAAGGCGCCCTGGGCTTCGTTCTCGTTCGACCAGAACTGGGCAATGTTGCCCTTGCGGGCGATGGCTTCGACCATGATGGCATCGTAGTTGGCGCGCATCGTGGCTTCGTCCTTGAAGCTGTCACGCATCGGCTTCGGCAGCTTGCCCTGCGCTTCCATCCAGAGGCCGAGGCCGACGAGGCCGGAATGGCCGCGAACGGTGGCCTTGCCGGCCATTTCCGGCTTCCAGATATCGCCGTAGGAGGCGGTGCCGTATTCGAGCGGCGATGTGTTCTTGTCGAAAGAGATCGCTTCCGTGCCCCAGTCGGTCGGCACCTGGTAGCGCTTGCCGCCGACAACGGCGCCAAGGGTTTCCGAGCCCTTCACGGCGCTCGTCAGGGCGCGGTCCCAGAGAACCTTGCTTTCGTCGATCGGCTGCACGAGGCCGAATTCGACATAGTTTGGAACGCGGTCGACGGCCGGCCAGATCACATCATAGCCGGTGCCGTTGCTGGCGCGCATCTGGTTGAGCAACTCGTCGTTCGTGCCGTAGGGCGTATAGACCGGCTTGATGCCCGTGTCCTTTTCGAAGGCGGCGAGCATGTCGTCGGAAATGTAGCCGGCCCAGGCGAAGATGTTGACGCTGCCCGAGGTGCCGGCGGCAAAACCGGTGCGCGAGACGAACGGCGCAGCAAGCGCAAAGCCCGCGGTCGCGGCGGCACCCTTCAGCAAGATACGGCGGCTAACATGTGTCATCGAAAACTCCTTGTGGCGACCACCATCGGCCCCTTGATGACCTCGCTCATAGGCGTGGCATATGACAGCCATGCGACCACTTCCGGCCGCGGCCACAAGAATGAAAGAGAAAAATGGAAAGCGGAAATTTCATAGAAATGTCATGCACTTGTCGGCCATCTGACATGGAGCCCCGCTAACGCAAGCCTTTCCGTCCGGCCACTCAGCCGGCGATTGTTTCCGGATGAAAAAGGTCTGCAAAAATGGTTTCCAGCGGCATCAAGCGCATCGGCATTTCCGCCCACAAAAGGGCTCACGATCTTTCGGATTTTGGCGCCGAACTGGACATGATCGAGGCGCTCGGCGTGGACTCCATCGAGATACCGACCTTCGATCTCGATCTGGTCGTCGGCGGAAAGGTCCGCAGGCCGCAGCTCGATGTCCTGCTGCGCGCCACCCGCGGCCGCAGCGTCGGCTATTCCGTTCACGGCCCGCTCGCGATCAATTTCATGGACGATGCCTGGCGGCTGCCGCGCCATTTCGACGTGCTGAAAGCCTCGCTGGACGTGGCCGCCGAAATCGGCGCCGAACATTACGTCATGCATTCCGGCCTGATGCCGCGCCAGCAGGCCACGGGAACCGAGGCCGCCTACGAGCGGCAGCGCGAGGCCCTGTCAAAGGCCGGCGACCTCGCCCGCCAGCACGGCCTTGTCGTCTGCGTCGAGACGCTGTTTGCCGACTTCAAGGGCGACGGCTACGCCTCCTCCCCCATGCGTCTCGCAAGGGAACTCGCCACCATCGCGCACGACCATGTCATGGCGACCATCGATTTCAGCCACTCCTACCTTAAGATGGATTTCGACGGAGACCGCGCGTCCTTCGTCGCCGAGATCGCCGCCCTGGCGCCCTACGCAAAACATCTCCACATCCACGACAGCTTCGGCCGGCAGGACGATATCTGGATGTACACGGAAGGCGAACGCCTCGCCTATGGCCACGGCGACCTGCATCTGCCGGTCGGCTGGGGCGACATTCCCTGGCAGGCCCTCATGGAGCAATGCGTCTTCCCCGAAGGCGTCGTCTTCAACATCGAGCTGAACCAGCGCTACTGGTACGCCGCCGCCGAATGTATCGAGGCGACGAGAGCGCTGGCGGCGATCGCGCAAACCGACCGGCGCGCCGCTGCGGCATAATTTCGGTTCGCCGGAACCGTTCTTATTTTCGACGAACGTCCGGCAATCCAGCAAGACCGGCGAAGCGCTTGCGATACTCCGCGGGCGTGACACCGACATGCCGCGCAAAGGCGCGGCGCAACGTATCGGCATCGGCAAAGCCGCAATGCACCGCGACCTGCTTCGGCGCCTCATGGCCCTGTTCCAGGAGGCGCCGCGCCGCATCGACGCGCGCTTCCTCCACCCAGACCGCCGGCGTGACGCCGACCTCGCGCCGGAAGAGGCGCGCAAAATGGCGCGGGCTGAGGCCCAAGCGCGTGCCGAGGCTCGCCACGCTGTGATCGAGCGCCGGATTGGCGGCAACCCAGCGCTGGAGTTCCTGAAGGGCCGCGCGGCCGGCCGGCGCGGCCGCGCCCTTGCGGCTGAACTGCATCTGCCCACCGGGCCGCTTGAAGAACATCACCAGCTGGCTCGCGACCCGCAAGGCGATCTCGCGGCCGAGATCCTCCTCGACCAAGGCCAGCGCCAGGTCGAGCCCGGCAGTGACGCCTGCGGCCGTGCGCACCGGCCCGTCGCTGATGTGGATCGCATCCTCCTCCACGGTGACGGCCGGGAATCGTGCGGCGAGTTGCTCGGCCACGGCCCAATGGGTGGTGACGCGCCGGCCATCGAGCAGGCCCGCCGCCGCGAGGAAGAAGGCGCCGCTGCACACGGAGCCGTAGCGCCGCACCGCGCCTGCGCGCTGGCGTAGCCAATCGAGGACGAGGCCATCCACCGGCATCTCCGCCATGTTCGGGCAACCGGCGACGAGAAGCGTATCGATCGGTTCGGCAAGGCCGCTGCCGATCACGCAATCCGGCAGCAATCGCACGCCGGAAGAGCTGCGCAGCGGCCCAGGCTCGCGCGCGGCAACGAGCAGCCGATAGGCTTCGTACCCCGCCTGGCTATTGGCCTCGGCAAAAACGTCCAGCGGGCCGGAGACGTCGAGAAGCTGCACGCCGGGCAGCGCCACCATCACGATCATTCTTGTCCTGTCTTTCATGCGTCCGTCTCGGCCGGGATTTGTCTCTTTTAGACGTACTACGTCAATTGCAGACAAACTAGCGCACTCCTATTCTCCGGGCGAGTTAAAAAAGCAGGAGAACATCATGCCCCATATCCCTGAAGCCGCTGCCATTCCCGACACGAAGCTGGCCAAGGCCATCACGGAATTCATCCGTGACACCGAGACGGACCTCCTCTTCAACCATTCCAGCCGCGTCTATCATTTCGGCGCGCTTGCCGGCGTCCACGGCAACCTGAAATTCGATCGCGAGCTGCTCTATGCCGGCGCGATGTTCCACGATATCGGCCTCATGCCGAGCCACAGCAGCAAGCACGAGCGCTTCGAGGTCGACGGCGCGCATGCCGCCCGCGATTTCCTGCGCAGCCACGGCATCCCGGAAGCGGACGCCTATACGGTCTGGACCGCCATCGCGCTGCACACCACGCCGGGCGTGCCGCACCACATGCATCCCGTCGTCGCGCTGGTGACGGCAGGGGTGGAGATGGATGTGCTCGGGCTCACCTACGATCAATATTCCGAAGCCGAGCGCACGGCCGTCGTCGGCGCTTTTCCGCGCACGCCAAAATTCAAGGAGGACATCATCCAGGCCTTCTACGACGGCATCAGGCACAAGCCCGAAACCACCTTCGGAAACGTCAAGGCCGACGTCATCGCCGACAAGGAACCGCATTTCCATCGCGGCAATTTCTGCAGCGTCATCCGCTGCTCGCATTGGCACGGTTGAGGCGACGACTCGATCCGATCAAGCGAAGTTGAACAGCCGTTTGCGGAAAGACGGGCCGACGCACCGTATAGTCTGCGCAAACCATGACCGCCGCGGAGATCACGCGCGGCGGCAAAAGGGAGAAAGCGTTTGTCCCATAGCCGGCTCGTCGTCGGGTTTTGCCTGTGCCTGGCCATCCTCACGGGCTCCGCCGTCGCCCAGACGCCGGACGCGGAGAGCCGGCAACAACCGGCCTCCGAGACGGGCATCTTCAGCCTGATTCCGGGCGATTCCGTCACGGAACACACGTTGCAGACACAGGACGGTCCGCTTTCCTATACCGCAACGGCCGGCACGCTCGACCTCTACGGGCAGGATGGCAACCGCACGGCGAAGGTCTTCTACACCGCCTATGTCGCCGGCAAGGGCGATCCGGCGCGCCCGATCACCTTTGCCTTCAATGGCGGGCCGGGCGCTGCCTCGGCCTATCTGCATCTCGGCCTCGTCGGGCCGAAAGTGCTGGAATTCGGCGAAAGCCGCGACGACGGCACGCGCCCGTCGCTCAAGGACAATCCGGACAGTTGGCTTGCTTTCACGGATCTCGTCCTGATCGATCCCGTGGGCACGGGCTGGAGCCGTGCCGCGAATGACGACGCGGCCGGCCAGTTCTATGGCGTGCGGCAGGATGCCGAGAGCCTCGCCAAGGTCATCACGCTCTACATGCAGAAGAACAGGCGCGTCGCCTCCCCCGCCTACCTGCTCGGGGAGAGCTATGGCGGGTTCCGTGCGGCGAAGGTGGCCGCGGCGCTGAAGGAGACACAGGGCATTCTCGTCTCCGGCGTCCTGATGGTCTCGCCGCTCATCGAAGGCCGCTTCCTCTTCGGCGCTGCGGATGATGCGCTGAACGCTGCGCTCCAGCTTCCCGCCCTTGCGGCGGCCGAGATGGAGCGGCGAAACGCCTTCGACATGGAAAAGCTTCGCGAAGCCGAGCGTTTCGCCATGACGGACTATCTCGTCACCCTTGCCGGCCCCTCCCCCTCCGGTCCGCAGGCGGATGCCTTCTACCAGCGTGTTGCAGACCTTACCGGAATAGCGAAGGTGGATGTCGCGCGGGCGCGTGGTTTCCTGGATGGTCTATATGCGAGGCTTGCGGGCGAAAGCGGACGTGTCGTCAGTCCCTATGACGCCGCCTATTCGGCGCCCGACGCCTATCCGGAATCGACCACGAGCCGCAATGACGACCCGATCCTCGACGGTTTCACCCGCGCCTATGGATCAGCCTTCGCAGCCTATGCCCGCGACGAACTCGGCTTTCAGTCCGACATGACCTATTCCCTGCTCAACACAGGCGTCAACCGCCGCTGGGAGTGGAACGACGGCAGGGGTGGCGACGGGCGGGCAAATGCCAGCGCCTCCGGCGACCTGCGCGATCTTCTCTCGACCATTCCGCGGTTCCGGCTGGCGATCTATCACGGCTATAGCGACGCGCTGACCCCTTACGGATCGAGCCGCTATGTGCTGGACCACCTCCCACCGGGCCTCGCGGCGGGACGCACCGAACTCAACATCTATCGTGGCGGGCACATGTTCTACGTCGACCCCGCCTCCCGGCGGCAGGTGAGGGAAGACGCCTGGAGATTCTACCGCCGCCCGTGATCGATCAGTTTTTCCGGCAGGTACAGGCCTGGTAGCCGGTGGCGAACAACCGGCCGGCCTTCATGCCGATTGCATCCGGCACATCCTGAATGCGCGCGACCCGAAGCGAGCGCGCGATCGCGATCGCCGCCTCGGCGCAGATCGCAGCGTCCTCTGCCGCGTTGTGGTGCGCAAAGGTCAGGCCGAGATGCGAGGCCAGGATGTTGAGCTTGTGCGACCCGAGATGCGGCCAGGCCTTCTGCGCCATTTTCACCGAGCAGAGATACTGGAGTTCGGGATAGCTCTGGGCATAAAGATCGAGGCAGGAGCGCCAGACACTGAAATCGAAGGCCGCGTTGTGCGCGATCATGGTCGCATCGCGAAAATCATCGACGAACTCGTCCATCACCTCGGGGAACTCGCCCGCATCCTCCACGTGTTCCGGCCGGATGCCGTGGATGGCGATGTTGAAGGACGAGAAGCGCATGGACTTCGGCCGGATCAGCCGCTCCTCGACGCGCACCACGCGGTTGTCCTCGATCCACGCCAGCCCGACGGAACACGCGGAGCCACGCTGTTCGTTGGCGGTTTCGAAATCGATCGCGATGGTTTTCAACACGGGCCTCGGCATAGGGAAACCACGTCTTTATCGCCACCACGCTGATTTGGCAAAGCGCCGCTTAAAGGGGCCTGGCGGCGAACCGTTCAAGCAGGCGGTCGACCTTCAGGGGCGCGAAAATGTCTTCCAGCAGCAGGTAGGCCGCGCCGAACAGGGCGCTGTCCTCCTGTGCGGTGGAAAGCACGATGGAGAGATCGCGTGTCGCCAGCGGAAGACAGCGCTGGTAGACGAGTTCGCGGATGCCCGACAGCAGGAAATCGCCCCCGCGCGCCAGCGTGCCGCCGATGACGATGAGGCTCGGATTGATGATGCTGACGGCATCGGAGATCACTTCGCCGATCGTCCGCCCGGCAGCGCGCAGCAGCATCAGCGCCTCGGGCTTGCGCTGTTCGACGAGGTCGATCACGTCGCGCGCCGTCTCGGCGTGGAAGCCGCGTGCGGAAAGGTCCCGGGCGATCGCCCAGCCGGCGGCGCGCGCCTCCACGCAGCCGAACTTGCCGCAACGGCACAGCGGCGCGTCGTCCGACAGGAACTGGATGTGGCCGATATCGCCGGCAGCGCCCTGCGCCCCGCGGAACATCCGCCCGCCGGCAATCATGCCGCTGCCGATGCCCGTACCCACCTTCACAAACAGCATATCGTCCACTGTCGGGAAACGCCGCTTGTGTTCGCAGATCGTCATGAGGTTCACGTCGTTCTCGACATAGACCGGCACGGCGAAACGCGTCTGCAACTGGCCGATGATGTCGAAATCGTCCCAGCCATTCAGTACCGAGGGACCGACGACGCAGCCGCGCTTGAAATCGACGGGCGTCGGCAGGCTGAGGCTGATGCCGAGGAAGAAGCCGTGGGTTTTTTCCGCCTCCGCCGCGAGCGCTTCGAACACATCCCCCACCTGCTGGAGCGTCGCCTCCGGCCCGCTGGTCACGGAAAAGGGCAGCGTTGCCTGGGCGATGATGGCGGGCGTCAGGTCCATGGCGGCGAGGTGGATGTGGGTTTCGCCGATATTGGCGACCAGCAGGAAGCCGCTTGCCGCATTGATGGCGAGAACCCGCGTCGGCCGTCCACCGCTCGGCAGGGTTTCCTCGGTCTCGCGCACCAGCCCGCTGGAAAGGAGCGCGTTCAACCGCTGCGTGACGGTGACACGCGAAAGGCCCGACGCCTGCAGCAGTTCGGCCCTCGACGACGCCTGGCCTGTCGCGATCAAGGAAAGAATGCCCCCCGCGCCGTCCAGCGTCGGCCCCTCATGCCCCTGCTCATGCCGTCCCATGCAAAACTCCTGTTGCCTCCTCGCTTTAGCGGCAAAGCACAGAGAGATAAAGCGGCAGTTTCCAATGTCGTCCGCACTTATGTAAAACATAATACATAAGATTGCGAATTATGTTTTATTTTGTATATATTCTCCCTGCGGCCAGACGGAGAAGCCCCTTGGACACCTACCTTATCGGATTGGATTACGGATCGGAATCGGCGCGGGGCGTGCTGATCGAGGTCGCGACCGGAAGGCAGGTGGCAAGCCATGTCCATGCCTACCGGCACGGTATTCTCACCCGTAACCTGCCGGATGGAACGCCGCTGCCGGCGGATTTCGCCTTGCAGAACGCCGACGACTATACGGAAGCGGCCTTCGAAATCCTATCAAGGCTCGGGCGGGACCGCACCGTCGAGGGCATCGGCATCGGCTTCACCGCCAGTTCTCCCCTGCCCGCCCGCGCCGATGGCGCGCCCCTTTCCCGCCTCCGCCCGTCCGATCCGCATGCCTATGTCAAGCTATGGAAGCACAATGCGCAAGCCTACGCCGACGCGATCAACGCCAGGCCTGCACCCTTTCTCGCCAATTTCGGCGGGCGGCTTTCCGGGGAGTGGCTGCTGGCCAAGGCCGCGCAGATCGCCGCGGAAGCCCCCGCCATCTGGGCCGAGACGGACCGCTTCATCGAGGGCGGCGACTGGCTCGTCTGGCAGCTCACCGGACGGGAGGCGCGCGGCCTCGGCTTTGCCGCCTACAAGGCGCAGTTTTCCGGCGATACGGGTTATCCGCAGGGCGTGGTGGCGGGCCTCGACCGGCGCCTTGCAACGCCACTCCCCGTCGGGTCTGCGGCCGGCCCGCTTTCGCCGCAATGGCGCGACCTCACCGGCATTCGTGGCCGCGCGACCGTCGCCGTCGCCGTCATCGATTCCCATGTGGTGCTGCCGGCGATCGGCGCCGTTTCGCCCGGCTGCTTCGTCGGCGCGCTCGGCACCTCGGCCGCCTATCTCTACCTCAGCGATATCCAGCGTCCTCTGCCGCCCGGCATCGAGGGCATGGCCTTCGACGGCTCGATGCGGCAGCTCTGGTGCTACGAGGCGGGTCAGCCGAGTTTTGGCGATACACTCGCCTGGTTCGTCACGACCTTCCCGCGCGGCAGCGACATGCAGGAGAGTTTTCGCGCTTACAACGAGGAGGCCGCCGCGCTTGCGCCCGCGGCCGGGCGGGTCGTCGCGCTCGACTGGTGGGGCGGCAACCGCGTTCCCTTTGCCGATGGCAATCTTTCCGGCCTGTTGGCCGGGCTGACACGGCAGACAACGGCGGCCGAAATCTATCTCGCCTTGCTGGAAGGCCTGTGTTTCGGTGCAAAAGCGATCTTCGACCTCTTCCCCGAGAGCGGGCTCGTGCCGGAGCGCGTGCTGATGGCAAGCGGCCTTGCCCGCGCCAATCCGCTGCTCATCCATATCCTGGCCGATGTGCTCGACCGACCCATCGACATTCCGGAGATCGCCAACGCGACGGCCGTCGGCGCCGCGATCCACGGCGCAGTCGCCGGCGGCACAGTCAGCACCTATGCGGAAGGTGCGGAGCGGTTTGGCACAAGGGACATCGGCCGCGTGCTGCCGCGTCCGGACCGGGTTCAGGCCTACCGCTCGGCCTACGCCGTCTATCGCGATCTCTCCCGCCAGAAACCCCTTCACGCCGCCATGCATGCGCTGCGCCGCCTGGAGAGTTGAACTGGCAAAACAAGGTCATAGCCATTTATGGACAAAAATATACAAAAGAGAAGTTATTACTATTTGACTTTATCCAAAAGGAGTGACCTAATCCAGCATGGCCTTTGAGGAGAGGCCGGCCCGCCCCAGAGCCAAAGGCTCGGCGGTATCGTAGATTTTGGGAGGTTTTCATGTCGTTTCATCGCATTCGCACGTCCGCACGTTCCAAAGCTCTCCAGGCCGGCATCAGCGCCCTCGGCCTGATGCTCGGTGTCGCCTTCGGCGCCGGCTCCGCCTCGGCGCAGGAGGTCATCGTTGGCCTCGTCACCAAGACGGAGGTCAACCCGTTCTTCGCCAAGATGCGCCAGGCCGCAGAGGCCCGCGCCAAGGAAAAGGGCGTGAAGCTGATCGCCCGCGCCGGCAAGTTCGACGGCGACAACGAAGGCCAGGTCGCCGCCATCGAGGACCTGATCAGCGCTGGCGCCAAGGGCATCCTGGTGACGCCGAACAACTCGTCGGGCATGCTCGACATCATCAAGAAGGCGCGCGAGGCCGGCGTTCTGGTGATCGCGCTCGACACGGCGACCGACCCCGCCGACGCGGTCGACGCCACCTTCGCCACCGACAATTTCGAGGCCGGCGTGCAGCAGGGCACCTATGCCCGCAAGGCGATGGGCGACACCAAGGCGGTCGTCGCCATGCTGGACGGCACGCCCGGCGGCACGGTCGATACCTTCCGCCATGACGGCTACCTGAAGGGCTTCGGCATCGCCGAGGGTGACCCGTCGATTGCCGGCGCCGCCATCACCAACGGCGCGCAGGACAAGGGCCAGGTCGGCATGGAGAACCTGCTCTCCAAGAACGGCGATATCAACGCCGTCTACACGATCAACGAGCCGGCGGCGGCCGGTGCCTATGCAGCGCTCAAATCCTTCGGCAAGGAAAGCGACGTGATGCTGACCTCCATCGACGGCGGCTGCGCGGGCGTGCGCGACGTCAAGGACGGCAAGATCGCCGCAACGGTCATGCAGTTCCCCTACAAGATGGCGTCCATGGGCATTGATGCCGTGGCGGAATATGCCGCGACCGGCAAGAAGCCGAGCGGCTTCGTCAATACCGGTTCCTTCCTGATCACCGACAAGCCCGTCGAGGGCCTGGAATCGAAGGATACGGCCTGGGGCCTGGAAAACTGCTGGGGCGATTGATCGCCCTTCTCCCGGCGGGATCACGCACGGTCCCGCGCCTCTTTTTTGGCGCGGCGACGTCGTGATCCCGATCGGGCGTCCACCGGTCACGGCGCGACGGCGCCACGGCAATCCGTCGGGGTGCGGCGCCCCCGAAGCATGAGGTTTCCATGAACACAGCCACCGCTTCTCCGCCCGAGACATCCCCGAGCCTGAAGGCCCGCATCATCGGCGCACCTTCCGCGGGGCCGCTGCTGGTTCTCATCGGCTTCTGCGTGATCTTCGCGCTCACCAATCCGCGTTTCCTAGCGACCCATAACCTGTCGATCATCCTGCAGCAGACGGTCATCATCGGCGTGCTGGCGATCGGCCAGACGCTGGTCATCCTGACGGCCGGCATCGATCTCGCCGTCGGCGCCATCTGCGTGCTCGGCACCATCGTCGCCGGCAAGCTGGTCAATCTCGGCTATGACCCGGTGCTCTCGATGGGCTTCGCCGTGCTGGTCTGCACGGCCGCGGGGCTTGCGGCGGGCGGGCTCGTCAGCGGTCTCAGGCTGCCGCCCTTCATCGTCACGCTCGGCATTCTCGGCATCCTGACCGCAGCCCTGCGCCTGATCTCCGAAGGCGGCGCCTTTGCTGTGCGCGACCCATTCCTCTCCTGGACCGGCAATACGATGAAGCTCGGCGGCTTCGTGCTCACCTACGGCGTGCTCATCATGTTCACGCTCTACGCCGTTGTCTGGTATTTCCTGAACCAGACCAAGTGGGGCCGCCACGTCTACGCCATCGGCAACAATCCGGAAGCCGCCCGCCTCGTCGGCATCCCGGTGCGCCGCCACCTGCTCTCCGTCTATCTCGTCGCCGGCCTCATCTACGGCATCGCCGCCTGGCTGGCGCTCGGCCGCATCCCGAATGCCGATCCGAACGCGATGCAGACCGCCAACCTCGATTCCATCACGGCCGTCGTCATCGGCGGCACCAGCCTGTTCGGCGGTCGCGGCGGGCTGATCGGTACGCTCATCGGCGCCCTCATCGTCGGCGTGCTGCGCAACGGCCTGACGCTCGCCGGCATCGATCCGCTCTGGCAGGACCTCGTGACCGGCATCCTCGTCATCATCGCCGTCGCCCTCGACCAGATGTCGCGGAGGAGGAACTGATGTCCTTCGAAACCAACACCGAGACGCCGCCCCATGTCGTGCTGGAAGCGCGCAACGTGGTGAAGACCTACGGCCATGTCACTGCGCTCGCCGGCGTCGACTTCGAACTGCGCGCCGGCGAAATCCTCGCCGTCGTCGGCGATAACGGCGCCGGCAAGAGCACGCTCATCAAGGCGCTGACTGGCGCGCTGCATCCAACCAGCGGCGAAATCCTGCTCGATGGCGCACCAGTCCACTTCCGCGGCCCGCTCGATGCGCGCCATGCCGGCATCGAGACGGTCTACCAGGATCTCGCCATGGCGCCGGCGCTCGACATCGCCTCGAACCTCTTCCTCGGCCGCGAACTGCGCGCACCGGGCATCCTCGGAAGCATCTTCCGCCGCCTCGACAAGAAGCGGATGCGGGAAGAAGCCCGGCGTGCCATGAGCGAATTGAAGTTCCGCCTGCCGTCGATCGACAACGCGGTGGAGGCGCTTTCGGGCGGCCAGCGGCAGGGCGTCGCCGTCGCCCGCGCAGCGCTCTTCGCGCGAAAACTCGTCATCATGGACGAGCCGACGGCGGCCCTCGGCGTGCGCGAGACGGGTCAGGTGCTGGAACTCATCCGCTCGATCCGCGAGCGCGGCCTCGCCGTCGTGCTCATCAGCCACAACATGCCGAATGTTTTCGATATCGCCGACCGCATCCACATCATGCGGCTCGGCCGACGCGCCGCAGTGGTGACACCGAAAACCCATTCCATGAACGACGTGGTCGCCATCATGACGGGGGCCGCCACCGCCTGATCCTTCCCGTCCGGTTCCCGACAGGCCGGACCATACCGAACGGAGCCAATCCATGTATCGTCTCGACCAAAAGCTCGCCCGCATCCGCGCCGGAAAATACACCCGCAACGACTTCATCATCGCCGACGCCAAAGACGGCGACATGGGGCCGAGCATCACCTCCTGCGGCCCCAGGCGGGCTAAGGACGGCACATGGTCGCGCCACTATACCCGCCCGGAATTCCTCGAAAACATCCGCGCCGTCGTCGAGCAGGACATCGTCGACATCATGCTGACCTCGGCCTCCAACATGGAGGCGCTGATCGACATGGGTGTCTATCGCGGCAGCGCCGTGAAGCCGGCAATCCGCGCCAACGACACGACCGACGTCTGGGTCTGCCGCGGCGCCACCTATTCGCAGCAGGCCTCACGGCCCTTCCGCAGCGCCTCGCTGTCGCGCGTTGCGACAGGCACGATCGATCCCGCCCCCGGCGCGCCGATCACCGGCACCGATCTCGGCCTCTATTCCATCACCTTCAACAACGATCTCGACCGCGACTACCAGGCGCTCGAAGCCTTCGGGGTCTTTCGCGAGGATGCCGCGCGCAACAATTTCAAATACTTCCTCGAAGTGTTCAATCCCAACGTCGACTCCAAGATCGCGCCCGAGACCGTGCCGCACTATGTCAACGACGTGCTGATGCGCTGCATCGCCGGGGTGACGAAGGCGGACCGCCCGCAATTCCTGAAGATCCCGTTCAACGGCGCCAAGGCGATGGAGGAACTTGCCTCCTACGATCCGAGCGTCATCGTCGGCGTGCTCGGCGGTGGCGCGGGCACGACCCGCGACTGCTTCGAACTGCTGCACCAGGCCGAACGTTTTGGCGCACGCGTCGCGCTGTTCGGCCGCAAGATCAATCTGGCGGAGGATCCGCTGGCGATGGTGCGCTTCATGCGCGAGGTCGCGTCCGGCAATATTTCCCCCGCAGAAGCCGTGAAGGCCTATCACGCGGCGCTTGCGGAGGATGGCATCACGCCGATCCGCGAGTTCGCCAAGGACAATGAGGTGACGGAAGCCGTCCTCAAGCCGGAGCAGAGCAAATGACGAGCGCGCGGCGAGGTTTCCTCACCGGCGGAACGTGGTGCGCCGACTACAATCGCAGCATCAGTCACTGGCCGGGTGAGGACGGCCTTGCCGAGCTCTTCGAGGAGGAGCGCCACGGCGGCGGGTCGAGTTGCAATCTGGCGCTTGACATGAAGCGTCTCGACCCGTCCATGCCGGTCGAGACCGTCGGCCTCGTCGGCGACGACGATGACGGCCGCTATTTGAAGGCGACGGCCGAGGCGGCGGGCATCGACACGCGCCAGATGGCGATAACCGATGCCGCCGCAACGCAGTTCTGCGACGCCTATGTCTCGCGCAAGTCGCACCGGCGCACCCACATCTTCCACGCCGGCACGGGCGCGCTGCTGACCCCGGATCATTTCGACTTTTCCACCACGCGCATGCGTTATCTCCATCTCGGCCTGCCGGGCGTTCACAGGACGCTCGACAGCCCCTGGCACGACGAGCCGAACGGCTGGGTCGCCGTGCTCAAAAAGGCCCGCGCCGCGGGCCTTGAGACCAATCTCGAACTGGCCAGCATCGAAAAAAGCCTGATGGCGGCGCTCGTGGCGCCCTGCCTGCCCCATCTCGATTTCCTGATCGTCAACGACATGGAGATCGGCGCGATTGCCGGCGTGGAGACCGTGGGCGCGGAGGCGACCGACCGGCAGGCCTGCGAGCGCGCCGCGCGCATTGCTTTGGAACGTGGCGCCATGAAAATGGTTGCCGTGCATTGCCCGGCCTTCGCCATCGCCGTCACGCGCGACGGAGAGACCGCCACGCTACCACCCGTCGCCATTCCCGAATCGGAAGTGCTCGGGGCGAACGGGGCCGGCGACGCGTTTGCCGCGGGCATGTTCTACGGCATCCACGAAGGCTGGAGCATGGAACAATGCCTCCGCCTCGCCCACGCAACGGCAGCCACATCACTGCGCAGCATCTCGACCACGGGCGCCATCGTGCCCTGGCAGGAATGTTTGGCGCTGGCGGAACGCTGGGGCGAGCGCGCGCTGTAGCTGCGTTCGCTTTTCAAAATCTACAGGGGGAGGCGCTATAAAAAAATACGTCTCATTCCTGTGCACAGGGCCATGATGTCGGCGTCGTAAGGCCGTTCGGCAGCTTGGTCTCGGCGTCGCCGCAAGCAATGTCGATTTGGGACTGGTCGAGACCGGTAGCGCGGGACAGATCCAGCCCCTCAATCCGCGTCAACAACATGAACGCCCTGTTAAAGCCGAGCGCTCCTTCTATTTTGGCCTCGCTCAGATCGGCGCGCGAAAGGTTCGCATAGGTGAAGGTCGCGCCCGAGAGGATCGCCTGGTCGAAGTCCGCGCGGCTGACATCCGCTTTCTCAAAACTCGTATTGGTCAGGTCGGCACCGTTGAACGCAGCGCGCTGAAGTTCGGCGGATGCAAACGAGGCCCCCTGGGCAAAAACGTTCTTGAAGATGGATCGATAGGCCTCGACCCTTGCGAAATTCGCCTTGTCCATTCGCGCATCGGTGAACCAGGTTCGGACCAGCGTCGCTTTCTCCAGAACCGCCCCCGTCAGCGTGGTATTGCGCATGTCGGTCAAACTCAGATCGGCATCCCGAAAATTCGCGCCGGTGAAGTCGTTGCCGCTCAGCATCAGGCTCTTCTTGGCGCAGTCGCTCCAATCGATTTCGGGCGCAGGGTCCGACCGGCAATCCGCGGCCTTGGCGTCACCGGAAGATAAGCCCACCGCCACCCCCAAAAATGCCGCGGCGAAGCCGAAAAACATGCCCCTCTGCAGTGCACTCACCGTAATAACTCCCGTTGCAAATGCGACCTTTAAACTGACTGTTCCTTAAATATGGTGATCAACAGCCGAATGTCATCAGCTAACGCTCTAGAAGAGTGACGGATAAAGCACGCATTTGCAGTTGGGTCAGGCGGAGCGCCACAGGCCGTCGTCCTCGATTGCCAGACCATCCTGCGCGAGCTTGATGAGATGGGCCGTCAGATTGCGTTCTGCCGCCGGGCGGAGCGCTTCGCTGATATTGCCGTAGAGTTCGTCCGCCATGTCGGCAACCGAGCGGGGCGTTTGCCCCAGGGCTGCGACGACCTCCCGCTCCCGCTCGCTGCGGCGCGTGTAGAGTTTGCGCACCGCCTTCATGGGATCGGGCAGCGGCGGGCCGTGGCCGGGCAGATAGAGCACCCCGCCGCGGTCGAGCAGCAGCCGGATGCTGTTCATATAGGCTGCCATGCTGCCATGCGGCGGGCTTACCACGGTCGACCGCCAGGACATCACATGGTCGCCTGAAAAGACGATCCCGTCCGGCCGCAGGAAACACAGGTGATCTGGCGCATGGCCGGGCGTGTGCAGGCAGGTCATGCCGAGGATCGCGTCACCATTGTGCAACGGGACGTCCGGCACGATGCCGACGGCGTTCTTAGGGTAGGCGTAGACCGGCGCGCCGGTCAGCGCCTGCAACGCGGCCGCATTGCCGATATGGTCGTGATGCGCATGAGTGATGAGAATATGGGTAATCGGCGCGCCCGCAGCGTCGCGCACCTCCTGCGCATGCTCTTCGTCGAGGGGGCCGGGGTCCAGCACGGCGACGCCGCCCGGCGCGTCGATCAAATAGGTGTTGGTCCCGTGATAGGTCATCGGGCCGCGGTTGCGCGCGACGATCCGCCTTATTCCTTCGACAACGGGAATAGTGATGCCGCGCGGCGGTTCGGGCTCGGTCAGAAACGTCATAGGGAACAGCTTTCGCGTATGCGGTGCGAGGTGGGGGTCATGAGACGATCGGCGGTCCGTTCGCGGCCTCTTCTACGGCGACGCCATGGCAACGATGCGCCGCGCCGAGCGCAGCACGGCCTCGTCTATCATTTCGCCGTCGATCCTGACGGCATCGCCTCCCGCGGCAACGGCCTGGAGCAGGTCCCTCGCCTTCGCGATCTCGGCTTCCGTCGGGCTGAACGCGCGGTTCAGGACCGCGACCTGCGCCGGGTGGATGGCAAGCTTGCCGGTGAAACCCAAGGCACGGACGCGCAAGGTTTCCGCGGCAAGATCGTCTTCGTCGGATATGTTGAAGAACGGCATGTCCAGGACGGCGATGCCCGCGCTGCTGGCCGCATTGACGATGGTCGCCCGTGCCAGGAACAGCGCCTCCCAGCCAATCTCTGCACGCAGATCCGCGGCCATGTCCGCCCCGCCGAGCGCCAGCGCCTCGACGCTCCCATGCGCGCCGGCGATGGCGCCTGCATTGGCGACGCCGCGCGCCGACTCTACGGTGCAAACGAGCGGCACGCCGCCGAAGTGCTGCGCTGCAAGGCGCGCTTCGGCCTCGCTCTCCGTCTTCGCCAGCACGATGAAATCGAAAAGATGCGCGACGGACGCAAGCTCCCGAAGGTCATCCAGGCCGGCGCGCGAGAAGGCGCTGCTGACACGCACGCCGAGCAATGCCAGCCTTTCGGGCGCCGACAGGACCCATTCCACGAGGCCGCGCCGCGCTTCGGCCTTGGCGGCGGTCGCGACAGCATCCTCCATGTCGATGATGACGGCATCCGCACCGCTGGCCAGCGCTTTCGAAAACCGGTCCGGCCGGTTTGCCGGAACAAACAACAGGCTCCGCGCCTTGCCGATTGAAGATGCCGCCCTCGTCGCCATTGCCACCTCTGCTGCTTTTCCCGGTCTGCAAACGACTTTGACGCTCGAATGCTGCACGCCCATTATTATGGATTATGCACAATATAATGCCTGTTTTCCGACGGGGATGGAAGCCTCCTTTTCAGGCCAACGCAGTTTTCGGCGGAAAGGGGACTTCCCATCAGGAAGGAGCGATGCTAGATAATGCATAATGCATTACTACTCACGGTGTGTCGAATTGCTCAGTCGGATGCTTTGCAGAAATTGCCGGATCGCAGGTGCGAATATTGCCGGAAGGCCGGGCGGACCGCCTGCCATGCCCGGTCCCGCGATCAATCGCCACCATCGCGCAGCCGAAGGAGACCGTGCCGAATGAATGTCCAGGACTATGTCGGCCGAACGGATATTCGCAGGGATGTCATCTGCAGGCATGCGCTCAGGCGGCTTGCGGCAACCCTGGATATCGACGAGCCGACCACGCTGCCGCCGCTCTGGCACTGGATGTTGTTCCAGGAATGGCCCCGGCCGTCCGGGATTGGCGCGGACGGGCATCCGCGCCGCGGCGGCTTTCTGCCGCCCTTGGTCGACCTTTCCCGCCGCATGTATGCCGGCGGCAGGATTTCCTTCCTGACACCCTTGCAGGCCGGCGACGAGGTGACGCGCAAGAGCACCATCCTGAATGTCAAGGAACGGGTCGGGCGCTCGGGCGCCATCGTCATCGTGACGATCGGGCACGAGATCAGCGGCCCGGACGGTCCGACAATCCTGGAGGAACAGGACCTCGTCTATCTCGGACCGAGAGACGCATCCGGCCGCGCGCCGGAGCCCGCGGAGGCGGCGTGTGCCGGCGCGACCAGCGTCGAGCTTGTGCCCGATCCCCTTCTGCTGTTCCGATATTCGTGCCTCACCGGCAACGGCCATCGCATCCATTACGATCTGGAATATACGCGGGAAGAGGAAAACTATCCGAGCCTCGTCGTGCATGGACCGCTCCAGGCGACATTGCTTGCCAAGCTCGCCGGGGAGATACAGAACGGATCGGTCATGACCGGATTCACGTTCAAGGCACTCCATCCCGCCTTCCACGGAAACACGCTTCGCCTAGAAGGCTGGAACGAGGACGGCCATGTAAAGGTCCGCTCGCTGGACGCGGGTGGTGCGCTGTGCGTTGACGCAACCGCGACCTTTTCATAACGTTGGCAGGACTTGCTTCCAGAGGCGGACTGCTGCCCAAGCCGCCGCGCCGACCGTCAAGCGACCCGGGTTTCGGCGCCAGCTCACCCTAACGAGCCCATGACCATGAACGAGAAAATCGAAGTCGGTTCAGCCCCGAGCGAGGGAAGCATCACGGACGAGGCAATCGCCCAGGCAAGAGCGATGATCGGCCTGCATCTGCGCCCCGAAGGACCCTACCTCCAGGATGCCAGCCTCGATACGCTGACCACCTTCTGCAACGGCATCGGCGACGTGAACCCGCTCTTCAGGAACGAGGAACACGGCCGCAATTCGCGGCTCGGCGCGATGGTGGGCCACCCGATGTTCCCGATGGCCTTCGGCTGGGTCGGGCGCACCCGCTGGGGCCTGCCGGGCGTGCACGGCTTCTATGCCGGCAGCGACTGGGAACTGTTCCGCTATCTCAGGCCTGGTGACCGCGTCTCGGCAGTGGAACGCGTCCTCGGTATCGAGGAGAAACAAAGCCGGTTCTCCGGCCGGCTGGTGCTTCAATATGTCGAGGCGTCCTATGTCAACCAGAACGGCGACCTTATCGCCCGGGCGATCGGAACCTGCACGCGCCACGAGCGCAAGGCGGCGCGCGAGGCCGGCAAATACAAAGACATCCGCAAAAGCCGGTATAGCGACGAAGAGCTGCAGGCGATCGAGGCGGCGATCCTGCGCGAAGAATCCGAGATCCGCGGCGCCGAAGTCCGCTATTTCGAGGACGTGCAGGAAGGCGACCTGCTGCCGCCGATCGTGCGGGGGCCGCTCACGCTCCTCGACACGCTGGGCTTCCTGGTGGCGTCGGGGCGCGGCCATACGCATGGCATCGTGCTGCGCGGCGCGGTCAAGCATCCCGGGCATTATTTCCGCAATCCGGAAGCCGGCGGCGGTGTCGAATATACCGGCATTGGCCATCACCGCGAGACCGCGGCGCGCGAAGTCGGCGTGCCCGGCACCTACGACTACGGGCCGCAGCGCTCGTCCTGGATGTGCAGCCTGGTGACCAACTGGATGGGCGACGCCGGCATCCTGCGCCGGATCCGCACGGAGATGCGGCGCTTCAACACCGTCGGTGACACGACCTGGTGCAAGGGAAAGATCAGCCGCAAATATATCCGCGACGGGCATGCGCTGGTCGATATCGAACTGTGGGCGGAGAACCAGCGCGGCGAAATCACCACGCCCGGCTTGGCGACCGTCATCCTGCCCTCACGCAATCCCGAACTCAGCGTCGCCTTCGACGGCGCCGGCCTGGATCTCGGGCTGCCGACGGTTCGTTAGCGGGTGGCGTCCCCGTCCTTGGGCAGCACCAGCACGTCGCGCAGCTCCGACCAGCCCGTTTCGATATGGCGCTGCGTCGCGCGCAAGGCGCCGTCCACATCGCGGTTGGCGATGTGGCGCAGCAGTTCGGCATGTTCCTCGGCCGCCCGCTGGGCGCGGCCGGAAATCCGGTTGATCTGGTCGAACGGATAGCGCGCCCAGAGGATCTGAACGAAGTGCAGGGCCTGGGGCATCTGCGCGACCTGGTAGAGGCGCATGTGAAAACGGTAATTGGCGCCCCGCGCCTGCATGCTGTCCTCGCGGCCGGCGGCCTCCTCGAATTCCTTCGCAAGCTCCCGCACCTCGCGAAGGTCGTCCTCAGTAACGTATTTGACGACCTCGCGCACCAGTTCCGATTCAAGAATATTGCGCAGGTTCAGCACCTCCGCCGAGGCACGGGCATCGAAGGGGGCGACGATGGCGCCGCGATAGGAATTCCCCTCGACATATCCCTCGGCCGCGAGTTGCTTCAGCGCTTCGCGTATCGGCGTGATGCTTGTGCGAAGCATCTCCGCCAGGTCGTTTTGCTTCAGCCGCGTGCCGGGCGGGAAACGTCCAGAAATGATTCCTTCCCGCAAGAAATGCGCAATCTGCACCTCTTTGGTGCCGAAGTTCATAGGACTTTGCGACATTCCGATAGCCTCTGAAACCTTGCGTCTTTCCTCAGGTTAACGAACGTATTGTAATCTATAAGGTAATGCCAGACATGACAGGGCTGCTCCACAGATCTTGTCATACTGCACGGCCTGATCAGAGGATGGCGATCACCTCGTCGGTGGTTCGGACCCGGCCGAGGCGCGGAAATATCCGCTCGATCGCATTGTCATGGCTGATCTGGCTGAACGCGGTCATGGCATCGGACACGAAGATCTGGTTGAAGCCGCGCTCGAACGCGTCGCGCGCGGTGCTCTCCACGCCGAACTCCGTCGCGATGCCGCACAGGATGATCGTCGTATAGCCGCGGCGGCGCAGCTGCAATTCAAGATCCGTTCCGTAGAACGCGCCCCAATTGCGCTTCATCACCACTAGGTCCTCCGGCTGGCGATCGAGCTCCGGCGCCAGCACCGAATAGTCCGCCGGCAGGCCGTCACGGCTCGTCGGCCGGTCGCAGTCCGGCTTGACGAAGTCGTTGCCATCGGAAGAGCTGTCGACGTAGACGAGGATCGGCTTGATTCCGACCTCGCGCGCCTTCGCAAGCAGGCGCGCCGTATTGGCCACGACGATCGCTGCGGCATGCGGAACCGTCTTGCGGTTCACCACCCCCATCTGCAGGTCGATGACGACCACGGCGGTCTTGGCACGATCTATCACGAATGAATCCGACATCACTTTTCTCTCTCGTTCGTTTCGCCTGAAAGCGTGAGGTTAGATTATCGCCTCGGCCTCTTCGAGGGCACTGCGCTCGGCCCGGGACATGCCCAGCAGCTCGCCATAGACATAGTCCTCGTCTCCGCCGAGTGCAGCCGGCGCGCCCTTTTCAATGCCGCGGCCGGACGTCTTCGACAAGCGGACCGGAACGCTCACCGCCGGCCGCACGACGCCGCCCACCACGATATCCCGGATCGCGGCGCGCTCGCGCATATGCGGGTCGGCGACGACCATTTCGGGCGTCCACGAGGCGTGGGCGGCGATGCCGTTCTGCTGCAGCAGCACGGCAATCTCCTCGGCGTCGTGGTTGCGGGTCCATGCACCGACAAGGCCGTCCAGCCTGCTCCGGCTGCCGAGACGGCCCGAAACCGTGGCGAGGCAGGGATCAGCCGCGGCCCCGCCGATCAGGCCGGCCAGCACGCGCCATTCGTCGTCGTTCGCCACGGCTATCGACACCCAGCAATCCTCGCCCTTCGCCGGATAGGCGCCGTGCGGCGCCATGCCGAGATGGTGGTTGCCCATGCGCTGTGGTTCGTCCCCGTGATCGGTCTGGAGAAGCGCCTCGCCTATCAGCGCGCTGGCGATCTCGCGTGCGGCAAGGTCGACATGTGCGCCCTGCCCGGTGCGGCGGCGGAAATTCAGGGCCGCCAAGGCGACGCTCGCGGCATTGAGGCCGACGGAATGGTCCATCACATGGCGGATTTCGAGCGGCGGTCCGTCCTCATAGCCCGACAGCGTGCCGAGCCCGCCCCAGGCGGCAAAGAGCGGCGCGTAGCCGGCGAAATGCGCGTCCGGCCCGGTCTGCCCGCAGGCGCAGGACGACAGCATGATGATGTCCTGCTTCACCTTGGCCAATTCCGCGAAGCTGATGCCCAGGCGATCCATGACCCCGGCGCGGAAACTTTCCGCGACGATGTCGGACTTCGCCGTGATGCGCTTGACGAGTGCCACCCCCTCCGGCTTCTTCACATTGATCCGGATCGATTTCTTGTCGGCCACGACATGGGCGAAGGTCGATGGCTCCATCCGTCCGTAGACAGGATGCGGACGGCGGAACATGTCGAGCCGCTTCGACGTCTCCACCTTGATGCATTCGGCGCCGAGCTGGCCCAGCATATGCGTGCCGAACGGTCCGGCCGCGTGAATGGTGAAGTCGAGGATGCGAACACCCGCGAGCGGCCTGCCGGAAGCGGGGATCGAGGAGACCGGCGCCTTCGGTTGGGCGGGCACCGCGGCCGAAGTCGGGCTTCCCCCCAGAGCCAGCGGTTCGGGGCCGAAGCGGTAGGGCGCGACGAAGACACGGCGCTCTCCCACGCCCTCGATCGTGACGGGCGCAAAAATCTTCCGGGCGTTTTCCTGGGCGCCGTCCAGCACTTCGGCCGGCGTGGCATATTTTGCGAGCGGCACGCCGAAGGCCTGTCCCCGCGTCACGAGGTCGTCGCAGGTCTGCGTCGCCGTCCAGGCGCGCAGGTGCCGGTTGATCTCCTCGCCGCGCCGGCCGCGGGCCAACGGATCCTGCAAGCCCTCTTCCTTCGCCCATTCCGGATCGCCCATCAGCGTCACAAAGGATCGCCACTGCTTGTCCTCGATGGTCAGGAGCTCGACGAAGCCGTCCTTGCAGGGCATGACGCCGCCATAGCGGAACGACCGGCTCTGCCGGCGCTCCTTGAAGCCGTCCCCTAGCTGCTGGATCGCGAAGAGCCCGACGACCACGCCACATTCCTGCACCGAGATGTCCACGAACTGGCCGCCCGCGGTGGGTCTTGCCCAAAGCGCCGCGAGGCCGCCGAGCATTGCCCCGACGCCACCCTGGAACTGCATGAAGTTGCCATGGATCTTGAGCGGCGGACGTTCGGGAAACATGTCCAGCGAAAGGCCATTCGGCAGCAGGTTGCCCTCGCCCGAGGCATGGATGAGATTGATCTCTTCGCCCTTCCAGCCCGCCTTCGGCCCCGTGGCGCCGAAGGGCAGGACGGAGACGTGGACAAGGTTCGGATGCCGCCCCTCGACGGCGTCGGGCGCAAGGCCGAGGGCGGCCTTGTCACGCAGCGGCACGTCTTCGATCAAGATGTCCGCGCTATCGAGCAGCGCTTCGAACGCGGCCCGGTCCGCCTGTGGATCGGCACTGGAGAATTTCTTGCCGGCAGAAAGATAGGCGAACAGCGCGCTCACCTTCGTGCCGGAAAGAAAGGGTTCCGCGCGTCGCAACGACGACCCGCCAGCCGGTTCGACGGCCGTCACCTCGGCGCCGAGCGTGGCCATGAGGCGGCCGGCATAGGCTGCCGCCGGTCCGCTGGCACGCTCGACAACACGAATTCCGGCCAGCGGCCTGGAAAGATCGGCATTGCTCATCAGTTTCCTCCCGGTCCGCGATCTATCTGACGACAGGCAGATCGAGGCTGACGGCGGAGCCGTCGAAGCGGATCGGCATGGTGATGTCGCGCGAGGGCAGAAGCACGGTGGCCTTGCCCGGCGTGGTGATCTCGCCGCGCTGGTTCTCGCCCCAGATCTCAAGATCGACCAGCGTGTGCCCGTCCTTGATGTACTTGCGCTCCACCTTGCCCTTCAGCCAGGTCGAATCCCCCATGATGTTGAACCGACGTGCCTCGACACGAAGCCGCTTCAGGAAGGCCGCGTCGCCCATCCAGTTCGTCACCAGCGTCGCCATCCACGTCGTGCGCTGCGGGCCGTAATCGTAGGCGCCGGGAACACCCACCTGCTTGGCCACCGATTCACGCGCATGCCCGATGCCGGTATATTCGACACCGCCGCCCGCATCGTCCGAGCGGAAGAAGTGTTTGGGATGTTTTGCCGCCCGGCGGAACAGGATGCCGTGCGTATGCCCACGCCCGACGCCCACCATGAAGCCCATCGTGTCCATCAGCGACAGCGGACCGCGCAGCACCGTCGGAAGGCTTTCACCCTCCGTCACGTCCTCCCAGTAGCGCACGTTCTCGCCGCGGATATTGTCGGCCTCGCCCAGCGTCGCCGCTTCGATCTTCTCGTAGTCCTCCGGCGTATATTCGTGCGCCTTGATGTCCTTGTACTTGCCGGTCTCGCGGGCTGCCTTGCGCTCATGACGCGTGCAGAAGCCCAGGCACCGTGCCACCAGCTCGTTGCGCTGGTTCACATAGCTCGCCTCGACATATTGCAGCACCAGGCGGCCGGAGAACTTGCTCTCCTTCTCCTCTACGCCGACGACACGCTCCACCGCCGAGATCCGGTCGCCCGCCTTCACCTGGCGGAACAGCTCCCAGTCATGGCCGGCGAAGAAACCGTGCACGCCGGGCAGGCCCCAGCGCGTGCGCCCGACATAACCATAGGCCATCGGGAACATCGGATGGGCGACCTGCGCGCCGTAGCGCGTGTTCCTGCCATATTCGAGGTCACGATAGAGCGGATTGAGATCGCCGATGCCGTTGCAGAAGTTGCGCATCGTGTCGGCCGTGGCATCCTGCAGATACGGCCCTTCCGGGCGCAGCTGCAGGCCGATCATGGCGCGTGCCTCGGCGATCGCCTCGTCGGTGATGACGCCCTCGGGGGGACGGTCCGTGATGCCGGTGCCCGGCTGTACTTCCATATTCATCGATTTCCTCCGCTTGAAGACAAGGGCCTCGCCTGCGTCCAGACCGCCCGGCCCAGCCGGCGGTTCGTGAGGCGCCCTTCACAGTCAGTTATTATGCATAATGCGTAATCTGGGGGCGGTCAATCCTTTCCGACGGTGTTGAAGCAAACAAACACAAGCTAAATCATAGGGTTCGCAGAATTGGAGCAGGCATACGCGCTTGCCTCGACAGGCTTGAACCGAACCGTCCGGCGAAAGCGGCGAGCACTTTCCCATCGTCGGTTATGAACGGTGCCAGGTCCTGTCGGTGGAAGGATCGGCGAGCACGTTGGCGTCGAGCAGGCGCTGATAGTCCGCCTCATCGTAGCCCAGCGACTGCATGATCTCCAGCGTATGAGCGCCCAGTACCGGCGGCGGCAGTTCCGTGGCTTCCGACCTGTCCCGCAGCGGAAAGTCCGGCACATCGAAGGCAAGATCCTGGAAGGTCAGCGCCGTCAGCTTGCCGGGATGCCGCGCCTGCGGCGAGGACAGCACGTCCTGGGGTGCTACGATTTCGGTAAAGGCGAACCCCGTCCCGCTCAGGCGTTCCGTCAACTGATCGAAGGTGAAGCTTGCGATTGCCTGCGCCACGATGTCCTCGACCTCGGCGCGCCGCTTTCGCCGCATCCGGAAGGTGGCGAGGCTCTCGTCACCCGCCACGGCCAGCGAGAGCGATTCACAGAACTTCTTCCAGTGATTGTCGTTCAGCATCATCAGATAGACCCAGCGCCCATCCGCCGTTTCGTAGGCGCCATAGCCCGGCATGCTGAACTCGCCCGAGGGCTCGACATCCGCCCGGCCCGTCAGATGCTTCTTCAACTGCATGCCAACATAATCCCGGCCGGCGACGTGCAGCCCGGTCTCATACAGACCGATCTCCATGTGCCGCTCCTCCGGCGTCGCACGATCGCCCCGCAGCAGCGCCGCCAGGATGCCTATCACCGCATAAGTGCCCGCGAACTGGTCATGATAGGACGGCCCGAGCCGCGTCGGGCGGCCGTCGTTGCGGTGCGAATACATCACCCCGGTGGAGGCCTCCGCGACCGGATTGGAGGCAAGTTCGTTCTCCAGCGGCCCCGGCCCATAACCCCGGATGTGGCAATAGATCAGGTCCGGCTTTATCCGCGTGCAATCCTCGTAAGTCACGTTCAGGCGCTGCGCGGCGTTCGGCGCGAGATTGTGGATGAGCACATCCACGTCGGCCAGCAGCCGTGCGAACAGGTCGTGTCCTTCTTCCGTGCTCAGGTCCACGGCGATGCTCTTCTTGCCGCGGCTATAGGCGATGAAGGTGCCGCTCGGGCCGCCACGCACCAGCGTGCGGGTCGGATCGCCCGACACTGGCTCGAGCTTGATTACCTCGGCGCCAAGCTGGCCGAGCATATGGGCGGCGAACGGCGCCGCGACCATCGATCCGAGCTCCAGCACTTTGACGCCAGCTAAGGTTTCCGTCTGCATCGACTGCTCCATCATTAAATTCGCAAAGACCGGCGGGCCGTTCAGAACATGTGCTCGCCGCCGTTGACGTGCATGATCTGTCCGGTGATGTAACCGGCCCGGTCGCTGCACAGGAACCGCACGGATTCGGCGATGTCCTCGGGCCGGCCCATGCGCCGCACCGGTATCTGCTGCCGGCGCTTTTCGTGCTCGACGCGGAAATTCGGGTAATGCGCCTCGTCCCTCACCGTCTCGGTCAGGCCGGGCGCGACCGTGTTGGCGGTGACACCGAATTCGCCGAACTCCAGCGCGATCGCCTTTGACAGAGCGAAGGTGGCCGCCTTGCAGGTGACATTGTGCGCGCGGAAGGGAATGGGCCGAAACCCATCATTGCCCGAAATGTGCACGATGCGCCCCCACCCCTGCTGCTTCATGTGCGGCAGGACGGCGCGGGCCATGTAGAAGGCCGCGTTGAGGTTGGTGTCGAGGACCCGCTTCCAGTCGTCCAGCGAGATATCGAGGAAGGCCTGGCGCAGGCGCACCGAGACGTTCGAGACCGCGATATCGACGCGGCCGAACTGCCCCACGACATCGTCGACCATCTGCGCCACGGCCTGCGCGTCGCCGACATCCACCAGCCTCACCATGACCTCGACGCCGAGGGCACGCAGTTCCTCGGCCACGGCGTCGAGCGCCGCTTTGTCGCGGTGGCCGTTGAGGACGATATTCGCCCCCTCGCCCGCAAGCGCATGCGCTATGGCACGCCCGATGTTGCGCCCCGAACCGGTGACGATCGCCACGCGCCCGCCCAGTGATTTCCGTTCTGATGTCATCGATGGTCTTTCGGTGATTGCTGTCGATCAGGGTTCGGTCAGCCGGCGCTATTCGCCGGGGACGATCCGGCCGCTGTCGGGATTGAAATGGACCTGCACCGGCGCATCGACGGCGAAGTCGAACTGGGAATGCACCTTCAGTGTCCCTCCGCTGACCTCAACCAGATATTCGGTATACGGCCCCATGTAGCTCGCTTCGAGAACCCGGCCCTTGAGACTGTTCGATCCCGCCGCCTGCGCATCGTCGTCGAGGATGGAGACGCTTTCTGGCCGCAGCATGAGCTGGCAGGCCTTGGAGTTGCCGAGCATCGCAGCACGCCTGACGCAGACCGAGGTGCCGTCGGCAGTGCGCCACACGCCCGGATCGCCCGTCGCCTCGACCGGCAGGAAACTCGCCGTGCCGACGAAATCGCCGACGAAGCGGTTGACCGGCTCATGGTAGAGTTCACGTGGCTTGCCGGCCTGCATGACATGGCCGGATTTCATGACTATGACGCGGTCCGACATGGTCAGCGCCTCCTCCTGGTCGTGCGTGACATAGAGAGCGGCCACGTTGAGCCTGCGCTGGATGCGGCGGATCTCCACCCGCGTGCCCTCGCGCAGCTTGGCATCGAGGTTCGAGAGCGGCTCGTCGAACAGCAGCACCTTCGGCTTGCCGATGACAGCGCGGGCGAGCGCCACGCGCTGCTGCTGGCCGCCGGAAAGCTGCGACGGATAACGATCCTTGAGCTCCGTCAGGCCGACGATGCCGAGTGCCTCATCGACCTGGCGCCGGATCTCGTCCGACGATACGCCGCGCACGCTCAAGGGAAAGGCGACGTTCTTTGCGACCGTCATGTGCGGCCAGACCGCATAGGACTGGAAGACCATCCCGATATCGCGGCTGTAGGTCGGCACCAGCACGTTCTTTTCCGGTTCCGACACTATCTTGCCGTCGATCGAAATCGACCCGCCGCTGGCGTCTTCGAGGCCGGCTATGCAGCGCAGCGTGGTGGTCTTGCCGCATCCCGACGGACCGAGAAGGCTGACAAACTCGCCATCCGCGACATCGAGCGAGATGGAATGCACGACTTCGAGCTGGCCATAACGCTTGACCAGGTTACGAACTGTAATGCTCATCGACTGAAATCCTTATACCCGCCGAGCCGCCGGCATCAGCCAAACGATCAGCCAAATGACGCCGAAAATGATCAGCGTTGTGAGCACGGAGAAGGAGCTTGCGAGGCCCCAATCGGCGCCCTCGAAAAAGCCCCAGATCGAAATCGAGATGACCTTGGAGTTGGACGTGAACAGCAGCACGACCGAGGACATCTCGCGGAAGAATGCCATGAACAGCAGGAAATAGGCGCCCTGGATCGATGGCAGCGACAGCGGCAGGAGAATGCGGCGCAGCCCGCCGAGCTTCGTGGCACCACCGACCCAGGCGGCCTCCTCCAGCGACTTGTCGATCTGCACAAGCTGGCCGCCGATGGCTTCCGTCGCATAGGGCAGGTAGCGGGTGATGAAGGCGACGATGATGAGCGCCAGCGTTCCATAGAAGGGCAGCGGCAGATAGGCATAGGCCCACAGGAACCCGAGCGCCATCACCATGCCCGGCACACCGAAGGGCAGGCTGGCCGTAAAGTCGAGCAGGCGATAGCTCGGCGGCTTGAGCCGAACGGTGAAATAGGAGGTCAGGAACGCCAGCGCCACGCCGAAGATGCCGCCCACCCCGGACACGATCAGCGTGTTCCAGATGCTCTTGTGCGCATCGGCGCTGTTCCAGATGAACTCGTAGTTGCGCAGGGTATATTGCGCCAGGAACGGGTTCGAGACGTACCATTTGATCACCGACATGTAGATCAGGATCAGCGACGGCAGGATCAGCGACAGGAAAACGAAGCCGAAACAGAAGGTGTTGGCCGCCCAGCGCCAGCGTCCGAGCGGAAGCGTGCGAAGATGCCCCGCCTTGCCGGTGACCGTCGCCATCCGGCCGGCCCGCGTCACCCGCCTCTGGGCAAGGATCGCGAGCGACGTCAGGGCGGCGAGCGTCAGCCCGACCGCCGCTGCCAGACCATAGTCGGTGGGCGGGAAGCGGACGAGCAGATAGATCTGCGTCGGCAGCAAAGTGATATGGCCCGGCAGGCCGAGCATGGCGGGAATGGCAAACTGCTCGATTGCCAGCACGAATGTCAGGATCAGGCTGGAAAGCAGCGAATAGGACAAAAGCGGCAGCGTGATGCGGAAGAGAACGTGATGGCTGCGGGCGCCGGCCGCACGCGCCGCCTCCTCGAAAACTCCGTCCATGCTGATGATCGGCCCGCGCATCAGGAGGTAGACGAAGGGAACCTGGTGCAGGATCGTGACGAAGACGATGCCGGCGACGGAGTAGATCTTCACGCCGTCGGTGATGCCAAGCACGTCGCGAAAGAGAAAATTGATCAGCCCGCCCGGCGAACCGAGAATGATCCAGGCCATGGCCAGGATGAAGGCGGGAAAATAGAAGGCGAGCCCGATCAGCGCGGTGATGATGTTCTTGTAGGCGAAGTCCGTCCTGTGGATGATCAACGCCATGGCCGTGCCGATGACCACGCAGAACACCGCGGAAAGCACGCCGACCAGAAGCGTCAGCCAGATGGTGCTCAGAAGATTGGCGCTGGCGAGGTTGGCGTAGTTGGCGATGGTCCAGTCGCCTTCCACGCCCGGCGCGCTGGAACGGAAGCTGCCGTAGATCAGCGCGGCTAGCGGTGTCATCACCAGAAGCACCACCAGCACCAGCGTCGCTGCGTAGATGACCTTCAGCAGGACTTCGCGGTCCCACCTAAGGCGCGGCTTTCTTGCTATCGGCACAGCCGATTGAGCCTCATGCATTATGTGTCTCCCAAAGGGATCTCGACGGGGATCCCGCCCACGACAGTTCCCGATTTGGCGATGCGGGGCCTGGCCTCGCATCGCCAATCGTTTCGACGATCGACTGCCCGGCTTATTGAACGCCGAACACCTTGCGCCACTGTCCGACGATCTCTGTCGCCCGCTCTTCGGTGAGCAGCGTTTCGCCGGAAATGGCGTTGGGAATGTCGCCGGTATTCGGAAGGTTGGCGAGCGCCGGCATGCCCTTGCGCGTCACCGACATGCCGTTGTTCGTCACCAGGGCGCGCTGGCCCTTGTCACTGAGAAGCCAGTTCAGCAGGACCTTGGAAGCGTTCGGATGCGGTGCCTTGGCGGCGGCGAAGACAATCTTGCCCGCCGTCGTGGTGCCGGATGCCGGATAGATGAAGCCGATCGGCGCGCCGTCACTGATCATGCCGTCGATCGGCAGGTCGCTCATTTCGGCCAGGGCGATATCGCCGCGCAGGATGGCCTGCACGACGCCACCCGAGCCGTCGAAGAACTGCACGTCGTTCTCCCGCAGCTTCTCGGCAAAGTCCTTGATGCCGACCTTGTCCTGGATGAAGCCGACGAATTGCAGGATGGCGGTGGACCGCCACGGCGGGCTCATGCCCACCTTGCCCTTGAACTTCGGATCGAGCATGTCCTGCCAGTCCTTGGGCGCATCGGCGTCGGAAACCAGCGTCTTGTTCCAGATCAGGATCTGGCGGGAATGCTGGATGGTGAAGTTCAGGTCGCCGTCATTGTATTGCGGATCGAAATTGTCTGCGAATTCCGGCGGGACCCATTTCAGCGCCCAGCCGTTTTTCATGCCGGCCGCGGTGTCGTCGTCCGGATTGGTCATGACGACGTCGGCGAGATTGCGGCCCGCAAGGAACTCGGTGCCGAAACGCTCGGTAACGGCTTCGCTCCCCAGGCGAATCTGCTCGACATTGATGTTGGGATAGTCCGCATTGAAGGCCTGGATGACCGGCTCGACGCCGGTGGCCAGAATGTTGTGGTAGAAGACCACCGTGCCTTCTTTCTCTGCGGCGGCGGTGATTTCATCCCAGCTTTGGGCGCTTGCGGCCTGCGTCGCCGCAAATCCGAGCGTTGCACCCAGCAGAAGCACTTTGAACAGGTTAGTCGACATTTTCATTTTTCTCCTCCCATTGAACCTGCGCTATGTCCGGCATTGATCCGGCTGCTCCCACAGCCGGATGAAAGACATTCGAAATACGGCCCTTGCGCCTCTATCTGACGACAGGCAGATCGAGGTTGACGGCTGCTCCGTCGAAGCGGATCGGCATGGTGATGTCGCGCGAGGGCAGAAGCACGGTGGCCTTGCCCGGCGTGGTGATCTCGCCGCGCTGGTTCTCGCCCCAGATCTCAAGATCGACCAGCGTGTGCCCGTCCTTGATGTACTTGCGCTCCACCTTGCCCTTCAGCCAGGTCGAATCCCCCATGATGTTGAACCGCCGCGCCTCGACACGAAGCCGCTTCAGGAAGGCCGCGTCGCCCATCCAGTTCGTCACCAGCGTCGCCATCCACGTCGTGCGCTGCGGGCCGTAATCGTAGGCGCCGGGAACACCCACCTGCTTGGCCACCGATTCACGCGCATGCCCGATGCCGGTATATTCGACACCGCCGCCCGCATCGTCCGAGCGGAAGAAGTGTTTGGGATGTTTTGCCGCCCGGCGGAACAGGATGCCGTGCGTGTGTCCACGGCCGACGCCCACCATGAAGCCCATCGTGTCCATCAGCGACAGCGGGCCGCGCAGCACGGTCGGAAGGCTTTCTCCCTCCCTCACGTCCTCCCAGTAGCGCACGTTCTCGCCACGGATGTTGTCCGCCTCGCCGAGCGTCGCCGCCTCGATCTTCTCGTAGTCCTCCGGCGTATATTCGTGCGCCTTGATGTCCTTGTACTTGCCCGTCTCGCGGGCGGCCTTGCGCTCATGGCGCGTGCAGAAGCCGAGGCACCGCGCCACCAGCTCGTTGCGCTGGTTGACATAGCTCGCCTCGACATATTGCAGCACCAGGCGGCCGGAGAACTTGCTCTCCTTCTCCTCGACGCCGACGACGCGCTCCACCGCCGAGATGCGGTCGTCCGCCTTCACCTGGCGGAACAGCTCCCAGTCATGGCCGGCGAAGAAGCCGTGCACACCCGGCAGGCCCCAGCGCGTGCGCCCGACATAACCATAGGCCATCGGGAACATCGGATGGGCGACCTGGGCGCCGTAGCGCGTGTTGCGGCCATACTCCAGGTCACGGTAGAGCGGATTGAGATCGCCGATGCCGTTGCAGAAGTTGCGCATCGTGTCGGCCGTCGCATCCTGCAGATACGGCCCTTCCGGGCGCAGCTGCAGGCCGATCATGGCGCGAGCCTCGGCGATCGCCTCGTCGGTGATGACGCCCTCGGGGGGACGATCCGTGATGCCGGTGCCCGGCTGTACTTCCATATTCATCGATTTCCTCCGCTTGAAGACAAGGGCCTCGCCTGCGTCCAGACCGCCCGGCCCGGCCGGCGGTTCGTGAGGCGCCCTTCACAGTCAGTTATTATGCATAATGCGTAATCTGGGGGCGGTCAATCCTTCTTCGAGGGTCCGAGGCACTCGGACACACGCTATTTCAGGGAGCGCGAGGTGGTGGCGGTACAAGCAAAATGCAGGTGCTACAGCGTGCGACGTCCAGGCGACCGCGCATAGGGAACGGCCGCTTTCAGATCGTAATGATGTCGCTGCGATTTAAAGCGCTTTAGGGTGTGCTTTTGCCGGATCGTTTAAAGCACGACAGCAACGGCAAAATGGACCACGGCGCGTCATACGCCGTGATCCATTCCGAATTCCAGGTTTCGTTATGTCGACGATGCCGTCAGCGCGGGCTGAGCAACGCCTTCGCCTTGATACGCGCGAGAACGGCGGGATTGGGTTGCGGTGGGATATTGGCCCATGCGCGCTTCAACTCCGCGAAAGCCTCATCCGTGGCGGCGAGCGTTTTGGCGATATCCGCTTCCGTCAGCGCCGAGGTCGCGAACATGTTGTGGTAGGGGTGCAGGTAAACGCCTCTTCGCACAGCGGCGGCAGCCCAGAAATAGCCGATGCGCATGTCCGGATCGTCGGCGAAAAAGATCTGCGGCATTTGCGCGGGGCCGGTCTGGCGGATGCCGAAGCCGTGCGCGGCAGCCTGCTCAGCAATGCCTTTGCGCATCTCCTCGGCACGCGCGATCATGCGTTCCAAATAGTCCGATGTCCTGACGACCGCGAGCGTCGCGACGGCGGCGGCCATCGGCACGGCGGAAAACCAGAAGGAACCCGTGACATAGATGCTGGACGCGGCGGCGCGCAGCTTCTCGCAGCCGAGAAGTGCGGAGATGGGATAGCCGTTGCCGAGAACCTTGCCCCAGGTGGTGAGGTCGGGTTCCACGCCGAGCAGGCTCCAGCTCGCATCGCGCGCCAGGCGAAAACCTGCCCGGACCTCGTCGACGATCAACAGGGCATCCGCGTCGTCGCAGAGTTGCCGCGCGCCCCTGGCGAATTCGGCGGAAGGCAGGAACTGGTCCTCGAAGACCTCATGCCGGAACGGCGTTGCGAAAACGCCGGCAACATCTCCATCGGCCTGGCGGAAGGCATCCCGCAGGCTATCGAGATCGTCGTAGCGGAAATAGAGGATATGCGCCCGGTCCTCCGGCAGCGTGCCCTTCGGGTTGGGCGTGTTCCAGGGCGAGGCGCCGTGATAGGCGCCCTGGGCGACCAGAATCTTGCGCCGCCCGGAATGGGCGCGTGCCAGCACCATCGCCATGGAGGTCGCGTCGCTGCCGTTCTTGCAGAACATCGCCCAGGCGGCATGGCTGATCATCGAGACGAGATCCTCCGCCAGCGTCACCATCGCCTCCGACGGCCCGGTCAGCGTGTCGCCGAGTGCGGCTTGCGCGCTCGCAGCCTCTTCGACCGCCGGATTGCGATATCCCAGAAGGTTGGGGCCGAAGGCGCACATATAGTCGACATATTCGTTGCCGTCGGCGTCCCATATGCGCGCGCCCTCGCCGCGGGAGAAGAATTGCGGGAAATCCTCCGGCAGAAGTGCCACGGATTCATGGCCGTACATGCCGCCCGGAATCACCGCGCGTGCCCGCTCCCTCAATGCACGGTCCCTGGAATTCGTCGTCATCGATATGGCCTCTCCTGTTTAAATCCAACCTTGTGCCTGTCAGGCGAAGACGTGCCCGTCGCCGTCGTTCCAGCCGATCAGGATGTCCTCGCCGATTGCCGGCGGGCGGGCAAAATCCTGAAGTGGCTTGCGGACCACCATCGTCTGCCCCATGCCGATATCCACGAGCGCGCGCAGGTGGTCGCCGAGATAGGTCGTGTCGGCGATCTTGCCGGAACATTGATTGAGACGATCGCGCGCCGGGGTGCCGATCACCAGGTTTTCCGGCCGCACGGCAAGTTTCAAAGGCTTTCCGGCGTCCGCGAAACCGGCGGATGCCTGCATGCGGACCGATTGGCCGCAATCGAGGAGAACGACGCCGCGCCCACTCTCGTCCCGTCCCGCGGACTTGCCGGACAAAATGTTGTTCTCGCCGATGAAGCCTGCGACGAAGACGCTCGCCGGCTGTTCGTAGAGTTCCTGCGGGCTTGCGATCTGCGCGACCGCACCGGCCTGGAAAATGGCGATGCGATCGGACATGGCGAGTGCCTCGGACTGGTCGTGCGTGACGTAGACCATCGTGACGCCGAGGTCGCGATGGATTTGCTTGATCTCGTATTGCATGTGCTCGCGCAACGTCTTGTCGAGCGCGCCGAGGGGTTCGTCCATCAGCACGAGGTCGGGCTCGAACACCAGCGCGCGGGCCAGCGCCACGCGTTGCTGCTGGCCGCCGGACAGCTCGGCCGGCCGGCGGTGCTGCATGCCTTGAAGCCGCACCATCTCGATGGCCTTGTCGACCTTCATCTGCGTCTCGACACGGCTTTTCCTGCGCATCCTCAGCGGATAGGCGAGGTTCTGCGCCACGGTCATGTGGGGAAACAGGGCGTAGTTCTGGAAGACGACCCCGATGCCGCGGCGATGCGGCGGAAGATGCTCGATCGGCTTGCCCTTGACGAGGATATGGCCGCGCGTCGGCGTTTCGAACCCCGCCAGCATCATCAGGGTCGTCGTCTTGCCGGAGCCGGAGCCTCCGAGCAGGGTGAGAAATTCACCCTGCCTGACAGACAGGTCCAGATTCTGGATGACGACCGTGTGCCCGTCATATGTCTTCTGTACGCCGACGAACTCGACGATCGTGCCGGATTCCATATAAGACCTTCCATGCGCACCGCCGCGCATTCGCTGTTTCCAAGTGCTTTCCCGCCGCGTCCGCCGCGCGGTTTCTAATCCCTGTAGGCAACCTCGGTGCCGAGCCAGCCTTCCTCCTGGCGGCGCCAGTAGAGATCGTGAAGGCGGGTGGTGAGCGCGCCCGGCTTGCCGGCGCCGACCGTTTTGCCGTCGATCGTCGTCACCGGCATGATGCCGCCTGCCGTGCTGGTCATGAAGATTTCGTCGGCGCCGAGGATCTCGTCGATCCCGACCGTGCGTACCTCGCAGCGCAGTTGCAATTGCTCGCAAAGCTCGATGACGGTGCGCCGGGTCATACCCTCGAAGACGCCGCTGACCGGCGTGCAGAGAACATTGTCCTTCACCACGAAGACGTTGAAGCCCGCGCCTTCGGTGATGTTGCCCTCGCCGTCGCGCAGCACGGCCACGAAGGCATCCCGGTCATAGGCCTCGAAAATGCCCATGGTGAGATCCAGCCAGTGGAAATTCTTGATGCGCGGGTCCACGGCCTGCGGCTGGATCCGCTGGACGGAACTGACGATCATCGGGACGCCCAGTCGGCGCTGGTCATCGTTGGCGATCCACACGAAGGGAGCGGCGAAGGCATAGAAACGCTGCGTGCACAGGCGCGGATCGCGACTTCCGACCGGCGGCATGCCGCGCGTGCAGGTCATCTGCACATAGGAATCGCGCAGGCCGCTCAGGCTCACACATTCGATGAGGATGTCGGCGATCTGCTGGTGGGTATAGGGCAGCGACATGCGCAGGCCCCGCATCGAGGCGAAGAAGCGCTCGATATGGTCGTCGAGGCGGAAGAAGCGTCCTTTCCACACATGGGCGACGTCGTAGGTGGCGTCGGACCGCACGAAGCCGCGATCGAGGATCGGCACGCTCGCCTCTCCAATCGGCATATACCTGCCGTCCATGAACGCCACGCCGGCCTGCGGGTTGGGGATGTGGATTTCGTTCTGCTGGGTCATGTCAGGCCTTTCCGAGGTTTCTTGCGTTGCGGTTCACCAGGAACAGCGCGGCGACGAGGCTGAGGACGGCAATGAGCATCAAGAATGTCGCCATTGCCAGAATGGAAGGTTCGATATTGTCGCGCAGTCCCTCGAACATCTTGAGCGGCAGGGTGCGCTGGGTCGGTCCGGCAAGGAACAGCGTCACCACGACCTCGTCGAACGACGTCATGAAGGCAAAGAGCGCGCCCGAGATGATGCCCGGCGATATGACGGGCACGAGGACAGTCATGAATGCCCTGGCGGGTGACGCGCCGAGGCTTGCAGCCGCACGCAGCAACCCCATGTCGAAACCCTGCAGCGTCGCGGTGACGGTGATGAGCACGAAGGGCGCCGACAGAACCGTGTGCGCGATGATGACGCCCGGCATGCTGGCCGTGAGCCCCACCTTCGCCATCAGGAAATACATGCCGAGGCCGCTGATGACGGGCGGCACGATCATCGGCGCGATGAGGAAGCCAAGGATGGCGGTCGGGATCGGCAGGTCGCGCCGGGCAAAGGCATAGGCGGCCAGCGTGCCGAGAACGGTCGCGGCGACCGTCGAGACCGCGCCGATGATCAGGCTGTTCTTGAGCGAACCGAGCCATGGCCCATCCTGGAACACGCGCTCGTACCATTGGGTGGATACGCCCGGCAGCGGATAGGACAGGAAACTGCCGGAGCTGAAAGACAGGGGAACGATGGTGAGGAGCGGCACGACGAGAAACAGCATCATCGCGACGCCGAAGGCGTAGTAGAGGGCGCGCAGGGCCATGATTCTATGGCGGTACTGCATCATTTCAGCCCCGCCAGCTGGCGCACGCCGACCGTGCGCGCTGCAAGGAAATAGACGGCGACGGTGCAGGCGAGCAGGATGATGCCAAGCGCGGACGCCATGCCCCAGTTTATGGTGGTGTTGGCAAAGAAGGCGATGAAATAGCCGAGCATCTGGTCGCGCGCGCTCGCCACCAGCGACGGCGTTATATAATAGCCGGCGGTCACGATGAAGGTCAGCAGCACACCCGCGCCGACGCCCGGCAAGGTCATCGGCAGGTAGACGTTCAGGAAACCGCGGACCGGATGCGCACCCAGCGATGCCGAGGCCTTCATGAAATGCGGCGGGATGCCCTTCATCGCGGAATAGAGCGGCAGGACCATGAACGGCAGCATCATGTGGATCATGACGATATAGAGCCCGGTGGTGTTGAAGATGAGTTCCAGCGGTTCCCGGATCAGCCCGAGATAGCCGAGAAGCGAGTTGACCAGCCCTTCGCGCTGAAGAAGCACGATCCAGGCGGAGGTCCGGGCCAGCAGCGAGGTCCAGAACGGCAGCATCACCGCAATGATGAGCGCGATCGAGAAGGGCCGTGATGCTACGACCATCAGGTTGGCGAGCGGATAGCCCAGGACCACGCATACCGCCGTGACGATCGCCGCAGTCTTGAGGGTGCGCAGGAGGATGTCGATATAGGTGCGCTGCTCCTCGGGCGCCTGCACGACCTGCCCGGCGTCGTCGATGCCAAGGTCGACCGCCGCCAGCATATAATAGGGCGTGTAGGTGGAAGATGCCCGCTTCATCGCGTGCCAGTAGGCGGGCTCTTCCCAGCGCGTATCGATGCCCGCCATGAAGCGCCGTGCGGCACCCTCTTCGCTGAGGTTCTCGGACATGGTGCGCAGCTTGCGCACGGTGCTGGTGAGAAGCGTGCGATAGCCGCTCACCTCATAGTTCAAGCGCCTTGCCGCTTCGCCGACAAGGTTGCGCGGGGCAGCCGAAATCTCGTGAAGGAATGTCGTGAAGACGATATCGGGCGGCAGCTCGTCCGGGTTCTCCGGCTTCCATTGCCCGAGCGCGACGGTCGTTTCCGGCACGGCCCTCATCAGCTCGACATTCTCGACAGCGTTGTAGAGCATCATGCCGATCGGCAGCATGAATGTTAGCAGGACATAGACGAACAGCGGCGCCACCAGCAGAAGCGAGATGGTGCGCCGGCGCTTGCCGGCCCGGCCCCAGGCGTGGCGCAGCTTTCGCGTCTCGGCGCTGTCTTGAACGGTCAGGGTCATCTGGGTTCGAGCCTCCGGAAACCCTGTCGGACAGGGACTGCCCGACAGGATTTCAGACGTTGTTGCGACGGGATTACTGGGCAACCCAGCTTGCGAAACGCTCCGCCAGTTCCTCGCCATGGTCGATCCAGAATTCCGAATTGAACCGGACGGCATTCTTGAGGTTGTCCGGTGCGGAGGGAAGCTTGGCAAGGCGGTCGGCCGGCAGGGCTTCCATCGCCTTGACGTTGCTGACGCCGTAGGCGATGGCGTTGGCGAAGGTCACCTGCGGGTCCTTCGACATGAGGAACTCCACGAAGGCGATGGACTGGTCAAGGTTCGGCGTGCCCTTCATGACCGCCCAGAACTCGACGGAATTGATCTGCCCGTCCCAGATGATCGAGAAGTTCTTGCCTTCCTTCTGCGCCGTGTCGACGCGGCCGTTATAGGCGGACGTCATCACGACATCGCCCGACGACAGCCATTCCTGCGGCTGCGCGCCGCTTTCCCACCACTGGATATGCGGCTTCAGCTCATCGAGCTTCGCAAACGCCCTGTCCTGCCCCTCTTTCGTGGCGATGACCTTGTAGACGTCCGCGGGCGCTACGCCGTCGGCCATCAGGGCGACTTCCATGGTCAGCTTCGCCGTCTTGCGCAGCCCGCGCTTGCCCGGCCACTTTTCCACATTCCAGAAGTCGGCCCAGTTCTTCGGGCCATCGGTCAGCTTGCCGGCATCGTAGGTCAGGATGTTTGCCCAGCTCAGCGCGCCGACCGCGCAATCCTTGAACTGGGAGGGGTCGATTTCGTCCGCATGCGCGCGGGTCGACCAGTCCATGTCTTCAAGCAGACCCTGCTCGCAAGCCATGGTGACCTCGTCGTCCTCCATCTGCATGACGTCCCAGGTGACGTTCCCGGCCTCGACCATGGCCTTCTGCTTTGCGAGGCCGCCATTGGTGGTGTCCTCCAGCACCGTGATGCCCTTTTCCTTGGCATAGGGCGTGAAATAGGCTTCGCGGAAAGCATCCTGAACCGCACCGCCGAAGCCGACGACCGTCAGGTCGCGCGCCTCGGCCGCCGAAAGGCCGGCCGCCGCCACGACGCCGGCGGCAAGAAGCGTCTTCATGTATTTATGCATGATCATGTTCCTCTCTTTTCATTGTTGGTCGTTCGTACGGATTAATCTCAGACGAGAATTTGCATCGGGTTCTGGACGAGTTCCTTGAAGCTCGCGAGCCACTGCGCCCCGACCGCGCCGTCTATCGCGCGATGATCGAGCGACAGCGTCACGCGCATCATGCGTGCGCTGACCGCCGTGCTGTTTCGCGAGACGATGCGCTCCTCGATCGCGCCGACCGCCAGGATCGCAGCCTGCGGCGGGTTGATGATCGCGGTGAAATCGCTGACGCCATGCATGCCGAGATTGCTGATGGTGAAGGACCCGCCGCGATACTCGTCGGGCCTGAGCGTGCTGTTGCGGGCACGCAGCGCCAGTTCCGCAATCTCGCGGGAGACGACGGAGAGCGACTTGTTGCCGACATCCTTGACGACAGGCGTGATCAACCCGCCTTCCGTCGAAACCGCAACGCAGATGTCCGTCCGCTGCAATTGCAGGAGCGCGGGCTCGGTCCAGATGACATTGCAGGCCGGCACCAGCCCGAACGCCACTGCCGCCGCCTTCACCAGAAAATCGGTCACGGACAGCCTGCCCCCATCGGGCCTTTCCGCATTGATCTGCGCGCGTAGGGCGATCAGCGCATCCATGGCGATGTCTGCATTCAGATAAAAGTGCGGAATTGTCCGCTTGGCCTCCGTAAGGCGCAGCGCGATCGTGCGGCGCATCGGCGAATGCGGCGTGGCCACATGCGGGGTGTCCACAGCGACGACCGGAGCAGGCTCCTCGGCAACGACGACCTTGGCGGCCGGCACGGCTGCGGGCTTCACGAGACTTGCGGCGACAAAGGCCTCCACATCCTCCCGCATGATGCGCCCGCGCGGTCCCGTTCCGCTGAGATCGGCTAGGGAAATGCCGGATTCCCGTGCGAGACGTCGAGCATGCGGGCTCGCGAAAATCCGATCGGATATTGCCGGTGCGGAGACTGTTGCCGCGGGAGCAGAGACCGCCGGCGGCGCTTCCTCGACCGGTGCAGCGCCCGACAGGAAGGCCGTTACCGTGGCATCATCCTCGCTTGCCTCCGCCAAGACGCCGATATGCGTCTCGACCGGGACCGTGGCGCCGTCGCCATGCAATATGCGTGCAATGCGCCCGGCCTTCGGGCTCGGGATTTCGATGACGGCCTTGTCCGTTTCGATCTCGGCAAAGGCCTCGCCGGAGGCGACCATGTCGCCCTCGGCCTTCAGCCAGCGGGCGATCGTCCCGTCGCGCGCATTGGCAACGACGGAGGGGAGGACCAGGAACTCAGCCATTGCGCCGCTCCGGCAGAGCCTTCAGGGCGGTCGCGATTTCTTCCCGTCCGGCATAGGCCGCCCGCTCCAGAATCTTGGAAATGGAGGGCGACGCTTCCCGGCCTGTCACCCGTTCGATCGGATGATCCAGCCAGTCGAACAGGCGTTGCTGTATCTCGTCGGCAAGCCACGAGCCGTAGGACGAGCCGCGCGGTCCCTGCTCGACGATCATCACCATGTTCGTCTTCTTCACGCTGTCGGTGATCGTGTCCCAATCGATGCTTGCGCGGTCGAGGCATCTGAGGTCGATGACCTCGGCATCCAGCCCGGTCTCCGCCACGGCATCGAGCGTCGCCTGGACCATCGCGGAATAGGTCAGGATCGTCGCAGCTGATCCCTGACGCCGCACAGCGGCCTTTCCGAACGGGATGCAATAATCGAGATCGCCGGCCGCCGCCGGCCCCGTCGCCTGGTAGAGGTCGACATGCTCGATCACCAGAACGGGATCGTTGGAGGCGAGCGCCGTGTTCATCAGGCCGACATAGTCGAAGGGCGTCGAGGGCGCGATGATCCGCCAACCCGGCGAGGTCACGAAGATGCCGGCCGGGTCCATCGAATGCTGCGACCCGTAGCCGGTGCCGATCGCGATCTTGGTGCGCAGCACCAGTGGCATGGCGATATCGCCACCGAACATGTGGCGAGCCTTGCCGACCTGGTTGAACACCTGGTCCGCAGCGACCCACATGAAGTCGGGATACATGAACTCGACGATGGGGCGATACCGTCCGTCCATGGCAAGGCCGCCGCCGAGCCCCATGAAGGCGTTTTCGCTGATCGGCGTGCCGAGGATGCGATCGGGATATTTTGCCTTGAGGCCGCGCGTCGCGCCGTTTGTCCCGCCCTTCAGGCGGTGAATGTCCTCGCCGAGAATGATGACGCTGTCGTCCGTCTCCATGCGCCGGTCGAGCACTTCGGCAATGACGTCGACGAACTTGCGCTGCTCGATCCTGCCGGCAAAGCCGGACTGCTCGACATAACGCAGCGTCGCCAGTTCCGAGCCGTCGCTCCGCACGCCGACATCACAGAAATCGGGCTTCGGCCACAGGCCGGGCTTGATCGCCCGCCGATTGTCGACCCTATCCGTCAGCTCTTCGATCACCGCCTGCATGACTTGCTTGCACTGCGCCCTCAGCGCATCGACGGCCGATTGGTCGATCAGGCCACGCGTGATCATTTCCTTTGCCACCCGGTCCAGCGGGTCGCGCGCCTTCCAGGCTTCTTCCTCTTCCTTCATGCGGTAGCCGAAGGCGCTGCCGGGGAAGGAGCCGTTCTGGTGGAAATAGCGGTAGACATCCGCCTCGATGATCGTCGGCCCCTTGCCGGCGCGCATATGCGCCAGCGCCTCTTTCATGGCGAGGTTGACTGCAAGCGGATCCATGCCGTCGACATGCCAGGAGGGAATGGCAAAGGCCTGTCCGCGCGCCGCCAGCCGGGTTTCCGCCGTCGATTCCTCAAGGCTGGTGGAGACGGCGTAACGATTGTTCTCGATGAAGAAACACAGCGGCAGGCGCCAGATGGCGGCGAGGTTCATCGTTTCCAGAACCGAGCCGATGTTGATGGCGCCATCGCCGAAATAGCTGACCGCTACGGCATCCGTACCGGACTGCTTGTGGGCGAAGGCAGCACCCGCCGCCAAAGGCACGCCGCCGCCGACGATGGCATTGGTGCCGAGTGCCCCCGCCTCGTACCACCGCAGATGCATCGAGCCGCCGCGCCCGCCGCAGAAACCTTCCGCAAGCCCCATGATTTCGGCAAGCGAGCGGCGAAGAAGCGCCACCACGGACCCGTCAAAATCCGCACCCACGGGCAATCCACCGGGCGCGACATAGTTCAGCGCCTTTGCCAGAAACTGGTGGTGCCCGCGATGCGAACCGTTGATCTGGTCGTCCGGCCTGAGCGGCAGGATGGATCCAACGGCCCCGCCTTCCTGCCCGATCGAGGAATGCGCCGGTCCGTTGACCAGCCCCTCGTTCGCCAGTTCGAGTACCGCTTCCTCGAAGGCCCGGATGAGATGGAGGGAGGACAGAACGGTTTCCAGCTCGGCGGCTTTCGCGCCATCCCAGTCTTTCTTGGTGGTCCCAAAATCGAGCCAGCGCGTGGAACTCGACACGTTCTTCGTTTGCGGCGTTTCTTCCCTCAACAGACAATAGCGTAGCCACGGCTTGCAAGAGGCTTGCAAACGACAGGCGATATGAAGCGTCACGCGCTCGGTGTCGGACAACCTGGATTTTCCCGGCTGAGCCGGTGTGGTTCCCACGTTTCTGATGGTCTTGTTATGCCAAGGCTTTCATTTTCCGCATTCGATGTCAACGGATTGTATCCACAAATATTCAGGGATCGATACTCAACGGCAATAATCGTCAAATTATGCCGTTTAAATGCTCGACAAACAGACAAATGTATCCAATCATTTGAAAATGGATTCATTGCTGATTTTGCCTGTGGGAGAGACCGAATGTCCGAAGACGACAAGAGCCACCGGAACGACGGCCTTCCGGCGGGGCGCGGCCTGCCGGGCCTGAGGGGCACGGAACATATCGGCTTCACGGTTCCGGACCTGGATCAGGCGGTGGATTTCTTCGTCAACGTCATCGGATGCGAACCGTTCTACGAGCTCGGCCCGTTCGCGTCGGATGGAGACTGGATGGAGACGGCGCTCAACGTGCATCCGCGCGCCGTCATGAAGCGGCTGAAATTCCTGCGCTGCGGGAACGGCTCGAATTTCGAGATATTCGAATACACTTCTCCCGATCAGAACAGGCGCCAGCCCCGCAACAGCGATGTCGGCGGGCACCATCTCGCCTTCTATGTCGATGACATCGATGCTGCCCTCGACTATCTGCGCGCAAGGGACATCCGCATCCTCGGCACGCCCGTGGTGCGGACGGATGGCCCGAGCGCAGGCCAGACCTGGGTCTATTTCCTTGCCCCCTGGGGCATGCAGCTCGAACTCGTATGCTTTCCACGGGGCAAGGCCTATGAAACGGGTACATCGCGCCACCTCTGGCACCCTGCCGGCACGGCGACCTAGATGAAAACAAATGCCAGGCTTGTCGCGAAACAGTGGTGGACGGGTGACGGATATTGTCTGTTATATCTGCGTTGACGCCCCACGGCGTACGGGAGGAGCCCGCCTTTATGAATGACACCACCTTGGGCTTACGGGTCGCAGGAGAAATTCGCGAAAAAATCCTCACCGGCGAATTCGCGCCGGGCCTGCGTATTCGCCAGGAGGAGCTTGCCGCGCAATTCGGCACCAGCCGCGTGCCCGTGCGCGAAGCCCTCAAGCAGCTCGAAAGCGAAGGGCTCGTCGTCATCGTGCCCAACAGCGGCGTTTGGATCGCACGCGTCGATATCGCGGAATGCGTGGAAATGTGGAAGATCCGCGAGCGGATAGAGCCGCTTGCACTCGGCGAAAGCCTGCCGCACCTCACCGACGAGGATATTCTCGGCCTGGAAGAGATTTGCGCCGCCATCGACAGCACGACCGATGTCGAGGAGTTCCTCAGGCTCGACCGGCAATTCCATCTCGCAAGCTATCGCTCGACGGCCATGCCGACGCTCATCCCGATGATCGAGCGCATCTGGAACACGACCCAGCATTATCGCCGGGCCTATACGATGCTTCTCGGCCGGGAACGCTTCTGGATCATCCAGTGCGAGCACCGCCTTCTCATGGAGGCGATCAAGCGGCGGAATGTCGAGGACTCAGAAAGAGCCCTCTACAGCCACATCCGCCGCACCCGCATGGAGTTGGAGCGAAACCGTAAGGCCTTCAGCAACATAACGTTCTGAATATCCGCTGGTGATGTTCCGGCCGGCCGCATGGAATTAAGGCCGGCCTCGATCGTCACAGACTAGAGTTCGCGCAGGGCGTTGAACTGCTCCACGTAACCCGAGCCGTCAATCCTGACGCCGATCACCGTCGTCTTGCCCGAGCGCAACGCGGCATTGAGGGCGTCCTGCAGGCCGTTCTCCGTGTCCACGGTGACGCCATCCGCCCCAAAACCCTGTGCGAGCTTTTCCCAGTCGCACCCGCCGATGCCGATTCCGTGGCGCGGAATGCCCTTGATCTCCTGTTTGACACGGATCAGCCCGATCTGCTGGTCATCCAGAACCACGATGATGATCGGCAGGTTTTCGCGCACCGACGTCTGGATCTCGGCGACCGCCATCAGGAAACCGCCGTCGCCGGTGAAGGCGACCACGGGCCGGTCGGGATGCGCGAGCCGAGCGCCGAGCGCCCCCGGCACCGCATAGCCCATCGAGCCCAATCCGTTGGACGTCAGAAACTCGCGCGGGCCGTAGGATTGCCATTTCTGGACGACGAGGAGACGGCTTGCCCCTGCATCGCAGGTCGCAATGGTTTCTCGCGGAAGGATGCTACGTGCAACCTCCATGGCCCTTTGCGGCGAAAGTCCGGTGCTCGGCGTGTTGAGCGCGTTGGTCACGTCGGTCCGGAATGCCGCTGCGGCCTTTTCGCCCCAATTGCCCCCCTGCCCGCAAAGCGCCGCCACCTGCGCAAGCAGGACATTCAGGTTGCCGATGATCTCAAACTGCGAAGGCACGAGCGCATCCAGCGAAGGCGTACTTGATAGGGCGATAACCGGGATGGCGTAGGGCCACGCCTTCGGCTGAAGCTCCACCGCATCCAGGCCGACGGTGATGATGAGATCGGACTCCATCACGAGCTTGCGCTCAATCAACCCGCCGATGATGCAGCCGGCGCGCAAGGGATGATCCTCCGGGATCGCGCCCTTGCATTTCGACGTCACCAGAACCGGCGCTCCCAGCCGCTCGGCCAAGTTGACCAGCCCTTCGGACGCCCGGTCCCATAGCACGCCCAGACCCGCCAGAAGGATCGGTCGTCTTGCGGCTTTCAGGCGATCGAGCACCGGCCGGAGCGCTGCCGAATCTGCCTGCGGATAGAGAACATTGGGCATCAATGTCGGCTCGGCCCGCAATTCCGTGGCTTCCTTGGTCGTCTCGCTCTGGGGAATGTCGAACTGGACCGGGCCGGGCGCCGGGGCAACGGCTGTGCGCATCGCGCGGCGCAGCTGCTGCCGGACCGTGCGTGCGTCGATAGTTGTGCCCCACTTGACGAGCGGCGCATAGACGGCGAGCTGGTCGATGCGCTGGCGCAGCCCGACTTCATGCTCGGGATGGGAATAGCGATCCGTGAGCATGATCAGCGGCGCGCGGTCGAGAAAGGCGTGCGCCGCGCCGTTGACCATATTGGCGGCGCCCGGACCGCGTGTCGAAAGGCATACGCCCGGCGCGCCGGTGATCTCGCCCCATGTCGCCGCGAGCATCGCGCCGGCGGTTTCCTGCTTCATGAGGATGAACCGCATGTCGCGCTGGCGGGCGGCCTCCATGAGCTCCACGGATTCTCCGCCGGGATGGCCGACCAGAAACGGCGTGCCCGCCTCCTTGAACGCATCCGCCATTACTTCAACTGTTGTCGCCATTTCCAGATCTCCTATCGATGAATGTCGCGGCCAGGGCCGCCTGCGAAAACTTCGGGCCGGCAGGTCAGCCGACGTGCCAGTACAGGCCTTTGGATTCCATGTAGGTTTTCATGCCGTCCCGGCCCTTCTCCCGCCCGAGGCCGCTCTGCTTGAAGCCGCCGAACGGCGTCGAGATGGAGGTTTCCTTGTAGGTGTTGATCCACACCGTGCCGGCCTGGATCGCGCGGGCGACCCGCCACGCCTTTGCGAAATCCCGTGTCCAGATGCCCGCCGCCAGGCCGAAATCGCTGTCGTTGGCCTGGTCGATCAGGGCGTCTTCCCCATCGAATGGGATCACCACTGCGACGGGCCCGAAGATCTCTTGCTGTGCCGCGTTCGAACGGTTCGTCAGACCCGCGATGACCGTTGCCGGATAGTAGGCGCCCTCCGCCAGGGCGCCGTCGGCGGGCTCGGCGCCGCCCGCGAGAATCTCGCCGCCTTCGCTGCGCGCCATCTCGACCGCACGCGCCACATACGCGCGGTGGCCGAAGCTGACCATCGGCCCCATGCGGGTGTCCGCCGCGCCGGGAGCACCCAAACGGTAGCTGCACGCCGCCTCCGCAAAGGCCGAGATGAAATCTTGGTAGACAGCCCTCTCGACGAAAACGCGTGAGCCGGCGATGCATGACTGCCCGCCGCCGGCAAAAATGCCGGCCGCCACCGCCTTGAGCGCCCGGTCGAGATCGCAATCGGCGAAAACGATGTGCGGCGACTTTCCGCCGAGCTCCAGCACCACCGGACGCAGGCGGCGCGCGCAGGTTTCGGCGATCGCCCGGCCGGACGCTGTGCCACCCGTAAAGCTGACCATGTCGATCCCGTCATGGTCGACGAGGGCCCGGCCGACATCCGCCGCGCCGGTGACGACGTTCAACACGCCCGGCGGCAAGCCGATTTCCAGGCCGATGCGTGCATATTCCAAGGCGACGCGGGAGGTCACTTCCGACGGCTTGAGGATGACCGTATTGCCTGCGGCCAGGATTGGCGCCAGCTTCTGCGCTTCAAGTGTGAGCGGCGAGTTCCAGGGCGTGATGGCCGCGACCACGCCGACTGGTTCGTATACCGTCATCGTCATGCTCGGGCCGCGCTGCGTGTTGACCTCGCTCTCGAATGTCTCGCAGACAGCGCCATAGTAGCGGAACGTCGCGGCAGCACTCGCCGCCTGCGCCCGGCATTCGGAAAGCGTCTTGCCGTTATCCTCCATCTGGACCTGCGCGAGGCGTTCCAGGCTCGCCTCCACGCCATCGGCGAAGCGATAAAGGAGGCGGGCGCGTTCGTGATGTTTGCGCCCGCGCCAGTCGGTGTTGCGGAAAGCCACCCGGGCGGCCGCCACGGCGTCGTCGACATCCTGCAACGACGCTCCACCGATGATGGCGGTTTCGCTTCCGTCGGCCGGGTTGATTGAGGGGAACGGCGCACCATGGCCGGTGCGCCAGGCATTCGCGATCAGGAAAGGAAGAGTCTTCATATCGGATTCCTCATAAGCCCCACAGGCCCGCCTAGGCGTGGGGCGGCAACAACACGATGTCGTTTTCCGGAAGTTCGGCGCCGGCGAAAAACCCCTCCGTATTGCGCACCGCGCGCTCGACGACGCTGCCGAAATTATCGAGTGTCGCGCCCGCCGTGTGCGGCGTCACGACCGTCTGATCCAGGCCGAGAAGCGGGCTACCGACCGGTGGCTCTTTCGCGAAAGCGTCGAGGCCGGCCGCAAATATGCGCCCGCTGACCAGCGCGTCGTGCAAGGCGGCCTCGTCGACCAGGCCGCCACGCGCGCAGTTGACCAGGATCGATCCCGGCTTCATGGCAGACAGGCGGCTGGCATCGAAAAGATTGGCCGTCGTGTTCGTCAGGGGCAGGTGAAGCGACAAGATATCCGCCTGTTCGACAAGCGCGTCGAGGGAGACGTAGCGAACGCCGAGGGCGCTTTCCACCGAGGCGTCAGCGCGCCGGGGATCGTAGTAGCAGATATCTCCTGCAAAACCTTTCAGCAGCCGTACCACCGTCTGGCCGATCGCGCCGAGGCCGACGATACCCACCGTCTTGCCGTGTATCTGCCGGCCAAAACCTCGGGCTTCCTCCTTGTCCCAGCCCCCTGCCCTCGTCTCGCGGTCGAGCAAGGGCAAACGGCGGCACGCCGCCAGCATCAGGAGCAGCGTGTGTTCCGCAACCGGGATCGCGTTGCCCGCTTGCAGCCTTGCCACGGCGATGCCTCGTTCGAGGCAGGCGTGAACATCGATGCGGTCGACGCCCGCCCCCAATTTCTGGATGAAACGGAGGCGCGGAGCAGCGTCGAGCAAAGGCGCCGATATCGGCGATGCCATCACGTAGAGGGCGTCGACATCGCGCAGGGCATCGTGCCTGGCCGCCTCGCTGGTTCCCTCGGCGATGCTCAGGCGCCACCCGGACGGGAGCCTAGAGGCGATCGCGTCGATCGACTTGGAATGAAACGAATCTATGATCCCAACGATGTGGTCGCCCATGTCTCGCGCTCCTGGCACTTCGGATTTCTGCGTAATTTCGGGCATGGCTCATCCTTCGGCTCGGCGACGAGACACCAGCCAGCGCGATCTTCCGGTTACGGTTTGCGGTTAGCCGGTCTCGCCGTCGAGAACGACTTCATCCTTCTTTTTCCTGAGGGCCGGAACGATCATCGCGATGACGACGATTGCTGTCAGAAACAGAAACCCGGCGCTTATGGGCGAGGTGACGAACGTGGTCAGGTCGCCCTTTGACAGAAGCAGCGCCCGTCGGAAGTTTTCCTCGATCATCGGTCCCAGCACGAAGCCGAGGATGAACGGCGTCACCTCGCAATTGAGCTTGACCAGGACGTAGCCGACCAACCCGAAGACCGCGATGAGATAGATATCGAGGGGGCTGTAGTTGATGGAAAACACTCCGATACAACAGAACACCAAGATCGCAGGGAACAGCCAACGATACGGCAGGCGCAGCATGTTCACCCACAATCCGACGAGCGGCAGGTTGAGGATGACGAGCAGCAGATTGCCGATCCACATGCTGGCGATCAGCCCCCAGAAGAGAGCGGGATGCTGCGACATGACCTGTGGTCCGGGAGAAATGCCCTGGATCATCAGTGCACCTAGCATCAGGGCCATCGTGGCGCTGCCCGGAATGCCCAGCGACAGCGTCGGTATGAACGACGTCTGGGCGGCCGCGTTGTTGGCCGCTTCCGGCGCTGCAAGCCCGGCGACGGCCCCCTTTCCGAACTTCGACGGGTCGCGCGAGACGCGCTTCTCGATCATGTAGGCGGCAAAAGAGCTGATCGTCTGGCCGGCGCCGGGTAGGATGCCGAAGAACGTGCCGACCAGCGTGCCGCGAAGGATGGGGAAACCGGCTTCCCGCAACTCCTGGCGGCTCGGCATCAGGTTACCGACCTTGGCCGTGGCGACCTCCTGCGACCCCGAATGTTCGAGGTTCCTGACGATCTCCGAGATAGCAAAGAGCCCCATCGCCACGACCGTGAAGTCGATGCCTTCCACAAGGCCATAGGCCCCGAAGGTAAACCGCCGCACGCCGGAATTGACGTCGGTGCCGGCAAGCCCGATCAGCACGCCCACCAGCGCCATGATGATGCTCTTGGAAAGGGAACCCTGCGCAAGTGCGGCAGTGAACACGACCGCCATCAGCATGAGGGAAAAGTAGTCGGCGGCACCGAAATCCAGCGCAATCGCCGTTAGCGGCGGACCGGCGAGCGCTATCAGCGCCGTGCCGAAACAGCCCGCGATGAAGGAGCCGATCGCCGCAATGGCGAGTGCCGCGCCGGCACGCCCCTTGCGCGCCATCTGGTAGCCGTCGATGCACGTCACCACCGATGACGATTCCCCCGGCAGGTTCAGGAGGATGGCCGTGGTCGAGCCGCCATAGGCCGCACCGTAGTAGATGCCGGCCAGCATGATGAGCGCGCCTTCGGGCGGCAGGCCAAAGGTCAGGGGCAGGAGAACGGCGATCGTCACCAGCGGCCCGACACCCGGCAGAACGCCGATGAAGGTTCCCAGCAACACGCCGATGAAACAGTAGAGCAGGTTTTCCGGCGAGAATGCGACGCCAAAGCCCAGCGCTAGATTGGAGAAAATATCCATCAGAAGAACCAAAGCTTGAGAGGAAGACCCAGCCCATAGACGAAGACGCCGACGGGGATGGCGGTCAGCACAACCAGCATGGCCGCCAGTTCGAGCCAGGTGCCTTCGGAACGCGAAAAGCGGCTGAGAAAGACCAGGGCGAGCACGCTTGCGACTAGGCCGTAGGACTGGATCAGAAGTCCGAACACCGCCACGGCGGCAAGCACGAACAGCAGCGGGCGCAGATGCAGCCTTTCCAGCGGCTCGGACGAATCCGGCCGCAACGCCGCGCGGATGGCGACAAGGGCTCCGAGTGCCGTGATGCTGATGCCGAGCACGACGGGGAAGTAACCCGGCCCCATCGCCGCCAGCGTTCCCAGCCGGTACGAACTGCCGATCACCGTCGCCCCGGCACCAAGCGCCATGAAGATGATTCCGGACAGTAGATCTTTCGTCACATGCATGATGGCATCTCAGCTCTGTGAAAGGATCGCCACGGACCCAAGTTCATCCGCCCCGACATTGGAAAGAGCGTCCCATCGCACGCGTTCGGCGTGCATGAAGCGGCCGAACCCATCGGCGCTACCGGGCGTGGACGAGAGTCCGCTCTGCTCCAGCGCAGAGGCAATCTCACCGGACGCCAGCGCCGAGCGGCACGCCGCATTCAACATCTCGGCCCTTTGTGACGGCAGGCTTTTGGACCCGACCAGCCCCAGCCAGTTGAGAACCACGCAATCCGGCATTCCCATCTCCGCAACCGACGGCACGTCGGGAAGGAGGGGAATCCGGGTAGGCGACGTTACGGCGAGTGCGTGCAGCTCGCCGCGGCGGATACGCGGAAGCATCGACATCAGGTTGTTGAAGCTGAAGTCCACCCGGCCGGCGGCGAGGTCTGCGTAAAGCTCGTTGGTCTGATCGTAGATGACCGTATTAAGGTCGATATGCGCCTTCCGGCTAAACAGCTGCGTTGCCAGGAAGGGCGCGCCCACCGTGGCCGAAGCGGCGAAGCTCCGCCGGCCCGGCCCGGCCCGGCAGGCCGCCAGCACGTCGCCCAAGGTCCGATAGGGCGAGGACGCACCGGTCGCAAGGATCATCGGAGCCTGCGCGAGCAGGATGACCGGCGTGAAATCCTCGATCGGATCGTAGCCCGCATCGGGCTGGGCATTCGGGAGAAGCGCATGGGTGCCGAGCGTGGCGATCATCAGCACGTCCGCGTCCTTGCTCGCCGCCACGAACCGCGCGGCCCGTGCGCCATCCTCGCCCTGGATGCGGTGGATTTCCACCGCACGCCCGGACTCGCGGCCGATGGCTGGCGCCATCAGGTTGGCAATGTCGTCGGAAGCGCTCCCCGGCGAGAAGCCAACCACAACCTGCAACGGGGCAGCGCCTCTCCCGGCAAGGCTTTCCGCCGGAAACTCGATCGCCTGCGTCACTGGGCTATCTCCAGTTTCGCCGCCTTCACGATATCACCCCACTTGTTGATTTCCGACGAAATATAGTCCTTGAATTCGGCAGGCGTGTCGGTGACGGGCTCGGCCCCGAGTTCACGCACTTTGGATGCGATCGCCTCGTCCTTCATGATCTCGCCGATTTCCTTGGCCAGACGCTCTGTGATCGCTTCCGGCGTGCCGGCGGGAGCGACGAGCCCGATCCAGGTGACGGCCTCAAAGCCCTCGAACGTTTCGGCAAGTGCCGGAATGTCCGGCGCGGCTTTTGACCGTTCGAGGCTGGTGAGGCCCAGCGCCTTCAGCGTACCCTGCTCGATATGCGGCTTGGCGGCGGGAAGGCTGCTGAAATACATTGACACTTCACCGCCGATAACCGCCGTCAAGGCCGGACCGCCGCCACGATAGGGAACGTGGGTAAGGTCGATGCCGGCCTTGAGCTTGAGAAACTCGCCGGACAGATGCGTCGTGCTTCCATTGCCGGCGGATGCGAACGTGAGTTCGCCAGGTGTCGCCTTCGCCTTCTCGACCAGCTCCTGGACGGTATTCACCCCAAGGCTGGGCTGTACGACGAGGACGTTCGGAAAGGTGGCCAATAACGATACCGGGGCGAAGTCAGTGCGCGGATTGTACGGCAGCTGCGGATCGATGGTAACGCTGATCGCCATCGGCGCAACATTCGCCATCAGGAGCGTATAGCCATCGGGCGCAGACTCGGCCACAACAGCCGATCCGACGGCGCCCCCTGCCCCGTCGCTGTTTTCGACAATGACCGGCTGTCCGAGGCGCGCCTGCAATTGTGCCGCGACCAGGCGTACGATGATGTCGCCGCCGCCGCTCGGGGCAAAGGGCACCACGATCCTTACAGGACGGTCAGGGTAGTCGTCGGCGAAGGCAGGGACAGTCGCCAGATGCGCCGACAGAGCGGACGCGGCGACAAATGCAGCCGCGTGACAGAAGGAACGTCGATTAATCAGCTTTGGCATGAGACTGCTCCACGGTTACGGCCCATTTCTTGGTCTCTGAAGACACGAAGGCGGCGAATTCCTCGGCGGTGTTGTCGACCACGTCGAAGCCGCGATCGAGCAGCCCCTGGCGTATGACGGGATCACTAATGACGCCCTGGAAAACTTTGTGGAGTTTGCCGATTATTTCCGCGGGCGTGCCCTTCGGCGCCATGAGGCCGAACCAGGTCACCGCTTCATATCCGGGATAACCGCTCTCGGCGACCGTCGGAAAGTTGGCTGCCAGCATGCTGCGCTGGGCGCTTGTGACGGCCAGTCCCTTGATCGCGCCGGCCTCGATCTGGGGTATTGCGGCCGGAAGCGTCAGGAATGCCGCGTCGATGCGCCCGCCCAGGAGATCCGTCAGGACAGGTGCGGCACCCTTGTAAGGAATGTGCCGGACGTCGATGCCCGCCGTGGACTTCAGCATTTCCATGGCGAGATGGCTTGGTCCGCCGTTACCGGAAGATCCATAGGTCAGTTCGCCCGGCTTCGAGCGCGCCAGTTCGACAAATTCCTGAAGGGTCTTGACCTGTACGTTGGGACCGACCGCCAGGATGAAGGCGGACGAGCCGAGCCGGATGATCGGCACGAAGTCCTGCTGTATCTCGTAGCCGGGGTCGTCATAGAGGCTCATGCCGATCGTGTGGGCGACATTACCCTGAAGCAAGGTGTAGCCGTCGGGCGCAGCATCCTTCACGACAATGGCAGCGAGATTGCCGCCCGCCCCCGGCTGGTTTTCGATGATGAACTGTTGTCCGAGCTGCTTGCCGGCGGCTTCGCCAGCAATCCTCGCCAGCGTATCGGCGCCGCCGCCTGGCGGAAACGGCACGACGAAACGTATCGCCTGATTGGGATAGGTTTCCTGTGCCTGGACGGCATGAGGTTGAATGGCCAATGCCATCGCACAGAATGCGAACAGCCAGCCCGTTAGGCGTTTCATCACAGTTCCTCCCTTTGTTGAGATGCCGGCCACTCCTCAATGACGGCATCCTTCGTCTTGGCTAAAAGCGGTAGACCTCCGCGGGATTGTCGACCAGAACCTTTTTCAAGGCCGCGTCGTCAGGAATCCAGCTTGAAAGCAAGTCCACAAGATCTCCATCGTTGGGCATTGCCTTGTTGATCGTCGTGTGCGGCCAGTCCGTCGCCCACAGCAGGCGGTCCGGGCGCGTGGCGACGAGTTTATGGATGAACGGCGTCACATCAGGATACGGAAATTCCTGCTTCGAGACGCGCATCGGCCCGGACAGCTTGATCCAGCAGCGCCCTTTCTCCAGCAGCTGCAGCATGGCCTGGAAAACGGGGCCATCAAGACCAGCCTCGACCGGCACCTGGCCGATATGATCGACCACGACCGGCACGGGAAGGCCGGAAAGCAGATCCTGCTGGTCGACGAATTGCTCCGGGTTCATCCGAAACTGGAGATGCCAGCCAAGTGGTGCGATGCGGCGGGCGAGATCCATCGCAGCACTGGCGCCGGCGCCATTTTCGTGGCGCAGGTTCAGCCTTATACCGCGCACGCCGATCGCGTCCATGCGCTGGAGATCGGCGTCTGACACCTCCTCCGGCGTCACGACGACGACACCGCGCAGCGGGAACCTGTTCAGGGCGAGCGCGTCCAGCAGGGCAGTATTGTCGCGCATGTAGGTGCTGGGCTGCACGAGCACTCCCCGCTCGATGCCCAGCGTGCCGAGAAGCGCGATATAGCGGTCCAAGGGGCCGTCGTGTGGCGTGTAGCGCCGCTTCGGGCTGTACGGGTATTTGTCTTGAGGGCCGAATATGTGGGCGTGGCAATCGCAGCTTCCCGCAGGCAGCTTGCGATCGGGCTTGCGCGTCTGCGCGACGGGCGCGGCAATGGTCGGCTCCACGATTGTGGCATCGGTAGTGGACATCGAAACTCCTCATTACGCTTTTCGGAGACGAACCGGCTTCGGCGGGCGGATGGCGATGGACTTGGCCGCATCGCCGACGGCCTGCCGTCCGAATTGCGGTTCGCGTCAGGCAGGCTGCAACGCGGCTTCCCGCTTGATCGTCTCAATGATGCCGGCCGTGAATGCCTTGGTGCCGGCCTTACCGCCGAGGTCCGGGGGCACGATGCCGCGCTCGATGGTCTTGCGCACGCCATTGTCGATGATGCGGCTGACGTCACGGCATTTTTCATTGCCAGTCTTCTGGAAGATCCACCGCATCAGCAGTGACGTCGAGAGGATCAGCGCGGAAGGGTTCGCCAGATCCTTGCCGGCAATATCGGGCGCCGTGCCGTGGACCGCCTGGGCCATGGCGTGATCGTGGCCGGCATTCAGCGACGGCGCCATGCCCACGCCGCCCGCAAGACCGGACGCCTGGTCCGACAGGATGTCCCCGAACAGGTTCGTCGTCGCCACGATCCGGAAACGCTGCGGATCGCGCGGGAAGGATGAGCTGAACGTATCCACGCGCACGATATCGATGTCGATATCAGGATAGGACGGGCGCAGCGCCTCGAAGGCATCGATGAACAGCCCTTCGGTCTGCGGCAAGGCGGTACGCTTGTGGATGATCGACATGCGCTTTTCACCAGCCGCACGGGCATAGTCGAAGCTGAAACGCGCGAAGCGGTCGGATGCCGCCTTCGTGATGACGCGCAACGACAGGGACACGTCTTCCGTCGGCTTGAACTCGCCGTAACCCCAGGCGAGATTGCGGTCCGGATAGAACCCTTCGGTGTTCTCGCGCAGCACCGTGATGGACAGGTCCGGCACCAGCGGATCGAACTGCGGCCAAGCCTCGACGGGGCGAACATTGGCGAAGAGCTTGAAACGACGGCGCAGCAGGCCGTTGGGATGGCCGCGCACCGGATCGTCCTTTGGATATTCGCCGGCAAATGTCGGGCCGACGATGAGAGCCTGATGGGTATCCACGACATCGAGGGTCTCAGCGGGCAGGGTGGAGCCCGTTGCCTCGTAGGCCTTCCAGCCGACATACGCCGATGTCAGCACGAGGGCCAGCCCGACCTGGGCTGCAGCCGCCTCGAGAACGCTTACCGTCGAATCTGTGATCTCCGGACCGATGCCGTCTCCCGGCAGAACGGCAATTTTCACGGGACTTTCCATCGGCATAACCACTCCTTGATTTCTTCCCTGCCTTTGACCGGTTGGGCTTGTTTTTTCGCAATCCGGCGACCGACATCGCGGCCTTGGCCGTCATTTAGGCGACGTTGTGTTAGAGCGTCAAATAATATAGTATTCCATTATTATAACCTTTTGGCATAATGAAAAACCATGAAGCTCCAGCACCTGCAATATCTCTGCGAGATCGTCGACAGCGGATTGAATATATCAAATGCTTCCGATGCTCTTAATCGGTCGCAGCCGGGCGTCAGCCGCTACATGAAGCAATTCGAGGACGAGCTTGGCGTAAAGGTATTTCACCGAAGCGGAAAACGATTGCTCGGCTTGACCAAAGCCGGGCAGGAGATACTTGGTATAGCACGGCGCATGATCAGTGATGCCGGAACGATCAAGACCATCAGCGACGAATACAGTGCGCGTGACGAAGGAACCCTCGTCATCGCGACAACCCATACGCAGGCGCGCTACATGCTGCCGCCCACTGTTCTGGCCTTCGTCCAGCGTTATCCGAAGGTTAGGCTGAGCCTGAAGCAGGGCAATCCCACGGAAGTGGCGACCTGGCTCACATCCGGCATGGCGGACCTTTCCATCGCGGCAAGCCCCTCCCAGCCGGCCGCACCCCTCCTCCTCCTGCCGTCATACGATCTGGGGCGCATCATCCTGACCGTGCCCGACCACGAATTGCTGAGCGGCGGCCCGATCACGCTGGAGCGCCTCTCGCGCTTTCCCATGATCACCTATGACGATGTCTTCACGGGCAGCATTCAAATTCACGAGACCTTTCGCAAGGCGGGACTGGAACCGCGCGTCATCGTCAGCGCGACCGATTCCGACGTCATGAAGGCCTACGTAAAGATCGGCCTCGGCATCGCTATCGTCGGCGACATCGTCTACGACGAAAAGGTCGATGCCGATATCCGCGCCATAAACGTGTCGCATCTGTTCAGGCCCAACACGATCTATATCGGCCTGAACCGGGAATCCTACGTCCGCAGCTACACCTACGATTTCATCCGCATGTTCGATCCCCGATGGACGGCGGCCAAAGTGCGCAAAACCCTTGAAAGAGCGCACTCCTCCGATGCCATCGCCTCCAACGAGATCACCGCCATGCCGGCGCCGTTGATGCAGTCCACCCGCCTTGAAAGCTGATGCGCAATTTCAAGCTATGAAGGAGCTGTCATGCCCCGCATGTTAAACCTGCGTCAGTTGGAGGCGTTTCGGGCCCTGATGCTGACGGGCACCACGGTGCAGGCCGCCGCCATGCTGGGGATTACGCAGCCGGTCATCAGCCGCCTCATTTCCGACCTGGAGTTTCAATCCGGCCTGTCCCTGTTTGTCCGCAGCGGCGGCCGTCTGCGTGCCACGCCCGAGGCCGACATCTTATTCGCAGAGCTGGAGCGGACGTTTTATGGTCTCGACCACCTCAGCAGCTTCATCAAAGGCATCCGCAATGTGGGCGGGACGCTGAACATCCTGGCCACCATGCCCATGGCACACGGCATCCTGCCCTCCGTTTTCCAGCGGCTGAGCAAAAACAATCCGGACCTACACATCACGCTGAAGACCGTGCTCAGCCGCGATGCGCGCGCCTGGCTCGACACGCAGCAGTTCGATGTCGCGCTGACCAACTATCCGATCGATTACCCCTCCTCTTTCACGCAGGACTTCATCCGGGTGAACGCCGTCTGCATCATGCCGCCGGACCATCCGCTGGCCGCACGCGACGTCGTGACGGCCGACGATCTGCGCGGTGTGTCCTTTGTCGCCATGCCTCCCGGTTCACGGCACCGCCAGAAGGTCGACCTGGCCTTCCAGCAGTCGGATGTGACGCCCAGGATATTGGTTGAGGCGCAGACGAGCGCGATCATCTGCGAAATGGTGGCGACGGGCATTGGTGTCTCGGTGGTGGACGAGATTTCGGCCCGCGCGTTCTTGTCGAAAGGGCTCGTTTTGCGGCCCTTCCTGCCAAAGCTGATTTATGAGTTCCGTATCCTGCTGCCGATGCAGCGGGAAATGTCCCACACCAGCCGCATCTTCATCAAACATGCCCGGGAATATGTCGCAGAGGCTTGGCCCGGCCAGAAATAGCGAGGGGAGCCGGAAAGCTCCCCTCCTGGACGGTCAGCCATAGATCTCGTGGATCACGGCTTCGACTTCCCGCTCGCCGATTTCGACCTTTTCGTAAATCAGCTTTTCCAGCTTCTCGAAAACGCGCTCGATATTGGCGGATTCCGGGTTCAGGCCCATCGATTCGATCTTGACGGTGACGGGTGCGGTCTTGCCGCGTCGCAGCGAGGTCGAACCGAAGGAAACCGAGCGCCGGTTGCCGACGGTCTCGGCCTTGATGTTCTCCCAGAAATACCACTGGCCGCGCAGGATGCCGCCCAGATGGCTGCCGCCATAGGAATACATGTGCGGGCCGGTGACCGGGCGGTTGCGGGCGATGGGGAACTTGTAAAGCTCGGCGACCATTTCGCTGAGCGGCGTCAACTGGGTCATGTCGAGGCCGGTGCGGATGTTGTAGAGCGATTCCAGCACCGGCACGACCTGCTCGAAGGCCGCATTGCCGCAGCGATGGCCGGTCGAGTTGATGGTGACGTCGCAGGTCAGCGCGCCGGCGCGGATTGCCTCGATCGAGTTGATGGTGGCAAGGCCATAGTCGTCGTGGCAATGCACGCCGATCTCGATGTCCGGCCCCGCGAGCGCGCGGACATAGCGAACAAGGAAGGCCATCGTTTCCGGTACGAACCAGCCGCGCACGTCATAGACGACGATCCGGTCCGCACCCGCATCTTTGGCCGCGCGCACGACGCGAGCCACAAGATCCAGACGGTGATAGTCCGTGCCGACCGCGATCTTGCGGGCGCCGGACTGGCGGGCGTGGCTGACGGCATCGCCGATACGGCCCTCGATGTCACCGTTCCAGTTCTGCGGGCAGAGGGCGTTGGTCATGATGTAACCCCAGTAGCCCACCAGGTTGACCAGGTCGGCGCCGGAATCGATGGTCTTCTGGATTTCGGTCCGGTAGTCGGGATCGTAGTAGCGGGTGTGCAGGCCAAGCTCCATCTTGCTGCCCGCGTTCCGCAGCATCTTCACGAATTCGATATGCTCCGGGATGGTCGGGTAGCCGACCTCGGCCTCGACGACGCCCATCGCCTCCAGCTTTTCAGCCAGCACCATCTTGATGCTGTTGTTGGCATAGACGCCGGGCGTGTTGATGCCGGAGCGCAGCGTATCGTCGCGAATGATGCAGCGGTCCATCACCCCCTGCGGCCGGTGCCCCATCGCCACCTTGTTGACGAGCGGCGTCATCCAGCGCTCCTGCTCGTCGATGTCGACCTCTTTCAGCAGGTCCGGGTGTTGTTCGCGTAAGCTCATGATATCTCTCCCAAATGGTTAGTCGATGATGATGAAGCAGTCCTGCGGGGCGATGGCGGCATAGGCCGCGGCGCCGGGCTGCAAGCGGATGTAGGGGGGAACCTTGGCGGTCAGCGTCTGGCCGTCCTCGGTGACGAGGGTGTATTCGATGCCTTCGCCGAGGAAGACCGCGTCGCGCACCGTCACGGGCCAGATGTTGCAGCCCGGAGGCAATGATGCGGTATCCTCGACCAGGCGGATGAGTTCCGAGCGGATGCCGAACTGCACGGCTGTGCCCGGACCGCCGACATCCGGCCGTTCTGGCGCGCCGACGATCGCGCCGGCGGCGGTGCGATAGCGCGCCAGGCCTCCCGTCACCCCGCTGTCGGCCACCGTGGCGGGTAATAGGTTGACGCTGCCGAGAAAGCTTGCGGCAAAGCGCGTCCGCGGGCGTGAATAGAGCTCGTTCGGTCCATCGATCTGCACGATGAGGCCCTTGTCCATCACCACGATCCGGTCCGAGATTGCCAGCGCTTCGGATTGATCATGCGTGACGTAGATCGCGGTGATGCCCAGGCGCCGCTGGATCTCGCGAATCTCGCCGCGCAATTGTTCGCGCAGCCGCACGTCGAGATTGCTGAGCGGTTCGTCGAACAGCAGGATCTGGCAGCGCGAGGCGAGCGCACGGGCAAGCGCGATGCGTTGCTGCTGCCCGCCGGACAGCCGGCCGGGCGAGGTGTCGCGCGCATGCGCCAGCCCCACCAGCTCCAGCGCCTGCATGGCTTGCGCCTCGCGATCGGCCTTGGAGAGTTTCTGGCGCAGCAGCGGATAGGCGACGTTCTCGGCGACCGTCATGTGCGGCCACAGCGCATAGGACTGGAACACCATGCCGATGCGACGCTTTTCCGGCGGCAGGTCCAGCCGCTTTTCGGCGGAATAGACGCAGGTATCGCCCAGCCAGATTTCGCCCCCGGTCGGCCCTTCCAGCCCGGCTATGCAGCGCAGCGTCGTGGATTTTCCGCAGCCGCTTGGTCCTAGCAAAGTGACGAGTTCGCCTTCGCCGACATTAAGCGAAACACTTTCCACCGCGCGAAAGCTGCCGAAGGATTTTTGAAGATTGTTCAGGCGCAGCATGCGTCTACCCTGCCTTTTGTCCGACCTTCAGGCCGAAAATGAAATTGGAAACCAGATAGACCGCCAGGATGAACAGCGAGATTCCCGTGCCCAACGCCGCCACTTCGGGATATTTCCCCTCGAAATAGGCGTCGAAGATCAGCACCGGCAGCACGACGGAATTGAAGGCATAGAGCAGGACCGACGTGTTCAGCTCCTTCACGAAGGAGATGAAGTAGAGCACCCAGCTCGACAACAGGCTCTCGCGGATCAGCGGGAAGGTGATGGTGAGCGCAGCCACCGTCTTGTTGGCGCCCGAGACCCGCGCGGCATTTTCGAGATCGCCGTCGATCTGCGTCAGCGCCGCCGACATGTTGCGCACGCCGAAGGAGAGGAACCGCGTGATATAGGCGATCATCAGGATCCAGATCGTGCCGTAGATCGGCAACGGCACCCGTATCCAGGCCCACAGCAGCGCCACGCCCAACACCACGCCCGGCACGCCGACCGTCATCGAGCTCAGGAGATCCAGCGTGTGTCGTCCGGAAGCGCGGGAAAAGGTCACGATATAGGCGATTACGGCGGTCAGCACGCAGGCGATCAGCCCGCCGACCATGGCCAGGAACAGCGTGTTCCAGGCAGCCCGGAAGAACAGGCCGCGTGAGAATACGGATTCGTAGTTGATGGTGGTGAAGTTGGTGAACTGGGTCGTCCAGTAAGACTGGAACGACGCGGTGACCATGGTGGCGAGCGGCATCAGGGTGGAGATGGACACGAACAGGATGAGGCCACCCAGTGCGACCCAACGCCAGGGTCCGAGGCTGACCAGCATGGGGCGATAGCTCTTGCCGCTGACGGAGATATAGGTGCGGCCTGCGATGAACCGGCGCTGCAACAACAGTGCCACGGCGGTGATGATGACGAAGGAAATCGAGATCACCGTGGCATAGCCATAGTCCGGCGGCGGATAGGCAACCTTGAGGTAAATTTCGGTCGGGATGAAGGGGATTTGCGACGGCATGCCGAGCACGGCCAGAACACCGAAATTCTCCATCGACAGCACAAAGACCAGCAGGCCGGCGGCGAGGATGCTGGGCGTGACCAGCGGAAAGGTCACCCGCAGCAGCGTCTGGAACATCGTCTGCCCGCTGAGGCGCGAGGCTTCTTCCATCGAGGAATCGATGGCCTTCAAGGGTGCCGAGGTGAACAGGAACACATAGGGCGTCATGTAGAAACCGAGCACCATGGCGATGCCGGCGAGGCTGTAGATGTTGATGCTCAGCGGCAGCCCGATGGCGGCGAAGATCCTGTTCAGGAGACCCACCTCCGGCGCGCCCAGCCCGCTCCACGCGACCGCACCGATGAACGGCGAGATGAAGATCGGCAGCGTCACCAGCACCTCGCAGATACGTCGGCCGGGAATATCGGTGCGCGCGATCAGAAAGGCCGCCCCCACACCGCTGACGGTGGCGATCAGCATCGAGCCGGTGCTGACGATCAGCGTGTTGCGCCATGCCAACCAGAACTGGCCGCTGGTGAAGATGCGCGAGAAATTGGCGAGCGACAGTCCGCCGTCGGCCGCACCGCCGTGCGAGGCGAAGCTGCCGTAGATCAGGCTCACCATCGGGTAGACGACCAGCAGGCATAGAATGGCGATCAGGCCGTAGCACAGCAGCGTCTGGCCCGATATCCGGGTGAAACCCCACCCGGAGCCGGATACCTGCCGATGCAGGTCGCGGTTTTCGCTGACGCTCATGCGTGTTCCCCCCGGCAGGCATCGGCCAGTGCTGCGATCAGCTCCGCTGCCGAATGGCGCTCCAGTTCCGCCACGATCGAGATGACCTGCTCCGCCGATGCTTCGCCGCCGACCGGGGCGACCATGCGGCGGAATTTCGTGGCGATCTCGTCGAAGGAGGGTGGCGTGTCGGCGTCACCGGAGGGGGACATGATGACCTCCTCGACCGAACGGCCGTCTTTTAAAAGCGCAGTGACCGAGGCGCCAAAGCGCGGCATCGCGTCATCCGCGACCAGCCGAACGGAGGGCATGTGTGCCCGGATGGCGGGGCTCCACAGGTCTTCGTCATAGATATCGGCCGTCCAGACATAGCCGCGGTCGAGCACCAGCGCCAGATTGAACTGCATGCTCAGGCGCGCGGCCAGAAGCGTGCCGGCCTCGGGATCGTTGTTGTCACGCTCCACCACCGGATGGCAGCGCACCACGATTTCGCGAATGTCGTCGACCGGGATGCCGTGCGTGACCAGCAGCCTCTCCGTCGCGGCCGAGGCTGCCAGCGTCGAGTTGCAGCCGTAATAGAGACGGAAACTCGTCTCCTCGATCAGGTAGCGCTCGCCGAGATTGCGGGTCAGAACGTCCAGGTCATAGCTGTCGGAAAGCGCGCGGCAAAAGCCCTTGTCGCCCTCCAGCACGGTGGCGGGGCCGGTCAGTCCATGTTGCACCAGGATGCAGGCCTCGACCCCGTTCTGCGCCGCGCGACCGGCGTGAAAGACCATGGTCAGCGCGCCGTCGTGATGGAATTCGTAGAGGCCCGCCGCCTGTGATCCGGCGACGCCGAAGGCATTGGCCAGCAGGTCCGCATTGAGGCCCATCAGGTTGCCGGCGGCGGCCGTCGCACCGAAAGTGCCGACGGTGCCGGTCGTGTGGAAGCCGCGCTCGCGGTGGCTTGGCGCGGTGGCGATACCCACGCGAGCGTTCATTTCATAGCCGGCGACCAGCGCAGTCAGGATATCGCCGCCGTCACGGCCAAGCCATTCGGCGACGGCCAGCGACGGCATCACGATGCAGCCGCCGGGATGGGATGTGGAGGGCTTGTGAATGTCGTTCAGCCCCACACTGTAGAGCGTCATGGCATTGGCATAGGCCGCATTGCGAACGCTCGAGCGGAAATCGCCTGTACCGGCAAAGACCGTGCAGTGCGGATGGCCGCCGAGGAGGCGCATGGCCTCGACGGCGCCCTGCCCCACCGTGCCGCGCGTGCCCAGCACCAGGCAGGCCAGCCCGTCGAGGAGCAGCAGCCTTGCCCGCTCCACCGCCGAGGCGGGAATGGCGTCGAGGCGCAAATCCGCCAGATGCCGCGCCAGTTGCCGCGTGGCGCCCAAACCCTCCGTCTTCATCAGTAACCCCAGGCGCTGCGCACGGTGGTCTGCACGGTGTTCTGCTGCGCGATCATGTCGGCAAGCGGCATGTCCAGAACCTTGATGTCGCTCAGCGGCACCATGCCTTCGCGCGGCTTCACTGCGGGGTGCAGCGAATAGGAATATTGCGAGTTGAAGATCTGCTGGCCCTCGGGCGAGGCCAGGAAGTCCATCATCACCTTGGCCGCATTCGGGTGCGGCGCTTTGGCCACGATGCCGACCGGGCTCCAGATCATCGGCGCGCCGTCCGTCGGGAAGAGCGCCTTGATGGGCGCGCCCTTCTCCAGGATCGCCTCGTCGGTCATGTAGTTCAGGCTGACGCCGACCAGCAGCTCGCCGGTGATAATCCTGTCGTTGATCGGGCCGTGGCCCGGAAACAGCTTGGGCTCGTTCTTGGCCATTTCGGCAAAAAATTCAGGTCCATAGAGTTTCCACACCGCATATTGCCAGGTGTAGGCGCCACCGGCCAGGCGCACGTCCATGATGCCGACCTTGCCATTGAACTTGGGATCGGCCAGGTCGCGAAGCGATTTGGGCGCATCCGCGTCGGACACCTGTCCCGCATTGTAAGCGATGTTGAGGAAGTGGGCGCGGGCCACGAACCAGGTCTTGTCCGGATCCACATATTGCGGATCATAGGCCGCGTATTCGCTCGAAGCATAGGGCACGAGACGCCCGGCTTCCTTCAGTTCGGCGATCGTGCCGACGTCGGACACATGGATGATGTCGCCGTTGACGCGATTGGCGTCTTGCTCGGCGATCAGGCGTTCGTAAACCTGCGAGGATCCTGCACGGTAATATTCGGCCGTGATCCCCGGATATTTGGCGTTGAAGGCCTTCGTCAGCGAATCGAGCAATTCGGACGGGGAGGCACTGTAGATGACGACGGAACCTTCCTGTCGCGCCGCCTCCAGCGTCGCCTCGTCCATGGCCAGAGCCGGCTGGCTCGAATAGCCCCCCATGGCGATCGCCAAGGCGACCGCTGCGAGGGTGGTGGCTGATCTTTCCGTCTTAAAATGTTCGTGCATGGTTTCTCCTCCCAGGAAACGATGTGAATTTTCAGTGCTGCTTCGGATCCAGTTTGATAATGAGATTAAAATACTCGTCGACTGTCAGTGTGGTGTCTGGCGGGATCACGGTCGTGGACTCATCTTCCTCGATGAGCAGTGGGCCGCGCAGTTCGATGCCAGGTTTGAGGATGCTGCGCGGGATGGCGGATGTCGGCAGCCGACCGCCGGCCGCAGCGAAATAGGCCATGCGCTCGCCCACGCTAGGGTTTGTTGCGCGCGCCACGGCCTGGGCGGTTGCGAGTTGCGGCTTGGGTCCGCTGACCTGGACCTGCCAGTTCAGGGCTTCGACCCCGACGCGCCGGTTGGCCCTTCCGTAGACCCGTTCGAATTCGTCCGAAAAGGCCGTCGTCAGGTCGTCCATCGTCGCCTCGTCCAACGCCGCGTTCGAGAGCGTGATCTTCAGTTCCGAGCTTTGGCCGCGATAGCGCAGCGAGGCGAAGCGGCGCAGCCGGATTTCGCCATCCGCCACCCCGGCATCCTTCAGGAAGCGGCGGCCTTTTTCCTCCAGCCGCGCCAGCAGAGCGTTGATCGCCGCGGTGTCCGCGCCCTTCAGCGCGGTCGGATGGCCCTGCATCAGCGTGATCGACAGGGGCGCTGCCAGGAAGCCGAAGGCCGAGGCGACACCGGCGGCATACGGAATGATGACTTCGGAAATGCCGAGCTTGCGGGCTAGCCCGCAGGCATGCAGCGGCCCTGCACCGCCAAAGGCCAGCAGCGCGAATTTTCGGGGATCGACCCCGCGTTCCAGAAGATGCAACTGCGCGGCCTGCGCCATATCCTCGGTCACGATCTCGTGGATCCCCCAGGCAACCCGCTCCGGCGACAGCCCGGACGCCGCACATAGCGGCTCCATCGACGCTTGAGCCGAAGCCGCGTCCAGCTTCATCCGGCCACCGAGGAAATAATCGGGGTTCAGGTATCCGAGCAGCAGGTTTGCATCCGTCACCGTGGGCAATTCGCCACCGCGCCCGTAGCAGGCCGGTCCCGGCTGCGCGCCCGCGCTGTGCGGACCGACCTTCAGCAGCCCCATCTCGTTCAACGCGGCGATGCCGCCGCCGCCCGAGCCGATTTCGAGCATCTCGACAACCGGGATGCGGATCGGAATCCCGCTTCCCCGCTTGAACCGGTAACGGCGCGCGGTTTCCAGCTCGTCGGCAGTTATGATCTCGCCATCGGCGATGAACATGATCTTGGCGGTGGTGCCGCCCATGTCGAAGGCCACGAGGTTGGGCCGCCCCAGCAACTCGCTATAGTAGCGCGCGGTGACCGCCCCGCCCGCCGGGCCGGACTCCATCAGCCTGATCGGGAATGCGGTTGCCGTATCAACCGTGGTCAGGCCTGCGTCCGAGAGCATCAGATAGAGGTCGTGGTTGTATCCCGTGCGAGCCAGTTCCTCGGCCATGCGATCGAGATAGCGGCGCATGATCGGCTGGGTATAGGCATTCGCCACGGTCGTCGACGTGCGCTCGTATTCCCGAACGTCGGGCGATACCTCGGACGACAGGCTGACCGCGACATCGGGTGCTACTTCGCGGATCATCTCGCGCACGCGCTCCTCGTGCGCGCCGTTGCGGTAGGCATGCAAGAACGAGACGGCGATCGCCTCGACCCCCTGCGCGACCATCGCGTCGACGGCGGCCCGTGCATGGACATCGTCCAACGGCTCGATCGCGCGGCCGCTGTGGTCCATCCGTTCGGCGATCTCGCCGACGCGGCTGCGCGGAACCAGCGGTGACGGCACTTCGATGAACAGGTCGTCGATGTCGAAGCGCTTGCCGCGGCGCATTTCCAGAATATCGCGGAAGCCACGCGTGGTGAGCAGACCCGTGCGCGCACCCTTTTGCTCGATCAGCGCGTTGATCACCAGCGTGGTGCCGTGGATCACATGCCGCAGATCGCCCGCCTCGATGCCGGCGTCTTCAAGCAGGCGCTTCACACCATCCAGCGCACCCAGCGAAGGATTTTCGGGCGTGGTCAGGACCTTGCCCAGGAGCTGGTCGCCTGTAATTGCATTGACCAGAACCAGATCGGTGAACGTTCCGCCGATGTCGATACCCAGACGATACATGTCAGACTCTCTCAAGAAGGGCGGCAGAGGCGGCGGTCGGTTCGCGCAGCCGGAGGGTTTCGACCTCGTCGACAGTGCCGTCCGGGTGCAGTGCGACGCCGTATTGGGTGGCGGCGGCCTCGCGGCTCACCCAGCCTTCGGCGACGTCGGCCAGTACCTCGGCCAGTGGCCTGCGATGGGGATCGGACATACCGCCGCCGCCAGACAGGCCGATTTCCAGCTCGTCGCCCAGGGAGAGCCGGACCTGCGTTTTCCCCGGCAACGTCCGTCCACCGAGCCGGTTGTACCCTTGCCCGCCCGCACCACCACCGGCATAGCCGGCGGCCAGCGTATGGACCTTGATGTTTTGCACCAGCACGCTGAGCGGCCGGTCGCTTTCGCAGCGCAGGCCTATGCTTTGGCCAAGCCCCCCGCGATATCGCCCCGCACCACCCGAGTCCGAAATCAGCGACTTGTGCGTCACCGTCAGGGGCAGGGAATTTTCCAGCATTTCCACTGGCGTCTCGGCGCCGGCGGCGGGGAAGGACATGCAGGACACGCCGTCCTTGCTGGAACGTGCGCCGAGACCGCCCATGAAATGCGGGGTCTCGGCGATGTTGCGGCCCTGCGCGTCGGTCCCGAAGCAACGGATCACGCATTTGATGCCCGATTCCGCGATCATCCGATCCGGGGCGACCTCGGCGAGCGCGCCGAATATCGCGGCCGGGATGAAGTTCCCGGTCGAGGATTTCATGCGCACCGGCGCGGGGTGGCGGGCATTGAGAAAGGTGCCAGACGGCGCTTTCAGCCGCACCGGGCTCAGCAGCCCCGCATTATAAGGAATGTGCGGCGCGACGATGCAGCGGATGGCATAGGCCGTCCAGGCTTCCGTATAGGCCTCGGTGCAGTTGATGCCGACGGCGCTTTGCGGGCCGGTGCCGTCATAATCGACGGTCACCGATCCGTCCTCATGCCGTTCGATCGAGACCGAGACCGACAGCGGCTCGTCGGTTTCCACGCCATCCAGCAGGATTGTGTTGCGGTGTTTTCCGGCCGGGATGGTCGCCAGCAACCCCGCACGCATCGCAGCTTCGGATCGCGTGATGATTTCGTCCGCGATGGGTTGCAGATCCTCCAGCCCGTTGTCCTCCAGGAACGCCGTGACCCGGCGCTGGTCGAGATACAAGGCGGCGATGAAGGCTCGGATATCGCCCTCCAGCTGGTCCGGCACGCGCACATTGGCGCGGATCAGCGCCCAGACCTCGGGCACGTCATGCCCGCCGCGCAGCAGGTGGACGACGGGCAGGCTCAGCCCCTCCTCGAACACTTCGCGGGCGTCGCTGGAAAGGCTGCCGCCGATGTCGGGCACATGCGCCATCGTCTCAGCGAAACCGACCAGCCGGCCGTGATGGAACAGCGGCTTGATCACCGAAATATCGTAGAGATGTCCGCAGCATAGCCAGGGATCATTGGTGATGAAGACATCGCCTTCGCTGATGTCGTCTGTCCCGAAACGTTGAAGGATCGCGGTCACGGTGCGCGGCGACGGCGCGAGCTTGCTGGACACCCCGGTGTCCTGCGCGATCATCCGCCCTTCCCGGTCGTACAGAAGACAACCAAAGTCGCCGCCTTCGCTGACGATCTTGGAAAAAGACGTCTTGACGATGGTCAGAGCGGCCTCCGAAAGGAAGGAAATCAGCCGCTGCCATTGGATTTCAATATCCACGGCATTCATACCATTGCGCCCCATGAATGCTTTCCCCTTTGAAGATCGTGAGCCCATCATTGAGGTGGGGAGACTATTAACCAACCTAATAGACTGCATAAGTGTATGTCTATTTGCTATAGATGAACGAGCCTCCTTTGAGGGCCTCGGCATGAACGCCATAAGGCCCGCAAAGGCCGTGCAAGCGCCGTGCGGGTCAGAACGAAACCGATATCGAATGATGAAAACTGAAACACCCGGCTTCGCTCCGAAGCCGGGTGTTTCAAGGTGCAGGTCAGACCTTGGAGCCGCCCCGGAAGGGCGCCCCGCCTTCACGCGTCAATCCGCTCCGGCCTGCACGGGGTTCGGCCGCCGCTTCTCGATTGCGTGCTTGAGAAGGGCCGCGCAGCGGAAGATGCCATGGGCGAATTTTCCGTAGGGCAGCGTCACGAACAGCCCCATCACGAAGCCGAGATGGATGGCCAGCAGCAGCGGCATCGCGGGGCTGTCGCGCCAGGCGAGCAGCGCCAAGCCGGTCAGGCTGATGAAGAACAGCAGCGCGATGAAGCCGCGGTCCATGGTCTTCTGTCTGTCGTCCATCTGCAGCGGGTTGCGGCGCATGTTCAGCCAGAACAGGCCGGCTGGACCGATGAGAAGGCCGATGCCGCCGAGTGTTCCAAGGATCACTGGAAGGCTGAAGATCGGATACGGCGCTTCCAGGCCGAAGAGATAGTGGTAGAGCGTCGCCACCGACGTGGACGCGAAGCACAGCATGAAACCGTAGAAGGTGAAATGGTGGAACCGCCGGCGCCAGAGCGTGAAGGCGTCGTCCTTGTTGTTGCAGCCATCGCCATGCCCGCCGCCGAGATATTGCAGCGTCAGCGCCGATTTCGCCGCTTCCCCGACGGCGGCGGGCATCGCCACAGGCTTTCCGGGCTCGGAAACCTGACGCCAGAAGCGCGTGACGCCGATCGCCAGTGCGACGACCGAGAACAGTGACGCCGCGCCGAACACGAGGGCGAGCGTATTGTGCGGGAAGATCGCATAGAACTCGCCTTCGAGGCCCGGCACGAACAGACTGCCCTTGATCAGGATGGTGGCGATGAGGAAAGCCGCGACGCCGAGGCTGACCGCCATGGCGACGGTCAGGCCGTTGCAGCGATAGAGTTCACCGAAGACCCTCGGGAAGGCATATTCGATATAGGTATCGCGCCGTACCTGCGCCAAGGCCTTGGGAACATTCACGCCGAATTCGTGCGGGGGCGCGTATTGGCAGGCATAGAGGCAGGCCGAACAGTTGTGGCAGAGATTAGCGAGGTAGTGGGCATCCGCGACGTTGAAATCCAGCCGTCGCGTCATGGCGGGAAACACCGCGCAGAAACTCTCGCAGTAGCGGCAGGCATTGCAGATGTGGAGGATGCGATCGACCTCCGCAACATTGGCATCGAGCTCCCGTTCCGCCTTGCCGGCGAGGTCCATCAGCGTGTCGATGGCGGCCATGTCAGTGTCTCCCGATCGTGTGCGCGGCGCGAGCCGCGGCGGCCGCGCCCGTTCCGGCGATGCGCCCGAAGGCCGTGCCAATGCTCATGCCGACGCCGGCCGTGTATCCCTTGCCGAGCACATTGCCCGCCATCATCTCGCCTGCCACGAACAGGTTGGGGCTCGGCTTGTCCGCGAACCGCACGGCCGCGGTGTCATCGACCTTGAGCGAGAGGTAGGTAAACGTAATGCCGGGCCTCAGCGCATAGGCATAGAAGGGGGCCGTATCGATCTTCTGCGCCCAGTGGGTCTTGGCCGGCGCCACGCCTTCCGTCATGCAGTCGTCCAGGACCGTGTGGTTGAAGGTGCCGGGCTGACAGGCAGCGTTATAGCCGTCGAGCGTCTCCATGAAGGTCTCGACGGGAAGCTCCAGCTTTGCGGCCAGCTCCGGCAGGCTGTCGGCGACCACGCCGGGAAAGACCGGCGGCATGAAGCGCCCGACAACCTTCCGGTCGATGATCGAATAGGCGATCTGGTCGGGCTGCTGGGCAACGAGACGACCCCAGATCGCGTAGCGCTTCGGCCAGAAGTCCTCGCCCTCGTCATAGAACCGCTCACCTTCCCGATTGACGACGACGCCGAGCGAGACACAGTCGATGCGGGTACAGATGCCGCCGTCGTAGAGCGGTGCACGCGCATCGATGGCGACGCAGTGGCCCTGCGAGGGATCGCCGATCATATCGGCACCGGCCTTCATCATGGCCTTCAGGAGAACGCCCTGGTTGAAGCGCGTGCCACGGATGAGAAAATTGTCCGCCGGCCACTCGCCGCGATCGTTGCGGCCCCAAGCTTCGCGCAGCCATTCGCGATTGGATTCGAAACCGCCGGCGGCGAGAACACAGGCTTTCGCGGTGATCCTTTCACCGGCTTCCGTGACGACGCCGACGAACCGGTCGCCATCGAGCAGCATCTCGGTAACAGGCGTCTCGTAGCGGACCTTCACGCCAAGAGCCTCGGCGCTTCGGTAGTAGGCGTTGACCAGGGCCTTGCCGCCGCCCATGAAGAACGCGTTGGTGCGCGCCACATGCAGCGCGCCCGACAGCGGCGGCTGGAACCGAACGCCGTGGCGGCGCATCCAGTCCCGACAGTTCGACGAGGCGCGGATCACGAGACGCGCCAGAGGTTCGTTGGTCTCGCCGCCGGTGACCTTGAGAAGGTCCTGCCAGTATTCTTCCTCGGGATAGGCCTCGACCAGCACGTCCTGCGGCGCATCGTGCATGCACCGGAGATTGCGGGTGTGCTGGGAGTTGCCGCCGCGCCAGTCCTTCGGCGAGGCTTCGAGCATCAGCACGGAGGCGCCCGCTTCGCGCGCCATCAGGGCGGCGCAAAGCGCAGCATTGCCGCCCCCGACAATCAGAACATCGACCACGATGCGTGTCTCCTCAAAGGTTTCGACCAACCTTTAGGGAACGCACCGGATATCGACCATCATCGAAGACTGAAGTCGGCTTCACGATTCGTGAAGAGTAGCGCCCATCCATCGCCCGTCACGCACGAGCCCGCCGACGACCTTACGCAGCTGCGCACGCAGCGCGAGGGCCGCGGGAGACAGCTCATGCTCCGGAAGGCTCACCAGCAGATTGGTTCGCCGGGCTCCCTCGTCGGACACGGGCCGGACAACGAGCGCCGATGTGGACGGGCGGGCAAGGGCTGCTCCGGGCTGTATCGTATAACCCAACCCTTCCGTCACGGCCTCCATGATCACGGCCAGGGAGTCGATTTCCATCGCGATGTTAGGAACGATATCGGCGGCGCTGAACGAGCGATCGAGGCTTGCGCGAAGACCGTGCGTCCTGCTGGGCAGGATAAGGGGAAGCCCCGACAGTTCTGCCAGGGTAACGGGCTCGCCTGCGGGTTCTCCCTTGCCTTCCACCGGTGCGCCGATGAGAAAAAGGCTCTCGTCGAGCAGGGGGATTGCCTCAGTTTTTGCAAAGGTCACGGATTCGGCGTTGAACAGCACGGCCAGATCGATCTGGCGCAGTTTCAACATCCCGGCCAGATGGCCCGACATGCCCTCCACAAGCTGAAGACGAATGTTCGGATGGCGCCTTGCCATGGCCTTGATGAGCGGCAGGGCCAGGACCGACGCCGTGGTCGGGGCCAGTCCCAGCGAGACCATGCCCGAAAGCCGCGCCCCTTGCGCGGTGGCCGCCGCGGCATCGACATGCCTGAGGGCCAGCGTCGCATGCCGGCAGAAGGCGGCACCTGCCTCCGTGGGCGTGACACCCGAGGCACCGCGCACGAGGAGCCGGGTGGAAAGCTCGCTTTCGAGGCGGCTGATCTGCTGGCTCAACGCCGACGTTGCCATTCCAAGCTGTGACGCGGCCTTTCCCAAGCTGCCACATTCAACGGCCGTCACCAGATATTTCAGCTGCCTGAGTTCCAAAACATGCTCCACGGTTGGTCTCGCGCGACACCGTAAGCACATCCGCGCGGTTCGGAAAGCGCGACGGCGATCAAGGCCTTTGGATGGAGCGGAACACGGCGGGCGCGAACATATGAATGCAAATCTGCCGCACGATCTGGTGAAAGACGACCAATGCCACCTCCGCCTTGATCGCCAGGGCGACGAGCGACATTTCCGTCGTGCCGCCCGGCGCGAGAGCCAGGAAGGTCGCCGGATAACCGCCGCCCGACCATCGCGCAACGCCCCAGGCGGCAAGAGCGGCAATCGCGACCATGACCGGCACGAGAACAAGGCTGTGCAGGGCCGAGCCGAACAGCAAGCCCCGGTCGGAGCCCAGAAACTGGCCGCCGATGGTGGTGCCGAGCACGACCTGGGCCATGGAGACCAGCAGATAGGGTGGCGCACCCTCGGTCAGCCCGACCGCATGCGCAACGGCACTGACCAGCATGGGGCCGATCAGCGGTGGATTGGGCAGGTGCAATGCTTTTGCCAACGGCCAGCCGACAGCACCGCAGACGACGAGGATGGCGATGTCGGCGAGCGAGAGCGCGCCATGCCCATTCTGCAGCGACAGGCCGCCCGTAGAGCCGAAATGCAGGAACAGGTTCAGCACCATCGGCACGGTGAAGACCACGAGGAAAACCCGCGTCGCCTGCACCAGCGCGATGCGCCGCTCGTCGCCGCCGGCAAGGCCACCCTGGGCGGTCATCTCGTAAACGCCCGCAGGCATGCCCGCGAAATAGGCGGTGACCGGATCGAGCTTCGCTACATGGCGCAGGTAGAGATATCCGGCAGCGCCCGTCAGCACCGTCGCCGCCACGGCCGCTAGCGTGACCGGCACCCAGTCGTCCAGCCGCCCCAGCATGTCCGGACTGAAGGAACTGCCGAGCATGACGCCGATCACGGCCGCCATCGGCGGGCGAATGCGTCGTGCGGAGACGACGGGCAACCGCAAAAGCGCCGCCACGAGAACGGTGGACATGGCACCGAGCATCCAGGGCAGAGGCAGCGACAGCAGGTAGAACGCCGTCCCGCCGCAGGCCCCGATTGCGAGGCTGAGCGCCAGCCGCGCCAGATAGGCTGTCCGCTTCATGGCCGGGCCTGGGGACGATGGGATGCGGACCTCATGCCTCTTCCTCTGCAAAGACTTCCTCGCGCTTGCGCCGCAGCGCCGGCGACAGGACTACCGCGAGGATAAGCGCGGACACAACCAGCAGGCCGGCCGAGATGGGCCGCTCGATGAAGGTCATCGCGCTGCCGCGCGACAGGAGCAGCGCCCGCCGCAGGTTCTCCTCCATCATCGGCCCGAGGATGAAGCCCAGAAGCAGCGGCGCCGGCTCGCAGTTCATGCGCTTGAAGAGATAGCCCACCACGGCAAAGATCGCGGCAAGGTAGATCTCGAAGGACTGGTTGTGGATGCTGTAGAGGCCGATCAGGCAGAATATCAGGATCAGCGGCGCCAGCACGTCATACTTCACGCGCAGGAGCTTCACCCAGATCCCGACCATCGGCAGGTTCAGTACCAGCAGCATCAGGTTGCCGATCCACATCGAGACGACGAGCCCCCAGAACATCGGGGCATTCTCGGTCATGATCTGCGGCCCAGGCACGATGTCGTGGATCATCATTGCGCCGATCATCAACGCCATGACGCCGTTGGAGGGAATGCCGAGCGTCAGCATCGGGATGAAGGAGGATTGCGAGCCGGCATTGTTTGCCGATTCCGGGCCGGCGACGCCTGCCGGCGCGCCATGCCCGAACCTCTCCGGGTGGCGCGAAACGCGCTTTTCGATCGTGTAGGAGGCGAAGGAAGAGAGGGTCGCACCGCCGCCCGGCAGGAGGCCGAGCACACAACCGAGCGCCGTTCCGCGAATGGCGGCGGGCCAGCTTTCCTTGAACTCCTCGCGGCTCGGCATGAGCGAAGTCACCTTCGCCGCCAGAACGGGTTCCTGCTGCTTCTTGCGCCAGTTCACGATGATGTCGGTGAAGGCGAACACGCCCATCGCGATGGCCACGAATTCGATCCCGTCGGCGAGTTCCAGGAAACCAAAATCCAGCCGGGCCACGCCGCTGTTCACGTCGATACCGATGCAGCCGAGGACGAGACCGAAGACCACCATGGCGAGCGCCTTCAACAGCGAGCCATGCGCCAGCGTGACGGCAGCCACCAGGCCCAGAACCATCAGCGCAAAATATTCGGCAGGACCGAAGTTGAAGGCGAAGGTTGCGAGCACCGGCGCGAAGCCGGCGATGAGCGCGGTTCCAACCGTTCCGGCAAAAAACGAGCCGAGCGCGGCGATGGCAAGTGCGGATCCGGCCCGCCCGTTCAACGCCATCTTGTGGCCGTCGAGACAGGTGACGACCGAGGCGGATTCCCCTGGCAGGTTGACCAGGATGGCGGTGGTCGAGCCGCCATATTGGGCACCATAGTAGATCCCCGACAGCATGATCAGGGCGGAGGTCGGCTCCAGGGTGTAGGTGAGCGGCAGGAGCATGGCGATCGTCGCGAGCGGCCCAAGCCCTGGAAGCACGCCGATCGCCGTGCCGACGATGACGCCGAACATGCAGTACAGCAGGTTCTCGAACGAAAGGGCGACGGAAAAACCCAGCGCCAGATGTGACAGGATTTCCATTTCAGACAAACCTCGGCAGCAGGGGAATACGAAGATCGAGCCCCGCGATGAACACCAGCCAGGTGAAGGCCGTCAGTGCCAAGGCGATCACAAGCGTTTGTTTCCATTTCATCTCGTGCTGGGCGAAGGAGGCCACGAAGACCGTCAGCGGCACGGTGATCAACAGCCCGGCCCGCATCAGCAGCAAGCCGAAAAGCACCACGGCCGTGCAGATGATCACAACGCTCTTCACATCGAACGGCGCCGGCGCCACGGGATTGCGGTCACGCAGGCCCGAGACGAGGATCGCCAGGCCGAGCACCGTCAGCATGGCGCTGAGGATGATCGGGAAAAAGCCCGGCCCCATGCGGGCGGCGGAACCGAATGAATAGTGAATCGACAGCAGCATGGTGACCAGCCCCGTCACCGTGAAGAAGACGCCGCTTTCGACGTCAACGTTCCCTCTCTTCTGTTTCATTTTTTCCTCCCTCGCTTGTCGCTCGGTTCAGTTCAGACCGGATCCCAGCAGAAAACGTCCTGGTTCCGGTCGATGGGATAGAAGTTGGCCTTGAGCGCGGGGATCGCGTGGTGGGCGACCGTCTCCGGCGTCCATCCCTCGCTGCGGTGAATGCTGCGGATCGGCCGCGACTGCCCCATCAGGAAGATCTCGTTCATGCGGGTCGCGAAGATCTGGCCGTTCACGTCCTTTGCCTGGTCGCTGGCGAGATAGGCCACCAGCGGCGCGTTCTTGTCCGGCGTGACCTGCTTGCGTTGCGCGATCCGGGCTCTGTTCGCTTCGGTCTCGGGGATCGAATTCGTCATTCGCGTCCAGGCCGAAGGGGCGACGCAATTCGAACGCACATTGTATTTCTGCGCGTCGATGGCGATGGATTTGGACAGGCCCACCATGCCGGCCTTCGCGGCGGCATAGGCCACCTGGCCGTAGTTGCCGGCAAGGCCGGAGGCGGAGATCATGTGCACGAAGGCGCCGCTTTCCTGCGCGCGGAAATGCGGGATCGCGGCCCGGCTCATATAGAAGGCGCCGTTCAGCATGACCTGGATCACCAGATCCCAGTCCTCGGGCGGCATCTTGTGGAACATCACGTCGCGCAGGATGCCGGCATTGTTCACCACGCAATCGATGCGCCCGAAGGCATCCACGGCGCTCTCGACCACGCGCTGCGCGCTTTCCCAGGTGGCGACGCTGTCCGAATTCGCCACGGCCTGACCTCCGGCCGCGCGGATTTCGGCGACGACATCCTCGGCCGGATTGACGGCACCATCGGTCCCGTCGAGTTGCACGCCGAGGTCGTTGACGACGACCTTCGCGCCCTCGCGCGCCATGGTCAGCGCGATGTCCCGTCCTATTCCGCGCCCCGCTCCGGTGACGACGGCGACCTTGCCTTCAAGCATGTTGATTCCTTCCTAGACTGTATCGGCCGTGCCGAAGATGACGGTGCACTGGCTTGAGAGCACCCCGCCATTGCCATGAGCCAGTGCCATCTTCGCATCGGAGACCTGCCGTGCGCCGCTCCGGCCGCGCAGCTGCTGCACGGCCTCGATCATGCCGAGCATGCCGTACATGCCGGGATGGCAGTAGGAGAGGCCGCCGCCATTGGTGTTGAGGGCGAAAGTACCGCCCGGTGCGATCGCTCCGCCCGTCACGAACCGTCCGCCCTCCCCCTTCGGGCAATAGCCGAGGTCTTCGAGGAACAGGATCGGTGTGATGGTGAAGGCGTCGTAGAGGATCGTGACGTCCATGTCGGCGGGCGTCGCCCCGGCCATGGCAAAGGCTTGCGGCCCCGACAGCGCCGCTCCGGTCACCGTCAGGTCCTCCATCGACGAGATCGAGGCGTGGCTCAGCGTCTCGCCATGGCCCAGCACGTAGATCGGAGCGACGTCCAAGTCCTTGGCCTTTTCCGCCGAGACCAGCACCAGCGCTCCGCCGCCATCGGTGACAAGGCAGCAGTCGCGCACGGTCAGGGGATCGCTGACCATGCGTGCCGAAAGCACGTCGTCGATCGTCAGCGGTTCCTTCTCCCAGGCCTTGGGGTTCAACAGCGCCCATTGCCGCGCGGCCACCGCCACCTCGGCGAGTTGCTCGCGGGTGGTGCCGTAAAGATGCATGTGCCGTGCCGCCGAAATGGCATAGGCCGAGGTCGGCAGGATCGGGCGGTAGGGCGTTTCCCAGGCATTGTATTCGCGCGGAGAGGCCGCGGCCCGGCTGACGGAGCGCTGCGTGCTGCCATAGGCGATGACCGCGACGGAGCAGAGCCCGGCCTCGATCGCCGCATGGGCATGGGCGAGGTGCGACATGAAGGACGAGCCGCCGATATTGGTGCCGTCGAAGTAGGCGAGGCGGATGCCGAGATATTCCGCGAGAGCCAGCGGCGCCATGCGCACCTGCGAGGTCGCGGCAAAAAGCCCGTCGACATCCTGCAGCCGCAGGCCGCAATCGGCCAACGCGCGCTGCACCGCCTGCGCCATCAGGTCGATCGGCGTCATATGGTCGGCGACCCGACCAAGATCGGATTCCGCTGCGCCGACGACGGCGACGCTGCCGCGTTTCGCACGAGTCATGTGCTCTTCTCCAAGGGTTTGAAGACGGGCATGGGTGGCTGTCCCTCCGCCAGCGGGCGAAAGGCGACCTGCATCCTGTCTCCGATCTGCAGGCTTTCGGGGTGATTGCTGTCGACCTGGCTCATGAGTCGAAAGCCCTCGTCGAGATCGATCATCGCCAGCGCAAGGGGCGGCTCACCCTTGTGGCGCACCAGCGTCAGCGAATGGATGGTGCCCACCCCGGCCGAAACGACCCAGACGGGATCGGTGCCGTCCTTCGGCGAGACGAGACGCGGGGGAAAGAAGGCCTCGCCCTTCCCGTCACGCTGGAAAGCCAGTTCACCACGCGCGGCGTGTTCCAGAAAACGCCCGTGCGGCGACTGCGCGAGATTGTGCTCTGTCAATTGCGTTTCATCCTTCATGGGGCCAGCAGTGGGAAGAAGCCGGAGAGATCGCTCTGGCAGTCCATCGCCCAGATGCGCTCAAGAAGCCGCCCTGCCTTCTCCTCGCCGATGCGGCCCGGCACGTTGTCGGTGAACTTCCGGCTGAGGTCGTCATCCGTCAGCGGATCGGCCGTTTCGCCCCGAGGATTGAGAACGCGGCGTTCGAGCCGCCGACCATCCTTCAGCGTAATCGTCACGACACCGCTGCGCACGTTGGGGTAGAGCCGCTCGCAATCCGCATCGACGTGAACGCGCGTTGCCTGCAACAGGCGCTGCGGTTCGCTCCCGACGAAGGCCGAGGGCTCGAAGTCGGCCGCATTCAGACGACCATGGATCAAGGCTCGGACGACCGCGCAAGGGGCGCTCATCTGCGCTTCAAGCAGGTTGTTTGCCGTGCGGTGATCGTGGCCATGGGCGCCGACCTGGTAGAGGCCGATGTCGATTTCTGAGACCTCGCCTGATTCCAGCCGTTCCTCGGACCGCAAAGCCAGCGTCGCATCGATAGCGGCGTGGAAATGCCGGCAGCAGGGATAGGGCTTGAAATAGGCCGCGCTGATCAGGAAATCCTGCCCCAGCCCGGCCAGAAGCGCGTCATGGTCGATCCGCCTGTCCACCATGGCCCGCAACAGGCCATCGGCCCCTTCGAGGCATTCGATCGCACCGGAAATGCCCGCCTGCGCGAGCTCGGCGCAAACGATGCCATCCCGTGCTGCCTTGCCGGGATGGAGGCGTTTTACTTCCGCGCCGTCCGAGAGGTACTGGCGGAGCCCGCCCGCGAAACTCGCCGCCAGCCCCAATGCGTCACGCAGTTGCGCTGGTGAAAGGCCGGCGATGCGCCCGGCGGCGGCGCTCGCGCCGAAGACGCCGGCAACCGCCGTGTTGTGCCAGCCCTGTCGCGCCGACGCCGGATGCATCGTCGAGGCGATGCGCAGCATCACATCATAGCCGGCGACCACGCCGGCAATCAGCTCGCTGGCCGTGGCGCCACGCTTTTCCGCCACGGCCAGCGCGGCGGAAAAGATCACCCCGCCCGGATGGGCGGAGCCGCGGGTATGACCGTCATCGAAGTCGAGGGCATGCGCCGCCGCTCCGTTGACGAAGGCCGCCTGTGCCGCCGGCAGCCGGGTCTGCTTTCCGATGACGGAGGCAACCGTGCGCCCGCCCTCCGCCGCAGCCCAGGCATGAAGCGCCTGCGTGACGGGCATGTCCGCGCCGGCAAAGGCGCAGGCGAAATAGTCCACCATGGCCCGCCGGAAGGCATGGATCACCGTCCCGTCCAGATCGACGCAATCGATGCGCGCGACATGACGCGCCAGGATGCCGCTGAGGCTGTCCGCTCCGGCCGCGACGGCGGCATTTTCAACTGGCAACGCCATGTCCGCTCTCCATCAGTCCAGCTTGATGTCGCCGGGCAGCGCCGCGATCACGGCTTTCCACTTGGCGTGTTCGGCAGTCACATAGGCCGCAAAGTCCTCGGCCGAATTCGCGATCACGACCGCGCCTTCGTTCTCCATGCGGGCAGCCACGTCCGGGTCCTTCAGGGCAACGACCGCTGCCTTGTTGAGCTTGGCGATGATTTCGGGAGACGTGCCGGCGGGCGCGAAAATGCCGTTCCAGGAGTCGGCGGCGAAGTCCGGGTAGCCGCTTTCGGCGACCGTCGGCAGGTCCGGCAGCACCTTGGTGCGCGTCGATCCCGCGACCGCAAGGCCGATCAGCGCGCCGCTCTTGACGTGTGGAACGGTGGCAAGCGCGCCCCCGAACATTACGTCGACATGGCCGGCGAGAATGTCGGTCATGGCCGGGCCGGAACCCTTGTAGGGAATGTGGACCAGATCGAGACCCGCCATCTGCTTCAGCATTTCCATCGGCAGGATAGTTGCCGGTGAGCTGGACGCGTAGTTCAGCTTGCCCGGATTGGCCTTCGCATAGGCGACGAACTCCTCGAAGGTCTTTATGCCGAGCTTCGGGTTGACCACCAGAACCGTGGACGACGCGTTGATCTGGGTGATCGCGACGAAATTCTTCAAAGGATCGTAGTGCACATTGGGGTCGAGATTCGGCGTGATCGCCATCGTCCCAAGATTGCCGATATAGAGCGTATAGCCATCGGGCTCCGCCGCGGCGGCCATTTGCGTGCCGATGGCGCCATTGGCCCCACCGCGGTTTTCGACGATCAGCGGCTGGCCCAGATCGCGTCCCATCAAATCGGAGACGGCGCGCGAAACCGTGTCTGTGCCGCCACCCGGCGGGAAAGGCACGATCACCTGGATCACGCGATCCGGATATTCCTGCGCCTGGGCCGGCACCCGCCCGGCGGCAAGGCCGAGGCCCAGCACCAGACCTGCGATAAGAATGTTTCTACGGCGATATGTTCCTTCAGCGGGCGACAAGCCCATCGACTGCAACGACACCATGATTTTCCTCCCTGATGATCAATGGATTGATTTCGGCCTCCGCGATGTCTCCTCCCACCACGGCGAGCCGCGAAAAACGGGCGATCGCTTCGGCCAAGGCCGCAAGATCCCCCTTCGGCAAATTGCGGAACCCCGCCAGTTTTCTGAGTTCAGGCACTTCGGCGATCATTTCCTGCGCGGTTGCGGCATCGACGGGCGCGATGCGGACCGAGATGCTCGGCCGCAATTCCGCGGTGATGCCGCCCATGCCGAGCACGACAACCGGACCGACTTCCGGGTCCTTGCGGTAGCCAAGGATGACCTCGGCCAGCCCCGCCTCCATTTTCTGGACCAGCACGCCTTCCAGGCGCGCATCGGGGAAGGCCGCACGGGCCTTGCGGAGGATGTCGCCGGCCACGCCGGCCACCGCCTCGGGCGAGACGCCCAGCGCCACCAGCCCGGCGTCGGACTTGTGCAGGATGTCGGGCGAAAGGCATTTCACCGCCGCAGGGCCGGAGACCGGCTCCACCGCGCCGCCTGCGACCGTAATCACCCGGCTTTCGGCAACCGGGACGCCGAGCGCCGCAAACAGCGCGCTGGCCTTGACTTCGTCCCAGTCGTTGGTCCCGGCCGCAATACGCCGTGCTTCGGCCAGTTCCGCCTCTTGCAGGTCCGGGGCCACGGCGGGCTTGTGCCAGTTGAGATAGGCGTGGACCGCGTCGGCGCAGCTTTCCGGCGTTCGGAAACCGGCGATGCCGGCTTCATGCAGGATGCGCAGCCCCTCATCGGCCTGCGGCGCCAGGAACACGGCCAGCGGTTTGGCGCCGATCTTGGCGTTCAGCACCCGCTCGCAGATCATCTGCGGGTTCGAGCGGGCCGACGATCCCATGACCGACACGACCGCATCACAATGGTCCGAGGCGATGAGTTCCGAAAGGATGCGCGTATAGCGCCCGCCGCCGCTGGACCCCATCGGCAGATCGATCAAAGGAGAGTCCGAAATCTCGATCCCCTCGCCTGCAAGCCGCGCGCGAAAATCTTCCGGCGGCTCCGGCACCGTGTCGCCGTAGAGGCCTAGCCGGTCAACGATCATCGCCGCCGCACCGCCGGTCGCGGTCATCATGCCGACACGCCGTCCCTCGGGCGGATGGTGCCCCTCGATGAGACGCGGCAGTTCGATCAGGGCTTCGAGCGTCTCCACGCGCAAAATGCCGTTGGCGCGGAAGAAGGCCTGGGCGAGTTCGTCGGCGCCGACCATCGCCCCGGTATGCGAGGCGGCGACCTGCCGGCCCAGGGCCGAACGGCCGAGCTTGTAGGCGATCACCGCCTTGCCGGCGGCAAAGGCCTCGCGGGCGGCGCTTGCGAGGGCTGCGCCATCGCGGATCGTCTCCAGGAACAGCAGGATGACCTTGGTGTCCTCGTCCTGCGCAAGGAGCGACACCATCTCGCCGACCGAAAGATCGGCCTCGTTGCCGATGGAGATCATCTTGGAAAAGCCGATGCCACGCACCGCGGCACGGGTGAGCATGCTGCCCAGCATGCTGCCGCTTTGCGAGACGACCGAAACCGGCCCGGGGCGCAGCTTTTCCTCCTGCACCGCGGCATTCGCGGTCAGCGGCAGCCTGCCTTGCAAATTGATGAGGCCGATGCAGTTCGGCCCAAGAATGCGGACATTGGCGGCGCGGGCGCGCTCCACCATGCGCTTTTGCAACGCCAGCCCTTCCTCGCCGAGTTCAGCAAAACCGGCGGTAAAGATGGTGACCACAGGCACGCCCTTGCGGCCGCACTGGTCGATCACATCCTCGATTGCGGCGGCCGGCACCATGATGAAGGCGTGATCGATGTCGAACGGCACGGACTGAAGATCCGGATAACACGGCAATCCCATGATCTCGCTGCGGCCCGGATTGATCGGAACGATCTTTCCCGCAAAGCTGGCTTCCGTCAGGTAGCGCTGCGGCCGTGCATTGTTCTTGGTCGGATCGGCGGAGGCTCCGATCAGGGCCACCGCACGCGGCCGGAACATGCAATCGCCGAGCGACGGCCGTGCGATGTCTTTCATCACGTTCATTGGATCGTGGCCCCGGAATTCTCGACCACGACTTTCCATTTGGCCTGTTCGGCACGCATGAGGTCGGCAAGCGCTTCCGGCGTGGAATGCGCCGGCACTGAACCGTCCGCCGCCAGCTTTTCGGCGAGATCCTTGGACTCAAGTGCCACGGCGATCGCAGCATTCAGTTTGCTGATCACGTCGGGCGGCGTGCCATCCGGCACGTAGATGCCGTTCCAGGAACCCGGCTCGTAGTTGCTCAGCCCCTGCTCGGCGAATGTCGGCACGTCGGGCAGTGCGGCGGATCGCGTCTCGCCGCTGACCGCGATGGCCTTGATCGCACCCGAGCGCACATTGGGCACGGCCGCCAGCATGGTGCCGAACATCGAGTTGACCTGGCTGCCCATCAGATCGTTCAGCGCCGGGGACGAACCCTTGTAGGGAATATGATTGAGCTTGACCCCGGCCGCGAGCTGGAACAGTTCCGCCGCCATGTGGCCCGACGTGCCGTTGCCAGACGTGGCGTAGCTCACGCCACCCGGATCGGCCTTTGCCGCCGCGATATAGTCCGCAAGCGTCTTGGCGGGGAAGTCCGGAGAGGCCATGAGCAGGACGGATTGCCGCGACAGCAGCGAGACGGGCGCGAAATCGGCGTTCGGATCATAGGGAAGGTCCGCACTCAGCGCCGGTGCGACGGACATGGTGGAGATGCCGCCGAGATAGATTGTGTAGCCATCCGCCTCGGCCCGCGCGGCAGCGACGGCGCCGATCGACCCGTTGCCGCCCGGCTTGTTCTCGATGATGACGCTCTGGCCGAACTGCTCCTGGAGCTTCTGGCCGACGAGGCGCGCCAGAATATCGGTCGGCCCACCCGCCGCATAGGGAACGATGAAGACGATCTCGTGCTCCGGCCAGGCCGAAGCGTCCTGTGCATGCGCCGGCCCGGCCAGGACCCATCCCGAGACACAGGCTGCAACACCCAGATTGCGAAGAAATGTCATGTCAAAAGTCCTCCCAGACTGTTCTATTCGCCGGTGAAGTTCGGCTGCCGCTTTTCCCGGAACGCCGCGACGCCCTCGCGGTGATCGGCGGACGAGCGCGCGACGCTTGCCGCATAGCTCTCGATTTCGAGCACGGTCTCCAGCGACGGGCTGCACGCCGCCGCAAACATCTTCTTGGAGAGCCCCAGCATGTAGGTGGGCGCCCGCGCGAGATCCTCGGCCAGTTCCAGCGCCGTCGTTTCGAGATCGCCATCGGCGGCCAGGCGCGAGGCCAGCCCCCAATCGAGCGCCTCGGCCGCCGACAGTTTGCGGGCGGACATCACCAGATCCTTGGCGCGCCCGATGCCGAGCCGCTGGCCGAGAAAGAAGATCGAGCCGCCGTCGGGAACGAGCGCAATGTTGCGGAAAGCCTGCTGGAAATAGGCCGTGTCGGAGGCCACGATGAAATCGCAGGCCATCGCCACTGAAAAACCAATGCCCGTGACTGGCCCACGCACCGCCGCGACGACCGGCTTTTCACAGTCATAAATCGCCCGGACCGCCGCATGGCGGCGTTGCAGACGTGCCCGCGAGGCGGAACCGCCGACCTTCAACATGCCGCCGATGTCCGAACCGGAGCAGAAGCCCCGGCCCTCGCCGGTCAGGATGACCGCTCGGACCGCTGCATCCTCGTGGAAACGTCCGAAGAGGTCGGTCAAGGCCGCGTACATGTCATCGGTGAGCGCATTGAGCTTGTCGGGACGGTTGAGACGAACCTCGACAACGCCCTCGGACTTTTGTGACACCAGCACCTCGCCGGATGAAGGGAAAGCCAGGTTCACTGCGCGCTCTCCCCCTTGGGCTCGCCCCGGGGCGGGCGCTGCGGGAAGCGGCGCTCGAAGATCGATTCCGCCATGCGGTTGCGCAGCATTTCCAGCGAACCGCCGGCGATCATCCATCCCCGCGAACGGCGGAAGCAATATTCGATCAGGGCCTCGCGCGAATAGCCGAGGCCCCCCATGATCTGGATCGCCTCATTGGTCGCATTGAAGCCCACCTGGTTGCACATCAGCTTGGCCATGGTCGTCTCGTCCGAAGAGGGCAGTCCGTCGTCGGCATTGCTTGCCGCCTGATAGAGCAGCAGCTGAGCCGCCTCGATCCCCACCTTCATGTCGGCGAACTTCCACTGCAGGCCCTGGAACTCGCAAAGCGGGCGGCCGAACTGGGTGCGCTCGGTCGCATAGCGCCGCGCCTCGTTGAAGCAGTAGCGGCCATAGGCCAGCGAGCGGGCGGCATTGCCGATGCGCTCGGCGTTGAAGCCCGAAATCTGCTTCTTGAAGCCTCCGGCGGGAAGCAGCACATCTTCCGGCGGAACATAGACATTGTCGAAGAACAGCGGCGCCCAGGCGGCACCCGACATGAATTGCGACGTCTTGCCCATCGAGAAGCCGGGCGTGTCGCGGCGGATCATGACCGAGCCGATGCCACCGACGCCCGGCCCGAAACGCACATAGACCAGGTAGGTATCGGCGTGTGGGTTCGGGAATACCTTCGAACCCTTGATGCGGAAGCCCTCGCCATCCGGAGTTGCGGTCGTCTTGAGGTCGGTGGTCGCCGAACCGGCATCAGGCTCCGTCATGCCGACGGCAATGATCTCGCGCCCTTCCAGAACGGGCTTCAGGAACCGCTCCTTCTGGTCGGCGCTGGCATATTGCGCCAAGGTCCGGACGGCGCCGAAATTGCCTTCCTGGATGATGTCGGCGCTGCGCGGGCAAACCAGCGCGATCTGCTCGATCGCGATGACCGCATCCATCAGGGTGCCGCCCTGACCGCCGTCAGCCTCGGGCATCGTGATGCCCATCAACCCCTGCTCGTAGAACATCCGCGCCATCTCGCGGGGAAATTCTTCGAGATGGGCGCGCTCCAGAGCGCCGTCCTTGAGGGTCTTGAGCGCAAAGTTCCGGACCGATTCCGCAAAAAGGTTCTGCTCGGCGGTAAAAGAGAAGTTCATCCAGTAATTCTCCACTATGTGGCTTCTGAACGATGACTACCGGCGTGAAATCTGCATGTCAATCCACTATGTGGAATAAAATCCGTTAGAGAGCACTTCACGGCCCTCTTCATTCACTATGCGGAATGCGCCCACTTGCAGAGCTTCCAGCCGAAGGCGCTCACCGGGGAAAACCGGCGCCGACAGGCGGCCGCGGATTGCCGTCAGCGGGCGACCCAGCGCGCGCGCAACGGCATGGCCCGCCATGCCCATCGTGGCGAGCCCATGCAGGACGGGACGGGCGAAGCCTGCGCGCCGTGCGGCATCGGGGTCGGAATGCAGCGGGTTCATGTCGCCGGACAGGCGGTAGATCAGGGCCTGCTGGGGCGATGTCGGCAGGTCGATCTCGAAATCGGCCGGCCTGCCGGTCTGCCACGGATTGGTGTCGGAAACTTCCGGGGGCGGATCGTGCCGGCCGTCCCTTGCGAAACCACCCTCGCCCCGGCAGAAGGTCAACTGCTCAAATTCCGCCAGCAATTGCCCGGTGCCGGCATCGCGCAGTTTCCGCAGCACCGTCACCAGCGCACCCCGGCCTTCACCCTTGTCGGTGATCCGGATCACGCGATGATCTCCCCTAACACGCCCTTCCGGCGGCAAGGGCGCATGCAAACGCAGCGTCATTTCGCCCACCATGGTGCGGCGATAGTCGATGCCGACATCCGGCTCGCGCATCCATGGTCCCAGGCGCGCCAGGGTCATCGCCATCATCGGCTCCGCCTCCGGCGGATCGACCGCCACATAACGCAGCGCGTGGGCGTCGAGCGGGTCGGCGCCAAGGTTGAGGCCAAGCGCGTATATCATCGCATCCCGACGCGAATACTCCTGGAAAACCGGAGAAAACACCCGCGCTTTAAGACGGTCGTAGTCGATCATCGTCCCTCACTTCCTTCTGGCAGAATTGCAGCAATGCGTTTTCGAAAGCGCCCGGGGTTTCCAGCATCAGCCAATGCGCCGCGTTGGGAACGGTCGTGACTTCGGCGCCAGGGCAGGCATCGGCGATTGCCGCGTAGCGCTGCGGGAGAACGGAGGCGTGATAGGGATCGAACGCGCCGAAAAGCACGCGCACAGGGCAATCGACCAGCCGCAGGTAATCGACAATCATTTCACGGCGCGAAAACCGGCGGACGTTTATCCGGTTGGCGCGCAGCATCGCCTCCATCATGGCCAGCACCGGCTCGTCTTCGAGGAATGGAGATCGATGCAGCATGATCCGCCCAAGGTTCACGGCCAGCCCCGCCCGCAGGCCGTTCGCCTTGGCAGCCGTCGCCGCAGCCTCGCGCGCGTCAGCCATTTCGGGTGTATGCGCGCCAAAGCCGGCCGGGCTGATCAGCATCAACCTGGCCGGCCGGCATTTCACCGCGACAGCCGCGGCAACCAGCGCCCCGAAGGAAAAACCGACCAACGTGATCTCGCGCCACGGCAAGGCTTTGACGAAGCCGGCGATCGGATCGGCAATTGCCGCCAGATTCTCGCCGGTCGGCAGATCGGAAGCACCAAACCCCGGCAGATCGGGAGCAACGATGGCCAGGCGCTCCCCGAGCCGATCCAGGTTTGCGCCGAAATGCCGCCAATCCCCGCTGCCGCCATGCAGCAGCACGCAGCCGGAGGATTGATCTTTCCACCCGGCTGTGCCCACATAGTGGATAGACAATGCTGAATGCTCTCGCCCGGATTCGCCGCCGACAAGGCGTGCGTCACCGTCGGGAGCAAAACGATCAAAGACCAAACCTATCCCGGCTGCATCGGAAGGGTTCATGATTACACGCCGATCCTTGACCATGGCAGCCCTTCGTCATATATTCCATTATATGGGTTTTTTGATACCTAACATCGCGAGACACGGATAATCAACCCAAATGTTGAAAGATCAGGACATCACGGCCATTCCTTCAGGAAAAGGCTGGGAGAAATATCTCGAAGTTGCCGCGCCGCAGGGTGCCCAGGGCACCGTCAGGATTGCAGCCCTTCTGCGCATCGTCGCGGCTTATAATGCGGCTGGCATGAAGATCAGCGAGGTGGCCGATCTCGCCCGGCTTGAGCAGCCGACGGCGCATCGCATCGTTACCGCCTTGCACAGTGTGGGATTCCTCTCGCGAAACCCCGAGACGCGCCGCTACCATCTCGGCCCGCTGCTGTTCGAGCTCTTCACCACGGCTTTCCCGCATTTCAATATTCGCGACGTCTGCCTCCCGTCCATGAAGACGCTGGCGGAGGACTTGGGCGACACGGTCTACCTGACCGTGCGCAGCGGGTTCGACGGCATTTGCGTCGAGCGCCAGGAAGGCAGCTACCCGATCCGAACCTGCACGGTCGACGTCGGCCGCAAGCGGCCGCTCGGCATCGGCGCCGGCAGCCTCGCCCTGCTTGCCGCACACAGCGCGAGCGAGGCCGAGACCATCATCGAACACAATCGCGATCGATACACGCCGTTCAACACGTCCGCAGAGGCAGTGCAGGCGACCGTCGAAAAGATCCGCGCACAGGGCTTCATCTATCAGGACGTGCTCAACACGCCCGAGATCAAGACGGTGGCGCTGGCCATCACCGGGCACACAGGACATCCCTTTGCCGGGCTGAGCATCACCGCCATCGCCACCCGCATTCCGGAAGAGCGGGCCACCGTGCTGCTGGACCACCTACGCCAGCGGATCAAGCAGATCGCGGATCTCATTTCCGAGCAGGGATACGTCTAGTTCGGTTCGGCGTCAGACGCCCCGCTTAGGGCGGCGCCTCCAACGTATCGAAGCCGCAAAGAAGGCAAGCGGGGCTTTTCGCCCCGCCCGCCCGTTACCACGCCACGGGGCCATCCTCGTCCGAGAACGTGCCGGTCGGACCATCGGGCCCAAGGAGGGCGAGCCTTACGGCTTGCCGGGCGCCCTGCTCGACCGATCGCGTTCCGCGGAAACCGTTGAGATCGGTGGCCGTAAAGCCCGGGCATGCCGCATTGACCTTGATGTTCGTGTTCTCAAGCTCGATTGCGAAAGCCAGCGTCACGGCGTGAACCGTGGCCTTGGAAGGGCTGTATGCCGCGCCGAAGACATGGCGGTATTCGAAGGTCGGGTTTGCATTCAGCGTGAGGGATCCGGACGAGCTTCCCAGGTTGACGATCCGGCCGGCAGGCGCCTGCCGGAGGAGTGGCAGCATGGCCTTCGTCACGGCCATGAGACCGAAGACATTCGTCTCGTAGATTGCCCGGATATAGTCCATGGAGGCCGTGCTCGGGACATTCTGCTTCAGGCGCTCCTCGAAGGAGGTTCCGGGCTCCGCCGTGCTGGCTATGCCCGCATTGTTCACAAGCACGTCGAGGCGGCCGAACTCCGTTTGGATGCGTTCGGCAGCGGGCGCGATGGAGGCCTCGTTCGTAACGTCGAGCTGGATGGCGATGGCGTCACCGCCAATGTCGGCGGCCGCCTCCTCCCCTTTCGCAAGGTCGCGGCTCCCCACGAGGACCGTCAGGCCCTTGGCGGCAAGCTCCCTTGCGATCTGGCGTCCAATACCCTTGTTGGCGCCCGTAACGAGGGCGACTGGCTTGTCGTGCATTTTGTTCTCCTGGATTGTTCCTATGGCCAACCGCGCGCTGTTGGTTTAGACAAAGGTAACCGGAACCATGATCCGAATATATGGAACAACGTTCCGTTTAACAAGTGGGAAACTGTGATGGACGACGGTTCCGAAATTACGAACACATCCGGGGATGATGACAGCGCCGACCGCAAGCATCTGCGCGCCGACGCGCGGCGCAACATCGACGACCTTCTCGCTGCGGCGATGGCGGTCTTCTCGAAGTCAGGTGTCGATGCGCCGGTCCGGGAGATCGCGAAGGAAGCCGGCGTCGGCGTCGGCACGCTCTACCGCCACTTTCCGCAGCGCTCCGACCTCATCAAGGAGGTGTTCCGACGCGAGATCGATGCCTGCGCCGATGCGGCTGCAACGCTTTCGCAGGACAATGCGCCCTTCGAGGCGCTGGCCAAATGGATGAACCGTTACGTCGCGTTCATCGCAGCCAAGCGGGGCCTCGGCGCAGCACTGCATTCCGGCGACCCTGCCTATGAAGCCCTTCCCGCCTATTTCGAGAAAAAGCTGCGCCCCGCCCTGCAGGGGCTTCTCGACAGGGCGGTCGAGGCAGGCGAGATCCGAGACGGCCTCAGGCCGAACGAGTTGCTGCGCGCGGTCGCAAGCCTCTCCAATCCCGCACCGGACGTCGGCACGGACTTTACCGACAATATGATGCGGCTGATGCTGGACGGCATGCGTCGCGGCGCGGGCGATAAATAGGAGCAGCGCCTATTCCTTGACCGACCTACCGGTGCACAGGAGAGCATATACGTCCGACGCCGTCGTCTCGCGTCCGTAGTCGGCCAGTTGAAAGCTCTCCGCAAAGCGCGGCGCTTCGGCTTCACTGTTAAGCGCGGTCAGCGTCGTGAGCATGTCCGGGCTGGCATACATGAATTCCGCCCAGTTTTTCAGGATGAACGCGCGGCGCTCCTCCCAGCTCGATTCAGCGATCGTGTCGTTGCGCATGCCCCGCTCGTAGAGGGCGAATTCGTAGAACTGGCTGGCATGTTCGTCGCACGCCCTCAGTTTCTGGTCGATAAATGGGTCCACCCCGACAACGACATCATGGCGATGAGCTTCGATAGCCCAGTGGTCGGTGATCTTGAGGCAGATGGGTGGCCCTGCAAGTGCGGGCAGACCGGGCACGACATTGGCATTGGCAAAGAACCCGGCGGCCTCGCGCACCGCACGCCCGGCCATGCGGTTGTCGGTATGGCCGGGACAATCGTCATGGAACGTAATGACGATATCGGCCTGCCACCGCCGCACCGATGCGATCAGGGCTTTGCGCAGGGCCGCGTCGGGCATCAGTTCGCCGTCGTGGATATTGAGGATTTCGTAGTCCAGCACGCCCAGATGGCGCGCCGCGGCATAGGCCTCGTTCGCCCTTCGGCGGCGCAGGGGCTTGCGTGAAATCTGGTGATGTCCGGCATCGCCATTGGTCAGCGACAGGTACTTTACGGCCGCACCGGCGCGCGCCAGCCGGGCCGTCGTGCCGCCGGTGTAGAGCTCCGCCTCATCCGGATGCGCGACGACGACGATGACCTTGAGGGGATAAGACATTCTGAAACTCCTGGAAAATGAATGGGCGCAATGAACCGTTCCCAGTTCTCGCGGGCGATCGCTTGACTGACGAGGGGGATGTTTACGGCTGCCCGCGTGCGGCGCTGCCCCCGGAAAAAAGACGCTCGCGCGCATGGCGCAGCGCCAGCGCGACAGCACCGTCGCGCGCGCCGCTCTCCTTGACGGCGGAAGGAACGATCACCGGCAGGGAGACGATCAGCGGGCGGAGATTTTCGATGACATGCTCCACCAGCGGCGCGCCGGCCGCCCTGCCCATGACGCCGCCCAGCACCACCATCTGTGGATCGAGAATTCCGATCGCACCGGCAAGGCCCGCCGTTACCCGCTGCGCCAGTTCGGCAAAAAAACCGGGATGGTCGTGGGCTTTGGCAGCCCTGCGGATGGCGTCGACACAATCTGCGCCCGTCAAGCCGTAGCTCGCGGCCAGTTCCTCGATCGCGGACTGGCTAAGGAGATTCTCAAGCGGCGCGAGGCCATCGGGCTGCGAGCCGTCGGTCCGCCGCGCGACGACGATGCCGCCCAGTTCACCGGCTGCTCCGGTCGTACCGCGCAGGAGCTTGCCATCGATCACCACGCCCGCGCCGACCCCGTCGCCCATCCAGAACAGGATGAAGGACTGGATGCCCCGCGCCACACCGGACGACATTTCCTCCAGGGCAGCCAGGTTGACATCGTTCTCGATCAACACATGGCCATGCCCGATCCATTCGCTGATGGCATCGGCGATATGGAAGCCCTCCCAGTTCGGAAGCTGCTGCCCCTTGCGGAGATTGCCGTGTTCGATGTCGACGATCCCCGGCAGGCCCACGACAAACTGGTCGATCGCACCGGGTTGAACGGCGGCCTGCTGCGTCAGTTCCTCGACGACGTTGAACAGCCGGTCATGCGCATCGTAGCGTTCGTCCGGCTCGCAGGCACGGTAGGCCGTAGCAATGGTTTTGCCTGTCAAATCGGCCAGCGCGGCATTGATGCCGTGGCGCGTGACATCGATGCCGACGACGAAGCTCGATGTCGGCTCGATCGACCAGAGGCCGGCCTTCGGGCCGGATGTGCCGGCCTTTTCACCGTCCCGGTAGATCAGCCCGGCCGCCTCTAGGCGCCGCAGCAACTCGAACATTGCCGGCTTCGAAAGGCCGGTGAAGGCTTCGAGTTCCGTACGGGTCAATGGACCCGCCGAAAGCAGCCTTTCCAGCACGGCTTTTTCGTTGAGCGTTCGCAACACGCGGGGGCTGCCGGCAAGAACATCCATTTTCACACAAACCGTCTGGTAACTTTCCTAACAGTCTGATACGACTCCCCTTGCGAGGTTGTCAAGGCACCTTCCGGCCCTCGGCGACACGCCCGACTGATACCCATTTTCAAGAAATGGCTCCGCTTACGGATGTATAGCGGAGGGTGTATTCGCGTTTTATTTGCAATAATTGCATACAAAAAAATTATACAAAGTAGCGTTGACATTTCATACATTCCTCATGACACTAAATTGTGAACTGGCGCTGAACGCATACGGCAGCCCATTCACACCGCGATGCGGGCAAACACAAAAACCGGGAACGTCAAGACAGACTAACTGTCAAACAGGAGGTGGGAATGTTGACTATAAAATCAGCAGCGATGGCGCTTGCGCTCACGACAGCGATGGCGGCACCCGCTATCGCCGCCACGATGCGGTGGGCGCCTCAGCGCGACATCGTATCCATGGACCCTTATTCGTACGGGGATACGTTCACGCTCTCCGTTCTGAACCACGTCTATGAAGGCCTCGTTCGCTATGACGCGACGTTGCAGATCGAGCCGGCTTTGGCCGAAAAATGGGAAGTCGTCAGCCCGACGGTCTGGCGGTTTCATCTGCGCAAGGGTGTGAAGTTCCACGATGGCGCGGACTTCACCGCCGACGACGTGCTTGCCTCGCTGAAGCGGGTGAGCGACCAGACGTCGCCCCTTCGCGGAAACCTGCCGGCCTATGTGAGTTCGGAAAAGATCGACGACCATACCGTCGATATCCATGTCACCGAAAACTATCCGCTGCTTTTGAACGACCTCACCAACATCCACATTTTCGACCAGGGCTGGCTGGTGACCAACAAGGCGGAGGCACCCACCGACGTGGCCAAGGGCGTCGAGGGCTATGCCACCAGCCACGCAAACGGCACCGGCCCGTTCAAGTTCATTTCTCGCAAGCCGGACGTGGAGACCGTCTTCGACGTCAACCCGGATTGGTGGGATAAGCGGCAGCACAATATCGACCGCATCGTCATGACGCCGATCACCTCTCCGGCGACGCGCGTGGCCGCCCTGATCTCGGGCGAGATCGACTTCACGAACCAGGCGCCGCTGCAGGATATTCCGCGCTTGCAGGCATCGTCGAACGTCAAGGTGCTCTCGAACAACGAACTGCGCACGATCTTCCTGGTCATGAACCAGTCTCCCAAGGCGTTCGAATCCGATGTCACGGACAAGAACCCGTTGCAGGACATCAAGGTGCGCCAGGCGCTGTATCACGCGATCGATGCGGACGCGATCCAGAAGGTCGTCATGAGCGGCCTGTCGCGCACCACCGGCTCGCTGGTCGCTCCGGCCATTCCCGGCTACGTGCCCGACCTCGACAAACGCCTGAGCTACGACCCCGACAAGGCCAAGGCGCTGCTCGCGGAAGCCGGCTATCCGAACGGCTTCTCGTTTTCCTTCCTGTGCAGAAACACGGAATTCGTGAACGAGGAGCAGATCTGCCAGGCGGTCTCCGCCATGTGGGCGCGCGTCGGCCTTCGGCCCAACCTCAATGTGGGACCGACAACCATCCAGGATGCCAAGTTCGACACGCTGCAATTCGACGTCGGCACGCTTGGCTGGGCCAATGAACCGATGCTCGACAGCTACTCCATCCTGGTCCAGGTCGTCCATTCCAAGACGGGCAATGCCGGCGTCTTCAACTGGGGCGCATGGAAGGACACAGAGATCGACGGGCTGATCGACGAGGCCGGCCGCACCATCGACCGCACCGCCCGGCTCGCGCTTCAGTCGAAGGCGCTGCAACGCGCCAACGACCTTTCGATGTTCATTCCCGTTCACCAGCAGCCCATGGCCTGGGCGGTCGGGTCCAACGTCAAGGATGTGCTTCAGCTGTCCGACAACAAGGCGCGTCACTGGCTGACCCACATGGCCGACTAGCGCCCTGACCACGCCGCCGCGTGCCGTTGCCCGCGGCGGCGTGGACATCATGCAATTACATCGGGAAATCACGGATGTTGCTTCTCGTCCTCAAGCGACTGGCCAATGCCGTCGTCGTCCTCCTTTTCGTGGCCCTGCTCGCCTTCACGATCTTCAAGTTCCTCGGCGATCCGGTGCAGTTGATGCTGAACCCGCAGGCGACGCAGGAAGAGCGCGATGCGCTCACGCAGCGCCTCGGCCTGAACGATCCGGTGCCGGTGCAGTTCGTCAAATTCGTCGCCAATGCCGTTCAGGGCGACTTCGGCATGAGCTACCGAAACCAGCTGCCCGTTATGGGGGTGATTGCGGAGCGCTTCCCCGCGACGTTCGAGCTTGTGATGGTGTCCTCCATCGCCGCCCTGCTCATCGGGTTGCCGCTTGGCGTCTTCGCGGCGATCAATGGCGGCTCCTTCATGGTCCGCGTGGCGCATATCATCTCGATGATCGGCGTATCGGTGCCCGCCTTCGTGATCGGCATATTGCTGATTCTCGCCTTCTCCATCGAGCTTCAGGTCCTGCCCGCCTTCGGGCGAGGCGAGGTGGTCGATCTCGGCTTCTGGACGACGGGGCTGCTGACGAGCAGCGGGCGCTATGCCCTGATCATGCCGGCAATCTCGCTCGCCCTGTTCCAGATCTCCTTCATCATGCGACTGGTGACGTCGGAAATGCTCGAAGTCCTTCGAACGGATTTCATCCGCTTCGCAAGGGCACGCGGATTGCGGGCACGCGCCATCTATTTCCGCCATGGCCTGCGCAACTGTCTGATGCCCGTGGTCACCATCACGGGCATGCTGATCGGCGACCTGATCGCGTTCGCGCTCGTCACCGAGATCGTCTTCCAGTGGCCGGGAATGGGTTTCCTCTTCGTGCAATCGGTCCAGTACGTCGATATCCCGGTGATGGCGGCATACCTCATGATCGTCTGCTGCATCTTCATCCTGATCAATCTCATCACCGACCTGATCTATGTCGTTGTCGATCCGCGCATGGGCGCCACGGCGATTGGAGGCAGCAATGTCCGTTGAACCCAAGGTCGAACGCGAGACCCTCCGCGTCCATTTCGCACGGCTGTGGGATTCCGATCTCGCCTGGAATTTTCGCAACAGCCCGTTGGCCGTGGTGTCGGCAACGGTTCTCCTGGTCATCGCCTTCACGTCGATCTTCGCCGGCGTGCTGATGCCGCAGAACCCGTTCGACATCATGCAGCTCTTCCTGGACAAGGCGAACCTCCCGCCCGTCTGGTCGGAAGGCGGGGCGATGCCCTATGTGCTGGGCACCGACATGCAGGGCCGGGACGTTCTTTCGGCCATCGTCTACGGATCGCGCATCTCGCTTGTCATCGGCGTGGCCAGTGTCGCCGTGTCGATGACGATCGGCGTGCTCGTCGGGCTTCTGGCCGGCTATATCGGCGGCGCGCTCGACAACTTTCTGATGCGGCTTGCCGATGCCGTCATGTCGATCCCGACACTGCTTGTCGCCATCCTCGTCAGCGCGATCTTTCGCGGGCTGCTGCCGGTCGAATACCGCGACACTTTCGCACCGCTGATCCTCGTGCTCGCCCTCTCGCTCACCAGTTGGGTGGTCTATGCACGCATGGTGCGCGCGGTAACGATGGTCGAGGCGCGCAAGGAATATGTCATGGCCGCCCGCATCATCAACGTGCCGCGGCGGCGCATCATCCTCAAGCACATCCTGCCGAATGTCATGACGCCGGCTCTGGTGACGGGAACGCTCAACCTCGGGCTGGCGATCCTCGCCGAAGCGACGCTGTCGTTTCTCGGCGTGGGCATGCCCAGCGCGCAGCCGTCGCTTGGAACGCTGATCCGGCTGGGAAACCAGTACTTCTTCTCGGGCACCTGGTGGATCGTGCTGTTCCCCGCCCTTCAACTGACGCTGATCATCCTCGCCGTCAATCTGCTCGGCGACTGGCTGCGCGACGCTCTCAACCCGAAATTGAAATAGGCTCGATATGTTTGACCTCGTACTTTCTAACGTCCGCGTGGACAGAGCGATCACCGACGTCGGCATCAGCAACGGCCGCATTGCAGCTATCGCGCCGGGCCTGGACCACACCGGCGCCGTCGTCGAGGACTGCGACCACGCGCTCCTGCTGCCCGGACTCGTCGAGGCGCATACCCATCTCGACAAGACACTTCTCGGCATGGACTGGGTGGAAAACACACTCGGCCCGGAAATCCGCGAAAAGATAGACAACGAGCGGCAGATGAAGCGGGTCGTCGGGCTCGATGCCGCACGGCAGTCCGCGCGCCAGGTGGTCATGTCCATCGCCAAGGGCTCGACGGCAATCCGCAGCCATGTCGATATCGACACCGAAAACGGGCTTGCAGACTTCGAAGGCGTGAGCGCGACGCGCAGCCGATACAGCGATGTCATCGACATCGACATCGTCGCCTTCCCGCAATCGGGCCTCGTGAGCCGCAAGGGCACGGCGGAATTGATGGACGAAGCCCTCCGGCAGGGGGCGGACGTGGTGGGCGGGCTCGATCCCTGCTCGATCGACCACGACCCGAAAGGCCATCTCGACCTGGTGTTCGACCTGGCTGTCAAACATGCAAAGCCCATCGACATCCACCTGCATGAGCCGGGCGAACTCGGCATGTTTTCCTTCAGGATGATCCTTGAGCGCACGCGGGCGCACGGCCTTTCCGGCAAGGTCACCGTCAGCCACGCTTTCTCGCTCGGCGCAAACGACTATCTCGGCATTTCGCGCCTGCTCGATGAGATCGCCGCCGCCGGCGTCGCGCTGATGTCGACCGGCCCCTCCATGGTTCCCGTGCCGCCGCTCATCCGGGCGCTGGATGCCGGCATCACGGTCTGTTCGGGCACCGACGGCATGCGCGACCTCTGGGCGCCCTTCGGCAACGCCGACATGCTGGAACGCGCGCAAATCCTCAGCCAGCGCAACAATCTTAGCCAGGATATCGAGATCGAGCGGGCCGTCGATGTGTGCACCTACGGCGGTGCGAAGGTCATGGGACTGGCCGATTACGGTCTTGCCGTGGGCGCCTTCGCGGATCTCGTCGTCGTCGCCGGCCGCAATGTCACGGAAGCCGTCGTGACGCTTCCGCCCCGAAAGCTGGTGCTGAAACGCGGTCGCGTGGTGGCGCGCGACGGCCAGGCCCTGGTGGAGGCGCCTTGATGCTTGTCGATCTCGAAAGGCCAGGCGGCAATCCCATGACGAACACAACGACGGACCGACCCGATCCCTCCCCTCTTCTCAGCGTGCGCGACCTCAGCATCGACTTCGTCACGCGACGCGGCAGCGTGCGCGCGCTGGACCGGGTCAGTTTCGATATGGTGCCGGGCGAAATACTCGGTTTGGTCGGAGAATCCGGCGCCGGCAAATCCCTGTCGGGCAATGCCATCATCGGCCTGATTGACCCGCCGGGACGGATCGCCGAGGGCCAGATCTCGCTCGATGGCCGGCGCATCGACACGCTCGCGCCGCGCGACATGCGCAAGCTTCGTGGCCGCTCGATCGCGGCTATCTTCCAGGATCCGCTGACCTCCCTCGATCCGCTCATGCGCATCGGCGACCAGATCACGGAGACGATCCTCACGCATCTGCCGGTGAACCGCCGCCAGGCGCGGCAGCGCGCACTCGACCTGCTGCGGGCAGTCGGCATTCCGGCACCGGAGCTGCGCATCGATCACTATCCGCACCAGTTCTCTGGCGGCATGCGCCAGCGCGTCGTGATCGCTCTTGCACTTTGTGCCGATCCCAAGCTGATCATCGCGGACGAGCCGACAACTGCTCTCGATGTCTCGATCCAGGCCCAGATCATATCCTTGCTGAAGACCATGTGCCGCGAGCACCAGACGGCGATTTTGCTGGTCACGCACGACATGGGCGTCATCGCGGAAGCGGCGGACCGCGTGGCGGTGATGTATGCCGGGCGCCTGGTGGAAATCGGCCCGGTCGAAGAGGTGCTGAGGGCACCCAAACACGTCTACACCGCCGGATTGATCGGCTCGATCCCCAGCCTCAATCGCCGGCGCGAGCGGCTGGTGCAGATCGATGGCGCCATGCCCCGGCCGGGTTCGGTCCCGTCCGGCTGTCCCTTCGCGCCCCGCTGCCCGAAACGCATCGACAAATGCGCCGAGCGCCCGGAACTCTTGCCCATCGGCAACAGTCAGGCGGCCTGCTGGCGCGCAGGAGAAGGACATTCCTATGCATGACGACATCGCCCTTAAAGCCTCGGACTTGGCCCTCTGGTTCGATGCCTCGGAGCCATGGCTGGTCCGCATGCTGGGACGCAAGCCCAAGCGCACCCTGAAGGCGGTCGACGGGGTCAGCTTTGCCGTTCCGCGCGGCAGCACATTCGCGATCGTCGGGGAAAGCGGCTGCGGCAAGTCCACCATCGCGCGCCTTGCGGTCGGGCTTTACACACCGACCAACGGCAGCCTGACCTATTCCGGCGGCGCAGGCTCGGGCGGTCGCATGCGCGTCCAGATGATCTTCCAGGACCCCTATGCGAGCCTCAATCCACGCTGGCGGGTCAAGGACATCATCGCCGAGCCGATCCGTGAGCTTGGAATCCGGAAGGGTGCTGCGATCGGAAAGCGCGTCGACGAACTACTCGGTCTCGTGGGTCTGATGCGCGGCGACGGCGAAAAATATCCGCATGCGTTTTCCGGTGGCCAGCGGCAGCGCATTTCCATCGCAAGGGCGCTTGCGACCGAGCCGGAATTCCTGGTCTGCGACGAGCCCACCTCGGCGCTCGATGTCTCCGTCCAAGCGCAGATCCTGAACCTGATGAAGGAAATCCAAGGCCAGTTTCATCTTACCTATATGTTCATTAGCCACAATCTCGCGGTGGTGCGGCATGCCTCCGACCATATCGCCGTGATGTATCTTGGCGGCATCGTGGAGCAGGCGCCGACCGAGCAGCTGTTCCGCAATCCGCGCCATCCCTATACCCGACTGCTGATCGACACGATCCCCGATCTGGAGGCTCCGAACCGGCAACGCAAACAGCTTGCCGGCGAGGTGCCAAGCCCCCTCGACCCTCCCTCGGGATGCCGCTTCCATCCCCGCTGCCCGCAGGCCCAGGACATCTGCAAACGGGTCGCGCCCGCCCTGGAGGAGCAGAACGGTCGCCGGGTGGCCTGCCATTTTCCGCTCCAGCCGGCAACGCCCTGATCTCATCGAAGGAACATGAACATGAATGAGCAGACCGGTCGCACCATGCTTTCGGCACGCTGGATCGTCGGGCACGCCGAGGGTCGCCACACGCTCGTGCATCGCGGCGAGATTGTCTTCGAGCGCGGCCAGGTGATCTTCGTGGGCCATGGTTTTCCCGGTGTGGTGGCGCGCCGCATCGACTATGGCGAGGCGCTGATCGCGCCGGGCATGATCGATCTCGATGCCCTGTCGGATCTGGACACCACGGTTTTCTCCTATGACAACCACCCGGAATGGAAAAAGGGCCGGACGTGGCCGCAAAGCTACATGGACCGCGGCCCCTATGAAATGTACTCGCAAGACGAGCTCGCGTTCCAGAAGCGCTATGCCTTTGCCCGCCTGATCCGCAACGGCATCACCACCGCATTGCCGATCGCCTCGCTTTATTACCGGGAGTGGGGCGAGACCTATGCCGAATTTGCCGCCGCGGCCGCGGCTGCCGAGGACCTTGGCATGCGGGTCTATCTCGGACCGGCCTATCGAACCGGCAACCCGGTCGTTTCCGACAATGGCGCCGTGTCCCTGTTCTTCGACGAAGAGCGAGGTCTTCGCGGGCTCGCCGACGCGGTGCGCTTCTGCAAGGATTTCGAGGGCAAGGCCTTCGGCCGTGTTCGAACCATGCTTGCCCCGGACCGCATAGAGACCTGCACCGAAACGCTGCTCTCGCAGACGGCTCTCGCGGGTACGGAGCTTGCGGTGCCGGTCCGGCTTCATTGCAACCAGGGTCGTTTCGAGCGCGATACGGTTCGGCATCTGCACGGCAAGACCTCCGTCGAATGGCTGGACAGTCTCGGCTTCCTGAACCGCCGCACGCTTTTGCCGCACGGCACCTATGTCAGCCCGTCGCGCAACATGGACGAGGCCGGCAACGATCTCGATATCATTCGGGAGCGCGGATCGGTCATCGTGCATTGCCCACTGGTGGCAGCACGCCACGGAGACGCGCTCGCAACTTTCTCCAGCTTCCGCGAGAAGGGCATGAGGCTGGCGCTCGGCACCGATACCGCGCCGCCGGACATGGTTTTGAACATGCAGGTCGGCATGCTGGTCAACCGCGTGCTCGACCGCAGCGTGACGACAGTCCGGTCGGAAGACTATTTCGACGCCGCGACGGTGGGCGGCGCCGACGCGCTCGGCCGGCCCGACCTCGGACGGCTGCAACCCGGCGCCCGGGCGGATATCGTCGTGTTCGATCTGGCGACCCCCGATGTCGGCCCGGTGATCGACCCGATCCAGACGCTGATGCTCACAGGCAGCGGCCGCGATGTCAGAAGCGTCTTCATCGATGGAAGACCGGTCATGGAGGACCGTATCATCCCTGGCGTGGATTTCGACGCCTATGGACGCCAGGCGCAACGACAGTTCGATGCCATGACCGCCAAATATCCAGACCGCACCGTGCATCATCCGCCCATGTCGGAGATTTTCTCATCGGCCTATCCTCTCGTCGAATCGCACTCACCCACCCGCGGGTGATTTGATAAAAATGTATGATTTTGCCATTTTTGAAAAAATTAGCTATGATATATGTTGACGCCAACGACCCCATCCTTATTTAGTTCGTCCTCTCTTTGCGCCAAAATGCTGCGCGCGGCTTCCATCTGCGACACCGCAGCAGCCACATATCTTGAGGATCTGCCATGATTGGCGACACCATCGTCGAACGCGATTTCATGCGCCCTGGAAAGTCTGTCGCCCTGGCAGGCAAGGCCATGGTCGCGACCTCGCATCCGCAGGCCACCAGGGCGGCGCTGCGCATCCTGGAGGCCGGCGGCAATGCGGTGGACGCGGCGATTGCAGCGGTTGCATTGCAGGGCGTCATCGATCCGCACATGACCGGCATCGGCGGCGATTGTTTTGCGCTTTACGCGCCGGCCGGCAAGACACCGATCGCCCTCAACGGCTCGGGCCGCGCCCCGGCCGCCGCGACGGTCGAGCGGCTGACCGCCCTCGGTCTCAAAGCAATACCCGATGGCTCGGTTCATGCCGTGACCATCCCCGGCGCCGTCGATGCCTGGAGCCAGCTCAGCACGCGCTACGGCAAGCTCGGGCTCAACGCAATCCTGAAGCCCGCCATCGACGCCGCCCATGAAGGCTTCGTCATCACCCCGCGCGTGGCGCATGACTGGGCGCGTTATGCCGACCGGCTGCGCCCCTACCCCGCCTCCGTCGCGCAATACCTGCCGGGCGGCCTGCCGCCTGCCGTCGGTGCGCGGCTGGACAATCCGACGCTCGGCGCAACGCTGGAGCACATCGCCCGCGAGGGTCGCGACGCTTTCTACAAGGGTGCGGTCGCCGAAGACATGGTTGCCACGCTGCAAAGCCTCGGCGGCCTGCACAAGATTGAGGACTTCGCAACCTATTCGGCCTTCGAGACGCAGCCCATCGCCGCCGCCTATCGTGGCTACGAGCTGCTCGAATGCCCGCCCAACGGCCAAGGGCTTGCAGCCCTGATCATCGCCCGCATTCTGGATGGGTTCGATCTCTCCGATCCGGATCTCGGCGAGGCCGATCGCATTCATCTGTTCACCGAGGCGACCAAGGCGGCCTACCGCCAGCGCGACCTCTATATCGCCGACCCGGACGCGATGCGCCACTCGGTCGACGACCTTCTGGCCGAATCCTTCATCGCCGGCCTGCGCGGCAGGATCGACATGGCGCGCGCCAGCGCTGTGGCGGATTACGACATGCCGGTGCACCGCGACACGGTCTATGTCACCGTCGTCGATGCCGAGGGCAATGCGATCTCTCTCATCAACTCGATCTTCTTCGCCTTCGGCAGCGGCATCTACGCACCCAAGGCCGGCGTGCTTCTTCAGAACCGCGGCTGCGGCTTCTCGCTCGATCCCGAAAGCCCCAATACCATCGGCCCTCGAAAGCTGCCGTTCCACACGATCATTCCCGCCATCGTCTTGCGCGACGGGCGGCCGGTCATGTCCTTCGGTGTCATGGGTGGGCAATACCAGGCGGTCGGCCACGTCCATATCCTGTCGCAGATCATCGATCGCGGGCTCGATGTGCAGATGGCGAGCGACCAGCCGCGCAGCTTCTTCACCGACGGCGCAATCAGCCTGGAGCCAACCATCCCCGCCGAGGTGAAACATGAGCTCGAACGGCGCGGCCACGCCACGCGCTGGGCGGACGAGCCGCTCGGCGGCTGCCAGGCGATCTGGATCGATCGCGAGCGCAACGTGCTGTGGGGCGCATCGGACCATCGCAAGGATGGTATTGCGCTCGGATTATGAGACAGAAAAGACCCGCGCGATGAACTCGCCCGGGTCGTTTCATGATCGGATTTTTCGCCGGTCTCAGACCGGGTCGCTGATGGTGACGGAGAGCGAGCCCAGCTTGTCGATGCTGCCGACAAGCACGTCGCCGGGCACAACCGGGCCGACGCCGTTCGGCGTGCCCGTCAGGATGATGTCGCCCGCCTGCAACGCGAAATAGCGCGAGAGGTTCGAAATGATCTCCGGCGTGCGCCAGATCATCAGTGCGAGGTCCGAATCCTGCTTCGCATCGCCATTGACGGTGAGCCGGATCGCGCCGGTATCGACATGGCCGACCTGCTCGACGGGATGGATGGTGCCCACGGGGCAGGAATTGTCGAACGCCTTGCCAAGCTCCCAGGGCTGGTTCGGACGATCCGACTGTCCATTGACACTGCGGCGCGTCATGTCGAGGCCGACGGCATACCCATAGACATGGTCCAGCGCCTGCTCGACAGGGATGTTGTAGCCGCCCGACTTCATGGCGACGACGAGTTCCAGCTCGTAGTGATAGTTGTCCGTCATCGTCGGATAGGGAAGGATTGCGCCGTCCTGCTCGATGCTGTCGGTCGGCTTCTGGAAGACGATCGGGAAATCCAGCTTCGGATCGCCGCCCATTTCCTCGACATGCGCAACGTAGTTGCGGCCGATGCAATAGATGCGGCGAACCGGATAACGCCCCTCGCCACCGGAGACAGGCAATGACGGCCGTTCGCCGAGATCGACCACGAATTTTTCGGCGCTGCTCATATCTGTACGAATCCTCACTTTTACAAAAATAATGTACGATTTCACTTTTTCATACCGAATATGGATTGACGGATCAATGCATATTTCATTACATTTTCCAAAATCATACATTATAAGGAGGTGGACATGCTTACGACAACAAGACGCACGGCGCTCTGCGCTGCACTGACAACGGCACTCTGCGGCTTCATCGCCGCAACGCCGCTCCATGCCCAGGAACTCAAGCAGGTGACGGTGGTCCTGCCGCATCCGGGCGCGATCGGGCATTTCCCGATGCACGTGGCGCGGTGCGAGGGCTATTTTGAAAAACAGGGCCTCAACGTCACCGTCCAGGCGGTCGACGGCTCGGGTCAGGTCATTCAGGCCATTGCCGCCGGCCAGGGCGATATCGGCAATCCCGGCCCCGGCCCGCTGCTCTCGGCGCGCGCCCAGGGCGTCGATGTCGTGATGTTCTACAATCACTTCGCCAAGAGCCAGTTCGGCATTCTCGTCGCCCAGGACGCACCGTTTAAGGAACTGACCGAACTGAAGGGCAAGGTCATCGGCGTCGGAACGGCCGACGGCGCGGAAGTCTCCTTCGCGCGGTCGATGCTCACGGCCGCCGGAATGACCGAAGGCACGGACTACACCTTCCTGCCAGTCGGGGATTCCGGCCCGGCGGCCGTCGCCTTCCAGCGCGGCGACATTTCGGCCTATGCGGCTGCCACCGCCGACGCCGCCATCCTGCGCACGCGCGGCATGGAAGTGCGCGACTTCACGCCGGAAGCTTTCCAGGGCTTCTTCGGCAATGGCTACATGGCCACCCGCGCCTATATCGATGCCAATCCCGACGTCATCAAGGGCTTCGGCCGGGCGCTGGTGCAGGGCGCGATCTTCGGATCGGACCCGGCAAACCGCGAGAAGGTGCTCGCCTGCTCGGCAAAGGCAAACCCGCAGGAAGCAGAGGACAGGGTGATGCTCGAAGCGCTGTTCGACAATATCCGGCTGCGCGTCCAGCCGCTGGATCCGTCCAAGGGCTGGGGCTACTATTCGCCTGAGGCATGGAAGGCGTGGGAGGACTCACTCGTCGCCTCCGGCGGGCTGAAAGCTCCGCTTCCCGATCTCGACAAGGCTTATACAAGCGAGTTCGTCAGCTATTGGAACGAAGGCGTCAATCCGTGACGGCATCCTCTGCAAGTGTATTGGGCGATCGCATCAGCGATCGCCCTCTGTTTCAGGTACGCAGGGTGACGAAGTCCTATTCCGGACGCAATTTCGTCGCCCTCGAAAATATCGATCTCGACCTGCCCCGCGGCAGCTTCGCCTCGATCATCGGCTCCAGCGGCTGCGGCAAGTCCACGCTGCTGAAAATCATGGCGGGCCTCACCCCGCCGACATCGGGCAGCGTCATGCTCGCCGGACAGCCGGTGATGGGTCCGCGCGTCGAGACCGGCATGATGTTCCAGCAGGCGACGCTGTTTCCCTGGCTGACGGCAATCGAAAACGTGTTGCTGCCCATCGGCATCAAGTCGGGAAAGGCGGCGGCCGAGCAGGCGCGCCAGCGCGCGCTGGACTTGCTGTCGCTGGTTGGGCTCAGCGGTTTCGACAATGCCTATCCGAGCGAACTGTCGGGCGGCATGGCGCAGCGCACTGCCATGTGCCGCATGCTGATCACCGATCCTGAAATGCTGCTCCTCGACGAACCGTTCTCCGCCCTGGACGAACTGACGCGCGATTTCATGAACATGGAGCTGCAGCGCATCTGCATGTCGCGCCAGGCGACGGCGCTGCTCGTCACCCATTCCATTTCCGAGGCCGTGATCCTTTCCGATACGGTCTATGTGATGGCGGCGCGCCCCGGCCGCATCGTCAAGCGGCTGGAAATCGACTTGCCGCGCCCGCGCACGCTCGACATGATGACCCAGCCGGAATTCGGCGCCTACGTCAGCGAGATCCGCAACCATCTCGACAAGGGGGCCTTCCTTTGACCATAGCGACCGACCGGCAGCACGAGTTTCCCGAGACCGTCTGGACCCAGCGCGTCTCCCTCATCAACCGCCTGCCGCAGCCCGTGGCCATCACGCTTCTCGTGTTTGCCATCCTCGCGATCTGGCAGCTCGTCGCCTTGAGCGGCACAGTTTCGCCGATCATCCTGCCCTCGCCCGCGCGCACCGCGCAGGACATCGTCGAGGTCGGTGCGAGCCTGTTCACCGGCGGTTATGTTTTCGGCGCCTTCCTCATCACGCTCCAGGAGGTGATCATCTCCTTCCTGATGGCAACGGCGATCGGCGCCACCTTGGGCATGATCGTCGGCGGCACGGCCTTTGGCGAGCGCGCGCTTATGCCGGTCATCGTCGCCATCGACACCATGCCGAAAGTCGCCTTCGCACCTCTGTTCCTGAGCTGGCTCGGCTTCGGCATCGCCTCCAAGGTCGCGCTTGCCACCTTCATCGCGCTGTTTCCGATCATCGTGGGTGCCGCGGCGGGCCTGCATGCGGCAGACGAGAATGCGCGCATGCTTTTCCGCAGCATCGGCGCGACGCCCTGGCAGACCCTGGTGCGGCTTCGCATCCCGATGGGCCTGCCGCATTTCTTCACGGGCTTGAAAATCGCGGCCATCGGTGTCGTCGGCGGCGCCATAACCGGAGAACTGGTCGGCGGCGGACAGGGATTCGGCGCCTTGATCCGCGTCGCGGCCTCCCAACTCGACACACCTCGCGTCTTTTCGCTGATCTGCTATCTCAGCGTCATGGGCCTGATGACGTTCGGGCTGGTGGCCTGGGTGCAACGACGCTTTGTTTTCTGGCATCGTAGCAGTTCAATCGGTAATGGCTGAGGCATGACAAAAGTAAACGAAAAATCGGAAAAGGCGACGACGGCGACGCTGGCCTACGAGCAGATGCGCAGCGACATCCTGCGCGGCAACCTGCGGCCGGGGCAGAAGCTGGCGATCGACGTCGTGGCGCAGCGTTACGGCGTCGGCACCAATCCGGTGCGCGAGGCGCTCAACCGCCTCTCGTCCGAGCGGCTGGTCGATCGCCACGATCAGCGCGGCTTCTCCGTCCCCGAAATCAGCCTGGAAAACTGGCGGGAACTGGTGGGGACGCGCTGCATGCTCGAGCCCCTGGCGCTGGAGCAATCCATTCTCCGCCGCACCACGGAATGGGAAGAGCAGGTCGTGCTCGCCCTGCACCGGTTGTCGCGCACGCCATGGACGCAGGAAGACCCTGACATGGAGCGCCGTAAGCAATTCGAAGGCTTTCACCGTGATTTTCACCTCACGCTGATCGCCAATTGCGGCTCGTCGTGGCTCGTGCAGTTCTGCGAAGTGCTGATGGACCACGCGCAACGCTACATCTTCATATCGGCGAGCGCCGCCTATCCCCGCCGCGGCGGCCAGGACGAACACAAGCGCATCGCCGACGCCGCCCTCGACGGAAATGTCGCGGAAGCCAAGCAATTGCTCGTCGCGCACTACATGCGGACGCTCGAATACATCGAGTCCGAAATCGCCAACTGACCTTTGGACGACATCGCGGCAGGACTACAGAAGCGCGCGTTTCATCAAGGTATCCAGCCAGTCCGCAAAGACCTGGAGCCGGCGCGAGAGATGCTGGCGATGCGGGTAGAGCAATGTCATCGGCATCGGCGCGGCCCGGTGATCCTGCATCACCTCGATGAGCTCGCCCGCGTCGAGATGACTTCTCACATCATAGGCCGGAATCTGGATGAGGCCGAGGCCGGCTAGGCAGCAGGCTATGTAGGCCTCGGCGCTGTTGACTGTAGCGCGCGCCCGCATCGGCACCATCCGTACCGAACCGTCCTCGATCCACTCCCAGTCCTCGACGCGCCCGGTCGCGGGCGATGCATAATTGACGGCAAGATGGCCACCGAGATGGTCGGGCACGCCGGGCGTGCCATAGGCGGCGAGATAGGCGGGGCTGGCGACATTGATCAGGGCGAGGTCGCCGATCTTGCGCGCGACAAGGCCTGAATCGCTGAGCGGCCCGACACGCAGGACACAGTCGACGCTCTCTTCGACAAGGTTGACCGTGCGATCGGTGATGCGCAGGTCGATGTCGAGTTGCGGATAGCGCGTGAGAAACTCAGGAAGCGCCGGCGCAAGGATGAGGCGGCCGATGCGGCCGGGCACGTCGATGCGGAGCTTTCCGGAAAGGCCGACCGCCGTCTGGCGGAACAGGCCCTCCGTCTCCTCCACATCGGCGATCAGGCGCAGGCAGCGCTCGTAGAACGCGGCGCCGTCCTGGGTCGGCGATACTTTTCGGGTGGTGCGATGAAGCAGCCGCGCGCCGACGCGTGTTTCGAGATCGATGACCGCGGCCGATACCGACGAACGCGGAAGACCGAGCGTATCGGCCGCGCGGGTAAAACTCGCGCATTCGACGACACGGCAGAAGGTGCGGAAGAGATCGATACGGTCCAAGCGCGGCAGCCCGTTTGATTGTGCGTGATTTCTGACAGGTGATGTCAGAATGGGGAACTTTATAGGCACAGCGTAGACGATATGGTGCGTCTTAGGAAGTGGTCGCGCTCGCGGCCGCTCGGTTAGTGCCAAGGAGATCCACCACCATGACCGACCACAGCATCAAGGGAAAAACCGTCCTCATCGCCGGCGGCGCGAAGAATCTTGGCGGGCTGATTGCGCGCGACCTCGCGGCACAGGGCGCGAAGGCCGTCGCCGTCCACTACAATACCAGCGCCACGAAGCCCGCTGCGGACGAGACGGTCGCCGCGATCAAGGCGGCAGGCGCGCAAGCCTTCGCCTTCCAGGGCGACCTCACCGCGGCCGGCGCCGTCAAGACGCTGTTTGCCGACGCGAAGGCCGCGATGGGCAGCATCGACATTGCCATCAACACCGTCGGCAAAGTGCTGAAGAAGCCGATCGTCGAGATCTCCGAGGCCGAATATGACGAGATGACAGGCGTGAACTCGAAGAGCGCCTTCTTCTTCCTCAAGGAGGCCGGCAAACATGTCCGCGACAACGGCAAGGTCTGCACGCTGGTCACCTCGCTGCTCGGTGCCTTCACGCCCTTCTACGCCGCCTATGCCGGCACCAAGGCACCGGTGGAACATTTCACCCGGGCGGCATCGAAGGAATTCGGCGAGCGCGGCATCTCGGTGACGGCGATCGGCCCCGGCCCCATGGACACGCCCTTCTTCTATCCGGCCGAGGGCGCCGACGCGGTCGCCTATCACAAGACCGCGGCAGCCCTTTCCGGATTCTCCAAGACCGGACTGACCGACATCGAGGACATCGTGCCCTTCATCCGCTTCCTGGTCACGGACGGCTGGTGGATGACCGGCCAGACCATCCTCGTCAACGGCGGCTACACGACGAAGTAAGACGCCATGCGGCCGGGGGCATCACCCCCCGGCCGCTATGGTCATCCGGCGTGACCAGCGACGGCCGTCGCCCATCCGGTCGACCAGAATCGACAGCAGTTTCTCGACATCGCAATCCGTGACGACGAGGCAGTTCGGCGGGCGGCCATCGCGATGGCGCTCGCTCACGGCTGCGACCGTCGCGCCCCGCGCCTCCGTCGGATTGGCGAGTACCCGGACATGGGCCTCCACGCCGGAAAACAGGTCCGGCGCGATATAATAGAGGATCGCGCAGGGGTCGTGCAAGCAGGGGTCGTTGCTGCCATAGGCCCGCAGCATCGCGCCGATCGCCACTGCAGCCGCCGTCCCCGCCTGTTCCAGCGCGGCGACATGCCCCTCCCCGATCCGCACCTTCTGCGTGACATCCAGCCCCAGCATGACGAGGGGAATGCCGGACGACATGACGATCTCCGCCGCCTCGGGATCGACGAGGATGTTGAACTCGGCGAGCGGACCGGAATTGCCGGGGCAAAATGCTGCGCCGCCCATGAACACGACAGACCGGATCAACGGCGCGATGTGCGGCGCCTTGACGATGGCGAGCGCAATGTTCGTCATCGGGCCGATGACGCAAAGGCTGACCTCGCCGGGCGCCGCCAACACCTTGCGAATGATGAAATCCACCGCATGTTCCTCGACGAGGACACCCGGCTTGCCCGGCAGGTCGAGGTCGCAGAGGCCATCCGTTCCGTGCACCGAGGGCCATTTGCGCTGGTACGGCCCCATCAGCGGCCGGGTGCAACCGGCATAGACCGGGATATCGCTGCGGTCCGCCAGCGCGCATATCCTGAGCGCATTGTTCGTCGTGAACGACAGGTCCTTGTTGCCCGTGACGCAGGTGATGCCGAGCAGCTCGATTTCCGGGCAGGCGAGAGCGAGCAGGATGGCGATCGCATCATCCACGCCGGGGTCGCAATCAAGAATTATGCGGTGTCGTGCCTGCACGGAGGCTTCCTTTCAAAATGGGCGGATGGGTCAGTGCTTCTGGCGCGCGGAAAGGTCGGCCTCGACCCGACGGGAATAGCGCGAAACCGAAAAGCAGATGGCGAAGTAGATGAGCGCGACGAAGACATAGGCCTCGCGATAGAAACCCAGCCATTCCGGATCGGACAGCGAGCGTTTCGACGCGCCGAGCAGGTCCACGAGGCCGATGATGGCGACAAGGGAGGAATCCTTGATGAGGCCGATCAGCGTGTTGGTGAGCGGCGGAACGGAGATACGCAGCACCTGCGGCAGCACGACGAGCCGCATGCCGGCCCAATAGCCGAGGCCGAGCGCATGGACCGCCTCGAACTGCCCCTTGGGAACGGCCAGCAATCCACCCCGGATGACCTCCGCAAAATAGGCGGCGACGAAAAGCGTCATGCCGACAAGCGCGCGAAGCACGGCATCGATTTCCACGCCCGCCGGCATGAACAGGGGCAGCATGACCGACGCCATGAAGAGAACCGTGATGAGCGGCACGCCGCGCACGAACTCGATATAGCCGACGCAAACGGAGCGGATGAGCGGCATGCCCGATGTGCGGCCGAGGGCGAGCAAGATGCCGAGCGGGAAGGCGAACGCGGAGCCGACGACGGCGAGCAGCAAGGTCAGCGGCAGGCCGCCCCATTGCGCCGTCGGCACGGCCGCCATTCCGGCAAACCCGCCGGCCATGACGACGAGCACCGCCGCGATGACGGCCGGCCAGACCGCCAACAGCCATGGCGTCCAGCACCGCTTGTTGGCGCTGACCAGCACGAGGCCGACAAGCAGCAGCACCGCGAGCAAGGGACGCCACTGCTCCCCATAGGGATAGAGGCCGAACAGGATGAAACGGGCCTTTTCCCGGATGAACGCCCAACATGCGCCTGCCGCCAGCCGGCATGCGTCGGCAGACGGACTGCTCCAGACGGCATCGAACACGAGCCAGTTTGCGAGAGGCGGAACGGCCTTGAAGGCGACGAAGAGGAGCGCCAGCGTGATCAGCGCATTGTACCAGGTGCTGAACAGGGAGCGCAGGAAGTCGGCACTGCGACGGCGTGATGGACGGAGCATCCCGGTCATCGCGTCACCAGCGCCATGCGATGGTTGTACCAGTTCATGAAACCGGAAATCGCGAGGCTGATCGTCAAGTAGACGATCATGAAGATCGAGACCACCTCGATCGCCTGGCCCGTCTGGTTCATCGTGACGTTGCCGACCGCGACGAGATCCGGATAGGCGATCGCGACACCAAGCGAGCTGTTCTTCGTCATGTTGAGATATTGGCTGGTGATCGGCGGGATGATCATCCGGATCGCCTGCGGCAGAATGATGAGGCGCATGACGAGGCCGGGGCGCAGTCCGAGCGAACGACCGGCCTCCGATTGGCCTGCGCTGACGGCCTCGATGCCGCCGCGCACCGTCTCGGCGATGAAGGTCGCGCTATAGGCCGTCAGGCCGAACAGCAAGGCGGCGAATTCCGGCGAAAGACGCACGCCGCCGACGAAATTGAAGCCTTGCAGGCGCGGCATGTCCAGTGCTGCCGGCGCCCCGCCGAAATACCAGGCCGCAAGGACGGGAACGAAGAGAACAAAGAGGACCGCCGGCGCGATCACGGTGCGGCGGCCGGTTCTCTCCTGGCGGCGGGCGGCGAGCCGGTTCAACAGCACGGCTATGGCCGCGCCGAAGGCAAGGCAAATCCCTGCATAGCCAAATGCGGCATGCGGCTCCAGCATCGGCAGAACGACGCCCCGATTGCTGAGATACACGCCCTCGACCGGATTGAGCGCCGCCCGCGGCACCGGCAAGGTGACGGTCAGCAGCCCGTACCAGAAGGACAGTTGCAGCAGCAGCGGAATGTTGCGCAGCCCCTCCACATAGGCGCCGGCAACGCCCGCCAGCAGCCTGTTGCTGGAGAGCCGGGCAATGCCGACGGCGGTGCCGATCACCGTTGCCAGCACGATCGCCACCAGCGACACTTTCAACGTGTTGAGAAAGCCCACGAGCAGCGCCCGGCCGTAGCTGTTCGCCGCGGAATAGGCGATCACGCTTTCGCTGATTTCAAACCTTGCCTCGCCGGTGAGGAAGCCATATCCCGTCGCGATGCCCTGGCGGGCGAGATTGCCCGCCGCGATCGCGACCAAGAGGCCGATAAACGACACGAGGGAGAGGGTGACGGCGAGTTGGAAAACCCAGCGCCGCACCGTCCGGTCCCGCAAGAGGGCTGCGAGGCTCTCGAAGAGCCCCGCCGCCGGTTTGTTTTCCGCTGGATGGGACATGGACCGCCGATCAGCGCGCCGGCGGCGCGTAGATCAGGCCGCCCTTGTTCCACAACGCGTTCGTGCCACGCTGCAATCCAAGCGGCGTCTTGGCACCGACATTGCGTTCGAAGATCTCGCCGTAATTGCCGACGGCCTTGATGGCGTTGAGCGCCCAGGCCTCGTCAAGGCCGAGCGCCTTGCCGAGGCCCGGCGATACGCCGAGAAGCGCCTGCACCGTCGGATCGGCACTCGACTTCATCTCGTCCGCATTGGCCTGGGTAATGCCCTTTTCCTCCGCCTCGATCAGCGCGAAGCCGACCCAGCGGACGATATCGCCGAACTGCTGGTCGCCATGGCGCATGGCTGCTGCCAGCGGTTCCTTGGAGATCAATTCCGGAAGAATGACGTAATCGTCCTTGTTCTGGGCAAGCGACGAGCGCCATGCCGCAAGCCCCGACGTGTCGCCGGTATAGACATCGCAACGGCCGCTGTTGAAGAACGCATTGTTCAGTTCGTTGACGTCTTCGATCGCCAATGGGCTGAAGGGCTTGCCGATGGAGCGGAAGAAATCGGCGACGTTGAGCTCGTTGGTGGTGCCGGTCTGCATGCAGATCGTCGCGCCATCGAGTTCCCGGGCCGAGGTGATGTTCAGCTTGGCTGGAACCATAAAGCCCTGGCCGTCATAGAACAGCACGGCGCCGAAATCCAAGCCGAGCGCGGTATCGCGCGTCAGCGTGTATGTGGTCACGCGCGACAGGATGTCGACCTCGCCGGATTGCAGCGCGGTGAAGCGGTTCTGCGCGGTCAGGGGCTTGAACGTCACCTTGGTCGCATCGCCCAGGATCGCGGCCGACAGCGCGTGGCAGAAGTCGACATCCATGCCCGCCCATGTGCCGGTGCTGTCGGGCGCCGAGAACCCGGCTATGCCCTCGCTGACACCGCAGACGAGCGATCCGCGCGCCTTGACCTTGTCGAGTGTTTCCCCCGCCAGCGCGGCGGAAAAAACCGCCGTCGAAGCCAGTAATGTTGCCAGAAATAGTTTCATCGTTATCCCCTCTTTTGCTTTTTCCCGATGTGCGGCTACCCAGCACCGCTTTTCGTATTTCATTAGAAATCGTAAGCATTGGTCCGGTCAATCAACCAACCTCTGCTTTTCTCTTTAGTTTTTCTAATCTAAATAGGATGGAGGAGCACCGTCATGTCCGTTCGTCTACCCACATTGCGCGCCTTGCAGGCCTTCGAGGCAATCGGTCGTTTTGGCAGCGTCGCCGCCGCCGCCCGCGATCTCGGCATATCGTCGGGGGCCGTCAGCCAGCATATCGGCCGGCTCGAGGAGGAGGTGGGTGTCGCCCTGTTCGAGAGGAAAGGCCGCAGCCTGGTCCTCACCTCATGGGGGCAGATCTATCTGGAAAGGATCCGCGTCGGTTTCGATCATTTGCGCGCCGCCAGCACCGTCCTGCAAAGGGCGCGCCTGAAATCGGGCATCGTGGTGAGCGCCCCGCCGTCGCTGACGATACGCTGGCTGGGTCCTCTCCTCGCGGAGTGGCAAACCATCTCGCCGGGCTTGAGCGTGCGGCTGATCGGCGAGGACGACGAGCCGGTCTTCGAGGAGGAGCAGGTGGATTTCCGCATTTCCTACGGCAGCGCGCGCCATCGCTATGCCCATTTTTCCGAGCTGTTCGTCGACAAGGTCGCGCCGCTGTGCTCGCCCGCATTCCTGAAAAAGCACCCCGTGACCACGCCCGCCGACATATTCAAGGGTCCCCTGATCGGCATCGAATGGGAGAACCCCTACCAGTCCCCGCCCACCTGGTCCGACTGGGCCGCCCAGGCCGGCCTTCCCCGGCGCGAACCGCAATGCGACCTGTCCTTCTCGCTTTCCAGCGCAGCGATCGACGCCGCGGTCAACGATGCGGGCTTCGTGCTTGGCCAAACCTCCATGATCGCCAACGACCTCGCACAGGGAAAACTCGTCGTCGCCTGCAATTGCTGGATCGCCCTTTCGGAGCCCTACGCGCTCGCCTGGAACAGGGCAGCGCTCGATCGGCCATTCGGCCGGGAGTTCCGGGACTTCATCATCCGCTCAGGACGCCGCCTCGGGAACACCGCTTAGGTTTGCCGAAGCTGTCGCTACATAGCCGCGTTCCTATGCAATTCATTCCAATTGGCGCGAGGCCCCATCTCGGGCACTCTGATTGCGGAAGTGTCCAGCGTTGAGGAGGAGTGGCCGATGCTTGACGAACAGAACAAGGGGCAGGCGACGGAGATCGATCTGCGCAATCTGCGCGAGACGATGAAGATCGCGGAGGAAAGCCGGGCGATGGGGAATCACCCGTTCGGCGCGCTGCTGGCGGGGCCGGATGGGGCGGTGCTGCTGACCTCCGGCAACACATTCAAGGACGACAAGGGCGTCGGCCATGCGGAGATGAACGTCGCGCGCGACGCCGCCAAGGTCTATTCGGTGGAATTCCTGGCCGAATGCACGCTCGTCACCTCGGTCGAGCCGTGCTGCATGTGCGCGGGCGGCACTTACTGGGCGGGCATCGGCCGCCTCGTCTACGGCATGACGGAAAAGCGCCTGGCGGAACTGACCGGCGACAACCCGGAAAACCTGACCATGGACATGCCCTGCGAGCGCATTTTCGACGCTGGGCAGCGCAAGGTGGAGGTCATCGGCCCCGTTCCGGCGCTCGAAGGGGAGATTGCGAAAGCGCACGACGGTTTCTGGTGATCGCCGGAAACCGCCGTCCCTTGCGGCTGCAGCTTCAACCTTCGACGACTCGTCCCGCAGTGAGCATGGGTTCGACGGTATCGAGAACATCGACAAGCTCATCGGCGATGCGCGTTGCGACGAAAACGGCGTGATCGGTCACCTGGGGTAGCCCCATCAGTTCCCCGAATGTGCCGCGCGCCAGGGGGCCGGCGATGAAGAGGGTTTTTGCTGTGCGTCCGTCCGGGCGGATGGCGCGGCTTTGCTCGTCGACGGCAAGGCCGAGGCCGACGCTGTCGGGTTGCAGCACGCCGGTCCGGGCGAGGCACTCCAGGAACGGCTGGCTCGCGAGGATCGAGCGGTGGCCGGGGCCGGTCGTCACGACGACCGCGTCGTAGCGCCCTTCGAACGGTTCGCGTCCGTGACGGGGCCGGAATGTCACGGCGATTTCGCCATCCGCTTGTCGTGTGACGCCGGCGATGGAGGCGGCGTGGAGGACGAACGTGCCGGCCGCCTTGCGCCGGTCGATGGCCGCTTCCACCTGCGGTGCGATACGGAAACGGTGCACATCCCAATAGGGGCGCAGGAAGCGCACGATGCGCCGCCGTTCGGCCACGGGCAGCGCCCGCCAGATGTCGCCGCCCTGCCCGCGCAGCCGGTCGAACACCGCATGCCAGGTCACGCCCGATGCTTCAGCTTCGGCAAGGGTACGGCGAACCCGTCTCAGCAGGGCACGCGCCGAGCGGGCCGGAAGATCGACGAAGTCGCCGAACGGGTCCTGGGGGCTGAGATTGTGGCCGCGGGAGCGCAGCCCGCGGCGCGACACCGCCGTCACCAGGCCCCGGTGCCCGGCAGCGTCGAGGGTGGCGATCACATCCGCGGCGGTCAGACCCGTGCCGACCACGAGCACGCGATCATCCGGCCGGATCGACGACAGGGCCGCTGGAAGGGTGGCATCGGGAATGTAGCGGTCATGCCCGGCGAGCACCTTGTCGAGAGCCGCCGGGGGCTGCGGGCTCGGATGGCTCGTCGCGAGGACCACACCGTCGGCCCAAAGCTCCGAACCGTCCTCGGCAGCGATGTGCCACCCGCCGCCCTCAGCCTCCGTTACGGCGCGAACGCGGCTGCGGCGATGCTCGATATCTCCCGCCGCGACGAGCGGCTGAAGCTGGGAGGAGACGTAGCGGCCGAAGGCCGAGCGCCGCGCGAAGACGTGACCGTCCGCGGTGGTCGCGCCCGGATCGTCCTGAAGCGCGCTGGTTTCGAAAAGCCAGCGCTGGAAATGCTCGTCGTCGCCAGGAACGAGCGTCATGCGCGCCGCCGGCACGTTGATGCGGTGGACGGGCTCGTCCGTATCATAGGCGACGCCACCGCCCAGCACGGCCCGCGGCTCGTAGACCACGATCTTCGCGGCTCCTGGGCCAAGCAGGCGGGCAAGATGATAGGCGAGTGCGGCCCCGGTGAAACCACCACCGATAACCGCAACGACAGGTTTGGCTGATCCATTGCTCACGGCTTGAAAACCCGCCTGTGCTTTATCGAACGCCAAGCCTACCGGCATGTCATGCGCCCACTGTCTTCAGGGCCGGCACCGCTTCGGCCTCGCGGCGCTTCACTGCCTCGATGTCCCGGTAGCCGTCGGCCGGATGTGTCTTCGGCAGATAAGGACCATCACCGAAAAGCTTTTCGCGCAACGTACCAGGCTTGTATTCCGTCGGGTAGGCGCCCCGCTTCTGCAATTCCGGCACGATATGGGCGACGATATCCTCAAAACTGTCCGGCGTCACGGCATAGGCGATGTTGAAGCCGTCGACATCGGTATCGGCGACCCATTCCTGCAGGATATCGGAAATGCGCTCCGGCGAGCCGACGCAGACCGGCCCCATGCCGCCGATGCCGCCGAACTGGGCGAGTTCGTCGATCGTCCACGACTTGTCGCCGCCGGCAATGTGCTCGACGAAGGAATGGATGGCGTTCGTCTCGATCCGCTCCACCACGTCCGTCGGCGCAAATTGTCCGAAATCGATGCCGCTCCAGCCGGACATGAAGGTGAGCGAGCCGTCATAGGAGACGTAGCTTTTGTAATCCTCGAACTTCTTCTGCGCCTTGTCTTCGGTCTCGTCGGTAATGATGGTGATCAGCGTATAGATGAAGACCTTTTTCGGGTCGCGGCCGGCGGCGGCAATGCGCTGGCGGATATCGGCGACATAGGCCTTCAGCACGGATTTGGTCGGCGCGGCGACGAAGATGCATTCCGCATGGGCGGCGGCGAAGGCCTTGCCCGGACCGGAGGCGCCGGCCTGGTAGAGCACGGGCGTGCGCTGCGGCGAAGGTTCCGTCAGGCCGTAGCCCGGCACCTCGAAGAACTTGCCCTTATGGGCAATTTCGTGAACCTTTTCCGGATGGGTGAAGATGCGCTTCTCGCCGTCGCGCACCACCGCCCCCTCCTCCCAGGACCCTTCCAGCAGCTTGTAGAGCACCTCGACATACTCGGCGGCCACCTCATAGCGGTTGTCATGCCGGCGAAGGCCGCCCTGCCCGACGTTCTTCGCGCCGCTTTCCAGATAGGAGGTGACGATGTTCCAGCCGACGCGGCCCTTCGAGTGGTGGTCTGCCGTCGCAAGGCGCCGGGCGAAGGTATAGGGATGCTCGAAGGAGGTGGAGGCGGTGATGCCGATGCCGAGATGCTCGGTGGCAAGCGCGATGGGGGCCGCGAGCTGCATCGGGTCGTTCACCGGAAGCTGCGCGGCCTGGTGGATGGCGTGGTAGTTCGAACCCTTGTAGACGTCGTAATAGCCGATGACGTCGGCGATGAAGATGCCGTCGAAGACGCCGCGCTCCAGCGTGCGGGCGAGATCCTGCCAATAGTCCAGATCCTTGTATTTCCAGGACTTGTCGCGTGGATGCGCCCACAGCCCCGGCGACTGGTGGCCGACGCAGTTCATGTCGAAGGCGTTGAAACGGATGGGGCGGGCCATGGGGTTCTCCAGCGTCTTGAGGATGCCTGAAAGCATCGAACTTTCGGGGGAGGATAACGCCTGCTTCGCACAAATACAGAAATTCTATCTTTTATATAGATTAGTTTCGGAAATGGCTTTGCTGGCTCCGGGATGGCGCGTCGGGGAAAATGCGGACCGAGCAGCCGAACGGCGCTGGAACAGGAGATCCGCCATGAACGCCCTACACCTTCTCAAGGACCCCGATCGTCAGGACGACCGCGCGCGGCTTTTCGCCAGGGCGGAGGAGATTTCCGCCGATCTTGCCCGCCGCGGCGCGGAGCTGGACGCGGAAGGCAGGCCGCCGATCGCGGAAATCGAGCGGCTGAAGAAGGATGGGCTGCTGAACGCCCTGCACCCGGTGGAGATCGGCGGCGGCGGGCTCAACTGGGTGGACGGGCTTCGGCTGGTGCGCATCCTGGCGCGCGGCGAAAGCTCGATCGGCCAGTTGCTCGGCTACCATTTCGTCAACAGCCAGTACATCTACTGGGCGGCGGACGATCCGGACAAGGCCTGGGACCTCGGTGTCGAGACGGTGGCAAAGACGCTCTATTGGGGTGCCGCTGTCAATCCGCGCGATCCGGGCCTGACGCTGACGCAGGATGGTGAGCATTATCTGCTGAACGGCCGCAAGACATTCTCGACCGGCGCCCATATTTCCGACCGCCTCAATGCCAATGCAGCTTTCGGCGACCAGATCGCCAATCTCGTGTTGCCGACCGATCGCCCGGGCTATATCGCTAATGACGACTGGGACAATATCGGCCAGCGGCTCTCCGACAGCGGCAGCGTCGAATTCCGCGATTTCCCGGTCTATGACAGCGATTTCCTGCTGCCGCTCGCGGCCAGGGATGCCGCACCTGCGGTGCAGGCGACCTTCAACACGCCGCTCATCCAGCTCGTCTTCGTCAACTTCTATATCGGCACGGCGGAAGGCGCGCTCGATGCGGCCATCGATTATGTGCGCACGACGACCCACCCCTGGCTGACCTCCGGCGTCGAGAAGGCAAGCGAGGACCCGTATATCCTGGAGCGCATCGGCGAATTCCGCGCGGCGCTGAAAGCCTCCGCAGCACTTGCCGACGCCGCCGCGGCCACCGTGCAGTCGGTGCTGGCGCGGGGCCGGACCGTTACTGCCCAGGAGCGCGGCGAAGCGGCGATCGAGGCCTATGCGGCCAAGGTCAACGCCACCCATGTGGCACTCGACGTCACCGCCCGCGTCTTCGAGCTGACCGGCGCCCGCTCGACGGCCTCGCACTACCGTTTCGACCGCTACTGGCGCAACGTGCGCACCCACACGCTGCACGACCCGGTATTCTACAAGGCGCGCGAAGTCGGCGATTTCGCCCTCAACGGCCGCGTGCCGGAGCCGAGCCTCTATAGCTGAGGCGATCGGCCAGCGGGAGGGAAAGGCGGCCACCGGCCGCCTTTTCGTTCGCGCACAAAAAAGGGCCGCAATCCCGAAGGATTGCGGCCAGGCGACCACCCCCCACCACGAGGGTTGGATTTCAGAGCGCGCCGTTGCGCGGCGGCGTGACGCCGTTCAGGTGATAGTTGCCGACGACATGGTATTTCCAGCGCACCGGATCGTGCAGCGTGTGGGTGCGCGCATTGCGCCAGTGGCGTTCGAGATTGAGGCCGCGCTTCGTGGCGGCGGTTCCGGCAAGCTCGAACAGCACGTTCGTCGCGTCGATGGCAAGTTCCGTCGTCAACACCTTGGCCGCGGCCACCGCAAGGGTCGCCGCCACGGAATTTTCCTGATTGAGGCTGACCTGCGCCTGGTCGACCCTGCGTCCTGCCCGTTCCAGCGTCGCCTCGGCGGCCTCGATGCGGATGGCGAGTTCGCCGATGCGCGCGATCGTCAGCGGATCGTCCGCCGCACGCTCGACGCCGCTGTCCGTCCAGGGTCGCGCCTTGTCGCGCACGAAGCCGATGGTTTCTTTCAGCGCCGCCCGGGCGATGCCGAGATCGACGGCGGCATGAATGATCTGCCCGACCGAGCCAATCGTGCCAGGGCGCTCGAAACCCTTCTGGTGCTGGACCACGGCATCAGCCGGCACGTAGACGTCGCGGAGGATCGTCGTGCCACTGCCGGTCGTGCGCTGGCCGAAACCATCCCAGTCGTCGACAATCTCGATGCCCTCCGTCTCGCGTGGCGCAAAGGACATGGTCAGCCGCTCTTCGCCGTCGAGCGCAAAGATCACCACCCAATGGGCGAAGAGCACGCCCGTCGAATAGAACTTCCGCCCGTCGATGCGGAAGCCCGCGCCATCAGGCGCAATTCGTGTGTTGTAATTGCCGACGGTCTTGGTGCCGACCTCGGAGAGAGCGTTGCCAAAGCGGTCGCCGGCCAGTGCACGGCCGAAATAGAACCGCTTCTGCGCCTCGCTGCCGTCGTGGCGGAGCGCTTCGAGAATGTAGAAATGGTTCTGCGGGATCTGGCCGATCGAGCTGTCGGCCTCGGAAAGGATGGCCGTGACCTCGGCGAGCACTACGTTCGATACGTCGATGCCGCCATAATCCGAGGGCACCGTGATGGCGAGCAGGCCGGAGGCGGAGAGCCGGTCGAGCTCCTCATAGGGAAGCGCACGCTCGTAATCGCGCCGGCTCGCACCGTTTGCGAACTCGTCGGCTAGTGTCCGCGCGACGGCGAGCGCTTCCTCTTCGCTGGCGATGCGGTGGGCGGTCTGCTGCGGTCGGGCGAGCTGTGTGACGCTGCTCATGATCGTTCCTTTCGAGAGATGCGGCCCGGCCTTACGCCCGGGCGGCGGCCTTGCGGTTGGCGAAGCCGATGGCAAGGACCGAGAAGATGAGGAGCCCGGTGCCGACCTGCTGCCAGTAGAAGTTCAGGCCGGAGAGGAGCAGGCCATTGGCGACGATGCCGAGCAGCAGCACGCCGAGCACCGTGCCGGGAACGTTTGGCCGCCCATGCGGATCGAACGTCGTGCCAATGAAGGTGGCGCCGATGGCGTTGAGCAGGAAGGCATTGCCGGAGGACGGGATGTAGACGGTCACCGTCGAGGTGAGGATCAGCCCGACGATCGCGGCGATCGCCGAGACCAGCACATAGGTGGCGGCGGTGACGCGCGACAGCCGGATGCCGGAATAGCGCACGACACTCGCCTGGATGCCGGTGGCGAGCACCACCCGGCCGAAACGCGTGCGCGACAAGACGAGCCAGGCACCGGCGATGACGAGGGCGGCGACCAGCAGCGGCACGGGAAGGCCGGCAACAGAGCCGTGGCCGAGGAAACGGAAGGCCTCCGGCACGCCGGCGGGCGGCAGGTAGACCGGATTGCCGCCGTTCGTCAGCAATTGTTGCACGCTGCGGCCGACGAACAGCGTGCCGAGCGTGGCGAGGAAGGGCGAAATGCCGATGCCGGCGATCAGCACGGCATTGAACAGGCCGACGAGAGCCCCGCCGGCAAGCCCGCCGAGGGCTGCCAGCGGGATCGGCTGCCCGGCAAGAACGAGGGAGACGAAGGCGAAGCTCGCAAAATCGATGGCCGTGCCGACCGACAGGTCGATGCCGCCGGCCGAGACGGCGAAGGTCATGGCGACGGCGACGATGGCCAGCAGCGCAAAATTGTTCACCAGCACGCTGACGAGATTGGCGCCGGAGAGGAAGCCCGGGGCAAGCGCTGCGAAGGTGGCGAACACGGCGGCAAGAGCCGCGACCAGCGCATAACGCCCGATGCCGCGCGTGAAGGCCGAAAGGGATGCCGTCGCCATATCAGACAGCCTCCCGGCACAGCAGCGTGGTGGCTGACACCACGAGCAGGATCAGCAGGCCCTGCACGCCGCTCACCAGCGTGCTGGAAATGTTGAGAAGCTGGAAACCGTTGATGAGGAAGCCGACGAAGAGCGCGGACAGCAAGGTGCCGGTGATCGTCGGCACCAGCCGGCGGGAAAACACCACGCCGAGCAGCGCCGTCACGACGACCGGCAGCAGCATCTCGCCCGCCCCCGTCGTGCTGCCGCTCAAGTAGGACACCGACAGGATGCCGGCAAAACCGCCGCAGAGGCCGCTGGCCAGGAAGGAGCCGGCGACGAAGGAGCGGACCGGCAGGCCGGCGGCGCGCGCCGCATCGGGATATTCGCCGACCGCGTAAAGCCTGAGGCCGAGCGGCGTATATTGCACGATGGCCGCGACGACCAGCGTGAAACCGAGCAGGACATAGGCGAGGACGGGAACGCCGAACGGACCGCTCGCGGAAAGCGTCGAGAGGAATTCGCCGGAGGCCGGCACGACGGTGTTCTGGGTCAGAACGAGTTCGAGGCCCGCCACGACATTCATCACGGCGAGCGTCGCCAGCAGCGGCACGATGCCGGCAAGCGTCACCGCTGCGGCATTGACCGCGCCGATGGCAAGCCCCGTGCCGAGCGCCCCGAGGATCGCCACCGCGTCGCCCTGCCCCGCCTGCGCCAGCGTCGCATAGACGGCAGCACTCAGGCCCATATTGGCGGCAAGCGACAGGTCGATGCCGCCCGTGACGACATTCGAGCCGCCGGCGATGACGACGATGGTGAGGCCGATGGCCAACACCCCGGCAATGGCGGACTGGCCGAGTACGTTGCCGATATTGCCAACCGTCAGGAAGAACGGTGCTGCGATGGAGAAGAACACAAGCACACCGGCGAAGACGGCGAGCGAGCCGCCGCGTAGCGCGAGCGTCGCCAGCCGCCGCCCCAGCGCCGGGCCGGACTTTTCCGGCTCCGGGGACGTTTTCTCTTCGAGCCCGAACACGGAGGGCGGGATATAGGGGGCGTCAACCAGCATGGCGCAGCGTCTCGTGGGCGCCCGTTACGTCGGTCAGGACCTGATCGGGGCTCGTTTCGGAGGAGATGAATTCCCGCGTCACCCGGCCGCGGAAGAAGACGAGGACCCGGTCGGTGATGCCGAGCAGTTCCTCGATATCGGAGGAGAGCACGAGGATGCCCGCGCCGCGCTCGGCAAGCTCGCCGATCAGGCGGTAGATCTCGACCTTGGCGGCGATGTCGACGCCGACGGTGGGCTCGTCGAGCAGGTAGATTTCCGACTGGCGGCTCAGCCATTTGGCGATCGCCACCTTCTGCTGGTTGCCGCCCGAGAGCGTGCGCACCAGCGCGTCGATGCCGTCGGTCTTGATCTGCAGCCGCTTGACGAGGTCCTCGGTCTGCCGCCGCTCGGCGCCACGGTCGATGAGGCCTCTAGAAAACCGGCCGAGGCTGGCGAGCGTGGTGTTCTCCGTCACCGCAAGATCGAGCGCCACGCCGTCGCGGCGGCGATCTTCCGGTACGAGGGCGAGGCGTTTTGCCGTCGCCTTCGCCGGATCGGTGGCAAAGACGGCCTCGCCCTTAACCGAGACGGTGCCGCCGGTCGGCCGGTCGAGGCCGAAGAGCGTGCGCACGACCTCCTTGGCGCCCGAGCCGACAAGGCCGGTGAACCCCAGCACCTCGCCCCGGCGCAGCGTGAAGGACACCTCGTCGTAGCGATCGGTCAGCGCAAGGTTTTCCACCTGCAACAGCGTCTCGCCGGGCGTGACCTGCGGTTTCGGATAGAGTTCGCCGATCGCACGATTGACCATCAGCGCGCCGATCTTCGCGGCCGAGGTCTCCGTGATCGGCAGGGTCGCGACGTCGCGGCCGTTGCGCAGCACCGTCACGGTGTCGCAGAGGTCGACGATCTCGCCGAGATAATGCGAGATGTAGAGGATGGTGATGCCCTCCTCGCTGAGGCGCCGGATGAGCCGGAAGAGAAGATCCGCCTCGCGCCGCACGAGCGCCGCCGTCGGCTCGTCGAAGACCAGCACCTTGGGATTGGCGATCAGCGCCCGCGTGATCTGCACGATCTGCTTTTCGGCCGCGGAGAGATCCGCGATGAGGGCCGAGGCGGGCAGTTGCAGGCCGAAATAACGGTCCAGCATCTCCGCCGCTTTCCGGCGCATCGCAGCGCGGTCGAGGAAGGGCGTGCCGGCAATGCGCGGCTCGCGACCGAGGAAGAGTGTTTCGCCCACCGTGAAAGTCGGCACCAGCAGGCGATCCTGGTGGATGAAGTGGATGCCGAGCGCTTCGGCAAGATGTGGCGTCAGCCGCTCATAGGCCTTGCCGTCGATCTCGATCGTGCCCTCGTCCGCCCGGTGCAGGCCGGCCAGGAGCTTGATCAGCGTCGACTTGCCGGCGCCGTTCTGGCCGACGAGGCCATGCACCGTGCCACGCCGCACCGTGAGCGACGCGCCTGAAAGGGCTGCCGCACCGCCGAACCGCTTGACGACCCCATCGAAATGAAGGATCGCGTCGCCGCCGTTCTCTACCGCATCCACCATCGTCACATTCCCTGCATCGAGAAACCGGAGGGACCGCGGCCGGTCGGCCGCGGTCCGCCGTCAAAAGGATCAGCCGATGCCGAGCTTCTTCGAAACTTCGCCGACGGTCTGCTTGTTGGCGAGGAGTGCGGGCACATAGGTCTCGCGCGGCAGAGTCTCGCCGGCGAGGTAGCGGGCGACGTTCTGGATCGCCACGCGGCCAAGCTCGGCCGGCTGCTGGGCGACGTCGGCGGCGGCCGGCGAATTCGGATCGGCCACAAGCTGGAGCACTTCCGGGCTGCCATCGACGCCGTAGGTCTTGATCTCGGTGCGACCGGCGGCCGTGAGGGCCTGCGTGGCGCCGAGCTGCGGGATGTCCCAGGCCGACCAGATGGCCTTGATCGAGCCCTTTTCCGGATATTTGGCGAGGATCGCCGTGATCTGGGTGAAGGCGTCCTGCACCGTGTTCGGGATCACGTCGCGCAGCTCCGGCTGGATGATCTGCACCTTCGGGAAATATTTGACGACATTGACGAGCTGGTCGTAGCGGATCGCGCAGGGCGTCACGCCGTAGAAGCCGTTGAAGACGACGATATTGCCTTCGCCGCCGATATCCGAGACGAGCTGGAGCGCGAGATCCTTGCCGATGCCCCAATTGTCCGAGGTCGCGTTGTTAAGCGAGTTCACCGAGCCGACATCGATGGTTAGGACCGGGATATCCGCCTCGCGGGCCTTCTTCAGCCACGGATCGATGACGCTCAGCGTGCCGAGCAGCTGGACGATGGCGTCCGGCTTCTGGGCGATCAGCGTCTGGAGCTGGGAGACGAGCTTGCCGTCGTTGCGGCCGGCGTCCACCGCGATCGGCTCGCCGCCGAGGCGCTTCACTTCCTCGATCTGGGCATTGTAGGCTTGGAGATCGAAGAAGTGGTCGGTGCCGGTCGCGCTGATGCCGATGCGCTTGCCCTTGAGGGAAAGCTCCCCTGCGGCCGAAGCCGAGCGCGCGGGCAGGAGCCCTGCACCAGCGACGACGCCGGCGACGGCGGTGAGTTTCAGGAGGTTGCGGCGGTTCACGCCGGCGGTGCGTTCGTCAGTCATGGTGGTCCCCATCCATGCGTTTGATGATATAATCTATAAATTATATGCATTATCTGCGCAGGACAGGTAGAATTTTCCAAATCGCGGGGACCTGTGAAAATAATCCGCTTGCCGAAGGGCATGCCGACATCCGGCATAAGCCGCGCGTTCAGATGATGTATTCCGGCTCGCTCAGCGTCTGGTCCATCGTGCGGCGACCACCTCGTAGTCTTCTCCGGGACCAGCGCCCCAGGCATTGTCGATCTGCATCATTGTCAACTCATCGCTGTCGTGAACGGGAAAAGGCCCGTCACGCGTGGAACTGACGGCGAGAGTAGCGTTTGCGGGACTCAAATACCTGCGTTGTCCCGTCCTGGAATTTCGGGAAGATCACCCGCTCCACCTTCGCGTGGCCCTTGAGGTATTCCGCGACCTTCACGGCATTCTCATTGTTCTGGCGCAGGCGCAGCGGCGACGTCTCCAGGTCCTGGATGAACTGGAAGGCGTTCTGCTGGCTGATCGCCGCGCCAAGATCGCGCAGCAGGACGGCGCGGGATGTAGGGATGGAAGGCGATCGTCGCGGCCTTCTCGATCCAAGTCTTGTCCTGGTAACTCGGATCGGGCTCGTTGAGGTTCGGCTGGCGCTCGGCATGCTCGACCCAGGGGAAGGTGCCGCTGTCGACGATCGCGCGGCTGATGGCGGCGAACTCGGCGATCGGGAAGACCTCCCGCTTCGGGTTCGGCAAGGATTCCGCATAATAGGCGCGGGTACGCTCGTCCGTCGCCGTCTCGAAGGCTTCCGGGTCCGATGCGTCGACGAAGCGCGTTTCGATACCGAAGCTTTTCAGCGTCGCGGCGAACGACGTCCAGGTGCCGCCATAGAGGCCGGCAGCGCTGACGATGTTGTCGCCCGCCCGCGCCACTTAGGATCGCATAGGCAGAGGCTGCCTAGCCAGAGGAGAGCGCCAGCGCTGCCGCCCCGCCTTCCAGCTCGGCGAGACGCCGCTCGAAGGCATCCTGCGTCGGGTTAGAGACGCGGGTGTAGAGAGGGCCTGCGGCTTCCAGCGCGAAGAGCGTGCTGGCGGCATCGCTGCTGGCCTTCATCGGCATTTTCGACCTGCTCAACGCCGCCCGCGCCCCCGCCGCCGATCCCAAATGGCTCGGCTTCTACAACGAGGCCTATCTCGTCGTTGCGGCCGTCTATTTCGTCATCTGCTTTGCAGCCTCCCGCTACAGCCAATGGCTGGAGCGCAGGCTGCAGTCCGGCCGACGCCAGGCATGACAGGGCGATGGGGAGCGCGATGAATAATCCTTGCAAGCGCGCCACAAGAGAATAGATTTCCTTACCGAAACTATAGAATTTATTATTTTACGCGGAGCTCCACTTGCCCTCCGGCAGGCGGGGGCTCTCCAGATGATCGGCAGCCGCCCCGGCAGGAAGACACGTCATGACCAAGCCCGACCAGCCCCTCGATTTCCTGTGGTTCATCCCGAGTTCCGGCGATGGTTCCTATCTCGGTTCGGACGAACTCAGCCGCCCGCCGGATCCGGGTTATTTCCGCGAGATCGCCGTTGCCGTCGACCGCCTCGGCTATTCGGGCGTGCTCATTCCGGTCGGCGCGGCCTGCGAGGAATCCTTCGTGCTGGCCGCCGACCTTGCCGCGCGCACGGAGAAGCTGAAATTCCTCGTGGCGATCCGCCCCGGCACGGCGACGCCGGCCTATTATGCGCGCCTCGCCGCGACGCTCGACCGGGTCTCCAACGGGCGCCTGCTGCTCAACATCGTGGTCGGCGGCAGTTCGCAGGAGCTTGCCGGCGACGGCATCTTCCTGCCGCATGACGAGCGCTACGACCACGCGAGCGAATTCTTCCAGGTCTTCAACGAGCTGATCGAGACCGGCCGCTCGACGCTCGACGGCAAATACATCAAGGCGATCGACGCCAAGCTCGGCCTGCCGCCCGTCCAGCAGCCGCGCCCGCCGATCTATTTCGGCGGCTCGTCCGAAGCGGCGATCGATTTTGCCGGCGGCCTCGTCGACAAGTACCTGACGTGGGGCGAACCGCCGGCACAGGTCGGGGAAAAGATCGCCCATGCCCGCAAGGTCGCCGCCGCCAAGGGCCGCGAGGCCACCTTCGGCATCCGCCTGCATTTCATCGTCCGCGAGACGGATGACGAGGCATGGGAAGCCGCCGACCGGCTGATTTCCAGGCTTTCGGACGAGGCCATCGCCTCGGCGCAGGAGGTGCTGACCAAGAATTCCGACTCCGTCGGCCAGGCGCGCATGGTGGCCCTGCACAACGGCCGGCGCGACAAGCTGGAAGTGTCGCCGAACCTGTGGGCCGGCATCGGCCTCGTGCGTTCCGGTGCGGGCACCGCACTTGTCGGCTCGCCCAAGACGGTCGCCGCGCGGCTGCGCGAATACCAGGAGCTCGGCATCGACACGGTGATCGCCTCCGGCTATCCGCATGTGGAAGAGGCCTACCGCGTTTCCGAGCTGCTCTTCCCGGAACTCGGCCTTCCCGGTCCGCGCGGCCAGCTGCGCGCCTCCTTCGGCGACCGCCAGGTCTTCGGCGGCGGCGGCCATGGCGGCAACGTCAAGCTGACCTCGGCGTCCTAACCGTCAGGTGATGATTCCGGTTCGCCGCCCGGCGAGCCGACCTCGGCAGATCACACGCGCTCCGGCATCCTCGGCGTGCTGGCAAGCAATTGCCTTGTATAGGGGTGGGCCGGGCGCGCGAGGATATCGCGCGTTGCCCCCTGCTCGACGATCCTGCCCTTTTCCAGCACGACCAGCCGTTCGCACAGCAGGGCGACGAGCGCAATGTCATGCGAAACGACGACGAAGGTCATGCGCGCCGACAGGCTGCGGAGCAGGTCGATGATCCGGGTGCGGGTCGTCAGGTCCAGTGCACTCACCACCTCGTCGGCAATGATCAGGTCGGGATTGGCGACGATCGCCCGCGCAATCGCGATGCGCTGGCGTTGGCCGCCGGAAAACTCATGCGGATAGCGCCGCGCCGCATCGGCCGGCAGGTCCACATCCCGCAACGCCTGTTCGACGGCGGCGGCGATATCGGTCTCGATCTTCAGGGAGCGCAGCGGCTCGGCGATGATGTCGAACACGCGCTGGCGCGGATCGAGCGAGGAATAGGGATCCTGGAAGACCGCCTGCACGCTGCGGCGAAAGCCGCGCATGAAACCGCGATTGGCGGCGTCCAGCCGCTCGCCGCGGAACGAAACCGCCCCGGAGGATGCGCGCTCCAGCCCGAGCAGCAGCTTCAGCATGGTGGTCTTGCCCGAACCGGACTCGCCGACAATGCCGAGATTGCTTCCGGCCTCGACGGCAAGGTCGATATCCTGCAGCACCCTGCTGCCCCTGCCATAGGAGAAGGAAACGCCGGACAAGGCGAGAAGCGTCATGGTGCAAACTCCAGCGCGGCATCGAAGGCGCGTGCGGCCGCGACCAGGCCCTCGGTATAGGGATGGGAAGGCCGGCCGAAGAGCGTGCCGACAGGCCCCTCCTCGATCAGCGCGCCATGGCGCATCACCAGCGCCCGCTCCGCCACGGTCGCCACCACCGGCAGGTCATGGCTGATGAAAAGCAGGCCCATGCCCTCGTCCCGTACCACCGTCTCCAGCAACTTCAGGATTTCGGCCTGCGTGGTCACGTCGAGTGCGGTGGTCGGCTCGTCGGCGATCAGCAGTTTCGGCCGGCAGGCGAGCGCCATGGCGATGGCCCCGCGCTGGCGCTGGCCGCCGGAAATCTCGTGCGGAAAGGCGCGGGCGATGCGCGCGGGCTCCGGCAGGGCGACACGCTCCAGGAGGGCAAGGACGCGTGACGCAATCTCGGCCCTGCCCGGTTTCGTGCCGTCCCGCAAGGCCCGGCGGCGCACCACCTCCGCCACCTGGTCGCCGATCCGCATCAGGGGATCGAGCGCCGTCATCGGTTCCTGGAACACCGCCGCGACGCTGCGGCCGCGCAGGGGAACGAGATCGCGGTCGCGAGCGCCGATGACCGGGTGACCGTCGAGGGTGATCGAGCCGGTGACGCGCATGGTGTCCGGCAGAAGGCCCAGCACGGCGAGCGCCGTCAACGACTTGCCCGAGCCGGATTCGCCGATGAGGCCGACCCTTTCGCCGGCGGCGATGGAGAAGGAAATGCCGGACACGAGCGGGCGCGCGGCGGTGCGGATCTGGAGGTCCTCGACGGACAGCAGGGTGCTCACCGGCTCCTCCTGCGGGTGGGGTCGGCGGCCTCGCGCAGGCCGTCGGCGAACAGGTTGAGACCGATGACCAGCGACACCAGCGCAAGGCCCGGGGCGATGGCCCCGAACGGCGCCGTGTAGACGGAGGCCTGCGCCTCCTGGAGAAGCCTGCCCCAGGAGGCATTGGGCGGCGGCGCGCCAAGCCCGAGATAGGAAAGCGAGGCTTCGGCGATGACCGCGAGGCCGAATTGCAGGGCGAAATTGACGATCAGCGTCGGCCAGATGTTCGGCAGCACATGGATGCGCACGATGCCCGGCGAGGCGGTGCCGGAAATGCGCGCCGCCGTGATGTAGTCCATGGACAGGATGCGCTTGGCGAGGATGCGCGTCAGCCGCGCCACGATGGCCGACCCGGCAATGCCGATGGCGAGGATCGCGGTCCACAGGCTGGCGCCATCGCTGGAGGCGACGATCAGCATGGCGAGCAACAGCGTCGGGAAGGCGATCAGGATGTCGAGTGCTGCGGCCAGCACGTCGTCGAGCGTGCGCGTGGCGAAGGCGGCGAGCACCCCGATGGTGACGCCGATCAGCGCGCCCAGCGCGACCGCTCCGCAGCCGACGACGAGCGCGATGCGCGAGCCGATCATGATCTGGGTCATCAGGTCGCGGCCGAGCCGGTCCGTACCGGCCCAATGAACGAACGAGGGACCTTCGAGACGTCCACCGACCATGTCGCCCACCGCATAGGGCGTCCAGACCAGCGAGAGTAGCGCGATCACCAGATGCAGGCCGACCAGCAGGCCGCCGACCATGAGCGGCCAGGGCATAGAGGATTTTGGACGCGCGCCAGCGCTGACAACGGGCGTGTCGCTCATGCCCCACCCCCGGTCACGCGGCCGCGCAGGCGCGGATCGATCAGCCGCTGGATGAGATCGGCGGCAAAGCCGACCAGCAGCACCAGCAGCGTGGAGACGAAAAGCACGCCCTGCACATTGGGATAATCACGCTGTTCTATGCCGAGCAGCAGCATGGAGCCGAGGCCCGGCAGGGCGAACACCCGCTCCACCACCACGGCGCCGAGCAGCGTGGAGGCGAGCTCGATGCCGAGGACGGAAATAACCGGCACCGCGCCGTTGCGGATGCCGTGGCGCACCAGCGCCTCGGAAAAGGTGGCGCCGAGCGCGCGGGCGGTGCGCAGGTAATCGCTGCCGAGCACGTCCTGTGTTGCCGAGCGCACGTAGCGAATGAGCGAGGCCGACATGACGATGGCGATGGTCGCGACCGGCAGAACGAGGGCCTGGAAGGCCGCACCCGCGGACTGCCAGCCGCGCGACGGGAAGCCGCCGGAGGGAAACAGCCGCAGATTGACCGCAAAGACCGTGGCCAGCAGGATGCCGATCCAGAACACCGGAATGGCGATGCCGAGCTGGGAGACGACGGAGATCAGCCCGCCATACCACCGGTTCTGGCGCACGACCGAGAGGATGCCGAGCGGCACGGCAATAGCGACGGCGACAAGGAAGGCGAGCAGCGTCAGCGGCACGGTGACGACGAGGCGCTTGCCGATCTCATCAAGCACCGGCGCACCGCTGACGAAGGAATTGCCGAGATCGAAGCGTGCGAGGTTTCCGGCAAAACGCAGGAACTGTTCGTAGAGCGGCAGGTCGGAGCCCACCTGCTTGCGGGCAGCCTCGATCTGCGCCGCGTCGGCACCCACGGAGACCAGCGCATTGGCGGGATCGCCCGGCAGGAGGCGCAGCAGCGCGAACAGGATGACGGCGGCAATGACGACCGACAGCGCCAGGATGGCGGAGCGGCGGAATATATAGGAACGTATGGTCTTGACCTCTCAAGCGCGGACGCCGCCGGACCATAGGTCAGGCGGCGTATCGTGTCGAGCATGCCCCTTGCGGGCGGACGGTTACTCGACTGCCTTGGTGATGCCGTAGGCGAAGAACTGCGAGTTCAGGCCGTTGAGCGGATAGCCGCTGACCGTCGTCTTCGACACCGCGATCTGCGGATAGAGGTAGAACCAGTTGCTGGCCGCATCCTCCGCGATGATCGTGTTGGCTTCCTTGAGCTTTTCGGCCTGTTCGGCGTCCGTGGCGCTGGATTCCGCCTGCTTGATCAGGTCCACCACCTTCGGATTGTTGTAGCCCCAATAGAAATCGGGGTTGCCATAGAACACGATGTCGCGGTGGTTGACGTGCTCCTGTAGGGTCGCCTGGAAGTCATGCGCCTTATAAATCTTGGTGTACCATTCGTTGGCCGTGATGACATTGATCTCGACCTTCACGCCGATCTTGGCCAGCTCGCTTTGGATGAACTGCGCGGCAATCGGATGCGGGTCGTAGTTCGGCGTATCGATGGTGAAGGTGAAGCCGTCGGGATAGCCCGCTTCCTTGAGCAGCGCCTTGGCGCTTTCCGGATCATAGGCATCGACCTTCGTCAGGTCGGCATACCATGCGTCGGTCGGCGGCACGAAGGAGCCGATCAGCGTACCGTAGTCGCCCCACACGGCCTTCAGCAGCTTCTCGTCTTCGATGGCGCGGGCGAGCGCCTTGCGGACCTTCACATTGTCGAAGGGCGCGACGCGGTCGTTATAGGCGAGCAGCAGCTTCGTCGTGGACTTGCCTTCGCTGACGGTGAATTCCGGATTGTCCTTGAACTGCGCCAGCGAATCCGGGCTCTGCACGGAGGTGATGATATCCACCGAGCCGGTGAGCAGCGCGTTGTTCAGCGCCGTCGCCTCGGTGAAATACTGGAAGACGACCTCGCCGTTCTTCGGCTTCTCGCCCCAGTACTTGTCAAAACGGGCGATCGCCAGCGACGAGCCGCGGCGCCATTCCTGGAGCGCGTAGGGGCCGGTGCCGTCTTCCTTCGCCTGAAGGTCCGTCGCCTCGTCGTTGACCACCCAGACATAGCTCAGATTGTAGGGCAGCGAGATCGAGCGCGCGGCAAGTTTCACGACCACCGTCGCATCATCCGGCGTCTCGATGCCGGCAATGGTCTTCAGGCTGTTCTTGCGCGAGCTTTTCGAGGCTTCGGCGGTGACCCGCTCGATCGAGAACTTCACGTCCTTAGCCGTCAGGGGCGCGCCGGAATGGAAGGTCACGCCCGGTTGCAGCGTGAACGTATAGGTCAGGCCGTCCTCGCTGACCGTGGTGTCCTTCGCGAGCACCGGCTCGACCGTGCCGGCATCCGTCAGGCGGAACAGCGCCTCGTAGACATTGCCGTTGAAGGCCTCGTTGATGCCCTGGCCGGCGCCCGCGGTGTTGTCGAGGTTCTGCGGCTCGTAGAGCGAACCGATATTGACGGTCGCGTCCGGATCGCTCTCCGCGGCAAGCGCGTGGCCGAAGGCACCCATGGCGAGAACGGCGGCAAGTGCCGTCGTCACAGCCCGGTTGCTGCGCCCTGCCGCCTGGTTGCGGGTTTCAAAACCGCTCATCTCGTTCTCCTGTTTCAAGCGGGCCGATGCAAAGGCCCATCATGGGCGGGGATTGTACGTATCCTCGTTGCCACGCGATATCCGGTTCCACTCCAATTTGCGGAATTTAAAGGGAATTGTCTTTCAACGATCGCCAAATCCATGGATAGTTTTCGCGCCCGCGGCCGGGCAGCATGCGGATGGGAACGAGAAAAGAATGAGCAATATGGACCGCACGAGGGCCGAGGCCCTGCTGGCAACGGACGGGCTGGACGGCATGGTGCTGTTCCGGCCGGAAGCATTTCGCTACGCGACCGGCCTCCAGGCGGGCGTCGCCACCATGTGGGGCCGCGCCGGCTCCGCCATCGCCCTGGTGCCGGCGCAGGCGACGGAACGGCTTGCCGCGGTCATGAGCGACCATGCTGCGCAGGGTGCAAAAACCCTTGCCGGGACGATCGATATCCGCACCCACCGCATCTGGATCGATGGCGTGACCGTTGACGGCGCCGGCTCGATCGCCGACATCGATGCGGCGTATCGCGACAGCGGTAATGTCGGCCCCCGCCCGGAAACCTTCGACCAGGCGGCCTGCTTCCGGCTTCTGGCGGACCTCCTCGCAGAACACGGGCTTTCCAAAGCCGCGCTCGGCGTCGACCTCGATTTCATGCCCGCCGCCGATTTTGCCCGGCTGAAGGCGGCGATCCCCGGCGTCGACTGGCGTGATGCGTCCGACGGGCTCAGGCGCCTGCGCCTCGTCAAGAATGCCCGGGAAATCGACCGGCTGCGCAAGGCGGCGCACTGCGCCGAAGCGGGGCTCGAAAGCCTGATGGGCGCAGCAAGGCCCGGCGTGCGCGTGGCGGAGCTTTCGGCCGCTTGGCTTTCCGGCGCGCGCCAGGCCGCCTTTGAAGGCGGACACGGGCTGTCCGGCCATTGGGACTATATCTCCATCGGCCCCGACCTGCAGGATGCCGGTGCGTCTCTGGGCGAAGGCGACCTCATCAAGGCCGATGTCGGCACGCTGGTCGATGGCTATTCCTCCGACGGGGCACGGACCTTCGTCTGGGGCAAGGCCTCGCCGCTTGCCGAGGACATCTACAAGGCGCTGCTGGAGACATTCCTCGCCGGCGTCGAGGTTTTGAAACCCGGCCGCCGCTTCGCAGAGGTGCATGAAACCATGCTGTCGACCATGCGCCGGCATGGTTTCCGGGAATATTACCGCGGCCATTTCGGCCATTCCGTCGGCGCAGCCGCCGGCATCGAGGAATGGCCCTTCCTCTCCCACGGCAACGGGATCGTCATAGAACCCGGCATGGTGCTCGCCCTCGAAGCGCCGTTCTATGCCAATGGCATCGGCGCACTGATGATCGAGGAACAGTTCCTCATCACGCCGGAGGGCGCGCAGACCATGAACAGGCTGCCACGCGAACTCATCTCGCTCGGGTGAAACCGCGCCAGATGCCGAGGCCGCGCCATTCTTTCAGGCCTCGCCCCGAATTCGGAATTATTTTCCTTCTTAATTGATAGATGCGGGCACGCGGAAAGGCACGGCATGGCTGTCAGCAGCGCGGTCGAGCTTGGGTCTATTCAATGATTCACTCGCATTGTGACGGTGCCCAAGGCCGCTAGGGCCGGTACGCGTGAAACGGCCGGCTCTTGCCGGCCGCTGCGCAAAGGGCTCCTACCCTTCGTTCCGACCGTCCGGAGGCCCGCCATTGCGCGTTTGCGCGCCCTGAAGCGATGCGGCCAGAGCCTCGGCTGCCGCATAGGCCTGCACGACGATTTCCGGGACGAGGTCGATATCCGGAAGGCTTCCGAGGCCGAGCGGCCCCATCGCGAAAAGCCCCTCGAAGATTTCCGGCTCGACGATCACCCGGCCAGCGCGGTCGACGAAGATGCCGAGGTCGAGTTCGTCGCGCTGCACCAGGTTTCCGGCGATCAGCGCGCGAAACAGCGGCGAATCCAGATCAGTCAGGCGGATGCGACAATCGATGGTCCGGTCCGCGGGCAGGACCTGAAGCCCTGCGGCCGTCGAAAGCAGCACGCCATTCGTCGCGATGCGCTCGACCTTGCCCTTGCGCACCATGATGGCGCCGCCGGCAATCGCCCGGTGCAGGCGCTCGTACTGGCCGGGCGGCAGGCGATTGCGGTGGCTGTCGTAGATCGGCTTTACATGGCGCTTGAAGCGGCGGCGTTCATCCGGCGTTAGCCCCTGCCAGAGGGCGCGGGCGCGCTGGCGGAAGTCGTTCATGATCCCCTGCCAGCCGGACCCCTCCGCTGCCGCCCTGTTCGCCGCCTCGCGCAGATAGCGGAAGGCACCGCGCAGCGTGTGCGGGAAGGGCCGGTCGGAGGTCACCGCCCCCACGGCGGAAGAGGTATGCGGCTGCGGCAGGAAGCCCGAAGCCGAGATCAGCGTGACGTGGGATGCCTCGCCTGCCGCGAGCAGCCGCAGCGCGCGATTGACGGCATGGACGCCTCCACCGATCACCAGCGCCTCCCCGACGCTGCCCTGGGTGGAGGCACAGTCGGCGCCGTCGCGCAAGCCGTAGCCGGTCGCCAGGAAAACCGTATCGAACCGCGTCTGCCCGTCGCTGGAAAGAACCGAAAAGCCGCCCCCCGGATGTCGGCCAATCGCGGTCACGCTGTCGGCACGGACCTGCACCATGACATCCGTCCGCTCGCGCAGGGCCTCGGAAAAGCGCTGATAGACATAGGCGCTGAAGACCTCCCCCGGCACGAAAGCATGATCGACATTGCCGGCAGGCGACGCCGCGCGCTCGCGCCAGACATCGTCGGTTTCGAGCCATCGCCGGAAATCCTCCCGCGCGGCCGGATCGATCGAGAGGTCGCGGACGCGGCTGTTGAGCAGCGTCGAGGCGGAACGGCCGGCAGCCTCCCCGCCGTCGATCTTGGGATAGGGATCGTAGAGCGCGAGGTGGAAAGGCCCCTGGAACGCCTTGAGAAGCGCGATCGCCGTCATGAGGCCGGTGAACCCCCGGCCGACGATGGCGATCCTGACAAGCGAGCCGGCCTGCGGCGAGGGCGATGAGAATTGGGCGGGCGCAAGCGTCATCGGTCGGCTCCTTTCCTGCATTTGCACCAGGCGGTCTTCCATCGGCGGCCCCTGCGGGCGCGCCGTGACACGGCATATCTCTACCAAAACAATAGAATTAGGACGGCGAAAGCAAGGGCGATTTTCAAGATATCCGCTCAATTGCGGACCGCACACCGCCGGCCATCCGGCCCTGCCTAGGCGAAAAACCGGTTCTGCGGGCGGGAAAGCCCGAGGTGCTCGCGCAGCGTCGTGCCCTCGTAATCGCTGCGGAAAAGACCGCGTCGCTGCAGTTCGGGCACCAGCTTTTCGACAACGTCGTCAAGGCCCTGCGGCAGATAGGGGAAGACGACGTTGAAGCCGTCCGAACCCTCTTCCCACAGCCATGCAGCCATCTCGCCCGCCACAGTCTCGACCGTGCCGACGAAGGCCAGTCCGGCGTAACCGCCATGGCGCTGGGCGAGCTGGCGCACCGTCAGCCCCTCTTCCTCGGCAAGTTTCAGCACCTGCGCGCGGCCGGTCTTGCTGGCATTGGTCTGCGGGATCGGCGGCAGCGGCGCGTCGGGTTCGAAGCCCGATGCATCATGGCCAAGTGCTATGGAGAGCGACGCGATCGCGCTCTCGTAATGCACGAGGCTATCGAGCGCCAGGCGCTTTGCCCGCGCCTCCTCGACCGTATCGCCGATGACGACGAAGGCGGCCGGCAGGATCTTCAACGCGCCGGGCTCGCGGCCGACGGCGGCAAGCCGCCCCTTGATGTCGGCATAAAGGGCGCGGCCGGCGGCAAGATCACGCGGCGAACAGAAGACGACCTCGGCCGTCTCGGCCGCAAGCTGCCGCCCCGGCTCCGACTGTCCCGCCTGCACGATCACCGGCCAGCCCTGCGGTGGCCGCGCAATGTTGAGCGGGCCGCGAACCTTCAGTTCCGGCCCCGCATGGTCAAGAACGTGCAGGCGATCGGGATCGAAGAACAGGCCGCTTTCGACATCGCGGATGAAGGCATCATCGGCGAAGCTGTCCCACAGGCCGGTCACGACGTCGAAAAACTCCAGCGCCCGCGTGTAGCGCTCGCCATGCTCCACATGATCGTCCAGCCCGAAATTGCGCGCGGCATCCGGGTTCGAGGTCGTGACGATGTTCCACCCTGCCCGCCCCCCGCTGATATGGTCGAGCGAGGCGAACCGCCGGGCGATATGATAGGGTTGCTCGAAGGTGGTGGACGCGGTCGCCACCAGGCCGATCCGCTCGGTCACCGAAGCGAGCGCCGAAAGCAGCGTGAACGGCTCGAACGACGTGACGGTATGGCTGCGGCGCAGCGCCTCGATCGGCATGTTCAGCACGGCGAGATGGTCCGCCATGAAAAAAGCATCGAACTTTGCGGCCTCGAGCTTCAGCGCAAAGGATTTGAGGTGCTGGAAATTGAAGTTGGCATCCGGATAGCCCCCCGGATAGCGCCAAGCGCCCGTGTGGAGGCTGACCGGGCGCATGAAGGCACCAAGATGCAACCTCTTTTCAGGCTTCATGCCATGCACTCCATCTCGCGCGCGCTCCTGACGGAGATAATCCCTGCATCGTCAGGCCGCAAGCCGCTCGCCCGTCGAGAGATGCGAATGGACCGCCCCGCTCAGTTGGCCAAGCGTCGCAAACCGGCGCTGATCCAGATCGAAGACGTGAAACTTGACGGCGATGAACCGAAACAGCCCGTCTTCCGGCACCGCTATCCCAACGGGCACGCCCGCATATTCAATGGTTTGCTTGTTCATGATGCAATATGTCCCGCTCTATCGCTGAAACGCCCGAAAGGGCTTTAGGAGGCACATTCAACGCGAAGGCAAGCACGACACGACCAGCGGACAACAGCGCCACGACCATCGGCCACGGGCATCAAAACGGAAGTGGTCATCCTGTCTTCTCCGCGATTGTCGGGCCGATATTCTATAATTTATATGTACTATTTTCACCAATTCCGCTCAAGCTAAAATGCCGAAGCGATGGAAGAAAAATCCAACATTCTCCATTTTGCCGTTCACGATAGGAAGATATTTTCTCGATGCTGCTTACGCAGCGTTTTTTACCGCGCACCGGCATTGAGGCGCAGCCGTCAAGGCGCTCCGCGATGGAATAGACAGCCGAACGATGCTCGGTCCGTTTAGTTCATTTCGCCAGATAACCGCCATCAGCTTCGAAGCAGGCGCCCGTTACGAAGGATGCGGCATCCGACAGCAGGAAGAGGATGACGTTGGTGATTTCGTCTGCCTGCCCGACGCGCTGCATGGGATGAAGGGCTGCCGCGGCCTGCCGCTTTTCATCGCTCAGATGGCCGAGCAGCGGCGTGTCGATGAAGCCCGGGGCGACGGCGTTGATGCGGATGCCCTGCCCCGCATGGTCGAGTGCCGCCGCTTTTGTGAAGCCGAGGACGCCGTGTTTTGCCGCGGTATAGGCAGGCTGGCCGGCAAAGCCGCGAAACCCCATGATGGAGGCGACATTGACGATGGAGCCGCCGCCGCGCTTGAGCATCGCTGGGATCTGATGTCGGACCGCGTTGAACACGCCTGTGAGGTTGACCGCGATAATCCTGTCCCATTGTTCGGCCGGATACTGCGCGGTCTCGCAGCGCGGCAGGTCGATGCCGGCGGAGTTGACCGCAAGATCGAGGCCACCGAAATGTTCGACGCCTTGCGCGACCGCCGCCTCGACGCCCGCAAACGACGTGACGTCGAGTTCAAGAGGGAGGACGTCGTCGGAGCTCAAAGTCGCGGCGAAGCCGGCAAGCCGATCACCATCCCGGTCAGCGAGAACCAGTTTTGCACCGAGATCGGCAAGTCGGAGGGCCGTCGACGCACCGATTCCGGAGGCGGCACCGGACACGAAGGCAACCTTGCCTGTGAAGGCGGCGGGATCGAAGAGAGGCGAAGTCATGGCTGGCCTATCTGCCGCGGCGGACGCCGCCTATTTGTAGACGCCAACCCAGATGATGATGGCCGGCTCGGTTTTCGATGGGTTACGCGAACGGTAGGTCGAGGAGCGGTTGAAGCGGTAGCTGTCGCCCTCGAAGAGTTCGAACTTCTCCTCGTCCACCCAGAGTTCAAGCCGTCCCTTCTGGATGTAGCCATACTCGGCGCCGGCCGTCGGCACGTTCTTGGGTTCCGTCTCCAGGCCGGGCTCGAAGGTCGACATCATGAATTCGACGTCGGAATCGAGCTGCGGCGTCAGAAGCTCGGTTCGTGCGCCCCGGTGCAGCATGAAGCGGCGCTGGCCGCCGCGCACGACGATGTCCTTTTCACGTTCCGCCTCCGGCTGCTTCTCCTCCAGGTCGACGAACCAGCTCATGGGCACGCCGAAGATCGTACAAGCGGCGTAAAGATCCTTCAACGTCGGCTGCGACAGACCGCGTTCGAGCTGGCTGATATAGCCCGTCGAACGGTTCAGTCCATCGGCGAGCTGCTGAATGGTAATGCGACGCGACCGCCGCAGTTCACGCAGCGTCTTGCCGACGTGATCGGGGGCCTGGGGCGCGGCGACGGGATTGCTCATTGAAAAACCCTGACAAGTTCACTTGAATGATGGAACTGGGCAAATACTTCATCGAAGTCAACACGGACCGACCATTGTGGCCGCCCCAAAACAATTTGTCCCCATCTCAGGCGTTTCAGCCGAACGTTCCCGCCGTGGTGCCACCATCCAGCACATAGACCATACCATTGGCATAACTCGCCTGCGGAGACAGCAGATGACCGATGGCGTCGGCCACTTCTGCCGGTTGGGCAAAGCGGCCGAGCGGCACGCGGCGCTCGTAGAAAGCGCGATCGTAGACCTCGTCGCTGTCCTTCAAGAGGCTGTCGGCCATCGGCGTGTCGACGAAGCTCGGGCAGACGACGTTGCTTCGCAGCCCTTCCGGACCGTGATCGAGCGCCATGCAGCGGATCAGGCCGACCACGCCATGCTTGGAGGCGCTGTAGGCGGCGTAACCGCGCGAGCCGCGCATGCCGGAATCGGAGCTGACCGCGACGAAGGCGGAGGCCGGGTTCTTCAAGAGATGGGGCACCGCATGCCGCGCCAGAAGGAACGGGCCGGTCAGATTGACGGCAATCGTGATCGCCCAGGTCTCGTCGGTCAGCGTCGTGACATCGCCTTTCCGGGCGACACCGGCGGCGGCAACCACGGCCGAGAGAAACCCATGCGCATCGACCGCACGCGCCACTGCGGCTGCGGCGTCAGCATCCGAGGAGGCGTCACCCGCCACCTCAAGTGCGGCGGCGCCCTTGTTCCGGCACGCGCTGGCAACTTCGGACAGCGCCGATGCGTTGAGATCGAACAGCGTCAGCGCGGTCCCGCTTTTCGCAAGCCCGAGCGCCGTTGCCCGCCCGATCCCGGAGGCGGCGCCCGAGATCAGGATGGAGGTCTCGAATGTCGACATGGATTCTCCTCCTGCCCGGTCTCAGGCGCCGAGATAGGCGGCCTTGAGGTCCGGATCGTTGAGCACATTGTTCGCGCCGCCCTCCACCGAGCAGCGGCCGGCATCGATGACATAGGCATAGTCCGCAATCTCAAGCGCCACTGCCGCGTTCTGCTCGACGACGATGAGGCTGATGCCCGACTTCGAGAGCGTGATGATGATCTCGAAGATCTGGTTGATGATTTTTGGCGCAAGGCCAAGCGAGGGCTCATCCAGCATCAAAAGCTCCGGCGTCGCCATCAGCGAGCGGCCGATCGCCAGCATCTGCTGTTGGCCGCCGCTCATGCGGCTCGCCAGCGAATGACGCCGCTCCTTGAGCACCGGGAACATGTCGTAGACCTGGGTGCGGATCTCGTCGAAGCTGCGCCCGCGGTTCGAAATATAGCCGGCGAGCAGGTTTTCCTCCACCGTCAGGCGCTGGAGGATCTGCCGCCCTTCCGGGCAGTGGGCGACGCCGAGGCGGGTGATCTCCTCCGGCGGCAGGCCCTTGATCGGCCGGCCCTTGAATTCGATCTCGCCGGAATAGATCTGCGTCAGGCCGGAAATGGAGCGCAGCGTCGAGGTCTTGCCGGCGCCGTTTGCACCGATGATCGTGACGATCTCGCCGGCATTGACCTCCAGATCAATGCCGAACAATACCTGCGTTCGCCCGTAGCCCGCCTTGAGCCCGGCGACTTTGAGCAAGCTTGCGGATGTCGTCGAGTTCTTCCGTGGTTCCAAGATAGGCCTCCTGCACTTTTTCGTTCGCGCGCACCAAATCCGGCGTGCCGGAGCAAAGCAGCTCGCCATAGTTCAAGACGTCGATCCGGTCCGAGATGGACATGACCAGGTCCATGTCATGCTCGACGAGGATGATCGCCCGGTCCGCGCGTTTCAGGCTGGCGATCATCGCCGCCATGTCCTTCGTTTCGGTATGGTTGAGGCCAGCCGCCGGCTCGTCGAGCAGCACGATCGGCGCTTCCGTGACGAAGGCGCGCGCGAGTTCTAAGATCTTCTGGCGGCCATAGGGCAGATCGCCGGCCAGCACGTCGGCCACATCGGACAGATGGAACTGCGCCAGGCAGGCATGGCAGATTTCCAGCCGCTCGGCTTTGCTCAACCGTTTCGCACCCGTGAGGAAAGTCAGCCACGACTGCGGGAAGAAGCAGACTTCGAGATTCTCCAGCACCGTCATGCCGTCGAACAGGCGAAGGTTCTGATAGGTCCGCGATATGCCGAGTTGGGCGATGCGGTGTTTCGGCAGCGTGCTGAGAACCGAAGAACCCAGCTTTATCGTGCCCGACGTCACACTGTAGGAGCCGGCGACCATGTTGACGACGGTCGACTTTCCCGCGCCATTCGGCCCGATGATCGAATAGATCGAACCGACATCGAAGGACAGCGACAGGTTCTTGATCGCGACGAGCGACCCGAAATGCTTGCTTACGTTTTCGAGGGCGAGAGCCATAGGGTCCGGACCTTTCGAATGATGAAGCCGAGGTTGAAGCGGGGCGAGACGAGCCCGCCCGGGCGAAGCACGATGACGGTGACGAGAACGACGCCGTAGATCAGCAGGCGGTATTGCGCGGCGAAATGCAGGACTTCCGGCAGCACGACGAGCACCACGGCACCCGCGATGACACCGACGATATTGCCGACGCCGCCGATGATGATGATCAGCACGACGAGCAGCGATTCCTGGAAGGTGAAGCTTTCTGGGCTGACGAAGCGCTGGAACGAGCCGAAGATCACCCCGCCGGCGCCGCCGATTGCGGCACTCAACGCAAAGGCCAGCAGCTTGAGCGTCGTCGTGTTGATGCCAAGGCCGCGCACCACATCCTGGTCTTCGCGAAGCGCGCGCCAGGCTTTGCCAAGGATCGAGCGCTCCATGTAATAGACGCCGGCGCAGACGAGGACGGTCAACACGAGCAGCAGCCAGTAGAAATGTACCGGGCTGGTGAGCGGCAGGCCGAAGAGGTTCGCCCGGTCGAGGCCGGCAATGCCCTGTGGGCCGTTCGTGATGTCATCGGCATTGTTGATGGCGATGCGGATGATTTCGCCGAAGGAGAGCGTGACGATCGCGAGATAGTCACCGCGCAGCTTCAGCACCGGGAAACCCAGCAGTACGCCCGCAATCGCCCCGGCTGCCGCTCCGATGAACAGCACCACGATGAACGGCAGGTGGATATCGAACTGTCCGCTCGCCAGAAGCGCATAGGCATAAGCACCGACGGCATAGAAGGCGATGAAACCGAGGTCGAGCAGACCGGCATAACCGACCACAAGGTTCAGGCCGACGGCGAGGATGATGTAGATCAGGATGCTGTCCACGACGCGGACATAGTAGGACGGCATGAACGGCACCAGTGACAGCAGCAGGACGCAAAGCGCCAGCACTGCGAGAAGGCCGAGCCGCCGGACGATCACCGAGTTCCCCATGGGTCAGTAATCCTTCTTTGCGACAGTCGTTTCTTCCGAGACCGTCTCGCCGAGCAGGCCGGCGGGCTTGAACAGAAGAACGAGGATGAGGACGGCGAAGGCAAAGACGTCACGATATTCCGTGCCGATATAGCCGAAGGAAAGGATGGGCAAAAAGGCCGTGCCGAACACTTCAATCGCGCCGAGCAGGAAGCCGCCGAGCATGGCACCCGGAATGGAACCGATGCCGCCAAGAATGGCCGCGGTGAAGGCCTTCAGGCCGATGACCGAGCCCATGGTCGGCTGCATGATGCCGTAGTAGGACGCGTACATGATGCCGGCCATGGCGCCGAGGCCGGGGCCGATGAAGAAGACGAGGCTGACGGCGCGATTGACGCGGATGCCGAGCAGGCTGGAGGTCGTCCAGCTTTCGGAGGCCGCGCGGATCCAGATGCCGAGGCGGGTGCCATTGACGAAGAGCGTGAGGCCCACCATCAGCAGGACCGCGGCGGCGAGGATGCCGACCTGCACGGTCGTGACCATTCCGCCCAGGGATTCGATCGGCGCGCTGGGCACGATGGCCGGAAAATGCACGGGCTGCGGGCCGACGGTCACGCGCACGGCACTCTGCAAGACGATCGACATGCCAAGCGCGCTCAGCATCGGCGCAAGACGGCCATAGGCGCGCAGCGGCCGATAGGCGAAGCGTTCGATCGCAACGCCGAGAAGGCCGACGATGACGAAGCTCGCGACGATTGCGATGACGGAATCCAGCACCGGCGCCAGGCCACCCAGGCCAATGAGCCCGCTGAAAATGAACGTATAGACGTACGGGCCGAGCATGAAGAACTCCCCGTGGGCGAAGTTGATCAGCCGCATCACGCCATAGACCATCGTGTAGCCAAGGGCGATCAATCCGTAGATTGCGCCGATGGCGAGCGCGAAGATCAGCTGTTGAAGAAAATAGTCGAACAAGGGGGTCGCCTTTATGACAACGGGCCGGCACGGGCTGCGCCGGCCCCATTGAACAATCGTCCGGCTGATTACTGCTTGATCAGCTCGAACTTGCCGTCCTTGACGATATAGAGGTACATCGGCGCGGTGGTGTTTTCGCCATTTTCATCGAAGGCGACCGGGCCGAGCAGCGTTTCGACCGTCACACCATGCAGCTGGGCGAGCACGCCTTCGCGGTCCAGCGTTTCAGCCTTCTCGACGGCGGCGGCCATGACCTGGGCGTTGGCGAAGCCGAGCGAAGCGTAGGGGCCGGGCGCCCGGCCGAAACGGGCCTGGTGGCGATCGGAGAAGTCCTTCAGTTCCGGCGAAGAATCGTAGGGCGGAAGCTGGAAGGTCATGAGCGCGCCTTCAGCGGAAGCGGCACCCACCTGCGTGATGAAGTCGACGGTGAAGCCGATGTCGGGGCCGATGAACTGCGCCTTCAGGCCCTGTTCACGCATCTGCTTGAGGAAGAGCGCCAGCTGCGGCATGCCTGCACCCATATAGACGACATCGGGGTTTTCCAACTTGATCGAGGCGATCAGCGCGGAGAAGTCGACATCTTCCGGGTTCGTGCCGAAGGTGCCGGAAACCTTGCCGCCGCCCTTCTCGAAATTGTCCTGGAACACGCCCGCAATGCCTTGGCCAAACACCGTCTTGTCATGCACCAGCACGGCATTCTTCAGGCCGAGCTTTTCGGTGACGTATTTCGCGGGCAGCGCGCCCTGGATGAAGTCGTTGGCGACCGGGCGCACGACGGTCTTGAAGCCCATTCGCATCAATTCCGGATTGGTCGCGGGGACGACCTGCGGCATGCCGCATTCGGAATAGATGTCGAGGGCCGGCATGGTGACGCCGCTGTTCATGTGGCCGATGACGCCGATGACGGCGCTGTCATCGCAGAACTGCTGGGCGACGAGCGTGCCCTGTCGCGGGTCGGCGCGGTCGTCGAGCGGGCGGAAGACAACCTTGTTGCCCTTGATGCCGCCCTTCTCGTTGAGTTGGTCGAAATAGAGCTGGGCGCCGTCGATCTGCGACTGGCCGAATTCGGCCTGCGCGCCGGACATCGGTGCGCTGCCGCCGAGCACGATGTCGTCGGCCATTGCCGGCATAACGCTGGAAGCAAACAGCAGCGCTGCGGCGGAAAGAAGTACACGGGTTCTGTTCATAAGGTTCCCCTTTTGCTTGTTGAGATTCGTTGCACGGAACTCCCATCCCGGCAACGCCTGCATGAAATTATTTGTAGCGTTCTTCACCAGAGTGACTGGGCATGCGACGACCAGACGTTTCCTTCGACCTCCTCATTTCGCGAGATAACCGCCGTCCACCGCCAGCACATGGCCGGTGGTCATTGCCGATGCCGGACCGGCGAGGAAGATCATGGCGGATGCCACTTCCTCGGGTTCGGCAAGACGCTTGAGCGGGGTCAGGCTGCGGATCTTGTCCATCTGCTCCCGGTCGGCCATCAGATGGTCGATCAGCGGCGTCCTGACCCAGGTTGGCGCCACCGCATTCACGCGAATGTCGTTGTCGGCCCATTCGACGGCGAGCGTGCGGGTGAGGTTCACCACCCCTGCCTTCGTCGACTGGTAGGAGACGTTCGGGTGAAGGCCGCCTCCGGAAAAGCTCATGATCGATGCGGTGTTGATCACCACACCCGGCGCGGCGCGGCCGATCCAGGACCGCGCGGCCGTGCGCGAGCAGAGAAACATGCCCGTCAGGTTAACCGAGACGACGCTGTTCCAGTCCTCCAGCGAAAGCTCGGTCGATGGGCGCCGGATGGAGATGCCCGCATTGTTGACGAGGATGTCGATACCGCCGACCTCGCGTTCCATGGTCGCGAAAACGGCCAGGATGTCAGCCTCATGCGTGACGTCGAGGGCGGAGGCTGTCGCCGCACCGCCAGCCTCCGCCACCTCCCGGCGCACGGCTTCCGCCGCCGAAAGGTCCCGGTCTAGAACCACGACATGCGCCCCGAAGGCGGCAAACATCAGCGCCGCAGCGCGGCCGATGCCCCCACCGCCACCGGTGATGAAGACCCGCTTTTCATCGAGTCTGAACATCCTTTCGGGCGCTTTTGCACACATCATGTGTACGGTTCCCTATAATCCGGCGCTTCAGCCGACAATCTTGCCGAAGGCGAGGACGAAGTTGGCGACGATCATTTCCGCTCCGACGATCTCGCGAATCTCGAAATCCGAGAACGGATCGTTTGCATTGCCGCCGATCTTGATCTCGGCCGTACCGAGCGCATGGCGGATCGTTTCGGACTGGCCAAGCGAATTCTCGATGATCTGTGTTTCGACGGCGGCACTTTCCGGCGAGGGAATGATGCGCGTCTGGAAACGCGGATGCAGCGCTGGCTTTTCGAAGGCCGGGCCGTCGGCCTTGAAGTCAATCTCGATCAGCGACGTGCCGCGGCGCGAAAGCTTTGCCTTTACCGCCGTCTCGCTGGCGTCCCAGGCGACCTCGCCCATCTTCTTCGGGTAGCCCCAGACCTCGCGGCCGACAGCCATCGAGTCGTCATTGGTGACGATCTCATAGAGCACGTGACCGCCCGGACGCCCCTGGTAGCTCATCGGCACGACGATGCCGCCTTCGGCATAGGAGCCGAGCGAGCCGCCCGCCGGCACGTCCATGATGAAGAATTCGATCACGTCGCCGCGCAGTTCAAACTGCGCCGGCAGGGCCGCACGGATCGCCGCCTCGTCGACACGGCAGAACACGCTGACCTTGCTGAAGGCTTTGTAATCAAACGGCGGCGCCTGGTAGAGGGGCGAGCGCTGCGGAAGGGAATAGGCCTGCTGGGACATGGGGATTGGAGTCTTTCCTGTATGTTCGCTTCATCCTGAATTTCACACTAATGAAAATATCTGTCAAGATTTTCATTAGTGTGATCGTCATAAATTCGTTTGTGAAACAAACTTGATCGTCTGGAAGGTCTCCAGGGCCTCCGGCCCACCCTCCGAGCCATAGCCGGAATCCTTCACGCCATTGAACGGAACCTCTGCATAGGCGAGGCCGTAATCATTGATCGACAACATGCCCGTCTCGATGTCTTCGCTGAAACGCTGGGCATTGCGTTGGGAGCGCGTGAAGGCATAGGCGGCGAGGCCGAAGGGCAGCCGGTTGGCCTCCCCGATTGCGTCATCCACCGTCTTGAAGCGGTTGACGACCGCCACCGGGCCGAACGGTTCCTCGTTCATGATCGCGGCATCCTGCGGCACGTCGGCGAGCACCGTCGGCTCGAAGAAGAAGCCGGCATTGCCGATGCGGTTGCCGCCGGCCAGCAGGCGGCCGCCCTTGGCCACGGCGTCGCCGATCAGTCGGTCCATAGCGTCGAGCCGGCGAGCGTTCGCCATCGGACCCATGTCGATGCCCTCGGAGAGGCCGTCACCCACGCGCACCGCTTTCGCCGCGATGACGAAATCTTCCAGGAAATTGTCATAAACTGGCTCTTCGACCAGCACGCGCGTCGGCGCGATGCAGACCTGGCCGGCATTGTGGTACTTGTGCCCGGCCAGCATCGAGACTGCGGACGGCAAGTCCGCATCGGCGCAGACGATGTAGGGCGCGTGTCCGCCGAGTTCCATCGTCACCCGCTTCATATGGGCGCCGGCGAGCGCCGTCAGGTGTTTTCCAACCGGCGTGGAGCCGGTGAAGGAGACCTTGCGGATCACCGGATGCGGAATGAGATATTCGGAGATTTCCGACGGCACGCCGTAGAGAAGGTTGATTGCCCCATCCGGAAAACCGGCATCGGCAAAGGCGCGGACCATCGCCGCGCAAGAGGCCGGAGCCTCTTCGGCCGCCTTGAGGATGACGGTGCAGCCGGCGGCAAGGGCGGCGCAAATCTTGCGGATCGCCTGGGCGACCGGATAGTTCCACGGCGTGAAAGCCGCGACGACGCCGATCGGCTCCTTCACCACCATCTGCTGCACGCCGGCCTTGCGGGCCGGAATGATGCGGCCATAGGAGCGGATGGCCTCCTCCGCGAACCAGCGGATGACGTCATCGGCATTGCGAAGCTCGGAGCGCGCTTCGGCAAGCGGCTTGCCCTGCTCCATGGTCAGGATCGGCGCGATGTCCTCGATGCGGGCGCGCAGGTTATCCGCCGCCGCGTGCAGCAGTTTCGCGCGGTCGCGCGCCATCGTCTTGCGCCACGTTTCAAAGGCTGCAGCAGCCGAAGCAAGCGCGCGATCCATGTCGGCCGTCGTTGCCTTCGCAACGCGACCGATTTCGCTGCCGGTCGCCGGGTTGAGCACGGGCAGCGTCTCGCCGCTCGCACCAGGGGTCCATTCGCCGGCGATGAAGAGTTGGGTATCGGGATACATCGTCTGTCTCACTCAAAATCTGGTGGTCAACGGTCGAAGCACACGAGCGTGCGCGCGAGCACGCCCTGCTCCAGCCAGCGGAAGGCCTCATTGATCTGTTCGATCGGCACGCGCTCACCGACCTGGCGGTCGAGATCGTAGCGGCCGGCGCGGTAGAGGCCGAGGATGCGCTCGAAATCACGCTCCGGCACGCCGCCGCCATAATTGCTGCCGATGATGCGCTTCTGGGTGTTCGGCAGCGTCGAGGCCGGCAGTGAGACCATTTCGCCCTTGGCGGCGATACCGACGGAAATCACCGAGCCGCCAAGCCGGACGCTGTTATAGGCAAGCGCGATCGCGGCCGGCCGTCCCGTACAATCGATGATGCTGTCCGGGCCACGGCCGCGGCTCAGCGCTTTGAGTTCGGCGGCAACGTCCTGCGTCGCCGAATTCAGGAAATGGGTGGCGCCGAACGAGCGGGCGACCGCTTCCTTCTCCGGGTTGATATCGATGGCGACGACGGCCTCCGCACCGGCGACCGATGCTGCGTGGATGGCGTTGATGCCGACACCGCCGACGCCGATCACGCCCACGACCTCGCCGGCCTCGACACGCGCATCATTGACCACCGCGCCAAAACCGGTCGTCACCGCGCAGCCCACAAGCGCGGCCACCTCGAAGGGAATGTCCTTCTCGATTTTCGAGCAGCCGGATTCCGGCACCACGGCAAGCTCGGCAAAGCTGGACACGCAGGTGAAATGGTTGACGGGCTTTTCAGCGCTGCCAAGCCGGCGCGCGCCATTCCAGAGTGTACCGCCACCGGCCGCGTCGCCATAGGTGTCGCACATGGTCGGCAGGCGCTTGTGGCAATAGAAGCACTCGCCGCAATTCGGCGCCCAGGACAGGATGACATGGTCGCCCTTTTGTACCTTGGAGACGGCCGAGCCGGTGCTTTCAACGATGCCGGCCGCTTCATGGCCGAGGATGATCGGCAGCTTCGGCCGGGACTTGCCCTTCGCGGCGCTGAGATCGCTGTGGCACACGCCGGTCGCGATGATGCGCACGAGCACTTCGCGGTCACCCGGATCGGCAATCGGTACGTCTTCGATCACGAGGTCTTCGTTGAACGTGTAGAGAACGGCGGCCTTCATACTGACTGTCTCCCCTCGGGGTATGCGGTTGTGTTGGTTTTGCAGCGCTTCATCGGCCGGTCCCGTGCAGCCTGTCCCAGCTGCCGTCGACGGATACGGACAGCCGGTGCTTCATGATGCGTTGGCTCGGCGTGCGCTCGAAATCCTTGACCACGGCGAGGTAGCGCGGGTTCTGGAACGGCGCCAGCCGTTGCGCAAGCCAATCGGAAAAGGCGGAGTAATCGATATCGGCGCCTTCCTTTGGCTTGATGAAGAGCTTGATCTCCTGTTCGCCGATCTCCGCCTTGACGCCGATCAGCGCGCAATCCTCGACCATCGGATGGCTGCCCGCGACATGTTCCACTTCGAAGGCCGAGACGTTCTCGCCCTTGACGCGCACGCTATCCGTAAGGCGTCCGAGGAAATAGAGGTTTCCGTCCGCGTCGAGCATGCCGAGGTCGCCGGTGTGGAAGCCATCCGGCCTCAGCGCCTTGGCGGTCGCCTCTTCATTGCGAAAATAGCCGGCGAAGACCGCGCCCGCCTGACGCGGATGGACGACGATCTCGCCGTGTACGCCCGCCGCCACGGGCGAACCCTGTTCATCTAGGATTTCCACCGACAGCCACGGAACGGGCGTGCCGACCGAGCCGAGTACGCCGCTGGCATTGAAGGTGGTGATGCTGGAGGATTCCGTCATGCCGTAGCACTCGCGAAGCGGCATACCGAAGCGCTCCTCGAAGGCGCGCCAGATATCGCGCGGGCAGCCGCCGCCCCAGGCAGCGCGCACCTTGTGATCCCGGTCGCGTTCGCTCTCCGGCTGCTTCAGGAGGATCTGCAGGACGCCGCCGAGATAGTGGATCTGCGTCGCGCCGCAGTCGCGCACCTGCTCCCAGAAGCGGCTAGCACTAAAGCGTTGCACCATGGACAGCGTGACATCGCGCAATAGCGGGATGGGGATAAGCTGCGCACCGCCGATGTGATAAAGCGGCTCCCACACGAAGAAGACATCGCCATCACGCGCATCCGAGCAGAGCATGGCGCCTTCCGACGCATAGCGCAGCATGCGATGCGTGACGCAGACGCCCTTCGGGCGGCCGGTCGTGCCGGATGTGTAGTTGAGCGCGAAGAGATCGTCCGCCGATGGCAGCGACTCGGAGAAGACGTGGTCGCCACCGGCGAGTTTGTCCAGCGCCCCCGCATCCCCCGTCTCAGCGACAAGCTGGAAGGCGTTCGTGTCGGCACCGCACTCGAGAATGTTCGGGAAGAGATCGCGATTGGCGAAGACGACGCGCGGATCGCAATGTTCCAGGATGTATTTCAGCCCGTCGCCGCGCAGCTGCACATTCACCGGCACCCAGACGGCACCGCATTTGGCGATGGCGAAAAGCACGGCGAGGCTGTCGGGGCTGTTGCGCAGCATGAGCGCCACGCGGTCGCCCTTCGCGACCCCCAGGCGGCGCAGCTCAACCGCCACGCTATCCGACTTGCGGTGCAGGTCCGCGAATGTGATCGGCTCGCCGTCGAAAGTCGCATAGATGGCATCGGGCGAAGCAGCGGCCCGGGCCGGCAGGCAAGAAATGAAACCTTGGTCTTCCACGCTACAGTCCTGAAAAATCATTGAATTTGAAAGGCGGGTCCAGCGTCCGGCTCAGCCGGATTTCGCCTTCCCCTTCGACGCGAGAAACTGCTCCATCATGCGGTTCGGCTCGCCGTCTTCATAGGCGATGCGCTGGTTGCGCACGCCCGCCGCAAGCGCATCACGAAAGCGGGCTTCGGTGACTTCACGGAAGCGCTGCTTGTTGAGCTTCATGGCAAGCCGCGGCTTGGCGGCAAGCTCTTCGCCCAGCGCTAGCGACGCTTCGAGCACTTGGTCGCGCGGCACGATCCGGTTGATCAGGCCGATCGCCACGCATTCGGCCGCCTCCATCATGCGGCCGCTCAGCGTGAGATCCGTGGTGCGTGCCAGGCCGATCATTTCCATCATGATCCAGGGCCCGGTCGTGCTGGCAATGCCGGAATTGATCTCCGGCTGTCCCATCTTCACGCCGTCATGGCCGATGCGGAAATCACCGAGCAGCGTCACCTGGAAGGCCGATCCCGCCGCAAGGCCGTTCAGCGCCATGATCAGCGGCTTGGAGAGGCTGCGAATGCGATCGTAGAGCCGTTCCCATTCGCCGATCCACAGTTCTGCACGGTCCGGATCGAAGGTCTTGGTCTCGTTCAGGTCCTGCCCTGCGCCGAAGGCGCGCTCGCCGGCCCCGGTCAGGATGATCGCGCCGACGGACGCGTCTTGCTCGGCCGCCTCCAGCGCGTCCATCAGCGCGGATCGCATCGGCGAATGCCAGGCGTTGAGCACCTCGGGGCGGTTAAGCGTGATCACGCGGCACGCGCCGCGCTGTTCCGTCAAGATGAAGTTTGTCATGATTTCCATCGTATCGTATTTTGATACTTTGTATCGTATTGTAATACATGAAACTGTCAATGGGATTTTTCGCGGCACGCAAAATCGACCAGCGGTCGCCCGTCGGGTTGTGGAAAACGCAACGAGTTGGAGGACTAGAAGGTGGAGGACGCCTGCGAGATTGACCGCGTCGCAGCGACCACCAGAGGGGCGAAAATCTCTTCCGCCTTCTCCGGCGTATAACGCGCGTTGGAGACGCCGATATTGACGGCGGCGACCGGACGCCCGGTCTGGTCGAGCACGGCGGCAGCGACCGAGAGATCGCCGGGGAAGAACTCGCCCCAGGTCGTGGCGTAGCCGACGTTGCGCGCGGTCTCCAACCGTTCGACGAGTGCCTCGACCGTGTGGACGGTCTGCGGCGTGAACGCCTGCAACGGCGAGCGTTCAAGCAGCGACCTGGCTTCCGTGAGCGGCAGCCGGGAAAGGATCGCACGGCCGGGCGCCGTGCAGAAGGCGGGCATGCGGGTGCCGACGACGACATCGGTGTTCAGCATGTGCCGGCTCATGAAGCGGGCGGCAAAGACGATCTCCGCGCCATCCGGCAGCGTCAGGTTCACCGCCTCCTCCGTCTCGCGGCTGAGGTGGAGGAGATAAGGCATGGCCTGGTTGACGAGCGGATTGGCGGTGATGAAATGACGCGCCATTTCGAGGCTGCGCAGGCTGAGCTCGAAGCGCTTGGTCACCGGGTCCTTCTGGAGGTAACCAAGCTTGTTCAGCGTGTGGGTGAAGCGCTGCGCCGCACTCTTGTCGAGCCCAACATTGGCGCCGATCTGCGCGAGGCTGAGGCTGCGGTTCGTGCCGTCGAAGGCTTCAAGCACCCGGAACGCCTTCTCCACCGACCGCACCATCAGCGGATCGGCATCGTCGGGATTCTTCGTGTCATCAGAGGACAAGCTCGTCACCTTGGCAATCGCTTCGACGCCCGGGAGGCGGCATGGCAGAACCCGTCCCGTGTAACCCGGCCTCCCGGTATCGGCAAGTCCACCTTCCATTTCCACGCGCCGGCCGATGGCGCGTGCGGTCTGGGGCACTCGCTTTCAACCTCCGTTGGAGGAAGCAAACGGTCGAACCTGGTCGGGCTAACGCCTCAGCGTGGCACGCAGGGTTGCCGCATCGTCGCTTGGCGTCAGGTTGACCAGGCGGCGGTAGTCGCGGTTAAGCTGTGAGATGCTTTCATAGCCCACATCATAGGCCACCGCCGTGATGGTATTGGCTCCGGAGAGACTGCGGCGTGCTTCCTGAAACTTCGGCGCCATCATCGGTGCTAGACATCCAAAAGCCGAAAGCATCATTTTGTAGTGATTGGCACATAAATTTTGAGAAGAGCCCAATCAACTAGTTGTGCACCGATCAACCCAGAAATAGGGCTTCAGTTTTCCTTGACGATGATGCCTTCGTCATATTGCGGCAGATCGTCCGTGATATCGAACCACGGCGCTTTGGAGCCGACAAACACATGGGCGCTTGGCCGTATGGATGGAGTGTCGACCAAGGTGCCCATCGCGACATGGGCAAACGCCCCGTTCCGTACGACGGCAAAGAGGAACGAGCCGCACGCCTTGCATCGTTCGTCATGCCAGCTACCGGCGTCGAAGATTTGAATCTTGTCCGCTCCATTCGTGATGTGCAGCTTGTCGCGCTCTATGCCGGCAAGGGGTTTGAATGCCGCGCCTGTCGCGCGCCGGCAGAGTGAGCAATGACAATTTACAGCGAAGACGAACGCGTCCGCGACCTCATAGGTCACGGATCCGCACTGGCATGACCCCGCGAGCTTGCGGATTTTGGCAGGCTCCTCGACGGGCATAGCGGTCATCCTTGCCGCGTGCCAGCGGCAGGCCAAGTGGAAAGCGCCTGCTCGGCGACGGCTTCCAGCACGTCGCGGCTGAAGCCGGCCTTGGCCTGCACGGCCATGCCGTGAAGCACAGCCATCAGGAAGGCCGCGAGGGCTTCCGGTTTGGCCGTCTCCGGCAAGTCGCCCTCGGCCTTTGCCCGTTCGAAGCGTTCTCGAAACTGCACTTCACCCGCCGCGCGAACGTCGATCAGTGCCTGCCGCACGGATTCCGCCTCGTCCGATACGGCCAGGGCGCCATTGATATTGAGGCAACCCGTATGGTTCGGATAGCGGGTGTTGAGGTCGGCGGCCCTGTAGAGCATGCGCTCAGCAACTTCACGCGATGTCTGGAGCTGAAGGGCATCCGGAATGTAGTCCAGATACCGCTCGTAGTAACGCTCCAGCGCTCGGCGGAAGAGCGCCTCCTTGTTGCCGAATGCGGAATAGAGGGCCGGCCTCTCCACGCCAGCAGCCTCCGTCAGGTCGGCATAGGACGCCCCCTCGTAGCCCTTGCGCCAGAACACGCAGAGGGCGGCATCGAGCACTTTTTCGACGTCAAATTCGCGATGGCGTCCCATCAGTTCAATCCGGCCTTTTTCATAACGAGCATTAATAAACCACTTGACAGCGATCGTCAATATTTCATACCAATCGTTATCGTAATGACTGTTACGTTAACAGTCCACTTCAGGAAGGAATATGTTTTGACGAAGATATTTGAAGGCAAGGTCGTGCTCATGACGGGTGGCTCGCGCGGGCTTGGTGCCGCCACGGCGGAAGCGTTTGCCCGTCAGGGGGCAGATGTTGCGATCACCTATGCGGCCTCTGCCGAAAAGGCCGAGGCTGTCGTGGAGGCACTCAAGGCGAAGGGTGTTCGCGCGATCGCGATCAAGAGCGACCAGGCTGACCTGTCCTCCGCCAGGCCGCTGATCGACAAGGTGATCGCCGAATTCGGCAAGCTCGACATCCTGGTCAACAATGCCGGCATCGCCACCCAGGGTCAGTTGGTGGACGATCCCAACCTCGACGATGAAAAGTACAATCGACAGTGGCAGGTCAACGTCCTGGGCTCGATTGCCAACACGCGCGCCGCCGCGCCCAGGCTGTCGGACGGTGGCCGGATCATCTTCATCGGCTCTCTCCTCGGCTCCTACGTACCCTTCAAGGGTGTCGCCGACTATGCCGGAACGAAGGCAGCGCTGATCGGATATGCCAAGGGCATCGCGCGCGACCTCGGCCCCCGCAATATTACGGTGAATGTTCTGCAGCCGGGCGCCATGCCCACGGACATGAACAAGGACGTGGCCGGGGAGCTTCCTCCCCTCGACGCCTTCCTGGACCTGCATCCGATCCGTCGCTTTGCAACCCTTGAAGAAGTGGCTGAGGCCGTCTGCTTCCTTGCCGGGCCCCATGCCGGCTACATCACCGGCGAGACGATAAACATGGCCGGCGGCCTTGGAATCTGAGCGTTCAAAGAGACACGCGAAGCAGATCCGAATTTTCACAAGCCCAATCGAAGGACAGGAAATGACTGAGAAATTTGGTGCAAAATCGACCGCCGACGAGGTGCTTTCCGGCGTCGACCTCAGGGGAAAGCGGTTCCTCGTGACGGGTGCATCGTCGGGCATCGGGCTGGAAACCGCCCGCTCGCTGGTATCCCATGGCGCCAGCGTCGTCGCCGCGGTCAGAGACCTCGCCAAGGCCGAGACGGCCACCGCCGCGGTTCGCGATGCCGCCTCGCAGGGCGGTGGCAGCCTGGAGCTGATCGCGCTCGATCTGGCATCCTTGCAAAGCGTTCGTGCCTGCGCGGACGCGCTGTTGGCGGACCGGCGGACGTTTGATGCCATCATCGCCAATGCCGGCGTCATGGCAACGCCGTTCGGCCATACGGTCGATGGCTTCGAAATCCAGTTCGGAACCAACCATCTTGGTCATTTCGCGCTGATCAATCGGATCGAGCCGCTGCTCGTCGATGACGGACGCCTGGTGGTGCTGTCGTCGCAGGCGCATCGCGTCGCCGATATCGATCTGGGCGATCCGAACTTCGCGCAACAGGCCTATGATCCTTTTGTCGCTTACGGACGGTCGAAGACGGCCAATGCCCTCTTCGCAGTGGAATTCGACAGACGGCATCGCGGTCGTGGCGTCCGCGCTGCCTCGGTGATGCCGGGCAACAGCCTGACGGATCTCCCCCGCAACTTCTCGCAGGAAGAGTTGGAGGGCCTTTTTGCGACCGTTGGCAAAGCCCGCGCCGATGCAGGCCTTGCACCGGCAGAGCTGAAGGAAATCGCGCAGGCGGCCGCAACCTCGGTCTGGGCGGCAGTCGTTGCCGACAAGGAGGAGATCGGCGGACACTATCTCGAAGATTGCGCGATCACGCCGATCAATGACACGCCCAATCCGTTTGCCGACGGTGTCAGGTCGTATGCGCTCGATGCCGAAAGGGCCAAACAGCTTTGGGCGAAAAGCGGAGAGTTGATCGGCGCTGCCTGATCGAAAGGGGTGGGATGACCAGGGCTTCCTTCGTTATCCCACCCCCACATATGTCGCAGGATATCGAAATGGTCGATATGTTCGTGGCACATCAATACCAATCCGGGCGTCGGCTGGCCCGCGAACAACGCCCGACCACCGGCCGGATCGTTGTAGATCACTAGACCGGACACGGTCAGGAAGAAGCTTGCATCCCCGATCGGTACGACGACGATCTCGCCGTTGTCCGTCCCGTATCTGTCACCCGCTTCCTCGGCCCACGTCTAAACACGGACGCGCGGTTCCCATCCTCACCACCCAAAGGAACTTTCGACGCCTCATCCCATTCCCTGTTTGATCCGTCTCATCCATTTTCCTTTGCGAAGGCTACCGCCATGTCATCGACAACACTTCCCGACATTGCCCGGAAACTGAAGAAGATCGATTTTTGCATGATGTCGACGCATGGCGCATCCGGTGCGATTACCAACCGGCCGATGAGCAACAATGGCGATGTCGACTATGACGGCGACTCCTGGTTCTTCTCCTTTGAGGATACGAACAAGGTCACCGATATCGCTCGCGATCCGCAGGTTTCCCTTTCCTTCACGGAACCGCCAAGCCTGCTCGGCAAACCCGGCATGTTCATTTCCATCGAGGGCGAAGCCCGCATCATCCGCGACAAGGCCGAAGTCGAACGGCACTGGGTGCCCGACCTCGAAAGATGGTTTGCGCAGGGAGCGGAAACGCCGGGACTGGTGCTGATCAATGTCCGGGGCACGCGCGTCCAGTATTGGGACGGAGAGGAAAACGGCACGATCCCGTTGTAAATGAAAACCGCTTAACCCGAGTTCAAAGACGGCGGAAGTTTCGCGTCCTAATTAACCTTTGCCAAAAACAGCCTGAATCGCTTCGATCGTCGAGGGGCCAAAGCGTCCGTCAACGTCACCGGAATAGACGCCTGCATTGCTCAACCGTTGCTGAAGCTCTTTTCGGAAAGAAAGTGACCATTCGCGGCTGTTCTCCTGCATCTGCTGCAGTGAGTCAGCATGCCCGAGGCGCAAAGCGGTTTCCATCCAGCGGCCGGCCTCGGCCGGCTCGGATTGTTCCAGCAGGGCCGCAAGGTTGTGGGCACCATAAGAGTTGTTTTTTTCGGCCGCCTTCAGATACCAGCGGAGCGCTTCCTTCTCGTCTTTCTTCACTGCCCGGCCGTTCTGGTAAAAGGTGCCGAGATTGTTCATCGCCTGGGCATCCCCGCCATCCGCAGCTTTTCGATACCATTCCAAAGCCTGCTTATCGTCACGCTTGACCCCGTGTGCCGCGTCGAATGCCCAGCCAATATTCGTCATCGCCCCAGCATGTCCCGTGTCGGCCGCTCGACGGAACCAGCGCATGGCTTCCGCATAATTCCTTTTGGTGGCACGGCCGTGCTCGTAGAACAGGCCGATATTGTTCATCGCCTGCGCATCCCCGCCAGCGGCAGCTTTTTGATACCAGCGCATGGCTTCCGTATCATCGCGCTCCACGCCGCGACCCATTTCATACGCCCAGCCGACATTGGTCATGGCCGGCGCGTGACCAGCCGCAGCCGCCTTCTCATACCAGGCTAGGGACTGTTTAAAGTCCTGCGCCGTTCCCAGACCGAGATCGAACAAATCGCCGATGTTCTGCATGGCAACGGGGATGCCCGCATCCGCCGACTTTCGATACCACTCCTGCGCCAAGGCAAAATCTTCCGGCACACCTTTGCCGTTGCGGTAGAACAGGCCGACATTGTTCATCGCCAGCCCGTTTCCAAGATCTGCCGATTTGCGGAACCAGCGCATGGCTTCAACATAGTCCTGCGCCGTGCCTTCGCCGTTCTCATAGAGGATCGCCAGGTTGCGCATGGCCTGGTGATTGCCGAGATCGGCAGCCTTGCGGTATTCCGCCAGGGCCTCGGCAAAGCGGCCGGCCTGGTCCAGGGAACGGCCGAGCTGGTAGAAGAACCGTTTCTCCTGCGGATTTTCACGCATCGCGTCCTGGCACGCTGGTATCGCGCGGGCAGAATCGATTTTGTAGAAATCGACGCCTTTGGTCGAGGCCAGCTTGAACGGGTCGTTTTCGGCGGCGGCCAAGCGGTCGCACTCCGTCTCGCCCGTCGCCTCCCGCACAGTAACGACGGGCGCAAGATCGGCCATGCGCTGCCGTGCGATATTGGCGAAGGCGCAGGTGGGGAACAGGCGGACGTGATCCTCAAACATCGCCTTGTTTTTACCTTCGCGGATTTCCGCCCAATGCGCAGCCGCATCCCGGCAGGGATCGTTGTTACCGACCGCTCCGGAAGCGTCCGGCGCAAAACCCTCGCCGAGCATGACGGTCTCGAACAGCGAGCCCGTCTTGAAGGGGCGCTGCTTGCCGCCCGTTGCATCGAACACATCCTTGGCAACTGCACGCAAGGCCGCCTCGATCTCCAGCCCGGGCGTGACGAGGTGGCGGGCCAGCGCCGTTGCGTAGGGGCTCATGGCGCCATCACCGTCCAGCGCCACTTCGCCCGGTCCCGTCGCGTAGCCGATCAGCATGTTGCTTTCCGCCGTATCGGCTCGTGCGAGACCGCGGGTGGGAATGCCCCGCGTGGAGAGACGCTTCATGGAGGTCAGGAACGGGTTGTCGCGACAGGCATCAAGCAGCACGAGCTTCAGCTTCGTTGCGCCGGCAAGCGCATGGAGAAGATCATCGAGCAGGATGGTCTCGTATTTGACATCCCGGTCCGAGGCGAGTTTCGCATCGACGGGAATGAGGAAGTTGTCTCCATTCACTTCGATGCCGTGGCCGGAATAATAGATGAGGCCAATATCGGCCCCCGCGACCTTCTGCTCAAACGTCGCCAATGCTGCGGACATCGCCGCGCGGCCGGCATTCTGCAGAACCGTCACGTCGAAGCCCGCGCCCTCGAACGTGGCCTTCATCGCGATGATGTCGTTCGGTGGATTTTTCAGCACTGTGGCCGGCGCGGCATAGGTGGCGTTGCCGATCAACAGGGCGGCCTTGCGCTCTGCAAACGCCGGCTGACCGAGAAGAACGGCAAGAAGCAGGATGGCGAGACGAAGCAGCATGGTCCCCTCACGCGACTTTCATGGCGCGGCAAATATGCCGCAACCGAAACGGGAGGGGAAGTTTGCCGGATGGACTTTTTGGCTGCGATATTTGGGGCGTTGCTTGCGCTTGGCGGAATTCTCCTACATACCTCCGGTAGGTTACTTATGGTATATACAGTGTCGAATACACCGACAGAAACGCCCGCTTCCGCGAAGCGCATAAGGCTCAGCCGGGAGGATCGCCTTCACCAGCTTCTGGACGTGGCATGGCGGCTCGTGCGCGAGGAAGGCACCGACGCGCTGACTTTGCCGCGCATGGCTGCGGAGGCTGGCGTTACCAAGCCGGTGATCTATGACCATTTCGGCACGCGAAATGGCCTGCTGACTGCGCTCTATCAGGATTTCGACCTGCGCCAGACAGCGGTGATCGATGCTGCGATCGAGGCCAGTGCTCCGACCTTGGAGGAGATTGCGAGGGTCATCGCCTCGTCTTATGTCGAATGCGTCCTGTCCCAGGGACGGGAGATTCCCGGTGTACTAGCAGGACTCACCGGGTCGCCCGAACTGGCGACCGTCAAGTGGGACTATCAATTGGCCTTCATCGAGAAGTGCCGAAAGATATTCGCGCCCTTCACAGGCTCCAAGGGCATTTCGCGTGCCGCTTTCTGGGCCATGCTCGGGGCGGCCGATGCCTTGTCCAATGCCGCCACGACAGGCGAGATCACGGCCGAACAGGCGCAGGCGGAGCTTTACGATACCATCATCGCGATGATCGCAAGAAGCCATCGCTGAAAGCAGCGGGTAGAACGCCCCTATATTGGGCGAGCTTGGTGGCCGTAAGACATTGTCAGCACACACCCTATCGGTGAATGTGACAACAATTGTTCTTTCCCATGCAAACAGAGAATTTATGTTTTCATCCGCATTCGACCTGAAAAACTTCAGGCTTCCTGCCGCACGCGCACGACGCAAACCTTCAGACATCGTCTATGCCAATTCCGATCCGCTGCCGCGCGGCGCGCTTCTGGCGCTGGCGGGCCAGCATGCGGTCATGGCCATCGCGCTGTCGACCTACGCGCTGGCCGCCGCCAAGCTCGGCGGATTGTCCGTGGCGGAGACCCAGACCTTTCTCACCTGCTCGATCCTGGGCATGGCGATTGCGACATTCCTGCAAGCGTGGGGCGGGCGCATCGGCGCGGGAGCGCTGATCGTGCATATCCCCGGCCCGATCATGGTGCCCTTCGTCGCCGTTGTGCTGCGAGATTACGGTGTCGGCGGCATGCTGATGCTGGGCCTCGCCACGGGCCTGCCGGCGATGGGGCTCAGCCGGCTCATCCCGCATCTGCGCGCGCTGTTTCCGCCGACGGTGCTCGGCGTCGTCGTCTGCATGGGCGGCTTGTCGCTCATTCAAGGGGCCGCGCGGCAGTCTCTGGGCATCAGCGAAAGCTTTCAGGTCGATCCGCTCAGCGCCCTGATCGCCGGCGTCACGCTGACGACGGTCGTGGTGCTGTCGGTGTGGGGCAGCAGCAAGATGAAGCTTTTCGGCCTCGCCGCCGGCATCGTCGCCGGCGTTGTCGTTGCCGCCCTGTGCGGACGGCTGACCGGGCTCGAATTGTTTGCCACCGCGCCGGTGCTCGCATTGCCCGTGCTTCCGGCGCCCGTCTTCAACTTCGATTTTGCCTTGCTCGCCGTCATCGTGGTCGTCGGCCTTCTTGGCCAATTCGACACCTTCGCCAGCACCGTCATCGTCGACCGCATGGACGACGCAGACTGGCACCGGCCGGACATGAAGACGGCCGGTGGCGGCGTGATGGCGAACGGCATCGGAAACGTGTTGTCGGGATTGCTGGGCGCCATGCCGACCGGTGCCTCCTCCGCCAATATCGGCTTGAGCCACGCCACCCGCTCGACCTCGCGCTGGATCGGCATTGTCGCGGCCGCGGCCATCGCCATCGTCGGCTTGCTGCCGCAAGCCACGCTGGCGCTGACGATCATTCCCACCCCGGTGATCGGCGCAATACAGGTCTACGCCGCCGCCTTCCTCATCGTCTCCGGCATCGAACTCGCCACGTCTCGCGCCATCGACAGCCGAAGCATCTTCATGATCGGGCTGTCGCTTTTCGTCGGCCTGACGGTCATGCTCATCCCTGAGCTTGCCGAAAGCGTTGCGGCTTCGGCCCGCCATTTCGTGGGCAGCGGCTTCGTCATGGCCGGCTTCGTGGCGATCGTGCTCAACCTGCTGTTTCGCATCGGCACGTCGATGGTGGCCCAGCGCGAGCTGGGTCAGGAGGCCGACCTCATCACCCCGGTCACCGAATTCGTCGAGGAACAGGGCGGCATATGGGCAGCGCGTCGTGATGTTGTCAGCCGCGCCGCACTGGCGGCCATCGAGGCCACGGAACTCATTGCGGCAGCCGGAGAGGACCGGCGGGCAACGGCTGTTCGCGCCCGGTTCGACGAGTTGAATTTCGACGTGGAGATCCTGCACAGCGGCCCGCCGCTGGTGCTCGCCGGCGTCGAGGCGCCGGAGATCGAGGACTGGCTCGAAGCGGACGACGACGCCGTGGCGCGCGCGATGGCGAACGTATCCGCGGTTCTCGTCCAACGCCTCGCCGATCGCACGAATGTCGGCACCCGGAACGGCCAGGCTTTCGTTTTGCTGCATTTCGATCACTAGGGCTGCAGCTTTCAGGGCTGCATCGATTGCCTCTTCGCACTTTTTCGGTTTCTATAAGCCGCCTGATGAGCGGACCAAGGTGGCGCGCCTGCGAACGAGGTGCGCGTAATGCGGAGCAGAAAGCATGCTGGGACGCCCCGAAAGACATGCAGGTCTCCACTTTTTCATCGCGCTATTCCTGCTTCTGATTGCCGGCGCATCGAACTCCAGAGCGCAGGTGTCCGCCTCGCATGGCACATTCGACGGCGTCGCCCTCGTTATCGGAAACGCCACCTACCAGTCGGCGAGCCGGCTCGCCAACCCGGCCAATGACGCCAAGGCGATGGCCGAAAAACTCGGCGGCCTCGGGTTTCGCCTGCACACGGCGATCGACCAGCCGAGGGACGCCTTACTGGAGACGATCCGCCGTTTTGCCGACGATCTTTCCAGCGCCGACGTGATCTTCGTCTTCTATGCCGGCCATGGCCTCCAGCTCGATGGCCGCAACTTCATCGTGCCGGTCGACCTCGCCCGCGACGGACGGCGGGACGACCTCATCGCGGTCGACACGATCCTCGCGGCCATCGAGGCGAAGGCAAAGCCGGATGCGGCCAAGATCATCGTGCTCGATGCCTGCCGCGACAACCCGTTCAGCGGCCTGGTGCACGGCGCCGGCGGATCGCGCGGCCTTGCCCGGATCGACCTGCCCAAGCCGGTGGCCGGGGCAGCGAGTGCCGGATATTTCCGCGTGGTGGCCTTCGCCACGGCGGCAGGCCAGGTTGCCTCCGATGGCCGGGGTGAGCATAGCCCCTACACCGACAGCCTGCTGCGCTTCATCGACCAGCCCGGGCTGGAAGTGTCGGAAATGTTCCGCCTTGCAGCTGGCGACGTGCTGGCCAGCACCAACGGCGTGCAGAAGCCCGAATATCTGGTGCAGACGAGCCGCACGCTGTTCTTCCTCCCACCGAGCATCACCGATTGCGACCGGCTTGCGGTCGATGCGCGCAATTTCGTCGGCCTCAAGGGCATCACCTTCGAGGATATCGACGCCGTGAAGGCCGTGCCCGCCTGCCTCGATGCGGTCGCTGGCGAACCGCAAAGCGCCCGGCTCCAGCACAATCTCGCCCGCGCCCTGGAAAAGGCCGAGCGCCTGACCGAGGCGCTGGAGCACTATCAGGCAGCCGCCGACAAGGGCCACCCGGCCGCCATCAACGCGCTCGGCATCATGTACCTCGCCGGATGCGGCATGGCGAAGCCGGATGTGGCCCACGCACTCCAGCTCATTTCACGCGCCCGCGATCTCGGCGATCTCGAAGCCGGCTCGACGCTCACTTCGCAGGACTTGCTGCCCTACCTCTCCGACAACGGAAAAACGGCGCTCACCCGGGCGCTGGCGCAGACAGGAATCAACGTCGCCAATGCCGAACAACTGCCCGATGCGGTCGGGGCCTTCCAGCAGCAGGCGCGGCTCAAGTCAGGCGGGCTGACGCTCGAAACGATCCACGCGCTCAAGATCTATGACGCCGTGCCGGCGGGGTTCCGATGCCATTGACGGTGTTTGAAGGGAGAGGAAAATGAAACGCCTTCTCATAGCCGCGCTGCTCGGAGCGCTCGCGGAACCGGCGGCGGCCGGCGGGATCGTCGAGAATTTTGAGACGCCGGCGGAATGCAAGGACACCGGCAACCTGAAAATCGAGGCCTGCCTGGCCGCCATGGGCGGCGGGCTGGACGGCGAGGTCGAAAGCCGGCTTGCCGCTGTGCTCGCTGCCTCGTCCGAACCGGACGCGGTGCGCGCCGCGCAGGAAGCCTGGCTCGCCTATCGCAAGGCGACGTGCGACTATTTCGCCGGTCAGGAGGGCATCGTCGGGGTCATCCAGGGCCTGCAATGCCTGCGCTGGACATCCTGGCAGCGGATGAAGGAGCTCGACGGGCTTCTCGGCATCGTACCGCCGGAAGAAGGCGAGGTGCAGGCGGAAGGCGGGCTCGAACCGGATTTCGACACGCTCGCAGACTCGCAATATTCGCCCCGCGCCTTCGGCTTCGGCGATTACACCTGGTACATCAAGAAGCGCTACGGCGCGACGCTGGTCGAGAAGGCACTGGCGGCGCGCGGCTTCGAGGCAGAGACCGCGAAGGCCATCGCCACCGACTGGGACGCCTGGCGATACCACCCGGAAAACGGGCAGCCCCTCATCGAGAGCGCACCGATAAGCGCCAGCGACGCCGACCTGCAAGCGCTCGCCGCCAGCTTCCCCGAATGCATGCGCGACCTCGGCAAGGCCGACTGCCGCATCAACTATTCCATAGAGCTCGGCTGCCGGCTGGACCCACCCGTCGCCAAGGCCTGCCAGAGCGTCTTCGATATCAAGCGCACTATTGCCGCCGGCTATCAGCACGATGGCCGCACGGCGTCGCTGTTCTCCAGCTTCCAGGCCCATTCGGTCTACGGCATGGCGGGCTGCATAGCGGAAGGCGGCAAGGGTGCGGGCCTTGCGGTCTTCGCGCCGGACAATGCGGAAACCGTCAGCAAGCTCACCTTCATCGCCCAGCCAGCGGGCGGCGATGCGCAGGTGAAGACGGTCGATATCGAGACACTGCCCGAGCGCGAAACCGCACTTTGCAGCAAACTCGTCGGCTGGACGTTCGACGAAAACAACAATGCGATCGGCTCGGGGGACACCGAACTCTACGCCCTCTCCGTGGAAAGCGCGTTCTCGCAATATCGCGAGGATGCCAGCGTCTCCGATCCGGCACGCGACCCGGACTATGCCGATCACCTGCAACGCGTCGTCAAAGCCCTTGAGGAGGCAGGCCTATGAGCCGTCTTGCAATCGGCCTGTTCGTCGCCATGGTCTCGATGGCTGCCCGTGCCCTCGCCCAGGAGGTATCTGACTGCGAAAAACACGCCTTGGCGCCGGAGCGGTGCGCGGCCTGGCGATCCGCGGCTCAAGCAGAAGCGCTCGCCCTCACCCTTCGCCAGCTCGATGCCCATGTCGCAGACCTCGCCGCCACCGGCAAGATCGCGCAAGAGAAGGCCGAGACACAACGCTCACAACTGGCCGCCTCGCAGGCCGCCTGGGAAACGTTCAGCGAGCGCCAATGCGCGCTTGCCGGCGCGAATCCCGCCGGCCCCGAGGCCTGCCGCCAGGCGATGGTCGAGGCGCGGCTCGACGAATTGCTGAATCCCGACGTTGCGGAAGCGGGCCTTGCAGACAAGAGCTGGTCCGAACGGCGGGTGCAGCAGAGCGCATTCCAGCGCGACGCATGGGTCATGCTGCGGCTTGGCGTGCCGCCGATGCGCACCGTTGCCGACCGGGTGGCGCTCGCCACCGGACCGCGCAAGGTGCAGGACTGGAGCTTCCGCAAGGATGTCAGCGACTTCCAGGCGAAGATCCGCCAGGTGAGCGGGTTCGGACCGCTGACGTCCGGCTTCATCGCCGCCGAATGGGACATGCTGCGCTACGACCCCGAGACCGGCACACGGCTGCACCAGTCGCCGGAAACGATCGAGGGCAGCCCCGCCGACAACAACTGGGACAAGAACGAGGCCGAAGCCTTCGCAGCGCGACTGCCGGCCTGCCTCAAGAACCTCGCCGACCCGCAATGCAACGTGCAATATTCGACCGAACTCGGCTGCCGCTACGACGCGGACATGGCGGCATTCTGCCAGGAAAAGCTCGATGGCCTTCGCGGCGTTTTCCAGTCCTTCTCCGCAACAAACCCGGAGCATCGCGACCGTTTCTACCAAGCCGTCGCCTGCCTGACACCCGCTCCCTTCGATGACGGCTTTTCGCAATCCTTCCTCACCGGCATGCACCAGCAAACATCAAACCCGTCAGGCGGCGAGAACAAGCTATGTTCGGAACTCGGCCTCACAGCGGATGGCGACGGCTGGTCGGCCCGCAATGTGCCGGTCTTCGGCACGGCGATGGATTTGGAAATCCGCTGAATTCCATCACCTGCACCAGCGTTCGACGGCGAGCGCTATGGCTTTCGTGCAGTCGACCAGGTCGCGCACGGAGACGCGCTCGTTGGGTTGATGCGACTGTGCCGGGTCGCCCGGCCCGAAATTGACCGTGGGCGTGTTGCCAAGCCCGCTCGGCAGGCCGATGTCGCTGTGGGCGCCAAAGCCCGAAAGGGCCGGAGACAGGTTTGCGGCTTTCACCGCCTCCTGGAACGTCTGCACGAAGGGATTGTCGGCCGGGATTTCCGCGCAATCGGCATCGAGGATCCATTCCACCCGCGCTGGGTGAAGGCGAAGATAGGGATCGGCCTGGCAGACGTTGAAGACGTGTTCCTCGATCTCCCGCTTGACGTTTCCGCCAAGGGCGAACTCGTCCTTCTCGCTCGGCAGATATTGGGCGTCGATGATGATTTCCGCCCGACCGGCCATGGAAGACGGGTGTTCGCCGGCGCTCACCTGCGTCACGATAATCTGGTTCGGCTGGTCCATCAGCGGATGGTTCTTCTTCGGATCGAACATCCAGCGGCGGTTGAGGATGTCGATGCCGTCGAGCATCTGCCGGCAGAGCTGAACGGCGTCGACCGGACCGCCCGAATACCAGGCATTCGGCGTCAGTTCCGCATGGCCGCCAATCCCGTCGATGATGATCTTGCCCCAAAGGATGCCGTGGCAGAGAGGGGCGATCTTGTTGGCAGTCGGTTCCGTCATAATGCCGGCATCGGCATGAAATCCGCGGTCGACCATGGCAAGCGAGCCCATGCCGCCGATCTCCTCATCCACCACGGTGGTGAAGACGATATCGCCGGAGAGCGGCACATCGAGGCCCTTCAGGATTTCGACTGCCATCAGCATGCAGGCGACGCCGCCCTTCATGTCGATTGTTCCGCGGCCATGCACAAAGCCGTCCTTCAGGACCGGCTTGAAGGGGTCGGTCGCCCAATGTTGGGCGGCACCCGGAGGCACCACGTCGATGTGGCCCGTCAGCATGATCGAGCGGCCGCCGCCGGTGCCTTTGAGGACGCCGCCGAGATTGGGCCGGCCTTCGAAGGTGCGGCCCTTGTTGGCGCCGGGGCGGCCCTGATACTTGGCGTAGAGGGCTGGGCCATCCGGATCCCACAGGTCGGTGGTGAAGCCCAGCGCTTCCAGCCGACCCTGGAGATAGAGCTGACAATCGCGCTCGCCGGGACCGGCCTCCTTCGGGTTCGATTTGACGATCGAGGGGAAGGCGACGAGAGCGCTCAGGGTTTCGACGATGCGGTCGGCCTGGGCCTCGACCCGCTCGGCGATGGTTTCTTCAAGGGACGCCATGAACTATCTCCAGTGTTGCGAAAGGCGATCGGCAAGGAGCACGAAAATCAGCAGGGTGCCGACGATACCCACCTGCCAGACCGTATTGACGTTGAGCTGCAGGAGCCCGGTCCTGAGCGTGACCAGAAGGATGACGGCCGCAAGCACGCCGCCGACCCCGCCCCGCCCGCCGGTAATCGCGATGCCGCCGAGCATGGCCGCCGTCAGCGATTCCAGTTCGAGGTTCTGGCCGATATTCGCCCGGGCGCTGCCGAGCCAAGCGACGGAGACGAGGGCCGCCGCCCCGCCCAGCGCGCCGCTTGCGGCATAGAGGATGAGACGCGCGCGATCGACCGGGATGCCGACGAGCCGCGCCGAGCGTTCGTTGAAGCCCATGGCGTAGATCCAGCGGCCCCAGGCGGTCCAGACGAGGACGATGCCGGTTATGGCGAAGGCCGGGAGGGCAATGGTCAGGAAGGTCAGCGGGATGCCAGCCAGCGTGCCGCGGCCCCAGCCGAGCAGCCATGTCGGCACGCCGGACTGCGCCGCCCCGCCCGTGAGCGCCAGCGCCAGCCCGGAATAGATGAAGAAGGTGCCGAGCGTCGCGATCAGCGGCAGCAGGGTGAGCTTCGTGACCAGGATGCCGTTCAAGGCGCCCAGAAACGTGCCAATGAGAATGCAGGCGGCCGGCAGCAGCACTGGCGGAAGGCCGAGCTTGACGAACAGCATGGCGACGATTGCCGACAGCGAAACAATGCCGCCGACCGAAAGGTCGATGCCGGCGCCGCCGGCCATGATGACCAGCGCCTGTCCGAGCGAGACGAGCGCCAGAATGGTGGAGAACTGGATGATCGACGTCATCGTGCCGAGGCTGAAGACCGAGGGCTTCAGCGCGAGCAGCATGACGAGCACGATAACCCAGAGAAGGGCGAGCAGGCTCAGCGTGAGGGCCGGACCTTGAAGCGTGCGAAGGCGGATCATTTGCGCACCCATCCGGTTTGCGGGAAGGACAGGCGGCCGGCGGCGACTTCGAGCATGAGCACGCCGATCAGCAGCCCGCCGGTGAGGACCGGTTGCCAGAGCGATGGCACGCCGACGAGGAGCAGGCCGTTTTGCAGGATGCGCAGCAGGAGCACGCCGAGCACGGTGCCGAGCAGGCTGCATTTGCCGCCGAGAATGCTCGTGCCGCCCAGCACCACCGCGGCAATCGCATCGAGCGCCAGCGTCGTGCCGATCGTCATTTCCACGTTGCGATAATTGGCGACGTAGAAGGTGGCAGCGAGCCCCGTTAGCGCGCCGCTGACGATGAAGGTGGCGAAGCGCACGCGCACGACCGGGATGCCGGAGAGGCGTGCCTTCTCCTCCGAATTGCCGATCGCCAGCAGGTGGAGGCCATAGGGCGTGCGCCGGAGCGCCAGCCAGACCGCCAGATAGGCGAGCGCGATCAGGAAGGCTGCGACCGGAATGCCCAGGAAGGTGGCTGCCAACACATCGGTGAGACCGGTCGGCAGGCCTGACAGCCATTGCCCGCCGAGCAGCACGAAGATCGCGGTGCGATAGACCCCCAGCAAGCCGAGCGTGCCGACAATGGCCGGCACGCGCCCGAGCACCACGACGGCCGCAGTCACGAGGCCGAGGCCAGCGCCGATGACCGGTCCCGCCAGCGCCGTGACACCGACCGGCAGGTCCGCACCGAGCGCACGCCCGACGCCGATTGCCGCCAGTCCCATGACGATGCCGACGGAAACGTCGATACCGCCCATGGCGAGAAGAAGGGTCATGCCGAGCCCCACCAGCAACAGTTCCACGCTGTTGCGCAGCAGGGTCGCGGCATTGCCCGACGTCGCGAAATAGGGCGATGCGACGGAGAAGACGATGATCGCCACGATACAGGCGGCCAATAGCGACCACTCCCGACCGTTCCTTGTCAAAACACCGTTCATCACCGGTCGCATCCTCCCTTCACGCCGCTTCAGAAGTCGAACTTGTCGACGTTTTCCGCCGTGAAGACGGCCGGCGGTCCAAGCAGCAGGATGCCCGTTGCGGCATTATAAGTGACCGGCTGGGCGAAGCCCGGAACCGTGTTCTCCGCCTCGAAGGCTTTGCCGTCGATGAGCTGTTTGCCAGCCCAGACGGTGAGGTAGCCGAGCTGTGCCGGATCCCACAGGACGGTGAAGCCGAACGCGCCGCTCTTGAGATACGAGCGGGCCGTGTTCGGGCTGCAATAGCCGGCACCGATGACACTGCCGATCTTGCCGGCGGTCTCGATCGCCTGAGCCACGCCCGGGCACGTGGTCGAGGCGACCGCGATGATCGCCTTGATATCGGGATTGGCGGCCATCAGGTCGCCGGAGATCTGCGCTGCGCGCTGCGCCGTGCCGCCGGCATATTGCGGCTCGAGCAATTGCAGCTTGGGATACTTCGCGGCCACCTGCTTCTGCATGAAGCCGATCCAGGCGTTCAGGTTGGAAGCCGTCGCCTCGCCGGAGACGATGCCGATCTTCGCATCCTCGCCGACGCGCTTGACCAGCTCGTCGATGATCGTGCTGCCAAGGCCTTCGTCCGTCGCCTGGGCGACATAGACGGCGCGGCCGCTATCGGGCGCATCGCTGTCACTGGTGAAAAGCTTGATGCCCTTGGCAGTCGCCGCCTCGACGACCGGGGCGATGCTGGAGGCATCCAGCACGCTCACCGAAATGGCGCCGACGCCCTGGTCGATCAGGTTCTGGACGATCTGCAACTGGTCGACCGGGTTGGTATCGACCGGGCCGCTATAGATGAACTCGACACCGAGCTCCTCGGCCGCCTTCTTTCCACCGGCCTCCATGGCGTTGAAGTAGGGAATGCCGATCAGCTGCGGGACGAAGGCGACTTTCGGCTTGTCCTGGGCAAAGACGGCGGTTGCGACGGCGAGCGACAGCGCGGACACCGTCAGCATGGTCTTAATCTGTTTCAGCATGGCGATTTTGAACCTCTCTGGACGTATTGGACGTGCTTTTTAGTTTGTTCTTTCCAGCGCCCGCACGTCGGGATGGGCGCCCGTTATCAGCGAAACGATCTCTTCGGGGTTGGTGTCGGCGCGCAGCCTTTCGGCGACTTTTCGCCCGCGGCGGAACACCACCATGCGATCGGCGACCTCGAAGACATCGGAAATGTTGTGGCTGATCAGCACGACCGCGCAGCCGCGCTCGGCAAGCCGCCGGGTCAGCGACAGGACCTTGCGGGTCTCGGCCACCGCGAGTGCCGCCGTCGGCTCGTCCATGATGACCAGCTTGGCGTTCAGGTTCAGCGCGCGGCAGATGGCGACCGCCTGCCGCTGGCCGCCCGACAGGCTGCCGACCGGCGCTTCCGGATCGGAGATATGGGCATCCAGCTCGGTCAAGAGCGCATCCACCCGCTTGCGCATCTCCCCGCGCTTCAGGAACGGAATGCCGAGGACCGAACGCTTCAGCTCGCGGCCGAGAAAGACGTTTTCGGCAATCGACAGGTTTTCCGAAAGCGCCAGTTCCTGGAAGATCGTGGCGATGCCGGAGGAGGCCGCATCCTTTGGCGAGGCGAAGGAGACCGGCGCGCCCTCCACCAGCAGCTCGCCGCTGCTCTGCGCATGCGCACCGGCGAGGATCTTGATGAAGGTCGATTTGCCCGCGCCGTTGTCGCCGAGAAGCGCCAGCACCTCGCCGGCATTGATGTCGAGATCGACGCCGGACAGCGCCGTCAGGGCGCCGAAACGCTTGGCGATGCCTCTTGCTGCGAGAAAGGGTGCGGTCATATCGGCGGCCCCTTACAATGCCTGCCGGGCGGCCCAGCCCAGCACGTTCTTCCAGAGCCTTGCGTAACCCGGCCATTCGACGAAGGTGTTCGGCAGCCAGTGCGGACCGATATCCGACGTCCAGGCGACGGTGCGCCCCTTGCCGTAGGCCCCGGTCACCAGCAGCGGATGCCCGCCCTGATCGTCGGGAAGGGAGGCCAGCACTTCGACATCGTCGCGCTTGCGGGCGACCACCTCGTTGGCGCCGAGAAGCACCGGCCATTCGCCTTCGATGCCGGCAAAGATCGCGTGGTCGGCGTTGATGACGGGGCGGAAACCTTCGGGGATTTCGAGGCGGTCGTCGTAGGGAAGGCAGGTGACGGGGAGCGCGTCCTCGACCGCCGTGCGATGCCACCGCGCCTTCCCGTCGATGCCCTGGAAGCTGAAATAGCCGCCGATCATGATCAGTCCGCCGCCGGCCGCCGCCCAGTCGCGCAGGAGCTTCAGCCGGTTGGGAATGGTCTTGCCGTGCAGCCAGACATCGGGATGCAGCAGCAAAGAATTCGCGCCGATATCCGACAGGATGATGACGGCATATTCCGAGAGGCCTTCGAGCGTGAACGGCAGCTTTTCCACGGCCTCGTGGGCGGTCATGTAGTGAAGGTCGAAATCGCTGTCCTTCAGCGCCGCGACCAGCGGCTCGGCACCGAGATGAAAGGTCACGCTGCCGAACTGGTCGAAACCCTTGTAATGGGTCGCCGAACTCACCCAGCTTTCCCCTACCAACAGCACCTTGGTCTTCGTCATATCCATTCTCCTGTTCTCGACAGAGCGCCGGTGTGTTTCACCGGGCCATCTTTTCCCGTTCGGGCGCGCGGGCTGCTTCCAGCTGCGCGAAGCTCGCGATGTATCCTTGGGCGCCCTCCACCGTCGTGGTGAGGCTGCCGCCGATGGCGGCGTAGCGCGCGGCGTCTTCCAGCGACGCGCCATGCAGCCAGAGGCTGAGGAAGATGCCGGCAAAACTGTCACCCGCGCCGGTGGCGTCGACCCGATCGACCGGCAGGGCCGGGACCTCGATCTGCGGCGCGCCGGTCTTGCGGAAGACGACCGCGCCGAATTCGCCGAGCGTCAGCACCACGTCGCCACGCCTGCGGATCTGCGACAGCATGGCGTGCGTCTGCTCGATCATCGTCGCCATCGGCGTGCGGAAACCGAAAATCTCGCGCAGCGTCACGTCGTTGATGAAGGTGAGGTCGATGCACTGGATCATCGCGGTAAAGGCATCCGGCGTGCGCACGCTCGCCGGCAGGCCGGCCGAATGCAGGCTGACCTTCCACCCCGCCTCGTGAAAGCGGGCAATGGAGCCGGTCATGCTCTCGTAGTGGAAACCTTCGATATGGAGGCAGGCGGGACGTGTCTCCCGCTGGATATCCATGTTGGCCGTCAGATCGACCTCGCTCAGCTCGAACGGCTCGCTGATGATGGTGCGGCTGCCATTGCGCTCGATGATGACCACGGCCTGCGAGAGGCGGCTGTTGAAGGTGCGCCGTAGCGGCAGCGCATGCACGCCGAGCTTCGAGAGGCACGCCAGCGCCCAGTCGCTTTCAGGATCGTCGCCGACAGCCGTCGCAAGCTCCACATCGAGCGCATAGGGCTCGCCGACCGCCGCGGCAGCCACCGCGAGGTTTGCCGCCGGACCGCCGAGCGCCTTCTCGATATGCTGGGCCGTGATGCGGTCGTCGCGGTGCGGCAGCACATCCACCCGGCACAGGAAGTCGACGCTGACACGGCCGACGACCAGCAGGCGGGGCAATGTTGCAAGACCGGGCTTGCGCAGGGTCTGGCCGGGAAGCGACCGGGCGATCGCGCTCGGCCGGTACATCAGGTCGGAAATCGCCTTCTCGATCCGCTCGCGCGTCGCCTGCTTGATCGTCGCCGTATCGTTGATGAAATTCGACACCGTGCCGATGGAAACACCGGCGGCATGGGCGACATCAGCAATGGTTGGACGCTTGCGTTGCATGGCGGTCGATCCAATTGAAGCGCTTCAACGCTAGTGCTGGAGCAGACCGAGGACAACAGAATTTTATTCTAAATCCCGCGGAAAACTGGGCCAAAGAATCGGATTTAAAGCAAAGAACAGGAAATATTATACGGCCATAAGCGCGTTTTTGAATTTATTTCAAAATCCGATTTCCAGCGCCCGATTAAATAGCGAGCGCGTCAGGACGTCGCCGGACACGCTCATATCCGGCGACGGTTCTTGCAAGCGGTCACGCCACGATCGGCGCGCCCGTCGGATCGGGTTCTCCGTCGAAGAACAGGTAGACGGCAGCAATCCGTCCGTCCCTGGCCACGACGAAATCGGTGCCGGCATAGGCAGGAGGCTCGCCGGGATTACCGGCGACCCACCGCAACCGCCCCGCCAGTCCATGCAACTCCTCGGCCGGAGCGATGGGCGAATATCGGAACGTCGGATGGGTGGCGCGTATCACGCCCGCAATGCGGGAGATCTCGTCGCGGCCGCGATAGATGCCGTGCGGCTCGATGAAGACGGCATCCTCATTGAAGATCTCGTCGACCACGGCCCGGCGGCGGGCGGCGTCGCCCTCGCCGAACACGTCCATGAGATTACGCATCAGCAGCGTGGCGATGTCATGGGACATGGCAGCTCTCCTATCTTCGCCGTTCAGATCTGCACCTGCCCGCCGTCGACGAAGAGCTCGACGCCGTTGACGAAGGAGGCTTCGTCCGAGGCCAGGAACAGGACGGCCTTGGCGATCTCCTCGGGCTGGCCGATCCGGCCCGCGGGGATGAGACCGGCCAGGTAGGACTTCGTGCCGTCCGCCTGGTCGCCGCCGCCGAAGAGTTCGTTGAGGCCGGCCGTTTCCGTCACGCCGGGGCTGATCGCGTTGACGCGGATGCGGCGATCCTTGAGATCGAGGATCCAGTTGCGGGCGAAGTTGCGCACGGCCGCCTTGGTGGCGGAATAGACGCTGAATGCCGGCGTGCCGGAGACGCCGGTGGTGGACGACGTCAGCACGATCGAGCCGCCGTCGCGCAGCAGGGGAAGCGCCTTCTGCACGGTGAACAGCACGCCCTTCACGTTCGTGTCGAAGGTCTTCTGGTAGTGCTCTTCCGTGATCGCGCCGAGGGGAGCGAATTCCCCGCCGCCGGCATTGGCGAACACGACGTCGATATGGCTGTGCTTCTGCTGGACGGCGTCATAAAGACGGTCGATGTCGGCGAGCTTGCTCATGTCGCCCTGAACGGCCGTGACCCGGCCGCCGATCTCCTTGACGGCGGCGTCCAGCGCTTCCCTGCGGCGACCGGTGATGAAGACCGAAGCGCCTTCGGCAGCAAATGCCTTCGCGGTGGCCAGACCGATGCCACTGGTGCCGCCGGTGACGACGACGGTCTTGTTTTCGAACCTGTTTGTCATTGTCTTGCTCCTTTGTTTCAGCCCGTTGCTGATGAAAACAAGGTGCGCGCAGAACGCTGATGCGAGTAGTCGGCAAACATGATACCCATCGTTCCATGAGAGGAACGATGGCATGCGAACGGATCTGAACGACCTCGTGTACTTTGCAGAAGTCGTCGCCCATGGCGGGTTCGCCGCCGCCGGGCGCGCGCTGCGCGAGCCGAAGTCGAAGCTGAGCCGGCGGGTGGCCGGCCTGGAGGAGCGCCTTGGCGTCCGTCTCATCGAGCGCTCCAGCCGCCGTTTCCGCGTCACGGATGTCGGCCAGAAATACTACGAGCGATGCCGCGCGATGCTGGCGGAGGCCGAACGCGCCGAAACGATCGTCGCCGAGGCTCATTCCGAGCCGCACGGCCTGATCCGGATGAGCTGCCCGACCGGGCTGGTAGAATCGGTCAGCCCGGTCGTGGCCCAGTTTCTGGAACGATACCCGAAGGTGCACCTGCAGCTCGTCGCCGTCGACAGAGCCGTCGACCTGATCGAGGAAAGGATCGATGTCGCGCTGCGCGTCCGCACGACGCTCGACAGCGACGCCTCCCTGACGATGCGTTCGCTCGGCAATTCCATCCGCATCCTCGTCGCCGCGCCGCAGCTGGCGAGCCGGATCGCCGACGTCGATCAACTGTCAGCCCTTCCGACGCTTGCAACCAGCGACGAGCAGGTCGAGGTCGACTGGCATCTCGAAACCGACGACGGTCGGACGCATGTGATGCGCCACACGCCGCGCATGGGCTGCGCCGATTTTTCCGCTATCCGCGCGGCGGCCATCGCTGGCCTGGGCATCGCACTTCTGCCCGACCATACCTGCCGAGAGGCGCTCGCAGCAGGGTCTCTGGTGCGCGTCCTTCCCGCCTGGCGCGGCGTGCAGGGCCTAGTCCACCTCGTCTTCACGACACGCCGCGGCCTTCCCCCGGCCGTCCGCAGTTTTATCGACAGTCTCGCGGCCGGGTTCCCGCGCGACGCATTGGTTAAGCATCCGCGATGAGATCGGTTGCGCAAAGTTTGGGTTGACCGCTTTCGATGGCGAGGCGACACTTCAACCAGCAGTGAGGCAGGAGAAAAAAACGATGGATGAGCCAGACCGTTGGCGCCACATGGCGGGCGCGCCGAGAGACGGCAGCCGGATCCTCGTCACGGTCCGCTCGTCCGAACAGGGGCCGGCGGAAGTCGACGTCGCTTATTGGTCGAATGGCGACCAATTCGGCGCGGAAGGCTGGCGCGCCTCCGATTCTTCCCCCGGCCGCATCGTCGAATATGCCGAACCGGAGCTGAAGTGTTGGATGCCGATGCCCTCGGCCAATCCCAACCGCGCCTCCACACCCTCCCCCTGGGAAGGCGACGACGCCCAGCAGCTCGACGGGTCGGGAATCTGACGAGCCCGCTCCGCCGTGGAACGAGGAAACCCGGACGGCCTGAGACCAGCCGCCTACCGGATCACGGCTCGGATGTGATATCCCATGCCAGGGCGTTCGATCGACTGAGAGGCATGGCATGAAATTTCCTGCAACGAATTTTGCTCGGCCTTTCGGGCTGATGACACTCGCAGCCGGTATATTGGCCTTGAGCGCACCAGTGGTTCTGGCAAGCCAAAACGAATGTGGCACGAGCGGCGCGGACATCATCCGGAAAGCCTACCCAGCCGCGAAAAGCACGTCCGAAGGAATTTTCGAGGTCGGCGGCGAGACCATCAAGCTGCCGATGGACAGCGGCGACGACCCTCATTCGATGATCTGCCGGATCTGGCCGGCGCGGCCTGAACTTACGCTGGTCGCCGTGCCGCTCATGCGCGAACAGTCTGACGACGGCAATGAAGGGGATATCGAACTGCTCGTCGTCGATAGCGACCGTCTTGATCTCAAGGCACGCCTGCGGCTTCCGAAGCTGATGTCCGACGATGCCGTTTTCGTCTCAAGTGTCGCCTTCGATACCGCGCGCTATCACCTCGCTCCCGGCAAGACAGCCTTCGGTCTGCGCCTTTCGCTGCAGGGCAGTTCGCGTCCCAATCCTTTTGGCGAAACAGCCCTCTGGCTCTTTCTGCTCGACGGCGATGCGCTCAGCCCCGTGCTGGACAATATCGTGGTCGCCGAGGGCCAAGGCGAATGGGACACCAACTGCGCAGGCGAATTTCACGATACGGCGCGCACGCTTTCGATGAGCCCCTCTGCGCAAAAGGCGTTCGCCGATATCGTCGTCAGCGAGAAAAAGACGACGGCCATCAGCACGCCGGACAAGGATGGAGAATGCATCGACAAGAAGCAGACGACCGCTGGCGAATACCGCCTGCGGTATGAAGGGGCCGCCTACCGCGTTCCCAAAGAGCTCCAGCGGATGGAATGAGATCGCCGCATTCCATTTGGTCGCGCTTGTAGTGCAACGCCGCGTCGGCAACGTTATGGCTCGAAACACGATCGGTATTTTCCTCGTCGGTTTTCGAACGCCCGCACCGTAAATTCTGCCGGATAATCCAGTTGTCATTGAGACCATGGCTAAACCCGTGGCCAATCACGCCACCAATCCACCAAAATGGAGGTGCGCCAGCCGGCTGATTGTTTTCGCTGCCGCATGAAAAAAATTGGGAGGTTCGTCGTCTTACGATCTGTGCGCCGATGGCGAAGCGGTTTCAGTTAACAGCCGGAGGGAAGATGCGTTCACGCTCGACCGACCAAGAACCACGCGAAACGAAAAGCCACGCCCGGGATTATCGCGTCTCCACGCGCGTCCACGTTCCCCACACGACCGCCCAGGGCCTTGCCGCGCCGCCTGCCTAGCCGATGAACCTTTCCGGCACCCTTCCTGCCATGGCCATCCTGTAAACAGACCAGGTGAAGCATGCATACCACCCAGTTGATCGCTGAAAGGGCAACCTTCCAGAGTTTTGCCAACTGCTATCTGCGCGAAATCAATCCCGGCATGGCGGTCCGCCATGTCGACGGCGACGGCCGCACCGTCGAGGGCATCGAGTGGACGCTGGCGGCGCCGCGCATCATCCTGCGTGCCGAAATCACCTCGCGCTCGGCCTGCGGGCCCTGCCATTTCGGCACGCTGTGGACCCGGCCGGTGACCGATCCGCAATGGCGCAGCGTCGAACCGATGAGCGCCCTGCCCTGGCTGGTGCAGGATGCCTGCCGCCTTTTCGAGGGCAGCCAGCGCGAAAGTGCGCGGGCCTATGAACTCGGCCTCATGCTGCGCGTGCTGCAAAGCTACCAGCATACGGCGGAGAACATCGAGGTCGCGCGGCCGCTTTCCGCCGATCGCTTCACCTTCCTGGAGGCCGAACAGTCCATCGTCTACGGCCACTGGCTGCACCCGACGCCGAAAAGCCGGCAGGGCATGACCTTCTGGCAGCAGGAGACCTATGCGCCGGAATATTCCGGGCATTTTCGCCTCAGCTATTTCGCCGCCGCCGATCATCTCGTGCGCCAGGACAGCGCGCGGACGCAAACGGCCGCGGCCATCGTGCGCTCGCTGGTGCCGGCCGGCCTTGCGCAGGAGCGACTGCGATCGGGCGAAACGCTGGTGCCTATGCATCCGCTCCAGGCCGACGCGCTGATGCTCGATCCGGATATCCAGGGGCTGATCGAAAGCGGCAGCCTGCGGCCGCTGGGCAGCTTCGGACCGGCTTTTTCCGCCACCTCGTCGGTGCGCACCGTCTATAGTCCGGACCATCCCTGGATGCTGAAATTCTCGCTTCCGGTGCGCATCACCAATTCGCTGCGCATCAACCGCCGGCACGAGCTGGAGGCGGGCGTGGCGATCGCCAAGCTGGTCGACCGGGCCGGCATCGCGGCACGCTACGGCACGTTCGGCATCATCCAGGACCCGGCCTATATCACGCTCGATTTGCCGGACCGCGAGGAAAGCGGTTTCGAAATCATCCTGCGCGAAAACCCGTTCGTGCAAGGTCGCGACAGAGGCATCGCGACGATTGCGGCGCTAACCGCCGATCTCCTGCCCGGCCGGGCCTCGCTTCTCTCGCAAATCGTGCGCCGGCTGGCGGACGCGACGGCGCAAAGCCTGTCCCGCGTCGCCACGATCTGGTTCGAGCGCTACCTCGATCACGCGCTCGAACCGCTGCTGCGCCTCTATGACGACTTCGGCATCGCGCTCGAAGCGCACCAGCAGAACAGCCTTGTCGACGTTTCCACCGGCTTTCCCTCGGCCTTCTACTACCGGGACAACCAGGGTTTTTACCTCGCCGAAAGCCATCGCGCGTCCCTCGCCGCCCTCGTGCCCGAAACCGAACGGATCGACGGCCTCTATTTCGACGAGGCCGAAATCCGCGACCGTTTCGCCTATTACGCCATCGTCAACCAGGTCTTCTCCATCATCAGCCGCATGGGCCATGACGGACTGGCGGACGAGGAAGCGCTGCTTTCGCTGCTGCGCCGGCGGCTCGCAACGCTCGCGTTGGTCATGACCGGCGCCGGGCGGCGCTTTGCCGAAAGCCTGCTCCACGCGCCGACCATCGCCTCCAAGGCGAACCTGCGGGCGCGGCTCTTCGGTGTCGACGAGCTTCAGGCGCACGATACGAGTTCGCTCTATCGCCGCATCAGCAATCCATTGTGGGACGGCGAACAGGCCGCAATCGAGAGGCAGGTCCATGCCATTGCCTCTTGAGAACCCGGCTGCACCACGCGACCGCGTGCTGCGCCAGCTTGTCGCCGCGCTGATTTTCGAACGGCTGGTGACGGTCGATGATGCCGGGGGCCGGCTGTCGTGGCAGCTCGCCGGACGGGACTACCGTTGCCGCGGTCGCATCGGCCCCTTCGGGCGTCCGCGCATCGCGCCGGCATCGGTCGAGATGCGCGGTGACGATGGCGCATGGATGCCCGCCGCCATGGCCGTGCTGCTCGGCGCCCTGCCCGGACCGGAACGCAACCGCCAGAAACTCCTGTCGGAGCTGGAGCTGACCGTCTCCTTCGCCAGCTGGAACCGGGCCAACATCGCCGCCCGCGACCGCCGCAGCCTCTCCTTCGCCGGCATCGAGGCAGCGCTGGACGAGGGCCACCCCTACCATCCCTGCTACAAGGCGCGCGCCGGCTTTTCCTTCGAAGACAACCGCGCCTACGGGCCGGAAGCGGCACAACCCTTCCAACTCCTTTGGCTGCTCGTCGCCCGCAAGCACTTGCGCCACGCCCTGCCGACGGCGGAGGACGCCTTCTGGCGCCGGGAGCTGGGGGAAGAGACATTTTGCGATCTCCAGTCGCGCCGCGCGGCCCTCGGCCTTTCGCAAGAGGGTTTCGGCCTCGTCCCCATCCATCCCTGGCAATGGCAGCACCTGAAGGACGACCGCCTGGCCGAATGGCTGGCCAAGGGCGACGTGCACATGCTGGGGCCGGCCGGCGACCGCTATCTCGCCAGCCAGTCGATCCGCTCGCTGCACAATCTCGACGCCCCGCGCCGGGCAAGCGTCAAGCTCTCGCTCGGCATCGTCAACACCTCGTCGCGCCGCATCCTGACGCCGCATTCGGTCTGCACCGCGCCGGTGATTTCGGACTGGATCGGCCGCGTCGTCGAGGGCGATCCGCTCTTCGCGGAGCGCTATCCGCTGACGATCCTGAAGGAATATGCCGGCCTCATCGCTGACCGGCACGGCCCGCTCGCCGGCGAGATCGCGGCGATCTGGCGCCACAGCGCGGAGGCGACGCTTGCGCCCGGCGAGGCCATCGTGCCCTTCAACGCGCTTGCCGTCATCGAGGCCGATGGCCAGCCGTTCATCGCGCCGTGGCTTGCCCGATACGGCCTTTCTGCCTGGTTCGAACGGCTGGTCGAGGTCGCCGTGCTGCCGGTCTGGCATCTGCTCGTCTGCCACGGCATCGCCGTGGAGGCCCATGCGCAGAACATGCTGCTCGTCCACCGCGACGGATGGCCGGTGCGCCTCATCCTGCGCGATTTCCACGAGAGCATGGAATATGCCCGGCATTTCCTGCGCGAGCCGAGCCTGGAACCAAATTTTCCAGCGATGGATCCGGAATACGCGACGGCCGAGCCCGACGATTTCTACTGGACCGAGCAGCTCGACATGCTGCGCATGCTGGTGACGGACACGCTCTTCGTCCACAACCTCACCGACCTCACGCATCTGGTCGAAACGGCCTTCGGCACGCCCGAAGCCGCGCTCTGGGACAAGATCGGCCGGCGGCTCGAAACCTATGCCGCCGAGCACGGCCTTGCCGCCCGGCAGGCCCGGCTTGGCCACGCCGCGGCAAGCATCCGCGCGGAATCGCTGGTCACGCGAAAACTCTTCGCCGCCGCGCCCGAATATCACCACGACATTCCCAATCCCTTCGCCCCCGCCCGGGCGAGGAAAGGAGACCTCATGCTGCAAATCGATGACCGCGCTTACGAGTGCCGCGCGTTCGAGACCCTCGTCGACGCCATGGCGGAGGCCGCCGGGCTCGACCGCGAACCCATCGGCCGCCTCGCCGTCTGCTTCCCGGAAACGGCCGACTGGCTGGCGCTGTTCTTCGCCATCCGCGCCCGGGGCGGCAGCGTGCTGCCCATCCATCCCGGCACACCCTATGCCGCCGCGCTGAAACTTGCGCAGAATGCCGGCTGCGACCGGCTCTACTATAACAGCGTGACGCCCGAACGGCTTGCCGACACCGTCACCTCCGAAGGCCAGCTCCTGCAAATGAGCTCGGGCACGACAGGCGCGCCAAAATGCATCGCGCGCAGCTGGGCGGAGATCGACGCCGAAGTGGAGACCTATGTGCGCGCATTCCGCGAGCCCGAGGACATGACCCCGGTCGTCGCCTGCCCGACCACCCATTCCTACGGCCTCATCTGCGGCATCCTCGTCGCGCTGAAGCGCAGCCAGGCGCCCGTCATCGTCAACACGGCCAACCCGAAATACCTGCTGCGGCGCCTGCGCGAGACCGAGCGCCCGCTGCTCTACTCCTCCCCCGCAATCCTGCACACGCTGGCGCGACTGACGCCGGAGGGGGAGAAGATGCACGCGCTGATGACCTCGGGCACGCTCTTGCCCGACGCCTGGTTCACGGCGATCCGCTCGAAGACCACACACATGTTCCAGCAATATGGCTGCTCGGAATCAGGCTGCATCGCCATCAACCCGGACCTCGCCGCCGCGGGCGACATGGGCTATGTGCTGCCGCATCTCGCCCTTGAGACCGGCGCCGGCATCGACGCGCCCGGCGAGATCGTGGTCGCGGGCGGCCGCAAGCGCATCGAGACGCGGGACCTCGGCTATCGCCGGGCGGACGGCATGCTCGTCTTCATCTCCCGCCTCGACGACATGATCAACGTGTCGGGCCTCAACGTCTATCCGAAGGATGTCGAGGATGCCGTGATGGTCATGCCCGATGTCACGGATGCCGTCGCCTTCCGCCGCGAGGACCGCTTTGCCGGCGAACGGGTCGGCCTGCTGTTTTCCGCCAGCAAGGACGTGGAGCCGAATGTTGTGCGCACCTGGTGCGCCGAGCGCCTCGCCGGCCACCAGTTGCCGACCGAAATCCTCCAGGTGCCCGCCGTGCCGCGCCAGGCGAACGGCAAGATCAGCCGCCGCGACGTGGCGGCACGTTTTGCGGCCGGCGAATTCACCCCGAACAAGGAGGCCGCCGAATGAGCGAAGCCGATATCATCGCCGCCATCCGCACGGTGCTTGCCGAGCACATGGCGCATCCGCACATGCAGGCCTTCGCGCCCGATGCCCGGCTCAACGAGGATCTTTATCTCGATTCCGTGCTGGTCCTGCAGATCTTCCTCAACCTCGAACTGGAATTCGGCGTCAGCGTGCCGGAGGAAATCATCAACCGGCAGGATATTTCGACCGTCGCCGACCTCGCCGCCCTGCTCGCCCGAGGCGCCACGCCCGCCGCACCGAGCGTCACCGCCGGCGAAGGCGTGCATGGCGAGCTCGACTACGACATCAAGGTCCATTGCTTCGTGAGCTGCGTCTGCGACGGCCTGAAACGCCGCGGGCTCGACCACCGGCCCTATTATTTCGGCATCTGGGATACGGAATTCGCCGTCAGCGACCGCCACCGGATCCTCTACCACGCCCCCGGCATCACCCAGGATTTCTTCCACCGCTGGTACGAACGCCTCTACGGCGTCACCGTCGAGGACTGGTACGACCATGCAAAATCCAAGGACGAGAACGTCGCGACCCTGCTGGACCGCATCGAGAACCGGCCGGCCGCCGGCAGCGTGATGGTGATGCTCGACATGTTTCACCTGCCGGAGCGCGAGAACAAGTTCAACCAGAACCCCTTCCCGCACTTCCTGATGCTGGAGAAACACGAGGACCCCTCGCTGTTCCGCGTGCTGGACCCGGATTATCGCTGGGAGGGCGAGATCGACCGCGACACGGTGCTCAACGCCGTGCGCCAGCCGACGGCCGCCGGCGGCTACGCCTTCGATTCCAGCGCGGCCCGGCCGCCGGAAGACGCCGATGTGGGCGACTATTTCGAGGCCTGCTTCAAGCCGCATGCGAACCCGCTTGCCGATCGCCTTCGCGAGATCGTTCGCGCGCATCTCACGGGAAAGAGCGGCCTGACGCTCGCCGACCTGCCGCTTGCCGTGCGCGAGCTGCCGATCATCACCATCCGCAAATATGCCTATGAGCACGGCTTCGCCTATTTCTGGCGCGCCCTGAAGCTGCCGGCGGCGGAATTCGACCCGTGGTGCGACGAGATCGAGACGCTGATCCAGCTCCTGAAGTCGCTGCATTACGATTGCATGAAGCTCGGCCAGACGGCCGACCCGGCGCTCGCCGCCGCCGTCCTCAAGCGCATCGACGAGGCTGACGCGCAGGAATTCAAGCTGAAGCACAAGCTCGCCGAAATCTTCGACCTCTGGCGCGCCGCGCGCTTTCCCGCCGACATTCACCGCCAAGCCCTGAAGGTGGCCCAATGAGACTTTCGCTCTGCACGATCACCTTCCGTCACCACCTGATCTCGCTCGACGAGATCGCCGCCTTCGCCCGCACCAATGGTTTCGACGGCGTGGAGCTCTGGGGCATGCACGCCCGCAGCCTCGAACACCGCACCGACCGCGACGGCGACTGGCTGGCGGGGCTCGGGCTCAACGTGCCGATGCTCAGCGACTACCTGCCGCTGGAGGCCGATCCGGTCGAACTACGCCGGCGCATGTTCGCGCTCATCCGCCTCGCCCGCCGCTGGCAGGCACGAAAGATCCGCACCTTCGCCGGCTGCAAGGGGAGTGCCGCGACCAGCGAGGACGAACGCCGCCTGATCGCGACAAGGCTTCGCGAACTGTCAGCACTCGCCGAGGATCACGGCCTGTCGCTGCTGGCCGAGACCCATCCGAACACGATCGCCGATTGCGGCGCCTCGACGCTGCGGCTGATCGAGGAGGTCGGCCACGACGCCTTCGGCATCAATTTCGATACTTTGCATGTCTGGGAGGGCGGCGATGATCCCGTGGCCTTCCACCGCACGATCCGCCCGCATGTGCGCCACTACCACTTCAAGAATATTCGCGCGCGCAGCGATCTCGCGGTCTTCGAGCCCGCCAATGTCTATTCCCCGGCGGGCCGGCGCGAGGGCATGACACGGCTTTTCGAAGGCACGGTCGACTACCAGCCCTTCCTGGAGGAGATTTCGGGCGACGACACCGTCGAGGCCTCGCTGGAATGGTTCGGCGCCGATTGCATGGAGGTCCTGCGCCACGACCGCCGGGTGCTCGCGGAAACCGCCGCTCCCGGCCTGAGATTACGGGCAGGCTAGCCTACCTTATTCGTGCACCTCCGCCCAATGCGGATATGTCACATAGGCGGTGAGCGCGCCCTCTCCATCTGTCGTGATGGTCACCGCTTCGCCCTTGGGCATGTAAACGATCTCGCCCGGCCCCGCCGTGACCGTGCCGGCACCAGTGGAAACGGCAAGCCGGCCTTCCAGAACAATCATCACGTCATCGACGGCCATCGTCTCGGTGAGCGTCTGGCCGGGCGCGTAGCGGCCATAGCCGACGGTGATCGGCCCGCCGTGCCTCTCATCCACCAGGTTCCCGACGAATATATCCGCATCCTGTCCCGGCGACCGAACCAGGGTCGCGTCGGCAATACTGAACTTCTGAACCTTCATCGTTCTCTCCCTTTGTCTCTTGGGAGGTAGTGCGGTTGATGAACGTGCCAAGGCCATTGCCACAGGCACCGTTGCCGTCGCGGCGAAAACGCGACATAACTCGGGTTGCCAGACCTCCGCCCGTCAGGTTGCGGTGGCAAAGGGTGGAGGAACGTTGGAGAAGCCCGTCAGCGAGGCGCCGGCACCGGGCGCGCCGGGGATTGCCGCCCGATGGACGTCCAGCGCGAAGAGCGGCGTCGGCACGGCCCTTTCGGCTGCTTCGCGCACCTGGTTTACCGTCAGCCACGGCATTCTCAACGAAGTCTATCATCCGCGGCTGGACCATGCCTGCACGCGCGATCTCGGCCTGATCGTCACGCGGGACGACGGTTATTTCTCCGAGGAGAAGCGCCACGCTGCACATGATGTCGCCTGGTTCCAGGATGGCGTTCCCGCCTTCCACCTGACCAACACCGCGCTCGACGGCGCCTACCGGATCGAAAAGCGCGTCCTCGTCGATCCGCAGCGGCCGACCGTGCTGCAAAAGATCCATTTCATGCCGCTGGCGGGCAAGGCCGAAGACTACCGGGTCTATGCGCTGCTGGCGCCGCACCTCGTCAATGCGGGAATGGGCAATTCCGCCTGGATCGGCGCGTACAAGGGCGTGCGCATGCTCTTCGCCTCCGGCCGCGGACAATCGCTGGCGCTCGCATGCTCCCTGCCGTGGCGCGAGGCCTCTGCCGACTATGTCGGCGTTTCGGATGGCTGGCGGCGCCTGTCGGCCTCGGGACGGCTCGGTCCCCAATACCAAAACGCGAGCGACGGAAATGTCGCGCTGACCGGCGAAATCGGCTTTACGGCGGATAACAACGTCGCGGTGATCGCCCTGTCCTTCGGCCCCACGCCGGAGGAAGCCGGCTACAACGCGCTTGCGAGCCTCAACGACGGCTACGAAAGTGCCGCAACTGCCTATGTGGCGGGGTGGCGTGACTGGCAGAAGGGCCTGTTGCCGCTCGATGGGCCTGGCCACAAAGGCCCGAACCTCTATCGCACCAGCACCGCCGTGCTCGGCACCCACCGGTCGCTCGGCTTTCCGGGGCCGGCCGTTGCAAGCCTCTCGATCCCCTGGGGCTCCAGCAAGGGCGATGACGACCTCGGCGGCTATCACCTCGTCTGGCCGCGCGACCTGGTCGAAACGGCGGGCGGCTTCCTGGCCGCCGGCCTGACGGACGATGCGCTCCAGATCCTGGCCTATCTGCGCACCATACAGGAAGCCGACGGCCACTGGCCGCAAAACGCCTGGCTCGACGGAACGACCTACTGGGACGGCATCCAGATGGACGAGTGCGGCTTTCCCCTGTTGCTTGCCGATGGGTTGCACCGCATGGGCTGCCTTTCGGGTGAAGCGCTGGCGTCCTATCTACCCATGGTGGAACGCGCCACCGCCTACCTCGTCCGCAACGGGCCGATCACCGGCGAAGACCGGTGGGAAGAGGACAGCGGCTACTCACCCTTCACGCTCGCCGTCGAAATTGCCGCATTGCTCGCCGCCGCGGACATTCTGGACACCTGCGGCAAGGGGGAGGCCGCGCGCTTCGCCCGGCAGACCGCCGATTGCTGGAACGACCAGATCGAGAAATGGACCTATGTCCGCGGCACCGGCACCTGCGCCGAACTCGGCGTCGACGGCTATTACGTCCGCATCGCGCCGGCCGATCTCGCGGACGCCGCCTCTCCCAAGGACGGTTTCGTGCCCATCAAGAACCGCCCGCCCGACGACACCGACAGGGCGCCCGACCTGATCGTCAGCCCCGACGCGCTGGCGCTGGTTCGTTTCGGGCTGCGGGCGGCGGACGACCCGCGGATCGTCAACACCGTGACGGTCATCGACGCGCATCTTCGCGCCGACCTTCCGCAAGGGGCGGTCTGGTATCGCTACACCGACGACGGCTACGGCGAGCATGCCAACGGCGACCCCTTCGACGGAACGGGCCAAGGCAGGCCGTGGCCGCTGCTGACGGGCGAGCGGGCGCATTACGAACTCGCCGCTGGCCACCCGCAATCCGCCCTGGACCTGCTGGGGACCTTCGCCGCATCGGCAGGCACCGGCGGGCTTCTGCCGGAGCAGGTCTGGGACGGCGCCGACATGCCGGAGCGGGAATTGCGGCGGGGCGGCCCCTCCGGCAGCGCCATGCCGCTGGTCTGGGCGCATGCGGAATATATCAAACTCCTGCGCTCGCTTCGCGACGGCAAGGTTTTCGACATGCCGCCGCAAGGGCCGGAACGCTATATCCGGAACAGGACCACCGCGCCCTTCCGGTCCTGGCGCTTCAACAACAAGATCCGCACGATCCCTGAGGGCAAGCTGCTGCGGATCGAATTGCTGGCCGCCGCGACCGTCCGCTGGAGCGCGGATGGATGGGCGACCGCAAACGAGAGCGCGACGAGCGGCAATGCCTTCGGCATCCACGTCGTCGAAATCCCCACCTCCGGGCTCGCGGAGGGTGCCAGCGTCGAGTTCACTTTCCTCTGGGTCGAAACGGCACGCTGGGAGGGCATGAATTTCGCCATCATCATCGCGCCAGATTAAGACAGACAGGCCTCCGGCGGACACGCCACCTCTTCCAGAAAGGACGTTGCTATGCAGATCGGCATGATGGGTTTGGGACGCATGGGCGCCAACATGGTGCGGCGATTGATGAAGGACGGCCATGAATGCGTGGTCTACGACATCAATCCGGCAGCCGTCGCGGCACTCGCTTCGGAGGGGGCGACCGGCGCGAACGCGCTTGAAGATTTCGTCGCCAAGCTTTCCAAGCCCGCCTGCGTATGGCTGATGCTGCCGGCAGCGATCACCGGCAGGATCGCCGACCAGGTTGCGGGCCTGATGCAGCCCGGTGACATCATCATCGACGGCGGCAACTCCCACTACCAGGACGCCGTCGATATTGCCGACAGGCTTGCACCGAAGGGCATCAGCTTCGTCGACGTCGGCACCAGCGGCGGCGTCTGGGGCCTCGACCGCGGCTACTGCCTGATGATCGGCGGCCCGGTGGCGGCGGTGCGCCATCTGGACCCCATTTTCGCGAGCCTTGCCCCCGGCGCGGAGGATGGCACGGCGCCCTCGGCGGGCACTGCTGCCTCCGGCTATCTGCATTGCGGACCGAGCGGCGCCGGCCACTTCGTCAAGATGATCCACAACGGCATCGAATACGGCATGATGGCGGCCTATGCCGAAGGCCTCAACATCCTCAAAGCCGCCAATGCCGGCAAGCGCAAGCGCGAGGCAGACGCGGAGACGAGCCCGCTCAAGAACCCGGAATATTATCAGTTCGACATCGACCTCGCCGCCGTCACGGAAGTATGGCGGCATGGCAGCGTGATCGGTTCATGGCTGCTCGACCTGACGGCGGGCGTCCTGAAGGAAGACCCGGCGCTTGCCAAATTCGGCGGACGCGTCTCGGATTCCGGCGAGGGCCGCTGGACGCTGAAAGCGGCAATCGACACGGGCGTGCCAGCGCCGGTGCTCTCTTCGGCGCTTTTCGATCGCTTCAGTTCGCAAGGCGAATCCGAATTCGCCGACAAGCTCCTGTCCGCCATGCGCTTCGCCTTCGGCGGCCATGTCGAGAAGAAGAAGGATTGATCGCATTGCCGGAGATGACCGAAGATCCGATCGTTCTGTCGATCGACGTCGGCGGATCGCATGTGAAGATCAGGACCAGCGTCGGAGATGAGGAGCGGCGTGTCGAATCGGGCGCCGCCATGACCGCGGTCCAGATGGTGGAGGCGGTAAAATCCCTTGCCGAGGGATGGTCCTATGACGTGGCCTCCATCGGCTATCCGGGACCGGTCGCGGACAACAGACCTCTCAAAGATCCGATGCATCTGGGCGCCGGCTGGGCGGGCCACAATTTCGCAAAGGGCTTCGGCAAGCCGGCCAAGGTCGTCAACGATGCCCTGATGCAGGCGATCGGCAGCTACGAGGGCGGTCGCATGCTTTTTCTCGGCCTGGGCACTGGGCTTGGCACCGCGATGATCATCGAAAACGTCTGCCATGCGATGGAGGTCGGCCATCTGCCCTATAAAAACGGGAAGACCTTCGAGGACCATGTCGGCGAGCCGGCATTGGAAAAGCGCGGCAAGAAGAAATGGCGCAAAGCGGTGTTCGCCGTAACGGAGCGCCTGCGGGCCGCTCTGTTGCCCGGTTATATCGTCATCGGCGGCGGCAATGTCGAGCATCTCCCTGATCTTCCGCCAAATTGCCTGCGTGGCGACAACACCCGTGCCTTCACCGGCGGTTTCCGGATCTGGAAGGACCCTTCCCTGCGCGTGTAACGGTTTTTACTCTTCATTTTCAGGACGGCTTTATGGACGGCGTGAGGTTACTTTCGGACGAGGCACTGGTCACCCGGCTTCAGCGCGCGGCCTTTTCCTACCTGATCGACTATGCCGACGAGGATACCGGTCTCGTCGCGGACACATCCCGCCCGGGATCGCCCTGCAGCATCGCCGTCGTCGGCTTCGCGCTGTCCTGTTATCCCGTCGCCGTGCGGAACGGGTGGATGTCGCGCGCCGAGGCGGCCGCCCGCACGCTCAAGGTGCTGCGGTTCTTTTCCCTAAGCACGCAAAGCGAGGCGCCCGACGCCACCGGCTACAAGGGTTTCTACTACCACTTTCTCGACATGAGGACGGGCAAGCGCGTCTGGCAATGCGAACTGTCGCTAGTCGATAGCGCACTGCTGATGGCGGGCATCCTCGTGGCAGGGGGCTATTTCGACGGCGGCAACACCGAGGAAAGCGAGATCCGCGACCATGCCGACGCGCTTTACCGTCGTGTCGACTGGCATTGGGCGCAGAACGGAACCGCCGGCCTCTCGCAGGGCTGGAAACCCGAATGCGGATTTCTCCACTATGGCTGGGAAGGCTACAACGAGGCGCTGATCCTGTATGTCCTGGGGTTTGGTTCCCCGACCTTCCCGCTGACGTCAGAGTGCTACGAGACATGGAGCCTGACCTATCAGTGGGAGAACCTCATGGACCGGAACGTGCTGTATTCCGGCCCGCTCTTCACGCATCTCTTTTCGCATGCCTGGATCGATTTTCGCGGTATCCGCGATACCTTCATGCGCGAGAAGAACAGCGACTATTTCGAAAACACCAAAAGAACGATCGCCATCCATCGCGACTATGGCGAGCGCAATCCCTACGAATTCGCGGGCTATTGCCGCGATTTCTGGGGTGTGACGGCGGGCGATGGCCCATCGGTGCCGGCCTTGCGCCAGAGCGGCAGGGACCGCCGGTTCTACGGCTACATGTCGCGCGGCGTGCCTTATGGCCCGGATGACGGCACGATCTCGCCCTGGGCGATGCTGGCAACGCTGCCCTTTGCCCCCGCTGCCGCGCTCGCCGGCACCCGCCACCTCCTCGAAACCTATCCGCAGGTCTGTCGCGAGGACCGGTTTTCCAGCGGCTTCAACCCGACGCTGCGCTGCGGTCCGGAGGGGTGGCTTTCGGAAGGCTGGTACGGGCTCGACCAGGGCCTGCTCGCGATGACGATCGAAAATCACCGCACGGGGCTGATCTGGGAAATCATGCGGCGCTGCACATATGTGCGTGACGGCCTCGCGCGGGCCGGGTTCAAGGGCGGATGGTTATAGACATGCAAGGCAATGCACCACGGGCAAAGCCCGGCGACGATGGCCTCTTTCTCCGGCGCGTGCGGCCGCGGGACTGGACCAATCCCGAACCGAAAAGCCTCTACGATCTTGTCATCGTCGGCGCCGGGCCGGCGGGGCTGACGGCGGCCGAATGCGCGGCGCGGGGGGGTTTTTCCGTCGCCCTTGTCGAGCGTGATCGCATGGGCGGAGACTCGCTGAACACGGGGTCCGTACCGTCGAAGGCGATCATCCGCAGCGCGCTGGCCTATGACCTCATGCGGGAGACCGACGGGTTCGGCGTGCCCATCCCGGCCGAACCCGTTCTCGACTTTGCCGCGGTGATGGGACGCATGCGCCGGATACGGACGCGGATCGCGGAATATCATTCGGTCCATGAACTCGCGGCCCTTGGCGTGGACATCTTCTTCGGCGCTGCCCGGTTTGCCAGCGCGAATGCGCTTGTCGTCAATGACACCCGTCTGACCTTCAGGAAGGCGCTCATCGCCACGGGTGCGCGACCGAGAATCCCCGATATTCCGGGCCTCGACCGGATGGATTACCGCACAAGCGCGACGATCTTCGACATGACGGCGCTGCCGAAACGTCTTGTCGTCATCGGCGGGGGGCCGCTCGGCTGCGAACTGGCGCAGGCCTTCTGCCGGCTGGGTTCGCATGTGACGATCGTGCAGAAAAGTCCGAAATTCCTGCCCCGGGAGGGGCGCGATGCGGCCGAGATCCTGTCCTGGTCCATGGCGCGCGACGGCATGGACATTCGCCTGAACACCACCGTCGTCGGGGCGCGGCGTGAGGGGGATGCCAAGGTGCTGGAGACCCTCAATTACGATCTGAAAGGCGAGATCGCGGCCGATGAAATCCTCGTCTGCGCCGGGCGGTTGCCCAATGTCGAGGACCTCGAACTGGCGGCGGCCGGCGTGGCACTCGATCCCGACTGCGGCATCAGGGTCGACGATTTCCTGTGCAGCAGCAACCCCGACATATACGCCGCCGGCGATGTCTGCCTGCCGCTGAAGTTCACCAACGCCGCGCAATCCTCCGCGCGCATGGCGGTCCAGAATGCGCTCATGCAAGGGCGGCAGCGGCACGATAACTCGGTCATTCCCTGGTGCACCTTCTGCGACCCCGAGATCGCGCATATCGGCCTGCATGTCTGGGAGGCCCGCCGGCAATCCATTCCGATCCGGAGCTACACCGTGATGATGACCGATGTCGATCGCGCCGTCACGGACGGGCAGGAGGCCGGCTTCGTCAAGATCCACGTCGCGGAGGGCAGCGATAAAATCCTCGGCGCGACCATCGTCGCCTCGCGGGCGAGCGAGATGATCAATGAAATGGCGGTCATCATGAGCGCCGGCATCGGCATGAAGGCGCTCGCCGAAGTGGTCCACACCTATCCGGCGCAGTCCGGGGCGATCATGCTCGCGGCTCAGGCCTACCGGCGCGATGTCGACAGGATCGCCCGGCAGGCGACGGCCGGAGAGGCATCGGCCTGATCGGCCGGCTTATCCGCCGCCCGTCACCGGCAGGAGGCGCAGCGTGCGCGAAAACAGATCGACGCGCCCTTCTCCCGTGCCCATCGCGATGATCGCCGCACTCGCCAGTTCGTCGCGGAAGATGGAGGCGACCCGCTCGCCGTTTTCGCCGTCGGTCAGATCGCCGATATCGTCGATCACAATCCAGCCCGGACGGTGGAGGAGCAGTTGCGCGATGCTCAGCATTCGGCGCTCATCGTTGCCGAGTTCGTGTTCCCATCGGGCAATGCGATCCAGCGAGGGTGACAGGCGCTCAAGCCCCGCCCGTTGCAGGCTGGCCAGGATTTCCTCGGTCGAGTAGGCGTCGGCGTCACGTGGATAACAAAGGGCCGCGCGCAGCGTACCGGCCGGCATGTAGGGGTCGCGCACCACGAACGCGATGCCACCCTCGCGCGGCAGGCTGATGCTGCCCCTGCCCCAGAACCACAGCCCGGCAATCGTGTGCGTCAGGAGCGTCTTGCCGGCGCCCAGGGCTCCGGTGACGAGCACGCGGTCGCCGGGATAAACCTCGACATGCGGCTCGGACAGCCGCACCGGCCCCGACGGCACGTCGATTTCCAGATTGTCGAGGACGATGACGGGATCGGGCGACGGGACGAAAGCGATGCGGTCCGCCGTTCCGTCGGCCGTCTCGGCATCCATCAGGGCGAGCCGGAACGCTGCGACCCGCCCGAGCGTCGCGCGCCAGTCGGCGATGGAGCCGATATTGTCGACGAACCATCGCAGCGAGGCGTGGAACTGGTTGAACGCGCCGACGGCCATCATCAGTCCGCCGAAGGTCATGTCGCCGCCGAAATAGACCGGCGCGGCGATGATGATCGGCGCAACGATCGTCACCCAGCCATAACCCGACGTGACCCAGGCAAGGCGTGTCATCGCGAAGACGATGCGGCGGGTTGCGGCCATGACCGCGGCGAGGTCCCGCTGAAGGCGCCGCGCCTCGTCCACCTCGCCGGAGGCGACCGAGATGGCGGCGAGCTGTTCGTTCACCCGCATCAGCGAAGAGCGCAGGTCCGCCTCGCGCGCGTAGCGGTCGCCATTGAGAGCGATCAGCGGGCGGCCGACCATCCAGCTCAGCCAGGAGGCTGTTCCCGAATAGAGGATCGCGGCCCAGACCATGTAGCCGGGGATCAGGAAAGCGTAACCCCACAGGTGGAAGACGAAGCCCGAGGACAGCGCCCAGAGAACACCGACGAAGCTCAAGAGCAGGACGCCCGCCTGCAACAGGCCGACGCCCAGATCGACCGAGAGATCGCTCAAACGGTGCGCATCCTCGTGCAGCCGCTGGTCGGGATTGATGCCGATCTGCCCCCGCCGCGCCACGCGGAATGCGCGCCCGGGACGAAGCCACTCGTCGATCATGTCGCGCGTCAGCGCTTCCCGGAGCTTCAGGTGCAGCATCTGGTTGAGCCAGAGCTGCGCGACGTTGAGAACGAGCAGCGCGCCGGCGATCTCGAAGAAGACCAGCAACTGCGCGAGGAAGGCCGGCATGTTGCGCTGTTGCAGGGCGTCGTAGAACGGCTGGTTCCAGCGATTGAGGACAATCTGCCCGTAAGCCGTGGCAAGAATGACTGCAAGGATGCCCGCTGCCAGCAGCATCAGGACGCCGCGAAGCGGAGAGCCGTGGAAGGCCGCCGCCATCGTCGCCAAATATTGCCGCAGTCGCGGTTCCTCGGCCCCGTCACGCACCGGATTCAGATCAGCCATGCCTGTCACCGATGTATCGAGGGGTCGCAAGACCCGCTCCCGTGTGGTTTGCGCCTGTCTCTAGCCAAAGGAAACTTGACTCGACCACGCGTTGAATGAACCGCGAGAGCGCCACCGGCCTGGATCATCGTTGAGCTCCTTTGAAACACCCCGGCGAGACTATAGCCCGACATAGGGAGCGTCCATTCAATCGGCAATGTGCCGATGCAGCATTGCCGGCTGCTTCCGGTCACCGGCACGCACTTCGGCGTGGCTCGTCCGTCTACACCACAGGCGAAATCGCGCATGCAGAATTCCCCGACGTCTCCTTCCGCCAGGAACTGCGTTCGCTCAGGCGGCTGGAAAGAACAATTCCACTGTCGTTCCCTTCCCGACTGTGGAGTAAATGCGTGCGTCGCCGCCGCTCTGGCGCATGAAGCCGTAGACGACCGCGAGGCCGAGGCCCGCGCCGCCTTCTTCGTCGCGCGTCGTGAAATAGGGCTCGAAGGCCTTGTCGACGGCATCCGCCGACATGCCGATGCCATCGTCGATGACTGAAACCGCGATGCCCGTTTCGATGCCCATGCAGCGGATGAGGATTGTCCCGCCCTCGGGCATGGCGGCGGCGGCGTTGAGGCAGAGATTGAGGATCGACTGCTCGAAGAGGGCGGCGTCGAGCTGCACCGTCGGCAGGTCGTCCGCGATGTCGAAGGCCAGGCGGCGGTTTTCGCCGATGGCGATCTCCAGCACATCGGCCATGCCGCGCAAGAGCGCACCGATCTCCACCGCGCCGGGATGGATCGGCTGCTGGCTGCCGATGGACAGCATGCTGCCCGCAAGCGACCGGCCCCGGTCGGCCGCCTTGCGGATGCGGGCGAGATGGCGCTTCTGGCGATCGTTGAAACCGGTTTCACGTTCGAGAAGACCGAGGCTGCCGGTGATGATGCCGATCATGTTGCCGACCTCGTGGCTCACCTGGTGGGTCATGCGCATGATGCCGTCGAGGCGCTGGATCCTGGCCGCTTCCGCCTCCTGCCGGTCGAGGTCGGTAATGTCGCGCGCCAGGAGCACGATGCCACCATCCGGCTGGCGCGACAGCGACACTTCCGTCACCCGTCCCGCCTCGGAACGATGGCGCAGCACGGACCGCGCGCCGAGCAGGCCGGCGTCGGTCTCGGCGGGCAGAAGTGCTGGATCGATTTCCGGCAAGGGCGCCACGAATTTGCGCAGCGGCAGTTTTCGCGCCGAGCCCGACCAGCCGACAAGCTCGATGACGCGCCGGTTCATGGTGATCGGCCGGCCGCGCGGGTCGAACAGCGCAATGCCTTCGTTCATGGTGCGGAAGGTGGAGCGGATGGTGCGGGCGGCGGCTTCCGCCGTGCGCCGGAGCCGGGAGACGCGCTCGACGCTTTCGCGAAACGCGCGGAAGGCTTCGAGCAGCCGCACCAGCTCCGTCTCCGTGCCGTTATAGGCCGGGGCATCCACATCCTTGCGCCCTTCTGCCAGCGCGTTCATGCCCGTGGAAAGCGCCACGATGCCGCGCGAGACGCGCATGACCGAGCGGATGGAGAAGATCGCCATCACAAGCACCAGCAGGGACGCGAAGGCGACGATGACGAGCAGGCGGCTCAGCGCGTCGGAGGTCGAGACGAGGTCCTCGTTGAGGCCGCGGGCGACGGCCTCGCTCTGGGTTTCGGTCGCATGCGAAAGATCGCGGGATACGGAATGCAACCGCGCCACGGCGGCGCGGATGGCGAACATTTCGAGCAGATAGCGGGTCTGCGCCTCGAAGACGCGCTCGTAAGGCATGAGCTCGGCCGCGGAAACCCGCGCATCCGGGGACGCACGGTCGAGGCGCGGCGCGGTTTCGGCGACATAGCGGCGGCGCAGCTCACCCAGCTGGAAAAGACTGTCGGAATTGGAGGCCGACTGCACGATGCCGTTGAGCCGCCGGCGGAAATCGGTTTCGGTTATGCCGCTGCCCGTGGCGATCTCGCCGAGGGCGGCCGCCGCCTCCGCCTTGTGCTGCTGGGCGGCTTCCGCGTCGGCCGCGAGCATCGTCGTCTGCGTGCGGATGGTCTCCAGCAGTTCGACGATGCGCGCGCCGGCAAAGCCTTTTACCGCCGTGCCTTCGCGTTCCGGCTGCATGGTGCGCAGCAGCACATCGACCTGCGCGACGACAGCACGGCTCTCGCTGGAGACCCGGTAGGGCGACGTCGCGTTCATCAGGAAGGGCGCGCTCGACACGAGGTCGGAGACCTGCCGCGAGACCAGCGATGCCTTGGCGAGGCTGGAAAAGGCCTGCAGGCCATAGGCCGCCATCTCCTCGCGCGCCCGTTGCAGGCCGTAGACCGCGATGGTCGCCAGGCTGAACACGAGCACGCAGATGAAGGCGATGGCGAAGGGCAGGCGAAAGGCGATCGAGGAGAGGAACGGGCGATTGATCACGGCGAGAGCTCACCCTCGTCCGTGCTCAGCACGTACCCCTTGCCGCGCCGGGTCTGGATGTGGCGCGGCAGATCCGGATTGCGCTCGATCTTGCGGCGAAGGCGCAGCACCAGCACGTCGACATTGCGGTCGATGTAGCGTTCGCTTTCCGCTCCGAGCCGGTCGAGAATATGCGCGCGGCTGACGGGTATGTTCGGTGTCTCGGCGAGGATTTCGAGCAGGGCGAATTCGGCGCTGGTGAGCGATTTGGCAGGATCGGTGAGGCAGACGGCGCGACGGTTCTTCAAATCGACCGACCAGTCGCCCAGCTTCAGCGCCGCCGGTTCGTGCTCGCGCTCAGTCTCCCGTTCGGGCTTCAGCGAGGGGATCGTCCGGCGCAGCACGGCCTTGATACGTGCCGTCAATTCGATCGGCTCGAAGGGTTTTACGACATAGTCGTCCGCCGCGGTCTCCAGCCCCAGCACCCGGTCCGCGGCACTGCCCGCCGCCGTCACCATGACGATGCCGATATTGGTCTGCGCGCGCAGGCGCTGCGCGAAGGTGCGGCCGGAGGTGCCGGGCAGGTTATGGTCAACGAGCACCAGATGCACGGTCTCGCGCGCCAGCACGCCCATGGCCTCCTCTGCCGATGGCGCGGTCAAGGGCGTCCAGCCCTCCGCCTCCACCAGATCGGAGATAAGCTCCGCCATGTCCGGATCGTCCTCGACGATCAGAATCCTGATCCTCTCATTCAACACATGCACGTCCTCCCGCGCGCATCATAGGCAGGCCTGTCACAATCTTCAAAGCGGGCTCGCGTTATGCACCTTGTCACATTTGTAACCTTTGTCATTTTTGCCCGGTCGATGGTGCGCCAGGCTGTAAGAACGGTAACCATTCTTCGATTGCAGCGAGCGACAGATGTGACATCCTGACTGCGGAGATTGGGACGTTCGTCGTTCCAAAGGGAGGAACATCGTGAAAGGCATCACCGCTTTCAGTGCGGGCGTGGCTTTGTGGCTCATGAGCGCCACGGCCGGCACGGCAGCCGCATCGCTCACCGTCTTGTGCGGTGTCGACGAGGCGTGGTGCGCCGCGATGAAGACGGCCTATGAGGCAAAGACCGGCCTCGACATTTCGATGACCCGCAAGAGCACCGGCGATATCCTCAACCAGATCCGCGCCGAAAAGGCCGCCCCGACCGTCGATGTCTGGTGGGGCGGGACGGGTGATACCCATTTGCAGGGCGGATCGGAAGACCTGCTGGAACCCTACCAGCCGGCGCACGAACGCGACATGCTGCCCTGGGCGCAGAACTTTTTCGCCATGTCCGGCGGCCGCTCCGCCGGCATCTATGCCGGGGCGCTCGGCTTTGCCTACAATGCCGATCTGCTGCGCGAACTGAAGCTGCCGGCGCCGACCTGCTGGAAGGACCTGACGGACATCGCCTATCGCGGCCGCATCCGGAGCGGCAATCCGAACTCTTCCGGCACCGCCTTCACGACGCTCGCGACGCTGGTGCAGCTCTTCGGCGAGGAGGAAGCCTTCCGCTATCTCGCCGCCCTCAATCGCAATATCGACCAGTACACGACGGCGGGTTCCGCCCCGGTCAAGGCGGCCGCACGCGGCGAAACGCTGATCGGCATTTCCTTCATGCATGATGCCGTTACGCAGAAGCAGGCGGGTTCGCCCCTGATCATCGTCGCGCCCTGCGAGGGCACGGGGTATGAGATCGGCGCCGTCAGCATCGTCAAGGGTGCACAGCATATCGAAGAGGCGAAACGCTTCGTCGATTTTGCACTGAGCCCGGAGGGACAGGGCACGGGCGCGGCCTCGGGCCAGAACCAAGTGCCGTCCAATGCGAAATCGGCCCTGCCGCTGGCGGCTCCCGATATCTCGCTCATCAAGATGGTGGACTACGACTTCGCCACCTTCGGCTCCCCGGAAGAACGAAGTCGGCTGCTCGAACGGTTCGACGCGGTGATATCCGCGACGAACTAACCGCCAACACCAACCACGATCCGAATTTCGTGAACGCGCCGCTCACAGGCAGGCCGATGGCCGCGCCATGTCTCGTTCGCGCCAAAAATCCAAAACCAGGCAACAGGAGGATGCCCCCATGAAAAAGACCCTTTCCCTCATGCTCTTCGCTGGCACGGCACTTGCCGCCCTGCCGGCACAGGCGGCCGGCGAACTCAACCTCATCTGCTCGGCGGACGTCGTCATCTGCGAGCAGATGAAGGGCGATTTCGAGAAGTCGCACAGCGACATCAAGGTGAACATGGTTCGCCTGTCCTCCGGCGAGACCTATGCCAAGGTGCGTGCCGAAGCCCGCAACCCGAAGACGGATATCTGGTGGGCTGGCACCGGCGACCCGCATCTTCAGGCCGCCTCTGAAAATCTGACGCTGGAATACAAGTCGCCGAAGCTCGACGAGTTGAATGACTGGGCGAAGAGCCAGGCGGAAAGCTCCGGCTACAAGACGGTCGGCGTCTATGCCGGTGCGCTCGGCTGGGGCTACAACACGGAGATCTTCAAGTCGAAGGGCTTCAAGGAGCCGGTCTGCTGGGCCGACCTGCTGGCACCGGAACTGAAGGGCGAAATCCAGATCGCCAATCCGAATTCGTCGGGCACCGCCTATACGGCGCTCGCCTCCCTCGTGCAGATCATGGGCGAGGACCCGGCCTTCGACTACCTCAAGAAGCTCAACGACAACATCTCGCAATACACCAAGTCCGGCTCGGCACCCGTCAAGGCGGCGGCGCGCGGCGAGACGGCGCTTGGCATCGTCTTCGTGCACGATGCGGTGGCGCAGACGTCGGAAGGCTTCCCGGTCAAGTCGATCACGCCCTGCGAGGGCACCGGCTACGAAATCGGCTCCATGTCGATCATCAAGGGCGCCCGCAACCTCGACAATGCCAAGATCTGGTACGACTGGGCGCTGAGCGCGGAAGTCCAGTCGCGCATGAAGGATGCCAAGTCCTTCCAGCTTCCGTCCAACAAGAACGCTGAAATCCCCAAGGAAGCCCCGCGCTTCGAGGACATCAAGCTGATCGACTACGACTTCAAGACCTATGGCGACCCGGAAAAGCGCAAGGCGCTGCTGGAGCGTTGGGATCGTGAAGTCGGCGCGGTCGCCAACTGACGCTCTATCTCTTTGTTTTCACGCAATTCCGGACGCAAAACCGCGACGCGCTTTTGCTGGAATTGCTCTAAGCGGCGGCGCCCGTCTCCTCCGGGCGCCGCCTTTCCCCAAACAGCAATGACAGCGAGGTCGGCCATGACGCATGGCAATCGCAGGCTGGACATGGTCCTGATCCTGGGCGCGGTCGCTTTGACCCTTCTGCCCTGGTATCGGATCGAGGGCGGCTTTTTCGGGTTCGGCTGGCTCGCCGGTTTTCCCCTCTCTTCCGAGGCGGCACCCAACCTATTGCAGATAGCCGTGCATGGCCGGCTTTGGCTTGCCGGTGCCGTGCTTCTCTTCCTCATCGCCGGTGTGGCGCGCGGCATGGCGGACCCGATGCGCCGCGGCGCCGTGCTGGCATGGGTGGGGGCACTCGGCGTGCTGTTCCTCTCGCTGCAAGGCCTCGCCATCAGCCTTACCGGCTGGACATGGACGATCAGCGAAACGCTCTTCGGGCCACTTTCCGACGGCCAGTCGTCGATGGGCGCGGGCGCCGTTCTTTCTGCGGTCTCCTTCGTCCTGCTCTTTGCCTTCGGTCTTGCCGAACGCGGCGTGATGAAGGGGGATGCCTTCGTCGTCAGCTCGATTTCGCTGCTCGTCTTCCTCGTCGCCGTCTTCGTCTTCTACCCGATCGGCAGCATGTTCATCGGTGCGGTGCAGGACTTCGACGGCTCGTTCAATCCGGACAATTTCATTCGCAACATGCAGGATCCCGGCATCTGGAGCCTCGGCTGCCTGACCGGCGGTACGCGTTGCGGCGTGGCGTGGCGTACGCTGTGGCTCGCCATCATGACCGGCCTCGGCTCGACCCTGCTCGGCCTGGCCTTCGCGCTCGTCGCCACCCGCACACGGTTCCCCTACAAGAAGGGCCTGCGCCTGCTGACCATCCTGCCGATCATCACGCCGCCCTTCGTGATCGGCCTCGCGCTGACGCTGCTCTTCGGCCGCGCCGGCGTCATCACGCAGGGCCTTTCCGACCTCTTCGGCATCGAGCCGGGCCGCTGGCTCTATGGCCTCACCGGCATCTGGATCGCGCAGGTCCTGTCCTTCACGCCGATCTCCTTCCTCGTGCTGATTGGCGTCGTCGAGGGTGTCAGCCCGTCGATGGAGGAAGCTTCGCAAACGCTTCGCGCCGACCGCTGGCGCACCTTCTGGCGCGTCTCGCTGCCACTGATGAAGCCGGGCCTCGCCAACGCCTTCCTCATCGGCTTCATCGAGAGCATGGCCGACTTCGGCAATCCGCTGGTGCTCGGCGGCAGCCATGGCGTGCTCTCGACGGAAATCTTCTTCGCGGTCGTCGGCTCGCAGAACGATCCGTCGCGCGCCGCCGTGCTCGCCACCGTCCTCCTGTGCTTCACGCTCTCGGCCTTCCTTGCCCAGCGCCTGTGGCTCTCCGGCAAGAACTTCGCGACCGTGACGGGCAAGGGCGACAGCGGCGCGCACATCGCGCTCCCCCGCGGCGTCTCGATCGGCGTGCACGCCCTTGTGATACCGTGGGGCCTCTTCACGCTCGTCATCTACGGCATGATCCTCGTCGGCGGCTTCGTGAAGACCTGGGGGCTCGACAATTCCCTGACCCTAGACCATTACGCAAAGGCCTTCTCTATCAGCTTCGAGGGCGGGATTGCCTGGACGGGCGTCGCCTGGAACTCCTTCTGGACGACGATGGAGATCGCGCTGATCTCCGCACCGCTGACGGCCATCGTCGGCCTGCTGACGGCCTACATCATCGTGCGCCAGAAATTCGCCGGCAAGAACGCCTTCGAGTTCGCCCTCATGATGAGCTTCGCCATTCCCGGCACGGTCATCGGCGTCAGCTACATCATGGCCTTCAACCTGCCGCCGCTCGAAATGACCGGCTCGGCGCTGATCCTGATCGCCTGCTTCGTCTTCCGCAACATGCCGGTCGGCGTGCGCGGCGGCATCGCGGCAATGAGCCAGCTCGACAAGAGCCTGGACGAGGCTTCGCTGACGCTCAGGGCCAACAGCTTCCGCACGATCCGCAAGGTCATCCTGCCGCTGCTCCGCCCCGCCATTACCGCCGCACTCGTCTATTCCTTCGTGCGCGCCATCACCTCGATCAGCGCCGTCATCTTCCTCGTTAGCGCCGAATACAACATGGCGACCTCCTATATCGTCGGCCTCGTCGAGAATGGAGAATACGGCGTGGCGATCGCCTATTCCTCCATGCTGATCGTCGTGATGATCACGGTCATCAGCGGCTTCCAGCTTCTCGTGGGCGAACGCCGCCTCCGGCGCGAAAACCGCGTCGCCGGCGTCACCCCATCCGCTTCCTCCCATCAGGAGAAAATCGCATGATCACCCCGAAAGCCGGTTCCGTCGTCTTCCAGAACGTGAAGAAGACGTTTGGCGCCTTCACCGCCATTCCCGACCTCTCGCTCACCATCGAGCCGGGCACGCTCGTCACCCTGCTCGGCCCGTCCGGCTGCGGCAAGACGACGACGCTGCGCATGCTGGCCGGCCTCGAACATCCGACGGCGGGGAAAATCCTCATCGGCGGCAAGGACGTCACCATGCTGCCCGCCAACGAGCGCGACGTTTCGATGGTGTTCCAGTCCTACGCGCTCTTTCCGCATCTGAGTTCGCTCGAAAACGTCGCCTACGGCCTCGAATCGTCGGGTCTTTCGCGTAAGGAAGCGCGGGAGAGAGCGGAGGAAGGGCTGGCGCTCGTCGGCCTCGCCGGCATGGGCCAGCGCCTGCCGGCCGAGCTTTCCGGCGGCCAGCAGCAGCGCGTCGCCGTCGCCCGCGCGCTGGTGCTGGAGCCGCAGGTCCTGTTGCTTGACGAACCCTTGTCGAACCTTGATGCGCGCCTGCGCCGCCGGGTGCGCACGGAAATCCGAGAACTCCAGCAACGCCTCGGCTTCACCGCGGTCTATGTCACGCACGACCAGGACGAGGCGCTCGCCGTCTCCGACCGCATCATCATCATGAAGGACGGCGAGATCGCCCAGTCGGGCGCGCCGCGCGAGCTCTACGAGACGCCGGCCTCCTCCTTCATCGCCGACTTCATGGGCGAGGCGAATGTGATTGCCTGCGAGGTGCTCGGCATCGACGGCAACGAGGCGCAGATCCGCGTCGGCGGCGTCGAGCATCGCGTGCCCGCCGGCAAAGCCAAGCTCGGGGCTGCAAGCCTGGCCGTGCGCCCCGGCGCCGTGACGCTTGCCGAAGGGCGTGGACCCGGTCTTGCCGGCCGCATTCTGCATTCGGCCTATCTCGGCGACCATGTCGAATACGAGGTCGAAACCGACGTCGGCACGCTCTTCATCGTCGATCACGCCGTCGACCGCATCCTTCCCGCCGCCTCCGACGCCACGCTCGGCTTCAAGACCCGCGGCATCGCCCTCATCAACGCCTGATATTGCAAGGAATATGGAATGACATCGCAAGAAACCGGACTGGACAGACGCTTCGTCCTCGCCAAGGCCATCGCCCAGGAGGCCGGCGCCATGGCGCTGGATTATTTCAACCGGCGCGATTCCCTGGTGATCGAGACCAAGCGCGATTTGCAGGACGTCGTCTCGATCGCCGATCGCAACGTCGAGCAACTGATCCGCCAGCGCGTCGAGGCGACGTTCCCGGAAGACGGCTTCCTCGGCGAGGAATTCGGCCATACGCCGGGAACCTCCGGCTACACCTGGGTCGTCGACCCGATCGACGGCACCGCGCCCTTCGTCAACGGCATGCCGAACTGGTGCGTCTCGATCGCGGTGCTGCACGACAATACGCCGGTCATCGGCGTCATCGGCGCACCCTGCCACAACGAACTCTACACGGCAGCAAGCGGCAAGGGCGCCAAGCTCAATGGCAGGGTGCTGACGCTCGACCCCTCCCGCACGATCCAGAACGCCATGACCGGCATCGGCGCCAACAGCTATGTGACGCCGGAAAGGGTGGGCGACATCGTCAGCCAGCTGCTCCATGCCGGCGGCAATTTCGTGCGCAACGGCTCCGGCGCGCTGATGCTCGCCTATGTCGCCGCGGGCCGGCTGGTCGGCTATTACGAACCCTATATGCATGCTTGGGATTGCCTTGCAGGCTACTGCCTCGTGAAAGAGGCCGGCGGCTGGTATCACCCCTTCCCGACGCAAGGCGAGGGGCTGACCAAGGGCGCACCGGTCGTCGCGGCCGGACTGGGCGCGCGGGCCGAGCTCGAAAAATTGGCAGGCTTGGCCTGACGCTTCCCATCCATCGATAGCAATGCCTGCTGCAACTTGCGCGCCGCCGCCCCGTCGGCGGCGTAAGCGCGTGCCGACCAGCCGCGGCCGCGCGACGCCCTGAAAACAATCTGGCCATGCAGCAGCCCGATACCACCTCCTCGACTCCGTATAGGCTATATTGCCCGCTGGTAGGGGTGTGAAAATGTGGTACCCTTTTGCCATAATCGAGTGCGAAAATGCGCTTTGACTGAATCTGGGAGGGTTCATGGTCGAGATATTTTCGAAGCAGGACGGACCGCGTCGGGAGGACGCGCAAGTCAGACGGCTGATAGAACAGAACCGCGGCGTCATCACGAAACTCGCCGATCACTTCAGTGGGGGCCTCTACTCGGAATCGAAAAAGCCGAAGATCGGCCCGCAGGCGGAAGGCCTCATCATCCATATCGGCGGTACGGCACCGGTCCACGCACCGGAGCCGAAAATCCGCGTGACCGCCAACGGCCGCGTCATCGCCGTCGATGTCGGCACCGGGCGGCAGCTGCACCACTTTGGCAATCTTCGCAGCGAAGACGGCGTGACGATGTTTGCCTTAGCAACGAAGGCCAATGGTTTCATCGCACCGCTCGATGACACGATGGCCGAGGCGCTGTCGGATATGAATGACGTTCCCGTCGGGGCGTCCTACGGAACCGCAGACCTGGCGGCCGACATCGGCCTGCGGCTTAGCATTCCTCCCGAGACGTGAGGACGAGGCGCACGCCTCCATCCGCGTAGACCCGTTTTGGCGTCAAGTTCCCTCGAACGTGGAATGTGAACAGCCGTATGAACCGAGATGTAAACACGCCGCGACATTCCGCGAAGGGCCGCCTTCCCGCGGCCGGCGATGTGATGCTGATGTCCGCCTATGACGAGCGCGTCACGATGCGCGCGTGGGAATCGCTGCTGGAGGGCCGGAACCCCTCCAACCGATCCTCGCTGCCCGTGCGCTCGACGATCAACGATTCCTGGCAGCGCTGCGCCACGGGCGGTATCGACGCCCAGCGAAACGAGGCGCCGATCGAAACGGACAAGGATGCGGTCGAAGCCTTGGCGAGAAGCAGGCCGGAGCTGCTGGCCGCCGCCCGCCGCCCCTTCCGGGCGATCGGCAAGCTTTTGGACGGCACGGGCGCGATGCTGATGCTCGCCGACGGTGAAGGCGTCCTGATCGACGTCATCGGCGACAAGAAGACCATCTCCGACGGGATGGACATTCATCTCGGCGTCGGCGGAAAATGGACGGAAGATGTTGTCGGGACCAACGGCATAGGGACTGCCCTTTGGACCGGGGAGCCGGTCTTCGTCCATGCCGCCGAACATTTTTGCGCCGGCATAAAAGCCTGGACCTGCGCCGGGGCGCCCATTCGCGATCCTTATGACGGCAAAGTCATCGGGGTCGTCGACCTGTCGGGCTATCCCGATATTTTCCGGCCACATAACATCGCCCTCGTGACGGCGGCCGCGCGGGAAATCGAGCAGGCACTCGCCGACGCGCAGAACGAAGAGCGGACGCGGTTGCTCGAAGCCTTCATTGCGTCGGCGAGCCGCTATCGCTCGAACGATGGCGTCATGATCATCGATCGCCATGGCCGCGCCATCTACAGCAGCAATGTGCCGGCTGCGGAAAGAAAGCGCGTCGGCGACATGATCCGCGGCGGCCCGGAGAGCTGTCGGTTGCCGGAGCTGAGCAACTCCGGCTTTCTCGACAGCATCGTCACCACGCTGCCCAAGGATATGCAATCCTGCCACATCTGCCCGCTGGAGCTGGATGGCGACGTGCGCGGCGCGGCCTTCGTGTTTCCCAAGAGCGACGACAGCAGGACCGTCGCGATCGGCAGCAGAATTGCGTCACAGCAGGTCAAGGACGAAAGCGCGCTCATCATCGGGGAGAGCCCGGCCTTGCGCGCGGCCGTCGATATCGCCTGCAAGATCGGCGAGACGGAAGACGTCACATCGCTCTTGATCGAAGGGGAAACAGGCGTCGGCAAGGAACTCTTCGCCCGGCTCATCCACGCCGCCAGCCGCAAATCGGCGAACAATCCCTTCATCGCGCTCAACTGCGGCGCCGTCACCAAGGAGCTCTTCGGCAGCGAGCTGTTCGGCCATGTCGGCGGCGCGTTCACGGGCGCATCCCGCGAGGGCAAGCCCGGCGTCTTCGAGCTTGCCAGCGGCGGCGTCCTCAGCCTCGATGAAATCGGCGAGATGCCGCTCGACATGCAGCCCTTCCTGTTGCGCGTGCTCGAAGAGCGGGCAGTCAACCGACTGGGCGACAGCCGGCTGCGGCCGGTCGACGTGCGGCTTGTCGCCTCCACGAACCGCGATCTCAAGGTGGAAGTCGCAAACGGTCGCTTCCGCAAGGACCTGTTCTACCGGATCAGCACGGTCTCCATCTGCGTTCCGCCACTGAGAGAGCGCGGCAGCGACAGTCTGCTGCTGATCGAGCATTTCAACCGCAAACTGGCGGATCGCAGGGCAAGCCCGCCGCTGCGCTTCTCGAACCAAGCCCTCGACGCCCTGCTCGCCTATCGCTGGCCGGGCAATGTGCGCGAGCTGCGCAACCTCGTCGAACGGCTGCACCTGCTCTCGAACACCGGGCTGGTGGGGCTTGAGGATTTGCCCTCCGATGTGACCGAACCGGCGCAGGACCGGACCACGCCCCAGACGGATGCAACCGACGCCGTCTTCAGCCTCGAAGATGCGGAACGCCAGGCGATCCGCTCTGCGCTAAGGGCCGAACACGGCAATCTCAGCAAGGTTGCCCAGCGCCTCGGCGTGTCACGGCCGACGCTCTACCGCAAGCTTGAGCAATTCGGCATCAAGCGCGGTTTCATCTGAATAAGGACACCCTGCGGCAATCGCTTGCCGCAGGGTGTCACGCCATCCGTCACGCGCGGCCGAGCTTCTCCGCGCCGCCGCCGAGCGCCGGTCCCTCGGTCGGGTCCTCGTCTTCCTCCAGATCACCGATCAGGGTCTCGGTGGTCAGGATCAGCGTGGCGACGGAGGCGGCGTTGCGCAGCGCCGTATAGGTGACGCGGACGGGATCGATGATGCCGGCGTCGATCATGTTCTGGTATTTGCCGACCGCGGCATTGTAGCCGTATCCGCTGTTGACCCGCGTCACCTCCGCGATGATGGCATCCGGATCACCGCCCGCATTGGTGGCGATGCGCCACAGCGGGCGCGACAGGACGGACTGGACGAGCTTCACCCCTTCCGCGACATCGCCGCTGACGGTTGCCAGCACCGCGTCGAGCACCGGGGCGATCTGCGCCAGCGCCGAACCGCCGCCGGCGACCACGCCCTCCTCGGCCGCCGCGCGCACCGCATGCAACGAATCCTCGATCAGCTGGATCGTGCGCTTCTGCTCGACCGGCGTCACGCCGCCGGCATAGAGGATGGCGGAGCCACCGGAGAGCTTGGCAAGCCGCTCGCGCAGCTTGTCCTGTTCGATATTCGGCGGCGCCGCCTCGAACTGGCGCTGCACCTGGGCGCGCCGCGCAGCGATCGCCGCCTCATTGCCGCCGCCGCGCACGACGGTCGTGTAGGACGCGCTGGTTCTCACCCGCTCGGCCGTGCCCAGATCCTCGATGGTCACGTCCTCGATACGCCCGCCAAGGTCGCGCGCAATAACGCGTCCGCCGGTCAGGATCGCCAGGTCCTCCATCATGCCCTTGCGCCAATGGCCGTATTCCGGCGGATGGACGACGAGGTACTTTCCGGTCTCCTGCTTGCCGAGCAAAGCGAGCACCGCCTCGGGCGAAACCTCCTCCGCCACGATCAGGAGCGGCCGGCCGGCCGCGTCGGCAAGGCGCCGGACGGCATCGAGGGATTGGGGATCCTTGATCTTCAGGTCGGTCATCAGGATATAGGGCCGGTCGAGAACCGCCTCCATCTTCTCCTGGTCGGTGACCATGTGATGGGAAAGATAGCCGCGCTCGAACGACATGCCCTCCACGACCTCCAGCGTCGTTTCGGTCGTCACGCTGAACTCGGTCGAAATGGCGCCCTTGGTGCCGACGCGCTCATAGGCCTCGGCGACCAGCGCGCCGAGCGCCGGATCGGTGGCGGCGATGTTGGCGACGGCGGCAAGGCTGCCGTTGCGCGCCGGCTTGGCACTCGCCTTCAGCGCGTCCACGACCCTTGCCACCGCAAGATCGATGCCGCGGCACAGATCGACGGATTTCGCGCCGCGCTCACCGGCCTCTATGCCCTTCTGGACGAGCGCGTTGGCCAGCACGATGGCGGTCGTCGTGCCGTCACCGGCGATTTCGTTCGTCTGCATCGAGACTTCGCGAACGACCTGCGCACCCATATTCTCGAAGCGATCGTGCAGTTCGATCTCGGAGGCGATGCTGACGCCGTCGCGGGTGACCATCGGCGTGCCGAGCGGCCGGTCGATCATGGCGTTCATGCCTTTCGGGCCGAGCGTCGGCTCGACCGCTGCGGCGAGTTTGCCGACGCCGCGGGCGAGCGCCCGCCGGGCATCGGAATTGTGGAGCAGAATCTTGGGCATAGGTCCTCCTTCCGCCTTACGGGCGGTTTGTTGATTTGGCGCCTCTTGCAGAAAGGCGTTGTTTTCAGAACAGGCGTTTCAGGTCGCGTGCGCGGGAGCCGGCACGCGGTCCATGATGAAGTCGACAAGCGTCGGCTCACCGTCGATCACGTCCATTTCCTTGTATCGCGTGTGCTTGAGTCCCCGGCAGAGCGCGCCGTTGAACTCCATGTTGATGCGCACGCTGCGCAGGTCGGCGAGATAGGCACCGAGCGCATCCACCGGGATCCGGTCGCCCTCCCAGGTGACGAAGGCCGCGTCATCCGGCCGCCGGTCCGGCCAGCGGCCGAGCAGCGCCTCGCGATAGCGCGGCTTCTGCTTTGCCGCCTCGCCGGCATCAAAACCTGCGGCGTCAAGTTCCGACAGGTCCATGCCGACGATCTCGCCGTCCGTCAGGCCCTGCTGACGCAGTCCCAGCAGCACGGCCTCCTGGCGCCGCTTGAAGGCCTTTGCCCGGAAGATTGCGCGCAGGCTTTCGAGGTCCTGATCGCCGGCGAGCTCGCCGAAGATTTCGCCAAACGCCTTTCCCTCGGCGATGCCCCTGTTCACCTCTTCGGCGAACATATGGTCGTGCAGCGTCACCCGGTAGGCGGGCGACCAGGACAGGGAATCGAGCGCCTGGCGCACACCGTCCAGCATCAGGAAGGCGAAGTTTGGCGAGCACCAGTAGGTGGGCAGGCGGAAATCGATCTCCACGCTGCCGTCGAGCTTGATGAGGACGCGCTCGACGAACCCCATGGCGGTGACCGGCTCGTCCAGTTCCGGGTCGTTCACCTGTTCGAGACGCCGCCAGAGCTCCTCGCTCCGGCGGGCTGCGGACATACGGACCGGCGTCATCGTCCCTACTCCGCCGCGACGCTGAAGGGCGAATTGGCGAGCGCCGCCTTCTTGGCCTCGATGTCGATGTCGTAGAGGCGGGCCGCATTCAGGCCGAGGATCTTTTCCTTGATCTCCGGGGTAAGATCGACGCCGCGCTCCTGCTTGATGTCCTCGGGCAGTTCGAAGGCCCAGAACTTCTCGACCAGCCAGCGCGGGGTCCAGATGGCATAGTCCGATCCGAACAGGATCTTTTCAGGACCGGCCCAGAACAGCAGTTCGGAAATGACTTCGGCGAAATAACGCGGCCGCGAATGGATGAAGGGCAGCGCCACAGCGAGGCCCCCGTAGACATTGGTTTCCTGCACGGCGATCCAGCAGAAGTCGTCGAGGCGTGGCAGGCCGCAATGCTCGACGATCCAGTTGAGGTTCTGGAAATCCGTCGCCGCATAATCGACGTCATGCACGTCGAATGCGTCCTTGTTGAGCGGCAGGATGGTCGGTCCCTTGTGGACGTGCACATTCTTGATGCCGAGTTTCTCGCACAGCTCGAAGCACCGGTAGGCATCCGGGTCGTTGAGCTTCCATCCCTTGGAGGCGCCGTTCCACTCGGCCGTGTACATCTTCACGCCTTTGATGTCGTAGGTCTCCTTCATGAAGTGGATGTATTCCAGCGCCTTTTCGCCGTCGCGCGGGTCGAAGGAGCCGTTGACGATGAAGCGCTCGGGATAGCGCTTGGCCATCTCGGCATTCTTCTCCACCGTGTTGAAGCCGTTCTTGTAAAAATCCTTCAGATAGGTCGACTGCACGATCGCAACGTCGTCCGGCCCGTCGATGAAGAGGTCGTGATAAAGGTCGTCGGCGGTGTATTTTTCGAACTTGCTCTTTTCCCAGAGCTGTTCCTTGGGACTGAGCGCCGTGTGATAGGCGTAGAAACATTCGACGAACTGCTTGCCGTGAATGTTGCGCTGGTTTTCCGGGCTCCCATCCCAGAAATGGATGTGGCCGTCGACGACGAAGATTTCCTTGCCTTCCGGTGTCCTGAACATTGTCTTCCTCCAAAACGAATGTGTTGAGCAATCCGGCGCACCAGCATGGCGGCGCGCCGGTCAAGGGGTCGTCAGATGTATTCGAAGACCTCGTCCATATCGCCGAACAGGATCACCTCGTTGTCGTCGATGCGCACCATCCGGCCGTAATGAGTGGACGTGTTCACCTCGAAGATTTCCGCGGTCATCTCGCGGCCAAGATATTCGCTGATGTCGTCCATCTTGAAGATCAGTTTGCCGTTGCCGTCGATGCGGATCATCGCCGGCTGGTAGGTGACGGTGACCCCAGGCTTCTTGCCCATGAACTCGGCGATGGCCCTCGCCTCGACGGAATCGTTCATGGTGACGCCACACTGGTGGGAGATCGTCTGTTCGAAGGTGATGTCCTTCATCGCCTTGAAGATGTTGGACTGCGACGCGTCGCGTGCTGCTGTAGACATGCTGAATTCTCCCTTGATTAGCGCTTGAGGCCGAGTTCGCCGAGGATCTGTGCGATGCGCTCTTCAGAAGAGGCCCGCACGTCCTGGAAGGAAATCGGCTTGGAATGCGGCATCGACCAGATCGGCTGGAGGCCGATGGCTGCCTTGTCGGCGAGCGCGCCGTGCTTCTTGATCCAGCCCTGGAACAGCGCCTTGTTGGCGGCGCCATGGACCTCGTCATTGGCGAGCAGGTAGATGAGGTCGATCGTGTTCGCGAGGTTGCGCTCGTAGTCGGCTTCCGCGGCCGACACCACCGGCGGGGTGATGAAGTCGTGATTGGCGGCCGAGGCCTGCATCAGGAAACCGGAACGGAACAGTTCGCCGACCAGTGGTTCGAAGACGATGTTGATGGCGAAATACTGTTCGAGATAGTCGGTTGCGCCCATGATGGTTTCAATGGCTTCGCGCGTGCCCTGCCAGACGCTGTCTTCCAGCCAGTGCTTCTTGCCCAGCTCGTCGTCCCAGCCGGGAATATCCATGCCGATTTCGGCGAGATAGAGCGTGATGTCCTGCGCGAGCCGGAGCTTGTAGGAGGAGTTGGTCAGCGTGGCATTGTTGATCATCTGGGTATAGCCGTAGCGCTGCGCCTGCATCAGCGAGGTGCCCAGCCCGAATTCGGCATGTTTCCATGCGCCCAGATGCGCCTGCAGGATCTTGACCCAGGTCTTGTCGAAGGTTTTCGGCGCTCCGGCCCGGCGGGCGTTGGCGATGACGCTCTGCACCATCGTCTCGATCTTCGACTGACGCTGGTAGTGCGTGCGCTCCCACTCCTGGTCCGGCGCGCGGAAGGAATGCCAGTTGGAGCTTTTCGCCGCCGTGTTGTCCTTGACGTAAGCGCCCTTGCCATCGGCAAACGAGATGATCCAGTCCTGGATCAGGTAGCGTTCCGGATCGGGCTGGACGTCGACGGTCACGTCCTCGTAATGCGTGGCGCGCTGGCCCTTGGGATCGTAGTAGCGGTATTTCCGGCTGTCGGAATCGGCAAAGACCGCGGAACCCGCCGCACCCGAACCGATTGAAGTCGCTGTCGCTGTCATGGTTTCTCACTCCCTTTTTCAGTTGGCTTTCGGACCCCAAGGGTCCTTTCAGTGACCCGTCGTGGTGGCGCCGGACGAGGTGGTGAACTTGTCGAAGAAGATGCGCTCCAGCTCGAAGCCGTTCATGAAGAGAACCGGCTGCAAGGCGTCGATCATCGGAGGTGGGCCGCAGGCATAGACGTCACCCTCGCCGTCGATGCCGAGCTGTTTCAGGATGGCGTCGACGCTCTGGTGCACGAAGCCCCGCTCGCCCTCCCATCCGCTCGCCTCGTCGGCATGGGACAGGACGGGGATGAAGGTGACGTCCGGATGTGCGCTGAGGAGCGCCTCTATCCGGTCGAGATAGAACAGGTCGTCAGGCGTGCGGGCGCCGTAGAAGAAGTAGACCGGACGCGTCTCGCCGCTCTTCACATGGTCGTTGAGGATCGACCAGACCGGCGACATGCCGGAGCCGGCGCCGACCAGCACTAGTGCTCCCTGTCGCTCCTCCCGTCGAAAGCAGGTTCCGTAGGGTCCGACGACGGTGACCTCGGCTCCGACGCGGATGCCTCCGGAATCGAGCTCTCCGGAGAACTTTCCCTCGGGGTATTTCTTGATGATGAAGGAGAGTTTCTGGGTTTCGTGCGGCGTATTTGCCATGGAGAACGAGCGCGTAATCGTCTCCCCTTTTTCCGTGGTGACCGTGATGTCGACATATTGCCCCGCCCAGAACTTCATCGGAGAGCTGAGCTCGATCTCGATGCCGCGGATATCGTGGGTCAGGTTCTCCTTGGCGGAGATCCGGCCGCTGAATGTCTTGACGGCAATCGATTTCGCCAGAACCTCCTCGTCGTAATTGAGAAGTTCGACTTCCATGTCGGAATAGGCGATCGACCGGCACAACAGGATGTGGCCGGTATCCTTCTCCATGTCGTTGAGGGCGAAGGTCGAATATTTGAGCATCTCGACTTCGCCGTCGAGCAGCACGCACTTGCAGGCGGAACATTGCCCTTCCTTGCAGCCGTGCGGCAGCGCGATCCCCTGGCGGAACGCGGCGTTGAGAACCGTCTCGCCATGTTCGACCTCGAACTCGACGCCGACCGGCTCGAGACGAACCTTATGTGCTTCCTGATGTCGTTTTTGAGCTTCTGCCATGCTGGAACCTCCCAATTCCCGATCCCGGACTGTTGCGGAGGCCGGCCGAAACCGGCCCCCGCGGGTCGTAACCCGGTGAAAAGGCTTCAGTTGATGGCGTTGATCTTGAAGCCTGCGCGGTACTCGGCGAGGTGCTGCTCGCGGGCGGCCGGCGTCATTTCGCGAAGCAGGGTCAGCGGCGACAGGATGGTGTGGCCGCGGATATCGTCCAGCGTCCACATGTCCTTGGCGTCGAAGCTCAGATGCGGTTGCGGAATGAGCGTCTTGCCGTCGGAGCGGATGAAGTTCAGGTCCTTCATCGCGTCGCCGAGATCCCAGCCGTGATAGACGGTTTCCCATTCGCGCTTGCCGCTGAAGCGGCCCATGGCAGGCGTCGGCCGGCCCTGGTATTCGTCGGAGAACGCCTCGACGGCGGTCCAGCGGTCCAGTTCATGGGCGAAGGTGTGGATCTGCCCGTCAATCTCGTCGACGACGATGTCCTCGCGGATGAGGCAGGGCACCAGGCAGCTCCAGCAGCGATGCGGATAGACGTAGCCGACATCCTCGTTGAAGGTGATGATCTTCTCGCCGCGCTTGCTGAGCTTGGCATGCCATTTCCAGAAGTCGCCGAATTCGGCGTACCAGCCCGGATATTTGTGCTCGAACCATTCGAAGTCCTTGTCGGTCTGGGCTTCGATGCGCCAGAAGTTCAGCGGCCAGCCGACCGTGAAGAACTGGGCGACCTTGTGGACGTAGTTCTTCTTGGTGATGCGGTTCCAGGCTTCGTGCACGTCGTCGTGATGGACCTTGATGCCGTATTTTTCGAGCGGCAGCATGTAGGTGCGGTAATAGTCCTCGAAGATCCAGCGGTGCCACATTTCCGCGTAGGATTCCTTGTTCTTGTCGCGGTTGGTGGTGCCGTATTCGATCAGCGTGCCGATGGCGGCATCGACGATCGCGTGGTTCTGCCAGAACGCGTAGCGCAGGTCGCGCTCCAGAAGCAGGTGGTTTTCCGGCTCCTTCAGGGCGGCCATCAGCAGCGAATGGCCGTTGCCGATATGGCGGCTTTCATCGGACTGGACCGACAGGAACACCGTCGGCAGCGCATAGTCGCCGTTGCGGGCGGCTTCCGAAGGCATGGCCACGAACAGGGTGTTGGTGAAGGCCGTTTCCGCGACCACGGTCAGGTACATGCAGGCGGACGTCATCACGTCGCCGGTGATGAAACCCTCGCCGAACTGGCGGCCGATGGTCGTGGCGTAGCACTTGCCGAAGGCTTCCTCGGTGATGTCGAAGCCCGCCGGGTCGATATAGTTCTCCATGTACCATTTCTTCAGGTTCATCTGGATGGTCGAGTGGCGGAACTCGTCGACCATCTGCATGGTGAAGCCGGTGCGCAGGTCCTCGCCGGGCGCGATGCGCGCCACCATCGCCATGGAGCGGGCGGCCGAGATTTCCGGGAAGGGAATGATGGCGAGGAACAGCTTCATCCACTCCACCCAGCGCGGCTGGACGTTGCGGAACATGTCGCCGCGCAGCGCGGCATCGAGCGCGCCATAGACGCGGTTGTCCTTTTCCTCCTGCATCGGGAAATAGGACCGCAGGACCTGCTTCATCGGATCGCGCGGCGCCTTGGTGATCTTGTAGTCCGTCGGAAACGTCATGGCTTCCTGGACATAGGTAGGATTCCAACCGAGGTCGGAAATCTTCTTCGTCGCCTCGCCGACGGATATGCCGCGCTGCGAAGTAATCTTGTTGAGCGTCAAAGACGACATCGTCATTAGCCTCCACTGTGTTTGAACCGCGAGCCTCCCGGCTCCGGCTGGAACGGCGCCATCAGCACCGCGAGCGAAAGTTGACATGGCACGGCAAAGGGTGGCGCCCGGGGCGCGACCAAGGTCCGACCATTCAAGTGGATCACGGCAAAGGTTTTTGGGGGAAAGGCCCAGTCACTCCGAACACGGACTGTTGCGAACCTGTACCCCCACTCCTTCGTTCTTCTGGCGTCGCTTCAAGCGCGATGGCTTCTTGTGAAATAGACGTTGCAAGGCCCGTGCCAGTTTCGAAACACCCGGCAATCCACGCCTCGACGCGATCGAAAAACCAAAAGTGTAACGTTATTTTACAATCGTAAATTACAACATGTAACGCCTTAAATACTTAGCACATGCAGCATAAATTCATTTAAAGGCCCAGGAAAACAATATTGGACATGATTTTATTCTTTACCTATATAGACCGCTTCCTTCTCAATTCGGAAGACAGCCATGGCCAACAACGATGATCCGATCGCAGGAATAAGCGAAGGCGAGGATGTCAGCACTGCGCTCGCGCAGCTCATGCCGCGGGACCTGGTTTTCTCGATGCGCTTCATGGGCGAGAGCCAGCACCTGATGCAGAACCACTTCCAGCAGTTCATTCTGCAGGAACTGGCCATGGCCGGCATCACGCCGGAAACCCATCCGATGCTCCACGCCTTTGCGGAAAAACACGCGCTCATGCTGCGCGATTTCGTCTTCTCCGGCGTGTCGCTTTCCCGGCAGTTCCGCGTCGGGGAGATGGAGCAGCTGACCGGCGACATGTTGATCCGTGTCGATGTCTGGGACCAGTTGCGCAGCCACGTTTCCATGGCGGAGCGGCAGTTCAGGACGCAGCTGCCGGACCTGCCGACCATCCTGGAAGCCTGGAAAGCACCCGAAGCCGGCGGCACCGTCCGCCGTTGAACACGCCGTCACAGTCAGGAGGTTTGCAATGTCCGCTCTCGATCTCATGCGCCGCCGCGTCGATCTCGTCGGCACCGTATCGGCGCTGACCGCGAAGGCCCTGAAGCTGACCCAGGCGGTCTCCGGGGTCGAAATGGACATCCTGCGCCTCGAACTGGCAATCGGCCGCGATCCCGCAAACGGGCAACTGGTGCGGGAATTGCATAGCCAGGAGGAGAGCGCCGCGGCGATCCGCCAGGAACAGGCCGACTGCGCGGAAGACATCGCGGCGGCGGAACGGGAGGTCGCCGCACTGGATGCGCTGATCGCAGCCGCAAAGGGAGGATGAAATGAACCAGCAGACCATTCCCAACGTCACCCTGTTCGATCTTCTGGCGCGCAACTGGCAGCGCCCGGCGCCCGTCCGCCAGCTCTGTTTCAACGAGGACGACACGATCCTGGCGATCGGTTCCGCCGACGGCGCGGTCGCCCTCGCCCGCATCGGCGACAATGAACCGCCGGAATCGCGCATCGCGATCGACAACGGCCAGACGACGATCGCGCCGCGAAAGGGCAAACCCTCGCCGCTGATCAGCACCCGCATTCAGGAGGGCGCTGCCCTTTCGGCCTACCGGGACGGCGCCTTTCTTGTCTCGACCCGCAGCGGCGAACTTCTCCACGTCACGCGTTCCGGCGAGATCGCGGGAAAAGTTCTTTCCGACAGGACCCCGATTTCTGCCTTCGCCCATAACCACGCGGCAGACCTGACGGCGGTGGTCGTCAGGCGGCGGCTACGCCTGCAATCGGGCGAGGTGCAAGCGATCCGAGAAGTCGATCTCGGCGAGCTGGCGCCGGTGATCGTCTCGATATTCAACGATGGCAGTCTGATCGCCCTTGCCGGCCCGAACAGATTGAGCATCCGGCGCAGCCACGATGATCCCGGCCCGCTATTGGAAGCCGACCTTTCATCACCACCGCTATCGTTGAAATGGAGCGCGGATGGTCGATGGCTCGCCTGCGGGCTACAAACTGGCGACCTCTGTCTGCTGAATGCGGAAACCGGCGAGCGCATTGTGTTCGCCGATTTTCCGGGTCCGGTGGGCACGGTCGACTGGAGTTCGGTGACGAACACCGTTCTCGCGTCCGGAGCCTATCGCATCGCCGGCTGGTCGATGACGGCAGCGCCTGCCAAGGCGCTTGCAACGGGACGTGCCGGCTTCGTCATGGTCGAGGCCGTGGCAGTGCATCCGTCCAAGGCACTGGTGGCCGCAGGCTACGCAAACGGCAGGATTGCCGTCGCCGAGATTGGCTCACCCGAAGAGCTGACCATCTGCGATATCGGCGGCCCCGTCACGGCGCTGCGATGGTCGGCGAGTGGCCGCTATCTGGCGGCGGGCGACGCCTTGGGCAACGCCGCCATCATCACCTTCCCCAATGAAATCTTCAAATAGCAGGAGGACATCATGCAAGCAGAACAACGCACGAATGAAGACACAAGCAAGGACGCCTTTTTCGAACGGATTGCCAAACTGTCGGAGGAGATGATCGCAGCTCACGGCAAGGATTTCAGCATGGGCGCGCTGGTGCTCGGTGCGCGGTGGATCGCCGAGGGCCGTGTCGAACCCGACCGCAAGGACAATTGAACGCCGCGCAACGCGGTGGCACGATCCGGCGGGGCCGGGATCAGCGGATGTTGCCCGTCTGCCGATGCCGGCCGTCAGGCCCGGTTTGCGGCCCCGATCCCGCCCCGGCGCTCCTCGTGGTAGAGGAGACAGACGGTCCGCAGGATGGAGGCCAGGTTGGAGATGCCGCCGGGCAGTTCCATCGCCTCGGCGTAAAGCTGCGAAATCAGCTTGGAGGTCGAAAGTCCCTCCGTCTCCGCTATGCCTTCCAGAACCTGCCAGAACGCCGTTTCCAGGCGGACACTGGTCGAGTGCCCCGAAATCCGCACCGATCGGCTGACCTTCGCGAACCGTCGCGGGCTCTGGTCCGTCAATACCCTGCACATCATGGTTTCTTCCTTTGCTTCCTCGCGCCTCCAACAGACGCTCCCCGCCGCTTGTCGCGGCAGGGAGCGGGAGAAGGTTCGCGGCTGATCGGCATCTTAGGGGATGAGCACGGCACGCCCATGGATCTTGCCGTCGCGCAGGTCCTTGAGCGCCTGGTTGGCATCGGCGAGCCGGTATTCGACGGTCGTCAGGTCCACCAGCCCGCGGTCGGCGAGCGCCATCAGCTCCGTCAGTTCCGCCCAAGTGCCGACCAGGTTGCCGATGATGTTCTTCTCGGTAATCACCATGTCGACGGTCGGAATGCGGATGTCCTCGCCGTAGCCGACGACATAGTAGCTCCCCATCGGCCGGGTCATCTTCAGGCCCTTCAGCGTCGTGCCCTTCTCGCCGACGAAGTCGATGACGGCTTCGGCGCCCTGCCCGCCGGTCAGTTCGAGCACGGCCTCCACCTCGTTGCCGTCGGCCTTGACCAGCTTGTCGGCGCCGATCCTGCCGGCAAGCGCCAACGAGTCGTCGGAGATATCGACGACGATCACGTCGGCCGCGCACATGGCCTTCAGGCACTGGATGCCGATATGGCCGAGCCCGCCGGCGCCGATGACGACGACCGATTCACCGGGCAGCAGATGGCGCGTCGCCTTCTTGACCGCGCGATAGGCGGTGAGGCCCGCGTCCGCATAAGGCGCGACTTCCTTGGGTGCCAGCGTCTTCGGCAGCGGCACGATGTTGCGCTCGGAGGTGCAGAGATATTCGGAATAGCCGCCGTCGCAGTCGAGCCCAGGGAATTTTCCGGGGCCGTGCATATCGAAGCCGCGCCGGCAGGCAAGGCAGGTGCCGCCGGAGATTTTCGGATGCACGATCACCGGATCGCCGACCTTGATGCCCTCGACCTCCTTGCCGATGGCTTCGACCCAGCCGGCATTCTCATGGCCCATGATCAGCGGCAGGAGCGCGTTGCCGTTCGGATCCATGTGCGGACGCCAGACGCCCTCGATGATGTGCAGGTCCGTGCGGCAGACCCCGGCGCCACCGATCCGCACGATCACGTCGGTGGACTTCTTGATCGTCGGGTCGGGGACATCCTGAAGCGAGACCCACCGTCCCGTTTCCAGTTTGTCGTCATATTGCGTCAGAACTTGCGCCTTCATGCTGATGTCTCCTCCTTCGGCGGGCCAGTGCCCGTTGCAGGGGATTATTCGCAAGCGCCATGCCACATGAATAATACAAGCAATATCAAAAGGATAATCTGGACAAGCGACGCACCGACTGTTCACCGCCTGAACGGCCTGGACAGCCGGCCTGTCCAGTTTCTGTTCATTGCGCAGGCGCGCGACAAGCAGTTACCCTGCTTGAAATGATGCATGAGGAGGAGACATGCAGCATCTATCGGGAATGGATCGCGCGCGCAGCGCGCTGGAAAAAGGCGAGCGTTTCCCCATCGGCACGCTGCATCCCGTCGTGGCCGACAGCTGGCAGCGCTGCCGCGATTTCGATCTCAACCCGCGCGGCACGCCACGCCACAACGTCGTCGCCTTTGCCGATGTGAAACAGCGGCGCGAGGCGAACACCGCCATGCGCCTGCTGGCGCTGGCCGAGATGCAGCTCCTGCATTCGCAGATCGCCGGCTCCAATTTCATGATCGCGCTGGGGGACGCGAACGGCGTCGTGCTGGATACGATCAGCGACCAGCACTTCGCCGACAGCGAGGCGGGCCGCGCGATCATTCCCGGCAGCATCTGGAACGAAAGCGAGCGTGGCACCAATGCGCTGGGGCTTGCCGCCCTCGTCGAAAAGCCGGTGGCGATCTATGGCCGGGAGCACTATTTTGCCTGCCACGGCCATCTGAGTTGCATGGCTGCACCCATCTTCAGTTCGGATGGCAAGGTGCTTGGCCTGCTCGACGCCTCCTGCGCCCATGAAGCCCGGCAGGAGCACACCCACGCTCTGGTCCGCATGGCCGCGGCCCAGATCGAAAACGGCCTCCTCTACCAGAGCCATTCGAAAAGCTTCGTCTTCGCCTTCCATCCGCGCGTGGAATATCTCGACACGCTCTCCGCCGGCCTGGTTTCCGTCTCGCTCGATGGCGAAATCCTGTCGATCAACCGCCCGGGCAAGACCCTGCTGGACGGCCTGCCGGCCCTGTTGGGCAACCATTTCGACATGCTGTTCGAAGCCGGCTTCGGCCAGGCGGTGGACGGTCTCCTGAAGGGCGGCGTCATCCGGATCCGCGACCGGGCGGGCAGCGGCGTCTTCATGGTCTGCCGGCAGATCGGCGAGCACGATGCCCCGGTGAAGAAGCGCTCGTCACCATCGATCCCGGCCCTCATCCGACAGGAAAGCGCACCGGACTTCGTTTCACACGATCCGGCCGTCAAACGATCGCTTGGCGACCTCGCCGAGGCGGCGGTGCTGCGCATGCCCGTGCACATCACCGGGGAAACCGGCACCGGCAAGGAGCTGATGGCGCAGCATGTCCACAAGGTCAGCGCGCGCAAGGGCGAGTTCGTCGCGCTCAATTGCGGCGCCGTGCCGGAAGAACTGTTCATCGCGGAAATTTTTGGCCACGAGCGCGGCGCCTTCACCAATGCGCGCGCCGAAGGCTCCATCGGGCTGGCACGCATGGCCGACCGCGGCACGCTGTTCCTCGACGAGGTCGCCGATATTCCGCTGGCGGCGCAGACCTCCTTGCTGCGGTTTCTCGACAGCATGGAAATCCGCGCCGTCGGCGCGCAAAAGACGCAGAAGGTGGATGTCCAGATTGTCTCGGCAACCAATCGCGACCTGGAAAACATGGTGGCGCACAGGCAGTTCCGGGCGGACCTCTATTATCGCCTGAACGCCTTCTCCATCCGCTTGCCGCCGCTGCGCAGCCGGACCGATTTTGCAAGCATCGTGCGCCACCTCATGGAAAAGATGGCGCCCGGAACGCCGGTGACCGATGCGGCGATCGCCACGCTCTCGCAGCGAAAATGGCCGGGCAACATTCGAGAGCTCAGGACCGTCCTGCAACGCGCGCTGGTGCGCCGCTGCGCCGACTACATCGATGAAAGCTGCTTCGACGAGGCCAGCCTCGTGCCTGACCTTGCCCGCGATTGCTGCGACGAGTGTCGGGACAGGCCGCTCAGCCGCGCCAAATGCCAGGAAATCCGGTCGGTCTACGAAAAGACGCAGCAGAACATCTCCCGGACGGCGCGGGAACTCGGGCTGTCCCGCACCACGGTCTACAAACATGTACGGACCGTGGAAGCATCGCCGTAGCAAATATAAAAAGAGGCCGCTAATTTAAAATATACCTAAATAACGACTATACTCATGAAGGCGAGCCGGCGGCGCAATAAGCTCGAATTTTTCATTCACGTACGAAGAAAACTGCGCCTTGAAACGTAACCCAGGCGCAATACATTGCCCTTGGCTACCCTTCAGGCAGTCGCGGGCCTTGATCCCGTTTCGACGCAGCCCGCCAGAACAGGACCGATCTGTCGCATGCCTCAACAGACCGCCGCCATCCAACGCCCCCCTGCCGAAATCGCATATCGAGAGGAACTGGACGCCCTGCGTCGCACCGACAAGGGGCCACGTCCGCCCGGTTGGGCACTTTCGCTGCGGGCCGTCAAATCCTTCGTGCTCGGCGGTGATGGCGCGAGCGCCAAGCTCGTCGCTTCCCCCGCCCTCATCGAGCGCGCGATGGTCACGCTCGCCACCTCCCGCGCCCTTCTCCTCATCGGCGAGCCGGGCACGGCCAAGAGCTTTCTCTCGGAGCTGCTTGCCGCAGCCATCGGCGCGGATTCGACGCTGACGATCCAGGGCGGCGCATCGCTCACCGAGGACCAGATCAAATATGGCTGGAACTATGCGCTTCTCGTCAGCGAGGGGCCGAGCCGGCGCGCGCTCGTTCCGGCACCTTTGCATCGCGGCATGTCGGACGGCAAGATCGTGCGTTTCGAGGAAATCACTCGCTGCCCGCTGGAAGTGCAGGATACCCTGCTGTCGATCCTCTCGGACCGGGTCATGGCCGTGCCGGAGCTTTCCGGCGAGGACGGCATGGTCTTCGCCCGCGACGGCTTCAATGTCATCGCCACCGCGAACACCCGCGACCGCGGCGTCAATGAAATGTCGGCGGCGCTGAAGCGGCGCTTCAACTTCGAAACGGTCTTTCCTATCCGCGACGCGGACGAGGAACTGGCGCTGGTCAAGCGCGAGGCAGCAAAGCTGCTCGCCCGCTCCGGCGTGCCGGCCGCACCCGACGACGACGTGCTGGAAGTCCTCGTCACCTGCTTTCGCGAATTGCGTGACGGCCTTTCGGCCGAGGGCGGCATGGAGCGGCTGAGCTCCGTGATGAGCACCGCGGAAGCCGTCAGCGTCGCCCACGCCGTCGGCGTGCGCGGCCATTACATGCGCGGCGACCGCGGACGGCCTGAAGACATCATCGAATGCCTTGCCGGCACCGCCGCCAAGGACAATGCGGAAGATCTCACAAAGCTCCGGCGCTATCTGGAGCAGAAGGTATCGAAGCGGTCCGGCGAAGCTTGGAAGGCGTTTTATGCGGCTCGGCATCTTCTCACGCCCTGAGCGCAAGACCGCGCCGGCAGCGGGCGAACGGCTCGTCGTGATCGGCGTCCGGCACCATTCGCCTGCCTGCGCGCGCCTGGTCCGCCAGGCCATCGCGCGCCACCGTCCAGCCTTCGTGCTGATCGAGGGGCCGGCGGACTTCAATCCGCATCTTGCCGATCTCCGGCTCGACCACCAGCTGCCGCTTGCGATCTTCAGCTATCACGCGAGCCGGCACCGCAGCTTCGCTTCCTATTCGCCCTTCTGCGCCTATTCGCCGGAATGGGAGGCCTTGCAGGCCGCGTGGGAGGTCGGGGCGACGCCCCTCTTCTGCGACCTCCCGGCCTGGCATCCGGATTTCGGCGAGCGGGCCAACCGCTATGCCGATCCGCATGGTCGCCGCGCCGCCGTGGCCGAAGCTGCCGTCGCCGGTGCGCTTGGCGAGGATGGCCGCGATGCCGTCTGGGACGCGCTTGCAGAACAGGCGCCGGCCGACGAGCTGGAGCGCCGGCTGGACCGCTATTTCGACCTGCTGCGCCCGGAGGGCGGCGAGGACCCGCAGGAACTTTCCCGCGAGCGCTTCATGGCCGCCCATGCCGCCTGGGCGCTGAAGGAGGCGCAAAACCGCAAGGTGGTCCTCGTCTGCGGCGGCTGGCATGCGGAGGCGATACGGCGGCTGGCACGGGAGGCGGATGGGGAACGGCCTGCTGTCCCGGCCCCGACCGGCGACGAGCGCGCCGGAAGCTATCTCGTGCCTTACGATTACCGCCGGCTCGACCGCTTCACCGGCTACGCCTCCGGCATGCCCTCTCCCGCCTATTACGAACAGGTTTTCGCCCGTGGGCTGGATGCCGCCGCCGACTGGGCGGAAAACGCGATCGCACAGGCGATGCGGGCCGCCGGGCAGGTCGTCTCCACGGCCGATCGGGTGGCCTGGCACACCCATGCGCAGGCGCTCGCCATGGCACGCGGCCACCGTACGAGGCTGCGTTCGGATCTGCTCGACGCGGCACTCGCGACCCTCGTCAAGGATGGGCTCGACCAGCCTGCCGCCTGGAGCCGCGACGGCGCCGTGCGTGCCGGCACCCATCCCGCCCTCGTCGCGATGCTGAAGGCACTGACCGGCGAACGCCGCGGCCGGCTGGCGCCCGGAACGCGCCGGCCACCGCTGATCACCGACATCGAGATCCGGCTGGCAGAGGCGGGGCTGACGCCCGACCATCGCGCCCGCCAGATCGAACTCGACTGGAACGTTGCGGCCGACCGGGAGCGCGCCCACACGCTGAACGCGTTGCGGCTTCTCGGCATGCCCGGTCTGGAACGGCTCGAAGGTCCGCTGGCGCCCCGCACCGCCGCCCCGCGGGAAACCTTCCGTCTGGTCCTCCATCGCGATGCGGAAGGCACGCTGATCGAGGCGTCGCGCTGGGGCGGCACGTTGCCGATGGCGGCGGCCGCGCTCCTCAGCGATCGCGCGGCGCAAGCCGGGGGCGACCTTAAAATCCTCTCCCTTTGCCTGGCCGATGCACTGTTTGCCGGATTGCTCGTTCTCGAAAACGACCTGACCGCTCAGCTCGCGCAGGGCATCGCGCTGTCGCACGACATGGGCGCCATCGGCGCGGCGGGCCGCCTGGCCGTCCAGTTGCATCGCTTCGGCGAGATTTTCGGCATCGCCGCGCGGCAAGCACTCGGCGAGTTGTGCGAAGCCGTCTTCGACAAGGTGTTGCAGACCGCGGAGTCCATCCACAACGACGAGGAGGGCCTGCGCGCCATTCCGGCATTCGCCGCCTGCCGCGACATGCTGCGCGATTGCCCGGACCTCGATATCGAGCGCGACGCCTTTCTGGCGACGCTCGGCCGGTGCCTGGCGAATGCGGAAACGGCACCTGCCGTTGCCGGCGCGGCCCTGGGCACGCTCGTGGCCTGCGGTGAAGGCGGCGCCTACGATGTCGCCGGCCGCATGCACCGTTTCAGCCGGCCCGACCAGCTCGGCGATTTCCTGTCGGGGCTGTTTGCGCTGGCGCGCGAGGAGATTGCCGCCGACACGGCCGTCATCGACGCTGTCCGCGCCCTGATTGACGGCTGGCACGACGATGCCTTCCTAACGGCGCTCCCTGCCCTCCGGCAGGCCTTCGCGTTTTTCCCGCCACGCGAGCGGGAGCGGCTGTCGCGCGTCATCCTTCGCGCCCATGGCGCGAGCGAGGCGCAAGCGGAAATCCAGGCGCTGGAATGGATGCGCCAGCCGGCACACGTCACCGACCAGGCGGCGGCACTGGCACTCGAAGCGATCGTCGCCCGGCGTCTTGCCGATGCCGGGCTGGTTTGATGATGAGATGAGGATGGACAGCATGGAACGCTACGAACTCGTCGAGGGAACCTCCTCTAAATTCTGGGAAGCTGCCGTCGCAGGAACCCGGCTCACGGTGCGTTTCGGGCGGATCGGGACGCAGGGCCAGACGAAGGACAAGGACTTCGACAGCGCCGAGGATGCCGAGAAGGAAAAGAAGAAGCTCGTCAAGGAGAAGACCGGCAAGGGCTATGTGCTGGCGGCAAACGGTGCGGCCGCGCCCGCCGCCCCTCAACCGAAACCCCAACCCGCCGAAGCGAAGACGGAAAAGCCCGCGCCGGCAGCGGCAGCCGAGATCGAGGAAAAGCCGGTCGCCGAGACGCCTCAGGAGCGCGCTCCCGAACCGGCTCCGCCGGAGATTCATCTGGACGAGGCCCAGCTCGACACGTTGCTGGGGGAGCCGCTCGCCACCCGCTCACGTCCGCATCCACATCTCGACGCGGCCGGCGCCTGGGCGCAACTCGTCACCGACCTGCAAAGCATCAAGCCGCTCGTTCGCAAGGAAGGTGTCGAGGCCCTAGCCTGGCTGTCGGAGAGGATGGGCGAAACCGGCCCGAAGGACCCTGCCTCCGGCGGCGCCGTCGGCTGGCTGAAATCGAAGTTTGCCGGAAAGGCGGCGGCGAGCCTCGACCCCGCGGAAGCGCAGAAGTGGATCTCACAGATCCTTCTTGCGAGCGACGGCCTGGTCATGGGGCAGAAGGGCCGCGAGGACAAACGGGCGGCGAGCCTCTTCACCCTGCGCGCCTTCTTCTTCTGGCTTTTCGGCACGGGCGGTGTCGAGGCCCTGATCGAAGCCGTGCTGCCCTCCATCGGCAATGTCCGCAAGGGCCGCCATGGCTATGACACGTCCTCCTGGAGCGCGCCGTTCGATCTTGCCCTGCGCGATGTACTGACGTCGCTGCCGCAGCAGGACTACGAACAGGCGATCGGCCTGTTGACGCCGGTCTATCACGCCGAGCAGGACTGGATGAAGAAAACCATCTACGCCTTCGTCCTGGGCGATGACCGTCCGGTCACGCACGACCTCACGCCGCTTTCCGTCCTCAACCAGGCTGCCGCCAGCGGCGAGGATGTCGGTGCGTGGCTTTGCATGGTGCCGCTGATCGTCGACGCGCCGCCGTCCGCGACGAGCAAATGGCGCGCAAAACGCTCCTATTTCATGTATTTCACCTATCTCGACGTCCCGCTCTCGGACATCGCGGCCAGCATCATCGCCAATGCGCGGCATTACGGCGAGACGCCGCTGCCCATGCTCGACTGGATGCTCCACTATGGCTACGAAGCACAGCGCACGACGCTGGCCCGCATCATACTCGCCACCGGCGACGACACGGCGCTGACCGTGCTCCTGCCCTATCTGCATGAAAAGTGGATCCGCGCAGCACTCGACGAGGCAATGGCGGCCAATCCGGCGCTCGGCCTGCGCCAGCACCTCGTGACGCTCGCCGCGGGACGAAACGAACCGGTTGTCCGCGCCCGGGTGATGGATCTCATCAAGCAATATCCGGCACAAACCCTGAAGGCCTGGGCCGGCAGCGGCCGGCCGCTTGCCCAGTTGGAGCGGCTGCTTGAAACCAACAATGTCCCGCTTGCCGCGCCCGAAAGCCTGCCAGGGGTCCTTAAGGATCCGCCATGGCGCAAGAAGGCCGTCAGGAACGAAGACACGGTGCTTGATCTCAAGCCGGTCGCGACACCTTTCCGCTATCACCGCGAGGAGCCCCTCCCGGAAGAAAACCGCTGGCGCCATTCGCGCGCCCGCATCGTCAAGACAACGGAGGAGCTGATCAAGGCGATCCGTGAGTTCGAGGCGAAGGAACTCTCCGACTGGTACAAGGTGCCGCGGTCGCTCTCGGTGCCGCAGCCCGGCGACGACGAGGAGCAGGTGCTCGCCTTTGTCGCGCAGCGTGTGAGCGAAATCCACAACGCCCGCTCCTATGCGCTGACCGTGAGCGGATGGAACACGCTGATCGATGCCGTCGAGCAGCAGCCCGACAGGCTGGCGATGACGCTTTGGGGATGCCCGGGCGTCCTGGCGAGCTATTTCATGGGCGATGTCTATCCACGCATGATGGCCCGCTTCGGCGAGAGGGCGCTTCCCGGCCTGCTGCGCCAGGTCGAAAGCGACCCGATCGGCATGCTCGACAAGGTGAAGGACGTCGATGCGGCGGAGCTCGCCCCGCTCGCCGCACGCGCACTGCTCAAGCTCAAGAAGGCCCGGCTGCCGGCCATGCACTGGCTGCGGAGCCATCGCCAGACGGCGATCACCCGGCTCATCCCCGACGCCGCCGGCAGGAAGGGCGCGGCACGCGATGCCGCGGAACATACGTTGCGCTGGCTGATTGCCGACCGGGCGGAGACGCGCGAGGAAATCGAAGCGATCGCCCGCACCTACGAGGCGCAGTCCGCCGACGTGCACAAGGCGCTCGCCGAGGTTCTGGACCGCGACCCGCTCGGCCGTTACCCGGCACGCATCGCCAAGCTGCCCGCCTGGTTCAAGCCCGCCGCTCTTGCCCGCCCGGCCCTGAAGGCGGGCGGCGCGTTTCCGGACGAAGCGGTCACCGCCCTTGCGGAGATGGTGTCGTTTTCCACGCCGGAAGCCATCTATGCCGGCATCGACGTCGTCAAGGACACGGCGAACCCCGACAGCCTCGCCCGCTTCTCCTGGGACCTGTTTTCCGCCTGGCTGGCGGAGGGTGCGCCGGGCAAGGATGGCTGGGCGCTGCGGGCGATCGGCTGGCTCGGCGACGATGAATGCGCCCGCCAGTTGACCCGGCTGATCCGCAAGTGGCCGGGCGAATCCGCCCACCAGCGCGCCGTGACCGGTCTCGACGTGCTGGCCGATATCGGCACCGACGTCGCCCTGATGAACCTCAACGGCATCGCCGAGAAGCTGAAGTTCAAGGGCCTCCAGGAGCGGGCGCGCGAAAAGATCGCCGTTCTCGCCGAGGCACGCGACCTGACGCCGGAGGAACTGGCCGACCGGCTGGCGCCGGACCTTGACCTCGACGAGCGCGGCGGCATGGACCTCGACTTCGGCCCACGGCGCTTCCGTGTCGGTTTCGACGAGTTCCTGAAGCCCTGGGTGAAGGACGAAACCGGAAAGCGGCTGAAGGACCTGCCGAAGCCGGCGAAATCGGACGACGGAGAGCTTTCCGCCACCGCCGTCAAGACGTGGGCGGCCTTGAAGAAGGATGCCCGCGCGGTTGCGAGCCTCCAGATCACGCGGCTGGAAAACATGCTCTCGACCTCGCGGCGCGTGGCCCCGGATGTCTTCTGGACCTTCTTCGCTAGCCATCCGCTGATCCGCCACCTCACCCAGCGCCTGGTCTGGGGCATCTATGGCGACCGCGATCCGCGCACCGCGCCGACGACGGTCTTCCGGGTCTCGGACGATCTTTCCGTCACGAATGCCGCCGATGACACGCTTGATCTCGATTTTTCGGCGAGCGCGCCGGGCTTCATCGGGCTCGTTCATCCGTTGCATTTGCCGGCGGGAGGGCTCGATGCCTGGGGTGCGCTGTTCGGCGACTACGAGATCTCGCAGCCCTTCGCGCAGCTTGGCCGGGAGATCCACACGCTGAGCGAGACGGAAAAGACCACGCGCGAAATCGACCGCTTCGAAAACCTCAAGGTGGAATCGGCCCGCATTCGCGGCATGGCGTCCCGCGGCTGGCAGCTTGGCTCGCCGCAGGATTCAGGCTGCATCTGGTGGTTGGAGCGGCCTGTCCGGTTCCAGGACGGCACGACGAAGGACGCGATGTTCTACTTCAGTGACGGCCTCTTTGCCGGCGCGGCGGATTTCGAGGACAAGCTCCAGACCCTCGGCAAGCTCTCGCTGGAGCAACCCTATGGCAACAAGGGTGGCACCAGGACCTTCGGTGAGCTGGACCCGGTGACGGCGAGCGAGATGCTGCGCGGGCTGGCGCTGCTTGCGGAAACGGCGGTGAAATGACGGTGACGGCCCTCGATGCCCTGACACGGTGGCGCCTCGTCCTCGGCGAGGCGGCGGATGGAGCCTGCCGCTCCGCCGGCGGCGCGCTTGCCGGCGAGACGCTCGCCATGGATGCGGCGCTCGACTGGCTCTACGGGCGCGAGGAGGAGGACGGCACGCGCAACATCGCGCGTCAGGGCGGGCGCGGCGGCTCCGCGCTGACGACGCCGCAATGGATCAACGACATCCACCGGCTCTTCCCAAAGGAGACCATCGAGCGGCTTGAGCGCGACGCGATCGAGCGTTATGCGATCGACGACGTGGTGACGAACCCGGACGTGCTGGCGCGCGCCGAGCCGAACGAGACGCTGCTGAAAGCGGTGCTCCGCACCAAGCATTTGATGTCGCCCGACATCCTCGTGCTGGCGCGCAAGCTGGTGCAGGAGGTCGTGCGCCAGCTGATGGAAAAGCTCAGCCGCGAACTGACGCTAGCCTTTTCCGGGGTGGTGGACCGGCGACGTCACAGCCGGTTCCGCATCGCCAGCGACCTCGATTTCCGCCGGGTGGTGAAGGACAATCTCAAGCACTACGATCCCGAGACACGCAAACTGACCGTCGAAAGGCTGCATTTCTTCGCCCGCAACCAGCGGCACATGAAGACCTGGCAGATCATCCTGCTCGTCGACCAGAGCGGCTCCATGCTGGATTCGGTGATCCATTCGGCGGTGACCGCCGCCTGCCTTTGGGGGCTGCCGGGCGTTCGCACCCACCTCGTCGCCTTCGACACCAATGTCGTCGACCTCACGAAGGATGTGGACGATCCCTGCGAGCTGCTGATGAAGGTGCAGCTCGGCGGCGGCACGGACATACAGGGCGCCGTCGCCTATGCGGCCGGCCTCATCGAACAGCCGGAGCGGGCGATCGTCGTTCTGATCTCGGACTTCTACGAAGGCACAAGCCCTGCCATGCTCGAACAGCGTGTCGCCTCGCTCACCGCCCAGCGCACCCTGGTACTCGGTCTTGCCGCGCTCGATTCGGAAGCGGCGCCCGCCTACGATCGCGAGATGGCGCGCCGGCTGGTTGCCGCCGGGGCGGAAGTGGGCGCGATGACGCCCGGCGAGCTGGCCGGCTGGCTCGCCGAAAAGATCGGACGCTAGCGCATGGCCCGTTCCGACCTGATCGCGCTGACCGATGAAGGGCTCGTGCAGCTTTCCAATGCGGGCCTCGTCAAGCGGGCCGTTCGCGAGCTTGCCGCCGGAAGCGGACCTGCCATTGCGGAAGCGGCCGACGGCACGATTGAGGCCCGCTTTTCCGACGGCACGCTGACCCGCCTCACCCCCGACCAGGGTCTCGCCGATGCGAGCTGCACCTGCCCCTCCTCGGGTGTGTGCCGCCACCGCATCATGCTGGCCGTCGCCTATCGGGCGGAAAGGGCGGAGGCGACGGGCTCGGATGCGCCGGCAACACCAAACTGGAACCCTGCCGCGCTGGACCCGGGCATCTTCGAGGCAACGCTGGCACCATCGACGAAAGCGGAACTCTCCCGCCTCATGGCGTCCCGCCACACGGTCCGGCTCGAATATGGACAGACGCCCACGGCGCATCTGCCGATGGCGAGCGTGCGCTTCCTCGTGCCGGACGACCTGTCCTATGCCCGCTGCGACTGCGTGGAGGGCCAGCGCTGTGCCCATATCGCGCTGGCGATCCGCGCCTTCCGGGCAGCCGATGGCGGCAGGGAAACGGCGATCGGCGGCGGCCACGCCGCGGACAGCGGCGGCTCCAGCGAAAAGCTCCGCGAGGCATGCGACGCGGTCGTTTCCCGCCTCATCGAGGCCGGCATCACGGCCGGGCCGGCTGCCTATGAGCAATCGCTCGCGGCCGCGCACCGCCATGCCGAGGCGCTCGGCGCGGCGCAGATGCTTCTCGTGCTCGGCGCGCTGCGCGAACAGATAGACGCCTATGAAAGCAGGAGCGCCCGTTACGACGAGCGGGCCGTGCTCCGGCTTGCCGCCGAGCTTTTCGCCCGCACGCGGGCCGGCGACGCCGCCAGTGCGCTTGGCCTCGGCGAACCCTTCGAAACCGCCATGGGCAAATCGCGCCTCGTCTCGCTCGGTGCCCGGCTCCGGCAGGAGGGCACGGATATCCGCGCCTCCATCCTGCTCGCCGACAGCGACATGGGCGCCACGATGCTGATCGAGAGACTCTTCTCGCCACTGCCCGCGGACCGCGACACCTTCCAGGCCTCGGTGGTGCGCCGGCAGATGGCGCCGGGCCTGCCGGTTGCCGGCATCGGCCGCGGGCAGATTCTCACCAGCGTCGCACGCCGCAGGGCCGATGGCCTGCTCGGCCTCGGCAGCGGCAGCGGCGGGCGCACGCAGGTCATGTCGCGCGACGCGGTCTTCGCCTTCCCCCGGCCGCTCGCAACGACACGGCTTGCCGAGGTCGCGGACGCGCTTTCCGCCCGCCCCATCGCACTGCTGCGGCCACGCAGGCTGTGCGACGCGGTGCATGTCTTCGAGGTGGAGGCGGTCCTCGGCCAGTCCTGGGCGCCCGGAAGCCAGATATGGGAGGCCGCGGTGCGCCTCAGGGGCGACGGCGGCGTCCTCTATCTGGAGCGCGAATTCGATGCCGGCGCTCCCGGCGCGACCGGCGTGCTGGCCGCCGCGCTCGACGGCGCGTGGGGCGCGCTCCGCCAGGTGGCCGGGCCGGTGAGAATGGAAAGCGGCGCGCTCGTCTGCACGCCATGGTCGCTTTCGGCCGATCGCTTCATCGTTCCCGATCTCGATGTCGCCGAAGAGCAGGATAGCGTGATCCCTGCGGCGATGGATGCGCGGTCTGACCTGCTGGACGAGACCGAGCGGCTCCTCAGCGGTGTGCTGCACGCCGGAAGCCGCGCGCGAAGTGCCGTCGATGCCCTCGCCGCTTCGCTCCACGCCCGGCTTGACGGCGCCGGCTACCGCGCCATGGCCGAGCGGCTTTCCCTTTGGAGACAAGCGCCGGCAGCGGACCACACCGAGTTTTGCCGTGCCGCGATCTGGCTTCTGACAGTGCAGGAAAGCCGCGCATGGAACCAGCCGACCTCCAGCGACCGTATCGAGTGACTAGAGAGATGTCTTTGCTCGCGAATTTATCGGTTTGTCCCGCCGTCTCCACCTTGCCGACACCATAAGCGAAACAATTTCCAGGCAGATCATGACATTTCCAACCATCACGCTTCCAGCCCGCGCTCTCACCATCAAGCGCGGGGTCATTTCCACGCCGCTCGCCTACTATTTCTCCACGCCGATCCTGCTCGTCATCGCCGTGTTCATGGTGATGACAGAAGGCCCCGGCATCCTTCGCGACTACAAGATCAGCCAGAATCCGCTTGTCCTCCAGAATGCCGATATCAACGGCAAGTGCACGACGCGCAAAGCCGTCTTCACCACCTGCGAGGTCGATCTTACCTATGACTACGACGGTCAGCGGTACGAGAAGGACGTCGAGGTGATGTTCGTCGATTTCCACACCGGCGACTACGAGACCGGCGCCGTGATTTCAGCCGACAAGCCGGATCTCGCTACAATCAGCCTCGGCCTCGACATGCTGTGGAACCGGATCATCACGCTTTCCGCCTTCGCCATCCTGCTGGGCGGCGGGTCGCTGGCGATGATCTTCCTGGCCCTGCGCATCCTGCGGGTGCGCGCACAATTGCGGCATCCGGCAGTCCTGACGCCCATCCCTGTCGAGATCACGGCCATCGACAACAAGCGCAAGCGCCTGTCGGTCACCTATGCGGACAGGCTGAGCGAGCGGAAAACGAAACGCGTGGCCTATACCCGTTTCGAGGCTGGACAGGAGCCGATCATCGTAGGCGATGCCGGCAACAACGCGGTGGCACTGGCGGTCTGGCACGGCAACACCGCCCTGCCCGTTCTTCTCGACGACCGGCTGGAGCGGATCGACATGTCCGACCAGGAGCGCGCCGACGCGCTCGCGCCACTTTTGGCAGCAGCCGCGTCGGGCGCTGGCCAGCCGGCGGTCGCACGACCTGTCGCGACGCCGCCCAAGGGAATGTCCCTGGCACGGCGCATTGGCCTTTTTCTCATCGTTCTGGTTCTGCTCGTCGCCGGCATCTTCGGCTACTGGCTCTGGTACGTCACGAGTGCACCGTCACAGTACAATTCGCCCGGCATGGACATCAACAACATGATGCCCGAGGCGCTCAACCGATGGGGTTGCAGCCAACTGCAAAAACGCTTCGGCGATGGACCGGCGCCTTTCGGATGCACTGCCGCTGATTATCAGAGCTGGAAATGACGAAAGCGCTACGCGCGTCGAAGCCCATGAAAAACATCATGGGCTTCGACGCGCAGCTATCTCTCCTAATCAGAATTCTTCCCAGGAGTCGTTCTGGACTGCGACGGCGGCCGAACCCTTTGTCCCGAAGGCACTGGCGATGCGGTTGACCATGTTGCGGGCGGGGGAGTGCGATGGAGCGGCCTTGGCGGCGGGTGCAGCCCGGCGCGTGGAGTGACCTGCGGACGCACCGCTTCCCAACTGGAACTGCCCGACCAGTTCACGCAGCCGGGTCGCTTCATTGGCCAGCGTCGCGCCGGCGGCGTTGGCTTCTTCCACCATGGCCGCATTCTGCTGGGTCACCTGGTCCATCTGGTTGACGGCCGTATTGACCTCCGTCAGCCCGATCGACTGCTCGCGCGACGAGGTCGCAATCGCGTCCATGTGCTGGTTGATCGAGACGATATAGCCCTCGATCGTTCGCAACGCCTCGCCCGTCTGGCTTACCAGATGAACGCCGTTTCCAACCTCGGCAGACGAATTGCGGATCAGGTCCTTGATTTCCTTGGCGGCCGTCGCCGAGCGTTGCGCAAGCTCGCGGACCTCCTGGGCGACCACCGCGAAGCCCTTGCCGGCATCGCCGGCGCGCGCGGCTTCGACGCCGGCGTTCAGCGCCAGCAGGTTGGTCTGGAAAGCGATGTCGTCGATGACGCCGATGATGCTGGAAATCTGGTTCGACGACTGCTCGATCTTGCCCATGGCATCGACCGCGTTCGCGACGACATCCCCCGACTGACGGGCGCTCTGGTTCGCCTGAATGGCGACCGTGCGCGCCTCGTCGACGCGCTTGGAGGAGTTGCCGACATTGGTCGTGATCTGGTCGAGCGCCGCGGCCGTTTCCTCAAGCGAGGCAGCCTGCTGCTCGGTACGCTTGGAGAGATCGTCGGCGCTTTGGCTGATCTCGCGCGATCCGCTGTCGATGGAGCCGGTCGCATCCGCAACCGCGGCCATCGTATCGCGCAGCTGTGCGACGGCGCGGTTGAAGTCGCTGCGCAGGCTTTCGAATTCCTCGGTGAACGGCTGGTTCAGCTGGACGCCGAGATTGCCGGAGGCGAGCTGCTGCAGCCCGGAGGCAAGGCCGTTGGTCGCCTGCGCCATCGCGTCCCCGCGGACACGATCCTGCTCGGCGGCAAGACGCCGATGCTCCTCGGACTCGCTGCGCTGGGCTTCCGCCTGGCGTTCCAGGTCACGCGTCTTCAGGCCGTTGTCCTTGAACACCTTGACCGCGCGGGCCATCGCGCCGACTTCGTCGCGACGGGCATCGCCTTCGATGGTCGCCGTGAGATCACCGGCCGCCAGGCTCGTCATCGTTCCCGTGAGGCGGCCGAGCGTGCCGGCCAGCGAGCGGGCGAAGAGAAGGAAGCCGAGAAGCGACAGGAGCGAAACCACGCCGGTGCCGATGACCGTCATCCACAGGGCCGTCTTTCCTTCGTCAACGATCGAGCTGACGTCGGACGCGATCTCCAGGATACCGATCTTGGCGCCGGAGTAATTGTTGAACGGCACCGCCTTGACGACAAATGTCGCGTCGTTGGACACGACCTGCTTTTCAAGCGCCTCCCCGTCGAAGGCGGCCTTCAGGTCGTCGTCGGAGAGGAACACGGAATCCGTCGTTGAAGCTTGCTTTTCCAGTTTGCCGTCGACGAGGATATGGACCACGACGGCGCCGCCGATCCGTTTTGCGAGGGGCTCGAAATAGGCGTTCGCCAGGCTGGTCCCGACATCGACAACGCCCACCGTCTGGCCGCCGCTGATGACCGGAGCCGAAGCGAACATGCTGACGGCCGTGCGGCCGGGCTCTATGCCCGCCACGAGCTTGCCGCTGGACAGCGCCTCCACGATGGTCTTGCGGCGCCCCTTCATGTCGTCGCCGAATTTGTCCGGCGTGTGGATGCGGGCGACGGCCTCGCCATTCGCATTGACGAACGTCATCAATTGCAGGCCGCCGTCACGCACGACGGCCGGCAAGGTCGGCGCGTGCCGGGCGACAATCTCGTCGCGGGCGTTCCTGGTGATCAGGTCGGCGACCTCGGGCTCGCCCGCAACCATCAGTGCGAGGGCGGACGCGGCCTTGCGCTGGGCCGCCATGTCCGTTTCGATGAGGGCGAGGTCGCTCGCGATTTCGCGCTGCAAGGCGTCGTTGGTCGCGATCGATTGCCGATACCAGGCCGTGCCTCCGATCGCGACACTGGAAAACAGAACGGCTGCGAAACCGCAGGCCGTGATCGTCATCCACAGAGGGCGTCTAATCTCGACTTCAGGCATTGAATCCCCACCTTGGCACAACTTGAGTTGCATTACTGATGCGGAGTAATCCTTCAATTTTGAGTAAATTCTTCCAGGCGAAAAATGCATCGCAATTTCTTGTAGCCGGCAGGCCGTTTCAGCTCGCGATCGCCTCCCGCCTCCACTGGCGCAGCTTCGGCCCGAAGATCAGCCAGCTCACCAGAACGAGGTTCACGATGTTCCACAGGAAGCCGTGCAGGAAGGCGAGACGGTAGGAGCCGGTGGCGTCGAAGATGTAGCCGGCGGCGAGCCCCCCGCACGCCATGCCGAGCACGGTTGCCATCAAAACCAGGCTGATGCGGATGCCGGCCTCGCGCGGCGGCAGGAACTGGCGGATGATCACCGCATACATCGGCACGATGCCGCCCTGGAACAGCCCGAACAGGCCGGAGATCACATAGAGCGACGACCGGCTGTCGAAGAACAGATAGAGCAGCAGCGCCGCCGCCTGCATGGACGAGCCGAGGATCAGCATCGGGCCAGCGCCGATCCTGTCGGCGACGACCCCGGAAGCCAGGCGGCTGACGACGCCGAGCCCGAGCATCAGCGCGATGATCTGCGTGCCCACGGCGACGCCATAGCCGAGATCCCCGCAATAGGCGACGATATGGACCTGCGGCATCGACATCGCCATGCAGCAGGCAAAGCCGGCGACGACGAGAATGGCCTGTAACACATTCGGCTTCAGGCCGAGCTCGTTGCGCGCCGCTTCGGTTGCGGCCTCGGCCTCGGCGTAGCTGGCCGTCTGTACACGCCGCTTCAGCAGCAGACCGATCGGGACCATAACCAGAGGGATGAACAGGCCGATGCCGATATGGGTGGCCCGCCAGCCTTGCGTGGCCTGGAAATGCTCGATGATCAGCGGCCACACCGCGCCGGAGAGATAACTGCCCGAGGCAGCAAAAGCGACCGCGAGCGCCCGGTGCTTGCGGAACCAGTGAGAGAGGTCGGAGATGAGCGGCGCGAAACCGGCGGCCGAACCAAGGCCGATCACCACCGACAGAGCGGCGAATTGCCAGATATTGCTGGTGAAGGCGGCCAGGACATAGCCGATGCAGAGCAGGAATGCCCCCAGCAACACAGGCAGGACGATGCCGACCCGATCGGCCAGGCGCCCCATCGCCACCCCGCCGAAGGCAAAGCCCAGCATGGTGCAGGTATAGGGCAGCGAGGCACCGCCGCGCACCGTGTCAAACTCGATCTGGAGCGTCGGCAGCAGCACCACGACGGACCAGTTGCCGACGCAGGCAACAGTGCCGAGAATGAGCGTGAGCACCAGCCGCAGCCAGGCATAAGCGGAATCTACCTCGCCGGGGACAAGGTCTCCTGGCGCCCCAATTTGCTTTCCCGATAATGCCATGCTTGGTCTCTCCTCGACTCAGTCTGCACACTGAACGTTCTTGGATTGCCGTCAAGGATCATCCGCTTTGGAACGGCGCGGCGTGAACAGCAGATCAAGACCTCAACGCGGTTTGAACTCGATAAGCAACGATTTGAGTTCGATTTCGCGCACGCGGCGCGCGGCCTCGTCCGGGCTGACCCAGGCGATCGTGCGTTCGCCCTTTTCCTTGAACTTCTCGGCGAAGGTCGTCGCTTCGATCTGGAAGACATCGACGATGCAAGGGGCGACGTCGCCGTCGTCCAGCAGTTTCAGATAGGTGTAGCAGCCCACGGGTTTCTTGCGGATCTTTCCGCTGATGCCGGCTTCCTGCAAGGCTTCGATCGCCGCCGCCTCAAACGGCTTCTTGCCTTTCATGGGCCAGCCTTTGGGAATGATCCACCGGCCGCTGTCGCGCGAGGTGACGACAAGGAGTTCGAAGCCCGATCCGTCCGGAACGTAGCGAAAGCACAGGGCACCATATTGCTGGCGAAACGCCCCCGAAAACAGCTTCTCGGGGGTTTCGGCGAGCTTCTGCAAAAGCGTTTTTGATTTGGCGGCCTTCGGCGCCTTCGCCTTCTTGATCGCTTTCGGCTCCTCATCCGCGGGGTAATTCGGCCACTTTACCGCACCTGCAGGGGCAAGGCGACGAGAGCGGGTTTGTCCATTCCATACGCGAACGAGCCGGGCAAGAACAAGTTGCAGCAGCGTGCAGGCGGGAGAATTGCCCGCGGGCTGTGATGTCAGCCACGCTCCTTGCGCACGACGTCCATGAACGCCTGCGCCCGCTGCGGATCGACGGCATTCCATGTATGGCCATCGACTTTGAGCGAGGAGCCCACGACGCAACCATCGGCGACCTTCAGCACATCGATCACCGTGGCATGTTTCACGCCGGTATTGGCGAGCACCGGCGTATCCGGCAGCGCGTTCTTCACCGATTGCAGGTCGACCATTTTCGCCGATTCCCCGGTGATTGCGCCCGAGACCAGAACGGCATCCGGGATCGACGAGAAAACGGCCGAACGCGCCCGGTCCGCCAGGGGACGGTTGTCGATCGAAGCCGCAAATTCCGCTGAGACATTGTTGAGAATGACCAGGTCCCTGCGGTCGAGTTGCCGCGCACGCCGCATGGCGCGCCCGGCATTCGGGGTCCACGGCCCCATGTCCGAGGCATAGGTGCCGGTAAAAATCTCGCGCACGAACGAGGCGCCGGTCGCCGCGGCCAAGGTGACGGTGCTGTCCGGGTCCCACAGCACATTCACGCCGAAGGGCTTTTCGATCTTTTCGACAAGACGCCCGATCACGAAGGCCATGGCCGAGGTGGTGGCGATATCGACCTTCAGTTCATAGGGACGATCGTTTTCATTCCCGAACATCACGGCATCGACGCCGGCTGCTTGCAAAGCCTCCAGATCCTTCAAGGCGCCGTTGTAGATGCCTTCGATCCCGGCATCGGCATCGTAAAGCGGCGTTCCGGGCATCGGGTTCAAATGAACCATCGCGATAACCGGTTTAATGCCGGGAAAAAGCTGGGCGAATTTCGTCATGGTGTACTCCGTTATCCGCCAGCCGAAGGTGCGGGGCGGTTATGATTGCAGGGGAAAGGATCCGTTTTCCGGCATTCGGTCAGTCCGGCCTGCCTGTCGATATCCATTTGAACATAACCAAACAAAAATCTTTTCATTGCGCAACAAAAATGTTTTATTATGTTCGAAACGGCCAGAAAATGTGTTTTATTATGTTCGATACGTACCGACCTCCCCCACTGAACGCCGGAAATCCTGGGAGAATGCCTGATAGATGTGCTACCCGCTGGGAAACAAAACGCCCCGCCAGACCTTGAGACAGGCACACAGATGACGCAGTCCGAACAGAAGATCGCCACCTCCCCTTCGTCCGCACGAGAACGCACACGAGCGCCGGCACGCGCGCGTCTGGCCCGTATTCTGGAAAGGCTGAACGAAGGCGGATCGATCTCGGTCACGGATATCGCGCAGGAATTTGGCATTTCGGACATGACCGTGCGCCGCGACCTGGCGGAGCTGGAGCGCGACGGATTGCTCGAACGCGTTCACGGCGGCGCGGTAGGGCTGAAGCGCGGGCCGCTTGAGGTGATCGACGATGCCGAGCCGGCGTTCGAGGCCCGCACGCGCCAGAACGCCGAGCGAAAGGCCCGCATCGCGCAAGCGGCTGCCCGCCATGTCGCCGGGCGCAAAGCGATCGCTTTCGACCTCGGCACGACCGTTCTGGCTGCCGCCAATGCCATCGTAGAGGCCGGGCCGGATCCGCAACTGCGCGCCTTCTCCAACAGCCTGCATGTCGGCATGACCATGGCGCGGGCCGGCATCGCCACCTACATGAGCGGCGGCCTGATCCGCGCCGAGGAAATGTCGCTGACCGGCAAGGAGGCCGTGGACGGGTTCTCCCGCTATTATTTCGACGTCGTGCTGCTCGGCGCCTCGGGCATGACGGCCGAAGGCGTTTTCGATTATTCGCCCGAGGAGGCGGCGGTAAAGTCCGTCTTCCTTCAGCGCTCGGCCGAGCGTGTGCTGCTGATGGACAGCAGCAAGTTCCGCCGGATTTCGACGGTTCTCATCGCCACGCTTTCTGAAATCTCGACGCTGATCACCGATGCGCCGCCGCCGCCGGACCTTGCCACCGTGCTGGCCTCGGCGGGCGTACGCGTGCTCGTCGCCGATCCCTCGCACCTTCCGGAACGATCCCTGGAATGACCGTTTTTCTTGGCCTCGACATCGGCACCACCTCGACCATCGGCATCCTTGTCGATACCGCAGGCAACATCCTGTCGCTCGCTTCGCGGCCGGTGACACTCTACTCCGAGAAACCGGGATGGGCCGAAGAGGAAACGGAGCAGTGGTGGCAAAACTGCTGCGCGATCATCCCGGACCTGCTGGCCCAATCGGGCATCGAGGCCACGCGCATAGCAGGAATCGGCGTGGCGGGAATGCTCCCCGTAACCGTGCTGCTGGACGATGCAGGGCGTCCGCTGCGCCGGTCTATTCAGCAAAGCGACGCTCGTGCCGGAACCGAGGTCGAGGATATCCGGCGCGAAATCGACGAGGCCGCCTTTCTCGAAGCGGCCGGTTGCGGGGTGAACCAACAGCTTGTCGGCGCCAAGATCCGCTGGCTCGCGCGGCATGAGCCGGAGATGCTGGCGCGGGCAAAGACGTTGCTCGGCTCGTACGACTACCTCAATTTCCGGCTGACCGGCAAAGCGGCGGTGGAACAGAACTGGGCGCTCGAGGCGGGGATCATCAATCTTGCAAGCGGTGCGATCGATCTCGCCCAGGCGGAAAGAACCGGAATCCCCGGACATCTCCTCCCGCCGCTGATCAGGTCCTCGGCAATTCTGGGCCGGGTCACCGCAGCATGTGCCCGCGAGACCGGACTTGCAGAAGGCACGCCAGTCGTTGGCGGCGCGGCAGACATGATCGCGTCCTGCCTCGGGGCGGGCGTCGTGAGCAATGGCGACGTACTTCTCAAATTCGGCGGCGCCGTGGATATCCTGACTGCGACCGACGTGCTCCGTCCCGATCCACGCCTCTTTCTCGATTACCATCTGGTCCCCGGTCTCTGGATGCCGAACGGCTGCATGTCGACCGGCGGGTCCGTCCTGAACTGGTTTGTCGAGACATTCGCGGGCGCAATCGAACCCTTGAACGGCTCGCGCCATGCGGCGCTGGATGCGATGGCCGCCGACCGCCCGGCCGGGGCTTTGGGCCTGACTTTCCTGCCCTATCTGCTGGGAGAAAAGACCCCGCTGCACGACCCCTGGGCACGGGGTTCGCTGAACGGACTGACGCTGTCGCACGATCTGGGCCATATCTGGCGCGCGGTGCTGGAATCCTATGCCTATGCAATCCGCCACCATATCGAAACCTTCAACGAGGCAGGGCATCGGACCAGCCGTTTTCTTGTCTCGGATGGCGGAGCGAAATCCTCCGTCTGGATGGGCGTCGTCTCCGACGTTCTCGGCCAGCCGCTGCAACGCCTCACCGGACATCCCGGCTCCTGCCTTGGAGCAGCATGGGTCGCCGCCGTCGGCCTCGGCGCCGCAGAATGGAATGGCATCGCCGCCTTCACCACCAGGGACACAGTGTTCAACCCAACCCCCGGCAATCGCGAAATATACGACCGCGGCTACGCCGCCTTCCGGGACCTCTACCGCCGCCTGCAAAGCGTGCAATCATGAGGATCAGCCGTTGACGCCGGCTGAGATGGAACTGCGTCGCTAGCTCGTTCTCGGCGCCATTCCCGACGACGTTTGATCGCATAAGGACCGGCGCGACAACGTGGAGTATGTGCTCGGCGAGAGAATGACGGATTTTCTCGAAACCACGAATGATCAGGCTTAATCGCGCCTTGACACTGCAAAAATTCCGTCGTTACATGTTGCATGTTATAACAAGAAACGAGCGATCGACATGCAACCCCCCTTGTACGTGAAGATCCTGACGCACCTCGTTCTGGGGCTCGCGAGCGCCGTCATTCTGCTGCCGCTTCTTTGGGTTCTGAGGACCTCATTCGTCGATCGCGTCATCGCCTACAAGCTGCCGCCGGAGCTCTTCTTCACGCCGACACTCGACAATTATCGGACGATCCTGACGGAGATGGAATTCGGGAAGTTCTTCCTGAACAGCATGGTCGTCGCATCGACGTCGACGCTGTTGGCGGTCATCATCGGGGCGATGGCGGCCTATGCGATCGATCGGTACAGGGCTGGCGGCAGCGCCATGCCGATGATCATCCTCGCGACACAGATGATGCCGCCGATCGTCCTCGTCATCCCTTTCTTTCTGATCTTCAAGAATATCGGCCTGACGGATTCGCGCCTCGGCCTGATATTCGCCTATCTCGCATTCAACCTGCCCTACGTCGTCTGGCTGCTGCTGAGCTTCATGAAGCGTGTGCCGCGGGAGCTTGACGAGGCAGCTCTCATCGACGGCTGCACGCCGCTGACGGCCTTCGTGCGGATCGTGGTTCCGGCGATGCTGCCCGGCATCGGCGCCGCGACGATCCTCAGCTTCGTGCTTTGCTGGAACGAGTTCCTTTTCGCCCTGATGCTCACCGGCCAGCAGACGAAGACCTTGCCGGTTGCGGTCTCAAGTCTGGTGACCCAGCAGGGAACGGCAATCGGCGCGGTAAGTGCCGCCACCATCCTCGCCATGCTTCCCATGGCGCTCCTCTATTTCGCAGTCCGCCGGTTCCTGGTGGCGGGGCTCAATGCGGGCGCGGTCAAAGGATGAACGAATAACAAGACAGAACGGAGCAAAAAGCTCTGCAACCCCCTTCAGATGGAGAACGTTTATGTCACGGTTTTATAAAGCCAGCCTGCTGGCCACGGTCGCTTGCGTCCTTGGTGCCACGTCCGCCTTCGCCAATCCGGCAGAGGTTTGCAAGGACGTGACCCTGAACATGTTGCTCGAAACGGTTCCAGACACCGTCGCGCTGCAGAAGGTCGCCCCGGAATTTGAGGCACTTTCGGGCGCGAAGGTCAACATCGAGGCCGTCAACTACTCGCTCATGCATGAAAAGCTGGTCCCAAGCCTCACGGCCTCGTCCGGAGCCTACGACGTCCTCGTCGTTGACAGCTACTGGGTCGGCGAATTCGTCACGGCAAAATGGATCCAACCGCTCGACGAACGCATCGCCAAGGATGGCGTCGATACGTCCGTCTACTTCCCGGCGCTGATGGATATCAACGGCAAGATCAAGGGAACGACCTATATGCTGCCGTTCTGGCAGTATGCCATGGGCCTTCTCTACCGCAAGGACATCGTGGAAGCGCCCGAATTCCAGGCGGCCTACAAGACCGAGTTCGGCCGCGACTGGCGCTTGCCGGAAACGCTCGAGGAATATGCGGAGCTTGCGAAATGGGCGGGTAAGTTCACGGGCAAGGCGGGCGCTGCCATGTCCGGCCAGCGCGCGGACCCCGTCGTCATGGAAGCAACGAACTACGTCTTTTCGCTTGGTGCCGATTTCTACAATCGCGAGGACTGGGTGCCGACCTTGAACTCCCCCGAAGGAATCAAGGCTGTCACCGTCTACGCGGATCTGATCAACAATGCCGCGCAGCCCGGCGCCCTGGGCGCCAACTTCGACGACGTCGCCAATGCCCTCAAGCAGGACAAGGCGGTCTTCGCGATCACCTACCTCTTCCTGATGCCGACGCTCCAGGATCCGAAGGAATCGCTCGTCGTAGACAAGATCGGGTTTGCCAGGATGCCCGGCGAAGACAGTCTGCTTGGTGCATGGGGATGGGCCGTTCCGAGCAATGCGTCAAACCCGGATTGCTCCTGGGAGTTCATCAAGTGGGTGGAATCCAAGGACATCGCGCTGAAGCGCGGTATCGCAGGCGGCCAGCCGACGCAGACCTGGATCTATGAAAACGCCGACTTCATCAAGGCGTGGCCGGCGATGGCAGCGGTCGGTGACGCGCTCGCCCATGCGAAGGGCCTTCCGGTCATGTCGCGTGCGACCCAGCTTGTCGAAGTGTTCGCGGAAGTGATGGGCGACGTGCTGGCGAACGGCACTGATCCCGCGACGGCCATCACCAATGCGGAAGACAAGCTTGCGGCGCTTACCCGAGGCGATCCGCTCCTGAAGTAAGCCAGGCTCTGCCTGCGCTCACGCCCGCCGCCACGCTCGAACTGGCGGCGGGCCGGTCTGACTGTAGCTGGATCATGATGACATGAAATCTGCGACCACCTCCATGAATCTGCGGGCGCCACACCTCGCTCGAAAGGGCGACGAACTTTCCCTCGGTTTCTACAAGTTCGTCTTCATGACGCCGACCATTCTCGTCATGATGCTGGTCGTCGCGGCGCCGTTGCTCTACTCGTTCTACCTCAGCCTGCACGAGTATATCGTGACCTATGGCCAGGGACCCTTTATCGGCCTCGGCAACTACGTCCTTCTGATGGGACGGGAGTTTGCGGGCGTCTCATGGGTCACGATGAAACTCACGGTCAGCGTGGTGGTGATCGAGTTCCTGATCGCCTTCAGTTTGGCGCTCCTGCTCAATCAATCCTGGCTGCGGTTTCGCGAGTTCTACCTCGTCATCCTGATGCTTCCCATGCTGATGACGCCGGTCGCCGTCGCGCTGATGTTCCGGTTGATGTTCAATCCAAATCTCGGGATTATCAACTGGCTCCTGAGCCTCGTCGGCATCCCAGCACAGGGTTGGTTCGGAGATCCGAACCTGGCGCTCGCGACCGTCATCTTCGTCGATGCCTGGACCGAGACGTCGCTGATGCTGATCATGCTCTATGCCGGCTTGCGGTCGCTGCCGCAGGATCCGGTCGAGGCGGCACGGATCGATGGCGCGAATGCCTGGCAGATCCTCCGGCACGTCACGCTGCCGACGCTCCGACCCGTCATCCTTGTCACGCTGCTGATCCGCATGATCACGGCCCTAAAGAGCTACGACCTCATCTATATCCTCACCCAGGGCGGCCCCGGAAAGACGACAGAAACGATCAGTTTCTACGCCTATCGCCTGGGCTTCCGCTTTCTCGATATCGGGCAAGCCGCGGCCGTCTCGTTCATCCTGCTTATTGCCGTCGTTGCGCTCACGCTCGTCCTGCTGCGCATACTGAGGGAGAGGTAAGATGGAAGAGAATTCAACCGGCAAGCGCCGCTGGCACCGCTTCGAGGAATGGGATGCGCGGCCGCTCAGGCTGGACAGCTTTGCAGACGAGAACCCGGAGGATGGCTTCGCCGTCTTCCACAGTCCCTATGATCCAAGCCCGAGCCTGCGGCTTGCACCGGATGGCTCCGTGCTGGAGATGGACGGGCGTCTTGCTGCGGATTTCGACATCCTCGACGCATTCATCGCCCATCACCACATCGACCCGGCCGTCGCGGCGGAAGCCATGGCGATGGACAGCGCGCAAGTGGCGCGCATGCTGGTGGACATCAACGTGCCACGCGCCCGCCTGGAGCATCTTGCACGGGGCATGACGCCGGCAAAACTCACCGACGTGCTGGGTCACCTGAACGCGCTGGAGACCACATTCGCCTATTCGAAAATGCGCCAGCGACACAGCCCCGGCAACCAGGCGCATGTCACCAATGCAAAGGATGACCCGCTGCAGCTAGCGGCGGATGCGGCGATCGCTGTCGCGCTCGACTTCGACGAAATCGAGACGACGATGCGGGTGGCGGGCAATGCTTGGGCGAACGCGCTCGCCTGCACCGTGGGGGCGGCAGCCGGCCGGGGAAGTACGCTCTTCCAATGCTCCATCGAGGAGGCGGAAGAGCTGAAGATCGGCCTCGCGGGCCTTGCGACCTATGCGGAAACTGTCTCGGTCTACGGCACCGAGCGGTCCTTCGTCGATGGCGACGATACGCCCTGGTCGAAAGCCTTCCTGACGGCCGCCTATGCCTCGCGTGGCATCAAGGCGCGCTGCACATCCGGCGCGTCGTCGGAACTCCTCATGGGGTTCCATGAGAAGCGCTCCGTGCTCTATCTCGAAGCGCGCTGCCTTTGCCTTCAGCGGGCGATGGGCGTCCAAGGCACGCAGAACGGCGGCATCGACGGCGCGCCGCTCACGGCTTCGATGCCTGCGGGCGTCCATGAACTTCTGGCCGAGAACTTGCTTGCCGTCTGGCTCGGGCTCGAATGCGCGTCCGGCAATGATACCCGGATCTCGGAATCGGAAATCCGCGTCGGGGCCAAGATCACGCCCTACCTTCTTGCCGGCTCCGACCTCATCACATCGGGTTTCGGCTCGATAAAGGCCTATGACAATTCATTCAACCCCTCGCTATTCAACAGCGAGGAGCTTGAGGACTACCTCGTCCTCCAGCGCGATTTTCAGGTAGATGGGGGCCTGGTGCCCATCATGGAGGACGACGCCCTTCAGCTCCGCCGCCAGGCCGTCGATGCCTTGAGCGATGTGCTGGAGGAGCTTGGGCTCGCTCAGGCCGATCAGGCCATGAAGGAGAGCGTCGTCCATGCCTCGGGATCCAACGAGACTGAGACGTTTTCGCCGGCAACGACGTTGGCGATCAGCAGCAGCATCGCTGCGCGTGGGTTGACGGCGCTCGACATAGTCCGCGCACTGGCGAAGCGCGGCCATGAGCGGCTGGCGGAGAACGTGCTTGTCATGCTGCGCCAGCGCGTGAGCGGTGACTACCTCCAGACATCCGCGGTGATCCGCGACGGCAAGGTCGTTAGCGCCGTCAACGAACCGAACGACTATACGGGACCGGGGACGGGCTACCGCATGAGTCCCGAGAAATGGAACCGGATCAAGTCGATCCGCGGCACGATCAATCGTGAGCACGTGCTCAAGGCGGAAGGCCGCCATGAGGCGCCGACCGGCACGCCGACGCTCTATGGCATTGGCCGGGCGGAAAACGGCCGCGATCCGCACGAAGTCGTCATCGGTATCAGTCCCGCGTTCGGCGAGCGGCTGCACCAGACGACAGCGGGTCACGCGGTCACCGATGTGCTGGACGCGCTCTATTCCGGCATTCTCTCCGGCGGCGGACTGCCGCGGGTGGTTCGCATCATGCACACCGCCGACACGTCGTTTCTGGGGCTGACGGCAGCGCGCCTGTCGGGTTCGGGCTACGGCATCGGCATCCAGGCCAAGGGCACCGCGATCATTCACCAGCGTGACCGGCTGCCGCACTTGAACCTTGAGCTTTTTTCTAACGCGCCCCTCGTGACGATCGAACACTATCGACGGATGGGCCAGAACGCAGCGCGGATGACCTGGGGCGAGGTTCCCGAGCCGGTCATCGTCACGAATGATGGGCAGGCGCTCAGTGCCCGGTTCCACACGAAGGTCGCGCTTCTCTACGCAATCGAGACCGAGATGACGGTGCCCGGCGCCGAGCCGGTCGACCAGTATTTTGCGACACCGGAGCGCAACGCATGAACCAGCCGCAAAACCACGCCGATATCTATCCGCTCTCTGAGAAGGCGCCGGAACTCGTCAGGACCACGACCGGCCTCCCTCTCAAGGACTTCACCCTGGAGGCGGTGCTGGAGGGTAAGGTCGGCGCCGCCGACCTCGCCATCACGCCGGAGATTCTCAGACTGCAGGCCGGGATCGCGCGGGCGTCCGGGCGCGACAAGCTAGCGGAGAATTTCGAGCGCGCCGCCGAACTCGTGGCCGTGCCGCAGGACTTGCTGCTCAGCACATACGAGCTTTTGCGGCCCGGTCGCGCTAGCTCCCCGACGGTGCTTCGCGAGCGGGCACAGGCGCTGCGGAAAGAATTCGGCGCCGAACGCATCGCTACGCTGATCGAGGAAGCAGCCGATGTCTATGACCGGCGCGGCCTGTTCTCAAAGAGATTTTAGGAAAGGGACGACCTTGGCCCAAGTGGAAGTCGTTGGACTGTCGAAGAGCTTTGGAACAGTCAACATCATCGAAGACCTGAACCTGAAGATAGCGGATGGTGAATTCGTCGTGCTTGTCGGCCCGTCGGGATGCGGCAAGACGACCTTGCTGCGCATGATCGCAGGCCTTGAAGCGTCGAGTAAGGGCGAAATCAGGATCGGCGATCGTGATGTCACGCGGCTTTCGCCGAAAAACCGCGATATCGCAATGGTCTTTCAGTCCTATGCCCTCTACCCCCACATGACCGCTGCCGAGAATATGGGTTTCAGCCTCAAGCTCGCAGGCGTCCCGTCCGCTCAGATTTCCGAACAAGTGCAGCGCGCGGCAAAACTCCTGCATATCGAGCATCTTCTCGCCAGAAAGCCGAAGGATCTCTCCGGCGGCCAACGCCAGCGGGTAGCGATGGGCCGCGCGATGGTGCGCCAACCGGCGGTCTATCTGTTCGACGAACCGCTTTCCAACCTCGACGCCCAGCTGCGCACGACGATGCGTGCCGAGATCAAGCGGATGCATCTCGAAGAGAAGCAGACTGTGGTCTACGTCACCCATGACCAGATCGAGGCGATGACGCTTGCCGATAGGATTGTTGCCATGCGCGACGGCAAGATCGAGCAGATCGGAAGTCCCGACGACCTCTACAATCGTCCCGCGTCGATTTTCGTCGCCCGCTTCATCGGCTCACCTGCCATGAATGTGCTTCCCGCAACCATCCGTGATGGCAAGATCGTCGTTGAGAACGGCCCCTCCTTCGATTTGCCACAGGCTTTTCAAAGGCTGGGTGCACGCGACGGACGCCACATTCTGCTCGGCATTCGCCCGGAGGCGTTCCATCTCAATCCGCCTTCGGAAAACGCGCCGGCTTTCGAGATGACCGTGTCGCTCATCGAGCCCTGCGGCGCCGAAGTCTACGTGATCGGCGAGGTCGCCGGGCGCGATGTCACGATCAGGCTGAGCCCGGGCACGCAGCCTGCCCGCGGCGAGACAAGGCGGATCTACGCTGATCCCCTCGCCCTGCACCTCTTCGACAAAGACAGTGAACTGACACTGCGGACATAGGAGACAGCCATGGCCAAACCCCTTCTCGACGGCAAGGTCGCTCTGGTGACGGCGGCTGGATCCGGCATCGGGCGATCTTCCGCGCGTATCCTCGCCGCGCACGGTGCGCGCGTCGTGGTTACGGATCGCGATGTGGCCAGCGCCGAGGAGACGGCGTCCAGCATCGTCGCCGACGGCGGGCTGGCGCAGGCGCATGCCCTCGACGTCACGGACGAAGCGGCCATCGCGTCATTGCTGGATGCCGTGGTGAAGGCGCATGCCGGATTGCACATCTTGCACAACCATGCCGGCATCCAGGTGGCGGGCGCGCTCGAACAAATCGACAGCAACGATATGCGCAAGTCTTATGAGGTCAACGTCGTCGCACAGTTTGCAGCCTGCCGCGCCGCGCTGCCACACATGCGCGCACAAGGCGGCGGCGTGATCCTCAACACGGCGTCCAATGCCGGCGTCTTCCTCGACAAGGGGATGCTTGCCTATATCACGACGAAATCGGCGGTCATCACCATGACCAAGCAGATCGCCCTCGACTACGCGCAGGACGGCATTCGCGTCAACGCCATCTGCCCTGGCTGGGTCGATACCTCGTTCAACGGACCCTATGAAAACCAGCTTGGCGGCCGGGCCGCACTCGAAAAGGTCGTACGCGATCTGGTTCCCATGGGCCGCTTCGGCCGCCCCGAGGAGATCGCCGAGGCCGTTCTCTTCCTGTGCTCCGACCGCTCGGCCTTCATCACGGGCCATGCGCTCGTGGTGGACGGTGGTGAATGCCTGGCCGGTGGCAGCAACTCGTCGGTGTGAAGATCCCGGTGCCAATCGATGAGAGGCGCCAAATGAAGGAAATCGTTCTTGCAAAGTCAAATCAATCGGGCCGCCGGCGGTGAGAGCAGCGCACTGCCTCCGGTCCTCGCCACGACGGATCCGGCCCGCGCGCCGGACAGGACAGGCGGGGAAGGACACTCTCTGCTTGCGAGCTCCGGCCCCAGGATCAGCCCAGGCGATGCGGCCGATCTCGCTCGCCAGTTCTACGGTGTGGACGGCAAGGTCCGCATGCTTTCCTCGGAGCGGGACGCCAACTTTCACATCCAGCTTCCCGGCGGCGAGCAGGCTCTGCTCAAGGTCAGCAACTCGATGGAGGACAGGGCCGAGACCGGCATGCAGACCGCAGCCTTGATGCATATCGCGGCGGTCGATCCGGGCCTGCCCGTGCAGCGTATCCACGCGGCAAAAGACGGCTCTGCCTGGGTTCTCATCGACGGTCCGTTCGGCGACCGTCACATCGTGCGCCTGATGTCCTATATCGAAGGCACAATGCTAAGTGTTGCCGAGCCATTGCCGGGCCTGCACTTCGAGATCGGCCGCACCCTTGCACGGCTCACTCGAGCGCTGCGCGGCTTCTTCCACCCTTCCAGCGGCCGCTTCCTGCAATGGGATATCAAGCATGCCGGCAGGCTGCGGCCAATGCTCGAGGCCGTCGAAGAGCCGGCGCTGAAGGCAAGGGTCGTCCGGCTGCTTGAACGTTTCGATACCGAGATCGGGCCGCGCCTACCACATCTGCGTGCGCAGACGGTGCACAACGACTTCAACCCGCACAACATCGTCGTCGACGGCCCGCATGCCGCGCGTGTCACCGGCGTCATCGACTTTGGTGACATGGTGACGACACCGAATGTTTGCGATCTCGCCATTGCCTGCTCCTACCATCTCATCGGCGAAACCGGCTCGCTTAAGCCCGTTGAGGATCTGGTCGCGGGCTACGCCTCGGTCCTTTCCCTTGAACCCGAGGAGTTGGACCTGCTTCCGGATCTGATCCGCCTGCGCCATGCCACCACGCTTGCCATCACGTCCTGGCGTGCACGGAAATACCCGGAAAACGCAGCCTATATCCTTCGCAATGCCGCCGCATCGCGCCGCGGCCTGGAGATCCTCGATTCCCTCGACCCCTCCGCGACGAACGACGCCCTGGCGCGTGCTGCGGCGCGAGGCACCTTAACGGCAAGTGCAGGAAACAACTGACCATGAGCATGGTGAACGCATTCGACCCCACCCGCGTCGGCATGCTTGATCCCGAAGATCTGGGATTGATCAAGCGCCGGGAGAAAGCCCTCGGGCCAGCCTACCGGCTGTTCTACGAGGAGCCCCTGCACCTGGTTCGCGGCGAAGGCGTTTGGCTTTACGACAAGAACGGCAAGGCCTATCTCGACGCCTACAACAACGTCGCCTCGGTCGGACATTGCCATCCCAAGGTCGTCGACGCGATCTCGCGCCAGGCCAGCACGCTGAACACGCATACGCGCTACCTGCACGATGGCGTGGTCGACTATGCCGAACGGCTACTCGCCACGATGCCGCCCGCACTCGGCCATATGATGTTCACCTGCACCGGCTCGGAGGCGAACGACCTCGCCTTGAGAATAGCCCGCGCCTTCACCGGCCGGCAGGGCGTCATCGTGACGAGCCTCGCCTACCATGGTTTGACGGAGGCCGTTGCGGAAATCTCTCCCTCACTCGGAAACCATGGGCAGCGCAGCGGGCGGGTGCGGTTCATCCCCGCCCCGAACGCCCTTTTCGTTCCTCCGGCCGAGCAGGGCGCCAAGCTCGCAGCCGATCTCGCGGCCGCCATCGCCGCCATGCGCGAAGATGGCATCGAGCCTGCGGCCTTCATCGTGGACACCATCTTTTCGAGCGACGGCCTCTATCCCGATCCGGCCGGATTCCTGGCGCCGGCCGTCGATCTCATCCGCAAGGAGGGTGGCCTGTTCATTGCCGACGAGGTGCAGCCGGGTTTTGCCCGTACGGGTGAAACCTTCTGGGGCTTCCAGCGTCACGGCGTGGTGCCGGACATCGTCACAATGGGAAAGCCGATGGGCAACGGCTTTCCGGTCGCGGGCATTGCGCTGAAGCCGGATCTCGTGGCGGAGTTCGGCGCCAAGGCGCGCTACTTCAACACGTTCGGCGGCAATCCCGTAGCCTGTGCCGCGGGCATGGCCGTGCTGGATGTGATCGAAGACGAAGGCTTGCAAGCCAATGCGCGAGATATCGGCCGCCAACTCAAGGATGGGCTGGCGGCGCTCGTCGCCGGCCGGGACGACATAGCCGATGTCCGCGGTGCAGGCCTCTTCCTGGCCGTCGAATGTGTCCTGCCCGCGGAAGACCGGGCGCCGAATGCCCGACTTGCCGCCTCGCTCGTCAACCACCTTCGCCGCAACGGCGTCCTGATCAGCGCTACCGGCCCGGGTGCGAATATCCTCAAGATCCGCCCGCCACTCGTCATGAAACAGAACGATGCCGACCATTTCCTCGCATCGGTCGAGACCGCCTTGAAGGCATCGAGCGACGGCAGCTAGCGGTTCGAATAGCGCCGGTTCGCCTGCAACTTCCATTGCATATCGGGCGGAGCTAGCTGGAGGGGGATTTTTTTGATATTGGCCACCCGATATCGGAGAGCTATATGGGAAAGATCGAGAACAGGACCCTGAATGAGCGCGCTTACGATGAAATCAAGCGCTCGCTCATCGCCGGACATTTTCGTCCGAGCGATGTCCTGGTAACCCGTACCCTCGCCGAATATTATGGCATTTCGACAACGCCGGTCCGCGAAGCGCTCCAGCGGCTGGTTGGCGAGCGTCAGCTCGTCCTTTTGCCGAACCGCTCGGTTGCCGTCCCGGCATGGGATGTCGAGAAGTATCTCGAGCTCGCCCGCATCCGTCGTGAACTCGAAGGGCTGGCCGCCGAACTGGCGGCTGCCAACATCACCGACAAGAAGATACGGGCTCTCGAGAAGGTGCTTCTCGACATCGAAAAATCCATCTCGGCCAAAGACATCTCGGCCTATGTGAACCTGAACCAGCAGTTCCATTTCGCGATCTACGAGAGCGCGAATTCACCACGCTTGCTGCAGATGATCCAGGACGTCTGGGGCCAGGTCGGCCCTTACTTCCTGGAACTGTTCAGCGATCCTGTCTACGAGTCCGTCGCAAACACCGAACATGTGCTCATTCTCGAAAGCCTGAGGGCAAGGGATGGCGCCGGCGTTCGCAAGCATATTGTCGCCGATATCGCCAGCGCGGCCGAAGTGCTGGAACCGCGTATTCAGGAGCTCGCGTCTAAGGATGATCGCGTGCTCATAGGCTCGCTCCGTCTATGACAGATCGCCGCACGAGCAACGGCGTTTGGAGATTCTCAGGCCGTTGTTTCTAGCAAATAGCTGCGCCAGCCGCGGTGGGCTGTGATGTCGAGGGCATCGGTGACGGCGGAAGCTTCTACGATGAAGCCTTTTGCCGAGCTTCCGTCCTCCAAGGCCAGCGTGCCGATTCCGAGGGGGGCGGGAATTGCGGCGACGAAGCGACCGAAGGCGTCGGGCGACAGGCTCCACACTTCAACTTCGATGGAGCCACCGGGCGCGTCCGAGACGCGCAGCAGTCCTGGTTTCGGCGGCACGCTGCCGGCGAGGGAGAAGAGGCGGTATGCTGCGGTCGTGCGGGTTTCGCGCAGGAAATGGGCGCCGAGTGCCTTGAGCTCTCCGTTGAGCGGCATGCCGGAGAGATGGGCACCGACCACAACGAGCTCGATCCGGTCTTCTGGGGAGATGGACAGGGCGAGCTCGGCTTTCGGAAGCGCCCACGCGGTGGCGCCGAGCGCCAGCCCGCTGCGTTCGTGGAGATCACGCGCCAGGGAAGCGACGAGGCCATCCTTGCCGGCCGGCCCGAGCAGCGTGATACTGGCCGGCAGTCCGTCCGTGCGCTTGCCGGTCGGCACGGCCATGCCGCAGAGGTCGAGCAGGTTGACGAAATTCGTGTAGGTGCCGAGACGGGAATTTTCGCGGATCGGTTCGGCCGCAAGCTCGGCCAGCGTGAAATGCCGCGGCGCGGTCGGAACGCACAGCAGGTCGACCGAGGCGATCAGCGGCTCCACCTTCTTCTTCAGCGCTTGCAGGGCATAGAAGCCCTTGAAGGCATCGGCGGCGGAAAGCGATTTGGCGCCGCCGTAGATCTTGCGTGTCACCGGATGAAGGCTTGCCTCGTGAGCGTCGAAGAAGGGCTGGATCGCCGCATAACGCTCTGCCACCCAGGCGCCCTCATAGAGCAGGTTCGCGGTGGCGTAGAAATCGGCGAAGGGCAGCTCGACGAGCTGGTGGCCCATGGCTGACAGCGCGGACAACGCATCGGCATAAGCCGCCGCCATCGCGGCGTCGCCGAAGAATTGCCGATCGGCAACCGCCGGCACGCCGATCTTCAGCACCGGCGGGGTGGCGCCGTAACCGATCGCCGGGATCGTCCTCGAATAGGGATCGGCCGCGGCCGCCCGCGCCGCCACCGAAAAGACGCGCCAGGCATCGTCGACGGTGAGCGCGAAGATCGAGACGCAGTCGAGCGTGCGGCAGGCGGGGATGACCCCGCTGGTGGAAAGCGCGCCGACCGTGGGCTTGAGGCCGATTATGTTGTTGAGGCCTGCCGGAATGCGGCCTGAGCCGGCGGTATCCGTGCCGAGCGCGAAGGAGACGATGCCGCGTGCCGTGGCGACGGCCGAGCCGGAGCTGGAGCCGCCCGGCACCAGCGTCGGATCGATGGCGTTGCGCGGCACCGGAAAGGGCGTGCGCACGCCGACGAGGCCGGTCGCGAACTGGTCGAGATTGGTCTTGCCGATGACGAGCGCGCCGGCCGCCTTCAGCAGCCGCACGACGGTCGCGTCCGTTTCCGGCATATAGGCATAGTCCGGGCAGGCCGCGGTCGTCGGCATGCCCGCCACGTCGATATTGTCCTTGACGGCGAAGGGGATGCCCCAGAGCGGTTTTGCGACGGGATCGAATGGTCCCAGTGCTGCGGCAGCCGCCTTCACGGTGTCGATTTCGGCAAGATGCAGGAAAATCCCCGGGTCGTCCGCGGCGGTGATCCGGGCATAGGCCTGGTCGATCATGGCGTCGACGGCAAGCCCGGCCGCATAGGCCTGGTGCAGCGAGGCGATGTCGAAGGGTTGGTCCATGCTCATGCTCTACTCCGCTTCCAATATTGTCACAGGCCGATCCCATTGGATCAGCACCACGCATCCCGTGTCGCTCCAGATCGAATGTTCCGTGCCGATGGCATTGACGATATAGGACCCGGCGCCATAGTCGCCAGCTTCGTCCGATTGGGTTCCGGTCAGCACGAGTATCGTCTCCAGCCCCTCATGCCGGTGGCGCGGCACGCCCGCGCCGGCATCGTATTTCAGCAGCGCCACGCCGGGCTGGTCGTTCTCGAAGGGCTTGATCCAGTGGATCGTCACGCCATCACGGAAGGGGCCGAATTCAAGGTCCTTCCAGCCGCCGGAGATGAGGTTTTCGCGGGTTGTTTCAGGCACCGGCTATTCCCTCCAGCACGTCGTCGAGCTTCGCCGTCCAACCGACGATCGCGCCCTGCGCGCGGATCATCGCGATGGCTGCGGCCTTGAATTCCGGAAAGTAGCTCTCCGTCGCCTCCTCCACGAGCAGGCATTCGTAGCCCCGGTCGTTCGCTTCGCGCATGGTAGTCTGCACGCAGACTTCCGTCGTGACACCGGCAAAGACGAGTTGGGCGATGCCCTTTTCCGCGAGGATATCGCCGAGCGGCGTTGCGTAGAAGGCACCCTTGCCCGGCTTCTCGATCACCACCTCGCCCGCGACCGGCGCAAGCTCCGGCAGGATGGCGGTGCCCGGCTCGCCGGCAATCAGGATGCGGCCCATCGGGCCTTCGTCGCCGATCCGCAGTTTCGGAGCGCCGCGGTCGCGCTTGGCGGGAGGCAGGTCGGAAAGATCCGGCCGGTGGCATTCCATCGTGTGGATGATTGGCAAGCCGGCGGCGCGGAACCCGGCAATCAGCCGTTTGACATCCGGCACGATCGCGGTGACCCGCGACACGTCGTTGCCGAGGCTCGCGCCAAAACCGCCCTCCTCCGCAAAATCGCGCTGCATGTCGATGACGACGAGCGCCGCGGCACCCTTCTTCAGCGGAAAGGCGAATGGCTCTGCCCTGATCTCCGCCATCAATGATGCCCCGCCATATGCGCCCCGATGACGGAAATGTCGGCCTCGCGCGCCGGCGTCTCGTAGACGAGCTTGCCTTCGGACATCACCATGATGCGGTCCGACATTTCCATCAGTTCGTCGAGATCCTCCGACATCAACAGCACCGCCGCACCGGCATTGCGCGCCTTCATGATGCGCGCGCGAATCTCGGCGACGGCCGAGAAGTCGAGCCCGAAACAGGGATTGGAGACGATCAGCAGGTCAACGTCGCCGGTGAGTTCGCGGGCAAGCACCGCACGCTGCACGTTGCCGCCGGACAAGGCGGCGATCGGCGAGGCGGGCGAGGCCGTCTTCACCTTGAAATCGTCGATCAGCGACGAGGCACGCTTCTTCATACCGCGCCCGTCGAGCCAGATCGCCTCCTTGCCGCCTTTCGCCACGTCGAATGTGCGGAAGGCGAGGTTTTCCGTCACCGTCATGCGCGGCGCGCAGGCGTTGGCCAGCGGCTCCTCCGGAATGAAGCGCACATTGTTCGCGCGCGTCTCCGGCCGCGTCGCGCCATAGGCGCGGCCCTTCACGGTCACCTCACCCGTCTCCGCCGCCCGCTGGCCGGCGAGCACCTCTGCCAGTTCCTTCTGCCCATTGCCGGAAATGCCGGCAATGCCGACGATCTCGCCGGAGCGTACGACGAGGTTTTCGATATCGATCATCTTGAGGCCCGTGCGGTCCGGCGCCCTAACCTTGCTGACGGAGAGGACGGCCCTGGCGCCGTCGCTGACCGGCAGGCGCGTGTCGAGTTCGGCGAGCTTGACGTCGCCGATCATCATCGCCGCCATGTCCGCGGTAGAAAGGTCCGAGACGAGGCCCGTGCCCGTCAGCTTGCCGCGCCGGAGCACGGAGACGGCGTCGGCGAATTTCGTGACCTCATGGAACTTGTGGCTGATCATCAGCACGGTCAGTTCGCCGCGCTCCGTCATGCCACGCACGAGGCCGAGCATTTCGTCGGCCTCGGCGGGGGTCAGCACGGAGGTCGGCTCGTCGAGCACGAGGAACCGACGGCCGAGATAGAGCTGCTTGACGATCTCCAGCTTCTGCTTCTCGCCCGCAGCAAGCTCGCTGACCGGCCGGTCGAGCGGGATGGTGAAGGGCATCGTTTCCATGAAGGCGGCAAGGGCCTGCCGCTCCTTCGCCCAGTTGATGACGGCCGGAACGTCGGTGCGGTTGATGACGAGGTTTTCGGCACCCGTCAGCGAAGGAACCAGCGTGAAATGCTGGTAGACCATGCCGAGCCCGAGTGCGGCCGCATCGCGTGGGGAAGCGACCGCAACCTCGCGGTCATCCACCTGCAACTGGCCGGCGGTCTGGTGGTAGAAGCCCATGATGCATTTGACGAGGGTGGATTTTCCGGCACCATTTTCTCCAAGCAAAGCATGGAAGGTGCCGGCCGGCACCTTGATCGAGACATTGTCCAGCGCCGTGAAGGCGCCGAAGCGCATCGTCATGCCGACCGTCTCGATACCGACGGCGGGCACGGTCTTGAACGGGGGAATATTGCCGACAAGCATGGTCATGGCAGTTGCTCCACCAGTGTTTTCGAACTGGAGACGGAACCGAAGACGCCGCCCTGCATCTTCACCATCTTGATGGCGGCGAGGTGGTTGCCGTGGTCGGTCGCGCCGCAGCAATCCTCCAGAAGCAGGCATTCGAACCCACGGTCGTTCGCCTCGCGCATGGTCGTGGAAACACAAACGTCCGTGGTGATGCCCGTCAGGATGATGTTTTCGATACGCTTCTGGTTGAGGATGAGTTCGAGGTCGGTGGCGCAGAACGAACCCTTGCCGGGCTTGTCGATGATGACCTCGCCCTCCAGCGGGTAGAGTTCCGGGATGATGTCCCAGCCCGGCTCGCCGCGCACGAGGATGCGCCCGCACGGCCCCGCATCACCGATGCCGGCATGGATGCGCCGCGAGCGCCAGCGCTTGTTGGCGGGCAGATCCGCGAGATCCGGCCGGTGGCCCTCGCGGGTGTGGATGATGTGGTAGCCCTTGGCGCGCATGGCAGCGAGCACGGCCTTGATCGGCGCGATCGGCGCCTGCACCAGCGAGAGATCATAGCCCATGTGATCGACATAACCGCCCTTGCCGCAGAAGTCGGTCTGCATGTCGATGATGATGAGGGCCGTGTTGTCGGGTCGGAGCTTGCCATTATAAGGCCAGGGATAGGGATCGCCTTCGATGAAGGACAGCGTCTCGGTGTCATTGGGCATGGGGGCGAGGCTGTTCATGGGGTCGCTCCTATTTGGTGATCGAGAGTGCGCCGGGGGCGCCGGCGAGCGAGCGCGTCGGCGAGGACGTGGCGATGAGGATTGCGAGCGTCAGCACATAGGGCGCCGCGTAAAACAGGTAGTAGCCCTGCGTGACGCCGACCGATTGCAGCGCCGGCCCAAGCGCCCCTGCCCCGCCAAAAAGCATGGCGGCGAGGAAGCAGCCGATCGGATTCCAGCGCGCGAAGATGACGAGCGCCACGGCCATCAGGCCCTGGCCGGAGGAAATGCCTTCGTTCCACGACCCCGGATAGAACAGCGAGAGATAGGCACCGCCGATCGCCGCCAGCGCGCCGCCGACGGCGGTGGCCAGCAGGCGCACCGTATCCGGGTTGAGGCCCATGGCGCGCGCGGCATCGGAGCTGTCGCCGACGACGCGCAGGATGAGACCGATCCGCGTGTTGCGAAACGCCCACCAGAGGAAGACGGCAAGTGCCGCGCCGATCAGGAACAACACGTTGATGTTGAGGGCGGCCTGTACCTGCGGAACATCCGACCAGCCGCCGAAGGGGATCGACGGCAGTTTTGGCGCCGAAGGCTGGATGAAGGGCTTGCCGAGGAAGAAGGCGAGCCCAAGGCCGAACTGCATCATCGCGATACCGATCGCAATGTCGTTGACCTTCGGGAACTTGCAGATCCAGCCGTGGACGAGACCGAAGACCGCACCCGCGGCCATGGCAGCGAGCACGCCGAGCCAGGGCGACAGCGTCATCACGGCGACGCCATAGGCGGTCATCGCGCCGAAGACGAGCGTGCCTTCGAGCCCGAGATTGATGCGGCCGGAGCGCTCCGTGATCGCCTCGCCGAGCGAGACGAAGATGAAGGGCGTCGAGACGCGGATGGCGCCGGCGAGGATGGCGAGCGGAACGCCCCAGAGACCGATATCCTCCATCACGCGCTCCTTTTCCAGAGATCCGGGTTGAACAGGCGGAAGCGCCCGTAGAGCGTTTCGCAAAACAGGATGACAACGAAGAGCGTGCCCTGGAGCACGAGCACCGTCGCATCCGGCAGGCCCATACGCCGCTGGATCAGGCCACCCGAGGCGTCGATGCCGCCAAGCAGGATGGCGACGGGAATGATCGCCAGCGGATTGTGCCGCGCGAGGAAGGCGACGAGGATGCCGGTATAGCCGTAGCCTGCGGCAAGCGACGCATTCGCACTGCCCTGCACCGCCGTCACCTCAATCATGCCGGCCAGCCCGGCGAAGGAACCGGCGATCGCCGTGAAGCCCACGATCAGCCGCCTGACCGGCAGGCCCTGGATCTGCGCCGCCCGCACGTTGCCGCCGGCAATGCGCGCCGCAAAGCCGAAACTCGTCGCCTCGATGAGGATATAGGAGACGATGCAGGCGACGACGCCGATGACGAGGCCCCAGTGCACGTCCATGCCGGGGATGTTGCCGAGCATGTATTCCGCCGGCAAAGGCGTCGTCGACGGCTTGTTGAGGCTCGCCGGATCGCGCAACACCCCTTCGATCAGGTGGTTCATCAGCGCGATGGCGATATAGGCAAGCAACAGTGAGGCGATCGTCTCGTTGACGCCGCGATAGTGGCGCAGGAAACCGGAAAGGCCGATCCAGGCCGCACCGACCGCCATGCCGGCAAGCCCCATCGCCACCCAGACGACGAAGGGCGGCGCCGTGCCGATCATCGGGAGCGCGATCGCAGCACCCGCGACCCCGCCCAGCACCACCGCCCCCTCCGCGCCGATGACCACGAGGCCGAGCCGCGCCGGCAGCGCGACGCAGAGCGCCGTCAAAAGAAGGGGGGCGGCCCGGCTCAGCGAGTTCTGCACCGAAAACCAGCTGCCGAAGCCGCCGGCATACATGAGCTGGAACAGCTGTACCGGCGACTTGCCGAGCACGGCGATGAACAGCGAGAAGAGCGCGAGGCCGACGAGGATCGCAAAGAGCGCGATCGCCAGCGGCTCCGCACGTCGCGCAAGCCATTCCAGGAGGGGCCGGATCTGTCCGGCCTGCTCCGAGAGCGGTGTGATGGGCACGTTGGCTTCGATCGTCATGACGTCGCCTCCGCCAGAGTTACGAGGTCGAACCGACGACGCCTTCGACGAGATAGTCCATGCTTTCCAGCTCGATCGCATCCTCCGCGAAGGCCTGGCCGTCCGCGACCACCACGTTGCCCTTGTTGTCCTTGATGCCGGCCTTGAAGACCGAGAAGCTGCCACCCATCATCTCGGCGAGCGTGGCGTCGAACGTCTTGCGCGCTTCCTCGGAGACGCCCGGGCCGAGCGGGCTCATCTTCACGAAGCCATCCTTCAGGCCGCCGCGCACGAAATTGCCGAGCTTTTCGCCAGCCTGCGCCTTCTTGACGAAGTCGGTATAGACGTTGCCCCAGGCCCATTCCGCGCCGGTCAGGTATTTTTCCGGTGCGAGCGGGCTCTGGTTGGCGTGATAGCCGCAGATGAAGGCGCCGCGGCCGGCCGCCGTCTCCACCACAACCTTGGGGCTGTCGACATGGCAGGTGATGACGTCGGCGCCCTGGTCGATCAGTGCGTTCGTCGCCTCGGCCTCCTTGACGGCGAGCGACCATTCGCCGGTGAAGATCACCTGGCAGGTGATGGCCGGATCGACCGAGCGAGCGCCGAGCAGGAAGGAATTGATGTTCTGCAGCACCTGCGGGATCGGCTTGGCCGCGACGAAGCCGATCTTCTTGCTCTTCGAGGCATAACCGGCCGCAATGCCGTTCAGATACTGGCCCTGGCCGATATAGCCGAAATAGGAACCCGTATTGGCCGGATGCGTGCCCTCCTTCCACAGGCCGCCGCAATGGCGGAACTGGGCGTCGGGATATTTCTTCGCCATGTCCAGCATGTGGGGGTCGAAATAGCCGAAGGAGGTGGGAAACAGCAGCCCGGCGCCGTCGAGGTTGATCATCGATTCCATCGTCTTCTGGACGTCGACCGTTTCCGGCACGTTTTCCTCCTCGACGACGGTGACGCCTTCCAAGGCCTTGAGCATGGCGGCGCCTTCGGCGTGGGCCTGGTTGTAGCCATAGTCATCCTTGGGGCCGACATAGATGAAGCCGACTGTAAGCGCCGCCTGCGCCATGGCGGGGGAGAAAAGGCCGGACGGCGCAAGGCCGACGACGGCGGCGCCCATGGCAGAGGTCCTGAGAAAATCGCGGCGGGAGAAAGGAAGGAGTTTGGTCATCGGAATGCTCCTTGCGAGGAATGGAAGCCAGGTCTGGCAATGCAAGAAAGCTATGCAACGCCTATGCCAGATTCATAAGCTGTTGTTTCAAATCGATTTATTTTGGGGGCGGATTCAGCGCTGCGAAAAGTGCATGCAGTTTTGTGGCGTGCGTGATGATTTTTCAGACGGATGCAATTAAATGGCTAAAATTTAATCGTCTCTTGTCGAGATTCAAAGACAATCCCCAAAATCTTTTGAAATAATCGTTATTCTAATCATATACTTAATTGCCATATTTGACAGCCGCTCAACGGGAATGCATCTGTATGCAGATCGAGGAAAGATTCGCGCGTGGCAGAGAAAAGGCAGAGACAGGTCGTGCGGGCCGGAACCACCGTCGAACAGATGGTGAAGGCGATCGCCGACATGATCGTGACCGGCACGATGCAGCCCGGCGAGAAACTGGACGAGTTTTCGCTTGCGGCGCGCTTTCAAGTGTCGCGCACCCCCGTGCGCGAGGCTCTGCGGGAGCTTGGCGCCATGGGATTGGTGGAACGCCAGCCGAACCGCAGCGCCGTCGTCACCAATGTGTCGGGAGGCTATCTATCCTCGATGTTCGAGGCGATGGCGGAGCTTGAGCGTGTCTGCGCGCGCCTCGCCGCCGGGCGCATGACGGTGGCCGAGCGGCGCGCGCTGGAACTGTCGCACCACGCCTCCATGCGGCTGGTACGGGACGGCGCCGAAGAGGACTACGCCGCTTACAATGTCGAGTTCCACACCAGGCTCTACAATGGCGCGCACAATGACCATGTCTTCGAACTGGTCACACAGACCCGCGCGCGCCTGTCTCCGTTCCGTCGCGCACAGTTCCGCCTCCCCGGCCGCCTTTCCAAATCCTACAGCGAACACCAGGACATCGTCACCGCCATCCTGCGGGGAGACGGCGAGGCAGCCGGAAAAGCCGCCTACGCCCATGTGTCGATCGTCAGCGACGCCAGCACCGTCTTCGCTGCGGATTAGAGGCGGCGGTCAACGCCCCCTTCTGTTCAGAGCGCCTTCTGCAACTCCGACAGCGCCTCGAAGAGATCGGCGACGAGGCCATAGTCGGCGACCTGGAAGATCGGTGCCTCCTCGTCCTTGTTGATCGCCACGATCACCTTGGAGTCCTTCATGCCGGCGAGATGCTGGATCGCACCCGAAATGCCGCAGGCGATGTAGAGCTGCGGCGCAACAACCTTGCCCGTCTGACCCACCTGCCAGTCGTTCGGCGCATAGCCCGCATCGACCGCAGCACGGGAGGCGCCAACGGCAGCGCCGAGCTTGTCGGCAACCGGCAGGATCACCTCCTGGAATTTTTCAGACGAACCAAGCGCACGACCACCCGAGATGATGATCTTTGCGGATGTCAGCTCCGGACGATCCGACGAGGACAGCGCATCCTTGACGTGGGTCGAGAGACCCGGGTTGGCTGCGGCCGAGACGCTCTCTATCGATGCGCTGCCGCCCTCGCCGGCTGCGGCGAAGGATGCCGTGCGCACAGTGATCACCTTCTTGGCGTCGGTGGACTGCACTGTCTGGATGGCGTTGCCCGCATAGATCGGACGCTTGAACGTGTCGGCCGAGACGACCTCGATGATCTCAGAGACCTGTGCGACATCGAGAAGCGCTGCCACGCGCGGCAGCACGTTCTTGCCGACGGAGGTGGCGGCCGAGACGATGGCCTCATAGCTGCCGGCAAGCGAGACGATGAGCGCTGCCAGTGGTTCCGCCAGGTTGTTGGCAAGCGTTTGATCCTCGGCGACGAGAACCTTCGAAACACCTGCGAGCTTTGCCGCCTGCTCGGCTGCCGCCTTGGCACCGGCACCCGCGACGAGCACATGCACGTCGGAACCGATCTTCGATGCCGCCGTCAGCGCCTTTGCCGTCTGGTCGGAAAGGTGGGCATTGTCGTGATCTGCCAGAAGAAGAATGGCCATGGTAATGTTCTCCCTTTCCTGCCTTACAGCACGCCGGCTTCGTTTTTCAGCTTGTCGACGAGTTCGGCGACGCTCTTAACCTTGACGCCTGCCTTGCGGCCGGACGGCTCCTCGGTCTTCAGCACCTTCAGCCGCGGGCTCGTGTCGACGCCGAAGTCGGACGGGGTCTTCTTGTCGAGCGGCTTCTTCTTCGCCTTCATGATGTTGGGCAGCGAGGCATAACGCGGCTCGTTGAGGCGCAGGTCCGTGGTGACCACGGCAGGGAGCTTGACTTCGATGGTCTGGAGACCGCCGTCGACTTCGCGGGTGACCTGTGCGCTGCCATCACCGATCTCGACCTTCGAGGCAAACGTCGCCTGTGCCCAGCCGAGCAGGGCCGAGAGCATCTGGCCGGTCTGGTTGCTGTCGTCGTCGATCGCCTGCTTGCCGACGATGATCAGGCCCGGCTGTTCGGCTTCTGCCACACCCTTGAGGATCTTTGCCACGGCGAGCGGCTCGACGGCATCCTCCGTCTCGACCAGCACGGCGCGGTCGGCGCCCATGGCGAGCGCGGTGCGCAGCGTCTCTTCGGCCTTCGCCGGGCCGATCGACACGACGACCACTTCCGACGCCTTGCCGGCTTCCTTCAGCCGCAACGCCTCCTCGACCGAAATCTCGTCGAACGGGTTCATCGACATCTTCACATTCGCTAGCTCGACACCCGAGCCATCCGCCTTCACGCGAATTTTGACGTTGTAATCAACGACCCGCTTTACAGGGACCAAGATCTTCATGCGATTCTACACTCCTATGCTCATCAATTCCGCTGGCCGGCACCGCTTTCCTCAGCCGGGATCGGGCGACCCAAAAACCCTTTGCAGGAGGTCGAGCACGCCATACCGGGTCAGCAGCGCGTAATAGTGCGAGGCCAGGCTGTTGACGAGGATGCCGCGCACCACCTGAAACCCGACAACGGTCGGAACGGCAAGGTGCAGGATTTCAGCCGTGACCGTCATTTCGGACAGGCCGCCCGGCGAGGTCGCCAGGATCGCTGCCGGATAGGTCAATCCCGTCGTAAGAGACAGAAGCAGCGCGAAGCCGACCATCACGGTGCCTAGACCAAAAATGGAGATGACGCTGAAGAACGCCACCCGTGGAAGCTTCGCCAGGATATCGCGGCGAAAGCGGCAACCGACGGCAAAACCGATCATCAACTGGGCGACGGCAAAAAGCGGGTGATACATCTTGCCGGCGACGAGGCCCCTGGAGGCAAAGATCGCCGTGAACAGGATTGCCCCGATCATATAGGGATTGTTGAGCCGGATGCGTCCGAGAAAATAGGCGAAGGCTGCCCCTCCGACGATCAGGCCCACCGTCCAGTATGGATCGACGATCCGGGTGCCGGGCGCCACCGCGAAATCGGGCGTGCCGAATGCGAGCAGGATCGACGGGATGGTGAGGGCGACGATCGTGACGCGCAACGTATGGACGATGGCGATCGGCTCGGCCTGGGCGCCCATCTGCACGCCGATGTTCCCCATCTCCGCAAGGCCGCCCGGCAGGCTGGCAAAAAAGGCCGTCTTCTGGTCGAGCCGGGCCTGCCGCGCAAGAATGACCCCCGCCACGCAAGACATCATTACGGAAACAAGCGCGCTGAGCACCATGAGCGGCAGCCAGCCACCAAGTTCTGCCAGAACGCTTGCCGTCATCGTCAGGCCGACGGCGGTTCCAATCGTGAGCTGGCCGAATTTGCGCACATTCTCGTTGGGTCGCAGATCGAACCCGGCGGCCGAAAGGCAGGCCGCCACGAGCAGCGGCCCCAGCATCCAGGCCAGCGGAATATGATAGGCCGCACCCGAAAAACCCGCGAGCGCTGCGAGCCCGAAGGCCAGGGTGGTCGTGCTCAGCCTTTTCCAGGCTTTCAACGATGGAATTGCACCACTCCTTGAGATGTGCGGAATGTTTTCAGAATGCGCGCCGCGGACCCCAATGATAGAGGTTCGCGACGCGCAATACCTCGGGCGCTACTTAGAATCCAGCTCCTTCAGCACCTCGCGGCCGATCCGGAAGCTGTCGACCATCGCGGGCACGCCGCAATAGATGCCGACCTGAAGGAAGACCTCCTTGATCTCGTCCCGGGTCAGGCCATTGTTGATGGCGCCGCGAACATGCGCTGCAAGCTCATGGGGGCGGTTGAGTGCGCTGATCATCGCGAGATTGATGATCGAGCGGGTCTTGCGGTCCAGTCCCTCGCGGCCCCAGACTTCGCCCCAGCAATAGGTCGTGACGAGCTGCTGCAGGTCCTGCGTGAAGTCATCGGCCTGGGCGAGCGCCTTGTCCACATAGGCATCACCAAGCGTAGCGCGGCGGATGGCGAGACCCTTGTCGTAGATTTCCTGGTCCATGTACATGTCCTTTCATGAGGCAGTTGGTTTGAGGTCGGGCCTTCAGGAGGCTGCGCGCATGCGCTCCGCCTCGGTCGTCAGTTCGCTGAGGATGTAGGGCATGACCCCGCCGCTGCGCGCATACTCGACCTCGACAGGCGTATCGAGGCGCAGGATCAACGGCACTTGCGTGCTCGTTCCATCGGCCCGGTGGATGACGAGCGTCAGGGACTGACCGAGCTCCACGTCGTCACCGAGACCGAGGATATCGAAGCGTTCCGAACCATCGAGGTTGAGGTCGGCGGTCCGGGCTCCTCCGGCGAGCTGGCATGGAAGCACACCCATGCCGACGAGGTTGCTGCGGTGGATGCGCTCGAAGCTTTCCGCCACGATGGCGCGCACGCCCAGAAGCCGCGTGGCCTTCGCCGCCCAGTCCCGCGCGCTGCCGGTGCCATATTCCTGGCCGGCCACCACGATCAGCGGCACGTTGTCGGCCTTGTAGCGAAGCGAGGCGTCGTAGATGCTCAGCGTCACGCCACCGGGCTGGTGTGCGGTCACGCCGCCCTCCACGCCGGGAACCATGCGGTTGCTGAGCCGCTGGTTGCCGAACCCGCCACGCACCATAACTTCATGGTTCATCCGCCGCGCACCAAAATTGTTGAAATCGAGCGGCGCAACGCCGAGGCTGCCGAGATAGGTTCCGGCCGGAGAACTCGCCTTGATGTTGCCGATCGGGCTGATGTGATCGGTGGTGACCGAATCCCCCAATATCGCCAGCGCCCTCGCGCCGGTGATCGGCGTCAGGACCGAGACCAGGAATTCCGGCGCCAGGAAGGGCGGCTCCTTCAGGTAGGTCGATTGCTCGTCCCATGCATAGAGCTTGCCCGTCGTCTGCGGAATGGTCTTCCAGTTCGGATCGCGCGCAGCAATGTCTCCCGCATAGGTCTCGCGGTAGAATTCCGGATTGGCTGCGATCGCCTGGGCTTCCGCGAGCTCTTCGGAGGATGGCCAGATATCACTGAGATAGACAGGCTTGCCATCCGTTCCGGTGCCGAGCGGCTCGTTCAGCAGGTCGATATCCATCCGCCCCGTCAGCGCAAATGCCACCACGAGGGGCGGGCTTGCGAGAAACGAAGCGCGCACGGCCGGGTGGATGCGGGCCTCGAAATTGCGGTTTCCCGACAGCACGGCACAGGCGACGACGTCGCGCGCAGCGATCTGTTCTTCCAGCTCGGGATCGATCGGCCCTGAGGCGCCGACGCAGGTGGCGCAGCTGTAGCCGGCGACGGCGAAGCCGAGCGTGTCGAGCGCGCCTTGAAGGCCGGCCGCTTCGAGATAGCGGCTGACCACCATCGAGCCCGGCGTCAGCGACGCCTTCACCCAGGGCTTGGTGCGAAGGCCGAGGGCGACGGCGTTGCGGGCGACCAGGCCTGCCGTCAGCATGACACCCGGATTGGACGTGTTGGTGCAGGAGGTGATGGCCGCGATCACGACGTCGCCGTCGCGCACCTTGCGCGCGGTCTCGTCCGCATCGGCGGGAGCGGTCGGTGTCTTTCCATAGCCGCCCTGCGCAACCGGCGCAGCGAGCACGTCTGCGAACCGCTCCTTCAATCCGTCGAGCGGGATGCGGTCCTGCGGCCGCTTCGGGCCGGCAAGGTTGGGCACGACGATCGAAAGGTCGAGCTCGATCACCCCGGAATAATCGATATCGCCGGATTTCGGCGCGCCGAAGAATCCTTGCGCGCGATAGAGTTTTTCGGCCGCCTGTACGGTCTCCTCCGTGCGCCCCGTCTGGCGAAGATAGGAACAGGTCTGCTCGTCGACGGGGAAATAACCTATGGTCGCGCCGTATTCGACGGCCATGTTGGCGATGGTGGCGCGATCGGGCACGCTCAGCGTCGCAACGCCCTCGCCGAAGAACTCGACGAATTTTCCGACGACTTTCGCCTTGCGCATCATTTCGGTGACATGCAGGACGAGATCGGTGGCCGTCACGCCCTCGCGCAGCCTGTTGGAAACGTGCACGCCGACCACGTCGGGCGTGAGGAAGAAGAGCGGTTGCCCGAGCACGGCGGCCTGCGCCTCGATGCCGCCGACGCCCCAGCCGACGGTACCGAGGCCCGCGATCATGCAGGTGTGGGAATCCGTCCCGACGAGGGTGTCGGGAAAACAGATGCCATCCTTTTCGAGATAGCCGGGGGCCAGAAGTTCGAGATTGAGCTGGTGCAGGATGCCGGCGCCCGGCGGGAAGAGGCGAACGCCGCCATAGGCCTGCATGGCCCATTTGACAAAGCGATAACGCTCGGCGTTGCGGCGGATGTCGAGTGCGGTATTGAGCTTCAACGCGTCCGGCCGGGCGTTGTAATCGACCGTCAGCGTATGATCGAGCGCCATGTCGACCGGCACCTTGGGGCCGACGATTTCCGCCGGATAGCCACGACGCATCATTGCACTGCGAACGGCCGTCAGGTCGCCAAGCAGCGGAATACCGGCCGCGCAGTTGAGCACGATACGCCCGACCGTGAAGGGTATTTCCGTCTCGCGCGGCGCGTTCGGCTGCCAGTTGGCGAGAGATTCGACATGGCTCCACAGGACCTTCTTGCCGTCGCAATTGCGCAGGACCGATTCCAGCACGATGCGCAGCGAAACGGGCATGCGCGACACCTTGCCAATGCCGTTTTCCTCCAGCGCGGGCACGGAGAAGTAGCGATATTTGCGGCCGGACCCAAGGTTGATGTCGCGACAGGTCTTGTCCTTGAGATCGGGTGTCATCGGGAACTCGCTGATGAAAGGGTTTCCATGAGCGTGCGAACCGACGCGAGATCGGCCAGGGTTCGAACATGCTCCGTAAGGGTTTCCGCCTGCGCCTCGGACAGTCGCCCGCGTGTCAGCAGCTTGAACTTTTCGCGGCTTTCGGCCTGCGTGCAGGGATCGACCGGCGTGCCGTGGCAATCCAGCACCGTGCCTTCGAACGATCGTCCATCGGCAAGTGTCAGGGAGACGCAGGCGCCGTACTGGCTCGGATAGACTGCGTCGATGCGGGGATCGACGACGATCTCGATGCGCGCTGCCAGCTCCCGGATATCCGCGCGGTTGACCACCTCGGCGGAAAACATGTCCGGGTCGCGCGGGTCGCCCATGAGGGAGAGCGCGGCGCAATAGGGAATGCTGTACTGGGCGCCCATCGTGTCGATCGGCGCCGGCTCGCTGTTGTTCTGGGCGGCATATTTGCTGACGCCGACGCGCACATGGGCGATATCGGCGGATGTGAGCGGCTGGGGACCGCGCATTTCGCAAAGCAGCTGCACGGTGGACTGGATCCATCCGCAGATCGGATAGACCTTGAACCAGGTCTTCGAGATCGCCCATTGCGATCCCAGTTCCTCGCTCAACCGGGCCGCATCCGCGCTGCTGCCGCCGAACACTTCGACGAGGCCGAAGCGGCTGTCGATGGCGAAGGGTGGGCCGAGGAAGCTGCGCCGGGCAAGCTGGGCGGCACGCACGCCGGCCTCGGCCGCGCGGCCGAGATGCAGCCGCTTGACCATGCCGCCACCCTTGCCGATGGCAAAGCTCTTGATGCCGCCGGCGGCCGAGCAGCTGAGGCCGATGGCGGAGAGAAGCTGGTCGCGCGTCAGCCCCATGACGATGCCGGCGGCAATCGCGCATCCGGCCGGAGCCGAAAGGCTGGCGACATGGAAGCCCCGGCGGGACGGTTCGGCGCCGAGCGCAAGGCCGATACGGTGCGTCACCTCGTAACCGGCGACGATGGCTTCCACAACCCGGGCGCCGCTCGCCTCGACCGCCTCGGCGGCGGCAAGCGCCGCCGGGATGACGGCCGCACCGGGATGCACGACGGATTCAGCGATCAGGTCGTCAAGCTCGTAGCCGTGGATTGCCGTGCCGTTGCAAAGTGCGGCGGCGGGTGCTGCAAGCCTTCCCCTCCCGATGACGGTGCTGAAGCCCTGCGTTCCTTCCGCGATCATCTCGTCGGCCAGGATGCGCGACCATGGCTGCGAAGCGCCGAAGACACCGCAACCCAGCGCTTCCAGAAGGCAGATGCGCGCCTGTTCCACGACGGCCGGAGGCAGCGTATCAACGGATATCTGGCGGACGAGGTCGATCAGGTCGTGGGCGTGGCTGTTCGTCATGGTGTCCATGGGTATTCCTCTGCTGGCGTATGGGATGCGGCGCGTCCGTCAGAGCCGGATGATGCCGACACCCTTCTCGATGTCGATCCGCGTGCCAAGCGGCTCGGACAGGGATTTGAGGCGCTGAAGAACCGCCTCGCCGGTTTCCTTGTCGGCAATAAAGGGGCGGCCTTCCGTCAGGGCATGCGCGCCCTTGCCCGTCTGGCGCGTGATGACCGTTCCGTCCGGCGTCGTCCGGCGCCCCATCTCGACCGGGTGCAGCCGGATCTCCTTCAGGGCGTCGCCGTCATATTCGAACTCGAACACGGCGGAACTCCACCAGGGTGCGAGATCGAGGCCGGGATGGAGCGGATAGGCGGCAGCGTTCAATGTCGTCAGGCGATCGACATCGTGATCCCAGGCCTCGTAGCTGTCATAGGGCACACGGCGGACGAATTCCGACTGCGCGATGAAATTGCCGACGCCGTAGAAGATCGGCTTGCCGTCATGGATCTCGATGCCGAGCGTCTTGTGCCAGCCGTGGCCGATATAGATGTCCGCGCCCGCGTCGATGGCGGCATGGGCGAACTGGCGGGCGAAGCGCGGAGGATTGTCGCTGCGCGGGCCTTCCGAGACGTTGTAATGATGGGCGACCATGACGAGGTCGGCCATCGTCGCCGCCTCTTCGATCGATCGCAGATTGCCTTCGAGATCGCGCGGATGGCACTCGCTGAACACACCGAACTTCTCGCCGGCGACGAAGGCGGGCGACGTGCGGGTCGACTGGTCGCCCGGGAAATTCAGCGCGATTTCTTCGGCACCCGCGGCGTTTTTGCGCCGGCTGCCGATGCCGAGCCGGCTGGCGAGCCTTTCCAGTTCGGCGGCGGCAGCACCATCGACCTCGTATTTCATCGACACGCGCAGGGGATTGACGCCGGGCCGGCCGCGCAGCTGCGCCTTGGGATGGCTTGCCCATTCGTACGCCTTGTTGCCCGAACTCGTCGAAACGAGCGCCACGCGGCCCTTCCGCGTCTCGAAGAAGGCCGGCTCGCGCGCCTCCTCCAGATCGCGGCCCGTGCCGGCGCAGGCGAATCCCGCGTCCCGGCAATGGCGGGCGGTTGACAGGAGGCCGGACGGGCCGAAATCGAAACTGTGGTTATGGGCGAGCGACAGGATATCGATCCCGGCCGACTTCAGTTCCGCGGCAAGGTCCGGCTCCGCAATCATGTAGCTTGCAACCCAGTCGCCGCGCGACGCCCATTCCAGATCGTCCGCATCGCCGAAGTTCATTTCGAGATGGGCATAGGTGACATCGGAGTTCGCGAGCAGATCGAGCACTGCAAGAAATTCCGGCTCCTTATAGGCGGTGAAGGGCCGGGCAATCATGCACTCGCCTGCCAGGACGACTTTCCAATCCCGCTTGCGAGACATGTTTTCTCCCCCGATTCTTTCGATTGATTGGCATGGCCGGCGCCCATCCCTCTCGATGGGCGCCCTTGGGACGCCGTGGCGTCCGGCCTCGCGCTCAGTAGTAGGCGCGTTCGGCTCCGAGAAGGTTTTCGCGGAAGCGATCCTTCAGGTGCACGCCGTCGCGCACGCGGATCGACATGGGATAGCGCTGCGTGTTCACCTTGATGGCCGCGAAGAACGGGCCATCGCCTTCGAAGAGCTTCGGCACGACCGCGTTGAGCTCGGCCTCCGTGTAGACCGTCTCGGCGCCGGCAAAGCCGCATTCGCGCGCAACGCCGGCCAGGCTGACGCCGCGCCGCGTATGGGTCGGCTGCATGCCGGTCTCGCTATAGTGCTCGTTGTCGATGACGGCGATGGCGAGGTTCTTCGGGCGCTGCGCGCCGATCGTCGCAAAGGCGCCGATGCCCATCAGCATTTCACCGTCGCCGGTCATGACCAGCACGCGGCGGTCAGGCTGGGCAAGCGCAAGGCCGAGACCCATCATGGCGGCGGCACCCATCCCGCCCCACAGGCAGAACGTATTGAGGTGGTCGACCGTGCCGGCATCGTAGGTCGCCGACCCGAGGCCCGTGACCATCAGCACGTCTCCACGCTGTGCGACGATCGCTCTCAACACCTCGCGGCGATCCATCGTACCTTTTTTCGTGTCGGTCATTGTTACTTGCTCCAGTCCTTGAAGCCGAGAAGCCGCTGGCTGAGGAGCACTGCGACGACGCAATTGGAAGAAAAGGCGAGCTGCGCGCCGGCGTAGACGATCTGTCCCACCTCTTCGGCGTGGCTCGCGCGCTGAACGTAGACGCCCATGTCCTGCAGGACTCGCTCGGCATTCTGCCCCATCGGCAGCTGCCAGGGATTGAACTCCCCCCACTCGCCGCGCATGGTGACGACCATCAGCAGCGGCATGCGGCAGTGGAGTGGAACGCTCAGCATGTTGATGCAGTTGCCGACACCCGACGACTGCATGAGGAGCGCACCGCGATCACCCCCGAGCCATGCACCGGAAAGCATGGCGACGCCCTCTTCCTCGGTCGTCAGCGAGACTGCGGTCATGTCGGCGTCCGCCTCGCAGTTCGAGATCAGCTCGATATGGCCGGCATCCGGAACGTAGGCGACTTGTTTGACATCGCTACGCTTGAGTGCCTGGAATATCTCGCCGGGCCAAAGTCGGGGGGTAGGTTCTTGTTTCACGTCGACTCCCATTGAAAGGCTTGAACAGAATTTGGAAAAGGCGGGGCCTGGCTGCGCGGCCACAGGCCGCGCAGAGGATGGTGCTCAGTTTGGTTTTCAGCGATCAGAGCTGTTCGGCTACGCCGGATTCCTTGACGACAGTGGCCCACTTCTTGATGTCGCTGGCCACCTGCTTGGCGAACTCTTCAGGCTTGTTGCCCACGAGCACGGCACCGGTCGGCTCGAAGCGCCCGCGGAAGCCGGGATCATCGATGAGCGCCTTCACGCCCTCGTAGACCTTCTGGACGATCTTCGGATCCGTGCCGGTGGGAACGAGAAGGCCATACCAGAGATCGGATTCGAACCCGTCGAGGCCCGGCAGTTCGGCGACCGCCGGAACGTCCGGCAGGGATGAGTTGCGGTCGAGGCTGCTCACGGCCAGAGCGCGCAGCTGCCCCTGCTTGATATAGGGCGACGCGCTGAGGATGGAGACGAAAAGGCAGTCGATATGGTCGCCGAGAAGGGCGGTGATCGACGACCCCGTTCCCTTGTACGGAATGTGCGTGATGTCGACGCCCGCGCGCGACTTCAGCATCTCGAGCGCCAGATGCGCACCGCCGCCGACGCCCGACGACCCGCAGCTCAGCGTGCCCGGGCTTTTCTTCGCGAGTTCGAGGAATTCTTCCATGGTTTTTGCCGGCGATGCCGGCGGCACCAGGAAGACGAAGGGCAGGCTCGACAGCATCGAGACCGGCGTAAAGTCCTTGATCGGATCATACTTCACGCGGTCGCCGAAGAGCTGCGGATTGATGGCGATCGTGGCATTGGTCGTCAGAAGCAGCGAGTAGCCGTCCGGCTTCGATTTCGCGACGATGTCCGTTCCCAGATTGCCGTTTGCACCCGGCTTGTTTTCGACGATCACCGCGTTGTTGTTCCAGAGACCCTGCAGCTTGTTGGCGAGTTCGCGCGAAACGATGTCCGTGCCCCCGCCCGCCTCGAACGGCGTGATGATCCGGACCGTCTGGTTCGGATAGTCCTCCGCGGACTGCGCAAAGGCCGGAACGCTTTGCAGGGCGAGTAAGGATAATGCTAGTCCGGCAATCTTCTGACGATATGAAAACATGACTTTCCTCCCTTTATGCTGGGGAGTTTAGTAAGCGGGTCATGCGGGCGCAAAGCGTCATTTTCGATAGTAGTATGCGATACAGGCATACTGGGATCTGACGCGCAAACAGGCGCTCTCCCCTCGCGCGAGGGCCCGCTTTGTCGCTCAACCAAGCGGATTGGCTCTACTTCGCCGCGCGCTCGCGCTCACGCGCCCGCAGCGTCGCGCGGACATGGTCCGGCGTCAGCGCCGGCGTCAGAAGTTCGATGAAATCGAAGATGAAGCGGCGGATATAGGTGTCGGTCCGCAGGGTGACATAGCTGGTGCTCGCCTCGAAGAGATGGCTGGCATCGCGCGCGCGCAAAGCCCTGTCATGGGCCGGGTCAAAAGCATCGGTCGCCATGACGGCGATGCCGATGCCCATCTCGACATAGGTCTTGCCGACATCCGCATCCACGGCGTTGAACAGGATGGTCGGCGTAATCCCCTTTTTCTCGAAGGCGTCGAGGATCTTCCATCGCCCGCTGCGATGCGGATCGTGCGCGATCATCGGATATTTGGCGATGGCCTCCAGCGTCAGCGTCTTGACCCGGAAAATGGGGTGGCCCTTCGGAGCGATCAGGCTCCGGGTGATCTGGTAACAGGGCAGGCGCAACAGGTGGGGAAAGGGCCGCATCGTTTCCGTGCCGACGGCAATGTCGGCCTTGCCGGTCTCCACCGCCTCGCAGATTTCCGTCGGATTGCCTTGCAGCAGCCCGATCCGCACATGCGGATGGCGCTGGACGAAACTCTTGATGACGCGGGGCAGGATATATCTGGCATGGGTATGGGTGGTCGCGATCGTCAGCGTGCCGCCTTCCTGGGCGCCGTAGTCCTCGCGGATGTTCTTGAGGCTCTGGACTTCGTTGAGGATGCGCTGGGCGATTTCGACGACTTCGCGGCCGGGATCCGTCAGCCCGGTTACCCGGTTCCGGCTGCGCTGGAAGATCGAGAAGCCGAGTTCGAGCTCCAGTTCCTGGATCTGCTTGCTCATGCCAGGCTGGGACGTGTTCAACGCATCGGCGGCGGCGGAAATATGGTTGCCCTGCCGGTTGACCTCAATGACATAGCGGAGTTGGCGAAGCTGGACCATGGGCATTTCCTGCGGTGATGACCTCAGGCCCAGTCTATGCGGCTTATATCCGCTTAGTCATGAAAAATATCAGGTTTTCCGTAAAACAGCGATCATCGGGCAATCGCGGCAAGGCCGCTTTCATCCTGCGGCCAGAATTCGCCCGGCGTGCAAACCCATCCCTCCATCAGCCGCCGCGCCGAGCGGCTCATGGCGAGCCGTTCGGCGGTGAGTGCCCCGGCATCTTGAGAAACGTCCGCCTCAACCGTCAAGATGCCCGAAGCGTGACCGAGCCTGACTTTCGGGCTGTGGGTTTGCGCGAGGCGATAAGGCACCGTACCGGGCACCTGCAAGGCCGCCGCGATCGCGGCAGCACCCGTACCGGTGATCGCGTGGTGCAGTTTTCCCATCGATATGATCCGCGCCACCAGATCGGTCGAGGATGCGCCGATGACCTGTCCGTTCGATGCCCGGTAGTCGATCGAAGGAGAGACGAAGGCGAGTTTCGGCATGTGCGGTCGCGTCTGCGTCGCTTCCTGCGATGTTTTCGCCAAGCCCATGGCGACGGCGCAGGCGGCGCGGATCATCTCCAGGCGCGCCAGCAGTCCGTCGTCGCCGTTGATATGCTCGGGCAGCTCCGTTCCGGCCAGTCCGAGCACGCGAGCCTCGACGATCGCCGTTGCCATGCCGGCCTGGACGAGCGTGACATCGAACCGCCCGATGCCCGACACCTCCACCCTGTCCAGAACCCGACCCGTGGGGAAAAGTCCGCCGTCGGCGTTCTCCTGTGGCGGATATTCGATCAGGATTTCGGCGCCGGCAAATGCGACCCCATCCATCTCGAACGAACCGGTCTCGGCGGTCTGGCCGGCCTGCACCGGCACGCGGGCCACGATCTGCTGGCCGAGATTGACCTGCCAGATCCGGACGGTCACAACGCCTTCGGACGGCACGTCGACGAAGCCTTCATCGATCGCGAAGGACGCAGCAGCACTCAGGAGATTGCCGCAGCTTCCGGACCAGTCGATCAGGGCGCGATCGACCGCGACCTGACCGAAGAGATAGTCGATATCGCAGCCGGGGCGCACCGACCGGGAGATGACCGCGACCTTGCTTGCGCTGGAATGGCCGCCACCCACGCCGTCCATCTGGCGGCCATAGGGGTCCGGGCTTCCAAAGGCCCGCAGCAGCACGCGGTCGCGCACGGCCAGGTCCGAAGGCAAATCCTCCAGCCGGACGAACAGGCCCTTGCTGGTGCCGCCCCGCATGAGGACGGCGGGGATGCGGCGTCGGGTCATGGCTCAACCTTCCGCGATCGCCTGGTCCTTCTGCTTGCGAACCAGAGGAACGACCATCAGGATCACGAGGCCAAGCGCGATCGCCAGGAAAACGGCGCTGAGCGGCGACGAGACGAAGACCTCCAGGTTTCCGTGCGACTGCAACATGGCGCGGCGGAAGTTCTCCTCGATCATCGGGCCGAGCAGGAAGCCGAGGATGAACGGCGCCGGCTCACAGTCGAGCTTCAGGAAGACGTAGCCGAGCAAGCCGAAGAAGGCGGCGAAGGCGATATCGCTGGCGCTCATATTGACCGTGTAGATGCCGATGCACGAGAAAACGAGGATGAGCGGATAGAGCCAGCGATAGGGAACTTTGAGAAAAGCCACCCAGAGACCGACCAGCGGCAGGTTGAGGATGACCAGCATCACATTGCCGATCCACATGCTGGCCACCAGGCCCCAGAAGAGTTCCGGATGCGACGTCATCACCTGGGGACCCGGCGTGATGCCGTGGATCATCAGGGCGCCGAGCAGCAGTGCCATGGTCGCGCTACTGGGAATGCCGAGGGTCAGCGTGGGGATGAAGTGCGTCTGCGCGGCCGCATTGTTGGCCGATTCCGGGCCGGCGACGCCTTCGATCGCGCCCTTGCCGAAGCGGGACGGGTCCTTGGCGAGCTTCCGTTCAAGAGCGTAGGATGCGAAGGAGGCGATGGTCTGCCCCGTTCCCGGCAGGACGCCCAAGATGGAGCCGATGCCGGTGCCGCGCAAAATGGGTTTCCAGGATGCCTTCAGGTCTTCCCGGGTCGGCATGAGGTTGGTCACGCGCCCGGTCAGCACTTCGCGTTTCAGCGAGACGCCGAGATTGACGACGATCTCCGAGAAGGCAAACAAGCCGGCGGCAACGACGACGAAATCGAAGCCTTCGGCCAGGCCATCCATACCGAAGGTGAAGCGGTCAATGCCGGAATTGACGTCCGTGCCCGCCAGACCGAAGATCGCGCCGCAAAACGCCATGCCCATGCCCTTGACGAGAGACCCGCGCACGAGGGCGGATGAACAGATCAGGGCCATGAACATCAGGGAGAAATATTCCGCCGCGCCGAACTTCAGCGCCACGGCGCCAAGCGGCGGCCCGACGAAGGCGATGAGCAGCGTGCCGATGCAGCCGGCAATGACCGAGCCGATGGCGGCGATGGCCAGAGCCGGTCCCGCCCGCCCCTGCCGCGCCATCTGATATCCATCGATGCAGGTGACCGCCGAGGAGGATTCGCCCGGAAGATTGACCAGGATCGCGGTGGTCGAGCCGCCATAGGCCGCACCGTAGTAGATGCCGGCAAGCATGATCATCGCGCCTTCGGGCGGAAGACCGAAGGTCAGCGGCAAGAGCACGGCGATCGTCACCAGCGGCCCGACGCCCGGCAGCACGCCGATGAAGGTGCCGAGCAGCACGCCGGCAAAACAATAGGCAAGGTTCATCGGCGACAGGGCGACGCCGAAACCCAGCGAAAGATGCTGAATAAGTTCCATCACCAGGGCCTCAGTTTGAGGGGAATGTTCAGTCCGTAGACGAAGATGCCCACCGCGATCAGCGTCATCGCGAGAACCATGATGGCGAGTTCGCGCATGCTGCCTTCGCGTCCTGCCAGCCGGCTGATCAACACGAGGGCCACCACCGCGACGATGAGGCCGCGCGATTCGATGAGCAGGCTGAAGGTGAAGACGGCGACGAGGGTGAAGACGAGCGGCCGGATTTCCCAGCTCGTCACGCTTTCGGAGGTCTCCGGATGCAGGCTCGAGCGGACGACCATCGTGAGCCCGATCAGCGTCATGATGGTTCCCAGGATGACCGGGAAATAACCCGGGCCCATATTGCCCGCCGTTCCCATGTCGTAGCTCTGGCCCAACACAATGGTGCCAAGCCCGATCGCGCCGAAAAGAGCTCCGCTCAGGAAATCTTTTGTGATGTGAATCTTCATTCTTCCTCCCCGTCCTCCGACATGTCGATGCCGGTGCGTCCTCCCGCCCGGCGCCGCTGTCATACAGCGCTTTGTCCGCATCCTGCGCCGGCCTTTGGCCGCCACGGGACGATTCAGCTCATTTTCCGGCGGCTGTCACCGCTGCACGAACGGATTGGCCGACGGCGCACCGTAGTTCATCCAGACGCTCTTCACCTGCAAGTATTCTTTGATCATTTCCGCACCGTTCTCCCGGCCGACGCCGCTCTGGCGGTAACCGCCGAACGGCGACATGTAGCTCGTTGCGCGATAGGTATTCACCCAGACGGTGCCGGCTTTCAACACCTCCGTCATGCGCACCGCCCGGCCGATATCCCGTGTCCAGACGCCGGCGGCAAGCCCGTACATCGTATCGTTGGCAATCCGCACGGCATCCGCCTCGTCCTTGAAGCGGATGACGGAAAGGATCGGGCCGAACACCTCTTCCTGCGCGATGCGCATGCCGTTGTGCACGTCCTTGAAGATCGTCGGCTCGACGAACCAGCCGTCGCCGCATTCCGGCCGCTTGCCGGGCTCTCCGCCCATCACAAGCGTCGCCCCCTCGCCGCGGGCGACGTCGATATAGTTCAGCACCTTCTCGTATTGCGGCATGGTCGTGATGGGGCCGACCTGCGTCTGCATATCGGCGGGATCACCCATGCGGGCCGCCTTCACCGTCTCGACAAGGCGCTCAAGGAAAGCATCGTGGATGGAATCCTCGACCAGAAGGCGGGAGCCTGCGAGACAGGTCTGGCCGGTCGCCGCAAAGATACCCGCGATCGCGCCGTTCACCGCTTCGTCCAGGTCCGCATCGGCAAAGACGATATTGGGCGATTTTCCGCCGAGCTCCATCGTCACATGTTTCATGGTCTGCGCCGCCGAGGCATAGATCCGCTTTCCGGTCGCATCCGATCCCGTGAAGGCGACCTTGGCGACCTTTGGATGCTCCACCAGCGGCGTGCCGACCTCGTTGCCAAACCCCGTGACGACATTGACGAGGCCGCTCGGCGCGCCGGCTTCCTCGATGATCTTGACGAATTCCAGCACGGAGGCGGATGTGAATTCGGACGGCTTGATGACCACCGCATTGCCGGCCGCCAGCGCCGGCGCCAGCTTCCACGCCGTCAGCATGAGCGGCGAATTCCAGGGCGTGATGACGGCCACGACACCGAGCGGCTCATAGCGCGTATAGTTGAGATATCCGCGTTTATCGAGCGGGATGACGGAGCCTTCGACCTTGTCGGCGAGCCCGCCATAATAGTGATACCAGTTCGGCATGTAGCGCATCTGCGCCAGCATCTCGGCCATCAGCTTGCCGTTGTCGCGCACTTCGATGGCTGCCAGATGTTCGGCGCGCTGCGCGGCGAGGTCACCGATGCGGCGCAGCAGCGCGCCCCGCTCGCTTGCCGTGCTCGAAGCCCAAGGGCCGGTGGTCACCGCCGCGTGGGCGGCTTCGACGGCGCGCTCCACATCCGCAGCATTGCCCCGCGCGACCCGCGCCCAGGGCTTGCCGGTGAAGGGATTGAACGTGTCGAACCATTCGCCGCCATTGGGATCAACGAACTTGCCGTCTATATAGTGCTGAAAATCCTGCATTCCGGTCTCTCCCGTCATCGTCATGCGCCCGGCTCGTTCGGCGAAATCCACGTCGCGTGCTCCACGACCTTGCCCTTGAGCAGCCTGTCCATATCGAGCGCGCCGTGGGCGGGATCGGGCAGCAATTCGTTCAGGTTGCCGTTTTCCATCGACAGGGCTTCCGCGCGCTCACGCTGCATCGCCTTGGCGAGGATCTGCGCGGCCAGCAGGCGCGGCACCACAGTGATGCCGTCGTCATCGCCGACCACGATATCGCCCGGCGAAACGACGACCCCGCCGACCTGCACCGGAACGTTGATCGAGCCGGGCGTGTTCTTCTGCGGGGCGCGCGGCGACACACCCCTGGAGAAGACGGGAAACCGGTCGCGGCGCAACAGCGCCACGTCGCGCACCGTTCCGCTAGCAACGACACCGACGCCACCGCGGCCGCGCACTTGCAAGGCGCTGCGATGGCCGAAGCAGCCGCTGTCGGAATCACCGGCGTCGATGACGAGCACGTCACCCGGCTGCATCATCTGCACCGCCTTGTGCGTCATGATGTTGTCGCCGGGAAAACAAAGCACCGTGAAGGCGGACCCTACCATGGTGATGTTTTCGAAGATTGGGCGGATATCGGCTTTCATCGCGCCATGGCGGCCCATCGCATCGCTCAGGGTGGATGTCGGTACACCCTTGAACGCCTCGATCAGCTCAGACGGCGCCCGCTGGAAATCGTGATAGATATGGCCGTACATGGCCGCTCCTCCTAAAAGTCCTTCATGTCGTTCGCTCAGGCGCGCTCCACCACGCGCGTTTCGCGAACACCATCGAGAAAGGTCCGCGCCGGACCGGCGACGAACGTCTTGACGTGAACGTTGATCCAGCGCAGCCCCAGGCGTCGATAGTGCTCGACCATGTGCAGATCGCCCTGGACATTCATCCCGGCGACGCGCCCGGCCCGTTCGATCATGCCGATGGCATCCTCGACCGCCTGCCGGACCTTCGGATGTTCGGGCTGCCCCTTCAGGCCCATCGACTGGGCTAGGTCGAGCGCGCCGATGTAGAAGACGTCGACAGCCTCGGATGTCAGCATCTTCGGCAGGTTGACCAGCGCAGCCTTCGACTCGATCATCGCCACGAAAAGCTTTTTGGTATGGTCGCCTTCCCATTGGGTGATGCCATGGGCGATCGCCGCAAGTTCAACCGGCGTGTCGACATGGGGGGCCTGGATGCCGTCCACGCCGCAGCTCAGATAGCGGTTGATCAACCCGATCTCGTTGGACCAGGGGCGCACGATGGACGCCATTCCCGATGCGCGCGCCGCCCGGGCAAGATCCTCTACTTCCTTGAAATCGGTGCTCGCATGTTCGCAATCGATGAAAACCGCATCGAAGCCGAGGCCACCGACAAACTCGACGAGGCGTGGCGTCGGAAAGTCCGTGTTGCAGACCGCAATCGTCCCGCCGCTCTTCAGCCGGTTTTTCAGGTCGTGGCTCATCGGCTTGCCTTGGCAGGGCTCGCGCTCGCCGCACTTTCGGTGACGAAGCGCGCGAATTCCGTGTGGTCGGCATTGGGGCCGTTCCACGCGCGCGCATCCTCCCAGAGCTGAAGGCAGGCATGACCGAGCGTGGCGGGAACTTCGCAGGCATCGGCCACGTCCATTGCGAGCTTCAGGTCCTTGACCATCAGCTCCAGTGCGAAGCCGGAATCATAGGCATTGTTGAGAACATACTGCTTGAACTTGTTTTCCGTGCTGTTGTTTCGCCCCGTGGAGGCATTCAGCACATCGATGAGAACCTCGCCGTCGACGCCGAAGCGTTGCGCGACGAGGAGCGCTTCGGCCGCCGCCGCGAGACCAGCGGCCGAAACGTAGTTGTTGAGGACCTTGACCGCATGGCCCGAGCCCAGCGGCCCGATATGGAAGCGCTTGCCCATCGTCGCGAGAAGCGGATCGAGTTGGTCGGCCAGCGCGCGATCGCCACCGACCATGATCGACAGCTTCGCGGCAATCGCGCCCTTCATGCCGCCGGAGACCGGAGCATCGAGCAGGGCAACGCCGAACGTGCGGAGGTCCTCTCCAAGTGCGCGCGTGCCCACCGGTGCGGACGAACTCATGTCGACGATCGTCGTGCCCGCCTGCAAACCGCGCACCAGGCAGTCGCTCCCGGCACTATCGCCAAGCGCGACGTTGCGCACGATCCTGCCATCCGGCAGCATCAGCACGACCACGTCCGACCGCTCGCCAAGCTCGGCGAGCGAATGGGCGCTGCCGCATCCGTGCTCTACCGCGAAGGCATCCGCCTTCTCACGGTCCACGTCGTAGACCGTGAGCTGCCAGCCGCCGGCAATCTGATTGGCCGCCATAGGCCGGCCCATGTTTCCGATGCCGACGAAGCCAACCTTCGTCGTGCCCATTGAAGCGGTCAACGTTTTCCTCCCTTTCATAAGCTTTTGCCGGCGGGCCAGTGCCGGAATTACATGGCCGAGACCTTTGCTGCCCTGACGCTTTCCTTGCTGGCCTGCGCCGCGATGGCGGCGTTTCGCCCGGCGATGCGGCCGAAGACCGCGCCGCTCATGAGGCCCGTCGCACCGGGATAGTTGAAGTAGAACAGGCCGCCGACCAGCTCGCCTGCCACGTAGAGGCCGGGGATCACCTGTTCGCCGCCATCGATCGCCTGGGCGTCGGTGGAGATACGCAGGCCGCCGAAAGTGAAGGTGATGCCGCAGGTCACGGCATAGGCTTCGAACGGACCGGTCTCGATGGGGTTCGCCCAGTTGGACTTGGGAATATCCAGGCCGTCGGTGCGCCGCCCGTCCTTCACGGTCGGGTCGAAGGGCACGTCGCGCGTGATCGACGCATTATAGTCGCGCACCGTCTTGAGGAAGGTTTCGCGGTCGACATCCCCCATCTTGTCGACCAGTTCCTCCAGCGTATTGGCGACCACGCGGGTGACGCGTCGGGTCTTGTATTCCGGCCGCAGGAGATGAACGACGGTGGAATCGAAGATCTGCCAGGCGAACTGCCCGGGCTGTTCGAGAATGACCTTGCCGTATTTCGCATAGGTGTAGTTGCGGATGTCCGCGCCCTCGTCGAGGAAGCGCTTGCCGGTGGCGTTCACCATGATCGACCACGGATAGCTGTCGCGCTCATAGTCTCCCGTGACGGAGAGGTCGCCGAAGTCCTCGGCATAACGCTCCCAGCCGACGGCATGGCAGCCGGACCAGTTGCCCTTGGGCTGCGCGCCGACTTTCAGCGCCATGTCGAGCCCGTCGCCGGTATTAAACTTGCTGCCGCGCACCTTGGCAAGATCCCAGCCCGGGCCGAGATATTTGGTGCGCCACTCGCTGTTTGCCTCGAAGCCGCCGCAGGCCAGCACCACCGACTTCGCCCGGATCTGCTGCGTCACGCCGTCGAGCTTGACGACAACGCCCTCGACGCCGGCATCCGAGCTGATCAGCTCGCGGACCCACGCATTGTAGCGCACGTCGATGCCCGCCTTCTTCACCGCCGCATAGAGCGAGTCGACCAACCCCTGCCCGCCGCCCCAGGCAGCAAGCGTCGCGCCGCCCCAGAACTTGAACTTGCCATCAACCTTGAAGGACTGGCGGCCGAACTGCGGATAGAATTTCACCCCCTGCTTCGCCATCCAGTGCATGGTGGCGTTGCTCTGGCGCACGAGGATTTCGCAGAGATCGGGATCGGTGCGATTGTGCGTGATGCGCGCCATGTCGTCGAAGAACATGTCTTCGGTGTAGCTGCCGAAATCGCTGTCCATCTCCTCGGGCGTCAGGTCCGGTGACAAGGCCCGGATGTCATCCGAACCCGTATAGGCAAAGCGCATCAGGCCTTCGGTATAGGAACTGTTGCCGCCGCGCTCGCCTTCGGGAGCACGTTCCAGAACGAGCACGCTGGCGCCAGTCTCCCGCGCCGACAAAGCCGCGCACAGCGCCGCGTTGCCCCCTCCCACAACCAAAACGTCATACTCAATCTCACTCATCGGCCGCTCCATGACTCCATCCTCGCGAACTTTCGTGCTGGGTCATTCCTAGCAAAGACGCTGCCGGAATTATCAGACTATCTGGTGCTTCTAGTATTCCGGAGGAGCATAGTGAGAGGAGGAGCGGCCAGGATGGCCGGGACAAGCGAAGCTTGACGGAGGGCGGCTTTCTTGCCGGAGCGCGTGGGACGGCGCACCGAACATCACGCGCCGCAGCGTGCCTTCAATGCTGGAGGCCGAGGACAGCGCCGCTCACGGCCCTGATCCTCTTTGCCACGGTGTGCTGCCGATGCGGCTTCTCCACATCACCGGCCGCCGCGTTGAAAATCGAAAAAACTTCGCCGCACGATCGTCCCTACCCCAACCAGACCGTTCGATCCCAGACCGGAACTGTTCCGGCGATTTCTATGATGATCGTGCGGATGCGCAGAACCACACTGGGCGGAATTCGCCCCTGAATGATGATGGCCTGCGGCTCGAACTTGATTTCAGGCCGGTATTGAGCGCAGAGCTCGTCATATGCGACCGCGGCGTTTATCGAGGCGCGCAAGCCGTAGGCCTGCGCGCCGAAGCCGCCGCCGAGAGATGCCTGAAACATCTCACCCTCCCTTGTTTTCGATATTTATGGGAAACAAAGATACGGTCGCGATGTTCCGTAAAGGCGGGACTTCGGCCTATTATATTTTAAGGGTCCGCGTTGAGCCCGTTTTGCAAGGTCGCGAAGCCGTGCCTGCTGAAACCCGCAAGGCAAATTCCGGCTCCGCTTTAGCCGGCCTCCTTGAGGAACATTTTCCCCGCCCCGTCGGTGCAACGCACCATAATATCTTAATTCTATAGATTTAGTAGATAATATCGGCGTCGATCAATTGCCGATACTCACGGCGTCATCCCTGGGTTCGCAAGCTCGATAACCTGCTTCAAGCGCCGATAGGAGACAGACATTATGGCATTTCCGTACACCGTCGCGACAAACGTTCCCACCGCATCACTCGAGCTCGATGCCGATGTTCTCGTGATCGGCGGCGGCCCGGCAGGGACGTGGGCTGCCATCGCGGCCGCGTCGAAAGGCGCCCGGGTCGTTCTCGTCGACAAGGGGTTCTGTGGTTCCTCCGGCGCCACCGCCCCGTCGGGCACGGGTGTCTGGTATGTGCCGCCGGATCCCGCCCGCCGCGCGAAAGCGATGAACAGCCGCTGGGACCTCGGTGGCCGCCTGGCGGACCCGGCCTGGATGCGTCGCGTGCTGGACCGGACCTACGACAACGTCAACCAGCTCGCGCAATGGGGCTATCCGTTCAGCGACGACGGCGAAGGCCGATCGATCAGGACCAGTCTCGATGGTCCGGACTACATGCGGCTGATGCGGAAACGCACGAAATCCGCAGGCGTCAAGATTCTCGACCATAGCCCGGCGCTTGAATTGCTGCGCGACGAAAGCGGCGCCGTGGCAGGTGCGGCGGGTATCCGTCGGCAAAGGGGCGACAGCTGGCTGGTCCGGGCCGGCGCCGTGGTCATCGCGACCGGCGGCTGCGCCTTCCTCAGCAAGGCGCTCGGGTGCAACGTCCTGACCGGTGACGGACTGCTGCTGGCAGCCGAGCTCGGCGCCGAGCTTTCGGGGATGGAATTCTCGACTGCCTATGCGATGGCGCTCGAAGGCGGCTCGGTCACCAAGACGCGCTTCTACGATTGGGCGACCTTTACCTTCGAGGACGGCTCGCCAATTCCCGGCGCTGCCTCGAAGGGCGGCCGGTCCGTGATCGCGCGCGTGCTCCAGTCGCAGCGCGTCTTTGCGCAGCTCGACAAGGCCGATGCGGAGACCGAGCAGGCGATGCGCTACGCCCAGCCGAACTTCTTCCTGCCGCTCGACCGGGTGGGCATCGATCCCTTCAAGCAGCGTTTCCCTGTCACCTTGCTGCTGGAAGGCACGGTCCGCGGCACCGGCGGCCTGAGGATCGTCGACCATAGCTGTGCGACGACCGTTGCAGGTCTCTACGCAGCAGGCGATGCGGCGACGCGCGAGCTCGTTTGCGGCGCCTTCACGGGCGGCGGCAGCCACAATGCCGCTTGGGCGATGTCCTCCGGCTTCTGGGCCGGCAGTGCTGCCGGCGATCATGGCCGCCACCTGCACGGCCGCGCCCGCAAATTCGCACGGGCCGGCGGCGTCGGTATCGTCGACGGATCGAGCAGGGCGATCGACGCGGCTGTCCTGACGCGCACGGTGCAGGACGAGGTCTGGCCCTATGACCGCAACTATCTCCGCTCCGGCGAACGGCTGACGGATTCGCTCGGCCGGCTCGATGGCCTGTGGTCCGGCATCCGCACGGCGCAGTCCGCCACGATCGACGAGGCGCAGCGGACCCGCGAAGGCGTCGCGATGCTGGCCACCGCACGCTGGATGTATCGCAGCGCCCTGTCGCGGAAGGAAAGCCGCGGCATGCACAAGCGCGAGGATTTCCCCCAGAAGGACGACAGCCAGCTTCACTACACGACGACCGGCGGTCTCGACGAAGTCTGGATCGGGCATGAGCGCGCGCCCTCGCCGGAGCTGGAGGTTCTCGCGGCATGATCGAGGTCATCAGTGAGGATCGTTGCACCGGCTGCAACATTTGCGTCAACGTCTGTCCGACCAATGTCTTCGATCCGGTTCCCGGCGGCATTCCGACGATCACCCGCCAGGACGATTGCCAGACGTGCTTCATGTGCGAGGTCTACTGCCCCGAAGATGCGCTCTACGTGGCGCCGCTGACGACGGCAGTCACCGGCGTCACCTCCGCGGAGCTGGAGGCGAAGGACATCTTTGGCAGCTATCGCAAGTCGATCGGCTGGATCAGGGGCGGCCGCCCCCGGCCGACGCCGGAGATCATGAAACGTCTCGATCATCATTGAGCAAACCGGTCGCCGATCCCGGCGGCCCTGCCCCGTAGAGGTTTGAACAGGATTTGGCGATGCAACCGACACGCAGGACTTTTCTGGGATTGGCTGCGGCAGCGGCCGTGTTTCCCACCACATTCTCCATCACCCGCGCGCAATCCAAGCCCGATGTCATCCGGCTCGCGGGGCCGGGCAATGCGGCCGGCCGGCCCTATGGCAACGGCTCGATCGGCGTGCTGCGCGGGCTTGAGCTGCTTGAGAAGGAATTCGAGCCCGACGGCATCCGCATCGAATGGCAGTTCCCGCGCGGCACCGGCCCCGCGATCAACGAGGCCTTCGCCAACCGCCAGCTCGAATTCGCAAGCTACGGCGGCCTGCCGAACGTCGTCGGCCGCGGCGCGGGCGTGCGCACCACGGTGCTCGCCGCCTCCGGCATTTCGCCGACCTATGTCGGCGTGCGCCCCGCGGCCGGAATCAAGACGCTTGCCGATCTCAAGGGCAAGAAGGTCGCCTTCCAGCGCGGCACGATCTTCGAACTCTCGCTCTCGCTTATCCTGGCTGGCGTGGGCCTCAAGAACGAGGACGTCCAGATCTTCGACCTCCAGGGCGCAGACCAGACCGCCGCGATCCAGTCGGGCGACGTGGACGCGCTGCTCGGCCAGGGCAACCAGGTTCTGGCGCTGGTGAAGAGCGGGCTCGTCGAGGTTCTCTACAGCACCAAGGGCAGTCCCGCCCCCGGCTCGACCTTCGGCTCCTTCACCGTCCTCGACAGCTTTGCCGAGGCCAATCCCGAGATCGTCGCGCGGGTCCTGCGCGGCTACGTCCAGGCCTCGCATTTCGCGAGCCTCGATGAGAACCGGGAGAAACTCTACGACATCTTCGCGCTCACCGGCTCCCCGCGCGAAAGCTATGTCGCCGACTATGCGGGCGATGATCTGCGCGACCGCAACAGTCCGCTGCTCGACGATTTCTACCGCGCGAACATCAAGGCCGGGCTCGACTTCACGCTGGAGCAGAAGCTGGTGCGCAAGCCGTTCGACGTCGACGAGTGGATCAAGGACGGCCTGCTGACCAAGACGCTTGCCGATCTCGGCTACGAGGCCTTCTGGACCCCCCGCGCGGCCGACGGCAAGGCCGTCCAGTTCTGACGAACCCGTTCACCCAGTTCCCCGGCCTTGACGCTTCGCCCGGCTGTGCCGGCGGAAGGAAGGAGAGAGAATGTCCGATGTGACTTTCAAAACCGCAGGATCGATCGCCGCAGCACCTTTCGAGAGAGCGGCCGGCAAAGCTTCCTCGCATCCTGCCGCAGCCTTCCGGCTGCCCCGATGGGCCAAGCTGTTCCTGCTGGGGATCGTGCCACCGATCGCACTTCTGGCGCTCTGGTCCTATGCCGTGCATCAGGAATGGCTAGCGGAGCAGATCCTTCCCGATCCCCGGCTGGTCTACGAAACCACGCTCGATCTTCTGGTGACGGGGCAGCTCCCGGCCGAGTTGCTCGTCAGCCTGGGGCGCGTCGCAGCCGGACTGGCGCTCGGTGGCGGGCTCGGCCTGTTCTTCGGGCTCGGCTTCGGGCTTTTCCGGACGCTGGACATCTATGTGGCCCCGACGGTGCGGGCCATCTGCCTGGTGCCGTCGCTCGGCTGGCTTCCCTTCTTCATGCTGGTTTTCGGCATCGGCGAAGGGCTGAAGATCGTTCTCATCGCCAAGACATGCTTCCTGCCCTTGATGGTGGGCGCCTATGAGGGCATCCGCAACCGCCCGCGCAAATACGACGACGTCTCCCGCGCGCTGGAATTCTCGTGGTTTGCCCGCGTGCGGCTGGTGGTCTGGCCGTCCATCCTGCCGTCGATCCTCACCGGTGTGCGCCAGGCGATGAGCCGCGGCTGGAAAGTGCTGATCCTTGTCGAGATGATCTCTTCGGCCGCCGGCCTCGGTTATCTGATGATGTGGGGACGCAAGGCCTTCCAGCTCGACGTGGTCTTCGCCACCATGATCGTCATCGGTCTCGTCGGCTGGGCGCTCGATCATGCCCTGACACGCTTTCAGCATCGCACGACGCTCTGGTCGTTCAAGGCAGCGGTTTAGGAGCACGGCGATGACGACGTCCACCTCCCCCATTTCGCGCCCGGGACTGATCTGGCGGGCACTCGTGCTGCCGGCGGCCCTGATTGTTCTCTGGACCCTGCTCGATGCTTTCGGCGCGCTGAACAGCGATATTCTCGTCTCGCCCGGCAAGGTTCTCGTCACGGCCTACGAAGGTTTTGCAGACGGCTCCCTTCCGGGCGCCGCGCTCGCGACGCTGCTCCGCGCGCTCACCGGCTGGGTGATCGGCGCGACGCTGGGGCTGGCTGCCGGCGTGCTGCTCGGATTGTCCGGCGTCGCGCGCGGCCTTTTCGACCCGTCGATTTCCAGCCTGCGGCAGATCGCGCTCTTCGCGTGGATCCCGCTGCTCAGCGCCTGGCTCGGCAACGGGGAGGCCATGAAGATCACGCTGATCGCCGTCGGCGCGTTTTTCCCGATGGCGCTCGGCGCGCAGGCGGGCTGCCAGAACGTGCCGGCGCCCTATCGCGAAGTGGGCCGCGTCGTGGAACTCGACCGCCGCGCGATGTTGACCAAGATCATCTTCCCGGCCGCCGTGCCCTCCATTCTTGCCGGAACGGAGCTCTCGCTCAACATCGCATGGCTCGGTACATTCGGCGCCGAATATCTGATCGGCACCGGCTATATCAACGGCATGGGAGACGGCCTCGGCGCCTATCTCGCTGCCGCGCGCGAATATGCGCGCATGGACCAGGTCCTGCTCGGGGTTCTTTTCCTCGCCCTCATAGGGATCGCGCTCGACCGGTTCGTCCTCGGCCTCTCAAGGAGACTCGTACCATGGCGGATGCCCTGACTCTTTCGCGACCCAAGGCGGCACAAGCCGGCTCGGTCAATATCCTGGATGTCTCGAAGACGTTCCATGTCGACGACCGCACGGTGCATGCGCTGGACAATGTGTCGCTTGCCATCGAACCCGGCGAGTTTATCAGCATCGTCGGCCCCAGCGGCTGCGGCAAGTCCACGCTCCTGCGCTTCCTGGCCGGCCTCGACCTGCCGGACAGCGGCCGGATATTGGTCGACGGCGAAAGGATCGACCGGCCGAGCCTCAAACGCGGCATCGTTTTCCAGGATCATCGCCTGCTGCCCTGGTTCGACGTGGAGACGAACATCGCCGTCAGCCTTCACAGCGTCGCAGGCCCGGAGGCGGAAAAGCGGAAGCGCGTGCAGTATCTGATCGATCTCGTCGGCCTGACCGGCTTCGAGAAGGCACTGCCCCATGAACTGTCGGGCGGCATGTCGCAGCGCGCGGCGATCGCCCGCGGGCTGGCGCCGCGGCCGCCGCTGATGCTGCTGGACGAACCTCTCGGCGCACTCGATTCCCTGACGCGCAGCCATCTGCAAGACGAGCTTCTCGCCATATGGGAGCGAGAAAAGAGCACTGTCGTCATGGTGACGCATGACGTGGAAGAGGCGATCTACCTATCCGATCGCGTGGTGGTGATGGAGCCCCGTCCCGGGCGCATCGCCAGTATCTTCGACATCACCAGCGAGCGGCCGCGCCATCGCGACGATGCCGATTTTGTCGCCGTCCGGCGCGAGATCACGAACCTCCTCGCGAAACGATAGGCAAGAGCCCCTTAAGAAGGCTCGCGCGGATAGGGCTCGATATCGACCCCCCAATAGTGTTTCGCGATGTTCTGGCTGTTTCGGATGACGTCGATAGCGATGCGAGGATCGCCGCCTTCAAAAGTGTCCGGATTTGCGCCGCACATCACACAATACATGTGTTGGTGCAGCACGGCGGCGAAATACTCATAGGGCGGCGCGTGTTCCGGAGATCCGACGCGCTGCATCTCTTCGGCGGCCTGTTTCGTGGCAGTCTCCAGGGCTTTGAGAACCGTATCGGTCATGGACTGCTTGGCGCGTTCGATGATATCGACGACTTGCCGTTCGGCAGGCGTCAGGACGGGGCAACTCTTCGTCATGCGGCGTCTCTCCTTAATTTTTCACGGCGCGCCTCTCCAGCGACCACCTGAGGTCCCTGGAGAGGTCAGCATTGCTCTTCGGCCGAATTCTGTCGAAACCGGTTACGTGCGTGTCTCTATTTCCAGTCCCGTCCATCGGGCCGCGAAGGCCCACATGTCGGCAAATTCCTCGATCATCTTGTCGGTTGGTTTTCCGGCGCCGTGGCCGGCGCGGGTATCGACGCGCAACAGGCGCGGACGGGCACCCAGATCGGCGGCCTGCAAGGCTGCGACATATTTGAAGCTGTGACCCGGAACGACGCGGTCGTCGGTATCTGCCGTCGTCACGAGGATCGCCGGATACGCTCCGTTCGCCTGGATAGTGTGATAGGGCGAGTAGGACAGGAGGTTGCGGAAATCGCGCTCCTTCGCCGGGTCTCCGAAGTCCTGCATCCATAATTGCCCGCCGGTGAAGCGATGGAAGCGCAGCATGTCCATGACACCGACGCCGGGAAGGGCCGCCGCGAAAAGGTCCGGACGCTGGTTCACCACGGCGCCGACCAGAAGACCACCGTTCGACTCACCCTGGATGGCGAGACCGTCTGGCGGCGTTATGCCTTCAGCCTTCAAATATTCGCCGGCCGCGATGAAATCGTCGAAGACGTTCTGCTTGTTCTCGCGACGCCCCGCATCGTGCCAGGACTTGCCGTACTCCCCACCGCCCCGGATGCTGGCGACGGCGAAAGCGCCGCCTTGCTCCACCCACGCCAACGAGGCGGGCGAGTAGAAGGGGATCATGCTGATGGCAAAACCCCCATAGCCATACAGCAGGGTCGGCGCGGGACCGGTGACGTCTTTGCGTCGGACGATGAACATGGGCACCTTCGTGCCGTCCTTCGAGGCATAGAAGCGCTGCTCGACGACGATGCGATCCAGGTCGATCGCCACTTTCGGCTCCGCCCAAGGAGACTTTGTATTCGTGGTCACGTCGTAGCGGTAGATCGTGGTGGGCGCATTGTGGCTGGTGAAGACGAAGAAGGCTTCGTCATCCGCCGCGCGTCCATGAAACCCTCCGGCGCTACCAATGCCGGGAAGGTCGATGACGCCATCCGGCGTTCCGTCGAGCTTGAAACGCTCGATCTTCGTCTTGGCATCGACGAAATAGCAGACGATGAGCCGGCCGCCGAGCAGGGATGCGCTGCTGAGGACCGCCTCGTTCTCCGCGACAATGTCGGTAAATTGGGGCTGTGTGTCACCGAGGTCCAGCGCCACGATCTTCCCGCGTTCCGCACCCTTCTGCGTGGTGAGAAAGAGCTTCGTCCCGACATTTCCGACAACGGACCAGTAGTGCTCGAAATCCTCCACGAGGGCATGGGGCTTCCGATCCTCGCCCGTCAGGTCCAACACCGTCAGCGCGCTGCCGCCGGAACCGGGCGAGGAGTAGGTGATGACATAGCGGCCATCCTCGGTGACGCCGGCAAAATGAAGGAGATGTGGCTGCTCGGGCGTAGCGTAGACGAGCCGGTCCTGGGACTGGGGCGTTCCGAGCGCGTGGAAATAGACCGCATGCCCTGCGACGGTCGCCTCGAAAACCTTTCCCTTTTCCGGTTCGGGAAAGCGGGAGTAGAAGAAGCCCGTTCCGTCCGTCGCCCAGGAAATGGACGTAAACCGAACCCACGCGATCTCGTCCTCCAACAACGTTCCGGTTTCGACATCCAGGACGCGGATGGTTCGCCAGTCCGTACCGCCCTCCTGCGTCGCGAAGGCGACACGCGACCCGTCCTCCGACGCCGACCACTCCGCCAGCGCGTTCGCGCCATCCTCCGACCAGCTATTGGGATCGATCAGCACACGGTCCTGCCCGTCCAAGCCTTCGCGCACGACAAGGGTCTCCTGGTTGGCGAGGCCGGAATTGCGGGTAAAGAAATAGCGGTTGCCTTTCTTGTCGGGAGCGGTGAGGCGCTCGAAATCGAACAGTTCGGTCAGCCGCGCACGAAAAACCTCCCGTCCAGGCAGGTCCGCAAGATGCGACCGGGTAATGCGGTTTTGTGCATCGATCCAGGCGGCGACGTCCGGATCGCGACGGACGTCGTTCTCCAACCAGCGGTAGGGATCGGCTATTGTCGTGCCGAAGTGATTGTCGACGACATCGACACGTTTGGTTTCGGGGTAGGTCAAAAGCGTATCCTCGTTAGCAAATGCAGGGCAGATCGATAGCGCCCACGGAGTGTGGGCGGTCTTGCGCCTGAGTTTCATCCAGGCAGCCGGAAGCGAGCCCGAAATGCCGGGCTTTATGGATCTTCAGCGTTGTGTCTCCGTTTTTTCGGTGGTTTCGCGTCAGCCGTGTCGATGCGAAACGGGTAAGCGCGCCAGGTGCCTCACTCGACGGGGTCGCAGATCGGCAGAGTGCTGGCCGCACGGATGGCAGAAGCGATCCTTTCGGTCACTTCGTCCAGTTCGAATTTCTGGCCCTTGTTGACTGCGGCCGAACTGATGTCTTCATCGACCAGCCGCATGGCGGCCATGGCAGTCGCCGCGCAGAGCTTCACCTCGAAGTCGTCGGGCGATCGGCCGATGCGCCTGGCGACGATCTGCGTAAACTCCACTTCCGCCTGGCTGCACGCCATCAACCAGGCCGATCTCAGCGCCGGCTCCTTTGGAAGAAGCGCGACGATCCGGGCGGCCGCAACGCCGTCGCGAACGGCCTGTTCGCCCTCGATAAACGACTTCATCGCAGCATAGAGGAAGGTCTCTATGGAAACGTCGCGGGGCCACTCCCGGAACAACGCGACAAATCGCAATTCCGTCACCAGAAGCAGCGGCTCGACGCAGGCTTCCTTCGAGCGGAAATAGCGCCACACCGTGCGTTTCGACACGCCCGATGCTGCAGCGATGTCATCCCCGCTCGTGCCGTCCACACCGTGCCGCCAGAACAGATCCGCCGCATGGCGTGAGACCAGTAGCCGAGCTTCTTCCGTTTTCGAACGTTCGATCGCCGTCTCCCTGTCACTTAGTGCCAGATCGTTATGTCACTAAGTGACAGATCGCGCAAGAGAGGGCCGGGCTTTTTTTACGCAGGTCCGGCGGCGATCTGTTCGGCCATCAACCGAAATCGGCGCGTGTCAGGACATAGATCGGCTTGCGGGCGCCGGAATAGGCGCGCCGCGCCGCCTGGTAGATGGAGACGCGGGCATCGTCGAAAGCTCTTAGGCAACCGGCTTCGGAGGTCGCGCCCGGAAAAAGGTCGGACCCGGCGAAAAACGAGATTTCGAACATGCCGTCATGACCGATGAAGCGAATGCGCTTGCCGGCCTCTTCATAGCTGCGGCTTTGGTTTGGAAAACTGAGACTCATGAAAGCTCCTTGCGATAGGTGAATGGGCCATCTCCTCGACACGAAGTTTGCGCGTCGATCTGCGAAGAGGCTCCCAATCACCAAGTTGAGGGAAAGCGAAAAATCCGGATTTCTTCTCGGACACAAAGAAATCGGCGAGTATTTTGGAAATCGAGGGAAAAAATGAAGCTCAGAATTGCAGAATCCCATCGATACCGTGCGGCATCCGGAGCTTTAAAACCGAATTCAGCATACCACGGAAACGAAAATCCTGATTTTTATTTTTGAGAAAAGGATCCAGGCAACGGGCTTATCAAGGGCGTTGTCCCGCTTCACTTTTCCAAGCGACCGAACGTGCTTCCCACGGCTGAACGAGCGCATGCTCCACGATCAGCATGACACCCACGAAAGCGAGAGAATAGGCGATCACATGCGCGGTCTGGAATTGCTGGAAATAGAGGTGGATACGAAAGCCGATGCCGTTTGACCGGCCGAGGAATTCGACGACGAGGACGATCTTCCAGATGACGGCGATCCCGTTGCGCGCGGCGACCGCCAGCCATGGAGCGAGTTGCGGCAGGATGAGATGCCGAAGCCGCTCCCGGGGCGAAAGACGGGCGACGAATGCCAGGTCTTCGAGGGCTGGATCGAAGGACTTTACGCCCTGGCGCACGGTGACCATGACCATTGCCGTCTTGTTGAGGGTCACCGCGACAATCGCCGCAAGCTCGTTGAGGCCGATCCACAGATAGCAGAGCACGATCAGGACCAGCGCCGGCAGGTTCATGAAGATCGTCACCCATGGATCGGCCCAGCGGTTGAGCGCCCTGTGGCGGCCAAGCAGGAAACCCAGCAGCGAGCCCGCCACCATGGCAAGCCCGAAGGAGACGGCCACGCGCAAGAGTGTCGCCATCAGTTCTTTCGGCAAGCGTCCGGCAGCCGTTTCAGACCAGAAGACCCGCGCGACCTCGACAGGCCCCGGCAGGACGGTCGGATCGGCCTTCAGCACGGCGAGCGCTGCCCAGAACAAACCGAACAGGCCGAGGGAAAGAAGGAACACGCTCCCCTGCAAGCGGTCGTCGAGGCTCTTCTCAGACATGCGAATTCTCCCGGCCCGAATATAGCCGCCGGGGCGTTCGCCCGATCCGCGACCTTGGTCGTATGGCGGCCTCTCGCCTGGCGCGTAGAGATCGGGCTGGGAGGATCGCGCCATGAGACGACGCTTTGCCCTGCTGAGCTTTCTCGTTTTCAGCCTGTTCGCCTGCGCCGGTATGGCCGGCGCGGCACCGCTCGATCGTGACGCGCTTGCAGGCCTGATCGTGCCGCCCTACGCGCTCGGCGAGCCGGTGAATGACAAGGGTGTCTGGACGTTGCTGAATTCCGGCGGCGCGGAGGCGGGTTACGTTTTCGAGACCGGTCCGCTGGCGCCGCTTCCGGGCTTTTCCGGCGCGCCCATCAACATGCTCGTGACGATCGACCGTGACGGCCGCTTTCTCGATGTACGCCTGATTTCACACAATGAGCCGATCTTCGTTTCCGGCCTGGGGGAAGCGCCGCTGCGTGCGTTCCTCGAACAATATCGCGGCCATTCGATCCGGGAAGCACTCGTCGTCGGCACGCCGTATGGCGAGGCCGGGGGCGGCTCCGACCTCGTCTATCTCGATGGGGTGACGAAGGCCACGGCCTCCGTTCGCATCGCACACGAATCGATCCTCGCCGCAACGCTCGCCGTCGCGCGCGAGAAGATGCAGGGCGTAGCAAGCGGTCCGCCGGTACGCCCCGATCCATCGATAGACGAAACGCTCGACTGGGCGGAACTGGTCAAGCGAGGGCTGGCCCGCAACCTGAAGGTAACCAACGCCGAACTCGACGACGGCTTCAAGGCGACGATCTGGGCGCGCGACGATCCCGAGGCGGCGAACGACCCGCAAGGCCTGTTCCTCGATCTGTGGGTGGTCGACATCGGTCCGCCGTCCATCGCCCGGGCCGTCCTGAGCGAGGAGAGTTTCGCCGATCTTCAACGCCTGCTGCGCGTATCGCCGGACGACGAGCCCATGCTCGTCATCGATGGCGGTCGCCACGGGCTGGTCTCGGCGGACTTCGTGCGCAACACCGCGCCGGACCGGCTTGCGGCCGTACAGGACGACCTGCCGGTCGCCCTTCGCGATGCCGACATGATGGTCGAGACGCGGCGGGATGTGCCGCAGGGCACGACGATGATCCTGAGGATCGACCGGCGCCTCGGTTTCGACCCCACGCGCGACTGGATACTCTCCGCCCAGGCCGTGCGCGCCCACGGCATGCTGAAGCCGGAAATGGGCTCGGTCCATTTTCCGCTCGCCCTGAAGGCTGACCCCGCTTTCTTCCTGCGGCCGCAAACGTCAAAGGCGCTGCCGCCCTGGCAGGCCGCCATCGTCGACCGAAAATGGGATGTTGCCGGGCTTGGCATCCTGCTTGCGGGCTTGATCGGCGCAGTCGGCCCCGGCATGCACCGGCTCGCGGCGCCGACGGTGCTGCGCCCGGCACGGCTGGCCTTTCTGGGCCTGATGATCGGCTTCGTGGGCTGGTGGGGCCAGGGCCAGCTTTCGATCGTCACGCCGCTCGCGGCACTTCGGGCCGCAAACGGCGGCGGCAGCCTGGCGGTCCTGCTCTACGATCCTTTCTCCCTGATGATCTGGGGCGCCGCCATCCTTGGATTTGTCCTGTGGGGACGCGGCCTCTTTTGCGGATGGCTCTGCCCGTTCGGCGCGATGCAGGAATTCGCCCACCATGCCGGCCGCCTGCTTCGGCTGCCGCAATGGAACCCCTCGCCCCTCTGGGACAGGCGTCTGAAGGCCGGCGCATGGATTTCGCTCGCCGGCCTGGTCGCCGTCACCTTTCTTGCGCCCGAAAAGATTGAAACCGCAGCCGAGATCGAGCCCTTCAAGACGGCGGTCACCACGCTCTTCCAGCGCGAATGGTACTATGTCGCCTATGCCGTCTTCTGGCTGCTCCTCGCGGCAACGACCTTCAAGGGCTTCTGCCGCTATGTCTGCCCTCTCGGCGCGGTCATGGCGCTCGGCGGCCTGTTGCGCACCCGCTCCTGGATAGCCCGCCGCGCCGAATGCGGTTCGCCCTGTCAGCTCTGCCGGGTGCGCTGCCCCTACGGCGCCATCCGCAAGACGGGCGAGATCGCCTACAGCGAGTGTTTCCAGTGTCTCGACTGTGTTTCCATCCACGATGACGCGCAGCAATGCGTGCCGTTGGTGCTGGCGCAGCGAAAGCGTGCGCCAATCCAAACGCTTGCCAAGGTGGAGGCACGGGTATGAAACGACGACGGTTCCTCTTCATTGCCGCGGCGGCTGCGTTTTCCGGCGCTGCCCGCGCTGAAAACACGACTTGGCAGGCAGACATGCTTGGTGGCACGGTTCGGGTGGATCTGCGCGGACCGCGCGGCCTTGCGCAGGATATCGTCGGACGGATTGGCAGCACAATTGCCGAAGTCGAGGCCGTCGCCAGCCTGTTCAAAACCGGATCGGCCCTCAGCAGGCTCAATGCCGTGGGCCATCTGGACGATCCGCCGCCGGCTCTTCTCGATCTCCTACGCCTCGCCAACCACGTCCATCAGGCAACAGCTAGTCGTTTTGACCCAACGGTGCAGCCCCTCTGGCGCGCGCTCGCCGAAGGGCGCGACACCACCGAAGCACAGGCCGCGATCGGTTGGGAGCGGGTGCGTATCGGGTCGTCCATCCAGCTTGCTCACGGCCAAGCGCTGACCTTGAACGGCATCGCGCAGGGCTACGCGGCTGATCGGGTCCGCCGTCTGCTATTGGCGGAAGGCTATGCGCAGGCGCTCGTGGACATGGGGGAATTTGCCGCCATCGGCGGTCCCTTCAGCGTATCCGTCGAAGATCCGGCCCTGGGCCAGATCGCCACGCGTCGCCTCGCCGGCAACGCCATTGCGACCTCAATCCCTTCGGCCATGATGCTCGGCACCGGCTTCCATATTCTCGGACCCCATGGTGAGCGGCCCTGCTGGTCGACCATCTCGGTGGAGGGAGAAAGTGCCGCCATGGCGGACGGCTTTTCGACCGCCTTCTGCCTGATGACACGCGACGAGATCCACGCGACCCTGCGTCGTGTTCCCGGCATCACGCGGGTCACCGCGGTCGATGAGGCCGGCGATGTTTCGACCTTCTGAGACTATCGTTCCGGCGGCGTGAAGGTCAGGCCATGCGCCTCGAAAACCCGCGCGATTTCCCCGTCGGCAAGCGCTTTTTCGATCGCCTCGTCGACGGCATAGGCGAGGTCCTTGTGCTGGAAATTCACGCCCACGCCGATTGTCCAGCTTCCACGCGCAAAGCCGACAAGCGGCAGAGAATGGACCTTCAGCCCGGCATCCGGATGGCGCACGAGCCCGGCTTCCAGCTCCGCGCGCGGCCCCATCGCCGCCTTGGTGTCGCCGTCCGCCAGGCCGTCCATCGCCGCAGCGGTCGAGCGATAGCGATGGATCTTGTCCACCGGGCCGATCAGGGACGTCAGGTAAAAGTCCGAGATCGCGTCGTTTTCGACCGCCACCGCGTCGAACCGGAAGAAGGGCGGGGTCGGCGCCTTCTCTTCATAGTCGGACGCGCGATAGGCGATGGCGATGCTTTCCCTGGCGTATTTCCCGGTAAAGCTCACCTGCTCGATACGACAGACAAGCGCGCTGTCATAGGGCACATGCAGCATCACGTCGCTGACCCGCCCGCCGACGGCAGCGCCCTTCCAGACATAATTCAACAGATCGGCTTCGAGATTCTCGCCGGCCGCGACAAGGCGGAATTTCGCCTCGACGCCGAGGGCCTTCGCAACCAGCCGGCCGATCTCGATATCCACGCCGACAGCCTTGCCCTTCTCTTCGTAGGACCAGGGGGCATAATTCTCGTAGACGGCGAACTCGATCCAGCCGTCCTCGATGATCCGGTCGAATTCGCGCCCGACATCCTGCGCGAAGGTGTTCTGCGGCTTGGCCTGCGGCACATAGTCCTCGCAACGCGCAAAAGCGCCGCCCGGAAGGGCGACGCCGAGGACCATGGCCAGAAGTGTACGGCGCAGCATGGCGGGTTACTGCGTGGCCGAAAGGCCGACCGTCAGCACCTCGGCCGCCTTCTTCCAGCTTTCCGGCTTGTCCGACAGGATGCGCGCGGCCTCATAGGTGACGCTGTCGGCAACCGGCGCGCCGGAGGCGGTCTTCACTTCGGTCGCGATCGTCTCCAGCTCCTTCTTGATCGCGCCCGTATCGGCCACCTTGCCGCTGCCGAGTTCGTCGCGGATTTCATGGAGGCGCTTGGCGTGGGCGTCGAGCGCACCATCCTCCGGCCGTGTCTCCACATAGGTGCGGATCGCCCAGGCGGCCTTCTGGCCAAGAATGTCGCCGAAGGCCGGCATCTTGGTCGTGCCGTCCTGCGTATAACCGTGACGGAAGCGCTCCACGAACCACTCGTCGCCAACCTCTTCCGCTTCCAGAAAGCGCAGGTCCGGCGCAAGCCCGCCGGACACTGCACCCAAGCCATGACAGCGCGCGCAGTTCTGGGTATAGCCCGAGGCGCCGATCTCGACGGCTTTCAACCAGGCCTCATGGCCGATCTTCGCCTCGCGATAGGGGTTTTCGGTCAGCCACTCCTCGCCCACCTCGGGCAGCGCATCGGTATTGACCGGTTGCGGCGCGACATCGCCATGCGCAATCACCAGGCTCGTCGTCGCCATGAGAATGAATGCGGCGACCCCGCCGCGAATGATGTTGGCCGACATGCCGTCCTCCTTCGCATTTCCAACTGCGCATTTTGTAAGGCAGCACGGGCGCGGCGCGATATGCGACCTAGGTCGCGGCGGCGCATGGCACCAAGGTCGTATTTCTAGCTTTCCCCCATGGCGACATGGTTGTTGCGGGAGGATGCGACATGCGGGAATGCTTCAAAGCGAGCCGGAAAGGCTTGTGGCTTGCGGCCGCGGCTTTCTGCTGGGCATACCCTGCCGCAGCCGACATTGCGATATCGATGACCTATCTCCGCCAGGAGATGCAGGCGCCGCCGGTGCTTTCCAATCTCGACCCGATTCCGGAAGACCGCGGAATTGCGGGCGCGGAGGTGGCGCTGACCGACACCAAGACCACCGGCAGCTTCATGGGCCACGACTATAGCCTCGCATTGCTGTCGGTCGAACCCGATGGCGACTTCCTCGACGCCGCCCGCAAGGCGCTTGCCACGTCGAAAATCCTGTTCATCGACGCGCCGCCCGAAGGCATTCTCGCCGTGGCCGACCTGCCGGAAGCCAAGGGCGCGCTCCTCTTCAACGTCTCCTCCGGCGCGCGGCGGCTGCGGGACGCGGATTGCCGCGCCAACGTGCTGCACACCATGGCGGAGGATGCCATGCGCACGGACGCGCTGATGCAGGTGCTAAAGGCGCGGCGCTGGACCCGCACGGTGCTGATCGTCGGACCGAAGCCGGAGGACCGCGCCTTCGCCGACACGCTGCGCGCCTCCGCGCAAAAATTCGGCGTCGAGATCCTCGCCGCGAAGGACTGGACGTTCGACACGGACCTGCGGCGCGCCGCCGGCCAGGAAATCCCCCTCTTCACCCAGGATTTTCCCGACCACGACATCCTGCTGATCGCCGACGAGGCCGACGATTTCGCGCGTTACGTTCAGGACAATACTTGGCTGCCGCGACCGGTCGCGGGCTCGGATGGCCTACGCGGCGAGGGCTGGGCGCCGGTGCTGGAACAGTGGGCCGCCGTGCAGCTCCAGAACCGCTTCGAAAAGGCGGCGGGGCGCGAGATGGGCTCGCGCGACTATGCCGCCTGGACGGCGCTACGCACCATCGGCGAGGCCGTCACGCGAACCAATTCCGCCGATCCCTCGGTACTACGCACCTTCATCCTGTCTAAAAAATTCGCCCTCGACGGCTTCAAGGGCCGCAGCCTCACGTATCGCGACTGGGATGGCCAACTGCGCCAGCCGATGGCGGTGGTCAATGCGCGCGCGCTGGTCGAACTCGCGCCGCTCGACGGCTACCTGCACCAGACCAACGAAATGGACACGCTGGGCCTCGACCGGCCCGAGAGCACCTGCACCGCCTTTGGAGGATGAGATGAAATTTCCGGCCCTGCTGATCGCGCCCATGCTGGCCGCCATGCCGCTTCAGGCACTTGCCGGAGAGATCTGGGTGACGAACGAGAAGGACGACACGATTTCCGTGATCGATACGCAGACGCTGGAAATGGTGCGCACCATCAAGACCGGCGAGCGTCCGCGCGGCATCACCTTCAATTCCGACCACAGCCGCGTCTATATCTGCGCCTCCGACAGCGACACGGTGCAGGTGATGGACCCCGCAACCGGCGAGATCCTGCACGACCTGCCCTCCGGCGAGGACCCCGAGCAGTTCGTGCTCGCCCCGGACGACAAGCATTTATGGATCGCCAACGAGGACGATGCCGTGACGACGGTCGTCGATGTCGAGACCCGGCAGGTCGTGGCGCAGGTCAATGTCGGCATCGAGCCGGAAGGCATGGCGGTCTCGCCGGATGGCAAGATCGTCATCACCACGTCGGAAACGACGAACATGGCGCACTGGATCGACACCGGCACCAAAAAGATCTTCGCCAACACGCTCGTCGATTCCCGTCCACGCCATGCCGAGTTTGCCAAGGGCGGAACAGAGCTCTGGGTCTCGTCCGAAATCGGCGGCACGATCACCGTCTTCGACGTGGCCACGCAGGCGGAAAAAGCCAAGATCCGCTTCGAGATCACCGGCGTCAATGCCGACCTCGTCCAGCCCGTCGGCTTCGAGTTCACGCCGGACGGCAAGATGGCCTTCGTCGCCCTTGGCCCTGCCAACCATGTCGCGGTGATCGATGCCGATACGTTCGCGGTCAAGTCCTACGTCCTGGTCGGCCGTCGGGTCTGGCACCTCGCCTTCTCGCCGGACCACACGCAGCTTTTCACCACCAACGGCGTCTCCGGCGACGTGACCGTCATCGACGTCGCCTCGCTGGAACCCGTGAAATCCATCAAGGTTGGCCGCTTCCCCTGGGGCGCGGCGAGCCGGCCATAACAGTCGAAGAGGGAGGACATCATGAAAAGAGCAATCCTGACCGCCATCGCGCTTGTCGCCGTGCCGTTCGTGGCGCTGGCGGACGACGACGACAACAAGGCCGAAGCCGGCATGGGCCTTGCCGGCATCCTGTCCAAATCCAATCGCGAAGCGTTGCCCGAACTCACCCTCTCGGCAGGCCAGCCGGTTGCCAAGGGCGCGCTGACGCTGAAATCCGGCAAATATTACACGCTGGAAATCAAGGCGGACGGCAGCCAGGAACTGGCGCTGGAGGGCGCCGGTTTCTTCCGCGCCGTCTGGGTCAACGAGATCGTCATCGAGGGCATCGAGATCCGGCCGCTCGGCGTCGATTCCATCGAATTCGACGAGGCGGGCGAAGCGGAGATCAGCTTCATCGCGATCAAGCCGGGGAGTTATCACCTCAAGGTGCCCGGCAGCACGGGCGATACGCAACAGGTCTCGATCACCATAGAATGAGCAACACATGAGCGGCTTGACGGTAGAGGACATCAGCCACGACTGGGGCGCCCGGCGCGCCCTCGACGGTGTGTCCTTTACCGTCGAACGCGGCCGCTTCTGCGCGCTGCTCGGGCCGAACGGCGCCGGAAAATCGACACTGTTCGGTATGCTCACGCGGCTCTTCACGCCGCACACCGGCCGCATCGCGATCGCCGGCCATGACATGGCCCGCGCGCCGCGCGCCGCCCTTGCCCGCATGGGCGTCGTGTTCCAGGCCTCCACGCTCGATCCGGACCTGACCGTCAGGCGCAACCTGCTCTACTTCGCAGCCTTGCACGGGCTCTTCGGACGGGAGGCGGAGACGCGCGCCATGGCAGCGCTGGAGCGGCTCGGCATGGCGGAGCGGGCGGAGGAGAAGGCCGCAAGGCTGAACGGCGGGCACCGCCGGCGCATGGAAATCGCGCGTGCCCTCATCCACCGGCCCGACGTGCTGCTACTGGACGAGCCGACGGTGGGGCTGGATGCAGCCTCGCGCGCCGCCATCACGCAGCACGTGCACGATCTTGCTTCCGGAGGGCTGACGGTGCTGTGGGCGACCCATCTGGTGGACGAGGTGCGCCCGCAGGACCGGCTCGTCATCCTGCACCACGGCCGGGTGCTGGCCGATGGCGAAGCCGGAGACATTGGCGGTACGGATTTGACCGGCCGATTTCTTGCGCTCACCGGAGATCGGCCATGACGGCGGGGGCATTTCCAAGCGTGAACTCGGCACCCACCGTGTTCTTCAGATCGCACCCCTTCATTGCGCTGCGCGCGATCATCCACCGCGAGGCGCTGCGGTTTCTCGGCCAGCGCGGGCGGTTGATTGCAGCGCTTGTGCGGCCGCTCGTCTGGCTCTTCGTCTTCGCCGCCGGTTTCCGGGCGGCGCTCGGTCTTTCGATCACCCCGCCCTACCAGACCTACATCACCTACGAGATCTACATCGTGCCCGGGCTGGTGGGCATGATCCTGCTGTTCAGCGGCATGCAATCCTCGTTGAGCCTCGTCTATGACCGGGAGATGGGATCGATGCGGCTGTTGCTGACGGCGCCCTTGCCGCGCTGGTGGCTGCTGTTCTGCCGGCTTCTCGCCGGCAGCCTGATCGCCATGTTGCAGGCCTATGCCTTCCTGGCGATCGCCGCACTTTATGGCATCCGCTTTCCATTGCTCGGCTACCTGGCCGCAGCGCCAGCGATGGCCGCCAGCGCGATGATGCTGGGCGCGCTCGGGCTGCTCCTCTCCTCCTTCATCCGGCAGCTGGAAAACTTTGCCGGCGTGATGAACTTCGTCATCTTCCCGATGTTCTTCCTGTCCTCCGCGCTCTATCCGCTGTGGAAAATGGCCGAGGCCTCTCCGAGGCTGCGGGACCTGTGCGCGCTGAACCCCTTCACCCATGCCGTCGAACTCATCCGCTTCGCGCTCTATGCGAAGGGCAACCTGACAGCGCTGGCCGTCACGCTCGCCGCTTTCGCCGTCTTCGGGCTCGTCGCCGTCTGGGGCTACGATCCCGCCCGCGGGCTCACCGCGCGAAAGGCCTGACCAAGGCCGCAAAGGAGAATTGCCATGCGCCTTGCCACCCTCGCCGCCGGCCTTCTGCTGATATCCGCCAACACCGCCCTGTCCCAGACGGAGACTGCCGGCGGCACGCTTAATCCCGAAGAGCTGACGCTCAACCGCGTCATGAAAGACGTGGCGGAAGGACGGACGAGCATGACCATCTGCGCGACCGGCTACTACATCACCAAATCGGGCCGCCACGAAATGGCGCGCGAACTTTTCGAGCGGTGCGCCGCAGCCGGGTGGACGCACGCCATGACCTGGATGTCCCAGCTTGACGACAACGGCCTCGGCGGCCCGGAAGACCCCGATAAGGCGGCCGAGTGGGACCGCCGGGCCGCGGAGGCCGGCGATCCGATCGGCAAGCTGAACTACGGGCTCGACCTGATGCGGGGCCGCGGCGTGATGGAAAACCGCGCACTCGGCCGTCAGTATATCGACGAGGCGGCCCGCAGCGGCCTTCCCACCGCAAAGCGCCTGCGCGCCGCCGACTACGACCTCGATGTCGTGACGCCGGACGCCGACAACTGGAAATACGCCCCGGCCTTCTGATCCTCCTCGACGATCCGCGCGGGACGTCCCTCAAGCCGGAGGATACGCCCGGCGAGCCGCTCCGCTTCCGCGCGGACATGGGTGACGAGCAGCGTCGCACAGGGCCGCTTCGCGATCAGGCGCTCGAAAAGGCCCATCATGTCGCCGGCAAGCGCCGGGTCCAGGCTGACAAAGGGCTCGTCCATCAGGAGAAGATCGGGCTTAGAGGCAAAGGCGCGCGCCAGCGACAGGCGCCGCTGCTGGCCGAGGGAAAGCATGCCGGGAAAACGTTCGCCGAGACCGCCGAGCTCCACGGCCTCAAGCCAATGCCGCGCCTCTTCAGGGGAGATGCGCGCGACGATGGTGAGGTTTTCGATCGCGGTCCGCCACGGCAAAAGCACCGGTTCCTGGAACACCATGGCAAGCCGCGCCGTGGCCTCCCGTCGCCCGCGAAAACCGCGGTCGAGGCCAGCGACGACGCGCAGCAGCGAGGTTTTTCCGACGCCGGAAGGCCCGGTCAAGGCCACAGTCTCGCCCGGCGCCAGCGAAAGCCTCATCGGGCCGAGCACACCGCCCGGCCCGCCGCGTTCAAGGTCGAGCGTGAGGACGGGCTCAACTGCCGGGGTGGTGGAAGACGCCATCGGGCAGCTCTTTCAGGTCGCCGACCAGATCGGCACCGCCAAGTTCGGTCATGAGGGCCAGCATGCGTGCGGCCGCCTTTTCATCCACCACGCGCCTTTCTGGCGTGCCCGCGAGGAAACCCGCCTTCAGCGCTTCGAATTCCGCATCGGTCTCCGCCCGCATCATCGGCCGAATGCGCTCCCATGCCGCCGGATCGGCGGCAAGCTTGTCCTTCGCCTGGCGCGAAGCGGTGGCGATCGCTTCGCCCAGTCCGGGATGGCTCTTCAGGATGTCGCCCCGCACGACGTAGCCGATCAGCGGGGTCTCCGGATCGAGGCCGAGGGCTTTCGCGGCCTCGTCGACGCCGACCAGCGTGCGCATGCCCGCCGCCTGCATGCGTGCGCCAAAATTCCAGAAGTTGAGGGCGCCCTGCACCTCGCCGTCGAGGGCGGCTTTGTAGATCAGCGGCGGCGCGCCGAAGACCTGCTCGGTCGTGCCGGAAAGATCAAAATGCTCCACCTTCTGCGCATAGGCGCGCAGGATCAGCCAGCTCTTGTCGATCGGGCTGCCGGCGACGCCGATCTTCTGGCCTTTCAGGTCGGCAAGGCTTTTTGCCGTGCTGTCCGCCGGCACCATCAGGCCGCCGACCGCACGCGAATAGGGAATGAACACGACGTCGCGGCCGGCGGCCCGCTCCCGCGCCACCCAAAGCCAGTCGGAGACAATGACGTCCACCTCGCCTCCGGCAAGCGCAATCTGGGCCGCGGGAGCGCCGGCAATGTCCATCACCTCCATCGTAAAGCCGTTCGCCGTGTCGAAACCGTAGTGACGGATCGTATCGACTTCCCAGTTCACGGTGCCCGAAAGCTGGAGCGCGGCGCGCACGACAGCCGGCTCGGCGAGCGCCGGCAGGCTGGACAGAACCGCGGCAAATGCTGCCGCGACGAACGATTTCAGGATTGTCATGGGCTCTCCTCCCCTGCTCCTGCGATGCTATCCGCCGCGGGCACAGCCCGATATACGACCTATTGGGGGCCCCCAAGGACACCCGGGTCTCGGCATTACGACCAAGGTCCAATTCATCCGTTGCAAGAGTGAGCAGATGATCCACGCCATGAAGCCCGCATCGATCTGCGGGCAGGGAGTGGGAGGATGCCATGAGGAGTCTCGTTCTGGCCGCGGTTGCGGCCATTGCCTGTGCGGGTGCCGTGCAGGCCGGCGTAACGGAGGAGGATCTCGCAAAGGACGCCGAAACCGCCGCCGACGTGCTGACCAACGGCATGGGGCGCGGCCTGCAGCGCTTCTCGCCGATGGAGACGCTGAACACGAAGAACGTCAAGAACCTGCTGCCGGCCTGGGCGTTCTCGCTCGGCGGCGAAAAGCAGCGCGGCCAGGAAAGCCAGCCGATCATCTATGACGGCATGATGTATATTACCGGCTCCTACAGCCGCCTCTATGCCATCGACATCAAGACCGGCAAGGAAGTCTGGCAGTACGATGCCCGCCTGCCGGAAGGCATCCTGCCCTGTTGCGACGTGGTCAATCGCGGCGCGGCGATCTTCGGCGACAACATCTTTTTCGGCACCCTCGATGCCCGCCTCGTGGCGCTCAATCGCAAGACGGGCGATGTCGTCTGGAACAAGAAGATCGCCGACTACAAGGAAGGCTACAGCTACACCGCCGCACCGCTGATCGTGAACGGCCTCGTCGTCACGGGCAATTCCGGCGGCGAATTCGGTGTCGTCGGCGAGGTGCAGGCGCGCAATGCCGAGACCGGCGAGCTTGTCTGGACCCGGCCCGTGATCGAAGGCCACATGGGCACCTTCAAGGGCAAGGAAAGCACGATGACCGGGACGCTCAACGCGACCTGGCCCGGCGACATGTGGAAGACGGGCGGCGGCGCGACCTGGCTCGGCGGCTCGTACGACGAAGACACGAAGACGCTCGTCTTCGGCGCGGGCAACCCCTCGCCCTGGAACAGCCACCTGCGCGGCGCCGGCAAGCCGGTGGACGGCAACAAGGGCGACAACCTCTATGCCGCCTCGCGCATCGGCATCGATCCGGAAAACGGCGAGATCAAGTGGCACTTCCAGACCACGCCGCGCGAAGGCTGGGATTTCGACGGCGTCAACGAGGTCGTGCCCTTCGTCGACAAGGACGGCAACAAGCGCTTTGCGACGGCCGATCGCAACGGTTTCTTCTACGTGCTGAACCGCGAGGACGGCAAGTTCGTCTCCGCCCATCCCTTCGTGAAGAACATCAGCTGGGCGAAGGGCATCGATGAGACGGGCCGCCCGATCTACAACGAGGACAACCGTCCGGGCGATGCCGCCGCCGCCGCCGATGGCGCCAAGGGCCAGCAGGTCTTCGCCGTACCGTCGTTCCTTGGCGGCAAGAACTGGATGCCGATGGCCTACAGCCCGAAGACCGGCCTGTTCTACGTTCCCTCCAACGAATGGGGCATGGACATCTGGAACGAGCCGATCAGCTACAAGAAGGGTGCCGCCTATCTCGGCGCTGGCTTCACGATCAAGCCGCTCTTCGAGGATCATATCGGCAGCCTGAAGGCGATCGACCCCAATACGGGCGAGATCAAGTGGGAATACAAGAACGGCGCTCCGCTCTGGGGCGGCGCGATGACCACCGCCGGCGGCCTCGTCTTCTTCGGAACGCCCGAAGGCGATTTCGTCGCCCTCAACAACGAGACCGGCGAGGAGCTCTGGAAGTTCCAGACCGGCTCCGGGATCGTCGGACAGCCGGTGACCTGGGAACAGGACGGCGAGCAATATGTCTCGGTGATTTCCGGCTGGGGCGGCGCGGTCCCCCTGTGGGGCGGTGAGGTGGCCAAGAAGGTCAACTATCTCAACCAGGGCGGCATGGTCTGGACCTTCCGCCTGCCAAAACAGCTCGCAGCGCTGGACTGAGACGACAAGCCGGGCGGAAACGCCCGGCTTCCTGCTTTCTGCACGGGCCAACAAGGCCGATGAAGACGGACGAAATCAATGCTAAGCTATCGCCAGCCCTTTCGGGAATTTCGCATGATGCCAGTCCCAGCCCCCGAGAAACCCGTGCGCACGCTGAAATCGGCGCTGATCGTCGACGATCACCCGCTGTTTTGCGATGCGCTGGCGATGACCTTGACCGGTCCGGTCGGCATTCCGGACGTCGAGGCCGTCGGTGCGCTTGAGGCGGCGCTTGCGAGGCTGGAGACCGGCCCGCTGCCCGACGTGGTCGTGCTGGATCTCAACCTTCCCGACGTCAACGGGCTCGACGGGGTGGTGCGCCTGCGCCGCGCCCTGCCGGACACGCCGATCGTCGTCGTCTCCTCGCTCGACGAGATCCGCGTCGTGCGCGCGGCACTCAAGGCCGGCGTCAATGCCTTCGTGCCCAAACACGCCTCCCGCGAAGAATTCCGCGAGGCGTTCGCCGTCATTGCACGCGGCGAAATCCATGCGAGCCGCATGGCGCTCGAAGCCTCGGCGCCGACGCCGTCGGAAGAGGCGGTGAAGCGGCTGGCATTGCTGACCCGCCAGCAGGCGCGCATCCTGCAACTCGTCTGCGCCGGGCGCATGAACAAGCACATCGCCTATGAGCTTTCCATCGCGGAAACCACCGTGAAGGCTCATGTCACCGCCATCATGCGCAAGCTCGGCGTGCAGACGCGCATGCAGGCCGTGCTTTTCGCCCAGGAGGCAAGTTTCAACGTCATGGCGACCGATATCTGACAACGAACTGCGTGCTGGCGTCCGGTCATCATGGATGCTCTAAGCTTTAAGGCGGGGGAACCGGCGGAGGAGGCCATCACCCGTGGAGGAACAGTTCATCACGCGTGCGCTCGCATCGGCGCATGACGCCCATGCGGTCGAGAGACTGGCGTCAAGCCTCGGTCCCGGCCCGTTCTCGCTCGTCCTGTTGTTCGTCTCGCCGGAAGCCGACGTGCCCGGCATCGTCTCGGGCGCGGCAAAGGCCTGGCCGGATGCACGCATCGCCGGCTGTACCACCGCCGGAGAAATCTCCGGCGCCGGCTATGAGGACGGAAGCATCGTCGCCATCGGTTTCCGTGCACGCCATTTCGCGGCCGAAACGCTGCTCATTCCGGATCTGTCGCAGCTTGCGGCAAGCGAGCTTTCGGAGGCGCTGCTGCATGTGAGGCAATCGCTCGCCCGCGATCACGGGCACCTGCCCGAAGAGTTCGCGCTGCTGTTCGTCGATGGGTTGTCGGCGCGCGAGGACGAACTTGCCTCGGTGCTTGCCGCCGGCACGGGCGCAATGCCGCTCATCGGCGGATCGGCCGGCGACGGCACGAATTTCCGCGAAACCCTCGTCTTCGACGGCAGGCAGCTTCTGGCAAATGCCGCGGTGATTTCCGTCATGCGCGGCGCCTGTCCGCTGCGGGCCTTCAAAATGGACCATATCAGGCCGACGGAGCGGCGCATGGTCGTAACCGAAGCCGACCCTGCCGCCCGCATCGTGCGAAAGATCAACGCCGAACCCGCCGTGCAGGAATATGCCCGTCTCATCGGCATGCAGCCGGAAAGCGTCGATACCCTCACCTTCGCGATCCATCCGCTTACCGTGCGCATGGGCGAGCGCCACCACGTGCGTGCTATCCAACGCGTTCTGCCGTCCGGCGAACTCCTGTTCTTTTCGGCGATCGACGAGGGAATGGTTCTCACCATCGCCGAACCGCACGATCTCGTGGACCACCTGGCGGGCGAATTGCAGGCCCTGAAACAGCCGGGAAACCCCGTCGCCGTGCTTGCTTTCGACTGCATCCTGCGGCGCGTCGAGGCGCAGGAAAAACAGATGACCGGCCGCGTTTCCGAGCTTCTGCGGCATCATGGCGTCATCGGCTTTTCCACCTATGGCGAGCAGATCGGCCCGATGCACATCAACCATACCATGACCGGTTTTGCCTTCTACCCGCCCGGCACGATCCTTTCGGGAAGCGATCCATGAACACACGCCTGTCCGAAGGATTGCTCGACCCCGCCGACGGCGAGACGAAAAACCTCGAAAAGATGCTCGTCATTGCCGATGCCCTCATCCGCCATGTCGAGCAGAATTCCGGCGACAGGGGTGCGGCCTTCGAGCAGTTCCGCCGCGCCGCGGTTCTGGAGGACCGGGTGCGCCAGCGCACGCGCGACCTCGAAACAACGCTGAAGCAGCTCAACGACGCCAACAGCGCCGCCGAGCGGGCGAGACGAGACCTGTCCCAGGCAATCGAGGCGGTCGATGAGGGTTTCGCCCTTTTTGACCCCGCCGACATCCTCGTGCTCTGCAATTCCCGCTTCTGTCGCGACCTCACCGACGTCCGCCCGAAACTCTTTCCCGGCATCGCCTTTGCCGATTACGTGGAAATCGTCAGCCGTTCCACGATGCTGGCCTTTCCCAAAGGCGTCACGGTCAAGGCCTGGGCTGCGGAACGCATGCGCCTGCATCGGACCCGGCAGGTTTTCAATGTCGGGCTGACCGGCGACCGCTGGCTTCAGGTCAGCGAGCAGCGCACCGCCGATGGCGGCACCGTCATCCTCCAGACCGATATCACCGACATCATCCGCATGGAGCGCTCAGAACGCGGCAAGCTGCTGGACGACCAGGCCCGCATGATCCGCGCGACGCTGGAGCACATCAACCAGGGCGTCGGCATCTTCGACGCAAACCGCCGGCTGGCCGGCTGGAACGGTCGCGTCGCGCAGCTTCTCGACATTCCGCCGCGGCTGCTGCGGCGGGGAACGCCGTTCGAATTGCTGGCGGACCGCATTGCCCGCTCGATCACCCTCAGCGACGGTTTTTCCGCCGACATGTTACGCCAATGGATCGACGGCCGCCTGCCGCGCGAACCCCTGTCCTTCGAACTCCAGCACGTCTCGGGCATCATCCTCGACGTCTTTGCGCAGGAAATGCCAGGGCGCGGCTTCGTCATGTCGTTTGCCGACGTGACGCGCGAGCGCCTTGCCATCCACGCCATGATCCGCGCCAACAGCTCGCTGGAAGCGCGCGTGGCGGCGCGCACCGGGGATCTCGCGGCAGCGCTTGCCGAGGCCGAACGCGCCAATTCCGCCCGCGTCCGCTTCGTCGCGGCGGCGAGCCACGATCTGCTGCAACCACTGTCGGCCGCAAAACTCTTCGTCGCGGCGGCGCGTGACGATGCGGGCGCAACCCCGATGTGCGGGACGCTGGAAAAGGCACACAATGCCCTTGTCAGCGTGGAGGGGATCCTCGGCGCATTGCTCGACATTTCCCGCCTGGAGGCCGGCGGCGCTGCGGTCGATATCGGCCCGGTTCCTCTTTCCGTTCTCCTCAACCAATTGACCGACGAGTTCGCCCCCATCGCCGCCCGCAAGGGCCTGCGGCTCGACATTCTGCACTGCGGCCTCACCGTCTCGAGCGATCCAACCTACCTGCGCCGCATCCTTCAGAACCTGATCAGCAACGCCATCCGCTACACGAGCAGCGGCCGCGTCCTCGTCGGGCCGCGGCGGGTAAAAGGACATGTGCGCATCGAGGTACATGACACCGGGCCGGGCATCGCGGCAGACCAGCAGCAATCGATCTTTCGCGAGTTCCACCGCATCCAGGGTTCCGCCTCGGCATCCGAAGGGATGGGGCTCGGCCTTGCGATCGTGGAAAGGGCCTGCGGCCTGCTTGGCCACCGGCTGGCGCTTTATTCGGAGCCTGGGCGCGGCACCTGTTTCGCCGTCGATCTGGCCGTTGTTCCGCACCACGCCAAACCGGCCTACCGGGAGACCGCGCCGGCAATACCCGAGGAGCCGGGCGACAACTCCGACCGCATCGCGCTTCTCGTGGAGAACGACGAGGACCTGCGCCGCGCCATCTCCCTGCTCCTAGAGCGGCGCGGGGTCAGCGTGCTCGAAGCGGCAAGTGGCGAAGAGGCGCTCTCCCTTCTGGAAGAAATCGGCATCGTGCCCGACCTTTATCTGATCGACCAGCAACTCAACGGCACGCTCACCGGCATCGAAACCGTGCTGGCGCTGCATGCGGAATATGGCGAGCGCCCCACCCGCCTGCTCACCGCCAACCGCACGCCGCAGACGCGGCTTGCCGCGGACGCCGCGGGCATCGAGGTCATGTACAAACCGATCGCTGCGGACGCGCTGGAGGCCTTCGTGCTGCACGCCAGCTGACCCGGCACCAAGGTCGCATTGCGACACGGCGTGCCAGATGGGACATCCCTTCCACCCGAATTGGAGGAGGAAGGACATGAAGAAGCTACTCGCGGCAACCGCCCTGATGATCCTTGCAAGCGGTGCGGCACAGGCGGCCGAACACGCCGTCAAGATGATGAACAAGGGCGAAAGCGGCGCCATGGTCTTCGAACCGGCCGCCATCGCGGCGGCACCCGGCGATACGATCCGCTTCATCCCGACGGACAAGAGCCACAATGTCGAGGGTATCAAGGGCATGCTTCCCGAAGGCGTAAAACCCTTCAAGAGCAAGGTGAACCAGGAATATGTCCTGAAGGTCAGCGAGCCCGGCTTCTACGGCGTTAAGTGCTCGCCGCACTACAGCATGGGCATGGTCGCCCTCATCCGGGTCGGCGATGGTTCCCCCAATCTCGACGCTGCGAAAGCGGTGAAACTGCCGAAGAAAGCGGCGGAGCGCATGATGGCTGCCTTCGATACGCTGGCCGCAGCGGCGGTGAACTGACCCCGGTTTAAGAGACCCAAGACCTTGGTCGCATTGTGAAGCCGACCGGACGAGCGCAGCCTGACAGGGTGAACTGTCCACATTCTGGAGGAGAGACAAATGGCCTGGAAGAAACCCGTCGTCAAAGACATTGCCTGCGGCATGGAAATCAACATGTACGGCCCGTCGGAAGATGATCCGCGTCCCGAACATCCCTTCTGAACGGGACGCTATGCGCATCACCGTTCTCGGGGCAGGCGCCGGTGGCGGCCTGCCCCAATGGAACTGCGGCTGTTTGCAGTGTGCCGCGGCGCGCAAGGGCCTGATCCCCGCTATGACGCAGAGCACGCTGGCCGTCAGCCTCGACGGTGCCGACTGGGTGCTGCTCAACGCCTCTCCGGACCTGCGCCACCAGCTTGCCGCCAATGCATCGCTGCACCCGACGAGCCTGCGCGGCAGCCCCGTCAAGGCGGTGGTGCTGACCAACGGCGATGTCGATCACATTACCGGCCTTCTCACGCTGCGCGAGAAAACCGCCCTGGCCGTCTACGCGACCGAAGCCACGCATCGGGTTCTCTCGGAGAACACGGTCTTCGGCGTTCTCGATCCGGCGCTGGTCGAGCGGAAAACGATTGTCCTCGATCAGCCGTTCAGTCCGCTGCCGGGCTTGACCATCACCGCCTATGCGGTGCCCGGAAAGATCCCGCTTTATCTGGAAGGTGAGGCGCCGGACCTGGAAATGATGGGAGAACAGACCGTAGGCCTGCGCTTACAATCGTCGGAACACGACGTGCACTACATTCCGGGTTGCGCGGTCCTGCACGACTGGCTCGTCGCGCGGCTGGAGCCAGCCAACGTCGTGCTGTTCGACGGGACGATCTGGAGCGACGACGAAATGCCGGCCTCCGGCACCGGCTCCAAGACCGGAGCGCGCATGGGGCACGTGGCGATCAGCGGACCGGAGGGCTCGCTCGAACGTCTCTCTAAGCTTCGGGGACGGCGTATCTACACCCATGTGAACAATACCAATCCGGCGCTGATGCCCGAAAGCGATGCCCGCGCGGCGATCACGGCCGCCGGATGGGAGATTGCGAAGGATGGCATGGAGATAATCCTGTGAACATCAGCCCGAGGCACGAAGACTGGCCCTTGAGCCGCGCGGAATTCGAGGCGCGCCTGCACCAGGTCGGCGAGGCGCGCTATCACGACAAACACCGGTTCCATGATCGCCTGCATGGCGGCCAATGCACCATGGACGAGGTGCAGGCCTGGGTGATCAATCGCTGGCAGTACCAGTCCTCCATCCCCATGAAGGACGCTGCTTTCCTGTCGCGCTGTCGCGACCCGGATCTGCGCCGCATCTGGCGCTCCCGCATCGAGGATCATGACGGCGCGGTCGAAAACGGCGGCGGCATTCGCCGCTGGCTGCGGCTCGCGCAGGGTGTCGGGCTCGATCCCGCCTATGTCGCCTCCGGCCGTGGCGTGATGCCGGCCACGCGCTTCATCGTCGATGCCTATATCCGCTTCGTGCGCGACGAGCCGCTCATCGCCGCCATGGCAAGCTCGCTGACCGAGATGTTTGCGCCCGCCATTCACACACAGCGCATCGCCGGCCTGCTGGCGCATTACGACTTCGCCGACCCGGAAACGATCGCCTATTTCGGCCACCGCCTGACGGAAGCGCCAAAGGATGTGCAGTTCACGCTCGACTGGGTGTTGACCCATGCCGTGACCCGTGCGGACCAGGAAGCGGCGATCGCCGCCCTGACATTCAAGACGGACGTACTTTGGGCCCAGCTCGACGCGCTCTGGAGCGGCTATGTCGAAGGCCACATACCGCCGGGCGCCTGGAAACCTGGCGAAGGACAAATGGCGGATCGTCCATGAACGCCGATCCCGTTCCCCTCCTACCGCGCGGCACACGCCTTCATCACGACCGGGTCCGCGACACCATGGTGCTGCTTGTCCCCGAACGCGCGCTGCTGCTCGACGAGATCGGCACCGCCATCCTTCAGGAGGTGGACGGCAAATCGACGCTCGCGGCGATATCCGCCCGGCTGGCGGAGCGTTATGGCGCGCCGGAGCCGGATGTGGCGGCCGACATCCGCGCCTTTCTCGACGGGCTGGTCGCCCAGCGTCTGGTGGACTACCAATGACCGAGCGCCCCGGCCCGCCGATCGCCATGCTTGCGGAACTCACGCATCGCTGTCCGCTGTCCTGCTCCTACTGTTCCAATCCGCTAGAATTGACGGCACGCGAAAGAGAACTGCCGACGGATGTCTGGGCACGCGTGTTTCGCGAGGCCGCCGATCTCGGCGTGTTGCAACTGCATCTTTCCGGTGGCGAACCGGCATCGCGGCGTGATCTCCAGGATCTCGTCAAGGCGGCCCGCGACGCGAACCTCTATGTGAACCTGATCACCTCCGGCATCGGCCTGACCCCGGCGCGGCTCGACGCGCTAGAGGCAGCCGGGCTCGATCATGTGCAGCTCTCGCTGCAAGCGATTGACGCCGAAAAGGCCGATTGGATCGGCGGCTACAGCGGCGGCTTCGCCCGCAAGCTCTCTTTCGCGGGCGAGGTTCGCCAGCGCGGCATTCCCCTCACGGTCAATGCCGTCATGCACCGTCATACGATCGACGATATCGACGCGGCAATTGCCTTCGCCGCAGATCTCGGAGCGCGGCGGATCGAGGTTGCCTGTGTCCAGTTCTATGGCTGGGCACTGGCGAATCGGGCTGCACTGCTGCCCTCCCGTGACCAGGTCACGCGCGCGAAGAGCGCGGTGGCCGCGGCACGGCGAGCCTATGCCGGTCGCATGACGATCGACTTCGTTCCACCGGACTATTACGCGGACTATCCCAAGGCCTGCATGGGTGGCTGGGGCTCGACCGGCCTCAACATTGCCCCCGACGGCACCGCCCTGCCCTGCCACGCCGCCGCGACGATACCGGGCCTTCGGTTCGACCGGGTGACAGACCGCAGCCTCGCCGAGATCTGGTACGACGGCGCGGCCTTCAACGCGTTTCGCGGCCACGAATGGATGCAGGAGCCCTGCCGCAGCTGCGCGCGGCGCGACCGGGACCATGGCGGATGCCGCTGCCAGGCCATGGCCCTGGCCTCCGATCCCCACGCCGCCGACCCGGTCTGTCACCACTCAGCGGCACGCTCCATCGTGGACCACATCATTTCCGAGCAAACCGCGGCATCGCCACCATTCATTTATCGCAGCCACAAGCACCAATGAACCGCCCGAGCGTCCCCGGCTCGGAGGCGATCACCCTCAAGCCTGCGATTCCATCCGCAACATCGAAAGGCCCGTCGAGCGATCGAAGAGATGCAGGCTCTCGACGCTGGTTGAAAAGGCAACAGGGGCCCCGGTCTTCGGCCGGCTGCTTGCAGGAACGAGGGCGCCGATTTCCTTGCCGCCGACAAGGAAGGAAACAAGCGCGCTGTCACCGTGGAACTCCACGAGATCGGTGATGCCGGCGAGCGTGTTCTCCCTGTTGTCTTGTAGAGGCGCGGCTGACAGCGATGACGGCCGCACGCCGAGCGTATAGGCATGCCCCTCTTTCAGCGCGAACCGGTTGCGGTCGACCCTGAAGCGCAGGCCATCGCCTTCGAGCAGCCAGTCTTGACCGTCGGAACGGGCGGTGACGTCAAGGATATTCATGTTGGGCGTGCCGATGAAACCGGCGACGAAGAGCGTGCGCGGACGCTCGTAGATTTCCGCCGGCGTGCCGACCTGCTCGATCGCACCACCCTTCATCAGGACGATACGGTCGGCCAGCGTCATGGCTTCGAGCTGGTCGTGCGTGACGTAGATCGTGGTGGTCTTGAGATTCTGGTGCAGGCGGGCGATTTCGACGCGCATGTGGTTGCGCAGCTTGGCATCGAGGTTGGAAAGCGGCTCGTCGAAGAGGAAGACACGCGGCGTCTTGATCATCGCGCGGGCGATGGCCACGCGCTGCTGCTGGCCGCCGGACAATTCGGTCGGCTTGCGGGACAGATATGGCTCCAGCCCAAGCGTGGCAGCGACGGTCTTTATGCGGCTGTCGATCTCCGCCTTGTCGACCTTCATGCGCTTCAGGCCGAAGGCGATGTTGTCGTAGATCGTCATATGCGGATAGAGCGCATAGTTCTGGAAAACCATCGCGACGCCGCGGTCGCGCGGCTCGAGATCGTTGACGGTGCGTCCTGCAATCGACACTTCGCCGCCGGAAATGTCTTCCAGTCCCGCGATCATGCGCAGGAGCGTGGACTTCCCGCAGCCCGACGGACCGAGGAAGACGACGAATTCATGATCGTCGATCTCCAGGTTGAAGTCCTTGATGACATTGACGGCCCCGTAGGCCTTGTCGACATGGGAGCAGACGATATGGGCCATGGTCAGTTCTCCTCCTGCACACGGATCTGAAGTTTCACGTCGGTCGCTCGCGCCTCGACGGCGCGGTCAAAAGCAGCGATGCTTTCGCGGAAGGCATAGGTGCCGGTGATCAACGGCTTCAGGTCGACCTTGCCGGAGGCGATGAGTTCGAGCGCGCGGTCGAAGACATTGGCATAGCGGAAGACCGTCTCGATGCGCACTTCCTTCGAAATGGCGCCGGGCACGTCGAAGCGCACGGCATCGACCGGCAGGCCGACCAGCACAACGGCACCGCCCGGCCGCACGAGATCGAAGAGGCCGTCAAAGGCTTTCGCACTGCCGCTCGCCTCGAAGACCACGTCGGCGCCCCAGCCTTCCGTCGCCTTGGCGATGGCGGCGGCAAAGGTGGTCTCGGTGAGTTTCACCGGCTCGATGCCCGGATAGGCGGCGGCAATCGCCAGCTTCTCCGCGGAGAAATCCGAGATGAGCACACGGCTGCAGCCGCCGGCAAGCGCCGCAAGCGCCACCATGATGCCGATCGGTCCCGCGCCGATCACCGCAGCGACGTCGCCCGGCACGATGCGGGCCCGCGCCGCCGCCTGCGTGCCGATGGCGAAGGGTTCGACCATCGCGCCCTCCGCGAACGAGACATTGTCCGGCAGGCGATAGGTGAAGGCGGCGGGGTGCACCGCATAGGGCGCAAGAATACCGTGCACCGGTGGCGTCGCCCAGAAGCGGACTGCCGGATCGACATTGTAGAGCCCGAGCTTGGAGGCGCGGGACGAGGGATCGGGAATGCCGGGCTCCATGCAAACCCGGTCGCCGACCGAGAGGGAGCGTACATTCTCGCCGACCTCAACAACCGTGCCCGCCGCCTCGTGGCCGAGCACCATGGGCGCCCGCACCACATAGGGACCGATTGCGCCATGCGTATAGTAGTGCACGTCGCTGCCGCAGATGCCGACGGTGTGGATGGCGATCTTCACGTCATCCGGCCCGACAGCCAGCGGAAGATCGATGTCGCGCAGGGCAAGCACACCCTTTTCTTCAAGAATCAAGGCTTGCATGAAATTTTCCTGTCATCACTTGCTGTTGCGCCGGAACGCGTTGTTGAGGAGGCCGCTCAGAATGCCGACAAGCAGGAGCGGTGGAATGGAGAGCAACACCACCGAGGCATTGAGGATGCCCCAAGGCACGTCGCGACCGAGCTGGGTGAGTTCCGAGGCGACGATCGGCAGCGTCTTGGCATCCGAGGTCGTCAGCATCAGCGCGATCAGGAACTCATTCCAGACCAGCACGAAGGCGAAGGCGACGGCGCCGATGAGCGAGCGCGCGGCGATCGGAAGTGCGACGCGCAGGAAGACGGCGTAGGGGCCGTAGCCATCGACACGCGCGGCTTCTTCGACCTCCTTCGGCACCTGGGCAAAGGCGGGCACGCCGAGCCAGATGACGGTTGCGAGCGTCAACAAAGTATAGGTCAGGATCAGCGACAGACGCGTGTCGTAGAAGCCGAGATCGAGCCAGATGACCATCAGCGGGATCGCAACCGCGACCGGCGGCAGGAAGCGCAAGGACAGAACGAAGAACTGGATGTCCGCCGACCAGCGGTTCGGGTAGCGGGCGATGGCATAGGCTGCCGGCAGGCCCAGCAGCGCGCCGATCAGCACCGAGCCGCCGGCGGCGATCAGCGAGTTGACGAGGCCGGTCGCCACGCTCTCCCGACCCAGCACATAGGCAAAGTTATCGAGCGTCGGCGTGAAGATGAAGAGCGGCGTGGGGGTGACGATATCCACCCGGTTCTTGAAGGCGTTGATGACGGTCCACACCATGGGGAAGACCGCGGAAAAGGCCGCAAGATAGAGCACGGACCTGCCGAGAAACCGGGAGACACTCATGGCTTCACCCTCTTCCAGATCACCGTGAAGATCACGGTCGTCGCCAGCATCATCAGCACCGCCATGCCGGATGCGTAGGAGATACGTCCCGATTCGATGAAGCCCTGCGAAAAGGCGTACATATCGAGCGTTTCCGTCGCGATGCCGGGGCCGCCGCGGGTCATGACATAGATGAGATCGAAGGCGCGCAGGGACTCAATCATCTTGATGAAGGCAAGCGAGATGAGCGGCGCCTTGAGCATGGGCAGCGCGACATAGGCATAGACTTCCCAGGGGCGCGCATGGTCGAGCCGCGCGGCCTCGAAGGGCTGCGGCGGCAGGGTTTCGAGCAGCTTCAGCACGATAACCGCGAAGAACAGGCCCCATTGCCAGACATCGACCAAAGCCACCGTCATCAGCGCCGTGGCGGGGCTCGAAAGCAGATCCAGCGGCTGGCCGGTGATCGCCTTGTAGGGATAGGTGACGATGCCATAGAGCGGATGGAAGGCGAACTTCCAGACGAAGGCGGCCGAGACACGCGGCAGGATGACCGGCACGAGAAAGAGCAGCGTCATGACCCCACGCATGCGTGACGACGCGAACTCGAAAAGCAGGATCCCGAGAGCGATCGCGACGAGAAGCGTCAGCGTGACGGTGAGGACCTCCCAGGTCAGCGACACGCCGACCGCATTGATGAAGCGGCGATCGGAAAACAGGTCGAGATAGTTCTGAAGCCCGACGAAGCTGCCATCCGGACGGCTGAGTTCGCGGTCGCGGAAGGAAATATAGATGGCATAGGCCGTCGGCACGAAGGCGAGCACCGCGAGGATGGCAAGCGGCGGCGCCAGGAAGACGGCGGGCAGGCTGGTTCTGGATTTCATGGATTTTTCCTCAAGATCGCGCGGCCGCCGTCTCGGGAGGCGAAGCGGCCGCGCGGCTCAAAGGCTCACTGGTTGCGGGCGACGAGGTCCTTGGCAAAGCCTTCGAGTTCGTTCAGGCCATCCTTGATGTCCGTGCGCGAACCGGCGATCAGCTCTTCCAGGATAATGCCCCAGCGGTCGCCGAGATCGGGCCAGAGCGGGCTCTGCCAGAAGTTGACGGCCGTGACCTTGCCCGTATCGGCCAGCGCCTGGCCGAGATCAGGACCGTAGAGCTTGGCGAAGGTCTCGCTGGTCATGATGCTCGTGCGGTTGAGCTCGCTGAACTGGTTTGCTTCCAGACGACGCTGTTCATTCTCCTTGGACGTCGCCCAGGCGATGAAGAGGCCGGCGCAGGCTTTCGACGCATCATCCGCATTGGCCTTGGTGCCGATGGCAAGACCATGGCCATAACCGCCGCCGGTCAGCGGCGTCGGCGGCGGCAGGTAACCGACCTTGCCGGCAACCTGCGACGACTTCGGGTCGATCGCCATGCCGACGAGCGGGGTCGATTCCACCAGCATCGCCACCTGGCCGGAGGTGAATGCACCGACCGACTCGTCCCACCCGCCGGTTTGCGTGCCCGGTGCGGAATATTTGAACAGCTCGAGATAGGTCTCCGTCGCCTTGACGGCCGCCTCGCTGTTGAACTTGGGCGTGTCGCCATCGAACCACTCGCCGCCGAAGCCCTTGAAATAGGGCATCCAGCGCCAGACATTCGCGCCCGAGCCGCGCTGGCCGCGCAGCGCGATCCCGTAAATGCCCTTGTCCGGCTGGTGCAGTTTCTTGACGACCTCCTTCATCTCGTCGAGCGTCGTCGGCGGCTTGACGCCGGCAGCCTCCAGGAGATCCTTGCGGTAGACCAGGAGGTCGCCGCCACCGGTCAGCGGCGCGAACCAGACCTTGCCGTCATAGGTCGCAACCTTCTGGCGACCTGGGTCGAAATCGGCGTAGTCGTATTCTTCAGGATAGTAGTCCATCAGCGGCGAGACCCAGCCCGCGGAGGCAAAAAGCGCGACGTTCGCCTCGTCGATATAGTACACATTGTACTTGCCGATGGTGGAGGCGTCCGCCTTGGTCTTGGCACGGCGGTCGTTCTCGTTGAGATAGTCGATCTCGAACGATGCGCCGCCGGAAAGCGTTGCGAATTCGTCCTTGTAGTTTTCCAGAAGCGTCAGGCCTTCGCGTGGCTGGGCAAGCACGCGGATCGTGCCGGAGCATTCGGCGGCCAGTGCAATCGACGAGACCGCGCTGGAAAGAAGGCATGCGTAGGCGATGCTCGAAACGAGCGTCTTCACGGATGTCATGGATGAACCTCCCCTAAGGATCCGATGGTCGGCGCGGCACGACCTCCTCGTGGCCTACGCCAATCTGTCAGCGAATATCTTCGCTAACACTGATACTAGCGGAGGAAATTTCGGGAACTAGCGCGCTTGATGCGGAGATTCTGTACTTTAATGCGAATTATTATGCTGCATTGCGAAAAAATGGTTCTATCTGCGCAAGGTTTCATCGGGCGGCGCCAGGTCATCGCGCTGGGGGCGGCGCTGCGGCGTCAGCCGGCGATAGGCCGAGGGCGTCATACGATGGTGGCGCAGGAAGGTCCGGTTGAAATTGGAGATGTTCAGGTAACCGACCTCGAAGCAGATGTCGGTGATCGGCATGTCGCTCTCCGCCAGAAGCTTGCAGGCCTGCCAGATGCGCAGCTTGTTGACGTGATCGGTAAAGGTGTTGCCGGTGTTCTTCTTGAAGAAGCGCGAAAACGCGCTCTCGCTCATGCCGGCCAGATCGGCGACATCGGACAGGCGGATGTCTGTCGCGAAATTGCGATAGATGAAGACGAGCGCGCGCTGGAGGGCATCGAGCGTTTCGGCATCGAGCTTCGGCGAGTATTCCGGCGAGGAGAGGATCTCGTATTCCGCAGAGCGGGCAAGCAGATCGAGCAGTTGCAGGAAGAGCGCAAGCCGCGCCACGCCTTTTTCCGTTCCCATGCGCTCGATAAGGTCCGCGCCCTTCACCAGCGTCTCGCCGTTGAACACGAGACCCCGCTGGGTACGCGCAAAAAAGTCCTCCAGCTCGGCGAATTCCGGCAGCAACCGCGTCGCCTCGCGGATGCGGTCCGGATGGAACTGCACGACAACCTCCCGTCCTTCGATCACCTCGCCCGGCGCGGTCATCGTCACCCAGTCATGCGGCAGGTCGCTGCCGATCACGGTGAGATAGGTGGCGGAAAAGGCGCCGATATAGTCGCCGACAAAGGCAACGCCCTCGCCCTTGCGGATCAGATGGATCTCGAACTCCGGGTGGAAATTCCAGACATTGCGCTCCCAGGGATAATCGTCGAGCCGCCAGAGAAAGCTCTCGTCAATGCCCGTGATGATGTGCTCGAAGGTCGGCGGGCTTGAGGCGAACGGACCGGGCCTCAGCTCTATGCCGCCCTTGGCTTCGCGCATCTTGGTAAGAGTGGCCACGTCCTGCTCCTGCGGATCAAACTCCAAGGAAAGCACGTGCCACCCGCCCGCCCCCAGACGTCCCGCATCCTGCCTTCCACTTGCATTGTGACGCCAAATACTGCGTCGGACAATCGATCGAGCGGAGGTCGCGCTTACCGAGGACGAAGCTAGCCCCTCATGAGGCCGACAATCCGAAACCTCCCGACGCTCGAGGGTCACCCAAATTTAACCCCGCGTTAACCGGACGTTTTACCTAAGCGCCTATCCTGTTTGACATCGGTGCAACCGGCTAGCACGTTGTCCGCGGAGGCGAAGCGTGGGTACAGTATGGCATGATCTGCTCGCCAACATGGCGATCCTGGCACTCCTGGTTTCGATCTGGAGCAATACACAACTTCCGCGGCTCTTCCGTCACGCCGTCGTGCGGCAGCTCAGTTTCGGCCTGCTTCTGGGAACCGGCGCGATCTTGGTGATGCTGCTGCCGTTCCAGATCAGCGACGGTATCTTCATCGACCTGCGGACCACGGTGATTGCGGTTTCGGGCCTTTTCGGCGGACCGATCGCCCTGACCGTGACGACCGTTCTCGTCGCGGCCTTCAGGCTCTCTTCCGGCGGCGCGGGAACCGTGGCCGGGCTGACGGGCATCGCGATCGCCGCTGCTGTCGGCATGGCGGCCTACCATCTGAAGAAGGACCAGCGCCCTTCCTTTCCTGCCATTCTGGTTTTCTCCGCGACCGTCGCCGTCAGCGGTCTCCTGGGCTTCCTTGCGCTGCCGCGCGACACCTTGATCGCCATCGCGCCCACCGTGCTGCTGCCGACAACGATCATCGTTTTTGCCTCCACCCTGATGATCTCGCTTGCAATCGCCAGCGAGCTTCGCCGGCGGGAAATGACGAAGAAAAACCATATCTACAAGGTCGTCATCGACAGCCTTCCCGACTGCCTGAACGTGAAAGACGTCGAAGGACGGTTCATCGTCGCCAATCCGGCGACGGCAGCGCTCATGAAAGCAGCGGATTCGAACGCCCTTATCGGAAAATCCGATTTCGACTTCTATCCGGCCGACATCGCCCTCAAGTTCAAAACCGATGAGGAGAAGGCGGCACAGGGGGAAACGTCCTACGTCATCGAGCAGCAGGTGACCCACCGGGACGGAACGATCGCCTGGCTTTCGACGCTCAAGTCGCCGCTGCTGGACGAGAACGGACACGTGACCGGCGTCATCACCCACAATCGCGACGTCACGGCAAAAAAGGAGCTTGAGACGGCGCTCGCCGAAAGCGAGCGCAAGGCGACGGCCGCGCTGACGAACATGGCCGACGGCCTCGTCATGTTCGACGAGAACCTCAACGTCGTTTTCTGCAACGAGCAATATCGGACGATGTTTCCCCTGACGGCGGACCTGCGCGTGCCGGGCACGCCGGCCGCATCCATCCTCTATGCCTCGATCGCGCGCGGCGAGCTCATCAACATTCCCACGGACAACGTGACCGAATGGGTCAATACCGCCGTATCCCGCCTGCGCAGCCCCGGCACGGTGCAGTTCCCGCTCTTCGACGGACGCTGGATCGAGTCCAGAACGAACCCCGCGCCGGACGGTACATGCTTCGTGGTCTGTTCGGACATTACCGACGGCAAGCAAAGCGAACAGAGGCTGCGCGATCTCAACATCCGGCTGGCGGAACTTGCAGAAACGGACGGGCTGACGGGCCTGCTGAACAGGCGCGCCTTCGACACCATCCTGGCACAGGAAATAGCGGCCGCGGGGCGCGGAGAAGGACCATTGAGCCTCCTGCTTCTCGACGTGGACCGTTTCAAGGCATTCAATGACACCTATGGCCACACGGCCGGGGATGACTGCCTGCGTGCGATCGCCGAGTGCCTGCGCGCAGTCGCGCACCGCCCCACCGATCGCGTCGCCCGTTATGGCGGCGAGGAGATTGCGTTGATCCTGCCCGACACGCCGGAGGAAGGCGCACTCACCCTCGCCCACAAACTGCGCAACCGCATCCGCGCGCTGGAGATTGCCCATACCGGCAGCGAGAAAGGCATCGTGACCGCCAGCATCGGTGTGGCGACGCTCACCAACCATACGATCGGGCCGGATGCCGGCCGGCTCGTGCTGCGCGCCGATGAAGCCCTCTATCTTGCCAAGGCGTCCGGTCGGGACCTCGTGCGCGCATGGGAGCCCACCAAGCCGCACCTCGTGAAAACAAAGGGATGATCGGCGCACCCGAAGGCCACCACTATCCTCGGTCTGCGATCCTCTGCAGCATCTCCTCCAGGAGAAGGCGCTCACCCGGCGACAGAACGGCAACCTCGTTCAGCCGGGACCGCAACGCGGTAGCGATGCTTGAAAGCTCGCCGCCATTCTTCAGGGGGCGCCCCTCGATAATCTGCGAGAACACAGTTTCGCGCGCGGCATCCGCCAAATCGCCCCGTTGATCCGGGGCCTTTGCCAAGAGGGAAAGAACGCAACCAATTCCTGCCGCATGAACGAGATCGACCGCATGTTCTTCGCTCACGCGAAGACGCCCGAGGCGCGCAAGACGGCCAACCTTTTCCCGCAGCACTGCCAATCCGGCAAGGGTCACTTTTGATGGCGGATTCGGGTAGGTCGTCCGGATCAAGTTGAAGATCGCCGGATTGGCGAGACCGAACGCGATATAGTCGTCCCACCCCCTGCGCATGTCTTCAACGGGATCGGCCGCCGGTTCGCGCCGTACCTTCTCGGCGATGTAGTTTGCATAGGCCCCTTCCGCCACGGCGTCGAGAAGCCCCCGTTTGTCGCCGAACAGGCGGTAGATGGTGGGTGCCTGGACGGAAGCGGCGTCCGCCACCGCCCGCGTGGTCGCCGCCTCCTCCCCGCCCGCCGCCACAAGGCGGGTAGCCGCGGCGAGAATGCGCGCACGCGTATCGCCGGGTTCATCTGCGGGAGAGGGAAAATCATTCGTCGCCATGGGCCGATTTTAGCAGTGATTGTTATCAGCGCTATCAAAAACTTGATTTCAACGATAATCACTGATATCACCGTCGCGTTATCATCGCTAACAAGAGGTAGAATCATGATTGTCGTAACGGGCGCCACCGGAAAGCTGGGCCGTCTGGTGGTTCAACACCTGCTCGAACGGGTTCCCGCAGAGAGGATCGCGGTCAGCGTGCGCGATCCCGGCAAGGCAGCAGCGTTCTTGCAGCAGGGTGTGCGGGTGCGCCATGGCGATTTCGCACAGCCGGACAGCCTTGCCAGTGCATTCGAGGATGCAACGCAGGTGCTTGTCGTCTCATCCAACGCCAGCGCCTATGGCGGAGATTCGAAAGCGCAGCATCGCGACGCCATAGCGGCGGCCAAGACCGCGGGCGTGCGGCGCATCCTGTATACGAGCCATATGGCCGTGAGCGCGACGTCGGCATTCCTGCCGATGCACGTGCATGCGGCGACGGAAACTATGTTGCAGGAGTCCGGCCTGGCCTGGACGGCGCTGCGCAACGGTTTCTACGCTGAGAGCGCCCGACAAATGACCGCCGATGCTGCAAGGACGGGAGAGGTCGTCGCTCCGGAGGACGGAAAATTCTCCTGGACCGCCCACGAAGACCTAGCAGCGGCCGCTGCAACCATCCTCGCCGAGGAAGGCCGCTTCGACGGCCCAACGCCGCCGCTGACAGCCCCGGCGGCGCTGGATTTCACGGATATCGCCAATATTCTGAGCGAGATTTCCGGGCAGACAATCGCGCGCCGAACCGTGGCGGATGACGAATTCGAGCGGCTTCTCGCATCCCGCAGCCTGCCCCCGGCCGTGATCGCCATCACGCTCAGCATGTATCGCGCAGCGCGCGCCGGAGAGTTCGCAAGGACGGACCCCACGCTCGGCAAACTCCTAGGGCGCGAGCCGATCTCCGCAAGACAAACCCTCGCAAGCTAAAATGGCGTACGCAGGCTTGACCCGGAATTCAGAAGAAGGAGCCGGCCATTTCCGGTGGGCCTTCGAGGGCGTGGGCCATGAATTCCAGCGCCGATTGCAGGGACGGGCGGCTGATCGGGCCGCCGAGGCAGATGCGCACCGCTTCCGGCGGCGTGCCATCGACGGTGAAGGCATCGGAGGCGACGACGCCGATACCGGCGGAGCGCATGTGCGTGCCGAAGGTGGAGCGCGTCCAGCCGTTTGAAAGCGGCAGCCAGATGTTGAAGCTGATCGGATCGGCGCGGTAGCTGCCGGCAGGCAGCATCGCGGCGACGAGCGCCTGTCGCGCTTCGGATTCGGCACGGATGAAGCGCAGGATCGTGTCGGCCGTGCCGTCTTCGATCCAGCGCGTGGCAAGCGCCATCATCAGCGGCGAGGCCATGACGTTGTTGGCCCGCATGGCGCTGGCGAAAGGCCAGGCGGCGCGGCTGTCCGGCGCGACCACATAGGCAAGGCGCAGGCCTGCGCCGATGCATTTCGCCAGCCCGCCGATATGCCAGGTGAGGTCCGGCGCCATGGCGGCGAGCGGCGCCGGGGCATGGAGCGGAATGAAACCGTACGCGTCGTCCTCGACGATCGGCACATGGTACTTGCGCGCCACCGCGCAGATTGCCTCGCGCCGGATGGTCGGGATCGTCAGCGTCGTCGGGTTCTGAAGGGTCGGATTGAGGTAGATCGCCTTCGGCTTCTCGCGCTCGCAGGCCTCTGCGAACGCGTCCGGCAGGATGCCCTCGTCATCCATCGGCAGGCCGAAGAGGCGCAGGCGAAGCTGGGCGGCGATCGAGCGCATGCCGGGATAGGTGATGTTTTCCGAAAGGACCGTCTCGCCCGGCTTTGCCAGCATGCTCAGGATGGCGAGCAGCGCCGGGTGCGCGCCGGGGGTGACGAAAATGCGCTCCTGCGCCGGCACGAGGCCGCGGCGGCTGAGCCAGGCGGCGGCCGCATCCTTGTCCATGACGGTTCCGCCAAACCCCTGGTAGCGCAGGAGGGGCACGAGATCGGCGGCGACGGCCGAAAGCCCTTCCCGCATGCGGGCGAGCAGATCCGGATTGTCCGGCTCCGGCGGCATGTTCATGGAAAAATCGACGACGGTGGCGCGGCGCGGATCGGACGCCATGGCGGAGGAAAAACCGCGTCGTTCGCTGTCCAGGCCGCCGGTGACGAAGGTGCCCCGCCCCACATGGGACTGCACGAGCCCGCGCTTCTGCGCCTCCAGATAGCCGCGCGCGACCGTGGTGAAGTCGATGTCGAGCCGCTTTGCCAGCTCACGCTGCGGCGGCAGCCGGTCACCGACGACCAGATGGCCGCTGCGCAGGTCCATCTCTATCAAATCGGCGATCGCCATGTAGCGCGGGCTATTGGAGCGGCTGAGGTCGGGATGCCAGGTCTTCATGAGGTGCGGGAGTCCGTCTGCGATCATTGACTGTATATTGCTGCTTTTTCTCCCTGTCATCCCGCTATTGCGGGCAAAGCATGGCAAAGCGCGGCATCCAGACGGGGTACCGCCGCACTGCGGTCTTCCGGCGCCGTATTGAGTGCAATTTGAATGCATTCAATACGGCCATTGCTGATCGCTGTTTCAGCAGGTCTCTGCTCTCATTTTTGACTCTTAGAATTGGGATTTCACCGATTGAATGCATAATTGAATGCATTTTTGCGACCGTTGACTGCAATTTGTGCAAAATCAATTCTGGCATGGGCCTTGCAATTGAATGGCTGTGCCCCGGCAGGGGCTTGACGCCAACACAGGAGCCATTCATGCCCGCAGTCACCGCACCGGCCCATGCAGACGGAGACTTCTTCGTCGATTACGAAGAGAAGGTTTTCGAGGACGTCCAGGCCAGGGAAGGCGAGAAAGCCCTCATCACATTCCACACCGTCGCCTTCGAAGGTTCGATCGGCCTCGTCAACCTGTTGCAGGCCAAGCGCCTGAAACGCAAGGGCTTCGAGACCGCGGTCCTGCTCTACGGCCCGGGCGTCACGCTCGGCGTGCAGCGCGGTTTCCCAAAACTCGGCGCTGAGGCCTTTCCCGGCCATCTCAACTTCAACAACCAGATCAAGGGCTTCATTGAGGAAGGCGGCAAGGTCTATGCCTGCCGCTTCGCACTCCAGGCGCTCTATGGCCACGGCGAACAGGCACTGATCCCCGGCATCCGCCCGATCAGTCCGCTCGACGTGCTCGACCTGATCCTCATCCACCGCCGCGACGGCGCCTTCATCCTCGATACGTGGACCCTCTGAACCGGCGGAGGCGGAGATACGCTCCGCCTCCCCGCCCCGATGGAAGGAATTCGTCATGGACAAGAAGCTGATGGTCCGGGCCGCCGCCGCGCAGATCGCACCGGACCTCACGTCCCGCGAGGCGACGATGGCGCGCGTGCTGGAAACGATCCGCGAGGCTGCCGGCAAGGGCGCCGACCTGATCGTCTTTCCCGAGACCTTCGTGCCCTGGTATCCCTATTTCTCCTTCGTGCTGCCGCCGGTGCTTTCGGGCAGCGAGCATCTGCGGCTCTACGAGGAGGCCGTGACCGTGCCGAGCCCGGCGACGGAGGCGGTCGCCGCTGCCGCGCGGGAAAACGGCATCGTCGTCGCGCTCGGCATCAACGAACGCGACCGCGGCTCGCTCTACAACGCCCAGCTCGTCTTCGACGCCGACGGCACGCTTCTCCTGAAGCGCCGCAAGATCACGCCGACCTTCCATGAGCGCATGATCTGGGGCCAGGGCGACGGCGCCGGGCTGACGGTGGTCGACAGCCGCGTCGGGCGCATCGGCGCGCTCGCCTGCTGGGAGCACTACAACCCGCTCGCCCGCTATGCGCTGATGGTGCGCCACGAGGAGATCCACGTCGCGCAGTTTCCCGGCTCCATGGTCGGCCCGATCTTCGCCGACCAGATGGAGGTGACGATCCGCCACCACGCGCTGGAAAGCGGCTGCTTCGTCGTCAACGCGACCGGCTGGCTGACCGACGAGCAGATCGCCTCGATCACGCCGGACGAGAAGCTGCAACGGGCGCTGCGCGGCGGTTGCATGACGGCGATCATCTCGCCCGAAGGTAAGCACCTCGCGCCGCCGATCACCGAGGGCGAAGGCATCCTCATCGCAGACCTCGACATGAGCCTCATCGTCAAGCGCAAGCGCATGATGGATTCGGTCGGCCATTACGCCCGGCCGGAACTGCTCTCCCTCCTCCACGACGACCGGCCGGCGCGGCCGATGGTCACCGCCCACCCCGCCTTCGAAACCGATCCGGCAAGGAACAGCACCGATGGACACGATGACGCGTCTTCCGACCGAGAAACTGATCAACGAATTGCAGTCCTTCGGGGCCAGACTGGTTGATCCGAAGGCGGGGCATGAGAGCCGCCGCGGCGGCGCCGGCCCTTCCGACCACAAGCCGATGACCATCGACGGCATGACTGTCATGGTGCCGGTGCACACCGCACCCGCCTTCGAAAGCCCCTATCTGGTCGAAAAGCCGGACGCGGCGGGCAAGAGCCGCATCAGCCGCGACGGCCACGTCATCGGCGAGGTCGCCTTTCCACTCCGCCCGCGCTTCTACGAGAAGACGACGGCGGACGGCATTCCCTATTCGCAGATCGCCGTGCTGCACGGGCGCGACGTGCTGGCGACGACGGTGCTGCAAACCTGCATCCGCTACCAGAGCCGCACCAAGACCTGTCAGTTCTGCGCGATCGGCCAGTCGCTTGCCGCCGGCCGCACCATCGCCCACAAGACGCCGGAGCAGCTGGCCGAGGTAGCGAAGGCCGCCGTAGAGCTCGACGGGGTCAAGCACATGGTGATGACCACGGGCACGCCGAAGGGGCCGGACCGGGGTGCCGCTATCCTCGCCGAAAGCGCCCGCGCCATCAAGGCCGCCGTCGACCTGCCGATCCAGGCCCAGTGCGAGCCGCCGGAGGACGACGGCTGGTACAGGATCATGAAGGATGCGGGCGTCGATACGCTTGGCATGCATCTCGAAGTGGTGACACCGGAACTGCGCGCGCGGATCATGCCCGGCAAGGCGCAGGTGTCGGTCCCGCAATATATGCGTGCCTTCGAGGCGGCGGTGAAGATTTTCGGCCGCGGGCAAGTTTCCACCTACATCCTTGCTGGCCTCGGCGACACGCACGAGGCGATCCTCGACATCTGCGCGAAGCTGGTGGCGATCGGCGTCTATCCCTTCGTCGTGCCCTTCGTGCCGATCTCCGGCACGCCGCTCGAAAGCCACCCCGCGCCGAAGCCGGATTTCATGCATTCGATCCTCGGACCGCTCTCGAAGATGCTGGTCGATAGCGGTCTCAAGGCCGTGGACATCAAGGCGGGCTGCGGCAAATGCGGCGCCTGCTCGGCCCTTTCCACCTATGAGAGGATGCTGACGAAATGATCATCGAACCGGTCTTACCCTTCAGCGCCAGCGAGTTTCAGGTGAAGTTCGCCACCTCCGCCTGGGAGCGGGCGCAGGCCCATGCGCTGCGGCGCGCCGTCTTCTGCGAGGAACAGGGCCTCTTCGAGGGCGACGACCGCGACGCGATCGACGCGCACGCCACGCCCATCGTCGCCCTGTCGATGCTAGGCGTGGCGGCGGACCGCCTGGTCGGCACGGTGCGCATCCACGAGGCGGAGCCGGGCGTCTGGTGGGGCTCGCGGCTTGCCGTCCATGCGGATTACCGGAAGATCGGCGCGCTCGGCGCCACGCTCGTCCGCCTTGCCGTGTCCTCGGCAAGCGCTATGGGCTGTCGCACGTTCTTCGCCAATGTGCAGCCGCAGAACGGCCTCCTCTTCCGCCGGCTGCACTGGGATGTAATCGGGGAAATCGACATCTACGGCCGGCCGCACCTGCGCATGAAGGCGGACCTTGCCTGGTATCCGCCCTGCCCCACGCCCGAAGCGGGCTTCGTGGCGCTTGCGAGAAAGGCGGCGTGAGATGGCGGAAATCGATATCCCGGGCCTTGCCGCCCTTCTCGCCGAATCCAGCGGCGTCGCCGCCAAGGCGGACATTGCCGACGTCTCCGCCCGGCTCGGCCTTGCCGGCGCGCCGGTCGCCGTCGGCGACGACTGCGCGGCGCTGCCGGATGGCGACGGCTACCTGCTCTTCGCCATCGAGGGCTTCATGAATGGCTTCGTCGCCGCCGATCCGTGGTTTGCCGGCTGGTGCGGGGTCATGGTCAACATTTCGGACGTCGCCGCTATGGGCGGCCGGCCGCTCGCCGTGGTCGATGCCGTCTGGGCGGATGGCAGCGAGGCGGCCGCCCCCGTACTCGACGGCATGCGCGCGGCCTCCGCCGCCTTCGGCGTGCCGATCGTCGGCGGCCACACCAACATCCGCACCGACCGCGGCCAGCTTTCGGTGGCCATCCTCGGTCGGGCGAAGCGGCTGCTGACGAGCTTCGACGCCAAACCCGGCGACGTGCTGGTGGCGGCGATCGACCATCGCGGTCGCTACCGCGAACCCTTCGACAACTGGGAGGCCGCGACCGACGCCCCGCCGGCCCGGCTTCGCGGCGACCTCGAAACCCTGCCGGAGATCGCGGAAGCAGGCCTCGCCCTTGCCGCCAAGGACATCAGCCAGGGCGGGATCATCGGCACGGCGATCATGCTCGCTGAATGTTCGGGCGTGGCGATCGAGATCGACGTGACTCGCATTCCGCTGCCGGCCGGCGTGCCGCTGGGACGTTGGCTGAAAACCTTCCCGAGCTTCGGCTATCTCCTCTCCGTTCCGCCGGAAAAGCGCGATGGCGTGCTGGAGTGCTTTGCCCGCCGCGCGATCACCGCCGCCGTGATCGGCACCGTCACGGCCGGCAGCACGGTCGCGATCACCGACGGGGGGACCCGCGCAGTTGTCCGCGACCACGCCGAAACCCCGCTCATGAAGGCCGCACCGCTGGAGGAAAGCGCATGACGGACCGGCTGCGCATCGCCATGCTGGCGCATTCCACCAATCCGCGCGGCGGGGTGGTGCACGCCATGCACCTCGCAGAGGCGCTGACGGCACTCGGCCACGCGGTCGTGCTGCATGCGCCCGATGCGAAAGGCAAGGGCTTCTTCCGCCAGCCGACCTGCGGCACCGCCGCCTTCCCCGTCGCCGCGGCACCGCCCGATATGACGGCGATGGTCGAGCAGCGCATTGCCGACTACATTTCCCATTTCGAGCAGCGCGCCAACCGCGGCTTCGATATCTTCCACGCCCATGACGGCATTTCCGGCAATGCACTGGCGACGCTGAAGGCGCGCGGCCTCATCCCCGGCTTCGCCCGCACCGTGCACCATGTCGATACGTTCGGTGACCCACGCCTGGTGGCGCTGCAGGACCGCTCGATCGTCGAGGCGGACCTGTTCTTCACCGTGAGCACGCTCTGGCAGAAAGCGCTCGGCGAGCGCGGCATGCCGGCCGTCGTCGTCGGCAACGGCGTCGACACGGAGCGCTTCGCGCCGACCTGGAGCGGCGAGCAGACGGCGCTGCGCGACCGGCTCGGCATTCCGTCAGGCCCAGTCTTCCTCAGCATCGGCGGAGTGGAGAAGCGCAAGAACACCACGGCCATCCTCGAGGCCTTCCGCCAGCTGCGCGCCGTGCGCCCCGATGCGCAGCTGGTGATCGCCGGCGGCGCCTCGCTGCTCGACCACAGCGCCTACCAGACGGAATTCCGCGCCGAGCTTGCCGCGCTCGCAAGCCATGCCGCCGCTGTGCACATGATCGGCCCCGTTGCGGACGAGGACATGCCGAACCTCTACCGGCTCGCCGACGCGCTGGTCTTCCCCTCGCTGAAGGAAGGGTTCGGCCTCGTCGTGCTGGAGGCATTGGCGAGCGGCATTCCGGCCATCGTCTCCTCCATCCCGCCCTTCACCGAATATCTCGGCGCCGACCATGCGCTCTGGTGCGATCCGAAGCATCCCGCCTCCATTGCCGATGCCATGGCGTTGGCCCTCGTGCCGGCGATCCGCGAGCGCGTCATTCCCCGCGGGCTGGATGTGGCGGCGCGCTTCAGCTGGCGCCGCGTCGCTGAAAGCCATCTCGCCGCCTACCGGACCCTGAAGGAGGCCGTCCATGCCTGAAATGCACTTCGTCGTCACCTGGCCGGACGGCCGGCAAGAGACCTGCTACTCGCCCTCGCTCGTCGTGAAGGAATTCCTCGACGAAGGCGCAAGCTACCCCGTCTCCGACTTTCTCGACCGCAGCCGCAAGGCGCTCACCATCGCCAGCGAGCGGGTGGAGGCGAAATACGGATATCCCTGCTCGCTCGCCCGCGGCCAACTCGCCCGCATCGTGGCGACGGGCGCCCCCTTCCTTGCCGACACCGAGGCGCGCGTGCGCTGCGAAACCTTCCTTCCCTGAAAGGACCCGTCATGACCAAGCCCTTCCTCAAATCCCATTACAGCGCCGTCGTCGTTGGCGGCGGGCAGGCAGGCCTTTCGGCCAGCCACTACCTCCAGAAACACGGCATCGACCACGTCGTCTTCGAGCAGAAGACCGTCGCCCACAAATGGAAGGACGAGCGCTGGGACGCCTTCTGCCTCGTCACGCCCAACTGGCAATGCCAGCTTCCCGAGCATCCCTATGACGGCGACGACCCGCACGGCTTCATGGTCAAGGACGAGGTCATCGCCTATGTCGACGGCTTCATCGACAAGGTGAAAGCGCCCGTCTTCGAGCATACGAGCGTGACCGCGGTGGAAAAGACCGGCGATCTTTTCCGCGTCGAGACCCCCATCGGCACCGTGACGGCCGAAAGCGTCATCCTCGCCACCAGCCTCTACAGTCGCCCCGCGATCCCGCGCGCCGCCGAACGCCTGCTCGACACGATCGTCCAGATCCACACCGCGGACTACCGCAATCCCGGACAGCTGCCGGAGGGTGCGGTCGTCGTCGTCGGCTCCGGCCAGTCGGGCGCGCAGATCGCCGAGGATCTTCATCTTGCCGGCCGCAAGGTGCACATGGTCACCGGCAACGCCCCGCGCTGCGCCCGCTTCTACCGCGGCCGCGACGTGGTCGACTGGCTCGCCGACATCGGCCAGTACGACATCACCGTAGAGCACGACGGCATGACGAAGAAGCGTCACGACACCAACCATTACCTCACCGGCCGCGACGGCGGACGCGACATCGACCTCAGGAAATTCGCGCTGGAGGGCATGTCCCTCTACGGCCGCATGCGCACGGTGGAACACGGCCGCATGCTCTTCGATGCCGACCTGACGGCCAATCTCGACCACGCTGACCGGGTCTATAACGGCATCAACGCACTGATCGACAAACACATCCTCAAACACGGCATCAATGCGTCAGGGGAAACCGTCTACCAGCCGGCCTGGCGACCGGAGACGGACCCGACGGAACTCGACCTCGCCGCGGCCGGCGTCTCCGCCGTCATCTGGGCGATTGGCTTTTCGCCCGACTGGTCCTATGTCGGCCTGCCGATCTTCGACGGCACCGGCTACCCGGTGCAGCGGCGCGGCGTAACCGGCGTGGAGGGCGCCTACGTGCTCGGCCTGCCGTGGCTGTGGACCTGGGGCTCGGGCCGCCTCCTCGCCGTCGGCAAGGACGCCGAACATGTCGTTGGCCATCTCGCCGGAACGCTTGCCGAGCGGCGATCCATGACCCGGCAGGCGGCGAACGGTTGACACCCATGAATCTCGCGATCTTCCCCGAGGCGATACGCGCGCCCACCGCCCGACTGCTGATGGAGCGGGCGCTGGAACCGCACCTCCTGATCGGCATGCCGCACCTGACGCCGGACGGGCTTTCCGAAACCTGGCTGATGAAGGAGCTCGGGCATCGCCACTGGCTGATGCTGGCGCGCGATCTCGGCATGGACGACGCCGATTTTCGCACGCCGGACGGGGCCGAGGCCTATGCGGCCTTCTGCGCGACGGCGTTGAGCAATGCCGATTTCGCCGCGGTCGAGGCAAACGATGTGCTCACCATCCGCTCGACGCTTCATCCCGTCGGGCGGACGCAGACGCTCACGCGGCACCACCTCTCCTGCGGTGAAAGGCCGATCGGCACGGTGGAACTCCTTTCGCTTTTCGTGACACGCAGCCGGGCGGGCGACAACCGCTCCATCATGCGCACCGCGCTGTCGAATCGCAGGAGCGCGGCCGGCGTGGAAAGCACGTTGGCGAAGACGGCGGCAGCGCTTCGCGCGGGAACTCTACGCAGCCATTTCGACCTTGCAACCGACAGTGCGCCCCTCTCCTCCCACCGCTTCCAGCCCGATCGCCTTCAGGAATTCAACGGCGCCGGCCTGTTCTACTGCGTGGAGTTCCAGACCATCGCCAGCAGAGCCCTCGCGTCTTGGCGCCCAGCGGAAGACAGGACGATCGGCGACCGCGATGTCTTCTTCTTCGGCAATATCGATGCCGGAGAAACCATCGAGGCCGAGCTGGCGGCCGAGACACCCAACAGCCCGACCCAGCTATGCCGGCTCAAGCGGAGCGACGGAAAGACAATCGGGGTGGTGTTTTCCAACTATAGGGCGGGCCGCATTCTTCGATGAGAAGCTCGCACCTGGACTCGATCTCGGACATCATCCTGATCGATAAGATGCATGCAGATTTCACAAAGTCTACCGGCCGTGCGGTCTTTTATCGAAATTAGGCTTTCGGTGATCTTGCGTGTGCCTAACTGCCGTGCACCAGACTGTGGATCATGGCCGCAAGGCGCGAAATCTCTGCTTCACTATTGGAGTAGTGGGGCGACGCCCGCACGACGTTGGGCAGTGCGCGGGCGGTTGCATCGAGCAAGGTGTCACGATCGCGGCGGGACATGGCCCAAGATCGTGGACCTTCACACCGGAAATCCCGGCAAGGGCTTTACGAAGCTGGTCGGCCAAGGATCGACAACGCTCCATAATGACATCGGTCCCAATTGCTTGCGCATAATCGATTGCAACACCGAATCCCAGCCGCGCGGCATAATTGTTCTCCCAGGTCTCAAACCGGCGAGCGTCAGGCCGCAAGTCATAACGATCCAGCGCGACCCGGCAAACGAGCAGGCTTGTCGAGTGATGCGGTCGAGAGGCTGAAGGCTCTTGAGCGGGAGAACCGCAAGCTTCGTCAGGCCAACGCGATTTTCTGCAAGGCCTCGGCAGAAGCAACTTATGAGCGCAATCAGCGCAACATGGTACTCGTCGGCGGCAGAGGAAGCGAAAGCCACTTGGCCATAGAGATTGCCTGCGCACTCACCCGAAAACAGTACGCGCGGCCGGTTCATTACTCCTCGCTATACGGGTTTCGGTGGCGTCGCGCCCCGTCATATTGGACGACACGTTCTCGATGCCGTCGCTGTCAGCGTGCTTACGACGAGCGAGGGAATCGACCTCGCAAAAAAGGGCTTGAACGCTATCCTCTGCAACCTCTGAACGGCTTCCTGCTCGTTTAGTCGCACGCACGCATACTTGCACATCACTTCCGCTGGCGGCGGCCGGCGTTGTCGCTGCCTAGGTTTAAACTTACGAAAACGCCGCTTGAGTTTTGCCGAAATAGCGTTCTTTTCCCTAACGTTTTCAAGGGTACCGATAGGGGCGGACAACGGACGTCATCTTTTTGAGTTGACATATTCCTCTCATCTGCATCAATTAGGAAGCGATCGTTTCCGAATTCACGAAGACGTCGCCTATCTCGGGAGGAGACTGATATGAGCAGATTTAAAGCCCTTAAACCCGGCGAGTCGCCGGACAGCGATGTCAACCGCCTGCTGGAGGGAGCACGGACCGGATGGTGGCAGGATACATCCATGTTCGGCACCATCGGCCGGCAACCGTCCCTGCTGAAGACCATTGTTCCGGTCTTTGAATCCTTCTTTGGAGGACAGCGCATCCCTGCGCACATCTTCGAAATGATGCGATTGAAAACCGGCGAAATCAACGACTGCACATATTGCAAGGAAGTGCGTAGCGAGGCCACCCGTGCTCTTGTCTCCGAGCGGGAAAATGCGATCTTCGGCAAGGTTGACTTTGATAATCTCCCCCTGAACGAGGCACTCGCCGTCCAGCTAGCCGAGTACATTGCGGGAGACCCCAACTACATTCCGGACGGCTTTTTTGAACGGCTGGCGACAGTCTTTACGGAAGAAGAGATTATCGAACTTGTTTTCGCCTGCAGTATTTTCAACTGGGGCAACAAATTCAACATCACCATGCAGATCGATGGCAGCGAAGACAGCCGCTACACGAAGGGCATGATCTACCCCGGCGGCGAAGCGCGCGCCGCCTTGGCAAACGCCGGTTGAGGGGTGGAACGATGAATAGCGAAAACATCATTCACGCAGACGGAACGGCTCTTAAGCAGGCGATTTCCGCAAACGAAGTCGTCCTCGTCGATTTCTGGGCATCGTGGTGCGCGCCCTGCCGGGCAATGGCGCCTCTCATCGACCGTCTCGCGAGCGAGTTTCCAGCCGTAAAGATCATCAAGGTCGATGCGGAAAGACACGAGGACCTGCTTTCCGAATACGAGGTGCAGAGCCTGCCGACATTGCAGGTTTACCGCTCGGGAATGCGCGTGGAGCAACTACGCGGCAAGGTTCCTTACACGCTCATGCAACGGGCGCTGCAAAACTAAACCGCACGATGCTGCCGTGAACCCCGGTTCGCGGCGGCATTTCCTATTGGCTGCAATATCGACATAGAGGGCACGATGACACACAGCAGGCTTGTCATATTGGGATCCGGGCCTGCGGGCTACACGGCGGCGATCTACGCTGCGCGCGCCAATCTGGCGCCGCTGATCGTCAGCGGGTCAGAGGAAGGCGGCCAACTGATGATGACGACCGAAGTGGACAACTGGCCGGGCGATGCGCATGGGTTGCTCGGTCCGGATCTCATGCAGCGCATGAAGGAGCACGCCATGCGCTTCGGCAGCACGCTGGCGCAGGATCACGTCATCTCCGTCGATCTCTCCTCTCGACCCTTTCGTCTCGAGGGAGAGATAGGACGCTATACAGCGGATGCACTGATCATCGCGACCGGTGCCACGGCGAAATATCTCGGATTGCCGAGCGAGACCTCGTACCGTGGCAAGGGTGTTTCTGCCTGTGCGACATGCGATGGATTCTTCTACCGCGGCCGCGACGTCGCCATCGTCGGTGGCGGGAACACGGCCGTCGAAGAAGTGCTATACATGGCAAACATCGCGCGCAAGATCACGCTCGTTCACCGCCGTGACACGCTCCGGGGCGAAAAGGTTCTGCACGACAGGCTGCAGAAGCTCGTCGCCAGTGGCCGCGTCGACGTATGCTGGAATTCCACGGTGGTCGAAATATTCGGTAACGGTAAGAGCATGCAGGGCTTGCGCCTTCTTAATTCCCTATCGGGCAAAGTGAGCAGTCTTGACGTTCAAGGCGTCTTCATCGCCGTTGGTCACGAGCCTAATACCCTTCTCTTCCGTGGTCAGATCGAAATGGAAAACGGTTATGTGTCCGTTCGCAGGGGTCCCATGCCAACCGCCACATCTACAAGCGTTGCCGGTGTCTTTGCAGCTGGTGATGTTATGGATCACACCTACCGCCAGGCCATTACGTCCGCCGGTAGCGGATGCATGGCGGCGCTTGACGCACAGGTTTTCCTGGAGGCAGATGCGCCCGAACACGATGATGCTATCATGCCTGCGGGAGAAGCGGAATCGTCTGCTGCGATGGACTTGCGTGTGAATTGAACCGGCCGGCCAACGCTCCGACATTTGGGGAGCCGGTTGAAAAAAATCGGTTTTGCCGGTATTTCCCCAGACACATGGGCTAAAAAAGACGCGTAGCCCGGGTGCGCAAAATCGTGGGAAGGATGTTGGCGTGGCGAGACCGCGTGAATTCAATGAGTCAGACGCGCTCGGAACTGCTATCCACGCCTTTTGGAAAAATGGATACCAAGCAACGTCCATCCGCGACCTGGAGACGGCAACCGGCCTGACAACCGGAAGCCTGTACAAGGCTTACGGCAGCAAGCGCAATCTCTTTGCCCATTGCGTCAAGAAGTATATGGACGAACAGTCCTACCTGGCGATCCTGAAAAGCAAGTCCGCCCTACCGCTGCGCGATGCTCTCCGCGAAGTGTTGGACGTGGCCATCGAGAGCGCTCGACCCAACGCCCGACGCCTGCCCGGCTGTCTTGTCAGCAATCTCGCAGCCGAATTGGCCACGGTTGATTCCGAACTGGGGAACTCCGCCGCCATGCAGCTTCAAAACATGCAGAAAGCGATAGAGTTGAGGATCGAGGAGGCACGTGATAATTCCGAACTGGAGCCTGGAACAGACGCGCCGAGGCTGGCCGCCTACATAATGGTCCTGCTGCAGGGCATGCTCGCGATCTCCAAAAGCACCAAAGATATCGAGAGCATGCGTTCGGCGCGCGACATGGCCCTCGACTGCCTGAGATAAACCAGCGTGCAGTTGCCGTTTCTGTTGAGCCCGCCCATCGGCCTGGTCCTCAGGAGCTGTCGCACGGCTAAACCATTCCTCAAGCCGACTCATCTCAACCGCAATTGCAGGCGAAAACTCGCGCCCCTTTTCGCCCTTATTTCCTCCATGGAAACGCCGTCCGCCATTTTGATCAGCGAAAGCGAAGGGACGTCCTGTCGGGCAACGGTGAATGCGCCGAGATTGACGTGAAATCCGTCTTGAAGTTCACACGCGGCACGAGCGGCCATCCTTTCGCGGCTCCAGACCATCTCAGGCAAACTAAGCTCTCGAAGAAATCTGAACCGACGACCCATGAATAGGAAGGAGTAACGCGTCGAGATTTCGTCGGCTTAAAGACATGGACAAGATCAGAGATTGACATGTAGGTCGCCGCCGGCCGCCGGGACCGAGCAACAGATCAAGGCTTCGTCGTCCGTGACAGCGTAGGCAGGGTTCGATTGATAACTGACTTGGCCTTTTAAGATCTTCGTCCTGCAATCCCCACAGCTACCAGCCCGGCACCCGAAAGGCGGGGTCAATCCTCTCAGCTCGGCAAGTTCCAACAGGGTCCCGCCATCCGGCTTCCAGCGAGCCTCCTTCCCCGATTGAGCGAAGATCACCCGGACAGGCTCTGTGGCCGCGGGTACGGCGGGAGCGGCGCGCGGACCTGGTTCTGCCTCACGCTTCAGGCCGGATGGCCCGAAGGCTTCGGCGTGGATCCTGCCATCGGCAATGTTCAGTCGCCGCAAACCGTCATAGATCGCCTGCATGAAGGAAGCAGGCCCGCAGAGATAGAAATCGTAATCACCAAACGGCAGATGCGCCTTCAGCAACCCCACGTCGATGCGGCCTGCGGCGTCATACCTCCCCACATCAGCAGATGCGGGACCACTCAGGACCCGGACATCTTGGACGGAGCCCTGCCCGCGCTCGACCAGTTCGGCAATCTCGGCATCAAAAGCTCTCTCTTCAAGCGTGCGCGATGATCTGAACAGCCAAACCGGGCGGCGATGGCGCGTCCTGTCACCCTCACGAACGACGTGGCGCAGCATGGACAGCAGCGGCGTAATGCCAATGCCTGCAGCCAACAACACGGCCGGCCGACTGCGTTCCATCGCATCGATGGTGAAGGCACCGGCCGGCGCCAGGGCCTCAATCTCGTCCCCCTCCCGCATAGCATGTAGAAGTGATGACGCCCTGCCCTCGCGCTTGACGCCCAATCGGTAATAACCATCAGAGGGCGCACTCGACAGTGTGTAGTTACGACGGATGAATTCGCCGCCATCGGCGATCCGGATCGGCAAATGCTGCCCCGCCAGATACGGGATCAGCGCCTCGCCATCCACCGGGGCCAGATGCAGGGAACGGATTGTTGCGCTTTCGGCAACGATCTGCTCGATGCGGAACCGCCGCCACATCTTCGCCTTGGCGGCCGCCTGAAGGCGCGCCTCCGCCTCCTGCCAGGTGCCGGTCATCAGGATGCTTGGCGACATTCCGTCTTCCGCAAATGTCCACCGCAAGGGCAGCGCATCTGGCCGCAACACCACTTGTTCGGGGATGACCCGCCAGAGCCGTTCGGCACCCTCAAAGGCCGCAATTTCCGGACTATCCAGAATGACCTCGGTTCGGCCAGCAATCTGCAGCGTATCGCCTGTCTCATGATCGATGAACAGCAGGCCAGCGCGCGGATTGACGAGGAAATTGCCGAGCGTGTTGAAGAACAGGTTGCCGTTGAAATCCGGAATGGTAAGCCCGCCGTCCGCGTCGATGCGCACGAAGCCCTGCCGGCCGCCGCGATGGGAGACGTCGACCTGCCGGCCCTCGCCTTCGCGGTCCGTATAGGAGGCCACGAAGAACGTATCGGCCGCCGTTATGATTTGCCGCGCACGGTCGTCCAACCGGTCCGAAACGAGGGACGCTGACGACGACATCTCGGCCGGATCTCTGACGAACCGGAAATGCCGGTTCTGGATATAGCGCGGGCAGTTCCCGTAGCTGTCGTCGACAGCGACCGAAAACCTATCATTTCCGCTGCGGACGATCCTACCGTTCATTCGGTTGCGGCGTCGCGTGATAAGATCGACGCCAAGCAACCCGACAGGATCACCGTCATCCATACCCTTTTCCGCCGGATCGCCGGGATCGCGGATTGCATTGATCTCCAAGGTCTGCGGATCGGGAGAATGCAGAAAACCCGGCTCGCCACAACGGATCGTCGCCCAGGGAACGCCCTGGTGATCGACGGTTCCGATGGCAATGAATGAGATGAGCGGAAAGAACTCGCGATGTTGGTCGAGCAAGAAATGCCGCACGAATTTGCGCCCGACCCTATCCATTTGCTCGGCAACGCCAGCGTGGCGCTGCAATTCAAGCTCACCCTCGTGCCAGGGAGAAGGGGCTGGAGTGGCCTCCGACAAATCCGATTTTTGAAACATACCGCCTCCTTCTCCAAAGAGGATGCGGCCGGAACGGGCCGGCCGCGCCCACACCGTCAGGCCGCGAGACCGATTGCCGTCTTGGGGAAAGGCACAAAGCCCGGCAGTGCTTCGATACGGGCAAGCCAATGGCGGACTTCCGGGTGTGGCGTCAGATCGACATTCCCCTCCGGCGCGCCGACGATGTAGCTGTAGAGTGCGACATCGGCGATAGTCGGTCGGTCGCCGACGATGAACCGATGCCGTCCGAGTTCGGCGTTGACGAGACCCAGAATGTGGTGAGCGCGGGCAATCACCTCGTCGGCGCGAAAGTCGGCTTTGAACACCGTGATCAGGCGAGCCGCGGCAGGACCGTAAGCGATCTCGCCAGCAGCGACGGAGAGCCACTTCTGGATAGTCGCGACGGACTGGAGATCATCGGGCAGCCAGTCTTTCCGGCCGAGCTTGGTGGCCAGATAAACGAGGATGGCATTGGAATCGGCGACGATGACACCGTCATCGTCAAGGACCGGAACCTGACCGAAAGGATTGAGCTTCAGGAAATCCGGCGCCTTATGAGCACCATTTGCGAGATCCACGTCAACGATGTCTGTCTTGACGCCAAGAAGCGAGAGGAACAGGAGAGCGCGATGCGCATGACCGGAAAGTGGGAAATTGTAGAGTTTCATGGAAGGCTCCTTTGAAGTGCTGAACAAAAGCGTCAATGACAGCAAGGAGACTATTGGCATCCGAATTTCTGTAGTAGACTGATATCTGAAAAGGTATCCTCTCGAATTCTGGAATGATCGATGGATCGTCTCGACGCCATGTCCGTGTTCATCGCCGTGGTCGAGGCCGGCAGTCTCTCGGCTGCGTCTCGGGCGCTGCATTCGCCGCTCCCGACCGTCAGCCGCAAGATTTCCGAGCTTGAGGCCCATCTCGGGGTTCGCCTGATCACACGCACCAGCCGCAAGATCCTTTTGACCGAGGCAGGAGAAAGTTATGTGGGAGCCGCCCGCGAAATCCTTGGGCGCGTCGAGGAGGCCGAACGCCGAGCATCGGGTGAATATATTGCCCCACGCGGGGACTTGACGATATCGGCGCCGATCGTCTTCGGCCGCCTGCATGTGCTGCCCGTCGTCACGGATTTCCTAAAGGCGTTTCCCGACATCAATATCCGCCTGACGATGAGCGACAGGTCGGTCAGCCTCGCCGACGAGCAGATCGATGTGGCGCTTCGGATCGGCCATCTGGCAGATAGCAGCCTGATCGCCACCCGCCTCGGCTCGATCCGCACGACCGTTTATGCCAATCCGGATTATCTGAGGCGCAATCCTGGCCCCACCCACCCGCGCGATCTAGCGAACTTGGACTGCATCTCCTTCGAAGGGCTGCTGTCAAACCGGTTCTGGACATTCCGTGACGGGCGGCAGGAGATGTCCACGCCTATCCGGTCACGCCTTTCCGTCAACACGGCAGAGGCGGCGGTGGATGCCGCCTCTGCCGGTCTTGGTATCACCCGTGTCATAGCCTATCAGGCACGACGTGCCGTAGAGGCGGGCTTGCTGGCGCCCGTCCTTGAAGACTTCGAGTTGGATCCGTCGCCGGTACAACTCGTACATCTGTCACAAGGCCTGATGCCGCTGAAGCTCAGGACGTTTCTAGATTTTGCCACTCCACGGCTCAGGGCAGTCCTGTCATAGCGGAACAGTTGGTATCGGGGCCCGCAAGCTGCTCGCAACTTGATATCGACCGCCTCAGCCGTGTTCGGCCGCTCCGAAGGCTTCAAGCGCACGGGTCGAATAGACCAGTGCCGCACCCGCATTCATCGCGACCGCCACACTCAACGCCTCGGCCAGTTCCTCGCGGGTGGCGCCAGACTTGAGCGCTTCGGCGCTGTGGATTGCGATGCATCCGTCGCAGCGCGTGGTGACGGCGACGGCAAGGGAGATGAGTTGACGCGTCTTCTCATCCATCTGCTCGGTCTTGCGGCCCGCGCCCGATATCGTGAGGTAGCCTCTCACAATGTCGGGTGACAGTTTTTGCAACTCGCCGACATTTGCCAGAAGGTTCGTACGATTTTCATTCCAGTCCATTTGAGATTTCCTTTTTGGTCGGCCATCGCCAGTGCTGTGACCTGTAGTCGAGGATGTGAATGCGATCTGTGGTCAGCCGAGCATTACCCCCTCGGCCTCGAGCGATGCCCGTATCGTCGGGCGCTCGCCCATGCGCGCCATGAAGCGCCGGATCGCGGGATAGGCCGAAAGATCGACGTTCACGCGGTGCGACCAGGTCAGGATGTTGAAGAGATAGGCGTCGGCAACCGAGAAACCACTCTCCAGCAGATAGTCGTTGCGGGACAAGTGATCGTCCAGATAGGCGAAGCGGGTCGCGAGATTTCCTTCGATGAACCTCAACTTCGAGGCGTCGTCCAGATGGGGGTAGAACAGGTTCGCATAGCCCTTGTGCATGTCGGTCGCGATGTAATTCAGCCATTCCAGGGCTCGATAGCGCTCAGCGGATCCATGCGCCGGCAGGAGCCCGCGATCGGGATTGTGATCGGCGATCCATTGTAGGACGACAGCACCTTCGGTGATCACCTCGCCGTCATCTAGCTTGAGCGCCGGCACAAAACCCTTTGGCGTCACCTCAAAATAGTTTCCCTCGACCGTCGTCTTCGTCTTGAAGTCGACTTTGACGAGATCGAATGTCTGTCCGGCTTCCCGCAGGGCAATCTGCGGGGCAAGCCCACAGGAACCAGTGGCGTAATACAGCTTCATATTCACTCCATGGATAAGACTTCGCGCAGGCGGGATTGCCCGCGCTTTGATTGAATGGGAGATATCTGCAGTTCAGCGTGAAATGGCCTGCGCTATCGGAACAGGGCGTCGAGATCGGCAGCGCTGTGGCGTTCCCGCAGGAATTCGCTAGGCCCTCCGGACGTACGATTGACGATCCTCCCCCGCGCCACGGCAGGCCGGGCAGCAATCGCGCGGTACCAACGCAAAAGATGCCTGTATTCCTCGACGTTCAGGAACTCATGAGTGTTGTAGACGCCATAAAGACTGCCCGGTTGCCAAGGCCAGACGGCGATGTCGGCGATCGTGTACTGATCGCCGGCCAAGAATTCGTGGCGCGCCAGGTGCGTGTCCAGCACATGTAACTGACGCTTGACCTCCATCGCGTAGCGGTCGATCGCGTATTCGATCTTGAACGGAGCATAGGCATAGAAGTGGCCGAGGCCACCGCCCACAAAGGGCGCCGTTCCCACCTGCCACATCAACCAGTTGAACGCCTCTGTGCGGGCGCGGTGCTCGGTCGGTAGGAAGGCGCCGAATTTCTCCGCGAGATAAACGAGAATCGAGCCGCTCTCGAAGACATGAGTGGCCGGCTCCGTCGACCGATCGACAAGTGCCGGAATCTTGGAATTGGGATTGATGGCCGTGAACCCGCTTCCAAACTGGTCGCCCTCGAAGATATCGATCAGCCAGGCATCGTACTCGGCGCCGGTATGCCCGGCAGCCAATAGCTCCTCGAGCATGATCGTGATCTTCTGGCCGTTGGGCGTGCCCTGCGAATAGAGCTGCAAAGGGTGCTCGCCAACGGGCAGTGCCTTTTCGTACCTGGCGCCGGACACCGGCCGGTTGCTGGTGCCGAAGACGCCGCCATAAGTCTGTTTCTGAGACCAGACCTTCGGTGGCACGTAACCTGCCGGCAGGTTTTCTTCTGAGGCATTCATGACATTCTCCTTTCGCCCACGATGAGTGGGACGTTCTGAAAAGCTTGTTGGTTGCTGATTTTGAAGGGGGAGCTGCTCGAGCCCTAAGCGGCTGATGTCACGGGCTGCCCGGCCGGACAAAGCTTTCCCATCCGCGCATGTGGTTGATGAAGCGTTCGCTCAGACCACCGTCGCGCAGAAACTGCGCGGTTACCGGCAGTTTTGGGCCCTCGTGCAGCGGGTTGGCTTTGACGAGGAGCGGGAAATCGCGCTCGAGGATGCCGGCGCGGCCGATCAACACGAAATCGCACCCTTCCTCGAGCAGTTCTGCGCTGCGCCGGGCGCTCATGATCTTTCCAGCCGTGCCGACGCGGACACCCCGACGGGGGATTTCGGTGAAGACGCTAAGCATGCGTTTTCCGCGAAACGTTCCCGTCCCGACGATCTGGGCAGAATCCCACAGCGCGAGATCGAGATAGTCGATCAGTTCCCGGTCGAGGATTTCCCAAACGATCTCGCGAAGTTCCTCCAGCAGAAGGCCATAGCGTTCGACCGAAAGGCGCCAGCCGATCTGGAAATCCGGTCCGCAGGCACGCCGGATACCCTCGATGATCTCTATCGTCAGCCGGGCCCGGTTTTCGATGCTGCCACCGTATTTGTCCTTTCGGTCGTTCATCAGCGGCGACAGGAACTCCGACAGGATCCACCCGAATGCGCCATGCGGCGCAACACCGTCGAAACCTGCAAGCTGGGCCCGTTTGGCAGCCGCGATGAAGCTGTCGCGGATCCGCTCGACTGCCTCCGTGGTCAACGCCGAAATCCCGGGCAGCGTCCGGCCAGATGCCGGCGACGGAATACCTCCGAGCCGTGGATTGGCGCGATGACCGGCATGGTGAAGCTGCACCGACGACAATCCGCCGCCCTCGCGGATCGCGGACGCCATCTGTGTCAGGCCCCATAGTTCTGCATCGTCTTGGATGCCGAGCTGCCGCTCGTAGGCGATGCCACACCCCTCGACATAGGCCGCCCCGGTATGCACCAGCCCGTAGCCGGACCGGGCGACTTGCCGGATCCAGTCCAAATCGAACTCGGTCGCGGTACCGTCGTGTTCGCTTTGCTGATTGGTGAGCGGTGCAAGCATGAAGCGATTTTGCATCGGCGGCCCGTGCAGAAACGTAAGGGGTTCAAACAAGTGCGAATGCGACATCGAAAACGTCTCCGGTGGCAGTGTCTTTCGTCGCGGCGGTAACGATGGCGACGGCATGTCCCTTGACTACCGAAGTCGATAAGACCGATAAACAAGCCGCATTTCCGAACATTGCGGACAAACTGGATGCCATGAAGATCAGAATGGAAAGCGTGAGTGCGATGTCAGCCTTCGTTCAGGCGGCAGAGTTGCGCAGCTTCAAGCTAGCGGGTCAGCAGTTTGGACTGTCCTCTTCGGCAATCGGAAAGACCATTGCCAAGCTGGAGGAGCAGCTTGGCGTTCGGCTCTTCCACCGTTCGACGCGCGCGATCAGATTGACCGCGGAAGGCGAGATGTTCTTCGATCGTTGCCGTCACATCCTGTCGCAAATGGAGGCTGCCGAAGCCGAACTTGCACACACGACCGCAGCGCCACGCGGAAGACTTCGCGTGGCTGTTCCCTTTTCTCTCGATCTTCTGACACCGCTGCTGGGCGCATTTGCGCAAAAATATCCGGAGATCGAGCTTGATCTTGATTTCAACGATCGCATGGTCGATGTGATCGATGACGGTTTCGATGCGGTGATCCGATCCGGCGAAGTCTCCGATAGTCGTCTCATGCATGTGAAGCTCGGTGAGTTTTCGAACCTTTTGGTGGCCGCCCCAAGCTACATCGCGCGATTTGGAGAGCCGCGCATAGCTTCGGATCTCATCAATCACCGTCTCCTGCACCACCGCTTCTACGACACCGGCAAGCTCGGAGGCTGGGATCCCATCGTTCCGGAGGGGATGGTGCTGCCGGTGACTCTGGCGGCAACGTCGCTTGAGCCATTGATCCGGTTTGCCGAAGCGGGGCATGGGATCGCGTGGCTTCCGGACTTCGCGGTAGCAGCCCGAATCCGTACCGGTGTTCTTCAGGAGGTGCTTCCCGGCTCCCAGAAACGGACACGCGCCTTCCGGCTGCTGTGGCCCCGAAGCAAGACCCCGCCACCAAAACTGTCAGCGTTCGTCAAATTCATGACCGAAGCCATTAGAAGTGGATTACACGCAAATTTCGGGTAAGCGGCGATGTCGGCTTATCGATCACACGGCGACCCTCGACAGTTGCTCGACTAAGCCCTTGAAGGGATATGAACCTACAACGTGAGACCCTTACTCCTCGCGAGATTCTCTCGACAATTCATCGACACAAGAGGGCGCAACATCTTATTACAACGCACGGGTTACCCGGAAGCCTCGGCTGAACATGCGATCATTCGTCTTTCCGACCACAGGCGCCGACGCATGGTCATCATTTCAGCAGTCGGCGAGGCCTAGCGTTTCGAGGTTCTTCAAAAACGCCTGAGCGTACAGACTGTGGTCACCGATTCCATCTTGGGCGGTCGTCCCCGCAGCCGCGCTCCATCACGCACGTCGCCGGCACACTTGCGTCGGCTCTTTTCGCAGCGATCAGGGGGAACGTTGCGACGGATTCGTCATTGTCTATCCGCTGAGGTAGCATGGAGGGACCGATGGCCAAATTCTACTTCAAGATCCAAGATCAGGAAGACGTGTTTCAGCCGGATCGAAGTTTCGAATTTTCCGGGCTGGACGAAGCGGAGAGCGAGGCCAAATTACTCCTGGCGGAAATCGCGGTTGACGGACTCCCTCGGGGCAAGCTCGATTGCCTTGCGGTAGAACTTCAGGACGAAAACCACGTGCCGCTCATCACTGTGCGGCTCGTTATGGAGGTCATTCCCCACGGCGTCCATGAAGCCTAGGTCCGCGGAGAAGATATCTCTTCGATAGTCAGACGCGGCGGAACAAGTTGCAGTGCCAGCTGTTATGCTCAGATCAAAGCGTCTTAACGCACGGCCAAACAAGCGAGCGCCCTATCCGCCTCGGGCGCTCGTTTCCTATTTGTGGATCACCTTCAAACTTCCCACTCGTAATCCCGCATAGGTTGAGGTCAATTTCGCGCAAGCTTATTTAGTCAGGTTACACAGCCGAACGTATAGGAGGAGGGCGTGGAAATATCTGGCAATGCCGAAGAGCAGATTTCTAGCATTGAACGCGCGGCCTGGAACATTGCAGCTCGACACCTCGCACGCGGTCAAAAGGACCCCGTGCAAATGATTGTGGAAGCGATCAATGAAGAACGGGCGCGCTATATCGAATTATTTCGGTTGGCCGCAGGCGAAACAACCGAAATACCACCACACCTAGCCGACCCCGATTTCGAGCGGTGAAAGCAGCGCGGAACGAAAATCGTCGCCGCTAGGCTTTACCGTTCAAAGTGCGAAGGCTAGGATTCGTTGAAGGACTGGCTCCATCGACAGAACGCTCCGCGTCATCGACGTCTTTTTCGGCCTGAAGCCAATGGCCTAGAGAGCGCCCATCTAGCGACCCCTCCTGCTGCCAGATTTCAAAGGCACGCGCCTTGATGCGCCTGTCGCGTTCGTCGCCCATGGTGTCACCTGAAACCGAGGAAAGACAGCACGACAAGGACGATGACGACGAGGCCGACAATGTAGATAATCCGGTTCATGATGGAACTCCATTTGATTGGGAAGACGAACGCCGTTTCCGAGTAGAAGTTCCAATCAATTGCCCGCTGCAAATTCACGACGCGTTCTGCCTAACTCTCAATTCGCTCGCGTGTGGATTTCGCTTCGAAGCGAAAGCGACCGGACAATTGAAGCTTCGACCACAAGAGTTTGCTACGTATCGTCTTTGGATCGACCTCTATTAAACTGCAATCGGTTTCGAGGTGGCGCCTCCACAATTGGTGATTGTATGACCATATTTTCTGTCCGGCATGTCACCACGTATCAGTACAAGAGGCGCGTGGCGTTTGGTGAACATCGACTGCTGTTTCGACCGAGGGATAGTTTCGATCAAACACTCCTGAATTCTCGCCTTTCTGTGGAACCGCAACCAGATCGTATCCGTTGGATTCTCGATGTTTTCGGCAATTGCGTCGCGCTCGTCGGTTTTTCCCAAACCTCGCGTAACCTCCGCTTCGAAACGATCATCCGCCTTGAGCACACGCCGCAGGCGGCGATGGATCTGCAGATCGACGAGAGGGCCCTCACCTATCCTTTTGTCTATGACGCGGAAGAGGCGCCAGATCTGGAAAGTACAATCAAGCGCCATTACCCCGATCCCGATGGCGAGATCGCCAGATGGGCACAGCAGTTTGTGAAGATCGGACAGCCCACTGAAACCGGCCATCTGTTGATGACGATGTGTTACGCGATCCATGAGGGCTTTGCCTATGCCCGGCGCATGGCGCACGGAACGCAGGCGCCGCTCGAGACGCTAAAACTTCGGCGCGGCACCTGCCGGGATTTCGCGCTGCTGACGATGGAAGCGGCGAGATCGCTCGGCCTCGCAGCACGCTTCGTCACCGGTTACATCTACGTTCCCGATCGTGACGGCTCAACGACGCTCGGCGGGGGATCAACTCATGCCTGGTGCCAGGTGTATCTGCCCGGCGCGGGTTGGGTGGAGTTCGATCCGACCAACGGCATCGTCGGCAACCGCGACCTCATCCGCGTCGGCGTTGCGCGCGATCCCAGACAGGCCATCCCCCTTTGGGGCAGCTACGACGGCAGAGCATCCGACTTCGAGAATATGTCCGTGCAGGTTAATGTTACGACCGACGATCAGGATGCCAAACACAATGGATGAGTGGAACTCCCGCGTTTTCCGGGCGTTGCACTCGACAGCCTCGTTGGCAAAACTTCCTCCTCCAAAGGACGCGAACATGAAAATACGTGCTGGGTTTCACGTCGGCTATGAATGCAAGCAGGCGACGCCGATGCTGCTGGTCCTCAACATCCACCCATCACGCCGCCCGGATCTTCTCACGGAACAGGTGCTGAGTTTCGATCGGCCGATCGAGACGTGGGATTACATCGATGGCTTCGGCAATGCGTGTAGCCGGATCGTTGCGCCGCCGGGGCTGACCACGATCTCCACGAGGTTCGAGATCTATGACAGTGGCCAGCCCGATCCCGTGCCGGAAAATGCCTTCCAGCATGACATCAAGGACTTGCCGGACGACGTTCTGGTCTACCTGCTCGGCAGCCGCTATTGCGATACCGACCATCTGGCGGATTTCGCCTGGGAGACGTTTTCAGCCACTCCGCTCGGCTGGCCGCGGGTACAGGCCATATTAGATTTCGTCCACAACCATATCGCCTTCGATTACCAGAAGGCGGATCCGTTGAGGACTGCCTCCGGCGGATATGCCGACCAGACAGGCGTCTGCCGCGACTTCGCCCATCTCGCGATCACGCTTTGCCGGTGCATGAACATTCCGGCCCGCTATTGCACGGGTTATCTCGGCGACATCGGCGTGCCGATAGACCCAAACCCGATGGATTTCAGCGCTTGGTTCGAAGTCTATCTCGGAGGGCACTGGCATACCGTCGATGCGCGGCACAACACGCCCCGCATCGGCCGTATATTGATGGCAACCGGCCGGGACGCCACCGATGTGGCGCTGACAACCGCCTTCGGGCCGGCAATTCTCTCCCGCTTCGAAGTCGTGACAGAAGAGATTTCCCACGCTGCCTAGAAGGGCATTCGAAAATGCGAAGTCGAGAACTGCTGGCGTTGAAGGAGAACGACCCCGGAACAACAGCTTTTCTCAGACGCAAAATCCGACGTCGCTGTGCGGATCCACATCTGGTGACCTCACTTTAAAAAGACTTGCCCATCCAACAGCTTGCGCGCGGTACGCAGGAACGAGCACTCACCGAGCCCGCCCGATGCATCCTTGTCGAGCCGCAGCAGGATGTCCATCTGGCCCGTTGGATGCTCGACGGCGACGGTCTTGACTTCGCCTTCCGGAAGCACCGCCATGGAGGCTGCCGGGCTTTCAGAAAACATGCAGGCCGTCGCCACACTCAGCGCACCGAAAACACCGATGGAGGCATGCACGCGGTGGGGAATGAAGCTGCGGGTCATGATGGCGCCACCGCCGGTCGGCGGGGCGACGAGCGTCATCTTGGGCACGGATTTTTTCGCGACGTCACCGAGGTTCATCAATGGACCGGCTGCAAGCCGGATGCGCTCGACGCGCGCCTTGACCGTCTCGTTCGCTTCCAACTCCTCGCGGCTTTCATAACCCGTCAGTCCGAAATCCGAGGCGCGCATGACGACGACGGGCATGCCGTTGTCGATCAGCGTGCAGGTCACGCCGTCGATCTCGGTCGCGGCCGAACCGGTCGGCAGCAATGCGCCACAACTTGAACCCGCAGCATCGGTGAAGGCAAGGTAGACGGGCGCCGCCGATCCCGGAACGCCATCGATGCGTGCCTCGCCGGCATAGACCGGCCGGCCGTTCTCGGTGCGGATTCGTGCGACGGCGGATTGTGCAGTGTTCTCCATGAATATGCGGATGACGGTCTCACCCTCTTGGGCCTTGACGAGCCCGCGTTCAATTGCAAACGCGCCAATGCCGGCGAGGATGTTACCGCAGTTCTGGCTGTCGCTTACGAGCGCCTGGTCGACGAAGACCTGGAGGAACAGGTAGTCGACGTCGAAATCCGGCCGGGTCGAGGCCCGCACGACTGCTACCTTGCTGGTCAGCGGGTCCGCGCCGCCGATGCCGTCGATCTGGCGCGGATCGGGCGAACCCATGATGCGCAGCAGAAGCCGGTCGCGTTCCGCGGGGTCTGAAGGCAGGTCGTCGGCGAGGAAATAGGCCCCCTTCGACGTGCCACCCCTCATCATCATGCACGCGATGCCATCCGGCGTCATGTCCGTCACTCCTATCGATCTCTATTCAAGTTCAGGGAAGCGGCAGTTCGAGCAGCTTGCCGAACAGCCCATAGGCAATCGCCCAAAAGCCGACACCCGTCGCGATCGCGCGCACGAACGGCCTTTCCCCGGGGAAGAGCAGCGTCGCCACGCCCGTGCCAATACCGAGGCAGAGCGCAAGGCCTATCCAGTTCGCGCTGAGCGCCACGGCAACGAAGAGGCCGAGCAGGCCGGCAACACGCGGCACGTCGATCCTGTCGCTTGAACCACCGAGGTCGATGCCGCGCAGGACCTGCACCAGATAGACCGCCGAGACGATGAGGCCGAAGACGGAGACCTGCATCGGCAATGACCCCGGCCCAACATCGCCGCGCGAATGACCGGCAGGCAGAGCGAGGCTCATGAAGAGGAAGCTCGCATTCCACGCGATGGAAATGCAGGCCGCGACGAGGTTCTGCCAGAAGTGCTTGCGGGTGGCCTCTCCCCCCGGCGCGGGGGAGAGGTGGGAGCCCGGAACAGCCGAAGCCTGGTTCGTCATTGGGCGTATCCGTTCGCTTTCAGGAATTCGAGCTGGTTGGTGAGGTCGCTTTCAGCCCGCTTGGTGAATTCCTCTTCCTTCCAGTCTGGGCTGTCCTGGAACTGCTCGGTCTGGAACTTCTTCCAGTCTGCCGAGGCAGTGACCTTATCGACCGCCGCCTGGATCGATTCGACCACATCGTCGGGCGTTCCAGCCTTCACGGCGATCCCGCGCCAGACCGCGCCTTCGATGTCGTAGCCCTGCTCCTTGAAGGTCGGCGTATCGGGCAGGAATTCGCTACGCTTGTCGGTGGAAACGCCGAGCAGTTTGATCTCTCCATTCTTGACCTGGGCAAGGCCGGTCGATGGCGTCATCATCGCGGCGTCGATATGTTTGCCGAGCAACGCAAGTGTCACCTTGCCGGAGGCGTCATGCGGGATCCAGCCGCTCTCAAAGCCGCCCGACTTCATCAGCTGGTAGAGCATATACTGGTGGAAGCCGCCGGGCGCATGGCCGCCGACCTTCTGCCCGCTCGGGTTTTCCTTCATGTATTTCACGAAGTCGTCGACGGACTTGAACTGGCTGTCGGACAATACCGCCAGCGAGGATGGCTCCGACTGCATGGCACGCAGCATGCGGAAGTCCTTGAGCTCGAAGGGAATGAGGCCCTGGGCGATTCCGAAAGTCAGCGTTCCCGTGAAGACGAGGATGTTGTAGCCGTCCGCCGGCTGGGTCATGATCTGCGAAACGCCGACCGCACCGCTGCCGCCCGGCCGGTTATCGACCTTGACGCTCCAGCCGGATTCCTTTTCCAGAAGCTCGGCGAGCTTGCGGCCATAGGTATCGAGCGCTCCCCCGGCACCCGCCCAGACCACGAGTGTCACGGACTTTTCCGGAAAACCGGCCGCCATGGCCGGGGCCGGCAAAGCGACGCTTGAAAGGGCGAGCGCCAGTCCCAGGGCTGCCCCCGCCACGCGCGTGCCGAACGTTCTTCTATTGATGGTCATATGCCTTCTCCTCCTGTTGAACTTTTGATCAGCGGGCAGTGCCGTTCGCCGTTTCGTCGACATCGACCTGCCGCACGCGGCGCTTCTGGAGCCGCCGCCATAGCGGCGTCAGCAGGCTGACGAGGCTGAGGACGAGGAACAACAGGCTGACCGGATCGGTGATGAAAATCATGTAGTCGCCCTGCGAGGAAACCAGCGCTGTGCGGTAGTTGGATTCCACGAGATAGCCGAGCACCATTGCGAGAATGATGGGCGCGACGGGGAAGCGCAGCTTCTTCATGAGATACCCGACGACACCGAAACCAAGCATCAGGTAGACGTCGAACATCAGGTTGCGGATGGCGAAGGCGCCGAGCACGGCAAAGGCCATGATGCCGACCGCGATCACCGCATCCGGCAGGCGCATCACCCGCGCCATCAGCGGCAGGAACAGCGAGCCCGCGGCATATTGCACGAGCGACGCGATAATCGTGCCGAAGAGGATCGCATAGACCAGCGAGGGCGCTTCGGTGAAGAGCTGCGGGCCGGGATGTAGGCCATGCATGATGAGCGCGCCGACCATGATGGCGGTCGTCGGCGAGCCCGGCACGCCAAGTGCGAGAAGCGGAACGAGCGCCCCGCCGACGGTCGCGTTGTTGGAGGCTTCGGGCGCGGCGATGCCGTTTGCAGAGCCATGGCCGAATTCTTCGGGACGGCGATCGCGGGCCCGCGCATAATCGCGGGCGACCCAACAGGCGATATTGCCTCCAACGCCGGGCAGGATGCCGAGCAGCGTGCCGATGACCGAACCAGACAGCATGGAGCGCCAGGTTTCCTTCCACAGCGCGCCGGACATGAAGACATGGCCGACCTTGTCCTTGATGACAGGTGCGGCCGCCACACGGTTCTCGATCATCACCAGCGCTTCCGACACAGCGAAAAGGCCGATAAGAGCGGCAAGGAACGGCACGCCTTCATAAAGCTCGAACAGGCCGAAGGTGAAGCGCGGCGTGCCGGCAATGGGGTCGATGCCGATCGTCGCGAGTGCGAGACCGAAGGCCGCGCAGACAAGCCCCTTGACCAGCGAGCCGCCGGAAAGTGCCGCGACAGACGTGAGCCCGAAAATGCCGACGGCAAAATATCCCGCTGGGCCGAATTTGAGGGCGAGCGAGGCCAGCGGCATGGCCAGCAGCAGCAGGGCCAGGCCACCGAAGACGCCGCCGACGGTCGATGCGGTGAGCGAAATCGAGATCGCCTCGTTCGCCTTGCCTTTACGGGCCATGGCGTAGCCGTCGATGGCGGTGGCTGCGGCGGCGGCCGTACCGGGCGTCGAGAGCAGGATCGCGCTGATCGAACCGCCATACTCGGCCGAGGTATAGAGCGAGATCATCATCAGCATGCTGAGCTCGGGGCCGAGATTGTAGGTGAAGGGAATGAGCAGGCTCAGCCCGATCGACGGGCCGAGGCCCGGAAGCGCGCCGATGACGATACCGAGCAGTGCACCGATAATGAGGACCGCCAGGCCCGAAAAGGAGAAGATGACGCCGAGCGACTGGATAATACCATCCATGTCAGAGGTCCTTTGCCAGGCGGCGCGCCAGCACGGGCACGAAACCGCGATATCCGTCCGTCACGGCAAGGCCCTGATCCTTCATCGCCGCGTGGGCGCTGGCGATCGTCTCGCAGGCAGCCCGCGACATGGAAGCCTTCAGCCCGAACAACTCGACGGTTTCGGCCGCTTCTGTCATTTCGGTCACGCGACGCGCGCCGTGTTCGAAGGTTCGCGACAGGTAGTAGTCCGCGATCTGCCGCCAGTCGAGCCCCGGAAAGGTTTCCCCAACGGAATCGAGGATGCGTTCGGTGACGCCAGCCCGCTCCGCCGACGACAGCGCCTCGATCAGCAGCGCTTCGACACCCTTGATCATCACCGAGCGGATCATCTTCAGCGAGGAGGCCTGGCCGGGCGTGTCGCCGACGGCCTCGAGATTCATCCCGAGCGCATTCAGCCGCTCGGCCGCCTCACCCGCCCGCTTTCCGGCTACCAGGATCGGCACCTTTTCCGCATAGGGTGGCACCCGCGCCATCACGGCACCTTCGACGAAGCTGCCCTTGCCGGTCTCGATTTCCTTTGCGGCGAGCGCCTTGGTATCGGGACCCACGGAGTTGAGATCGATGAAGATCGCGTTTGCCGAAAGATAGGGAGCGGCCGAGGCTGCAACGGCCTTGGTCGCCGCGCCGACCACGAGTGACAGCACGACATCCGCCGAAGCGATATCCGCAATGTCGTCGAGCGGCTGCACGCCCCGTTCCGATGCGATACCGCGCAGGCCAGCCGAGGTTGTCGGGTCTCGGAAGCGCAGGTCGTAGGCGGCAAGCCGCGCGGCGTTGCGGTTGTTGAGGCCGCCGGCGATGGATTGTGCTGCCTCGCCGAAGCCGATGAAAGCAATCGTGGTCATTCGTCCTCCCGTGCGGAAAAGGTTCCTCCACCTTCCCCGGCTTTCGATCAATCGATGTAGGTCAGCCCCTTGGCGGCAAGCGCCTCGCGCATCTTGTAGATGTCGAGACCCAGTTCGCCCGCGGCAAGCCGCTCGCGGGTCTGCCGCTCCTTTTCCATCCGCGCCCTGGATGCCCGCAGTGCGGCTTCCGCCTCGGCCTTCGGCACGACCATCACGCCATCGTCATCCGCAACGATGACGTCGCCAGGCGCGATACTGGCGCCGGCACAAACGATCGGGACGTTGACGGAGCCGAGCGTCGCCTTGACCGTGCCCTGCGCGGAGACGAAACGCGACCAGACGGGAAAGCCCATCTCCTCGAGTTCCGCGACGTCGCGAACGCCCGCTTCGATCACCAGGCCACGCACGCCACGCACCTTGAGCGATGTCGCGAGCAGTTCACCAAAATAGCCGGCATCACACAGTGAGGTGGGAGCGACGACGAGAATGTCGCCCTCCTGGCATTGCTCCACCGCCACATGCAGCATCCAGTTGTCCGCCGGCGGGATCGAGACTGTCACCGCCGTACCGGCCATGCGGGCGCCATGCCAGATCGGCCGCATATAGGATTGCAGCAGGCCGACGCGGCCCATGGCTTCATGCACGGTCGACGTGCCGCATTCCGCCAGCGCATCGACGACGTTAAGCGGCGGCCGCACGATATTCCGGTGCACGACATTCATGCCAGCGCTCCATGGCCGAGCGTGCCGGTGACGTGCGGGAAGACCGCCTCATAGGCCTCACCATAGGTGACCTTGTAGTCGGAGTTGCGCGCGGCCTGCACACCGCGCTGCAGGGCCACGCGGGTATAATATTCCCAAAGATGTTCCTGGCCCTCCATGCACTTGATCGCGGCCAACTTCTTCTCCCAGACGTCAGTGATGTCGAGAAGGAAATTGGGCTTCCAGTTGCATTGTTCCGGCTGGTGCGGCTCGAAGAGGTAAACCGGTGGAGCACCGAGCACGGGCACATCCGGTCGGTGGCCATGCGCCTGCGCGATGACCCGTGCATGCTGCGCGAACTCGGTCGCCATCGGGTGGTCGAAGTTGTAGGGGTCTTGGCGGGAATGGGTCAGCATGAATTCCGGGCGGATCTCGCGATAGAGATCGACCAGCCGGTCAAATGCCTCCGACGTGATCTGCATGGGATAGTCGCCCAGATCGTAGAACTGGATGTCGTGGACGCCGAGGGCCCTGGCGGCGTTTTCTGCCTCGCGCTTGCGGTCAGCCTTCACGGCCTCCAACGTCATGCCGGGCTTACGCCACAGCTTGGCGGATTCGCCGCGTTCGCCGAACGACAGACATACGACGGTGACGTTGTAACCCTGCTTTGCGTGGGCCGCGATCGCGCCGCCAGCCCTCCAGACGAAGTCGGCGGAATGGGCGCTGACAACGAGTCCGGTTTTCTGATGCATAATCATGCTCCTCCATTTTCGAGGGTCACACTCGCACCGATCGGGTTCCCGGCGCTAATACGAAAGCCGTTGCTTGTTATAGTTTTTTGCGAATCAGCTTACGATACCAGCATGATCACGACCGACCTCAATCTTCGCCACCTGCGCGCCTTCATGCAGGTCTGCGAGACGGGCAGCCTCAACCGGGCGGCCGCGGAGCTGAATGTTTCGCAGCCCTCTATCTCTGTGGCGCTGGCTGGAATCGAAATGCGTTTCGGCGCGAAGCTTCTCGCCCGCTATGCCGCTGGCAGCCAGCCGACAACCGCCGGCGAAGTGCTCCTGGCGCGCTTGCGGCGCATGGAGGAACAGTTCGCCTCTGCGCTCGGCCAGGCGCTAGGTGCCAGTTCGCAGCGCGACCCCGCGCTGATCTCCAAGACCCTCGCCCGCATCAGCTTTCGCCAGATCGAGGCGCTGATCGCGCTCGCCGGCAGCGGCTCGATCGCCGAGGCGGCACGCGCCGGCGGCAGCTCAGCAGCGGCGCTGCACAGAACGCTCCACGAATTACAGGCCAATGTCGGAAAAGCGATTCTGGTTCGCAGCCCAAGCGGCGTGGCGCCGAACACTCTCGGTCGCCGCCTCGCCATGCGTTGGCAGGTCGCTCTCACCGAGCTGGAACAAGCGGGCGACGAGCTGAAGGAACTGGAAGGCCGCATGGAGGGAAGGATCAAGATCGCGAGCCTGCCGCTTGCCCGCACTTTGCTCTTGGCTCGCGCAATCAATCCGCTTTTGGCGGCCCATCCAAATGCCCGGATCGAAGTAATGGATGGTTCTTACGAACTGTTGTCCCAGCAGTTGCGTGTCGGGGCGAGCGATATTCTCATAGGTGCACTGCGCTCGGGTAGCGATCTGGCGGGCTTGCGAACGGAAGGGTTGTTCGACGATCCCTATGCGATCGTCGGTCGGGCGGGGCACCCGCTTCTTTCGCACCGCAGAGGCGCATCGCTCGATGACCTCGCGCGGCAGGAATGGGTAGCTCAGCGGCCGGGAACTCCCATTCGCGCCGCCTTCGACACCCTGTTCGAGAAATGCCCCACTTCGCCCCGCGCCAGCATCGAGACGAGCTCGCTCATCCTTACCCGCGCCATCATCCTGGAAAGCGACCGCCTGTCGATGCTTTCCCGCCGTCAGATCGCCATCGAGGAACGCGAAGGCCTGTTGACCTGTGTGGCCGTTGCGCAGGATGTGCGTGAGCGTCTCGGCACGCGCACCATCGGCATCACAGTACGCGAAAACTGGCTGCCGAGCAGGCTACAATCCACTTTCCTTGATCACATCCGCATGGCAGCGTCGCCCTAGAACGCTGCCATGCTTTCCTGGCTCGATCGCGAATGCCAACGGGGCCTAACGACGAGTGCCGGTCTTCACCCTACGACTTAATTACCTAACCGGCCTGGTCACAAGACAGTACGAGTACTACTTACCTGCGGCCTGCGCGGCGTACATATAGCTGTCATAGCTGTATTCTGCGACGCGGAACCACTCGAACGATTCGTCGCGGAACTTCTTCCAGCTCGGATAGATCTTCGCCCAGGCCGGGTGCTTCTCGCTATATTCGGCATAGAGCTCGAAGGTCGCCTTGTAGGCGGCGTCCATCACGTCGCGCGGCATCGGGCGAAGGTTGACGCCCTTGCCGACCAGCGAGCGGATCGCGGTCGTGTTCTTCACGTCGTAGAGCGCCTGCATGTTGATGTTGGCAGCCTTGCAGGCGGTGTCGAGCGCGACCTTGTAGGCTTCCGGCAGTGCCTCGTACTGGGCCTTGTTGATGAAGAAGTGGATCGTCAAACCGCCTTCCCAATAGGCAGGGTAATAGTAGTAGGGAGCGATCTGGTAGAAGCCGAGGCGTTCGTCGTCATAGGGACCGACCCATTCGGCGGCATCGATCGTGCCGCGTTCGAGCGCCGGGTAGATGTCACCGCCCGGAAGCTGCTGCGGCACGACGCCGAGGCGCGACATGACTTCGCCAGCGACACCTGCAATGCGCATCTTGATGCCCTTCAGGTCGTCGAGCGACTTGATTTCATTGCGAAACCAGCCGCCCATCTGCGCGCCTGTGCCGCCGCCCGGCTTGCCGACGATGCCGTATTCCGACAGGAATTCGTCATAGAGCTCGTTGCCGCCGCCATGGTAGAGCCAGGCATTCTGCTGGCGGGCATTGAGGCCGAAGGGGATGGTTGAGCCGATCGCGAAGGTCGGGTTCTTGCCGGTAAAATAGTAGCCGCAGGTATGGGCGATTTCCACGGTGTTGCTCTGCACCGCATCTATCGCCTGCGGGCCTGGCACCAGTTCTCCGGCCTGGAAGACCTGGATCTGGAACTTGCCCTCGGTAATCTTCGACAGCGCTTCCGCCATGACGACCGCGCCGCCATAGATTGTGTCGAGGTTGTTCGGGAAGCCAGATGTCAGGCGCCATTTCAGGGTCGGCAGTTCCTGGGCGATTGCGGGTGCCGCGAGCGATGCGCCGGCGACCGCTGCGGCGCCGCCGAGCGCGCCCTTGGTCAGAAAGTTGCGGCGGTTCAGAATGTCAGTCATCGTTTCCTCCTCAGGTGGCTGCGTGGACCGGCCGGCACGGATGTCCGATCGGACCGTTGGTTTGGGTTAGTTGGACTGGGCAGGCTGGCCGAAGCTTGGCTGCGGCGAACCGAATTCGGGCGTCTCCGTTCCGAAGGACGGCGTCGAACTGTCGTCGGACGATTCGGGTGCACCGAAAGGCTGTGTCGGCGTTCCGAACGGGTTTTCACCCTCGGCGCCCGGCATCGGCACGTTGAGCTGGATGGTTGCCGGGTCGACCGCGGTCGCGCCGGACTTGTAGTGGGTGACGAGGCCCGGGAACGCCACGACGACAGCGACCATGAACAGCTGGATTCCGAGGAACGGCAGCGCGCCCATGTAGATCTGGCCCGAGGTCACCGGCTGGATCGTCGTCCCGGTCACCCTGTCCTTATAGGCCCGGTTGGGTGCGACGGAGCGCAGGTAGAACAACGAGAAGCCGAAGGGCGGATGCATGAACGAGGTCTGCATGTTGATCGCCAGCATCACGCCGAACCAGATGAGGTCAATGCCGAGCGCATCGGCAACCGGCGCCAGAAGCGGGATGATGATGAAGGCCAGCTCGAAATAATCGAGGAAGAAGGCAAGGAAGAAGACCAGCAAGTTGGCGACGATGAGGAAACCAATTTCCCCGCCAGGGATCGAGGTCATCAGATGCTCGACCCAGATATGGCCGTCGACGCCGTAAAAGGTCAGCGAGAAGACGCGAGCGCCGAGCAAGATAAAGATGACGAAGGACGAGAGTTTTGCGGTGGCGTAGAGCGCCGACTTCATCATCGATAGGTCGAGACGCCGGTTGCCCGCAGCCAGAATGAGTGCGCCAACCGCCCCCATCGCGCCGCCTTCTGTGGGTGTCGCAACGCCGATGAAGATCGTGCCGAGCACGAGGAATATCAGCACGAGCGGCGGCACGAGCGACGTGACCACCTTGCGGGCGAGCTTCCAGCCGCGCAGCGTGCGGGCCTCCGGCGGCAGCGCCGGGACGCTGGCGGGGTGCAGGTAGGACATGAGAATAATATAGCCGGCATAGATCCCGACGAGCAGCAGGCCGGGCACCAGCGCGCCCCTGTACATGTCGCCGACTGAGCGGCCGAGCTGGTCAGCAAGGATGATCAGCACGAGGCTCGGCGGGATGATCTGTGCGAGCGTTCCCGACGCCGCGATCGTCCCGGCCGCTACGCGCCGGTCATAGCCATAGCGCAGCATGATCGGCAGTGAGATCAGGCCCATAGAGATGACCGAGGCCGCGACAACGCCGGTGGTGGCTGCGAGAATGGCGCCAACAAAGATGACCGCGAAGGCAAGACCGCCACGGATCGGGCCGAAGAGCTGGCCGATCGTATCGAGCAGATCCTCGGCCATGCCACTTCGTTCGAGGATCAATCCCATGAAGGTGAAGAAGGGAATTGCGAGCAGCGTTTCGTTCGACATCTGCCCGAAGATGCGGTCGGGCACGGCGCCGAAGAGGTTGATCGGCAGAAGGCCCATTTCGATGCCGATGAAGCCGAAGACGAAGCCGACGAAGGCGAGTGCGAAAGCGACAGGATAACCCATCAGCAGCACGACGATCAGCGACAGAAACATGATGGGCGCGAGATTTTCCGCGAAGAAAGCAAACATGGGATCAGGTTCCTGGCGTTAGAGCGTCTGGGCTTCAGCGTCAGCAAGTGCCGTCGCGTCGGGCATGTCGCCCCGCAGGATCGCGATGCGCTTGATGAGCTCGGAGACGCCTTGCAGCGTCAGCAGGCCGAAGCCGATGGGGATCAGCGCCCAGACCGGCCAGAGAAGCAGCCCGCCGGTGTTGTTCGACACCTCGCCACTCAGGAACTTCGACACCACTATCGGCCAAGAGAGGTAGATCGTGATCAGGCAGAAGGGGAACAGAAAGAAGATCGTACCGAGGATCTCCACCCAGAGCTGGGCTTTCCGCGGCATGTGGCCATAGACGAGATCGACCTTCACATGCTCGCTGCTGAGCAGCGTGTAAGCGGCGGCAATCAGGAAGACGGCGGAAAAGAGGTACCACTGCGCTTCCAGCCACGCGTTGGAGCTCAGGTTAAAGAGCTTGCGCGTGACGGCGTTGATAGCACTGATCAGCACCGCGGCGAGCAACAACCACGACACCGATTTACCAATAAAGGTGTTGAGCGCGTCGATGGCGCGCGACAGCGACAAAAGGCCGGACATGATGAATTCCTCCCCAGCCGGCACCTCTTTGCCGACCGTCGCGGAAGTCGTATGGCGTCCTTATTGGGGGAACAAGACGGGCGGGATCGCCAAATAAAACCGCCTACCCAGTAGTGGGTAGGCGCAGATCTCAGCCGTCGGACAGACTAAAACCATTGTCGATCGCATAGCGAATGAGGCCGGCGGTCGTTGAAATTCCAAGCTTCTTCTTGATGTTCTTGCGATGTGTTTCGACCGTGGCCTCTGAAAGCGAAAGCGATTGGGCGATGTCGCGGTTGCTCTTTCCAGATGCCAGCAGCATCAGCACGTCATGCTCGCGGGTGGTGAGCGGGTTGGCGGGTTCGCTCGGTCGGCGCTCGAGGAGAACATCGGAAACGCCGGACGAGAAATAGGTCCGCCCTGCCGCGACGGTCTCGATCGCCGTGACGATCTCGTCGGTCGAGACGTCCTTGAGGATGTAGCCGGAGGCGCCATGCAGGACGGAGGCCGAGATATATTCGCGGCTGTCATGCATGGAGAGCATCACGATGCGACAATGCGGCAACTTCACCTTGAACAATTCGATGGCGTCGATGCCGCTGAGCTTCGGCATGTTGATATCGATGAGCACCACCGCCGGATTGGTCTTCACCGCGACCTCCAGCCCGGTCAGCGCCAATCCCGCCGTGCCGACCACCTCTATATGCGGAAAAGTTTCGAGCACGGCGCGCAGGCCGTCGAGAACCAGCGGGTGGTTGTCGATGAGCACGACCTTGATCGGCTTGGCCTCGCTCACGCGGCTTCAGCCCGTTTATCCGCATCCGCATTTGCCGAGAGCGGCAGCATGGCGGTCAATACGGTACCCTCTGATGTACTCTTGACCAACAGCACGCCGCCGAAATGCGCCATGCGCTCCTGCATGTTGCGCAGGCCGAGGCCGTTCTGGTGCCCGTCCCTGGTCCTGCCCACACTGTCCTCAAAGCCGTTTCCATCGTCGGTGACTGTCATACGCGCTCGGCCGCGGGCGTTCCAGAGCCTGATCTGCACGTCGCGGGCACCGGAATGACGTTCTATATTGTTCAAGGCTTCCTGCGCCACCCGGTAGAGCGCGGTGCTCGCCTCGGGCTTCAGCCTGTCCTTGCCAGGATCGGCTTCCAGCACGGTACGAATACCCGTTCGTTCGGAAAAATGGCTGCTGAGGGCCGTTAGCGCAGCGGTAAGACCAAGGTCGTCCAGTGCGGGTGGCCGCAGGTCGTGCGACAGCCGGCGAACCTCCTTGATCGCGCCGTTGAGTGCGTCCACCCCCTTTTCGATGGCGCTGGAGGCGTCGTCGGTGTGGTTGCGGACCTTACGGCTGGCAAGGTCGATGGCATAGCGCACGCCGACAAGGTTTTGCGATATGCCGTCGTGCAGTTCCCGGGCGAGCCGCGTGCGCTCCTCTTCCTGGGTGTTGATGATGCGTTGCGTCAAGGCTTTCAGCTTGCCGTCCGCCAAGCGCCGCTCACGCAGTGTGACGAGCATGCAGGTGGCAAAGACCACCATCACGGCAGGCACGGCGATGAGTGCGACGACCAGAAAGGTATGGCCGATCTTTTCCCGCAGGTCGGCCTTCGCCGCCGCCGTCTGGGCGAAAACATCATCAAGATAGACGCCTGTTCCCAGCATCCACTGCCACTTATCAAGACCCATTGCGAAGGACAGCTTGTCGGCCATTGTCCCGGACGAGGGCTTTTCCCACTTGTACTGATAGAGCCCGCCGCCTTCCTTCGCCTTCTGGATCAGATTGGCAATCACCTGGTTGCCGTCGGGGTCGGTCAGGTCCATCCAATTGTGCCCCGGCCGAAAGGTCTGGCGCGGGTGGACGACGTTGTTACCATCGTAGTCATAGACGAAGAAATAACCGTCTTTGCCGTAATCGAGCGACGTTAGAATGCCACGAACGCGATCCTTAGCCTCTTCGTCATTGGCATCCGCCGAAGCATAGACCTCCTCGATCGCCGAGCGGGCAAGGTTGGTAAGGTTTAGCAGTTCGGTCTCTTTCGCCTTCAGCATATTGCGTTCGAACGTGTCGATGCTGCTCTGGGCAAGGCTCGTCGCCTGCCAAGTGATGAAGGCAGTAATGGTGAGGATCGCGATGACGAGCGGCACTACCGCAAGCGCGACGATCTGGTGACGAAGGTTCACAGCACCCTCCAAATGCAATTTTTAGAATGCAAAGCTAAAGCGAGCCAAGGCTTCACGCCAGTCCCTCGTCTGATGTAGCAGAACGGGCCTTGGAAAAACTTGGATGCATGACAATCTTGCGTTCTGGCTCTTTAGTGGCATCGAACCACCGACAGCTAATTTAACCGCCTGATAAAGCGCTAGGTCGAAAGAAACGGGCCAGTGCAGAACTTCGGCGGCGTCCTGCCGGCCTTGCGGTAGGCGGCGATGACGGTGTTGGCCATCAGCATGGCGATGGTCATCGGGCCGACGCCGCCCGGGACCGGGGTGATGGCGCCGGCGACCTTGGCGCATTCCTCGAAGGCGACGTCGCCGACCATGCGCGACTTGCCCTCGCCCTTCTCCGGTGCGGCAATGCGGTTGATGCCGACGTCGATGACGGTGGCGCCCGGCTTCACCCAGTCGGCCTTCACCATTTCCGGGCGGCCGACGGCGGCGACCAGGATATCGGCATTGCGGCAGACCGCAGCGAGGTCCTTGGTGCGCGAATGGGCGGTGGTCACCGTCGCGTTGGCTGCGAGCAGCAGGGCCGACATCGGCTTGCCGAACAGGTTCGAGCGGCCGATCACCACGGCATTGAGGCCGGAGAGATCGCTGCCGTGCGTGCGGCGCACGAAGACCATGGCGCCGGCCGGCGTGCAGGAGACGAGACCGCCATCGAGATCGCCGGTTGCGAGCTTGCCGGCATTGACGACATGCAAGCCGTCGACGTCCTTCTCCGGCCTGATCGACTGGATGATCGGCTCGGAATTCAGGTGCTTGGGCAGCGGCAGCTGCACGAGGATGCCGTGAACGCTTTCGTCGGCGTTCAGCGTCTCGACGAGGCGGGCGAGCTCTTCCTGCGTCGTCTCCTCCGGCAGCGTGTGCTGGATGGAGGTGAAGCCGCATTCCTTGGCCATGCGGCTCTTGGAGGAGACATAGGCGTGGCTGGCCGGATCGTCGCCGACGATGACAACGGCGAGGCCAGGTTTTACGCCGGCATCCTTCTCCAGGGCGGCGGTCGCCGACTGCACGCTCTCAATCACGGAAGCGGCAACCTGCTTCCCATCGACGATCTCGACCACGGTCACCCCATGCGCTCGGAAGCGTAGGAACCGGGGCTCGGCGGGAAGACGATGGTCTTGTTGCCGTTCATGAAAACGCGGTGATGGATATGGGCGTGCACCGCGCGGGCCAGAACCTGGCTCTCCACGTCGCGGCCGATCGAGACATAATCCTCCGCCGACTGTGCATGGGTGATGCGCGCGACGTCCTGCTCGATGATCGGACCTTCGTCGAGATCCTCGGTGACGTAGTGCGCCGTGGCACCGATCAGCTTCACGCCGCGCTCGAAGGCCTGCTTGTAGGGATTTGCCC
>NZ_WHSB02000010.1 GCF_010994755.1 Shinella lacus
AACCCCTCAGGTTCATCGCACCGGTATTTTGCCGAAGGCAAAAACCTTGGCGCGGGGTGGAGCAGCCCGGTAGCTCGTCAGGCTCATAACCTGAAGGCCGCAGGTTCAAATCCTGCCCCCGCAACCAAATCATAACAAAAAGCCCTCCAAACATGGAGGGCTTTTGACGTTTCTAGGGGTGGGGAAAATCAGCCGCTGTTATGTGCTGCTAATCAGGCGATCCGCGTGCGTCCCCTCCGCTCACTTCGCAACATTGGTCCCAGCCGCTTCCCGTATCGCGAAGTAGGCCGCCAATGCCGCGATGTCGTTCGCTTCCAGGTTCGCGGCCGAGCGGATCATCAGCTCCTTGAAAGGGCCGCCCCCTCGCGTTTTCCCGATGAACAGCCGAAGCTGGTTTGCGAGATAGGCAGCGGGTTGGCCGGATAGGCGGGGGTAACTGGGGTTTGCCTGGGCCTTGTCGTGGCACGAGAGGCATGCCGGAATGCCGCGGTCAGGATCGCCTTTTGTCGCGAGCGTCTGGCCTCGTTCGAACAGGCCGCTCTCCGATAGGGGCCTTGAATCGGCGGGTTCCTCAGAAAAATGGCGCGCTAGTGCCTGCAACTCCGCTTCGGTCCGTGTCTCGATGGCCACGACCATGACGCCGCTGTGCCGCGTTCCGTCAGCATAGGCAAGAAGAGCCTGTTCAAGATAGGCCGCGGATTGCCCGGCAAGACGGGGAATGAGGCTGTCCGGCCCGAGCCGGGTCGGCGTATGGCAGCCGTTGCAGGTCTCGATGATCCGGTCCATCGCCTGCGACCGGGTTGCACTGAAGCCCGCGAGCGTGCGGTATTGTTCGGCATCGAGTTCGCGATAGCGACGGAGAAAGGCGACCATCGCCCAGGCCTCGTCTTCACGGCCGGCGACCGGCCAGGCTGGCATGCCGGTATAGCGAACGCCGTGCTGAACGATCTGGAAGAGTTCCGCGTCGCTCCAGGTGGCGATCTTGTCCTTGAGATCGGGCGGCGCGGGCAGCATCCTGCCGACACTATCGGGTCGTGGCATGGCCGGCGAGCCGTGGCAGATCGCACACCCGGTCTCGAAGTGTCCGGCCGCCATCGGCAGCATGCCCTCGGTAAAGGCCGGAACCGTCGTGCCGATCGCGGCTGTTCGGACCGACGACCGCATCACCCAGTGCAGGAAAATGTCCGTGACCTTCCAATGACCGGTGCTTGCCTTGACGCTGATCAGGCCGCTCCATGCGACGAGAAATGCGACCGCGATGCCGGCGACGGGCAGAGCGGCGAGGTGTTTCCAGCCGATCCGCATCAGCGCTCCTCCACCATCTTTTCTTCACCGTCTCGAAGCAGGCCCGCAAGCAGGGCCACGCCGCCGGCGAGATAGGAGAGCGCCCCCACCATCAGCATGACCACGCCGCCGATCTGCTGGTCGACGGCCGCGGAAAGAGGGATACCGAAACAACTGACGGCGCCGTCGCCGTAGAGTGGGCGCGGCGCCAATGCCAGAAGCACGCCGAGCAGCGTCATGTGCATGGAGGTGAACAGCAGGCCGATCGTCCCGGCGAGCCGCCCGTCGCCCGGCCGCAGACAGGTGATCCACAGCAGCAGGCCGGCGGCGAGAAAACTCGCCTGCTCGAAGAGCGTCAGCGCCCGGCTCGCATCCGCCGTCGCGCGCAGAACCGGTACATGCCAGAACCAGACCACAGCGAGTTCGACCAGCGAGGCCAGTATTGGCGTCACCCACGCTAAACCTGCCGGCGGATCACCCTGCGTGCCGACAAGGCCATAGGCGATCAGCGGCGCGGCCACCGCGACGATGCCCATATGCGCGACCATATGGACGGTGAAGGAGCCTGCGCCAAGACCGAGGACGAGGGCAAGGCCGAGAAGCGCAAGGCCGGCGGGGAGCGCGATCGTCCTCATGGCTGGCACGCTCCGATGAACAGCAGCGGCACGGCGCCGAAAACCACCGCGACGAAGCTCAGGCCGGAGAGCAGCAGCGTCGCAAAGCCCTGGAAGAGCAAGCGGTCTTTGCGGGTCGGCTCGTCATGCGGCGGGTCGCCCGAGCCGAAACCCCATTGCCGCCAGGCAAGATAGGCCGAGAGGACGATGCCCGACAGCGCAACCAGCGTGACAACGCCGAGGGCCAACCGCATCGCCTCGAAGGAGAAGGGCGCAACGCCCGCCTTGGCACAGAAGACCGCGGCGGTCACATAACAGGCGAGAAAATGCAGCGCCCAGACGGTCGGTGCGGTGAAGAGCGTCCAGAGGCTTTCGACGTCCTTGGGGATGAGGCGCATCGCGTCACCTCGATCCCGGAAAGAGGCCGAGCACGCCGAAAGACGTGATCGCGGTGATGACGAGGAAATGCCAGTAGAGCACGACATTGCGCAGGTCCATGTCGTGGCGCGCGCTCATCCGCCCGGCGAGGTTCCGGGCGAGGCAGTAGAGTTGCATGATGATGGCGACGCCGCCATGCACGACGGTCCAGAGGGCGACGACCCAGACGATCGCCGGGTAGACATGTACGGTCGGGTCCATGCTGGTGAGATAGGGCCCGGCAAGCCCCGCGCAACAGGCGGCGAGCGTCAGGAGCATCGCGACGGCGAGCGTGAGCCGGGTGAGGCCGCGCCGGTCGGTTTCATTGACCCATCGCGCGGCAAGCATGGCCGCCCAGGCGAGCGTGAAGAGACCGGCGGCGGTAAGCGGCCAGAGCATTCCGGGACCCGCATGGCCGGCGGTGAAATCCTCGTGGATCGTCCAGTAGAAGAAATAGCCGAACATCAGGCTGGCATAGGCCGTGCCGTCGCCCGCCATGGTGATGAACATCGCCCACCAGCCGACCGATTGCGGCCCCGACGTATAGAGCGGCAGCGTCTCGCCGAGGCCGACATCGCGCATCTCCTCCTTCGGGATGACGGCCGTGCCTGTCCAGAGCCAGGCAATGATCGCCGCGAGCGTCATGATCGCGCAGACGATCGTCGTGATCCACCAATGGAAGGTCAGCGCGATGAAGACACCGCCGAGCGAGAAGGCGGCAACGATGGTGAGGATCGATGTGCCGCCGACGCGCAGGCATTGGATGGGTTTTGCGTCAAGCACCGAGGTGACGAGCGTTTCACGCGCGCCGTCCTTGGCGTCGGGCAGATAACCGCGGCCAGCCTTGATGTCTTCGATCAGGCTGGGCTGGTCCCAGATCGGGTAGCGGCTCGTGATGATCGGGATGGAGCGCACGCCCCACTTTTCCTCCGGCTCGCTGATCCATTCCAGCGTGCCGGAATTCCAGGGGTTCTGCTCGCCCTTCGGCTGGCGGTGCTTTGGGCGCAGCACGTCGATCACCACAAGGGTGACGCCGGAGGCGAAGATGAAGGCGCCGATGGTCGAAATCAGGTTGAACCAGTCCCAGCCGATATCGGCGGGATAGGTGAAAACACGCCGCGGCATGCCCCGCAGGCCCGCGAGATGCATGGGGAAGAAGGCCACGTTGAAGCCGACGAACATCAGCCAGAAGGCGATTTTCCCGAGCCGGTCGGAGAGTTTTCGCGCATCCAGCAGCGGATAATAGTAGTAGATGCCGGCCACGATCGGGAAGAGCATGCCGCCGATCAGCACATAATGCAGATGGGCGACGATGAAATAGGTATCGTGCGCCTGCCAGTCGAAGGGCACCAGCGCCACCATGACGCCGGTCAGTCCGCCGATGATGAAGATGGCGAGCCCGCCGGCGCCAAACAGCATCGGAACGGAAAAGATGACGCGGCCGGCGAGCATGGTGGCGATGAAGACGAAGATCTGCACGCCGGTCGGGATCGCCACCGCCTCGGAGGCGGCGGAGAAGAAGGCGAGCGAGATCTGCGGCAGGCCGGTGGTGAACATGTGATGCACCCACAGGCCGAAACTCAGGAACCCGGTTCCGACGGCGGCGAGCACGATCCAGGAATAGCCGACGATCGGTCTTTGCGCGAAGGTCGGCACGATCATCGCCATCAGCGCGATTGCCGGCAGGAAGATGATGTAGACTTCCGGGTGGCCGAAGATCCAGAACAGGTGCTGCCACAGCAGCGGATCGCCGCCGCGCGCCGCGTCGAAGAACGGCCAGTCGAACATCCGTTCCATCTCGAACAGGATGTCGCCGGCAATCAGCGGCGGGAAGGCGAAGAGGATCATGCCGGCCACGATCAAGAGATACCAGGCAAAGAGCGGCATCATGTTGATGCGCATGCCGGGAGCGCGGCACTTCATGATACCGACGATCAGCTCCACCGCGGCGGCGATCGACGCGACCTCGATGAAGGAGAGACCGAGGAGCCAGATATCCGCGCCGATACCGGAATATTCCTTGTCGGTGGCGAGCGGCGGATACATGAACCACCCGGTGTTCGGCGCCGCGCCAAAAAAGATCGAGCCGCAGACGAAGACGCCGCCGAGCGCGAAACTCCAGAAGCCGAAGGCGGAAAGCCGGGGGAAGGGCAGTTCGCGCGCGCCGAGCATGGAAGGGAGCAGGAAGATCGCCACCGCCTCGAAGATCGGCACGGCGAAAAGGAACATCATCACCGTGCCGTGCAGGGTGAAGGCCTGGTTGAACATGTCGGCGGAGAGAAAATCGTTTCCCGGCACGGCGAGCTGCACGCGCACGAGCAGGGCCAGAACACCGGCAAACAGCATGAAGACAAAGGCGGCCGCGCCGTACCACAGGCCGATCTCGGTGTTGTTGACGGAGGTCCAGTAGCGCCAGCCGGACGGCGTGCGCCAGACCTCGCGCAATCGTGCCTCCTGCGCTGTCCGGTCTTCGCTGGAGAGATCGGTCATTGGAGCCCCACCAGGTAAGTGGCGATGGCGGCGATGTCCTTTTCCGGCAGCATGTCGAAGGCCGGCATTTTCGCGCCGGGTTTCACCGCGCCTGGGTCGCGGATGAAACGGGCGACATTCTGCGCCGTGTTGGCAAGCGTGCCGGCGCCGACCGTCTGGCGCTGGCCGAAGAAGGTGAGGTCCGGGCCGAGGGTTGCCGGCCCCGTCACGCCGCGCACGCCATGACAACCGGCGCAGCCGTGATAGGCAAAAAGCCGCTTTCCTTCGCCGGTACCCGGCCGGTTGCCGCCCGCCTGTGCCCGGCGCCAGGTGGCATAGTCGTCCGGCTCCATGACGACGACCGAAAAGGCCATGAGCGTATGCGACGTGCCGCAGAATTCCGCGCAGGGCGCGCGAAAAAGCCCGGTGCGCGTGGGCTCCAGCGACAGCATGTTGGTGCGGCCGGGGATCATGTCCATCTTGCCGCCAAGCGCCGGGATCCAGAAGGAATGGATGACATCGGCCGCCTTCAGCGAAAAGGCGGTGCGCGTGCCGACCGGCAGCCGCAGCTCGTTTGCCGTCTCGAAACCCGGCATACCGTCGCTGGCCGGATAGCGGATGCGCCACCAGAATTGCTCCCCGGTGACCTCGATCGTTTCCGGTGCCGGGGCGACGCGCGCCAGCCATGGCCGGATCGCAGGCATCAGCCAGACCGCATAGGCAAGCAGCGCCAGAAGCACCACGACGGGAAAGGCGACCCCGCCCCAGGCGATCAGCCGCCCGGCCTTCTCCGCCGACCAAGGCGTTTCGCGCCGCCGCCCGGCATGGATCAGCAGGCCGACCACGGCGATCCAGATCAGCGCGCCACCCACCACCATGACAAGAAAGAGCTGAAAAACCGCCGCGGCCTCCTCTCCCGCCGGGTCGAGCGCCGACTGCGCGCCGGTACAGCCGCTCAGCGGGATCAGCAGGATGGGGAGGGCGCGTCGGGAAATCGATCTTGCTCCTGAGGGACTTACTTTGAGCGATATGGCTCGCATCCTGCGGCGGGCAAGGGGTAAACCTGCACCGGCGCCGATCTTCCTCATTTGCTGCCGGGACGGGATTTGCTGCGACGCTGAGCCACTAGATTAGCCACGAACATCGCCTTTTCATACGCGGGACGTCCGAATGCTTTTGCTTGCCCTACTCAAGCACTTTACGTCCGGATCTAGGATTGTTTGGCGCCTTTAGGCACTAGTGCGCCTCTTGCTTTGCGAGGGCCTCGACGCTCATTGTCGTTGGAGCCGTTCCTGCCGAGAACAGCACCATACTGATAATCGATCCGAAGATGAGGACGAAGGTGGCGAGCAAACAAATGCCCATGACATTGGCTTTCAGTCTCACAGCGTTGACTCCTATCAGAACGGCGCGAGCGGAAATGGGCTGGGTTTATGGCCCTCGGCAGGCCGCGGGTGTTTCGCGTAGGCATGCGTCTGATCCTCCAGCACTCTTTTGACTGCCGCAAAGGCAATCTCCGGCGCGCAGCCTGCTTGAGTGATTTTGTCGATCAATTCGCACACTGGTCGTGCAAAAGCGTTCTCACAGTCGCTCTGCGCGGAGGCGTCACTCGTTGGTTTGGGTGGCGAGGTGATAAGCGTCGTCATGGTGTCTCCTTTCGAACGAGGCCAGTCGGGGCTTTGACTGGCCTCGCGCCTCGCCTCGTCCTCTTGGAATAAATCCAATACGGATAGCGTAGCGCACCAGTAACGCAGTTCACTGGCTTTGGTTCGAGCGGCTCCGAGCCTCGCATCGACGGCAAGACAAATTTGGAAGTTGCTTGAAGCCTGAAACGTCCGAGAGCGCTATCTTGGTGAGGTCTCGCGAATGAACACGCCAACCTATTCAGGGGGTCATTCTGCGCTTTCGGCTCCAGCTCTTGGCTAGCGCCGTGCCAGTTTGGTGCGGCCGGCTTCCCTAATTGAGAACGACGAGTCTGAGCCGATCGAGATCAATCCCGCGCTTATGGCCGCTTCGATGGTCTCGGAAAAGTCCGAGCCGGCCAACCCATGTTTTCTGGAGTAGTTTTCTACCGTGCCGCGGGGGGTAGACGGCGAGACGCCGTAGCGCGGGCTAAGGAAGGCGCCGAGAATGATTTTGAATTTTTCGTTGAGGGTCACGGCTTTCTCCAATGTTGCCCAATGGTGCTAACAGCATCCGCACCATCAAGATAGGGCGCAAGGTGATTGCCGCATAAGCGCACAGACCCTGCGCAGCAGGGCAAGCAGGGAACAAAGTGCGTCATGATCGGTTCGATCTTCCCAATGCAGCAGGAATAATGAAGTGGAGAAAGCGATGGCCGACCGCAAGCAAGTCTCACGTGAAGACGATTTTCGTGACTTCGAGCAACGGGACATCCGCGATGGATGGCCCTATGCCGACAAGGACGCCGATCCGCGCGAAGCGCGGAACGCACCCTATGGCGCCCCTGACGCAAACTTCGACCAGTTGGACAATGAGGGTGTCGAGGTGTCGCTCGATCCGGTGGCGACCGACGTGAGCGGCGCTCCCCTGCCATTTTCCGACGGGACGGAAGATGTGATCGCGGACGACGAACTGGAAGAGCGCATAACGCTAGCACTTGAAGGCGACAAGCAGATCGACCTTGCCTCCCTGGAGATCAACGTCCGCGACGGCGTGGTCGACATCGATGGCAGTATCGACAGCGAGGACGATCGTCGCCATCTCATTGGCTCGATCCGCGCAGTCAAGGGCGTTCGCAATGTGCATGCGCGGGAGCTGCTGACACGGGGCGTCGATAGCCATATTCCGAACGATAGCGAAGAATAGGATCCAACGGCGACGGCGCCTTCGTTCCAGGGAACGGGGCGGACGACGCTGGAGCGACGTGGCCGGCAGGACGCGCCTTCCTAATAGGGGCGGCGCGTCCCTTTGCCGAGATCCAACCGGAAATGATGTGGTGAGGCTCGGAAAGCCGGTGGAGTCGATGCGAAGACTGCACTCGACGCCGTCTCTTCGATCATAGCTGACTACAGGGGGCTGTCGTTGCGCTGAGAACCGCAAAATCGCAGGTCGTCCTCGCGGAACAAAGAGGAGCCATGCGGGTTTCCCAAACTCCTATTCAATGGAGGAAACCGACATGGACCACACAAATCACGTACGTCTAACCGCTGCCGAAATGACGCCTGACGTTCTGGAAGGCGCAACCATTTATGGGGCGGACGACCACAAGGTCGGCACCCTTGACCATGTCCACGGCGCTGGCTCCGGAAGCACAGCTGTGATCGACGTCGGCGGGTTCCTTGGCATCGGTGCGAAGCCGGTCGGCGTTCCGCTGACCGATCTCGAGTTCATGCGCGACGAGGACGGCGACGTTCACGCGGTGACGAGCTGGACCAAGGACCAGCTCAAGGAAATGCCCGAACACCATCACTGACAGGTATTTCAGCAGACCTGAAGCCCGGCTCGATGCCGGGCTTTTGGTCGTGGATCGGCTCAAAAATCGCGGAGACTGAAATGGTGGATAAGGAGCAGCAGCACCGTGAGCGCGCCTATAAAATCTGGGAGGACGAATGCCGTCCGTACGGCCAACACGCCGACCATTGGAGGCGCGCCGGAGAGGAAGTGGAGTTGAGTGAGCAGGAGTCGGATGACGTGACTCGGGTCAATCAGCAAGCCGACGACGAATTCGCGCGCGGCGGCGGGGAAAGCGAGCCCGCAAACATCAGGCCTCCCTCAGTGGCGAGCCCCGATTGACGTTGCTGGAGGCCAAGATGAGCGACAAGTTCAAAAAAGGCGACAAGGTGAACTGGGAGACCAGCCAGGGCGAAACCGAAGGCAAGGTCGTAAGGAAGCAGACCAGCGAAACAAAGATCAAGGGCCATACCGTCAAGGCCACGAAAGATGATCCTCAGTTCATCGTCGAAAGCGACAAATCGGGCAAGCGGGCAGCGCACAAGCCAGAGGCGCTCAAGAAGGCCTAGACCCTTTGTCGGATGTGAGCCTCGAATACGGCCGGCAAGATGGACATTGACGATTTCGGATGACGCGTGGTGCAGCTGGCCTCGCCGCCGATCCAGCCCTTCGCTCTCGGAATTGTAACGGGCGGACCGTCGGTCTCTTGCCAGAACAACGACGGAGCGACGTGCTCCGCCGACCATCTATATGTGGCGTGTCAGGTGAGCCACGGTGCCATCATTTCATCAGCCCGGCCGAGCGCAGTGCATTCTCGATGACGGATTGGATCTTGTTTCCAGCACCGCCGCTCGGGTGTATGGCGGGACGCTCGTCGATGACTTCGGCCTTCGGACGCTCGCGGCGCTCGAAGGAGGCCGCAAGTCCCCACGTCCTTGCGATCTCCACGGTGGAGGAAACGCCGACATCGAGCATGAAGGGCGCGCCGTGGCCATAGCCGGTGGAGGAATCGATGGGTGTGCCGTGGGCCATGCCGGGGATCCGGTAGAGTTCGATGGCATCCGTGCCGCGTTCGTCGCGCCAGGCCGACCGGGAATATTTGGCGAATGTCTCTGAGGATGTCGGCTGTTCCGGCAATGCATGCACGCCACGCCACTGCGCGACGACCGCGGCCGCATTTTCCGGCACGACCGTGTTGTCACCCGTTCCGTGCCAGACGGAAACCGTCGGCCACGCGCCCTCATGCCGTGAGGCGGCGCGCAGGCTTGCCTGCAGGGCGTTCGTTTTGGGAAGCCCTTGCCCGCGCATGCGATCGAATGCTTCCGGCACGGTTGACGCGGCAGAGTAGGGGAGGCCGGCGATGATGGCGCCGCCGGCAAAAACATCCGGGTAACAGGCCAGCATCGCATTCGCCATGGCGCCGCCGGCCGAGAGGCCGGTGATGTAGACCCGGCGCTCATCGATGCGGTGTTCGGCGACCATCGTGGCAATCATCTGCCGGATGGACATGGCCTCGCCCTCATCGCGCCGCGTGTCGGCGGCATTGAACCAGTTGAAGCACAGGTTCGCATTGTTCTGTCTGACCTGTTCGGGAAAAAGGACGACGAAACCGTAATCCTCGGCGAGCGCCGACCAGCCGGAGCCGGCATCGTAGCCGGCGGCGGTTTGGGTGCAGCCGTGCAGCACGACCACCAGGGCCGGCGCGGTCGGCAGATGCTTGGGCACATGGTGCCATGAGGTCAGAGCACCAGGGTTGCTTCCGAATTGATCGAGTTTCCTGAGAATGGAGCCCGTCGGGGCGGCGGGCTTCACCGCGCGCAACCGGGCGAGGCGTTCGAGCGTATCGGACAGGGATCTCATGGGGTGCTCCAGGGGCGCGCCGGATTGGCGCATACACCCTAACCCATCAGTAGCGATATGGTTGCTGCACTGCACAATAAATCTGCTTTGAGGAAAGAAGCCGCCCCGGGAGGCGGCTTCGATCAGGTCTAGCGCTTGACAATCAATGCGGCTTCTTCGTCGTCACGCTGACGTCCACCGAGGGCGGCGGCAGCGGACGCGATGAACGCGCCGACGAGCAGCGACAGGGCACCGAGCATCGCCACCGTCGCGGCGGAGTTGCGCGCCTCATCGGCGGCTTTCAGCGCGGCATTCTTCGCATCCTCGACCTGCTGAAGAACCTGGTCAACCCGGGCACGCGCTTCCTCCGGGGTCACGCCGGCGCGCGATGCGACGATGGCGGACATATAGGCCCGGTCGGCTTCCGGCACACCATCGTTGACCGCGCCTTGCAACAGGATGCGGGAAATCTCGGCGGTGGCCGATGCGTCATCGCCCTGCGCCCGCGTTGTCAGATCCTGCGGGCGAAGCAGAAGGTCCGTAAAGTAGCCGGTGGCCGCGTCGGGCGACGCATCGCTGTTTGCTGCCGCGGCCGAGCCTGCAACTGTCGCGGTTGCTGCGACCGTCGAGGCGGCCTGCACGCCCGTCCCGGCAAGCGACGTGAAGGCGGAACCGGCCAGGCCTGCAACGACAACTGTCGCCAAGGCCCAGCTGAGAAAGCCATGCGCCGTATCGCGGAAGAAGACCTCATCCGTATGGATGCCGGCCCATTTGGTGCGAAGGCGACCGGTGAGATAGCCGCCAAGCGCCGAAGCGAGCCATTGCACGACGACGAACCAGATCGCCGCCGTCACGCTGACCGCCGTAAAGGACGCGCTTTCCCCCGCCCAGGGCGAGACCATCGTGAGGCCGACCCCGGAACCCAGAAGGAGGAGGATGATCGTCGTGGCGGCTGCCGCGACCGAACCGCCGATTACGGGACCCCAGGCGAGCGCGGGCGTGCTGGATTCAACGCCGACGCCGGAGACGTCAGAACTGTAAAGGGACATGTCCGCCTCCTATCGCAGGAAGAGAACGAGCAGGATGACAATCGGCAGGGGAATGCCCAGAAGCCAGAGAAGAATACCGCGACCCATTTTGAAGACCTCCAATTGCCTGCGAGCGAATGTTCGCAGCATGTCGCGTCAACTCTTTGAAACGGCTGATGTTCCACGGATTATCATCACCATTTTCTATTTTTTTCTTCGTGGAACCATGCGCCTGGCACGGTGTTCTTGTGGAGCCTGCTCTCAGGCCTCAACGAGGAAATAATCATGAAAAAACTTCTCCTAGCCGCAGCGCTTGTGGGCGCCTCGACTTTTGGCGCCTTTGCTCAGACGTCCACGACCCCGACGACTGATGGCGACACACCCGCGGTTGCCACGCCCGACAGCATGAATGCGACAGCGCCTGTTGAGGGTGCCAACAGCTTCACCGAGGACCAGGCGAAGGAACGCATCGCAGAAGCCGGCTATGCTGAGGTCACCGACCTTGCCTTGGACGACAAGGGCATCTGGCAGGCCAAGGCGATGAAAGACGGCAAGGCCGTGACCGTCGCGCTCGACTACCAGGGCAACATCGTCGCCAAGTAATTTCAGACTTCAGGAGATTCCCATGAAAACTGTTACCGGACTGTTCGACGATTACTCCGATGCCAGCGCCGCCGTCAGCGCCCTGGAGGCACGTGGTGTGCCCTCCAGCGATATCAGCATCGTTTCCAACAATGCGGACGAACGCCACGGCAAGGAAACCAATGCCGCTGAAGGTGCCGGAACCGGCGCGGGCATCGGTGCTGCCGTTGGCGGCGTCGGCGGCCTCCTGACCGGACTGGGCATCATGGCCATCCCCGGTGTCGGGCCGGTCGTCGCCGCCGGGTGGCTCGCTGCCACGGCAGCAGGTGCTGTCGCCGGTGCCGTGGCAGGCGGTGCGGCCGGCGGGCTGATCGGCGCTTTGACCGAATCCGGCGTGTCCGAAGAACACGCGCATGTCTATGCCGAGGGCGTGCGCCGCGGCGGCACGCTGGTGACCGCGAAGGTCGACGACAACCTGCAGGCCGAAGCCGAGGCCATCCTTCGCAAGTCGAATTGGGTGGACCCCGAGCAGAGGCGCGCGGCTTATGCCGAAGGCGGCTGGACAAGCTTCGACGACACGCAGAAGCCGTATGGTACGGCCGAAATCGAACAGGAACGTCTGCGCTACAGGCGCTGATGGACCAAGGAAAAGGCCGGCACCCGCCGGCCTTTTTTTGATTGGTGAGGGAAGGTGTGGCCAATTGTTGCACCAACCGTAAAAACAACATCAGGTCGCCTCTAGAACCATATTAAGGGGCGTCTCGGCGGCGCGCCGAACGCGAGTGAAGCCACCGGATCGGATCACTTCGGCGAGCCGTTTCTCCCCCGCCTGAGCACCGAGCGCGAGCCCCGTCTCCTGCGCCAGCGATGTGGGAATGCAGATCATCGTCGACGCTGAGTAGTAGAGCCGGCCGACGGGATTGATGTTGTCTTCCAGCTTGTCCCCGGCCATGGGCTCGACCACCATCCATGTCCCATCGTGCTTCAGTGCCTGGCGAATATGCGTTGCCGCTGCCTTGGGGTCGCCCATGTCGTGCAGGCAATCGAAGCAGGTGATCAGATCGAAATCGCGCCCATTGAAGTCCTGGGCTCGGCCGACTTCGAAGCGCACGTTCGCCAAGTCATGCGATCTGGCGTGCGCGGTTGCAGCGGCGATCGAGTCCGGATGGAAATCATAGCCCGTGAACCGAGAGTGCGGGAAGGCCTGGGCCATTAGGATCGTCGACAGTCCGTGGCCGCATCCGACATCCGCTACGGTCGCTCCTGCCTTCAGTTTGTCGACGACACCATCCATCGCGGGAAGCCAATCCTGCACGAGGGCATTGACGTAGCCCGGGCGGAAAAGTCGTGCCACGGCGCAGAACATGCAGCCGGCCTGGTCGCCCCAGGCGACGCCCCTTCCGGTCTTGAAGGCGGCTTGCACCTTCGGCTGGTTTTCAGCCATTGCAGCAGCGGTATCGAATGCGCCGATCAGATTGACGGGGCTGTCGGGCTCCGCAAACACGAAAGCCTGCTCGGGGGTGAGCGAGAACCGGCCGTTCTCGTAGCGCACGTAACCCGAAGCCGCTTGCGCTGCGAGCCACTCCCGCACGTATCGAGGCGAGCATCCCGCAGCATCTGCGAATTCATCGGCCGTCGACGGCCCGATCTCCTTGAGCGTCTTGTAGAGGTCGAGAGCATCGCCGATCCGCACCAGCGGCACGCTGACGGCTCCGCCAAGATCGCCAAGCACGCGGCCCACGAGTTCATTGAGCGCTGTTTCATTGAGTTCCGTCATGTGGGTTTCCTCCTGTTCCGGACGACATGCCGCCGCCCACGACGAGAGAGGATGGGCTTCGTCCCTAGGGATGGCATGAGGCGCAAGTCCCGGACCGGCGAGGAAATATAACAATGCAGGGGACAGATGTCCCGTTTCGCCCCGGCTCACGGCGCGGCTATCGAGACAGCGCGATGACGATCGCTTGCGAGCGGCTGTGTACGTCGAGTTTGCCGAAGAGCACCGACAACTGGTTGCGCACGGTCTTCACGCTCTTGCCGAGACGTTCCGCAATCTCGCGGTTGTCGAGCCCCTCTGCGACGAGGTCGAGAAGTGCCGCCTCCACGGGCGTCAAACCGGCTTCGCGGACCGCAAGCGGCCGCATGGGCCGATCCTGCCCCAGGAAGGTGGCCAGTTCGGACAGGAAGACGGGCCAGGCGGGTTCATCGGGCAGCAAGACATGGTTCTTGCTCTCGAGCGGTACGAAGCGTGCGCCCGGAATTGCCGCTGCAAGCTTGCAGCCCTGGTCGAACGGCACGCGCATGTCACCGCGGCTATGGGCGATCAATGTCGGCACGCGCAGCGTCGCCGCGAGCTCCAGCACATCGATGCCCTGCATGTTCCATAGCAGTTGCGCGGCGACGTCGCCTGCCGCCGTCAGGCGTTCGAGATCGCCCCACCAGCGATGCTGCTCCGGTGTGCCATCCGGGATGAAGAGATTGGTGAAGAACTGGGCAAATGCCGGGTTGTCGCGTCCCCAGCCCACGCGGATGAAGTTGACGAGTGTCTCGGCTTCCAGTCGCTCCGCATCGGTCTGCGCCCGGACCCGGGCGCCCTGGCCGTAGGCGTTCAGAAGCACCAGTCGGGAGACACGCTCGGGATGCCTCGCGGCATAGGCGATGGCAAGAGCGCCGCCCTGCGAAAGGCCGAGGAGGACGAATTGCGGTTCCTCGATCGTTTCGGCCACGGCCTCCAGATCCGCATGCCACGCATCGACCGAGAGGTCGGCAACGTAGCGATCCGACAGACCGCAGCCGCGTGGATCGTAGCGCACGAACCGGTTGCGGGCCGAAAGCGCCTGGAGCCATGGCCGCCAGACGGGGCTCTGGAGATCATAGTCGACATGACTGAGCCAGTGGGCCGCGCGCAGGAGTACCTGTCCCTTCCCGCAGGACGCGAGGGCGATACGGGTGCCATCTGCCGAGCTGCAGAACCGTATGGTCTGGTCGAGTTTCATGGGCCAAGACTATCGCAGTGGAAAGTCGCGTGACAGGTTTATGTTACAGCCCGGCCGGGCCCCCTCGGAAGGTCGAATTTCGCCCGGGCCTCACGGAATTTCATTGTAAGCCAGCGCGCCGGCATCAGCCTCCGCCTTTTGTTCCGCCGTCAGTCTCGATCGTGCCGCCTCAGCGACCGTGAGGGTGCCCGCCGGCCGCCACCATACGTCGTGGGTCAGCGTGGACATGTCGTTGTCGAGAAGAATGTAGTCGGCAAATTTCTCGCCGAATTTCCGGAAGGCGGCCGGCACAGTATAGGCATAATCCGTGATCTCGCTCACGCGTTCGCCATTTCTCGCGGAGAAAATCGTGGCACCTCCTTCATGAACGACGGAGTAGAGGTCGCCTTCCGGGGAGAAAGACGAATAGAGCCCTTTCGTCACGTCTCCGATCTTTTGCCCGGTCTGTGTATCCAGGACGGTTATTTGGTACGAGCCGCCATTGTCGAGTTCCTGGACAGTCATCCGCGTCCCGTCGGGGCTGAAACCGAATCCGATCGGATAAATCTCGTCCGGGACCGGTAAGACACCGGAGCCGATCATGGCGTTCTGCGACAATGACCATCGGCCGACGACGATCGCCTTTCCTATTTTGGGGGAATTGTTGGTGCAAACGAAGGAAAGGGATGCGCCGTCGGCGTTCAGCACGGCAAAACCCCTGTCCAGGCTCCAGCCGGCTATCTTGACCAGCCCGTTGCACCGGGAGCCGAGATCAAACTCGAAACGCTTTGCACCGCTCGCCACATCCCAGCCCTGCGCCAGCGCCATGCCCTTCTTGTGGAGCGTGCCGACAAGAACCGTTCCATCCTGGCTGAACACCAAGATCGGGGGATTGAGGGCGCCATGGGCTGGGCCGAGATTGTCTCCAGAGAGTGCGATCGTCGCGACGGTCTCGCCCGTGATGGCGTCGGAGATTTTTGTGATTCCCTTGCCAAGATAGGCTGCCACGCGCGATCCGTCCGCAGAGAATTTTGCGCTGGGGACTGCGGTGCCCAAATCTCCCAGAGTGCCGATCACCTTCTTGGTGGTAGTATCCCAGATTTCCAGCGTGCCCTTGCCAGTTCCGCGATATTCGCGGTCGACGGAAGCGACAACGGCCCGGCTGCCGCTCGCATTGACGATGACGACGTGAATGTTGTTTGCAGGAACGGGAAGAACGATGCTGCTGGACCGTGCAGCAGCTGTCAGCGCCTGATAGGCGTGTGGATATTGTGCTGCGGCCGTCTCGTCTATTTTCTGCGGAAGCCCGCGAAAGGCTTCGACGATCGCACCCTGGACATCGCCGGTTCCCAAGAGACGCTTCGACGTCGCCGCATGATTTTGGGAGACCGCAATCGCCTCCTCAAGCGTCAGGACGCCGTTCAAAAGGATCTCGGCGGTGAGCGAGGATTTTATCCATGGTGTCTGAGACCAGTCCGTCGCCTCACCGACACTGCGAGAAACCTCGCTCAGAGCACGCTGAACCGAGACGCCGGGGGTCTTTACGGCTTTGACGAAGGCGGCGGTGAAGGGGCTGAGGTCTCCCTCGCCATCTGTCGCCGTTGCATTCGGCGATGTTGAATAGGCAACGAAAATGCCGCGCGCTTCCTTTCTCGCGTCCGAAGTCCCTGGGTCGACCTTCGCCAACCCTCTGTCGAGGCCGCGGCCGGTCGACACCGACAAACCCTGGTTGCCTTCGCCCGCAAAGGGGTTGTTCCGGCAAGCATCAAGGAAGACGAGGGTCGCTGCCGATTTTTCCTTCATGCCGTCGATGATCTCATCGATGTAGAGGAAGGCATCGGAAAGGCCGTCGCCGGCCTTGGCGTCGGTTGCAACCAGGTAGTTGCGATCGTCGATCTGGATGCCGTGGCCGGAATAATAGATGAGTGCGATATCGTCACCCAAAAGGGCGGCCTTCATACGCGCGACGCAGTCACGTATCGTTGCCCCTCGCGCGTCGATCGCCAAGAACACCGTGAAGTTCAGCTTTCGAAGGACGTCGCTCACGGCGGTGGCATCATGCGCCGGGTTGCGAAGCGGTGGTATTCCTCCGCTATAGGCCGCGTTTCCGATCACAAGGGCGAGCTTGCCCGCCTTGCTTTGAATTGCATCGCTTGAAACGGCTGCATCGGCAGTCGCTATCTCGTGGCACGTATCGGAGGGAACCTCTTGCGTTGCCGCCCGTGCGTCGGCGAAGCCGTGCGAAAATACCGAGCCGAGCGCAACCATCGCACAGGCGAGCAGACTTTTCACAAGCATGTTCAATTCCTCGGAGGAAAATCCAACGGCGAATATATTGGCAATGCCTGCAACGGATGGTCATGTGAGTAGCATGACTATTAGAAAAAGTAAATATTACAACACATGACGGGCCTGCGGTTCTTGGGTAAATGCGGGTCTGATCTGCCGGGATTTTTTGCGATCCGGTCAGGCTCAGCTTTATTGCTGCATTTCCCTGATGGGCTCGTGTCGAGGAACGAGCAGGCAGGCAGGGACGATCAGTGCGGCGATCAAAAGCATGGCGACGAAGGTGGAATGCAGAGCATGCTGCAATGCAAGCCGGATGGTTTCTCCATCGGCCATGATGGTGCCGGTGCCGTTCAGCAGGGCTCGCAGTTGTTCTGGCGTAATCGGCTGGCCGTTGGTGGAATGCGCCAGTCCGTAGGTCAGCACCGCACCCAGCACGGCGGCGCCGAGCGTGCTGCCGAGATTGCGCGAAAAAACATTGGATGCTGTGGCGCTGCCGCGCTCAGTCCAACTCACGCTATCCTGCGTCAGAATCAGGGCGCTGATATTCAGCAGGCCCATGCCGAAACCCATTATCAGCGAGCCGGCGCCTGCCAATATCGCGGAGCTCGACGGCGTGAGCAGGACGAGGAGACATGTGCCGACCGGAATGCAGATGCTACCAGTGATCATAATGGGGCGCAGGCCGAACCGAGCAAACTGTCGCGACGCGATCGTTGCACCGCAGGGCCAGCCCAGGAGCAGCATGGTCAGGGCGAAACCCGCCACCAATGGTGAGCCGTTGAGAACGGTCTGCACATACATCGGCAGGAACGTCGTCAGCCCCATGATCGACATGCTTGCGAAGAAGACAGCCAGGTTCGAAAACGCGATGGGTCGCTTCAGCCACAAATCTGGAGCGACCATGGGCGCCTCGGCGCGCCGCTCCTGCCAGATGAACGCGACAAGGGCTACGATGGCGATGGCCAGGGCCACCATAGCGGTGCTGGAGATCGTGGTCTCCATTTCCGTCAGAGCAATCATCAGCGCGGAAATGGACACTGCAAAAAGGGAAGCGCCAAGGATATCGATGGAGACGACGCGTGTCCGTTTCTCTTCATGCAGGAACAGAACGAACCCGAGTGCCGCAAGAAGCCCAACCGGCACATTGATCCAGAAGATCCACGCCCATGGGAGGTTATGAATGATGAGGCTACCGAGAAGCGGTCCGACAACGGCAGACAACGCCCAGACGCTTGCCAGGTAACCTTGGACCTTGCCACGCTGATTGCCGGGAAACAGGTCAGCGACCACCGTCATTGCCACGGGTTGAATCGCCCCTGCGCCAATCCCCTGCAAAAGACGAAAGGCGATCATCGACGGCATCGACCATGCGAAGCCCGCGAGCACGGAGGCGAACAGGAAAAGCGCGATACCGATCAGGATCATCGGCTTGCGGCCATAAATATCCGCGAGCTTGCCGAAGACCACCGTCGTCGCCGTCTGGGTCAAAAGGAAGGACGAAAAGACCCAGGAATACAGATTGATTTGTCCGAGCTGGGCGGCGATCTGCGGCATTGCGGTCGAAACGATCGTTGCCTCGATGGCGATCATTGCCATGCTTGCCATGATCGCGGCGACGACGAGCCCGCGATGGGAGCTTCTTTCCGACATGGATGGCTTTCAGGCTGAGGCGCGGGCCTGGAGAAGGGCAGTCGGCGCCGATGGTGAGGTCATTGCATGAAGCTTTCACTACTCCTCGCTCCCCATGCGTCAAGCACCGATGCAGTTTTTATAAGGTAAGGACACGAAGGGCGCTTCGCCTGTTTCGTTGAGGGAGGTAGGCATCAGCGCCGCGAGCAATGATCTCGTCTTCGCTGAGCGCGCGTTTCTCGCTTAATCAGCACGTCGCGACGGCCCTGCGGGCGAATTCGCTTGGGGGCAGCCGACTTTTTGGCTGAAGGCGCTGGCGGATTTGCAACCCACCTTTTCGGCGATTTCTTCAAGGCTGCCGCGTGAGTGGAGAAGGGTGTCCTTGGCAAGCGCAGCCACGCCATCCACTCTTCGAGCGCAGCCGTGCCCCGCGTTTGTATCGAGGCAACATTGTTGCGTGGGCCGAAGAGCGGACGGAGGCGAATGCGGGTGCCGGCCGCGTGATCGGGCAAATCCGCGCCCTAGCCGATGGTCTGCTTGCCGCGTCCAACCCCTCCCGCGTCCGTGGGCATCGTCGCCGATGGTCGGGTACTTCGCGGACGCAAGGGCATGGCGGCTCACATCGGCCATATGTCCGTGGTGCCGAACAGCGAGCTTTGCCCCTGCGGAAACAGGGGGTGCTTCAAGGCATACGGCTCCGGCACGGCGTTTACGAAGCGCGCCCGCGCCTGTGCAATCGTCAGCGAGGAGACCACTTTCGGAAAAAGCGGAAGCCCCGTCCACAGCCGCGACGTGTTCGCTGCGGGAAGGAGTGGCGACGTTCTTGCCAACCGTCTGATAGACGAGGAGGCGGAGATATTGGGGTGGGGTTTCGTCAGCTTGGTTCAGATTTTCAGCCGCGACGTCGTGATCATGGGCGGCGGCCTTTCCCATGAATTCGACCGTCTTCGCCCTGGAATCCAGGACTATATTGCTCGCTGGGCCATGCCCGCCTTCAAGGACTTGACTGTCGTTCGGGCGGCGCTCGGTCAAAATTCCGGTCTGGTCGGCGCGGCGGCTCTGGCATTTCTTGCCGACAGACCGCAAGAGAGCGCATCTGCGCTCGCCGCGCGTCGTTGAAAATCGAAAGGGAGCCTACCGTGCTGACAATCCAGAGACTGAGCCTTGCCGACGCCCGCACCCTGATCGAGGGCGCCCGCGTTCGCGCCGCGGAAATCGGCGTGCCCATGTGCATCGCCGTGACCGATGAATCGGGTCAGCTGATCGCGTTCGAGCGCATGGACGGCGGAAAGGTCACGAGCACCACGATCGCCCAGGACAAGGCCTTCACGGCCGCCGGCGCCAAGCGCACCACCGAGAGCTATTGGGAAGCGAGCCAGCCCGGCAAGCCCGCTTACGGCATCAACTCGGCCATCGGCGGGCGTCTGCTGGTCGTGGCCGGCGGTATTCCCGTCATCGTGGACGGGCAGGTCGTCGGCGCGGTCGGCGTCAGTTCGGGAACGCCCGCGCAGGACAGCGATTGCGCGCAGGCAGGCATCGATCTTTTTCTCGCCGGCCTGAGCGCTTCCGAAAAGTCCTGACGGGCAGGACGGGCCGGTCTGCTCCGGCCCGTCATCGATCAGTGTTCGGCGGCGAACATCGGCCCGCCCTTGTGCGCGGGGAAGCCGTAGCCGTTGATCATCACCAGGTCGATGTCGCCGGGGCGGGCGGCGATGCCCTCCGCGAGTAGCACCGTTCCTTCATCGACCATCGCCTTGAGAAGACGCTCCATGATCTCCTGCGCGGTGAACGCGCGGGGCGCGATGTTTTTCGCGGCCCGTGCCGCTTCGATCGCTGCGGTCACGGCGGGATCGATGATGCGCTCGCCATTGGGGTAGGCGTACCAGCCGAGGCCGGTCTTGCGGCCGAGGCGGCCGGCTTCGCAGAGCCGGTCGGCGATTTCGACATAGCGCTCGGCGGGATCACGCGTTGCGGCCTGCCGCTTGCGCCGTGCCCAGGCGATTTCGAGGCCCGCCATGTCGTTGACGGCGAAGATGCCCATCGGAAAACCGTAGGCTTCCAGCGCGGCATCGATCTCGTGCGGCAGGGCACCATCCTCCAGCATGAACTCCGCCGCGCGGCGATAGGCGGAGAAGATGCGGTTGCCGATAAAACCTTCGGTGACGCCGCAAACGATGGGAAGCTTGCCGAGGCGTTTGACGAAGGAAAGCGCGCTCGCCAGCACGTCGGGCGCGGTCTTGGCGCAATCGACGACTTCCACCAGCCGCATGACATGGGCGGGCGAGAAGAAATGCAGGCCGACCACGCGGGATGGATCGGCCGTCGCGGCGGCGATCGCATCGGGATCGAGATAGCTCGTATTGGTCGCCAGAATGGCGTCTGGTCCGACGATGGCGTCGAGCCTGCGAAACAGCTCCGTCTTGACGGAGAGGTCGTCGAAGACGGCTTCCAAGACGAGGTCGGCTGCCGCAAGGTCTGTCGCCTCGGTCGTTGTTCCGAGCCGGGCAAGGCAGGCCTCGCGCGCCTCCGTGCTCAGTCGCCCGGACTGAGCGGCCTTGTCGAGGATGCCGGCGATGCGCGCGCGCCCGGCGGCGGCGGCCTCCTGCGTCTGTTCCAGCGCGATGACGCGGTAACCGCTGGTAAGCGCCGAGACCGCGATGCCGGAGCCCATCAGCCCAGTGCCGACGATCCCGACGGTTTCGATCCGGCGTGGCGAGACGTCAGTGAGTTTTTCGACCTTGCCGGCAGCGCGCTCGGCAAAGAAGACATGCCGCAGGGCCGCGGATTCTGAGGAGTCGCGCAAACGCAGAAACGTGGCGCGTTCCTCCGCCAAACCCTTGTCAAGGTCGAGTTGGCTCGCCGCCCTGACGAGGCGGGCGGCCTCCGCGGGCGCCAGCTGGCCGCGGCTTCTGGCAAGCACCTTTGCTTCCGCGGCGTCGATGGCGGCGGCATCCGCGGCGGGAACATCGATGCTGCCGGTCCGGCGCAGCGGCTGCCCGGCGCGTAGAACCGTGACGGCTGCGGCGACAGGGTCGGCGACGACGGTATCGGCAAGGCCGAGCGCGACGGCTTCGCGCGCCTTGACCGCGCGTCCCGTTCCGATGAGATCGATGGCGGCGATCGGGCCGATCAGGCGGGGCAGGCGCTGTGTCCCGCCGGCGCCCGGAACGATGCCGAGTTTCACCTCCGACAGGCCGAACGAGGCGTTCTCGCCGGCAATGCGGCCATGGCAGGCAAGGGCCACTTCGCAGCCGCCGCCAAGTGCCGCGCCGTCGACGGCGCAGACGACCGGTTTTTCGAAGGCTTCGATACGCTCGACCACTTGGGGAAGTGTCGGCTCGACCATCGGCTGGCCGAACTCCTTGATATCCGCCCCGCCGATGAAGGTGCGGCCGGTGCCGGAGATGACCATGCCCGTAATGTGTGCGGTCGCCGCGGCATGATCCAGCGCCGCCAGCAGGCCGGCCCTGACATGCGCCGACAGGGCGTTGACGGGCGGATTGTCGATGGTGAGGACGAGCACGCCCCCCTCAAGGCGGGCGGAAACGCTTTGCGAAAAACGCATTTCGGAAAGCCTCACGCGGGAATGACGGCCGTGGCCTGGATCTCGATCTTGGCGCGGTCCTCGACAAGCGCCACCACCTGCATGGCCGCCATGGCGGGATAATGCCGGCCGATCGTATCGCGATAGGCCTGGCCGATGCCGCGCAGGTTGCCGAGATATTCCTGCTTGTCGGTGAAATACCAGGTCATCGTCGTGATGTGGTGCGGTTCGCCGCCGCCTGCCGCGAGCACGGCCACGACGTTCTTCAGCGTCTGGTGCACCTGCTCAACGAAATCGTCGGTTTCGAACTCGCAGCGTTCGTTCCAGCCGATCTGGCCGCCGACGAAGAGCGTGCGACCGGTCGCCGCCACGCCGTTGGCATAGCCGATAGGTTTTGCCCAGCCTTCAGGTTGCAGGATGGTGTGCATGAGGCGTCTCCAGCTTTTGTGTCTGTGCGGCGCGGATGTCGTCCGGCCTGGCAAGTAACTTGGCGTGTGGTCAGTTGCGCTTGCGAAGCGAACGGAGCCTGAAATGCATGTCGGCACCTCCCGTTATCGTGCGGCGTCCTTCATCAGTTCGCGGCCGATGATGAGCTTTTGAACCTCCGTCGCGCCCTCGTAGATGCGCAGCGCCCGGATTTCGCGGTAAAGCCGCTCCGTGATCTCTCCGGTGCGCACGCCCCGGCCGCCGAAAAGCTGGAGCGCCTGGTCGATGACCCATTGGGCGTTTTCCGTTGCGGTCATCTTCGCCATCGCGGCTTCGCACGTCGTCGGCAGCTTCTGCACGTCGCGCCTCCAGGCGGTGCGGCAGGTGAGGAGGGCTGCGGCGTCGATGGCGGTCGCCATTTCGCCAAGCGTGCTTTGCGCCGTCGGTAGATCGGCCAGCGTCGCGCCGAACATCTTGCGGCTTTTGGCATGCGCGACGGCTTCATCGAGCGCCCGGCGGGCAAAGCCGGTGGCGGCCGCGGCGACGGAGGGGCGGAAGATATCGAGCGTGCGCATAGCGATCTTGAAGCCTTCGCCGGAGCTGCCGAGACGCTGCGCGGCGAGGATGCGGCAGTTTTCGAAGCGGATGCGGGCCAGCGGATGCGGCGCGATCGTCTCGATGCGCTCGGCAATCGTAAAGCCTGGCGTATCTGCGAAGACGACGAAGGCGGAAATGCCGCGCGTGCCGGGTGCCTCGCCGGTGCGGGCGAAGACCGTGTAGACGTCGGCGATGCCGCCGTTGGAAATCCAGGTCTTTTCGCCATCGAGCACGAAATCGTCGCCGTCGCGCCGGGCGGCGCAGGCCATGGCGGCGACGTCCGATCCCGCATCGGGTTCGGAAAGGGCGAAGGCGGATATCCATTCACCGGCCGCGACCTTGGGTAGGATGCGTTCCTTCAGTGCCTGCGAACCGGACAGGCTGATCGCGCCGGTGCCGAGGCCCTGCATGGCGAAGGCGAAGTCGGCGAGGCCATCGGCATAGGCCAGCGTCTCGCGCACGAGGCAAAGCGCCCGGCTGTCGATCTCTTCGCTCGCGCCGCCGAACGCTTTTGGCACGCAGTGGCGAAGTAGGCCGGCGGTGCCGAGTGCTGCGACCAGACGCCGGCAGGCGGCGTCGACATTGCCGTGATCGACGCCGTCGAGGCCGCCCTTGGCTACGAAGCTGTCGAGGTCTTTTGCAAGCGCGCGATGGCTCTCGTCGAAGAACGGCCAGTCGAGATGGTCGCGGGTGGGCGCGCGCATGGTCAGTTTCCCTGGAAGGCGGGTTTCGCCTTGGTGGCAAAGGCTTCGAAGGCGCGCTGGAAATCGCCCGTCGCCATGCAGATCGCCTGGGCCTGCGCCTCCGCCTCGATCATCTGGTCGATGCCCATCGCCCATTCCTGGTCGAGCATCTTCTTCGTCATCGCATGGGCGAACCAGGGGCCGTCGGCGACGGTGCGGGCGAATTGTTGTGCTTCGGCCAGCAGCGCGGGACGCTCGTGCAGGGCGTTGTAGAAACCCCAGTTCAGACCTTCCGCCGCGCTCATGACGCGGCCGGTAAAAAGCAGTTCGGCGGCGCGGCCCTGGCCGATGATGCGGGGAAGGATGCCGCAGGCGCCCATATCCGCGCCGGCTAGCCCGACGCGGGTGAAGAGGAAGGCGGTCTTGGCTTCCGGCGTCGCGACGCGGAAATCGGCGGCCATGGCCAGGATGGCGCCGGCGCCGGCGCAGATGCCGTCGACGGCGGCGATGATCGGCTGCGGGCAGGCGCGCATCTGGCGCACCAGCTCGCCCGTCATGCGGGTGAAGTCGAGGAGGTCCGGCATTTCCATGCGCGTCAGCGGCTCGATGATCTCGAACACGTCCCCGCCGGAGGAAAAGTTGTCCTTCGCGCCGGCCAGCACCACGGCGCGCACGTCGCTGGCGCGCGTCAGCGAGCGGAAAAGATCGCCGAGCTCTTCATAGCTTTCGAAGGTCAGCGGGTTCTTCTTGTCCGGGCGGTTGAGCGTGATCGTCGCGACGCGGCCGTCGGCATCCGTTTCGAACAGGAAGTGCTTTGCTGCGTGGTCCTTGAAGGGGCGTTTCTTGGCCTGCATGGGGTTCGTCATGTCTGATATCCCTAGAGAACTTCGCCGCCGGCGACCGCAATGGCCTGGCCGGTGATTGCTGTCGCCTTTTCCGAGACGAGCCAGGAGACGGTGTGGGCCACCTCGCCGGGCGTCACCAGCCGGCCCTGCGGGTTGGCGCGGGCGAGGCTGGCGCGGGCGTCCTCGCGCGTGCGGCCGGTCTTCTGGCTGATCGTGTCGAGCGCGCCGTCGATGAGCGGCGTGTCGGTGAAACCGGGGCAGACGGCGTTGACGGTGACATCGGTGCGCGCAAGCTCAAGTGCCAGCGCCCGTGTCAGGCCAATGACGCCATGTTTGGAGGCGCAATAGGCGGACACATAGGCATAGCCGGTGAGGCCCGCCGTGCTCGCGACATTGACGATCCGGCCGTTTCCGGCCCGACGCACGGAGGCGAGGGCCGCATGCGTGACCAGGTAGACGCCCGTCAGGTTGATGGTGAGGACCCGCTGCCAGAGCGCGAGATCGGTCTTTTCGAACGGTGCCGAGGGCGCCTCGCCGGCGCAATTGACGAGGACGGCGATGTCGCCGGCTTCAGCGATGGCGGCCGCAAGGCCGCGCTCAACGGAAGCAGCGTCGCTAACGTCGAATCCTTCATGCACGAAGGCTTCCCCGCCCGCCGCGCGGACCTCGTCCCGCAAGGCCTGCAAGGGGGCTGTGCGCCGCCCGGCGAGGCTTACGACATGACCGTCGGCCGCCAAGGCGAGCGCGATCGCTTTTCCGATGCCGCTTCCGGCGCCTGTGACGAGGGCGTGCCGCTTGCTCATGGCTTGCCCGCCGTCGTTGCTGCGCGGGCGAGGTTGTTGACATATTGCGCCCGGGCGGAGTGGTATTGTTTCGGCCAGGGCTGGCCGTCATAGCCAATTCGCGCCGCTTCGTGCAGCACGAAGGACGGATCCGCCAGATGCGGGCGGGCGACGGCGCAGAGGTCCGCCCGGCCGGCCGCGATGATCGAATTGGCGTGGTCGGCCTCGGAAATCGCACCCACGGCGATGGTCGGCACCTGGATTTCGTTGCGGATCTTGTCGGAGAAGGGTGTCTGGAACAGGCGGCCGTAGACCGGCCTCTCCTCCTTCACCACCTGGCCGGACGAGCAGTCGATCAGGTCAGCGCCGGCCTCCTTGTACAGACGGGCGAAAATGGCGGCATCCTCGGGCGTATTGCCGCTCTCGTGCCAATCATGGGTCGACAGGCGTACCGAGATCGGTTTGTCTTCGGGCCAAATCTTGCGGATGGCGTGGAACACTTCGAGCGGGAAGCGGGCGCGGGCCGCATGGTCGCCGCCGTAGTCGTCGGTGCGCGTGTTGGTCAATGGCGACAGGAAGCTCGACAGCAGGTAGCCGTGCGCCGCGTGCAGTTCGAGGATGTCGAAGCCGATGTCGCGGGCTCGTTCGGTGGCTCGCACGAAGTCCTGAATGACGCGGTCCATGTCCGCCCGGGTCATTTCGCGCGGCGTTTGCGAATGCGGGAGATAGGGCAGGGCCGAAGCCGAGATCAGCGGCCAGCCTCCTTCGGCGAGCGGCTGATCGATGCCTTCCCAGGCGAGTTTCGTGGCGCCTTTGCGCCCGGCATGGCCAAGCTGGAGGCCGATCTTGGCCGGCGTCTGGTGATGGACGAAATCGACGATGCGCTTGAAGGCCTGCGCCTGTTCGTCGTTCCACAGGCCAAGGCAGCCGGGCGTGATGCGCGCATCGGCCGACACGCAGGTCATTTCCGGAAACACGAGCGCGGCACCGCCCATGGCGCGGGAGCCGAGATGCACCAGATGGAAATCACCCGCCAGCCCGTCCGTCGCCGAATACATCGCCATTGGCGAGACCACGATGCGATTGCGGAGCGTCAGGCCGCGGATCTTGAAGGGCGTGAACATCGGCGGCGGGACCGCGCCGTTTGCCATGGGTTCGGCGCCGGCCCGTTCGGCGAACCAGCGCTCGAAACCTTCCAGCCAGTCCTTGTCGCGCAGGCGAAGATTCTCGTGGCTGATGCGCTGCGAGCGGGTCAGCATCGAATACATGAACTGCTCGGGCTCCAGGGTATCGGCATAGCGCGTGCCGACGACCTCGAACCATTCCATGGCGTTGCGCGCCGCATTCTGGATGCGCGCCACGTCGATGCGGCGCACGTCCTCGTAGGCGGCAAGCACGGCGGGGATGTTGGCCTTGTCATGGCCGAGGATGTCGAACTGCCGGGTCAGCTCGATCGCATCGTCGATGGCGAGCTTGGTTCCCGAGCCGATGGCGAAATGGGCGGTGTGGGCGCTGTCGCCCATCAGCACGACATGGCTGCGGCCGTTGAAATGGCTCCACTTGTCGCAGATCAGCCGGCCGAAATTAAGCCAGGCGGAGCCGCGCATGTGCCGCGCATTGGTCATCAGGCTTTGGCCGTCGAGGGTTTCCGCAAAAAGCTTTTCGCAGAAGGCGATGGACTGATCCTGGTCCATCTGGTCGAGCCCGTGTGCCTTGAAAACCTCGTCCGTGGTCTCGACGATGAAGGTCGAGGTCGTGTCGTCGAAGCGGTAGATATGTGACTGGAACCAGCCGTGTTCGGTGCGCTGGAAATCGAAGGTGAAGGCGTCGAACAGCTTGTTGGTGCCGAGCCAGATATAGCGGTTCGGCCGCATGACCATGTCGGGTCGGAAGACCTCGGCATATTTGTTGCGGATGCGCGAATTGACGCCGTCGGAGGCGATGATGAGGTCGGCATCGGCGAATTCCGCGTCGCTTTCCACGTCGCGCTCGAAGAGCAGTTCGACGCCGAGTTCCAGGCAGCGTTCCTGCAGGATGTTGAGCATCTTGCGGCGGCCGATGCCGACGAAGCCGTGGCCCGAGGTGCGGATCTTGCGGCCCTTGAACACCAGCTCGATATCGTCCCAATGGTTGAAGGAGACTTCGATGGCTTCCGCCGTCTCCGGATCCCATCGGCGCATCGACTGCATGGTGGCGTCGGAAAACACGACGCCCCAGCCGAACGTGTCGAAAGCCCGGTTGCGCTCGACGACAGTGACGTGATGGTCCGGATGCTGGCGCTTCATCAGCAGCGCAAAGTAGAGCCCGGCAGGCCCGCCGCCGATACAGACAATCCGCATGTCGTTCTCCTCCCGAGGTCCGGCTGCGTCGAAGGCAAGGTGGACCCGTTCGGAAGAAATTTCAAGCTTAAAATTGTTTTTGGCGCGAAGACGCAAAAATGGGCACGCGCCGAATAGGTCGCACCGCAAGGAATGTCAGAAAAGGAAGGTGCGTCTCAGGCGCCCTTGGCGAGGGACGCGATGATGGAGCGCTTGAGCTTGGCAAGCTCGTCCATCAATACGCCGCTGTCCTTCGGGGCGAGGCCGGCGAAGAGGTCGGAGATCCAGTCGGCGTGATGGGCCGCCATCTTCTCGAATTCGGCGCGGCCAAAGGGGGTGAGCGCGATGATCTGCACGCGCCGGTCCGTCGCGAGCGTCGTGCGGCTGATATGTCCGCTCTCGGTGAGCCGCTCCACCAGCACCGTGATATTGCCGGGCGAAACCATCATGCGCTTGGAGACTTCGCCGAGCACCATGCCGTCCGGCGCGCGTTCGAGCTGCGCCATCAGGTCGAAGCGCGGCAGTGTTGAGTCGAACTCTTCCCGAAGCCGCCGCCGGACCTCGCTCTCCACCAGGGTCGAGCAGGTCAGGAGGCGCAGCCAGAGCCGGAGCTCGGCGCGGTGATCGTGCGGCGCCTCAAGGACCTTGGTCTCGCCATCCAGCCATTCCGGCGAGATGTCGAACTTGTCTTCACCCGTCATTGCCAACACCCGCTTTCATGTCGCCTAGCCTTTTAGAGATGTTTCGGGCTCTTGGACAGGCCGTGCGTCATTTGGAAGACGCTTGCAGGGGTGCCGACAGCACGGTGCCGGTGCCGTCCTTGGATTGGTCGTAGACATGGACCGTAATGCCGATGTGGTCGGCCATCAGCGCCTTGGCGCGCTCCACGTTCCGGTCGAGCGCCGCCTCCATCAATTCGGTATGATGCGCGATGGACATGGCGTCGTGCAGCGCTGCGATCGCTTCCTGGTAGCCCTCGCTCATGCCTTCGGCGGCGCGCAAGGTGGGCGCGAGGCCGAGGAAACGATGGTGGCGGCGAAGCTGGTCGGAAATCGTTGCCTGGAAACGAGAAAGCCAGGTCGAACGGGCTGCGCTGATCAGCGCCGCATGGAAGGCCGTGTGCTTCTCGTCCCACTCGTCGATCTCGCTTTCGGAGGCGTTCTCGACGGCGATCTTGCAGCGCGACAGCCGGTAATGCGCCGTGACGACGGCGGATTCCCAGTCGCTGCCGCCATTCTCGATCGATTCGAGCAGAAGCGGGATTTCGACGACCAGACGCGCGCGGGTGAGATCCTCCAGCGCCTCGCGCGAAACCGGGGCGACGGCAAAACCGCGATTGCTGATGGCGGTGACGAGGCCCTCGGCCTCAAGCCGCGACAGCGCTTCGCGCAGCGGCGTCCAGCCGAGTTCATAGCGGTCGCGCAACGCGCTTAGCTTCATCGGCGCACCCGGCAGGAGCCGCGTCGTGAGGATGTCGCGCCGCAGCAGCCGGTAGGCCGATTCCGTTTTGGTCGATTGCTCAAGGTCTTGCATCAAGTTCCCTTAGCGTCTCCCTGTGATGCAGACAAATATATATAGTTCTGCGCGTTACGCAAAACTATATATATTTGTTTGACAAGAAAGCGCGCCGTCGCCATGATCCCTGCCAAGCCGCTGAGGAACGGCGGCCGCTTATCGTATCTGGGAGGATTTCATGGGCAGGCTTACAAAGACGTGGTTTTCGGGATTGGTCGTCGCCGGTGCGCTCGCATTGGGCGCCACGACGGCATCCGCCGAGCCGATCCGCATCGGCATCGCTAATTTCGGCGAACATCCGCAGCTCTCCGCATCGATCGCCGGCTTCAAGAAGGCGATGGCGGAGAACGGTTTCGTCGAGGGCACCGACGTCGTCTACACCGAGAGCCACACCAATTTTGACGCGTCGCTGGTGCCGCAGATGATCGCCAAGCTCCAGGCCGAGCAGCCGAAGCTGATCTACACGATCACGACGCCCGTCTCGCAGATCGCCAAAAAGGCGCTAGCCGGCTCCGGGATTCCGGTCGTCTTTTCCGCTGTCACCGATCCGGTGGCCGCAAAGCTGGTGCCCTCCTGGGACGCCGGCGACGAGGGCATGACCGGAGCGACGGACCTTCAGGACGTCGCCGCCGTGATGGAATTCACCCACAAGCTGCTGCCGAATGCCAAGCGCTTCGGCGTGCCCTACAATCCCGGCGAGGCCAACGACGCGGCGCTGCTCGACAAGATCAAGGAAGCGGCGCCCGCCGCCGGGTTCGAGGTCGTGGATGTCGGCGTGGATAACGTCAACGACATCCAGCAGCGCATCGCCTCCTTCGCCGGCAAGGCCGACGTGATCTATACGCCGGCCTCCAACCTGCTCCAGCCGGCCATCGCCGCCGTCTCGGCCGCGGCGCGCCAGGCGGGCATCCCGATCGTCAACTCCGACGACGGTGCCGTGCGCGACGGTGTCGTTCCGGCGAGCTTTGCCGTGAACTACGAACAGGTCGGCCTTGCTGCCGGCCGGATCGCCGCGGAAATCCTCAAGGGCAAGGACCCGAAGTCCATTGCTCCGTGGCGTCCGGCCTATGAGGATCACAAGCCGTTGATCTCGAAGAAGACGCTCGCTGCCTTCGGCGTTGAACTGCCGGCGTCGCTCGCCGATTGTGGTTGCCTGATCGACTGATCTCCAAACCGGTGGCGGCGCGACAAGCGCCGTCACTCAACAATAAAATGGGGGGAAGCCAATGCTGGAAATCAGGTCGGCCCGCAAGATGTTCTACAAGGGGCAGGCGGATGAGAAGACCGCGCTGAACGATCTCAGCCTGCGCCTCGAAACAGGAGACTTCGGCGTCGTCATCGGCTCGAACGGCGCCGGCAAGAGCAGCATGCTCAATGCCATTTCCGGGGCGCTCGTCCTCGACAGCGGCAAGGTCCTCATCAACGGCGACGACGTGACGGCCATGCCCGTGCACAAGCGCGCCATGCGCCTTGCCCGCGTGTTCCAGGACCCGATGAAGGGCACTGCTGCCTCGATGACCGTGGCGGAGAACATGCTGCTGGCGGAACTGCGGGCCGCCCGGCGGACGCTGCGCCGCGGGCTGAACCCGACGCGGCTTGCGGCCTACAAGGAGCGCCTGTCTCTGCTGGGTCTCGGCCTCGAAAACCGTCTCGATACGCGGGTGGAACTGCTCTCCGGCGGGCAGCGGCAATCGCTGTCGCTGATCATGGCGGTCGGCGGTTCGCCGGAACTGCTGCTGCTCGACGAACACACCGCGGCGCTCGATCCGCGCACCGCCGACATCGTCATGCAGGCGACGATCCGCGCCGTCGAAGCCCTGAAGCTGACGACGCTGATGGTGACGCACAACATGCAGCATGCCGTGGATTTCGGAAACCGGGTCATCATGCTCGATGCCGGTCGCGTGCGCCTCGAAATCGCCGGCAGGGAAAAGGCGGCCATCACGGTGCCGGACCTGATCGGCCATTTCTCCGTCAAAACCGACCGCATGTTTCTGGCGAGCTGACGACCATGGATCTGCTTCAAAACACCGTCTCGAGCTTCATCGCGCTCGTTCCCGTCACGCTCGCGCAGAGCCTGATCCTCGCCTTCGTCGTGCTGGGGATCATGATCCCCTTCCGCATGCTAAGCTTTCCGGACCTGACCAGCGAGGGCGCGTTCCCGCTCGGCGGCTGCGTCTGCGGCGTGCTGATGGCCGCCGGCATGTCGCCGCTCGCGGCGATCCTCATCGCGCTCCTCGCCGGCTTCGTCGCCGGCTGCTGCACGGCCTTCATCCACCTGCGCTTCCGCATCCATACCCTGCTCGCCGGCATCCTGATGATGACGATGCTCTATTCGATCAACCTGCGCATCATGGGCCGCTCGAACCTCTCGGTCTTCGGCTCGACGACCATCTTCGACTGGGTGCCGTTCCTGCAGCCGGGCTTTCCGGCGAGCAAGATCGTCATGGCCGGCGCCTTCGGTCTCCTCGTCTTCGCGCTGCTGCTGCATTATTTCCGCACCGAAAAAGGCACGGCCGTGCGCGCCGTTGGGGCCAATCCCGACATGGCGGAGGCGCAGGGCATCAATGTGTGGCTGGCGACGATCGGCGGCGTCGGGCTTGCGGGCGCGTTTTCGGCGGCCGGTGGTGCGCTGATGGTGCAGTCGCAGGGTTTTGCCGACGTCAATATGGGCCTCGGCATCCTGATCAACGGGCTTGCGGCCCTGATGATCGGCGAGGCGATCGTCGGCAAGAGCAGCGTGCCGCGCCAGCTCGCCGCCCCTTTCGTCGGTGCGATCGTCTATTACCAGCTCGTCTCCTTCTGCCTTGCCGCCGGCATGCCGCCGCCGGATCTGAAGCTGGCGACGGGCCTGTTCGTGCTCGCCATGCTCGCCCTGCCGAGCCTCAAGCGAAGCCGCGGGCCGGCCGCGGCCCGCGAAACCATTCGAGAATAATCCAAGGACGACCTTATGACTGCACTTCCCGATTTCGCTGCAATCGAGGCTATGGATGCGGCCGATGGCCTGCGGCCCCTGCGCGAGCGCTTCATCCTGCCAACGGGGCTCATCTATCTCGACGGCAATTCGCTCGGTGTCGCCTCGCATGCCGCCTTCGCGGAGCTTCAGAAGGCGGCCATGCAGGAATGGGGGCAGGACCTCATCCGCAGCTGGAACACGGCAGGCTGGTTCGACATGCCGCTCTCGCTCGGTGACCGCGTCGGGCGGCTGATCGGGGCCGCTGCCGGCCAGACGGTCGTCTGCGACACGACGTCGATCAACATCTACAAGACTCTTCACGCGGCGATGGCGCTGAAGCCCGATCGGTCGGTCATCGTCAGCGAGGGCGGCAGCTTCCCGACGGATATCTACATGGCCGAAGGCGTGATCTCGACGCGTCCGGGAGCATCGCTGCGCCTTGAAGGCGTCGATGCGCCTGACATCGAGGACCTGATCGACGGCGATGTTGCCGTGGTTCTGGTCAACCACGTCAACTACAAGTCGGGCGAACTGCGCGACATGGCGGTGCTGACGAAGAAAGCCCACGAAAACGGCGCGCTCGTCATTTGGGACCTCTGCCACACGGCGGGCGCCCTGCCGGTCGATCTCGACGGCGCGAATGTCGATTTCGCGGTCGGCTGCACCTACAAATACCTGAATGGCGGCCCCGGCGCGCCGGCCTTCATCTATGCGGCCGCACGCCACCACGGCGCCATCAGCCAACCGCTCAGCGGCTGGTGGGGCCATGCACGGCCCTTCGCCTTCGAAAAGCATTATGCGGCCGGCGAAGGCATCCGCCGGTTCCTGTGCGGCACGCAGCCGATCCTGTCGCTGCGCGCGCTGAAGGGCGCGCTCGACATCTGGGACGAGGTCGACATGGCGGCGCTGCGCGAAAAGAGCCTCGGCCTCACCGACCTCTTCATAGCGCTCGTCGAGGCGAAATGCGGGGCTTACGGCCTGGAGCTGGAAAGCCCGCGCGAACGGGTAAAACGCGGCAGCCAGGTCTCGTTCCGCCATCCGAACGCCTATGCGGTCATGCAGGCGCTGATCGCCCGCGGCGTCATCGGCGATTTCCGCGCCCCGTCCACCATGCGCTTCGGCTTCACGCCGCTTTACGTCAGCTACGCGGACGTATGGCAGGCGGTGGTGATCCTGGAGGATATCCTGCGCACAGGTTCATGGCAGGACGCACGCTTTGCCGTGCGCGCCGCCGTGACCTGATCCGGGACTTTCGCCATGACCGCATCACGCCGTCCGACGCTGGATGAGATCGCCGAGGCGCGTGAGCGCATCGCACCGCATCTTGCACGCACGCCGCTGGTGAAACTCGATCTCGGGCTGCCGGACCGGCAGATCTTCCTGAAGCTGGAGACGCTGTCTCCGATCGGCGCCTTCAAGCTTCGCCCGGCGCTGAACGCCGTGTTGTCCCGCGATCCCGCGATGCTCAAGAAGGGCGTCGCGGTCACCAGTTCCGGCAACATGGCCTATGGCATGGCCTTCGCCGCGCGCCTCGCCGGCGTGCCGATGGTGGCCTACATGTATCGCGGCGCGCCACAGACCAAGATCGATGGTGTGCGGAACCTCGGGGGCGCGGTGCGCTTCGTCAGCGCAGAGACCTGGTGGGACTACATCATCGGCGCGGACCGGCCGGATGCGCCGGAACTGCTGATCAACCCGGTGACCGACCAGGCGGTGCTCAACGGCAACGGTTCCATCGGCATGGAAATCGTCGAGGATCTGCCCGGCGTCGACGTGGTGCTGACACCCTATGGCGGCGGCAGCATGACCACTGGCCTCGCCAGCGCGGTCAAGGCCGTTTCCCCGCGGGTGCGCGTCTTCGCCGTCGAGGACGACAGCGCCGCCCCGGTCACCGCGGCTCTTGCAGCCGGGAAAATCGTGACGATCGAAACCCGGCCGTCCTTCATCAAGAGCATCGGCGGCCCCTCGCTGGTGCCGCAACTCTGGCCCGTCGCCCAGGATCTGATCGACGGTGCCATCGCCGTCAGCCCCGCCGAGGTGACGGAGGCGATGCGGCTCTTGTTCAGCAAGGCCAAGATCGTTGCCGAGGGTGCGGGTGCCGCCTCGCTCGCCGCCGCGATTGCGCGACCCGACCTGACGGGCAATATCGTCTGCGTGATTTCCGGCGGCAATGTCGACGCGCTGGCCTATTCCGTGGTGCTCGCGGGCGGCATTCCGGCCGCTTGAGGATCAGACGCCGAGATAGCGGTCCTGAAGCTCCGGTGTCAGGGCCGTCGGCGCGCCTACGAAAACCGTCGTGCCCTTCTCCAGCACGAAGCATCTGTCCGCGACGGGCAGCAATTCAGAGAGCGTCTTGTCGACGACGAGGATCGACTGGCCGGCGGCCTTCAGCTTGCGGATCGCCGACCAGATGTCCTGCCGGATGACCGGCGCCAGACCTTCGGTCGCCTCGTCGAGAATGAGGAGGCGCGGGTTTGTCATCAGCGCGCGGCCGATGGCGAGCATCTGCTGTTCGCCGCCGGAGAGCGTCCTGGCATATTGGTCGCGCCGCTCGCCGAGGCGAGGAAAGAGATCGACGACCTTGTCGAAGGTCCACTCGCTGCCGCGGGCCGTGGCGATGAGGTTCTCCAGGACCGTCAGGTTGGGAAAGCAGCGCCGTCCCTCCGGCACCAGGCCGAGGCCGAGCCTGGCGATACGGTAGGGTCGCATGCCGAAGATCGCCTTGCCGGAAAAGCGGATCACGCCGGAGCGCGGGCGCACGAGGCCAATGATCGAGTTGATCGTCGTCGTCTTGCCCATGCCGTTGCGCCCCATCAGCGCGACCACTTCGCCCTCGCGAATATCGAGATCGACGCCGAACAGCGCCTGCGAGGCGCCGTAGAAGGTTTCAAGGCCTTTCAGGTCGAGGAGGGTCACGCGGCTTCTCCGAGATAGGCGCGGCGCACTTCGGGGTCGCTGCGGATTTCATCGACCGTGCCCGTCGCGATGATGCGGCCATAGACGAGCACAGATATGCGGTCTGCCAGCGCAAAGACCGCATCCATGTCATGCTCCACCAGCAGCATCGGTGTCTCGTGGCGCAAGCCGTCGAGGAACGAGGTCAACTGCTTGGAGCTTTCCGGCCCCATGCCCGCCATGGGCTCGTCGAAGAGAAAGGCTTTTGGCGAAAGCGCGAGCGCGATGGCGATTTCGAGCTGCCGGCGCTCGCCGTGGGAAAGTTCCGCCGCCGGCACATGGGCGCGGGCGGCAAGGCCGACACGCTCCAGCATGGCCATGGCGGGATCGATCAGGCTGCGGTCGCTCGCCACCTGCCGGAAGAACCGGAAGCTGCTGCCCTGCCTGGACTGCACCGCCAGCATAACGTTGCGAAGCGCGGAGAACTCCTGCGCGAGCGACGAAATCTGGAAGCTGCGCGCAAGGCCGAGCCGCGCACGCGCCGCCATGTCGAGCCCGCCGATGTCCTGCCCCAAGAAGCGGATCGTACCGCTGTCGGCCGCAAGCGAGCCGGCGATCTGGTGGATGAGCGTGCTTTTGCCCGCACCATTCGGGCCGATCAGGGCGTGGATCTGGCCGGGATAGAGGTCGAGGCTCACCCCGTCCGTGGCCTTCAGCGCGTTGAAGGATTTGCGCAAATCGCGGATTTCGAGAATGGGCTCAGGCATGACGCGGCTTTCCCGAGAGCAGGCCCAAAAGCCCGCCGCGTGCGAAGAGCACGATGCCGAGCAGGATGAGGCCGAGGAAGAACTGCCAGCGCTCGGTGATGCCGCCGAGCACATATTCGAGGCAGACGAAGATCATCGCGCCGGCGACGGGCCCGAACAGCCGCCCCTTGCCGCCGAGGATGATGAGCACGATCAGCTCGCCCGACATGTGCCAGGAAAACATGGAGGGGCCGACGAACCGGTTGAGATCGGCATAGAGCGCGCCGGCAAAACCGGTGATCATCGCGGAGAGAACGAAGGCGACAAGCCAGATGTTGAAGGGCGCGATGCCGACCGCGGCAAGCCGCGTGCCGTTCTGCCGCGCCGCCTGCAGGGCGCTGCCGAAGCGCGAGCCTTCGACAAGCCGGAACAGCAGCAGCGTCGCCATCAGGACGGTAAAGCAGGCCAGGAAATACGGCAGGGGCTGCGTGGTGTTGATGCCGGGGAAGGCGTTGCGCACGTAAATCGACAGGCCGTCCTCGCCGCCATAGGCCGGCCAGGAGATGGCGAAGTAGTAGATCATCTGCGCGAAGGCGAGCGTGATCATGATGAAGTAGATGCCGGTGGTGCGCAGGCTGATGATGCCGATGGGCAGCGCGACGAGCCCGGCGATGACCACGGCCGTCAGCCAGATGATGGGCATCGACGTCGTGCCGGGAATGCCGGCCACCAGCGGCTCGGCGTTGAAGGCGTGCGTCGCCAGGATGCCCGCGACATAGCCGCCGAGGCCGAAGAACGCAGCATGACCGAAGGAAATCAGCCCGCCGAGCCCGAGCGCCAGGTTGAGGCCGGTGGCGGCGAGTGCCAGCACGACGACGCGGGTCGCGAGCGTGACGTAGAAGGGTTCTCCCAGCCCCGCGGCCGCTAGCGGCATGGCGAGCAGGAGGAGGGCGAGCAGCAGGTTGATCGTGGTTTCGCGAGTCATCTTGTCCTCACGACTGCGCCGCGAACAGGCCGCTCGGCCTGAAGGCGAGGATGAGTGCCATGACGACATAGATCAGCATCGAGGCCAGGGCCGCGCCGATCGTGGTGGCCTGCGCGGCGGGCATCGTCAGCGCGAGAAGCGAGGGCAGCAGGAAGCGGCCCATCGTGTCGACGACGCCGACGATCATCGCGCCGACGAGGGCGCCCTTGATCGAGCCGATGCCGCCGATGACGATGACCACGAAGGCGAGGATGAGCACGGGTTCACCCATGCCGACCTGGACCGACTGGAGGGCGCCGACCAGCGCGCCGGCAAAACCCGCCAGTGCGGCGCCGAGCGCGAAGACCACAGTATAGAGCGTGCTGATATCGACGCCGAGCGCCGCGATCATCTCGCGGTCGGATTCGCCGGCGCGAATGCGCATGCCGAGCCGGGTTTTCGAGATGAGGAGATAGAGCCCCGCCGCAACCGCGATGCCGACGGCGATGATCGCCAGGCGGTAGAGCTGGTACTGGCCGCCGCCCGGCAGGGGCACTGCGCCCTGAAGCTGCGGGGGAATGTCAAGATAGAGCGGGAACGAGCCGAAGACCCAGCGTGCGCCTTCCGAGAGGATCAGGATCAGCGCGAAGGTGGCGAGCACCTGGTCGAGATGGTCGCGGTCGTAGAGCCGGCGGATGACGGCGACCTCGATGAGGGCGCCGACGCCGGCTGCGGCGGCGAGGCTCGCGATCAGGCCGAGCCAGAACGAGCCGGTGGCCGCGGCGACCGTCGCGCAGGCAAAGGCGCCGATCATGTAGAGCGAGCCATGCGCCAGGTTGATGAGGCCCATGACGCCGAAGATCAGCGTCAGGCCGGCGGCCATCAGAAACAGCATCACGCCGAGCTGAAGCCCATTGAGCAATTGTTCGATCAGGAGTGCGGTGAACACGGCGTCGGTCCAAGCTTCAGGTCGGGATCGCGTGGGCATCGTCCGGGCGCCGGCAGAAAAGCCGGACGCCGGACAACAGGACGTGCGAGGGCGTTACAGGCCGCACTGTTCGGCGTAGGCGTCCTTGTGGTTTTCGAAGGCGGTCGCGACGATCTTGTTGGTCAGCACGTCGCCATCCTTCACCACCTCGCGCACATAGATGTTCTGGATCGGGTGCTGGTTGGTGTTGAAGGAAAACGTGCCGCGCACGGACTTGAAGTCCGCGGCCTTCAGCGCCGCCTTGAAGGCGTCCTTGTCCTTGGCGCTCGCCTTGGAAAGCGCCGACAGGATCAGGTTTGCCGTGTCCCAGCTCTGCGCGGCGTAGATCGACGGCAGGCGGTTATATTCGGCCTTGAAGCTTTCGACGAAGGCCTTGCTGGCCTCGTTTTCGAGGTCCGGCGACCAGCTGGCGGAGTTCTTCACGCCGAGTGCCGCGTCGCCGACGGCTGGCAGCACGTCCTGGTCGAAGGAGAAGCTCGGCCCCATGACCGGAATGCCGACGCCGGACTGGGCATATTGTTTCATGAAGGCGATGCCCATGCCGCCGGGCAGGAAGAAATAGACGGAATCGGCGCCGGATGCGCGGATCTGCGCGATCTCCGCCGCATAGTCCGTCTGGCCGACTTGGGTATAGACCTCGCCGGCGAGACTGCCCTTGTAGAAGCGCTTGAAGCCGGTCAGCGCATCCTTGCCGGCGGGATAGTTCGGCGCGAGGATGAACGAGTTCTTGTAGTCCTGGTTGGCGTACTGGCCCATCGCCTCGTGGAAGTTGTCGTTCTGGTAGGCGACGTTGAAGTAGTTCGCATTGCAGTTCGCACCGGCCAGCGCCGACGGGCCGGCATTGGGCGAGAGGTAGATCACATCCTGCGCCACCGCATTCGGCACCACGGCCATGGCAAGGTTCGACCAGATGATCCCCGTCATGAGATCGACCTTGTCGCCCTGGATCATCTTTTCCGCGATCTGCACCGCAAGTTCCGGCTTCTGGGCATCGTCCTCGATCACCAGTTCCACGTCCTTGTTGCCCGACTGTTTGATCGCCAGCGTAAAGGCGTCGCGCATGTCGATGCCGAGGCCGGCGCCGCCGCCGGAAAGCGTGGTAATCACGCCGATCTTCACCGGCTCGGCATGGGCGAGGCCGGATGTCGCGAGCGAGAGGCCGAAGAGGCTTGCTGCCAGAATGCGGTTCATGCTGTTCTCCTCATTATGGTTCGATTTTTATCGTGTTCTATCAAAGATCCGTACGCACATGCCATAGTTCGGGGAAGAGCTCCACCTCGAGCATCTTCTTGAGATAGGAGGCGCCGGACGTTCCGCCCGTGCCGCGCTTGAAGCCGATGATGCGTTCGACTGTCGTGACGTGGTTGAAGCGCCAGCGCCGGAAATAGTCCTCGAAGTCAACCAGCTTCTCCGCAAGCTCGTAGAGCATCCAGTAGCGCTCCGGATTGCGATAGACGGTCTGCCAGGCCGCAAAGACCTTGTCGTTCTCGCTGCGCGTCTCGCGCCAATCGCTGCGCCCGGCCTCGTCGCCGACATCGAAGCCGTTGCGTGCCAGAAGCCGGATCGCCTCGTCATAGAGCGACGGGGCGGCGAGGATCGCCTCCAGCTTTTCCAGGATTTCGGGGCGATGGGCGTGCGGGCGCAGCATGGCGAGGTTGCGATTGCCGGCCGAAAATTCGATCGCCCGATACTGCCAGGACTGGAAGCCGGACGACTGTCCGAGCGAATCCCGGAACTCGGTATATTCGCTGGGCGTCATCGTGCGCAGCACGTCCCAGGCATTGTTCAACTGCTCGAAAATGCGCGCGACCCGCGACAGCATCTTGAAGGCCGGCTCCAGCCGGTCCTCGCGGATCGAGCGGATCGCCGAGCTGATCTCGTGCAAGGCAAGCTTCATCCAGAGCTCGGAGGTCTGGTGCTGGATGATGAACAGCATCTCGTCATGCGCCTGCGAAAGCGGCGCCTGCGCGGTGAGGACCTTCTCCAGCTTGAGATAGTCGCTGTAGGACATGCGCCCCTCGAACGACATTTGTGCGCCTTCCTTCGAAGGGTCGTATGGGTCGCTCATGTCAGTGCTCCGCCCGCAAACGGAATCGCTGGATCTTGCCCGTCGCGGTCTTCGGCAGGGCCTCGACGAACTTCACCGAGCGGGGATATTTGAAGGGCGCGATCGTCGCTTTCACGTGATCCTGCAGGCGCTTGATCGTCGCCTCGTCCGCGAGCACGCCGGCGGTCAGCACGACATAGGCTTCCACGATCTGGCCGCGCTCGGTGTCCGGCGCGCCCACCACCGCGCATTCCGCCACTTCCGGGTGCGCGATCAGCGCCGCCTCGACCTCGGGGCCGGCGATGTTGTAGCCGGCGGTCACGATCATGTCGTCGGAGCGGGCCGCGAAATGGAAGAAGCCGTCCTCGTCCTGGAAGAAGGCGTCGCCGGTGATGTTCCAGCCGTCGCGGACATAGTCGCGCTGGCGGGAATCGGCCATGTAGCGGCAACCGGTCGGCCCGCGCACGGCGAGCTTGCCGACGGTGCCGCGCGGCACTTCGCGCATCTCGTCGTCGACGATCCTCGCCTCATAGCCGCCGACCGGTTTGCCGGTGGAGGCGGCCTTGCGGTCCTCGAAGCGGTTGGAAATGAAGATGTGCAGCATCTCGGTGGCGCCGATGCCGTCGAGGATCGGCTTGCCGGTCTTCTCGGTCCATTCCTCGAAGATCGGGCCGGGCAGCGTCTCGCCCGCCGAGATCGCGACGCGCAGCGACGACAGGTCCGCGCCGGCATCCATCGCCTTCAGCATGGCCCGGTAGGCCGTGGGCGCGGTGAACGAGATCGTCGCCTTGTAGGTCTCGATGATCTCCACCATCAGCGCCGGCGTCGCCTGTTCGAGCAGCGTCGCCGCCGCCCCGAAGCGCAGCGGGAAAATCGCAAGGCCACCCAGGCCGAAGGTGAAGGCGAGCGGCGGCGAACCGACGAAGACGTCCTCCGGCGTCACGCCGAGAACTTCCCGGGCGTAGCCGTCGGCGATCGCCATCAGGTCACGGTGGAAGTGCATGGTCGCCTTTGGCACGCCGGTCGTGCCGGAGGTGAAGCCGAGAAGCGCCACGTCGTCGCGGCCGGTCGGCACGGCGTCGAAGCGCACCGGTTTGTCGAGGGCGATCCGGTCGAGTTCGGCATCGTGGTTCGCGGTCCCGTCGAAGCCGACGACCTGCTTCAGATGGCGGCTGTCCTTGGCGCAGGCGATCATCTCGTCCATCAGGCGCGTGTCGCACAGCGCCAGGCTGATCTCGGCCTTGTCGACGATCTTGGTGAGTTCGCCGGCGCGCAGCATCGGCATCGTGTTGACGACGACGGCGCCGGCCTTGGTGGCGGCGAGCCAACAGGCGACCATGGCCGGGTTGTTGGCCGAGCGGATGAGAACGCGGTTGCCCGGCTTCACGCCGTAATTCTCGACCAGCGCATGGGCCAGCCGGTTGGTCCAGTCGGAGAGTTCCTTGTAGGTCCGGCGGCGCCCGTTGCCGATGAGCGCGGTGCGGTCGCCGACCCCCTTTGCGACCATCGCATCCGTCAGTTCGACGGCGGCGTTGAGGCGGTCGGGATAGTCGAAACCGTCGAGCAGGAAATCCGGCCATTCCTGCGGTGGCGGCAGGTTGTCGCGTGTGAACGTGTCGACATGTGCGGTCGGTCCAAGCATGTGGCGGCCATCCCCCTGTTCGTGTCGCGCCTGTTGTTCAGGCTGCATCGGCTAGATTTTTTACGGTCGCGTTGGCGCGGGCGGCCAGGCGCGGCTTCGCCGAGCCGACGGGCCATGTCGTCGCGGAAATGTCATCGATTGTGATGGGCACAGCGAAGACCTCCACTTCTGCGCTGAACATGGTGCAGCATCGCATCAGTCAAAAATTATTTCAAGCCTAAAGTTTTTTGCTGACGGCATTGCCTTTGGCCGCCGTCCGGGTGATTTCTATGTCGTCGGCCACATCAACGGGAGGGATGCAACGATGCTGGAATACCGCATTTCGGACTGGGACAACGCCTATGCAAACGGGGTGAACATCCCGCGCGGCGATCGATGGCCGGAGGCCTGGGTCACGCCCGCCGAGACATTCCGAAGCGCGCTGCTGTCGGCCGGCCGCGCAAAACTCGACCTTGCCTATGGCGAGCGCCCGAGAAACCGCATGGACCTCTTTCTCCCGGAAGGTCCGGCCAAGGGCTTGGTCGTCTTCGTGCATGGCGGATTCTGGCTGCAGCTCGACAAGAGCTTCTGGTCGCATCTGGCCGCAGGCGCCGTCGCCAGCGGTTATGCGGTCGCCATGCCCTCCTACACGCTGTGCCCGGAGGTTCGCATCGCGGAAATCGTCAGGGAGGTCGCGGCGGCCATCACCGAAGCAGCAGGACTGGTCGAGGGACCGCTGATCCTGACCGGGCATTCGGCCGGCGGCCATCTCGCCAGCCGGATGATCACCACGACGGCGCCGCTGGCGCCACAGGTTCAGCAACGCATCCGCAACGTCGTCTCGATTTCAGGCCTGCACGACCTGCGCCCCCTCCTGTCGACCGCCATGAACGAAAGGCTCGCCATCGACGAAGCGGAGGCGCTTGCGGAAAGCCCGGCGCTGCTGCGGCCTATGAGAGACGCCCGCATCACCTGCTGGGTGGGCGGAAGCGAGCGCCCGGAATTCCTGCGCCAGAACGCCCTGCTCGCCAATATCTGGACGGGACTGGGCGCCACAACAGCGACGATCGTCGAGCCGGACAGGCACCACTTCACCATCAACGACGGCCTCGCCGACCCGGCACATGCCCTGACGCGAACCCTGCTGTCGGTGTGAGCACCGAAACGACAGGTCAGACCTGCTGCCACTCGGCTGGTGGCTCCGACAGCCTCAGCGTTTCGACTTCTTCTTCGTGAACTGCCGGTGATACTCGTCCGCCATGTTCCGCAGTGCACGGCCGATCCTCGCATATTCGTATTCGTTGAGGTTGGCGAGGGAAGCGCGGCCGGAAGGGTGCTGCGTGCCGAAGCCGCGGCCGGGGAGGAGGACGATGCCGGTTTCGTCGGCGATGCGGAAGAGAAGTTCGTTGGCGGTGAAGGTCTTCTTCACCCACGCCGCGAACTCCGAGCCGTAGAGTTTTTGTGCGATGTCTTCGAGGTCGAGCAGCGTGTAATAATCGACCTGGTTCGGGTTCTCGGTGAGTTCGATGCCGAGTTCGCGGTAGAGGGCCGCTTCGCGCCGGCGAATGACCTTCTTCAGCGATGCCTTGTACATGTCGTGCTCGTCCATCAGGGCGAAGAGCGAGAACAGCACCATTTGCACCTGCTGCGGCGTCGAGAGCCCGGCCGTGTGGTTGAGGGCGACCGTGCGGCTGTCGGCGACGAGCCGGTCGATGAATTTCAGCGCGCTGACGTCGGTCACGATCGAGTTGTAGCGTTTTTCCAGTGCCTCGCGTGTCTTCTTCGGCAGGTCTGCGATCTTCCGGTCGAGCACGTTTTCCCGATTGGTAGCGATGGCCCCGAGCCGCCAGCCCGTGGCGCCGAAATATTTCGAGAAGGAATAGACGAGGATCGTGTTGTTCGGGCAGACCGCGAAAAGCGACTGGAAGTCGTCGGCGAAGGTTCCGTAGACGTCGTCGGTCAGGATGATGAGGTCCGGCCGGTCGTTGGCGACGATGTCGGCGATCTTCTTCAGGCTGCGCTCGTCGAGCTTGACGGAGGGCGGATTGCTCGGATTGATGCAGAAGAACACCTTGATGGCGGGGTCCTTCAGCTTTTCCAGTTCCGAATCGGGATATTGCCATCCGGCGGCCGGATCCGCATTGATCGCGACTTCCTTCAGGCCGTATTCCTCGAGCTGCGGGATCTCGATATAGGGCGTGAAGACGGGCAGGCCGATCGCCACCTTGTCGCCGCGCTCGACGAGCCCGTTCTGCTTCATGGTGTTGAAGATATAGGTCATGGCGGCCGTGCCGCCTTCCACTGCGAAGACGTCGACATCGCCGGCCGGCGTGAAGCCGCCGATCATTTCCTTGACGAGATATTGCCGGACGATCTCTTCGCTCACCCGCAGCATGCGGGGCGGGACGGGATAGTTGCAGCCGAGGATGCCTTCGACCATCTCATGCAGGAACTGCGAGGCGGAGAGGCCGAGCTGGTCGCGGACATAGGACAGGCTGCGGCTCAGGAAGACGACGCCCTCCTGGTCGCGATGCTCGCTGATGAAGCGCTCGAACCGGCCCTCGATGCCTTCGATATTGGGAAGGCCGCCAATGCCCTGCTGCATGTAGGAGTAGGAAAGCTCGGCCTCGGCCGTGGCGAACAGGCCGAGCCGGAAGAAGGCCCGGCGGGGGAGGGTCGCGAGGAAGTTCGGGTTGCCGCGCCCGGCATTCAGCATGGTCTGGTTCTTCTTGCTCGTGGCCAGCTTGATGAGCTCGTCCTTGAGCTCGAACGGGCTCAGCTTGGCGTATTGGCTGTAGTCGGTCATGGGGCTTTCTCCGAAGGCTTGACCTTGGGGGTCGGTCATACGAGGGCGACGACGAGTGGCCCGAGCAGGGTCAGGAACACATTGGCGAGGGCGTAGGTGATGGCGAAGGACGTCGTCGGCACGGAATTGCCGGCCTTGTCGAGCACTTCGCCGAAGGCGGGATTGGCGCTGCGCGAACCCGACAGCGAGCCGGCGAACACGGCGACGTTGTCGTAGTGCAGCACGTATCGTCCCACGGCCATGGTGATCAGCATGGGAATGATGGTGACGGCGACGCCGATCAGGAAGATCGACAGACCGCTCTCGATGATGGTGTGCACCGCCTGCTGGCCGGACTGGAGGCCGACCACTGCGACGAAGCCGGCAAGCCCGAGGTCGCGAAGCAGGGTGGATGCGCCGGTCGGCATGTTGCCGAGCGTCATGTTGCGGCTGCGATACCAGCCGAAGGCGAGACCCGCCAGAAGCGCGCCGCCGCCGCTGCCGAGCGTCAGCGGGATCGAGCCGATGCGCACGACGAGAAGGCCGACCAGCAGGCCGACGACGATACCGAGGCCATGGAAGACGAAATCCGTCTTGTCGCTCGGCACGAGAACCGGCCCGACGCGCTTGGCGATGCGCTGGAGATCTTCCTGGAGGCCGTAGACCGTGACGATATCGCCAGCCTCGATCCGGGTTTTCGCTTCGAGAGGCAGTGGGGTGCCGCCGCGCTTGACGGAGAGCACGAAGACGCCGTGCCGCAGGTCGCGCGTCGCCTCGATGATGTCGGAGACCGTGTGGCCGGCGAATTCGGCATTGGCGACGACGACGTCGCGTGTGGCGAGAACCATCTCCATGCCATCGGAGGCCTGCAGTTCCGGCCCGACGACCGCCTCCAGCCCGACGACGCCGGAGCGGCGCCCGACGACGAGCACGATGTCGCCGCGTTCCAGAACGAAACCGGGATCGACGCCGACGATGCTGCCCTTGCGCTTGATGCGCTCGACGGCGATCGGGGCTGCCGTGGCGCTGGCCTCCAGGTCGGCGACCGTGCGACCCGCCGCCTTCTCCACCGTGAAGAGGCGCCCGACGAGGTCCGGCAGGGCCGCGCTTTCGCCCGGGCCGAAGACCTGCGCGCCGGCGAGCATCTCGGCCTCAGCCTTCACCGCGTCGTCGCGAATGCCGCGGCCCATGAACCAGGGCAGGATGTTGACGCAGACCAGGATCGCGCCGAAGGATCCGAAGATGTAGGTGACGGCATAGCCGATCGCCACGTTGGCCTGGAGCGTCTGAGTCTGGTCTGCCGGAAGGCCAAGCTTGCCGATCGCCGAGCTTGCGGTGCCGATGATCGCCGACTGGGTGAGCCCGCCCGCGGCAATGCCGGCGGCGAGACCCTTGTCGAGGGAGAATATCTTGGCGAGCACCACCACCGTGGCAAGCCCGCTCAGCGCCAGCACGGCCGCCATGACGATCTCGCGAATGGATTTGCGGCCGAGCGAGCGGAAGAACTGCGGCCCGCTCTCGAAACCGACGGCATAGATGAACAGTGCGAAGAGCACGGTCTTGATGCCGTTGTCGATCGTCACGCCGACCTGGCTGAGGACGACGGCGACCAACAGCGAGCCGGCGACGCCGCCAAGCTGGAATTTGCCGAATTGGAACTTGCCGATCCAGTAGCCGCCGGCAAGGGCGAGGAAGAGAGCAATCTCGGGGGATTGCTGGAAGATCGCGTGCAGATAGTTCATGCGTTTTCCCACTTGCAGCCGCGCGGCACTCCGCTTCCGGCACGCTAAATGAGTTTTGCAAAACTGCAACTACAACTCGTATGTGTTGTTTCGGCTGGAACGCCAGGGTTAATGAATTTAGGCGCGACCTGCGGAAAATGTGCCGTTTTTGAACGCCGCCGTCGTCGGCCGAATGAACGGCCTGGCTGGTACGTTAGAAGAATTGAGTATACCTGGCCCCGCCAGCGCAGGAATTCAGCAATTGTCAGTGAAGCCGAGTGGTGAGGCCTGCTTCCGGACAGGGGAGCACGCCCTATGCGGAGGGGGACGGCATGACCGGTTCCGGCACGCGACTGCATGTTCTGATGATGGCGGCTGTTTGCACCGTCCTCTTGCTGCTGGGCGCCGGATCGGCACCCGCGCAGCCCAGTTTCGATTGCACCAAGGCCTCCAATGCGGTGGAACATGCGATATGCGGCGATCCGGCTTTGGCGGCGCTCGACGCCGAAATGGCCGCCGTCTATTCGCAGCAACGCTCCGCGGCTGAAGGCAAGACGGCCGAAAAGCTGGTGGCGGACCAGCGCGCCTGGATGCGCAAGCGAAGCCGATGCCGCGGCGATGTGGCCTGTCTTGCAAAACAGATGCGCGAGCGCATCGCCGAACTTCGGCAGATGCCCGTGATGCAGACCGTGGCGCTTGCCTGTCCCGAGGCGCTCAATGAGGCGCGGGCGATGGTCGCCGGCATCCAGTTTACCATCGGCATGACGCAGAAACTGACGCCGGGCACGGGCTTCCTATTGGGTTATCAGCTCCGGGCGGCAAAACCCGCACCCCTGCCGCTTTTCATCGTCGCCGATTTCCCGGTGGCCACGCGCTTCAAGGGAAAGGGTTTCCTGCCGCTGACAGCGGGGGCGAAGGGGCCGGATGGTCTGAAACATGCCGAAGAGCGCACGCGCGCCATCATTCCGCTGCATGGGCGCATGCCTGCGGCAAGCGGTGCCATCACGGTCTTCCTGCTTTCCTCCGGCCAACAGGATATCGGCGTCAGCCTCGTGACGGGTGGCGCCTGCGGCGAGCATGTGCTGCGCACGGAGCGCTCGCCGCGTCTTACGGTGGAACTCGGGCTGCCGGAAATCGTCGTGCAGGACCGCTTCACAAGCGATGCGCCGGACGAGGTTCTGGCCGATCCGTCCGGGCGCTACGAGATGAAGGTCTACAAGGACCGATACGATGTGTTCGACCGCGAGATGGGTGCGTTGCTGTTCTCGCGCGCAGGGTTGCAGCCGCGCTTCTCGCCGACAGGACGTTTCGTGGCAGCGGTGCGTTCGATCGACAGGCGGCTGGAGGTCATCGACCTTGCTGATGGCGCCGTCGTCCAGAACCTGCGCCATGGGCTGCTCGCCTGGACGCGCAACGACAGTTTCATCGTGCTCGGGGCAGAAATCCGGCAGATGGAGAATTCCGTCGTCTCCACTCTCAACGCCGATATCGGCACCGGAACCTACATGCGGAACATGGGGGTCGGCTGGCGCACCGAAATCGTGCTCGATGTCGATCGCATGTTCGCGGCGATGACCGGCCCGAGCGCTGACGGCACCAAGGACGGCGGACGGTTCTGGGACATCGTCTCCGGCGAGGTTTACGACCTGGAGGAAAGCGGGCCGGGTTACTACTTGTCGGCCTCGCAAGGGAATTTCGACGACTTCGACCCGGACGGCGCGCGAAAAGCGCTTCGCCAGCTCGTCCGGACCCATCGCGGCATCGATATCCCTCTGGAAAAACACCTTTGGCTTTTCGGCGAGCCGATACGCGTCACGCATGGCATGGAGAGCTATCTTATCAATGCATCCGCGCCGGACGAGCAGCTGTTCGTGCCCGTCGACAAGCTCATTCGCAAGCCCCTGATGGAGGGCACGGCAGTCGTAGCTGCAGACGACCGGTGCGGGAATGTCGGCGATGGGCGGGGTCTGGCGCGCGCCGAGGGCGGCGTGTTTTGCGGGGTCCAGATCGCCGGGCGCGGCCTTGGGCGCCTGCCGCAATCGTCGTTCCAGCCCTCCGAGGCGACGGTGTTCGACCGGATCGGCGCCGTCATCGGCGCGATCGACCGGGTGTCGTCGGTCGCTCACAGCACCTATGGTCACTACATGGATGTGAATGCCGATCGAAAGGCGAAGATCGATACGCTCATCGATGCCGTGGCGCGGACCGCTCCCACCATCCGCAAGCGCTTCAGCACCGTCGCCCCGGAAAACATCGCCTTCGAATGCAAGACCTCCGCCGAGGCGTTCGACCCGGCTTCGATCGAACAGGTCTGGCGCTGGGGCGAGGGGGAACAGGCCCATGCGCTGCTGTTTGCCAATTGTTATGCTGGCAGCTCCAGGGTCAGCATGGCGGGCCTCATTCTGGTTTCGCCCGACCTCATCGTGAACATCGACCGGGAACTCGTGCCGGAAAACGCACCTGACGATGCCAGCGCGTTTGGGTGGAGCTCCACGGATGCGAGCGAAATCCGGGTCTTTGCAGTGCGCGAAGACCGGATTCTCGTCTCCGCCAGCTATATCGGACAGGCCGCCTTCATCGACACGCGCACCGGCAAGCGCGTCGGAAACCTCGTTCCGCTTGCCGATCCGACGCTGGTGCGCGCCATGCGCCTCACGCGGGACGGCCGGTTTTTGGTGCAGCTCAACCATGATGGTCGCTTCACCGTGTTTCGCGCCGGGACGGGCGAGCAGATCCTGGGGGGAGCACATATCGATGATGAGATCGTCGTCATGCTGCCCGATGGTCGGTTCGACACGACTTACGAAGGGGCGCACGCGCTCAATGTGCGCTTTGCCGGCATGCCCGCATTGCAGACCGTGCACCAGTTCGGGGCGGCCCTCCACCGGCCGGGCCTTGCGCAGGCGGTGCTCGAAGGGCGGGAGATCGCCGCGCGGCCGGAAACGCTGGGTTCGCCGCCGCTGGTTTCCTTCACGGCGAGCGTGGCCGAGGCTGGAAAACGCCGCCTGGCCGTAAGCGCCACCGACGATACCGGGCTCGCGCGGCTTCGTGTGTTCGTCGACGGCCGGCTGATCGACGAGCGGAATGTGCAGGGACAGGCGGCCGAAGAGGTCTTCGACATTGCCGATCCCGGCGGCAGCCGGTGGATCACCGTGCTTGCCGACGACGCCGACGGCCTGGTCAGCACCCCTAAAGGTCTGCTCCTGCCGCCGCCATCGCGCGGTGAGGGGCGCCTTCGCGCGGTGCTAGTCGGGATAGACGCCTATGCCGGCGATCCGGGCATTCCCGCGCTGTCCTTCGCGCGCAGCGATGCGGAGCGCCTGAAGGCGGTTCTGGCGGGCGTTGGCGGCCATCGCGCGGCGTCGCCGGAGCTGACCGTGCTGAGCGACCGTGCGGCGACGGGCGCAACGATCCTCAAGGCGGTGGCCGATGCCGTCGCCGCCACGGGGCCGGACGACACGTTGCTCTTCTCTTTTGCCGGCCATGCCGTCGGTTCCGGTGGCACGGGCACGACCGGCGACCTGCTGCTCGCCCTGCCGGATACGCGCACCGGCGCGCTGCGCGAGACCGCGCTTGCCTGGAGTGACGTCGCGGCTGTGCTATCCAAGGCGAAGGGAACGGTGGTGATCCTGCTCGACGCCTGTCACACCGGCCTTGCCGGCAGCAGCGCCTTTGCCACGAACGACGATGTCGCTGGTGCCTTACTGACGTCGGCCGGCGCGCCCATGGTCGTGCTCGCCGCCTCGAAGGGGCGGCAGGTGGCGCTGGAAAGTGCCGGAAAGGGCGGCGGCGTCTTCACCTCGGCCATCGTCGAGGTGCTCGGGACCGGCCGCGGCACGGCCGACGTCGATGCCAACGGCGTCATCGATCTCGGCGAATTCTATTCCGCCGTCAAATCCCGCGTGCTGCGCGACACCGAGGGCCGGCAGAGCCCGTGGCTCGCGCGAAACCTCCTGGTCGGCGACATGAGTTTGTTTTGAGCCGGTAAAATCCACCCGCGCCGATCTCGGCAAGGGGTAGGAGAACAAGATATCGTCGGTTATGCTCCGAGCAAATTGGCAGAGCAGCGTGTCCGAGCGCACCACGCGCCGGTCCGAAAAGGGGGGAAAGCATGGCTGACGCAAAAATGATGGCGCAGATGTCCGGCAAGGAGGGCTTTATTGCCGCCCTCGACCAGAGCGGTGGTTCCACCCCCGGTGCCTTGCGTCTCTATGGCATTGCCGACACCGACTATAGCGGTGACGAGGCGATGTTCCGCCTGATGCACGAGATGCGCGTGCGCATCATGACGGCGCCCGCTTTCTCCGGCGACAAGGTGATCGGCGCCATCCTGTTCGAAAAGACCATGGATGGCGAAGCCAAGGGCAAGCCGGTTCCCTCCTATCTGTGGGAAGACCGCGGCGTCGTGCCCTTCCTCAAGGTCGACAAGGGGCTCGCCGCCGAGGAGAACGGCGCGCAGGTGATGAAGCCGATGCCTGATCTCGACGCGCTGCTCGCCCGCGCGGTGAAGAAGGGCATTTTCGGCACCAAGATGCGCTCGGTGATCGCCCATGCCGACAAGGCCGGCATCGCCGCCGTGGTGAAGCAGCAGTTCGAGGTGGGACGCCAGATCCTTGGCCACGGCCTCGTTCCGATCATCGAGCCGGAAGTCTCGATCAAGAGTGCGACGAAAGAGGAGGCCGAGGCGATCCTGCGCGACGAGATCGCCAGCCAGCTCGATGCCGTGCCGGCGGGCGAGCAGGTCATGCTCAAGCTCACCATCCCGACGGTCGCGGATTTCTACAAGCCGCTGATTGCCCACAAGGCGGTTGCCCGCGTCGTGGCCCTTTCGGGCGGCTACAGCCGCGCCGACGCCTGCGAAAAACTCAGCCGCAACCACGGCATGATCGCCAGCTTCTCGCGTGCGCTCACGGAAGACCTGCGCCTGCAAATGAGCGATGCCGAGTTCGATGCCAGCCTCGGCCGGACGATCGACGAGATCTACACCGCGAGCGCCGTGAAGGTCTGATCGAGCGAAGCTAGGCGGCCGCGCCGCGGTGCAGGCTGCGGTAGCGGGCGGGCGATTGGCCGAGGACACGGCGGAAGGTGGCGGCGAAGGCGCTGTCCGAGGCATAGCCCAGCGATTGGGCGATGCGCGGCAGCGGTTCGTCGCCGCGCCGCAACCGGGCGGCCGCAAGCCGCATGCGCCATGCCGCAAGATAATCGATCGGCGAGGCGCCGACGGTGTCGCGGAACCGCTCGGCAAAGGCCGAGCGTGACTGGCCGGCGATGCCGGCGAGTTCGTCCACCGTCCAGCGGCGCGCCGGATCGGCATGGATGGCCCGCAGCGCCGGGGCAAGGCGACGGTCGGTGAGGCCGGCCAGCCAGCCCGGATGCCGCGACGTCTCGCGGGCGAGATAGGCGCGCAGCACATGGATGAAGATCAGGCGCAGGAGGTCGTTGCAGGCAATGCGCGACCCCGGTGCCGTGCTGTTCCACTCCGCATCCAGCTGTTCCAGCAGCCAGGCGATCGGCCCGGCCTCTTCGCGCGCGATGACGACGACCGGCGGCAAGGCGTCGGTCAGGAGCGTGCCGTCCACCGTATCGAGGTTCACGCTGCCGCCGAGAAGCACGAAATCCTGGCCGTCGCCGACCATCACATCGAGGTTGCCGCCGATGAAGATGTCGCGCGCCGGGATGGGTTTCATCCGCGGATCGCTGCAAAGCGTAAAGGCCTTGCCGCTGACCACCAGGCAATCTCCCGCCTCGATGCGCATCGGCGCCTCGCCTTCCGGGATGACCCAGGCGCCGCCGTGGCGGATGGCGTTGAACTTCACATAGGACGGCGGCGGGAAGGCGACCGCCCACGGGCCGCCGGCCGCGAAGCGCACGGAGAAGAGCGCGCGCGCATCGATGGCGCTCAGCACGTCGGACAGGGCATCCTGTGCATTCTGGACGATCACGACAAAAACCTGGAGTTTGCAAGCTGGAGACGCCGAAACTGTACCCGATATGAAGCACGGACACCAGCACGAGAGAACGAAGGAGTGACGACATGTCCGAGCAAAAACCTATCGGGTCCCGTTTCAATGCCGCCAGCACCGCCGAGGAGGTGGTCGCGGGGATCGACCTTTCCGGCAAGACGGCGATCGTGACCGGCGGCTATTCCGGCCTCGGCGTCGAGACGACGCGCGCACTCGCCGGCGCCGGCGCCACGATCATCGTGCCGGCGCGCGACCGCGCCAAGGCGGAGCGCACGCTGGCCGGCATCGAAAATGTGCGCATCGAGGCGATGGATCTTTCGGACCCCGCGTCCATCGCCGCCTTCGCGGACAGGATCGTCGCGGCCGGCACGCCGATATCGATCCTCGTCAACAGCGCGGGCATCATGGCAACGCCGCTGGCGCGCGATGCAGACGGGCACGAGAGCCAGTTCTCGACCAACCATCTCGGCCATTTCCGGCTGGTGGCGGGGCTTTGGCCGGCGCTGGTTGCGGCCGGCGGCGCGCGGGTCGTGTCGGTCTCCTCGCGCGGGCACCAGATCGGTCCGGTCGATTTCGACGATATCGATTTCCACACGCGCGCCTATGACAAGTGGCAGGCCTATGGCCAGGCGAAGACGGCGAATGCGCTCTTTGCGCTGGGGCTCGACCGGCGCGGGGCGGAGCATGGCGTGCGCGCCTTCTCGCTGCATCCGGGCGTCATCCTCACCGATCTTGCCCGCCATCTCAGCGAAGACGAGATCAATGCCTTCGACGTGTATGACGAGAACGGCAACCGCCGTGTCGACCCCGCACGCGATCTGAAGAGCCCGCAGCAGGGGGCCGCAACCAGTGTCTGGGCGGCGGCACGCCCCGAACTCGACGGCATCGGCGGCGTCTATTGCGAGGATTGCGAGGTGGCACTTCCGCAGGGCGAGGCGGCAGGCAACAAGGGCGTGGCGCCCTGGGCGATGGATCCGGACGCGGCGGAGCGTCTCTGGGTGCTGTCCGAGCGGCTGACGGGTGTTTCCCTGGCTAGTGCAGCGAACTGAGCCGCTTTTGCCTGAAGCTAGAATTGGCGCCCGCGAAAGGGGCGCCAATCACAAAACCGTGTCGGGGAAGAAAAATTTTGCGACCTGTGGGATGAGACGCAGTAGTTGATCGTCTTAGCAATAAGACCGATATCGAAAGCATGCCGTTCATGTCCGACCATCTGAAGCGCTTCGCCGCCTATTACCGTCCGCACCGGGGCCTGTTTGCGCTGGATTTCGGCAGCGCCGTCGCCGCCGGCCTGCTGGAACTGGCCTTTCCCGTCGCGGTGACGCTCTTCATCGACCGGCTGCTGCCGACCGGTCGGCTCGATCTCATCGCGCTCGCCGCCGTCGGCCTGTTCCTGATCTATCTTATCAATGCCGGCCTGCAGGTCATCGTCACCTATTGGGGCCACATGCTCGGCGTGCGCATCGAGGCCGAGATGCGCCGCAAGGCCTTCGACCACCTGCAAAAGCTCTCCTTCGGCTTCTTCGACAACCAGAAGACCGGCCATCTCGTCGCAAGGCTGACCAAGGACCTCGAAGAGATCGGCGAGGTCGCCCATCACGGGCCGGAAGACCTGTTCATCGCGATCATGACGCTGATCGGCGCTTTCCTGCTGATGCTCTGGGTGCATGTGCCGCTGGCGCTGATCACCGCCGTCATCGTGCCGCTGACGGCCTGGGTCACCACGCATTATGGCGCGCGCATGACCTCAAACTGGCACGCGCTTTACGGCCGCGTCGCCGATTTCAACGCCCGCATCGAGGAAAATGTCGGCGGCATCCGCGTCGTGCAGGCCTTTGCCAACGAAGATCACGAGCGCAAGCTTTTTGCCGAGAGCAACCGCAACTACCTCGTTACCAAGCTCGAAGCCTACAAGGTGATGGCGGCGTCCATGTCGCTGTCCTACCTTTCGATGCGCTTCGTGCAGGTGGTGGTGATGCTGGCCGGCGCCTGGTTCGTGACGCGCGGCGAGCTTTCCGCCGGTGGCTTCGTCGGTTTCCTGCTTCTGGTCAACGTGTTCTTCCGGCCCATCGACAAGATCAACTCGATCATCGAGACCTATCCGAAGGGCATTGCGGGCTTTGCGCGGTATACGCAGTTCCTCGACACGCAGCCTGACATCATGGACCGCGACAGCGCCCGGGAGGCCGGCCGGCTGAAGGGCGATATCGCATATCGCGGCGTGCGCTTCGGCTACAGCGCCGAAAGGCCGGTCTTCGACGGGCTGGACCTCGCAATCCAGGCGGGCGAGACCATCGCCTTCGTCGGCCCCTCGGGGGCGGGCAAGACGACGATCTGCTCGCTGCTGCCGCGCTTCTACGAAATCACCGCCGGCGCGATCACCGTCGACGGCATCGACATCCGCGACATGACGCTGAAATCGCTGCGCTCCAATATCGGCATCGTACAGCAGGACGTCTTCCTCTTCGCCGGCACGATCCGCGAGAACATCGCCTATGGAAGGCTCGACGCCACGGAAGCGGAGATTCTGGACGCCGCGAAGCGCGCCCGGCTCGACGATGTGATCGCCAACCTGCCGGACGGGCTCGACACGATGATCGGCGAGCGCGGCGTGAAACTCTCCGGCGGGCAAAAGCAGCGTCTCGCCATTGCCCGCATCTTCCTGAAGAACCCGCCGATCCTCATCCTCGACGAGGCGACCTCGGCGCTCGACACGGAGACCGAACGCGCCATCCAGCAGTCGCTCGCCGAGCTTTCGGCCGGTCGCACGACGCTGGTCATCGCCCACCGGCTCGCCACCATTGCCAACGCCGACCGCATCCTCGTCGTCGACGATGGCCGCATCGTCGAGAGCGGCAACCATGCCGACCTTATCGCCCGCAAGAACGGACGCTACAAGAACCTCCAGGCCGCGCAGACCGCCAGCGATCCCGTGCATTATCTGAATCTGAAGCGGTAGCGGATCCGGAAAAATCGCGGAGGACGAGTCCGATTGGACCGCGTCGATCGTCCGTGAATTGGAATCTGTTTGGGCCGGCGGCGCACGGTGCGCCACCTGCGCGGCCAGCCCTTATCGGGCCGGTGGTCATCGTGCGCTGGCAAGAAAATTATGGCATCCGCCGGAAACTCGTGCTGATCTGCCGGGCCAATACCCCTACCGTGGGAGCCGGAATGAAGCACAGCATCGCGCATATCGCGCTCGTCGTCCGCGACTACGACGAGGCCATCGCCTTCTATGTCGAAAAGCTCGGCTTCGAGCTGGTCGAGGACAGCTACCAGCCCGAGCAGGACAAGCGCTGGGTGGTGGTGCGGCCGCGCGGCGGCAACACGTCGCTGCTTTTGGCGCGCGCCTCTGCCGCCAACCAGGAGGCCTTCATCGGAAACCAGGCGGGCGGACGGGTCTTCCTCTTCCTCTCGACCGATGATTTCTGGCGCGATCACGCGCTCTATACCGAGCGGGGCATCCGCTTCGTGCGCGAGCCAAAGCAGGCCGGCTACGGCACGGTGGCGGTCTTCGAGGATCTCTACGGCAATCTCTGGGATCTCGTGCAGTTCAGCGGCGGGCGGTGAGGCGAGGGCCGCACTTCTGCGGCCCTTATCCCGGCGTGGCGTTGATGCGGGTGGAGGCGAAGCGCTCGCGCAGCCATTCGGCGGCCGGGCCGCTTGGTTTCTGCTTGTGCCAGACCATTTCCAGGGCGACCGGCCAGTCTGCGTCGTCGAACTGGAGGGCGGGCGTCACGAGATCGTCGATGACCGGGGAGTAGTCGATGATATGGTCCGGCACCAGCGCCCAGCCGATGCCCTGCTTGACCATTTGCAGGATCACCCAGTGGCTTTCCACCCACCAGACTTCGGCGGCGGTGCGCAGGCGCTGTTTTTCCGGGCCTTCGCTGCGCACGGCGACCATCAGCTGCCGATGGCGCTTCAGCTCCTCCCAGTCGACCGCCGTGCCGGCGAGCGGATGGTTCCGGCCGCAGACCAGTTTCAGCGGCACCCAGCCGATCGTGTGGAAGGCGAGGGCCGCCGGCAGCGTCTCCTGCCGCCACATCACGCCGATATCGGCCTTGCCGTCGAGCACCAGCCGACTGACATCCTCCATCATCGGAAAGAGCAGCTCCAGTTCCACATGGGGAAACCGCTCGGCGAATTCGGCAAAGAGCGTGCCCAGCGCGCGCTCCGGATAGAGCTCGTCGATGGCGACGACCAGGCGTTTTTCCACATGCGCCTCGAAACTGGCCGCGACGCCGATCAGGTGCTCGCGGCGATCGAGGATGACCTTCGCTTCCGCCAGTAGGCGCTCACCGGCCGGCGTGAGGGCGGGATTGCGCGAGGCGCGGCTGAAGAGCTGGACGCCGAGATCGTCCTCCAGGCTCGACACCAGCACGCTGATCGCCGACTGCGCCTTGCGCAGCGCCCGGCCGGCTGCGGAGAAGGAGCCGTGCTCGGCGGCCGCAGCGAAGGCCTCCAGCTGTTCCATGGAAACGGTCATCTATCTCAAATCCGGATAGTAGCTAACTTTGTAATCGGCGATATTGAGATAGAAAGCGTGCAAGTCAACGAAAACAACAAAAGGATAGACATCATGTCCATGCGCACTTTCCCCGACCGCGTCCGTCATGCGGTCCTCTTCGAGGCGTTCGGCCTCGCGATCTTCGTTCCCGTGGCGGCGGCGCTGTTCAACCAGCCGGTCGGCCATATGGGCGTCGTCGGCGTTGTCTCGGCGACCATCGCGACGCTGTGGAACTTCGTCTACAATCTCGGCTTCGACCACGCGATGCTGCGGCTCGTCGGCCATACGCGCAAGAGCCTGAAGGCGCGCGTGGTGCATGTGCTGCTGTTCGAGGGCGGCCTGCTCGCCATCCTCATTCCGCCGATCGCCTGGTATCTCGGCATCACCGTGTGGCAGGCGCTGATGATGGACATGGCGATCGTCGGCTTCTACGTGGTCTACACCTTCGCCTACAACCTCGCCTATGACCGGGTCTTCCCGGTGCCGCAGGCCGCACAACCGGCCTGACGGATATCAGCGGCCGCTTTCCTTGATGGATTCCATCGCGACGGAAGTGGAGGTGCTTGCGACATTCGGGAGGCTCGAAATCTTCTCGCCCAGCACCTCCCGGTATCTGCGGATATCGGAGGTGCGGATTTTTATCAGGTAGTCGAAGCGGCCGGCAATCATGTGGCACTCCTCGACTTCCTTGATCTTGCGCACCGCATTGTTAAAGGCGATGAGTGCTGCCTCCTTCGTATCGGACAACTTGACCTCGGCGAAGGCGACATGGTCCAGTCCGAGCTTCTTCGGATTGAGCACGGCGCGGAAGCCGTCGATATAGCCGTCGTTGATCAATCGCTGCAGGCGCAACGTGCACGGGGTCTTCGAAAGGCCGACGATTTCCGACATTTCGGTGATGGAAATGCGTGCATTTTCAACGAGAAGATCGAGGATCTTCCGGTCGATCGCATCGATTTCACTAAAAACTTGCTTTGTCTTGGACATTAAGACCACCAAATCCGGATTTATTTGGAGATAGTTCTCGTTTGAAGCCTTATATTGGTGAGAAAGTCCCGTAGCAATCCACTATGTTCCCGGCCAGCGCCACGAGGGTGGAATGCGCCGGCAGGCGATGTATTCTGCGCTCGGATGGAATGGCCGATAGCCCGAGATGGTGATGAAAATGGTCCAGTCTGCAAACGAACATAATGCTCCCGCTTTCGCCGATTTCGCACCGCCCATCCGGGCGCAGAGCGAGCTCCGGCAGCGCATCACCGCCGCCTATCGCATTCCCGAAGTGGAGGCCGTGCGGCCGCTTCTCGACCAGGCGACGCTGCCGGACGAGGTGACCGCCCGCATCCGCGAGACGGCCCGCAAGCTGATCGTCGCGCTGCGCGCCAAGCACAAGGGCTCCGGCGTCGAGGGGCTGGTGCATGAATATTCGCTCTCCAGCCAGGAGGGCGTCGCGCTGATGTGCCTTGCCGAAGCGCTGCTGCGCATTCCCGATAACGCCACCCGCGACGCGCTGATCCGTGACAAGATTTCCGAAGGCGATTGGAAGTCGCATATGGGGGGCGGTCGTTCGCTCTTCGTTAACGCGGCCACATGGGGCCTGGTGGTCACCGGCAAGCTGACCTCGACGGTCAACGACCGCGGCCTTTCCGCCGCACTCACGCGCCTCATCGCCCGCTGCGGCGAGCCGGTCATCCGCCGCGGCGTCGACATGGCGATGCGCATGATGGGCGAGCAGTTCGTCACCGGCGAGACGATCGACGAGGCGTTGCGCAACTCGCGCGCCATGGAGCGCAAGGGTTTCCGCTACTCCTACGATATGCTCGGCGAGGCGGCGACGACGGCTGCCGATGCGGAGCGCTACTACCGTGACTACGAGAACGCCATCCATGCCATCGGCAAGGCGTCCGCCGGCCGCGGCATCTATGAAGGCCCCGGCATCTCGATCAAGCTTTCGGCGCTGCATCCGCGCTACGTGCGGGCGCAGGCCGGGCGCGTGATGAGCGAACTGCTGCCCAAGGTGAAGGCGCTGGCGGCGATTGCGAAATCCTACAATATCGGCCTCAATATCGATGCCGAAGAGGCCGACCGGCTGGAACTGTCGCTCGACCTGCTGGAAGAGCTTTGCCACGATCCCGCTTTGACGGGCTGGGATGGCGTTGGCTTCGTGGTTCAGGCCTATGGCAAGCGCTGCCCCTTCGTGCTCGATTTCATCATCGATCTCGCCCGCCGCTCCAGCCGCCGCATCATGGTGCGCCTCGTCAAGGGCGCCTATTGGGATGCCGAGATCAAGCGCGCGCAGCTCGACGGCCTGGAGGAGTTCCCGGTCTATACGCGCAAGATCCACACGGACGTCTCCTATATCGCCTGCGCGAAAAAGCTGCTGGCGGCGACGGATGCGGTCTTTCCGCAGTTCGCCACGCACAATGCCCAGTCGCTCGCCACGATCTACCAGCTCGCCGGCCCGGATTTCCGCGTCGGGCAATATGAGTTCCAGTGCCTGCACGGCATGGGCGAGCCGCTCTATGACGAAGTGGTCGGCTCGGAAAAGCTCAACCGGCCGTGCCGCATCTATGCGCCGGTCGGCACGCATGAGACGCTGCTTGCCTATCTCGTCCGCCGCCTGCTCGAAAACGGTGCGAACTCCTCCTTCGTCAACCGCATCGCCGATCCGGCCATCTCGGTCGATGAGCTGATCGCCGATCCCGCCGCCGTCGTGCGCTCCATGCCGGTGCCGGGCGGAAAACACGACCGGATCGCGCTTCCGGCAGAGCTTTACGGCAAGGGCCGGCTGAACTCCGCCGGTCTCGACCTGTCGAACGAGACGGTGCTCGCAGCGCTGGCGCAGGACCTCGCCAAGACCGCTGCCGTCGAATGGCAGGCCGTGCCGCGGATCGCGGATGGTTCCAGCGATGGCGAAAAGCGGGCGGTGCTGAACCCGGCCGACCAGTCCGATGTCGTCGGCTATGTGACGGAAACCTCCAGCGAGGGCGTGGCGAAGGCCGCGAAACTGGCGCTGGCGGCCGCGTCCGAATGGGCTGCCGTGCCGCCGCGCGAGCGTGGCGACCGCCTCGACCGCGCCGCCGACCTGATGCAGGCGAAGATTTCGACGCTGATCGGCCTTGCCATCCGCGAGGCCGGCAAGTCGGCGGCCAATGCCATTGCCGAAGTGCGCGAGGCGATCGACTTCCTGCGTTATTATGCGGAACAGGCGCGCCGCACGCTCGGCGCCGCCCACCAGCCGCTCGGCCCCATCGTCTGCATCAGCCCGTGGAATTTCCCGCTGGCCATCTTCTCCGGCCAGATTGCCGCCGCCCTCGTCGCCGGCAATCCTGTGCTGGCGAAGCCTGCGGAAGAGACGCCGCTGATCGCTGCCGAAGCCGTGCGCATCCTGCACGAGGCCGGCATTCCAATCGGCGCGCTGCAATTGCTGCCGGGTGATGGCCGCGTGGGCGCCGCCCTCGTTGGTGCGCCGGAGACGGCGGGCGTCATGTTCACCGGCTCGACGGAAGTAGCCCGCCTTATCCAGAAGGAGCTTGCGGGGCGCCTGTCGTCCTCGGGCAAGCCCATTCCGCTGATCGCCGAAACCGGCGGGCAGAATGCGATGATCGTCGATTCGTCTGCGCTCGCCGAACAGGTGGTGGCGGATGTCATCGCATCCGCCTTCGACAGCGCCGGCCAGCGCTGCTCGGCGCTGCGCGTGCTCTGCCTCCAAGAAGACGTCGCCGACCGCACGCTGACCATGCTGAAGGGGGCGCTCGCGGAACTCAAGATCGGCCGCACCGATCGGTTGAACGTCGATACCGGCCCGGTCATCACGGCGGAAGCCAAGCAGACGATCGAGGGGCATATCGAAAAGATGCGCGCCCGCGGCCGCAAGGTCGAGCAGGTGGCTCTGCCGGCGGAAGCCGCGCGCGGCACCTTCGTCTCGCCCACCATCATCGAGCTGCAATCGCTCGCCGACCTGGAGCGCGAGGTGTTTGGCCCGGTCCTGCATGTCATCCGCTTCAAGCGCGAAGACGTCGATCGCCTGATCGACGACATCAACGCCACCGGCTACGGCCTGACCTTCGGCCTGCACACGCGTCTCGACGAGACGATCGCCCATGTCACCAGCCGGGTGAAGGCGGGCAATATCTATGTGAACCGCAACATTATCGGCGCCATTGTTGGCGTGCAGCCGTTCGGCGGTCGGGGGCTTTCCGGCACCGGCCCGAAGGCGGGCGGGCCGCTCTATATCGGCCGTCTCGTGCAGACGCCGCCGGTGCCGCCGCAGCATTCGTCCGTGCATCTCCAGCCGGCCGTGACCGATTTCGCGCAGTGGCTGCGCGGCAAGGGCAAGGCCGAACTGGCGGATCGCGTGCGTGATCTCGGCAGCAATTCGGCGCTCGGGCTCGATCTCGAACTTCCCGGCCCCGTCGGCGAACGCAACCTCTATTCCCTCCATTCGCGCGGCCGCATCCTTCTCGTTCCCGCAACGGAAGAGGGGCTGCTGGCCCAGCTCGGCGCCGTTCTCGCCACGGGCAACAAGGCGGTGGTCGATTCGGCCTCCGGCCTCAAGGCCAGCCTATCCAATCTGCCGGCCAACCTCGCCGCCCTCATCACCTGGTCCACCGATTGGGCGGCCGATGGTCCCTATGCGGGTGCGCTGATCGAAGGGGATGGCGATAGGGTCGTCGAGGCCGCGCGCCGCATCGCGACGCTGCCAGGGCCGCTCGTCCTGACGCAGGCTGCCTCCACGCAGGAAATCCAGGCGGGCAGCGAAGCCTATTGCCTGAACTGGCTGCTCGAAGAGGTCTCGACCTCGATCAACACGGCAGCCGCCGGCGGCAATGCCAGCCTGATGAGCATCGGCTAAGGCCTCATTTGCAAAGCCGCTACCACCACGAGAGGGCGGTAGCTGCCCTAGGCCGTCTGCCAGGCCTTCAGCACCCGCACGCCTTTCGCCTCCACCCCGGGCCAAAGCTGCAGGAGGTAACGGTCGTCGCCTTCCAGCCCGTCGGTGCTGAGCGTGTCGAGGCCGGCGAGGCTCGCCCGAATGCCGAGCGGCCCCGCCTTCACGGCAAGCCGGGGTGATTCCATTTCGTTTTCGGTCATGCCGGCAAGCACCAGTTGGCCCGACGGGCAGGTGATGCCCGCCTCCACGACGTGCTGGTGGCTGTCGAGATCGAGGTCGGGGCGCTGCTGGTGCCATTCGACGTAGACCGGCACCATCATGTTGCGCACGGTATGAAGGATGACGGCATGCGGTCCGGCCATGAGGTGGCACGCGATCGTCTCTTCCGTGTAGTCGTCGGGCAGGTCCGCATGCGCTTCGTCGCGCAGGTAAATCTGGAAATAGTCGGCGAAAATGTCGCCCTGGTACAGAATCCGAAACATGTGCACCTCTGCCGGCCCGGTGGAATGCGCCCTTGGACTTTGCCCGAAACGCGCAGACCTATCATAGAGACGGCCGAGACCCTGTCGAAATTCGCGAAATGTGGGCCACCGGGACGCGGCGGGCGCGGGGCGTCCGCGGGGGCACTAATCGACTATGTCGATTAATCGTGGCCTTCTGGTCATCTTGCCGGGAGGTTTTATCCTCTGGATACTGCCGCGAGAAAAAGCCATTGAGGGGTCCGCTGGTATGGCACATATCGCCGAAGCCGTAATCGACAATATCGCCGACCGTATCGACCGTCTTGTGGCAGACCATCGGCCGGGGCACGGCCTCGCCCGCGCGTTCTATCAGGATCCGGACATCTACCAGCGCGACATGGAGCGGGTGTTCCGCCGCCACTGGCACTGTATCGCGCATGAGAGCGTCATCCCGAACGTCAACGATTTCGAGGTTTTCCGCATCGATACCGAGCAGGTGATCGTCACCCGCGCGGCGAACGGGTCGATCAACGCAATCCTGAACGTCTGTCGCCATCGCGGCGCGGAAGTCTGCACCAAGCAGAAGGGCAATGCCCGCGTCTTCGTCTGTCCCTACCACGCCTGGACCTACGGCAATGACGGGAGCCTGCGGGCCGCCCGCCTGATGCCGAAGGATTTCAAGCGCGAGGACCATGGGCTGAAGACGCTGCATGTGCGCGTTGTCGAGGGACTGATCTTCATTTCCTTTGCCGATGAGCCGCTCGATTTTTCCGAGGTGGAGCGCCTGCTGCATGCGACCTGCGGGCAATATGGCTGGGCGAGCGCGAAGATCGCGCACCGCGAAACCTATCCGGTCGATGCCAACTGGAAGCTCGCGGTGGAAAACTATGTCGAGTGTTACCATTGCGGCCCGGCGCATCCGGAATATTCGCAGACCCATGCGCTTGAGCAGCCGCTGCACATGATCGAGGCGCTGAATGCCGCGATGGAGGAGCGCACCTGTGCGCTCGGCATCGAGGTCGGCTCCGGCAACCATTGGCAGACGTCGCGCGAGGGCCGCGAGGCGATCCATGCCTTCCGCTATGCGCTGTATGACGGCGTGCAGAGTGGCAGCGAGGACGGCACGGCGGTCGCGCCGCTGATGGGTCGTTTCTCCGATTTCGACGGCGGCGTCACCTCCATCCATCTCGGCGGCACGACCTTCCTCGTCTGTTATCCCGACCACGGCATGATCTACCGCTTCATCCCCAAGACCGCGCAGAGCTGCGAGATGGAGCTGATCTGGCTCGTCGACGGCAAGGCGGAAGAGGGCGCGGATTACGACCTCGAAAAGCTCACCTGGCTCTGGAAGGTGACGACGGCGGAAGACAAGACGATCATCGAGCACACGGCGCGCGGCGTGCAGTCGCACTATTTCGTGCCCGGTCCCATCGCGCCGATGGAGCAGAACGAGTTGCGCTATATCGACTGGTATCTGGACGAGATCAGCCGGCCGACCGGCAAGGCGTGAGCCTTGGGCATGCCGAATTTTCCGGCATGCGCCTTCCTTATCCCCAAGCGATATTGCGGCCAGACATCATAGTTGTTGACGCATTTTTTACCTCGTCTACTATATCTTGTGTTCGAGGTTCTTCCGATTCGAGAGGATCGGAAGCTAAGACGGGAATCCGGTGGGGCCATGATGGCCCTGTAAATCCGGAGCTGCCCCCGCAACTGTAAGCGGCGAGCGTTCGTTCGATAAGCCACTGGGGCGCAAATGCCTTGGGAAGGTGAACGGATGCGCCGACCCGCAAGCCAGGAGACCTGCCTCGCGCATGAACGTCCACGGGCGGGGTGCCCGGCAGGCGAACGATGGGTTGCGGAATGATGCCGCCCTGTCGTTTCCCGAATGGCCCCCGCATGAATTGCTTCGGGGTGAAGTCCATGTCGATACAGTTTCCAGCATATCCGCGCGAGTAGGCGGTAATCCCGGCCGCGCGCCTGCGGCTGCCTGATCCATTTCCAATCCATCGCACGGCCATCGGCGGATGACCGGACGATCTCCCATGCCCAATTGCTCAACGCCCAATTTGCCCCATGCTCAATTGCAAAGTCACGAGGAAAACCATGTCCATCACCGTTTACAGCAAACCCGCCTGCGTCCAGTGCACCGCGACCACCCGCGCGCTCGACCGCCAGGGCATCGACTACAGCGTCGTTGACATTTCCGAGGACAGCGACGCTTTTGCACTCGTCCAGGGTCTCGGTTACCGGCAGGTTCCGGTGGTGGTTGCCGGCGAGCAGCATTGGGCCGGCTTCCGCCCCGACATGATCAGCGCGCTCGCCTGAGCCTCGGGCGATGGGCGATCTCGTCTATTTTTCCACGCGGTCGGAAAACACCCATCGCTTCGTCGCCAAGCTCGGCCTTTCCGCCGCCCGCATCCCCCTTCGCGCCGATGAGGCGCTGAAAGCCGCAGCACCCTTCGTGCTCGTCGTGCCGACCTATTGCGGCGAGGAGGGGAAAGGCGCCGTGCCCAAGCAAGTGATCCGCTTCCTCAACGATGCGGACAACCGGTCGAACCTTCGCGGCGTGATTGCCGCGGGCAACAGCAATTTCGGCGCGACCTTCGGGATCGCCGGCGACGTCATCTCCGCCAAATGCGGGGTGCCCTATCTCTACCGCTTCGAGCTTCTGGGCACCGCGGAGGACGTCGCCAATGTCAAAGACGGATTGGAACGATTTTGGACACGATGACGCTCGGCAAGCCGGCAAAGGTCCCGGAAATCACGGCGCTGGATTACCACGCCCTCAATGCGATGCTGAACCTCTATGACGAGGGTGGCAAAATCCAGCTCGACAAGGACCGGCTGGCCGCAAAACAATATTTCCTCCAGCACGTCAACCAGAACACGGTGTTTTTCCATAACCTGCGGGAAAAACTCGATTATCTGGTGACCGAGGGCTACTATGAGCAGGAGGTGCTGGACCAGTATTCGTTCAACTTCGTGCGCGATCTGTTCGACCACGCCTATGACAAGAAATTCCGCTTCCCCACCTTCCTCGGCGCCTTCAAATATTACACGTCCTATACGCTGAAGACCTTTGACGGGAAGCGTTACCTGGAGCGTTACGAGGACCGCGTCTGCATGGTGGCGCTGGCACTGGCGCGCGGCAACGAGGCGCTTGCCCGCGACCTCGTCGACGAGGTCATTTCCGGTCGCTTCCAGCCCGCGACGCCGACCTTCCTCAATGCCGGCAAGAAACAGCGTGGCGAACTCGTCTCGTGCTTCCTGCTGCGCATCGAGGACAACATGGAGAGCATCGGCCGCTCGATCAATTCGGCGCTCCAGCTTTCCAAGCGTGGCGGCGGGGTGGCCTTGTCGCTCACCAACCTTCGCGAGATGGGCGCGCCGATCAAGCAGATCGAAAACCAGTCCTCCGGCGTCATCCCGGTGATGAAGCTCCTGGAAGACAGCTTCTCCTATGCCAACCAGCTCGGCGCGCGGCAGGGCGCAGGCGCGGTCTATCTCAACGCCCACCATCCGGACATCATGCGCTTCCTCGATACCAAGCGCGAAAATGCCGACGAGAAGATCCGCATCAAGACCCTGTCGCTCGGCGTCGTCATTCCGGACATCACCTTCGAACTCGCGAAGAACAACGAGGACATGTACCTGTTCTCGCCGCATGACGTAGAGCGCGTCTATGGCGTCGCCTTCAGCGAGATCTCGGTGACGGAAAAGTACCGCGAGATGGTCGAGGACGCCCGCATCAAGAAGAAGAAGATCAAGGCGCGCGACTTCTTCCAGGTCATCGCCGAAATCCAGTTCGAGAGCGGCTACCCCTACATCATGTTCGAGGACACGGTGAACCGCGCGAACCCGATCGCCGGGCGCATCTCGATGAGCAACCTCTGCTCGGAAATCCTGCAGGTCAGCGAGGCGAGCGAGTTCAACGACGACCTGTCCTATTCGAAGATGGGCAAGGACATTTCCTGCAATCTCGGTTCGCTCAACATCGCGGCAGCGATGGATAGCCCCGATTTCGGCCAAACGATCGAGACCTCGATCCGCGCGCTGACGGCGGTCTCCGAGATGAGCCACATCTCCTCGGTTCCCTCCGTGGAGAAGGGCAACGACGACAGCCACGCCATCGGCCTTGGCCAGATGAACCTGCACGGCTACCTTGCCCGCGAGCGCATTTTTTATGGCTCTGAAGAGGGCGTCGACTTCACCAATATCTATTTCTACACGGTGACTTACCACGCCATCCGCGCCTCGAACCGGCTGGCCGTCGAGAAGGGTGTCAGCTTCAAGGGTTTCGAGAACTCCAAATACGCTTCCGGCGAGTATTTCGACAAATACACCGAGGCCGAATGGCTGCCGGCGACGGAGAAGGTGAGGGGCATTTTCGAAGAGGCCGGCATCCATATCCCAACGCAGGAAGACTGGCTGGAGCTGAAGAAGGCCGTCATGGACGGCGGGCTCTACAACCAGAACCTCCAGGCCGTGCCGCCGACGGGCTCGATCTCCTATATCAACCACTCGACCTCCTCGATCCACCCGATCGTCTCGAAGATCGAGATCCGCAAGGAAGGCAAGATCGGCCGCGTCTATTACCCGGCCGCCTTCATGACGAACGACAATCTCGATTATTACCAGGATGCCTACGAGATCGGTCCGGAGAAGATCATCGATACCTATGCGGCGGCCACCCAGCATGTCGACCAGGGCCTGTCGCTGACGCTGTTCTTCCGCGATACGGCGACGACGCGCGACATCAACCGGGCGCAGATCTACGCTTGGAAGAAGGGCATCAAGACCATCTACTACATCCGCCTTCGCCAGATGGCGCTGTCCGGCACGGAAGTGCAGGGCTGCGTTTCCTGCGCGCTGTGACATCGGGGAAGACCATGAACATCCAGGTAAAGACCAAGGCCCCGAAGGCAGCCGCCGCCGTGCGCGCCATCAACTGGAACCGCATCGAGGACGACAAGGACCTCGAAGTCTGGAACCGGCTCACCGGAAACTTCTGGCTGCCGGAAAAGGTGCCGCTCTCCAACGACATCCCCTCCTGGGCGACCCTGCGGCCGGAGGAGCAGCAACTCACCATCCGCGTCTTTACCGGCCTGACGTTGCTCGACACGATCCAGAACGGTGTCGGTTCCGTGCGGCTGATGGAAGACGCCGCCACGCCGCATGAGGAGGCCGTGCTCTCCAACGTCGCCTTCATGGAGGCCGTGCATGCGCGCTCCTATTCCTCGATCTTTTCCACCCTGTGCTCGACGCCGGATGTCGACGACGCCTATCGCTGGTCGGAGGAAAACGAGTTTTTGCAGCGGAAATCCGCGCTGATCATGGAGCAATACGCCTCCGCCGATCCGCTGAAGAAGAAGGTCGCCAGCGTCTTCCTCGAAAGCTTTCTGTTCTATTCCGGCTTCTACCTGCCGATGTACTGGTCGAGCCGTGCCAAGCTCACCAACACCGCCGACATGATCCGGCTGATCATCCGCGACGAGGCCGTGCATGGCTATTATATCGGCTACAAGTTCCAGCGTGCTTTGGAGCGTCTTTCGGAGGAGCGCCGGCAGGAGATCAAGGATTTTGCCTTCGACCTGCTGCTCGAACTCTACGACAACGAGGCGAAATATACCGAGGCGCTCTATGACGGCGTTGGTCTCACCGAGGACGTCAAGAAATTCCTGCACTACAACGCCAACAAGGCGCTGATGAACCTCGGCTACGAGGCTCTCTTCCCGCCGGAAGCCTGCAAGGTCAACCCCGCCATCCTCTCCGCGCTCTCGCCGAATGCCGACGAGAACCACGACTTCTTCTCCGGCTCCGGCTCGTCCTATGTCATCGGCAAGGCGGTGGCGACCGAGGATGCGGACTGGGATTTCTGATAGGCAAAACGCCGCGGGGTTGAACCCGCGGCGTTCGTCCCGCGTCCTCAGCGGGCGGGCGGGGCGTACATCAGGCCGCCGTCGTTCCACAGCCGGTTGAGGCCGCGGTCGATCTTGAGCGGGCTGTCCTTGCCGAGGTGGCGCTCGAAGATCTCGCCGTAGTTGCCGACGGCCGAAACCGCCTGATACGCCCATTTCGGATCGAGGCCGAGCGTCTTGCCGGCCTCGTTGTCGATGCCGAGGAAACGCTTCTGGGCGACGGTGCCGCTTTCGAGAAGCGACGCGACGTTTTCCTTGCCGATGCCCATCTCCTCCGCCTCGACCAGCGCGAAGAGTGTCCAGCGCACGATCTTGAACCATTGATCGTCGCCCTGGCGCACGGCCGGGCCGAGCGGCTCCTTGGAGATGACTTCCGGCAGCACGACGAAACGCTCGGGGTCGTTCAGCGTCAGGCGCTGGGAATAGAGGGCCGAGGCGTCGGTGGAATAGACGTCGCAGCGGCCCGTGTTGAAGGCCTGGATCGTCTGGTCCGGTTTCTCGAAGGCGATGACCTGGTATTCGATCTTGTTGGCGCTAAAATAGTCGGCCATGTTCTGCTCGGTCGTCGTACCGGTTTCCGTGCAGACGGAGGCGCCGGAGAGCTCCTTGACGCTCTTCACGCCGACATCCTTGTTGATCATGAAGGCCTGGCCGTCATAATAATTGACGCCGACGAAGCTCATGCCGAGGTCGGTATCGCGCGACAGCGTCCAGGTCGTCTGGCGCGACAGCAGGTCCACTTCACCCGATTGCAGCGCCGTGAAACGGTCCTTGGTGGACAGCGGCACATAGGCGACCTTGTCCGGATTGCCGAGCGTGGCGGCGGCGATCGCCCGGCAGAAATCGACGTCGAAGCCGCTCCAGACGCCGTTCTTGTCCGGCACGGAAAAGCCGAGCACGCCCTGGCTGACGCCGCAGCGCACCTCACCGCGCTCCTTGATGACGTCGAACGTGCCTGCATGTGCGGTGCCGGCGGCAAGGCCGGCCGCGATCATGGTTAGAATTGTCATCCTCATGTGGTTCTCCTCCTTGTTGAATTTTGGGGTTGGTTTTTGGGCATGCGTCTGCCCACCCGGGTGGGTGGTCCTCCCGGTTGACAGGTTTTGAGCGGTGGTGCGGCTCGCCTTAGCCGAGCGTTCTTGCGACGTCGGCGAAGGTTTCCTCAAGCACGGCGATCAGGTGATCGGCGTCGCGTTTCGAAAAGATCATCGGTGGGCGCATCTTCAGCACGTTGTCATGCGGGCCTTCGGTGCCCATCAGCACGCCGCGGCGGCGCGCGCCGTTGGAGACGGCGCGGGCGAAATCGGTGGCGGGTGCCTTGGTCCTGCGGTCGGTCACCAGTTCGATGCCGAGGAACAGGCCGAGGCCGCGCACGTCGCCGATCACGTCGTAGCGCTTCTGCATGTCGCGGAAGGCGTCCATCAGGTGGTTGCCGATGGTGAGCGCGTTGCCGCGCAAATCCTGGCTTTCAATGACGTCGAGCACGGCGAGGCCGACGGCGCAGGAGACCGGGTTGCCGCCGAAGGTGTTGAAATATTCCATGCCGTTGTTGAAGCTGTCGGTGACCTCGCGGGTCGTCACGACGGCCGCCAGCGGGTGGCCATCGCCGATCGGCTTGCCCATGGTGACGATGTCGGGCACGACGCCCTGCGTCTCGAACGCCCACCAATGGCTGCCGACGCGGCCGAAGCCGACCTGCACCTCGTCGGCGATGCACACGCCGCCGGCCTCGCGCACCATGCTGTAGACCTCCTTGAGATAGCCGTCCGGCAGAAAGACCTGGCCGGCGACGCTCGGGATCGATTCCGCGATGAAGAAGCCGGGGGCTTCGCCTTTTGCCTGCATCGCTGCGATCAGCTCGGCGACGCTTTCGGCAAAACGCTTGCCATGTTCCTCGGCCGGCCAATCCGCCGGCGCATGGTAGCTGTCGGGGATGGCCGCGACATGGATATGCGGCTTCGGCCCCTTGCCGCCCTTGCGGCGGAACTTGTAGGGGCTGATGTCGATCAGTTCCTGGGTCGTGCCGTGATAGGACCAGTCGAGCACGATGGCGTTTTCGCGGCCCGTATGCGCCCGCATCATGCGCAGAGCCAGGCTGTTTGCCTCCGAGCCGCTGTTGACGAAGCCGGCGACCGTCAGTTCTTTCGGCAGTGTTGCCGTCAGGCGTTCGGCATAGGCGACGATATTGTCGTGCAGGTAGCGGGTGTTGGTGTTGAGCGTGGCTGCCTGTTTCGCCATCGCTTCCACGACGGTCGGGTGGGCATGGCCGATGTGGCAGACATTGTTGAAGCAGTCGAGATAGGCCCGGCCGCTGTCGTCGATCAGCCAGACACCCTCGCCGCGCACGAACTTGATCGGCTTGTCATAGGAGATGGAGAGGTTCGGCAGCAGCAGCTCGTGCCGCAGCTTGACGATCTCGTCATGCGACCGGCCGTGGCGTTCGTAAAACTCTTCGGCAATGCCGGCGAAGGTGCGCGCATCCGGGAAGAGTTCCGCCCAGACATTCAGATAGCGCGGCTCGCCGACGCCGAGGATTTCCGTGGCGGAGAGGTTGGTGTCGGTGGAAAGCTGGAGGTGCAGGTGCGGCGCCCAGCCGCCGTTTTCCGTTGGTGCGCCCATTTCACCGACCAGGCTGCCTGCGTCCAGCCGGTCGCCGGCCTTGAGGCGCTGCATGGCCTCATGCGCAAGGTGGCCCCAGAGCGAGACGAAGGGCGGGCAGCCTTCCTGTTCATGGCGCAGTGCGATGAGGCAGCCATAGCCGAGCGGGTCCTGCTCGATCTCGACGCTGACGACGGTTGCCGGCAGCGGCGTGAAGACTTTCGTGCCGGCGGGCATGAAGAGGTCGAGGCCGAGATGATGGGTGCGGCGGGTGTTCTCGATAAAGCGCGAGACGAACATGTCGCCGGCATAGACGGTGCGCTCCTCGCCGAACGGCCCGATACCGAGCGCGATGCCGTTCTCACGGCAATGGGCCTCCCAGATCGCCTGTGCCTCGTTCGGCTGTTCGGCGGCGGATTTGACGGTCATCGGGTGCGTCGGGTCGCCATAGGGCACGAGGGCGGCGGGGTAGGTGGCGGCCGGGCGCTCCAGCAGGGGGGCGAGCGCCTTGCGGTTCTTCGCAATCCAGTCGGCAACGGCATGCGCGCCGGGGGCCGCCTCGAAGCCGCAGGCCTTGCGCAGGATGGCGGTGGCGAAACGCGGGTTCATCCGGTCGAGCTTGCGCAGCAGCGTCCAGGCGGGCCGCTCGCTGATGGCGAGGTAGGGGTTGTCTTCCGTGTGGCTGCGGCGCGAGGCGGAGATCGTCACCGAGGTAACGAGGCGGGCGGCGATAAGGTCGTAGAGGAGGTCGATTTCCTCTTCCAGCAGCGGATATTCGGCGTGGAAGCCGCTGGCGATGGCGGCGGCGGCGCCGATCGGGTCGGCATGGTCGAGGCCGGCATAGGCGGCGGCGATCGCCACCTCGGCGATGACAGGCGCATGCAGCGCGTCGCCGAAGTCGATCAGACCGGAAATGCGGTCGTGATTCGCGCCGTCGACCAGCACGTTCCAGTCGTTGGCATCATTGTGGATGACGGCGGCGCGCAATTTCGCCAGGCGCGGGGCGAGGGACGCAAAACGCTTGAGGAAGCGTTCCAGCAGGGCCCGGTCTTCGGCAGAGGCGACGTGTTGCAGGCGTTCGCTTGAACGGCCGGCCTTGCGGATGTCCCAGTCGAGATCGCGCAGCGCGCCCGGATGCATGAAACCCTTCAGTGCCGCATCGAAGCGGCCGAGCATGCGGCCGAGCGATTCGAGTGCGGTATCGCTGCGGTCCGTTTCGGCAAGCGGCTGGCCGACGACCCAGCCGACGAGCCGGATGCAGTGGTCGACGCCGTGCGGGCTGGTGGTGCGACCAAGGCTTGCCCCCGAAAGCGTCGGGCGGATATGTGGCACCGGCAGGTCGCCGGCATGTGCGGTGACATGGGCGAGCAGCGCCGTCTGGAAGTCGCTCTCGACCTCCGGCTCGGCGGCGTTGACGATCTTCAGGATGAAGGTTCCATCCGATGTTTCCACCTTGAAATTCTGGTCGCGCTCGCTGGCAAGCGGCGAAAGCGTGCCGGAAAGCCCGTAATGCTCGGAAAGCAGCGCGGCTGCGGCCTCGATGGAAAAATCCGGTGTCGTCTTCAGCATGTCGTTCATGGCAATCCTCTTCGCGGCGACAAGAGTTGCACGGGAGGCGGTTGGGCGCATCCGGCATTATGCCGGTTGTGCCGGCACTCTGTATGTAATAACCGTCATCTTGTCGGCGGGATGGGAGGAGGGGCTATGCAGGATACGGACGCCATCGACCGGACGATCCTCAGCATCCTGTCGAAGGAGGCGCGCATCCCGATGAAGTCGCTCGCCGGGCGGATCGGGCTTTCGCGCAGCGCGACCACCGAGCGCGTCAGCCGGCTGGAAAAGGCCGGCATCATCCGCGGCTACCGCGCCGATATCGGCCAGCTCGACGACGGTCAGGTGCAGGCCTTCCTGCTCGTCACGCTGAAACGCACGCCCTCGATCGGCGTGCTCGATCGCCTGGCTGGCTTTTCCGCGGTGCGCAAGGTTTCTTCCGTCAGCGGCCAGCTCGATCTGGTGGTGGAGGTCGAGGTCGGCTCGATCAATGCGCTCAACGAATTGCGCAACGAGGTCTCCACCATGGACAATGTCGAGGACCTGACGACCTCCATCGTGCTGCGGCGGGATATCGAGCGCAGCTGATCGTTACAGCGGCCCGCAGCGTTCGCGCATGGCGTCGCACGAGCGGCGCACCACCTCGGAAATCTCCAGAAGCTGTTTGGCGAGCGGTGTCGAGTTGCGCCAGATCATGCCGATGGTGCGGGCGGGTCGCGGGGTCTGGAAGCGGGCGATCGAGACCTGTGCCGAGCGGGTTTCCACCGGCACCGCCATTTCGGGGATCAGCGTGATGCCGATTCCCGCGCCGACCATCTGCACGAGGGTGGACAGCGAGCTGCCCTCCATCACCTCGCGCGGCCGCGCCGAGCCGATCCGGCAGAAAGACAGCGCCTGGTCGCGGAAACAATGGCCTTCCTCTAGGAGCAGCAGGCGCATTTCGCGCAGCTTGTCGGGCTCGGGGGTCGGCTTGCCCTCGTCCTCCCGGTGGCGCACCAGCACGAATTCCTCCTCGAACAGTTTGAGTTCGGTGAGCGATGGCTCCGATACGGGAAGGGCGACAATGGCCATGTCGAGATCGCCCTGCCCCAGTTCCTGGATCAGCTTTGCCGTCATCGTCTCGCGCACCTCGATCTGGATGCCGTCGAAGGTTTTGTTCAGATCGTTTATGATGGCGGGCAAAAGGTAGGGCGCGACGGTGGGGATGATGCCGATGCGCAGGCGCGACAGGAACGGCGTGCGCGAGGCGCGGGCAAGGTCGCCGAGCTCGTCGACGGCGCGCAGGATGCCGCGCACCCGCATCGCAAAGGTCTGGCCGAAGGCGGTCAGCTTCACCTCGCGGGCGCTGCGCTCGAAGAGGTCGTTGCCGAGTTCCTCCTCCAACTCCTTGATCTGCATAGACAATGCCGGCTGGGAAATCGCGCAGGCATCGGCCGCATGGCGGAACCGGCCATGGCGCGCCAGGGCTTCAAAATAGCGTAGCTGTTTCAGTGTAAGGTTGGTCATAATCTTAGCTTATCGCAGCGATCAGTAAATCCAACTTAAAATTATCGCACGCTTCCGATAAGAAGGTATCAAGGGGAGGGCGCAGATCTCACCCCAAGCGTTCGCAAGGCTGCCCCGCGCGGCAGGCCCCAGGAAACAACAGGAGAGAATCATGGACCAGAAAACTGACACAGCGGGCAAGTGTCCCGTCGCCCATGCGGCACCCAAAGGCAGATCCAACCGCGACTGGTGGCCGGACCAGCTGGATGTCCAGATCCTGCACCAGCATTCCAACCTTTCCGATCCCCTGGGCAAGGATTTTGACTACGCCGAGGCCTTCAAGACGCTCGACCTCGACGCCGTCAAGCAGGACCTCACGGCCCTGATGACGGATTCGCAGGAATGGTGGCCGGCCGACTTCGGTCACTACGGCGGCCTGTTCATCCGCATGGCCTGGCACTCTGCCGGCACCTACCGCATCACCGACGGCCGCGGCGGCGCCGGCCAGGGCCAGCAGCGTTTCGCGCCGCTCAATTCGTGGCCGGACAACGTCAACCTCGATAAGGCCCGCCGCCTGCTCTGGCCGATCAAGCAGAAATACGGCAACAAGATCTCCTGGGCCGACCTGCTCATCCTTACCGGCAACGTCGCGCTCGAATCCATGGGCTTCAAGACCTTTGGTTTTGCTGGCGGCCGCGCCGATGTGTGGGAGCCGGAAGAGCTTTACTGGGGTCCGGAAGGCACCTGGCTCGGCGACGAGCGCTATAGCGGCGAACGCGAGCTGGCAGAACCGCTCGGCGCCGTGCAGATGGGCCTCATCTACGTCAACCCGGAAGGCCCGAACGGCAATCCCGATCCGCTGGCCTCCGCCCGCGACATCCGCGACACCTTCGCCCGCATGGCGATGAACGACGAAGAGACCGTGGCGCTGATCGCCGGCGGCCACACCTTCGGCAAGACGCACGGCGCCGGTGACGCGTCGTTTGTCGGCATCGATCCGGAAGGCGGCGCACTCGAAGCGCAGGGCCTCGGCTGGAAGAGCACGTTCAATTCGGGCGTCGGCACGGATGCGATCGGCAGCGGCCTCGAAGTCACCTGGACCTCGACGCCGACCAAGTGGAGCAACAACTTCTTCTGGAACCTGTTCGGCTATGAATGGGAACTGGAAAAGAGCCCGGCCGGCGCGCACCAGTGGGTGGCAAAGGGTGCAGGCGCCACGATCCCGGATGCCTTCGATTCCACGAAGAAGCACCTGCCAAAGATGCTGACCTCCGACCTCGCGCTGCGTTTCGACCCGATCTACGAGAAGATCTCGCGCCGGTTCCTCGAAAACCCGGACCAGTTCGCCGATGCCTTCGCGCGGGCCTGGTTCAAGCTGACCCACCGCGACATGGGCCCGAAGGCCCGCTACCTCGGCCCGGAAGTGCCGGCGGAAGACCTGATCTGGCAGGACGTCGTCCCGGCCGTCGATCATCCGCTGGTCGACGACAAGGACGTCGCCGACCTCAAGGCGCGCGTTCTCGCCACCGACCTATCCGTGCAGGAGCTGGTCTCCACCGCCTGGGCGTCGGCCTCGACCTTCCGCGGTTCCGACAAGCGCGGCGGCGCCAATGGCGCGCGCATCCGCCTTGCGCCGCAGAAGGACTGGGAGGTCAACCAGCCGGCGCAGCTCGCCAAGGTTCTCGGCGTGCTCGAAGGCATCCAGGCAGACTTCAACGCGGCCCAGAGCGGCGGCAAGAAGATCTCGCTTGCCGACCTGATCGTGCTGGCCGGTGCTGCCGGCGTCGAGAAGGCGGCGAAGGCTGGCGGTTACGCTGTCGCCGTGCCGTTCACGCCGGGCCGCACGGATGCGTCGGACGCCCAGACCGATGCCGCATCCTTCGCAGCACTGGAGCCGCGCGCCGATGGCTTCCGCAACTATGTGAACGCCAACCGCCATCAATTCCTGAAGGGGGAAGAGGCGCTCATCGACCGCGCCCAGCTCCTGACGCTGACGGCGCCGGAACTAACGGTGCTCCTCGGCGGCTTGCGTGTGCTGAAGGCCGGTGAACCGGAACACGGCGTGTTCACGACCCGTCCGGAAGCGCTGACGAACGACTTCTTCGTCAACCTGCTCGACATGGGCACTGTCTGGGCGCCCGTCGCCGACAAGAAGGGTGTCTATGAGGGCCGCGACCGCAAGACGAACGAACCCAAGTGGACCGCCACGCGCGTCGACCTGATCTTCGGCTCGCATTCGCAGCTTCGCGCCTTCGCCGAAGTCTACGGTTCGTCCGACGCCAAGGAGAAGTTCGTCAAGGACTTCGTCTCGGCCTGGAACAAGGTGATGAACGCCGACCGCTTCGACCTCGTCTGATCGATGACATAGCTCAGGGCGCGGTTTACCCGCGCCCTGACGACCTGCCCGCCGCCGGGCCTGTTTCCTTTCCCCCAGCCGTCGCATATGAATCGGGCCATCCGAAGCTAAGCCTGCTGCAAGGAAACAAGGTGGACGTACATCCTCAACCGCCGCTGATCGCGCGAATCCGCTCGCAGGGGCCTGCCATGACCCGGGCGCTGGAGCGCGTCGCTTCCTTCGTGCTGGCCGATCCGCAATCCGTGCTCTTCAAGAGCATCACGGAGCTTGCCGACGAGGCGCAGTCTTCCGAGGCGAGCGTGATCCGGTTCTGTCGCGAACTCGGCTATCCCGGTTTCCAGAATTTCAAGCTGGCGCTCGCGCACGAGCTCGCCACGCTCCAGCAGACCGCTTCAACCTCCGCGCCCGGCGACATGGTGCAGGAACTGGTCGAGACCGCCCGCATCGCGCTGGAGGAAACCGAAAGGATGCTCGACCGGCGGGCCATCGAGGAGGTGTCCTCGCTGTTGCTCTCGGCCCGCCATGTCGAGATTTTCGGCGTCGGGGCGTCTGCCATCACGGCGCAATATCTCGAATACAAGCTCGCGCGCCTCGGCATTTCCGCCCATATCGGCCGGGATGCGCACCTTGCCACCATGGCGTCCGCGACCGCCTCGCCCGCCGATCTCTACATCCTCGTCTCCACCTCCGGCTCGACCATCGATACGTTGCGCGTGGCGGAGAATGCCCATGCGCGCGGCGCCCGCATCGTCGGCATTACGCACCGGACGAAGAGCCCGCTGGCCGCGATCTGTAACTTCGTGCTGCTCGCCTCCTCGCCGGAAACGCCGCTGACGGGCGGCGCCTTCCCGTCGAAGATCAGCCAGTTGCTGATTGTCGATGCCATCGCCAACACGATCACCAAACTCGATCCGGCACGCCTCGAAACCATCAAGGATACGGCAGAGAGCGTCAGCGACCGCAACATCTGAAGTTTTTCTTTGAAGATAATCTTCAGATAAAAAAAATTATTGACGGTTTTCTCCAAAGGCCGTAACGTCGTCTCCAGTCAAGGAGATGCGGCGTTTATGGACATCATGGAAACAATGCGGGGCCGGCTTGTCGTGTCCTGCCAGGCGGCGGAAACCAGCCCGCTCCATGCCACGGAGCATATCGTGGCGCTTGCCTGCGCGGCCGTTCTCGGCGGCGCCTCGGGCGTGCGGATCGAGGGCGTGCGCAATGTCCAGGCGGTACGCGCCGCCATCGGCCTGCCGGTCATCGGCATTACGAAAATCGCCCAGCCGGGCTCCGACGTCTACATCACGCCCTCGCTCGAAGACGTGCAGGGCCTTGCCGCGGCGGGTGCCGATGTCATCGCCTTCGATGCGACGGACCGGCCGCGCCCGGTGCCGGTCGCCGACATTGTCGGCGAAATCGCGCGGCTGAAGAAAATCAGCATGGCCGATATCAGCACCTTGGCGGAGGCCAGGCAGGCGATTGCCGCCGGCGCGGATTTCGTCGGCACCACGCTGTCCGGCTACACGCCCTATACGACCGGCACCACGGCCCCGGACTTCGCGCTGATGCAGGACCTTGCGGCAGCGGGCATCCCCTTCGTCGCGGAGGGGCGGATCTGGGAGCCGGAGCAGGCGCGGCGCGCCCTGGAGCTTGGTGCGGCCTTCGTCGTCGTCGGCTCCGCCATCACCCGGCCGGATGAGATTACCAGACGGTTTGCCGACGCCATTACCGGCGGCACGCGTTGAGATTTTGGAGGATGATATGATCAGGACGAAAAAAGTCGCCGTCATCGGCGCCGGTTTCATGGGCTCGATGCACGCCTCGATCTTTTCCAGCGACCCGCGGGCGGAGCTGGTGGCCATAGTCGATCGGGACCTCGCCCGGGCGCAGGCGGTGGCGGACGGGCTCGGCGGCGGGGTGCGCGTCTATGGGTCTCATGACGAACTGCTTGCGGCCGAAACGCTCGACCTCGTCAGCATCTGCACGCCGGATCATCTCCACCTCGAACCCGCGCTGGCGATCGCCGCAAAGGGCGTCAATCTCTTCATCGAAAAGCCGATCGCCTCGACGCTGGAGGACGGCCGCAAGATCGTCGCGGCCTGCCAGGCGGCCAATGTGAAGCTTGGTGTCGGCTACCTGCTGCGCTTCGACCCGCGCTACTACAAGGCGCGCGAGCTGATCGAGAACGGCAAGATCGGCACGCCGATCCATGTCTATGCCCGCCGCAACAGCGCCCGCACCGAAGGGCCGAAGCGGTATGCCGGCACGCTGCCGCTCGCCATGCACGTCACGGTGCACGATGTCGACATGGTGCTGTGGATGCTGAAAGGCCAGACGCCGGTCACCGCCTATGCGCAGCAGACGGAAATCCTGCTCGGCGAGATGGGCACGCAGGACACGATCGCCGGCGTCGTGCGCTTTTCCGGCGGCACGGTGGTGACCTTCGAAAGCGCCTGGTCGCTGCCGGCGGGTGCCCGCCACATGATCGATGCGCGCCTTGAAATGATCGGCACCGAAGGCTCCTTCGAAGTGCAGTGCGGCGACAGCGGCCTCTATTTCGCCGACAACCAGGCCTCCCGCGAAATCGACACCCAGCACTGGCCGGAGATCGGCGGCAAGGTCGGCGGCGATCTCCGCCTCCAGCTTTCGGGCGTGCTCGAATGGATCGACGGCGCCGACTGCCAGGTCGCGACCGGCGAGGAGGCGCTGCTGTCGCTCGAACTGACGCAGGCGCTGGTGCGCTCGGCGGATACGGGCGAGGTGCAGCGGTTCTAAACTCGACAGAGATACAGCGCGGCTAGGCGCTGCGAAGTGCAACTGACGGCTCGTTGACGAGCGCTATCCAAAAAAGGGGAACGACATGAAAAGACGTCAATTTATTGCTCTGACACTTGCACTGTCCTCGTCCGTGGCGGTGCCGGCCTTCGCGCAGGATGCGGACCAGCCCTACAAGGGCACCCGCCTTGCCGTGCTGATGGAAGGTCATCCGACCACCGAGGGCATCCAGGCGCTGCTGCCGGAATTCACCGCGGCGACCGGCATCGAGGTCGAGCTCGAAGTGGTGCCGGAATCCGACATCACCGCCAAGATGCTGCTGGAATTCTCCTCCGGTTCTGGCCGCTATGATGTGGTCCAGAACAACATCATCTATATTCCGGGTTTCCTGAAGGCCGGCTATATCGCGCCGCTCGACGAGCTGGCGGGCAAGTTCCCCGCCAATTACGACAAGGCCGATTTCGTGCCCGGCTACCTCAACACCAATATCGTCGACGGCAAGCTCTATGGCCTGCCGGTCTATGGCGAAAGCACCTTCCTGATGTACCGGAAGGACCTGTTTGAAGAATACGGAATTGCTCCTCCCAAGAGCTTTGGCGAGGTGACGGCGGCCGCGAAGACGATCAAGGAAAAGTCGAACGGCGCGGTCGCCGGCATCACAATGCGCGGCGCGCAGGGCATCCAGAACGTCTATGTCTGGGCCGGCTGGCTGTGGGGTTATGGCGGCGAGTTCATCGGCGCGGATGGCAAGTCGGCGCTCGGCAGCGATGAGGCCGCCGCCTCGCTCGATGCCTTTGCCGGCGTGCTGCGGGATTATGGCCCGGTCGGCGTCGCCAATTTCGGCTGGGAGGAAAACCGCGTGCTCTTCCAGCAGGGCAAGGCCGGCATGACGATGGACGCCACCGTCAACGGGGCCTTCAACGAGGACGCCTCGATATCCTCCGTCGTCGGCAAGGTCGGTTATGTGCCGGTGCCTGTCGAGACCGACAAGCTGAAGGGCGGTTCCTCGTCGCTTGCCGTGCACAGCCTCTATGTTTCCGAGGCCTCGCAGCAGAAGGAAGCGGCCTGGCTCTTCGCCTCCTGGGCGACGGCGAAAGAGCAGCAGGTCAAGTCGTTCGGCCTCGCGCCCAATTCCGGCGTGACCTCGCTTGCGGCGCTGAACTCGGAAGAGTTCAACAAGCGCTACGGCGCGTTCAAGGATGCCATGCTTGCCTCGATCAATGCCGGCAATCCGCAATATCTGCCGACCGTGGAGGCCGCCAACGAGGTCATCAACAATGCCGGCATCGCGGTATCGAAGGTGCTCGCCGGCACGGCCACGGCCAAGGATGCGCTCGCCGAGGCGAATGCGGCCAACGACGCGGCCCTCAGCCGTTGATCATCACGGCCGTGCCCGGTTCGCCGGGCATGGCCAGCCTCACGGGGAGCGGCACCATGAAGGATGCGACCACCTATTTCTACCGTCCGGTCGTCCTGTTTTTCGGCACGGTCTCGGTCATCCTGACCGTCTATGTCGTGTGGCTGACGCTGCACAATATCAGCCTGCTTCGTCCGGGGCAGGAGAGCTTCATCGGCTTCGACAACTATGTCCGACTGCTGTTCGACGGCCGCGCCATCAACGCGCTCGGGCGCACCGTGCTGTTCACGGTCGCGGCGACCGTCATTGAAGTCTCTCTGGGGCTGGCGATCTCGCTGCTGGTGGACCGGGAGTTCCTGGGAAAACGCATCGTGCGCGGCATCCTGCTGGTGCCGATCGTCATGACGCCGGTCGTCGTCGGCCTCACCTGGCGCTTCCTGCTCGATCCGTCGAACGGCATGATGAATTACCTGCTCTCGACCATCGGCCTCGGCCCCGTCGACTGGCTCGGCAATCCGAATGTCGCGCTGTTCTCGCTGCTGATGGCCGATATCTGGCAATGGACGCCCTTCGTCGTGCTGCTCACCATGGCCTCGCTGGAATCGCTGCCGGGCGACCCGCAGAATGCCGCGCGCGTCGATGGCGCGCGGGAATGGCAGGTGCTCTGGTACATCACGCTGCCGGCGCTGAAGCGGGCGCTGATGGTGGTGGCCCTCATCCGCGCGATCGATGCGGTCAAGGCCTTCGATATCTTCTACATCATGACGCGCGGCGGGCCGGCGCTCTCCACGGAGACACTCAACCTCTACGGCTACATCTCCGCCTTCACCAATTTCGACATCTCATATTCGCTAACAATAGCCATGGTGCTGACCATTTTGACGAATGTCGCCCTGCTGCTGCTCTACAACCTCGCCTTCAAGGCGCCGAAGCAAGGAGAAGCCTGATGCGCCGGATCATCTTCTGGATCGCGCTCGCCGTCCTCCTCCTCTGCGTGCTCTTCCCGCTCTATTGGGTGGTGGCGACCTCGCTGAAAACCCAGCGCGATGCCTTCGCCATGCCGCCGGTCTGGCTGTTTGCGCCGACCTGGGAGAATTATGTCAAGGTGCTGAACAACGGCGTCTTCATCCGCGCCTTCTTCAACAGCGTGGTGATCTCGTTTTCGGCAAGCCTGATCTCCGTCGGCGTCGGCGCGCTCGTGGCTTACGGGCTTGTGGCGCAGGACGAGGCGACCAAGCGGCAGAACGAGAAATTCATCCTCAGCCTTCGCATCGCGCCGCCGCTGATCTTCATCATCCCGACCTATTTCCTGGCGGCGCAGATGAAGCTCCTCAACAACCACTGGATCGTCATCGGGGTCTATGCCTTCGTCAACATTCCCTTCGCGATCTCGCTGCTGATCACCTTTTTCGAAGATATTCCGCGGGAACTGCGGGATGCGGCGAAGGTCGATGGCGCGCGCGAATTCACCATTTTTCGCGAGATTTTCCTGCCGGTGGCGTTCGGCGGCATCGTTGCCACCTTCATTCTCTGCGTGCTCTTCACCTGGAACGAATTCTTCATCGCGCTGGTGCTGACGGGCCGCGATACGCAGACCCTGCCGGTCAGCATCACCTCCTTCCTCACCTTCCAGGGCGTGCAATGGGGACCGCTGACGGCGGCGGCGACGCTGGTCATGCTGCCGATGCTGGTTCTGGGAATGCTGGTTCAGGGCAAGGTCGTGCGCGGCATGTCGCTCGGCAGCATCAAGGGATAGAACGATGATGGAAAACAACACAATGACGCGGTCCCTTCTCTTGAAAAGCATCCGCAAATCATATGGCAGCGTGAGCGTGCTGAAGGGCATCGACATCGAGGTCAACGAAGGCGACTTCGTGGTGCTGCTCGGTCCCTCGGGCTGCGGGAAATCCACCCTGCTGCATGCCATTGCCGGTCTGCACCCGATCGATGGCGGGCTGATCGAGATCGACGGGCGCGACGTCACGGCCGTGCCGACGCGCGAGCGCGACATCGCCATGGTGTTCCAGTCCTATGCGCTCTACCCGAACATGACGGTGCGGCAGAACATCGCCTTTCCGCTGCGCATGCGCCGCACCAATGCGGCGGACATGCAAGACAAGGTGATGCAGGTGGCAAAACTCCTGCAGATCGAACAACTGCTGGAGCGCAAGCCGCGCGAACTTTCCGGTGGCCAGCGCCAGCGCGTGGCAATCGGCCGGGCGCTGGTGCGTGACCCGAAAGTCTTCCTCTTCGACGAACCGCTCTCCAATCTCGATGCCACGCTTCGCGTCGAGACGCGGGTGGAGATCAAGCAGCTGCACGAGCGCATCGGCAAGACGATGATCTACGTGACGCACGACCAGATCGAGGCGATGACGCTCGCCACCAAGATCGTCGTGATGCACAAGGGCGAGGTGCAGCAGATCGGCAGCCCCTACGAGATCTACCACCGCCCGGCCAATCTCTTCGTCGCAAAATTCGTCGGCTCGCCCGCCATGCATTTCGTGCGCGGGGCGCTTGCCCTCGCTGACGGAAAACCGTGCTTCAGCGACGGGAAGGGCTGGACGCTACCGCTTGCCCTGCCGGCAGGCAGCGCGGCAAACAGCGACGTGCTGCTCGGCATCCGGCCGGAACATATCCGGCTTGCGCGGGAGGGATCGCAGGCAATCGACGCCAAGGTCGAGATGGTGGAATCCACCGGGCCGGAGGACAATGTCACCCTGTCGGTGCACGGCCATTCGCTGGTCGCCCGCATGGAGACCGGCAGCGTCTCGCAGGGTTCCACCGTGCCGGTGACGATCGCGGCCGACAAGGTCTCGCTTTTCGATGCCGCCAGCGGACGGCTGATCGGCTAGGATCGTGACTATGACGGACGATAGCGCAATCCTCGCCGTGGATATCGGCGGCACGAAAACCCTGGTCGCCCTTGTCGATGCGTCTGGCATGGTGGAAGAGGCCACGGTCTCGACTGCCCGGGACGACGGCCCCGACCGCTGGCTAGAAGCGGCGTTTTCCGCCGCAAAACCCTGGCAGGGGCGGTTCCATGGCGTCGGCCTTGCCGTCACCGGCTTCGTGCGGAACGGCTGCTGGTCCGCGATGAACCCGGCGACCTTGGGCATTCCGCCGGATTACCCGCTCATCGCCCGAGTCGAGGCGCTTACCTCCCTGCCGGCCATCGCCGTCAACGATGCGCAGGCCGCCGCCTGGGGCGAACATGCCTTTGGCGCAGGGCGCGGCGAAGACCTCGTCTTCCTCACCATATCGACTGGCATCGGTGGTGGCATCGTGCTCGGCGGCCGGCTGCAAAAGGGTCTCGCCGGGCATTTCGGGCTCACCACCGATGGCGACGACGGCGCCTTCCTCGAAGACCGCGTTTCCGGACGGTGGATGGCGGCGGAGGCCCGGCGCCAGGGACATGAGGCCGATGCGCGGCAGGTTTTTGCTGATGCATCGCGCGGCGAGACATGGGCGATGGATATCGTCGCAGCCTCCGCTCAGCGCGTGGGGCGCCTCTGCCGCAACATCCAGCTGGCGCTCGATCCGCCGCGCATCGTGCTCGGTGGCGGCATAGGTCTGGCGGAGGGGTTCATCGATCGGGTCAGCGCTCTCCGGCCGCCGCTCGGTGCCGTTCCGCCGGTGCCTGTCTGCCGGGCCGAGCTTGGTGTTCGCGCCGGCATTCTAGGGGTCGCGAATCTCGCGCGTATCGCATTTTCGGGGCGGGGCCGCTAAGGCGCGCCGTCCCCATTTGTCGAAAAGGAGGAACCGGATGTCGGTTCGAAACGCGGCCATGGCGGACATGGCCTTCATCATGGACGCCTATCGCCTGGCCTTCGCCGTCAACGAAGCGTGGACGCGCAACTATGTGCGCATGACCGGCATCGACTGCTTCCGCATCCTCGAAAAGGACGGTGTGCCGGCCGCGGTCTGGGCGGTCGTGCCCTGCGGCCACTGGTTCGGCGGACGGGCGGTGCCCGCGGCCAACATCGCCCATATCGCGATCCAGCCGGAGTTCCGCGGCGGAGGGCTTGCCGCGGAGATCATGGAGCTTTCCTGTGACGACGCGCGCAAGGGTGGCGCCTGCCTCGCCAGCCTCTTTGCCTCGACGCGCCCGGTCTACCGCCGCTCCGGCTTCAACCTCGCTGGCCACGAGATGATCTACGAGGCGCAAACCGCGGAATTCTACAAGATCCGGCAGGATATCCGCGTCCGCCGCATACCGCTCGCCGAGGCGCAGGCCGTTCTCGACCCGATCTACCGGCGCGCCTGCCGCAACGAGGCCGGCCTGCTCGACCGCAACGACGCGCACTGGAACGCCCGCCTTGACGAAACGACATACATACCCTCCGTCTTCGTCCTGGGCGATGACGAAGGCTATGTGGTGATCGAGACACCCAGTGAAGACGTCCTGGAAATCCGCGATTGGGCGGCGCTCAATGGCGCGGCCGCGCGACAGATCTTGAAATTCATCGGCACCTTCTCGACGGTCTATCGCACGGTGCGCTGGCACGGCGCGCCGCAGGATGCGCTGGTCTTCGCCATGCCGGACAAGGGATGGTCGCAGGTCCACCAGGAAGAGTTTCTCATGCGTGTGCTGGACCCCATCGCTGCCCTGAACGCGCGGGGTTATGCTTGCGACGATGGTAATTTGACGCTTACGATCGAAGGGGACGAGCCGCAGGTCCTGCATCTTGCCCTTCGCGACGGCAAGGCAAGCTGCACGCCCGGTCGTGGAGAGGGACCGTCGCTGTCGATCGAAGCGGCCCAGCTTCCAAGCCTGTTCTCCGGCTTCCGCTCAGCGAGCTTCCTGCACCGTGCCGGCCATGTCGACGGCGATCCCGAGGCGGTTGTGCTCGCGGACCGCATTTTTGCCGGCCCGCCGCCCTGGGTCGCCGAGCATTTTTGAGTTAGCCGTTCATGTGAGCCTGCTGGCGCGGTGTCTCGATCGGGGAAAAGCCGAAGCGTTTCTTGTAGCAGGTCGCAAAATACTGGCTGGAGGAGAAGCCGCAGTCATAGGCGATGTTGGTGACGGTCTGCTGGCCGCTTTCCAGCAATTGCCGCGCAGCATTGAGCCGCAGCATCTGGAGATAGCGCACCGGCGTCATGTTGGTCAGCACCTGGCAGTGCTGGGTGAACTGGGTGCGTGATAGGTTACACTCCGCTGCCATGTTCTCCAGCGTCCAGTCTTCATCAAGCGCGTGTTTCAGCCGCTTCAGGAAGATTTCCACCGTGCGCTTGGAGCTTGCCAGCGCGAGGTCCAGCACGGGCGACTGGCTTTCCAGCATCTGGCGGAATTGCAGCAGCATCATCGAGATCAGCAGGCGCAGGCGCGCCTCTCCCCCGTCGATATCGCGGCCCGCCACCACCTCGTGGATTTCCAGGAAGGTGCGCGCGACGTCGCGCGAGGCGAGGTAGGAGAGCTGTTCGTTTTTCGACAGCAGCTCGCTCAGCCGCTTACGGTCGCGCTCCGGCCAGCCGATCCAGTCCGGCCAGAGCCAGGTTTCGTGCGGCCGGCGCACGCCCATGTCCATCAGCACCCAGATGATGTGGCTGGCGCCGATATTCGGATCGCCGAGCGCATGCAGCTGCCAGGGCCGCACGACGAACATCTGGCCCTCGTTGATGACCGTCCTGCGGCCGTCCATGGTGATCGCCAGCGAACCGCGGGCGAGATAGGCGATCTTGACGCCCTCGTTGCAATGTTCGCGCAGGCCCCAATCCTGCGGGATCGTCGCATCCCAGCCGCCGACGGAGCAGACCTGCGGCAGCGCGTTGCCGAGGTCGATGCCCGGATAGCCGCGCCGCGTCCAGGCATTGAGCGAGACCTGCCCGGCAAGCGAGGCCTTCATCAGGTCCTGGCAATTGCCGGCATAGAGCAGGGCACCCGGCTCGCGGAAAACCGCCGGCCGGTTGACGGCCCGTTCGTTGCTGCCCTTCGTCATCGCTCCCCTCCGTCGATGTCTGAAATTTACCGGTCGTCTATTTCGAACGCCGGCAGCGATTTATTGCGCAATGCTGGGACATCATCAAGCGACAAATGGAGGCGCTGGTGATTTGCCGTTGAAACTCAACGGCATGAGGGAGAATCAGGGAGGATTTGCCGGTGCGGATAGGCTTCCACACGGACGCGTTCAACTCGGCCTACTGGTCGTTCGAAAAATGCTTGCAGTGGGCGAGCGACAACGATGTGCACTTCATCGAGTGCGGCCTGATCGACGGCGTGAGCTGGATCCATGGCCTCGGCTACCAGCCGCATGTCGCGCTCTACGAGGACCCCGCGCTGCTGCGCCGCAAGATGGATCGCTACGGCGTGCGCTTCTCCCAGGTCGATGCCGCTTATCCGCTTTCCGGCGAGGATGGCCCGCTGCGGGGCGTGCCCTATGTGCTGAAATCGATCGCCTGGGCCGCGCAGGCCGGCAGCCCCTGTGTCGATACGACCGACGGGCTGCACATGCCGGCGGGCTTGAGCGAAGAGGAATCGATGGCGCTGATGAAGCGCAGCTACGAGAAGATCATCGAGGTTGCGGAGGCGCACGAGATCATCGTCAACATCGAGCCGCACGGCCATTTCACGACCCGCCCCGAATTCATGGCGCGCATGCTGGCCTTCGTCGATTCGAAATGGCTGCGCATGAACATGGACACCGGCAATACGTTTATCGCCGGCCAGGAGCCGACGGAATTCCTGCCGCGCTTCATCGACAAGGTCAGCCATGTGCACGTCAAGGACGTGTCGCAATCGTTGGCGGATGCGGTGCGCGGCGGGCAGACCGGCATTGCGGTCAGCCATTGCGCGCTCGGCGACGGCATCAACGCTGAGAACATCAAGGCCTGCCTCGCCCAGCTTCGCGACCATGGTTATGACGGCGTGCTGAGCCTCGAATGCGAAGGGACGGCCGGGCCGATGATCGAGAAATCGCTCGCCTGGATCCGCGGCATCTGCCGCGATCTCGGCATCAAGCTGCATTGAGCGCGCCATGAAACTCGGCATCAACCTGCTGTGCCTGACGGATTTCGTCGATGACCGGCATCTCGAAAGCATCGGGCGTCTGCGCGACCTCGGTTATGACGGCATCGAGGTTCCGGTTCTGAAAGGTGAGATCGGCCACTACGAGCGCCTCGGCAAGGAGCTGGATACGCTCGGCCTCGCCCGGTCGACCACGTCGATCGTGCCGACGCCAGAGGCCAATCCCGTCAGCGGCGATGCCGAGGTGCGGGCGCGGGGCCTTGCCCATCTCGACTGGGCGCTGGATTGCGCCATTGCGCTGGGCGCCGAAAGCATGGGCGGGCCGTTCCATGCGCCGATCGGCTTTTTCACCGGCGCGGGTGCAAGCGAGGACGAACTGAAGTACGGAGCGGATGCGCACCGGGCACTGGCGGAGCGGGCGGCGGCGAACGGCATGCTTCTGAGCCTGGAGCCGCTCAACCGTTTCGAGACCTATTACCTCAACACGATGGAGCAGGCCCGCGCCTATGTCGATCGCGTCGGGCATCCTGCCTTCAAGATCATGTACGACACTTTCCACGCCAATGTGGAGGAGCGCCGGCCGGAGGAGGCGATCCGGCTCATCGGCCCGGATATCGGCGTCTTCCATGTCTCGGAAAACGACCGTGGCATCCCCGGGCGCGGGCACATAGATTTCCCGGCCATGTTCACCGTGCTGAAGGAGATCGGTTATGACGGCTGGTTGACGCTTGAGGCTTTCGGGGCCGGCCTGCCGGCCATCGCGACGGCGACCCGCGTCTGGCGGCCGCTGTTTCCGGATTTCGAGACGCTTTTCTCCGAAAGCGCAACGTTCATTCGCAAGACATGGGCAGCAGCATGATTAGTCCCGCAATCGAGATGCGCGGCATCACCAAGAGTTTTCCCGGCGTGAAGGCGCTGAAGAGCGTCAGTTTTTCGGCCTATCCGGGCGAGGTGCACGCGCTGGCCGGCGAAAACGGCGCCGGCAAGTCGACGCTGATGAAGATCCTCTCCGGCGTCTACCGGCTGGATGGCGGCGCCGTCGTCGTCGGCGGCGAGGAGCGGCATTTCAGCCATCCGCTGGAGGCGATCCGCGCCGGCATTGCGGTCATCTACCAGGAATTCTCCCTGCTGCCGGAGCGCACGGTGGCGCAGAACATCTTTCTCGGCCGCGAGCCCACGCGGCTTGGCCTGATCGACCACAAGGCGATGAATGCGGAGGCGCGGCGCGTGCTGGCACTGTTCGGCTCGGCGCACCGCATCGAGCCCGATACGGTCGTCGCCGATCTCGATGTCGCGAGCCAGCAGCTGGTCGAGATTGCCAAGGCGGTATCGCTCGATGCGAAGGTGATCGTGATGGACGAGCCGACCGCGGCGCTCAATGAGGCGGAATGCGAGGTGCTGTTCGGCCTCGTCGATACGCTGAAGAAGCGGGGCGTGGCGATCGTCTACATTACCCACCGCATGCGCGAGATCACGCGGCTTGCCGACCGGGTGACCGTGCTGAAGGACGGCGAGACGGCGGCGAGTTTCGACCATGTGCCGGAGCCCGACACAATCGTGCGCGCCATGGTCGGCCGCGATATCGGCGATTTCTATGCGGCACCGGCGACGCCGCAGGAGATCGGCGAGGTCGTGCTGTCCGTACGCCATGCCGGCAATGAGCGGCTGAAGGACATTTCCTTCGAGCTGCGCGCGGGCGAGATCGTCGGTTTTGCCGGATTGCAGGGGGCGGGGCGCGTGGCGCTGGCCCAGGCGATCTTCGGTTTTGCGCCCTTCACCGAAGGCGAGGTCGAGCTTGCCGGCAAGCCGGCGCGCTTCACCAATCCGCGTGACGCGATCCGCGCCGGCATTGGCCTCCTGCCGGGAGACCGCAAGGCCGAGGGGCTGGTGTTGATGCAGTCGGTTTCGGACAACGGTTTGCTGACGGCGCGGGCGCTTTCCGGCCTTGCGGGCAAGGCCGACGCGACGCCCTTTGCCTCCGCTGAAGAGATGGACAAGCTGCTGCACGAACTCGATGTCAGGGCCGGCAGTTTTTCGCAGGAGATCAAGGCGCTCTCCGGCGGCAACCAGCAGAAGGCAATCGTCGCGCGCTGGCTGGCGCTGGCGCCCCGGCTGCTGATCTTCATCGAGCCGACACGCGGCATCGACGTCAATGCCAAGGCCGGCATCTATCACCTGATGCGTGATCTGGCGCGCAAGGGCACGGCGATCATGATGGTGTCGTCCGATCTGCCGGAGGTGCTGGGCGCGGCTGACCGCATCCTCGTCATGCGCGCCGGCGAACTCGTGGCTGCGTTCCCGCGCGGCGTCTCGGAGGCCGATGTCATGCTCGCCGCAACCGGCGAAGAGGCGGTGGCGGCATGAACACGGCGACCCTCACCAAACGTCCCGCCTGGCGCATGGAGCGCTACGCACCGGCTTTGCTGCTTGCCGCAGCACTCGCCATCTATATCGCGATTGCGCTCAGCCTGGGCCACACGCGGTTCCTGACACCGGAAGCGGCAGTCTCCATCCTCAACCGCTCCATCGCGCTCGGCATTACCGCCGTCGGCCAGACCTTTGCGATCCTCGTCGGCTCGATCGACCTCTCGGTGGCGCATCTGATCTCGGCGTCCGCGGTCGTCTCCTCGGCGATCATGAACGGCGACCCGGCGATGATGGTGCCTGCGGTCCTCGCCGTGCTGCTGATGGGCGCCGTGGTCGGCACGCTGAACGGGCTGCTGATCACCAAGCTGGAGGTCAATCCGCTGATCGCGACGCTCGGCATGGCACTGATCATCCAGGGCTGCCTCGCCTCCTTCCATGGCCGTTTCGGCGGCTCGGTGCCGGATGCGTTCCAGTATTTCGCCTATGGCGAAGTGCTTGGCCTGCCGGTGAGCCTCATCGTGCTGGCGCTTCTGGTGCTGGCAGCCTGGGCTGTGCTGCGCTTTACCCGCTTCGGCTCGAACATCTATTCGGTCGGCGGCAATCGCGACACGGCGCGCGCCGCCGGCATCAAGACCGCGCGTGTGGTGATGGCGAGCCACATCATCTGCAGCCTCTGCGCTTCGCTCGCCGGCCTCTATCTCGCAAGCCGCCTGAAATCCGGCTCGCCATGGATCGGCACGGAGGGTGCCTATGATCTGGAATCGATCGCGGTGGTCGTCATCGGCGGCACGATCCTTTCCGGCGGCAAGGGCGGCATATGGGGCACCGTGGCGGGCGTCATCATCTTCTCGCTGATCGATTCGATCTTCAATCTCGCCGGCGTCGATGCCTTCGCCAAGCAGGTGATGCGCGGCATCATCATCGTCGCCGCCGTTGCCTTCTACGCCGTGCGTTCGAAGAGGATAGTGGCATGATCCAGGAAACCGTCGGTTCCGCAAAGGCGCCGGGCGCCGCAAGGGGCGGCCGCCTGCCGAAGATCAATCCCGTCTTCTTCGTGCTTGCAGCGCTGCTTGTCGCCATCACGCTGTCCAACCCGAATTTCGTCGAGCCTACCGGCTACATGAATTTCCTGAAGCGGGCCGCACCGCTGGCGATCCTCGCCGCAGGGCAGATCTACGTCATCGTCTCGGGCGGCTTCGATCTTTCCGTCGGCTCGGTGATCACGCTGACGGTGGTCGGCTCCTCCGTGCTGCTCAACAACAATGCCGATGCGACCTGGTGGGTGATCCCGGTCATGTATGCGGTCGGGCTTGCCGTCGGTGTGGTCAATGGGCTCGTCGTCAGCTATCTGCGCGTGCCCTCGCTGATCGCCACACTCGGCATGATGATCACGCTGAACGGGGCGGCCTTCATGTGGTCGAGCGGCTCGCCGCGCGGCTACCTGCCGGAGACGTTCCGCTTCTTCGGGCGCACCAATATCCAGGGCATTCCGCTCATCCAGTTCTTGCCGGTGGCGCTGCTGGTGCTCATCGTGGTCGGGCTCTGCCTGTTCTGGCTCATGCACCGCACCAATCTCGGGCGTCTGCTGCATGCGATCGGCGATAATCCGCGGGCGGCGCAGATGTCGGGCGTTCCCCTGGAGCGGGTGCGTATCATCGCCTTCGTCATCTCGTCGCTGAGCGCGGTGACGGCCGGCATCCTGCTTGGCGGCTTTGCCGGGGTCTCGACGGATGTCGGCGTCGGCTACGAATTGCAGGCGATCACCGCCTGCGTCATCGGCGGCGCGCAGCTTCTGGGCGGGCGCGGCTCGGTGCCGGCCTCGATTGCCGGCGCGCTGACGCTGACGGCGATCTTCACGCTGCTCAACTTCATCGGCTTGCCGAAACCGGTGCGCGACGTCGTGCAGGGCGTGATCCTGATCGTCGCGGTCGTGCTTGCCACCTACCGGCGCAACCGCGCCGGCGGGACCTGAATTTCGCCGGCCGCATGGCCGTCGGGAGGAACCTGAACATCATGATCAAATGGGAGTGAGACATGAAAAAACTGCTGACCGCCGCCCTTTCGGCTGCCCTCTTTGCCAGCACCGCGCAGGCCCAACAGCTAAACTTCGACGATCCCGCGGAATTTGCCCGGCAGCGCGAGATGCTGACGGCGAAGGCCAATGGCCCGGAGGGGGAGCCCTGGGTGCAATATTACGGTGACCAGATGGCCGACACCGCGCAGTACAAGAAGGAAGGTCCCTACACGATCTGCTTTTCCAATGCCGGCGTGAACAATGCCTGGCGCGTGACCGGCTGGACCAACATGCAGGCTGAGGTGAAGCTGCATCCGGAGATCAAGGAACTCATCCATGTCGATGCCGAGGGCTCGGACGACAAGCAGATTTCCGACATCGATGACCTGATCAACGGCGGCAAGTGCTCGGTGCTGATCGTCTCGCCGAACACCACCGCGGCGCTGACGCCCGCCGTCGAAAAAGCCTGCGCCAAGCTGCCGGTCATCGTCTTCGATCGCGGCGTCAACACCAAGTGCCCGGTGACCTTCATCCACCCGGTCGGCGGCTACGGCTTCGGCATCCAGGCCGGCGAGTTCGTGGCGGCGACCGCACCGGCCGGCGCCCACGTGCTGATGCTGCGCATCGTGCCCGGCGTCGATGTTCTGGAAACCCGCGCCTCGGCGGCCAAGCGCATCTTCAAGGAGAAGGGGCTGAACGTCATCGGCGAGGAATTCACCGAGGGTGACAATGCCAAGACCAAGTCGATCGTCGAGGATTATCTGCAACGCGGTTCGATCGATGCGATCTGGATGGACGCCGGCGCGACGGCCGTCGCGGCGCTCGAAGCCTTCGAGGATTCCGGCCTGCCGCTGCCGATCATCACCGGCGAGGACCAGCAGGATTTCCTGATGAAATGGAAGGCCGAGGGCTTCAAGGCGATCGCGCCGACCTATCCAACCTACCAGTGGCGCACGCCGATCATCGCGGCCGTCAAGGTGCTGAAGGGCGAAGCGGTGCCGGGTCCGGAATGGGTGATGCCGCAGCCGTCCATCACGGCTGAAACGCTCGACCAGTATGTCAACGACAAGATGCCGCCGCTGCATCACGCCATGTGCGGCTGCGAGAAGCTGCCCGATTATCCGGCGGCCTGGGGCGGCCAGTAAACATCATTATCCGGGCCGCAGAATGCTGCGGCCCGGACTTTCTCGCTACGAGCTGAGCTGCGTGTTTATATCGTTCATGAGCGCATGCAGGATCAGGGCAGCCCTGGCTGCGAGGCGCAGCTTGTTGGTCATGTCCGTCACCCGATCTGGATGCCGTATGGCATAGGCGTGGATCTGCGTTTCGTCGAACAGATTACCCTGCTTTTCCGTGATCAGCTGGGCAGTGGGGAAGGCGAGGACATTGGACATGGGATCTCCAGTCTTCTCTTAGATCAGGCAAGGCATGGGGAGAGCGGGAGGCCACTCTCCCCATGCCGCTCAGAACTCCTCCCACTGATCGCCTTGTGGAGCCTGGGCGAGGGCGGAAGAGTTCGAGAAGGCGGTCGCCACCTTGCGGGCGAGCGTGCGGGCGGGGGAGGCTTTCGCGGCAGCGGGGTTCATCGCCGTCACCGCGGCAGGCCCGCTTTGGCGCTCGTCCAGCTTGAACTGCGCCAGAAGTTGCGAGAGCGTCGAGACATCGGTGGAGAGGCTGTGCGTCGCCGCCGTCGTCTGCTCGACCATCGCCGCATTCTGCTGCGTGCCCTGGTCCATCGAATTCACCGCGGTGTTGATCTCCTGGAGGCCGATCGACTGTTCGCGCGCCGCCTCGACGATGGCCGAGACGTTGCGGTTGATCTCTTGCACTTCCGTGGCGATCGTGCCGAGGGCCGCACCGGTTTCACGCACCTTCTGCACGCCTGCCTGAACTTGCAGGCTGGATGCGCTGATCAGGTTCTTGATGTCCTTGGCGGCTGCCGCCGAGCGCTGTGCCAGTTCGCGGACTTCCTGGGCGACGACGGCAAAGCCCTTGCCGGCCTCGCCCGCCCGTGCCGCCTCGACGCCGGCATTGAGCGCAAGAAGGTTGGTCTGGAAGGCGATTTCGTCGATCACGCTGATGATGTTGGTGATCTCGCCGGAGGACTTTTCGATGAGCTGCATTGCCTCGATCGCGTCGCCGACGACGATGCCGGAACGTTCAGCTCCCGCGCGGGTGCGGGCGACGAGACTGCCGGCCTCTTCCGCGCGGCGGGCGGAGTCCTTGACGGCGGTGGTGATCTCTTCCAGTGCGGCTGCCGTTTCTTCGACGGAAGCGGCCTGCTGTTCGGTGCGGCGCGCCAGATCGTCGGCGCCGGAGCGCATTTCGTTGGCGCCAGCATTGATGCTGCGGGTGCTTTGCTCGACACGGCGCAGGGTCGTCTGGAGCTTGAGCATCGAGTCGTTGAAGTTGCTGCGCAGGCCATCGAGATTAAGGCCGAAGGGCTGCTCGATGCGGTGGGTCATGTCGCCGCCGGAGAGGCGTTCCAAGCCGGTGGCGAGTGCGTCGACGGCGTGCTGGATGGTTGCTGCCTCCAGTGCCTTCTGCTCCTCGCGCTGGCGGCGTTCCTGCTCGGAAAGCCCGCGGTTCGCCTCGGCTTCCTGTTCGAGCCGGATGCGCTCGATCGCATTGTCGCGGAAGACGGCGACAGCGGCCGCCATCTGGCCGACCTCGTCCTTGCGGGCGAGCCCAGAGACCGGTGCTGCCGTCTCGCCCTCCGCAAGTGTGAGCATGCGTTGGCGCAGGGCATTGACCGGCCTGGTGATGCCATAGATCGTTACTGCCAGAGAGGCGATGATTGCAGCGAGAAGAACGACGCCCAAGACGACTAGCGATGTATCAACCGTGAAGTGGGCATCGGTGGTCAATGTCTCCGACTGCGCATCGACGGACGCGATGCCGGTCTCGACCCAGGCGGCAATGCTCTTCCGGAGCTTGATGATTTCCTCATCCTGCCGCGCGAGAATGACCAGCGCTTCGTCGTTCTTGTTTCTTGATGCGTATTCGACGGCTTTGTCCAGTTCGACTATTATGGCTCGGGTCGCGTCTGCAAACGCCTGGATATCCATTGCTTCTGCAGGCATTCGCTCTTTGGCTGTCTCGAGCTGCTCGATCGCAATTTTGGCATTTTCGGAATAGCTTTGTTTCAGCCCGGGCATTTGCGGCGAGTTCGCGTCATACACGACCACTTTGTAGGCAATATAGATTATCGTATGAATGCTTGTATTGGCCCTTGCGACCAACAAGGTCGCCTTGTTGTCGGTCGCTAGGAATTCGCTATAGGCCGAATCGGCCTTGAGGTAATTCCAAGATAAATAAAAGGTGCTGGTAATCGTGATGACGCTCAACATGATGAGCGGTGCCAGCACTTTGGTGATGATCTTGGCATTTTGTAGGAAAGACATGGTTGCCTCGTGAGGATGGCGGAAGCCGGGATGATCAACATCGCCCCCTCCATATCGGCAACGCGACCTGTGTAAGGCCGCCGACTGATGCTGGTAACGCGCAACACTCTGCATCGCACGCGAAGATGCCATCATGGCAAGCGAAGGGCTTGTGCTGTCAATATTTGCGTTAATTGTTAAGTTGTAATTAAAGTTTGAATTAACTGTCTTATAGATCGTCAATAATGCTAAGAAATATGCCGTCTCTTTCGGATTTTGTTGAGAAAAACTCAAGTTGTTGAGTTTAATTCACTGAATTTAATCTCTATACATCCATTTTATACATCACTCAGCCTTCGCGGCACGAATTTGCGGCGCCGGCGAATAGCAGCACGGCTTGAGGCGTCACCTGTCTGGATGCGCAGGAGCGCTGCTGTTTGCATGGGAGAGGGCTTTGCAAGCCAGAACGGTTTTTCTTGGGGGTCTGCTGGCGGTCTTGGGGGCAGAGGCCGGTCGGGCGGATTGCCTTGCCGATTTCAACGCGATCAACAGCCAGCGGCGTGACACCGCGCGTTATGCGCTGGAGGTTTCGGCGGATGTGCTTTCGCTCGAGGGCAGCGTGGTCAAGCACATGGCCTCTTCGTCGCTGTTCGACCTGACGGATGGCCTGCGCATGAAGACCTCCGGGCTCAACACCCAGGCTGATTTCATCCTGATCGGCGAGGAGGGCTGGACGCTCGCGGCAGGACAGTGGACGCCGATGCCGGCCGAGCAGCGGACGCTGGCGCTGCAAGGCGTCATCGCCGATCGTTATGTCTACGACCGGGATGCGCAGGATTTCGAATGCCCGGGCGAGGCGGCGTTCGAGGGCAAGCCGCATGAACGCTTCGTCTTCAACCAGACGGTCGGCGTGCTGGAAAGCCGGGTGACCGCCTGGTTTGATCCCGCGACCCGCCTGCCGGTGGCGGTCGTCTCCAATGCGGAGGTGAACGGCTACAAGGTCGTCGCGACGACACGCTACCGTTTCGATCCCGCTATCCGCGTGGAAGTGCCCCGCTAGCGACCGGAAAGCTCATCTCAACACAGTGATTTTTTATCAATATTGCGGTCGGAGGTTTTATGCCAAGAGCGAGGAACATGCTCAAAACTGATGAAACGCAAGTTCCTGCCGGGATGCCCAGGTTCTATTTCCACATATCCAACGACACCGAGACCTTGCGGGACGAGAAGGGCATCATCCTTGATGACACGGCGGCTGCAGCCGCCTATGCGCGGCGGATCGTGCGGGAAATCGCGGTGACCGAAAAGGTCAGCGTGCTCGTCACCGATGCGGATGGCCAGGCGCTGATGCGGGTTCCGTAAGCCGCCTCACGCCTTGCCGAAAAGCGCCATGAGGTCGACGGAATCCGTGGTTTTCGCACCGAGTTCCAGGTGGTTCTGGATGTGCCGCAGGTGGAGCGTCATCATCCACGCCGCCTTTTCCGCATCCCGCGTGTGAAACGCCCCGACGATCGCCGCGTGATCGTCGTCGCGACAATTGCTGACGCCGGAGCCGAAAAGGCCGATGATCAGCGAGGTGCGGGTCACCAACTCCTTCATCGTGCGGATGAGGATGGCATTGCCGGCGACCTGCGCCATCAGGGTGTGGAACTGGCCGGAAAGGCGGATCGCATCGTGGCGCCGCCGCTCCTTGTGCGCGACATATTCCATTTCGAGGTGGCGCGTCAGCGCAGAGATATCCTCCTCCGAGGCACGGTGGACGGCGAGGCGCGCGATGTTCGGCTCCAGCGCCAGGCGGGCCTCGAAGACCTCGCGCGCCTGCTCGGGCGTCGGCGAGGCGACGAAGGCGCCGCGGTTGGCGTGCAGTTCCACGACCTCGCGGCTGGCGAGCAGCAGCAGGCTGCGCCGGATGCGCATGCGCCCGACGCCGAAGGCATCGCACAGGGCGGATTCCGACAATTTCGTGCCTGGGGGCAACCGCTGTTCGATGACCGCTTCGAAAATACGCTCGACGATATCGCTCTCGTCGATCTCGTCCGCTTCGAAGGGCGCTCCGCTGCTGAGTTCAACCACTGCCGTTTACCTCGATACGCTCCGCCTGCACTCGCATGATCCATCTAATATGTCGCATTCGGTTCACCAACAAGCCGCGATTTCGTTGACATGATCAAAATGTCTTGTTCACAACCCCTTGACAGGATCGTTAACAATGCGCGTAATGCCCATGCCAAAGGCCGAATGAGGCCGCGCTCAGCGGCCCGCTCGCCAATAGAAAACAGATCAATGGCCCAGAGGAAGTGGAACATCATGCAAAAGCGCACATTCCTGAAATTTTCCGCCCTTGCCGCAGCGACCGTCCTGTCGCTGCCGCTCATGGCTTATGCCCAGAACGCGACGCTGAAGATCGGCTTCGTCGGCGTCACCTCCGGCCCGGCCGCATCCTGGGGCGTTTCCAACCAGCGCTCGATGGAAACCCGGGCGGCCTGGCTGAACGAGCTCGGCGGCGTCAAGATCGGCGACAAGACCTATAATATCGAAATCGTCCCCTTCGACGACCAGAAGGACCCCAAGCGTGCCATCGCCGGCATGGAAAAGATGGCGCAGGACGGCGTGCATTACGTCGTCGGCCCGAACGTCGATGACGGTGCTGCGGCCGTTCGCCCGGTCGCCGAACAGAACGGCATCATGTACTTCCCGTATGCCTTCCCGAAGGAACTCTTCACCGCGCCGGCATCGAACGCGATCCTCGGCATGGTGGCGAACTACCAGTCCGGTCCCGCCATCTACAAGTTCCTAAAGGAAAACAAGGGCGTGAAGAAGGTGGCCTTCGTTGCCGCCAACGAATCCGACCCGCTCAGCCAGCGTGAATCCGGCATTGCCGCCGCCGAGGCGCTCGGGCTGGAAGTCGTCTCCGGCAACGTGACCTACCAGGTGGATACGACCGACTTCACGCCGGTTCTGCTGCCCGTCATCCAGGCGTCGCCGGACCTGCTGGTGCTTTCCGGCGTGTCGCCGGCCAATGCGCCGCAGCTCATCCGCTCGGCGCGCGAGCTCGGTTATACCGGCCTCATCTCGACGGAAACCGGCCAGGATGCGAGCGTCCTGCAGGAAGGTGCGGGCGAACTCGCGGACGGCTTCATCTCCGTCGGCGGTGCGTCCACGCCGGAGCTTGCCAGTGAAACGATGACGGAATTCGTCGACCGCTATACGAAGATGTTCGGCGAATATAACGACGAGTCGAACACCAAGGTCTATGCGCTCGAATACATCCTCGAGACGCTGAAGGCGAACCCCGCGGCCATCGAGAATGTCGATGAATTCAAGAAGACGATGGACACGTTCGAAGCCGCGAACCCCTTCATGAAGGGCGACGCCAAGCTGAAATATGTCGGCATGACCTCCTTCGGCCAGAAGCGCCAGGTCTCCGTTCCGCTCGTCGTGAACGAGTACAAGGGTGGCAAGTTCGAGACGCTGTTCGTCGGCCAGGTCGACTGATCCGAGCCTAGGACTTTACAAAGAAACGGGATCCGGACCGCGCGTGCAGTTCCGGCCGGATCCCTCTTTGCCTGAACCTTCCATTGGAGGCTCACGATGGAACAGATAATCGCCAACGGTCTCTACCTCGGGGCGCAATATGCGTTGATCGCCCTTGGTCTGACGCTGATCTTCTCGCTGATGAACGTGCTGAACTTCGCCCACGGGCAGATGTACGTCTTCGGCGGCTTCGTCACCTACACGGTCGTCGTGCAGCTCGGCCTGCCCTTCATCGTCGGCCTCTTCGCCTCGGCGATCGTGCTTGCGGTCATGGGCGCGGCCATCGAGAAATTCCTCTTCGCGCCGGTGGTGCGCCGCTCAAAACGCGATGAATCGACCATGCTGCTTGCGGCGGGCATCGCCTTCTTCCTCGATGCCGTCATCCTGCTGTTCTTCGGCGAAAAGCAGCGCGGCGTGCCGAAGATCGTCAACGGCGTGCTCAATCTCGATATGCGCATCATCATGCCTTATGACCGTATCCTGATCGGCGTTCTCGCCATCCTGCTGATCGTGGCCTTCATCGCCTTCATGCACTACTCCCGGACCGGCCGCGCCATGCGCGCACTCGCCCAGGACAAGGTAGCCGCCCAGTTGATGGGCGTGAATGTCTCCCGTTACTCGATGATCGGCTTCGCGCTCGGCGCCATGCTGGCCGGCCTGGTCGGCGGGCTGCTCGTCACGATCACCGGCGTCAATCTCGGCATGGGTGGCCCGACCTCGGTCAAGGCCTTCCTGATGATCATGATCGGCGGTGCGGGCGTGATTTCCGGCGCGATTGCCGGCGGGTTCATCCTCGGCATGATGGAGAGCGTCGGCCTCACCGTGCTGTCCGCCTATGGCGATATCACCTACCTCGTCATCTTCGCCTCGTTGATGGTGTTCCTGGCCGTCCGCCCGCAGGGGCTGATGGGCAAGCCGTGGGGTTGAGGCGATGATCGGTAAAAAACTCCTTGGCTTTATCGCCTTCCTCGTCGTCGTCTTCGTGCTGGTGCCGCTGTTCATCAGCGCCACGGGACGCTGGGACTTCTTCTACACGCTGACTTCGGTAGCACTTCTTTCCGTCGGTGCTGCCGGCGTCTGGCTCACCTTCTATATCGGCCGCATCAATATCGGCCAGGGCGCCTATGCCCTGATCGGCGGCTATGTGTCGACCATCCTCGTCACCCAGGCGAACGTCTCCTTCTGGTTGACGCTGCCGCTGGCGGGCCTGTTCTGCGCCATCATTTCGGTGGCGATCGGCTTTCCTATCCTCAGGCTCCGCGGCGTCTACTTCGCCATGGTCACGCTGGTATTGACCGAGGTCGCGCGCCTCACGGCACTCGCCCTTCCCATCACCAACGGCGCGAAGGGCATCACCTCCATCCCGCTGCCCGGCGAACTGTCGATCTTCGGCCTGACGATCATCCCGGCCTTCGGAACGCTGTCCAATCCGCGCTTCGGCTTCTACATCATGGCCGTGCTCCTGATGATCATCACCTACCTGGTGCTCTGGCGCATCGTGAACTCGCGGCTCGGGCATCTCTGCCGCAGCCTCCAGCAGAACGAGGAACTGTCGGCCTCGATCGGTGTCAACACCGCCTATCTGCGGGTGCTCGCCTATGCGATCTCCTCGTTCTTCGGCGGCATTGCGGGCGCCATGTTCGCCTCCATCGCGCAGTCGATCTATCCGTCTTCCTTCGTGGTCGCCGATAGCGTGAACTTCATGCTCTACTGCTTCCTCGGCGGCCTCGGTTACGTCTTCGGCCCGATGCTCGGCACGCTGCTCCTCTATTTCGGCTGGGACCTGCTGTCGATCGCCCGCGAATACCAGCTCCTCATCTACTCCGGCGTCATGATCCTGCTCATGCTGGTCCTGCCGAACGGTGTCTTGAGTCTTCTCGACAAGAAGGAGGGCAGCAGATGACACCCATCCTGCAAATCAAGAACATCACCAAGCGCTATGGCGGCCTCACCGCGGTCAACGATGTTTCCTTCGACGTGAAGGCGGGGGAAATCCTCTCGGTGATCGGTCCGAACGGCGCCGGCAAATCGACGCTGTTCAAGCTGATCTCCTCCTTCGTGCCGGCGACCTCCGGCGAGGTGCTCTTCAACGGCGGGCGCATCTCCAGCCTCGCGCCCCACAAGGTCGCGCAGATGGGGGTCGTGCGCACCTTCCAGGAAACGACGATCTTCCGCTCCATGACGGTGCGCGAGAACATCATCGTCTCCCATCACCTGCGGTCCAAGGCGAGCCTCTTCGGCTTCTTCCTCGGCACGAAACAGGCGAAGGAAGACGAGGCGGCCTTTGCCTCCTCGGCAGACGATATCGTCGACTTCCTCGGGCTCCAGGCGATCCGCAACGAGCTCGCCTCCAACCTGCCGCAGGGGCACCTGCGCGCGCTCGGCATGGCCATCGGCCTTGCCACCGATCCGAAGGTCATCCTGCTCGACGAACCCTTCGCCGGCATGAACCACGACGAGACGATGAAGATGGTGGGCCTTGTCCGCCGGCTTCGCGACGAGCGTGGCGTCACCGTTCTCCTCGTGGAGCACGACATGCCCGCGGTGATGAAGATCAGCGACCGCATCGTGTGCATCAACTTCGGGCAGAAGATCGCCGAAGGCACGCCCCAGGAAATCCGCGAGAACGAGAAGGTGATCGAAGCCTATCTCGGTTCCGAAGATGCTGCGATCGGGATGTAAGCCATGACCAAGATCTTGAGTGTTGAGAATGTCGAGCTCTACTACGACCACATCTACGCGCTGAAGGGCGTCTCTATCGACGTTGCGGAAGGCGAAACGGTCGCGCTGATCGGCGCGAACGGGGCGGGCAAGTCCTCGATCCTGCGGGCGATCACCGGTCTTCGGGGCATCAAGTCCGGCCAGATCCTATACCAGGGCGAACGGCTCGACGGCACGTCGGCCGCCGATGTCGTGCGCAAGGGCATCTCCATGGTGCCGGAGGGGCGGCGCGCCTTCCCGCTGATGTCGGTGAAGGACAACCTGCTGATGGGCGCCTTCACCCGCTCGGACAAGGCGGAAATCGAGCAGACCTTGGAAAACGTGCTGACGCGTTTTCCGCGCCTGCGCGAGCGTTATCACCAGCAGGCCAGCACCATGTCGGGCGGCGAGCAGCAGATGATGGTGATCGGCCGGGCGCTGATGGCCCGCCCGAAACTCCTGCTGCTGGACGAGCCCTCGCTCGGCATTGCGCCGAAGCTGGTGCAGGACATTGCGCGCGCCATCGTTGCCATCAGCCGCGACGAGAAGGTCTCCATCCTGCTCGTCGAGCAGAACAGCCGCATGGCGCTCTCCATCTCCAACCGCGCTTACGCCCTTTCCACCGGGTCGATCGCGCTATCAGGCAATTCCAAGGACCTGATGAACGACGACCGCATCAAGGCTGCCTACCTCGGAGGCGAACTCTGACATGAAAATCCTCGTCATCAACCCCAACACGACCGCATCGATGACGGCGCATATCGGGGCGGCGGCGCGCAACGCCGCTTCCCCCGGCACCGAGATCGTAGCCGTCAACCCGGCGCACGGCCCGGTCTCCATCGAGGGCTATTTCGACGAGGCGATGAGCCTCGCCGGCCTGCTTTCCACCATCCGCAGCAATCCGGATTGCGACGCCGTGGTCATCGCCTGTTTCGACGATACCGGGCTCGATGCGGCGCGCTGCCTCACCGACCGGCCGGTCATCGGCATCGGCGAGGCGGCCTATCACTTCGCCTCGATGATCTCGAACAAGTTTTCCGTGGTGACGACGCTGGCACGCTCCGTGCCGGCGCTGGAGCACAATCTTTCGCGCTATGGCCTTTCGGTCCGTTGTGCCCGCGTGCGGTCTTCGGAAGTGGCGGTGCTGGAACTGGAGCAGCCGGGCTCCAACGCGCGTCAAAAAATCAGTGCCGAGATCGGCCTTGCGGTCAGCGAGGACCGGGCGGAGGCCATCGTGCTCGGCTGCGCCGGCATGGCGGGCCTGGCGAACGACCTTGCGCAGGAACACGGCCTGCCGGTGCTCGACGGCGTCACCTGCGCGGTGAAGCTCGCTGAGGCCATGGCCGGCCTCAACATGCGCACATCCCGGCTTGGCGGCTATGCGCCGCCGCCGGCCAGCAAGCTCGAGGCGGCTCTCGGTTAGTCGAAACTTACGCGAAGAGCGGAACGCGATCGGGCGATCGCATTCCGCTTCGTGTGCCGCGGCCTATTTGCCAGCGTTGTACTTGGCGTCGACCTCGTTGATCGCCTGGACGTTGCCGGCCGAGCGGCCGTTTTCGTCGAAGGTCTGGGCAAGATAGGCGTCGGCGATCGCCTTGGCGAGCTCCGTGCCGATGACGCGGGCGCCCATGGTGATGATCTGGGCATTGTTGGAGAGTGCGGCGCGCTCGGCGGAATAGGTGTCGTGCGTCAGCGCCGCGCGGATGCCCGGAACCTTGTTGGCCGAGATGCAGACGCCGATGCCGGTGCCGCAGACGAGGATCGCGCGGTCGTATTCGCCGGCGATAACGGCGGAAGCGACCCGGTCGGAGAGGGTGGCGTAGAACGCATCCGGGCCGGCATCGGTGCGCGAGACTTCGTGCACGTCGTGGCGGTCCTTCAGGTGATCGGCGAGAACCTTGGCGAGGCCTTCGCCCGCGCTGTCACCGGCAATAGCGAGTTTCATGGAAATTCTCCTTTCAGATGGTGGCGGCTGAGCGCGCCAGGATGTCGAGATAGCCTTCAACCTTCCAGGCTGAGCGGCCGATGAAGAGCCCGTCGATGTTCGGGCAGGCGATCAGCTCCTCGCAGTTCTGCGGGTTGACCGAACCGCCATAGAGGCAGGGAATGCGGCGGCCGAGGACGCTTTCCGCAACCTCGGCGATTTCGGCATGGCGCGCATCCGCATAATCCGCGGTTGCTGGAATGCCCTTTTCACCGATCGCCCAGACGGGTTCGTAGGCGAGCAGGATTTCCGCCTGTTTCTGCGTCGTGTCGAGCCGCGCAAGCGCGCCCCGCACCTGCTGCGCCAGCACTTCGGTCGCATGGCCGCCTTCACGGTCGGCGAGCGTTTCGCCGATGCAGATCAGCGGCACGAGGCCATGGCGCACGGCGGCCTCCGTCTTGAGGCCGACCGTCTCGTCCGTCTCGCCAAAATGTTCGCGGCGCTCGGAATGGCCGAGTTCGACGATATCGAGGCCGCAATCTTTCAGCATCACCGGCGAGATTTCACCCGTCCATGCGCCTTCATCGGCCCAGTGCATGTTCTGTGCACCGACCTTGACGGAGGTGTTTTGGAGCATCGCCTTCACCTCGCGCACGGCCGTGAAAGGCGGGATGATGAAGCGCTGGATGCGCGGGTCGCGAGCGCCATCCGCGGCAGCGAGGCCGTCTGCAAAAAGCTTCGCCTCGGCAAGCGTCTTGTTCATCTTCCAACTGGTGCCGACCCAGAACGTCATGTCGTTGTCTCCTTGGCAATCGTCACCACGGTCTTGCCGCTGCCGAGTTCGGCGGCGGTATCGTGGGGCAGGGGTTTGTCTGAAATGACCGTGTCGAATTCCGCGAGATCGGCCAGCACATGCAGGGCCGTATGGCCGAAGCGGCGGCTGTTGATCAGCAGGCAGGTCTGGCGGCTGGCATTCATCATCGCCCGCTTGGTGCGCACCACCGCCTCGTCCATGTGGTAGGCGAGCCGGCCGGTGGCGGCGGGCGCCGAAACGAAGGCGATGTCGGCGCGCAGGCGCGACAGTGCCTCTTCCGTGACGATGCCGAAATAGGCATTGAATTTTGCGGAATAGACGCCGCCGAGGCCGATCAGCGTGACGCCGGAGACGCCCTTCAGGCGCTCCATGATCGCCGCGTTGTTGGTGATGAGCGTGATCGGCTTTTTCAAAGCCAGCACGTCGCCGAGCACGGAGGCCATCGAGCCGTCGTTGATCATGACCGTCATGCCGGGCTCGACCAGCTCTGCTGCGGTCTCCGCCAGCGCGCGCTTGACGTCGGCCTCCTGCAATTCGCGAAACCGGAAATCGCTCTCGAACTGGGTGCCGGCATCGATCGTCGCGCCGCCGCGCACCTTTCGCAGCACACCGGCGCGTTCGAGATCGTCGAGGTCGCGGTGGATGGTCATCTTGGAGACGCCAAAGCGCGCCGCGATGTCGTCGAGTTCGACGGCCCGGCTTTCGATCAGAAGGTTGATGATCTCCTGCCTGCGCTCTTCCCGTTTCACCGCGTTCTCCATCTTCACGCCGTGGGGAGGTCTATAACACCATTCTTCGCAGAATATAACACAGATTTTGTGATTTTGTGATTTTCTTACGGGGTGCCTTGTAACAATGCGTGGGCCGTACGCTCGTCCGTGATCAGGCCGTAGAGCTTGTTGCTATGAAGCACGGCGCGGATGGCCTCGGTCTTCACCGGCCCGCCGGCAATCGCGACGATCCTGTCCTTGCCGTTCTCGGAGAAGGATGCGGAAAGCGTTCTCGCGGTCACCGACGTCTGCAGGATGCGGCCCCGGTTGTCGAAGAAGTGGCCGAGCAGTTCGCCGACGCCGCCGAGGCTGGCGATCTCCTCCAGTTCATCCGGCTGCAACATGCCGGATTTCACGAGGTGCGCCTGGTTGTCGACGGTGCCGATACCGACGATCTTGAGGTCGGCGCTGCGGGCGAGATCGAACACCTCGCTGACACCGCGCTGGGAGAGCAGCACCTCGCGGTCCTCCTCCGTGTTGGCGAAGAAGGGCACGGGCATGACATAGGCCTGCGTGCCGGTCTTTTCGGCCAGGCGATGCATGACGTCATAGGGATTGGCGGCGTAGTTGCGGGTGAGGCCGCCGAGCAGCGAGACGAAGCGCGTGCCGCTCGCGCTGATGCGCGGCAGGTGGCGCACGGCGGCCGAGAGCGTGCGGCCATGGCCGAGGCCGATGACGGACGCCTCGCCGCGCTCGATCTCGCGCCGCAGGAAATTCGCGCCGGCCTGGCCGAGCGTCGTCAGCGCCAGCGGGTCGTCGTCGATATCGGGCGACACTTCGCAATAATCGAGCCCGTAGCGGGTGGAAAGCTCGACCTCCAGGTTGGCGCATTCCGCGATATCACCGTCGATGCTGACCTTCACCACGCCTTCGGCGACCGCACGCGCGATCAGCCGGTGCGCCTTCACCGAGGGGATGCCCAGGCGCTTGGCAACGGCGGACTGGGTGAACCCGCCGACATAGTGCAGCCAGGCGGCACGGACGGCGAGGGAGTCTTCATTGTCGGTCATCAGCGATGTCCTGCCTTGCTTTGCAACCGGAAGCGGTTTTCAGGTCCGTCTTAGCAAGTGGCCGTCGGACGGTCAGCCCAGCTTGAGATCGGAAACGCCGGTATCGATATGGGGTGCCCAGAAGGCGATGCTTTCGGCGATCTGCGGAATGACCTCACGGTCGTTCGGCTCGCGCTCCTTGAAGGAGAGTTCCAGGCAGATCTCATTGTCCACCGCGCCGCCCTCCGCAAAGGCCTTGAGCAGCGGTTCCGGCTGGATGCGGCCGCGGGCATTGAATTCGGCGGTGAACGGCCGGTGACCGCCCTTGTCCATCAGGCTTTGCTTGATGTGGATGATTGGTGAGATTTTCGGCACCGCGCGCGCCCAGGCATAGGGGTCGAAGTCGTCAGGGTTGCTGGAGGTCACGTCGCCATGGTCGATATCGGCCATCATCCACATGGGGATCGCCATGTCCGCTGCGGTGAGGCGATCCTGAAGCTTTACGCATTCAGCGATGGTTTCGCCGAATTCGCGGCCGATGCTCATCGGCTCCCAGAAGACATAAGACAGGCCGGCGCCCTTGGCGTGCTCGGCGACTTCCGCCCAGCAGTCGATGGCGATCCGGATCAACTCCTCGCGGCGCGCCGGATCATCGAAGTCCTTGTAGGTGAAGATGGCGAACTGGGTGCCGACGGAGGTGCCGCCGAGATCGCCGATGATGTCGGAAAAGATCTTGAACCAGTCCACATAATAGCGCCGCACATCGGCATCCGGATGGCCGAAATGGTTGAGCCGGCCGTAAGGGCCGGTCATGCCGGAGGTGACGCGCACGCCGGTGCGCTGGAGCGCTTTTTCCATCTGCCGCGTCAGCCGGCGGATCGTCGAAGCGTTCCAGCTCGGGTTGATGAATTCATGCGTCAGCTGGAGATCGCGCAGGCGCAGGTCGCGCGCGACGGTCTCGATCAGGTCGTCGGGATCGGCGAAGCGGTTGACCAGCGGATTGGTGTTGAGCGAAAGCGTCAGCGGCATGGTCGTCCTCAGGCGGCGGCAAGGCGGGCGGAATGGAACCAGTCGGCAAAGGCCGCACGCTCGGCTTCCGTCAGGTGCAGGTAGTGTTTGGTGCGGCGGTAGAGGATGTCCTCAGCCCTTTGCGCCCATTCGGTCGCGACGAGATAGCGCGCTTCCGCCTCATAGAACTGCCCGCCGAAATGCCGGCCCAGCCCGTCGAGACTGGTGGCGCCGGCGACGACATTCTTTGCCCGCGTGCCATAGAGGCGGCCATAGTGATGGACCAGCTTGCGCGGCATCCAGGGATAGGTGTCACGCAGGCTGTTGGCGAAGGTTTCGTAGTCGGCTCCGGGCATGTCGCCGCCGGGGAGCGGCGCCTTTTCCGTCCAGTCGCCGCCCATGTTCGGGAAGATGTGCGCGAGGCGATGCAGGCCGCGTTCGGCGAGCTCGCGGAAGGTGGTGATCTTGCCGCCGAAGACATTGAGCAGCGGCGCGCCGCCGGTCTCGTCTAGGTCGAAGACATAGTCGCGGGTAACGGCGGAGGGGTTGCCTTTGCCGTCGTCGAACAACGGGCGCACGCCGGAGAAAGAATGCAGCACATCCTGCCGGTGCAGCTTTTCCTTGAAATAGCGGTTCACGGCCTTGAGCAGGTAGTCGATTTCCGTCTCGTCGGCGGAGACATCCTCGGCGCGGCCTTCGTAGGCGATATCGGTGGTGCCGATCAGCGCCTTGTCGCCCTCGTAGGGGTTGATGAAGATGACGCGCTTGTCGTGGTTTTGCACCAGATAGGCATTCGAGCCCGCCCAGAATTTCGGAACGATGATGTGGCTGCCCTTGACGAGGCGCACATTGCGGCTGGAATTCGAACCGGCGACGCGGTTGATGACGTCGGAGACCCAGGGACCGGCGCAGTTGACGAGGCATTTGGCGCGGAAGGTGCGGGTTTCGCCCGTCACGCTGTTCTTCGTCGTCACGCTCCAGGCGCCGTTCTCGCGGCGGGCGGAGACGGTGGGCGAGCGGGTCAGCACCACGGCGCCTTTTTCGGCGGCACCCACCGCATTCAGGGTCACGAGACGCGCGTCGTCCACCCAGCAATCGGAATATTCGAAGCCGCGGGCATATTGATCGAGGATCGGCGTGCCTTCGGGGTCGCGGGCGAGGTTCAGCGTGCGGGTGCCGGGCAGCTTCTTGCGGCCGCCGAGATGGTCGTAGAGGAAGAGGCCGAGCCGTACCAGCCAGGCCGGGCGATCTTCCGGGCTGTGCGGCAGCACGAAGCGCATCGGCCAGATGATGTGCGGCGCTGCGTTGAGCAGCACCTCACGCTCGATCAGCGCCTCGCGCACCAGCCGGAATTCGTAATATTCGAGGTAGCGCAGGCCGCCATGCACCAGCTTGCCGGAGCGCGAGGAGGTGCCTTCGGCCAGATCGTCCTTTTCGCTGAGGACGACGGAAAGGCCGCGGCCCGCCGCATCGCGCGCGATGCCGGCGCCGTTGATGCCGCCGCCGATCACGAAGAGGTCAATAAGCTCGGGCTCGTTCATCAAATTCTCCTTCGGCACCCCTTGGGAAGGCGCAATCGTCATTCGTGTCAGCGCGCGGCCAGGATGTCCCAGGCGGGCGCGATGCCCCGGCGAACATCCGCATAGGCGGCAAAGAGGCGCGTCATGCGTTCGGTGTCTTCGGCTTTCGGTTTTTCGGCCTCACCGAGTTCGGGCGTCACCCAGTCGGCGATGCAATCGTCCATGGTGCGGTAGGCGCCGATGGCGACCGCCGCCATCATCGAGGCGCCGGCCGCACCCGCCTCCTCACGAAGGCTCATGCGGACAGGCGCGCCAAGGGCGGCGCCCAGCGTGCTGCGCAAGGCCGCCGAGCGGGCGGCGCCGCCGCTGACGCGAAGCTCCGATGGCAATGCGCCCATCGCGGCGTAACAATCGCGCGTCGCCATGCCGAGGCCCTCGACGACGGCGCGCACAAGGTCCGGATAACGGTGGCGGCTGGCAAGGCCGGTGAAGTTGGCGCGCGCCCGCGCATTGACGAAGGGGCCGCGCTCGCCGGCCTCGGAAATATAGGGGTGGTAGAGAATGTTGCCCGGCTTGCTTGCGGCAAACCACGGGTCGACGCGGGCGATCATCTCGTTGAGGCTGACCGTCACGCCGAATTCGCCGAGCAGGTCGGCGCCGAGCTGGAGCAGCCAGTCGAGATTGATCGTCGCACCCATGTTCGTCTGCACCTGGGTGACGACGCCCGGGATCGGAAGCGCGATGACATAGCCGGTGCGCTCGGCATTCAACACCACCTCGGAGACGGATTTGGCGAGCAGGTGCACGCCGGTCGAGCCGATGGCGGAGCAGGCGGCGTTGCGGCCTTCGCTGCGCACGCCCGCACCGAGCGCCGTCATGCACATATCGACATAGCCGAGGCAGACGGGCGTGCCCGCCTTGAGGCCGGAAGCGGTTGCGGCTTCCGCCGTCAGCGGGTGGGTGGTTTCCGTGCCTTCGATCACCTCCGGAAGCAGGGCGCGGCGGTGCGTCAGGCCGAGGGCGGCGAGCACGTCGCTGTCATAGCAGCGCGTACGGAAATTGCCGAAGGTGAAGCTCACTTCGGAGGGGTCGGTGGCGCGGATGCCGGTCAGGTTCAGGTAGAGCCAGTCCTTGCAGTGCATCGCCGTCTCGGCGCCGGCCAGCAGCTCCGGAAAATAGCGGTCCATGTGGGCGAGCTGCGTGCCCTGCTGGCAGGTGTTGAGGCCCGTGCCGGTCGCCTCGAACCGTGCGCGGTCGGCCTCGGTCGCGGCAAGCCGTTCGACGGTGGGTGCCGCGCGGGCATCGAGCCACAGCCAGGCGTCGCCCGCCGGGCGGTTGCCGGCGCCGACGAGCCAGGTGCCGTCGCCCTGGGCGGTGATGGCGATGGCGGCGGTGCGCGCGGCGAGGCCTTCGACCTTGTCGGCGAGGCCGCGCAGGGCGCGCGTGCAGTCGAGCCATGTCTGGTCGAGGGATTGCGTGACGGAGCCGTCATCGCCGGTGGTGTAGGTGTTGCGCACGGAGGCGCTGGCGACCTGGCGGCCGGCGAGCGTGAAGGCGACGGCCTTCATGACGGACGTGCCGGCGTCGATGCCGATGATGAGGTCTGCGCGTTCAGTCATGCCTGCTGCTCCACGGACCGCACGACGACGCACGTCGCTTCGCCTGACCCGAAACAGAGCATGATTTCCTCCCGAAATTCTCTCGCGAAAGTGCGCGTGGTCCCTTTGTACCGCAGGGCAGAGGTCCTGCGACCTGTTTCAGAGGATTTACCACGGGCCTCCCGGACCTCATAACGAACATAACACAAAGATACCTTATGTCTCGTAAAATTTTGCGCACCAAGAATTTTTTTTCAGGTATGATAGAGAGAGGAAATAAGAGCGCTTGGTGGCTTCTTTCGTAGGGCGCTACCGTCGCCAACCGTCGTTGCCCTTGGAGGAATGGCGCTTCAATCGTAACGAAATTCAGATTTTTATCTAATAGAATCTGGTAGTTGTGCTGCTTATCTTTCGGTTCGTCGGAGTGTTTCGCGTACAGTGCGCCTCTGCATCGAGCGTTCATTTCAATGCACAGGTTCGCCTTTTCATGACGAAATAGTGAGCATATGATCGAAGCCTAAGCGAAAAAGCCCAATTGACAGGCTGTGTTAATTTAACATATATACTGCGACATATAACATGCAGATATCGCAACTGCGAAGATGTGTGCAATGCAGCGCAAGGCGGGTGAGGAGACCTGGCCGGCGCCGTTCATGGGGAGGTCATCATGACATGGTCTTTACGGAAGAGAGCGATGCCTGGGCGCTGCGCTGCGCGTCCACCCGAGGGCCTGCCTATGTCATCGGCCTGTCGCCGGCATCCCCGCTGAAACCGTCCATCCCATCCAAGGCCAATCGACATGACTGACACCACGATTTCCAAATCGCCCCAGCCCGCGAAGAGCTATCGCTGGATCGGTGGCGTCGCCGTCGTCGCGCTGCTCGTGGCCATGGCGCTCGACACGACGATCGTGCAGATCGGTTCCGAAAGGGACGTGCAGGTGCAGCGGTTCTCGCCGGAAGCGTTTGGAGCCGAGCAGTTCCCGCTGATCAAGCAGAGCGTCGAGACGCGGGCCGTCGAGGCCGCGGAACTGGCGCAGGCGATCACCGCCGACAAGAAGGCGGCGGGCGAGAAATACGGTGTCGCGACCTCCGTCGGCCCGGTCTTCTCCGTCAAGTTCACCGGCGTCGTCGGCGAGCGCAAGGCGAACTACAACGTCGTCGCCGTCGAGGGGCTTCCCGCCGAGCTGACGCTGCGCGTGCAGACCGGCCCGGCGCTGAACGGCACGGACCTGCGCGATGCCACGGGCCAGATCGAGTTCGGACAGTTCAAGAACCAGATCGAATACCAGGATGCCGGCTCGGCCATCAACAACGAGGTCAAGAAGGTCGTGCTCGGCAGCCTCGATCCGGCGGCGCTCACCGGCAAGACCGTGACGGTCATCGGCGTCTTCAAGCTCGTGAATCCGAAGAGCTGGATCGTCACCCCCGTGAGGATCGACGTCCAATGAGTGCGCTCGATGGCTCGTATCAGAAGGGTGAAGTCGTTCTCGCCGCGCGCAACGTGGCGAAGGCCTACGGCAATATCCATGCCCTCAAGGGCGTGAACTTCGACATTCACCGCGGCCAGGTGACGACGCTGTTCGGCGAGAACGGCGCCGGCAAGTCGACGCTGATGAAAATCCTCTCCGGCGTGGTGCAGCCCACCTCCGGCGAGATCGTCCTAGATGGAGAGCCAATCGTTTTCGCGTCATCCTCCCAAGCACGTGATCGCGGTATCTCCATCATCCATCAGGAGCTGAGCCTCGCTCCCAACATGAACGTGCGCGACAACATCTTCATGGGTCGGGAGATTATGACGGCGACGGGCGTGGACTTCGCGGAAGAAGAGCGCCAGACGCGTCTCCTGATGGCTGAATTGGAAGAGAACATCGATCCGCTGACCCCCGTCGAGGACCTGCGCCTCGGCCAGCAGCAGATCGTCGAGATTGCGCGCGCCCTTTCGGTCAATTCGCGCATCCTGATCATGGACGAGCCGACCTCGGCGCTGTCGGCCACGGAAGTGGAAGTGCTGTTCAAGGTCATCCGCGACCTCACGGGCCGCGGCGTGTCGATCGTCTATATCTCGCATCATCTGGAAGAGGCCTTGCAGATCACCCATCATGCGGTGGTGCTGCGTGACGGCGCGATGACGGCCTATGCCGAGCGCAAGGATATCGATCTCGAATGGATCGTGCGCCATATGGTCGGCGACAATTTCGACCTCGGCTCGCCGCCGACCGGCTACGAGAAGGGCGATGTCGCGCTGTCGATCGAGGGCATCACCGTACCGGACCCGGCGGGCGCCGGCTATTCGGTGGTGGACGGGCTGTCGCTCTCGGTGCGCGCCGGCGAGATCGTCTGCATCTACGGCCTGATGGGCGCGGGGCGCACGGAACTGCTCGAAGCGGTGGCGGGCCGCCTGAAGGCATCTGCCGGCAAGGTCGTGCTGAAGGGCCGGGACGTTACAGGGCAGTCGATTGCAAGCTGCATTCGCGACGGCCTCGTTCTGGTGCCGGAAGACCGGCAGCGCGACGGCCTCGTGCAGACCATGACGGTCGGCCGCAACCTGTCGCTCGCCAGCATCGGCGCCTTCACGCGCCGCCTCTTCACCTCGACTTCGCGCGAGGCGGGGCTCGTCGGCGAGGCGATCCGCAAGGTCCATATCAAGACGGATGGCGGCGGCGCGCCGATCGGCTCGCTCTCCGGCGGCAACCAGCAGAAGGTGGTCATCGGCAAGATGCTGGCGACCGATCCCGAAGTCATCCTGCTCGACGAGCCGAGCCGCGGCATCGATATCGGCGCCAAGGCTGAGGTCTTCAAGCTTCTCGCCGAGCGCGCAAGGCAAGGGCTTGCCGTCGTCTACACCACCTCCGAGGTCGGCGAGTGCCTGAGCATCGCGCACCGCATCCTCGTCATGCGGCGCGGCCGCATCTCCGCAGAATTCGGTCCTGATGTGACCAAGGAACAGATCATGGCCGCCTCTGGCGAAGCCGTGCATGCCCATTAGGAGCGCTGAAGCAATGTCAGTCACACCTGCAATCGACACAAAGGCAGCGGTTCGCGGCGGCAAGCGCAAGAAGGGCTTTGTCGAGCTTCTGTTCGAAGGCCGCGCCTTCTTCGCGCTCATCGCCATCATCGTGGTCTTTTCGGCCATGTCGCCGAATTACCTGACGGTCAGCAATTTCCTGATCATGGCCTCGCATGTGGCGATTTTCGGCCTCTTGGCGATCGGCATGCTGCTCGTCATCCTGAACGGCGGCATCGATCTGTCGGTCGGATCGACGCTCGGCTTGGCTGGCGTGGTCGCGGGTTTCCTGATGCAGGGTGTCACGATCCCGCAGATCGGCGTGATCCTCTATCCGTCGGTCTGGGTGGTGGTCGTGCTGACCTGCCTGCTCGGTGCTGTCGTCGGCGCGGTCAACGGCGTGCTCATCGCCTATCTGCGTGTGCCGGCCTTCGTCGCGACGCTCGGCGTGCTCTATGTCGCCCGCGGTATCGCGCTGCTCATGACCAACGGCCTCACCTACAACAATCTCGGCGGTCGCCCGGAGCTTGGCAATACCGGCTTCGACTGGCTCGGCTTCAACCGGCTGGCTGGCGTGCCGATCGGCGTGCTCGTGCTTCTCGTCTTCGCCGTCGCCTGCCACATCCTGCTTGCCCGCACCGCCTTCGGCCGCTGGCTCTACTCGTCGGGCGGCAACGAGCGTGCGGCGGAACTTTCCGGTGTGCCGGTGAAGCGCGTGAAGATTGCGGTCTATGTGCTGTCGGGCATCTGCGCGGCCGTCGCCGGTCTGGTTCTCTCCTCGCAGCTCACCTCCGCAGGCCCGACGGCCGGCACCACCTACGAGCTGACGGCGATTGCCGCCGTCGTCATCGGCGGTGCGGCGCTGACCGGCGGTCGCGGCACGGTGATCGGCACCATGCTCGGCGCCTTCGTCATCGGCTTCCTGTCGGATGGCCTCGTGATCATCGGCGTCTCGGCCTACTGGCAGACGGTTTTCACCGGCGCCGTGATCGTCACCGCCGTCCTGCTCAACAGCCTGAAATACGGCCGCCGCTAAGGAGCGACGGCTGACTGGAACCGACCGCGACCGGGAGAGGTGGATCGATGATCGGCCTGGCAGCGGAAAGTATTGCCGATAATCGGCGCAACCGGGCTCGACAAAGGGCCGGCCTCAACAAAGGGAGTGAGACCATGTTCAAAAAAGGTATGCGTGTACTCTTCGCAGCAACTGCCGCTCTGCCGCTGCTGTTCAGCACCGCCTGGGCCGAAGGCCTGATCACCGTCATCGTCAACGATCCGTCGAACCCCTACTGGTTCACGGAAGGCGAAGTCGCCAAGAAGACGGCCGAAAGCCTTGGCTACACGGCCAATGTCGGCGCCCACAAGGGTGACACCAACACCGAAAGCAACCTGATCGACACCGCGATCACCAACAAGTCGGTCGCGATCATTCTCGACCCGGCCAATGCCGATGGTTCGGTCGGCGCGGTCAAGAAGGCCGTTGCGGCCGGCATCCCGGTCATCCTCGTCAATGCCGAGATCAACCAGGAAGGCCTCGCCAAGGCGCAGCTCGTCTCGAACAATGCCCAGGGCGCAGCGCTTGGTGCCCAGCAGTGGGTCGAAGCGGTCGGCGACAAGGGCAAGTATGTCGAGCTCTTCGGCGCTCCCTCCGACAACAACGCCGCAACGCGCTCGAACGGTTACGAAACCGTTCTGACGCAGTACCCGGATCTCGAAAAGTCCGGCAAGGAAGTGGCTGACTGGGACCGCACCAAGGGCCATGCCAAGATGCAGTCGCTGCTTCAGGCAAACCCGGACATCATCGGCGTGATCAGCGGCAATGACGAAATGGCGCTCGGTGCCATCGCCGCTCTCAAGGAAGCCGGCAAGCTGGAACAGGTGAAGGTCGGCGGTTTCGACGGTTCGCCGGATGCCGTCGCCGCCATCAAGGCTGGCGAACTGCAGTACACCGTGCTCCAGCCGGTTGCCGTCTTCTCGGAAGCTGCCGTCAAGCAGGCTGACAACGTGATCAAGAACGGCTCGACCGGTGTCGACACCGAAAAGCAGCTGTTCGATTGCCTGCTGATCACCAAGGACAATGTCGACAAGTACACCGCTCCCTTCGTCCTGAGCGAGTAATCGAGACCGGGAGCGCCTTTTCGGGGCGCTCCCATTTCGCACCCGGGTCGTCCGGGGCCAGCTTGGCATTTTCCTTGCCGCCCGATACGAGATACGAAACGCTATCCTCGAAGCATGGCAGGGTCTCCCCGTGAACAAGAAAGTCGACGTCAAGGATTTGCTTTCGGAGGAGCTGCCGAGCGACAGCCGCCATGCGCGCCAGCTTGTGCGCCGCCAGATGATCGCCGAGACGGTCATCGCCGAAGGTTCCATCCGCATCGAGGACCTGACCGAGCGTTTCGGCATCAGCCTGATGACGGCGCACCGCGATGTCGACGAACTCGTCAGCCGCGGCCTGTTCCGCAAGACGCGCGGCATCGTTTCCGCAGCGCCCACCAGCCTCATCGAATCCTCCGACGTCTACCGCGCGACCAGGCAGGCGAAGGAAAAGAAGGCGATCGCCCGCGCCGCCATGAGCTTTGTGGAGCCCGGCCAGGCGATCTTCCTCGACGATGCGACCACCGTGCACGAGATGACGGCGTTCCTGCCTGCAAAAGTGCCGCTGACGGTTATTACCAATTCGCTCGTGCTTATCAACGAATTGAAGGACGTCAACGACGTCAACCTGATCTGTCTCGGCGGCCAGTTCTACAATTGGTGCAACGCCTTCATGGGCCATATCACAACCAACGAAATCCGCCGGCTACGGGCCGATACGGTCTTCATGTCGCTCTCCGCCATCGTCGACGACGTGGTCTATCACCAGTCGCCGGAGACCGTTGCCACCAAGCGGGCGATGTTCGAAAGCTCTGCCCGGCGTGTGCTTCTGGCGGACCACACCAAGTTCGAGCGGCGCGCGCTTCACCACTTCTCGACGCTCGAAGAGTTCGACGCGGTGATCGTCGACGAGGATATCCCAATCTCCCACCTGTCACGCATGCGCGCCAAGGGCATCAACGTCATCGTTGCGGACGGCGAGCGCGCCGGCTGACCGTTTGCGGGTTTGCCCTTTTCTCCATGCGGCCGATGTTGCATCTTCGCGGCTCAATGGCAGGCAAGGAGCAGACCCATGACCAAGATCGTCGATGATCCCGAGACCTTCGCGTCCGCGGCTCTGGCAGGGTTTTCGCGTGTTTATGGGCGCTATGTCCGGCTGGTGAAGGGCGGCGTGGTGCGCGCCACCGCGGTGCCGCGCGGCAAGGTGTCGGTCATCGTCGGCGGCGGTTCCGGGCATTATCCGGCCTTTGCCGGTTATGTCGGGCCGGGCATGGCGGATGCGGCGGTGGCCGGCGAAATCTTCGCCTCGCCCTCTACGGCGGCGGTCGCGCGGGTCTGCCGCAATGCGGACTATGGCGGCGGCATCATCCTCGGTTTCGGCAACTATGCCGGCGACGTGCTGAATTTCGGCGTCGCGGCGGAACGGCTACGGGCGGAAGGCATCAATGTCCGCATCGTCACGGTGACGGACGACGTGGCGAGTGCACCGGCGGACAGCCATTTGCAGCGCCGCGGCATTGCCGGCGATTTCGTCGTCTTCAAGGTGGCGGGGGCGGCTGCCGAGTCGGGTCTCGCTATCGACGACGTGGAACGCGTGACGCGGCTTGCCAACGCCCGCACCTTCTCCTTTGGCGTCGCCTTCGGCGGCTGCACGCTGCCGGGCGCCACCGAGCCGCTGTTCACCGTACCGAAGGGCATGATGGCGCTCGGCCTGGGCATCCATGGCGAGCCCGGCATTCGGGATGCGCGCATCGTGCCGGCGGGAGAACTGGCGAAACTGCTCGTGGAAACCGTGCTGACCGAGCGCCCGGCCGGTGCCCGCCGCGCTGCCGTGCTTCTGAACGGTCTCGGCGCCACCAAATACGAGGAACTCTTCGTTCTCTGGGGCGCCGTCGAAAGCCAGTTGCAGGCGGCCGGTGTGGATCTCATCGCGCCGGAGGTCGGCGAATATGTGACGAGCCTCGACATGCAAGGTTGCTCGCTCACCGTGATGTGGCTCGACGAGGAGTTGGAGCGCTACTGGCTGGCGCCCTGCGATACGCCCGTCTTCCGCCGCGGCGAGACGTTTGCGACCGAGCCGGCCGCGTTCAAGGCGGATGCAGATGACGAGGCGCCGACCTTCGGCCCGGCCTCCGGTGCATCGCGCGAAAGCGCCCGCTGCCTTGCCGGCATTCTCGATACGATGGTGTCCGTACTCTCCGAGGCAGAGGCCGAACTGGGGCGGATCGATGCCTTTGCCGGCGATGGCGACCATGGGCAGGGCATGCGGCGCGGGGCCAATGCCGCCCGCGACGCCATCAACCAGGCCGTCGCGAGCGGTGCCGGCGCGAAAAGCGCTCTCGCCGCGGCGGGCGACGCCTGGGCGGACCGTGCCGGCGGGACGTCGGGCGCGATCTGGGGCCTGCTGCTGCGTTCCTGGAGTTCGGCCTTCGCCGATGACACCGCCGTTGGGGATGCGGATGTCGTGCGTGGCGCACGTCTTGCGCTGGACGATGTCATGCGGCTCGGCGGCGCGCGGCTGGGCGACAAGACGCTGGTCGATGCCTTCTTGCCCTTCGTCGCGGCGCTGGAAACCGCCCGCAAGGATGGCCTCTCCCTGAAGGAGGCGTGGCACAAGGCGAGCATCACCTGTGACGAGGCGGCCCAGGCAACCGCGCCGCTGACGCCGCGGCTCGGCCGTGCGCGCCCGCTCGCCGAACGCAGCATCGGCCATCCCGATGCCGGCGCCGTCTCGCTGGCCCTCATCGCGAAGGCGATTGCCGCGCGCCTTTAAGCTGCTTCCATCGAATTGATTGTGAAGGTGCGCCGAACGTCCTGTGACGTTCGGCATTGCCGCATTGCGCCTTTGCGGTCGCATGCGCGCGCCTGTTATGCTCGCTGTGACATCACATATTTTTAGATACGCTTATTGACATGTTATACCAGTTGGGAAATATAGGCTCACACCGGGCGACCGGCGAAGGAAATGCATTCAGGGAGGTCTTCGATGACATCGATCGCGCTGTTCGGTGCCGGTGGCAAAATGGGCTATCGGCTCGCCAAGAATCTGAAGGGTTCGCGCTTCGATGTTCGCCACATCGAGGTGAGCGACGCCGGCAAGGCAAGGCTTTCCGACGATCTCGGCCTCTCCTGCGTCTCCGCCGAGGAAGGCCTCGCCGGCGCCGACGTCGTCATCCTCGCGGTTCCGGATACGGCGATCGGCAAGGTCGCGGCCGGCATTGCCGACAAGCTGAAGCCGGGCACGATGGTCGTGGCGCTCGATGCCGCCGCACCCTTTGCCGGCCACCTGCCGGAGCGCGCGGACCTCACCTATTTCGTCACGCATCCCTGCCATCCGCCGATCTTCAACGACGAGACGGACCCGTCCGCCAAGCGCGACTTCTTCGGCGGTATCGCCGCGAAGCAGCACATCGTTTCCGCGCTGATGCAGGGGCCGGAAGAGGCTTATGCGCTCGGCGAGGAGATCGCCAAGGTCATCTGGGCGCCGGTCATGCGCTCGCACCGGGTTACCGTCGAGCAGATGGCGCTGCTGGAGCCCGGCCTGTCCGAAACGGTCTGCGCCTCGCTGCTCGTCGTCATGCGCGAGGCCATGGACGAATGCGTGCGCCGCGGCGTTGCCAAGGAGGCCGCGCGCGACTTCCTGCTCGGCCACATGAACGTGCTCGGCGCCGTGATCTTCGAGGAGACGCCGGGTGTGTTCTCCGATGCCTGCAACAAGGCGATCGAGTTCGGCAAGCCGGTGCTGATGAAGGACGACTGGAAGCGGGTCTTCGAGCCCGCGGAAATCGCCGCCAGCATCCAGCGCATCACCTGATTTCCGGCGGGTTTTGCCCGCCGACGAAGACTTGCACCGGGGCGGCCATTTTCAATGGAGGGATGGCCGCTGGAGACCGGTGCCTAACCGGGAGGAAAAGATGAACATTACCCGCAGACTGATCACCGTCGGCTTTGCTGCCGTCATGGCCGCAAGCGTCGCCATGCCGTCCTTCGCCGCCGATCTCATCGCCATCATCACGCCGAGCCACGACAATCCGTTCTTCAAGGCGGAAGCGGTCGGTGCCGAAGCCAAGGCCAAGGAACTCGGCTACGAGACGCTGGTGCTTGTGCATGACGACGACGCCAACAAGCAGTCGCAGCTCATCGACACCGCGATCGGCCGCGGCGCCAAGGCGATCATCCTCGACAATGCCGGCTCGGAAGCCTCGATCGCTGCCGTGCAGAAGGCGAAGGACGCGGGCATTCCCTCCTTCCTGATCGACCGCGAAATCAACGCCACCGGCGTCGCCGTCTCGCAGATCGTCTCGAACAACTACCAGGGCGCGCAGCTCGGTGCCGAAGAGTTCGTCAAGCTGATGGGCGAGAAGGGCAACTATGTCGAGCTGCTCGGCCGCGAAGCCGATCTCAATGCCGGCATCCGCTCCAAGGGCTACCACGACGTCATCGACGAATATCCCGACATGAAGATGGTGGCCCAGCAGTCGGCCAACTGGAGCCAGACGGAAGGCTACTCCAAGATGGAGACCATCCTTCAGGCAAACCCGGATATCCAGGGTGTGATCGCCGGCAACGACACGATGGCCATGGGCGCGATCGCCGCCCTCCAGGCTGCCGGCCGCAAGGATGTCATCGTCGTCGGCTTCGACGGCTCGAACGACGTGCGCGACTCCATCAAGGCGGGCGGCATCAAGGCGACCGTCATGCAGCCGGCCTATGCCCAGGCCCAGCTCGCCGTTACCCAGGCGCATGAATACATCACGACCGGCAAGGCGCCGGCCGAGGAAAAGCAGCTCATGGACTGCGTGCTCATCACCGCGGACAACGCCGGCAAGCTCGAAACCTTCGCGCTCACCGAATAATCCTCCCGCGATGGCGCGAGGCAGGGTGCGGTCCTGCCTCGCGTTTGCTGTTCACGACGGAGAATGGGAATGCCGAAATTTCAGGCTGCCTGTACGGTTCTGCTTGCCGGCGCGCTGGCGCTCGGCGGCTGCAAGTTCGTCAAGACGGAGGACGAGCAGAAGCAGGCGGCAGCCGGCGCCTTCAATCCGGACAAGCTGGTCGCCGATATCTGGGACACCAAGGTCGTTCCCTATCTCGAAGAACGTGCCGGTCCCTTCCAGGAGGTTTCCGCACTCGCGGCGAGCGATCTGAATGCGGCCGCCGAAAAATACGGCCACAAGGAAAAGCAGGGCAATGCGCCCTGGACATTTGCCGCGAAGATCGACGGCGTGATCGTCGGCGAGGAAACGAAGTCGCGCGCGGCTTACGTCGATGTGGATGTGGATGGCGACAGCAAGGCGGATGTGCGCGTCTCGATCGGCCCGGCGATCCGCGGCACGGCGTTGCGCGACAGCCTGACATTCGTGAATTTCAACGAGTTCAAGAACCAGATCGAATGGGCGCAGTACGGCAAGTCGTTCAACACCCATGTGAACGGCACGCTGCTGGAAAAGCTTTCGCGTGAGGGACTTACCGGCAAGACGATCAAGGCGACGGGCGCCTATCCGCTGCCGGCCAAGGGGCAACTGCCGCAATTCGTGCCCGCCACCATCACGGTTGGAGGCTGAACATGCCCGAAACCGATGACGTCATTCTTGAGCTGAAGGACATCACAAAGGCTTATTCCGGCATCGTGGCGCTGAAGAAGGCGGACCTGAAGCTGCGGCGCGGCGCGGTGAATGTTCTGGTCGGCGAAAACGGCGCCGGCAAATCGACCATGATGCGCATCATCGCCGGCGTCGAGCGGCCGACGCTCGGCGAGATCTGGATGGATGGCGAGCGCATCCAGCTCAACAGCCCGGCGGACGCGGTGCGCCACGGCATCGGCATCGTCTTCCAGGAGCTGAACCTCTTCGGTAACCTCTCCGTCGCCGAAAACATCTTTGCCACCCGCGAGATCACCCGCGGCCTGCGCGGCATCGACCACAAGGCGCAGGTGGAAAAGGCCAATGAGTTTTTGAACCGGCTCGAAGCCGGCATTTCCGCCGACACGCTGGCGGAAGACCTGCCGATCGGCCAGCAACAGCTCGTCGAGATCGCCCGCGCAGTCTCTCTCGACACCCGCATCCTCATCATGGACGAGCCCACCTCGGCGCTGAGCGCCGCCGAGGTCGACGTGCTCTTCCGCGTGATTGCAGACCTCAAGGCGCGCGGTGTGGCCATCGTCTACATCTCGCATCGGCTGGAAGAGCTGATGCGCATCGGCGACTATATTACCGTCTTGAAGGACGGCCAGATCACCGGGCATGCCATGGTGAAGGACATCGACACGCGCTGGATCGTGCGCTCGATGATCGGCTCGGACGCCAAGGATTTTGCCAAGCAGGTCGAGCATGAGCCGGGTGAGGAGGTGTTTCGCACGGAAAACATCTGCCTGCCGCGCGCCCAAGGCGGCTATGCCGTCGATCATGTCTCGATCGGCGTGCGCAAGGGCGAAATCCTCGGCATCTACGGCCTGATGGGCGCAGGGCGCTCCGAGCTTTTCGAATGCATCATGGGCCGGCACGAGCATTATACCGGCAAGATCTTCGTTGAGGGCGACGAGCTGAAAGGGCGTGACACGACCCGGCGTATCCGCGAGGGGCTGGCGCTGATCCCGGAGGATCGACAGCGCGAGGGGCTCGTGCAGTCCATGTCGATTGCCGACAACCTGTCCATGGCGAGCCTCGGCCAGTTCCTGAAGGCAGGATTTCACATCGATCTGAAGCTTGAGAAAAGCGCGATCATGGAGGCGATCCGCAACCTTTCGATCAAGGCGAAGAACCCGGATTTCGACGTCACCTCCATGTCCGGCGGCAACCAGCAGAAGGTGGTCATCGGCAAGGCGCTGATGACCGGGCCGAAGGTTCTGCTGATGGACGAGCCAAGCCGCGGCATCGACGTCGGCGCCAAGGCGGACGTTTTCCGCACCATGCGGCGGCTGGCGGGCGAGGGGCTCGCCATCCTGTTCTCCACCTCCGACCTCGAAGAGGTCATGGCGCTCTCCGACCGCATCGCCGTCATGAGCAACGGCCGCCTCGTGACCGTGGTGGATCGCAGGGATGCCACCGAGGAGATGATCGTCTCGGCTTCCGCAGAGGGACATAAAACCAAAAGGATGCATGCGTGATGACGACAGCAACACAAACTGCCGCCACCGGCAACCACCTCTCGACCGGCGCTGCACTGCTCACGCTGATGAAGCTTAGGACCTTCATCGCGCTCTTCGCGGTGATCATCTTCTTCTCGATCTTCGCGCCGAACTTCCTGTCGACCGCGAACATGATCCTGATGTCGAAGCACGCGACGCAGAACGCGTTCCTGGCGATCGGCATGACCTTCGTCATCATCACCGGCGGCATCGACCTGTCCGTCGGCTCGATCGTCGGCCTCTGCGGCATGATCGCCGGCGGGCTCATCATGTATGGCGTGGCGCTGCCGCTCGGCTACACGGTCTATTTCAATATCGTCGAGGTCGCGATCATCGTCATGGTGGTCGGCATCCTGATCGGCGCGATCAACGGCCTGCTGATCACCCGCCTGAATGTTGCGCCCTTCATCGCGACGCTCGGCACGCTCTATGTCGCGCGCGGCATGGCGCTGCTCTATTCCGATGGCCAGACATTGCCCAATCTCACGGGCCGCGAAGACCTCGGCAACCAGGGTTTCAGCTATCTCGGCTCCGGCTCGATCCTCGGGCTTCCGGTCTCCGTGTGGATTCTCATCGTCGTGGCGCTGGGTGCGGCCTATTTCGCCCGCTTCGTGCCACTCGGCCGGCATATCTTTGCGGTCGGCGGCAATGAGCGCGCGTCGCGCATGTCCGGCATCCGCGTCAATCGCGTCAAGATGTTCGTCTACATGTTCTCCGGCTTCTGCGCGGCGATCGTCGGCCTCATCATTTCGTCCGAGCTGATGGCCTCGCATCCGGCGACCGGCACCAATCTGGAACTCAACGCCATTGCCGCGGCGGTTTTGGGCGGTACATCCATGTCTGGCGGGCGCGGCACGATCGGCGGCACGATCATCGGCGCCTTCGTGATCGGCATTCTGTCCGACGGGTTGGTGATGATGGGCGTGAGTTCGTTCTGGCAGATGGTGATCAAGGGGCTCGTGATCATCGTCGCCGTGGTGGTCGACCAGGCGCAGCGCCGGTTGCAGCAGCGCGTGACCCTGATGCAGATGGCAAAGGCAGGCTGAGCATGGTGGCATTCAAGGGTGCATTGATCGGCTGCGGCTTCTTCGCCGTCAACCAGATGCATGGCTGGCAGGACCTGGCCGACGTGGAGATCGTGGCGATCTGCGACCATGATCCGGAGCGGCTGAGAATTGTCGGCGACCAGTTCGGCGTGACGCGGCGCTACCAGTCGGCGGAAGAGATGTTTGCCGAAGGCGGCTTCGATTTCGTCGACATCGCCACGACGGTCGGCAGCCACCGGGCGCTGGTGGAACTTGCCGCCAGCCACAAGGTGCCGGCGATCTGCCAAAAGCCCTTTGCGCCGACGCTGGAGGATGCCAAGGCCATGGTGGCGGCCGCCGAAAAGGCCGGCATCCCGCTGATGATCCACGAGAATTTCCGCTGGCAGACGCCGATCCTCGCCGTCAAGGCGGTGCTGGAGAGCGGTGCGATCGGCTCGCCCTTCTGGGGTCGTGTGTCCTTCCGCTCCGGTTTCGATGTCTTCTCCGGCCAGCCCTATCTCGCGAAGGGCAAGCGCTTCATCATCGAGGATCTCGGCATCCATTCGCTGGATATCGCCCGCTTCCTGTTCGGCGATGCCAGCCGCATGACCGCCCGCACGCGCCGCATCAACCCGGCCATTGCCGGCGAGGACGTGGCGACGATGCTGCTCGACCACGAGAACGGCATCACCTCCATCGTCGATGTCAGCTATGCCACCAAGCTGCCTGAAGAACCGTTCCCGGAAACCTTCGTCGAGATCGATGCAAGCGAGGGCACCTTGCGGCTCGGCAAGGACTACAAACTCACCGTGCACGGGCCGAATGGAACGACGCAGAGCACCGTTGCGCCGAACCTGCTGCCCTGGGCCTCGCGGCCCTGGCACAATATCCAGGAGAGCGTTGCGCTCATCCAGAAGCACTGGATCGAGCGGCTGGCTGAGGGGAGGGAGCCGGATACATCCGGCCGGGACAATCTCAAAACCTTCGCACTGGTCGAAGCCGCCTATCTCAGCGCCGAGCGCGGCGAGACCGTAAGGCTGGGAGACCTGCTCGGATGAGTGCGGACCCGTTCCAGCTCTATGGCACCGACGAGCGCGAGCCGGAAAGCTGGTCTCTTGCCGTGGGCGCGCTCGGCGTCGTGCTTCAGGACGGCATTCTTCGCACCTTGCGTTTTCGCGGCCATGAGGTCCTGCGCGCCATCGCCTTTCTGGTACGCGACAAGGACTGGGGCACATGCAGCGCGGCGATCGCCGACCTCGCCATCGAGGAGACCGAACGCGGCTTTTCGGTCAGCTATCGCGCCCGTTTTACTGCGCCCTCCGGCGCGCATCTCGATTGTGATATCGGCATCTCGGGCACTGCCGAAGGCGTGAGCTTTTCGGCCGATTGCGTGAGCGACGCCGATTTCGAGACGGCGCGGGCCGGCTTCGTGGTGCTGCATCCGGTGGTCGGCCTGGCGGGCCAGCCGGTGCAGGTTCGGCATGGCGATGGCAGTCTTGAACTGGCGCGCTGGCCAGACGAGATCGAGCCCTGGCAGCCGTTCAAGGATATCGCAGCGATCATGCACAGCGTCGCGCCCGGCATCGAGGCGACGACGGAATTCGGCGGCGATATCTTCGAGATGGAGGACCAGCGCAACTGGACCGACGGGTCCTACAAGACCTATGTGCGGCCGCTGGCGCTGCCCTGGCCCTATCTCGTGCCGGCGAACCAGCCGTTCAGCCAGCGGATTTCCGTCGCAATCCAGGCGGAGGAGGTCGCCGCCACCGCCGCCGGCACGGAGGAGGTGATTTCGGTCGAGTTGAAATCGACGCCGCTGCGGTTTTCCGAACTCGGCATCTGTCTTAGGCCGGAATGTTTTGCGGAGGAAGTGGCCGCGCTCGACCTCCTCGGGATGATCGGCGCGCGGCACCTGATTGCGCATTTCGATCCCGGCGCGGGCCATGGCCAGGCGGCGCTTAAGGGCTACGCGGAGATTGCTGCCCGCTCAGGCCTCAAGGTGACGCTGGAACTTGCCGTGCCCTGCCTGCGCCCGCTCGACGAGGAGATGGCGGAATTCGCCGCCCTTGTCGGTCATTGCAATCTTACGCTCGACACGCTGTTCGTCTGCCCTTCGGTCGATCGCCAATCGACGCCGCCGGGCAGCGCGTGGCCGGATTGCCCGCCGCTGGAGGATCTTTATGCCGCCGCGCGCGCAGCCTTTCCCGGCATCCGGCTTGGCGGCGGCATGATGAGCTATTTCACGGAGCTGAACCGCAAGCGCGTGCCCGGCGATCCCATCGATTATATCAGCCATTGCACCAACCCGATCGTGCATGCGGCCGACGATCTCTCCGTGATGCAGACCTTCGAGGCGCTGCGCTATGTGGTGAGTTCCACCCGCGCGATCTATGGCGACAAGCCCTACCGCATCGGCCCCTCGACGATCGCCATGCGGCAGAACCCCTATGGCAGCGCGACGAAGCAGAACCCGGCAGGCGCCCGTATCGCCATGGCCAATGTCGATCCGCGGCACAATGGCCAGTTCGGCGCGGCCTGGACGCTCGCCTATGCTGCGACGGTGGCGTCGGCGGGGCTGGAGGTCCTGACGCTTTCGACGCTGGCAGGCCCCTTCGGGCTGGTGGCCGGCGCGGGCGAGCCGGCGACGAAGGATGCGCCGCGACCGCTTGCGCATGTGCTGGCGCGCCTCGGCACCCTGGCAGGCGAGGAGCTGGTCGCCGTCGAAACGTCGCGGCCGGATGCGGTGCTGGGCCTGGCCTCGAAGCACCGGCTGCTGCTGGCCAATATCACGCCGGAAGCGAAGGCAGTCGAGCTTGCCGCCAAGCCGCGCAAGGTTCTGGAGATTGGCGCTGAGGGCACGGAACTGCCGGCGGAGGCGCAGATCATGCTGCCGCCCTATGGCTGCATCGAGGTCGTGCTTTAAGGGTTACGTTCGAGCCTTGAGGGCATAAAGCGCGCGGGAGCGTTCCAGGTGCTTGATCATCGCCTTTTCCGCAAAATCGGCGTCGCCCTTTTCGATCGCGCGGATGATTTCCTCGTGTTCGGCGAGCGTAAAATTCTCGCGGCCCGTCCAGATGAGCATTTCTGTATGATAGGATTTCAGCCAGCCCAGCATCGCGCCGCTGACGGCGACGAAGATCGGATTGCCGGAAATCTGCGCGATGGCCTGGTGGAACTCCATGTCGGCATCGATGAAGGCGTTGGCATCGCCCAGGCTCTGCTTCTGCTTGTCGAGCAGCGCGCGCAATTCGGCGATCTGCGCCGGGCTTGCCTTGGCGGCGGCCTCGCGGATCATGCCGCGCTCGAAGAAGATGCGTGCGCTCTTCAGGTGCTCCAGCGAATCGGACGAGCCGGAAAGCATCAGCTTGGCCGGCAGGTCGACCTGGCGGATGATGGATTCGGCGGTGATGCGCAGCACCTTGGCGCGCTCGCCCTGCGAAATCTCGACGAGGCCCTTGCCGGCCAGCGCCTGCATGGCCTCGCGGATGGCCGGGCGGCCGACGCCGTAGCGCTCCATCAGTTCGCGCTCGGAGGGCATGTCGTCGCCGGCCTTCAGCTCGCCGGTCTCGATCATCAGCTTCAGGCGCGCGAAAACCTCGTCGGAGAGTTTTTTGCGGTGGATCGGTTCGGAAACGACGTTCATGGGTCACCTGGTTTCGACAGGTTTGAATATGCACCAAGTTCCATCGCTGCAACAGGTTTTACGACGGCCAGCTTGCAATAACATAAATACTCATTATACCAGCTGATGGGTTTTAACAAGCAGACTATGGGAGGAGAAAGCGTGATCCGTCTGACCTATCGGATAGAGACGCCCGGTTCGGTGGAGGCGATGGCGGTGAAGATCGCCAGCGACCAGTCGACCGGCACCTTCGTGGCGCTGCCGGGGGAGACGGAGGAGCTGAAGGCGCGCGTGGCCGCCCGTGTCGTCGCCATCCGCCCACTGCCGCCCACGGATCGCGCGTCCTTTCCGGACGAGGCCGGCGGCGCGACGCTGTTCAACCGGGCGGATGTCGATATCGATTTTCCGATGGATGCCGTCGGCACTGACCTTTCCGCGCTGATGACGATTGCGATCGGCGGCGTGTTTTCCATCAAGGGCATGACGGGTATCCGCATCGTCGGCATGCAACTGCCGCAGGAATTTGCCGTCGCGCATCCGGGGCCGCAGTTTGGCGTAGCCGGCAGTTTCGCGCTGACCGGCGTGAAGGACCGGCCGATCATCGGCACCATCGTCAAGCCGGCGCTGGGCCTCCGGCCGCATGAGACGGCCGAGATGGTCGGCGAGCTGATCGCGGCCGGTGTCGATTTCATCAAGGACGACGAGAAGCTGATGAGCCCGGCCTATTCGCCGCTGAAGGACCGCGTCGCGGCGATCATGCCAAAAATCCTCGATCACGAGCAGAAGACCGGCAAGAAGGTGATGTATGCCTTCGGCATCAGCCATGCCGATCCCGACGAGATGATGCGCAACCACGATCTGGTGCTTGCGGCCGGCGGCAATTGCGCCGTCGTCAACATCAACTCGATCGGCTTCGGCGGCATGAGCTTCCTGCGCAAGCGCTCCGGCCTCGTGCTGCATGCCCACCGCAACGGCTGGGATATTTTCACGCGCCATGCGGGCCTCGGTTTCGAGTTTTCCGTCTGGCAGCAATTCTGGCGCCTCCTCGGCGTCGATCAGTTCCAGATCAACGGCATCCGCGTGAAATACTGGGAGCCGGACGAGAGCTTCGTGCGCTCACACAAGGCGGTCACGACGCCGCTGTTTTTCGAAGGCGATGTGGCGCTGCCGGTCATCGGTTCCGGCCAATGGGGCGGGCAGGCGCCGGATACGATCGCGGCGACGGGCGGCTCGACGGACCTGCTTTATCTCTGCGGCGGCGGCATTGTCAGCCATCCGGGCGGGCCGGGAGCGGGCGTGAAGGCGGTCCGGCAGGCCTGGGAGGCGGCGGTCGCGGGCGTGCCGCTCGAAACCTATGCGAAGGACCATCCGGAACTCGCGCAATCCATCGCAAAATTTGTCGATGGCAAGGCGGCCTGAACCATGACGCGACCGCTGATCAGCTATTATGGCGATGATTTCACCGGCTCGACCGACGTCATGGAGGCGCTCGCCTCGAACGGCGTCGAGACCGTGCTGTTCCTGAACGTGCCGGATGCGGACCTGCTGTCGCGCTTTGCCGGTGCGCGCGCCTTCGGGCTTGCCGGCACCAGCCGCAGCGAGACGCCAGACTGGATGGACGTGCATCTGCGCGAAGCCTTCGGCTGGCTGAAGACGCTCGATGCCGAACTCTGCCACTACAAGGTCTGCTCGACCTTCGATTCCGCCCCGCAGGTCGGCAGCATCGGCCGGGCGATCGAGATCGGCCGCGCGGTTTTTGGCGAAGCGACGGTGCCGCTCATCGTCGGCGCGCCGCAGATCCGGCGTTATACCGCCTTCGGCGAGCTCTTCGCCGCCTATCAGGGTCGCAACTACCGCATCGACCGTCACCCCGTCATGTCGCGCCATCCCGTCACGCCGATGGACGAGGCGAACTTGCTGATGCACCTCGCGCACCAGACGACGCTGTCGTCGGCGCTCGTCGACAATGTCGCGCTTCTTGCAGCGTCCGAGCCGGAAGCAGCCGATATCCTGCTTATCGACGTGCTGGACGCGGCGACACAGGGCGCCGCCGGGGCGTTGCTCTGGAGCCTGCGCCACAAAAGCCGCTTCGCCTGTGGATCCTCCGGCATCGAATATGCTCTGATCCCCGCTTGGCAAAACGAGGGCCTGATCGGCGAGAAGCCCGTCTTTGCCGATGCCGGTCCGGTGGACCGCATCGCTGTCGTCTCCGGCAGTGTTTCGCCCACCACCGAGCGGCAAATCCGCCATGCGCTGGCAAATGGTTTTGCGGGCGTCACGCTCGATCCGCTCGCACTTGCTGGCGATGACGGCGGGCCGGCGATTGCCGCCGCGATCGAGGCTGGCCTCAAGGTGCTGGAGAGCGGAAGCAGCGTGGTGCTCTACACGGCGCTGGGACCCGCGGCGGACCGGGGCGGTGACCTCGACGGCGGTGCGCGCCAGCGCCTTGGCCGCGCGCTCGGCCGCATCCAGTCGGCGCTCATCGCGCGTGCCGGGCTCTCCCGCGCGGTGGTGGCGGGTGGCGATACGTCGAGCCACGCGCTCGGCGAAATGGGCATTTCGGCGCTGACGCTGAAGATGCCGCTGCCGCAGACGCCGGGCTCGCCGCTCTGCATCGCCCATGGCGGTGCGGCCGATGGCTTGCAGATCGCGCTGAAAGGCGGCCAGGTCGGCGGCGACGACTATTTTTCCATGATCCGCGCCGGCCGGGCCTGATTTACTTCAGGCTAGCTCGGGAACTGGCGGTAACATTCCTCGGCGATCTTTTGGAGCAGGTCGCGGGAAATGTCGCCGGTCACGGCATAGCCGAGGTCGCCGTCGATCCAGTAAAAGGTCTCGATGCCGCTGGCGGAGGCGAAACGGAAGCTTGTCGTCTTGTTCTCGCCGTTGCGGCCGACGAGCACCGTGACGCGCCGGCCGGCATCGTCCTCGTACATGAACATCGCGCCCGGCTTGTCCGCCACGGGCAGCAGGCGGCCGCCGACCAGCTTGAAGCCGATGGTTTGCAGGTTCGGCACCTTCAGGTCGGTAATAGAAAGGCGTTTGCCGAGCCAGGTCGCCAGATGTGCCTCCTGGTCGGCGAAGACCTCGACGGGGTGGCGCACTTCGCTCGCGTAGATGAGATAGGCGTTGCGCGCCTCGTTCGGTAGCGCATCCATGGCCGTCATCACCGGGGTCTTTTCGAGGAGCATCGGCCCGAAATGACCGGCGAGACCGCCGAGCACGAAGACGAGGGCTGCCGCTGCGGCCATGGCAAGACGCGATGGTGCAGATGCCCTGGACGCGGCCGAGCCTGCCGAGAGCAGCGCGAGATCGGAGGGCCGCGGCGTCGCATAGGGCGCGAAGGCGCCCCGGAGCTCGTCGTTCTGGGCCTGCCAGTCGGCCACCATCTGGGCGGCTTCCGGGTTTTCGGCGAGGTGGGTTTCCACGCGCTTGCGCTCGGCCTCGCCGAGGAAGCCGTCGGCATAGGCGTGCAGGTCCGTTTCGGAGACGGGGCGGCTCTCGCTCATCTGGGGCTCCGCAAGTGAATGACGTTTTCCTCCTGCAATTTCTGCCGCAGCATCTGCCGCGCGCGCGACAGCCGCGACATGACGGTGCCGACCGGCATCGCCAGCATGTCGGCGACCTCCTGGTAGGAATGGCCTTCGACCGCGACCAGCATCAGCACGGCGCGCGCCTCCTTCGGCAGGGTTTCCAGCGCCTGGACGAGCCGGTTGCGCGCCAGCGGGTCCGAGGGAAGGGCGCTCGCGGCCACGGTTTCAGCCTCCTCAATGCCGACGGAGGGGCGCCGCGCGATGGCCCGGCGCGCGTTGAGGTGCAGGTTGGTCATGATCTTGTAGGCCCAGGCGCGGATGTTTGCGCCCTGCCATTGCGAACGATGCGTCAGCGCCTTCTCGACGCAATCCTGCAGCAGGTCCTCGCTCTCCGTATCCGAGCGCGTCAGGCTGCGCGAATAGCGCCGAAGCTGCGGCAGGAGGGCGAGGATCTGGGCGTCGAAGGACGGGGGCGGGGAGGCTGTGCCCTCCCGCCCGCCATGGCCCGGAGCGTCGTTCGGGTCAGGGCTTTGCGACATCCCAGACTTCGTTCACGCCGTCGCCGGTGGTGTCGCCTTCCTTGGTGTCCTTGATCCAGTAGTAGAGCGGCATGCCGTCCTTGGCCCATTGTTTGGCCCCGTCCTTGCGGGTGACGAGCGAATATGCACCCTCCGCCACCGCATCGGAAGCGGCGATCGCCGGCGGCCAGTTGGTGGCGCATTTGTCGTAGCAGTTGGATTCGCCGGCCTTGTCCTTCTTGAAGGTGTAGAGCGTCATGCCCTTGTCGCCGGCAAGGATGTCGCCCTTGTCGGTCTTCACGGTCTTGAAGGGTTCGGCGGCGAAAGCGCTGCCCGCCAGGACGGCAACGGCGAATGGCACGAGGATTAAGAGCTTCATGGTCGTCTCCCATCGTTAAGCGACTTTCATGAGCCGCTAATGCCAAAGACACCGGCCCCTGCCGGATTATTCCATCGAGGCCGAAAAATTCTCGCGCCTTTATCTTTTCCTTACGTCGCGCTTGCGCCTTCCCAATCGAAACCTGACCCGCTCCGCGCCTATTTTGCCGCTCGCATAAACAGGAGAACGGACATGTCCGATTTCATCTTTCTCGCGCTTGGCTGCGGCACGTTCATCGTCTTTGCCGCCTATGCCCGCGCGCTCGACCGACTGTGAGGAGAGACCCGTGCTCGAACCTCTTTTCGGCCTTTTCGTTGCGCTTGCGCTTGGCGCCTATCTCGTGGTCACGCTTCTGCGGCCCGAACGCTTCTGAGCCTCCAGGAGAATCTTGATGATTGCTATCGGGTGGCTACAGATCGCCCTCTTCTTCCTTGCGGTGCTTGTCACCATCAAGCCGCTCGGACTTTACATGGCCCGTGTCTTTGCCGGCGAACGCACCGCGCTTTCTCCGGTTCTGGGGCGTCTCGAGGCCGATCTCTATCGCGTCTCGGGCATTTCGCCGCAAAAAGAGCAGGGATGGCTCGCCTATACGGTGTCCATGCTGGCCTTTTCCGTCGCCGGCTTCGTCCTGCTCTACGCGATGCTGCGGCTCCAGGCCTATTTGCCGCTCAACCCGCAGGGTTTTGCCGGCATGGCGCCGGATCTCGCCTTCAACACCGCGGTCTCCTTCGTCACCAACACCAACTGGCAGAACTATGGCGGCGAAACGACGCTCAGCCATTTCAGCCAGATGGCGGGCCTCACGGTGCAGAACTTCCTCTCCGCCGCAACCGGCATGGCGCTCGCCGTCGCGCTGACCCGGGCGCTTGCCCGCTCCAAAGTCTCGACGCTCGGCAACTTCTGGGTCGACATGACGCGGGCGACGCTCTACGTGCTGCTGCCGATGGCGCTCGTCGTGGCACTCGCCTTCGTCGCCATGGGCCTGCCGCAGACGCTGGACGGCTCCATCACGGCCACCACGCTTGAAGGCGCCAGCCAGACGATCTCGCTCGGCCCCGTCGCAAGCCAGGAAGCGATCAAGCAGCTCGGCACCAATGGCGGCGGCTTCTTCAACGTCAACGCTGCGCACCCCTTCGAGAACCCGACGGCTTTCGCCAACTATCTCAACATTTTCGCCATGCTGTCGATCTCGGCGGCCCTGGTCTACTCATTCGGCCAGATCGTCGGCAATCGCCGGCAGGGCTGGGCGCTGATCAGCGCCATGGCCATCCTGCTCATCGCTGGCGTCGCCGTCGTCTACTGGGCGGAAGCGCAGGGCAACCCGATCCTCACCGCGCTCGGCGTCGATGCCTCTGCCGGCAACATGGAGGGCAAGGAAGTCCGCTTCGGCCAGGCGATGACGGCGCTTTATGCGGCCGTCACCACCGGCCTGTCGGATGGCGGCGTCAATGGCATGCACGGTTCCTTCACCGGGCTCGGCGGCCTCGTGCCGATGTTCCTGATGCAGCTTGGCGAAGTCTTGCCGGGCGGTGTCGGCTCCGGGCTTTACGGCATGCTGGTCTTCGCGCTGCTCGCCGTCTTCGTTTCCGGCCTGATGGTCGGGCGCACGCCGGAATTCCTCGGCAAGAAGATCGAGGGCCGCGAGATGAAATATGCCATGCTCGCCGTGCTCGTGCTGCCGCTCGCCATTCTCGGCTTCACCGCGGTCTCCGCCGTGCTGCCCTTCGCGGTGGCCAGCGTCGGCACCGCCGGTCCGCATGGGCTTTCGGAAATCCTCTATGCCTATACGTCGGCGGCGGCCAACAACGGCTCGGCCTTCGGCGGGCTGACGGGCAACACAGCCTGGTACAACACGACGCTCGGCATCGCCATGCTGCTCGGCCGCTTCGCCTATGTCGTGCCGGTCATGGCGATTGCCGGTTCGCTGGCCGCGAAGGTCAAGGTTCCGCCGTCGCCGGGCACAATGCCAACGGATGGACCGCTCTTTGTCGGCCTTCTCGTCGGCATCATCCTCATCCTCGGCGGCCTGCAGTTCTTCCCAGCACTCGCCCTTGGCCCCATCGTCGAACATTTCGCGATGCTCGCCGGCCAGACCTTCTAAAGGAACAATCCATGTCAAAGGACCACCAAGCGCCGGGCCTTTTCGACCCCGCCATCGTGCTGCCGGCCGCCCGCGACGCCTTCGTGAAACTCGATCCGCGCCAATTGCTGCGCAACCCGGTGATCTTCGTCACCGAAGTCGTCGCCGCCGTCGTCACGATCCTCTTCCTGCGCGACCTCGTCGCGGGCAACGGCCAGGCCGGCTTTTCCGGCCAGATCGCCGCCTGGCTCTGGTTCACCGTGCTCTTCGCGACCTTCGCGGAGGCCGTCGCGGAAGGCCGCGGCCGCGCCCAGGCGGACAGCCTGAAGCGCACCAAGTCCGAACTCGTCGCCCGGCGCCTCACGGCATCCGGCGCAACCGAGACGGTTCCCGCCACCAGCCTCACCGTCGGCGATGTCGTGCTCGTTGCGGCCGGCGAGCTGATCCCGGGTGACGGTGAGGTAATCGAAGGCGTCGCCTCGGTCAACGAAAGCGCCATCACCGGAGAATCCGCGCCCGTGATCCGCGAATCCGGCGGCGACCGTTCGGCCGTCACCGGCGGCACGCAGGTGCTGTCCGACGAGATCAGGGTGAAGATCACGGTGGCACCGGGCTCCTCCTTCGTCGATCGCATGATCGCGCTGATTGAAGGCGCGCAGCGGCAGAAGACGCCGAACGAGATCGCGCTGTCGATCCTGCTCTCCGGCCTGACGCTGATCTTCCTCTTCGTCTGCGTCGCGATCTGGGGCCTTGCCGGCTATTCCGGCACGGTGCTGACGGTCACGGTTCTCGCAGCCCTGCTCGTCACACTCATCCCGACGACGATCGGCGGCCTGCTGTCGGCCATCGGCATTGCCGGCATGGACCGCCTCGTGCGCTTCAACGTCATCGCCACCTCGGGCCGCGCGGTGGAAGCGGCGGGCGACGTCGATACGCTGCTGCTCGACAAGACCGGCACCATCACCTTCGGCAACCGCATGGCGAGCGATTTTGCGCCGGCGCCGGGCGTGACGCAGTCGGAACTTGCGGAAGCTGCGCTGGTCGCCAGCCTTTCGGACGAAACACCGGAAGGCCGTTCCGTGGTGGCGCTTGCTACCGGCGAATTCGGCGTGGCCATGCCGCAGGCGCGCTTCGATGCGATCATCGAGTTCACCGCGGAGACCCGCCTGTCCGGCGTGGATATCGGCGGCCGGCGGCTGCGCAAGGGGGCGGTCGATGCCGTGCTGCGTTTTGCCGGCCTGAACGAGGGCGATGCGCCGGCCGAATTCCGCCGCGCCGTCGAGACGATCGCGCGCAGTGGCGGCACGCCGCTCGCGGTTGCCGATGGCCAGCGCCTGCTCGGCGTCATCCACCTCAAGGACATCGTGAAGCCCGGCATCAAGGAGCGTTTTGCCGCCCTTCGCGCCATGGGCATCCGCACCGTCATGGTGACGGGCGACAACCCCGTCACTGCCGCGGCCATCGCGTCTGAAGCCGGCGTCGACGATTTCCTCGCCCAGGCGACGCCGGAAGACAAGCTCGCCTATATCCGCCGCGAGCAGCAGGGTGGCCGCCTGATCGCCATGTGCGGCGACGGCACCAATGACGCGCCGGCGCTCGCCCAGGCCGATGTCGGCGTGGCCATGCAGACCGGCACACAGGCGGCGCGCGAGGCGGCCAACATGGTCGACCTCGATTCGAGCCCGACGAAACTTATCGAGATCGTCGAGATCGGCAAGCAACTGCTGATGACGCGCGGCTCGCTGACCACCTTCTCCATCGCCAACGACGTGGCAAAATACTTTGCCATCATCCCGGCGCTGTTCGTCGCGACCTATCCGGCGCTGAACGCGCTCAACATCATGGACCTCGCCTCGCCGCAGTCGGCCATCCTCTCGGCGGTCATCTTCAATGCGCTGATCATCGTGGCGCTGATCCCGCTTGCACTTCGCGGCGTTGCCTATCGCCCGGCCGGTGCCGCCGCCCTGCTTCGTCGCAATCTTCTCGTCTATGGCGTCGGCGGCCTCATCCTGCCCTTTGCAGGCATCAAGGCTATCGACCTCGCCGTCAGCGCCCTACATCTGGTGTAATCATGCTGAACCATCTTCGCCCGGCCCTCACGCTTCTCTTCGCCCTGACGCTCTTGACGGGGCTTGCCTATCCGCTTGCCGTCACCGGCATCGCGCAGGCCGTCATGCCGGCCGCCGCCAACGGCTCGTTGATCGAAAGGAACGGTGCCGTTATCGGCTCCGCCCTGATCGGCCAGGCCTTCGCCACGGACAAGTATTTCTGGCCGCGGCCCTCCGCGACCGGACCGGAGGCCTACAATGCCGCCGCCTCGTCGGGCTCGAACCTCGGCACCACCTCGGTCAAGCTCCGCGATCGCGTGCAGGCGGATATCGACCGGCTGAAGGCGACGGGCATCACCACGCCCATCCCTGCCGATGCGGTGACGACCTCCGGCTCCGGCCTCGACCCGCATATTTCCCCCGAATTCGCCCGCGCGCAGGTCGCCCGCGTCGCGAAGGCGCGGGGATTGCCGGAAACGGCCATTGCGGACCTCGTCACGCAACAGATAGAAGACCGTCTTTTCGGTTTCATCGGCGAGCCGCAGGTGAACGTGCTAAAGCTCAATCTGGCGCTCGACGCGCGGGGATCATGAGAGGACGAATGGCGGACGACGACCGCGACGACAATCGCAGACCCGATCCCGATGCATTGCTTGCCCTGGCGGAGAAAGACCGCCGGGGCAAATTGACCGTTTTCCTGGGGGCAGCGCCCGGCGTGGGAAAGACCTACGCCATGCTCACGCGCGCCGGGCGACTGAAGGCCGAAGGGGCCGACATCGTCGTCGGCCTTGCCGAAACCCATGGTCGCAGTGAGACCGCCGCGCTGCTCGATGGCCTGGAGGCGCTGCCGCGCACGCGCGTCGCCCATCGCGGCCGCGTGCTTGAGGAATTCGACCTTGATGGCGCGCTCGCGCGCCATCCGCGCATCGTGGTGGTCGACGAGCTTGCCCATTCCAACCCCGAGGGCAGCCGGCATCCGAAGCGTCACCAAGATATCGAGGAGCTGATCGCCGCCGGCATCGATGTCTGGACGGCGCTCAACATCCAGCATCTTGAAAGCCTCGCCGACCTGGTGGCGCAGATCACGGGTGTCACGGTGCGTGAGCGCGTGCCGGATGTTGTGCTGAAGAAGGCCGACGAGGTCGTGCTGGTCGACCTGCCGCCGACGGAACTGATCGAGCGGCTGAAGGAGGGAAAGGTCTACCTGCCGGAAAGCGCCAGCCGCGCTGTCGACCGCTTCTTCCGCCTCGGCAACCTGACGGCGTTGCGCGAACTCGCGCTGCGCCGCACTGCCGACCGCGTCGACGACCAGATGGTCGACTACCTCAAGCAGAACGCCATCGAAGGCCCGTGGGCGACCGGCGAACGGCTGCTCGTCTGCGTCGGGCCGGACGACCTGTCTGAAAAGGTCGTGCGCGTGGCGAGCCGCCTTGCCTCCGGCCTCAACGCCCCCTGGCTCGTCGTTTCGATCGAGCGGGCGGACCGGGAGGTGGAGACGACGGTGCGCCTGCAGCGTATGGAAGGGCTCTTTCGGCTGGCCGAACAGCTCGGGGCCGAAACGCGCCGCGTGGTCGGCAATGATTTCGTAGAGGAAATTCTGAAGCTGGCGCGGCGCGAGCACGCGACGCAGATCGTCATCGGCGCCAGGCGCCACCATGGCTGGACGCGGTTTTACTCACCCTCGCTGCCGGATGCGCTTTCTCGCCGCGCGGCCGGTCTCGGCGTTTATTTCGTGACGCCGGACAAGAAGGAAAAGCTGCCCGTCCCCACGCGCCTCTCGCCGCCCGGGGTCGCCTCCTTCCGGCAATCGGCGCTCATCGCGGTCGCCTTCACCGGCGCCATGGCGGCCGTCGGCAAGATGATCGACATGGTCGCGGAACTTCCGAATATCTCGCTGCTCTTCCTGCTCGCCGTGCTTGGCGCCGCCGTGATGGGCGGCTATGTCTCGGCCTTCATCGCCGCGGTCCTCTCGGCGCTCGCTTACAACTTCTTCTTCATCGATCCGCTGCACACCTTCACGATCACCGCGCCGCACGAAGTCTTCGCGCTCGTCGTCTTCCTGACGGTGGCCATCATCGCCGGCGGTTTCGCCTCGCGCATCAAGGAGCAGGCGGAGGTCGCCCGCGTGCGTGCCACCGCGCTGCAATCGCTCTACGATTTCTCGCGCAAGCTCTCGACAACGGCCAAGGCGGACGATGCTATCTGGGTTGCGGTCTCGCATCTCCAGGCAAGCCTCAAGCGCAACATCGTGCTGCTGCTGCCCGACAAGAGCGATCTCAAGGTCGCCGCCGTCTGGCCGCCGGATACGGAACTCGACGTCACCGATTTCACGGCGGCGCGCTGGACGCGCGACAAGCAGGAACAGGCGGGCTTTGGCACCGGCACCCTGCCGAACAGCCGTTTCGAGTTCCGCCCGCTGATGGGGCCGCATGGGCTCGTCGGCGTCTGCGGCATCCAGCAGACGGATGTGCGTCTCGACATCAACGCGGAACGGGCGCTCTCCGCTATCCTCGACCAGACGGCGATCGCACTCGACCGGGCGCGGCTTTCAGAAGCGAGCTTGGAACAGGCGGCGCGGCTGGAGGGCGAACGTTATCGCGAGGCGCTGCTCTCCTCGATTTCGCATGACCTTCGGACCCCGCTCGCCACCATCATGGGCGCCGTCACCAGCCTTCGTCAGCTTGGCGACAAGATGACGCCCGAGAGCCGCGTCGACCTTCTCCAGTCGATCGAGGAGGAGGGCAGCCGCATGAGCCGCTTCGTCGGCAACCTGCTCGACATGACCCGCATCGAGGCCGGCACGCTGAAGCCGAAGAGCGACTGGGTCGATGTTTCCGATGTCGTGCAGTCTGCGGTCGAGCGGGCGCGAAAATATTTTCCGGGCCGGCTGATCGAGACGGGCATCGCGCCGGACCTGCCGCTTGTGGAAGGTGACAGCGTGCTGCTCGGCCAAGTGCTGTTCAACCTGCTCGACAATGCGGTGAAATATGGCGGCGACGAGCCGGTCAACGTCTATGCCCGGCGCGACGGGGCGGATGTGCTGATCTCCGTCACCGATCTCGGCAAGGGCATTCCGCCCGCCGAAATCGATCGTATCTTCGAAAAATTCTACCGGCGCGGCAAGCCGGACGGGCGCTCGCCCGGCACGGGGCTCGGCCTCTCCATCGCTCGCGGTTTCGTCGAGGCGATGGGCGGGAAGATCCATGCGGAAAGCCCGGCGCTGAAAAAGAAGGGCACGCGCATCGTCATCCGTTTCCCGGCCGGCGACAAGACGAAGGCTTGCAAGACGCCATGACGAACGAGCGTATCCTCGTGGTGGATGACGAACCGCAGATCCAGCGATTCCTGCGGCCGGCTCTCAAGGCGGCTGGGTACGATGTCGTCGAGGCAGCGACGGGCGGCGAGGCGCTAAAGGCGGTGGCGACCGCCGCGCCCGACCTCGTCATCCTCGATCTCGGCCTGCCGGACATGGACGGCAAGGAGGTCATCGCCAGCCTGCGCGGCTGGACGACCATCCCGATCATCATCCTCTCGGCCCGCGAGCGCGAGAGCGAGAAGATCGCGGCCCTCGATCTCGGCGCTGACGATTATATCGAAAAGCCCTTCGGAATCGGCGAGCTGACCGCCCGTATCCGCAATGCGCTGCGCCATCGCGAGCGCTCGGAAGCGGCACCGGCAACGCTTTCCACCGATGGGCTGGTGATCGATACCGTGCGGCGGCTGGTGTCGCGCGATGACGAGGCGGTGCGCCTGACGCCGAAGGAATACGACCTCCTGACGCTGCTCGCCCGCCACGCAGGGCGAGTGGTCACGCACAAGACGCTGCTCACCTCCGTCTGGGGGCCGGCGCATGGCGAGGACCTGCATTACCTGCGCGTCTTCATCGGCCAGCTTCGCCAGAAGATCGAGCGCGACCCGACGCATCCCGCCATCGTGCGCACCGAACCCGGCGTCGGATACCGGCTGGTCGTCGACCAGGAGTGATGCTCGCCTAGGCGCTGACGAGCAGGGCGATGGGCTCGGTTTTGAAAAGCTCGGCAATTGCCATCGTGCGGTCGAGCGTGAATGTGCGGCCGTCGAGCGCTGACTGCACGGCGCGGCCTTCGAAGCCGGCGGGTACCGTCAGGGCGAGGCCGCGCGTGGCGTCTTCGGTGAGGAGCAGGGCATCGGGTCGCGTCTTGCCGAAGGTCAGGCGCGGAACGATGGTCAGCGCAAAGGCCTGCGGCGTGCCGCGCAGGAAGGCGAGGGCCTGCCGATTGCCATCGGACAGATCGATCGGAACGTAAGGCCCGGCGAACAGATCGGGGTGTCGCGCCCGCTCTGCAAGTGCTGTCGCGACCAGCCACTGTTTGTAGTCCATGAAATGGGCGGGCGCCGGCTGCGGCCTCTCCGGCACGGCCACGGAGGCGACGTCGAGCAAGGGCCGGTTGTCGGGATCGACAAGCGAGAAGTCGGCGCGCTCGCTGCCCTGATAGATGTCCGGAATGCCAGGCGCCGTCAGCTTGATCAGCGTCTGCCCCAGTGAGTTCATCAGCCCGGCATCAATGAAGGGGGAGAGCGTCTCGTTGAAATCCTTGAGGAATGGCTCGTGGCCGAGCAGGTCGGTGACAAAGCCCGTGACCTTTTCCTCATAGGCGACGTCCGGCTGGCTCCAGTCGGAGGCGAGTTTTGCCTCGCGCAACGCCTTTTCGATATAGGGGGTCATACGCGCGCCGAGCGTCTGCATGGCTTCGTGATCCTCCAGGCCGCCGATTGGCCAGATGCCGGCAAGTGCTTGGTAGATCAACCATTCCACATCCGGCTCCGGCACATGCACGCGGCGAAAACGGGCGTTGAGGGTGGCCCAACGCTCCGTCGCGGCAATCCAGCGGTCCGGGGCCTCGCTCAGCGTGTAGAGCCGCGCCCTTGCGTCTTCGCCGCGCTTCGTGTCGTGCGTCGAGGTCGCAGACAGGCCCTTCGGCATGGTTTGCGCGCGGGCCGACATGGCGGCGTGGAAGGCTTCGGGGCCGCCGGTCGGCCGGCCGGGATCGCCGCCGACCTCATTCAGCGCGATGAAGGCGTTTTCCCGGTAGAACAGCGTGTCTTCCAGCGCCTTCGCCATGATGGGGCCGCTCAGCTGCTGGAGGCGAGTGCGGAATTCGACGCAGTCCGGCAGCGCCTTGCAGGTCTCGTCGTCGACAAGCAGTTCGAAGATGAAATCGATCGCCTCGCGAACCTCCGGGCGCGCCGCATCCAGCGCCTGCTGGCGGGCGGCCGAGAGCACGAGCCGGTCGCGCTCGTCGCCGCCGGCGGCCGTGGTGTAGGTTCGATAGACGGGGAGCGCGATGACCAGACCGCGGATCGCGTCGACGAGCGTCGTGCGCGAAAGGTCCGCCTGCGCCCTGTCGGCGAGCGCCTTTGCCAGCATGGCGACGCGCTTGACCTCGCCCTCGAAATTTTCCGAAAGCATCTGCCGTTTGCTGGCCTGCATCTCCTCGCCGTAGCTGCCGGCATGGCCCTCGCGCCGCAGCGGCGCGAAGGTTTTTGAAAGCCTGCCGCCTTCCTGCTCGTCGACCAGCGCATCCGCCAGCGAGGCGATGAATTCGTAACCCGTCGTGCCCTCGACGGGCCATGACGTGGCGAAGGGCTCCTCCTTCTCCAGGATTTTTTCCACGAAGAGGGGGAGGTCCGGGCCGACGGCGCTGCGCAACCGCTCCAGATAGGCCGCGGGATCGGCAAGCCCGTCGATATGGTCGATGCGCAGGCCGTCCACGGTGCCGTCGCGCACGAGCGCGAGCGTCAGGCGGTGGCTGTCGTCAAACACCTGGGGGTCCTCAACGCGCAACCCGACGAGGCCGGCAATCTCGAAGAAACGCCGGTAGCTCAGATGCCGACCTGCCGTCTTCCAGTCCGTCAGCCGCCATGGCTGCGCCGCGTGAATCGCCGCGATGCGCGCCGGATTGCTGGAAATCTGCTCCAGGTCTTCAGATCCCTCCAGCGCCTGATCGTGGGTTCCGGGGTGCAGGGGATAGAAGCTGTCGTGGTAGCGCAGAGCCAGCGTTTCGTGCGCGGGGTCGAAAGCGAGGCGAATCGTGCCGCTCGCGACCTCTTCCTCGAACGCCTTGCCGAGGAAAGGGAGCGTCAGCGGCTCCGTCCAGTCGATATCGAAGTGGTGGGCGAAAGGGCTGTCCGCTCCCAAGGCCACGACGCTGTGCCACCAGGGATTTTCGAGGTGCGCCGCCATATGATTGGGCACGATATCGAGGATGAGTCCGAGGCCGCGGGCGTGCAAGGTGTCGGCCAATGCGCGCAGCCCCTCAAGGCCGCCCAGCGCCGGGTCGATCTCGTTGGCGTCGGTCACGTCATAGCCGTGCGTCGACCCGCCGACCGCCGTCATGACCGGCGACGCATAGAGGTGGCTGATGCCCAGTCGCTCCAGATAGGGCACAAGCCGGCATGCGCCTGCGAAGTCCATGCCGTTGCGGAACTGGAGGCGATAGGTCGAGTGGGGAAGTGTCATGAGGTCCTGGGAGTGCGGTTTCAGCGGCTCAGTAACGCATATCCTCCCGATTTGTTCCATCCGCTTCCGTCAGGCTGCCGGGTGGCGCTTGAAATCTGTCTGCGAAACGACGCCCACCAGCCGGTTCTGCCGGTCGAGCACGGCTAGGCGGCGAAGGTGCAGCGATTGCATGTTGGCGATCACGTCTTCCGGTGCCTCGTCGTCGTAACAATAGGTGATGTTGGTTGTCATGACGTCGCCGACCTTCGTGGTTTCCGCGTTCAGCCCCGGCGCGACGACGCGTAAAATGATGTCGCGATCCGTCAGCGTGCCGACCAGACCGCTCGCATCCGCCACCGGCAGGAAGGCGATATCCCACTCGGCCATCAGGCTTGCGGCATATTGCAGGGTCTCCTCCGGCCGGACGAGGTGGACATTGCGAGTCATGATATCGCCGATGGACATGGGGGACCTCTTTTTGCACTTTCTCTAAGAACAGACGACCGGGACGTTGGTTCCAACGGCCCTAGTTCCGGCGGCGGTCGACGGCGACGATGATCGAGGGCCCGGGCGCGGTGCCGGCGGTCAGCTCGAAGATCGCTTCGCCGCCGATCGCCGGCCACGGCCTGCCTTCCCGCGTGAAATTCGCGCGAATGCCGAGCGTCGCCGTCGCAAAACGCCAGTCGATGGCGAGAACGCCCTCCTCGGTGGAAAACACATGCGGCTCGGGCGCCTCTTCCGCGAGCAACGGCGCGACGTGCATCTGTCGTAGCCGGATCAGTTCGCGCACGAAACCGATCTGCTGCCGGCCATCGGGGGAGGCGGCGCGCGACCAGTCGAGTTTCGAGCGTTGCAGGGTCTCCTCGGACACGGGATCGGGGAGGTCGGCGATGGTCTGGCCCGGCTTCAGGCCGCCGAATTTTTCCGCCTCCTTCTTGCGGCCTTCCTGCACGGCCCGCGCCAGATCTCCCTCGAAATCGGCGAAATACAGGAACGGCCGGTCCTCGCCATATTCCTCGCCCATGAACATCATGGGAACCGGCGGGGCGAGAAGCAGGAGCGCGGTCATCACATTGAGGAGCGTCGGATCGGCAACCGTGACGAGCCGGTCGCCGAAGGCGCGGTTGCCGATCTGGTCGTGGTTTTGCAGGAAGTTGACATTGACCTGCGGCGGCAGGGGATCCTGTGGCGCCGGGCCGACTCGATCCCGGTTGCGATCCGCATGGATGAAGCCGCGGGCGGTCGCTGCGCTCAGCGCCTCATAGGGTTTTTCCACGAAGGCCGCATAGTGGCCCTGCTGTTCACCCGTCGCGATGACATGCAGGGCATGGTGGAACTCGTCGTTCCAGCCGGCCGTATAGTGATGCACGATGCCGCCGTCGCGGTTGAGCAGGCCCTTGCGGCTGAACTGGTCTTCGACGACGAGATGAATCTGGCGGTCCGGCACGGCCTGGCGGATGGTCTGCGCCATTTCGAGCAGCATATGGCTTTCGCTCTCGTCCTCGATTTCCTCGGTCGCGTCGAAGCGCAGGCCATCGAACCGGTGGTCGACGATCCAGTGTAGCGCGTTCTCGATGAAATAGCGCCGCACGGCCTGCCGCTCGAAGGCAAGGGCCGCGCCCCAGGGCGTGTGGCGCTCGGGGTGGAAGAAGGGCGGGGCGATGCGCGGCAGGATGTTTCCGGCCGGGCCGAAGTGATTGTAGACGACGTCGAGCAGCACCATCAGGCCGTGGCCGTGCGCCGCATCGACCAGTGCCTTCAGGTCGTCCGGCGTGCCATAGGCGTTGTGCGGCGCATAGTGCAGCACGCCGTCGTACCCCCAGCCTCGACGTCCGGCGAAATGGGCGACGGGCATGATCTCGATGGCGGTGATGCCGATATCGCGCAGGTGGGCGAGTTGCTCGATCGCCGCGCGAAACGTGCCTTCCGGCGTGAAAGTGCCGATGTGCAGCTCGTAGACCACCGCCTCTTCCCAAGGGCGCCCCTTCCAGCTGGGGTTCTGCCAGGCATAGCGGCCATGATCGACGATGACGGAGGGTCCTTCGACGCCGTTTTTCTGGGCATGGGAGCCGGGGTCGGCGATCTCGCTGCCGTCGGCGAGCCGGAAGGTATAGGCGTCGCCGGGTCGGGCACGGTCGGTCTCCACCGCATGCCAGCCATCGTCCTCCGCCTGCATGCCGATCTCGTGCCCGCCGACAAGCAGCGTCACGGCGTTTTCGGCCGGCGCCCAGAGGCGGAACTGCACCCTTCCGTCCTCCAATATGCGCGGTCCCCAGGTTCTTGGCGTCGGTGCTGGCTCGCTCATCCGCTTCCTCTTTGTTGCTTTGCAGCAAGATTGAACCGGAAGGCGGCGAAAAAGTTCCGGAACAATCCGCTTCTTTTCGCGTTGCACCATCGCTTTTCAAAGCCCCGGCGGAGGATTCCGCTGTGCGGGTGCGATCAGACATCTGCGACGGCGCGTCCGCTCTCGGCGCCGTCCGCATGATCATCCAGGGGAGGCCGATGCTCGACCGAAGGGGACCTATCGCATGAGTTACTCATTTTCCGAACTCGATTTCATGAAGCCGGAGCTCGGCGCCGAATTCACCGGCGAAGGCACGCATTTTGCCGTGTTTTCCGCCCATGCGGAGCAGATGGAGCTTTGTCTGTTTTCCGAGGACGGCAAAGAGGAAACCGCCCGGCTGGCGCTGCCCAAGCGCGAAGGCGACATCTGGTCCGGCTACATTGCCGGGCTGAAACCCGGCACGGTCTATGGCTACCGTGCCCACGGGCCGTATGATCCGCAGAACGGCCACCGCTTCAACCCGAACAAGCTGCTGCTCGACCCTTACGCCAAGCAGATCGTCGGCGAAATCGCCTGGGACGATGCGCTGTACGGCTACCGCATCGGGGACGCGGCGGAAGACCTGTCCTTCGACGAGCGCGACAGCGCCCCCTTCATGGTGAAGGGCAAGGTGCAGGATCCGGATTTCGACTGGGCGGGCGATGCGGCCATCCGCCGGCCCTGGACCGAGACGATCATCTACGAGGCGCATGTGCGCGGCATGACCATGAGCCATCCGGGCGTGCCGGAGGAGCTGCGCGGCACCTTCATGGGCATGGCGAGCGATCCGATCGTCGAACATCTTGTCGATCTCGGCATTTCCGCCATCGAACTCCTGCCGATCCAGTATTTCCCGGACGATCGTTATCTGCTGGAAAAGGGCCTGCGCAACTATTGGGGCTACCAGACGCTCGGCTTCTTCGCGCCGCAGCCACGGTTCCTCTCCGGCCGCGCCGTCACCGAATTCAAGACCATGGTGAAACGCTTCCATGCCGCCGGCATCGAGGTCATCATGGACGTTGTCTACAACCACACGGCCGAAGGCTCGGAGCGCGGCCCGACGCTCAGCTTCCGCGGGCTCGACAATCTCAGCTATTACCGCCTCTCGCCCGACGACCTGCGCCACAGCTACGACACGACCGGCACCGGCAACACCGTCAACATTGCCCATCCGATGGTGCTGCGCATGGTGCTGGACAGTTTGCGCTACTGGGTCGGCGTCATGCATGTCGATGGTTTCCGTTTCGACCTTGCGAGCACGCTCGGCCGCACGCGTCACATCGAATTCGACCGCGACGGCACGTTCTTCGATGCGATCCGGCAGGACCCCATCCTCTCCGGCGTCAAGCTGATCGCCGAGCCCTGGGATGTCGGCGACGGCGGCTACCAGGTCGGCGGTTTCCCGCATCCGTTCCGCGAGTGGAACGACAAGTACCGCGACGACGTGCGCCGCTTCTGGAAGGGTGATGGCGGCCTCGTGTCCGGCCTCGCATCGCGCCTTACGGGCTCCGCACCGCAGTTCAACCACTCCGACCGCGGGTCCACGTCTTCGATCAACCTGCTCAGCGCCCATGACGGTTTCACGCTGATGGACACCGTCTCCTATGACGGCAAGCACAATGAGGCGAATGGCGAGGACAACCGCGACGGCCATTCCGACAACCATTCGCACAATATGGGCGCCGAAGGCCCGACCGACGACGCTGGCATCCTTTCCGCCCGCGACCGCCGCCGGCGCAACATGATCGCCACGCTGATGCTCAGCCAGGGCGTGCCGATGCTGCTCGGCGGCGACGAGCTCGGCAACAGCCAGCAGGGCAACAACAATGCCTATTGCCAGGACAATGCGGTGGGCTGGACCGACTGGGACGGCCTCGACGATCCGTTCCTGAATTTCTGCAAGGGTGCGATCGCCTTCCGCAAGGCCCATCCGGCGCTGCGGCAGGAACGGTTCCTGACGGGTGACGCCGCCGAGGACGGCACGATCGAGATCGCCTGGTATCGACCCGACGGCGCCTTCATGACCGATGCCGCCTGGAAGGACGGCAACCTGAGGGCGCTCGGCCTGTTCCTCTCGAAGCCGGCGAACGGCGAGGGGCCGGACCAGCTCTTCCTCGTCCTCAATGCCGGCGGGGATTGCCAGGTGAAACTGCCGGAGGTGAACGGCATCAAGGCGTGGAAGCGGGTGCTCGATACCGGCGCGGAAGATGACGCCTATGCCGAGCATCCGGCGCAAAGCCCGGCCATGGTCTACGGCGGCAGCGTCGCCGTCTTCGAACCGGTGGGATGAGCCGCAAAACATGGCGCCGGACAACCTCAAAGAGACCGGTCTCGTCTATGTCTCCGACAGCGAGCCCGGAATCCGGCGCCAGCGTGCCGGCCGCAGCTTCTGTTATCGCCTGCCGGACGGTTCGCTGGTGCGCGATGCGGCGCTGAAGGCGCGCATCGCCGCGCTCGGCCTGCCGCCGGCCTATCAGAATGTCTGGATCTGCATCGACAAGCACGGCCACCTGCAGGCCACCGGTTTCGACGCGCGCGGGCGAAAACAATACCGCTACCATCCCGACTGGCAGGCTCTCAAAAGCGGCGACAAGTTCGATCAGCTGATCGCCTTCGGCCGCGCGCTGCCGAAACTCAGGCGCGCGGTGCGGCGCGATCTCGACGGCGCGCCCGGCACGGTCGATACGATGTTGGCGGCCATTACCGTGCTGCTCGACGAGGCGCAGCTTCGGGTCGGAAACCGCGCCTATGCGGTGGAAAACAAGACCTATGGCGCGACGACCTTGCTCAAACGCCATGTCCGGCTTGCCGAAGGGCAGATCGAGCTGCGCTTCAATGCCAAGGGCGGCAAGCGCGTGCAGCGAACGCTGAAACATCCCCGCCTCCAACGCCTGCTGGAAGATTGCGCCGACCTGCCGGGCCGCCAGCTCTTCGTCTGGAAGGACGACACGGATCTCGTGCGGCCGATCGATTCCGGCCGGCTCAACCTGTATCTCGCCGATATTTCCGGTATCGCCGTTTCCGCCAAGACCTTCCGCACCTGGGCCGGCAGCCTTGCCGCCTTCGCCATGGCGCGCCATGCGGTCGAGGAGGGGGCCGCCCGACCATCAAGGGCATGGCGCAGGCGGCGGCGGACACGCTGCACAACACGCCGGCCATCGCCCGGTCGAGCTATATCCACCCGGATATCATCGCGCTCGCGGAGGCGCCCGAGGCCTTGCGCCTGGCGCTGCGCCGTCCGTCGCTCGCCATCACCGGGCTGCGGGCGGAGGAGGAGCGCCTGCTGCGCTTCCTCGAAAGCCGCCGCAATGCGCGCCGCCGTGCGCGCAAGAAAACGCCGGCCATTCAGGACGCATAGCCGGCGCTTCAGGGTTCAGGCGATGATCAGGCGGCGCGGCGTTCGTGCCGGCCTTCCTCGATTTCCTCGACGATCTTCGCAACGAAGGCGTCGAGATCCTTCGGCGAGCGCGAGGTAATGATGCCCTTGTCGGTCACCACCTTCTCGTCGCGCCAGTCCGCCCCGGCATTGACGAGGTCCGTGCGGATCGATGCATAAGAGGTTGCCTTGCGGCCGCGCAACGCATCGGCCTCGACGAGCAGCCACGGCGCATGGCAGATCGCCGCCACCACCTTGCCCGACGCGAGGAAGTCCTTGACGACGCGCATCGCCTTCTCGTCGGCGCGCAGGAGGTCCGGGTTGATCTGCCCGCCGGGCAGCACGAGCGCGTCGAAGTCCTTCGAGAAGGCTTCCTCCGCGGTCAGGTCGACGTCGACCGTATCGCCCCAGTCCCTCTCGTCCCAACTCTTGATCGGGCGCTTTTCCAGCGAGGCGATCTTCACCGCCGCGCCGCGTTTTTTCAGTTCATCCAGCGGTACGCGCAGTTCGGAGCGCTCGTAGCCGTCGGTGGCGAGAATGAGTACGCGTGCTTCCTTGATGGAGGGCATGGCTTATCCTTTCTCATGTGTGGTGCCCCATCGGGGCTTTGCGGAATGCCTTCGCCGTCGCCTCAGTGGCGGAGCGAAGATTCCTCGTCTCTGCCTTCGGGCAGCGATTGGCGGGTCAGATCGACGGCGGCGCGGGTCGCGTCGTCCGCCTCATGCGAATTGAGTCTTGCGGCATGTTCGGGCAGCGCGACCTTTTCGAGGTCGGCGCGTTCGCGCGCCGCCTGCTCCCAATGGTCGCCATCCTTGCCCTGCGGGCGACCTTCCGCCTCCCACAGGCCATAGGCACGCTTGCTGATCCATTCCTGGCGTTCGTCGTTCACGGTGATGTGTCCCTTCGACAAGTGGCAGCGGTCTATGCCACCGTCCATGAGTTCACGCGGAAGCCTGCCTCCTTGGCGGCCTCGATAAAGGCCCGGCGCGCGAAGGCCGGGTCGTCGTCGCTTACCAGCCCCTGCTCGCAGACGCTTTTCGCCGTCAGTGCCGCAGGTCCGTCCTTGATCGGCCAATGGTTCTTTATGCAGAGCAGGGCGTCGCGCGTGCTTTGCACGCGCAAAACCTGCTGGTCGCCCTCGAGCACGACCGCCTCGTCCCACAGCCGGTCGGTTGCAAAAATGGTCATTGCAGGCCCTCCGCTCTCTGGGTTTCGGCCGGAACATCGACAAGGCTGACGATGCCGACGACACGCCGGTCGTCGTTCACCACCACGAGGCGGCGCACGCCGAGTTCGCGCATGCGGGCCGCCACCGTTTCCGTGTCGTCCTTCTCGTTACACAGCTCAGGCGACACGGTCATGAATTCCGCAATGGCGGTGGAAGTGGAATGTCCCCGCGCCAGGACCGACACGACGATATCGCGATCGGTGATGATGCCGACGATGGCGCCCACGCCAGGCACTTCGACCGGCAGCGCGCCCACTTCGGTTTCGGCCATCAGCCGGGCTGCCGATTGTGCAGTGTCATTGGGGGAGACGGTGACGATCTGGGCGGACATCACGTCCTTGACAAGCATCTCGATCAGTCCCCTTCAAAGCCGTCCGTTGATAAGGCTGCGGCCGTTCGGCGCGGCGGGCACCACCACCTCATCGCGCTCCGGCTGGCGAAGCGGCAGATCGACCTGCTGCGGCACGATGACCTGCGGCTCCCAGGAATTGCGGCGTTTGCGGGTGTTGCGAAAGTCGGCGTCCGGGGTTTCGGCGGGTTTGCGGGCTAGCGGCTTTTTCTTTTGGCGCACGGGTACACTCCTGCGAACGGGCTTCGACTTCTCAACAAACGCGGGTGCTGCGGCTTGGTTCCCAAAAAACCGGGGAACCGACGTGTCTCCTAGGCATTGTTGTCGAGCCGAACCGGCATAACGAAGAGGAAGTTGCCCATGCTGTTTGCAGGAAAGGTCGCCCTCGTCACCGGTGCCGGATCGGGGATCGGAAAGGCCACGGCGCTGGCCTTCGCCCGCCATGGCGCCAGCGTCGGCGTGCTGAGCCGTACCGCGGAAGAGGTCGAGGCCGTCGCAAAGGAAATCCTAGCGCTCGGCGGCGCGGGTCTGGCACTTGCGGCTGACGTAACTGACGAAGCCTCAATGCGCGGCGCGGTGGAGCAGCTCGTCGCCACCTTCGGCAGCCTCGACGTCGTCGTCGCCAATGCCGGCATCAATGGCGTCTGGGCGCCGATCGACGACCTGAAACCCGCCGAATGGGACGAGACGATCGCCGTCAACCTGCGCGGCACCTATCTGACGCTGCACCTGACCGTGCCCTTCCTGAAGAGGGCGGGCGAGGGCGCCATCGTCGTCGTCTCCTCGATCAACGGCACGCGCACCTTCTCCACGCCCGGCGCCACCGCCTACGCCGCGACCAAGGCGGCGCAGCTTGCCATGGTGCAGCAGCTCGCGCTGGAACTCGGCAAGGCGCGCATCCGCGTCACGGCCGTCTGCCCCGGCGCGATCGAAACGAGCATCGACGAAAACACCAAGCAGCGCGGTGCCGGTGAATCCGGCATTCCCGTCGTCTGGCCGGAGGGCGACATCCCCGTCTCCGACGGCAAGCCCGGAACGGCCGACGAAGTGGCCGACGCTATCCTCTTCCTCGCCTCCTCGAAGGCCCGCCATATTACCGGCATTCCACTCTGGATCGACGGCGGGCAGGGCCTGTTGCGCTGACCCTCTGGCGTTCCCCGCCGACCTTGTGCAAGGTGCGGGAAAACAGTGCAGGAGGTCACCATGGGCAATCATCTTTTCGACGCGATCCGCGCCGCCGCAACACCGGAGGCCGTCTTCATCGAGACCGCCGAAGGGCGCCGCTGGACCTATGGCGAGATGATCGCGTTTTCCGGCCGGCTGGCTGCGGCGCTCGTTGGTCTCGGCGTGCAGCCCGGCGACCGCGTCGCGGTGCAGGTGGAGAAGAGCCCGGAGGCGCTGATGCTCTACCTCGCCTGCGTGCGTGCGGGTGCGGTCTACCTGCCGCTCAACACGGCCTATACGCTGACGGAACTCGACTATTTCATCGGTGACGCGGAGCCGCGGCTTGTGGTCGTCGACCCGAAATCCGTGGGCGGCGTCACGGCGGTTGCCGAGGCCTATGGCAGCACGGTCGAGACGCTGGATGCGATCGGCGGCGGCAGCCTCATCCATCGGGCCGGGGGCGAGGAAGCGGATTTTGCCGATGCGGAGCGTGGGGCCGACGATCTCGCGGCGATCCTCTACACATCCGGCACGACCGGCCGTTCCAAGGGCGCGATGCTGACGCATGACAACCTGCTCTCGAACGCCCTGACGCTCAGCGAGCATTGGCGCTTCACCAGCGCCGACCGGCTGATCCATGCGCTGCCGATCTTCCACACGCATGGCCTGTTCGTCGCTTCGAACGTCACACTGCTCTCCGGCGCCTCGATGATACTGCTGCCGAAATTCGACGCCGACGAGGTGCTCGGGCTGATGGAAAACGCCACGGTGATGATGGGCGTGCCGACCTTCTACGTCCGGCTCGTGCAACATGCCGGCCTGACGCGGGAGGCGACCGCCGGCATGCGCCTATTCGTCTCCGGCTCCGCGCCGCTGCTTGCGGAAACCCATCGCAGCTTTTCGGAAAAGACCGGCCACGCCATCCTGGAACGCTACGGCATGACCGAGACGAACATGAACACCTCCAACCCCTATGACGGCGACCGCGTTGCCGGCACGGTGGGCTTCCCGCTGCCCGGCGTCTCGCTGCGCGTTACCGAGCCGGAAACCGGAAAGCCCTTGGCCGACGGCGAGACGGGCATGATCGAGGTGAAGGGTCCGAACGTCTTCAAGGGCTATTGGCGCATGCCGGAAAAGACCGCCGCGGAATTCCGCACGGACGGCTTCTTCATCACCGGCGACCTCGGCAGGGTCGACGAGCGCGGCTACGTGCACATCGTCGGGCGCGGCAAGGATCTCGTGATTTCCGGCGGCTACAACATCTATCCCAAGGAAGTGGAGACCGAGATCGACGGCATGCCCGGCGTCGTCGAAAGTGCGGTCATCGGCGTGCCGCATCCGGATTTTGGCGAGGGCGTGACGGCTGTCGTGGTGTTGAAAAAGGGCGCTGGGCTGGACGAAAAGGCGGTGCTCGACGGGCTGAAGGACCGGCTCGCGCGCTACAAGCAGCCGAAGCGCGTGCTCTTCGTCGAGGACCTACCGCGCAACACGATGGGCAAGGTGCAGAAGAACGTTTTGCGCGACACCTATGCGGACCTCTACAAGGCCTGACGCCGCTCCGGCGCGAAATGCCGCTTGAGGATGTCGAGCACCTCGCTTGCGAGTTCCCCGACGATGCCGCCGCGCTCCCAGGAATAGAGCGAGGCCACGACCGGCGGTTCGGGCGCGAAATCGGCGAGCGGCTTCACCCGCCATCCCTTCGCCGAATCGACCGGCAGCAGCGACAGGCCGAGGCCCGCTTCGATCGCCATCAGCACGTTGCGCAGGCTCGCGGAGGTGAAGGCGACGTACCAGCGCCGCCGCTCACGCTCCATGCGCTCGAACATGGCGTCGCGATAGAGCCCGCCGGGTGGGAAGGTGACGAGCGGGGTCGGATCGGGCAGGTCGCTTGCCGCATCCAGCGCCGTGAACCAGGCGATCGGCTCCTCGAAACTCGCCCAGGCATCGGAACTCGGCACGTCCTCCTTGAGCACGACGATGTCGAGCTCGCCGGAACGGTAGCGCCGCGTGAGGTCCGAGCGAAGCCCCGTGGTGACGTCGAGGCGGGCCTCCTTGTGGCGCTTGGCGAAGGCTGCGAAGGCGTGGGCCATTTCGGGCGTCGCGATATCGTCCGGCATGCCGATGCGCACCGAGGTAGTGCCGGAGGTCTCGGCGACCAGTGTCAGCGCCTCGGTCTGGAGCGCCAGGATGCGCCGGGCGTGGCCGAGCAGGCGCTCGCCCGTCACCGTCAGGCGCACGGGCCGCGCGGCGCGATCGACGAGGTCGCGGCCGATCGCTTCCTCCAGCCGGGCGATCTGCTGGCTCATCGTCGATTGGGTCATGTGCAGGCGGTCGGCGGCCGCCGTGAAACTGCCGGCATCGGCGATCGCCACGAAGGCCCGGAGCAAACGCGGATCGAGCACGGCATCTCCATTGGAAAACGGAATAGTCGGTATCTAAACATCTAATTTGCGCATGATTCAAGCCGGTGCTAGCGATAGGCCATGATCGGCAGCGTAACTCGTGGCCGAGACATGCATTTTCAGCACGAAAGTCGAACCATGACGGATACGCATCCCGGCCGCGATTGGGCAATGCTCGCGCTGGTCGTCCTGATCGGCCTCAACCTTCGGCCCTTCCTTGCCGCGCCCGCGCCAATTCTGGCTGAGATCGTAGCGGATACCGGATTGGGCTATGACGGCATCGCGATGTTGACGCTGCTGCCGATGGTCCTGATGGGCGTCGGCGCCTTCGTTGCCCCCGGCGTTCAGGTGAAACTCGGCGCGCGCCGCGGCCTGCTCATCGCGCTCGCCATCCTGCTTGCCGGCTCGGCGCTGCGTCTCGTCGTGTGGGACGGCGCGTCGCTGATCCTCACGGCGGCACTCTCCGGCATCGGCGTCGCCTTCATCCAGGCGGCCTTTCCGGGCATCATCAAGGCACGCTTCCCGACGCATGTGCCGATCGTTACGGGCCTCTATTCCGCGATGATCATGGCCGGCGGCGCTTTTGGCGCGCGGATGATGCCGGTGCTGATGCATGCTGGCTATGGCTGGCGGGCGGCTCTTGCCTGGCTGGCGCTGCCGGTGGCGATTGCGCTGGCCGCTTCCTGGCGCATCCTCTCCGATGTCCGGTTGGACAGGCCCGACGGCACGCTCACCCGTCAGTTGCTGCGGCGGCCGCGCACCTGGGTGCTGATGGCGGCTTTCGGGCTGATCAATGCCGGCTATACCTCGATGATCGCCTGGCTCGCGCCCTATTACCAGGCGCAAGGCTGGACGAGCGCCGACAGCAGCGGCCTCGTTGCCGTCATGGCCGCCTGTCAGGCCGCCGCCGCACTCGGCCTCCCCATCCTCGCCCGCGGCAATGTCGATCGCCGCCGCTGGCTGTGGCTGACGATCGCCTTCCAGGCCATTGGCTTCTTCGGCCTGGCAAGCTTTCCCGCCATGGCACCGGCCGTGTGGGCCGGGCTTTGCGGCGCGGGCCTCGGCGGCAGTTTCGCGCTCGCCATCGTCACCGCGCTCGATCATCTGCCGCGACCCGAACAGGCCGGCGCGCTTGCCGCCCTGATGCAGGGCGGCGGGTTCCTGATCGCCGCGATCGGCCCCTATGCCATGGCCGTGCTGCACGACTGGACCGGAAGCTTTGCCGCCGGCTGGGCGCTGCATCTCGGCTGCGTGCTCGTCACGGCGCTGCTCTACCTGCGATTTGACCCGCGGCATTATCCGGCATCGATGCCCGTCACCGGATAAACAAAAAACCCGCGCCGTTTTCGGGCGCGGGTTCTATCTGGGCTTAGCGGCGCGCGCCGAAGGGGCGCAGCGTCATGTGGCGGTTGACGTCCTTGTAAAGCAGGTAGCGGAACGGGCCGGGGCCGCCGGCATAGCAGGCCTGCGGGCAGAAGGCGCGCAGCCACATGAAATCGCCGGCCTCCACTTCTACCCAGTCCTGGTTGAGCCGATAGACGGCCTTGCCCTCGAGCACGTAGAGGCCGTGTTCCATGACATGGGTTTCCGCGAAGGGAATGACGGCGCCGGGCTGCAGCGTGACGATCGTCACATGCATGTCGTGGCGCAGGTCGTTCGGATCGACGAAGCGCGTCGTCGCCCAGCCGCCATTCGTGCCGGGCATTTCCGACGGCTTGATGTCCTTCTCGTTGAGGATCAGCGGCTCCGGATGATCGAGACCGTCGACGGCTTCATAGGCCTTGCGGATCCAGTGGAAGCGGGCATGCCCGCCCGAACGGTTGTGCAGCGACCATTTCAGGCCCGGCGGCAGGAAGGCGTAGCCGCCTGGCTGGAGCGTGTGCTTGCCGGAAGGCAGCGTCAGTTCCACTTCGCCATCGACGACGAAGAGCACGCCCTCTGCGCCCGCATCCTGCTCCGGCCGGTCGCTGCCGCCACCCGGCGCCACTTCCACGACATATTGCGAAAAGGTCTCGGCGAAGCCCGAAAGCGGGCGTGCGATCACCCAGAGACGCGTGCCGTTCCAGAAGGGCAGGAAGCTGGTGACGATGTCCTGCATCACCCCCTTGGGGATCACCGCATAGGCCTCCGTGAACACGGCGCGTCCGGTCAGGAGGTCGCTCTGCGGCGGATGGCCGCCGAGGGAGGAATAGTAGCTGCGTTGCATCGTCTCAGGCCCTTTGTCTTGAGTGTTTCCGGTATTTTCTGACGTCGGTCTGCGCCGCCGCCTTGTTTTGGTTACTTCGCGCCCGCCTTTTCCAGCAGCGCGACGATCTCGCCATAACCGCGCCCGCGAGCATGCTGGAGCGGCGTAACGCCGTCATTGTCCGCGAGATCGACCTTGGCGCCGGCGGCAAGCAACAGGCCGACGATCTTCACATGGTTTGCCCCGCCATCGCCAAGGATGATCGCCTCCAGCAGCGCCGTCCAGCCGAGCCGGTTGACATGGTCCACGTCGACGCCCGCCTTGATCAGCGTGTCGACCGTCTCGACATGGCCGCGCTCGGCGGCGGGAATGAGGGCCGTGCCGCCGTAGCGGTTGTTGCTCTTGAGATCGGCGCCGTGGGCGAGCGTCAGCTTGAGGATGTCGAGATGGCCGCGCGCGCCGGCATAGAGATAGGGGCTGTCGCTGATGTCGTCCTTGGCGTTCACATCGGCACCGGCCTCGATCAGCGAGCGGGCGGCGTCCACCTTGTTGCCGTGCGTTGCCACGAGCAGCGCGGTCGCACCGCTCCCGTCCCGCGCGTCGATCTCGGCGCCCTTGGCGAGAAGCGCCACGATTTCCGCGGCCTCATCGGCGGCGGCCGCCTTGTGCAAAGAAAGATCCATGGCGTGACCTGCGGCAAGAAAAGGAGAGGCTGCCAGGAACAGCCAGGCCGACAGCAGGGCAAGTTTCAGCATGCGCTATCCCATTGGTTTGTGGGGGCGAAATTAGCAGGGGGCGGGGCCATTAGAAAATTAAATGTGTAAATCCACATCATGCAGAAGATGGAATTCACCTAAGCGGCTTCGCTCGATGCTAAAGCCTTGAAGATGCCAGCGAGGCTGACCATCGCCTTCACCACCGATCCCGAATGGGCGGACTGAGCATTCCTTTTCAGAATGCTTGGCATTTTGACTATCTATTTGTGTAATGCATGATCCTGCCCGATCTTCCCTGGAGCCAAAAAGGGGAACGATCATGTTGAAGACCATTCTGTCCTATGCCGTGGCCGCTGGCCTCGCCTTCTCCGCCGTCGCACTGCCGCTGTCCGCAAGCGCGGACGAGCTGGAAACCATCAAGTCCGCCGGCGAGTTCAGGTTCGCCAACAGCGGCGCCTATCCGCCCTTCAGCTTCGTCGACGACAAGAACGAAGTCGTCGGCTTCGACGTCGATATCGGCAACGAGATCGCCAAGCGTCTTGGCGTCAAGGGTGCCGGCGTCAGCACCGCCTGGGACGGCATCATCGCCGGCCTGCTTGCCGGCAAATATGATTCCGTCATCGGCAGCATGACCATCACGCCGGAGCGTGAAAAGGCTGTCGATTTCGTCGGTCCCTATTACAAGTCGGGCCGCGGCGTCTTCGTGACCGAAGGCTCCGACATCAAGTCTATCGACGACCTCAAGGACAAGACCATCGGCGTGACGCTCGGCGAGACCCATGAAAAATGGGCGCGCGAGCGCGGCGGCTGGGAAATCCGCACCTACAAAGGCCTGCCGGAACTGTTCCTTGAGCTGAAGGCCGGCCGTATCCAGGCGATGATCGTCGATGCCGTACCGGTCTCGATCGCCGTCAAGGAAACCGGCGAGAAGGTCGTGAAGCTCGACGTCGCGGAATTCGCCGGCACCGAGGACAAGATCGGCATTGCCATCCGCAAGGGCAATCCGGAGCTGAAGGCCGCCATGCAGAAGGCGCTGGACGACATGATGGCCGACGGCACCTATGAGGCCATCGCCATGAAGTGGGTCGGCTCGGATATCCGCTGATCGTCCTTGAAATGATGGCTCCGGCAGGCGCGTGATCGCGCCCGCCGGCAGCCTCACCGATTGCCGAGGATCCGGGCATGGATATCTCTCTTGTCGGCCGCATCATTCCTGTCTTCGTCCAGGCGGCCTGGACGACCGTCGAACTCTCCCTGATCTCGCTTGCCATCGGGCTTGCCGTCGCGGCGCTGATCGCCGGGCTTCGCCTGTCGCATGTGGCGATCCTGCGGTTTCTCGGCACGGCCTATGTCAGCGTCTTTCGCGGCACGCCGGCGCTCATCCAGATCTTCCTGCTTTATTTCGGCGGGCCGCAGATCGGCATCCAGCTTGAGCCTTTTGCCGCGGGCGCCATCGCGCTGGGGCTGAACATCGCCGCCTATATGGCGGAATCGATCCGCGGCGGCGTGCTCTCGGTCGATCGCGGGCAGATGGAGGCGGCGCGCTCGCTCGGTTTTGCCGAGGGGCAATCCATGCGCTGGATCGTGCTGCCGCAGGCCGCCAAGCTGATGATCCGCCCGCTCGGCGTCAATGCCGTGGCGCTGGTCAAGGGCACGGCGCTTGTTGCCACCATCTCCGTCGTCGAACTGACCTATACGGCGCAGCGCTTCATCGGCTCCACCTACAAACCCTTCGAGATTTTTGCTGTGACGGCGGTGCTCTACATGATCATGGTCTACGGCCTGACACTCATTATCGACCGTCTCGACCGCGCCTATGCCGGGGAGGCCTGAGCCATGCAGGGACTGGATTTCAGCATCGTTCCGGAATACTGGCCGCTGATCGGCAAGGGCCTGTGGTGGACCGTGGTCATCTCCATGGCTTCCGCCGTGCTTAGCGTTATCGCTGGCATCGGCTTTGCCTTGCTCGTGCTCTATGCCTCGCCCGTGGTGCGCTATCCGCTGCGCCTCTTCATGTGGCTCTTCATGGGCACGCCGCTGCTGTTGCAGCTCTTCCTCATCTATTTCGGCCTGGTGCAGATCGGAATCGACATTCCGGCCATCTGGTCGGGTATCATCGGCCTCAGCCTGCATTTCGCCGTCTACAATGCCGATATCTTTCGTGCCGGCATTGCCTCGCTCGACAAGGGGCAGACGGAGGCGGCGCGCTCGCTTGGTTTCGGCGCCTGGCGCACGCGGTTCTACATCGTCGTGCCGCAGGCGGTGCGCAACACGGTGCCGGCCATCGGCAACATGATGATCGCACTCCTGAAGGAATCCTCGATCGTCTCGATGATCGGCATTGCCGAATTGGTGCACAGCGCGCAGCTCGTCATCAGCGAGACCTATCGGCCCTTCGAATTCTACCTGACGGCCGCCGCCCTTTACTACATTCTCAATCTCGTCCTCGAAGCCGTCCTGCGCGGGATCGAACGCAAAGTGGAGCTTTCGCGATGAACGACGTCCGTCCGATGATCGAGGTGCGCGGGGCCAGAAAGTTTTTCGGGCCGCTGGAAGTGCTGAAGGGCATCGATTTCAGCGTGGCGCGCGGCCAAATCGTTGCCGTCATCGGGCCTAGCGGCTCCGGCAAGAGCACGCTACTGCGCTCGATCAACCATCTCGAAACGCTGGATGGCGGCGAAGTCTGGCTCGATGGTGTGCAGGTCAACCAGAAGCTCGACCGCCGCGCCTTCGAACGCCATATCAACCGCGTGCGCCAGCAGATGGGCATGGTGTTCCAGCATTTTAACCTGTTCCCGCACCTGAGCGTGCTGGAAAACATCACCATCGCCCCCATCAAGCTGAAGGGCATGCCGAAGGCTGAGGCGCGCACGCTCGCCCTGAAAATGCTCGACAAGGTTGGCCTCGCCGACAAGATCGATGCCTTCCCGGCCCGGCTTTCCGGCGGTCAGAAGCAGCGTGTCGCGATTGCCCGGGCGCTCGCCATGCAGCCGAAGGTCATGCTGTTCGACGAGGCGACCTCGGCGCTCGATCCGGAGCTGGTGGACGAGGTCAACCTCGTCATGAAGCAGCTTGCGGCCGAGCACATGACCATGGTGATCGTCACGCACGAGATGCGTTTTGCCGCCGAAGTCGCCGACCGCGTTATCTTCATGGCCGACGGTGCGGTGGTGGAGGAGGGCAAGCCCGAAGACCTCTTCCGCAACCCGACGCAGGAGCGCACCCGCGGCTTCCTGAAGAAATTCCTCAACGGCTAGACGCCGCATTAAAATCCATTGGACCGATCATGAGCCAGCAACCGACATCGACGGGCGAACGCCCGGCATCGCACCTCTTCTACCAGTCGCGCATGCGCCGGCCGCTCGCCGATCGCGCGGAGGGCATCTACATCTGGGACGAGCACGGAAGGAAGGTCATCGACGGGTCGAGCGGCGCGATGGTCGTCAATATCGGCCATTCGAACCGCAACGTGCTCGAAGCCATGAAACGGCAGATGGACAAGGCGACCTTCGCCTATCGCCTGCATTTCGAAAACCAGCCGGCGGAAGACCTGGCGCGGCGGCTATCCGGCTACATGCCGGAAGGGCTCGACCGGGTGTTCTTCGTCTCCGGCGGCTCGGAGGCGGTGGAATCCTGTCTGAAGCTCGCCCGGCAATGGGCACTCGCCACCGACCAGCCCGAACGCTGGAAGGTCATCTCGCGCTTCCCCTCCTATCACGGCTCGACGCTGGGCGCGCTCGCCGTCACCGGCTATGACGCGCTGAAAAAACCGTTCCTGCCGATGCTGCGCGACATGCCGCACATCAAGGCGCCGACCGCCTATCTCGACCGCGACAACTTCTCGCTGGAAGAGCGCGGCGTGCGCTATGCGGACCTCCTTGAGGAGAAAATCCTGGAGGAGGGGCCGGGAAGCGTGCTCGCCTTCATCATGGAGCCGATCGGCGGTGCTTCCACCGGCGCGCTGGTGGCGCCCGACAGCTACTATCCGCGCATCCGCGAGATCTGCGACAAATACGGCATCCTGTTGATCCACGACGAGGTGATGAGCGGGGCCGGCCGCACCGGCCGCTATCTCGGCGGCGACCACTGGAATTGCCGGCCGGATATCATCGCGCTCTCCAAGGGGCTCGGTGCCGGCTATTGCCCGCTCGGCGCGATGATCGCCCATTCGCGGCTGGTGAAACCCGTGCTTGATCGCGGCGGCTTCGCCCATGGCTACACCTATGCCGGCAATCCTCTCGCCTGCGCGGCGGGGCTTGCCGTGCTCGACGAGATCGAGCGGCAGGATTTGCTTGGCAACGCCACCCGCATCGGTGACCTGCTGCGGTCGGAACTGGAGGGCCTTGCGGAACGCTACCCCTTCATCGGCGACGTGCGCGGCAAGGGCCTGCTGCTTGCCGCCGAATTCGTCTCGGACCGGGAGACCATGGCGCCGCTGCCGAAGGCGCTGGAAGCCCACCAGCGCGTCGTCGACATCGCCTATGAGCGCGGTCTGATCATCTATTCGCGCCGCACGCGCGGTGGCGTGGAGGGCGATCATTTCCTCGTCTGCCCGCCGATGATCACCACGGAAGAGCAGGTCGGCGAGATCGTGACGATCCTTGACGCGACGCTCGCCCAGCTTGCCGGCGAACTTTCGCTGCCGATCCGCAAATAAGGTGCCGCCATGAAGTCTAACAAGGTCATCATCACCTGCGCGGTCACCGGTTCCGTGCACACGCCCTCCATGTCGCCGCACCTGCCCTACAAGCCGGAGGACATCGCCGCCCAGTCGATCGAGGCGGCGGAGGCGGGTGCCTCGATCCTGCACCTGCATGCACGCAATCCGGAAGACGGGCGGCCGACAGCCGATCCGAAAATCTTCATGCGCTTCCTGCCGATCATCAAGCAGGCGAGCAATGCGGTGATCAACATCACCACCGGTGGCTCCTCCGTCATGACGCTGGAGGACCGGCTGGCGGCGGCGGTCGCGGCGGAACCGGAAATGTGCTCGCTCAACATGGGCTCGATGAATTTCGGCCTTTTCCCCATGCTCGAGCGGCCGCGCGAGTGGCAGCATGCCTGGGAGCCGGAACTGCTGGAGGCGACGCGCGGCACGATCTTCCGCAACACCTTTGCCGATATCGAGGCGATCCTGCGCCGGCTCGGCGAAGGTTGCGGCACGCGCTTCGAGTTCGAATGCTACGATGTCGGGCATCTCTACACGCTCGCGCATTTCCGCGACCGCGGGCTCATTCCCGGCACGCCTTTCATGCAGTTCGTCTTTGGCGTGCTCGGCGGCATCGGCGCCGATCCGGAAAACCTGATGCATATGAAGCGCATCGCCGACAAGCTTTTCGGTGACGACTACCGCTTCTCGGTGCTCGCCGCCGGCCGCAAGCAGATGCCGATGATCACCATGGCCGCCACGATGGGCGGCAGCGTGCGCGTCGGGCTGGAGGACAGTCTGTTCGATGGTCGCGAGCTCGCCACCTCGAACGCCGACCAGGTGCGCCGCATCCGCGCGATCCTCGAAGGTCTTTCATTGGAGGTGGCGACGCCGGACGAGGCGCGCACTATGCTCGGTCTCAAGGGCGGCGATCGCGTCGCATTCTGAGAGGGATCATGCGGGACGATATCCGGATAAGGGTGGCGGTGGCGGATGACGCCGAGACGATCCATGCCGGGCTGAAGGCGCTGGCGACGAGCATGGATGCGGAGGAGAAATTCGTCGCGACGGTGGAGAACGTCCGCCGCTACGGTTTTGGCGAAGCGCCAGCCTTCGAGGTGCTGATCGCCGAGGCGGACGGCACCTTTGCCGGTCTCTGCCTGACCTTCCCGATCTTCTCCACCTGGATGGGCACGCCGGGCATCTATGTGCAGGACCTCATCGTCGAGACCGCCTTTCGCGGCCGGCGCATCGGGGAACGGCTGCTGCATGCGGCAGCTCGGCGTGGCCTGGCGCAGGGTGCGCGCTATCTCCGGCTCTCCGTCGACGTGGAAAATTTTCGCGCGCAGGCCTTTTATGACCGGCTCGGCATCCGCCACGCCCGCGACGAGCAGATCCACATGATCAAGGGCGCGGATTTCGATGCATTCGCTGAAGGCGAGGAACCATGAAAACCTTTTTTGCGGACGAACAGAAGCGCCACGATCCGAGCTTCTTCCTCTCGAGCGGCGCGCCGCAGCCGAACCCGGAACAGCCGGAGCGCGTCGAGCGCCTGCTTTCCGGCGCACGCGCCGCGGGCCTGGAGATCGTGCGGCCGAAGGATCATGGGCTTGGCCCGGTCTCCGCCGTACACACGCCGGAATATATCGATTTCCTCGGCCGCATCCATGAGCGCTGGCAGCGCATCGAAGGGGCGTCGACGGAGGTGATCCCGAACATCCATCCGATCGCCCGCACCGGCAGCTACCCGGCGTCCGCCGTCGGGCAGGCGGGCTATCACATGGCCGATACGTCCTGCCCGATCTCCGAACACACCTTTGAAAGCGCCTGCTGGAGCGCCTCGACGGCCGTTTCCGCGGCCGAGGCCGTGATGGCCGGCGACGCCTGGTCCTATGCGCTCTGCCGTCCGCCGGGCCACCATGCTTTCCGCGATGTCGCCGGCGGCTTCTGCTTCTTCAACAATTCCGGCATCGCCGCCGAGCATCTCCTGAAGGATGCGAAACGCGTCGCCATCCTCGACGTGGACCTGCACCACGGCAACGGCACGCAGGGCATGTTCTACGAGCGCCGCGACGTGCTGACCGTCTCGATCCATGCCGATCCGGTGCGCTTCTACCCGTTCTTCTGGGGCCATGCGGACGAGCGCGGCGAGGGGTTCGGCCTCGGCTACAATCTCAACCTGCCGCTGGCGCGCAAATCCGGCGACGACATCTTTCTCTATGCCCTTGCCGTCGCCATCCGCCGGGTCGAGGCCTTTTCGCCGGATGCGCTGGTCGTGGCGCTCGGCCTCGATGCCTTCGAGAACGACCCGTTCGGCGGCCTTTCGGTCTCGACACCCGGCTTCGCCCGCATCGCCGAAGCCATCGGCGCGCTGCGCCTGCCGACGGTCATCGTGCAGGAGGGCGGTTACCTGTGCGACGAACTCGGCGACAACCTGACATCCTTCCTGACCGGCTTCGGCGCGCTGTCGGGATAGGTCCGTTGGTCGAAGGGAATGGTGGCGATCGCCTGGCGCAGTTCGGCCAGCAGGATGTTTTCCGCGCGGCTGCGGCGGGCAGCACCATCATAGACGAGATGCACGTCGATGACCGGCGCATTCTCATAGGGCGGCAGGCGCCAGAGACGGCCGGCACGCAGGTCCTCCTCCACGACATGGATCGGCAGCGGCCCGAAGCCGAAGCCGGCGATAATCAGCCGCTTCACCTCTTCGAGATGCGAGGAGGTGCCGACGGTCTGGCCTTCGAAACCTTCCTGCTGGCGCAGCAGTGCCACCGGCCACAGCGCGCCGGACATCTGGTCTGTCTTGAAGGAGACGTAGGGCTCGTTGCGCAGCGCCGAAAGCGGCAGGTCGGGTATGCCGAACAGCGCATGCCGCGCGCCGCAGAAATAGCCGAAGCTTTCCCGGTAGAGCACCTCGTATTCGAGCTTCGGATGCCGCTCCTGCATCAGGCAGAAGCCGAAGCATGCGTCGCGATTGAGCACGGCCGCCACCACGTCCTGGCTGGAGGCGACGGAGAGCGAGATCGTGACCTGCGGAAACGCGCGGTGGAAGCCCGCCAGGACCTCGTCGAGGAACGGGCAGACGACGTGGCTCGCCAGCGTCATCTCGATATGACCGGTCAGGTCGCCGGGCTGTTCCTCCATATGCTGCGGCAGGCCGGAGACGATGTCGAAGAGGGCCACGCATTCGCTGAACAGCCGCTGGCCGGCGGGGGTGACGGCGAAATGCGAGGCGTTCCGCTCGACGAGCCGGCAGCCCATATGCGTCTCCAGCCGCTTCAGCGCATTGCTGACGGTCGGCTGCTTCAACGACAGTTTCTCGCCCGCTGCCGTCAGACCGCGTTCCTGCGCGATCACCATGAAGGTGCGCAGCAGGTTCCAGTCGATTTCCCAGACGAATCGCCGCCTTTGCCGGGCCATGTGCATCATTCCCTGAATTTATGCTTCCGGCGGCGACTATTGCATGATGCAATCCGGCGTCAAAGGTCTCTCACCCGCACGAAGGAGGTTTGCCGTGCCGCTTCTCACCTACCAGGGCGTCGTCTATCCCGCGCAATGTGACGCGATGGGTCACATGAACGTGCAGTTCTACATCGCGGCCTTCGACCAGTCGCTCTGGCACCTGATGGCCGCTAGCGGCTATTCGGCGGCGTGGATTATGGAGCGCAGGGAGGGGTTGGCGGATCGCCGCTACGAGATCGATTTTCGCCAGGAATTGCCGGTCGGCAGCCTGTTCGAAGTCCACAGCGCCGTGGTGAAGGTGGGACGCACCTCGCTCACCACCCGGCACTGGCTGACGAACAAGGCGGACGGCGTGCTGTGTGCGGAACTGCTCGCCGTCTCCGTCTATTTCGATCTTGCAGGTCGAAAGTCCCTGCCGCTTCCGGCCGCGATCGTGACGGCGGCCGGCGGTCTGGTGGAGGCGGTTACAGCCCCAGCGCCGTGAGCGCGGCGTCCATGCGCTCGCGCGCCTTCTTGGGCAGCTTGCCGGTCTTGACGGCATCGAGATTGGCCGGCGCATCGCCGACCACAACCACGCCGACCATGCCCATGCCGGCATGCGGCGTGCACTTGACGCCATAGGCGCCCGGCTTGTCGAAGGTCACCTTGTAGGTCTCGTTCATCTTGCTCTTGAAGGCGGCTGCGCCCTCGGGGATCATGTCCTTGATCGTCTCGACATTGTGCCCCTTGTCCGTCGGGATGAAGGTGACGGTGTCACCCGGCGCGACCTTCACGAAGGCCGACTCGAACACCATGGCCCCTTCGGCCCCCTTGTTCAGCATATGCACTTCGAAATCTGCCGCCGCCGCCGGAAGGGCGAGCGCCATGAGGATTGCTGCAGCACCGACGATGCTGGTTGCCATGATACGCACTGGAAGTCTCCTTGCTGCCGAACGTCTCTCGTTCATGGCGAAGGAGGTAGCCCCGCCGCGTCGCGCCTTCTTTGACGTTGATCAAACAAGACCGCGATGGCGCGTGGCGTGCTGTCGCAGGCCTCCGGGTTTTGGCTTACCAGCGCAGCCAGCGGCGACCAAGCAATGCGCCGGCGCCGGTCACGACGCCGATGGCGATCGTGTACCAGGCGGCGAGGAAAAGGGGGCTGTCGTCCGGGCAGTGCCAGGCATAGATGGCGGCGGCGATCGCGCCGGCCGCAAGCCCGGCGGCCGCACCGGCCGCCGTCGGGTTTTCCGGGGCGCCCTGCTTCAGTGCCCAGAACAGGCCGGCAAGCGGCGCCAGCGACAGGACCGGGATGAAGAACAGGCAGAACAGCGCATTGCCGCCGACCATGTTGGCCTTCCACGTCGCCTGCGGCAGCACCGCGAGTTCGGCCGCGACCGCCGCACCGACCAGCAGCGCCGGCAGGCCGAGCAGCAAGGCCGGCAGGCGCAGTGCCTCTCCCGGCCGGCCGATGCGCATGGCGAGCCGGGCGGCGAGCACGGCAAGCGCGATCGTCACGACGATCTTGAACAGCACGCGCGCTGTCTCGAAGACGCTCGCCATGTTGTGCCGCAGGCCGACGGTGATGACGAGCAGCACGCCGGAGACGGCAACGCCCGCGACGAGCGCGATGGCGAGCGCGCGGCCGTAGCGCAGGCCGACGGGCGCGTCTTGCGTCATCAGGGTAATCAGGTCGTCGGTCTTCATGTCAGTCGCTCCGATAGAGGGCGGCGAGCGATTTCAGCGCCCGGTGGAGGGCGACGCGCACCGCGCCCTCCGTCATCTTCAGCCGTGCCGCGGTTTCCCGGATGCCCGCCCCCTCGATCGAGATCGAGCGGACGATATCGCGTTGCGGATCCCTGAGCTGCGCCAGCATCGTCTCCGTATCCAGCCGGTCGGCGGCCTCGTGCGTCTCGTCGCCCGCCTCCAGGAAATCGGAGACGTCGTCGATCGGCACGCTGACCTGCCGGCCGCGGCGGCGCAGGCTGTCGACCAGCTTGTTGCGCACGATCGTCGTCAGCCAGGGGCCGAGCGGCCGGGCCGGATCCCAGGTGCCGCGCTTCAGGTGAATGGCGAGCAGCACTTCCTGCACGACATCCTCCGCCTCGCTCGCCGGCGCACCATACTGGTCGCAGCGCCGGCGCGCCATGCGGCGCAGATGCGGCGTCACCGCCACGAGGAAACGGTTATAGGCCTGCACATCGCCCTTGATGGCGAGACGCAGCCAATCCGCCCATTCCTCTTCGCGCGCCGACTGTTTCACCGTTTCCTTCCCCTACGCCAGGGCACACGATTTTGTTACCGCGTGATCCCGAAAGAAATTCGTAACGCGCCAAGAGCCTGATGCGCCGAGCCTTTTTCTTACGCCGCCGACCTTTCGGCAAGGGGCGCGCGGAAAAAACGACGCCCCAGGCTGTAACGAAGCCGGACCTGTCTCCGTAGCCCCCAATGCAACAGCCAATCGCGGCTGGCCACAAATGGAGACAGACATGAAGACCACGATCGTTACCCTCGCCCTTGCCGGCTCGCTTGCTTCGGCGCTCGCAACCATCGCCATGCCGGCCGCCGCCGAGGATGGCAAGGAAAAATGCTACGGCATCGCAATGAAGGGCCAGAACGACTGCGCGGCAGGCCCGGGCACGACCTGCGCCGGCACCTCGAAGATCGATTACCAGCAGAACGCCTGGAAGCTGGTTCCGACCGGCACCTGCGTCTCGATGAAGACGCCGAACGGCCACGGCATGCTGGAACAGGGCATGGCACCGGCCTGAAGCCTTCGTTCCTCCCTATCAGGCGGCGCCTTTCCGGCGCCGCCGCTTCCCTTCGAAGAGGCCCGTCATGATCCCCTCCCGCCTTCCGCGCCGCGCTGGCGTCGGCTTCAAGCCCGAGCATTTTGCCGATATTCTTTCCGCACCCGAGCCCATCGGCTTCTTCGAGGTCCATGCGGAAAACTATATGGGTGCGGGCGGGCCGCCGCATGCGCAGCTTGGCAAGCTGCGTGAGGATCATGCGCTGTCGATCCACGGCGTCGGCCTGTCGATCGGCTCCATGCAGCCGCTCGACCGCGATCATCTCGCCCGGCTGAAGGTGCTGTGCGACCGCTACCAGCCGGAGAGCTTTTCCGAGCACCTCGCCTGGTCGACGCATGACAGCGTCTTCCTCAACGATCTTTTGCCGCTGCCCTATACCGAGGAGACGCTCACCCACGTGGTCGAGCATGTCGACCAGGTGCAAGACGTATTGAAGCGGCAGATGCTGCTCGAAAACCCCGCCACCTATCTGCTCTTCGAGGAAAGCACGATCGAGGAGACGGTCTTCCTCGCCGAAATCGCGAGGCGCACCGGCTGCGGCCTGCTGCTCGACGTCAACAATGTCTTCGTCGCCGCGACGAACCACAATCTCGACGCCCGCGATTACATCGCCCGTTTCCCGCTTGAGGTCGTGCGCGAAATTCACCTGAGCGGCCATTCGGAGACGGTGGACGATCTTGGCGCGGCCCTGCTGATCGACAGCCACGATACGCCCGTCAAGGATCCGGTCTGGGCGCTCTACGAGACGGTGATTGGCCGCATCGGGCCGGTCGCCAGCCTCGTCGAATGGGACAATGACGTGCCAGCCTGGCCCGTGCTGCGCGACGAGGCGATGGCCGCCCAGCGCATCCTCGATGCGGCCGCCCGCCAAAGGGCGGCGTGAACCATGTCCGCCGCCACCCAGACCGCCTTCGCCGCCGGCCTGTTCGCGGCCACGCCGCCGCCGGCTGGGTTGACCGCGTGGAATTCGCGCGCGCCGGAGCGCCGCTACGGCGTCTACCGCAATAACGTCTCGGCGAGCCTTACGGGCGCGCTGTCCTCTCGCTTCCCGGTGGCCGAGCGCATCGTCGGTTTAGAATTCTTCCGGGCGATGGCGCAGGCGTTCGTCCTTCTCCACCCGCCGCGCTCGCCGCTGCTTCTCGCCTATGGCGATGATTTTCCGGATTTCGTTGCGGCCTTCGAGCCGGCGCGTGACATCGCCTACCTGCCCGATGTGATGCGCCTGGAGGTCGCCCGCGGCCGCGCCTATCACGCCGCCGATGCGGCGCCGCTCGATCCGCAGGCGCTGGCGGCGGTCGATCCGGCCCGGCTCGGCGATCTCGTCTTCACGCCGCATCCCGCGCTGTCGATCTTCTCCTCGCCGCATCCGGCCGTATCGATCTGGGCGATGAATGCCGGCGAGCGCCCGCTGACACCCCTCGAATGCTGGGACGGCGAGGATGCGCTGGTCGTGCGCCCGCAGATGATCGTCGAGGTGACCCCGCTGCCGCCGGGCGGCGCGATATTTCACCGGCTGCTCGCCGTCGGCGAAACGCTTGGGCTGGCGGCCGAGGCCGCGATGGCGGCGGAAGAACGCTTCGACCTTTCGACAAACCTCGCGGTGCTGCTCCGCTCCGGAGCCTTCACCGCCATCAGAGAGGAAAACCCCGATGAACACCGACACCATGCCTGATGCCGCCCTGCCGCTGCCGCGCAGACTTTATGACCAGGCTTTGCAGGCGCTGACGCGGATCCCGAACGATCTCATCGCCCTCGTTGCGCGCCTGTCGATCGCCGCCGTCTTCTGGCAGTCCGGCCAGACGAAGGTGCAGGGTTTCATGGTCTCCGACAGTGCGCTCTACCTGTTCGAAAACGAATACAAGCTGCCGCTCGTCGATCCCTGGCTGGCGGCGCACCTTGCCGCCTTTGCAGAACATCTCTTCCCGGTCCTGCTGGTCATCGGCCTTGCCAGCCGCCTCTCCGCGCTGGCGCTGCTGGCGATGACGCTGGTCATTCAGATCTTTGTCTATCCCGGCGCCTGGCCGACGCATGGCACCTGGGCCGCCTGCCTGTTGTTCATCGCGGCCCGCGGCCCCGGCCTGCTGTCCCTCGATGCCTGGCTCGCGCGCTCGCGGTGAGGCCGATCGGTTCGCGTGCATTGCACGGACCCGAAAAATCGAAGATAGAGGCAGGATGACGAAAGTTGCTTCTCTCGATGAAACGAAGGATCTGCCGCCGCGCGACCGCCGGCGGTCGCTGGCGATCGGCCTGCTCAGGGCGCGCGAGGCGGTGATGAGCCATTTCCGGCCGATCCTTGCCGATCACGACGTGACCGAGCAGCAATGGCGGGTTTTGCGCGCGCTATCGGAAGCCGGCCTGCTCGATGCGACGGAAGTTGCGGAAAAGGCCTTCATTCTCGCGCCGAGCCTCACCCGCATGCTGCGCGCGCTGGAGGAACGCGGCTTCATCACCCGGCACAAGGACAAGGACGACGGCCGCCGCGTCCTGCTCAAGCTTGCGCCGGCAGGCCAGGCGATCATCGACGAGGTGATGCCGGACAGCCGCCGCGTCTACGCGGATATCGACGCCCGCTTCGGCGCCGGCCGCACCGAGCAGCTTCTCGACATGCTGGAAGAACTCGCCGCCCTCAAGCTCGACGGCAAGGCGGGCGGCGAGGAATAGAGCGTCAGTAGACCTTGGCGTTCTGCGGGGCTTTCGCGGGATCCGCGGCCTTGAAGTCGGCGAGCAGCTTCGTCGTGGCATTGGCGAGCAGCGTCACATCGTTGCCGATCGCGACGAAGGTCGCGCCGAGGTCGAGGTAGCGTTTCGCAAGCCCGAGATCGCCGGTGAGGATGCCCGCCGCCTTGCCATGCGACTGGATTTTTTTGAGCGCCGTCTCCACTTCGGCCTGCACTTCCGGCGCGCCGGGCCTGCCCAGAAAGCCCATGTCGGCGGCAAGGTCGGCCGGGCCGATGAAGACGCCGTCGACGCCCTCCATGCCGGCAATGTCGTCGAGCGCTTCGAGCCCCGCGCGGCTTTCGACCTGCAGCAGAAGGCAAACTTCCTCATTGGCCGTCTGCAGGTAATCCGTCGTGCGGTTGAAGGCGGAAGCGCGGGCGAGCGATGCGCCGACACCGCGCACGCCGTGCGGCGGATAGCGCACGGCCTTCACCATGGTTTGTGCCATCGTCTTGCTGTCGACCATGGGGATGAGCAGCGTCTGCGCCCCGATGTCGAGCAACTGCTTGACGATCCAGGTTTCGCCGATCGGCGGGCGGATGACGGCGTGGCTCGCCGAGCCTTTCATCGCCTGGAGCTGCGAGACGAGCAGGGGCACGTCGTTCGGCGCATGTTCGGCGTCGAGCAGCAGCCAGTCGTACCCCGCCTCGGCGCAGATTTCGACCGTGTAGGGATTGGCGAGCGCCTGCCAGAGGCCGATCTGCGCACGGCCTTCCTTCAGCGCCTGCTTGAAACGGTTTTTCGGAGCGGCCATGGCAAAATCCTTATGCGAAGAACAGGCTGACGGTGCCGTAGGGGCCGAAATCCGCGACGATCGTATCGCCGTGGCGCGCCTCTATCGGCCGGATGAACGAGCCGGCGAGCACGATCTGCCCTGCCTCGATGCCATCGCCATATTGCGCCAGCCGGTTGGCGAGCCAGGCGACGCCGCGGGCCGGCTGGTTGAGTACGCCGGCGCCGAGGCCGGTTTCCTCCACCTCCGCGTTGCGGCTGACGATGGCGCCCATCCAGCGCATGTCGATCTGGTCCGGCCGCACAGCACGGCCGCCGGTGACGATGCCGGCATTGGCCGCATTGTCGGAGATCGTATCGAAGATGGTGCGCGCCTTCTTCGTCTGCGGATCGACGCGCTGGATGCGCGTGTCGAGGATTTCGAGCGCCGGCGTCACGTAGTCCGTCGCGTTCAACACGTCGAAGACGGTGATGCCGGGACCTTTCAGCGGCGCCTTCATCACGAAGGCGATCTCCGCTTCGACACGCGGCTGGATGAAGCGATCCGCCGGCACGGTTGCTCCGTCCTCGAACACCATGTCGTCGAAGAGCACGCCGGAATCGGGAATGTCGATGTTCAGCGCATATTGCATGGCCTTGGAGGTGAGGCCGATCTTCCAGCCGATCACCCTGCGGCCGTCGGCGATCTTCTTTTTCACCCACGCGCCCTGGATCGCATAGGCGTCGTCCATGTCGATCGCGGGGTATTTTAGCGAAAGCAGGCGCGTCTGGATGCGGCTGCGCTCAGCTTCGTCGAGGCTTTCCGCGGCGAGGCGGATATCGTCCGGCGTCATCATGGACAAACCTCGTCGGCGATGGTGTTGCGCAGCGTGCCGATGCCCTCGGCTTCCACCTCGACCACGTCGCCCGGCTTCAGCCAGATGGGCGGATCGAAGCGGGCGCCCGCGCCCGTCGGCGTGCCGGTGACGATGATGTCACCCGGCACGAGCGTGGTGAAGGTGGAGATGTAGTTGATGATTTTCCGGAAGGAAAAGATCATCCGGCTGGTGCGGTCACTCTGGCGCACCTCGCCGTTGACGCGGGTTTCGAGCTTGATGTCGGCGAGCTGGCTCTCGTCCGTATAGGGCACCAGCCAGGGGCCGATCGCGCCGGTGCTGTCAAAGTTCTTGCCCTGCGTGACGTTGAACTTGGCATGCCGCACCCAGTCGCGGATCGTGCCCTCGTTGCAGAGCGAGAGGGCCGCGATATGGCCGAGCGCATCCGCCTCCGCAATGCGCCGCCCGCTTTTGCCAATGACGATAACGATCTCGCCCTCATAATCGAGCTGCGGGCTTTCCAGCGGGCGGATCAGCGGTCGGCCGTGACCGGTGAAGGAGCGGGGGAAGCGGATAAACAGGGAGGGGTTGGCGGGCGCGGCCTGGCCGTCCTTGTACTCCTCGTTGCGATCGGGAAAATTCACGCCGACGCAGATGATCTTTTCCGGTGCCGGGATCGGGATTTCGTACGTCACATCTGCGAACGCGTAATCGGCGAGGAGCGCCGAGGCTTCTTCCGCCAGCGTGCCGAGCGCCCCCGCCTCGATCACCTCGCGCAGGCTCGGCCATCGTTCGCCGTAGCGTGCCGAAAGGTCCACGATGCCGTCATCCTTAACGAGACCATAGTTCAAGGCACCCTGATGGGAAAAGCCGGCGAGGCGGGGCCGTTCGGTCACGATGGTCTCCTATTTCAATCTGCGGGCGATCTCGGTGATGACAGTGAAGGCGGTGTCGGCATCGTCGCGGGTCATTTCGAACTGGCCGGCCTGGAAGCGGATGGCGATATGGCCCTCGACGCGGGTCTGCGTCAGGTAGATGCGGCCATCGTCGTTGATGGCGTTGACCAGCGCGATATTGTGCTCATCGCCGCCGCCCTTGTGGCGGAAGGAGAACAGCGAGAGCACCGGCTCGCTGACGATCTCGAAATCCGGCTCGGCGGCAAGTCGTTCGGCCAGTTCCACCGACCATTTTACGTGGTTGCGGATCATCGTGCGCAGGCCTTCGAGCCCGTGATAGCGCATCAGGAACCACAGTTTCAGCGCCCGGAAACGTCGGCCGAGCGGCACGGACCATTCGGAATAGTTGATGATGCCGTCATGGCCGTGCGTCTTCAGATATTCCGGCTGGATGGCCAACGTGCGCACCTGGTCTTCCGGGCTGCGGATGAACTGCACCGAGCAATCGAAATTGGCACCGAGCCATTTGTGCGGGTTGAAGACGATGGAATCCGCTGCCTCGACGCCGTCCCAGAGGGTTCGGAATTCCGGGCAGATCATCGCCGAGCCCGCCCATGCCGCATCCACATGCAGATAGAGCCCATGCGCCTTGACGACCTCTGCAACCGCGCGGATCGGGTCGCAGGCGCCGATCGAGGTGCCGCCGGTGCAGGCGATGACGCCGGCGGGGATATGGCCGGCCGCGAGATCGGCCTTGATCGCGGCGTTGAGCGCCTCCGGGTCCATGCCGTTTAGCGGCCCCTTTGTGGGGATGCGCACGAGGTTTGCCTCGCCGATGCCGGAAATCCAGATCGCGCGGTCGATGGAGGTGTGCACCTGTTTCGAGGCATAGACGCGCACCGCCTTGTGCACTGACAACCCCTCGCTGTTGCCCTTCCAGCCGAGCGCCCTCTCGCGCATGACCAGCACGGCGGCGAGCGTTGCGGTCGAGGCGGAATCCTGGATGACGCCGGCAAATCCATCCGGCAGGCCGAGGGCCTGGCGCAGCCAGTCGACCACGCGGGTTTCAAGCTCGGTTGCAGCGGGTGAGGTCTGCCAGAGCATGCATTGCGCGGCGACGGACGTGACGAGATAATCCGCGATCACCGAGACCGGCGCGGCATTGGCCGGGAAATAGGCGAAAAAGCGCGGGTGTTGCCAATGGGTGAGGCCATCGGGAATGATGCGCTCGAAATCCGCAAAAATCGCCTCCATCGTCTCGCCCGCTTCGGGTGCTGCGGCATCGATCTGGCGGGCAATATCGCCCGGCTTCGTCTGCGCCCGAACGGGCCGCTCCCGCAGGCCTGCGCGGTAGTCGGCGCCCCAATCGGCAACCGTTCGCGACCACTGACGGAATTCTTCGCTGTCCATGTTTCACTCCCTTGTCGGCATTGGTTCTTCTCGGCGCTCGGCCGTCGATTTGCAATGCCCGTCAGGGGGCGATGATCGGTTGCGCCTTCAGGAGCGAATCCGAGACCTCGGTGCCGGCAAACAGGCTGCCATGCTCGAACCACGATTTTGGCGCCGGCGACCCCCAGAGCGTCTGCCGTTGCGGGTCTTTCAGGTCCCATTTGATGGGTTCGAGGTCCGGGTCTACCGTCTGGTAATCCGAGCAGTAAATCTCGATGCGGTGGCCGTCCGGATCGAGGATATAGAGGAAAAAGGCGTTGGAGATGCCGTGGCGGCCGGGACCGCGCTCGATGTTGGAGACCCAGCCGGTCGTCGCCATCAGGTCGAGCAGGTCGATGATGTTGAGTGGTGTGGGCACCCAGAAGGCGGTGTGGTGCAGGCGCGGGCCGCGGCCGTTGGTGAAGGCGATGTCGTGCACGCCGCCTTTACGATGCGTCCAGGCGGCCCAGAGCCGGCCGGACTCTTCGTCCTCGGTATATTCCGTCACGCGAAAACCGATCTCGTTGTAGAAGGCGACGCTGGCGTCGACATCCGGCGAGAAGCAGTTGAAATGGTCGATGCGCAGCGGCTTCACGCCGCGATAGAGCGCATATTTCTGGTGGATCGGCGGCAGGCGGTCCATCTTGGTGTAGAATTCCAGCGGAATGCCCTGCGGATCGCGCGTGCGAAAGGTGCGGCCCTGGTAGGGGCGCTCCACCCATTCCACCGGCAGGCCCTTGCCCTTGAAGAAGTGCACGGCCTTTTCGAGGTCTTCTTCATCAAAAACCTTGAAGCCGAGGTCGCGGGCCTCCGGCCTGTCCGATTTCTTCAGCACGATGCAATGGTGGCCGCGCTCTTCCATGGCGCGCAGGTAAATCGTGTCCGCCGTCTCGTCCGTCACCTGCAGGCCGAGGGTATCGGCATAGAAGGCGCGGGATTTTGCGAGGTCCGTCACGCCGAATTCGACATGGGAGAGCCGCACGATGTTGAACGGCGGGTAGAGGTTCGGCTGGGGTACGGGCATGGGGTCCTCCTCAAGCGCAGTCTTGTCGGGCGGTCAGCCGCCGAGTTTCGGGATTGCGTGGGCGCTGGTGGCAAAGGCGATGTTCTTCGTCTCCATGTAGAAATCGAAAGACCAGTCGCCACCATCGCGGCCGATGCCGGAATTCTTCACGCCACCGAAGGGGGTCGGCAGGTGGCGCACATTCTCCGAATTCACCCAGATCATGCCGGCCTCCAGATGATCGGTGAAGCGGAAGGCGCGGGTAATATCCGCGGTCCAGAGATAGCCGGTGAGGCCGTACTGGACGTCGTTGGCGAGTGCCAAAGCTTCGGCCTCGTCCTTGAAGGGAATGGCGGTCAGCACAGGCCCGAAAATCTCCTCCTGGGCGATGCGCATGGCGTTGTTCGCGCCGGTGAAGAGCGTCGGCGAGACGTAGCAGCCACCGCCCGGCCCGTCGAATTTCTCGCCGCCCGCGGCAACCGTCGCGCCCTCCGATTTGCCGATCGAGATGTACTCCAGAACCTTCTTCTCGTGTACCGGATGGATCAGCGGGCCGACGACGGTTTCGGGATCGAGCGGATGGCCGACCGTGATGCGTTTCGCCTTTTCCGCGACGAGGGCGGTGAAGCGGTCGTAGATGCTTTCTTCCACCAGCAGGCGCGAGGAGGAGGTGCAGCGCTCGCCGTTCAGCGAATAGATCATGAAGACGGCGGCGTCGGCGGCGCGTTCGAGGTCCGCATCGGCGAAGACGATGACCGGGTTCTTGCCGCCGAGTTCGAAATGCACGCGCTTCAGCGTGTCGGCGCCCTGTTTCATGATCATCGAGCCGGTGCGGCTTTCGCCGACGAAGCCGATCGCCTTGATCAGCGGATGTTCGGTCAGCGCCTTTCCGGCATCCTCGCCAAGGCCGTTGACGAGGTTCCAGACACCCTTCGGCAGGCCGGCCTCTTCGGCTATCTCGACCAGCAGCCGCGCCGTCAGCGGCGAGAATTCGGCCGGTTTATGCACGATGGTGCAGCCGGCGGCGAGCGCCGGTGCGATCTTCCAGGTGGAGAGCATGAAGGGCGTGTTCCACGGCGTAATGATGCCGACCGGGCCGATCGGCACGCGGGTCGTCATGTTGACCTGGCCCTCGGTGCGCAGCGTCTTGCCATCGCGGGCTTCCGGCGCTCGGTCAGCGAAGAAGCGGAAGTTTTCCGCCCCGCGCAGTGCGGCCTTCGCCATGAAACGCAGCGATTGCCCCGTATCCATGCATTCGACGAAGGCGACTTCCTCCGCCCGCGCCACGATGGCATCGGCGATCTTGTGCAGCAGTTTTTTGCGCGCATCGCCCGGCATGGCCGCCCAATCGGCGAAGGCAGTCTTTGCGGCTTTTGCCGCGCGGTCGATATCGGCGGCCTTGCCGTGTGCCACCTTGGCAAGTGGCTTCAGGTCGACGGGCGAGGTGGTCTCGAAGGTCGCGCCATCCTCGGCCGGCACGTCCTCGCCGGCGATGCGGTTCAAGACGCCCTTTTCCTTGAAGCGGGCGAGATAGGCCTCCGCCTTCGCGCTGTTTTCCTGAAGTTTCGACATGGGACTTCCTGTTATTTGCCGCGCAGGCGCGGATGGATGGCGTTCTTCTTCCAGCTCAACTCCGCGTCGATCTCGCGGATTTCCAGCGAAAGCGCGAAGTGCGGCGTCTCGAAGAGGGGGGCGAGCAGCCGGCTTGCCGTGGCGAAAAGCGCCTCGCCGGTGTGTTTTTTCTCTTCCGCGCTGCGGCCCTTGCCGATGCGGAAGTTGAGGTCGATGAAGGCGTTTTCGGCCAAGCGGTCGGCGATCGCGTAGTGATCGGCCCGCAGCGCCCTGACGCGGACGGCGCCGACCTCGAAGAGGCCGGTTGCGAGCACCGTTTCCAGCAGCGCCGCGCAGAGCGCATCGAGATCGGTGCGGCCTTCCAGATTGGCGGAATATTCGACGGTCAGGTGCGGCATTGTTCCTCCCGGCGCGCAGCTTTTTATTTAACGTGTTAAATATAAGGCCGCTTGTCAAGGGGCATCAGCCGCCGAAGCTGCCGGCCTGGGTTGGGACGTGCACATAGTTGCGGTCGAAATAGATCAGCGCATGCCCATCGCGCCGGCAGCGGATGTCCACGACCTCGCCGATGAAGATGTTGTGCGTGCCGACCAGCCGCGCCTCCGTCAGCCGGCAATCGAAGGAGACGATGGCGTCGGCAAGCGCCTGGTTGCCGGAGGGCAGGTCCGTCCAGGCGGCATCGGCATAACGTGCCTCCATGTCGGCTTGCTGGCCGGCGAAGGAGGCGGCGAGCGCCTTGTGCTCCTGTGTCAAAACATTGACGCAGAAGCGGCGGTTCTCGATGAAAAGCCCCGTCTGCGCCGAGCGGCTGTTCATGCAGACGAGCAATGTCGGCGGCTCGTCGGTCACCGAGCACATGGCGGTGGCGGTAAAGCCGCCGCGGCCGGCGGCTCCCTTGGTGGTGATGACGTTGACGGGCGCGCAGACCCGCGCCATCGCGTTGCGGAATTCGGTCTTCGAGACATTGAGGCCCATCGCGCGGCCCTCATTCGGCAGCGTTGCGCAGGGCATCGTCGTCCCGTGGCGGCAGCCAGGTGTCGCCCGTCCAGCCGGTCTCGTCGTAATCGGCCATGCATTGGTCGACCAGCGCTTCCATCTCCTTGAGGCGCCCGCCGCGCTCCGCACCCTTCAGCACCTGGAGGCGCACTTCCTCCGGCGCGCCGGCATAGTTCAGCTCGTAGAGCGCGTGGCGGCCGCCAAATTCCGTGCCGGTCGCGTCCCACAGCAGCTTCATGATCTTGATGCGCTCGATATGACCCATATTGTCGGAGCCGCGGACATATTGCGCGAGATAACGGTTGATCTCCGGATTGGCGAAATCCTTGGCGGAGGAGGGCAGGTAGATGAGGCCGGAGGCGACCGTGCGGCGCACGATGTCGATGACCTTCGGATAGGCCTCCGACATGAAGGTGCGGTAGCAGAGCGCCGCTTCAAGGTTCGGCAGCACCGCGCCGTTTGCCCAGGGAATGGGGTTATAGGCCATGGCGTTGGAGAAGGACCAGAACTGGTGGCGGATGGCGATCACCTCGCCGAGCATCGCCTGATTGCCGCGGAAGGCATCGCCGCCGGTGGCCCGCAAGGCTTTCGCCAGCAGGCCGGCCAGAAAGTCCATCTTCACCGCAAGCCGGGTGCAGCCCTGGAAGCAATAGCCGTGCATGAAGCCGGAGGCGGGGTGGAAGGAGAGTATCTTTGCCGCATCGCGCAGCACCAGCACGTCCTCCCAGGGGATGAAAACATTGTCGAGCACGAGGATCGCGTCGTTCTCGTCGAAGCGCGAGGAAAGCGGGTAGTCGAAGGGATGGGCGGCGGTGGCCGCCGTCTGCTCGTAGGAGGTGCGGCAGAACATTTTTACCCCCGGCGCATTCATCGGCACGATGAACATGACGGACAGCGACGGGTCCTCGGTGACGGTCGCTGAGCTCTGGGCGAGGAAATTGTAATGCGTCAGCGCCGAGGAGGTGGCGACGACCTTGGCGCCCGAGACATAGATGCCGGCATCCGTTTCCCTGGTGATGTGCACGAACACGTCCTTCACCGCATCGGCCGGCTTGTGGCGGTCGATCGGCGGGTTGACGATGGCGTGGTTCATGAAGAGCACGCTTTCCTGCGCGCGTTTGTGCCAGGCGAGCGCATTGTCCTTGAAGGGGCCGTACCAGTCGGCATTGGCGCCGAGTGTGTTCATCAGCGCCGCCTTGTAATCGGCGGTGCGGCCCATCCAGCCGTAGGACATGCGCGCCCAGTCGGCGATGGCGCCCTGCTGGGCGACGAGATCGGCGGCGGAATGGGCGACGCGGAAATATTTGTGCGTGTAGCCGCCGGAGCCCGTATCAGTCGGCGATGTCAGCCGTTCCTTACGCTTCGGGTCGTGTAGCGCATCGTACATGCGGGCCAGCGAGCGGGCCGAATTACGCATTGCGGGGTGGGTCGTCACGTCGGCGATGCGCTCGCCGTTGATATAGACCTCGCGCCCGTCGCGCAGGCTCGCGAGATATTCGGCGCCGGTGAACGGCCGTGTCTTGTCGCTGCGATGATCTTCGGCGCGCATGGTGATCCTCCCAAAAAATCCTGACAAAGGCTAAGTCCGCCGAGCAGCGGGCGCCATGGACAAACCGGGCAATTCGCTGGTACTTTTTCGGGCATGACTGCACGCAAGGATGTCCCCGCCTTCTTCGTTTACGGCGAGCCGAGCCGCACGCTCGACGTCGGCTTCCTGCATGTCGAAACGGTGATGGAGCGAAAAAGCCTGCATTTCGGCCGCGTCGCACCGCACAAACACCCGCTGATGGGGCAGATCACCTATTGGTTCAAGGGCGAAGGCCGTTACCGGATCGAGGATCGCACTTGGAATTTTTCCGCTCCGGCGATCAGCTTCGTGCCGAGCAATGTCGTGCACGGTTTCGATGTCGGCGAACAGTCGGATGCGATCGTCGTGTCGATCTCCGACGACCTGCTGCGGGCGATGGCGCCTCAGGTGGATCTGGCGCTTGACGCGCCGGTGCTGCTTTCCGGCGAGGCGGATGCGGCGGGCTGGGTGCGGATCGGCATGCTGCTCGACATGGTGATGGAGGATTATCGCGGCGGTGCTGCCGCGAGCGAGCGGGTGCTGGCGGGGCTGATCGGCGTGGTCCTGTCGCTGATGGCCCGGCTCGGCGGCAATGTCGGTTTCAAAGGCGCGTCGCCCGCAGTGGCGCTGGGGCTGGAATTGCGCCGCGCGATCGACCGGCACTATCGCGAGGACCGGCCGGTCGGCCATTATGTCGAGCGTCTGGCGACGACGCCGCACCTGCTCGACAAGGCGGCGCGCACGGTTTTCGGCCAGACGGTGAAGGACATGGTGCTGGAGCGCCGCCTGCTGGAGGCCAAGCGCCTGCTGCGCTTCACCATCCGCCCCGTGGAGGATATCGGCCGGGAGACCGGCTTCGAGGATCCCGCCTATTTTTCGCGGTTCTTCCGCAAGCGCACCGGTGTTTCGCCGACGGAGTGGCGCCGGCAGAACTCGGAAGCTGCCGGCGCGGGTTGATCAGGCATCCTGCCAGTCGACCTGCAACTCTTCGCGGAAGGCGAAGCGGACGAGGTGGCGCACGACGACGTCCTTCAACTGCTCCATGTCTTCGCCATTCGGTGCCGTTAGCGAAAGGCGCAGCGTGTTGTCCTCCGCTTTCAGCCGGCAGTCGCCGACCGAAAAGGAAATCTCCCCCGCATGCGCGTCGAAGGTGACGGCGCGCTTGTGGGCGAAATGTTTGCAGAGCTGTTGCAGGTAGCGGCTCGCCTGTTCGGTGGCGATGGCGGCTTCGCTCTTGAGAGTGCTCATCAGCTTTTCTCCACGGTCTTGGCGGCAAGGTCGAGTGCGGCGGCGATGGCTTCCGACGCCTCGGCGCTCATTTCTCCGCGCCGGAGGCGCAGCCGCATGGCGAGCTTGAGGTTTTCCATGGCGCGCACGACCGGCGCCGGCACGCCTTCGCGTCCACCGGGACCCCTATGACCGGCACGGGCCATGAGTTCGTCGATGGCGGCGCGGTTTGCGGCGAGGAAAGCCTCGCCTTCCGGCGTGATGCGGTAGCGCTTGCGCCCGCCTTCCGCCGGCTCGATCACGGTGTAGCCCATGTCGTCCAGCCAGGCGAGCGTCGGGTAGATGACGCCGGGGCTCGGGCTGTAGCTGCCGCCGAAACGATCTTCGACGGTCTTGATCAGCTCATAACCATGGCTCGGCGCGTCCGCGATGATGGCGAGAAGCAGCAGGCGCAGCTCGCCATAGTCGAACAGGCGTCCGCCGTGGCGGCCACCGCGGCCGCGGTGGAAGGGACCCGAACGATCGTCGGGCGGTGAAAAGTGGCGGTGTGGGCCGCATCCCATTCTGTGTCTCATAGTGCCGATATAAATCTCGATATATCGAAAATCAAGATATATCGAGATTTATATCTTTAAAAACTCTTGCCCGGCCGCTATCGTCGTATTTTGAAAGATACAGCGTGGGAGATTTGCATGGTGCGGCTGAACGAAATCCGCGAGAACGAGGTCGCGATCACGCCGCCGGAACCGACGGATGCCACGCTGATCTTCATCGGCCGGGTTTCGACGCCCTGGACCTCGCGCCTGGAAACGCCGCGGCAGGGGCGTCCCGACGGGCCGGTCTGCGAAATCGAGATTTTCGAGCCCTGGGTGGAGGCGCTCGCCGGCGTCGAGCGTTTCGAGCGGCTGGAGGTGCTCTATTGGCTGCACGAGTCGCGTCGCGATCTCGTTCTGCAAAGCCCTGCCTCAAACGGCGAGGTGCATGGCACCTTCTCGTTACGCTCCCCGGTGCGGCCCAATCCGATCGGCACGTCGATCGTCGTGCTGGACAGGATCGAGGGCAACCGGCTCTTCGTGCGCGGCCTCGATTGCCTCGACGGCACGCCGCTGCTCGATCTCAAACCGGACCGCACGCTCTTCAAGCCCATCGCGCCGCCGCAGAAGGGCGATTTCGAAACCGGCGCCGTCCATATGTGCAAGAAGATCGACGATTAATCGTCGATCGCCACCATCACATCCGATGCCTTGATCACCGCATAGGCCTCGTGGCCGGCGGCAAGGCCGAGTTCGTTCACCGCGTCGTTGGTGATCGACGCGGTGATGACCTGCCCGCCGATATCGATGCGGACATGCGCCGTCGTGGCGCCGAGAACGACTTCGACGATCTTGCCCTTGAGGCGATTGCGTGCGCTGATCTTCATCATTTTCTCCTGTTGTTCGAAAGAGAACCTAGAGGGGAGATGCCGAATTGGAAGGCGCTGTCGTCCAATGATCCGGCTGTAATTCGTATTTGAATGGATCATTCTTCTGTGGCAGTGTCCGGACGTCTGGAGGAGGCCCGCATGATCATCGACACGCACCTGCATCTCATCTATCGCGACCGGCTCTCCTATCCCTGGCTTTCGGGCGTGCCGGCGCTCGATGCGGATTTCACCCAGGAGGCTTATTCGCGCGAAGCCCGCCGGCTCGGCATCGTCGCGGCGCTGCATATGGAAGTCGACGTGGCGGCGGCGGATATTGCCCGCGAGACGGCGATGATACAGGCGCTGGCCGGTGAGGAGGGCAGCCTGCTTACCGGGGCCATCGCCGCCTGCCGGCCGGAATCGCCGGAGTTTCCCGCCTATCTCGAAAGCGTGCGCGCCAATCCCTTCGTGCGCGGTTTTCGCCGTGTGCTGCATGTCGTGCCGGACGATCTGTCGGAAGGCGCGCTCTTCCGAGAAAACATCAAGCGGCTCACAGGCACCGGGCTCAATTTCGATCTCTGCGTGCTGCCGCACCAGATCGGCAAGGCGATTGCACTTGCCGATCTCGCGCCCGAAGTCTCCTTCGTGCTCGATCATTGCGGCGTGCCGGATATCAAGGGCGGCGGCTTCGATGTGTGGAAGGGGCCGGTCGCGGAGATCGCGCGCCGGCCGAATGTGACCGTGAAACTGTCCGGCATCCCGGCCTATGGCGCGGAAGACTGGACGCTGGACGACCTGAAACCCTATTTCGCCCATGTGGCGGAGAGTTTCGGTTTCGACCGCATGGTCTGGGGCAGCGACTGGCCGGTCTGCACGCTCGGCGGCGGGCTCTCCACCTGGATCGGCGCGACGCAGGCGCTGCTCTCCGGCGTCAGCCTGGAGGGCAAGGCCCGCGTGTTTGCGGAAAACGCCAAACGGCTCTGGAAGGTCTGAACTCGCGCCAGCGCGCCGTGCGCTCGATCCATTCGCGCGTGCGCGCTTCCGGATCGGCGTTCAGCGTGATGTCTGTCACCACAGCGGCGCTGTCGGCGCCGTTTTCGAAGACGGCTTCCAGGCGATCCGGATTGAGGCCGCCGATCGCAACGAGGGGAACGGGCGCGATGCGCGCTTTCCAGTCCCTGAGCCGCTCGACACCCTGCGGCGCCCATTTCATCTTTTTCAGGATCGTCGGCCAGACCGGGCCGAGCGCAACATAGTCGGGTTTCTCCTTGAGCGCGATGTCGAGTTCGGCCTCGTCATGAGTGGAGAGACCGAGTTTCATGCTGGCAGCGCGGATGGCGGCGACATCGGCCACTGCCAGATCCTCCTGGCCGAGATGCACGAAATCGCAGCCTTCCTCGATGGCGATCTGCCAGTAGTCGTTGATGATGAGCTGGCAGCCGTGGTCGGCGCAGATGGTTTTGGCGCGGCGGATTTCGGCGCGCAGACGCTCGTCTGGCACATCCTTCATGCGCAGTTGCACGAGCTTGACGCCGATCGGCACGAGGCGCTCGATCCAGTCGGCGCTATCGACGATGAGGTAGAAGGGATCGAGCTTCATGAAAAGACGGCCTTTCCGATGACGGGGGTGGAGGGGACGGCCATATCGCGCGGCTCCAGCGGTATCGCCGCGTGGGCGAGCCGGCCGGCGTCGATGGCGAGCGCGAAGGCCTCGGCCATCGCGGCGGGATCGCCGGCTCCGGCGACGGCGGTGTTGAGGAGCACGGCGTCGTAGCCGATTTCCATAACGCTGGCCGCATGCGAGGGCCGACCGATACCGGCGTCGACGATCAGCGGGATATCCGGAAAATGTGCCCGGAAGGTGCGCAGCGCCATCGGGTTCACCGGCCCCATCGCCGAGCCGATCGGTGCGCACCAGGGCATCAGCACGCGGCAGCCGGCTTCGAGCAGCTTTTCCGCGACGACGAGGTCGTCGGTCGTATAGGGGAAGACCTGGAAGCCCTCGTCGGTGAGGATGCGTGCCGCCTCGACGAGGCCGAAGACATCGGGTTGCAGCGTGTCGTGATGGCCGATCACCTCCAGCTTGATCCAGTCGGTGCGGAAAACCTCGCGCGCCATCTTCGCCGTCAGCACGGCCTCCTGCACGCTGTGACAGCCGGCGGTGTTGGGCAGCACGCGCACGCCGAGCTCGCGGATCAGCTCGAAGAAGGCGCCGCCGCCCTTGCCGCCGGCCGTCTCACGACGCAGCGACACGGTGACGATCTCCGCTTTCGAGCGCCGCACCGCTTCCGCGAGGACGGCGGGGGAGGGATAACGTGCGGTACCGAGCAGGAGGCGGGATTGCACCTCGACGTCGTAGAGTTTCAGCATCTCAGCCTCCCTGCATGGGCGAGAGGATTTCGATGCGGTCGCGCGCGCCGAGCGTAAAGGTGCCGCGGTCTTCACGGTGCACCAGTTCGCCGTTCACGGCGGTCGCCAGCCAGTCGCCCTCATAGTCGAGGGCGGAGAGAAGGTCGGCGAGCGTCGCGGCGGCAACATCCTGTTCCTCGCCGTTGATGGTGAAGGTCATGATGCCCTCCTTTCCGGTTGCTGCTGTTGCGCGACGAGCCGCCGCGCGACCTCTCCGGCCATGGCCGGCGCCAGCAGGAAGCCGTGGCGGTAGAGGCCGTTGACGTGGATGGTGTTGCCATCCTCTGTCACGCGCGGAAGATTGTCGGGGAAGGCGGGGCGCACGCCGGCACCGGTTTCCGCAAGCCGCGCCTCGCCGAAGGCGGGGTGCAGGGCATAGGCGGCGTTCAGCAGCTCCATCAGCGAGCGGGCGGTGATCGGGCCGGCATCCTCGCTTTCGATCATCGTCGCGCCCACCATGAAACGGTTCTTTTCGCGCGGAACGATGTAGATCGGGTGGCGCGGATGCAGCAGGCGGACGGGGCGGGAGAGGGTGATCTCGCCGGTTTCGAGGGTGAACATCTCGCCGCGCACGCCGCGAAGCTCCGGCATGTGGCCGATCCGCGAGGCGCCGGTGCAGTCGATCACCCGGTCGTAGCGGCCTTCGTTCGGCTCTCCGGCCTGGCCGTAAAGGAAGCGCATACGGCCGTCCTCAAGCCCGGCTGTCAGGGCGGAAAGCGCCTTCCGAGGATCGAGATGCGCCTCCTGCCGGAAGAACAGCGCCTTGCGGAAGCGGCCGGCGAGATCCGGCTCCAGCGCCGAAATTCCCGCATCGTCCAGCCATTCCCAGCCGCTGGTGCGGCCGGCGAAACGATCGAGCTCGCCGGCATCGCGCCCGCCGGCGACGACCAGCGTTCCCCGGCGGTGCACATGGCCGGGGACGGCCGCTTCCCACCAGTCGGCGGCGAGCCGGCCGAGTGTCAGAACCGGCTCTTCAGCACTTTCCCGCTCGCACCAGGGCGCCAGCATGCCGCCGGCAAAACCGGAGGCGCCGGCGCCGGCCTTTTCGGCGCGCTCCCTGATCGTGACGTCGAGACCGTGGCGATAGAGCTGCCAGGCGACCGTGAGGCCGGCAACGCCGGCCCCCTTGACAAGGATGCGCATGGTCATTCTCCGGCTGTTGTTTCGAGCGGCATGTAGAGATCGCCGCCCTCGCGGAATTTTGCCGCCATCGCCTCCAGCCCCTCCTTCTGCGCCTCGGCGCGGATATCGTGCGAGATGCGCATGGAGCAAAATTTCGGGCCGCACATGGAGCAGAAATGCGCCACCTTGTGCGCCTCCTTGGGCAGCGTCTCGTCGTGGAAGGATCGCGCCGTCTCCGGGTCGAGCGAGAGGTTGAACTGGTCCTCCCAGCGGAACTCGAAACGGGCGCGCGACAGGGCGTCGTCGCGCAGTTTTGCCGCCGGATGGCCCTTGGCGAGGTCGGCGGCATGCGCGGCGATCTTGTAGGTAATGACGCCGACCTTTACGTCGTCGCGGTCGGGCAGGCCGAGATGCTCCTTCGGCGTGACGTAGCAAAGCATGGCGGTGCCGAACCAGCCGATCATCGCGGCGCCGATGCCCGACGTGATGTGGTCGTAGCCGGGGGCGATGTCGGTCGTCAGTGGGCCGAGCGTGTAGAACGGCGCCTCGCCACAGACCTTCAGCTGCTTGTCCATGTTCTCCTTGATCTTGTGCATCGGCACATGGCCGGGGCCTTCGATCATGACCTGGCAGTCTTTTGCCCAGGCGATCTTGGTCAGCTCGCCAAGCGTCTCCAGTTCGGCGAACTGCGCGGCGTCGTTGGCGTCGGCAATCGAGCCGGGCCGCAGGCCGTCGCCGAGCGAGAAGGTGACGTCATAGGCCCGCGCGATGTCGCAGATTTCGTCGAAATGCTCATAGAGGAAGCTTTCGCGGTGGTGATGAAGACACCACTTCGCCATGATCGAGCCACCGCGCGAGACGATGCCGGTGACGCGGTTGACGGTGAGCGGGATGTAGGCGAGCCGCACGCCTGCATGGATGGTGAAATAGTCGACGCCCTGTTCGGCCTGCTCGATCAGCGTGTCGCGGTAGACCTCCCAGGTGAGGTCCTCGGCAATGCCGTTCACCTTTTCCAGCGCCTGGTAGAGCGGCACAGTGCCGATCGGAACCGGCGCATTGCGGATGATCCATTCGCGGATATTGTGGATGTTGCGGCCGGTCGACAGGTCCATGACCGTATCGGCACCCCAGCGGATCGCCCAGACCATCTTCTCCACTTCCTCGGCCATCGAGGAGGTGACGGCGGAATTGCCGATATTGGCGTTGATCTTAACCAGGAAGTTCCGGCCGATGATCATCGGCTCGGCTTCCGGATGGTTGATGTTGGCGGGGATGACCGCGCGGCCGCTCGCGACCTCCTGGCGGACGAAGTCCGGCGTGACGAAATCCGGAATATGCGCGCCAAAGCTCTCGCCGTCGCGGACAAGCGCTTCCTTCACGGCCTTGCGGCCGAGGTTTTCGCGGATGGCGATGAACTCCATTTCGGGGGTGACGATGCCGGCCCGCGCATAGGCGAGCTGCGTCACCGCCTTGCTGTCCTTCGCCCGGCGTGGGTGGTTGCGGATGGGGAATTCCGGCGTCAGCCGCTCGCCGGTGGCAAAACCGTTGTCCTCCGGGCGGATATGGCGGCCCTCGTAATCCTGCACGTCGCCGCGGGCGGCGACCCAGCTTTCGCGTAGCCGCGGCAGGCCGCTTTCGATGGAAACGACATGGGTGGGATCGGTGTAGGGGCCGGAGGCATCGTAGACCACGACCGGCGGTTCGCCGGCGGTCGGGTGCAGGGCGATTTCGCGCAGCGGCACGCGGATATCCGGGTGCTGCTCGCCGGGGATGTGGATTTTCCGCGAGGCGGGCAAGGCGCCGGTGGTGACGGTCGGGGTGAGCTTTTGGGCGGCAATATTCATCGTGAGGCTCCAAGGTTCAAAGTTGGAGACCCAGTCCTAGAGCCGGAATGATGGAAAGACGCGGAGGCGGAATCCGGGTACGGATTACGGACCTGCAGCGCTTGCACCGTCCCTACGCCAGTATGAACTGGATCAGGTTCAACGGGTCACTGCGCTGCGAAAGCCAGCAATATCTCAGCCCCTTGTCGGGACCCCCCTGGTGAATGCTTTAAGCAAAGACGCTCGGGGATGATTTGTCAACATGGTAAAATATGTAAGTGTATTCTTACATTATATTGTGCGAAAAACCTCTCCTCCGTCGTCCTCGGGCTTGACCCGAGGCGCATGATCTTCTGCAACAAGATGGACAAGACCGGTGCGGACTTCTACCGCTCGGTGTCCATGATCAAGTCGCGC
>NZ_WHSB02000053.1 GCF_010994755.1 Shinella lacus
GCATGGGTGATGCGCGCGACGTCCTGCTCGATGATCGGACCTTCGTCGAGATCCTCGGTGACGTAGTGCGCCGTGGCACCGATCAGCTTCACGCCGCGCTCGAAGGCCTGCTTGTAGGGATTTGCCCCCTTGAACGACGGCAGGAACGAGTGGTGGATGTTGATGATGCGGCCGGACATCTTCTTGCACACCGCATCCGACAGCACCTGCATGTAGCGGGCGAGCACGATGAGTTCCGCGCCGGACTGCTCGACCACTTCCATCAGCCGGGCTTCGGCCTGCGGCTTGTTCTCCTTGGTCACCTTGATGTGGTGGAAGGGGATGTCGTGGTTGACGATGACTTTCTGGTAATCGAAGTGGTTGGAGACGACGCCGACGATATCGATCGGCAGCGCGCCGATCTTCCAGCGGTAGAGCAGGTCGTTCAGGCAATGGCCGAAGCGCGACACCATGAGCAGCACCTTCATGCGCTCGTCGCTGTCGTTGAAGCGGTAGGTCATCGCGAATTTCTTGCCGACGGCGGCAAA
>NZ_WHSB02000011.1 GCF_010994755.1 Shinella lacus
TGAACATCAGCTTGAACTGTTCGAGTTCCTTCGCCAGCACCTTGGCCATCGGCCGGTGCACGCGGCCGTGGAAATCGACGCCGATGCCGATATAGGGGCCGACCGCCTCGCGGATCGTCGCGATGGTTTCCACCGCCTTCTCCACCTTGTCCCAGGTATCAACGATCTGCATTTCCTCGCAGCCGTTGAGCTTGATCGCCTTGAACCCGCGGGCGACCACCTCGCGGGCATTGTTGGCGACGTCGGCGGGGCGATCGCCGCCGATCCACGAATAGACCTTGATCCTGTCTCGCACCTGGCCGCCGAGCAGGGCATGGATCGGCTGGCCGTACGCCTTGCCCTTGATGTCCCACAGCGCCTGGTCGATGCCGGCGAGCGCCGACATGTGCACGGCCCCGCCGCGATAGAAGCCGGCGCGGTACATGACCTGCCAATGGTCCTCGATCAGCAGCGGGTCCTTGCCGATGAGGTAATCCGACAGCTCTTCCACAGCGGCCTGCACGGTCAACGCACGGCCTTCCACCACCGGCTCACCCCAGCCGACGATGCCCTCGTCCGTTTCCACCTTCAGGAACAGCCACCGCGGCGGCACGATATAGGTCGTCAGCTTCGTGATCTTCATGGGTTTCCGTCCCTCGTCAGTGTGTCTTCAAATCGCCGGCATCGCCCATCAGGTGGGAGAGGTCGCGTGCGGCGAGCTCGAGAATGTGGCGCGAGCAGGTTTCCGCCCGCGCGCCATCGCGCAGGCGCAGCGCATCGACGAGCTCGCGGTGCACATCCAGCGCCTCATCGCGCTTGACCGCCGCGCGGTTGGACGCGTGCAGCGCATAGGAGAGTGCTGCGTGGATGATCGAGGAGAGCTGGTGAAAAACCTTGTTGTGGCTCGCCTTCAGCAGTGTCTCGTGAAAGCGGGCATCGGCGGCGGTGAAGGCTTCCAGGTCCCCCTCCGCATCGCCCATGTCATCGCAGGCCCGTTCCAGGTCGGCGATCTCCTGCGCCGTGGCACGCGAGGCTGCGAGGAAGGCGGCAGCGGGCTCGACCGTGCGGCGCGCTTCGAGGATCGAGCCGAGCAGTTCTGCCGACAGCACGTCCGGCCCCATCCATTCGAGGATCTGCGCGTCGAGCACGTTCCATTCCGCCCGGTCGCAGACGAGCGTACCGACCCGCGGGCGGCCGCGCACGAGACCCTTGGTCTCCAGCACCTTCAGCGATTCGCGGATGACAGTGCGGCTGACACCATAGGTCTCGCAAAGGTCGCTTTCGCGTGGCAGAATCGTGCCGGGCGGAAAACGCCCGCCGCAGATATCCGCGCCGATCGCCGCCGTCACGTTATGGCGCACGCGCGGCCGGCGCGCCGGCGACCGCTGCGCCTGTCTCGTTGCCTTGTCCGCCAAAGTGCCTCCCGCAAGCCATGCTAAATCATCATACAATTAATCAACAATTATACGACAAATTGATGGCAACCGCCAAGATGCGCGGCCTCGTCGGTGCGCAAAATTCCTGATATTGACTTTTGCTGACAGAGTGCATAATGCGCCGAACCCAACCGCAGGAGCCGCCATGCTCGCCGAACTTCCCGCCGTTCTCGTCCTCAATGCGAAAGACAATGTCGGGGTCGCTCCCGGCAACGTCGATGCCGGGCGGGCGCTCGTCAACGGCGTGACGGCCGCCGAGCGCATACCGCGCGGCCACAAGGTGGCGCTGGCAGCGATCGCCGAAGGCGCGCCCATCCTGAAATACGGCCAGATCATCGGCTATGCGACGAAGGCGATCCATCCCGGCGAACATGTGCACCTGCAGAACCTCGCCATTCTCGACGTCGCGCTGAAACACGAATTCTGCGTCGACAACGCCCCGCCGGTGATGGTGCCGGAGGCCGAGCGCCGCACCTTCGAGGGCTATGATCGCGGCAACGGCCGCATCGGCACGCGCAACTATATCGGCATCCTCTCCACGGTGAACTGTTCCGCCACGGTCTCGCGTTATGTGGCGGAGCACTATGCCCGCAAATTCCGCGAGACCGGTCATGAGAACATCGACGGCGTGGTGGCGCTCACCTATGGCGGCGGCTGTGCGCTTAATCTGAAATCCGAAGGCGGGCGCATCCTGACGCGCACCTTCAAGGGCTATGCCCGCAACCCGAATTTCGGCGGCATCCTGATGATCGGGCTGGGCTGCGAGACCTTCCAATATGGCCCGCTCGTCGAAGAGGCCGGGCTGGAGGAGGGAAAGACCTTCCGCAAGATGATGATCCAGGAACAGGGCGGCACGCGCAAGACGATCGAGGCGGCCTGCGCGATGATTGACGACATGCTGCCGGATGTCGGCCGCATCCGCCGCTCGCCGCAGCCGCTCTCCGGCATCAGGTTGGCGCTCGAATGCGGCGGTTCGGACGGCTATTCCGGCATTTCCGCCAATCCGGCGCTCGGCGTCGCCTCCGACCTCCTGGTCAAGGAAGGTGCGACGACCGTGCTCTCCGAAACGCCGGAAATCTACGGCGCCGAACACCTTTTGACACGCCGCGCCGCCCGGCCGGAGGTCGCGGAAAAGCTGCTTTCCCGCATCGACTGGTGGCGCGACTACACCGCCAGGAACGATGCCGAGCTCAACAACAACCCCTCCTTCGGCAATAAGGCCGGCGGCCTCACCACCATTCTTGAAAAGTCGCTCGGCGCCGTCGCCAAGGGCGGCTCCATGCCGCTCAACGCCGTCTACGAATATGCCGAGGAGGTGACGGAAACGGGCTTCGTCTTCATGGACACGCCGGGCTACGACCCCGCCGCCGTGACCGGCCAGATCGCCGGCGGCTGCAACCTCGTCGCCTTCACCACCGGCCGCGGCTCGGTCTCCGGCTACAAGCCCGCGCCCTGCATCAAGATCGCCACCAACACGCCGATGTACGAGCACATCAAGGAAGACATGGACATCAATTGCGGCACGATCGTCGACGGCACGGAGACGATCGAACAGGCCGGCCGCCGCATCTTCGAATTCGTCATCGACACCGCCTCCGGCCGCAAGACGGCCAGCGAAGCCTATGACTACGGCGACAACGAATTCGTCCCCTGGCAGGTCGGCGCCATTACCTGAAGCGGCCTCCAAAACACACCAAGCAACGAGAATAAATCTCCCCTGAAATATCCATTATAAAACAGTGAATTATCAGCAGTTTCAAACCGTTCTGGTAATGCCGTTACCAAACATGCCTGGTGCGGTTTCCCCAGCCATTTTGGTTAGGGAGGACGGGCGAGAGCCCAGAGGAGTACTTTCTTGAAGAAACTGGTGATGTTCGTGCTTGCCGCAGGCCTGTTCTCTTGCGGTAGCGCAATCGCTCACGCCCAGACGAAGGGCGACTGGGTACTCGGAAACTACAAGGGCGCCGGCTACTGGTTCCCGGGGGTCGTCGAAAAAATCGGCGGTGGCCAGATCACCATTCGCTACGACGATGGCGACCGGGAAACCGTATCGGTCAACGACGTCCGGCCCTACGACTGGATGATCGGCATGAAGGTCGAATGCAACTACAAGGGTCAGGGCGAATGGTACGGCGGCACGATCGCGTCGCTGGCCGGCGAGAAGATCGGCATCGCCTATGATGACGGCGACAAGGAAACGACCAAGACCGGCCGTTGTCGCACGCAATAAAAGGCTTGGAAAAAGGGGGTGGGTTCGACCTGCCCCCAGATTCGAGCGTCACGCGTGCATGAGGATATTGACGAGCGTGCCGGCGGGATCACGCACGAAGAAGCGCCGCACGCCCCAAGGCTCGTCCGCGGGACCGTATTCGATCGCGTAACCGCCTTTCAGCGCGGCCTGATAGGCCGCCTCCACATCGTCCACCTCGACCGAAAGGCCCGGCACCGGCGTGCCGGAGCCGCCCTCTGAGGCAAAACTCACCTGCAAGGGCATGGTGCCGCCGGTGCCGTAGGTGACGATCCAGCCATGGTCCATGAGGAGATCGAGCCCGAGAACGTCGCCGTAGAATTTCGCGACGGCGGCCGGGTCGGCTGTTTCGACATTCGCGACGATGCGTTTGACCTTCATGACGACCTCCTCAGCGCGCAATGGGGCTCGCATAGACCGGCATATCCGGCCGGTGCGCCGCGCGCAGTTCCGCGACGCGCTGGATGACCTTGGGCAGCGATACGGTAATATGGTGTTGCAGGGTCTCGGCGGCACGCGCGCTGTCGTCCACGTCGAGCGCCCGGAACACCGCGAGATGCTCGGCGATGAAGGGCTCGCTTTCCGGCATGCGGTGCGAGACGCCGATGATGTGCTTGCTGACATTCAGCATGAACCGCGCGCGGCGCAGCGCGATCAGCAGTTCCCGGTTGGGGCAGTAGCCGAGGCAGGTGATGTGCAGGTCGGTTTCGAGATCGTCCATCGCCGGAACGGAGAGGTCCGGATAGACCGCCAGCGCCTCCTCCAGCCGATGCGTCATCGCACGACGCTCGGTGGGCGGGATGAAGGGGGCCGCCCGGGTCAGCGCCAGAGGCTCCAGCGCCACGCGGATATCGTGCAGGTCGCGCATGCGGCTTTCGTCGAGCGGCACCAGCGTCCAGCGCATGCGCTCGTCCTTTTCCACGATGCCGAGCGCTTCGAGCCGCGTCAGCGCATCGCGCGCCACCTGCCGGCCGACGCCCCGCGCACGCGCCAGCTCCACCTCGTTGATCCGGTGGCGGCCGAAGACGGAGATATGCACCATCTCGCGCTCCAGGCTCTCATAGATCGCCTCCCAGCCGGGCGCCTTGCGCAGGCCCGGCGCCTCCTCGTCGAGGCCGAGCATCTCGGCGGTCAGCGCTACGCGCTTCGGCCCGCTGCGCCCCTGCCCCACGAGGAAACCGCGCCCATCGAAACGCCGGATCGAACCCGCCGCCTCCAGCAGCGCAAAGGCCTGGCGGACCGGCGTGCGCGTGGAGGCAAAAACGCCGGCGACGGGGCCTTCGAGCAGCAGCGCGCCCCTCGGCAGGCGGCCGGCCGATATGGCTTCGGCCAAGACGTCGCGAATGCGCAGGTAAAGCGGGCTCTTGTCGAGCGCCGCTTCGGCGCTTTCCGCGCCCGTCTCCGCCAAAACCTGACCCGCTTCGTTCATGGCGCGGACCATGGCATGAATGCCTTATGCCGACAACGGTCATGTCCGGCGCCGGCAGGCAGCAAGGAAATTGCGCCGCACTGTCAAAAAATCGTCATTCCTTTCGTGACGCGCGGGGCGTTTTGCGCTAGGGAAACCCTCTCAAGGCTCGCAATCCGGCCCTAGAAGGGCCATATGCGAGCAACGTCCTATGTCAAGGAATGGAACCATGCCCGCATACCGCTCCCGAACCACCACCCACGGCCGCAACATGGCCGGTGCCCGCGGCCTCTGGCGCGCGACCGGCATGAAGGATTCGGATTTCGGCAAGCCGATTATCGCGGTGGTGAACTCCTTTACCCAGTTCGTGCCCGGCCACGTGCACCTGAAGGACCTCGGCCAGCTCGTCGCGCGCGAGATCGAGGCTGCCGGCGGCGTCGCCAAGGAATTCAACACGATCGCCGTCGACGACGGCATCGCCATGGGCCATGACGGCATGCTCTACTCGCTGCCGTCGCGCGAAATCATCGCCGACTCGGTCGAGTACATGGTAAACGCGCATTGCGCCGACGCCATGGTCTGCATCTCGAACTGCGACAAGATCACGCCCGGCATGCTGAACGCCGCCATGCGCCTCAACATCCCGGCCGTCTTCGTTTCCGGCGGCCCGATGGAGGCCGGCAAGGTCGTGTTGCACGGCAAGACGGTTGCGCTCGACCTCGTGGACGCCATGGTTGCCGCCGCCGACGACAAGATTTCCGACGAGGACGTCAAGGTCATCGAACGATCGGCCTGTCCGACCTGCGGCTCCTGCTCCGGCATGTTCACGGCCAATTCGATGAACTGCCTGACCGAAGCCCTCGGCCTGTCGCTGCCCGGCAACGGCTCGACGCTGGCGACGCATGCCGACCGCAAGCGCCTCTTCGTCGAGGCCGGCCACCTGATCGTCGATCTCGCACGGCGCTATTACGAGCAGGAAGACGAAAGCATCCTGCCGCGTTCGGTCGCCAACAAGCGCGCCTTCGAGAACGCCATGTCGCTCGACGTCGCCATGGGCGGCTCGACCAACACCGTGCTGCACATTCTCGCGGCCGCCTATGAAGGCGGCATCGATTTCGACCTCAGCGACATCGACGCGCTGTCGCGTCGTGTGCCCTGCCTCTCCAAGGTCGCCCCCGCCAAGCAGGACGTGCACATGGAAGACGTGCACCGTGCCGGCGGCATCATGCGCATCCTTGGCGAACTCGACCGCGGCGGCCTCATCCACCGCGACACGCCGACCGTGCATGCCGAAACGCTCGGCCACGCGATCGACCGCTGGGACATCACCCGCACCAACAGCGAAACGGTCCGCACCTTCTTCCGCGCGGCGCCGGGCGGCATCCCCACCCAGGTCGCGTTCAGCCAGTCGGCCCGCTGGGACGAACTGGACACGGACGGCGAAAACGGCGTCATCCGCTCCGTCGAACACCCCTTCTCCAAGGACGGCGGCCTCGCCGTGCTTTCGGGCAACATCGCGCTCGACGGCTGCATCGTGAAGACGGCGGGCGTCGATGAATCGATCCTGAAGTTCTCCGGCCCGGCAGTGGTCTTCGAAAGCCAGGACGCGGCGGTCAAGGGCATCCTCGCCAACGAGGTGAAGGCCGGCGACGTCGTGGTCATCCGCTACGAAGGCCCGAAGGGCGGCCCCGGCATGCAGGAAATGCTCTATCCGACGAGCTACCTGAAGTCGAAGGGCCTCGGAAAGGCCTGCGCGCTCGTCACCGACGGCCGCTTCTCCGGCGGCACCTCGGGCCTGTCGATCGGCCATGCCTCGCCGGAAGCCGCCCAGGGCGGCACGATCGGCCTCGTGCGCCAGGGCGACCTCATCGAGATCGACATCCCGAACCGTACGATCAACCTCGCGGTTTCGGAGGAAGAGCTGGCCGTGCGCCGTGCCGAGCAGGACAAGCTCGGCTGGAAGCCGGCGGCACCGCGCAAGCGCAACGTCACGACGGCGCTGAAGGCCTATGCCGCCTTCGCCGCCAGCGCCGACAAGGGCGCCGTGCGCATCCTGCCGGAATAAGCGTTTTGCCGGGCGCCAGGTTTCCCTCGCGCCCGGTCTCGTCTCAGAGATGGCGCGTCTCTTCCGGCGTGTTCCACCAGGCATTGTTCCGCCCGTCGAAATATTGCACCGGCAGTGCCGCAAGCTCGCTGTGCTCGATATCGTCGAGGCAGGCGACGTTGATCGAGACATACTCCCCGCCGATCGCCTCGACATAGCCCTTGCCGAAGGGCGACACGCCGCAGGTCTTGCAGAAGTGATGGTGCGCGCTCATCGTGCCGAACTGGTAGTCGCCGAGATCCGCCTCGTCGCATTGCAGGCGAAAGGCATCCGGCTTGATCTGGGCGCCCCAAGAGCGCTTCTTCGAGCAGATCGAGCAATTGCAGCGGCCCGTACCGGCGGAAAGGTCGATATCCGCCTCATAGCGGATCTTTCCGCAATGGCAGCTTCCCTTGTAGGTCTTCAACATGATGTTTCCTCGCTTGCGCCACGCGCCCATAAATGACAATATGCTGTCAAATTCACTTTTGCAGAATGACAACATGTTGTCAATATGAATCCGGATCGCACCCCCGCCGGCGACGCGTTCGCCGCCTTCGCCATTTCCGTGCTGCGCCTTGCAGGGCACTTGCAGACGGCCGGCGATGCGCTGGCCAAACCCGCCGGACAGACCAGCGCGCGCTGGCAGGTTCTCGCCGCCGCCGACCATGCGCCGATGTCCGTGGCGGACGCCGGCCGCGCGCTCGGCATGACGCGGCAGGGCGTGCAGCGCGTCGCCGACCTGCTCGAAAAGGACGGCCTGATCCTCTATGCGGAAAACCCCGCCCACCAGCGCGCCAAGCTGATGGTGCTGACCGAGGCGGGCAAGGTGACGCTCGACGCCATCAAGGCCCGCCAGGCCGTCTGGGCCAACGCGCTCGGCGAACTCTTCGATAAAAAGCAGCTCCGCGAAGCAACCGAGACCGTCATCACGGCGTTACAGGCCGTTGAGAAACAGTCCGTGCCGGACGACTGAAACAAGTCGACGCTTTGACACGGGCGATAAATGTTGATACCAACTTATTTGTCGAAAGCCCGTGAAAGAGGAGTCCCGAGCATGAGACCGAACCACGAGATCGTATCCCAGGAAGAATGGCTCGCCGCCCGCAAGGCCCTGCTGGCCCTGGAGAAGGAAGAGACGAAGCTGCGCGACAAGGTGCGCGCCGAGCGCCTCACCCTGCCCTGGGTCAAGGTGGAGAAGGACTACACCTTCGAAACGCCGGAAGGCCGCAGGACGCTGGCGGAACTGTTCGACGGGCGCAGCCAGCTCATCGTCTACCACTTCATGTATGGTCCGGACTGGGATGCCGGCTGCCCCGGCTGTTCCTTCATGGCCGACCATATCGACGGCATGCTGCCGCATCTCAACAATCACGACGTGACGATGATCGCCGCCGCCCGCGCGCCGCTGGAAAAGCTTGAGGCCTACAAGAAGCGCATGGGCTGGGAATTCCCCTGGGTCTCGTCCTTCGGCAGCGATTTCAACTTCGACTACCACGTCTCCTTCACCAAGGAGGAGCTGGCGCGCGGCAAGGTGATGTATAACTTCCGCGAGACCGACGCCGCCGATGCGCATGACGAGCTTCCGGGCCTCAGCGCCTTCTTCAAGGACGAAGACGGCATCGTCTACCACACCTACTCGGACTATGCCCGCGGTGGCGAAGAAGCGCTCGGCACCCTGATGATCCTCGACCGCGCGCCAAAAGGCCGCAACGAGACGGGAACGCTCAGCTTCGTCAAGCGCAAGGACGAATATGACGATGCGCCGAAGGCGCATTCCTGCTGCGACTAAGCCCAGAAGACAACGAAGGAACGACGACATGCACAAGGACTATGGCCGGTTCTGCTGGTACGAACTGATGACGAACGACGTCGCGGCCGCCGAGCGTTTCTACGCGTCGGTCGTCGGCTGGTCGATCCGCGATTCCGGCATGCCGGATATGAACTACCTGCTCGCCTATGCCGGCGACACGCAGATCGCCGGCATGATGGCCTTGCCGGCGGAAGCGAGCGGCATGCCGCCGGCCTGGATGGGCTATATCTTCACCGACCGGATCGAGGAGACAGCCCGGGAGATCACCCAAAACGGCGGCTCGGTCATGCGCGAACCGGCCGACATTCCCGGCATCGGCCGCTTCGCCGTCGTCGCCGATCCGCACGGCGCCGTCTTCTCGCTCTTCGCTACCCAGGACGAGGGTCCGGCCCGGCCCGAAATGATGACGCCCGGCCATGTTGGCTGGAACGAGCTGATGGCGGGCGACCTCGACACCGCCTGGGAGTTCTATTCGAAGACCTTCGGCTGGACCAAGGACCAGGCCGTCGACATGTCGGAGGCCGGCATGGGCACCTACCAGACCTTCGCCGCGGGCGGCGGCAACGCCATCGGCGGCATGATGACCACTCCGCCCGGCATGCCCATGCCGCCCGCCTGGGGCTATTATTTCGTGGTCGAAGGCCTCGATGCCGCGGGCAAACGGGTCACGGATGGCGGCGGCAGCCTCATGATGGAGCCGATGGAAGTGCCCGGCGGCGCCTGGATCCTCAATTGCGTCGACCCGCAGGGCGCCTATTTCTCGCTGGTCTCGATGACTCGCTAGAGCCTGTACCGAGGTGGAGCGGCCCCCGCCGCTCCACGCAGCTTTCACAAAACCGTCACAGACCCGTCATGACCGAAGGTCATATTGACGACGGTCAGAACCGGGTCTCGCCCCGGCCGCAGGATGCGCTTTCTGGCAGCCGCTATCGGCATGATCTGTAGCTGCGTATTTTTCAGAAATCATCCCCATGCGTCTTTCCATAAAGCTTTCGCTTGCAGCCCTGCTGCTGGCCGTTATCGCCATTTCCGCAACCAGCGTCGCGAGCCTCTATCTCAGCGCCAGCCAGTCGACCGAGGCGGCCGTGACGAAGCTCGAAACACTGGCCGACGGCCGGCGCAACGAACTGGCGCAGTATCTGCAATCGATCGTCAAGGAGACCCGCGACCTCGCCGGCCAGAAGGTCGTCGCCAAGGCGCTCGACGATCTCTCGGGTGAACTCGGCGCGATCGAAGGCGACCGCGCCGCCGAGCTGCAGCGGCGCTACGGCGGCAAGGCCGATCTGAAATCCGCCGAGATCGACAAGTTCGACCAGATGCATGGCCGCTACCACGGCTTCTTCCTGCGGCAGGCGGAGGCGCAGGGTTTCGACGACATGCTGCTCGTCAATCTCAGCGGCGACATCGTCTATTCGCTGAAGAAACACGATGATTTCGGCGCGAACCTGACGACCGACGCGCGCTTCGCCGGGACCGGCCTTGCCAAGGTCTTTGCCGAAGCGGCCCCCAGCACGGAAACCGCCATCGTCGCCTTCGGCGACTACCAGGCCTATGCGCCGGCCGGCCGTGCCATGGCCTTCCTCGCCGCCCCCGTCGCTTCCGTCGCCGGCAAGATCGGCGTGCTCGTCGTGGCCCTGCCGACCGAGCGCATCGCCGCCCGGCTGAACAATCCGGTCGGCCTCGGCGAGACCGGCGAAGCCATGCTGCTGAACGCCGACGGCACCCTCCTCACCCGCCCCTCGCATGGCGCGGATAACGACGTGCTCTCAATGCGCATCGCGCCGGAGCTTCTGGCCGCCGATGGCGGCGCGATCGCCAAGGCCACTCTGCCCGATCATCGCGGCCGCGAGGTGAAACTCGCCGCCGCCAGCTTCGATTTCCTCGGCCGCACCTGGACCGTCGCCGCCGTCATGGCGTCGAGCGAAGTCTTCGCCGGCCTCACCCGCCTCATCCACTGGACGCTGCTCGTCTCGCTTTGCGTGCTCGTGGTGACGGCCGCCGTCGGTTTCCTCTTCGCCAGCCGCCTTTCACGCCCGATCACCGCTCTTGTCTCCGACATGAACCGGCTTGCCGGCGGCGACACGACGATTGCCTGCGATGGCCAGGCGCGCCGCGACGAGATCGGCGACATGGCGCGCTCCGTGCTCGTCTTCCGCGATGCCGCAATCGAAAAGGAACGCCTGCAACGCGAAACCGCGTCGATCCGCGAGGAGGCCGACAGCGAACGGGCGGCCCGTGAAAGCGCCAAGCAGGCGGAAGACGCCGAGACCGAGGCGGCCGTGCTGCGCCTGGCAGGCGCGCTGCAGCACCTCGCCCGCGGCGACCTCACGCAGCGCATCGACACGCCCTTCATGCCCGCGCTCGACCGCATCCGCACGGACTACAACGCCTCCATCGAACGCCTCGCCGAGGCGATGACGACGGTGCGCGTCAACACGCACCGCATCCGCGACGATTCCAGCGAAATGCAGGAGGCGCTCGTCCAGCTCTCCAGCCGCACCGAACGGCAGGCCGCCTCCTTGGGCGAGGCCGCGACGGCGCTTGCCGAAATGACGCAGGCCGTACAGTCCGCCGCCGAGCGCACGACGGTCGCCGAACGCCTCGCCTCCGACACCAAGAAGAGCTCGGCCACCTCCGAACAGGTCGTCGACAACGTCGTCAGCGCCATCGGCAAGATCGAGACCTCTTCGCACGAGATCGGCAACATCATCGGCGTCATCGACGACATCGCCTTCCAGACCAACCTTCTGGCGTTGAACGCCGGCGTCGAGGCCGCACGCGCCGGCGAGGCCGGCAAGGGTTTCGCCGTCGTCGCGCAGGAGGTGCGGGAACTGGCGCAGCGCACGGCCAGTGCGGCGCGCGAGGTGAAGGCGCTGATCACCAAATCAGCCGACGAAGTGGCGCGCGGCGCGGGCCTCGTGCGCGAGACCGGCAGCGTGCTGCGCGACATCGCCGGCAAGATCAACGCGATCGACACGGAGATCAAGGAGATCGCGCGCGCGGCGCGCGACCAGTCCGTCGGCATCCGCGAGATCAACACGACGATCCGCCAGCTCGACGCGGTGACCCAGCAGAATGCCGCGATGGTCGAGGAAAGCAGCGCCGTCACGCACCGCCTTTCCGACGAGTCCGCCACGCTTGCGCGCCTTGTCGGCCAGTTCGAGACGCCTAGCGAGACGTCCCGCCAACCGGCCGCAAGGCCGCACCTGCGCGCCATCGCCTGATCGACGGTGACGGTGGGCAGCGATCCCGCTTGCAATCTCTCTTCGCATTGCACAAACTCTCCTCGATGGCGGCAACAGACCGTCACCGAGGGGAAAAAGAGAGCGCATGTCGATCAAGGCCGGTATCTACCACCTCACCCATTACAAGTACGACAACCCGGTCCGGCTCGGACCCCAGATCATCCGGCTGAAGCCGGCCGCCCATTCCAAGACCAAGGTCATCAGCCATTCGCTGAAGGTTTCACCGGCAAACCATTTCGTGAACCTCCAGCAGGACCCCTACGGCAACTATCTCGCCCGCTACGTCTTTCCCGATCCGGTGACCGAGCTGAAGATCGAGGTCGATCTCGTCGCCGACATGACGGTCTACAATCCCTTCGACTTCTTCATCGAGGAGGAGGCCGAGCACTGGCCCTTCGATTATCCGGAGGATCTGCGCGAAGACCTGAAGATTTATCGCGCACCCGAGCCCATGGACCCGGCGCTCGAAGCCTATATGAAGACGATCGACCGCTCGCGCCGGCGCACGCTGGACATGGTCGTCGCCCTCAATGCGCAGGTCCAGCAGTCAGTCGGCTACGTCATCCGCATGGAGCCCGGCGTGCAGACGCCGCAGGAGACGCTGACGACGGCGCTCGGTTCGTGCCGCGATTCGAGCTGGCTGCTGGTGCAGATCCTGCGCAATCTCGGCTTCGCCGCCCGCTTCGTCTCCGGTTATCTCATCCAGCTCAGCCCGGACCTCAAGGCGCTGGACGGCCCCTCCGGCACGGAGGTCGACTTCACCGACCTGCATGCCTGGTGCGAGGTCTATCTCCCGGGCGCCGGTTGGATCGGCCTCGACCCGACGTCGGGGCTGCTCACCGGCGAAAGCCACATCCCGCTCGCCGCCACCCCGCACTTTCGCAATGCTGCACCGATCAGCGGCGGTTATTTCGGCGAGGCGAACACCGAATTCGATTTCGCGATGACGGTACAGCGTGTCGCCGAGCACCCGCGCATCACCAAGCCTTTCTCCGACGAGAGCTGGGAGGCGCTGAATGCGCTGGGCCGCAAGGTCGACACCGTGCTTTCGGACAACGACGTGCGCCTCACCATGGGCGGCGAGCCGACCTTCGTCTCCATCGACGATTTCGAATCGGAGGAATGGAACACCGCCGCCGTCGGCCCGACCAAGCGCGAGAAGGCCGACGAGCTGATCCGGCGCCTGCGCGAGCGTTTCGCGCCCGGCGGCTTCCTGCATTACGGTCAGGGCAAGTGGTATCCCGGTGAAAGCCTGCCGCGCTGGACCTTCTCGCTCTACTGGCGCAAGGACGGCAAGCCGATCTGGCACAACCCGGACCTGATCGCCACGGAGGGTGCCGACACCGAGGTCACCGAAAAACAGGCCGAGGCGCTTCTCGCCGGCATCGCCGCGGAGCTTGAGATCGAGCCCGACATGATCATCCCCGCCTTCGAGGACCCGGCGGAATGGATCATCAAGGAAGGCAGCCTGCCGGAGAATGTCGACCCGTCGAACTCCAAGCTCGAAAGCCCGGAAGAGCGGGCGCGCATCGCCAAGGTCTTCGAGCGCGGCCTGACGACCGCGACCGGCTACATCCTGCCGGTGCAGGCATGGAACGCCAAGGCCGGCGGGCGGCGCTGGGTGAGCGAGCGGTGGCGCACCCGCCGCGGCAAGATCTTCCTCATTCCCGGCGATTCGCCGATCGGCTTTCGCATGCCGCTCGGCACCCTGCCCTACGTGCCGCCGTCGCAATATCCCTACATCCACCAGGCCGATCCTTCGATCCCGCGGGAGCCGCTGCCCGACTACAGCGCCCCGGCGAGGACCCTGGCGCAGGCATCGCTCCGCGCGAGCGAGCCTCAGCAGGACCGCAACGAACAGAACATCGCCGGATCGACGGGTGACATCCGTGGCGCCGTGCGCACCGCTCTCAGCGTTGAACCGCGCGACGGCCGCCTGTGCGTCTTCATGCCACCCGTCGAGCGCATCGAGGACTATCTCGACCTGATCGCCGCCGCCGAAAAAGCTGCAGCCGATCTCGGCCTGCCGGTCCATATCGAAGGCTATGCGCCGCCGCACGACGAGCGCATCAACGTCATGCGGGTCGCCCCCGATCCGGGCGTCATCGAGGTCAATATCCACCCCGCCGCCAACTGGCAGGACTGCGTGGACATCACCACCGCAGCCTACGAGGAGGCCCGCCTCACCCGGCTCGGCGCCGACAAGTTCATGATCGACGGCCGCCACACCGGTACGGGCGGCGGCAACCATGTCGTCGTCGGCGGCGACAACCCGAACAACAGCCCGTTCCTGCGCCGGCCGGATCTGCTGAAGAGCCTCATCCTGCACTGGCAGCGGCATCCGTCGCTCTCCTATCTCTTCTCGGGCATGTTCATCGGCCCGACCAGCCAGGCGCCGCGCATCGACGAAGCACGGCACGACACGCTCTACGAGATGGAAATCGCCTTCGCGCAGGTCCCGCCGCCAGGCCAAGGTGCTGCCCCCCTGCCCTGGCTCGTCGATCGCCTGTTCCGCAACCTCCTCACCGACGGCACCGGCAACACGCACCGCTCGGAAATCTGCATCGACAAGCTGTTCTCGCCGGACGGCCCGACCGGCCGCCTCGGCCTCGTCGAGTTCCGCGGTTTCGAAATGCCGCCGAATGCCCGCATGAGCCTTGCCCAGCAATTGCTGATCCGCGCCCTCATCGCCCGCTTCTGGCAGAACCCGGCGGATGGCGGCTTCGTGCGCTGGGGCACCACGCTGCACGATCGTTTCATGCTGCCGCACTATGTCTGGCAGGACTTCCTCGACGTGCTGGCGGACCTCAAGACGAACGGCTTCGACCTCAAGTCCGAATGGTTCGCCGCCCAGCTCGAATTCCGCTTCCCCTTCTGTGGCGAGGTCGAATATGAGGGCGCCAACCTGGAAGTGCGCCAGGCGCTGGAACCCTGGCATGTCATGGGCGAACAGGGCGCGGTCGGCGGCACCGTGCGCTATGTCGATTCGTCCGTCGAACGCCTCCAGGTGAAGCTGGAGACCGCCAATCCGGAACGCTACACCGTCGCCTGCAACGGCAGGCCGGTTCCGCTGCGCTCGACCGGCACCAAGGGCGTCTCCGTCGCCGGCGTGCGCTACAAGGCCTGGCAGCCCGCCTCCGGCCTGCATCCGGCACTGCCCGTCAACACACCGCTTACATTTGACATTTATGATACATGGTCGCGGCGGGCGATCGGGGGCTGCATCTACCACGTTGCCCATCCGGGCGGACGCAGCTATGACACCTTCCCGGTGAACGGAAACGAGGCTGAAGCGCGCCGGCTGGCGCGATTCGAGCCCTGGGGGCACAGGGCGGGCGGCTATACGCTGTGGCCGGAACCACCGTCGGCGGATTTCCCGCTGACGCTGGATCTGCGCCGGCCGTCCGGCATTTAGCCCTCCATTGGAGTACAGGAATTGAAGACCACGAGTGTGGAGGCAGAACGCGTCAAGGCCGGTACGGCGCAAAAGCCGACGCGCGCCTATGCACCGCCTCCGGGCGTCGCCGACGAGATGGTCGATACGAACGGCGAAGTACGCCCGGTCTGGCGGCATTTTCTCGCAGCACTCGGCAAGATGGACGAGACCGAGCTTGCCGGCCGCTTCGCCCGTGCCGACCGCTACCTGCGCGATGCCGGCGTCTTCTACCGGGCCTATGGCAAGGAGGCCGGCGCCGAGCGCGCCTGGCCGCTCTCCCACATTCCCGTGCTCATCGACGACGCCGAGTGGGAAACCCTGTCGCGCGGCCTCATCCAGCGGGCGGAACTGCTGGAGGCGGTCGTCGCCGACATCTACGGCAAGAACGAGCTCGTTGCCAACGGCCTGCTGCCACCGGCCCTCGTCGCCTCCAACAGCGAATTCCTGCGTCCGCTCGTCGGCGTGCAGCCCGCCGGCAAACATTTCCTGCACTTCGTTTCCTTCGAGATCGGCCGCGGGCCGGACGGCAACTGGTGGGTGCTCTCCGACCGCACGCAGGCACCATCGGGCGCCGGCTTCGCGGTGGAAAACCGCGTGGCGACGACGCGCGCCTTCTCCGATGTCTTCGCGGAAACCCACGTCCACCGCCTCGCCGGCTTCTTCGGCGCCTTCCGCAGCACGCTGCAGGGCAACAAATCCGCGGAAGACCGCATCGCGGTCCTGACGCCGGGCCTCGCCAACGAGACCTATTTCGAACACGCCTATATTGCCCGCTATCTCGGCTTCATGCTGCTGGAAGGCGAGGACCTGACGGTCGTCGGCGGCAAGGTCATGGTGCGCACCGTTGCCGGCCTCAAGCCGGTCGGCGTGCTCTGGCGCCGCCTCGATGCCTCCTTTGCCGATCCGCTGGAGTTGAACCAGAATTCCCATATCGGCACGCCCGGCATCGTCGAGGCGCTGCGCTCCGGCTCCGTCAGCATCGTCAACGCGCTCGGTGCCGGGGTCGTCGAGACCCGCGCCATGCTTGCCTTCCTGCCGAACATCTGTCGCCAACTGCTCGGCGAGGACCAGATGCTGCCGTCCGTCGCCACCTGGTGGTGCGGCCAGAAGAGCGAACGCGAGCACGTCGCGGCCAATATCGAGCGCATGGTCATCGGCCCGGCCTATTCGACCCGCCCCTTCTTCGACGACAACGAGCAGTCCGTGCTCGGCTCCTCGCTGCGTGACACGGCAAAACAGTCGATCGCCGAATGGCTGGCGACGGATGGCGTGAAACTGGTCGGGCAGGAAGCGGTGACGCTGTCCACCACGCCCGCCTTCGTCGATGGCAAGCTCGTGCCGCGGCCGATGTCGCTGCGCGTCTTCGCCGCCCGCACGCGAAGCGGATGGCAGATCATGCCCGGCGGCTTTGCCCGCATCGGCGCCGGCGACAACGTCGCAGCGATCGCCATGCAGGAGGGCGGCTCGGCGGCGGATGTCTGGATCGTCAGCCGCAAGCCGGTCGAGCGCACCTCGCTGCTGCCGGCCGAGGAGATGTTTACCCGCAACATGCCCGGCAGCCTGCCGAGCCGCGCGGCCGACAACCTCTTCTGGCTCGGCCGCTATATCGAGCGGGCGGAAGGCGCGCTGCGCGTGCTGCGCGCCTGGCATGGCCGCTACGCCGAATATGCCAATCCCGAACAGCCGCTGCTGAAGGATGTCAGTGACTATCTCGACGCACTTGGCATCGACACGGCGGAAGCCATGCCGACGAGCCTGATCCGCAGCATCGACAGCGCCGTCTTCTCCGCCGGCAACATCCGCGACCGTTTTTCGCCGGACGGCTGGCTGGCGCTGAACGACCTGTCGAAGACCGCCCGCCGCTTCCATGTCAGCGTCCAGCCCGGCGACGATGCCACGCGCGCCATGACCGTGCTCCTGCGCAAGCTCGCGGGCTTCGCCGGCCTCGTGCACGAAAACATGTACCGCTTCACCGGCTGGCGCTTCCTCTCGATCGGCCGCTATCTCGAACGCGGCCTGCACATGACGCGCCTGCTCGGCCACATGTCTGGCGAGGATGCCCCCGACGGCGCACTCGACATGTTGCTGGAGATCGGCGACAGCGTGATGACCCATCGCCGCCGCTATAATGTGGCGACGGCGCGGCTGACGGTCACCGACCTCCTGGCGCTCGACGCCCTCAACCCCCGCTCGATCCTCTATCAACTGAACGAGATCAAGAATGAGGTCGAGCAACTGCCGAACGCCTATGCCAATGGCCAGATGTCGCCGTTCTACCGCGAAGCCATGCGGCTTCACGCCGGGCTGGCGGTGATGACGCCGGAAACCATGACGGATGCGGTCTACAAGCGTTTCGAGACCGAACTCGAAAAGCTGTCCGACATCCTCGCCCAGACTTATCTGAGCTGAGCGGGGAGGAGACGCTGTGACCATGCTCTACGACGTCAACCTCCAGATCAGCTATCTCTACGACACGCCGGTTTCCGGCGGGCGCCATATCGTGCGCGTGCTGCCGCTGTCCATCGGCGGCCGCCAGCGGCTGGTCGCCGGCACGGTCGGCGTCAATCCCGGCCCCGGCGAGCGGGTCGACCACAACGACTTCTTCGAAAACCCGATGAGCTCGATCCTCTTTCGCAATGCGCACGAGCGGCTGGACATCCGCATGCAGGCCCGCGTCCATGTGGACATGCCGGAGCCGGCGGCCGATTTTTCGCCGCGCGTCGCCGACCTGCCAGAGGATATCGCCAATTACTGGTCGCTCGATGCCGGTTCGCCCCATCACTATACCGGCGCCAGCCCGCGGCTGAAGGATTGCCCAGAGATCGCTGAATACGCCCGCGCCATCGCCAAGCCGGACATGACGATCCGCGCCATCGCGACCGCCGTCTGCGCCCGCATCCACAAGGATTTCACCTACGATCCGAAGGCGACGAACGTCGACACCACCCCACGCGAGGCCTTCAAGCTGAAGCGCGGCGTCTGCCAGGATTTCACCCATGTGATGATCGTGGCGCTGAGAAGCCTCGGCATTCCCGCCGGCTATGTCAGCGGGTTCCTGCGCACCATTCCGCCTGCGGGCAAGGAGCGGCTGGAGGGGGCGGACGCCATGCATGCCTGGGTACGCTTCTGGTGCGGCCGGGTGAATGGCTGGTTGGAGCTCGACCCGACCAACAACATCCCCGCCGGCACCGACCATATCGTCGTCGCATATGGCCGGGACTACGCCGACGTCGCCCCCGTCATCGGGATCCTGAAAGGCTATGGCCAGCACAAGACGACCCAGGCCGTGGACGTCATCCCGGTGCGCCAGACCGCGTGAAATCCCGTTTGGAAACAACGGGAAAAGCCGGAACTGCGGGATCGGCGCAATTTTACGAAAACTATACCACGCACCCGAACCGTTAAATAACACTTCGCTGCTAGTTTCGCCCCACATTATGAAGATGCTGGGTGAACGCTCATGACGAAGAATACGGAAAAACGCTCCTGGCTCTCCCGCCTCCTGCGGGACCGCCGCGGTAATTTCGGAATGATGACGGCCCTCGTCTTCCCGGTCATGCTGGCGGCCGGCGGCGTCGCCGTGGACCTTACAAAGATGGTCATGGTCAAGGCCGAGTTGCAGGACGCGACCGACGCGGCCGCCCTCGCCGCCGCCTCCGCACTTGCCAATGACGGCAAGACCGCTGCGCAGGCGAAGGAAATCGGTATGCGCTTCCTCAAGAGCCAGATGACGACCGGCGGTAGCGTGGATGCCGAAGGGGACCAGAAGGAAAAGGATAAGGACAAGAACGACTTCTCGTCCTCCACCGTCATCGACATCAAAGAGACGGCCCTGGCCAACAACAGCAAGTCGTTCCAGGTGGATGTGGCGACGGCCTACACGCTGGAGTTCAACCCCTTCACGCGTCTTCTTGGTCAGAAATCGATCAAGATGAATGCGAAAAGCACGGCGGAAAGCGGTACAGCCCAGAAGAAGAGTGCGATTTCCATGTACCTCGTGCTGGACCGCTCGGGCTCTATGTCCTTCAAAACGGATGACATTGCGAGCCAGATCCTCCCCTGCCAGAACTGGACAGAAAGCAACTGGGGAAAAGTCGTTCTCCCGACTGTTCCCTGCTACACACGCAAGATCGCCGCCCTGAAGAAGGCTGTGGCGAGCCTCGTGACCGTCTTCAACACGCTCGATCCCGAGCAGAAATACGTCCGCACCGGCGCCATCTCCTATAACGACGATACGCAGAGCGAATCCAAGCTGGCCTGGGGAACGAAAGGCGCGTCCGACTACGTCAACGCCCTTCCGGAACAGCCGACCGGTGGCACGGATTCACATGAGGCTTTCGCCACGGCGGTCGCTAAAATAGCGCCTGCGAACAAGAACAAGGAAACCGAGATTGGCGCACACAAGGACAAGAATGGCCAGGTGCCCATCAAGTATATCATCTTCATGACGGATGGTGAAAACACCAGCTATGACGGCTACGCTTCCACGTCGCAGGCTAAGAAATCCGACGACGAAACAAGAGCCTCGTGTGTAGAAGCCCGCGACGCCGGCGTGATCGTCTACACCGTCGCTTTCATGGCGCCGACGCGCGGCCAGACGCTGCTCAGGGAGTGCGCTACGACGCCAGCCAACTATTTCCAGGCTGAGAACATGACCGCTCTCATCGCCGCGTTCAAGGCAATCGGCGAAAGTGCAGCCGCCATGGCGTCCCGCCTGACCAAGTAAACCGCAAAACCATCGCGAAAACGGACCCGCTGCGCATTGCGCGGCGGGTTTTTTAGCATGTTCGGCGTGTTTCAGGCATGTCGAAAATGCATGTGGCCTTTCTTGAAAAGGCGTATTGCAAGCGCTTCGGATAGATGCATAAATTGATTTAAACGCGACTTTCGCGAGAACGACGCACCAAATGCGAGGGGACAAAAGTTCACCATGATGAACCGGGTTACCAACAACGATCTCGCCCCGGCCCTCCGATCTTCGGACCGAGAACAACTCGCCACCGAACTTCTGGAGCGCCTCAAATACCGTATCGGGAAAGACCCGAAAGTGGCCAAGCCCCATGATTGGCTGACGGCCGCGATCCTGGTGGCGCGCGACCGCATCACCGACAAGTGGATGGACTCCACCCGCCGCACCTACGCGACGGGCGCGAAGCGCGTCTACTACCTGTCGCTCGAATTCCTCATCGGCCGCCTGATGCGCGACGCGATGACCAATATCGGCATCATGGACGAGATGCGCCATGCGCTCGCCTCCCTCGGCGTCGATATCGATATCATCGCCGAGCTGGAGCCGGATGCGGCCCTCGGCAATGGCGGTCTCGGCCGTCTCGCCGCCTGTTTCATGGAGAGCATGGCGACGGTTGACGTACCCGCCTACGGCTACGGCATCCGTTACGTGCACGGCCTCTTCCGCCAGCAGATGGCGGACGGCTGGCAGGTCGAGCTGCCGGAAACCTGGCTCGCCCACGGCAATGCCTGGGAATTCGAACGCCGCGAAAGCTCCTACGAAATCGGCTTCGGCGGCGCCGTCGAGACGATCAATATCGGCGAGGACAAGCAGCGTTTCGTCTGGAAGCCGGCCGAGCGCGTCATCGCGACCGCCTTCGACACGCCGGCCGTCGGCTGGCGGGGCAAGCGCGTCAACACGCTGCGCCTGTGGGCCGCCAACCCGATCGACCCGATCCTGCTCGACGCCTTCAACGCCGGCGATCACATCGGTGCGCTCAAGGAGAGCAACAGGGCGGAAAGCCTGACGCGCGTGCTCTATCCGGCCGACGCCACGCCCGCCGGCCAGGAACTGCGCCTGCGCCAGGAATTCTTCTTCTGCTCCGCCTCGCTGCAGGACATCCTGCGCCGCCATCTCCAGCAATATCCGGACTTCACGTCCCTGCCGGACGCCGTCGCGATCCAGCTCAACGACACGCACCCGGCCATTTCCGTGGTTGAACTCGTGCGCCTGCTGATGGATGTCCACGGGCTGGATTTCGACGTCGCCTGGGATATCGGCCGCCGCACCTTCTCCTACACCAACCATACGCTGCTGCCCGAAGCGCTGGAAAGCTGGCCGGTGCCGCTGCTCGAACGGCTGCTGCCGCGGCATATGCAGATCGTCTATGCGATCAATGCCAAGATCCTCGTCGAAGCCCGCAAGGAAAAGGGTTTCGAAGACCAGCGCATCCGCAGCATCTCGCTGATCGAGGAATCCGGCGAGCGCCGCGTGCGCATGGGCAACCTCGCCTTCGTCGGCTCGCACTCGATCAACGGCGTGTCGGCGCTGCACACCGAGCTGATGAAGGAAACGGTCTTCGCCGACCTGCACAAGCTCTATCCGAACCGCATCAACAACAAGACGAACGGCATCACGCCGCGCCGCTGGCTGATGCAGTGCAATCCGGGCCTGTTCAACCTGATCCGCGAATCGATCGGCGAAGCCTTCATGGACGACGCCGAGGCACTGAAGGCGCTCGACGCCTTCGCCGACAAGAAGGATTTCCAGGAGCGTTTCGCGGCGATCAAGCGGGAGAACAAGAACCGCCTCGCCAATCTGGTCGGCAGCCGAATGGGGGTCCGCATCGATCCCGCCGCGATGTTCGACATCCAGATCAAGCGCATTCACGAATACAAGCGCCAGCTCCTCAACATCATCGAGGCGGTGGCGCTTTACGACCAGATCCGCTCGCATCCGGAACTCGACTGGGTGCCGCGCGTAAAACTCTTCGCGGGCAAGGCGGCGCCGAGCTACCACAATGCCAAGCTGATCATCAAGCTCGCCAACGACGTGGCGCGCGTGATCAACAACGACCCCTCCGTGCGCGGCCTGCTCAAGGTCGTCTTCGTGCCGAACTACAATGTCTCGCTCGCCGAGATCATGGTGCCCGCCGCCGACCTCTCGGAGCAGATTTCGACCGCCGGCATGGAAGCGTCGGGAACCGGAAACATGAAGTTCGCGTTGAACGGTGCACTGACCATCGGCACGCTCGACGGCGCCAATGTCGAGATGCGTGACCATGTCGGCGAGGAGAACATCGTGATTTTCGGCATGACGGCGGAAGAAGTGGCGAAGGTGAGGGCCGAAGGGCACAATCCGCGCGCCATCATCGAGCAGTCGAAGGAGCTGTCGCAGGCGCTCGCCGCGATTTCCTCCGGCGTCTTCTCGCCGGATGACCGCAACCGCTTCACCGGCCTCGTCGACGGCATCTACAATCACGACTGGTTCATGGTGGCGGCCGATTTCGATGCCTATTCCAAGGCCCAGCGCGATGTCGACGCCATCTGGCTCGACAAGACGGCCTGGTACTCCAAGACCGTGCGCAACACGGCCCGCATGGGCTGGTTCTCGTCCGACCGCACCATTCGCCAATACGCCAAGGAAATCTGGAGAGCCTGATGACCGCACCGCCGAAAAAAGGCACGACGGACCAACCGTCAGAGCTTCTGGCAAAAGCGGACATCGATGCAATTTTGGAAAGCCGGCACTGGGATCCGTTCGCAGTGCTCGGCCCCCATCCGGCGGGCGAAAAATATATCGCCCGCTGCTTCTTGCCGGGTGCCACCGAAGTCACCGCCGAGACATTGGCGGGCAAGGAGATCGGCGCGCTCGCCCAGGTCGATCCGGCCGGCATCTTCGCCGGCGAGGTTTCCCTCAAGAAACTCCAGCCGATCCGCTATCGCGCCCGCAACGAGGGCGGCGACTGGGTGGTGATCGACCCCTATAGTTTCGGACCGGTGCTCGGCCCGATGGACGACTATTATATTCGCGAAGGCTCGCATCTGCGCCTTTTCGATAAACTGGGCGCTCATCCGATGACGCTCGACGGCATAGAAGGCTTCCATTTCGCCGTCTGGGCGCCGAATGCCAAGCGCGTCTCGGTCGTCGGCAATTTCAACGAATGGGACGGGCGGCGCAACGCGATGCGCCTGCGCCGTGACACCGGCATCTGGGAAATCTTCCTGCCCGGCATTACCGAAGGCCACGCCTATAAATACGAGATCGTCGGCATCAATGGCGAGGTCCTGCCGCTGAAGGCCGACCCCTTCGCCCGCCGCTCGGAACTGCGCCCCAACAACGCCTCGATGACCACCGGGCCGATCGCCCAGGAATGGGAAGACGAGGCGCATCTCAAGCATTGGGCGACCGCGGACGCGCGCCGCCAGCCGATCTCGATCTACGAGGTGCATGCCGCGTCCTGGCAGCGCCACGGCGACGGGGCCATGCTGACCTGGGACGAGCTCGCCGACCGGCTGATCCCCTACTGCGTCGACATGGGATTTTCCCATATCGAGTTCCTGCCGATCACCGAATATCCCTTCGACCCGTCCTGGGGCTACCAGACGACCGGCCTCTATTCGCCGACCGCCCGCTTCGGCGAGCCGGAAGGCTTCGCCCGCTTCGTCAACGGCTGCCACAAGGTCGGCATCGGCGTCATTCTCGACTGGGTGCCGGCGCATTTCCCGACGGATGCGCATGGTCTGCGCCAGTTCGATGGCACCGCACTCTACGAACACGAGGACCCGCGCCAAGGTTTTCACCCGGACTGGAACACGGCGATCTACAATTTCGGCCGCGCCGAAGTGCTCGCCTACCTCATTAACAACGCGCTCTACTGGTCGGAAAAGTTCCACCTCGACGGGCTGCGCGTCGATGCCGTCGCCTCGATGCTCTACCTCGACTATTCGCGCAAACACGGCGAATGGGTCCCGAACGAATATGGCGGCAACGAGAACCTGGAGGCGGTCCGCTTCCTGCAATCGATGAACGCCCATGTCTATGCCGCCCATCCCGGCATCCTGACAATCGCGGAAGAGTCCACTTCCTGGCCGAAGGTTTCGGCGCCAGTGCATGACGGCGGCCTCGGCTTCGGCTTCAAGTGGAACATGGGCTTCATGCACGATACGCTGCAATATCTGTCGCGCGAGCCAGTGCACCGCAAGTTCCACCACAACGACATGACCTTCGGCCTACTCTATGCCTTTACGGAGAATTTCGTGCTGCCGCTGTCCCACGACGAGGTGGTGCACGGCAAGGGCTCGCTGATCGCCAAGATGGCGGGCGACGACTGGCAGAAATTCGCGAATCTGCGCGCCTATTACGGCTTCATGTGGGGGTATCCCGGCAAGAAGCTGCTGTTCATGGGCCAGGAATTCGCGCAATGGCAGGAATGGAGCGAGGAAAAGTCGCTCGACTGGAACCTGCTCGAATATCCGCTGCACGAGGGCATGCGCCGGCTGGTGCGCGACCTGAACGGCACCTACCGCCGCAAGGCCGCGTTGCATGCGCGCGACTGCGAAGGCGACGGCTTCGAATGGCTGATCGCCGACGATCGCGAAAACTCGGTCTTCGCCTGGCTGCGCAAGGCGCCGGGCGAAAAGATGATCGCCGTCGTCACCAACTTCACACCGGTCTACCGCGAGAACTACGGGGTGCCGTTGCCGGTGGAGGGCCGGTGGCGCGAAATCCTCAACACCGATGCCGAAATCTACGGCGGCAGTGGCAAGGGGAATGGCGGGGCCGTTCAGGCCAAGAAACAGGCAAATGGAAGAATCTCAGCCGCCATCACGCTGCCCCCGCTGGCAACGCTGATGCTGGAACTGGACGCGTAAAAAATCGACTGTCGGGAGGACACTATGGAGCAAAAGCGGATTCAACCCCTCGCCCGTGACGCGATGGCCTATGTTCTTGCCGGCGGCCGAGGAAGCCGCCTGAAGGAACTGACCGACCGGCGCGCCAAGCCCGCCGTCTATTTCGGCGGCAAGGCGCGCATCATCGACTTCGCGCTGTCGAATGCGCTGAATTCCGGCATCCGCCGCATCGGCGTCGCCACGCAGTACAAGGCGCATTCGCTGATCCGCCACCTGCAGCGCGGCTGGAACTTCTTCCGCCCCGAGCGAAACGAAAGCTTCGACATCCTGCCGGCCAGCCAGCGCGTGTCCGAGACGCAATGGTACGAGGGCACCGCAGACGCCGTCTACCAGAACATCGACATCATCGAGGACCACGGCGTCGAGTATATGGTGATCCTGGCGGGCGACCATATCTATAAAATGGACTACGAGCTGATGCTCCAGCAGCACGTCGATTCCGGCGCGCAGGTCACCATCGGCTGCCTCGAAGTGCCGCGCATGGAGGCGACCGGCTTCGGCGTCATGCATGTCGACGAGAAGGACCAGATCATTGCCTTCGTCGAGAAGCCGGCCGATCCGCCGGGCATTCCCGGCCAGCCGGACCTGGCGCTCGCCTCCATGGGCATCTACGTCTTCCACACCAAGTTCCTGATGGACCTGTTGCGCCGCGACGCCGCCGACCCGACGTCGAGCCGCGATTTCGGCAAGGACATCATTCCCTATATCGTCCAGCACGGCAAAGCCGTCGCCCACCGCTTCGCCTCCTCCTGCGTGCGCTCCGATTTCGAGCGCGAGGCCTATTGGCGCGACGTCGGCACGATCGATGCCTATTGGCAGGCCAACATCGACCTCACGGACATCGCCCCGGAACTCGACATCTACGACAGCACCTGGCCGATTTGGACCTTCGCCGAGATCAAGCCGCCGGCAAAGTTCGTGCATGACGACGAAAACCGGCGCGGCTCGGCGATCTCCTCGCTGGTTTCGGGCGATTGCATCATCTCCGGTTCGACGCTGCACCGCAGCCTGCTCTTCACCGGCGTGCGCGCCAATTCCTTCTCCAGGCTGGAGGGCGCGGTCGTTCTGCCCGATGTCAGGATCGGCCGGCACGCGAACCTCAAGAATGTCGTGATCGACCGCGGCGTCATCATTCCCGAGGGCCTCGTCGTCGGCGAGGACCCGGAAGCCGACGCCCGGCGGTTCCGCCGGTCGAGCGGCGGCATCTGCCTCATCACCCAACCGATGATCGACAAGCTGGAGCAGTAGTCGTCCTGATGAATATCCTTTCGGTGGCATCCGAAGTATTCCCGCTGATCAAGACGGGAGGCCTCGCCGACGTCGCCGGCGCCTTGCCGATCGCGCTTGCCGGGCACGGCGTGCATATGCGCACGCTGATGCCCGGTTATCCCGCCGTGATGCAGCGGCTGGAGTCGCTTGAGGAGGTCGCGCGTTTCGACGCCCTGCTCGGCGAACCCGCCCGCATCCTCGCCGCGAGGCATGAGGGTCTCGATATCCTCGTGCTCGACGCGCCAGGCTTCTTCGACCGGACGGGCGGCCCCTATACGGACGCCACCGGCAAGGATTTCGTCGACAACTGGCAGCGCTTCGCCGCCCTCTCACTTGCGGGCGCCGAAATCGCCCGCGGCCTGCTGCCGGACTGGCGGCCGGACATCGTGCAGGCGCATGACTGGCAGGCGGCGATGACCGCCGTCTATATGCGCTATACCGGCCTGCAGCACATTCCGACCGTGCTCACCGTGCACAACCTCGCCTTCCAGGGGCAATACGGCGCCGACATCTTCCCCGACCTCGGCCTGCCGCCGGAGGCCTTCACCGTCGACGGGCTGGAATATTACGGCGATGTCGGCTTCCTGAAGGGCGGCCTGCGCACTGCCTGGTCGATCACCACCGTCAGCCCGACCTACGCCCACGAGATCATGACGCCGGAATACGGCATGGGCCTCGAAGGCCTGATCAATGCCCGCGCCAGCGACCTCGTCGGCATCGTCAACGGCATCGACACCGCCGTCTGGAACCCCGAGACCGACACGCATATCGCCCGCCCCTATGCGCCCGGCGCCCCCAAGCAGCGCGCCGCCAATCGCCGCGCACTCGCCGAACGCTTCAGCCTCGGCGACGACGACGGCCCGATTTTCTGCGTCATCAGCCGCCTCACCTGGCAGAAGGGCATCGATCTCATCGCCGAGGTCGCCGACTGGATCGTCGAGCAGGGCGGCAAGCTCGCCGTGCTCGGCTCCGGCGACCAGGGCCTCGAAGGCGCGCTGCTGGCCTCCGCCTCCCGCCACCGCGGCCGCATCGGCATCGTGATCGGCTATAACGAACCCTTGTCGCACCTCATGCAGGCTGGCGCGGATGCGATCCTCATCCCGTCGCGCTTCGAGCCCTGCGGCCTCACCCAGCTCTACGGCCTGCGCTACGGCTGCATCCCCGTCGTCGCGCGCACCGGGGGGCTGGCCGATACCGTCATCGACGCCAACGAGGCCGCGCTTTCCGCCCGCGTCGCCACCGGTTTCCAGTTCACGCCGATCAATGCCGAGGGCCTGCGCCAGGCGCTGCGCCGCGTCTTCAAGGCCTATAACGAACCGAAAATCTGGGCACGCATCCAGAACCAAGGTATGAAGTCAGACGTTTCCTGGGAAAACAGCGCCGCGCGCTACGCTGACCTCTATTCCAGCCTTCTTTCGAGAGCCAACCTTTCCTGAAGAGCCAATCTTTCCTGAAGAGTATGAGCCGATGACCGTCAAGACCGTAACGACCACGCCTTACACCGATCAGAAGCCGGGCACCTCGGGCCTGCGCAAGAAGGTCCCCGTCTTCCAGCAGCCGAACTATGCGGAGAACTTCATCCAGGCGATCTTCGATTCGCTGGAAGGCTTTGCCGGCGAGACGCTGGTGATCGGCGGCGACGGGCGCTACTACAACCGCGAGGTCATCCAGCTCGCCATCAAGATGGCGGCCGCCAATGGTTTCGGCCGCGTTCTGGTTGGCCGCGGCGGCATTCTCTCCACGCCCGCCGCCTCCAACGTCATCCGCAAATACAAGGCCTTCGGCGGCATCGTGCTGTCCGCCAGCCACAATCCCGGCGGCCCGACGGAAGATTTCGGCATCAAATACAATATCGGCAATGGCGGCCCGGCCCCGGAAAAGATCACCGACGCGATCTTCGCCCGCACCAAGTCGATCGACAGCTACAAGATCGCCGACGTCGCCGACGTCAATCTCGACCATGAAGGCACGCAGGACGTCGACGGCATGACGGTGACCGTCATCGACCCGGTCGCCGACTATGCCGAGCTGATGGAACAGCTTTTCGACTTCGCCGCCATCCGCGCGCTGCTGGCTGGCGGCTTCCGCGTCGTCTTCGATGCCATGAGCGCCGTCACCGGCCCCTATGCCAAGGAAATCCTCGAAAACCGCCTCGGCGCCACCAAGGGCTCCGTGCTGAACTTCATGCCGCTGCCCGATTTCGGCGGCCACCATCCGGACCCCAACCTCGTGCACGCCCGCGCGCTCTACGACACGATGATGGCCGACGACGCCCCGGACTTCGGCGCCGCCTCCGACGGCGACGGCGACCGCAACCTGATCATCGGCAAGGGCATCTTCGTCACCCCCTCCGACAGCCTGGCGCTCCTCGCCGCCAATGCCCATCTCGCCCCCGGCTATGCGGCGGGTCTCGCCGGCATCGCCCGCTCCATGCCGACATCGGGTGCCGCCGACCGCGTCGCCGAAAAGCTCGGCATCGGCATCTACGAGACGCCGACCGGCTGGAAATTCTTCGGCAACCTGCTCGATGCGGGCCTTGCCACGATCTGCGGCGAGGAAAGTGCGGGCACCGGCTCCAACCATGTGCGCGAGAAGGATGGCCTCTGGGCCGTGCTGCTCTGGCTCAACATCCTCGCCGTGCGCAAGGAAAGCGTGCTCGACATCGTCCAGCAGCACTGGGCCACCTACGGCCGCAACTACTATTCCCGTCACGACTACGAGGAAGTCGGCACCGACGCCGCCAACGGCCTGGTGGCCAACCTACGCGACCAGCTCGCCACGCTGCCTGGCAAGAGTTTTGACGCCCTCAAGGTCGCGACGGCCGACGACTTCGCCTATAACGACCCGGTCGACCAGTCGGTAAGCAAGAACCAGGGCATCCGCATCCTCTTCGAAGGCGGCTCGCGCGTAGTCTTCCGCCTATCCGGCACCGGCACATCGGGCGCGACGCTGCGCGTCTATATCGAGCGCTTCGAGCCCGATGCCGCGCGCCACGACGTCGAGACGCAGGAGGCGCTTTCCGACCTCATCACCGTCGCCGACGAGATCGCCGACATCAGGACCAGAACCGGCCGCGAAGCGCCGACCGTGATCACCTGAGATGACCACCGCCCCCTCCTTCGCACCGGGCGCAACGCTCTCCGGCGACGGAGTGGAGTTCGCGGTCTATTCGCACGATGCCGGCCGCGTCGAGCTCTGCCTGTTCGACACGGACGGCAACACGGAACTCGCCCGTCTCACCATGGGGCGGGACGAAAACGGCTTCCACCGCGTCTTCGTCGAGGGGGCGACCGCCGGCACGCGCTACGGGTTTCGCGCCGAAGGCGTCTATTCGCCCGATCACGGCCTGTGGTTCGATCCGGCAAAGCTGCTCGTCGATCCCTACGCCAAGGAACTCGACCGCCCCTTCGTGCATGACGGCAGGCTCACCGTCTTCGGCACGGACACGACGGACATCGTGCCGAAGGCGATCGTCACCCGCGACCGGCCGGTCACGGTAAAACCGCCGATCTTCCGCCCCGGCGGCTTCGTCTACGAGGTCGCCGTGCGCAGTTTCACCATGCTGCATCCGGACGTGCCGGAGGCAATGCGCGGCACGGTCGGCGCCCTCGCCCACCCCGCCGTTCTCGCCCATCTCAAGCGCCTCGGCGTCGATGCGGTCGAGCTGATGCCGATCACCGCCTGGATCGACGAGCGCCACCTGCCGCCGCTCGGCCTGTCCAATAGCTGGGGTTACAATCCGATTGCCCTGATGGCGCTCGATCCGCGCCTCGTGCCCGGCGGCATGCAGGAACTCGCCGATACTGTCGCGGCGCTCAGGGCGGAAAACATCGGCGTCGTCCTCGACCTCGTCTTCAACCATTCCGGCGAAAGCGACCGCCACGGCGCCACGCTCTCCATGCGCGGCCTCGACAACCTCACCTATTACCGCCATGTGCCGGGCCAGCCCGGCGAGCTGATCAACGACACCGGCTGCGGCAACACCATTGCCGGCGAGCACCCGGTCGTGCGCCAGCTTGTGCTCGACAGCCTGCGCCATTTTGTGCGCCATGCCGGCGTCGACGGCTTCCGCTTCGACCTCGCCACCATTCTCGGCCGCGAGGCGGACGGTTTTTCCGCCCGGTCCGCGCTGCTCTCCGAAATCTGCGCCGATCCGCTCCTGAAGGACCGCGTGCTCATTGCCGAACCCTGGGATATCGGCCCCGGTGGCTACCAGCTCGGCAATTTCCCGGCACCGTTCCTCGAATGGAACGACCGCTACCGCGACGACACGCGCACCTTCTGGCGCGGCGACAGCCACCGGCTGGGTGCCTTCGTCACCGCCTTTGCCGGCTCCTCCGACATCTTCTCCCGCCACGGCGGCGAGGCGACGCGCAGCGTCAACTTCCTCGCCGCCCATGACGGCTTCACGCTGATGGACCTCGTTTCCAACACGGTGAAGCACAACGAGGCGAACGGCGAAGACAACCGCGACGGCCACAACGAGAACCATTCCTGGAACAACGGCGCCGAGGGCGCGACGAACGACGGCGCGGTGCTCTCCGCCCGCCGTGCGGACGTGAAGGCGCTGCTTTCCAGCCTCTTCCTCTCGCGCGGCACCGTGATGCTGACGGCCGGTGACGAGGGCGGGCGCAGCCAGCAGGGCAACAACAATGCCTATTGCCAGGACAATGCCATCACCTGGATGCACTGGGACCAGCTGGACGAAGGCCTGATCGAGCACACCGGCATGCTCTCGGCCATCCGTAAGCGTTTTCCGGCCCTTGGCGAAACGACCTTCTGGAGCGGTGTCGGCGATGTCGACTGGCGAACGCTCGCCGGCACGCCGATGACGGCCGGCGACTGGGAGGCGCCGTTTGCCGGAACATTGCTTGCCATCCTCAAGACGCCCGACCTACAACAGCAGCGGATCGTCCATCTCGCGATCGCCATCAACCGGACGCACGGCGAGCAGGCGCTCGCCTTGCCACCACCGGAGGGGCGCGACTGGACGAGCCTGCTTTCCGCCAACCATCCCGCGATCGGCATGCTTCATTCACGCACCGTCGAGATTTTTGTCGAAAAGCACTGATCTTCATTACCCGGACAAACCGCCTCGCTAAAGCATGTCGCGCAAAAGTGTGCCGCGGTTTTGCGACAACGACATGCGAGACGCAAAAGCCGGGGCGCGAATCAAGCGGCGGGAAAGCCAAATGCCAGCACATATCCACCTGAAGGACATCGATGCCCTCGTCGGCACGGAGATCGGCCTGTCGCGCTGGTTCACCGTCGACCAGACCATGATCGACCGTTTCGCCGGGGCGACGGAAGACCATCAGTTCATCCACACCGACCCCGTGCGCGCGGCGGCGGAAACGCCCTTCGGCGGCACGATCGCGCACGGTTTCCTGACGCTCTCGCTGCTCTCCGCGATGAACTACGATTGCGTGCCGCGCATCATCGAGCAGACGATGGGCATCAATTACGGTTTCGAAAAAGTGCGCTTCATGACGCCGGTGAAAAGCGGCGCGCGAGTGCGCGGCCGTTTCATGCTGGCAGAAGCCCGCTTCCGCGGCGCCGGCATGGTAACGATCCGCTATGACGTGACCGTCGAAATCGAGGACGAGCGCAAGCCCGCGCTCACCGCCGACTGGATCACCATCATCCAGTTCGACCCGAAAGACCGGCCGGAGCATGTCTAAGGCCGGCAGCCCGGTCATCAGGGCATCTTTCGATGATCAGGCCGCCGCCTGCGCCGCCCTCGGCTCGCCCTTCACCGCCCGCCTGTGCAGGCTTCTCGGCGCACGACTCGATGAGGAAAATGCCGTCGGCCGGCGCGTCCTCGCCTGGCCCGGAGATCCCTCCGGAAAACACGACGCCCTCGCCCTTCGGCTTGCCGGCGCGCTGCATGCGCTGGTCCTTGCCGGCACAAACCCCACGCTTGCCGCCTGTTATCCGCCCGCCGAGGTTTCGGACGATGCCCTGTGGGCGGCCTGCCGCAACGCCTTCGAAACCGACGAGGCCTTCCTTCTCGAACGGCTCCTGTCGCCGCCGCAAACCAACGAAGTCCGCCGGTCAGGCGCCCTCCTGTCGGGTTTCCTCACCATCGCCGCCCTCTTCGGCAAGCCGCTCGTCCTGTCGGAAGTCGGCGCCAGCGCCGGCCTGAACCTGCAATGGGATCGCTACACCTACCGGCTCGGTCAATCGAGCTGGGCGATCGAGAATTCCGATATCCTCATTGCCCCCGACTGGTCCGGCCCCGAGCCCGAAATGGCGAACATACAAGTAATCGACAGGGCTGGGTGCGATCTCCGGCCGATCGACCCGGCCGATGCGCAGGAACGGCTGCGGCTCCTCTCCTATATCTGGGCCGACCAGGCGGACCGGATCGAGCGGACGGGCAAAAGCCTGGCCCTTGCCGCGGAAAGACCGCTTCCCATCGAGCAGGCCGATGCCGTGGAATGGCTGGAGCGGCGGCTTTCGACGCCCTTTGCAGGCGCCGTGCACGTCGTCTACCACTCGATCGTCTGGCAATACTTGCCGGCCGAAAAGCGTGAAGCCGGCCGGCGCGTCCTTGAGGCCGCGGGTGCCAAAGCGACCGGGGATGCGCCGCTCGCACACCTCCAGATGGAGGCCGACGACCAGCCGAAGGATGGCGCCGCGCTGACATTGCAGGTCTGGCCCTCTGGCCGCAAGGCGATGATCGGCCGCGCCGATTTTCACGGCCGATGGGTGCGCTGGTTCGGATGGCCGAAACCGTGAGAGCCACCGCTGGGCCTGGTTAGAGGCCCACGTCCTCCGCGCCTTCCGCGAGAAGGCCGAAGGTATAGGGCGAAAACGAGCGCCAGCATTCGACACGATAATCGTCTTCGCCCGTGCGCAACAGCACGATCTCGATCTTGCCGAGCACCGTGCGGGCAGCCGCACCGACCGGGAAGATCGCGTTGCCGAGGTCGAGCGGGCAGGCGCTAGCGATCGCGCCGGCCGCTTGCGGGCCGGAGACGAGCACGGCCGTGTTGCGGTGGGAGACGTCCGTCGCCGAATGCAGCACGCCGGAGCTTGCGGCCGCCGCCATCAGGTCCGCGCCGTTTTCGTCGATCAGCAGCCATTCGTCCGGGCCGAGCCAGAGCGCGTGGCGGCCGTTGGCCGAGGCCGAAGTTTTCGGTCGCGTCGGCAGCGTCAGGCCGAAGGCGGCCGACAGCGCGCCGAGCGCGTCCGTGCCGGCACGCAGCGACAGGCGGGTTGCGGGGCCGGCGGGCGTGACGCGCGCGCCGGCGGAGCCACCATGACGGCCGGCGAGCGGCGCCTTGCGAAGTGCTTGATCAGCCATTGAGGCGTGCTCCTTCCTTGTCGATGAAGACCATGTCGCTGACCTCGACCGCGATGGTGCGGTCGGGCATCGGCACGTAGAGCGTCTGGCCGAGGCGGGCCTGACCGCCGGCGACGAGCGCCATGGCGATCGACCGGCCGCAATTTTCCGACCAGTAGGACGAGGTGACGTGGCCGAGCATTTTCATCGGTTTCGGCTCGTTCGGATCGGCGACGATCTGCGCGCCCTCCTCCAGAACCACGTTCGGATCCTTCGTCAGAAGGCCGACAAGCTGCTTGCGGCCTTCCTTCACCAGATCCGGCCGCTTCAGGCCGCGGATGCCGACGAAATCCGTCTTCTTCTTGGAGACGGCCCAGCTGAGGCTGGCATCGTGCGGCGTGACCGTGCCGTCCGTATCCTGGCCGACGATGATGTAGCCCTTTTCGGCGCGCAGCACGTGCATGGTCTCGGTGCCGTAGGCGCAGGCGCCGAGCGGTTCGGCCCGTGCCCAGATCGCTTCCAGCACGGACTGGCCATAATCGGCCGGCACGTTGACTTCGAAGCCGGCTTCACCGGTGAACGACATGCGGAACAGCCGGGTCGGCACGCCGCAGATCTTGCCTTCGCGCACGCTCATATGCGGGAAGGCCTCGTTGGAAATGTCGATGCCCTCGACGAGCGGCTCGATGATCTCGCGCGCCTTCGGCCCCTGCACGGCGATGACCGCCCACTGTTCGGTGGTGGAAGTGAGCCAAACCTTGAGATGCGGGAATTCCGTCTGGAGATAGTCTTCCATGTGGTTCATGACGCGCGGCGCACCGCCCGTCGTGGTGGTCACGTGGAAGCGGTCCTCGGCCAGGCGGCCGACGACGCCGTCGTCATAGACGAAGCCGTCCTCGCGCAGCATGATGCCGTAGCGGCAGCGGCCGGGCTTCAGCGTATCCCAGGCGTTGGTATACATGAGGTTGAGGAACTCGGCGGCATCCGGGCCGACCACCTCGATCTTGCCGAGCGTCGAGGCATCGAAGACGCCGGCGGCATTGCGCACCGTGCGGCACTCGCGGTTGACCGCGTCGTGCATCGTCTCGCCGGAGCGCGGATAATACCAGGCACGTTTCCAGTTGCCGACATCCTCGAAGACGGCGCCCTGCGCCTCCTCCCAGGCATGCAGCGGCGTCTTGCGCGCCGGATCGAACAGGTCTCCGCGCGAATGGCTGATCAGCGTGCCGAAGGTGACCGGCGTATAAGGCGCACGGAAGGTGGTGAGGCCGATCTTCGGGATTTCGCGGTTTAGCACTTCCGAGGCGATGGCGAGACCATGGATGTTGGAAAGCTTGCCCTGGTCGGTCGCCATGCCGTTGGTGGTGAAGCGCTTGATATGCTCGATCGAGTGCATGCCCTCGCGCACGGCAAGGCGGATGTCCTTGGCGCAGACGTCGTTCTGGAAGTCGACGAAGGCCTTGACGGTCGTATCGACGCCAGCCCCCTCGCCCGCGCCGGCCATGCCGCCGGTCCATTCGAAGGCGTTTTCGCCCCGAAGCTCGACCTTGCCGCCGCCCTCGTTGCCGGTGGCGCGCGCCATCAGCTCGCCCGCGGCCAGCGATTCCTCGATGGTCGCCTGAAGGCCGTCCGTGCCGTTGCACGAGCCGACGGAAAGGCAATCCTGCGCATAGGTGCCCGGCAGGAAGCGGCCGGAGGCGGCATCATAGGCAACCTTGCCGCGCGACTGCGAGAAGAGGTGCACAGAAGGCGTCCAGCCGGCCGACATCAGCAGCGCATCGACCGGGATGGCCCGCGCCGAGCCGCCGCCGTTGCGGGCGACCGAGATGGAGGAGACGCGGAGCTTCCCCTTGGTATCGACGACCGAATGGCCGACGAGCACTTCGATGCCGAGCTTGCGGGCTTCGGCGAGAACAGCCTCGCCGGGCTTGTCGCGATTGTCGACGATGGCGGCGATGGTGACGCCGGCACGCTTCAGGTCGAAGGCGGCTTCATAGGCCGAATCGCTCGCCGTATAGACGCCGACCTTGCGGCCGACGGCGACGCCGAAATGGTTGAGATAGGTGCGCGCCGCCGACGCCAGCATGATGCCCGGCCGGTCGTTGTTGGCGAACACCATGTGGCGCTCGATCGAGCCGGTGGCGAGGATGACGCGCTTGGCGCGGACCTGCCACATGCGTTCGCGCGGCAGCTTCTTGTCGGGACGCGCGAGGTGATCCGTGACGCGTTCGACGAGCGCGACGAAATTGTGGTTGTAATAGCCGAAGGCCGTCGTGCGGGTGAGAACGGTAACGTTCTCCATCGCCTTCAGCTTCGCGGCCGTCGCCTGCGCCCAGGCATAGCCGCTCTGGCCGTCGATGGTGACCGACGTGTCGTAGTGCAGCGCACCGCCGACTTCCGGCTGCTCGTCACAGAGGATGACGCGGGCGCCGGTTTCCGCGGCTGCAAGCGCTGCCGAAAGGCCGGCAACGCCGCCGCCGGCGACCAGCACGTCGCAATAGGCGTAGCGGCTGGCATAGTGGTCCGGGTCCTCTTCCGTCGGTGCGACGCCGAGGCCGGCGGCCTTGCGGATGAAGGGTTCATAGACCTTTTCCCAGGCGGCCTTCGGCCACATGAAGGTCTTGTAGTAGAAGCCGGCCGCGAAGAAGGGCGACAGTAGGTTGTTGATGCCGCCGATATCGAAGGACAGCGACGGCCAGCGGTTCTGCGATTCGACCTTCATGCCGTCGAAGACTTCCTGCACCGGCGCGCGCACGTTCGGCTGGCGGCGGGCGGCATCGCGGGAGACGTCGATCAGCGCATTCGGCTCTTCGGGACCTGCCGAAAGAATGCCGCGCGGGCGATGGTACTTGAACGAGCGGCCGACGAGGTGCACACCGTTGGCGAGCAGCGCGGAGGCAACCGTGTCACCCTCCAACGCCTGGTAGGTCTTTCCGTCGAAAGTGAAACGCGCCGTCCTGGCGGGCGTCAGCCGGCCCTGACCGGCAATGCGATTAGCACCGCTCATTTCGCGGTTCCTTCCGTGGCTTCATAGGTTTCGACGGTTTTCTCGGTGGCGGGGGCGTTGCCTGAAAGATCGGGCTTCGGCTCGCCGGCCTTGTAGCTCATCACGAACTTGTCGCTCACCGTGTCGCGCGCCGCATTGAAGAAGCGGCCGCAGCCATGGATATGGCGCCAGCGCTCGAAGATCAGGCCCTTCGGGTTGTCGCGCAGGAAGAAGAACTCCTGGAACTCCTCGTCGGTGATGTCGGCCATGTTGGTCGGCCGGGCGATGTGCGCGTCGCCACCGTGGCGGAATTCGAGCTCCGAGCGCTCTTCCTCGCAGTAGGGGCAGTAGATCAGCAGCATTGTTTCCTACCTGTTAAAGCTCTGGACCCGTCACGAACGTGCCTGGGTCCTGGTCGCAAAGTCGTCGGCCCATGGTGACGAAGGGGGCAAGCCGGTAAATCAGCTGCTTGGTGTCGTCATAGGGGGCCAGAACGTCCGTCATTCCCAGATTGGCAATACTCATCGCAAAGAGATCGACATCGATGTTGAAGGCGCGGTTTGAGTCCGTTTCATCCGGAACGAAATAGATCGTCCGTTGACCCAATATCCTTATGCAACTCAACATCCCGCTCTCGGCGACGAATGGCCATTCCTTCTCGCCCGCTGCCTTCTGGATCTTCTGAAACCGAAAATCTCCCGGTGTCGGGATGATATCGCCGATCGGCAGGACACCGGCCGTCATCAGAAATCCGGCGAGCAGCGCGCCGTTCATCAATGGGCGACCGCCGCCGCCGCTGCCTCGTCGATCAGGCGGCCCGTGCGGAAGCGATCGAGCGTCAGGCCGGAAGCCAGCTTGTGCGGCTCACCCTTCGCGATGAGATGCGCGAAGAGATGCGCCGAACCGGGCGTCGCCTTGAAGCCGCCGGTGCCCCAGCCGCAGTTGACGAAGAGGTTCTTCACCGGCGTGACACCCTGGATCGCCGAACGGTCCGGCGTGTTGTCGGTGATGCCGCCCCACTGGCGCATCATCTTGACGCGGCGGAACATCGGGAAGAGTTCGCAGATGGCGTCGAGTGTATGCGTGATGATCTGGAGACCGCCGGTCTGGGAGTAGGAGTTGTACTGGTCCGTACCGGCGCCGATGACAAGCTCGCCCTTGTCCGACTGCGAAATATAGGCATGCACCGTGTTGGACATGACGACGCAGGGGAAGATCGGCTTCATCGGCTCGGACACCAGCGCCTGGAGCGGCACGGAATGCAGCGGCAGCTTGACGTCGGCCATCGACAGGATGACCGAGTTGTGGCCGGACGCCGACACCGCGACCTTCTTGGCACCGATGAAGCCCTTGGAGGTCTCGACGCCGGTCACAGCGCCGTCCGGCCCGCGGCGGATGCCCTTGACCTCGCAGTTCTGGATGACATGCACGCCGCGATCGGATGCCGCACGGGCATAACCCCAGGCGACGGCATCGTGGCGGGCGGTGCCGCCGCGGCGCTGGAGGGCAGCACCGTTGATCGGGTAGCGGGCGCTCGCCGAAATATCGAGCGGCGGGCAGAATTCCTTCGCCTGCTGCGGCGTCAGCCATTCGTTGTCGATGCCGTGCAGGCGGTTGGCATGGATGTGGCGGCTGAAGGACTGCTTGTCGTGCACATTGTGCGACAGCATCATCACGCCGCGCGGCGAATACATGACGTTGTAGTTGAGATCCTGGCTCAGCCCTTCCCAGAGCTTCAGCGAGTGCTCGTAGATGTCCATGCTCTCGTCATAGAGATAGTTCGAGCGGATGATGGTCGTGTTGCGGCCGGTATTGCCGCCGCCGAGCCAGCCCTTCTCGATGACAGCGACATTGGTGATGCCGTGCTCCTTGGCGAGGTAATAGGCAGCACCCAGGCCATGGCCGCCGCCGCCGATGATGATCACATCATAGTCCTTGCGCGGCTCGGGCGAGGTCCATTGCGCCTCCCAACCCTTGTGGCCGCGCATCGCCTCGCGGGCGACGGCGAAAACCGAATATTTGCGCATCCCAAGTCCTCAACGTCTCGCCGGCATCGGCCGGCTGTTTCCTGCCCCGATAGAAAGCAAATCTTGCGCGCGGACGCCGTATCCTTTGCGACGCATTCGGGCGCACCTTGTACCACATGCGACATGAGCCCCGCCGAAGCTTTTTCCCGGCGTTTGTGAGGGCCACGCGCAAATATCCTTAACATCGCGGCGCGCAAGGCTGGACTTTCCCGTGGCGATCTGGTATCCGACGCGCCAATTGCCAGCCTGTTGGGCTGCGCGACCGCAATCTATTTGCCTGGCGACCTGTGCTCGCCCGGGCTTACAACGAACAAAGGAACGGGATTCTCGTGCAGGTACTTGTCCGCGACAACAACGTTGATCAGGCTCTCCGCGCTCTCAAGAAGAAGATGCAGCGCGAAGGTATTTTCCGTGAAATGAAGATGCGCGACTTTTATGAAAAGCCGTCGCAGAAGCGTGCGCGTGAGAAGGCTGAAGCCGTTCGTCGCGTCCGCAAGCTGGCCCGCAAGCGCGCTCAGCGCGAAGCCGGCGGCGTCAGCGCTCGTCCGAGCGCCCGTTAATCGGCCGTCATTTCGACGTTTTCGGATGCAAGACCGGGCGGGGGCGAACATTTCGCCGCCGCCTTTTTTGACGTGACCGGATGTTTTTTCACCATTGTGAAAGACTTCCCATGCAATTCCGGGCGCTTCCGCTACGCTCCTTCGCCGGAACTGCTTTCAAGGCGTAGCGTTTTTCTTCGCGCATGAGGCGCGGTAGAAGCCCACTTTGAGGATTCGCACTTGGACATGGCTGCATCGACCGGGTTCCGGACTGACCGCATTTCTCTTTCGGCACCCCGCGCCGTCCACATTCGCCGCTCCCTGATGGCTGCCGTCGCCGCCACCTCGTTTGCTCTGCTTCTGTCCGGCTGCCAGTCGACCACGTCCACCGACGTGCTGAAGGTCGAGCGCGCGCAGGGCTCGGAAGAAAACATCTCGTCGCTTTCGGCCGTCATCGCCGCCAACCCGCAGGACCCGGAAGCCTATAACGTGCGCGGTTCGGCCTATGGCCGCGCCGGCCAGCACCGCCGGGCGCTTGAAGACTTCAACCGCGCAATCGAGCTCAACCCGCGCTTCTACCAAGCCTATGCCAACCGCGCGCTCGTGCAGCGCAGCCTCGGCGAACAGGCGCAGGCAGCGGCCGACTACAACATGGCGCTGCAGCTCAACCCGAACTACGACGTCGCCTATATCGGCCGCGGCAATCTCTATCGCCAGGCCGGCCGTCTCGACGACGCGTTCAGCGACTTCAACCGCGCCATCCAGCTCGATACGACCGATCCGCGCGCCTATCACAATCGCGGCCTGATCTATCAGGCTCGTCGCCAGCACGATCCGGCGATCGAGGATTTCTCCAAGGCGATCTCGCTCTCGCCGAACTCGGCCGAACCCTATAACGGCCGCGGCATTTCCTATGCCGCGCAGGGCGACGACGACAACGCGTTCTCGGATTTCAACACGGCGATCAACCTCGACGGCAAGCTTGCCGAATCCTGGGCGAACCAGGCGCTGATCTACGAGCGCCGCGGCGAGATGGCGCGCGCCGCCAAGTCCTATTCGCACGCGCTGAAGCTCGACCCGAACTACACGCCGGCCAAGGACGGCCTCGCCCGCACCCGCGGCGCCGTCGCAACCGCCGCCAAGCAGCCGGCCTGATCCAGAAAAAACATCACAAACAAAAAGCCCGCGATCATCTCGCGGGCTTTTTGTTGATGGACCTCGCCTCACCCTCTACCGTCATCCTCGGCCTTGAGCCGAGGATCCACATCCGCGGCGTGCCGGTGAATGGATGCTCGGGTCAAGCCCGAGCATGACGAAGGAGTGGTGGCCGGGCTTTTTCGTTTCAGGCTTTTGCCAGATCAGTGGTTCATCGCCTTGACGATGTCGTCGGTCATCTTCTTGGCGTCGCCGAGCAGCATCATCGTGCCGTCCTTGTAGAACAGCGTGTTGTCGATGCCGGCATAGCCAGAGCCGAGCGAGCGCTTGACGAAGAGGCAGGTCTTGGCCTTGTCGACGTCGAGGATCGGCATGCCGTAGATCGGCGACGATTTATCGTCGCGTGCCGCCGGGTTGGTCACGTCGTTGGCGCCGATAACATAGGCGACGTCGGCCTGGGCGAATTCCGAGTTGATGTCTTCCAGCTCGAACACTTCGTCATAGGGCACGTTCGCTTCGGCAAGCAGCACGTTCATGTGGCCGGGCATGCGACCCGCGACCGGATGGATCGCGTACTTCACCTCGACGCCGTTCTTCTTCAGCGCATCGGCGAGTTCACGCACGGCATGCTGCGCCTGCGCCACCGCCATGCCGTAGCCCGGCACGATGATGACCTTGGAAGCATTGGCCATCAGGAAGGCCGCGTCGTCGGCGGAGCCCTGCTTGACCGTACGCTGCACGCCATCATCGCTGGCCGCGGCACCACTGTCGCCACCGAAGCCGCCAAGAATGACGGAGATGAACGAGCGGTTCATGCCCTTGCACATGATGTAGGACAGGATCGCACCAGAGGAGCCCACCAGCGCGCCGGTGATGATGAGCGCGAGGTTGCCGAGCGTGAAGCCGATGCCGGCCGCAGCCCAACCCGAATAGGAGTTGAGCATCGAGACGACGACGGGCATGTCGGCGCCGCCGATCGGCACGATGAGCAGCACGCCGAGCGCCAGCGCCAGGATGACGATCAGCCAGAAGTCGAAATGGCTTTCCGACAGAGTCAGGCCGACGATGAAAAAGACGATCGCGGCGAGCAGCACAATGTTGATGACATGCCGGTAGGGCAGCATGATCGGCTTGCCGGACATGCGCCCGTCGAGCTTCAGGAAGGCGATGATCGAGCCGGTGAAGGTGATCGCGCCGATTGCGGCACCCAGCGCCATTTCGATGAGCGCCTGGCCGTGGATTTCGCCGACCTGACCGAGGCCGAAGGAGACCGGCGAATAGAGCGCGGCCGCAGCCACCAGCACGGCGGCAAGGCCGACGAGCGAGTGGAAGCCGGCGACGAGCTGCGGCATCGAGGTCATCGGGATCGAGCGGGCGATATAGGCGCCCGCACCGCCGCCGATGGCAAGGCCGAGCACGATGAGCACCAGGCCGCCGAAGGACGGCGTTGCCAGGAGCAACGTCGTGCCGATGGCGATGCCCATGCCGACCATGCCGAGCGTATTGCCGCGGCGGCTGGTCGTCGGATGCGACAGGCCGCGCAGTGCCATGATGAAGAGTACCCCGGAGACGAGGTAGAGGAAGGCTGCGAAATTTGCGTTCATCGGGCCGGCCTCACTTCTCTTTTTTCTTGTACATCGCCAGCATGCGCTGGGTGACCAGGAAGCCGCCAAAGATATTGACGGAGGCGAGGATCAGCGCGACGAAGCCGAAGCCGGTCGCCACACCCGAGAGCGAGATGCCGACAGCGAGCAGCGCGCCGACGACGATGACCGAGGAGATGGCGTTGGTGACGGCCATCAGCGGCGTGTGCAGCGCGGGCGTTACCGACCAGACGACGTAATAGCCGACGAAGATCGACAGCACGAAGATCGCAAGCCGGAAGACGAAGGGGTCGATTGCCCCGCCCGAGACGCCATGTGCCGCAGCGGCGGCCGCGTCTGGCAGATAGTCGGAGGCCGTGCGCACGGCTTCCACGGCGCGTTCCAGATCGGTGATCGCCTTGTCCAGAAGTTCGTTTGCCATCACTTGCCCTCCCCTAGCTGAACGGCACCGCCGAAGTTCGGATGCACCACGGCGCCGCCGTGGCTCAGCATCGTCGCCTTGACGAGTTCATCCTCGACATTGACCGAGACCGATTTCTTCTCCTTGTCGACCATCGTTTCGAGGAAGGTCAGCAGGTTCTTGGCGTAAAGCGCGGAGGCGGAAGCGGCAATGCGGCCCGGCACGTTGAGATAGCCGATGACCTTGACGCCCTCGACCTCGGCGACCCTGCCGGCCTCGGAGCCTTCGATATTGCCGCCGCGTTCGACCGCGAGGTCGACGGCGATGGAGCCGTTGCGCATGGCCGACAGCATCTGGCGCGTCACGAGACGCGGCGCCGGGCGGCCGGGAATGAGCGCGGTGGTGATGACGATGTCCTGCTTGGCGATGTGGTCGGCAACGAGTGCCGCCTGCTTCGCCTGGTATTCGCGGGACATTTCCTTGGCATAACCGCCGGCGGTTTCGGCGGCCTTGAACTCATCGTCCTCGACGGCGATGAATTTTGCGCCGAGCGAGGCGACCTGCTCCTTGGCGGCGGGACGAACGTCCGTCGCGGAAACGGCGGCACCGAGGCGGCGCGCGGTGGCGATCGCCTGGAGGCCGGCGACGCCGGCGCCCATGACGAAGACCTTGGCGGCCGGCACGGTGCCGGCGGCGGTCATCATCATCGGCATGGCGCGGTCGAATTCATGGGCGGCGTCGATGACCGCCTGGTAGCCGGCAAGGTTTGCCTGCGAGGACAGGATGTCCATCGACTGGGCGCGCGTGATGCGCGGCATCAGTTCCATGGCAAAGGCGGTGAGACCGGCATTCGCCATCTCGGCGATGGCGGCTTCGTTGCCGTAGGGGTCCATGATGGCGATGACGATGGCGCCGGACTTGTAGCCGGCGATCTCCGACGAGGTCGGGCGACGCACCTTGAGGATGACATCCGCCGATTTCGCCTCTTCCGGCCCGACGATGCGGGCACCGGCGGCCTCGTAATCCGCATCCAGGATGCGGGACTTGAGACCTGCGCCGGCTTCCACCAGCACCTCCAGCCCCAAACCCTTCATTTTCTTGATCGTTTCAACGGAACCCGCAACGCGGCCTTCCGCCGGATCACTTTCCCTTGCCACAAAAATACACTGACTCAAACCGTGGTCCTCCCCCCGAGACTGGCCGTGTTAAAGCGCGACGCCGGATGGCGCCGCCACCAAACCGCAAATGCGGTTGTTCAGATCAACGCAGCAGGAAGAAGCCGGCGACGTTGAGAATGATGAACAGAAGCACCGCGCTGAAGAAACCAGCGCTGGTGAAGAAACCGGCCGCCATGGCGATCAGCAGGGCGACGCAGAACAGCGTGCCGTACTTGGCTGCACCGATGAAGAAATTATAGGTCTTCTCGTGCTCGGGATAATCCATCGGAGCGCCCATTTCGACCGGTCCGGAATGATGTTCAGCCATAGTCACCTTCTCCTAAGCAACCACGCCCGCGAGACGGAAAACTCCACCCGATGAGCGCTTAATACAGGCCGGAACCCGAAGTTCCGGCGATTCCCTCAGGCGCGACAAGCGCGCGTCTTTCAGGCCTTACACAATGGATCGGCAAAGCGCAACGGCATGGAAGGTGAGAGCGTTCGACCTGTAACGTTTCCGAAACAGAACGGGCCGGTTTCTTGCGAAACCGGCCCGGCATGCGACATCAGAACGCAAGTTATCCGGCGTAGGCGCCGCCGGAAAGCTGGATCCGCTCGCCGCCGAAATGGGCGCGGCGCGCAGTCGGGCGCACCGTCAGCGGGCTGAACGGCAGGTCGTCGCCGCGGGCGAACATCATGCGGCGCTCATAGGGCTCCGACTTGAAGAAGGGGAAGCGCTGGTACAGCGACGGCAGCGTCTCCTTGACGTTGGTCGCCAGCAGCATCAGGTCGATGATGAACTTGCCCTGGTTGCTCTTCGGCGAGGCGACGAAATCGGCATCGAAGACGCGCTTGTAGAAGGCCGCATGGGCGGGCTTCACCATCTGCACACAGCGATCCGTCTGGAAATAATCCGTCGCCATCGTGGCGATACGTAGCGTCAGATACGGAATGGCCGGCATCTCGCTCCAGATTTCCGGGTCCGCCGCAAGGCGCACCGGGTCGATCAGCGACATGCCGGCGTCGAGGAAGGCGTTGATCTCGTCAGGGAAGACCTTGCCGGACGAGGTGACGCGATGGTCCGGCGTCACATGGTGCAGGCGCACCGTCGAAATCAGCCGCTCCTCATAATAGATGCCGAAGACATAGGCGTGGCTGTCGAAATCGGAATCATCGATGAGAACCGACTGTTCGCCCAGATGCATCACGGCGCCGGCCTTGTAGGCCTTGTAGCGGATGCGGGCGACGTCTTCCATGTCCTCGCCCGTCTCGACGCGGCGGTACTCGATCTTGTCGAGCAGTCCCAGAAGCTTGTCCGAAAAGCGATTGGTCGCCGTCTCTACGCTGGCCATAGTCCCCGTATCCCCGATTGAAAAACACCGGCAGCCACCGCGCTGCCTTACCTACAATCGCCGATATAAGACAATTTGTGTAAAATACCATTCATTAACCTTAATATATGGTTAACGCTAAATTTGAATAAGCTGATATAGCTTATCGACTTTGCACGTCACGGAAAAAAGCGGCGGGAAGGATCAGGCGACGCGGCGGCCGCGACGGCGGGGTTCGCCGGGTTTGCGGGCAAGCGTCTCGTAGAGATCGCGCAGCGCATCGGGCGACATGGGGGCCGCGAAAACGTAACCCTGGACAAGATCGGCGCACTGGTACTTGTTGATAAGGGCGAGTTGCTCGCGCGTCTCCACCCCCTCCACCACGATCCGCAGCCCCAGTTCGCGCGACAGGTTCACCGTGCCGCGCAGGAGCTGGAAGCGGCGCGGGTCCTCGCCGATATTGCGCACGAAGGACCGGTCGATCTTGATGACGTCGAGCGGCAGCTGGTCGAGATAGCTGAGGCTCGAATAGCCGGTACCGAAATCGTCGATGGCAATGGTGATGCCGCGGGCGCGAAGCTCCTGCAGGATCGCCTGCACCTTGACCGGCTCCTCCATGAGGCAGCTTTCGGTGACTTCCAGGTGCAGCCGGTGCGGCGCGAGCCCGCCTGCCGCCAGCGCCTCGGCGACGAGATCGATGATGCTGGTGCCACGAAGGTCCTGCACGGAGAGATTGACCGAAACGCCCATATGCTCCGGCCAGGTCGCGCAATCGGCGCAGGCCCGCATGATCATGAAGCGGGTGATTTCGGAGACGATGCCCATCTCTTCGGCGATCTGGATGAACACGTTCGGCGGCACCGGCCCCCGTTCCGGATGCGTCCAGCGCGACAGCGCCTCGCAGCATTCGATGCGCGAACCATCCGGCACGAACATCGGCTGGTAGGCGACGGAAAGCGTGTTGGTGGCGAGCGCCTCGCGCAGGTCGTCCTTCAGCTTCTGGCGGTCGATGTAGCGCGCGTCCATCTCCTGCTCGAAGACGGTGACGCTGCCCTTGGCGCGCGACTTGGTCTCGAACAGCGCGAGATCGGCGCGGATCTGCATTTCCTCCAGCCGGAAATCGCCGCTCGGCACCATCACGCAGCCGGCGCTGAAGGAAACGAGGAAGGTCATGCCGTCGAATTCGTAAGTGCCGCCCAGCTGCTCATGGAAGCGGCGCATGCGCGCTTCGAGGTCGCGGCGGTTGCTTTCGTTCGGGAAGAACAGGATGAACTCGTCACCCATCAGGTGGCCGGCGATCACCTTGTCGCCGGCAAGCCGGCGCAGCCGCTCGGCAATGGCACAGAGCAGCCGGTCGCCGGTAACGTGGCCCTTCATGTCGTTGACATGCTTGAAGTCGTCGATGTCGAGAACCATGAAGCCGACCATGCCGGGCTTCTTGCGATCGGCAAGCGCCTCCTGCACGAGATCGGAGAAGTAGGTGCGGTTCGGCAGGCCGGTGAGGCTGTCGTAGCGCACCATGTGCAGGATCTTGTTTTCCGCCCGCACGCGCGCGGTCACGTCTTCGAAAATCAGCACGGCGCCGCCGTTCTCGCGCGGGGAAGCGGTGAATTCGAGATAGAGGCCGTCCGTAACCTGCACGAGCGCGCGGGACCGCTCGCCCTTCAGAAGCTCGTCGAGCTGGCGCAGGATCGCCCTGCTCTGGTCGGCATTCAGGAAGGTATTGCGCACGCCGAAACGCAGGACCACGTCGAGGTGACAATCCTTCAAGCGCTCCTGATTGCCGAGATGCAGAAGCTCGCAGGCGCGACGGTTGGCGACGAGAATGCGGTGGTCCGCATCGAGCATGAACAGGCCGTGCGGCATGTTGTTGAGCGCCGTGTCGAAACGATCGGCGATGATCGAAACCTCGCGCGTCGCCAGCACGTTCTTATAGAGGAATTCGCGCACGCCGTTCGCCATCATGCGCGTCGTCATCACGAAGGGCAGGATGAGGACCGCCAGCACCGCGTGATAGAAGTCCCCCAGGCCGAGGAAGCCCACCACCATCGGGAAGCAGGCGGAGAAGGTCATATAATCGACCGCCCGCTTCGAGCCGCAATTGCGCCCGACGACGGAGACCATGGTGGCAAGCGTCACCGCGATCGTGGCGAGTTCGGCAAAACTGTCGCGGCTGAAGAGCAGACTGTAGCCGCAGGCGGTGCCGAGCGCCATCGTCGTGCCGACGGCACCGAGATTGTACCAGTTCTCCCAATAGCGGATGCCGTCCATGTCGAGGGCGTCCTGGTCCACCCGGTCGAAGTGGCGCATGCCGACGGCGCGCAGCGACCAGATGAGCACGACGAGCCCGCTCCAGGCGAGGAAAAACGGGTCGGCGGTTTTTGCGTATACGAAAGAGAACGTGATGACATGCGAAATCATGCCCACGAAAAGGGTCTGGCGGTTCCCGTACAGCGAGCTGACGAACGACAGGTAGACATCGGCCGGCAGTGTGTTTTGACCCTTATCCTTCATGGACTAGGCACTCCCTTGACGAGAGAGGGTTACCGACCAAAATTTAATGAATGATTTCGGGAAATTACCCAATAACGAGGGTATAGTCCGCCATAATTGCACGCAAGTTCAACCGGTGGAAGTGGTATTCAACCCAATATTGCAATATTGCCGGTTTTGGCCGGCAAAGTTCAACCTGGCATGAGTAAACGACGCAACTTCCTGACTCCACTGCGACACAGTATTGCGTGAAAGGGGAGTGAGAAAAACCTTTTGTACAATCGCTGTTTGCAAGCCTTTGGTTAACGACCTGTCGCTGTAAGACTATCAAATATCATCACGCAAGGACAGAGCCTCCAACCCGCCTACCGCCTGAAACAGCGCTTCCGTCGTCATTTCGCCCGAAAGGGGGAATTGACTGGGACGGGATTTGATAGCAAATCCTCAATTGGTATTTCTTTTTCCGGAGCCCATCATGTCGAAACCCGTCGTCGCCATTCCCGCCGATATCAGGGAAATCGAAGGCAACGTCTGGCAGGCCACCCCGAACCAGTATGTGCGCGCCGCCGTCAAGGGCGCCAACGTGACCGTCTTCCTCGTGCCGGCGCTCGAAACGGACAACGATTTCGACGGCATCCTGGACCGGGTGGACGGGCTTCTGGTCAGCGGGTCGCGCACCAACGTGCACCCCTCGCTCTATGGCCGGGAAGCAACCGAGGCGGAAGGCCCCTATGATCCCGCGCGCGACGCGACGAGCCTGCCGCTCATCCGCCGGGCACTGGAGCGCGGCATTCCGCTGCTCGCCATCTGCCGCGGCATCCAGGAGCTGAACGTCGTGCTCGGCGGCACGCTCGCCAACGAGATCCAGGAACAGCCGGGCATGTGGGACCACCGCAAACCGGACACGCCGGTGCTCGACGTCGCCTACGGCATCCGCCAGACGGTCACCGTCAAGGAAGGAAGCTGCCTGGCCGCAGTCGTCGGCGCCGGCGCGGTGCAGGTGAACTCGCTGCACCGGCAGGCGATCTCCGAGATCGCGCCGCGCCTGGCCGTGGAAGCGGTCGCCGAAGACGGCACGATCGAAGCCGTCTCCGTCATCGGCGCCAAGGCCTTCGCGGTCGGCGTGCAGTGGCATCCGGAATATTGGGTCGGCTCCGACCAGCCGTCGAACAGCCTGTTTGCCGCTTTCGGCGAAGCGGTGCGTGACTATGCCGCCGCCAAGCAGGGCGTCGCCCGTCCTGCCGAGGCGGACGTGCTGGCCTTCGGCTCGGTCAAGTCCGCCTGATCGCATCCCGCGACCAGAGAGCGAGCGCGGCGAGGCTGAAGGCCGCGCCGGCGATGCACACGCCCGTCCAGCCGAAGTGCGCATAACTCGTCGTCGACGTAATCGCGCCAAGTGCGCTGCCGGCCGAATAGAACACCATGTAGCCGCCGACGAGGCGGCTTCGTGCTTCCGGGCGCCGGGCGAAGATCAGGCTCTGGTTGGTGACATGCACTGCCTGCACCGCGAAATCGAGAGCCACGACACCCAGCGCGAAGACGACGAGCGAGCGGGGAAGAAACCCGATCGCCAGCCACGACAGGCAGAGCAGCGCCAGCGAAAACCCCGTCGTCCGTTCCGCAAAACCCCGATCGGCGAGGCGCCCGGCGCTGCCTGCCGCAAGCGCTCCGGCCAGTCCCGCAAGGCCGAAGAGGCCGATCTGCGTGTGGGACAGCGAAAAAGGCGCGGCGCTGAGCGGCAGCACCATCGCGGTCCAGAGCGTGCTGAAGCTCGCGAAGATCAGGAAGGCGAGGCCGGCGCGCAGGCGCAGCACCGCCTCCTGCCAGAAGAGAAGCGGGATCGATTTCAGCACCGCTGCATAACGCTCGGAGCTGCCGACGGGAATGTCGCGCGGCAGGACGCGGACGAGCAGCATGCCCAGGACCAGCATGAGGCCGGCGGAAGAGAAATAGACCACCCGCCACCCTCCGATATCCGCCAGCACGCCGGCGACGAACCGTGCGGTCAGGATGCCGACCACCACGCCGCTCGTCACCAGCCCCACAGCCTGCCCCCGCTCCGCCGGCCGCGCCAATGTCGCGCTCAACGCCACCAGCACCTGCACCACGACGGCCAGCAGTCCCACCACGATCATGCCGGCAAACAGCGCGAAAACATTGGGCGCACTGCCGATGGCGGCCAGCGCGATGGCGGAAAGCAGCGTCTGGGCGACGATGAGCTCGCGGCGATCGACGAGGTCGCCAAGCGGGACGATGAAGACGAGGCCCGCCGCATACCCCACCTGCGTCAGCGCCACAACGAAGCCCACGGCGCCCGGCGATATGCCGAACGTCGCCGCGATCGTGTCGAGCAGCGGCTGCGCATAATAGATATTCGCGACGCTGGCGCCGCAGGTAAAGGCAAAGACCAGCAGCGTCCAGCGCGGCAGGGCCTGTTGGGTGGCGGTCGTCGCATCCATGATCGGTCTCCAGTCATCAAGTCCTATAATGAGACCACTTGCGACGAGCGCATTCCAGTTCTATTTTAAGACCAGTTTAATGTCAGGAAAGCAGACGATGAAGCGCAAGAGTTTTCGCGAAGCGGAGTGCCCCGTCGCGCGCACGCTGGATGCGATCGGCGACTGGTGGTCGCTGCTGATCGTGCGCGACGCCTTCGACGGCATCCGGCGTTTCGGCGCGTTCCAGCAGAATCTTGGCATCGCCAAGGGCATGCTGAGCACGCGCCTGCGCGATCTCGTGGAAGCCGGTGTTCTCGACCTCGCACCCGCATCTGATGGCAGCGCCTACCAGGAATATGTGCTGACCGAGAAGGGCCGCGGCCTGTTTCTCGTCATCGTGTCGCTGCGGCAATGGGGGGAAGACAACCTCTATCGCGACGGCGAAAAGCGTTCCGTTCTGGTGGATGAGGCAACGCGTTTGCCGGTCTCGCGGCTCACGCTGCATGCGTTCGATGGGCGCCGGCTTGAATGGGCGGATACGCGGCTGATCTAGTCAGCGGAAATCATCGTGACCATGGCATCGGCGGGTTCGACCGCCTCATAGGCGAGCCCGTCGCCATCGACCACGGTGAGGATCGCCTCGCCCCGCGCGTCGGCGACAACCACCGTGCCGTCGCCATTGCTGATCCAGGTGCGCGCCGCCGAGAGGCCCGGCCAGACGGCCTCGCAATCCCCATTCGCCGTAAAACGTTCGCTGCGGCTGGAAATCCTGGTGCCGCGCTCGGCCAGGCAGGCGGTGTTCGCCACCACGTTGGAGATCGTATAGCTGTGGCCCGCGGTCTGTGCCGGAATGGAATTCGAGATCACCGGATCGATCGCCGGCGTCTCATGGCTGACCACGCTCCAGAGACCCAGCGACAAAACGCCGGCCGCGGCGGCAATCATCAGCGTCTTCATGGGGTCTCCTTTCGGCTCGTTCCGACGCACAAAGCATGCGCCCGCAAACTTGCCGAAAGGTTAATGAAGGCTTTCCAGACCTTACCCGGCTTTTCGCGTAAAGGGCGTTTCCGGCACCGGCGTCACCGCCGTTCCGCGCTCGAACCAGGTGAAAAGATTGTCCGCCACGAGATCGGCCATGGCATCGCGCGTCGCAACCGAGGCCGAAGCGACATGCGGCAACAGCGAGACGTTCGGCAGATCGAGCAGCGCCTGCGGCACATGCGGCTCGTCATAGAACACATCGAGGCCGGCCGCCGCGATGACGCCATCCTTCAGCGCCGCCGCAAGGGCCGCCTCGTCAACCGTCCAGCCGCGCCCGACATTGATCAGCACGCCATTGGAGCCGAGCGCCTGAAGGATTTCCGCATCGATCGTGCGGTGTGTCTCCGGCGTCTTCGGCACAATGGCGATGAGGATATCGACCGCCCCGGCAAGCTCCGCCAGCGACGGATAATAGGCATAGGGCACGCCCTCGCGCGGACGGCGCGTGTGGTAGGCGATGTCGATGCCGAAACCTTTCAGCCGTTCGGCGATGGCCATGCCGATGCGCCCGAGCCCGTAGATGCCGGCCTTGCGGCCGCGCAGGCTGAGCGGCGTCAGCGGAAAGGCGCCGTCGCGCACCCAGCGCCCCTCGCGCAGCCAGCTCTCGGCCTGCGGGAAACGGCGCACGGTGTTGAGCAGCAGGCCAATCGCCGTGTCCGCGACCTCGTCGTTCAGCACATCCGGCGTATTGGTGACGACGATTGCGCGCGCGGCAGCCGCCGTCACATCGATCCCGTCATACCCGACGCCGAAGCTCGCGATGATTTCCAGCCCCGGCAGATGTTCGATCAGCGCCGCACCACAGCCGCCGGAGACGGCGATGCCGGAAATGCTCGCGGCTTCCGAACGGGCCAGCAATGTGGGGTCCGGCCGCTCGATGCGCACGACATCGAAGGCCTCCGTGATGCGATCGAGCACCCGCTCGCGGATCGTGCCCGGCACGAGAATGCGTGTCTTGGCCGCCATGGCAAAACCTCCCTGCTGTCTGAAATGCCTCAGCCTTCCGGATGCGGCTTCAGCGGTCCGGTGGATTGCCGGATGCGCATTTCCGGCTTGATGAGGTGGATGCCGTCCGGCTCGTGGCTGCCCGAAAGCTTGTCGAGCAGCGCGCGTGCGGCGTTGCGCCCGACCTCGGACTGGCCGTTCCAGACGGTGGTGAGCGCGGGCGTGGCGATGGCCGCCTCTTCGAGGTCGTCGTAACCGGTGACGGAAACGTCGCGGCCGGGCACGAGGCCGGCGCGGGCGATGCCGTTCATCAGGCCGATCGCCACGAGGTCGTTCCAGCAGACGGCCGCCGTCGGCTTCTGCGGCAGCGAGAGGAAATGCACCGCCGCCTCGAAACCGCCCTGCTTGGTGCGGGGGCCGGGAATGCGGAGACTCGGATCGACCTCTATATTCGCCTTGCGCAGCGCGTTGACATAACCCTGGTAGCGGTCGCGGCCTGTCGACGTCTGGTCCGTGCCGCCCACCATGGCGATGGTGCGGTGGCCAAGGCCGATCAGGTGATTGGTGGCAAGCGAAATGCCATAGCTGTCATCGCCGCGGAAAATCGGCACGTCCAGCCCCTCGATGGAGCGCGCGATGAGGATGGCCGGCATGCCATTGTCCTCGGCAAGCTGGATATCCTCCGGCGGCGTGCCGATGGCCGGCGACATGATGACGCCGTCGCCGCCGAGCTGCAGCAGCGTCTCGACGAAATTGCGCTGCTTCTCGACCGAATCGTAATGGTTGGAGAGGATGAAGGTCTGCCGGTCGCGATCGAGCTCGCTTTCGATGGCCTTCAGGATTTCCGCGTAGAACGGGTTCATGATGTCGTGCACGACGACGCCGATGATGCCCGAGCGGGATGTTCGCAGGCTCGCAGCGCGGCGATTGTAGATATAGCCGAGCGCGCGGGCCTGTTCCTTGATGCGATCCCGGGTCGAGGCCGCGACGAGCGGACTGTCCCTCAGCGCAAGCGATACCGTCGCCGTGGAAACGCCGAGCGTCTCCGCGATGGTGGAAAGCTTGATTTTCTGGGCCACGACCCCTCCCCAGACGATGCGTTTAAAACCGTTTATTTAAACAGTTTAAATGTCCTCGGCAACAGGCTTTTCGCCGTTGCGTGGGCCATCCGGCAGGTTGGCGTGGAGGTTCTCGTCCATGGTGCGCAGCAGCTTGAGCAGCTGGCGCACATCCTTTTCGCTCAAGCCCTCGGCCGCCTGCTCTTCGCTGAGCCGCCCGGCTTCGGTGATCGTCTCGACGGTGGCGCGGCCAGACTCAGTGAGGTGCACGACGGTGAGCCGCCCGTCGGTCTCGTCCGGGCGGCGTTCGACGAAGCCCTGCGCCTCCAGGCGGCCGATCGTGCGCGTCATGGTCGGCGCCTTGACGCCGAGGCGGGTGGCGAGCGCACCGGCGGTCAGCCCCCCCTCCTCCGAAAGCGCGAGGATCACGCCGTCCTGTCCGGCATAGAGCCCGGTCGCCAGAAGATTGCGCGACAGCACCGTGCGCATGGAGCGGGCGGCATTGACGACCGCGGCGGCAAGGCCGGCACCCGAGACGTCATCGTGCGACTTCTTCTTCTTGCTCTTCTTCGCGTCCTTGCCGTCCTTGTGCTTCTTGCCCATCGATCGCCTCTCCCAAGTGCCGGATCGCCCTTGCGTCGCGGGCCCCGCCTTCATATGACTCAGGTTACAGGCGCGCGGCAAGTCAGGATCGGAGTGGAAGGAATGGCGCATCCCAAGATGCGATGGACCGAAAACGATCTGGACCTGCCGCCGGAAGCGCGCGCGGACTGGATCGCCGTCCTGCCGCTCGGCGCCCATGAAGGCCACGGCCCGCATTTACCGCTCGAGACCGACACGCTGATCGCCGAGGGCGTCGCCTCCCGGCTGATGGCCGTGCTGCCGGCGCACCTGCCCGTCACCTTCCTTCCCGTCGAGCCGGTCGGCTATTCGCCCGAACATCTCGACGTGCCGGGCACGCGCTCGCTCGATTATGCCGAGGCCATCGAGCGCTGGCTTGCGATAGCCGGAGACCTGCGCCCCTTCGGCATCCGCAAGCTGGTGCTGCTCAATGCCCATGGCGGCAATTCCCCGCTGATGACGATCGTCGCGACCGAGGCGCGCATCCGCTTCGACATGCTCGTCGTCGCGACCGCCTGGACCCGCTTCGGCCAGCCCGACGGATGGATCACGCCGGAAGACAAGGCGATCGACATCCATGGCGGCGACATCGAGACCTCCGTCATGCTCGCGCTTCATCCCGAAGTCGTCCACATGGAGAAGGCGGAGCGCTTCGGCTCGCGCCAGGCGGAATTCGCCGCCCGCTTCGCGCATCTGCGCGCCTACGGGCCGCATGCCTTCGGCTGGAAGATGTCCGATCTCAACCCGAAGGGTGTTGCGGGCGATGCCAGTGCGGCGACCGCGGAAAAGGGCGAGCGGCTGCTCATGCATGCCGTGCGCGGCCTCGTCGCCCTCCTCGAAGACGTCGCCGCCTTCGATGTGAAGACGCTGGACTAAAAAACGCTGTTTTGCGTCCGGAATTGCGTAGCGACAAAGACCCGATCGCATTTGCGCTGGCCCGTTCGATCTCCTATATCAGACGCCAACCGGACGTCTCAGCCGTCCCCGCAATCGCTCGAGGTTCCCATGACCGAAACAGCCCTCCCGAAGCCCATTCCCGTCACCGTGCTCACCGGCTATCTCGGCGCCGGCAAGACGACGCTGCTCAACCGCATCCTCACCGGCAATCACGGCAAGCGATATGCCGTCATCGTCAACGAATTCGGCGAGATCGGCATCGACAACGACCTGATCGTCGAATCCGACGAGGAAATCTACGAGATGAACAACGGCTGCATCTGCTGCACCGTGCGCGGCGACCTGATCCGCGTGGTGGAAGGCCTGATGCGCCGCCCCGGCCGCTTCGACGCCATCATCGTCGAGACCACCGGCCTTGCCGATCCAGTGCCGGTCGCCCAGACCTTCTTCATGGACGACGACGTGCGCCAGAAGACCGAGCTCGACGCGGTCGTGGCACTGGTCGATGCGAAGCACCTGCCGCTGCGCCTGAAGGACAGCCGCGAGGCGGAAGACCAGATCGCCTTTGCCGACGTCGTGCTGATCAACAAGACCGACCTCGTGAGCCCCGAAGAGCTGGCGCGCATCGAGGCCACCGTTCGCGTGATCAACCCGTCCGCCCGCATCCACCGCACGACCCGCTCGGAAATCGACCTCACCAAGGTTCTGGACCAGGGCGCGTTCAACCTGGAGCGTGCGCTCGAAAACGATCCGCACTTCCTCGACCACGATGCGCCGGACCATGTCTGCGGCCCGGATTGCGGCCACGACCATCATCACCATGGTCACGACCACGATCATGCGCACCACCACCATGATCACGACCATCACCACCACGACCATGACCACCATCACCACGACCACGGCGTCTCGCCGATCCATGACGTGACGGTGCAGTCGATCTCGCTGCGCGGCGGCGAGATGAACCCGGACCGCTTCTTCCCCTGGATCCAGAAGATCACCCAGACCGACGGCCCGAACATCCTGCGCCTCAAGGGCATCATCGCCTTTGCCGGCGATGACGAGCGGTACGTCGTGCAAGGCGTGCACATGATCGTCGAAGGCGATCACCAGCGCGCCTGGAAGGACGGCGAGAAGCGCGAAAGCCGCTTGGTCTTCATCGGCCGCGATCTTGATCGCGAAAAGATTGAACGAACCTTCAAGGCCTGCGAGGCACAGACCCAATAATGCCGACTGTCGCTCCTCTTGATCTCGACGACCACGTCGTCGCGGCCGCCTTTCTTGGTGACGTGCCGTTCTTCGCCTCCGCCTCCGGCGCCATCAACCGTCTCGACCATGGTCACAAGGTCACCGAGGCGCATGATGGCCTGCTTGCCTGCGTGCGCGACGAAGCGAACGACACGCTGATCACCGGCGGTGAAGACGGCAAGGTAATGCGCATTGCCGCCGACGGCAGCGTGAGCCTTGTCGCCGAAGTGCCGCGCAAGTGGATCTCCATCGTCGCCGCCGGGCCGCAGGGCGCGGTCGGCTTCGCGGAGGGCCGCACGGCCCGCGTTAGGCTTGCGGATGGCACGATCAAGGAGTTCGTGGAGGCACGCTCCGTCGAAGGCGTGGCCTTCGCGCCGAAGGGGCTGCGGATCGGCCTGGCGCGCTACAATGGTGCGTCTTTACATTGGGTGGCGATGGCCGCCCAGCCCGTCGATCTCGAATGGAAAGGCGCCCATACCGGCATCACCTTCTCGCCGGACGGCCGCTTCGTCGTCACCAGCATGCAGGAAAACGCGCTGCACGGCTGGAAGCTCGACTCGAAGCCCGGCGGCGATACCCGCCACATGCGCATGACCGGCTATCCGGCGAAGGTGAAGTCGCTCTCCTGGTCGGCGAAGGGCAAGTGGCTCGCCTCGTCCGGCGCGCCGGCCGCGATCGTCTGGCCTTTCTCCGCGAAAGACGGCCCGATGGGCAAGCCGCCGCTGGAACTCGGCACGCGCAGCGACGTGATGGTCACGGCCGTCGCCTGCCATCCGGCGGAAGAGGTGGTCGCCATCGGCTATTCGGATGGCATGGTTCTCGCCGCCCGTTTCGCCGACAGCCGCGAAGTGCTGCTGCGCCGCCCCGGCAAGGGCGCCATCACCTCGATCGCCTGGAGCAAGAGCGGCAAGCTCATCGCCTTCGCCAGCGAAGCCGGCGATTGCGGCGTCGTCGACATCGCGGGATAACGGCATAAACCCGGAAGAGCGGCGCTCTCCCGGGCCCACGGACCGCAAGGGTGGGGATGGTACGGTCAGTGTTTGCGCTTCTTGCAGCCGCAATCGCTGCCGCCGAGAATGCCGAGCGTGTTGCCATTGAGGATGCCCGACAGGGTGCCGTTGAGCACGCCGTTCAGAACCTTGTTGTTGTCGTTGTCCGTCAGGATATCGCCGATGCCGAGCCCGACGCTCGGGGCGATGACGATGCCGCCCGTCTTGTTGCCGTTCAGAATGCCGAGGCCGCTGAGAAGGCCGCCGGCGGACGCCTGGCTGGCGCCGGCAAATGCGAAGATGGTTGCAATGAGGATGGTGGTGCGGGTCTTGCTCATGTTCTCTCTCCTTCGGTTGTGTACCTCGGTGGTACGCAACTGAAGGTAATATAAGCGCCGATTTACTCAACCGGATTTCCCAATCGTAGCAAATAGTTAACCATAACATAGACAAGTTTAACGATCTGATACCAATCACAACTCATAATAGATAAAATCGCAATATCGGCGCGAAATTCAATCATTGAGAGAAATTTTAACCATGCAACTCTAGGATTCTGTTCCATTAACAGACAGGAACAGGATCCGATGCGCTTCCTTCGTGGCTTCATTTGCACGGCTCTGGCGCTTGCCGGATACAACCCGGCTTCTGCAGACTCAACCATCGATTACAAGGTGGGCGGCGGCTGGACCTCGAATATTTTCCAGGACCCGAGCAACATTTCGGCCGCTTTCAGCGAGGCGAAGCTCGGTTTGCGGGGCAGCCTAGCGCTGGAAGACTCCCATCTCGCCTATGCCCTGAGCGCCGCTATACGTCGCGTGCCAAAGTATCGTTTCGCCGACCAGCGCATCGTGGGCCTGGAGCTCGGCTACAGCCATGATCTCAGCAAGACGGTAAAACTCACATTGAAGGGTGGCGTCGAGCATCGGCGCACCGGCGACATTTTTCTCGATCTGCCCGGCGCGCTGATCGGCTACCGCAAGGCGGACGTCGTCGCCACCGCCAGCGCCGGAATCACGGTCGACCGCTGGGGCGGCCGCAACCACCTGACTGCGACCGTCTCCAAGCTCGACCGCGGCAAGGCGCATTTCACGCTACGCGGCCTGAAGCCGACCCAGCTCGAAGCGGGCTATACCCTGTTCGACGTAACCGGCGGCCATATCCGCCCGCTCTTCGGCGGCGAGGTGGGCGCCACGCTGCAATATCGCGCAAGCCAGATCACCAGCTCAGAACGCCGCGCCTTCGAGCGTTTCCCGGCCGAAATGCTGCGCGGTTCGCTCGCCTATGGCCGCGTCTTCGGCAAGAGCCTGACTCTGATGGCCGAGGCCGGCGTGGTGGGCGTGCAAAGCCCCTATCTCGGCAAGACGGTGGAACGCGCGCGGCCCTTCCTGAAAGGCGAGCTGACCTGGCAGCTCCCGCATCAGGCCGTGCTGAAGGCGAAGCTCACGCGCGACATCCAGCTTGGCGATATCGACGATTCTCTCGGCGAAGACGTGCGCACGGTCGGCCTCTCGCTGGAAAAGGCGCTGACGGAAAAGCTGAAACTCGCGCTCGCCTATGAGCAGGCCTATAGCGACTGGCTCTATTACGACTATCGCACGCGCACGAAATCGATCTCGGCGACGCTGAGCTATGCATTTTCCAAGAGCGCCACCGCCTCGCTGGAATACAGCCACCTCGTGCGCCGCGAAAACGACAAGGCCGCCGACTTCGAGGTCGACGGCCTTGCGGCACGGTTTTCAGGCTCGTTCTGAACCTTCACCACTCCAGCTCGACCTGGGGCCGGCCGTTCGAGGTTTTCTCGGTCGTGCGCCCCGTCTCGTCGACGGTGCAGTTCACCCGCTGGCGGAAGGCGGAGAAGCTGTCGAAGGTCACCACGTCCACCGGCTCGTCGAAATGCAGCGTCATGCGGTAGCGGCCGGGCTGGCTGGTCAGGGCCTGCACGCCGAGGATTTCGGCGTCGAAGGGCTGGCCGAGATAGTGCCCGCGCACGCGCGAGCCGAGCATCCACGGATTGAACGGCGGCCGGTTGCCGACGACGGCATGCAGCGTGTTCCAGTCGCGAAAACCGTATTGCGCGGCGATGAGTTCCAGTGCGCGGGAATGGGAAATCGCCTGGTCGTCTTCGGCGAAACGCGCACGCAGCCGCTTCGCCTGGTCTTTCAGGGCATCGAGGGATGGTAGGGGCGTCGATGTTGGACGCATGTCGGATCTCCAGTGTCTGCATGCGTCATTTCGGAGGGAGCCCGCATTGCCACCGGTTTGCATGCATGATGCTGGAAGACCGATCGTCATTCAGAGAGACTTCACCAAAGCTAACGCTCGCGGACGGCAGGGGCTCTCACCCTGCCCCGCACATAAGGCTTCGCGCGCCGCCTGTCAAATGGCGGGCTCTTGCATCGCCGGCTGAGGCATGGGAGCAATCGCAGCGGGAGGAACCACCATGACCCTCGTCACCCTGCTTGCCTTCGCCGCCGTCGCCTTCATCGGCATCGCCACACCTGGTCCCACCGTCCTGCTCGCGCTCACCAACGGTTCGCGCTACGGGATCAGCCGTGCACTGCCCGGCATGGTCGGCGCCGTGCTGTCAGATTTCGTGCTGATCGGCGCCGTCGCACTCGGCCTCGGCGCGCTTCTCGCCGCGTCCGAATTCTGGTTCACTGTCGTCAAATGGCTGGGTGCGGCCTATCTCGCCTTCCTCGGCATCCAGATGCTGCGCTCCACCGGCACCCTCCGCCGTGCCCTCGACGACACACAGGCCGCCGGCCGCACGACAGCGCGGGCGATCTTCTCGAAGAGCCTGCTGGTCGCCGTCACCAATCCCAAGGGTTACCTGTTCTTCTCGGCCTTCCTGCCGCAGTTCATCGACCCGTCAGCCCCGCAGACGCAGCAATATGCCCTGCTCGCGCTGGTCTTCGCGGCCATCGATTTCGTCGTGATGTTCGGTTATGCGGCGCTGGGCTCGCAAGCCGTGCGCCTGCTCAAGACATCCGGTGCCGCCTGGCTCGACCGCATCTGCGGCGGTGCGCTGCTGGCGCTTGCCGGCTCGCTCGCCTTCTATCGTCGCGCCGCGAGCTGATCAGCTCTCGGCGGTGCCGATGATCTTGGCCAGGAGATCATGCAGGTCGTCGCGGTAGCCGGAACGGGCGGACGGGTCGCCCTCGTCGGAGGTCATGGCAACCGTCAGGCCGAGGTCCGGCACGATGTAGAGCATCTGGCCGCCGAAGCCCCAGGCATAACGCACCGTCTTGCCGCCGATGACCCGCTCGAACCAGCCATAGCCATAGCCGTCGTTGGAAAAGCGCGAGTTCGTGCGCGACTGCCAGGATTGGCGGACCCAATCCTCCGGCACAAGCTGTGTGCCATCCGCGGTGCGCCCGCCATTGCGGTAGAGTTCGCCGAAGGCCAGCAGCGAGCGCGCGCTCATCGCCATCTGGTTGCCACCGAGATAAATACCCTGCGGATCACGATCCCAGGCGCCGATGCGGAACCCCTCAAGCGGACCGAGCCAGTCGCGGGCAAGCGCCAGCGTCGACTTGCCGCCGACCTTCGTCAGGATCGCCGAGAGAAGATGCGTCGAGCCGGTGGAATAGAGCATCGCCCCGCCCGGCTCATCGGCGAAGGGCATGGCGAGTGCGGCGCGCACCCAGTTGCGGCTCGCGACCCAGCGGCCGTAATTGCCGCCGGAGGTGCGCTCCAGCCCCGCCTGCATGGAGAGCAGGTTGCCGATGGTGATGCGGTCGAGCCGCGGATCGCGCTCCGCCGGCAGGTCGCTGGCGAGGATGGGCGCGATCGGCTGGTCGACGCCTTCGAGCAGGCCCTTGGAAATGGCAATGCCGACAAGCGCCGAGATGATCGACTTCGACGCCGATTTGATGTTCGCGCTCTCGGCCGGCGTATGGCCGCCATAACCGCGCTCGGCGACGATCTTGCCGTCACGCGCGACGACGACCGCCTTCAGCTGTGACAGCGAGGCGGCCGCAGACAGCGTCTCGGCGATCGTCTGCACCGGCTGGGCGATAACGGGTTCCTGCGCGCGGGCGCCGGCGAGCGGCAATGCCAAGGCAAGACCGATAATGAAAAGCTGCTTCCTCATGGGAAGGCAGATAGGCGACGGGCGGCGCGATTTCATGGCCGATGGCCGGGCTTCACGTAGTGTTGAAAACCCGTGTGCACCGGCCATGAACGGCTCGATCCTCAGAAGCGGTAGGTTACGCCGGCGCCGACCAGCCAGGGATTGAGCTTCACCTTGCCCGTCAGCGGGGTGCCATTGAGGTCGACCTTCCATTTCGGTTCGAGAAAGATCTTCTTCACGTCGAAGTTCATGCCCCAATGATCGTCCAGCATGTAATCGAAACCGACCTGCAGGGCGGCGCCGACCTTGTTCTCGATATCGAGCTTGGAAAAATCGCCCGAGCCGGACTGGTTGTAGAAGAATGTATAGTTCACGCCCGCGCCGACATAGGGCTTGAAGGCGCCGAAATCGGTGAAATGGTATTGCAGCGTCAGCGTCGGCGGCAGCAGCCAGGCCTTGCCCACCCTGCCGAGCCCGGCGATCGAGCCGGCCGCATCGACATGCGCATAGGTCGTACCAAGAATGAGTTCTGCTGCGATGTTGTCTGTGAAAAAATAGGAGATATCGAGCTCCGGAATGACCGTATCCGAATAGGAGAGGTCGGAACCGGCAATCCCGTTCACGGCGCCCGAATCGTTCGTGATGATGCCGAGGCCGCGCACGCGGATCTGCCAGGGGCTGTGCGCCGCGAGGTCGATCGTCGCCTCCGGCGGCGCCATGCGCTCTTCGAGGTCCGCCGCAAAGGCCCCGTTGCCCACTAGCACCAGCCCGGCGGCAAGCCCCATCCATTTCCCAATCATATCGTCTCTCCTGATCGTCTTTGCGGAGCGACTATGGAGCCGGCGGAAGAGGCCCGCCCTTGAGATGGATCAAACGGCGACGAGATCGGTGCGAAATTCGCACCGATCTTGACAATTTCACAATTAAAACAATGACAAGCGTCAAATCCGGCCTGAACTCAGGCCGCCTTGCGCATCTCCGTGCCGGCCAGGCGGCGGCCGCTCGCAACGAGCATGCCGGCAACGCCGTCGAGCCAGCCGTCCTTCAGCTCCAGCGCCAGGAAGCGCCGGCGCTCGAACGGGCCGGGCATGACGAGGTGCTGCGCCTTGTCGGCAAAGAAGCCGAAGCGCTCGTAGTATTCCGGATCGCCGACGAGCAGCACCGCGCCATGGCCGCGGCCACGCGCCTCGGTGATGGCAGCCCGCATCAGCGCGCCGCCGATGCCCTTGCCCTCATGCTCGCAATCGACGGCGAGCGGGCCGAGCAGCAGCGCCGGCACGGCATTGCCGTCGGAATCGACGCCCGCCTCGACATTCCACAGGCGGACGGTGCCGATGACGTGGCCATCCGGGTCGCGGGCAACGAGTGCCAAGCCTTCCGCAGCCACGCGGCCGCGGCGGATCTTTTCCGAGGATTTACGGAAACGCCCCTCGCCCATGACGCGGTCAAGCAAACGCTCGCGCGCGACGACGTCGCCGGCATTTTCCCGGTCGATAGTGAAAGCGGCATGCGCGAAGAACGCGCGGACAGAATCAAGAACAGTGGCCATCGTTGGGCCTCCCGAACTCAAAACCGATTCAAACGGTATCTGGAAGGAATTGTGAATTTGGCGCTCCCGCTCGAAACGGGAGCGCCGGTAGATTTAGATGACGTAGGCCTTGAGCGGCTCGAAGCCGTTGAAGGCGACGGCCGAATAGGTCGTCGTATAGGCGCCGGTGCCCTCGATCAGAACCTCGTCGCCGATCGAAAGGGTGATCGGCAGCGGATACATGTTCTTCTCGTACATCACGTCGGCCGAATCGCAGGTCGGGCCGGCGAGCACGCAGGGCTCCATCTCGTCCTGATCGCGCGCGGTGCGGATCGGGTAGCGGATCGCCTCGTCCATGGTTTCGGCGAGGCCGCCGAACTTGCCGATGTCGAGGAAGACCCAGCGGTGGTTGTCGTTGTCCGACTTCTTCGAGACGAGAACGACTTCCGCCTTGATCACACCCGCATTGCCGACCATGCCGCGGCCCGGCTCGATGATGGTTTCCGGGATCTGGTTGCCGAAGTGCTTCTTCAGCGCACCGAAGATCGCCTTGCCATAGGCTTCGGCAGACGGAACGTCGCGCAGGTACTTCGTCGGGAAGCCGCCGCCCATGTTGACCATCTTGAGTTCGATGCCCTGCTTGGCAAGCTGCACGAAGACGCGCTTGGCATCGGCAAGAGCCGAATCCCAGGCATCGACCTTGGTCATCTGTGAGCCGACATGGAACGACACGCCATAGGAGACGAGACCGTTCTGGTGGGCGTAGACGAGCACGTCGACGGCCATCTGCGGCACGCAGCCGAACTTGCGCGACAGCGGCCATTCGGCACCTTCACCATCCGTGAGCACGCGGCAGAACACGCGCGCACCGGGAGCGGCACGGCCGATCTTCTCGACTTCCTCATGGCTGTCGACGGCGAAGAGCGAAACGCCGAGCGCATGCGCCTTGGCGACGTCGCGTTCCTTCTTGATCGTGTTGCCGAAGGAGATGCGGCTCGGGGTGGCACCGGCATCGAGCGCCATTTCGATTTCGGCGACGGACGCGCAATCGAAGTTGGAGCCCATGGAGGCGAGCAGGCGCAGGACTTCCGGCGCCGGGTTTGCCTTGACGGCATAATAGATCGAGCTGTCGGGCAGCGCGTGGCGGAAAGCCTTGAAATTGTCACGCACGACATCGAGGTCGACCACGAGGCACGGGCCGTCGGGACGTCGGGTGTTCAGGAAGTCGATAATACGTGCAGTTGCCATTTCGGTATTCCCCATATCCAGGTTGCTCCGGGAAGCCCGGAGGACAAAGGGCAGAATGCAAGCACGCTTTGGAACCAGCCGGTGGAGACCCCGGAACCAAACGTGCGCATCATGCGCGATCGGTGAACCGAAGCCCGCCTAGGCTTCAATTCGGCTTTGTCTGCCTTGGATTGGCGGGAAAACCCGACCGCACGTCCGGCAATGAAGGTGTGCCTCTTCAGTAACCCCGGCTGTTGGAAAGCCGGCAGACACCAGAAAGGCCCGCACCGTCGTTGCTTCAAGATGTCCTCGCTCTTCCGGTTGGCCGGAGAAACGACTGGAGGGGTTAATTCCAGGTACCTTACCGAGTTCCTCACCAAATCGAGGGTCGGCGGACACCCACAGGCACGTGCGACTTTGGGCAAAGGGGAGATAAGAAGAATCGCTGTCGTAATCAAGAGGTTTTTTGAAAGTCGCTATTGAAAATATTTTGACAGCCACGACATTCGCCGGACTGGTTTTCACAGAATGGTGATTACGCACCGGCCACCGTTTCGGCCGCAGCCGCGTGGGGACACATGGACACTCTGACCCGAATCCGGGCCTTCATCGACGTCGTCGACGCCGAAGGCTTTTCCGCAGCCTCGCGCAAGACCGGCCGGTCCAAGGCGCTGCTCTCGAAATATGTGCGCGAACTGGAGGACGAATTGGGCACGCTCTTGCTCAACCGCACCACCCGCCAGTTCTCCATGACCGAGGCCGGCCACACCTATTACCGCACCGCTTCCGATATCCTGAAGGAGATCGACAACCTCGCCGATCTCGTGCGCGAGAAGAACACGGATCTGCGCGGCAAGCTGAAGGTTTCCGCGCCCCGCACCTTCGTCGATGCCGATATCGGCCAGTCGATCATCGATTTCGGCAAGGAGCATCCGGAACTGTCGCTCGAAATCGTCTCCGACGATCGCTTCGTCGATCTCGTGGAGGAAGGTTTCGACGTGGCCATCCGCATCACGCGGCTGGAGGATTCCGCCCTCATCGCGCGAAAACTCGGCGATTTCTTCCTGAAGATCTGCGTGAGCGAAGAATTCCTCGCCCAGGCCGGCCCGATCAACCATCCAAGCGACCTCGCGCGCCTGCCCTGCATCATCGACACCAACGGCAAGTCGCACAGCAACTGGCGCTTCATCGACGAAAAGGGGGCCGGCTTTTCCGTGCCGGTCGGCGGGAATATCGAGGTGAACAGCCCGACGGCGGCGGTGCGTGCGGCGGCAAGCGGGCTCGGCGTCGCGCAGGTGCCGGCGTTCATCGCCCGCCATTGCCTGGAAACCGGCAAGATCGTCTCGATCCTCGAAGATTACCTACCCACCGACCGCGGCATCTACGCGATCTATCCGCATCGCCGCTACCTGCCGGCGAAGGTGCGCACCTTCGTGGATTTCCTGCACGCCTGGTTCCGTCGCAATCCCGGCATCGAGGCCTGATAAAGTCCCAATTCCGACCCATTTGCGTTACATTCAACCGGACGATTCTGAACGCCCGCGAGAGGACTGACACCCATGCGATTCCTCCCCCTCCTCCTTGCCGGCGCAGCGCTTGCCGCCCCGGCGGCGGCGCTCGCCCATCCGCACATTTTCGCGGAAGCCCGGCTGGAAGTGGTGGCGGGCGAGGACGGCACGGTCAGCGAGCTGCGCAATGTCTGGCGCTTCGACGAGATGTTTTCGGCGAGCGTCGTGATGGACTTCGACAAGAACAGCAATGCGGCGCTCGACCCGGACGAACTGGCGGACGTCGGTAAGACCGTCCTCGAATCGCTGGAAGAGTTCAGCTACTACACGACGATCACCGAGGACGGGAAAACCATCAAGGTCGGCAAGCCGGACGCGATCAATGTCGACTACAAGGACGGCCAGCTGCTGATGTTCTTCACGGTCAAGCCGGGCGAGACGATGCCGCTCAAGGGCAAGCTCACCTTCGGCGTCTACGACCCCACCATGTATGCCGCGATGGATTTTGCCTCGGATGACGATCTCGTGGCCGTCGGCGACAAGTTTTCCGCCTGCAAGCGCGCCGTCGTGCGGCCGGATGCGGATGAAGTGCTCGCCCAGAACCAGGACAGCCTGACGGAAGCCTTCTTCAACGACCCCGCCGGCACCGACATGTCGAAACTCTTCGCCACCCGTCTGGAGATGACATGCTGACCCGCGGACGCGCCCTCACGCTTCTTACCCTGACGCTCGCCATCGCCGCGACCGCGAGCCTCGCGCACGCCGCATCCCCGCTCGGCATCGGCTCCGCGGAGCCGGGCTTCAACACGACCGGCACCTTCGGCAGCCTGTTTGGCTGGATCAACGCGCAGCAGCAGGGTTTCTACCGGCTGATGACCGGCGCGCTGAAGGACATGCGCGAAACCCCCTGGGCAGCCTCGACGCTCGTCGGGCTCTCCTTCGCTTATGGCGTCTTCCATGCCGCCGGCCCCGGCCATGGCAAGGCGGTCATCTCCTCCTACATGCTGGCAAACGAGGTGGAGCTAAAGCGCGGCGTGCTGCTCTCCTTTCTCTCCTCGATCCTGCAGGGCGTGGTCGCCATCCTGCTCGTCGGTGCGGCCTTCCTGTTCCTGCGCGGCACGACCGTTTCGATGACCGACGCCACCCGCGCGCTCGAAACCGGCAGCTACGCGCTGATCGCCCTCTTCGGCGCCTGGCTGCTGTTCCGCAAGCTGCGCCCGGCCCAGCGCCGCGCCTCCGCGCTCGGCGCACAGGCCGTCGAGGTGCATGACCATCATCATCACGGCCATGATCACCATCACCATCATGCCGGCGAGATCTGCTCGACCTGCGGCCATGCCCATGCGCCGGACCCGTCGCTGTTGAAGGGTGAGCGCTTTGCGCTCAGGGAAGCCTGGTCGGCCATCGTCGCCGTGGGGCTGCGCCCCTGCTCCGGCGCGCTCATCGTGCTGAGCTTTGCTCTGTTGAACGGCCTCTATCTCGGCGGCCTGCTCGCGGTCTTCGCCATGTCGATCGGCACGGCCATCACCGTCTCGACGCTCGCCACGCTCGCGGTCACCGCCAAGGGTGCGGCCGTGCGGTTCGCCGGCAACGGTTCCGCCGCCGTGCGCGTCGGCAACGCCATTGAGATCGGCGGCGCGGCTCTGGTCATGGTTCTGGGACTGCTGCTGCTCGGAGCCTCGCTCCAAGCCTAGTTTTCGTGGTTGCGCTGGTAGCGCGCACGCAGCCAGAACAGCAGGAAGAAGCCGAGCACGAGCAGCGTGCCGAAGATGCCCGCGAGCCAGGGCGAGACGCCGCCGAGTGCGATCATGATGCGCGGCAGGAAATAGAAGGCCACGCCCGTTCCCAGCAGGATGGCGAGCGCCGCCAACACCGGCGATTTTGCCTTGCGCTCCCCGCTCATGCCGACAACCCGGCGCGGATGTCTTCCAGCTTGCGCTTCTGCTGGCCGTCCGCATCGAAATTATCCGGCGACAGCCAGGCATCGAAGGCCTTGGCGACGACGGGCCATTCGCCGTCGATGATCGAGAACCAGGCGGTATCGCGGTTCTCGCGCTTGGACAGCATGTGCTGGCGGAACACGCCTTCGAAGGTGAAGCCGAGGCGGGCGGCGGTGCGCTTGCTCGGCTCGTTGCGGTTGTCACACTTCCATTCGTAGCGGCGGTAGCCGAGATCCTCGAAGACGTGCTTGGCGAGCAGGTACTGCGCCTCGGTGGACAGCGGCGAGCGGGACATGGCGCCGCCATGCGCGATGCCGCCGATCTCGACGACGCCGTTTGCCGGATCGGGCCGCATGTAATGCGCCATGCCGACGACCGTGTCACTCGCCTTGTCGATGATGACCTCACGCACCCAGCCGGACTTGAGCACGGCCTCGGACCAGGCGTCGAAACCCTCGATGCCGGTGAAATCGTCCTGTGCGAAATATTTCAGCAACGGATTGATCGCCATGCCGCCGAAGGCATCCCACAGCGCCTGGAGGTGTTTTGCGCGATCATAGGGCTCGAGGCGCACGGTGCGGCCCTCGAGGGCCACGGGGGCCGGCGGCGGGCAGCCTTTCCAATCCTTGAGGTCGCGCATGAGAAATCCTCCTTCGGTCTTTGCCGAAGGGATAGAGCAGCGCGCGGGCGCACGCAATGTCGAAAGCAGGGAGCGGCGTTCGGCCGCTCCCCTCACAAACTTAGACGGTGGCGGCGGAAACCGTCGCCTCGATATGATCGACCAGCGCATCCGGCAGGTTGAGGCGGCCGGCCAGCAGGTCGAGATAGCCGCGCTCGGCGCGCGACTTCGGCTCGATGGCGAGGCGCGAGGCGGTGTAGAGTTCGACGCGCTGCTCTTCGGTCGTGGCGGCGGAGATGATCGCGTCGAGATCGACCGGGTTGGCAAGCTCCTCTTCCAGGAACTGCGCGGCATCGGCACCGAGGCCGGAAACCTTCAGCTTGTCCATGATGCGGGCGCGCTCGGCCTCGTCGATATGGCCGTCGGCACGCGAGGCGGCGATCATGGCGCGAACGAGGATGAGGGCGAAATCGGTGCTGACGGCCTCGGGGTGGAAGCCGGAATCGCTCGGCGGGGGCAGCAGTTCAGGCGTCGTGCCCTGCGTCGTCTCGACCGGGTTCTGGCCGGCCTTGTAGTTCTTGTACGCCTGGTAGCCGAGGCCGGCGATGGCGGCGAGGCTGCCGAGCTTCAGCGCGGAGCCCGCCACCTGGCGGCCGGTGCCCGTACCGAGAAGAACGCCGGCAATGGCGATCGAGGCGAGCGGATTGTCCTTGGCGAGCTGGGTGACCTGGCCGGCGCGATCGCGCACGGATCCGCCGGCGCCGGGCACCTGGGAACCGAGGAACTGGTCAAGCAACTTCTTGGCGTCAAACATAGGGCGTCTCCGTTTCGCTTGTTCTCTTGTCAGGGCCGACTGCAAGGCAAGATAGGAATGCGCGCGGAGGATTACAAACGCATAACGGGCGACCAAAGGCCGCCCGCTTGCAAATCCGTTGAACTTGGGCCTCAGCCCTTGAGCGCTGCGGCTTCCGCGGCAAGCTTGGTGATGCCGGCCCAGTCGCCCTTGGCGACGAGGTCCTTCGGCGCGACCCAGGAGCCGCCCACGCAGATGACGTTCGGCAGCGAGAGGTAGTCGCGGGCGTTCGACAGCGAGATGCCGCCCGTCGGGCAGAACAGCGTGCCGGCCAGCGGCGAGGCGAGCGACTTGAGATAGGCGGCACCCCCCGCCTGTTCGGCCGGGAAGAACTTCAGCACCTGGTAGCCCTCTTCGCGAAGGCCCATGACTTCGCTGGCGGTCGCCGCACCCGGCAGCAGCGGGATGTCGGAATCGTGAGCCGCGTCGATCAGCTCCTGCGTCGTGCCGGGGCTGACGACGAACTGCGAGCCGGCTTCCACGGCCGCCTCGAACTGCGCGGCGTTGAGGATGGTTCCGGCACCGGCGACGGCACCCTCGACCTCGTTGGCAACGGCGCGGATCGCCTCCAGGGCGGCCGGTGTGCGCAGCGTGATCTCGATGGCCTTCAGCCCGCCCGCGACCAGCGCCCGCGCCAGCGGAACGGCCGTCTTGACGTCGTCGATGACCAGCACCGGCACCACCGGCTGTAGCTTCAGGACGGAAAGGAGCTTGGCGTTTTTCTCGCTCATGGCATGACCTTTTAAAACGATTGAATTGGGACCCGAATAGCGCGTCTGCGACGTCATGTCGAGCTTAAAGCAAGATTCATGGACTTGTCATGACACACTTATCGTGTAGTCTGCCCGTCGCCTTAAGCCTGTCTCAAACAGCGAAAGCGTGCCTATGGCAAAAGAGATCGAGCGGAAGTTCCTGGTGTCCGGTCAGCGTTGGCGCACCTTTGCAGATGAAGGCATCGCCATACGGCAGGCCTATATCGTTGCCCAGGAGGACCGGTCGCTCCGCGTCCGCATCTTCGGCGACGGCAAAGCCCGCATGACCCTCAAGATCGGCCACGCCGTGCTCGTCCGTGACGAGTACGAATATGACATCGACCGCGACGAGGCAGAGGACATGCTGCGCCATGCGATCGGCAACGTTATCGAGAAGGTGCGCTACAAGGTGCCGCACGCCGGTTATGTCTGGGAAGTCGACGTCTATGGCGGCGCCCATCATGGCCTGGTGATCGCCGAGGTCGAGCTCGCCTCGATCCACGACGACCCGGACCTGCCGAACTGGGTGGGCCGCGAGGTCACCGGTGAAAGCCAGTATTCCAACCAGTCCATGGCGCTCGGCGCCAGCAACGGTGCGAGCCTGCGCCAGCTCGCCTGAGAGCTGCAACAGAGCGCCGCATTGCCTGGAATGCGCCGAAGCTGTATGTGGCGGCGATGACAAACGAGATCTCCTCACCCGCTCCGGACAGCGGCTTCCTGGTTGCCGCGCTCTATCATTTCGTCTCGGTTCCGCGCTTTGCGGATCTGCGCGACCCCTTGCAGGCGCTCTGCGAGGAAAACGGCGTGCGCGGCACGCTGCTTCTCGCCCATGAAGGCATCAACGGCACGATCGCCGGTCCCCATGCCGGCATCCGCACGGTGCTTGACTTCCTGCGTAGCCAGCCGGAATTTTCCGGGCTGGAGCACAAGGAAAGTTTTGCCGCCGACATGCCGTTCCTGCGCATGAAGGTGCGGCTCAAGAAGGAGATCGTCACAATGGGCGTCGAGGATATCGACCCCACGCGCTCCGTCGGCACCTATGTGGCGCCCGCGGACTGGAACGCGCTGATCTCCGATCCGGACACCATCGTCATCGACACGCGCAACGACTACGAGACGGCGATCGGCATGTTCAAGGGCGCGGTCGACCCGAACACCAAGACGTTCCGCGAATTTCCCGACTGGGTGCGCAGCAATACCGGCCTGCACAACAAGCCGAAGATCGCCATGTACTGCACCGGCGGCATCCGCTGCGAGAAGGCCACGGCCTTCATGAAGGAGCAGGGTTTCGACGAGGTCTTTCACCTCAAGGGCGGCATCCTGAAATATCTCGAAGAGGTGCCGGCGGAAGAGAGCCTGTGGGAAGGCGCCTGCTTCGTCTTCGACGAGCGCGTCTCCGTGCTGCATGGGCTTGAGGAAGGCGAGCACAAGCTCTGCCGCGCCTGCCGCCATCCGCTGACCGCCGAAGACACCACCTCGGCGCTCTACGAGCCCGGCGTTTCCTGCCCGCATTGCCACGCCAGCCGCAGCGACGAAGACCGCCTGCGCTTCCGCCAACGCCAGAAGCAGATGGACCTCGCCAGGAAGCGCGGCGAACGCCACCTCGGCAAGTAACTAGCCCGCGACAGCCTGCACGTCGGTCGGGGGCGCCAGCAATTCGCCGATCGCCTTCTCGCTCATCGGACGGGCGAAAAAGTAGCCCTGGAGCTGGTCGCAGCCGCAGAGATGCAGGAATGCGGCCTGTTCTGCGGTCTCCACGCCCTCCGCCGTCACCGGCATGTCGAAGGAAGCGGCAAGCGCCACCGTCGCCTGTAGCATCGCGCCGCCCTTGGCCGATTGTTCACCGGCGATGGTCAGCGAGCGGTCGATCTTCAGGCGATCGAAGCCGAAGCGGATGAGGTAGCCGATGCTGGAAAAGCCGGCGCCGAAATCGTCGAGCGCGATGCGCACGCCGCCGGCCTTCAGCCGGTCCATGACGAGCTTGGCGCGGCCGGGATTCTGGATAAAATAGCCCTCGGTGATCTCCAGCGTGACGCGCGACGGCTCGATGCCGGCGGCCTCGATGATGCCGAGCGCCTGGTCCGGGAAATAGGGATTGCGGAACTGCGCCGGCGAGACGTTGATCGAGACGCCGATCTCCGGCCAGTTGCGCGCCGCCTCGCAGGCGCGGCGCAGCACCAGCGGCCCGAGCACATCGATGACACCGGTCGCTTCCGCCAGCGGAATGAAGACATCCGGCGGCACCGACACCGTACCGCCGCGATACCAGCGGGCGAGCGCCTCGACGCCGCAGATCTCGCGCCCGCGCGCCTTGACGATCGGCTGGAACACCACATCGATCTCACCGCGCACCACGGCGGCGCGCAGCGCATCCTCCATCTCGCGTCGCTCGTCGCGGTCGTCGTCCATCAGCGTTTCGTAGTGCATGGCGCGCCCGCGACCGGCATGTTTTGCCCGGTACATGGCGACGTCGGCGCGGCGCAGCAGTTCCTCGCCCAGGACCACGCCCTTGCGCGAGACGGCAAGGCCGATGCTGGCGCCGACGACGGCGACACGCTCGCCGATCGCGAAGGGCTCGGAGAAGAAATCGAGGATGGAGCGGGTGAGGCGCTCGGCCTCTCCGCCATCGGCACTGTCGAGGAAGACGATGGCGAACTCGTCGCCGCCGATGCGGGCAAGCATGGCCTTTGCCGGAACGAGGCGGGACAGCCCGGCCGAAACGCCTCGGATCAGCCGGTCGCCGACCGCATGGCCGTAAAAATCGTTGACGTCCTTGAAGCCGTCGAGGTCAAGATAGAGCATCACCACGTCGCGCGCCTCGACGATCGCACGCGCATTCAGTTCGTCGAGGCCGAGATAGAGGCCGGTGCGGTTCCGGAGCCCGCTCAGCCGGTCGGTCAGGGCCTGGGTGCGTGCGGTGTTCTCATCGGCCTTGAGGCGGATCGCGAAGGCGGCCCCCGTCAGCACGAGCAGCGCGAAGAAGAAGATCACGCCGGCGAGCGCCAGCACGACGAGCGGGCGCACCTGCGCATAGCTCTGGTCACCGGGCGAACTCGGCGTCCAGGAGAGGAAGCCCAGCGTCTTGCCGTCGGGATCGGTCAGGACCACGCCATTGTGCCCCTCGGGAGACCCCTCCTCCAGCATCAGGCCGGAGATCAGGAAGTTTTCGGCAATGCGCGCGATGCGCGCCGGCGTGAGATGCCGGATGATGAAGAGCGTGCGCAGCGCATCCGCCGGCGCCTTCACCGCATCGGAGACCGGGCGGATGGCCGAGACCGCCGCGACCGCCGGTCCGTCCGGCGTCTGCAGAAAGGCGCCCAGTTCCTCACCCGGCTCCAGGCCGGCATGCAGGATCTTTCGCTGCATCTCCACGAAGGCCGCCCCGCCATAGGCGCGTGCATCCGCCGCGAAGGGCGCGCCGTCGCGGTAGGCGAGGATGGTGCCGCCCTTCTCATCGACGATAAAAACCGTATCGAAAAGCGGTCCGCCTTCTGTCGCGAGCCCAATATTGGTGGTGAGCCAGGGCATGTCGGCGTTGCCGTAAACGGCCGTTACCGCATCGTCCCAAACCGAATAGTCGCGCACGGTGGTGACCATGGAACTGCGCATGGAGGAGAGCGCGCCATACACCGTCTGACGCGTGCGCTCCTGGTCGAGCTCGTTCGCGCGGGTCGCGAGGAAACCGAGCGCCATCATGACGAGAATGGTGGCGAGGCTGACGACGACGGCAAACGACGCGAGCACGCCCAGAACGACCGCAAGCCGTCGGGCGCCGATCATGCCAGAAAGGTGGCGCGCAAGTCGCAGCATCGTCTTCTCCGACCAAGCTGCGATGATGCGGCAGAACCGTTATGAATCCTTTACAGTACAGGCGACAATGCGAGGGATAACAGCCTCAGGTCGTGCGATGGTTGCCCTTCGGGAACTGGCCGGCAAGCGCGGCGTACCAGTGGCCGCTCTTCTTCACGGTGCGCTGCTGCGTCTCATAGTCCACATGCACGATGCCGAAGCGCATGCGGTAGCCCTCCGCCCACTCGAAATTGTCCATCAGGCTCCAGGCGAAATAACCGCGCATGGGATAGCCCTCGCCGATCAGGTCCGCCGTGATGCCGAGATGGTCGGCGATGTAGTCAAGACGCGGCTGGTCGTCCACCGCACCATCCTCGATGCCCATATTGTAGCAGGCGCCGTTTTCCGTGATGTAGCAATCGGGCAGCGCATAATCCGCATTGAGCTTGCGGATGAGATCGCCGAGCGCGGGTGCAAAAACCTCCCAGCCGATATCGGTCTTGACGTCGGCGACCGGCGGGGCCGGCACCGTCGCCGGGAACTCCGCACCCTCGGCCGGATCGTTGGAAACCCGCATGGGCGTATAATAGTTGAGACCCCACCAATCGAGCTTCTGGCTGATCGTTTCCATGTCGCCCGGCTCGATTGCCGGCATGCGGTGGCCGAGCGCGGAGAGGAAGGATGCCGGATATTCGCCCTTGAAGACCGGACCGAAGAAGACGCCATTGTGGAAGTCGAAGGCGCGGGCGGCGGCCGCCTGATCCGCAGCATCGTCGCTGCCGGCATGGATGGAATGGGCGTTCAGCACGAGGCCGACGGGAAGCGTCGGCCGCTCGGAGCGGATGGCCGCGACGCCGAGACCGTGCGCGAGGTTGGTGAAATGAAGGGCGTGCAGCGCCGCATCCATGTTGCGCTCGCCGGGCGCATGGATGCCGTAGAGATGGCTGAGCCAGACGGAGCACCAGGGCTCGTTGAAGGTCGCCACCGAATCCAGCCGGTCGCCGAGCCGCGCGATGACCGTTTTTGCGTAGCGCTGGAAGGCATAGGCCGTCTGCCGCGCCGTCCAGCCGCCGTCGCCGGCCAGCATCAGCGGCAGGTCCCAGTGGTAGAGCGTCGCAAAAGCCTTTATGCCGCGCGCCTTCAGGCCGTCGACGAGGCGGTCGTAGAAATCCAGCCCCTTCTCGTTTACCGGCCCGGTGCCTTCCGGAATGATGCGTGGCCAGGCGATGGAGAAACGATAGGCCTCGACGCCGAGCGACTGGATGAGGTCGAGGTCTTCCTCCAGCCGATTGTAATGGTCGCAGGCCAAGTCGCCATTGTGCCGCCCGAAGACCCGGCCGGGCATGTTGGAAAAGGCATCCCAGATCGACGGCTTGCGGCCATCGGTCTTCGTCGCCCCCTCGATCTGGAAGGCGGCCGTCGCCACGCCGAACACGAAATCGCCGGGAAAACGTCCGGCAAGCGCCTTGGGATCCATCGTCATCGTCTCTGAAATGCGGCGGGAGGGACGCCCGCGAGCCTACTGCAACGTTGCAGTATTGCCGTTTTCAACAAAAATCAATGGTCTTCATGGCCTGCACGACCAGATTGGCAGCCGTCAATCCACCTCACCCGGGCGCGTATTAATCAGCCATTCCTTAAACGAAGGTTAGGACCTTGCCCTTTAAAGTGCCCATGGCTTGGGACGGAGACACTTACGTGGTACGGCGAATTCCAAAGCATCTTGTCCGCAAGGGCATGTTCGTGGAATCGGTGGAATGCCCAAACGCCGAGTTTTCGGACCGGCGGTTCCTCGTGCAGTCCGATGAGACCGTGCGCGCCATCCTCGCCACCTCCGCCGCCTATGCTTTGGTCAATCCGCAAAAGAGCACCGTCGACATCGACACGGCCACCGCCCCCTCGCCCGCGCAAAAGCAGGCCGAGGAGCGCAAGCTCACCACCGAGACGGTGGCGCAATCCGCCCGGTCGCTGCGCGAGAGTTTTGCCGCCGCCCAAGCCGGCCAGCTTGAAATCGAGGCGCTCGGGCCGGTCGCCGACGATATTTCCGACCGCATCGACGCAGCGCCGGATATCTTTTTGAAGGTCACCCGGCTGAAGACCAAGGACGAAGGCACCTATGTGCATTCGCTGGCCGTAAGCGCGCTGATGATGCGGCTCGCCCGCCTGATGCATTATGAGGACGGCGCGGTGCGGGAGCTGGGCGTCGCCGGCCTGCTGCACGATGTCGGCAAGCTGATGGTGCCGAACGCCATCCTCAACAAGAAAGGCGGGCTCGATACGGACGAAAGACGCCTGGTGCGCGGCCATCCGGAGATCGGCTACCGCCTCTTGAAGAAACAGGGCAACGTCTCCGATACCGTGCTCGACATTTGCCGCTACCACCACGAGATGCTCGACGGCAGCGGCTACCCGCTCGGCCTCAAGGCCGAACAGCTCAGCCCGGAAATCCGCCTCGCCACCGTCTGCGACGTCTTCGAGGCGCTGACCAGCACGCGCCCCTACAAGCGGCCGTGGACGACACGCGACGCGCTGAACTGGATGTACGACCGCGGCCACCTGTTCGACAAGAAACTGGTGCTCCGCCTCGGCAGCATTTTTCCCTGACGGGAACACCGGCCGCCGCGATGGCGCGGCAGCCGGCGGCTTTGCCTAGACCTTCACCCAGGCACCGTTCTTCTTCGAGGACTGCACGCAGGCATCGACGAAGACCATGCCCTTGAGGCCATCGTCCACCGTCGGATAGACGACGGCGGGATCGAGCGTTGTGCCGTTGCGCTTGGCGTGGATGGCGCGCGCGGCTTCCGAATAAATGTTGGCGAAGCCTTCGAGATAGCCTTCCGGATGGCCGGAGGGCACGCGGCTCATGCGCGCGGCCGCAGCACCGGCGCCCGCACCGTTGCGGGTGATCAGGCGCTTCGGCTCGCCGAAGGGCGTGTACCACAGGTAATTCGGATCGGCCTGCACCCATTCGATGCCGCCCTTGGTGCCGTAGACGCGCACCTTCAGGCCGTTCTCGTGGCCGGGCGCGACCTGGCTGCACCAGAGCATGCCCTTGGCGGCGACACCGTCCTTTTCCTTGAAACGCATCATGACATGGGCGTTGTCATCGAGCCGACGGCCCGGCACGAAGCTGTCGAGATCGGCGGAAAGCTCGGCAAGGTCGAGGCCCGAGACGAAGCAGCCGAGATTGTAGGCATGGGTGCCGATATCGCCGGTGGAGCCGCCAGCACCCGATTTCGTCGGGTCCGTGCGCCAGGCCGCCTGCTTCTGGCCACCCGATTCGATGTCTTCCGTCAGCCAGTCCTGCGGATATTCCATCTGCACGAGGCGGATCGTGCCGAGTTCGCCATTCGCGATCATCTCGCGCGCCTGGCGGACCATCGGATAGCCGGTGTAATTGTGCGTCAGAACGAAGAGCGCGCCGCTCTCCTCCGCCAGCTTCTTCAGCTTGCGGGCGTCCGACAGCGTCGAGGTCAGCGGCTTGTCGCAGATGACGTGGATGCCGCGCTTCAGGAATTCCTTGGCCGCCTCGTAGTGCACATGGTTCGGCGTGACGATCGCCACCGCCTCGATGCCGTTCTTCAGCTTCGCCTCGCGGATCGCCATTTCCTTGAAGCTGCCATAGCTGCGCGACGGATCGAGCCCGAGTTCACGCGCCGACTGCGCGGCTTTTTCCGCCGAGGACGACAATGCACCGGCAACCAGTTCGTAGTGATCGTCGAGCCGCGCGGCAAAGCGGTGCACCGCGCCGATGAAGGCGCCGGAGCCGCCGCCGACCATGCCGAGCCGAATGCGGCTCTCCCGCGCTTCGCTTGCGCTTCCTTCGATTGCCATGGGTATTCCTCCTTAAAGTCCGAGCATACGGCGGTTGGCGGCCTCATCGGTGCCGGAATCGGCGAAATCGTCAAACGCCTTCTCCGTGACGCGGATGATATGCGCCTTGACGAATTCCGCCCCCTCGCGCGCGCCGTCCTCCGGGTGCTTCAGCGCGCATTCCCATTCGACCACGGCCCAGCCGGCAAAATCATTGGCCGCCATCTTGGAGAAGACCGCGCCGAAATCCACCTGGCCATCACCCAGCGAACGGAAGCGGCCGGCGCGGTTGACCCAGCCCTGGAAACCGCCATAGACGCCCTGCCGGCCGGTCGGGTTGAACTCGGCATCCTTCACATGGAACATGCGGATGCGGTCCTTGTAGATGTCGATATTGTCGAGATAGTCGAGGCACTGCAGCACGTAGTGCGACGGGTCGTAGAGCATGCAGGCGCGGGCATGGTTGCCGGTGCGCTCCAAAAACATCTCGTAGGTGATGCCGTCGTGCAGGTCCTCGCCCGGATGGATCTCGTAGCAGACGTCGACGCCGTTGTCCTCGGCATGGTCGAGGATCGGCTTCCAGCGTTTCGCAAGCTCGTCGAAGGCGGTCTCGACGAGGCCGGCCGGCCGCTGCGGCCAGGGATAGACGAAGGGCCAGGCGAGCGCGCCGGAAAAGCTTGCCATGGCATCGAGGCCGAGATGCTTGGAGGCGGTCAGCGCCATCTTCACCTGCTCCACCGCCCAGGCCTGGCGCGCCTTCGGATTGCCGCGCACTTCCGGCGCCGCAAAACCGTCGAAGGCTTCGTCATAGGCGGGATGCACGGCGACGAGCTGGCCCTGGAGATGGGTGGAAAGCTCGGTGACCTCAACGCCGTTTTCGCGCGCCTTGCCGGCGAATTCGTCGCAATAGGTCTTGGATTCCGCGGCCTTCTTCAGGTCGATGAGGCGCGCATCCCAGGTCGGGACTTGCACGCCCTTGTAGCCGATATCGGCAGCCCATTTGGTGATCGAGTCCCAGGAATTGAACGGCGCGGCATCGCCGGCAAACTGCGCGAGAAACAGGGCCGGGCCCTTGATCGTCTTCATCGGTGACTTCCTCCCATGGACCTGACCGCACCGGGCGGCCAGTCGAAGATATTTTTGCGGTACGTACCGCAACGTGCGGAAAGCTATCGGCCTTTGGCGGGTCGGGCAATGCTGAAATCACCGTCGCGCGGCAAAAAGCGCTTGTGACATTAGGGCTGGCAACACCCTACCTCTCCTCCGTCATCCTCGGGCTTGACCCGAGGATCCATGGGCCTCTGCTGAAGAGTGGATCCTCGGGTCAAGCCCGAGGATGACGTCGAGAATGGAGCGTGGGCTTGCAAACCAGCAAAATAAACCGCCCGGGTCATCATGTCCCGGGCGGCTCGATTGCTGTCAGATCAGAACGGGGAATCCGGGAAGTAGAAGTCCTTCGCGTTCTCCTTGGTCACCAGCGTCGCGTCGATCGTGTAGACGCCGCGCACCGGAACCTGGCCGTAGAAGTTGGCGACGGTCATCTCGAGCGCCGTGCCCACCATTGCCGGCGGATAGAGCACGTCGACCGGGATCATCTTGTCGCCGTCCATGACCTTCTTGATCATTTCCTTCGAACCGGCACCGGCGATGACATACTGGATGTCTGTGCGGCCGGCCTGTTCGATGGCCTGGAGCACGCCGACGGCCATGTCGTCGTCCTGGCACCATACGACGTCGATCTTCTGGTATTTGGTCAGGTAGTCCTGCATGACTTTGAAGGCATCGTCGCGGTTCCAGTTGCCGTACTGGCGGTCGAGAATCTTGACGCCGGAGCCTTCGACGCCCTTGTCGAAGCCGTCCTGGCGTTCCTGGTCGATCGGGATCGGCAGGCCGCGGATGACGACGACTTCAGCTTCCGGCGTCGTGGTCTTGATATATTCGCCGGCCGTCTGGCCGAGCGCGAAGTTGTTGCCGGCGACGTAGAGGTCACGCACGGAATTGTCGTTGGTGCTCGGCGCACGGTCGACGAGGGCGACAAACGTGCCCTTGCCCTTGACTTCCTTGATGGCGTTGACCAGCGGATCCGGATCGGTCGGCAGGATGACGAGCGCGTCGATGCCCTGCGTTTCGAGGTCCTGCACGGCATTCGCCTGGCTTGCCGGGTCCGGGGAGGTCTTGACGATGACGTTGAGGCCCGGATTACGCTCCATGAGGAGCTTGGCGACGCGTTCGGCATGGAAGACGACGCCGGACGTCCAGCCGTGGTCGGCGGCCGGGATCGAAACGCCGATCGTTACCTTCTTTTCTTCCTGTGCGTGGACGACCCCGGCCACCAGCGCCATCGCGGCAACCGTCAGGCCCAATAGTTTCTTGCGCATGAGTTTCCTCCCAAATGCAGGTCTTTACTTCGCGGCCGGGCGACCTGTGGACCCGGCTAGAGGTTTACGACTTCCGCACCAGCGAGCGCTGGACGAGCATCGCAATGATGATGATCGCGCCCTGGATGGCCCCGATCAGATATTCGCTGATGAAGTTGGAGAGCAGCATAATGTTGCCGACCAGTTCGAGAATGAAGGCGCCGCAGATCGTGCCCCAGACGCGCCCCGCCCCGCCCTTCAGCGCCGTGCCGCCGACGACGACCGCGGTGATCGCCTGCAACTCCCACAGGATGCCGGTGGTGGCCGAGGTGGAGCCGAGGCGCGGCACATAGAGCAGCACGGCAATGGCGACGCAGAGGCCCTGGATGACGAAAGCGATGGTGCGCACGCGGTTGACCGGAATGCCGGAATAGCGCGCGACGTCGCTGTTCGAACCCACCGCCACCACATGGCGGCCGTAACGCGTGCGGTAGAGAATGAAGGCCGCGACGGCCGTGACGGCGAGGATGACGACGATCGGCACCGGCACGCCGAGGATGTAGCCGAAATAGGCCGGGCGATAGAGCGCCTGCAATTCCGGCTCGCGCAGCGTGATCGCGCCGCCCTGCGACAGCCAGGTGGTCAGGCCGCGATAGATGCCCATCGTGCCGAGCGTGGCGATGAAGGGCTCGATCCGGCCGACGGTGGTGATGAGGCCGTTCGCCAGACCGCAGGCCCCGCCGATGACCATGGTCAGCACGACCGCGGCCGCCAGCATGAGGCCCGGATCGGCGATCGCGCCGGAATTCATGAAGATGATCATGATCGAGGCGACGAAGGCCACCATGGAGCCAACCGAAAGGTCGAGGTCGCCCGACGAGATGACGAAGGTGGCGCCCACCGCGATGATCGCGATGAAGGCGCTGCGCGTCGCGACGTTCGCCAGGTTGTTGATGCCGATGAAGTTGGGATTGACCAGCGCGCCGACGATCAGAAGCAGCGCCAGCGCTGCAAAGGGCGCGACGGCCCTCAGATCGATATCCCGCCAGCTGCGGCCCCTGCTCTTCGTTTCGACCGCGTCTTCGCCTGCCGTCATGTTCGTCCCCGACGTAATTTGTTGTTTGATGCCACCCGGCCGATAGCTCAGGCGGCGGCCTTCTTCTTCAACCCTGCCGAATAGCGCATGATCTCCTGTTCGGAGATTTCCTCGCCTTCGAGAATGCCGACGATCCGCCCTTCCCGCATCACGGCGACGCGCGTGCAGAGCCCGATGATCTCCGGCATCTCGGAAGAGACGACGATGATCGACTTGCCGTCGCGGGCAAGTGCGGAAATGAAATGATAGATCTGCTGCTTGGTGCCGACATCGATGCCGCGTGTCGGCTCGTCGATGATGATGATGTCCGGTTCGGTCTCCATGACCTTGGCGAGCAGCAGCTTCTGCTGGTTGCCGCCCGACATGCGCCCGGCAACGACCCGGCCGTCGCGTACGCGAATATCGAAGCGCCGGCGCGCGCGCTCCAGCGCCTCCGCCTCGCTTTTCGGATTGAGATAGCCATAGCGGCCATGCCGATCGAGCGATTGCAGCGTCAGGTTCGCGGTCATGCGGGAGTTGAGAAGCAGGCCCTTGTGCTTGCGGTCCTTGGTCATATAGGCGATGCCGACGCGGTTGGCGGCATGCACGTCCCCGCCGGGCACGCTCTCGCCGCGCACCAAAACTTCTCCGGAAAGGCGCGAGCGGAGCCCCGCCACCGCCTCCATCAGCTCCGTGCGGCCGGAGCCGATCAGGCCGGAAAAGCCGAGGATCTCGCCCTTGCGCACCTCGAAGCTTGCATCCTTGACGTAATGCGTCGTGAGCCCCTCGACGGAGAGTGTCACCTCCTCGTCGATGCTCGGCTCCTGCTTGGACGGGTACAGGCTGGAAAGCTCGCGGCCGACCATCAACTGCGCAATCGACTCGCCGTCGAGAATGCTGGTCGGCGCCGTCTTGATCCATTGCCCGTCGCGCAGCACCGTGACGCGATCGGTGAGTTCCATCACCTCGTCGAGCTTGTGCGAGACGAAGACGAAGGATGTGCCCTTTTCCCGCAGCTTGCGCACCTGGCGGAACAGGTAATTGGTCTCCTCGCGGGAGAGCACGGCGGTCGGCTCGTCCATGAAGATGATGCGCGCATCGCGGCTGATCGCCTTGGCGATTTCCACCATCTGCTTGTCGGCGATCGACAGCGAACTGATCATCGCATTCTCGTCGACATGCGAACCGAGCTGGTCGAGCACGCGGCGCGTCTCGCCGCGCATGAACTTTCGGTCGAGCATGCCGTAGCGCGTCACCTCGCGGCCAAGGAACAGGCTCTCGGTCACGGTCAGGTGTTCGGCGAGGTTGAATTCCTGATGGATGATGACGATGCCGAGCGATTCCGCCTGCCCGTTCGGCGGCAGTTTCACCGGCTGGCCATCGAGGAGGATTTCGCCGGAGGTCGGCTGTTCGAAGCCGGACAGGATCTTGACGAGCGTCGATTTTCCCGCGCCGTTCTCGCCCATCAGAGCATGGATTTCGCCGGCGCGAAGCTCGAAATTGACGCTGAAAAGCACCTGCACGCCGCTGAAAGACTTGCTGATGCGGCGCGCGGAAAGAACGACGGGAGCCCCGTCGGCAGCGTCCGGATTCATGATTTCCTCCCTGCGGCTCCTCGACCGCTTGAGCCATGATGTAAACCTTTACATGATCTATGTAAAGGTTTACATCACTGGATATCCGCAATTTTCACCAAGCGCCGTTTGACCGTCAGACAAGTCTGTGTAGTGTCGCCGCAACGCGAGCCGAGTGAGAAAATAGAGTGTCATCTTCCAGCCCCGCCACGATCGAAGATGTCGCGCGGATCGCGCAAGTCTCGATCGCGACCGTTTCCCGGGCGATCCACACGCCGGAAAAGGTGGCGAATTCGACGCGGCTGAAGGTCAACCAGGCCATCGCCATCACCGGCTATACGACGAACGCCATGGCGCGCAGCCTGCGCCTCGGCCGGTCGAACATGATTCTCGTCGTGGCGCCCGATATCGGCGACCCGAATTTCTCCAACATTCTGGTGGGCCTGGAAAACGAGGCACGCTCGCACGGCTACGGCATCCTAATCGGCCATACCCACAACGACCCGCAGCGCGGGCTCGAATATCTGAAATTCCTGAATTCCAACCAGGCGGCCGGGCTGATCCTGTTCACCGGCATCCTGCCCTTCGGCCACCAGTCCATGACGGCCCGCCTGCCGCCGAGCGTCGGCGTCTTCGAGCCGGTCTACAATGGCGGCATTCCCTATGTCGGCGTCGACGATATCGAGGGCGCGCGCAAGGCGGTCGATCTGCTGGTCGCCGAAGGCCACCGCAAGATCGCCTTCATCGGCGATTCGCGCACGCGCCTCGCCTATAGCCGCCGCCGCCAGGGCTACGATGCCGGGCTCGATGCCGCCGGCGTGCCACCCGGCGAGCGCACCATCCTGGAAGGCGACGGCACGATCGAAAGCGGGCGCCTCGCACTCGAACAGCTCTTCATGCGCGACACGCTGCCCACCGCCTTCATGTGCGTCAACGACCAGACGGCGATCGGCGTGATGATCGGCCTTGGCGCCCGCGGCTACGACATTCCCGGCGACTTTTCCGTCACCGGCTTCGACGACGTGCCGCAGGCAACCTTCATGACGCCCTCCCTCACCACCATCCGCCAACCCCGCACCGCCATCGGCAAGAGCGCCATGGCGCTGCTGCTTGAACTGCTTTCCGGCAGCGAACCGCCGGAAACCGAGATCCTGTTGCGGCCGGACCTGATCGTGCGGAACTCGGTCACGGCACCTTCGCGGCGGTTTCAGAAGCGGTAGGCCTATCCCCCTCTGTCCTGCCGGACATCTCCCCCTCAAGGCGGGAGCCTTAGCGGTAGCGGCGCTGGCCCGCCTTGGCCGCCCGCTCCCCCCGCCCCGCCGACACCGTGAACCGGTCGACCAACCCCTTCAGCGTCGTGCTGATCTGCATGAGATTGTGCGTGGCCGCATTGGTTTCTTCCACCATTGCGGCGTTCTGCTGGGTCATCTGGTCCATGCTGCCGACCGCCTTGTTGATTTCGGAGATGCCAGCGGATTGCTCGCGGGCCGAGCTGGCGATCGCGTCGATATGCCCGTTGATATGCACCACCTGCTCGCCGATATGGTGCAGCGCCTCGCCGGTCTTGTTGACCAGCGACACGCCGAGCAGCACGTCCTCGAAGGACTTGTCGATCAGCGCCTTGATCTCCCGGGCCGCATCCGCGGATTTCTGCGCGAGTTCGCGCACCTCCTGCGCCACCACCGCAAACCCCTTGCCCGCCTCGCCCGCCCGCGCCGCCTCGACGCCCGCATTCAGCGCGAGCAGGTTGGTCTGGAAGGAAATCTGGTCGATGACGCCGATGATCTGGGTGATCTTGCGCGACGAATCCTCGATCGCGCTCATCGCCGAAACCGCCTGCTCGACCACCGCGCCGGAGCGTTTCGCCTCTTCCGTCGCGCTGCCGACGACGCGGCGCGCTTCCTCCGCCCGGTGCGCCGCCTCGCGGGAAATGGTGGTGATCTGCTCGACCGCAGCCGCGGTTTCCTCCAGCGAGGCCGCCTGCTGCTCGGTGCGTTTCGCCATGTCGTCCGTGGCGTTGACCAGCTCGCCGGAATTGCCGGCCGCATCCTCCGCCGCCGTCACGATGGCGCCGAGTGTGTCGTCGAGCTTGTCGATCGCGGCATTGAAATTGGAGCGCAGGCCCTCGAACTGCGGGGCGAGCGGCCTGGTGATGGCAGCGGTCAGGTCGCCGCCGGCAAGACGGTTGAGCGAGGTGTCGAGCGCGCCGAGCGCCTCCTCCTGCTCGGCATTCAGCACCTGCCGCTCGGCCTCCACCTTCTCGCGCTCCTCCTGAAGGGCCTCCAGATAGACCGAGATCGCATAGTCCATATCGACCAGCGCCGCCTTGACGATGGCCGAAATCTCCTCGCCGAGCGCCGCCGCCTTCTTGCGGTAGAGGAAACCATCGAGATGCCTGGCGACGACGCTCTCGACGATCGCTTCGAGGATCAGCGCATAACCGCCGATATACCAGCGCGGCTCCAGGCCAAGACGGGCATGCGTGCGGCCGATCATCGTGACGGCATCGACATATTGTGCATCGAAGCGCGCCGAGCCGATCAGCTCCCAATGCTTGGCCTGCCGGCCCTTGGCGCTCTGGATATGCGCCTCGCTGGAAAAGAAGCGGGCCGTTTCCGGCATGGCGCGGGCCTTGCGGTAGAAGATGTCGAGCGCGCCGTCGAGCGAGGCGGAAATCGTCGGCAGCGCCCGCTTCAGGGCATCGCGCTGGCCACCGTCGAGCGCGACGAACTGCAGGCGTTCATTCAGTTGCTGGGTCTTGGCATCCTGCGCTGACATCGGACAAATCCTCAAGCTGTTGGAATGGCGACTGGCGCCAAGTCCCGAATCGGGATTCTCGCATCCAGCCTGTCGCGATTTTTTGCAGGAGACAGTAAACAAACACTATAGTCGTCGATGGATTACTTAAAACAGAATTGACAAAGCGCAATTGAATCGCAAATTTATATGGATTGCTCGCTTATTGTTATCAAACACACCAATATATACGAAGGTCGTAGTAAACTCATTTTACGCCGGCAAAAGTATATCTTACCTTACGTGAGGCATGACTTCGCAAACAAAAAGGGCGCCGGTAGGCGCCCTCTTGTTATCGTCGGGAAGTGTTCGGTCAGACGTAGCGGTTGACCACGTTTTCCAGAAGCTCCTGCTTGCCGGAGCGCGGCTCCGGGTTGATGCCGTCCTTGAGCACATAGGCTTCCAGCGCTTCCAGCGAGGAACCGCCGGACAGGATCTTTTGCGCCTCGGGCTTCTGCCAGCCGGCATAACGATCGGCGAGCGGCGCGGAGAGCGCCTTGTCCTCGATCATCTTCGCCGCCGCCCGCAGGCCGCGTGCGCAGCAATCCATGCCGCCGATATGGCCGATCAACAGGTCCGCCGGGTCGATCGACTGGCGGCGCAGTTTAGCGTCGAAGTTGGTGCCGCCCGACGTGAAACCGCCGCCGGCGAGGACCTGGTAGTAGGCCAGCGCCATTTCCGGCACGTTGTTGGGGAACTGGTCGGTGTCCCAGCCTGACTGGTAGTCGTTGCGGTTCATGTCGATGGAACCGAAGACGCCGAGCGCATTGGCGAGCGCCAGTTCATGCTCGAAGGAATGGCCGGCGAGGATGGCGTGGCCCTGCTCGATGTTGAGCTTCACCTCGTTTTCCAGGCCATACTTCTTGAGGAAGCCGTAGACGGTGGCGACGTCGTAGTCGTACTGGTGCTTGGTCGGCTCCTGCGGCTTCGGCTCGATGAGGATCGCGCCCTTGAAGCCGATCTTGTGCTTGTATTCGACGACCATGTTGACGAAGCGGCCGAGCTGGTCGAGCTCCTGGCCGATATTGGTGTTGAGCAGGGTCTCGTAACCTTCGCGGCCGCCCCACAGCACGTAATTGTCGCCGCCGAGGCGATGGGTGGCGTCGATGCAGGTCTTTACCGTCGCAGCGGCGAAGGCGAAGATATCCGGATCCGGATTGGTCGCCGCACCGCCCATGTAGCGGCGGTTGGAGAAGAGGTTGGCGGTGCCCCAGAGCAGCTTGACGCCGGTCTCGGCCTGCTTCTTCTCGAAATAGTCGACGATCTCGTTGAGGTTCTTGGTGTTCTCGACGAAATCCTTGCCTTCCGGCCGCACGTCGGCGTCGTGGAAGCAGTAGAAGGGCACGCCGAGCAGCTGGAAGAATTCGAAGGCGACGTCGGCCTTCAGCTTCGCCGCCTGGATCGAATCCTCGAACCACGGGCGCTGGAAGGTCTGCCCGCCGAAGGGATCGCCGCCCGGCCAGACGAAGGTATGCCAATAGGCGACGGCGAAGCGCAGGTGGTCTTCCATGCGCTTGCCCGCAACGATTTCATCGGGATTGTAGTGACGGAAGGCGAGCGGGTTGGTGCTTTCGGGACCTTCATACTTGATCTTGGCGATATCGCCGAAGAAGCCGGTGGCCATGGGTGTCTCCTCTGATGTGTTTGTTCGGTCAGTAAGCGGCGCGGATTGCCGGGTAGAGGCGGCGGTAGCGCTGATAGGCATCCTCATAGGCGGCCGTGAGCGCCGCCTCGGGTTCGATGGTCTCGGCTGTCGCCGGTGCACTGCACACCGCGACCGGGTCGGCACCCGTCGCGGCGATGAGACCGAGGCGTGCGGCGCCGAAAGCGGCACCGAAATCGCCGTCCGCCGGCAGGTCGACGGGCAGGTCGAGCGCCGTGGCAATGGATTTCAGCCAGTAGCGCGAGCGCGACCCGCCACCGATGGCGGTGACGCGGGAAAGCTGCGTGCCGGCGGATTTCAGCGCTTCCAGGATGTCGCGGATGGCGAAGGACACGCCTTCCAGCACCGCCTGCGTCAGCACCGCGCGGCCGCTTTCATGGCCAAGGCCGAGGAAGGCGCCGCGGATCGCCGCGTCATTGTGCGGCGTGCGCTCGCCCGAAAGATAGGGCAGGAAGGTGACGCCGGATGGCGCCTTGAGCGTCTCGCCGAGTTCCCCGGTAAGGTCGGCGGCGGACGCGCCGGTGACGCGCGAATGCCAGTTCAGCGCGTCGGTGGCCGAGAGGATGACGCCCATCTGGTGCCAGGTGTTCGGCAGCGCGTGGCAGAAGGCGTGCACGGCGCTTTCGGGGTTCGGCAGGTATGTCGCATTGGCTGCGAAAAGCACGCCGGAAGTGCCGAGCGAGACGAAGGCCGCGCCCTCGCGGACCGTGCCCATGCCACAGGCAGAGGCGGCATTGTCCCCCGCCCCGCCGGCAACGATAATGCCCTCGCCAAGCCCCCATTTCGCGGCCAATTCCGGCCGCAAGGTGCCGGCGGCGTCGGTGCCTTCGACGAGCGTCGGCATCTGGCGCTCTTCAAGCCCGGTCGCGGCGAGCAAGTCACCGGACCATTTGCGGGCACCCGTATCGAGCCAGGCGGTGCCGGCGGAATCCGACATTTCCGACATGTGCTCGCCGGTGAGCCAGACGCGCAAAAAGTCCTTCGGCAGCAGGACCCAGCGGATTTTGGCGAAGAGATCCGGTTCGTTCGCCTTCACCCAGGCAAGTTTCGGCGCGGTGAAACCGGGGAAGACGATGTTGCCGGTGATCTTGCGGAAGCGCGGATCGGCATCGAGCGCCGCCGCCTCGCGGTGGCTGCGCGTGTCGTTCCACATGATGCAGGGGCGCAGCACCTTGTCCTCGCCGTCGAGCAGGGTCGCGCCGTGCATGTGGCCGGAAAGGCCGATGCCGCGCACGGCCGCCAGTTCTGCGGGGTGGGCGGCGCGCAGGCCGGCGATCGCCTCCTCCGTCGCGCGAATCCAGTCGGCCGGGTCCTGTTCCGACCAGCCGGCATGCGGGCGGGTGGTCGTGACCTCCTTGCTGGAGGCGGAGCCGATGACGGCCTGGTCGGCGTCGATCAGCATGGCCTTGACGCCGGATGTACCGAGGTCGATCCCGAGATACATGGTGTTGCTCCCTAGTTGTTATCGTCCTCGTCCGGGCCGGCCGGGAGGTTGTCCTTGATGAAGATGTCGAGGCGGATGCGCTCCTGCGCGGCAATCACCGGCAGGCCGTCCGCCTTGGCCCGCAACACGCGGATGGCGCTGCGCACCTCGTGGCCGGCATCCTGGTTGAGCACGGCGTCGATGATGCCGGTTTCGAGGGCTGCGCGGGTGTGCGCCGTCAGCTCGTGGGCGATGACGCAGAGATCCGTCCTGTCGGCGAGGGCCGCGACGAGGCCCTGGTTGCCGGCGCCGAGGCTGTAGATGCCGGCCAGATCCGGCGTGGACGCGAGGCAGCCGGATACCAGCGACAGTGACAGTTTGGGATCGTCCTGCCCTTCCAGCACCGGCAGCACCGCGCGGCCGACCGGCATCTCCGCGATCGTGGCAAGGAAGCCATCGAGGCGTTCGCGGTGGTCGCGCACGCGCATAGAGCCGGCGAGTACGGCGACGGGGCCTGGACGGTTGCCGAGAAAACGGCCCATCAGGCTGCCGGCGGTGCGGCCGGCGGCGACGTTATCGACGCCGACGAAATGATCGCGGCCGGAATTTGCAAGATCGGAGACGAGCGTGACGACAGGAACGCCGGCCGCATGCGCCCGGCCGATCGCCGCTGCAACCTCCGGCGCATCGACCGCAACGGCGGCGATGCCGGAGACCTGATCGGCGACTGCCCCATCGATCGCGGCGACCAGCGCCGCGGCATCGAAGGCCGGCACCGGCACGACGGAAAGCCGCGTGCGCTCGGCCGCCGAATGAAAGCCGGCGCGCCGAACCTCCGCCTCTAGCCCGCGCATGAAGGGGTTGTCGCCGGCAGGTAGGATGAAGACGAGCGGGTAGACGCGGCTCTTCGCCAGGTTCGCCGCCGCCACGTCGCGCACATAGCCGAGCGTCGCAATCGCCGCCTCGACCTTGGCCTTCGTCACCCCGCGCACACCCGGCCGGTCGTTCAGAACGCGGTCAACCGTCGCAAGGCTGACGCCCGCCGTATCGGCAATATCGTGAACCGTGGGTCTCATCTCTCCTCCGTGCCGAGACCCTTTAGAGGAATTTTTGATGTACGTAAATCAGAAATTTTCACGCGGTGGATTCGAGCGCATTTTTCACTTTAGAGGCGCTTGCTGAACGCGTGGGTGAAGACGACATCGCCCGGACTCTGTCCCGCATGGGCGAGCGCGACATCCATGACGGTGTCGGTGATGCGGACGAGCGCGAAGCCGCCGAGGAAGGTCGCGATGGGCTTGAAGATGTCATAGCCCTCGCGGTTGTAGATCATCGGCGTCGGATGTTCATGACCGTGGAAGATGCCGACGACATTGTGGTTTTTCAGCGTGGCGATGAGACCGGCGCGCTCCTCGTCGCTCCACCAGTGCGCCGGGCCGGCGCCATGCGGATCGAAGGTCTTTGCCGCCGGGTCCCAATGCTCGGTGGAAAACTGATCCCAGCCGTAATGCTGGAAGAGCACGACCGGCCGGCCATCCGCGGCATAGGTGGAGAGGTCCTGCTGGAGCCAGGGCAGGCCGCTGATCGCGCCCTTCGTGTCGTCCCCGCCGAAACGCTGGAGCTGCACAAGATGCAGCCCGCCCCAATCCCAGGAATAGTTGTCGGAATCGATATCGTAGTTCGTCACGGGCACCGGCGCCTTGTAGAACACGGTCGAGCGATGGTTCAGCTCGACATAGTCGCGCAGTTCGCGGCGATACCAGTCAAGATGCGGCGGCGCGCCATCCTGGTCGAGATCGTGATTGCCGAGGCCGTTATAGACGGGATAGTGCACCCGGTCCGGGCCGGTGCCCTGCTGGTAGCGGCTGGCGAATTGCTGGAGCTGGCGCCCCTCGCCCGGCACCTTCACCTGCCCGCCGCCGTCATCCGTCATGTCGCCGCCGAGCACGAGGCCGAGCGGCGTGGCGATGCGCGTGCCGGCGCTCGCAAGACCGGACGGCTTGCCGTCGATCTCCGCCGGCCAGACGAGACCGCCGACGGCGTTCACCGCCGCGACATGCCGGAGCAGCGCCGCATCCGTCTTGCCCTCATCCGCACAATTGGGGCTGAGGCTGTCGGCCGAGACGAGGCAGGCATGCACATCGCAGGAGAAGAGAAAGGTCGCATCCGTCGCCGGCCGCGGGGTTTGCGCAAGAAGAGGCATGCGGGGCAAGGCGAAGGACAGGCCGAGGCCGGCGGCCCCGGTCAGGAGATGGCGGCGGGTGGGCTGGAAGGGCATGCGGATCTCCGGCGCAAACTGATCCCCCGCATTTTGAGGCAGGATGGCGCCGGCGTACAGAGGCCGAACGATGTAGCCTTGAGCGATGCCTTCCGACTTGTTACCACCAAGCTTTCAGGGAGGCGGATGATGAAGCTGCGTTTTCACACGGTCGATGTGTTCACCCGGACCCGGTTCGGCGGCAATCCGCTCGCCGTCGTGCTCGATGCCGATGGCCTGACCGGCGAAGAGATGCAGATGGTCGCCCGGGAGTTCAACTATTCCGAGACGAGCTTCGTGCTGCGCCCGAAAGACGGCCGGCATACGGCGCATGTGCGCATCTTCACGCCGACCGTCGAGGTGCCCTTCGCCGGCCATCCCAATGTCGGCACCGCCTATGTGCTGGCGGCAATGGAAGAGGCCGGACCGGTGGAGGAATTCGTCTTCGAGGAGGCGGCGGGGCTCGTGCGGGCGCAGATCCTGCGCGAAGACGGCGAGGTCGACCAGGTTCAATTGACCGCGCCGCAGCCGCTGTCCGTTGGGCGCAGCATCGCGCCCGAAAGCGTTGCCGCCTGCCTGTCGCTCTCGGAGGCGGATATCGCGCTCGGCCTGCACCAGCCCTGCATCGCCTCGGTCGGCCTGCCGTTCATCGTCGTCGAAATCGCCACGCGCGAGGCCCTGCAGCGCGCCAAGCCGGACCTCTCGGCCTTTTCCGCCATCCTGCCGGCGGATGGTGCCGATGCCATCTATCTTTACTGCCGGGAACGGCGGGAAGACGACGGCACGGTGGATTTCACCGCCCGCATGTTCGCGCCCTTCGACGGCCTGCCGGAGGACCCCGCAACGGGAAGTGCCACGGCGGCAGCCTGCGCGCTGATCGCCAGCCTGGAGGGCGGCATGCCGCGGCGTTTCCAGGTGGCGCAGGGCATCGACATGCAGCGGCCGAGCCTGCTGTCCGTCGAGGTCGTCGACCGACACACCGTCCGCATCGGCGGCGCCTGTGTGCCGGTGATGAGCGGGACGCTGAGCGTTTAGGACCAATCGACATTCAGCCCAGGCCGTGCCGAAAATGGTGAGTTTCCGTGACCCGGAGCGCAGCGTACTTTCAGTACGTGAGCACCGGAAGCGCGGAAAATCGCTGTTTGCAGGCCGGCATGGGCTGAATGTCGATTGGTCCGAGGCTCAGTGCCCGCCACCACCGCCGCCGCCGACGGCCTGGGGTTTCTTGATGATGAAGGCGCAAAACACGAGGGAGCCGAACAGCACCGTCAGCAGGACGAAGACATCCGCGAAGGACAGGATTGTTGCCTGCCGCTGCACGAGGCCGGCCATCTTCTGGATGGCGATGGTCGCGCCATCGAGGCCGTGTGACGTATAGGTCGCCGCCATGTTGCGCATCTGGTCCATGGCTTCCGGATTGCCCCACTGCACATGCTCGGAGAGCCGGGCATAATGCTCCTGCTGGCGCTGGGTGAGGATCGTGTTGATGATCGCGAGCCCCACGGCACCGCCGAGGTTGCGCGTCAGGTTGAACACGCCGGAGGCGCCGCGAACCTTGTCCGGCGACAGCGTGCCGAGCGCCACATTGTTGATCGGCACCATGCAGATCATCAGGCCGAAACCACGCAGGATCTGCGGCACGAGCAACTCGTAGAAATCCCAGTCCACCGTGAGGCTGCTCATGATCCAGGTGCCGTAGGAGAAGCTCGCGAAACCGATCATCATCATGAACCGCGGGTCCATGCGGCTCGACAGCGCCCCGGCAATGGGCGCGGTGAAGAACATGGTGAGGCCGCTGACGAACATGGTCTCGCCGATCATCAGCGAATCATAGCCGCGGATGCGCCCGAGATAGAGCGGATAGATATAGGTGAGCCCGTAAAGGCCGATGCCCATGACGAAGGAAAAGAGCGAGCCGAAGGCGAAATTTCGGTTGGAAAAGGCACGCAGGTCCACCACCGGGAACTCGACCGAGAAGACCCGATAGAAGAAGATCAGCCCCCCGATCACCGAGGCGACGGCGCCCAGCACGATGTGCTCGTCGTTGAACCAGTCGTTGGCATTGCCCTCTTCGAGCACATATTCCAGCGCGCCGAGGAAGACGGCCATGGCGGCAAGGCCGAACCAGTCGAACTTCTTCATCAGCGAAAGCTGCGGCTTGTCGAAATCGATGAAATTCCAGGTCACGATCGTCACGATGATGCCGGGAACGATGTTGACGAGGAACAGCCAGTGCCAGGAAAAGGCGTGGCTGAGATAACCGCCGACCGTCGGGCCGATCGTCGGCGCGAGCGTTGCGACGAGGCCGATCATCGGCGAGACGACGGAGCGCTTGGACGGCGGGAAGATCGTGAAGGCGGCCGCGAAGACCGAGGGGATCATGCCGCCGCCGATGAAACCCTGGATGGCGCGGTAGACGATCATCTGGTCGATGTTCGTCGCGGTGGCGGCGAGCGCGCTTGCGGCGGTGAAGCCTGCGGCAGACACGGCAAACAGCACGCGGGTCGAGACGATGCGCGCGAGCGTGCCCGACAGCGGGATCATGATGACCTCCGCGATCAGGTAGGAGGTCTGCACCCAGCCGATCTCATCCGTGCCCGCGCTCAGGCCCGCCTGGATTTCGGCAAGCGAGGCGGAGACGATCTGGATGTCGAGGATCGACATGAACATGCCGAAGACCATCGCGAAGAACGCGATGACGCGGCGGACGGGAACCTTGTCGGATTGGGCGGGCGCCGCCGCAATCGCACCGGCTGTCGGTTGAGCGGTCGCGGCCATGGCCCGCGCTCCTTTGCTGGATGAAGCCTATTCGGCCTTCGCGGCGACCGCCGTCGAAGTCGGCGCCGTGCGGCTGTCGACGTCGACGACCACGCTCAGGCCCGCCCTGAGCTTGCCCGTGTCCAGCGCCTCCTTGGGGATGGCGATGCGGACGGGCACGCGCTGCGTGACCTTGGTGAAGTTGCCCGTGGCGTTTTCCGCCGGCAGCAGCGAGAAGACGGAGCCGGAGGCCGGTGCAATCGAATCCACGGTGCCGAGAATGTCGTCGTCCTCATAGGCGTCGACATGCAGGTGCACCTTGGAGCCCGGCACGAGATGGGCGATCTGCGTTTCCTTGAAATTCGCCTCGACATAGAGGTCGCGCACCGGAACGAGTGCTGCAAGCCGCTGGCCGGCCGAAACGAGATCGCCCACCTGAACCGCGATATTGCCGACGACGCCGTCATAGGGCGCCTTGAGCACGGTGAAGCCGAGGTCGCGCTCCGCCTTGTCGCGGGCGAGTTCCAGCGAGCGGACTTCGCTTTCGGATTCGTTGCGCTGCGCCTGGAGCACGGCGATGCTCGCTTTCGCGGCAACGATATTGGCATCCGCGCCGACGAGATTGGCCTTCGCCTGGTCGAGCGCGACGGTGGCGCTGTCGAGCGAGGCGGTGGTGCCGACCGCCTTTGCGTTCAGCTCCTTGGCGCGATTTTCGGCGACTTCGGCACCGCTGAGCGCTGCCTGGTAGGCCGTCTTCTGGGCCTCCGCCTGGGCAAGGCTCGCCTTGGCGCCCTCGATCTGCGCGTCGATGCGGTCGAGCGCCAGCTTCTGCGTCGCGATCTGGGCTTCGGCCTGCTCCTTGGCAAGGCGATAGTCGCCGTTGTCGAGCGTCACCAGCGGGTCGCCGGCCTTGACGGCCTGGTTGGCGACGACGTTCACGACCTCGACATAACCGGAGACCTTCGGGGAAATGGAGGCGATGTCGCCCTCGATATAGGCGTCGTCCGTCGAGATCATGAAGCGGCCGTTCGTCCACCATTCGTGACCGTACCAGCTACCGGCGGCGACGAGCACGAGGCCGAGGAGCGGCAGCACGAAACGGCGGCTACTCTTTTTCTTCTCGGGCTGGGCAACGGTGGCGGCAGGCGCCGCTTCGGCCGTCGTCACCGGCCGCGCCTCTGCGGTTTCGGCCTGGAAATCATCATTGACCGGACGAACCTTCGCCGTGCCGGCGCCATGGGTAGTCGACATGGACGTGCCACCATCTCTGGGATAAAAATTCCGAACTGAACCGTTCGGTTCGATTTGACATAGTCTTCTTTCTCGCGCATATCAAGAGGAAATCGAACCACGCGGTTCGAAATAGTTTACACCAGGTTGCGAGCACGGAAAACGGAGATGCAGACGACGGAAGAAAAACTGGCCGCCCCGCAGACGGGCCGCCGCGTCGCCGGCGAGGACCCCGCCAAGCGCGAGCAGATCCTCGACGGGGCGAAACGCGTGTTCATGGAACAGGGTTTCGAAGCCGCCAGCATGAACGACATCACGCGCGCGGCCGGCGTCTCGAAGGGCACGATCTACGTCTATTTCGAGAACAAGGAAGACCTGTTCGGCGACATGATCGAGCGCGAGCGCCGCAAGCTCACGGAAACCGTGCGCCATGCGCTGGACAGCGACCAGCCGCTCGACAAGGCGCTGCACGATTTCGGCATGCTCTTCGCCACCCATATGACGGCGGACCAGACGATCCGCGCCATGCGCATGGTGATCGCGGCCAACCATCGCCTGCCGAAACTCTGTAGCCGCTTCTTTTCCGCCTCGGCGATCAATCCGGTCTCCGTGCTGCAGGATTATCTCGACCGGCAGGTCGCCGCCGGCATCGTCGTATCGGACGACACCGCGCAGGCCGCCAAGCAGTTCATCGAGCTCACCACCGTCGGCCTCTTCAAGCCGCGCATCTTCGGCTCCATGGAAGACGTGCCGCCGCGGGCCACAATCGAGAAGAACGTCGCCTCGGCCATCCGGGTTTTCCTCGCCGCCTACGGCGCGAAGGCCTAAAAGCGCAACCGCGATCAAGTGACGAGCCCCGGGGGACGCCATAAGATGGCTGTCCATGAGGAGCGACACGTCCATGCATCCCGTTGCCAAGGCCATCTGGTTCATCGAAAGCCATTTCGGCCGCGCCATCGCGCTCTCCGAAATCGCCGCGATGGCCGGCATGTCGCGCCACCACCTGTCGCGGCGCTTCGGCGAGATGACCGGCCAGAACCTCAACCGCTATCTGCGCGCCCGCCGCCTTTCGGAGGCGGCCCGGCAGCTTGCCGCGGGTGCGGAGGATATCCTGGCGGTGGCGCTCGATGCCGGCTACGGCTCCCATGAGGCATTCACCCGCGCCTTTCGCGAGGAATTCGGCCTGACGCCGGAAGCCCTGCGTGCGAAGGGCGACCTCGCCGGCCTCACGCTTCAGGAGCCCATCCGCATGTCCGCCATCGAAAAGACCGACCTTCCCACCCCGCGCATCGAAACGCTGGATGCCTTCACCATCACCGGCCTCGCCGCCGATTTCGCGCCCGGCAAGGCCGCCGGCATTCCGGCCCTCTGGCAGAAGTTCAACGACTATTTCGGCCACATACCCGGCCAGGTCGACAAGACCGCGTATGGGCTCTGCACCATGCTGGGAGATGGCAAGGCCGGCTTCCGCTACCTCGCTGGTGCGCGCGTCTCTACGGGCGACGACCTGCCGGCGGAATTCGAGACGGTCACGCTACCGGCGCAGGCCTGGGCGATCTTCCTGCACCAGGGCCATGTCAACGGCATTCCGGCGACGGTCGACGCCGCCTTCCGCACCTGGCTGCCGGCTTCCGGCCGCACGGTGGGCGCGTTTCCGGACGTGCTCGAATTCTACGGCGAGGATTTCGACCCGGAAACCGGGCTCGGACGGGTGGAAATCTGGCTTCCGCTCGCCGATCGGATGACGAATCCGTGAAATCCGCACAGAGCGCGGCCGGCCTGCTTGCCAGCGGTTGAAATCTGCATAAATACGGGAGGCCATTCTCAAAACGTATTCATGGAGAGGAAGACCGGATGGACAGTATTCTTGCACTCATGCAAGACCCGGCCGCCTGGATTGCGCTCATCACGCTGATTGTGATGGAAGTCGTTCTCGGCATCGACAACCTTATCTTCATCTCGATCCTGACGAACAAGCTGCCGCCTGAACATCGGGTTCAGGCGCGGCGCATCGGCATCGGGCTCGCACTGATCATGCGTCTCGGGCTGCTCGGCACCATCGCCTGGATCGTCCAGCTCACCACCCCGGTCTTCGAGGCCTTCGGCCACGGATTCTCGTGGAAGGACATGATCCTGATTGCCGGTGGCCTCTTCCTCGTCTGGAAGGCGACGAAGGAGATCCACCACAATGTCGACCCCGTCGACCACAAGGAAGACATGGTTGGCGGCACGGTCACCTCGTCGTTTTCAGCGGCGATCGGCCAGATTCTGCTGCTCGACCTCGTTTTCTCGGTCGACAGCATCATCACCGCCGTCGGCATGACGCCGCATCTGCCGATCATGGTGGTTGCCGTCGTCGTCGCCGTCGCGGTCATGCTGCTGGCCGCCAACCCGCTCGCCAACTTCATCGAGAAGAACCCGACTATCGTCATGCTGGCGCTCGCTTTCCTCCTGATGATCGGCACGACGCTGATTGCCGAAGGCATGGGCTTCCACGTACCGAAGGGCTACGTCTACGCCGCCATGACCTTCTCGGCCCTCGTCGAGATCCTGAACATGGTTTCGCGGCGCGCGCGCCAGAAGAAACAGGGCACCACCACCCACTGAAGACAAAACCGGCGGGACAATCATCCCGCCGGTTCTTTGTTGAATTGTATCGAAGACGGGACGGACGGGTTGGGAGCTCGTCTGCCGTTTCGTTGGCCACGGGAAGAAACCGGAAAAATCCCCGTGTTCTCCATCCCCGCCGCGTCCGGTTGACACGGCCCGCCTTCTCCTGGAAAAGCGTTTGATCGGCGGCATTGTTCCACTAAAATTGATGAATGGTTTTCGTCGTTTAATGGTGGAACCGAAAAGGCCCTGACCGAATTCATGTCGAGCATCGTCCTGCCGCACGGGCCATTAACAGTATGACAATTGAGCAGACCTTCGCCTTCGTCGTCATCGGCCTGATGATGGCGGCGTTCATTTGGGGGCGGTTTCGTTACGATCTCGTCGCCTGCTGTTCGCTGCTGCTTGCTTTGGCGCTCGGCATCGTGCCCTTCGACAAGGCTTTTTCCGGCTTCAGCGACGATATCGTTATCATCGTCGGCAGCGCGCTGATGGTGAGTGCTGCCGTCGCGCGCTCCGGTATCGTCAATGTCGCGGTCAAGCGCTTCTTTCCGAACCTCACCGAACGGCGCGCCCAGCTTGCGCTGCTCCTCGTCTCGGTCGCGGTGCTGTCGGCCTTCATCAAGAATATCGGCGCGCTCGCCATCATGATGCCGCTCGCCTTCCAGTTCGCCAAGAAATCCCGCACACCGGCCTCGAAGTTCCTGATGCCCATGGCCTTTGCCGCGTTGCTCGGCGGCCTGATGACCCAGATCGGTACTTCGCCGAACATCGTCGTCTCGCGTCTGCGCCAGGAAATCACCGGCGAGAGCTTTACCATGTTCGATTTCACGCCCGTCGGCGCGACGTTGACGGTCTGCGGCGTGCTCTTCATGCTGTTCTTCAACCGCATCGTGCCGGAGCGGGAAAACACCAGCGCCAGCATCGAAGAATCTCTGGAGGCGGCCGCCTATTCCTCCGACGCCACGGTGGAAGAAGGCTCGCCCTCGGTCGGCAAGTCTCTGAATGAAATATTGAAGAACGGTGACGGCGAAGTGATTGCCACCGCGATCATCCGCGGCCATGTCCACCTGGCGCCATTGCCGGACGTGCGGCTTGCCGTCGGCGACACGATCTTGATGGAAGGCACGGCCGGCGCGCTTGACAAGGTGGTTTCCGCCACGGGTCTGACGCTCTCCGGCAAACCGATCCGCGCCGGACGGGGCGAAGAGGGCGAGATCAGCGCCATCGAGGCCGTCGTCGGCAATGACAGCCGCCTCATCGACATTTCGGCGCGCAGCATCGCGCTGTTCCATTCCTACGGTATCAACCTGCTCGCGGTCAGCCGGCAGGGCCAGCGCCTGCGCGAAAAACTCTCCGAAGTGCGGCTTCGCCCCGGCGACATGATCGTGCTCCAGGGCAACAACCGCACGCTTCCGACACTGCTGCCGGAACTCGGCCTGCTTCCGCTTGCCCAGCGCGAAATCCTGTTGGGCGCACCCCGCCGGGCGATCATCCCCGTGCTGATCCTGGTCGCCGCCATGGCCTCCACCGCGCTCGGCCTCGTCCCGGTCGCCACCGGCTTCTTCGCCGCTGCCGTTGCCATGGTGCTGTTCAAGGCTGTGCCGCTGCGCGAGGCCTATACCGCACTCGACGGGCCGATTCTCGTCATGCTCGCCGCCCTCATCCCCGTCTCCGACAGCCTGCGCACGACAGGCGCCAGCGAACTCATCGCCGGCTGGCTCGGCGATGTTGCCGTGCACCTGCCGCCCTTCGGCGCGCTGACGCTGATCCTGCTCACGGCCATGGCGGTGACGCCCTTCCTCAACAATGCCGCGACCGTGCTGGTCATGGCGCCGATCGCCGCCAGTTTCGCCGGTGCGCTCGGGTATCGGCCCGAGGCCTTCCTGATGGCGGTGGCGATCGGCGCGGGCTGCGACTTCCTCACCCCCGTCGGCCACCAGTGCAACACGCTGGTCATGGGGCCGGGCGGCTACAAGTTCGCCGATTATCCACGCGTCGGCCTGCCGCTTTCCTTCCTCATCGTCATCGTCAGCGTGCCGACGCTGCTCGCCGTCTGGCCGGTCAAGTAGTCCCGTCGGAGTTTTTCTTGACGCGCCGGGCTGAATATGGTCTCAACCCAGCCCAACGGAAAGCCTCTTTCCGCCGTTTAAAACGGCACAAAACCGGGCTCTCCCTCCCATAAGTCAAGACGGGCCATATCATGAGCACTTCCGGAACCGCCTCCGGCGTTCGCGTACGCATCGCACCCTCCCCGACCGGCGAGCCGCATGTCGGCACTGCCTATATCGCGCTCTTCAACTATCTCTTCGCGAAGAAGCACAACGGTACCTTCATCCTGCGCATCGAGGATACGGACGCCACGCGCTCGACGCCGGAATTCGAGCAGAAGGTGCTGGACGCGCTGAAATGGTGCGGGCTGGAATGGTCGGAAGGCCCGGATATCGGCGGCCCCTACGGTCCCTACCGCCAGTCCGACCGCAAGGACATGTACCGTCCTTACGTCGACAAGATCGTTGAGAGCGGCCACGGCTTCAAGTGTTTCTGCACGCCCGAGCGGCTGGCCGAAATGCGTGAAGCCCAGCGCGCTGCCGGCAAGCCACCGAAATATGACGGCCTCTGCCTGCATATTTCCGCGGAAGAAGTCATGCGCCGCGTCGATGCCGGCGAGCCGCATGTCGTGCGCATGAAGATCCCGACCGAGGGTTCCTGCAAGTTCGTCGACGGCGTCTATGGCCCGGTCGAAATCCCGTGGGATGCCGTCGACATGCAGGTCCTGCTGAAGGCCGACGGCATGCCGACCTACCACATGGCGAATGTGGTCGACGACCACCTGATGAAGATCACCCATGTCGCGCGCGGCGAGGAGTGGCTCGCCTCCGTGCCGAAGCACATCCTCATCTATCAATATCTCGGCCTCGAACCGCCGGTCTTCATGCACCTGTCGCTGATGCGCAATCACGACAAGTCGAAGCTGTCCAAGCGCAAGAACCCGACCTCGATCTCCTACTATTCCGCGCTCGGCTACCTGCCGGAAGCGCTGATGAACTTTTTGGGCCTGTTCTTCATCCAGATCGCCGAGGGCGAAGAGCTCCTGACCATGGAGCAGCTTGCCGAAAAATTCGATCCGGAAAACCTCTCCAAGGCCGGCGCGATCTTCGACATCCAGAAGCTCGACTGGCTGAACGGCCGCTGGCTGCGCGAGCAGCTCACGGAAGAGGAATTCACGGCGCGCGTGCTGAATTGGGCGATGGAAAACGACCGCATCCGCCAGGGCCTCAAGCTCTCGCAGTCGCGCATCTCCAAGCTCGGCGAACTGCCGGATCTCACCGGCTTCCTGCTGAAGTCGGATCTCGGCTTGACGCCTGACGCCTTCGCCAAGGTGAAATCCACGCCGGAAGAAATCCTGGACGTGCTGAACCAGGTCCAGCCGGACCTCGAAAAGATGCCGGAATGGACCGTCGAGAGCATCGAGGCGGAACTGCGTGCCAGTGCCGACCGGCTCGGAAAGAAGCTGAAGGTCGTCGTGGCCCCGCTCTTCGTCGCCGTCTCCGGCTCGTCGCGCTCGCTGCCGCTGTTCGACTCGATGGCGATCCTCGGCCGCTCGGTCGTGCGCCAGCGCCTGAAGATTGCGTCGCAGGTCGTCGCGTCGATGGTCGGTAGCGGAAAGTAAGGACAAGAAGAATGAACGAGAAGACAGAAACCACCCTTTCCTCGGATCCGACGGAAGTCCGCCGCCAGAAGCTCGACCAATTGCGCCAGACCATCGGCGACGTCTATCCGGCGCATTTCCATCGGACGATGACCAATGCCGAGCTTGCGGCAAAGTACGAAACGCTGGAACTCGACACCGAGAGCGGCGACGTCGTGACGGTTGCCGGCCGCGTCTATTCCTCGCGCAATTCCGGCATGTTCATGGATATCCATGACGCCTCGGGCAAGATTCAGATCTTCAGCCACAAGGACACCACGCCGGAAGAGGCGCGCGCCCTGCTGCCGATGATCGACATCGGCGACATCATCGGCGTGACCGGCGTCGTGCGCCGCACCAAGCGCGGCGAGCTGACGATCAACGCACAGCAGATCGTCATGCTGACGAAGACCCTGCTGCCGATGCCGGAAAAGTGGCATGGCGTGGCGGATGTCGAAATCCGCTATCGCAAGCGCCACCTCGACATCATGACCAACGAGGAATCGAAGCTGCGTTTCCAGCAGCGTTCGAAGATCGTCTCGGGCATCCGCCGCTTCATGGAAAACGACGGCTTCATGGAAGTCGAGACGCCGATGCTGCACTCCGTCTATGGCGGTGCGACGGCCGAGCCCTTCAAGACGCACCACAACACGCTGAAGCTCGACATGTTCCTGCGCATCGCGCCGGAACTGTTCCTGAAGCGCACGCTGGTCTCGGGCCTGACCGACAAGGTGTTCGAGATCAACCGAAACTTCCGCAATGAGGGCGTGTCGACGCGGCACAATCCCGAATTCACGATGATGGAATGCTACTGGGCCTATGCCGACTACGAGGACATCATGGACCTCGTGGAGCGCCTCTTCGCCGAGCTGGCGGTCAAGATCCACGGCTCGACGGAATTCGCCTATGGCGACAAGGAACTCTCCTTCAAGGGTCCGTTCAAGCGCGTGCCGATGCCCGATTCCGTCAAGGAAGCGACCGGCATCGACTTCCTCGCCATCAAGACGGACGAGGAAGCGCGCGCTGCCGCCAAGGCTGCCGGCTTCGAAGTGGAGAAGGACTGGACCTGGGGCGAATGCCTCGCCTTCATCTTCGAGGAGAAGGTCGAGCCGACGCTGATCCAGCCCTCGCACGTCACCCATTTCCCGAAGGACATCTCGCCCTTCGCCAAGGAAGTGCCGGGTGAGCCGCGTCTCGTCGAGCGTTTCGAGACCTATTGCAACACCTGGGAACTCGGCAACGCCTTCTCCGAGCTGAACGACCCGGAAGAGCAGCGCGCCCGCATGGTCGAACAGCTCGAACAGGCGCATGCGCGCGGCGAAAAGTCGAAGCAGCTCGACGACGAGTTCCTCGACGCCATCGACCAAGGCATGCCGCCCGCCGGCGGCCTCGGCATCGGCGTCGACCGCCTGATCATGCTCTTAACCAACGCCCCGTCGATCCGCGACGTCATCCTCTTCCCGGCCCGCCGGGCGAAGGCTGACTGAAGCCATTCCCTGAGGGCGAGGCACCCCCCTCTGCCCTGCCGGGCATCTCCCCCTCAAGGGGGGAGATTGGATGGAGCAGCCTTTTGCCCATCTCTGATGCTGTGAAATAAGTGGAATTCTTGCTTCTTGCCGATCTCCCCCTTGAGTGGGAGATGCCCGGCAGGGCAGAGGGGGTGTCGCTACGGGCTCCGAGAACCCGGGCGTCAGTGTTCGCTCGCGGCGACCTCATGCGAGCCTTCTTCAGCGGCAGCATGCTCGCCACCGCCCTCGCCTTCCGCAGCATGGCCTTCGGCCGGCGCCTCGTGGCCGCCTTCGGCTTTCGCCTCGCCGTGGCCACCGCCCTCTTCCGCCACCGCATTCGGATCGACGCAGTCGGCCCGCTCGTCCATCGCCGTGACGATGGTCTTGATCTCGTCCAGCGACAGCTCCTTGCGCTCGCCGTAGAATTCGCCGTTGCCGGCGGGCGTGCCGTCCGTGTAGCGCGCGACGAACGGCGCCGTCATGCCGGGGATTGAAGACGGGTCGCGGGCAAAAAGCACCTCGGCGCCGATGGCGCGGCCGCGCATGTCGGCGCGGTTCACGGGACCTGCCGCATCGAGCAGGATGACCTGGTAGAGGTCGGCCTCCTCGTGATTGGACACGGCACCGGCGACGCGCAACGCCGTCTTGATGCGAACCGCCCCGTCCTTGGCGTCGGAGCGCACATATTTGCGCAGCCAGTGCTGCCCGTTGCGGTCGAGCCGCACGGTGGTGATGGTCGTGCAGGCGACGCCGGAAACCTGCTCTGCCGGCGGGCCGAGCAGCGCATCGCGCCCGACGAAAATCGCGGCAGCACCCGACGCGCCCGTCAGCACGACGACACCGGCGACGATGATCAGAAGCTTCCGCGACAAGCGGAACGAGGTCGGAAGGAGCTTCACGGGCGACAAACTTCTCTTTGAACGCAGAACACGGACGCGCCGAGAGCGCGCGAACTCCGTGCACTCTACCCACGGGGCGTTTCGGAAGTTTAAACGCGATGCGTGCGATTTCGGCACGTTTTTGCGAATGATTTGCAATTGCGTTGACAGGCGTCAAAAGCGCCCTATAGTTTAATGCAACTCATTCGCAAAAGCAGATCAGGAGAGCCTATGCTCCGCCGTTCGTTTCATGCCCTTCTTCTCAGCCTGCCGCTTCTCTCAGCCGCACCCGCCATCGCCCAGGAAAAGCCGAAGGTCGTGACGACCTTCACCATCATCGCCGACATCGCCTCGAACGTGGCGGGCGACGCCGCCGTGGTGGAATCGATCACCAAGCCGGGCGCGGAGATCCACAATTACCAATCCACGCCGCGCGACATCCTGAAGGCGCAAGATGCCAAGCTGGTGCTGTGGAACGGCCTCAACCTCGAACTCTGGTTCCAGAAATTCCTTGCCAATCTCGGCGACGTGCCGAACGTCACGGTCAGCGAGGGCATCGAGCCGATGAGCATCGTGGAAGGCCCCTATGAGGGCAAGCCGAACCCGCATGCCTGGATGTCGCCCAGCAATGCGCTGATCTATGTCGAGAATATCCGCAAAGCGCTGGTCGCCCTCGACCCCGCCAATGCCGCGACCTACGACGCCAATGCGAAGGCCTATAGCGAGAAGATCACGGCGCTCGGCGCGGAGATGAAGGCGAAGATCGATGCGCTGCCGGAAGACAAGCGCTGGCTCGTCACCAGCGAAGGCGCCTTCAGCTACCTCACCCGCGATTTCGGCCTGAAGGAGCTCTTCCTCTGGCCGATCAATGCCGACCAGCAGGGCACGCCGAAGCAGGTTAAGGCGGTGATCGACGCGGTACGCGAGCACGATATCCACGTCGTCTTCTCCGAAAGCACAGTGTCGGCCGACCCCGCCAAGCAGGTCGCCGCCGAGACCGGCGCCACCTATGGCGGCATCCTCTATGTCGACTCGCTGAGCGAGGCGGACGGCCCCGTGCCGACCTATCTCGACCTGCTGCGCGTGACCTCCGAAACCATCGTGAAAGGCCTTTCGCAATGATGATGGGCAGCAAGCCGAAGAGGGTGGACGGTATCGTCGCCGAGGACGTCACCGTCACCTATCGCAACGGCATGACGGCGCTGCGCCATGCGAGCTTCTCCGTGCCGAAGGGCACGATCACGGCGCTTGTCGGCGTCAATGGTGCGGGCAAATCCACGCTCTTCAAGGCGATCATGGGCTTCGTGCCGGTCGCCGCCGGCAAGGTGACGATCCTCGGCCTTTCCGTGAAGGAAGCGCTTAAGAAGAACCTCGTCGCCTATGTGCCGCAGGCCGAGGAGGTCGACTGGACCTTCCCGGTACTGGTCGAGGACGTGGTGATGATGGGCCGCTACGGCCACATGAACTGGCTGCGCATCCCCACCAAGCACGACCACGACCTGGTCGACGAGGCGCTGACGCGCGTCAACATGGCCGCGTTCCGCAAGCGCCAGATCGGCGAACTCTCCGGCGGCCAGCGCAAACGCGTCTTCCTCGCCCGGGCCCTCGCGCAGGAAGGCCAGGTGATCCTGCTCGACGAGCCCTTCACCGGCGTCGACGTGAACACGGAAGAACAGATCGTCGAACTGCTCGGCAAGCTGCGCGACGAAGGCCGCGTCATGCTGGTCTCCACCCACAACCTCGGCAGCGTGCCGGATTTCTGCGACCGCACCGTCTTCGTCAAGGGCACGGTCATCGCCTCCGGCCCGACGAAGGAGACCTTCACCGAAGCCAACCTGGAACGCGCCTTCGGCGGCGTGTTGCGCCACTTCATCCTCGGTGGGCATGATCTGCACGACGACGAGGACAAGCGTTCGGTCAAGGTCATTACCGACGACGAACGCCCCTTCGTCATCTACAGCGAGCGCGACACGGAGAAGACGCCGTGATCGACTTTTTGCTCGAACCCTTCGGCTATGGCTACATGGTCAACGCCATGTGGGTCAGCGCGCTGGTCGGCTGTATTTGCGGCTTTCTCTCCGCCTATCTGATGCTGAAGGGCTGGTCGCTGATCGGCGATGCCCTCTCGCACTCGATCGTGCCCGGCGTTGCCGGCGCCTATATGCTGGGCCTGCCCTTCGCGGCCGGCGCCTTCCTTTCCGGCGGGCTCGCCGCCGCCGCCATGCTCTTCCTCAACCGCAAGACCAAGCTGAAGGAAGACGCGATCATTGGCATGATCTTCTCCTCCTTCTTCGGCCTCGGCCTCTTCATGGTCTCGCTCTCGCCGACGCCGGTGAACATCCAGACCATCGTGCTCGGCAATATCCTCGCCGTCAGCCCGGAGGATACGATCCAGCTCGCCATCATCGGCGCCGTCACGCTGCTCATCCTGCTCTTGAAGTGGAAGGATCTGATGGTCACCTTCTTCGACGAGAGCCATGCCCGCTCGATCGGCCTCAACCCGACGGGCCTGAAAATCCTGTTCTTCACCCTGCTCAGCGCCTCCACGGTCGCCGCCATGCAGACGGTCGGCGCCTTCCTCGTCATCGCCATGGTGGTGACGCCGGGCGCCACCGCCTATCTGCTGACCGACCGCTTCCAGCGCCTGATCGTCATCGCAGCCGCCCTTGGCGGCGGCACCAGCTTCGTCGGCGCCTATATCTCCTACTTCCTCGATGGCGCAACGGGCGGCATCATCGTCGTGCTGCAGACGGTGATCTTCCTGCTCGCCTTCCTCTTCGCCCCCAAACACGGCCTCCTCGCCGCACGCCGCAAGGGCCGGCTGGCGCTTGAACCCGCAGAAGGCGCACAGCCATGAACGAGACGCTCGAACTCGCGATCATGCCCTTCCAGCTCGCCTTCATGCAGAACGCCTTCCTGGTGACGCTGATGATCGCCGTGCCGATGGCGCTGCTCTCCTGCTACCTCGTGCTGAAGGGCTGGTCGCTGATGGGCGACGCGGTCTCCCATGCGGTGCTGCCGGGCGTCGTCATCGCCTATGTCGTCGGCCTGCCCTTTGCGGCCGGCGCCTTCGTCGCCGGCCTGTTCTGCGCGCTCGCTGCCGGCTACCTCAAGGACAACAGCCGGGTGAAGGAAGACACGATCCTCGGCATCGTCTTCTCCGGCATGTTCGCGCTCGGCCTGGTGCTCTACGTCAAGATCCAGCCGGATATCCATCTCGACCATATCCTGTTCGGCGACATGCTCGGCATCGCCGTGTCCGATCTCGTCGAGACGGCAGCGATCGCCGTCGCATCCACGGCTTTCATCCTGCTCTTCCGCAAGGACCTGCTGGTGCATGCCTTCGACCGGCAGCACGCGTCCGCCATCGGCCTGCCCGTCAACCTGCTGCACTACGGCCTGCTCGCCGTGCTGTCGCTCGTCGTCGTCGGCGCGCTGAAAGCGGTCGGCATCATCCTGGCGATCGCCATGCTGGTGGCCCCCGGCGCCATCGCCGCCCTCGTCACCCGGCGCTTCCCAAGCATGCTGATGGTCGCGGTCAGCGTTGCGCTTGGCGCCACCTTCTTCGGCATCTGGCTGAGCTTCATCATCGACAGCGCACCGGCCCCGACCATCGTGCTTTTGATGACCATCCTCTTCGTCTTCGCCTTCCTGTGGAATGTGCTGCAAAGCCGAAAGCCCGCGCAGGAGGCCTGATCCGGCGCGGGCGCGGGTCTGTCGACAGACGTCCGGTTTGCGTTTATCGTCCCGCGCGATCGACAGGCGGTGCTTCGCGGCCGGTCGCAACGAAAGATAGAACAAGCAACGGGACGGCATGGCGCATATCGGTATCGTCGGCAGCGGCCTCATGGGCTGCGCCACAGCGCTCAATCTGCTGGAGCAGGGCCACAGCGTCACCATCCTGGAGCGGGACGCCGGCGGCCTGCCGGCTTCCGTCGGCAATGCCGGCATCCTGGCCGTACCGGAGATCGATCCGCTCGCCCGGCCCGGCATGCTGCTGTCCGTGCCGAAATGGCTGCTCGATCCGCAGGGGCCACTCACCGTGCGCTGGCAGGACCTGCCGGCACTCGCCCCCTGGCTCATCCGCTTCCTGCTCTCGGCAAGCGCGGACAAGGTCGCCGCCAGCCGCGCCGCCATGCTCTCCCTCATGAAGACCGCGGAAGCGGACCATGTGCGCCTCGGCACCATGGCCGGCATCAGCGGCCATCTGCGCGACACCGGCGCTCTCACCGTCTTCGACAGCACTGCTGCCCGCGACAAGACCTTTGCCCATGAGGCGGAAAATGCCCGGCTGATCGGCTGCAACGTCGAGAAGCTGACGACTGAAGAAGCCCGCCGCCGCGTGCCCGCCTTGCAGGGCGCCTTCGCCGGCGCAATCTTCAGCGATGGCTACAAGACCTTCGACTATCCGCTGACCTTCCTGCGCCGCCTCCAGGCGGTGCTGCGCGAGCGGGCGACGCTGCTCGATGCCACGGTGTCCTCGGTTGCGCGCGCGGAAAATGGCGTCATCGTGCGCACGGAAGGCGGACGGGAGTTCACCTTCGATCGCCTCGCCATCACCGCCGGCGTCTGGTCGCGCCGCTTCGTCGCCGATCTCGGCCTGACGGTGCTGCTCGAAACCGAGCGCGGCTACAACACCACCTTCATGAACCCTTCGACCACGCTGGAAATGCCGGTCTTCTTCTCCGAGCACGGCTTCGTCGCCACCCCCTTCGAGAATGCGCTGCGCATCGGCGGCGCGGTGGAACTCGCCTCGCCGGAGGCCCCCGCCAACTACAAGCGCACCGCCGCCATGCGCAAGAAAATGCGCCGCTACGTGCCGGATCTCCAGGAAGAGGGCGGCACGGAATGGATGGGCCGCCGTCCCTCGACGCCGGACACGCTGCCCGTGATCAGCCTGCATCCCGGCGACCCGCGCATCGCCTTTGCCTTCGGCCACGGCCATCTCGGCCTGACGCTTTCGGCAACGACCGGCCGCCATGTCGCGCGCCTGCTCGCCGGCGAAGGCGACGCGGCGCTCACCCCCTTCTCCATCGCCCGTTTCCAGTAGGCGCGCGATCTCCATAACAACAACAAACAAGAGACCGACCATGCATAAGGTTATTTTCGATACGGATCCCGGCGTCGATGACGCGATGGCGTTGCTGTTCCTGCACAATCACCCCGAGATCGACCTGATCGGCATCACCACCGTCTTCGGCAATGCCGCAATTGAGACGACGACACGCAATGCGCTGTTCCTGAAGCGCGAATGGGGCATCGAGGCACCGGTGGCCAAGGGTGACGGCAAGACCTACAACCCGATGCGCAACCCGATCGACTGGCCGGTGATGATCCACGGCCATGACGGGCTCGGCAATATCGACGTGCCGGAAACGATCGACCTGCCGCTCGACCCGCGTTCGGCGTCCCGCTTCATCATCGAGACCGTCCGGGCAAATCCCGGCGAGGTGACGCTGATCGCCGTCGGCCGCATGTCGAACCTCGCCTATGCGCTGAAGGAAGACCCGGCGATTGCAGGCCTCGTCAAACAGGTCATCATCATGGGCGGCGCCTTCGATGTGCCCGGCAACATCACACCCGCCGCCGAGGCGAACATCCACGGCGACCCGGAAGCCGCCGATGCGGTGATGATGGCGCCGTGGAAAGTGGTCGTCGTCGGCCTCGACGTGACGATGAAGACCGTGATGACGCGCAAGCGCCTCGCCGAACTGACCGCGCAGAACGGCAAGCACCTGAAACTGCTTTCCGACATCTCGCAGTTCTACATCGACTTCTATGGCCAGCATGTGAAGGACGAGGGCATGGTGGTGCATGACAGCTGCGCCTGCATCTACCTCATCGCACCCGACCTCTTCACCACCCGCTCGGGCGCGATCCGCGTCGTCGCCGGCGGCATCGCCGATGGCCAGACGATCCAGAAGCCCGACGCCCGCAGCTTCCCGCCCGGCAACTGGGACGACCTGCCCAGCCAGCACGCCTGCATCGGCATCGATGCGGAAAAGGTGATGGCGCTGCTCGACGAGACGCTCGTTCGCTGAAAAACCGCCGGCCGGTACCCGTCACCGGCCGGCGTATTCATCCCACCATTTGAGGACGCGCAAGGCCCGAAGCGTGACCCAGCGCGAGGGTTCTCCCACCGCCTCCATCTCGAACCAGACCGGCCCCTTGAGCTGCCAGTCGAGCGGCCAGGTGCCATCCTGCGATTGGCGGGCGCGCAGATGGTCGATGGCCTCGCCGAGGCGGGGATCGGGCGCCGCGCCGGTCGCGAGAGACGCTGCGCGAAAATATTCGAGGCCGCGCAAAAAGTCGTAGCGCCAGCGGTTCGGGTGCAGGAATTTCAGGTAGCGTTCGTCGGCCGGCGCGCCGGTGCTCAGGCGGCGAAACAGGCCGCGTTCCAGCAGATAGTCCTCACCCGCCGCCCGTGCCGCCCGCGTTTCAGCCGTGGCGCCCACCGCCTGCTCATAGGCGAGAAGGCCTTCCAGCACATTGATCGTCGAATGGAAGGACGAGCGGTGCGAGCCGTTGCAGCGCTCGCAGTTCCAGCCGCCGTCCGCCTGCCGTTCGCTAAGCAGGCGCGTGACGATCGGCGAGACATCGACGCCGAAATAGGCCCCGGCGATCACCGTGCGCCCGTTGATGCACTCCTCCACCTCACCGTCCCAGTAAGGCTGGCCGTCATGATCCCAGCGGGAATTCCGGCCGATGAGGTCGACCGTACGCCGCGCGCGGTCCGATGTGGGATCAAGGCCAAAATCGTGAAGCTGCTGGAGCGAAAAGCAGGTGGCGGTCCAGGCCTGGCCGAGTTCGCGCCATTTCTCTTCCGAATAATCAGCCGGCATGAAGGCGCCGCCGGCCCATTGCCCGTCCGCATCCTGATGGGAGAGAAGTTCTGCGCCCCAGCCCTCGGTTTCCACCTTGGCGCGCTCGGCCTGCCATGCCGCTTCCGGCGCATCCAGGAGATCGCGTAGCACCTGCCAGCGGATCGCGGGATCCGAAGCGAGAAGCCAGTCGATGACCGAACCGGAGGGAGCCATGGGGCGAAGTCTAGCAGCCCCGCATGGCAATTTCTATTCCGGCGTCGCTGGAAGCTGCCAGTCGATCGGCTCTCGGCCGTGTTCTTCCAGAAACGCATTCGCCTGCGAAAACGGCTTGGAACCCAGGAACCCGTTATGCGCCGAGAGCGGCGACGGATGGGCGGAGCGCAGCACGAGATGGCGGCTGCGATCGACGAAGGCCGCCTTCTTCTGGGCATAGGAGCCCCAGAGAATGAAGACGACGGGCTTTTCCTGCTCGTTGACGGCACGGATGACGGCATCGGTAAACCGCTCCCAGCCGCGCCCCTGATGCGAGGCCGCACGGCCCATCTCCACCGTCAGGACGCTGTTGAGCAGCAATACGCCCTGCTTGGCCCAATGTTCCAGAAAACCATGGCGCACCGGCGCGATGCCAAGGTCCGTCTGCATTTCCTTGTAGATATTGACCAGCGACGGCGGGATGCGCACGCCCGGCTGCACGGAAAAGCACAGGCCATGCGCCTGCCCCTCGCCGTGATAGGGGTCCTGCCCGAGAATGACGACGCGCACCTCGTCGAGCGGCGTCAGGTCGAGTGCGCGAAAATACTCGACACCCCTCGGGAAGATGCGCCGCCCCTCCTGCTTCTGCTCCAGCAGGAATTTCTTGAGGTCGGCCATGTAGGGGCTGGAGAATTCCGCCGAAAGCGGCGTCTTCCAGCTCTCGCCGATCTTCACATCCGTCATCGTCCGCTCCCGTCCAGCACTTGCGAAAGGAAGCGGAGTTTAACGCCGGATGGCCGGGAGCACCGGCCAAAGGGCCGGTCATCCACAGCTAATCTCAGGCGACGCCCAGCACCGTCATCAGGCTTTTCATGCGCGCGGCCGCCAGTTCCGGCTTGTCGAGCACATTCGCCTGGTCGGCAAGGCGGAAGACGTCTGCATAATGCGTGACACCGCGAGCGGACTGCATGCCGGCCGGCATGGTGAAATGGTCCTGGTGACCGTTCAGCCAGGCAAGGAACACGACGCCCGCCTTGTAATATTGCGTCGGCGCCTCGAAAATCTTGCGTGACAGCGGCACCGTCGGCTCGATGACGGCGCGGAACGTCTCGACATCGCCGGCGGCAAGCGAAGCGAGCGCCTTGGAGGCCTGCGGCGCCACCGCATCGAAAATGCCGAGCAGCGCATGGCTGTATTTGCGGCCATCGCCCTCGATCAGTTCGGCATAATTGAAATCATCACCGGTAAAGCACAACACGCCCTCCGGCAGACGATCGCGCATCGCGACTTCCTTGGCGTTTTCGAGCAGCGAAATCTTGATGCCCTCGACCTTGTCGCGGTTCTCCTCGATGATCGAGAGCACGGCATCCAGCGCCGGCTCGAAGCTGTCCGAGCCCCAATAGCCCTTCAACTGCGGATCGAACATGTCGCCGAGCCAGTGCAGCACGACCTTGTCCTTCGCCTGGCCGAGGATGTGGCCGTAGACCTTGCGGTAATCGTCCGGCGATTTGGCAAGGCGGGCAAGCGCGCGGCTCGCCATCATGATCGCCCGGCCGCCATGTTTTTCGACGAAGCCGACCTGCTCCTCATAGGCCCGGATAACATCGTCCAGCGAGCGGGCATCGGCCGGGTTGAGATGGTCCGTGCCGGCACCGCAGGCGAGATCGGCGCCCGGCACCGTGCGCGCCTCGGCGAGCGAACGGCTGATCAGTTCCTGCGCGCCCGCCCAGTCGAGCCCCATGCCGCGCTGCGCCGTATCCATCGCCTCGGCGATGCGGAAGCCGAGCGACCAGAGATGATGCCGGAAGGCCAGGGTCGCGTCCCAGTCCACCGCCGGCGCCTCCCACGGCCGTGTGTCGCGGCGCGGATCGGAGACCACATGCGCCGCCGCATAGGCGATGCGGTTGAAGCGTGGCACCGCGGACGGCCGGACAAGCGGCGTGCCGACGAGATCGTAACGGGCAAGGCCACCATCCGGCTGCGGCAGGGTAAGGCTGATTGACATGAAATCCTCCCAGGGGTTTTCCAGGGCAATAATTTAGATCGTTCCAAGTTTCAAGGTGATTTTTGAAAACACGCCGCCCCGATCGACATGCGCGCAGCAACCGAAGTTATGCGGGAAGCCATCGCCCCACCCTCGGTCGTCATCCTCGGCCTTGAGCCTAGGATCCACAAGCCCGGGCGTTGCGCGTGCAGCATGGATGGTCGGGTCAAGCCCGACCATGACGGGTGGAGAGGGCACAGGCGTGGTCGAGAGGCCGCAAAGGCTTCTACCGCTATTCGTCACAAAAACCTCTTGACAAATTTGGAACGATCCAATTATTTGACATCAACAAGCAGGCGAAAGACGCCGCGCGTTGGGAGGATGATCGTGAACAAGAGCCGGGTGACCGTGGTCGATATTGCGCGCGCCGCCGGCGTGTCGAAATCGACCGTCTCGCTCGTCCTCCAGTCGAGCCCGCTCGTTAACGAGACGACCCGCGCCAAGGTCAACGCCACCATCCGCGAACTCGGTTATGTCTACAATCGTGGCGCTGCGAACCTTCGTCAATCCGCCTCCTCGCGCATCATCGGCATCATCGTCAACGACCTCACCAACTCCTTCTTCGCCGAGCTTGCGGTGGGCATGGACATGGTCATGCAGTCGGCCGGCTACGTGCAGTTCCTGTCGAATTCCGCCGAAAGCGTCGATCGCCAGCGCGAGGTCATCGCCTCGATGCGCGAACATGGCATTGCCGGGCTGATCATCTCTCCCGCACGCGGCACGGAAGCGTCCGACCTGAAGCCGCTGGCAGCAAGCGGCATCCCGGTCGTCGCCGTGGTGCGCAACGTGGTCGGCGCGAAGGTCTCGACGCTGTTTTCCGACAATTATGCCGGCGCGAAGGATGCCGTCCGGCACCTGATCGACCTCGGCCATCGCCGCATCGCCTTCCTGGGCGGCATCGCCAACACCACGGTCTTTGCGGAGCGTGTGCAGGGCTGGCGTGATGCACTGGCGGAAGCCGGCCTCGGCGCGCCCGACAGCTGCGTCATCGGCTCGACGGCATCGCGTGCCGGCGGGGTCGCCGCCATCGAGCGCGCACTCTCGCTGCCCGAGCCGCCGACGGCCGCACTCTGCTTCAATGACGCGGCCGCCTTCGGCGTCTGCGACGGCCTGCGTACTGCCGGCAAGGAGCCCGGCCGCGATTTCGGCGTGGTCGGCTTCGACGACGTGATCGAGGCCGAGACCGCCGTGCCGGCGCTGACGACGGTTTCCGTCGATCCGCAGGGCATGGGTCGGCGCGCGGCACAGATGCTTTTGAAACAGGTCAATGCGGGCCGGGTGGAGCCCGAGACAATCGTCAGCTCCGTGCGCCTCGTGGTGCGCCAGAGCTGCGGCGCCGGGCTGAAGGATAAAACGAGGAGGATTTCGGCATGACACGGTGGGGTTTGATCGGGGCGAGCACGATCGCCAAGGAATGGGTGATCGGCGCAATCCGCGCGACGGGGGGCGAAATCGTCTCCGTGATGAGCACGAACGCCGAGCGCGGCAAGGCCTATGCCGCCGAGCAGGGTATTGCGAAGTCGGTGACGACGCTCGCCGAAATCGTCGACGATCCCGACATCGACGCCGTCTACATCTCGACGACCAATGAACTGCACCGTGACCAGGCGCTGGCCGCAGCCAAGGCGGGCAAACACATTCTCTGCGAAAAGCCGCTCGCCATGTCGCTTGATGATGCCCGGGCGATGGTCCAAGCCGCTAGGGACGCCGGCGTCGTGATGGCGACCAACCACCACCTGCGCAATGCCGCGACGCACGGGGCAATGCGCGAGGCGATCAAGGCCGGCCGCATCGGCACGCCGCTCTCGGCACGCGTCTTCCACGCCGTTTATCTGCCGCCCCACCTGCAGGGCTGGCGGCTCGATCGCCCGGAAGCCGGCGGCGGCGTCATCCTCGATATCACCGTGCACGACACAGACACGCTGCGCTTCGTGCTCGATGACGATCCGGCGGAGGCGATCGCCTTCGCACAGGCCGGCGGCATGGGAAAGGCGGGGCTGGAGGATGCCGTGATGGGCGTGCTGCGCTTCCGGAACGGCGTGATCGCCCAGTTCCATGACGGCTTCACCACCAAATTCGCCGAAACCGGCCTGGAAGTGCACGGCACGGACGGCTCGCTGATCGGCCGCAATGTCATGACGCAGCGCGCCGCCGGCACCGTGACGCTGCGCGACGCGAGCGGCGAGCAGGAATTGCCGCTCGACCATCGCAATCTCTATGAAACCGCCCTTGCGGCCTTCCATGCGGCCATCAAGGGCGACGGAAAACCGTCCGCCACCGGCGAAGACGGCGTCTGGTCGCTGGCCGCGGGGCTTGCCGTCGTCGAGGCGGCGCGCACGGGCCGGGCGGTCCGCATCGAACCCGGAATTTAAGTCCTATGAGCAAGCATATCACCCCGCGCCAGGCCGCAGATCTGATCCCGGACGGCGCCGTCGTTTCGGTCTCCTCCTCCTCCGGTCTTGGCTGCCCGGACCTGATGCTGAAGGCGATCGGCGAACGCTTCGACGAGACCGGCAGCCCGAAGAACCTGACGACGCTGCACCCGATCGCCGCCGGCGACATGAGCGGCATCAAGGGCGTGGATTACATTGCGAAAAAGGGTCTTTTGAAGAAGATCATCGGCGGCTCCTACCCGTCCGGCCCCTCCTCCTCCGAACCGCCGCTGATCTGGCAGATGATCGGTAGCGACGAGGTCGCCGCCTATAACATCCCCTCCGGCATCCTCTTCGACATGCACCGCGAGGCCGCAGCAAAACGCCCCGGCGTCATCACCAAGGTCGGCCTCGAAACCTTCGTCGACCCGCGCCGCGAAGGCTGCGCGATGAACGCTTCGGCGGCACGCGAACCGGTGGTCGAGAAGATCACCTTCGCCGGTGAGGAATGGCTCTATTTCAAGGCGATCGCGCCGCAGGTGGCGATCATCCGCGCCACCACGGCCGACGAACGCGGCAACCTGACCTATGAACACGAGGGCGCCTATCTCGGCGGGCTCGACCAGGCGCTCGCCGCCCGCAACAATGGCGGCATCGTGATCGCGCAGGTCAAGCGCATCGTCAAGGAAGGCTCGCTGAAACCGCATGACGTGCGCGTGCCGGGCGTGCTGGTCGATTATGTCGTGGTCGATCCGGACCAGAAGCAGACGACGCAGACGCTGTACGACCCCGCGATTTCCGGCGAGATCTTTCGGCCGCTCGACACATTCCGCGTGCCGGAATTCAACATCCAGAAGGTCATCGCCCGCCGCGTGGCGCAGGAGCTGGAAGCCGGCAGCGCCGTCAATCTCGGCTTCGGCATTTCCGCTAACGTGCCGCGCATCCTACTCGAAGAAGGCCTGCATGGCGCAGTGACGTGGGTGATCGAACAGGGGGCCGTCGGCGGCGTGCCGCTGCTCGATTTCGCCTTCGGTTGCGCTTCGAATGCCGATGCCTTCATGCCCTCGCCCTACCAGTTCACCTATTTCCAGGGCGCGGGCTTCGATGCCTCGCTGCTCTCCTTCCTCGAAATCGGCAAGGACGGCTCGGTCAACGTCTCGAAACTGTCGTTCCGGCCGCATGTGACGGCGGGCGCGGGCGGTTTCGTCGACATCACGGCGCGGGCGAAGAAGATCGTCTTCTCCGGCATGTTCAATGCCGGCGCGAAACTCTCCGTCGAAGGCGGCAAGCTGGTGATCGAGAAGGAAGGCAAGCTGAAGAAGCTGGTCAATGCCGTGGAGCATGTCACCTTCTCCGGCCCGCGCGGTGTCGCGCAGGGGCAGGACATCACCTATGTCACCGAGCGCTGCGTGCTGAAGCTGACGCCCGAGGGTGTCATGCTCACCGAGATCGCGCCGGGCGTCGATCTCCAGGCGCATATCCTCGACCAGTCGGAATTTGCACTGATCGTTTCGCCGGACCTGAAGGTGATGGACACAGCACTCTTCACCGATGCGCCGATCGGCCTGACGCTGCCGCAGAAGGCACCGCGCAAGCTGGCAGGAGCGCACCATGGCTGAACCGCGCATCCGCATATCCATCGAAGGCGCCATCGCGACGATCACCGTCGCGCGGCCGGAGAAGCTCAACGCCTTCGACATCGACATGCTGAAGGAATTGTCCGCCGCCTGCGACGATGTCGAGGCGAATGCCGCGGTGCGCGTCGCGATCCTCACCGGCGAAGGCAAGGCCTTTTCCGCCGGCGGCGACATCCGCGCCTGGGGCGGCATGGAGGCCAACGAATTCGGCCACGCCTGGGTGCGCTTCGGCCACCGCGTCTTCGAACGGCTGGCGACGCTGCGCATGCCGCTGATCGCCGCTGTCAACGGCCATGCGCTGGGCGGCGGGCTGGAACTGGCGGCTGCGGCCGATATCCGCATCGCCGAAACGCAGGTGAAGATCGGCCTGCCGGAAGCGGGCCTCGGCATGGTGCCCGGCTGGTCCGGCACGCAGCGGCTGGTGAAGCGTTTTGGCGCGCAGGCGGTGCGGCGCATGCTGCTCGGCGGCGAAGTGCTGGCGGCGGCGGAAGCGGAAACACTCGGCATCCTCGATCAGGTCGTGGAGACCGGAACAGCCGTCGAAGCGGCGAAGACCTATGCGGCGCGCATTGCGGCGCGCGGGCCGGCGGCGACGGAAGTGTCGAAGCTGATGATCGCGGTGGCGAACAATGAAGACAATGGTGCGGCGGTGGAGGCCCTCGGCTCGATCCTCGTCGCCAAGACCGGGGACCTGAAGGAAGGCGTCGCCGCCTTCACGGGAAAACGCCCCGCAGACTTCAAGGGAGAATGGTAATGACCGCGCATGTGAAACCCAAGGCGCTTGACAACTTCCAGGCACGCGATTTCCGCATGCTGATCGACGGCGTCTGGACGGAAGGTGCCGGCCCGGCACTTGAGCGCGTGGCACCCGGCCACGGCATCGTGGTGAGCCGCTATCCGGCCGGCACCAAGGCCGATGCCGAACGCGCCATCGCCGCAGCCCGCAAGGCCTTCGACGAGGGTCCGTGGCCGAGCATGACGGGCGCCGAGCGCTCCAACATCCTGCTGAAGGCCGCCGACCTCATCGCCGCCCGCGCCGATGAACTCGCCTTCCTCGACTGCATCGAGAGCGGAAAGCCGATCAGCCAGGCGAAGGGCGAACTCGGTGGTGCCGCCGACATCTGGCGCTATGCCGCAGCGCTTGCCCGTGATCTGCACGGCGAAAGCTACAACACGCTCGGCCAAGGCACGCTCGGCGTGGTGCTGCGCGAGGCGATCGGCGTCGTTTCGATCATCACGCCCTGGAACTTCCCCTTCCTGATTGTCAGCCAGAAGCTGCCCTTCGCGCTCGCTGCCGGCTGCACCACGGTGGTCAAACCCTCGGAGCTCACCTCCGGCTCGACGTTGGTTCTCGGCGAGATCCTCGTCGAAGCCGGCGTTCCGGCCGGTGTCGTCAACATCCTCACCGGCACCGGCCCCGAAGTCGGCGCGCCGATGACGACGCATCCGGATGTCGACATGGTCTCCTTCACCGGCTCCACCGGCGTCGGCCGCCTGACGATGGCCAATGCCGCGCAGACGCTGAAGAAGGTCTCGCTGGAACTCGGCGGCAAGAACCCGCAGATCGTCTTCCCGGACGCGAATCTCGACGAGTTTATCGACGCCGCCGTCTTCGGCGCCTATTTCAATGCCGGCGAATGCTGCAATGCCGGCTCGCGGCTGATCCTGCACAAGTCGATTGCCGCGGATGTCACCGCCCGCATCGCGGAGCTGGCGAAAAAGGTGAAGGTCGGCGATCCGCTCGATCCGACGACCCAGGTCGGCGCGATCATTACGCCGCAGCACCTCGAAAAGATCGGCTCCTATGTGGACGGCGCGACCAAGGCCGGCGCTTCGGTCGCGCTTGGCGGCGGCGCGCTCGATCTCGGCCTCGGCCAGTTCATGACGCCGACCATCCTCTCCGGCGTGCTGCCCGACATGACGGTCGCCCGTGAAGAGGTCTTTGGCCCTGTCCTCTCGGTGCTGACCTTCGAGACGACGGAAGAGGCTATTCGCATCGCCAACGCCATCGACTACGGCCTGTCGGCCGGCGTGTGGAGCCGCGATTTCGACACCTGCCTGACCATCGGCCGCAAGGTGCGCGCCGGCACGGTCTGGATGAACACCTTCATGGACGGCGCCTCGGAACTGCCCTTCGGCGGCTACCGCCAGTCCGGCCTCGGCCGCGAACTCGGACGCCATGCCGTGGAAGACTACACCGAGACCAAGACGCTCAACATGCATATGGGTGCACGCACCGGCTGGTGGATGCCGCGATGAGCAAATCCTTCCCGACAACCAAGGCAGGGACCGGCTCCGCCGCCCGCTCAGGGCGTCGGGAAGCTGAATTGCGGGTTCTGCAGGATCGTCAGGTCCTCGACCGGCTCGCCGACGATGCGCTGCAGGAGCAACTGCCCCATGGCCTCGCCGGCCGCCTTCAGGTCCTCGTAGATCGTCTCGACCTTGGGCTGGATCTGGCTCAAGAGCAGCGAGGTCTGCTTGGCGACGATGTCGTATTCCGTGCCCAGCGTAAAACCCTGGTCGCTCATACCGGTGATGGTGGCAAGCGCCGAGACTTCGCCGGGACAGGCGAAGCCATCCGGCGCGTCGGGCTCGGCGCTGCGGCGGCGCACATAGTCGCGGATCATGTCGGCGGGACTGTCGAGATCGAGCGTCTCGGGGATTTCGTAGGCGATGCCCGCCTCGCGCACCGCGGTCATGAAGCCGTGCAGCATGTGCTGGTAGAAGGTGAGACGCTTGGGCGGCAGGATGATCGTCACCTTGCGCCGGCCCTTGACGATCAGCCGCTTGGCGGCCTCGTAGGCGAAGGCGAAATTGTCGTAGTCGACGAAGGCATGCGGGGTGGAGAATTCCGTGCGGCCATGCGTGACGAAGGGAAAGCCGTTTTCGAGCAGCAGCCGCACGCGCGGGTCAAAAGGCTCGGTGCGCGAAAAGATCAGGCCATCGGCCATGCCGTTGCGGATGATGTAGTTGACCGCATCGACATTGCTGCCGTCGAGAAAATTCGGCGTGACGATGAGATGGTAGGGCGTCGCCTGGAGCGCGCGCGCCAGGCCATGCATGATGGATGTGCCGAAGCCCAGGATTTCCTCGTGCGGGTCGAGCAGCACGGAAATGACATTGGTGCGGCCGGTCTTCAGGCGCTGGGCGGCGCGGTCCGGCAGGTAGCCGATCTCGGCGGCCACCTCGTGCACGCGCCGACGGGTGTTTTCCGAAATCTGCGGCGCATTGCCGAGCGCGCGGGAGACCGTGGTGATCGCAAGGCCCGTCAGTTCGGCAATGGTCTTCAGCGTCGGCTTGCCGGCTCGGGGCGGGCTGCGGGCGGGTTCACTGTCGGCGGGCTTTTCGATGCGGGACACGGGTGCGTTTCTTTGGATGGCGGACGTCGATCGGCGGCACCATACCGGCGCACCCCGCCTCTAGCAATCTTGCGCTGCACAGAATTTAAAACGTTTTCCGTGCACTGCAAAAAGCGCCCGGATTTGCGGCAATCGCCTGCACTGCCTGAATTTACCGCATTTGCGAAAGCACATGGCCTCTGCTACCGGAGCGACTTGACTCCGCAAATTTACAACGTTTTAAATTGGCGCGGCACTTTGAGCCGCAAACGGAATTCCGATGCCTTCAAGGGCGTCGGGGAAATCGGCGGGAGGAGGCTCTCGCCCTCGAACTTGCAAACGGGAGGAATACGATGCGCAAGTTTCTGACAACCACTGCGATCGCCGCGGTGATGATGACCATGGGCGGCATGTCCGCTACCAAGGCAGCCGAAGGCGTCGAGGTTCTGCACTGGTGGACATCCGGCGGCGAGGCAGCCGCCCTCGACGTCCTGAAGAAGGACCTGGAAGCCAAGGGCATTTCCTGGACCGACATGCCGGTTGCCGGCGGTGGCGGCACGGAAGCCATGACGGTTCTGCGCGCCCGCGTCACAGGCGGCAATGCGCCGACCGCCGTGCAGATGCTCGGCTTCGACATTCTCGACTGGGCCAAGGAAGGCGCACTCGGCAATCTCGACGACGTGGCCGCAAAGGAAGGCTGGGACAAGGTCATTCCGACCGCGCTCCAGCAGTTCTCGAAGTATGACGGCCACTGGATCGCAGCGCCGGTCAACGTGCACTCCACGAACTGGGTCTGGGTCAACAAGGCAGCCCTCGATGCAGCCGGCGGCAAGGAGCCGACGAACTGGGATGAACTCGTCGCCCTTCTCGACAAGTTCAAGGAACAGGGCATCACGCCGGTGGCGCATGGTGGCCAGCCGTGGCAGGACGCGACGATCTTCGACGCGGTCGTGCTCTCCTTCGGCAACGACTTCTACAAGAAGGCGTTCATCGACCTCGATCCGGAAACGCTGGGCAGCCCCCAGATGAAGGAAGCCTTCGACCGCATGACGAAGCTGCGTTCCTACGTGGACGACAACTTCTCGGGCCGTGACTGGAACCTCGCGTCCGCCATGGTCATCGAAGGCAAGGCCGGCGTTCAGTTCATGGGCGACTGGGCGAAGGGCGAATTCATCAAGGCCGGCAAAAAGCCGGGCACGGACTTCGTCTGCATGCGCTTCCCGGGCACGCAGGGTTCGGTCACCTTCAACTCCGACCAGTTCGCGATGTTCAAGGTTGCCGACGACAAGGTTCCCTCGCAGCTCGTGATGGCATCCGCCATCGAGAGCCCGGCCTTCCAGTCGGCCTTCAACGTGGTCAAGGGCTCGGCGCCGGCCCGCACCGACGTCTCGGACGAAGCCTTCGACGATTGCGGCAAGAAGGCCATCAAGGACCTCGCGGAAGCCAACACCAACGGCTCGCTGTTCGGTTCCATGGCACACGGCCACGCCAACCCGGCCTCCGTCAAGAACGCGATCTATGACGTCGTGACCCGCCAGTTCAACGGCGAGCTTTCCTCCGAGGAAGCCGTGACGGAACTCAAGGCCGCCGTCGAGGCTGCGAAGTAAGAGGCTAGCCCCTCACCCTACCCTCTCCCCACTGGGGAGAGGGGATTTGAACGTCGCGGCAAAGCCCTTCTCCCCAGCGGGGAGAAGGTGGCGGCAGCCGGATGAGGGGGCCACGCGCCGCCCTGCAACCCGATTTCAACGGTGGTATCGACCATGGATAGCCGCAGCCGGCTGCAGGAGCTTTTGCCGAAGCTCGTGCTGGCACCCAGTTTCCTCATCGTGCTCGTCTTCGTCTACGGCTTCATCGCCTATACGGGCTTCCTGTCGCTGACGGACAGCAAGATGCTGCCCTCCTACAACTTCGTGGGACTGAGCAACTACACCAAGCTCTGGGCGCTGCCGCACTGGTGGCGGGCGATCTCCAATCTCGCGATCTTCGCCTCGCTCTACATCGTCATCTGCTCGGTGCTGGGCCTGGGGCTCGCCATCCTGCTCGACCAGAAGATCCGCGCGGAAGGCATCCTGCGGCCGATCTATCTTTACCCGATGGCGCTTTCCTTCATCGTGACGGGCACGGCCTGGAAGTGGTTCCTCGATCCCGGCATCGGGCTTGAGAACACCATGCACCTCTGGGGCTGGGAAAGCTTCGCCTTCAACTGGATCAAGGACCGCAACTACGCCATCTACTGCGTGGTGATCGCCGCCGTCTGGCAGTCCTCCGGCTTCGTCATGGCCATGTTCCTCGCCGGCCTTCGCGGCGTCGACAACGAGATCATCAAGGCCGCCCAGATCGACGGCGCCTCGACCACCACCATCTATCGCCGCATCATCATTCCGCTAATGCGCCCGGTCTTCCTGTCGGCCTTCGTCGTGCTCGCCCACCTCGCCATCAAGGCCTATGACCTCGTCGTTGCCTTGACCGGCGGCGGCCCCGGCCAGGCGACCGAACTGCCCGCAACCTTCATGTATTCCTACACCTTCACCCGCAACCAGATGGGCATCGGCGCCTCGTCGGCCATCATCATGCTGGTCATGATCTTCTCGATCATCATCCCCTACCTCTATTCCGAAATCCGCGGAGGCAAAGGCCGATGAGCGCTCAAAATCCCGACAACGTCATCTCGCACAACAAGCTGACGCGCGCGCTGATCTATACCGCGCTCATCCTGTTCGCCGTCTACTACATGCTGCCGCTCTACGTGATGCTGGTGAACTCGCTGAAGCCGCTGGACGAAATCCGCCAGGGCGGCATGCTGAACCTGCCGCAGGTCTGGACGATCGAGCCCTGGCTGCAAGCCTGGTCGACCGCGCAGATCGGCGTACAGCCGACGGGCCTTCGCCCCTTCTTCATCAACTCGATCCTGATGGTCGTTCCGGCCGTGGCGATCTCCACCATCATCGGCGCGCTGAACGGTTACGTGCTCACCAAGTGGCAGTTCAAGGGCTCGAACATCTTCTTCGGCCTGCTGCTGCTCTCCTGCTTCATCCCGTTCCAGATCGTGCTGATCCCCATGGCGCGCATCCTCGGCATGCTGGGACTAGCTGGTTCGCTCTGGGGCCTCATCCTGGTGCACATCGTCTACGGCCTCGGCTTCACCACGCTCTACTTCCGCAACTACTACGAAAATTTCCCGACCGAGCTGGTGCGCGCGGCACAGATCGACGGCGCGAGCTTCTTCCAGATCTTCTACCGCATCCTGCTGCCGTCCTCGGGGCCGATCATCGTCGTCTCCGTCATCTGGCAGTTCACCAATATCTGGAACGACTTCCTGTTCGGCGCCTCCTTCTCCGGCGCGAACACCACGCCGATGACGGTGGCGCTCAACAACCTCGTCTCGTCCTCGACCGGCGTGAAGGAATACAACGTTCACTTCGCAGGCGCGATCCTCGCCGCACTGCCCACCCTTATCGTCTACATCGTCTCCGGACGGTACTTCGTGCGCGGCCTGATGTCCGGCGCCGTGAAAGGATAACCTCATGTCGTTCCTCAAGATCAGCAATCTGCGCAAATCCTACGGTTCGCTCGAAATCCTCAAGGACATCAACCTCGAGATCGAGCAGGGTGGCTTCCTCGTGCTGGTCGGCCCGTCCGGCTGCGGCAAGTCCACGCTGCTCAACACCATCGCCGGCCTGGAGCCGATCACGTCAGGTGACATCGCCATCGACGGCCGCTCGGTCGCGGGCCTGCATCCCTCGAAGCGCGACATTGCGATGGTGTTCCAGTCCTACGCGCTCTACCCCAACATGACGGTCGGCGGAAACATCGCCTTCGGCATGGAAATTCGCGGCGTGCCGAAGGAAGAGCGCGACAAGGCGATCAAGCAGGTCGCCGACATGCTCCAGATCGGACATCTGCTGGAGCGCAAGCCAGGCCAGCTCTCCGGCGGCCAGCGCCAGCGCGTCGCCATGGGCCGCGCGCTGGTGCGCGACCCGAAGCTGTTCCTGTTCGACGAGCCGCTATCGAACCTCGACGCGAAGCTGCGCGTCGACATGCGCACGGAAATCAAGCGCCTGCATCAGCGCATGAAGACCACCATCGTCTACGTGACGCATGACCAGATCGAGGCGATGACGCTCGCCACCAAGATCGCGGTGCTGAAGGACGGCGTGCTGCAACAGTTCGGCTCGCCGGCGGAAATCTACAACAACCCCGCCAACATCTTCGTCGCCGACTTCATGGGCTCGCCAGCGATGAACCTGCTTTCGGCGAGGATCGAGCAGAACGGCGCCGGCATGGCCGTCTCGCTCGCCCGCCACCAGGCGGAGCCGCTGGTGCTGTCCGTGCCGAACGCGCCCGGCGGACTGGCCGCCTACAAGGGCAAGGATGTGATCTTCGGCATCCGCCCGGAAGCATTGACCGACCCGGACGGCGCGGACCGCAATGCCCGCACCGTCGCGGAAGGCGATTGCCTGATCGAGGTGGTGGAGCCCGCCGGCGCCGACACCTTCGCCGTCACCCATCTCGGCGGCAAGGAAATCGTCGCGCGGCTTCGCGCCGACGTGCGCATCGCCGCCGGCCAGACCGCACGCCTCGCCTTCAACCTCGACAAGGCGGTGTTCTTCGACCCCGCCAGCCAGCTTCGCATCGCCTGAGTAGACCATGACAACGCAGCCGGACATCGTCATCATCGGATCGGGCATCGGCGGCTCCACCATGGCCGCCGCGCTTGCCCCGACGGGCGCAAGGATCGTCATCCTGGAAGCGGGCGACCACCTGCCCGATCGTCCGGAAAACCGCGACCAGCGCGCCATCTTCCAGCGCGGCCATTTCCGCCCGAAGGAGATGTGGTACGAGGCCGACGGCACCGCCTTCAATCCCGGCAACTACTACAATGTCGGCGGCAACTCGAAATTCTACGGGGCGGTGCTGGTGCGCTACCGCAAGGAAGATTTCGAGGAGATGCGCCACCGCGACGGCGTCTCCCCAGCCTGGCCCTTTCCCTATGAAGAGCTGGAACCGTGGTATTCGGCGGCGGAAAAGCTCTACAATGTGCGCGGCACGCTCGGCGAGGACCCGAGCGAGCCGCACCATTCCGCGCCCTACCCCTTCCCGCCCGTGCCGGACGAACCCGCCATCGCGAAGGTGCGCGCGAAGATGAAGGCAAACGGCCTGCACCCCTATTCGCTGCCGCTCGGCGTCGATATCGACCGCTGGCTCGCCAAGGCGAAGACGCCGTGGGATGCGCATCCGAACGCCAACGACGGCAAGATGGATGCCGAAAGCACGGCACTCGCCGAAGCCCTCAGGCACCCGAATGTCGAGCTGCGCACCAATTGCCGGGTGACCCGGCTCGCCACCGCACCGCATGGCCGCACCATCTCTACAGTGCATTACATGCGCGATGGCGAGGCGCACAGCATCTCGCCAAAACTGGTCATCCTCTCGGCGGGCGCCGTGCAATCGGCCGTGCTGCTGCTGCGCTCGGCCTCGGAGGCCTTTCCGAAGGGGCTTGCCAACAGCTCCGACCAGGTCGGCCGCAACTTCATGAACCACAATTCGAGCGCCGTGATCGGCGTCTCGCCCTTCTATAAAAACACATCCGTCTACCAGAAGAGCTTTGGCTTCAACGACTACTACCTCTCGGACGGCAATGGCGGCGCGCCGCTCGGCAATGTGCAGCTCCTCGGCCGCGTCTCGGGAAAGATACTCAAGGCCAACATGCCCTCCGTGCCGGAATGGCTGCTGGAACAGGTCGCCGCCCGCGCTATCGATTTCTACGCAATGAGCGAGGACCTGCCGCATCCGGAAAGCCGCATCACGGTGGACCGCGACCGCATCGTCATGAAATGGACGCGCACCAACTGGCAGGCCCATCTCGACCTGGTCACCAAGCTGAAGGCCGCGCTGAAGAAGGCCGGTTTCCCCATCGTGCTCGCCCGCGCCTTCGACAAGCGCACGCCCTCGCATCAATGCGGTACGGTGCGCATCGGCAACGATCCGGCAACGGCGCCGCTCGATATCTGGAGCCGCGCCTATGACCATCCGAACCTCTTCGTGGTCGACGCCTCCTACCTGCCGACCTCGGCCGCGGTGAACCCGGCGCTGTCCGTTGCCGCCCAGGCGCTGCGCGTCGCGGACCGCATCAAATCGAGGGATCTCGCCGTATGACGACACCAGCACGCCCCGTCGCCATCGTCACCGGCGGCCGCCGCGGCATCGGCCTCGGCATCGCAAAAGCGCTCGCGGCGCAGGGCTTCGACATCGCCATCACCGGCATCGGCGACAGCGATGCCGCGACCGACGCCATGCTGGCCGAGTTCGACGGCCGCGCGATCTATCTCAAGGCCGACCTCGCCGATCTCTCCGGCCACGCAGCCACCGTCAAGGCGATAGAAGACCAACTCGGCGCCATCGGCTGCCTCGTCAACAATGCCGGCATCGCCTCCGTCGTGCGCGGCGATTTCCTCGATCTTTCGCCGGAAAATTTCGACACGATCGTCGGCACCAACCTGCGCGGCACGGTGTTCTTCACGCAAGCCGTGCTGAAGGCGATGCTGCATTCCAAACAGGCGGCCGGCCCGCGCTCGGTCATCAACATCACCTCCGTTTCCGCCTCGCTCGCCTCGCCGGAACGGCTGGACTACTGCATGACAAAGGCCGGGCTTGCCGCCTTCAGCCAGGGGCTGGCGCTGCGATTGGCTGACACCGGCATTTCCGTCTTCGAAATCCGCCCCGGCATCATCCGCTCCGACATGACGGCCGGCGTTTCGGGAAAATACGACACGCTGATCGAGGGCGGCCTCGTGCCGATGAAGCGCTGGGGCGAACCGGACGACATCGGCTCCGCCGCCGCCGCGCTCGCAACAGGCCAGTTCGCCTTCGCCACCGGCTCGGTGATCAATCTCGACGGCGGGCTCTCGATCGGCCGGCTCTGAAAATTCTGAGGACCAAGGCATGACCTACGACTACATCATCACCGGCGCCGGGCCTGCCGGCTGCGTGCTGGCAAACCGCCTTTCGGAAGATCCGAGCGTGCGCGTGCTGCTGCTGGAAGCCGGCGGCGGGGACTGGAACCCGCTGTTCCACATGCCGGCCGGTTTCGCCAAGATGACCAAGGGTGTTGCGAGCTGGGGCTGGGAGACCGTGCCGCAAAAACATATGAAGGGCCGCGTGCTACGTTATACGCAGGCGAAAGTTCTCGGCGGCGGCTCCTCGATCAATGCGCAGCTCTATGCCCGCGGCAATGCCGCCGACTACGACCTCTGGGCCAGCGAAGACGGCTGCGAGGGCTGGAGCTACCGGGAAATCCTGCCCTATTTCAAGCGCGCCGAAGACAACCAGCGTTTTGCCGACGACTACCATTCCTATGGCGGGCCGCTCGGCGTCTCCATGCCGGTTTCGGCGCTGCCGATCTGCGACGCCTATCTGCGCGCCGGCCAGGAGCTCGGCATTCCCTACAACCACGATTTCAACGGCCGCCAGCAGGCGGGTGTCGGCTTCTACCAACTGACCCAGCGCAACCGCCGCCGCTCCTCCGCCTCGCTCGCCTACCTCTCGCCGATCAAGGATCGCAAGAACCTGACGATCCGCACCGGCGCCCGCGTGGCCCGCATTGTGCTGGAAGGCACGCGCGCCATCGGCGTCGAGGTTGTCACAACAAAGGGCATGGAGACGATCCGAGCGGAACGCGAGGTGCTCGTCTCCTCCGGCGCGATCGGCTCGCCGAAACTGCTCCAGCAATCCGGCATCGGCCCGGCCGACCACCTGAAATCCGTCGGCGTCGCGGTCAAACACGACCTGCCCGGCGTCGGCTCCAACCTGCAGGATCATCTCGACCTGTTCGTGATTTCCGAATGCACCGGCGACCACACCTATGACGGCGTCGCCAAGCTGCATCGCACGCTGTGGGCCGGCCTGCAATATGTGCTGTTCCGCTCCGGCCCCGTCGCCTCCTCGCTCTTCGAGACCGGCGGCTTCTGGTATGCCGATCCGGATGCCCGCTCGCCGGACATCCAGTTCCACCTCGGCCTCGGCTCCGGCATCGAGGCGGGCGTGGAAAAGCTGAAGAATGCCGGCGTGACGCTGAACTCCGCCTACCTGCATCCGCGCTCACGCGGCACGGTCCGGCTGTCCTCCGCCGATCCCTCCGCCGCGCCGCTGATCGACCCGAACTATTGGGAAGACCCGCATGACCGGAAAATGTCGATCGAAGGCCTGAAGCTCGCCCGCGAGATCATGCAGCAGGCCGCGCTGAAACCCTATGTGCTGGCCGAGCGCCTGCCGGGGCCGAAGGCGATGACCGAAGAGGACCTGTTTGCCTACGGCTGCGCCAATGCCAAGACCGACCACCACCCCGTCGGCACCTGCAAGATGGGCACGGGGGCGGACGCCGTTGTCGGCCTCGATCTGAAGGTGCACGGGCTTGAAGGCCTGCGCGTCTGCGACAGTTCTGTCATGCCGCGCGTTCCTTCGTCCAACACCAATGCGCCGACCATCATGGTGGGCGAAAAGGGCGCCGACATCATCCGCGGCCTGCCGGCGCTGCCGGCTCAGGTCTTCCTGCATGAACGCAACGATGCGCGGCCCCGTGCCCGCGCCGACATAAGATAGGGGATACCATGATCCGCCACTGCGTCTTCATCCACTTCAAGCCGACCATTTCCGCCCACTACAAGGCCGAGCTCTTCAACGAGATCGACGCCCTGAAGGAGCGCCTGCCGGGCATGCTCGCCGTGCATATCGGCACGAATGTCAGCCCGGAAGAGGGCATGGACAAGGGCTTTGCCGACGGATTCATCGTCGACTTCGCCGACAGTTTCGCGCGGGATGCCTATCTGGAAGACCCGGAGCACAAGCAGACCGGCGGCCGGCTCGTCGCCGCCGCCGAAGGCGGCATCGCGGGCATCCTCGTCTACGACCTCGAAACCGACGACTAAAGCAATTCCAGCAAAAGTGCGCAGCGGTTTTGCGTCCGGAATTGCGTAAAAACAAAGAGATAGAGCGTTTTCGCGATTCGAAGAAAAGCGGAAATGCTCTAGACCCGTCCAGCCCGACGCGACAACACCCGCTCGACGGCGGAAAAGGCGTCGTAGATCAACACCGCGAGCACGGCGACGACCAGGCCGCCCTGCAGCACGAAGGCGAGATTGTTGGATTGCAGGCCAGCGATGATGACCTCGCCGAGCGTCTTGGCCGCCACCGTCGAGCCGATGGTGGCGGTGGCGAGGCTGATCGTCACCGAGAGACGGATGCCGGCGAGAATGACCGGCAGCGCCAGCGGGAGCTCCACCTTGATCAGCCGCTGCCAGGCCGTCATGCCGGTGCCGCGCGCGGCCTCGACGATGGCCGGCGGCAGGGTGGAGAGGCCCGTCATGGCATTCTCGAAGATCGGCAGCAGGCCGTAGAGGAACAGCGCGATCAGCGTCGGCTTCTCGCCGAAACCGACGGCGGGAACGGCGAGCGCCAGCACCGCGACGGGCGGAAAGGTCTGGCCGATATTCACCAGGCTGCGCGACAGCGGCAGGAATTCCGCGCCGATCGGCCTTGTAACGAGAATGGCAAGCCCGACGGCGACGATGGTCGCGGCGAGCGTCGCGGTGAAGACCGTCGCGAGATGCGAGAGCGTCAGCGACAGCAGGCTGCCCTGGTTATAGACCGCCGGGGCATTGGCCTGCACGAGCGGCTTCAGCAACGGCTCGAACAGCATGGGCTGCAAGAGGAAGGCGATCAGGATCACCAGCACCGCCAGACGCAGAAGATTGGGCAGGAGCCGCTTCATTGCGGCCTCGCGGCACGGCGCGTCAGGGAGGCGAGCGTCACGCGGCCGAGCGGCGCGCCATCCGCGCCGACGACCGGCAGGGCCTGCCGGCCGGACCAGAGCAGCGCGGAAAGCGCATCGCGCTGGCTGAGCGCTGCGGCGATCGGTTCACCGTCCGCCTCGCCGGCCTCCGCGGCATCGGCGACGGTGCCGATCGACAGCAGCCGGAACGGGCGCTCGCCGGCGCCGATCAGTGTCTCGACGAAATCGGTCGCCGGGTTCACCAGCATGTCCTGGGGCGCGGCATATTGCACGATCTTGCCCTTGTCCATGACGGCGATCTTGTCGGCGAGATGGAAGGCCTCCTCCATATCATGCGTGACGAGCACGATGGTCGTGCCGAAATGTTTCTGGATCGCCAGCAGGTCCTCCTGCGCCTTCGCCCGGATGACCGGGTCCAGCGCGCCAAAAGGTTCGTCCATCAGCAGGATGTTCGGCTCTGCCGCAAGCGCACGGGCCACCCCGACGCGCTGCTGCTGGCCGCCGGAAAGCTCGTGCGGATAACGCGGGCCGAAGGCGGCGGGGTCGAGTTGGAACAGCGTCAGCAGTTCCTTGACCTTGGCGTCGATGCGGGATTTGTCCCAGCCGAGCAGCGTCGGCACCGTGGCGATGTTTTCCGCGACGGTGCGATGCGGGAAGAGGCCATGGCCCTGGATGGCATAGCCGATGCGGCGGCGCAGCTCGTAGCCGGGGATCGCGCTGTTCGGCTCGCCGTCGATCAGGATCTTTCCCGACGTCGGCTCGACGAGGCGGTTGATCATGCGCATCAGCGTCGTCTTGCCGGAGCCGGACGTGCCGACGATGACGGTGATCGTGCGCGGCGCGATCGTCATCGAGACCGTGTCGACGACGGTCGTCTCGCCGTAACGCTTGGTGATGGTGTCGATCTCGATCATGCGGCCCTGCCGGGTTTGTTGCTGGAAAGTTCGGTCGCGGCATCGAGAACGATGGCGGCGGCGAAGGCGAGCGCGACGGTCGGCACCGCGCCGAGCAGCACGAGGTCCATGGCCGTCTGGCCGATACCCTGGAAGACGAAGACGCCGAACCCGCCGCCGCCGATCAGCGCCGCAATCGTCGCAAGCCCGATATTCTGCACGAGCACGATGCGGATGCCGGTGAGGATGACCGGGAAGGCGAGCGGCAGTTCGACGCCGAAGAGCCGCTGGCGATCCGTCATGCCGATGCCGCGCGCGGCATCGTTGGCGTCCCGCGGCACGCCGGCAAGGCCGACCACCGTATTGGCGACGACCGGCAGCAGCGAATAGAGAAAGAGCGCGACGAAAGCGGGCGCTGCGCCGATGCCGCGAATGCCGATTGCCGCGGCGCCGGGCACATTGAGCGCGATCCAGCCGAGCGGCGCGATCAGCAGGCCGAACAGCGCGATCGACGGGATCGTCTGGATGATGTTCAGCACATTGAGCACGCCGGCCCGCAGCGCCTCGACGCGGTGGCAGAGGATGCCGAGCGGCAGGCCGACGAGCACTGCCGCCGCCAGCGAGCCGAGCGCCAGCACGACATGCCGGCTCGCCTCCAGCCAGAAGGTTTCGGCGCGGCTGCCATATTCCTTGAGGATCGACAGGCCATCCCAGACACCGGACATCAGCAGTGCTGCGGCAGCCGCAGCGACGGCGGCGAGCAGCGCGACCCGGGCAAGCGGCGAGAGTTTCAGCCGCGCCAGCGCATCGGTGGTCACCAGGGCGAAGGCGAAGCTCGTGAGCCAGAAGCCCGAGGCCGGCGAGACGCGGGCATAGGTATTTTCCGGTGGCGTCAGGTGGCCGGCGGCAAGGCCGATGAGGATGGCCAACGCAAGCAGCGCGACAAGGCCGAGCACCAGCCGGAAGAGGGTCGGCGTCTTCGCCACAATGAGGACGACGGCGACGACAGCAAAGGCGAGGAACGCGGCACCCAGCCCCGCGGGAAGCGCCTCGATGATCGACCGCGCCTCGCCGGGCACGATGCGGTTTGCGCGAAAATTGGCGAACGGCGCCAGAAACGCGCCATAGGCCAGCAATGCGGCGATCACCACGCCGAGCTTGTCGATCCTGAACCGCATGCGCACCTTTCGGGGAGAGACGTCCTCCGCCCGGCCGGGCGGAGGACAAGCGAGCTTACTTGATGAAGCCGTTCTTCTTCAGGAAGTCCTCGGCAACGGCCTTGGCCGGCTCGCCGCCGACCTGGACGCGGCCGTTAAGATCCTGCAGCGTCACGAGATCGAGCTTTTCGAAGACGGGCTTCAGGATTTCCTCGATCTGCGGATTGGCCTTCAGCACCTCCTCGCGGATGATCGGCGACGGCTGGTAGACCGGCTGCACGCCCTTGTCGTCTTCCAGAACGACGAGGCCCGACGGCGCGATGCCGCCATCCGTGCCGTAGACCATCGCGGCATTGGCATTGTTGGTCTGGTTTGCGGCGGCGGCGATCGTGGCAGCCGTGTCACCGCCCGAAAGCGTGATCAGCTGTTCCGGCTTCAGCGTGAAGGCATAGGTCGTCTGGAAGGCCGGAAGGGCCGCAGCCGAGTTCACGAATTCGGAGGAGGCCGCGAGCACCACCTGGCCACCACCGGCGACATATTTGCCGAAGTCGGTGAGCGTCACGAGCTTGTTCGGCTCGGCCACATCCTTGCGCAGCGCGATCGCCCAGGTGTTGTTGGCCGGCGACGGCGTCAGCCAGACGATCTTGTTGGCGTCGAAATCGAGCGTCTTGGCGAGCTCATAGGCCTTGGCCGCATCCTTCCAGGCCGGGTCGTCGGCCTTCTCGAAGAAGAAGGCCGCGTTGCCGGTATATTCCGGGTAGATGTCGATCTCGCCCGCGATGATCGCCTGGCGCACGACCGGGGTCGCACCAAGCTGCACGCGGTCCGTCGTCTCGATGCCGTTGGCATTCAGCACCGCGAGGATGATGTTGCCGAGCACACCGCCCTCGGTGTCGATCTTCGACGAGACGACGACCTGGGCCTGGGCGGCACCAGCCATGAGGCCGAGGGCCAGAGCGGCTCCGATGAATTTGACTGCAGGGCGCATGAGAAAACCTTTCGTTCTGTGCGGGAACCCGGAGTGGCATTCAGACCACGTTTGGGAACGCTCGTCCGGGCAAAGCATTTCATATATGGCAGTGAATCGCAAAAAATAGACCGCGCCAGCGAGACTTTGCACGACGTTTGTTGCCGCGTTCAAAGCGCTTTCAAGATTGTGCGACGAGAACGGTTTTGGCAACAGAAACGCGTTGCAATTGCCGGTCGCATCCGACACTCTTCGCGAAGGCCCGCTCCCATTTTCAAAGACCGTATTTCATCACCTTGCCGGGGAAACATCCCGGGCCGATGTCCGGCGCAGATTTCATGAGGGGACACATGAGCATCTATATTCTTGCCTTGCTGATCGGCGTGGTGGCGGGGCTTCGGGCGATGACGGCACCGGCCGCCGTCAGCATCGGCGCCACACTCGGCTGGCTGCCGGTTTCCGGCACCTGGGCGGCCTTCATGGGCTATCGCTTCACGCCCTATATCTTCGGCATCCTGGCGCTGGTCGAATTCGTCACCGACCAGTTGCCGAGCACGCCGAGCCGCAAGGTACCGCAGCAATTCGGCGCACGCATCGTCAGCGGCGCCTTCTGCGGCGCGGTCATCGGCACGGCCGGCGGCGCGCTGATCGGCGGCCTCGTTGCCGGCGTCATCGGCGCGGTCATCGGCACGCTCGGCGGCGCGGAAGCCCGCCAGCGCCTCGTGGCTGCCACCGGCGGCAGGGACCTGCCGATCGCGCTCTTGGAAGATGCCGTCGCCGTGCTGCTCGGTCTCTTCGTCGTCTCGTCGGTCGTCTGATGCGCACGTTCGACGCCATCATCATCGGCGCAGGCCAGGCCGGCCCGTCGCTTGCCGGCCGGCTGACGGCTGCCGGCAAGACGGTCGCCCTCATCGAGCGAAAACTCGTCGGCGGCACCTGCGTCAACACCGGGTGCATGCCGACCAAGGCCATGGTCGCCAGCGCTTACGCCGCCCACCTCGCCCGCCGCGGCGCCGAGTATGGCGTGGTGACGGGGGATATCTCGATCGACTTCGCCAAGGTCATGGCCCGCAAGGACAAGGTGCGTTTCGATGCCCGCAAGGGCAACGAGGACTGGCTGATGGGCATGGAGGGCCTCACCTTCATCCGTGGCCATGCGCGTTTCGAAAGCCCGACCGAGATCCGCGTCGGCGACGAGCTGCTGTCGGCGAAACAGATCTTCCTCAATGTCGGCGGCCGGGCCGTGGTGCCGGATTTCCCGGGCGTCGGTGATGTGCCCTATCTCGACAATGTGTCGATGATGGACCTGGCCGAGGTGCCGAAACACCTGGTCGTCATCGGCGGCAGTTATATCGGGCTGGAATTCGCCCAGATGTTCCGCCGTTTCGGCTCGGAGGTCACGGTCGTCGAGAAAGGCCCGCGGCTGATCGCCCGCGAGGACGAGGACGTCAGCGCCGCCGTGCGCGACATTCTCGAACGCGAGGGCATCCATATCCGCACCGGGGCGGAATGCATCCGTTTCTTCCGGCAGGAGGATGGCGTCGGGGTGGGCGTCGATTGCACGGCCGGCCCGCCGGAGATCGTCGGCTCGCACATCCTGCTTGCAACCGGCCGGCGGCCGAACACCGACGATCTCGGCCTCGACAAGGCGGGTGTCGCGGTGGACAAACGCGGCTACATCACCGTCGGCGAGCGGCTCGAAACCAACGTGCCCGGCATCTTCGCCATGGGCGACTGCAACGGCCGCGGCGCCTTCACCCACACGGCCTATAACGACTTCGAAATCGTCGCCGCCAACCTGCTCGACAACGAGCCGCGCAAGGTCTCGGATCGCATCCAGACCTACGCGCTCTACATCGACCCGCCGCTCGGCCGCGCCGGCATGAGCGAGGCGGAGGCACGCAAGACCGGCCGCAAGCTGCTCGTCGGCACCCGCCCGATGACACGGGTCGGCCGCGCCAAGGAGAAGGGCGAAACCCTCGGCTTCATGAAGGTGATCGCCGATGCCGAGACCAAGGAAATCCTCGGCGCCTCCCTCCTCGGCACCGGCTGCGACGAGGCGGTGCAGAGCATCCTGGACGTCATGTATGCGGGCAAGCCCTACACGACGATCACGCATGCGGTGCATATCCACCCGACGGTGGCGGAGCTGATTCCGACGGTGTTCGGGGACATGCAGCCGGTGGAATGAAAAAAGCCCGGGGTCGCTCCCGGGCTTTTTACGTTTGTGAGGGGCAGCGCCGAGGCTACTTCCTGATCGTCAGCGCCGGGTTATGGGCGAAGAAGTTGTGCGGCATGATATGCACCGTCTTCCACTCCGTCGACATGACCGGCCAGTCTTCCATGCGCGGAATGTGGTGGAAGCCGGCGGAGAACCAGGTGACGATGTCCTTGCCCATCAGGCTCTGGTCCTTCTTCACCCATTCGGCGAGCGTATCGGAGCCATCGCTCTGCATGGCGAACTTGCCGCCGGCATAACGCTGTTCCGGATCGTAGACCGTGTTCCACACCGAATATTCGATATAGGCGTTGCGCTTCATCGGCGGGTCGTTCTCGAAGTCGAACGGACCATAGGACACGTCGCCGTGGTGGATCATGTAGCCCGGCTCATGGCCGAGATAGCCTTCACGCGACGGGTCGGAAATGTGGAAGTAGCGCGGCTGCGAGGACGAAAGCTTGTAGCGCGCTTCCATTTCCGTCATCGGCATCTTGTGCTCGACCGTCCACATCGACTTGCGCGGGCTCGACGCATCGAGCTTCGCCGGCACGATATCCATCGTCGAAAAATGGTTGATCGGCTGGTCGACGTCGAAGTCGATGCGGAAGTTGAAGTAGTGGTCATGGTTGGCGGCGACCAGGTTCGGCGCGATCAGCGTGCCATAGGCCGTGTCCGCCTTGGCCGTCGCGTCCTTCATCGAGGTGGAGGCAACGCCCTTCACTGCATCGAGGCCGGTGGCGCCGACATAGATGTTGACCTGGCCGTTCTGCTGCAGGCGGTAGTCGATCAGGTAGTCATAGTTGCCGACTTCCGAGGCCGTGCGCACCACGAGTTCCGTTGCCGGGCGGCCTTCCGCCGGCACCGGGTTTTCCGGCGTCTGCGCGAAGACTTCGAAATGGCGCCATGCGGGATCGCCGATATTGCGCTCGAAGACGCAGATCGCATCAGGAATGACGAGCGGCGCGCCCTTGTCGTCGGCAATCGTCGCCGGCAGGAAGGTCGCGTGCGAGGGGCAATCGATACCGGCGCGCAAGGGGCTCAGGAACAGGCCGAAACCATATTCCCCGCTGTCCATGTACGTGCGCCAGTACCAGCCTTCCGTCGGGTCCATATAGGGCACGAAGACTTCGGAAAGATGCGCCTGGTAGATGACCGATCGCCAGGTGCCGGCATCGTTGACATCGAGATTGGAGACGACGAGGCCGGGGCGCTTGTCGACGCGGAAGTTGAAGCGCCACATGTCCCATTCGATATGGCTGCCATCGATCTTGTAGTTCGGGCCGCCTTCCTGCACGAGCTTGACAGGCTTGGTTTCCGGCCTGAGCGGCAGGCGCTTGGCGACCTCCTCTTCCGTATAACCCCAGCCATCCTTCGGCCCTTCGACGACGCCCGTATCGATGACGCGCAGCACTTCCTTCTTGCCGATATCGTAGACGGCGAAGAGGCCTTCGACCGGCTTGGCATAGAAATTGGAGCCTTCCGGCACCTGGTAACACGGCACCTTCATCAGGCGGGAATTCTGGTATTCCTCCGTGAAGAAGTTGCCGCCGGTCAGCGGCAGGCAGAAGGCCTGTTCCGGCTTCAGGCCACGCTTGGCAAGCCCCGCCACCATGTCCGGATGGCCGAGCGCGCCTTCCAGCGCATTCATGAACTCGGTGAAAAGCACCATCGGCTGGCCGGCCGTCTTGGCGTTGCTCTCGACCGTGCCCTTGGTGATGTTGACGACCGCCTCGCTGAACCCCTCGGCGCTGGTGAAATAGACCGTCGCCTTCCGGTCGAGGCTATCGCCTTCCTTCCACGCCAGCACGTCGGCCTTAGCGGGCTCCTTCAGCTCGATCAGCGGATAGAGCGTGTTGTCGTCCGCGACCTTCTCACCGCGCAGGATCTGGTTGATCTTCTGGTATTCCTCGGCCGTCAGCCCGTCGAGCGGATGCGCGGCCGCGGCACCGGCGGCAAGGCCGAGCGCCAGCGCCGTCGAGGCCAGGTGTTTGAAAAGTCTCATGATCGTTCCCTCTTCTTGCTTGGTTCTGTCAGGCGAAGACCACCTGGATATCGGTGTATTCGGCAAGCCCCTCTTCGGCGAACTCGACGCCGATGCCGGAGGCCTTCACGCCGCCGAAGGGCGCATTCGGCTGGATGGCGCCGTGTTTGTTGATCCAGACGGAGCCGCAGGCGAGCCGGCTCGCGACCTTCTTCGCCGCCGCAATATCCGAGGACCAGACGGAGCCGCCGAGCCCGTTCGGGCTGTCATTGGCAAGCCGGATCGCCTCCTCAACATCGGAGTAGCGGATGATCGGCAGCGCCGGGCCGAACTGCTCCTCGTCGACCAGCGCATCGCCGTTGCGAAGGCCGGAAACGATGGTGGGCGGGAAGAACAGGCCCTCGCCCGGCTCGCCACCGAGCAGCACCTTGCCGCGCCCCTTGGCATCCGCGACGAGGCGCGAAACCTTGTCGAACTGCATACGGTTCTGGATCGGCCCCAAAATGCTTGCCTCCTCCATGCCGTTGCCGACCGGGATCGCCTTCGCATAGGCGACGAGCGCATCGCAGACGGCGTCATGAATCGAGTCGTGTACATAGAGCCGCTTCATCGCCGCGCAGGTCTGGCCGTTGTTGATGAAGGCGCCCCAGAACAGGCCCTCGGCGATCTGCTGCGGATCGGCATCCGGCAGCACGATGCCGGCATCGTTGCCGCCGAGTTCGAGCGTCAGCCGCTTCATGGTCTCGGCGGCGGACTGCATGACCTTCTGCCCCGTGGCGCAGGAGCCGGTGAAGACGATCTTGCGGATATCCGGATGCGCCGACATGGCACCGCCGAGATTGAACGCCTTGTCGTCACCGGTCACCACATTGACGACACCCGGCGGCAGCACCTCGTTCATGATCTCGACGAGGCGCAGCGTCGAAAGCGGCGTATAGGGCGAGGGTTTCACGACGACCGTATTGCCGGTGCGCAGCGCCGGAAGAATGTGCCAGACGGCAATCATCACCGGGAAATTCCACGGCGTGATGGAGCCGACGACGCCGAGCGGCTTGCGCGTGAGCTCGATCCGGCCCTGCTCGTTGTCCTGCAATACCTTGACGGGGATCGAGAGCCCGGTCGTGTAACCGGCCCAGGCGACGGCGCCGCCGATCTCCCAGCGCGAACCGAGCCCGTTCAGCGGCTTGCCCTGCTCCAGCGTGATGATCTCGGCGAGTTCCGCCGCATGCTCCTCGATCTTCGCCGTCACGGCGGCGCAGGCGGCCTGCAAGGCCTCGTCGCTCTGCGCCGACCACGTCACGAACGCTGCCTTGGCGACGGCGACGGCGGCATCGAGTTCCGCTCCGCCCATGTTCGGCGCGCGGCCGACTTCCTCGCCCGTCGCCGGGTTCAGCACGGCAAAGTCCGAGCCGACACTGGCCGGCTTGCCGCCAATCGTTGCCTTGAATTCCATCATTTCCGCCTCCTCCAAGGAACGGCCCACCTCCGGCGGGCACATCTGGTGGCAGAGAATAGGCGTTGGCGGGGCGTCAGACTTGGACGGTGCCGTCCCGCCTTTTGGACAAAAGCGTCAATGGCAGCGCGCGACCGCACCCGGCGTCGTGCCGTATTTCTTGCGGAACTCGCGGTAGAAATAGGAAAGGTCGTTGAAGCCGCAATCGAAGGCGACGGCCGTCACCCCTTCGGCCGGCTGATCCCCCTTGCGGGTGGAAAGCCGCGCATGGGCAAGCTCCAGCCGGCGGTTCAGCAGCCGGTGCCCGGGCGTCTCGCCGAGCGGCCGGAAATGCCGCTGCAAGGTGCGCTCCGGCACGTTGAGGCGAGAGGCCAGTTCGCGCGGGCCGAAAGCCGGGTCCGCACGGTGGCGATCGATCATCGCAAGCGCTCGTGACAGCAGCGTCTCGGCCGGGCTGGCGGCGCCCATCACGCGCGTCGAATGCAGGTAGGCGCCCATCAGGCAGAGGAACGCTTCGCCAAGCTGCGCCTGCGCGCCCTCCTCCATCAGCATCTTGGCGATGACGGCACGCATGGCGAGCCAGAGCGGATCATCACGCGAGATCGAAAGCCCGCCGGTGCAGGCATTGCCGAAGCGGTGCACCATCTCGTCGCGCGGAATGTGCAGCGACACCTGGTTCGAGCGCTCGCCGCGATAGAGGAAGGTCGAGGGTTTGACGGAATCGACGAGGAACATGTCGCCGGGCGAGAGCTCCGCGACATGATCGCCCTGCTCGACGCGACACTGGCCGGCATCCTGCACCAGCAGGAAGAAATATTCGCCGGGGTCCTGCCGGATAGAGCGGGTGTTGCGCGCCACCTCGGAGGCATCGAGCGCCACGATCGCCGTATCGAACGGCCCGACGCGCCGCGTGGTGACGTCGCCATTGACGACACCGCCCCGCCGCATCGGCTCCAGGTCGAAGGAGCCGCAGACCCGGCGGATCTCGGCCTCCAGAATTTCCACCGCCACCGGCTTGTGTCCCGGCGTCATCAGCGACTGCATCGCGCCCTCCCCGGCTCCAGCAGAATGCCCACACTCCCAAACTATCTCATCACAGTCCGCAGCGCTTGCCTATCGTTCTCTATTTCGCAAGCGCTGAAAAACTGCCGGCTTCCGCCGCCCGGCGCAGGCCTGCGCAAGGTGGATCGGCAAGGCCGTCCGAAGCGAGCCGGTCGAGCACCGCCACAACCTCGGAAAGCCCACGCGCTTCGGCATAATGCATCGGCCCGCCGCGCCAGCGCGGAAAACCATAGCCGTGGATTTTCACGAGATCGATGTCGGCCGCGCGCAGCGCCACGCGCTCCTCCAGAATGCGCGTCGCCTCGTTGACCATCGGCAGCAAGATGGCGTCGGCGATATCGGCCTCGTTCCACACGCGCTGCGGCTGGCCCGCCGCCTCTTCGGCGATGATCGCCGCCACCGCTTCCGACGGTTGTGGCGCACGGTCGCCCGGCTGATAATCGTACCAGCCGCCGCTGGATTTCTGGCCGAAACGCTCGATGGCGCAAAGCCGTTCGGCAACGGGCGCGAAGGGCGTTTCACCGCGTGCGCGGGCGGCCTTGCGCTGGAAGGCGGCGATGTCGAGACCGCCGAGATCTTGCGCCTCGAACGGCCCCATCGGCAGGCCGAAGGCGCGCATGGCGGCGTCGACGGCAGAGGGCGTCGCGCCGGAAAGCAGCAGCCGCTCGGCCTGCGCGCGTGTGACCTTCAGGATGCGGTTGCCGATAAAGCCATCGCAGATGCCGGCGCGGACGGGGATTTTTCCCAGGAGGCGGACGAGCGCGAAGCCGGTTGCCAGAACGTCCAGTGCCGTCGTTTCCGTCGGTACGATCTCCAGCAGCTTCATGATATGTGCCGGGCTGAAGAAATGCAGGCCGAGGAAGCGTTCGGGATGGCTTACGCCTTCGCTGATCGCATTCGGATCGAGATAGGAAGTGTTGGTGGCCAGCACCGCATCCGGCCGGCAGACCGACGAGAGTTTTTCGAAGACGGCGCGCTTGACGGCGAGGTCCTCGAACACCGCCTCTATCACGAGATCCGTATCGGCCAGCAGGCCATAATCGTCACCACCGGTGACGCTGGCCATGCGCTCATCAGCGACCGCCTGCGTCATACGCCCGCGCTTCACCGACCCCTCGTAGATGGCCCGCACATTGGCAAGCCCGCGCTCGACCGCCGCCGCATCCCGCTCGATGAGAACCACAGGCAAGCCGGCGTCGCGCAGCGCGGCTGCGATACCCGCGCCCATCGTCCCGCCACCGATGACCGCCGCAGAGCGGGTGTCGCGCGGCGTGACCCCGGCAAGCTCCGGCGGGCGCGGCGCGGCACGCTCGGCGAAGAAGACATGGCGCAGCGCCGCCGCCTGTTTGGAACCGCGCAAATCCAAAAAGGTCTCGCGCTCGAAGGCCATGGCATCGTCAAAATCCGTTTCGCTCGCCTTGCGCACGGAAGCGAGCGCCCTGAGCGGCGCAATTTCGCGCCTGGCCTTGGCGGCGACCGCCTTCTCCGCGCTTTCCCAGAAACCCGCTTCGACCGGCGGCACCTCGCGGCTGGAGATCGGTTGCGGCAAGGGTTTTTCCGCCACGTCCCCGGCGAAGGCGATCGCGCCGGCCCTGAGATCGCCGTCAAGAACCGCATCGATGAGGCCGAGCCCTTCGGCCTTCCTGGCGCCGACCGGGCTGCCGCCCGTCACAAGATCGACGGCCGCTGCGGGGCCGATCAGCCGCGGCAGGCGCACCGTGCCACCGGCACCAGGAATGATACCGAGCTTCACTTCCGGCAGGCCGAGGCTGGCGGAGGCAATCGCCACGCGATAGGCGCAGCCGAGCGCCACTTCCAGCCCGCCGCCAAGCGCGCTGCCATGGATCGCCGCGACCCAGGGCTTTTTCGCCGCCTCGATGCGCGCGACCACATCCGGCAGATGCGGCGGCTGCGGCGGCTTGCCGAATTCGCTGACATCCGCCCCCGCGATGAAGGTGCGTCCGGCGCAGATGAGCACGACGGCCTTGACCGTCGCGTCCGCATCCAGCTCTGCAACCGCCTCGACGAGCGCCTGCCGCAGCGCCTGCGACAGGGCGTTGACGGGCGGGTTGTCGACGGTGACGACGGCGATGGCGTTTTCGCGGGCGATGGTGACGGTCATGGTGTCATATTCCCAGGTAAGCGGCGCGGATGCGTTCGTCCGCGATCAGTGCGGCGGCGGGGCCGGCCATGGTGATGCGCCCCGTCTCCATGACATAACCGCGATCGGCGACCGAAAGCGCGCCAAAAGCGTTCTGCTCGACGAGAAGCACGGTGACGTCGAGCGCCTTCAGGCTCTTCACCACGTCAAAGATCTGCGCGACGAGGATGGGGGCGAGGCCCATGCTCGGCTCGTCGAGCAGCAGGCAGGAGGGGCGCGCCATCAGCGCGCGGGCAATTGCCAGCATCTGCTGCTGGCCGCCGGAAAGGCCACCCGCCGCAAGGTTCTTCTTCTCCTTGAGGATCGGGAACATGGCGAAGGCGTCCTGCATGTCGCGCTCCACCTTGTCATCGGCGAAGAGGTAAGCGCCGAGCCGGAGATTTTCCTCCACCGTCAGGTTGGTGAAGATCTGCCGTCCCTCCGGCGACTGGGCGAGGCCACGCCGCACGCGGGCATGCGCCGGCACGGTCGTCAGCGCCTCGCCACGGAAGACGATGGAGCCCGAAGACACCGGCTGGATGCCGGAGAGGCATTTCAGCAAGGTCGTTTTGCCCGCGCCGTTCGCGCCGACCACGGTGACGATCTCGCCGGAGGCGACGTCGAGATCGATGCCGTGCAGCACCTCGATGCGGCCGTAGCGTGAACGCAGTCCCTCAACCGTCAGCATTCTGGACCTCCGTCGCCTGGGCGCCGAGATAGGCTTCGATGACGCGCGGATTGCGCGAGATCGCCGCGGGTTCGCCCTCTGCGATTTTCTCACCGTGATCGAGCACCACGATATGGTTGGAAATGCGCATGACCATCTTCATGTCATGCTCCACCAGCAGGATCGACACGCCCTCGGCCGCGACCTTGGCGATCAGATGATCGATCTCCTCCGTCTCGACGGCATTGCAGCCGGCGGCGGGCTCATCGAGCAACAGCACGCGCGGTTTCAGCGCCAGCGCACGCGCAATCTCCAGCCGCTTCAGCGCGCCGTATGAGAGCGAGCCCGCCTCCTGCTCGGCAGCACGGCCGAGGCCTACGCGGTCGAGCAGCGTGCGGGCGCTGTCCTCCGATGCCTTGCTGCGGCGGCGCGCGGCGGGCAGCGAGAAGAGGTCGGCGAAGACCGAGCCGCGCTCGTGCAGGTGATGGCCGGCGACGGCGTTTTCGAGCACGCTCATCGACTGGAAGATCTGCAAATTCTGGAAGGTGCGCGAAAGGCCGCGCCGCGCCAGAAGGTGCGGCGGTATGCGGGTGACGTCCTCGCCATCCAGCACGACGCGGCCACGCGCCGGGGCATAGACGCCGGAGATCATGTTGAACAGCGTCGTCTTGCCGGCGCCGTTCGGGCCGATGACGGAGACGATCTCGCCGGGTTTCAAGGAGAAGCCGACATCGTGGACGGCGCGCAGGCCGCCGAAATCGATGCCCAAACCTTCGATCTGAAGCAGGCTCATTCTGCTCTCCCCCGGATGCGGCGCGCGATGGAGGGCAACAGGCCCGCGCGCATGAAGATCATGACCAGCATCATCACGAGGCCGAGCATGAGCTGTTCATATTGCTGGAAGACCGTCAGAACCTGCGGCAGCGTCGTGAGGATCGCCGCCCCCAGGATGGCGCCGAGCACCGAACCGGCGCCGCCGAGCACCGCCATGGTGACCATCTCAATCGAATGCATGAAGCCCGCGACGTCAGGCGTGATGAACTTGTTCTGCAATGCCAGGAGCGAGCCGGACACAGAGGCATAGACCGCGGAGATGACGAAGGCGACGAGCTTGTAATGCGCGACATCGACGCCGACCGTGCGGGCGGCGACCTCCGACCCATGCAGCGCACGCAGCGCCCGGCCGGTCGGGCTGTGGTAGAGATTGAGCGCCAGCCAGGCGCCGATCACCAGCACGAGGCCGGAGAAGGCATACCAGAATTCGGTGTTCGACAGGTCGATGCCGATGGCCTTCAGCACGGCGCGCAGGCCCAGTTCCGGCACCGCCATGCCATCCGGCCCGCCGGTCAACTGCGCCTCGTTCGAGAGCACCATGGAAACGAGGATGCCGAAGCCGAGGCTGGCCACGGCGAGATAATAGCCCTTGAGCCGCAGGATCGGCCGGCCGACGAGGAAGGCGATGGCGGCGGAGAGAAGCGCGCCGAGCACGGCGGCAAGCGCCGGATGCAGGCCGAGATGCACGGGCGCCAGCGCGCAGGCATAGGCGCCGATGCCGGCGAAACCGGCGTGGCCGAGGCTGATCTGACCGGCATAGCCGATGAGGATGACGAGGCCCGTCACCGCCAGGCCGTTGACGAAGATCAGCGAGCCGACACGGAAATAATAGGACGACGGAAAGAACACCGGCGCGATCGCGATGACCGCTGCGAGGATGAGGAGCGTGGTTGCCTTGCTGGAGAGCCGCATGGTCACACCCGATCCGTCGACTTGCGGCCGAACAGGCCCTGCGGCATGGCGAAGAGCACCGCGAGAATGACGACGAACGCGGCCGCGTCCTTATACTGCGAGCTGATATAGCCGGCCGTCATCGCCTCAAGAATGCCGAGCAGCAGGCCGCCGACCAGCGCGCCCTTGGGGTTACCCATGCCGCCGAGCATGGCGGCGGCAAACCCTTTGAGCGCCAGCGCGAGGCCGACATCGTAGCTCGTCAGCGTGATCGGCGTCACCAGCACGCCAGCGAGCGCCCCGATGGCGGCGGACATGGCGAAGGAGAGCGTCATCACATAATTCGTGTTGATGCCGACGAGCTGCGCGGCGACGCGGTTGTTCGCCGTCGCCAGCACGGCGCGGCCGATCAGCGTGCGCGTGAAGAACAGCCAGAGACAGACGAAGACGGCGAGCGCGCCGGCGATGACCCACAGGCTCTGCGGCAGGATGGTCGCGCCGCCGATGAGGATCGGCTGGTCGCCGGAGAAGGCCGGGAAGCGATGGATCTGCTTGTCGAAGACGAGCTGCGTCGCGCCGCGAATGAAGATGGAAGCACCGATAGTGATGATGATGAGCGAGACGACCGGCGCGCCGCGCGCGGGCTCGATGGCGAGCTTGTTGAGCGCCACGCCGATGCCCGCCGTCACGATGATGGCGATGAGTGCGGCAAGCGGCAGCGGCAGGCCGGCGGCATGCGCGAAGAAGGTGATCATGCCGCCGAGCATGACGAACTCGCCCTGGGCGAAGTTCACGACGTCGGAAGCGTTGTAGATGATCGTGAAGCCGAGGGCGACCAGCGCATAGACCGCGCCGACCGTGATCCCGGACAGAAGGAATTGCAGGAGTTCGGGCATGGATGCCTCCGCGGTCCGCGCGATGGTTCCGCCGGCCGCACCATCGTGCAGGCCGGTGGCACGAGAGGATTATTCGACGATCTTCCAGCCGCCCTTTTCGATCTGCAGCATGCGGAACGCCGAGAGATCGAGGCCGAGGTGATCCTCCGCCGACATGGTCACCGTGCCCGTCGTGCCGACGAGGCCGGACGTGCCTTCGATCGCATCGCGGATCGCCGACGGCTCGGCGCTGCCCGCCCGCTTGATCGCATCGACGAGGATGCGCAGCGCATCATGGGCATAACCGCCGAAGGTCGAGACCGGCTTGCCGGTCGCCTTCTCATAGGCTTCCTTATAGGCGACGACCACGGCGCGCTGCGGGTCGCTTTCCGGCAGCAGGCCGGCGACGAGCAGCGCCGTGCCCGGCAGGCGAACGCCTTCCGCGGCCTCGGCCCCGGCAAGCTCGATGAAACCATCCGAAGCGACGCCATGCGACTGGTAGAGCGGCAGGCCGACGGCAAGCTGGGCATAGTTGCGCGTGACGATCGCCGGCCCCTGGCCGAAGCCCGGGTTCAGCACGGCCTGGATGCCCTCCTTGCCCTTGATGTTGGTGAGCTGCGGCGTCATGTCGGCGTCGGTCGGGCCATAGGTCTCGTCAGCCAGAACCTCGATGCCGTAGTCGCCGATGATCGCGAGGCACTGCTTGTGCATCGAGGCGCCAAAACCGTCGGAGCCGGAGATCATGCCGATGTTGCTGATGCCGGCCTTCTTCATGTCTTCGAAGATTTTCGCACAGGCCATGCGGTCCGTGTGCGGCGTCTTGAAGGTATAGGGTTTGACGGGATCGATGATCTCGATGGCGCCGGCAAGCGAGATGAAGGGCACTTCCGCATCTTCGAAGACCGGGATGATGGCCATGGAGGTGCCGGTCGTCGTGCCGCCGATCACGGCGACCACTTCGTCGTCCTCGACGAGGCGGGTGGCGAAGGTGCGCGCCTTGTTCGGGTCGCCGCCGTCGTCATAGATGACGAGTTCCAGCTTCTCGCCGTTGACGCCGCCGGCCGCATTGATCTCCTCGACCAGCATCTTCAGCGTTTTCGCCTCCGGATCGCCGAGGAAGGAGGCGGGGCCGGTTTCGGAAATGGTGGCGCCGATCTTGATATCGGCAAGGGCCGGCGCGGCAAGGCCGAGCACGAGAGCAAGCGCAGTTGTGGTGAGCGAAAGTTTCATGTCGGTTTCTCCTCCCAACAAAGACAAAGGTTTACGCCGCCGCGGGGCGACGCCACATCACCACGCGGAACCGGTTGGCGACGAAAGCCGCATCCGTCAGGCTGGCATTGCCCGCGGGGTTCGCACCGGTGACGTGGAAATCGCTGAAGGCGGCGCTCTGGTTCACATAGATGCCGCCGGTCAGGTTGACCGAAAGATTGACGCCCGCCGTTGCGAAACGATCGGCGGCGGCGAGGATATGCGCCTCGTCCGTCTCGTAGAGGGCAGCAGTAATGGCGCCCTTGCGCTCGGCGAGGTCAGCGGCGCGGTTCACACCGTCGGTCACGTCATCGACCGCGACGACGAAGGCTATCGGCCCGAAACGCTCCTCCCCATAGGCCTCCGCATCCGCCGCATCGACGGCGAGGATCAGCGGGGTCGCGGTGCGCGCATCGTCCAGGCCTTCCACGGACCCCGAGTCGCGCACGATGCGGCCAAGCGGCCGGCTCGTGGCAATGCGGGCGAGCGTCGCCGGGTTGGCGATGGCCCCGCAGACGCCGGCGGCGCGCGCCGGATCGGCCAACAAGCCATCGACTGCAGCGGCGATTCCGGCCGCGACCTCGTTAAAACTCTTGTGGCCCTCATCCGTCTCGATGCCGCCGCGGGGCACGAAAATATCCTGCGGCGCGGTGCACATCTGACCGCTATAGAGCGACAGCGAAAAGGCGATGTTGCCGCACATGCCGGCGAAATTGTCGGTGGCGCCGATCACGATGGAATTGACGCCGGCTTCCTCCGTATAGACATCGGCGCCGCCGGCGTTTTCACGCACCCAGCTGCCAAAGCTGTTGGAGCCAGTGTAGTCGACGATGGCGACCGCCGGATGCTGCACGAGGTCCTTGGTGATTTCGGCACTGGGCGCATCGGCGGCGAGCAGCACGATATCGGCGGCAAAACCCTCCTCCACCAGCACCTGTCGGGCGATCTCGACGGTGATGGCGAGCGGCAGGATCGCGGCCGGATGCGGCTTGACGATGACGGTGTTGCCGGTGGCAAGGCTGGCGAAAAGGCCGGGATAGCTGTTCCAGGTCGGGAAGGTGTTGCAGCCGATGACAAGCGAAACGCCGCGCGGCAGGATACGCCAGTGTTTTTCCATGACGATCGGCTCGCCCCTGCCCTGCGGCTTGGTCCAGGTCGCCTGCGCCGGTATGCGACTCATCTCGGCATAGGCATAGGCCACGGCTTCGAGGCCGCGGTCCTGTGCATGCGGCCCGCCAGCCTGAAAGGCCATGGCGAAGGCCTGGCCGGTTGTGTGCATGACGGCATTCGCCATCTCGAAACTGCGGGCATTGAGGCGGGCAAGGATTTCGAGACAGATGCCGGTGCGCACCTCCGGCGCGGCGGCGGCCCATTGCGGCGCGGCGGCGCGCGAGGCCATGATCAGCATGTCGGCGGAAGCGGCGGGATAGGTGGTGCCGAGGGACGATCCGTAAGGCGAGACTTCCGCACCGACCATGCCTTCCGACGGATGGTCGGGCAGCTCGAAGGCTTTGCCGAGCCGCGCCTCATAGGCAGCGAGGCCGTCGTCCTTGGCGGTCTCGCCATAGATCTTGCCGCTCGGGACTTCGGGATAGGCGGACCAGAAGTCACGCTTGACGGCGGCAGCAAGGGCCGCTTGCAGCGTCGGGCGATGGCGCTCGAAAAGTCCGGTCATCTCTGGCTCCTCCCAGTCAGTGCTTTTATAATTGACTGACCGGTCGGTTTATGCAAGAGTTTTTTTACGGTCGCCGCTGGGAAGGGCGACAGGGAGGAAAAATGTCTCAATCCGACACCATTCTGTCGGCGCTCGCCGATGGCGTCCTCAGCCTCACGCTGAACCGCCCGGACAAGCTCAACGCCTTCAACGAAGAGATGCACCTTGCACTGCGCGCCGGCTTCGAGCAGGCGCATGCGGACGAGAGCGTGCGCGCCGTGCTGCTGACCGGCGCCGGCCGCGGGTTTTGCGCAGGCCAGGATCTTGGCGACCGCGACCCGAAGAAGGGCGTACCCGACCTCGGCCACACGATCGAGACCTATTACAATCCCCTGCTGCGCCTCATCCGCAGCCTCGAAAAGCCGGTGATCTGCGCCGTCAACGGCGTCGCCGCCGGGGCCGGCGCCAACATCGCCTTTGCCTGCGACATCACGCTCGCCGCCAGCTCCGCCCGCTTCATCCAGGCCTTCGCCAAGATCGGCCTCGTGCCGGATTCCGGCGGCACCTGGAGCCTGCCGCGCCTCATCGGCGAGGCCCGCGCCAAGGCGCTGACGCTGACCGCCGAACCGCTAGGCGCCGATACCGCCGCCGACTGGGGCCTCATCTGGCGTGCCGTCGACGACGACAAGCTGATGGAAGAGGCAACCGCACTCGCCACCCGCCTCGCCGCGGGCCCGACCCGCGGCCTCGGCATGACGAAGCGCGCCATCCAGGCCGCCGCCACGAATTCGCTCGACGAACAGCTCGACCTTGAACGCGACCTGCAACGCGAGGCCGGCCGCAGCGCCGACTATGCGGAAGGCGTCTCCGCCTTCCTCGAAAAGCGCAAGCCGGAGTTCAAGGGCAAATGAGCGCCGCCGGCCTTTCCCCGCAGGCGCTGGCCGAAGCCTGCGCAAAAGCCATGTGGGACGACGACAACGCCACCCGCCATCTCGGCATGGAGCTCGTCTCCGTCGCCCCCGGCGAGGCGACGATCACCATGACGATTGCGCAAACCATGACCAACGGCCACGGCACCTGCCATGGCGGCTACATGTTCACGCTGGCGGATTCCGCCTTTGCCTTTGCCTGCAACACCTACAACCAGCGCACCGTCGCCCAGCACTGTTCGGTAACGTTCCTCGCACCGGCTTTCCGGGGCGACCGGCTGACGGCGACGGCGCGGGAAGTGTCGCGCCGCGGGCGGGGCGGCATCTACGATATCCGCATCACCAATCAGGAGGGCGAGCACGTCGCGGAATTCCGCGGCCACTCGCGAACAGTCAAGGGCACCCATCTGCCGGAGTGAGGCAGACCATCCCGCATTCTCGGAGGAGATTTCCATGGAAGACCTGTCCCCCCGCCCCGGCGAGCTCGAAGCCATCGAGACGGCGTCGCGCGACGAGATTTCCGCGCTGCAGCTTGAGCGCATGAAATGGTCGCTGACCCACGCCTACGAGAATTCCCCCTTCTACCGTCAGCGCTTCGACGAGGCCGGCGCACACCCCTCCGACCTCAAGACCCTGTCGGACCTCGCGAAATTCCCCTTCACCACCAAGAAGGACCTGCGCGACACCTATCCCTTCGGCATGTTCGCCGTGCCGCGCGAAAAGCTCGCCCGCATCCACGCCTCCTCCGGCACGACCGGCAAGCCGACCGTCGTCGGCTACACGGCCAAGGACATCGACACCTGGGCGACCGTCGTCGCCCGCTCGATCCGCGCTTCGGGCGGCCGGGCCGGCGATATCGTGCATGTCGCCTATGGCTACGGCCTCTTCACCGGCGGCCTCGGCGCGCACTATGGCGCAGAGAAGCTCGGCTGCACCGTGGTGCCGATTTCCGGCGGCATGACGGAGCGCCAGGTCACGCTGATGCAGGATTTCAAGCCGCGCATCATCATGGTCACCCCCTCCTACATGCTCTCCATCCTCGACGAATTCCGCAAGCATGGCATCGACCCGCGCGAAAGCTCGCTCGCGGTCGGCATTTTCGGCGCCGAGCCCTGGACGAACGCTATGCGCGAAGAGATCGAGCAGGCCTTCGACATGCACGCCGTCGACATCTACGGGCTTTCGGAAGTCATGGGTCCGGGCGTCGCCAACGAATGCGTCGAGACGAAGGACGGGCTGCACATCTGGGAAGACCATTTCTACCCCGAGATCATCGACCCTGTGACGGGCGACGTGCTGCCGGATGGCGAGATGGGCGAACTGGTCTTCACCACGCTCACCAAGGAAGGCCTGCCCATCATCCGCTACCGCACGCGCGACCTGACGCGGCTCCTGCCCGGCACCGCCCGCGCCATGCGCCGCATGGAAAAGATCACCGGCCGCTCCGACGACATGATGATCCTGCGCGGTGTCAACGTCTTCCCGACACAGATCGAGGAGCAGATCCTGAAATGTCGCGGGCTGGCACCGCATTTCCAGATCGAGCTGACCCGCACCGGCCGTATGGACAATATGACGGTCCATGTCGAATGTACGCTGGACGCGACCGACGAAGGCGCGCGGGCGGGATCGGCCAAGGAACTCGCCCACCACATCAAGAGCGTGGTCGGCGTCTCCACCAAGATCCTCGTGCACGAGCCGGGCGGCGTGGCGCGCTCCGAGGGCAAGGCAAAACGTGTGGTCGATAACCGCCCGAAAGAATGAAACGCCGGGATAGCCCGGCACCGGCTTGACTGTGTATAGGAAGGGCGGCCGCCCTTCCCGCGACCCAATCAGCCTGGAATAAGCAGAGCAGGACGACATGGCACGCACGCGCGCAGTGGATTTCGAGGAAAAACAGCGGGGCATTCTGTCGAGTGCCGCGGCGGTCTTCGCCGAGATGGGCATGGAGAAGGCCTCCATGTCGCTGATCGCCTCGCACAGCAACGTCTCCAAGGCCCTGCTCTACCACTATTACCCGAGCAAGGACGCGCTGATCTTCGACATCGTGCGCACGCACCTTTCGGAACTGGAAAGCGCAATCGAAGCCGCCGACCGCCCCGACGTCGCGCCGCAGGAGCGGCTGCGCCTGCTAGTCAAGGCCGTGCTGGCGAATTACGAGGGCCGCGACAACGAGCACAAGGTTCAGCTCAACGGCACCAGCGCGTTGTCCGAAGCGCAACTCGCCGAATTGCAGGCGATCGAGCGGCAGATCGTGAAACGCTTCTCCGGCGTCATCCGCGACATCAACCCGGACCTCAACAAGGACCGCCCGCTGCTGATGCCCGTCACCATGTCGCTCTTTGGCATGATGAACTGGGTCTACATGTGGTTCCGCCCGAACGGGCCGATCACGCGGGACGAATATGCGGATATCGCGACGACGCTGATCCTTGAGGGCGTCAAGGCCGTTACGTAAGCCTTACCTAACCGTCCTCCGACCGCTCGACATCCTTGCCCGTCGCGGCGACCGATTCCAGCCGCTCTGCGAACTCGCGCCGCAGCGTGCGCCGCAACTCCGCCGCCTTGTAGCGCCGGATATCGACCGTGCTCTTCGGCTCCAGCTCCGGCACGCGCACCGGCCTCCCGGCCTCGTCGACCGCGACCATCGTGAAATAACAGGAATTGGTGTGACGGCGATGGCCGGTGCGGATGTTTTCCGCCTCGACGCGGATGCCGACCTCCATGGAGGTGCGCCCCGTATGGTTGATCGATGCGCGGAAGGTGACGAGTTCACCGACATTGATCGGTTCCTTGAACATCACCTGGTCGACCGAAAGCGTCACCGCATATTGCTGCGAAAAGCGCGACGCGCAGGAGAAAGCGACGCGATCGAGCAGGTTGAGCAGCGCGCCGCCGTGAACCTTTCCGGAAAAATTCGCCATGTCGGGCGTCATCAACACGGTCATTTCCAGGCGGCGCGGGTCCTGCTCGATCGGCGTCATGCGGTCACTCTCTCGTTTTGGCCACCATCGTCAGAACATCGTATTGCGCGACGGTGGCGCCCGTCTGGTTCGTCACGTTGCAATCCCAGCGCACTTCGCCGTGTTCGGCATTGGCGCGCGGATTGATCTCCTTGCAGGTGAGCTGCACCTTCAGCGTATCACCCGGATTGACCGGTGTCAGGAAGCGCAGGTTATCGACGCCGTAATTGGCGAGAACCGGGCCGGGCGCAGGATCGACGAAGAGGCCGGCGGCGAAGGAGACGATGAGATAGCCATGCGCCACGCGCCCGTCGAAGAACGGGTTCGCCTTGGCGGCTTCCTCGTCCATATGGGCGTAGAATGTATCGCCGGTGAAATTCGCGAAATGCTCGATATCGTCGAGCGTCACCGTGCGCGTCGCTGTGATGAGCTGGTCGCCGATCTTGAGCTCGGCCAGCGACTTGCGGAACGGGTGTTCGCCGCCCGCCCGCGCCTCGGCCCCCGGAAGCCAGCGGCCGGTGACGGCGGAAAGCAGGGTCGGCGCGCCCTGGATGGCGGTGCGCTGCATGTAGTGCTTGACGCCGCGCATGCCGCCCAGTTCCTCGCCGCCACCCGCGCGGCCGGGGCCGCCATGAACGAGGCCCGGCAGCGGCGAACCGTGACCGGTGGACGACTTGGCGCTGACGCGGTTGCCGATCATCACGCGGCCGTGGAACGGCGCAAGGCCCAGGACGACCTCTTCAGCAAAGGCCGGATCATTGGTGAAGACCGAGGCGACGAGGCTGCCCTTGCCGCGTCGGGCGAGGTCCACCGCTTCTTCCGCGGTGTCATAGGGCATCACGGTGCTGACCGGGCCAAAAGCCTCGACATCGTGGATAGCGCGGGCAGAACCCGGCTTGTCGCAATAGAGCAGCACCGGGTTGAGGAAGGCGCCGGCCGTCGAATCGCCGGATGTGATGCTCGGATTGTCCGGATTGCCGGCAACGATTTCCGCATCGGCGGAGAGATCGCGAATGCGGGCGCGAACCTCCTCGCGCTGGTCGAGGCTGGCGAGCGGACCCATGCGGACGGCCTCGTCCGCCGGATTGCCGAGCGCCGTCTTGCCGAGACGGGCGCGCAGGCTTTCGATGAGCGCCTCGCTAAAAGCGCGCGGCGCGATGACGCGGCGGATCGCGGTGCACTTCTGCCCCGCTTTCACCGTCATCTCGCGCGCGACTTCCTTGACGAAGAGGTCGAACTCCTCCGTGCCGGGCGCGGCGTCGAGGCCAAGCACGGCGGCATTGAGGCTGTCGGCCTCCATGGTGAAGCGCACGGAGTTTTCGACGATCGCCTTGTGCGTCTTGAGACGTTGGCCGGTCGAGGCCGATCCGGTGAAGGTCACGGCATCCTGGCCTTCGACATGGTCGAGCAGATCGCCGACCGAACCGCAGACGAGCTGCAAGGCACCTTCCGGCAAAATACGGGTTTCGACGATACGGCGAACCATGAGTTCGGTGAGATAGGCTGTCTGGCTCGCCGGCTTGACGATGGCCGGGACCCCGGCGAGCAGCGTCGGCGCCAGCTTTTCCAGCATGCCCCAGCAGGGGAAGTTGAAGGCGTTGATATGCACTGCTACGCCCTGTAACGGGCTCAGGATATGCTGCGCGGAAAAGGTGCCATCCTTGGAAAGCAGCTCCACATCGCCGTCAAGCAGCACGCGGGTGTTCGGCAATTCGCGCCGGCCCTTGGAAGCGTAGGACAGCAGCGTGCCGATACCGCCTTCGATGTCGACCCAGCTGTCGGCGCGGGTGGCGCCGGTGGCGGTCGAAAGCGCATAAAACTCTTCCTTCCGTTCCATCAGGGCCTGGCCGAGCGCCTTCAGCATGGCGGCACGTTCGTGGAAGGAGAGGCGCCGCAGCGCCGGGCCACCTTTTTCGCGGCCATAGGCGAGCGCCGCCTTGAAATCCACGCCGGTGGAATCGATGAAGGCCACCGGGGCGCCCGTCGAGGCATCCAGCAGCGGCACGCCTTCCTTCGCACCGGCGACCCAATGGCCGCCGACATAGCTTTCGAGCCGGCGCGGCCGGTTTGCCATGACATTCATCTCATTATCCTCTCACTTCAGTCCGAGCGCAGAAAGCTGCGCGTCGACCTCCGCCCGCCATTCGGCAAGCAGGGTCTCGTTGGGTGTGTGCCGCAGGCCGAAACGCGACTGCGTCTCGAAGCGGGCCGAGCCGGAATGGCCAAAACTGGCGGCGACGTGCGGATACCAGTAGGCGACGGAGGCCTTGGCCTTTGCGCGGCCTTCCACATCATCGACGATACGGATGAGGCCCGCGAGGCCGAGTTCCGCATGCCGCGTCTCGCGCGGCAGGATGGCGCGAAAAACCTCGGCGAGCGGCTGGTAGGAGACGCGCGACAATTCCTTGAGCTGCACGACGCTCGCCCGGCCCATCAGCACGTTCATGACCACGGCATCCACCCAGCCTTCCAGCGGATAGTGGAAGACGGAAAGGCGCATGTCGCCACCCTGTCGCGCCGCGCCGATATCCGCCTCGCGGGCGAGCCGCACGGCCCAGGGATGATGCACGGCATAACGCCCGCCATCCGCGCCAAAGGTTTCCATCACCCGCAGCACCTTGCCGGCGTGATCGGCCTTTTCCAGCACGATACGGGCGGCGGAGATGCGCTCCTGGATGCCCGGCGCATCGTTGATCGTATCGGCAAAACCAGCGGAACCCGCAAGCTCGCTGTCGACGAAACTCGCCATCAGGCGCAGCAGCTCGCCACGATAGCGCGGCGGCACATTGGCCGGCGACGACAGCACGCCGCCTTGCGCCAGATAATCCTCGATCGGCATCGTATCGGACATGCGCGTTCCCCTTACTGGTCGTAGCTGACGACGATGCGGTCGGTGAGCGGATAGCACTGGCAGGTCAGCACATAACCCTGGCGCACCTCGTAATCTTCCAGCGCGTGGTTGGTCTCCATCTCGACTTCACCTTCCAGAACCTTGGCGCGGCAGGTGGAACAGACACCGGCCTTGCAGGCGTAAGGCGCGTCCATGGCGTTTTCGAGCGCTGCGTCGAGCAGGCTCTGGCCGTGCTTGGGGAACTTGAAGATGCGGGTTGCGCCATCGAGCGTGACGGTCGCCTCGCAGGCGGCGGCGTGATCAGCACCGTTGACCTGCTCCACCTTGCGCTGCGCGCGCCCGGGCTGCGAGGAGGCGAAGAGTTCGAACTTGATCTGGTCGTCGCGCAGGCCGTGCTCGCGCAGCGCTGCGGCAATCGCCAGCATCATTGGCTCCGGGCCGCAGATGAAGGCCGTCGTCACCGACCTGGGGTCGATCCAGTTCTTGAACAGCGCCGCGCATTTCGCGCCATCGATGCGGCCGGTGAAGAGGTCGATATCCTGCGCCTCGCTCTCCAGCACATGCAGCACGGAGAGGCGGCCGAGATAGATGTTCTTCAGGTCCTCCAGCTCCTCGCGGAACATGATCGAGCTGATCTGCCGGTTGGCATAGACCAGCGTGAAGCGGGCGCGCGGCTCGCGCGACAGCACCGTCTTGATGATCGAGAGCACGGGCGTGATGCCGCTGCCGCCGGCAAAGCCGAGATAGTGTTTGGCCGTTTCGGGCTCCAGCGCCGTGAAGAAGGCGCCCATCGGCGGCATGGCTTCCAGCGTGTCGCCGGGCTTCAGGTTTTCGTTGACCCAGGTGGAGAAGCAGCCGCCATCGACGCGCTTGATGCCGACCTTCAGCACGCCTTCATCCTTGCCGGCGCAGATCGAGTAGGAGCGGCGCAGCTCCTCGTCCTCGAATTTGCGGCGGAAGGTCAGGTACTGGCCTTGCGTGAAATCGAAGACGGCGCGGTCCTCGTCGGCGGGCCTAAGCGTGACCACGACCGCATCGCGCGTCTCGCGGCGAACATCGGTTACGGTCAGGGGATGAAAACGTGCCATGCGTAGGCCCTCTCCCTATGGGTCAGATGCACTTAAAATAGTCGAACGGTTCCAGGCAGTCGGTGCAGCGATAGCTCGCCTTGCAGGGCGTCGAGCCGAACTGGCTGATCTTTTCGGTGTTCGTCGATCCGCAGCGCGGACAGGCGATCGTCAGGTTCGAGCGGCCCGAAAGCCGGTCGACGCGTTTCATCAGCACGCCATCGGCCGCCGTGCCGTCGATCGGCGGGGCGATGCCGTAGTCGCGCAGTTTTTCGCGACCCTCGGCGCTGATCCAGTCGGTCGTCCAGGCGGGCGAGAGCTGGCGTTCCAGCCGCACCTTCGAAAGACCTTTTTCGGCCAGCGCCGTCTCGATATCGAGATTGATGATCGTCGTGGCGGGACAGCCGGAATAGGTCGGCGTCACCGTCACCACCAGCGTATCGTCCCGCCAGACGACATCGCGGATGATGCCGAGGTCGGTGAGCGAGATCACCGGGATTTCCGGATCCGGCACTTCAGCCAGCCAGTGCCAGACCTCATCGATCGAGGGACGGAGCGCCGGGTCCATGGCCGCCCCCTACCAGGTGGCGCCCGGATAGGCGCGCTGGAGGAACTGCATCTCCGACAGGATGAAACCGAGATGCTCCGTGTGCACGCCGCGCCGGCCGCCCTTGTGCATGTAGCCGTCAGCGGGCTTCTTCAGCGTGCCTTCGGTCAGTGCTTCGGCCACGATCTCGTCCCAGCCGGCCTTCAGGCTCTGCGGTTCGGGGATGACGCCGGCTTCCACGAGGGCCGCATCCACCGCGTCGGCGGCGAACATCTCGCCCGTATAGGGCCAGAGGTCGTCCAGCGCCTCCTGCATGCGACGGTGGCTTTCCGCCGTGCCGTCGCCGAGGCGGATGACGAGGTCGCGGCTGCGGTCGAGATGGTAGGAGACCTCCTTGAAGGCCTTTTCCGCGATCTCGGCGATGCGTTTCTCGGTCAAACCTTTCAGCGCCTTCAGCAGCAGATAATGCCAGGCATCGAACAGGAACTGCCGCATCAGCGTCTTGCCGAAATCGCCGTTCGGGCGCTCGACGAGCAGGATGTTGCGGAAGTCGTAGCCATCGCGCAGATAGGCGAGGTCGTCCGCCGAGCGGCCCTTGCCCTCCACCTCGCCGGCAAGGCCGAGCCAGAGCTGCGTCTGGCCGATCAGGTCGAGTGCGGTGTTGGCGAGCGCGATATCCTCTTCCAGCGCGGGCGAATGCCCGCACCATTCGGAAACGCGATGGCCGAGGATCAGCGCATTGTCGCCGATGCGCAGCAGGAATTCGAGAAGCGCGGCCCGATCGACCGCCGGTTCAAGCGCCGCGGTCGCCATCACATGTGCCCCACTTCATCCGGAATGTCGAAGAAGGTCGGGTGACGGTAGACTTTGGAATTCGACGGGTCGAACAGCGGACCTTTTTCCGAGGGCGCGCTGGCGGTGATCTCGGACGACCGCACCACCCAGATGCTGACACCCTCGTTGCGACGCGTATAGACGTCGCGCGCATTGTTGATCGCCATTTCGGCATCGGGCGCGTGCAGGCTGCCGACATGGCGATGGTTGAGGCCGTGCTGACCCCGGATGAAGACTTCCCAAAGCGGCCATTCGCTGGACATCGTGCTCTCTCCCTTACTCGGCGGCGATTTTTGCGGCGGCGCGGCGGTCCGCGGCCTTTTCGGCATGGGCCGTCAGGCCGTCGCGGAACCAGGCGCCGTCATTCCAGGCCTTCTTGCGGGCGTCGAGGCGCTCCGCATTGCAGGGACCGTTGCCGGCGATCACGTTGAAGAATTCTTCCCAGTCCGGCTCGCCGAAATCGTGGCCGCCCTTTTCCTCGTTCCACTTGAGGTCCGGGTCCGGCACGGTGAGGCCGAGATATTTGGCCTGCGGCACGGTCTGGTCCACGAATTTCTGGCGCAGCTCATCGTTGGAATTCTGCTTGATCTTCCAGGCCATCGACTGGGCCGAATGCACGGAGGCATCGTCCGAGGGGCCGAACATCATCAAGGACGGCCACCACCAGCGGTTCAGTGCGTCCTGCACCATCGCCTTCTGGGCCGGCGTGCCCTTCACCATGCGCATCAGGGCGTCATAACCCTGGCGCTGGTGAAAGCTTTCTTCCTTGCAGATGCGCACCATGGCCCGCGCATAGGGGCCGTAGGAACAGCGCTGCAACGGCACCTGGTTCATGATCGCCGCACCATCGACCAGCCAGCCGATCGCGCCGATATCGGCCCAAGTGAGCGTCGGATAGTTGAAGATCGAGGAATATTTCGCCTTGCCGGAATGCAGCTGCTCGTACATCTGGTCGCGGCTGATGCCGAGCGTTTCGGCGGCGCAGTAGAGGTAGAGGCCGTGGCCCGCCTCGTCCTGCACTTTAGCAAGCAGGATCGCCTTGCGCTCCAGGGTTGGCGCGCGGGAAATCCAGTTGCCTTCCGGCAGCTGGCCGACGATTTCCGAATGGGCGTGCTGGCTGATCTGGCGCACCAGCGTCTTGCGATAACCTTCCGGCATCCACTCCTTCGGCTCGATCTTCTGGCCGGCGTCGACGCGCTCCTGGAAGGCGCGCTCCACGGGATCCATCTCGTCGAGGGACCGGACGCGGGCCGCGTCAGTCTTTACCATCTGTGCATACATGGTCTTCTCCTCAGGCTGTGCGCGTCAGACGCGTTCGAGAATGATGGCAATGCCCTGGCCGACGCCGATGCACATGGTACAGAGTGCATAACGCCCGCCCTGGCGATGGAGCTGATAGGTGGCTGTCGTCACGAGCCGCGCGCCGCTCATGCCGAGCGGATGGCCGATGGCGATGGCGCCGCCGTTCGGGTTCACATGCGGGGCGTCGTCCGGCAGGCCGAGATCACGTAGCACGGCGAGCGCCTGCGAGGCGAAGGCCTCGTTGAGTTCGATGACGTCCATCTGGCCGAGCGACAGGCCGGCGCGTTCCAGCACCCGGCGCACCGCCGGCGCGGGACCGAAGCCCATGATGCGCGGCTCAAGACCAGCAGCCGCCATCGCGACGACACGCGCTTTCGGCGTTAGGCCTTGCGCCTTGGCAACGGCTTCGCTGGCGATGAGCAGCGCAGCCGCGCCGTCATTGACGCCCGAGGCATTGCCTGCGGTGACGGACAGGTCCGGGCCGTTGACGCCCTTGAGCTTGCCGAGCTGCTCGGCGGTCGTGCCGGGACGCGGATGTTCGTCGCGGTCGACCACGAGCGCATCGCCCTTCTTCTGCGGCACATGGACGGGCACGATCTCATCGGCAAAAATACCGCCCTCGTGCGCGGTGGCCCAACGGGCCTGGCTGCGGGCGGCAAAGGCGTCCTGGTCCTCGCGGCTGACGGCAAAATCGGTGGCGACGTTGTCGGCCGTTTCCGGCATGGAATCGACGCCGAACGCCTTCTTCATCTTCGGGTTGACGAAACGCCAGCCGATCGTCGTGTCATAGACGGCGTTGGTGCGGGAGAAGGCGCTTTCAGCCTTCGGCATGACGAAGGGCGCGCGGCTCATGCTCTCGACGCCGCCGGCGATGACGAAATCGCAGTCTCCCGCGCGGATGGCGCGGGCGGCCATGCCGACGGCATCCATGCCGGAGCCGCAGAGGCGGTTGACGGTGGTGGCGGGAATGGAAACGGGAAGGCCGGAGAGCAGCACGGCCATGCGGCCGACATTGCGGTTGTCCTCGCCGGCCTGGTTGGCGCAGCCATAGATGAGGTCATCGACCTTCGACCAGTCGACGTCCGGATTGCGTGCCATCAGGCCCGAAAGCGGCAGGGCCGCCAGATCGTCGGCACGGACCGACGACAACAGGCCGCCATAACGGCCGATGGGGGTACGGACAGCATCGCAGATAAAGGCTTCGGACACGCGGTTTCCTCCCTGTACCGAGGGCCGGCTTGCCTCTCCCGAAACATTCGCCGACCGATCGGTTGGTTATTTACCACCCAATGCGTCACAAATCAATGGCAATTTCTCCAGATTCTGTGATGTTTCATTCCAGCAGCTGACATCATAGCACAAACGGTGTTTTTCCGTGTGAAAACTGCCTCAGATGGCGTCGCGCAACAGCGAAAGACGGCGCAGCGTCGCCTCGCTCGCCTCGGGCAACGCACCATCCGCCGTCACGAAATGGTGCGCCACATGCAGGTCCGCCTCGGGCGAAAGGCGAAGGTAGAGATCGTTGAACAGCCGCCGCGCCTCTTCGCCCGGCCAGTCCGCCGGCAGCGCTGCCTGCGGCAGGCGCGGATCACGCAGCACAACGAGGCGGAACTGATGCACCAGCACCAGCCGGGCGGCAAGGCTGTCGGCCGCACCCAGCCGCGCGCCGCCACCGAGCAAATCGGCAAGCCGCCTGAACCTTCCGATGAAGCCGCGATAGGCATCCGCATGCTGCGCAAGGTTCCAGTGGTCGGCCGCAAAGGCGCCGAGGTCGCCTTCACCGCTCACGACCTCCGCCCGAAAAAGCACGGCCGGCTGTTTCAAGGACGGCATAGGTCGTGCGCCGACGGCAAGCCTCGGCCCCAGCCGCGCATGGCCGGCGCGCTCCAGCGCCTGCATCGCCTCGTCCGGCGCCGAACCCGTCAACTGCACGAAATGCCAGTCCGCCACCTCCGGCGGGCCGAAGAGCATGCGGGCGGCGGCGGCAAATTCGGTGCGCGCCGGTGCTGCCAGCCGATAGAAGCTGCGGCGCCCCTCCCGCTCGCCGGACAATTGCCCGGCGGCGACAAGCCGCGAGACGGCGGTGCGCACCAGCGTTTCACTGATGCCGACATCGGCGCAGGTCTCGATCAGGTTGCCGGTCCACACGACGCCGCCGCGCGGCTCTACCACGTCGCCATAGATGGTGACGATGAAGCCGGCGGCCTTCAGCGGGCTTTCCTCGATGATCGCCCGGATGAGCGCGCCGAATGCGCTTTCCGCCCTGTCGTTCTCCGGCAAACCTGCCCCCTGTGATTTCGATTGCGCCGAGGACTACCCCAGAATGGCCCCGCCGGCAAAGCCCGTTGGACAAGATAGGGCCATCCCGCAACCTGGCCGCAGAGGCACGCCTCTCGTCAGTAAATATTAAGCTGCATCTGCAATGGTCTCCCGATAGCCAAAAATCCCGCCCGAAAACCCCGAATGGAGACGAACGGACCGCGATGAACGACCGGAATGCGCAACTATCCTTCCGGGGGTTGGGATACTACGTCCCCGCCATCGTCGTTGCGTTCGCCGTGTTGATCGCCGTTCTGCTGGCCGATGCGCAGAAGCGCCGGCTGGAGGAGGAGTATCTGCGCTCCTTCACCACGGAACAGCTCGGCCTGCTCCGCTCCCGCCTGCAAGGCAATATCCTCGGCGACGTCAAGCTGGTTCAGGGCCTGGTTGCGACGGTGTCGACCGAACCCGACATGTCGCCGGAGCGTTATGCGGACCTCGCGGGACGCCTTTTCCGCGAAGAGACGCAGCTGCGCAGCGTGGCCATCGCTCCGGATTTCGTCGTCTCTCTCGTCTACCCGGTCAAGGGCAACGAGCGCAGCATTGGCCTCGACTATCGCAAGAACGAGCGCCAGCGCGCCGCGGCGTTGCAGGTGCAGGAGCTCGACCGCATGGTCGTCACCGGCCCCGTCGATCTCGTTCAGGGCGGGCGCGGCGTGATCGCGCGCTATCCGATCCATGCCGGCAAGGACAATGGCTTCATCGGCATCGCGTCTGCTGTCATCGACCTCGACAAGCTGCTTGAGAAAAGCGGTTTCAAGAGCGCGCTGAAGATCGCCGTATCGCTTTCCAGCGGGGCGCATGACGGCAGCGAGAACAAGGTCTTCTTCAATTCCGCGGCCGCCGTCGATGCAGACCCGGTCGTGATGACCATCGACATCGGCCACGAGGCCTGGACCCTGTCGGCCGCGCCGCTCAAGGGTTGGCAGCAGCCCTCCGCCGATCTCGGCCTCTTCCGCGGCGGGCTTCTGGCGATCGCCCTCATCATCGTCGTGCCGATCTTCTGGGCCGGTTACCTGATGAAGGACCGCCACCGGCATATCCTGGCGCTCCAGGATCGGGAAGACCGGCTCGAAATCGTCTCGCAGCGGCTGCAACTGGCGCTCGACGCCTCGCGGGTCGGCGTGTGGGAATATGACACGCAGCATGACACGCTCACCTGGGATGCCCGGATGCGCGAGATCTACAACGTGCCGCCGAAGCAGCTGATCTGCGGCTATGCGGATTGGCGCAAGGCCCTGCATCCCGACGATATCGAGGAAGCCGAACGGGTCTTCGCAAGCGCCATCGAAACCGAAGAGCCTTACATCACCGAGTTTCGCGTCCTGACGCCCAGCGGCGCGGCACGCCACATTCGTGCGCACGGCATGACCTACCACGCCTCCTCCGGCGCAAAACGCATCGTCGGCGCCAACTGGGATGTGACCGAAGACATCCGGTTGCAAGCCGAGCTGCTGCAGGCCAAGCTCAACGCCGAGGCGCAGAACCGCGCGCTCGAAGACGCCCGCCTGGTGCTGGAGCACAATTCGCTGCACGACGCGCTGACGCGGCTTCCCAACCGGCGCTTCCTCGACCAGCAGCTCGCCCTGGCCGGTGCCGTCGGCGATGGGCGCCCGCTGACCCTGCTCCACATCGACCTCGACCGCTTCAAGGACATCAACGACACGCTCGGCCACGCCGCCGGCGACGAGGTGCTGAAACAGGCGGCTGGCGTGCTGCGCGCCCACGTTCCGGCCGCGGATTTCATCGCCCGCATCGGCGGCGACGAGTTCGTTCTGCTGTCACGCCGGGACCCGGCGGAGGCCGATTTCAGCGCGCTTTCCGCCCGCCTCATCGAGGCGATCAGCGAGCCGATGACGATCGAGGGCCATGATTGTCGCATCGGCGCGAGCATCGGCATCGCCACGCGCAACGAGGCGGAAGAATCCGCCGAACAGCTGCTCGTCAATGCCGATATCGCGCTCTACGAGGCCAAGCGCCGCGGCCGCAACCGCGTCGAGGCCTTCAACGACGAGCTGCGCCTGCGCACCGTGGAGGTGAAGCGGCTCAGCGACGATATTCTGCGCGGCCTGGAACGGGGCGAATTCCATCCGTTCTTCCAGCCGCAGTTCGATGCGGAAACGCTGGAGATCGTCGGCGTCGAGGCGCTGGCGCGCTGGAACCACCCGACGCGCGGCTTCATCGCGCCGGATACCTTCCTGCCGGTCGCCGAAAGCCTCAATGTCGTCGCCCGAATCGATGAGGCAATCCTCGGCCAGGCGCTGTTCCAGGCAATGCGCTGGGAGGGCCACGGGCTCGGCATTCCGCGCGTCTCGGTCAACGTCTCCTGCCAGCGCCTGCGCGACGAAAACCTGATCGCCAAGCTCAAGGCGATGAACATCAGGCCCGGCACGCTAACCTTCGAACTCCTGGAATCGATCTCATTCGATACGGCGGACGATGGGCTGAAACAGGCGATCGAGGAGATCAAGGCGCTCGGCATCGACATCGAGATCGACGATTTTGGCACCGGCCATGCCTCCATCATCAGCCTGCTCGAACTGTCGCCGAAGCGGCTGAAGATCGATCGCCGGCTGGTGCAGCCGCTTCTGGAATCGACCGCGCAGCAGAGCCTGGTGCGCTCTATCATCGAGATCGGCAAGGTGCGCGATATCGAGACGGTGGCGGAAGGCGTCGAGACGCTCGCCCATGCCGAGCTGCTGCGCCGCCTCGGCTGCCATACGCTGCAGGGTTACGCCTTTGCGCGGCCGATGGGGGCGGAGGATTTCCTCGCCTTCGCCAAGGCGCGCGCATGGATGCCGAAAACTAAGCCGACGGCGGTAAAAGCGAGCTGAGCACGTCCGCGACCGTGCGGCCATCGTGCTGGCCGCGTTGCCAAGGGTCCTCGAACTCCCCGATCAGCACCTCGGCACCAAGCCGGGTGCCCACATCCTCCAGCGCGCCGTTGCCGAGATAGGCAAAGGGACCGACGGTCTTTTCGAAGGGCAGCAGCTGGCGGTTCGCCAACACATGGGTGAACGGCCGCACATCCGCCCCGCCCCGCGCGCGCCAAACCTCGGCCGCCGCCTCCAGCATGCGGGCCACGTCCATCCCGCGCGTCTCACGGCATTGCAGGATATTGCCGATGAAGATCCGGCGGGCATGGACGTTGCGCGCCATGGCTGGCACGATGTCCTCGACGAAGAAATGCGGCAGCACGCTGGTGAAGAAACTGCCCGGACCGAAGACGATGGCATCGGCACTTTCCAGGCTCTCGATCACTGCCTCGTTGGCCGGCACGCCCGCCCCGTCCTTGCCGGACAGCACGATCTCGCGAATGCCGACGTCGCTTTCCACGTCGTCAAGCGCCGTCACGCGATGCTGACCATCGACGCGGGTGCCGTCGTTCAGCACGGCCGAGAGGTCGACGCCATCGGCCGCCGTTGACGGCCAGACATGGCCCTCTATGTCGCACAGCTTGCGGAAGACGAAGATCGCGGTGTTGATGTCGCTGTTGTGGGCGAGATGCGCGCCGGTGAGGATGAAATTGCCGATGCTGCCGTTGCGGAAATCGAAATCCGGCCCGATCGCCGCGCGGAACGTGCGCAGATAGTTGAGGATCGCGCCGCGCAGGCCCGGCTCCATGCGCTCCAGAAGCGGATGCACGCCCTCGGCATAGAGCGCGAATTCCGTGCGGGCATCCTCCTCCGTGCCGCTGGTCATGCGGGCGTTGCAGACCTTGACGACGTCGCCCGCCCGGCCCTCGCCGTGGGCCATGGTCATCAGCGCCTGGCGGATATCGCCGACGGCGAGCACGCCGAGGCTTTCGCGGATGACCTTGGAACTGCCACCGCTGTCCCAGGCTGGCACGATGCGCGTCAGCCGCACCGGCTTGGACAGCAGCGCCAGGTTTGTCGAACGGCACGCGGTGCCGCCCGAAAAGAGCACGATATGCGGCAAGCGGCTCTCGGCCATCGATCCCCCTGGACTACGGCCCGATATTGTAGGCGGCGCCGATCAGGGTCTTTGTATAGTCTGCCCGCGGCGCGCTGAAAATGGCGTCCGTCGGCCCTTCCTCGACGATCTTGCCGTCCTTCATCACCACCACATAGTCGGACATGGCACGCACCACCGAGAGGTCATGGCTGATGAAGACGTAGGACAGCCCGTGTTTGGCCTGGAGATCGCGCAGAAGCTCGATCACCTGGCCCTGCACCGAACGGTCGAGCGCCGAGGTCGGCTCGTCGAGGATGACGGCCTGCGGTTTAAGGATCATGGCGCGCGCAATCGCGATGCGCTGGCGCTGGCCGCCGGAAAACTCGTGCGGATAGCGGTTGCGCGCCGCCGGATCGAGCCCCACCTCCTTCAGCGCCTCGATCGCCCGCTTGTCGCGGTCGGCCCGCGAAAGCTGCGGCTCGTGCACGTAAAGCCCCTCGGTGATGATCTCGCCCACCGTCTGGCGCGGCGAAAGCGAACCGTAGGGGTCCTGGAAGACGAGCTGCATGCTGTGGCGCAGCGGCCGCATGCCATTGCGGTCGAGGTTGGAAATATCCGTCCGGCCGAAACGATAGGCGCCCTTGCTGGAAATGAGCCGCAGCAGCGCCCGGCCCAGCGTCGACTTGCCGGAACCGGATTCGCCCACAACGCCGATCGTCTGGCCCTCGTGCAGGCTGATGCTGACATTGTCGACGGCGCGGAAGGTGGAGGCCCGCTTCTTGAGCAGGCCACCGTCGATCTTGTAGTCGACGACGACATTGCGGCCTTCGAGGATGATCGGCGCATTGTCCGCCGGCGCAAGCTTGCGGCCGTGCGGCTCCGCCTCGATCAGCATGCGCGTATAATCGGCCTGCGGGTTCTCGAAGATATCGGCCGTCGCCCCCTGCTCGACGATCTCGCCGCGCCGCATGACCGCGACGCGCTCTGCAAAATGCCGGACGATGCCGAGATCGTGCGTGATGAGCACGATCGCCATGTCGAAACGCGTCTGGAGATCGCGGAGCAGTTTTAGGATCTGCGCCTGGATCGTCACGTCGAGCGCCGTCGTTGGCTCGTCGGCAATCAGAATGTCCGGCTCGTTGGCAAGCGCCATGGCGATCATCACGCGCTGGCGCTGGCCACCCGAAAGCTCATGCGGATAGCTGTCGATGCGGCGTTCCGGCTCCGGAATGCCGACGAGCTTCAGCAGTTCCAACACGCGCGGGCGGGCCGCCCGGCGCGAACCGCCGCGGTGATGCACGATCACCTCGGCGATCTGCTTGCCGACCGGGTAGAGCGGATCGAGCGAGGTCATCGGCTCCTGGAAGATCATGGTGATCTTGGCGCCGCGGATCTCATTCAGGCCCTTGGGCGGCAGGCCGACCATCTCGCGGCCCCGGTATTTCGCCGAACCCGTGACCCGGCCGTTCGAGGCGAGCAGGCCCATGATACCCATCATGGTCTGGCTCTTGCCGGAACCGGATTCGCCGACGACCGCGAGCGTCTCGCCCGGGCGCACGTCGAGATCGATGCCCTTGACCGCGTTCACGTCGCCGTCCGGCGTCGTGAAGGAGACCTTCAGGCCGCGCACGGCGAGAATCGGTTCCATGGTTTTCGTGGTATCTGCCATGTCAGCGGTCCTTCGGGTCGAATGCGTCACGCAGGCCATCGCCGACGAAGTTCAGCGAGAAGAGCGTGAGGACGAAGAAGATGGCGGGGAAGATGAGCAGCCACGGCGCCGACTGGATATTGTTGGCGCCTTCCGCAATCAGCGACCCCCAGCTCGTCAGCGGCGCCTGGACGCCGAGGCCGAGGAAGGAGAGGAAGCTTTCGAGCAGGATGACCTTCGGCACGATGACCGTCACGAAGATGACGACGGGCCCGATCGTGTTGGGGATGACGTGCCGGCGGATGATCTGCCAGTCGGTCATGCCCAGGGCTTCCGCTGCGCCGATGAATTCGCGACGTTTGAGCGACAGCGTCTGGCCGCGCACGATGCGGGCCATGTCCAGCCATTCCACCGCACCGATGACGATGAAGATCAGCACGAAGCTGCGCCCGAAAAACACAACGAGCACCACAACGAGGAAGACGAAGGGCAGCGAATAGAGGATCTCGACGAAGCGCATCATGACGTTGTCGACGCGCCCGCCCATATAGCCCGAGATCGCGCCGTATACGACGCCGATGCCGAGCGAGACGAGGCTGGCGAGCAGGCCGACGGCAATCGAGATCTGCCCGCCGAGCATGACGCGCGCCATCAGGTCGCGGCCGTTGGTATCGGTGCCGAACAGGAAATATTCCCGGTCGACGACGCCGGCCAGCGTCAACTTGCGGCCATCGTCCTCGGTCGCGGTGACCGCGGTCTTGTCGAATTCGTTGGCGCGGTCGAAGTAGCGCGTGGTGCGCGGATCGATCGGTTCGGCAGCCGTGATGACGGCCGTGAAGGTCTCGCCCTCGACGGAGAAGGACTGGAGCTCGACGCGGGCGCGCGTCGCGACACCGTTCATCGCCTCTTCCAGCGAATCCTCGCCCGGCCGCGGCTCGAGGCTCGGCGGGATGGTCACGTAGGAAGAGAAGACCTGGTCATAGCTGTGGCTGATGAAAAACGGCCCGAAATAGGAGAAACACGCGATCAGCACCAGCATGACGCAACCTGCCATGGCGGGGCGGTTGCGGCGGAAGCGCATGACGGCGAGCTGGAAGAGGCTGCGCCCCTTCACCTCGCTGTCGGGAACGGGGGAAATGACGGCATCAGTCATGGCGAACCCTCGGATCGAGCAGGCCATAGAGGATGTCGACAGCCAGGTTGAAGACGATGACGAAGATCGCGATCAGCACGACGGTGCCCATGACGAGCGTATAGTCGCGGTTGATCGCGCCGAGGACGAAATAACGCCCGACGCCGGGGATGGTGAAGATCGTCTCGACGACCGCCGAGCCGGTGAGAAGTGCGGCCGCACAGGGTGCCAGATAGGACACCACCGGCAGCATGGCGCCGCGCATGGCGTGCGTGATCACCACCGATTTCGCCGGCAGGCCATAGGCCCTCGCGGTGCGGATATGGTCGGTGCGCAAGGCCTCGATCATCGAGCCGCGCGTGAGCCGCGCGAAGACGGCGAGCTGCGGCAGCGCCAGTGCGATCATCGGCAGGATGAGGAAGCGCAGCGACCCGTCGCCCCACCCTCCGGCCGGAAGCCAGGCGAGCACGATGGCGAAGATCAGCGTCAGCACGGGGCCGACGACGAAATTCGGCACCGTGACGCCGACGGTGGCGACCGACATGACCGCGAAATCCAGCACGCTGTTCTGGCGAAGGGCAGCGATCGTGCCGACGGTGACGCCGCCGATCAGCGCCAGCAGCAGCGCGTAGAAGCCGAGTTCGATCGAGTAGGGCAGGCCCTTGCCGATGAGCTCGGCGACGGAATTGTCCTTGTAGATGTAGCTCGGACCGAAATCGCCGGTGACGGCATTGCCGATATAGGTGAGATATTGTCGCCAGAGCGGCTGATCGAGCTGATAAGCCCGCATCAGGTTTTCCATCGTGGCGGGCGGAAGGGGGCGTTCGAGGTTGAACGGTCCGCCGGGCGCAAAGCGCATCAGGAAGAACGAAATTGTGACGACGATGAATAGCGTCGGCACGGCGCTAGCGAGGCGCCGTAGAACGAAAGCAAGCATGGCCAAGACTCCCGAGCAAACGGTGCGCGGCTCGCTGGAGCCGCGCACCCGTCAGCGGATCATTCCGAAACGCTGAGGAAGCGGCTCAGGTGCTGGTTGGCGGCATTGTCCTGCCAGCCCTGGACCTTGCTCGAAACGAGCCAGAGGTCGGCCTGCGTGAGGAACGGCGCGATCGGCTGTTCCTTCATGAGAAGGGCTTCGGCCTCATGCAGAACCTTGGCGCGGGCCGCCTGGTCACGCTCTTCATACGACTTCTTCATGAGCGCGTCGTAGTCGGCATTGTTGAACTTGCCGTAGTTGAAGGTCTTGTTGGTGCTGACGCTCAGCGCCAGGAAGTTCTCGGCATCCGCATAGTCGGCGACCCAGCCGGCACGCGCCACGTTGAACGCGCCGCCTTCCTGCAGGTAGGCGTAGTGCGAGGACACGTCGAGATTGACCAGCGACACTTCCGCGCCAAACGTGTTCTTCCACATGTCGGCCACCGCCGTCGCCACGCGCTCGTGGTTCGGGTTGGTATTGTAGCGGATTTCTATCTTGAGCGGCTTGCCGCCCTCGCCGTAGCCGGCGGCCTTCATCAGTTCGAGCGCCTTGTCTTCGCGGTCGAGTTGCGAGAGCGAGCCAAAATCGGCCATTGCCGGCTCGTAGCCTTCCATGCCCGGGGGCACCATGGAATAGGCCGGGAGCTGCGAGCCCGAATAGATTTCCTTGGCCAGGAAGTCTCGGTCGACGGCCATGGAGAGCGCGCGGCGCACGTTGACGTCGCTATAGGGCTCCGTGCGGGTGTCGAAGGCATAATAGTAAGTCGCAAGCGTCGGCGAAACGTGGACCTGTTCGCCATAGCTCGTCTTCAGGCGGTCGATCTGGTCGGCCGAGAAATTGTAGACGAGGTCCATTTCCTTAGCTTCGAAGCGGCGCACGGAGGCAGCCTGGTCGTCGATCGGGTAGAAGATCACCTTGTCGAGCTTGACGTTGGCGGCGTCCCAATGGTTCGGGTTCTTTTCCATTACCAGATTGTCGTTCGGCACATGGCTGACGAGCTTGAACGCGCCGTTGGACACCATCACGCCGGGCTTGACGAAGTCTGCGCCGTTCTTCTCGACGCTGGCCTTGGAGACCGGCAGCGCCGTCTGGTGCGCGAGCAGTTCGAGGAAGAAGGGCGTCGGGCGCTCCAGCGTCACTTCCAGCGTCTTGGCGTCGACGGCCTTGAGGCCGAGCTGGTCGAGGCCGACCTCGCCCTTGTTGGCCTTTTCGGCATTCTTGATCGGGTAAAGGATGTTGGCGTAGCCAGCCGCCGTCTTCGGGTCCTCGACACGGGCGAAGGAGAAGACGAAGTCTTCCGCCGTCACCGGCGAGCCGTCCGACCATTTCGCGTTTTCGCGCAGCTTGAACGTGTAGACCGTGCCGTCGTCGGACACGGTCCAGCTCTCGGCGGCACCGGGAACGATCTTGCCGGCGGCGTCATAAATCGTCAGGCCCTCATAGAGGTCCTTGAGGATGAATTCCTCGATATTGATGGAGGTGTGCGCCTGGTCGAGCGTCTGCGGCTCGCCGGCATTACCGCGGTGAAGCACCGTTTCTGCAAGCGTCGGACCTGCGCCAAGCAGGATCGCACCGGCCAGAAGCGCTGCACGAAAGCCAATCAGTCTGTTTGCCATTTTTTGTTTTCCTTCCCCGTTGTTTTTTTGGGTGCCCAATCAATTGTCCCTGTTTTCGCGCTTGGCAAGTCCCCAAAAACAGGAAATGCACACCCGCGGCTCAACTCCCGCGCGGCCCGCCAAACCGGGCAAAACGAGGGCCTCAAGCCCGATCCGACAAAAAAATTGAGAAGAATATTTCAAATCGCCGAATTTATTCGCAGTTTTCTGCCCATCGTTTTGCACGGATTTCTGCGATCAATCGCCCAATCGAATTCACGCAGAACCCAATCGAATTCACGCAAAAACGGAGTCCCAAGATGAACTGGTTGAAGACCATCGCCGCCGCCGCGGCTCTCCAGGTCGCAATCCTCGCCCCCGCGCATGCCGGCGAAAACCTCGCCGCCATCCAGGCTGCCGGCGCGCTGAAGATCGGCACCGAAGGCACCTACGCACCCTTCACCTTCCATGACACCGACGGCAAGCTGGTCGGCTTCGACGTCGAGATTGGCGAGGCGATCGCCAAGAAGCTCGGCGTCAAGGCCGAGTTCCTGGAAGGCAAGTGGGACGGCCTGATCGCCGGCCTCGACGCCAACCGCTACGACGCCGTGATCAACCAGGTCGGCATCACCGATGCGCGCAAGCAGAAGTATGACTTTTCCGAGCCATACATCGCCTCCAAGGCTGTGCTGATCGTGCGCGCCGACGATGACAGCATCAAGGGTTTCGCCGACCTCAAGGGCAAGAAATCCGCCCAGTCGCTGACGAGCAACTTCGGCAAAATCGCGGAACGCGCCGGCGCCGAGCTCGTCGGCACCGACGGCTTCGACCAGTCGATCCAGCTCGTTTTGACCGGCCGCGCCGATGCCACGATCAACGACAGCCTGTCCTTCCTCGACTTCAAGAAGCACAAGCCTGACGCCAACGTGAAGATCGCCGCCGAACAGGCCGATGCCGACTATTCCGGCGTGATCATCCGCAAGGGCGAGCCGGAACTGCTCGAAGCCATCAACAAGGCGCTGACCGAGATCAAGGCCGACGGCACCTACAAGGCGATCGCGGACAAGTATTTCGGACAGGACGTCTCGAAGTAATTCTTGCCTCAAGGGCCGCTTCGCGGCGGCCCGTTCCTCGCATATAGATAAACGCATCAACTGGCCGGGGATCGCCCCCGGCCAGCCGCATTTCCGGAGGTTTGCCCGTGCCGCCGTGGCTTCAACTGATGCTGGACTCGCTTGTGCCGCTCCTTTGGGCCGCACTCGTCTTCACCATTCCGCTCACCCTCTTGTCCTTCGCGCTCGGCCTGGCACTCGGCCTCGTCACCGCCGTCGTTCGGCTGTTCGGGCCGCGGCCGCTCTCCGCCATCGCGCGCTTCTACGTCTGGGTGATCCGCGGCACGCCGCTCCTGGTGCAGCTCTTCGTCATCTTCTACGGCCTGCCGAGCCTCGGCATCCTGCTCGATGCCTTCCCCGCCGCCCTCATCGGCTTCACGCTGAATGTCGGCGCCTATACGTCGGAGATCATCCGCGCCGTCATCGCCTCGGTCCCGCGCGGGCAATGGGAGGCAGCCTATTCGATCGGCATGAGCTGGTCGCAGGCCATGCGCCGCACCATCCTGCCGCAAGCGTCCCGCGTCGCCGTGCCGCCGCTCTCCAACACCTTTATCTCACTGGTGAAGGACACCTCGCTTGCCGCCGCCGTCACCGTGCCGGAACTGTTCCAGACCGCGCAGCGCATCGTCGCCACGACCTATGAGCCGCTGATCCTCTATATCGAGGCCGCACTCATCTATCTGGCGCTGAGTTCGGTGCTCTCGGCGCTGCAGGTCAGGCTCGAAAAGCGCTTCGCCCGCTATGGCGGCTTCCTGGAGGCACGCACATGATCGAGCTCAGCCATATCGAAAAGCGTTTCGGCGACAATCACGTCCTGCGCGATATCAGCCTGACGCTCGCCGAGGGCACCGTCACGGCGCTGGTCGGCCCCTCCGGCGGCGGCAAGAGCACGCTTCTGCGCTGCATCAACCTGCTCGAAACGCCGACATCGGGCTCGATCAAGCTCGGCGACGAAAAGATCGATTTCGCGCCCGGCCGCAAGGTCGGCTGGCCGGCGATCCAGAAGCTGCGCCGCCAGACCGGCATGGTCTTCCAGAATTTCCAGCTCTTCCCGCATCAGACGGCGATCGCCAACGTGATGGAAGGCCTCGTCACCGTGCTGAAATGGCCGGCCGACAAGGCGCATGCCCGCGCGCTGGAACTGCTCGAAAAGGTCGGCATGGCGCACAAGGCCGATGCCTGGCCGGCGACACTTTCCGGCGGCCAGCAGCAGCGTGTGGCGATCGCCCGCGCACTCGCCCCCTCGCCCCGCGTGCTGCTCTGCGACGAGCCGACATCGGCTCTCGACCCAGAGCTTGCCGAAGAGGTGGTCGAGGTTCTGAGCCGGCTTGCCCGCGAGGGCACGACCATGGTGATGGCGACGCACGACCTGCGCCTGGCCTCCCGCGTCGCCGATACCGTCGTCTTCCTCGATGGCGGCGTGATCGTTGAACAGGGACCGCCGCGCGCCATCTTCTCGACGCCGGAGCGCGACCGCACGAAAAAATTCATCGCCTCGCTCAGCGCGCCGCACAGCTACGATATCTAGGATACCCGCGGAATACCCTCCGGTTCACGCTACGGTAGCGATGAAATGTGCTTCCCGGCAGTTGCATCGCACCGGCGATTCAAGCAGAGTGAAGAGATACCAGTGCCTCGCCATGCCCCGGCATGTCCTATAGGGGAGAAAGCCTCATGATCAAGAAAACACCGAATCCGATCGACGTCTTCGTCGGTTCCCGCGTTCGCCTGCGCAGGCTGATGGTCGGCATGAGCCAGGAGGCGCTTGCCGATCGGCTGGGTGTCACCTTCCAGCAGGTGCAGAAATACGAGAAGGGCACCAACCGCATCAGCGCGAGCCGCCTCCAGGCGATCTCGGAAGTCTTCCGCGTGCCGCCGAGCTTCTTCTTCCAGGACGAAGACAGCGCCATGCCATCCGCCGGTGCCGGCCACGAAACGGGCGACGTCTCGACCTTCGTATCCTCCAAGGAAGGTCTCGACCTCAACCGCGCCTTCCTGAAGATCGAGGATGCGGGTGTTCGCAAGTCGATCATCTCGCTCGCAACCGCGCTTTCCAAGGCAAGTGCCGCCGCCGCAGAGGCGAACGAACGCGCAGACAACGCACCGGAACTACGGATCTGACCCCAAATGCCGGCACGGCTGCAGACGCTTGGACATCTGCGCCTGCTCGACGAGGGCGGTGAGGAGATCGCCTTTCCTGAAAAGGCGCTGCTGATCCTTTGTTATCTCCAGACGCGCGGCGTGCCGGACATGCCGCGTGCCGACGCGGCGAACCTCTTCTGGGACGACGCCAACAGCGCGGCCTCCTTCGCGAGCCTGCGCCAGACCATCTCCCGCGTGCAGAAACGCCAGCGGGAGCTCGACCGGACCTACCTCACCTTCACCGACACGACGATCGCCCGCGGGCCGGAGCCCATCGAAAGCGATGTCGACAAGGTGCGCGATGGCGCAAGCCTCGATGTGCTCGCCGACCTCCTGACCGACGATTTCCTCAAACACGTCAAGCCGGGCAACCGCGTGCTTTCAAGCTGGATCGCCCTGCAGCGGGCGGGCCACGCGGCCCTGTTGCGCCGCGCTTTGCTGGACAGCCAGGCGCCAGGCACCGGAATGCGGGCCGCCCGCGCCACCGCCGCCCTTCGCCTGCTCGAAGGCAATCCCGATGACGATGAGGTGCGCGCCGTGCTGACCGGCCGCGCAGCCGCAACCACCAGCTTGATGGCCCTCCATCCGCCCGCCCGAGTGCTATTGCCGGAGGAGATGGATATCGCGTCCGCGCAGCAGACCCCACCGCGTGTCGTGCTATTGCCACCGGTCACCACGCTCACCCAACGCAACGCCGCGCTTTTTTCCGAAGCACTGATCGAGGACGTGACGATCGGGCTCTGCGCACTGCGCTCCATCTCGATCATCGCGCCGCACACCGCTGCACAGATATCGCTTCAAGCCGATCGGGCCACGACCTACGAGCGTCACAAGATCAGCTATATCCTCGAGACGCGGCTGCGCGACGAGGGCGCCAGCCATACGCTGTTCGCCCAGCTCATCTTCTTCGGCAGCGACGAGGTGATCTGGGCCGAGCGTTTTCCGCTGTCGGCGGAAGGCCTTGCCCGCTCGCGACAGATGATCGCCCACCAGATCGCCGGTGCGATTGCCACGCAGATCGAAATGAACGAATTCGTTCGCAACGACTACGAGCTTGAAGCCGGCTCCTATCGAAGCTTTCTGGTCGGACAGGGTCTCCTCAAGAAACTCGACTTGCGTGACATCCGCCGAGCCCGCAAAAGCTTTCGCGACTCCTTGCAGTCAAGAGTCGATTTCGCGCCGGCAATGAGCGGGCTGTCGCGCAGCTATTTCCTCGAATGGTTGGTCACGGCGCGCGGCGATGCAGACCTCCTGAAAAAGGCCGAGCAACAGGCAGAAGAAACCATCCGCACAGACGAGCGCCTTGCCTCCGGCCATCGCGAGCTGGGCGTCGCAAAGCTCTATTCCCGCCAGTTCGACGAAAGCGCCGAGCATTTGGAACGGGCCGAAACGTTGAGCCCGAACCACGCGAACGTTGTTGCGAGTTATGCTGATACGCTGGTTCAGGGATCGCGGCCGGATCTTGGCCTTAGGAAGATTCAGCGGGCGATCGATCTCAATCCGCTGCCACCGGATGATTATTTCTGGATCGCTGCCGGCGCCAGCTACTCCATAGGCCAATACGAACAGGCCCTAGACTATATCGCGCGCATGAAAGACCGCCTCCCGACAGATCGCCTAGCGGCGGCGAGTTGGGGCATGCTGGGCGATACAAAGAAGGCTCGGCAGTTCATACGCCGCACCTACGATGTCCATCCCAACTTCGATCTCGATAGCTGGATGGCGATTGTCCCCTTCAAGGAGGAATGGCAGCGCCAGCATTATTATGAGGGATTGAAGAAGGCCGGTTTCTGATCATCAACTCTCCATCGAAAGGAATGACAACATGGCAAGAATCGTTGTGCTGGGCGTGCAAGGTGAAGAAGGCCTTTGGCTAGCCGATCTCGATGCCGGCACCGTGGCAGCGCTTCCGGTACCATCAACGGGCGCGCTAAAGACGGCGGATGACCTCCGCAAGGCAGGCGCAACCATCACCAAAGGCGTCAACCTTGCCGCACTCGCGACATCGATCGATGCCGCTTCCGGTGGCTACATGGATGCCAGTGGCGGCTATATGGACGCCGATGGCGGATACATGGACAAATAAACGTACGTTCAGATCACGAAGCTTCAACCAGAGGAGAAGTAAAATGTCGAAAGTCGTTGTTCTTGGACTCGAAGGTGAAAACGGGCTTTGGGTCGCAGACCTGAAGGCGGGCACGGTTACGGCCGTTGCAGCGAATGTTGCAGATGATCTGCGCAAAGCCGGCGAGTTTGCGCCGCGCGGTGTCAGTTTTGCAACGGTCGCCCAGACAGCGGACGAGCTCTCCGGCGGCTTTTACGACAAGTGAGCGCCTGGTGGCTTGAAGCGTGACGACCTATTCGGACCGTATCTGCGGCCCTGAACAGACCTGGAGCCGGATCGAGGCGCTTCTGCCCCGGTTCGGCATCACGCGGCTTTCGCGCCTGACGTGGTTGGACCGCATCGGCATCCCTGTCTGGAACGCCGTCAGTCCCAATGCCCGCTCGATCGTCATCAATCAGGGCAAGGGCATCACCGATATCGACGCAAAGGTCTCCGCCGCCATGGAGGCGCTGGAACGGGCCATTGCGGGCGAACCACTCGTGCCGGTGCGCTACGCATCGCGACGCGATTTTGCAGATGCCGGCGAGCAATGTCTGCCCCTCGACATCTTCGTTGCGGCTGGACAGGCGTTCCTCGCCGAGGAGGAAAAGCTCGACTGGTTCGCCGGCCGGGATGTCATGACCGGCGAGCGCGTCTGGGTGCCGCGCGACGCGATCTGCCTTGACAGGACCGATCGTGCACCGCGCTTCTGGCAGTCCTCCGACGGCCTCGCCTCCGGCAATTCCGAGACCGAGGCGACCCTGCACGGTCTTCTGGAACGCATCGAGCGCGATGCCGACCGGCTCTGGCGCCTGCTGCCCCGCGACAAACGTCTTACAACCGCCATCGACCCCGCCGGCTTCAATGATCCGGTCGTCGATACGCTCGTTGGCCGTTTTCGCGAAGCCAAGCTGGAGCTGCGCTTCTTTGATATCACCAGCGATCTCGCCATCCCGACCTATGCTGCCGTGCTAGGCGATACCGGCATCCTCGACAAGAGGGAGCCGCTCTTCCACGATGCCACGGTCGGCTACGGCACCCATCCCGTCGCCGCGCGCGCCATCATCCGCGCGCTCACCGAGGTCGCGCAATCGCGCCTCACCTATATCAGCGGCGCGCGGGACGATCTTTTCGCCGAAACCTTCACCCGGCCGCTGGCGCCGGAAACGCTCGCCCTCTTCGAGGCCCGGCCCGGCCCGCTAAGAACCCACCCCGCCCCTTCGGGCGACGCCGCGGCCTTGCTCGCCCATTGCCTGGAGGTGCTCGCCACATCGGGCATAACACCCGTCGTCGCTGTGCCGTTGACCGACGCCTCGCTTCCCATATCCGTGGTCAAGATGGTCGTGCCCACCCTGGAAAACCCGGAGGGCGCGCGCCGCCATGCCGTCGGCTCCCGCGCACTCTCCCGCATGCTGTTCGGAACCTCATGAAAATCCTCTTCGCCGGTCCCAGCCTGCCCGATGCCGCGAAGCTCTGCGGCGACGCCATCCGCGTCCGTCCGCCGGCGGCGCATGGCGATGTGCTGGCCGCGGTGCGCGAAGGCGCCAAGGCAATCGGCATTATCGACGGCAATTTCGAGCATGTGGCGCCCGTCTGGCACAAGGAGATCCTCCATGCACTCGACCAGGGCTTGGCCGTCTTCGGCGCGGCCAGCATGGGGGCGTTGCGCGCCGCTGAATGCGATGCCTTCGGCATGGTCGGCGTCGGTTCCATCTATGAGGACTATGCCAGCGGCCGCCGCGTCGACGACGCCGATGTCGCGCTGCTGCACGGTCCGGCCGAACTCGGCTACCCCGCCCTCTCGCTGCCGCTCGTCAATGTCGACGCGACGCTCGATCGACTGGAGACTGGCGAGGCCCTTGATAAACCGAATATTTCACGCTTTCGAGATGTTGCGCGGCAGCTCTTTTACAAAGACAGAACGTGGTCTGCGATCATCGAAGCGGCCGGCAAGGCCGGGGAGCGGCAACACCTCCTGCAACTTCTCCACGCAACAACCGTGAACCAAAAGCGTAAGGACGCCCTCGCGCTGGTGCGAATCCTGACCGATTTCGCCCCGCAAAGCCCTGCAAAACGGGGAAACTGGGTCTTTCGGGCGACGACGCTATGGCGGACCGTCGCAGATCAACCTGAAACCTCATAAAACGTGCAGTTTCCCATTCCGCGTGTGTCACGCTGGAGTCACGCGCACCATCCCGATGTCACGCCTATACTGCGACGCAGGGGCTGAGAGTGAGCGTTGCTCCGGGGGCATAGAACATGGAAATCGAAACCACAGAAATTGAAGACCGCGGCACGGAAATGATGGCGCTTGCACGGCTCGTCGCTTTCGCGCTGGAATCTGCAAGATCAATGGATGCCGAGGTGGTGGAATTCTGCCTGGAAAAGGCGCTGCGTGCCGTGCTGGACCAGATCGACGAGCCGTCGCGCATGACGCTGACGTCGAGCGACATCATGCTGATGAACCGGTCGGCGCTCTGCTGACCGGAGAGGAATCGACCGGCCTGCCAGTCACCTGGCTGGCCCGCCTGTCGAACCATAGCCGCCGTCCTCCTCCGCGGCGCTGATCGCGCGGCCGGCCCGGACCTGCGGGCCGCCGCCGATCTTCCTGGATTTCTCCAATTGCGAAACGAAAACACACGGTTGCGCTGATCGCGGAACTCTGAAAAGTTCTTCTCCGAAAACGCCCGGCAAACGGGGCGAAAACACGGGAGAGGAGAACAGCATGCGGACGTTCCTGACGAGCAGCGTGACAGCCCTTGCGTTGATGACGGCGGGCGCAGCGCAGGCCGAGCCGGTAAAGATCGGCGTCATCACCACGCTTTCCGGCGGCGGCGCCAGCCTCGGCGTCGATATGCGCGATGCCTTCACGCTCGCGATCAAACAATCCGGCAACAGCGAGATCGAGCTCGTCGTCGAGGACGACGCGCAGAAGCCGGAACTCGCCGTCCAGATCGCCGAAAAGATGATCCAGAGCGACAAGGTCGACCTGATGACGGGGATCATCTGGTCGAACCTCGCCATGGCGGTCATTCCGAACGCGATAGCGCAGGATATCATCTACCTGTCGCCGAATGCCGGTCCCTCGGCGCTGGCCGGCGCAAACTGCAACCCGAACTATTTCAACGTCGCCTACCAGAACGACAATTTCCACGAGGCGATGGGCGAATATGACAACAAGGACTACAAGAACACCTTCATCCTCGCGCCGAACTACCCCGCCGGCAAGGATGCGCTGACCGGCTTCAAGCGCTACTACAAGGGGGCGCTCGCCGGCGAGGTCTACACGCAGGTCGGCCAGACCGACTATGCTGCCGAGATTGCCGAAATCCGCGCGTCCGGCGCCGATTCCGTTTATTTCTTCCTGCCTGGCGGCATGGGCATCGCCTTTATGAAACAATATGCCCAGTCGGGCGTGAACATTCCCGTCACCGGCCCCGGTTTCTCCTTCAGCCAGGACGTGCTGCCGGCGATCGGCGATGCCGCACTCGGCGTCAAGAATTCCGGCACCTGGGCGAAGGATCTCGACAACCCGGCCAACAAGGCCTTCGTCGAAGCCTTCCAGAAGGAATATAAGCGCCTGCCGTCGATCTATGCGGCACAGAGCTGGGATACCGCAAACCTCATCCTCTCGGCACTCGGCAAGGCGAGCGTCAAGGACAAGGCGGCCTTTCGCGCGGCGCTGAAGGAGGCGGATTTCGCCTCGGTGCGCGGGAAATTCAAGTTCAACAAGAACAACCATCCGATCCAGGACATCTACGTGACCGAGGTCGTGAAGGAAGGCGACGTCCTGACCAATAAGATCATCGCCACGGCCTTCACCGACCACGGCGACGCCTACGCCGACAAGTGCGCGATGTAATCCGCGAGCAAACACCCGCCCCCAAGGCGGGTGCCCTCCCTGACCTTCCGGACCGGTTGCCTTGCCCCTAGCCCATACCCCATGAGCACGCTCGCAGCCTATGGCGGCCTATTCCTGGCCGCGCTCATTGCCGCGACCATCCTTCCCGCCCAGTCGGAAGCGGTGCTGGCCGGCTTGCTGGCGACCGAAACCTATTCGCCGGCGCTGCTCATCCTCGTCGCCGGCATCGGCAATGTGCTCGGCTCCGTCATCAACTGGCTGCTCGGCCGCGGCGTGGAGCGTTTTCGCGAGGCGCGCTGGTTCCCCGTCAACGCCAAGAACCTCGACCGTGCCGGGCGCTGGTACCGCAAATATGGCTGGTGGAGCCTGCTTTTAAGCTGGATGCCGATCATCGGCGATCCGCTGACGGTCGCCGCCGGCATCATGCGCGAACCGTTTCCGCGGTTCCTGCTCGTGGTCGCAATCGCGAAGTTCGGCCGCTACATCGTTCTGGCCGCCCTCGTGCTGCACTGGCTGTGAACTTTTTTATGCCGGCGATGGAATGAGGATCGTTCGGCTCTCGTATACTGGATCATGAACGGAAAGACACCCGGCTTCAACGTGATCGGACAGCTTGCAGCGCTCAGGCGCTATGCGCTGTCGCTCGTCCGCAATCCGGACGATGCCGAAGACCTCGTGCACGATGCGCTGGTGAAGGCCTACGAGCGCCAGTCGACCTTCCGCACCGGCGCCAATGTGCGCAACTGGCTGATGTCGATCCTGCACAATGCCCATGTCGACCGCCTGCGCCAGCGCCGCTCGCAACAGCGCCGCCACGACGCGGCCGCGGAACTGGGCGAGACCTCCGTGCCGGCGAACCAGGATCATTCGGTGCGCCTCACGCAACTGCGCAACGCCTTCTTCGCGCTGTCGGAAGAGCAGCGCGCCGCACTCCATCTCGTCGCGATCGAGGAACTTTCCTACCAGGAGGCGGCCGATACGCTCGGCATTCCCGTGGGCACGCTGATGTCGCGCGTCGCCCGCGCCCGGGAGCGCCTGCGCGCCTTTGAACAGAACGGTGCTACCGCGACCGTCCCCCATCTCAGAATCGTCGGAGGCACTGGCGATGACCAGCAATGACCCGATCCTCGAATCCGATCTCAATGCCTATGTCGACGACCAGCTCGCCGTCGGTCGGCGCATCGAGGTCGAGGCCTATCTATCGGAACGGCCGGAGATCGCCGCCCAGATCATGAAGGACCTGCGCGTGCGCGACGAACTGCGCCTGGCGCTCGCCGATCACCGCGCGGTGACGCGGCAGGCGACGCGGGACGCCGCGCGCCTGCTGGAGCGCTCGCTCGCCCACCGCCGCATCTTCTCCGTCTTCCGCCGCGCCGCTGCCATCGCCCTGTTCGTCGCCGCCGGCTGGACCGCGCATGCCGTGCTCGGCCCCTTCGGCGCGACCGAGGTCATCGCTTCCACCCCGCCGCCAGCCTTCGTGGAAGAGGCCGTGCGGGCGCACAAGACCACCCTTATCCGCGATGCGATGAGCTCGCAGCCGGAAGCCGCCGTCTTCGATCCGGCCGAAATCCGCTCCGCGACGGCGATCGTCCTGCCGGACCTGCCGAAGGGCTGGGCCGTGGTCGACACGCAGGTCTTCCCCTCGGCCTATGGCCCGAGCGTCGAGCTGGTGCTGGAGCCGAAGAAGGACGAACGCCTGTCGCTCTTCGCCGTGCGGCCGGGCTCGTTCGGCGTGCAGCACGTCCTCCTCTTCCACGCCGACAATGCCCGTGCCGCCTACTGGCAGATCGGCGACGTCGCCTATGCGCTGGTGTCGGAAAGCCGCAAGGCCGACGACCTGGCAGAGACCGCGCGGGACCTCTCGCGCACCCTTTACTGATCAACCGTTCCACCGAAGGAGACCCATGATGGAACCCGTACAACAGCGATTTGGCTATGGCGCGCAGGCGCAGTCGGCCGCCCTCTTCGACGAGGGCCTGCGCAAGCACATGCTGCGCGTCTACAACTACATGGGCGCAGGCCTGGTCATCACCGGCCTCATCGCCTTCTTCGTCGGCTCGACGCCGGCGCTTTACGTGCCGATCTTCTCCTCCCCGCTCAAGTGGGTGGTGATGCTGGCGCCGCTCGCCTTCGTCTTCTTCTTCTCGTTCAAGATTCAGACGATGTCAGCCAGCACCGCACAAGCGACCTTCTGGGCCTTCTGCGCCGTCATGGGCCTGTCGCTCGCCTCGGTGTTCCTCGTCTTCACCGGCATGAGCATCGCGCGCACCTTCTTCATCGCCGCGACGATGTTCGGCACGACGAGCCTCTACGGCTACGTCACGAAGCGTGACCTGTCGAAGTTCGGCTCGTTCCTGATCATGGGCCTGATCGGCGTGGTCATCGCCTCGATCGTCAACATCTTCCTCGGCTCCACCGCCCTGCAGTTCGCGATCTCGGTGATCGGCATCGTCGTGTTCGTCGGCCTCACCGCCTGGGACACGCAGAACATCAAGGAGCAGTATGCCGAAAACATCGACCAGGAATCGCAGCAGAAAATGGCCGTGTTCGGTGCGCTTTCGCTCTACCTGAACTTCGTCAACATCTTCCAGCTGCTGCTGAACTTCACCGGCGAACGCGAATAGTTTTCGCGAATGATTTCAAAGGGAACGGCGGGGCAAAACCCCGCCGTTTTCTTTTGTCGGAAGCCTGTGCTCCCCTCCCCCCGGCGTCATCCTCGGGCTTGACCCGAGGATCCATGCCGCGGGTGCCGTGTGGATCCTCGGGTCAAGCCCGAGGTCCCGGAGCCGCC
>NZ_WHSB02000012.1 GCF_010994755.1 Shinella lacus
CTCGAAAGGCTCAGTTACCATGGGTGACGGAGCAAGTTTTGTAATGAAGTGACAACGCCGCCTTCAAGCGATGCGTCGATCGTGACGCCTAGCAACGCGGATGTCCGCAAACTTACACGCGGGCATATGCGAGCAATCCGATAACGACGCAACGCTAGATGTGCTGAGCAGCGGGTTCTCGGTTAAGCGTTAGCTCCCCACGATGGAGCTGTCGCAAGGGACGGCCAAGACATCGCCGATCAAGTGATCGCCGTTCAACCGGCAAGCTTTAAAAAGTCATTGAGCCGGGAACTCGAGCTTTCTAACATCATAGCCGAGCTCGCTCGCCTTTCGCACCATCCGCTCTAGCCTCTTTTTCGAAGGAACGGCTCGAGAGTAGATCCAAAGTTCCTTCATCGACGGACTAGCGCTAATGAACCAAGAATTGTCCGGGGACTTGTAGAGGACCCAGTAGTTGAATTTGATCAGCAGCGGATAACGGTGACCTGAGCCCCTGAACTTCCTCCAGATTTTGGTAGAGTCCGTCGTATCAAGGAGACGGACGGAATGAAGCATTCACGGTTCACGGACGAGCAGATCATCGGGATATTGAAAGAGCAGGAGAGCGGCATGCGGACGGCCGATGTCTGCCGCAAGCACGGGATATCTGAGGCGACCTTTTACAAATACAAGGCGAAGTTCGGCGGCATGGAGGTATCCGATGCCCGCAAGCTGAAGGCTCTGGAAGACGAGAACGCCAAGCTGAAGAAGCTGCTGGCCGAGACCATGCTGGACAATGCCATTCTGAAAGATGTCGCTTCAAAAAAGTGGTGACGCCCGATGTGAAGCGGGATGCTGTGGCTCATGTCTGCAAACAACATGGGGTGAGCCAGCGTCGGGCGTGTGAGGTTCTGTCCGTTGATCGGTCGAGTGTGCGATATCGTAGCATTCGACCGGATGACGCTGATATCCGTGAGGCAATGAAGCTGGTGGCGTCCGAACGCCGTCGTTTCGGCTATCGCCGCATCCACGTCATGCTGGGTCGGCAGGGCATCATCATGAACCTGAAGAAACTGCGGCGTCTCTATCGCGAAGAGAAGCTGACGGTACGCAAACGTGGTGGACGCAAACGGGCTTTGGGGACGAGACGCCCTCTGGCGCTGCCCTCGCGTGCCAACGAGCGATGGAGCCTGGATTTCGTCAGCGACGCTTTCACAGATGGTCGTCGCTTTCGGATTCTGGCCGTCGTCGATGACTTTACCCGCGAATGCCTGGCGCTGGTCGCCGACACGTCGCTCTCAGGCCGGCGGCTTGCGCGGGAACTCGATGCCGTCATCGCCCAACGAGGCAAGCCACGAACAATTGTCTCCGACAACGGCACGGAGATGACCAGCATGGCCGTTCTGGAATGGTGCCAAAGCACGCATGTCGAATGGCATTATATCGCACCGGGCAAACCCATGCAGAATGGCTTCGTAGAAAGTTTCAACGGCAGCTTCCGTGACGAATGCCTCAACGAAACACTGTTCTCGTCACTGACGCAGGCGAGGATCGAAATCACAGCATGGAAGGAGGACTACAATCGCAACAGACCGCATTCTTCACTGGGCAACATCACACCCAGCGAATTCGCAATGAAAATGGCTATGGAAAAACAGGCCGCATAAGGTCAGATTGAAAACCCAAGACTCTCCTGAAAATTGGAGGGACGATGGGTCTCAGGTCACTGGACCAAACGGTATAGGGCATGCAATCGGCATCCCCTCCACTGGCTTTGTCGCCAGAAATTCAAGGCCTTTGAGGTTCTGCGAGCAACACGGCCTTAGGTTCGATTCCCTTCAAGAGCAAATCCATTCAGATGGGCCTGACACCCCTTCATTATGAAAGACCGTACCAGGCACCGCGGCCGGCACCGTGCAGGACGAGGTGCCCTTGATCTACGAGCGTCCTGAGATGATCCTTAATGGTGTGACGGCTTGCATCGGTGATCCGTACAGCCTCCGCGACCGTAATTCGCCCGTGCTCTCGTGCCAACTCGAGTAATGTCACGGATAATTCCGGCATGTCGGCGAGGATAATACGCTCGCGCTCCATTTTCTTCTCAAGTCGCGTCTTCTGCTGATGCAGCGCTCTCAGAAAGTACTCGATCCAGGGATTCCAGTCGGGCTCGGCGTTGCGTATCGTTCCCTGCGTGCGCCGAAGCGAGATGTAGTAGCTCTCCTTGCTTTGCTCGATGATGCTTTCGAGCGAGCTGTAGGGGACGTAAGCGTAGCCGGCACGCAGGAGCAACAAGGTGGTCAGAATTCGTGATAGGCGGCCATTGCCATCCTGGAATGGATGGATTTCCAGGAAAACGACAATGAAGATCGCGACGACCAAAAGTGGATGAAGCCGCTTTTCTTGCCCTTGCTCATCCAGCCAGGCGATCAGGTCTTCCATTCGACGCGGCGTATCGAACGGCGATGCCGTTTCGAAAACTATGCCGAGGCTCTGGCCCCGTTCGTTGAACGTTTCCACGTTGTTTGAGAGGGTTTTATAGGCGCCGCGATGCCGCTCGTCCTTTGTCGAATGCGCAAGAAGATCGCGGTGGAGCTGACGGATATGATTCTCGGTGAACGAAATAGCTTCGTAAGCACTGAAGATCGTCTCCATCACCTCCGCATAGCCGGCAACCTCTTGCTCGTCGCGTGTCGTAAACGACCCCAAGCGGATGTTTGCCAAAAGCTTTTCGACCTCTCGGTCGGTGAGGCGTGCGCCTTCGATACGTGTGGAGGAACCGACGCTTTCGATCGTGGCCACACGCCGGAGGCTGGACAACCGCTCGGGCGCGATCCGGCCGATCGCACGCCAAGCACCCTTGAATTCGTCGATTTCGGCGATCAGCGACAGGACTTCGGGCGTGATCCGGACCGGCACCGTATTTAAAAATTCCATTTACTCATCCGATCCCATCCAATTCCCGAAACGCTGTTATGCACTATTTGTCCATCCATTTCCATCCAATCTCCGCGGAGAGCTTGTCTGATCTGTTAGTAGTGAGCCAGATGAGTGGCAGTTCGGTTTCCTATGTCATGGACAAGGCACTGGCGACCGAGGACGAGGATTTCCAAGTCTCTGACGTCTCTAAGAGTTCGGATGAGATCAGCGATCTTCCAATTTGCGCTGTCGTTAACCGATCATGCGGGAAGATAACCTTCCATGCACCCTCTCATGTCAACGCCGGAGCAAATTATGGCCAGGCGGCGGAGTAAAACCAGGCCACTTGTGGCGCATGCATGAGACCTCCGGGAGGGCGTAGCCCGAGCGGGGGTCTCATGCATGCGTGGCGATTTTCAAGGAGGGTTTAGCCGGCCTTTCTGGCGCGGCTTTGGGCGAGACGATAGCTGTCGCCGTTCATCTCGAGGATATTGACGTGGTGGGTGATGCGATCGAGAAGAGCGCCGGTCAGACGCTCCGATCCTAAGGTCTCCGTCCATTCATCAAACGGGAGATTGCTGGTGATGAGAGTGGCGCCGCGCTCGTAGCGTTGCGAGATCAGCTCGAACAGCAACTCCGCCCCGGTCTTCGACAACGGCACGAAGCCCAGTTCATCGATGATGAGCAGCTTGTAGGCTGCCATCTGCTTCTGGAAGCGCAGCAGACGTCGCTCATCACGCGCCTCCATCATCTCGCTGACCAAGGCAGCCGCTGTTATGAAGCCGACGGACAGGCCCTTCTGGCAGGCGGCCAAGCCGAGCCCGAGCGCGACATGCGTCTTGCCCGTCCCGCTGGGGCCAAGAGCAATGACGTTCTCGCGGCGCTCGATCCATTCGCATCACGCCAACTCCAGCACCTGCATCTTGTTCAGCTTGGGTATAGCGGTAAAGTCGAAGCTATCCAGGCTTTTGACGACCGGGAGCTTGGCCGCCTTGATCCGGCGTTCGACCTTGCGCCGGTCCCGCTCGATCATCTCCCGCTCGGCAAGCCGAAAGAGATATCCGACATGATCGACGCCTTCGGTGGCGCATAACCGGGCCAGCTTCTGTTACTCGCGCTGGAAGGTCGGCAGCTTCAGGGCCTTGAGATAATGGGCGAGGAGGATGTCGGGTGCTTCGGTGCTCATGCCGCTTCTCCTGCATCAGGCGACAGAAGGCGCATATACGCCTTTGCAGAGGTCTTCTCGCCCGTCGCCCTCGGCAGGTACGGGTAGATCGACAGGTCCAATCGCGGCGGCCGGCGTTCTACGCGGCACACGATCAGATGCTTGACGGCGTCGAAGCCGATCGCGCCGAGCTGGATGGCCTGCTTCACGGCCGCATGCAGGTCGGCAAGGTCGAAGCTCTCCAGAAGACGGAGAACCTGCACATATTCCCGCCGCCCATGTTTTGCCATGCGGCCTTCCATCAGCCGGCGCAGCGTCGCGAACTCGTCCGGCAGATCCCGGCCCTGGAGTGGCGCTGTCTGATCCAGCGCATTGATCTTTTGCTCGATCAGCGGCAGGTAATGGACGGGATCGAAGACGACGTCTTCCCGTTCCCAGCATCGCGGATGACGCGCGATGATCTCGCCGCGGCAGCCGATCACCACCTGATCGAAATAGCCCCGGACCCAGACGTCCTGATGGCCGTAGGCTACCGGTACGGAATAGTCGTTCGTTTTGTAGCGCACCAGCGACTGGGCTGTCACAACAGCGCTGGCCTGGTCGCAGGCATCAAACGGCGATGCCGGCAAGGGACGCATGGCCGCAAGATCGCGCTGCAGCCGTTCGCCAATCGTCTCGCTCTCGCCCCGCAGCTTGTCGCGCTGGCGTTTGCGGCACTGCTCTTCCAGAAAAGCATTGAACGCATCCCATGTCGGGAACTGTGGGATCGGTACCATGAAGTTGCGACGGGCATAGCCCACGAGACCCTCGACATTCCCTTTATCGTTGCCCTTTCCCGGACGGCCATAGCGATCCCGGATCAGGTAGTGGGACAGGAAGCCGCTGAACAGCGCTGCCCGCTTGCGTGTGCCGTCGGGCAGGATCTTTGCCACCAGGCAACGGTCGTTGTCATAGACGATCGACTGCGGCACGGCCCCGAAGAACGCAAAGGCGTGGACATGACCATCCACCCAGGCTTCGGCCACTGCCGCCGGATAGGCACGCACATAGCATCCGTCGCTATGAGGAAGATCCAGCACAAAGAAGCGAGCTTTCTGCTCGACGCCGCCGATCACCACCGTCGCCTCGCCGAAATCGGCCTGCGCATGGCCCGGTGGATGCGACAACGGCACGAACACCTCCTCGCGGCGTTGATCCCGCTCGCGCATATAATCCTTGATGATCGTGTAGCCGCCGGTGAAGCCGCACTCGTCACGAAGCCTGTCGAACACCCGTTTGGCAGTATGCCGCTGCTTGCGCGGCATCACCATGTCAGCTTCCAGCCACTGCTCGATCGTCGAAACGAATGCATCCAGCTTCGGACGCCGGATCGGCGAACGTCGCTGATAGCCGGGCGGTGTCGAATACGACAGCATCTTGGCCACGCTGTCGCGCGATATGTTGAAATGCTTTGCTGCCTGACGCTGCGTCATCCCTTCGGAAACAGCCAGCCGAACCCTCAGATAAAGTTCCACGGTGTAGATCCCCTGTCCCTCCTGCGTTCATTGCAGAAAGGAAATAGGTGGCCGGATTTTACTCCGCCCGCGGCAGCATTATGCCGCCGCTACCGTGGCCGACTTTTGCACCGCCGCTTTCAGGTCTCCATGCTCTGTTGTTGCTCAACGCCGGTTGGGTGACGCTATCGGCTGTACATTCGGACTGTTCCCAAAGCGCATAGGCCCGCGTGACGGAGTCCAGATTTAGATCCATTGGACCGCACCAGCAGGCCAGCGCCTTGGCTAAAGCCTCGGTGGAGCGGTCCTATACGACCTGAGTTGAACTCATCTTAAAAATGGAACCGAATGAACGCCGCAATCTACCGCCAGCGGTATCTATAAGACAGGCGTTTCCAACGAACTTGTTTAGGTATCGGCACGGCAATCTCCACGAGCCTCGGCACGGCGCTGGATCGTAGGATAAACAGAGACAAACTTCACGTTTTGAAATGAATGGCCACCGAATGAGTTCCTATTCTGTGCCAGTGCGAGTGTCTCTTCGAGAAAGCCCATACCAGACATTGCTCGACGACACACGAATCAAGGAGTTGACAGCATGAAAAATCCAGTTGGATTTTAACATCTCTGCGAGAACACAGCCCTCCGTGCAGGCGATGGCTTGTTATTCTTCGCGACTTGTTCGGCCAGGCCTTCTACTTTCTCTAGTGTTTGTCGGCTGGCATCGAATGGGTAGACTTCGCTGGAATGTCGCTGCTCCCAAGTTTCAATCAGAGCGGCTTATCTCATCCAGCCATGTCGATTTCGATACGGGAGTTGTCGAAGCAGCGTTGATGGGCGATGGCGGCGACACCTATGGCGCATTCATAGGGTTCGAGGCTGAAAAGGCGCACGTCCGGTGCGGGCAGGCCGGGAACGATGCCGGAAGCGACGTCGCGGCGCAGCTCCTCAAGGATGAGAGAAAGAACCGGGCCTACCGCGCCACCGAGGAAGATCGTCGAAGGGTTGAAGATATTGGCAAGGCTAACGATGCCTAGCGTCAGCCATCCGGCAAGATCGGTAACGGAAGCTACGGCGGTGGGCTCGCCGGAAACAAACCGCTCGGCCACCTCGGCGGAAAGTGCCTCGAATTGGGCTTCTTCGAGATCGTCCGTTCCCCAATAGGACCGCGCCAATGCGTCGAGCCCGACACGGCTTTCAAGACAACCACGGTGACCGCAACTGCATACGGCGCCGTCACGCGCGATGCGCATGTGGCCAAGCTCGCCTGTCGCGCCGCTCGCACCGCGCAGGAGGCGGCCGTTCATCACCGCCGCGCCGCCACATCCTCGACCTATGACGAGAAAGACCGAGCAACCGGTCTGGAGTTCCGGCATGGTATAGACAGAGCCGAACGCCGCCGCGCCCGCGTCGTTTTCCACGAAACAGGGCCGTCCAATGGCTGCCTGCAACGGCGTCAGGAGATCGACGCCCTTCCAGCCGAGGATCGGCAGATTGATGACAAAACCTTCCAGATTGACAACGCCAGGCACGGTGACACCGACGCCCTGGACGCGGCCAGCATAACGCAGGTCGCGCTCCAGCATCGCGACATGGGCGGCAATCCCGTCCACGACCTCCTCCGGCGTGATCGTTCTGCTGACATGCACATCGGATGTTGCAACACTGCTTGCCGTCAGATCGATCAGCGCATAGCGGAGAATGCCGACACCGATCTCGACGCCGAGAAAGTAAACGGCGCCAGGGTTGAGCGCGAGCGCAACGCCTGGCCGGCCGGCATCACGGGCTGCGCCGCGCATTTTAGCGAGCGGCTGCACCTCACGCACCAGCCCGCGCAGGGTTAGCCCGTTAACGAGCCGCGTCACCGAAGCCGGTGTCACCTCGAGATGACGGGCGATCTCGGCGCGGCTCGCCGACCCACTCAGTCGCAGGAAGCGAAGGATTTGCCGCTCATTGACTTCCTTGGCAAGCGTCTGGTCTGCCATCTCGAAATCCACCACCTCCCGATCTGCGATCCACATTCCCTCCCTGAAATAATCGCATTTATATCTTTTGTAAAAAATATCTTTTCTGTTCTCCAGGAAATGCCCATCGGGCGCTTCCTCGCCTTTTCCAGTTTGCTGCCTAAAATATAGGCGAATGCAAATTATGTCAGCTATATTGACGCAATTCATGTTGGAAGGCCTCGAAAAGATTAACCGTTGACAAGGAGCAACCCTTCATATTTATTACTTTAAGAAAGATATCTATCCAGGCTCAGGGAGGAGGTTGGATGAGCAAGCTTGCCAGTCTCGAAAAGATCGTCATGGAATTCGGCGCCATCCGGGCGCTCGACGGCGTGTCGATCGACATCAACCGCGGCGAAGTGCTAGGCCTGATGGGCGACAACGGCGCCGGCAAATCGACATTGGTGAAAACCATCGCCGGCAATTTCCAGCCGACCTCCGGCCGATACGTCTTCGAGGACCAGGAGGTCCGTCTCTCCGGTCCGGCCGATGCCCGCCGGCACGGCATCGAGGTGGTCTACCAGGATCTGGCGCTCTGCAACAATCTCACAGCCGCAGCCAACGTTTTCCTCGGACGCGAGCCGATGCGGCAGGTCGGGCCGTTCCGCGTGCTCGACAAGAAGCTGATGAACACGCGCTCGGCGGAAATCTTCCAGGAGCTGAAATCCGAGACACGGCCCGCCGATCTCGTCGATCGCATGTCCGGCGGCCAGCGGCAGGCCGTCGCGATCGCCCGTACCCGGCTTTCCAATTCCAAGCTGGTCTTGATGGACGAGCCGACCGCCGCCATCAGCGTGCGGCAGGTGGCCGAGGTGCTGGCACTGATCCGGCGAATGAAGGAACAGGGCCTCTCGGTCATCCTCATCAGCCATCGCATGCCCGATGTTTTCGACGTCTGCGACCGGGTTGTCGTCATGCGGCGCGGTCGCAAGGTCGCCGACAAACGCATAGACCAATCGAGCCCGGAGGAGGTCACCGGCCTCATCACCGGCGCCATCCAGGCCGCTTAAGGAGGAAGGAGAACCATGTCCCAGTCGAACGCCCCCGACATGAATGTCGACCTCCTGAAACGCCACGACCGGTCGCTTTTACGCCGGCTGATGCTGACGCAGGAAATGTGGATCGCGATTGCCATCGTCGTGCTCGGACTGGCCGTGTCGATGATCTCCGGAAAGTTCGCCACGTCCGGTAACCTGATGAACGTCCTGCAAAATGCCTGTTTCATCGGTCTGATGGCGCTGGGCATGACGCCCGTGCTCATCAGCGGCGGGATAGACATTTCCGTTGGCTCGATTTTGGGGCTGAGCGGTGTGACGCTCGGCATCCTGCTGAATGCCGGCGCACCGTTGCCGGTCGGCATCTTCGGGACGCTCTTCGTCGGCCTGGTCTTCGGCGGGCTCAACGGCGCAGTCATAACGCTCGCCAAGTTGCCACCCTTTATCGTGACACTAGCGACACTGTCGATCGGACGAAGTCTTGCGCTCGTCGTCAGCGACAATCAGGTGTTCTACGAGTTCGGCACCGCGACGGAATCGATCCTGGCGCTTGGCGGCGGCTACACGCTCGGCGTTCCGAACGTCGTCTACGCCCTCGTCGTCTTCGTCATCGTGCTGCACTGCCTTCTGACCATGACCCGCTGGGGCCGCTACATCTTTGCCATCGGCGGCAACGAGAGTGCCGCCCGTCTTGCCGGTATCTCGGTCGATGCGATCAAGATCTCGGCCTATGCCTTCAGCGGCCTGATGGCGGCTGTCAGCGCGATCTTCCTCGTTGGCTGGCTTGGCGCGGTCACCAACGCCATCGGCACGGGTTATGAGTTGCAAACCATCGCCTCGACCGTCATCGGCGGCGCGTCCCTCACCGGCGGTTTCGGGACTGCACTCGGTGCCGCGATCGGCGCGATCCTGATCGAGGTGATCCGCAACGCATTGCTGATCGCTGGCGTCAATCCTTTCTGGCAGGGCACCTTCGTTGGCGGCTTCATTCTTGCCGCAGTACTTCTCGAACGCATTCGGTCGCTGCGCCGCTGACGGCTGCGCCCGCACACAGTCAGGGCGTGGAGGAGTGCCTCGCCGTGAAGAAAGACGTCTTTATCAGCGAACCAAGGAGGAGATACCATGTCGCTGTCAGGAAGCCTGAAATTGACCCTGTCGTCTGCCGCGATCGCGCTTTGCGCCTTTGCCTCGACGGCGAATGCCGCAGACCGGGAATTCGCGCTGGTCTTCAAGGTATTGAACAACGCCTTCAGCCCGCCGATCGACGCCGGCTGCAAGGAAGCCGCCAAGAAGCTCGGCGACGTGACCTGCACCTATGTCGGCCCGACCGAATATGACGAAGCCAAGCAGGTTCAGCTCGCGCAGGACATGATCACCCGCGGCGTCGACGGGCTCGGCATTTCCGCCGGCAACCCGAAGGCGATGGCGCGCATCCTCAAGATGGCGAATGACAAGGGTATCCCGGTCGTCACCTTCGACACCGATGTGCTGCCGGAAGACGCCGGCCTGCGCGCCACCTATATCGGCACCGACAACTACTCCTTCGGCGTGGAACTCGCCAAGAAGGTGCTGGAGAACAAGAAAGAGGGCGGTACGGTCTGCATTCAGTCGGGCGCGCCGGCATCTGAAAACCTGAAGGCGCGCGTTCAAGGCATCCGCGACACGCTCGCCGGTGCCTCGAAGGACAAGCCGGTCGACACGCTCACCGGCCAGAACGGCTGGACCGAGCCGGCTGGTTGCCCGGTCTACAACAATGACGACATCGCGCTTGCCGCCCAGCAGGTTCGCGACGTCATGACCAACCATCCCGACCTCTCCGCCTTCGTTGCGGTTGGCGGGTGGGCGCAGTATGCGCCGCAGGCCTACAAGCAGGCGATGGAGCCGCTGAAGGAACGTCTCGACAAGAAGGATCTCGTCGTGGTCTTCGGCGACAACTTCGGTCCGCAGCTTCCGCTGCTCGCCGAAGGCCTGAGCCACTACAACATCGGCCAGCGTCCCTATGACATGGGCTACGAGACCATCATTGCCCTCGACAAGCTGACCAAGGGCGAAAAGCTCGAGCCGTTCATCCAGACCGGCACCGAGACCTGCACCCCGGCCGATGCGCTGACCACCTGCGGCAAGGTTGCCGCCAAGTAAGCACGCTTCAAAGGGGATGGGCCGGCGGTCAACGTCGGCCCGTTTCATTCCAGACAGGACAGGAACATGAGAACGCTGAAACTGGGCATGGTCGGCGGTGGCAATGGTGCGTTCTTCGGCGCCGCACACCGCGCTGCCGCCGCGATGACGGGACGCTTTTCGCTGGTCGCGGGCGCATTTTCGAGCGATGCGGTGCGCGCACGCGAAAGCGGGAACGATCTCGGACTCGACCCGGATCGCTGCTATGCAGATTTTGAGACGATGGCGCAGCGCGAGGCAAGCCGCGACGGCATCGACCTCGTCGCCGTGGTAACGCCGAACCACCTGCATGCACCCGCCTGTCGCGCCTTCCTCAGTGCCGGCATCAACATCCTCTGCGACAAGCCGCTGACCGCCACGCTGGATGAGGCGCACGCGCTCCAGAAGGTGGCCGAGGACAGCACCTCCCTTTTCGGTGTAACCTATACCAATGCCGGCTTCGACATGGTGCGCGAAGCGCGTGCGGTCGTGGCGGCCGGCGAGATCGGCGCCGTGCGTCTGGTCCGCGTCGCTTTTCCGCAGGAATGGCTGGCGACCGCCACCGAGGCGACCGGCAACAAACAGGCCGAATGGCGAACCGACCCGGCGAGAAGCGGCGCCGGCAGCCTCGGCGACATCGGCACCCATGCGTTCCATCTTGTCGAATTCGTCACGGGCCTCACGGCAACATCCCTTTCGGCCGAGGTCGATACCTTCGTCGCCGGCCGCCGCGTCGATGACAATGTGACGGCGAAGCTGCGCTTTGGCGGCGGCGCGAAAGGACTGCTCTGGGCAAGCCAGGTGGCGATCGGCGAAACCAACGGGCTCAAGATCGATGTGCACGGCGACAAGGGCTCCCTCGGCTGGACGGTTGAGGCGGCGAACCAGCTGACCTTTGCGCCGCTCGGCGGCCGGCGCATGGTGATCGACCGCGCCTCGCACGGAACTGCTTTCAAGGGACTGATGCCGCCCGGTCATCCCCAAGGATTCATCGAGGCGCTGGCGCGGCTCTATATCGACATGGCTGAACAGATCGAGGCGCGCCGCGCTGGACGCGCCGCGGCGGCCGATGCCCTGCTACTGCCCGGCATCGGTGATGGTGTCCGCGGTTTGCGTTTCGTCGATGCCGCACTTCGCTCGGGCGCCGAAGATGGTCGCTGGACAGATATTTGACGTGAGACTTCTATGACTGGTAACGGCGCTCCCTTCCGCACCTTCATCATGGCACATCCGCGCCTCGTCGAAGACGTCTTCACGGACGCTCATCTTGCCCGGCTTCGTGCGCTCGGCGATGTCGTCATCCATGAGGGCGATGTGCTGAGCGACGAGGGTTTCGAAAGACACGTCGTGCCGGCCGATGTCGCGATGGGCATTTTCGACATGCCGGCCGAACGGCTGGCGCGCTGCTGCAATCTCAAGGCCTTCGTCAACAGCGAGGGAAACTTCTTGCCCAATATCGACTATCGCCATTGCTTCGAGCACGGCATCCGCGTGCTGTCGGCAAGCCACGTCTTTGCCGAACCGGTCGCCGAGATCGGACTGGCCATGGCTATCGATCTCGGCCGCGGTATCACCGAGGCCGACCGACTAATGCGGGAGGGCAAGGAAGAGTATGGATTTGCGGCCAACCGCAATGCGCTGCCGCTGATGCGTGCGCGGGTCGGGCTGATTGGTTTCGGCGATCTCGCCCGCGCGCTGTTGCCCTTGTTGAAACCGTTTACATCGACGATCGACGTCTACGACCCCTGGGTGCCCGGCCTGTTGATCGAGCAGGCCGGCTGCCGGTCGGTGTCGCTCGACGCGCTGCTTGCGGAGAGCGACTTCGTCTTCGTGCTCGCCGGCGTCACCTCCGACAATGCCGGTTTCCTCGACAGACGCGCGTTCGGGCTGATGAAACAGGGGGCGTGCCTGCTGCTGCTCAGCCGTGCGGCGGTCGCCAACTTCCCCGACATGCTGGAGGCCGCCGCTTCGGGCCGGATCCGGGTTGCGACCGACGTTTTCCCGATCGAACCGGTCGCGGCCGACGACCCGGTGCGACGGACGCCGAACATCATCCTGTCGCCCCACCAGGCCGGCGCAATGGAATCGACGTTGGGCGCCATGGGTGCATCGATCACTGCCGATATCGAGCTGATCGCCCGTGGCCTGCCGCCCGCCGTCTGCAAGGTGGCGCAGCCGGAGACCGCCGTGCGCTTCCGCAGCATGCCTGTGTCGAAGAGCTGATGAACAGGGCCGGTCTTGAAAGCGCCGGCCAGTATTGAAAGGACAAGCTGATGAACGAGGGTAAGCCGCTGCTGAAGGTCGGCATTCTCGGCTGCGGGCCGATCTCGCAGGCGGGGCATTTCGAAAGCGCCGTCAAAGCGCGCAATGTCGAGCTTTACGCCATCTGCGACGTCGCCGACGACCTGCGCGCCCGCATGGCTGCGACCCACGCGCCGAAGAAGGATTTCTCCGACTACGACGAGATGCTCGCAGATCCGGACGTCGAGGCCGTCATCATCGCGACGGCCGACGCCTTCCACGTCGCAGCCGCGACCCGGGCGCTGGAAGCCGGCAAACATGTGCTGTGCGAAAAGCCGCTCGGCATGACGGTGGAGGATGTGGAGGGTCTTCGCCCCGTCGTCGAGAAAAGCGGCAAGGTCTTCCAGGTCGGTCACATGAAGCGCTACGACGCCGGCCTGCAAAGCGCCAAGACCTTCATCGACGCCGAGATGGGCGAGATGCTCGCACTGAAGGCTTGGTATTGCGATTCGACCCATCGTTATGCCGTCACCGACGCGGTGCAGCCCTACATGATCCGCAGCGCCAATGCGAAGAAGCCGTCGCGCAACCCGAAGGCCGATCTAGAGCAGTATTTCATGCTCGCCCATGGCAGCCACTTGCTCGACACCGCCCGCTATTTTGCCGGTCCCATCCTTTCGGTCGATGCGCGGCTGCGCCAACGGTTCGGCGCCTATTCGTGGTTCATCGACGTCGAGTTCGCCAATGGCACCATGGGCCATCTGGACCTGACAGTTGCCGTGCGCATGGACTGGCACGAGGGCTTCCAGATCTACGGCGAGTACGGCAGCATTCTCGGCAAGACCTACAATCCTTGGCTGTTCAAGAGCAGCGAGGTGGACATCTTCAGCGAAAAGACCGGGGCGACCAGCCGCGTACTCGGCGCCGACGGTCAATTCTACCGGCGCCAGCTGGAGGGCTTTGCAGACACGATCCTTGATGGCGGGCCGCTAACCGGCGCAGGCATTGAGGACGGCATCGCCTCGGTGCGCGCCATGGCGGCAGTGATGCAGTCGGTGCGCGACAAGGCGCCGGTAAACCTCGCCGATGCGCAGGGGAGTGTGTGATGCGAACCGGTATCTTCGCCAAGACATTTGCCGGGACGACGCCGGACGCCGTGCTCGCCGCCGCCCGCGATGCCGGCTATGCGTCGGTCCAGTACAACTTCGCCTGCTCCGGTCTTGGCGCGCTGCCGGAGACGATCCCGGATACCGCGGTCGCGGCGATCCGCGACGCGTCGGCAAAGAGCGGCGTCGCCATTGCGGCGATCTCCGCCACCTATAACATGATCCACCCGGATATCGGCACTCGCGAAGCGGGACGGCGCAGTTTCGCAGAAATCGCTAGTGTGGCACATCGGGCTGGCTCGAATCTCCTGACCGTCTGCACGGGCAGCCGCGACGCCGCCGACCAGTGGCGTGACCATCCGGACAATCAGGGGGCCGAGGCCTGGCAGGACATGATCGCCGAGTTCGGCCATCTGCTCGCGATTGCCGAACGGCACGACGTCTTCATCGGCGTCGAGCCGGAGCTTGCCAATGTCATCAACTCCGCAGCTCAGGCGCGCCGGCTGATCGACACGATGGCGAGCGAGCGCATCCGCATCGTGCTCGATCCGGCGAACCTCTTCGAGCATGAGGACACGGATACGCGAGACCGCATCATCGACGAAGCGATCGATCTGCTGAAGGATAGCATCGCCATCGCCCACGCGAAGGATCGCAACCCGGACGGTTCCTTCGCCACCGCGGGCAAGGGCGTCATCGACTATCCGCGTTACGTGGCCGCGCTGAAGAGGGCAGGGTTCGACGGCGACGTGATCACCCACGGGCTTTCGGCGGCGGAAGCACCGGGCGTTGCCGCTTTCTTGGCACCCCTCCTTGCCTCGGAGGGCCGAGGCGCATGAATCCAGCCCGCCATTCTGCCGATGGGGTGAGCCTTGCGGTCTACGAGGAGGGCGAAGGCATGCCCTTCGTTTTCCAGCATGGCCTTTGCGGCGATCAGGCCCAGCCGGGTCAGGTCTTTCCGGAGGATGTTGGCTTTCGTCGCATTACCCTCGAATGCCGTGGCCACGGCGCCTCGGACGCGGGCCCGAAGACGGCCTTTTCGATCGCCACCTTCGCCAGCGACGTTGCCGGCTATCTTGACGCGAGCGGTATCGAGCGGCCGGTGGTGGGCGGTATTTCCATGGGAGCGGCGATCGCGCTCCGGCTTGCCGTGCGCCGGCCAGACCTGGTTCGGGCGCTGGTGATCGCCCGCCCGGCATGGATCTGCGCCGCCAACCCTGAAAACATGGCGCCGAACCGCATTGCCGGCGAGCTTCTCGATCGCTATCCGCCGGACGAGGCACGCCGGCAATATGAAGCGTCACCGCAGGCCGAAGAGCTGGAGCGGACCGGACCGGACAATCTCGCGTCGATCCGCGGCTTCTTCACCCGCGAGCCGATCGACGTCACCGCGGCGCTGCTCAGGGCGATCTCGATGGACGGTCCCGGTGTTACGGAGGCGGAGGTCTCGGCCGTCGCCGTGCCGACGCTGGTGATCGGCCATGGGCGCGACGTCGTTCATCCGCTTGGCCATGCGCAGTCGCTCGCGTCGATGATCCCGGGCGCACGGCTGGTGGAGATCACGCCGAAGGCGGACGATGCCGGCGCCTATCGCGCTGATTTCCGTGCCGCACTTGCGGCGTTCCTCAGGGAGCTTTGAGATGCGGCCGCCTTCCGACTGGCTCGAAACCCTGCCCAAGGATCGGCTGATGGCCGAAATGTCGCTGTGGTCAGCCGATCTCGCCAGGCTTGGTGCGGAGATTGCTCGGATCGACCCCTTCACCGACATCTACCATATCGACGTCGCGGACGGCCATTTCTCGCCCGCTTTGCTGTTCTTCCCTGATCTTGTCGCCGTTTGCCGCCGCTGTTCGGCAAAACCGCTGCATATCCATTTGATGGCAGCAGATGCCATCCTCGAGGCCCAGATCCGCCAGTTCGCCGATGCCGGCGTCGATGCGATCAGCATTCATGCGGAGAATGGAAATCTCGAGGCGGGCCTCGACCTCATCGACCGTCTCGGGCTCGTTCCCGGCGTCGTGCTGCAATTGCAAACACCGGTATCGGCCGCAGCCTCCTTTATCGAGCGCATCGGCCTGCTGACGCTGCTCGGCACACGGGTCGGCGCGAAGGGCCAGGCGCTCGACCCGCAAGCCGAAAGCCGGCTCGGCGAGGCGCGCGCGCTGATCGCGAACCGGAGTGCGGCGGGCCGCATCCTGCTGTGCGCCGACGGCGGCATTCGCGAGCATACGGTGCCAAATCTCGCCCGGGCCGGCGCCGAGACCGTCGTCATGGGCTCGCTCGCTTTCGAGGCTGCGGATCTGGTTCAACGCATGGCCTGGCTACACGCGCAACCGGTGGAACGATAAGAGGCCCGCATGAAGGACGATTTCACCATAGGTCTCGATCTCGGCGGCACGCAGGTTCGTGCAGCGTTGGTGCGAGCCGGCAAAGTTCTGTCGCGCACCGCGGTACGGACGGATGTCAGCGGCCCGGACGTGGTGATGCGCCAGTTTGGCGCGCTTGTCGAAGAGGTGTCGCAGGCGGCAGGCGGTGCGCCGATCCGCGCTGTCGGCATGTGCGCGCCGGGCCCGCTCGATACTGTGAGCGGCATTATCGACCATATTCCGACCCTTCCCGGCTGGGAGCAATTCCCCTTGCGCGACCGTCTGTCTGAGATTTTTGGCCTCCCGGCCATCGTCGAGAATGACGGCATCGCCGCCGCCTTCGGCGAATGGCAGCATGGTGCGGCGCGCGGGCTCGATCATCTCGTCTATGTCACGGTCAGCACCGGCATCGGCGGTGGCGTTGTCGTCGATGGCCGGCTGATGCATGGCGCACGCGGGATGGGCGGCCATGTCGGCCATTTCACATTGGTTGGGGAGGGGCCGGTCTGCTCCTGCGGCCGCGTCGGCTGCTTCGAGGCGGTTGCCGCCGGCACGGCCTTCGGCAAGCGCGCCCGTGCGGCCGCGGCCGGAAATCCTCGCTCCTATCTCGGCAGGATAGCCGCGCGCGAAACAGTCGAGGGTCGCCACGCCGTGGAGGGCGCGCGGGCAGGCGATGCCAGCTGCCTCGCCCTCGTTGCCGAGGAGGCAGATTTGCTCGGCTCGGGTTTCGCCAGCCTGCTGCATCTCTACAGCCCGCAAATGATCGTCATGGGCGGCGGCGTATCGGTCGCTTTCGACCTGCTCGAACCCGGCATCCGCGCGCGCATCCGCAAGGACGCCATGGCGCCCTTCCGCGAGGTGCCGGTCGTGCCTGCAATGCTCGGCGACGACGCCGGCCTCGTCGGGGTGGCCGATCTGGCCCTTATTAAGCAGGGCTAGCATAGGCTCGTGCCCAACAGCGGTGAAAAACACTTGCCGAAACACATCGGCGGGTGCGAACGCCAAGGCGCTTCGTGAACTCTGCGACACGACGTGCGGGTAAGCGGCGACGAACAGATCTGCAGACGGAGCACCATCGCGACCGTCTTGCCTCGCCACACAGACCTTCCTTTCCTCACTGATTGACTTTCCCCTAAGTAATGGTATTTTTGAGAAAGAGATCGATCTCATTTCCAGGGAGGAGAGAAAATGAGCCGTTTTCGTCGTCTTTTTGCTATTGCCGCGATGTCCACCGTCGCGTTCGCCGCCACTGTCGCTCAGGCGCAGGAAAAGCTGACTGTCGCCTTCATTCCGGGCATTGCATCAGACCCGTTCTTCCTGGCGATGGAGAAGGGCGCGCGTGCCGCCGCTGAAAAACTCGGCATCGAGCTGATCTGGCAGGGCAGTGCGTCCGAATATTCGCCGCAGAGCCAGTTGCCCTTCGTCGATGCCGCATTGGCACAGGATATCGATGTCCTCATCCTCGTGCCGACCGACCCGGATTCCTTGCAGCCGAGCGTCCAGCGCGCGGAAGCTGCGGGCATCCCGGTCATCACCGTCGATACGACCGTCACCGACCAGGCCTATCTGACGTCTCACATCACCGGCGACAATGTCGACGGCGGCCGGCAGGCGGCCAAGACGCTTGCCGAACAGATCGGCGGGGAGGGCAAGGTCTTCATCATGTCCGGCTCGCCGAGTGCCACGACCAACACGCTGCGCGAACAGGGTTTTCGCGAGGAGCTGGCGGCGAACTATCCGAAGATCGAGATCGTCGGGCGCGAATATGCCAACAGCCAGCCGGCGAATGCGACCTCGGCCATCAACACCGTGCTGCTCAACCATCCCGACCTCGTCGGCATCTTCGCCATCGATGGCACGAGCGGTACCGGGGCGGTCGCAGCACTTCGCAACAGCAACGTGGTCGGCAAGGTGAAGCTCGTCGGCTACGACGCCTATAAGGCCCAGGTCGATGCGCTCCAGGAAGGCGTGTTCACCGCGCTCGTCGCCCAGCAACCGGCCAGGGAGGCGGAACTGGCGCTGGAATATGCGAAGGCCAAGGTCACGGGCGAGGGGGCGGACAAGATCGAGAAATCGGTCGTCATCCCGAACGTCGTCATGACCAAGGACAATTTCGCGGAAACCGGCTCGTCCATCTATTCCGACTGAGCTCGGTCCTCCCAGCAAGCAAAAGAAGATGTCACGCGATATGGAAGCGCAAGCCCGGCCGCATTGGCTGAAAACAGTGATGGTGAGGCAGGATGTCATCCTGCTTCTCCTCTTCTGCATCATGATCGCCGCATTCTCGGCGGCAAATCCCCGGTTCTTCTCGATCCGGGCGATGGCCAATGTGTTGCAGGACTTTTCCCCCGTGGTGTTGATGGCGATCGGCCAGACCTTCGTCATCGCCTCGCGTGGCATCGACCTGTCCGTCGGCTCGGTCCTCGGTCTTGCCGGCGTTTCCATGGCACTGGTCATCCGCGCCGCCAATGAAGGCGGCGTCGATCCGTGGCTGGCGATCACGCTCGGCATGGCGGTGGCGATCGGTGTCGGCGTCGTCGTCGGCTTCATCAATGGCCTGCTGATCACCTATTGCCGGCTCGTTCCCTTCGTCGCCACGCTCGCAACGATGGGCGCGGCAGCCGGCATGAGCCTGGTTTTGACCGGCGGCACGCAGATCGCCGGCGCGCCAAAGGAGGTGATCCTGCTCGGCAACGCCACCTATCTCGGCGCGCTGACGGTGCCGGTCATCGCGGTCTTCGTGATCATCATACTGTCCTGGGCCTTCCTGTCGCGGGCGCGTTTCGGCCGCTGGACCTACGCGATCGGCTCCAACCCCTTTGCCGCGCGCGGTGCCGGCATTTCCGTGGATCGACATCTGATCAAGATCTACCTGATCTCCGGTATCCTTGCAGCACTTGCCGGTGCCTTCGTCTATTTCCGCCTCGGCTCGGGATCGCCCTTGTCGGGTCGCGGCGGGGAGCTCAATGCCATCGCTGCGACCGTGATCGGCGGCGTCAGCCTGCAAGGCGGCACGGGCAAGCTCTCGGGCGTCGTGGTCGGCGCGCTGATCACCACAGCGGTTTTGAGCGGCCTCATCCTGATCGGCGTCCAGCCCAACTGGCAGCAGATCGTCGTCGCCGCGCTGATTGCGCTCGCCGTCGGCGTGCAGGGGCTCGGTGCGAGGGGAGGCCGTCGATGACAGCGCTTTATGAAGTGCGCGGCGTGGGAAAACGCTATGGCGGCGTGGTTGCGCTCGACCACGTGGATTTCGCGTTGAATGCCGGCGAAGTCGTCGGCCTTGTCGGCGACAACGGGGCGGGCAAGTCGACGCTGGTCAAGGTGCTTTCGGGCGCCCATGAGCCGGACAGCGGCGAGATCTATCTCGACGGAGAGCGCCGCAGCTGGAAATCGCCGCACGACGCGCTCGAAGCCGGCATCGAGACGCTCTACCAGGATTCCGGCATCGCGCCGGACCTGACGGTTGCCGCCAACGTCTTTCTCGGGCGCGAGATCCTTCGCAAGGACCTGCTTGGAAGGTTCGGGTTTCTCGACGAGGCGGCGATGCGCAAGCAGGCGCATGCCGAGCTGGAGCGTGTCGGCATCGCGGTGCCGGCGACGAGCCGGCCGGTATCGCGCCTTTCCGGCGGGCAGCGCCAGGCGGTGGCGATCGGCCGGGCGGTCGCCTGGGCCAACAAGGTGATCATCCTCGACGAACCGACCAACCATCTCGGCGCCCGCCAGGCCGGCGAGGTGCTGGAAGTCATCCGACAAGCCAAAGCCAAGGGGTTCGGCGTCATCTTCATCTCACACACGCTGCCGCATGTGTTGGATGTCACCGACCGCATCACCGTGCTGCGCCTCGGCCGTGTGGTCGCTGATGCGCCCTCTTCCAGTTTCACGCCTGACAGCCTTTTGAAGGCGATTACCGGCCTTTCGCAAGCCTAGAGGACATTTTCATGCTGCTTCAAGTCGCGCTCGACAAGCCCGAGCATTTCGGAATCCTGCCCGCCCTCAGAGGCGTGGCTGATATCATCGAGGTGGGTACGCCGGTTCTCAAACGCTTCGGCGTGGCCGCGATCACCACGGTGCGCGAACTGTGCCCGGACGTGCCCGTGCTTGCCGACACCAAGACCGTCGATGGCGGCGCCTTCGAGGCCAACATGGTCTTCAGCGCCGGCGCGTCCTTCATGACGGTGCTGTCTTGCGCCTCGCAAGCCACTTTCGAGGCCGTTGGCGCCGTTGCCACCACTTTCGGCGCAAATGTCATCATCGATACGATTACCGAGTCCGGCAAGCCTGTTCTGCTGCGCCCCGATATCTGCCTACCGGAAAGTTTCGCCTATGTTGCCGTGCATTCGCCGACCGACGCACGGCTCGCGGGCGATACCTCGACCAGCCATATCGAAGCCGTCGCGGCCATGCACGCGCGTGGCTTCCGCGTGTCGCTTGCCGGCGGAATCGGCCCGGCGACGCTTGACGCCGTCATTGCGGTCAAACCCGAAATTCTGGTGGTCGGCAGTGCGATCACCGAATCTGACAATCCAGGAAAGGTAGCATCATGGATCAAGGAACGTCTGCCCGAGCCGGAGCTTGGCTGGCCGTGGGACAGGAAATAACCGAACTGCTGGAGCGCATCGATCCGGCCGCCTTCGCGGCGGTCGTGGAGGCCTTTGGAGATCCCAGCCGGCGATGGTTCTTTTCCGGCCAGGGCCGTTCGGGGCTCGCCGCCCAGATGTCCGCCATGCGCTTCATGCATCTCGGCCGAAACGTGCATTTCGTCGGCGAGGTGACGGGGCCGTCCATCCGCAAGGGCGACGGGCTGCTCATCATCTCTGGGTCCGGCGAGACGCCCGTCAGCCTGAGCTACGCAAAGATCGCAAAGGCCGAGGGTGCCACGGTGGTGACCCTGACGCACAAGCCGAAGGGCTCGCTTTCGCAGATCGCCGACGTCGTCCTGCCGGTGCCGGTCGTGGAGACCGCGCAGTTCGGTGGCAGCCTGTTCGAGCAGACGAGCCTGCTGCTGCTGGATGCCGTGGTGCTGGAAATGGCGCGCGCGCTGCCGGATGCCCATGCCACAATGTCTTACAGGCACACCAATCTCCAGTGAGCGCCGGATGCATTCCATCGTCACGATAGGTGACTGTATCATCGACGAAATCCGCTTCGAGACCGAGGACCCGCGTCGCTTCGCCGGCGGCGCGGGCCTCAATCTCGCGGCCGGCGTCGCAAAGCTGGGCTTACCCTCGACCCTCGTCACGCGTGTGGGGCAGGACCGGGACGGTTACTATCTCCGGCGCTACGCCCGCGATCGGGCTGTGCGCATCATCAATACGCCCAGCGTCGATCCGACCGGCGTTGTGACCTCGACCCGGAAGAATGGCGAGCCGAGCTATGCTTTCGGCCCCGCAATGTTCCGGCGCCGCATCCTGTTCGACGTGGCGGTGAGCGACGCGCTCGCCGACGCCAGCGTCGTCGCCGTCAACTCGTTTCCGTTCGACAATGCCGTACAGGCGGCCGCACTTGCTGCGGCATTCCAAAGTACGCCCCGCATCCGCATCGTCGATCCCAATCCGCGCCCGCGCCTGATCCCGGACATTGCACGCTATCGGCAGGGCTTCGAGGCGCTGCTGCCGACGGCGTCTCTGGTCAAGCTCAGCGATGAGGACTTGCAGGTGCTCTACGATGCGGACTGGCAGAAGGTTGCCTCGCATCTCTTCGAGCTTGGCGCCGAGACGCTGCTCTTTTCACATGGCGCACAGGGTGCTCGGGTGGTCGAGCGATCGGGCCTTGCCGTCCATGTGCCGGTGGTCGAGTTGCCAAGCCCGATCGTCGACACGATGGGGGCAGGCGATGCGACGCTCGCCAGTGTCATCGCATCGCTGGCCCGAAACGGCCGGCCGCAATCCGCGTCGAAGTGGCAGGCCTGCCTTTCTGAGGCCATGGTTGTGGCGGCGGCGACCTGCCGGCAGGCCGGAGCCGAGCTTGTTCTGCCCTAATCGTTTGGTCGGCGATTGTGTCGATATTCCACGCGCAGACGCACTTATGTTGTGCTATCGCAGCCGCAAGCGGCAAGAGGGGGACAGGCATGGCGCAAGCGCCGATCGACAAGGCGGCAAGGCTGATCGACGTTGCCGAACGGGCCAATGTCTCGCGCGCCACCGCTGCGCGCGTGCTCGGTGGGTACGGGCTGGTGACGGAGGTGACGCGTCAGCGCGTCATGGCAGCAGCCAACGAACTAAATTACCGCGTCAACGAATTGGCGCGCTCCATGCGCTCCGGGCGTACGTTGACGATCGGCGTCGTCGTCGCCGATATCGCCAACTCCTTCTTCAACAGCGCGATCCGAGCCATCATTGAAACGGCGTCGCGGGCGGGTTACCAGATCCTCGTTTTGAACACGGATGACGATATCGAGCGCGAGCGCAATGCCGTGCGGGTACTGATTGAGAAGCGAGTGGATGGCCTAATCGTCGTGCCTTCTTCACCGGATGAAATCGACCATCTGCTGGTCGAAAGCGAGCCGGAAGTGCCGGTTGTGCTGCTCGACCGCGACGTCAATTCCAGCAAGATCGATTTTGTGACGACGGACGACTTTGAAGCCGCACATACTGCAATCCTGCAATTTGCCAGCGTTGGCCATAACCGGATCGGGCTGCTTGTCGCGACCGCGAATGTAGAGACTCACAGCAGCACCATGCCAGCGCAGGTCGTGACAACAGTACGCAACCGCGTCTGTGGTGCAGAGATGGCGCTTACCGAATGCGGACTTGAGATTCGGTCGGAGTGGATCCGCTACAGCCAAAGCAATATGGACATTGCGCGTGAGGCGGCGATCAACATTCTCAGCCAAGAGACGAGGCCAACGGCCATTCTGGCAACGAACGAGGAAATGGCGCTTGCCGTGGTATCGGCGGCTGGCGACCTCGGCCTTACCATCGGTGTGGATCTCTCGATCATAGGGTTCGACGATGTTCCCTGGGCGCGTGTTTTCAACCCACCGCTCTCTGTAATACGTCGGCCAGTCGCACAACTGGGTGCGATGGCGGTGGAATTCCTTTTGAAGAAGATTGAAGATCCCACCGTTCGCCGCTCTCAAAAACTACCGGCGGAACTTGTAGCGCGCCGATCAGTCGGGCCACCTCCGTAAGCACGCGAATTGGTGGTCTCGCCACAGGCGGCCGAGAATGCGCGCTTCGGAACTCCGATCCGCGCGAAACATCAGGTCCCTTTTTATTGAGAACATGTCGCGGTAAAGCATCGACGCGCGCTGGATTGTAGAGACATTCCAGGCGCTCGCGCATCAAAAGCGCCACGTTTTACGAATGTGGCGCTGCAAAATCGAGCAGGAGCGCCTCCGCTCTAAGCGATAGTAGCCCAGTCGACGGCACGGGCGCCACCGCCCTTGCCGTCGGCCTCGCCCCCGGCGCATGGCATTCCCTCGATTTGTCGCTGACGACGAGTTCGAACACCCGAAACTCCTTTGGCTTCCGTGCGTTACTGGACTGTTAGAATGACGGACGGAACGGGCAGGCATGAAAGCAGATTCTGGAGCGACCGATCCGAAAGGGCGCAACGCGGACGCACCTGGCGAAATCCCCGCGCTGGGACTTCGCGATGTGGCATGGCGGCTCTATGACAGCCTCGCCTCTGACCGGATCCTGTTGATCTCAGCCGGCGTGACTTTCTATCTGCTTCTGTCGATCTTTCCCGCCATCAGCGTGTTCGTATCGCTCTATGGGCTGGTCGCCGATCCCGCATCTGTCATCGACCGCTTGTCCTTCTTCGGGTCGGCTATGCCGGAACAGGCATTTGAACTGATCCTTGGGCAATTGCGGAGCCTGACCTCTGCGCCGCCGGCGAGCCTTTCCCTGACATTGCTCGGCAGTCTCGCGATTGCACTTTGGTCCGCCAACGCCGGGCTGAAGGCGCTGTTCGAGGCGATGAACGTCGCCTATGGTGAGAACGAGAAACGCGGCTTGATCCGGCTGAACCTCACCTCCCTTTTCTTCACATTCGCCAGTCTTGCTCTAGTCGTGTTAATCATCACGCTTGCTGGCGTCGTTCCGGCGATCCTGAACTACCTCTGGCTCGGTAGATGGACAGAACTGATCATCCGCCTGGCGCGTTGGCCGCTGCTGCTGGCGTTGATCGGCGCCGCGATCACAGCGCTCTATCGACTTGGACCAAGCCGGGAACCCGCAAAGCTGCGTTGGCTGAGTTGGGGCGCGGTCTTCTCGACTTTCGCTTGGCTTGCTGCCGCCCTCGCCATCACTTTCTATCTCGGGCACATCGCCGACTACAACGCAACCTACGGTGCTCTAGGCGCCTCGATCGGCTTCATGGTCTGGGTATGGGTATCCGTTATCATCGTCATCCTCGGCGCTGAACTCAACGCCGAACTAGAACACCAGACGGCACGCGACAGCACCACCGGTCCGCCGCAGGAGATGGGTCGCCGCGGGGCGTACATGGCCGACACGATCGGCGAGGAGGCCTGATCAGTTATGAAAGACCAGGACCTTACAATCCGCGCTACCTGTACGGATCTCGTGTATGGATTGAAACAGCATGAGCAAAATCCTTAGGGGGACGATGTTCGTTCCCGGAGGCTTCGGATATCCCAATAGACGACAGTTCCGCGTCCGCCTGATCGATCCGCGCGACGTCGCGCCGATGGTGGTCTTCCTCGCCTCCGACGAAGCGCGCATGGCGTCTTGCGGCACCTACTCGATAGCCGCCGGGTACAGCGCCAACATCCTGAGCTGACGAGCGTGCAGGTGCAGTTTTTGTAACTCTAGAACGGCGAGGCCGTCAGCAGCACCGCGACGGGCACGCTGATCACCGACGCGGTTAGCGCTATCATCGATACCGACTTGATCAATTGCGCCCGCCGCGCACGGCCCGCATCCCATTCATACGCCATACTCGTGTCCTCCGGGCGAGCAATGAAGCATTCGCGCCGTCAGGAGTCCAGCCCGCTCTTGCGGCTCCACAGGAGGGGAAAATCGCTATAATCAGGTCCGGCGTTGCCAGCGACGAAACCTACCGGCAGAAGCGGCGTTGTCTGGTCTATGGCAACTCATTCCAAGGTGACGATGGTGAACCAAGGCACGACAACGACAGACGGTGAGCTGCACAGCATCATCGATGAGAAGTTGACCGCTTTCATGCGCGAGATGCAGGAGGCTGGCTGGGGCGCCGAGGACGTCGCCTTCGCGATTGACGTCGTCTTGAGGGAAAGGTGGATCGATCGGGCCCTGGCGCATCGGGCCGCCCGCGAAGAGCTCCCGAAAGACTTTGTCTCCGATGGAAATGAAGGCTGATCCATCTCGGCGCATTCGAAAGGAATGATCATGGCGACAAGGTTTCAGGTTATCGCGCTGAGCTCGGTGGACCCCTTCGGAGAGGACCGGCGTGACGAGCCGACACTGCTCTACCCCGACGCGTTGAAAACCGCGCAAGCGTTGAAGGCTCAGGGAAAGGCGTTTCGCGTCTTTACAGATGGAGTTTCGACCGACGACCAGTGGCGCGCGTTCCGCGAGCTCGGCGGCGTGGAATAGCTGACGTTCCATCGCTTGCGGTATCAGCCATGCCCGTACCAGGTATATGTTCCATCGTCCTGGAAGGGCGTGCGCGCATGTCTGCGCTGGAACCGGCTCTCCGCGATCGACGACGCCTTGGCCAGGAGATCGCGCAGCCGACGGGTGTCTTCGTCGACCTGGCGAAGGGCGTCCTCCAGCACGTTCGCTGCCGTTGTGCGCATTGGACCGACGTTCGTCGCACAGGCCGGCGTCACGGAGATGCGCGTTCCGACGCGGTCCTGGAACTGGGCGAGGACATGACCGGCGGACGACAGCGCCTCTCGCACGTCGCCGCGTGCCTCCGTGGCGATCACGAGCCTGAAAGCGCTGATGAGAGAAGACTTACTTGCCGGCAGGCAACGCGCGTCGAGAATGTCCTTTCCCGGCCGCTCCAGCCGCAGAAAGTTCAGAAAGGTTTGGACGAGGTCGTGCGCCTTGGCGAGGATTTCGGTGTCCGACCATTTGGTCTCGGGATCGGATGGGTTTCCATATGCTCTGGCCACGCACTGTTCTCCGGTTTCGAACAGGTAATGTCGATGGACAGCAAAAGGTTTCGAGCAGCATGTCGATGCAGATCCGGTCGATCTGGATCGGGCATCCGACTTGTTTGGCTCAAAATGAGCGTTAGCTCTCTCGGAGTGACAACGCGGCGCCAGCAGGCGCAGCGCATTTGGGGTGACAGGTGAAAAGCATCGAGGACTTCGTCGTCTTGCCCGGGGACGTGCACACCCTTTCCGAGGGAGAGAAGCTCCGCCTGCTCGGCCGCGCCTATGTTGCAATACGGGAAGGCTGGCGGGTGCTGAGAGCTGACCTTCGTCCCGTCGCGAAGCGGGCCACATGACGGCACGGCCGAAACGTGGACGAAGACATCCGTTCCGCCGTTGTCCGGCGTGATGAAGCCAAAGCCCTTGTCCTGGGTGAAAAACTTGACCGTGCCGGTTGGCATGTAAGCCGTCATAGACGGAACGGCGGGAGCGCCGCGCCGACCATATTCGTTGCCGATCTTGATCGCAACCACGCTGCTGATGCGTGCACGGAACAACGATGGCGCAGGTGTGTTTTCATGTCGGCGCCGGCAAACCATTCTCGGGTGCCGTGAGCATCGACGTCGCGGGAGACAAACGCAATGACCGATATACGAGCGAAGGGCTTCGACAGCCCGGCCCAGCTGCGCGAACATCTCGCCGAGCTGGAGGAGGAGAGCCCTGTCGAGGATTCGGGCGTTGCAGACGAGAAACCTATCTCGGCAGAGCAGCAGATTGCAGCCCTTTGGCAGGAATTGGCCGATCTGCGCGCTCGGGTGGCCTTAATTCGAAAGCAGACCGACGGGATGGGTGCGCGGCCTTCGCGAGGTGACGTACACCCATGGCTCAGGGTTCTGGCCACGGCCACCACGACCTATCTCCTCGGCCGGCTCGTGTAGCGTCTCCGTCTCGGCGCGCCCGGCGCGGCAGCCGTGCCGATGATCTCCTCGCAGATCGATCGCAGGATCTGGTGAGGCGCGTCATGGCTGACAAGCTCTCGACCTAAAAGAAGAAGCGGGATTTCAAGCAGGCGCAGGAGCCGAGTGGCTCGACGACCGTCAAATCCTCGAACCGCCTGCGTTTTATCATCCAGAAGTACGACGCCACACGCCTGCATTACGATCTCCGCCTTGAACTGGACGGCGTGTTCAAATCTGTCGATCCTAATCTGCATCTCAACGCAATCAAGGTAAAGACGTGGGATTTCAGGTTGAGGAAAGAAACGTCGCTGGTTCGTATCCGTCCAAGAGCCTTTCGCCCTTCGATAATCAACGTCGAGTGGTTGTCAGCGGATCCGGGTACTTTGCTAGCGCTCGTGGACAAAGGGTATCCTAACTGCTGCGATGGTGACGAAGCCAAGGTAGGATTTCTTGGTCTTGCCATAGAGGGTAGCAACGCGCCGCAAGTTCTTGAGCTTGTTGAAGAGCCGTTCGATCTGGTTGCGCCATTTGTACTTGGCTTTGTCGTGCGGGATCGGCTCGCGCCTGTTGCTTTTTGATGGGATGACAGCCTCGACCCTGGCACTGGCGATTTCGTCGCGAATGGCTTCGGCGTCGTAACCCTTGTCGGCGAGGAAAGCCTCGATCCGATCGGAGATCATGCGGAACAAGGGCGCAAAGCCTTGGGTATCATGCGTTTGCCCGGGTGTCAGGACGAAGCCGAGCGGTCGACCTTTCGCATCGCAGCGGGCATGGATTTTAGTGGTGAAGCCGCCGCGCGATCGACCAAGCGCCTCGGTCTCCTGAGTCCGCTTTTATGCCGCCCGCACAATGATGCGCCCGGACAATTGTGCTGTCGGTCATGTCGGCGCTTCGATCCCGCCCGACCAGTTCAGCCAGAGTTTCGAGCATTGCTTCGAACGCACCGGTCTCGACCCAGCGTCGATATCGGCGGAAGACACTGTACCACTTGCCGTATTCATCAGGCAGGTGTCGCCATTGTGCACCCGTGCGCGCCATCCACATCATGCCTTCGAAATAGCGCCTATTGTCCTGAGCAGGGCGGCATCCGCGTCCTTGCTCGAGGGGAAGAAGCGGGCCGATCACCGCCCGCTCCTCGTCCGTCAAACCGATCCGTTCACCCAAGTCTACCTCCAAATGAAAGCCTTGAATCAAAAACCGATCCCACAGTAAGCCTTTGTCCACGAGCGCTAGTAAACAAGCAGCGTCATTATAGTGCTTGCTGGAGCTCTCCGGGCTCTGACTACAACTCGGAATCTCTACCGCACTGTGAATCGCATGAATTTTCTTCTGTGAGCTCAGCTGCTAGAAGCTTCGACGAAAAAGATTGATATGACACCGGCCGAAGGAAGCGTGCTATCGCCAGGCTTCCGACGGAGGTCGCCCGGGAATCCGAGGTTGCAGGAAAGGGGCCGCCGTGAACCATGGCATGGCAAACCTCGACGCCGGTTCCAAACCCGTTGAGGATCAGGCGGCCTGCTTTCCGCTCGAACAGCGGGATGAAGCGGCGGGCTTCCTCATAGTCGCCTTCGTCCGCATGCATCGAGATCGTAAGCTGGCCTTCGAGCGCGGAAACGACCGCCCGCAATTCTCCAACAGTTGCGCACCGCACCACAAGCGTGGCCGCGCCGAAGACCTCTTCGTGTAGTTCCTTATGGGCGAGGAAGTTTGCGGCATCCGTCTCAAAGGCAGCTGCCTGGCCCTGAAAATTGTTGCCCGGAGCACCCTTGGCGATCATTTTGACAAAAGGGTTCGCTTCCAGCGCCTCGATGCCGTCGCGATAGCTCTTGCAAATCCCGGGCGTCAGCATTGTTGCAGCTTGCGACTGCTTCAGCGTGTCCGCCAGAGATGCCGTGAACGCGGCATAGCCGCTGTCCTCCAATACGATGACGAGGCCTGGATTGGTGCAAAACTGGCCTGCGCCCAGCGTCAAGGCGGCCACCAGGTCCCGGCCGATCTCGCCCCCTCGCGCCGCGAGCGCTTTTGGGAAGACAACAACGGGGTTGATGGAGCTCATTTCTGCGTAGACTGGAATGGGCTCTGGTCTCGAGGCCGCGATTTGCATGAATGCGGTTCCCGCCCCTCGCGAGCCGGTGAAGCCCACGGCCTTGATGCGATGATCCGCGACCAGCGCCTGCGAAATCTGCCGGCCGGAATCGAATAGCAGCGAGAAGACGCCTTCCGGCAAGCCGCAGTCTCGAACGGCGTTCTGGACGGCGCGGCCGACCAGTTCGGATGTGCCGGGGTGGGCGGAGTGGGCTTTTACAATGACCGGGCAACCTGCGGCCAGCGCGGAGGCCGTATCGCCTCCCGCGACCGAAAAGGCCAAGGGAAAGTTCGAGGCACCGAACACAGCCACCGGACCGAGCCCGATATGCCGAAGACGGATATCGGGACGGGGCGCCGGCGTGCGTTCGGGAAGCGCCTTGTCGATGCGGATGTCGAGGTATCCGCCGTCGCGGAGCACAGAAGCAAAAAGCCTCAATTGACCGACCGTTCTGCCGCGTTCGCCTTCCACTCTCGCCCGCGGCAGGCCGCTTTCTGCCATGCAGCGTTCTATCAGCTCGTCGCCGATGGCAAGAATGTTATCCGCGATCCGTTCCAGGAAGCGGGCGCGGTCATCCGGGGTCGTCTCCCGGTAGGCGTCGAAAGACGATGCCGCCAATGCGCAGGCATCCTCCAGATCCCCGAGTTCGGCGCCACCAAAACCTGGCTGGAGCCGCTCGCCGGAGGTGGCTTCGACGCCCCAGAGTTGGCTATTTCCGCCGCGACGGTTCTCAAGCCCGATCAGAAGCTCACCGGTGATGGTCATGTAGTCTCCAGATGTTCGGCAATGTCGCGCAGGATAAATCCACGCGTAAACCCTCGCCCGGCATATGGCGGGCGAGGGGCGTCTGCTCGGATGAAATCAAGCGGCCTTCTTGGCGCGCCCCGCGAGAACGGCGATTGCATGTTTCACGGTCGAGACAACGAAATCACGCTCAGCGCCGACGAGCGGCAGCCGGGGAGCGCGGGTCCATTCCGGAGCGCCGTAGACGAGGTTCTCGGCGAGCTTGATGTACTGGACAAGCTTGACATGCGTATCGAGATGGAACGACGGCGTCAGGATCCTGTAAAGGGCGCGCGCTTCGGCATAACGGTCTTCAGCGCAAAGGTTGAAGAGTTCGACACATTCGGCGGGCCAGACATTCGTCATGCCGGAAACCCAGCCCGTTACGCCAAGCGCCGAGCTTTCGACGATCAGGTCGTCGACACCACAGAAGATGCTGAACCGGTCGCCGAAAGCCACATACATGTCGGTAACACGGCGGATGTCGCCGGTCTCTTCCTTGATGCACACGATCTCCGGCACATCGACCAGATCCTTGAGAACCTCGACGGTGCAGTCGACGCCGTAGGCGATCGGGTTGTTGTAGATCATGATCGGCAGCGACGAGGCGCTGGCGATGCCCTTGTACCATTCGACGGTTTCACGGTTGTCCGTCTTGTAGCCAAGGCTCGGGAATACCATCAGGCCCTGCGCTCCGAAGGATTCGTAGAGCTTCGCGTTCTTCTTCGCATTTTCCAGCGTGATTTCGGCGAGGCCTGAAAGGACGGGAACACGACCTTTCACCACATCGACGGCGGCCCGAATGACGGCTTCGCGTTCTTCCATGCTCATCGATGCATTTTCACCGAGCATCGGGAGAACGATAACGCCCGAAACGCCTGATTTCACGAGGCGGTCGATGCTCGCCTTGGTCTGTTCGATATCGACCTTGCCGTCCTGGGTCAGCTTTGTCGTCACTGCCGGAAAAACGCCTGTCCACTTCGCCATAGTCTAACCATCCTGTCCTGTTGGTCTTGAAAGAAAGATTGGATCCAATCTACAATCAAACAATCATGCTGTCCACTCCGCCCTTGAAACTTTTTTGGTCCGTCAGATTTCAGGTTGACCGTGTCAATAATTGGATCCAATCTACATTATACCCATGGCTCTGTTGAGCACCAATGTCGAGCGCTGAGGCGAGGGAATAGTGCCGTCAAAAAAGGTCGCAGTTGTTGGCGCGGGGATTGTCGGCCTCTCGGTGGCATATGCGTTGGTCCGGATGGGAGCCAGCGTTACCGTCATCGATCGCGACGCCCATGGCGGTAACGCATCCTCGGGCAATGCGGGCGGAGTTGCCGTTACCGAGGTGATGCCGGCGTCGATCCCGGGGCTTTGGAAGAAAGTTCCCGGATGGCTCCTGGATCCTCTCGGTCCTCTGGCGGTACGCCCAGGGCATGCGGTTCGGTTGTTTCCATGGCTCGCCGCCTTCGCGCGTGCCGGTCGTTCTGAAGCATTGCCACGGATTGCCGGGGCATTGGCTTCGATCAATGAGCGCGCCTATGACGATCTTGCCGCTCTGCTTCGCCATATAGGAATGGCGCAGCACATTAGCCGCACCGGTGCGCTTACCGTCTATGAAAAGCCCGATGGTCTGGCGCGCGATCGGCTGGAGTGGGAGACGAAGCGAGGATGGGGGATCGAAGTGATCGAACTCTCGGCCTCCGAAGTTCGGGAACTCGAACCTGCTCTTGGCCCGCTCGTGGCATGTGGTCTCCTCACGCCTCAATGGGGGCAGATATCTGATCCGAAAGTGATTTTGGATGGGCTGCGCACATGGCTGATATCCCAGGGCGTGACGTTTCTGTGCGAGAATGTCGAACGTATTATCCCCGAGCAAACCCGGGTTGTTGCCCACACAGCCAGCGGAGACCTTCAATTCGAGACGCTCGTTATCGCTGCGGGTGCTTGGTCGGCTCAGCTTCTGGCACATCTTGGCGATCGTGTCCTTCTGGAAAGCGAGCGCGGCTACAACACCACCATCAAAGATGCTCCGGTCACGCTAAGGCGTGAGATCATCTTTGCGGACAGGAAGTTCGTGGCGACGCCCTTGAGCAGCGGCCTGCGACTTGGGGGTGCTGCCGAATTCGGCGGGCTCAGTGCCAAGCCAAACATGAAACGATGCCAGGCTTTGCTTACGCTCGCGGCGAAATATCTGCCGGGCATCAAGGGGTGCACGGGGTCGCAGTGGAGTGGGCATCGGCCGGCCACACCGGATTCTCTGCCTGTGATCGGTCGGTCCTACAGGTCGTCGCGCGTCATCTACGCGTTCGGTCACGGGCATCTCGGGCTCACCCAAGCTGCCACCACCGGCAAGCTCGTTTCGCAACTTGTTTCGGGAACGGCGCCATCCATCGATCTTACGCCGTTTTCTGCCAATCGCTTCGCCATACAAGGGGATCCGCGTCTCAATGACTCGCCATACGTTTTTCTGCATTGACGCCCACACCTGCGGCAACCCTGTGCGCGTCGTCGCCGGGGGAGCGCCCTTTCTCCCGAATGTCTCGATGGCGGAGAAACGGGAGCTTTTCCTTCGTGATCACGACTGGGTCCGTCGTGCGCTGATGTTTGAGCCGAGGGGACATGACGTGATGTCCGGGACGATCCTGTATCCGTCCTCCCGCCCCGACTGCGACGTGGGCGTGCTCTTCATAGAAGTGAGCGGCTGCCTTCCGATGTGCGGCCACGGCACGATCGGAACGGTCACCGCCGCGCTGGAAACCGGTGTGGTTACGCCCAAGCGAAGCGGCAAGCTGTCACTCGAAACTCCGGCCGGGCGCGTCGATATCGAATATTCAAAGTCGGGCGGCAAGGTCGAGCAGGTGCGGCTTTTCAACGTTGCCAGCTATCTGCATGCGCAAGACGTCGAAATCGACGTCGAAGGCCTTGGAACGTTGACGGTCGATCTTTCCTATGGCGGGAATTTCTATGTCATTGTCGAGCCTCAGGCGAACTGGCCGGGACTTGACCGGATGAGTGCAAGCGAGATCGTCAAGCTCAGCCCGAAGGTTCGCGCTGCAGCGCAGGCAAAGCTCAGTCCGGCCCACCCGGATGATCGGCGGATCGCGGGCGTTTCGCATGTCATGTGGTGCGACAAGCCGCGTGATGCCAAAGCGAATGCGCGCAATGCCGTCTTTTACGGGGAGAAGGCAATTGATCGGTCACCGTGCGGAACGGGATCGTCGGCACGAATGGCTCAACTGGTGGCGCGCCAGCGCCTCAATGTCGGCGAAACATTCGTCCATGAAAGCATCATCGGCACGATGTTCAATTGCCGCGTCGAGGCTGCGGCGAATGTGGGGTCTTTCTCCGGCATTCTTCCGAGTGTATCTGGTTGGGCGCGTGTGACGGGGCATAACACGATCTTTGTCGACGACCACGACCCGCTTCGCCATGGCTTCCAGATCGCATGAATCGTCATTCTTCCGGTTTTACGTCCCACCAGCCGACTTATCCGGGCGGCTTTCCCGGTATTCCAAGGGAAAGCGCGCTTTCGGATGTGCTGGACATTGTCCAGTTGGCGCATGCAAATTACTTCGTCGAAGGCGCCAACGACGCGACGTCGCTGCCCTACGATCGCCGCCCTGTAAAGCAGGGAGACCCATATGACCTTGTTTCCATCGGCGCCGTCGGTTTCGGAATTCTGGCAATCCTGGTCATGGCCTTCAGGCAATGGATTGCGCACCCGGAAGCATGCCGCCGTATCGACAGGATCTTGGACAGCCTTGAGCAGATTCCACGGTTTAAAGGCGCCTTCCCACATTTCGTTCGGGCGACGACACTGAAGGTCGTGCAATTGATTCCGAAGGATGACGGCGCCGATCTTGTCGAGACGAGCCTTCTTATCCAGGGGCTTATCTGTGCCCGCGAGTTCTTTTCCGGTGATACGCCGCAAGAGGGCGATTTACGGGAGCGGATCAATCGCGTCTGCGATGCCGTCGATTGGTCTGGTTTCGTTCGCCCCGGTGCCCGGCCGTCCTTGTACTGGCACTGGAGCCCTAAGCACGAATGGCACCTCAACACGCCCATCACGGGCTGGAACGAGGCGCTGATCGCTTACGTGCTGGCGGCAGGTTCCGAATCTTCGCCGATCGATCCGGAAGTTTACCATGTCGGCTGGGCGAACGAAGGCAGGCATCGAAACGGACAGTCCTATTACGGTCATACCCTTCCGGCCGGCATGCCTTATGGCGGGCCGCTCTTCCTGTCGCAATATTCCTTCTGCGCCCTGGACCCTCGAAACCTTCGAGACGACTATGTCGATCATTGGCAGCAGGTCGTCGCGCATGCGCGCATCAATTTCGAGCACTGCAAACGCAATCCGAAAGGTCACGGCGGCTATGATGTGCACGGATGGGGCCTGACGGCTTCTGATGGGCCGCGCGGCTATCTGGTCAGCTGCCCTGAAAACGATCATGGGGTGCTGTCGCCGACTGCTGCTCTTTCGAGTTTCCCTTTTCTCCCGCTGGAAGCCGAAGCGGCCCTTCGTTCATTTCTTTCGTACGAGGATGGCCGGCTCTGGTCGAAATATGGTTTTGCCGATGCGTTTGCACCGGGTGAGAACTGGATTTCAGCCTGGCATCTTGCGATCAACCAAGGCCCTATCGTCGCGATGATCGAAAACTATCGATCGGGGCTGTTTTGGCGCCTCTTCACGGGCGCTCCCGATGTGCAGCGCGGCCTGCGTCGCCTTGGTTTTCGCGACACGCGCATCTGATCTTTTTCCGGGCTTCGTCGCGCTGCGATTTCCACGCGTCTACACTAGACGCAGCTTTCGGAATATAATAGATTGGATCCAATAATGGCTCATGCTTGTTGGTTTAGCGGGTCGCGCCGTGACAAATAGCGGATGCCACCGGTTTACGACAAAAGGCGACGTCAATCATGCCGGGTGCGGCCAGCCTGACCGGAATTGTTAATTGGGGACGTGAAATGCCAACTAAAACATACGATTACATCGTGGTGGGTTCGGGTGCTGCCGGATCAGTCGTCGCCGCCCGCCTCGGCGAGGACCGCAACGTCCGGGTCCTTGTCCTGGAGGCCGGGCCTCATGACAATTCGATCTACGTGCGCATGCCCGCGGCCATGTCCTATCCGTTAACAGACAAGGCCCGCACCTGGGAATTCGATACCGGGCCGGAAGCCGCGCTGAATGGCCGGATGGTGCCCCATATCCGCGGGAAGATGCTGGGCGGTTCCGGCTCGCTCAACGGGATGGTCTATGTTCGCGGCAATCCGCGCGATTTCGATCGCTGGGCCGAGGATGGTTTGAGCAACTGGTCCTATGCCCACTGCCTGCCCTATTTCAAGAAACTCGAGAACTACGACAAGGGCGCCAACCAGTATCGTGGCGGCGAAGGGCCGATCGCGATCACCACGCTCAAGGCGGAACTCGAACCCTTCCAGGCATTTCTCGAGGCCGGACAGCAGGCCGGCCATCCCCTGAATGCGGACTATAATGCCTTCCGCCAGGAAGGCGTGCATGCCTACCAAGCCAATATCGACAACGGCATCCGGGCAAGCGGGGGACGTGCCTATCTTCGGCCTGCGATCAAGCGCGGGAACGTGGAACTGCAACTCGGTGCGCTGGTTCACAAGGTTCTGTTCGATGGCAAGCGGGCCACCGGCGTTCGCTATGAACAGAAGGGGCAGATTGTCGAAGCGCGCGCGGCGCGGGAGGTCATCCTTGCCGGAGGTGCCTTCAACTCCCCGCAACTGCTTCTTCTGTCCGGCGTCGGCCCCGCCCATGAACTCGCGGAACATGGCATCACGTCGGTGTCGGACCTGCCGGGCGTTGGCAAGAGTCTCCAGGACCACGTCGCCGTCTCCATCAAGTATCGGGCGTCGCGAAAGGGCGTTTCGCCGGCCGTGGACATGAACCTGTTCAAGATGGCGATGATCGGCGCGCAATGGATGTTCCTGCGCAGCGGCCTTGGAACGACAAACCTCTGGGAAGTCGGCTCCTTCTTCAAAAGCAGCGACAGCGTCGATTATGCGAACATCCAGCACGAGTTCCTGCCCATGCTGGGTGAACTCATGCACGGCAAGGTCAATATCGAGGAGGGCTTCCAATATCAGGTCTGCCTCGGCCGGCCGAACAGCAAGGGTGCGGTCACGCTGCTGAGCGGGGATCCTCGCAAACATCCGTCGATCGTGCTCAATTATCTTTCGGACCAAGAAGATCGCCGCAACCTGATCGACGGCGTTCGGCATACGGATGAGATCATTCAGCAGCGTGGCTGGGACAAGATCAGGGGAGAAGCGATTTTCCCCGGTCTGCGCAAGTGGAGCGACGAGGATGTCTTCGCCTGGTTGCAGGAAAATATGGGCACCCAGTACCACCCATGCTCAAGCTGCCGCATGGGCAACGATGACCTGGCCGTCGTCGATGATGAAGGCCGGGTGCATGGTCTTGAAGGCCTTCGCGTAGTGGATGCATCCATCCTGCCGCGGATCACCAACGGCAACCTGCATTGCCCGACGATGATGGTCGCCGAGAAGATTTCGGACCGGATCAAGGGTATTCCGGCTCTTGCGCCGCAGTTCATCGCCTATGAGGGCCAGAAGGAAGCCGCCTGATCGGTCTCGACAGGAAAGTGTCCGCGCAGATGGCGCGGGCACCCGTCGTGACAATAGATTAGGACGCGACCTTCGTGCCGCGGTGTTGAAGGCCGCGGATAACGTCATCGCGGGCATCGGCGATATGCTTCTTGAGAAGTTTTTGCGCGGCGCTGCTGTTGCCATCTGCGAAATATTGGGCAAGCGCGCTGTGTTCCTCCAGGGCCTTCGTCTGTGCCGCCTTGGCGTCGATCTGGAGCCGGAGATACCTGTCAGCGGAATTGTAGAGCGTGGAGAGCACGGACAGAGACCGTGGCCTGTCGGCGGCGTAGGAAAGCGCGATGTGGAATGCCCAGTTCAATTGGCTGAGGATCGCCGGGCTTTCGCCGGCCAGAAGCGCTTTCTCGTAGTCGCGATAGGCGCTCTGGACGCGCTCGACGTCGTCGGGCGTCGCCTTTTCCATCGCTTTGGCGAGGATGAACGGTTCGAAGATCAGGCGCGCCTCGAAAATGTCGACGGCATCTTCCGGCGTAAGCTTAGCCACCACCGCGCCCTTGTGCGTATGGATGACGACGAGGCCTTCCGCCTCCAGCTGAACCAGCGCTTCGCGCACCGGAATGCGGCTGACGCCGACTTCGTCGGCAATCGCTTCCTGGCGGATCTGATGACCACCCTCGTAGTAGCCGGATATGATCCGGTCACGAAGCAGGTCCAGGACGGACGAGGTAACGGTGCGGCGCTTGATAGAAGGGGAGGCTTTCATCACGGACTCATTTACGATGCTGACCCGTATATTGAATACAAAGCCCTCGTTAAGCAAGCAACCGGCAGACGGAATTTAACGGATAGATCGATTTCAACAGCGGATCCACACGCAAAACATGCGAAATGGCGCACGGGAGCCACTTTCCCGATTGCGCCGACAGGCGGGCTTGTCGGCGCAACTGGATTCGATTTTCGCGGGGCCTCAGGCGAACCATGTGTCCGACAGGCGGTAGCCTTCCGGGAACGGATCCTCCGGATCCACCCCGTAGTGGCTGACACCCGTAAGCCATGCCCGACCGGAGACCTGGGGCGTGACGGCCGGGATTGGGCCGGCCGTGCCGGTTTCGAGGATTTCGCAGTCGAATACCGTGTCGAGGATCGAGAGGTGGCGGAATGTCTCGCCGACCGCCAGGTCTCCGCGGGCATGAAGCAGAGCCATGCGGGCTGATGTGCCGGTGCCGCACGGGCAGCGGTCGAGCCGACCTGGCGAGACCACCACGGCGTTCTTCGAAGTTTTCACCCCCCCCAAAACCTGCAGTGGGCCGGCGAATTCGACCTGGTTTATCGTGTGGATCTGCGGATTTTCGGGGTGGATGGACGGCAACTGGCTTGCCGCCGCTGCCTTGATCTTTTCACCCAGGTCCACAAGCAGGCGGGCTTCGCTGCGATCAAGCGTCAGGTTCAGGTCCTCAGCGTTCACGATGCAATAGATCATGCCGCCGTACGCGACATCCACCCGCAGCGTGCCGAGATCCGGGACATCGATCGTCGCGTCGCGGTGCATCACGAACGAGGGGATGTTGCGGAAGGTGATGCGCTTGCACTTGCCGTTCCTGCATTCCGCGGTGACTTCCACGAGGCCCGCAGGCGTGTCGACCCGGACGATCGTCTGTGGCTCGATCATCGAGATCATGCCGGCTTCAAGCGCCACCGTTACCGTGCAGATCAGATTTGAGCCGGACATGGGGACGAAATAGTCGGATTCCATCACGATCATGCCGAGATCCGCATCGTCGCGGCATGGGGGCGTGATCAGGTTGACTGCGGCATTGACGCTGCCGCGCGGATCGAAGAGCAGCATGTTTCGAAGCCAGGCGCCATCGCGCTCGAGGTTCTGCATCCGCTCGAACATGGTCTTGCCCTTGGGTGGCAAGACGCCGCCGGTGATCACGCGGCCAACTTCGCCTTCCGCATGGGCGCCTACGACGGTAATAACGCGATCAAGTTGCATGTCTTTCCTCTATTTCAAATGAATGCCGCTGGCGTCCTGAGGTGTCGGCGTGGATCACGGCGCCTTTTTCAGCATATTCAGGCTTTTCGTAACATCGTCTCGTGCGCCGGAAATATGCCGGGCCAGCAGGCGTTGCGCCAGCGCCGCGTCCTGCTGCACGAACGCGGCCGCGATTGCCCGGTGATCTTCAAGCGCGTTTCGCCGGGCCTCGGCATTGTCGATCTGCAAGCGCAGATATCGGTCTGCCGACTTGTAGAGAGATGAGAGGACGGCGAGTGACCGCCATCGTCCCGACGCGCTGGAAAGCGCCTTGTGAAACGCCCAGTTCAATTGGCTGAGTTGGGCTGGAGACGCGTCGTTGGCGACCCCGCGCTCGTATTCGTGCAGCGCTTTTCGCACCCGTTCGATGTCTTCCGCCGTCGCCTTCGTCACAGCCTGACGAAGAATGCTGGGCTCGAGGACGAGGCGCGCCTCGAAGATGTCGATGGCGTCTTCGACGGTCAGTTGGGCGACGACGGCGCCCTTGTGCGTGTGGATCTGCACGAAGCCTTCCGCCTCCAGCTGAACCAGAGCCTCACGGATGGGAATTCGCGACACGCCGAATTCCTCGGCAATGGCCTCCTGGCGGATCTGCTGGCCGCCGGGATAGACCCCTTCGACAATGCGGTCCCTGATCAGTTCAAGGACCGTCGCGGTAACCGTGTGGCGTTTTATGATGGAGGAGTTGGGAGTCATGTCTTCAATGCTCAATGGCTGGGGGATGCTGGCAGCACGACAGACCCGTCGTGGGGCCAGCAGACATGCACGCGGTCACCCACATTCGGTCGGTTCAGACCCGGCGTGTTCTGTACCTGGGCACGAAGCGCTTCTCCTCCGTCGCTGACGAGATGGTAGAAGGACCGGCTGCCGGTGAAGAGCACGTCGGTCACGGTCGCTGGGATGGCGTTATCCCGCGCGGGGTTTTCGGCGAACAGCGAAATCGCTTCCGGGCGCACCGACATGATGGCAGCGCTTTTCGAGGCGATCTGGTTCGTGGGCTGGTAGTGGAAGCTACCCTCCGCAGACCTGAACGCGCTTTTGCCGGACGCGTCTTCGACGATGGTTCCATGCAGGATATTGGTCTCACCAAGGAACTTGGCGGAGAAAAGACAATTGGGCCGGTTATACATATCCTGTGGCGTATCGACCTGAACGATCTGCCCGCGGTCGATCAGCACGACGCGATCCGAAAGGATCATAGCCTCGTCCTGGTCGTGCGTCACATAGATAAAGGTCGCCCCGGTCTCCGCATGGATGCGCTTCATCTCCGTCAGCATATGTTGCCGGATCTTCAGGTCGAGTGCGGCGAGCGGCTCGTCGAGAAGGAGAACCTTCGGCCCGTTGACGAGCGCACGGGCAAGTGCAACGCGCTGGCACTGGCCGCCGCTCAGCTCGGTGATAAAACGCTGCTGGAGGTGATCCATCTGCACGATGCGCAGCATATTGCGGACCCGTTCCCGCACCTCGTCCTTGCCGATGCCCTTCACCTTGAGGCCGTAGGCAACGTTCTCGAAGACATCCAGATGGGGGAAGAGGGCGTAGCGCTGGAAGACCATGTTGACCGGGCGCTTTTCCGGCGGAAGATTTGAGACGTCCTTTCCGTCAATCTTGAGCGATCCGCTTGTCAGGCTCTCAAAGCCGGCGAAGATGCGCATCAGCGTCGTCTTCCCACAGCCGCTCGGGCCGAGCAGCGTGACGATCTCGCCCTGGGCGATGGAAAGATTGATGTCCTGAAGCGCCTTGAAGCTGCCGAAGGCCTTGTTGCCATCCGTGATTTCGATGATTGGGGACATGGGCGTTTTCCTTCAAGCGACGTCGCGGCTGGAGAGATTTGTCGCGCGTTTCATCGCGGCAATGGCAAGGGCGATGGAAATGATGGCGATGGTAAAGACCATTGCGAGCGTCGAAATCGCGTTGATGAGCGGCGTGACCGTGCGGCGCATCATCGACCAGATATACATCGGCAGCGTCGTCTCGGTGCCCGATACGAAGGCCGTGACGACGAATTCGTCGAACGAAAGCGCGAAACTGAGCACGGCACAGGAAATGAGCGTCGGCGCGATGAGGGGGAGGGTGACCCGGCGGAACGTGAGGACCTGGGAGGCCCCGAGGTCGCGCGATGCTTCCTCTAGGTTCGGATCGAACAAGGCGAGCCTGGCGCGCATGGCAATCATCAGCATCGGAAGCGCCAGGACCACATGGGAGAGCACGATGGTGATCATCGAGAGCTGCACCCCGACCTGGGAAGCGAGCACCAGCAGCGACACGCCGAGGAACAGGCCGGGAAGGGCAATCGGGGTGATGCACAGGATTTCAAGCACAGTGCGGCCCTTGCGCCCCAGCCGCAGCCAGGCGAGCGACGCGGCGGCGCCGAGAAGGAAGGTGATGATCGCCGTCAGTGTCGCGATCCAGAAGCTCTTCCACAAGGCCGAACCGAGCTGCGGATCCGAGAAGATCTGGGCATACCACCGCATGCTGTAGCCGGTGATGGGAAAGGTGAAGGAGGGGCTCGCGTTGAAACTGAACAGAACAATCAGCGCCAGCGGGATGAGCAGGAACGCCAGGATCAGGTAAACGGTGATGCGGAGGATCATCTACTTGTCCTGCGTTAAGATCGTCGTGCTCTTGCGGGAGCGGGTGAGGCCTGAAGCACGGGCAAGTGCCGTGATGATCAGGTAGATCAGGATCGACAGGGCAAACATGATGAAGGCCTGTGCCGCGCCGAGCGGCCAGTTGCCGGTCTTGCGAAACTGGTCGGCGATGAGGAGGCCGGTGGTCTGGCCCGAGGAACCACCCACCATCTGCGGTGTTACATAGTCGCTTGCGGCAAGAATGAAGGTCAGCATGAAGGCACCGATCAGGCCTTGCGCGGCATTGGGTGCTACGACCCTCATGAAGGCGCCGATCGGGCTTGTCCCGAGGTCGCGTGACGCCTCGATCAGCTCCTTCTTGATTTCGCTCATTGCGGAAATGACCATCAGGACCGCGAAAGGGAGATAGATATGCACGAGGGTCACGCCCACGGCGAAGGGGCTGAAGAGAAAGGCCTCGATGGGCGTTGAAATGATGCCCAGTTGCAGCAGCGCCGCGTTCAGAAGGCCGTTCGTGCCGAGCAGCGTGCGCCACGCATATATCCGCACCAGATAGCTGGAGAACCAGGTGATGAGGATAAGGTAGAAGATCAGCTTGGAGCGGGTGACGTAGGTCAGGTAGTAGGCGATCGGCAGCGACAGAAGCACCGAGACCGTTGCGGTGACGAGGCCGATGAGCAGCGCGTTGAGCGTGACCTTGAGAAACAGCAGGGACTGTATCGAAGAGAGATAATTCGTCAGGACGAAGTCCGGCACGATACGGAACGAGCTTGCCGTCCAGAAACTATAGGAAAACAGCAGCAGGCTCGGGGCGACGAAGAAAATCACCATATAGGTGACTGCCGGAGCCGCCAGGAACCCGCCCGTTTTTTGTGAACTGACCACCGAAATTTACTCCTGATACCGTTGCATTCCGGGCCACTTCGCAAGACGCAGCCCGGAATGCCGGTGCGCTTACATGCCGGCCTTGAACTGCTGCCAGGCCTGGATCCAGTCGTCGTAGCTTGCCACCTCGCTCTCCGCCTCGACGGGCGGAATGCCGGGAAGTCCTGCGGAAAAGATCTGGTCGATCTTCGAATAGTCGATGCGCTGGCGGGCGGCTTCGTCCAGAAGCTCGACCGCCTTCTTCGAGACCGGGGCCTGGTGGATGCTCATGCAGACATTTGCCTGCACCTGCGGGTCAAGCGACTGGTTGATGAAGGCATGCGCGGTTTCCACATTGTCCGCCGAGACCGGGATGAACCATGCATCGACCCACAGGACCGGGCCTTCTTCGGGAACAGCCATTTTCAGCGGTACGCCCTGCGCGGTGACCTGCTGGATGATCTGCGGGTCTGCCACGACCACGGCGAGCACCTCCTTGGATGCGATGAAGTTCGCGACATCGCCCTGGTTGATGGCAATCAGGCGGGCTTGGTCGCGGAAGGCGACGAAACTGTCGAACGCGGTCTTCAGCTCATCCTTCGTAAGCGCGGGGTATTTCTCGCCGAAACCGGCCAGCCGGGCAATCAGCGGCCAGTTGCCCGTGGCGTCGTCCATGATGGCGATCTTGCCCTTGAGCTCCGGCTTCAGCAGGTCCTTGTAGGATTTTGGCTCCTCCATCTCGGCGGAGTTGTAGAGGAGCGTGTTGAAGCCCCAGATGTAGGGGGAGCCATAGAGCGTCCCGTCCTTGAACCATGTCGGCTTGTCGAAGAAGACGCTGAACAGGTTGTCGGCGTTGTAGTTTGGGATTTTCGAAACATCGAGCGGCGAGACGATCTTGATCTGATCGATGTAGAGCTCGCTATAGGCCTGGTTGTATTCGGCAAGGTCGAGCGGTGGCGGATTGCCGACGATGAACTTGGTATGCACGTCATCCTGCGACGCGATCGACGTGGTTTCGACGGTGACACCGTTTTCCTCGCGCCACGTCTTGAGCTCGTTCGTCAAGTCATAGCCTTCCCACGCCATGACCTGAAGAGTGCCGCCCGTTGCGGCGGAGGCCGGCGTGAAAAAGAGCCTTCCAAAGCTGACCGTCAGGCCGGCGGCTGCGCCGCCGATCAGAAGCGCCCGGCGGGCTTCGCTGAAGTTTGGAGTTGCGTATTTCGGTCCCATGATCGTATTCCCCTTATTTATAGGAGACAATATATTGGATACATTATGAATGGTGTCAACGGTTTTTTAACGAGACCCTTGCCCCGAAATCTGGCCAGGAACCGATGCGCACGGCGATGTAGCGGCTTGGCGCCGGACGGGTTCCGGCTCCTCCGAGTATGCGAAAAGTGAAGATTGGATATAATATAACAATAAGGCAATTCGAAATGCAATAGCTCAGCCCCGGCGGCATTGTTGATCCCGCCGGGGCCGGTTGGTGGGTTTTCAATCGTGCAATTCACGCGCGATCGGCGGCCCGATAACGAAGTCCTTGAAGCGGGCGGTGAAGCCGGCGCGCTGCGGCGAGCAGCACATGACGCCGACTTGAACCGTCTTCGTCGGTGGGAAATAGGCGAGGCGGACCGGTGTCCAGACGCCATTCTCTCTGTTGAGATATTGGACCCGGATCGCCTCGCGATGGCGGGTCAGCCGAATGCGGATTCCGCTGGGATCGACAGGCACTTGCACCAAAGACCAGTCGGATTGGTTGTTGGTAACGACGACGGAGAAAAACATCCGCCCGTCGGTGAATTCGATGCCTGTCTTGATCCAGTGGCTTTCGCTCAGGCGCATCATCAGGCCGGCCTGATCGTAGAGAATCTCATAGTCGCCTTGAACCGTGACCTCGGCGCTGAAATCGCCCTCGACGTCCCGGGACAGGAAATGGCCGTCGTCACGCCAGAAATCGTAGAAGGTTTCCCGCCAGTAATCCGTCTTGTCGCCGGTGACGACCTCCAGAGTGCCATCCTGGTAAGAGCAGGATGACGGTTCGCTGTACCATTCGAGCTTCATTCCAAACGCATCCATGCGGCTTCTCCTTGTGTTGATGGGGCGGGTAGATGGTTTCGTTCCGGGCAGGTTTATGGGTGCGCCTGTGCCCGCTTGTTGCTGACGAGCAGCATCAGGATGATCGTGGTTCCGTAGATGATCAGTCGCAGCGCCTCGGGCGCCTGCATCAGGGAAAGCACGTTGGAAAGGAGCGTGAGCGCGAGCACGCCCACGACGGTGCCGAGATATCTGCCTTCGCCGCCTGTCACCTTCGTGCCGCCGACGACGACGGCAGCGATGCTTGGCAGCAGCATGGGATCGCCCATGGCCTGAAAGGCCTGGCCTGAATAGCCCGAAAGCAGGACGCCCCCGACGGCGGAGCAGAGCCCGGCCCACAGGAAGGCGAAGAAAACCACGGCGCGCGTTCGGATGCCGGCAAGGTAGGCGACGCGAGGGCTGCGGCCCATCGCATAGATCCATGCGCCAAGCGGCGTCAGTCGCAGGACGAGGACGAGGATGCCGCCGACGAACATCCAGACCAGCGCGGCCACCGGCACGACGTCGAACACGCGCCCGACGGCGAGGTGGCGCATCAGGGGGGAAGCATTCGTCTGCGGGCTGTAGCCACCTGCATAGACCACGGTCAATCCGAGCAGGATGGCGTTGACGCCGAGCGTCCACACCATGGATGGCGCGCGCAGGATGGCAACGCCGAAAGCGTTGAGACCGCCGATGGCCAGGCCCATTAGCAGGGCGAAGGAGATTGCGGTGCCGTCGTTGGCCCAGGCCGCACCGCTGCTGAAAACCCCGCAAGCGAGCATGCCGGCCGCGGTTGCAGTCCAGGGCATGGAGAGGTCAATCTCGCCGAGCAGGAGGACCACCATCGCGCCGCTGGCAAGAATGCCCACGAAGGCCGCGATCTGCAACTGCTGCATGTAGTAATTCACCGAGACGGTCGCCGGATACATGATGCCGATTGCGACGCTCAGGGCGAGTACGAAGAGGCAGGCGATCCAGATCGGCCTCTCGACGCGAAAAGCCACGGAAAACACGTTCATCATTGGAATGCCTTCAGGCGGTTGGGGTCGCGGACCAGCGTGAGGGATGCTGCCGCCACCGCGGTGATCAGCACCATGCCTTCGAAAAGCGGCTGCGCGAGGGGCGGGGCACCGGTGAAAAGCAACACGGCGCTGATCGCGCGTAGCGCATGTGCGCCGAAGATCGCGCTGAGCGGCGAACCCGCACCACCCCGCAGTGACAGCCCGCCAATGACGATCGCGGCGATGGAGTTGATGGTATAGGGCACGCCGATCGTGGCATCGCCCGAAAGGGTTTGAAAGCCGAGATAGAGACCGGCAAGCGCGGAAAGCAGCCCCGAAAGCACATAGGCGGCGATAATCGATCGCTCGATGCGCAGGCCGGACAGCCGCGCAGCCTGTGGCGCCGATCCGGCAGCGAATATGCCGCGCCCGAGGGATGCCCGCGATATCGCAGCCCAGGTGCAGGAGGCGATGATCGCTATCAGCAGCGTCGAGACGGGCAGGACGCCGAACAGGATGGCCGTCATCGCGTAAGCAAGCCCGGTATCCACGTCGCCACCGGGAAAGGGCCTGATGAAGAGCGCAAGGCCGCTGAAGACCGCACCGGTGGCTAGCGTGCCGATGATCGGCTGGAGGCGACCATAGACGATGAGCGCGCCATTGAGCGCCCCACAGAGCGCGCCTGCGGCAAGCACGGTCAGGACGCCGAAGGCGATTTCGACGGGCGAACCCTGCACCAGTTCCGAGGCGAGTGCATTGGTGAGCGCGACCATTCCTCCCACCGAAAGATCGAGCCCGCCGGTCAGGACCGGAAAGGTCTGCGCCAGCGCGGCAAGGGCGAGCGGCGCTGCCGAATTGGCGTAGGACTGGATGACGAAGCTGGAAATGCCGCGTGGATGCACGGCGAGATAGGCCGCCAGCACGATGATGAAAACCGCTGCGCCAAGCAGGACCGGCATGTGTCGTGATGTCAGGATTTTCATGGCCGGATTTCCGTATCCGCGGGGTTTCGGGCGGTCTCGGGACGCGTCATGTTGAGCGACGCTTCCATGATATTGACCTCGTTGATGGCGTCGCCTTCGAGTTCCCGCCTGATGGCGCCGCCGTAGAGAACGAGCACGCGGTCGCACATGCCGATGAGCTCTTCGAAATCGGTGGTGAGAAAGAGAACGGCCGCGCCGCGGTCCGCGAGCTCGCGAATGAGCGCATAGATTTCCTGCTTGGTACCGACGTCGATGCCTCGCGTCGGATCCATGAGAATGTAGACCGCGGGCTCATTGAGCAGCAGCCGCGCGAGCAGAACCTTTTGCTGGTTGCCGCCGGAGAGCGACGAAACAGGTGCGTCGGGCGATGAAATCTTGATGGCCAGTTTCCGGGTGATCGCACGGCTACAGGCGGTTTCGGCAACCTGGTCGCGCAGCCCATATCTGCTGAGCTTTCCCGTCACGGAAAGCAGCATGTTGTCGCGGATCGATTCCGCCAGCAGCAAGCCGTCCGTCTTGCGATCCTCCGGAAGAAGCATCACCGGTCGCTGGCCGGCAATGGCCGCCGCCGGACCGGCCGGTTTGAACGGCTTGCCATCCAGTGTCACCGACCCCGCCGCGGTGCGAATGGCGCCATAGAGGGTTTGAAGAAGTTCCTTCTGGCCCTGTCCTTCGAGGCCGCCGATCCCCAGCACCTCACCTTGCCGGAGCGCAAACGAGATGTTGCGCACCTTGTCGACCGCTGAAAGCCCCGAGACGTCCAGCACGATGGGCGCATCGGCCGGCACAGGACGCCGGGGCGGGAAAACCTGCGAGATCTCGCGGCCGGCCAGCATCCGGCATATCTCGTCATGCGAGCGCGCATGCGCGTCGAATGTCTCTATCAACTGGCCATTGCGCAGCACGCTGCACCGGTCGGCAATGCGCTCGATCTCGGTCATCCTGTGCGAGATGTAGATGACCGTGAGGCCCTCGCGCCGCGCGTCGGCGATGATGTTGAAGAGCCGGTCGACATCGTTGCCGGGAAGGGAGGCCGTCGCTTCGTCGAGGAGAAGGATGCGCGGCTTCTTGGCGAGCCCCTTGGCGATTTCCAGCAACTGTTTCTGGGTAAGGGACAACTGACCGACATGGGTGCCCGGATGGATGTCGCCCAATCCGACCAGATCAAGCCAGTGGCGCGATTCCGCACGCTGCCGGCGCAGGTCGATCCAGCCGAATTTCGACCGTGGCGGATTGGACAGAAACAGATTGTCCTCGACAGAAAGGTGCGGGACGAGGGAAAGCTCCTGAAACACCGTTGCGAGCCCGAGTGTCTCGGCTGATTGCGGGCCGTCATGGTCGAGACGCTCGCCGAAGAGATCGACAGTGCCTGTATCGGGCGCGAGGACCCCGGTCAAAATCTTGATGAGCGTGCTCTTGCCCGCCCCGTTTTCCCCGAGCACCGCATGTACCGTGCCCGCCTCGATATCGAGACTGACATCGGCAAGCGCCCGGGTCGGCCCGTAGGATTTGCCGACGCCCCTCAATCGTATCGCATTCACCGTCATTCCAGTCTCTTCTCGTCGGTTCCGGTCAAAGCCGGCGGGCTTAGGCACAGCCCGCCGGCGGCGCTTCACTTGGAGGTCAGTTCATCCGCGGTGAAGAGCAGGTTGCATTCCTTGAAACCCGTTGCGGTGTCGAAGGAGGCCGGGAGTTGCGAGAAATAGGCGACGCCGTCCTTCCAGTCTGTCGACGGCAGCGACGGCGGCGGCAGCTTGATGCGCTGCGGCATCTTTTTTCCCTCGAAGGTCGAGAGGGCAGCGAGAATGGCCACTGCCGAAACCGAAGGCGAGGAGCCGATCGCAACGCCGGTGAAACCGTTTTCGGCGAGCATGCGCACGGCGCCGTTCATCGTGTCCGAACCGAAGGGGACGGCGGGATGCTTAGCATCGAGCAGCGCCTGGATAGAGCCCATGCTGCCATAGGCATTGGCGACGCCGACAAATTTGCCGTGCGCGGCAACCGCTTCCGCCGTCACGCGCTGCGACGTGCCGACATCCCAGTTGCCGACGACCTCGACCACTTCAAAGGGCGTTCCCTCGAACACCTTCGTGAAGCTTTCGGTCTGCTGCTTCTCCGTTGCATTTCCCTGCAGGCCGCGGACCCAGAGCACCTTGCCTTCGGTGACGTTCTTCGCCTTCAGGTCGTCGAGGATGGCCTGTGCCTTCTTGGCGGCGATGTCCCCGTGGTCGATATCGACGATGAGGTGGTTGTCGTTGAAGACGACATTGTCGAACGAAACGAGGAGCGTGCCTGCCTGGTTGGCACGGCCGATCACGGCGTCAAAGGCCTCCGGGTTGACGGCGATGAACAGCACCGCGTCGTAGCCGGCCGCAACGTAATTCTCGATCGCCGCAATCTGTGCCGCGACGTCGTTGCCGACGCTGACAGCGGTGAATTCCTTGATCTTTGCGGCAATCTCGGGCCGCTTAACGTAGGACTCCGCAGCGCGGATCATCTGGATGCGCCAGTCGTTGCCGGCAAAGCCGTTGACCAGCGCGATGCGATACGGGCCTTCGCGCGGCGTCACGGCAGACAGCTGTTTCGTATCGGCGTCCCAGGCCGCAAAGCATTCCGGAAAATAGCTCTCCGCAGCCTTTGCGCCTGACGCGCCAAGACCGATCGCCAGTATCATTGCTGCCGTCGTCGATTTCCAAATTTTTCCCATCTGAAAGCTCCCTCTTGTTGGTCGGCTCAGCCGTACGGGCGAGAGAATAGTATCCAATATATTGATGTCAATATACGAAATTGGTGACGCGAGGACGCTGGCGTGGCCTGCTCGCAGGCATCACTTCCCCGTGAAATAAATGACCGGACTGCTTGACATACGATGAAATTGGAGATTGGATGCAATCATACAATCAACAAAAATGAGGTGGAGCAATGAAAAAACTGCTTAAAATGACGACGCTTGCCGTTTCGGCTTTCTTTGTGGCCGTGGCCCCGTCGGCGGCTGCCGATAACCCCTACGGCGCACCGCCGTGGACCATTGGTTTTTCGCAGGACACGATGGACCATCCGTGGCGGGCCTTCATGGTGACCAGCGCCGAGGCGCAGGCGGAAAAATATCCTGAGCTGATCAAGGAGTTCATCTACACCGACGCCAAGGGCACCAACGAGAAGCAGATCGCCGACATCGAAGACCTCATCGCCCGCGGCGTGGACCTCATCATGATGAGCCCGCGCGAAGCCCAGGCGCTCGTGCCGGCCGTCGAGGCGATCAAGAAAGCGGGTATTCCGCTCGTCGTGCTCGACCGCGAGATCGTCGGCGAGGACTACAATGTCTTCATCGGCGGCAACAATCTCTCGCTTGCCGAAGGCCTGGGCAAGCACGTGCTCGGTTCCGTCGGGGAGAAGTTCAGCTACCTCGAACTGGAAGGCATTCCCGGCGCCACGCCGACGATCCAGCGCCACCAGGGTTTTGCGGCTCAGCTCGAAGGCAAGGCTGATATCAAGCTGCTGGATGCGCGGCCTGCCAACTACGACCTCGCCCCGGCAATTCCGATCGTTGAAGACTGGCTGACGCGTTATCGTGACCAGTTCCAGGTCATCTATGCCCACAATGACCCCATGATCCTCGGCGCCATCAACGTGCTGAAGGAAGCCGGCTACAAGCCCGGCGACGTCTATCTCATCGGCGTCGACGGACAGCGCGAAGCGTTCCAGGCGATCAAGGACGGCTGGTTGCAGGCAACGTCGATCTACGCCACCGGCGGCGCGATCGGCCTGGACATGGCGGTGCGGGTGCTCAAGGGCGAGCCTATTCCCAAACGGATCACCACAGAAACGCCGATCGTCACCAAGGACAACGTCGACGAGTTCTACAACGCCGACCTTCAATACGTGCGCTGAGGATTTCCGCTGGAGGCGCGGGCTGCCGGTCTATGCCGGCCGCCCGCGAACTCGCAGGAAGGTGAATTGTTGATGGTAAACAGAACCAACGGTCAGAGCACGCATCTGAAGGCCGTCCCGAAGGGCGAGCCTGCCGTGCTTTTGACGATGGCCGGCATTTCGAAATCCTATCCGGGTGTGAAGGCGCTGTCGGATGTCGGCTTGCAGGTCCGGGCCGGCGAAATCCTGTCGCTGGTGGGCGAAAACGGGGCCGGCAAATCCACCATGATGAAAATCCTGGCGGGCGCGGTGAAACCGGATGCGGGCACGATCTCTATCGACGGTAAGCCGGTCGAGCTCAGTGACACCTCGGTTGCCCATCGCATGGGTATCAGCACGATCTACCAGGAACTGATGCTCGTCCCCCATCTCAGCGTGGTCGAGAACCTCTTTCTCGGCAATCTGGTCCGCAACCGCTGGGGCTTGCTCGACTGGAAGGACATGTGCGCACGCGCTGTCGAGATCATGCGTGACCTCGGCTATCCGGGCTCGATCGATGTGGCGATCCGCGACCTGAGCGTTGCAGAGCAGCAGTTGGTGGAGATCGGCAAGGCTATAACCCGGCCCTGCCGCCTGCTGATCATGGACGAGCCGACCGCGCCTCTCAATCGCGAGGAGGTCGAGCACTTCTTCAAGATCGTCCGCAAGCTTCAGAAGGCGGGCACCTCCATCATCTTCATCACCCACCACCTCAACGAAATCTTCGAAGTCTGCGATCGCGTTGTCGTGCTGCGCGACGGCCAGATGGTCGGCGAGTCCGACGTTGCACACCTTTCCGAGTCCCAGCTCGTCGAAATGATGCTCGGCCGCAAGCTCAGCCTCGAAAAGCGCGAGTGGGATCGGGGCGTGGCGCCGGATGCCGACGTCGTGCTCGAGGTCGATGGCCTGTCGACCGAGGAACTCCTGAAGAACGTCTCCTTCAGGCTTCGCAAGGGCGAGGTCCTGGGCCTTGCCGGCCTCATGGGCTCCGGCCGCACGGAAATCCTGCGCAACATTTTCGGCGTCGACAAGCCAAGCGCGGGAACGATCCGTGCCGAGGGCAAGCGTGCAATGTTCTCCGGCCCGCGACAGGCGCTGGAGGGCGGTATCGGCCTTGGTCCCGAGGATCGCAAAAGCGATGGCCTCATCCTGTCGATGCCGATACGGCACAATGTGACGCTCTCGTCTCTGGCGCGCTATGCGGGGCCTCTTGCGCTACGGCGGGGCCGTGAAGTGGCTGCGGTCAAGGATCTCTGCCAGCGTCTCCAGGTCAAATACAGCTCGACCGAGGTGCCCGTCGGCAAACTCAGTGGCGGCAACCAGCAGAAGGTCATCCTGGCCCGGCTGCTCGATGCCAAGGTCGATATTTTCCTGCTCGACGAGCCGACCCGCGGCATCGATGTCGGCGCGAAGGGGGCGATCTTCGACCTGATCCGCCAGCTTGCGGCGAACGGTGCGAGCGTCATCATCGTCTCCTCGGTCATCGAGGAGCTGGTTCACGTTTGCGATCGCATCATCTGCCTCAATCTAGGCCGCGTGACCGGCGAGCAGGCGCGCGCCCAGTTCGACATGGCCGAGATTATGATCAATGTCATGGGTGGGCATTCAGAGGCTCCCCAGGCGCGCGTGGGAGATGCGCGATGAAGGAGCGTCTTTCCATAAACAGCAATCTCGTGGTTTTGGCCGTTCTGCTTGTCGTAGCAGGGCTTGCCTCGCCCTATTTCTGGACGATCGAGAACATCGTCAACCTGATCCGCGTCACCTCCCTCATCGGCATCATCGCCGTCGGGATGAACGTTGTCATCATTTCGGGCGGCATCGATCTTTCGGTGGGCTCTGTCGTGGCACTCGTCGGCACGCTCGCCGCCTCGCTCGCGACGGCAGGCTATCCGCTCGGTATCGTCGTGCTCGTGCCCATCGCTGCCGCGCTCGTTGCCGGCCTCGTCAACGGATCCCTCGTCGCGCTGCTAGGCTTCCAGCCCTTCGTCGCGACATTGGTGACGATGACCGTCTTTCGCGGTTCGGGCCTGGTCTACAGTGCCGGCCAGCCGATCTATGCGGATTATCCGGCCTTCATCGCGTTCCTCGCGCGCGGCACATTCGGCGGCGTTCCAGCACCGGCCGTCCTGTTCTTCGCGATCGTTCTCGTCACCTGGTACGTGATGCGCTTTCGCGCCATCGGGCGCATGATCTACATGGTCGGTGCCAACGAGAAGGCGGCCTACTACGGTGGCGTGTCGGTATGGCGGGTAAAGCTTTTCACCTATGTCTATTGTGCCGCACTCGCCGGTATTGCTGGCCTTATCCTCACCGCGCGCATGGGGTCGGGCGAGCCCGGGCAGGCCGGTGTTCTCTATGAGCTTGACGCGATCGCAGCCGTGGTGATCGGCGGTACGGCCCTTCAGGGCGGCCGGGGCTCGGTCTGGGGCGCGCTTGTCGGCGCGCTGGTCATCGGCGTCATGTCCAATCTCTTCAACCTGCTGGGCGTGGCGCCGGAGTGGCAGAATGTCTCCAAGGGCGCGGTCATCCTCGCCGCCGTCATCATGGCCGGTGCCGGCCCCTTCATCGGCGCGATCTTTGCCAGGAGGGCATCCAATGGCTAGTCCATATGTCACCGCACCCGTGCAGGACACTGCCCTCCGGCGATGGATGGCACCGCTTTTCCTCGTGCTGTTCCTCTTTGCTGCCATGAACGGCGGCGCCTACCTCCTCGCGCCCACGCTTTTCCAGGCGGACCAGGCGCGTGGACCCTATACGCTCGCCAACAATTACGAACTGACCCGCGTCTACAGCCGCTCGCTCGAAGGCTACCAGCAGATCGTGCAGCAGTTTCCGGAAAGTGGCTATTACGATGCAGCGCGCATCGGCATCGCCAATTCGCTGATGGGCCTCGGCCGCCGCGAGGAAGCCATCGCACAGTACCAGCAACTGCTGACGACCCTCAGCGCGGGCGAAACTCTCAAGGCCAATCGCCTCGCCGTGCTGTCCAAGCTCGCTTCAGCACTCGAAGAAGCCGGCGACGTGGCGCAGTTCCCCGATGTGTACGCGCTTCTTGCGGCAGAATATCCCGATAGTTCCGCGACGGCGGACGCCAAACGATATGCGGACACCATCGCGGCGGCCACGGCAAATGCAACCGACTCACAATCGGCCGGCGGATCCGATCTCATCGCGATCGACATCGCGCCCGCAGTGGTCGGGAAACCCTTTACGATGTCGGTGCGCGTCGATCCCAAGGCGGTGCCCGCCGGCACCTTCTCCATCGCGCTCAACAGCAGCTTCGTGTCGGCCTTCGACATCGTGTCGGTGAAGCCTGCCACAGGTGGCACCAGCGACTATTGGGGCAAGCGCTTCTTCCAGTTTTCCATGGCCGGCGAGCCGCTTGAGGTGGTGTTCACGCTCAAGGCAAAGGCTGCAGGCAAGCAGCTTCTCGATATCGATCTGGAGAGCAATTTCACGCTGATCGAACTCAACACGACCATGTCGGTAGACGTGGCGGGGCAATGACCATGGCAAATATGCGCGCATTCATCTCCAGCCAGCCGATCATCCTGGTGCTCATTGCCCTCGTTGCCGTGTTCACAATCGTTGCCGATGGCTTTGCCGATGCCGCCAATATCAGCAATGTGCTGCGCCAGACATCGATGCTCGGCATCGTCGCGATCGGCATGAGCATCGTCGTCCTGACCGGCGGCATCGACCTTTCGGTCGGTGCGGTGGTGGCGCTGGCAACGGTTCTCGTCGCCGGCATCGCCAACACCCATCCGCCGATCCTGGGCATCAATCTCGCGCTGTTCGCCGGGGCGGCGGTCGGCTTCATCAACGGCATCCTGATCGCCGGCCTTCACCTTCAGCCGATCATCGTGACGGTTTCGACAATGGCGATCGTGCGGGGCCTGGCCATGTGGCTGTCGGATTCACGTCCGATTTTTGGCACACTGCCAAAAGAGTTCTTTCAGCTTGCCGAAGGCCTGATCGCCGGCATTCCGGTGCCGGTCATCATTTTCGCCGTCCTCGCTGTCGCGACGATGCTTTTCCTGGGAAATACCCGGACCGGGCGTGCCATCTACCAGATCGGTGGCAACGAGGAGGCGGCGGTGCTCAGCGGCATCAAGGTCGGCGCGACCAAGGTGATTGCTTACACGCTCTGCGGCACGTTTGCGGCCGTTGCGGGCATCATCCTGACCGCCCGCATGCAATCGGGCGATGCGGTCCGCACTGGCATGGGCTGGGAGCTGGACGCCATCGCCGCCGTTGCGGTCGGCGGCATCTCGCTGATGGGCGGCCGCGGCCATCTCGTCGGCGCCATCTGTGGCGTGCTGATCATCGGCTTCCTCGCCAATGCCTTCAACCTCATGGGCATCAACCCCTATTGGCAGCGCATCGTGATCGGCCTCGTGCTGGCCGTGGCGGTGGTTGCCTATAACGAGCGTATCCACGCGTTCCTGCTCTCCCGGCGGCGCGCGCAACAGCCGGCCCGTGGCGTGCCGGCGCCCGCCGAATGATCCTATCGAATTCTTGAAACCATACAGGTGTTTGCAATGTCTCATCGTCAATACGGACTCTGGATCAACGGCGCGGTCGAGCGGCCCGCGGAAAACCGGACCTATGACCGATACTCTCCGGCGACGGGTGAACCGGTCGCAAGCGTTTGCCTCGCCACGCCGGAGGATGTCGGCCGGGCTGTCGCGTCCGCCAAGGCGGCGTTCAAGTCGGGTGTCTGGTCGAAAATGCCGGCGATCGAGCGCGGCAAGATCATCCAGCGTTTCGCCGATCTGGTCATGGCCGAACTCGATCACCTCAGCGTCATCGAGGCAGACGAGGCGGGCAAGACCATGGCAGCCGCCCGCGGCGAGATTGAATGGTCGGTGGAACTCGCACGCTTTGCCGCGACGCTGGCCTGGAACATCCCGGGCAGGGTGGTCAACCATGAGGGCGCCGAGAAGCTCGGCCTCGTGACCTATGAAGCGCTGCCGGTCGTCGGCATGATCCTTCCCTGGAACTTCCCGACGGTCACGCTTTTCCAGAAGCTGCCCTATGCGCTGGTTGCCGGCTGCTCGGTGGTGATCAAGCCCTCGACCTTCACGCCGGGCACGACGCTGGAATATGCCCGCCTCGCCAAGGAGGCCGGAATTCCTGACGGCGTGATTTCCGTCCTGCCGGGCAATGGCGACGAAGTCGGCCGCACGCTTTGCCTCCATCCCGATATCGACATGATCTCCTTCACGGGCTCGACCAATGTCGGCAAGGAGATAGCCGGGCTCTGCGGGCAGACGCTCAAGAAGGTGGCGCTCGAACTCGGTGGCAAGGGCGCCAACATCGTCTTCGCCGACGCCGATCTCGACGCGGCCGTGGATGGCGCGCTCGCCGCCTTCACGATCAACCAGGGAGAGGAATGCTGCGCCGGCGCCCGCCTTCTCGTCGAGAAGTCGATTGCCGGCGATTTCGTCGAGCGCCTTGCCATCAAAGCGCGCGCCTTGAAGCTCGGTACGTCGAAGGATGCCGATGCCGATCTCGGCCCCATGATCCACGAACAGCACCACGCCAAGGTGCTCTCCTACATCGAAACATCGAAACGGGAAGGTGCGACACTTGTAACGGGCGGCGGCCGGCCCGCGGACCCGAGGCTCGATGCGGGATATTTCGTCGAGCCGACGATCTTCACCGGCATTACGCCCGAGATGACCATCTTCAACGAAGAGGTTTTCGGTCCCGTTCTCGGGGTTACGACCTTCGAAAATGAGGCGGAGGCGATCGCACTCGCCAATGCCACACCCTATGGCCTGGCCAATGGGGTCTGGACGAAGGATCTCGATCGCGCCATGCATGTGTCCGCCGCGCTCGAAAGCGGCTTCGTCTATGTCAATTGTTATCTCGAAACCGTGCCCCAGCTGCCTTTCGGCGGCGCCAAGGCGAGCGGGCTGGGACGCGAGAACGGCACGGAGGGCCTCTTGGAGTTCATGCAGACCAAGTCGACCTTCATGCGCCTGCGCGCCGCGCGCTGAGCACCATCTGACCTCAAGGACATTATCAATGAAGCCAGTTCGTTTTGGTATTCTCTCGACCGCAAAGATCGCACGGGATTGGGTTATCCCCGCCATGAAGGCGGTGGACGAATGCGAGGTCGTCGCGATTTCCTCGCGTGACCCGGAGCGCGCGGCCTCCGTCGCGTCCACACTCGACATCCCGCACCACTATGCATCGCTCAGCGAGATGCTGCGCGACGATGCCGTCGAGGCCGTCTACATTCCCACGCCCAACAACTGCCATGTCGATGAGGCCATCGAAGCGCTGGAGGCCGGCCGGCATGTGCTCTGCGAAAAACCGCTCGGGCTCCATGCAAAAGAGGCTGAACGTCTCCAGGCCGCCCAGCTGGCCACCGGCCTCCAGGTCTCGGAGGCCTTTATGGTGCGCTACCACCCCCGCTGGCTTGCCGCACGCGACATCATCCGCAGTGGCAGGCTCGGCCGCGTCACGCAGATTCACGCCACCTACAGCGTCATGAACGACAATCCGGAAGATATTCGCTTTCGACCGGAACTGGGCGGCGGCGCGCTCGGCGATGTCGGGATCTATCCGGTCACGGCCGCACGCTTTCTCTTCGAAGACGAGCCATTCGCCGCCACCGCGACCTTCGAGCGGCAGTCCCCCGATGGCGTCGACATCGCCGTCGCCGGCATGCTGGAATTTCCGGGGCACCGCAATCTCCTCTTTTCGGGCGCGCTGCTCCAGGCCTGGTCGCACTGGATCATGGTGACGGGCACCGAAGGATGGATGGAGTTGCCGGTGTCCGTCTGGCCGTCCGCACAGCAGGAAACCGTCATCCGCCTGCGCGGCCGCGACGATCTCTATGACCAGAATGTGGAGACGATCCGTTTTCCGCCCGCCAACCAATATGAACATGAAGTGCGCACCTTCGCGCGGGCCGTGCGCGGCGAAATCGAACAGCCTTGGCCGATTTCGAACGCCGTGTCCGGAATGCGAGCGCTCGACGCGATAAAGCAGTCGGCAGCCATGGGCGCGCGAATCCGCATCGGTGGCTAGCTGAACACAATCACGGACAGTTTCACAATCCTGCGGATGTCGTAGTTGAACGGGAATAGGATATGGCGTTCCTGAAGAAGCCCCTTGGCGGATCGATTGCTGGCATTGCAGGGGATGCCAGAAATTTACACATCCAGCGCCTTCTTGCTCCGCGCCCGCATTCCGATCACTGGCTTCAAGGCGATCTGTATCAAGCCTGCCATAGGTGCCCTGCATGCAGGTACGAAACACATCTACTGCCCCTACTGCAGGAACTGGCTGTATAGCCTGCCGAAAGATGCCCACAACTACGTTAACGTGCATCAGACAATGGTCAACGATATCGAATGATTTTCTCCGTTCGCGGATGTGCCTGCCGCAGTGAAGGTGAGTTGGGCCTGCACGCCGGCCATACACAGTTTCGGGGGGTCCCCGGCTCAGATCGTTCAAAAATTTCGTTGAAGAGTGCCGGTCTCGATAAGACCACGCGCAGCCATGCCGCCGTGGGTGCAGGCGTCTGCTGTACCTACGACGATACATGCACACCCGCCCGAGTTTTTCAGCCTGTCAGGACTTGTCTTGCGGAAGCCGGTTGGCGTCCCAGTAGGGTGGCAAGCGTGGGAGCCGCTCGGGTAACTTCCCTGCTTGTGTTGCGCGGTACGGGCTCAGCGTTATGGCGATTACCGCCGGCGGCAGGTCGCTCGCTGCAAGGCGCACTTCGAATTCTTCATTCGCCGGCGTGCTGCGGAGAATTGTCCGCTCGGAAATCTCGGCTAGAACACAGGCGATATCCCTGAAATCCAACGCGGTCAACGACGGGTTCGGGCCATCAAAGCGGCCTTCACTGGCGAGAATCTTAGTGGCCAACGCCGCCAAATCGTCCGTTATGGGCGGTCCAAGAGAACGTGCTTGTTGAATATCGGTCTGATTTGACCCATTTTTACATGCGGCGCTGCCCGAGTAACGCGGCACAAGGGCTTCTGTGAAAACGCAGTTTTCTGGGTGAACGCGGGTCAAGGTGAAACAAAAAATCGGGTTAATTTCAGATAATAATCAATAGATAGTAGCACAGATCGTGAAGACCTCCAGTAACTCCCCCGCGAGCGACGAACCAATATTCGTCCGGCAGGGTGAAATACCTATTGAGTCGAAGTAAAGCACTTTGCAGATGTCACCAAGCGCGCCGCTGTACCTCTTGTATTGGTAGAGGTTCCAGCAGCGATCTGCAGATCCCAGCTCACCAAGCCGCACTACGATATCGCGTCCTTTGTCGCCGGCGCCGCCGCGCTGCTGAATCTCGCTAACCCTGGGAACTTTCTGAGCGAGATATCCATCGGCGCACTCAAGGACAAAGCGTTCAAACTCTTCAGGGCTGACCGTACACAGTCGGCCGAGTGGATCCACGGGTAGGCCGAGCCAAACACCAAGGAGGCGTGCGTTCGCATTCGGCAACTAGGAAGGCTTATCAATGGGTTTGAGATTTGGCTTAATGCGGATCCGACAGCAGAATGTTCAGCCGTAGGTAGCGATGTAGTGCGATTCTCCTGCACCACAAGCCAGTGGTTTCGCGGCAGCGGAAACAAGCCCGCTCCAGCGGCTACCAGCTCCTCTTTCGACACAGATCACGGCGTCGACCGGGTCGCCGATGGGTCTAGAAGCCTTGATTTGCCACCCTTGGAGGCTCACATCTTCCTCTGAAGATTTCAAACAGATACTGTTTGCGACTACCGGGTCGACAGTTCACATCCCTTCAAGAGCAGCGAATCTGACGCTTCGAGTGGCGTGATGAGATTTTTTAAGAGATTACCCGATGGCAAATGGCTCGAAACGCAAGGGCATGCCCCGTTCTAGGGTTACGAGCTCCGGTGGCAGGATTGCCAGACCGTCGGCATGGGCCATGGGCAACAGGCTTCCCGACGATCCGCGGCCCAGCATTGCAAGCAGGGGAGTGCCAGAAGCGTCGCGACTCTGAAGGCGGACGGCGACGAATTCCGTTCGGCCCTCCTTCTTGCGCAACCCAAAGTCGGAGATCGCCGGCATCCAGACGGGATCCAAACGCTCGATCCCGGCCACAGCCCTGATCGCCGGCAGCGCAATCTTGTCAAGTGTCACGGCGGCGGCCATGGGATTCCCAGGAAGCCCGATAAAGAGCGCCGACCCCAGCGTGCCGAAGGAAACCGGCTTACCCGGCCGCATGGCGACATCAAGCACGCCGAGCGACCCGCCGCTGCGTGTTAGCGCGTCCCGCACATGATCCTCGCCACCCTTGGACATCCCGCCTGACGTCACGACGATATCGTGCTCCGTAGCAGCGCTGTGAATGATATCGGTGGTCGCCTCAATCGTGTCCGGCGTCGCCCCGAGATCGCGGACTTCAAGCCAGGGATGCGACAGCATGGAGGCGAGAAGGTAGCGGTTGGAATTGTAGATCTGGCCAGCTGCCAGGTGCTCACCCGGCTCTTTCAGTTCAGAGCCTGTTGTGATGAACCCGAGTCGGATCTTTCGAACGATGGAAATCCGAGACAAGCCTGCGGCCGCGAGCAGCGCAATCCGGTGTGCTGTCAGAACCGTCCCGGCCTTGAACAGCAGAGAGTTTTGGTCGACGTCTTCGCCCGCCCTGCGGATGTTCTCGCCTGGGCGGGGCCGGTAGGCGGTGGTGAACTCGCGATCGTGCCGCGAGCATTTTTCACGGATGATCACGGCGTCGAAACCGGCCGGGATCATCGCGCCGGTGAAGATTTCCACGGCCTCAGCACTTTCGAAACTGCGGCTGCTGGCCTGATCTCCGGCTGCCACTCTGTCTGCGACCAGAAAGGTCCAGGGACCACTGCCGGAAAAATCTGCCGAGCGGACCGCAAACCCATCCATCGCCGAATGATCAAAGCGCGGCAAGGCACAGGGCGAGCGGATGTCGGCGGCCACAACTCTTCCCGCAGCAGAGAACAGTTCTAGATTTTCGCTGGCGGTCACGGGCCGACAGAGGCTGATGGCGCGGCTCACCGCATCGGCAACCGACAGCATGGGGCGAGCAGCGTAGGCTTGCCCGCAGTCGAGCGCAGCGCGGTCGAACAACGCGGCGCGGTCCGTTAGAATAAAATTCATTGAGGCCTCCCAGCAAAGATCACGGGCACAGCTGTGGAGATCGCGACCTCTTTTTCCGAGGTCGCGACACCAGAGCTTCACTGGGTGCTGAATGTCTTCAGATAGGCGATGAGGTCGGCCACATCCTCAGGCTTCTTCAGGCCGGCGAAGGCCATCTTGGTTCCCTTGATATAGGCCTTGGGATTGGCGAGATATTCGGTTAGGTGAGCCTCGTCCCAGGTCCAGCCTTCTTCGGCCTTCGCCTTGAAGGCGGGCGAATAGTTGAAGCCCTCGACGCCTGCGACCTTGCGGCCGATGATGCCATTCAGTTCAGGACCGACCTTGTTGGCCGCACCCTCGCCGACAGCATGGCAGGCGGTGCACTTCTTGAAAACGACCGCGCCTTTTTCCGCTTCGCCCTCGGCCATGGCCGGGGATGTTGCAATCAGACACAATGAGACTATCGAAAACAGTTTCCGCATTTGAATTGTCCATATGTTTTGAAGGAGTGGGCGGCGCTAGTGGCCGCCCACGTCTGGAGGGAAGAGTGGCAGGGGCCACTCGCTGGTGTCCTCAAGCCGACTGGTATTCCTTCGACTTGAAGGTCAGGTGAGCCACGTTCCGCGGAGCATCCGAAATCTTGCGGATATCGCCCCAGGTCTGCTTGTAGTTCGGGATGACCAGCTCGTTCGTCCCGGCACTGGTCACATTGCCCTGTACGCCGGTCGGGAAACCGAACAGCATAAAGGTTTCTCCGCGACGGGCTGTCGGTGTCGGATAGGCCATGGCCTGGGTCGCGCCGGCATCATTGTAAATTTCGACGAGATCGCCCTCCTTGAGCCCCGCTTCCGCCATGTCGGCCGGGTTCATCTCGATGAACGGATAGGGGAAACGATCCATGACGAAGTCGTTTTCCTGGTCGAGATAGGCGGATTGCCAGACGACATTGGCGCGTCCGTTGTTGATCAGGTACTTGTAATTGTCCTTCTGCTGCTGCTTGCCCGGTGCCTGCAGTCCGCGCCACGGCGCATCCATAAAGCGCGCCTTCCCGTCATCGGTCGAGAACACGCCATCGGTATAGAGCCGCTGCGTGCCCTCGATCTTGGCGTCTGCAAAACGGGTGGCCGGCTCCTGGAAGCCGTTGGTGCCCATGGCGCTCAAGCGCTCATAGGTGACGAACTCGCCGCCATGGGCGTGTCTGTTGTAGCCGTCCATGAAGGCGTCTTCTTCTGTCCGCCAGTCGAAGCCCTTGAACTGGCCGGCATAGGTGGTGTCACCCATCTCGGTCAGTACGCGTTCCATGGTGTTGGCAAGCCGCGCGGCAATCAGGCAGTCCGGCATGGATTGACCGGGCGGGTCCATGTAGCGCTCGGTCAGCCGCATACGCCGCTCACCGTTCATCGAGGTGAGGTTCATCTCGCCTGACGTGGCCGCCGGCAGGATGACATGACAGGCTTCGCCGATCTTGGTCGGAATGATATCCACGTTGACGGCGAACAGACCACCCTGGTTGATGGCGCCGACGATGGCATCCACCATGGCCTCGCGGTCGCCATAGGGCGCAGCGCTCATGGCGTCCTTCACCATGTCCGTGCGCTTCTTGTAGACCCGCTTGAACTCATGCGCGTTCAGCGTGGTCTTGTAGTGGTCGCAGCCCCAGATGTGATGGACGCCGCCCTGACCGCCGATCAGCAGCTGATCGACATAGGCCGCCGGCCGACCGACATGGGCGTCGGAGGGGCGCACGTAACCTTCCTGGTGCCCGCCGAGGCGAACGACGCCGCCGCCGGGACGGCCGATATTACCGGTGGCGAGTGCCAGGTTCACCAGCGCGCCGTTGGTGCGGTAATTGTCGTTGCCCCAGATCAGGCCTTTCTCGTAGCCGAACATGACGCGTCGACGCTTGCCGCCTTCCTTCGGCATGGCAATCCATTCGGCGGCTTTGATGATCTGGGCTTGGTCCAGCCCCGTGATTTTTGCGGCTTCCTCCATGGATATGCGGCATCCTTCGACGGCATCCTCGAAGTTGGACAAATGTCCAGGCTTGCTGTCCGATCCGCCTCGCGCGGGATAAAGCGGCGGCCGTGCTACACTTTCCCGCAAGGTCGATTTGTCGATGAATTCGCGGTCAACCCAGCCTTTGTCGGCGATGTATGTAAACAGGGCATTGAATAGAGCCAGGTCGCTGCCGGATTTGATCGCGAGATGCAGGACGTTGTCCTTGCCAGCCGTTTCCTCGCTCGCATTGACGGTCACCGTGCGGCGCGGATCGACAATGATAATGCGGCCCGCTTCATGCGGCTCGTCCGGCATGATCTGCTTTTTCTTCTCGAGACTTTCGCCGCGCAGGTTCGGGATCCAGTGATTGAGGAAATAGTTTGTCTGGGTCTCCAGTGCATTGGTGCCGACCGCGACGATCGTGTCGGCCAGTTCGGCATCCTCGTAGCAGTTGTTCAACTCGCCGACGCCCATATCGCGGGTACCGTGGACTTCCGAGTTATAGGCCGGGCGGTTGTGGATACGGATGTTCTTGACCTTCATGGCCTCGAAATAGAGCTTGCCCGTGCCCCAGGTGTTTTCGTAGCCGCCTCCGGCGCCGCCATGATCGAAGGCCGAAACGATCAGAGCGTCCTCACCCTTCTCCTTGATGATCTTCGCCGTCACGCGGGCAACAAGATCGAGCGCATCGTCCCAGCTCGTCGGCTGCATTTGTCCGTAGCGCCAGACGAGGGGATCCGTCAGGCGCTGTTGCTGGGTGTTGCGAGCTTCGGAAAAGCTCGTTTCGGCCATTCTGGCTCCGCGAACGGAACCGAGGCCGGAGTTCACCACGCATTCGTGGTCCGGCTTGATGACGACATGAACGTCGCGGCCATCCTGCTTTACGACATTGTACATGGACGGCGAATACCAGGCATCGGTTTCCGCCTGCTGTTGCTCGGACAGATCGACGCCGAAGACGTTGTTCTGCGGATCCGTGCCGCCCTGTTTGTTGATCGGCCAGGTATAGGCGTGATAGCCGCAGCCGACTATGCAGAAGTGGCAGGTGACATTGTGCTTCTTGGCGTCCGCGGGAATGATCGGCAGACGGTCAATGTGACGTTTGAAGGCCATGATCTTCTTCCCTTATAGAACGTTGGACAGACGGCCGTAGATGAGCTCATCGACGCCTTCGGCAAAGATGTCGCCATTGTCGGCGATGCGGAGCACGTATTGCGGCAGGTTCTGCGTCGCTTGGCCCCAGACCTGCTGGCCCCCCTTTTCAGGATCGAACACCGAGAAATGGCCGGGACAGTTGAATGTCTTGTTGTCGGCGGAATAGCTCAGCGGAAAGCCCTTGTGGGGACAGATGGTAGAAAAGCCGACGATGTCGCCATCGGGACCGACCCCGCCTTCAACGCGCGTCCCGAGTTTGAGAAGAACGCCCGAGGCATCTTCATCGGGATAGGCAACGTCGAAAGGTTCGTTCAGCTTGAGGTCCGAGATGTTGGCGAGACGATTGGCGGGATAGTCCACGCCGGCCGCAGCGGTAGCGGCTCTTGCCTGTGGCGCGCCGACGCCCGTGACGACCACACTAGCGCCCGCGGCGGCCAATGCCCCTCCGCGCAGGAACTGGCGTCGACCGATATCGACCATGTTTCGACAGCGTGACATGCGATCCTCCTCCATTGAATGTCGAAGGGAGCGTTGCAATAGCTGTGCCAACAAGTAGAGGGCTGATTTAGCGCGCCTTTTTCGCGTATCTTCCACGTGGGGGTTCGGTTTTCCAAACGGCCAGTAACCACGGCTGTTCAGTTGGCCGAACGTTCACTAGCTTCTATTCCGAAACGCGTCATTTTCTCCCAGAGAGTTGTACGAGAAATGCCGAGATGTCCTGCGGCCTGAGAAATCTGTCCGCCGGTTGCGCTTAGCGCCCGCAGGATCTGTCGGCGCTCTGCGGCGTCCCGCGCATCGGAGAGTGTTCCGATCCGCGGCGTATCAGATACTTTGGCAACTTCGGGGAATAGATCCGCCGGCATCACGAGCAGATTTTCCGACAGAGCAGCGGCGCGTTCCAGCCGATTGCGGAGCTCGCGGGCATTCCCGGGCCAACAGTGTTCAAGCATTGCGTCCTCGGCAAGCGTACTGATGCCCCGAACGCAGGTCTCCCTGATCTGCATGATCTCCTCGAGAAAGCGCTGAGCGAGCCACAGGATGTCTTCCTGTCGCTCACGCAGTGGTGCAAGCATGACTGGAAGGGCGGAAAGACGAAAGAACAAGTCCTTTCGAAAGGAACTGCCGTCGCTGCCAATCTCCTGATGGGTGGCACAGACAATGCGTGCCTTGAACGGGATGGATGTTTCGCTGCCGACCCGATGAAACCAACCATCCTCGATGAGACGAAGAAGTTTCGCCTGCAGAACAGGCGGCATATCACCGATCTCGTCGAGGAAGAGAATACCTTCGCCGGCACGTTCCGCGTAGCCGCGATGAAGTTGGTGAGCACCCGTAAATGCTCCTTTCTCGTGGCCGAAAAGCTCGCTTTCCAGCAGTTCGGCTGGAATGGCTGCGCAGTTTACGGCGATGAAAGGGGCGAGCGCACGCTTTGATAACTGATGCAGAAACCTGGCGCTGACTTCCTTGCCAGTGCCGGTCTCTCCCTGAATGAGAACGGGGAGGGGATGAGAGGCATAACGCCGCAACATCTGTTCGGCCTCGCGCATGGCGCGGGAGATGCCGAGGGAGCTATTGGGCTCATCCTGCCGCTTGCTCCTTAAGCTTGATGAGACGCGATCGAGGAAAGTCGTCATGTCGAACGGTTTGGTGATGAAGTCGACCGCACCACTGCGCATCAGACGCACCGCCTGATCTATATCGGCGTAGCCAGACATGAATAAAAAGGGTGTTGCGGTATCGCGGCTGGCCTGGCGGAAAACCTCTTCACCATTCATGTCTGGAAGGCGGATGTCGCAAACGACGAGGTCGAACGATTCAGATCCGCTGGCGAGCTCGCGCATAGCCTGCTCTCCCTTCGTCCACCATTTCACCTTGTGGCCCTCAAGCGAAAGTCGCTGGATGAGCGACTCTCCCATGATGGGATCGTCCTCGAGTATGGCGATGCGCCCTGTTTCACGCTGCATGGCTAGTTTCCTCCCCAGGAATCAATATCGGCAAGTGTAATTCAATGACGGTCAGGCCGGCTTCGGTCCTCGACAAACGGATATGTCCGCCGGCTTCATCCACCAGCTTCCGGACCATCCACAGGCCAAGCCCTCCAGCTGACTGAGCGGCGGGCCATGGATCTGGCGATGTAAGGACATTGGTTGCGGCCTTCGGCAGGCCCGGCCCCGTATCGGCAACGGAGAGGATCAACGTCGAGCCGTCTTCCTTGAGGCATGTCTCCACAAAAATCGTGCCGTCATCGCCCGCGGCGGCGCTTGCATTTAGCACGAGGTTCAAAAGTGCTTGCCGCACAGTCGAGCCGGGCAGGGCAGATAGGGTGAGATTGGATGGGCTGCTCACCCAGTGCATCGTTTGTCTACGGCTCAAAATGACGGGGCCAGCCAGTAGGCGCACATCTTCCAGATCCTGTAGGACGAGAGGCTTTCCGGAGCGGTCCGGCCGGTATGTTGCCAGTGCTGCCTGTACAACATCGCGAATACCGCCGAGACCACGTTCCAGAAGGGACACACTGGTGCTCCGTACGCCTTCGTTTGCCCCATGTCGCTTCAACGTGTCGATGGAGTTGAACAGTCCTCCGAGCGGATTATTGATCTCGTGGGCCATGCTGGATGCGAGCCGTCCTAAACTGGCAAGCTTCTCCTCCTCGGCCAATCGACGCGTGAGTGCGCTGCGCTGCTGCTCGGCTTGTACCAAAGCGTTGAAGCCATGAAACAGATCGGCGAGTTCACCCGCGCGATACGGAAATTCTTCAGCTGGAATGGTATAGGGCTGTCCGGCCGCACCAGAGCGCATGTGTTGTGCCAATGTCGCCACCGGCCTGACCATACGTCTGGTCAAGACGTATCCAACTGCGGCAAACACGAATGCCAACACAGCATTCGTCGCAAGAAGCGTCTGGAGAACCTGGCGCCTTTCCGCGACAAGATGGGTGATGTCGAAAGAGGCGTGTACGGTCCCGATCGACTTTCCCTGATAAAGGAGCTGCCTGATCCCGAACCCGGTGTTCGACTGCCATTCGATGCGGATTTCATCGTCATTGCCTCGGTCAGCGAAGGCCGGGGGAACTTCGGAAAGTACCGGAATAGCGTGCGGATCGCTGGAAGCCAGTACCATGCCATCACGTCCAGTCACGACCGTCTCGATCGGAGACACGGCCGCAAACATCGTACGGGTGCGGTCGAGCAGGTCATAGGTTTCCCATACGTCCTGCCGCAAAACAGCCGGGATAAGAGCGGTAGACAAGCCATCGAAATAGGTTCCCACGACGCCGTTCAGATGCTGTTCCTGCATGTCATGAAGGCGAGCCAATACGCGTTCAGAGATGATGAGGCTGACGACGATCATCAGGGATGCCACCATTACCGGGACCCGAACCGTCAAGGGAATGCCGCGAACGCGCTCGATGAGGCTCACCCCAGCCTCCGAACTCGTTCCATGTTGACCGCGATACTTTCGTAGCTTTCGGGTGGAACCTGAGTGAACCCGTCAAGCTGGAGGCGCTCAAGCACCGTTCGGCCCAGCTCGTCGCTGTGCATTTGCAGGAGCGCGTTTCTTATTCTGGCAACCGGCTGGCTTTCCCGCTGTCGTGCGGCGGCTGCGATGGGCGGGAAGCCGTGCCAGTCAGACTTCACCAGCACCCTCGTTTTCGAGAGCAGTTCCGGTTCGGTCTGTTCCATGACTTCCCAGACGTACCCATCAACGCTCCCGGAATCGGCAAGGCCGGAAGCCACTGCCCGGATCACATTGCGGTGGCCGTAGGTAAAAAATGACTTGCGAAAGAAGCCTTCCTCGGAGACGCCGCGTTCGGCCAGATAGGTTTTCGTGACGAGGTAGCCGGAATTGGAATCGGGGTCGGAGAACGCATGAATATCCCCACGACAGTCATCAAAGGCCTGGATGTCACGATGTCGACCAACGATGAGGTAGGATTGGTAAAGCGGCTTATCACGCCACAATGGCGTGGCAACCAGCTCCAGCTCCTCCCGGAACTTCATGAACGGGTAGCCGCAAATCCAGGCGGCCTCAAGATTCCCCGAGACCAGGAGGGCAGTGACTTCCTGGTAGGTACGCTGTGTGACAAGTTGTACTTCTTGACCGACAGCGCGGACTAGGTAGGCCTGTAGTTCGTCCAGCACTTCCAGGTCATTCGATAGAAAGACGGGTGTCAACCCAAACCGGATCACACCAGGTCGCGGCGGCACGGACAGCAACTCGCTTCCCGCAGGCGATCCGGCGAAGCATATCGCGGACAAAGCTCCGCCTATCGCCATACGGCGCGAGATACGACACTTGTCGGCGTACCGACCGCGCGTGTGGTCTCGATTTGACACCGACGACCTCCCTCAGCTCTCCTCCAGAGCCTAAATCAATTGTACTGTCATCAGACAGATTGTCCAACCGCTCCTCCGGGATTGAGGTGCTGGTTGCATGGATCTCAGGATTTCGCTCGCTACCACCTTTTTGCAACTATCCGGGACGGGTGCAGACACAGACCGGGAGCGGTGAAATTTTAATTCAAACCTGTATCCATTGAATAACCGGCGCCTCTGACGGTCCGGATCAGGTCTGGCTTGTTGGCAAAGTTAAGGGCTTTTCTGAGCCGGCCGACATGAACGTCGACCGTTCTTTCGTCTACATAGAGATCGTGACCCCAAACGCCGTCAAGGAGCTGTGCTCGGGAGAAGACGCGCCCCGGCGACGCCATGAGAAAATCGAGGAGACGGAACTCGGTCGGACCGAGCCTGACTTCACGGCGCTCGCGATGGACACGATGGCTTTCCCGGTCAAGCTCGATGTCAGCATAGCGCAAAATGGACGAGATCAATGCTGGTTTGGAACGCCTCAGCAGAGCTCTCACCCTGGCCATAAGTTCCGGAGTCGAGAATGGCTTCACCAGATAGTCATCCGCACCTGTCGCCAATCCCCGCACACGCTCTGTCTCCTCCCCCCGTGCCGTCAGCATAATGACGGGGAGCCGCTCCGTGTTTGGTCTGGCGCGTAGACGGCGGCAAAGTTCGATTCCGGATACACCGGGAAGCATCCAATCCAGAATTAGCAGATCCGGCACGCTTTCCTGAAGAACTATGTCAGCCTCTTCGCCGTGGCCGATTGTCTCGACAAGGTATCCTTCGGCCTCGAGGTTGTAGCGGAGCAGAACACTCAGCGCTTCCTCGTCTTCGACGATCATGACCTTTGGGGACATCAGCTTCGCTCCTTAGTTTCGCGGCTGTCAGGCGATTTATTACAGTGACGCTTCAGTTTTGTGACAAACGCAAAATATCTAGAAATCTGGAAATATGATTGTCATCGTGAGGATTTCGGGATATCCTGCAAACCTCTCGCCATCATGGGTGCATCATGAGCGACGCATCTCTACGGTTAAATTCAGGATAATCTTTCGTCAAATCATGTGTTAATCAAGTAAAAACCTTCCAGCTCAAATATCAATCTATCCGGATATACCATACTATACTTGATTGACATAAAACTGTCATCCAACAATACTATGACCGCCCTGCGTTCGCGGATGTCGCGTTCAGCTTTTCTGAATTCACAGAGGGTCGTCATGACACACAACACGAAAACCTTTCGCCCGGCGCGCGCCGCCTTCGCCTCTTCCGCAGCTTCGATCGTTACTCTCAGCCTCCTCGTTGCCCCGTCTTTTGCGCAGCAGGCGCCGACAGTGCTGATCGACGGCTCGAGCACCGTATTCCCCATTTCCGAAGCCATGGCTGAAGAGTTCCAGAAGGCTCAAGCCGGCAAGACGCTGGTGACCGTCGGGTCTTCTGGCACGGGCGGTGGCTTCAAGAAGTTCTGCCGCGGCGAAACCGACATCACCGGCGCTTCCCGTCCGATCAAGTCCGACGAGATCGAGCTGTGCAAGCAGAACGGCGTGGAATTCATCGAGCTGCCTGTCGCAATCGATGCTCTCGCAACGATCGTAAACCCGGCGAACGACTGGGCGACGTGCATGACCGTCGAGGAACTGAAGAAGATTTGGGAACCCGAAGCACAGGGGAAGGTCACGAACTGGAACCAGGTCCGCGGCGAATTCCCTGACGCCAAGCTCGGCCTCTTCGGCGCCGGCACGGATTCCGGAACCTACGACTACTACACGTTCGCCATTAACGGCAAAGAGCATGCCAGCCGCGGTGATTATACCGCGACAGAGGACGACAACATCACGATCCAGGGCGTCGGCGGCGACAAGAATGCGATCGGCTTCCTGGGTCTCGCCTATCTGACCGAGAATGCTGGCAAGGTGAAGGCTGTCGAAATCAAGCAGGCCGACGGTTCGTGTGTAGCGCCGTCGATCGAGACAGCAACCGATGGCACCTACCAGCCGCTTACCCGTCCGCTGTTCTACTACGCTTCCAAGAAGGCGGCCGACGAGAAGGAACATGTGCGCGCATTCGCCGAGTTCCTGTTCGACGCCAAGAACCAGGAAGAACTGGTCAGCGAGGTCGGCTACGTCGCCCTGCCTGCCGAAGCAGCTGGCCTTGCTCTGAAGAAGTTCGAAAAGCGCGTCACCGGCAGCCACTTCGAAGGTGGGTCCAAGGTTGGCGTCACCGTTACCGATCTCGTCGCAGACGCAGCGAACTAATCCCGATCGTTCCAGCAGCCGCGCGCAATCGCGGCTGCTGATTCCGGAGAACAAGATGTCAACGACGCTCGACGCCTATCATCCAAGCGAAGCATTTCTGAAACGCCGACGTTTCATCGACCTGACGATGCGCGTCTTGCTTTTCTTGTCCGCCGCACTCTCGGTGTTTGTGACCGCGGCAATCATTTACGTGCTCGTAAGTGAGTCCTGGAATTTCTTCACTGAAGTGTCCTTGTGGACCTTCCTCACGGATACGGAATGGACGCCGGTCTTTTCGCAGCCGCGATATGGCATTTTGCCGCTTCTTACAGCGACACTCTGGGCCGCGGGGATCGCGATCCTGATTGCCATCCCCTTGGGAACTAGCCTCGCCGTCTACCTCAGTGAGTATGCGCGCCCGGCCGTCCGCGAAACCGTAAAGCCGGTGCTGGAATTGCTTGGTGGCGTCCCGACTGTCGTCTTCGGTTACTTTGCTCTTTTGTTTATCACGCCGCTCCTCCAGACGTTCATACCCGGGCTGACGGGTTTCAATCTCCTTGCTCCGGGGATCGTGCTCGGCATCATGATCATGCCCTACATCGTCTCGATCAGCGAAGATGCCATGCGAGCGGTTCCTGCTTCGCTGAGGGAAGGGGCCTATGCCTTGGGCATGACAAGGCTGCAGACCTCTTTCAAGGTGATCATTCCAGGAGCCTTCTCCGGCATAACTGCCGCATATCTTCTGGGCATGTCACGGGCGGTTGGCGAAACAATGGTTCTTGCTATCGCTGCAGGTCAGAATCCGAATCTGACGGCCGATCCTCGTGAAGGTGCAGCGACAATTACATCATACATCGTGCAGATGAGTCTCGGTGACCTGCCTCACGGCTCGCTAGCCTACCAAACCATTTTCGCAGCAGGCCTCGCACTCTTCGTCCTGACGCTGTTCTTCAACATCATCGGCTTCTTTCTTCGCCGTCGCTTCCGGGAGGCTTACTGATGACTATCAGCGCCGACAGCCCTATCGTACTTCAGGACAAGGATCCGCAGGCTCTACTTGTCAGTCGCGCAAGGCGAAACGACCTTGTCTTTGCCAGCATGGGCCTAGTCATCCTGTTCGTGGTGATGGCATTTTTGATCGCGCTCATCGCCGATCTCTTTTATGATGGCCTTGGACGCATCGACTACGCCTTCCTGACGGAGTTTCCGTCGCGGCGCCCGGCAAGCGCAGGCATTCTTTCGGCTTGGGTCGGGACATGCCTCGTCATGTTCGTCACGGCGCTACTGGCAATTCCGCTCGGTGTGGGTGCGGGCCTCTATCTGGAAGAGTACGCCAGGAAGAACTGGCTGACTGACGTCATCGAGATCAACGTCACGAATCTCGCCGGCGTGCCGTCGATTATCTACGGTTTGCTCGCACTTGGCTTCTTCGTCTATCTCGCGGATCTCGGCCGTACGGTGCTTGTCGCCGGTATGGTGCTGGCATTGCTGATCCTCCCGATCGTCATCGTTGCAACGAGAGAAGCCATCCGGGCGATACCGCAGACAATCCGCGAAGGTGCCTTCGGCCTCGGGGCCGACAAATGGCAGACGATGTGGCACTACATTCTACCGGCTGCAAGACCTGGGATTCTAACTGGTGCAATCGTCGGATTGTCTCGCGCTATCGGGGAAACCGCACCGATCATAACGATCGGCGCCCTTACATTTATCGCCTTCCTGCCGCCTTCTCCCGTCGGCGCAAGCTTTCCCTTCATCAACTTTGACTGGCTCAATGCGCCATTCACCGTGATGCCCATCCAGATGTTCAATTGGATATCGCGGCCGCAGGCAGCGTTCCACGTCAACGCGGCGGCCACTGGCGTGGTGCTCATGTTCATGACGCTTGGCATGAATGCCATCGCCATCTGGATACGCTTCCGGCTTCGACGCAAGCTCGGCCTTTAACTGAGATCGGACAAAAAATGAACGATACAACCACTGCCGTGAGGCCTGCGAAAGCGGGACTGCAATCCAGCTCCAAGCGCAACATATTGATCCATCCAGAACGACTGCGCGCTGAGGTGAGGGATCTGGATTTCTGGTACGGGGACTTTCACGCTCTAAAGAAGGTTAACCTTCCGATCGCCGACAAGCAGGTGACCGCCTTGATCGGGCCGTCCGGTTGCGGCAAGAGCACATTGCTGCGATCGTTCAATCGCATGCACGATCTTTATCCGGGCAACCGGTATGAAGGTGCGATCGAACTGCTGCCAGAAAAACAAAATCTGGTCTCGACCGGAATCGATCCGATCCTGATCCGGTTGCGCATCGGGATGGTTTTCCAGAAACCGAACCCCTTTCCAAAGTCAATTTACGAGAACGTGGCGGCGGGTCTGCGGGTTCGCGGTATCGCAAAGAAAGCCCTGCTTGATGAGCGGGTTGAGCAGGCTCTCCAGGGTGCCGCTCTCTGGAATGAAGTAAAGGACCGCCTCCATCAATCGGCTTATGGTCTGTCCGGCGGTCAGCAGCAGCGTCTGTGCATCGCTCGTACGCTTGCCCCCAACCCAGAGATCATTCTCTTCGACGAACCGACATCGGCCCTTGACCCGATCGCCACCGCAAAAATCGAGGAGCTTATCGCTGAATTGCGAGACCAGTACACGATCGTCATCGTCACGCACAACATGCAGCAGGCAGCGCGGATATCGACATACACCGCCTACATGCACCTCGGCGAGATGACCGAGTACAACGCGACGAATGAGTTCTTCACAAATCCGCAGAATGAGAAAACGCAGCAGTACATCACCGGACGCTTCGGTTGAGGGGGAAACATGACGATGGATCACACTATTCGAGCTTTCGACGAAGAACTACAGGACCTGACCGGACAAGTATCCGATATGGGGCGAATTGCTGCCGCGCTCCTCGACAAGTCCGTCAATGCTCTCATCGGCAATGACAAGACACTGGCAGATGAGGTCGTAAGAGCCGACCTTCAACTCGATGCGATGCAGAGAACCGCCGAAACGGCGGCTGTGCAAATCATTGCTCGGCGCCAACCCGTCGCGAACGACCTGAGACGGATCGTCGGCGCGATGCGCATGGTATCAAACCTGGAGCGTGTAGGCGATCTCGCGAAGAACATCGCCAAGCGCGCAGCAATCATGGATGCCTCACTTAACAGGGGCGTTGTCTCTGCCGGGTTCAGCACACTAGCCGAAGCCGCCAAAATGCAGCTGGCTGGCGCGCTCGATGCTTTCCAGAACAACGACGCGAAGACGGCATCTCAAGTCCGCCTCCAGGACGAGCACATCGATGTACTCTATAACGGCCTCTTTCGAGAACTCCTGACATACATGATGGAAGACCAGCGCTCGATCACATTGTGCGCTCACCTCCTTTTCTGCGCCAAGAACCTCGAGCGGGTCGGAGATCATGCTACCAATCTCGCTGAGACCGTCGAGTACATCGTGACGGGCGATGATGTTTCGATTGATCGCCCTCGCGCCGAAACTGTTGTTGCGATGGAGTAGGCTTCATGCCGAGCGTCGTTATCGTACAGGAAGATATTGGCGTTGGCTCGATCCTGGAAGCAAGCTTCCGCGAGGAAGGTTATATCGCCGGGGTATGTGGACTGGCCGAGCAGTGTGAACGTATGGTCGCGGAGAGACAACCAGATCTGGTCGTCGTCGATTCGGTAAGCCGTGCGACCAATCTCCGTCAGTCGTTTATGAAAATGCGAGCCCATGTGCGAAGAAGGCAGTTGGCGATTATTGTCTTGGGCGGAGAGGCGCTGCCCAAGCCCCTTTTTGATGCCGGAGCCGACGATTACTTGCCGCGCCCCTTTTCCGTTCAGGAACTTCTGGCTCGCAGCAATGCGCTCCTTGAGCGTTCATGCTCGAAGACGACCAGGATCTTGAACCATCGCGAGATATCCCTGAACCTCGAAACGCACAGGGTTTCGCGTAAGGGACGGGAGATTCACCTTGGTCCGACGGAATATCGTCTCCTGCAGACGATGCTGACAGAACCGTCTCGGCTCTTTTCGCGGCGCGAAATTCTCGAGATGGTATGGAACGACACGAGCCGGGACGAACGCATCGTTGATGTCAGCATCAAAAGATTGCGGAAGTCCTTGAACATCGGAAGCAAGGGAGACGCAATCCGTACTGTGCGCGGCTGCGGCTACGGCCTGCAGTAATAGCGATCAGCGTGGACTGTTTCCGATTGCCTTCAACTGCGTCTGAAGGGACATCCTGTCGATCGACTCAATCGGAAGTGCCGTGAAGACTGAGAGCCTGTTGGCGATAGCGTCTGCTGCCCGGCGAAAGGCGGCAAGCCTTTGCAGTTCAGTTCCCTCAGCAAGCGCAGGATCGTCGATAGCCCAGTGCGCTGTAAAAGGCTGACCGGGCCAGGAGGGGCATTGCTCCCCCGTCAGTGTGTCGCAAACGGTGAAGACGAAATCCATAGAGACACGGTTAAGACCCTTGAACTCGTCCCAGCTTTTGGGTTTTAGGTTCTCGACCGGACAGTCCATCTTCCGGAGTGTTGCGAGTGTCATTGGATGCACCGCATTTGCGGGAAGATTTCCCGCAGAGAACGCCGCAAACCGCATTGGCGCCATCTTGCGTAGAATGGCCTCCGCCATGATCGATCTGGCAGAATTTGCGCGGCATAGGAAAAGCACATTAAATATTCTTGGGACCTGTTGGTCTGGCTCGATTCTCGTCAAAGAGGTTCTGCCAGCCAACGGGGTGAAGTCAGTCGCCAAAAACTCGACAAGCCTCCAGACAAGTTCGGTATTCGGCCGATAAATTATCGTGGTGCCAACGCGTTGGGTTTGGACCAGTCCGGCGCGCTTCAACACGTTAAGATGAGACGACATCGTATTTTGAGGTATGTCGAGCAGTCTTCCGATGTCGCCTGAGGGCAATCCCTCCGGCGAATGATCCAGAAGAAGACGCAGTGCATCAAGTCGGGTGGTTTGCGCGATGGCTGCAAACGCCTCTACGATAGCTGATTTTTCCATAAGTCTGGATATATAGATTTTCGTTCAGTTGAGCAAGTTGCGTTCCCTTGGCGGGCGCCAATAAATCCGTATTTCTGGAAATGTGCAGTTCTGTCATATTTCTGTAGCGCAAGTGCCGAATAAGCGGGTGTCTGTTTTGGATCGATGGAGAACCTGATGAAAAAGCTCGTGGCCGCACTGGCGATATCCGTAGCATTTGCAATGCCTGCCCAGGCGGATTTCAAACTCGACGCTCGTTACGCGGACGCCGACGGCGATATGGTCGCCGACATTCCGACCGATGCCAGCCAGCTTGTGGACCCGGATACGCTGGTATTCGCCTACACCCCGGTCGAAGACCCGGCCGTTTACGCCGATGTCTGGAAAGGCTTCCTCGATCACCTCGCGGAAAAGACAGGCAAGAAGGTTCAGTTCTTCCCGGTTCAGGAAAATGCGGCTCAGATCGAAGCCATGCGCGCCGGTCGCCTGCACGTTTCCGGCTTCAATACTGGCTCGAATCCGATCGCTGTCGCCTGCGCCGGGTTCCGGCCGTTCGCGATGATGGCTTCGAAGGACGGCGCCTTCGGCTATGAAATGGAGATCATCACCTATCCAGGCTCTGGGGTTGAGAAGATCGAAGACGTGAAGGGCAAGAAACTGGCCTTCACCGCTGAGACGTCCAATTCTGGTTTCAAGGCACCCTCGGCATTGTTGAAGTCCGAGTACAAGCTCGAGGCAGGTAAGGATTTTGAGCCGGTGTTCTCCGGCAAGCACGACAATTCGGTCCTCGGCGTCGCCAACAAGGACTACCCGGCTGCGGCTGTCGCCAATTCCGTCATGAAGCGCATGATCGCCCGTGATGTCGTCAAGGCAGACCATATTGTCTCAATCTTCAAGTCGCAGACGTTTCCGACCACGGGTTATGGCGTGGCCCACAATCTGACCCCGGAACTGCAGGAAAAGATCAAGGATGCCTTCTTCTCCTATGACTGGGAAGGTTCGGCGCTCTTGAAGGAGTTCCAGACCTCGGAGCCGCCGCAGGAAAGCTTCATTCCGATCTCCTTCAAGGAAAACTGGTCTGTCGTTCGTCAGATCGATGAAGCCAACGGCGTCACCTACGAGTGCAAATAAGCACGTTTGACCAATAGGCGCCGGGTCGTATTCGCGACCCGGCGCTTACTCATGTGTGAAGGCGGGGAACGATCATGCTCAGGATTACGGGGCTCACGAAAACCTACAAAACAGGTGACAAGGCGCTGAACGGGATTAACTTGCAGATTCCTGCCGGCCAGGTCGTGGGGCTGATCGGTCCCTCAGGCGCCGGTAAGTCAAGCCTCATCCGCTGCGTGAACCGTCTTATCGAACCAACGGCCGGCAAAATCTTTCTTGGCGAACGCGATGTTACCGCGTTGTCGCGGTCTGATCTCAGGGTCGCTCGCCGTCGTATTGGCATGATCTTCCAGGAATATGCTCTGGTTGAGCGGCTGACCGTGATGGAAAACGTGCTCTCCGGTCGGCTCGGCTATGTGCCCTTCTGGCGCAGCTTTTTACGTCGCTACCCCGCCGACTACGTACAGAACGCATTTGCGCTTCTGGATCGCGTTGGTTTGACGGCTCACGCCGACAAGCGCGCCGATGCTCTTTCAGGCGGTCAGCGTCAGCGCGTCGGGATTGCACGAGCGTTGGAGCAAGACCCCGAGCTGCTTCTTGTCGATGAGCCGACAGCTTCGCTTGACCCCAAGACCTCACGGCAGATCATGCGGCTGATCGTCGAGATTTGCCGGGAGCGCAATTTGCCGGCCGTCATCAACATACACGACGTTCTGCTGGCCCAGGCGTTCGTGCAACGGATCGTCGGCCTGCGCGCCGGTGAAGTGGTCTTCGACGGCACGCCTGATCAACTCGACACAGCTGCACTCACCCGCATCTACGGCGAAGAGGACTGGGTTGCCATGCAAATGCAAGCTCAGGATGACGCCGAAGACGAGCGTCTGGCCTTGGTTGAACGCGAACGGGCGGAAGAGCGCATGGCGGGAGCCTTCTGATGGCCGAGGTCGTTTCGACGCGCTATCCGGCAAGGTGGCGGCGACCTCCAATGTTCCTCAAATCCAAGGCTATGCGTTGGTTGGTCTATGGTGGTTTGCTGATTTACGTCGTTGCTGCCGTGGCAACCATCGACGTAAACTGGGCCCGTGCCTACGAAGGTCTCGAGCGCGGCTGGCGTTTCCTCCAAGGTTTTCTGGTCCCGGATTTCTCCACGCGCTGGCGCGACATCGCACAGGGACTTGAAGAGAGCCTGACGATGACTGTGACCTCCACAATTGCCGGGATTCTTGTTTCCATTCCGATTGGCATGGGAGGCGCACGTAATCTCGCGCCAGCGCCAGTCTACTACGCGTGTCGCTCGATTATTGCTACTTCGCGCGCTTTCCAGGAAATCATCATCGCGATCCTGTTGGTCGCGATGTTCGGCTTCGGCCCCTTTGCCGGCTTCCTGACACTCACATTCGCGACGATCGGCTTCATCGCAAAGCTGCTTGCAGATGCTATCGAAGAAATCGATGAATGGCAGGTCGAGGCCATCCGTGCCACCGGGGCATCGTGGCTGCAACTCGTCAATTATGCAGTCCAACCGCAAGTGATGCCGAGACTTATCGGACTTTCGCTTTACCGGTTTGACATCAATTTTCGTGAATCCGCTGTCATCGGTATAGTTGGGGCAGGTGGTATTGGTGCAACGCTCAACACGTCGATCGATCGATACGAATACGATAGCGCGGGTGCCGTGCTGATCCTCATCATCGTCATCGTCATGCTCGCCGAATTCGGCTCGAGCCTTATCCGCAAGCGGGTTCAATAATGCCAGTTTCACACTCTCTCGACGGCAACAACACATGGCGTAAGCTCACACCAAGGCGCGAGCTAATCCAGTGGATCGGTTGGCTGATGCTCGTAGCATTTTTCGTGTTCTGCTGGCAGATCATGACAAAAGACACGATTTGGGCCTTCATCTACGATGCTCCCCGCCAAGGCGGCGACATTCTCAGCCGCGCCTTTCCGCCTCGTCTGTTCTATTTGAGCGAGCTTATTGCTCCTCTTTGGGACACGCTTAATATGGCAACGCTCGGAACGCTGGCCGGCACTTTGCTGGCCGTTCCGATCGCGTTTCTCGCTGCACGCAACACGACGCCGAGCCTGCTCGTGCTTCGGCCAATCGCGCTTTTTCTAATCGTCGCCTCACGCTCCATCAACTCGCTGATCTGGGCATTGCTTCTTGTCTCGATTCTCGGGCCTGGCCTGCTCGCAGGCATCATCGCGATCGCTTTGCGGTCGATAGGCTTCGTCGGCAAACTTCTTTATGAAACCATTGAGGAAATCGACCAGACGCAGGTTGAAGCCGTATCATCAACCGGCGCAAGCCGCATGCAGGTGATCGACTACGCGATTGTGCCTCAAGTCCTGCCATCGTTCCTCGGGATTACCGTGTTTCGTTGGGATATCAACATTCGGGAATCAGCTATCCTTGGCCTGGTTGGCGCCGGCGGGCTCGGCCTCAAGCTTCAGTCCTCCCTCAACATGTTGGCGTGGCCCCAAGTGACGACGATCTTCATCATGATTCTCGCTACAGTAGTCCTGTCCGAATGGATTTCTGCCGCGGTACGGAAGGTGATTGTGTGAGCTTGGAATAAAGGTACTTCATGCGCGACGCGCGACCGGTCCAATCGGTGTGGCATAGCTTCGCTCCCGTCTTGATGAAACGGTAGGTAGGTTTTAGACCGACAAAACTGTTGACTTCGTCCACATTTCCAGTAATCTGGATATATGGAACAGGAACAGGCAATTCTCGCCCTTGCGGCGCTCGCGCAACCAACCCGTCTTGAGACTTTTCGATTGCTCGTACAACACGCGCCGGAAGGACTGCCGGCCGGCGATATAGCGCGTGCGCTTGTGGTGCCGCAAAATACCATGTCGGCGCATTTGAACATTCTGTCGCGGGCAGGGCTCGTGTCTTCGCAAAGGCATAGCAGGATCATCATGTATCGCGCCGAAATCGAACAGCTTCGTGACATGACGCTGTTCCTTTTGAAGGATTGCTGCGGCGGTTCGGCCGAATTGTGTGCTCCACTCATTGCCGAACTTACGCCTTGCTGTACTCCGGCCTCACAGGACAGTCTGGCATGAGTGCGCTCAGTATCGAACGCGTGGACGGGAGCGATCTCGATCTCAGACAAGCGCTTCTAAGTGCCGATTTGCCGACGGATGACACCGAAGACGAGGGACGCGCCTTTTTCAGGATCGTTTCCGATGACGGCAAGGCAGTCGGTTTTGCGGGTCTCCAGGCATGTGAGGGTGACCAGCTTCTCAGGTCGGTTGTTGTTCTGCCTGGTCTGAGAGGAGAAGGTCTGGGCAGTGCGGCCGTCTCGGCGGTTCTGGCGACTGTCGAGGCGGGCAGTGATGTTTTTCTTGCGACCACAAACGCATCGTCTTTTTTCGCCCGCCTCGAGTTTATCCAGGTTCAACGGGAAAATCTGCCGGCAGCAGTGCTCGCGACCCGGCAGCTTTCCTCTCTTTGCCCATCATCGGCGACCATCATGAAATTTATCCGACCGCCGACTTAACCACGGATCACAGATATGACCGACAAGACCTATAACGTGCTCTTCCTGTGCACGGGCAATTCCGCTCGTTCTATTCTCGCCGAAGCCATCCTCAACAAGGAAGGTGGCGGCCGCTTCAATGCTTATTCTGCTGGCAGTCAGCCAAAGGGCGAAGTCAATCCGCACGCACTCAAAGAGCTCGCTGCGCTCGGTTACCCGTCGACGGGCTTTTCTTCCAAAAGCTGGGACGTGTTCGCCGAACCGGGTGCGCCGCAAATGGATTTCATCTTCACCGTGTGTGATAGCGCCGCCGGTGAAGCCTGCCCGGTATGGATCGGTCACCCGATGACAGCCCATTGGGGTGTCGAGGATCCGGCCGCCGTTACGGGATCCGAAGTCGAAATCCAGCGCGCATTTGCCCAGGCCGCACGGTTCTTGAAGAACCGTATCACGGCATTCCTCAGTCTCCCTCTCGCATCGATCGATCGCCTGGCCCTCGAAACACGGCTGCGGCAGATCGGGACGATGGAGGGAACCACCAATGCGCAAGGAAAGTCCGCCTGATGTCGACGTTCGAAAGATATCTGACCGTTTGGGTCGCACTGTGCATCGTGGTCGGGATTGCGCTCGGCCATTTCATCCCCGGCGTTTTTCAGGTCATCGGTGCAGCTGAAATTGCGAAGGTGAACATTCCTGTCGCCATTCTTATCTGGCTGATGATCATTCCGATGCTCATCAAGATCGACTTCCGCTCGATGGCGCAGGTTGGCAGCTACTGGCGCGGTATCGGCGTCACTCTCTTCATCAACTGGGCGGTGAAGCCGTTTTCGATGGCGCTTCTTGGCTGGCTGTTCATCGGCTGGCTGTTCAGGCCCTATCTGCCAGCCGACCAGATCGATTCCTATATCGCCGGATTGATCATCCTCGCTGCGGCCCCCTGTACCGCCATGGTGTTCGTCTGGTCGAACCTGACGCGGGGCGAGCCATTGTTCACGCTCTCCCAGGTGGCGCTCAACGACGCCATCATGATCATTGCGTTCGCGCCGATCGTCGGCCTTCTGCTCGGTCTGTCCGCCATCACCGTCCCCTGGGATACGCTGGCGATTTCCGTCGGGCTCTACATCGTCGTGCCCGTCATCATCGCGCAGGTTCTGCGAAGCCGTCTGACCACAGGCGGAACATCCGCTCGCCTCGACCGGATGCTGGAGACCCTGCAGCCGCTTTCACTCGTGGCACTTCTCGCAACCCTCGTCCTGCTCTTCGGCTTTCAGGGTGAGCAGATCATTGCTCAGCCAACGATCATCGCGCTACTGGCAGTCCCGATCCTGATCCAGGTCTATTTCAACTCCGGACTTGCCTATATCCTCAATCGCATGTCGGGCGAGCGGCACTGCGTCGCCGGACCATCCGCACTGATCGGCGCCAGCAACTTCTTCGAACTTGCCGTCGCTGCCGCGATCAGCCTCTTCGGCTTCCAGTCGGGTGCAGCGCTCGCCACCGTCGTTGGCGTGCTGATCGAAGTGCCGGTCATGCTCTCGGTCGTCTGGATCGTGAACCGTTCGAAGGGCTGGTACGAATCGGCCCCTGCCGTTTCCCGCAACGAGATTTCTCAAAGGACTTAGATCATGGACGTCACAATCTATCACAACCCTGCTTGCGGCACCTCGCGTAACACGCTTGAGCTCATTCAGCATGCTGGTATCGAACCCACTGTCATCGAATATCTGAAAACCCCACCCAGCCGCGAGCAGCTCGCAAAAATGATCTCGGATGCGGGTCTCACTGTTCGCGGCGCCATCCGCGAGAAGGGCACACCCTACGCTGAGCTCGGCCTTGATAATACGGAGCTGAGCGACGACCAGCTTCTCGATGCGATGATCGAAACGCCGATCCTGATCAACCGGCCTTTCGTTATCACACCGATGGGGACAAGGTTGTCGCGCCCATCTGAGGTCGTGCTCGATATATTGCCAGCGGATGCGTTCAAGGGTCCGTTCAGCAAGGAAGACGGCGAGCAGATCCTCGACGAGGAAGGAAAGCGCATTGTCTAATACATTTCCCGCATTGCAGGAGCGGCATCTGCATCAAACAGATCTCGATGCCCTTCGTCCGGCCTTCTCGACGCACAAACCCCGGATATTGATCCTCTACGGATCGCTCCGCGAGGTGTCGTACAGTCGTCTGCTTGCGTTGGAAGCTCAACGGCTGCTGGAGAGGCTGGGGTGCGAAGTGCGGATTTTCGATCCGAAGGGACTACCGCTTCCCGACGAGGCTCCCGTCAGCCATCCGAAGGTACAGGAGCTGCGTGAGCTATCGGAATGGTCGGAAGGCCAGGTGTGGGTCAGTCCCGAGCGCCATGGCGCCATGACCGGGATCATGAAGTCGCAGATCGACTGGATCCCCTTGTCGATCGGGTCCGTGCGGCCGACACAGGGCAAGACGCTGGCCGTCATGGAAGTGTCCGGTGGCAGCCAGTCGTTCAACGCCGTCAATCAGATGCGGATTCTGGGGCGGTGGATGCGAATGATCACCATTCCCAACCAGTCCTCGGTTGCCAAGGCCTACCAAGAATTCGACGCCGATGGCCGGATGAAACCATCCTCCTATTACGACCGCGTGGTCGATGTGTGCGAGGAACTGGTCAAGTTCACGCTGCTGACCCGGGATGCTTCGCCCTATCTGACAGAGCGCTACAGCGAACGGAAGGAACAGGCGGCGGAGCTTGAAAAGCGGGTTTCGCTGAAATCGATCTGATTACGTATGCCGCCACACCTTAACGGCTGAAATTAGAAGGATCACTGCGAGCGCGGGCAGGAGCACCGCGCTTGCGACCAGCCCAAGTAGAAGGCCCCCGACGAAGGTTCCAATCGTGGATCCGGCGGCCATCACCAGAAGGAAGGTCCTGTTTTGTCCAAGGACCGAAAAGCTGCTGTCGCGACTATAACGAGAGAAGCCGGCGATCATGGTCGGCAGGCTCACCGCAAGCGACAAGCTGCCCGCGAGCTTGATGTCAGCGCCGAATAGCAGAACGAGTGTCGGAATGAGAAGCTCGCCTCCTGCGACTCCCAGGAGAGAGGCGACAACTCCGATCAGGAAGCCGACGACAATCCCTGCTACCACCTGCGCCCACCCCTGGAGAAGCGGTTGATCGGTCACGGCATCATGACGATCGCGATTGCGACCAGGAGGATCGCCATCACCTTGTACAACGTCTCGGACCGGAGGCGGGTTGCCCACGCGGCTCCCACCCACGCGCCGGCAAGGCTTCCCGCAAGCAGGTTGACAACGATATACCAGTGATCCGCGATTGCGCTGAATGGAACTGTCGCAGCCCGGAAGGGCAGCGCGGTCGCGACGACGACGAGGCTCATAGCTTTGTTCAAGATCACGGCCTCGAGCGCTGCGAAGTTGAACCATCCGATCAGAAGGGGAAGACGAAACTCTGCGCCGCCCAGTCCGATAAGGCCGCCCAGAACACCGATGATTCCGCCGCCCGCGAACGCAGAAGCGAGTTTCCTTCGTCCGAGACTGTCTACTGTGTCTGACACGTGGCGCCCTTCATGCAATCCAGGAAATTGCTAATTTAGTATAGTTCCGTTGATTTCAGGACAAGCACAGCGTCAGGTGTTATTAGCAGCAATTTTAGGCTCCATCCTCGATGACGCCGCCACTGCGACAAATGCAGCGATACTGATCGCTCCGAGGCAAGCGTTTGCTATCAGCGCAAAGTTCAGGCCGATGTGCTCCATGGCTGCCGCAAAGACGAAGGGAGCGCCTGCTCCGACGGCCAGACGGGCTGCCGCCATCTTGCCAGTGACTTCACCATAGCCGTTCGACCCGAACAGATAGAGCGGCAGGCTGCCCTGTGCTATGCTGTTGATGCCGGAGCCCAAGCCCAGGCAGATCGCGAACGCGACGGCGCCTGGAAGCCAGTTGCCGGTCGCCAGCAGGATCAAGACGCCCAGTACGATCAACACTGCGGAAAGAACTGCAAGTGCCGGTGGAGACAGGCTTTTCCCAAAGATCATGTTGATCAGGCGGCTCAACACCTGCGCGGGACCAAAAAGTGACCCGATCACCACGGCCGCTGCGCCAAGCCCGATCGATCCGAGCATCGGCACCATGTGGGCGAGAATCGCCGCCAGCGTGAAGCCCAGCAACGCGAAGGCAAATGAGACGAGGATCATGCCCCGACGTCTCGCATGCGGTGCAACAGCGCCGACGACCGTTTCGCGCGTGCGGACGGCCGGATCGACGTTCACCGCCGTTTTCCCTACGCGCATGATCCAGTAGTGAAGCGGCATGCAGAGGAACAGGTTCAAGCCTGCAAAGACGAGGTAGATCTCGCGCCAGGACAGGTATCCGGACAGTGCCGCCGAGATGGGCCAGAAGATCGTCGACGCGAAGCCGCCGATCAGGGTCAAATAGGTGATGCTGCGGGATGCAGATCGCGGATCGCTCTCGACCAGTGCCGCGAACGCAGCTTGGTACTGCACCATTCCGGACGATATCTCGAGCAGGATGATGGCGACGGCAAAGATGGCGATGGATGGCGACCATGCGCAGAGCGCCAATGTCAGAGCGGCAAGCACGGAGCCGATCGTCATGACGGTTGCGGCGCCGATCCTGTCCATCTGCCGACCGACATAGGTGGCGGAAAGGCCGCCTATGAACAGGGACGCGGAAAACACTCCGAACACCTCAGCCAGCGTAAGACCGAGATCCGCGGCCATGCCCGGCGCGAGGATGCTGAAGCTGTAGTAGAGAGTTCCGTAACCGATGATCTGTGTGAGGCCGAGAGCGGAGACGATCCCCGCAGGTACGCGGTTCTTATGCAACGACGGAGCCCTCGGGGGATGTTGTGTCAGTAGAACAGCACGCTCCGGACCGCTCGACATTCTCTCGAATGGCCGGATGTCCGGAGCAGCAATCGTCCATCAGGAAATTGACTAGGTCTGCCAGGGCTTCGTAGCTCGCACTGTAGATGATCGACCGCGACTCCCGCCTCTGCATAATCAGGCCTGACCGTTCCAGTTCCTTGAGGTGGAACGAGACATTCGTGGGCGAAACACCCATGCGTTCCGCAATGACGCCGGCGGCAAGGCCATCGTGGCCAGCAACCAGGGGTCGGAACAAGGTCTGTTCAAAATCCTGCGCTAAGGTCGAACGGACCGTGACCCCTCGTCTCGAACCCGCATAATGGTCTGCCGGCTGGTCGCGAATTTCCTTGCTATCGCCGAAACGCTCATGCCCGTCGCGAGATCGTTGCGGACACCCTGCTTCTGTTCATCGCTGAGCGTGAAGGGTCGGCCGAGGGTCTTGCCTTCCGACTTGGCGCGCTTGAGACCGGATTGCGTCCGCTCGATCAGCAAATCCCGCTCGAATTGGGCGACGGCATTGAGCACATTCATGGTCATGGTGCCGGCCGAGCCGGTGAGGTCGGCGCCGCCGAGCGCGAGGCAATAGACCCTCACGCCCATTTCGGCCAGTGTTCTGACGGTGGTGCTGACGTCGATCGCATCACGCCCCAGGCGGTCGAGCTTTGTCACGATCAGAATGTCGCCGGATTCCAGCTTGTCCATGAGTCGGGAAAAGCCGCGGCGTTGCGCGATGGCGGTGCTGCCGGAAACCGTCTCGGTGACGATCCGGCGCGGTTCGACCTGGAAGCCGGCGGCTTCGATTTCCTGAATCTGGTTCTCGGTCGTCTGGCCGGTCGTGGAGACGCGGACATAGGCGAAGGTGCGTGGCATGAGGGCAATTTTGTCCGAATAGGCTGTCCAAAATATCGCCTCTGTTCATAAATTTGTCAAGATAATTTCTGGACAGGGTGTTTTACCCCTGTACGCAAACGTCCGTTTCCGGACAGAGGTTTGGCCACCAGCGCATATTGTAAGGAGTAAGAACGGTGGCCCGGCGGACGCTTCTCAAGCCTCATGATCGACAAGAGCTTGTCGGTATTCCAACTGACGAAGACAGTCTGATCCGTCATTATTCCCTGTCCCCGGCAGATCGACTCGAAATCGAGGTTCGCCGTCGCGAGCATAACCGGCTGGGATTTGCGCTGCAGCTCTGCCTGATGCGTTATCCCGGCCGTGCGCTTATTGCCAACGAAGCCCTTCCCATGCCGATGCTCAACCATGTTGCTGAGCAAGTCGGAGCCGACCCGGCGTCATTCGAATTGTATGCTCGCCGCGAAGAAACACGCATGAACCACGTCGCGCGCCTGTTGGGCTATCTCGAAATGAGAAGCCCGACAGGCGAGGATCGACGCGCGGCGCTCCTGGCAGCTATCGAAACAGCTTCAACGACCGACAAGGGAGCGGTGATCGCAAACGCAATCATCACCATGTATCGGGAGCGCCGGGTTCTGCTGCCGGTGGTGACCATGATCGAGCGCATGGGGTTGGCAGCGCGCGCAATCGCCCGCCGCCGTGCCGAGGCCGCGCTGATCTCGGATCTCGATCCGGACAAGCTCGAAGCCCTCGATGCCCTGCTGGACGTTGATCCTGCAATAGGTCAGACGCGCTTTCACTGGCTGCGTTCCGCGCCCGATGCACCGGGAGCGGGGAATTTGGTCGGTTTGACGGAGCGTATCATGTTCCTGCGTTCGCTCGGGATCGATCCACGCTTACAGGCCCGCATCCCCTCCGGACGATGGGACCAGATGGTCCGGGAAGGTGATGCAGCACCGGCCTGGCTCGCCGGCGAATTTGGCGCCAGCCGCCGGCGTGCGACGATCGTGGTGCAGATTATCAAGCTCGGCCAGAAGCTCACCGACGATGCAATGACCATGTTCATCAAGCTGATGGGCCGGCTGTTCTCCCAGGCGAACAACCGGAGAAAGCAGCGTCACATGAACGCCCGCATGGAAACGTCCAAGGCGCTGCGACTGTTCCTCGACACGATCGTTGCCTTGCAGGCCGCCAATGATGCCGATGAAGATGCGATCGAGACGGTAAACCGGCAAGTCGGCTGGCATCGGCTGCTGCAGATCAAGCCCGGTCTCGAGGCGATGGTGGAGAGCGCCAACGCTTCGCCGCTGGTGCTGGCGGCCGAGCAACATGGAAACATCCGCAAGTTTGCCGGCGCTTTCCTTCAGGCATTCACGTTCCGCTCGCGCCGTCGGCACGATCCGCTGCTTGCGGCGGTCGCGACCCTGAAAATGCTTTATGTGGAGGGACGCCGTGTTCTGCCGGATCGCGTGCCGGTCGGCCATCTGGGTGCGAACGAAAGGAAACTGGTCTTCGAGGATGGCAAGCCGGATCGGCGGCTTTATGAAATCGCCACCTTCGCTCATTTACGGGACCGGCTGCATTCGCGCGATGTGTGGGTCGAGGGCAGCCGGTCATTCCGGCCGATAGACGAAGATCTCATGCCGAAGCCAACCTTTGTCGCCCTGAGGGGGCAAGATCAGCTTGGCCTCGGTGTCCAGACCGACTGCGCTGCCTGGCTCGCGGACGTCCGGGAGATGATGGACGTCAACCTCAAACGGCTGGCCTGGCGCGCCCGTTTCGGCAAGCTCGATGGCGTCAGGATGGAAAACGGCACGCTGATCGTGACGCCGCATACCAGCGATGCTCCCGCCGCGGCGGAAGCCATCAATGCCGAAATCACGGAGATGTATCCTCTGGTCGAGGTGCCCGATCTCCTGCGGGAAGTGCATGAGTGGACCGGGTTTGCCGACCAGTTCACTCATGTCCGGACGGGAGATGCGCCGCAAAACATCGCCGCCATGCTGGCCGGCGTGCTTGCCGATGGCACGAATCTCGGCCCGAAACGCATGGCTGGGGCGTCGAAGGGGATCAGCGCCCACCAGATCGGCTGGATGCGCAGCTTCCATGCCCGCTCCGAAACCTATCGGGCCGCGCAGGCCTGCGTCACCGATGCCCATACCCGCCATCCGCATGCGCAAATTTGGGGCGACGGAACGACAGCCTCATCCGATGGGCAATTCTTCCGCGCCAGTGACCGGGCCGCAAGGCGCAGCGACATCAACCTGCATTATGGCAGCGAGCCGGGCTCGAAGTTCTACAGCGGGCTTTCCGACCAATACGGCTATTACAGCATCCTGCCGATCAGCCCGACCGAAAGCGAGGCCGTCTATGTGCTCGACGGCCTGTTCGACCACGACACGGTTCTGGAGATCGAAGAGCTGTTCACCGATACCGGCGGCGCCAGCGATCATGTTTTTGCGCTGTTCTGCCTGATCGGCAAGCGCTTCGCGCCGCGCCTTCGCAATATCAAGGACCGGAAACTGCACACCTTCGAGAAGGCCGATATCTATCCGGCGCTGGCAAATCATATCGGCGTGCCGATCAACACCGCCCTCATCATGGACCATTGGGACGAACTCCTGCGCCTTGCCGCGTCGATCACGACGCGCACCGTCGCGCCGTCGGCGATCCTCAAGAAGTTCTCCGCATCGTCGAAATCCAGCGATCTCGCCAAAGCGTTGCGCGAACTCGGCCGCATCGAGCGCACCCTGTTCATGATCGAGTGGTATTCCAGCCCGGCACTGCGTCGGCGTTGCCAGGCCGGGCTCAACAAGGGCGAGGCCGCTCACAAGCTCAAACGCGCCGTCTTTTTCCATGAGCGCGGCGAGATCCGTGATCGCTCCTTTGACAGCCAGGCCTTCCGAGCTTCCGGTCTCAACCTGGTGGTCAGCGCCATCGTCCATTGGAACACCGTCTACCTCAGCCGGGCAACGGCTCATCTGCGCCAGCAAGGCCGAAATAACCCCGACGAGTTGCTGAAACACGTCTCGCCCCTCAGTTGGGAGCACATAAATCTCACCGGCATCTATTCATGGGACACCGAGCAGCAGATGTCCGAAGGCTTCAGGCCCTTGCGACTTGCCAGAAAAATCCTCCGCGCCGCGTGATGTTCAGGGTCCGTTCGAGCTTAGCGCAGGATTTTGAACAGACCTTGTTCTGCCCCCTTGTCCGACGAAGTCCGGGTTGCGGGCTGCTGCGTCGATTTGTTGTGCACTTTTCGCCATATGTAGGGCCTCCCGAGCCTCGTTGCGTGCAGCGCCATTGACCAATTCCCGTTGAAGTAGTGAAGCATTGTCTGGCGGTGAACGCAAACGCCGCCGGCGTGCGTTGTGCTGACCCGCAACCGTGCCGGGGCTTGCCTGAGACGCTCGGTTGACCGTGGCTGTCGACCAAGCCGACGGTGCGCTGCACTCGAGTCGTCCCAAGCCGTTTGCCTCGGCGCACTTCCGACGATCTGGATAACCTTCGCGCCATGCTTCCTAGATTTTCCTCGGTGTCCCCTATGTCGAAGCGTTGCGCGGCAATACGGCGATCTCGTCCGCCTTGCGGTCTCGCGTCTTCGACTTGTCGGCGGCGGCGGCCCCCTCGTCGGACATGCCCTTCTTGAAGTTCTTGATGCCCTTGGCGACGTCGCCCATCAGTTCCGGAATCTTGCGGCGGCCAAACAGCACCACCACCAGAACGGCATCGCCGGTCTGCCCATTTCCTTGTGTCACATCTGCAGTCGAGTCACTGTTAGCGCAGTACCGTTCGTGGTATAAAGCTGGGGGATCCAATCCCATTGGAGTGGGCTCATGAGGCAGCTCGGCGCGATACTGACAGCGATCACTCTGGCGACGCTTGGAACCGCCAGCGAAGCTCAAGAGCGACAGCCTTTCCATGTTGCCGAGTTCCCGGACAACAGGATTATCAGCTTGGCCATTCTCATGTCTGAAGCGTCTGCCGATTTGCAGTTTGACTACGATGTCGAGGTCGAGCTGACCGAGCAAGACCCGGGCGGCCAGACGATCTTCGCCGACTATGGGCACCATTTGGTTCGGGTGCGGTGCACGGCGCCAAAAGCTGTCAAGGTGGGGAGCGTTCTCTACAAGCTGGAGACGCCTGCTGTGGCGGACGACTGGAAAGGGGACCTCTGGAAGACGCTCTGCTTCCAGCCTGTGTCATAGTAGAGTTCAATGCGGTAGCAACTCAGGATTCAAAGAGAAGTGTTTCCTGTGAGCGAACAGCCGCGCCTCGTGCGAGGCGCGGCCTCGCAGCCTTACTTTACCTGGGTGACGGTCAGCTTGCCATTGACCCGCTCGGCAACGAACTGGACCTTGGCGCCGACCTTGAGCTTTTCCAGAAACGCTTCATCGGCGACTTGGAAAACCATGGTCATCGCCGGCATTTCGAGGCTTTTCAGTTCGTCGTGGATGAGCGTAACCTTCTTTGCCTTCTCGTCCACCTTCTTCACTGTGCCGTTCGTAAACTCCTGGGCGAATGCGCCAGTGGCGGAGGCGAGCGCGATTGCGGCGGCGATGGTGATCTTCGCGATGGTTTTCATATTAGGTTCCTTTCTGATTACTTCTTGGCGACCGTGACGTCGCCGTGCATGCCCGCGTCATAGTGGCCGGGGACCAGGCACGCGATTTTGAAGACGCCATCGTTGGTGAACTTCCAGACGATCTCGCCGGTCTTGCCCGGGGCGAGGCGGATCGCGTTCGGGTCGTCATGTTCCATCTCCGGGAACTTTTCCATGACGGCCTTGTGCTCCATGACTTTGTCTTCCTGGTCGAGAACGAACTCGTGATCGAGTTCGCCAGCGTTCTTGACCGCGAACACGATGGTCTGCCCCTTGCGAACCTTGAAGTTGTTCGGGGTGAAGATCATCTTGCCGTCGTCCGTCTCCTTCATGGTGACGCGGACCGTCTGCGTCGCCTTGGACTTGTCGCCAGGTTCCCCGACGGTCATTTCTCCGTGGCCACCTTCATGGGAGCCCGATGCGAGGACCGGCGTTGCGAGAGTGGCCAGCAGGAGGCCAATGAGTACAGTTTTCATAATTCTGTCCTTTGGTTGAGAGTATCTAATCAGCCGTGATCCGAGTGCTTCGGAGTGAGCTTTGTCTTTGCATCCTTGGCCTTGGGAATATCCGGAAGTGCTCCCGTCCATTCCCAAGCCTGTGTACCGGGTGGGTTTTCGTACCAGCCCGGGTCGCTGTAATCGCCCGCCGAGATGCCCTCGCGGACCTTCACCACGGAGAACATACCCCCCATCTCGATAGGGCCGTGGGGACCCCATCCAGTCATCATGGGAACGGTGTTTTCCGGTATCTCCATCGACATTTCACCCATATCCGCCATACCGGCGGTGCCCATGGGCATATACTCGGGACGGAATTGCCTGATCTTCTTGGCAACCTCCTTCTTGTCGACGCCGATGAACGTCGGGATTTCGTGTCCCATCGCGTTCATGGTGTGGTGCGACTTGTGGCAATGAATTGCCCAGTCGCCGACATACTTGGCGTCAAATTCGTACGCCCGCATCGCACCGACGGGGATGTCGATGCTGACTTCCGGCCAACGCGCCTCCGGCCGGACCCAGCCGCCGTCGGTACATGTCACCTCGAAATCGTAACCGTGCATGTGGATCGGGTGATTGGTCATCGTCAGGTTGCCGACGCGCACACGCACCCGGTCGTCCTTGGAGACGACCAGCGGGTCGATGCCGGGAAAGACGCGGCTGTTCCAGGTCCAAAGGTTGAAGTCCGTCATTTCCATGACACGCGGAACGTAGGTGCCGGGATCTATGTCGTAGCCGCTAAGCAGAAACACAAAGTCCCGATCGACGCGCATGAACTTCGGGTCTTTTGGATGGATGACAAAGAAACCCATCATGCCCATTGCCATCTGGACCATTTCGTCCGAGTGCGGGTGGTACATGAAGGTGCCGGACTTCACGAGATCGAACTCGTAGACGAACGTCTTGCCGACGGGGATGTGGGGCTGCGACAAACCACCGACACCATCCATGCCTGATGGGAGGATCATCCCATGCCAGTGGATGGTCGTGTGCTCCGGTAGCTTGTTGGTCACAAATATGCGAACACGATCCCCCTCGACCGCCTCGATTGTCGGTCCCGGGGACTGGCCGTTGTAGCCCCACAGATAGGCCGTCATGCCCTCGGCCATCTCGCGCTCGACAGGCTCCGCGACAAGGTGAAATTCCTTGACGCCGTTGTTCATGCGGTAGGGCAATGTCCAGCCGTTCAGCGTTACGACGGGGGTGTATTCCGGCCCGCTGGTCGGACGTACTGGGGTCTGGGTGGCTGCCGTGTCCATGATCGCGGCTTCCGGCAGGCCCATGTTGGAGGTCTGCCCCCAGGATGTGGAGGAGACGAGCGCTGCGCTGGCCGCGCCGGCTCCAAGAAACTGTCTTCTATTGAACATCTTCGTTTCCTTTCTCAGTGCCCGCCGCTTTCGGCTTCCTCAGCCGATGCGACTTCGGTCTCCGCCGATGCCGACCCCGTGCTGCCGCCATAGATGACAGGTGCAAGGTTCGCTTCCGCGAGCCAGAAGTCGCGCTTGGCGTTGACGGCAAGGATGGTGGAGTCGATCTTTTCACGGGTATCCGCGATCAGTTCGAAGGTGCTGGTGATCATGCCGTTGTAGGTGAGGAGGGACTGTTCCTCGATTGCACTACGAAGCGGCAGAACACTGTTTCGGTAGTGACGGGCGATGTCATAGTTCGACCGATATGCCACGTAAGCGGACCGAGCCTCGGAGCGAATATTGACAGCCTTTTCCGCAAGCTGGTTGGCAGCCCGCATGTAGGCGAGTTCGCCTTTCCGCATCCGGGCCTGACCGGAATCGAAGATCGGTATCGTGAACTCTAGTGACGCAGTCTTCGAGATGCTGCGATGGATTTTCCCATCCTCAAGCTCCCGTTCCTGTTCCAGTGTGCCGACCAGCTCAATGTCGGTGACGAACCGGGTGACATCCTCCAGCTTGTAGGATTGAGCGGTTGCATCAAGCTCCAGGCGTGCGACCTGCAGGTCCATGCGTTTTTGGATCGCCTCGGCTTCGATGTCGTCCCGCTTGATCAAGCCCTTCGGCAGCGAAGGCAGGCGGTTCGGAATCTGGAAGTTAATATCCGATCCGGACAACCCCATCAGCCGGATCAACTCTTCCTTGGCGAGTTTCGCTTCCAGACGCGCCTTCGCAGTTTCGCCTGTCAACTCGGCATAGAAAACGTGCTCACGCGCCTGATCGGCTTTCGCCATCGATCCGGCTTCGCCAATCTTCTTCGCCAACTCGGAGGCGGCGTCGGCGGCAACCTTGGCCTGGTTGAGATAGACAACATTTTCCCATGCAGCTACGGCATTGATCCATGCGCGGCGGGTTTCTGAAGCCAGCGAGATCGTTTCGAGTGCCGCGTTCAACTGTGCCTGCCGAAATCGGGTTTCCGCCAGTTTGATGTTTTTGTCGTAGGTGGCCAGCGCAAGGATGTTTGCGGCAATGGCGCCTTCCAAAACCCGGTATGCTTCGAGACCAGGGGTGCCGATACCAGAAAGTCCTACTGAGAACGACGGGAGGACGGACAGCTTTGTCTGCCAAGCGTCAGCCGCACTGTCGCCGAGATCGGCGTAAGATGCCTGCAAGCCCTTGTTGTTTAGAAGTGCGACCTGGACGGCGGTCTCGACGTCGATGGTCTTTTTGGCCATCAGCGCCTTTACGCGTTCGCGTGTCTGCTCCGCCTGCTGGCGGTTCTGTACCCACACAGTCTGCTTACCGGTCGCCTCGGAACTCTTTGCGGAAGCGCTGGCGAAACCCGCATCCTTCGCTGAATACCCGGTGCTTACGCAGCCGGTTGCGAAAATCGGAAGCACCAGGGTCGAGATCAGTTTGATCTTCAGCGATACCATCATGCACCTCCGCCGGGTGCTTGGGCATCGTTGAGACCACGCCACGGCTTGGGATCGACCGGCACGCGGTGGGAATAGGCACCGACGGGGTTCTGGTAAGCGATAGGGGCGACATCGACTACCGTGTCGGGATGATTGGAAGAGGCAACGACTTCGGGCAGCGTGGATGCACATCCGCTCACAACGAACGGAAGAGCAGCCACCAGGAACAAACGTTTCATGGTGAAAATCCGAGAAATAGATGACAGGCGCGTCAGAGCGCGTAATCGCGCAAAGACACAGAAACACCCTCAAAGGGCGGCTACTTCTCAGATATTAGGCGGCAGATGCAAACGTGGTGCCAAACCGACATAGCGCGTGTCATCGATAAAGCCGTGGACCGGTTCGAGACGCGGATGGGCTAGTGTCGCGCTGCCGCAGTCAATGGCCGTGACGCCACAATAGTCCTGACAGCAGCTTTTCTTCGAGCTTTTGGAGTCGGCATGGTCGTGTTGGTCGCCATGGTGGTCATCGACGGCCATGGCAGCGTGATCGCTGCCATGGGACATTGAATGGTCCGCCTCGACCTGGGTCGCTTCGACCGGCACTTCCGGATGCATTGCAGCGTTGACTGTAGACAAGCTATATCCAGCCAGTGACACAAGGATCACCAGTCGGAAGGCCAGCGCTACGGCTGCAGATGCGAATCGAAAAATTCCGCTCATACTTAAATAGATCGCTAGACCCTTGGACATTGTCAATCGACGCTCCTCTCAATCACGGATTCGCGCCGTTTGTGTGGCATATCCACCACGCGCCAAAAATGGGAGCCCGCTCGGCAGCTCGCGAGCCGACGAGCGTGTGTTGGCCGTTGCCGTTAATTGCTGCGGTTCTTCTTCAGGTAGTCTGCCTGCGGATCGATAATCGATACCGAGCCATACCGGCTGTTGGTACGTTCGACCTTGCCGTTGTCCAGGACCCTGAAGCTAACGTCGGGATCGGACGTCGACGATGCCGACTCTCCCGGATTGCCGTGTCCCTGCGTAATCTTCGCGATGGGTGAAGCGGTTTCGCTGAGCATGGTGTTGGCGAAGGCACCCGAGGTGACGGACAGCAGGGAGACAACGGTGACGGCGATTTGTTTCATCATGATCTATTCCTCGTTTAAACTGCTACGTGCAGCATTTGGAATTTAGATCGCTCGTTTTTCGGCCACCTGTCCCGCACTATACAAATTTGTAAACCGGGGATCACAATATCTGCCGCAAGAATGCCCGAATCTCAGAGCGTTGAAGTGAGCTACCGGTTTCACTACAGGGCCAAAACTCAAGAAGAATTCTTTGCCGCATGAAAATACTTCTAGTCGAAGATGATCAGATCACAGGAACCTACATTCAAAAGGGTTTGAGCACTGCAGGGCACGCAGTAGACTGGCTCCGGGATGGGCGTGACGCGCTCGCGGCGGGCTTGGACCCGGGGTACGATGTTCTCGTTGTAGATCGAATGATCCCTGGTCTGGATGGCCTGAATCTCGTCAAAGGCTTACGAGCAGCATCGGTTCGAACGCCAGTGTTGTTTCTCACGGCAATGAGCGGTGTGGACGATAGGGTCGAGGGACTGGAAGCAGGCGGTGATGATTATCTAGTGAAGCCTTTTGCGTTTTCAGAACTGACTGCTCGGATCAATGCCCTTGTTCGACGCCCGCCAATTGCAATGGAAAGGACAAAGTTGCGGGTAGGTGACTTGGAGATGGACCTGGTCACCAGAACCGCCAGTCGCGCCGGGCAGCGCATCGAACTCCTACCGCGCGAATTCTCGTTGCTAGAACTGTTGATGCGCAACGAGGGGAGGGTTCTCACAAAAACGATGTTCCTCGAAAAGATATGGAACTTCAATTTCGACCCGCAAAGTTCCGTTGTGGAAACCCACATCAGCCGCCTGAGGGCGAAAATTGACAAACCATTCGCGAATCCACTTTTGCACACAGTCAAAAACACCGGTTATACGTTGCATGCTCGCGGGTAACGTATTCAAGAGCACGGCTGTCCGGCTCGCGATCATCTATATTGCACTGTTTGCGATTGCCTATCTCGTAGCGAATATCGCGGCCTACCAGATGGCGGTGCGGTTCCTGGATGATCGGCTGAATGCCAATGTCATGGAACGGTACCGAGAAATTGCCTCAGCCTATGAGGCGCGAGGTCTCGGCGGCGCTGCTCAAATGATCGAGAGCCATGGCCCTGCCATCAGGGGCCAGGAGACAATGTACACACTGCGAGGGCCCGCTGGCGAACTGGTCGCCGGTAACGCGGAGCTGGCAGATGTGCCAGCAGGGTTCTCGCTGCTCCGGCCGGAGGACCAACACGCAAGCACGTCGCACTACAAGTTGTTCCGAGGCCCATTGGGTGAAAACGACCTGACCGTTGGTATCAGCTACCGCGACACCGACGAACTGGCCCGGATAGTTTTGATAAGTTTCGGGTGGGCGACCGCGATCATCCTTGCCGTCGGTATGACAGGAGCGGCGATCCTGGCCTATCGCACTCGTAAGCGCATCTTCGTCCTCTCCCGCACCGCGCACGAAATTGGACATGGCGAGCTTTCTAAACGGCTTCCAGTTTCACCTCGGATGGATGAAATCGACGTCCTTTCTTCTGAGATCAATGTCGCGTTGGCGCGGCTGGAATTGAGCGTTTCTACCCTCAAACAGGTAACCACGGACGTTGCTCACGATCTGAAGACACCGATTGGGCGGACCTTCCTTGTCCTTGAGGATGCCATGGAATCCGATGGGGTCGGGGATATGAGAGGCGGGATCGAAACCGCCTTGGTCGAACTTAAATCCATTGCCGACACCTTCGACGCCCTCCTGCGGATCGCGCAGATCGAGGCGCGCATCCGAACAGAAAACTTCACCGTGTTCGATCTGAAGCCCTTGGTCACTGACCTTTACGAAATCTACGAGGCTATTGCTGTCGAGGCTGGATACGAGCTATCCCTGAGTATCGGATGTGGAGCTTGCCTTATAAATGGTGATCCCGATCTCATCCGGCAGTTGTTGGCCAACCTTCTGACGAACTCAATGAGGCATACGCCAGACGGGTCGAAAATCGCTTTAGAACTCTCGCGTGGCCATCGCACCATCAGTTTGGGCGTTTCAGATAACGGCTCTGGGATTCCTCGTGAAGAACGGAAACGCGTTTTCGACCGGTTTTATCGCCTCGAAAAGAGCAGAACGACAACCGGGTCTGGATTGGGTCTCAGCCTGGTCAAGGCAATCGCTGAGTTGCACGGCGCAAATACCGAACTGCTGGATAACGAGCCCGGTCTCCAGGTCGTCACAAAGTTTCCAGAGGCGGAGAACGGGAACCTTTAAGCTCTACCAGGGTTTGCATTTGAGTTTTGGGAGCTTTGAATGCAGGTGCGAACCCAACTTCGGGAAGTTCTGCGCGCGATCAGTGTTTTGCTGATGGTGCTCCACGTCATGGCCGCTACACCCGCTGGGGCACACCAAATGGGGTGTAGCGAGGTTGAGGTTAGCACAAGCGATTCCCACCGGGAGATGTTTCCCACGGGCACTTGCTGCACCAACCTTCATTGCTGCCCGGTCATCCAGGACGTTTCGACACCTGGGCCACCGCTTGCGATCCGATATCTCCCAGAAATACGGCTTCAAACAGATGTCGCCCTCGTGCTCGACAAATCCATCGACCCACCCCCTCGAACCCTGTCGCTGTGACGTGTTTTCCTCTCACAAACAGGAGTTCAAAATGAAAACCCTTCTGAAATCATCCGTCGCCGCAATCCTACTGGCCACCGTAGTCGGCTCGTTCCCGGCCGCAGCACAGATGGCGTATCCGGAGAAATGTAAGTCCGACATGGCCAAACCGGGTGACACCGCGATGCAAGGCCACGAAATGTCCATGCCCGAAATGACTGACTACCAGAAAGACTCGATGGACGGCATGAAGATGATGAACATGAACATGATGCAGGGAATGATGAAAAAAGACCCTGACGTCTCGTTCGTGTGCGGCATGATTGCGCACCATATGGGTGCAATCAGCATGGCTGAGGTCGAACTGAAACACGGCGATAACGCTGAGGCTAAAGCGGCAGCTCAGAAAATTATCGACGATCAAACGAAGGAGGTCGAAGAGCTGACGTCCTGGGTCGATAAGGAGGTCAAGTGATGCATCATCAATCCTCCGAGATGAAAGCCTGCATCGAAAGCTGCTTGGCCTGCTACAGCGAATGTTTATCTATGGCGATGGGGCACTGTTTGGATGTGGGCGGCAAGCATACCGAGCCTGCGCACTTCAAGCTGATGATGGCGTGCGCCGAAATTTGCCGGACGTCGGCTCATTTCATGCTCATCGGTAGCGATCACCATGAGCACATTTGCCGAGAATGCGCCGAGATTTGCCGCCAGTGTGCCGATGATTGCGAACGGGTCGGTGATATGCAGGGCTGCGTGGACGCATGCCGCAGATGTGCGGAGAGTTGTGAGCAGATGGCCGCGTGACCTGAGGTGGCCCCGACGACTCCTCGTCGGGGCCACCACTTCATTGACGTGCAGCGCGCAACGATGACGACGTTCATGAGCATGTAGAGGTTGGTACGAATTATGATTTCCTCTTGGCTGCGGGTACTCACTACGGTGCGTTGGGGTCCATGGTAGGCTCGCAGAAATCTGAGTTTCTTTGTGTACCGCTACAGAACTCACGTCTACTTGAGCGTTTTCTTTCACTTGAGCATTTGATGGAGTTGTCTTGCCGATCTTCACGCGGGCGGCAAATTCATGAACGTTCAACCCGGCGTTTCATGCGCCGTTTCAACTCGGTCGATAGGGTCGTGCGGCGGTAGGGCGACAGTTTGCGCCAAGCCTTGATTTCATCAGCAGTCCTGCCGCAGCCCAAGCACCATGTGTTGCGTGGGTCGAAACGACAGACATCGGTGCAGGGCGAGTTGTTCTTCATGACAAACCTTATTTTAGATAGGCGCGAACAACGTCGATCAACTCGGCCGCGCCCTCATCCCGTTCCTTCTGGGTAAGCCCCTCTGCGGCAAGATGCATGCGGATGTGGTCTTCAATGACCTCGCCCATGAGGCCGTTCATCGCTCCCCGCGCTCCGGCAATGGACTGCATGACCTCGACGCAGCCCTTTCCGTCATCGAGCATCCGCTCGATGCCTTCCATTTGCCCGCGGATGCGTCGCACGCGGTTTATCAGCTTTTGCTTCTCTCGGGTGGTGTGAGTCATGCCAGTACTCCTCGGATGCACAGTTGAAGGCTAGGCCGCGCGGGCTTCGACCTCCACTGTCACATGCGACAAATCATGGATAGCGGCAAGTTTTGCGCGGTAGTATGATGGCGTTTTGGGGTGATCGGCCACAAGTGAAACGATCGCGCCATGGTGGCCAGGCCCGAGCTGCCAGATGTGAAGATCAACGATCTCCGCGCCTTCCTTGCCGATGATCTCCTGAATTTCCTCCGGCAGGTCTTCGCCTGGTGGAATGTAGTCGAGGAGCACGCCTCCTGCGTCGCGGATCAACCCCCACGACCAGCGGGCGATCACGATGGCTCCGACAATTCCGATCGCTGGGTCCAGCCATCGCCAGCCGTAGAGGCTGCCGAAGACCAGTGCACCGATCGCCAGAACCGAGGTCAGGGCATCGGCCAGCACGTGGACATAGGCGGCGCGAAGGTTCTGATCCTTTGCTACCGCGTGCCCGTGGCCATGGTGGTCATGCCCGTGATGGTGGTCGCCCCGTAGAAGCCACGCGCAGACAAGATTCACGATCAGGCCGACAACAGCCACCATGATGGCTTCCTTGAAATTGATTGCGACGGGTGATTGGAAGCGTAGGAAGCTTTCCCAACCAATCAGCAGCGCAATCAGCGCCAGCACCACAGCACTTGCAAAGCCTGCGAGGTCTCCGAGCTTGCCGGTACCAAATGAAAAGCGACGGTTGTCGGCGTGTTTGCGGGCATAGAGATAGGCCAGTGCCGCGATGAGGAGGGCAGCGGCGTGGGTGGACATATGCCAGCCATCCGCCGTGAGAGCCATCGATCCGAACATGTTGCCGGCGACGATCTCCACCACCATCATGGTCGCCGTGATCGCGATCACGAGCCACGTGCGCCGTTCGTTCCGCGCGTGGTTGTCGCCGAGGAAGAAATGCTCATGGGTGGCGTCGAGCGAGCGGCCATGGTTGTGCCCGTGGAATGAATTCATCACTGTAGCTCCATCATATTAATATAGGGGGGTATACCATATTGCTCAATTTTGGCAATCCTTCCCATAAACGTCTAGGTCACGAAAATCACAGCGTCTGTCCGACGCTTGGAAACGTGGGTGTCCCGCAGCGAGACTGAATGCTCAGCCGCGTAGTGGGCGTTAAAAAACGCCTATCGCCTTGCTTTCACCTCCACCTGGAAATTTGGCCGCCCGAGGAGGAAAAGCCTATCTTTCCGGGTTTGCCAGTCAGGCCTCGGACAAGCTGGAGCACCATGATCCGGAGTGAAACATCCGCCTTCGTTGTAATATCAAGATTACTGCATACGCCGGGATCGCGGCGAGGAGCGCGATTTTGCCGCATGCTGCCGAGCCGCAGCTAAGATGGGTGAAAGCGATGCAAATTCCAGATGGAAGCGCGCGCAACGAGCGCGCGACCCGTAGGAAGGGTGGGCCATTACAGGGCCGTGCTTCTAAGCCTGAGCGAGTTGCCAATTACGCTCACCGACGACAGCGCCATGGCTGCCGCTGCGATGATCGGAGACAAGAGCAGCCCGAAAGACGGGTATAGAATACCGGCTGCCACTGGCACACCCGCCGCGTTGTAGATAAAGGCGAAGAACAGGTTTTGGCGAATGTTTGCCATCGTTGCTCGGCTGAGCTGACGGGCACGTACAATTCCCTGTAGGTCGCCTTTCAGCAGGGTGACACCAGCACTTTCGATAGCAACGTCGGTACCGGTACCCATGGCGATGCCAACGTCGGCAGCTGCCAGGGCAGGAGCATCGTTGACACCGTCGCCCGCCATGGCAACGATTTTGCCCTCGCTTCTCAGTCGGGAAACAATCTTGCTTTTGTCTTCGGGAAGCACCTCTGCCTCTACTTCCGAAATCCCCAGACGACGTGACACCGCAAGCGCCGTCGTCTTGTTGTCGCCAGTTAGCATCACCACCCTGACCCCTTCCGCGACAAGGGCCTTGACGGCTTCCGGGGTTGTCACCTTCACGGGGTCGGCGATAGCAAACAATCCCTCGACATGCCCATCGGCAGCCATGAAGATGACCGTTGCGCCCTCGTTTCGCAGTTCTTCGGCCTGAACTGTGACCGAGGATACGTCGATACTGTTTTCTTCCATGATCCGGTGGCTGCCGAGGACTAGCTTTTTGCCATTGACGACCCCCGTCACGCCCTTGCCCACCGGGCTGTCAAAGTCCTGAGCATCCCCAACGGCAATTCCGCGTTCTGTCGCCGCGTTGACAATAGCAAGGGCGAGCGGGTGTTCGCTCGACCTTTCAAGCGTCGCCGCCGTCTGGAGAAGGTCAGTTTCGGAGACGCCGTCACGCGGAACGATGGCGGTTAATTTTGGCCGACCCTCGGTTAGGGTTCCGGTTTTATCGACTACTAGCGTATTGACCTTTTCGAACCGCTCAAGTGCCTCCGCGTTCTTGATCAGGACACCAAGCCCAGCACCTCGGCCAACGCCGACCATAATCGACATGGGTGTAGCAAGGCCGAGCGCGCACGGGCAGGCGATAATCAAAACTGCGACAGCTGCAACAAGCCCATGGGCGAAGCGCGGCTCAGGGCCAATGAAGAACCAAACAAAAAAGGAGATGATTGCCACGGCGATGACTACCGGCACGAACCACCCGGAAACTTCGTCTGCCAGACGCTGGATAGGAGCCCGCGAACGCTGAGCCTCGGCAACCATTTTCACGATCTGGGAAAGCATGGTGTCCTTGCCGACCTTACCGGCCTCCATGATGAAGCCACCGGTCTGGTTCATCGTGCCCCCGATCAACTTTGAACCAACTTCCTTTGTAACCGGCATCGATTCGCCGGTTATCATGGACTCGTCGATGGAGCTGCGACCTTCCAGAAGGGCACCATCGACCGGGACCTTTTCACCTGGCCGAACACGCAAGCGGTCTCCGACCGATACGGCGTCGAGGCCAATATCCTCGTCGCTACCGTCATCATTGACGCGCCTTGCGGTCTTTGGAGCCAGATCGAGAAGCGCACGTATAGCACCCCCGGTCTGTTCCCGCGCCCGAAGCTCCAGTACCTGGCCAAGCAACACGAGAACCGTGATCACCGCCGCCGCCTCGAAATAAACGGCGACTGCACCCTCGCTTGAGCGAAACGTTTCCGGGAAGATACCTGGCATGATCGTCGCAACCACGCTGTAAATCCAGGCGACGCCGGTGCCCATGGCGATGAGCGTAAACATGTTTAGGTGGCGGGTGATGACGGACTGCCAACCTCGTTCAAAGAATGGCCAGCCGGCCCAAAGAACCACCGGTGTTGCCAAAACCAGCTGGACCCAGTTCGAGGTCTGTGGCCCGAGCACCATGTGCAGGTTCGTCAGGTGCCCGCCCATTTCCAGAATAAGTACCGGCACAGACAGGATTAAACCGATCCAGAATCTGCGTGTCATGTCGATCAGTTCGGCGCTTGGCCCCGTCGCGACCTCCGGCGTTTCCGGTTCCAGAGCCATGCCGCAGATTGGGCAGTTCCCCGGCCCTGGCTGACGAACTTGGGGATGCATCGGGCAGGTGTAGACGACACCCTCGGCTGCATCGATGGACGTTGCAGGCTTCAATGGAACCACGTTCGATGAGTGATCGTGGCCATGCTCGTGTCGATGGTGGGCATGCCCACGATGTTCGCTCGTCATGTCAGCCTCCCGTTAGATTGCGCCGTCATAGGTGACGAACGACATCATGCCCGTCGCCATATGGTAGAGGTGGTGGCAATGCAGCGGCCAGCGACCCTGGTTTTTCGCATCGAATTCGATGGTAACCTGGGTCATGGGCGGAAGGACCACAGTGTCGCGCACCGCGCCTGTCAGTTTCTCTCCATTGATTTCCACGACCTGAAAATGGTGACCATGTAGGTGCATAGGATGGGCCATCATCGACATGTTGTGCATCGATATCTGTACTCGCTGCCCCTTGGCGACATTCAGCGGCTCCGACTCTCCGATCTGCCAAGTGTACTTCGCCATGTCGCCAGTGAGCATCAAAGCGTAGTGACGATCAGGGGGGCGGACCGCCAGCGGCGTCAGGCTAACGAACTGCTTCTCCAATGCGAGGTCAAGGACCGGGCCCTTTTCCGTGCCCAGGGCATCGATTTTGCCCAATTGGGCGTCGGCGGTGGCAAGGACGATGCCTGTTCGTTCCTGAGCTCCTTCGCGCAGGGCCAGAATGGGAAAGGTGCCCGGTCCGGCGGGCAGTTTCACTCTGACATCGACGCGCTGGCCCATAAAAACAGGGAAGCGACGTCCGACGATTGGGACGATATTGATTCCGTCGACCGCAATCAGCTCACCGTCGACGGAGCCTGTGTCGATGGTGAAAGCCGTCGCTGTGGCACCATTGATGATGCGCAGTCGGACTCGGCCACCTTTCTCTACCTGAACGACCTCGGGATCATCAAGGGTCCGGTCGTTGGCGAGATAGGCGTCGTATTCGATGTCGTTGAAGTCCATGGTCTGCATGTCCCTCGTCGGCATCGCCGTGGCCGCATCACCACCCACCGGCATCTGGTGACCGGCATGCTGGCTCGTCAGTATGGTCGACATGTCGCCGTGATCCATCGGCATGCCATGGCCAGACCCTTCAGACTGAAGACCCGCCAACAACTCTTCGGGCGATTTGAACGAAAAATCATGGAGGAGGACCACCACTTCCTGTGCGTCAGTTGCCCGATCTCCGGCGGTTCGTACAATCAAAGGTGCCGCCAAAAGGCTCTGTTCCTGAAGCGTGTGGGCATGCATCCAGTGGGTGCCGCCGTTGCCAACGGGGAAATCGTACAGTCTGGTTTCTTTCGCGTTCAAAAGGGTCGCAGGATTGTCAGGAACTCCATCCATGCTCCATGGCGGCGTTAGCCCATGCCAGTGGATCAAGGTTTCCTCTGCTGTTTCATTGAGGAGGCGGACATTGAACTGTGTTTCCGCGTCCAGGACGAGTCCTGCTCCGCCGTTGCGGTTCGTGAGCCCGAACACGGTTGCAGGCTTACCGTTCACTTCAAGGACACGTTTTCTGATAATCAAGTCGGTCACGGGTGCGCTGGCTCGGGCGACGGCGGCACCCAGTGGTGAAATTGCCGCTGCGCCGATGGCCAGCGTTTTCAAAAAATGTCGACGATGCATGGTGTCTCTCTCGATCTCGGTCGGCATGCCGACCATGTTGTTGATGATTGTGCCGCGCATCGGCACGAGGCCGTCAGGCAACAGATCGAGGGGGTTCAAACCCAGGTGAGGGGACATGCCCTGAAAGGCGCACCAGCCAATGTATTTGTGGGCGAGCGGAAAACGGCGCTCTTATCTCTGGGAGTGAATCGGCGATTGTCGTAGAGCAGACTGGACAAGCGGAGCTGCAGCAAGTCTTGTCATTGAGCGCATCATTAGACGACACCGCATGGTGGTGATCCTGCTCATGCACGACGGTTGAACTATGTGCGCTGTCACACGTATGAATGGCGGCGTGCGAAGCAGGCGCGCTTAGGAAGATTGCGGCGGCGATCAGAGCTACCACAACCCTCCAGAAGTCCGATCTCTTGTCACACCAGCTCATTGCTCAACTCGCCTTCGCCGCATCGAACGTTACTCGTTCAAGCCTTGCCGACATTGATCTCTGTCAACACCGTGCTCGTAGAGTGATGCTGCCCCTTCCAACGGTGGAAAGGTCAAGGGGTTTTTGGAGTTGCGTTTCATCTCCGTCTCGCCGCAGGCCCCTGACGTGATCCACTGTTCGATTATACACAGGGCGATCCAGCGGCTAGAATTCCGTTCGGTTAAAAACCTCTAACAGCTCGCCAAGTGAACTCTTGGACAAGATTTCCCCGCGATGATGGCGTAGCAAGTCCCCGCAATTTCAAGGGCATGGCAACCGCTATGGCACTGGTCTATTTCAATTCACGATTTAACTGAGCGTTGGGGTACAGGCATACATGGTAAAAAATATCCCGAAAGTGAGCCGCATGTCGCGATGTCTGGGCACTGTCGCTGTGCTTGTGCTCTGCGTCACGCTTGTGGATGCCGCAGCCGGCGTGGGCAGCGTTGTCGTCAATCGCCAGCGGGACATGAAGGAAATTGCGGTGGCGGCGAAAACCATTGCCGCGATGTTCAAGGCACCCGATACGTATTCGTCGGCTACCTTCGGAGAAGCGGCGAGGACGGTTATCGAGCGGGCGGGTGAGCGATTGACCAATCATTTCGGCGTGATCGGAGCCGCAGAAGGCTCGAAAGTAACCGAGGCACTCGCGACCGATCATGGTCGGTTTGAAAAGCTGGCTGCCGATCTCAAAACCTATGCAGAGGTCTTGGAGAAGGCTGCTGACGAACACCCGAACGCGATGACGGACGATATGCGGATGAGCGAAGGTGAGCCGATGGAAGGTGGCATTCTAGGTTCCCGGAAAAAGATCGATGCATCCGCGATGTCGGCGGAACATGCATTTCATATGATGTTGCAGACCTGCACGTCGTGCCACTCGAAATTCCGCGCGAAGTAGCGCGACTTCTTTGAGGAGCCGACAACCCTCATTCGGATGCCCGTCGTCAAATCGCGTGAACACCGAACTTGGCGTCGATTCCTGGAAGATCGTTGTCGGGGGCTTTGGCGATTTCGTCGATGATCGGACAGTCGGGCCGCTCGTCACCATGGCAATTGTGCGCCAGGTGCTTGAGTGTTCTGGACATCGCCTGGATAGCTGCAGCCTTCCTCTCAAGCTCGGCAACATGTTCAAGCGCAATGGCTTTGACATCCGCGCTGCTGCGGGATTTATCGCGCCAGAGGGTGAGGAGGGTCTTCATCTGCTCGACTGAGAACCCCAGGTCCCGGGCCCTGCGGATGAACTTCAGGGTGTGAATGTCGTTCTCGCTGTAGGTCCGATAGCTGGACTCCGAACGGTGGGCGGGTGCGATTAGCTTGATCTGCTCGTAGTAGCGGATCATTTTGGACGAGACGCCGCTCGCCCTGGACGCTTCTCCGATGTTCATTTTTTGTCTCCTTGTTGAGGGGGCTGCCCGTAGGCAACCCTAAAATTACGGATTAACCGAGCGAAGGCGCAGCGCGTTGCCGAGGACAAAGACGCTGGACATCGCCATAGCGGCAGCCGCGAAAATCGGCGACATCAGCGTGCCATTGACCGGGTACAGCACTCCCGCAGCGACAGGGATCAAGCTGACGTTATAGGCGAAAGCCCAGAACAGGTTCTGCTTGATGTTCCGGATCGTTGCCTTGCTGAGAGCGATAGCTTTCGGCACGCCGTTCAGATCGCCAGACATCAGCACCACGTCCGCACTCTCGATTGCGATGTCGGTGCCAGTGCCGACCGCCAGACCCACATCTGCTTCCGTGAGGGCAGGAGCATCGTTGATGCCGTCGCCGATGAAGGCAACCTTGCGGTTCCCGGTGCGCAAGCGCTTGACCGCATCTACCTTTCCTTCGGGCAGGACCTCGGCGACCACCTCGTCGATGCCGAGTTGGCGAGCGATGGCGTTGGCGGTGCGCTTGTTGTCGCCGGTTATCATAGCGACTTGCAAGCCCAAGGCATGCAGCGCCTTGATAGCAGCCGGAGTTGTGTCCTTGATGGGATCGGACACCGCAATGACCGCAGCCAACTCGCCGTCGATGGCAGCGTACAGGGGAGATTTCCCTTCATCGCCCAAACTAGCAGCCTTGTCGCTCACGCCTGATAGATCGACACCCGCCTTCCGCAAAGCACGATCCGCGCCAACAAGGACCTTGCGATCATTCACCGTGCCTTCAATTCCGAGCCCAGGGGTAGCCTGGAACGCAAATACCGGTTGTGAGCCGATACCTTCTTCTTTTGCCGCGGACACAATCGCTTCCGCAATCGGATGCTCAGACAGGGCTTCGAGACTGGCGATGAGCCCAAGAACCTCCTGCCGGGTGAACCCATCTTGAACGATCAGATTCGTCAATTCCGGTCGCCCCTTCGTCAGCGTACCAGTTTTATCGAGCGCAACGACATCGGCTTCACGAAGGCTCTGAAGCGCTTCGCCCTTCCTGAACAGAATTCCAAGCTCGGCAGCGCGCCCAGTGCCGACCATGATCGATGTCGGTGTCGCGAGGCCCATGGCACACGGGCAGGCGATGATCAGCACGGCGACGGCGTTCACCAATGCAAAGCTCAACGCAGGCGCGGGGCCGAGCACATACCATGCCGCAAAGGTGAGAACTGTCGCCAGAATGACGGCGGGGACGAACCATCCGGTCACTTTGTCGACCAGAGCTTGAATCGGAAGCTTCGATCCTTGTGCCGCTTCAACCATTTTGATGATCTGCGCCAGAAGGGTGTCCCCGCCGACCTTGGTCGCTTTAAAAGTGAAGGAGCCGGCCTTGTTGATGGTCCCTCCGACCACCCCACTTTCGGTGGTCTTCTCGACCGGTACAGGTTCGCCTGTGATCATGGACTCGTCGACATAGGAACTCCCATCGACGACAACACCATCGACGGGCACTTTCTCACCCGGCCGGATGCGGATGACGTCACCGACGACAACGTCAGTGATCTCGGTCTCCGCGAATTCGTCGCCACGCGAGACAAAGGCTGTTTTCGCTTGCAGTCCGACCAGCCGTTTGATTGCCTGGCTGGTTTTACCTTTCGCGCGGGCTTCCAGGAACCGGCCCAGCAGGATGAGGGTAACGATGACAGCCGCAGCTTCGTAGTAGACATTGGCCGTACCCGCTGGCAGCAGACCGGGGAAAAAGGTGGCCACGACAGAATAGAGCCATGCTGCCGTCGTCCCCAGAACGACCAACGAGTTCATGTCCGGGGTCCAGCGGATTAGGTTCGGCACGCCCTTTCGGAAAAACCGCAGGCCGGGTCCAAAGAGCACGATGCTCGCCAAGGCAAACTGCAGATACAGATTGTTCCGCATGCCAATGGTGTTCATGATCAGCTCGTGAACGCCGGGAATGAAGTGGGACCCCATCTCCAGCAGAAACAACGGGAGGGTCAGGGCCGCTGAGAAGATGGTAAGGGATTTCAGCTTTTTGATTTCTTCACCACGACGATCTTCAGCGTCGTCGGTAACCGCAGCTTGATGCATGCGGCGGATTTCATACCCAGCCTTCTGAACCGCAGCCTCCAAGGCGACCATGTCGGCAGCACCTGCTGCGCGAACAGTCGCCCTTTCGGTGGCCAGGTTGACAGTGGCATCGACCACACCGGGTACCGCTTTCAAGGCCTTCTCCACGCGTGCCACGCAGGACGCGCACGTCATTCCTTCTACACCGAATTCCTGGACGACAAGTTTGGGCTCATAACCAGCCCGTTCAATCGCTGATACGACCGCCTGGGTCTTCGCTGCGCCCGTGAACTGGACGGTCGCTCGTTCCGTGGCCAGGTTCACGTTCGCTGATGCGACGCCCGGCACGGCGGCAATAGCCTTTTCCACGCGCAGAACGCAGGATGCACATGTCATTCCTTCGATGCCAAAATCGGTGAAGACGGGTAGCGGAGAGGCTGGTGTAATCTTTGAAATCGCAGTCATCGAAGGAATCCTTTTCCTAACTGCATAGATAGGTAAAGCTTCCAAAGATGGTAAGGTCAAGGGTTTCTTTGAGAAATTGGTCCCTTGACCAATGGAGCCGTTCCCGACCGTTTTGGATCGATTCTGGATCAGCCAGCTTCCTTGGACGTGCCAGCATGTAATTCTCGCGATGTCCGGCGATCATTGGCGGCTCGACCGCCCGTCTCGTAGCCAACTGAACGTCCCGTTACGATCCTGAGATTGGCTTCACGCTGACAAGAGGGATGGCTTCTCGCAGTGCCCGTTAAGATGACTGCGGCTTCGAAAGTTGGCTCCTGTCGGTAGACCCCGGTCGCATGACGCGATCCCGGATCAAAAGGAACGTCCTCTCCACACAATACCAAAGCGTTGCTGCAACCGCGAAGCTCGTCGCGATATAGATGAGGAAGCCCAAATTTCCTTGCAGGTTCTCCTCTCCAAAAAGGACACGGTCTATGTGGTAAACCGACTTGTGGGAGAGATAGAGGCTGTACGCCAACGTTGCGATGGAAGCCGTGCCTGGAAATGGCCATCTCGCCATGACGTCGTCCAGATCAAGCATAGCTCCTAGAATGAGGGCAATGCCCAGGGAGACAAGCGGAAATCCGACGACTGCACCCAGCTGCGCTTGGAATACGAGGAACAGGTTCGCGCCTTCGAGAGGGCCGCGTAGCGAGAACAGGACCAGGGAAGTCGCGACGAAAGTGATTCCTAAAGGCAACGCCACCTTCGGTGGCGCGTAGCGCCGGTACGCGTCGGCATAAAAGTGTCGAAGACCGGCAAGGGTCACGCCGAACAGAAGGCCATCAAGTCGTGTGTATGTGGGATAGTACACATCCCTCAGATACACAGAGAAAGCATCTCTGAAGTTTCCGGTTTCCACGAGCACGGCGACCTGTGTTTCCCAAAGTGTGTACCGGAGTATCATGCCGGCGATAATTGCGGCGGCCCCAGCCACCAGCGCCTGTTTTGTGTTGATCCGACGATGCAGCAATACGACCAGGAGGGGCAAAATTAGATAGAAGTGCTCCTCGACACAGAGGGACCACACCTGGGAAAAGGCTCTCCCGACACGTGGATCAAAGTTGAAGTTCACCGTAAATGTGGCGAAGCTCCAAAACGGCTGCATTGTCGGCGCATCGCGCAGAACGGGAAAAAGCGCATACAGGCCTAGGACAGTGAAGAAAGCTGGAAAGATGCGGATTGCGCGACGAATGTAAAACGACTTGATGTCCAAACGACCCGTTCGAGAGAGCTCCTTGAACATCTGGATTCCTATCAGGAATCCGCTCAATACGAAGAAGACGTCAACACCCAACCACCCGTAGGTTCGGACGCCAAGGAGAAACGACGGTGTCGCCTCCACAGGAAGGTGTACCAGCATTACGAGAAGTATCGCGACCGCCCGCAGGACGTCCGGCCCGATTGCTCGTGAGCGTATGCTTATCGCCGTATCGCCTGGAGAGTTCTGCGTAGAAATAGAATGAGCGAAGTCCGCTCTGGAATTAGAGGCCATCGTGTTCTTACTCAGGGGTGTACAGCAAGTCAGCGCCTCCATGGGCGGGTAGCAAAACCTTAGCTTGTATTTTCGACATCGGAAGAAGCGGTAATTTTTCCACAGTATTAAGCTAAATTTTTCGTTAAATTTTAGTCAGCTGTTCGAGCGCCGTGGGCTTGGCGGTAGCGTGCGGAGTGGCGGTTAACCTACTCGGCGCGACATTTCCACCGAACATCTGACTGCCGGAGCAGGTCGATCAGCGATCACGGCAACTGTAAACAGAGCACCAAACCAACAGTCACCGTGTCACAAGCGCATGCAGGGCGACCAAGGTAGCGATCACACACGCTGCGAAGATACCTATCACTGCCAGACCACGCTTTGCTTTACGGACAATGTTCGGCCGGGCCCGGCGTTTTGAACGCGGACGATGGGGCGGAATCAACTGGCCACCTTGCCGAAATTTTTTCTTGCCGCCGGTCGTGGCAAAGCCCTCGCGCCAGGATGAAGACGAGCTGCGGGGTCGACGCAACTCGTCCAATCGATCAATTCGAGAGTGACGGCGTATAACCCGCGTCAGTGATCGATGCGCTGATCACCTCCGGGGCAACGCTGGTTTCTATCGTCACTGTCCTCGTGCCGAGATCGATTTTGGCGATTGCGTCGGGATCAACTGCCTTTATCGCTTTGTCGACTGAGCCCACGCAGTGGTCGCACGTCATGTCGGGAACATCGAACTTAATCATTGGAGGTCTCCAATTGCATTGACTGTCGGAATGTGGGGCTTCCAACGATGGGAGGGTCAAGAGGCTGGAAAATTTTTGCGCGTTACTCCGTCGCGCCCGTTCGTGGAATAGCCTACTTCACAGCGAACGCACTCTGTGACAGAATCTGCATATGGTTGTCATCGCTGCGCTCCGGCGCGTATTTCTGCTGTTCGCTGTATTGGGGCTTCTCTTCGCCCCAGCCACCATCGGCATGGCAATGGCCGCGATGACTCCCGGTGCTAGCGCGCAGATAGCAATGGAGATGGATGGCGACGCAGCCATGCCGTGCTGTCCAGACGAGCAACCGATCAAAAAGATTGATTGCGGCAAACCATGCCTGCTCGCTTTGATCTGCTCGACCAGCCTCGTCGGGAATTTCGGCTCCAATGCTGATTGGAAGGTTCTCGTCACCATGCGGAACCTGACGTTCTCGCTCCCCAGCGATACCGACCTTCTATCAACTATCGCTGAACCACCCGCTCGCCCGCCAAAGGCGTAATCTCACAGGCTTCTCCGTATGAGGCAGGTTCTTGCGATCTGCCTGAATGTGAACGCATGAGCGACGCTTGCTGCGTGCTCCGGTGAGATATCAATGAAAACCATCCCACACACTATGCGGCTGCTGACAGCTGTTCTTTTCGTCTCGCTTCTTCCTCACACCGTCTCGGCTGGGTCGGCGGACTATGAGTTCCATCTGGCTGAGACGTCAGTGGCCCAGGGTCCTGAGGCGGTGCTAACCGTTCTCCTCAAAGATAAACGGACCGGCAAACCCGTGTCCGATGCCGTCATTTTCGCCACCCGCCTCGACATGGCCCCTGAGGGGATGGAGGCCATGACCACTACATTGGACCCGCTGCCCTCCAAAGAACCTGGCGTCTATCGCTTCAAGGCCAACCTCTCCATGGAAGGAGGGTGGCGATTTAGACTGGCCCTAAAGGTCCAAGGTGAGCCAGAGACGGTGCAAGGCGAGCTGGTTCTGCAGGCGAAGCCATGAGACTCGGCAGATTCCTTTTCGCCTCGACGGTGTTGATCGCCGTCGGGGCCGGGACCTATGCGGCCGGCATAAACGGCATTGGGCGAGAGCACGTCGAACGTTTTGTTTCGGCAAGCGCAGGGTCGCCGCCTGTAAAGAGGCAGGCAACGGGCAAAGTGATCTATTTCCGGCACCCAGATGGGGTGCCGGAATATTCCGCCGGTCCGAAGCAAACATCAGATGGCCGGTCGTTCCTTGAGGTTCGTCAAAGCGAGGACGTGAATTACGACGACCTCGGAGGGTTCAATGACAAGGCAACCGCCGCCGTGAACAGCATCCGCAAGGTGCTGTACTACCGGAACCCAATGGGCCTGCCGGACACCTCGAAGGTGCCCAAGAAAGATTCCATGGGGATGGATTACATCCCGGTGTTTGAGGGCGAGGCCGTTGACGGTGGAATCGTCAAGGTTTCGCCTGGCAAACTGCAACGGACGGGCGTCAGGTCGGTGGAGGCGAAGCTCAAGCCGATCTCGCGCACGATCCGGGTGCCAGGTACCGTCACGCTCGACGAGCGCCGTGTCAGCGTGGTGACCATGCGAACCGACGCCTTCATCGAGGCTGTGTCCGACGTCACCACGGGCGACAAGGTGCAAATGGGCGAACCGCTATTTCAGTTCTATTCGAAGGACATCGCCGCAGCCGGAGCCGAGCTTGTGTTCGGGCAGGATACGGCGAACAAAGGCGGCGCACTGAAGCTTAGAAACTACGGGCTCTCCACCAACGTCATCGACGCCATGCGCCAGAGCCGGAAAGTGCCCGACAGGATCACGTTCGAAACCCCGGTGTCGGGCGTGATCCTCGAACGGCTGGCCACGCCGGGCATGATGGCAAGCGCCGGGCAGCCGTTGTTCCGCATCGCCGATACGTCCGGAATCTGGGTCGTCGCCGACGTGCCCGAAAGCCAGCTCGACGCGGTACGCGAAGGAGCAAAGGCAATTGTCTCTGTTCGCAGCCTGCCCGGCAAGCAGTTCGTCGGCGAAGTCTCGCTCGTCTATCCCGAACTCCGCAGCGAAACCCGCACGGCCAAGGTCCGCGTCGAGCTCGCTAACCCGGACGGCGTGCTGCTGGCGAATATGCTGGCGGAAGTCGAAATCGAGAGCGGATCGCCGACCCCGGTTGTGAGCGTGCCGGAAACCGCCGTCATAGACACCGGCGACCGGCAGATCGTGTTCGTCGATCTCGGTGACGGTCGCTTCGAGCCGCGCGAGGTTAAACCGGGACTGCGCGGGAACACGGAAATCGCGATCACGGACGGGATCAAGGTCGGCGAGCGTGTCGTCGTCGCGGCCAACTTCCTGCTCGACGCCGAAAGCAACCTGACCTCCGCCCTCAACGCCATGACGGCTGGGGAGGTAAAACCATGATCGCCAACCTCATCGCGTGGTCGGCCCGCAACCTGCTTCTTGTCATCGTCGGCGCGGCGCTCGCCGTCGCCGGGGGTCTCTATTCGCTGCGCTCCCTGCCGCTTGACGCAATCCCCGACCTCTCGGATGTCCAGGTGATCGTTTTCACGGACTATCCAGGTCAGGCGCCGCAGGTGGTCGAGGACCAGGTCACCTATCCCCTGACGACCTCGATGCTGACAGTGCCGAAGTCAAAGGTCGTGCGCGGCTTCTCGTTCTTCGGTGTCTCGTTCGTCTATGTGATCTTCGAAGACGGGACCGATCCCTACTGGGCGCGCAGCCGGGTGCTCGAATATCTGAACGCCGCGGCAAGCCGGTTGCCGGAGGGCGTCACGCCGACCCTCGGGCCGGATGCCACGGGCGTCGGCTGGGTTTACCAGTATGCGGTCGTCGCCAAGGAGCTGTCGCTCGCGGAGCTGCGATCGCTTCAGGATTGGGCGGTGCGCTTCGCCGTCTCAAAGACGGAGGGTGTTGCCGAGGTGGCGAGTGTCGGCGGCTTCGTGAAGCAGTATTCAATCGTGGTCGATCCCATCAGGCTCAAGGCGCAGGGCGTGTCGCTCGAAGACATCGCCAATGCCGTGCGTTCGAGCAACCGCGACGTCGGTGGGCGAACCGTCGAGCTGTCGGAGTTCGAGTTCATGGTCCGCGGCCGGGGCTATCTCAAAGGCGTCGAGGATATCGAGAGCATCGGTCTCAGGAGCCAGGACGGCATTCCGCTGCGTCTGTCTGATGTCGCCAGGGTCGAAATCGTTGGCGACGAGCGCCGCGGCATTGCCGAGCTGAACGGCGAGGGCGAGGTGGCGAGCGGCATCGTGCTCCAGCGTTTCGGCGAAAACGCTCTGACCGTCATCGACAATGCCAAGAAGAATCTGGAGATCGTCGAAAGGAGCCTGCCCGGCGGCGCGGAGATCGTGCCGGTCTACGATCGCTCGCGGCTCATCGAGGCGGCGATAGAGACCTTGAAGTCGACGCTGGTCGAGGAGTCGATCGTCGTCGCGCTGGTGACCGTCGTCTTCCTGCTGCATGTCCGCAGCGCGCTGGTGGCGATTATCATGCTGCCCGTCGGCATCCTGATGGCCTTCATCGCCATGCGCTTGCTCGGCCTCGGCTCCAACATCATGAGCCTTGGCGGCATCGCCATCGCCATCGGCGCGATGATCGACGCGGCCATCGTCATGATCGAGAACGCCCACAAGCACCTTGAACGCGCGCCGCCCGACAAGCCGCGAACCGAGGTGCTGGTCGAAGCGGCATCCGAGGTCGGCCCGCCATTGTTCTTCAGCCTGCTGATTATCACCGTGTCGTTCCTGCCGATCTTCACGCTCGAATCCCAGGAGGGCCGGCTGTTCGGACCGCTCGCCTTCACCAAGACCTTCGCGATGGCCGCCGCGGCGCTCCTTTCGGTGACCTTGGTGCCGGCGCTGATGGTGATCTTCGTGCGCGGCCGCATCGTGCCGGAACACCGCAATCCGGTGAACCGCTTCCTGATCTGGTCTTACCGTCCGATCATCTCCGGCGTGCTCAAGGCCAAGACACTGACGATCGTGCTGGCGGTGGGTATTCTTGCCGCCACGGCCTGGCCCGCCCGGCAGATCGGCAGCGAGTTCATGCCGTCCCTGAACGAAGGCACGCTTATGTACATGCCAACGACCTTGCCCGGCCTCTCCGTCACCAAGGCGGCGGAGCTTCTGCAGATGCAGGACCGCATCATCAAGTCGTTCCCGGAAGTCGACACCGTGTTCGGCAAGGCCGGCCGTGCTTTGACCGCGACCGATCCCGCGCCGACGGAAATGTTCGAGACGATCATCACGCTGAAGCCCCAGGACCAATGGCGGCCCGGCGTCACTGTCGATAGCCTCAAGCAGGAGATGGATGCGGCGCTCCAGTTCCCCGGCGTCTCCAATGCCTGGACCATGCCGATCCGGGCGCGCATCGATATGCTCTCGACGGGCATCCGCACGCCTATCGGAGTAAAAGTGTTTGGAACCGATCTCAAGGAGATGGAACGCATCGCGCGCGACATCGAGACAACCCTCAAAACCGTGCCGGGTACGTCGTCGGCCTATGCCGAGCGTGTCATCGGCGGCTATTATCTCGACATCGTTCCCGACCGCGATGCTCTCGCCAGATATGGCCTGAGTGTCGGCGCCGTGCAGGACGTCATCGCCATGGCGCTCGGCTCGGAAAGCATCACCTCCACGGTCGAGGGCCGGGAGCGGTACAGCGTGGCAGTGCGCTATCCTCGCGCCTATCGCAGCAATCCGAAATCGATCGCCGAAGATGTGCAGGTCTCCCTGCCGGGTGGAGGCACGGTCCCGCTCGGCGAGGTCGCCAAGGTCGAGCTTACCCGTGGTGCGACATCGATCCGCACCGAGAACGGACAGCTTGCGGTCTATGTCTTCGTCGATATCGCCGGGCGCGATCTTGGCGGTTACGTCGCCGATGCGCAAAAGGCGGTCGCCGAGCGCGTGTCGATGCCGCCGGGTTATTCCGTCGCTTGGAGCGGCCAGTTTGAATATCTCGAACGGGCCAAGGCGCGGCTCGCCATCGTGGTGCCGCTGACCCTCGCGCTGATCTTCCTGCTGCTCTACCTCAATTTTGGTCGGCTGACGGAGACGATGATCGTCATGCTGTCCTTGCCCTTCGCCCTGGTCGGCGGCATCTGGCTGATGTGGTGGCTCGGCTTCAATGCGTCCGTCGCCGTCGCTGTCGGCTTCATAGCGCTCGCCGGCGTCGCCGCGGAGACGGGTGTGATCATGCTGATCTATCTCGATCAGGCGCTCCGCGAGCAGAAGGAGACCTGCGAGCATGAAGGCCGCCGTTTCGGCCGTGCCGACCTCAACCGCGCGATCATGGTCGGCGCGGTCGAGCGCGTGCGGCCGAAGATGATGACGGTCGTCGCCATCATGGCGGGTCTCGTTCCGATCCTCTGGAGCACGGGCACAGGATCGGAGATCATGCAGAGGATTGCCGTGCCGATGATCGGCGGCATGGTCTCGTCGACCCTGCTCACCCTGATCGTCATTCCCGCCGTCTACGGCCTCGTAAAGGGGTTTGGACTCGGGACGACAGAAGAACATCAACCTGCCGCGTCGGAGACCGTTCCCGCGCCGGCTTTTGAAGGAGCATGACCATGAAGAGAAGAGAATTCATCGTGGCCCTGGCTGCCACCGCCACATTCCCCGTCACTACTGCATTCGCGGCGACGAATGCCGATATCTTGACGGTCCATAAAGACCCCAATTGCGGCTGCTGCTCCTTGTGGGCGGACGCCTACGAGAAAGCGGGATATCGGGTAGAGATTGTCGAGGAAGGCGATCTGCTTGCCATCAAGCAAAAGCTCGGCGTGCCATTGGATATGCAGGGCTGCCACACGGCAGTCTACCGCGGGCAATTCCTTGAGGGTCACGTTCCTCTCGAAGCGACGCGGATGCTCGAAAGCAGAACGGACCTTGCCGGACTGGTCGTGCCGGGCATGCCGGCCGGATCGCTCGGCATGGGCGACGATCCTTCTGCCACCTACGACGTGATCGGCGTCGGTAAGGATGGCAGGACGTCGGTCTTCCTGGAGGTTCGACCAAAGATCTGAGGTTGCTTCCGCCCCGCGCCGGCGCTTAGCTCTATCTCGCACCGTAATTTAGTGGTATCTGTAATGACGGTCATCGGGACCGTTTTCAGGAGGCTGACATGACGCCTTGGGAAATCGACGCGATGGAGATCGCGAACTGCAATTGCAATTTTGGGTGCCCGTGCCAGTTCAATTCCCTTCCGACCCACGGCAATTGTGAAGCCGCCGTGGGCTTCATCATCAAGAAGGGGCATTTCGGGGATGTCCGGCTGGACGGCGTGAAGTTTGCACTGACGGCCAAGTGGCCCGGACCGATCCATCTCGGCAACGGAACCATACAACTCGTCGTCGACACCGCTGTCACGCCGGAGCAGCGGGAGGCCGTGGAGAAGATCGTCACGGGCAGCGACACCGAGGACATGGCGACCATGTTCTGGGTGTTCAGCAAGATGTCGCCGAACAAGCTCGAAACGCTGACGAAGCGGATCGACGCGCAAGTCGATCCGGAAGCGCGGACGGGATATGTGCGGGTAGCGGACGTATTCGATCTTGGCGTCGAGCCGATCCGCAATCCGGTGACGGGCGCGGAGCATCGGGCACGCATCAACCTGCCACACGGCTTCGAATATCGCGTGGCGGAAATGGCCAGCGGCACGACGCAGACATCAGGGGCGATTTCGCTCGAAAAGAACAAGGGGACGCACGCGCACATCTGCCGGATCTACATGAACGGGCAAGGCGTCATCGACCACGCAGCATAGGATGCGCACCGTGGGGCCGTCGACGCTTGATCGCTTCCTTGCCCGTGATCGTTTGATCGTCATCCTGTCGTTGCTGAGTGCGGTAGCTGTATCCGTTGCCTACATCCTGGCGGGTGGTGGAACGGGAATGTCGTCTCTCGGCATGTCGATGGATACAGGTCCTGCCGGCGCGCTCATCGCCGGCACGCCGGACATGGTCAGTCCTGTGGTTTGGACACCCGGCTATGCGGTCGTCATCTTCGTGATGTGGTGGCTGATGATGGTCGCCATGATGGTTCCGAGTGCGTCGCCGGTCGTGCTGCTTTACGGTGCGCTCCAGCGGGACCAAGGTGCCTGGCCCGCGCTTGAATTCCTCCTCGGATACCTCGCGGTATGGGCGGGGTTCGGCGTGGCTGCGACCCTCATCCAGGGGGCTTTGTCGGCGGGCGGGCTTGTTTCCGCCATGTACATGAACCTTGCAACGACTTATCTCGCCGCGGCGGTACTGATCGGCGCCGGGCTCTATCAGTTGTCTCCCTTGAAGGCCGTTTGCCTCGATCATTGCCGAAGTCCGGTCGAGGCGCTCACCCGTCACCGGCGCACCGGGCATGCGGCGGCGTTCCGGATGGGGCTCGTCCATGGCGGCTATTGTCTCGGTTGTTGCTGGACGTTGATGGCACTGCTGTTTGTCGGCGGCGTCATGAACATTTGGTGGATCGTCGGCATTGCCGTTTATGTCGCCATTGAGAAGCTGGCACCCGGCGGAAGGCGGGTCGCGAAAGTGACGGCGATCATCCTTATAGTCGGCGGGTTGGTCCTGCTCGCCGGATCGCTTAGCACAGGTGCATAGGCTGCGCTCGCAACGGCTTGATCAAATTTTGACGAGCATCGCCGTTGTGTACATCACGGCGAGACCCACGGTCGCACCGGCGAGGAACTCGCGTCGGAGCAAACCTGCGGAAAGGCTCGGCGCTCCCCGCGCGGCAAACAGCGAGACCTCGACGATGACCTGGAGGATTGCACCCGCGCCGACGGAAAGCGCAAGCGCCGTCCATTGCGGCGACGTGGCGAGGCTGCCCACCCAGATGCCTATGACCGCCGGACCTCCGGCGATGAGGGCGAGCGCGGCGAACCGCTTGAGCGTAGGCTGCTCGCGCAGGATCGGTGCGGCAATGCCGATGCCCTCGGTGATGTTGTGCAGCGTGAACCCCATGACGAGGAACGTCCCAAGTCCCGCAGCGCCGGCTGCGAACGCACCTCCGATGGCAAGCCCCTCCCCGAAATTGTGAAGTCCGATGCCGACCGCAATCAGGGTGGCAAGCGCCAGGCCACTGGGACTACCCTCGCGGCGCGAGACCGCGGTCAAGAGCGCAAACGCGCCGAGGGCCGTGAACACCACCATTCCGGTTCCCTGGAACAGCGCGGCGGACTTGCCGGCGAACTCGAAGGCTTCTTCGAACGTATCGACGAGCAGGAACGCCAGCAGGCCGACGGTCAAAGCCAGCAGGAAGCGCATCGCCCGAGGTCCTGCTCCACGCAGGGCCGGGAAGAACATCAGGCCCGCCACGACCGGCAGGATGCCGACGAAGGCGCCGAGCACGGCCTGACGAACCAAGGTGTCCGAACTCTGCTGCGGCGTCGGCACTGCGACGGGTATCTCGTGGTCGAACGTCGCTCCGGTGTTGGTGACCAGGGTGACCTTGTGGGCTTCCCCGAGTACCCATGGGAACAGAACTTCAACCCATGCCGCGCTTCCCCGAGCTATCGTGCCGGGGGGATTGAGCCGGAACTGCCAGTAGGCGGCATCGACCTGCACCTGAGCGATCGTCATCGGCTCCGAGCCGCCGGCGCGAACGAGGAGTCGAAGGCCATTCTGGTCGAGCACAGTCCGTTCAAAGGCGATGTTCTCGACCGGAGGCGCACCGTTGCGGAAGCTGGCCGTGAGATCGTTCCCCAAAAGCCAGGCAAAGGCGGCAACGAGGAGTGCGATCGGCAGCAGCGCCCAGAGCAGCGCCGTTCTGCTTGCGGGTGCTTTGCGTTCCGGAATACCAGCCGTTTGCTCGCTCATGCCACGCCCTCCACGACGTCGAACATTCCCATCCAGCCCAGTTCGGTGAACTCCGACTGGTGGGCATGGAACATGTAGAGGCCCGGCTCGTGCTCCGGCTCATTCGCGAAGGTGAACTCCAGGATGCCGCGTTGCGCCTGGCATTGCATGATGACGTCGACCGTCTTGAGCGTCGGTGTCAACGTGGTGCCCTGATCGTAATAGTCGAAGAAGTTCCCGTGGATATGGAACGAGTTGATTGGATCGAACTCGGTCAGGTTCGCGAGATAGATCCGGACTGGACGGTTTCGCTCAATACGGATCGGCTGCTTGGCGTAGCAATGGGCTATGGTGTTGCAGGCGTAGAACTCGTTCTCCCCGTCAAAGTTGGTATCGAAGGCGTTCATGACCATCGCGAGCTCCTGCCAGCGTTGGTTTTCCGGCGAGCCGCGCAGCCGTGACGCCGCCGCTGCCACAGCGTCGGGATGGCGCGCGGGATCGGGGTCAACGACGAAGAGACCGTACATACCCTTATGGATGTGCCGGGCGAGAGGCAAAGCATGGCAATGGTAGAGATGGCAGCCGAAAGGTCGCGCGTCGAATTCGTAGATGAACTCTTCGCCCGGCGCGATTAATCCCGCACCCGGAACGCCGTCCATGCGGGCGGCGTGGAACCCATGAAAATGCATCGAATGCGGATGGGAGCCATAGTTCCTGAAGACGACGCGCACGCGGTCGCCTTCGGTCGCCCGGAGCGCTGGACCGGGAACACGACCGTTGAAGGTCCAGGCTGGAAACATGACGCCCGGCGCGATCTCGATCTCCTTGTCTTCGGCAGTAACCTCGAAAGTCCTCAGCGTGCGGCCATCCGGCAGCCTTGACGTCGTTCCAGAATCCCAATCCGTCAGCATTGCCGTGGGATCGAAACCGTTCTTTTCAGAGTCCACGTCGCCGACGGTGATCATCGCTCCATGAGCTTGGAGATGAGGCGATTGCGAGATCGCTGCGCTCTTGTCACCTGCTGGGAGGTGTCCGTTATGCGCCGAGGTGGACTGACCGAGGGCCGTGCCGGAGGCAAGAGCGGCGCCGCCGGCTGTGAACAGCCCGGCGCTGAGGAGTTTTCTGCGGTTGATATCGAATGGCAGCCAGCGCTTCATGTGACGATCCCGTTAGCAATGTCGAATAAGAAAAGCACAGGATCGACAACTTAGCAAATGCTATATTCACCGCACTTCCGGCATTCTCGGCGTTAAGATTTGCACTTTGAGGCAAGATTCCATAGCATTGGCTATAATCTTGCATCGATGGAATGGATGGCGGCGACATGATCGGGAAATCAAAGGCCGGTGCGCGGCCCGTGCTTCTGGACGAGGAGAGCCATGTCGAGAGCTTTCGGCAGACCCGAAACAACCGGCGGACCGAACTGGTCGAGGACTATGTCGAACTGATCGATGACCTGCTGCAGGACACCGGCGAGGCTCGCCAGATCGACGTGGCCCGGCGCCTGGGCGTCGCCCAGCCGACTGTCGCCAAGATGCTGAAACGCCTGACTGCGGAAGGGTTGGTCCAGCAGAAACCTTATCGCGGCATTTTCCTGACTGCTGAAGGCAAGTCGCTCGCCGACAGCGCTCGTGAGCGCCATCGGATCGTCGAAGGGTTCCTGCTCGCCCTGGGGGTGGGGCCAGAAGCGGCACGCATCGATGCTGAAGGCATAGAACATCACGTCAGTGAGGAAACCCTTGGTGTGTTCAAGCGCCACATCGAGCGGCAGCGGTCGTAAAGTCAGAAGGTCGCATCCCGTTTTAGGGGTAGGCGCCTGGAGGTCGCGGATCCGGTGCGCGTCTGCTGCGACCGTTTACTTGCCGGTTTCGGTAGCGCCTGCTGGCACGGCCGACGTATTCACCTCGCTGCGGATATGCAGAGCGCTATAGGCAGTCACGAACACCACGAAGCCCAACAAAACGAAAAGCATGAGCCAGTTCTTCCGCCGAACGGTGTGCGTGCGATCTTTATCGTGAATGGGATCAGTCATTCGCCGCCTCGCTGGTCATGGCAGACGTTCCGGAATAGGGGTCAGGGAGTGCGGCTTCCGGACGGCTGACCGGATACTTGATGATCGATATGTCCTCGGCGAGCTTCGTGGCGCCCTGTTTCTTCAGCAGCGCACGAAAGCTCGGATGCATGCCGCCATCCACATAGGCGAGCGCGTCATTCGATGTTTCAGCGGAAAGCGCTACGTCAACCTTGCGGCGTTCAGCCGCGACCAGCGCTTGGAGGTCGGCCGAGGCGATGCTGGTCGCCGCCGGGCAGGCTGCAAGCGGGTTGCGCGGATCGCCGCCTTCGAACTCCCTGTTGAACACATAGCGACGTTCGCAGGTGGCAACCTTCGGCTGGCGCTTGGAGAGCGCGAAGTAATCGTAGCCCTCCTTCAAGGTCAGCCAGAATGGCATGTTCGGATCACGCCGATGCGTTACGAAATTCTCGGCGGTCATGCGGAACGGATAGGCCTGAACCTGAAAGCGTTCCTGGCCGCTTTGCAGCGATTTCTGCACCATGGCATAAATCTCGCCGACGCCCTGGTCGGTCATGGCATAGCAGCCCGACGACGAGCAGGCTCCATGAACCATCAGCGCCTCTCCGCTATAGCCGAGCGCAGCCTCCAGGCGATTGGGATAGCCGAGATTGAACGAGACATAATATTGTGACTGCGGGTTCAGCATACCGGCGGAGACATGGTAGAAGCCCTCGGGCGCCTGGCGGTCGCCTTCCTTCGTCTTCGGTCCGAGTTGGCCGGACCAACGGCACATCGGATAGGTCTTGAAGAGCTTGTAGCGGCCGGACGCATCCGCCTTCCAGACTTCAAGTTCGCTCTCCTGCTTAAAGATTCGCACCAGCACAGGGTCCTCGGGTCGCACGCCCTTCTTCGACATCTCGGCGACAATGGTTGACGAGAGTTTCGGCGGCTCGCTGGAAAGTTCGGCAAGCTCCATCGCAACGCACCCAGATAGTCCGGTCGCGATGAGAGAAACTGCAAGGAATTTCTGCAGAAGGGAAGAGTACGGTCGCATGATATGCCATGACGTAGGAATGCCAGGAGCTTGTGCAGGGAGACGATGGGTTACCGCTATTCCCCGGCTTGGGTGCCGTGATCGTGTCCGTCTTCTGATCCCGCGGGCATCGCCACGTCCGGCACGAGCTTCTCGACGCGCACACCCGCCTTGAGGTTGGTAACGATCTTGCGAACCGCCTGCGCTTCCATTCCACGTCGCAACTCCGCCGACACGACCTCGAAAGCCGGTGGTTCGCGCTTTCGACGCTCTTCGAGCTTTACGACGTGAAAGCCGAAGGGTGTTTCGACAGGTTTTGCGGCGATCTCAGCGTTCTTCAGCGTTGCCACTACCGTCCCGAGTTCCGGTGGAAGTTGCTCGAGCGTCAGGAGACCGAGATCACCTCCGTTTTCTTTTGAGGTGTCGTCTAGCGATACGCTTTTGGCCACCTCTTCAAAGGACTTACCGGCGGCGATCTCCTTGATCGCGGCTTCGGCGCCCGCCTGATCGCTCAGGAGGATATGGCGGACCTGAAACTCTTCCACTTTCGGCATCGCGGCGACCCGCTCATCGTAGACCTTGCGAAGACTATCTTCGGTCACCGCCGCGGCAGCCGCTTTGGAAAGATAGGCCTGTTGCAGGACCTGCTGCCGGAGAATTGCCATCTGCCGCTTAAAGGTCTCGTCGTTTTCCAGCCCATCCTTAATCGCGGCGTCGGAGACCACCTTGAGATCGATCAGCGCATCGACGACCGCGGATTTGCGCGCCTCCGGCGTCGCCTTGGGGTTTGGATCGCCGAGGAACGAAGTTGCGAACGACACATCGGATTCCCGAATCTCGGTATCTCCGACGCGGGCCGCAACCTGGTCCGCCCGTTCCTCGGCGAGGGCTGGAGTCCCAGCCAATAAAAGTGCGGAGAGAAGAAGTTGCCTCATTGTGAGATGGATCATTTCTTTGCTCCCGCGACAAGCGGTTCAACAAGGGCGCGCAGCTGCTCAATCGGCATGACACCGGTGTATTTCTCACCATTTATGAAGAAGGTCGGCGTCGAATCCACGCCGAGCTCCTGGCCTCGGGCGGCAACGGCGTTGACCTTGTCGAGCAGCGCCTGATCGCCAAGACAGGCCTCGAGATCGGCCTCCTTGAGACCGGTCATCGAAAGGACGGAAAGGAACCCCTCCTTGCCATCCTTGGTGCGCGCCCAGCGCGGCTGGTTGCGGAAAAGGAGGTCGACCGTCGGATACCACTTCGCATCGCCCATGCACCGGGCAAGCATGAAGGCGGCTGTTGCTCTGGGGTCAAAGGGAAACTCGCGCAGAATGAAGCGGACCTTGCCCGTGTCGACGAACTCCGCCTTGAAGGCCGGCCAGACGTTCAGGTGAAAGTTAGCGCAATGCCCACACGTCATTGAGGCATATTCGATCACAGTGACCGGCGCATCGTCCCGCCCCAAAATCCTTTCGGGCAAGGGACCGGGTTGCATAAGGTCGGGAACGGCGTCCGCTGAAGCGGCCTGTGCAAAAACGCTGTTCGCGGCGAGCAATGCGATGCCTGCCGCGGTCGATTTCAGAAATTGCCGTCTGAACATGTCGTCTCCAAATCCAGGGAGCCGGATCATAAAACCTCTAGCAGCTTGAGGTGCAAGTGCGCGAAAGCGCGCACCGCGGGAATTTTCGCAGGGCATTCAGGCGCCACCCGAAAACGAAGATGTGACCATCTCGATAACCGGCTGTTAAGCAAACCACCGTGAGACTGGCGATCGGAACCATCGCGGATCTGGATACTATGCGCATACACGGCGATTTCGTGAAATTGATCGTTGTCATCCTGATGTCGTTCGCTGTCGGGATAAGCACCACGGCGTCGGCCGTGACCCGCAGCAACGCAGCATGGGATCAATCGCAAAGTGTCACAAACCTTCCGGCGATGGACGCCGACGATGTCGCGCCAGGACATCCATCGCAGTCCGACAGCTGTCACGAAGCCTGCAATTGGCTGGTAGCCTGGTATTGGCCGGTGACTGGTCCGGTTCATCGAGTGCATGGCGTCGAAGCGGCTGACACCCATCTCTCCCGTCTGATCCAACTGATCCTTCCCCCTCCTCGTTCGGCTTGAGTTGGGAAGAGGCCCTCGCGTGCAGTTCACGGCCACAGGCTAGGCCGCTCCGGCGTGCTCTCCTTCAAAATACGTAAATTATTGCAACTCGTTGCGGTTAGCAGTTGGCCATTTGTAGGGCCTTGCCCGCGCCAAGGATCACCCACATGAAACCAGACGACATCATCTTGCCATCGGAGCCACCGGCCGCGTCGCTTCTCGATCGCCGGACATTCAGCCTCGCAGCAATTGCTTTTTTCGCCACTCCGACAGGTGCTCTCGCTCACGGCAAGACGCGCACAACCAACCTCGACGAACGGTTTCTGCCTCAACTGGTGACGTCTCCCTTCCCCGAAACGGCTGGCACCATCGTCGTGGTGCCGAAAGATCGCTATCTTTATCTGATCGAGGACGATGGTTTCGCGCGCCGCTACGGTGTTGGCGTCGGCCGTGCGGGCCTGACGTTTTCCGGCGCGGCGACGGTCGGCCGAAAGGCGAAATGGCCGAGCTGGCGTCCGACCGACAACATGATCAAGCGCAATCCGAAGAAATATGCCCGCTACGCCGGTGGAATGGCGGGCGGGCCGAAAAACCCACTCGGGTCGCGGGCGCTTTACCTGTTTCGGGAGGGCAGAGATACGCTCTATCGCATCCATGGCACGACGGAGCCCTGGACGATCGGCAAGGCCGTCTCGAACGGCTGCATCCGGATGGTCAACGATCACGTTGAAGACCTGTACGAACGTGTCCCCGTCGGCGCGCGAGTGGTGGTGATCTCGTGATGGAACGGTTGGTCCTTGTCATCGGCGCCGGTCAGGCGGGTCTTGCGGCTGGGTATTTTCTCCAAAAGTAGGGAGTACCTTTCTTGATCGTCGATGCGCATCCGCGGATCGGCGACAGTTGGAGACACCGCTATGGGTCACTGACCCTGTTCACACCGCGTCAGTTCAGCACGCTTCCCGGTGCGCCGGTGGCCGGCAACCGGGAACAATACCCGAACCGCGATGAGTTCGCCGGATACCTCGAAGACTACGCCACTCGGTTGCGACTGCCGGTGAGGCCATCAACGCGTGTCACTCGGCTGATGCAGGTGGACGGGGGGGTCCTTGCGGAGACGGAAAAGGGTGAGACGATCAAGGCGAGCGACGCGATTATCGCGACCGGCGGCTTCCAGCGGCCGGTCGTGCCAGCCGGCCTTGCCGATGGGTTCGGATCGAAGGTTCTTCAATTGACGCCGGAATCCTATCTGAATCCAACCGATCTGCCGGAACGGGATGTCCTCGTCGTCGGAGATGGCGCAAGCGGTCGAGACATAGCGCTGGAGTGCCAGCGCTTCCGATCAACGGTTCTTTGCTGCGGAAAGCGCCGCAAACTGTTCCCGGAACGCTTACTCGGCAAATCCATCTGGTGGTGGCTAAAGATTGTCGGGGTCCTGGAAGCACCGGCTGACTCCTGGCTCGGTCGCAAGGTTCGCACAGCAGACGCCTTTCCCGACCGCGGGAAGGACAACACGGACCTTATGCGTGCCGGCGTTCGACTGGTTCCGCGGCTTGTTTCCGCGTCCGGAACCGGTGCCCGGTTCCTTGACGGTGGAGCTGCCGATGTCCGCACCGTTGTCTGGGCAATCGGCTATCGGGATGAGACCGCTTGGGTCGACATACCGTCCGCCCTCGCTGCCGACGGCTCCTTCTCCCATATGCGGGGCATTTCGCCTGTGGAGGGCCTCTATTATGTCGGCCGCCCATGGCAACGAAACCGAGCCTTAGCCCTGGTCATGGGGGTAGGCCCGGACGCGCAGGTGATCGTCGGAGAGATTCGGCATCGTCATAGCTGGGACGGCTCCGCCCGCCCGTGACGCAGCTTCGGCATGCGACCGGTTGCGCCCGTCCCAGGCAGACGAGAACACCACTTCGACATAGGCACAGTCGCTTCGCCTTCACCGGACGAACAAGAAAGTGTGATTGTCCTTCACATGATCCTCGCGCTAATTTTTAGCAAGGAGGGTCTCATGCTCGCGATCTTGAAGGCTGCGTCATGGATTGGGCTTTTCTGCTTACTCGCCTATGCGGGACTGAAGATGGTCTTCATGGCTATCTGCATTCTAGGCGGCCACAATTCCGTGGAGGCAATGTTCGCTGTGACCACACCAGTCATCTTGGGAGCAGCGATAGGCATGGAAACATTCTTCTGGTTTAGAAATGCGCGACACAGCGGGCGCCCCTGATTTGCGCCCGAAGCCCAGCCCAATATCAAGCAAAGAAATCGTAAACCAGACAAATAAAGATTTAATTGTATATTAACGGAGTTTTAAGACCACCACCTCCCCCAACAACTCTTCCTTTGCGTCTTTTTCGGCACAGTGAAAGGTTGCATTTGGCCTATGACTGTTTCGTCGAGCGGGTAAACAGGCCTGAGTTTGGTCGACATGATTTCTTTTATTACCCGACTCCAAAGTCGCGCTCATTTTACGATGAAAGGCGCCCATCGCGCCAACGGCGAGGCATTCGTCGGTACGAACGCCCGCCGGCGCATCCAGACACGCCAACGCCTCGCGATCCTGATCGGCTTCTTCCTCGCGGGCTACCTCGCCATCGGTGCGCGCCTCGTCCAATACGGCATTTCCGACCCCACTCAGTCCGCCTCGATTGGCAGTGGAGACGCTGTTGCCTCTCGCCCCAACATCATCGACCGCAACGGCCTGCTGCTTGCCACTGACCTCAACATGGTCTCGCTTTATGCCGAACCGCGCCGCATCGTCGATGCAGACGAGGTGGTCGAGAAACTCGCCATGGTCGTGCCGAACCTCGACTGGAGCGAAACACACCGGCGATTGCGCTCAGACAGCGCCTTTCAATGGCTGCGGCGGCAACTGACGCCCAAGCAGCAATCCGACATCCTCGCGCTCGGCTTGCCGGGCATCGGCTTCCGGCCAGAAAAGCGGCGCATCTATCCGGGCGGCGCCACGGCTTCGCATATCGTAGGCCATGTCAACGTCGACAACCAGGGCCTGGCCGGCATGGAGCGCTATCTCGACCAACAGGGACTTGCCGACCTACGCGCCGCAGGCCTCACCAATGACATCAGGCTCGAACCGGTTAAACTCTCCATCGATCTGCGTGTCCAGAACATCGTGCGCGAGGTCGCGGCAAAGGCGATGGCCGACTACCAGGCGGAAGCCGCCGGTGCCGTGATCCTCGACGTCGATACCGGCGAGGTGCTGGCCATGGCCTCGGTTCCCGACTACGACCCGAATGCGCCCTCGCGAAAGCTCGCCGACGGCAGCATCGACAAGGAATACGAGAAAGGCTGGTTCAACCGCATCAGCAACGCGACCTTCGAGATGGGCTCGACCTTCAAGAGTTTCACCCTCGCCATGGGTCTGGACGAAGGCAAGATCAACCTCACCTCCGTCGTCGATGCCTCACGGCCCATCCGCATGGGCGGATTCACCATTCGCGACTTCAAGGGCAAAAACCGTCCGCTCTCCATTCCAGAGGTTTTTCAGTATTCCTCCAATATCGGGACCGCCGCGGTGGCCGACATGGTCGGCATCGAAGGCCACCAGCAATTCCTGACCCGGCTCGGCTTGCTCTCGAAAATGGAAACCGAGATGCCGGGCGTGGCGACGCCGACACAGCCCAAAACCTGGAAGAAGATCAACTCCGTCACGATCTCCTTCGGCCACGGCGTGGCGACGACGCCCCTGCAGACGGCCGTCGCCGCGGCCGCCTTGATGAACGGCGGCTTCCTCGTGCCGCCGACCTTCCTGCCGCGCTCCAGAGACGAGGCGCAGGCGCTCGCGATCCGGGTCCTTAAGGAGAAGACGAGCGCCGACATGCGCTACCTCTACGACTGGAACGGCCAGAAAGGCTCCGGCCGGAACGCACAGGTCGAAGGATTCCATGTCGGCGGCAAGACCGGCACGGCCGACAAGGTCATCAACGGACGCTACGCCAAGAACATCAACTTCAACGCCTTCGTTGCCGCGTTCCCGATGGAGAAGCCGCGCTACATCGTACTCTCCATCATCGACGCGCCTCGCACCGGCGAGAACGGCGGCCGCACCGCAGCGTCCACAGCCGCACCGATGATCAAGGCCATCATCGGTCGCGTCGCACCGCTCCTTGGGGTAGAGCCGCATTTTGGCGAACTGAGCCGCGAGATGCCGCTGGTCGACTATTAGGCGATGTGAAAGGCGTCGCAGCCTAGCTGCTCTATCGGTACGCCTACACCCCCGGCGACGCGGTTAAAGAGCTCGTCAACGGCTTCTTAAGCCTTTGTTGACCATAATCACTCTCGGTCAAGGCAGAAAATGCCTGCAGTGCCTTTGTGATTGTGTCTCGTTTGGATCGTACCCATCGTGTCTGAGTATCCAGTAAAAGCGTCTCTGGTCCATACGTTTCGCACCATTGCCGACAACGGCATTGCGAAACTTGCGCGCTGGATCGCGCGGAACTCCTGCGTCGCGGCCATCACCGCTTCCGCCGCCGCGCTAGGCGCCGCCGACGCGGCTGCGGAAACCCGGTCGCTTAAGCTGTTTTTCACCCATACCGGCGAGCGTGCGACGATCGCCTTCAAACGCGACGGCAAATTTGACGCGAAGGGTCTTGCGCAGATCAATCGCTTCCTGCGCGACTGGCGCCGGAACGAACCCGCCCGTATGGATCCGCGTCTGCTCGATCTCGTTTGGGAAGTCTACCAACGCAGCGGGGCGAACGGCTACATCAATATCGTCTCCGCCTACCGGTCGCCGGCCACCAACAACATGCTGCGCGGCCGCTCTCGCAACACGGGCGTCGCCAAGAACAGCCAGCATATGCTCGGAAAGGCGATGGACTTCTACATTCCCGGCGTGAAGCTGGCAAAGCTCAGGGCGATCGCCATGCAGATGCAGATCGGCGGCGTCGGCTACTATCCGACTTCGGGCTCGCCCTTCGTGCATTTGGATGTCGGGCGTGTGCGCGCCTGGCCGCGGATGTCGCGCCAGGAACTGGTCCGCATCTTCCCGAACGGCAAGACCCTTCATGTTCCCGCGGATGGACGGCCGTTGCCGGGGTACAATGTGGCCATGGTTGACTATAAGCGGCGTGTAAGCGCTAAATCGGTTGCAGCTGCCAGCACCGCCAGCGGCGCGCTGTCCGAAGAGGATGATGCCTCCCAAACGGATAACCTCGTGACCGCATTGCTGCCGACGCGCAAGAGCCGCGCGGAAAGGGCGCTCGAATTGCAGACTTCTCCCCAGTCGAATGTCGATCAGCCGGCATTCGTTGATCTCGCGACGATCAGCGTGCCGCTCCCGACATTCCGCGCCGCTAAAGCCGAGCGAGCCCTTCCTGCAAATCTGTCGGCATTCGTTCCATCCGCGTCGTTCAAGGCAACGAACGGCCTGAGGTTAACGGGACGCACGCTACGCCAGCCCACGACCGCTGAAACCAGTGCTACCGGGTTTGGCCAGGAAATGAGGCCGGTCGTATGGATCGTGTCTGACGAGGCGCTCCTCGACTGGGCGCTCGCACCCACCGAAGCGCTTGAGCGTCTGGCCCTTCCGACAGTCCTGCAGAGGACCTTCGCAAGTGCGGACGAGACGCGACGCGGCGCCGAGCGAGTGCACCAGCGCGATCAGCCCGGTGCATTCAACCAAGATCGTTTTGGATCGGACGGCTGATTTCTGGAACGCTCATGTGTGTCGGGTGAGGAGAGAGCCTCGCGGGTCGACCTGAACCGTGACGTGATCGATGCCACGCGTTTCCTGAAGCCACGAAGCCACCAAAGGCGGCAGGGACAAGGGGTCTGCCCCCTGGTCGGCGCTGACATGAACGGTCGCGATGATGCTCTCATCGGTCAGCGTCCAGGCATGGAAATGGCCAACCTCTGCAATGCCCGGAAGATCGCGCAGGGACGCTTCGATCTCTGTGGCATCGATGCCCTTCGGCGTTGCCTGGAGAAGAACGCGGATGGAGTCGGAAACAAGCCCCCAGGCGGACCGGATGACGAGGCCGGCAACCAGGACCGAAAGAAGCGGATCGAGAATGGCCCATCCGGTCAACATGATCCCGACAGCCGCAGTGATCGCACCAATCGATCCGAGAAGGTCGCCGACCACATGAAGAAGCGCGCCCCGCAAATTGCTATCGCCACTGTCGCCGGACCAGAGTGCATAGGCGCCGATAAGGTTTACGAGCAGGCCGATGGTCGCAACGATGAGCATCGGGCCAGCAAGGATTTCGGCAGGCTGGTTGATCCGTTGCACCGCCTCCCAGGCGATCCAGGCGACCAGCAGCAGCAGGGTGGCGCCATTGGCAAGCGCCGCAAGAACCCTGACGCGGTGAAAACCGTATGTACGCTGCGCATCGATTGGCCAACGCGCCACGCGATAGGCAACAAGCGCCAGCAGCAAAGCCGCAGAGTCCGAGATCATATGCCCGGCGTCCGCAATCAGGGCGAGGGAACCGGCAATCCAGCCGCCGATCGCCTGCACAAGCGCGTATCCGGCCGTTAGGAGGAACACGAGCCTGATCCGACGCTCGTTTGACTGTGTCACTTCCGTCGCATGTTGGTGTCCAAGATCGCCCTCTGTATGCACATGCTCCGGCGCACTGCCCATGTCTTCGCCCATCGCTCGCTGTTTGCTCCTGCCGCACGAAAACTGTTACGTTCGTCGGCAAACGTCAACCGCCACGAGCGAGAGGAATGGCCCATATGTCGGATCGCTGGCAGGCGCAGATCTACGGGATTTCCCGTAGGTCAGGATCGCCAGCTCGGCATATTGGCAAGCTCATCAGGTACGTCAGGCACAGCACTTGGCATGTGTCGCTCCCGCACCGCAGCAGGCATCTGCAACCGCGGCCTTCTCCGCCAGCCAGCGGTCGCGGGGTTTGCAGCTCGACGGCCGAGCAGCCAGCGCCACCTCGAACCGATCCCCAGCCAATCGCGGCGACGACGCGCAATACAGCGCCATCGGCCGATTTCCGTCACTGACCTCGAAGGTGAGCTTGGCAGCCGGATCGAGCCGGACGTGATCGGAAACCTTGCGGATGATCGCGGAGAACTTCCCCGCCGGCATGTGGTTCCTGCCGTCCTCGTCGATATCCCAGAGCTGGACGAACATCTCCGACCAGGCTTCGGGGTTGGCGCCGCAATCGAGCGCCGAGAATGCACCCGCCTTGACCTCGGTGACATGATAGCCCGCATTCACCGGCTGCCCTTCGTAGAGAAACACCAGCGGCGCCTCTGGCGCGGCCGCAAGGCTGTCAAGAAGCTGTCCAAGCGTGATATCGGATGAAACGGTCTTGTCGATCGCATTCATGTGCGCTACTCCTATTTTTCAATGATTCAAGGATTATTGAAATATGGACGAACGTCAAGCCCTTACCTCATTCGCGGCCCTGTCGCAGGAAACCCGCCTCGCTATCGTCCGAACGCTGGTCGTCGCCGGACCGGACGGGTTGGCCGCCGGCCTGATCGCCGAGCGCATGGGCGTCTCGCCCTCGAATGTATCCTTCCACCTGAAGGAGTTGGAGCGCTCTGGCCTCATCGCGCAGCGACGGGAATCCCGCTCAATCGTCTACAGCGCCAGCTACGATGCGCTGGCCGATCTCGTGAAATTCCTCATGGAGGATTGCTGCGCCGGCCACCCGATGGTCCGCGAGGGCGTGGAGCGATCCGAGGGATGCTGCAAGACGGATGCTGACCAGAGCGAGGGCGACGTCGTTGCGTAATCCGAACGTTCCCGTTGGCATCGTCGCCGCGCTCGGCCTGACCCAGATTATCGGCTACGGCACCCTCTACTATAGCTTCAGCATCCTGGCGCCCGGCATTGCGGCGGATCTCGGCATCACTGTCGCACAGGTCTTTGCCGTCTTCTCGGCCTCGCTGTTCGTTGGGGGGCTGTCAGCGCCGTACATAGGGCGGCAAATGGATCGCATTGGCGCGGCATCGGTAATGGCGATCGGCTCGGCGTTGTCTGCGCTGACCTTGATCTTGTGCGCCTGGTCGCCGTCGGTGGCAGTCTTCGCGGTGGCCATCGTCCTGTTGGAGATATCGTCCGGCATGGTCCAGTACCAGGCCGCGTTCGCGGCACTGGTGGAAGCCGATCCCCGCTCCGCATCACGGAGCATTACCTATCTCACGCTGATTGCAGGATTTGCCTCCACGATTTTTTGGCCGATTGCCACGGCGCTGCTCGGCTATCTGTCCTGGCGGGAAATCTACCTCGTCTATGCCGGGCTTAACCTTCTTGTCTGCATGCCGTTCCACCTCTGGATCGTGCGAAAGGGAAAGGTCGCAGCCGCCGGCGGAATGAGGCCGATGCGCGAGCCCGTCGTTGGGGCCATTCCTCGCGAGCGCCGCCGCGGCGCTGTACTTGCCGTCTCGGCAGCATTCGCGCTGCTCGGCTTCACGCTTGGAGCCATGCTCGCCCATATGGTGCCGATGCTCGGTGCGCTTGGATTCGGAAGCGCCGCCGTCGTCATCGGCTCGCTGTTCGGCCCGGCGCAGGTTCTCAGCCGACTGATCAACATGATCTTCGGCACGCGGCTCGCGCCGCCCGGCCTTGCGGTTCTCTCCGCCGTCTTCATGGTGCTGAGCGTCGTCATCTTGGCGCTGTCCGGCAACTGGCTCCCCGGTGCGGTTGCCTTCTCGATTTGCCTCGGCCTTGGGTCGGGCATCAACAGCATCGCGCAGGGCAGCTTGCCGCTCTACCTGTTCGGTTCGGACGGATACGGTGCGCTCACCGGCAAGATGGCCGCCTCACGACTGGCCGCCGGCGCGGCTGCGCCGTTCGCCTTCGCAGCGACGATGGGGCAGTTCGGCATAGGCGCGTCACTCGTCTTGAGCGCCGCGCTCGGCTCGATCGGCGTTGCGGCGTTTGTCGCGGTGGCGATGGCGACGAAGCGGAGCCTCGTCGCCACACCGAGCCCGTCAAATTGACCGCAACCAACAGGCATCGTCGATGCCTGGCCGCTTCACGGCTTTTGTCGAGCAATACTCCTTTTGTCGACCTCGGATGCTTGTTTCCGAGTCAGTCCGATATCATCAAGTTGGTGTTCGTCGAGCATCGACAGTGGCTGGGATCGTTGCGAGGCACCCATGCTTTGGGCTTCCTCGATAGGAAGTTCGTCCGCATCCCGCCGCAGAACCACCATCGCCACGCCGATGATCAGCGCGGCTCCCAACCATTGCAGGGTGGTGAGGCGCTCGCCCAGGAAAAGGAACGACCCGATGACCCCGAACACCGGAATGAGGTTAAAGAAGCTGCCGGCAACGCTCGCCCGCATCGACCGGAGCGCGTACAGATAGAGCCAATAGGCAAGCGCATAGTAGAGCAGCCCCGAGAGAATGATCGTAGCGATGTCCTGGACCGGTACGGCGGCCGCACCCGATAGATCGACCCGGGACAGTTCAAGCGGCCAGATTGCGAGCATCCAGCCTAGAGCCACGGTCTGCTGGATGGCGACCGTGTAGAGCGGATCGGCGATGAGATTGCGCGCCAGGACCGTGTAAATCGCACAGCAAAGCACGCCCGCCAGAATCAGAGCTGTCCCCAGCTTCACGGCTGAAGACGGCTCGTCACTCCAGACGCCGCTGACCAGCAAAATTCCGCACGTCGCTAGAGCCACGAGGCCGACGAGTTGGCGATCAATTCGCTCCCTGAGAAACATCCAGGCAAGGCCGAGGATGAGAATAGGCTCGAAGGCCCAGAGCAAGGCTGTGACACTCGCACTCGTCTGGGAAAGGCCGAACATGCTGAATGTGTAGGCCCATCCGGGATTGAGAAGGCCGAGCAAGCCGATAGGCAACAACAAACGGGTTGCTGGAATATCCGGCTTGGTGAAAGCAACCGCCAGCCAAAGTGCGATGACGCTCGGCACGAGCTGAAAAACAAGAATTGTGACAGGTGGAAACGACGAGAGGAGTGTCTTGCTGAGAATCGTACCAAGAGCCCAGCACAAACACGCCCCTACAATCGCCACACGAGGCGAAAGCGAGGACATGGCTATCTCCAAAGAAGGTTCAAACGAAGGTGGTGGGACGCCGAGAGCTAGGCGTCGTCGTCACACCGATCGTATGAAGGCAGTCTTTGGGGACGCTTGCTCATATCGCTTTGGATATCCGTCGTTGTTGCACGCCCAGCGGGACGAATTTAATCGACCCGGATTCCTCTTATATCACGCTGCCCTGTGCTCGAACACCACGAGGCGATGGCTGCGTTGACGTTTCCCTTATCCCAGAGAGCGCATCATGTAGACCGATGCCTCCCGACCACGGATCGCTACGAACAGTCTTGGTTCATTCAACACTGTCGTTGGCGACCGGACGGCCGAAGGCCGGGCTAGATCGACCTTAGCGATACCCGCTTCTCAAGCTCGGCCGCCTGTTCCTTGCGCTCACTGTAGCGGTCGGTGAGATAGGCGGAAGCATCGCGCGTGAGGAGGGTGAACTTCACCAGCTCCTCGCAGACGTCGACCAGACGGTCGTAATAGGAGGAAGGCTTCATCCGGCCATCGGCATCGAACTCCTGGTAGGCCTTGGCGACGGAGGACTGGTTGGGGATGGTGATCATCCGCATCCAGCGACCGAGAATGCGCAACTGGTTCACCGCATTGAAGGACTGGCTGCCGCCCGAGACTTCCATGACGGCGAGTGTCTTGCCCTGCGTCGGCCGAACCGATCCTACCGAAAGCGGAATCCAGTCGATCTGCGACTTCATGATACCGGTCATTGCGCCGTGGCGTTCCGGGCTCACCCAGACCTGCCCTTCCGACCATTGGGAGAGATTACGCAACTCCTGCACCTTCGGATGGCTTGTGGGCGCTTCGTCGGGGAGCGGCAGACCCTTCGGGTCGAACATGCGAACCTCGCATCCGAGCCGCTCGAGCAGCCGGCAGGCCTCGAACGCGAGAAGGCGACTATACGAGACTTCGCGCAGCGAGCCGTAGAGGATCAGGATGCGCGGCTCGTGCGTCGAGAATGCCGGGCGCAGGGCGCCGAGATCGGTCGGGTGCAGGTGATCGCCTTGCAATGCTGGGAATGTATCAGGCAATGCGCTTTCCTTCCTGATCGAGAATTTGTTCACCGTCTTCCTTGAAGAACGGCCCCTTGAAGGTATTGGGCAGGATGTCGAGGGCGACTTCGGACGGGCGGGCGAGCCGGGTGCCGAGGGGAGTCACGACAAAGGGGCGATTGATCAGGATCGGCGTCACGATCATTGCGTTGAGCAACTGGTCGTCGGTGAGGTCGGGGTTGTCCAGACCGAGTTCGGCATAGGGTGTGCCTTTCTCGCGAATGGCTTCCCGGACGTTCAAACCAGCGTCCGCGATCATCGTTGCAAGCTGCTCGCGCGTCGGTGGGTGATGCAAATACTCGATGACAACAGGTTCGATCCCGGCAGCGCGGATCAGCGCCAGCGTGTTGCGGGACGTCCCGCAGGCTGGGTTGTGATAGATGGTCGCGTCCATGGTCAGTGCCTTTCGGTGACAGTGGTTCGGGAAACGGCGGGGGCGGCCTCGTACCAATCCTTCGAGCGGTTCACGATCCAGACAACCGAGAGCATGACAGGAACCTCGATGAGCACGCCGACGACGGTGGCGAGCGCCGCGCCGGACTGGAAGCCGAACAGGCTGATGGCGGCGGCGACCGCGAGTTCGAAGAAATTGCTGGCGCCGATCAGGGCCGAGGGGCCGGCAACGCAATGCCGCTCGCCGGTCATCCGGTTCAAGAGATAGGCAAGCCCGGAGTTCAGGTAGACCTGAATCAGGATTGGGATGGCCAGCAGGCCGATGATGGCGGGCTGCGCGATGATCTGCTCACCCTGGAAGGCGAAGAGCAGAACCAGCGTCGCAAGGAGCGCCAACAACGAGATGGGCTGCAGCTTTGCGAGTATGCCATCGAGTGCGCGCGTCGTTCCGTCGGCCGTGAGCCGGCGGCGGATGATCTGCGCGATAATGACGGGCACGACGATGTAGAGGGCGACGGAGAGAACGAGCGTATCCCACGGCACGGTGATGGCGGAGAGGCCGAGCAGCAGGCCAACGATCGGAGCAAAGGCGACGACCATGATCGCGTCGTTCAGCGCGACCTGCGAGAGGGTGAACAGCGGCTCGCCGCGCGTCAGGTTGCTCCAGACGAAGACCATGGCCGTGCAGGGAGCGGCCGCGAGGATGATCAATCCGGCGATGTAGGAGTCGATCTGGTCAGCAGGCAGGTAGGGGCGGAACAGCCAGCCGATGAACAGCCAGCCGAGCAGCGCCATGGAGAACGGCTTGACGGCCCAATTGATGAACAGGGTCACGCCGATGCCGCGCCAGTAGGTGCCCACCTGCGCCAGCGACCGGAAATCGATCTTCAGCAGCATCGGAATGATCATCAGCCAGATCAGGATCGCGACAGGGATGTTCACCTTGGCGACCTCGGCCGCGCCGATGATCTGGAAGAGACCGGGCATGAGATGGCCAAGGGCCACGCCGACGATGATACAGAGAAAGACCCAGATGGTGAGATAGCGTTCGAAGGTGGACATCAGGCGGACTTTCCTTCGGGGCTGGTCGTACCCTCCATCGAGCCGATCTGGCGAAGCCTGGTCTCGAGTGCCATGCGATCGATCGAGGCGAGCGGGAGATTGATGAAGGCCATGATCCGGTTCTTGAGGAAGCGGGCGGCCTGGGCGAAGGCGCGCTGAATCTCGACTTCTGATCCAACGACGGCGGCCGGATCCTCGACGCCCCAATGGGCGGTCATCGGATGGCCGATCCAGACCGGGCAGGCCTCGCCCGCGGCGCTGTCGCAGACCGTGAAGATGAAATCCATCTGTGGAGCGCCCGGCTCAGCGAACACATCCCAGCTCTTCGACGAGAAGCCCGTCGACGGATAGCCGAGCGCCTCCAGTTCCTTCAGGGCATGCGGATTGACCGCGCCCTTCGGCTGGCTGCCGGCGGAATAGGCTTTGAACTGTCCGCCGCCTTCCTTGTTGAGGATGGATTCGGCGAGAATAGAACGAGCGGAATTGCCCATGCAGAGGAACAGCACGTTGTAGGTCTTGTCAGTCATGGTCGTGGTCCGTGGTTAGATCGGCGGCTTGATAAGCTTCATGATGGTCGCCGATGATGGGCAGATGGAGGAAAGCTGGCGTGTCGCCAGCACCGCAGCAGGCACGCTGTCCCGCTGCACTTCAGAGAATCCGATGCGCCCAAAGAACGGCGCCGCGCTCGTCGTTGCGAGGAAGACGGCGCCGCCAGGGTCGAGACTCGCCACCGTCACCTCGACGACGGCTTTGCCGACGCCGGTTCCGCGTCGATCCGGATGCAAGACGACTGAACGGAGGAGGTAGTCGCCATCGCAGCGCTCGACGCCGGAAAAACCAACGATCTGGCCATCGGCTGACAGCGCCTTGAAGAAGGTCCGGCCGCTATCCTCGATGTCATCGGTGGACAGATGGGCGTCCGTCAACGCCGCCTTGAGGTCAGCATCGCTGCCTGTGATCTGCTCCAGCCTGATGGTGCTCATGACGCCTTCGCCTCCGGGCTGCAGCAGGGCGCCAATTCGGCGATCAGCGGGGCGCAAAGTTCCGTCGATCCACCGCAGCAGTCCTTCAGCAGGAACAGCGTCAGCTCACGCAGGCCGTTGAGGTCGGCGCGATAAATGATCGATCGGCTCTGCCGCTCGCTCGTGACCAGGCCCGCCCGCGACAGCGTCGCGAGGTGCGCGGACATCGTGTTCTGCGGCACGTCGATGAGGCGGGCGAGTTCGCCGGCTGGAATGCCGTCGGGCTCGTGCCGAACGAGAAGCCGGAAGGTCTCCAGTCGTGTGGTCTGCGCCAAGGCGCCGAGCGCCGCGATCGCTGTGTTGCTATCCATATATCCAGATTACAGGATATATTGTCGATGTCAACGCGCTTCGACCGTTGGCGAGATTAGGATCACGCTACGATGGATGCATCGGCCATCGCATAGTTCGCATTGATACGGCCCGCACACAATCGCGAATACCAAATGTTCCGGCAATATTGTCCTACGCAGACCCGACGGGCTACCCTTTTGACTTCAGCACTCTCCAGCGCCACACCAGCGTCACGATCAGCAAAGCGATCAGCGACAGCACTGCACCGGCCCCGAATGTTCCGAACGAGCCGTAGGAATCCCAGAGCAGGCCGGCGATGACGTTGCCGGTCAAAACGGCGATGCCGGTCATCAGGTTGAAGACCCCGAACGCCGTGCCCTTGAGGCTTGGCGGCGCCGCGTCGGCGATGAGCGTTGCAAGCAGCCCTTGGGAGAGGCCCATGTGGAGGCCCCAGAGGACCACGCCGACTAGGAACATCGGGATCGAGCCTGCGAAGGCCAGGGCGACGTAGGCCAAGGCCAGCACGCCGACACTCGCGGCGAGAATGCCGGACCGCCCGATTGCATCCGACAGCCGGCCTGCCGGATAGGCGGTCAGCCCGTAGACCGCATGCATGACGACCATGGTGACCGGGATCCATGCCGGCATAAAACCTGCCTCCTGCGACTTCAGGAGCAGGAAGGCCTCGCTGAAACGGGCGAAGGTCAGCATCGAGGCGGCGATGATGACGAGCCAGACCGAGCTGTTGAGCCGGATGATATCGCTGATGCGAAGGGGCAGGGCCGCGGCCTTCGCCGCCACCGGTTCCCTGGGTTCCTTGACGCCGATCACCAGGATGAAGACGGACAGGAATGCCGGGACGACCGCGATCCAGTAGATCGCCAGCACGTTGCCGTCGAGCGCGAACATCAGCCCGATCGCGGCAAGCGGGCCTATGAAACCGCCCACCGTATCGAGGGATTTGCGAAGGCCGAAGGCGGCTCCCCGGATCTCCTGGGGCGTGACGTCGGCGATCAGCGCGTCGCGCGGGGTGCCGCGAATGCCCTTGCCGACGCGGTCCAGCGCCTTGGCGGCGACGATCCAGCCGACGGAGGTGGCGAAGGGAAAGGCGAGTTTCGACAGGGCGCCGAGGCCGTAGCCGAGGACGGCGAGTGCCTTTCGGCGCCGCGTCCAGTCCGCGATGATGCCGGAGAAAAGTTTGGTCGTGGTGGCGATCGCCACCGAAAGACCCTCGATGAAGCCGACGGCAAGCGCCGAGGCGCCGAGGACGGAAACGAGATAGAACGGCAGGAGCGTCTGGACCATCTCCGAGGAGACGTCCATCAGCAGGCTGACGATCCCGAGGACCCAGACGGTGGCTGGAATCCGGCCGCGGGCCGCGGCGGTTTGCAGGGAGGAGGCGGTCATTTTGCTTTCGCTCATGCCGCGGCGGCGCTTGTCAGCAGCGTCCAGGCGATGCCGCCCGACGCGCAGATCGCGAGCGTTGCGACGACGGAAAGCTTCAGCCGGAACAGGGCGACGACAGCGAGCACCGTCAGGGTCAGCGACGCGAGATCGACGGAAAGAAGACGCGGCACCTCGACGACGAGGGGGCCGAAGACATGGTCGTCGACTTCGCGAAACAGCACGTGCAGGGCCAGCCAGATGGCCAGATTGAGGATGACACCGACGACCGCCGCGGTGATCGAGGACATCGCGCCCGTCAGGGCAGGATTGCCCCTCAGCGTCTCGATGAACGGCGCGCCGAGGAAAATCCAGATGAAACTCGGCAGGAACGTCACCCAGGTGGTCAGCATCGCCGCCAGCGTCGCGGCGAGCATCGGATCGAGCGTGCCGGGCTCCCGATAGGCTCCCATAAAGCCGACGAACTGGACCACCATGATGAGAGGCCCGGGGGTGGTTTCGGCCATGCCGAGGCCGTCGAGCATCTCGCCGGGCTTGAGCCAGCCGAAGTTCTGCACGGCTTCCTGCGCCACATAGGCGAGCACGGCATAGGCGCCGCCGAAGGTGACGACCGCCATCTGGCTGAAGAACACCGCGATCTTCGAGAAGACGTTGTCGGGGCCGAGGCCGATCAGGAGAACGGCGACCGGCAGCAGCCAGACGAAGGCCAGTCCGCCCGATGTCTTCAACGACCAGGCGAGGTTCGGCCGCGCGTGCGGCGGCGTCTCTTCCCCCAGGAGGGAATCCTTGTCCGCAAGCACCGCGCCCGCGCCCGCCTTGTGGCCGCCGCCGAGCGTGAACAGCGATGACCCGGAGCGGCCGGCGAGGAAGCCGGTGAGCGCGGCGGCGGCGATGATAAGCGGAAACGGCACCCGGAAAAAGAAGATCGCGACGAAAGCCAGGCCGGCGATCGCCAGCATCGCCCTGTTCTTCAAGGCCCGGCTTCCGATGCGGAACACGGCCTGCATAACGACTGCGAGCACCGCGGCCTTCAGGCCGAAAAACAGGCCCGCGACGAGGGTGACGTTGCCGAAGGCTGCATAGACGTAGCTCAAGGCGAGGATCGACAGGAAACCCGGCAGCATGAACAGCGCGCCGGCGATCAGGCCGCCGAGCGTGCGGTGCATCAGCCAGCCGATATAGATGGCGAGCTGGTGCGCCTCCGGACCGGGCAGCAGCATGCAATAGTTCAGGGCGTGCAGGAAGCGGTGCTCGCCAACCCAGCGCTTCTCGTCGACGAGGATGCGGTGCATCATCGCGATCTGCCCGGCCGGGCCGCCGAAGCTCAGCGCGGCGATTCGTGCCCATACCCTCACCGCCTCCGACAGGGAGATGCCATGCGACCCCGTCTCCACGGAAGCGGAGGTTTCATTGACGATTCCCGCCATCTCACTGGCCCCGCTTCTGGTTCGGCCAGTTGTGGGTCTCGCCGGTCGCATCGCGGCACCAGCGATAGAAGGCGTCGTAGAGCAGCATGCCGGCATCGAGCTGTTGCAGGTCGTCATTGAACATGCGCGACAGGCCGAGCGACGCGGCAAGCAGCCCCGCCACTTCCGGCGCAAGGTCGGGACGGGCGGTATCGGCGCCACGCACGATCGTGGCGAGGCGCGAGAGCGGCTCGGACGCCAGACCGAATTCCTCGATCATCAAGTCGAAGGTGCAGAGTTCGCCGCGGTGGCTCCAGAACACCTCTTCGATATCGAAGGGCATCGCGCCGAACCTCTCGCCGACCAGGGAGACGTCTGCGGCCGGTACGAACAGGAAGACCGCCGACGGATCCACGAAGCGCCGGATCAGCCAGGGGCAGGCGATGCGGTCGATCTTCGGGCGGGACCGCGTGACCCAGACCGTGCGGCCCTGCGGATCGCGCGGCGGCAGTTTTTCACTCGGCACGGCCGCGCCGCCGAAGCTTGTCCAGCCTTCAAAGCCGCCTTCCAGCACCTCCGCGGCGCGCCCCGTATGCCGCAAATTGGCCGCGACGCCGTGGCTGAGCTTGCGGCCCGCCTGGCAAACGACGACGGCAGGTCCGGCGACCGTACCGGACCAAGCGGCGACATCCTCGTAGCGCCGGCGTATCGATCCGGGCACCAGCCTCTGGTCGCGCGAAAAATCCTCGTCCGTGCGCACGTCGATGATGACGGGCGCGCTTGGCGTTCCGATCAGGCGGTTCAGCTTGTCAGGAGAAATCTCGAGAAATGACGGCATGACGCGTCCCTCCGTTGTTGCGGTTTTATGGACGCGATTCTTCGGCATGTCGCCTCGTGGGGTGATCGCGACCCCATGGGCTGTATATGCGCGTACCCCGTTTTTGTGTCAAGCATCGGCCGGCGAGTGGTTTCGTTGGTTCCAGCCGGCAAGGACTATTCGCCCGAAGCGCGCGGCATGTCAGCGGTTTCAAGCAGTCCATCGATGGGGCGGTTCTGCACCTACAGCCACCTCCTGACCTGACGGCAATAGCTCACATAGGCTTCACCGAGATCATGTGCGAGAACCCTCTCCTCGACACGAACCTGGAGTTTCGCCGCCGCGACGATGGCAAGCGCGACCGTGAGCTGAGCAAGGGTTGGATAGACCAGCGCCAGCCCGCAGAACAACGCGATCTGTCCGACGAACACCGGGTTCCTGGAATAGGCGAACGGACCGCCGGAAACGATGGCGCCCAACTGACCTTGAGCCGCGCCTATTCGCCAGGAGTTCCCCATGTAGTTCTGCGCGTAAAGCGCCAGTGCCGCGCCGAACGCCGCCATCAAAAGTCCTGCCACCGCCACCGTTTCATCGGCACCCAACCGCTTTATGAGCGTGTTCGGCGAACCGGTTGCCTCGGCCCACATCGTTATCAGCGGAAGGATGCCGCCGAGAACGAAGGCCGTGCGGAAAAGCATGGCGGGAACGGTCTGGCGCTCGCGTCCGGCCGAGAACAGCCAAACCGGCTTGCCAGACCGTCGCGCGGTTCGGGCCGTCAGATAAAGAAACCCGAGAATGTATCCCCAGACGACGACAATTGCCGCTATGTCGATCATGGTGTCATTCGCCGATCAACCGTCGGACCTTCTGCAGCTTTACGTCCGCGTTTTCATGGCTGTCGAGCGTCCCGAAAAAGCGACCGTCCGCCCGAACGAGCTGGATGCCCGCGGTATGATCCATCTCGTAGCTGTCCCCGTCGCCGACCTTCTTGTAGAAGATGTAGCGCGCCTTCGTCATCTGCTGCAGTTGCCGCTCCTCGCCGGTCAGGGCGACGATGCGCTCGTCGAAGTAGGCGACGTAGTCCTTGAGGATTGCCGGAGTGTCGCGCGCGGGATCGACGCTGACGAAGACGACGCGCAGCTTGTCGGCCTCCGGCCCGAGTTCCTTCAGCACCTGCGCCATCTCGGCAAGGGCCGTAGGGCAAACGTCCGGACAATGCGTGAAGCCGTAAAACCACGCCGACGGCTTACCCAGCAGTTCGCGCTCGGTAACGGTCGCGCCGTTCTGGTCAGTCAACTGGAAGGGCGTGGCGTAGGGTTTCGCTTCCGCCTCCGTGCTGAAGCGAACCTGCGCCCATAGGACGGCAAGGACAGTCGAGAGGACGGCAATCAAACCCCAACTCACCCAGCGGATCGTCCGCAAGACTTTCGACCTACTGGTGTTCATGACGCTCGACCTTCTGTGCCGAGCGCTTCTCGACATTGAAGACGACGGGAACGCGGCCTGCTTTCTCGAACGCCAGCACGGCTTCGATCTTCTCGCCCGCCTTCAACTGCCTGGTGAGGTCCATGAACATCGCATGCGTCCCCTCGTCGCCGAGACTGGCCGACTTGCCGGCAGGGATTGGCAGTCCACTTTCCAGTTGCTTCATCCGGGCGACACCGTCGGTGATCGTCGAGGCGTGCATTTCGACCCGCGAAATGGTCGTGCTTTCGATCGCAAGAAGCCGGTCTTCGCCCTCCCCTGAATTGACGACTGTAAGATAGCCAGCGGCCACCTTGGCGCCGGGCGGTGTCTCGACGATCTTGGGGTGGTCGATCAGCAGGCTGCCTGCCTTGAACTCGTGCGCGAGCACAGATGTCGGCAAAAGGAGAAGCAGAGCGGTTATCAGGATACGCATCGTTTCATCGATCTCAGTTCGTGTTCTGGCCTTTCCATGCGAGCAGGCGCATGGCGTTCATGGTAACGAGCACGGTCGCCCCCGTGTCGGCGAGGATGGCGGGCCAGAGACCCGTAATGCCCAAAATGGTCGTGACGAGGAAAACGGCTTTGAGGCCGAGCGCGACCGCGATGTTCTGCCAGATGTTTCCCATGGTCGCGCGAGACAACGAGATCATGTTGGCGATATCGGACACCTTGCCGTGAAGAACCGCGGCATCGGCAGTTTCGAGCGCGATATCCGTGCCTCCGCCCATGGCAATCCCGATGTCCGCTGCCGCCAGCGCCGGCGCGTCGTTGATACCGTCGCCGACCTTGGCCACGACGAAGCCGTCGCGCTGCTTCTCCCGGACGATCTTCTGCTTGTCCTCCGGCATCAGGCTGGCGCGGACATCGATCCCGAGACCGGAGCCGACGGCCTTTGCGGTCCGCTCGTTGTCGCCCGTCAACATAAGCGTTTCGATACCGTCCGCTTTCAGCATCCGAAGTCCGGCGACGGCGTCATCCCGTGCTTCGTCACGCATAGCGATCAGGCCTGCCACGGAATTGCCTGCCAGCAGGATCGAAACAGTCTTTCCTTCGCCGTTCATGACGTCGATCTGATCCAGCAACGCCTGGTCGATGGGAACTTCGGACAGCGCCGCCTTCGGCGACAGCAGCTTGACCTGCTCACCTCCGATGGAACCGCTCACGCCCCTGCCGGCAATGGCCTTCGCGCCGAATATTGGCGGGACCGGAACGCGGTCGGCCTTCGCACGCTCCAGGATGGCGACCGCGAGGGGATGGCTGGAGCCGGCCTCTAGCGCAGCGGCCATCGACAGGACCTTGCTTTCGGAGCGGCTGACCGCGACGACATCCGTCACCTTCGGTTTGCCCTCAGTCAGGGTTCCGGTCTTGTCGAGGGCAACGAGGGTCACCTTTCGCAGGGTCTCGATGATGGCCCCGCCCTTGATCAGCAGGCCGCGCCTTGCACCGGCCGAAAGACCGGCTGCGATGGCCGCGGGTGTCGAGATCACGAGCGCGCAGGGGCAGCCGATGAGGAGGATGGCCAGGCCCTTGTAAACCCATTCCGACCAAATTCCGCCCATGGCAAGTGGAGGTATCGTCGCAACAAGGGCGGCGACGACGAGGACTGCCGGGGTGTAGTACGTCGAGAAGCGGTCGATGAACCGCTGCGTCGGAGCCTTGCTATCCTGCGCTTCTTCCACGAGGCGGATGACCCGCGAAATCGTGTTGTCGCCCGCGACCGCCGTGACCTTCACCCGGAGCACAGCATCCGTGTTGATCGTTCCTGCGAAGACTGCATCGCCGACCGTCTTTTGCCTCGGAACGCTTTCCCCCGTAACCGGGGCCTCGTTGATCGCGGAACTGCCTTCGACGATCGAGCCATCGGCTGCGATCCTGTCGCCGGGACGGACGAGAATGACGTTTCCAAGCGCCAGGGTTTCCGCCTGTACTTCCTTCGTTTCGCCGTTGAGGTCTACAAATGCCGTCTTTGGGACAAGGTCGGCAAGGCTGCGGATGCTTGCCCGCGCGCGGCTTGCCGCGACACCCTCCAGAAGCTCGCCGACCAGGAAGAGGAAGACGACCATCACGGCTTCTTCGGCCGCACCGATGATCATCGCCCCAATGGCCGCGATCGCCATCAGCATCTCGATGGAGAACGGCGTACCGGTCATGGCGGCCACGATCGCACGGCGCGCGACCGGAACCACGCCGATGGCCAGCGCCGGCACGAATATCCATTGCGGAACCGCGGGGAAGATAAGATGTGCGATGTATGTCAGCGCCAGGGCCGCGCCATTCACCGCGGTGAGCAGGGCCTTGCGCGTCTTCCACCAGGGGCCGTCGACGGGATCGAAGTGCTGACGGTCTGGGCCGTCGTCGCTGGGAACGAGTGGCGCGCCCTCGGGCGCGATGGCGAAGCCGAGAGCTTTCACCTGCCGCTCCACGGTGCCTTTCGAGAAGTCTTGACCTGGCCGAACGGTCAAGGTGCCGGAGGAAAGCGAGACGCCGACATAGTCCACGCCCGGCAGGCGTCCGACCGCGTTCTCGATCTTCGCCACACAGCTCGCGCAATCCATACCGCCGACGCGGTACTTGATATTCTTGATTGGTTCCATTGTCGCGTCCAGGTCACTCGCACTCATGATCGTCTCTGCCTACACCCTGTAGTGGCTACAGACTCAAGGCCCGATTTTTGCAGGTCGTGCATACCAAGCCGGACCGTATTGCTTGACCCTGTACCGGCTACAGGGTTCAAAGAGATGGCGGAAGCTCCATAGCGTGGCTATCGAGCGATGTACGGGTGAAAGCCGATAAACGATGAATGGGCAGCGACGGACCGCCCCGCGCCCTAACTGGTGGGGCCTTGCGTTATCCGGGCTTCTGCACGCCGCCGCATGCGCCTTTATCCTCCTGTTGCCGCCTCCCTCGCAACATAAAGTCTTCGAGGAGAGGTCCATTGACGTCGAGATCGTCACGGCTCCGCAAAATGGAAAGGGAGCGCAAGAGAAGACTGGAGGTCAGCCGAACGACGAGATCGAACCGGCCGGCGATGGAGAGAGCAAGCGCGACGACATTGCCGCGCCGGCGATGGTCAAAGCGACCCGCATGCTGTCCGGAGACGTGCTGGTGGACGCCCGTAGCCGTGAGGCACGGGAAGAGCTTTCCACGCTCCTGCCCACCGACCAGGTCGAGCAACTTTGCGGCCTGGAGGCAATGGCACAGGTCAGCGCCTGGAGCGATGAGATCGAGGCCGAATATGTGAGGATTTTCGCGATCGGCGATCCCGTGATGGCCGGCGATGTTCTCACCGCTGACGGCGCGGCGCTGCAGAGCAAACGGCAGTGGTATCGTCTTCAATTCAGATGCACCCTCGCACCGGATCACGCCAGCGTCACAGGCTTCGAGTTCCGTCTGGGAGACCTCATCCCCAGGGACAGATGGCCCGAATACAACCTCCATGACGAATATGAGGAACACTGACTGCCTCTTGACCCTGTAGTCGGTACAGGGTGCAGAATCTGATCTCTTTAATGGCACAATTCGGAATCGCATGAACCGCACTCACAACGCATCTCACGAATCCGGCTGGTCGGCGCTCTTTCTGGCTTGGCTGATCTCGCTTGTCGCTTCAGGCGGAGCGTTGTTCGTCGGTGAGATAATGGGGCAGGCTCCCTGTATTCTCTGCTGGTACCAGAGGGTCTTCATGTTTCCGCTTGCGGTCATCCTGGCTATCGCGGCGCTAAGCGCCGACAACGGGATTTGGCGATACGCCCTGCCGTTGGCGTTGGGCGGGCTGTCGATCGCAGGCTACCATGTGCTCCTCTACTACGGCCTGATCCCCGAGGGCATCGTGCCTTGCGGACAGGGACCATCCTGTGCCGACGCGAAGATGACCGTCTTCGGATGGGTTCCGCTCCCCGTGCTTTCGTTCGCGGCCTTTGCCGCCATCACGATCCTGCTTCATGCCATCCGAAGGAATACCAGCAAATGAACCGACGTCTTGTTGTCAGCCTTACCGTCTTGATCGCCATTGCCGCGTTCGGTGGTGGCGCTTACTGGTATTCCTCCCAAAAGGCACTGGAAGCCGCCGCCGTGCCAGCGGTCGAGAGTACGCTGGTGCGGCCACACTCGCCCATTCTCGGTCGGATCGACGCTCCGGTGACCATCGTCGAGTTTCTCGACCCGTCATGCGAGGCCTGCCGTGCATTCTATCCGCTGGTGAAAGACGTTCTCGCCACCTATCCCGACGATGTCCGCATCGTCATCCGCTACACGCCTTTCCATGAAGGCTCGGATGAAGTCGTCAGAATATTGGAGGCCGCCCGTAAGCAGGACAAGTTCGAGCCAGTCCTGACGGCCCTGATGGCGAAGCAGCCGGAATGGGCGGTCCACGGGCAACCGGACCTGAAGCGCGCATGGGTAATTGCCGAGGAGGTCGGTCTTGACCTCATGGCCGCGCGCCTGGAAAGCGTGAAGCCTGAAGTCGACAAGGTGCTGAAGGCGGACATCGCCGATGTGGAGGCGAACAAGGTCCAGCAGACGCCGACATTCTTCGTCAACGGCAAGCCATTGGTTGATTTTAGCCGTGAAGGGTTTGTGGCCCTCGTCAAAGGGGAGATCGACCGCGTCAGATGAGGGTCGTGTGGACGCCGCACAGAAACCGGGCTAGTTAGACCCCGTAGTCACTATGGGGTTGAGATGAGCAAGGTACTCACAATAGGCCGCCTCGCGGAGGCGACGGGCACCAGCGTGGAGACCATCAGGTTCTACGAGAAGAGCGGAATACTGCCGTCGCCCGCGCGCACCGACGGGAACTATCGCTCTTACGAGCCCGCGCATCTCAATCGTCTCAGCTTCATTCGACGGGCGCGCGAGTTGGGGTTCTCTCTTGACCAGGTCAAGGAACTGCTGCGTCTTTCCGACGACCGCAGCCAGTCCTGTGCGGCGGTAGATGACATCGCCAAGCTTCATCGAACGGAGGTCGAGCGCAAGATCAGCGATCTCTTGTCTCTGAAAACCGAGCTCGACCGGATCATCGACACCTGCAGATGCGGCACGGTTGCAGATTGCCGCATCATCGAGTCATTGTCGCCCGCAGATGCTGCCCGAAGCGAGGGCGACGTCACTGCGTGAGAACGTACCTGTCGGCATCGTCGCCGCGCTCGGCCTGACGGGCGATAGAGGCTTGGCCGCATGCCGAAGAGCTGCGCGCGGTCCTTCAACGCTCTGCTATTTGCCCGCCAAGGAGTGAACCAGAGCGGACAAGTTGTTCCGGATGGCGGCGATCGTTCCGTGGAACTTCCCATGTTTGATGGCGTTCTGGACGAGTGTTCCCGCGCTCGCCTGTTGATACGCAGTCGTTCTTAAGCCTGGTGAGGATACCTCTCTTCTCCCCCAGCCAGGAATCTTCCGCGGAAAAATCCAGCTAAAAATGGTCTGGCTTTTTAGTGTAAGGAGTCATCACGACAGAAACCGCTTCAAGTTCATACCCGCCAGCAAAATATAAGGCGGCATGGCGAGCGAATAGTGACCACAGTTCAAACGCAAAATGCCAGCCTTAGCGCCGGCGCGGGTCAGCGTCTGCACGAACCTCTCCGAAAGTTCTGGCAACACCACTTTATCTCGCTTCGCCAACACAATGTGAAGGTTCAGATCCCGACGCGCTAAACGATCCGCATAATTTTCCATGTTGAGCGGCGCCCAGACTCTCCTGAGATCCGTCAGATCAATACTGGGCTTGAGGCTATCTCGTATCGAACGTGTCGCACGGCCGGTCCAAACCATATCCGCTAGGCTTCCAGCCGTCAGAAACAACGAGGCTTTAGAAACGGCCGAGTCGTGAGCCGCGATGAGTCCGGCGACCCAGGAGCCCAGGCTCATACCGAGAACCGAGATCTCTCTGTAGCCTTCGCTCTCCAGCCAACGTATGAGTTTTCGCCCATCCCATACCGCCTGCCTTATTGATTGGATCGTTCGACCCAGATTTGGGCTAAGCATGTAATCGGCGTGCGCGGACCCCGGACGGCTGCGCTCGAAGTGATATGGCATCGCAATCTCGATAACCGTTATGCCGCGCTTGGAAAAAAACCTGGCAAGCTGACTATTCCGCGCGCTTGCATTCCAATGGTGAAAAACCACCATCGCGTGGTCGAGCGATCCACTTTCCGTGATCTTCGCCCAAACGACATTATTCTCAGCAATGTCAGTGGTTGAGTCAGATGGAAATTTGAGCCACCCATCTTGCGTTTGAAAGCCGTGATCGCTTCCATTCGGCTCATCAAAAAAAGCCCGATCGGCTAAGGCTTGGTCTGCAAGGAGACCGAACTCTTCGATACTCCCTACCTTCTCGGCACCTGAAAAGGCGCGTTCCGCGTCGAGCGCGAAGACCGTTGCCTTCTTTGCTTCCTCACCGCGCTGTGCCCGCCGCTCATCCCAACGATCAAGCCAATTATGATACATTCAGTTTGCTTCCTAACTCACTCGTCTGCCAGCGCCCGAGCCCTGGATCAAACAGGCCGTAAAGTGCGAAAAGCACTCCAATACTCAGAAGAATCGAAAAGCCAGCAAAGGCACCAATCAATAAGTAGCCTGCAACGAGCAACGCCACGACCGTCGACATCTTCCACAAGGTCACACGGAACTGGTTTCCGATATCTAGACGGAGGGCGCCAAACAAGAACACAATACAGGTAGAAATAACGACAAGAAGGCTGCTGTAATGCGTCGGCATGCTATAACCGATCGCGCTGTTCATATTTTTGTCTCCATAAATGGCCGAAGATATGTCGCCGACGAACCAAGCAGCAATATTCTCGCCAGTCGATGTCAAGTAAGAGCTTTGGATCTTCATGCATATGGCGATCAAAATCCCTAAAACAGTGCATCGAAAAGTCCCACGTATGATCGTTAGGCCGACTTCATTGAGATCGCATTGAGAATTCACCTCAGGCTGATCTTTCAACTTCTCTTTGATTTTCCAGAAATCATATGCGATCGTGTAAAGCAAAATGAGGCCTACAAAGAAAACATAGAACGATATTGCCATGTACAAATAAGAAAAACCCGTGAACAGAACCGCCTCGGGTACTGATATGATATCAGGGCGAACGATCGCTATTTTTCCCCAATCGATAGCATAGTCCCCGTTGCCTTTCATGAGCGGAATCAAACACACTTCGACCCACTGAACTATACCTGCGAATACCAAACATACCAAGAAAACTGCCCAATAGGTTGAGGACGCGCTTCCTACGGTGCGCGCCCAGGCATTGTGGCTTTCGATCTGGTCGCTCTGCGCCACAAGCTTCAAACGCGCCTCAAATTTCCAGAAGGCTAGGAGCTCGATAACGAATCCGAAGAATAATGGCAGGAACACCATGAAGAGGAATGTCCAGTTTGGCGCCCAGAGAAATCCGACTTGTTTGACGACGCCGTCCACTCGGTCGTAAGTCGCGCTATGAACTCCCGTAACATATGACAAAAAACCAAGCGCGGTGGCACCTGCAAATACGCCCGCCGGTAAGTTCAACGGAGAGCCGCGACTAAAAAGCGCCTCTGACCTCATTGCCAAATCCAAACCACGACCTGGCCCCTTCGCATCAACATGCTGTGCCAACTCTGCCGCGGATACCGTCTCATCAGTGGCGGTCGCAGTCTGTACCAGACCTGGAAGCCCCATTGCCATGTTGCTTCCAGCTTTTCTTCCTTCTCGCCTCTTGGCCGTTAATCGAGCCTGGGCCGCGCTCAGCTCCATCTGCCAATCGCCGGTTGATACCGGATCATCGCACCCAAAAATCCTTGCCAGCCAACGAATGTTGGCAGTGCTAATTCCCTTGTCGTTCTCCTGAAACCAAAGTTGCACCGTCCGCAGGTCGACCCCTATCCGGTTGGAATCAATTTGGGAAATCGCCTCTGCAAGCAACTCGGGCGTCCATGGCCCTGCTGGAAACCCATCGCTGCCCAGCTGCCGTCCCGCTCCCGCCGCGGCCAACCGTTTGAATAATTCTTTGAAATCACTCCCGTCGTTCGGCGGAGGGAGAAAAAACTTTCCGTTGTTTAACAAAGGTTTATTGGCCCGCGTTTCGTTTGGTTTCGCTAGATTTCGTTTCCTGTCGTGCCTTCGTTTCCAAATAGAGGCCTGTTCTCGTCGCAACGGACACCACAATTGCGCTGACTGTTTTCGGTCCACGATCTTCTACTTTGAGGAGTTTCTTCCGATCAGATCGCGTGATGCGGTACTTGCCAGCCGATTGTGTCTTCTCGTGGTCCAAGGCGTTTGTGGAAATCCGAGAAGGCGTCACAACTAATGGAGCGATACATGGATAAGCCTTTGCGGGGACAGACAGTCCTGGTTACTGGTGCATCAGGCGGTATAGGCGCTGCGATCGTAGAACGCCTCGCACTAGAGGGTGCGCGGCCAATCATCCACTATTTTCAGGACGAGCATGCCGCGGAGACTCTATTGGCCCGTGTTGGGGGCAACGGCTTGGTGGTGCAAGCCGATCTTTCGGACGTGGACGGGCCGTGCGCGCTTTGGCGAAAGGCCATCGCATTCGCGGGGCGTGTTCACGGCGTCGTCAACAATGCGGGTATTCGCACTGAAATTCCAATAGAGCACTCGTCCGCGGACTGGAAGGCCGCCTGGCATAGGGAGTTCCAACTAAATGTCTTTGCAGCGGCCGACCTTTGCAGGGAGGCGATTAGGCATTTTCGAACCGAAGGTGGTGGGCGCATTGTAAACATGGCCGGCCAGGCCGGTCAGCGAGGCTCCACCCCCGATATGCTGCCGCATGGCGCGACCAAGGCCGCGCTCATCAATCTCACCAAATCCATCGCCTATAGCTTCGGTCGGGAGGGGGTAATGGCGATGTCTATCGCGCCGGGTCTAGTCCGCACTGAGATGACAGAGAAATACATCGCCGCCCATGACGAGGTAGAAGCTGTAGGGGAAATTCCAATAGGGGATATGGCGGAACCAACTGAAATAGCCGAACTTGTCGCCTTCTTGTTGCGTCATTCACAGGACTCGCTCAACGGTGCAACGCTGGATGTCAACGGCGGCAGCTATATTCGCTGAGCCGAGACAGTGAAAAGAATCAGGTTCGGAACATCCGGGTGAATTTGAGCTCACTCGTCGGCAAGCGCAGACGTGACCTCTTTCCGAACCTTGTTCGCCGCCCGCCTCTTCCCGGGAGAGGTTTTGAGTATGGTCAAGATCTTCTCGATCGATTGATCTGCCTCGGCCTTTCGTAGAGCGCTTGCGTCCAACGCCGATCTAAAGTCCGGGGCTGGGCTAGCGCAAGGTGGGTCGCTGTTCTGGCCGGAGCGCTGGGGCTCACTGGCAGCATCGGGCAGTTGATGAAATTGCTCGGGCTGCAATTGACTCGGCGGATTTCTGAGAACGGCCGAGCTATTTGCAACAAATTTTGCCCCGGGTGTCGGTATGCTCTGAGAAGCGCTGACGGGGGACGGTCCAGCCTCTGATGTTTCGAACTCGAAATTGCTGGGGCCATCGATCGGCGTTTTACTCGATGGCGCTCGCGTCTGCAGCCACGCGCGCTTCGCAAGCTCCCTATCGGCATAATAGTAATTCCGAACGCCGAATATCGGTTGTTGATTTCGAAGCTTGATGATGCAGCGGGTCTCGTTCATCGCGCCCAGCTCATCCGGCCGCATTAGCGGCCGCATCGTGGTCTTGTGGGACATGGTCGCACCCTTTCGATCGAACAGCGTCACGCCGGTGGAGACCGCCTTGTCGACCGTCACCTCCTTCCGCTCGCCGAGCAGCTGCGACACATAGCGCTGGTCCTCCGGATCCTGTGCGCCAAGGAAAATCTGAGCGCGGGCGGAGTTGACGAGGGTCTGCCGGCCCTCGCGCGTATAAACGTTGTCGATCGATCGCAGCGACTGCACGAAGAACCAGCAGGGAATGCCATAGCCGCCAAGGACGGTCGCGACCGTCAGTGCGTTTTCAAGCTTGCCCAGGTTCTGGAATTCATCGAGCAGGACCAGTACCCGACGCTCGCCGCGCTTCATCATGTTGCGCGACATGTAGTCCATGAACTGGACCATGAGCACATTGAAGATCGGCCCGATCGAGGCGATCTGCTGGATCCGGAAATCGAGATAGAGGCTCATGTTCTCGCGGCGCATCGCCCGAATGTCGAAGGTCGACCGCGCCGTCGCGCGCAATATGCGGTTGTTCTTGAACGGCCGCACGGCCGCGGCGAGCGAACCGTAGACGCCATCGAACTGCTTGCTGGCCATGACGGCGAAACGGGCGAGGGTGGTATAGGTGAAGGAGCTGATCCAGGCGGCGCGAAGCTCGGGATTGGCGACCTCTTCCAACCATTCCCGAAGCGACTGATCGCCGCCCTCGACGACGTTGAGGACCGTTCCGAGGTTCTTGTCCTTGTCTAGAATATCGGGATTCTCCAACACCCATGAGGTGACGCCGGCAAACAGCGCGCGGGCGTCGGAGATCCAGTAAGCGTCGCCCTTCGGCGTCGGCAGCAGCGCCGTCGCGATCGAGTTAATGTCGATATCGCGTTGATCGGGATCGATGGCGACGAAGTCGAGCGGATTGTAGCATTCGGTATCGCCGTTTTCGTCGGCCGGCGAGAAACGCAGCACGCGGGAGAATTTCGAGCGAAAGCCGGCCGTCGCCTCATAGGTCTCGCCACGCATATCGAGCACGACGATGCTGTCCGGCCAGAGCAGGCAGTTCGGTACGATCAGCGAGGCGCCCTTGCCTGACCGGGGAGGGCCGATGACGAAGCCGCCGACGTCATCGCCGTCGATCCAGAGCTTCTTGCCGCCGAACAGCATCGGCTTCAGGAACCGCCGCCGACCGGAGCCGCGCTGGGTGAAGCCGCCCGGAACCTTGATCAGGCTGCCGCCGATCCGACCGACGAATACGCCACCGGTGCGCGTGAGGCCAAGGGCGCGCGCCTCCAGCGGGCCGAGAAACCGGGCGTCGGTCGACTTTTTCTTGCCGGTCATGGCGGTGACCAGCATCGTGCCGCCGGCGAATAGACCGGCCGCGGCCGCTATCGCCGGCCGATGCCAGTCGCCGGCGGCGAGGTCGAGGCGCGCTGCCTTGTAGGACGCCAGCAAATCGTCCTGCAGCGCCTGGAACATCCATGTCGAATTGTCGAAAGCATAGTAGAGGCCGGCATAGGCGAGGGAGGCAACGAATGCCGCCGCCGCTGCAGCGATGACCAATCCGAGCAGCAGGATCGCCGGGTTCATAGGATGTCTCCCTTGGTGAAGACAATTTCCGAGACGACGCGCCGGCCGTCTGGAAGGCGCGCGAGCTGGACGACGACAGGGATGACCTCTTTCAGGTAGTCGATGATCTCCTGCTTTTCGAGCGCAACGCCGCTCTGCATGACCATCAGCGCCAGGCGGTCATAGGCCGAGCGTGCGGAATTGGCGTGGACCGTCGTCAGCGAGCCGGGGTGGCCGGTGTTGATCGCCTGCAGGAAGGAAAACGCTTCGGCGCCGCGCAGCTCGCCCAGCATCAACCGATCCGGCCGCATGCGCAGCGAGGCTTCCAGCAGCTCCTGCGGCGTCACCTTGGCGCGACCCTGATCGCCCTTAGAGGCCAGCAGCGCGACCGTGTTCGGCGTGATCGGCTTCAGCTCGCGTGTGTCCTCGATTGTGATGATGCGTTCGTCGTCCGGCACTTCTTTCAGGAGCGCGTTGAGAAACGTGGTCTTGCCGGTCGACGTGCCGCCGGAGACGGCGATCGACACCCGCGATCGCACCGCAGTCCGAAGAAACAGCATGGCGTCGACATCGCCCTGCATCATGGCGGCGAGTTCCTCCTCGGCCGCTGAAAGCATGAGCTGCCGACCGACTTTTGTATGCTCGAACGCGCCACGGCTCTTGTAGACATCCAGGCCGATGTCATGGATGACCTGCTTACGGATCGAGATCGCGCCACCATCGGGGGCGGCCGGCGGCAGGAAGCACTGGAATCGTTCGCCGGTCGGGAGCGACGCCGACAGGATCGGGTGCTCGTCGTTGACGACCTGGTTGGTGGAGCCGGCGACGCGCTCGCTCAGCGTCCTTATCCATTCGGCGGAAAACCGCGCATCGACAACACGCTCCATGCCGCCGACGCCAAGGCGTTCGATGAACAACTCGCCCGGCCGGTTGACAGAGATCTCCGAGACGCGCTCGTCCGAAAGAAACGGCTTCAACCGCTCAAGCGCTTTATCGAGGAACGGAAACTGCTTCATTTGTAAACCGGCGCGACTGGATAATAAGGCGTCGGATCGACGTTGCGCCGGATTTGCCCCCCGCGCCTCAGCCGCATCATCTCCTGCCGGACCGGGTCGGCGTAGAAGGCGGAGAAGTCGAGGTCGCGTCGCAGATAGACGACGATCGACTCACCCTGGGCGACATAGATCGTCGGCGGGATCTTCGAGCTTTCCTTGAACGCCTCGTTGGCGATGTCCTGGAGGATAGCCGACGACTTCTCGGCGGCGATGGAGCGCGCTTCGGCCGCCGTGCGGCTCGGCTCGGTGGTGATCGTCGTGACCGCGCCGGTGATCGGATCGACCGTCGAGATCGAGCGGGCGCTTTCGGTCGCGGTATCGCCAAGGGCCGAGACATATTCTGCCGCGCCGCCGATAACCGACAGCATGATCGCGGAACCGAAGCGCTCCCAGAAATGGGTGTCGATCTCGCCGGTCAATCCGGCTCGGCCGAGCCGATCGGCGCCGGGCGAGGCGATCTCGGCGGACAGGCCATCGGAGCGGATGACACGCGACCAGACGACGAAGATGCGCTTCTGGCCACGCGCCAGGCCGGACTTGTATTCCCCGATCAGGCGCGAGCCCTTCGGAATGAGAATGCGAGCGCCATCGAGCGACCGAACATCCTCGCGCACGACGGCGCGCACCATGCCCGGCAGGTCGGTGTTGATCGCCGTCTCCAGGAAGCCTCGGATCATTGTGCCCTGGGCGACGAGCGCGTCGGTGCGATCGAAGCGGGTCGCCTTGACCATGCCGGCGGTCTGCTTTTCCGACTGGGCAAGAAACGCCTTGTTGGCATCGCTTTCCGCGCCGGGAACGGCGACGAGCTGGCCGTCATCGGCGATCGTCACCGACTGGTCGCCGGCAGTCAGACTCTCGCGGCCGGAGCCGTCGACGATGATCTGATCCGAGCGCAGCCGTTCCCAGCGCGCCTTCTCCTCATTTTCGAGGCGCTTTGCCTCCAGCGCAGCAAGTCGCGCATCCTCCTCGGCACGCCGGCGGGCCTCTTCCGCCCGAAGCCGCTCCTCTTCGGCGCGACGACGCTCTTCCTCGATCTGGCGCAGCTTCTCCAGATCGTCGCCCTGGTTGACGGTGACGTCGACTGTGGCGGAATCTACGGGCTTCTTGTCGTCAATCGGGATTTGCACAAGGTTCGGATCGGCCGCCTGTTTTACCGGCTCGTCGGGGAAATCGCGGATGCTGGTATTTGAGGTCTCGAAGGTCTCGCCGGTGCCTTCGGTCAGGTTGGAGGTCTGCGGACCGCTGGGCCAGTTGACATAGGCAAGCACGCCGACGCCGACGAGAAGCAGGACGGGAAGGGCGAGCTTGCCGAGACGCCCATTGCGGTCGCTCGCCACGCTGCTTTGCCCGTCGAGATGGTCGAAGTCGATCTTGCTCATCGCTGGCGTTCCTCTTTGCTGCCGAGACGCTTCGGCCCGTATGCGTCCTCGATGAGATCGAAGGATTGGCGATTGGCCTGCCGGTTATAGAGGCAGAGCCACTTGTCGCCGGCGCGTAGCGTGAACTGCGCCGCGATCTTGTCGACGACGACGTACTTGCCCTGGGTGCGCAGATTGACGAGAGATTCCTGGCGCTTGCCCTCGACGACGAAGATGGCGGGAATTTCGTCGGGAAACTCCAGGTACATATGCGTGCCGTCATCGAAGGCGACGCGCGGCTTAAGGCTGGTGTCGCCCTTGAACACATAGTCGTAGTTCAGGCGGCTCGGATCGAGATCCTTGAGGAGCGGATCCTTGGCGCTTTCCTGGGCGGCGGCCAGCAGCCGGGCGTTGACGTCTTCGTCCGGATATTTGAACCGCACCTGGAATGCGGCGCGCAGGTCCGCCGCGGCCGATCCCTTCAGCAGCAGGGCATAGACGCGCTGGTTGGTGACGATGTTGACATTCGTTTCAGCGTTCTCGCGCAGCGGCTTCACGAACAGGATGCCGGAGCCCTTTTTTGGGACTATCGACCAGCTGGCCGTGTCGCCGGCCGAGATCGTCTCGATCACCTCGGAGCTGCCGAGCTGGATCATTGTCGAGACGCCGAGCCCAGCCGGCACGGTTACAACGGCATTGTTGTTGAAGGTGATGTAGCGGATGCGCGGGTCTGCGGCCGTCACGGTGTTCGACATGGCCAGCAGCGAGATGACGGCAAAGGCGAGGAGAGATGTCCGCATCAGCGCGCCGCCTTGTCTGCCGGAAGCACCTCGGGCAACGATTCCTGGTCGCGCCTGTATTCGACGACCTGGAAGCCGAGCGGATTGTCGAAGCGATACTCGTTTTTTAACGGCGCCGTCGTATAGCGGAAACGGACCACCGAGACCCAGTGCTCGCGTCGAAGCGTGTTGTCGCGTCGCGTCTCCGTCGAGAAGCGGATGGTCGCCGTGGACGCGTTTAGGAACGACACCGATTTGATGGTGACGGCGATGCGGGAGTTGCGGCCGCGCACCTTGTCTTTCGACTGCGGGTTCGACGGCTCGAACTCGTGCCGGAGATCCGCCGCGGCCTGGCCCGTCGAATAGAGCTGGGCGAGATCGTAATTGTCCTTCAACGCCCGAGGATCGTAGGTCTCGCGCGCCCGGATGTAGCGCACGATGTTGGCGGTCTTGATGGCGTCGTTTTCGGAAAGCTTGCTCTCGTTCAGGGAGCGGGCGACCTCGACGAAGCCGGTGGTCTTGTCGGCGATCACCACCACGGCTTCGAATTGCTTCAGAGGAACGAGGAGATTGAGGGCCGAAAGGCTGAGCAGCGTGGAGACGCCGGCGACCGTCGCGACAGTCCAGGCGACCTTCCGCGAGCGGCGCTCCTTCCGATAAAGCTCTGCCTCCCAAGAGGCGCCGGCTTTCCAGTAGGCGGTGAGATCGATCGTCGGAGTTTCGGGTGTATGTTCGGCTGGCTCTGCGTTGCTCATTTGGACTTCCGATAAACCGCCAATCCTGCGGAGTTAAATATAGTTTATTCGCTAGGCCGAGCGATCACCTCTACCGGCCAAAATCGGTGCTGAGGTGAGTGCTGGTTTGCCTGGATTCGTGGAGCGTTCAGCTCCGTGGTGCAGTCGTCCGAAGACCTAACTGCACCACTTCATCAGCGTTTTCTTCGACGCCGTATTGGAGAAGTAGAAGGAGCGATCATCCTTCACCTCGATGCGGACCGTGTCGCGATCGCCGTCTGATTCATCAGACCCGGCCTCGACCCACAGCACATCGAGAACATACGTTCCGCCATCCTGTTTGACGGAAAGAACCTTGCCGGCGGTCTTGTTCGCACCGATTCCCTTGTCCTCGATATAGATGAACGCTGCGGCCGCGGCTTCGCAGCCACCTTCGGCCGGTGCATACGCGCCGGTCAACAGAGGCAGGATCGAGCTTGGCGATTGAGACCATGCCGTACCGGGAACAAGCAAGGCGAGCGCAATCATCGTCGAGGCGATGTTCCTCATTACGAACCCTCCTCGATCAAAAGCCGAACACGGCGGCGAGGCTATGAGCGTATCCGGCCAGCGTGTTGTAGAGATCGACGCAATACTCGGCGAAGGGCTTGAAGAAGATAACAGCGACCATGAACACCAGGTAGCCGAAGCCACCGCCTTTCTTGGATTCGGCGCGTTCGCTTTTAGCCATTTCCTCGTTGAGACGGTTTTGCGCGTCCATGGCGGCGAAGCGTCGCCGATCATCTTGCCAGGGGTGATCCACGGCCTTTCTCCTTCTGATAAACTATAGTTATCAAGATTGGGCATGAGAGACTACCCTAAAGTTGCCCGTTCTTCTCGGTTTCTCGCTGTATAGCGCGTGCGCGTGCTGCTTGCACATCTGCCGATGTTCGGCGGCGTCCAAGGCCAGCACGCAGCATACGAGCGCGCCCGCTGACCTGGCGTTCAGCATAGGCGACCGAGCGCCGGCCGCCGATAAAGGCGGAATCGCCTTGCCCCAAAACGCTGCCTCCAACGATGGATGCGGCGAAGGAGGGGATGAAGCGAAAAACGACGATCCCGAGCAGGCAGACGATCACGAACGGAGCGACATAGGAAAGCTTGCTTTCCGTCGCGGTATTGTTGGCCGTGTTGATCGCCAGTTCGATGAGCTGGTAGAGGAAGGCGAGGAACGCCATCATCAAGGTCTGCGTCACCATCAGGTTCACCATCAGCAACAGCCAGCCGTCGGTGAAGCGGAAGGTCCAGCGGTAAAGCGCCAGGATGATGAACACCGGCGCCAGCGCTAGGGTGATGAACAGCATCAGCTTGGCGGCGAGGATCGCGGCCGCCGCGACGGCGATGAAGATCATCGCGACGACAAAGACGATCGCACCGATAAGAGCGCCGACATATTCGAAGGTGCCGGTTGCCACCTGCTCATAAATCTTACCTGCGGTCTCGAAGACGGCGTCGAGGATCTTCACGACGCCAGTCGTGTCGCCTGTCCCGCCATCGAGCGCCCCACCCGAACCAGCGATCGACTCGATAATCGTGTCGGAAATCAGATTGGGGACCTCCTGGACGAGCTTGTAGAGCGTGGCGGAAAATGCCCCCCAGTTCGTCGCCATGTAATAGATGAAGAAGGCGCGGCCGAGTCGCCACGCCGCTTCCGGCACGGAAAAGCCGTCGCGGCCGGCGAGGATCATGTAACCCCACCAGAGGACATAGAGCGTCAGCATCGACCCGAACAGGACATTCACCTGCAGCGCGAGGCCGTCATAGGCGTTCTTGATGAACGTCTCGCCGATGGCGTCGAGCTTGGAAAAAATATCCGAGATAATCGTGGTCGCTGCCATCCGCTTATTCCTTCAGGACGGGTGCGAAGACGTCGTTGACCGGCATGGCCGGACCGCACAGGTCATCGGCCTCGACGTAGCCCGAGATCGGCAGACAGGGGGCTTTCTTCTCGCCCTTGGTCTGGCAACCGGCGAGCAGCGCGAGACCGGAGAGCATGATGGCAACGGGCAATCGCATGCGGCCTCACTTGAACGGGTTGATGTCTTTGTATTGCAGCATCTTGGCGGTCTCCGACTGCTGGGTTAGCCGCATCTGCATTTCGGTGTTCAGAGCCGAGACCGCGCCGTTCGACACGCCGATCAACTCGTTGATGGTGCGCGCTGTCTCCAGCTGCATCCGGGTGTTGGCATCGACCGAACCTTTGACGTCCTCGGCCGAGCCGATCTGGCCGGTGGCCGACTGAAGCGATTGCTCGCGCTGCGACACGCCCTTGGTTGCCTGCTGCGTCAGCGCCGAGAGCAGCGCCACGGTGTTGACCGCGCCGGAAAAGGCATTGTTCATCGCGCCGGTATCCTCGCCTTCGACGATGGCCTTGACCTGCTTGACCAGCTGCAGGCCGTTGATCAGCGTCGCGGCGATATTCTGCGCATCCGAGCCGAGCCCGCCGAAGGACAGGGTGCCGCCGTTCATGATCGAGGAGAAGGACGGTGCGGCCGAGACCGACATATTGCCGCCGAGGCCGGTCGAAGAGATGCCCATCGAACCGTCACGGCTACCGGAGAGCGCACCGAGAATCTCCTTGGTCTTTTCGAGGATGTTGGTGTTGGTTTTCATGATCTCGCCGGTGTTCTCGGCATTCTTCTTGGCGATGGCGAGATTGGTGTTGTCGATCACCGGAATATCGGCGAGCGCGGGCGTCGAGAAGGCGAGGGCGGCGGAGACGATGAGCAGCTTGTTCATGGGAACCCCCTTATTCGGCCGCGTTGGCGGCGTTCTGGATGGAAAGAAGATTGTTGCCGATCGCGCCATCCGAGCCTTCGGACGACAGGACCGAGGTTTCGGCATCGGCGGCCGCGACCGTGGCGCAGCGCGGCCAGTCCTCACGCGGCACCTTCATCTCTTCGAGAATGACCGGATCACAGCTGTAGGGATTGACCTTGGTGTCGGATTTGAGGGTCCTGGCCGTCTCGGACGTTTTCGACAGGTTCATCTGCATGCGCGCCTGAAGTAGTTCGTTGAACAGGTTGCGGGCCGTGATCAGGTTGTTCAGCAGTTCGGCGTTGACCGCGCGGGCCTGCGTGTTGTCGTCCCAGGCATCCTGGTAGATCTCCGACGCGCCGACCGAGGCCGACAGCGCATCGATGCGGCGGCCCGCCTCCTGGACGCGTGCGGTGCTTGCGTCGATCCCCGAAACGGCACGGTCGACCGCGCCCGCCGCCGCGCTGTTGGAACTGCGGGTCGCTCCGGAACCGTAATCGACATAGGATTTATAGGACGGCGAGGAGATGTCCTCGATGTTCGAGCCGCCGGCGAATGAATTAAACCAACCATGGTTCCGGCCGACCTTGCCGGCCCAATTCTTCTGCTCCGCCGCCGTCGAGCCGTTGTACCAGGAGGCAAGGCAGGCATAATCGGTGCTGCCGCACTTGTTGACGCCCATGCCGAGGTATTTGACGCCGCCCTCGATGTTCTCCTCGTTGATGTCGCGGTCGAAGCCCATGCCCTTGCCGGTCCGCTTGGTCAGCTGCATCACGCCCTTCACGCCGGTCGGCGAGCCCGAGCAGGTCGAGATGCCGGATTCTGCATGCGCCACCGACAAGGCGAGGCCGACCGGCACATTGTACTTTTCCGCATAGTGCTTGATCAGCTCGACGTTCTTGGCGTCCTCTTTCACGGCCTGGGCCGGCGAGCGGTAGAGGCGGCGGTTCTTCTCCTTCTGGGAGATGTTGCAGTTCGTCACCGTCTGCTCTTCGAGCTGGTCGGATTGCGTTTCGGTGTCCTGCTTGGAATGGCCTTCATCCTCCGCCCACTTTTCCTTCACATCGTCGTCGATGACCGGAATGTCGGCGAATGCCGCTGGCGCCGGGGCGATGACGAGCGCGGCAGAAAGCAGGAACAGGATCGTTCTACGCATCGGTTGCCTCCGGGATCGTCCAGCCACAAAAATGCGGGAGCCAGGCGGCTGGCTCTTCGCCATAGGTCTCGCGGAGCGTCTGGCACTCGCGCACCGTCTCCGGCCGCCCGGACAACACCTTCACCAGGTCGGGCATCGCCGAAAGATCGAGCCGCGCGATCACCGAGTCCTGGGCGTGCTTGATGAGGAAGGTGCGGCTCGTCTTGTCCGCCTGTTTCACAAAGCGGAATTCCTTCTCCGAGAGGCTGAACGCCTTGCGATAGCTCTCCTCGTCCGCGGATGCGTTCGGGAAGAAGATGTTGGTCATCGTCTGTTCGATGATCGTGTTGCGCAGGTCGGAGCGCACCACGTCGGCTGCCGACTGCGTGCCGAAGCCGACGATGCCGTTCATCTTGCGGATGGTTTTGAGCCAGTCCTTGATGTAGCCGGAGAAGACCTCGTCATCGAGCAGGCGCCAGCCCTCGTCGAGGAAGATCATCGAGGGGCGACCGTCGAGGATCTCCTGGATGCGATGGAACATATATAGCAGTGCCGCCGATCGCGTGCGCTTGTCGGACAGGATCTCCGTCATGTCGAAGCCGATGACCGAGCCGGCAAAATCCAGCTTGTCGGTCGGATTATTGAACAGCCAGCCCTTGTCGCCCGTCGTCCATTCCTTCAGCCGGTCGGCGAGATCGCCAATGCCGGACCGCATCCTGCCGCGAAGCGCTTCCGCCAGCATGTCGAGGCGCCGCTGTGGTCGTTCGAAATCGGTGTAGATGCTGTCGACCGCATCGGAGATGACCGCCATCTCCTCGGCATTCAGCACCCGGTCCGACGGTGTGACGAGATAAGAGACCAGCGTCTTGCCAAAGCTGCGGTTGGCGGGCGTGTCTTCGAGCTGCAGCGGCGCAAAGCCGGTCGGCTCGCCCGGCGAAAGTCGCTCATAACGCCCGCCCATGGCGCGCACGAAGATCTCGCCACCGCGATCCTTGTCGATGAAGACGCAGCGCGGCCGCGGGTTAACGCGCATGCCCTGGGCGAGAAGGAAGGAAAGCGCCACCGTCTTGCCCGAGCCGGTCGGGCCGATGACGGTGAAGTTGCCGACATCCGCCTCATGGAAGTTGAAGAAATAGGCGGTCTGGCTGGTGGTCTCCAAGAGCGAGATCGGCAGCCCCCAATGGACCCTGTGCGTCTGGCCGGACGGGAAATTGTGCGCGGAGAACAATCCGGCGAAGTTCACCGACGAGATCAGCCCTTGCCGGGCGATGTAGGAGAAGTTGGTCGGCAATTGCGCCCACCAGGCTGCTTCCTGATTGAGGTCTTCACGCACGGCCACGACGCCCATGCGCGCCAGCTCGGCGGTGACGTCGGCGACGGCGCGGTTCAGCCTCGACAGGTCACGTTCGAGCACCGCCACCGTCATGTGATGTTTGCCGAACACCACTTCGCCCGAGGCCAGCCGGTCGCGCGCTGTTTCGATATCGTCCTCGACGGCCGTGCCGCCATCGTCGGAATTCGAAATCTGCCGGCTGATCGTGGCGATCGCCTCGGTGACCGTCGTGCGATCTTCCGGTGCGAAGGAATGGGTGACGATGAACTCGTAGGGCAGGCGCAGCAGCCCGTCGAGCTGGCCGGGCGTCGTCATCGGCGGGTATTCCTTGATCGACACCATGGCGGCGACCTTTGAGGTGGCGCCGTCCGCCGACCAGATCTCCGTCGCCTTCCTGCCGAACATGATCCGGCCGGTCCCGACGTAATCGGCCAGTGACATGCGGGGGAGGGGCATCGTCCGCTCGTCGCCCGCGGCGAGGATCTTGGCGAAGAACTCGGCCGGTTCGGAATAGAGGCCACCGTCACGGGTGACGCAGGAAAGGACTTCCGGGCGGTAGGAGCGGAAATCGCCGACAATGCCGGACACCATGTCCTTCAGGTCGCGTAGCGCTTCACCTCGCGCTTCGACCTCGTTGTCGGCCATGCGGAAGATGTCGAACATGCGGTCGACCTTGCCGGCGCGCCCGGTCATCGGCCGGCGGATCACGGTCACGTAAAGCTCGTTGACGAACATCGTCCGGTGCTGCAGCCCGTCCATGTAACGGGCATTCAGCTCGTCGGCGAAGGGGTTGTCGAAACCGCCGTCGATTGCCGGCTTGATCTGTCGCCGGATGATGGTGGCGTAGAGCGCGAAACGTGACGATCCGAGCGAGCGGACCGTCATGTTGCGGTTGGCGAGGCGGGCATTGATTTCCGCCTGATCCATCGTCTGGTAGGGCAGGCCGGAGAGCCGGATGACTTGCAACAGCAGGCCGGACTTGGTGACGATTGTTTCTTCGTCGACATGGCGGAGATAGGGAACGTGGGTGCCGATCCCGAGATCACGGGCGCGCTCGCGGCCGAACTTCAGATCGTGATTGACGATGTTCATGGGGCGTAGCTCCCCGCTTTCCAGAAGCGTCGGTTACGGATCGCCCGGCGCATCGACAGGAAAACCTGCGCCACGCGGACGATGTGGATGTCCCGCTGGCAGAGGTACAGCGCGATGAAATGGACGGGCAGGACGACCAGCGGCGCCAGAAAATTCGACGACGCGATGAAGACGACGATCCCGAAAATCCCGTTCACGACGAAGACGATGATGTCGACGCCAAAGTACATCGGCGGCCGGGTCAACGGCTGGATGAGCGTTTCGACATCGGGAGCGTCGTCACGCATGTCAGACGCCCCCCGCCGCCTTCATCGCGTCGACCAGCTCGGCGGCGCCGAAGATGATGGCGATGCCGATGACGATGGAAATCGCACCCTGCCAAGCCATGCGCCCGGTCAGGAACAGGAACCCGAGGAAGCAGACGGCGATGATCGCGAGCGAGCGCGCAACATTGCCCTGCAGCACGCCGACGAACCATTCGAGGATGCCTTCGACCGGTGCTGCCGATTGCGCATAGGCGAATTCCGGGGTGAGCGCGATGGAGGTCGCAAGGACCGCCAGCGACAGGAGGCCCTTGCCGCGCAGGCGCGGCTTCATCGTGGAAATGCTCATTTGAATGTCCTTCTGATCTTGGGAGGATGAAGTTGAGGGGACCGGCGCTAATCGGCGGTCCAGACGTGTTGGTCGCGCCAGGGGGAGGGCGCGAGAGCGATCGTCTCCTTCCGGGAGAGGCTGCTTCCGCTGCGCTTTTCCTCGGCCGCCGACGCCTTGGCGTTCAGCGTCCAGCGGTTCATGACCTTGGCAATGTAGAGGGTGGTTTCGTTGAACTCGGGAATGCCGCCCATCTGATAGACCCGCTCCGGACCGGCGTTGTAGGCGGCCAGCATCAGCAAGGGGTCATCGAACTCGCCGTAGAGCTTCTTGAGATAGCGGACGCCGGCGCGGATGTTCGACTCCGGGTCGCATCGGTCCTTCACGCCATAGTCAGAGGCGGTTTCCGGCATCAGCTGCATGATGCCGACGGCGCCGGCGTCGGAAACCTGGTGCCTGCCCCCGGCACTCTCGACATCAACCACGGCGAGCGCCAGATCGGGGTCCAGCTCTTCCTCATTGGCGATGGTCCGCACCAGTTCCAGAACGCCGTCGCTATCAACCGGTTCGCACGCTTGCGCGGTCATCGCCGACGTCGAAATGAGGAGCATAAGCAGGGCTGTTTTCAATGCGCTTGTCCGGGTTGCCACATCAATGAGTAAACTATAGTTAATTCGTGTGGGATTCACCTGTCAATTCAGAAATGGCTATGGCTGCTATGCACAAACAACTCAAAGTTCTCGGTTTGGCTGGCTTGCTGCTGATCGGAGGTGTGTCTTTCGCCGTCGCAGAAGGCGAGAATCCCTATGCGGAACCGTCTCCCGAATACCTCCGCCAGTTCGCGGCGCAGGGCGCGAAGGCATTCGTGCTGGAGCGTTACGACGCCGAAGGGAAACTTGCGGCGCGGTCGGTCGAGAAGCTGGAAGGACAGGTCGAGATCGACGGTCCGGTTCATCGAACGATCGCGGGCAGGAAGATCGCCTTGCGCGGCCTGACCGCCTGCCCAAGCGAAACCGTCGTCTATAACCGGGTGCAGACATGGAGCTGCACTGAGGCGGCGCGTGACTATACCGAGGCGGTCTACAACAGGCGGGCCAGCGTCATCCTCTGCAAGACCTTGCTGCTGGCGCCTGCCGATGGGCAGACCACACCGGCGTCATGTTTCGTCCTCGTCGGAGGCAATGGCGAGCCCTTCAAGACCGTGAACGACGATGACAGCATGGTCTTCCTCGGCCTCGCCGCGATCGGGCGGACACTGGACGGCCGCTCCCGCCGCCCTGACCTCGAGGCGTCGCAGTCTCTTTCTCGATCGATGGGATTCCAGAATGCGGATTGAGCTTTCGATTGTCATAGCCGTGCTGGTCGCCTCATCTACCGTCGCGCAGGAGCAGACCATCTCGTTTCCGGCCGGCGTCACCTTTGAGACGGGCGATACCTGGACCTATCAAAGCCGGACGTTCAGGCTGTTCGGCGTTCAGGCATGCCTCCGTGGAACGACCTATCGCTCGCCCAAGGGAGAAGATGTCGATTGCGGGATGCGTTCGATCGCGTCCATTGCGGCGCTGTTCTCGACCGGTTCCATCGGCTGCCAGCCGGTCGGCGACGCCAAGGACGGCGCCACCTTCGTCGTCTGCGCGGCCGAGATCGATGGGACGACCGTCGACGTCGGGACCGCACTCATATCCTCGGGCGCTGCGTTTGCCGCCGTATTCCCCTCCGGAGCGCCGGTATCGTCGGCCTATGCCGTTGCTGAATCTGCTGCGAAGGAAGGCCGAAACGGCCTGTGGGATGGAACCTTCGTTCATCCCGCTTCCGTGTTGCTGAGGCAGGAATAGTCACTGCCTCCAGAGATCGACGTGAAGGGTCTCGCTGATGATCGCGATTTCCCTAAGCGTCAGCTTGTTCCACGCTCCTTTCCGGAGAAGTTCGAGGCGCTCTTCGGAGATGCCAGTCAGCTCGGCGAATTCGTCAGGCTTGGTTCCGCGGCGGTTAAATTCGTCGGCGAGGAGTTTCACAAGCTCAGCGGCATTCTCAATGGCCATTTACGGTCATCCTTTCCTGTCACCGTCCCTGCGCCGCCGGCGTCCAGGAGGGTGATGGTTCGCTCTGTCCGTTGCGCAAGCATGTCGGCGCAAGTGCAGTCGATGAGGTGATAGCGGGCCGGGCGAATCCCCGCCAAGCCCAATGTCGCGCGCAACCGCTACACGAGTCAAAAGCGGCGTTTTCACGGCATGCGTAGGTTTATGTTTGTTTCGTCCGTAAAATATAATTAGCTTTGCGACTCGCTATGTCAGCGAACGAGCCAAGGAGGCCCTATGCCGTAGACAAAATAAAACCCGCCTCGGAGAGACGGGTTCAGAGACACACGATGATGTGCGGAAAGTCTTATAGCCACCGATTTTCTCGCACATCGAAGAGGCCGTTGCAAGTCAATTCTTGCCACGAATACGTGTGTCTTGTGCCCAGGGTTTCTCTCCGCCGCCGACAATAAGGAGAGATCATGCTTGCCGCATCCCCGACGGCCTATGGGCCGAACCTATTGGCGCGCCTGCTTGCAGCGCGCACCCTTCAGCAGATCGACGAGTGCGCGAAATCCGCCTGGATCTTGAATGGAGAAGGGCTATTGGGCGACAACGAGATGGAGTATCTCGCGCCGGTCATCGAGCATCAACGCAGAACGGTTCGAACGGAGCCCTGGCCGGGCAGGGGGCCGATCGGTCCCGTCGCCCCGTCCGCGATTCGACCGAATTGCCGGCGGCTAAACATTCCCGAGGGCAAACGAGCGGCTGGCTGGCTGCGCCGCCGCGCGCTCGCCAAGGACTGCATCATTCCGACATGCATCGCCAGGATGTTCACCGTCAGCAAGCTGGCGGTTCTCGCTGTTATCGCTCGCGCCGTCATCGACCATGGGTTTTCAGGCATGTCGCTTCCGGAAATCGCTGCTCGCGCCGGCGTCGGATGCACGACCGCACGCTACGCGATCCGCAACGCGGCGCAGATGGGACTGATCACCGTTACTGAAAACCGGATGAATCGAAGGTGGCACCGACCTAACACGATCCGGATTGTCTGCCGCCGCTGGCTCGATTGGCTGGCCGGTCATCGCGCAATTCGTAAGCGCGGGCGCCCTGAAACGCCAGCACTTCGCACTTGGTGGTCGACCCCCCTCAGAAACTTGAGCGCCACGATAGAGATTCATAGATTCAGCGTTCATGGAAGCGTCCTCTCCAGGGCGGCGGTGAATACGATTCCGGAGTTGAGGTGCTCCTGGTTTTCCAGTCGACCGGGAATACGCGACGGAACGAGCGGTTCGACATGAAGTGAATGACGGTCACGGCTGGATCGACGAGCAGCTTCCATGGTAGCTTTTCTTAACGCGAAGGGCGAGGCGTGTGGCGCTCGCCTTGACCGCGTCCGCTTATCTCGATGGTGTTGATGAAGCAGTTTGTTCCTGAGCCCTTGCCCGAGCCGGACGAGCCGAGCTTCAATCACCTTCACCGCGCATGCCTTTCGTGGGTCTACTACCTTCGCGCCGAGAGCGAGGTGAAGAAGCAGGCCCTTCTATACGAGGCGGCGCGTCACCTCATGCTGCTTCAGCCCTGTGGTGACGAGGGCGAAGAGGTGTACCTACAGGTGTGGGAGGCGATAAGGCGCCGCGAGCTCGCGAGAGTCTCCATCAAGACGAAAGCCGGTTATAACTATGTTCAGGCGACGGACGAAGGTGGATTCAGCACTTTCAAGGTAATCACCTACTAACGTCGTCGGGCCTGTTTTCCAACATAATCAATATTTTAGTTCCATAATGAAACTTATGCGATCTGTTATAACGTATCAATTTGAGCGTTTAGGCACCAGCGAGAATTGATCCGCTACCTCCCTTCGTCTATGTTTTCGTCGACAAAAGACTTTGAAGGAGATCCGATATGGATGAGGCGAAAAAAGAACTCCCGCGCGCACCGAGGTTCTGGTGGGAAAAAACGCTCATCGCCCTGGTCTTGCTTCTGCCTTCGACGATTTATCCGTTCGCGACCGCCTTTGATTCCACGATAACCCCGTTTGGTACGTCACTGGTCGTTGCAGGCACGGGGATCGTCCTCATCCTGCTGTCGATTTTCAGGGATATCGGACCGACCTTTGTCGAAAAGGCCGAGGCCAGGTTCCAGAACCGTTACGCGGCGGACATCTATTCGATCCCGGTGACCTTCGACGCGAAGCCGACACTCGTGCCGGGCTTCTCCCGGCTGAGAGCAACGCGCGCCGACAACAGCCACACCATCGGCGCCTGGGCGTTAAGGTTCAACCACGGGCGTCAGGTCGCATGAGGCCCAGCCATGGCAGAAGAGCTGAACGCCACAATGGCTGAGACCTATTTTATCGGCTTGCAGATCAGCGGCCGAAGCTCCTGCACGATCACGCCGGCTTTCGGCGAAAGCATCGCGCCGATCCAGTTGTCGGAAAATGTTCCGGCCGCATCGGCGGGTGAAAGCCAGATCACCTCGTTCGTATCGAGTTCGATCTTCACCTCACTGCCGATCGGACTGCCGGCGACGGTCTGCACATAGTGGCGCTTGATCGGATGGGTCTTTCCCTGCGGATCGATCCACTGGTTCTCGCGATAAGCCACCGCGATCTTGCCCGCCTCCCCGCTCGATGCGCAATCGGTCGCCCGCTCGCATCGAATGACCGTCGAAAACGCGCAGGACCAGGTGAAGCCGCTGCGCCACATTGGATTGTCTGCAGCCGACGCCGTGGACGCCACCAGGAGCAGCGCTGATATCACCGGGTACTTCAAGATGTTGATCCCCTTTTGTCCGAATGCCGTGTTCGGCATGAAACACCTAGGGGCGGTAATTAAATATAGTTTACAAAACGCGCAACTGCATCATCACGGCGGCGAAGCCGTGCGGACGATCTATGTCAACCGTCGCTGGATTTGACACCCATCAGCAGCTCTTGCAGCGGAACCTTCAAATTCGTGCTGATCCGGGTGATGACCTGCAGGGAAGGGTTCGCTGTCGCGTTGAGAATAGCGAAATAAAAGGGACTGGTGATCTCACAGACGCGGGCCATCTCTTTTTTCGTCAGCTCGCGCTTCTCCCGCTCGCGCTCCATGACCATCGCCATGTTTCGCAGGATCATCGTGCCAAGATCAGTGTCAGGCTTCTTACGCTTGCTCGCCATCGTCGGATAAACTATAATTTACGAATTAGTATGTTGGATGAGAAGGTTGCCGATGTCTGCCAAAGCCACACCTGTCAACATCATCGTCGGAATGCTTCTGACGGTCGCCGTGTTTCCCTCCCCGGCTTTCGCAAGCGAGTGGGGTTGCGAAGTCCTGCTGTGCGCGTCGTCGTCCAATCCATCCTGGCGGGGTGTGCCCGCCTGCCATCCGCCGATGAACCGGCTGATCTCCGCGATGAAGAAACCGGGGTTCGATTGGCCGACCTGCCCCGAAGGAGGCACGGGAGCGCCGGGCTACGAGAGATATGCGGAATGCCCGGAGGGCTATCAGGTCGGAAGCAGCAGGGACCGCAATGGCTTCGCCAGGAACGGCGACTTGTGCGTCAAGACAGTCAACGTTTGCCAGGGCAATACGCACGGTCTCTATAACTCTGATCGGCAGCGAAGCTGCATACAAACGGTCTCCATGTCCCGACCGCTCAGGTCAGAGCCTTACTATTTCGACATCAAGAATGACACCTCTGGCCAAACCGAGCGGCATTGGTTCGAGTTGCACAAATAAACGGTTTCGAGCAGTTAAGGAAGGTTTAAATCCATGCGAACTGTCAACCGTCACACCCTTCTTGGCCATGTCGGCAATATGATACCGCTCAAAAATGTGCTGAAAGTGAATATCGCGACCAATCGCGAATGGATGGCAGATGGGGATCGGAAAAACGCGACCGACTGGGTCCAGGTGACGATCCTCGACAAGAAGCAGGCCGAGTGGATCGAAGGCAACGTCGGGCAAGGCGACCTTGTCTATGTCGAATCCCGGATCTCGAATTCCAGCTATGAACGCGACGGGGAGCAGGTTTACACGACCGACGTAATCGCGCAGCTCTTCAACCTGGTTTCAAAAAGCCGGGTGCATGATCATTCCTAGACACGTTTGATCGGATCGAGGGCCATCGACCGCCTCCGGCCGGTGCCACCTACCCAAGCGATATGCGTCTCTCTTGAGACCCTTTGTGTAGACGTACCAAGTTTGGTACATGTACGGCAAGGATCGATCCTTGGAAGAAGTTGCCGACAAGGCTCCACCTCTGCCCGCATTAAAGCTGGAGGAACAACGGATGAGCGGCGTGAAATGAACACGGAAATCGAACGCGGTTCTCTCGGCGACTCCTTCGAGGATTTTCTGAAAGAGCAAGGCACCTACGAGGAAACGACCGAACACGCCATCAAAAGGGTGCTCGCGTATCAGCTTGAACAGGCGATGAAAGAGCAGAACATTGGCAAGGCGAGATGGCGAAGCGGCTGCACACCAGTCGATCGCAGCTCGACCGGCTTCTTGACCCCGACTATCAGGGGGTAACGCTTGCCGTGCTTGCCCGCTCCGCCAATGCCTTCGGTCGAAGGCTTCACCTGGAACTCGTTTGATCCTTGATACGGACGCGCCCCTTTGCATGAGGCCGGACTTCCGTGGATCGAGATCCTGCGCTCCTCGGACTGCCAGTCTTCTGGCGGTGCAGCCCGTTTTCCAGCCGCAGCGCCGTGAGGACGGCGCGGCCGCGGCCGCAGCGAACCGGCCTTGCCGGTGAGCGGAGCAGGCGGAGGAAACCCGCGCTCCCCAATTGCGCCGTAGGGTTTTCCGGAGCCTCGTGGGAAACGGGCG
>NZ_WHSB02000013.1 GCF_010994755.1 Shinella lacus
GGCGTGCGCTTGGTTCGTCTGAAAAATTCCAGGAGGTCATCCTTCCGGTTGCCGACAAGCTCGGTGCTGCCGTCGGTGCCTCGCGCGCGGCAGTCGATGCGGGCTACGCGCCGAACGACTGGCAGGTTGGGCAGACGGGCAAGGTTGTCGCGCCGCAGCTCTACATCGCCTGCGGCATCTCGGGTGCGATCCAGCATCTCGCCGGCATGAAGGACTCCAAGGTGATCGTGGCGATCAACAAGGACGAGGAGGCGCCGATCTTCCAGGTCGCCGACTATGGCCTCGTCGCCGATCTCTTCGAGGCGCTGCCGGAGTTACAGAAGGCGCTCTGAACGGGCACGCATCGACTTTACCGTCGTCACCCTGAGGCTTGAACCGAGGATGCCGACGGTGAGGGAGCCCGCGAGTCGGCTCAGGCTAATGGGTAGCGGAGAGATGCCGGCCAAGTTCACGGAGGGTGGCCTGGGCATCCATCGTGGCAATCGTGGAGGCGATCGCGTGGGCTTGAGCGGGTGGCACGATGCCATCGCAGAGCGAGAAAAACTTCTGTTCAATCCTTTGCCGCCCGACAGGGCGTTCCGCGCTGCCCGTGCGATGGGGCACGTCCGTCTCGAGGACCCGGCCGTCCGTCATGCGTGCGACGGCCGTGACGCGATGACGGTTCGCGGCGCCGCCGGCGTCGAGCTCCGGCTCATGCCTGAATTCCATCTTCGCGATGAGCGTGAGCACGTCGGGATCGGCGAGGCGATCCTGCCTGTACTGCTTCACGAAGGCATCGCCTTCGAGCAGCTGAATCGCCGCGGCAAACGATCCGTTCATCTGCGCTGAGACGATATCCACCGGCTGGTAGGGCCAGCCGACATTCATGGCGCCCTTCTTGCTGAGGCTAATGGTAAGGTGCTGGAGGTTATCGGCGCGAAGGCCTGCTGCTGTCAGCTCCCTGACCGCGTCTATCGTCGTGTGTGCGCTTGCGCATGCCGCGTAGAGCTTGAAGCCGACACGTCGGCATTCCCAGTTTTCCCCCAATCCTTCGAGTATTGTCTCGGGATCGAATTGTCCCTTCATCGTGCTCATGAAACCGCCGGACTGCGCCTCGATTCCATTGAGTGCGCCGGTAAATCCCTTGCGGGCCAGGAGGGCGGCGAGAACACCGCTTTCGGCGGCGCGGCCGGCGTGGAAGCGTTTGGCCATCGCGCCCTTGCGCGCCGCATAGAGGCCGCTTGCCTGCGTGGCGCCAAGCGCAATCGCATGTGCGCTCGCAGTCGCGTCGAGCTTGAGACAGGATGCGGCGGCCGCGGCCGCGGCGAACGTCCCGACCGTCCCAGTGACATGGAAGCCGCTGGTCGAGTGGCTAACGCCGGCGCAGATGCCGACGCGTATACCGATCTCATAGCCGGCCGCAAGTGCCAGGAGCAGGTCGCGTCCGCTGCGTCCTTCGGCTTCGGCCACTGCCAGGGCTGCGGGAATGGTGACGGCAGCCGGGTGCAGGGAGGACGAGACGTGCACGTCATCGATCTCGTAGCCATGTATGGCCGTGCCGTTTGCGAGCGCCGCATTGGGCGGGCTCGCCGTCTCGCCACGCCCGAAGAGTGTTACGCCGGGCCTGCCGCCGAGCTCCGAGGCGAGTTCCGACACCATCGACCCCCAGGGCTGGCGAGCGCCGAAGAGGCCGCAGCCGATGCCATCAAGCAGGCACAGCTTCATGTGCTCCACGACGTCGGACGGAAGATCCTCATAACGCAGTGAGCTCAGCCACGCGCCGAGCCGGGCGATAACCGTCGTTGACATGGTGTTCATGCGAGTACCTCGCGCCGCAGCGTCAGGCGCTCCAGTGCCGTCTCGTCGATGGTGATGCCGAAGCCGGGTCCGTTCGGCACGCGGACGTGACCATCACGGATCTGGAAGTCGTTTTCTGCAGCGATCGGATCCGGACCCATGACGCCGAGCCCGAAAATGAACTCGCCGGCGGGCATGACCTGCCGCGCGGGCCGGCTGGCATAGAAATGCGCGCCGGCGGCGGCCTCGAGCTGTGAGAGAACAGCAAGCCCACCACAATTGATCTTGAGGTTTGCCGCTTCGGCGAGTGCCGCAATCTTGCGGGCCGGCGTGATGCCACCATGCTTGTAGAGCTTGATGCACAGCACATCGGCGGCGCCCGCAGCGATGATCGCATGCGCGTCCTTGATCGTCCCGCAGGCCTCGTCCGCCATCAGCGGCACGCCGCTTGCCGCGGCCCTGATCGCCGCCATGCCTCGCAGGTCATGCCGGTCGATCGGCTGTTCGAGGTAATCGAGGCGATAATCCTTCAGCGCTTCAAGAACGCTGAACGTGTCGCTACAACTCCAGCCGGTATTGGGATCCATGCCGAGCACGATGTCGAGCCCGATCGCCTCGCGGATCTTGCGGAAGGTTCGCACGTCCTCGCGCCAGCCGTTCGGATGGCCGGCCTTCATACATAGTACGGTGATGCCGAACTGCGAAACCGCGCGCTGCGCATCCTCAACCACGCGCGCAATGTCGCTTGCCATGCTGATCGACCATTCGAGCGGGATGAGCTCCTGACAGAGACCGCCGATCAGGTTGTAGACCGGCTGGCCGAGCGCCTTGCCCATGGCGTCGTATAGGGCGTGGTCGATGAGGGCGCGGGCATTGACGTTCTGCGGGCCGCGATTGTCGAACATCGCGTGGATCGCTTCCACGTCGAAAATCGACCGGCCGATCAAGTGAGGCCCGTACACCTCCTGGATCGCGGTAATGATGCTGGCATAGGTGTCGGGTATCGAGTGATGCGGCGAAAGCGGGCGGATCTGGCCGTAGCCGACAACACCTTCTGCAAAGATTTTCACCAGAACCGGCTTACCGAGCAGGTCGCCCGAGCGTCCCGTATCATAGGAGCCGGTGGAACGCATACGCTGCAGGCGCTGGGTCAGGTCGCTGACAATGATTTCGATCCGCTCGATTTTCATGATTCCCCCGTTTTTGAACACCGGGAGAACCCGGACGACGCTATGTATAGCGCTTGAAATGCTATTCCATGGTGTGAAACATATTGATTTGACTCCCGGTGCGCAACCCAACTACGATAAATTTGTGGAACAACATTTCACATCGTGAAACGGGAGGAATTTATGAAGCCTATCAAGAGTTTGGGTCGACTCATGGTCGCGGCTGCGGCCATGTGGGCGAGTGCAGCCTATGCGCAGTCAGCCGATTTCGGCGGAAAGCGTGTCGAGATCATCGTGCCATACGAGGCTGGCGGGGGAACCGACCTTTATGCGCGCTATCTCGCCCCCTTTCTTTCGGCGAAGCTGCCCGGCAACCCCACGGTCATCGTCACGAATGTGGAAGGCGCTGGCGCGATTGCCGGCAGCAACCAGTTCCAGGAGCGTGCCAAGCCGGATGGGTTGTCGCTCATTGCGGTCGCGGCGTCGGTTACGTCAAACTATGTGTTCCGGGATGAACGGGTTCGCTACAAGCTCGACACCTGGATTCCGATCATCAGTTCGCCCGCCGGCACGGTGGTCTATGCCCGGCCGGATATTGGGCCGAAAACGCTCGGAGACATGGCGTCTCTCAAGGGCAAGCAACTGGTTATGGGGGCGAACAACCCTTCGGGCGGCGACATGCGCGTGCTGCTGAGCCTGGATCTGCTGGATCTCGACCTGAAGCCGATCTACGGCATCAACCGCGGCGATGCCCGGCCCGCTTTCGAGCGCGGCGAGTTCAACGTCAACTTCGACTCGACCCAAGCCTATCCGACACAGGTCAAGCCGCTGATCGAGGCGGGCGAGGCCGTGCCGCTCTTTGCCTTCGGCATTGCCGACGAAAACGGAAAGATCGTGCGTGATCCCACGGTCCCCGACCTGCCGACCTTTGTCGAAGTGTATCGCTCGATGTTCGGCAAGGACCCGGAAGGACCAGGCTTCGAGGCATGGAGAGCCGTCTTTAACCTCAATGTCATGGCCTCGAAGGCACTTGCGCTGCCAGCGGACACGCCGAGCGAAATCGTGGAGGCCTATAATACCGCGATGAAGGAGGTGCTCGTCGACCTGCGCAAGCCGGAAAACGTCGAGAAGTCCGACGAGATCGTCGGTCCTTATCCGCAAGCGCTCGGCGCACAAGCCGGCGAGATCCTGCGCGGCGCCGTGGCCTTCGACGACGCGACCTTTACTTGGCTTCAAGAATGGATCGCGAAGGAAACTGCGGGCCGGCAGTAATGGCTCGGGGTGCCGCACCGACAAAGCGCGGCACCCCTTGCATTTCGCTGATGCATAAAACCCAAGGCGTTGAAACGTGCTGATACGCGAATGCCCCGTCGCCGTGGTGGAGAAGGTGAGCCATCGGGTGGTAGTTATGCATCTCGCTGAGATCGTCGAGATTGGTCCGCGCCAGGCCGTGTTCGAGAATCCGCAGCATGCCTATACGCAAAAGCGGATGGCGGCAGTCCCTGTACCGAACCCGTCGCGGCGTAACATCAAACGGCCTGTGTCAACCGACGAGATTCGGAGCCCAATCCATCACATCGGCTACGAGCCGCCAAAGCGCCTGTACCAAGAGGTCTCAAAGGGGCACTTTGTGCAGGCGGGATTTCATTGAGCGTCCTCGCTGCCAGCAAGTTGCTATCGTCACCCTTGCCGCGTCGGTTCGTCCATAGTTGCGTCTGCGAAGCGCTGGCTGAATTTTCACCGGCAGGCGAAGCGGCGGCGCGCTTGGCGCGTTTGAACTGACCATATGCGGCATCGGATTGCTTAGAAAATCTAACAAATTCATTCGACTTTCTAAATTGAGCTAAGCGCTTATCGGCCGTACCTTCCTTCCGAAGCTGCTCGGGAGGCGGCTGGGAGTGGCGGCGAATTCGCCCTCCTCGGAGGAGACCAAGCTCATTGCGACGATTGTGGCCGGTGAAGCGCATGCGCTTTGCCGTTCACTCGACGATGCGCGGACTTCGGCGGGGCACTCCTCACAATCATCCCCAAGCTGAGGACCCTGTCGATGAACCTTTATTCCCTTCTTTCCCTGCGTGCGGCCGAGGGCCGTCCCGTTCGTGTGGCACTGATCGGCGCCGGCAAGTTCGGTTCGATGGTCCTTGCTCAGGCCCAGCGCATTGACGGCTTGCACATGGTTGCCGTCGCCGACCTTGACGTCGCCAAGGCACGCGAATCCATGGAGCGGGTCGGCTGGACCAAGGAGCGCTACCAGGCACGGAGCTGCGGCGAGGCGCTGAAAACCGGCCAAACCTTCGTAACCAACGACGTCAACGCGATCTTCGGCTGCGACGAGATCGAATGCGTCATCGAGGCAACCGGCCATCCGATCGCCGGTACGCGCCATGCGCTTGCTGCTATCGAAAGCCGCAAGCATGTTGTGATGGTCAATGTCGAGGCCGACGTCATGGTCGGTCCGATTCTGGCGGAGAAGGCCCGCGCGGCCGGCGTGATCTATTCCATGGCCTATGGCGACCAGCCGGCCTTGATCTGCGAGCTTGTCGACTGGGCTCGCGCCACCGGCTTCGAGGTCACCTCTGCCGGCAAGGGCATGAATTTCGAGCCGCGCTACCGTTATTCCACGCCAGACACGGTATGGGGACTGTTCGGCTGGACTGAAGAACAGGTTGCCGCAGACAATCTCAACCCGAAGCTCTACAACTCCTTCACGGACGGCACCAAGGCTGCAATCGAGATGGCCGCCGTTGCAAACGGCACGGGTCTCGATTGCCCGGATGATGGCCTTGCGTTCCCGCCCGCTGGTCTCCACGATCTCGCCCGCGTTTTCCGTCCGGTGAGCGACGGCGGTCGCATGGCCCGGTCCGGCCTCGTCGACATCGCGGCCAGCCAGGAGCCTGATGGCCGCGAGGTCTTCAACAATATCCGCTACGGCGTCTTCGTGACTTTCAAGGCGCACAACGAATATGCCCGCGCCTGCTTCAAGCAATATGGCCTCCTTACCGATCCGTCGGGCTGGTATGCCTCCATGTGGCGCCCCTTCCACATCATTGGCCTCGAAACTTCCGTTAGCGTTTTGTCCGCAGTGCTCCGCAATGAACCGACCGGCACATCCAAGCAGTTCCGCGGCGACGCGGTTGCGACTGCCAAGAAGGACATGCAGCCCGGTGAAATGCTGGACGGTGAGGGCGGGTACGCTGTCTGGGCCAACGCAATCCCGGCGACGCGCAGCCTCGACCTGAAGGCTCTGCCGATCGGCCTTGCTCATAATGTCAAGCTCAAGCGGCCGATCAAGAAGGACCAGATCGTCAGCTTTGATGATGTCGAGATCGTCAACGACCTCGATGTCGTCACACTGCGCCAGGACATGGAAGCACGCTTCCGCCCCGGCCAGGAAGCGGCAGCCTGATCGCGCGGTAAGAGGACGGGAAGATGGAAGCTTTCGTCGTTGTTGCCGAGTTTCGCGTGTGGCCGGAGAGGCTTGCGGACTTTCTGGAGGCCGCGCGCGAAGATGCGCAGCATTCGTTGGCGGATGAACCGGGATGCCGTCAATTCGACGTCGTCCAGCCGCAAGGAGAAGACGGCACTGTTGTCTTCTACGAAGTCTACGACAGCCGCGCAGCGTTCGATGTCCATCTGCAAACGCCACATCTCAAGCGTTTCCGGGCGGCCTTCCCATCCTTCATCCTGGAGGAGCGGCCTGTCCGCTTCCTTCACCGCCACTATCCGTGAAGAGGGTGTGCCATGGCCGAAAGTGTGAAACGGATCGCCGTTATCGGAACGGGCATCATGGGCGGGCACATGGCCGGCCGGCTGGCTGATGCGGGTTTTCAGGTGGCTGCCTGGAACCGGACGCGGGACAAGGCCGATGTGCTGTCGTCCCGCGGCATCGCCGTCTCGGGCTCGGCGGCGGAGGCCGCCGCCGGCGCCGATGTGGTGATCTGCATGCTCAGCTCCGGCCCGGTCTGCGAGGACGTGCTTTTGGGCGCCGGCGGTGTCGTGGCCGCGATGAAAACGGCCGCCGCGCTCGTCGTGATGAGTTCCATTCCGGTGGAAACAGCGGTGCACATCGGCGAGCAGGTGGTCGGTCGCGGCCTTACCTATAGCGATGCCCCGGTTTCCGGCGGTGAGAAAGGCGCGCGGGATGGCACGCTTGCCATCATGGCGGGGGGCGTCGAGGCGGATGTTGCGGCACTTGCCGCCGTCTTCGCGTGCCTCGGACGGGTTACGCACGTCGGCCCTGCCGGCAGCGGCGCACTGACGAAACTCGCCAACCAGCTCATCGTCGCTTCGACAATCTGTGCGGTTGCCGAGGCTCTGACACTCGTAGAACGGGGCGGGGCAAATCCAGCCCGCGTACGCGAGGCCTTGCTCGGCGGTTTCGCCGATTCCACCATCTTCCGTCAACACGGCCTGAGAATGGTCATGGGCGATTTCCAGCCGGGCGGTCCGGCGAAATACCAAGTGAAGGATACATCCACGGCCCTGGCATTTGCACATAGCCGGGGATTGAGGCTACCGGTCGGCGAGGAGGTCGACCGGCTCTACCAGGCCATGGTCGACAACGGCGATGGCGATCTGGATCATAGCGGCATCATTCTTGAACTTCGGCGCATGAACGATACCGCGCAACCGACGGCTTGTACCTGACATCAAATTCTTTGGGAGGAATGACATGAAACTCTTTACCATTCGCGGCCTCGTCGCGGCAGCAACGCTCTTCTCGGCCTCGTTCGCCGCGGCCGAAACCCTGACGCTTTCAACACCGGATGCCGATACGTCGGAAATCACCCTTGCCGCCAACAAATTCGCCGAGCTGGTCTCTGCCAAGACGAATGGCGAGCTGACAATCAAGGTATTTGCCAATGGCACGCTCTACGGCGGCGATCCATCGGCTGGCGTCAAGCAGCTTGCGGGTGGTTCGCTGGATATGCTCTTGAACTCCACATCGCTTTACGCAACTTTCAATCCAAAGTTCACGGCAATCGCTATCCCCTACCAGTTCCGGGACATTGAGCAGCTGCGCGCTTATCTTGATAGTGATCTCGGCAAGGAGCTCCAAGGCGATCTCAGCAATATCGGCATTCTCGGTCTTGATCTCTGGTCCCGACCACTGCGCCAGATTACCAATTCGAAGCTTCCGATCACCGCACCGGCTGACCTCAAGGGCATGAAGCTACGCGTGCCGAACAATCCGCTCTGGGTTGAGTTCTTTGGCGCGATGGGTGCTGCGCCGACGCCAATGGCTTTCGCTGAAGTCTACAATGCGTTGCAGTTGAAGGTGGTCGACGGGCAAGAGAATCCGATCAACGTTCCAGTCAGCGCCCGCCTGTTCGAAGTGCAGAAATACGCAACGATCAGCAACCACATCGCCGACGCTTGGGTGCTGGGCATGAACCCGGCACGCTATGAAGGCTTGAGTGATGCCTTCAAGTCCGCGTTGCAGGATGCTGCCAAGGAAACCGAGGCCTGGAAGGCCGAGAACGACGCTGCGGATATCGCAAAGTCGCTGGAGACCCTCAAGGCAAAGGGCATGGAGGTCAACGAACTGACGGAAGAGCAGCGTCAGGCGTTCGTTGACGTCGCAGCCGGGCTGTCGGAGACGTTTGCCGCTCTCGTGAAGGACCAGTCCTTCTTCGATCGCACCCAGTCTTTCGCCAAGACGAACTGACGTTTGGGCCGACACCTTGTCTTGGGACAGATGTCGGCCCAGGCTTCTGTTTCACTCCCGCGGAAAGGTATTTCCATGCGTGCTCCCCTGCGCTCCCCGCTCGGCACCTTCGTGAAGATCATCGCCGATGTCGCCGCCGGTGCTGCGTGCGCCGGCATCCTGGTCGTCGTGCTGATCCAAGTCGTCGGCCGTCTTGCCGGGCACCCGTTTCCGTGGACCGAGGAAGCGACGCGCTTTCTTTTCATCTGGATGGTGTTTCTCGGTCTCGCCGCCGGCTTCAGGACCGTCGAGAGTGCTCGCGTCGTTATTTTCCTCGTGCTTGCGCGCCGGCTCTTCCAGAATCTCGCCGTGCCGATCTATGTCCTGTCTTCCGTCCTTTTTTTTGCTTTGATGGGATGGACCGGGCTGACGCTGGTGCGTCAGCAGATCATGATGAACGAGACCGCCGCGACGCTGCCCATTCCCATGTGGGTGATCGGCATGGTGATGCCCGTCTCCGCGGCGATCGCGATCCTGGCGATCTTCGATTCCCTGCGCCGCCGCCGCGACCTCATCGCACTTCCAGAACTCGGCCTGCCGGCGGGTGAAAGTGCCCATGCCGACATCTCCATATCAGCGGGACATTGACCCATGTCGCTCTTTCTCCTCCTTTCCTTCTTCGGGCTGAGCATGCTCGGCATACCGCTTGCAGTAGCTCTAGCGCTCGCCGGTATCGCCACGCTCTGGCTGTTCACGTCCATGCCGATGGATCTCCTGTCACAGACGATGTTCTCGTCGATGAATTCGTTCCTGCTGGTGGCGGTGCCGCTCTTCATTCTGGTCGGGGCCGTGATGGAGCGCGGCCGGGTCGCCGAACGTATTTTTGACTTCGCCGAGGCGATCGTCGGCTGGCTTCCGGGTGGTCTCGGCCATGTCAACGTGATTTCGTCGGTGATCTTTTCAGGCGTGTCCGGCTCCTCCGTCGCCGACATTGCCTCCGTTGGCGCCATCGAGATCAAGGCGATGGAGCGGCACGGCTTTCCCAAGGGTTATGCCGTCGGCATGACGCTCTGCACCGCCACGCTCTCCTCGATCATCCCACCGTCCATCCTCGTTGTCATCGCCGGCTCTATCGCCAACGTGTCGATCGGCACACTGCTGGTCGCCGGTCTCGTGCCGGGCCTGTTCATCGCCTTCGCCTTCCTGGTCTTCAACCATTTCTATTCGGTCTACTACGGCTACAATCCGCCGAAGCCCTTCAATTTTCGACTCTTGGTGGTGACGGGCCTGCGCGCCATCCTGCCGATGCTGACGCCGCTGATCCTCATCATCGGTATTGCGAGCGGTCTGTTCACGCCCACCGAGGCGGCGGCAATCGCCGTGATCTATGTCGCGGTCCTCGGCCTTCTGGTCTACCGGACCCTTCCGCTCCGCGAGATTCCGGAAATCCTGATCTCGACGGCGCGCATCTCCGGCACCATCCTCTTCATCGCCGCCACCTCGCAGCTTGCCGCCTGGATCTTCACCTATGATGGCCTGCCGGAGAAGGTGGCCGAACTGATGCAGATCATGAGCCTCGGCCCGCTGACAGGCATGCTTGTCATCTTCTTTTTCCTTTTGATCATCGGCATCTTCATGGAGGCGATCCCCGCCATGTTCATTCTTATCCCCGTGCTGATGCCGCCGGTGCAGGCGCTGGGTATCGACCCGATCCACTTCCTAATCGTCACCGTCATGACGCTGACACTCGGCCTCGTGACCCCGCCCATCGGTGTCTGCCTCTTTGCGGCGGCGCAGGTGGCCAACATGAAGGTGGAGGATGTCATCCGCGGCTCGCTGGCGCCGATGGCGGTATTGACGCTGGCCATCTTCGCGCTGGTGCTCTTCCCGATCCTCACTCTCGGCCCGATCCGTCTTTTGGGAATGTATTGACGATGGCTAAGGCAGTTCAAAGTCTGCGCCCTGAAATGATGCAGGCGGCTTACATTCTCGTCATGGGCATTGCGGGCACGGGAAAAAGCGTGATCGCCAGCCGTCTCGTGAACTCCCTTCGCGGTACCTTCGTTGAAGCGGATGCTTATCATAGCCCCGAGAATGTCGAACGCATGCGCCAGGGTATCGGTCTCACAGATAACGACCGTTGGCCGTGGCTGACGGCTGTGGCGGAAGCCGCGATTGGCGCGGAAGGCCGGCCCGTCATCATTGCCTGCTCCGCCCTCAAGCGAAGCTACCGTGACTTCCTCCGCGCGAAGATTGGAGCGTTCCCGATCCTCTTTCTCACCGGCGCCCCGGAATTGATCGGCGAGCGGCTCGCCGACCGTCAGAATCATTTTGCCAGTGCCTCGCTGCTCGAAAGCCAGTTGCAGACCTTGGAGCCACCGGCAGAAGACGAGGATGTCGTGTACCTCGATATCCGCATGTCGCCCGATGAAATCGTCGTGTTCGCGCTTGCCCAGCTCGATGGGCGGACTTCCACCGGCGGCTGATCCTCAGCGCCTTGCCGCCCAGGCATCCCGTTCTTCACGCAGCCAGTCTAGGAAGGTGCGCACCTTTTTTCGCCGCAGATGATCGAACGGGCAGACGATCCACTGGGTCACCAGCCGGATTGCCGGGTAGGACGCGACGGGGCAAACGAGGCGGCCGGAAGCGAGTTCCTCCTCCATCATCAGCGTGCTTTCCAAGGCAATGCCCATGCCGCGTGCGGCGGCGTCGATTGCCATATGGCTGCGGTCGAACAATACGCGCTGCCAACGGTCTGTGGATGTCACTCCCGCCAAAGGAAACCATGTCGTCCATTGCGCCTGAGACTTGGCGGAGTGGATGAGGCGGAACTTCGGCAAATCCTCCGGAGAAAGACTATCGGCTGCGGCGTAGCCCGGCGAGCAGACCGGCATGAACTCTTCCTCCACCACACCCTCGACAAACAGGCCTGGCCAGCGCCCGTCGCCGTGGCGAAGCTCGATATCGACGATCTCCTGGCTGAAATCAGTCGGCTCGTTCGTGCCATCGAGGCGCACTTCCAGGTCGGGCTGCTGGTCGAGAAACGAGGCCAACCTCGGAAGCAGCCATTTGTTGGAAAGCGTCGGCGTCGCGCGAATGGTGAGGCTGGTGACGGAGCGGAAACCCTTGATGGTCGCAGTCGCCTCGGCGATGTGCTCGACCTGGTCTGCTATCATCGAAAAATAGCGTTCGCCGGCCTCTGTCAGCACAATGCCGCGACCCGCCTTGGCCAATAGGGAGACGCCGAGCTGCAGTTCAAGCGCCTGGATTTGCTGACTGACGGCTGATGGTGTGACGCTGAGCTCTTTAGCGGCGCGCGAAATGCTGCCCGCGCGAGCCGCTGTATGGAAGACAAAAATCGGCTTGATGGGGATATGCATCAGGGATTGTCCGCATAAGGTTCGCTTTCTTAAATCATCTACCTTCCGTTCCGCCAAGCATCGAGCAAGCTGCAACGCTGCAATGCGCAATCTGCACTGCGTCGCTGACACGGCAGGTTGTAGATTCACGCCGGAAAGCGAGGACAGCACGATGCGTTCGACAGACAAAGCGAAATCACAGAGCACTGCCCGCCGTCTCTGGGCGGTATTCATGTCGGTTCGCGCCTATCAGGCGCGACAGTTGCTCAAGAATCGCTGCAATTAACTTTTCGTTCCCGCGCATAACGTAAGTCGCTCGAGGGGAGCCGGCTCTCGCACCTATTTCGCCTCAGGAATGTGACTAGCCGACAGATGCCGTCAAAAAGCAGCCGCCCAGCAGCGCTGGACGGCTGTTGAAAGGCTGAAACACTCAACCCTGGGCGAAGGGGACCGTCACGAAGGTCTGCTGGTCCTGCCGCTGTACCAGAAGCAGGACGGCCTTGCGGCCTGCCTTGCCCGCTTCAGAAACTGCGGTTTTGGCTTCACCGGCCGAGCCAACCGGCTTCTGATTCACCGAAAGGATGACGTCGCCCGGCTGGAGGCCGGCGTCGGCGGCGGGCTTGTCTGGGTTGACACCCTCGACGACCGCGCCGTTTTCATCCTTCGGCAGGCCGAGCGATTGCCGCATGTCCGCCGTCAGGTCGCCAAGCTGAACGCCGATGGTCGGCACATGTTGTGCCGCCTTGCCCGATTTGCCGCCGGCATCGGCTATGATCTGCCCACTGCCGTCCTCATTGTTGCCGATGGTAATCGAAAGGTCCTTGTCGCCGCCATCGCGCCAGACCGTCAGGCTTTCCTTCGCGCCGGGGTTGAGATCGGCAACCATGCGTGAGAGATCGCGCGGCGAGGTCACTGCCTTGCCTCCGAGCGCGGTGATGATGTCGCCGGAACGGATACCGGCTTTGCCGGCCGGTGTGCCGTCATCGACCTTCGCCACCAGTGCACCCGTCGGTTTGGCAAGCCCGATTGCATCGGCGATGTCGGCGGTCACGGGCTGAATCTGCACACCGATGAAGCCGTGCTCGATCGAGCCGTCCTTCATCAGCTTGGCGACGACCGCCTGCGCCTGGTTGGAAGGTATGGCGAAACCGACGCCCACACTGCCGCCATTTGGCGAATAGATCGCCGTGTTGATGCCGACGACCTTGCCGTCGGCGCCGACAAGCGGACCGCCCGAATTGCCGTGGTTGATCGGTGCATCGATCTGGATGAAATCGTCATAAGGTCCACTGTGCAGGTCGCGGCCGCGGGCCGAGACGATGCCGGCCGTTACCGTCGTGCCGATGCCGAAGGGGTTGCCGATGGCGAGGGTCGGATCGCCGGCGCGCAAGTTATCCGATTCGCCCCAGCCAATCGTGGCCAGCGGTTTGTCGCTGTCGATTTTCAACACGGCGAGGTCCGACTTCGGGTCCGCACCGATGAGCTTCGCCGACAGTTCCGTGCCGTCGTCGAGCGTTACCTTGATGGTGTTCGCCTTGTCGATGACGTGGTTGTTGGTGACGATGTAACCGTCACTCGTCAGCACGAAGCCGGAGCCGAGCGCCTGGGCCTTTTCGGCAGACCGCGGCTGCGGCATCTGCCGCTGGCCGAAGAAGTCGCGGAACTGCTGGTCGAAGGGCGAACCGCCGCCGAAGGGGGAGGTGCCATCGGCACTGGCATCTTCCGCACTGAGGGTTGTCGTAATGGTGACGACGGCTGGCTTGTCGGCCGATACGACCGAGGCGAAGGAACCCTCGGCGAGCGGTGAGCCGAAGCTTTGCGGTGCAGCAGCTTGCGCGGTTTTCGTGCCGAGAAGGCCGGAGGCAGCCATCGGCAGCACCAGCAGGGCGACGCCGAAGAGCGCTGCGACACGATGTTTTTCAAGAATTCTGGTCATGGTCGTCTTCCTTTGTTCGGTGCTCCGGTGCCTGCGAGACAGGCGCCGGAGCGTACGAGACCGGACCGCAGGTGCAGGGCGGCCGCTCTCGTGTTCAGGGCTGGGGGGGTGAAATGTGGTCGAACGTCGCCGACGGGTACCGAAGGTCAGCTCAACCGTACGATATCCTGGTCGAGCTTGCGGATGTCGCTCTTGAGGCGTTTGTAAGTGGTGTTCGGGATCGCGCCGGCATGGGAGTTGGCGGCGGTCATTGCCTGGTTGTGGATGCTACCGGTTTCGCTTTCTAGTTTGCGCACGGCGCTTGCCGACAACCGATGCATGGCCTCTTCTTGTTGTATCTTCTCGTCGGCCGAACGTAGCCTGATGAGAACCTGGTTGAGACGCGGCTTGTAGAGAAGCGCTGGCATATACTGCGATGACGCCTGGGGATCGGTAGAGTCGTGATCATGGGTCGAAACACGCCCCGAGGGAGGCTCGTGCCGGCCGGCGGCGAAGGCGCCGCCTACGGCAAGCGAAAGAGCGATAGTGGCAAAGGTGATGGTTTTCAATGTCGAGCGCATGACGCGTATCCTCGAAGAAGGAGGGAAGACGTACCCTCCACCCGGCTGTCCGGTGTCGTCGCGTCGCGGTTCCTTCCCGCCGGCGGCATCCAGCCTGTCATCATCTATAGGCCCGCCCGGTCGGTCTGGTCATGTTACAATTAAATAAAGTTTCGGGCGCCTTTTTCGCCAAATTAATGCCCGGATTGAGGAGCTTGCCCGGTAAGTGTTCTCGAATTACCGTTTCTTTTCAATTGTTTGCTTTTCTATGTGTTGCGCCGGGCGCAGGCACCAAACATGGCCGATCTGTAATCTTTCTCTCAGGCATCGAGTGGGAGTTTACTGCCGGGGCCAGCCGCGCCTTCAGCCCATATATGATGCGGTCGGCAGGGCCTTCGTATTCGAAATGATGCTTGCCTTCGACGTCGTCGACCTGGTGGGACATACGGATATCGTCGGCCGTCTAATACGGATTACGCTCGGGCGGAAGCAGCGCACAGTGGGAGACGGGGCGCACTCATGCTCGTCCATTTTACGGGTCGGCAGTCAAGATCTTTTCAACGGCAAATACAGCCGCAAATGACTATTTGTTCCCTCTAACTTTGGGCAAATTGCTCAGCAGAGACTCGCATGCCTTGGTGATGTGAGTAACGAGCAGGTCTGTCGCGAGCGCGACATCGCGCTGCCGGCAGGCGGCAAGAATCTGGCGGTGTTCTCGATCATCGACGCCGGTTCCGCCCGATAGTGTCAGCTGAATGCGAAGATATCGTTCGATCCGGTCGTTCACCGATCGGATGAGGTTGAGCAGGAAGGGTTTGTCTGCGTCTTCGTAGAGACAGGAGTGAAATTGCCAGTTCAGTTCTGCCCATCGCGCGACATCTGTCTCGCGGGCGAACTCGTCGCAATAGCCTTCAGCACGCTCGAATGTGCGCTCGGTCATTCTCGGAACCGAAAGTTTCAGCGCGTTGGCTTCCAGCATGGCCCGCACTTCGAAGATCTCGGCGATTTCCGGTTCGGTGATACTCGTTACGACAGCGCCGCGGTTGCGCTGAAACTCGACAAGCCCCTCGGCTTCGAGACGCTTCAGCGCTTCGCGGACGGGAATCTTGCTGACGTCGAAGAGCTTGGCAATGTCGTCTTGGCGGATTGGCTCGCCCTCATCCAGGACGCCAGTGACAATCGCTTCGCGAATGTATTTCGCGATGATATCCGAAGTCGGGGGCGTGCTGCCGAGTGACGGCAGGTTTTGGGCTTTCAGCGGCAACTTTCACTCCATGGTCGCTCGGCGCGGTCGCGTGGGCGCTTCGAATACCGTAGCGTATATACGATCGGTGCTTGTCTGTCTTGACTCGTAATCGTATACGATATTCTATATAAGGAAAGAAGGAGAGTTGTGCGTGGTGGACGGGCAAAAAACACCGGGATTGATCGGCTATGTTGCGCCCCTCAGCGCTACGCCCGGTGGCACTCTGGAATTCAAGGTTTCCTCTCAAGGCAATCGGCCGGTTGCTGCGCGGGGACTTCGTCTCATCTGCTGCGATCCGAATCCGGCAGGACCTGGCGTCAAGACCGAGGCTGCTGACTTCGGCCTCGCGGAAAGCTATCCGGCTTCAGAGCAGCAGGCCCACCTCGGCTCCTGCGCGTTCGGCCAAATATCGGATCTCAGTGACTTTGCGTCGGCCAGGATTGGGCTGATGGTGCAGCCGACCCTATTCTCCGAACGGGCGCAGACGGTCTTCTCCTTGCAGAACGCCGGCGGGACCGCAGGCGTGGCGACGATTGTTCGCGGCGGCATGTTGTTTCTCCAGCAGTTGGGAACGGGTCGGGTATTCGATGTCGGCTTGGGCATGGCGCAGGACCGTTGGTCCCGTCTCGAGGTGACCTTTGAGTTCGATGGTTTCTCGGTGGTCGTCTCGGAAGGGAGGCCCGGGGGCGACCAAAGCAAGCGGGCCAGCTTTTCCGATGTTACGAGTGCGGTACTGGTCGGAGCCGATCACATCTGCTTTGCCGCTGTGTGGCGAGGACACCCCGAGCAGACCTTCAACGGGGCTCTCGAAAATCCGGCAGTGAGGGCAAGACGCCCGGAATCGTCCGCATGGGACGTCATCGCCGGCTGGAATTTCGGCGGAGACGCGCGCGAGGTCTGGGTGGAGGACGAGACGAGACGTGGGCGGCGGCTTTCCCTGATCAACATGCCGATGCGCGCCGTCAGGTCATCGGCATGGTCCGGACGTAACCAGGATTGGAAGCAGGCGCCGCAAGACTATGCCGCGATCCGTTTTCATTCCGACGACCTCAGCGATTGTGCCTGGGAAACAACGATCCGCATGGACGTGCCCGAGGGCGTGCGCTCCGGTGTCTACGGGCTTGAGATCGACAACGGCGCCAGCAAGGACACGATCCCGTTCTATGTCACCCCGGGGGAGAGGACCAAGCGGCAGCGGATCGTCTTCCTGGCGCCGACCTTCACCTATATGGCCTATGCGAATTTTGCGCGCGGCAATTTCGCCGGCGACCTCGCCGAGAGGGGCGCGGGCTGGAATGCCTATCCGCACAATCCCGACGAGGTCGGCGCCTACGGATATTCTACCTATAGCCGCCATCCCGACGGAACCGGGGTCACCCTGTCATCGCGCCTGCGGCCCATCATGACCATGCGTCCGAACTATCTCGTCTACTTCGATGCGAATGGATCGGGCATGCGACATTTCCCGGCAGATTCGCACCTGACGGATTGGCTTGAGGAAAAGGGTTTCTCCTTTGACGTCATAACCGATGAAGACCTTGACCGGGATGGCCTTGCCGCCTTGTCGCCCTATGACGTCGTGCTGACCGGCACGCACCCCGAATACCACACCCGACGCACCATGGAGGCGTTGATCGCCTATCGGGAAGCCGGCGGCAATCTCATGTATCTTGGGGGCAACGGCTTCTACTGGAAGATCGGCCGCAATGACGACATGCCCCATCTGATCGAGGTCCGGCGTGCCGAGGGCGGCATGCGGGTATGGGCGAGCCAGCCGGGCGAATACTACCACCAGCTCGATGGAGACTATGGCGGCCTTTGGCGCCGCAACGGAATTCCGCCCCAGGCCGTCGCTGGCGTCGGCTTTACTGCCGAGGGCGGGTTCGAGGGCTCGTATTATGTCCGCACCGCTGCCTCCTACGCGGAGTATCTTGCCTTTCTCTTTGACGGCATATCGTCCGATGAGCGCATCGGTGACTTCGGATTGTCCGGTGGTGGGGCGGCGGGTTTCGAGATCGACCAAGCCGCAACCGATCTCGGCACGCCGGAATTCGCGACGATCGTCGCCTTCTCCGAAGGGCATGGGCCTTCGTTCCACACGACGTTCGAGGAACTTCTTCTGCCTGGTGTGTTCGACGGCGCGCCGCGGGCGCATGGCGGCATCAGCGCCAACATCGTCTACGGAAAGTCGGATACAGGTGGGGGGCTTTTTGCCGTCGGCTCGATCACCTTTTGCGGGAGCCTGTCGCACAACAACTACGACAACAATGTCTCGCGGCTTCTCGAAAATTGCCTGAGGAGGTTTCTCGCTGATGGTTGAGAGAAACAAAACTCGAGACACCCATCTTCGCTTTCACGAGCTGAAATCGCTTCTGACGACAATTTTCGTCAACAATGGCACAGCCGCGGAGACCGCCGAAATCCTCGCGGAAAACTGCGCCGGATGCGAAAGGGACGGTGCGCTCAGCCATGGCATCTTCCGCATGCCGGGCTATGTCGGTTCTCTCCGGTCGGGATGGGTGGACGGCCTGGCGGTGCCCGATGCCACGCGTCTTGGACCGTCCTTCATCCGCGTCGATGCGCGGAACGGTTTTGCCCAGCGGGCGCTTGCGGCCGCGGACCCGCTTGTCAGAAACGCTCTTCGCGAGACAGGTATAGCCATCGCCGCGATCCGCAATTCCCACCATTTCAGCGCATTGTGGCCGGACGTCGAACCTTTTGCGCTTTCGGGCTACATGGCCATCACGGCGGTGAACGGGCTTGCGAATGTGGTTCCCCATGGCGGCCGGCAGGCGATCTATGGAACCAATCCCATAGCCTTTGCCGCGCCGGTGGAAGGTGCGCCGCCGCTGGTCGTCGATCAAGCCAGCAGCGTCATGGCGAATGGCGAAGTCCGTCTGCAGGCTCTCGCCGGCAAGCCGGTTCCTGTCGGAACAGGTGTCGACCGCGACGGCAATGCCACGACGGATCCGCACGCGATCCTGGCGGGCGGGGCTTTGAACACCTTCGGCGGCTACAAGGGGTCGTCGATCGCCTTGCTCGTCGAGATTCTCGCGAGCGCCGTCACAGGGGGACAGCTCTCGTTCGAAAACGACTTTACCGGTTATCCCGGCGCGCAAACGCCGAAAGCGGGGCAGTTCCTCATCGCGATCGATCCGAACTGGGGTGGCTCTACAGGCTTTGAAACGCGCCTTGCGCATCTGTGCACCCGGCTGATCGATGCCGGCCAGGATCGGCTCCCCGGCGCGCGGCGATTTGCGAACCGTGCGGCGGCCGAGCAGTCCGGCATCCCGATCGCACAGGGCGAACTCCAGCGGCTTCGAACGCTGGCGGGGGAGGCGCCATGAAACCCGAAATGGATCGGCTCAAACAGGAAGGCCATGACATGACGCTCGACAGGAACAGACTTGAACTTCGGCGGGACCTCACGCCCGAGCAGGTGGACCAACTGGTTGATCTCTTTCAGCAGGAGTGGTGGACCAAAGGCCGGGAGAAAGCGGATGTCGAACGATTGATGAAGAATGCCGGGCCGGTGTTCGCCTTTATCGATCCGTTGAACGGAGAGCTGGTCGCCTTCGCGCGCGCCATGACGGACGGCGTCTACAAGGCGATGATCTTCGACATCATCGTCAAGGATACCTGGCGGAACACCGGGCTCGGGCGCCTCCTAATGGACACCGTCATGACGGATCCCGTCCTCGCGGGCGTCAAGCATCGCGAACTCTATTGCCTCGAAGAAATGCGGCCCTTCTACGAAAAGTGGGGGTTCACGGCCAACCTGCCCGGTCTTTTCTTCATGCGCCAGTCGTCCTGAGGCACGGCAAGTGGGGTTTCGAGCTATCATGGCTACCCATCAAACCATTCTCGACGTCGACTGTGCCGTTGTCGGCCTTGGCGTCATGGGCGCTTCAACGCTGTATTTCCTGGCCCAGTCGGGCGGGAAGGTCGTCGGTATCGACACATACAGCCCCCCGCATGGCCATGGCGCAAGCTATGGCGGCTACAAGGTGACGAGAGAAGCCGTTGCCGAAGGCCCGGCCTATCTGCATTTTGTCCGGCGCTCGAATGCGCTGCTGTGTGACCTCGAACACCGCTACGGCGTCAGCCTGATGCAGCGCACGGGAACTTTGATCATCGGGTCGGAGGCGACGAGCAGCGCCAGCGGTTTCCTGCGCGATACCATTGGGATTGCCCAGGCGAATGGCATTGTGCACGAAGTTCTACCGTCAAGGGAGTTGCGCAGACGCTATCCGCAGCTCATCGGCATAGCCGAAGAGGACACGGGTTATCTTGAGCCTGACGCCGGGTTCATCCGCCCCGAGCCGCTGTTGGATCTGCAGATCGCCCTTGCCGAACACGCGGGCGCCGAGATTTTGAGGAATACTGCCATCAAACGGATCACGTCGGTCTCCGGCGGTGTCGAGATCGAGGCCGAGGGGGTGCGGATCCGCGCCCGGCAGGTCGTCGTTGCGGCAGGGCGGTGGATGGGCGAACTCCTTGGCGACCAGCTTGCGAGCCTGCTGACTGTCGGCCGGCAGCGGACCTTTACGTTCAAAGTGCGTGATGCGGCTGCCTACCGCGCGGAGCGATTCCCGACCTTGATGTGGTTTCGCGAGCGTGTCGGTGGTGATTGCGCGACGGTTTTCCCGCTCGAAGGATCGGAGGAGGGGCTCAAGTTCTTTGTCGCGGACACGGAGGTCGATGCCCGCATCGGCCAGTCGAGCGATCGGTTTTTCGAGCAGCATGTCGCGCCGTTCTTCTCCGGGATTTCCCCGGAATTGCAGGCGATGGAGGCCTGCTACTACACGTCGACCTCCGATCATGGATTCCTGCTGGATTGGCATCCGGACATTGCGGGGCTGTTCCTCGTGTCCGCCTGTTCGGGTCATGGGTTCAAACATGCATTGGGGATTGGCGAGACGGTATCGGCCGTGCTGAGGGGAAGGCCTACTCCTGATCTTTCGGCATTCAGCCTGGAGCGATTTTTCGCCGGCCTGCCAGGCCACTGAACATATCGTCGGTGCAAGGCGGTAAACGGCCTTGACACATTTGGTAGATCGTATACGATATCTGAAATAGAAGAATGAACGACGACGAACGGGTCGTCGGTGAGAGGAAGACACATGAAATTCGATCGCTTCCTGACCACGGTGGAGCTGCACACCTGCGGCGAGACTTTTCGCCTGGTCACCCAGGGCCTGCCCAAGATCCCCGGCAAGACGATTGTCGAGCGCATCACCTGGCTCGAACAGAACGCGGATCACTATCGACGCGCCGTGCTGCTGGAGCCCCGCGGCCACAAGGATCTCTACGGCGGCTATCTGACCGAGCCGGTTCATCCCGAGGCCGATTTCGGCGTGATCTTCCTCAACAACATGGGCTACAGCCCCCATTGCGGTCACGGTGTCATCGCTCTTGCGACCGCCGCCGTGGAGCTCGGCTGGATCGAGCGGAAAGCGCCGGAAACGAAGGTCGGCATCGATGCGCCATGCGGCTTCATCGAAGCCTATGTCCAATGGGATGGCGAGCGCACCGGCGCGGTTCGTTTCGTCAATGTGCCCTCGTTCATCTTCAGCCGCGACGTAACCGTTGAGACGCCGAGCTTCGGCGAGGTCACCGGCGATGTCGCGTATGGTGGTGCGACCTATTTCTACGTCGACGGCCGCAAGCACGGCGTCGAAATTCGCGAATTCGATGCGCAGCGCGTCATGCAGCTCGGATACGAGATCAAGAAGGCGGTGAATGCCAAGATGCCGTTCGTGCATCCGGAAATCCCGGAATTCAACAATGTCTACGGCGTGATGGTTTATGGCGACCCCCGCCATGCGGGCTCCACACAGGCAAATTGCTGCGTCTATGCCGACCGCGCCGTCGACCGCTCGCCGACCGGTTCGGGTACGGCGGGCCGCGTTGCCCAGCTTTATCTTCGCGGCGAGATGACCGGTGCCGAGACGCTGGTCAATGAATCGATCATTGGCACGATCTTCAAAGGACGTGTGCTTTTCGAAACCAAGGTCGGCGACTTCGACGCCGTCGTCCCGGAAGTGGAAGGCAGCGCCCATATTTGCGGCTTTGCCAACTGGGTGATCGATGAAGCCGATCCGCTCAAATACGGCTTCCTGGTGAGCTGACGATGGTCCAGCACTTCGATGCATCCCTAACCGAGACATTGCTGCCCTTCGGTCTGCTCGTCAGGGAGCTGGAAAGAACCGTGGCCGCGTATGCCGACGGAAAGATCGTCAGTCCGGAGCGGCTGGTCATTCCTCTAGCGGCCGGCGGTGTCATGCTTTCCATGCCCGCGAGCGCCGAGGACATTGCGAGCCACAAGCTCGTCAATGTCTGCCCGTCGAACCTTTCGCGTAATCTTGCGACGATCAACGGTGAGGTCGTTGCCTACGATGCCGTCACCGGCGTTTCCCTCTTCGCCCTCGACGGTCCGACCGTCACCGGACGGCGAACGGCGGCGGTGACGCTGCTGGCCATCAGCCGGCTTCGGAAAACGCCGCCGAAGACCATCGCGATCATCGGAACAGGCAAGCAGGCGTCCACACATGCACAGGCATTCGCCTCTTTCTTTCCCGGCGCAAACCTGGTCGTCGCTGGGATTTCCCGGGAAGAGGAAGACCAATTTTGTGCAAGGCATACCGCCTGCGCCGTCAGGCCCTTTGCGGATCGCGACTGGTCTCGCGTTGACGTCGTGGTGACGCTCACCACCAGCAAGACGCCGGTCTATGCGGAAGTCGCGACGCGGGATCGGCTTGTCGTGGGGGTAGGGGCCTTTACGCCGGATGCAGCCGAGGTTGGAAGGGAAACAGTGCTGGCCAGCTCTCTGATCGTCGATGATGCCGCCGGTGCGCGGCACGAGGCGGGTGATCTCATCCAGGCCGGCGCCGATTGGTCCAAGGTGCTTTCCCTGTCTGACGTTCTGAAGGGAATGGCAGATGTCGCTGGCCCGATCTTCTTCAAGAGCGTCGGCTGTGCGGCGTGGGACCTCGCGGCATGCCGCGTGGCGCGTGCAATGATCGCTACGGACACTTCGGACCGGCCGTCGCGGTGAATTGGGAAGGCCATCGGATTCGTTTCAAGGCGCCTCTTACCTCTCTCTTTGCGGGGAATAGCGGCACTTTAGAGCGTATACGATAGCCAATATGCGAAATAATCCATAACAAGAGAGGAACTGCAAATGAAGAAAATGATCCCGCTTATGGCGCTCGCCGCTGTGGCAATATGTGGTTCGGCTGCCCAAGCAGACCAGCTTGACGACATCATCAGTGCCGGCAAGCTTCGCTGCGCCGTGCAGCTCGACTTCCCGCCGAATGGCTCGCGCGACGCGAACAATAACCCAATCGGTTTCGACGTCGACTACTGCAACGATCTCGGCGCGGCGCTTGGCGTCGAAGTGGAAATCGTCGATACGCCGGAAAATGACCGCATCCCGGCGATCCTGTCGGGCCGGGCCGACGTTGCGGTCGCCGTCGCCTCCGACACGCTGGAGCGTGCGAAGACCGTAGGCTTCTCGATCCCCTATTTCGTGTTCGAGACGATTGTGCTGGCGCGCGAGGATTCGGGCATCAAGGCGCCTGACGATATCAAGGGTCATACGGTCGGCGGTCCGGCGGGCGCCTATGAAACGCTCGCGCTTGCCAAGGAGGTCGAGAAGAAGAACGATCCGGCGTCGAAAATGCTGACGTTCCAGACCCAGTCGGACACCTTCCTGGCACTCGGCCAGAAGCGCATCGACGCGACCTACACCACGTCGACGATCGCCGCAGCGATCATCGAATCCGGCAAATATCCGGGCCTCAAGGTTGTCGGCCCCGCGCCGGTCGATGCCGATTACTGCGCACTGATCGTCAAGCGACAGGAACAGGGTTGGCTCAACTACGTCAACCTGTTCCTGAACCGCCAGGTGCGTTCGGGCCGCTATGCCGAACTCTACAAGAAGTGGATCGGTGAGGATGCCGGTGCAGCCCCGGCTCTAACCGTCCCCGGCGTCTACCGATAACCAGCATTCGTCTCATCGCAAGAAGGCACCCGGTCGCAATCGATCGGGCGCCACCTTTGGCGGGCATCTGCGTCCGCGACAACCGAGCGCTGACAAAGAATGAGGTCGCAAATGGACTATGAATTTCAATGGAGGCCGGTCCTGCGTTCGCTTCCCGAGATGCTGTGGGGCGCTCTGCAAACGATCGAGATCGCGGGCCTCGCCATGATGCTTGGAACGGTCCTCGCCATTTTCCTGGCCCTCGCCAAACGATCCGGCAAAAAATACCTGTCCTTGCCAGCCGACATGTGGATTGAGACGGCGAGAAACACGCCCGCACTCTTCCAGATCTACATGTTGTATTTCGGCCTGGGCTCGCTCGGCTTGCAGGTCGGATCCTACACCGCGCTGTTGCTCGGCATCACGTTCAACAATGCCGGTTATCTCGCCGAGACGTTCCGCGGTGGCTTTGCAGCCGTTCCAGAGACGCAGACACGGGCGGCACGCTCCCTTGGACTGGGGGCGGTGCAGACCCAGTGGCACATCGTGATCCCGCAGATGCTGCGCGCGGTTTTCCACGCCATGACCAACCAGATGGTGTGGTCCGTCCTGATGAGTTCGCTCGGGGTCATTGTCGGCCTGACCACGGACCTGACCGGCGTTACCCAGAAACTCAACGTCGTGACCTACAGGACCTTCGAGTACTTCTTCGTCGCGGCGTGCCTCTACTACCTCATTTCCAAGGCTTTCACGCTATCGGCGCGCGTCGTGGCCTGGCGCCTGTTCCGCTATTAGGAGGTCGCGATGTATTTCGGTGGATCATTTTCGAGGGGCGACTTCCTCTTCCTTCTGTCGGGAGCCGTGACCACGCTTTCAATCACCCTTGTCGCCGTCGTCATCGGTACCGTCCTCGGTGTCCTGTTCGGCCTGATCCGGGCCGGCGCGCCCTGGTGGATCGGCAACACGCTCGGCGCGGTCCTCGATGTCTTCCGGTCCGTGCCGCTCCTCATTCAGCTCGTACTGTTCAACTCGTTCAACAGCATGCTCAAGCTGAACTGGCCGACCTTTACTGTCGGCTGCATCTGCCTGGGGATTTACGCCTCAGCCTTTTGCACCGAGATCGTCAGAAGCGGTGTCGGCGCAGTCCCTCAGACGACACGCCGCGCTGCCCGTTCTCTCGGCCTCACCTGGCGGCAGGAATTGACGTCGATCACGCTGCCGATCGCCACCCGGATCGTCTTTCCGAGCTGGATCGGGCTGACGCTCGGCGTGATGAAGGACACGGCGCTCGTCTTGTGGATCGGCATCGTCGAACTCCTGCGCAGCTCGCAGATCGTCACGTCGCGGGTTCAGGAACCGCTGCTGATCCTCGGCATCACCGGGCTGATCTACTTCGTGATGAGCTTTCCTATCGCCAGACTCGGCAATCAACTTGAGAAGAAGTGGGGCACGCAATGATCGCCATCGAGAACGTTCACAAGCAATTCGGCGCGCTGCATGTGCTGAAAGGTGTCGATCTGTCGGTGCAGAAGGGCGAGGTCCTTTCGATGATCGGCGGCTCGGGATCCGGTAAATCGACTATGCTGATGTGTATCAACGGCCTCGAAGGCATCCAGCAGGGCCGCATCACGGTCGATGGCGTCGAGGTTCACGCCAAGGCCACCGACCTCAACAAACTGCGCCGCCGCATTGGAATCGTCTTCCAGCAGTGGAATGCCTTTCCGCATCTCACGGTGCTGGAGAATGTCACGCTTGCGCCGAGAAAAGTTCTCGGCAAATCCAGGGAAGAGGCGGAGGTGATCGCGGTCGAGCAACTGTCTCATGTCGGGTTGAAGGAAAAGCTCGCCGTGTTCCCGTCCCGGCTTTCCGGCGGCCAGCAGCAACGCATGGCCATCGCAAGAGCGCTTGCGATGTCACCCGACTATATGCTGTTCGACGAGGTCACCTCGGCGCTCGATCCGCAGCTCGTCGGCGAGGTGCTTGATACAATGCGCATGCTGTCGAAGGAGGGCATGACGATGATCGTCGTCACCCACGAAATGCGCTTTGCTCGCGAGGTGTCGGATCGCGTCGCCTTCTTCCGCGAGGGGCGCATTCACGAGATCGGCTCGCCGGATCAGATCTTCGAGAACCCCCAGCAGCCGGAAACCGCGGCTTTCCTCAAATCCATTTGACCTCCATCTAGGAACCTGAACAGTGCGCTCATCCAAGATAGTCCATGTCGTGAGCTGCCATGCCGAAGGCGAAGTCGGCGACGTCATCGTCGGCGGTGTCGCGCCGCCTCCCGGTGCGACGATCTGGGACCAGGCGCGCTGGATCGCGGAAGACGAAACACTCCGCAACTTCGTCCTCAACGAGCCACGCGGCGGCGTGTTCCGTCATGTGAACCTGCTGGTGCCGCCGAAGGACCCGAAGGCATAGATGGGCTGGATCATCATGGAGCCCGCCGATACGCCGCCCATGTCCGGCTCGAATTCGATGTGCGTGGCGACAGTCCTGCTCGACACCGGCATCATCCCCATGCAGGAGCCGGTCACACGCCTGACCCTGGAAGCGCCTGGCGGCCTGATCGATGTCGAGGCGGAATGCCGAAACGGCAAGGCCGAGCGTATCCGCGTGCGCAACGTGCCCTCCTTCGCCGACAAGCTCGACGTGACGCTCGAAGTGGAAGGGATCGGCACGATCACCGTCGATACCGCCTATGGCGGCGACAGCTTCGTCATCGTCGATGCCGCGTCGCTCGGCTTGAGCCTCCGCCCCGAGCAGGCGCGCGACATTGCGCGCATGGGTGTGAAGATCACGGAGGCCGCCAACGAGCAGATCGGCTTCAAGCACCCGACAAATGGCTGGAGTGGGATTTCCTTCTGCCAGATGACCGATCGCGTGTTTATGAAAGACGGCGTCCTGCACGGTAAGAACGCCGTCTCGATCCGCCCCGGCAAGGTCGATCGTTCGCCCTGTGGCACAGGCTGCTCCGCCCGCCTGGCCGTTCTCTACGCCAGGGGGTTGATGAAGGCCGGCGACGGGTTCGTCGGCATCTCGTTGCTCGACAGCGAGTTCCATTGCAGCCTCGACGAGGCGCTCGAGCTCAACGGTTTGCCAGCAATCCGGCCGACCCTTTCAGGCCGCGCCTGGATCGTCGGAACGAAACAACTGATGGCCGATCCCACTGACCCGTTCCAGGGTGGCTATCGGGTCTCCGACACCTGGCCGATGGACAGGTGATCATTGCAATCCGGCTTTCCGAGCAGCAGTTTCTGCACCACAGCGACGGACTGAACCGGCGGTGTGCGCGTATTGCGATATCCACCTTGCGCGTGAGCAGGTCGCCCACCGACAGAGGCGTTAAGGCCGGTAACCAACTCCGGTAAACCACGTTGCCGCCCGCGGAACACCGTTCGGGGTCGCGCGGGTGGCTCGTGATTTTGTTCTGCCGTCAGGCTGCTTCACGGTTTTCCAAGTTTGTCGGCACCGTTGAAATCGTCTTCAGAATTTGGGATGCGATCTGATAGGGGTCGCCCTGTGAGTTCGGGCGGCGGTCTTCGAGGTAGCCACGGTAGCCATTGTTAACGAAGCTGTGCGGAACACGGATCGAAGCACCGCGGTCGGCCACTCCATAGCTGAACTGGTGGATCGAGGCGGTCTCGTGCTTGCCGGTGAGGCGCATGTGGTTGTCGGGGCCGTAAACGGCGATGTGGTCCGCACGGGCTTCGGCGAACGCATCCATCAGGCCCTCGAAATACATCTTGCCGCCAATTTCGCGCATGTATTTGGTCGAGAAGTTGGCGTGCATGCCCGACCCGTTCCAGTCGGTGTCCCCAAGAGGCTTGCAATGGTACTCGACGTCGATGCCGTACTTTTCCGTCAGGCGCTGCAGCAGGTAACGGGCAAGCCAGATTTCGTCGGCCGCCTTGCGTGAGCCTTTGCCGAAGACCTGGAATTCCCACTGGCCCTTGGCGACTTCGGCATTGATGCCCTCGTGGTTGATACCGGCTGCAAGGCAGATATCGAGATGTTCTTCGACGATCTTACGGGCGACGCCGCCGACATTGCTGTACCCGACGCCGCAATAGTACGGACCCTGCGGGGCGGGGAAGCCCGCATCCGGGAAGCCAAGCGGGCGGCCGTTCTGGTAGAAGAAATATTCTTGCTCGAAGCCGAACCAGGCGTCGTCGTCGTCAAGGATTCCGGCGCGAGTGTTGGACGGGTGCGGCGTCTTGGCGTCCGGCATCATTACTTCGCAAAGCACGAGGGCGCCGTTGTTGCGCTCCGGGTCGGGATAGACGGCGACGGGCTTGAGCACGCAGTCCGAACTGTTGCCTTCGGCCTGCATGGTCGAGGAACCGTCGAAGCCCCAGAAGGGGAGCTGCTCTAGCGTCGGGAAGGCGTCGAATTCCTTGATGAGGGTCTTGCCGCGAAGGTTCGGGGTTGGTTTGTAGCCATCGAGCCAGACATATTCGAGTTTAAACTTTGTCATACGAATTCCTTCACGCATGGGACCAAACTGAAGTCGACCCTCATCGACATTCGCGAGTTCAGAAGCAGGTATCGTGCCAATCTGGCCTGCCGCTCAACGCGCAGGAAATTGGGCGCATGTTGCGGCGAATTGGATAACCCCGCGTGTGCGGAATGAATGCGAATTAGGCGCTCTGCACAAAATGTCGGCAAGCCTATTGCTCGGCAGTTCACGTTGCTCCGGCAGAAAAGCAATATGTTAATCTGGTGCTTTTTGCCGGACGCCTAAGCCCTCATAGGGGCGCTGGCGAGCTTGTGTACATGACTATTCTACCGCGGTGGATAGCATCTTCGTCTGGGCTGGCGCTCCGGCTTTGCAACAAACTGTTCCTCGGCCGTTTTGCAAGTGAGCTCAAAAGCTCCTCCGCTTCTGATAATGCTTCCTCTTGCCTGGCAAAAATATGTAAAGTTTGGACATTCCTTATATTTCCCTATCGCCCAACCACTCCGCCAGCACCTCGTCCGTATGCTCTCCAAGCAGGGGCGCGGGGCGGGTGATGCGGCCGGGCGTGTCGTGCAACGTCACGGTCACGCCGTGGGTCGTGTACGTGCCGACGGTTGGGTGTTCGATATCGACGATCTGGCCCCGGTGGCGAAGCTGCGGGTTTTCCGTCACCTCGCCAATGCTGGCGACCTTGGCGCAGGGCACGCCTGCCTTTTCCATCGCCTCAACGACGGCGCTTGAGGGATGCAGGCCAACCCATTGCTGGACGATCGCTTCGATCGCCTCCTGATTGGCGAGGCGGGCGTCGGCCGTGGCAAAACGTGGATCGTCGAGCAGGTGCATCAGGTCGGCGGTTGCGGCGAAGCGGCGAAAGAGTGAATCGGTGCCGGCCGAGAGGTAGACCCATTCGTCGTCGCTGCACCGGAAGCTGTTGACGGGTGCGGTGTAACGGTCGCGGCTTCCCATGCGTGTCATCGACTGGCCGAGCTGCCTGAAATCCGGGATGGCGCTCATCAGCAGGCTGGCGCTCGTTTCGAGCAGGCTTGCTTCGACGAGCTGACCCTTGCCGGTCTGGCGGCGGGCCTCCAGCGCGCAGAGCGTGCCGATCGTCGCGTAGAGCGCCGTCGAGTAATCGACCATGAAGGTGCCGGCCATGGTGGGCGGTCCGTCCGGCTGGCCCGTCAGATTCATGATGCCACCCATCGCCTGGGCGATCACATCGAAACAGGCGCGGTTGGCGAAAGGGCCATCCTGGCCGAAGCCGGAAATGCGCACGACGATGAGGCGCGGGTTGATCGCCGACAGGACATCCCAGCCGCAGCCCATCTTTTCGAGCGTTCCAGGTCGAAAATTCTCGATGAGGATATCGGCCGTGGCGGCAAGCTGGCGCAAAGTTTCCTGGTCCTTCGGGTCGCGAAAATCGAGTTCGACGCTGCGCTTGTTGCGGTTGAACGACAGGAAATAGGTGCTCTCGCCAGCAATCTTCGGATGGTTGAGCCGCGTGTCGTCGCCGCTGCCGCGCTTTTCGATCTTCACGACATCAGCGCCCATGTCGCCGAGCTGCATGGCGCAGAAGGGGCCGGCGATGAAACGGGAAAGGTCGAGAACGCGCAGGCCATCAAGGGGCGCGGCGAGGGGCGGGGTAAGCGACATGTCTGCTCCAGTCTATGCAACGATGATGGTTGATGGTTTCCAGCGGCTTGCGAGGTAAGCCTCCAGATTGTCAGTCGAAAGGGGGCTGCCGGGGTCGACCCGGCTCGGGGCCTCCGCCGTGGAATGGCGCACGATGATTTCGACCGGCAGCGTTACGGCGATCGGCGACAGGGCCTCGTCGGAAAAGCGTTCCAGCAGGCGCTCGCCGACGCTTTCGCCGATTTCGGTCGCCGGCTGGCGGGCGGTGGTCAACGAGATCATCGGGAAGGCCGAGAAGAAGACGTCATCGACGCCGACGATAGACAGGTCCTTCGGCACGGAAAGCCCCATCTGCTGCGCCACGTCCATGGTGCCGAAGGCCATAAGGTCGTTGGCTGCGATCACGGCCGTCGGACGCTGTGGCAGCGACAGAAGTTCGCGCGCCCCGCGCATGCCGGCGATGAAATCGTAGCTGCCGTCCGCAACCAGTTCGGGGGCGGCGTCGAGGCCGAGGGCTGCGACGCCGTCGCGAAAGCCGCGGGTGCGCTCGCAGGCGGCAGAGGATTGCTTGGGGCCGGTGATGAAGCCGATACGCCGGTGACCGAGATCGGCGAGGTGGCGGACGAGGGCGTAAACACCGCCGGTATTGTCCATGCCGACATAGTCGAAGGTCGAGCTCGGCGCATGCGTGGTCTGCCAGTCGGCGGGCGTGCGGTGGACGAGCACGACCGGCAACCCGCAGCCGGCAAGCTGTGCGGTCTCCTCGATGTCGAGACACTGCGAAATGACGACGATGGCGTCGACATCCCGCTTGACGAAGGCATGGATCGCCGCCTTGCAGGTCCGCCCGTCATTCGCGGTGCTGGCGACGAGCGTCGCGTAGCCGGCGGGCACGAGGATCGAATTCAGCCCACTAATGATCTCGTTGAACACCGGGTTGGCGAAATCCGGCAGGATCACGCCGACCGAGGAGGACTGGCGGGTGACGAGCGCGCGAGCGGCCGCGGACGCCTCGTAGTTCATGGCCTTCGCCATGGCCATGATGCGCGCCTTCGTGCGCGGCGCCACGATGTCCTTGTCGTGCAGGGCGTTCGACACCGTGGATGGTGCCACACCCAGTGCCTCTGCCACGTCGACGATGGTCACGCCGCGTTTTGCCCGTCGTCTCGCTCCCATCCCTTGCTCCTCCGCCTGATGGTTTTTGTACTATGACCAATAAAAACGTTTGCAGAAACGTTTTTATATGAAAGTCTTTGTGTCGGGAGAAGATTTGCCAGGGAAACGGTATGTCCGGTGATGCGCCTTGATCGGCGTTCACGACATGCGTGCGGCTGTTTTGAAAACGCCGGCAGGGCCGGCGCCATACCGGTGAGGAGTTCTATGCACTACAAGGATCCGACCTTCGAATCCGTCGAACTGGGTGAAACATTCGGCCCCCAGGTTCTCGACATGGACGAGCATTACCTGCGCTCGGCCTGCTTTGCTTTGTCCGATTATTCCGACTGCTATTTTCATGCAGACCCGGCATTCGGATACCGCATCGTGCCTTCCGCAGCGCTGGTTCGTGACGGTGTTGCGCTGTTTTTGACCAAGTACAATCCGAACACCGTCGTCGGTCTGCACCAATCGGAAGAGCTCTGGTACCACGCCCCCGTTCCCTTCGGCGGCAAGGTGACGCTGACCGGCGAATATGTCGATAAATACGAACGGCGTGGCAAGGGTTACTGCGTACTCGACGTCGACGTGCGCGACGAGGCCGGTCGCCTTCTGGTGCGCCAGAAATCGACGGAGATCATGCGCATTCCCGAAGGCATCCGCATGGGCGAGGGCAGTTCCACGCCGCGCGCGGGGCGCGTTTCCGGCACAGTTTCCGAAAACGTTTCTCCAATCGGCTGCGCCCGTCTGGATATCCCCGCTGGCACACCGATCCCGTCGCTAAGGAAGACGGCGCACAACGACGAGATGGCCGTGTTCTCGGGCATCCACTTCAACCGGCATAACATTCACACGGACGACCACGTCTCAAGCGCTGCCGGCTTCCGCGCCCGCCTTGCGCAGGGCGTCCAGACGACGTGCTGGATGTCGGAAATGCTGGCGAATTTCTTCGGTCCCGCCGCCTGGTTCACCTCCGGCTGGATGAAGAACGTCTACCTGCAACCGGTCTATGCCGGCGACGAGCTGACGGCGCATGGCGTCGTCACCGGCCGCACGGATGACGGCCGGCTCGAACTCGAAATCTGGACGCGCAACCAGGATGGTCTCATGACCGCCGCCGGCTGGGCGTCTGCCAAGGTCGAGGTTTGAGGAGGCTGACGTGTCGAACGGAACTAACCTCAGCGAAAGGACACCCATGTTCGCCAAAGGCAATCTCTCGGCGACCGTCAAGGATCTGCTGCTGCGCAACATCGCGGTCACCGGTCTTCTGGTGCTCATCATCATCTCGGCCTTCCTGTCACCCTATTTCCTGACGGCTGACAACCTGTTCAACGTGCTGCGGCAATGGACTATGGTGGGGTTGATCGCGATCGGCCTGACCTTCGTGATCATTTCCGGCGGCATCGACCTTTCGGGCGGCGCCGTGCTGGCGCTGGCGACTGTCGTCGGCGCTCTGTCCGCTCCGCTGGTCGGATCGGCCGGCATGATCGCCGTCGTCATTCTCGTCGGTGCGGCTTGCGGCTATATCAACGGCGCCCTCATCACCTGGGGCAAGGTGCCGCCTTTCGTCGCCACGCTCGGCATGATGACTGCCGCGCGTGGGCTTGCGCTCATCCTCAGCGAGGGACGCACGGTGACGGCCGATCTCGCGCCGGAATTCGTCTTCGCCTTCGGCCGCGGTTATCTAGGGCCGATCCCGATGCCGGTGCTGCTGACGGCAATCGTCTTCATCGTCGCAGCGGTGACGCTGAAATACACGGTCTATGGCCGGCATGTCTGCCTCGTCGGTGATAATCCGGTCGGCGCGCACCGCTCCGGGATTCAGGTCCAGGGCGTCATCCGCAGTGTCTACACGCTGCATGGTGTGCTGGCGGCGATGGCGGGCCTCTTGTTCCTCGGACGCCTTGGCGTCGGTGAGCCGACCGGCGGCATGCTGTTCGAACTCTCCGGCATTGCAGCGGTCGTCATCGGCGGCACGCCCTTCGTTGGCGGCGTCGGCAGCATCTTGCTCACCTTCGTCGGTCTGATGGTGATCGGGCTGACCTACAACATCCTGAACCTTCTCTCCGTCTCACCCTACGCACAGGACTTCGCACGCGGCGTCATCATCGTCGTCGCCGTGATGTTCAGCATACGCCGTGAGGCCAGGAGCCGGGTGAGGAAATAGCGCAGCAAACCCCGGCGCAGGCCGGATCAAGTCAAAACGGGAGGAAACCATGACTTACAGACAGACACTCCAAATCGCCATGCTGGCCGGCACGATCCTCGCCGCACCGGCGGCAGCAACTGCCCAGACGGTGGAAATCGGCGTCGCCCAGCCGAACCTCGAACATCCCTACCGCGTCGGCGGCATCGAGCGGGCAAAGGCCTGGGGCGCCGAGCACCCAGACGTAAAGCTGACGATTGTTGACGGCCGGCGTGACAGCGCGACGCAGTTGTCCGGCATCGAGGATCTGATCACTCGCCACGTCTCGGCCGTCGTCATGTCGCCGAACGATTCCAAGGCGCTGGCGCCGATCGCCGACGCCGCCAAGCGCGCCAACGTTCCGCTGATCATCTTCGACCGTAAGCTCGACGTACCGGAAACGGATTTCGCCGCCTTCATCGGCTCGGACAATGTCGAGATGGGTCGCGTCGCCGCGCGCTTCGTCGTCGAGAAGATCGGCGAGGAGGGCAAGGTCATCCAGCTCGAAGGAACGCCTGGCGCTTCGGCGACTGTCGACCGCAAGACGGGTTTCGAAGAGGAAATTGCCAAGCATCCGGGCATCACGGTGGTCTCATATGTCGGCCATTATCGTCTGCAAGAAGCCGTAGCGGCAATGGAAGACGCCGTCACCGCACATCGCGATGTGAAGGCGGTCTTCGCGCATAACGACACGATGGCACTGGGTGCGGCTCAGGTGCTGGAGGAGCAGAAGATCGAAGGTGTCGCCACCGTCGGCATGGATGGGGCGAAGGAAGGCTGCGACGGCGTTGCCGCCGGCCGCCTGACGGGCTCGGTCTATTACCCCACCATGTTCCCGGAATCGCTGGAACTCGCGATGAAGGTGCTTGCCGGCGAAAAGGTCGAGAAGATGACCTTCCTCGATACGCCTATGATCACCAAGGAAACGCACGACACCTATTGCAAGTAATCGGCTGCGGTCGAGGGGCCATCCCCTCGACCGCCCAGAGGATATGCGTGATGACCCCATTGCTGAAACTGAACAATATCTGCAAGTCGTTCGGCGCCGTGCGTGCGCTGACCGATATCGATTTCGAACTCTATGAATCGGAAGTGGTGGCGCTGGCCGGTGACAACGGTGCGGGAAAATCCACCCTCATCAAGATCATCTCCGGCGCGCAGCCGGCCGATAGCGGCCAGATCTGGTTCGAGGGCCGCGAAGTGACGGTGCGCAAGCCCGAGGATGCCCGGCATCTTGGCATCGAGACGGTCTATCAGGATCTGGCGCTCTTCGACGATTCCAACGTCGCGGAAAACATCTTTGCCGGACGCGAGGCCGTGCGCAACGTGCTCGGCGCGAAGTTTCTCAAGGCCGAAGAGATGCACAGCCGCTCGAAGGATCTGTTGAAGTCGCTCAACATCCACATCCAGTCGACGCATTTTACCGTGAAGGGCATGTCCGGCGGCCAGCGCCAGAGCGTCGCCATCGCACGCGCCGTCGCCTTCGGCCGCAAGGTCGTCATCCTCGACGAGCCGACGGCGGCACTCGGCGTGCCAGAGCAGGAGAAGGTCCTGTCGCTGATCAAGGACCTGCGCTCGCGCGGCTTCTCGATCATCCTGATCAGCCACAACCTGCACCATATTTTCGAGGTTTGCGACCGCATCCATGTGCTGCGTCAGGGCCAGACGGCAGGGGTGCGTAAAAAGGCCGAAACCAGTCCCGACGACATCGTCAAGCTCATCACCGGTGGCAATCTGGTCGTGCATTGAGCACGACCAGGACGTCACAGACCGTTTTCGTAGAAGCGGAGCGCCAGCGGGATCTGTGGGCCGAACATCGCCTTGCCATGCTGCGTGCGGCAGCCGCGCGCCTCGGCCACCTCCAGAAAGGGCGTCATATGCGGGACGTTCACCACATCGCCGACGAAGATGCCGTGCCGCGTCGCCGAAAGGTCGACGGGCAGCGGATCATCGGCCGAAAGACCGAGACTGATGGCGTTTACGACGATGTCGATCTCTGCGCCGGGCGCAGCAGTCGTCACAGTGAAGACGGTCGCCGGGAAGGCGCTGCGAAGCCGGTTCGCAAGTGTTTCCGCGCGTTCTCGGTTGCGGTTTGCGATCGCGATGCGGCCGATGCCGGCTTCGGCGAGTGCACAGCAGATACCGGCGCTGACGCCGCCCGCACCGGCCACATGGGCCGAGGCACCGGCAATGGTGATGCCTGCGGCCGTCATGGCGCCGACAAAACCGGCACCGTCGAGCTGGTGGCCGAAGAGCTGGCCATCCGGCGTGCGGCGGACGATGTTCACAGCGCCGGCAATGCGCGCCGTTTCACTGGCATCATCGAGAAGTGGCAGGATGCTCTCCTTGAACGGCATTGTGACGAAGAAGCCTGCGAGGTTTTCCACATGCCGCAAGCCGGTGAGGGCGGCGTCCAGCGATTCCGGCTTTACACCGAACGGGATCATGCGGCCCGGCAGCCCATGTTCGGTGAGATAGGTATTCAGAATGCCCGGCGAGCGGACGAAGCCTATCGGGTAACCGATCAATCCATAGAGTCGATGTTCATCCGCCATCCGGCGTGTCCTCCTGCCAATGAGTGGTGTCTGTCGAGCTCCGGCCTAACAGAAAAATACCAAGCAAGAAACGTTTTTTGTTGCCAATATCCAGAAACGTTTTTATATCCGGTTCTACCTATCGGGAGGACCGCATTTTGAAAGAGAAACTGACGACCCTGGAGAGCGCGTTGTCTCCGATCGTGTCCGGCTCGTCCGTGGCGATCGGCGGCAGTCTGCTGCGCCGCCAGCCGAACGCCGCCGTGCGCCAGCTGATCCGCGCTAGGGTGCGCGACCTGACCGTGATGAGCTGGGCCGGCACGACGGCGATCGATCTGCTGGCTGCCGCGGATGCCATTCGCCGCTGGGAGGGCATCTATGTCGGCCTGTTCAACTACGGGCTGGCGCCGAATTTCCGCCGCGCCGTCGAGAGCGGGCGCATCGAGGTGCGCGATTTCTCCGAAACGGCAATGGTGGCGCGCCTGCGCGCGGCCGCCCAGGGCATGCCCTTCCTGCCGATCCGCACGCTGTTCGGCTCCGATATCGCCAAGGTGAATCCCGAGCAGATCCGCACCTTCGACTGCCCGTTCACCGGACAGAAGCTGCAGGCGATTGCCGCCGCCGAGCCGGACTTCACCCTCATCCACGGTTACGCCGGCGACAAATACGGCAATGTGCAGTGGCCGGTCGTGCGCGACACCGACGACATGGACCAGCCGTTCGCCTCCGGCGCAAAACGCTTGATCGTGACGGTCGAAAAGATCGTGCCACATGAGGAGATCAAGAAGCAGCCGTCGCTGACCTACATTCCCGGTAACTGGGTGGAGGCGATCGTCGAGGTGCCCTATGGCGCGCATCCCGCCGCCTGCGACACGCTTTATGACGAGGACGACGCGCATCTGCGCGACTACGTCGCCCGCTCGAAGACCGCCGAGGGCGTGAAGGCCTATCTCGACGAATTCGCAAACGCTCTGCCGGATCACGCTGCCTATCTCGAAAAATGCGGGGGCCTCGCTGCGCTCGCCGCCCTCGACGTCAAGGGGAGGGCGTAAGCCATGGCCGACTTCACCAATAACGAACTCATCACCGCCTATCTCTCCCGCCAGATCCGCGAAGACGATCTTTGCTTCGTCGGCGTTGGCACCAATGGGCGCGCCTTTACGCTTGCCGTCGGCATGCCGCTGGCTGCCGTGCGGCTCGCGCAGCTGCACCATGCGCCGGGTGCCGCCGTCTACTGGGGCAACCTGCTGGAGCCAGACCTCTCGGTGATCCCGGAACATTTCACGCAGGATACGTTCACGCAATGGCAGGCCGCCGCCTGCCCGCCGGATACGGGCGTGAAATGCGACATGCTGGCGCGCGGACGGTTCGACGTGTCGTTCAATTCCGCCGCCCAGCTCGATCGCTACGGCAACATGAACATCACGGCGATCGGTGACTACCGCAATCCGAAGGTGCGCCTTGTCGGCAGCCTGGCGCAGCCGGAGCATTTCGCCTTCGTGCGCCGGCCCCTGCTGCTAATGGACCTCGATGCGCGCAGCTTCGTCGAGAAGGTCGATTTCATTACCAGCGCCGGCCATCTCTCGGGCGGCAACAGTCGCCGCGAGGCCGGGCTGAGCGAGGGTGGTCCGGCGCTTGTCGTGACCGACAAGGCGGTCTTCGACTTTGCCGAAGACACGCGCGAGATGCGGCTGAAATCGCTGCATCCGGGCGTGACGAAGGATGCGGTGCTTGCCGCCATGTCTTTTGTTCCGCTGGTTCCAGAAACGATTCCGGAGACCGAGCCGCCGACGGTGAAGGAACTCGCCCACATCCGCAGCGATATCGACCCCAACCGCATCCTGCTCAAAGTCTGATCATGTCTTCAAACGCACAGTCCACGGTTTCGTCCCTCTCCGGCATCAAGGTGCTGGATCTCTCACGCTTCATCGCCGGCCCGCATTGCGCCATGCTGCTCGGCGATCTCGGTGCGGATGTCGTGAAGGTCGAACGCACGCGCGCCGGCGACGACACCCGTTCGCTCGGCCCCTATATTGCGGGCGAGAGCATCTACTTCATGATGTTCAACCGCAACAAGCGCAGCCTGACGCTCAATTTCCGCAATCCGGAGGCGCAGGACCTGCTGCGCCGCCTCGTGCTGGAGGCCGACGTGCTGGTCGAGAATTTTCGACCCGGTACGATGGAGAAAATGGGCTGCGGCTGGGAGGATCTGCGCAAGATCAACCCCAAGCTGATCATGGCCCGGCTTTCCGGCTTCGGCCAGAACAACAGCCTATCCGCCGAACCCTGCTTCGATGGCATCGCCCAGGCGATCACGGGCTTCATGGACCTCACTGGCGATCCGAAGGGCGGCCCGATGATGGCAGGCACCTTCCTCGTCGACTATGCCACTGCGCTGCATGCCACGATCGGCATTCTCGCCGCATTGAACCATCGCAACCGGACGGGCGAGGGGCAGGTCGTTGATGTCAGCTTGATCGGCGGCGCGACCTCCATGCTGATGACTGCCATTCCGGAATTCCTGGTCAACGGCCGCCGCATGACACGCGCCGGCAACCGCGACCGGTATGCCGCGCCCGCCAACACTTTCCGCGCCAAGGACGACGTCTGGATCCACATGGTCGCCGGCAACAATGCGCATTTCCCGCGTTTTGCGGCGATGATCGGCCGACCCGACCTGTTGGACGATCCACGCTTCTCGACGCTCGAGCAGCGCATGGTGAATGTCGAGGCGATCGAGGCGATCGCGGCCGCATGGATTGCGGAGCACACGGCGGACGAGGTGCTCGCGGTGTTGCGCGTTGCAGAACTTCCTTCGGCCCGCATCCGCACCGTCGAGGAGGTCGCGAACGACCCCTACATGCGCGAAGCCGGTCATATCGTCGATGTCGTGCATCCCAAGGCTGGCGTGGTGCCGATGCAGGGGCCGCCCGTCGGTCTCGGCACCACGCCGACCGCCGTGCGGCGTCCGCCGCCGATGCTCGGCGAACATTCCGACGACGTGTTGCACGAGTGGCTTTCCATGCCGGACGAGGAGATCGCCAAGCTCCGCTCGGCAACGGTCATCTGACAGAATTCATCCGCATTTTCAAAGGTTTCGAGGAGGATAGAACGTGAGCAAGGGTAACAGGAGCGGGGCGCATGTGATGGCGCAGGCGCTGAAGCGGCATGGTGTAGAGGTGATCTTCGGCCAGGCTATTCCGGCAGCGCTTTTCCTCGCGGCGCCGCATTACGGCATCCGGCAGATCGGCTATCGCACGGAAAATGCCGGCGCGGTGATGGCCGACGCCTATGCGCGCATTTCGCACAAGGTGGCGGTCGTGACGGCGCAGAACGGGCCGGCCGCGACGCTGCTGGTGGCTGGTCTGGCAGAGGCCTACAAGGCCTCGATCCCGATCGTCGCCATCGTGCAGGACGTGGCGCGCCCCTTCGCCGACAAGAACGCTTTCCAGGAACTCGATCATCTCGACCTCTTCAAGGGCGTGGCCAAGTGGATCAAGCGCGTCGCCGACGTCAACCGCATCGACGACTATATCGACATGGCCTTCACGGCCGCTGCCTCCGGTCGCCCTGGCCCCGCGGTGCTGATCGCGCCCATCGACATGTTCGTCGATACGGCGGAAAGCCGTACCGAGGGGCGCATGGCATCGCTCGGTACTTTCCCGCTCGATCGCAGCGGACCTGATCCGGACCGCATCGCGGAAGCCGCCAAGCTGCTCGCCTCCGCCGAGCGCCCGCTGATCATCGCCGGCGGCGGCGTGCATGTGTCTGATGCTGCCGATGAGCTTGCAGCTCTTCAGGAACGCTTCTCTATTCCGGTGGCGACCACCGTAATGGGTAAGGGCGCTGTCGAAGAGGGCCATCCGCTCTCCGTCGGCATCGTCGGTTATTTCATGGCGACGCGCAGCCGCACCAAGCACCTGCGCGCGCTGGTCACCGAGGCGGATGTCATCATGCTGATCGGCAACCGTACCAACCAAAATGGCACGGATAGCTGGTCGCTCTTCCCGAAGGGCGCAAAATACATCCACCTCGACGTGGACGGTCAGGAAATCGGCCGCAACTACGAGGCGCTGCGCCTCGTCGGCGATGCGAAACTCGGCATCAAGGCGCTCTCGGCAGCGCTCGATGCGGAAGATGGGGCGAAGCGCAAGGCGGCCCGTCCGGCGCTTGAAAAGACCATTGCTGAAGGCCTTGCCAAGGGCCGCCAAGATGCCGCCGCTGTCGAAACGTCGAATGCCAGCCCGCTTCGCCCGGAGCGGTTGATGCGGGATCTCGACAGCCTGCTGACGCCGAACCACATCGTCGTCTCGGATGCCAGCTATTCCTCGATCTGGATCGGCAACCACCTGACCGCGCGCAAGCCCGGCATGCGCTTCCTCACGCCGCGTGGCCTTGCCGGCCTCGGCTGGGGCCTGCCCTATGCGCTCGGCGCCAAATGCGCCCGGCCGGATGCGCCGGTCTTCGCGCTCGTCGGCGATGGCGGTTTCGCGCATGTCTGGTCGGAGCTGGAGACGGCGCGCCGCATGGGGCTGAACGTCGTGGTCGCGGTGCTCAACAACTCGATCCTCGGTTATGAGAAACACGCGGAAAAGGTGATCTTCAACGAATATTCTGATGCCTGCGATTTCACGCCAGTCGACCACGCGGCGATTGCTCGCGGGGCGGGTTGCGCGGGCGTGCGCATCGAGAAGGCGGAGGATTTCCTGCCGGCGCTGAAGGCGGCGTTTGCGGCCAACACCACGACCGTTCTCGACGTCTTGACCGACGAGCGCGCCTATCCGCCGATCACCATGTTCAACGACAATTCCGCGCTGAATTACTGAGGGAGGCGACGTCATGAAGAAATTGATGAACAAGCCCTCGGGCTTTGTCGATGAAATGCTCGACGGTCTCGTTGCCGCCAATCCCTCGCTGGCGCTCGGCGGCGACACCGGCCGCGTCGTGCACCGCGCAAAGCCTATCCGCAGCGGCAAGGTCGGCGTCGTTTCCGGCGGCGGCTCCGGCCACCTGCCGCTCTTCACCGGCTATGTCGGGGAGGGGCTGCTCGACAGCTGCTCGATCGGCAACGTCTTCGAAGGGCCGACGGTCGGCTCCTGCATGGAGGCGATCAAGCTTGCCGATGGCGGCAAGGGCGTGCTGCGCCTCTATGGCAACTACGGTGGCGACCGGATGAACTTCGACATGGCCGGCGAAATGCTGGAGGACGAGGGCATCCGCACGACGACCGTGCTCGGAAATGACGATGTCGCAAGCGCCGGCCCGGCCGAGCGGCAGAAACGCCGCGGCGTTGCGGGCATCATCTATGCCTACAAGACGGCCGGCGCGCTTGCGGAAACCGGCGCCGATCTCGATGCCGTGACGGCGATCGCGCAGAAGACGGTGGATCGCACGCGCACCATTGGCGTTGCACTTGCGCCCTGCCAGGTGCCGGGCTCCGACAAGCCGTCCTTCACGCTCGGCGAAAACGAGATCGAGATGGGCATGGGCATCCATGGCGAGCCGGGCATCTGGCGCGACACGCTGCGCGAAGCCGACGCCATTGCCGACGAGATGATTGAGCGCCTGCTCGCCGACAAGCCGGAGGGGGCGGGCAAGCGCGTCTCCATCCTCGTCAATAGCCTTGGTGCCACGCCGCTGGAAGAGCTATTCATCCTCTACCGCCGAGCGAGGGCGACGCTCGAAGCAGCAGGCATCGAGATCGTCCGGCCGCTCGTGGGCCACTATGCGACGTCGATGGAAATGGCCGGCGCCTCCATCTCGCTCTGCTTCGTCGACGACGAGATCGAGGCGTTGCTGGCCGCCCCCGCCCACTGCCCATTCTGGACGGTGACGGCATGAGCATTACGGTCGCCTCCATCGCCGCTGCCGTCACCCGCGCCGATAAGGCGATGGGCGGGCTGGAGCAGATATTGAACGACGCCGATGCAAAACTCGGCGACGGCGACACGGGCGGCATGCTCGCCCGGGTCATCGGCAAGATGGCCGAGGTCGACCTGTCTTCCACCGCCGATCCGGGCGCTGCCTTGAGCCAGCTCGCCAAAGCGGCGACGGTTGCGACGGGATCGAGCCTGGGCACTTTGTTCGCGACGGGATTGCTTGCCGCGGGCCGCGAGGCAAAGGGCCGGGCGACACTCGACGTTGGCGACCTTTCCAGCCTCTTTGCGACGGCGCGCGATGCGATGATTGCGCGCGGCGGCGCGTCGCTTGGCGACAAGACCGTGCTCGATTCGCTCGATGCCATTGCCGAGGCGCTAAAGGGCACCGAAACGCCGGAACAGGCGACACGGGATGCAGCGAAGGCGGCATCCGAGGCGCTCGAAACCTTCCGTTCGCAGCCGAACCGCATCGGCCGCGCACGTATGTTCGGTGACCAGACGATCGGCATCGACGATCCCGGCATGCTGGCGATCAAGGAGCTTTCGGCCGCACTTGTGGCCTGAAGCCAGCCTCAGCCTGGAGAGACGAGAGGCCGGCGTTCTGCCGGCCTTTTTGCGTTCCCGCCATCGGCAGGGGCCGCGCATGATTCGCGCAGGACCAGCTCCGTCGGTATGATGATTTCGCGCGGCGTCGGCGGGCGCTTGGAGTGGATGCGGCGCATCAGCAGTTCCGCGGCGGCAGCGCCCATTTCGCGCTTGGGCAGGTGAAGCGTGCTGAGATTGATGCGGCGCAGCCGTGCTAGATCGATATCGTCGCAGCCGAGCAGCGACAAGTCTTGCGGAATGGACAGGCCGAGTTCGCTTGCCGCATCCTGCACACCGAGCGCGCAGACATCGTTGCTGGCGATCACCGCCGTTGGCCGCTTCGAGAGTGTGGCGAAGTAGTGCATGGCGTCATAGCCGGCCTCGACGGTGTAGTCGCCGCGATAGATCAGGTCGGGGTCCTCGTCGCAGCCGAGGTCAGCGATGGTCGCCTCGAAGGCTTCGAAACGTTCCTGCGCCGTGCTGGAGGTTCCTGGGCCGGTCACGAGGCCGATCCGGCGGTGGCCGAGCCCGTGCAGGTAGGTCACGCTGTCGCGCATGCCCTGAAGATTGTCAGAGCCAACGTAGTCGTCGCGAAAACGTGAAGAACGGCGCTGGATGAGCACGAAGGGCGTCTTGCCGTCGAGCAGCTTGCGCACCTCCGGCGTGTCGCAGTGCTGGGAGATCAGGATCATGCCGTCCACCTGGCGATCCAGCAGCGTCTGCATCTGGCTGACCTGGCGCTCGACGAGCTCGTCGGTGTTGCAGAGCAGGATTGTACAGCCCTCGCGCACGGCGATGTCGTCGATGCCGCGGATAAATTCCGGGATGGCGGGATTGCTGACATCGGGCACCAGCACGCCGATGGTTGAACTCAGCTTCATGCGCAGCGAGCGCGCCACGGCGGAGGGTCGATAACCCAGCCGTTCAGCGGCTTCCTTCACCTGGCGGCGGGTTTCCTCGTTAACGTGCCGCTTGCCGGCCAACGCATTCGAGACCGTCGAAACCGCATGTCCGGTCGCCGCAGCCACATCCCTGATTGTAATCCGGCCATTGTCGGGCACGCTTCAAACTCCAGTTGCAGAACCGATTTTATCGTGGCGCTATTTTCACGGCGCCAAGCGACATTAGCTGAGAATCGTCGGCGGAAATAGTCAAATACTAACATTGACAGGTCGCGGGCAGGGGGCTAATCAAAACGACGAAAACCGTTTCTCGAAAAACGTTTTCTGAGGCGTGGAGGCCTCTTTCCGGTGGAGGAGTTTCAGGATGCAGCAGGACCGTCTGCGAACGGCGCTAGTAGGATGCGGGGCGTTTGCCAATGCCGCGCTGCTTCCAGCGATGCGCATGGCTGATATCGACATCGTGGCAGTCTGCGACCCGGATGCGGCGCGCGCTGAAGCGACGATGCGGGCTGCCGGCGCCGGCGCCTGCTACGCCGACATGTCCGCTATGCTGGCCGCGGAAACGGTGGATGCTGTCGTCATGGCTGTCGGCCCGACGATCTATCCCACACTCGCCGTGCAAGCCTTTGCCCACGGCGTTCATGTTTTCGTCGAGAAGCCGCCGGCGATCACGCTTGCCGAGGGCGAGGCGATGGCGCTGGCCGCAAGAAAGGCCGGCCGGCAACTCATCGTCGGCTTCATGAAGCGCTTCGCGACCGGCTACCGCATGGCGAAGGACATTTCCGATACGGCGGATTTCGGCGCGGTACAGATGGTGAGCGCGCGCATCACCTCCGGCGTCTGGACGCCGGCCTGGTCGAAGACCTTGACGCCGTTCTCCTTCGTGCTCGATCACAGCGTGCACTTTCTCGATCTGATGCGCTTCTTCGGCGGCCCGGTCGATTGGGTCTCGGCCGTCAAGACACAGGCATCCGATGAGCGGTTCGGTTTCGCGGTGCTGCTCGGTTATGCCAGCGGGGCGGCCGGGCTGCTTGAAATATCGAATTACGAAAGCCGTGGCGTGCCGAACGAGCGCGTGCAGATCACCGGCTCGAAGGGCGCCAGCGTCACAGTCGAAAACGTCACGCGCGTCACCTATACACGGGATGCCGAACCCATGGTGCCCGGCCGCGCCTTCTCGCCGGAGCGCGAGCGCTTGATCTGGGAACCGAACATGACGAACATTTCCGGCGAGAACGCGTCGCTCGTCCACATGGGTTATGTCGGCGAGATGCGCAATCTCGCGGCCGGTCTTGCGGCGGGCAGCGCGGTCACCCCGTCCATCGAGGATGGCATCGCGGCGCTGGCTCTTGCCCATGCGGTCGTCGAAAGCGATGGCCGCCGTATCAATCTTCAAAATGCAGGTGAGTTTCAACATGTCGCTGTCCATTGATCTGAAAGGCCGTATCGCACTCGTCACGGGTGGCGGAACGGGGCTTGGGCGGGCCGGTGCGGATGCATTGGTGGCGGCAGGTGCAACCGTCATCATCGCCGGCCGGCGTCAGGATGTGCTCGAAAAGGCTGCGACCGAGGCGGGAGCGCAGGCGATGACCTGCGATGTCAGCGATGCAACGGAAACACGCGCGCTCGTCGAGCGTATTGTCGCCGAACACGGCAAGCTGGACATCCTCGTCAACGCCGCCGGCCTTAACATCCGCGGCGATTCGTTCGACTATGGCGTCGAGGACTGGGACAGGGTACATGCGATCAACACGCGCGGCCTGTTCTTCATGTCGCAGGCGGCCGGCCGCGTCATGCGCACCAATGGTTATGGCAAGATCATCAACATCGCCTCGATGGCAAGCGAGATCGGCATGCCGGCCATCGTCGCCTACGGGTCTTCGAAGGGCGGCGTCAAGCAGATCACGCAGGGCCTCGCCGTCGAATGGGCCAAGGCCGGCATCCGGGTGAATGCCATCGAGCCGGGCTGGTTCCGCACCGAACTCACCGAGCCGCTCTTCCACAACAAGGAATGGCTGGCGAAGGTAGAAAACCGCGTTCCGATGGGGCGTGCGGGAAATCCAGAAGAAGTCGGCGGCGCCATCGCTTTCCTTGCCAGCGCGCTCTCGGACTATATAACCGGCGCCGTTATCAAGGTCGACGGGGGAGCACTGGCAGCCTGATGCAAGAACAATCCGAAATCGTCGAAGCCCCAGAAAATCCGACGCTGCTCGAGCGTATCGGGGAAGCCGTCATCGTTCCGTTGATGCTCGCCATCATCGCAATAGGCTTTGCGTCCGTCTGCCTGCGTTATGTCTTCAACGGGCACTACGCGCTGTTCTGGTCGGAAGAGGTCATCCGCTATGCCTTCATCTGGCTGTTCTGGCTGGCCGCGCCGATCCTCGTCTGGCGGCGCGCCATGTTCACGGTCGACCTGTTCACCAACATGCTGCCGAAGCCCATACAGCGCGTCATCGCGATCCTTCTCGATCTTGCCGTCATCGTGCTGATGGGGACCTTCGTCTACTACGGCTGGCTGATGGCGCGCGTGAATGCGCCGCAATTGTCGTCGGCGCTGTCGCTGTCGCTCTTCTGGATCTATCTCGCCATTCCCGTCGGCGCGGCCCTCATCATATTTGCTACGATCGCACGCATGTTGCGCGACGTGCGTAACGGTGCACAGGAGGCAGGCCGATGACGCTCACACTCTTCGGCTGCTTCTTCCTCTTTCTGCTGCTCGGCCTGCCGGTGGCCTTCTCCACCGGTCTTGCGGCGCTCGTCGTCGTACTCAACTATCCCATCGTGCAGGAACGCCTGCTGATCACAAAAACCTTCGGCGGCATGGATTCTTTCACGCTGATGGCGATCCCGTTCTTCGTGCTGGCCGGCGAGGTCATGTCGCGCTCAGGCCTCACGCAACGCATCGTCGATTTGGCGATCGCCCTCGTCGGGCATTTTCGGGCAGGCCTTGCCTATGTCACGGTTATTTCCAATGTCATGATGGCGGGCGTTTCGGGCTCTGCGTCGGCCGACTGCGCTGCCACCGGCTCGATCCTGATCCCGGCCATGAAGGAGCAGGGCTACAAGCCGGAGTTCGCGGCGTTGATGGTGGCATTCTCGGCAATGATGGCGCCGCTTATCCCGCCGTCGATCTTCCTGATCATCTACGGCTCGATGTCCGGCGTTTCGATCGGACGGCTGTTCCTCGCTGGTATCATCCCGGGCCTGCTTGTCGGCTTTTCGCTGCTCATCCTCGCCTTTATCCTGACACGCTTCACGTCGTTCAAGGTGGAGACGGTAAAATTCTCCGGTCAACGCTTGAAGGAATCCGCTATGAAGGCGGGTTTTGCATTGGTCATGCCCTTCGTCATCATCGGCGGCATCCGGTTCGGCATCTTCACGCCGACGGAAGCCGGCATAGTCGCGGTGGTCTATGCGCTGTTCTACGGCTTCGTCATCGAACGCTCGCTGAACCTCAAGAACCTGCGCGAACTCACCATGTCGGCGGCCCTCTCCTCCGCCAACATCATGATGATCGTCGGCTTTTCAGCGGTCTTCGGCACCATTCTGGCCCTTGGCCGCTTCGAGCAGCAGATCACCTCGGTGCTGTTCTCGATCACCACAGAACCGCTGCTCGTCGTCACCATCCTTATCATCGTGCTGACGCTGATCGGCGGCCTGATGGACGAAGTATCGACCGCCGTGCTGTTCGTGCCCACGCTTGCGGCCATCGGCGTGCAGATGGGCTTCGATCCGGTGCAGTTCGGCGTCGTCATGGTGCTTGCCATCATGATGGGCGCGGTCATGCCGCCGGTCGGCACGCTGCTGTTCATCGGGGTCAGCATCGCGCGCATACCGCTGTCGCGCATCCTCGTGCTGGTCTGGGTGTTCCTGATCCCGCTGCTGCTGGTCAACCTGCTGATCGCATTCGTCCCGTTCTTCACAACCTATCTGCCGTCCTTCATGTGACGGTGCATCAAGGCTCAACGGAGGAGTAGAGCATGTTCGTAGAAAAACGTTTCTTGATGGGTGCGCTGACCGCACTCGCACTCGCCGCCAGCACCGCGCTGGCCCAGGCCGAAACAACGCTGACGCTTGGCGACATCTATGCGGCCGACCACAGCAACACGCTGGCCGACAAGCGCTTTGCCGAGCTGGTCGCCGAGCGCACCAATGGCGAGGTGAAGATCGAGGTCTATGGCGACGCCACGCTCGGCAATGAGCGCGAACTGGCGGAAAGCGTCGTTTCCGGCTCGGTCGACATCGCGCCGAGCGGCATGTCGGGCATCGGCCGCTTCTTCCCGGAATTGCAGGTCCTGGAGCTTCCTTATCTTTATAAGGACCTCGACCACATGCAGCGCGTTGCCGCGGTAATTGCGCCAGACGTGCAGGAAGCCTTCCAGGCACAGGGCGTGCGCAATCTCGGTTTCCTCTACCTCGGCCCCCGGTCGATCGCCAGCAAGAAGGCAATCAACACGATCGAGGACATGGACGGGCTGCGGATCCGCGTGCCGGAATCGCCTCTTTATATCGGCTTTGCCAAGGCACTGAATGCGGTTCCGACGCCGATCCCGTTCCCGGAAGTCTATTCCGCCATTGAGACGGGTGTTGCGGATGCGACGGAAGGCGAGCCGGCGACGCTCTCGACCACCAAATGGTACGAGACGACGAAGAGCGTGAGCCTAACCAAGCACATCTGGCACTTCCGCTTCATCCCGGTGAATTCGGCGAAGTTCGATGCGCTCCCCAAGGAACAGCAGGACGTGTTGGTAAACGCGGCTGCCGAGGCGCAGGCCTATCAGGCAAGCCTCGTTAACGACTTCAATGACAAGGCGCTCGACGAGATGAAGAAGGCCGGCGTGACCATCATCGAGACCCAGGGTCTCGACAAGTTCGCAGCCCGTCTTGCCACCTTCCAGGACGAGTTCGCCGCCAGCCTCGGCGACAAGGCCGTCGCGCTTCTCGCCAAGGTCCGCAGCGTTCAGTAACCCGCATTCTGCCCGCTGCCGCAGGGTGGCGGGCTCCCATCTCGACAAGGATTCGATTGACGATGACGCCCCCGACCTTCAAGGACCCGACCTACGAAAACGTCTATATCGGCGAGACCTTCGGACCGGTCGACCTCGTGCTCGACGACTTTTTCCTGCGCAGCTACGCCTATGCCCTCGACGATTACAGCGGCATGCGGATCGTCGACGGCATGGTCCAGCCGGTCGGCGCGGTACCGCCCCACATGATCGTGTCGGATCTCATGCAGATCTTCCTGACGGTCTACGACCGCGACAAGGTGGTGGGCCTGCACCAGAAGGAAGAGGTCATCCACTACAAGCCCGTGCCGGTTGGTGCAAAGCTGACGCTCACCGGTACCTATGTCGACAAATACATGAAGCGCGGGAAGGGTTATACGGTGCTGGAAAGCATCGCGCGGGACGAAGAGGGCGACATCGTCATCCTGCAACGATCGACGGAAGTCATGCGCATGCCTGAAGGCGTCAAGGTCGGCACGGGCTCGGCCGAGCCGGAGCGGCGGGTCAGCCCGCGTGCGCTACCGGCCGAGCGGGCAGGACGTGTCACCGCGGAAACGCCGGTTGGCACGGCGCTGCGGCCGATGATGAAACAGGTGCGCCAGGCCCAGATGTCCGTCTTCACCGGTGCCGAATTCCACAAGCAGGGCATCCACACCAATCTGGAGATCGCAAAGAAGGCGGGCCTGCGTGAATGCATCGCCCAGGGCATGATGGAATCCTGCTGGGCGTCGCAATATCTCGCAGGTCTCTTCGGCGAAAGCTTTCTTTCCACCGGCCGGCATTTCTCGACCTACCTCATGCCGATCTATCCGAAAGACGTGATCACGATCGAGGGCATCGTGACGAGTAGGGAACCGTTAGATGGTGGGACCAGCGTTGAGATTGAATATTGGCTGATTAATCAGGACAGCCAAACGACCGCGGTCGGGTTTGGCGCGGCGGTACTGTGATCATTTCATGCGACGTCAATTAATGGACGTTCGGAGTCTAGTTGGCGGCCTCAACCCCACCGGCTCGCGCTGACACCAAAAGCCCTCGCCAAGCGAAGGCCGCATACATGCGTTCCCCAAGCACAACGTTCCTTCGAAAAATTGGTTGTCCGATTTTCCGTCAGGAAATTGCGTGTCAGGAACGCGGCATTCCCAGTGGCCGGAGATGACGGCGCAGGGCGGCGATGCGGAAGATCGCGTTTGCCGCGCCATAGCCGCGATAGCCGCGCCGCTCGACGATCTCGAAGAAGAGACCCTCGCCGTAGGTGGGGCTGTAGAGCTGGAAATATTCGCCATGCTCGTCACGGTCGTAGAGGATGTTGCGGGCCTGCAGCCGTTCGGTGAGGGCGGGGTCGAGGCCGAAGCGCGCTTCAAGGTCGTCGTAGTAGTTCTGCGAGATGTCCAGAGCGACGAAACCGTTTGCGGCGAGCGCGTCGGCCGTCGCAAAAATGTTGTCGGTGGTGAAGGCGAGATGCTGGATGCCGGAGCCGAAGGTTTCGCTGATGAAGCGGCCGGCCACCGTGTTGCGGTTTTCCGCGCCGTTCATGGTGATGCGCAGCGATCCTTCGCCGTTCTCAACCACCTGGCTGCGCACCAGGCCCGACGGGTCGACGATGTCGACCATCGGCGTCTTCTCTGCCTCGAAGATCGCGGTGTAGAACAGCAGCCAGGTCAAAAGCTCGTCATAAGGCATGGTCTGGGCGACGTGATCGACGCGCCCGAGGCCGGCGTCCCGCATTCCCGGATCTTCCTCCACGGGATCGAACTCGATGTCCCAGATGCGGGCGAGTTCGCTCGTCCGGTCGAGGAAATAGAGCACGCCGCCGCCCACGCCGCGCACCGCCGGCATTTCGATCTCGCCGGGATCGAGCGGTTCTCCGAAGGCCTCGGCGCCGAGCGCGACGGCGCGCGCCTGCGCGGCCCTCCCATCCTCGACGAGAAGGCCCATCGCATAGGCGGAGGTGCCGTGCACGAGATAGGAGGAGCCGGCAAAGCCGCGCTCGTCGGCATTGACGACGATGCGGATATCGCCCTGCCGGAACACGGTGACGTTCTTCGATTTGTGGCGGGCCTCCCGGCGGAAGCCGAGGGTGGCGATCATGGCTTCGAGATCGGGTGCCTCTGCCTCGTCTACCGTGAACTCGACGAATGCGACCCCCTCCACGCGGCTGCGCGCCGGCATGGCCGGCACGTCGAGGGAGAGGCTGGGGTTGGCGCGGCGGATGCGGTCGCCGAGATAGACGAGGGAACGGTAACCGTCGACGGCAATCGCGCCCGGCGAGCCGCCGCGGAACTGGTCGTTGAAGATTTCGAGCGAGAGGTAGCCGTCATAGCCGGTCTCGGCCACGGCGGCCATGAAGGTCTCGACCGGCAAGTCCCCTTCGCCCGGCATGTTGCGGAAGTGGCGGCTCCAGTAGAGCAGGTCCATGTCGATCTTCGGCGCATCGGCAAGCTGGATGATGAAGATCTTTTCCTTCGGGATCGAGCGGATCGAGTTGACGTCGATTTTGCGCGCCAAAGTGTGAAAGCTGTCGAGGATCAGGCCGATATTGGGGTGGTCGGCCCGGCGCACGATTTCCCACGCGTCGCGGTGATCGTTGATGTGCCGGCCCCAGGCGAGCGCCTCATAGCCGACCCGAAGGCCGCGTTTTGCCGCGCGTTCGCCGAGTTCGTGGAAGTCGGCGGCGGCGCGGTCGAGCCCGCCGAGGGCGGCGCTGGAGACGTTCGAGCAGACCAGCACGAGATCGGTGCCCATATCCTGCATGAGGTCGAACTTGCGCTCGGCGCGGTCGAAGGTGCGGCTGCGCAGCGGCTCTGGCATCCCTTCGAAATCGCGGAAGGGCTGGAACAGCGTGATCTCCAGGCCGAAATCACGCACGATGCGGCCGAGCTGGCGCGGGCTTTCGTCGAAGACGAGAAAATCGTTCTCGAAAATCTCGACGCCGTCGAAGCCGGCCTTGGCGATGGCGCCGAGCTTTTCGCTGAGGTCGCCGCTGAGCGAGACGGTGGCGATCGAGGTCTTCATGGCGATGTCCTCCGGCGCTTCTCAGCGGGCGAGCATGTTGAAATGGGCGAGCATGCGGTTGGCATCGGGTTCGCGGCCGGTGAACAGCCGGAACGCGCCGACCGCCTGGAACACCGCCATGCCCCCGCCGTCGAGCGTGCGGCAGCCGTGGCGTTTCGCTTCGTGCAGCAGCGCGGTTTCGAGCGGGAAATAGACCACCTCAGCGACCCAGTGGCGCGGCGCGAGCAGATTGGCCGGCAGCGGCAGGCCGGGATATTTCGCCATGCCGGTTGGTGTCGCGTGGACGAGTCCCGTGGCGGCCCGCATGGCCGCGACTAGATTCTCGGCCGCCTCGACATGGGCTGCGGGAAAAAGCGCGGCCATGCTGTCTGCCAGGGTTGCGGCGCGTTCCGGCTCCCGGTCGAAAACCAGAAGCCTTTCCAGTCCCAGCGATAGCAGAGCATAGGCGGTCGCCGCGCCCGCTCCGCCAGCGCCGAGTTGCAACGCCGCGGATAGCTCGGCCTGCGGCAGGCCCCTGCGAAAACTTTCGGCAAAACCCCACCAGTCGGTATTGTGGCCGAAGCGCTTGCCGTCGCGCAGCACGACCGTGTTGACCGCGCCGAGATCGCGCGCCTGCGGCGATAGCTCATCGAGATGGGGAATGACGCTTTGCTTGCAGGGATGGGTGATGTTGAGCCCGGCAAGCCCGCGCGCCTCCGCCTCGCCGATCAGGCGCGGCAGGTCTTCAGGCGTGGCGCCGATCTGGTTGAGGTCGATCAGCGCATAGTCGTAGGAAAAACCCTGAGCCTCGCCCTCGCGCATATGCATGGCCGGGGTCAACGATGCCTGGATACCAGCACCGATCAGGCCGGCTTTCATCGGTTTGATGAGCGTGTCGATCATCTCTTGCAATCCATTGGGGTGTGGTCCGGCCCGCCCGTCCGGCGGGCCGGTTCCGGCGGGTTTACTGGCCGCGGATCGTTTCGAGTTCCTTGAAGAGGGCGGCGACCGTATCCGGGCCGATTTCGGCGCCGAATTTTTCGATCAGCGGCTTGACGGCGTCGCGCAGCTTCTGGGTTTCCTCGGGCGAAAGCTCGCTCACCTCCATGCCGGTCGCCTTGATGTCCGCGAGCGCCTTGGCGTCCACCTCGCGCGAGACCGTGCGCTGGTAGTCGCGGGCTTCCGCCGCGGTGGACTGGAAGAGCGCCTTCTCCTCGTCGTTGAGGCCGTCCCAGACCTTCTTGCTGATCAGCACGATCTGCGGGTTGTACTGGTGGCGGGTCACGGTCATGTATTTCTGCACTTCGAAGAATTTTGCATTGAGGATGTTGGCGGAGGGGTTCTCCTGGCCGTCGACGGTGCCGGTTTCGAGCGCGGTGTAGAGTTCGGTATAGGGCAGCGGCACGGCATTGGCGCCGAGGCTGTTGAACAGCTCGATCGGGATCGGCGACTGGATCGTGCGGATCTTCAGCCCCTTGATGTCCTCAAGCTTAGTCACCGGATGGCGGTTGTTGGTGAGGTTCCGGAAGCCGAGTTCCCAATAGCCGAGGCCGACGAGGCCAGTTTCGGGCAGAAGCTCCATGAGGCTCGTGCCGAAGGTGCCGTCCATCACCTTGTCGGCTTCCTCGCCGCTGTTGAAAAGGAAGGGCAGGTCGACCGCGCCGAATTGCTTGACGTTGCCGGCGAGGATACCGGCATTCAGCACGGTCATCTCGATGACGCCGCCCTGCAGCGCCGAAACGGTCTGCACGTCGCCGCCGAGAACGCCGCCCGGAAACAGCTTTACCTCGATCTTTCCGCCGCTCTTCTCCTTCATGAGTTCGGCGAACTTTTCCATGCCGGTCACCTGCGGATGACCCTTGTTGTTGGCGGCAGCGAATTTGAGCTGATGTTCGCGGATTTCCGCCGAGGCCGGCAAGGCGACAAGCAGGGCGAGCGGCACGATCGTTCCGAGCGCCAGTTTCTTCAGTGTATCGAACATGGTTTCCTCCCAGGTTTGGCCGTGCCTTTGCACTCGGCCGGTTGAGTTTCCGCGGCTCAGTGTCCCATCAGCGCCACGGGAACCGTGACGAGCTGTGGGAACAGCACGAGCAGCAGAAGCACGATGATTTCGGCGATGAGGAAGGGCATGACCCCCTTCATCAATTGCTCCATGCTGAGCTTGGAGACGCCGCAGATGACGTTGAGCACGGTACCGACGGGGGGCGTGATCAAGCCGATGGAATTGTTGATGATGAAAAGCACGCCGAAATAGACCGGATCGATGCCCGCCTCCCGGATGATCGGCATCAGCACCGGCGTCATGATCAGGATAGTCGGCGTCATGTCCATGGCGGTGCCCACCACCACGACCAGGGCCATGATGGCGAGCAGCAGCAGCGTCTGGTTGTCCATCAGCGGCCGGACGAGCGAGGCGAGTTCGCCGGGAACGTCGGCGACGGTGACGAGCCAGGCCGAGACGGCGGCGCAGGCGACGAGGAACATGACGACCGCCGTGATCTTCGCCGCCGCGACGAAGACGCCGAAGAGTTTGGCCGGCGGCAGTTCGCGATAGACGACCATCGCCACGAACAGCGAATAGACCGCCGCGACCACGCCCGCCTCCGTCGGCGTGAAGACGCCGAATTTCAGGCCGACGATGATGATGACAGGTAGCATCAGCGCCCAGATACTGTCGGTGAAGGCCTTCAGGCGGGCGCCGCCGCTCTGGCGCGGCGGCAGCGCGAATTGCTCCTTGCGGGCAACGAGCAGCCAGGTGAGGCAGAGCGCGCCGGCGATCATCAGGCCGGGAAAGATGCCGGCAAGGAAGAGTTTCATGATCGAGACCCCGCCGACGACGCCGTAGAGGATGAAGCCGATAGACGGGGGGATGATCGGCCCGATGACCGAGGCGGATGCGAGCAGCCCACCCGTCCTTGCCGGATCGTGGCCGGATTTCAGCATCATCGGATAGAGCAGGGCGCCGAGCGCAGCGGCATCGGCGACCGCCGAGCCCGAAAGGCTGGACAGGATGCAGGCCGCGAAGATGGCCACGAAGCCGAGCCCGCCGCGGATATGCCCGACCATCGCCATGGCAAGGTTGACGATACGCCGCGAAAGGCCGCCGGTGTTCATCACTTCCCCGGCCAGCAGGAAGAAGGGCACGGCCATCAGCGGAAAGCTGTCGGCGCCGTTGAGCACGTTCTGCGCCACGATCTGCGCATCGAAGAGACCGAGATACATCATCAGGGCAACGCCGCTGAGGATGAGGGCGAAGGCGATCGGCACGCCGAGCGCCATGGGCACGAGAAGGGCGCCGAGAAAGATCGAGACGGTCATCGGCGCGGCCTCACTGTTTGATGGAAGGGGCGGTGAGCGGGGCAGTGGGCTGGTGATCCGGCGCCAACTCGTCCTCGCTGTCCTTGACGAATTCGGCCGTGGTGACGTCGATGCGGCCGGTGAGGACACCGATCATGTCGGAGAGGACGAGCAGCAAAGCCGGGATGCCAAAGGCAAGGCCCGCGCCGTAGAAGACGCCCATGGAAATGCCGGTCGCCGGGGCCGAGACGTGAAGGTTGATCAGAGTCTGCGTCCAGCTTCCGCTGATCATCAGCCAGATGGCCCAGAGCATTAGCGCCTGGCCGGCCAGAACGGCGATCTTCGCGCCTCCCGGCGGCAGGCGGCGCAACAGGGAATCAACGCCGAGATGGCCATGTTCACGTATGGCGACGACCGCGCCGAGGAAAGTCAGCCAGACGAAAAAGAGGCGCGACAGCTCTTCCGAATAGGTGATGCCGGTGTTGAAGGCATAGCGCAGGACCACATTGCCGAAGACCAGCACGACCATGCCGGCGAGCAGCGCGGCGATCACAGCCTTCAGTCCCCAGAAGCAGAAATCGATGATGCGAACCATTGTGCTCCTCCCAAAGCCAATTGCCGCTTGCACGGCCCTGTTCCTACCTAGCGCGGTCCGGCGGGACGCGTTAGGGGCACCGCGCCTTGACAGCTTCCTCCTCGCCGTGAATGTCCAGTACAAAATGTACGAACTAGTACGTATGTCAAGTGCCCTCTCTTGAAAGACCCCTTCAATCTCAATATGACTTCCCCGAGCGATAGAAAGCGGAGGCCGTTAGCGCGTCCGCTTCAGGGCGCTTTTCTTGATGAAAATCAGGACGATCGCCGGAGAGAAGTGACGAGGAATGGTGGCGCGAGCTGAAACGAACCGAAAGAACGATCCGGAGCGGACGAAAGAAGACATCCTTGCTGTCGCGACCGAGGAATTCTCGACTCACGGTCTCGCTGGCGGACGCGTGGATGCCATCGCCGAGCGCACGCGAACATCAAAGCGGATGATCTACTATTATTTCGGCGGAAAGGAGGGGCTCTATCTTTCCGTCCTCGAACGCGCCTACCGCAAGATCAGAACCCTCGAAGAGGACCTGAAGCTCGCAAGCCTTGCGCCGGAAGAGGCGCTGCGCACGTTGATCGCCAGCACCTTCGAACATGACGAGGCCAATCCCGATTTTGTGCGTCTTGTCAGCATCGAGAACATCCACCATGCCGCGCACATGCTGCGCTCGGACGCGATCCGCGACCTCAACGTCTCGGTCATCGAGACCATCGCCGGCATCCTTGAGCGCGGCCTCGCGGATGGCGTCTTCAAGCGCCAGGCCGACCCGATCGACGTGCATATGTTGATCAGTGCCTTCTGCTTCTTCCGTGTCTCCAACCGCTACACCTTCGGCACGATCTTCCGCCGGGATCTCTCAGAACCCGAGATAATGGTGCGGCACAAGGGCATGATCGCCGACGCGGTTATAAACTACCTTAAAAGTGAGCGTAGTTGACTTGCCCTTCCACAACGCGTTTTTCTTCGGATATCCGGCGCGCGCCGGTAGGAACACGCCACCTCCTTGTGTGACAGGCTCGACCGTCCGAGTTATCTCTTCGATAGCGGCATCGCGTCTTGTGTCAGCTTCGTGCAGTCGTTCAGCCCTCAAGCTGGTGCGGAGTTCAACGACAACGTCTCCAAACCGACCACCGGCGAGCAATACGAAATCGGCATCAAATGCCAGCGCGCCGAAATCGGCGCGCTCGTCACGCTCTCTGCGTTCCAACTTGCGCAACAGAACACGCTGACGACGGACCCGGCCGATCCCCTATTCCAACTCGTTTGACCTCTTCTTCAAACCTCTTTCGTTTCCATCCAGCGCTTGACCCTATGCGTATCGATATCAAAGAGATCGAGCGCGCGTCCGACGGTCTGGTCGATGATGTCGGCCAGGGTTTTGGGACGGTGGTAGAATGCGGGTACGGGCGGCATGATGATGGCACCGTTGAGTGTCGCCTGTTCCATGAGGCGGATATGGCCGGCATGCAGCGGAGTTTCGCGAAGCAGCAGCACCACGCGACGGCGCTCCTTGAGGCAGACGTCGGCGGCGCGCACGATCAGCTCGTCGTTATAGCTATTGGCAATGCCGCTCAATGTCTTGATGGAGCAGGGCGCCACCAGCATGCCTTCCGTCTTGTAAGAGCCTGATGAGAGCGAAGCGCCGATATCCTTGAACGCGTGCACAGTGTCGGCGAGAGCGCGGACCGCGTCGATCTCGTAGTCCGTCTCCTCTCCGATCGTCCGGATGGCTGAGGGCGACAGGATGAGATGGGATTCGATGTCCTCGATCTCCCGGAGCATCTCCAGTGCGCGAATGCCATAGATGACGCCGGAGGCCCCGGTTATCGCAACGATGAGCCGGCGCATGTCATGGACCTCCGTTTGTCTTACGTAGCTCGGCGAAGGGTCGCGCCACGCCGTCGGGAACACCAATGTCGAAGACGTTGAGCGTCATGGCGACGAAGCTGTAGTAGCCCGCGATTGCCACGAGGTCTATCATGCCGTCTTGCCCCAGTTCTGCGATACCACGTTCATAGCTTTCCGCGGAAAGGCTGCGTGACACGTAGAGCTCGTTCACCAACGCAAAGACACAGGCACTCTTCGCATCGGCGAACCGTGGCGTGGCGTCGGTTTCGATGGCATCGATAATATCCGGTGTGATGCCGGCGTGTAGAGCTTCGCGCTTGTGCGCATGCCATTCGTACTCGCTCATCCAGTAGCGGGCGGTGACGAGGATCGCGAGTTCGGACAGTTCCGTCGGCAACGACGTGCCGTAACGGGCATAGGCGCCAAGACTCTGCCCGCGCCGGGCGAGTTCGGGCCGGAACAGCCAGGCCTTGAGAGGAGCGGGCAGGCTGGAGCGCGGCCCGGCGAGTGTTTCGTCGCAGATCTTGCGCTGTTCGGATGACATGGTTGCGGGGTCGAGGCTAGGCAGTCGGGGCAATCGCGAACCTTTCGATTGGGACGCGGCAGTAAGTCCGCCGCGCCTTTGTTCACATTAGACGGTGGGGATGATCGTGAGGGCAGGAATGAGCTTGCCTAGCACCGTTGCCGGCCACGGAATATGCATGATGCGATCGGCCAGGACATGGATGAAGATGGTGAAGCATGTTGCCTGCGTCACGCTCAACCACCACTGCTCGCGTCCCTCCACGCGCATATATGCGATGATGAAGACAAAGGAGCTCGGGAGGAAACCGATCAGCGATACTCCGACGATGAAGGAACCAAACCAGGCAAGGAAGATGCCGGACCGCACGAGGAAAGTGCGGGTGTCGATCGCTTCATCGCCGCTGATATCCATGTGAACGGCGGATTCGCGTTGTTCGCCCTCCCGAAGGCTGACCCCACCCCGGCGCAGAACCTGATAGACGAGGCTGACGCCGGCGGTGATCATGAAGACGCAACCTACGATGATGGGAGCGGTGTTCGCTGGTGCCCGCCATCCCGAGGCTTGGAACATCATGATGGCGACCACGATGATAAGAAGCACGTAGAACAGGTCGGCGACCTTGAATGTCGGCCGGTGGAATTCCAGCAACATCCTCTTGAGCCCGCCGCTGCGCTTGGTTTCCCGCAGGAATGGACGAACCATGCCGAGGACGGAGACGGTGAGAATGACGACGACGGCCGGCCGCAGAAGCCAGTCGGCACCGTAGCGCACCACCGAGATCGACATGTAACGTTCAATCAGCGCGCCAAGGACGAAGCCCAGCATAAGGGGCGGGCGCGCCCAGCCCAACCGCTTCATCGTCCATCCGAGCACGGAGAATACGAGAAGCGCGTAGATGTCGCCCCAATCGCGGGTTTCCTGATAGGCGCCCATGAACACCACACAGAGAACGATGGGAAGGATGAGCGTGTAGCGAAGCGTCGCCAGCTTGGCGAGTTGGCCGGAAAACAGAAAACAGATACCGGCGCCGAGGATGTTGGCGATGGCGATCGACCAGATCATCGAGAAAGTGATTTCGATGTTGGTGGTCAGCATTTCCGGCCCGGGGATCAGGCCCTGGATAAGGAATGCTCCGAGCAGGATCGCCATGCTGGCGCTGCCGGGGACGCCGAAGGCGATGGTGGGGATGAGCGAACCGGCGGTGATGGAGTTGTTGGCGCTTTCCGGCGCGATAAGCCCGCGCACGTCGCCTTTCCCGAAGGTCTCGCGCGCACCCTTTACCGTCTGCATGGCGTGGCCATAAGCAAGCCAGTCGACGACCGAAGCACCGAGGCCGGGGATGGCGCCCACGGCGGCTCCGATGCCCCCGCAACGCAGTACCAGCCACCAGTTCGTGAGCGCATCACGCACGCCGGCACCCATGCCCTCGCGAACGTTGAAACGGGAATGGCTGGCGATCGCCGCCCGGCGAATGGCAAGATCGGCGAGTTCCGGAACTGCAAAAAGGCCGAGTGCGATCGGCACCAGCGGTACGCCCTCCCAGAGATAGAGTTGACCCATCGTCCAGCGCAACGTGCCGGTCTGGGGATCGGTGCCGATCATGGAGAGCATCACGCCGAAGCTGGCGAGCGCCAGCCCGCGCAACGGGGCACTGCCTGAGAGCGTCGCCACCATGGAGACACCGAAGATCGACAGCGCAAGCAGTTCCGGGCTACCGATCTGGAGGACGAGTGGACGCATGACCGGGATAAGCGCCGCCAGCAAGGCGGCACCAAACAACCCTCCGATCAGGGACGCGGTATAGGCGGCGGCCAGGGCGCGGCCTGCTTCGCCTTTCTTCGCCATGGCGTAGCCGTCGAGCACGGTGGCCTGGGCTGACGACCCGCCGGGCACGCCAAACAGGATCGCCGGGATCGTGTCGCTGGTGCCCGTCACCGACTTCATACCCAAAAGAAGAGCGAAGGCGGTCACGGGATCAAGTGTGAACGTGAAGGGAAGCAGCAGCGCCAACCCTAGAAGTCCACCGATGCCGGGGATGATGCCCAATGCAAGACCCATCAGCACGCCGGCTGACAGCATCATCAAGCGATAGGGCTCGAGCACGCTGAGCATTGCTGAGCCAGCAACCCCCAAGAGCGAAACGTCCATGTCCGAAACTCCTCCTATTTCGCACGTGAGGCCCATCCTCACCACAGTTTGGGGCGCTCAATTTCCACGAGGCGGAATTAGTTTCCGTCTTGTTGACATGTGACTTGGACCTGATGCTAATTGCAAGAACAGCAGAAAATAATTCCGCTAAGTGGAATTTCTTTGGGTCGATTGTGCGTATGCACGGACCGAAAGTAAAAATACCGGAGGAGCATCAGCGTGATACTGCAGAACAAATTTGACGTTCCGACCTCACCCGAGGAAGCCTGGCAGACGCTTCTGGACGTGCCGGGTATCGTTGGATGCGTTCCGGGTGCCGAGCTGACTTCCAAGGAATCGGATAACGTCTACAAGGGCCGTGTCTCCGTGAAGCTCGGTCCCGTCGCGCTCAAATTCAACGGGTCGGCGACGATCGAAACGGCGGATTCCGCTACCCGTACCGCACTGATCCGCGCCAACGGCACAGACCAGCAGGGCCGGGGAAATGCCGGCGCAGTCACAACGATGCGCGTTGAGCCGTCGGCTGCCGGTTCGACCGTGACGCTCGACACCGATCTGCAACTCTCGGGGCTCGTCGCACAATATGGCCGCGCTTCGGGTGTGATCACCGCGGTGTCCAGCACCATCATTTCCCAGTTCGCGGAAAACCTCCGCCGACAGATAAGCGCCCAAAATGTGGCTGATCTGCCCTCCGAAAGAGAGGAGCCAATTTCCGCTGGGCGGAAAACTGCATCGGCTAACAATGCTATCGGCGGCGGCATGCTCTGGAAGATCTTTACCGCCTGGTTCGGTGGCCTTTTCGGCGCGTCGAGAAGGGGCTGACATGTCGCTGGCCATGTCCGCGCTGAGGCGCTCTCATACTTTGTTGTTGCACGTCGCCCAAGCCGGCGAACATGCCACGCTTGGCAGCATCGCCAGCGATCTGGAGATGCCGCAATCGACGGTGCACCGCGTGCTGTCGCAACTGGTCGAGGAAGGGCTTGTGGTGGTTGGCCCGGCCGGGCACTACCGCCTCGGCTGGAAGGCGCTGCAACTGGCGCGTCGCATCTGGAATGCGGCATCGGAGGAGGAACTGGCGCTGCCGCTTATGCGGGAGCTGTCGGAGACGACGGGGGAGACCGTCACTCTCAACAAGTACATTCCGAGCGAAGGCTTCTGTGTCTGCGTTGCGGTCGCGGAAACCTCGCACTCGCTCTCGTATGCGCTCAATGTCGGTGATACCCGACATCTCAATATGGGGGCCGGCGGCAAATCGATTCTGGCAGGGATGGGCGACGCGGACGCCGATGCGGTCATTGCGCGCCACGGACTTCCTTCAGCCACGAAGGAAACGGTCACCGATCTTGAAAGGCTCAACTCCGACATAGCGTTGATCCGAAGCCGTGGCTATGCGGTGTCGAGTGGAGAAAGCGTGGAGGGAGCGATCGGCTATGCCGTTCCGATTTTCTACCGCGGCGAGATGGTCTTCGGTTCCATGGCTGTCACTGCTCCGCAGATTCGCTTTCGCGCGGAATGGGAGAAGGACTGGCTCGCGGCACTTGTCGACAAGGCGCGTACGCTTTCCGAGTTGCTGGGCGCGTCACAACGCAAAATCACGACCTTCTATCCGTCATATCAAAAGGAAGCGGCTAACATATGAAGCCCTCGCCCTTCACCTATCACGCGCCCACAACGACGGCCGAACTGACCGAACTGCTTGGAACGCTCGACGACGTCCGCATCATTGCAGGCGGTCAGTCTCTAATGCCGATGATGAATTTCCGCTTCGTACAGCCCGGCCATCTCATCGATCTCAACACCGTTGGCGGCCTTGCCTATGTCGATGTCCAGAGGGACTTCATCGAAATCGGTGCGTCCACGCGCCAGAGGTTCCTGCAGCGTTCTCAGGATATCGCCAAGCACATGCCGATCGTTGGCGAAGCCCTTTCGCATGTGGGACACCGCCAGACACGAGCCCGCGGCACGATTGGCGGCTCTCTCTGTCATTTTGATCCGTCCGCCGAACTGGTAAACATGGCCGCGCTGCATGATGCAGTGCTGACGCTGACGAGCGTGGACGGTGACCGGAGTATCAGCTTCGGTGAATTCGGCTTGGGCTTCCTAACGACATCCGTACAACCCAATGAATTCTTGCGATCGGTCCGTCTTGCCCGCTGGCCGGAAGGTCATGGCTATGGCTTCGAGGAATTCGCGATGCGCCATGGCGACTTTGCGATCTGTGCCGTGTCCTGCTTGATGACGCTGGACGATCGGGGCGCGATCGACCGGCTGGCAGTCGCGGTTTCGGGCGTCAGCGAAACTCCTGTTCGCCTCACCGAGATGGAAGGCCGCTTGCGGGGCACAATGCCTGATGCCGGAACAGCCACCGATCTTGCCGCTGCTGCTGGCGATATCGAGGCCATGAGTGACGCCTATATCACCTCCGACTACCGGAGCCATCTGGCGCGCGTCATCACGCGCCGCGCCTTCACCAAGGCCACCGAGCGCGCCGATCAGAGAGTTCGAGCATGAAAGACCTGCGTACCATTTCCGTGACCGTGAACGGAACGCCCTATTCGCGCGAAGTCGAAACCCGGCGCACGCTCGCCGACTTTCTGCGCCTCGATCTCAAGCTGACCGGCACGCATCTGGGCTGTGAGCATGGTGCCTGCGGTGCATGCACGGTTCGTGTCGAAGGTGAGGCGGTCCGCTCCTGCCTGATGCTGGCTGTGCAGACCAACGGCAAGTCGGTCGCGACCGTCGAGGGCCTCGCCAAGGACGGTAAGCTGACGCCGATGCAGAACCAATTCTGGGAAAAACATGGGCTGCAATGCGGCTTCTGTACCCCCGGCATCCTGATGACCATGACGGAGTTTCTCGAAGAGAACCCCGATCCGACGGAATCCGAGGTTCGCGATGCGCTCTCGGGCAACATCTGCCGATGCACCGGCTATCAGGCGATCGTTGACGCGGTACTCGCGACGGCGGCTCAGGCGCGGGGAGAACAGTGATGCAGATGCGCTCATTCGGACAGAGCATCAAGCGTAAGGAAGACCCGGCGTTTCTGACCGGCAAGGGGCGGTATGTCGATGACATCGAGTTGCCCAACATGGCGCATGCGGCTTTCGTGCGAAGCCCCCTCGCGCACGCGAAAATCAAGTCGATCGACGCGAGTGCTGCACGTGCAATGGACGGCGTCATTGCTGTCATCACGTACCACGAACTGCCCGAAACATTGCGGCAGCGCCGCCTGCCGCTGGTCGTGCCGGTAGAATCACTCACCAATCCGCGGCTTCCGTACACTTTGGCACGTGATGAAGTCTGTTATGTCGGCGAGGCCATTGCCATTGTCGTTGCGGAAAACCGCTACATCGCGGAGGACGCGGTTGCGCAGGTGATGGTCGACCTCGAACCTCTCGGCGTGGTCGCCGACTGCCGGGCTGGGCTTCTGGAAGGAGCGCCCCGATCGCATCTTGGTGCAGACTCCAATATTGCGGCGACGATGCCGTCGGTGACGGGGGACATAGACGCTGCCTTCTCCAACGCTCGCCATGTGTTCAAGGAGTCGATCTTCCAGCACCGCGGTGGCGCCTTCTTCATGGAATGCCGCGGTGCAATCGCCCACTACGATCAGTTCAGCGAAAACCTGCTCGTCTATGTTTCATCGCAGGGCGTGCATCGCATCAAGCGGTCCTTCCACGAACTTTTCGATATTCAGGATTCCAAGCTGCGCATCGTAACGCCGGATGTCGGCGGCGGCTTCGGCCCGAAGGGTTCGTACTACGTGGAATATGGTGCCGTCGCTGCGGCCTCGATGGCAACCGGACGTCCGGTCAAATGGATCGAGGATCGCCGCGAGAATTTCGTCGCTACCCACCAGGAGCGTGACCAGTACTGGGACGTGGAGATCGCCGTCGACGAGAACGCCAAGATTCTCGGTGTCCGTGGCACGCTCACCCATGACAACGGCGCCTACACGCCGTGGGGAATCGTGCTGCCGTGGATTTCGGTCGCAACCGTGCCCGGTCCCTACGTAATTCCCGCTTATGACATGACCCTCATTTCGGTGATCACCAACAAGGTGCCGACCACGCCGGTGCGGGGCGCGGGCCGGCCACAGGCTGTTTTCGTCATGGAGCGGCTTCTGGAGCGTGTCGCCAAGGAGCTTGGCCTCGATCCGGCCGAAGTGCGCCGACGCAACTTCATCAAACCGGAACAGATGCCCTACGATGTCGGGGTCATTTTTCGCGATGGTCGTCCAGTCGTCTATGATAGCGGGGACTATCCGAAATGCCAGGAGGTGGCGCTTGAGGCCATCAACTACGAAGCCTTCGCGGAACGGCAGAAAGCGGCGCTCTCGGAAGGTCGGTATATCGGCATCGGTATCGGCAATGCCGTCGAGGCGACAGGCCTTGGACCCTATGAGGGTGTAACAGTGCGCATTGGCACCAATGGCAATATCACTGCCTATACCGGTGCCACACCGCAAGGTCAGGCGCACAAGACGACGCTGGCACAGATTGTCGCCGACCATTTCGGCGTCTCGATCGATGCAGTGACGGTTGAGACGGGTGATACGTCGAACATCTCGTTTGGCATCGGCACTTTCGCGTCGCGCACGGCCGTCAATGCAGGTTCTTCAGCGCACCTCGCCGGTCAGGCGGTGGCAACCAAGGTGCGCGAGATCGCCGCGCAACTGCTTGAGGTCGAGCCCGACGATATCGAGCTGACCGACGGCGTGGCCCGGGTGAAGGGGCCGTCCAACCGGTTCAAGACGCTACGCGAACTTGCCGTCTATTCGCTGGGCAAACCCGGCTTCTCGCTCGCGCCCGGCATGACCCCGGGGCTGGAGAACACCGCCTATTTCACGCCCACGCAGTCCTCTTATGCCAACGGGACCAGCGTTGCGGAAGTCGAGGTGGATGTCGAGACGGGCCGTGTTCACATCAACCGGCTCGTGATGTCCCACGACTGTGGCCGGGTGATCAATCCCATGGTGGTCGATGGGCAGGTCGTTGGTGGGGTTGCACACGGTGTTGGCAATGCGCTTTTCGAGCGCATGGTCCATGACGACCAAGCGCAGCCGCTGTCCACCAATTTCGGTGAGTACATGCTGCCGCTCGCGGCCGATGTTCCACGCGTCGAAATCCATCATCAGGAGACTGCGAGCCCCAACAATCCGCTTGGGGTCAAGGGGGCGGGCGAGGGGGGAACCATCCCTACCATCGTAGCGATCGTCAACGCTGTAGCCAATGCACTGGCGCCCCTTGGCGTCCACATCGCCGAGGCGCCACTGTCGCCGCAACGCATCATCCAGTTGATCGACGAAGCAAAGGCAAGGAGCGTTGCATGATGGCAGACGGAGGCGTTCCCATGAATTCGGCGAGCTATGCAGAGCGATTGGTCGCCGTCCTCAAGATCTTCGCCGAGGGGCCGGGCGTGCTCTCGATCAGCGAGATCAGCGAAGCCCTCAATCTCGCGCCGAGTTCGACGCACAGGCTCCTCGGGCCGCTGGTCGAACAGGGCTTGATCGATCGTGCCTCCAAGCGGCGCTATCGCGTGGGAACAGAACTCTTTCGTATCGCGGCCCTCGTTGAGACACGTTACAGCCTTCTGAATGTCGCCAAGCCGGTCGTGGCCAAAACGGCCGAGGAGAGCAAGGAGACCTGCCTTCTGGCGATCGTCACGCCGTCGCGCAGCCGTATCGTGCTGGCCCACAAAGTGGATTCCGCTTATCCGCTTCGCTTCAAGTTCGATCTGCTGATGAACATTTCGCCAATCTGGGGATCCCTCGGCCGCGCGGTGATGGCGTGGCTGGAGCCGGGCGAACTGCGTCGTGTTCTGTCCGAGGGAGGACCGTCCCCGCTGACCGGTGCGCCAATACCAAGTCACGACGCGCTTTCGGCTGAACTCGCCATGGTGCGGCGGCACGGCTATGCGCGCAGCGTCGGGCAGCGAGCCGCGCCCGACGCCATCGGAATTTCGACTCCGGTCTTCGATGCAACGGGAGTCGTCTGTGGCGCCCTCGGGATAGTCACCCCGGAGCATCGTATGACGCCCGAACTGGAGCGGCAGGTCATAAAACTTGTCCGCTCGAACGCTGCCAAACTCTCACACATGATGGGCCATTCCGGTCGCATGCTTGATGTGAGTTGATCCATTTCATCTTTGGGAGGAAACATGATGAAGTATTCGAAGACAAGACGCATGCTTTTGGCGGGCGCGATCGCTTTCCTGGCGACGGCGCCGCGCCAGGCCCTCGCCCAGACCGTCGAGGAATTCTACAAAGGCAAGACAATCGATATGGTCATCGGCTACGCGCCGGGCGGCAGCAATGATGCCTATGCACGCGCCGTGGCCAATCACATTGGTAAGCACATTCCCGGCAATCCCCAGGTCATTCCGCTGAACATGCCCGGCGGCGGCAGTCTGCTTGCTGCAAATCACCTTGCCAACATTGCGCCCAAGGATGGCTCGGTTCTCGGTGTCGTCGCATCGACGATCCCGCTCGACGAGCAGCTGGGTTCAGAGAATATCCAGTTCAAGTCCGCCGATTTCAACTGGATCGGTCGTGTCGCCTCGAACACCAATGTGACGTTCGTCAACGCATCGACCAATGTGAAGACGGTCCAGGATGCCATGAACACGGAAACCATTCTGGCGGCGACGGGTGCAAGTTCGACCGTGGCGATCTATCCCTCGGTGATGAACACCATGGCCGGAACGAAGTTCAAGCTCGTCATGGGCTATGAGGGGTCCGCCGAGGCCATGCTGGCCATGGAGCGTGGCGAGGTCGATGGACATTCGACGAGCCTTGCTGCCGTCATGACGTCCCACCCCGAATGGATGACAAGCGGCAAAGTCAACTTCCTCGTTCAGTACGGGCTGACCCGCCACGCGGAACTACCAAATGTGCCGACGGCGATCGAGTTGATCAAGGATCCGGCCGAACTCGCGGCAACCCGTTTGATCCTCGGCGGCGTAGAGGTTGGCAAGCCCGTGCTTACCACGCCCGGTGTGCCTGCAGATCGCGTGGAGGCGCTGCGCCGGGCTTTCGATGCCATGCTAAAGGACCCGGACTTCGTCAACGAACTCACGCAACAGCGGCTCGAGATTTCGCCGATGTCGGGCGAGGAGCTCCAGAAAGTGGTTAGCGAAGCGGCCTCGGCCACGCCCGAACTGATCGCACGGGTCAAGGCCGTTTGGCCGAACCAGTAAGCAGAGCTGACGTGCCGGCTTCTGCCGGCGCGTCTCTCCATAGGGGAAAGAACCATGTTCGAGTTCGCTGTAGAATTTTCGCGAGAGGGCACCGTCGCGACGGTCGATCTCAACCGCCCGGACGAGGGTAATAAACTGACCCGTGACATGATGCGCCTGCTGACGCAGAAACTGCACGAGCTTGCGGGTCGGGAGCAGCTGAATACCGTTATCCTGGCCGCGCACGGGCCGGCCTTTTGCCTCGGACGCGACGGCCGCGGTGAAACGCCGGGCGCACTCTCGGCCTACGATATGCGCGAACAGTCGATGGGGGCTGTACTCGATCTCTATGCTGCGATCCGGCGAGTTCCCGTCCCCGTCATTGCGAAGGTACATGGCGACGCGCTGGGGTTCGGTGCTGCGCTTGCTGGGGCCTGCGACATCACGCTTGCCGCAAGCGAAGCGAAATTCGCCTTCAGCGAGATTCACCACGGCATTCCCCCAACCATGGCCATGACCGCCGTCATGCGGCATCTGTCGCCCAAAGCCCTGGCATGGCTCATCTATTCAGGCGAGACGATCTCCGCGACGCGTGCGGTCGATATCGGGCTTGCCAGCGCGATCCTGCCCCAGGACACCTTCGAAGAGAAAGCACAAACCTTCGTGGACGAACTGGCATCGCGCCCGCGTCGTAATCTCGCGACGATCAAGAAATATCAGAGTCTTTCCGCCAGCATGGCACCGGAGGCCGCTTCGGACTATGCCGGCGCGCTGCTGGCGCTTGTTAGGGCGAGCTGAGAACGATGGTGCAGATCGTCACGCGCTCCGGATTGAGGCTGCATTACCAGACTCGCGGTGTTGGACCCGTCATCGTACTGCTGCACCCGGTCGGATTGCGCGCTGCCTTCTGGGATCCGGTAATCGATGCGCTGTCGGACCGTTTTCGGCTGATCAGTCCCGACCTGCGCGGCCACGGCCAGAGCGATGTGCCAGCGACGGATTTCAGCCTTGAGGATATGGCGCGGGACGTGATCGACCTCATCGAGACGGTCGGCACACCACCGGCAATTATTTGCGGATGTTCGCTTGGCGGCATGCTGGCCCAAGCGGTAACGATCGCGGCCCCGCAGATCGTACGAGGCATGGTGGTCATCAGCGCCGGACATAGCCGTGACGATGCCGGTCGGAAAGCGGTTCTCGCCCGGGCGAATGCAGCCATGGCTGGCATGCCGGCTATCGTCGAGACGACGCTGGAACGCTGGTTCTCGGAAGATGCCAACCCGGCGACAGTGGCGACGGTTCGTGCTTGGCTTCTCGAAGATGACCCGGTTCTTCATTCGCGGTGCTGGCGGGCCATGGCCGGCCTCGATCATGCCGGCAGCCTCGGAACGATCCGGGTGCCCGCCCTGGCGATCGCGGCGACCGATGACAAAAGTGTCTCGCCGTCCGTTATGCAGGATCTGGCAGCACGTATACCGGGCGCCGACTACAAGGAAATTGGCGGAGCGGGACACCTGTCCCCACTCGAACGGCCAAAAGACATTGCCGCGATCCTTGGCACTTTTGCCGAGGCGGTCGCATGATTGAAACGAACACGTCCGCTGGAGGAACCATGACCGTCCCTAGAACCCCGCCGCTCAATCTCAATGACCATCTTGACGCGCTCGATGCCGCGGGTCTGCTGGTGCGGGTCGACCGCCCCATCAACAAGGATACTGAACTTCACCCGCTGGTGCGCTGGCAGTTCTTGGGTGGACTGGAGGAGAATGACCGCAAGGCATTCCTGTTCACCAACGTGGTGGATTCCAAAGGGCGCAAATACGACATGCCGGTACTTCTTGGCGCATTGGCAGCCTCCCCGCGCATCTATGCCATGGGCATGGGCCGTCCGGTCGAGGAGATCGGTGACGCCTGGAACCACGCGATTGCCAATCCGATTCCACCAAACCGGGTCACGGAGGCCCCGTGCCAGGCGGTCGTCATCCAAGGCGAGGCGTTGACGCGGCCAGATGGTGGCGTTGCGGCATTGCCCGTGCCCGTTTCGACGCCGGGCTTCGATTCCGCACCCTATCTCACGGCGACCATGTGCATCACGCGCGATCCGGAAACCGGCGTCCAGAATGCTGGCATGTATCGCGCTGCTCTGAAAGCCCCGGACCGCATGGTCATTCGCATGGCGGCAAAGCCCGGCGGCGCCGGCGGATGGCTGCACTGGCTCAAGTATCGCGAGCGCGCAGAGAAGATGCCGATCGCCATCGCGCTCGGGGCAGCGCCCGTGGTCGTGTTCACCTCACCGCAAAAACTGCCCGTCGATGTCGATGAATTTTCCGTCGCCGGGGGTCTAGCAGGACAGGCGATCGACACTGTGAAATGCGTGTCCAACGACCTTGAAGTTCCGGCAGATGCCGAGATCGTCATCGAGGGATACATCGATACGTCCGTGCTTGAGCCGGAAGCCCCGTTCGGCGAAAGCAACGGCTATGTCGCCCTCGAGGGCTACAACATGCCCATGATCGTGACGGCCATCACGCACAAGCGGAAGGCGATCTTCAACGCCATCATCAGCCAGGTGACCCCATCGGAATCGAGCGTCATAAAGAAGGTCGCCTACGAACCGCTGTTCCTGCACCATCTGTCCAAGCAACTGTCGATCAAGGGTATCAAGAAGGTCGTGTTGCACGAGCGGTTGACCAATCTTCGCCCGGTCATCTTCCTTCAATATGCCTATGGAACACCGCGCAGCGAGGTCTGGCGTGGGCTCTACGCCGCGTCTTCCTTCATGGGTAGCGTCGGCAAGATCGTCATCGCGATCAGTGAGGACATCGACCCCAATTCAGTCGACGCTATCTTGTGGTCGATGGCCTACCGATCGACCCCCTCCGAGGACGTGCTGATCACGCCTAACAGAGGCGGTGTGCAGGGTGCGCAATATGGCCCCTCGAACACCGATTCCGGCCTGTTGATCGACGCGACGCAGAAGCGCCCGCTGCCGCCTCTCGCCTTGCCCAAGAAGGAATTCATGGAAAACGCCAAGGCGATCTGGGAGGAATTGGGGCTGCCGGCCATCAAGGCGGAATCGCCCTGGCACGGCTACACGCTGGGCGACTGGACCGAGCGCTGGGAAACCTTGGCGCAGCGCGCCACCGCAAGCGATTGGCAGCTCAACGGCGACGACACCTTGCCGCGGCAGCATTCGGGCAAGGGTCCCGAAGATTCTGCGCGCAATCTCGAGTAATCCGCGCCCGCAGGAGAGGACCAATGCAAATCTTCCCAAGGCGCGTGCTGATGATGGCGGCCCGCGTCGATTTCCCGCTCGGCGCACCTGATAGCCAGCCCGACGACGCGCTCACCGCCTTCCGGCTGATCGAGACCGGTCAACAGGAAGGCCTCGGCTGCGCGCTGATCACTGTCGTGGAGGTGATCGGAGGGTCGGCGCGTGGCAAGGGTGCCCATATGTCGGTGCTCTCGGACGGTCGCTATTGTGGTTATGTGTCGGGTGGATGCGTCGAGGCGGCCATTGCCGCCGAAGCCATCCAGGCCATCGAGAAGGCGCGCGACCAGGTGTTGCGCATCGGCTCGGGCTCGCCGCTCATCGACGTGCGTCTGCCCTGCGGTGGCGGTATCGACGTGCATATCCATGTGGCCCCCGATCCCGTGATTGTGCGCGCCGCCATTGAGGCGATGGAATTTCGTGAGCCGTTCCGTATTGGTTACTTGCCTAAGGAGGGCAGGCTGCGCTTCGACCAGTCGCTCGATGAGGCCGATGGGACGGGCTGGAAGCTCGACATTTTCGAGCGCGTCTACCGACCAAGGACGCGCCTCGTTCTGATCGGTCGTGGGCTTGAGGTGGAAACGACGGCACGCATAGCGACCGCTGCCGGTCTTGAGGTGGTCGCCTATTGTGCCGACGGCGAAACGGCGGACAGCGTCTACCGCAATGGCGCCAAGGCGCATTGGCTTTCGATGCCTTCCGATCGCCCCGATTTCGCTGTCGATCCCTATACCGCCGTCGTGTTCCTGTTTCACGACCATGAATGGGAACTTGGCCTGCTCTGCCATCTCCTTCGGGAACACAAGCCGTTTTTTATCGGCGCGCTTGGCAGCCGGAGAACCCATCTGATGCGCGTTGATGCCCTAAGGCAGGCCGGCATCGCAGAGACCTTGATCGATACGATCCATGGTCCGGTTGGGTTGTTTGGTCCCACCAGAGATGCCGCATCGCTGGCGATCTCCATTCTGGGGCAAGTGACGCAGGCCCGCGAACAGGCCGATAAGCTCGCCGGCTCCTGATGGTGGGATCGGCATCGAAAACGGCGATGTGGGCCGGCTTCGGCCTTGCGATCCTGATCGGTACGGCCGGAGGAGCAGTCTTCGCCTATATCCGCTTTCCTCTCCCCTGGATGCTCGGAGCGATGTGTGCCTGCACGGCCGCAACGCTGCTCCGCCTGCCAGTGCGGCCCGTCGCGGCGGTTCGCCCGTTCATGACGGCGATCATTGGAGTTTTGCTTGGAGCGAGCTTCTCGCCCGAACAACTCGCCAGCCTCACGGGCTGGGTGCCTACGTTACTCGGTCTTGTTGGCTATGTGCTGGTGTGCGCTGTTCTGGTAACGCCCTACTTCCGTCTGGTCGCGGGCATGGACCTGCCGACCGCCTTCTTCTCCGCCATGCCCGGCGGCGTCATTGAAATGATGCTTGTCGGCGAAGAGAAAGGCGGTGACGGCAGAACGATTGCGCTGGTGCATTCTGCGCGCATCCTCTTCGTCGTGGCCGCGGTGCCACTGATTATCGCGTTTCTCGCGGATGTGACAATTGTGACCGGAGCGAGTGCAACTCGCCTGTCGATTGCTGAGACATCCATAATGAGCGAGTTGTTGCTAGCAGGTTGTGTCGTGGTCGGCATGGTCGCCGGACGAATCCTGAAACTGCCGGCGCGATACCTTCTTGGACCGATGCTTATCTCCGCCGCGGTGCATATGACGGGCGCTACGGATTTCCAGCCGGCGGCCGAGGTGATTATTCTCGCGCAGGTGGTTCTCGGAACGCTCATCGGGTGCCGCTTCGCCGGCGTACCGCCGAAACGCATCGGTGTCATCCTGTTGGTCAGCGCCGGATCTGTGACGATCATGCTCGCCATTGCGCTGTTCTTCGCCATGGGGCTCGCTGTTGTCTCCCCTTACGGCTTGGAGGCGATCCTTCTGGCCTACTCTCCTGGCGGCCTCAACGAAATGAGTCTTGTCGCACTCGCTATGGATCTCGAAGTGGCATTCGTCTCCGGCCACCATATCGTTCGCGTGATCCTGGTTGTCGCTCTGGCGCAGCTCCTGTTTCGCGGTGCCATCAGATTAGCTCCGCGCAAAACGAGTGATGATAGTGACGCGTGATGCCGCAGCTTGTCGTTAGATTGCATCGACGAGAGTTTCTATGGCATGCGCGAGCAGCTCGCTCTGGCCCGGCGAGAAATGCTCCAGAACGAGGAGGACGGCCGCCGCGGCGCGTTGGCGCGTATCGGATGTTTTTGATAGCGATGCAGCCGCTGGTATGGCTTCAAGTGTGTCGAGTTCGATATGTTCCGCGTCGAGTTCAGCAGCTTTGACACGGTCGCGCAGCTTTTCGGTCGCCTTGTCCGGTGCCGGTGCCGGACCTGATTTCAATCGGCGGCGGATGGCTCGCAGCGGCAGAACGACCTCTTCGCGCCAGGCAGCCACGTGCGCATCAGCGGCCTCGATGTCGCCTTGCTCGAGGGTCTCTTCCCGGATTACCGTCCGCCAGAGGGCATGAATCAGGACATTGACGTCGACATTGCCCCGATCCTGGAGCTCGAGGCAGGCCATTGCAACGCCTTCTCGGCGGTAGAAATCGAGGGCAAAGTCCCAAAGTCGCACGTCTCGTCCTCCGTCATTCTATATGCTCAAAGGCTGCGAGCATGCCAGAGGCCGACGGATAACATGAGGGGCGCCTAGCAAGCGCCCCTTTAGATTTTGAAATCGGTCTCTATTCGCCATAAACCGCCTTCGCCTTGGCGAGAAGTGCGGGATCGATCTTGTCGAAGCGCGCAATCATCTCCTGCAAGTCCTCGCCGGACATCGGATTGACCGTCGCACCGATCGCAGCCGCATCCTTCAGGAAAGCCGGGTCCTTGACCATGGCATCGAAGGCACGGCGCAGGATTTCAAGCCGGTCGTTCGGAATGCCGGGCGTCGTGAAATAGTACTTTCCGATGTCATTGGAACTCATGATCAGTTCCATGACAGGCCGGTTCTCTTCCGATGCGAGCTCGACGGAGGTCGGAACATCGGGCAGCACCGGATCGCGCTTCAGCGCGTGCTGCACAAGAATGCGGACCGTTCCCTCCTTGAACCAGGTGGGATTGGCAGCCATCAGGGCTTCGAATGTCGTGGAGTGCCCTTCGGCTTCTCCGCGTTCCATGGCCAGCATACCGGCTGCGGAGCCCTCATAGCCCATGATGAGCTTGAATTTGGTGCCGAGGAACTGGTTCATCGCGCGCGGATACAGCGAAATCGACGAACCCACATTGGTCGCCGAGAGGATCACTTCTTCCTTCATCGCCTGCTGTATGTCTTTGACGTCGCTCGTGTTCCACACCATGGTCACGCTGGTCGACGGCTGGACGCGGCCGATAAAGTTGAAGCCCGACATTTCGAACTCGACATTGTCGATCATCTTGGATTGCAGCGGCACGGCCTGCGAGACAATGCCGATCACCGTGCCATCTTGTGGCGACGTGTTGTAGAGCTGGTTGGCCGCCGCCAGGCCCCCGGCACCGGGCAGATTGATCGGCACGATCGTCGGTTTACCCGGAATGTGGTCGCCCAGATGGTTGGAGACGACGCGGGACAGGAGATCGTTTCCGCCACCGGGCGCGAAACCGATGACCAGTTCGATGGTCTTGCCTGCGTAGAAATCTTCCTGCGCGAGAACGGGTTGAGCGGCAACGAGGGCAGTGAGTACGACGGCGCCGCGCGCCAGCCAATGCATGGCGGTCTGTCTCAACATAATGCTTTCCTCCAGTGATCGACCTCGCTTTCCCCTGCGAGGCAATATAGAGACGGTAGGAAGCAAAGGAAAACTTGGCAATTGCTTGAACAAAGAATTCCGCCATCCGGAAATACGATAGGATTTTGCAATATTGTCTTGTTTTTATTGATATATATTTCACCAAATACGGGCGCGCTTCGACGGCGCGGGTCACGCGGAGCCGCGCGGAAGTTTCTTGGCTTATGGTCCTTAGCCCAAGGGGCCGTCGATCGGACGTAGGAAGCGTCCGTTTTCGATCCGTTTGTCTCCGTCGACATAAAGCGTTGGTTCGAGGATCACCCCGTCCATGTGAATGTTCGACAGCAGGGTTCCACCCACATCGACATTGGTGCCGAGCCCGAAATGCATGGTGCCCAGGATGTTCTTGTCTTCGCGCTGGACGCCGCGGATCTGGGCCTTCGAGTTGATCCCCACCGACGCCTCCGCTGGGCAGACATAGGCATTCTCGTCACCATACTGCTCAAGATAGTTGCGTAGGAAATGCGCGTCTGCGCCGCCGTCGATCTCGACGATACGCCCGTGCTCGACCGTAAGCTCGATCGGGCTGGATATCCGGCCGATCTGGTGCATGCACAGATCGATGACCAGTTTGCCGCTGCCGCTGTATTCGACCGGCGGAATGTTGAATTCGCCATTGGGATAGAGGAACCGCAGCATGTTGGACTTGCGGTTCTGAACTTTGGAGACGTTCTGGATCTTGTAGGCAACGAAGTCGTCGCCCGGCATATTCGGGATAAAAATGCGGTTTTCGACCGAATAGGTGAAGTCGCAGCCATATTTGGAGGTAACCCTGCAATGCCTGGCGTCTTTACCGAAGATGTTGGTAGCGACCCAATATTGCCGGATCGCCATTTCCTTCTGGTCCTCCGTAACTGCGCCGGACTGAAACATTTCCAGCGTCATGCCGCCATCCATGCAGATGACCGGAACACCAGCATCCATCGCGACCGCGTTTGCATGAGCGTGCAGCATGCCGGTCGATGCCAACAGGATGTTGAGGTCCGAATGCAGCATCGCTTCACAGACTGTCTTGGGCGGATCGTAGTAGTCGGCCGGTCGTGGATCAAACAGCGCCAATGTGCCGTCTGCGCCGAGTTCGCTGACAATGCTCATGACAGCCTGCCAGACCCTTGGATCATGCGCCGTATCGGTCACGATGAGCACGTTCATGCCTGGCGTGATGTTGGCCACCAGGGGGCGACGTAGATAATCAAGCGTACCCGTCATGAGACCGTGCCGCGGCATGCAATCCTCCTCAATGCTATTCCTTCCGTCTTTCGCGTTGCGTCTATATTTCCGACGCGCTTGACGGCGATTGAAGTATTTGTATAGCTTAGAAGAAATTTTATGGATTAAAAATAAGTAATTCCACGTAACGGAATTTCCCACGAAATAATAATCAAAAATTCTATTTGGCGGAATTTCCAAGTGCATTGACAACCGGAGGAGGAAGAGTTGGACAAATTTGATCGCCCCATTGGGTTGGAGACACCCTCGACGCTTGATTGGAAGAGTGACATCGCCGCGGAGATGTTGCGAAGGCTCGATATCCCCTATGTCGCCCTCAATCCCGGCGCCAGCTATCGCGGTTTCCACGACAGCCTCGTCAACTACCTCGGTAACCGTTCGCCGCAAATGCTGCTGTGCCTGCACGAAGACCACGTCATTTCGATCGCGCATGGTTATGCGAAGGTCACCGACAAGCCGATGGGCGCTGTGCTCCATTCCAATGTCGGGCTGTTGCATGGCCTGATGGGCATCTTCAATGCTTGGGGCGGGCGAGCGCCGATGATCGTGGTCGGTGCGACCGGTCCTGTCGAGCCGGAAAAGCGGCGCCCCTATATCGACTGGATCCACACCTCCAAGGATCAGGGCGGATTGCTGCGCAACTATGTGAAGTGGGATGATGAACCACGTTCTGCGGACGGCATTGTCGAGGCATTCCTGCGCGGCCACCAGATCACCGCGTCTACGCCGCGTGGCCCAGTCTACATCTGCTTGGACGCTGGCTTGCAGGAGGACCCGGCCCCTGAACACTTCCATATTCCGACAGCCGAGCGCTATCAGCCGATTTCGCCAGCTTGTGCCACGCAACGCGATATCGACGCTGTGGCCGACCTTGTCCGGGCGGCCCGAAATCCCCTGTTCCTGTTTGGCCGTGGCTCGGTCGATCAGGGCGACTGGGATCGCAGGGTGGCGCTGGTCGAGGCCGCCGGTGCCTATGTGATGACGTCGACCCGCGGCAAGGCGGTCTTTCCGACCGACCATCCTCGCCATGCTGCCCCACCGCTCACCTGGCTTGATGCCGACGCCAAACCGATCGTCGAGGCAGCAGATCTCATCGTTTCGTTCGACTGGGTTGATCTCAACGGCCTGCTGCGGCAGGTCAATCGCAAATCCGACCAGCTTGAAGCCAGGATCGTGCATGTGACGCAAGATCGCTCACTCCACAATGGCTGGGACATGGGGTATTTCGGCCTGCCACCGGCCGATTTCCCCATCGATGCCAATCCTGATGCCTTCGTCGCACAACTCCTTGTTAGCCTGAACGGGCGGGATAAGGGTATTTCGACCTGGACCGGCATAGCGCGCATCGATCCGGGGCCGGTCGAGTTCAACGTCAATAGCGACCGGGAAATTATCCCATTCGACCTGGAAGTAGCGGTCAAAAAGATCGCCGAGAGCCGTAAGGTTACACTCGCCAACAACAATATCGGTTGGTCGACGCGCGCCTTCATGATCCGTGGACCGCTTGACTTCATGGGGCATAACGGCGGCGGCGGCATCGGCGCCGGCCCGGGGCTGACGGTCGGCGTAGCGTTGGCACTGCTTGGCAGCGACCGCACAGTGGTTGGTGTCATGGGCGACGGCGATTTTCTCCAGGGCGTCACGGCGCTTTGGACCGCCGCGCATTACCAGATCCCAGCGCTATTCATCGTGGCCAACAATCGTTCGAACTACAACGACGAGATCCATCAGGCTGCCATGGCCAAAGACCGCGGGCGCCCGCCAGAGAACCGCTGGATCGGACAACAGATCGACAATCCGGCTCTCGATCTGGCCGGCATGGCGCGCGCGCAAGGTGTCGAAGCAGAAGGCCCGGTCGAGAATGTCAACGACCTGATGGCGGCGATCGAACGTGGGCTGGCCGTGGTCGATGCCGGACGGCCATATCTGATCGATGCGCATATCGCCCTCGGATACACCAAGAAGATCGTGACCCGTGGGCATTAGGAGGCAGTGATGAGCAGAACAATACAGTCGGTCCTTCCCGCAAATCGCGATCTCTATTATGGCGGCCGCTGGCACGCTCCCAATGGCGGCTATACGGATGTGTTCAACCCGTCGACCGGTGAGAGCCTAGGCCCGGTTGCGCAGGCCGATATCAGCGATGTTGAAACGGCGATCGCTGCGGCTCGCTCGGGTTTCGAAGACTGGCAGGGAACGCTACCGAAGACGCGCTCGTCCTTATTGCGTGAGATTGCGGCTGTCATTCGGAAGAATGCCGAGGAGCTCGCCCTTCTCGATGCGGCCAACTGTGGCAATCCTGTCACCGCACTGTTGCGCGATGCCGAAAACGCCGCCACAAAGCTCGACTATTTTGCCGGCGTGGCGCTTGAAGCCAAAGGCAGCACGATCCCCGCTGGCCAGGACATGATGTGCATGACAGTGCGCGAACCCTGGGGTGTCTGCCTCCGGATCGGCGCTTTCAACCACCCGCTCTCCTTTGCCGGCGGCAAGCTCGGCGCGCCGTTGGCAGCTGGAAACAGCGTGATCATGAAGCCTTCGCCGCAGGCCCCGCTCTCCGCTCTGCGGTTGGCGGAATTGATCGACGGTATTGCGCCACCGGGTGTCATCAACTTCATGACCTGTGGGCTTGAATCCACCCAGGCGCTGGTCACGCACCGCGATGTCGCCATGGTGTCGATTGTCGGTAGCATCGCCACTGGAAAAGCGGTTGCGAAGGCCTGCGCCGACCGACTGAAACCGATGATCTGTGAGCTCTCGGGCAAGAACGCGTTGATCGTCTATGCCGATGCCGATATCGGCCGCACCGTCGAGGGTGCGGTACGGGGCATGAACTTCACCTGGTGCGGCCAGTCCTGTGGTTCGACATCGCGGCTCTTCGTCCACGCAGATATCCACGATGCTGTCGTTGAGGGCATCATCGCCGCGACGCGACGCTTTAAGCCCGGCCTTGCCACAGACCCGGCAACGAATATGGGCGCCATCATCTCCAAGGCGCAGTACGAGAAGATCATGGGTTACATTGAGCTCGGCAAGCAGCAGGGCGCGACGCTCCGGCTGGGTGGCGCGCGCCCGACGTTGCCCGACCTTGCCAATGGTTACTTCATCGAGCCTACGATCTTTACCGATGTCACGCCCGACATGGCGATCGCGCACGAAGAGATCTTCGGGCCAGTCCTCGCCGTGATCAAATGGACTGACGAGGCGGACATGATGCGCCATGTCAACAGTGTCGACTACGGGCTCACCGCGGCGATTTACACAACGAATGTCACCACGGCCCATCGCGCGGCCCGGCAGGTCCAGTCCGGCTTCGTGTGGGTCAACGACACGTCATCCCATTACATCGGCGCACCGTTCGGCGGCTACAAGCTTTCCGGCGTGGGGCGTGAAGAATCGATCGAGGAACTGCTGGAATTCACCCAGATGAAGACGATCAAAATTGCGCTTTGACGTCTTGTCGGATTCGCAAATTGCCGAAGTAGAAGAGTGATGGATACATTGTAGCCGCCGCATTTGAGAACCGCTTCGCTGGAAACTGATTAAGTCCTAGTCTGCATGATCCTTGTCTACACGAGGGGCCAGCTGTTTGAATTCCGTCAAGGGACGGAGCGCTAGATTTCATCTCGCTGGCTCGAGCAAGGCCTGCAAGAAAGCAACGACCAAGGGGTTCGCCGCGTTTGCAGTCCGATACGCGATGCGATGTGTGGAGGAGAAGTCGAAGGTTCCCTTCTTCAAGGCTCTCAACTCGCCGGTTTTCACCCAGGGCTCGGCGAAATGGCAGGGCAGGAAGCCGATGAAATGGCCTGATAAAATCATCATGGCTTGCGCTTCCATCTCTACGGCCGATGCGCTGGCGCGGGGATGGCCGACGATATAGAGGTCGTCGAAATGCCGGTAGCGCCGCACGCAGAACCGGCTGTTCTCGATGTCCTTCATGTCGAGATCTTTGTCGTTTCTGGCAAAAAGCGGATGTGCGGCGCCGCAATAGAGTGAATGCGGTTCCGTTGCGAAGTCGCGATAGGTGACACTCGGCGCTTTTTGGGAGAGGGGGCCGATGACGATATCGAGGTCCCCGTCGGCCACCTTCTGGGAATTTGCGGGGCCCGAGACCATCGCGCGCATCTTCCCCGATGGTTATCCCGGCATCGAACTCGAGCATGCGAGCGTGCTCGAGACCTCCCTGATGCTGGCGATCAGGCCCGACCTCGTCGATCTTACCCGCGCCCTGCATGGTGGGCCGGCACAATTCCGGCCCTACGATCGTTTTCCCAAGCCGCCCGTCGAAGTGCCGCCATCCGGGGTCCTGTCCATGACGGAAGGCTCGACGGCGGAAAAGGGCGAATGGCTCCTGGCCGACAGCGTCGGCCGGATGATCGACATCATCAACGAAGAATTCAAATAGGACTTTGATCATGGGAGAGAAATTCCACCAGCCGGTCGATGCCGCCAAGGTGCCGCGCTTTGCAGGCCATGCGACATTCATGCGGCTGCCCGCCGTCGCCTCGGCCGAAGGGCTCGATATCGCGCTTGCAGGCATCCCCTGGGACGGCGGAACGACCAACCGTGCCGGTGCGCGACACGGCCCGCGCGAAGTCCGCAACCAGTCCAGCCTCATGCGTAGCACCCATCACGTCTTCAAGACCGAGCCGTTCAAGATCGCCAATATTGCCGATGTCGGCGACCTTTCCGTCAATCCGATCGATCTCCTCGATGGCCTGAAGCTCATCGAGGGTGGTGTTGCGGATATCGTCAACGCTGGTGCACTGCCGCTTTGTGTCGGTGGCGATCATCTTACCACGCTTCCGGTTCTGCGGGCGGTCGCCAGGAAAGCGCCGGTCGGCCTCATCCACTTCGATGCGCATTCGGACACCAACGACACCTATTTCGGCGACAACCCGTACACGCATGGCACGCCGTTCCGTCGCGCAATCGAGGAAAACCTGCTCGATCCCCGCAGGGTGGTGCAGATCGGAATTCGCGGCTCTATCTATTCGCCGGACGAACATGATTGGGCCAAGGCGCAGGGTGTGCGCATCATCTATATGGAAGAGTTCAGCGCGCGCGGTCCCGAGGCCATAATGGCCGAGGTTCGCGACATCGTTGGCGACGCACCGACTTATGTGACCTTCGATATTGACTCGATCGATCCATCCATGGCGCCAGGCACCGGCACGCCGGAAATCGGCGGCTTTACGACCAGGGAAGCTCAGGACCTGGTGCGGCGCCTCGATGGTCTGAACCTTGTCGGCGCCGATGTCGTGGAAGTTGCCCCGCCATTCGACCTCGCCGGCATGACCGCGATCGCCGGCGCCACCATCCTCTTCGAGCTGATGTGCGTCATGGCAAGACAGGTCGACCGCTGCCGCCTGCGTTGACGATCAAAAGCAGACGTCACGCCGCCTGCGAGGTCTGGAGCCATTGGTTGAACCCGACCGCCCTGCCGGTCGGGGTGGATCCGGCGATCTCGTAGGCTCCGACGATGGGATTGATCGTGGGGCGGAGGAGAATGAGCTGGCCTTCGCGCAACTCCCTCTCGATCAGGAAGGGGCTTGCCTGGCCGATGCCGAGTCCGGTCATGCAGGCATCGATGGAGGCTTCGTCGGTGTCGAAGGTGATGCTTCCGCTGCGCGGCCGGAAGGGTATGCCTGCTGCCTCGCACCAGCGGCGCCACGACCAGGCATCTGCGGTGTCGAGCAGGATCGGCAGATCCAGCAGCGCCTCCGGCGTCACCGTTTTGGCCACGCTGCCGATCAGGAGCGGGGAACAGACGGCGACCGTCCGGTCGAGCAGGAAGGCGGAGGGAAACCGGGTTTCGTCGGCGCCTCTGGTATAGCTGATCGTGACATCGGGCAGATCGCTGGCGCCGAGCGCGAGCGACTGTATGTTGAGATCGACGCTGGGGTTTTCCTGCAGGTAGGCGCCGATCCTCGGGATGAGCCAGCGCCGCGCCAGCGTGATCGGCGCCTGGATCACCAGGCGCACGCGATCCGGCAAAAGGGCGAGTGTGCCGTTTTCCAGCGTGGCCAGCGCCGCATTCACATGGATAAGGTACTGCCGCCCCGCATCTGTGAGCGAGATTGCGTTGTGCCTTCTGTGGAACAGCTGAACGCCGAGCGTATCCTCAAGCGACTTGATCTGCCGGCTGATCGCGCCGGGCGTCAGGTGCAGTTCCCGCGCCGCCAGCGTTAGGCTGCCCGTGCGCGCGGCGATCGAGAAGGCGGGGAGCGTCGCCAGCGGCGGCAGTTTGATGCGGTTGGATTGAGGATTTCTCATGCCGGCGTGAGAATCTTTCGATTGCAAATAAGTTGACTATATCTATCCACATTCTTCCGGAGCGACAAGAATTATCCGGGAAGCCCAGTCTTGAAGACCGATATCCGCAAGCGGCGCGATCAAGGCACGCCGGGCTTTCTGCCGGGCGGCAGCATGCATTCTGCGCAACGGCGTGCGCAGCCTGCGGTCCGCCACTGTCATCACTGATCGAGGGAGAGAACCATGTTTTCCAGTTTTGCCTTGCCGAGCAGGCGCGCTGTTTTGTCCGGCGCATTCGCCGTCTGCCTTGCGGCCATGCCCGTCCTTGCCGAGGACGCGACGCAGAAGGTCACCGACGACCGTGGCGTCGAGGTCGAAATCCCCGCCCACCCGAAACGGATCGCCTCGATCTCGTTCTTCGCCGACGACGTGGCGCTGGCACTCGGCATCAAGCCGGTGGCGAGCACCTACATGGTGGCGGATCGTCCGCCGGAATTCCTGCTCGGCCTCACCGGGGGCATGACGCAGATCGGCCAGCGCGCGAAGCCGAACCTTGAACTGCTTTCGGAAGCAAAGCCCGACCTCATCGTCGCCATCCGACGCTACACCGTCGGCAATGCGCCGCAGCTTGAGAAGATCGCGCCCTACGTCGCCTGGAACATGGAGCTGCTCGATGGCAGCGACAAGGAAATCGAAGCGCTGGCGAAGGTTCTCGGCAAGCCCGAGCGCGGTATCGAGTTGAACAGGGATTTCCGCGCGCACCTCGCCGAGATTGCGGCCAAGGCGCCGAAGGACACGCATCCCCGCTATGCCATCATGTGGGGCGGCGAGGTGCCGTTCGCCTTCCATGACGAGAACACGTCCGCCTCGATCGTGAACGCCATCGGCGGCGAGAACATTGCCGGCGCCATGACGCCGGGCGGCGAGTTCGGCATCGATCTCAGCCTCGAAACCATGCTCGAAAAGGACCCGGAAGTCCTGTTCATCTATGACTATGGTCCGGATCGCCCGCATGAGAACAATCCGATCTGGAAGGAGCTCACGGCGGTCAAGAACAACCGGGTCTTCTATGTCGGCGACCAATGGGTCGAGACCAACGGTCCGATCGCGCGCGAGATCGTTCTGCGCGAGGCGGCCCATTATCTCTATCCGGATGTCTTCCCCAAGGTTGACGTGAAGGCGGAAGCGGCCAAGATCATCCCGGCCGAACTCCAGAAATAAGCGATTGACCGCGACGACGATGGATGCACGGAAATCCTCGATAGCCATCGGCTTCATCGTCGTCGCGACCCTTCTTGTCATTGCGGCCGGGCTGATGCCGGGTGCGCGGACGCTCTCGTTCGATGCGGTCCTGCGGGCGCTCGTGAGCCCCGATGGCAAGATCGAGTCGATCCTGGTCTGGACCCTGCGGCTGCCGCGGAGCCTTGCCGCCGCGACGGCGGGCGCGGGGCTTGCCGTGTCGGGCTATCTCCTCCAGTCGCTCACCCGAAACCCGCTCGCCGATCCCGGCATCACGGGGGTTACGGCCGGAGCGATCGCGCCGATCGTTACCTGTTTCGTTTTCCTGCCCTGGGTTTCCGGGCTCTATTATCCGCTCGTCGGGCTTGCCGGCGGGCTTGCGGCGGCGTCGGTGACGTTCTGGGTGGCGCGGGGCGGCAACAGCCATCCGCTTCATCTGGCACTCGGCGGCGTCAGCGTGTCGCTCTTCCTCGGCGCGATCACGATCTATGTGCTGCTGTTTGCGGGGCCGCAATCGACGGCGCTGCTGTTCTGGCTGGCCGGGGGCTTTGCCGGCCGGACCTGGATGCACCTGCTCCAGATGCTGCCATGGGTGCTGATCGGGGTGCTGGGTGCCTTGTTCCTCCATCGGGTCCTCGCCATGTTCGCCCTCAGCGACCATTCCGCCGCGGCGATGGGGGTGCAGCTCACGTTGTGGAAACCGGTCCTGCTGCTGCTTGGCATATGCCCCGTTGCGGGTGTTGCGCCTGTCGCCGGCCCCGTGGCGTTCGTCGGCCTGGCCGCGCCGCATATCGCGAGGCTGCTGCGGCCGCGGGGTACGCTCTGGGAGATCGGCCTCACCGCCGCCATCGGCGCGCTGATCGTGACGGCGGCGGACCTGATCGCGCGAACCATCGCCATCCCCAAGGAACTGCCGGTCGGCATCGTCACCGCTCTGCTCGGCGGTCCGCTCTTCGTCTACCTCATCCAGCGTGGCCGGCTCGATTTCAAGGGGGAGGGGGTATGAGCCTGAACGACGCCCCGGCGATCGGCCGGCCAAGCCGCTGGGTCCTGCCTGCCGCCCTTGTGCTCGTCCTCCTGTCGTTCGTGGCGGCCGTTTTCCTCGGAATCGTCGATATCCCCGCCCACGACGTCCTGTCGGCGCTGACCGGAAGCGGGTCGCCGGAAGCGCGCTCGATCATCCTCGATATCCGGTTGCCCCGCATCGTTACGGGCATTCTCGCCGGCGTGCAGTTTGCCCTCGCGGGCCTGCTTCTCCAGACCATCACGCGCAACCCGCTCGCCGATCCCTCGCTCATGGGCGTCTCGCAGGGCGCGACGCTGACCGTCACGGTCTTCCTTCTCTTCACGGTCTATCGGGCCAATCCCGATTCCTATTCCGTCAACGAACTGCCCATCGCCTGGCTTCCGCCCGCCGGCATGATCGGCGGCATGATCGCGGGCGGCATCATCTATCTGCTTGCCTTCCGCCTCGATCTCAGCCCGCTGCGCATCACGCTCTGCGGCATCGCCATCGGCGCGGTGCTGCACGCCATCGCGATAGGGCTGATTGCGGGATGGGGTTCGGCGCGCATCGAGATCATCCTCGAATGGCTCTCCGGCAGCCTCTATGCGAGGACCTGGGATCACGCCTTGTTCCTGCTGCCGTTCACAATCGTCGGCCTCGCGATGCTTCCGCTGATCTACCGGCCGCTCATCCTGCTTCGGTTCGACGCGGCCGTCGCCCGCTCCTTCGGGCTTTCCTATAAAAAGCAGTTCTCCTTTGTCCTGCTCGTCTCCTGCGCGCTCGCGGCCAGTGCCGTCGGCGCGGTCGGGCCGGTCGTTTTCGTCGGCCTGATCGTTCCGCATCTGGCACGCTTCCTTGCGGGGCGGCATTTCCCGCTGGTCCTTCCGCTCACCATCGTTCTGGGCGCCGTCATCGTCACGCTGGGCGACCTGATCGGCCGGCTCGCCGGCGGGCCGGAGGAAGTGCCGATCGGCGTCGTCACCGCCCTCATGGGCGTGCCCGTCCTGCTCGTGCTTCTGCGCAAGGTTCCATGAGGTCGCCCATGCCGCTCGCCTGCTCGCAACTGTCGGTTCACTATGGTCGCCGCAGCGCCTTGGCCAATTTCTCCCTGTCGATGGAGAAGGGGGAAATCCGCGCGCTGATCGGCCCGAACGGATCGGGAAAGAGCACGGCGCTCCAGGCCTTGGCCGGGCTGATCACCCCCTCGAAGGGAAGGGCAGACATTGAGGGCGTCGCGGTCGCCTCCATGTCGCGGCGTAACATCGCCAAGAGGCTCGCCTTCCTGCCGCAGCAGCCGACTGCCCCGGATGAGATGACGATCGCCCAGCTTGTGCGCCAGGGCCGTTTTCCCCATGTCGGCCTGTTCCGCTCCTATGACCGCAAGGACGAGGAGGCGATCGAATGGGCACTTGAAAGCACGGGCCTGACCGCCTTTGCCGATCGGACATTGCAAGAGCTTTCCGGCGGCGAGCGTCAGCGCGCATGGATTTCGGCAGCGCTTGCGCAGGAGGCCGGCATCCTGCTTCTGGACGAGCCGACGTCCTTCCTCGATATCGGCTACCAGGTGGAGGTGCTGGACCTCGTGCATCGCCTCAGCCGCGAGCGCGGCGTGACGATCCTCATGGCGATCCACGACATCAACCAGGCGATTGCCGTCAGCGACCGTATCTCCCTTCTGGAGAAGGGCGAACTACGCTTCGACGGCGAGCCCAAGGCGCTCGCCGCAAGCGGCCTGATCGAAAAGACCTTTCGGGTGAGGGGCCGCTTCGTCGAGGTCGCGCCCGACAAGCCGCCCCATTTCGACGTCGAGCTTACGAAGCTGCACCGGTCTGGTTCTTGATGAGCCGGAAGACGATCTTCGTCTGTGTGTAGTAGTCGAGGGCATCGGCAAAATCCGGCGTCCAGCCATCGGCGAAGTAGGGAATGAAGCCATCATATTCCAGCTTACGGGCGGAGACCTGGAAACCGGCCTTGGCGAAGGCCTTCGCGTAGTCGGTGATCGAGCGATCCTGAACGATCGTGTTCGTGCGCTGGGCGACCAGCTCGCGCCATTTCGGCCAGAGCGGATTGTCGGTGTGGCAGCCCGTGACGGCGTAGTAGACCCCGCCCGGCTTCAAAGCCTTGAAGATATCGGCGGCATGGGCGTCGATATCCTCGATAAGATAGATCACCTCGTGGCTGATCGCGAGATCGAACTCTTCGATCCATCCCTCAAGCGTTCCGCCGACGGCATGCTGGACGGGAATATTGCCCTTGAAAGCCTCGGCCTTGGCGACCGACTGTTCGGCGATGTCGATGCCGAGGGCCTTGCGGAAGGGCCGGAGCGCATAGAGATGCCGCAGCAGGCCACCCTGGTTGCAGCCGAAATCGAGCACGCTTTTCTGGCTGAGGTCGCGCTCGACGATCAACTCGATGAGGTGCCGCCAGATCGGCGCATGGCCATCCGACATCCGGTCTTCCGCGTCCGGGTCGACATACCAGGTCGTGATGGTTTTCTGGTCCTGGCTCACCGCAGTCTCCTATGCAATTTTCCCGTGCCAACCTTTTAAGATACTGACACTCCTGCGAAAAGTGCAAAATACGACAACGCGCGTGTTTGCAGCCGCTTCCTATGTCGGTTTCGCCGAAGCTGTTTTGCTTTTTTCGAAAAGATAGTGCTGGCGGTGGGCCGCATAGAGCGCGGCCACGCCCGGTTTTGGCTGAATTCGAGGCACGGAACGCACAGGCCTACGGCGTGATGCGTGTGGTCGAACGAATGAATTATCGGCACCTCGCCTTGACAGGCTCCACCATGAGAATGCAAGCTTTATGACAGTGCAGGTCTAGGCCCGCACAGAAATGCCCCGCTCAACGTATGTTGATGACGATCCGGAGCTCGCACCTCCTGGAACAGGGTCCTGGCGAAACCGGCCATAAGCCGGTTCAACTATGGAAGCTGGTGGGCATGACGGCTGATACTCTCTTTCCTGACGATTTTTCTTCTGCTCGCACTTTGGGCAGCCCATCGGCATGTCGTTCGCTTGCTGCCAACCATCACGTTGGCTGGCAGCGCGATGCCGATTTGACCTTCCCGGCAGGTTGTCCTGCCGCACCATGTCGGCTGGCGCCCGGATCTCAGCTTCGGGCGTGAGAAACGCTCCGGCATGCGTCCGTGCCCCGTGGCCATGCCGAAGCGCCTGAGTGCAACGGGGCTCACCTCACAGTTCAACGCAGGCAAAGGTATGGAGGAGTTTACCTTGGCAAAAGCAGATGAAGACAGTGCGGCCATCGCACGGCCGGAAGATGAAAAGCTCGGCATTGGCGCCAACATCGCCTATGGGCTTCAACACGTTCTGACGATGTATGGAGGCATCGTCGCGGTCCCCCTGATCGTCGGCCAGGCAGCGGGGCTGAGCCCCAGCGATGTCGGCCTTCTGGTGACGGCATCGCTTTTTGCGGGCGGTCTTGCGACCATCCTGCAGACCCTGGGATTGCCCTTCTTCGGCAGCCGCCTGCCGCTCGTGCAGGGCGTCTCGTTTTCCGGGGTCGCGACGATGGTCGCCATTTCCGGCAATGGCGGCATTCCGTCCATCCTGGGCGCCGTCATTGTCGCCTCGTTGATCGGCCTCCTGATTACGCCGGTCTTCTCGCGGATCACGCGTTTCTTCCCGCCGCTCGTCACGGGCATCGTCATTACCACGATCGGCCTGACGCTGATGCCGGTCGCAGCCTTCTGGGCCATGGGCGGCAACAGCAAGGCGCCGGATTTCGGAAGCCCGTCGAACATCCAGCTTGCGGCCGTAACGCTTGCCATCGTTCTCCTGCTCAGCAAGGTGGGCAGCGCTTCGATCTCGCGGCTGTCCATCCTGCTTGCCCTGGTGATCGGAACCGGCATTGCCTACGCCGCCGGCATGACCGATTTTTCGCAAGTGACAAACGGTCCCGTCTTCGCGCTGCCGACGATCTTCCACTTTGGCTATCCGACCTTCGAGATCGCGGCCATCATCTCCATGCTGATCGTCATCGTCGTCACTCTGGTGGAGACCTCGGCCGATATTCTGGCGGTCGGCGAGATCGTCGAGACGAAGGTAGATTCCCGCCGCCTCGGCGATGGGCTGCGCGCCGACATGCTTTCCAGCATACTCGCTCCGATCTTCGGCTCGTTCACCCAGAGTGCCTTTGCACAGAATGTCGGCCTCGTCGCCGTCACCGGCGTCAAGAGCCGCTATGTGGTGGCGACGGGCGGCCTGTTCCTCGTGATCCTCGGCTTGCTGCCCGTCATGGGGCGCGTCGTGGCCGCGGTGCCGAGTTCGGTGCTCGGCGGCGCCGGCATCGTGCTTTTCGGCACGGTCGCGGCCAGCGGCATCCGCACGCTCTCCAAGGTCGACTACCAGAACAACATGAACCTGGTCATTGTCGCGACGTCGATCGGCTTCGGCATGATCCCGATCGCCTCGCCGGGTTTCTACGAGCATTTCCCGGCCTGGGTCGCGACGATCTTCCATTCCGGCATCAGCTCAGCCGCCCTGATGGCCATCGTCCTCAACCTGCTTTTCAACCATGTCAAGGCCGGCAACTCCGATCAGCAATCCGTCTTCGTGGCGGGTACGGAGCGAACGATCCGCTACACGGACATCGCCCGCCTGCACGACGGCGACTACTTCCTCAATGGCAGGCTCTACGACGCCAAGGGTGTCGAGATCCCGATGATCCCGGAAGCCGCCCACTAGGCGCCTTGCACCACGCGATCCGGATCGGGATTGGCCCCTGATCCGGACCCACTTTTCCACCGACCTCAAAGGAGACAAAATGTCGGAAGAAACCGAAACCCGCCGCCTGCTCGACGCCCTGTTCGGCACGATGGAGGACGGCGTTATCCCCGCCACGGAAACCGGCGTTGCGGCCGGAAACAAGGTCTTCGGCGCAGCGCTGCTGCGCAAGTCGGACCTCTCGACGGTCCTCGTCGAGACCAACAACGAGATGGAAAACCCTCTGTGGCACGGGGAGGTTCATACCCTGAAGCGGTTTTACGAGATGCCGCAATGCGACCGGCCGGACTCGAAGGATCTCATCTTCCTATCGACGCACGAGCCCTGCTCGATGTGCCTTTCGGCGATCACCTGGGCCGGCTTCGACAACTTCTTCTACTTCTTCAGCCACGAGGATTCCCGCGACGCGTTTTCCATCCCGCACGATCTGAAGATCCTGAAGGAAGTCTTCACACTGGACGCCGGCGGCTACAACAAGACGAACGCCTTCTGGAAGGGCCGATCGATCCAAGCCCTGATCGACCGGCTTCCCGAGCCGCAGCGCGAGGAATTTAGGGAGCGAGCCGAAGCCATCCGCCTGAAATACGACGACCTCTCCGTCGTCTACCAGGCAAGCAAGGACGGCAACGCCATCCCCCTCAACTAACCTCTTCCTTACCCAGCTCCTCCCCCGAACACGCTGCCGGCGGTTTCTCCCCTGGTGGCGTGTTTGGTGGATTCAAATCCGGTCAAGCCATCTGCCTGCTCCGAGTAGCAGCAGGCTCCCATCGGTGCTTGGAGCATCGGCTCGCCGCCCCACATGCTTCGCCAACGACCGTTGCTCTGCCACGCTCGAAGTTCTAGGGATTGAGCGACAGCAACAGGTGCCGGATATGGATGAGGATGCGGACCACAAATCCCTTGTCGAGCGTGTGCAGGACGTTGCGCATACGCTGACGGACACGGAGCAGCGGTTGATCTCGGAGCTTTTGAAGGCGCCGCGGGAGATTGCGCTTGGCACGTCCAGCGAATTTGCGGCACGGCTCAACGTGCATGAGGCGACGACGTCGCGGCTGTCGCGCAAGCTCGGCTTTGCGACCTATGCGCAGTTCCGCGCGCATCTGCGGGATGAGTTCCTGCGCAGTTCGGCCCCGGCCAGCCGGATTTCCGCGACGCTCAGCGAAAGCAGGCGGCAAGGTTTTCTGCCGCTGTTGATCGACCAGGAGATGGCTGCGCTGGGAGCGGTCTCCGACCATGTCACAGATGAGCAGATCGTCGAGGCTGCTTCCATGCTCGACCGCGCCCGGGTTTTCATCTACGGGCACGGCAATGCCGAAACGCTGGTTCTCCTGATGGAGCGTCGACTGCGGCGGCTTGGCATCGTCACCCTGCGGCTGACGGGAAACCGCCGGGATCTCGCCGAGCAGATGCTGACGCTCGGCCGGGACGATGCCGTCCTCATGTTTGCCTTCCGCCGCCAGCCTCCGGACTACAGCCGCATCATGGACGTTGCACGCGACGTGATGGCCTCGACGGTAACGGTGTCCGGCACCATCGGTCCCTCGCTGCAGCCAAAACCCGATCTCCTACTCTCCGCACCTCGCGCCGGCAGCCGGGAGAGCTACCAGACGCTGACCGTGCCGATGGCGCTCTGCAATGCCGTTGTTCTCGCCCTTGCGGACAGGCGGGGACCGGACGCGCTTGCGAAACTCGACCGCCTGGGCGCCCTGATCACGCAATTCGGAGACTGATTATGCAAGTAAACTTGCATGTCATATAATTGTTGCAAGAAAACACTACATGGGGTACACCATCCACAAGAGGAGTTCCCCACATGTTGAAAATGCTCGCCCCATTCTGTGCGCTGGCGCTGGCCACGTCCGCCTATGCCCAGGACCTCGACAGCAAGTCCGTCGCGGACCTGCTGCCGCTTGCGAAAAAAGAAGCCAAGGTCACCGTCTACGCCTTCACCAGCCGCATTGGCCGGGTGGAGGAGGCCTTCGAGGCGGCCTATCCCGGCATAGACATGGTGGCCTTCGACATGTCGTCGACCGAGCAGATCGCCCGCATCAAGAGCGAGGCCGCCGCCGGGGTTGCGGGTGCCGACGTCATCTACATCTCCGATGCGCCCGTCGTGTTGACGGAGCTTGCAAGCCAGAACCTTGTGACCCGCTACGTGCCGCCGCGCATGGAAAGCCTGGTGCCGGAGCAGTTCAAGTCGCCGCTTCTCGCACAGCGTCTTTCGACGAAGGTGCTGATGTACAACGAGGAAGCCTATCCCGACGGCTCCCCCGTCAAGAACCTCTGGGATCTCACCAAACCGGAGTGGAAGGGCCGCGTGATCATGGTCGATCCGCTGCAACGCGGCGACTACCTCGACCTCATGACGGAGATCGTCCTGAAGTCGGACGACATGGCCAAGGCCTATGAGGCTGCCTTCGGCAAGCCGATCGCGCTTGGCGAGGGGATCGATAATGCCGGCGAGCAGTTCATCACCGATCTCTTCGCCAACGATCTCGTCCTGGTCGGCTCGACGGACGACGTCAACAAGGCGATCGGCGCGAAGGGCCAGAAGAACCCGCCCATCGGCTTCACCAGCTATTCGGATCGCCGCGACAATGAAGATGAAGGCTGGGCCTTGCAGGTCGCCAACGATATCGAGCCGTCGAACGGCATCGTCTTTCCGGCCTTCCTTGCGCTCAACGCCACGGCCGCCAATCCGGCCGCAGCACGCCTCGCCATCGATTTCATGATGGGCGACGACAGCAACACCGGTGGCGATGGCTTCAAGCCGTTCTACGTCGCCGGCGACTGGCCGACCCGCACCGACCTTGCCCAGCATCCCGACGCCATCCCGCTTTCCGACTTCAAGAGCTGGCAGATCGATGCCGCCGAAACGGCCAAGATCCGGGCGAATGTCGCTGATTTCGTCCTCGCGCTGCAATAACCTGACGGGACAAGACGGGCGCCACGGCACCCGTCCACTCCGGAGTTCCGCATGACAGTCCCGCTTCGCCGCCTCAGGCCGTCGCTCGCCCGCTATGGCCTGACCGCTGCCATGGCCCTGATCCTCGTTGTCCTGGTCGCCGCTCCCCTTGCGACGATCCTTATCCAGACCCTCCAGTCCGGCGGCGGCGCCTGGGCCGATGTTCTCGCCAGCCGCTTGTCGCAGAACCTGTTCTGGCGCCCCGCGACCAACACCATGATCATCGGGCTGGCTGTAGCCGGCGGCTGCGTGCTGCTCGGCGGCTTCCTCGCCTGGCTCGTGGTGATGACCGATGTTCCGGGCCGTCCGCTCATCGCCTTCATGGCAACGCTTCCCTTCATGATTCCGAGCTTCGCGACCGCGCTCGCCTGGGGCAGCGTTTTCCGCAATGGCCGCGTCGGCGGCGCGGGAGGCCTCCTCGAAGGCCTCGGCTTCAGCGTGCCGGATTGGTTGTCCTGGGGCATGGTGCCGACGATCGTCGTGCTGATCGCGCACTACTATGCGCTGGCCTTCACGGTGATTGCCGCCGCCCTTTCGACCGTCAACGGCGATCTGGTCGAGGCCGCACAGATGACGGGTGCATCGCGCAAGCGCATCCTGTTCGGCATCGTGCTGCCCGTCGTCACCCCGGCCGTTATCGCCGGCGGGTCGCTCGCCTTCGCGGGCGCCGTGTCGAATTTCGCCGCTCCCGCCCTGCTCGGGCTGCCGGTCCGCATGCAGACGCTGTCGACCCGGTTGTTCGGCATGATCGAGATCGGCCAGACGGAGCGCGGTTATGTTCTCGCTATTCTGCTGATCGCGATTTCCGCAATCTTCCTCGGCATCGGCAACCGCATTCTCAACAGCCGGCGCAGCTTCGCCACCATCAGCGGCAAGGGCGCGCGGCCTCGTCGCTTCACCCTTGGCACGATGCGGCTGCCGCTTGCGCTCCTGGCCTGGACCGTCTGCATCCTCACCACACTCCTGCCGATCCTGCTTCTTCTTGCAGCCAGCCTCGCACCCTCGTCCCTCTCGCTGTTTTCCGACTGGACGCTGCACTACTGGATCGGCGCGGCGGACCCCGCCTTCGCCCGCGGCCAGCCCGGTATCTTCCACCATCCGCAATTGATCTCGGCACTGACGACGACGCTGATGCTTGGGGCGGGCGTGGTCTTCGCCGCCAATGCCCTCGGCCTATTGATCGCCGTCGCGCTGACGCGCCAGAAGGTTCCGGTGCTGAGCAATGCGGTCTCGCAATTGAGCTTCCTGCCTATGCTCCTGCCCGGCATCGCGTTTGCGGCCGCCTATATCGCCCTTTACGGCGCGCCGATCGGTCCGCTGCCCGCCCTCTACGGCACCAAGCTGCTGCTTGGCCTGGCGCTGACGGCCGCGATGCTGCCGTTTGCCGTGCAGACGGGGAGGGCGACCGTGGCGCAGATTTCCGGCGATATCGACGAAGCGGCGCGTATGACCGGGGCCGGTTTCTTCCACCGGCTCTGGGCCATCACCCTGCCGCTGGCAGCGCGCGGACTTGCCGCCGGCCTGCTGATCTCCTTCGTCAATGTCATCGGCGATCTTGCGATCACCGTGCTGCTCTACACGCCGACATCGCCGCTGCTCGCCGTCCTGTCCTACAGCTATGCCTCCGACGGGTTCCATCAGTTCGCCAATGCCGTCACCCTCGTCATTCTCGTCATCTCCATGCTGGCCACCTGCGCCGCCACGCTTCTGCGCGGCCGCCGGCGCCAGACCTTTGCGTGAGAGCCCGCCCCGTGATTTCGCTCAACCAGGTCTCCAAATCCTTTGCCGGCACCCGCGTCGTCGACGATGTCAGCTTTTCGGTGCCGGAAGGTGCCTTCCTCGTGCTGCTCGGCCCGTCCGGCTGCGGCAAAAGCACCATGCTTCGCATGCTGGCGGGCCTCGAACAGCCGACCGGCGGCCAGATCCGGTTCGGCGACATGTTGGTCGCCGATGGTGGTTCCGGCTTCGCCCTGCCGCCGGCGCGACGCGACGCCGGCCTCGTCTTCCAGTCCTATGCGCTCTGGCCGCACATGACCGTGGCCGGCAACATAGACTGGCCGCTGAAGGTCGCACGGCTGCCTGCCGAAGAGCGCCGGGCGCGCATCGCCGAAGCCATGGAGATGCTCGGGATCACGCAACTCGCCCAGCGCTACCCGGGCGAGATCTCCGGCGGACAGCAGCAGCGCGTCGCGCTTGCCCGCATGATCGCGCCGCGCCCGAAGGTGATGCTGTTCGACGAGCCGCTCTCCAATCTCGATGCCACCCTGCGCGTCGAGATGCGGTTCGAACTGCTCAAGGTCCACGCCGCCACGGGCGCCACCTCGGTCTATGTCACGCATGACCAGGTCGAGGCGATGACCATGGCAAGCCATGTTGCGGTCATGAACCACGGCCGGATCGAACAGTTCGATGCGCCGGAGCGCCTGCTCGCCGAACCGTCCTCGGCCTTCGTGGCCGGTTTTGTCGGCACCCCGGCGGCCAATCTCATCCCGATCGCCGACGGCAAATGGCTGGGCACCATCGCGGACGCAGCCCTGCCGGACATTGCGGGGCACGCCATGGTCCGGGCCGAGACCATCGAACTTGCCGACGAGGCAGGGCCGCGCACGGTGAGCGTGACGCTTGCCGAAGTCGTGCCCATGGCCGGCCGCCGGCTCGTGACGGGGGTGGCCAATGGTGTCCGTATCACCGCCATAACGGACAGTACGGACCGGTTACCATCCAATCTCCGCTTCCGGCTGCCTCCCGCAGCCGCAGCGATTTTCGACAGTGAAGGAAAACGTATTTCATGAAACGCATTCTCCTGGTGCGACACGGCGAAAGCGAGTGGAACGCCATCCGGCGCCTGCAGGGACAGGCCGATATCGGACTATCGGCGCTTGGCGAACAACAGGCGCGCACGCTCGCTTCTATGGTTGCGACCTATGCGCCGGACGTGGTGTTGACCTCCGACCTGAAACGGGCGGTCGCGACCGCGGCACTGCTTGGCTATGCGGATGCCGTGCGCGAACCGCTGCTGCGCGAGCAGAGCGTCGGGAACTGGACCGGCGCAGAGATCGCAACGCTCATGGCCGAGACACCAGCGGCCTATGCAGGCTGGCGGGCCGGCACCTTCGCGCCGGAGAACGGAGAGATCTGGGCCGATTTCCGCGCCCGGATCAGGCAGGCAATCCAGGCCGCCATCGACATGCCGGACGAAACGATCCTGATGGTCTGCCACGGCGGCGTGATCCGGGCGGCGCTCGACAGCACGCTCGGACTTGCACCGGCGCGGATCATCCCGGCTGGCCCGGCCAGCCTGACCATCCTCGCCTTCCCGAAGGGGGAAGCAAGGCTCGAAGTGTTCAACGCGACAACATTTTCATCCGTTCTCGACGCGCCGGATTAAGTGGAGCGACGGTTCGGGATTACTCCGCGGTTGTTTCGCGAGAGCCCGCACCGCGCATATCGCCGGGCAGCACGCCGAATTCGGCCCGGAATTGTCGCCGGAAGTGGTGCGGATTTTCGAACCCGATCGATGCGGCTATGTCCGTAATCGGCAGGCGGGTGTTGAGAATCCGGTTCTTGGCCAGGTCCATCCGCCTTGCCAGAACGTAGCGATGGGGAGCCAAGCCGGTGGTTCTGCGGAAAGCACGCGCAAAATGGAAAGGGCTGAGACCCGCTTCCGATGCAAGATCGTCAAGGGTCAGGACCTGCGCGACGTCGCTTTCGATCTTCTCGACCACCCTGGCGAGGACGGAGGCGCGAAGCTGGCCTTTGGGGTGGGGTGCCTTCCCCGGACCCAGCAAATGCCGGACCAGGGCATGTTCGAGGCCGCTGGCCTCGATGGGCGACAGTGTGCGCTGCCCCAGACACGCCTGTCGCAAGACGTGGGCGATGCCCAGCATGAGGGGTTCGACGGCGAATTGCTGACGTCCCTTGTGCCGTCCCAGCGTCGGTTCGAGAGGCACCTTGCGACCGATTTCCTCGGCTACCGCATCCAGCAGCGACGTATGCGGATACATTTCCAGCGTGTCGCTGTGTTCGGGCACGCTCAGGAGCGTCGTGGGCTCCTCGCCGATCACATAAAAGCCCCCGGCGGCAACCTCGACATCGTAGGTCCGTCCCGATTGTTCCAGTGCGACACGGTCGTGGCAGGAGAAGACGACTTCGAGCCGATTGGCGCGCGTGCGGGAGGCACCCTCGAATGGCGGCATCCAGGCATAGGTGGCCTGGAGGCGCGGCAAGGAGAGCCCATGACGTTTCTCACCCGAATAAAGCTGCCGCGCCCGCGATGGTGTCATTCCGTCCCCCGAGAAGAGCAAGAACCGAGCCTGTGAAATGGGCCGCAGCATGCCATCCTCGCGGCATGCGACCTCAATCTGGACAGCGTGCAGCGCCATTCTGTCCGTGATCCCAATAACCGAAGGAGCACCGATATGTCACGCGTTCGCGTCCACAACGTCTGCATCCCGCTCGATGGCCTCGGCACCGGTGAGGGGCAGGGCGTCGCCGCAATCGTCCAGCAGCGCCGTAACCGCAAAACCGCTGAGGCATAAGATATGGTCCGCTTCAAAAACATCCTTGGCTTCATTTTCCTGCTGATCTCGGCCGCAGCAGGCGGCATTGCGATGGCACAAGGCGCGGGCGAGCGCTTCGCCGGCGAGGCGAGCCTCGGCGCGCAACCTGCGATTCCGATCCATATCGAGTTGCACAGATCGGGCGAGGCCGTGACCGGAACGGTGTCGATCCCGGGCGCCACGTTCGAACTGGTCGACGCAGCGGGCGGAAACGCGATTGCCGGGCGCTTCCAGGGCCAGGGCGGAAGCGGCGCCCTGACCTTGAACATCGCCGGAGACGACCTCACCGGTGCCTTCGATCTTGCAGGCCAGCCCGGAACAATCACGGCGCATCGCACCGCCGCGGACGCTGAAAGCTTCTTCAGGCCTCCCGAACAGCGGCTCGACCTGACGACCGCCCAATGGACGGAAGATCTCGACCGGCTGGTGACAATCCTCACCACCGAGCATGCATCTCCCTTCCATCGGGTGTCGCGCGCGCAGTTCGAGCAACAGGCATCGGAATTGCGCGCCGCGCTTCCCAAGCTGGACGGTCCTGCGGTCGCCGTGGAATTTCGCAGGCTTGCGGCGCTGATCGGCGATGGACATACGTCGGTGGCTCTCTCAAATGGGCGGCCGCGCCTGCCTATTGAATTCTATTGGTTCGAGGATGGGCTGCGTGTCACGGGCATTTCCGGATCACAAAGCAGCGCGCTCGGCGCCAAGTTGATCGCTGTCAACAATGTGGCTGTCAGCGACGTCACCGAGCGGCTTCGCGCTCACATCCCGCAGGCGGAGACTCAATGGCACTTTCGCGCAGGCGTGCCGGCTCTGCTGGCCAATCCGGACGTTCTTCGGGCGATCGGGCTGGGGGCGGGGCCGGCCTATACGTTCAACTTAGAGACTGAGGACGGCACGCAAAAGTCTCTCGACATGACCGCGGCAACCGAAACGGGGGCAGACGCCACGCTGAGCGGGGATGTGCCGCTCTGGCAACGGAACGAGGAGCAAGCCTTCTGGAGTGAGCGGCTTGCTGACGGCAGCGTCTATGTGAACTGGCGATCCTATGATGGTCTTGCCGACAATATGGCGGCGCTGCTGCGAAGGCTGGACGCGGAGCACCCGCACAGGCTGATCATCGACCTGCGCGACAATGACGGCGGCGATTTCAATATCGGGCGTATTTTCGTCGAAGAGATAAAGCGCCGCCCCTGGCTCAACCGGCGCGGCGTTCTCTACGTGATGATCGGCCGCAAGACATTCTCTGCGGCGATGACGAATGCCGTGGATTTCCAGCGCTCGACGGAGGTCATTCTGGTCGGCGAACCCGCCGGCGCGGCGCCCAACAACTGGCAGGAGGTGCGACGGTTCACTTTGCCGAACTCGGGTCTCAGTGTCGGCGTCTCCACACGCTATTACGAGTTCCTTCCCGGCAAGGCGGATCTCGTTCCCGATCTCAGCATCCCGCCCGAGCCGAGCGACTGGGGCAGCCCGGAGGACGCCGGTTTGCGGCTTGTCCTGGCCCAGCCGGTTCCGTAGGTGTTCGACATGTATTCATCCGAACATGACGTCGTCATCGCCGGAGGTGGCCCGACGGGGCTGATGTTGGCGGGTGAACTGGCATTGGCGGGCGTGGATGTCGCCATTGTTGAGCGGCGCATAAACCAGGACGTCGAGGGCTCGCGCGCGAGCGGGTTGCATCCGCGATCGATCGAACTGCTCGACCAGCGTGGCATCGCCGACCGCTTCCTGTCGCAGGGAGAAAAACACGGCGTCGTGCTGTTTGCCGGCGCCGTTCTCGACGCCAGCGACCGGCCGACCCGTCACAACTACACGCTCGCGCTGTGGCAGGCCAAGATCGAGCGCGGCCTCGCCGACTGGGCGTCCGAGCTGGCGGTTGAGGCCTATCGCGGCTGTGACGTAACGGGCTTCGTGCAGAATGATACGTGCGTCGATGTCGCGTTAAACGATGGACGGACATTGCGATCGAAATATCTCGTCGGCTGCGACGGTGGCCGCAGCCTGGTCCGCAAGACGGCCGGCATCGACTTCCCGGGATGGGATCCGGCCATCAGCTACCTGATCTTCGAAGCCGATATGGCGGACGACCCGGCGCTTGGCATGCGGTATGGCGAAAGAGGTGTTTACGCCCTTGGAAGGCTGGAGGACGGCAAACGCGTGCGCGGCGTCGTGACCGAGCAACGGCTCGAACGGGGCGACAAGCCCACGATCGATGCGCTTCGCGGGGCGCTCATCGCCGCTTACGGATCGGATTTCGGCGTCCACGACATCACCTGGCTGTCGCGATTCACCGATGCGGCGCGCCAGGCCGCCGCCTACCGGGAGGGGCGCGTGTTGCTGGCCGGTGACGCCGCGCATGTGCATTCTCCCGTCGGCGGGCAGGGCCTGAACATTGGCCTCCAGGACGCCGTCAATCTGGGTTGGAAGCTGGCACAGGTGGTCAAGGACATTTCTTCGGAAAGCCTGCTCGACACCTACCATGCCGAGCGGCATCCGGTCGGAGCAGCCCTGCTCAAACAGACCCTGGCGCTCACGGCGCTCAATCGCGGCGACGAGCGAACGAATGCCTTGCGCGAAATGATGGCGCAAGTCATGCAGATGGACGCGCCGCGCCTCTGGTATTCCGCAATGATGTCCGACCTCGACATTCGCTACGACCTCGGCAAAGGCCACCCGCTGCTCGGCCGCCGCATGCCCGATCTTGATATTCTCACGGCCGACGGGCCGACTCGGGTTTTCACCCTTCTGCACGATGCGCGGCCGGTGCTGCTCAATCTCGGAGAGCCCAACACTCTCGGCATCGCCGGCTGGACAGATCGCGTCAAGCTGATCGACGCGAAATTCGAAGGGGTGTGCGATCTTCCCGTGATCGGCGTGGTACAGACTCCCACCGCCGTGCTGATCCGGCCCGACGGGCACGTCGCCTGGGTGGGAGACGGAAGCATTACAGGTCTCGATGATGCACTGAGAACCTGGTTCGGCGAACCCGCGATCGAATAGTATGAGGCTGCGAGAATGTTGGCCGGCCTGGCCGATTTATCCAGATCCCCAGCCCCGATCGTGCTTTCGGCAATGCGATGACTCGTTCGCAAGTTCATATTTTATTAAATTTGTTTGCAAACACTCATTTTCGGGGATGGGTAAAAACTCGGGGGATGCGCGTTGTTGCGCGAAAGAACTCGGACTGGAGACAGCCATGCCCACCGACCAGCATACCATCCTCGTCGTGGAGGACGAGCCGCTGATCCGGCTTGTTCTGATTGAGGCATTGCAAGATGAAGGTTATCTTGTGCTCGCTGCTTCCAGCGTCTTGGAGGCGATTGGCCTTATGGGAAAATTTCCGCATATAGATGGCCTTGTGACGGATGTGGATTTGCCGGGCGGTTTGAGCGGCCTTGATTTGCTCGAGCTGTTCAGCCAGTGCCGGCCGACCGCCGCCCAAATCGTTGTCTCAGGCGGGAATGATCTGAAGGAAGGGCATATGTCGGCTCGTGCTCGGTTCTTCTCGAAGCCCTACAGCCTTGATGATATCATTGCCGAACTCGACTGCCAGATCGCAGTGACCAGCGCGATCCTGCACCGGCAGGCGCGGTAGCAGCAGCTAAACGTGACCGGGCAGGTCAGCGGCGGTCGAAATGGGTGCGTAGCGATACGTGCGTCTGTACGGTCGCGATGCCGGGCGTTGTTGCGATCTGGCGGCGTATGGTGTCAAGTTCGGCGTTCGAGGCGCATTCGATGAGCAGCATCAAGTCCGTGGGGCCGGCGAGCGACCAGCATGTCACGACGTTCGGGATTCCGCTGAGATGCGGCACGATATGATCGCAGTTGCGGCCCGGCTGGAAGCCGATCGCGACGAGCGCCTCGACACCCGGTCGTTCCCTCTCCGTACCGAGTTTCACGGTGTAGCCGGCGATCACGCCGTTTGCCTCCAGCCGGCGGATGCGTTCGTGCACCGCGCTGCGGGAAAGGCCGACATGGCGCGTAAGCTCGATAAGGCTCATGCGGGCGTCGGCGCGTAGCGCCCCCAGGAGCAGCCTGTCCTTCTCGTCCAAATCGTTCATCCGGATAACTCTTCCTCCGGCCGGACGAGTGTCCGGTCATCCGTCACCTTGCTGCGCGAAAGCGGACGAAAAAGCAACTAGCGTCGGTCATCGTTTGAAGGAGAGATATCGATGCCGACCATACCGCAATCCGCCGTGCTGATCCCGATCGACATGCAGCGGGCGTTCGATGAGACCGCGTGGCCGCAACGTTGGAACGGCAAGGCGGATGAGAACGGCCTTGCCTTGCTCGGCGCGTGGCGTGCCACGGGGAGGGCCATTATCCATGTTCGCCATGACAGCGTCGAACCGAATTCCACGCTGCGGCCGGAACGGCCGGGCAATGCCTTTCGCCCGGGCTTCGAGCCGCAGGCCGGCGAACCCCTGGTGACGAAAAGCGTCAATGCCGCCTTCATCGGCACCGATCTCGACCTTCGCCTGCGCCGCATGGGCGCGGACACGGTCGTGCTTTTCGGGATTTCGACCGATATGTGCGTGTCGACCAGCGTCCGCGTGGGCGCGAACCTGGGTTATAGGATCGTTCTCATTGAAGATGCCTGCGACTGTTTCGACCTGCCGGACGGGGAGGGCGGGACGATTGCCGCGCGGGACGTGCATCGCGCCCATGTCGCGACGCTGCGGCAGGAGTTTGCTACGGTTTTGAGAACGGGCGATGCACTGTCGTTGGTTTTGCCGTAGGCGCGCCGCGACGGGCGGAACCCAGTCGAAATGGCAGGCCGGACCGCTCCCGGGAGCTGTTTCTCATGCAAGGGGATGATCCCCTTGGACGAGAACCGGGAGCGAACTGGACGTAAACGTCAGACGGCGATGCGGCGCGCAGCCTTGTCGCAGGCTTTGCGGTCCGAGCCGAACTGAGCCACGATCTTGGTGGCGTCCTCGACGCTGATGCGATGCTTTTTCGCGAGTGTCTTCACGTCATAGCCCTTCGCTGACGCAGACGCGTCATTCATATTGCTCATGGATTTTCTCCTTGGGGGTTAGGAAGGCGGTAACGCCGTGCGCGACGCGCTCTGTTCCTCTTCGCATATATGGTGCCTGTGCGCCATTCCCACAAGTCCAACCGGGGCTGTCGTCGAGCTATAATGCCGCGCCGGACTTGCCGATTGGTTTTCGACCGCGGCCTCGACTGTCCGTTTAGCCCTTGTCTTTGCCGTCAATAGTATGATTGACTTACGATAATGACGTCCGTCCAGGCGGATGGCGAAGGTCTATTGTCAGAAACGGGGAACGCCAATGAACAGGGAAAAGACAATGAACCGCATGCGTCCGCTGCTTGCCGGCGCGGCCTTCTCGCTGCTGCTCGTCTGCGGCGGCACGGCACCGGCCTTCGCGGAAACGCCGGCGGATACGCTGGTCCAGGCCTGGGCGATCGACGATACGATCACGCTCGACCCGGCCGAATCCTTCGAACTGTCGCCGGCGGAATTCATCGGCAACGCCTATGACATGCTGGTGCGCCTCGACATCGCCGACACGACGAAGGTCAAAGGCGGCATTGCCGACAGTTGGACCGTCTCCGACGACGGCCTCACCTATACGTTCAAGCTGAAGCCGGGCATCAAGTTCGCCTCCGGCAACCCGATCACCGCCGAGGATGTCGCCTGGTCCTTCGAGCGCGTCGTCAAGCTCGACAAGAGCCCCGCCTTCATCCTCACCCAGTTCGGCCTGACGGGCGACAACGTGACGGAAAAGGCCAAGGCGGTCGACGAAAACACCTTCGTCTTCACCGTCGACAAGTCCTATGCGCCGAGCTTCGTGTTGAACTGCCTGACCGCCACCGTCGGCGCCGTGCTCGACAAGAAGCTGGTGATGGAACACGCCGAGGCCAAGACGCCGAGCGATGAATACAAATACGACACCGATTTCGGCTATGGCTGGCTCAAGACCAACTATGCCGGCTCCGGACCGTTCAAGATCCGCGACTGGCGCGCCAACGAAATCGTCGTGCTGGAGCGCAACGACAATTATTATGGCGAAAAGCCCGCGCTGACCCGCGTCATCTACCGCCACGTCAAGGAAAGCGCCACGCAGCGCCTGATGCTGGAGGCCGGCGACGTCGATGTGGCCCGCAACCTGGAGCCGGGCGACCTGGAGGCCGTGTCGAAGAACGCGGACCTCACGACCGCCAGCGCGCCGAAGGGCACGGTCTATTACATCAGCCTCAACCAGAAGAACGAGAATCTCGCCAAGCCCGAGGTTCGCGAGGCCTTCAAGTATCTTGTCGATTATGACGCGATCGGAGCGACGCTCATCAAGGGCATCGGCGAAATCCGCCAGACCTACCAGGCGAAGGGCGTGCTCGGTGCGCTCGATGCGAGCCCCTACAAATTCGACGTCGCGAAGGCCAAGGAACTTCTGGAGAAGGTGGGCCTGAAGGACGGCTTCTCCGTTACCTTCGACGTGCGCAACACGCAGCCTGTGACGGGCATTGCCGAATCCTTCCAGCAGACGGCCGGGCAGGCAGGCGTGAAGATCGAGATCATCCCGGGCGATGGTAAGCAGACGTTGACCAAGTATCGCGCCCGCAATCACGATCTCTATATCGGCCAGTGGGGCATGGACTACTGGGATCCGAACTCGAATGGCGAAGCCTTCACCTCCAACCCGGACAATGGCGACGATGCATCGGTCAAGACGCTCGCCTGGCGCAACGCCTGGGATATTCCGGAGCTGACCGCCGAATCCAAGGCGGCCCTTCTGGAGCGTGACAACGCCAAGCGTGCGGCAATGTATGAAAAGCTCCAGCAGCAGGCGCTGGAGACCAGCCCCTTCGTGATGATCTTCCAGCAGATCGAGGTGGCGGGCGTGCGCGGCAAGGTCAAGGGCTATAAGCTGGGGCCGAGTTTCGATTCCAACCCGCTCGCGCCTGTCTCCAAGGAATAACCTTCCTTGAGCATGGCTGAAATGCGAAAGCCGGCAGGGCGCGCCAAACGGCGCGCTTCTGCACGGCTGAAATCGGTGGCGGGCTTCCTCGTGGTGGTCGCCACCACCTATCTCGGCCTGCTCGCGGTCACCTTCTTCATCGGCCGCGTCGTGCCGATCGATCCGGTGCTGGCGATCGTCGGCGACCGGGCGCCGGCCCATGTGATCGAGCGCGTTCGGCAGGAAATGGGGCTCGACCTGCCATACTACCAGCAGTTCTGGCTCTATATGACCGGCGTGCTTCGGGGTGATTTCGGCACCTCGGTGCTCACCACGAATCCCGTCATGGCCGACATCCGTCGCGTTTTCCCGGCAACCATGGAGCTTGCCACGGTCGGCACGCTCATCGGCGCGTTTTTCGGCATCCCGCTCGGCGTGCTTGCCGCCGTCAAGCGCGGCAGCCTCATCGACCAGGTGGTGCGCATCGTCGGCCTCATCGGCTATTCCGTGCCGATCTTCTGGCTGGGCCTGCTGGCGCTGCTCGTCTTCTACGCCCGCCTCGGTTGGACCTCCGGCCCCGGACGCATGGATGTGGTGTTCGAATATACGTTCACGCCCGTCACCGGCTTCTTCCTGCTCGACGCGATCATTACCGGCGACTGGGCCGCGTTGCGTGACATCGTCTCGCACATCATCCTGCCGGCCTCGCTGCTCGGCTATTTCTCCATGGCCTATATCAGCCGCATGACGCGCTCCTTCATGCTGAACGAGCTTGGTCAGGAATATATCGTCGCCGCGCGCGCCAAGGGCCTGTCGGAAACCCGGATCATCTGGGGCCATGCGCTGCGCAATGCGGCAGTGCCGCTCGTCACCGTCATCGCGCTCTCCTATGCCGGCCTGCTGGAGGGTTCTGTCTTGACGGAAACCGTCTTCGCCTGGCCGGGGCTCGGCCTCTACATCACCAATTCGCTGCAAAATGCCGACATGAACGCGGTGCTGGGCGGCACCATCGTGATCGGCTCCGTCTTCATCGCCATCAACCTTTTGTCCGACGTGCTCTACCGCATGCTCGACCCGAGAACGAGGACACGATGAGCGAGACCGCAATGACCCGCCGAGAATGGCTCCTGACCGACCGGCCGCAATCGCGCCTGCAAGCCCGGCTCGGCCGTGCCTATGTCGCCTGGCGGCGTTTCACCGCCAATCGGCTCGCCGTCGTCGGCCTGCTGATCATCCTCGGCATGGTCTTTCTCGCCATCTTTGCGCCGCTGCTTGCCCCCCATTCGCCCTATGTCGGCGATCTCGCCAAGTCCCGCCTGATGACGCCGGGGCCGGCGCATTGGCTCGGCACGGACGACCAGGGCCGCGACATCCTCTCGCGCCTCATTTACGGTTCGCGCCTCACCTTGCAGGTCGTGCTGCTGGTGGCGGTCATCGCGGCGCCCATCGGCCTTCTGGTCGGCACGGTCGCCGGCTATGCCGGCGGCTGGGTGGATGCGGTGCTGATGCGCATCACCGATATCTTCCTCGCCTTTCCCAAGCTCGTGCTGGCGCTCGCCTTCGTCGCCGCACTCGGGCCGGGCATCGGCAATGCGATCATCGCCATCGCCATCACCTCCTGGCCCCCCTATGCGCGCATCGCGCGGGCGGAGACCCTGACGGTGCGCAACTCGGACTATATTCTGGCGGTGCAGCTGATGGGCGCCTCGCCCTGGCGCATCGTGCTGCGCCATATCATGCCGCTCTGCATTTCCTCGCTCATCGTGCGCGTGACGCTCGACATGGCGGGCATCATCCTCACCGCCGCCGGCCTTGGCTTCCTCGGTCTCGGCGCGCAGCCGCCGCTGCCCGAATGGGGCGCGATGATCGCCTCCGGCCGCCGCTTCATCCTCGATCAATGGTGGGTCGCCGCTGCACCGGGCTTTGCCATCCTCGTCGTCAGCCTCGGCTTCAATCTGCTCGGCGACGGCCTTCGCGATGCGCTCGATCCGCGCGGGAGCGGCCAATGAGTGCGTTGCTCGAGGTTGAGGATCTGCGCGTTTCCTTTCCGACCCGCACCGGCGTCATCGAGGCCGTGCGCGGCGTCTCCTTCACGCTCGGACGCGAGCGGCTCGGCATCGTCGGCGAATCCGGCTCCGGCAAGTCGCAAACCGGACGCGCCATCATGGGGCTCACCGCCGAGCACGGCGTGATCGATGCGAAACGCTTGGAATTCAGCGGCATCGACCTTCTCAAGGCCTCGAAAGCCGAGCGACGGGCGCTGCGCGGCAAGCGCATCGCGATGATTTTGCAGGATCCGAAATACTCGCTAAACCCGGTCATGACCATCGGCCGCCAGATCGTCGAGACGCTCCGCACGCATGAGCGGGTTGGGCGGGCGGAGGCGCGCAAACGCGCACTCGACATGCTCGCGGCCGTGCAGATCCGCGATCCCGAGCGCGTCTTCGATCTTTATCCGCATGAGGTTTCCGGTGGCATGGGCCAGCGCGCGATGATCGCCATGATGCTGATTGCCGGCCCCGAACTCCTGATCGCTGACGAGCCGACCTCGGCGCTCGACGTGACGGTGCAGCTCGACGTCCTCGCGATACTCAACCGGCTGGTCGCCGATCGCGGCATGGGCCTGATCTTCATCTCGCATGACCTGCGGCTCGTCTCCTCCTTTTGCGACCGCGTTATCGTCATGTATGCCGGCCGCATCGTGGAGGAATTGCCGGCGGCAAGGCTTTCCGAAGCCCAGCACCCCTATACCCGCGGCCTGCTCAACTGCATGCCCGAGATCGGCGCCGACCGGCACCCGCTGCCGGTGCTCGACCGCAGGCCGGAGTGGAGAACATGACGCCGGCTCTCGCCATCGACGGGCTTGGCGTGGCCTTCGACGATTTCGTGGCGCTGGAGGATGTGAGCCTGTCGGTTGCGCCCGGTGGTTCCTTCGGGCTGGTGGGTGAATCCGGCTCCGGCAAGTCGACGCTGCTGCGCGCGGTCGCCGGCCTTGCGCCCGCTTCCGCCGGCACCATCGCGGTCGACGGCAAGGTCCTCGGCAGCAAACGCGACAAGGCCTTCTATCGCAAGGTCCAGATGGTCTTTCAGGACCCCTATGGCTCGCTGCACCCGCGCCAGACGGTGGACCGGCTCCTGCTCGAACCCCTCGCAATCCACGGCTTCGACGATGCCGAAGACCGCATCGTGCGGGCGCTGGACGAGGTGGGGCTCGGCTCCGGTTTCCGCTTCCGCTATTCGCACCAGCTTTCCGGCGGCCAGCGCCAGCGCGTGGCGATCGCCCGCGCGCTGATCCTCGAACCCTCCATCCTGCTGCTGGACGAACCGACGTCGGCGCTCGATGCCTCGGTGCAGGCCGAGGTGCTGAACCTGCTCGAACAGCTACGCGCCGCGCGCAATCTCACCTTCGTCATGGTCAGCCACGACCTCGCCGTCATTACCCACATGTGCGACCGCCTGATGGTCATGCAGAACGGCCGCACGGTGGAACAGCTCACGGCCGCGGATCTCGCGGCGCGCGAGGTGACGCAGGATTACACCCGCGGCCTGCTCGCCGCCAGCGAAGGTTTTCGGCGCGACGTTTGAGGGGCCTGCCGGGCGTACCGGCAGGCCGTTGGTTATGCCGCCTGGCGGACGAGAACGCCGAGCGCCGTCGTGATCAGGCGGGCGAAGGTCAGCGCGCCGATGCCGTCGACGTCCCGTTCCGGCATGAACTCGACGAAATCCATGGCCGCAATCCGGCCGCGCCCGGCGGCACCCTTGATGAGATCGACGGCCTGGTAATAGCTGAGGCCTCCCGGCGCGCGGCCGATGACGCCCGGAACGATCGACGGGTCGAGCGCATCTGCGTCGATGCAGATGATGATGTTGCTGCCTTCCGGGATGAGATCGAGCACGGCGCCGACGCCCTGCCGGTGCAGCTCGTATGCGGTCACGAATGTGACGCCCCAGGCGAGCGCGTCTTCGTAGTCGCTGGTTGCCGCCGAGCCGATGCCGCGCGCGCCGACCTGGATGATCCGCTCGACATGCGGCATTTCCGATGCGCGCCGCATGGTGGAGGAGAGGCCTAGGCGCTCGCCCATGTGGATTTCGCGCCAGTCGATATGGGCGTCGATCTGCAGGATCGTGAATTTCTGGTCGCCGGCCGAAGCGCCGATCGCCTCGATCATCGGGATCGGGATGGAATCGTCACCGCCGACGAGCACCGGCACGGCGCCCCGCGCCCGCACCTTGCTGACAGCCTCAGCAATCCGCGCACGGTTACCGGCAGTGTCGGCCTCGTCGAAGGGCAGGTTGCCGCAATCGACCGGCCGCAGGTGCGGAGCGGGGAAGACGGGGCCGCCGTGATCGAAGTCGTGGCGGTCGACATTGGCGGTAAGCGCTCCCGTCGCCTTGCGCAAGGCATCCGGCGCATTGCGGCAATAGGCGCCGACGGAGGCATAGGGCGTGGCGCAGGGCGCGCCGATCAGCGCCACCGGCGCGGACAGCGCATCGAGGTTGTCGCAGGCCGCAAGGCCGAGGAAGGTCGCGGTTTCGGCAGCCGCGCCGAAGAGCGCGCCGAGATCGGGCTTTTCATTCATGGATGGTCCTCCTGTGTTGCGGCGTTCAGCCGGAAAATGCTCTGGATGGATGGGGGTGGCGGCGATCAGCCGATCCGGCTTTCGAGATAGCCGGCCCAGCGCCGCTGGATGAGCTGGAAGCCGGAAACCAGCACGAATGTCAGTGTGAGGTAGATCGCGGCGGCCGTCACATAGGGCTCGAACTGGATGTAATAGTTGAGGGTGATCCGGCGCGCGACGCCGGTCGTCTCAAGCAGCGTCACGGTGCTGGCGAGCGCTGTTGCGTGCAGCATCATGATCATCTCGTTGCCGTAGAGCGGCAGCGACCGGGTCAGCATGCCGGGAATGAGGATGCGAAAAGCCTGCGCCCGGCGCGACATGCCATAGGCCCGCGCCGCCTCGATCTCGCCCACCGGAATGTGACGCAGCCCGCCCGCGAAGATTTCCGTGCTGTAGGCGGTCGTGTTGAGCACGAAGGTGAGAAGCACGCAGACCATCGGGCTCGAAAGCCACGGCCAGAACACGCTGGCCCGGATGAGCTCGAACTGGGCAAGACCGAAATAGACGAGGAACAGCTGCACGAGCAGCGGCGTGCCGCGGAAGACCAGCGTATAGCCGAGGACGGCATAGCGCACCGCCGGAACCCGGCCGTTGCGCAGGAAGGCCAGCGGCACGGCGAGCACGAAGGACAGGGCCAGCGAAACGACCGCGAGAAGCAGCGTCAGCTTTGCCCCTTCGGCGTAAAGCGGGAGGTTTTCGGCGATGACGTCCCAGTTCATGGCGCAAGCTCCCGAAGGCCGATCTCGAAGCGGCGCGCCAGCAGCGCCAGAAGGATGAGGGAGAAGACCGTCACGAACAGATAGAACCCGGCAGCGATGAGATAGAAGGTGAAGGGCATGCCGGTCGCCTCCGCGGCGCCCTTCGCGCGAAACATCACGTCCTGCAGCCCGATCAGCGAGACCAGCGCCGTCGCCTTGGCGAGGACCAGCCAGTTGTTGGTGAAGCCGGGCAGGGCGAGACGGATGAGCTGCGGCAGGATGATACAGACGAACATGCGCCGCCGCGTCAGGCCGTAGGCGATGGCGGCCTCGATCTGTCCCTTGGGAATGTTCTGCAACGCCGTCTTGAACGTCTCCGTCATATAGGCGCCGAAGATCAGCCCGAGCGTGGCGATGCCGGCGACGATCGGAGGAAACTCGACGCGCGCGTCGATGCCCATCGCGTCGATCCACTGGTTGAGCAGGGCCGGCAGGCTGTAATAGATCAGCAGCATGACGACGAGGTCGGGAATGCCGCGCACCACGAAGGTGTAGGCCGAGGCGATCGTCCTGAGCAGCCGGTTGCCGGAGAGCTTGGCGAAGGCGGCCCCCATGCCGAGGATTGTCGCCACAACGAGCGAGGCCACGGCCAGCAGCAGGGTCGTCGACCCCGCTGCCAGGATCGTCGCGGTGAATGCGGCGACCATTCCGGTCATTGACCGAAATATTTGGCGTTGATGGCGTCGAGCTTGCCGTTTTCGCGGATGATGGCGAGCCCCTTGTTGACGCTCTCGACGAGGGCCTCGTTCTTCTTGTTGATGGCAATTGCCACCCCTTCGCCGAACTCCTTGGCGTCCGCGCCGGTCAATTGCGGCCCGACGAGCTCGAAATCCTTGCCCGCATCGCTGTTCAGGAAGCCATGGATGACCTGAGCCTGGTAGCTGATATGCAGGTCGGCGCGGCCGGCCGTAAGCTCCAGATAGGGCGCGCTGCCGGTGTCGTAGCGCGTGATGGTCGCCGTCGGGTAGTGGCTGGTGACATAGGCGTCCATCGGCGTGCCGGTCTGCACGGCGATCGTCTTGCCGGCGAGCCCTTCGGGCGTGATGTCGAGCGCAGCACCCTTCTTGGCGACGAAACGGAAGATCGGGCGGTCGTAGATATCGCTGAACGCAATGACCTGCCGGCGCTTCTCGGTGACGGTGAGCTGCGAGATCAGCGCGTCGTACTTGCCGTCGATCAGCCCCGGGATCATGCCGTCCCAGGCGGCGTTGAAGATGTTGCAGTCGAGTTGCGCGGCCTCGCAGACGGCCTGCATCAGCTCGATGTCGTAGCCGACGAGCTTGCCTTCGGAATCGATATATTCGAACGGCGGGAACGTGGCGTCGGTAGCGATATCCAGCGTCTCGGCGGCCTGTGCCGTCGTCAGGGTCGCGGCCACGATCATGGTGGCGCACAGGGATTTGAGAATAGCCTTCATTGTTCCGTCCTCTCGGGTTTGGTTATCGTCTGGATTTTGGGGATCGCCGGCGTTTAGTGCTGGAGCCGGCCGGCCAGGAACTGCTGCAACCGCGGGCTCTTCGCCTCGGTGAAGATGGCGTCCGGCGTGCCTTCCTCCTCCACCCGTCCCTGGTGGAGGTAGACGACGCGGCTGGAGGCATGGCGCGCAAAGCCCATCTCGTGGGTGACGACGATCATCGTGCGCCCTTCCTCCGCAAGCGCCTGCATGACGCGCAGGACCTCGCTGACGAGCTCCGGATCGAGCGCCGAGGTCGGCTCGTCGAAGAGCATCACGTCCGGGTTCATGCTGAGGGCACGCGCGATCGCCACGCGCTGCTGCTGGCCGCCGGAAAGGTGGGAAGGGTATTTCTCCAGGACCTCGTGGTTGAGGCCGACCTTCGCCAGGTTGGCCTTTGCCCGCTCGATTGCGTCCTTGCGCGAAAGGCCGAGCACGCTCACCGGCGCCTCGGCGACATTCGACAGCACCGACATGTGCGACCACAGGCAGAAATTCTGGAAGACCATGGCAAGCCGGCTGCGCATGCGGCGCAACTGGTGCCGGTCATTCGCCCGCAGCATGCCGTCGCGATCCTTGACCGTCGCCAGCACCTCGCCGTTGATGGCGACGGTGCCGGTACTCGGGCGCTCCAGGAAGTTGATGCAGCGCAGGAACGTGCTCTTGCCGGAGCCGCTGGCACCGATGACGCTGATGACGTCGCCGGCTTTCGCCTGGAGCGAAACGCCCTTCAGCACCTCATGCGTCCCATAGGACTTGTGAATGTCTGTCGCGCTGAGTTTCAGCATCGGATCCCTCTTGGCGAGGCGGCTCGAACCGCTCTTCTGCTCAATTCTTTTGCCATCTAGGGACATGGCTGCATTTTGCGCAAATGACGATTCTTCACCCGATACATGATGTGAAATCATGTATCCCTCAGCCGCGTCAGGCGCAGCCGTGAAGTCGATGGAATAATTTATGATTTGCCGTCAGCTTTCGCGGGGGGCGAGACCCGTCAGGGAAGAGTTTCCCAGGAGGCATCGCGACCGAAGCGTGCAAGCAGCCAGCGCAGGAAAAGCCGTGTCACGGATCGGCCGAGGCTCGCATTGTTGCAGACCACATGCCAGCCGCCGAAGGCGTCGATGGAAAAGGAGAAGGGTTTGATCAGCACGCCGCGCTTGAGGTCTGACGCCGACAGCGTGTCGCTCACCAGCGCGACGCCGGTGCCGTGGATCGCAAGGTCGATCGCCATGCCGAGGTCGCTGCAATAGAGATGACGGGCCTGCTGGGCGAGATCGGGCTCGCCTGCTTCGGAAAACCAGCGCCGCCATTCGGACCCGTCGTCCCAGTGCAGCAGCAGGCAGTGGCGGAGATCGGCTGGTTGGGTGATCGAGCCGCCGATGCGCTCGAACAGCAGCGGGCTGCAAACCGGTGTGACATTCACATGCGCAAGAAGCGCGGACCAGCGATCCGCCCAGCCACCCGGGCCAAAGGAGATGCCGACATCGATGTCGCCGAGCTCGTGCACGCGCTGGTTCTCGACCAGGCGGATGTGGCATTCGATCGAGGGATGGTCCTGGCAGAAATCGCTGATGTGCCGGGCAAGCCAGGTATTGGCGAACATGGGCGGACACGCGACGTCGAGCCGCCCGCCGACCTGGCTCGCGTCGGAGAGGCGCATCGTGGCGGCGAGGATTTCCTGAAGTGCGGCGGACACCGTCTTTGCGAGGATGCGGCCAGCATCCGTCAGCGCCACGCCACGTCCGGCCTTGGCGAAGAGATCGCAGCCGAGCGCCTCTTCCAGGCGGCGGATCTGATGGCTGACCGCGCTGTCGGTCAGGTGAAGCTCGGCCGCCGCCTTGGCAAGGCTCTGATGGCGCGCGGCCGCCTCGAATGTTCGCAGCGTCGGCAGGGGAAGGTTGCGCAAGTCGGCCAACGGAATCAACGAACATGTGAAGGAGGATATTGCGCGCGACGATACGCGCAGTTCTGAGACCGCGCAACGCGCTTCACGGCAACACCAACATGCAGTTGGGCGCGACGAGGGGAACCCCGCGGCCTCATTTCACCATGAAGCGTGAGCTGAACGGCAGGCTTGCCGCGCCGACTGCCTTGGGGGCAGCATAGGTCTTGCCGACGATTTCGTCGATGGTGGGATTTCTTCTCGGACGAGATCGTACAGCGCCGTACAGATGCTGGCCGGGATGAAGGAGGAGAAGCAGCAGACGGCATAGGCAAACTCGTGGTCGGCGTCGGCGCGCCCTATCCGGCACCCCATCGCCGCTTGCCCCATGCCGGACCTCTGGTTCGAGGGCATGTTCGGCGACGGCTATGAAAAGTCTAAGGCGCTCGCCGATTTCATGAAGGTCGAGTACCTGTCGGCCGGAGACCACGTCTCGACCGACGGCGTGGATGGCATCCACTTCTCCGCCGAGACCAACATCACGCTCGGACACGCGATCGCCGACAAGGTCGCGGCGTTGTTCTGAGCAAAGCCACTCCGGCACCTCCCCTGCCGGAGTGGCTTACATTTCCAGCCACTTGCCGAAGAAATACGCGATCTGCTTATGCCACCACGGCCAGTCGTGGCTCGCGTCCGGCCCCCAGAAATCGACCCAGGCGGGAATGCCCTTCTCGCGCAACACGGCCTCCAGGTGACGGGTGTCCTCGATCATCTGCTCCTCCCAGGCGCCCTGGCCGCAGCAGAAGAAGAGGCGGCGCGAGCGGATCCGGTCGAGGAGATCGCCTTCGGGCATTCCTGCGAGATAGTTCACCGGCGAGTTGAAGTAGATCTGGCCGTCCAGTGCATCGCCGAAGAAATGCCGAGTGGAGTAGACGCCACTCAGCGCGATGACGCCGGCGGCGCGGTCGGGGAAGCGGAACAGGAAGTTGCTGGCGTGGAAGGCGCCCATCGAACAGCCCGACAGGATCGGCAAGCCGCCGCCGGCGGCAAGGATCTCCGGCAGCAATTCGTCGTTGATGTAGCGGAAATAGGATTCGTGGCGGGCGATGCGGGCCGGAAGGTCGTGGCCGTTGGAAAAGAAGCTCTCGCCGTCGATGCCGTCGGCGGTCCAGAGCCGGATTTCGCCGGCGTTAATGCGATCGGCGAGCGCGTTGACGCCGCCTGAATCCTCGTACTGGTAGAAGCGTCCGTTGGATGTGGGGAAGACGAGCACCGGCCGGCCGGCATGGCCGTAGGTCTTGAACTCCATCTCCCGCCCGAGGTGATGGCTGAAGCGCTTCTGATAGTCGACCTGCACCGTATTAACGCTCCACATCCTGGATGAAGCGCACGATGGCTTTCACCTCTTCAAAATCTTCCGAACGGAACTGATAGGCGAAATTGCCCATAGCCCGGCTGAACACATCCTCGATCGGCGCGCAATGCACGATCTTCTTGCCATGGGCCGCCAGAATCGCCCCGTGGTCGTTGACGTAGCGAATGTGATTCTTGCGGCTGGCATAGCCGGTATAGTAGCGCCCCGTGAAGGGGCCGGCGACCTTGTTGTTGACGACCATGCCGGCCCATTCGCGATAGACGTCCATATCGTAGGAGTAGTTGATGGCGTCGGTCATCCAGGCGCCGGGCGGGCGCATGTTGACCTCCAGCGCCACGATGCGCCCGTCCGAGCGGGTCTGGAAGAACTCGATATGGAAGAACTTTTCGCGGATGCCGAAGGCCTTGACGGCGGCGCGGCCGGCCTTTTGTACCGCGGGATCGACGAAGGGCAGGCAATAGTAGTTGAGGTGCGAATCGGCGTTGACCACGCCCATGATGCTCTGCTCGAAACGGTGGCTGGCGGCGAAGACGATCTCGCCGTCGCGGTTCACCAGCCCGTCATAGGTCAGGATGATGCCGTCGATGAACTGTTCGGCGACATAACGCACGCCGGGCTTTTTCGCCGCCTCGAAGGCGTCGAGATCCGCCTTGTCGCTGATCTTCAGCGTGTTGCTGGCGCCCGAGCCCTGGTCCGGCTTGATTACGATGGGATAGCCGACCTCGGCGATGAAGGCCTCCACGCCGGCCCGGTCGACATAGCCGTGCTGGCGGATCGTCTCGACGCCGGCCTTCTTGAAGAAGGCGCTCATCTTCGACTTCTGCTTAAGGTTCTCGATGAAATCGCTGCGGATGCCGGGAATGTTGAAATCAGTGCGAATCGCCGCGTCCTGCTCCAGCCAGTGCTCGTTGAGTGATTCGAACCGTTCGATGCGGCCCCAGCGATGGATGAAATGGCCCATGGCGCGCAGCACCTGCTCGGCATTCTCCATGTCCGCGATGCGGTAATATTCGCTGAGGGCGTTCTTGAGCTTCGGGGCGAGGCGGTCGAAGGGCGCGTCGCCGATCCCCAGGATCGTGGCGCCGGCCTGCCGGAGGCGATCGCAGAAGTCGGCATTGTTGGCGGGAAAGTGCGGAGAGAAGAACACGAATTTCACGAGGAACTGCTCCGGGAGGTGAAAGGGAATATTAGTCGAGGTCGAAATGAGAGAAAAGTGGGGTTTGGCGCCACAATCGCAGCGCAAAACCGTTTTGTCCGGCCCGCCTAAAGGCTACCGATCGCCGCGTTGACGGCCTCGATCCGGCGCAGACGCGCGCGTCCTTCGGCGCCGGCGCGAAGGCTCGCATGCACCATGATGCGGTGGCAGACGGCCGGCACGGCGGCGTGGTTGTACTTCGGGCTGCGGGCGTGGGCTGGGCGGGCGTCGCGCTCGTCATGACGGCGATCGCCTCTTTCTGCCGCACGCTGGTCGGCATCCCGGCCCGCGCATCGTCGAGGAGCATCTGCGCCTCTTCTGGGGCCTCCTGGTGGTCAGCTTCCTCATCGGCAATGTCTTCCTGCTGGAGCTGAACATTCCGCTGATCGGCCTCTGGGTGCGGCTCGACCGTTTCGAGCCCGCGCCGCAGCTCATCGGTTTCGTACTCGGGCCAATGATGGAGGAGTATTTTCGCCGCACCATGCTTTTGTCGCGCGGTGATGCGCTGGTGCTGTTGGAGCGGCCGGGTTCGGCGCTGCTGCTCGCTGCGGCGCTCCTGTTGTTTGTCGCAGCTTTGGTGCCGGTTGCACGCTGGAGGGCGATTATCCACCGCCAAACGCATGGGAAGACGGCCTGAACTGATTTTTTCCAGGCTGCGTCCTGCCCCTCGGCGGGTTGCGCCTATACTGTCGGCACGGTTCCGCCATCGATGATGTATTCCGTCCCCGTTATCGCCGAAGCTCGGTCGGAGGCAAGGAAGGCGATGAGGTTGGCGACTTCGTGCGGCTTTGCCGGCCGGCCCATCGGAATGCCGCCGAGCGCATCCATGATGATCTTCTTGCCGCCCTCATAGTCGGTGCCGGCCTGCTCTGCCAGGCGTTCGGCCAGACGCACCGCCGCCTCGGTCTCGATCCAGCCCGGCGACACCCGCGCCACGCGCACGCCCTTGGGAGACACCTCTTTCGACAGGGCCTTGCTGTAGGTCGAAAGCGCGGCCTTCGCCGCCGCATAGGCAGTCGTCGACTCCGGCAGGGGGAGGACCCTCTGGATGGAAGAGACATGGATCACGACGCCACATCCCTGAGCGACCATTTCCGGAACAAGCTGCCGATCAAGCCGGATGGCAGGGAAGAGATTGAGATATAGCTCCTTGTGCCACTCGGCATCGGTCAGCGCCGAAAAGCCGCCGCCCGGCGCCGAGGAGCCGCCGAGCATATGCACGATGATGTCGACGCCGCCAAGCCGCTCACGCACGGCGTGGGCCACGGCGGCACAACCTTCCTCGGTGGTGAGATCGGCCGCAATGAAGAGCTCTTCAGGCAGGGCCTCGGGCCGGGCGCGGGCGGTCGTGAGCACCTGCGCACCGAGCTCCCGGAACAGTTCCACGGTGGCGGCGCCAGCGCCCTTCGTTCCCGCGGTGATGAGGGCGCGTTTGCCTTTCAACGTGAGAAATCCGGTCATCAGCCAATCTCCAGTCCGACGATCCTGTCGTCCTTGACGGTGAAGGAAAAATCGAGCGTCACGGGGCTGTTGGGAAATTGTCCCGTCACCGTCGCACGGACGGAAACGTTGTCACCCGCACCTTTCGTCTCGATGGGCTCGGCGACGTGACGGTACTTTTCCTTTGCTGCCACCCACCAGCTACGGATTGCGCCCACACCTTCATGGCGGGAGCCCTCGTCGTTAACCACGGCGCTCGCGGAGAACACCGCAGCCAGGGCATCCGGGTCGTTGCGCCTGTCGGCGTCGAAATAGGCTTTCACAACGTCAGGCATATCCATCGCTTCTTCCTCATCTGTATGTTCCTCCTAGATAAGGCTCGACGATTGTATGAATAAGTGGGATAAAACGGGATGACTAATTGAACGAATCGGGACAATGGAGCGCGCTGGCCTGAACGACCTGAATGCCGTCATCGCAATTGCGCGCAGGAGAACGTTTCGAGCGGCCGCCATCGATCTCGGGATGTCCACGACCGCGCTGAGCCATGCCATCGGAAAGCTCGAGGCAAATCTTGGCGTGCGCCTGTTCAATCGCACGACGCGCAGCGTCTCGCTGACCGATGCCGGCAGGCTGTTCGTGGAACGGGTGGGGCCTGCACTTCAGGATATCCATGGCGCATTGGATATGGTGCGATCCCAACGGGAGACGCCCTCGGGGACGATACGGATCAATGCCGCTCCGTTTGCCGCGCGCGAAATCATCTCGCCGCTCGTCATCGAATTTCTTCGTCGCTATCCGGACATGAACGTCGACCTGGTGACCGAAGGGCGGTTGATCGATATCGTTGCCGATGGTTTTGATCTAGGCGTGCGGGTTGCCGGCCTGGTTCCCAGCGACATGATCGCCGTCCCACTCGGCCGCCCGCAGCGATATGCTATCGTCGGGTCTCCCGACTATTTCAGGCACAACGGAAAACCGCGTGTCCCACCGGACCTTCTCGGCCACAAATGCATCCGTGTGCGCTTGCCGGACGGCGCGCTTTTCCGATGGCGTTTCGAGAAGGACGGGGAGACGGTTCAGATCGACGTGCGGGGGCCTATCATGCTCGACGAAGTAAGCCTCGCGCGAACCGCCGTCATGGAGAATATCGGCATTGGTTGCTTCATGGAGCAAGGCGTCCTCGCCGATATAGAGGCAGGCCGTCTGGTCCGCGTGCTGGAGGATTGGACGCCGCCCTTTCCGGGGCTCTGCCTGTATTATCCCGGCCGCCGAAATCTATCCGCCGGCGTTAAGGCTTTTCTCGCCTTAGCGCGTGAGGTGGCGGGGAAAAGTGTCGCAAAGCGCCGGAACAGGCGTATGCAATAACCTTAAGACTGCAAAGCATGGTGATCAGTTGCCGTTGCCGGCAGATGCGAAGATGCAGAGCGGACCTGCCCGTTTTAAAGCCGGGCCTTGCAAAAGAATGGCCCGGTAAAAGGGATTATCCGCCATTATAATAGAGCGATGTGGCGTGCTTTATTTCGTATTTTTTGTTCATAATCCGCACGGTGCGATATAGCGTTCCGGCATGGCTTCGCACCCATTTTGCCGCAGAGGCTTCCCCGGTTCGACACGGCCATGGCAAGGGCGACCCGATCTCTGGCAAGCGGGTCGACGAACCCATCGGTCATGCCGGAATCAGGCGCTCCATGAGGGCTTTCAGATCGCGCGCCACGGCAAAGCTGTTGTCCTGGTGCTGTTGGGTGCAGAACAGTTCGCAGCTCCACCAGCCGGTATAGCCTGTCGATTTCACGGCATCTACCCAGCTTTGAAGATCGAGGACGCCCTGTCCGGTGGGGATGTCGCGCAGCACCGGTTCGTTCGGTATGCCGCCGGTATAGGGCAGGGAATCGCAGAGGTGCACACCGTATATCAGGTCCTTGTCCAGTCGTGCGATCCGCTCCGGCGTATCACCCGAGGTATAGGAGTGCCAAAAGTCGATGACGATCCGCACATTGTCCCGCTTGCACAAGTCGAGGATCCGCTGTTGCGCATCCAGGGTGTTGAGCGGCGTCCACGACAGAGACTCTAGATAGACGAGTAATCCGTGGGAGGCGGCGATGTCGGCCACGGCCTGAAGGTTGGCGGCCGTTTGTTCGGTCTGGATACCCGTTGGTAGGTCGATCAGGCCGCGGTAGAGATGTGGATAGCGCTCCGCGGCGCCCGGCTCGAAAACGCGGATATCCAAAGGGCCGGTGATGGCTTCAATCCCTTTCGCGCCCGCCGCGGAGGCCAACACGCAAAGTTGTTCGGCTTCGCGCAGCATCTGCCGACGGGCGTCGCCCTGTCGTTCCAGATCGATCAGAAAGCCGATGCCGGGGAGGAAAAGGCCGTCGAGGCGCGCCTTCAACTCCGGCACGGTGAAGCCGGCATCGAGAAATGCGCCGATCTTGTTGCCGGAGGTTTCAAGGCCATCGAACCCGATAGTACGGGCGATTTCGATGTCGATGGCCAGGGTGTTCGATTTGGATGCCATCGAATGAAAGATGAGTTGGTTCTGGGTTCTGGTCATGGCCACCGGCCTCCTCTATTCGTTCATTACGGGCTGCTGACAGAAATGTGGCGCCTGCGTGCCGCTGCCTGGACGGCTTCGGCAGTGCGCAGAGCGATGACATTGTCTTCCGCAAGCGACATCCATGTGCCTGAGCTCTGGGGCAGGGCGAGGAAGGCCTCGATCGTGGTCATGTGCTGGTCGCGTTCGCGCACCGGAATAAGCTCGTTCCGGCCGTTCAGGCGGCGCACCAGGGCACCGGACCCTCTGCCGCTGAGGGTTCCATGCGCAGTGAGCGTGCCGCGATCGCCGGCGAGCATGACGATACTTTCGAACTCCGCAGTCGTGAAACTCTCGTAGGATTGAAAGAGCGCTCCACTGGACAGACGGATCGCGTAGGATATCTGGTCGCCGTCGGGGCTGGCCGGCACGGAAGAAAGGGCAGTCACCGCCGCTGGTTCCTGACCGGTGAGAAATCGTGCCAGATCGATGCTATCGACGGACATTTCAAGAAGGGCGCCGCCGCGATCCACTGCCTCGTCGATGTGACGGTTGGGCGGGAGCTGAAACGGTGCGCCCCGCGCGATGAGAAGCGACTGCAACGTGCCGATCTCGCCATCCTGCAGAAGCCGACGCATGGTCTGGTGGGGCGAGAGGGTGCGGAATGGCTGGTTGAGGGCCAGGAGGATGCCGGCCTTCCTGCATTCTTCGGCCAAGTTTGCCGCGATACGGCTGTTGCCGGCAATCGGGCCGTCGCACAGGACGTGTTTTCGCGCCGCTGCTGCGGCGAGGATATAGTGCTTGCGACGGTCCCGCGCGGCGCTCACATAAGCATATTGGACGCGCGGATCGCGAAGGGTCGGCCGCGCATCAACGGCGATGCCGGCTATCTGCATGTCCTGCGAGAAGTGTGTCGCATACTGCCGGTTCCGACTGACGACCCACAGGGGCTGATGCCCAACCGAACGGATCGCCGCCACCATGTGCTCGGTTGCAATGGTGCCGGTGCCCATGACCGACCATCCAAGTTCTTCCCCGGAATGCACCGCACGTCCTCCTCTTCATCATCCGGAGATTGACCGGTCGCCCGGCGCGCTACAACTTCGCAGACAATTGATGTCTTTAGCGATATGAAGTACAATTAGCGTCACAGTGCGTCATACCGGGGGCTTTAATGGAACAGCTGGGAAGAGATGGGGCCGCCCTGGCGGCGAACCTGAGAACGCTGTGCGAGCAGCACGGCTCCGTGGCCGCCGTCTGCCGCAAGATCAATGTCAACCGGCAGCAGTTCAACAAGTACCTGTCGGGCGCGCATGTGCCGTCGGCGGCCAATCTGAGGATCATCGCGAACTATTTCGGCCTCAGCGTCGCCATGCTCTTTGCCGACCCGGAGGAGTTCCGCACGCTGGTGGAAGGCAACTTCTTCCATGCGATGGCGACCGCCCGCCAGCTGCCGGAGTTCTCGCGCTTCGTGTCGGAGATGATCGTGGAGAACAATGCCGATCACAACGACATCGTCGGGATCTACGACCGCTATCAGTTCTCCTCGATCTACAAGGGCTTCGTGCTGCGCTCGGCTTTCTGCATCTATCGCAACAAGGAATTCCTCCAGCACTATTATGTCGAGCGTTTCCCGAGCTTCGACGACCCGAAGAAGACGGAATATGTCTTCAAATATTATGGTTTCTGCTTCCCCGTCGCTGACCGCCTCTTCACAGCGGATTTCGAGGGCATCCAGTCGAACGAATTGACCTTTGGCGTCTATGCGCAGGTCAAGCGGAACGCCAAACGCTTCATGTTCGGAATTTCCAGCGGCATTGCCGCGACCGTCTTCCGCCAGCCCTATTCCACGAAGGTCGCGCTGCACTACCGGGGGCCGGGCCTGCTGCGCCGCGAGCATCTCAAGGAGCTGACGGTCATGGACCGCAACGATCCCAGCATTCCGCGCGAGGCGCTGCAATATCTCGGCGACGGCTCCGACATGATCCAGATGAGTTGAAGGCCATCCGTCAGGGGTGCAGTTCGACGGCGAGCCAGACGCTGTCGGTATCCGCATAGTAGCGGTGCCAGGGATAGGTCCACTGGTTCTCGCCGGTGACCCGGCAGAAGGGATCGTGCGAATAGCCGATCGGCATCACCACGTCCTCATAGAGCGTCGCTGCGTCGCGCGCCTTGAATTTCTGCATGCGACCCGACCCATGGATCTGCGTGTGCGTTTCCAGGAACGGGTGCTCGTTATGGATGAAGCAATCCGTGTCGCCGGGCGACCACCAAAGATTGAGCTTCAGCGTGAAGGTCTGCGGCGCTTCGGCTGCCGCGCGTTCATTGGTGAAGACGCGGGGGTCCAGGGTAACGGTGCCGATCTCGTCCTGCGCCGATATGTAGAGCGGCGTGTCGCGGGGAAAGCTGCGGATGCGGTTGCCCAGCCAGTCCCAGCCACGAAACATGCAGCCACCGAGATTGGTCGGCCTGACGACCTTGATGATCGCGGCGCGATCCGCCGAGCGGATGCGGCCGCCCTTCAGCCAGGTCGACTTCCACGCCGGTACGATGGCCGGATGCTCGTCGCCGGTGACCATCGGGGAGGGGCTGATATTGACCACGACGGCGTCCGTCACGTCATAGTCCGCGACGTTCTCGACAAGCGTGGCGGAAATGAAGTCGTCTGCGAAAGCCAGGTCTCTGCTCAGGTTCTGCACGGCGGTGCCTCTTTTGTCTGTCCGTGTTCTGAGAAAGCCATAGCGCGCGCCGCGAAAAAAGTGCGCGCCGGAATTAATTTATTCGCATGATGGCGCGGCTCCAGCTTCACTTTGCGAAGGATGGCACTGTTCGGGATCGCCTGCCGCTCCCCACCGGGATGCCTGCGGACCGCTGCAAATTGACCGCGCCGGCGGCGGCGCGGCCGTCGCGATCATGAACCCTGACGCAAAACTGCTTTTGAAGTGCGTCATCTCGCGTCAGTGTTTCGATGGCTGCGAACTTGCGAGTTTGCCTCGCTCGGCGGAAGAATAAGCCTATCGCTGGAGGGCGTCCCCGTCCTGCTCACAAGATAACGAGATTTCAGAGGGTCGATCAATGAAGCTGACAGGTGGTCAAGTCGTCGCGAAAGCGTTGAAGGAATATGGCGTCGAATATGTGGCGGGCGTGCCCGGCCACGGCATCTGGTCGCTGTTCGACGCGTTCCTGCAGGAGGGATCGGAAATCCCCTTCATCCAGGTGATGCACGAGCAGAGCGCGGTTCACATGGCCGACGGCTACTACCGCGCCTGCGGCAAGCCGATGGCTTGCTCCACCTCGGTCGGTCCGGGCGCGGCCAACACGATCATTGGCCTTGCAACCGCCTATTGCGATTCCACTTCGCTCTTCTACGTTTCCGGCTCGCCCCAGACCTATATGCATGGCCACGGCACTATGCAGGAGCTGGAGCGCCAGCAGGACAATGCCTTCCCGCGCATCACCGAGCAGGTGACCAAGCGCGCCTGGCAGGCCAATTCGGTGCAGGTCCTCCCAAGCATTATGCACCGTGCCTTCAGCGAGTTGCTGACGGGCCGCCCGGGTCCGGTTCATGTCGAAGTCCCGATGGACGTTCAGGTCGACGCGGCGGATGTCACCATCCATCCGCTCGGCAAGCGCCTGCCGGTCGGCGTCGCCTATCCGGATCCGAAGGCCATTGAAGCCGCGCTGAAGGTTCTTCTCTCCGCCGAGCGCCCGGTCATCGTCGCCGGCGGCGGCGCGATCACGGCCAATGCATCGGCAGAACTGACGCGCCTTGCCGAAAAGCTCGGTGCCGCCGTCTCGATCACATGGAACGGCAAGGGCGCCATTTCCGAGGATCACCAGTTGTTCATCGGCGCCGTCGGCCAGACGGGCACGACCTGCGGCAACAAGATCACCGCATCGGCCGACGTCGTCGTTTCGGTCGGCTGCCGCTTCACCGACTGGTCGGCCTCCTCCTATGCCAAGGGCGTCTCCTTCTCGATCCCCTCGGCCAAACTCATCCATATCGACCTCGACCCGCGCGAGATCGGCAAGAACTACGAGACGGAAGTCGGCATCGTCGCCGATGCCAAGGTGACGCTGGAGGCGATCCTGTCGCTGATTTCCGATGCGGATTCGCAGAAGATGCTATCGCGCCGCGAGACCTTCGTCGCCGATGTGCAGAAGGCCAAGGCCGAATGGCGCGCCCAGGTCGAGCCGCGCGAAAACAGCCGCGAGACGCCCTTCACCTCGCAGCGCCCGTTGATGGCGCTCCGCAAGGTCCTCGACCGCAACGGCATCGTCGTCGTCGGCTCGGGCAATACGCAGGGCTCGGTCAAGCAGAGCTTCCCGATCTACGAACCCCGTACGCATCTCACCTCCGGTTCCTATTCGCCGATGGGCTGGGCGGTGCCGGCAGCGCTTGGCGCCAAGCTCGCCTGCCCGGACCGGCAGGTCGTCGCCATCGTCGGCGACGGCGACTTCATGATGTCGCTGCCGGAAATGGGCACGGCCGTCATGAACGGCATCAATGTCGTGTTCCTGGTGCTGAACAACCAGGGCTACATGTCGATCCGCGGCGGGCAGCGCAAGTTCATGGGCCGCCATATCGCATCCGAGTTCAACCACCATGCCGGTAACGGCGCGCCCTATTCGGCCGACATCACGGCCTCCGCCAAGGCCTTCGGCCTTCAGGCGTGGAAGGTGGAGAAGGACGAGGACCTCGAAAGCAGCCTGAAGGCGGCGCTCGAATGCGGCGGTCCGGCCCTCGTCGAAGTGATCGTCTCGCGCGATGCCGCCGGTCCCTTCGCAACCGGCTGGTGGGACTTCCCGTCGCCGGCCTATTACGAAAAGGAGCAGGCCGCACACGCAGAGATGCGCGCCCGCGAACAGCACCTCTAGACATCTCGAGCAGGGGAGGCCTGAGCCTCCCTTGCCCTCCCAAGCCCTTGATAACGCGGCGCCCATGGCGGCCGTGAACGAAGAGACTTTGTCATGATCCGGCACATCAAAACAGCCAAGGCTCCCATCGAAGACGGCGGAACCGACAGCGCGGTCACCAAGGCAGTCGAGGCACTTCTCGCAAAAGTCAGGGATGGCGGCGACAAGGCGGTTCGCGAACTGTCCGTGCAGTTCGACAAGTTCGATCGCGAATCCTACCGGCTGACGAAGGATGAGATCGCGGGCTGCATCAACGCGCTCACGGCCCGGGAACGCGAAGACCTCGATTTTGCGCAGGATCAGATTCGCCGGTTCGCAGAGGTCCAGAAGGCGGCGCTGAAGGACGTTGAGGTCGAGACCCTGCCGGGCGTCGTGCTCGGCCACAAGAACGTGCCGATCCAGAATGTCGGCTGCTATGTGCCGGGCGGCAAATATCCGCTGCTGGCATCCGCCCACATGACCGTGCTGACGGCGCGTGTCGCCGGCTGCCAGCGGGTGATCACCTGCGCACCGCCCTTCCAGGGCCGGATTGCCGAAAAGATCGTTGCGGCGCAGGCGCTTGCCGGCGCCGACGAGATCTATTGCATCGGCGGCGTCCAGGCGATCGCCGCGATGGCGTACGGCACGGAAACGATCGATCCGGTCGACATGCTGGCTGGCCCCGGCAATGCCTATGTCGCGGAAGCCAAGCGGCTGCTCTTCGGCCGCGTCGGTATCGATCTTTTCGCTGGCCCGACGGAAACGCTGATCATCGCCGACGACAGCGTCGACGGCGAACTGGTGGCGACGGACCTCCTCGGCCAGGCCGAGCATGGCGTCAATTCGCCGGCGATTCTCATCACCAATTCGGAGAAGCTGGCGCGTGACACGCTTTCCGAGATCGAGCGCCTGCTTGCGATCCTCCCGACGGCGGCGGTCGCGGGCAAGGCCTGGGAGGATTTCGGCGAGATCATTTTCTGCGACACGATCGAGGAGATGCTGGCGGAAGGCGACCGCGTGGCGTCCGAACATGTGCAGGTCATGACCCGCGATCCGGACTACTTCCTCGCCAACATGACGAACTATGGCGCGCTGTTCCTGGGTGCGCGCACGAATGTCGCTTTCGGCGACAAGGTGATCGGCACCAACCATACGCTGCCGACCAACAAGGCGGCCCGCTACACCGGCGGCCTCTGGGTCGGAAAATTCCTGAAGACCTGCACCTACCAGAAGGTCCTGACCGACGAGGCGTCCGCGATGATCGGCGCCTACGGCTCGCGGCTCTGCCTGATGGAAGGCTTCGCCGGGCATGCCGAGCAGGCAAACATTCGTGTCCGCCGCTACGGCGGCCGCAACGTCGGCTACGCGATGCCCGCAGACCCCGTTTAACGACCACGCACAAGAGCCCGACAGGGGCCGCGCTAAAAAACTCAACCAGAGAGGACCAACGTCATGTCGAAGTTTATTGCCACTGTTCTTGCCGCCACCATGCTCGTGCCCGTTGCGGCGCGTGCGGAAGGCGAGATCGAAGTTCTGCACCATTGGGTCTCGCAAAGCGAGGTGGACGCGCTCAACGTCATTCGCAAGGAGCTCGAGGCCAAGGGGTTTACGTGGAAGGATTCCGCCGTGGGCGGCATGAGCGGCGCGAATGCGCAGCAGGCGCTGCGCTCGCGCCTCACGGCGGGCAACCCGCCGGGCGCCATGCAGTTTCTTGGCTGGGAAGGCGTTCAGTGGGCGGAGCAGGGCGTCGTTCGCGACCTGAACGACCTCGCCAAGACCGGCGGCTGGCGTGAAGCGCTTGCCCCTCAGCTCCTGCCCTTCGTGACATCGGGTGATGCCTTCATTGCAGCCCCCATCAACATGCACCGCCAGAACTGGGTCTGGGCCAACAAGAAGATCTTCGACGATGCCGGCATTGCCGTTCCGAAGTCCTGGGCGGAGCTGATCGCGGCCGGCAAGACGCTTCAGGAGAAGGGTATCGTTCCCGTCGCGATGGGTGACGAGCCGTGGCAGATCGGGATCATTTTCGACGCCCTCCTGTCGGACGTCAACGGACCGGAATTCTACCAGAAGACGGCGATCGATCTCGATCCGGCAGCGCTCGGCAGTGCCGAGATGGTGAAGGTGTTCGACACGCTGCGCGAGGTGCGCGGCCTCGTCGACAACAACTTCGTCGGCCGCGACTGGGCGGTTGCCACGGGCATGGTCATCAACGGGGAAGCCGCGATGCAGTTCATGGGCGACTGGGCGAAGGGCGAGTTCCTGGCGAAGGGCCTGAAGCCCAACCAGGACTTCTACTGCTTCGCCACGCCCGGCCAGGTGACCTCCTTCCAGTACCTGATCGATAGCTTCGGCATGTTCACCGTACAGGACGAGAACGTGCAGAACGCGCAGACGGCACTTGCCGAGACCATCATGGATCCGAAGGTCCAGAAAGGCTTCAACCTGATCAAGGGCTCGATCCCGGCCCGCAGCGACGTCTCGGTCGACGACTTCGACGATTGCGCCAAGCTCGGCTACCAGGAGCGCGCCGCGGCGATCGAGAAGGGCAGCATGCAGGGCGCTATGACGCACGGCTTCGCCGCCAAGCCGGAATTCGCCTCCGTCTTCAGCGACGTCGCCGCGCAGTTCTTCGTCGGCAACATGAGCTCGGAAGACGCCGTCAAGATGCTGGTCTCCGGCATCGACAACGCGCGTTAAAGCCCAACTGCCAACCGGAGGAGCCGCGCCTGTCGGCTCCTCCACCGTACCCGCAATCGGAGCTGACCCATGAGCGCTTCTACGCGCATGTCATCGCGATTGGCAGCCTGGCTTCCGCGCATCGTCGTCGCTCCCAGCCTGCTCGTCGTCATCGTCACCGTCTACCTGTTTATCCTGTGGACGGGGCTGATTTCCGTCACCTCGTCGAAATTCGTGCCGACCTACGATTTCGTCGGGCTTGAACAATATGTGCGCCTCTGGGCGACCCCTCGCTGGCACACCGCCGTCGCGAACCTGTTCATCTTCTCCGCGCTCTTCCTGGCGCTGTCCACGGGCCTGGGCCTGCTGATGGCGATCCTCCTGGACCAGAACATCCGGGCCGAAGGGGCTCTTCGGGCGATCTATCTCTATCCGATGGCGCTGTCGTTCATCGTCACGGGAACGGCCTGGAAGTGGATCATGAATCCCGGTCTCGGCATCCAGCGCGTGGTGAACGACCTCGGCTGGACGGACTTCCGCTTCGACTGGATCACCGATCCCCAGATGGCGATCTACACCGTCGTGGTGGCCGGCGTCTGGCAGTCTTCGGGCTTTGCCATGGCGATCTTCCTTGCGGGGCTCAGGGGCATCGACAACTCCGTCATCAAGGCGGCGCAGATCGAGGGCGCCACGCTGCCGCTGATCTACCGGCAGATCATTATTCCCATGCTGCGCCCGGCCATGCTGAGCGTGATCGTCCTGCTGAGCTACATCGCCATCAAGAGCTTCGACCTGGTACTGGCCTTGACGAACGGCGGCCCCGGCACGGCGACCGAACTGCCCTCGACCTTCATGTTCTCCGCCACCTTCCGGCGAAACCAGATGGGCGTCGGTGCGGCCAGTGCCGTGATGATGCTCATGACCGTCGCGGCGATCATCATTCCCTACCTCTATTCCGAGCTGCGGGAGAAAAACAATGGCTGAAGCACTCTCGCAATCCGGCAAGGCGCGCCTCGGCCGCATCGTCATCTACACCTGCCTGCTGATCGTGGCACTGCTCTACCTGATGCCGCTCTGGGTCATGGTGTCGACTTCGCTGAAGCCGCTCGACGAGATTTATGGCGGCTCGTTCATCGGCCTGCCCAAGGTGGTGACGCTCGATGCGTGGCGGGCGGCCTGGTCGCAGGCCTGCATCGGAACCGAATGCACCGGGCTGAAACCCTATTTCGTCAACTCGCTGCTGATGGTCATCCCGGCCGTCGCCCTGTCGACGGGGATCGGCGCGATCAATGGCTACATCCTCACGAAATGGAAGTTTCCCGGCGCCAACTTCGTTTTCGGCCTCATGCTCTTCGGCTGTTTCCTGCCGTACCAGGCGATCCTCATTCCCATGGCGCGCACGCTCGGGCTGCTGGGGCTCGCCGGCTCCATTCCCGGTCTCGTGGCGGTCCATGTCTCCTACGGCATCTGCTTCACGACGCTGTTTTTCCGCAACTACTTCGTCTCGCTGCCGGATGAACTGACAAAGGCGGCGATGGTCGATGGCGCCGGTTTCTTCCGGATTTTCTGGAGTGTCATCCTGCCGACCTCCATTCCGATCATTGTCGTGTCCTGCATCTGGCAGTTCACGCAGATTTGGAACGACTTCCTCTTCGGTGTGTCCTTCACCTCCGGTTCGAGCAGCCCGATCACGGTCGCACTCAACAACATCGTCAACGTGACCACCGGTCGCAAGCAGTACAATGTCGACATGGCTGCCGCCATGATCGCCGCCATCCCAACTTTGGTCGTCTACATCGTCGCTGGTCGATATTTCGTCCGCGGGTTGACGGCCGGTGCCGTGAAAGGCTGAGACCATGTCCACTCTTGAAATCGATCGTGTCCGCAAGTCCTACGGCCATTTCGAGGTTCTGAAGGAGGTTTCGATCTCCATCGGAACCGGCGATTTCCTCGTGCTGCTCGGCCCCTCCGGCTGCGGCAAGTCGACGCTTCTCAACATGATCGCCGGCCTGGAGACGATCTCGGGTGGCGAGATCCGCATCGCGGGAAAGACCGTCAACGAGCTTTCGCCGAAGGATCGGGACATCGCGATGGTGTTTCAGTCCTATGCGCTCTACCCGACGATGACCGTGCGGCAGAATATCGAGTTCGGCATGAAGATCCGAAAGGTCACCCAGGCCGACCGCGCCAAGGCCGTGAAGACGGCGTCCGACCTGTTGCAGATCGATCATCTGCTCGATCGCAAGCCATCGCAGCTCTCCGGCGGCCAGCGCCAGCGCGTGGCGATGGGGCGTGCCATCGTGCGCGAGCCGAAGCTTTTCCTGTTCGACGAGCCGCTGTCGAACCTCGACGCCAAGCTGCGCGTGGATATGCGCACCGAGATCAAGCGCCTGCATGCACGTCTCGGCACGACGATCGTCTATGTCACGCATGACCAGATCGAGGCCATGACGCTTGCCACCCGCGTGGCTGTCATGAAGGACGGCGTCGTGCAGCAGCTCGACGAGCCGCAGGCCGTCTATGACCGGCCGGCCAATGTCTATGTCGCGCGCTTCGTCGGTTCGCCAGCGATGAACATCGTGCCGGCGGTTCTGGAGGTGCAGGGTTCGACGGCGACGGCCGTCATCGACATTGCCAGGCGTCCGGCGGCGCGCATTGCCGGCATCACCCTGTCGTCAGAGGCCCTGCAACGCTACGCCGGCAAGAAAGTGCTCGTCGGCATCCGCCCGGAAAACTTCTCGATTGCCACGGGCGCTGCTCCGCCGTCGCTCACCATCGATTTCGACGTGGTCGAGCCGACCGGGCCTGACACCTTGGCCGTCTTCCAACTCGGCGGCGTCGAGGTGACGGCCCGTCTTCCGCCCAAGCAGGCCCATGCGGGGCAGGAAGCCGCCCTGTCCGTCGACACATCGAAGACCGTGCTGTTCGACATCGAATCCGAAACGCGCATCGACTGAAAGACATCATGACCCAGACCGCAGACATCGTCATCATCGGCTCCGGCATCGGCGGCGCCTCCCTGGCACACAGCCTGGCGCCCTCCGACCTGCGGATCGTCATTCTTGAGCGTGGCGATTACCTGAAGGACAGCCCGGAGGCGCGCGATGACCGTGCGATCTTCCAGAAGGGCTTCTACCGCTCTTCGGAGGAATGGCTGGGCACGGATGGCGAGAGCTTCCTTCCGGGCAACTACTATTATGTGGGTGGCAATTCGAAGTTCTTCGGTGCCGTCATGTATCGCTACCGCCGCGAGGATTTTGCGCCGCGGCCGCACATGGATGGCGCATCTCCGGGCTGGCCGATGTCCTATGAGGCGCTTTCGCCCTGGTATGATGCAGCCGAAAGCATTTTCCGGGTGCGCGGTTCGGTTTCCGAGGATCCGACGGAGCCGCCGCACGACACGCCCTATGCCTATCCGAAGGTTCCTGACGAACCGGCGATCGCGGCCGTCCGCCGCCGGCTGGAAAGGGCCGGCATTCATCCGGCGGCCCTGCCGCTCTCGATCGATATCGACGCCTGGCTGAAACGGGCGAAGACGGGCTGGGATGCGTTTCCGAACACGGGCGCCGGCAAGATCGATGCGGAAGTGGGGCCGCTCACAAGTGCGCTCGCCCACCCGAATGTCAGCCTCCTGACCGGCGCCAGCGTGACACGCCTTGAGACCGACGAGACGGGCCGCCGGGTCATTGCCGCCGTCTATGTGAAGGATGGGATCGAGCACCGCATTTCCGCCGATCGCTTCGCCGTGGCGGCGGGTGCCGTCCAGACCGCAGCGCTGCTCCTGCGCTCCGCCAGCAAGGCGCATCCGACCGGCCTCGCCAACGGCTCGGATCAGGTGGGCCGCAACTTCATGAACCACAACACGACGGCGATGCTGACGATCGATCCCTTTGCGGCCAATACCTCGGTCTACCAGAAGACCATCGCTTTCAACGATTTCTACAACGCGGACAACGAATACGGCGCGCCGCTCGGCAACGTCCAGCTTCTCGGGCACATTACCGGCAACATCCTCAAGGCCAATTTGCCCGTGCCGGCGCCCGCATGGGTCGCAAAGCTCATAGCGCGCTACGCCTATGGCTGGTTTCTGACGAGCGAGGACCTGCCCAATCCGGAAAGTCGTGTGATGGTGCGCGACAACCGCATCGTCATGCACTGGATCCGCTCGAACATGCGCGCACACGAGGCGCTGATTGCCAAGACCCGCGCGGTCATGCGCAAGGCCGGTTTCCCGATCGTGCTGACACACACATTCGGCCGCAAGACGACGTCGCACCAATGCGGAACCGCCCGCATGGGCAGCGATCCGCAAGCCTCGGTGGTTGATCTCGATTGCCGCAGCCATGATGTCGAGAACCTCTACATCACCGATGCCTCCGTGCTGCCGACATCGGCCGCCGTCAATCCGGCTCTGACCATTGCTGCCCTCGCGATCAAGGCCGGCAGCGCCATTTCAAGGGGGCAGTGATGGGACTTCGGGACATGGGATCGGCGCGTCACGGCATTTCGCCCCGGCATCGGGACGAGATCACCACATTCGACTATATCGTGGTCGGTGGCGGCTCGACGGGCTGCGTCGTCGCCGCGCGCCTATCGGAAGACCCCGCCGTCAACGTGCTCCTGCTTGAGGAGGGGCCACGCGACCGCAGCCCGTACATCCATATTCCCGGCGCGTACTACAAGACCGCGCAGGGCGACTTGCTGAAGCGCATTCCCTGGGAGCCGATGGCCGAACAGGAGCGCACGGAGACGCCGACCATGGTGCAGGCCCGGGTTCTGGGCGGCGGCAGCTCCGTCAATGCCATGATCTACATTCGCGGCGTGCCGGCCGACTATGAGCAATGGCTCGAGCTTGGCGCCGAAGGCTGGGGATATGCCGATGTTCTGCCCTACTTCAAGCGCGCCGAGGACAATAACCGTTTCTGCAACGAGGCGCACGGTGTCGGCGGCCCGCTCGGCGTTTCCGATATCGACTACATCCACCCCCTGACCCGAGCCTGGCTGCAGGCATGCCAGCAGGCGGGCCTGCCGTATAATCCGGATTTCAACTCCGGCGATCCGGAAGGCTGCGGCCTCTACCAGATCACCGCCCGCAACGGTCGCCGCAGCTCCGCCGCTGTGGCCTATCTCAACCCGGCACGCAAGCGGCGCAATCTGCGTGTGGAAACCGGCGCCATGGTCACGCGCGTGCTCGTCGAAAACGGCCGTGCGATGGGTGTCGAGTGTGTCAAGGGCAAGCGCACGGTCGTGTACCGCGCCGACCAGGAGGTCGTCCTGTCGACGGGGGCGATCGCCACGCCGAAGCTCTTGATGCTGTCGGGCGTCGGCCCGGCGGACCAGATTCGGCGCCAGGGCCTCGACGTGCACGCCGACCTGCCGGGCGTCGGCCAGAACTTGCAGGATCACATTGAGATTTCGCTCGTCTACCAACTCAACGGCCCGCACAGCTACGACAAGTACAAGAAGCCGCATTGGAAGGCGCTTGCCGGGCTGAACTATGCGCTGTTCCGCAATGGTCCGGCATCCTCGAACCTCATCGAAGGCGGCGCCTTCTGGTGGGGCAACCGGGGCGAGGCGAGCCCGGACATCCAGTATTTCATGGTCGTCGGTGCCGGCATCGAGGAGGGCGTCGATGCGGTGCCCGGCGGTAATGGCTGTACGGTCAATCTCGGGCAGATCCGGCCGCGCTCCAGGGGAGAAGTCACGCTCCTGAGCGCCAACCCGGCGGCGAACCCGCGCGTAGCGCCGCGCTATTTTTCCGATCCCTACGATCTCGATGCCATGACCGAGGGCGCGTTGGCCGCCATCGACATCATGGCGCAGCCGGCAATCGCGAAATTCGTGACGGCACGGCACGCGCCATCGCCGGCGCTGAAGACGCGGGAGGATATCAGGGCCTTCTGTGTCAAGGATGCGCATGCAGCCCTTCATCCTGCCGGAACGTGCCGGATGGGCGGCGACGACATGGCGGTGGTCGATCCGAAACTGCGCGTGCATGGAATTGAACGGCTTCGTGTCGCCGATGCATCGGTCATGCCGACGCTGATTTCCGGCAACCCGAATTCCGTCTGCATCATGATCGGCGAGCGCGCAGCCGAATTTCTGCGGTCCTAGGTCGTGACGAGAAGCGTCGGATTCTTTCGTGCTTTTTATTGCGTGTATCTGCCTATTCGTGCATAGTAAGAATCAATACATGCATAAAGAGGCAAAAATGAATCCGACTGTTGCTGTGTTCGATATCGGTGGCGTTCTGATCGACTGGAATCCCGCCTATCTCTATCGTAAACTGCTCCCTGATGAGGCGGCGGTGTCCGCTTTCCTCAGCGAGGTCTGCACATCGGCCTGGAACGAGCAGTTCGATGCGGGCCGGCCTTTTGCCGAGGGCATCGCCGCGCTTGGCGAGCGTCATCCCGAGCGGGCTGCCCTGATCGAGGCCTACTGGCTGCGCTGGCACGAAATGCTGGGAGGGGAGGTCGCCGGGACGGCCGAGATTCTCCGACGCCTGAAAACGGCCGGTGTTCCGGTGTACGCGATTTCGAACTGGTCGGCCGAAACCTTCCCACGCGCAAAGGACATCTATCCCTTCCTGGGCCTGTTCGACGTTCTCGTCGTCTCCGGCACGGAGAAACTGGTGAAGCCGGATGCCGCGATCTTCAACCGCTTCCTGGAGCGGGCGGGTGTGCGCGCTGCGGATTGCATCTTCATCGATGACAACGCGGCGAACATTGCCGCGGCGGCAGCCCTTGGCTTCCACACCGAACACTTCCGCACGGCCGAGGCGCTGGAGGCTCGGCTGACGGCGCTCGGACTTCTTCCCCATGCGGAGGAGGCGACGGCATGAGCGCGGACAAGGCGGAACTGGCAGCGCTTTCCCCGGAGGAGCGGCAGGCCGTCATCCTCGACAAGGTGAATGCGGCGGGGCGTGTCCTCGCGGCCGGGCTCGCGCAGGAGTTTGGCGTTTCGGAAGATTCGATCCGCCGCGACCTGCGCGACCTTTCGGATGCAGGCCTCGTGCAGCGGTTTCACGGCGGTGCGGCGCGGCTTGTCACGCCTGCGCTCGATTTCCATCGTCGCGAAACGCTGCATGCCGGAGAGAAGCAGCGGATCGGGCTTGCCGCCGCCGCAACCATCCCGGACGGCGCGACGCTGCTGGTGGATTCCAGCACGACCGTCGTGCAGTTCGTGCGCAGTCTTTCACCGGCGCTCTCCATTCGCATCATCACGACCGCCATCGATGTAGCCGCCGCCGCGCTCGACCATCCGCTCACCGAAGTGATCATGCTTGGCGGCCGCCTGGGCAGGCTGACCCGCAGCGCGACCGGTGCCGGAGCGATCGATGCCGTGCGGGCGGTTCGGGCCGACTACTGCATCCTCGGTACGTGCGGCGTCGATCACGACCTGATGCTGCGCAGCGACGACTTCGAGGATGCACACCTCAAATCCACGATGATCAGGGCTGCGAACAAGACCCTCCTTCTGGCGACCGCCGACAAGCTCGGCCAGGCCGCAACCCATGAGGTCGCTCGGATTTCCGCCGTCTCGGCACTTTTCACAGACAGCAAAGACACCGCCATCCTCACCGCCATCGGCGAGGCCGGTGTCGATGTCACGATTGTCTGACACCTCTCAACATCCTGCATTACGGAGATGACGATGGCTTTTTCACCTGACGAGGACGCCCGAGCGATCCTGCTGCCGGCATTTGATACGCTCGATGTGCTGGATGTCATGGTGCCCTTCCTGGAAAAGGGCGGCTGTTCCATTCTGATCGGCGAGACGCGGGCGGAATATGTCGCACGCGCCATGTCCGCAGAAAGGCTCGCCGGCGAAACGCCGGCCGTCTTCCAGGCCCGCATCGCAGAGCTGAAATCCGTCACGCCCCATTTGATCGTCGCGGTGGATCAGGAACTGGGCGGCATCCAGCGGCTCACGGGGCTGGTGCCGCCGCTCCCCTCCCTGGACGAAGCCCACGCGCTGGACGATGCATCGCTTGCAGAGCGGTGCCGGATCACGGCTTCGGCTGCCCGTGAACTCGGGGTGTCGATGTTCCTGGCACCGATCGCCGATGTCATCGACGGACAGAACCCATGGCTGCGGGGCCGCACGATGGCCAGCTATCCGGAGGCCGTGGCAAGGCTGGTTTCCGCTTTCGTCACGGGCGTCCAGAGCGCCGGCATTACCGCCGTGACCAAGCATTTTCCGGGCTTCAACGATCTGGCGGGCGACCCGGCACTCGTCGATGTTTCCCTGCTCACGCCGCGGGAGCGCATTCTGCACAATGCCCTGCCGTTCAGGGCGGCGATCGAAGCTGGAATCAAGGCGATCATGACCGGCCCGGCGCCCGTTGCCGCGTTCGACGGGCAAAATGCCGCGAGTACGTCGCCGGCAGTCATGGCGATGCTGCGCGACGATTTCGGTTTCGGGGGCCTGATCGTCAGCGACGACCTTGATGCACCGGCCACCATGCGCGGCCGCTCGCTGCTTGAAACCGCCATCTCTTCGGTCAATGCGGGAGCCGATCTGCTTTTGGTTGGGGGAGGGCCGCACCTTGATGCCTTATGCGATGGCATTGCCGCGGCGGCGCGATCCGGACGGATATCTCTGGGTCGTCTTTCGGAAGCAGCCGCCGGCGTGCGGCGGAATGCGGCCGCCTCGTAAGAGGAAAACATCGCGGTCGATGCCGAACAGGGTATCGTCGCCGCCGCCGTCGATGGCGAAATGGGTGCGCTGCAGGAGATCAACCGCGCCGGCAGCAACTTTGGTGCGACGCTCCGACCAGATCGGCCGTGCCGGCGTCTTGCCGGCGGCTCCGACGGAGCAACGCGTCGCCCAAGGTGCTCGTCATCCTGGGCGAGGCTGATGTTTGGGAGAGTGGCGGGAGAATGTCAGCGACGAGCTTAAGGCGCGCTGCAAGTTTCGGTCTTAACGGTCGAAACCCCAAACGTCTGGGTTTTGAGCGAAATACGCGATCAGCATTTCGATAAGCACCCGGACTTTCCGCGCAGGGTGCTTACCCGGCGGTCGGACGACATAGGCCCCTGCCGACGGTGGGGGGTAGCCTGTCATCACCGGAACGAGCGCGCCGGAGACCACATAGTCGTGTGTGATGCAATCGGGGAGCCAGGCGATGCCGAGCCCCGCGGCCGCGGCGGAGGCAAGCGCAGTCGCATTGTCGGCCTTGAACCTGCCCTGCGGCTGAACTGCGACGATCCTGTCGCCATCCATGAATTGCCAGGCTTCCGTTCCCTGCATGAGGGCCTGATGGTCGGCGAGCTGTTCCACCGTCTCCGGTGAACCGTGCGCTTTTATGTAATCCGGGCTTGCGACAAGCTTTCCATAGATCGGCCCGACTCGTTTGGCGATCAGGTTGGAGTCCTGAAGGTACCCAACTCGGATCGCGCAATCGAAACCTTCGGCGACCAGATCGACAAAGCGATCGCTGTAGGCGGCATGGATGTGGAGCTGCGGGTGGTGCTGCGCCATTTCCGCAAGCACGGGGGCGAAGTGGGTCGGGCCGAAAGAGAGCGGCATCGCCACCCTTAGGCGGCCGCGCAGCTCACCGGTCGGCAGGATCGCTTCTCTCGCCGTATCGATCTCGGCGCTGGCCCGGGCCGCATGGTCCCTGAACGTCATTCCCGCTTCTGTGAGCGCTGCGCCGCGGGTCGTTCGTGCCAGAAGCTGGACGCCAAGCTCTGCCTCAACGCGAAAGAGCCGCCGACTGACGATCGACTTGGAGACGCCGAGCCGGCGCGCGGCGGCCGAAACACCCCCTGCATCGGCCACGGCAACGAATGTCTGCAGGTCTTCGATGTCCATTCCGCGTTCCTCGTTTCGCTACACAGCTTGCCTGATTATGGCACTATCGTATCACGAAAAGGAACAGCAAATTGCGTTCCGGCGACGTCACCATTGGCGCATGTCCCCCGTGAACCCAATGCCGCCCATAGCGGCAGAGAAAGGAAATATTGATGACCCTTCGTAACGGCCTTGATTCGCTTCTTCGTCCCGAAGACTCGGTCCTCGTTCTGATCGACCATCAACCCTACCAGCTCGCGAACCTCAACAGCCACGACCCGCAAGCTGTGGTCAACAGCACGACCGCGCTGGCGAAGCTGGCAAAAGCCTTCAATGTTCCGACCATTCTCACCAGCGTCATCGCGGCGCGCGGTGGACTTCTCTTTAAGCAGATCACCGACGTGTTCCCGGGTCAGGACGTCATCGATCGCACATGGGTGAACACCTGGCAGGACGAGAATGTGGTGAACGTCGTCAAGGCGACCGGCCGCAAGCAACTGATCATCGCCGGCCTGTGGACCGAGGTTTGCGTCGCAATGCCTGTGATCCAGGCCGCCGGCGAAGGCTGGGACGTGACCGTGATTACCGATGCGTCAGGTGGTACTTCGAAGGAGTCTCACGAAGTTGCCATCCAGCGGCTGATCACGGCTGGCGCGAACGTGATGACGGTGATGGCGCTCGCCGGCGAATGGCAACGCGATTGGGCGCGCACAGAGCATGTCGAGGCGCTGACCGAGATTCTCATCCAGCACTTTGGCGGCAGCGGCATCGCCTACTTGTGGGAACAACAGCTGCTCAATACGCCGGCGCCCAGCGCCGCCGGCTGATCTCCGCTGCGGATGACCAGGATTTCGAGCAACCGTCCGCTCGTCGACCTGCGTCATCCGCATGACCTTATTCGTATTGATGTCGATCGCGTCAGACGTCAGGCTGTCTTCACGGAATAATCCATCTGCCGCAGGTCTTCGATCAGGCTCGGGCCTGTCGGCACCCAATCCAATTTCTCCCGCGTCTGGGCGCTGGATGCCACGATATCCGCCCCGGCGAACATCGCGAACCAACCAAAATGCGGTGCCGCCTCGTCCGGCGAAAGAGAGACAACCGGAAGATCGAGGCCTGCAGCGACCACCTCGGCTATGTCCCGCGCCGCCACGCCTTCTTCGGCGACAGCATGGTAACGGGCACCTGCCTCGGCGCGATCGAGGGCAAGCACATAGAGCTTCGCCACATCGCGTACGTGGCCGGCCGCCCAACGGTTGGCGCCTTGCCCGACATAGGCGACCACGCCCTTCTCCCGCGCCATCTCGATATAGGGGGAGATCAAGCCCTGCTTGAAGGTATTGTGCACCTGCGGCAGCCGCACGACGGACAGGTTTACGCCTGCTTCGAGCAGGGCTTGGCCCGCCAGTTCCGACGCGATGCGCGGATTGAAATGATGTGCATCGAAAACATCTTCCCTGGCAGGTCGGCCATCGCCTGGGTCTCCGATGCCAACGCCCGACGTGATGAGCAGCGGCCGATCCGACCCCTTCAGCACCGACCCGAGTGCGGCAATGGCACCGCGATCCTTTTCGCAATTTGCCACGAAATTCGTGAAATCATGATCAAAGGCCGTATGGATGATGGCGTCTGCGTTCCGTGCTCCATCCGCAAGGCCGGTTGGATCCTCCAGCGTTCCGAGATGAGCGCTTGCGCCTGCCGCTGCCAAAGCGTCCGCACCGGCCTTGGAGCGGGTGAGGCCGATGATTTCATGGCCGGCGGCCAGCAGTTCGGGAAGAATCCGGGATCCGATGAAGCCTGTGGCACCTGTTAGGAAAACACGCATGGGAAAGTCTCCGATATTGACGTGGCGCCTGATCCCATGAAAAATTGTCCTGTTAAAGTAGTGACTTTATCATGGTATAATCACCAACAGGATCATCAGCGTGAGCGATTCCGAAAATATCCTGGGCACGTTCTTGCGCGACCGGCGCATGCGGCTTGATCCCGCGACATTCGGCTTCCAGGTTGGACGCCGCCGCACGCCGGGCTTGCGTCGCGAAGAGGTCGCCCAGCGCTCGAATATAAGCCCGACCTGGTATACTTGGCTGGAGCAGGGGCGCGGCGGAGCACCATCAGCCCATGTGCTTGATCGGATCGCCAGCGGGCTCATGCTGACCGAGCCCGAACGCGACCATCTTCACATTCTCGCTTTCGGCCATCCGCCGGAGGTGCGATACCGCCAACCTGAAGGCATTACCCCGCGGCTTCAACGCGTCCTCGATGCCATGCCTTTCAGCCCTGCCATTATCAGGACAGCCACATGGGATGTGTTAGCGTGGAATGCGGCAGCAACTGTGATCCTGACGGACTATTCCAAGCTCCCCAAGGATCGGCGCAACATCCTTCGCATGATGTTCTCCGACGAACGGGTTCGCGCGGCGCAGGACGATTGGCAAAGTGTCGCCCGCTACGTGGTTGCTGCTTTCCGAGCCGATGCCACGCGTGCTGGTGCCGGCGCGGAAATTCAGCAGTTGGTGGATGAGCTTTCAGCCAGCAGCCCGGAATTCAAGGCGCTCTGGGAGGACAATGAAATCGCGGGTTTCCGAGACGGCGTAAAGCGTCTCCACCATCCTGTCCTGGGGCCGATAGAACTTGAATTCTCGAATTTTGCAGTCGAAGGCAGATCTGACCTCAACATGATGGTTTACAGTCCAGCGAACCCTGAGGTGATGGAACAGTTTCGCTCGCTGATTTCGGGGGCGCGTTGCTGAGGCAGCGCGCCTGATACAACCGCTCCCATGATAAATGGGGCCTTATCGGCAGGCATGACTGATCTTGCCCAAAAATCAGGCTTGAATCTGCTTTGCTCCTTGCGAGGAATCGCAAATCGTTAAGTCGTCACCACGGCCCAGGAAGAGGTTTCAACCCATCTTCGTAGATATCCCAAAGCCGTGCCGACACCGTTGCCGGAATGATATTCAGGATCACCGCTCACCAAAATCGTAGGCGCCGACGCCTACGAGGTCTCCGACTATATCCCGTTGAGAGCGAGCTTGCCTCCGGCTTTCGGTCCTGGGCGAGGTGAAGCGTGATGCTCTTCGGGTGAACTAGGATAGCACCGCCCCAGGCAGTTCCAAGCTGCGGAAATGCTCTTTTGCCTGATCATAGAAGACGGCAGGGGCGAAGTGCAGGTCTGCACCGGTTCGGACCATCAGCCCGAAGCGATTGGTCGAAAGCCCAGGATCGGTGAGAGGGAGAAAAATCAATGCTCCGCTGCCGATCTCGTTGTGTGCACCAATTGGTGTCATGATGGAAATATGATGCCCGGCTTGTGCCAACTCCACGAGCATGCGGATCGATCCGACCTCCAGTAATGGCGGCCGTGCTGTTGCTGCCGCTTCGAGATTGGGCTGGATTGCCCGGCGGATGGAGAGCTCGCGCGTTCCAATGGCAACAGGGTGGGCAAAGCAGTCCGCGAGGGTAAGGCTTTGCTGAGAGGCAAGCGGGTGATCCGGTCGCATGAGCGCGCCGACACGCACGTCGCGGCGCACCGCCATTTCGATCTCACGAGGCGGTGCCGTAACAAAGCCGAAACCGACGTCGATTGTTTCGTCGATGAGGCGGGAGACGACGTCGGACGAGGACGTGACTTCGACATTTAGATGCAATGTCGGGTGACGCTGCGAAAACGCCGTCAGAAGGGCCGGCAGGAAGGACAGACCGACGCTTTCGACCGTGGCGATACGGACGGAACCGGTCTTGAGCCCGCGCAGCATGTCGAGCTCCGACACTGCCGCTTCAAGCGGCGAGGCGACACGACGGACGTGCCTATAGAGAATTTCGCCGGCGGCGGTCATCTTGATGCGGCGGCCTTCGCGCTGAAATAATGCCATGCCCAATGCGTCCTCAAGCTGGGTGATTTGCCTGGATACGGCAGACGAGGCGACGTTGAGGCGGCGCGCGCATTCCCGGATGGACAACAGTTCCGCGGCGGTCTGGAAATAGATCATGGCCGGCTGGTGAAATATACGGGCGAGCAGCATAGGGGACAGTGCGCGCTCACGTGGCGGAGATGGCCGAATGGGGGCAGCTTCTGGCGTGCGCATGAGACGTTCCGTTCATTGATGCTTTTTAGGCAACAATTCGCTCTTAAATTGGAAATAGCAAGATCAATCCGGATGAAGGACATTCACGTTGCCAATGTTCACCGGAGGTCTTCGCCTTGGATATCAACACGATCAACGCCGTCAGCAGGCCGCAGAGCCGCGCCGAACTTTGGCCATTTCAGGAGGGTGATGCATGGCTTGGCGGTGGGACATGGTTGTTTTCCGAGCCGCAACCCAAACTTCAGAGGCTCGTGGATCTGTCTTTGCTCGACTGGCAGCCTCTTACAACGACCGATGCCGGTCTATCGATCAGCGCGAACTGCAAGGTAGCGACGCTCGATGCTTTCGAGCCACCTGTCGCATGGCCTGCAGCGCGACTGATCGGCAAATGCTGCCGCTCATTCCTGGCCTCGTTCAAGATCTGGAACATGGCTACTGTCGGCGGCAACCTGTGCATGTCCCTGCCGGCCGGCCCCATGATCTCGTTGACCGCAGCGCTCGAAGGGGTTTGCACGATATGGTCATCGGATGGTTCAGCACGAAAAGTCCCGGTCGTCGATTTCGTAAAAGGGCCACTGAGCAATGATCTGCGGCCTGGCGAAATTCTGCGCGGTATCAACCTGCCGTGGGAGGCGCTTTCACGCAGGACGGCATTTCGCCGGGCGAGCCTTACCCCGCTAGGTCGCTCGGGCGTGCTTCTCATCGGTACGCTCTCGGCCAAGGGCGGCTTCGTGCTCACGGTCACCGCTTCGACGCGCCGACCGGTGCAGTTCGCATTCCCGCACTGCCCAAGCGCCCGCGAACTGGAGCGCCGCCTCGAAAACGATATTCCGGACGCGCTCTATTATGACGACATTCATGGCCTGCCCGACTGGCGCCAACATATGACGCACCTTTTCGCGGAGGAAATCCGTAAAGAGCTTGGAGAATGGACATGACCTATCTCGTTGACGGCAAGACGCATGAGGCGATCCCGCGGCCGGGCCAGTGTTTGCGCACGTTCCTGCGGGATCTTGGCTGCTTCGGCGTGAAGAAGGGCTGCGACGCGGGCGACTGTGGCGCCTGTACGGTTCACATCGACGGACGGCCCGTGCACAGCTGCCTCGTGCCGGCCTTTCGGGCAGAGAACCAGGAAGTCACGACGATCGAAGGGCTCGGCTCTCCGGACGACCTTCACCCGGTTCAGCAGTCTTTCCTCGATGCGCAGGGTTTCCAGTGCGGGTTCTGCACGGCAGGTGCGATTATGACCGCGGCGGCGCTCGACCAGGCCCAGCGGCGCAATCTTCCCGCGGCGCTGAAGGGCAATCTTTGCCGTTGCACCGGCTATCGCGCAATCGCGGATGCCATTGAGGGCGTCAAGCATGTCGAGCGTGTCGGTGCGGGTCAGGCGTGCGGGCGAAACCTCGCCGCGCCCGCTGGACCCGGCGTGGTAACAGGTCGCGTGCGCTATACGATGGATGTCGCACCAGTTGGCGATCTTGCTGGCCTCACGCATATGAAAATCCTGCGCTCGCCGCATCCATCCGCTCGTATTCTTTCCATCGATACAAGCAATGCACTTGCCCTGCCGGGCGTTGTGGCCGTGCTGACCCACGCAGATGCGCCTGATCACTATTTTTCGACCGCACGTCACGAAATGTACACCGACGATCCAGACGATACGCTGGTGCTGGATCCAGTCATTCGCCATATCGGGCAGCGTGTCGCGGCGGTCGTCGCTGACAGCGAGGGTATTGCGGAAGCAGCATGCAAGCTGATCGCTGTCGAATATGAGTTGCTGCCTGCGGTCTTCGATCCCGAAGAAGCCCTACGGCCGGGTGCGCATGTCGTTCATGACAAGCCGCTTTCCTCACGCATCGCCTATCCACAGCGCAATATCGTCGCCGAGCTGCATGGGCATCTGGGCGATGTCGACAAAGGTTTTGCGAAAGCGGATGCCATCCACGAGGGCACCTATTACATCCAACGGGTGCAACATGCTCATCTGGAAACGCATGGAGCTATCGGTTGGCTCGATGGTGACGGGCGGCTCAATATGCGAACGAGCACGCAGGTGCCGTTCCTGACACGCGATGCCCTTTGCACGCTCTTCGATCTTCCGCAGGAGAAGGTTCGCGTCTTTGCGGAGCGCGTCGGCGGGGGCTTTGGCGGCAAGCAGGAAATGATCACCGAGGATATCGTGGCACTTGCGGTCTTCAAGACCGGTCGACCGGTAAAACTCGAGTATACACGAACGGAGCAGTTCTCCGCCTCCACCAGCCGTCACCCTATGAAGATCACGGTGAAGGTCGGTGCGACGAACGACGGTCTGCTGACCGCCATCTCCATGCGCATGCTTTCCAATACAGGTGCTTATGGCAATCACGGGCCGGGTGTGATGTATCACGGCTCTGGCGAATGCATAGCGCTCTACCGCTGCCCGAACAAGAAAGTCGATTCCGTCGCGGTCTACACCAACGAAATGCCGAGCGGCGCCTTTCGCGGATACGGGCTGAGCCAGAGCAATTTTGCGGTTGAATCCGCGATGGATGAGATCGCGCGCCAGATCGGCATGGACCCGATCGAGTTCCGCAGGCGAAATGTGGTTGTGCCCGGTGACCCGATGACATCGGCTGACGATGGGCCTCATGATGTGGAGTACGGTAGTTACGGCCTGGACCAGTGCCTCGACATGGTAGAAGCCGCACTTGCCCGCAGCCCAGCCCCTAATCTTTCGGACGATTGGCTTGTCGGGCGCGGTGTCGCTGCCGGCATGATCGACACGATCCCGCCGCGCGGGCACCGGGCCGAAAGCCGGGTCACGCTCCTGCCTGATGGTACCTACGAATTGAAGACCGGCACGGCGGAATTCGGCAATGGTACCACGACCGTACATTGCCAGATTGTCGCCTCCTTGCTTGGAACGACGCTGGCCCACGTCCGCATCAAGCAGTCGGATACGGATCATATTTCGCACGATACCGGCGCTTTCGGCAGCACCGGAACGGTGGTCGCGGGATCGGCAACCCGGGAGGCCGCGGAAGATCTTGCCGGCATTATCCTGGATTTTGCAGCGTCCTTGGCCAATGTCGGGCGATCGGAATGCAAGCTTGGCGAAGGTGCCGTTATAGCCGGCAGCCGTCGCATCGCTCTCCCTGTCTTGGCTGTCGCTGCTGCGGAGGCAGGCGTAAAATTGTCGGGGCAGGGGCGCAGCGGTGGTACGCCGCGGTCGGTCGCCTTCAATGTCCAGGGTTTCGAGGTGGCAATCCACCGTCGTTATGGCGAAATCCGCATCTTGCGCTCGATCCACGCGGCGGACGCCGGGACGGTGATGAATCCGATGCAGTGCCGCGGGCAAGTGGAAGGAGGTGTCGCGCAGGCGATCGGCGCGGCCCTCTATGAAGACCTGAACATCGATGGAGAGGGAAAGGTCACCAATCCGACGTTCCGCGGCTATCACATTCCGGCTTTCGCCGACATCCCCCGTGCCGAGGTCTATTTCGCCGACACGTACGATCGCATAGGTCCGCTTGGCGCCAAATCCATGAGCGAGAGCCCATACAATCCGGTCGCCGCTGCTCTCGGCAACGCTATTCGAGACGCCATCGGCGTGCGGCTCTACGCAACGCCCTTCAAGGCGGATCGGCTTTACAAGCTCGCCGCAGAGGCGCGGCCTTCGCAAGCGAGCGCCGCGACCGCCTATGAACCTGCCTGAAAAAAGGAGTGCGTGATGAAAATGCCGGCCGAATCATGGGATCAATTCGACGACTATGTCATCGATTTCGCCGTTGACCGAAAACGCCGCGGCGAGCGGATCGCAATCGTCACGCTTGTCCAGATCGAAGGATCGTCGCCACGCCCTCTTGGCGCGCAGATGGCCGTCTCGGAAAGCGGGCGTTGGACGGGCTATCTTTCGGGAGGCTGTATCGAGCGCGCCGTGGTGAGCGAAGCCATCGCCGCCATTCAGGACGGCGAAAACAGACGCGTGCGTTATGGTCGCGGATCGAAGTACTTCGACATCCAGCTCCCCTGCGGCAGTGCGATCGAACTCGTCTTTGACGTCAACATTGCTGATGACGATCTCGTCGCGATCGACGCGCGCCTGCACCGCCGTCTGCCGGCCATGATGCATGTACCATCACTTGCGGGCGACGAGAGCGAAACGCTGACCCGGATCTACGCTCCGCGCACGCGCATCATCATCGCCGGCATCGGTCCCTCCGCGGTCCAGCTCTCAAGGCTCGGTCTTGTTACCGGTTTCGAAGTGGTGCTTTATTCGCCCGATGCGGAAACACGCGAGGAGATCCTGAAAACGCCCGGCGTCGAGGTTGTGCCGATTCCAAGCGCGGCAAGCCTGCCCATTGTTCACGCCGACCGCCACACGGCGGTCGCGGTGATGTTTCACGATCATGAATGGGAAACGAACCTGCTGCCGCTGATCCTGGAGACCGATGCTTTCTATGTCGGCGCCATGGGCAGTCGAAAGACCCACCAGCGCCGGCTCGACATCCTTGCGCGCTTCGGTGTGGAAAAAGAGAAGCTCGGTCGCATCCGCGGGCCGGCGGGCTTGTTCGAAAGCGGCAAGAGTGCATCCTCCATCGCGCTCTCCATCCTGGCGGAGATCATGCAGGCGAATGTCAGCGCTAGCGCAGGCGTCGGTCTCTTGTTCGATGGGAGAGAGATATCTCCACTGCCGATCTGGGAACCCATCAGCCAACCGCTGGCGGTGAGTTGCCGCTCCGGCAATGCCGCGGCCGTTCGTTGAGAAGCTTTGCGCCGGCTTGAGCCGCCAATACGTGCAGGACCGGCGAGGAAGCTCGCACGCCTGATGGAGTTCGCTTGCATGGATCCATCATCACACGATTTCGAGATGCGCTTATCCCAGTTGAGACTCGACTGGCATCTTTGTATCATTATATTCCAAAAAATATATCGGATTCGGAAGAGCGGATGTCTTGGTCCCTATGCTAGCTTTGCCACGGCGCGCTCTCGAGTAATCGAGCGAACTGGGCGTGGAAAGATCAATGAGCGATCGCGAAGTAAGGAGCCTTGACGATGCGCTGGCCTTTATCGCCAGCTACATAGAAGCGGCAATACCACCCATGCGGGTTTCCGTTTCTGCGGCCTATGATCATCTTCTGGCGGAAGATATAGTCGCCTCTGTCTCGCTGCCGCGTTTCGACAATGCGGCGATGGACGGCTTTGCCATCCGAACAGATGATGTGCGGCCGGACGGAGCCGCCTGCCTTAAAATCAGTCAGACAATTACAGCGGGGCAGGAAGCCTTGAGCACGCTCCGCGCTGGTGAGGCGGCGCGAATAACGACGGGTGCGCCCGTGCCACCCGGCGCCGATCGTGTCGTCGTGCAGGAAGCTGCCCGGCTTGATGGCGATCAGGTTCATCTCAGAGCTCCCGCCGGTGGCAAGCTGCATATCCGCAAAAAGGGGGAAGACGTTGCCCAGGGCACGGTCGTGATGGTGGCCGGCACCCGCATCGGGCCTGGCCAAATCGCGCTTCTCTCATCGCTTGGGCTTAGATCCGTTTTGGTTGTGGCACGACCGAAGGTGGCACTTCTGTCAACAGGTGACGAACTTGTTGACAATCCCGGTCTCCTCGAGCCGGGTAAAATATTCGATACGAACCGGCCCATGCTCATTCGGATGCTCCAAGCCGCCGGAGCCGCCGTCACGGATCTCGGCATTGCCCGCGACGACCCAGAACTCATTCTTGAACGGCTTGTCGCCGCGGCAGCCGACCACGATCTCCTGATTTCCACTGGCGGCGCGTCTGCTGGTTTTGCCGATCACCTGACACGGATCATCGTCCGGCGCGGTTACCTTGAGTTCTGGAAGCTCGACATGCGGCCGGGAAAACCCGTCGGCTTTGGCGATATCGACGATTGCCCCATTCTGCTCCTCCCCGGAAATCCTTTGGCGGCGGCAGCGAGCTTCGCCCTTCTGGGGCGTGCCATCATCGCCCGCCTTGGTGGGAAGGGATCAAATGAGCGGCACGCTTGGCATTTGCCAGTCACCAGTGGGATCGCCAAACCGCCGGGGCGGACGCAGGTTCTTTTGGGGCGATTGCGTCAAGGTTTGCTTGGCCGAGCCACGGCGGTCGAACCCTTGCCGGACCAAGGCTCGGCGAGGCTCCGTTACCTTGCCGTCGCTGACGTCATGATCGTCCTCCACTCTGAACAAACCGAGATACTAGAGGGAGATGTCGTCGAGGTTTTACCATTCTGACAAGGGTGCCAGCCTGATGTCCTCGCCGGAAGAGGGACTGCTGTTGTCACGGCGCCGTGAAATTAGGATATATGCGCGGGAACATATGTAGGACGAAGCGCTTGCCGCGTTCTATGTTGCGGCAAGCGATTTTTAGCGCGATTTAATCGACGGCGACCATCACGTCCGACGCCTTGACGACGGCGTAGGCCTCTCCGCCAACAGCGAGGCCCAGTTCATCGACGGATTCATTGGTGATGGATGCGGTGACGACCGCGCCGCCGGCAACCTCGATGCGTACATGAGCCGTGGTCGCGCCTTTGGTTACTTCGATGATCTTGCCCTTGAGGCGGTTGCGTGCGCTGATCTTCATGGGAGTCTCCTGTTTTGGCGAGTACGCGATAGCATGCCGTGTTGCAAAGCTACTACGGTCCAGACAGAGAGAACAGCTCCAGACTATCAGGCGTTTTCGCGAAAATTTGCCCGCGTATCATCGGCGAAAAGCGAAATATTCTATAAAATATAGCGTCGCTGCCTGTCGGGGATACCTGCTATCCCTCGGCTCCTATCGGAGGACCTCTTCATGCTCGCACGCCTCCGCGCAAACCGATCCCCGAAATTCCTGACGAGGACTGGGATTTGGAAAACGCCATCAGCGTGAAGAAACACCTATCACATGATGGGGCGGCGGTGCGCGACTTGCGCCGGCTCGTGAACACGCCCGGCCCGACCAGGCACATCGTCAACATCACGTCGGTCGATGCATGCGCCATCGAACAGGATGGGCCTGAGCTGGAACAGGTGCGCCTGCTTTGCGCCGAGCATTAAATGGAGGTCGTTGTCGGCTTTCTGGAGCGGGTCGGGCCGAAGCTCGATAATGTAGCGGCAATCATCGGGCCCAGGGGCGTGACCGGCATCCACCGCAAGCGTCATCTGCCGTTCCTTGGCGCAGATCGCTTCGTGGTTTCGATCTTCGAGACGGCGGTGGGCAAGGTCGGCGTTGCGATATGCTACGAGATTCGCTTTCCGGAGGTCTCGCGGACGCTGGCTTTGGCGGGCGCTGATTTCATCGCATTGCCGACGAACTGGCCTGTCCAGTCCGTCCTTCTCGCCGACTGTCGCCAAGCCCACGCGGATTGCCAAGCGGGTTCTCGACAAGCGCGACTACCTCGTCGTGTACGCGCGGCGGCGCGGTTGCCGCAAAGATCGTTGCCGAACTCCTCTCGCCCGTGCTGATCGGCGCCGATGCCGACGACATCTGGGGTCATTGGGACCGCATGTATCAGGAGACACTCCTGACCGGCCGGCAGGGGATCGCGCTGCGCGCGATTTCCGCCGTCGACATGGCGCTATGGGATCTTGCGGCGAAACGCAGGATTTTACCGCTGGCCGTCATGCTGGGCGGCGCAGTGAGGCTGGTACCGGCCTATGCGTCTGTCGGATATTATCAGCCGGATGACGGGGAATGGGCCAAGGCTGTCCATCGCGAAATACGGTTCAACGTCGAGCATGGTTTTTCGGACCACAAGATCAAAGTGGGTGGGCTCTCGATCAAAGAAGACGCCGACCGTGTGAGGGCGGCGATCGATGCTATGGATGGTCGAGGCAGGCTCGCGCTCGATGCGAACAATGCCTACCGCGACTTCAGTGAGGCGTTGCACGCGGCACGCGTTTTCGAAAAGGCGGCGGGAGACGACGGCCTCTGGTGGTTCGAGGAGCCTCTTTCACCCGACGACTATGCCGGGCATGCTGAACTTGCCTATAGGCTGGAAACCCCGGTAGCGACAGGCGAGATACACCAGACACGCCACGAGTTCCGCAGGTTGGTCGAACAGCGTTCTGCAGACATTCTGCAGCCAGATGTTGGCGTGCTCGGCGGTGTCCGCGAATGGATCCGCGTAACGCGCGCTGCGGAGAGGTCGAACATTTCCTGCCTGAGAAGGACATTTACAATTTCGAGCTTCTTGTGACGCCGGAAACACGCCAGGTCTATAAAGACGGGCAACTGATCCTCACCGATCGGGCGGGATGGGGGTTCCAATTTGATAGGGCGGTGCTGGATGAATTCACTGTTGAGCACTTCACGTCCAGCTGACATATCAGCAAACTCATCTCCTAGGTGCAGGATGCAGGCTCCCAGTGTTGCGTGACTAAGTGCCGTTGGCAAACACTTGTGAAATTTGAAGGGCGTGCCGACGATTCAAGTTGGATCAACACCTTGGTGTATTCGGGTCACCACTTCGAGCCGGTGCAACGGTCAGCTATAAGGGCGGGATTATCGAGGCATGACAGTTCGGCTAGAACATCGCGCTATACGAATTCTTCGCACATACCGGCGAGATCGATCCAGCATGCCTCCGCCAATCCACGCAGGACTGCAATCTCGAAATCCTCCACGTCATGGCGCGTGAGGTGGGCCGCGATATGGCCGATCAGGGTCGCGACGGATCTCCCGGGCGGAAAGGCACGCTGATTAAGGTCGACGGCGGTCCCCTTCGCCAGGACCTTCACGGCCATCGGTCCCTCCAGCCGCATGCGCACGCGGCCATGGCTCTGATCTATACCGCTTGCCTGCGGTTCGAGTGCGGCAAGCAGGTGCTTCATATCGGCACGGCGCGTCGGCTTATCGCCGATGAGCAGCCACTGGCCGGGTGAAAGGGGGCGTGCCGCCAATCCAGATTCATTGGCGAGCCGTTCGACATTTGCCGTCTGGTCCGGTGCGTCGGGGCCGACAATCATCTGCAGCACCGTCCCCTCGGGAAGCGGTGAGAGACGGATGCCGTGCGAGACGAGAGGCGTGCGATCGGCGAGGGCGGGCAGGGCGCGAAGATCAGGCATGGAGCTTCTCGTTGCTGGGATCGAAGAACACGGGCGGGCAGAGCCGGGCGGAGGTGAATTCGCCATTGAGGCCATTCCAGACGACGACCTCCTCGCCGTGCCGCTCGTCCCCGCGTTTGACCAGCGCCAGGCCTATCGTCGAGCCGACATGCGGGGAATGGGCGCTGGACGTCACATAGCCCTGGTCGTTCTCCAACGTCGCCGCCGCGTTCTTGGCGAGGATATGTGCGCCGGTGCGAAAGGTGTCGGCAGGGTCGAGCGGCACGACGCCGACGAGGCGCGGCCGGTCGGGTGCGGCAAGGCCTTCGCGTTGCAGCATGGCTTTGCCGATGAAGTCCGGCTTGGCCAACGAGACCATTTTACCAAAACCGAGATCGGCGGGTACCACCGTCCCGTTAATCTCGTTGTGGGTGACATGGCCTTTTTCAATGCGCAGCACACTCAGTGCCTCGACGCCGTAGGGCATGAGGCCTTCCGTCCGACCTGTCGCCATCAGCGCCTCCGCGACGCTGTCGCCATAGGCTGCGGGTATGGCGAGCTCATAGGCGAGCTCGCCGGAGAAGGAGATGCGGAACAGCCGGCCGTGCAAGGCGCCCCCGAAAAGCGAAACCTCGTGCGCTGCCAGATACGGGAAGGCTGCGTCCCCGATATCCTCGTCGATGATCGCCTGCAGGATTTTGCGGGATTTCGGCCCGGCAATCGCCATCTGCGCCCATTGGTCGGTGACGGAGGCAAGGCGCACATCGAGGTCCGGCCAGAGCGCCTGGGCGCAGAATTCCAGATGGTTCATGGCGCCCGCCGCATAGGCGGTGGTCGTCGTCATGAGGAAGCGGTTTTCCTCCAGCCGGCTCGTCGTGCCGTCGTCGTAGATCATGCCGTCCTCGCGCAGCATCAGGCCGTATCGCGCCTTTCCGATCGGCAGCTTCAGGAAGGCGTTGCAATAGACGCGGTTGAGGAATTCGGCTGCATCGGGACCGCAGATTTCGATCTTGCCGAGCATCGACACGTCGCAAAGGCCGGCATTCCTGCGCACGTTGACGACTTCGCGGGCGACGCTTTCGCGCCAGTCTTTCTCGCCGGTGCGGGGGAACCAGGCGGAGCGATACCAAAGGCCGGTTTCAACGAAGACCGCGCCATGCCTGGCCGCCCAGCCATGAAGCGGAGAGCGGCGGACGGGCTGGAAATGCTCCCCGTGATGAGCGCCAGCGAGCGCACCGAAGGACACTGGGGTATAAAACGGGCGGAAGGTAGTCGTGCCCACCGCGCCCGGCGAAAGGCCGCGCGCCTCGGCGAGAAGTCCGATGGCGTTGACGTTGGAGAGCTTGCCCTGGTCGGTCGCCATGCCGCCGGTGGTATAGCGCTTTGCTAGCTCGACATGGCCGTAGCCTTCCTTGACCGCGAGGTCGAGATCCTTGCGATGCACGTCGTTCTGATAGTCGACGAAGGCCTTTCCCTTGCCGCCGGGGATTGACCAGAGAGTTTTGGCGGGGGCCGACACAGGCACATCGCCTTCGACCGTGCCGAAGGCGACCGGCGTTGCGGTAAAACCGAACGTGGCCACCAGGTTGGCCCCCCGCCGCGCGCCGTCGTCCAGGCAGGCCGCAAGTCCGTCGATGCCGCGGGCCGCACCGGCGGGCGTGAGGCCGCCGAAGTTGGCCGGCGGCAGGAAGCCGGCCTTCTCATCCGACCAGACCGGCCTGCCGCCGCGGTGGCAGGCGAGATGGACGACCGGGCTGAAGCCGCCGGACATGGCGAGCGCATCGACCTTCAGCCGGTCCGTACGGCTGCCGCTGCGGATATCGATGGCGGCGAGGCTCCTGCCGCCATGGGCGTCCGTGACGACGGCATCGCGCAGCACACGTGCCTTGCCAGCATAGGTCGCGCCGCCCGCCGCCCGCGGGTCGACGATGGCCGAAACGCGGACGCCGCGCGCCTCCAGGTCGGCGGCCAGCTGGTAGCCGCTATCGTTGGCGGTGAAGATCGCCGTCGTCCTGCCGGGGGCAACGGCGTAGCGGTTGAGATAGGTTCGCATGGCGCCGGCCATCATCACGCCGGGAATGTCGTTTCCGCCGAAGACAAGCGGTCGCTCCTCCGCGCCGGTTGCCAGGATTGTGCCCTTGGCGACGATGCGCCAGAGACGCTCGACCGGCCGGGACGGCGACAGTGTCGCGATATGCCTCTGCACGCGTTCGACTGCACCGAAGACATTGCCGTCATACCAGCCGAAGACGGTGGTGCGCGTCAGAAGGGTGACATTGGGCAGCGATCTTAGCTCCGTCGCGCAGGCCTCGGCGAAGGCGGATGCTGGCGTTCCGCCGATGATTGCGGTCTCCGAAAGCAATGAGCCGCCAGCCATGGCGTGTTCATCGGCGACAATGACCCTGGCGCCGGCGCGGCCGGCTGTCAGCGCCGCGGCGAGGCCCGCCGGCCCGCTGCCGACGACCAGCAGATCGCAATGCGCCCAGCACTTGTCGTAGCTGTCCGGGTCGGCCTCGTGCGTCGCCCGGCCTAGGCCGGCAGCTTTTCGGATGAAGGGCTCGTAGACTTTCTCCCAAAACGGCGCGGGCCACATGAAGGTCTTGTAGTAGAAGCCGGCGCCGAGGAACGGCGAGGCGAGGCTGTTGAGCGCGCCGATATCGAAGGCGAGCGACGGCCAGCGGTTCTGGCTGCGGGCTTCGAGGCCGGCATAAAGCTCCTGCATGGTCGCGCGGGTGTTGGGCTCCGTGCGGCCGCTGCTGCCGATGGTCATCAGAGCATTCGGCTCCGCCGCGCCTGATGTCAGAATGCCACGCGGGCGATGATACTTGAAGCTGCGGCCGACGAGACGGCGGCCATTGGCGAGAAGTGCTGAGGCGAGGCTGTCGCCTTGGACGCCCTGCAAGGCCTTGCCGTCGAAGGTGAAGGAAAGGGGGTGGCCGCGGTCGATCAAGCCGCCCTGCGGCAAACGATAGGAGGTCATGCGGCTTGTCCTTTCGCGGCGGCGGCATCCTGGGAGGTGTTGACCTGATGGGTTACGGTATCGCGGCAGACGATCAGCCAGCGGCGGCAGCCGGCAGTGTGGTGCCAGTATTCCTCATAGGCGCCACGCGGGTTCTCCCGGAGATAGACGTAGTGGAACCAACTGTCCGGGTCGGCGTCGGGTGCGGGGCGCGCCAGCGCCGCGCCCTTGATGGTGAATTCCTCTTTCGGTCGTGATCCGCAATGCGGGCAGGGCACAAGGCTTGCCATGTCGAAGGTCCTCGATCGGTTCGTCAGTGGAGGTTGGGCTGGGCGCCCTGGCCCTTTTCGTCGAGAAGGTGGCCGCGGCGGAAACGGTCGAGGCGGAAGGCCGCTGCCTTCTCGTGCGGCGTGCCGCGCGCCAGAAGATGGGCGAAGCAGAAGCCGGAGGCGGGCGTCGCCTTGAAGCCGCCGTAGCACCAGCCGGCATTGAGATAGAGATTGTCGATGTGGGTGCGGTCGATGATCGGCGAGCCGTCCATCGACATGTCCATGATGCCGCCCCACGCCCGCAGGACCCGCACCCGCGAGAGCGCCGGGATCATCGCCTTGCCGGCCTCTGCGACATGCTCGACGGTCGCGAGGTTGCCGCGCTGGGCGTAGGAATTGTAGCCGTCGATGTCGCCGCCGAAGACGAGCCCGCCCTTGTCGGATTGCGACACATAGAAATGTCCCGCGCCAAAGGTGACGACGCCGTCGATGAAGGGTTTCAGCCCCTCGGACACGAAGGCCTGCAGGACGTGGCTTTCCAGCGGCAGCTTGAGATCGGCCATGCGGGCGACCTCGGAGGAATTTCCGGCCGCCGCCAGCGCCAGCTTGCCGCAGCCGATGAAGCCGCGGCTGGTCTCGACGCCGGTAACGCGGCCGTTCTCACGCCGGATGCCGGTCACTTCGCAGCCCTGGATGATGTCGATGCCGCGGCTGTCGGCGCCGCGCGCATAACCCCAGGCCACCGCATCGTGGCGCACGGTGCCGCCGCGCCGCTGCAGCAGCCCGCCCTTGATGGGAAAGCGCGCATTGTCGAAATCGAGGAAGGGCACCATGCGGCGCACCGCCTCCCGGTCCAGTAACTCGGCATCGACGCCGTGCAGGCGCATGGCATTGCCGCGCCGCGTGAAGGCGTCGCGTTGGGCGTCGGAATGATAGAGATTAAGCACGCCGCGCTGCGAGACCATGGCGTTGAAGTTGAAATCCTGCTCCAGCCCTTCCCAGAGCTTCATCGACAGCTCGTAGAACGGGTTGTTGGCGGGCAGCAGATAGTTGGAGCGGATGATCGTTGTGTTGCGGCCGACATTGCCGGAGCCGATGTAATTCTTTTCCAGCACCGCCACATTGGCGATGCCGAATTCCTTGGCGAGATAATAGGCGGTCGCCAGCCCATGTCCGCCGCCACCGACGATGACCACGTCGTAATGCGGCTTCGGTTCAGGCTGACGCCAGGCAGGCGTCCAGTCGCGGTTGCCGCGAAGGCCGTTCCAGAGGAGGGAGAAGACTGAGTAGCGCATGGCATCGCTCGTCGAAAAGAGGCTGTTTGCTTTTCGTAGCAGCGGCGGGCTTGCCTATATTGCATGATAAGGACAAATTCGGATAGATTTGGGCCATGCTCCTGCCAGACACCCGCAACCTCCAGCGCATCGGCTTTGTGCTCGTGCCGAATTTCGCCCTGATGTCCTATGCCTCGGCGAGCGAACCGCTGCGCGCGGCAAACCTCATTGCCGGCACTCCGCTTTACGACATCGTACCGCTTTCGGCGGACGGCCTGCCGGTGCGCAGTTCCGCCGGACTGGAGATCGCCTGCGGCCGGCTCGCGGATCTCGGCGGCGCCTGCCACACGCTGCATGTCTGCGCCGGCGGCAACCCGGCCGACTGGCGGGACAGCGCCGCGCTGCATGCGCCCCTGCGAAAGTTCGCCCGCGACGGGGTGCGCATTGGCGGCATTTCGAGCGGCGCGTATATCCTGGCCGCCGCCGGTCTGCTGGAAACCTGCGACTTCACGGTCCATTGGGAGCATGCGCCGCTGCTGCGCGAGACCTTTCCGCATCTCACGCCGCGCCAGGCGCGCTTCGTTGTCGATGGCGGGCGCGTGACCTGCGGCGGCGGCGTAGCGCCGCTCGACATGATGCATGCCGTCATCGCCGAGCGCATGGGCGCGGATTTCGCCCGTCGTGTTAGCGACTGGTATCTCCATACCGCCGTCGCCGAATCGGCCGATCCCCAGCGTGGCTCGGCGGCCGAGCGTTACGGCACCCATCATCCGGCGCTGCTGACGGTGCTGGAGATGATGGAGGCGTCGATCGAGAATCCGCTCGGCCGTCCTGAAATGGCGAGACTTGCCGGCATCAGCCCGCGGCATCTCGACCGGCTTTTTCTAACCCATCGCGGGGAAAGTTTTCTCGATACTTACCGCGCGATCCGTCTGGCGCATGGTCGCCGGCTCCTGGAGCAGAGCCCGCTGTCCATCGCCGAGATCGCCTATGCAACTGGCTTTTCCAGCGCCGGCCATTTTTCCCGCGCCTTTAAGGCCGCCTATGGACAGACACCGGCGGGTGCGCGACGCTAACCGCCGAGCTGCTCGGAAACCAGGACCGGGATTTCCTTCAGGGCGAAGGCGCGGAAGGCGGCAGCGACCGGAGAAGGCGGCACATCGCGCCGTTCGACAAGCCCTACCTGACGGCTCGCCGTCGTATCGCCGAGGTCCAGCGCCGCCACGCCCTCATAGGCCCCGTACATGGTTAGCGAAGGCAGAATGGTGAGGCCGAGACCCGTCTTCACCATCGCGACGAGCGAGGTGACGTTGTAGACGGTGATCAGCGAACGTGCCGAAATCTGCTTATAGTCTTCCGCCTCGATCCTGTCGGAAGCGCCGTTGCGGATCAGCGTTGCAGCCTTGAGGTCGCTCCACTCCACGGGCCGATCCAGACGGCAAAGATCGTGGTCGTCTTTGCACAGCAACTTGAACCGGTCGGAGAAGAGTGGCGTGAATTCCACCCCGCCGCCTGTGCGGCTTTCGCCGGCGATGCCGATATCGGCGACGCCGCTCTCCACCATGCGCCGCACCTGCGCGGTGTCTATGTCGAAAAGCTCCACTTGCACCTGCGGCCGGGTTTCGAGAAACCGTTGCAGGATCGGCGGCAGCACGTTCGTCGCCACCGATGGCACGGAGGCGATGGACAGGCTGCCGATGCGGCTGTGCGCGAAGGCGCGCATGATGCTGACCGACTTGTCGAAGCTGCGGATCTGCTCGCGGCCGAGATCGAGCATCAGGTTGCCGAGCGCCGTCAGGCTGTTCTTGCGGTCGGTCTGGAACAGCGGCCCGCCGATCTCTTCTTCCAGCTGTTTCAGTGTCATCGACACGGCCGAGGCCGTGCGGCCGACGGCATCGGCCGCGTCCTTGATGTTCCCGCTCTCCGCCACCGTCACGAAGACCCGCAATGCTTCCAGCTTGATCATAGCACCAACTTCAATTCTTCTGAAATTGATAACAGAAATATCCGCTTGATTGAAGTGCTGTGCTGGCGGATTTTCGTCTCAACAGAATGGAGACCGCACATGGCAGAACGCTACGCCAACCTGATCGGCGGCAAATGGAGGCAGGGCGCACGCTTCCATGAAAACCGCAATCCGTCGGATGTCACCGACCTGATCGGCCTCTATGCGCAGGCCGATGAAGCCGATGTCGACGAGGCGATTGCCGCCGGTCGTGCAGCGATGCCGACCTGGCGTGCGACCGGGCTCGAACAGCGCCAAGCGATCCTCAACAAGATCGGCATGGAACTGATGGAGCGCTCCGCCGAACTCGGTGAACTCTTGTCGCGCGAAGAGGGCAAGCCGCTGGCGGAAGGCCGCGGCGAGGTTTTTCGCGCCGGCCAGTTCTTCACCTATTATGCAGCCGAGGTGTTGCGCCAGCTCGGCGAGAACGCGGATTCCGTGCGCCCCGGCATCGAGATCGACATGCGCCGCGAGCCGATGGGGCTTGTCGCCGTCGTCTCGCCATGGAACTTTCCGACCGCCACGGCGAGTTGGAAGATCGCGCCGGCACTCGCTTACGGCAATGCGGTCATCTGGAAGCCGGCCAACGAGACGCCGGCCTCGGCCTTCGCGCTCGCCGACATCATCCACCGCGCCGGCCTGCCGGATGGCGCATTCCAGCTGCTGATGGGGCCGGGCGCCGTCGTCGGCAACGGGCTTGCCGGCCATCGCGGCGTTGATGCCATCACTTTCACCGGGTCCTACGAGGTCGGCTGCCAGGTCGCAGTCGCGGCCGCCGCGAACCTCACGAAATTCCAGCTGGAACTCGGCTCGAAGAACGCGCTGCTCATCATGGATGACGCCGATCTCGACCTCGCCGTCGCGGCCTCCATTGGCGGCGGCTATTCCGGTACGGGGCAGAAATGCACGGCGTCCTCACGCCTTGTGGTGCATGAAAAGGTCCATGACGTCTTCGTCCAAAAACTTGCCGCCGCCGTCGCCGCGTTGAAAGTGGGGCATGCGCTCGCGGACGGCACGCAGGTCGGGCCGGTGGTGAGCGAACGCCAGCTTGCGGCGAACCTCGCGTGGGTGGATCGCGCCCGCTCCGCAGGTGCCGAAGTCGCCATCGGCGGCGAGCGCCTGCAACTCGCCCATGACGGCTTCTACATGACGCCGGCGCTCCTGACCGGCACGACCAATGCCATGGATTTCAACCGCGAGGAAATGTTCGCGCCCATCGCCGCCGTGCAGACGGTCTCTTCCTACGAGGAGGGACTTTCCGTCGTCAACGATACGCGCTTCGGCCTCGTCGCCGGCATCTTCAGCCGCTCGCTTGCCCGCACCACGCATTTCCGGCGCCATGTCGAAACCGGCTGCGTCACCATCAATCTCCCGACGGCGGGGACGGACTATCATGTACCCTTCGGCGGGCGGAAGGATTCGAGTTTCGGTTCACGCGAGCAGGGCCGTTCGGCGGCCGAGTTCTACACTCAGGTCAAGACCGCCTATATCCGGGCGGGGGAGCCGGAGTAAGGCCATGGACGCAAAGATCGCCAGCCCCCTCGTAGACTGCCTGCAATATGCCAACTGGAGCCCGAGCGTCTTCACCGAGATGCGGGCCGGCGGCGTGCATGCCGTGCATGCCACCATCGCCTATCACGAAAATTTCCGCGAGACGGTGGCCAACATCATCGCCTGGAACCGCCATTTCGAGCGTCACCCGGATCTCATCTTCCCCGGCCGCTCCGGCAGCGATATCGAGCGCGCCATGCGGGAAGGGCGCACCGCCATCTTCTTCGGCCTGCAGAACCCGTCGCCGATCGAGGACGACATCGGTCTGATCGAGGTCTGCCATATGCTCGGCGTGCGCTTCATGCAGCTCTCCTACAACAACCAGTCATTGCTTGCCACCGGCTGCTACGAGGGGGAAGATCCGGGTATTACCCGTTTCGGCCGGCAGGCTATCGCCGAGATGAACCGGGTCGGCATGGTCATCGACATGAGCCATTCCGCCGAACGCTCCACGCTGGAGGCAATCGAGATTTCCACGCGCCCGATCGCCATTACCCACGCCAATCCGCACTGGTGGCATCCCGCACTGCGCAACAAATCCGACACCGTGCTGAAGGCGCTGGCGCAGTCGGGCGGCATGCTCGGCCTGTCGCTCTATCCGCATCACCTGAAGGACGGGTCGAACTGCACGCTGGAAAGTTTTTGCGCCATGGTCGCGGATACGGCATCGCGCTACGGCGTCGAGCATGTCGGCATCGGCAGCGATCTGTGCCAGGATCAGCCGGATTCCGTTGTGACCTGGATGCGCAACGGCCGCTGGTCGAAGGCGACGGATTACGGTGAAGGATCGGCGGCAGCGGCGGGCTTTCCCCGGCAGCCGGCCTGGTTCGGCAGCAATGCGGACCTCGGCAACCTGCGCCATGGCCTGCGCAATGCCGGCTTCTCCGAGGAGGAGGTCGGCGGCATCATGGGCGGCAACTGGCTGCGGTTCTACACCGCGTCCTTCGGGCCGATGCCATGACCAGCCGGGCGCTCGACATCACGACAGGACCGGCGTTGGCGCTGCGTTCGCCGGACGTCGTCATGCGTCTGCAGCGGATGGGTGCCTCCTTCCCGACGCGGCTCAGCTTCCTGCGCAGCCTGATCCGCCGTCTTGCTGCAAGCGGCACCACGGTCCGCCGATCGCTCTGGAGCATGGACGATGCGGGTTTTGGCGATGCGGTCTATACGCTCACGCTCGGCGGGCACGACTACAGTCTCGTTGCCTTCTCATGCCCGCTTCCCGACGACCAGCGCTCCGACCGCGTGATCGCGGAAGCCTGGGATACGAGCTACGTGCTCTATGACGGTATTCCCGACGCGACCGAGATTGACCGGCTGCGGGCGAATGCGCCGCGGCAGGAAGCGGGGCGGTTCGGCCCGTGCGATCTGGTGCTGAGCCGCGCCAACAAGTCCGTGCGTTTCTTCGAGCATGTCGCCGACAGCCTCGCCCACGGCCGCCAGCCGGATCGGCAGCGCCTCGGCGAGGTCGGCTACCTGCTGCGCACCACCGCCGTCTACGGCAACGGCAAGTTCGGCATTGCCGATCGTTTCGTGCTGGCGGAACGCGAGGGGCTCGCCGGTCCCTTCCAGGCGGAGATGCTGACCGTCTGGCTGATCCGTGAATTCTCCCACGATCTGGTCGAGCACGTCGCCCGGCGCAGAGCGCCAAAAACCTTCGTGCCGCTCGCGCCGGACCTGCGCCGCCATATCGGCGTCGGCAACTCCACCGGCCTCGGCATGGCGCCGTTCCTGGCGAACCATCCGGTGCTTCTGAACAACTGGGTCCTCGCCCGCGAAACCGCCTTGGCGCGGGTGCGGGCGAAGCCGTATCCGGATGCGGCGGCGCTGAACCGGTTGGCCGATCTCTGGCGGCAGGCGGCCCTGCATCTCGATCAATGGTCGGTCGAGGACGGTGCCTTGATGGCACGCCTCCTGCTCCTGCGCAGGGAATGGACCGAAGCCGAAGGCTGGATCGATCCGGCAAGGCTGCTGGCCACCTCGTTCCCGGTCGCCTCACTGCTCGACCGTTCGCAATCCCTGTCCATAGACTTCCAGGAGTTGCTGGCCGCTCTCATCATTGAAATGGCGGGCGCGGAGAACGACGATCTTGCGGACGGCATGGCGGCCGCGCGGGAAGGGGGGCCTGAAACGGGCATGCGGGTCTCAGCCCTTCGCGGGCTCCTGCGTGATCACTACGGCTGGGCCATGGCCATCGCCTTCGACGCGCCGGCCGAAACCGCCCAGTTCTGGTATGTCTCGGAGGAGAAGCTGGAACCCCGCCTCGGTCGTCGCGCCACGGAGCCCGGCGCGGATCTGGAACTGCCGCTCGATATCGCCCGGCAAGTGCAGCAGCTCGCCGCCGACCTTGCGGATACGCCGGACGGGCAGACGGTCGCCGCCTTCCTCGCGCGTTTCCCGCAGCATCGTCACGTGGTGCGCCGCATCCAGACGACGGCGGCTGCGCCCTATGCGGAAATCCGCGACAACCTGCTGTCGGATCGCTGCCTGCCGATCGACATGCTGCGCTGCAAGCTCGCCTTCTTCGGCGCCTCGAAGTTCGACCCGCGCTCGGATCGCTGGACCCGCATCACGCTTTTCCAGGGTGCGCCGACGGCCGGCGAGATCACGGCCGGCGAAACCGACGATTGCTGGCTTCCGGTGCTGCCATGACGACGATCCTTCTTTCCTACAACGAAGTGCAATCGCTCGCCCGCAAGGCGGCCAGCGGCGCGGGCCTGCCCCATGGCGTCGCGGAAGAAATCGGCCACGCAGCCGTCTGGCTCTCGGCGCGCGGCGTCGATGCCATCAGGGTCGTCGTCGATGCCCTTGGCGACGAGGCACAGGGCAGGCAGGCCGTTCTCCGTGGTCAAGCGGCCATCGATGCGCTGTGCTGCGGAGAGACCGAGCAGGGCTTGCCTGAGGATCAGGCCTATAGCCTGTTGCTGATCGGCCTTGCCGGCGCGGCGGCGATGGATACGGGGCTGAACCTTACCGTGCAGCAGGGAAATGGCGATGTCGCCCCACTCGCCCGGGTGAGCGATGTCGGCGGCCTGTTGCTCACCATGAAGACCTTGCGCGTTATGCCTGACGATGCCGCGCCCGCCTGCTCCGGATCGCCGCGGCCAACGCCGACCGATGCCGCGGCCTACGCGGCAGCGCTTAGCCTGGCAGCCAGGACCTACGTGCCGGCTTCGGACCTGTCGCGCGCCCAGGGCGCCGGCGCCGGCACGACCGACAACGATTGAGGATGTTTCCATGACGGACCGGATGATGACGCTCGCCGCGATCGAGCACCTGTGTCTGCGCGCCTTGGTGGCCGCGGGCGCCAGCAAGCCCAATGCCGCCGCCGTCGCCCGCTCGACAATGCTGGCGGAGCGCGACGGCATTCGCAGCCACGGGCTGCTTTATGTGCCGATCTATGCGGAGCATGTGCGCGCTGGCAAGGTCGATGGCATGGCGCAACCGGCCGTGTCGCGCCCGCGTCCCGGCGCGGTCGTCGTCGATGCGGCAACCGGCTTCGCCCATCCGGCAATCGATGCCGGCTGGGCGAAGTTCATCACCGCTGCGCGCGAAAACGGTGTCGCCGTGATGACGGTGTTCAACTCCTACAATTGCGGCGTGCTCGGCCACCACGCCGAGCGCATCGCCGAAGCCGGCCTGCTCGGCCTCTGCACCACCCACGCGCCGGCCTCCATCGCCCCGCCGGGCGGGCGCGTGCCGGTCATTGGCACCAATCCCTTCGCGCTCGGCGTTCCCGATGGCGGGGGCGGGGCGGCACTCGTGCTCGACCAGTCGGCGAGCGTGGTCGCGAAATCGGAAATTCTCCTGCGGTCCCGCGAAAGGCGGCCCATCGAGCCCGGCTGGGCGCTCGATGCGGAGGGCGCGCCGACGGTGGAACCGGCCGCCGCCCTCAAAGGATCCATGCTGCCCGCAGGCGGGCACAAGGGCTTCGGTGCCGGGCTTCTCGTCGAAATCCTGGCCTCCTGCCTGTCGGGGGCGGTGCTCAGCAAGGATGCCAGCCCGTTTTCCGGCACGGCGGGCGGTCCGCCGAAAACCGGCCAATGTTTCATCGCCTTCGACCCTTCAGCCTTCTCCGAAGGCTTTTCACAACAGGTCGCAAGTCTGCTTGGCGCCATCGCCATGCAGGACGGCGCGCGGCTTCCCGGTGGCCGCCGGAAGGCGGCACGCGAGCGCACCGAGCGCGACGGCGTGCCTATCGATCCGGCGCTGATCGAACGGATCGAAGCACTCTTCCGCTAAAGTTTTTCTGAAATCCGGATCAGTTATTTCGGTTTGATAAAAGTGGCCGCTTTCGACATCGTAACCGTCAAGACCACTACAACCACAACAAAGGGAACGGACATGAAGATCAAGACATCCATTCTTGCGGGCGCCTGCCTGTCCTGCATGGTTCTCGGCGGCAACGCCGCCCAGGCTGCGGAATGCGGCACGACCGACCCCATCACCGTCGCCGAAATGACCTGGCTTTCCGCCGGCACGCTCGCCTATGTCGCCAAGGCGATCCTTACCGAAGGCTACGGCTGCAATGTCCAGATTGTGCCCGGCGACACGGTGCCGACCGCCTCCTCCATGCTGGCCAAGGGCGAGCCGGATATCGCACCGGAACTCTGGGTCTCCACCGTCAAGTCGACCTGGGACCAGATGCTGGCGAAGGGCACCGTCTACAAGGCGGGCGATATCTTCGCGAGCGGTGGCCAGGAGGGCTGGTGGATCCCGGATTACGTTGCCGAGGCGCATCCGGAAATCCGCTCCGTCAGCGACCTCAAGGACAACTGGAAGGTCTTCGAGGACGAATCGAACGCCGGCAAGGGCCGCTTCTATGCCTGCCCTCCGGGCTGGGGCTGCGAGATCATCACCAACAACCTCGTCAAGGCGCTCGGCCTTGAAGAGACCTACGAGATCTACCCGACCGGTTCCGGTGCCAACCTGAAGGCGACCATCGCCCGGCAGGTCTCGCGCAAGAAGCCCTTCATCGGCTGGTACTGGGGGCCGACCGAAGTGATCGGCAAGTACAAGCTGAAGGTGCTCGAGATGCCGGCCTATGACGCGGCCAAGTTCACCTGCCTCACCGATGCGAAGTGCGAGAAGCCGGAACTGACCGGCTGGGCGATCGGTGAAGTCGCCGTGGCCGCAACGACCAGCCTCAAGGAAAAGGCCCCTGCCGTCGCCGAGTTCCTGTCGAAGATGCAGGTGCCGAACGCCGAGATCAGCGATGTGCTGGCCTGGGGCGACGACAACAAGGCCTCGCCGGAGGAGGTCGCGACGTACTTCTTCAAGAACTACGAAGCGATCTGGACCAAGTGGGTGCCGGCCGATGTCGTCGAGAAGGTCAAGGCCTCGTTCTGAGGCCCATCTTGTGGGGCCGGCGCAATCCTCCCGGTTGCGCTGCCCTTGCAAACTTCCTTTGCCGATGGTTCGCGCCGCCTTGTGGCCGGCAAGAGATGTATCCTGAAAGGCTTGTGCCGTGGCAGACAATTTCCCCGAGCTCATCGACACCCGCGGCCTGCGCTTTGCCATCGACGATGGCTTCAGCTGGGTCGTGGCGAACTATGGCGACGTGTTCGAGCGGCTGCTGATGCCGCTGCTCAAGCTGCTCAGCGGCATGGAAACCTTCCTGCAATGGCTGCCCTGGTACGTCACTATCGCCGCCATTGCCGCCCTGACCTATTCCGCATCGCGCAGCCTGAAGGCGACCGCCGGTGCCGCGGTCATGCTTGTCTTCATCGGCGCGCTGGGCCTGTGGAACGACGCCATGGCGACGATCGCGCTCATGCTCGCCGCAACGGTGGTGGCCGTCGTGGTCGGCATTCCGCTCGGCATCGCGATGGCGCGCTCGGACTGGCTGCGCTCGATGGCCCTGCCGCTGCTCGACATCATGCAGACGCTGCCGATCTTCGTCTATCTCATTCCCTTCGTCATGCTGTTCGGCCCGGGCAAGATCCCGGCCATCCTCGCCACCGTGTTCTTCGCCATTCCGCCGGTCATCCGGCTCACCGATCTCGGCATCCGCCAGGTCGATGGCGAGGTGGTCGAGGCGATTACCGCCTTCGGCGCGACGCCCCGGCAAAAGCTCTTCAAAGTGCAGATCCCGCTCGCCTTGCCGACGATCATGGCCGGCATCAACCAGACGACGATGATGGCGCTCTCCATGGTGGTCATCGCCTCGATGATCGGCGCGGGCGGCCTCGGCTACCAGGTGCTGCAGGGCATCCAGCGGCTGGAAGTGAGCCGCGGCCTCATCGCCGGCATCGCCATCGTCTTCCTCGCCGTGATCTTCGACCGCATCGCCCAGTCCTATGGACGGCGCGCCCAGAAACACCTTGCCAGCGGAGAGTGAGGCCGTGACCGCTTCCGACGTGAAAATCCAGATCGAGAAGGTCTACAAGATCTTCGGCGACCGCCCGGACGATGCGATCGCCGAGCTGCGCGCCGGGGCGCAGAAGACCGAGGTGCTGCAGAAGACCGGTTGTGTCGTCGGCCTCAAGGACATCGATTTCTCGATCCGCAACGGCGAGACCTTCGTCATCATGGGCCTGTCGGGATCGGGAAAATCGACCCTGATCCGCCACTTCAACCGGCTGATCGAGCCCACCGCCGGTCGCATTCTGGTCGGTGGCCGCAACATCATGGAGATGAATGCGAAGGAGCTTCTCGCCTTCCGTCGAAATGGCATTTCCATGGTGTTCCAGCGCTTCGGCCTGCTGCCGCACCAGACGGTGCTGGAAAACACGATCTGCGGGCCGATCCTGCAGGGCGTGAACCGCCGCGAGGCGGTGGCGCTCGGCATGGAACAGCTGGAACTCGTCGGGCTGAAGGGCTTCGAGAACCGCTTCCCGCGGCAGCTTTCGGGCGGCATGCAGCAGCGCGTCGGCCTCGCCCGGGCGCTGGCGACCAAGGCGGACGTGCTCCTGATGGACGAGGCCTTCAGTGCGCTCGACCCGCTGATCAAGAGCGACATGCAGGAGCAGCTGAAGGACATCCAGGCGCGGCTGAAGAAGACGATCATCTTCATCACGCACGATCTCGACGAGGCGCTCCATCTCGGCGACCGCATCGCCATCCTCAAGGACGGCGAGTTGCGCCAGGTCGGTACGGGAGAAGAAATCCTGTTCCGCCCGGCCGACGATTATGTCGAGCGCTTCGTGCGCAAGGTCGACCTGTCGCGGGCGATGTATGCGCATGAGGCCTTCACGAAGGTTCCGGTCCTGACGAGTGCCGAGGCGACCCCGGAACGCTCGGCCGCGCTGTTGCGGGAGCATCCGGGCGTTGTCGTTACCAATGGTGTCGCACCCCGCCTTCTCGCGCGCGGTGCAACGGGCGAGGCGATCGCGGTGGCGTCCGTCGATGCCGGTGCCGCCATCGGCCAGTGCTTCCCGCTGCTCGCCGCGCAGGACGCCATCCTCGTCACGGAGGGCGGCGCGGCGACGGGCATGCTGACGCGCGAAATGGCCTTCAAGGCACTGGCGCGTTCGGCACGCCCGGTCTGAGGCGCCACATCCAAGAGAAAAGAACCGATGAAGAGCCATGTGCTGACCGTATCCTGCCAATCGACCCGCGGCATCGTCGCCGCGATCACCGGCTACCTCGCCGAGAAGGGGTGTTATATCTCCGACAGTTCGCAGTTCGACGACCTGGTGACGGGCCTGTTCTTCATGCGCCTCACCTTCCTCAGCCAGGAAGGCGTGTCGGAGGAGGAGATCAAGTCCGGCTTTGCCGCCGTCGGCAAGAAATTCGCGATGACCTACCGCTTCAACGACAGCGACGAGCGCATGAAGGTGCTGCTCATGGTGTCGCGCTTCGGCCATTGCCTGAACGACCTGCTCTACCGCTGGAAGA
>NZ_WHSB02000014.1 GCF_010994755.1 Shinella lacus
CTTGCCCTTCCCGGCGAGGATGGGCTTTCCGGTTTCGTGGCGGAACTGGGCAAGTTGCGCGTATGGGGCCGAGAGCCATCCGTGAAGCTCGGCAAGGCATCGCAGCCCGCCAAATAAAGCTCGGCAAAGGGACGCGCCGCCCTATTAGGAAGGCGCGTCCTGCTGGCCGAGTCGCTTTGGCGTCGTCCTCCACATGCTTAGGGACGGAGCCGAGGATATCGCTCAAAGAAAGCCCTCAGGAGCAAAATCGATTCCCCCACGGGCCCTCCCTATCCTGCTGGTCCCGCTGAGCGGCTGCACTCGCGTGCAGTCGCGCTCGACCCGGCTGAAGAGGAGGCCGCGGCGGTTTTTCAGCTCTTTCTTGTCATGGTGGTGAGTGGCGCGCTGAGCTGGGTCGCGGTGCTCGGCCGCTTCTTCCATGCCGGGCGGCGGCGCGAAACGCCGTTGTCGGCGGAGAAGGCCGGGCGGCTGATCGCCTTGGGCGGGGTCGCCTTTCCCGTCGTCGTGCTTCTGGCGCTGCTTGCCTAAATTGGAGCGGATGATCATCGACCGTCAATGTAGCCGCGTGGAGGAGAAATTCATTCGATTGGCCCTACATTGGCTAGCCACGCCAACCGAACAACGGACTTCGCCCAGAGTTTTACGACGCGCGAAAGCGCGCCTTAACCCGGACTTTCCATCGTCTGAGCCCGCTTCGCGCACCAACGCGCTGCCTGCGATGAACGCGGTCGTCTAGCGAAGATCAATGCCAATAGTAAGCGACCCTCCGGAACGGACCGCACCAGAAATGATAATGGCCACGGCGTTCGAACCGCTTCCGACAAAGTCAACGCCTATTCCCTAAGTCGATTTAAAGACACTCGCCTTCCTTCACGCGATGCGGTCAGCAGCGATCAACATAGCGGCGGCCATACTGGTCACGGTAATAGCAACGGCCTGGTTGGCCCGCAACATTGCCGATAAGGGCCCCTGCGACACCGCCAACTGCCGCGCCGACCGCGGCCCCGCGCACGTTCCCCGTCGCAACGCCGCCAATGACAGCGCCCGTGGCAGCGCCCACACCCGCCCCCTGCTCGGTAGCGGTGCAAGCGGCCAAGGAAAGTGCGACGCAGCTCAAGACGATAATTTTCTTCATTGTGACCTCCCGTTTTCAACCCTCTCTTAATCCGGTCGTTGCTTCTAAGTTCCGCCGAAATTTTGCCTTTCCGACAGAAGGTTGGGCGCAGCCGTCAGCCCTACAGCGAAAATCTTGAAAACTGGCATGTTTGAAGATGACGAGTTGGCGGCGCCCCGCTTCCTGCGTCGACACGATCTCGGGCCACTTGATGTGGTTCGAGGTCGAACACCGGAGGAATCTCAGGTTTTTTGTTGCGCCATAGCTGGACCCCTGCAAAAGGCAATTTGCTATAACGACGCGCGCGGTCCTTGCGTTACTATCTCAACCTTCGATTGTCGATGGCGTCGGGATACCTGAAAGTCCCGCTCAATGACCTGCCTAAGAAGTTGCCGTTTTTCTTCAAACCCTATGAAATTAGCCGCGTCATAAACCATATCCGAGGGCATCTGACGCAAGACGCTGGTACTGATTGCGTCGGTTCGACCTTTACGCCATAAAAATACGATTAATAAGCCGCCTCCAAGTGTGCAGCCGTCTCTTTCCTTGCATGCTTGCCCTGAGGCTTTCTGAGATATTGGATTATCCATGGCACTGGTGAAGACATCTCAACTGGCCGCGAAGGCTACGTCGGCCAAAACCAGTCAGGTCGAGCCCCTGGCTCTCAATGACGGTAAGGCCGCCACCACCCGCCGATCGCTGGACCGCACTCGCCTCCGCCGACAGAAGGCGGCAGAGCGTATCGGCGCAGCGACAGAGGAACTCGCGACCGGGGTAGCCGAGGCCGCATCGGCAGCTGAAGAACTTCGGCGCGCACTGGAGCAGATCGCAAGCGGGGCGGAAGAGGCGGCAGGCGCAGCCCATGAATCCTTCTCCGCAACGACCCACCTCTCCGAACGGTTTTCCGAAGCCCGCTCCGAAGCCGAAACCTCGCGAGGTCGCACCGACAGGCTTCAAACGTCAGTCTTCGAATCCGCCGCGCAGATCGAGTCGTCGATCTCGGCGATCGAAGCAAATGCCACCCGGCAGACCGCATCTGTCGCGACTATCGCCAAGCTTCAATCCCAGGCGGAAAACATTGGTACGACGACTGCGGCGGTCGCCGACATCTCGGATCGAACGAACCTGCTCGCTCTCAATGCGGCTATCGAGGCGGCCCGCGCTGGTGAGAATGGTCGGGGCTTTGCCGTCGTCGCGGACGAGGTGCGCGCGCTTGCCGAAATTGCCGAACGCAGTTCGCGCGACGTCAGCCAGCATGCGGCAACGATCGTCGGCGGTGTTACTCGGATTGCTGCACGAATTGCCGCCGCAGCGGAGAAGGCTCAGGCCCAGACGAAGGCTGGACGGATGGTCTCCGAGGAGCTTCATGGCGTTCGCGCTGGTCTGACGAACCTCTCGGCGAACAGCCAGTCCATCCTGATCGCGGCGATTGAGGCCGAAGTCGCCACACGCGAGGCGCAGAAAGGTGCCGAAACCGTCGCTGCCGCCGCCGAGCAGCAGTCGGCCGCGGCAGCGCAGTCACAAAGGGCGGTCGTTCAGCAAAGTTCCGCGCTTGAAGAGAGCCAACAGACCGCACAGGCACTTGCTATCCTTGCCGATGAACTTATGAACGAGACCAGCCGGGGTTCCAGAGCGGAAGAACTGAGTTCGGCGGCGGAAGAGCTGTCTGCAACGGTGCAGGAGCTGTCGGGCGCGGCCGGTGAAATCCTCATCGCGATCGAGCAGATCAGCCGTGGCGCCGAGGCTCAGGCCGCCGCGACACAGCAAGCCAATGCCGCGATGACACAGATTGAGAAAAGCGCCTCGCATGCCCAGGAAAACGCGAGGCAGGCGAGCGCGCGGGCGGAAGAAATTAGGTTGCTGATTGGCAATAACAAAGCCGGCCTCAATGAAATTGCGGCCGGTATACTCGACGCGCTTGCGGATACACGCGATGCACTGGTCGACTTGACGTCACTGAGCGAGGTCGGTTTCCAGATCGAGCGCACGGTAGATCGGATCGTTCTCGTCGCGGTGCAGACGAGCATGCTTGCCGTTAGCGGCTCGGTGGAAGCGGCACGGGCTGGCGACGCGGGACGGGGCTTCGCGATTGTCTCGACGGACATCCGCAGACTTGCACAGGACGCGGCGGAAAACATCGATGGCGTCAAGGACATCGTGCGTCTGCTCCAGAAACAGATCGCGGTCGTTCAACGCGAACTTGAAGCAATCGTTACGGCTTGCGAGGCGGAAATTGCCAAGAGCAATCTCATCCTGGAACGCCTTGTCGCCGCCGAAGCCGATGTAGAAATGCTGGCGCGGGGCAACGCTTTGATCCTCGAGGCCACGCAGTCTATCCTTGTCGCTGCCAAACAGGTGCAAGCGGGAACGCAGCAGATTGCTTTGGTTGCGCAGGAGGCCAGTGCCGCTTCGCAACAGGCTGCAACGGCAGCACGCGAGCAATCGCGCGGCTCGGAAGATCTTGCGGCTGCCGTCGAGGAAATCGCATCCCTGGCAGATGAACTGCAGATTTCCGGAAGCTGAAATCATGACAGCATTCTCTTCCTCGGCCGGACTAGACGATCGGCGCTTGGTCTTCCAGGTCGGAGACAAGCGCCATGAGATCGACGCGCGGCGGGTGTTCGAGGTGGTCAGGGTGCCTGCCATTACCCGGGTGCCGCATGGCCCGGACGCGCTGGCCGGCATTGCCAACCTGCGCGGCCGCCCCGTACCGGTGCTCTCGATGCGCAGGATCTTGGATTGCGGCCCGGACGCGCGCCAAAATGATGGTAGGATCATCGTCTACGATCACGGCGGAGCGGTCGGCCTGCTTGTCGACGATGTCCTTCGCGTTTCCGCCGACCACGCCTCAGCGCCCTTGCAGGGACTGGGGGATTTGCTCGACGCGTCGTTCAAGGTCGCCCGACGAAAGCCGGTCGACAGAAGCACGCTTGCCACGGCTGAGACCGAAGACAGGTCGACCGAGACGCTTACCGTCTTGCTATCGTTTCGCGTGGCCGGTCAGCTTTACGGCCTGCCGCTCACGGACATTCGCGAGGTCGGTTTGCTTGCAGGGGAAGTTGCAGCGATCCCCAATGCGGCGAGTGCGTTGATCGGACTTTTTCAGCTGCGTCACGGCGTTCTACCACTGGTGTCTCTCGCCGCACTCCTTGGAATCGGGCGTACCGGGGAAGAGGGCTGCTACATGATCATCGTCGAGCATGAAGGCGACCGCATCGGGCTTGTCGTCGACGAGGTCGATGTCATTCGACGGCTGCCGGAACAGGCGATCGATGTCGTGCCGGCGGTGCTGCAGCGCGGACGCGGAAACGGACAGATCGCCGCCATCGGCCGGGTTGTGGAGGAAAGATTGCTTATATCCATTCTGTCCCCCGATAAGCTCTTCGGCCACCATGCCGTCACGCAGGCGATCGAACAAAACACAGGAGCAGAATCCGTGGAGGCGAGGCCGGGCACGCAGGATGCGATCGAGCAGTTGCTGATCTTCCAGCTCGGCGATGAAGTTTATGGTCTGCCGATTGTGGCGGTGGATGAAGTGATCCGGGTTCCGAGCGAAATCACGCGCATGCCCGGGGCGCCGGATTTCGTGATGGGCGTCATCAACCTGCGCGGCAAGGCCATCCCGCTGATCGACCAGCGCACCCGCTTCGCAACGTCCGCAGCAGCTGAGACGGTCAAGGCGCGCGCGATCATTCTGACGCTCGGACCCCTCCAGGCGGGCTTCGTCGTCGATGGCGTTTCAGAAGTGAAAGCCGTTTCATCGACCGCCCTGTCCGCAGCACCGGAATTCTCCTCCGATCAAACGGATGTCTTCGATCGCATCGCACATATCGAATCCGATGGTCGCATGATCCTTCTGATCGATCCGCAAGCGCTCCTGACCCGGGCGGAGCGGGATATCGTTGCCGCGATCACGGATGGCAACACTCTGGCAGGCGGTCCGTGATCCGTCTCTTGATCGTCGAGGATTCCGCCCTGATGCGGAAACTGTTGGGCCAGATCTTCCGGGCAGAAGGGGATTTCGAGATCGAATTCGCCCGCGATGGCGTCCAAGCCCTCGATATCCTCCCGCGCTTCCGACCCGACGTCGTCACGCTCGATATCCATATGCCCTTGATGGACGGCCTGACCTGTCTCAATCGCATCATGCTCGAGCACCCCTGCCCCGTGGTCATGGTGTCTTCGCTGACAGCGGAGGGCGCCGAGGAGACCCTTACGGCCCTGGAGATCGGCGCCGTGGATTTCATCGCCAAGCCGACCGGCGCGATTTCACTCGAGATCGACGCGCTGACACCCCGGCTTGTCGAGAAGGTTCGCACCGCCGCAACCGTTCGCATTCGCCGCAGCTTGCGGCTGGCCGAGCGCGTGCGTCTCGGACGAAAGGCCGCAAGTTGGCAGTCCGCCATCGTGCGTCTTCCCAGCGCGGAACGCATCGACCCTACGCGGCCCGCCAAACGGGGTCTCGTGCTGATCGGCGCATCGACCGGTGGACCACCTGCGTTGGACGCGGTACTGGCCCACTTGCCAGAGGACTTTGGGTGGCCCATCCTTGTGGCGCAGCACATGCCAGGGTCCTTCACCGGTGCCCTTGCCCGACGCCTGGACAAGTTGTGCGCGATGAAGGTCAGGGAGGTGACCGAGCAGACACGCATCGAGCCCGCGAACATCTACATTGCAAAAGGTGACGCCGATATGCTCGTGTCTTGCCGAGGGGGGTTTCTCGTCGCAGTGCCGGCCCCGAGCGATCCCAACTACCGATGGCATCCGAGCGTTGATCGGATGGTTCTGTCGGCGATGAAGCACGTCCCGCCGGGCGATCTCGTTGGCGTCCTGATGACCGGCATGGGCAACGACGGTGCGACCGCGATGACGGCCTTGCGGATGGCCGGCGGCTATACAATCGCCGAGGCCGAAGAAACTGCTGTCGTTTGGGGCATGCCGGGCGAACTGGTGCGGCTCGACGGCGCGAGCGAGGTCAAACGTGTCGATGAGATCGGCGCCTCCCTTGCGGATCGGGTTTGCTGATGGCACCTCCTCCGCTCGTGCCGGCTGAACACCCGTCGAGGCTCTCAGCGGCGGACCTCGAGGAAATCTGCGCCATAATCTATAAACGGAGCGGAATGGTCTTCGGGGAGACGAAGCGCTACTATATCGAGCGCCGCGTCACCGACCTGATCCATCAGCGCAAGGCACAAACGGTGAGGAACTATATCTCGCTCCTGCGCAGCGACATGCGCGAATCAGAAATTCTGATCAACAGCTTCACGGTAAATGAGACCTATTTCTACCGTGAGCAGCACCAGCTGGCCTGCCTGAGCAATTCCATCTTGCCGGACATCATCCGCTCGAAAGGTCCGGGTGATCGTATCCGAATCTGGTCCATGCCTTGTTCGAGCGGCGAGGAGCCCTATTCAATCGCACTGTGGCTGCTTGAGAATTGGCGGCTGGTGGACGCTTACAATATCGAGATCGTCGGATCGGATATCGATACCGCCATCTTGCAGCAGGCGATTGAAGGATACTTCGGCCACCGATCCCTCTCACGCCTTCCGGCGGATATCCTCGAGCGATATTTCGAACCGGAAGAGGACCAGCAGCGGCGACTGATCAGCGACCTCCGCGAATCCGTCATCTTTGCCAAGGGCAATATCATCGACCGGCAAAGCCTCGCAGCGCTTGGTCTTTTCGACGTGATATTCTGCCGAAACCTCTTGATCTATTTCGACGAGGCCGCTCGCGAGACGGCCGCCCGCAACCTGCATGGGTTGCTCAATCCCGGTGGCTATATCTGCCTTGGCCACACGGAGTCCATGTCGCGCATTTCGGAAACCTTTGAACCGGTGCGCTTCCAGGATGCCATTGTTTACCGAGAGACGGGGACGGGTGAATGGATGAGTTGATCGCCCAATTCGCCATCGAGGCGCGCGAGCTCGTTCAACAAGCATCGGACGATCTGCTGGCGCTTGAAGGGAATCCGACGGGTCGTGACAGGCTGGAAGGCGCGTTCCGGGCGATCCATACGCTAAAGGGCTCTGCCGCTCTTTTCGAGTTCGGCCCGATGCTGCGCGTTTTGCATCGGGCTGAAGACCTCCTGTCCCAGGCCCGCGCCGGAAAAATACTTATAAACGCCAATCTCCTCGAGCCTCTTCTAGCGGTGATTGCATGGATTGACGACAGCATTGACGGCATCGCCCAGGCGGGGCTCCTGCCGGATGCGCAGGAGAGGCAGGCGCCCCGTCTGCTCGGGCTTCTATCGGTGGAAACGGCAGATCATGACGCCGACGCCGTAGGAGACGCTCGGACATCCATTCCCGATTGGGCCACGTCCCTGTATCAGCGCTTCGCATCGTCGGGTAATGACGAGACCGTCGTTGCCATACGTTACGAACCGCACGCTGAATGCTTCTTTAGCGGCGACGATCCAATAGCGACGATGGCACGACTGCCCGCGATCCGGCATCTCTCGGTTTCCCTCAAGGAGCCTGCTCCCTCGCCCGGCGCCTACGATCCCTTCCGCTCCAATCTGCTGATCGAAGCCATCTCGGCCGGTTCGCTTGCCGAGGTCGTTGCCGTCTTCCGCCTCATCCCCGACCAGGTGAAACTGGAGCCTATCTCCGGGCCGGCCGGCGGAGCCGGGCCGACAGCCGTTTCGGATAACACATCCGTGCGGCCGAGTTCGATCATGCGCGTCGACTCAGCACGGATCGACAGACTGATCGAAATTGCCGGCGAACTAATCACCGCCAAGAACAGGCTCGCTCCTCTCGTGGACGATGCCCGCAACCACGGCAACGGCCCCCTTGCGAGGCAGATCGCGGCGAGCCACACTGACATCGAGCGTCTCGTCGCCTCGCTCTATAGCGCAGTGACACAGGCGCGCATGATCCCGCTCGAACACACGTTCCGCCGGTTTCCCCGCCTTGTCCGCGAAACAGCGTTGAAGCTTGGAAAGACGATCGACCTGGTCATTGAAGGCGAAACCGTCGAAGCCGACCGCGAAATAGTCGAGAGTTTGTTCGAGCCGCTGCTGCATCTCATCCGAAACGGCCTCGATCATGGCATCGAGGCGGAGGCAGACCGCGTCCAGCAGTCCAAGCCGGCGAGAGGCCACTTGGTCTTGCGCGCGCGCCAACGCGGCGACCAAATCGAAATCGAGGTCGCGGACGATGGCTGCGGCATGGATCCACAACGAGCAAAGGCAACGGCCATCGCCCGAGGCCTAGTGAGCGAAAGCCAGGCGGCAACGCTCTCGGAACGGGAGATCCTACAGCTCGCCTTTGCCCCCGGCTTCTCCACAGCCGCCGCGGTGACGGACCTGTCGGGACGCGGCGTGGGCCTCGATGTCGTACAGCGCTCAATTCAAAGCCTGGGCGGCACAGTCGACCTGCGGAGCACAGTCGGATCCGGCACCACGTTCACCCTCAGGCTGCCGATCAGCTTTTCGATGACGCGGTTGATGGTCGTCGAGGTTGGCGATGAAAGGTATGGCGTCCCGATCGCCGACGTCATCGAAACACAAAAGTTGCCGATGCACGCCATCCAGCCGGTCAAGGCCGGGCGTGCCTTCATGCTGCGCAATCGCACCATCCCCCTGCTCATACTGTCGGACCTCCTGCATTTGCCTCTGCCAGACGCCACCCCCGGCGACCTCAAAGTCCTTATCGTGAAGGTGGGACCCGATTTGATAGGCATCGGCGTCGATGCAATCGCCGAGCGGGCAGAAACGTTGACGCGGCCTTTGACGGGCCTTCTCAAAGGTGTTTCCGGCATCGCGGGCACGACACTGCTGGGGGATGGAAAGGTTTTGCTGGTGTTGAACCTTGAGGAACTCATCCAATGACAGTCACATTGCAGGACGATGCAATCACATTGACGGGAGCGTGCGGCGTCGAAGAGGTCGAAAACCTCGTCGGATATCTTGAGCGTCGACAGGACCTGCCTGTGGATCTCGCCGGGGCCACGAGCATCCATACGGCTCTCTGGCAGGCCCTTATGGTGTTCAAACCGGTCGTAACTGGCACACCTGCGTCATCCTTTACATCTGGTCAGGTGCTGCCGGCGTTTCGCGCCTATCTTGAAGAAAGCCAAGAATAGCGGACGTAAATCTTGCGAACGTTTGGTCATGCAAATATGTGTAGTTCAGGCTCGTAGCCGGCAGACTACGACGACTATTTGGAGTGCGAAATGACGATTACAGTCCTGCTCGTGGACGACAGCAAATTGGCCCGGATCGTGGCGGGCAAGGCAATCGCAGCGCTTCAGCCCGAGTGGCAGCGCGTTGAGGCCAACAATGCCGATGAAGCCCTGGCAATCGTTGCGGAGCAGCCGATCGACGTCGCCGTGCTCGACTTCAACATGCCGGACAAGGATGGGTTGGAACTGGCGTCGGAACTTCGCGCCCTCCGTCCCAATATGCCGATCGCCGTGATCACCGCCAACGTTCAGGACGAGATCATCGCCGGTGTTCGCGCGCTAAATGCAACGTTCGTTGCTAAGCCGGTCACACAGGAAGCACTCGCCGGTTTTCTATCCGGAGCGGCGCTTCGGCTGAAGAAGGCCGGAGCATGAGCGGCAACACCTTGGAGCTCGATGAACTTGAGCGCGACGCGCTGACGGAGCTCGTCAATATCGGGGTCAGTCGAGCCGCGGCAAGCTTGCGTAAGATGGTCAACAAGCAGGTCATCCTGTCCGTGCCGTCTGTCGAAGTCGTGACCCGAAAATCGGCAGCTTCCTTGATCGGCCAGCGTGAAAGCGAGACCTTGATCGCCGTCCAACAGCAGTTCGAAGGCCCCTTCTCCGGCCGGGCGCTGCTCATTTTCCCCGAAAGCAACGGCCTGTCTCTCATTCGCGCCATCGTCGGCGACGACATGACGGAAGCCGACCTGATCGAGATGGAAGACGAAGCGCTTGCTGAAACCGGCAATGTGATCCTCAATGGCTGCCTCGGTTCGATGGCGAACATGCTGCAGCACACGCTGAAAATGTCTCTGCCTAACGTTCGCCGTGGGGACAGCGCGCTACTCTTCGAGACCCTGGTCAGCGGCGGCGAAGAGAGCTTCGTGTTGTTCCTCTATATCAACTTCTCCGTCCGGGAACGCGACATTCGTGGCTACATCGCCATGATCATGGACCTGCCGTCGCTGGAGAACCTAAAACAGCTCATCGCTTCATTTATCGATCGCGTGATGACGGAAAACGAATGAAGGGCGCGGATGCGTATCGGCGTTGGTCATGACTGAGGATATGAGCGAGGCAACGGACGCATTGGTTCAAATCGAAGCCGAACTCGAACGTGCGCGCCGCCGTTTGCAATTGACCCTGGACGCGGCCGGTGAGACTTGCGGATGGGAATGGGACATCCCGCGCAAACGCTTCGTTGCAGATGCACGATTTGCTGCGATGACGCAGCAAGACCCCCTCACGCTAGCAGACGGAACCTCTCCCGACCGATTCTTCACCTCGATCCATCCAGACGATCTCAAGCGGGTAAAGCTCGCCGTCGCCGGCATGCTGGCGGGATCAGAGGTCTTGTCCAAGGAATACAGACTTCGCCGAAATGACGGTGGATATCGATGGGTTCATGCCAGCGGTCAGACTATCCTTGATGCAAATGATGATCCTCTGACGTTTTCCGGCATGTTGGTCGACATCACCGAGCAGAAGCGCATCAGCGAGCAGCTTCGGATCGCCCAATCTGCCGGGGGGATAGGCACCTTCGAGCATATCGTCGGATATGGCACGATCAGCGTTTCGGAGCAGTTCTGCCGGCTATTCGGCCTGCACCCGACGCGCGTCCTCCCCATCGGAACACTGAATGATCTCATTCACCCGGACGACGAGCGGGTGATTGACCTCAGCGATCCCGATGCCCTCCAGAATGATCGGCACATCGAGTTTCGCGTCACACGCGCCGACGACGGCGCCGAGCGCTGGCTGGCACGCCGCGGTGAATATGTCGATGACATCAAGAGCAGCGGTCGACGTTATGTCGGGGTGATCTTCGATGTCACCGATGCCAAGCGGACCCAGGAAAGCCTGCACGCGGCCAACGACGCCCTCGCCAAGCTTGCGCAAGAGAGCATGCGAGAGCGAAATCGCGTCTGGAACAATTCGCGTGACCTCTTTGTGGTGCTCGACATCGCCGGCGTATTTCGGGACGTCAGCCCGGCGTGGGCGGAGATACTTGGCCACGATCCGGACGACGTCATCGGCCGGCCGATCGTCGATTTTGTGTGGCCCGAGGACGTCGATCTCGTCCGCGCAGAAATGCGCAAAGCGGCCGAGAATGTTTACAATGATCTCGAAATCCGTGTATCCAGTATCGACGGTGCGCCGCGCACCATCTCCTGGAGAACGTCGCGGGAGGACGATCGGATATTTGCCTACGGTCGCGACGTCACGTTGGAGAAGGAACAAAAGACCATTCTCGAGCAAACCGAAGCGCAGTTGCGCCAGGCGCAGAAGATGGAAGCTGTGGGGCAGCTTACAGGTGGCATCGCGCACGACTTCAACAATATGCTCACCGGCGTGATCGGAGCCTTGTCGCTCATTAAGAGGCGCATTGCAGCAAACCGTCTGGACGAATTGGACAAATTCATCAATGCGGCGACGTCCTCAGCCGAACGTGCGGCAGCCCTGACCCATCGTCTGCTGGCCTTCTCCCGCCGGCAACCTCTTGACCGCCAACCGGTTGATGTGAATGGGCTGGTGACATCGATGGAGGATCTTTTCCGTCGCACCCTGGGCGAGCAGGTCGAACTGCTTATCAATCTTGCGCCCGATACCTGGAAGGCCGTCACAGATCATAATCAGCTGGAAAGTGCCGTTCTCAACCTTGTTATCAACGCGCGTGACGCGATGCCGGAAGGCGGCAAACTTACCGTCGAGACAAGTAACGTAGTCCTTTCAGCATCCGATCTGGCTCAAGGAGAAACGTTGAAGCCGGGGAGCTATGTCGTGCTCGCCGTCAGCGACACCGGCATAGGCATGTCGGAAGCGACAATCGAGAAGGCGTTCGACCCGTTTTTCACGACCAAACCCATCGGTCAGGGAACCGGTCTCGGCCTCTCGATGATTTACGGTTTCGCCCAGCAGTCAGGTGGACATGTCCATATTTACAGCCGTGTCGGTCTAGGAACTACAATCAAGCTTTACCTACCGCGGAGCTTCGACGAGGGTGCGTCGAATGACGCCGCACTGAAGCAGGAAGGCGCCCCGCCCCGCGGCGAAGGGGAAACAGTGCTTGTTGTAGAGGATGACAATTCCGTACGCATCTTGGTGGTCGACCTCCTCAAGGAACTTGGATATCGGGTCGTTGAAGCGATTGACGGCGTACAGGCGATCCCTGTCATCGAAGGCCCGGGACGCATTGATCTTATGGTCTCTGACGTCGGGTTGCCGGGACTTAACGGAAGGCAATTGGCGGAGATCGCGATCTCAGCCCGCCCATCGCTGAAAATACTCTTTATCACTGGTTATGCCGCCGCAGCGGCGTCGCGCGCTGATTTTCTCGCGCCAGGGATGGAGATGATAACAAAGCCTTTTGCGATCGACGCGCTTGCGAAAAAAGTCCGTGAAATGCTCAGTTTGCGCTCCTAAGCCATCGGCTTTCGTTGGAGGACAACAGGTCCGCGACACGACCCCATGTCATATGCGTTCGCGGATGACCGTGAAGGAGGAGCAAGGGCGGCCCGGAGCCACCGTGTCGCACCCGCATATCACCCGATTCCACTGGGATCACTTCGAGTTTGAATCCGTGAAACATCGGTCACCGCACGCCTAGGAGGTTGAAGCCTCGGTCTGCGCCGCCCCAGCAGCTCTGGAGCTGTCAGCAGATCCAGATGGCGAGGGGCCGGCGAAACGTATCGTTGGCGTGTCAAGGCGTCATTTCTTCGCCGTTCCCGGAGCAGCCATCTTGGCGTGTTGCTCTGCCAGCATTCCCGCCGGCGTGACGTTCGCCATCACCGTCTGGAGCTTGTTCTTCCAGCCTGCAACGACATCGCCCTCATTCTTCATCAAAGCGTCGAACCCGACCTTGGCAACATCGGCGGGATCGTCCTTTTCCGACTGCCCCACTTCGGTGTCGAGCATCTCCGCCCGCTCGAAGAACCGGGTTTCGCGCCCGGCATCAGGCACGTCACGGTGACGCCGGAATCCTTCAGTTCATGCCGCAAGGCAAACGAGAAAGAGTTCAGGAATGCCTTCGTCCCATTGTAGACCGCCTGATAGGTGCCGGGAATGAAGCCGGCGATCGATCCGGTGATCAGGATCTTACCCGCACCACGGGCGCGCATCTCGTTGCCGATGATATGGATGAGGGCAACGGTCCCCGTCACGTTGGTATCGACGACATGCAGCGCCGCATCGAGATCCTGATCAAGGAAACCTTTGCCAAGTCCTCTGCCGGCGTTTGCCAAAAGGATATCGACAGGTTGCCCCTTGTCAGCGATGAAGCGCGCGAAGTCCGCGGCGCCCTCCTTGGTGGAAAGATCGACCTGCATCGCATCGACTGATACGCCGATCGAGCGCAGGATGTCTGCGGCAACGTCGATATCGCCTTCATCAGCGGCGATAACGAGATTGTAGCCCCGTACAGCGGCGATCTTCGCAAGCTCCAGGCCGATACCTGATGATGCCCCGGTGACGACGGCGAGCTGATTGAGTGCGTTTCCCATGATCATTTCCTTCTTTATTATGGCTTGAGAACGACTTTGACGCAGCCGTCCTTCTTTTCGAGGAACGTCTTGTAGAGGTCCGGCCCGTCTTCCAGGCTTCCCGTATGCGTGATGATGAACGACGGATCGATCTCGCCGTTCTGGATGCGCTCCATCAGGATCGGCAGGTAGTGCTGGACGGGCGTCTGGGCCATCTTGAAGGTCAGGCCGCGATTGATTGCCGATCCCATCGGGATTTTGTCGAGGAAGCCGCCGTAGACCCCGACGATGGAGACCTTGCCGAAGTTGCGGCAGCAGTGGATTGCCTGGCGGAGGACGTGCGGTCGGTCGGTACCCATGAAGGTCGCGACCTTGATGCGGTCGATGCGGGCATCCCAGCTGGCAGCGGGATCGGATTCGGTGCCTACGGCATCGATACAGGCATCCGCACCGCGGCCGTTGGTCAGTTCCATGATCCGGTCGTAGATGTCCTTCTCCATGTAATCGAGGGTGATGGCTCCCGATTGCTGGGCAAGCGCCAGTCGTTCCGGAACAGTATCGATGGCGATGACGCGCTCGGCTCCGAGAATAAATGCCGACTTGATCGCCATCTGGCCGACAGGCCCGCAGCCCCAGATCGCGATCGTGTCGCCCGGCTGGATGTTGCAGAAATCGGCGGCCATGTATCCGGTCGGGAAGATATCCGACAGGAACAGCACCTGCTCGTCGCTCAGGTCGTCTGGCACCTTGATCGGGCCGACATCGGCATAGGGAACGCGCAGATATTCCGCCTGCCCGCCGCTATAGCCGCCGAGCAGATGGGTGTACGCTGTGCCATGCTTGCCTCTGTGTTTCGTTACACAGTTAACTCGCTCCCAGGAGGCGGGCCAGCCCTGAAGTGCCGTGACCTCGCCGACCGGAACATGTGAACCCCCAGGGCGTTACGGCCGCATATCACGAACCCGTGATGTTTAGCCTTGGAGCACGCCAGATGACGATTCCCATTCCTACCGCCCTTCCCCACGACACCGTCCAGACGGGCGTTTCGACGACCGCGGCTATTAACAAGGTCAGCTGGGGCGCGATTTTTGCGGGCGTGGCGATAGCGCTCGCCGCCCAGTTTCTGCTGAACCTACTGGGCGTTGGCATCGGCGCTGCGGTGTTGGACCCCGCCACGTCCGATAATCCGGCTGCCAGCACGTTCTCGATCGGCGGAGGTATCTGGTTCGTCGTGGCAGGAATAATTGCATCCTTTCTCGGCGGCTACGTCGCGAGCAGGCTTTCGGGCCGTCCAAGCACCTCGACAGGCGGTTACCACGGGCTGACAACCTGGGCCGTTACAACCCTCGTCGTACTCTACCTCCTCACGACTTCGGTCGGGGCACTCATCGGCGGCGCCTTCAACGGCCTGACGAGCATCGTTAGCGGTGTCGGCCACACGGCTGCAACCGCAGTCACCGCGGCCGCTCCCGCTCTCGCGGATTCCACAAACCCGATGGCAGGGATCGAACAGCAGATACGGTCGACGACAGGCAACGATCCCCAGGCACTTCAGACTGCGGCCGTGACGTCGGTTCAGGCGTTGGTAACAGGCGACGAAGCGACTGCGGAGGACGCAAGAAACCGGGCCGCGGAAGCTGTTGCACGCGCGCAGAGCATCCCTGTCGATCAGGCACGCACGCAGGTCGAACAGTACGAGAAGACCTATCGCGAAAACGTCGAAGCCGCAAAACAGCAGGCGATCGAAGCCGCTCAGGCCGCTACCGCGGCGGTGTCGGCCGGCGCGATCCTCGGTTTCATCGCCCTGGCGCTCGGCGCGATCGCGGCGTGGTTCGGCGGTTCGTACGGCACGAAGCGTAATGTCATCGTCACGGAGAACGTGGCGCGCGGCGTTTAATCCCTGGGACTTGTCGAGGCCGGGAGCTCTTATCTTCCGGCCTTTCGCTTTACGAAGGAGAAACGAAATGGCAAGCGGTGCATTGAAAGCGCTTTTGGGCGTACTGGCCGTCGCGGGTTATCAGAACCGTGACAAGATCGCCGAAATCCTGAAGGGCCTGCGTAACCCACAACAGCCCGGTCCAGACGGAAAACCGCAGTCTGGCGGCGGCCTCGGCGACATCCTCGGGGGCCTGACAGGCAACTCCGGCACGGGCGGAGGTCTCGGCGGCCTCGGTGGCCTCGGCGGGCTCTTTACCGGAGCTGCGGGGGGCGGCCTTGCGGGGAGCCTTGGCGAATTGCTCCGCCAGTTCCAGCAGAAGGGTCAGGGCGAAACGGCCGACACGTGGGTAAAGCCAGGCGATAACGCCCCCATCGACGACACTCAGTTGTCGGAAGTGCTCGGCCCCGAAATCCTCGATGACCTTGTAGCCAGAACAGGGCTTTCACGGGAGGAAATCCTCAAGCGCCTCAGCCGGGAACTCCCGACTGCGGTGAACGACCTGACCCCGGATGGCCAACTTCCTGCGGAAGACGGCGATGACGACAGTGCCAACGGGCATGCGGGTCATCCTTCCTCAAGGCCCGATGTTATCTGACGAGACTACGCTCTGACACCGTGGCGGCGTCCAAACGTCGCCACGGTACCTGTGCGCGCGACCTCCTCCGTTCGTTCCCGCTCCGGTGACAACTCCTTGGTGTTTCACTACATTCAAGGAGAAACGCACGCGGGTGGGAAAACAGATGAAGCTGGGGTTTGGTTCGCAGAAGATCGCCACTGCGGCGACGGCGGTGATCGTGGCGATGTTCGCCGCCCTGCTCGTTCTTCTTTGCCTGTGGCTCTATGAAAGTTACTCGTCTTCCGTCCGACGCACGCAGGAACGGGCAATCGCCGCCTCGAAGATCGTCGCGACGAACGTGACATGGATAAACGCCCTTGCCTGGCAGGCGCTTCAGAAAATCGACAGCGCGCTGGGACCCGACATAGGGATCGCCTCGGACACCGTGAGGGACATCGATGCGATGATTTCGGACCTACCCGGGACCGTCCAGGCATATGTCGTAGACCGCAACGGAAATACGCTGTTATCGACCGATCCCGCGATCAAACCCATGAACATCACGGACCGCGAGTATTTCTCGGCGCTTGCCAAGGGGGAACCGACGTATGTTTCCAGTCTTCTGGTGAGCCGTCTGAATGGCCAGCAGATTTTCGTCTTCAGCCGCCGATTGGAACGTGATGGCCAGTTCGCTGGGGCCGCGATGGTGTCCTTTCAGGGCGACTTGCTCGCGGAGGTCTGGACCACAGTCGATCTCGGTCCTGACTCCACTGTTGGCATCATTCGTCGCGACGGCCAGTTGGTCGCCCGCTTTCCGCCGCCGGCAGGACCGGTCGATATGGCGAACTACGTTCTTTTCACCGATCTCATCCCGAAGGCCTCTTCGGGAACCTACGATGCGGTCTCCCCGGCGGACGGTGTCAGTCGCATCGTCGCCTACAAGGTTGTCGATGGAACGGATTTTGTCGCAGTGGGATCGGCGGGCACGGCGGCCGGGATGGCACCGTTCTGGAAAGACGCGTTCGTGGCGGGGGCAGTTCTGGTTCTCGCCGCCGTCGGATCGTTCGCGGCCGGAACATGGATCAGGCACCTTCACGCACGGGACGCCGCCAAATCCGCGCGCCTCTCCGAGGCATTGGAGGAGAACCAGCTTCTCATGAGGGAAATCCACCATCGGGTTAAGAACAATTTTCAGTCCGTGCAGGCGCTCATCAGAACCCAGCAACTTCCAAAAGACATGCAGCAGTCGTTGCTGGACCGCATTTCCGCGATGATTGCCGTACACGAACAGATTTACAGCCACGACCAGTTCAGTGCTGTGTCCGCGAAGGCCCTGATCCCCGCCGTGGTCGACACTTTGATAGCGGCATGCGGCGATCGCGTCAGCGTCACCTACGATATCGAGGACATCTCAATTACCGCGGACCACGCGACACCCGTCGCACTCCTCGCAAACGAGATCGTCACGAATGCTCTCAAGTATGCGTTTCCCGGAGAACGCAAGGGCGTGATCTCGATCTCGCTGAAAAGACTTTCCGGTCGACGGGCATGCCTTGTAATCGCGGATGACGGGATCGGCTTCGATAAGACAATATCGGCGGCGGGCATGGGCACCAGACTGGTCCGCGGTGTAATCAGCCAATTGCACGGCGAACACATCTACGAGCGGAGAGACGGGACCGTGTTCACCGCCGAGTTGGAAATCGTGGCTCTGCCGAATACGAAGAGCTGACACACATCGCCATGTCGTGGTTCTGCACACGGCAAGGCATTCGCGAGAGCGTCACGCCCTAAATTCGTCGACGTGGCATTCACGGATCACGCGGTCAGCCTAACTACATGGCGAGGCTAGAAAAAACTGCGAAATCGCCTTATCTATCCCCGCTGACGTATACGGGGATGGGCGACGAAATGGCTTTGAGAATGGAGAGCGCGGCGGAGTGGCCGATCGGCGGCGGCGAACTGGGTGGCCGGGTGCGCGACTTCGATTGGTCCAAGACGTCCCTCGGACCCGTCTCGACCTGGCCGCAGCATCTCAGGATCAAGGTGAACTCGATCGTCAACTCGCCTATTCCGCAGGTTCTGATGTGGGGCGAAGACCACGTCATGATCTACAATGACGGATACGCGGAAATCGCAGGGGGCTATCATCCGCAAGCCCTCGGCGGGCATGTCCCCGATATCTGGCCGGAAATCTGGGACTGGAACAGACAGGTTCTCGAAGCCGGGTTCAGGGGCGAAGTCCAGGCGTTTAGAGACCAGCCGATGGTCCTGAACAGGGCGGGCAAGCCAGAGACCGTCATCTTCGACCTTTTCTACACGCCGATCTACGCCGAGGACGGGAGGGTAGATGGCGTGCTCTGCACCGTTCTCGAGAATACGGAGAAGTTTGACGCGCTGACTGCCCTGGCCGAGAGTCGGTCGGAGCTTGTGCGGCTCACCAACGCGTTGCCGATTCTCGTGGGCTTTGTCGATAGGGACCTCGTCTATCGGTTCGCCAATGACGCCTACATGGAATGGTTCGGCCGCAGTCCCACCGAGGTCGTCGGCAGCCGTGTCAGCGACATCATCGCTCCGGAATACTTCGAGAAACGCCTTCCCTTCCTCAGACGGGCTTTAGCCGGAGAGACGGTCGTCACCGACTCCCCCATCATGCGCCCGGACGGCAAGAACTGTCATGCGGAGACACGCTACGTTCCGCGTAAAACGGAAAACGGCGTCGAGGGCATTTACGTCCTTATCATCGACATCGATGACCGCAAGCGTTTCGAATTCGATCTCGCCGAAAGCAACAGCCGCTTTCGCGCAGCCGTCGATGCCATGCACGGGGTTCTCTGGACCAACAGCGCCGACGGACGAATGGTTGGGGAACAGCCTGGCTGGGCCGCGCTCACCGGACAGACTTATCAGAAGTACCAGGGATATGGCTGGGCGGATGCCGTGCATCCCGAAGACGGCGCGTCGACGGTCAGCGCATGGGAATTGGCGGTCGCGGAGAAGCGTACATTCATTCACGAGCATCGCGTTCGGCGGAAAGACGGCGTGTGGCGCTCGTTCGCGATCCGCGCCGTTCCGCTTATCGCGGAAAACGGCGAGATCGCTGAATGGGTCGGCGTCCACACCGACGTTACCGAGCAGCGCATGGCAGAACAGGCTCTCCTGGAGCGATCCCAAGACCTCGAGCGGCAGGTTCGCCACCGCCAGCGAGCGGAAGACCAGCTTCGTCAGCTCAACGAGACCCTGGAGAGCCGCGTGGCCGAGGAGATCGAAGAGCGTCGAAAGGCCGAGGCGAAGCTCCAGCAGTCGCAAAAGCTCGAGACCATCGGCAAGCTCACAGGCGGTGTGGCGCACGACTTCAACAACCTCCTTCAGGTCGTGGCCGGCAATCTCCAGCTCCTGATGCGGGACGTGAGCGGGAACGAGAAGGCCGAGCGCCGGGTAACGAACGCGCTTGCTGGCGTCAGCAGGGGTGCGAAGCTGGCAAGCCAGCTCCTGGCTTTCGGACGGCGGCAGGCGCTCGATCCGAAAGTGATCAACATCGGTCGCTTCGTCCAGGGGATGGACGACCTGTTGCGCCGCTCCCTCGGCGAGGCGATCGAAATCGAAACCGTCATCGCAGGCGGCCTGTGGAACTCCCTGGTAGACCCCACTAATGTCGAAAACGCGCTGCTCAATCTGGCCATCAACGCGCGCGACGCGATGGACGGTGCGGGCAAACTGACGATAGAAGTGGGCAATGCCTATCTCGACGACGACTACGCCCGCGCGCACGACGAGGTCACGGCCGGGCAATACGTTGTCCTGTCTGTCACGGATACGGGAATGGGTATTCCCGGAGACATCCTCCAGCACGTGTTCGAGCCGTTCTTCTCGACGAAGGAAGAGGGCAAGGGAACGGGGCTCGGCCTCTCCATGGTGCACGGGTTCGTTCGCCAGTCCGGTGGTCACGTTAAACTCTACAGCGAGGTCGGCCATGGAACGACGGTGAAGATGTACCTCCCGCGCGCAGCGCAGAAGGAGGATCGGGAAGTCGTGTTGCACTCTGGTCCGATCGTCGGCGGCACGGAGACGATTCTGGTTGTCGAGGACGACGACGAGGTTCGGGAAACGGTTGTCGAGACGCTGACGGACCTCGGCTACAAGGTGCTGAAAGCCCCGAACGCCGATGCCGCCCTGAATGTCGTCGAAGCGGGTATCGCCATCGATCTTCTGTTCACCGACGTCGTCATGCCCGGCACGTTGAAAAGCCCGGAACTGGCGAAGAAGGCGCGTGAACGGCAACCCGATATCGCGGTACTCTACACCTCGGGATATACGGAAAACTCGATCGTTCACGGTGGTCGGCTCGACGCGGGCGTGGAACTGCTGTCGAAGCCGTACACGCGCGAGGCGCTCGCCCGGAAGCTAAGGCATGTCCTTGCCAATCGCGCGCAACGCTTTCAGGCCTCCGGATCATCTCCGATGGCCGCTTCACCCGTAGAGGAGGCGCGATCCTTGTCGCTTTCCATATTGCTTGTTGAAGACGACATGCTGATCAGGTTGAATACGGCCGAGATGATCGCCGAGCTCGGTCACTCGGTCGCCGAAGCGGGATCGGGTAGCGAAGCGCTCGAACTCCTCGGGTCGCGCGCGATCGATGTGCTTGTCACCGATCTGGGGCTGCCCGACATGGACGGTTTGAAGCTTGCGACCGAGGCGCGCAAGAGACAGGCGTCAGTGGGTGTGGTCTATGCCACCGGACACGACCGGAGGTCGGCGGCGATCCCGTCCGATGCGGTCGTCGTCACGAAGCCATATGGGACCGAGGATTTGCGTTTCGCTATTGAACAGGCGTGGAATGCCGTCGTGACACTCTGAGGAAACTACCGTCAGCTCCGCCGCTCGTAGAATGCGCGGAGTGGCAACATCTCGCCGAACCTTCGCGTCTTCTCGCTGGGCGAGAAGACTGATAAACGAGGTGTTAGCAACTCAAGTCGAGAATCCATAAGAACCGATAAGACGTTGAAAAACGATTCGTTTCTGCGCGGAACGAATCGCCTCCGTAATGATTGATTCGCGAATCAGTCTTGGGAGTAAAGCGTCATGGCACAGCGAGCGCAGTGGAAGGGGTTTATCAAGTTCGGCGAGGTGACTTGTGCGGTCGGTCTCTACACCGCGGCTTCCACGTCCGACCGGATCACGTTCAACACCATCAACACGGCGACGGGCAATCGCGTTAACCGCGTGTTCGTGGACAGCGATACGCAGGAGGCGGTTCCGAAGGAGGCACAGACGAAGGGCTTCGAAATCGAGAACGGTCAGTACATCCTCGTCGACCCCGAAGAAGTCGCCGCCACGATCCCGGAAAGCAACAAGACGCTGGAGGTCGAGGCCTTCATCCCCTGCTCCGACGTCGACGACGTCTACTTCGATAAACCCTACTACCTCACACCGGACAGGCTCGGTCAGGACGCATTCGCGGCGCTCCGCGACGGCATGCGGAAGTCGAAGGTGGCCGCCATCGCGCGAACGGTGCTGTTTCGCCGTCTCCGCACGGTTCTCATCCGTCCCCACGGCAACGGGTTGATCGCCACGACACTGCAATATGACTATGAGGTGCGCTCGTCGAAGAAAGCGTTCGAAGAGGTGCCGAAACTGAAAATCGAGGGAGAGATGCTCGACCTCGCCAAACACATCATCTCGACGAAGAAGGGGGAATTCGACCCGGCGGCCTTCGACGATCGCTACGAGGATGCCCTCGCCGAACTCGTAAAGGCCAAGGTCGAAGGCAAGGCGTTGCCGAAGCGCATACCCGTCGCGGTATCCAAGCCCAACGACCTCCTGGCGGCACTCCGAGAGAGTGCGGGACTATCGAAGAAGGGGGCGGAGCCTAAGCGTACCGCCGCGAACACCAACGCGGGTAAGGACGGCGGCAAGCCCCGGCGCGCATCCACCGCCAAACCGCGCGTATCGGCCGCGTCGCAGCGCAAAGCGAGCTAGGAGACCTGGCAATGGCAAGACCGTACTGGAAGGGCTATCTCAAGCTTTCGCTCGTGACATGCCCCGTCGCGATGTCCCCCGCAACCTCGGAGGCGGAGAAGGTTCGCTTCCATACGATCAACAAGGAGACTGGTAACCGCGTTGTCTCCCAGTATATCGATTCCGTGACCGGAAAGCCCGTGAAGGAAGAAAACGAAGCCAAGGGCTACGCCCGAGGGGAAAACGACTACGTAATTCTCACCGACGACGATCTCGATGCGGTCGCTCTCGATACGGTTCGGACAATCGACATCGAGAAATTCGTGCCGACCAATAGCATCGAGTGGGTTTACCTCGATACACCGCATTATCTCGTCCCCAACGACCAGGTCGGAAACGAAGCGTTCGCCGTCATACGTGACGCGATGAAGGCCGATAAGGTCGTCGGGGTTTCGAAGCTGGTGATCGGCCATCGAGAGCGCGCCGTGATCCTCGAACCGCGCGACGAGGGCATCGTGCTATGGACACTCCGCTTCGGCGACGAGGTTCGGCCGGAAGAGAACTACTTCGAAGATATCGAGGACGAAGCCGACCCTGATCTCGTCCCCCTCGTGCAAAAACTCATCAAGCAGAAAACGGAGCGGTGGTCGCCGGACATGGTCAGTGACCCCATTCAAGAAAGCCTCCTGAAACTGATCGCCGACAAGAAGAAGGCCCTCAGATCGCCAAAGAAGCCTGCGAAGGCCAAGGGCCAGGCCGCTGCCCCGTCGAACGTCGTCAACATCATGGACGCCCTTCGCAAATCAGTCGCAAGCGAGATGAAGACCAAGAGAAGCGGTTAGGGTTCGTCCCGGTCGCTCACCGCTCGGCGGAGGGCCAGTCGTTCGAAGGCTCTCTGATCTCGTCGGCATCGTCTTCGGCCGGGTCGGGATCGCGTTCGAGGGCCGCGCGCAGCCGATCGACCTCGCTTAGGATTTCCCCGAAAATGTCGGACTGCGTCCCTCCGGCGATAACCGCGTCGTCTACCGCCTTTTCGATCTCGAGCCGCAAGGCCGTGCGCCAGTCGTCACCGTCCATTTGCTTTCCTTCCTCGTTTCGGTTTGTCCGAGAGTTCGATCCACGTCGGCGCATGGTCGCTCGTGTGCTCCCACCCGCGAACTTTCCTCTCGACACCCGCTTTCGATAGCCTCGCCGCGACGTCGGGGCTGAGCAGGAAATGGTCGATCCGGAGGCCCGCGTTCCTGGCATACGCGTTCCGGAAGTAGTCCCAGAACGTGTAGATCGTCTCGTGTGGATGTAGCGTTCGTATGGCGTCGGTCCAGCCCTGCTCGACGAGTTGTCGAAAGGCGTAGCGAACTTCAACTCGAAAGAGCGCGTCGTTTGTCCAACGTTCGGGCTTGTAGACGTCCAGCTCTGTCGGCATGACGTTATAGTCACCCGCAAGGATCACGGGGACCTCCAGTTCGAGCAGTTCGGCGGCATAGGAGGCAAGCCTGCGAAACCACGCTAGCTTGTACTCGAATTTCGGGCCAGGATACGGATTTCCGTTCGGAAGGTATAGGCAGCCGATGACCATCCCGTCGACCGCCGCCTCTATGTAGCGACTGTGCGTGTCGTCCGGGTCGCCGGGGAGCCCCTTCCGGGTGAGCAACGGCTTCTTGCCGCGAGCGAGGATGGCCACGCCGTTCCAACTCTTCTGCCCATGCCAGATAGCGCCATAGCCCGCCGCCTCGAGCTCCCGCGCCGGAAACCGCGTGTCGGGAGCCTTCAGTTCCTGGAGGCATACGACATCGGGCTTGGCAAGCTCCAGCCACCTCAGCAGGACCTCGAGGCGGCCGTTGACGCCGTTGACGTTATAGGTTGCTATCTTCACGGTAAGCGCTTGCCGCTGCCTTCGTCGCCGACGGGAGTCCCACCTGCCAGGCGCGCCTCCTCGTCCAGCATCGCCAACCTCACGTTCGCTACCTCGATGATTGACGCCAGGAATTCCGCGCGCTCCCAGCCGAGCAGTTGGACGGCGTAGTCCACCGTCTGGTCGAGTTCGACCTTCCGTTCGGTTGTACCGGGTTCACCGGTGGCAGGGTCGATCATCTGCGGCTTCCGTTTCGGGTCAGATCGCGGCGGACAGGTTGGGTGCTCGCCTGGCGTTTCGTTGCCCACGGAGAGAAATCGGAAAAATCTCCGTGTTCACCATCTCTGTCGTGTCCGATTGACACGCCGCGATCTTGGTAGGAAACCTCCGCCTCGCTCGAAAGTTCCTTCTTCTATCGAGGAGGCGAGTGAATGAAGAAGAACGCATTTCCCGACACTCCAGACGGCCGCTATTTCGTTGTCAGAGGTCGTCTGTGGAGGAAGTCAAACCCCGCGCTTGACCGTGACAAGCGCGACGCCCTCGTGCTGGAACTCATGATGGCGCGCCGGGCGGTAAGAACGGCCGGAGCCGATCCAGTGGCGCGTGCCGACGCGCGACGGCGGGTCGATATGGCGAAGATTGCTCTCGGTGAACGCGGACCGGTTTGGTGGCTGGACGGCGACCCGGACTACAATCGTCACCTCGCCAAAAATACTGCCTACGCAGAGTGGTATGCAGGCCTTGGGGATAGCGAACGCAGTTGAGAAATAACCGGAACTCTGCACCACGCACAGATGCTATCCGGCTAGCTGTCGGTTGGGACACTGTGAAGACCCGTGCTACGACTTTCAGTCATGTGGAGGCGCTCGGCGGAAGTCGGAATGCGTTCGGATCACCCTCAGGCAGGCATCTAGATTAATCGACGTTGGCCCATTTTACGGACGGATCAACGGCGTGCTCCGCGACGTCAGAACGCACATCAGAGCCAAGGGCGGGGTATACCGCCGCGAACGAAAAACGTTGGCCACTTGCCGGTTGTTTCGATCGCGCCCCCTTCAGCAGAAACGAATTCGACAGGTCCCTTCTTCACGGCCACCCCAACTCTTCCAACCGTCCCGCCTCTTCCGCGGATAACCCATGCTCAGCCACAATCCGATACCTAAGTGGGGTTCTTGGTATAGCTACGAAGAAACACAACACCTTTGAAAGCCCGCGAGCCGGAGCCTATGACCGCAATCGGTTTATCCGTAATTTCGAACCCGTCACAGACGGGGCAGTATCGGATGAGAAGCCTATATTCCGTGTGGCAAGATCGATGACGTCTATTTCGACAAGCGCTATTATCTGGTCCCGGTCTACGAAGCCGATCAGGATGCTTTCACCAGCATCCGGGATGCCCTGAGCAAGACCAGTGCCACGGCGATTGCTCGCACGGTGCTCTTCCGCCGGATGCGAAGTGTCCTGATCCGGGCGCACGGCAATGGTATGACTTCCGCGATCGGGCTCGCCATAGGTCATGCACCCAAGGCAGAGCCGGGAAACCTCAAGGCCGGTATTTCCAAGGCGCGTGTATTCCATGACTATCTCCAATCCTGCGGCGAAATCGCGTGTGTTGAAATCCTTGCCGGCGGCGGGTTGCGCCACATCCTGCTCAAGCACTTATGCCGCCGTCCACGAGAATGCCTGAGCCGGTGATGTACCCGGCGCCCGGTCCGGCGAGGAAGGCGACGGCTTCTGCGACCTCTCGAGTGCGACCGTAGCGGGCAATCGACAGACTCGGCAGGATAGCGGGTGCAAGAGCACCGTCGGCGGGGTTCATATCGGTGTCGATTGGCCCAGGCCGAACCAGATTGACTGTAATCTCCCGCGGACCGAGCTCGCGCGCGAGACCACGTGTAAAGCTTTCCAGAGCGGACTTCGTCGCTGCATAGACCGCAATCCCTGCGAACGGGACCGCCAGGCCTGCATTGCTGCCGGTACTGATGATGCGACCACCATTCGGGATATATTTCAGCGCCGCCTGCGTGATCAAAAAGACGCCGCGAACATTGACGTCCAGCTGTAGCTGAATCTCCTCCAGCGGCTGGGTGGCAAAGTCGCCGGCGAACAGGACGCCGGCATTGTTGATCAGAATGTCGAGGCCGCCGAGGTCAGCGACGGTCCGGTCGACAGTGGCCGCCGCGGTCTCGGCGCTCGCGGCATCGGCCTGGATGGCGACAGCTTTGCGGCCCATCACTTGGATCTCGGCGATGAGAGCTTCGGCCTTTTCGGCCGACTTCTCGTAGGTGATCGCAACATCGGCGCCATTCTCAGCCAGCTTCAGCGCGATGGCCGCACCGATACCGCGTGCTGCACCAGTCACGAGCGCTCGCTTACCGGCAAGCGCAAGGTCGGGGGTGATGTCCATGGAGGTTACCTCGAAATGTTGGGCTTCTGTGGGGAGATGATTGTGTGCTGGTAGCAGGCGAGGCATAGGGAGCAGTCTTGCCCTCAACGGGCCTGCCGATGACCGAAGCCGCCTAGGGGCAGGCTCATCGGACGGCCTCTTTCTTCGGTGCGAGGTCGGCAGAAAGCCACCCTGCAGTGAGAAGACAAAGACCGATCGCGACTGCTGCGACGCTGTAGGCATGGCCGATAGATCGGACATCGGTCGATGATCCGAGGATCGAAAAGAACAATCCGCCGATCACGGCTGTCGCTAAGGCGCCCCCAATCTGAAGCATCGAGTTGACCAGGCCGGACGCCAAACCAGACTGCGCCGGATCAACGCGCTGGACGACTGTTCTCACGAGATTGGGAAGCGCAATCCCTTGTCCGGCACCAATAACAAAGAGTGCGACGAAGAGGAATTCTGGCGCCCCGAACGAGATCAAGGCTGCCGTCCCGAACAATCCGGTCGCTTCCAAGGACATGCCTGCGGCGGTGGAATATCGACCGAAAAGGCGGAAGATGTAGCCGCTCGCAAATGGCCCCAGAACGAATCCGACCGCTGCGGGAAGGATTGCAAGTCCTGCTTCGAAAGGAGTGCGACCAAGGCCGCCCTGTTGATAGACCGAGAATGTCAGCCAGAAGGCCGCAAAGGCATAAAAGAACAGCGCCGCGAGCAACCCACGCTTCAAGCCCGGAGCTCGAAGAAGGCGCGGTGCGAGAATCGGATCTCCTCCAGCCGCCTCTACCTTTTGTTCATGATGCCAAAACAGGAAAAGAAGCGGCAGGGAGGCGGCAAGCAGCAGAAGCGACCAGACCGGCCAGCCATGTTCACGGCCCTCGATGAGCGGCGCGATTAGCGCACAGAGCGCGAGTGCAATCAGCACTGCTCCGCCAAGGTCCAGTCTGCTTGCGCGATCTGATCGCGTCTCGCGCAGCACCATCACCGCAGACGGCGCAGCTATGGCGATCACCGGAAGGTTGATGAGGAAGATGGCCCTCCATCCCAGCCCGAAAATATCGAGCGCAATCAGAGCGCCACCGAGAAATAGCCCCGCCATCGATGCGATGCCGAATGTCAGCGCGTAGAAGCTGAGAGCTTTTGATTTCTCGTGTTCTGGAAAAATGGCATTGATGGATGCCAAAGCCTGCGGCGCCACAATGGCCGCAGCAAAGCCTTGAAGGATCCTGCCGAGAACCAATACCGCTGGAGACCAGGCAAAGCCGCATAGGGCAGAAGCGGTTGCGAACGCGACCATTCCCGCCAGGAAGACATTCCGGCGACCATAGAGGTCCCCGAGCCTGCCACCGGTGATCAGCATGACAGCATAGATGGTGGCGTAGCCTGAGATGATCAGTTGCATGGTCGATGCGGAGGCGTGGAAATCCTCACGGATCGAGGGCAGCGCCACGTTGACGATGAAGAAATCCAGCGGCGGCAAGAACGCGCCCGTCAACAGGATAACCAATGCCGTCCATCTGCGCGGGTCAGGGGCTTGCTCAAGATTACGGACATGCTCCAAAAGTCTCTCCATGTCGGTTGGCAAAGCCGATCAATCGGCTCGTACAGATGCGCACTTTCGGAACCAGTTGGTTCCCAATTGAAGTCAGCCAAGCGGTTTCAGCGCGAAGTCGACCATCGCCTTTGTGGCGTCGCGGTCCGCTCCTGTTTTCCCTAAAACTCTCATTCCTTGAATCTGACACACAAGGAACCTCGCCAGCGTTCGCTCGTCCAACCCAGGATCAATCTCACCCAGGGCTTGAGCTCGGATGATCGCGGCCGCGTACAAGTTCTGCAGTCGCCGAAACAGGCGCGCAATTCGAGTGGAAACCTCTTCGTCTGCCGGAAGCATTTCCACAGCCGACAACACGACAAAGCATCCACGCAGCCCCTCCCTGCCCGAGGACTCTTCCACCTGCCGCGAAAATGCTTCTTTGATTGCAGCTTTTGGAGACGGGTTGGAATGCAGGATTTCCCCAGTCTTGCGAACAGCATCGTCGACGTAGACATCAAGCGCAAGGAGATAGACGCCCCTCTTGTCTACGAACGCCTTATAGAAACTGCCTCTCGATAGCTCCATGCCCTCAAGCAAGTCGGGCAATGACGCATCATGATATCCTCGGTCCCAGAACACGCCCATCGCCTTGCGAACTGCGTCATCCAGTTCGAATTCGCGAGGGCGTCCAACGGACGGGGATGTTTGAGTGCGTTTCATCATGTAGCCAATATGGAACCATTCAGTTCCTATTGCAAGCGGTATTTTCTGAGATTATGGAGAAGGTCGTCACGTTATGGCGCCGCCCGTCTCTGACTGGGCCGCCTATCTTGAACAGGAAAAAGGCAGGGCGATGGATCGAGAAGTCATCATCCCGGAGGAAATGCGCGAAATCGTCGCCCGCGCAGGGTATGCCCCGGCGGTTAAGGTCGGCGATACGATCTACGTCGTGGGGCAAGTTGGCCGCACCAGTGACCTGCAGGTCATCGAAGACCCGCAAAAACAGTTTCGCGCTTTGTGGGAAAACCTCCGCATCGTCCTTGCGGCCGCGGACTGCACCTTCGACGACGTGGTGGAGATGACCAGCTACCATGTGGAGATGTCGAAGCACATGGACATTTTCCGGACGGCAAAGAACGAAGTTTTCCCGAAAGGGACCTACGCTTGGACCCGCATTGGCGTATCCGAACTCGCACATCCTGGCTTGCTTGCCGAGGTCAAATGCGTCGCGGTGAAGCGATAGCGGTTAGGTTCAGACCGATCGGCGAGCGGGCAATCACTCGTCGAGCGGCGCGAGAGCGATACTAGTTGGAATGGGGCCGCAAAGCTCTTGAAGGGACACGAACCGCTGACCCGCTCATTCGTTGGCTACTTTCCAACCCAGCCAACCACTTGCTCTCGGAACGACAGAATGGGGCCGGAGGTAGACAGGCGGCTTATGGGTTCCAGATCTTGAAAATCAGCCCCATAGCGCCCCAGTGTTGAGAAAACTGAGAAAATGGTTCCGCTTGAACACTATGATTCCGCAGCCACTGGTAACCAGCATTTTAGAGTGGAAAACGTCCGCGCGATCTAAGCAGGCGGACGTCACCGATCTCTCGTCGCTGACGCCGCTGGTGGGCCGATGCCGCCTTTTGCTGCGATCGCGACGTCGATCTCCCAAATGGCCTTTGCGGCTTCGAGCAGGATAGCCTTCATCTCGTCGTCGTAGAGGTGCACGGGATTGAGGTCCATGGATTCGGCGGATCGCCCAAGACGCACAGATTCCACCAGAACCCGCCAGCTTTCCCGTATCGTGACATAGGCGCGGCCGAGCAGGCGGAGCTTCTCGCCCTCGGAAAGGGTTACCACTTCGTGTGCCGCCCTGGTCAGCTCGACGACCCCGCCACGATGGAACACGGCTTCACACGGCGCTTCTGAAGGCATTGTCCGAAATGGCGGGAAAGTCCCTGCCCAGTCGCTGGATTGCCAGGCGAACATAGCATCAATCGGTCACCCGCGCTCCAGCGTTGAGCTTGGATCATCCGCCTCGGGCCCACCGCGACGTTCTTAGAACGCCTGCGATACACTTAAGGTCTGATGTTGTGGTTCACACGGAAAACGTTGGTCGGGTCGAACTTCAGCTTCAACTCGACCAAGCGTTGATAGTTCTCGCCGAATGATGCCCGTACTCGCTGATCTCCCTCGTCATCCATCATGAAGTTTGGATAAGCACCAGGAAGGTCGAAGCGATGCACTGCGTTCCAGTAATCCCGCGCCCACAACTTGATGACCCCCGCATTTTCAGGGTCTGGATCGATCCCAACAATGACCATGGACCATGTCGCGTCTCGGGTCGACCACGCGGTCTCGCTTTTCCTACGACTGTGAACTGCCTTGTCGATTGGATAGAGGTGCATCGCTGAGAACACGTTGCCTTTCTTCGCACACTCTATGTGAATGGGGATCGCCTCATCGGGCAGCGTCTTTACGAAATCGCCCTTCCAGTACCATTGCAGGCCCTTCGGGTAAAAGGGATCGAACATGGTTTGCAGGGCGGTATAGGGGAGATACCCGCACCAATCGAAGAGTGGTGTGGGCAGCACTGCCCGTACTTTGTCCACTTGGGTTTGACCGTCCTGACCGTTGTGGGCGACGAGCAAGAGGCAAATTTTTTTGTTCCAGTGTTCTTCAGGGAATGGCTCGGTCGGCGGGATCGCCTGAAGGCCGAGGAAGATATAAAACTCCGGAGACGATATGGCCTGAAACTCGCGGTACCAGCGCATGATGTCGGCGGCCTGCTCTATGTCAAAGGCGATCGGCCCGCCATATAGCATTTTAGCTGGGTTGGTGCGATAGAGGAAACTGGTGACGACGCCGAAGTTGCCGCCACCGCCGCGCAGCGCCCAGAGCAGGTCGGCATTTACGGTTTCACTTGCGACCACCAGGCGACCGTCCGCCAGAACGACATCGGCTTCGATGAGGTTGTCGATAGCGAGACCGTACTGTCGGGTGAGGTAACCGTGTCCGCCGCTCAAAGTGAGGCCGCCAATCCCCGTTGTCGAGATAATACCGAAGGGTACCGCTTGCCCAAAGGCGTGGGTCGCATGATCGACATCACCTGTTGTACATCCGCCCCCGGCGCGCACTGTGTTGTCCCGAGGGTCGAAGCGTACGCCCTTCAGCGGTGACAGGTCGATCACGATACCGTCGTCCACGCTCCCCAGACCAGGCCCGTTGTGACCTCCTCCACGGACTGCAATGTCGAGCTTTTGTTCACGGCCAAAATTGACCGCGGTGATAACGTCGCCCGCGTCCACGCATTGTGCGATCACAAGGGGTCGCTTGAGGATCATCCCGTTGTACAGACCGCAGGCATCCTCATAGTCCGGGTCGCCTCTCTGGATGACCCTGCCGCGCAAGTCGGTGGCGAATTCGCTTATCGCTGTGCTATCCATCCTACCCTCCCAATGCCGATTGACACTCGATCATAGGCGTAGCCCGGCGGGTTTCCATGACTGATCGTCCGAGTTCCATGCTCGTCTGATCGGAACGGGTGACCGAAGGAAATTTCATGCAATCTTTTGGCGAATTTGCCTGTCTGGAACACGCACGAGCGGGATTGTTGCAGAACAACTTCATGATGCCCTAATATGCTTGGGAGTTCGCGCTTGTTCCCAATTTGACGTCGTAACGTGAAGGAGCGTTTGCGATGGATGTTTTGTCAGACGTACTGCGCACAGTTCGTTTATCCGGAGCGCTCTTCTTCGACATCCGTGCGAGTGCGCCCTGGGTGGGCGCGTCACCGAGCACGGCCGACATCGCCGCTGCGGTTATGCCCGGCGTGGAGCACGTCATCTCCTTCCACGCTGTCATTTCAGGTTCCTGTTGGGCCGCTATAGACAGAGACCCGACCCCAGCCATCAAAATGAACGCTGGTGACGTGGTTATATTTCCCGGAGGAGCGCCGAACATCATGAGCTCATCGCCTGGCGGGACAGGCAAACCAAACATGGGCATCTATTACAGGCCCACGGATGATGAACAGCTACCCTATCAACTTATCCATGGTGGAGGCGGTGACGAGCAGACGAGATTCATCTGCGGCTACCTTGGGTGCGACAACAGACCCTTTAATCCACTTCTTTCCGCCCTGCCGCCGATATTCGCGGTCCGCAAGCCTCCGGACCAGGAGAGCTGGATTGTTGACCTGTTCGTCCACGCTCTCGCTCAGGGAGGAAACAAGAGGGCGGGCAATCAGACGATCTTAGCCAAACTCAGTGAACTCATGTTTGTCGAGGCCATCCGTTGCTACATCGAGTCATTGCCGGCGCACTCTCTTGGATGGCTGTCTGGCCTGCGCGATCGACATGTTGGCAAGGCTCTCCAGCTTATCCACGGCCGCCCATCGGAGAACTGGAGCATCGACCTTCTCGCCCGCGAGGCGGGGCTGTCGCGCACCGCATTTTCAGAACGTTTCGTCCACTTCGTTGAGGTGCCTCCAATGCACTACCTCGTTCAGTGGCGAATGCAGGTTGCGTCGCGCCTCCTGGAAGAGCGGGGAATGAGCGTAGCGCAAGTCGGCAGTGCGGTAGGCTATGAGTCCGAGGCCGCGTTTAGTCGTTCGTTCAAGAGGCTCCTCGGGGTCTCGCCAGGCGCTTGGCGGAAGTGGAATCGTGCACAGTGAACCCTACGAACGGACTGGTGGGGGCCGCCTCGGCTCCATTCACGGCTGAGGAAATTGCGATCCCGTTCACTGTGGATCAGATGTAAGTGAGTAACTGCCCGGCTATGATTGTGTGGAGCGGTCGATATGAAGATCGCCCGAAATGGGGACAGCGCTTTACCATGGCCTGACTAGGGTAGTTGTGCCCGCCGCACAGAAGCGAGGAGGCCCTGCTTATCCTCCAGACGGCTCCATCGACGGGACGGGATCGAAAATTGTAGGTCCTCCGATTACCTCGCCCACTTATAAGCACGGCTCACCTGGATATCAGGCAACCCCTGTTTGGCCTTTGCGTTGGCGTCTGCCCTCGAAGTCCGGGTGATCGGCACTTAGATGCCCGCCGCAATCAGAGCCCTGATGTGCCGGATGTCCGAGCCGCAGCATCCGCCGACGACACGAAGTTTAGGAAGACGCTTTGCCATGCCAGCGCAAAGCGCGCCGAACTCCTCAGGGTCACCATCATCAAGCTCGGTGGCTTCATCCAGTTCGGCATGGCTGCGGCGCGAGGCGTTTGGTCGGACCATGCCGATCCGGTTGAGCCAGCGCGAAGGTAGCTGTTCACTGAAATGCTCGGGATGGGCGCAGTTGATCCCGTAGTAGCGAACGTAGCCGCCAGTCGCGGCTTCGACCTCGCTGAGCGCGGAACCGAGGTCCTGCCCCGTCGGCAGCCGCCCGTCTGTCTCAACCGTGAAGGAGAGAGCGAAAGGTAGGCCGAGGTCGTGCGCACGGTTGACCATGCCGATGGCCTCGCCTGGATGGGTGATGGTGAAGGCCGACGCGATGTCCACGCCTTCCTCGGCAAATGTCTCCAGCTGGGCGCTATGCAGACGTGCCGCCTCGATTGGCGTCAGAAGCTGCTCGGGTGCATAGCCATCGCCTGCCGGTCCAAGCGCTCCCTCGATCAGGATATGGTCACGCCAGGGATGAGCGCTCCGCAGATCGCGGGCGAAGGCGATCGCGCGCCGGTTGACGTCACGGATTCCTGCGTCGTCGAGCCCAAGCCTCGGCCCCCAGCCGCCATTAGCGCGCCAGGTCGGCGTGCCCATCACGAAGCCTCGGCTCTTGGCTTGAGCCAAATCGAAATATGAAATCGCGTAGCGCCGCAGCATCTCGCGCCCCTCTGGGGTATCGAGCAGCACAAAGGAGGCGAACAGTGGCATTTCGGCGCCGTCGTGGAAGATTAGGTCTGTCTACATCCCCCCGTCGCTGATGAATGCTTCTGGCGACGAAAGCAAGCGGTCAAGCATACCCATGATGTCCTCCCTCGCAGAAACCATTGTACCAAATTTTAGCAGCGCGGCCTAACAGCCTACTCCATCCCACCGACGAGAGGGAGTCGGTACAAGCAACCAAACGCAAATTCAAGCCAGGCTACAGTCACGCGCTGCAGATCTGCAAGCGGCGGTCTTGAGTCGATTCTACCCGCTGACTCTTAAGCTGCGTCGCTCAAGCCGCTGATAAGTTTCGGTTTTGCCGCATAATGGGCACTTATGAAACCGAAGTTGGAAGTTCATGAAAGAACGTACGCCTCGGGTAAGGCGGTACTAATAGTCTCTACACTCGAGCACTGCTGCTCGCATTAGCTTGTAACGAGAGCTTGATATGAGCGATCAACCCACTGCAACATCAAAGGCAGCCCTGTCGCCCGGAGATCTGGAGATGCTCGAGAGAATCCTTCGCGCATGGTGCGAAGAAAACGGTGCGGCCAGAGACTCTTTAGCAGCTGAGAGCATAGCATCGGCTCTTGTCGCTTGGTACGAGCAGGACGCGATAGCACGGATCCGGTCTCAGCCTGAGAACTCCGATGCAGAGCCGTTGTCACCTGAGATCGAACGACTTTTGCGACAGATGACCTAGCGACAAGCCGCAGTTGCCTGCGAAATAATGCAAGCCCGCCAAGCTGGTCCCCATAGGCTATCCCTATTCCAAGGGAACTCAAGCCCGATCCGGCTGAAGTACATCTTTTTTGATCACGAAACTCACTTGAATTTGGAGACACGGTCCTCCGTGGAGCGTCGCAAAGGAAGCTCACAGAAGAGCGAAATCATACACAGAAGTGTACGGATGGAGCGTGTGAGGGGGGAAGAAATGCCAGCTTCGGCCGGATACCAGCAGCAGGCGGGGAAAAGATTTCGAGGGGAGTCCCCGCCTGCTGCAATGTCCACACAAAACATAGGGATTTGGAATGGACAAGCAGCAATAGCATACCCGCGCTCGTCGTTTCAATCGATGGCGAGGTCTTGACGATCCGCGAGAGCGAAGCGAACCTTGCCTTAAAATACATCCTGCTAACAAGCTCGGGCTCTATGAAATTAAGTCATTTCCGCGCCTTATTATATGTTTTTCAGCATAGCTTGGAAACTAGGACCCCGGGCTTAATCAACCTTCGCGTTAGGCACGACAACCCACTCGTCGCCGTCTTGGAAAACGTCGATGGAGCTTCGCTGCACGGCCGCGCCCGTTCAGTTTGGGGCGAGAACTCCTTAGCTTCCTAGATCATTTTGCGTTGGTATCCGACACGCCTTTCGCGCCTTTCCCCTCAGGTTCATTGCGACAATTTATTATCAACGGAATTGAACCAAGGAGTTGCCATAATGAATATTATCTCCAAAATTGCCTTAGGCGCCGTAGGCTGCATAGCGGCCATGACGTCCGTGTCTCCTTTCTACGCCGCCTCCATTGGTCCCCACCGGTTGGAGATTGGATCGGACGTGGAGCCGGTTCAGTATACGAAAAAGAGACCACAGCGATGGGACAGACATGACAATCGTCGCGGCGACAACTGGCGCGCGGAAAGGCGGGATTGGAATGGGCATCGCGGTTATCGCGACCGCCGCGCAGGCTACCGCCGCAACAGCGCTGGCTTCTGATACCCGCTGGCTGCCTTTGGCGCCGGCGCGATCATCAGCGGGGCCATTAGCAGCCAACAATGGTACAGCGCTGGGTCGCACGCTCAATGGTGCGCCAACCGTTACAGGACGTATCGCGCGTACGACAACACATGTATCCCCTATGCGAGCGTGAGGGCGAAATGCGTGTCGCCGTACTAGCAGTCAGGTAAGCTAACGGGACGTTCGAGGGCCGCGGTATTCTGCGGCCCTTTTGATTCCGGGCGCCTTGCCCTACTGGGGCTGAGAAAAACGGGCACTGCCGCGCATTTCCTGCGCCTCCAGACCCGGGCGGTTCCCACACTCCTGGGATCAAGCATGGGAACCTACGTTCGAGATCTTCGTTTCGCCTCCGTTATTGAAACGGAGATCATTATGAGAAGTTTGATATTCGGTATGGGTATCGCCGCCCTCTGTGCGTGGCCAGCACAGGCCCAGCAGCAGGCCGAAAAATCCTCTCCGCAGGCGGGGAAAAAACCGTCGGAAATTTTATCGCTTATCGAAGCAAGGCCCGACTTTGCGCGCCTCGACGAAATGTCGTGGAGCGACCGCGGGTATTATGAGATCCAGTACCGCACAAGCGACAAGGCCCGTGTTGAAATCAATATCGACGCTGGTGGAAACCCAGTGGACCAAGAATAGGCTGCCCCTCTCGAGGAACACGTGCCAAATTCGCGATTAGCCTATGCGACCTGGCAAAACCGTTCGAACGAGCGTCTTTTGCAGCACGAATGTCGATTGGGGCACCTTCATGCAGAATGCGGTCCCTTTTAGTTACCGCGAAAGCTGAACCCGACTGCCGCCAATGCACTCGAGGCGCTTTGCATTGGCGAGCATGTTGAGAGCGCTGACAATCTATTCCTGCTTGTAACCCGTGGCAACCAGGTTGGCCGACCAAGTGGAGGTCGACGATGTTCTTGGCTGTGCATTCGACCGCGACCAGTTCGACGAGCACGGCGTCTTTGCAGGGTCGATTGGGTGTTGGCATTATTTATCTTTCATCGCTCGGACAGGAAATCGGGCCACCGGTCTATGAAGCAAGCGACGCCGACACAGTTGGGCGAATTTCTCACTCCCCTTGAAGAGTTCGACGCCGTGTACGCTGAAAGCGACGCGATCTCCCGGAGCGTCTGGGCCAATTACACAGTCGTGGCGGTTGATGACAAGGATGAAACACGAGATTGCGGCACGAATCGGGAGCTTTATCGGTCACGCGAACTCGCTGTGCTTCGGATCGATGCACTCGACGACAACCGTTAGGCCGAGACTTTTGCTGAGCGCCAGATGGTTTGATGACCGACTGGTCCGGAGCGAAACAGACATGCGTTATGACCATTCGATTGGGCGTCTGCAGGCCCGACCGCCGACATCAACGCTTCAGTGATCCAAATACCCACTTTAGCGCTAAGATATGCTGACCGTACATAGCCTCCTGTGGGCTCGTCTTAGCGTTCGCCGTATTCCGCCCGACGCTGAAGTTGAGCATGGAAACTGGCGGTCGCCAGGTCGCATTGATTTTACCGACACTGACGCCGGGGGCCCCCGTCGAACGGCTGGTATGAATTATCTTCAGGGCGGTAAGACCTATAGCGCTTGCTGCACCTGTAGACATGGCTGTCCAAGTCCGCGACGATTTCTGTCACAACCGTGTCGCCAAGCGCACGGCGTGCGCTCGAAAGCACCTCGTCGGCGGCTCCATTTTCCTCAAGAGGCATTTCGCTATCAATTGCAATGTAGGGAGAAACACAAAGCCTGCGTTTACCGTGGTAGGGTTGATAGGTGCCATCGTCGACTCGGTAGGAATTATACCTCGACACGCACCATTGCACATGTTCGCGCGGCAAGGTCATGGCACGTTGGTTGTCCTGTTGGTCGATCGAGCCAGAAACCAGCGCGTCCGAATCGTCATTCGATAAAACTTCTCGTTCAACGCTCTCGATGTCGGGGCTGATCGATCCGGTGTGCAAAACAGATTCCTGGCGAGCAGCATCTCGCTCCAGCTGTTGCTCGTTGCGCGTGACGACGGTGGGCTCTGTGGTCCACAAATCCGATATTTCGGAAGTTTCTGAAATCGAAGCCTGTTCAGGTGTTGATAGATAGAAAACGGAACCGAGCACCCCGACTGTAAATGTAAAAATTGAAAGCAGAAGGCCCGCGATTAGGGCCGCCAACGTTTTCATAATTGCACCTCCATGGAGCGCCCGGCGTAGTTCGCGTTTGGCGGCTTAGCGCAGGCCGAGAAATGAAAGAACTAAAAGGACGACGACGATGAGGCCAACAATGTAAATGATGCGATTCATGACTGTTCTCCGATTTTTGAGTATTATCCAGACTACGATGGCAGGCGGCTCCAGAGCCGCCTGCTTTTTTAAGCTAGCGGCGATATCGTAGCCGCTCTTTTTCGATCTCCGCCGGGCCATAGGGGTCGAGACTGTCGTCAAAGCGCGACCAGCCTTGCTCAGAATAGGCCGCGCGGCGCGCCGTCGGATCGACCCAGTTATTTTGGCGAAGGATGGCCTCAGCTTCCGCGTATGCGCTCTCGTCCACGCGCGCTGTCACCAGCGTTCCACCGCGGCGAACACCTTCCGCATAGACATGTGCGTGTTCTGCCGGCACGCCAGATTCCGTAAGGGCCCCGATAAGGCCACCGGCGGCACCGCCAGCCACAGCTCCCGCAACAGCACCTGCAGCCGTTGTCGCCAACCACCCTGCAGCAACGACGGGACCGACGCCGGGGATGGCCATAATTCCGAGGCCGGTTAGCAAGCCGCCAACGCCGCCTACGGCCGCGCCGATTCCGGCGCCGGTGCCCGCACCTTCCGCGGCATTGTTGTCATTGCCATGTCGCTTGTCGGCATTGTTGGAAACAATGCTGATATCTTTGGACGGCACGCCTCGTGCCTCAAGGGCGCTGACGGCGGCGCTTGCATCCGAATACTCGTCGAACAGTCCGGTAACGGTTTTCATTGGAAATCTCCTGAATCGTGAAGGTTATTTGGCGACGATGTTGCCCTGATAGTCGAGCGCGACGGCCACAGCCTTACCGTCCTTCATCGCCTTGCCTTGCCAGACACCCTTGTCATCGAGCGTCAGGCCGGTGACATCCGCATATCCTGCTTCGCTTATGCGTTCCTTCGCCTGGTCCTCGGTGAAGCTATTGGCACCCTCGACCGGCGCGGTCGCATTCTTGGTATCTGGTGTAGCAACCGCCGGGGTGTCGCCTTCCGTCGTCGTCGTGGTGGACGTCTGAGCAAAGGCGCCAAAGGTCGACGCACCGACAAGCGCTGCGGCTAGGAAAAGTTTTTTCATGGTAACGTCCTCATTTCGAACGGTTATGTCGCGCTGTAAAAATGACGGGCCGAAAAAATAGTTCCGGTCTGGCGCGCGGATCAGACCTTTGTCCCTATCGGATCGGCATTGGTCCTACGACGGAACCTTCCTCACTCAAACCGCTTCCTTTGCCGTCCAACCTAAAGGAGTGGAACAATGAAACTCAACCTTCTTGCATCGGCTGCTATCGCGGCCGCTCTCTTCACATCGCCGGTGATGGCCGATGACGATAATGATGGCGCCGTCACCGGTGCTGCCGGTGGCGCGGTAACTGGTGCAGTCGTCGGTGGTCCGGTAGGCGCCGTGGTCGGTGGTGTTGTCGGCGCTATAGCAGGCACTGCGCTTGACCCGCCGCCGCGCAAGGTGGTTACCTATGTCGAGCAGCAACCTATCCCATCCGAGACGATCGTCGTCGAGGAAGTGGTGGAAGTCGGCAAGCCCTTGCCCAAGACCGTGGTGCTGACTCCGATCCCCGAAGACCCGACCTACGCTTACGCTGTGGTAAACAAGCAGAGGGTCATCGTCGATCCCAGCACTTACACGGTGGTGCAGGTACTCAACTGACGCAACTCCGCCTGCCATCCTTACCGACGGCAGGCGGTCCCCCACATGGAACTAACCCCTCGTTTGCTCGTTTGTCGGATCATCTTTGGGTAGTGTGTTGTATGGAGGCGAAGGGAACAGAAGGTGCTAACGCGCGTGAACGCATCGGATCCCGCGTGTACAGGATCGGAACGACCGACCTCCCATTATTCTTTTTGGGGGCGTCAAACCCTCGCCCGGCAGTTCTTCATCGCCGGCAGCGCATTCTCCCTGGCGGCGATGGCCCTTGTCGGGTTATTCGTGACACAGCTTATCGAGCAGACTGTTACTCGCAATGCCGCCTCTGCCACAGCTCTATATGTCGATAGCATAATTGCTCCTCTCCTCCCTGATATGGCGAGCAACGATATTCTCGATGAGACGAGTAGCCGCGCCCTTGATGAAACCCTTGCGCAAGGTCCGTTGGGCGAGCGGCTAAAAGCATTTCGTCTATGGGCTCGTGACGGCCGGATCCTGTATTCGAGTGACCCGTCTCAAATCGGAGGACAGTTTACGCCAAGTGAGGATTTGAAAAAGGCATTCGGCGGAGAGCTTGTTGCCGAGTTCGACGAACTCGACGATATCGAAAGTGCGGCCGAGCGGGAGTCTGGCCTTCCGCTGCTCGAGATCTATAGCCCGCTTCTGCAACCATGGTCCGGTGAAGTTGTTGCTGTCACGGAATTTTACGAAGTTGCACAGGGTTTGAAGGCGGATCTGTCCGTGGCCCGATGGCAGAGTTGGAGCGCGGTGGCGACTGTCACGCTTGCGTTCTTTCTCTCGCTGTCAGCAATCGTTTTCCGAGGAAGCAGGACAATCGACCACCAAAGTAGGGAGCTTCAGTCTCGCGTTTCGGAACTCACACAGCTTCTCAGCCAAAATGACGCTTTGAAGTCTCGAATTCAGCGCGCAGCCGCTGCGACAACTGCCCTGAACGAAAGCTATCTTCGCAATCTCGGAGCAGACCTCCACGACGGTCCGGCGCAACTGGTCGCCTTCGCCGCTTTGCGTGTCGATAGCGGTCTGTTGACTGATCCCACCACTTCCACGGAACGCCGGGAGAAAGAAGTCAGTGTCATCAAGACCAGTCTTGATGAGGCTATGACTGAGATACGCACGATATGCAGCGGACTGGTGCTGCCGCATATCGAATCAATCAGTCTCGAAGAGATGTTGGCAGAGTTGCTAAACAGCTATGGCGCGCGCACCGGCACGGCAGTCGAACTACACAATCGTGCTATAGTCTCGATTTTGCCGATAGCGGCAAAAATCTGCATTTATCGTTTCATTCAGGAAGCTCTCAACAACGGTTACAAACACGCTGCCGGGGTCGGCCAGTGGATCGCCATAGCGCCCTATGGTGATGGGATCGAGGTCCAAGTCGGCGACGCAGGGCCTGGGCTCTTACGTCAGAGCTCAGGTGGTAGCAGCATCGGTTTGGCCGGAATGAGAGACCGAGTTGAAAGCCTAGGTGGTGCATTCAGCGTAGCGACTGCCCCCGCTGGCACAATAGTGACAATGAGATTGCCGCTCCACGACATGGAGACATCGACATGAATACCATCCGCGTTGCGGTCGTTGACGACCACCCCATCTTCCGGGAGGGGGTAGCGAGTTGCTTAATCGAGATTGGTGGTTACGACATCGTCGGTAAAGGCGGAAGTTGTGACGATGCCCTGGCGATCGCACAACAGGTTGATCCCGACGTCATGCTGTTAGATATCTCGATGCCGGGAGGTGGCCTCAATGCTGTGGCCTCAATCCTGGATCGGCGACCGGCGCAAAAAATCATCATGCTAACCGTATCGGAATCTCATTCAGATATCGCAACGGCCTTGAAGCTGGGAGCCAAGGGCTACGTGCTTAAAGGTGTCGGATCTCGAATGCTCTCGGAAATCTTGCGCGCTGTACAGGGCGGCGAGATGTACCTGTCGCCAACCCTATCCGCGCGGATGATCGCAGGTTTGTCGCACACAGCGGCCTCTGCAGGACCAGTAGGGATTGGGGAACTGACGGAGCGCGAGCACGCCGTTCTGCGCCTTGTCTCAGCGGGGTTGAGCAATAAAAGAATTGCGCGCGATCTCGACCTTCATGAGAAGACGATTAAACATCATTTGACGCGTATATTCACTAAATTGAACGTCAGCAACCGGACCGAGGCGGCGATGGCCTTCCGGGATGCAGGTGAAACGCACCGGCCATCCGCTGGTTAGGGCATGATCGTCTTGAGCCAAAGCCGCATACGGTCCTGCGCGGTTGCCCTTCGGTTGACAATTGTTCGACCTCTCGGATCTTTCATGATGAAGCGGCCTTTGACGACCTGCTCCTGGTAGCCATTACGATAGCGAACGGCAACGGAATTGGGCGTGACTTCCTTCTTGGTTACGGAGGCAGCGCGACCCTTTGCTTTGCCATTGGAGCCATTTGGCCCCTTGCCTTTGCCGTCGGACTCGCCCTTGCCGCCTTTGCTATCAGATCCCCCCTTGTCGCCCCCGCCGCCGCCATTTCCGCCGCCGTTCTTCGCATCCGCGCTGGCAAGCGTGATGGAGGGGACGCTTGCCTTCCACCTGACATGAACGGGTACTGCAGCGACCGCCAAGGCGATGCTGATCGTTAACACGGCGGTTGCGGGTTTGTAGGGCTTCATCATACTCATCCTGCGTTCTTGCCGATGAAACGCGCAAGAACATTATACGTTCATTCATGTGGCTGAAGTTGGGACTGATGTCGGAATGACCGGTCCATTGGTCCAGTCTGGGAAAGCCTTTAGTCCTGTCCTCTTCGGCAGAAGCCTCATCCCTGGAACACCGCCAGCGGTCTTCCGTTGACGGCTCCGTGTGCATTCTAAGCGCGCAGAGCAACAATCGGAAGGAATGAGCCTCATGAATATCGTCTCGAGAAAAGCGATCGCTGCTGTCCTGCTGGGCAGCACTGCCTTCATGGGTGGAATGGCCATCGCACAGGACCAATCCGTAGATGGCGCCGGCACGTCGCAGAACGGTGCAAAGGTGATTCTCCCCCAGGACGGAGCGTCCGGCGAGGTGGACACAAGGGCCGGCGCGAACACGTCGGTGGAGGGAAGTGAAGTTGGCGCCGATGCTGCTGCGTCAAAGAAGCTCGAAAACGGTTCTGTAGCCGAAAGTTCTGCGCAGTCCGAGAGCAGCGGCAGCAACTCCGAGACAGCCAGATCGGCGGGTAGCGGCGTGGACGAAGACAATGCGAAGTCCCCACAGCTTGACGCCAATGGGCAACCCTCGACGGCCGCAACTGTCGAAAAAGATGCTAAAGCTTCGGCTGACGCGCCAGCCACCGAGCAATCCAATGAGGCCGCGACAAGCGAGCCGTCGAACGAAATCACGGCGAGCATCGATATTACGACCGAGCAGCGCACAGAGATTCGCAACGTGATCGTCAAGACCAAGGCGGAGCCCGTCGATCTCGATATCGAGGTCAATGTCGGCGTCATCGTTCCCAGGACGGTCGAGCTTCGGCCGTTGCCGTCCCGCATCATCGAAATCGTACCGGCCTACCGCAGCTACGAATATTTCGTGCTGGCCGATGGCCGCATCATCATCGTCGAACCTGGCACTTTGGAGGTGGTTTACGTTATCGCCGCGTGATCGACGAGTTGAGACCCTTGAGAAGGGGCGAGCATCACCGCCCCTTCGTACTTCCGAAAAGGAACTAAATTATGACGAAACGCGCGTTCGATAAGTCGGCCGATCAAGAGTTCAGCGTAGGCCTTCCCGTAGGAATTATTGTCTTCTGCATGCTTGGAATTTCCGCCTATCTTGCTGTTATGGGTGTGGAGATCCCGCCGCCTTCAACGAAGGTGTATCTGGCCTCGGACGTTAAAGGAAACCCGTGATGTTGTCCCTCGCGTTCGAACGTATGTCCACAACACTCCTGGAGTTCAGGGAAATGAGCAGGTCTCTCTATCGGTATCTCCTAACACGGTTGGAGAACAACGAACCAACGATCGCTTCGCTCGAGCAGACGATTGAGGACATCAAGGCAATATTAGCTGCCAGCAACGTCCCGATCCCGGAGGGGCTCGCTCAACTCCACCAGTCCGGCACCATCAAGATCATCGATGATGTCCCAGCTGGAAAGATCGAGACAATTCTCATGGCGAGAGCAGATCGTGCCGGCGCAAGCGAACCGTCACGAACGGGGGAAGTAAAGTAGCCAGTGCGGAAGCGCTTTCGAAGACGCGGCAAGGACGACGACGCCGCTGGCGCAGCATTCACAATTTTGAGCGTTTGACAGCCGGTCTCACGATATAGAGAGAACCAGACGCCTCCTTTCGCGTTCCAAACGCGAACACGGGGAGTGACCCATGAATCGACGAATTGGCTTTCAAATCCTGGCACGCAGTGGTTATGTCGCTCGAGGGATCGTGTTCCTTCTTCTGGCGGCTTTGGCACTGTACACGGGAACTGCGACGACGAAATCTGCGCTCGATTCCCTGCTTGACCAACCATTCGGCCGGTTATGGCTTGGGCTGATTGGCTTAGGCCTTGTTGGGTTCGTGGCCTGGCGACTGGCGCAATCGATCGCTAACGCTGACAATCACGAGCAGGACTTCAAGGGCTACACGGTCAGGGCCATGTTGTTTGGCAGCGCGGCGGTTTACATAAGCCTCGCGTACTACAGCTTTGACCACGCGTTTGGCATTGCGGCTGCACGAAGCTCCGACGGTGAAAAGGACCTCGCCGGTTGGGCAATGGCGCAACCGTTTGGTCGCTACTTCGCAGCGTTGATCGGGTCCGGTTTCTTGGTCGGGGGCGTGGTCACGGTCGCAAAAGGCGTGATGGGAAAATACGAGCGATACCTTGAACCGCAGGCAAGGGGTAGCACGCTGATAAAAATCATCTGCGTGTACGGGCTTGGCGCTCGCGGCGTCCTGTTTGCGGTCGCCGGTGTATTCTTCTGTTATGCGGCGTTCACTCTCGATCCTCAACAAGCAGGCAGCCTTGCTGATGCACTCATTTGGTTGCGTCAACTGCCGTTTGGAGGGATCCTCTATGTACTGGCGGCACTAGGTCTATTCTCATTTGGCGGATACAATCTTATCGAGGCACGGTATCGGTTGGTCCACGCGCCCGATCTGGGTGACGCGCGAAAAGCGGTTTCGCCGAACGAACAGTCCGGATTAGAAGATTGCCCTCCCCGGCGGTAAAAGCTGGGCGTCTGGTCCGCTACCGTACAGAGCTCGCTTAACGGACGATTCAGTTACCTGTACTACGGTTGCCGGCTGACGCTGAACGCAGGCATGACGCCGAGCAACCGCCCGATGTGTGGGCATCCTTGTCGTCATGGATTGACTATGACCGTTACTCCGCGACTTCGCGCCCGCCTTTTTGCCGTCTCGATGACGAGCGCACTAATTTTATCAACGCTCGGTGGACTAGCATATGTCGTGTCAGCCGCAATCTCCTCCATGGCTGCATCGGCTGACGAGATGGACGATATGCGCGCGCTGGCAGCAGCGAAAGGCGCTTTAGACGCGTTGAGAAAACAACTGGGCGCAACCGTCAGAGACAACGCCTATTGGGACGACGCTTACTTAAGCCTTAAGGGAAATGGAGCGCAGGCCTGGGCAACTGAAAACTGGGGAGCCACAACCGCTGATTACCCATTGTATGATACCGCAATCGTTTTAGACGCGGCAGGTAGCGCCTTAATGGCCTACCATAAGGGCATAACCCTGACCGACGAAGCTGTTGAGCGTTTCTTTCTCGGTAAGCTTCCCAAAATCGTTGCCGCCGCGCGTGATGTTGAATATGCCGCGGACGACCTTCCTGTCGCTTTTGCAAAAACGAGCGAGGGGATGGCACTGGTTGGCGCGGCGGCAATTCAGCCAGCCGATGATGCCGAATTTGACATGAAAAACGCCAACGTGCTCCTCTTTTCTAAGCAGATGAGTGCGAACGTCGTAGCCGAGATCGCTCGGACATTCAGTATTGCAGGTCTGGCAGTGGAGGTTGGGCTGGGAAACCCAGCGATGCTGCATGCAGACGTGCTGGATATTGACGGCCATGAGATCGGAAGGGTGACGTGGCCGCCGATGCATCCTGGGACTGCAAGCTATATTCGTGCGCGGCCAACGATTATCCTAGCTGCAATAGTGCTCGTATCTGTCCTCCTAGCTGTGGTGATCTGCGGACTCTTGATATTTCGTGGCCTGCGGAAAAGTGAACAGGTCTCTAGATACAAGGCACGCCATGATGCCCTTACAGGCCTTTGGAACCGAGCTGGGTGCCTGGAACAGCTCGATGAAATGCTACGTCCCGAGACTGGAGGATCCAATGCAAACCTATATATCCTTGACCTTGACGGCTTCAAACCAGTTAACGACGCGTGGGGACACCCGGTTGGCGATAAACTGATTAACGCAGTTGCCGTGAGACTCCTAGAGGGCCTTCCTGTAAGCGCTATCGTGGCACGTCTCGGTGGCGATGAATTCGCGGTACTGAGCGCAACCGATAATATCGGATCCAATTTCACCGTGCATGAAACCATCCTCCGCGCGCTATCGATACCGTTCAAAATCGAGGGGAGAACGATAGAGATCGGTGGCAGTATCGGCTGGGCAAGGGCCGGGAACGGTGCGCTGGACAGCACTGAACTTCTCCGGCGCGCTGATCTCGCTTTATACCGGGCAAAGAGCGTCGGGCGAGGTGTAGCGGTTGAATACGAACCCGGCTTGGACGAAGAAGCGATCTGGCATGCTGAACTCGAGCAAGAGCTGCGCCTGGGTCTCCTGGCAGGCGAAATCCACGTCGTATTCCAACCATTGATCGAGGCATCCACCCGCGAGATCGGAGGCGTGGAAGCTCTCGCACGATGGACCAGTCCGACACGAGGACCGATATCGCCAGAGACCTTTATTGGCGTCGCTGAAAAGGCCGGTTTGATCGATCAACTCGGTCTTCAGGTCTTGCGAATGGCAATTCAAGAGAGTGCACAATGGCCGTCTATAGGGGTGGCCGTGAATATCTCTCCTCTTCAACTAAAGAACCCCTATCTCTGCAGGCAGATCAAAGAGGTGCTCGAGGAATATCGTTTCCACCCCGCTCGCCTGACAATCGAGGTAACTGAAGGGGTATTTATCTCTAATCCAGACCAGGCAAAGCGAGCGTTTGACGGATTGCGTAAACTGGGGGTCAAGATCGCACTCGATGACTTCGGATGCGGCTATGCCAGTATTGGCACACTAAGAGAGTTCGGATTTGATAGCATGAAAATCGACCGCTCCCTCGTCTTCAACCTTGACAAGGAGGGCAATGGCGGAGCTGTGCTGCATGCAACGATAGCCCTTGCGAACGCGTTGAATCTGCCTGTAACGGCAGAAGGAATCGAGACCGAAGCGCAGGCTACGGCCGTTCGCCTGTCGGGTTGCGACCGTCTCCAGGGTTACCTCTTCAGCAAACCAGTCGATGCAACAGAAATCACACGACGGTACTTCAAGGAACACCAACAATTGGTCTGCTAATCGGCACGTTTTCGAAATGTCTTCCGTGGCTCGCCTAGGCCATATGACCCGACCCAAAGCTGCCTATCGTATCCGGTTCCGTGTTTATCGGCTTTTTGCCCCAGTGGAGACAAGGGCGGTAACGTCGACGTCAAACCGTTCTACGATTTTTGACGTCCTCCCACGGGCCGGTTCGACTAAATGCAGCAAAAAAGAGCTGCTTCCGGTGATGCTGTTGCTCAATCTCAGGTCCCGAAATCTTCTGTCCGACGTAGATTCCGTAATGGACTATGTATCCCTCGACCAAAACAGCATGCTTCACCGTGACTTTCACTGGGGTGATGGTCATTGGTTTCCTCCGCTTGGCAGCTTTGACACGGACCTGGCGGAAGCAAAAACTCGATTATATGGTAAAGGCCTATGTCGTAAGCACTGGGATGCCTCAATAGCCATTTTCTTTTACACCGTCATGAAGAAGCTCGGGATCAAAATCAGCCGGGCGATGGGCATCAGGTGTACTCGAGCACTTCTATGACCGCCCCTTAAGTCGATCGTTGCCGGCACTCAATCCTGTGTAAACGGTGTATGAAATTAGTACGAATATCGACAGTGGCTCGAGGGAATTAAGGTTTTGAAGACCAAAAGGCCTTGCGCAATCTCCGGTAGCTTGGATCGATCGAACAGAAGGATAGGTTGGCCGAGCTCCAGGATGGAGCCTGATTCGAGGAATGAACATGCCGCACCGGTACCTTCGCCGCATCGCGCCAAAACACGCGCCGGCCGACGATCTGGCTCGTGCAATTGCCGATATAGATGAACGACTTGAGCAAATTAGACACGCCAACGAGCCCATTCCATTTGACGCCTATCGCGCTCGGCGAATTCTGGGAGAGGCACATGCCCGCTGCTCCAAGCGAGTGGGGCCCCCTATCCCCATACTTTCCAACACACGAGCTGCACGGATCGATTCGATACCTAGATCAGATCGATCCCGCAGGGACCCGGTTGAGCGTCACGAGGCGCTCCCGGGTTTTCCCTATCCACCATCCGAGCCCCAAGATTTAACGGGTTGTCTTACGCCGATGCCGAGGACAGATTTGCGTTTCCGCAAATCAGTATGCGGCTTGCATGCCTATGAAGGGACAACTATGGCCTACGACTGGACCGGCGAAACGACGCGTAAACGCAATCGATTGAAGCTGGCAATGAGCATAGTCCTGAGCCTCACCATCGTTCTCGGTATCCCCGCGGCGCTCTCACCGTTCATGTGAAACGCAACTAATGAAACCGCACAAAGGCAAGCCAGGCACCGCCCATTCTTAGGACTTACTCACACTTTAAAGCTTACTGTCGAGCCTGCCAAATTATCTGCTGATGGTCGGTTTGGCGCATTTTGTCGGCGTGCATAGATGGAAATCGCGGAGTTGAGCGCAATCGTCCATGCGCCTCTCAAACCGTTGAAGTCAGCGCGACCACGATTGCGTCCTTGCCGTCGTCGTCCAGGCGGTCTTCCTGATCGGCAGTGGGGCGCTGAAAAACAACGTCACGGTTGCCATCGCGGCGGCAGCGTTCGTAGCGCTCTTTTTTCCTCGACGTGCCCTTCCCGCTGATCATCGTCGCGGCCGGGCTTGTAGGCTACATCGGGGGGCGGGCGGGCGGGCGGGTCTTCCTGCGTTCAAGGCAGGCTGGGCACAAGTCGGGATCGGGCAAGATACTGGAAGACAGCAATTCCGTTCTCGGCGAGGATATCCCGCATCACGCCAGGCCCAATCTCGCCTGGTCGCTCGAGACCTCCGGTGCTCTGGCGGCGCTCTGGCTCATTCCCGTCGCGGGGCTGGTCCTGGCGCTCGGCTGGGACACCGTGTTCTCGAAGATCGCTCTGTTCTTCAGCCAGATGGCCGTCGTGACCTTCGGCGGCGCCTATGCGGTCCTTGCCTACGTGGCTCAGGCTGCCGTGGAAAACCACGGCTGGCTCCGTCCGGGAGAAATGCTCGATGGCCTTGGCATGGCCGAGACGACGCCCGGTCCGCTCATCATGGTGACGCAGTTTGTCGGTTTTCTCGCGGGCTATCGCGATCCGGGGGCACTGTCTCCTCTGGCAGCGGCGACGTTTGGCGCGATCTTGACGACCTGGGTGACCTCCCTGCCAAGCTCCTCTGGATATTCGCCGGGGCGCCCCTCATCGAGAAAATGCGCGGCAACGTCGCGCTCGGCGGCGCGATGTCGGCAATCACGGCGGCGGTCGTCGGAGTCATTCCTAACCTCGCAGTCTGGTTCGGCACAAACGTGCCGTTCGCCAAGGTCAAGTCTGTCGCCCTAGGTCCGCTCACCTTCGACGCGCCTGTCCCCGGATCGCTGCTCCTGCCGTCGCTGGTCCTGACCGTGTTGGCAGCGCTCGCCATCTTTCGTCTCTGCGTGTCCGTCATCGCGGTCCTAGCGATGTCGGCCGCTGTCGGGAGCGGCTGGCAATTGGTCATGCGAGGCTAGGGATAGGAACGCGTCCATGACGGGAACTGCGGCGAGAAACTCAAATCCAAATGGCTGCGAGATCTCTTTTGGTCTAGGAGGGATACGAACTGCCGCCCCGCCGATTGGAGTCGAATCACCCGCCTGGCAATGAGTCCGGCCATTCCTGCGCACCATGTAGGACGCGAAGAATACGGATTGTTGTCTCGGCAACGGTATATGCCACGATATAAGGCGTGCCGTTGATCACAAGTTCGCGCGTCCCGGCAATCCTACCAACGCGCCCGCTCGCGGGAAAATCGATTAGGCGACGAGTGGCGCCCACGATCCGTTCGTCGATCAAGATGGCGGCTGAAGGATTGACTGCCTCAGTATATGTGAAAATGCCGTCGCGATCCGATAATGCAAACGCAGACCAAGTGAGCTTCACGATTTGGATGCAACGGATTTGCGACGGGCCGCCGCTCGACGTTGCGCAAAATGCGAACCGACTTCTTCATCGGACACATCTGGTCGAGTATCGCTCAACGCTTCGAGCACCCTCGCGCGAAACCAAGCATCATGCGCTTCACTTCTCGAAAGAAGCTCAAGTGGCAGCGCACCCTCGTTGGCTGTACGGGTTAGCAAAATACGGACCGCATCAGATACCGTAAGTCCCATGCTCTCAAGCACGGCGGAGGCACGGTCCCGAACGTCGGAATCAATGCGTGTTTGGACAAGAGCGTTTGCAGCCATAGCTATCTCCCATATCTAAGGAGATAGTAATGCAATTGCATGACGAACGCCAGAGTGGAACTCAAACCATTTTCGCGCCGCCATGTGCTAATTAAGCTCTTGAAAGGACTCGAACCGCCGACCCCGCCGCTTAGTCGTTTTACTCAAGCCTAGTTTTTGGCCTACTACTTGCCGTCGGGAACCGCCGAGTTAGCAGCTGACAGTCTGCTCTCGTGACGAAATCAGAAATGCGGCCACCGTAGTGTTCGGACATTTGCGGGCCCAAGCGTGGGTCAGCCCTATCAGACTTTCGGCTCGCTTCAGTTGACAATCTCCATATATCCTATAATCTGGATATATGGAAAGCATCGCAGCAATAGCGGCGCTCGGCGCCTTGGCTCAAACAACGCGGCTGGAGACCTTCCGCCTCCTCGTGCGGCACGAACCCGACGGTATACCCGCCGGTGAACTCGCCCGTCTCGTCGACGTGCCGCAGAACACCATGTCGGCGCATCTCGCGACGCTTTTGCGGGCAGGCCTGGTCACGAGCGAGCGGCAGAGCCGATCGATCATTTATCGCGCCGACCTCAACCGCCTGCGTGAGCTGACGCTATTCCTGCTGAAGGACTGCTGCGGCGGATCGACGGAGCTTTGCGCCCCGCTGATCGCCGAATTGGCGCCCTGCTGCAGCCCGAAGGCGAAGGTGTCATGAGCACCATCAAGTTAGAGCAGATCACAGGCAGCGATGCTGACCTCAAGGCGGCATTGACGGACGCCCATCTGCCTACCGATGACATAGAGGATAGTGGACGGACCTTCTTCAAGGCGCTGTCAGCGGATGGCCAGATCGTTGGTTTCTCCGGTGTCGAGCGCTGCGATGGCAATTACCTCCTCCGTTCAGTCGTCTTGCATCCGGATCGACGCGGAACCGGCCTCGGCAAAGCCGTCGTCGAGGCGACGGTGGCGAGTCTCGACCCTGGCGGCGTCTTCCTCGTAACGACGAGCGCGGCTTCCTTCTTCGCGAGCATCGGATTTTCTGAAGTGCCGCGGGACAGCGTGCCTGCTGCGGTGCTGGCGACACGCCAGCTTTCCTCTATCTGCCCATCATCGGCGACCATTATGAAGCTTATCAAGCCGCCGAGCTAACCACGGACCACGACCATGACCGACAAAACCTACAACGTGCTGTTCCTCTGCACGGGCAATTCCGCTCGCTCTATTCTCGCCGAATCCATCCTCAACAAGGAAGGCGGCGGACAGTTCAAAGCCTTCTCGGCAGGCAGCCAGCCGAAGGGCGAGGTCAATCCGCATGCCCTGAAGGAACTGGAGGCACTCGGCTATCCATCGACGGGCTTCTCGTCGAAGAGCTGGGATGTGTTCGCGGGACCCGGTGCTCCACAGATGGATTTCATCTTCACGGTCTGCGACAGCGCCGCCGGCGAAGCTTGTCCGGTCTGGATCGGCCATCCGATGACGGCGCATTGGGGTGTCGAGGACCCGGCAGCCGCCGTCGGATCGGACGTCGAGATCCAACGTGCTTTCGCCCAGGCCGCCCGCTTCCTCAAGAACCGCATCACGGCCTTCATCAACCTCCCGCTTGCCTCGATCGATCGCATGGCGCTGGAGACCGGGCTCCGCCAGATCGGTGCGATGGAGGGTACGACCAGCCCCGAAGGAAAGTCCGCCTGATGTCCACCTTCGAACGCTATCTCACCATCTGGGTCTTCCTTTGCATCATCGTAGGCGTGGCCGTTGGCCACGTCATGCCCGGTTTCTTCCAGATCATCGGCGCGGCCGAGGTCGCCAAGGTGAACATTCCCGTCGCGATCCTGATCTGGCTGATGATCATTCCGATGCTGCTCAAGATCGATTTCCGGTCTCTGGCGCAGGTCGGCACCTACTGGCGCGGTATCGGCGTGACCTTGTTCATCAACTGGGCTGTCAAGCCGTTCTCCATGGCGCTGCTCGGCTGGCTGTTCATCGGCTGGCTATTCCGCCCCTACCTGCCTGCCGACCAGATCGACTCCTATATCGCGGGGCTGATCATTCTCGCCGCGGCTCCCTGCACCGCTATGGTGTTCGTCTGGAGCAACCTGGCGCGCGGGGAGCCATTGTTCACGCTGTCTCAGGTCGCGTTGAACGATGCCATCATGGTCGTCGCCTTTGCTCCGATCGTTGGCCTGCTGCTCGGTCTCTCCGCCATCACCGTGCCGTGGGATACGCTCGTTCTCTCCGTCGCCCTCTACATCATCGTGCCCGTCATTATCGCGCAGATCATCCGCCGCCGCCTCACGGTTGGCGGTACGACGCGGGCACTGGATGGCGTGCTGGCGAGGTTGCAGCCGATCTCACTGGTGGCGCTGCTCGCGACGCTGGTTCTTCTCTTCGCCTTTCAGGGTGAACAGATCATCGCCCAACCCGCCGTCATCGGCTTGCTCGCCATCCCGATCCTGATTCAGGTCTGCTTCAACTCCGGGCTCGCCTATCTGCTCAACCGGATAACCGGCGAACGGCATTGCGTTGCCGGGCCGTCGGCGCTGATCGGCGCCAGCAACTTCTTTGAACTCGCGGTCGCGGCCGCCATCAGCCTTTTCGGCTTCCAGTCTGGCGCGGCGCTCGCCACCGTCGTCGGCGTGCTCATCGAGGTTCCGGTCATGCTTTCCGTCGTCTGGATCGTGAACCGCTCGAAGGACTGGTACGAGGCCGCCCCCGCTGTTTCCAGAACCACCGCCACCGAAAGGCACTGACCATGGACACGACCATCTATCACAACCCCGCCTGCGGGACGTCCCGCAACACGCTGGCGCTGATCCGCGCTGCCGGCATCGAACCTGTTGTCATTGAGTATTTGCTGAACCCGCCGACACGCGAGCAGCTTGCAACGATGATCGCGGACGCTGGCTTGAACGTTCGGGAAGCCATTCGGGAGAAAGGCACGCCCTATGCCGAACTCGGGCTCGACAATCCGGACCTTACCGATGACCAGTTGCTGGATGCGATGGTCGCGACGCCGATCCTCATCAACCGTCCTTTCGTGGTGACGACGCTTGGCACTAGGCTCGCCCGTCCTTCCGAGGCTGTCCTCGATATCCTGCCGGAGACGTTCGATGGACCATTCTTCAAGGAAGACGGCGAGCAGGTTCTCGACCAGGAAGGAAAGCGCATTGCCTGACACGCTTCCCGCTTTGCAGGATCAGCACCTGCACTCGACCGATCTCGATGCCCTGCGCCCGGCATTCTCGACGCACAAGCCGCGTATCCTGATCCTCTACGGCTCCCTGCGCGAGGTGTCGTATAGCCGCCTCCTTGCCTTCGAGGCACGCCGGTTGCTTGAACGGCTGGGATGCGAGGTTCGCATGTTCGACCCGAAGGGCTTGCCGCTCCCGGATGAAGCGCCGGTGAGCCACCCCAAGGTGCAGGAGCTGCGGGAGCTTTCCCAATGGTCGGAAGGGCAAGTGTGGGTGAGCCCGGAACGCCACGGCGCGATGACTGGCATCATGAAGTCGCAGATCGACTGGATTCCGCTTTCGGTCGGATCGGTCCGGCCGACGCAGGGCAAGACGCTCGCCGTCATGGAGGTCTCGGGCGGTAGCCAGTCGTTCAATGCCGTGAACCAGATGCGTATCCTCGGTCGCTGGATGCGGATGATCACCATCCCCAACCAGTCCTCCGTCGCCAAGGCCTATCAGGAGTTCGACGCTGACGGCCGGATGAAGCCCTCGCCCTACTACGACCGGGTCGTGGACGTCTGCGAAGAACTGGTGAAGTTCACCATCCTCACGCGCAATGCTTCGGCCTATCTCACCGACCGCTATAGCGAGCGCAAGGAACAGGCGGCCGAACTTGAGAAGCGCGTGGCGTTGCGGTCAATTTGACGGGCTCGGGCTGGCGACGAGGGTCCGCTTCGTCGCCATCGCCACCGAGATAAAGGCAGCTATGCCTATAAAACCGAGAGCCGCGCTCAAGATGAGCGACGCGCCTATGCCGAACTGCTCCATCGTCGCCGCGAAGGCGAAGGGGGCTGCTGCGCCTGCAGCCAGTCTTGAGGCGGCCATCTTACCGGTCAGCGCGCCGTATCCGTCGGAGCCGAACAGGTAGAGGGGCAAGCTGCCCTGGGCGATGCTGTTGATGCCCGATCCGAGGCCAAGGCAGATCGAGAAGGCAACGGCACCGGGAAGCCAATTGCCGGACAGCGCCAGGATGACGACACTCAGGACCATGAGTGTTGCGGAGACCACCGCAAGGCCCGGCGGTGCGAGCCGCGTGCCGAAGATCATGTTGATCAGGCGGCTAAGAACCTGGGCCGGGCCAAACAGCGAGCCGATGACGACGGCGGCGCTTCCGAAGCCGAGCGCTCCGAGCATCGGCACCATATGCGCCAGCATCGCGCCAAGGGTGAAGCTGATCAGCGCGAATGCAGCCGACACGACGACGACCGCGCCGCGCCGACGCTCGCGCGGAATGGCCCCGATGACAGGATCGCGCATCGGTCTTTGCCCACCGGCCGCGGCCACCTTGCCTTTCCGCATGATCCAGGCGTGGAACGGCATGCAGACGAGAAGGTTGAGACCGGCATAGACGAGGTAGATTTCTCGCCAGGACAGATAGCCAAGCAGCGCCGTGGCGATCGGCCAGAAGATCGTCGAAGCAAATCCCGCGATCAGCGTGAGATAAGTGATACTCCGCGATGCTGACCGGGGATCGGCCTCGACCAGCGCCGCGAAGGCAGCCTGATACTGGACCATGCCGGACGATATCTCCAACAGGACGATGGCCAGCGCGAAGACGGCCACTGATGGCGACCAGGCGCAGAGGATCAAGGTCAGCGCGGACAATGCCGAGCCGATCGCCATAACCGTCGCGGCGCCCATGCGATCCATCTGCCGGCCGATGTAGGGCGCTGATAGACCGCCAACGAAGAGCGAGGCGGAGAAGACGGCAAAGACCTGCGCGACGGTGATGCCAAGATCCGCCGCCATGCCGGGCGCCAGGATGCTGAAGCTGTAATAGAGGGTGCCGTAACCAATGATCTGGGTAAGGCCGAGCGCGGCGACGATACCGACAGGTACATTCCGATCACGCAACGACGTCGCCCTCGTTCCGGGCAGGATCCGGCTTGCAACAGCCATCGGACCGCTGGACACCCTCACGGATGACCGGATGGCCGGCGCAGCAGTCCTCCATCAGGAACTTTACGAGTTCGGCCAGGGCATCGTAGCTGGCGCTGTAGACGATCGAGCGGGATTCCCGCCGCTGCGCGATCAGGCCCGATCGCTCCAATTCCTTCAGATGGAAGGATACGTTCGAGGGCGACACGCCCATACGCTCTGCGATCAGGCCGGCGGCCAACCCGTCCGGTCCGGCGACGACCAAGGTGCGGACGATGGCGAGGCGGGTCTCCTGCGACAGGGCCGCGAATGACGTGAGGGCTTGACGCTCATCCATATTTCAATAATCCATGAATCATTGAATAACCGGAGTAGCGCACAAGAACGCGATCGGCAAGCGAGTTTCCAGCGATACTACGTATGGCGCGCTTCTCTGCCTGCTTGCGTCCGCCGCTGATTTTTTTCTACGAAGAGCAGCCCATGACGGGCATCTACTATGTCATCGATTTCAAGGTGGGTGCGTTTACGCGCAGAGCGTTGTTTTCCGTACCAGCATCGCGTGCGTCTGCCAGATCTGATGCCTGCATCATGATCGCCCGTCAGAGAGAAGCTCTTCGATGATGGTAAGCATGGTACCAAGTTGGTACGGCTTGTCTAAAACGGCGTCGAAAAGTCCAGGATGTGCACGGCCGATAGATGCCTGCGCCCCGCTTACTAGAACGATCGGCAGTTCCTTCTTGTCTGCATTGTCGCGGACGGCTTGAGCAAGCTCAAGTCCGGTCATCGCAGGCATCATATAGTCGGTGACGATGAGATCCACGCTCTTCGAACGAATCATCTCAAGTGCTGCCAGCCCGTTCGGCGCCGCCAAAGCTTCGTGCCCAGCGTCTTCCAAGAACGACACCAGCATGTCGGCCAGGAGGAATTCATCCTCGGCGACTACGATCACCGCCATGTTTCGTCTCGGCTCGAGTGTCTCACAGGGTCATTGCTCCAAAGGTTGGGCGATACCTGTCGCCGCGCCTGCCACCGGTTGGAGCGGTAACGCAACCTTGACCCCCTGGTTCCCAATCGCAATTTCATGGATTATCGGCTCAAATTCGCCGTCTCTGACCTTGAGAACGGATATTACGCGCTTCAGTCGAGACTCGAGCTCCACGTGGCGCAGCATGATGAGATTATCGACAACGCTGGAAATCTCGGGTCCCGGAGCTGCGACCGTCGGGCCGAAAATGTCCCGCAACTCCCAGGTTGCAACGGTTGTCGTGCCCAAAGCGCGAAGTTGGTTTGTTAAAGCAGCAAAAAATTCCACCAGCCGCGGCCGATAAACCGCGGCTCTTTCGAAGCCGCCCAGCCCATCTATAAACAGGCGTTTTACCTTGTTTCGGGTCACGCGCTGCAAGAGATCATGGGCCAGTTTGTCGAGGATATTTTCCGTCAGCGGGTGCCAGGCGAAATCGAGATGGCCCGATGTGTGCTTTTCCTCGAGGTCGATGTCAAACGCGCGGGCTTTCGCAAACAGTCTGGCCGGTGTCTCGTAGAAACCAAAGTGCAGGGCGGGCTCTTCTTCGCTCGCCTGCTGCAAGAAGTTTATGCCGAACGACGTTTTCCCACTTCCCGATGGGCCAAACAACAACGTCACAGAGCCACTTGGAACACCGCCCCCCAGCAGGCGGTCGAGCCCTTGAATACCTGACGGTACGCGCGCATTGTGGAAGACCTTGTCCTCCAATCCGCTCCCTATCGATTCCAGCCTCGGCCAGACCGAGATGCCGGTTGCAGCAATCTCGAACTGGTGAAAGCCTCCAAGCGCTGCGCTGCCACGCGACTTCTTGACCTGCAACCGCCGGAGCGAGCGCACGCCGGCCAGTTCGTCATGCAGTTCGATGACGCCATCAACCATCGTATGTTCCGGGCTTTCTTCCTTGACCCGGGCACTCGTCAGAAAAAGCACGGTACATCCGACAAATGCGGCTTGGCTTTGCACCTCCGCTACGAAGGTTTTGACGTCGAGATCTGAATGGGAGGTATCCCGGGCGTTCAACAATCCATCGAATATGAGAAGCGACGCATTATTACGCTGCGTTTCCTTCCGCAGAAGCTTCACGACGGCGCTCAGTCCATCGTCTCTCAGCGTCTGAAACACGCTCATATAAGTGATGTCACGCCCAAGCCGCGCGCGATCAAAGAAATCGAATGTGCTTAGTGATTGGAACAGCCGGTCATGAGTCTCGGCCAGCAGCGTTACGTAAAGGACCTTGCGATCCTTCAAAATGTTGGAGAACGCAACCTGGTTTGCAAAAATCGTTTTTCCCGCGCCAGGCTGGCCCTGGATGATATAGGAAGCGCCTTCGATGAAGCCCCCTCCCAGAATATCGTCCAGCCCAGCGATGCCCGATCGAAGTCTTGGAAGAAGCGTGCTCACGTGTGACCCTCATCTAATCGGGTGCACCTTATAAAAGCGGTGTGGATTTGCAAAGCAAAAGACGGCTCTGTGTCCCCCTGCATGCAAGGGCAACGGGCGAAACAAGCTTTGGGCTTTCAGCGGGTGGATCGGGCCTTGCCCTCTTGCGACGCAGGTTAAATTGACAAAGATTGATCCTTGCCTATCAACCGCTTCCAAAATCGCGCGAAGGGAGCATATACCGTCCTTTGACGAGCCAGAGATCCTGCACCATGCATTTTATTAGAACGACAAGAGGGGAAATGAGTGAGCGGATCGCCGGCAATGACTGGGAGGCGACGGATTTCGGCCCGCTTCAAAGCTGGCCGGACGAACTCAAGATGACAATCAACCTCTGCCTCGGCACGACGATGCCCACCGCGATCTATTGGGGAAAGGACTTGCGCCTGCTCTACAATGATGCGTGGGCTCCCATTGCGGGCGAAAAGCATCCGTGGGCGCTGGGGCGTCCGGCACAGGAGGTATGGTCTGACATCTGGGATGTCATTCAACCTCAACTTCATGCCGTGCTCGAAACAGGCATAGGCTTTTCTGTAAAAGATCAGATGCTGCCTATGAGCAGGGGCGGCCGTATCCAACAGACGCATTGGGACTATAGTTTCACGCCTATCCACGACGCGGATGGAGCCGTAGTCGGCATATTCAATCAGGGGAACGAGACGACCGCTCGCTTGTCTGCCGAACGGGCGCTGCGCGCGAGCGAACAAAGGCTGGAATACGCGCTAGGAGCGACCGATATTGTCGGAACATGGGACTGGGACGTTCCGAATGACAGGGTATTTGCAGACGCGCGTTTTGCAAAACTTTACGGTGTGGATCAGGCGCGCGCGGCTGAGGGCGTCTCGATCTTGGAGTTCTTTCAAGGCGTTCATCCAGAAGACTTGCCCCAGCTGCGAAGCGCCGTTGAGATTGCGATAAGCACCGGCACGCTCTTTTCGCAAGAGTACCGGCTTCTTCACGCGGATGGTAGCGTGCGCTGGGTGATTGCGGAAGGCCGACCCGTCCTGACGCCGAATGGCACGCCGCTTCGCTTTCCGGGCATCAGCTTCGATATAACGCAACGAAAGAATGCCGAGACCGCGCTACGCGAAAGCGAGGAACGCTTTCGCGCCATAACGAACTCCATCGATCAAATGATTTGGTCGACCAAACCCGACGGCTTTCATGATTTCTACAACTCAAGATGGTATGAATTCACGGGCGTGCCTTACGGCTCCACTGACGGCGAAGCCTGGAATGATATGTTTCATCCAGATGATCAGGAACGCGCTTGGGCAACCTGGCGTCACTGTCTTGCGACAGGAGAGCCTTACCACATCGAATACCGGCTGAGACATCATAGCGGTCACTACCGCTGGGTTCTCGGGCGCGCCCAAGCCGTTCATGACGACAACGGAACCATCACCCGATGGTACGGCTCGTGCACCGACATTCAGGATATCGTCGATGCTCGTGAGGTCCTGGCGAAGTCGCGTGGGGATCTCGAGCGAGAGATTGCGGATCGCACAGCCAAGCTGATGGAAACCGAAGCGCATTTGCGCCATGCCCAGAAAATGGAGGCGATCGGACATCTGACGGGTGGTATTGCGCACGACTTCAACAATATGCTGGCGGTGATCCTCGGTGCGATCACCATGCTGGAAAGGCGAGCAGCACGCGGCGAGACGGACTTGACGCGCTACATCGAGGCCGCCAAGGACGGCGCCAATCGCGCCGCATCGCTTACCCACCGCCTCCTCGCCTTTTCCCGCAGGCAGTCCCTTGAACCCGTTGTACTCGATGCCAATCGACTGGTGCAGGGGCTGAAAGATTTGCTGGAGCACGCTCTGGGGCAGGCGATCGACGTCGAGATCCGCATGCAGACGGGGCTTTGGACGATACGAGCCGATGCCAGCCAGCTCGAAAATGCGCTCTTGAACCTCGCCGTCAATGGTAGAGACGCGATGCCTGCCGGCGGAAAGCTCACTATCGAGGCGGCAAATGCGAACATTTCGAAAGAATACGCAACGGAAAACGCCATCACAGCCGGTCAATATGTAGTGCTGACCGTCACCGACACCGGCATCGGAATGGACGAAGACACGGTCGCGAAAGCGTTCGATCCGTTCTTCACCACGAAAGATGTAGGCAAAGGGTCAGGTCTCGGCCTCAGCCAGATATTCGGCTTTGTCAGACAGTCGAACGGGCACGTGAAGATTTTCTCGAGACTGGGCTCTGGAACGACCGTCAAAATCTATCTTCCCCGTCATCACGATCAGAACTAGGCCGCACGCATGAAGGCACTCGTCATCGGTTCGTCCGGGGGAATTGGCAAAGCGCTGACGGAGTGCCTGAGGGCTGACACTCGATTTGACACGGTGGCGACGCTGTCGCGAAGCGCCGATGGCCTCGACATCAGCAACGAGAACTCAGTGTCAGTCTGCGCCCGCCAAATGAAACAGGTGCACGACGCTTTCGACCTGATCATAAATGCGGCGGGCGCGCTCGTCATCGACGGCAGCGTGCCCGAGAAGTCCGTCAAGGCGATCAGGGTCGACGCCTTGATGAACCAGTTTCTGGTGAATGCCATAGGTCCTGCACTGCTGCTCAAACATTTCCATGGGCTTTTGCCGCGAAATGCGCGCAGCCTATTCGCATCCCTGTCGGCCCGCGTCGGCTCGATCGGTCATAATCGCCTGGGCGGCTGGATCTCGTATCGGGCAGCAAAGGCGGCCCAGAACCAGATCGTCAATACAGCCTCGCTGGAGATCGCCCGCACGCATCCCGCAGCCATCGTGGTCGCACTTCATCCGGGAACAGTCGCGACGCAATTGTCGCATCCGTTCATAAGCGGCCATCAGGCTACATCGCCGGAAGATGCCGCGGCGAGGCTATTAGCGACCATCGAAAGACTTCAACCGCATCAATCCGGCGGCTTCTTCTCCAATGATGGCCAATCTATTGCTTGGTAGCACGTTGCCACCGCGCCCGTTAGCTTCGACCACCAAGCCCGTATTTGTAGTGAGGATCAGCCTTACACGAGGCCGGCTCCGCCCCAGCGCTTGCATTCGCCAGTACGAGGCTTACAGGCGGCAAACCAGGATCGTCACCCGCTACGATCGCGGACACATAGGCGAGCGCGTTCTTCATCCCATTCATCGTGTAAGGCTTCTCGATTGCGCCGACAGCACCGGCGAAATCCTCGGGGATCTTCTTGATGTTCCCGCTGACAAAGACGTAGGGAATGCCCGCCGCGGCCAATTCTCGTCCGACTTCGATCCCGGTCGGACCGTCCTTCAGATGGATGTCCACGAATGCGAAGTCCGGTCTGGACGCACCGATCTTCTCGCGTGCCTGGCTGCTGCTCATGGCGATGCCCGTCACCTCATGTCCTGCAATCTCCACTTCGCTCTCGAGCTCCATGGCGAGCAGCACTTCGTCTTCAACAATCATGACTTTCAATGCGCATTCTCCTGATCATCGCCGACAAGCAGAACAACGTCGACGATCGTTTTGTTGCCTTCACGCTTTCGCTCAATCTGCGCGCCGAGCTGGTGCGCCGACGCCTCCAGCAGCAATCGGCCGAGCTCAGCGTTCTCGATGTCCGGCTCCACAGGCTCCGACGTGTCTTCTATCCTGATCAGGAAATGTCCGTTTAGCCGCCGGACGACGACATGGATGTCGCCGCCGCCGTCGTTTAAGCCGCGGCGCACGGCATCGCCAACCAATTCGTTCACGATCAGGGAAAGCGGCGTGGCCTTCACGGCCGGCACCAGCAGCGGCGAAAGCTCTAGCGAGAGCCGGATATCTTTACGTCCGGTCGCGTCCACGAGGTCCGTCACGAGTTCGCGCACGAATTCGGACATGTCGAATTTTGAGACGTCGTCGAGGGTGAACAATTTTCGCTGGACCGTGCTGAGAGCCTCTATGCGGTTGAGTACGGACATCAGCGTCTGCCTTCGACCAGCGTCCGTCGTGATTCTGGCCTGCATTTTCACGATCGAAGCCATCGTAAGCAGGTTGTTCTTCACCCGGTGGTCAACTTCATGGACGAGCAGCGTACGTGCCTCGAGCGCTGCACGAAGGTTGGCCGTGTGTTGGGCAACCTGGGCTTCCGCCTCATGCCGTGCGGCTGCCAGATCGGCTTCACGGCTTTTGACATTGGTGAAATCGAGCTGCGACGCAAAGAAATAGGCAATCGCACCCGCCTCGTCCCGCACGGGGCTGATGAAGACGGCGTTCCAAAATGTGCTGCCGTCCTTTCGATAGTTGAGAATGTCGACGGCGACGTCCTGACCGACGGCAATCGCAGTACGGATCTTCCCAATCGTAGCCCTGTCCGTCTCCGGCCCCTGCAAAAAGCGGCAATTGCGGCCAATGATCTCATCGTCGCCGTACCCCGTCAGCCTTCTGAACGCCTCGTTGCAGAAGATGATCGGATTGTCGTGTTGATTGGGGTCCGTCACAATCATTGGCATGCGGGTTGCCTTGAAGGCGGCCGCGAAAGGATCCTCGCTGACATGTCCGGCGACAAGACGATTGCCCGCATCCCGGGCGTCGGTTCGTTGCTGATCCTTTTCCTGCATAAAGGCCCCGTCAGTGTTATCGCGCGATAAAAGCCACCACACATGAAATGGTTCCCGTCGCGGGCATTAGATCGGCGAGTGGCATCTACTCCAGGCTGCTGCTCGCTGGATCGGGTACGACGAGCGATGGCAGCCGGCATTCAGGCCTGTGGCTATTTCGGAACCTTTTTGCCGCCAAGAGGTTTCCAATGCACTGCAATAAAAGTGCGATGGCACCTCGCTTTTGCGAGACATTCCTTCCTTGGCCTTCTGCCCAGCGAAGGTTAGCCCATCCGAAAAATCTGGTGCCGTAACATCATGAGTCGTCTTATCGTCGTTTCCAACCGCGTTCCCATTCCGGACAAGACGGGGACAGCGCCTGCCGGCGGCCTTGCGGTTGCGCTTCAATCCGCACTCGAAGCGCGTGGCGGATTGTGGCTCGGCTGGTCGGGACAGTCCTGCGCGGAGGACCGTATCGGGCCGTTGCAGATGCTGCGGGACGGCAATATCGACTACGCGCTAACGGACCTCACCGAGCGCGATGTCGAGGAATACTACCAGGGTTTTGCGAACCGTGTTCTCTGGCCGATCTGCCACTACCGTCTTGACCTTGCCGAATATGGCCGGCGTGAAATGGCCGGCTACTTCCGCGTAAACCGTTTCTTCGCCAGCCGTCTCCTACCGCTGATCGGAGAGAACGACCTTTTCTGGATACACGATTACCACCTGATCCCGCTTGCGGCAGAGCTTCGCCGACAGGGCGTGAAAAACCGGATCGGCTTCTTTCTGCACATTCCCTGGCCGGCGCCGGACGTCTTTCTTGCCATGCCCGTGCACGAGGAAATCCTCTCCAGCCTGACCGCCTACGACGTGCTCGGTTTCCAAACCGAACACGACCGCGAGAACTTCGCGGCTTGTCTTGCACGGCAAGGGCTCGGCAACCGGCTTGACAAGGCGCATTTCGCGCTGGGCAGCCGGACATTCACTGCACGGCCCTACCCGATCGGTATCGAGACGAATGAGTTCGTGACGCTGGCGCAGCGCGCGGCGGGGACCACCCTTCACAAACGCATGCTAGACAGCCTCGACGGCAAGGGTTTGATCATCGGTGTCGATCGGCTCGATTATTCCAAGGGCATCACACAGCGCATCGATGCCTTCGAAACCTTTCTCAAGCGAAATCCCGATAGCCAGCGCAAGGTGGCGCTGCTGCAGATCACACCAAAATCCCGCTCTGAAGTCCCCGAATATGAGGCGATGCAGCGGGCGGTGGCCGAGCAGGCCGGCCGCGTCAACGGCGCGCTCGGAACTGTGGATTGGGTACCGATCCGCTATATCAACCGCTCCCTCCGGCGTCCGGCCCTGGCCGGCCTCTACCGCATGGCCAAGCTCGCCCTCGTCACGCCGCTTCGGGATGGTATGAATCTTGTCGCGAAGGAGTTCGTCGCAGCGCAGAACGAAGCGGACCCGGGCGTGCTTCTGCTATCGCGGTTCGCGGGGGCGGCACACGAATTGAAAGACGCGGTGCTCGTCAATCCCTACGATGTGGAAGGAACTGCGGATGCTATAGCGCGCAGCCTGACCATGCCCTTGGAGGAACGCCGTGACCGATGGAAAAGCATGATGAACGCACTACGTGCGAACGATGTCTTCACCTGGTGCGACACCTTCCTTGGCGATCTTTCGAGATATGAACAAGTAGAATAAAAGAACACCGCCTGAGAACACGCCTATAACTATGTTACCCGCCGCCGAATTGAAAAAGCTCAGGAAATGCTTGCCGGGTCGCAGCTTCCAATTCCTGCCATAGCATCTGCGTGCGGGTTTAACGGGGCGACGCAGGTCGGGCACGCATTGAGGGAACTCGTGGACAAAATGCCAGTTGGGTTCCGCCGATCAGTTTAGGATATACCTGCCCCTTCCAATGCTCATGGTAATCTCGAGATCTCCGTTTCTAACTCCAGAGGGTCTACTCGGATCCCCTTCGGAGATCGCAGCTCAGTGTCGTGTGCTTCCGCATCTCACGCGGGGGAGATGCGAGCCTTGCCGGCGCCAAGGGCACCCCTGCCGTGCCCGCCGCCATCGCAGTCGTCGTGGCCGCACAGCTCCTCTTCACCTTCGCGCCGTTCATGCACGCGCTTTTCGGCACGGCTCCCATCGCCTTGCCCGACGGACTGCTCATCCTCGCCATCGGCGTGATCACGATGGCGGTGCTGGAATGCGAGAGGGCAGTAGTCCGAAAGGTATGGTCTGGAAGCGGGTATGGTGACGGGAGGAGCGGGTTGGCGGAAGCCTAGAGCATTTCCGCCCGATTGGGCGATGCGTGAACTCCTTTGCCTTGCGTCAATGTGCCGGGAATCAAAGTGGAAGAACGTGGCATCAATCCGCGCACGGATCGAAGGAGGAACTCCCGATGATGATCCGCGAAATGACCCATAACGAATGCGCAGCGACGATTGCGGCTCAGCGGCTGGCACGATTGGCTTGCGCCGAAAACGACTGTCCTTACGTCGTCCCGATTTCCTATGCCTATTCGGCAAGCCGGCTTTTTGCATTCTCGATGCCCGGCAAGAAGCTTGACATCCTGCACGCCAATCCTCGCGCATGTCTGCTCGTCGACGCTTTGGAAACGCGGCATAAATGGAAGAGCGTCATCGTTGACGCCCTGTTCCATGAGCTTCCCGATACTGAAGAACTGCACGATGAGCGCCTGAAAGCCTGGGCTCTCCTCGCAAAGGATTTCGACTGGTGGGAGCCAGGCGCACTCAAGCCTCAGCCGCAACCCGTCGTGACCACCTCGCCCCACGTCTTCTTCGAACTTCAAATCCTCGCGATGAGCGGGCGGAAGGCGATGAGCGAAACAACCGAACTGTCGCACTGAGAACTCCAGCGCGGTTTTTGGCCTCACATCATCGAAGAGCCCTGAGCGCATTGAGGATCACGGCCACGTCGATTGCCTCCTGGAAGATCGCACCTTCGACAGGCTGAAGATATCCAAATGCCGCCGCGACCATCGCTCCGACCGACAGCGTCAGTCCCACCGATACGCTCTGCAACGCGATCCGGCGGCTTCGGCGCGCAATGGCAATTGCTTTGGCGAGCGGCGCAAGCTCGTCGACAAGGAGCACGACACCGGCAGCCTCCGACGATGAGGCCGTACCGCGCGCGCCCATGGCGACACCGATATCGGCCGCCGCGAGCGCAGGCGCATCGTTGACGCCATCGCCGACCATCATAACCAGGCCATTGCCGGTCTCCTTCCTGACAGCATCGACCTTGGCTTCCGGCGTTAGATCGCCGAAGACGCTATCCATGCCAAGCGCCTTGCCCACGGACTCGGCGATCTCCGTACGATCGCCGGAAGCCAGCACCAGCTTTCGGACGCCCGCAGCGCGGAGATCGTTCAGAACCGACAGCGCATCCATGCGGACCTGATCCTTCAGAACGATCATAACCGCAAGCGCTCCATCGATGGCGACTGCTACCGTCATTGAGGCGCGCATTTCGGGTGCGATCAATTCATGCGGATCGTCGCAGCCGGACGTGCGCTGCACGAAACCGCCGCCGCCGACAACAATCCGCCTTCCGTCGACATAGCCTTCGATGCCAGTGCCTGGCACTTCCCGCACACCCTCTGGCCTCGAAAGAGGCAAGCCTCTTTCGGCTGCCACGCGGACCAGCGCAGAGGCGACGACATGGCCGGAAGCCTGATCGAGGCCTGCGGCAGCCTGCAGCACGGCCTCCGCCGTAAAAGGCGGTGTCGTCCTGATATCGACCACCGCTGCCTGGCCATGGGTGAGCGTGCCGGTTTTGTCGAGAACCGCCGTCTGCACGCGCGCCAGCATTTCGAGCATGCCACCATTCTTCACGAGAACGCCGATGCCCGCCGCCTTGGACATGCCGGAAATGATGGCGACGGGGACGGCAAGGATCAGGGGACAGGGCGTCGCGACGACAAGGACAGCGAGCGCGCGGATCGGATCCTGTGAAAAGGACCACGCGGCGCTCGCAATGATGAGGGTCAGGACAAGGAAGCCCATCGCGAAACGGTCTGCCATGCGGACCATGGGCGCCTTTCTCGCCTGCGCGGCCTCGACCAACCGGACGATCCCGGCATAAGTGCTTTCGGCAGCCGTCCGGTTGGCGACAAGATCGAAGGCCGCGCCCACGCAGGTCGAGCCGCTGAGCGCCTCGGTTCCAGGTGGGGCGGGCTGCGGCAGTGGCTCTCCCGTCAAGGCCGCCATGTCCAGTGCGGCACCATCACCGGAAACGATCCCGTCCACCGGCAGCACCTCGCCCTGTCGGATCAGCAGCCGGTCGCCTGACTGTATCTGGGAAATCGCGACTTCTTCGAGCCCGGAAGCGCCGTGGCGCATTGCAACATGCGAGACGCGTCCCATCAGGGCCGTCATCTCCCGACGCGCGCGCCCTTCTGCGAAAGATTCCAGCAACTGGCCGCTCGCGTACATCAAGCCGACGACGTTTCCGGCAAGCGACTCGCCGAACGCGATCGCCGCAGACATGGAAAGCGCCGCAACGATATCGAGCCCCGACATCGCCTCGGCGCAATGCACTGAAAACCTGGAGGAGCAGACTTGTAAGGACGGCGAGCGTCGCCGCGCTCCAGACAAAATGAGCGTAGCGAGCGGCCTGCCACGACAAGACCAAGCCGATCACCAACCCACCGGCGGCGATGGCGACCAGGATCACGCTCGAATGCCGTTGCCAGAGGCCTTTGTCCGCTTGTGGCACGTTCCCTGCTTCTATCGGCAGAATGCGAAGAGAGTAAGCCCAACGACAGGCGCACTCGCCTTGCGCAAGATCAATTCAAAGAGCGGCGATTTCTCTACAATACAACAGGCGACCACCGCGACTTGGCCGGCTGGTTCATTCGTGTTGGGTCTGCAAATGGATACACTCATAGCCAGATTGGGTCTCGCGCTATCGATCGGTCTTCTGGTCGGGCTCGAACGTGGCTGGCAGGAGCGGGAGGCGCCCGAGGGCAGCAGAACCGCCGGCATGCGCACGTTCGGGATAACGGGACTTCTTGGCGGCGTACTGGCGGCCCTTGCTCAAACCCTCAACTCTCCCATGGTGTTTGCAATCGGTTTCCTGAGCTTCGCCGTGACTCTGGGCGTGTTCAAGCTGCGCGAGGCGCGTTCGGATTCCGATTATAGTGTCACCACCGTCATGGCGGGTCTCAGCGTTCTGGAGCTTGGCGGCCTGGCGGTCACCGGCGATGCGCAAGCAGCGGCAGCGGGCGGCGCAGCCCTTGCAGCCACGCTTGCAAGTCGGAACGTGCTGCATGGCTTCCTGAAGCGCCTGACCTGGATGGAACTGCGCTCTGCGTTGATGCTTGCTGTCATGACGGCGGTGGTCCTGCCGATCCTGCCGAACGAGACCATCGACCCGTGGGGAGGGCTTAATCCTTGGAAGGTGTGGTTCTTCACCGTTCTGACCGCAAGCCTTTCGTTCCTCGGCTATATTGCCGTCAGGGTCCTCGGGGCGAGCAAGGGCTTCGTGCTGAGCGCGATTGCCGGCTCCCTTGTCTCGTCCACCGCCGTCACCATGGTTCTCGCGCGAGCCGCAAAACGATCTTCCGATCCGCTTCCGCTTGCCGGCGCTGCGGCGCTCGGCGCAGCAGTGTCCATCCTTCGCGTGATGGGCCTGATCCTGCTGATTGATCCGGCAGCGATCATTGCCGTCGGCCCGACTGCTGCCACGGCAGCGATCGTCTTCGCCGGGTCTGGGCTCGCTATCTTCTACTGGCGGCAGGACAAGCTGTTCGCGGACGTACCGGCCAGCAATCCCTTCGAGATCGGTCCGCTTCTGATCTTCGCGACGATTTTCGCGGCAGCCACCATTGCAAGCGCTGTTCTCGTCTCGCGCTTCGGTAGCTCCGGTCTTTTGGCCACAAGCGCATTGACAGGCACGGTCGATGTCGATGTCGCCGTGCTGGCCGCGTTGCAAGTGGGCCGGAACGCCATGCCGGTCGACGTGATTGGAGAGGCAATCCTTATCGCCATGGCAACGAATACCCTATGCCGTGCAGGCATCGCAACCGTCCTCGGACCATCGACCTTCAGCGGACCGTTCGCTGCCCTCACGATCACCGCCGGCGCGGTAGCGTTTGCCGTTCACACCATTATCGCCGGTATGTGACAAGCGCGCTCGACGGCGTGGCCGCCGGGCGTAGAAAAGGACGATCAGCCAATCGTCATGCGCCGAAGCACATTCGTTTTCCAATAGAACTGATGCGCCAGCGCGCCGAGAACATGAAGGCCGACAACAACTCACAGGACGGCCTTGAGGATGTCGGCATGAAGGTCGCCCGCGTCCTCGTACCCGAAATAGTGCGCAGCGGCGCCGGTAACCGGCATGGCAATAAGAAGGATGTAAAGGATCCATTCGGAAACCTTCGCAACCAACTTGAACATCTGTGGTTCCTCAGATGGCGCAGCCGGCACGCCCTGGACCTGCCGGAGCAAAAGGCGAGCCGCCACAAGAACGAGGATCGCAATGCCAGCATAGGCATGGATGTTGGCGCGTGCCACCTGCTCGGCGCTCGCCGCGCCGGTTTGTTTCATGCTCCGGTTCCACGCATTCATGCCGTCCGGGAATAGAAAGTTGAAGAAAACGAGCCCCGCTGTGAGCCAGTGCAAGACGCGCTGCGGAAGGGAAAACGAGAGCAATGCGGTGTTAGCCATGGACGTGGTTCGCCTTCTTTCGTGTGATGGCATCCAGGAGGATGCGGTTACTTCGTCACCGTCAGCATGGCGTGCATTCCCGCCTCGTAGTGGCCCTTGATGTTGCAGAGCAGGAGATAGGAACCCGGGGCGAGTTTCGCCTTCAGCTGCCCGTCCGCGCCGGGCTTCAGGTCCGATACTTCGCCGAGACTTTTCAACTGCTTCTCATCCACCCGGTGTTTGGAGTCAATCACATCGATCTTTTGATCGGCCGACTTCAGCTTGACCAAGACCATTTCGTGCTCCTCGGTCACCGCTTCGTTGTGCACCACGAACGTCGTTTCCCCGGCCTTTATCGTTAAGCGGTCGAGCGTGAGCGTCATCGGACCGCCGCCTTCGCCACCTTCTATGACCTTGACGGTGTTCGCGGCCCATGCAGGCGAGGTGATTGCGACGACGGCGAGCGCGGTGAGGATATTGCGACGGATATTCATGTCAGCTTCCTTTTGGCTGGAACTCCATCGGGGATTAGGTCGTCATGCTGACAGGCGCCTGAACGATAACGGGAGACGCTAGTGAACCGGGATGAGCGTCCCATTGCAAAATGTGCATTGGGGCGCTCCCTCTCTTACCGCACCATGAAGACCGGCACGTCGCATTTATCGAGGATCGAAGCGGTAACACCCCCAAAGACACGTTCGCGCAGACGTGAATGGCCATAGGCTCCCATAACGATCATGTCGCAGCCGAGTTCGAGCGCATGCTGACGGATGACATCTTCCGTCGGCCGCTGGCCGCTCGCGATCTGCTCGACCACGACCTTTGCGCCATGGCGCGACAGGAACGCCGCCATGTCGGCGCCCGGCTTTCCACCATTCTCGAAGTAAGACGAATCCGGATCGACGACGACGAGACGGACCGTATCGGCGCCTTTCAGCATCTCGATAGCCGCCTTTGCGGCGCTGGCCGCTTGCGGGCGGGAATTCCAGGCCAGAAGCACGTTTTTCGGCTTCAAGGTGGCACGACCTGTTTTCGGCACCAAGATCAGAGGCGTACCGGCATTGAACGCTGTCGCCGCAATTGCAGCCTTGCGAAGCTCGGTGTCTGAGCGGACACCTTCACCGGCGACGACCACGTCTGCATACATTGCCCGCGTGCCAATGTTGCTCTCGATAATGAAGCGATCGTCGTAGATATGGTCGACATCGAACGATACGCCACCTTTCCTGCAGCGCTCGTCGGCGATGCGTCGAACATCCACCACCTCGTCGATTCCCCGTTGGCGCTCATTCAGCCAGGCGGCTGCGGCCGGGTAGTCGGCCCCGAAAGGCGTTATCGCCGTTCTCAGCGCCAAGACGGAAAGGTGCGCGTCGCTTTCTGCTGCCAGCGCGACGGCCTTGTCGATATCTGCATCGGCACTTGTCGTGCCGATGAGCGAAAGTATGGTCCTGAACGACATTTCTGAGCTCCTTCACCAGAATGGATGCGATGAAGGGGAGATTGCTCTGGGCAAATGCACGCCGCGATGATCTGCGTCAAAACAGAATCCTAAACTGGCCCGCTTGACCGGTGTCAAGGCGCATGGCGCGCCCCACGCTAGTCTCACGATATTCCAACCGTCCGCGGAGGTGAGAGCCGTGAACTATCGTACCATTCTCGTGAACCTGGACACCGATCGGCCAATCAAGCCGATAACAAATGCTGCAGTCGACCTGGCATCGCAGGTGGGTGCACGGCTGATTGGTCTGTGTGCTGCCCAGGCATTCCTTTCTCCGTTCTCCATGCAAGCGACCAGCTATGCAGTGACCAGCGCTATGCAGCAAATGTACAAGGACCTCGAAGACCGTATGGAGCAGGTCTACCAGGAGTTTCGTGCCGTGGTGGCCGGTAGAGTCGAACTCGAATGGCGTGCGGAGATGATCGCGCCCACCGAGGCAATCGTTGAAGCTGCCCGTGCCGCCGACCTGATTATAATGGCCGCAGCGGAAGGTGCGCATTCCGGGGATTCCTACAGAACCGCTGATCCGGCCACTGTCATGCTGCGCGCAGGCCGCCCCGTGCTTATTGCCGGAAGCGGCAAAAATGCGATACCGGTAGAAAAAATCGTGGTTTGCTGGAAGGACACACGCGAGGCGAGGCGCGCCGTGGTCGACGCCGTTCCTCTCATTTCATTCGCCAAGGACGTGATCGTCGTCTCGGTCAGCTCCAAACCCGACGCTTCGCTGCGTAGGAGCAACGCAGACGTCGTGTCCTACCTTACCCGCCACAATGTCAAAGCCAGATCCCATATTTCGAAGAGCGCGGATGAGACGATCGGCCTGCTACAATCTGTCGACCAGAGTGGTGCGGATCTCATTGTGTCGGGCGCATACGGACATAGTCGCCTGCGAGAGTTGGTATTTGGCGGGGTCACCCGATTTCTCCTCGATGAAGGCGGCCGGAATCGCTTTATGTCGAGCTAGAAGGGATGGGCTGAGCCAGCCTCAACCTCCAACGCTTTCGGCCGCATTAAGAAGATGGCCTGGCTACATCCGAGGCCGGCGCGCCGGCTTGTCTATCACAACAGAACCAGCGAAGCGGGAATTCTTCTGATCGTGTTCAAAAGAGATCCGACGACTATGGCCGTTTATCGAAAACGTCCTATCACACCTGCCCGGCAAGGATGTTGTCGCATAGACCTGCTGTCAGTTCGTGGGGCGTAGAAATGGTGCTATAAAAAGCTTCAGCCATAAGCTACAAGCGCCACCGTTTTCCCTGATAGATTATTGCCCATGCAGTCCGGTTGTACTTTTGGTTCCCTCCGAACCTCCGCCGGGTCGAGGAGTTGCCGCTGGAGCGCTGCATTGTCGTCTCCTATATAACAATCAGCAGATGGGATCAGAAATTCGGGCCGGCAAAACCGGTGCGAGACGAAAGCAGCGGACCGGATGTTCATCGACATGCTGCTCGAAACCTTTTGCTGTCGAGCGACATTACCTGTTCGAAACCGGAGAACAGTGCGTGGCCAGAGCATATGGAAACCCATCCGATCTCGAGACCGAATGGTCGGACACCGAAATCCTCGCCACGGCGCACGACCTCGTCGAAACCTTTCTGACCTTCCTGCGGCTGGAGCGGCCGAAAAACGACATTCTCGACGCGCGTTGCCTGCCAGCAAGTAAATCTTCGCTCATCAGCGCTTTCAGGCTGGTGATCGCCACGGAGCCCCGCGGCGACGTGCGAAGGGCGCTATCGTCTGCCGGTCATACGCTCGCCCAGTTTCAGGATCGCGTCGGAATGCGCATCTCCGTGTCGCCGGCCTGTGCGGCGAATGTTGATCCAACCCACACAACGGCAGCGAACCTGCTCGAGGAGGTTCTTAGCCAGGTCGACGAAGACACCCGTCGGCTGCGCGATCTCCTGGACAAGGCGTCGTCGATCGCGGAGACCCGGTTCCAGCGCAGACATGCTCGCACGCCCTTGCAGGACGATGGAACATATACCTGGTACGGGCATGGCTGATACCGTAAGCGATGTAACGTCGGCTATTCCACGCCGCCGAGCTCGCGGAATGCGCGCCACTGGTCGTCGGTCGAAACCCCATCTGCAAAGACGCGAAACGCCTTCCCCTGAGCCTTCAATGCTTGCGCGGTTTTCAGCGCGTCCGGATAGAGCAGTGTCGGCTCGTCACGCCGGTCGTCTCCGAAGGGGTCTACCGAGCTCAGCGCGATAACCTGAAACCTTGTTGCCATGGATCATTCCTTTCGAATGCGCCGAGATGGGTCAGCCTTCATTTCCATCGGAAACAAAGTCTTTCGGAAGCTCTTCTCGGGCGGCCCGATGCGCCAGGGCTCGGTCGATCCACCTTTCCCTCAAGACGACGTCAATCGCGAAGGCGACGTCCTCGGCGCCCCAGCCAGCCTCCTGCATCTCGTGCATGAAAGCGGTCAGCTTCTCATCGATGGTGCTGCGCAGCTCACCGTCTGTCGTTGTCGTGCCTTGGTTCACCATCGTCACCTTGGAATGAGTTGCCATAAACCGGACAACGCCGCTTCTGCCGGTAGGTTTCGTCGCCGGCAACGCCGGACCTGATTATGGCGATTTTCCCCTCCTTTGGAGCCGTAAGAACGGGCTAGACTCCTGATAGCGCGAATGCTTCATTGCTCGCCCGGAGGACACGAGTATGGCGTATGAATGGGATGCGGGCCGTGCACGGCGGGCGCAATTGATTAAGGCGGTATCGATGATAGCACTGACCGCATCGGTGATCAGCGTGCCGATCGCGGTGCTGCTGACGGCCTCGCCGTTCTAGAGTTCCAAAAACTGCACCTACGCGCTCGACAGCTCTGGATGTTGGCGCTGTCGCCGGCTGTTATCGAATAGTCGCCGGCAGACGCCATGCGCGCTTCGTCCGAGGCGAGGAAGAGTACCATCGGCGCGACGTCGCGCGGATCGATCATCGGCATGCCGAGCGGCAACTTCTTGAGCAGCCCCTCCATCGCAGTCGTCTCATCTTTCGCCTCATGCCGGTTGGCTCGCCGCCGGCGACTTCAATTGCCTGCGTATAGCGTTTTTCATGTCGGCTGCAGCACCTCGAGGGTGTTCCAGGCGTCAGTGCGACAACAGCCTACAGCATCGGCGGCAAATGATCGGACTGGTTCAGCTGGGCACGCCATTCCTTCAGCCGCGCATCCTCGTCCAGTCGAGATCAAATACAAACGCGTCCCGATCCCGCGACAGGCTTGCGGGCGCGGCCGCTTCTTCAACACGGCTTCCCCGCGTGCGGCACCGCATCAATTTCGGCTAGCTCGGCGTCGAACGCGCTGGCGCCCTCATCGCCGACCTCTCCCTTCCTTTCCAAGGCCGCATCAACCTGCCACGGCTTCTTGGTTCTCATCGGCGCCCCGGATCTTTTGCAGGCCACGCCTGCCCGGCGACGACGTTGTAGCGGCTCAGGCTGCGGATACCGCCCTGGGTTAGCGCCCAGCCGGGCGGCTGCGCCACGATGCAGCGACGGGTTTTCGAAACGTAGCGGGCGATGGTCAGCTCATGCTTCGGCGCGCGCATGTCATGGCTGGCCTCACAGAAAATAATCTCGCCGTACGTTGCCTGTTACGTCGAGCTCGAAGCAACAGAACGCTTTTTAAGCCAACGTAAAACGCGGATTTCCTCCTCGTCTAGCCACTGTTGAAGCCGCTCGCTCCTGGTCTTCAGCTTGAGCACATCGTGCAGCATTCCAGATTGAAAATCCTCGAACACCGCCGGATGGATGTACGAGGAGCGACAGACCGAGCGGGTGTTCACGAGTTTCGAAGCGACTCCATCAATCGCCTCGTTAAGTTGGCGAGCAAGGTCGCGCTTGGTCGCTGCGACCTCAAGCGAAGCAAGGGCTTCAACCGCCATGCAGGTGGCACCCCATGTCCGGAATTGCTTTGAACTGAATTCCTCGCCGGTGATTTCGCGGATATATGAATTCACGTCGTGCGAAGAGATAGGTCTGCATTCGCCCTCATCGCAAACATATTGAAATAGGTGTTGGCCGGGCAGTTCCTGGAGCTTTCGGACGACGTTGGCAATGCGACGATCGCTGTGAGAAAGGTTCCATTCCTTGCCCGACTTCCCCTTAAAGCGGAACTTAAGGCTCCCACCTTCGACCTTGACATGGCGGTTGCGCAGGGTCGTCGCTCCATATGACTTGTTCGCCTCTGCATACGCGGCGTTACCGACGCGGATGTACAGGTTGTCGAGCATCCACACTACGGTAGCCAAGGCCTTATTCATTGTCAGGCCGCGAGAGCGTAAATCTATCTCAACCCGCTCACGGAGGTCTGGCAGGCGATCGGCGAAGTCGGTGAGCCGTTCGAACTTGGCTTTTCCACGATGCGCGTGCCAGTCAGAATGGTAACGATACTGGCGACGGCCCCGTGCATCCTTGCCGATCGCCTGGAGATGAGAAAACGGGTTAGTTGAAATGATGACATCGGTGTAGGCCGGCGGTATCGCTAAGGCGTTCAATCGAGAGATCTCGGCAGCTTCCGTGATCCGTCGCCCGTCCGGTCGGTAGTACATGAAACCTCTGGCGCCCCACTTACGGGTGATGCCGGTCTCTAATCCAGGAACGTACACCAAGCCTGATGCCAGTTTGGCTTCCGCGGCAATCGTGTCGATTTCAGTGAGGGTCTGGTTCATTTCGCCATAACTCCCGGAGAATTATGCTGTTCCTTCACGTCAGCTTAATCTCTTCGATCACTGCCATTCTCGCTGCGGCGATCTGCTATCGCTTCAGATGGAAATCTACCATCGTCAGCGCGTTTTCGATCGCTGCCCCGGAGGCGGTATTGTCGAACACGCACCAGCCATCCGCCGCCAACAGGTCTGAGAAACGCCTGATCTCCTCATCGGTATAGCTCGAGTAATAGATCTTCGGCTTGCCGTGGAGACGAACGTATTTTGGCGGTGTGTCGAAATCCTCCGTCGGCCAGACCCGCGCCGGATCGGCAAGAACTCGATCGATCGCGTAGCTCTTCAGCAGATCCCGTGCCTCGGCCGACGCCCAGCTCGTGTGGCGTACCTCAATCACGATCGGTCCGTCATCGGCATTCCGTACTGTATTGAACGCGCTGTCGAGCGCGTCCGCGTCGAAGGCCAGTGACGGCGGCAGCTGGCAGAGCAGCGGTCCTCGTTTCTCGCCTAGCGGCGTAATATCTTCAAGGAAGGTGCCGAACGGCTCGGCGATGTCTTTCATCGCGTGGGTGTGGGTGATGTCCTTGGGGATCTTGACCGCAAACCGAAAGCTGTCCGGCACGGATTGCGCCCACAGCGCGAAGGTCGATGCCTTGTGCCGACGGTAGAAGGTCGAATTGATTTCGACGCCATCGAACACCGATGCATATCGGGTGAGGCCACTTCCTTCCTGCGCAAACCGGTCGGCCACCTTTTTCGGGATGGACCAGGCGGCGGTGGCGATGATCGGCAATCGTCTTCTCCTCGACTTGCTAATGCGCAAGCGAAACGAGGGGCCGACAGCGGAGTTCCATGCAGCGACTGAGCAGCCACCGGAACCATCGGCCACAAAAGAACGTTTGCAGAACGAAACCAGGAGAACCTTATGAGTGAAAACCCGAAAACCGATACCTCGTCCAACACACAGAAAGATCCAGACGACTGGGTCAGCGGCGACGAGCCGATGACCGGCGCTCAGCGCTCTTATCTGACGACACTGTCGGAACAGGCGCATCAGCCCGATGCCTACGCCGAGGACCTGACTAAGGCCGAAGCGTCAAAACGGATCGACGAACTCAAGAAGTCACTCGACCTGGAGTGACGCGCAGCCGCCGGTAGCAGATGGTGTATGGCGTGGGGTGCTACACGGAACTTTTGTGCGCTGCAGCACTTATCGATCGTCAACCGCGAAAGGACGCAACCATGTCAGATCTGAAGCTTGGTGAACCGATTCCTACAGGCATTGCCGGTATTGAACCTGTCAACATCGCAGAGGTGCAAGACGCCGCCGAGACGGTCGTACAGCCTTTCCAGGAGACCGTAAGCAGCACCGCGGTCTCCCACTCCAATGGCCCTTTATTAGATCAGTTGCTATTGTTCCCGATGAAGCTCGGCCTGTCGATGGCGCTAGCCTCCACAGCGATGCTAGTCAGTCCAGCGCTGATGGCCAAGCGGATTGAAACGGCCGGCATCACTCAGTAAACGACGACTCGTCGTTCGTCCCGTTCTCCCCGCCTTCGGAGGCGGCGATTTCGTTTTTTAACTGCGTGTCGGCTGAGCGGGCCGGTATCCTCGAGCGCCTCGATGTTAGGCAGGTTAAGCAGCCAAAAGCAGAGAGGAAATGGGGGGGTGTCACGTAGGTGTACGGCGCCCCGGGCGTCGGACGAGGCGGTCCGGAACCGATGAAACCCGCGCCGCGTAGATCGGCGATGGTGTCGCCGCTGACTTCCTTGCCAAAAATCCTCGACAGTTGTCGGCGGTCGACCGGCTGAAAAGGTCTCACCGCCATCAGCACCATCACCTTGAACTCCGACGCCCCCGTTGCCGCGCCCCGCCTTGGAGCAGTTGAGACCCGTATCGCGGCCGGTCACGCGAACGCGTTCGATGGTGCCAGCCGCCTGCGGGCAAGACCGGCGGCGAAGGCGGCATGGGATTCGGTCAGATCGTGTGCTCGCGGCCGTGCCCAGCTTGGCAGGCGGGGCGACTAGTTCGGCGTCGTCGTAACGTATCGACCGGGCGGATCCATACCGAGAAGCTTAAACGGTACGCGCGGTTTAGGCCAGCATACAAACGCAAAACTGCACGCATTGACACCTTCCTAACATAACCGATAATCTTGCACTATGAAACGCTTCAAGACGAGGCGGCATCTACAACGCTTCGTCTCCATCCATGGCCCGATTGCCAACTTGTTTTACATCCTCCGCCACGACATTTCCTCCGGCCATCATCGCGAATTCATCGGCGATGACACTGTGGGCGAAAATCGCCCGAGTGTACCGACAAACTCGGCCGGCGTCATGGCCTGTCCTCGTTGCCGTTAAGTTGACGATGCCACATGCAGCGCTTCTACCGGCTGACGGGGACGCGCGACCTGTTCGGCACCGCGCTGCTGGTGCGCGAATGGGGTCGTATCGGCGTCTTTTCGCGCGAGCGGGTGGAGGCGAAGCGGAGTTTGGCGGGGGCTAGGCGGGATGCGGAGCGGCTGGCCGCGCGGAAATGCCGGCGGGGGTATGTGCCGGTGGGAGACCGTTGACACCTGTCAACACTCCGTCAATGCGGCTGGCTGCGGTGGAAGAAGTGCAGGAACAACTCCCGCTCGGTGGTGATGTCGAGTTTTTCGTAGATGCGGGCGCGGTGGTTTTTCACCGTGCCGGAGGCGATGCCGAGGCGGGCGGCGATGGTGGCGGTGGGGTGGCCGTTCAGCACCAGCTCGACGAGTTCGAGTTCGCGGGCGGACAGTTCCGGCCAGAGGGCGGCGGCGATGACCGGGCCGTTGGCCGGCACGGCGCCGGGCGCCGTGGGGGTGGCGCTGCGGCTATAGGAGGGCTGGCGGGTTTTCGTGTCGAGCGCATGCAGGGCGGCGAAGACGGAGAAGCGCTCGTTGAGCAGGTCCACATCGGCATCGCGGAAGGGCTGGCGCGAGCGGTCGAGGAAGATGCCGAGGCACCAGTCGTCGCCGTCCTCCAGCAGCACGCCGATCTCGTCGCAGATTTCCGACTGGGCGAGGAACTCGGCGATGTAGCGGCCGCGCTTCATGCGGTCGCTGGCGAGGCTCTTCAAGGGCACGATGCCGGTGCGCCGCTCGCCGCGCCAATGGGCGTAGAATGGGTCGAAGACGTAATAGGTTTCGAGATACCGCGCGACCATCTCTTCCGAATAGCCGCGGTGCTTGACGAATTCCGGCCGGCGGGTCGCCGAATAGCGCGTGACGGTGATGAGGTCGGGCGAGACGACGGCGCCGATCATGTCGATCAGCCGGTCGACGTGCTCGTCCGTTCCCGTCGCGGCGATCGCGACGGCAAGGTTCTGCCAAAACTCTGCGCGCATGCTCTGATCTAGCATCCCCCTGCCCCGCCGTCATTGTGCCTTTCGGCATATGGCGCCCCGCCCTTGCCCGAGCCTAGTCTTCCCCCATCGAAAGTCTCGGAGGGCAAGGACTTGGAAAACCCGATTGTGATTGGCATCGACGCGGGCGGCACCATGACCGACACGATCCTCGTCGATCGTCATGGACACTTCAAGATCGGCAAGGCGGCAACGACGCCGAAAGACGAAGCGGAGGGTTTTGTCGCCTCCTCGCTGGACGCGGCAGAGGCCTGGGGCATTTCGCTCGAAAGCCTGTTTTCGGGCGTCGACGTCGTGCTCTATTCCGGCACCGGCATGCTCAACACGCTGCTGTCGCGCACCGGCCGAAGGCTCGGCCTCATTACCACCAAGGGCATGGAGGACATGATCCTGATGGGCCGCGGCTTGCAGGCCTGGGCGGACTATTCCTATGCCGACCGGCTGCACGCCGTCACCCACCATCACCCTGATCCCCTCGTGCCGCGTCGGCGCACGCATGGCGTGACGGAACGCATCGACCATTTCGGCGATGTCGTGCTGCCGCTCTACGATGCCGATGTGGTGAAGGCCGCCCGCGCGCTGATCAAGGATAAGGTCGATGCGATCTGCATCATGACGATCTTCTCCCATGTGAACCCGGTGCACGAGAAGCGCATCGCGGAAATCTGCCGCGAGGAGGTCGCGAAGGCCGGCGCGGAAATCACCGTCTATACCAGCCATGAGGTGCGCCCGGTCATCCGCGAACAGTCGCGGCTGAACTCGGTGCTGATCGAGGCCTATGCGACATCGCGTGGCCGCAAGCAATTGCGCGGCATCGAGGATGCCTCGAAGAAATACGGCTTCAAATACGGCGTGCAGACGCTGCTCTCCTTCGGGGGCCTGACCTCGATCAACCACCCCCGCCTGCACGAGACGATGATTTCAGGCCCGATCGGCGGCATTCTGGGCGCGGCCTATATCGGCAAGCTGATCGGCAATGACTCGCTCATCTGCTCCGACATGGGCGGCACCTCCTTCGACATGGGCGTCATCTCGCGCGGCCAGACCCGCATCGAGAACGAGCCGCTGATGGACCGCTTCAAGCTGAACGTGCCGACGCTGCATCTCGATACGATCGGCGCGGGTGCGGGCATGATCCTGAAGGTCGATCCGTTGACCCGCAAGATTTCGCTCGGGCCGGAAAGTGCGGGCTCCGATCCGGGACCGATCTGCTTCGACCGCGGCGGCACCGAGCCGACCATTGCCGATTGCGACGCGATCCTCGGTCGGCTCAATCCGGATTATTTCCTCGGCGGTAAGGTCAAGCTCCAGGTCGAGAAGGCGCGCGCCGCCTTCAAGGAGAAATGCGCCGATCCGCTCGGCGTCGGCGTGGAGGAAGCGGCGGAAGGCATGATCGAAATGCTGGAGGCGGACGCCAACAATGCGCTGCGCCGCGTCATTTCCGGCCAGGGCATCCACCCGTCGGAATTCACGCTGCTCTCCTATGGCGGCTCCGGCCCGCTGCACCTTGCCGGCTGCTCCAAGGGCATCGGCTTCAAGGACATCATCACCTTCCAGTTCGCCGCCGGCTTCTCCGCCTTCGGCTGCACGACGGCGGATTACATGCGCCGCCACTCGGTCTCCACCCAGATCGACATTTCGGCGCGCGCCACGGAGGATCGGCTCGTTGCCGCCGGCAGCCAGATCACCAAGGTCTGGAACGATCTCGAAAGGGCGGCGGTCGATGAAATGCTCGCCGACGGCCATGCGCGCGAGAAGATCAAGACCGTGCCCTTCTTCATGGCGCGCTATACCGGCCAGCTCGAAGACGTCGAGGTCATCGCGCCGTTGCCAGCTGTCAACTCGGCAGACGACATGCGCGCCGTGCTCGCCCAGTTCGAGGAGGTCTATGCCAAGGCCAACCACCGCGTCTCGAAATATGGCGAGGCCGGCTTCTCGCTGATGGAGCTCGGCGTCATCGCGACGGCCGACAAGATCAAGCCGACGCTCATCCGCCGGCCGCTCGGCACCGCCAATCCGGCGAGCGCCCACAAGGGCACGCGCGAGGCCTATATCGGCGGGCGCTGGCACAAGACCAATCTCTACGAAATGGACCTGCTCGAACCGGGCCACGAGGTGACCGGCCCGGCCATCATCGAGCATCCGGCCACCACGCTCGTCGTGCATCCGAACGACCGCGTCTTCATCGATGAGTGGACGCTGCTCCACTATATTCACGCCTGAGCGGGAGACCGAAACCATGCTGGACAGAACCGCAAATCCCCTTCGCGAACGCCTCCTCGAATCCGAACGGCTGATGGAGGAAACCGGCTGCTACGACGGCATCACCGAACTGACGCTGCGCCGGCAGGATCCGCTGAAATTCGAGACGCTGCACACCAAGCTTCGTGCCTATTGCGTCTCGGCGCGGGAAATGGCCCGGCGCATCTCGGCTTCCCCCGGTGTGCGCGAAGTGGGCGAGATGGTCGTCGCGATCTACACGCCGGAGGGCGACGCGATCGCGCTCTCCAACGGCATCATGGTGCATGTGCACACGATGAGCCGTTTCATCAAATGGATGATCAAGAACGGCTACGAGGAAAACCCCTGCATCCGCGACGGCGATATCTTCGCCAACAACGATGCCTTCATCGGCACCGTGCAGGTGCCGGACGTGATGGACGTCGTGCCGATCTTCTACGAGGGCACGCTGGTCGGCTGGGCGGGCGCGGTCTGCCACGAGCTGGAGGCGGGCGGCATCACGCCCGGCGGCGACGTGTGCCTGGCGCAGGAGCGCTTCACCGAGGGCCTGTTCGTCTGCGCGGAAAAGGTCGGCGAGAACGACGAGATCCGCCGCGACTACGTCATCCGCTGCGAGCGAAACCTGCGCATGCCGATCTACTGGGTGCTGGACGAAAAGGCCAAGGTCGCCGCCTGCATCGACATGCGCGAGAGCGTCAAGCAGCTCATCTCCGAGGTCGGGCTGGAATACTGGCAGCGGCTCGCCAAGGAGTTCATCGAGGAGGGCAGGCGCGCCCAGCTCGCCCGCACCCGCCAGCTCACCGTGCCCGGCATCTACCGCGGCCACACCTTCTACGGCCACGTCACGGAGGGCAAGCCGGGCTTCCAGCCGCTCGGGCCGCCGAACTGGCTCTACAACATCCCGATCGAGATGGAGATCAAGTCCGACGGCAAGATCCGCATGGATTTCGACGGCACCCAGCCCTGGGGCTACCACTCGATGAACTGCACGCCGGCCGGCATGGATGGCGGCATGTTCGTGACGCTGACCCAGCACATGAACTTCGAGGGCCTGGTCAATGACGGCGCCTGGATGGCGACCGAGATCAACATTCCGCACGGCACCTGGACCAACCCGGACAACGAGATGGCCGCCACCGCCACCTCCTGGGCGCTGCTCTTGCCCGCCTACGGCGTCTTCCAGCGGCTCTTGTCGCGCGGCTTCATCGCCCGCGGCTTCGTCGAGGAGGCCTTCGTCGGGCAGGTCAACTCGCCGATGATCGAGATGGGCGGCACCAGCCAGTACGGCACGCAATTCGGCATGGCGCATTTCGAATGCGCGGCCGCCGGCTCCGGGGCGCTCGCCATCAAGGACGGGCTGGACACGGCCTATGTCGGCTGGAACCCGGAATCCGACATGGGCAATATCGAGATCTGGGAACAGAACATGCCGATGGTCTATATCGGCCGCTCGATCGTGCCCAATTCCGGGGGTGCCGGCAAATATCGCGGCGGCTGCGCCTTCGCCTCCACCTGGCTGATCAACAAGACGGAGCACCTGCGCCTCGTCACCTCGGAACATTCCTCCCGCGTCTTCGACAATGGGGGCCTCTGCGGCGGCTACCCGGCGCCCACCTGCGAAAAACACCATGCCGTGCGCGGCTCCGACATCTTCGAGAAGGCCGCAAAGGGCGAGGCGCTGGCGCACACGCCGGGAACCGATCCGCTCGTCTCGGATTTCGAACGCCGCTACAAGGGCGAGCAGGTGTTCGAGGAGGGGCCTTACATCACCAAGCCGCACAAGTCCGGCGACATCTTCAGCCATGCCTATAATGGCGGCGGCGGCTTCGGCGACGTGCTGGAGCGTGATCCGGTGAAGACGGCCTGGGATGTGGAAAACGGCTTCCTCACCCGCGAGGCGGCCGAGCAGGTCTTCGGCATCATCCTCAAGGACGACGCGGAGGGCTATCCGCTGGCCGATATCGACGCCACCGTGGCGCGGCGCGCCGAGATGCGCAAGGCGCGCCTCGCCAGGGCCATTCCGGTCTCCGAATGGATCGCCAGGGAGGCGACGCGCGTGAAGAAACAGGACTTTGCGCTGGAAGTGACACGGATGTATCGCAGCGCGATGCAGCTTTCGCCGAGATTCACCCGGGAATTCAAGGACTTCTGGGGTCTCGACGCCGATTATGCCTTTGCCGGGGAGAAGTAAGCCATGAGTGCCTATTCCAAGGAAACCATCCGCGAACTGGTCGACGGCACGCTGCCCTGGCCGCAGACCCGCCGCATCATGAGCGCCTACAAGGATGACGACCGTTTCGCAAAATATATCAGCGTGTTGCAGGATCGCGTGGCCTGGGAAGACCCGATCCTGCTGCCCGTCGGCGACCGGCTTTTCATCTGCGACAGCGCCGAGGGGCGGGTGACGCGCTGCGAATGCGGCCATTCCTTCGGCGATTACCGCAAGAACTGGAAGCTCAACGCCGTGATCAGCGTGCGCAACACGCAAGAGAGCCTGCGCGAGATCTACCCCAATTCCGACCTGCCGGACCCGGAATGGATGGAGATCCGCGAATTCTTCTGCCCGCAATGCGCCCACCTGCACGAGGTGGAGGCGGCAGCGCCCGGCTATCCCATCGTGCATGATTTCCAGCCGGACCTCGAAGGGTTCTACAGGGATTGGCTGGGCACACCCTTGAAGGAGACGGCATGACGGAAAACCTGAAGGGCCGCAGCGCGGTCATCACCGGCGGGTTGACGGGGCAGGGGCTGGCGATCGCCGAGGCCCTTGCCGGGGCCGGCGCCCATGTCGCCGTCGGCTCCTTCGTGCGCGAAGCGGCGGGGCGGCAGGGCGACGCCGCCGCCTATCCGGACCCCGAAGAGATCGTCAGCGTGCGGGAACGACTGGCCCGGCATGGCACCAAGGTGCATGCCGGGCATCTCGACGTGCGCGACAGCGCGGCCATCGCCGATTTCGCCGCCGCCGCGGAGGCCGCCTGCGGGCCGGCCGATATCCTCGTCAATGCGGCGGGCACCACGGCCGAACAGCCGGTCAGCGGCCATTCGGACGAGCTGTGGCTGAAGATCATCGACACAAACCTCAACGGCGCCTTCCGCATGATCCGGACCTACCTGCCGGGCATGATGACCCGCAAATGGGGGCGGGTGATCAATATCGGCTCGACGGCGGCGACCGTCGGCTGGAAGGACAACCCCGCCTATTGCGCCTCGAAATCCGGCCTGCTCGGGCTCACCCGCTGCGTGGCGCTGGAGGGGGCGCCGCATGGCGTGACGGCGGTGATGATCAGCCCCACCTGGGTGGAGACGGAACTGATGCGCCGCAATGTCCAGCAGGTTCTCGACCGGGAGGGCGGGGGCCGCACGCTGGAGGACGCCATGGCCGATATCGCCCGGCAGAACCCGCAGAACCGCATCATCCAGCCGAGCGAAATAGCCGCCCTTGCCGTCTTCCTCTCGGGGGAGGGGGCCAGGGGCATCACCATGGAGAACATACAGATCTCGGGCGGCGCACTCTGGTGAGCCGCCCGGTTCGCATGAAGCCAACAACAAAGAAAGGGAACAGCAAATGCCAAGATATGTAATCGCAACGCTTGCCATGACTGCCGGACTGCTTTCGACCTTCGCCACCGCGCATGCGGCCGATCCGGAAAGCTGCAAGGCCGTGCGCTTCTCCGATGTCGGCTGGACCGACATCACCTCCACCACCGCCGTCGCCTCGGCGATCCTCCAGGCGCTGGGCTACGCGCCGGAGAGCAAGCTGCTCTCCATCCCCGTCACCTATACCAGCATGAAGAACAAGGACATCGACGTCTATCTCGGCGACTGGCAGCCCAGCATGGAGGCCGACCGCAAGCCCTTCCTCGAAGACAAGTCGATCGAGGTCTTCGGCCCGAACCTGACGGGCGCCAAATACACCTTCGCCGTGCCGAAATATGTCTCCGATGCCGGCGTCAAGGATTTCGCCGACCTGCAGAAATTCGCCGACAAATTCGGCAACAAGATCTACGGCATCGAGCCCGGCAACAACGGCAACCGCATGATCACCGAGATGATCGACAAGAAGGCCTTCGGCCTCGCCGACTGGGAGCTCATCGAAAGCTCGGAGCAGGGCATGCTGGCGGAAGTCGGCCGGGCGATCGGCGAAAAGCAGTGGATCGTCTTCCTCGGCTGGGCGCCGCACCCGATGAACTCGGTCTACCAGATCGACTATCTCTCCGGCGGCGACGACTATTTCGGCCCCAACTACGGCGGCGCCGACATCTACACCAACATCCGCGCCGGCTACGCGGCCGAATGCCCGAACGTCGCAAAATTCGTCACCAACCTGCGCTTCACGCTGCCCATGGAAAACGAAATCATGGGCGCCATCCTGAACGACGGCAAGGACGCCGAGGCGGCGGCAACCGAATGGCTGAAGGCGCATCCCGACGCGGTGACGCCGTGGCTGGAGGGCGTGACCACCATTGACGGCAAGCCAGCGGCGGAAGCGGTGGGCGGGTTGCTCAACGGGTGATGTTTTTGGCGGGGGCTGGGTGAGAGGATATCTTGAATCCAGCCTCTTCGGTGAAGTCGCTGGCTTTTCAAGGTGCGGGTTGTTGAATCCGCGCGTGCCAGCAACACCCCCCTCTGCCCTGCCGGGCATCTCCCCCTCAAGGGGGGAGATTGGATGGAGCACCGTTTTGCCCTCTACAGAGGGTGCAGTTTAAGTAGGGTTTTTGCCCCTTGCCGATATCTCCCCCCTTGAGGGGGAGATGTCCGGCGGGACAGAGGGGGGTGTCATGCCACTTCCTTGTCTTTCGGTCTCGGGCGCGCTATATGACTACTATAGTCATATGAGGCAAAGCCATGCGGGAAATCCAGTTGAAGGACGCCAAGGCGACGTTGTCGGCGGTCGTTGATCAGGCGGTGCGCGGCAACCCTGCCGTCATCACCCGGCATGGGCGGCGGCAGGCGGTGGTTTTGTCCTATGAGGAATATGAGAAGCTGTCGCATGTGCCGAGTTTCGGGCAGTTGCTGGCCGCCTTTCCCGGCGAGGAGGGCGATATTCCTGCTCGGGCCGGCAAGCCGCCGCGCGCCGTCGATCTCTGATGTATCTCGTCGATACCAATGTCATCTCGGCGCTGGCACCATCGAAGCGGGGAGGGGAGGGGGCGCTGGTCGACTGGCTGGACAGGGCGAGCCCTCTGCTCTTCCTCTCCGTCGTCACCGCCGCGGAGGTCGCCTCCGGCATCACCAAGGCCGAGCGGGAGGGCGCGACGAGCAAGGCGCGGGCGCTCAGGGACTGGTGGCAGGCGATCGAATATCTCTATGCGGACAAGCTGCTGGCCTTCGACCTCGCCTGCGCGCGCGCTGCAGGGCGTATGCTCGACCAGGCCCGCGCCCATGATCCGGGTTTCGAGGACATCGCCATCGCCGCCACTGCGGAGGTGCACGGCCTGACCGTGTTGACGCGCAATATCCGCCATTTCGAGCCGCTCGGCGTGCCGGTGCTCGATCCCTTCAAGGCACTGCCGCCGCTGCCGTGAGCAGGGTCCGCTTATGGGGCAGTTCTCCCTTCTCCCCGCGGGGAGAAGGGAAGTGTGGCGATACCTGCAGTCCGTAGGCGGAGTCCTGCCCTGAAGATCAGAGCCCCGCGGCCTTGGTGAGGTTGATGCGAAAGCGGTCGCGGCGGCGTTGGTAGCGGCGGGTCATTTCGGCGGTGGTGTGGCCGAGCTGTTTCTGGACGTGGCGCTCGTCGACTTCCGCCGAGGAGGCGAGGCCGGCGCGCAGCGAATGGCCGGCGAATTTTCGGGCGCGCTCGGCCTCGGAGAGATCGCCGCCGACGCCGGCGGCGACGGCGGTCTTCTTGACGAGGCGGGCGATCTCCTGATCGTTCAGCCGGTCCGGGCCGACCTCCTTGCCCTGGCCGGTCACCCGGCGGAAGAGGGGACCTTTGGCGATGCGGGCGAAGCGGATCCAGGTTTCGAGGGCCGCGATCGGGCAGGTGGCGTCCGACGAGCCGCGGCCGATCTCCACCTCGCGCCAGCCGGTCTTGCCGCGCAGGCACACCAGCAGGCCCTTGTCGAAAAACTCGATCCAGCCGCGGCCGTCCTCCGTCTGGTCGCGGGCAAGGTCGAGCCCGGTGATCTCGGAGCGGCGCAGGCCGCCGGCAAAGCCGACCAGCAGCATGGCCCGGTCGCGCATGCCGCGCAGCGTGCCGCGCTCCAGCGTCTCCAGCATGGCGATCAGGTCTTCCGGCAGGATCGCCTCCTTCTGGCGGGGCGGTGCCGCATGTTTGTTGCGGATGCCGGCGAGCACGGTGGCGATGGCGCGGTCCTTGCGGTCGAGCCTTTCGCCGCCGCGCTGGGCATAGTTCCAGGAGAGCGAGGAGAGGCGGCGTTCGATGGTCGAGACCGTGTTGGCCTTCATGCCACGCTCCGCCGTGCCGGAGGCGCAGGCGGTGATGTAGAGGCCGACGATGTGCGGATCCGGCGGCAGCACCGACAGGTTCTGGCGCCGGCACCAGGCGGAAAAATGCTTCCAGTCCGAGGCATAGGCCTTGCGCGTGTTGGCGGAGCTCGCCGCCTCGACATAGGAGCGGGCGCGATCGGTGAGATCCTGCAGATGGCCGGGCAGGGCAGGGGGCTCCGCCACCACAGGCGCCTGCGGCGAAACATCCTCGGGGACATCAGCTTCGGCAGCGAGATTTTCGGTGTTTTGCGCGATGATTCGGGGCATTCTTTCTATAAAGCCCATGGCGAGCGATAAATCAACGTTATCCGTCATTATGCCCCTGTGCCCTAGCGTGCGGTTTTGCCGGAAAAGAGTGGCGCGCCTCGCACGGCGCCTGTAACATCGCCCGCATGGATTCGCCCGCTGCCAAACCCGCTCCGGCCCTGCCGCCGCTCGCCCCCCTGCCCGCCTGGGCTCTGCCGCGCGGGCGCGAGCCGGGCGAGATCGACGCGGCCTTCTCGGCCGGCATCGCCCTGAAAGCGCTGGACGACCTCGTGCGGGCGGAGCCGGTCTGGCTCGGCTGCTGGCGTTCGCGCCAAGCGCTGGCCTGCGCGGCGGCGGCGGTGCGGCTGATGGGCCGCAACGAGGAAGAGGCGGCGTTGCGCGACGCGGTGTTGCTGACCGCGGCGGGGGACGATGCGGGGCCGGCCGGCAAAGTGCTGCTCGCCTTCAAAAGGATTTCGTCGCGCAAGGCGGCCTTTTCGTCGAAGGCGATCGCCGAACTGGCCGACCTTCTCGGCCTTGCCTGGGACGAGCAGCTTGCCGCGGCCGTCGACCATGTGGATACGGCGCTCCAGTCCGCCCGCCCGGCGCCCTTCGCGGCGGCGGACCTCGTCTCGGCCATCCATGCCGGGCGTCCGGATGCCGAGCCGCTCGCCTGGATGCTGGCCGATGCCGTCATCGCCGAAACGCTGAAATGGCCGCGCGCCCTGCCGCTGCTGATGGCGGAGCGCTACGGGCCGGCCTTCAAGACGCTCGGGGGCAGGGGGCGCGTGCGGCCGGGCGAGCCCGCCTTCCCGCGCGCCGTCTGCCTGGCGCTGGTGGAGGGGGCCGGCGGGGCATTGCGCGCGGCAAACGACATTGCGCGCCGCGCCGACCGGCTGGTCGAAGTCGCCCCGAAGGTGCGCACCAAGGGCGGCGGGGCGGTGATCCGCAAGCTTTTGGAGGAGGATGCCGTGGCGGCCTCGGCGCCGGGCATGAACCTGTCGCGCTGGGCGAGCACCCGGCTGTTCGAACGGCTGGAGAGCTTTGGCGCGGTGCGTGAATTGTCGGGACGGTCGTCGTTCCGCATTTTCGGGTTGTGACGATGGCCGGACGACTGAAAGCGAGTGCGGCGAGCGAACGGCTGTTTGACCGGGAGCTGGAGGATCTGCCGGCGCCGATGCGCTGGCGGGAATGGATGCTGCGCATCGAGGCGGTGATCTTCGCCTCGGAAGAGCCCGTCGGCCGCGAGACGCTGGCCCGCGTGGTGGGCAAGGATTGCAGCATCGACCTGCTGATCGACGACCTCAAGGAAGACCTCGGCGACCGGCCCTACGAGATCGTCGCGGTCGCGGGCGGCTGGCAGCATCGAACGCGCACGCGCTACGCGGGAACCATCCGGGCCTCTGCCGCAACCACCCGCTCGATGATGCCGAGCCTGTCGCAATTCGAGGCAATGGTGCTGATGGCGGTCGGCTATTACCAGCCCATCACCCGCAGCGAACTGTCGAAGATATTCGGCAAGGACGTGTCGCGCGATACGATCGCGTCGCTGCGGGGGGCGGGCTTCATCGCCTCCGGGCCGCGCAGCCCCTCGCCGGGCGCGCCCTATACCTATGTGACGACGCGGCAGTTCCTCGCCGCCTTCGGCCTCAAGACGCTGCGCGACCTTCCGGACATCGAGGCGCTGGAGGATGCCGGGCTGCTCAGCCGGCAGGAAATGGCGGCGGACGTGCCGCTCGGGACCACCGACGACAATCCCGACGACGAATAGGACAATCCCTCAGTTACCTATTTGCCGGTCATCTCGACGAGCTGGATCAGATTGCCGCAGGTGTCGTCGAAGATCGCCATCAGCACCGGGCCGGCATCCATCGGCTCCTGGGTGAAGCGCACGCCGCGCTCGCGCAGCTTTTCATATTCGGCATGCAGATCGTCGACCTGGAAGGAGACGGCGGGGATGCCGTCCTCGACGAGCGCGGTCTTGAAGGGTCTTGCGGCGGGGTGCTCGCTCGGCTCCAGCAGCAGCTCGGTGCCGGCGGGGTCTTCCGGCGAGACGACGGTGAGCCAGCGGTATTCGCCGACGGGCACGTCGTTCTTGATCTGGAAGCCGAGCTTGTTTGTGTAGAAATCGAGCGCCTTCGCCTGGTCGTCGACCAGCACGCTCATGACGTAGATCCGCATGGTTCATTCCTCCTGAAGGTGTTGTTGCAGCCAGTCCTGCGTCGCCGCGCGCAGGGGGGCGAGGTCGAGCGCGTGGATTTTCGTTCGGCCCGACCAGGAGACGCGGATGAGCCCGGCCGCCTCCAGCATGTCGAGATGCTGGCTCGTCGCCTGGCGCGACAGCGTCTTGCCGTCGCTCGCAAAGGCGCCGGCGCAGATCTGGAACAGCGACTGGTCCGGCCGGGCGCGCAACTGGTCGATGATCCGCCGGCGGGTCGGGTCGGCGAGCGCCTTGAAGATCCGGTCAATCTGCTCGGGTTCCATGCGGATTAATATGCAATGATTTTATTGCATGTCAACCGGCGCGTTGTTCTGACTGTTCGGTCAATCTTCTGGCCGGATTTTTTCCGTTTCGCATGGCGTTTTGCCCGGATCTTCGGCCGCGGAAGTCCGGCTTTCCGGGCAATTTTCCATCCTGACGCTCCGGAGGGGCTTGTGGTAAAATGAGCTGCGGTCACGGTTTTTACCCTGTCGATCACTGTGGAAGCAGAAACTTTATGACCGAACAGTCATTTTCTGTTGACCGATCGCGCATCTCGTGTTTATTTATGCATACGAATGCAAAACGAGGGAAGATGATGAACGAGCAGTCGGGAAAGGTCGTCGGCAAGCAGGCCCTGACCAACGAGGAGGCGCCTGCCGCCAAGGGGCGCACGGAGGCCAAGCAGGGCCGGTCGCGGTTCCGGCCGCTGTCGCCCGAGCACATGCCGCGCGATTATGCGATCTCGCTCGACGCCTACCGGCGCGGCGGCACGGATGCCTTCATCGGGCGTTCGCCGGACCATCTGGTCAAGCAGCGGCTGACCGGCTTCGAGCCGCAATATGCCAATATCATCGACTACATCATCCGCATCACGCACCAGATCTGGGAAGAAAAGGACATCGGCTATATCTACGATACCTATAGCCATGACTGTCTGGTGTGGGACGATCTCGCCCTTCAGGTGGGCCGCGACAAGATCGTCGCAGACACGACTTCGCTGAACAATGCCTTTCCCGATATCCGCATCGTTGCGGAAGACGTGGTCTGGGCCGGCGACGACGCGATCGGTTTTCACACCTCGCACCGCTCGCAGATCATCGGCACCAATACCGGCTTCAGCCGCTACGGCGCGCCGACCGGGCGCCGCGTGCAGTTCCTCTGCATGGCGAACTGTGTCGCCCGCGACAACGAGATCTTCTACGAGCACGTCGTCTATGACACGGCGGAGGTGGTCAAGCAGCTCGGCTTCGACGTGGTCGAGACGGCCAAGCGCGCGGCCTCTTCCGGCGTGACGGCCGGCCTGCCGCGCGACTTCCTCGGCGGCGAGCCGAAGCGCACGGTGGGGCAGGGCAAGCCGGAAAAGGTGACGGTGCCAACGGAGATCCGCGACAATCCGGAAGAGTTCGTGCGCGCCGCGCTGCACACGATGTGGAACCGGCGCAATCTCGGCGCGCTCGACCAGGTCTATCATCCCGGCATCGTCTCGCAGCAGACCGGCAGCCGCATCTTCCGCGGGACGGGGCAGCTTCGCTCGTTCATGCTGTCGCAGCTCGCCATGTTCCCGGACGTGCTCTATTCGGTGGACGACCTCTACTGGATGGGCAATGCGCAGGAAGGTTTCGTCGTCGCCACCCGCTGGTCGATGACCGGCACCCATCGCGGGCTTGGCCGCTACGGCGAGCCGACGGGCCGCGAGGTCAATATCTGGGGCATCACGCACTGGCTGATCGAGGGCAACCGCGTCACCAAGGAGTGGACGACCTTCAACGAATTCGGCGTGCTCATCCAAGTCCTGCGCTAGTCGCAGGGCCTCGCAGGGCCTCGGCCAAGAATTTTGCATACGCTTGCGAAATTACTTGCATACGTATGCAAATTGCCTATCATGACGACATGAAGCGCCGGAAAAAGGCGCGGGAGCAATGCGGCGTCCGCCTCCAGGCGAGGCGCGCCGCCAACAAAGAAAGTGGGAACATGAGAAAATCGACACTCTTCGCATCGACCGCTGCCCTCCTCGTCGCAGGCCTGGTGGCGGCTCAGCCCGCCAGGGCCGACTGTGGCATCGAGAAGGGCTCCGTGCGCATCCTTTCCAACGATTTCGAGGCGCTGCGCCTCGTCGGCGCGGAAGCGGAAAAATGCGCTTCCGCGACGGTCAAGGTCAGCATGAACCAGACGACCGAGCACAAGAACCTCCAGGTGCCGGCGCTGAAGATCAACCCGGCCGAATATACCGTCGCCGTCATCGCCAACAATTCGATCGTGCCGCTCCTCAACGAAGGGCTCTTGCGGCCGCTCGACGATCTCGTCGCGAAGTATGGCCAGGATCTCCAGCCGACGCAGCTCATCAAGCTCGACGGCAAGGTGATGGCGATCGCCTTCATGGGCAATTCGCAACACCTGTTCTTCCGCAAGGACATTCTGGAAAAGGCCGGACTCCAACCGCCTAAATCCTATGAGGACGTGCTGGCGGCCGCCAAGGTCATCAAGGAAAAGGGCCTGATGGAGTATCCGCTCGCCGCCTCCGACAAGGCCGGCTGGGACCTCGCGGCGGAATTCGTCAACATGTATCTGGGTTACGGCGGCGAGCTTTTCGCGCCGGGTTCGGCGGCTGCCGCCATCAACAACGAGAAGGGCCTCGCCACGCTCGCCACCATGAAGGCGATGACCGAATATATGAACCCCGACTACATGACCTACAATGCCGACGAGATCATCAAGGTCTATGTCGCCGGCAAGGCGGCGATCGTCAACGGCTGGGGGTCGCTGGCCAGCGGCGTGATCGACCCGGCCAAGACGCCGGCCGAGATCGCCAACAACACGGTGCTGGCGGCGGCCCCCACGGTCGGCGGCGGCTCGACGCCGGCGGGCGCGCTCTGGTGGGACGGCTTCTCGATTGCCAGGAACATTTCCGACGAGGACGCGGAAGCCTCCTTCCGCGCCATGGTCTATGCCATCCGGCCGGAGGTCGGGCAGCAGAACCCGAACCTCGCGACGTGGCTCACCAAGGACTACAAGCCCGGCCCCGTCGCGGTCGGCGTGCTGGAAACCGCCACCGGCGGTGCGAAGCCCTATCCGATGATGCCCTATATGGGCCTCCTGCATTCCGCGCTCGGCTCGGAACTGGCGGAGTTCATGCAGGGGCGCGAAAGTGCCGAAGAGGCGCTGAAGGATGTCGAGGCATCCTATAGTGCGGCCGCCCGCGAGGGTGGCTTCCTGAAGTGAGGCCCGGCGGGAGCGCTGGCCCCTCCGGCGCTCCCGCAGGTCTTGCCGCCGATACGTCCCGCGCCCCACGGGATCCATGCAACACGGAACTTTGAGCAAGGAGAAGGCGCATGCCGCACAGGGCTTTTTTTGCCTTCATCATGCCGTCGCTCGTGGCGATGCTGCTCTTCATCGCCTTGCCGATCATCTCGGTCGCGGTGCAGTCGTTTTATGTCCAGCACGAGCGGGTCGTGACCGAGGTCGAGACCTGCACGCCCTTTGCCGGCTGCACCAAGGAGACGCGCGTCGACGCGGAGGCAACCGAGAAGCTGCGCAACGAGGAGCCCCTCGGCCGCTTCAACGGCTTCGGCACCTATCTCGACCGCAACCACCTGGCCGTCAGCGAGATCGGCGCGATCCTGTCCGACAATGCCGGCTTCAAGGATGCCGCCGCGCGCATCTACAACCTGCCCTTCTACCGCGCACTCGCCTTCACGCTCACCTACACGTTCGTGGTGACGCCGTTCGCCATGCTGCTCGGCTTCTGCATTGCGCTCGGCGTCGACGCCATTCCGCCCTTCTACAAGGGGCCGGTGATCTTCTTCTCGCTTTTGCCGATGATCGTCACGCCGCTGGTGGGCGCGCTCATCGTCTACTGGATGGCCTCCTCGCAGGGCATTCTCGGCGCCACGCTGCAAACGCTGCTGAACGATCCGACGCTGTCGCTGAAGTCGTCGGCGGCGATGACCTGGATCACGCTGCTCGTCTACGGCATCTGGCACAATGCGCCCTTCTCCTTCGTCGTCTTCTATGCCGGCCTGCAGACGGTGCCGCACGACACGCTGGAATCCGCGATGATCGACGGGGCCAACCGCTGGGAGCGCATCCGCTTCGTGGTGATCCCGCATCTCATGCCGCTCGCCACCTTCGTCGGGCTGGTGCAGCTCATGGACAATTTCCGCGTCTTCGAACCGATCGTCGGCTTCAGCGCGGAGGCCAATGCCACCTCGCTCTCCTGGTCGATCTTCAACGACCTGCGCGGCCAGGTCGACCAGCTCTTCGGCTCGGCGGCGGCCACTTCGATGCTGACCATCGTCGGCGTGATCATTCTTCTTTCGCCGGTGCTGGTGCGCACCTGGCGAGACTTCAACCGTCGATGAGGGCGCCGCGATGATTGCGACAAAACGCAGACTGCCCCTGCCACTGGCAGCGCTTTCCACGGGCTTCGTGCTCCTCTGGGTGTTCGTGGCGGCCTTCCCCTTCATCTGGACGGTCTGGGGATCGTTCAAGGTCGAGCAGGACTTTTTCTCGCGCGACAGCTGGTGGTTCGCCATCGAAGGTACGCGCACGATCGCCCAGACCGGCTCCGCCTTCACCGGCGACGGCTATTACGGCGCCTGGGTGCTGCGCGACTTCTTCTCCTCGGTGGTCAACACGGTGATCGTCACCGTCTCGGTGGTGGTCGTGTCGCTGACCTTCGGCACGCTCGGCGGTTATGCGCTGGCGCGCTCCGGCTACCGCTATACGTTCTGGCTGCTGATGCTGGCGCTGGTGTTTCGCGCCATGCCGCATATCACCCTGGTCTCGGGCTACCTGCTGCCGTTCTTCGAGATGAACATCTGGGGCTACATGCCGACCGCCATCATCGTGCTGGTCGCCATCAACCAGCCGTTCACGCTGTGGATGCTGCACTCATTCTTCCTGTCGATCCCGAAAGACCTCGACGAGAGCGCGATGGTCGACGGCTGCTCGCGCTTCCAGGCCTTCCGCCTGGTGGTCATCCCGGTCATGTGGCCGGGCGTCATCACCACCGGCCTGTTTTCGTTCCTGCTCGCCTATAACGACTTCGCCGTGACCGCGATGCTGCTCTCCCAGCCCAACCAGACCATGGTGCCGAAGATCGCGAGCTTCCTCGGCACGATCCAGCAGGAGGGCAACGTCATGTTCGCCGTCGCCGCCGTGGTCTCCGCGACCGCGCCGCTCTTCGTGCTGGTCCTGTTCTTCCAACGTCAGATCGTCAGCGGCCTCACCGCCGGCGCCGTGAAGGGATAATCGCAAATGGCCGAAATCCGCCTCAAGAACGTATCGAAGCGTTGGCACAATTTCGTGGGCGTCGACAATTTCAACCTCGATATCGGCGACCAGGAATTCCTGGTCCTGCTCGGCCCCTCCGGCTGCGGCAAGACGACGACCATGCGCATGATCGCCGGGCTGGAAGACATCAGCGAGGGCGAGATCTGGCTCGGCGACCGCATGGTCAACAAGCTGGAGCCGAAGGACCGCGACATCTCCATGGTGTTCCAGAGCTACGGCCTCTATCCCAACATGACCGTCTACGAAAACATCCGCTTTCCGCTGCGCGTGCGAAAAGTGCCGAAGGAGCTGCATCACGAGAAGGTCATGCAGGCCGCGCGCATGGTGGAGCTCGTCGACTTCCTGGAACGCCGGCCGGCGGCCCTGTCGGGGGGCCAGCGCCAGCGCGTGGCGCTCGGCCGCGCCATCGTGCGCCAGCCGGCGGCCTTCCTGATGGACGAGCCGCTGTCCAACCTCGATGCGAAGCTGCGCGTCTCCACCCGCGCCCAGATCAAGAACCTCCAGCACACGCTGAAGGTCACGACCATCTACGTCACCCATGACCAGATCGAGGCGATGACGCTCGCCGACCGGGTGGTGGTGATGAACAAGGGCCTCGTCCAGCAGGTCGGCACGCCGACGGAAATCTACGACAACCCCGCCAACACCTTCGTCGCCTCCTTCATCGGTTCGCCGGCCATGAACCTCGTGTCCGGCGATATCGAGAACGGCACGTTTCGTGGCCCCGGCATCACCATCGGCGGCCTCCAGGCCAATGTGAAGGGTCCGGTGACGCTCGGCTTTCGCGCCGAGGATGCGACGCTCGTCTCCGAAGGCGGCGAGCTTGGCGCGGACGTCTATTCGATGGAGCTGCTCGGCGAGGCCACCATGGCGAGCTTCCGCATCGGCGACCAGCTCGTCTCCATCAAGTCCGGCAAGGAATACCGCGCCGCCATCGGCGATCTCCTGCATGCCGCCATCCCGGCCGCGATCTGTCACCTGTTCGACAGCAAGACCGGTGTGCGGATCGCGCGGCCCCAGAGCAACTAAGGGAAGACTTTCATGACCGTTACCTATCTCAAACGCGGCAAGCCCGAGGCGCAGCGCTCCGAGGACGACACCAAGGTCCGCGCCGTGGTCGAGGCGACGCTGAAGGATATCGAGACGCGGGGCGATGCGGCCGTGCGCGATCTTTCGGAGAAGTTCGACAAGTTCTCGCCGCCGTCCTTCCGGCTGAGCGCCTCCGAGATCGAGGCCGCCATCTCCAAGGTCTCGGCGCGCGACATGGCCGATATCGATTTCGCCCAGACGCAGATCCGCCGCTTCGCAGAAGCGCAGCGCGCCTCGATGATCGACATCGAGGTGGAGACCATGCCCGGCGTGATCCTTGGCCACCGCAACATTCCGGTGCAGTCGGTCGGCTGCTATGTGCCGGGCGGCAAGTTCCCGATGGTGGCGTCGGCCCATATGTCGGTGCTGACGGCGTCCGTTGCTGGCGTGCCGCGCATCGTGGCCTCCGCCCCACCGCAGAAGGGCGAGCCCCATCCGGCGATCGTCGCCGCCATGCACAAGGCGGGCGCGCATGAGATCTACGTGCTCGGCGGCATGCAGGCCGTCGGCGCCATGGCGCTCGGCACCGAGACGATCAAGCCGGTCGACATGCTGGTCGGCCCCGGCAATGCCTTCGTCGCCGAGGCCAAGCGCCAGCTCTACGGCCGCGTCGGCATCGACCTCTTCGCCGGCCCGACCGAGACCATGGTGATCGCCGACGAGACGGTGGACGCGGAAATGTGCGCCACGGACCTCATCGGCCAGGCCGAACACGGCTACAATTCGCCCTCCGTCCTGCTGACCAATTCGGACAAGCTGGCGCGGCAGACGCTGGAGGAGATCGACCGCATCCTTTCGATCATTCCGACCACGGAAACCGCCACCGCCTCCTGGCGCGACTATGGCGAGGTCATCGTCTGCGACACCTATGAGGAGATGCTGGAGGTCGCCAACGACATCGCCTCCGAGCACGTTCAGGTGATGACCGACCGCGACGACTGGTTCCTGGAGAACATGCATTCCTACGGCGCGCTGTTCCTCGGCCCGCGCACCAATGTCGCCAATGGCGACAAGGTGATCGGCACCAACCACACGCTGCCGACCAAGAAGGCCGGGCGCTATACCGGCGGTCTCTGGGTCGGCAAATTCCTGAAAACCCATTCCTACCAGCGTGTGACGACCGACGCGGCGGCGGCCGAAGTCGGCGCCTATTGCTCGCGGCTGTGCCTGCTCGAAGGTTTCGTCGGCCATGCCGAACAGGCGAATGTGCGCGTGCGCCGCTATGGCGGGCGCAACATTCCTTATGGGGAGGCTGCCGCCTGATGGAGATTCCCCGCACGCCCTCCTTCCGCCTCGACGGCAAACGCGCGCTGGTGGCCGGTGCTTCCTCCGGCATCGGCTTCGGCTGCGCGGTGGCCCTGGCGGAGGCGGGCGCGCATGTGGTGCTGTCGGCGCGCTCGGCGGAAAAGCTCGGCGAGGCGGTGGAGGCGATCCGCGCGGAAGGCTTTTCGGCCGAATCGCTGGTGCTGGATGTCGCCGATGTCGAGGCCACCGAGGCGGCAATTGCCGCGCACGGGCCGTTCCATGTGCTGGTCAACAGCGCCGGCATCGCCCGTCATGGCCCGGCGGTGGCGACGAGCCCGGCGGATTTCGACGCCGTCTTCGATCTCAACGGGCGCGGCGCCTATTTCCTCACCCGCGCGGTGGCGAAGGGGCTGATTGAAGCCGGCCAGCCCGGCTCGCTGATCAACGTCTCCTCGCAGATGGCCCATGTCGGCGGCATCGACCGGGCGGTCTACGCCGCCACCAAACATGCCGTCGAGGGCTTCACCAAGTCCATGGCGATCGAATGGGGGCCGCACGGCATCCGGGTAAACACGATCTGCCCGACCTTCATCCGCACCCCGCTCACCGAGCAGACCTTCGCCAATCCCGAGCGGGTGCAGTGGATAACGCAGAAAATCAAGCTCGGGCGCATCGGTCGCGTGGAAGACATTATGGCCGCCGTCACCTATCTTGCCGGCGATGCCGCGGCGATGGTGACGGGGACGGCGCTGATGGTTGATGGGGGTTGGACAGCGGACTGATGGCAAACGACAAGGTCACGTCGAACGATGTTGCGCGGCTTGCGGGTGTGAGCCAGTCGGCGGTCTCGCGGTATTTCACGCCGGGGACCTCGGTGTCGAAGAAGACGGCGGAGAAGATCCGGGCGGCGGCGGAAGAACTCGGCTACCGGCCGAACGTGCTCGCCCGCTCGCTGATCACCGGCCGCAGCCGCATCATCGGCCTCGTCGTCGCCTACCTTGAGAACTACTTCTACCCGGAGGTGGTGGAGCGCCTGTCGAAGGCGCTTCAGGACCAGGGCTACCATGTGCTGGTCTTCATCTCCTCGATCGCGTCGGAAAATGTCGACCAGATCACCCAGGAGATCCTCGATTACCAGGTGGACGGCATCGTGCTCGCTTCCGCCAACATGTCCTCCGAGCTTGCGGCGCGCTGCCACGCGTCGGGCGTGCCGATCGTGCTGTTCAACCGCCTGCAGGACGATGTGCGGCTTTCCGCCGTCACCTCCGACAACCGCGCCGGCGGCCGGGCGCTGGCCGACCTGCTCGTCTCGCTCGGCCACACCCGCTGCGGCTACATCGCCGGCTTCGAGGGCGCCTCGACGCAGCGCGACCGCGAGCAGGGTTTTTGCGAGGGGCTGGAGGCGGCGGGGCTGACGCTCTTTGCCCGCGGGGTCGGCAATTTCCGCTATGACGAGGCGCAGGCGGCCGCACGGCGCATGTTCGCCGGACCGGACCGGCCGGACGCCGTCTTCGTCTGCAACGACCACATGGCCTTCGCCGTGATGGATGTGCTGCGCTTCGAGCTCGGGCTCGCCATTCCCGGCGACGTCTCGGTCGTCGGCTTCGACGACGTGCCGCCGGCGCGCTGGCCGGCCTATAACCTCACGACCATCCGCCAGAATGTCGACGACATGGTCGCCGAGACGGTGGCGACGCTGATGCAGAGCATCAAGGAAGGCGAGGGCGCCGCGCGCCGCGTCATCCTCGACGGCACCCTCGTGCAACGCGGCTCGACCGCCCAGAAGACTCCGACAGACGAGACACGCTAGCCAGCCGCCCCCCGACAGGGGGACGGGCAAACCTTGTCCGCAACCCATTTTGCATACGTATGAAAGGCTGAAACATGCAGATCTCCCAGACGGAAATGGAAAAACGCATCGTCCGCTACGGCGAATTGAAGCCCTGCCGCACCGCCTTCATCGACGCCCACACGCCGGGCTCGAACAGCAAGGAAAATTTTACGATCATCGGCGGCGGCGTCTCGGAAAGCCCGGACCAGCATGTCCACATCAAGGACACGCCCGGCTTCAACATCGGCGCCGCCGGCCAGCCGCCGAAATGCCGCAACTCGCTGCATTCGCACCGCACGGCCGAAGTGTTCTTCGTGCTGAAGGGCCGGTGGCGCTTCTTCTGGGGCCGCTACGGCACGGCCGGCGAAGTGGTGCTGGAAGAGGGCGACATCTTCAACATCCCGACCGGCATCTTCCGCGGCTTCGAGAATATCGGCACGGATTACGGGATGATCATGGCGATCCTCGGCGGCGACGATGCCGGCGGCGGCGTCATCTGGGCGCCGCAGGTCATCGAGGACGCGAAGGCGCACGGCCTGGTGCTCGGCGAGAACGGCAAGCTCTATGACAGCAAGAAGGGCCAGGCGCTGCCCGACGGCATCAAGCCCATGCCGCTCCTCACCGACGAAGAGCTGAAGGCCTTCCCGGAAACGCCGGTGACGGACGTGGTGCGCGACTATGTCGCCCGCTACTGGGACCTGATGGCGCTGGCGCAGAAGGCACCGGCCCGGGTGATCGGCGAAAATGCCCTGCTGCGCGACAAGCCCGGCTTCGACGTAGAACTGCTCACCCGCGGCTCCATTCCGGAAGACGCCTATACCAACGAGCGCCACGAGGTGCTGATGGTGATGCGCGGCCATTGGAAACTCGGCTGGGAGGGCGGCGAAGCGGTGCTGGCACCGGGCGATACCTGCGCGGTCCCCCCCGGCCTGAAGCACAGCCTGGTGCCGTCGATGACCGGCGAAGCCAGCCTCTACCGCGTCGTCTCGACGGGGGACAAGGCCGGGCTCACCTGGCGCGGGTGATATAGAGCAATTCCGGTGAACTCCGGCTCACCGGAATTGCTTTCGTTTCTTGGTTTTGCCGCCGACGCCGAAGCGATGCCCCTTCGGTGGAAACGGTCTGGAAAAGGGCGGGGCGAGCGCATCGCCCATCCCCCTCATCCGACCCTTCAGGCCACCTTCTCCCCGTGGGGAGAAGGGAAACGAAGCGCCGACGATCCTCCCCTTCTCCCCCACGGGGAGAAGGTGCCGGCAGGCGGACGAGGGGGCTTTCTCAACGGGGCGGCAAACGTGCCGCCTCTTCCCCGCAACACGTTTTGGAGGACATCCCTTGGACGACGCACTTCTCGCCCTGCTGCGCACGGTCGACACGCCCACCGTCTGCAACGCGATCGAGGTGGCGCAGGGCAAGCGCGGCTTCGATGCCTTCACCCGCGGCACGCTGATCAGCTCGGCGCCATCGGCCCCGGCGATCGTCGGCTACGCCCGCACGGCAAAGATCGCCGCCGCCTCCCCCTCGACGGAGGACCCCGCCACCATCCGCACACGGCGCATGGATTATTACCGCCACATGGCGAGCGGCCCGGCACCCTCGCTCGTCGTCATCGAGGACACGGATTTCCCCGATTGCGTCGGCGCCTTCTGGGGCGAGATCAACGCCACGGTGCATCGCGGGCTCGGCCTTTACGGCGTGCTGACCAATGGCGTCATGCGCGACCTCGGCGACGTGCCGGACGACTTTCCCATGCTCGCCGGCTCGCTCGGCCCGAGCCACGCCTTCGTGCATGTCGAGGCGATCGGCGTGCCCGTCACCGTCTTCGGCCTCACCGTCCATCCCGGCGACCTCGTGCATGCCGACCGCCACGGCGCCGTCGTTGTGCCGCCGGAGATCATCCCGGTGCTTGCCGCCTCGATCGAGAAATTGCAGGCCACCGAAAAGCTGATCCTCGAACCCGCTCGACAGCCCGGCTTCGATCTCGCAAAGTTCGAAGCCGCATGGGCCACATTCGAGGCCGCCAGGACCTGACGGAGCACGCCATGGCCCAACCCGAAACCGCCCGCCCGACGCTGGCCATCCTCCGCAAACAGGCCCGCGCCAGCGGCATCACCATCGCCCCCGAGCGTGAACAATTCGTGCTGGCCGGCGCGCAGCACCTGCACGAGGCGGCTCAGCGGCTGGACGACATCGCCGCGGACGAAAAGCCGTGATGACGGCCGCTGATCTCAGCATCCCCGAGGCCGCCGCGCGGCTTCGCGACGGACGCCTGACCTCCGTGGCGCTGACCGAGGCGCATCTTACCCGCATCGCGGAACGTGACGGCGCCTACCATGCCTTCCTGCATGTCGCCGCCGAAAGTGCGCAGGCTGCGGCCGCCGAGGCAGACGCCGCGTTTTCCCGCGGCGAGGATCTCGGGCCGTTGCAGGGCATCCCCGTCGCGATCAAGGATCTCTTCGACACGGCGGACATGCCGACGACCTATGGCTCGGACCTGCATGCCGGACGCGTGCCGACCGGCGACGCCGAGGTGGTTCGCCGGCTAAGGACTGCCGGGGCGGTGCTGCTCGGCAAGCTCGAAACCTACGAATTCGCCATGGTCGGTCCGGTCTTCGACCGCGCCTTTCCGCCGGCCGCCAATCCCTGGGATACCAGCCGCGCCACCGGCGGCTCCTCGTCCGGCTCGGCCGCGGCGGTTGCCGGCGGGCTGGTGCGCACCACGATCGGTTCGGATACCGGCGGCTCGGTGCGCAGCCCCGCCGCCTATTGCGGCGCCGTCGGCCTCAAGCCGACCTATGGCCGCATCCCTACCCGCGGCGCCTTTCCGCTGTCGCCAAGCCTCGATCACGTCGGCCTCGTCAGCGCCTCCGTCGCGGAAGCGGCCATCACGTTCGATGCCATCGCCGACGGCGCATACGCTACCACGCGCCTCGGCACGTCGCTCGACGGCCTCACGATCGGTTACGCCCGCGACTGGTTTGCCGGCGATCCGGAAACCCTGCCGGCGCTGCTCGACGCCATTGATGGTGCCGCCTCCCTGTTGTCGCTGCTCGGTGCCCGGATCGAAGAGGTGACGCTGCCGGATGCAGCGGATTTCGAGGCGGTCGGCGCGGTCATCATCCATGCCGAAGCCTTCGAAATCCACCGCCGGCAACTCGCCGCATCCGGCGCGCACTACAGCCGCAAGGTCTTCCAGAACATCGCCTCCGGCCTCTGCCTGACGCCGGACGATCTCGCCCACGCACGCCAGGCCGCCGCGCGCCTGCGCACCCGGCTCGACCGCACCGTCTTCTCCCGCGTCGACGCCATCCTGACGGCGACGACATTGACGCCGGCGATCCCCTTTGCCGACTTCGCCGGGGAGGCGGCGCGGTGGACGCCGATGCGCACCATCGCCTTCAACGTCACCGGCCATCCGGCGCTATCCGTGCCCTGCGGTTTTGCCGACGGCCTGCCCCTCGGCCTCCAACTCGTCGGCAAGACGGGGGACGAGGCGACAGTGTGCCAGATCGGCCATGCTTATGAGATGGCCAGCGATTTTTCGGCATCGAAGCCACCACGGCCCTGACGGCTGGTTGCGGCCGCCTGGATCCTCGGGTCGAGCCCGAGGATGACGGAGGGTGGGGTGGCGTTGTGGCAACCCTGTGGCCGTCACGGCCGCCTGTTGAGACAGCTCGAACCGTCGAAAAAACCCCCTCATCCGCCTGCCGGCACCTTCCCCCCGTGGGGGAGAAGGGGAGGATCGCCGGCCTCTCGTTTTCCCTTCACCCCCAACGGGGAGAAGGTGGCCCGAAGGGTCCGATAAGGGGGTTGTGACCACTGCTGCCCGGAACAGTGCCGCAGGGGACCCAAAAGACTAGATCCCTTAACTGCATCGCCTATCAGTGGTCTCCACGCTTTCGCTGGCACTTCGGCGGCCGCATCCTCCCTCCCTTCTCCCCACGGGGAGAAGGTGGCCCGAAGGGTCGGATGAGGGGGTGCGACCACCGTGCCGTCTGGGACGGTGGGGCAGAGAACATTCAGGCCTTCTGCAACCGATCAAGCCTGAGCTGTGCCGCGCGGCGGTGGCCTTCGAGGCTTTCGCTGGCGCTCTGGCGGGCGGCGGGTGGGGCGACGGCGGTGACGCCGCGTTCGTCGAGCCATTGGTGGGTGGCGATCTTGACGTAAGCGCCGACCCAGAGGCCGCCGGTGTAGCGGCCGGCGCCCATGGTCGGGAGCGTATGGTTGGTGCCGCAGCACTTGTCGGAATAGACGACGCTGGCGAGCTCGCCGATGAAGAGGGAGCCGTAGTTGCGCAGCTTCCTGGCCGTCGCCTGCGGGTCGAGCGTGTGGACTTGCAGGTGTTCGGCGGCGATGTGGTCGGAGTAGGCGATCATGGCGGCCTCGTCGCCGCAGACGACGATCTCGCCATAATCGCGCCAGGCCTGGCCGGCGACGGGGGCGGTCGAGAGATCCAACAGCTGGCGCTCGACCTCCTTCAATGTCGCCTCGGCGAGCGCGCGGTCGGTGGTGATGAGGCCGACGCGGGTGCGTATGTCGTGTTCGGCCTGGGCGAGCAGGTCGGTGGCGATCATCACGGCGTCGCCGGTCTCATCGGCGACAATGAAGATTTCCGAGGGGCCGGCGAGCTGGTCGATGCCGACGGGGCCGAAAACCTGTCGTTTTGCCTCGTTGACGAAGGCATTGCCGGGGCCGACGATCTTGTGCACAGACGGCACGGTCTCGGTGCCATAGGCCATGGCGGCGATCGCCTGGGCGCCGCCGATGCGGAAGATGCGGTCGGCACCCGACAGGTGGCAGCCGGCGATCATCGCGCGGTGGGCATTCGGCGGCAGGCAGGCGATCACCTCGTTGCAGCCGGCGACCTTTGCCGGCACGATGGTCATGATCGGCGCGGAGAGCAGGGGGTAACGCCCCCCCGGCACGTAGCAGCCGACGCGCTCGATGGGGATGACGCGGTGGCCGAGATGCAGGCCGGGGCGAAGCTCGATTTCCAGCGGCAGGATGGTGGCGAGCTGCGCCTCGGCGAATTTGCGCACATTGCCGATGGCGAATTCCGTGTCGGCGCGGGTCTGCGGGTCGAGTTCCGCGAGTGCGGCTTCCCGCTCCTCCGGCGTTACCTCGAAGGCGGCAAGCTCGGCCTTGTCGAATTTCACAGAATAGTCGCGCACGGCGGCGTCGCCCCGCTCGCGCACGTCGGCGATGATCTGCGCCACCAAAGTTTCGACCGAGGCGTTGTCGCCGATCGAGTCGCGTTCGGGTGCCTTCACGTATTGCACGCCCTTCATCGGCGTATCCTTGCTGGTCATGGCCTGTCTCTCCACTGAGCCTGATGGTGCGCGGGCACGGCTTTCCCGTCGGCGAAACCTTTGAGGTTCGGCCTGGAAACTGTGTCCCGTGCGTTCGAAATGATCGAGCACAAATCCTATTGCATACGTATTCAAAATCTGCCAGTCTTTTTTCCAACAGGCCGTCACAAACTCGTTTCGCACCCATTCGGGGCGGAAAAGGAGCGTGATGGCGATGCTTCGGATGCCCTGACGATGACCGCCGTTCCGACGACCAACGACCCACGCCCACCGCTCCTGCTGCTGCCGGGCACCGCCTGTGATGCCAGGGTATTTGCGCCGCTGATCGACAGGCTCGGCGATTATCCGGTGCTGATCGGCGATATGGGCGCGGCGACAACCATGCCCGATCTCGCCGAGGCGGTCCTCGCCGCCGCGCCGCCGTTTTTCCTGCTTGCCGGCTTTTCACTGGGCGGCATCTGCGCGCTCGAAATGGTCGCCCGCGCGCCGCAGCGCATCGGCGGGCTTGCTCTGATCGATGCGACGGCGCGGCCCGATCCGCCGGCGAACGCGGCGGTACGGCGCAAGTCCGTCGCGGATGCCCGTGAAAAGGGCATGGACGGCTTCATCCTCGATGCCTGGCCGCGGCTGGTCGCCGCGGGCAACGTCGACAATGCCGGCCTGCGCGACACGATCGTCGCCATGGCGCGTGACTGCGGACCGGACCGGCTGGCGGAGCAGGCGGAGGTTGCCATCCATCGCGTTGACAGCCGGCCGCGACTGGGCGCCATCGCGCAGCCCACGCTGGTGCTGGCCGGCGCCGAGGAGCAGGTTTGTCCGCTGGAAGCGCAACACGAGATTGCGGCCGGCATTGCGGGCGCGCAACTTCATCTCATCGCGGATGCGGGACATTTCGCGCCGCTGGAAAACCCTGAAGCCATGGCGCTCCATCTGCGGCGCTGGCTGAACACTCTATCGTAACCCCGACAGGATCGAATGGAAGGACATGTCATGAGCGAGGACGACGCCAAGGGCGCAAAAACCGTGGCGCAGAGCCAGCGCAAGGAACCGGTGGAACAGGTGTTGCAGGTCGAGCGCCGCGACTATACCGAGCTTGCGCCCATCGGGCGTGCGCGCGGCCAGTCGCTGGAGGGTTTCGACGAGATCTATACCGACATCGTTGATTATATCGTGCGCTGTACGCACCGGATCTGGGACGAGCGCGACATCGGCCTGATCTATTCGCACTACACGCACAATTGCGTGCTCTACGGCACGCTCGGCACGATCTACAATCGCGAGGACGTGGTGCGCGACACGATCCAGCGGCTCGTCTCGCTGCCGGAGCGGCGCGGCATGGCGACCCAGGTCCTGTGGCGCGGCAATGATGTGGAGGGGTTTTACACCTCGCACCTCGTCACCGGCTCCGGCCGGCACACGCAGTTCGGCCATTACGGCCAGCCGACGGGGCGCACCTTCGTGTCGCGCACCATCGCCGACTGCATGATCCACCGCAACAAGATCTACCGTGAGTGGGTGGTGGCCGATACGATGGCGATCATCAAGCAGCTCGGCCTCGATCCGCACGGCTTTGCCGAAAAGCTCGCAAAGTCCTCGTTCGACAAGGGCCTGCTGTCGCTCGATATCGGCGAGAACCGCCGGCTGCTCGGGCAATATCCGCCGGAAGCAGAAGCGGACGTCTCGATCGCGCATAACGATCTGGAGGCGCATACGCTGCGCTGGCTGCACGACATGTTCAACGGGCGCATGTTCGGCCGCATCAAGGATGTCTATGCGCCGACCTGCCAGTATCACGGGCCGCTGATGAAGGAGCTTTACGGCATCGCCGCCGTGACGCACCAGCATCTCGGCCTGATCGGCTCGATCCCGGATGCCGCGTTCACCGCGCAGCACATCTGCTCCAACCCCTGCGAGGAGGGTGGCACCAAGGTTGCGGTGCGCTGGCTGATGGAAGGCCACCACCTCGGCTACGGCATATTGCAGGAACTCGGCGAGCCGACCGGCGCCCGCCTGCAGGTGATGGGCATGACGCATTTCCACTACAAGGACGGCAAGATCGTCGACGAGTGGAACGTCTATGACGAGCTGTCGCTGCTGGTGCAGGTCAAGCTCGCCGAGCTTGCCCGCCAGTCGGGCAGCGCCGACTGATCCGCCGATGAGAGGGGCGGGCCGAGGCGGCCCGTCCCCTCAAAAAACTAGCGACACACCAGTCGCATGATCGTCTCGATGTTGAAGTGGATGCGGCCTTCCAGCGCATCCTTGGCCATCAGGTCGCGGTCGTAGATGATCGAGCCGGTGAAGCGGTTGGTCAGGTAGTAGTAGTTGACAGCGGCGATGGTGATGTTGAGCTGCACGGGGTCGACGCCCTCGCGGAAAACGCCCTCCCTTATGCCGCGCTCCAGCAGCGTGTCGACCATGCTGACGAGCTTGCGGCTCGATGCCTTGACGATCTCCGATTTTTTCAAATGCTTGCCCCGGTGCAGGTTCTCGCTGTTGACGAGCGTCAGAAATTCCGGGTTCTTCAGGTAATATTCCCAGGTGAAGCGCACGAGTTTTTCAAGCGCCGCCTTGGGGTCGAGATCCTCCAGGTGGAGCTTCTGCTCGGCGCTGCGGATGTCGAGATAGACCTCCTCCAGCACCGTCTGGAACAGGCCCTCCTTGCTCTCGAAATAGTGGTAGATCATGCGCTTGTTGGCCTTCGCCTTTTCGGCGATGTCGTCCACCCGCGCCCCACCCAAGCCATTCTTTGCGAACTCTTTTTTCGCCGCATCGAGAATGCGCGCCTTGGTGGCTTCCGCGTCCCGGATGCGCGGCTTGCGGACCGGTTTTTCTGTCTGTTCGCTCGTCATGCTCGGGGCCTGTCCTTTGCGCAGTCGGGATGTCTTGCCTGCAACTCATACACGTACAGATCGCCGTCCGTCAAAGCGGGTCGCGACGATTGCGTGGCGCGCGGCTGTTGAAAACCACTTGACTTGGGGGAAACTAAAGAAGTAACTAGTTAGTGCGTTAAGTGGCGTGAGAGACGCTCTGAGGCACTTCGGGCGAAAGCCGGGAGCGACCTTCGGGTCCGTCGAGCCGGCCGCGGCGCGGGAAGCGTTTCAATTGGGGAATCGGGAGGAACCTATGTCGACCTTTATCAAGGATTTCATCGAGCGGGAGACGGTCAGCCGTCGCAACTTCTTGCTGGCGACCGCCGCCGGCCTCGGCGCCGTCGCGGCACCCGGCCTGCTTGGCCGCGGCGCAGCCCATGCCGCCCTGACGGACCCGGCGATTGCCTGGAGCTACCGCGACCGGGCGTCGGCCTACTGGAACTCGGTCATCGCCGGCGGCGAGGCCTTCGTGGAATCGCTCGGCAAGCCGAAGAGCGCGCTGGTGAGCCTCATCAACGAGGGCTCGACGGAAAAGTCGCTCGCCGACATCAAGGCGTTCCTCGCCAAGAACAACGGCAATTGCGCCATCGCCTGCGACGCCAATGACAGCCCGAATGCGCGCCCCGTCGTGGAAGCCGTGCAGGCGGCCGGCGCCTATATCTCGACCATCTGGAACAAGACCGACGACCTGCATCCGTGGGATTTCGGCGACAACTACGTCTCGCACATGACCTGGTCGGACGAGCAGCCGGCCGAGCAGACCGCCCGCATTCTCTTCGAGGCGATGGGCGGCGAGGGTGGCGTCGTGCATCTCGGCGGCATCGCGGCCAACAACCCGGCGGTCGAGCGCCTCAACGGCCTGAAGAATGCGCTGAAGGATTTCCCGAACATCGAGCTCCTCGATGCGCAGCCCGCCGACTGGGACACCCAGAAGGGTGCTGCCCTGATGGCCTCCTTCCTCACGCGCTACGGCGACAAGATTAAGGGCGTGCACTGCGCCAATGACAACATCGCCTATGGCGTCATCGAAGCCTTGCGGGCAGAAGGCATCGAGGACATGCCGATCGTCGCCTATGACGGCAATCCGGAAGCCGTGCAGATGGTCATGGACGGCCAGCTTCTCGCCACCGTCTTCACCAATCCCCATTGGGGCGGGGGCATCAGCGCGGCGCTCGCCTACCATGCCGCGATCGGCAGCTTCAAACCCTCCGAAGAGCCGAAGGAACACCGCGAATTCTACGGCCCGTCAATCCTCGTCACGGCCAAGGACGCGGCGGAATTCAAGGCGAAATATCTCGATTCCGTGCCGGTCTACGACTGGAAAGACTTCTGGGGGCCGTCGAACGGCCAGATCCAGTACAAGGCCTAAAGTAGGCCCGGCGGCAGCCCGAGCGCTGCCGCCACTTTTCTTACATTAAATCTCATCGGGAAGAGGGGTGTCTGACGTGACACGTCGCCTATCGCGCGAAACCTTGATCAAGTGGGCGCCGCTCTTGGTGCTGCTCGCACTCGTGATCTTTTTCACGGCGCTCAATCCAACCTTCTTCTCGCTGCGGAATTTTGCGCGCATCGCGATCGCCTCGGCGCCCGCGCTGATGGTCGCCGTCGGCGTCACCTTCATCATCGTCATGGGATCGATCGACCTTTCCATGGAAGGCACGATCTCGCTGACCGCGGTCGCCTTCGCCTTCATCTTCGCCCAGTTCGGCGGGTCGCTCGGCGGCATGGGCTGGATCGCCATTCCGCTGGTGCTGGTGCTCGGCGGCGCGATCGGGCTGCTCAACGGCATTGTGCATGTGAAGCTCAGGATACCCTCCTTCATGGCGAGCCTCGCCATGGGCTTCGTCGGCACGGGGGCTGCCATCCTGCTTACCGGCGGCGATATCGTGAAGGTCAGCGACGCGGCGTTCCGCGGGCTGCTCACCGTGCGCTGGCTCGGTTTCCCGCTGATGGTCTACATCGCCGCCTTCTTCCTCTTCGTCGCCTGGTTCATCCAGACCCACACGACGCTCGGCCGCAATTTCTACGCCGTCGGCGGCGGCGAGGACCTGGCGCATGCCTCGGGCCTCAACGTCACCCGGGTGCGCGTCACGGGTTTTGCGCTGGCGGGCGTCTTCTATGCCATCGCCGCCATCCTCGTCGTCGCCCGCATCGGCCAGGCGGAATCGGTGACGGGCTCGAACTTCATGTTCGTCTCCATCACCTCCGTCGTCGTCGGCGGCGTGGCGCTGTGGGGCGGCATCGGCGGCGTGTGGAATGCGCTGGTCGGCGTGCTCATCGTCGGCGTCATCGACAATGGCATGGTCGTCATCGGCCTGCCGGATTTCGTCCAGGACGGGGTGCTGGGCCTGCTCGTCATCGTTGCCGTCGTGCTGTCGACAGACCGCAAGATGGTTTCCTTCGTGAAGTGAGGCGCGCGCCATGTATCAGCTCAAAGCCGTCGACAAGAAATTCCCCGGCGTCCACGCCCTGAAGGCCATCGACTTCCATGTCGAGCGCGGCGAGATCGTCGGCCTGGTCGGCGAGAACGGCGCCGGCAAGTCCACCCTGATGAAGGTCATCTACGGCGCCTACCAGCCGGATGGCGGCCAGGTCCTCATCAAGGGCGTGCCGGTGCGGTTTGCCAATCCGCGCCAGGCGATGGAAAAGGGCATCGGGATGGTGTTCCAGGAACAGTCGCTCATCCCCAACCTCACCGTCATGGAAAACATCTTCCTCGGCTATGAACAGCAGTTCGTGCGCTTCGGCGTGGTCGACTGGAAGGCGATGGCGCGGGCCGCCAAGGCCCAGCTCGCCAAGGTGAAGCTCGACATCGATCCCGGCATGGTGACGTCGAAACTCTCCTTCGCCCAGCGCCAGCTCGTCGAGCTTGCCAAGGTGCTGACGCTGGAGGAGCGGGTGAAGGGCGACCTCGTCATCCTGCTCGACGAGCCCACCTCGGTTCTCTCCAAGGAAGAAGTGCAGCTTCTCTTCAAGCTGGTGCGGGAACTGACCACCCGCGCCTCCTTCATCTTCGTCTCGCACCGCATGGACGAGGTGATGGACCTGTCGGACCGCATCTATGTCATGAAGGACGGTGCGGTGGTCGACGTGGTGGCGCGCGGCGGCGCGACGGCGGAGGCCATCCAGCACAAGATGGTCGGCCGCAACGTCGACAAGCAATATTACCGCGAGCACCTGCAGGCGCCCTATGACGCCTCGAAAGTGCTGGTCGAGATGGACCGCGTCGGCCTGCCCGGCCGCATCCAGGACATTTCGCTGAAGCTGCATGCCGGCGAAGTGCTGTGTCTCGTCGGCACGGAGGGCTCCGGCCGCGAGGCTATTCTCCGCACCATCTACGGCATGCTGTCGGCAACGACGGGGCAACTACGCATCAAGGGCGAGGACGCGGCCGGCTATTCGCCCCGCCACGCGGTCGCCCATGGCGTCGGCTACGTGCCGCGCGAGCGCAAGGTCGAGGGTATCGTCGCCGGCATGAATGTCTACGAGAACATGACGCTGTCGCAGATGAAGAACCATTCGCGCGGCGGCGTGCTGCGCGTGGCCGAAGAGCGAGCGCTGGCGCGCGACTGGATCAAGAAACTCTCGATCAAGGCGCATTCCGAATTCGCCGATTGCGGCAACCTTTCCGGCGGCAACCAGCAGAAGGTGGTGCTCGCGAAATGGCGCTCCGGCGGCTCGGACATCATGCTGCTCGACCACCCAACACGCGGCCTCGACATCGGCGCCAAGGAAGATGTCTACGACATGATCCGCGCCATGAGTGCGGCCGGCGTCGGCATCGTGCTCGTGGCCGATACGCTCGAAGAGGCGATCGGCCTGTCGCACACCATCATCGTCGTCAAGGACGGTCGCATCCAGAAGCAGTTCGCCTGCGAGCCGGGCGCCAAGCCCACGCCCTACGACCTCCTGCACTACATGATCTGAGGGACCAATGGATATTCAGCGCCTCAAACCGCACCTGCCCTGGATCACGCTGGTCGTGCTCGTCGCGATCGTCGGCTTTACCGATCCGGGCTTTTTGCGCCCGTCCAACCTGCTCGGCCTTGCCGGCGATATCGTGCCGCTGTTCATCATGGCGCTCGGGCTGACCTTCGCCATCTATATCGGCGGCATCGACCTGTCCGCCCAGTCCATGGCCAACATGGTGACGGTCATCGCCTCCGTCTACCTCGCCTCGATGGGCGCCTGGGTCGCGGTGTTCTGCGTGGCCGCCGGCTTCCTGCTCGGCATGCTGTCGGGCTACGTCACGACGCGGCTCTTCGTGCCCTCCTTCATCTCGACGCTCGCCATCGGCGGCGTCGCCTTCTCCATCGCACAATGGCTTTCCGGCCAGCGCGCGCTCAACATGGATGCCGTCCAGCGCAACGAGACCTTCGGCTGGATGATCGGCCGCACCTGGGGCGTGCCGCATGAGCTGTTGATCGCCGCGGTGCTGGTCGCCATCTGCCTGTTCATCGAGCGGCGAACGACGCTGGGGCGGGCGCTCAAAGCGGTCGGCGCCGGCGAGCTTGCGGCGGCGGCCTCGGGCCTCAACGTCGCGCGCTACAAGATCCTCGCCTTTGCGATTTCCGGCGCACTTGCCGCCATTGCCGGCCTGCTCTTCGCGGTGAAACTCTCGGGCGGCGCGCCGACGATTGCCAACGGCTTCCTGCTGCCGGCCATCGTGGCCGTGCTGGTGGGTGGCACGCCGCTCACCGGCGGCGTCGGCGGGGTGGTCAATACGGTTGTCGGCACGCTCATCGTCGCCGTCATACGCGCCTCGATGCTCTATTTCGAGATCGACGCGACGCGCCAGCAGATGGTGTTCGGCATCGTGCTGATCGTCGCCATCGCGCTCACCATCGACCGCGCCAAGCTGCGCACCGTGAAGTGAGGCACAGGCCATGAGCACCATGCGCGCGGCAGTCCTCACCGCCCCGAAACGCTTCGAACTGCGCGACGTCCCCGTGCCGGCCATCGGCCCGGAGGATGTGCTGGTGCGGGTCACGCGCACCGGCATCTGCGGCACCGACATCCATATCTTCAACGGCCACTACGCCGCCGACAAATTGCCGCTGATCCCCGGCCACGAATTCTGCGGGACGATCGCGGAGCGCGGCGCGAATGTTCGCCAGCTCGCCATCGGCACGCGCGTCGTGGTCGATATCAACATCGGCTGCGGCACCTGCTTCTTCTGCCGCCGCAACGAGGTGCTGAACTGCGCCGAGGTCACCCAGGTCGGCATCGGCCGCGACGGCGCCTTTGCCGAATTCGTCGCGGTGCCGGCGCGGCTCGCGATCCCCGTGACGGGCAACATTGCCGACGAGGTTCTGGCGCTCACCGAGCCCGTCGCCTGCGTCGTTCGCGCGGCGCGCAAGGCGCGGGCGGCGTTCGGCCAGTCGGTCGTCATCTTCGGCGCCGGGCCGATCGGCAACCTGCACGTGCAGATGATGCGCCTCACCGGAGCCGCCCCGATCATCGTCACCGACCTCTCGGCCGAGCGCTGCCGCATGGCGATCGAGGCGGGGGCCGATGCCGCGGTGTCCGATCCGAGCCGTCTGAAGCAGACCGTGCTGGAGATGACCGGCGGGCGCGGCGCGGACCTAGTGATCGAAAGCGTCGGCAACAGAAGGCTCTACGAGCAGGCCTTCGATCTGGCACGCCGCGGCGGCCATGTCGCCTTCTTCGGCATCACGCCGCCGGGCGACACGGTGCCGGTCGACATCCTCAAGACCGTGCTGGAGGAGGGCAGCCTGAAGGGCTCCGTCGCCGGCATGGGCGAGGACATGCACGACGCGCTGACGCTGCTGTCGCATGGCCGTTTCCGGACGGAGGATTTCACGCGGGCGAGCTATCCGCTGGAGCGCATCCAGGAGGCCTTCGAGACGCTGGCCGACCGGCCGCAGGACCTGAAGACGCAAATCGCCATCGCGGCATAAACAATCGAAGTAGAGGATCCCATGGACCAGAAGACCCCGTTCCTTTCGCCCCCGACCGCAGCGCGCACCTTCGGCTTCTTCGTCGATGGCGAGTGGAAGGACGGCGTGGACCACTTCGAGCGCGCCTCGCCCGGCCACGGCACGCCCGTCACCCGCACGGTGCGCTGCACGGTCGACGACCTCAACGGCGCCGTCGCCGCCGCCCGCCGCGCCTTCGAGGATCGCCGCTGGTCCGGCCTTTCGGGTGCTGCGCGCGGCAGCGTGCTGCTTCGCGTCGCCGAAGTGCTGCGCCGCCGCCGCGACGAGATCGCCTATTGGGAGGCGCTGGAAAACGGCAAGCCGATCTCCCAGGCGCGCGGCGAGATCGACCATTGCATCGCCTGTTTCGAGGTCGGCGCCGGTGCCGCCCGCCTGCTGCATGGCGACAGCTTCAACTCGCTGGGCGACGACCTTTTCGGCATGGTGCTGCGCGAGCCGATCGGCGTCGTCGGGCTCATCACGCCGTGGAACTTCCCGTTCCTCATTCTCTGCGAGCGCGTGCCCTTCATCCTCGCCTCCGGCTGCACCATGGTCGTGAAGCCCTCGGAAGTCACCGCCGCCACGACGCTGCTGCTCGCCGAAGTGCTGGCGGAAGCGGGCCTGCCCGCCGGCGTCTACAATGTCGTCACCGGTTCCGGCCGCACCATCGGCCAGGCGCTGTCCGAGCATCCGGACGTCGATATGCTGTCCTTCACCGGTTCGACCGCGGTCGGCCGCTCCTGCGTGCATGCCGCCGCCGACAGCAATTTCAAGAAGCTTGGCCTCGAACTCGGCGGCAAGAACCCGATCGTCGTCTTCGCCGATTCCAACCTGGAGGACGCCGCCGACGGCGCCGCCTTCGGCATCAGCTTCAACACCGGGCAGTGCTGCGTCTCTTCTTCCCGTCTCATCGTCGAGCGCTCCGTCGCCGCCGAATTCGAAAAGCTGCTGGTGGAGAAGATGGCCAAGATCCGCGTCGGAGATCCGCTGGACGAGGCGACGCAGGTCGGCGCGATCACGACCGAGGCGCAGAACGCCACGATCCTCGACTATATCGCCAAGGGCAAGGCCGCGGGGGCGACGTTGCTCGCCGGCGGCGGGCCGGTCGATCTCGGCCGCGGCCAGTATATCGCGCCGACGCTGTTTTCCGGCGTGTCCCGCGACATGGCGATCGCGCGCGAAGAGATTTTCGGTCCCGTTCTGTGCTCCATGCACTTCGACACGGTGGAAGAAGCCATCCAGCTTGCCAATGATACGGTCTATGGGCTTGCGGCGAGCGTCTGGACGAAGGATATCGATAAGGCGCTGACAGTGAGCCGCCGGGTTCGCGCCGGGCGCTTCTGGGTCAACACGATCATGGCGGGCGGTCCCGAAATGCCGCTCGGCGGTTTCAAGCAGTCCGGCTGGGGCCGCGAGGCGGGCGTCTACGGGGTGGAGGAGTACACGCAGGTGAAATCCGTTCATATCGAGATCGGCAAGCGCACGCATTGGATCGCATGATGGCAGAGGGCTACGACTATGTGATCGTCGGGGGCGGCACGTCGGGTTGCGTGCTGGCGGCGCGGCTATCCGAAAATCCGTCCGCGCGCGTCTGCCTCATCGAGGCGGGCGGGCGCGATACCAATCCGCTGATCCACATGCCCGTCGGCTTCGCCAAGATGACGACGGGGCCGCTGACCTGGGGCCTCAAGACCGCGCCGCAGAAACACGCCAACAACCGCGAGATCCTCTACGCGCAGGCCAAGGTGCTCGGCGGCGGCTCCTCCATCAATGCCGAGGTTTTCACCCGCGGCGTGCCCGGCGATTATGACCGCTGGGTAGAGGAGGGTGCCGAGGGCTGGGGCTTCAGGGACATCCAGAAGTATTTCCTGCGCTCGGAGGGCAATTCCATCCTCTCCGGCGCCTGGCACGGGACCGACGGCCCGCTCGGCGTCTCGAACATTCCCGAACCCCAGCGCATGACGCGCGCCTTCGTGCAGAGCTGCCAGGAATTCGGCATTCCCTACAATCCGGATTTCAACGGCCCGGTGCAGGAAGGTGCCGGCGTCTACCAGACGACGACGCGCGACAACCGCCGCTGCTCGGCCGCCGTCGGCTACCTGCGCCCGGCGCTGAAGCGCCCGAACCTCACGGTCGTGACGGGCGCGCTCGTGCTGCGCGTGGTCTTCGAAGGCCGTCGCGCCGTGGGCGTCGATTTCGAGGTGGACGGCAAGCGCCGGACGGCGCGGGCCGACAGCGAAGTGCTGGTCACCTCCGGCGCCATCGGCACGCCGAAGCTGATGATGCTGTCGGGTATCGGCCCGGCCGATACGCTGAAGAGCCATGGCATCGATGTGGTGCAGGATCTTTCCGGCGTCGGGCAGAACCTGCAGGACCATTTCGGCGTCGATATCGTCGCGGAACTGAAGAACCACGACAGCCTGGACAAGTACAACAAGCTGCACTGGTCGATCTGGGCGGGCATTCAATATACGCTGTTCAACTCCGGCCCTATCACTTCCAACGTGGTGGAAGGCGGCGCCTTCTGGTATGGCGACAAGGCGAGCCCGACGCCGGACCTGCAATTCCATTTCCTTGCAGGCGCAGGTGCGGAGGCAGGCGTTCCCGGCGTGCCGAAGGGCTCCTCCGGCATCACGCTCAATTCCTATACGCTCCGGCCGAAATCCCGTGGCACCGTGACGCTACGCTCGGCCGATCCGCGCGCGCTGCCGGTCATCGACCCGAACTTCCTGAGCGATCCGGACGACATCAGGATCTCGGTCGAGGGGGTCAAAATAAGCCAGGAAATCTTCGCCCAGCCGTCCTTGCAGAAATACATCAAGGCGCTGCATTTCCCGGACAGAAACGTGCGCACGGAGGCGGATTACATCGCCTATACCCGCCAGTTCGGCCGCACCTCCTATCACCCCACCTGCACCTGCAAGATGGGACGCGATGCCCTGTCGGTGGTCGATCCGCAACTGCGCGTGCACGGCCTCGACGGCATCCGCATCTGCGACAGCTCCACCATGCCCAGCCTCGTGGGCTCCAACACCAATGCGGCGACGATCATGATCGGCGAAAAGGCGGCGGACATGATCCGTGGCAATGCGTGATCCAGTTTAACTCCCAAGCAAAAAGGGCGGCCCAACGGCCGCCCTTTTTTGTTTCAATCCCACTCCGGCACCCACGGCAGCAATCCCGGCTTGATGATGCGGTAGCCGGTGGCGTTGAGGGTGTCGATGCGGGCCATGTCGATGGAGGAGAGGGTGAAATCCATGATCTCGAAATTCGCCCGGATGTTTGCCGGCTTCGTCGACATGGTGTTGAGCGGCACGCCCTTCTGGAGGATCCAGCGCAGAACGACCTGGGCGGCCGACTTGCCGTAACCTTCGCCGATTTCCGCAAAAAGACCGTGCTTGAAGACTTCGCCCCGCGCCACCGAGGCATAGGAGGAGAGCGGAATGCCGGTCTCCGTCGCGGCGGCGAGGAGCTTGTTCTGGTCGAGCAGCGGGTGGAATTCCACCTGGTTGGTGACGAGCGGCACATCGACGACCGCTTTTGCATCCCGCATCATGCGCGCCGTATAGTTCGACACGCCGACCGCGCCCGCCAGGCCCTTGTCATGGGCCTCCTGCAACAGGCGCAGCGACGGGGCGACATCGCCATCCGCCGGCGGCCAGTGCAGCAACAGCACATCGGCGCGGTCGAGTTTCAGCGCTTCCAGGCTCGCCTCCACCGAGGGGATGAATTTCTCCGCGCTGTAATTGTCCGGATGCACCTTGGTGGTGATGCAAAGCTCGGTGCGGGCGACGCCGCCGGCGGCAAGGGCCGCCCCGGTCTCGGCTTCGTTGCCATACATCTGCGCCGTATCGAACGCCCGGTAACCGGCTTCGAGTGCGGCGTCCACGGCGGCGCACAGGTCGTCGCCCTTCAGCGGATAGGTGCCGAAACCGCGCTGGAAACTCTTCTGGAAATAGATGTTCATGCCTCCTCCTTGGCTGGTCGATGCGCCGGCAGTGCGGGCGCGAAAATCTTGCTTGCCCGATTGCTCCGGCCGTGCTTAATGTATAACTAGTTAGTTACTTAATGCAATGGAGATCGGAGGATTCAGCCATGAAGAAGGTGAAGACGGCGGAGGAGGCGGCCAGGCTCGTCAAGGATGGCGCGGTCGTCGCCGTCAATTCTTCCTCGGGCCTGTGCTGCCCGGATGCCGTGCTGAAAGCGCTCGGCGAACGCTTCGATCGCGAGGGCCATCCGCGCGGGCTGACCTCCGTTCACCCGATCGCGGCCGGCGATTTCTTCGGCACCAAAGGCGTCGACCACATCGCCAAGCCCGGCATGCTGGAAAAGATCATCGGCGGCTCCTACCCTTCCGGTCCGAGCAATGCCGAGCCGCCGCTCATCTGGCAGATGATCCTGAAGGAAGAACTCGCCGCCTGGAACGTGCCCTCCGGCATCGTCTTCGACATGCTGCGCGAGGGTGCGGCCAAGCGGCCGGGCGTGCTGACCAAGGTCGGCATGGAGACCTTCGTCGATCCCGACCAGGACGGCTGTGCGATGAATGCCAGCGCGCGGGCCAAGCCGCTCGTCAAACGCGTCGAATTTGCCGGCGAGGACTGGCTGCATTTTCCGGCCATCCGGCCGGACGTCGCGATCATTCGCGCCACGACCGCCGACGAGAAGGGCAACCTCACTTTCGAGCAAGAGGGCGCAACCCTCGGTGCCATGGAGATGGCGCTTGCCGCGCGCAATTCCGGCGGCCTCGTCATCGCGCAGGTCAAGCGCGTGGCGGCCAGCGGCTCGCTGCGGCCGCATGATGTGCGCGTGCCTGGCATTCTCGTCGATGTCATCGTGGAGGCGCCGGAGCAGTTGCAGACGACGGCGACGCCTTATGATCCGGCGATCTCCGGCGAGCTTTTCCGCCCGCTCGACACCTTCCGCCTGCCGGCGCTCGACGTCGGCAAGGTGATCGCGCGGCGCGTGGCGCAGGAGCTCCGGGAGGACTGGGCGGTCAATATCGGCTTCGGCATTTCGGCCAATGTGCCGCGCATCCTCATCGAGGAAGGCCATCACGGCAAGATCACCTGGGTGATCGAGCAGGGCGCCGTCGGCGGCGTGCCGCTGCTCGATTTCAAGTTCGGCTGCGCCTCCAATGCGGAAGCCTTCGTCGCCTCACCGCACCAGTTCTGCTACTTCCAGGCCGGCGCCTTCGATTGTTCGCTGCTGTCCTTCCTCGAAATCGACGCCGAAGGCTCGGTCAATGTCAGCCGGCTGGCGGCCACACCGCACCGCACCGCCGGCGCCGGCGGCTTCGTCGACATCACAGCGCGGGCGAAAAAGATCGTCTTCTCCGGCAATTTCAATGCGGGCGCGAAGATGCGCATCGAGGACGGCCGGCTGGTCATCGACAAGGAAGGCCGCATCGCCAAGATCGTGCCGAAGGTCGACCAGGTCAGTTTTTCGGGAAAACGCGCCCGCGCGCAGGGGCAGGACATCACCTATGTCACCGAGCGCTGCGTCATTCGGCTTGAGGCGGATGGGCTGGTCGTCACCGAAATCGCGCCCGGCCTCGATCTCCAGCGCGACGTGCTCGACCAGGCGGCCACGCCGCTCAGGGTCTCCGAGACGCTGAAGACCATGGACGCCGCGCTGTTCCGCGCCGAGACTATGGGTCTCGCGCTGTGAGCGACCCGCGCATCGCGCTCGTCGTCGAGGACCGCATCGCCCGGCTGACGCTGCGCCGCCCGGAAAAACTGAACGCCATCGACGCCGGAATGGTCGACGCGCTTTTGCAGGCCTGCCGGGATATCGAGCGGTCGGAGGCGCGCGTCGCCATTCTGACCGGCGAGGGCGCACGCTCCTTTTCCGCGGGCGGCGATATCGCGGCCTGGAGCAATCTCGATGCGGAGGCGTTTTCGCGCCGTTGGCTGCGCGATGGGCATGACGCCTTCGACGCCCTGGCGCGCCTCACCATACCGTTGATCGCCGTGCTGAACGGGCACACGCTCGGTGGCGGGCTGGAGTTGGCCGCCTGCGCCGACCTGCGCATTGCGGAAGCCCATGTGAAGATCGGCCAGCCGGAGCCTGGCCTCGGCATCATTCCCGGCTGGTCCGGCACACAGCGTGCGTCGCGGCGTTTCGGCTCGTCGCTGGTGCGCCGCATGGCGCTGTTCGGCGAGGTCTTTTCGGCGGAACAGGCGCTGGCGCTCGGGCTGGTCGACCAGGTCGTGCAAACGGGCGAAGGCACGGTCGCGGCAGAGGCCGCCGCCCAGCGCGTGCTGAAACGCGCGCCCCGCGCCACCGAGCTCACGAAAATGCTGATCAACGCCGCAGAGGGCGAAGAGAATGCCCGCGTCGTCGAGGCGCTGGCAGGTGCCGCGGCCGCGGCATCGGCGGACCTCGCGGAGGGCCTTGCGGCCTACCGGGAAAAGCGGCCGCCGGCGTTTTAGCAGACAGGACGCCCGCGCCGCCAAGCGGCACGGGCGGCAGGTTCAGGCCGGCACCGGCGCGTCCTCGCGCAACAATCCCTTGCGCTTCAGATCCGCCCAGAACTCACCGGGAATCGGGTGCGAGAACCAGGCAAGGTTCTGGTCCAGCTGCTCCACCGTGCGCGTGCCCGCCATGAAGGACGGTACGGCCGGGTGGGCGACCACGAATTGCAGGGCGGCGGCGGCGAGCGGCACGCCGTGTTCGGCGCAGACGGCCTCGATCTTCGCGACCTTTTCCAGGATCTCGCGGGGCGCCGGGGCGTAATTGTATTTGGCGCCCTCCTTCGCGCCGGTGGCCAGGATGCCGGAGTTGAAACCGCCACCCACCACGACCGCGGCACCGCGCTCTTCGCAGAGCGGCAGGAAGGCATCGAGCGCGTCCTGTTCCAGCAGCGTATAGCGGCCGGCCAGCAGGAAGCAGTCGAAGTCGCGGCGTTTCAGCGCCTCGTGGCAGACCTGCCATTCGTTGACGCCGACGCCAATCGCCTTCACCAGCTTTTCCGATCGCAGCTTTTCGAGTGCCCGCCAGGCGCCGTCCATCGCCTGCTCGAACACTTCCGGCTGCGCATCGCCGCGCGTGAAAACGTCGATGTCGTGGATGAAGCACATCTCCATGCGCTCCAGCCCCAGCCGTTGCAGGCTGTCCTCGAAGGCGCGCATCGTGCCGTCGTAGCTATAGTCGAAATGCATGGTGAAGGGCGCGGCGTTCTTCCAGGGCGCAAAATCGATCGTGTCGCGCCGGGCCGGGCGCAGCAGGCGGCCGACCTTCGAGGCGAGCACGAAATCGTCGCGCTCCTTCCAGCGCAGCGCATGGCCGGTGCGAAGCTCCGCCAGGCCATGGCCATACATCGGCGCGGTATCGAAGAAGCGCACGCCGGCATCCCAGGCATGTTCAAACATGGCCGCGGCCGTCGCTTCGTCGATCTCCTGGAAAATGTTGCCGAGGGGGGCGGTGCCGAAGCCGAAACTGGTGACCTCGATATCCGTGCGGCCGAATTTTCGCTTGTCGCTCGCGTGCATACTTATCCTCCATAAGTAACCATATGGTGAATAGTAAGCACGGCCCAACCCCCTGCGCAAGCAGGTTCGTACACGTTTGGAAATTTTTCCGGCTTGACGTCGTGCATCCGTCACATGTATGTAACCAGATAGTTACTAGAAGCGAGACGAAGCCGATGTATCTCACGGAAACGCAGGAGCAGGTGCGCGACATGGCGCGCGCCTTCGCCGATGAAATGATCCGCCCTCTGGCCGAGGAACTGGACCGCGAGGAGAGTTTCCCCGCCGCCCTCTATGACGAGATGGCCAAGCTCGGCCTGTTCGGCATCGGCGTGCCGGAGGCGCTCGGCGGACCGGGCTTCGATACGCTCACCTATGCGCTGGTGATGGAGGAGCTGAGCCGCGGCTACGCCTCCGTCGCCGACCAGTGCGGCCTGGTCGAGCTCATCTCGACCCTGCTTGTGCGCCACGGCACGGAGCGCCAGCAGGCGCTGCTTCCCGACATTCTCGGCATGCGCGCCAAGGTCGCCTATTGCATCACGGAGCCGGAGGCCGGCACCGATGTCTCGGGCATCCGCACGACGGCCGTTCGCGACGGCGACGGCTGGCGGCTCGATGGCGGCAAGATCTGGATCCACAATGCGCCGGTCGCCGATTACGGTTTCGTGCTGGCCCGCACCGACAAGGAGGCCGGCAATCGCGGCATGTCGATCTTCATCGTCGACCTGCATGCGGCGGGCGTCGAGCGCGGTCCGAAGGAACACAAGATGGGCCAGCGCGCCAGCCAGGTCGGCGCGCTGAATTTCGCCGATGTGCGCCTTTCCGCCGACGCCCTGCTCGGCACGGAAGGCCGCGGGTTCCACATGATGATGTCGGTGCTCGACAAGGGCCGCGTCGGCATCGCCTCGCTTGCAGTCGGCATCGGCCAGGCGGGGCTTGAGGCCGCGCTAGACTATGCCGGCACGCGAAAACAGTTCGGCAAGGCGATTTCCGATTTCCAGGGCGTGCAATGGCTGCTCGCCGACATGGCGAAGGATATCGAGGCCGCACGCCTGCTGGTGCATTCCGCCGCCTCGAAGATCGATTCCGGTGCAGATGCGACGAAGGCCTGCTCGATCGCCAAATGTTTTGCCGGCGACATGGCCGTGCAGCGCACCGCCGATGCCGTGCAGGTCTTTGGCGGCTCGGGCTACATCCGCGGCTTCGAGGTGGAGCGGCTCTATCGCGACGCCAAGATCACGCAGATCTACGAGGGCACCAACCAGATCCAGCGCATGATCATCGCGCGCGAACTGCTGAAGAAGGGTGCCAGGGCATGAGCGCCCAGCTCGTCGCCCTCGTCACCGGCTCGTCGCGCGGCATCGGGCTGGCGGTGGCCGAAGCGCTCGCGGGCCAGGGTTTTGCCGTTGCTATCAACGGCCCAGCCGAGGATGCGGAACTGTCGGCGGCGGTCGCGCGCATTGCGGCGCTGGGCGTGCCGGTTGTGGCCGCGCCGTTTGATGTTACCGATATCGCCGGCCATGAAGCCGCGCTCGACGCCATTGAGAAAAAGCTCGGACCGCTCACCACGCTGGTCAACAATGCCGGCGTTGGCGTGCTCCAGCGGGGCGACATGATGGATGTGTCGGAGACAAGCTGGGACCGCTGCTTTTCCGTCAATGCCAAGGCGCTGTTCTTCCTGAGCCAGGCCTTCGCCCGCCGCCTTCTGGCGCGCGAACGGCCGCCGCTCTTCCATTCGATCGTCAATATCACCTCGTCCAATGCCGTCGCAGTGGCCGAGCACCGCTCGGAATATTGCGCCTCGAAGGCCGCGGCCGCCATGGTGTCCAAGGCGCTTGCCGTGCGGCTCGGGCGCGAGGAGATCGCCGTCTACGACGTGCAGCCCGGCCTCATCGCCACCGAAATGACCGCGCCGGTCATCGATGCCTATCGCGAACGGGCGGAGCAGGGCCTGACGCTCTTCCCCCGCGTCGGCCAGCCCGGCGATATCGGCACGCTGGTCGCATCGCTTGCGTCGGGGCGGCTTCCCTACACCACCGGCCTCACCATCCCGGCGGATGCCGGCATGCTCGTGCCGCGCTTCTGAGGGTTTTTTCATGACTATCGCACTTCCCGATACCGCCGGCCGCCTCTCGGACTACACCCTGACGGGCCAGCCGATCGCCGCGGCCAAACTCGGCAAAAACCCGGCACGCACCGTCTATTCCGCCGCCCATGTGGTGGCCGATCCCTTCACCGCCAACGATCCCTCCGGCCACGCCACGGTCGATTGGGAAAAGACCATGGAGTTCCGCCGCTACCTCGCCGGCCTCGGCCTCGGCATTGCGGAGGCGATGGACACCGCGCAGCGCGGCATGGGCCTCGACTGGCCGGGCGCGCTGGAGCTCATCCGCCGCACGCGCGAGGAACTGCCCGATGCGCTGGTCGCCAATGGCTGCGGCACGGACCATCTTGACCCCGCGACGGTGACCAGCCTCGACGCCGTGCGCCGCGCCTATCTGGAACAGGCGGAAGCCATCCAGAAGCTCGGCGGGCGCCTCATCCTGATGGCCTCGCGCGCTTTGGTGCGCGTTGCCAGGGGGCCGGAGGACTATATCAAAATCTATTCGGACGTGCTGTCGGCCTGCGACGAACCGGTGATCCTGCATTGGCTCGGCGACATGTTCGACCCGCAGCTTGCCGGCTACTGGGGCAGCGCCGATTTCGACCCCGCAATGCAGACGGCGCTTGCCGTCATCGGCGAAAACACAGCCAAGGTGGACGGCATCAAAATCTCGCTTCTCGACAAGGAGAAGGAAATCCGCATGCGCCGCCGCCTGCCGGCGGGCGTGAAAATGTATACGGGCGACGACTTCAACTATCCCGAACTGATCGAAGGCGACGAAGAGGGCTTTTCCCATGCCCTGCTCGGCATTTTCGATCCGCTGGCGCCCGCCGCGGCTTACGCGGTGGAGCGGCTGGGCGAGGGCGACAAGGCCGGCTTCCGCGCGACGCTCGATCCGACCGTGCCGCTCGCCCGGCTGATCTTTCGTGCGCCCACGCAATATTACAAGACGGGCGTCGTCTTCCTCGCCTGGCTCAACGGGTTCCAGGATCATTTCATCATGCTGAACGGCGCGCAGGCCATGCGGCCGCTGCCCTATTTCGTGGACCTCTTCCGCCATGCCGACCAGTGCGGCCTGCTGCGCGATCCGGAGCTGGCCGTGGAGCGCATGAAGAAGCTGCTTGCGCTCTACGGGGTCTAGGCGATGCGGGATTTTTCCAGCGACCATTCGGCGCTTGCGCTCAACACCGCGAGCCTCGGGCACAATCTGGAAGGCCATGGCGCGGGCTGGTCGCCGGAGCGGGTGATCGATGCCTGCGCAGAGCGTGGCTTTGGCGCCATCGTCTTCTGGCGGCGGGAAATCGGCGCGCGGTCCGTGGAGATCGGAGAACGGGCGCGAGCGGCAGGTCTTTCCGTCGCCGGGCTTTGCCGCACGCCGTTTCTGGTCGGTACGGAAGCGGTGGACAAAGTCGCGGTCCTCAATGAGGCCAAGGCCTCCATCGACATGGCGGCGGGGCTTGGCGCCGATGTGCTGACCATCGTGGTCGGCGGCGTGCATCCGGGCACCAAGGGCATGGCGGAAAGCCTGAAAATCGTCGCCGACCGTGTCGCCGAGATCGCGCCCTATGCGGCGGAACGCGGCGTCCGGCTGGCGCTCGAACCGCTCAACCCCGTCTATGCCGGCAACCGCTCCTGCCTCACCACGGTGCGCGATGCCGTCGATCTTTGCGAAACGGTCAGGGCGCCGAACCTCGGCATCGCGGTCGATGTCTACCATGTCTGGTGGGACACGGACCTCGATGCGCAGTTGCGCCGCGCGGGAAAAGACCGGATTTTCGGCTACCACCTGTGCGACTGGCTCGCCGATACGCGCGACGTGCTGCTCGACCGCGGCATGATGGGCGACGGCGTCGCCGATCTGAAGGCGATCCGCGCCAGCGTCGAGGGTGCGGGTTATGCGGGGCCGTGCGAGGTGGAGATCTTTTCCGCGAACAATTGGTGGAAACGGGACCCCGGCGGGGTCCTCGATGTCATGGTCGAGCGTTTTCGCACGCTCTGCTGACGATTTAGGAGATTCTTTATGAAACTGCTGGTGCCCATCAAGCGGGTCGTTGATTACAACGTCAAAATTCGCGTGAAGGCGGATGGCTCGGGTGTCGAGCTAGCGAATGTGAAGATGTCGATGAACCCGTTCGACGAGATTTCGGTCGAGGAGGCGTTGCGGCTGAAGGAAGCCGGCAAGGCGTCGGAAGTGGTCGTCGTGTCGATCGGTCCGGCCAAGGCCGAAGAGACGCTGCGCACCGCGCTCGCCATGGGCGCCGACCGCGCCGTGCTGGTCGAGACGGACGATGCCGTCGAACCGCTCGCCGTGGCGAAGATCCTCAAGGGTGTCGCCGAAGCCGAACAGCCAAGCCTGATCATCGTCGGCAAGCAGGCGATCGACGACGACAGCAACCAGACCGGCCAGATGCTGTCGGCGCTGCTCGGCTGGGCACAGGCGACGTTTGCCTCGAAGGTCGAGATCGGTGAGGGTTCCGCCCAGGTCACCCGCGAAGTCGACGGCGGTCTCCAGACCATCGACGTGAAGCTGCCGGCCGTGGTCACGACGGACCTGCGCCTCAACGAGCCGCGTTATGCCTCGCTGCCCAACATCATGAAGGCAAAGAAGAAGCCGCTCGACAAGAAGACCCCGTCCGACTTCGGCGTCGACATGAGCCCGCGCCTCAAGGTGCTGAAGACCGAGGAACCGTCCGGCCGCAAGGCAGGCGTCAAGGTCAAGAGCGTCGCCGAACTCGTCGACAAGCTGAAAAACGAAGCCGGCGTGCTGTAAGGAAACCCGTGAGGCCCGCCTGCAAACGGCGTGGCACTGCGCTTCCGGTGCTCACGTACTGATGTACGCTGCGCGCCGGTTCTCGCGCCCCACCGTTTTCGGCAGGGCCTGACGGGTTTTCGGGACCGAACCATTTTCCAAAGGACATCATCATGGCCATTCTTCTTCTGGCAGATCACGACAATGCCCACCTTTCCGACCAGACGGCAAAGGCGCTGACGGCGGCAGGCAAGATCGGTTCCGACGTGCATGTGCTCGTCGCCGGTGCCGGTGCAAAGGCTGCGGCCGAACAGGCGGCAAAGCTTTCCGGCGTGACGAAGGTGCTCGTTGCCGAGGATCAAACCCTTGCCAACAATCTGGCAGAACCGCTTGCAGCGCTCATCGTCTCGCTTGCCGGCAGCTATGAGGCGATCGTCTCGGCCGCGACCTCGGTCGGCAAGAACGTTCTGCCGCGTGTTGCAGCGCTGCTTGATGTCGCCCAGGTTTCCGAGATCATCGAGGTCGTCTCTGCCGATACGTTCAAGCGTCCGATCTATGCCGGCAATGCGATCCAGACGGTCCAGTCCACCGACGCCAGGAAGGTGATCACCGTGCGCACGGCGTCCTTCGCGGCAGCAGGCGAGGGCGGCAGTGCATCGATCGAGAGCGTCTCGGCGGCTGCGAACCCCGGCCTCTCGACCCACGTCAAGGACGCGCTGTCCTCGTCGGATCGTCCGGAGCTGACGTCGGCCAAGATCATCATCTCGGGCGGTCGTGCGCTTGGTTCGTCTGAAAAATTCCAGGAGGTCATTCTTCCGGTTGCCGACAAGCTCGGCGCTGCCGTTGGTGCCTCCCGTGCTGCGGTCGATGCGGGCTATGCGCCGAACGACTGGCAGGTCGGGCAGACGGGCAAGGTGGTTGCGCCGCAGCTCTACATCGCCTGCGGCATCTCGGGTGCGATCCAGCATCTGGCCGGCATGAAGGACAGTAAGGTCATCGTGGCGATCAACAAGGACGAGGAGGCGCCGATCTTCCAAGTCGCCGATTATGGCCTCGTGGCGGATATTTTCGAAGCCTTGCCGGAATTCGAAAAGGCCGTCGGCGCGCGTTGATACGCGCCACGCTCACCCCTCGTCGCGAAAACTCGCGGTGGCGGGGGGTGGGGGGCTGGTGTGGAAGCGGGCACCCTTCAGCCAGAGTTTCAGTGCTTCCCAGTGGATGCCGGCCATCACCTTCAGCGTCATGAAGGGGAAGCGCAGCAGGTATCTGGCGAGGTTCGGGCCGGTCAGCGCCATGGCGTCGCCGTTGAAGGTGGCGGCAAGAAGCGGCTCGCTGCCGGCGGTCTCGTGGATGCGCAGCCGCACCGTCCTTCCCGGCGGCAGGATGCGAAAATGGTAGCGCATGCCCATCTCGATGAACGGCGAGACGTGGAAGATCTTCGTGCGCGTCTGGCGGATGCCGGCCGGGCTCGCCTCGCCCGGCAGCACGGGCGCGACATAGCTGTGGCGCTCGCCAAAGGTGTTGCGCACCGCATAGATGATCGCAAGCAGCTCGCCCGCGGCGTCATAGGCGAAATAGGTCGAGATCGGGTTGAAGACGTAGCCAAACATGCGCGGATAGGCGAGCAGCAGGACGCGCGCCGCCGGCACTTCCACCCCCGCCTGCGCCAGCAACCGATCGGCGAAGCCGCGCAGCGTCTCGCCGTCCTGCTCGACATGGTCGCTCTCGCGAAACGACAGCAGCCCCGGACGGTTGACCGCGAGCAGGCGGGAGAGGCGGCCGAGTTCGCCGAGCCGGTCGACATCGACCAGCAGCGCGAAGACCGAATAGCTGAAACGATGGCCGAAGGGTTTCAGCCGCTGGTGCATCACCTTGCCGGGATAGAGCGTGCCGGCCGCGTCGGGCGGCGGGCCGTTCTCCTCGACGCTGGTGATGCGTTCAGCCTTCATTGCGCCGATTTCCAGCGCACGTTGCGGCAGAGCACGCCGCCGAGAATGCAGCCGCGCGTGAGAAGCGCTCCATCGGAGACCTGAACGGTGATGGAATAGGTGCGGTCGCGTTTCTTGTCATAGGCCGATCCGGACAGCGTATCGGCGGATTTCGGCTTGAGCGACATGACCAGAACGTCGCCGGCCGCTTCGCCCTTGCTGGTATCGCCGATCCAGAGGTTGGTGGCGCAGATATCGTTGCCGCAGGGCGCGATGCGCACGCGCGCATTGCCGTCGTCGCGCAGCCACACGCCACTCGGATCGGCGGATTGCTGCGCACCCACGGCGCTGACCGTGAGCAGCAGCAGGGCAAAGGGTGCCAAAATCGGCGTCTTCATCGCGTCATCCTCCTTGCTTGCTTTCCCGCACATACGCAGCGCGCAGGCGATCGGTTCACTCGTAGAGTGATCCGGCGCGTGCGGTGCGGCGTAGACATCATGAACCCCACGGAAAGCACCTCATGAAGACCCTGATTATCGCCTATTTCGCGGCCGGCTTCGTCTTCCTGATCGTCGATGCGATCTGGCTGGGCACGATGGCCAATGTGCTCTACCGCCCGCTGCTCGCCGACAAGCTGGAAACGCAGTTCAAGCTGGTGCCGGCGATCTGCTTTTATGTGATCTATATTGCCGGCATCGTTTTCTTCGCGGTGATCCCGGCGCTGGAAGGCGGCGGGCTGCCCAAGGCGGCGCTCAACGGCGCGGTGCTCGGCCTCGTCGCCTATGCCACCTACGACCTGACCAACCAGGCGACGCTCAAGGATTGGCCGCTCGCCGTGACGCTCGCCGACCTGCCGTGGGGCGCCTTCGTCACCGCCGTCGGCGCCTCAGCCGGATATCTGGTCGCCAGCCGGTTCGACTGATCCTTCCGCCTCCGCCAGCCTGTTGGAGAAGATGAGGGCAACGAAGGCCATCAGCATGCCGGCACTCACCACGTTGAGCCGCGCGAGCGCCGCATATTGCTCCGCGCTGTAAGCGGCAATGGGCGAGCCATAGCTGTCGTTCAGCAGGAAGGCGAGGAAGGCGAGCCCCGCCAGCGCCAGGCCGTAGATGCGCTCCTTCGGGCGAAACAGCAGAAGGGCGATCATCGCGCAGGGCAGCAGGAAGATCTCGACGGCCGATGAGACGCCGAAAAGCCAGGCGCATTGCACCGTATTGCCGATGCCGGCGAGCGGCAGCAGCGCCCGGCCGGCGATCGTGTTCCTGCGCGCCACCGCCGGCACGGCGAGGAAGAACGGCGTCGAGAGGAAGGTGAACCAGCCGGGCGTGATATCCCCGCCGACCAGCCAATAAAGATAAAGCGGATAGAACGGCTGGTTGGAGGCGACGATGAGCGCGATGAGGTTTGCCGCCGCCACCCGCGGGTCCGGGTGGTGGGCATAGGCGCTGAGGGCGCGCAGCGGCCTCATGCGGCGGCAGGGCGCAGCAGGTAATGGCTGACGCCCCATTCCTCGCCGTTCGCATGGCCGAAGAGCCCGGCCGTCGCCAGGAAGAACAGCCGCCAGCGACGCATCCACAGAATGGCGTCGGCGCCGTAGGTATCGGCAAAGATCGCGCGGATCGCCGCGCGGTTGGCGTCGAAATTCTTCAGCCAGTCGAGCGCGGTGCGCTCATAGTGCCGGCCGTTCCAGCGCCAGTCCTTTTCCACGGTGAAACTGTCGGAAAATTCCCGCACCAGCCCGTGGCTGGGCATGACGCCGCCGGTGAAGAAATGCTGGGCGATCCAGTCCGCCTTGTCGGCATGGTCGAAACGGTAGGCGCTGGCGCGATGCGAGAAGACATGCAGGAACAGCCGCCCCTCCGGCCGCAGCCATCCGCGGGCGCGCGACAGCAGGGTCCGCCAGTTGGACATGTGCTCGAACATCTCCACCGAGACGATGCGGTCGAATGTCTCGCCCGGCTGGAAGGCGTTCATATCGGCCGTCACCACCGTGAGGTTGGTCAGGCGGCGGCGTGTGGCTTCCCCTTCGATGAAGTGGCGCTGCGAGGCGGAATTCGAGACGGAGACGATGCGCGAGGCCGGGTAACGCTCGGCCATGAACAGCGAGAGCGAGCCCCAGCCGCAGCCGAGCTCCAGCACGTCCTGCCCGTCTTCCAGCGCGGCATGGGCGCAGGTCTCCTCCAGCGCGGCGATCTCGGCCTCGGCAAGCGTCGTCTCGGCGGTCGGATAGAGGCAGGAGGAATATTTGCGGCGGGGACCGAGCGCCAGCGCGAAAAAGTCCTGCGGCAGTTCGTAATGCTGCTCGTTGGCCGCATCTGTGTGCACGGCGATCGGGAAGGCCTCCATGGCCTTGGCGAAATCCCGGTCCGCCACGCCGCCGCCCGTCAGCACGCGGCTGGTGCGGCCGACGAGGCGGTCGATGCCGAAGCGCAGCGCGCTGTCGGGAAGCGGCAGGCGCTCGGCGGCGGCAATCGCGGTGACGGCGAGGTTCATGTCGGTCTCTCCTTGGTGTTGAAGCCGGGCCAGAAGGCGTTTACGCGCTTGGCATAGGCGGCGAAGGCGACCCCGCGCGAGCGCAGCATATGCGCTTCGAGCGGCGGGATGCCCGAGACATGGACCAGCAGCCAATACATGAAGGCGGGTCCGGCAAGAGCCGTCCAGCCCCAAGGCCATGTGCCGGCCGGGCCGATGGCGATGACGGCGTAACCCGTCCAGCCGAGCCACTGGAAAAAGTAGTTCGGATGGCGGGAGAGGCCCCAGAGCCCGGCATCGCAGACCTTGCCCCGGTTGGCAGGGTCGCTGCGAAAGCGCGCGAGCTGCGCATCCGCCAGGCCTTCGCCGAGCACGGCCGCCACAAGGATGGCGATGCCGGCGATGTCGCTCCAGCGCAGGCCGGGCGCCGGATTGCGGGCGGCGAGGAAGATGGTCGCGGCGAGCAGCAGCGCTGCGGCGGCCTGGATTTGGAGGAAGAACCACAGGCGGCTTTTCCAGCCGTCGCCCCATTCCTTCTTCAGCCGCGCATAACGCGGGTCTTCGCCGCCATGCAGCGTGCGCAGCACGATGTGAAAGCCGAGCCGGCAGGACCACAACACGGCAATGAGCGCGACGACGAGGCGGCGCTGGACATCGCCTTCCCAGCCGGCGACCGGGGTGAGGGCCACCGCGATGCCGGCGGCACCGACAAGGAAGGACCAGGTCGCATCGACCCAGCCGGAACTGGCGCCGCGCACCACGGCGAGCCAGGCGCCCGTCATGGCGAGCGAGAGGGCGACGGCGAGCAGGAGAAACAGGGCCGCCGGCGCCATGGCTCAGATCCCGAAGATCGGTTGCAGCATGCGGCCGATGAAGCCCTTGAAGCGCATCTGGCCTTCCATCGCCGCAAGGCAGATACAGTCGCCGTCGCGATCAACGACCGGCTGGTGCTCGACGTCCTCGTCCATTTCCGCCATGTCGCCCGGCCGGAACGTGCCAAATCTATCTGTGAACGCGCCGGCCACGACATATGTGAACTCGGTGCCGGCATGGCCATGATCGGGAAGGGCGCGGCCGGGGGCGATCTTCAGCAGGATCAGGTTGGCATCGGGATCGTGCGGCACGCCGACGCGGCTCATGCGCATGCCGGGGCCGATCCAGCGCCAGCGCCCGATGTCGCAGCCGCCCAGTGCATCCGGCAGGCGCACGCCCTCGATCTCGACCGGCTTGCGCGATTGCGGGCTCTGTGCCGGCTCTTCCTCCGCGTCGATCATCGCCAGCACGTCGTTGAAGGCGGTTTCGGAGAGTTGCGTCGGCTCGATCTCCTCAAGCAGCGCGCCGCCGACGGCTTCGTAGGTCGCGATGCGGGCGCGGCAGGCGGGGCAGCCGGCAAGATGCGCTTCGACGACGATCGCAGGACCCGCAGCCAGCGTGCCGGCGGCGTAGCGCATCAGGGTCTCGTCGGTGGCGTGGTGGTGTTTCGAGCTCATGTTTCGTCTTCCAGCAGCGCGCGCAGGCGGTTCATCGCCAGGCGTGTTCTAGATTTCACCGTGCCGAGCGGAATGCCCAGCTCGCCGGCAATTTCGGTCTGAGATTTCTCGCTGAAATAGGACAGGCGAATGATCGTCTGCTGCTCCGTGGACAAGGTGGTGAGCGCGCGGCGCACCCGCTCGTCGCGCTCGGCGCCGATCACCCCGTCCTCGATGGAAAACGGCGCGTCCTCGGCATCGACCGGCAGCGTCGCCGGATTGCGCAGCCGCCGCAGATGGTCGATGCGCAGGTTGCGGGCGATGGTGAATATCCATGTCGCCACCCCCGCGCGCTCCGGGTCGAAATAGGAGGCCTTGCGCCAGACGTTCAGCATCGTCTCCTGCACCAGGTCCTCCGCCACGCCCGACGATATCGCCGAGCGCAGGAAGAAGGTCTTCAGGCGCGGGCCGAAATGCCGGAACAGCGCGGCGAAGGCCTGCCGGTCGCGGTCATCGGCCACCGCCGCAAGCAGGCTGGCGAGCACCTCCGGCGTCGGCGCGCGCGGATCGGCCGCATTCATGACGGCACGCCGCATGCCGGCGGGCGGAGCCGGCCTTTCCTGCGTGTCGATCTGGTTCGAAGCGTCATACATGCATCCTTCTACGCGGCGGGCCTCAAGCCGGATCATCTCCCCCTGACGCGGCTTGACGAGTGATCCGGTACGGCACCGTTTTCGTAGAACCTACAGAAAGTCCACTACCAAATCGACAGCCCCCATAAGGATCGCGATGCGACATGTTTCCCAATCCGACCGACCCCTCCGGATCGCCGTCGTCGGCACGGGCATCGGCGGCCTTTCTGCGGCCTGGCTGTTGTCGCAGCGCCACGAGGTCACGGTCTTCGAGGCGGAGGCGCGCATCGGTGGCCATTGCCATACGGTGGAGGCCGGGCAGGCGGCGGTGGATACCGGCTTCATCGTCTATAACGAGCGCACCTATCCCAACCTGACGGCGCTGTTTTCCCATCTCGACGTGCCGACAAAAGCCTCCGACATGTCCTTCGCCGTCTCCATGGACGACGGCGTGCTGGAATATTCCGGCACCAATCTCGTCGGTCTCTTTGCCCAGGGCAGCAATCTCGCGAGCCCGCGCTTCTGGTCGATGCTGCGCGATGTCGTGCGCTTCTACCGCGAGGCGCCAGCAAGCGTGCGCGACCTCGACCCCTCCGCAAGCCTGGACGATTACCTGAACAGCGCCGGTTTCGGCACGGCCTTCCGCGAGGACCATCTCTATCCGATGGCGGCCGCGATCTGGTCGACGCCGGCCCTCGAAATCGGCAACTACCCGGCCGTCTCCTTCGTGCGCTTCTGCGAGAACCACGGCCTGCTCAAATTCTTCCGCCGCCCGATCTGGCGCACCGTCGAGGGCGGCAGCCGCGCCTATGTGGAAAAGCTCATCGCCCCCTTCCGCCATCGCATCCGCACCAGCGCGCCCGTCACCGCCATCCGCCGCGTCAACGGCGCGGTGGAAATCTCGACGCCGGGGGCGGAGCCGGAATGGTTCGACCATGTGGTGATCGCCGCCCATGCGGACCAGGCGCTGGCACTCTTGACTGATCGCTCGGAGCGGGAAAACGACCTGCTCGGCGCCTTCTGCTACGGCCTCAACGAGACCGTGCTGCACAGCGACGAGACGCTGATGCCCCGCCGCCGCCGGGTCTGGTCGAGCTGGAACTATCTGGCGCAATCCGCCCGCGACGGCAGCAAGCGGCGCAAGCCCTGCGTCACCTACTGGATGAACCGACTGCAGGGCGTGACCGCCGATCGCGCGCTCTTCGTGACGCTGAGCCCGCTGCATGCGCCGGCGGAGGAGACGGTGGTCTGGCGCGGCGTCTACCAGCACCCGCTGTTCAACGCCGCCACGCTCGCCGCGCAAAAGGAACTCTGGTCTTTGCAGGGCCAGTCGAACACCTGGTTCTGCGGCTCCTATTTCGGCTCCGGTTTCCACGAGGATGCCATCCAGGCCGGGCTTGCGGTGGGCGAGAGCCTCGGCGGCACGACCCGGCCCTGGACGGTGGCGGGCGAGTCCGACCGCATCTTCCGGACCTTGCAGCAGGTCTAGAAAAGGCCGTTGCTCCTCGTGCGCGGTGCGGGCATTCTCCGGGAAAACCCGTCAGGAGCATGCCCATGATCGTCCAGGCCTGCATCAATGGCGCGCGGCCAAGCGCCTTCCACCCGCGCCTGCCGCTCGATATCGAGGCCATGGTGCGCGACAGCCTGCTCGCCATCGCGGCCGGTGCCGCCGAACTCCACGTTCACCCCCGCACGGACGGCCGCGAGTCGCTCGCCGCCGTTGACGAGACCATGCTGGCGCTGCGCCGCGCCTGCCCCGGCACGTTCATCGGCGTGTCGACGGGCGCCTGGATCGAGGGCGACGAGGCTGAGACACGCCGGCGGATTTCGGAATGGCGCGACCTGCCCGACTACGCTTCGGTGAACCTCTCCGAGCCGGATGCCCCCGCCGTGATGGCGCTTCTGCGCGAGCGCGGCGTCGGCATCGAGGCGGGGCTTGCCAGCGTCGCCGATGCCGAACGGTTGCTGTCCCTGCCGGATCACGATCGCGTGCTGCGCATCCTCATCGAGATCGACGAGCAGAATTTGTCGAGCGCCATGGCGATCGCCGATGGCATCGCCACAACGCTCGCGGATGCCGGCCTGCGGCGGCCCATCCTGCTGCACGGCAGCGACGCCACGGTATGGCCGTTCGTCGCGAGAGCCCGCGAGCGCCGCTGGTCGACGCGGGTGGGGCTGGAGGACGGAAAACACCTGCCGGACGGGACAGTTGCCGAGGACAATGCGGCCCTTGTCAGCGCCGCGGTCGCCATCTTCCGGGCGCCTCCGTCCGCTGCATGAAAAAAATCCTTCACCGTCGGGAACCCTTGGGCATGCCTTCGCATTCCGGTGCCGGAATTGGGGCATATTCATATGACGATGACGACACTTCGCAACGACGTCCGTTGGCTTTCTCCCGTGTTCGTGCGGATCGGCTATGGCGCGGCGGAAGCCGTTCGCAGCCCGCATGACGCGATGAACTACCTGCATTTCCGCTGGCCGGCGCACCGGGGGCGGGCCTTCGACAATGCCCGCACGCTCTGCGCCGACGCGATGGAGAACGGCAAACCCTGCGAGACCGCCCGCGAGGCCTTCATCCGCGCCTGTGTCGAAGCGAGCATCCTCGACTAGGCGATGGACAAGGACCCTCCCCACGATCTCGACCGTTTCAAGCTGGCGCAGGCGCCGGTGTTCGAAACGGTGCTGAGGGAATTGCGGTCCGGCCGCAAGCGCAGCCATTGGATGTGGTTCGTCTTCCCGCAGATGCGCGGGCTCGGCCGTTCGCCGGCCGCCCGGCATTTCGGCATTGCCTCGCTGGGCGAAGCGCAGGCCTATCTCGCCGATCCGGTGCTGTCCGAGCGGCTGCGGCTGGCGACGGAGGCCGTGGTTTCCGTCGAGGGCCGCTCGCTGCTGGAGATCTTCGGCTCGCCCGACGACCAGAAGTTCCGCTCGTCGATGACGCTTTTCGCGGTCGCATCCAGCGACGACCCGCTCTTCACCCAGGCCTTGCAGACCTGTTGCGACGGTGTGCGCGATGCGCAGACGCTGGCGCTGCTCAACGCGTGAGGCTCAGCGCCGCGCCATCAGCTTGGCCTGCAACACCACCACGACCAGCAGGAAGGCGCCGCGGATGACGGATTGCCAATAGGCCGACAGCGAGATCCAGCCGAGGCCGTTTTCGAAGTTCAGGATGTTGAACACCATGGCGAGCAGCAGCGCGCCGGCAAGCGTGGCGCCGACCGAGCCGGAGCCGCCGGTGAGCAGCGTGCCGCCCACCACCACGGAGGCGATGGCAAACAGCTCCCAGCCCACGCCCTCGGTCGGCTGGCCCGCGCCGAACTGCGAGGCGAGGATGACACCGGCAAGGCCGGCGAGCGTGCCCGAGGCGAGGTAGACCGCGGCCAGCGTGCGCTCGACCTTCAGGCCCATCAACCCGGCCGTCGCCTCGCCGTCGCCGATCGCCAGGATATGCCGGCCGACCGGCAGCTTTTCCAGCACCAGCCAGCCGAGCACATAGGCGGCAAGCGCGATCCAGGCGGGGATGGGGAAGCCCAGAAAATCGTCCTGGCCGATCACGGTGAAGCCGGTGTCGTAGGAGACGGAGACCGACTGGTTGTCGGCGAGCAGCAGCCCCGTTCCATAGGCCGCCAGCATGGTCGCGAGCGTGGCGATGAAGGGCTGGATGCGCATCTTCGTGATAATGAAACCGTTGAGCGCGCCGACGGCAAGGCCGGCCACCATGCCGCCGAGAAGACCGGCCGCCCAGTGGTAGGGCGAAAACAGCGCCGCCACCACGCTCGCCATCGCCGCCGTGCCGCCGACGGAAAGATCGATGCCGCCGGTGATGATGACGAAAGCCATGCCGAGCGCGATCAGCGCGAACATTGAATTGTAGCGCAGGAAAGAGAGGATGTTGAAGGACGACAGGAAATTGTCGTAGCGCAGCGCGCCGAAGAGGATGAGGCCGGCGAGCGCCAGCATGACGCCGAGCCGGGCGAGATCGCCGGAGGATTTGATCGCGAAGGGGCGGAGGATGGTCTGCATGGCGGTTGCCCTCAATGCCTGTCGGCGCGCTGCTGGATGAAGACGGCGAGCACGATCAGCCCCGCCTTGACGATGAGCGCCGCGGCATCCGGCACGCCATTGGCGAGCAGCGTGTAGCGCACGAGCTGGATGACGAAGGCGCCGAGCACCGTGCCGACGATATTGGCCCGCCCGCCGGTGAGCAACGTGCCGCCGACGGCGACGGCAGCGATGGCGTCCAGCTCCATGCCGAGGCCGACGAGGTTGGCATCGCTCGCGGAATTGCGCGCCACCACGACGAGGCCGGCAATGCCGGCAAGCGCGCCGCTCACCATATAGACGAAGAGTTTGACGCGCTTGACGGGGATGCCCGTCAGCCGCGCCGCCTTCTCGTTGCCGCCCACCGCGATGATCTGGCGGCCGATGACGGTGTAGCGGATCATCGCGAAGGCGAGGGCGGCGATGAGGACCATCAGCACGACCTGCGCCGGCACGCCGGCAATGCGGCCCATGGCGATGAACTGGAAACCCTCGTTCTTGAAGACCTGGAGGTTGCCGTTGGTCATGACCTGCGCGATGCCGCGGCCGGCGATGAAGAGCACGAGCGTCGCGATGATCGGCTGGATGGAAAAGCGCGTGACGAGCAGCCCGTTGAACAGGCCGAAGAGGCTGGCGACCACCACCGGGATGATCAAGGCGAGCGTGACGGCGACCGCCATGTTCTCGACTGGCCAGAACTGGCCCATGAAGATCATCGGCGCCAAGGCACCGGCAATCGCCATCAGCGAGCCGACGGAGAGATCGATGCCGCCGGTGGCGATGACCAGCGTCATGCCGGTCGCGACGATGACGATGGTGGCGACCTGGGTGAGGTTCACGTTCAGCGTCTGCCACGACAAAAAGTTCGGCGTGATGGCGATGTTGACGGCGATCAGCGCCAGGAAGGCGACGAAGGTGCCGTAGCGGCTCGCCAGCGTGAAGAGCCGGCTGCCGGAGGAAAGCGCGCCAGCTGGCTGCGGGGCAGGGGTTTCGATCGTCGTCATATCATTCCACCTGATGGGCCATGGCGGCAAGCAACGCCGCCTCGCTCAAGTCTTTGCGCGGCAGCGTCTTCACCGATGTGCCGTCGCTGAGCACGGTCACGCGGTCGGCGGCGGCCAGCAATTCTTCGAATTCGGAGGAGATCATCAGCACGCTGAGGCCCTCGTCGGCGAGGCTGCGCAGGAGCTTGAGGATTTCCGATTTCGCGCCGATGTCGATGCCGCGCGTCGGCTCGTCGACGATCAGCACGCGCGGGTCTGTCGCCAGCCACCGGGCAAGCAGCACCTTCTGCTGGTTGCCGCCGGAAAGCTCCTTGATCGGCTGGTCGGGCGAGGCGCATTTGACGCCGAGCGCGCGGATATAGCGGGTGACGATCTCGTCCTGCCGCGCACGGTCGACGATGCCGGCCTTCTTCAGGCGCGGCAGCAGCGCCAGCGTCATGTTCTCGCGGATGCTCATGTCCGGCACGATACCGTCGATCTTGCGATCCTCGGAGACGAGCCCGATGCCATCGGCAATCGCATCCGCCGGCTCGCGGTAGGTGCGCTCGCTGCCCGCCAGGCGCATCGTGCCGCGCTCCAAGTTGTCGGCGCCGAAAATCAGCCGCGCCGTCTCCGTGCGGCCGGAGCCGAGCAGGCCGGCAAGGCCGGAAATCTCGCCCTCCCGCACCGTCAGGCTGACATCGCGCACCCGCACGCCGGCCCCGGCATTCGCCACGTCGAGGCGAACCGGCCGCTCGGGTTTCTCCTCGCCCGGCGCCATCGCCTGGAAGGCGGCCAGTTCCTTGCCGAGCATGTGGCGCACCAGCGCCATCTTCGGCATGTCGGCCATGGGGCTTTTCGCCACCGTCTGGCCGTCGCGCATGATCGTCACGCGGTCGCAGATCTCGTAGAGTTCATCCAGCCGGTGGCCGATGAAGATGACCGCCACGCCGGAGCGTTTCAGCGTGCGGATCGTTTCGAAGAGGACGGCGACCTCGCGTTCGTCCAGCGACGACGTCGGCTCGTCCATGATGACGAGGCGGGCGTTCTGCGTCACGGCCCGGGCGATCGCCACCATCTGCCGGGTCGCCGCATCGAAATGCGCGACGGGCCGGTCGACGTCGATCGTCAGGTTGAAGGTTTTCAGCACGGCCTCGGCACCGCGGCGCATGGCGGCGTGGTCGATCAGACCGAAGCGTTTGGGCTCGCGTGACAGATAGATGTTTTCCGCCACGGAGCGCTGCGGCGCGAGGTTGATTTCCTGGTAGATCGTCGCGATACCGGCGGCCTGGGCTTCGGCCGGCATGGTGAAATCGACATCCCTGCCGTCGAAGGCGATCGTGCCCTCGTCGCGGCGGTAGACGCCGGTGAGGATCTTGATCAGCGTCGATTTGCCGGCGCCGTTCTGGCCGACGAGCGCCATCACCTCCGCCGGCTCCACCTCCAGCGAAGCGGCTTTCAGCGCCGCCACGCCGGCAAACGCCTTGGAAATGCCCTGCATGGACAGAAGCATGGAAGTCCTCCTCTATCCGCCCTCCGGGACGGGCCACACAACCTACACCCGAACGCGCCGAAGGTCAGGCCCGTTCAAAAAACGGCCGAGACGGTTTTGCCGCCCCGGCCGCAAAGTGCTTGGGAGATGGTATCAGTAGGCGTTGGCGAGTTCCGCGGCCGCGTTGGAGGCGTCGTAGAACTTGTCTTCGTTGACGAGGATCGGGTCTATCGCCTCGCCCTTGGCATAGCGCATCATGGTCTCGAAAGCCTTCGGCCCGAAGCGCGGGTTGCACTCGACGACGGCGGCGATCTTGCCGTCGACGACCGCCTGCACCGCTTCCTTGCCGCCGTCGATCGACAGCACCAGCACGTCCTTGCCCGGCACCTTGCCGGCGGCTTCGAGTGCGGCGATCGCGCCCATCGCCATCTCGTCATTGTGGGCGTAGATGATATCGGCATCCGGATGCGCCTGGAGCAGGGATTCCGCCACCTGGCGGCCCTTGTCGCGGGCGAAGTCGCCGGTCTGCGAGGCGACGATCTCGAAGCCGCCTGCGGCCTTGATCGCCTCGTCAAAGCCCTTCTTGCGGTCGTTGGCTGGGGAAGAGCCAGTCGTGCCTTCCAGTTCGATGATCTTCGTCTTGCCGTTGGCGTTCTTCACCAGCCATTCGGCGACGCGTTTTCCCTCTTCGACGAAGTTGGAGCCGATGAAGGTCAGGTAATCCTCGCCGGCCTTGGCGAGCGAGGGGTCGACCGAGCGGTCGAGCAGGATCACCGGAATGCCGGCCTTCTTGGCGGCCATGACGGCGGGGATCAGCGGCTTTTCTTCGCGGGGCGCGAGGAAGATGACGTCGACGCCCTGGGCGATCATCGAGTTGACGTCGGCCACCTGCTTGGCGGCCGAGCCCGCAGCATCCGTATAGACGAGCTGGAAGCCGAGCTTTTCGGCCTCCGCCTTCATGCTGTTGGTCTGCGCGATGCGCCAGGGATTGTTGGATTCGGTCTGCGCGAAGCCGACCTTGTAGGTGTCTTTCTGCGCCAGCTTCGGCACTTCGGCAATGGCGACGCCTGCCAACGCAAGCGCGCCGACGGCCGTTGCCGCAAGCATGAAGGTGCGACGGGAAATCATGGTCATCAGTGGGTCTCCTCCCGGGTAACTTGGCCGGTGCTCCTCTACCGGACGTGAGCATTTTGTGCTTCACATGTCTAAATCTTGCGCTAATAATATTAGCAGTCAAGAGCCAAAATTATGAGCACTTGCAAAAAATCCGTGTGCAGCGCAATGCACACCGAGGGGTGAGGAACGACGCATGGCCAGGGGCAACGGGCGCAATTCGGGCAAGGAGGGCGGTGGCCGACAGGATGGGGGCCGGCCGACCATGACGGACATAGCGCGCATTGCCGGCGTGTCCCAGTCGAGCGTTTCCCTGGTGCTGAACGAGATGTCCGGCTCGCGCATTTCGCCGGAAACGCAGCAGAAGGTGCGCGAGGCTGCTCATAAAATCGGTTATAAATTACCGGCGACGCGCAGCCCCGTGGCAACCGCCCCCGCCGTCGAGAAGGATACGATCGCCTTCATCGTCGACGAAATCTCGACGAGCCCCCACCCCGTCGTCAGCCTGGATGGCATCCGCGACCATGCCTTCGAGCAGGGGCTGCTGGTCTCCGCCCATGCCACGCGCTCGAACCCGGACCTGGAGCGCGCGGTGCTGCGGTCCGTGCTGCGCGACCCGTCGATTGCCGGCGTCATCTATGCGACGATCTTCACCCGCAAGGTCAGCGTGCCGCCGGAACTGAAGACCATCCCGACCGTGCTGCTCAACTGCTACTGCGAGCCGCGCCAGCACGTCGCGATCGTTCCGGGCGAGGTTGCGGGCGGTTTTGCGGCGACGGCGCATCTCACCGCGCTCGGCCACAAACGCATCGGCTTCATCAACGGCGAACCGTGGATGGATGCCGCGATGGACCGCCTGAAAGGCTACAAGCAGGCGCTCGCCACCGCCGACATCGCCTTCGACGAAAGCCTGGTGCGCGACGGCGACTGGCTGCCGCTACGCGGCTACGAGGCCGGCCTCGACCTGCTCTCCATGGACAATCCGCCCACCGCGATCTTCTGCGGCAACGACCTGATGGCGATCGGCATGATGGAGGCGGCGCAGGAAAAGGGTCTTCGCGTGCCGCAGGATCTCTCCGTCATGGGCTATGACGACCAGGAACTGGCGCGCTACACCCACCCGCCGCTCTCGACGCTGGTGCTGCCGAACTACGAGATGGGCCAGAAGGCGGCCGAACTGCTCATCGACATGGCGATCCACGGCAAGCACATGCGGCCAATGACCATCAAGGTCGACGGGCCGCTCGTCGTGCGCGAGACGACGGCGCAACTCGCCGGCGCGAAAAAGCGCTGACCGTCATTCGTGCAAGATATGGGCGGCCTTCACGGCGGCCGAGGCGCGGTTCTCGACGCCGAGCTTCACATAAATCTGTTCGAGATGCTTGGTGACCGTGCGGGCGCTGAGGCCGAGGATCTCGCCGATATCGCGGTTGGACTTCCCTTTGGCGATCCACAGCAACACCTCGGATTCGCGCTGCGTCAGCGAAAAATGCTGGCGCAGGATTTCCTCGTCCGACAGGCGGTTTTCCGCAGTCAGGCGGAAGAGGTATTCGTCCGCGCCGATCGCGCCCAGAAAGGAAAGCTGCAGGCTCGCCTGGCCCGCCTGCTGGATCGCGAAGGTGTTTTCGCGCGCGGTGCTGCGCGTCTTCATCCAGCCGCGGATATGCCCGGAGACCGCATCGAGCCCCTCGTCGCTGCCGGTCGCGGCATTGACGAGGCGCGTCGCCTGCGGCGTCGACCAGCGGATCTTTCCTTCACCGCTGACGGCCAGCAAATGCCGCCCGGCGGCATCCAGCGCCACGCGCGCGCTCTGGGCGGAGCGCGCATTGGTGAGATGCACGCGGATGCGGGCGCGCAGTTCGTCGATGTTGATCGGCTTCGTCAGGTAGTCGACGCCGCCGGCCTCCAGCGCGCGCACGACATGTTCGGTCTCGGTCAACCCGGTCATGAAGACGACGGGAACGGGGCTTGCCGCAGGGTTCGCCTTCAGGCGCAGGCAGGTGTCGAACCCGTCCATGCCGGGCATCACCGCGTCGAGCAGGATGATATCGGGCGTGATGCGGTCGACGATGTTGAGCGCGGAGGCGCCGGACGTGGCGATCAGCACGGAGAAGCCGCTCTGTTCGAGCGCCTCGGTCAGGAAGCCGAGCGCTTCGGGGGAATCGTCGACGATGAGGACGATATCGCGCGGGGTGGCCGTCTCAGTCACGGGCAGCGTCCTCTTGTCGGTCCATGGTCTTCAGGAAGGCGTCGTAGCCGGCGAGATCGAACACTTGCACATAGGCCCGCACCGCCTCGGTGAAGGGCTGGTGTTCGGCCACGCGGGCGATTTCGGCGAGCTTCGCCTCGATGCCCCTGACATAGCCGATCTCGCCGAGCCGGATCAATTCCTGCACATGGCCTTGTTCGGGAACGACGATGCTGGCCTCGGCCGGCTCCACCGCCTTCGCCTCGCCGTGATAGGTCCAGGAGAGGCCCATATGCAAGGCGAGCTTGTCGGTGAGCTGGCGCAGGTCGAAGGGTTTGGCCAGCGTGTCGTTGTGGCCCGTATGGGCGGAGGCCGAGCCGTCGCCGATATTGGCCGACAGCATGATGATCGGGCCGGGCTGGCCGAGCGCGCGCAGCCGCTCCACCAGCACCCAGCCGTTCATGCCGGGCATGGAAATGTCGATGAGGAACAAGTCCGGCTTCAGGCTTTCGAGGAGCGCCAGCGCATCCGCGCCGCTTCGCGCCGTCAGCACGGTGAAATCGAGCGGCCGCAGCACCTCTTCCATCAGGTTGCGGTGGTCGGCATTGTCGTCGACGACGAGGATGGTGCGCCGCGGGCCGTTGTAGCCCTTGATGTGCAGCACCTTCGGCGCAGTCGGGCGATCGACGGCGGAGAGCATCAGGCGCACCTTGAATTCGGTGCCCTTGTCGCGCTCGCTCTTCACCGAAATCTCGCCGCCGAGCGTCTGCGTCAGGAGCCGCGTGATGGTGAGGCCGAGGCCGAGACCCGGCATGCCGTGTTCGGTGTCGCCGCGCTGGAAGGGCTCGAAGATGCGCGGCAGGTCCTTTTCCAGAATGCCGCGGCCGCTATCGGCCACCGTGAAGGTCGCGACCTGGTTGCGATAGGCGACGTCGAGGCGGATCTCGCCGCTATCGGTGAATTTCAGCGCGTTGGAGATGAGGTTGACGAGGATCTGGCGCAGGCGCTTTTCATCGGTGCGCACATAGGAGGGCAGGTTTTTCGGGCGGGCATGGGTGAAGGCGACGCCCTTGGCCTGCGCCTGCGGGCGGAACATCTCCAAAATCTGGTCGAGGAAATCGTCGATGTTGATCTCGTTGGAATAGACCTGCAGCTTGCCCGCCTCGATCTTGGAAATGTCGAGCAGCCCGTCGATGAGACCGGAGAGGTGATCCGCACTGCGCTTGATGACGCGGATCGCGCCCTGTCGCTGCGGCGGAATGCTCTCGTCGCGCTCCAGCACCTGCGCATAGCCGAGCACGGCATTGAGCGGCGTGCGCAGTTCATGGCTGAGACCCACGACATAGCGGCTCTTGGCGCGGTTGGCGGCTTCCGCGGTTTCCTTCGCCTGCTGGAGCGCCGCATCCGTCTTTTTATGCGCGGCGATTTCCTTCAGCAGCAATGTCGTCTGGCGCGAGGATTCCTCCTCGGCGACCACCCGGCTGTCATGCGCCAGCACGTAGAACCACGAGACGACACCCGCCACCACGGCGAAGACGAAGAAGACGATGGCGATTGTGCGCTCCACCACGGTCGCCGTTTCCGGCGAACCGGTGCCGACCTGGTGGGCGATCATGGCGAGGATGATGCCCATGCCGGTGATCGACAGCGCGGCCGCAATGCCGTAGCGGCCAAGCCGCGTGCCGAGCGCCGCCGTCACCGCCTCGGGCAGGATGCTTTTCGCCACGCCCGCCACCTGCGCATTGAACCGCGCCTTCGGCTTGCAGAGATCGTGGCAGCGGCTGTCGAGCGAACAGCACAGCGAGCAGATTGGCGCCGCATAGGCGGGGCACCAGGCCATGTCCTCCGGCTCGAACGGGTGTTCGCAGATCGAGCAGGTGATGGTGTGCTGCTGCGCCCAGCTCTTCCTCGGCTTGCGCGCGAGGTAATATTTGCCGCCCGTCGCCCAGGCGATCAGCGGCGAGGCGATGAAGGCGACGACGGCGGCGATATAGGGCGCGAGCGAGGCGGGGATTTCGCCGAAGGTGCCGAAATGCGCCATGAGGGCGATGATCGCCGACAGCGCCATGGCGCCAAGCCCGACCGGGTTGATATCGTAGAGATGGGCGCGCTTGAACTCGATACCGGGCGGCGACAGGCCGAGCGGCTTGTTGACGAAGAGGTCCGCCGAAATGGTGCAGAGCCAGGCCATGGCGACGATGGAGAAGACGCCGAGCGTTTCCTCCAGGAGCTTGTAGATGCCGAGCTCCATCAACAGCAGCGCGATCGCCACGTTGAACACCAGCCAGACGACGCGGCCGGGATGGCTGTGCGTCAGCCGCGAGAAGAAATTAGACCAGGCGAGCGAGCCCGCATAGGCGTTCATCACGTTGATCTTGAGCTGCGAGACCACCACGAAGGCGACCATCAGCAGCAATGCCGCCGCATCCCACGGCAGCATGTAGCCGAAGGCGGTGTAGTACATCTGCGAGGGATCGGCCGCCCGCGTGGAGGGCACGCCCGCCGAGAGCGCCAGCACGACGAGGAAGGAGCCGGCGATCAGTTTTGGCGCACCCACGATCACCCAGCCGGAACCGGCGAGGAACACGGCGATGCGATGGTGCAGCTTCTTCTGCCCATCCGGCGGCAGGAAGCGCAGAAAGTCCACCTGCTCGCCGATCTGCGCCATCAGCGCGAAGATGACGGCCGAGGCCGCGCCGAATTCCACCAGGTTGAACGGCGCATAGGTACCGGGCGGGCCTGAGGCATGGTGCAGGCCGGAATAGGCGAGCCACAGGCCGACCTTCTCCCAGTCCGCAAAGGCGATGAAGACGAAGGGCAGGATGTTGAGCACGATCCAGAACGGCTGGGTGATGAGCTGGAAACGCGAGATGAGTTGCACGCCATGCGTCACCAGCGGGATCACCACCACGGAGGAGATGATGTAGCCGATCCAGAGCGGAATGCCGAGCGCCAGCTCCAGCGCGCCGGACATGATGGAGGCCTCGATGGCGAAGAGGATGAAGGTGAAGCTTGCATAGATCAGCGAGGTCAGCGTCGAGCCGATATAACCGAAGCTGGCGCCGCGCGTCAGCAGGTCGATATCGACGCCGTGGCGGATGGCATAGCGGCTGATCGGCAGGCCGACGAGCAGGATCATCAGGCTCGCCACCACGATGGCGACGATGGCGTTCGTCGTGCCGTAGGACATGGTGATCGCGCCGCCGATCGCCTCCAGCGCCAGGAAGGAGATGGCGCCGATGGCGGTCTGCGAGATGCGGTCGGAGGAAAAGCGGCGCGCGCTCTTGGCGGTGAAACGCAGCGCATAGTCTTCCAGCGTCTGGTTGGCGACCCAACGGTTATACTCGCGGCGGATCGGTATGATGCGCTGGCGTGCGGCCATCTTTTCCTGCTGTTCCCATGGCCCGTTTACCCGGCCGTTTTTTTTGCGGGCGTTGAAGCACGACCTACCCCCACCCTCCACGTCATCCTCGGGCTTGACCCGAGGATGACGGAGGAGAGGGCAGTGGCCTCAACACACAAGGCCTTTCTAGCACGGATATACCGTCCCTGAAATTGGTGCAGCGCCGCAAAACTTCCCGCTTCCCCCCGGCAACTACGTAGAATGACGTATGTGCAGCGCAGCATCCCCGGCGGATAGTTTCTTAAGCAACGGTTAAACAGCTTCCGCCCCCGTTGCGGTCAAAAAGAACGAGAGGGGTTCCGACAATGTCCATCAAGGCGCGCGCCACCGGCGCATTGCTTGCTGCAATTCTTTCGACAACCGCCTTCCACGGCGCCTTCGCGGCCGACGACACGATCAAGGTCGGCATCCTGCATTCGCTTTCCGGCACCATGGCGATCTCCGAGACGACGCTCAAGGACGCCATGCTGATGCTCATCGAGGAGCAGAACAAGAAGGGCGGGCTGCTGGGCAAGAAGCTCGAAGCCGTCGTCGTCGACCCGGCCTCCGACTGGCCGCTCTTCGCCGAAAAGGCGCGCGAGCTCGTCTCGGTCAACAAGGTCTCGGCCGTCTTCGGCTGCTGGACCTCGGTGTCGCGCAAGTCTGTGCTGCCGGTCTTCGAAGAGCTGAATTCCATCCTCTTCTACCCCGTCCAGTACGAGGGTGAAGAAAGCCAGCGCAACGTCTTCTACACGGGTGCCGCACCGAACCAGCAGGCGATCCCGGCCGTCGATTACCTCGCCGAGAACGAAGGCGTCGAGCGCTGGGTTCTGGCCGGCACGGACTATGTCTATCCGCGCACGACCAACAAGATCCTCGAAGCCTACCTGATCTCCAAGGGCGTGAAGCCCGAGGACATCATGGTCAACTACACGCCGTTCGGCCATTCGGACTGGCAGACGATCGTCTCCGACATCAAGAAGTTCGGCTCGGCCGGCAAGAAGACGGCCGTCGTTTCCACCATCAACGGCGATGCCAACGTTCCCTTCTACAAGGAACTCGGCAACCAGGGCGTCAAGGCGGAAGACATTCCGGTCGTCGCCTTCTCGGTAGGTGAAGAAGAGCTCGCCGGCCTCGATACCGCGCCGCTCGTCGGCCATCTTGCCGCCTGGAACTACTTCCAGTCCGTCGACAACCCAGCGAATGCCGAGTTCATCAAGACGTGGAAGGCCTTCACCAAGAACGACAAGCGCGTCACCAACGACCCGATGGAAGCCCATTATATCGGCTTCGCCATGTGGCTGAAGGCGGTGGAAAAGGCCGGCACGACCGATACGGACGCCGTGCTCGACGCGATGATCGGCGTTTCCGTGCCGAACCTGTCGGGCGGCTTCTCCACCATGATGCCGAACCACCACATCACCAAGCCCGTGCTGATCGGCGAAATCCAGGCCGACGGCCAGTTCGAGACCGTGTGGCAGACCTCCGGCCTCGTCGTCGGCGACGAATGGTCGGACTTCCTGCCCGACTCCAAGGACCTGATCGCCGATTGGCGCAAGCCCATGGAATGCGGCAACTTCAACGTCGCCACCGGCAAGTGCGGCGGCAAGGGCTCCTGATCCTCACGGCAACCGCATCGCATCCCGGCGTTCCACGCGCCGGGATGTTTCCCTTTCCTGACGACCAGTGCTTCGAGGCCATGAGATGCACACGCGGCTCATCCATCGTTTCCTGCAATGCCTGCTCATCGCCGTCTGCGTGATGGTGACGCTGCTCGCCACCGACCTTCGCGCGGCAGACGACCTGCGCAGCATGGTCAATGCGCTGGGCGGCGGCAATTTCCAGGAAAACCAGAAACAGGTCGAAGCGCTGGCGAAGACCGGCGATCCCAGGATCGTGCCCGCCCTTGAGGCGCTCGCCGAGGGCGATCTCTACCAGCGCAAGGCCGACGGCACCGTCTTCATCGTCAAGCCGGCCGGCGCCAATTTCGCGCTCGTCGATGCCCTGACGGGCGATGCGGCCGGCGAGGAAGCCAAGGCCGCGCTCGAAAAGGTCAAAGTGAACAACGGGCTGCGCCGGGTGATCCGCGCAGCACTCGGCGGACTGACGCTGATGAGCCCCGACACGTCCGTGCGCCTTCAGGCCGCGAGCACCATCCTGCGCACGCCATCCGCCGATGCGCTCGAAGGGCTGGACGCCGCCCTTGCCGCGGAAACCGACGGCGCGGTCAAGGCCGTGCTGGAAAAGGCCCGCGCCGCCGCCATCCTGGTGTCCGATCGCCCGGTGGAGGAGAAGAAGGCCGCCGTCGCGACCGTCGTCCAGACCGGCGGGCGGGACTCGCTGTCGCTGCTCTCCGGGGCACTCGCCTCGGCGGATGAAAGCCTGCGCCCCGATATCGAGGCCGGCATCCGAGAGATCGAGGACCAACTTGAGCTCTGGGCCGTCGCGCAGAACATCTGGTACGGCCTGTCGCTCGGCTCCGTGCTGCTGCTCGCCGCCATCGGCCTTGCCATCACCTTCGGCGTGATGGGCATCATCAACATGGCGCATGGCGAGATGGTCATGCTCGGCGCCTACACCACCTTCGTGGTGCAGGCCTATATCCGCGCCGCCTGGCCGGGCCTGTTCGAATGGTCGCTGGCGATTGCGCTGCCGCTCGCCTTCCTCGTCACCGGCGCGGTCGGGCTCGTCATGGAGCGCGGCATCATCCGCTTTCTCTATGGCCGGCCGCTCGAAACGCTGCTCGCCACCTGGGGCGTCTCGCTGATCCTGCAACAAGCCGTGCGTTCCATCTTCGGCCCGACCAACCAGGAGGTTGCCAACCCCTCGTGGATGTCCGGCGCCTTCGAGCTCGGCGGCCTCACGGTCACCTGGAACCGCATGTGGATGAGAGCGGCGGTGGAAAAGTCGGCCACGGTAGCGGCGGAATAGTCCAGCCGCGGGCGGAGTAAAAACCGGCCACCTATTTCCTTTCTGCCATGAATGCAGGAGGGACAGGGGATCTACACCGTGGA
>NZ_WHSB02000015.1 GCF_010994755.1 Shinella lacus
CCAGGTTCGGCTCAATTCTCACCAGCTCCGTCAGGAAACCTTGGAGCGAGTTCGTCGGCCGCCAGAAGCGCCGCCGCTCTCGTTCGATGAGCGGGTTATAAGCCCACCTATACGAACACGTCAACAGCTCAAAACAAGAAAAATCAAAAAAGTGACAACGCGTTGAAAAGACAAGACTTTCTCGTTTGGTTAACGTCTCGATGGTCTTGGCGGCACCGAAACACCGGCAAAAATCTTGTCCAAACGGTAAAACCGCATGACAAATCCATGACGGACGTTCCGGCTCCCCGTGCGGTCTTTCTGCGGCTCTTCTCTCGGCACCGCCGGCGGGCTATTCAGGCAAGGAAAACGAGACCGGAGAGACACATGTCCGCCCTCTATATAGGCGCCCCTTTCAACGACGGATTTCTCTAGGAATGGCGTCGGTCATCGATACGCTGCCGCGCCTGCCCGTTGCCGAGGCGCTGCCTGCGCTCGGTACAGCCCTTGCCGTGGGGACACGCGCGGTGCTTTCCGCGCCGCCCGGCGCCGGCAAGACGACGCTGGTGCCGCTCTTCCTTCTTGGCGAGGCCTGGCGGGGCGACGGGCGGATCATCCTGCTCGAACCGCGCCGGCTGGCGGCGCGGGCGGCGGCGGGCCGCATGGCCGCCCTTCTCGGCGAACGGGTCGGCGACACGGTCGGCTATCGCATGCGGCTCGACAACCGCGTTTCCGCGAAGACGCGTATAGAGGTGGTGACCGAAGGCGTTTTCGCCCGCATGATCCTCGACGATCCGGAATTGCCCGGTATCGCCGCCGTGCTTTTCGATGAATTCCACGAGCGTTCGCTCGATGCGGATTTCGGCCTGGCGCTGGCGCTCGACGTGCAGGCGGCGCTGCGCGAGGACCTGCGCATCCTCGTCATGTCGGCGACGCTGGATGTTGAGCGAGTGTCGGCGCTGCTCGACCATCCACCCGCGATCGTCAGCGAGGGGCGCGCCTTTCCCGTGGACGTCCGCTATCAGGACCGGCCGGCCGGCGAGCGCATAGAGGATAGTATGGCGCGCGCCATTATAGAGGCGCATCGCCAGGAGAGCGGGTCGATCCTCGCCTTCCTGCCGGGACAGGCCGAGATCACCCGCACCGCGGAACGGCTCGACGGCCGGTTCGGGGCGGAGACGACGGTGGTGCCGCTCTTCGGCAACCTGAGCCAGAAGGAACAGGACGCCGCGATCCAGCCCACCTCTGCCGGCATGCGAAAGATCGTGCTGGCGACCTCGATTGCCGAAACCTCGATCACCATCGACGGTGTGCGCATCGTCATCGACAGCGGCCTGCAGCGCCTGCCGGTCTTCGAGGCGGCGACCGGCATCACGCGGCTGGAGACGGTGCGCGTGTCGCGCGCCTCCGCCGACCAGCGTGCCGGGCGCGCCGGGCGAACGGAGCCGGGTATCGCGATCCGGCTGTGGCATGCCGGGCAGACGGCGGCGCTGCCGGCCTTCACGCCGCCACAGATCCTGTCGAGCGACCTTTCCGGCTTCATGCTCGATCTTGCTCATTGGGGGGTGAGCGATCCCGCCGCCCTCCGCCTCGTCGACCAGCCGCCCGCGGCGGCGGTGGAAGAGGCGCGAAACCTGCTGCGCCTGCTCGGCGCGCTCGACGCGGCCGGAGCGCTGACGCCGGCCGGCAAACGCATCCGTGAGCTGGCGCTGCCGCCGCGGCTGGCCGCGATGATCCTGCATGCCGCGCAGGATGGCGAACAGGTGCCGGCGGCGCGGCTTGCCGTGCTGCTCACCGAACAGGGGCTCGGCGGCCCTGCCATCGACATCGAGGAGCGCTTGCGGCGCTTTTCCAACGAGCGGGGCGAACGGGCGGAGGCCGCGCGGCGGCTGGCGCAGCGCATGGCGGACGGTTTCGGCAAGGCCACGAGGAGTGCGGCGAGCATGCCGGGCGCGCTGCTGCTGCATGCTTTTCCGGACCGGGTCGCCCTGCAACGGGGCGGCCGGGGGCGGTTCGTCATGGCCAATGGACGCGGCGCCGAACTGCCGGAGACCGAGCGGCTTGCCGGCGCGGAGATGATCGTGGTGGCCGACCTGACCGGGCAGGCCGGGCGCCAGCGCATTCTCGCCGCGGCCGAAATCGACCGCGCCGAGGTGGAAGCCGGGCTCGCGGAAAAGATCGTGCGCGAGGACCAGTGCGTCTTCGACCGCCCCAGCCGGCAGGTGCGGGCGCGAAAAGTGGTTCGGCTCGGCGCGATGATCCTTGAGGAGACGCCCCTTCCCCGGCCGAGCGGGCCGAAGGCGGCGCTGGCGCTTGCCGACGGTGTTCGCCAGCTCGGCCTCCAGGTCCTGCCGTTTTCCCGCGAGGCGGCGCAATTGCGCGATCGGATCGGCTTCCTGCATCGCTCGATCGGCGAACCCTGGCCTAATACAAGCGACGACGCGCTGCTCGCCGCGCTCGAAACCTGGTTCGTGCCGTTCCAGGAAACGGCGCGCGGCATCGACGAAATTTCCTCCGCACGGCTTCAGGACGGGCTGATGGCGCTGGTGCCCTATGAGGTGCAACGCGATCTCGCGCGGCTGGGGCCCACCCATTTCGAGGCGCCGACCGGCCAGCGCCACCCGATCCGCTACGATGGCGACGAGCCTGTCCTGGCGATCCGCGTGCAGGAACTGTTCGGGCTGAAGCAGCATCCTTCCGTCGCGGGCGGGCGGCTGCCGCTGCTTCTCGAATTGCAATCGCCGGCGCACCGGCTGATCCAGACGACGCGCGACCTTCCCGGCTTCTGGGCGGGCTCCTGGCGGGACGTGCGCGCGGACATGCGCGGGCGCTATCCCAGGCATCCCTGGCCGGAGGACCCCGCCGAGGCCATGCCGACGACGCGCGTCAAGCCGCGCGGCACGTGATAGAGCATTTCCAGCCGAAGCGGCATCGCTTCGGCGTCGGATAATGCGGCAAAAACAAAAACCTAAAGCATGGAAAGGACGACGGGATGGCATTCTATCAGGATATCGACTTCGAGGGCTCCGGCCGGCGCCTGCGCCTCGAGACGATCATCCGGCTGCGCTGGCTGGCGGTGGCCGGGCAGTCGATCACCGTCATCGTCGTCGGGCTGTGGCTGGAATTTCCGCTGCCGCTGCTGCCGGCCTCCGTACTGATCGCACTCCTGGCGGCGGTGAACTTCTTCCTCGCGGTGCGCTTTCCGCCGGCGCACCGGCTGACGCCGCTTTCCGCCTTCTTGCTGCTCGCCTTCGATCTCTGCCAGCTGACGGCGCTGCTCTTCATTACCGGCGGGTTGGCCAATCCCTTTGCGCCGCTCGTCTGCGTGCCCGTCATCATCTCGTCCTCGCTCCAGCCGATCCGTTTCAGCCTGCCGCTCGGCCTGCTTTCGGTGTTCGGCATCACGGCCATGGCCTTCACGCCGTTTCCGCTGCCGTGGTTTCCGGGCACCGTGCTCATCGTTCCGCCGATCCTGACGGCCGGCCTGTGGTTCGCCATCGTCTCGACCACAGCCTTCGCCGCCTTCTATTCCTATCGGGTGTCACGCGAGGCGGCCGAGCTTTCCGATGCGCTGGCGGCGACCGAACTCATCCTCCAGCGTGAAAAGCACCTCTCGCAGCTCGATGGTCTCGCGGCAGCGGCGGCGCATGAACTCGGCACGCCGCTCGCCACGATCAGCGTCGTGGCGCGCGAGATGGAGCGCGAGCTCGGCACGGACGACCGGTTTCGCGAGGACGTGCAGCTGCTGCGCAGCCAGAGCGAGCGCTGCCGCGACATTCTCCGCCGGCTCACCACGCTTTCGGCCGAGGACGAAGCGCATATGCGGGTACTACCGCTGTCCTCGCTACTGGAAGAGGTGCTGGCGCCGCATCGCGAATTCGGCATCCGGCTCAACCTGGTGGAAAACGGCGAGCGGGCGAGCGAGCCGGTCGGCAACCGTAACCCCGGCATTCTCTACGGCCTCGGCAACCTTCTCGAAAACGCCGTCGACCATGCGCGCGAAGAGGTGACGATCACCGTCAGCCATACGGCGGAGCGGGTGACGATTGTCATCGAGGACGACGGCGACGGTTATGCGGCGGATATTCTCCAACGCATCGGCGACCCCTATGTCACGAAGCGCCAGCGCGACGAGCGGGCCGGCGGGCTGGGGCTCGGCCTGTTCATCGCCAAGACGCTGCTCGAACGTTCCGGCGCCAAATTGACCTTCGGCAACCGCACCGGCGACCGGCCGGGTGCGCGCGTGTCGGTCGATTGGCCGCGGGCGCGCATGGAGGCAAAGGGTGCAAAATGACTTTACCCGCCTCACCTTACGGGTGATAAGCTGATCCTGATCAAGAATGGACGAAAATCGGCCCTGGAAGACGAAAAATGGCAGAAAACAGCGATACACCCATCACGGCAACCGACGATATCGGGCCGGACCCTTCGCTTCTCGTCGTCGATGATGACGGCCCGTTCCTGCGCCGCCTCGCGCGCGCCATGGAGACGCGCGGCTTTACCGTCGACACCGCCGAATCGGTGGCGGAAGGCATCGCCAAGGCCAAGACGAACCCGCCGAAATATGCGGTGGTCGATCTGAGGCTCGGCGACGGCAGCGGCCTCGACGTGATCGCCGCCATCCGCCAGCGCCGCGACGACACGCGCATCATCATGCTGACCGGCTATGGCAATATCGCCACCGCCGTGAACGCGGTGAAGCTCGGCGCGGTCGACTATCTCGCCAAGCCGGCCGATGCCGACGACATCTTCGCCGCGCTGACGCAGCGCCCGGGCGAGCGGGTGGAACTGCCGGAAAACCCGATGTCGGCGGATCGCGTGCGTTGGGAACATATCCAGCGCGTCTATGAAATGTGCGACCGCAACGTTTCGGAGACGGCGCGCCGCCTCAACATGCACCGCCGCACGCTCCAGCGCATCTTGGCAAAACGCGCGCCGAAATAACCCTCAAGCGGGCTCGTCGCGCCGTCCCGAGACGATCGCGGACATGTCCGGCCCGTCGCGCCGGGCATCCATGGAAAATTCCGCCAGCAGCAGGCGGCCGGCGGCGACGCGGGCGAAGGCGAAGGTCACGGACTTTCGCGTCGGCGGCGGCAGGCGGTGTTCCGGCGCCTCGCGCAGCATATGCGCGCCGTAGCCGTCCGACAGGATCAGGCCACAATCCTCCGGGAAGATGTCGAGCGGAACGTCCTTGTGGGTGGCGAAGAACAGGCGGTCGCAATGGCGGCGGTAATCCGGCCATTTGCGATCCACCTTGAAATCCTCGATCGACGTCTTGATCTCGACGATCCAGATCTCGCCCTTGTCGGACAGGCTGATGAGATCGGCGCGCCGGCCGCTGGCAAGCGTCAGCTCAGGCAGCACCGCATGGCGCATCTCCGTCAGCATGCGCTGCACGCCGCGGCGCACCATCATGGCGCGGTCCGACTGGCGGCCGTCGAGCAGCGGATTGTCATTGTGAATGGAGACGATCGTCATAGGGTCCAACCTCGGCGAATCGCATTTTATCGTGAAATCGGGCCGACGGGTCTGCGGCCGGAGAAAAAGTTAAGGCGGCCTGCTGATTCGCAGCCCCGGGAAGACTCCGTTAACTGCGCCCGGCGGTTCCTGTGCGGCTTCGGGCCAGCGGACGAGAAGACCATTGAACGGGCCGCGCAGGCGTGCTTGGCATGGCACGGATGCGGCGAAAGCGGCGGGTAGACGGGCATTATTGTTGCAAAAAAACAATCACCCGTCTTTTTGCTTTGCCTGGAGCCCGCACTGGAGCGTGCAGACTTGCATTGACAGGTTTAATCGAAAATAAACCATAGTTGATAAAAGCTCCGCGCCTCGGAACTTCTTAATCCCTATTCAAGAGAATCACATGCGCTTCCGCAATGCCCTCCTTCTGTGCGGCCTAGCAGCAGCCGTCACGCTCGCCGGATGCTCCTCCTCCACGTCCCTTCCGGGCGAAAAGGTGGCAACCAATGCTATCTTTACCGCGGATTATGGCCCTGTTGAGGACAACGGCTATGCTCTGCCGGCGATCCCGATCGCCCGCGTGAACACCAAGTTCCACCGGCAGATCGTCGATTACGCGACGAAGGAAAAGCCCGGCACGATCATCGTCAACACGCCGAACCGCTTCCTCTATTACGTGCTGCCCGGCGGCAAGGCCGTGCGCTACGGCATCGGCGTCGGCAAGTCGGGCTTTGCCTGGAAGGGCGAGGCCTATATTGCCTGGAAGCAGGAATGGCCGACCTGGCATCCGCCGCAGGAAATGGCAGACCGCAAGCCCGACGTCGCACGCTACGTCAAGGACGGCATGGGACCGGGTCTCAAGAACCCGCTTGGCGCGCGCGCGCTCTATCTCTTCAACGAGAAGGGCCAGGACACGCTGTTCCGCCTGCACGGCACGCCGGAATGGGCCTCCATCGGCACGGCCGCATCGTCCGGCTGCATTCGCCTGATGAACCAGGACATCATCGACCTCTACAAGCGCGTGCGTCCCGGCCAGGGTGCCCGCGTCGTCGTCCAGCAGTAAGCGGAAAAAATCCGCTTAAGGAAGAAGCCGCCGGAGCGATCCGGCGGCTTCTTTTTATTTTATCAGGCGTTTGCGGCCTTCAGTTTGAGGCGGCGGCGGTGCAGGACCGGCTCGGTATAGCCGTTCGGCTGCGCGCGGCCCTTGAGCACCAGTTCCAGCGCGGCCTGGAAGGCGATCGAGCCGTCGAAATTGCCGGCCATCGGCCGGTAGAGCGGGTCGCCTGCATTCTGCCCGTCAACGACCGCGGCCATGCGCTGCATCGTCTCGACGATCTGGGCCTCCGTCACGACGCCATGGTGCAGCCAGTTCGCCATGTGCTGGGCGGAGATGCGCAGCGTGGCGCGGTCTTCCATCAGGCCGACATTGTTGATGTCAGGCACCTTGGAGCAGCCGACGCCCTGATCGACCCAGCGCACGACGTAACCGAGGATGCCCTGCGCATTGTTGTCGAGTTCGCGCTGGATTTCCTCCGGCGTCCAGTTCGGCCGCACGGCGACCGGCACCGAGAGGATATCCGACAGTTTTGCCCGCGGGCGCGACCGGAGCGCCGCCTGCACGTCGGCGACATTGACCTTGTGATAGTGCGTGGCATGCAGCGTCGCCGCGGTCGGCGACGGCACCCAGGCGGTGTTGGCGCCAGCCTTGGGATGCGCGATCTTCTGCTCCAGCATGGCGGCCATCAGGTCCGGCATGGCCCACATGCCCTTGCCGATCTGCGCATGGCCGGAGAGCCCGCATTCCAGGCCGATATCGACGTTCCAGTTCTCATAGGCGCCGATCCAGGCGGCCTGCTTCATGTCGCCCTTGCGGATCATCGGGCCTGCTTCCATCGAGGTGTGGATTTCGTCGCCGGTGCGGTCGAGGAAGCCGGTATTGATGAAGACGACGCGTTCCTTGGCGGCGCGGATCGCTTCCTTGAGGTTGATCGTCGTGCGACGCTCCTCGTCCATGATGCCCATCTTGATGGTGTTCGGAGCCATGCCGACGGCGGCCTCGACGCGGCCGAAGAGCTTCGACGCGAAGGCGACCTCTTCCGGCCCGTGCATCTTCGGCTTGACGACATACATCGAGCCTTCGCGCGAATTCTTGCGGCGGCCGTTCGGGCCGATATCGTGCAGCGCGATCAGCGCCGTCACCATGGCGTCCATGATGCCTTCCGGCACCTCGTTGCCGTCGCGGTCGCGGATCGCCGGATTGGTCATCAGGTGGCCGACATTGCGCACCAGCATCAGCGAGCGGCACTTCACCTCGAAGGGCGAGCCGTCCGGCGCTGTATAGGTAAAGTCAGTGTAGAGCTTGCGCTCGATCGTCTCGCCGCCCTTCCGGACGTTTTCCTTCAGATCGCCCTTCATCAGGCCGAGCCAGTTGCGATAGACGAGGACCTTGTCCTCGGCATCGACGGCGGCGACCGAATCCTCGCAGTCCATGATCGTCGTCAGCGCGGCCTCAATGTTGACGCCGGCAATACCGGCCGGATCGGTCTTGCCGATCTCCCAGCCGCGGTTGACGAGGATCTCGATGCCGAGGCCGTTGTTCTTGAGAAGCACATGGCGCCAGTCCTCGTGCTCCGCATGGCCGGCATATTGCTCCGGCCGCTTCAGCGAGACGGCGCGATCGCCTGCCTTGAGATGCAGTTCCGCGCCGGCCTCGATGCCGGTGATATCGGCCCAGTGGGCATCAGCCAGCGGCGCTGCCTCGTCGAGGAAGGCCTTGGCCCAGGCGATGACTTTTTCGCCGCGCTTCGGATTGTAGCCCTTGCCCTTTTCCGCGCCGTCCGTTTCCGGGATCACATCCGTGCCGTAGAGCGCATCATAGAGCGAGCCCCAGCGCGCATTGGCGGCGTTCAGCGCGTAGCGCGCATTCATGACGGGCACGACGAGCTGCGGGCCGGCGAGGCTGGCGATTTCCGGATCGACGTTTTCCGTCGTCACCTGGAATTCGCCGCCCTCCGGCAGCAGGTAGCCGATCTCGCGCAGGAACGCCTCATAGACCGCCATGTCCGACGGCGCACCGTTCACCCGATACCAGGCGTCGATCTTCTCCTGAAGCGCATCGCGTTTCGCCAGCAGCGCGCGGTTTTCCGGCGCAAGGTCATGCACGATGGCGGAGAAATCGGCAAAGAAGCGTTCTGCGTCCACGCCCGTGCCGGGAAGGGCCTCCGTGACGATGAAGTCGTGAAGGGCGCTGTCGATCGAAAGACCGGCTTTGTCGGTATAAGTCATCTGAAAAGGCTCCGAATGACGGGACGATGGGGGAGTATCCCGAATGCTGTCACTTTCCGGAGCTTTCATTCATAGTCAATTCGGCAATGACATAAAGAATTTATTCCCGATCGGATAAAATCATACCTTTGGGCCGTTTCACGCCTCTTCCGCGATGCGCGGCCGGCCGCTTGCCGTGGCGGTAAAACGCGCCTCGACGAGCTTGCGACTGCCCTCCACTTCCGGCGCATCGATCTCCTCGCCGAGCGTCACCACCGGCTCGTCCGCGCCATTGGCCCGGGCAGCATGCAGCGCCGCCGTCATCGCCCGTTCCTTGGCGAGCGAGAAGGCGGCGGCCTCGTCGATGAGGCGCACGCTTTCGCCCGCACCATTGACGATGAAGATGCCCTCGTCCGGCATGGTCACGAAGACCGTCACGACGGTGCGCACCTGGCCGACGACCGCGCCGACGGCATTCGCCACGCCGGCGTCCGCCGGAATGGAGGACTGGGCGCCGAGCATCTCGGCGATATCGGGATAATAGACGGGCGCGGAGGCGCCGAGGCCGACGAGCGGCCGGTCGAGCGCGATGCGGAATTTCACGATGCCGGGGGCGCGATGCAGCGCACGGTCGATGGAGATGGAATTGGCCGGATCGATCGCCGCCCCGTCATCGGCAAGGCAGGCGGAGAGAATGACATCCGCCGACTGGCGGGTGAGCCGATCGACCAGCAGGCGCGCCAGAACCTCCGGGCTTTCGGCGATCGGCCGGCCGGTGCCGTCCTTGCTGCGCGCGGCAAGCTCCAGGCCGAGGCGGGCAGCCGCGGCATCCCACTGGCCCTGGCCGCCGAGCACATGCATGGCATCCGACGGCGTGATGCCGCACAGATGCACGAGGCCGCGGGCAACCAGCCGGTCGAGCGTCGCCTTTTGCAGCGTGGTGACGAGCAGCCCGTCGAGCGGCAGCGGCACGGCACCGATCTTTTCGTAAAGCGCCTGTTCCTGCGGCTGGAGGCCGCTTGCCAGCCGCTCCGGCACGCCGGTGCGCACGGCAAAGCGCCCGTCATGGCGACCCATATGCGGCGTCCGGAGCTGGCGCTCCAGCACGGGGATGATGGCATCCGGATGCAGCGCGGAGGCGAGGCTCAAGGGCAGGAAGCGGCGCGGGCCGAGATCGATCTTCGCCTTCAGCCCGCGATCATTGATGCGCACCTCCGAATCGCCGCCGAGCCCGAAGGTGCGCATGGCCACCGCCTCGACCATGGTGCGGTAGCCGCCGACGACGGCGCCCTCCGCATCAAGCTTCGGCCGCCCCTTGTCGAGCACCGCCACGTCCGTCGTCGTGCCGCCGATATCGGAGACGACGGCGTCGTCCAGCCCCGTCAGGTGCCGCGCGCCGACCAGGCTTGCGGCGGGGCCGGAGAGGATCGTCTCGATCGGGCGAAGCCGTGCCTCGGCCGCCGAGATCAGCGCGCCGTCGCCGCGCACCACCATCATCGGCACATGGATGCCGCGGCGTTCCAGATAATCCTCGCAGGCGCCGATCAGCCGGTCGATCATCGAGACGAGGCGGGCATTGAGCAGGGTCGTCAGCGCGCGACGCGGGCCGCCGAGCTTGGAGGAGAGTTCGTGGCTGCAGGTGACGGGCAGGTGCGACACGGCGCGGATGCGGTCGCGCACCCGCACCTCATGCGCCGGGTTGCGCACGGCGAAATAGCCGGCGACAGCGAAGGAGGAGACATTTTGCGACAGGTCCGGCAGGGCTTCGTCCAGCGCCGTCATGTCGAGCGGCGTCTCGTTGCCGTGCACATTGTGGCCGCCGGGCAGGAACAGAACCGGATCGTTGCCGAGCGCATCGGCAAGCCCGTCGCGTTTCAGGTCCTGTGGGCCGAAGCCGATCATCACCAGGCCGGCGCGGCCGCCCTGGCCTTCGACCAGCGCATTGGTGGCGAGCGTCGTGGACAGCGAGACGAGGCCGATGGCGGAAACCGGGGCCTTCGCCTCGGCCAGCACCGCTTCCACCGCACTGGCAATGCCAACCGAAAGGTCGTGGCGCGTGGTGAGCGCCTTGGCGCGGGCAATGACGCCCCTTGTTTCACTGTAGAGCACGGCATCGGTATAGGTGCCGCCGGTATCGATGCCGAGTAACAACTGGTCTGCCACGAGAATTCTTCCGGACTTCCTGCCAGGCCTTTTCAAAGCGGCCTGGAATGGTGTTATTGCATGTCCGAACCAATTGCCACCATTCCACCGGCGACATGCGGTGAAAGAACGGGGAGCTTGCCAGTGATCGATTTCTCCACCCGAAAGCCGCTTGCCGCGGCGCTTCTTCTCGGTGCGGCGCTTCTTGCCGGCAGCCTGCCGGCGCTCGCCCAGGAAGAGGACGAAGAGCAGTACGAGGCGCAGATCCCGGCCGTTTCGATCTACAAGGCGATGCTGGATGCCAACAAGCAGACGGGCTGGGTGCAGTTCCGCAACTTCGCCGACCAGCAGCTGATCTATTTCACGGCCTTGCAGACCATGCATTGCCGGCTCTCGGAAATCCGCTATTCGATCAATTCCGAGACGCTCGACCAGCGCTTTCCGCTCGCCAAATGCGATCCGGAGCTTCCCTTCAACCTGCCGTCGGATGACAGCCAGAACTGGCTCTATCTCGGCCTGAAGCCGGGCGAGGCGCAGACGATCGCCGTGCAGGCCGTCTGGGACGACGGCAGCGGCAGCGAGATCGTCGTCTACCAGCCCTGCAAGAACCCGGACGCGACCTGCGCCTCGATCAAGACGATCAAGAAGGGGAAGAAGCGGGCCGACGAGCCGTCACCCGCAACGCCAGTCCGTTAGAAGGCTGCGTCGTCAGGCGCTGCACCGGCCAGGGCTTCGTGTCCTCCGTCATGTCGAAGCGGAAACGGTGCATCAGCACGCCGAGCGCGATGATCGCCTCCTGCATGGCGAAGGTCGCGCCGATGCAGATGCGCGGGCCGGCGCCGAAGGGCAGGTACTGGAAACGGTGGATGCTGTCCCGGTTCTCCGGCAGGAACCGTTCCGGCATGAAGGCGCGCGGCTTCTGCCAGAGCAGCGAATGGCGGTGCAACGTCCAGGGCATGACGAGGATCGTGACGTCCTTGGGGATCTCGACCCGCTCGCCCTTCGGGCTCGTCCAGACGTCGTCGGAAATCGCCTCGCGGTTGATCGAGGGCGCCGGCGGATAGAGCCGCATCGCCTCCTCGAAGGCGGCGCGCGTCCAGGGCATCAGCTCCAGCCATTCCACCGGATCGGAACCCGTCGCCAGCACCTGGTCGATCTCCGCTTCCATGGCGTCCCGCACATGCGGGCTGTTGGAAACGCAATAGAGCGTCCAGGCGAGCGCACGCGCCGTCGTCTCATGGCCCGCGCCGATGAAGGTGAGGATATTGTCCTCGATCTCCTCCATGCTGAGCCCGTCCGGCCCCGCGGCGCGCAACAATAGGGTCAGGAAATCGTTCGGCGCATTGTCCGCACCGCTCTCCATGCGCTTCTGCCGCATCTCCATCGTATCGCGCACGATGCGCCGGAATTTGCCAAGCACTTTTGCGCCGCCGATCCGCGTGATCCGCGGCACCCAGGCGGGTGCGCGCAAAAGGTCCATCGGATCGACGCGGCCCATGGAGTGCAGGAGATCGTCCACGTCGTCGGCGAAGTTGTTGGAGGAGGTGACGATCTCGCCGGAAAACAGCGTCTCGGAGAGGATGGCGAAGGCGAGCTCCGTCATGTCGTTGCCGATATCGAAGACCGTGCCGTCGGCGCCTTCGTATTTTTCGGCGTATTTCTCCGACTGCGCCAGCATCTGGCTGGCAAAACCCTTGGCATGGCGCGGCGTGAAGATCGGCGCGACCGCCTTGCGCGACCGCCGCCACACAGCGCCCTCGGCCGTCAGCAGGCCGTCGCGCAGGATCGGGCGCAGCACGAGCTGGCGCACTACCGCCATCTTGTAGTTCTGCGCATTGTCGACGAGCAGGTATTTGATGAGGCCGGGATCGTTGACGATCAGCGTCTTCTCGCCGAAGAAACTCGTCATGATCCAGGGCAGCGTATAGGAGGGCTCGCCCCAGAGTTCCAGCGGATTGCGGAACACGGTGCGGATGATCTCGAGCTTCGACGGCGGCACCGTGCGCGGAATGGGCGCCGGCGGTTCGAACGGCTCGGGACGCATGTCCATGATCTGCCTCCTTGGGCTCGGCTCGTGCACAGACTGGGCCGACAGGTAGGCGAAAGTTAGAGCAGCGAGCGCAGCTCCGCCAGCTTGTCGTTGATCAGCCAGCCGTAGTAGTTCTCTTCCGGCCAGGTCGCCTCGCCTGAGGCGCGGCGGGCGGCGAAGGTGGCGGCGCGGGCATCCGGGTTGCCGATATTGTAGAGCGTCGCCGTCAGGCCCGGGTTCTTCGAGATGTCGACGCCGGCGATCTTTTTATACGCGTCGATCGAGCGGCGGATCGAGGCGGCCATGTAGGCAAGCGAGATGTCCGGATCCATGATGGCCTTGTAGACGCCGGCCGCGTCCGCCTCGTCGAGCCGCTCGTAGCCGGAAATGCGCGCGACGTCGTCGGTCAGGGTCAGCGCCGTCAGAGGGTTGATCTGGCCGAGGCCAAAAGTCTGGCCGGCATAGAAGGGCTGGAAGAACACCGCGCTGAAGCGGTTGTTCGGGAAGGACGTTCCGCCGACCGTGCGGCCCTTGAAGCTCCGGTTCCACACCGTTTCACGGCAGGTCCAGAGCGAATAGGAGCCCTTCTTGTCCGCGCATTTCGAGAATTCGGGGCGATCGACGAAATCCGCGACGGATTCGCCGTCATAGGCGAAGCGGAAAGAGCCGGTATAGGACGCCGCCTTCACATAATAGCTCTGCAGCCGGTCATAGGCGTCGACATTGTAGGTGTGCTCGCCGACGATGGCACCGACCATGTGGATGGGGTCGATGCCATATTTGCCGGCCACCGACTTGATTTTGCCGGTAAGCTCGCCGTCATTGGCGAGAAGATCGCGCACCTTCTCGTATTTCGCGTCGAAGGAGGTTTTTCCCGCCTTGGTGCGGCGCACGGAGGCGCCCGGAATGTTCGGCTGCTCGGCATTGCGGTTGCCGGACGGCACCACGTCGATCGCCAGCGCCACGGTCTGGCTCTGGACAAAAAGGGCGGCTGCAAGGGCAAGCACAGGGATGAGCTGTCGCACGGTTCCGGTTCCCGTCTGATCACAATATCGGCGAATGGCGCGAGACCGATGCAACGCAATGATGTCGGAATGATGCCAAGGCGTGGCAATGACCTAGGCCGCGACACCGTTGCTGTCGAGGCCCCTTCCCGTCAAAAATCCGGCACCGGCGGCGGCATCTGCCGCCACCGGTGCCGAAACGTCACAGAATGTAGCGCGAGAGGTCCGTATTGGCCGCCAGCGCGCCGACATGCTTGCGCACATATTCCGCGTCGATGACGAGGTTGTTGCCCGGCTTGTCCGGCGCCTCGAAGGAGATCTCGTCGAGCACCCGCTCCATCACCGTCTGGAGACGGCGGGCACCGATATTCTCGACGCTGGAATTGAGCTGCACGGCGACGTCGGCGAGCGCATCGAGCGCGTCCTCGGTGAAGTCCAGCGTGACGCCTTCCGTCTCCATCAGCGCCTTGTACTGGCGGATGAGGCTTGCCTCCGTCTCCGTCAGGATACGGCGGAAGTCCTCCTTCGTCAGCGCCTTGAGCTCGACGCGGATCGGCAGGCGGCCCTGGAGTTCCGGCAGAAGGTCCGAGGGCTTCGAGACATGGAAGGCGCCCGACGCGATGAAGAGGATATGGTCCGTCTTCACCGGCCCGTACTTGGTGGCGACCGTCGTGCCTTCGACGAGCGGCAGCAGGTCGCGTTGCACGCCCTCGCGGGACACGCCGGCGCCCATGCCGCCGTCACGCGCGGCGATCTTGTCGATCTCGTCGATGAAGACGATGCCGTCGTTTTCGGCCGAGCGGATCGCCTCGCGCTGGATCTGCTCGTTGTCGAGCAGCTTGTCGGATTCGTCGTCGACCAGGATCTTGTAGCTATCCTTGACCGTGGTCTTCACCTTCTTGGTGCGGCCGCCCATCGCCTTGCCGAACATTTCGGAGAGGTTCAGCACGCCGATATTGGCGCCCGGCATGCCGGGGATCTCGAAACCGCCGGGCATGCCGCCCGTGCTATCTGCAACGTCGACCTCGATTTCCTTGTCGTCCAGCTCGTTGTTGCGCAGCTTCTTGCGAAAGCTATCGCGCGTTGCCGGCGAAGCGGTGGCGCCGACCAGCGCGTCGAGCACCCGTTCCTCGGCATTCATATGGGCTTTGGCCGTCACCTCGGCGCGCTTCTTCTCGCGCACCAGGCCGATGCCGACCTCGACGAGGTCGCGGACGATCTGCTCGACATCGCGGCCGACATAGCCGACCTCGGTGAACTTGGTGGCCTCGACCTTGACGAAGGGCGCGCCGGCGAGCTTCGCCAGGCGCCTCGAAATCTCGGTCTTGCCGACGCCGGTCGGGCCGATCATCAGGATGTTCTTCGGCATCACCTCGTCGCGCAGGTCCGGCTCAAGCTGGTGGCGGCGCCAGCGGTTCCTGAGCGCGATGGCGACGGCGCGCTTGGCGTCGTGCTGGCCGATGATGTAGCGGTCGAGTTCGGAGACGATCTCGCGGGGGGAAAAGTTGGTCATGGTATCTCGTTCGCTTTCGGGTCGAATTGCATGATCAGCGCCTCGGCGCCGGTGCGGCCTTCCAGTTGCGGAACCGGCCGGAAGCCGGCCTTGGCATAGGCACGAACCGCGCGCGCATTGGCGGGATCGGGGTCGATGATGATGGTCTCGTGGCCGAGCCCACGCAGATAGGCGACGAAGGCGGTGAGCGCCGCAGAGCCGATGCCCTGCGAAAGCTTGTCCGCGTGGCCGATCGACAGATCGACGCCGACGGCCTCCTGCGGCAGCTCCAGGAGCCAGGGATTGTCCTTCGTCCATTCCTCGTTCTGGTGGTGGCCGAGAAACCAGACTTGAATATAGCCGACCGGCTCCCCGTCGAGCGTGATGATGAAGGGACGCGTCGTGTCCCTGCCCTCCACCATCTCGCGGATGAAGCCGATTTCCTCGTCGGGATCGCCCCACCATTCTCGCACATGCGGCTCGTTCAGCCACGCGAGAAGCAGCGGGTAATGCTTCTCTCCCACGGGAGAAAAGCCGATCCGGGCGGGATCAAGCGGCATCCAGCGTCTCCACCACGACATTGTGGTTGGTATAGACGCAGATGTCGCCGGCAATCTGCATGGCGCGGCGCGCAATGTCTTCGGCCGACCTGTCCGTGTCCATCAGCGCGCGGGCGGCGGCATAGGCATAGTTGCCGCCGGAGCCGATCGCCATGGTGCCGTGTTCGGGCTCCAGCACATCGCCGTTGCCGGTGAGCGCCAGGGTCACAGACTTGTCGGCGACCAGCATCATGGCTTCCAGACGGCGCAGGTAGCGGTCGGTCCGCCAGTCCTTGGCAAGCTCGACGGCCGCGCGCATCAACTGGTCGGGGTACTGTTCGAGCTTGGCCTCGAGCCGCTCGAGCAGCGTGAAGGCGTCGGCGGTGGCGCCGGCAAATCCGGCGATCACGTCGCCCTTGGCAAGGCGACGCACCTTGCGCGCATTGCCCTTCATCACCGTCTGGCCAAGGCTCACCTGGCCATCACCCGCCATGACCACCTTGCCGTCCTTGCGGACGGTGATGATCGTCGTGGCGTGCATGGAAGCGTAAGGATTGTGTTCACTCATCGATAGACCTTTGGATAGACCTGCAAAGGCCCGGCATCCCGGGCGTGTCGCCGCCAGCGAGGCGGCCTCGTTGTCCTCTATGTAAGCGGCGTTTGCGCAATTGCAAACGTGGCGCCGCGTCGGTTTGCGCCGCGCCGCCGATCAGGGATTGTACGGCTCAAAAAAGGCCTTGATTTCTCTCCACGATGCGTGGGTTATGGTCTCCCATCAACTGGAGGAAAACGGCAATGGCCAAAGGTCAGGTCCGCAGCAACAAGGAAACCCGAAAACCCAAGAAGGACAAGGCCGTCGAAAAGGCCGCGCCGACGCTGGGTTCGCAGGTCAAGAACAGCGAAAGCTCGACAAAAAAGAAGTGAATGGTGCCGGCGAAAGCCGGCTTCGTTCTTTCAGGGCCTCTACTCACTGCCGGGCAACCGGCAGAGCGCTTTTGGCCTGCCTCCCGAAAGCCTCAGCAGACTGGCGTTTTATGAAGAGCCCTGTTAAGGAGCGGCGGTAAAATTACCGGAGACTGCAATGAGCCGCACCGCCAGCGTTTCGCGCAAGACGAACGAGACCTCCGTATCGGTCGCCGTCAACATCGACGGCACCGGCGCATCGACCATTTCGACGGGCGTCGGCTTCTTCGATCATATGCTGGACCAGCTGTCGCGCCATTCGCTGATCGACATGGAGATCAAGACCGAGGGCGACCTGCATGTCGACGATCACCACACCGTGGAAGACACCGGCATCGCCATCGGCCAGGCCATCGCCAAGGCACTCGGCGACCGTCGTGGCATCACGCGCTACGCCTCGCTGGATCTCGCCATGGACGAGACGATGACGCGCGCAGCGGTGGATGTTTCCGGCCGCCCCTTCCTCGTCTGGAACGTCGCTTTCTCCGCGCCGAAGATCGGCACCTTCGACACCGAGCTGGTGCGCGAGTTCTTCAACGCGCTCGCCCAGCATGCCGGCATCACACTGCATATCCAGAACATCTATGGCGCCAACAACCATCATATCTCGGAGACGTGCTTCAAAGCCGTCGCGCGTGTGCTGCGCACCGCGACCGAGATCGATCCCCGCCAGGCGGGCCGCGTTCCCTCGACGAAGGGTTCGCTGGCCTAACCACGGCTTATCTGGAGGCCTGTCGATGGCCACGTTCCTCTTTCTGATACCGCCGGGTGCGAAATCCCAGGACGAAAACGCCCGGATCATCCGTGATCATTTTTCGTGGATCGCGTTCTTTTTACCGTACATCTGGCTGCTGTGGCATCGTGCTTGGCTGGCCGCAGCCCTTGTCTTCGCCATACAGTCGCTGGGTTCGGTCCTCTCTGAGCATCCCGTCTTCGGCTTTGCCGGCGTCGGGATTTGCCTTGCGACCAGTCTTCTCGTGGCGCTTGAAGGCCCCACGATGATCGTCGCCGGTCTCAGGCGGGCGGGCTGGACGGTCGATGCCGTCATATCGGCCGACGACCGTGCAACGGCGGAAGAGATCTACTACATGGACATCAAGGCAGGCGAACCGGAGACACGTCACACCGTTTCCCTGCCGGCATCGGAAACCTCCACGCGCCGGCACGCTCCCATGCTTGGCTTGGTCGGTTTCGGGGAAGGACGCTGACATGCGCGTTGCAATCATCGACTACGGCTCGGGCAACCTGCGCTCGGCCACCAAGGCCTTCGAACGCGCGGCCCGCGAGGCCGGCATCGACGCCGAGATCGACCTGACGGACAAGGCGGAGCGCGTCGCCAGCGCCGACCGCATCGTGCTGCCCGGCGTGGGCGCCTATGCCGATTGCCGCCGCGGCCTCGATGCCGTGCCCGGCATGGTGGAGGCCTTGCGCGAGACGGTCGAGGCGAAGGCACGCCCCTTCCTCGGCGTGTGCGTCGGCATGCAGCTCATGTCCTCGCGCGGCCTGGAAAAGACGACGACCGAGGGCTTGGGCTGGATCAAGGGCGACGTCGTGCTGATGACGCCGGACGATGCGAGCCTGAAGATCCCGCAGATCGGCTGGAACACACTCGACCGCAAGCGTGCGCACCCGCTGTTCGACGGCATACCGGAGAAACTGCACGCCTATTTCGTGCACTCCTACCATCTCGCCGCGGAAAACCCGGACGACGTGGTCGCGACCGTCGACTACGGCGGCCCGATGACCGCCTTCGTCGCCAACGGCAACAAGGCCGGTGCGCAGTTCCATCCGGAAAAGAGCCAGACGCTCGGCCTCGCCCTCATCACCAATTTCCTGCGCTGGAAGCCGTAACATGATCCTCTTTCCCGCCATCGACCTGAAAGACGGCCAGTGCGTGCGCCTCAAGCTCGGCGACATGGACCAGGCCACCGTCTACAATCCCGACCCGGCCGCCCAGGCGAAAGCCTTCGAGGACCAGGGTTTCGAGTGGCTGCACGTCGTCGATCTCAACGGCGCCTTCGCCGGCGAGAGCGTGAACGGCGCCGCCGTCGATGCTATCCTCAAGGCGACGAAGAACCCGGTGCAGCTCGGCGGCGGCATCCGCACGCTCGATCATATCGAGAGCTGGCTGTCGCGCGGGCTCTCCCGCGTCATCCTCGGCACCGTCGCGGTACGCGATCCGGCGCTCGTCATCGAGGCCTGCAAGCAGTTTCCCGGTAAGGTCGCCGTCGGCATCGATGCCAAGGGGGGCAAGGTTGCCGTCGAGGGCTGGGCGGAAGCCTCCGAACTCGGCGTGATCGAGCTTGCAAAGAAATTCGAGGGCGCCGGCGTCGCCGCGATCATCTACACGGATATCGACCGCGACGGCATTCTCGCCGGCATCAACTGGGCGTCCACGCTGGAACTCGCCGACGCCGTCTCCATTCCCGTCATCGCCTCCGGTGGTCTCGCCTCGATGGACGACATTCGCCGCCTCGTAGCACCGGATGCGCGCAAGCTGGAAGGCGCGATTTCCGGCCGGGCGCTCTATGACGGGCGGATCGACCCGGCCGAAGCGCTCGCCGTAATCCGGGGAGGTGCCGCATGACCCTCAAAGCCCGCGTCATCCCCTGCCTCGACGTCAAGGACGGCCGCGTCGTCAAGGGCGTCAGCTTCGTCAATCTGGTCGATGCGGGCGATCCCGTCGAATCGGCCAAGGCCTATGATGCGGCCGGTGCCGACGAGCTCTGCTTCCTCGACATCACCGCCTCCGCCGACAACCGCGACACGATCTTTGACGTCGTTGCGCGCACAGCGGAGCACTGCTTCATGCCGCTCACCGTCGGTGGCGGCGTGCGTGCGGTCGCCGATATCCGCAAGCTGCTGCTCGCGGGCGCCGACAAGGTCTCGATCAACTCGGCTGCCGTCGCCAATCCGGATTTCGTCGCGGAAGCCGCCGACAAGTTCGGCAACCAGTGCATCGTCGTGTCGATCGATTCGAAAAAGGTTTCGGCCGAGGGCGAAGAGGACCGCTGGGAGATCTTCACCCATGGCGGCCGCAAGCCGACCGGCATCGACGCCGTCGCCTTCGCAGAAAAGATGGTGGAGCGCGGCGCTGGTGAACTGTTGCTGACCTCGATGGACCGCGACGGCCAGAAGGGCGGCTACGACATCGCGCTGACCCGCACCATTGCCGACCGGGTTTCGGTGCCGGTCATCGCGTCCGGCGGCGTCGGCACTCTCGACCATCTCGTCGAGGGCGTGCGCGACGGCCATGCGACGGCGGTGCTCGCCGCCTCCATCTTCCACTTCGGCACCTATACCGTCGGCGAAGCCAAGCGCTACATGGCGGAGCATGGCATTGCCATGCGGCTCGACTGAGGAGAGAGCGATGACCGATTTTTCCCTTGCCGATCTGGAGCGCATCGTGGACGCCCGCTCGCAGGCTGATCCGAGCGCTTCCTGGACGGCAAAGCTCGTCGCGGCCGGGCAGGCAAAAGCGGCAAAAAAGCTCGGTGAAGAGGCCGTCGAGACCGTTATCGCGGCAATCGAGGGCGATAAGGCCGCTCTGACGAGCGAAACGGCCGATTTGCTCTATCATCTGATGGTCGTATTGAAAATCGGTGGCGTGGCGCTACAAGATGTCATGGGGGAGCTGGAACGGCGTACAAGCCAGTCCGGCCTAGTGGAGAAGGCCAGCCGGAAAAGTTGATGATCCAGGCAGCGCGCGACAAGGACCAGGCGGATATTCCGGACGATTTCGGCAACCGCGACTATTCTCCCTACCGCTTCTTCTCGGCAGACGAATGGGCGCATTTCCGGGCCGACACGCCTTTGACGCTCACGGGCGACGAGGTGCAGCGGCTGCGCTCGCTGAACGACCCGATCGACCTCGACGAGGTGCGGCGCATCTATCTCTCGCTGTCGCGCCTGCTCTCGGCCCATGTCGAATCCTCGCAGATGCTGTTCGAGCAGCGCAAGCGCTTCCTCAGCCTCTCCGACGAGGCGAAGACGCCTTACGTCATCGGCATTGCGGGCTCGGTCGCGGTCGGAAAGTCGACCACGGCGCGTATCCTGATGGAGCTGCTTGCCCGCTGGCCGTCGAGCCCGAAGGTCGACCTCGTGACGACCGACGGTTTCCTCTATCCGAACGCCGTGCTCCAGCGCGAAGACATGATGGACCGCAAGGGCTTTCCGGAGAGCTACGACATCGGCGCGCTTCTGCGCTTCCTCTCGGCGATCAAGGCCGGCAAGCCGAACGTCAAGGCGCCGACCTATTCGCACCTGACCTATGACGTGCTGCCCAACGCCTTCCGCACCATCGACCGGCCGGATATCCTGATCTTCGAGGGCATCAACGTCCTCCAGTCGCGCAACCTGCCGGCCGACGGCAAGATCGTGCCGATGGTCTCCGACTTCTTCGATTTCTCGATCTATATCGACGCGGAAGAGAGCCTGATCCACACCTGGTACGTGGACCGTTTCATGCGGCTGCGCGACACGGCCTTCAAGAATCCGGATTCCTACTTCCACCGCTACGCGACGATCAGCGAGACGGCCGCGCTGGCGATCGCGGAAGGCCTCTGGCACAATATCAACCTGAAGAACCTGCACCAGAACATCCTGCCGACGCGCCCACGCGCCGACCTGATCCTGCAGAAGGGCGAGAACCACCTGATCGAAACGGTGGCGCTGCGGAAATTGTAAGCCGGCTTACGGATTGACCCGGCGAAGCGTCAGGTTGATCCGCCCGTCCTGCTTCAGCAGCGTCGATGTGCCGGGATAGATGCGGTCGACGCCATGAAAGATCAGCCGGCTCTCGCCGCCGAACACGAAGACGTCGCCGCTCGACAGCCGGAAGGACCGCGTCGGATCGCTGCGTGAAACGCCGCCGACGCGAAACAGGCACTGATCCCCCAGCGATACGGACACGACGGGCGCGCCGAACTCGCTTTCGTCGCGGTCCTGGTGCAGCCCCATCTTGGCATCGGGATCGTAGAAATTGACGAGGCAGGCTTCCGGTGGCTTTTCGAAGCCGGCAACCGCCTCCCACAAGGCGAGAAGCGCCTCGGGAATGGCGGGCCAGGGGCGGCCGGTCTCGGGATGGGTCGGCTGGTAGCGGTAGCCGTTATCCTTGTCGGTTACCCAGCCGAGCGGCCCGCAATTGGTCATGCGCACCGACATCGCCTTGCCGGTCTTCGGCATGCGCGGCACGAAGAGCGGCGCCTCCGCCACGACCTCTCTTATGGCCGCGACAAGCGCCTCCTGTGCCGGGCGATCGAAATGGTCGGGGAAATAGCGGAGCCCCGGGGCGAGGCCACGCTCAGCCATGGCGCATCTCGTGCCGAATGCGGCTCACGCTTCCGCCAGGTCCGGAATGCGCAGCACCTGGCCGGGATAGATCTTGTCCGGGTGGGAGAGCATGGGACGGTTGGCGTCGAAGATCAGGGTGTGCTTGGCGCCCTTGCCCTTGCCGTAATAGGCCTCGGCGATCTTCCAGAGGTTGTCGCCCTTCTTCACCGTGTGCAGGGTCGGGTCATTGGCGGGCGCGGAGACCTTCAGGAGTTCCGCCAGGTCGATTTTTTCCAGCTTCAGGCCGGAATCGGCCGGCACGACCTTGAGATCGGCGGCTTCGACCTTGGAAATCCCCAGCGTATTGCCGACGGCGATGACCGCCTTTTCGAAGGCCGTCTGGTCGGCGACCACGCCCTTCAGCACACATTTGTCGCCCTCGACGGAGACTTCGACCTTCTGCGTGCCGAGATCGAAGGAATCGAGCTCCTTCTTGACCGCACTCGCTTCCGGCGCTTCGTCGTCGCCGATGCCGAGCTTCTTGCCGGCGTTCTTGATAAAGCTGAAGAGACCCATGACTACCTCCCGATTTTTTTGGTCTGTTTTTTTGAACTAAAGCAGAGCCTTTCCGCTAAGGAAAGGTTTCGTTTCACTCTCATTCATAAACGGCCAAGTTGCGGCAATCATTCGCCGCCAGGCTTCGCCCGATTGCGTTTTACGTCGGAACGGCCGGATTTTTCCTTGAGCCGGCGTTCCACCGAACCCTTCGTCGGCTTGGTCTTCCTGCGCACCGGCGGTGGCGGTTCGGCGGCTTTCAGGATCAACTCCTTCAGCCGCTCGCGCGCGTCCTCGCGGTTGCGCTCCTGGCTGCGAAAGCGGTTCGCCTCGATCAGCAGCACGCCCTCCTTGGAAAGCCGGCGGCCGGCGAGCTTTTCGGCATTCGCCTTCACCCGGTCGTCCAGCGAGGGCGAGTTGCGCAGGTCGAAGAACAACTGCACCGCCGTCGAGACCTTGTTGACGTTCTGGCCGCCCGGACCGCCGGCCAGCACGAACTGTTCGGTCAGCTCCCAACCGGCAATGGTGATGGAGCTTTTGATATAGAGGGGGTCGCTGGCCATGGATGTTCCTTTCCACGCCGTTTTAGCGGGCGATCGTGGAAACGGGAAGCCGGCGCGCGCAACGAAAAACCCGGCCGCGAGGACCGGGTTTCACGTGAATCATCGCTAAAAACCTTATTCGGCCGCGATCTTCAGGCCGGGCGCCGCATCGCGCACGCCGCCGTCCACATGGTTTTCGAACTTTTCGAAGTTCGCGATGAACATGTCGACGAGTTTCTGGGCCTGCTTGTCATAGGCGGCGCCGTTTGCCCAGGTCGAGCGCGGGTCGAGGATCTTCGTGTCCACGCCCGGCACCGAGACGGGCACCTGGAAGCCGAAATTGTCGTCGCGGCGGAACAGCGCGTCCTTCAGCGAGCCGTCGAGCGCGCTCGCCAGCAGCGTACGCGTCGCCTTGATCGGCATGCGGCGGCCTTCGCCGTAAGCACCGCCGGTCCAGCCGGTGTTGACCAGCCAGCAATCGACGCCGTGTTCGGCGATCAGTTCCTTCAGCAGGTTGCCGTAGACCGTTGGGTGACGCGGCATGAAGGGGGCGCCGAAGCAGGTCGAGAAGGTGGCTTCCGGCTCGGTCACGCCCCGCTCCGTGCCGGCAACCTTCGCGGTGTAGCCGGAGAGGAAGTGGTACATGGCCTGGTCGGGCGTCAGCTTCGCGATCGGCGGCATCACGCCGAAGGCATCAGCCGTCAGCATGATGATCGTCTTCGGATGCGGCGCACGGCCGGTGTCGCTGGCATTCGGGATGAAATCCAGCGGATAGGCGCAGCGGGTGTTTTCCGTCAGCGAGCCGTCGTTGAAGTCCGGCACGCCGTTCGCGTCGAGCACGACGTTTTCGAGCACGGTGCCGAAACGCTGCGTCGTCGCGTAGATTTCCGGCTCGGCTTCGGCCGAAAGGCGGATCGTCTTGGCGTAGCAGCCGCCTTCGAAGTTGAAGATGCCGTTTTCGCCCCAGCCATGCTCGTCGTCGCCGACCAGCGTGCGGTTCGGGTCGGCCGACAGCGTCGTCTTGCCGGTGCCGGACAGGCCGAAGAACACGGCGGCGTCACCATCCGGGCCGACATTGGCCGAGCAATGCATCGGCATGACCTTTTCCGACGGCAGCAGCCAGTTCAGAACGGTGAAAACCGACTTCTTCATCTCGCCGGCATAGAAGGTGCCGGCGATCAGCACGATGCCGCGCGTCAGGTCGCAGGCGATCATGGTTTCCGTGCGCGCACCATGGCGCTCCGGATCGGCCTTGAACGTCGGCAGGTCGATGATCGTCAGTTTTGGCGCGAAACCCGCAAGATCGGACTCGGCCGGGCGGATGAGCAGGTTGCGGATGAACAGCGAATGCCAGGCGAGTTCCGTGACGACGCGGGTCGGCAGCGCATAGTCGGCGTCGGCGCCGCCGATGAGGTCCTGCACGAAGAGGTCACGGTCGGCGGCGTGCGCCAGCATGTCGGCATGCAGCGCGTCGAAATGCGCGCGCGACACGGCCTTGTTGTTGTCCCACCAGATGGCGCCTTCGGTGTTTTCGTCGCGCACGACGAACTTGTCCTTCGGCGAGCGGCCGGTGTGCTGGCCGGTGAGCGCACGCAGCGCCCCATGCGCGGTCTTGACAGCTTCGCCACGGCCGAGCGCTTCTTCGTAAAGAGCCTCTGCTGCAAAGTTGTACCGGACCGTGCCGTTAGTATGGATACCCATCGCGGTGAGCCCCTGAGCGGGGTTGCGAACGCCAAGTTCCTGCATGGTCCAGTTTTCCTCCAAGGCGACAAGAATGGTGTGGATTTTCCGGGAAGCTAATTCGGGACTGTCACAAAGACAAGAGGAAAATGCAAATTTGGCAATGATATCAATTATTTAATCGATTTAAAGAATTATGTTATTTTTTTAATCGTTTGAATAATCGATTTAAAAATGACTCGCCCGGCGCGGCTGAAACGTCTCCCTTTATCTTTGCCACAATTTGTTCCACCTTTACCCCCAAGGAGGCGCATCGCATCCAGGACAGGAAGACGATCCGAGGTCGGGAAAGGCGCCGATGAATATGGAGACTAGCAGGATGCAGACGATCGCACTCGTTGACGACGACCGGAATATTCTGACATCCGTGTCGATCGCTCTGGAGGCAGAGGGCTACAAGGTCGAGACCTATACGGACGGCGCCTCGGCGCTCGACGGGCTTCTCGCCCGCCCGCCGCATCTTGCCATCTTCGACATCAAGATGCCGCGCATGGACGGCATGGAGCTGTTGCGGCGGCTGCGCCAGAAGTCGGATATCCCGGTGATCTTCCTCACCTCGAAGGACGAGGAGATCGACGAATTGTTCGGCCTCAAGATGGGCGCCGACGACTTCATCACCAAGCCCTTCTCGCAGCGCCTGCTCGTCGAGCGTGTCAAGGCGATCCTGCGCCGGGCATCCAGCCGCGAGGCGGCGGCCGCCTCCGGTGGCACCGGCAACGCGGCCAAGGCCGGCGAAATCGCGGCCCGCTCGCTGGAGCGCGGCCAGCTCGTCATGGACCAGGAGCGCCACACCTGCACCTGGAAAGGCGAGCCGGTGACGCTGACCGTCACCGAATTCCTGATCCTGCATTCGCTGGCCCAGCGCCCGGGTGTCGTGAAGAGCCGCGATTCGCTGATGGATGCGGCCTATGACGAGCAGGTCTATGTCGACGACCGCACCATCGACAGCCACATCAAGCGGCTGCGCAAGAAGTTCAAGATGGTCGATACCGACTTCGACATGATCGAAACGCTCTACGGCGTCGGCTACCGTTTTCGCGAGACCGCCTGAGGCGCGATTTCGCTTGCATGAACCGCGGCAGCAATGGCATGCCGCGGTCGGCGGCCTCGTGCCGTGCGCATGGAAGGTAGACCCGCTTGTTGCAGACAACGCCGGAAAGGGATGGGGAAGACGTCGAGGGCCGGCCCGCGCCGCGCTCGCTGCGCCGCCGCTGGACGCATCCCTTCACGCTGGCACGACGGATCTTCGGCAATGCGGTCTTCTCCAGCCTCACCCGCCGCATCCTGTTCTTCAACCTCGTCGCACTCGTCGTGCTGGTCGCCGGTATCCTCTATCTCAACCAGTTCCGCGAGGGGCTGATCGACGCGCGTGTCGAAAGCCTTTTGACCCAGGGCGAGATCATCGCGGGCGCCATCTCCGCCTCGGCCTCGGTCGACACCAACTCGATCACCATCGACCCGGAAAAGCTGCTGGAATTGCAGGCCGGCCAGAGCATTACGCCGCTGCCGAACGACGAGGATCTCGAATTCCCGATCAATCCGGAGCGTGTGGCACCTGTTCTGCGAAGGCTGATCTCGCCGACACGCACGCGCGCCCGCATCTACGATACCGACGCCAACCTGCTGCTCGATTCGCGCCATCTCTATACGCAGGGCCAGGTGCTGCGCTTCGACCTGCCGCCGGTGGAACCTGAAAGCACCAGCCTAATCGAGCGCATGAACGTCTGGTTCAACCGCATCCTCCAGCCGAGCAACCTGCCCCAATACAAGGAAGCGCCCGGCGGCGACGGCTCGATCTATCCGGAAGTGATGAATGCGCTGACGGGCGTGCGCGGCGCCGTCGTGCGCGTCAACGACAAGGGCGAGCTGATCGTCTCGGTCGCCGTGCCCGTGCAGCGTTTCCGCGCCGTGCTCGGCGTGCTGCTGCTCTCCACGCAGGCGGGCGACATCGACAAGATCGTGCATGCGGAGCGCCTCGCCATCATGCGCGTCGCGGGCGTCGCCGGCCTCGTCAACATCGCGCTGTCGCTGCTTCTCTCCAGCACCATCGCCAACCCGCTGCGCCGGCTCTCGGCGGCGGCCATCCGCGTGCGGCGCGGCGCAAAGGAGCGCGAGGAAATCCCGGATTTCTCCGTGCGCCAGGACGAGATCGGCAACCTTTCGATCGCGCTGCGCCAGATGACGACGGCGCTCTACGACCGCATCGACGCGATCGAGAGTTTTGCGGCCGATGTCAGCCACGAGCTGAAAAACCCTCTCACATCGCTGCGCAGCGCCGTGGAAACCCTGCCGCTCGCCCGCACGGACGAATCGAAGAAGCGCCTGCTCGACATCATCCAGCATGACGTGCGCCGTCTCGACCGGCTGATCAGCGACATTTCCGATGCCTCGCGGCTCGATGCGGAGCTTGCCCGCAGCGATGCGCGCACCGTCGACCTCGAAAAGCTGCTCGGCGAGATCATCGACATTACCCGTCAGGTCAACAGCCGCAAGAAGACGGTCTCCCTCGATTTCGTCGTCGACCGCAAGGATAACCCGAAGACCAAGTTCGAGATCAGCGGTTACGAGCTGCGCATCGGCCAGATCGTTACCAACCTCATCGAGAATGCGCGGTCTTTCGTGCCCGACCCCGGCGGGCGCATCGTCGTGCGCCTGTCGCGTGGCCGAAACGACCGCTGCCTCATCCAGATCGAGGACAACGGCCCCGGCATCCAGGCGGAAGACATCGACCGCATCTTCGAGCGCTTCTACACCGACCGCCCGGCCAGCGAAGGTTTCGGCCAGAATTCCGGCCTCGGCCTCTCCATCTCGCGGCAGATCGCCGAGGCCCATGGCGGCACGCTGAAGGCCGAAAACATCCTCGACAAGGCGACCGGCACCATCGGCGGCGCACGCTTCACGCTGTCGCTGCCGACCGGCAACCAGAAATGACGCCGCCCGCCAACGTGCACGGTACGGCCATCGTCGTCGGCACGACGGGACTTCTCTTTCTCGGCCCTTCCGGGGCCGGCAAAAGCGCTGTCGCGCTGCACTGCATCGAAGAGGCGCGCGGCCGCGGTCTCTTTGCCGCGCTCGTCAGCGACGATCAGGTCCTGATCCACCAGACGGGCGGGCGTATCGTCGCCCGGGCGCCGGCCAGCATTGCCGGGCTTGCGGAAGTGCGGGGCGCCGGCATCACCAAGGTAGCGACGATCGAGGCGGCCGTGCTTTCCCGTGCGATCCGCCCGCTGGAGCCGCCATTTGCCGAGCGCCTGCCGCCCGAGGGGGAAACCGCCGAGGTCCTGCCGTCCGTCTTCCTGCCTCTGACGCGGCTACCGCTCTTTCCGGGTTGCACCGCCTTCGCGACATTGACCGCACTGCATCCGGAAATCCTCAAAAGTTGACCGCAAAAGCCCCGTCAAAAACCGAAATCAGGCATTTTGGGCTTGCACTTGGCCTTTTCATTGACATGATGGCCACCCCAACGGTGGACGGAATTGTTGCGTTGCGGTATTCGCCGTCCGTTTGAGTTGGGAAACTGGAGCGACTGCTGATGATCGGACTGGTGCTTGTCACCCATGGCAAGCTGGCGGAGGAATTCCGGCACGCCCTTGAACATGTCGTTGGTCCGCAAAAGGCGATCGAGACCGTCTGTATCGGCCCCGAGGACGACATGGACCAGCGTCGCCAGGACATCCTGGAAGCGGTCATGAAGGCCGACCAGGGCCATGGCGTCATCATCCTCACCGACATGTTCGGCGGCACGCCCTCGAACCTTGCGATTTCCGTGATGACCGGCGAGGGCATCGAGGTGATCGCCGGCGTCAACCTGCCCATGCTGATCAAGCTTGCCGGCATCCGCGGCGAGAACAACATGGAAAAGGCGCTGATCGACGCGTCGGAGGCCGGCCGCAAATATATCAACGTGGCCAGCCGCGTGCTGAGCGGCAAATAAGGTTTCCCGCCGTCCATGACCGTCTCGAAAGAGCTTCTCATCATCAACAAGCGCGGCCTGCACGCCCGCGCCTCGGCAAAATTCGTCCAGACGGTCGACGGCTTCGACGCGGAGGTGACGGTCTCCAAGGACGGCATGACCGTCGGCGGTACCTCGATCATGGGCCTGATGATGCTGGCGGCCAGCCCCGGCTGCTGCGTGCAGGTGACAGCAACGGGCGCCGAAGCCCAGCAGGTGCTCGATGCGCTCGACGCGCTGATCGCCGACCGGTTCGGCGAGGAAATGTAGATTCGCGTCGATATAAGGATATAAAGACTTCTTTATATCATGTTGCTCCAGCGGCCATTTCCTGATAGGGAAAGCGCCACCACGCGAAGAACATTTTCTTTTTCCGCAATTCCGAACGCAAAGCCGCTCACACTTTGCTGGAATTGCTCAGAAGGCTGGAGACCTCCATGACCACCACGCAGGACTATCACGTCGCCGACATCGCGCTTGCCGATTTCGGCCGCAAGGAAATTCAGATCGCCGAAACCGAAATGCCGGGCCTGATGGCCTGCCGCGAAGAGTTCGGCGCCGCCAAGCCGCTCAAGGGCGCGCGCATCACCGGCTCGCTGCACATGACCATCCAGACCGCCGTTCTCATCGAGACGCTGGTCGAACTCGGCGCCGACGTGCGCTGGGCCTCGTGCAACATCTTCTCCACGCAGGACCACGCCGCCGCCGCGATCGCCGCTGCCGGCATCCCGGTCTATGCCGTGAAGGGTGAAACCCTTACCGAATACTGGGAATACACCGACAAGATCTTCCAGTGGGCCGATGGCGGCCTCACCAACATGATCCTGGACGACGGCGGCGACGCCACCATGTACATCCTGCTCGGCGCCCGCGCGGAAGCCGGCGAGAACATCCTGGTCAATCCGGGCTCGGAAGAAGAGGAAATCCTTTTCGCACAGATCAAGAAGCGCCTTGCCGCAACACCCGGCTGGTTCACCAAGCAGCGCGATGCCATCCAGGGCGTGACCGAAGAGACCACGACCGGCGTCAACCGTCTCTACCAGCTCCAGCAGAAGGGCCTGCTGCCCTTCCCGGCGATCAACGTCAACGACTCGGTCACCAAGTCGAAGTTCGACAACAAGTACGGCTGCAAGGAATCGCTCGTCGACGGCATCCGCCGCGGCACCGACGTGATGATGGCCGGCAAGGTCGCCGTCGTCTGCGGCTATGGCGACGTCGGCAAGGGTTCCGCCGCATCGCTCAAGGGCGCCGGCGCCCGCGTCAAAGTCACGGAAATCGACCCGATCTGCGCGCTGCAGGCCGCCATGGATGGTTTTGAAGTCGTACAGCTCGAAGACGTCGTGTCTTCGGCCGACATCTTCATCACCACCACCGGCAACAAGGATGTCATCCGCGTCGAGCATATGCGCGAGATGAAGGACATGGCGATCGTCGGCAATATCGGCCACTTCGACAACGAGATCCAGGTCGCGTCGCTGCGCAATTTCAAGTGGACGAACATCAAGCCGCAGGTCGACATGATAGAGTTCCCGAAGGGCAACCGCATGATCCTGCTGTCGGAAGGCCGCCTGCTCAACCTCGGCAACGCCACCGGCCACCCGTCCTTCGTGATGTCCGCCTCGTTCTCCAACCAGGTGCTGGCCCAGATCGAGCTCTTCACCAAGGGCAACGCCTACCAGAACGAAGTCTACGTGCTGCCGAAGCAGCTCGACGAGAAGGTCGCGCGCCTTCACCTCGCCAAGCTCGGCGCCAAGCTCACGGAACTCTCCGACGAGCAGGCCGGTTACATCGGCGTGACGACGACGGGTCCGTTCAAGGCTGAGCACTACAGGTACTGATCCTTACCCGGATTATCCACAACATCTAGAGGCGGCGCGCTTGACAAGGCGCGCCGCCTCTTTTTTGGGCGCGTCCCTTCCCGACGATTCGGGAAACAAGTATCCTTAAGCAATTGATTCGGCGTGGAGATGCGGACCTTACGCGCCGGATGGGATGTCTTGTCGATCAGGCGGCAAACGGACGGAGACATACCGGGGATGATGTCGGAAATGAAACGAGGCCGTTCCGGGCAGGCTTTTGCCGTACCGGAACGGGGCATGGTGCGTTCCCTCGCGCCTGCCGGAACGAACAAAATCGAAACATGGTTAACGGTCCGCGGCGCGCGCCGTTTGGCAGGCGTGCTGGCTGCCGGCTCGGCGCTGAGCGCGTTTGCCGGCCCGGCTTATGCCGCCGGCCCCTATCTCGCCACGACGGAAATCGTCACCGTTTCCATGCTGCTCGGCGTGATGTCGGCGGCGATGGTCTCCGCCATCTGGATGATCCGCCAGCGCGGCCGCATGGAAGCGGAAAACCGCGAGCTGAAGGCGCATCTTGCCGATTCGCGGCACAACGTTTCCCGCCTCCAGGCGCTGATCGGGGACAAGAACCGCCGCATCGTCGTGTGGGACGGCCTTTCCGACAAGCCGGAATTCCTCGGCCAGCTGCCGGCGGAAACCGGCGCGCCGCAGGCCGACCGTGATTTCCTCGCCTTCGGCCGCTGGCTGAAATCCAATTCCGCCGTCGAGATCGAGCGCGCCGTCGAGCGGCTGCGCTCGCAAGCGCAGAGTTTCGACCTCATCATCGAGACCAGCCGTGAGGAGGTCATCGAGGCGCAGGGCCGCGTGTCCGGCGGACAGGCCTTCGTGCGTTTCGTCGCCCTCAACAATCTGCGCGCCGAGGCCGCCGAGCTGAAGCTCGAACGCGACCGGCTGGTGCAGGCGCTGACCACGCTGCAGGGCCTGCTCGACCAGATCGATCTTCCCGTCTGGCAGCGCGCCGCCGATGGCTCGCTCGCCTGGGTGAACGAGGCTTATGCCGAGGCCGTCGAGGCGAAGGATGCGGCAAGCGCGGTGCGCGAGGGACGCGAACTGCTGCCGACCATCGCGCGCGAAAAGATCCGTGCGTCCAGCACCTATGACACGCCCTTCCACGACAAGGTCTCGACCGTCGTCAGCGGCAACCGCAGCTTCTTCGACGTCGTCGATGCGCGCAGCTCCAGCGGCTCCGCCGGCATCGCCATCAACGTCTCCGATGTGGAGGCCGTGCGCGAAGAGCTTGTGCGCACACTGAAGAGCCATGCCGAGACGCTCGACCATCTCGCCACCCCCGTCGCGATCTTCGACGGCGAACAGCGCCTGCAATTCTACAACCAGGCCTTCCAGCGCATGTGGGACATCGAGACCGCCTTCCTGGAGCGCAAGCCCGGCAATGGCGAGCTGCTCGACCGGCTGCGTGCCGCCGGCAAACTGCCGGAACAGCTGAACTGGAAACAGTGGAAGGACACGGCGCTTGCCGTCTACCGCGCCATCGACACCCAGACCGACCTCTGGCACCTGCCGAACGGCCAGACGCTGCGCGTCTTTGCTACGGCGCGCCCGCAAGGTGGTGCCACCTGGGTCTTCGAGAACCTGACGGAAAAGGTCGACCTCGAAACCCGCTACAACACGCTGGTGCAGGTGCAGGACGAAACGATCGACCACCTTGCCGAAGGTGTCGCGGTGTTCAGCCCGGACGGCCGCATTCGCCTCTCCAACCCGGCCTTCCGGGCGCTCTGGGGCATCAGCGAGGCGGAAGCGAAATCCGGCACGCATATCCGCGCCATCGAACAGGCCTGCGCGCCCTCCTATGACAAGCCGGACGGCTGGAAGCGCTTCGCGCATATCATCACCAGCTTCGATGACGAGCGCCCCTCCTGCCAGGGCGTGCTGGAGCTGCGCACCGGCCTGGTGCTCGATTTCGCGGTGATCCCGCTCTCCAACGCCCAGACGATGCTGACCTTCGTCAACATCACCGACAGCGTGCGCGTCAGCCGCGCGCTCACGGAAAAGAACGACGCGCTGCGCAAGGCCGACGCGCTGAAGAACGATTTCGTCCAGCACGTCTCCTACGAGCTGCGCTCACCGCTGACCAACATCATCGGCTTCGCCGACCTCCTGAAGACGCCGAGCATGGGCGAACTCAGCGACCGGCAGTCCGAATATGTCGATCACATCGCCACGTCCTCGGCGGTGCTGCTCACCATCGTCAACGACATTCTCGACCTCGCCACCGTCGATGCCGGCATCATGGAACTCGACTATAGCGAGATCAACCTGACGGACCTGCTCGACGACGTGTCGATGCAGTTCGCCGACCGCCTGCACGAGGCGCAGGTGACGCTGGAAATCACCGCACCGGACAATCTCGGCACGATCGTCGCCGACCAGCAGCGGCTGAAGCAGATCCTCATCAAGCTGCTCAGCAATGCTGCGAATTTCGCACCGGCCGGCAGCGCAATCGGGCTGAAATGCTGGCGCGACGGCAGCGACCTCGTCTTCACCGTCTCCGATCGCGGGCCGGGCATTCCGCAGGACGTGCTGAAGACGGTGTTCAACCGCTTCGAAAGCCACGGCCGCCACGGCGGCGCCGGTCTCGGCCTCTCCATCGTCGAGAGCTTCGTCAGCCTGCACCATGGCAGCGTCACGATCGACAGCCACGAGGGCCGCGGCACGTTCGTCACCTGCCGCCTGCCTTCCGCGACGATGACGTCGTTTGCCGCCGCGGAATAGGTCCATGGCGCTCGACCTCTTTCTCGCCGACGAAGCCGCCACCATCCGCTTCGGCGAGGATCTTGCCCTGGCACTGAAGCGCGGCGACTATGTCGCGCTCCACGGCGATCTCGGCGCCGGCAAATCGACGCTTGCCCGCGCGATCATCCGCGCCATCGCCGACGACGCGATGCTGGAGGTGCCGAGCCCGACCTTCACGCTGGTCCAGAGCTACGACCTGCGCATTCCCGTCGCGCATTTCGACCTCTACCGCATCGCGGACGCCGCCGAGATTGACGAGCTGGGCTTCGACGAAGCGCTGTCCGACGGCATCTGCCTGGTGGAATGGCCCGAAAAAGGTTTTGGCGCGTTGCCGGCGGACGGCATCACGCTGCGCTTCCTGCACGAGGGCGACGGCCGGCGGGTGGAAATCGACGGACCGGCATCGGCCCTTGCCCGGATTCGCCGCTCGCTGGCGATCCGCCGCTTCCTCGACGAAGCCGGCTACCGGAATGCGACCCGACGCCACCTGACGGGCGACGCCTCCATTCGCGCCTATGAGCACATCTATGACGGCGACAAGCGCTTCGTGCTGATGGATTCGCCGCGGCACACGCCCGGCCCGATCCTCGCGCATGGCAAATATTACCAGCAGATCGCCCATATCGCCGAAGACGTGCGGCCCTTCATCGCGATTGCGCGTTCCCTCGTCGAAAAAGGTCTTCGCGCACCGGCTATCTACGAGACGGATATCGAGCAAGGCATCCTGCTGATTGAAGACCTCGGCAGCGCCGGCGTGCTGGATGAAGACGGCGTACCGATCGCGGAACGCTACCGCGAAAGTGCCGCCTGCCTGGCGCATATGCACGGACAGGCCTTCGAGCGCGACCTTCCCGTGGCGGACGGCATCGTCCATACCGTGCCGGATTTCGACCGTGATGCCATGCAGATCGAGGTGAGCCTGCTCACCGACTGGTATCTGCCCTGGAAGCGTGGCACAGCGGCTAGCGATGACGAACGCCGCGACTATATCGCCATCTGGGATGCGCTGATCGAAAGCCTTACCGCCGCCGAGCACAATCTTCTGCTGCGCGACTTCCATTCGCCGAACATCATCTGGCGGCCGGAGGCGACCGGCACCGACCGGGTCGGCATCATCGACTTCCAGGATGCGATGATCGGCCCATCGGCCTACGACGTCGCCTCGCTGGTGCAGGATGCCCGCGTCGACATGCCGGAGGGCGTGGCGGATGATGTGCTCGACCACTATCTTTCGCTGCGCGGGAAAGACGCCGGCTTCGACCGTGAACGGTTCCTGCGCGACTGGCATGTCATGGCGGCGCAGCGTAATTGCAAGCTCATCGGCCTGTGGGTGCGCCTCATGCAGCGCGACGGCAAGCCCGCCTATATGCGCCACATGCAGCGAACGTTCCGCAATCTGGAGCGCGCGCTCGGCCATCCCGATCTCGCCCCCTTGCGCGACTGGTGCAGAAAGGCTGGAATCCTCGCGACCGAATCATAAGCGCGGAAACCAGATGAAGATCGAAGACGCCATGGTGCTGGCCGCCGGCCTTGGAACGCGCCTGCGCCCCATAACCGACACGATGCCGAAGCCGCTGGTGCCGATCGCCGGAAAACCGATGATCGACTACGGGCTCGACGCGCTGGCGCAGGCCGGCGTCAAGCGCGCCGTCGTCAACGTGCACCACTTTGCGGACCAGATGATCACACACCTCGCGTCCCGCAAGGCGCCGGAGATCATCCTCTCCGACGAGACGAACCGGCTGATGAATTCCGGCGGCGGCCTGGCAAAGGGCCTGAAACTGCTCGGCCGCGCCCCCGTGCTCGTGATGAATGCCGACCTGTTCTGGATCGGCGAGACGCCCGGGGGGCCGAGCAATCTCGACCGGCTGGCGGACGCCTTCGACCCCCAACGCATGGACATGCTGATGCTCTGCGTGAAGCTGGAGGACACGACCGGCCACAACGGCAAGAAGGATTTCTCCATGGACGCGGCGGGGCGGCTTGCGCGCTACAAAGAGGGCGACGGCACGCCGTTCGTCTATGCCGGCGCCATCGCCATGATGCCGGCGCTGCTGGACGACGCGCCGGACGACGCCTTCAACCTCAATATCTATTTCGACTGGGCGATCGAAAAGGGACGGCTCTACGGCATCGTGCTCGAAGGGCACTGGATCACCGTCGGCACGCCCGAGGCGATCGGCCAGGCGGAGGCCGTCATCAGCGCAACCCGCGAGGCGGCGGCGTGACGGGCGCCCGGGGCGGCCGCGTCTATTCCATCCCGGCGAGCCTGCCCTTCCTGAAGACGGTGGCCGCGACCCTAATCGACGGTCGGCTCGTGCCCGGCTTCACCTATGATCCGGCCGATCCGCTGGCGCTGGCCGACGTCACGGTCTACGTGCCGACGCGCCGTTCCGCCCGCGTGCTGCGCTCGGAATTCGTCGACCTGCTCGGCGGACGCTCGGCCATCCTGCCGGTCATCCGCGCGCTCGGCGAGACCGATGACGACAGCGGCTTCTTCGACGAGGTGGCGCCGGCGCTGCTCGACATGGCCGAACCGCTCTCCGGCCCGACGCGCCTCATCGAGCTCGCCCGCCTTGTGCTTGCCTGGCGCAACCGCCTGCCGGCCGCCGTCACCTCCGTGCATGCCGAAAGCCCGCTCGTCGCGCCCGCAAGCCCGGCCGATGCCGTCTGGCTCGCCCGCAACCTCGCCGAGATCATCGACGCGATGGAGACGGAAGAGCTCGACTGGTCCGCGCTCGACAATCTCGACGTCTCCAACCATGCGCTCTGGTGGCAGCTCACCGCCGAATTCCTGAAAATCGCCAGCGAATACTGGCCGGCGCGGCTGACCGAACTCAACCGCTCCTCGCCCTCGCTCCGGCGCAATGCGACGCTGCATGCCGAAACGGAGCGCTATCGCCACGCGCCGCCAACCGGCCCCGTCATCATCGCCGGCTCGACAGGCTCCATCCCCGCGACGGCCGGGCTCATTGCCGCGGTGGCGAACCTGCCGAACGGCGTCGTCATCCTGCCGGGGCTCGATCGTTTCATGTCCGATACGGAATGGCTGCTCGTCGGTCATCAGGCAGGTGCGGCAGGCGCGCAAAAACCCGACGCGGCCGCCCGCAGCCATCCGCAATACGGCCTCCACCGCCTGCTCGCCCGAATGAGCTGCACGCGCAATGATGTCGAACCGCTCGGCACCCCGCCCGATGCTCTCGAATACCGCACGCAAATCCTCTCCAGCGCCTTCCTGCCGACGCAGGCGACATCGGGCTGGGGCGATATCCGCGGCACGATCGACGCCGGCCGCATGGCGGAGGCGTTTCGCGATGTTTCGCTCGTCGAGGCGGCCAACGAACGGGAGGAGGCGCTCGCCATCGCCATCGCGCTGCGCCTCGCATTGGAGGATGGCGAAGACGCGCAGGCGGCCTTGATCACGCCCGACCGCAAGCTCGGCCGGCGTGTTGCGGCGGAGCTTGCCCGCTTCGGCATCGAGGCGGACGATTCGGCCGGCACGCCGCTGCTCTCCACGCCGCAGGGCACGCTTCTGCGGCTGCTCGTCGAGGCCGCACTTCGGCCCGGCGACCCGGTGCCGCTCGTCGCCCTCCTGAAACATCCCCTCGCCCGCTTCGGGCTTTCCGCCTCTGATCTGCGCGACGCCGTGACCGCGCTGGAGCTGACGGCATTGCGCGGCGGTACCGCCGAAATCGACATTTCCACGCTCGAACCGCTGCTCGACGCCGCACTGGAGCGGCAGGCAACGGACCGCCATCCGCCCGTCTGGCGCACCGCCCTGCCGGAACATGCGATCCCGCTTGCCCGCGATCTCGCGCAACGCGTCGCGGCCGCCGTCGAGCCGCTGGCCGGCGTGCTCTTTCACGAAAGCCGCACGGGACGGCGCTTTTCTTCCAGGCTGGCGCTGTCCGACTGGTCAGAGCGGACCGGCCGCGCGCTGGAGGCGGTGGCGTTGGACGAGCGCGGCGACCTTGCGGCGCTGTGGTCCGGCGAGGCCGGCGACAGCCTTGCGAACCTGCTCAAGAGCGTCATCGAGACGGATGGGCAGATCGAGGCCGATGGGCCGCAATGGTGCGACATCATCGAGGCGCTGGCGGCGAGCGAAAGCGTCAAGCCGCGCTCCATGCGCCATCCGCGCGTCTTTATTTTCGGCGCGCTCGAATCGCGCCTCCAGAGCGTCGATACGGTGGTGATCGGCGGGCTCAACGAGGGCACCTGGCCGGGGCAGGCGGCGAACGACGCCTTCCTCTCGCGCATCATGAAGGTGGAAATCGGCCTGGAGCCGCCGGAACGGCGCATCGGCCAGCTCGGCCACGACCTTCAGATGGCCGCCGCCGCGCCCAAACTCGTGCTGACGCGGGCGCTGCGCAACGGCACCGCGCCGACCGTCGCCTCGCGCTGGCTGCAACGGCTCATCGCCGTCGGCGGGCCGGGACTGGCGTCCGACCTGCGCCGGCGCGGCAAGGACTTCATCGACTGGGCGAATGCCATCGACAAAGGCCCCTCCGTGCCGACGGCCGCCCGTCCGGCACCGCGCCCGCCGGCCGAGCTCCAGCCACGCAAATATTCCTTCAGCCAGATCGGCCGCCTCCGGCGCGATCCCTACGCGATCTATGCAAGGCATATCCTGCGCCTCGATCCCATCGCGCCCTTCAATCTCGACCCTGGACCGGCAGAGCGCGGCTCGCTCTACCACCGCATCGTCGACCGTTTCGTGCGCGAGGAAAAGACCGGCGAACCGCTCTCCCTCATCACCCGCATCCTGAACGAGGAATTCGATATCGTCGCCCTGCCGCCGCATATCGACGCCGTCTGGCGCCCGCGTTTTGCCGCCGTCGCGCGCGCCTTCGTCAAATGGCACCGCGAACGCGCAGGCGATGTGCGCGATAGCAACACGGAGGTTTGGGCGTCGCTCGATCTTTCAGTGGCGGGTATCCGGCTCACCGGCATTGCCGACCGAATCGACATTTTACCGGACGGCAGCGCCGATATCCTCGACTACAAGACGGGCAGCACCCCATCCCTGAAGGTCGCCCGCGCCTTGCTCGACCCGCAACTGGCGTTGGAAGCAGCGGCACTGCGGCGCGGCGCGTTTCGCGATCTTGGCTCGCGTGAGCCGGCGAACCTTCTCTATGTGCGCCTCAAACCCGGCGAACGCTTCAAGGCCGAACAGGTCAACAACGAACACGCCAAATCCGCCAACGCGACGCCGAAATCGGCTGCCGACCTGGCCGAGGAATCGCTGGCGGAGCTGGAAAAGCTGCTGACCGGCCTGATCGAGGGCCGCTACGGCTTCGCCTCGCGGCTCATTCCCGAGCAGGAACGCGACTATGGCGGGGAATACGACCACTTGGCGCGCGTCGCCGAATGGTCGTCGGCGGAAAATGGCGAGGAGGGCGACGATGCTTGAGGAAGATCGCCCCGCCTCCGCCGATCCCGCGGCCTGGCTGAGCTGGACATCGCAGAAACAGGCGACGGCATCCGATCCTGCCCGTTCGGCCTGGGTGTCCGCCAATGCCGGCTCGGGCAAGACGCATGTGCTGACCCAGCGGGTCATCCGGCTGCTGCTGGCCGGCTGCCGGCCCTCCGCCATCCTTTGCCTCACCTATACCAAGGCGGCGGCCTCGGAAATGTCGAACCGCGTCTTCGAACGGCTCGCCGAATGGGCGACGCTGTCGGACGCCGAGCTGTCCGATCGGGTAACGGCGATCGAGGGCGAGCGGCCCGATCTCTTCAAGCTCGCGGAAGCAAGGCGCCTCTTTGCGCGGGCGCTCGAAACGCCGGGTGGCCTGAAGATCCAGACCATCCATGCCTTCTGCGAAGCGCTGCTGCACCAGTTTCCGCTGGAGGCCAATGTCGCCGGCCACTTTTCCGTGCTCGACGACCGAGCGGCGGCCGTGCTGCTCGCCGATGCGCGCCGCACGCTGTTGACCGCGACGACCAGCGAGGACGACCAGGGTCTTGCCGGGGCTTTCGCCACGGTGCTTGACATTGCCGACGATACCGGCCTCGAACGGCTGATTTCCGATATCGTGGCGAGCCGCGGGCCGATCCGCATATTTCTCGACATTGCAGAGCGGGCGGGTGGCGTGGAGGCGGTTCTGCGCCGCGAGATCGGGCTTGCGCCGCATGAGACGGCCGAGCACGTTCTCGCCGCCTTCTGGCCGCTGGATGGTTTGCAGGGGGCGACGCTTGATTCTTATCTCGCCGCCGCGGAAAGCCTCGGCAGCGAGACCGTGAAAACCTCTGCGGCCGGCTTGCGTGGCATCATGCGGCTGACGGATGCCGAAGCGCGGCGTTCAGCACTCTACGATCTCTTCTTCACGGCGACGGGTACGCCGCGCAGCCTGGAGCGCTCCTTCTTCTCAAAAAAGGTTCGTGACAGCGCGCCCTATATGGAAGAAGCGCTGCAAGCCGCGCAGGCCCATGTGATCGCCTGCGACGACCGGCTACGGCGGTTTCGCATGTATGAGGCGACGCTTGCGGCGCTCACCATCGCCGAGCGGCTGATCGGCGATTACGAGGACCTGAAGCGGGCGCGCAGCCTGCTCGATTTCGACGACCTGATCGACCGTACCGCAACGCTTCTCACCCGCGACAAGGTGAGCGCCTGGGTGCACTACAAGCTCGACCAGGGCATCGACCATATCCTCGTCGACGAGGCGCAGGATACCAGCCCGCGGCAATGGCAGATCGTCAAGGCGCTGACGGACGATTTCTTCGCCGGCGAAACAGCGCGCGGGACCGGGCGCACGATCTTCGCGGTGGGTGACGAAAAACAGTCGATCTATTCCTTCCAAGGCGCGCGGCCGGAACGCTTTGCAGAGGAAGGCCGGGAAGTTTCGCGCCGCACGCTGGCTGCCGACACGGCCTTCAGCCCAATCCGCCTGCTGCTCTCCTTCCGTTCGACGCGCGACGTGCTGTCGGCGGTCGACCGGGTCTTTCTCGATGCCGCCAATGCGCGCGGGCTGACACCCGATGGCAGCGATATCGTGCACGCCTCCAACCGCGGGCGCGAGCCCGGTGCCGTCGATATCTGGGAGGTGATCGCCGCACCGCCGGGCCTCGACGAGGAGGACTGGACGGCGCCCTTCGACGCGGTGGCCGAGGAGGCGCCGATCAATGTTCTGGCGCGGCGCATTGCCGATACGCTGGCCGCATGGATCGGCCGCGAGACGGTGACGGAGAAGGGCAAGGCGCGGCCGATGGCGGCTGGCGACGTCATCGTTCTGGTGCGCAAGCGCGACGCCTTCGTCAACGCGCTGACCCGCACGCTGAAGCAACGCCACGGCCTGCCCGTGGCCGGGGCGGACCGGCTGGTGCTGACGAAACACATTGCCGTGCAGGACCTGATGGCGCTCGGTCGCTTCGCCGTGCTGCCGGAGGACGATCTTTCGCTGGCGGCGCTTTTGAAAAGCCCGCTGTTCGGCCTTAACGAGGATGCGCTGTTTGCGCTGGCCGCACGCCGCGGGGAGCAACAGACCCTCTGGGCGCGGCTCAAAGAGGCGGCGGCGACGGATGAGGCGCTCGGCCGCATCGTCGAGCGGCTCGACGGCGTGATTCGCGATGCGCGCAGCCAGGCGGTGCACGATTTTTATGCCCGCATTCTCGGTGCCGGCGGCGGGCGGCGTGCTTTTCTCGCGCGGCTCGGCGCGGAGGCCGGCGAGATCATCGACGAATTCCTGACCTTCGCGCTGGAGCAGGAGGAGAACGGCCTGCCCGGCCTTCAGGCCTTTGTCTCGACGCTGGAGCTGGAAGCGCCGACGGTGAAGCGCGAGCAGGACAAGGCGCGCGGCGAAATCCGCATCATGACGGTGCATGCCGCCAAGGGCCTGGAGGCGCCGGTGGTCTTTCTCGTCGATGGCGGGGCAAAACCCTTCAGCCCCAGCCATATGCCGCAGCTACGCTTCCTCTCGACCCCTGCCGGCGGCCTGCCGGCATGGCTGCCGCTGAAGGACCTTGGCAATGCGCTGACCGAGGTCGATGCGAACCGCATCCGCGAGGGCGCCGAGGAGGAATATCGCCGCCTGCTCTACGTCGCGATGACGCGTGCGGCCGATCGGCTGGTCGTCTGCGGCTATCGCGGCCGGCAGGAGAACAAGGACACCTGGCACCCGATGATCGCCGGCGCGCTTTCCGCCGATGGCGATCGCTGCGTGGAAACGACTTTTTCGACGGCCGGCGAAAGCTGGCAGGGGTTTTCCTGGCGCGAGGCGGGTGCGGCCGATGTCGGCGAGGTCGCGACGGCGGGTGTCGAGGAAAAGGCGAAGACGGTGTTGCCGGAAGCGCTCGGGCAACCCTTGCCGCCGCAAAAGTCGCTGCCGCGGCCGCTCAGCCCCTCCGGTGCGGCGGCGGTGATCGAGACGGATGCGGCGGACCTGCTGGTGCCCTCGGCGCTGTTCGGGCGGAAAGGCGGCGTTCCGGGGGCCGGCCTTGCGCTGGAGCGCGGGCGCATCCTGCACCGTTTCCTGCAAGTCCTGCCGGCCTTCGAGCCTGCGGACCGGCCGGCGGCGGCGCGGCGCTATCTTGAGCGTGCAGCCGCCACCTGGCCGGAAAGTGCGCGCGATGCCCTGGTGGATGCCGCCCTAGCGGTGATCGATGACGAGAGCCTGGCGACGATCTTTTCCCCCGCAGCCCGGGCGGAAGTGTCGATCATGGGCACGCTGACGCTTGGCAGCCGGGATTTTGCCGTCTCCGGGCGGATCGACCGCATGGCGGTCACCGAAACGGCAGTCGAGATCGTCGATTTCAAGACGAACCGCGTGCCGCCGGGGTCTCTGAAAGACATTCCGTTCGAGCACCGGGCGCAGCTTGCGATCTACCGCGCGATCCTTGGCCCACTCTATCCTGGGCGCGAGATCCGCTGCGGGCTGATCTATACGGAAACGGCGAAAACCTATTGGCTGGATGCCGGCCTGATGGAAGCGAGCCTTGCCGAACTGCGCTCAAAGTGAGATACCGGGCGGGACGATCCATTGCCCGCAAGGGCGATGCCGGCCCTTGAAACGGGAGGCCGGCGGCATCACATCTTGTACAACAATCACCGTTCAAGGAGAGCCTCATGGCTACCGTTAAAGTCGACCAGTCCAATTTCCAGGCCGAAGTTCTGAATTCCGCAGAGCCGGTCGTCGTCGATTTCTGGGCTGAATGGTGCGGTCCGTGCAAGATGATCGCCCCGGCGCTCGAAGAAATCGCCACCGAACTCGCCGGCAAGGTGAAGGTCGCCAAGCTCAACATCGACGAGAACCCGGAACTGGCCGCCCAGTTCGGCGTGCGCTCGATCCCGACGCTCGCCATGTTCAAGGGCGGCGAAGTGGCCGACATCAAGGTCGGTGCCGCTCCGAAGACGGCGCTCTCTTCCTGGATTTCCAGCGCCGCCTGATTGGCAGCGATGGACTACCTTCAAGCCCGGCCTCGCGCCGGGCTTTTTCGTTTCAGGTTGGGGGCGTGCCGTTGTCGGCGAGCACATCGCCGACCAGATAGAGCGAGCCGCCGATCAGGATGCGCGGCGGCACCGAGTCTTCCTCGGTGATGCGGCCGATTTCGGCAATGGCATCGGCAACCGTCGAGAGCGGCTCGACCTCCAGGCCGGCGCGCGCGGCGTCATCGGCCAGCGACACGGGATCGAGGCCGGCATCCGAGCCGCGGATCGGCACGGTGAAGACGCGCTCGGCAAGGCCGCGGAACGGCTCGAAATAACCGACCGGGTCCTTCGTGTTGATCATGCCGGTGACGAGGAAGAGCGGGCGCGGATCGCGTTCCTCGAAATTCGCCATCGTCTCGGCAATGACCTGCCCGGCACCGGGATTGTGCCCGCCATCGACCCAGATCTCGCTGCCGCGCGGCGCAAGCCGCATCAGCGCGCCATCCGTCAGGCGTTGCAGGCGGCCCGGCCATTCGACGCGGGCAAGGCCCAGTTCCAGTGCGTGCTCGGAAATGGTGAAGCCGGCGGCCTTGACGGCGCGGATCGCGGCGGCGGAATTGCCATATTGATGGCGGCCCGGCAGGCGCGGCAGCGGCAGGTCGGCAAGGCCGAACTCGTCCTGGTAGACGAGGCGGCCATATTCCTCATGCGCCATGAAATCCTGGCCGTAGACGGCATGCGGGCAGCCGAGCCGCTCGGCGGTCTCGATCAGCACGTCGCGCGCGGCCTCTTCCGACTGGTAGCCGATGACCACGGGCACGCCGCGCTTCATGATGCCGGCTTTTTCCGCCGCGATCAGCTCGACGCGGTCGCCGAGATAGGCCTGATGGTCGAGCGAGATCGGCATGATGACGCAAACGGCGGGACGCGGCATGACATTGGTCGCGTCGAAGCGGCCGCCGAGGCCCACCTCGATGATCGCCACATCCGCCGGGTGCTCAGAAAACAGCACGAAGGTGACGGCCGTCAGGATTTCGAAGACGGTGATCTTCTGCCCGCCATTGGCCTCCGCCACGCGGCGCACGGCATCGGCCAGCACGGCGTCTTCCACCAACTGGCCCCGGCCGCCCTTGACGCCGAGGCGGTAGCGCTCGTGCCAGTTGACGAGGTGCGGAGACGTGTGGACATGGACGCTGAGGCCTTGCGCCTCCAGGATCGAGCGGCAGAAGGCGGTGACCGAGCCCTTGCCGTTGGTGCCGGCCACATGGATGACCGGCGGCAGTTTCAGATGCGGATCGCCGAGCGCGGACAGGAGCCGCGTGATCCGGTCCAGCGAAAGATCGAACCCCTTGGGATGGAGACCGAGAAGTTTTTCGATCTCCGCTGCCGCTTCGCTGACCGTGACCATCGACATGCTGCCCTCGCGCGGTGCGGCTTTTTACTGCGCCGCGATGGCGACAGCGCCGTTCGCGATGACGGGCGAGGACACCGTTGCGGGCTTCTTCATCAGAATCTTCAGAAGGCGGGCCAGCGTGTCGGGAATGTCGTGGCGCTTGACGACGAGGTCGACCATGCCGTGTTCCAGCAGGTATTCCGACGTCTGGAAGCCTTCCGGCAGCTTTTCGCGGATGGTCTGCTCAATGACGCGTTTGCCGGCAAAGCAGATTTCCGCACCCGGCTCAGCAAGGTGGATATCGCCCAGCATGGCATAGGAGGCCGTGACGCCGCCGGTCGTCGGATTGGTGAGCACGACGATGTAGGGAAGGCCCGCTTCCTTCAGCATCTCGACCGCGACCGTGGTGCGCGGAAGCTGCATCAGCGAGAGAATGCCTTCCTGCATGCGCGCGCCGCCGGAGGCGGGGAACATGACAAGCGGGCACTTTTCGGCGATGGCACGCTCGAAGGCCTTGATGATGGCCTCGCCGGCGGCAATGCCGAGCGAGCCGCCCATGAAGGCGAATTCGTGCACGACGGCGACGAGCTTGACGCCGCGCATCTTTCCGACGCCGGCGAGGATCGTGTCCTCCAGATCGGTCTTGATGCGGCTATCGCGCAGACGGTCCGTGTATTTCTTCGAATCACGGAATTTCAGCGGGTCCTGCGCTACCTTGGGCTGCTGCAGGGACTCGTAGACGCCGTCATCGAAGAGGTCCTTGAGACGCGCCTTCGCCGGCATCTTCATGTGGTAGCCCGAAGCCGGGATAACCCACTTGTTTTCTTCGAGATCGCGGTGAAACACCATCTCGCCGGTTTCCGGGCACTTGATCCAGAGATTTTCCGGAACATCCCGGTTGGGGCGGCCAAGCATCGAGTTGATCTTTGGCCGAACGTAGTTCGTGATCCAGTTCACGGTCTAGACTCCCGTTTTATCCCGTCCCATGTGGGGACTTTATTCCGCCGCCGCAAGGCGCGATGCGCGCACGCCCGAGGCGAGGCTCATCACCAGCGTCTCGACACCGGCAACGGTGGCGGCGCTGGCCTTGCCATCCGCGGTGAGGCTGGAGGCGATCTGGTTGACGATGGCCGTGCCGACGACGACGCCATCCGCGGCGGCACCGATGGCGCGCGCATGTTCCGCCGTCTTCACGCCGAAGCCGACGCAGACCGGCAGCGCCGTATGCGCCTTGATGCGGCCGACGGCACCGCCGATCAACGACGGATCCGGCAGGGCCGACCCCGTAATGCCGTTCATCGAGACGTAGTAGACGAAGCCGGAGGTGTTCTTCAGCACGGTCGGCAGGCGCTTTTCGTCCGTCGTCGGCGTTGCGAGACGGATGAAATTGACACCCTTGGCGACAGCCGGAATGCAGAGCTCGTCGTCCATTTCCGGCGGCAGGTCGACGACGATCAGGCCGTCGACGCCGGCATCCAGCGCATCATCGAGGAAGCGGTCGACGCCGTAGATATAGATCGGGTTGTAATAGCCCATCAGCACGATCGGCGTCGCATCGTCTTCCCGGCGGAAGTCGCGGGCCATCTGGAGGGTCTTGGCGAGCGTCTGGCCGGCCTTCAGCGCGCGCTGGCCGGCGAGCTGGATGGCGGGGCCATCGGCCATCGGGTCGGAAAAGGCCATGCCGAGCTCGATGACATCGGAGCCCGCCTTGGGCAGCGCCTTCATGATCTCCAGCGAGCTCGCATAGTCCGGATCGCCGCCCATGAAATAGGTGACGAGGGCCGGCCGGCCGACGGCCGCGAGATCCGCAAAACGTTTGTCCATGCGTGCGGTCATCTTAGAGCTCCATGCCGAGGATCTTGCCGACGGTGAAGATATCCTTGTCGCCGCGGCCGGAGAGGTTCATCAGGATGATCTGGTCCTTGCCCATTTTCGGCGCACGCTTGATGACTTCGGCAATGGCGTGGCTCGGCTCCAGTGCGGGAATGATGCCTTCGAGCCTGGTCAGAAGCTGGAAGGCTTCCAGCGCCTCGTCGTCCATGATCGGCACATATTCGGCGCGGCCGATTTCGTGCAGCCAGGCATGTTCGGGGCCGATGCCCGGATAGTCGAGGCCGGCGGAGATGGAGTGGCCTTCCTTGATCTGGCCGTCGGCATCCTGCAGAAGATAGGTGCGGTTGCCATGCAGCACGCCCGGCGAACCGGCGGTGAGCGAGGCACAGTGCAGGTCACCATCGAGGCCCTTGCCGCCGGCTTCGACGCCGACGATCTGGACGCTCTTGTCGTCGAGGAAGGGATGGAAGATGCCGATGGCGTTGGAACCGCCGCCGACGGCCGCGATGACCATGTCCGGCAGGCGACCTTCGGCTTCGAGAATCTGCTCGCGGGCTTCCGTGCCGATCACCGCCTGGAAATCGCGCACCAGCTCCGGATAGGGATGCGGGCCGGCGGCGGTGCCGATCAGGTAATAGGTGTCCTCGACATTGGTGACCCAATCACGCAGCGCCTCGTTCATGGCGTCTTTCAGCGTGCCGCTGCCGGCGGTGACGGGGCGAACCTCCGCACCGAGCAGCTTCATGCGGAAGACGTTCGGCGCCTGACGCTCGACGTCGGTGGCACCCATGTAAACGACGCAGGGGAAGCCGAAGCGCGCGGCAACGGTGGCGGAGGCCACGCCGTGCTGGCCGGCACCGGTTTCGGCGATGATGCGCGTCTTGCCCATGCGCTTGGCGAGCAGGATCTGGCCGATGCAATTGTTGATCTTGTGCGAACCGGTGTGGTTCAGCTCCTCGCGCTTGAAATAGATTTTTGCGCCGCCGAGATGCTCCGTCAGCCGTTCGGCGAAATAAAGCGGGCTCGGGCGGCCGATATAATGGGTGCCGAGATGCTTGAGTTCGGCCTGGAAGGCGGGATCGGTCTTCGCCTTGTCCCATTCGTCCTGAAGCTCGAGGATCAGCGGCATCAGGGTTTCGGCAACGAAACGACCGCCGAAAATGCCGAAACGGCCGTCCTCGTCCGGACCTTCCCGGTACGAATTCAGGTTGGGTGACTGGTTCACTTGCCTCTCCCTGCGACGGCGGTCTCGCGTTCCGCTTTTCGTGCCGCTTCAAAAAACGCTTCGATCAGGCCGAGATCCTTGACGCCCGGGGCGCTTTCGAGCCCGGAACTGGCATCGATGCCCGGCGCGCCGGTGAGCTCGATGGCCTCGGCGAGGTTATCCTTGTTCAACCCACCGGAAAGCATGTAATCGACGCTTCCGTCAAGCAAATGCATCAGCGTCCAGTCGAAGGACACGCCATTGCCGCCCGGAAGCTCGGAGCCCGCCGGCGGCTTGGCATCGAACAGGAAGCGATCGGCAATGCCGATATAGGGCTCGACCTTCTTCAGATCGTCCGCATCGCGCACCGAAAGGGCCTTCATGACCGGCAGTCCATAGACCGCCTTGACGTTCAGCACGCGTTCCGGCGTTTCACTGCCATGCAGCTGGAGAATGTCCGGCGAAAGCTGGTCGACGATCTCGTCCAGCGTGTCATTGTCGGCATTGACCGTCACGGCGACGATTTTCACGCGGCCGCGCACGCGGTCTGCCAGACGTCCGGCGTCCGACGGCTCGATGTTGCGCGGGCTCTTGGGAAAGAAGATGAAGCCGATATGGCTGGCACCGAGCGAAACGGCCTTGTCGACGGCCTCCTCGGTCTTCAGTCCGCAGATTTTAATGTCGAGTTTCATGGGGAGGGAAGTCGCACGATTTTCCCGAAGAGTCGAGCCGAAAGACGGCGGTGGATCGCCCGAAACCGGCAACCGAACCGGCACCCTTGCATGGGCGCCAAGCGGGCCCATATTCACAAAAGACATCGACCGGAGACCTCCATGCGGCTCATCATCGCCATCCTTCTGCCCTTCCTCGTGTTTTTCACCATCGGGCGGCCGATCGCGGGCATTATCTGCCTCATTTTGCAGATCACGCTGATCGGCTGGCTGCCGGCCGCGATCTGGGCCGTCTATGCGCTCGGGCAGTACAATACCGACAAGAAAATCCGCGACGCGCTCGCTGACCGCCGCTGAATTCTGAATTGCGTCAGCCGAAGTCGACCGCGTGCAGCAAGCTGCCATTGCGCTTCAGCCAGCGCTTGGCGTCTTCCATGCCGGGGCAGAGCTGCTCGCAGAGCGTCCAGAAGGCCGGGCTGTGGTTCATCTCGCGCAGATGCGCCACTTCGTGCGCGGCGAGATAATCGATCACATGCGGCGGCGCCATGGCTATGCGCCAGGAGAAGCTGAGCGCGCCATCCACCGAGCAGGAGCCCCAGCGGCTGCGCGTGTCGCGCAGCGTCAGCGACTTGACCCGCTTGCCGACGCGGCCGGCGTGAACGGCGACCAACCGGTCCAACTCCAGCCGCGCTTCCTTCTTCAGAAAATCGCTGATGCGGCGCGGGATGCTCTCCTCCATGCCACCGACGCGCAGCACCGCCTCGTCATCGATGATCAGGGCCTCCGTCAGGCCACGCAGCCGGCCCGTCGCCTCGATGCGGTGCGAGACGCCGCGGATCATGACATAGCCGCCGTCGGCCAGCTCGTTGGTCGAGCGGAACTTGGCAAGCTTCGTCATCAGCCAGCCCTGGTGGCGATCGAGGAAATCGCGGATATCGCGCTCCGGCACGCCATTCGGCACCGTCATGCGCAGCGCCCGGCCGCCGGGCTCGATGCGCAGCGTCAGCCGGGTCGCGCGCAGGTCGCGCCGGATGGTCAGCGGCAGGCGCCGGCCATTGACGTCGAGTTCGCGCATCTCCGGCGGAGGCGGCGTCTTCAGGGCCTTGCGGGGCTTGCGAAGCGAGGAGAACATGGCACCTTTCATAGCCGATTCGGGCCCGACTGAAACGCCTCAACGAAAAACCGGCGCACGAGGCGCCGGTCGGGAATCTATTCCCCTCTTTCGTCATGGTCGGGCTTGACCCGACCATCCATGCCGCGGGTGCCGCGTGGATCCTCGGGTCAAGCCCGACCATGACGAGGGGTGAGGCAACGCCTCACGTTGCCGGGAAGCCCGGGACGTCGCCGTGGCCGGAGGCGCGGCGTTCGCGCATGAAGCGGTCGAACTCCTCCTGGTCCTTGGCGCGGCGAAGCTCGCGGACGTAGGAATCGAACTCTTCGCGCATCTCGTCGAGCTTGCGGCGCTCTTCATCGAGGCGCGACAGTTCGGCATCGCGCCAGTCGTCGAAGGCGACATTGCCGGTGGCGCTGCGGAACGAGGAACCGCCGCGGCGGCCACCCCATTTGCTGCGGCAGGAGGCAAACATGCCGTCAACCGTCTCGTTGGCGTCTTTCTTGAAGGATTTCAGGCGATCGCCGAAGATGATGTAGGCAAGCATGGCTAGGCCGAGGGGCCAGAACACCACGAAGCCGAGCACCATCAGGGCGATGGTCGCAGGCGTCCAGTCCGGACGGATAAGCGCTGACTGGTTCATGTGCAATCTTCCTCACGATCGGCGGAAACCACCCTGGTTTCCGACGATTCCGATGTGGGCAGAGCATGGATCGCGTTCAAGACAATGCCCGGCAAATTCGGGCAAGTGCCTGAAAGCGGCCCAGAAAATCAGGCGGCAGCGCCTGATTTTCCGCCCTTGATGACGCGCGGCACCTGCTTTGCCTTCTCGCTGCGGGCATGCTCGGCGATGAAGGACAGGATGCGCGGCGCGATTTCCTTGCGGAAGCGCGAGCCGTTGAAGACCCCGTAATGGCCGACATCCGGCTGCATGTAGTGCATGCGCATGTCGTCCGGAATGTTGGTGCAGATGGTCTGCGCCGCCTGGGTCTGGCCGACGCCGGAAATGTCGTCGTTCTCGCCTTCGACGGTGAGCAGCGCCACCTTGCGGATCGCCGTCGTATCGACGGGACGCGTGCGGTGCATCATCTCGCCCTTCGGCAGCGCGTGTTTCATGAACACGGTCTCGACCGTCTGGAGATAGAATTCCGCCGTCAGGTCCATGACCGCCAGATACTCGTCGTAGAAATCCCGGTGTTTTTCGGCCGCATCGCCATCGTTCTTCACGAGATGGGCGAAAAACTCCTTGTGCGCGACGACGTGGCGGTCGAGGTTCATCGACATGAAACCGGAAAGTTGCAGGAAGCCCGGATAGACCATGCGCATGAAGCCCGGCTGCGGCCACGGCACCGGCATGATAACATTGTCGCGGAACCAGTCGATCGGCTTTTCTTCCGCCAGCTTGTTGACGGCGGTCGGGTTGATGCGCGTGTCGATCGGTCCGCCCATCAGTGTCATGGTGGAGGGCGACAGCGGATCGTCATCGGCTTCCATGACGGCGACGGCGGCCAGCACCGGCACGGCCGGCTGGCAGACGGCGATGACATGGGTATCCGGCCCCAGCGCATGCAGCATCTGGATGACATAGTCGATATAGTCGTCGAGATCGAAGGTGCCGTCGGAGAGCGGCACCATGCGCGCATCGATCCAATCGGTGATGTGCACTTCCGCGTGCGGCAGCAGCGCTTCGACGGTGCCGCGCAGCAGCGTCGCATAGTGGCCGGACATCGGCGCGACGATCAGCACTTTTGGATCGCGGCGGTGGCCGGCCGGCAAACAGCGCTCGAAATGCACGAGATTGCAGAAGGGCTGCTTCCAGACGACCTTCTCATGCACGGAAATCGTCTTGCCGTCGATGAGCGTGGTCGGGAGGTCGAATTCAGGCTTGCCGTATCGCCGGGTCGAGCGTTCGAGGACCTCGAAGCCCGCGGCCATGGTGCGGCCGAAATAGGTGTGCGAGACCGGATTGAGCGGGTTGCGGAAGGCCATCCGCATCTGGTCCGCGACGGCGCGCCAGGGCGCCATCATCGCATGGTTCATTTCATAGAGCTGATAATACATTGAACGCGACACCCCGTCTTGGACAGTGCAGGCCGGAATGGCCGCCTCGTCCGGATCATCCCGGTTTCCGCAGGTGCGAAAGACTAACACGTTTTCGCTGCGGAGCAACAGACCGGAGCCGACCGGTCCGAGAGCATGGTAGGCCGCAGACCTTTCGCGGACATGAACAAATCCAGCGGGTAAGAGATCACGCCGCCCTATGCTGCGACGCGCACAATGGCCTTGATGAGACCCGATTTTTCCGTCGCCCAGCGGGCGAGGTCCACGGGCACGCGGTCGAGCGTGGTGCGGTGGGTGACGAGCGCCTCGACCGGCACCTGGCCGGCGCGGATATTTGCCATGACATGCTCGAAATCGGCGCGCGTGGCATTGCGGCTGCCGACCAGCGTCATCTCGCGCTTGTGGAATTCCGGATCGGAAAAGCGGATCTCGTCCTTGACGACGCTGACGAGCACCAGGGCGCCGCCATGGGCGACATAGGCGAAGGCCGCCTCCATCGATTTTGCATAACCCGTCGCGTCGAAGACGACATCGAAACCATCGCCACCGGTCGCCGTGGATACCGCCGCGGCAGCGGCGTCTCCCGCCAGAATGCCGCTGGTAAAACCAAAACGCTCGGCGGCGATGGCAAGGCGTTCGGCGGATGTGTCCATCAGCGTCACTGCATGGCCGGCGATACGCGAGAAGAGCGCGGTGCCGAGGCCGATCGGGCCGGCGCCGATGACCAGCGCACGAGACCCGGCCGGCGCCTGCGAACGGCGGACCGCGTGGGCACCGATCGCCAGGAATTCGACGGTCGCGGCCGCTTCCAGGGAAAGGCCATCAGCCGGATAAAGATTATCCGCCGGCAGCACGATCTCCTCGCAGAAGGCGCCATCCGTATGCACGCCGAGCACACGGATCGCCATGCAGCAGTTCGGCTTGCCCTGCCGGCAGGCGACGCAGGTGCCGCAGGACAAATACGGGTTGACGACGACGGGGGCGCCGACGGCAAATGCGCTCGTGCCGGGATCGACGACGGTGGCGGAAACCTCGTGGCCCATCACCCGCGGGTATTCGAGGAACGGGTGTTTGCCCTCGAAAATATGGTAGTCGGTGCCGCAGATGCCGACATGGCTGATGGCGAGACGCACCCAGCCTTTCGGAAGCGTAGCCGGATTCTCCCGCTCGACCGCCTCCAGGCGGCCGGGCTCGACGCAGACGATTGTCTTCATCTCAACGGCTTCCGCGGCGGCGCAGCTGGTCGAAATAGACGATGACGATGATCAGCAGGCCAGTGATGATGCGCTGCCAGAACGAATTGACGTTCAGGAGGTTCGCGCCGTTGTTGATGGTCGCCAGGATGAAGGCACCGAGCAGCGGCCCGTGCACCGAGCCGACCGCGCCGAACAGGCTGGTGCCGCCGATGACCGACGAGGCGATCGCCTGCAACTCCCAGCCTTCCGCCTGCGTGGCATTGCCGATGCCGATGCGCGAGGCGAGCAGCAGCCCGACGAAAGCGGCGCAGGTGGCAGACAGGATATAGGCGAGATAGATCGTGCGGTTGACATTGACGCCGGAAAGCCGTGCGGCCTCGGCATTCGAGCCGACCGCGAAGAGATAACGCCCCCAGCGTGAGAGGTGCAGGAAGACGAAGGCCGGGATCGCCACCAGGATCACCATCCAGAACAGGCTCGGCACGCCGAGGAAATCGGTGCGCGAGAAGTTGGTGAAGCCTTCATGGTTGATCGAGATCGTCGAGCCGTTGGTGATGAGCAGGCCGATGCCGCGCAGCGAGGTGAGCGTGGCGAGTGTGATGATGAAGGGCGGCAGGCCCATGCGCACGATGCCGAAGCCATGGAAGGCGCCGATCGCCACCCCCATCAGCAGCGTCAGAATGATCGCCGCCCAGAGCGGCACGCCCGCCTGGAGCAGCCAGGCGACGATGACGCTGGTGAAGCCGACGATGGCGCCGACCGAAAGGTCGATGCCGGCGGTGATGATCACGAAGGTCTGGCCGACCGCGAGGATCGCTGTCATGGCGCCCTGGCGCAGCAGGTTGCTGATATTGTTCGGCGACCAGAAGGCATTGGTCGACAGGCCGAGCAGCAGCCAGAGGAACAGCAAAAGGCCGAGCAGCGTCAGGCCGAGCAGGATGTTCGTGCCCTTCTTCGGTGCCGGTGCGCTTTCCGTCGTCGTCTCCACGCTCATGTTTGTTCTCCTTTATCGCGCGGCGGCACTGCATGTTTTCACGCAATCCCGGACGCAAAACCGCTTCGCACTTTTGCTGGTATTGCTCTAAATGCCGATGGCCTGGGTCAGGACGTCCTCGTGCGAGGCCGCCCGGTGGTCGTGGCTGGCGACGAGCCGGCCGCCGCGGAAGACATGCAGCCGGTCGGAAAGCTCGTAGACCTCCGGCAGGTAGGACGAGATCAGGATGATGCCGGCGCCCTTTTTCAGAAGCTCGCCGAACAGGCGGTAGATTTCCGCCTTTGTGCCGACATCGACGCCGACCGTCGGCTCGTCGAAGATGAACAGCCGGGCGCCATGGCTCAGCCACTTGCCGATGACGATTTTCTGCTGGTTGCCCCCAGACATGGCGGAGGCGAGCACGCGGCGCGACGGCGTCTTGATGCTGAGATTGCGGATCTGCTGGTCGGCATTTGCCGCCTCGTCGCCCTTGCGGATCACGAGCCCCGAGCTCAACCGCTTGAAGATCGGCAGGTTTATGTTGAGGCCGATCGGCAGGTTGAGGCAGAGACCCTGGTCGCGACGACTTTCCGGCGCCAGCGCGATGCCGAGCTCCATGGCGTCGCGTTCGTTGCGAATGTCGACCTTCTTGCCGTCCCAGAAAACTTCACCGGCCGAAAGCGGCTGGCGGCCGTAGAGGCCGAGCGCGAATTCGCTGCGCCCGGCACCGATCAAACCATAGAGGCCGACGATTTCGCCCGAACGCACCGTCAGCGACACATCCTCGAAGCCGGGTCCCGAAAGCCCCTTCGTCTCGACGATGGTCTTGCCGATCGGCACCTTTTCCTTGTGGTAGATCTGCTCGATCGTGCGGTTGATCATCAGCGCGATCAGCTCGTTGTCGTTGGTCTCGCTGATAAGGCGCGTGCCGACATGGGTGCCGTCGCGCAGGACCGAGACGCGGTCGGCGAGCTCGAAGACCTCTTCCATGCGGTGGCTGATGTAGACGATGGTCACGCCCTGGTCGCGTAGCCGGCGAATGAGCCGGAAAAGCTGGGCGGATTCCTGGCGCGTCAGGTAGGCGGTCGGCTCGTCGAAGATGAGGAAGCGGATGCCGCGCATGGCGGCCTTGGCGGTGGCCACGAGCTGCTGCTGGCCGATGGTGAGGCTGCCGAGCAGGGCGCCTGCCGGCAGCAGGAAGCCGAGATCGTCGAGCACGGCCTGCGCCGCGCGCTCCATGGCACCCTTGCGCATCAGGCCGTAGCGATCCATCTCGTCGCCGAGGAACATGTTGGCCGCGACGGAGAGATGCGCGCAGAGCACGACCTCCTGATGCACCGCATTGATGCCGCGCTTGATGGCCTCGGTGGGGGTCGCGAGCTGCACCGGTTTGCCGCACCAGAACACCTCGCCCGCCGTGCGCCGGATAACCCCGGTCAGAAGTTTGATCAGCGTCGATTTGCCGGCACCGTTTTCGCCGACGATGGCGTGGATTTCGCCCGCCAGGAACGTCACCGTCGCCGGCTTCAGCGCTTCGACGAGGCCGTATTTCTTTTGAAGTCCCCGCAGTTCGAGGATTGGTGCGCCGCGCGGCACCGTTTCGGATTCGGCGAGTTTCGCCTCGTCTTCGTGCCGATGGCTGAGCTCTTCAAGGCTGCTCATCGCTGTCTCCTCCCGACTGCGTGGAAAGCGTCCCGCCCGGATCATGCGGCCCGGGCGGGAGATCGTCAAACGCCGTGCATGAAACCGATCAGATCTTTGGGTTCAGCAGGGCGTCGATCTTCGGATCGGCCATGTTTTCCTTGGTCACCAGGTTGGCGCCGGTATCAACGAAGGTTTCCACCTTTTCGCCCTTGGAGACCGCGAGCGCCGTCTTCACGCCGTCATAGCCCATGCGGTACGGATCCTGCACGACGAGGCCGGCGAGCACGCCTTCCTTGAGGAAGCCGACGGTCTTTTCATCCGAGTCGAAACCGATGACCTTGATCTTGTCGCCGAGCTTGTTTTCCGCGATCGCCTGGCCCACGCCCTGCGCCATGATAAGGTTGGAGGCGAAGACGCCGACGAGGTTCGGGTTGGCGGTGATGAGGTCGGTCATCATGTTGAGGCCGGTGGTCGCCTGGCCATCCGCATATTTGTCAGCCACGACGCTGAGGCCCGGATATTTGGTCTTGATCTGATCCAGGAAGCCTTCACGGCGCTGGTCGAGCGAGCCGACGCCCGGCAGGCTGGTGATGATGGCGATCTCGCCCTCTTCCTTGCCGGTTGCGGCCTTGACCGCCGCGGCAAGGCCATCGGCGGCGATGCGGCCGCCCTGCACGTTGTCGGTCGTCAGGAACGAGGTGAAGGCCTTCGAATCCGCGCCGGAGTCGATGCCGATGATCGGCACGGACTTTGCCGCTTCGTCGACCGGCTTGCCGAGCGCCTTGAACTCCGTCGGCGAGATGACGACGGCGGCCGGGCCACCCGCGACGGCGTTTTCGAGAATGCTGATCTGGCCGTTGATGTCGGATTCCGACTGCGCGCCGAGCTCCGGCACGTTGACACCGAGATCCTTGCCGGCGGCGCGCGCGCCCGCAAGCACGATCTGCCAGTAGAAGGACGTGGTGTCCTTGACGATGATCGGGATGGTGACTTCCTGCGCGAAGGACGCGGCAGGGGCCATGGTGGCGAGGACTGCGGCACCCGCCAGCGCCGTAAAGGCGCGGCGAGACAGAAGCGATCTTACAATGCTCATCAGATTTCTCCTCTCTAGTGCTCCCTGTTGCTTATGCGATCGCGTCGCAGGAAGCGGACAACTCGATCTTTTATCGATAAAAAACAGTATTGCTCCACGCTATACCCGCCTGCCCTCCTTGGCAAGCAAGCAATCCCTTGCAAAAAACCGTGTCCTTTCAGGCATTCCAGTCATCGCCATCCGTCCTCCCAAACGGTGGCCGCAGGTGTTCAGACCCGGTAGACCTCATGCGGGTGCACGACACCCTTCTTCAGAATGATATTGCCATAAAGCCGGAACTCCGTCGTGGCGACAATATAGGCGGCCTTCTTCGCCATCTCGTAGAAGGCGAAGCGCTCGACGGCATGCACCGTGAAGTCGCCGGCGAGCCGCTGCACGAGATCCTGGAAAGTGACGCAAATTTCCGGCACCGCGGCCGGATCACCGACGACCTCCATGCGCCAGGCCGCCTCGGGCACGATGGTATCGAGCGGCATATGGGCAAGGATGGCCTCGGTGATCGACACCGCATCGACGCCGTCCGCCCGGATCACCTTAGGGCCGAGAAAACTCGACGGAAAATTCGCGTCCGCAATGACGATGTCGTCGCCATGGCCCATGGTCCTGATCGCGTGCAGCAGGTCCGGCCCGAGCAGCGGATGAATACCCTTCAACATGGTTCTGCCGATCCTCCCAGATCGAAATCATTGCCGGACGGCGTCGTCTCCCAGTTCCGGCGCAACGAGTATATGCGGCTCGAAAGCCGGATAAATGTCTTTCGAGAACGTCATGCGCGCGAGCGCCATATTGCGATGAAGGCTCTCCCGCTTCGCCGTGCCCAGAAGCACGCAAGCGACGGCGGGATGCTCCAGCGGAAATTTCAGCGCCGGTGCGGCGAGCGGCACATGCTGCCCGCGCGCGATCTCCATCATCGCGCGCACCTTGCCCGCCACCTCCGGCGTTGCCGGCATATAGTCGAAATGCGCGCCTTCGACCGGACCCGTCGCCAGGATGCCGGAATTGAACACGCCGCCCACCACGAGGGAGGTGCCCTTCTCCTCGCAGAGCGGCAGAAGCTCCGCGGCCGCGGAACGGTCGAGCAGCGTATAGCGCCCGGCAAGCAGGATGCAGTCGAGATCGGCATGCCGCAGCACATCCAGGCAGACCGGCACCTCGTTGACGCCGAGCCCGAAGGCCTTGATGGCGCCGGAGGACTTGAGCTCTTCCAGCGCCTTCAAGCCGGAGTCGAGAAGCGCGCGCAGGTGAACGGCGTTGCGCTCGGCACCGTGCGTATAGACACCGATATCGTGCACATAGAGCATGTCGATGCGGTTCAGCCCAAGCCGCGCATGGCTGAGTTCGACCGAGCGCATGATGCCATCGTAGCTGTAGTCGTAATGCACATCGAAGGGCAGCGGATCGACATAGCCGTAGGCCGGCACCTTGTCGTCGGCGACGGGCACCATGATGCGGCCGACCTTGCTGGACAGCACGTAACTGCCCTTCGGCTTGTCGCGCAGGAAATCGCCAGTGCGGCGCTCCGCCAGGCCGAAGCCATACCAGGGCGCGGTGTCGAAATAGCGCACGCCCTCCTGCCAGGCGGCATCGAGCGTCGCCATCGCCGTATCACGCGGGCAGGCCCGGTAGAGCCCGCCAAGCGCTGCGGTGCCGAAACCATATTCGGTCACGGCGAGGCCCGTCCTGCCGATGGTCCGCGTTTTCATGCATCCTCCCGGCCGGCGTCCTCTCGCCGGCATTTGTCTTTTATCGGCAATAGACAGATCATCGTCAATGGGTAATATGCACGAAGGAGGAAACGGAGATGCCGACGGGCGGACGCGATGCGGCTGGTCGCCTGGTCATTTGCCCGATCAGCCATTAAGGGACGCGACATCCCAGGAACCGGCGGCACCCATGGCCAAACAGAACAACGTCTTCAAGGACGCCTTCAATCGCTGCGTCAAGCTGCTCGAGCAATCGGCAAGCCTGCCCTCGGAGCCCGAGCTTGGCGCCGCGCTCGGCGTGAGCCGCACGACCGTGCGCGCGATCCTGACCCGGCTTGAAGATGTCGGGCTGCTCGCCTGGGAGAAGCGCCGCAAGATCGTGCTGCGCAAGCCGCTCGCCTCCGATTATTTTCCGACGGAAGAGACGGATTCGCTCTCCGAAATCATCGAGCGCAGCTTCATGCGCCGGATTCTCGCCGGCGGCGCGGAGCCGGGCATGCAGATCAACGAGCTGGAACTGGCGCGCGAGATCGGCATCGGCACCACCAGCGTGCGCGAATTCCTCATCCGCTTCAGCCGCTTCGGCCTCATCGAGAAGCGGCCGAACAGCCATTGGGTGCTGAAGGGCTTTACCCGCGAATTCGCGCTGGAACTGACGGAGGTGCGCGAAATGTTCGAGCTGCGCTCGGCCGCCGCCTTCGCGCGCCTGCCGGCGGAGCATCCCGCCTGGCTGGAACTCGATGCGATCGAGTCAGTGCATCACGCCATTCTCGGCGATATCGAAAATCGTTACCTGGATTTCTCCGAGCTCGACGAGCGCTTCCACCTCTTGGTGCACCGCGCTTCGAAGAACCGTTTCATCGTCGATTTCTACGACGTCATCGCCATCGTCTTCCACTATCACTACCAGTGGAACAAAACGAATGCCCGCCAGCGTAATGCAAGGGCAATGGAGGAACACCTCGCCTATATCGCGGCATTGCGCTCACGCGATCCCACACAGATCGAGGATGCCTGCCGGCGCCACCTGAAATCGGCGCGCGAAACCCTGCTGCAATCCATCAACTGACGAGACCGCCATGCGAACCCCCATCCTGCAATTCGGAACCAGCCGCTTTTTGCAGGCCCATGCGGATCTCTTCGTCAGCGAAGCGCTGGAGAAGGGCGAAGCGCTTGGCCGCATCACCGTCGTCCAGACGACAGGTTCGCCGGAACGCGCCGGCCGGCTTGCGGCCCTTGCGGCACCGGGCGGCTTTCCTGTCATCGTGCGCGGGCGCAAGGACGGGCGGGAGATCAACCGCGAACAGCATGTCACCAGCGTCGCCCGCACGCTTTCGACGGCGAGCGACTGGGACGAGGTCGTCCGCGTCTTCTGCGACGAATCCGAGGTCGTGCTCTCCAATACCGGCGATACCGGCTACAGGATCGGGCAGGTCGATCTCGCCGACGCGGTGCCGGCCTCCTTCCCGGGGAAATTGCTGGCGCTGCTGCATGCCCGCTTTCAGGCGGGCGGGCGCCGGCTGACCATGCTGCCCTGCGAGCTCATCTCGCGAAACGGCGAGGTATTGAAGCGACACGTGCTCGGGCTGCAAGCCGATCGTTACCCGGATTCTGCATTCTCGGCCTGGCTATCGGAAAAGGTGATCTGGGCGAATACGCTGGTCGACCGCATCGTTTCGGAACCCATCGAGCCGGCCGGCGCGATTGCGGAACCCTATGCGCTCTGGGCGATCGAAAATCAGCCGGGCCTGACCGTGCCGTGCAGGCACGCGAACATTCTCGTCGTCGATGACCTGACGCCCTACGAAAAGCTCAAGCTGCACATCCTCAATCTCGGCCATACGGTGCTGGCGGATATCTGGATGAAGGAAAACCGGCCGGCGGAGGAAACGGTGAAGGCAATCCTTGGCGATGCCGGCATTCGCGAGAGGCTTCTAACGATCTATCGCGATGAGGTGATTCCCGGTTTCGCCGCCAAGGGGCTGGGCAAACAGGCGGAAGACTATGTGGCGGCAACGCTGGAGCGCTTCGACAATCCGTTTCTGGAGCACCGCATGCGCGAGATCGCCAACCACCATGCGGAAAAGCTGGTTCGCCGCATCGTCGACTTCAAGGCCTGGACGCCGGACGTGCCGATGCCCAGGCTCACGGCCATCGTGGCGGCTCAGTAGCCGCTGCGTTCGCCCGCCTTCTCCTCGCCGAGGAAGCGGCGGCGCAGGCCATCAGCCGCGGAGACGAGGCAGGTGACGTCGGTGCCGATCGCCATGAAATCCGCACCGAGATCGCGGTAGATTTCGGCCTGCGGCAGCGACACGGTCATGATGCCCCGCGCCTTGCCGGCCGCCTTGATGCGCTGGAAGGCATCGGTGATGGCCGCCAGAACCTCCGGTGCGCCGGGTTCGCCCAGCAGCCCCATGTCGGCTGCGAGGTCCGACGGGCCGATGAACAGGCCGTCGACACCCTCCACCGCGGCAATCTCGTCGATCGCGGCAAGGCCGGCGCGGCTTTCGATCTGCACGATCAGGCAGATTTCGTCGTTGGCGGTTGCGAGATAATCCGGCACACGGTTGAAGTCGCTCGCTCGGCCAAGGCCGGCGCCGACACCGCGAATGCCATGGGGCGGATAGCGCACGGCGCGCACCAGCGCCTCCGCCTCGGCCGCCGATTCGACCATCGGAATGAGGAACGTCTGCACGCCCTGATCGAGCAGCTGCTTCAACAGCCAGGCCTCGCCCATCGGCGGGCGCACCATGGCGTGGCTCGGCGAATGGCGCAGCGCGCCGATCTGCGCGCTGATCAGCGGCATGTCGTTCGGGCCGTGCTCGCCGTCGATCAGCAGCCAGTCATAACCGCTGCCCGAGAGGATTTCCGCGGCATAGGCGCTGCCGAGCGCCACCCACAGGCCGAGCTGGAACCGGCCCTCGCGAAGGGCCGCCTTGAAGGCGTTTCTGGGTGCTGCCACGATCTTTCCCTCTCAAAACGGAAACCGGCCGGCATAATGCCGGCCGGATCTTCACGATGGATGCTGCTCAGGCGATGCCGCCGAGGCAGACATATTTGACTTCCATGAACTCCTCGATGCCGTATTTCGAGCCTTCGCGGCCGAGACCGGACAGCTTGACGCCACCAAAGGGCGCTTCCGCCGTGGAGATCAGGCCGGTATTGACGCCGACCATGCCATATTCCAGCGCCTCGGCGACGCGGAAGACGCGCGACAGTTCCTTGGCATAGAAATAGGAGGCGAGGCCGAATTCCGTGTCGTTCGCCTGGGTGATGACGTCATCCTCGTCCTTGAAGCGGAAGAGCGGCGCGACCGGTCCAAAGGTCTCTTCGCGGGCGACGGCCATGTCGGTCGTCACGTCGGCAATGACAGTCGCTTCATAGAAGGTGCCGCCGAGCGCATGGCGCTTGCCGCCCTGCACGACCCGGCCGCCCTTTTTCAGCGCGTCGGACACGTGTTCCTCGACCTTTTCCAGCGCCGACTGGTCGATCAGCGGGCCGAGGACCACGCCTTCGTCAAAGCCGTTGCCGGTCTTCAGCTTGCCGACGGCGGCGGCGAGCTTTTCGGAGAAGGCGTCATAGACCGCATCCTGCACATAGATGCGGTTGGCGCAGACGCAGGTCTGGCCGTTGTTGCGGAACTTGGCGATCAGCGCGCCTTCGACGGCCGCATCGAGATCCGCATCGTCGAAAACGATGAAGGGCGCATTGCCACCGAGTTCGAGGCCGAGCTTCTTGATGGTCGGGGCGCACTGCTTGTAGAGCTCGGCGCCGATTTCCGTCGAGCCGGTGAAGGTGAGCTTGCGCACGATCGGGTTGGCGGTCATCTCCGCGCCAATCTCGCGGGCGGAGCCCGTGATGACGCTGAACAGGCCGGCGGGCAGGCCGGCGCGCTCGGCGAGGATCGCGATGGCGATGGCGGAAAACGGCGTCTGCGAGGCGGGCTTCAGCACCATGGCGCAGCCGGCAGCGAAGGCCGGGCCTGCCTTGCGGGTGATCATGGCATTCGGGAAATTCCACGGCGTGATCGCCGCGACGACGCCGATCGGCTGCTTCATCACCAGAAGGCGCTTGTCCTTCTGGTGGCCGGGGATGATGTCGCCATAGACGCGGCGCGCCTCTTCTGCGAACCATTCGACGAAGCTCGCGCCATAGACGATTTCGCCGGTGGCTTCCGCCAGCGGTTTGCCCTGTTCCATCGTCAGGATGCGGCCGAGATCGTCCTTGTTCTCGATCATCAAGTCGAACCACTTGCGCAGCACGGCCGAGCGTTCCTTGGCCGTGCGGGCGGCCCAGCCCTTCTGCGCGGCGGCAGCGGCGTCGATCGCTTCCTTCGTCTCCTTCGCGCCGAGTTTCGGCACGTAGCCGACGAGTTCGCCGGTCGCGGGGTTCTTCACCGCTATGCCGCTCGAATCCGCTTCGATCCAGCGGGTGCCCACCAGGGCTGCCTGGCGAAGCAGGCTCGGGTCTTTGAAGCTCATCGGATATCTCCCATTTCGCGATGCCGTTCTGACGTGTTCGCCAAGCGTTATATTGCCTCCGCCCCCCGTTCGACAATGCGACAGAGAGGTGATTTTACCGCTTCGCGCGGGCGGGCGCCGGGTCTAGAGTTCACCCGGAAAAAACCCACATTCGAGGACTGCAATGACTGAAAAGACCGGCCGCACCGCAGATCACGCCATCGACCCCATTTTCCTCGACCGCTGGTCGCCGCGCGCCTTCACCGGCGAGGCCATGCCGCAGGAGACGCTGTTGTCCCTGTTCGAGGCGGCGCGCTGGGCGCCTTCGGCCGCCAACGGCCAGCCCTGGCGCTTCGTCTACGGCCATCGCGGCACCGATGCCTTCGAGGCGATCTACCAGACGCTCGACGAGGGCAACCGCCGCTGGGCGGACAAGGCCGCCGTGCTCGCCGTGATCATCTCCCAGACCCACCGCAAGAATGCCGACGGCGAAATGCGCCCGGCCTATACCCACGCCTTCGATACGGGTGCCGCCTGGGCCTATCTCGCCCTCCAGGCCATCCATGCCGGCTACCACGCCCACGGCATGGGCGGCATCGACCGCGCGAAGGCCATGGACGTTCTGGATGTTCCGGAGAGTTTTCGCGTGGAGGCGGCGGTCGCCATCGGCAAGATCGCGCCCAAGGAGACGCTGCCGGAGGACCTGATGAAGCGCGAGATGCCGAGCGGGCGCAAGGCGGTCGAAGAGTTCGTTTCCGAAGGCCGGTTTTCCGCCTGACCCCTGAAATGAAAGAGCCGCCTCGCGGCGGCTCTTTAGGGATCAGATGTCGAGGTTGGCGACGCTCAGCGCATTTTCCTGGATGAAGTCGCGGCGCGGCTCCACCTCGTCGCCCATCAGGCGGGCAAAGAGACCGTCGGCATCCGTCGCATCTGGCACCCGCACCTGCAGGAGCGAGCGGACGTTCGGGTCGAGCGTCGTTTCCCAGAGCTGCTCGGCATTCATCTCGCCGAGACCCTTGTAGCGCTGCATCGACAGGCCCTTGCGCCCGGCGGCGAAGACAGCGTCGAGCAGGGCGCGCGGGCCGGTGATTTCCACCTGGCCATCCTTGCGGCGCAGCACCGGCTGCACCGTGTAGGTTTCCAGGAAGCGCGCCGAGAGCTGGTCGATGTGGCGGGCATCGGCCGAGCCGATCAGCGCCATGTCGATATGGGCGAACTCCTTGACACCGCGCACCATGCGCTCGAAGCGCAGGCCACCGTCCGTCGCGACCGAACCGGTCCAGCCGCGTTCGGTCTCCTCGGCGATCAGGTCGAGGCGGCGGGCCACCTCCTGCGCCTTGGCGGCAAAGGCGTCGCGATCATGGCTGAGTTCGAGGTTCAGCGCCCCGGTAATCGCCGCCTGTTCGACGATCGAGCGGCTGTAGCGCGAATGCAGGCCATCAATCAGCGTGCGCAGGCGCAGCGCGTCCTGGATCAGCTCGCGGATATCCTGGCCGGCGCGCACCTCGCCGGAGCCGAGCTCCAGCGTCGCATCGTCGAGACCCGCATTGATCAGGTACTCTTCCAGCGCCTTCTCGTCCTTCAGGTACTGGCTCGATTTGCCGCGCGCCACCTTATAGAGCGGCGGCTGGGCGATGTAGAGGTGCCCGCGCTCGATCAGCTCCGGCATCTGCCGGAAGAAGAAGGTGAGCAGCAGGGTGCGGATATGGGCGCCGTCCACGTCGGCGTCCGTCATGATGATGATCTTGTGGTAGCGCAGCTTGTCGGCGTTGAACTCGTCCTTGCCGATCGACGTGCCGAGCGCGGTGATCAGCGTGCCGATTTCCTGGCTGGACAGCATCTTGTCGAAACGCGCGCGCTCGACATTCAGGATTTTTCCGCGCAGCGGAAGAATGGCCTGGTTTTCGCGCGAACGGCCCTGCTTGGCCGAGCCGCCGGCCGAATCACCCTCGACAAGGAAGACTTCCGACTTGGCCGGGTCACGCTCGGAGCAGTCGGCGAGCTTGCCGGGCAGCGACGAGATGTCGAGCGCGCCCTTGCGCCGCGTCAGTTCGCGGGCCTTGCGTGCGGCTTCGCGGGCGGCGGCGGCTTCCACCACCTTGCCGACGAGGATTTTCGCATCCGACGGATGTTCCTCGAACCAGGTGGAGAGCGCCTCGTTGACGAGGTTTTCGACGACCGGGCGAACCTCGGACGAGACGAGCTTGTCCTTGGTCTGCGAGGAGAATTTCGGATCCGGCACCTTGACCGACAGCACCGCCGTCAGCCCTTCGCGGCAATCCTCGCCCTGCAGCGTCACCTTTTCGCGCTTCATGATGCCGGACGTATCGGCATAGGAGACGACCTGGCGGGTCAGCGCGCCGCGGAAGCCCGCCATATGCGTGCCGCCGTCGCGCTGCGGGATGTTGTTGGTGAAGCAGAGCACGTTCTCGTGGTAGCTGTCGTTCCACCACATGGCCACTTCGACGGTAATGCCGTCCTTTTCGCCGCGGATGGCGATGGGCTTGGAGACCAGCGACTTCTTGGCACGGTCGAGATAGTGCACGAAGGCTTCGAGGCCGCCCTCATACATCAGCTCGTCCTGCTTGATATCCGAGTGGCGGCGATCGGTAAGCAGGATGCGCACGCCGGAATTCAGGAAGGCGAGTTCGCGCAGGCGGTGCTCCAGCGTCGAATAGACGAATTCGATGTTGGTGAAGGTGTCCGACGAGGGCAGGAAGGTCACTTCCGTGCCGGTCTCGTTGCCGCAATCACCGGTCACCACCAGCGGGCTGTCGGCCACGCCATGGGTGAAGCTCATCTCGTGGATTTTTCCCGCGCGGCGGATCTTCAGCTTCAGCTTGACCGAGAGCGCATTCACCACGGAAACGCCCACACCGTGCAGGCCGCCCGAAACCTTGTAGGAATTCTGGTCGAACTTACCGCCGGCGTGGAGCTGGGTCATGATGACCTCGGCCGCCGAAACGCCTTCTTCCTTGTGGATGTCGGTCGGGATGCCGCGGCCGTTGTCGGTTACCGTCACCGATCCGTCCGCGTTCAGCGTGACGGTCACGATATCCGCATGGCCGGCCAGCGCCTCGTCGATCGCGTTGTCGACGACTTCGTAGACCATGTGATGCAGACCCGAACCGTCATCCGTGTCACCGATATACATGCCCGGGCGCTTGCGCACCGCATCAAGCCCCTTCAGGACCTTGATCGAATCTGCGCCATACTCGGCCGGGCCGTTTTCGGTCTCGGGTGTGTCAGTCATTCAGAAGTCTTTCCAGGTTGTCGCGGAAGACGGGAAGCGCGGCGAATCACGGCTTTCCGGGTCTTGCGAATATAGGGATTTTGCCCTGAAGTTCCAAATCAGAGAGGGGGTAAACACGGCAGAATTCAGGGGATCAACGGGGTTTTGCCCGGGAATTGCATGCTTTTTCGAGAATGCCGGCGAGGCGACGCACCGTCTCGGGCGGCAGGCTGCCGATTTCAGCCGAAAGCCGGTTGGCAAAGGCCGTATATTCCGGCGGAAGGCCGGCCGTATCGACCACGACGCGCGGGTCGGAAATCTGCGCAATGCGGAAAAGTTCTTCCGCCTCGTCCCAGATCACGTTGAAATAACCGGCGACGCGCTGGAGGAAATCGAAGCTCGGCGTTCCGCGCCGTCCGTGCTCCAGCGCCGAAAGATAGGCCGGACTGACGCCGAGCGCCAGCGCCATCTCCTTCTGCGAGACGCCCTTGCGGTCGCGCAGGTGCCGCACGGCCTTGCCGAAGGGTGTCGTCATCGCTTCTCCCCCGGCTGGCGGGCAAGCCGCACATAGAGCGCACCCTCGCCGCCATGGTTGCGCGCCGCCGGCTCGTAGGAGGAGATCAGCGGGCGAAACTCCGGCAGCGAGAACCACAGCGGCACCGCGCGCTTCAAGGCACCGTCGCTGCCGAGCGAGGTGCCCTTGCCGGTGATGACCAGCACATGGCGCAAGCCGCGCTCATGCGCCTTGATGAGGAAGCCGAGCAGGAAACCGTGCGCCTCGCTCTGGATCATGCCGTGCAGGTCGATGCGCGCTTCGAGTGCCAGGTGCCCCTTGGCGATCTTGCGCTTGACCGGCCGCTCCATCGGGTGGTGCCGGACCTCCTTGTCACGCGACGGGGTGAGCGCGATGCCCTCGGCCGCCTTGCCGGGCTTCTTCTTCGGTTCCGGCTCCGGGGACTTCTGCGCCTCGGGCTTTTCGGCAAAGGCCGCCTCGAACTCCGTCAAGGCATCGAGCTTGCCCGGCATTGCCCGCGTGCTGCGCGCCACCTTGCCCCAGAGGATGCGGTCTTCGCTGGAGAGCGCCTTATCCTTCGGCATGGAGGTATCTCTCCGCCGCCGCCCTGGGGATGAGGATGTGGAAGGTCGCGGCATTGCGGACATGGCCCGCCAGCGCCCCCGCCGCATCCCCCGAACCGGTAAAGATGTCGCCGCGCGCCGGGCCGACGATCGCCGTACCCGTATCGAGCGCCAGCATCAGCCGCCGGAAGGGTTTGCCGCCGTCCATATGGTTGAGGCTGTCGCTCGACAGGAAGAAGGGCAGGCCGAAGGTGTGGATCAGCCGGTCGACCGCAAGCGACCGGCCGGCAACGAGCGGCACCTTGGCGGCGGCGATCGGCCCGAGCGACGGATCGTCGACCGCGGCTTCCTTGAAGAAGATGAAGGAGCGGTTGTGCCAGAGCACGTCGTCCACCTGATCCTCATGCCGCGCCAGCCAGTCGCGGATCGAGGCCATGGAGACGGTGGCGGCGTCGATCTCGCCGCGATCGATCAGGAGCTTGCCGATCGGCGAGAAAGGATGGCCCGACTTGCCGGCATAGGTGATGCGCTTCATCGCGCCGTCCAGATAGACGAGGCGGGCAGCGCCCTGCACATGGGCGAAGAACACATCCACCTTCGAGCGCGCATAGGCGATTTCCAGCCCGCGGCCGGCGAGATAACCGCGCTCGATCTCGCCGCGATCCGGATGTTCGACGAGCTCTCCGGCCTTTTGCAGCCCAAATGCAAAACCCGGCGCGAAAGCGGCCGGGCGATTGTCGTCGTCGATATCGACCAGGTCGTCGGGCCGGGCATAGAAAGGATAGCGGTATTCCGCATCCGGCGCGGCGCGCACCGCCACTTCCGGCTCGTAGAAGGCGGTGACGAAACCGGGGGAGCCGTCCGCCTTCTCAATCAGGAACGGCACGCAATGGGCTTCGAAGAAAGCGCGGACCGCCGCCGGGCCTTCCGGTTTTTCGTCGGCCGCTGCATCCAGCAACACCAAAAGCTCGCCGGCGGAGATGCCGAGCGAGCCTGTCTTGTAGGGTTTTACGGTGCGGATGTGGTCTCGACAGCGGCCCATTGCCGCCATCAGCGGCGTCGGGTCGTCCTCGTCCCAGCCGGGAAGCGCCGAAAACCGGGCCGGAACCAGGCGATACTCCATGGCTTGGCCCCGCTCAGCCTTCCGATTCGGTGGCGATCAGCTTCCAGTTCGGGTCGCGCGAGCGGATGTCGCGGGCGAAGGTCCACAGGTCGTTGACCTCGGCCACCGTCTCCGCATCGCCTTCGACCAGCGCACCTGACTTGTCATAGGTGGCGGAAATCAACTGGCTGATGATGCGCAGCGTCACGTTGACTTCGCTGTCCTTGACCTCGGCGCTGACGATATCGGCCTTCTCGATGCCGACGAAGCTGGAGCGCACGACCTCGCCCTTGCTCTCGCGTTCCGAGATGGCGGCGTCGAAGCCCTCGTAGACTTCGCGAGACAACAGGTTCTTCAGCGCCTTGCGGTCGCCGTCGGCAAAGGCGACGACGATCATCTCATAGGCCATGCGGGCGCCATTGACGAATTCCTTCGGGTTGAAGGAAGGATCGACCTTGACCACCGAGCGCAGCTGCTCGTTGAGGGGCGTGCCGGGGGCGGCAAAGCCATCGACGGAGGCGTAGGGATTTTCCTCTTCGTCCGAGCCGTCGCGCCGCGGCAGCGTGACCACCTTGCCGCGATCGGCCGAATCAGCCTCGCTGACGGTCTCGCGCTTAGAGTACGGATCGAACGGCGGGCGCTCGCTGCCGGTACGCCGGCCGAGCACGCTGCGCAGCTGCAGGAAGATGACAACCGCAGCCACCAGGAAGAAAATCGTTACAAAGTCGAATGAGCCCATTATCGATCCGCAGCCGTTTTGGTTTTTCTTGTTCCTTCCCCATATAGTCCGCAAAGACCGATCATTCAAATGGCGATGACGTGAAAGCGGCCGAAACCGTGCCGCCAGTATCGGCACGCGCGAATCTGTGCGAGATTACGGGGCATGCTGAGACTTCTTATTCCTTTCTTCATTCTTCTGCTGCCGCTCGCGGAGATCGCCTGTTTCATCCTCGTCGGGCGGCGGATCGGGCTTTTCTCCACCCTGTCGCTGGTCGTGCTTGCGGCCGTCGTCGGCATCGTGCTGATGCGCATCCAGGGTTTCGGCGTGCTGACCCGGCTGCGGCAATCGGCACAGACCGGGCGCGCGCCCGGCAAGGAGCTGCTCGACGGGGCGATGATCGTCGTCGCCGGCATCCTGCTTTTGATCCCCGGCTTCCTCACCGATATCATCGGCCTCGCACTGTTCCTACCGCCGGTGCGCACCTTTCTCTGGAACCGGCTGATGCGCAACGTGGTCGTGGTCGACATCGGCGGCGCGCGGCCAGACAATAGGCCGAAAACCGGCCCGCAGCGCACGATCGATCTCGACGAAACCGACTTCCAGCGCGACGACCGGCCCTGAGGGCAAAGGGCTGCCGGCCGGAAGGTCCAAGGGTTGTAAGGCCGGGGCTGAAATGCTAGATGGCCTGACTTTCCAGAGTCCCCGAGGATCTTTCCATGACCGACGCAGCAACCGAGAACAACGCCGCGAGCCCCTCGCTCAACATCCTGGCGCAGTATGTGAAGGACTTCTCCTTCGAAAACCCCGGTGCACCGCGGTCGCTCCAGGCCCGTGACAAGGCCCCGGCGATCAATATCAGCGTCAACGTCAATGCCAACCCGATGTCGGAAACGGACTTCGACGTTATCCTCTCGCTGAACGCAGAGGCCAAGGACGGCGACAAGATGCTGTTCAACGCCGAGCTTGCCTATGGCGGCGTCTTCCGCGTCACCGGCTTCCCGCAGGAACACATGCTGCCGGTGCTCTTCATCGAGTGCCCGCGCCTGCTCTTCCCCTTCGCCCGCCAGATCATCTCCGACGCGACCCGCAATGGCGGCTTCCCGCCGCTGATGATCGACCCGATCGATTTCGCCCAGATGTTCACCCAGCGCATGGCCGAAGAACAGGTCAAGGCGAAGGTCCAGGCCAACTAAGGCCCCATCGACTTCAAAGGAAAAACCCCCGGCTACCCAGTGGCCGGGGGTTTTTCTTTGCCGAGTTTCTTTTGATTCGTTTGGCGTCAGGCTTCGTATTTCGCCCAGATCGCCTTGTCGCGCATCGTGGCGACCATGGCCGCATGGGCGGCGCGCTCTTCCTCGGTCAACCTTGGGGCCAGCGGCTTCGGCCGCACGCCGAGCGGCTGGATGACCTCGTCTTCCGTCTCGACCAGCGTCTTGCGGCCGCTTTCCGCCGAGCCGAGGCCAAGGGCCGCCTGCCGGCCGCCGATCATCTCGATATAGACTTCGGCGAGCAGTTCGGAGTCGAGCAGCGCGCCGTGCCGCGTGCGGTGCGAATTGTCGATGCCGTAGCGCCGGCAGAGCGCATCGAGCGAGTTCGGCCCCATCGGGTGTTTCCGGCGCGCCAGCGCCAGCGTGTCAGTCACCCGCTCCTGCAGGATCGGCGGCCGGCCGAGGCGGTCGAGCTCGGCATTGATGAAGCCCATGTCGAAGTTGGCATTGTGCGCCACCCAGCGCGCCTCGCCGAAGAAGTCCAGGATCGCATCCACCACGTCCGCGAAGACCGGCTTGTCCTTCAGCGACTCGTCCGTGATGCCGTGCACCGCCAGCGCATCGGGATGCACCTTGCGATCGCCGGGATTGATATAGAGGTGCAGGGTCTTGCCGGTCGGAAAATGGTTTTCCAGCTCCACGCCGCCGATTTCGATGACGCGGTCGAGCTTGCTGTCGAGGCCGGTCGTTTCCGTATCGAAGATGATCTCGCGCATCAGTCCCGTCGTCCCTTCAAGGTGTTGATTACCTCTTCCACCTGTTTGCGCGCCGCTTCAAGCCCCTCGTCCGTATGGATGAGGAAATCGGCGCGCCGGCGCTTTTCCGCATCCGGCATCTGCCGCGACAGGATGAGCGCGAACTTTTCCTCCGTCATGCCGGGGCGTGCGAGCACGCGCTGGCGCTGGGTCGCCGGATCGCAGGTCACGACGACGACCTTGTAGACCCGCGCCTCGCCGCCCGTTTCGTAGAGCAGCGGAATATCGAGCAGGACGAGCGCCGAACCCTTCTGCCCCTCGGCATCGACAAAGGCCTTCTCCCGCGCCCGCACCAGCGGATGGATGATCGCTTCCAACTCGCGGAACCGTTCGGGGGATTGCGCCAGAACCGCAGAAAGCGCCTTGCGGTCGATGACACCATCCTTCAGCGCTTCCGGAAAACGCGCTGCGACGGGGGCCACGGCCTCGCTTCGATAAAGGTCGTGCACCGTCGCATCCGCATCGTGCACCGGCACGCCGAAATCATGGAACATCGCCGCGGTCGTCGACTTGCCCGTGCCGATCGATCCTGTAAGGCCGAGCACGATCATGCATGCGTCTCCATGTCGGCAAGGATCAGCCGGCGCAGCGCTGCATCGACGACCGGCCGCGTGCCGAACCATTTTTCAAAGCCGGGCGCCGCCTGGTGCAGCAGCATGCCGAGACCATCCACCGTGGCAAAACCCTGCTCCGCCGCCTGCCGAAGGATCGGCGTGATCAGGGGAACATAGACGATATCCGTCACCACTGCCCCGACCGCCAGCGGCGAGAAGTCGAAATCCGGCGCCGCCTCGCCATCCATGCCGAGCGAGGTCGTGTTGACGAAGAGCCCGGCGCCCTTCGAAACCTCGGCCAAAGCCGGCATGGCATGGGCATGCACCTTCGGCCCGAAACGGGCGGCCAGCTCCTCAGCGCGCTCGACGGTGCGGTTCACCACATGGATTTCGCCCACACCCCGGTCACGCACCGCCTGGATGATCGCCCGGCTGGCGCCGCCCGCTCCCAGAATGACGGCCCGGTCCGTCCTGTCCCAACCCGGCGCTGTCGCATCGAGATTGGCGAGGAAACCAAAGCCGTCCGTGTTGGTGGCATGAAGCGCGCCCTCCTCCAGCCACAGCGTGTTCGAGGCGCCGAGTTCCTCGCTCAGCGCATCCGGTTTGTCGGCGAGACGAAACGCCAGCTCCTTGTGCGGGATGGTCACATTACCGCCGACGAAGCCGGATTCACCGCTTTTCAATCGGGATAGGAAGCCGGCGAAATCCTCCGGCTTGACTTCCTGCCGCTTATAAGAGCCCGCCAAACCCAGCGTTTCCAGCCAATAACCGTGGATCAGCGGCGAGCGGGAATGTTTGACCGGGTAGCCGGTGACGAAGGCCTGGCGGCCGAATGTTTCACGTGAATCATGCATCGATGGCACCGAGTTCGCGAAGTTTAGCCAGCAACGGAAGCAGCGGCAGGCCGAGAATGGTAAAATAATCGCCGTCGATCCGCTCGAAAAGCTGCACGCCCTCCCCTTCGAGCTGGTAGGCGCCGACGCTTGCCAGCACCCGCTCGCCGACCCGCGCAAGATGGCGATCGATGAAAGACGCCGACAGCGGGCGCATGGTGAGATGCGCGATGGAGACATGGCTCCAGAGGGTTTGACCGTCCCGCACCAGCGCGATGCCGCAGTTCAGCGCATGGGTGCGCCCGGACATCGCCGTCAGATGCGACTTCGCCTCGGCCATGTCCGCCGGCTTGTGAAACACCCGGCCATCGAGCGACAGCGTCTGGTCCGAACCGATGACGAGAGCGCCCGGACAGCGGCGCGCGACATCCTGCGCCTTTTCGATCGCCAGCGCCTCGGCCACCTGGGGCGGCGTCGGATTGCGCCCGGCGAGTGCGGCTTCCACCGCGCGCTCGTCGATCTCGGCCGCCCGCGTGTCGAAGGCCAGCCCGGCATTTTCCATCAGCATGCGCCGGAAGGGACTTTGCGAAGCGAGGATCAGCGGCGTCATCGAGAGATCTCCATTATGCGCCCCGCGTTAGCGGAGCTTGGGCCGAAGAGCAACGATGGCCGCCGCGGTTTCCTCGATCGAGCGGCGCGTGACATCGATGATCGGCCAGTTGTGGCGCGTGCAGAGCGCGCGGGCAAATTTCAGCTCTTCGGAAATCTGTGCCCGGTCGACATAATCCTCGCCACGAAAGCCCTGTGCCTGTCCGAGCACCCGGTTCTGCCGCACCTGGGAAATCCGGTCCGTCGTGGCGATCAGGCCGACGATCAAGGGCTTCGTCGCGCTCGACAGCCGGTCGGGCAGCGGCACGCCCAGCACGATCGGCACATTCGCCGTCTTGATGCCGCGGTTGGCGAGATAGATGCTCGTCGGTGTCTTCGACGTCCGGCTGATGCCGACAAGAATGACATCCGCCTCGTCCAGATCGGCCGGCAATTGCCCGTCGTCATGGTCCATCGTGAAATTCAGCGCATCGATGCGCGCGAAATAATCCGCATCCATCACATGCTGCGCACCCACTCGGCGGCGCGACGGCGCACCGAGATAGGACTGGAACAGATCGATTACCGGTTCGAGCACGGAAACGCAGGGCACGCCCATCTCGCGGCAGCGCTGGTCGATGATCTGCGACAGGTCCCGGTCGACGATCGTATAGAGCACGATACCCGGCGCACCATCGATGGCATCGAGCACGGGCATCAGCTGCTTGCGGTTGCGGATCAGCGGATAGACATGTTCCAGCGCCTGCGAGGACTGGAACTGCGCCGCCACGGCGCGGCCGGCCGCAATGAGAGTCTCGCCCGTCGAGTCCGAAATCAGGTGGAGATGGAAGTAGTTTTTGGTGCTTTCCACAATATCCTCCGCCCCCTGTTGATGAACCGGGACAGCCACGAGCTAAGAACGGGAGGGGTCCGGAGGCAAGAGGACAAGTGCCGATTTATCCACAAATGGCGCAAAGCGGGAGAGGGATCGGGCGGCCATGTGGATAAGACTCACCGACGGGCAAAGTGTCGCGCTTCTCCACACCTCATCCACAGGAAGGCTTTTTTGAGCGCCGCCGGATCGTTTTGATTCCATGGATGGAATCCGGTTTTCCCTGTTTTGCTGCCGAAAACATCACACAGCCACGAACTTTTCCGGTGCCTGTGTGCGGAAGCCGGCTTCCTGTGGAGAGGATTTAATCCTTGATAGTCACCGACTCTAAGAAATAGAAACCTTCTTAAAAGAGATTATTTCTTTATTGGGAGAACCCTGCGGTGTCAGTGAAAAGCCGGAAGATCGTCGATGTGCTGAATGGCAAGACGGTCTCTCCCCCTCCCCTCTGGCTGATGCGCCAGGCTGGGCGTTACCTGCCGGAATATCGGGAAGTGCGTGCACGAGCAGGGAGTTTCCTCGATCTCTGTTATTCGCCGGAGCTGGCAACGGAGGTGACGCTCCAGCCGATCCGGCGCTACGGCTTCGATGCGGCAATCCTGTTTTCCGATATCCTCGTCATTCCCGATGCATTGAAGCGCAACGTGCGCTTCGAAGAGGGTCATGGCCCGCGGCTCGATCCGATCGACGTCGACGGCATCCTGGCCCTGAAGGGCGACACTGTCGCAAACCACCTGCAGCCCGTCATGGAGGCGGTCTCTCGCATCCGCCGGACCCTCCCCGAGGAAACGGCGCTGCTCGGCTTCTGCGGCGCCCCCTGGACCGTTGCGACCTACATGATCGCCGGTCACGGCACACCCGATCAGGCGCCGGCCCGGCTTTTCGCCTATCGCGAGCCGCGCGCCTTTGCACACCTGCTCGACGTGCTCGCAGAACTCTCGGCCCATTATCTGGTTGCGCAGATCGACGCAGGTGCCGATGCGGTGCAGATCTTCGATTCCTGGGCCGGCGTTCTCGGCGAGCGGGAATTCGCCGATTTCGCCGTGCGCCCGGTGCAGCGGATCATCGCTTCGGTCAAAGCCCGCCGCCCACAGGCCAAGATCATCGCGTTTGCCAAGGGCGCCGGCCTGCTCCTGAAATCCTACCGTCAGCAGACCGGTGCTGATGCCATCGGCCTCGACTGGTCGGTGCCGCTTTCCGTCGCCGCCGAATTGCAGAAGGATGGCCCCATCCAGGGCAATCTCGATCCGATGCGGGTCGTCGCCGGCGGTGCGGCGCTCGACGACGGCATCGACGCCATCCTGCAAGCCCTCGGCAACGGCCCGCTGATCTTCAATCTCGGCCATGGCATTACGCCGCAGGCCGATCCGGAAAACGTCGCCCGCCTCGTGGCGCGGGTGCGTGGAGAAGCCCGGTGAGCGAGAAGCAGACGGGCGAAAGTGCGGGGCGCCGCGCGCGGCTGCGCGCCGCCGTCGCGCTGACGCTTTTCGCCCTGCTGGCGGCCGTCCTGATTGCCTATCCGCCGGATGACCTCTACCTGTGGATCAAGGCGTTGCACATCATCGCCGTCATCTCCTGGATGTCGGGCCTGCTCTACCTGCCGCGCCTCTTCGTCTACCACACCGATGCGCCTGTCGGTTCCGCCCAGTCGGAAACCTTCAAGGTGATGGAACAGCGGCTCTACCGGGTCATCATGCAGCCGGCGATGGGCCTTGCCTGGCTGCTCGGCCTCTACCTCGCCTGGTCGGTTTACGGTTTCCAGGGCGGCTGGCTGCATGCCAAGCTCGCATTCGTCGTGCTCCTGACGGGCGTCCACCACTATTACGGCCGCGCCGTAAAGGCCTTCGCCGAGGACCGCAACACCAAGACCGGCCGGCAGTGGCGGTTCTGGAACGAGGCGCCGGCGCTCTTGATGATCCTCATCGTCGTGCTGGTTGTCGTCAAACCGTTCTGAGGCCGTCTGCAACAAAACCGACGAAATTCCCAAGCCCCCTTGCGAGCATCGACCGGAACAGCTATTTTCCGCGCATCTCATCTCTCGTGGCATGTGACTTCGTTCAGTGGACTGCACCGGACCCCGCGCAGTTCGTCCTTGACCCGCACGCCTTTTCCCATCCCGACGACCACCAGCATGGACCATTCATGGCCGAAATGAAGCTACAAGACCTCAAGAACAAGACTCCGACCGATCTCCTCGCCTTTGCCGAATCGCTTGAGGTCGAAAACGCGAGCACGATGCGCAAACAGGAACTGATGTTTGCCATCCTGAAGATGCTGGCCGAGCAAGAGGTCGAAATCATCGGCGAAGGCGTCGTCGAAGTGCTGCAGGACGGCTTCGGCTTCCTGCGCTCCGCCAATGCGAACTACCTGCCGGGTCCGGACGATATCTACATCTCGCCCTCCCAGATCCGCCGCTTCTCGCTGAAGACCGGGGATACGGTCGAAGGCCCAATCCGCGGCCCCAAGGAAGGCGAACGTTATTTCGCGCTCCTCAAGGTCAACACGATCAATTTCGACGATCCGGAAAAGATCCGTCACAAGGTCCATTTCGACAACCTGACGCCGCTCTACCCGAACGAGCGCTTCAAGATGGAACTCGAAATCCCGACCTCGAAGGACCTGTCGCCGCGCGTCATCGATCTCGTGGCACCACTCGGCAAGGGCCAGCGCGGCCTGATCGTCGCGCCGCCGCGCACGGGTAAGACGGTTCTCCTGCAGAACATCGCCCATTCGATTACGGCGAACCATCCGGAATGTTATCTCATCGTGCTGCTCATCGACGAGCGGCCGGAAGAAGTGACGGACATGCAGCGCTCGGTGAAGGGCGAGGTCGTTTCCTCGACCTTCGACGAACCGGCGACACGTCACGTCCAGGTCGCCGAAATGGTCATCGAGAAGGCAAAGCGCCTTGTCGAACACGGCCGCGACGTCGTCATCCTGCTCGATTCGATCACCCGCCTCGGCCGCGCCTACAACACGGTCGTGCCGTCGTCCGGCAAGGTCCTGACCGGTGGTGTCGACGCCAACGCCCTGCAACGCCCGAAGCGCTTCTTCGGTGCCGCCCGTAACATCGAGGAAGGCGGCTCGCTGACGATCATCGCGACCGCACTGATCGACACCGGCAGCCGCATGGACGAAGTGATCTTCGAAGAGTTCAAGGGCACCGGCAACTCGGAGATCGTGCTGGACCGCAAGGTCGCTGACAAGCGCATCTTCCCGGCAATGGACATTCTCAAGTCCGGCACCCGCAAGGAAGACCTGCTGGTTCCGCGCCAGGACCTCCAGAAGATTTTCGTTCTCCGCCGTATCCTGTCCCCCATGGGCACCACGGATGCGATCGAGTTCCTGATCGACAAGTTGAAGCAGACGAAGAGCAACGGCGATTTCTTCGACTCGATGAACACCTAATTCGGTCTTCATCTTTGCTTAACCGCATGGTCCCGTTGCAAGACGGGACCATTTTCGTTTCACGAGAGAAAATCGATTCTTTACCGAAACAGAAGAATCGATTCGTACCCGGAATGTTGAAGATATGAACACCTCCGATACGATCTTCGCTTTGTCGAGCGGTGGCTTGCCCTCCGGCGTTGCCGTGATCCGCCTCAGCGGCCCCGCGAGTGGCCAGGCAATCCAGTCTCTTTGTGGACGTGTTCCGCCCGAGCGGCGCGCGTCATTACAATCGATTCGGGACCGCAACGGCGAAAAACTCGACGATGGCCTCATCCTGTTTTTTCCCGCACCCAATTCCTTTACCGGGGAAGATTGCGCCGAGCTTCAGATTCACGGCGGAAGAGCGACGGTAAAAGCCGTTCTGGCAGCTTTGGAGGACATGGAAGGCCTACGGGCCGCCGAAGCCGGTGAATTCTCCCGCCGGGCGTTCTTGAATGGCCGCATGGACCTGGTCGAGGTCGAGGGCCTCGCCGACCTGATCGCCGCCGAAACCGAAATGCAACGTCGCCTTGCAGCCGAACAAGCCTCTGGTGGTCTCTCCAAACTCTACGATTCGTGGGCGAAACGTTTGACGCATGCCCGCGCGATGATCGAAGCCGAATTGGATTTCGCTGACGAGGACGACATCCCCGGCTCTGTCGCAAGCCAGATCTGGCACGACATGCAGAAACTCGATCAAGAAATCCTCAACCATATCGCCGAAGCACGTACTGGAGAAATCGTGCGAGACGGACTGAAAGTCGTCATCGTCGGCGAGCCCAATGCGGGAAAGTCGAGCCTGCTGAACTACCTGGCAAAACGCGACGTCGCGATTGTCACTGACGTACCGGGAACCACACGTGACGTCCTGCACGCCGATCTCGATCTTGCAGGCTTTGCCGTACGACTCTACGACACCGCCGGCCTGCGAAAAACCGATGACATTGTGGAACGAGAAGGCATTCGTCGGACGCAGAGTTCGATGGCCGAAGCTCATCTGGTCCTTCTACTTTCTGCGGCGCACAAACCGGATTGGCATGAATTTGTACAAGGCTACGAAGTCCCCGTTCTCCGCGTCCAAACAAAGGCTGATTCACGAGATGCATCTTGGCCAAAATCCGATGCCGATGTTATTATCTCAGCACGAACGGGTGAAGGCATACCAGAACTGCTGGATCTCCTCAGCCTGCATCTGCCAGATCTCGAGGCCGGCGGTGCCCTAGCGCTTCCAACCCGACAGAGGCACGCGCTAAACCTCACCATGGCTCGGGAACAGATACTACTTGCTTTGGGGTCTGCGGAATCGGGCTTGGACGTGCAAGCGGAGTATCTCCGCTTGGCAGGACAAGCTCTCGGCCGCGTAACAGGACGCGTCGATGTAGAAAATCTACTCGACGTCATCTTCTCAGAATTTTGCATAGGCAAATGATTCACGTGAAACAGCACAACGTACACGAGTCGCTTTGAGCGTTTCACGTGAAACAGGTAGGTCCAACATGACGATGATAAAGAACTATGATGTTGTCGTGGTCGGCGGCGGTCATGCAGGCGTCGAAGCTGCCGCAGCGGCTGCCCGCGCCGGCGCCAAGACGGCTTTGGTCACACACAAAGCGGCGACGATTGGCGTCATGTCCTGCAACCCGGCGATCGGTGGTCTCGGAAAGGGCCACCTCGTTCGCGAGGTGGATGCCCTCGATGGCCTGATGGGACGAGTGGCGGATCGCTCCGGCATCCAGTTTCGCTTGCTAAACCGCCGAAAAGGCCCGGCAGTCCGTGGTCCCCGAACCCAGGCCGACCGAAAGCTTTACCGCGAAGCGATGCAAGCCGAAATCGCGGCGATATCTGGCCTGGATGTGATCGAAGGTGATGCCTTCGATCTCGAAATCAAGGATGGCACGATTGGTGCCGTTGTGATGAAGGACGGCCGGCGTCTCGGCTGTGGAGCCGTTGTGATCACCACTGGCACCTTCTTGCGGGGCCTCATTCATATCGGCAACGAAAAGATTCCCGCCGGCCGCGTGGGCGAAGAGCCGTCACTTGGGCTCTCGGCAACATTTGAACGTTTCGGCTTCAAATTGGCACGTCTAAAGACCGGCACGCCGGCACGCCTCGATGGCCGCACCATTGATTGGAATGCCGTAGGGCGCCAGGCGGCGGACGAAGATCCTGTGCCGTTCTCCTTCATGACGGATCGTATTACCACGCCGCAGATCGAATGCGGCGTGACGAGAACGACGCCAGCAACTCACCGCATTATCGAGGAAAACATCGGCAAATCCGCCATGTATTCCGGCCAAATCGAAGGCGTCGGTCCCCGCTACTGCCCGTCGATCGAAGACAAGATTGTCAAGTTCGGCGAGCGCGATGGCCACCAAATTTTCCTGGAGCCCGAAGGTCTCGACGACGACACCGTCTATCCCAATGGCATTTCGACTTCCCTTCCCGCTGACGTGCAGGATGCGTTCATTCGCACAATCCCGGGCCTGGAGCGGGTCACGATACTGCAGCCGGGTTACGCGATTGAATATGATCATGTCGACCCGCGTGAATTGTCGGCCACGCTGGAAGCCAAGCGGCAACCCGGTCTCTTTCTCGCAGGTCAGATCAATGGCACGACCGGTTACGAGGAAGCTGCGGCGCAGGGGCTCGTCGCCGGCTTGAATGCTGCGCGACGCGCGTCGGGTGCGGAGGGCCATATCTTCAGCCGAACGGAAAGTTATATCGGTGTCATGCTCGACGATCTCACCTCGCGCGGTGTGACCGAGCCCTACCGCATGTTCACCTCGCGCGCAGAATATCGTCTTTCTTTGCGCGCCGATAACGCGGATGTCCGTCTGACTCCCGTCGGTTTGAATTTGGGCATCGTGGGCACCGAAAGAGAGCAATGCTTTAGCCAATGGTCCGAGGACATGGGATTAGCCCGCGCGCAGCTCCACGATCTCAAATTGTCGCCGAATGAGGCGGCGAGTCACGGCTTGAAGATCAATCAGGATGGTGTGCGGCGAAACGCCTATGAACTGCTCGCTTATCCCGACATCGATTACGCGCGGCTCACTGCGGTGTGGTCCGATCTTGGGCGCTTCTCGCCGCGCGTTCGTGACGCCATCGAGATCGAAGCGGCCTATGCCGTCTACATGAATCGTCAGGAAACGGATATTGCAGAGGCGCGGCGTGAGGAAGGGCGGGGAATTCCGGACGATTTCGATTTCAGCACCTTGCCTGGTCTTTCCATCGAACTGCGGCAGAAGCTGGCGGCGGCGAAGCCGTCGAATCTCGCTCAGGCCGCACGTGTTGACGGCATGACGCCCGCAGGGCTTACCCTCTTGCTCGCCTATCTGAAGCGCTTACCTGTTCCTGTGCAGCGAGCTGCACAGCTATGAATCACCTACCGCCGGAACTGAATGGTCTGAATGTTTCACGTGAAACTGTGGATAGGCTGAATGCCTTTGTTGTGCTTTTCCAAAAATGGGCGAAGGCCATCAATCTAGTTGCGCCATCCACGCTTTCAGAGGTGTGGAGCCGCCATATTGTCGATAGCCTACAGATCTATTCGCTTTACCCAGGTCCGCGAACCTGGGTCGACCTTGGGAGTGGCGGGGGCTTTCCGGGGATCGTTACCGGCATTCTGCTCGTTGGCTCAGGGGATGGCTGGGTTCATCTTGTCGAGAGCAACAACAAGAAGGCAGCGTTCTTGCGCACCGCCATTCTGGAAACCGGCGCCCGCGCATCTGTCCATGCAATTCGAATCGAGGATGCGCCGGCGGCGATTGCGCATTGCGATGCCATATCTGCCCGTGCTCTCGCCGATCTCGACCTGCTGATGGATTTCGGGCTCCCGTGGGCGGAGCGGAATGCCGATTTGCGGTTTTTTCTTCACAAAGGCCGGGATTACCAGCGGGAGATCGATAAAGCGCTTGGTCGGTGGAGATTCGATCTGGTAAAACATGCCAGCATTGTCGAGCCGGATTCCGTTGTGCTCGAACTTTCGAAGCTCTCGCGAACAATTTAGTGATCGGCGGATGTCCATGGCAGGCGAAAAGAACCGAATCATTACCATTGCAAACCAGAAAGGCGGCGTCGGCAAAACGACGACCGCGATCAATCTGGCGACCGCGCTTGCCGCGATTGGCGAGCGCGTACTGATCGTCGATCTGGATCCCCAGGGCAATGCCAGCACCGGTCTCGGTATCGATCGCCGAAACCGTGAGTTTTCGTCGTATGATCTGCTGATCGGCAGCCACGGTGTGGCCGAGACAGTGTTGCAGACGGCCGTGCCGAACCTCTCGATTATCCCTTCGACCATGGACCTGCTCGGGGTCGAAATGGAGATCGCGCAGCAGAATGACCGCGTATTCCGTCTGAAGCGTGCTTTGGCCTCCGACGAGGCAGTGTCTTACTCTTACGTGCTCGTCGATTGCCCTCCGTCCTTCAATCTCCTGACGATGAACGCTCTCGCTGCCGCGCATTCCGTTTTGGTGCCGCTGCAATGCGAGTTTTTTGCCCTGGAGGGTCTCAGCCAGCTGCTTGAGACGGTGGATCAGGTACGCCGCACGATCAATCCGCGCCTGGATATACAGGGCATCGTGCTCACCATGTTCGACTCGCGCAACAATCTGGCGCAGCAGGTCGTCAACGACGTGCGCACGCATCTTGGCGAAAAGGTCTATCATACGCTCATTCCGCGGAATGTGCGGGTTTCCGAGGCGCCTTCCTATGGCAAGCCGGCGATCCTCTATGACCTCAAATGCGCCGGAAGCCAGGCCTATCTTCAGCTTGCTTCCGAGGTGATCCAGCGTGAGAGGCAGCGTAAGGCGGCCTGAATTCAGTATTCGTGAGTAGAACCGATGAATGATGACAACTCAAAGCGGCGTCTCGGCCGCGGCCTCGCAGCCCTGATCGGTGAAATGGACCAGCTTCCGGCCGCCGATGTCGGCGCGCGCCCGGCGCTCAATCCGGACCGGGAAGTGCCGATTGAATTCGTCGGCCGCAACCCGCGCAACCCGCGGCGGTATTTCGACGAGTCGGAGCTGCAGGACCTGGCTTCGTCCATTCGGCAGCACGGTATCGTGCAGCCGGTCGTCGTGCGCACCATTGCAGACAATCGTTTCGAGATCATCGCCGGGGAACGGCGCTGGCGGGCGGCTCAGCTCGCTGGGCTGATCGAGATCCCGGTCATCATTCGTGACGTGGACGACCGTACGGCGCTGGAAATCGCCATCGTGGAGAACGTTCAGCGTTCGGACCTCAACCCGCTGGAAGAGGCGATGGGCTATGAGCTTCTGATTGCCGACCACGGTTACACGCAGAACGATCTCGGCGAAATCATCGGCAAGAGTCGCAGCCACGTGGCAAACAGCCTTCGCCTGCTGAAGCTGCCGGAGCCGGTGCGTGAAATGCTTGCCTCCGGCACGCTTTCCGCCGGCCATGCACGCGCGCTCATCCCGACGTCCGATCCGATTGCGCTGGCCAAGGCGGTTGTCGCGAAGGGCATGTCGGTGCGCGATGCGGAGCGGCTTGCCCAAAACGATATCAAGGCACAGACCGATCCGAACCACGGCCAGACGGCGCGCAAGGACGAGAAGGATGCTGATACGCTGGCGCTGGAGCGCACGTTGTCGGATGTTCTTGGTCTCGACGTATCCGTGAACCACAAGGGCAGCGGTGGCCATCTGCGTATCGCCTACAAAACGCTGGAGCAGCTTGAGGAAATCTGCCGGCTTCTGGAGCGTCGCTAAAAGTCCTTAGCCGGATTCAGCGCCTGGCCGATTGCAGCACGGTTGCCAGCATGGTTTGCATGGCGATTGTATCTTCCAATGCCGGGCGTTGCCGGCTTTGCAGGATGGCCGCTTGCAGGCGCTGGGTTTCACGTCGAATGGCGGGGCCAGCCCAGGTTTTTAAAGCATTTTCGATGATCGGCTTGCGCCGGAAATGAAGATGGCGGCCGAGCGTCGCCATGGCCTGGGCTGCGGGCGCGCGTTTTTCATCCATTTCGGCACGCATCAGCTCCAGCAGCTGGAATTGCCGGAGGCAGCCTTGCAGGACGAGGAAGATCGGCGTCTTCGAGGAGACGATCTTCTGGATCGCGTGCATGAAACCGTCGCGGTCACCCTTGAGGATCGCGTCTATGGCGTCGTCCGTCGAAATCGCGCTGGCGTCGCCGACAATGTCCTCGACGTCCTGTTCCTCGATCAGCTCTTTGCCGCGGCAATAGAGGGCGAGCTTGCGGACTTCGTTGCGGGAGGCGAGCCGATCGCCGCCGATCGTCTCCACCAGGCGTTCCCGGGCAGCGGGGGAGATCCGCAGGCCTTCGGTGGCGAGTTCCTGGTCGATGAGGGCCTGCAAGGCGCGTCCGTCGTCAGCGTAACAGGCGATGGCGGCGGCCTGGCTGCTCGTTTCGGCCGCCTTGCGTAGCGCAGCGCCCTTCTTCAGGTCGCCGGCTTCGATGACGAGCGTGGAAGGGCCGGCGGGCATGCTTGCCAGGATTTCGAGCGCGTCGGCGAGGCCTTTTTCGCTGCCGGCATTGCGGATCCAGACGAGGCGATCGCCGCCGAAGAGGCCGATGGCGTTCATCTCATCGATAAGGCGGCCGGGCTGGTTGCCGATTTCGCCGGCGTCGAGTTTCACGACGGAGAAAGCATCGGCCAGATCAACGCCGCTGTTGGCGGCGAGTGCCGCGGCCCGTTCGGAAACCAGGCCGCGATCGGGGCCGTAGATGAGGAAGAGCCGTACGGGCAGCGGCTTCCGCTTCAGGAAACCATCGAATTCGTGCGACTTGACCTCTGCCATAGCCGGCTCAGCGACGGCCGAGAGCGGCGGCGACGTCTGCGCGGATCAGCTCTGCCAGCTCGCGTGCGGCGCGGTTTTCCGCATCTCGCACGGCGCGCAGCTTTGCGAATTCCTGTACCGGGAAATCGACCAGCGCGACGGACGAGCGTTTGCCGGAGGCCAGCGTTTCGCCGGAGTCGGTCTTCACGAGGTTATAGTCTGCCGCGACGACGATGCGGCCGGCGCGGGGAATATCGTCGGCAACGTCGATGAGCACGCCAATGTTGCGCACGGTGACGTTCATTTCGAGGTGATAGGTCGCGTTCTGCGGCTCGCCGGCACCACCGGCGAGGAGGAAGATCAGGTCGTTGCGAACCTTCTGTTCCACGCGGTCATTCGCTTCCGAAATGGACACGGAGGCGAGCTTGCCTTCCGTGCCGCTTCCCGTGGAATAGAGTGGGCGCACCTGGCAGCCGGCGAGCGCGCCGAGGATGGCGAGGCCGGCAAGCGCCTTGGCAAACCGCGAGAGGCCGGTTCCGTCAGACAACAACATTCACGATCCTCTGCGGTACGACGATAATCTTCTTGGGGCGTTGGCCGGCGAGCGCGGCCTGGACGGCTTCGAGCGCCAGCACGGCCGCTTCGACCGCACTCTGGTCCGCATCGCGGGCGATTGTCAAATCCGCGCGCTTCTTGCCGTTGATCTGCACCGGCAGCGTGACCTCGTTGTCGGCCACCAGGCTGTCCTGGTAGGCCGGCCAGCCGGACGTGGCGACGAGGCCTGCGCCGCCGATCTCGCGCCAGCACTCTTCGGCGAGATGCGGTGTCATGGGGGCGACGATGCGGATCAGGATGCCGACAGCCTCGCACAGCGCGGACGCGAGCTCGGGCGAGGCCTTGCCGGCAGCGGCGGTTGCCAGCGGTGCTGCAAGCGCGTTGACGAATTCGTAGATGCGCGCGACGGCCTTGTTGAAGGCGAGCTTGTCGTAGTCGGCCTGCACGGCCTTCAGCGTCTTGTGTGCGATCTGCGAGACGGCGAGCGCATCGCCCTCTGTGCCCGGACGGCTTTCGGCGGTTTTCAGGGCGACGGCAGCTTCCGACACCAGGCGCCAGACGCGCTGGACGAAGCGGTGTGCGCCTTCGACGCCGGCTTCCGACCAGATGACGTCGCGGTCCGGCGGGGAATCGGAGAGCACGAAGAAGCGGGCGGTATCGGCGCCGTAGGAGGCGATGATATCGTCCGGGTCGACGACGTTCTTCTTCGACTTCGACATTTTCTCGATCGAGCCGATGGCGATTTCTTCGCCGGATTCGAGGTGCAGGGCGCGGCGCTTGCCGTCCAGTTCCTCGATGCGGATTTCGGCCGGTGTCACCCATTCGCGCTTGGCGCCTTCGCCGCGGCTATAGGTCTCGTGCACAACCATGCCCTGGGTGAAGAGGCCCTTGAAGGGCTCCTTGACGTCGAGATGGCCCGAGACCTGCATGGCGCGGGTGAAGAAGCGCGAATAGAGCAGGTGCAGGATCGCGTGCTCGATGCCGCCGATATATTGATCGACCGGCAGCCAGGCGTTGGCGGCGACCGGATCGGTCGGGTCGTTTTCCCAGGGTGCAGTGAAGCGGGCGAAATACCAGGACGAATCGACGAAGGTGTCCATCGTGTCCGTCTCGCGCCGCGCGTCCTTGCCGCAATGCGGGCAGGCGACGTGGCGCCAGGTCGGGTGCCGGTCGAGCGGGTTGCCGGGCTTGTCGAAGGTGACGTCGTCCGGCAGCTTTACCGGCAGGTCGGCCTTCGGCACGGGAACCACGCCGCAATCGTCGCAATGGATGACCGGGATCGGGCAGCCCCAGTAGCGCTGGCGCGAAATGCCCCAGTCGCGCAGGCGGAAATTCACCTTGCGCTCGCCCTGCGGCGCATTGCCGAGGGTCGCGGCCGACAGGCGGTTCGCCACGGTCTCGAAGGCATCTTCGGTGCTCAGACCATCGAGGAAGCGGGAATTGATCATCACGCCATCGCCGACATAGGCCTCGTCGCCGATCGCGAAGGTCGCAGCGTCGGCGTCCTTCGGCATGACGACGGGCACGACCGGCAGGTCGTATTTGTGGGCGAAGTCGAGGTCGCGCTGGTCGCCGGAGGGGCAGCCGAAGATGGCGCCCGTGCCGTAATCCATCAGCACGAAGTTCGCGACATAGACCGGCAATTCCCAGCTCGCGTCGAAGGGATGGCGAACGCGGATGCCCGTGTCCATGCCCTTCTTCTCGGCGGTTTCAAGGGCAGCCAGCGAGGTGCCGGCGCGGCGGCACTCCTCGCAGAAGGCCATGATCTCGGGATTCTGCGCGGCAGCATCCTTGGCCAGCGGATGGTCGGCGGAAATCGCCAGGAACGAGGCGCCGAACAGCGTGTCGGGACGCGTCGTGTAGACGGTGACGTCCTTTTCGCCCGTGAGGCCGGCGCTTTCGGCGATTTCCCAGCGGATCAGCATGCCTTCCGAGCGGCCGATCCAGTTCTTCTGCATCAGCCGGACCTTTTCCGGCCACTGGTCGAGCGTGTCCAGCGAATCGAGCAGGTCCTGGCTGAAATCCGTGATGCGGAAGAACCACTGGGTGAGTTCCCGCTGTTCGACCAGCGCGCCGGACCGCCAGCCGCGGCCGTCGATCACCTGTTCGTTGGCCAGAACCGTGTGGTCGACCGGGTCCCAGTTCACCTTGGACTGCTTGCGGTAGACCAGGCCCTTTTCCAGGAAATCCAGGAAGAGGTGCTGCTGGCGCTGGTAATATTCGACGTCGCAGGTGGCGAATTCACGCGACCAGTCTAGCGACAGGCCCATGGATTTCAGCTGTCCGCGCATCGTCGCGATGTTTTCGTAGGTCCAGCCCTTGGGGTGGACCTTGTTCTGCATGGCGGCGTTTTCGGCGGGCATGCCGAAAGCGTCCCAGCCCATCGGGTGCAGCACGTTGAAGCCGCGCGCACGCTTGTAGCGGGCAACCACGTCGCCCATGGCATAGTTGCGCACATGGCCCATATGGATGCGGCCCGACGGATAGGGGAACATCTCAAGCACGTAGTACTTTTCGCGCGGATCGTCGTTCTTGGTCAGAAAGACGTTTTCTTCGTTCCATTTTGCCTGCCAGCGGGGTTCGGCATCGCGCGGATTGTAACGTTCGGTGGCCATGTCTTTGATGTTCCGGAAGTCTTTTGGGAGTCTTGGAGGGCGGTTCGCCCATGCGAATATAGTGGCGAGACCTTCATCATGAAACCGCCGAAGCGTCAAGTTTTGTGGGCTCCGCGGGGCTGTGTCGCATCGCCCGCGGCTTGGCAAGCGGCGCCATTTTGGCTAGGTCCGGAGCATGATGCCGAAGGGAGAATGACCATGGACCTGCAGGACCGTCTCGAAGACGTTCGCAACCGGATGCGCAAGGCCGCCAGCGAGGCCGGCCGGGAGCCGCAGGCGGTGACGCTGGTCGCGGTCTCGAAGACCTTTGAGGCGGACGCCATCCGTCCGGCCATTGAGGCTGGCCAGCGGGTTTTTGGCGAGAACCGCGTTCAGGAGGCGGAGGGCAAGTGGCCGGGTCTTCGCGCAGAAACGCCGGATATCGAGCTGCACCTCATCGGCCCGCTGCAATCCAACAAGACGGCCGAGGCCGTGGCATTGTTCGATGTCATCGAGACGGTCGATCGCGAGAAGATTGCGCGCACCATCGCCGCCGAGATGGCGCGGCAGGGGCGCAGCCTGCGGCTCTATGTCCAGGTCAATACGGGCCTTGAGCCGCAGAAAGCCGGCATTGCGCCGGACGATACGGTTGCCTTCGTTGCCCTCTGCCGCGACGAACTCGGCCTTTCGATCGAGGGGCTGATGTGCATTCCGCCGGCGGACGAGTATCCCGGCCCGCATTTTGCGCTGCTGGCGAAACTCGCTGAACGCTGCGGTCTCGAAAAGCTCTCGATGGGCATGTCGGGCGATTACGACGTTGCCATCGGCCTTGGCGCAACCAGCGTGCGCGTCGGCTCGGCGATCTTCGGGACGCGCTGACCGCGTCTCCGGTTTGACGAAGCGCAAGACGGCGGCCCTGCCGTCTCAGGCTTTCGTCTGGCTTTGCGCATCGCCCGCCCTTCCCTATTCTCTCCCAAGGAGAAACCGGCCGTTTCGCGGTCGGGTGGGAGGAAACGATGCCGAAAACTTATGCCGAAACCTACCGGGCCTGGAAGGACGACCACAGGACGCATTGGACGGAGGCCGCACGGGCGATCGACTGGTTCAAGGAGCCGGTGGAAATTTTCGATGGCGCGCAGGGCGTCTATGGGCGCTGGTTTCCGGATGCCGTGGGCAATACCTGTCACAATTGCGTCGACCGGCATGTGGCCGCGGGACGCGGCGACCAGGCGGCGCTGATCTATGATAGCCCGGTGACGGGCCGCAAGGCGCGCTACAGCTATGCCGACCTGCTTGCGCAGGTGAATGCCATGGCGGCCGTGCTTGTCGATCACGGCGTCGTAAAGGGCGACCGCGTCATTCTCTACATGCCGATGATCCCGGAGGCGATTTTCGCGATGCTCGCCTGCGCGCGCATCGGGGCGATCCATTCGGTGGTCTTCGGCGGTTTTGCCGCCAGCGAGCTCGCGGCACGCATTGATGATTCCACGGCAAAACTCGTCGTCACCGCAAGCTGCGGTGTGGAGCCGAACCGGGTGGTTGCCTACAAGCCACTGCTCGATACGGCGGTCGCGTTGGCGCGGCACAAGCCGGACCATTGCCTCGTGCTGCAACGGCCGGAGTTGGCGGCGGAGCTTCACGACGCGCGCGATGTCGATCTCGGAGCGGCGCTAGAGGCGGCGCGGGCTGCGGGGCGGGAAATCCCCTGCGCGTCACTCGCCGCGACCGACCCGCTCTATATCCTCTACACATCCGGCACGACCGGCCAGCCGAAGGGCGTCATCCGCGACAATGGCGGGCACATGGTGGCGCTCGCCTGGACGATGCGGGCGCTCTACGGCGTGGAGCCGGGCGAGGTCTATTGGGCTGCGTCGGATATCGGCTGGGTCGTCGGCCATTCCTACATCGTCTATGCGCCGCTTTTGAACGGCAGCACGACGGTGCTCTATGAGGGCAAGCCGGTCGGCACGCCGGATGCCGGGGCCTTTTGGCGGGTGGTGGAGGAGTACAAGGTCTCCGTGCTCTTCACCGCGCCGACGGCGTTCCGCGCGATCCGCAAGGAGGATCCGGAGGGGCTGTTGGTGAAACACCATGACCTGTCCAGCCTACGCGCATTGTTCCTGGCGGGCGAGCGCGCCGATCCGGAGACGATCCGCTGGGCGGAGGCCGTGCTCGGCGTACCGGTGGTGGATCACTGGTGGCAGACGGAGACGGGGTGGGCGATCGTCGGCAACCCGCTCGGCCTCGACCGGCTGCCCGTGAAACACGGCTCGCCCACCGTGCCCATGCCGGGTTACGAGCTGCATGTGCTGGATGATGCCGGCCATGAGGTGGCGTCGGGCACGCTCGGCAACATCGCCATCAAGCTCCCCTTGCCCCCAGGCTGCCTGCCGACCTTCTGGAATGCCGACGAGCGGTTCCACACGACCTGCCTTGCCGAGTTCCCCGGCTATTACAAGACGGCCGATGCCGGCTATGTGGACGAGGATGGCTACGTCTTCATCATGTCGCGCACCGACGACATCATCAACGTCGCCGGCCACCGTCTTTCGACGGGGGCGATGGAGGAGGTCTGCGCCAGCCATCCGGACGTCGCCGAATGCGCGGTCATCGGCGTAGCCGATGCGGTGAAGGGCCAGCTGCCGGCGGGCTTCCTCGTTTTGAAGAGCGGTGTTTCACGTGAATCATCGCTCGTGGAGCAGGAGGTCATCGCGCTGGTGCGCGAGCGCATCGGCCCGGTCGCCGCCTTCAAGACGGCGCTCTGCGTGAAACGCCTGCCCAAGACACGCTCGGGAAAAATCCTGCGCGGCACCATGCAGAAGATCGCCGACAAGCAGGACTGGAAGATGCCCGCGACCATCGACGATCCGGCCATTCTCGACGAGATCGCCGAGGTGCTGTCGACGCGCCGGTTCGGCTAGGGATTCCGGCGACCACATACCTCTCCTCCGTCATGGTCGGGCTTCACCCGACCATCCAGCAAGCCGGTGGATCCTCGGGTCGAGCCCGAGGATGACGTTGTGGGGTTGGTAGGTTCCCAAATAAAAAAACCGGCCGCTTTGGGCGACCGGTTTAAGATCTGCGATGAAGCGGCGCTTAGAAGCGCTCGTCTTCGTCCTCGTCGGGCGTTGCCGACTTCAGCGACTTGAGCTTGGCGAAGACGGCATCGGCGTCGATTTCCTTCTCCTCTTCCACATCGGTGCTGTAGGGCAGCTTTTCCGTTTCGCGGGCGGCTTCCAGCGTTGCGCCGAGTTCGGCGGCGGTCGGCAGCGGGCGGCCCTTCGAGGCGCGTTCGACCTCGAGGTCGAGGTCGATCTGCGAGCACAGGCCCAGCGTTACCGGGTCCATCGGCGCGAGGTTGGCGGAGTTCCAGTGGGTGCGTTCGCGGATCTGCTCGATCGTCGACTTGGTCGTGCCGACGAGACGCGAGATCTGCGCATCCTTCAGTTCCGGATGGTTGCGCACGAGCCAGAGGATGGCGTTCGGGCGGTCCTGGCGCTTGGAGACCGGCGTGTAACGCGGGCCCTTGCGCTTGGATTCCGGCACGCGGACCTTCGGTTCGGAAAGTTTCAGCTTGTGATACGGGTTGCCTTCCGCACGCGCGATCTCCTCGCGGGAAAGCTGGCCGGTGGAGATCGGGTCGAGACCTTTGATGCCCTGGGCCGATTCGCCGTCGGCGATCGCCTTCACTTCAAGCGGATGCAGTTTGCAGAATGTGGCGATCTGGTCGAACGACAGCGCCGTGTTGTCGACCAGCCAGACCGCGGTCGCCTTTGGCATGAGGAGCTGCTGAGCCATGCATATAGTCCTTCTGTCCGTCCGCGCCGGTGTCGCGGGTCGTGGGGTAGTTAACCACTATGTTCCGGGAATTCGGCCCTCTATAACGCCACTGTCGCAGAAATGCAATTCTTCAAGAGACAAATGACCTTTGTCTAATTGCCCGGGTGATTTGACCTGATATGTATGGCGCAGGAGGTGCGGGGCCGAAGGAGAATGCGGCTTCCCGCGCATGCGCAGTCAAGGGAGGCATGAATGTCCGCAAAGACCTATCCGGTCCTGAAATCCGCGAAAAACCGTGCGTTGATCGACAACGATACCTATCAGAAATGGTATCGCGAGAGCGTCGAGAACCCGGAGCGTTTCTGGGACAAGCACGGCATGCGGATCGACTGGTTCAAGCCCTATACCAAGGTCAAGAACACGTCCTTTAACGGCAAGGTCCCGATCAAGTGGTTCGAGGACGGCATCACCAACGTCTCCTACAATTGCATCGATCGCCACCTCAAGGCGCACGGCGATGACGTCGCCATCATCTGGGAAGGCGACAATCCCTATATCGACAAGAAGATCACCTATAACGAGCTCTACGAGCACGTCTGCCGCATGGCGAACGTGATGAAGAAACACGGCGTCAAGAAGGGCGACCGCGTCACCATCTACATGCCGATGATCCCGGAAGCGGCCTATGCGATGCTCGCCTGCGCGCGCATCGGCGCCATCCATTCCGTGGTGTTCGGCGGCTTCTCGCCGGATGCGCTGGCCGGTCGTATCGTCGACTGCGAATCGACCTTCGTCGTCACCTGCGACGAGGGCGTGCGCGGCGGCAAGCCGATCCCGCTCAAGGAAAACACCGATACGGCGATCGACATCGCCGCCAAGCAGCACGTCATCGTCAACAAGGTTCTCGTCGTGCGCCGCACCGGCGGCAAGACCGGCTGGGCACCCGGCCGCGACATCTGGCACCACCAGGAAGTGCTGACCGTGCCGCGCGATTGTCCGCCGGCAAAGATGAAGGCGGAAGATCCGCTCTTCATCCTCTACACGTCGGGTTCCACCGGCAAGCCGAAGGGCGTGCTGCACACCACGGCCGGCTACCTCGTCTATGCCTCGATGACGCACAAATACGTCTTCGACTACCAGGACGGCGACGTCTACTGGTGCACCGCCGATGTCGGCTGGGTCACCGGCCATTCCTATATCGTCTATGGGCCGCTCGCGAACCGCGCCACCACGCTGATGTTCGAAGGTGTGCCGAACTTTCCGGATGCGGGCCGCTTCTGGGAAGTGGTCGACAAGCACAAGGTCAACATCTTCTACACTGCGCCGACGGCCATCCGCGCCCTGATGGGCGCCGGCGATGCCTTCGTGAAACGCTCGTCGCGCTCGTCGATCCGCCTGCTCGGCTCGGTCGGCGAACCCATCAACCCGGAAGCCTGGGAATGGTATTACAACGTCGTCGGCGAAGGCCGCTCGCCGATCGTCGATACCTGGTGGCAGACGGAGACCGGCGGCATCCTGATCACCCCGCTGCCGGGCGCGACCGACCTGAAGCCCGGCTCCGCGACGCGTCCCTTCTTCGGCATCAAGCCCGAGCTCGTCGACAACGAGGGCAATGTGCTGGAAGGTCCCGCCGACGGCAATCTCTGCATCACCGATAGCTGGCCGGGCCAGATGCGCAGCGTCTACGGCGATCACAAGCGCTTCGTCGAAACCTATTTTGCGACCTACAAGGGCAAATATTTCACGGGTGACGGCTGCCGCCGCGACGAGGACGGTTATTACTGGATCACCGGCCGCGTCGACGACGTGCTCAACATTTCCGGCCACCGCCTCGGCACGGCCGAAATCGAATCGGCCCTCGTCTCGCACCACCTGGTCTCGGAAGCCGCTGTCGTCGGCTATCCGCACAGCCTCAAGGGCCAGGGCATCTACTGCTACGTCTCGCTGATGGCCGGCGAAGAGGGCAACGATGCGCTGCGCCAGGACCTCGTCAAGCATGTGCGCAAGGAGATCGGCCCGATCGCGACCCCGGACAAGATCCAGTTCGCGCCCGGCCTGCCGAAGACCCGCTCGGGCAAGATCATGCGCCGCATCCTGCGCAAGATCGCCGAGGACGATTTCGGCGCGCTCGGCGATACCTCGACGCTCGCCGATCCGGCCGTCGTGGACGACCTGATCGCCAACCGGCAGAACAAGGCCGCCGGCTGAACGAACCAACCGGCATGAAACAAAACGGCGGCCTCAGGCCGCCGTTTTCGTTGAATGGTTGTTTGCAGGAAAATTGTCTCCTCCCCTCTTCCGTCATCCTCGGGCTTGACCCGAGGATCCATGCGGCGGGTGGGATGAATGGTCGGGTCAAGCCCGACCATGACGAGGGAGCTGGCTCCGGTGGGAGCCACATTATCCTGAGCCGGATTCCACCTCTCAGAAATCGATCGCCCGGCCCTTGATTTCCCAGTCGCCGAAGCGCGCGGGGTCGGCGCCGCCGCGGCCGCCGATTTCGGGGGCGGGCTCGGCGGTTTTCTCGGCCTTGCGCCGTTCCTCGGCTTCCTGGAGGGCGCGCTGGGCTGCGGGCGGAAGCACTTTCCGGCCGTCCGAATGATTGTCGTTGTCGTTCTGCATGAAAATCGGCATCCTTCCCGGATATTGAAGAATTCCTGTTCGCTTACCATCATATAGAAGCGTGACGACGCTGTGGAAAGCGTTGATTCACGTGAAACACTCCCTTGACAACAGGGGAAGAGCAACCGGGCCAAGAGACCCAACAGGAGCCGTAACCGTATGAACATCGTTCGCACAGCCATGCTTCTCGCCTTCATGACGGCGCTTTTCATGGGCGTGGGCCTGCTCATCGGCGGCAAGGGCGGCATGATGATCGCGCTTCTCGTCGCGATCGCCATGAATTTTTTCTCCTACTGGAATTCCGACCGCATGGTTCTGTCCATGTATGGGGCGAAGGAGGTCGATGAGCGCTCCGCGCCGGAATATTACGGCATCGTGCGCGACCTCGCCAAGCGGGCCGGCCTGCCCATGCCGCGCGTCTTCGTCATCAACAGCGACCAGCCGAACGCCTTCGCCACCGGCCGCAACCCGCAGAACGCCGCCGTCGCCGCCTCGACCGGCCTTCTCCAGGCGCTGAGCTACGAGGAGGTGGCGGGCGTGATGGCGCACGAACTGGCGCATATCCAGAACCGCGACACGCTGACCATGACGCTGACGGCGACGATTGCCGGCGCGATCTCCATGCTCGCCAACTTCGCCATGTTCTTCGGCGGCGGCAACCGGGAGAACAACAATCCGCTCGGCTTCATCGGTGTGCTGATCGCGATGATCGTCGCCCCCTTCGCCGCCATGCTGGTGCAGATGGCGATCAGCCGGACGCGCGAATATTCGGCCGACAAGCGCGGCGCGGAAATCTGCGGCAACCCGCTCTGGCTTTCTTCTGCGTTGAAGAAGATCGCCGTCGCGGCGGGCCGCGTGCCGAACGATGACGCCGAGCGTAATCCCGCGACCGCGCATATGTTCATCATCAATCCGCTGTCGGGCGAGCGCATGGACAACCTGTTTTCGACCCATCCGAACACGGAAAACCGCATCGCCGCGCTCGAGGAAATGGCCCGCGGCATGCAAGCGCGCTCGACGGAGCCGGTCCGGGCTGATAATCCCGTCCGCAAATCGCGCTCCGTTCCGACGACGGGCTGGGGACGCGGTGGTTCCGAACCACCCAAAGGTCCCTGGTCTTGAACGACGACAGAACGAAACACAGAGCGCATCCGAAACGTTATGCCGGCGGCCGCGGGCCGAAGGCGCCCGAGGCGGATGCGGGCTATCCGGAAAAGCCCGGCCTGCGCGCCCGCCAGGCCGCCGCCAAGATTCTTGCTGCCGTGGTGGACCGCAGGACGCCGCTCGATGGCATGCTCGACTTCGAAAACGGTAACCCGGCCTATCGGCAGCTCAACGATGCCGATCGCGCCTTGGTCCGCGCCATCCTCAACACGGCGCTGCGCCACCTGCCGCGCATCGATGCCATCATGGATACGCTGGTCGGCACGCCCCTGCCGGAAGGGGCTCGCGCGCTGCACCATGTGCTGACGGTCGCTGCCGCGCAGATCCTCTATCTCGATGTGCCGGACCATTCCGCCGTTGATCTCGCGGTCGAGCAGGCGCAGATCGACCCGCGCAACCGCCGCTTCGCCAGTCTCACCAATGCCGTGCTGCGGCGCCTGGCGCGCGAAAAGGCCTCGCATCTGACGGCGACTCGCACGGTCCCGGTCATTCCGCCCTGGTTCCATGAGCGTCTCGTCGCCATCTACGGCCGCGAACACACCGCGCGCATCAACGATGCGCTGCTCGAAGCCTCCACCATCGACCTCACCGTCAAGTCCGATCCGGACGGCTGGGCCGCGCGGTTTGGCGGCCTCCTTCTGCCCACCGGCTCCGTCCGCCTGCCCGTCGCCTCGGGCGCCATCCCGGCGCTCGAAGGTTTCGAGGCCGGCGAATGGTGGGTGCAGGATGCCGCGGCGAGCCTGCCCGCAAAACTCTTCCGCGACCTTGCCGGCAAACGTGTCGCCGATCTTTGCGCCGCGCCCGGCGGCAAGACCGCGCAGCTTGCCGCGGCGGGTGCCGTGGTGACGGCGCTCGACCAGTCCGCCAACCGCCTGAAGCGGCTCGCCGGCAATCTGGAGCGTCTCGGTCTTTCCGCGACCGTGGTGGAAGCCAATATGGCGGACTACCGGCCGGATGAGTTGTTCGACGCCGTGCTGCTCGACGCGCCCTGCTCTTCCACCGGCACGATCCGCCGCCATCCCGACGTGCTCTGGACCAAGGGTCCGGAGGATATCGAAAAGCTTGCCCGGTTGCAGGAGCGCCTGCTGCGCCATGCGCTGACGCTGGTGAAGCCCGGCGGCGAGCTGGTGTTTTCGAATTGCTCGCTCGATCCGATCGAGGGCGAGGAGATGATCGCCCGCGTTCTCGCTGACAATCCGGCTTGGCGCATCGAGCCCGTCGATCCAGCCGATTGGCCGGGCCTTGAGGCGGCGATTTCACCCCGCGGCGAATTCCGCACCACGCCCGCCATGCTGCCCGCGACGGACACGCATGCCGGCGGCGTGGACGGGTTTTACGCGGTGCGTCTTAGCCATGGCGGCTAAGCTGGAAAAATCGTCCCGAAATGCTTCCGAAGTCATCAACAGCCCATCAGCAGTCGATGAATTGACGCCGCTTGCCTCCTCAGCCTACCTATAGGTTCAGGAGGCATTCGTTAACCATGCAGCTTTCCGACAGGCAGCGGCTACTCTATCTGTATATGCGTGAGGGTTGGCGCCGTTTCTCGCGCAGGCTTGCCTTGGGACGAATCAGCGCCATGCGCTTTTCCGGCGGTACGCCGGACCGGCTGATCGTTGCGCCGACGGACCTGCATCCGGCCGATCTCTTTGCCGGCGAAGAAATCGTCGGCGGCCGCTTTCCGCTCGCCGGGCGCATTCTCGAATGCGAGGGCGAATCACCCTTCGCGCTGGAGCTTCCCTCGGAAGAGTTCGCGGTCCGCCTGCATTCCTTCGGCTGGCTGCGCCATATGCGCCTCGTCGATCCGGAAAAGGCGGCGCTCACCGCCCGCTTCATCGTCGACGACTGGTTGCAGAGCCATGGTCGTTACATCGGCGGGCTGGCCTGGCGGCCGGATGTCGCGGCGCAGCGCATTATCGCCTGGCTGTCCCATTCGCCGGTCGTGCTGAAGGATGCCGATTACCCCTTCTATCGCCGCTTCCTGAAGAGCCTCGCCTTCCAGGTGCGCTACCTTCGTCACGTCGCCGATACGACGCGCGACGGCGAGCCGCGGCTTCGGGTGCGCATCGCGCTCGCCATGGCATCCATCGCCATGCCGGCCTCCCCCTCGCGCATGCGCAAGGCCGCGCGCCATCTCGACGAGGAACTCGACCGTCAGATCCTTCCCGATGGCGGCCATTGCTCGCGCAATCCGCGGGCAGCGCTCGACGTGCTGCTCGACCTGCTCCCGCTGCGCCAGACCTATGTCAATCTCGGCCACGACATGCCGGCGCAACTCATTCCCTCCATCGACCGCATCTATCCGGCCCTGCGCTTTTTCCGCCACCAGGGCGGCGAACTCGCGCTCTTCAACGGCGCGACCTATACGCTGGCGCACGAGCTGATGTCGGCGCTGCGCTACGACGAGACCGGCGGGGCGCCCTTCAAGGCGCTGCCGTCGAGCAATTACGATCGCCTGGCGGTGAAGGAGACGGTCGTGCTGATGGATACCGGCGTGCCGCGCTCGGTCGATCTTTCGGCAACGGCCGCGGCCGGCGCGCTGTCCCTCGAAATGTCGTCGGGAAAGAACCGCTTCATCGTCAATTCCGGCCGGCCGCGTTTTGCCGGCGAGGCGCTGCGGCAATTGTCGCGCACCACGGCGGCCCATTCGGTCGCGACGCTCAACGACACGTCCTCCGCACGCATTTCGACTTCGCGTTTTATCGGCCCGATCGTCGTCGGCGGTATTTCCAAGGTCGATGTGTCGCGCGCCGAGCGCCAGTCCGGCGCCGACAGCGTGACGGCGACCCATGACGGCTACCTCAAGCGCTTCGGCCTGCTCTATGAGCGCGACATCCTCGTTGCGGCGACGGGTAGCGAGATCCGTGGCCGCGAACGCTTCTACAAGCCGAGCGATCCTGACGGCGCCATCGAGAAGGGTACGGCGGTGGTGCGCTTCCACATCCACCCGACCATCCAGCTCTACCGGGTCTCCGCCAACGAGACGCGGCTCATCGCGGTGGATGGCGAGGCCTGGGCGCTGACCTGCGTCGACGTGCCGGTGGAAGAGGAGGAGGACGTCTTCTTCGCCGATCCCTCCGGCGTGCGCGCCTCGCGCCAGCTGACGCTCACCATGCCGCTGGCCAGGGTGGCGGAAATTCAATGGTCGCTGGCGCGACAACGCTGAGACGTCAGGACGTTTCGCGGTTTTCTCGCGGGCGCGCCTGTGATAACGGGGCGCATGACCATCCGGCCCCTCCCTCCCGGGCCGCAGAACGGAGCGCCCCATGGCCGTCATTTCCAAGAAAATCCCCGCCCCCGATCGCGTCGCCATCCGCACGGCGCTGCTGTCCGTGTCCGACAAGGCCGGTATCGTCGATCTCGCCCGCGCACTTGCCGAAAAGGGCGTGCGGCTGCTGTCCACCGGCGGCACGCACAAGGCGCTGAGCGACGCCGGCCTCGCGGTGACCGACGTTTCCGAGGTGACGGGCTTTCCGGAAATCATGGATGGTCGCGTCAAGACGCTGCATCCCGCCGTGCATGGCGGCCTGCTGGCGATCCGCGACGATGCGGAGCATGTCGAGGCGATGAAGGCGCACGGCATCGGCGCGATCGACCTCGCCGTCATCAACCTCTACCCGTTCGAAGAGGTGCGCGCCAAGGGTGGCGATTATCCGACGACCGTCGAGAACATCGATATCGGCGGCCCGGCGATGATCCGCGCGTCCGCCAAGAACCATGCCTATGTGACCATCGTCACCGACCCGGCGGACTATCCTGCCCTCATCGAGGAACTCGCCGATGGCTCGACCTCCTATGCTTTACGCCAGCGTCTCGCGGCCAAGGCCTATGCCCGCACGGCGGCCTATGACGCCGCGATCTCCAACTGGTTTGCCGAAGCGCTCGACATCGCCATGCCGCGCCACCGCGTGCTCGGCGGCGTGCTGAAGGAGGAGATGCGCTACGGCGAGAACCCGCACCAGAAGGCCGGCTTCTACGTCACCGGCGAGAACCGCCCCGGCGTGGCGACGGCGACGCTGTTGCAGGGCAAGCAGCTTTCCTACAACAATATCAACGACACGGACGCCGCCTTCGAGCTCGTTGCCGAATTCCTGCCGGAAAACGGCCCGGCCTGCGCGATCATCAAGCACGCCAATCCCTGCGGTGTCGCCACCGGCAAGACGCTGAAGGACGCCTATGCAAGGGCGCTCGCCTGCGACCCGGTCTCGGCCTTCGGCGGCATCATCGCACTCAATTCGACGCTCGACGGCGAGACGGCGGAAGAGATCGTCAAGCTCTTCACCGAGGTCATCATCGCACCGGATGCCGACGAGAAGGCCCGCGCCGTCATCGCCGGCAAGCCGAACCTGCGCCTGCTGGTGACCGGCGCCCTGCCCGATCCGCGCACACCCGGCCTGTCCGCCAAGACGGTCTCCGGCGGATTGCTCGTGCAGAGCCGCGACAATGGCATGGTCGAGGACCTCGAACTGAAGGTCGTCACCAAGCGCGCACCGACGGCGCAGGAGCTGATCGACATGAAATTCGCCTTCAAGGTCGCCAAGCACGTCAAGTCGAATGCCGTGGTCTATGCCAAGGATGGCCAGACCGCCGGCATCGGTGCCGGCCAGATGAGCCGCGTCGATTCCGCCCGCATTGCCGGCCTGAAGGCAGAGGACGCCGCCAAGGCGATGGGCCTTGCTGAGCCGCTGACGCGCGGGTCGACCGTGGCCTCGGAAGCCTTCCTGCCCTTCGCCGATGGCCTGCTTTCGGCGATTGCCGCGGGCGCCACGGCCGTCATCCAGCCCGGTGGCTCGATGCGCGATGCGGAAGTGATCGCCGCCGCCGACGAGGCCGGCGTCGCCATGGTCTTCACCGGCATGCGCCACTTCCGGCATTGAGCCGGATTCTTCGCCGGGCTTAAAACGTCGGCGTTAACCTCAACCCCTCCTCCGTCATGCTCGGGCTTGACCCGAGCATCCACCGCCGCGGACGAGACGTGGATCCTCGGCTCAAGGCCGAGGATGACGTTGTGGGTGCGGCAAGGTTGCCATGAAGCTGACGCCCCGCTTGCGGGGCGTTTTGCGTTTCAGGCCTTGTTGGCCGGATAGGGGGTGCGCAGCAGGAGCAGGAAGCCGACGACGAGGAAGGCGATGAGCGCCATCATGCCGATGCGGGCGGAGCCGGTCGCGGTGGTGATGAGGGCGACGGAGAGCGGGGCGAGGAAGGACGTGGCGCGGCCGGACAGGGCATAGAGGCCGAAATAGCGGCCTGCCTCATCGGGATGGATGCTTTGCGCGAGATAGGAGCGGGCGGAGGCCTGGACGGGGCCGAAGGCGACGCCGATCAGCAGGCCGTAGAGGATGTAGGCCTTCTCCGCAGCGGTGGCGAACAATCCGCCGGAATCGGCGGTCGGCAGCGGGATCAGGCCGAACAGGGTGAAGCCGGGGCCGGTGGAGACGATGCCGACGGTGGCAATGGTGAGGCAGACAAGGCTCATCACCACGACGGTCTTCGAGCCGAGCCGCTTGTCCAGCCGGCTGGCATAGAGGCAGCCGCCGATCGCCACCACGTTGAGAATGATGCCGTAGATGCCAAGTTCGAAGGTCTGCCAGGCGAACATGCCGGCGGCGAAGGTGCCGCCCAGCGCCAAGAGGCCGTTGACACCGTCCTGATAGATCATGCGGGCGATGAGGAAGCGCAGGATGCCGGGCTTCTTCTTGAGATCGCGCAGCGTCGCGGAAAGATCGGCGAGGCCGGCGCGCACGGCCGCGGCGATCGGCAATCCCTTTTCCTGGTCCGGCGTGAAGAAGAACATCGGCAGGATGAAGACGAGATACCAGAGCGCCGAGATCGGCCCGGTGATGCGGGCATCCTCGCCGGCGGCGGCGTCGAGGCCGAAGAGCGGCGCGATGCCGATTGCCGTCTTGCCGGTCTCGGGATTGGCGGCGAGAAGGGCGACGACGGCGATCAGCACGATCATGCCGCCGAGATAACCGAGGCCCCAGGCGATGTTGGAGATGCGGCCGGCATCCTCGGGACGCACGAGGCGCGGCATCATCGAATCGTTGAAGACGATGGAGAATTCCGCCGCGACGGTCGCCAGCACGATCATCGCCATGGCGAAGAGGAGGCCGGAGCCCGGTGCCGCATACCAGAGTGCGGCGAGCGACAGGATCTTGATCACCGCAAAGACGGCGATCCAGGGTTTGCGGGCGCCGGAGGCATCGGCAATCGAGCCCATGATGGGGGCGAGTAGTGCGATCAGGATGCCGGAAAGCGTGAGCGTGTAGCTCCAGGCCGCCTGGCCCGCGGCGTGGTCTTCGGTCAGGCGTGAGACGAGGTAGGGGCCGAAGATGAAGGTGGTGATGACCGTGAAGAAGGGTTGCGCCGCCCAGTCGAACAGCATCCAGCCCGTGATGCCGGCCCGGCTCGTGCGCGGCTCCCGGCTTTCCGTCGCGATCGTCATCGCCCCTCCAATTCGCGGGGGCGACGACTGTGCGCCCGTCCGATGCCGGCTAACGGAGCCTTCGCTCCCTCAGCCGGCACGGGACTTTGTCACTTCGACCGTGCCTGTGCAAGGTCGCTCAGGATGCCTGCGGCGACGCTCACCTTGGCGAGCGTGGCTTCGCCCGTCTCGGTCAGCGCCGAGAGGTTTGCCGTCACGCGGGCAAGCCGTTCCTTGTCGGCCTGCTGCCAGGTCGCAAGCGGCGCCTTGTCGCCCTTGTGGCCGGTCAGCACGACGCTCGCCAGGTCCCGGCGGGCATTGGCGATGTCGGTGAGGCTGCGTTGCAGGGCAAGCGACTCGTAGAGATCGCCGGTCGGAATGCGGCTTGCCGCGGAAAGCAGCCGGCCGATATTGAGCGCCGCGCTGATGCCGGCAAAGGTCTGCGCCGTCTTGCCGAGCGTGTCGCCGGTCGCCGATGCGATCAGCATCACTTCCGGCACGAAGGTCAGCATGGAAAGCGTGGCGATCTCCTCCGCCAGGTCCGCCGGCACGCCCTCGTCCTCATAGGCATGGGCCTTGCGGCGCGCCTCGTCGCCGGCGGCTTCCGAGATCAGCGTCGAGAGCTGCGGGCGAAGCTGCTTCAGCGCCTGCTTGAGCTTGTGGACGGCCTGGTCGAGCGGGCCGGACACGGCGCTGGTCGTCAGCAGCAGGCTGGTGACGGTGGCGTAGATGCGGCCGATCTCCTCGTAGAGCTCGTTCTGCACCGCGCCTGCCACCAGGGTGTCGAGCGCGTCGACGCCGGCATAGAGGGCTGCGAGGCCATAACCATCGCGGGCGATGACGGCGGCCTTCACGGCATCCGCCGGGCCGAAGCCGGTGCCGTCGGTCAGCGAGTTGATGAAGGCCGGGCCGCCGCGGTTGATCACCTCGTTGGCGAGGATCGTCGCGATGATCTCGCGGCGCAGGCGATGCGAGCGGATGTCGTCGCCATAGGTCTTCTGCATCTTCGCCGGGAAGTAGCTGATCAGCGTCGGCTCGAAATAGGGCTCGTCCGGCAGGCCGGTGTGCACGAGCTCGTCGAACAGCACGAGCTTGGCATAGGAGAGCAGCACGCCGATCTCCGGCCGGGTCAGCGGCTTGCTGGCCTGGTAGCGTTCGGCGACCGTGCGATCGTCGGGCAGCGTCTCGACCTTGCGGTTGAGCTGGCCGGCGGCCTCGAAGCGGTCCATCAGGCGTGTCAGCGGCGCGCGGTTGGCGGCGCCCTGCTTTTCCGTCAGCGAAATCGCGAGCGATTGCAGGTAGTTGTTGCGCAGCACGAGGTGGCCCACCTCGTCCGTCATCGAGGCGAGCAGCACGTTGCGCTTGGCGCGTGTCAGCCGCTCGTCGCGCATGGCGGAGGCGAGCGCGATCTTGATGTTGACCTCGACGTCCGACGAATTCACGCCGGCCGAGTTGTCGATGGCATCCGAGTTGCAGCGTCCGCCCTTCATGGCGAAGGCGATGCGGCCGCGCTGGGTGACGCCGAGGTTGGCGCCCTCGCCGATCACCTTTGCACGAAGATCGTCGGCGACGATGCGGATCGGGTCGTTGGCGCGGTCGCCCACTTCCGCGTCCGTCTCGTTCTGGCCGCGGATATAGGTGCCGATGCCGCCGAACCACATCAGGTCGACCGGCGCCTTGAGGATCGCCGTCATGATCTCGAACGGCGTCGCCTTGGCCTTGTCGATGCCGATCACCGCCATGGCTTCCGCCGTCAGCGTCACGGATTTCTCCGTGCGCGGAATGATCATCGCCCCCTTGGAGAGGACCGAGCGGTCATAGTCCTGCCAGCTCGACCGCGGCAAAGCGAACATGCGGCGGCGCTCGGCGAAGGACGTATCGGTATCCGGATTCGGATCGATGAAAATGTCGCGGTGGTCGAAAGCGGCCACGAGCCGGATTTTTCGCGACAGCAGCATGCCGTTGCCGAAGACGTCGCCCGACATGTCGCCGACACCGGCGACGGTAAAGGGCGTCTTCTGGATGTCGATGTTCATCTCGCGGAAGTGGCGCTTGACGGTCTCCCAGGCGCCGCGGGCGGTAATGCCCATCTTCTTGTGGTCGTAGCCGGCCGAACCACCCGACGCGAAGGCATCGTCGAGCCAGAAGCCAGCTTCCTGGGCCAGCCCGTTCGCCGTGTCGGAGAAGGTCGCCGTGCCCTTGTCGGCGGCGACGACGAAATAAGGGTCGTCGCCATCGAGGCGGACCGTATCGGCCGGCGGCACGACGTCCTGGCCGACGATGTTGTCGGTGACGGAGAGCAGCGTGCGGATATAGGTCTTGTAGGCCTCGGTGCCGGCCTTGAAGATGGCGTCGCGGCTGCCGCCGGCGGGAAGCTGCTTCGGATAGAAGCCGCCCTTGGCGCCGACCGGCACGATGACCGAGTTTTTCACCTGCTGTGCCTTTACCAGGCCCAGCACTTCCGTGCGGTAGTCCTGCGCACGGTCCGACCAGCGCAGGCCGCCGCGGGCGACCTTGCCGAAGCGCAGGTGCACGCCTTCCACCTCGGCGCCGTAGACGAACATCTCGCGGAAGGGCCGCGGTTCCGGCAGGCCGTCCAGCGCCTTCGGATCGAGCTTGATCGCCAGCGTCTTGCGCGGCTTGCCGTCGGCATCGCGCTGGAAATAGTTGGTGCGCAGCGTCGCCTGGATGGCGTTGACGTAGCGACGCAGAATCCGGTCCTCGTCGAGGCTCGGCACGTTGGCGAGCGCCTCTTCGATCGCCGTGGCGGTCTCGCCGGTCTTCTTCTCGCGCTGGCGATCCGAAAATTTCGGGTCGAGGCGGGTCTTGAACAGGCGGAAGAGGTTGGCGGCGATCGGCGGGTATTTGTTCAGCGTGTCGGCGATATAGCCCTGCGAATAGGGAATGCCGGTCTGACGCAGGTAGCGCGAATAGGTGCGCAGCGCCATGATTTCGCGGGCGGAAATGCCGGCGGTCAGGATGAGGCGGTTCAGCGCGTCGTCGTCGACCTCGCCATGCCAGGCCGCAAGGAACGCCTCCTCCAGCATCGGGCTCAGCTTGTCGAGATTGATCTCGATGCCGTCGCGGTGCTTGAGCTCCATGTCGTGCAGGATGACCCGGCGCTGTTCGCCGTCGAAACCGGCGACCGTGAGATCATGCGTCTGTTCGCTGACGACGTTGAAGCCGAGGTTTTCCAGCAACGGCACGCGGCGCGACAACGAAACGGGCTCGCCGGCATGGAAGATCTTCAGCTCGACCGTGCTCAGGTCGGTGTTCCAGGCCTTGCGGTAGAAGGAAATGCGGATCGGGTTGTCCGGCGTCGCCGTCGAAATGAGGGCGAGGTCGGCATGGGCTTCGGCGGGCGTGAAGTCCTCCTGGTAGCCGCGATCGGTGACGAGGCGCAGGCCATCGCCGCCGGAGAGCGTTTCGAAGCGGTCGGTCCAGCGCGTGGCGATCTCGCGCACGGCCTGTTCCAGCTTTGGCTGCGGAATGCGTGGCGTCTTGCCGCCGGAGCGGCCGATGATGAAGTGCACGCGGGCAAGTCCGCCTTCCGGGAAAGCCGGGTAATAGGCGGAGACGCGGCCATCGTAAGCCGACTTCAGATAGTTGCCGATCTTTTCACGCACGTCGGAATCATATTGTTCGCGCGGCACGTAGACGATGACGGAGACGAAGCGGTCGAAACGGTCGATGCGCGGCAGCACGCGGATGCGCGGCCGGTCGGACAGTTCGTTGATCTGTTCGCAGAAGGTGGCGAGCAGGCCGGTGTCGATCTGGAAGAGATCGTCGCGCGGATAGGATTCCAGCGTGTTGATCAGCATCTTGCCGGAATGGCTCTTCGGGTCGTAGCCGAAATGCTCGACGACGTCAGCCACCTTGGAGCGCAGCAGCGGGATCTGGCCGGCAGCATGCGTATAGGCGGTGGAGGTGAAGAGGCCGACGATGCGCAGTTCGCCGATCACCTTGCCCTTCTCGTTGAACCGCTTCAGGCCGATATAGTCCATATAGGCGCGGCGGTGCACGAGGGATTTCACATTGGCCTTGGTGACGATCAGGAAATCCGGGCCTTCGAGGAATTCGAGGATTTCCGGCGTCGTCGTCACGGCGTCCTTGCCGAGCCGCAGCACGCGCACGTCGGGGTCGGACAGGATGCCGAGCCCTTCGCCGCCGCGCTCCACGGTCGCCTGCTCGCCCTTGCCGGAATAGCTGTATTCGCGCATGCCGAGGAAGGTGAAGTTGTTGCTGCGCAGCCAGGTCATGAAGGCGAGCGCTTCATCCTTGTCGGCCTTGGCCTTGGCGTAACGCTCCATGTCGGCCATGGCGCTGTCGAGCTTTTCCACCATGGCGGGCCAGTCGTCGACGGCCTGGTGAACCTGGTTCAAAACGGTGTTCACGCGCTCGACGAGCGAGGCGGCTTCGCCCGGTGCGAGTTCCGACAGGTGGATCTCGATATGGCTGACCCGGTGCGCCGGATCGCTTTCCTCGTCCGGCGAGAAGAGTTTCGGCGTTTCGCCCGGGGTGACGACGAGGATCGGATGGACCGCGAGGTGTATGTCGCGGTGCGTGCTTGTCACTTCGCCCATCACCGAATCGTAGAGGAACGGCTGGTTGCGGTCGGTGACCGAGAGCACGGAGACGGGCTCGCCCTCCGGGCGAACCTCCGGCAGCGTGGTGACGGTGACGCGCGGCGTGGCACCGTCCCAGGCCTCGATTTCGGCCATGGCATGGGCGGCGGCAACCGCCAGCATCGGGCCGGTATAAAGCTCGATGTCGTCCTTGCTGGCACGCCCGAACAGGATGTCGGGGTTCAGTGTCTTTGCGCCGAGGGCGGCAGCTGCAGCCTTTGCGGCTTCGATGTGTTTTTCTCGTTTCACGTTGGTCCGGGCACCCATGGAATTCTCCCTCGAATCCGATGGCCGGACGTTAGCAGAAGAAAAAATACCTGCGACGAAATTTGTGGAATCGTCAGAAAATTCAATCGATTTTGTCCGGAATAGGTCAGTTACACTGTCGTTTCGCCCAGGAATTCCTGTTTTTTCGACGAAAAGACGTCACAAACCGGTCATGCGGAGCGATCGGCGGTGTCGCGCGAGAGGTGGATGGCAGGGCGGGCGTTGACAGGCTCGGACCCCCTTGTCATCACTCGACTGGACGAAAGGGAGCCGGCTTATGAACGAGAGCGACAAGGGCACGGTCATCGTGATTTCGAGCCATGTGGTGCGCGGCACGGTCGGCAACCGCGCCGCCGTCTTCGCGCTCGAGACGCTCGGGCACCCGGTCTGGGCGCTGCCGACGGTCATCCTGCCCTGGCATCCGGGACACGGAAAATCGACCCGCGTGGCGATCTCGGCGGAAGATTTCGACGCGATGATCTCCGACCTTTTGCGCGCGCCTTGGCGCGGCGAGGTGAAGGCGGTGTTGTCGGGCTATCTCGGCAGTGCTGCGCAGGTGGCTTCCGTGGCGCGCCTTGTGTCGGGGCTCAAGGCGGAAAATCCGGACCTTCTCTATATGTGCGATCCGGTCTGCGGCGACGAGAGCGGCCTTTATATTGCGGAAGAAACGGCGGTGGCGATCCGCGACCGGCTGATCCCGCTCGCCTCGATCGCCACGCCCAACCGGTTCGAGCTGGCCTGGCTTTCCGGTGCGCCGCTGGAAACCAATGCGGCGGTCATGGAGGCGGCTTTGTCGCTCGGGCCGTCGCGCATGCTCGTCACCTCTTCGCTGCCGCTGATGGCGGGCAGCACGGGCAATCTCTATCTCTCCGGGCGCAGTGCGCTTCTGGCGGAACACCGCCTCGTGCCCAATCCGCCGAACGGCACCGGCGACCTGCTTTCGGCGATCTTCCTCTCCCGGCTGATGGAAGGCCTGGCGGAAGAACGGGCCTTGATGATGGCGACAGCCAGCGTCTTCGAGATCGTCGCGCGCACCGCCAAGCGCGGTGCCGACGAGTTGACGCTGGAACAGGATGCCGGGAGCATTTCCACGCCCATGGCCATGGTGCACATGCGCCGCCTCCTGCATCCGGCGCAGACCAAACGGCCCTGAATCGTCTTGCGCCATCCCGTGCGGAGTGGTTTATGCACATCCGGATGGGGCCTCATCCGGCAGATCGTTTGCACGGGGGTATTTTGACACCATGAACAGCTTTCCCGACCGTCTTCTGAATGGCTACCGCAATTTCATGTCCGGCCGTTATGCCGAACAGTCGGCGCGCTACCGGGCGCTGGCCGAGACCGGCCAGAAGCCGAAGACGCTGGTGATTGCCTGTTGTGACTCCCGGGCAGCACCCGAGACGATCTTCGACAGCGGACCGGGCGAACTCTTCGTGATCCGCAACGTCGCCAACCTCGTGCCGCCCTATGAGCCGGACGGGCAGTACCACTCGACGTCGGCGGCGCTTGAATTTGCGGTGCAGTCGCTGAAGGTCAGCGATATCGTGGTGATGGGCCATGGCCGCTGCGGCGGCATTTCGGCAGCGCTCGCGCTCGATGCCGAGCCGCTCTCGCCCGGCGACTTCATCGGCAAGTGGATGGGCATGCTGAGGCCCGTCGCCGAACAGATCCAGGGTGCCGAACTCCTGACGCAGGGGGAACGCCAGCGTGCGCTCGAGCGCGTCTCGATCCGCAACTCGCTCGCCAATCTCAGAACCTTCCCCTGCGTGCGCATCCTGGAAGAAAAGGGCCGCATCCAGCTGCACGGCTCATGGTTCGACATTTCGACCGGCGAGCTCTGGATCATGGACGCCAAGACCGGCGATTTCGTGCGCCCTGGCACGTAAAGAAAAACCCGGCGCGAAGCTCGCACCGGGTTTCCTGCATTCGATCTTGTCCCGACTTATTCGCCGTCGATTTCCGCGCCGATGATGGCGATCGCGCGCTGGTAGACGCTGGCCGCGTTCCAGCCCTGCAGGGCGCCGAAATTGCCCTGGCCCGGCTGGTAGCCGCCGCCGGCGCTCCAGCCGTGGCCGCGCAGGAAGTTCGCGGTGGAGGCGAGTGCGTCGGCCTTCGAGCCGACAAGGTCGATGCGGCCGTTGCCGTCGCCGTCGACGGCGTATTTCAGCACGTTTGCCGGCAGGAACTGCGTCTGGCCGATTTCGCCATGCGCGGCACCCCGTGCGGACGTCGAGAGAATGCCCTTCTGGACAAGCTGCATCGTGGCGTTGAGCTGATTGGTGAAATATTCCGAACGGCGGCAATCATAGGCGAGTGTCGCCACGGCCGAGATCGTGTGTTCCTTGCCGAGGAAGCCGCCGAAGCCGGTTTCCATGCCCCAGATGGCCAAGAGCGGGCCGGCCGGGACGCCGTAGCGGCCCTCGATGCGCTCGAATAGCGCTGCGTTCTGCTTCTTCAGGCCCTTGCCGCGGCGGATGATCGCCTGGCCGCCACGCTTCTGCATGAACTGTTCGAGGGAGAGTTTGAAACTCTTCTGGCCGCGGTCGGCGCGGATCGTCGCGCGGGCATAGCTGACATTGGCGAATGCCTTGTCCAGCGTGGCGCGGTTGATGCCGCGGCCGGCGGCCTCGTCCTTGTATGCCTCTACCCAGGCAGGAAAACCGCCTGCATCGTTGCCGCACTTGGCAGCTTCAGCCGCCGCCGGCACTGCTGCCGTGGCGATCATTGCGGCCAGTACCTTGGCCACGCTCCGTGTCATGCCCATGAAAAACCCCGTGATCTAAATCAAATTCCGCTGCGGGAGCATGCCATGCCCCGCCGTTCCTGTCATCGCACCTTGCCGTGAAGCCGTTCCGGCCTGTCCGCCGGCATGGTTCAAAGCAAAGTCCCGATCGTTCTCAGACGGAACAATCGGGACTTTTATTTAAAATTGGTTACCGGAACGTTGCCACATTTGCCAGAAACGCGGAAACACTCCAATTTTGCCGTCCGCTCCCGTGATCAGGCAGCCTGCTTCTTCGCCTTGATCAGGCCGCGGGCGACGAGCAGTTCCGCGATCTGGATGGCGTTGAGCGCGGCACCCTTACGCAGGTTGTCGGAGACGACCCAGATGTTGAGGCCGTTTTCGACGGTTGCGTCCTCGCGGATGCGCGAGATGTAGGTGGCGTCTTCACCGGCCGATTCGTACGGGGTGATGTAGCCGCCGTTCTCGTGCTTGTCGATGACTTGGCAACCCGGCGCCTCGCGCAGGATCTCGCGGGCCTCGTCCGCCGTGATCTCGTTTTCGAACTCGATGTTGACCGATTCGGAATGACCGATGAAGACGGGGACGCGCACGGCCGTGCAGGTCACCTTGATCTTCGGATCGAGGATCTTCTTGGTCTCGGCCAGAACCTTCCACTCTTCCTTCGTGTAGCCGTCTTCCATGAACGAATCGATGTGCGGAATGACGTTGAAAGCGATGCGCTTGGTGAACTTCTTCGATTCGACCGGATCGGCGACGAAGACGGCGCGGGTCTGCTGGAAGAGCTCGTCCATGCCTTCCTTGCCGGCGCCGGAGACGGACTGGTAGGTCGAGACGACGACGCGCTTGATCGTGGCGCGGTCATGCAGCGGCTTCAGCGCGACGACGAGCTGGGCGGTCGAGCAATTGGGGTTGGCGATGATGTTCTTGCGGGTAAACATCGTGATCGCGTCAGGGTTCACTTCCGGAACGACAAGCGGAACGTCGGCGTCGTAGCGCCAGGCCGAGGAATTGTCGATGACGACGCAGCCCTTGGCGCCGATCTTCGGCGAATACTTCTGCGAAACCGTGCCGCCGGCCGACATCAGGCAAATATCCGTGTCGGAGAAGTCGTAGTTTTCCAGGTTCTGGACCTTCAGCGTCTTGTCGCCGAAGGAGACTTCGGTGCCGAACGAACGGCTGGACGCAAGGGCGACGACTTCGTCGGCCGGGAAGCCGCGCTCAGCCAGGATGTTCAGCATTTCACGGCCGACATTGCCGGTCGCGCCGGCGATTGCGATCTTGAAACCCATACTCATGCTCTCTTTCTCTGTCTCTCCGCGGGTTCTGGAGGGAAACCCGCCGGCCTCGACGCGGGTTTCGGTCCCCGGCCATACCGGGGAGAGAGCGGTGGGCCAGAGACGTCAGACGGTTTTCGTCGTCGTTTTGGCCGTTGTTTTGGAAATGGATGCGCAATGGCGAACCCGTCCGGCGTTGAAGGCCGGATCGATCATGCTGGCGATGGTAAGACCAAGGCGGGACATGGCGGTTCCTTTGCGTGGGTGCTGAATACGCTCATCTCACGAAGAGTCAAGCCTTGCGCGTGCGCAAAGCGGCGCTTCGTCGAAGACGTCCATCTTCGACCAAAGTCTTACACCCAAAGTCATAAGCCCAAAGCAGCGCTGCTGTCACAGTTCTTTTTCTGCCATCCTTCCAATCAGGCGCACCCTGTCCTGGGTTTTAAGGGAGAAACTCCGGACGATCATGGGCTGCCCGACACGCCGTTTTTGTGGAGGACAATGAAATGGCAAATGTTTCGACAGTGGGCGCGGCCAAATCGACGCCCATGACCGGCGAGCAGAAGAAGGTGATCTTCGCCTCTTCGCTCGGCACTGTTTTCGAATGGTATGATTTCTACCTTTACGGTTCCTTGGCGATCTATATTGGCGCCACCTTCTTCAGCCAGTATCCTGAAACGACGCGCAATATCTTCGCGCTTTTGGCCTTTGCTGCGGGCTTCCTCGTGCGTCCGTTCGGCGCGCTGGTGTTCGGTCGCCTCGGCGACCTCGTCGGCCGCAAGTATACCTTCCTCGTCACGATCCTGATCATGGGCTTCTCGACCTTCGTGGTCGGCCTTCTGCCCGGTGCTGCCACCATCGGCATCGCCGCTCCGATCATCCTGATCATCCTGCGCATGCTCCAGGGCTTGGCGCTCGGCGGTGAATATGGCGGTGCCGCGACCTACGTCGCCGAACACGCCCCGGACGGCAAGCGCGGTTACTTCACCTCGTGGATCCAGACGACGGCGACGCTCGGCCTGTTCCTCTCGCTGGTGGTCATCCTGCTGGTCCAGTTCATTCTCGGCAAGGAAGCCTTCGCCGAATGGGGCTGGCGCATTCCGTTCCTGCTTTCGGCCATCCTGCTCGGCGTTTCCGTCTGGATCCGTCTGAAGATGAACGAATCGCCGGCCTTTGCGAAGATGAAGGAAGAGGGCAAGGGCTCCAAGGCACCGCTGACGGAAGCCTTCGGCCAGTGGCGCAATGCCAAGATCGCGCTGCTCGCGCTGTTCGGCGCCGTCGTCGGCCAGGCCGTCGTCTGGTATTCCGGCCAGTTCTACGCGCTGTTCTTCCTGACCGGCGTACTGAAGGTGGACGGCCAGTCGGCCAATATCATGGTCGCCTGCTCGCTGCTCATCGGCACCGGCTTCTTCGTGCTGTTCGGCTGGCTGTCGGACAAGATCGGCCGCAAGCCGATCATCATGGCCGGCCTGCTGCTCGCCATGCTCACCTACTTCCCGCTCTTCAAGGCCATGACCTGGGCCGGCAACCCGGCGCTCGCACAGGCGCAGGAATCGATCCGCGCGACGGTCACCGCCGCCCCGGGCGATTGCAAGTTCCAGTTCAACCCGACGGGCACGGCGAAGTTCACCACCTCGTGCGATATCGCGACGTCGTTCCTGACCCGCAACTCGGTGCCCTATGATGTCGTCGCCACGGCGGCTGCCGGCACGGCTGCGACCGTCAAGATCGGCGACAAGACGATCAACAGCTACGACGCCATCGCTTCGGCCGACCAGGCCAAGGCGCTCGACGCCGCCTTCCAGAAGGAAACCAACCTTGCCCTGCAGGCCGGCGGTTACCCGCTGGTGCGCGGCGCGATCAAGGTGCCGGACTCCAAGCTCGACGCCTTCGTCGCAGCCAACCCGGAACTCGCGCTCGATGCCGCCGCGATCCGCGCCGGCGAGAAGGCGACGACGCCCGCTGCCGACCTCGTCACCGCCAAGCTGCTGACGGCCGAAGAAGCCGCTGGCGTCACCGAGATGGCGGTCTACACGGTCGACAAGGGCGGTGCCTTCACCATGGTCGCCGATCCGGCAAATGTGAACTGGATCATGACCATCGCCGTGCTGACGGTCCTCGTGATCTACGTCACGATGGTCTACGGCCCGATCGCCGCCCTGCTGGTCGAACTCTTCCCGACCCGCATCCGCTACACCGGCATGTCGCTGCCCTACCATATCGGTAACGGCTGGTTCGGCGGCCTGCTTCCGGCAACGGCCTTCGCAATGAGCGCTGCCCAGGGCGATATCTACTACGGCCTCTGGTATCCGATCGTGTTCGCCGGCATCACGCTGGTCATCGGTCTCCTGTTCCTGCCGGAAACCAAGGACCGCGACATCCACGCCATGGATTGATCTCCCCCTTCCGATTGTTCATGGCGGACCCGGCTCGTGGCAACACGGGCCGGGTTCTTTATTGGGGCTTGGGCGGCAACAAGGCTTTCGGCAGCGGCCAGCCGTGCTCGTTGAAGCGGAAGAGCCATTCCTGGCGGGCGAAGACGAAGGCGGTGGCGACGGCGGTCCAGAGGCCGAGCAGCAGGCCGGCCGCGACGTCGCTCGGATAATGCGCACCGACGATAACGCGGGAGATGCCGATCATCAGCGCGCCGATCAGGAAGAGCGGCCGCAGCCGCGGCGCCAGCATGGAAAAGGCGCCGAAAAACGAGCCGACGGCCGCCGAATGGCCGGACGGGAAGCTCGCATAGAGATTGTCATAGGCGAAAGGCGTCAGGCTGTAGGCGCCGAGTTCGGAGAAGAGTTCCGGCCGCGCCCGCCCGACGATCAGCTTGAAGAGATGCACCAGCGCGCTCGTCGCGCCGATCGTCACGAGGAAATAGAGCGACAGCCGCCGCGCCGTGCGGGCACGACCCGCCAGCGTCTCGTTGCGGCTGACCCGGTGCACGATATAGGCGAGCATGACGACGAGGCCCGAGCCGTAAATCATCCAGCTGAAGGTGCCGAAATCGGTGATGCGCTCGTTGAAGGTGACGACGCCGCCCGGAAGGCCCTGGGCGCGCTGGGACAGTGTGGGATCGAAGGGCACGAGGGCCACGACGAGCAGCACGGTGGTGGCGAGGATCCAGAGCGAGGAGGTCGCAAACGATCGGTTCATGGTCATCCTTTGAAAACAGCGTCGCTTCCATGTGTTGGCGGCAGCCGGCATTTCAAGGGAGCGCAAACGAAAAAGGCTCCCGGAGCACCTGCGCCGGGAGCCTTTTCAGCGAAGATGGTGGTCTCAGGCCGAGAGCTTCTTGAACGCTTCGAGAATAGCGTCGCCCATCTCGGTCGTGCCGACCTGGCGGCTGCCTTCCGACATGATGTCGCCGGTGCGCACGCCGCTGTCGAGCACGTCGGCGATCGCCTTTTCGAGGTTGTCGGCTTCCGCGACCATGTTGAAGGAGTAGCGCAGGCACATGGCGAAGGAGGCGATCATGGCGATCGGGTTGGCGATGCCCTTGCCGGCAATGTCCGGTGCCGAGCCGTGCACGGGCTCGTAGAGCGCCTTGCGCTGGCCCTTGGCATCCGGGGCGCCGAGCGAGGCGGACGGCAGCATGCCGAGCGAGCCGGTCAGCATGGCGGCGACGTCGGAGAGCATGTCGCCGAACAGGTTGTCGGTGACGATGACGTCAAATTGCTTAGGAGCGCGCACGAGCTGCATGCCGCCGGCGTCGGCCAGCATGTGCTCGAGCTGCACGTCGGAATAGGCGCGCTTGTGCGTCTCGGTCACGACCTGGTTCCACAGCACGCCGGACTTCATGACGTTGCGCTTTTCCATCGAGCAGACGCGGTTGCCGCGCGTGCGGGCGAGTTCGAAGGCGACGCCGGCGATGCGTTCGATCTCGTAGGTGTCGTAGACCTGCGTGTCGATGCCGCGCTTCTGGCCGTTGCCGAGATCGATGATCTCCTTCGGCTCACCGAAATAGACGCCGCCGGTGAGTTCGCGCACGATCAGGATGTCGAGGCCCTCGACGAGTTCGGCCTTCAGCGAGGAGGCATTGGCGAGCGCCGGGTAGCAGATGGCCGGGCGCAGGTTCGCGAAAAGCTTGAGGTCCTTGCGCAGGCGCAGCAGGCCGGCTTCCGGGCGGACTTCGTAAGGAACGTCATCCCACTTGGGGCCGCCGACGGCGCCGAACAGCACGGCATCCGCCGCAAGCGCCTTCTCCATGTCGCCTTCCGAGATCGCCGCGCCGTGGGCGTCGTAAGCCGAGCCGCCGACGAGGCCTTCGTCGGTCTCAAAACCGGCGCCGAGTTCGGCGTTCATATAGGCGATGATCTTGCGGACTTCCGCCATGGCTTCCGGGCCGATGCCGTCGCCGGGCAGGAGAAGGAGGGTACGCGCTGTCATGGCATTTTCCTTGATGTCATGGAATGGTCGCGCGCTTCTTAGCGCAACTTCCGTTCAAGGAAAATCGCCGGGACGAAAGATTTTTGCGCGAGCGTTTCAGTTTTGCCGGAGCGCCGTCACTTCGATTTCGATCAGCATTTCCGGTCGGATCAGGTCGCAGACGACCATGGTCGCGGCGGGGCGGATCCGCCCGAAGGTCTCGCCGAGGATCGGAAAGACCCGGTCGGCGAAGGCGGCGTCGGTCACGTAATAGTGGCAGCGCACGATGTCAGCGAAGGAGAAGCCGGCCTCCTCCAGAACCTCGCCGATCGTGGCGAGGCAGCGGCGCGTCTGCTCTTCGACGCTCTCGGGCATGGTCATGGTGGTGTAGTCGTAGCCGGTCGTGCCGGAAACGAAGCACCAGTCACCCTGCACGACGGCGCGCGAATAGCCGGCCTTCACCTCGAACGGCGAGCCGGACGAGATCAGCCGGCGCATCGGCTCAGGCCCAGGGCCGCGAGGAAGCGGTCTGCTTCTCGTAGCTGTCGATCGATGTCGCCTTTTCCAGCGTCAGGCCGATGTCGTCGAGGCCGTTCAGCAGGCAGTGGCGGCGGAAGGCGTCGATATCGAAGGTGATGCGGCCGCCATCGGGGCCGGTGATTTCCTGGGCTTCCAGGTCGACGGTCAGGATGGCGTTCGAGCCGCGGCTCGCATCGTCCATGAGCTTGTCGAGGTCGTCCTGGCTGACGACGATCGGCAGAATGCCGTTCTTGAAACAGTTGTTGTAGAAGATGTCGGCGAAGCTCGTCGAGATGACGCAGCGGATGCCGAAGTCGAGCAGCGCCCACGGCGCGTGTTCGCGCGAGGAGCCGCAGCCGAAATTGTCGCCGGCGACCAGGATCGTGGCGTTCTGGTAGGCGGGCTTGTTCAGCACGAAGTCTTCGTTGACGCTGCCGTCTTCATGAAAGCGCGCTTCGGCAAAGAGGCCCTTGCCGAGGCCGGTGCGCTTGATCGTCTTCAGGTAATCCTTGGGAATGATCATGTCCGTGTCGATATTGACAACGGGAAGCGGCGCGGCGACGCCGGTCAGCTTGACGAACTTTTCCATGGCAAGGACCCTCGGAATACGGTGATGTCGGTTTCGCCAAGCGTTTAGATCAGTTTTCCCGGAATTTGAAGGAGAATCTTCCGAACCGCCGGGCGACCAGACGCAAAAGCCGGGCGCGGTCTGCGCCCGGTGCCTCCTGAAGGAGGGAATGCGGCCTAAAGATCGATGATCGTGCCGCGGCCGTCGTTCCAGATACGCGGTTCGCGCTGGCCGGGGGCGGCGCGATCGTTGCGCGCGCGGGCCGTCGCCCGGACCGGACGGGGCTGGAGCTTGCCTGCGAGCATGCTGCCGAGCATCAGCACGGCGACGATGCCGGCGATGGCAAGGCCGAGCGAGGCGGCGAACAGGAAGGTCGCGCCGGCAATCAGCATGGTGAGGACGGTGAAGACGATGGAGCGTATGCGCTGCATGGGATTTTGCCCTTTCTGTAGAAAAGAATGTGGGGGTCGATTTTGTCCATTGCAAGGCCGAAACCGGTAGTGCTTGCCGGCTGCGACAAAGCGCGGCAAAAAGGACGGATGAACAGGACACCGCACCACCATCCGCTCGCTCTCCGCCGCTCGGTGCTGAGCGTTCCCGCTATAAACACTCGGGCGCTCGCCAAGTCCGCGACGCTCGACTGCGACACGATCATCTTCGACCTCGAGGATTCCGTGCTGCCGGAGAAGAAGGCGGAGGCGCGGGCGGCCCTCGTCGCCCATTTCCAGGGCCTCGACCGCTCGGGCGCTCACGAATATGTCATCCGGATCAACCCGCTCGACGGACCGGACGGCGCGCTCGACCTCGAAGCGGTGCTGGACTGCATGCCGGACGCTTTGCTGCTGTCGAAGGTCTCGGCGCCGCAGGACGTGCTCACCGTCGCCGACTGGCTTTCCGAAGCGGGCGCCGACGAGGGGCCGCGGCTTTGGGCGATGGTCGAGACGGCCGCCGGCCTGCTCAACCTTGCGGAAATCGCCGAGACGGGCCGCACCCATGGCGGCCGGCTCGACTGCTTCGTCGTCGGCCTCAACGACCTGCGCAAGGAAACCGGCATCGCCGATATTCCCGGTCGCCCCTTCCTCGTGCCGCTGCTGCTTCAGGTGGTCGTGGCGGCGCGCGCCTCGGGGCTCGATGTCATTGACGCCGTCTTCAACGATTTTTCCGATACGGATGGCCTCGAGGCGGAATCCCGGCAGGGCCGCCAGATGGGCTTCGACGGCAAGATGCTGATCCACCCGGCCCAGATCGCCATCGCCAACGAGGCTTTTGGCGTGACGGAGGCCGAAGCCGCCGAGGCGCTGGCCATCGTCGCGGCCTTCGACGCGCCGGAAAATGCCGGCAAGGCCGTCGTCGAGCTTGCCGGCCGCATGGTCGAGAAGCTCCACGCCGAACAGGCCGGGCGCGTGCTCGCCAAGGCCGACCTGATCAACGAGAGAAAGAAGAAAGCATGAAAGTCTACCGCTTCCTGACCGGTCCCGACGACGCCGCGTTCTGCCACAAGGTGACGCTGGCGCTGAACAAGGGCTGGGACCTGCACGGCTCGCCGACCTATGCCTACAATGCCGAAACGAAGCTGATGCAGTGCGGCCAGGCGGTGGTGAAGGACGTGCCGGGCAAGGAATATACGCCGGACATCAAGCTTTCCGAGCAATAAGCGCGAAACAAAACGCGGCGCCGCCACTCCCCACCTCTCCTCCGTCATGGTCGGGCTTGACCCGACCATCCATGGCCAGGGTGCCGCGTGGATCCTCGGGTCAAGCCCGAGGATGACGTCGTGGGTGGGGCGCCGTCGGTCGCTAAACGTCGTCAGCCTCAGCCCGCCGCGATCTCGGCGCTGGCCTCGATGCGTTCCATGTCGTCGTCCGACAGGCCGAAATGGTGACCGATCTCGTGGATCAGGACGTGGGTGATGATGTCGCCGAGCGTTTCCTCGTTCTCCGCCCAGTAGTCGAGGATCGGGCGGCGGTAGAGGGTGATGCGGTTCGGCATTTCACCGGTCTCGACCGTGAAGCGTTCGCTGATGCCGCGGCCCTCGAACAGGCCGAGCAGGTCGAAGGGCGTTTCGAGCGCCATGTCCTCGAAGACGTCGTCGCTCGGGAATTCGGCGATCTCGATGATGAGATTGCCGGTCAGCGCACGGAACTCTTCCGGCAGGTGCCCATAGGCTTCGAGCGCCAGCGATTCGAACGCGCTGATCGTCGGGGCGTGGCGCGTCCGCCAATCATCGGTCTGGTCTATGCGGGCCATGGGCTCTCCTTTGCCCGTCATATAGACGATTTCCAGCGTTTTTCGAGGGTCGAATTTGCATGCCCCGCCTGCATCCTATGCGTAAATGGGGCGGTTCGCGCGACGATTCGACGTTTGGGCCGGCAGGGGACGGAATCGGAGGCTTTCGGGAAAATCTGGGTCGAAAGCGAGTTTTGCAATAAAATGTGATCGGTCAGTTTGCCGCACCGTTCGAAGTCTTTTTGACATGTCACTGAACTGTAACCCTCTGAAAAGACGATATTTATAATCAAGTTTAGAATGACTCTAAATTCATGAGTCAGCAAGGCTGACCTGTTCATTCTTGACAGCAAAGGTCGTCTTTTGCTTAATGCCGGAAACTCAGTGCTTTGCGTATGACAGGCAAGACGAAATGCTGGTTTGCAGCTGCAACTTCATAACCGATAGTGAAATTGTCGACGTGATCAACGAGCTCCTTGATGAGGACTGTTGGCAGCTCATCGTGCCTGCAAAAGTCTATCACGCGATGCAGAAGCGGGGCCGCTGTTGCGGCTGTTTCCCCAACGTCGTCGACATCATCATTCGCACAACCGAGCAGTACCACGCCGGCCGCCACTCGACGGACGACGAGATATTTGATTTCATGATCCGCCTCAAACAATTCCATGAAGAAAACAGGAGAGCGGACCTTGAAAGGCGACAAAAAAGTCATCGAGCAGCTTAACGAAGCGCTCTATCTCGAGCTGGGTGCTGTCAACCAGTACTGGCTCCACTACCGCCTTCTGGAGGACTGGGGTTACACGCTTCTCGCCAAGAAGGAGCGTGCCGAGTCGATCGAAGAGATGCAGCATGCCGACAAGCTCGTCGCCCGCATCATCTTCCTCGAAGGCCACCCCAACCTCCAGACCGTCGCACCGCTTCGCATTGGCCAGAACGTCAAGGAAGTGCTGGAAGCCGACCTCGCCGGCGAATACGACGCCCGCAAGGCCTACAAGAAGTCGCGCGACATCTGTCATGACGCCGGTGACTACGTCACCATGAAGCTCTTCGAAGAGCTGCTGATCGACGAGGAAGGCCATATCGACTTCCTCGAAACCCAGATCGACCTTCTGAAGAAGCTCGGCGAGGAAAAATACGGCCAGCTCAACGCCGCACCGGCAAACGAAGCCGAATAAGCGCGCATCCGCGCCATCCGAAATGGAAAATCCCCGGCTTTGCCGGGGATTTTTGTTTGTCAGGGCGCCAGGTGCGCGAAGGCGGCGACGACCTCTTCGTAGACCTTGCGCTTGAAGGGTACGATGAGCCCCGGCAGGTCGTGCATCGCCTTCCATTCCCAGGCGTCGAATTCCGGCTCGTGGCCACCCGGCGGTGGGTTGATGGCGATCTCGCTTTCGTCGCCCTCGAAGCGGAAGGCGTACCAGCGCTGCGTCTGGCCGCGATATTTGCCCTTGAGGCCTATGCCGATCAGCTGGGCCGGCAGGTCGTAGTTGATCCAGCGCCCGGCGTCGGCGAGGAGCGAGACGCTCTTCATACCGGTTTCCTCGTAAAGCTCGCGATGGGCGGCGGCCAGCGGGTCCTCGTCCTTGTCGATGCCGCCCTGCGGCATCTGCCAGAGCTGCGGCGAACCGTCATATTCGGAATTGCCGACGGGAATCCGCCGGCCGGCCCAGACCTTGTTGTCCGCGTTCAGCACCATGATGCCGACACAGGGGCGGTAGGGCAGGTCCTCGGCCCGAACCACCTTGTCCTTATCCTTGCCCATCGAAAATTCCTATTTTTTGGCGGGAACGGCTGCAAGCGACGCGACGCCGACGATCTCGATGCCGCGGCCCTGCGCTTCCTCGCACCATTCGCGGATCGCGTCCACACTTTCATCGAAGGCCGAGGCCATGCCGATCGCCGTGCCGTTGCGTCGCGCGATGCGCTCCAGCTCGTCAAGTTTCTTCAGCACCGCATCGCGCGAAAGGTCGGCGTCGAGCTGGAGGTCGGCGAAGGCATGCGGCGCCTCGACGGCGCCGGCGATGGTTCCCGACAGCGACTGCGCCGAGCTGCCGTCGTCGAGGAAGAGCAGGCCACGGCTGGACACATCGCGGATTACCGGCTCCAGCGCATCGGCGTCGGAAAGGAAGCGGCCGCCCATGAAATTGACGATGCCGGTATAGTTGGTGATCTGCGCCATGGCGCGGTGCAGTTCGGCAAGGTTTTCGGTTTCGCCGAGATCGGTGCGCAGCGTGTAGAGGCCGGGGTCGTTCTGCGGATAGTCGAAGGGTTCCAGTGGCATCTGCAGCAGGATTTCGTGGCCGTTGCGGCGCGCCTCCTGCATCCAGCGCGGCAGGCTGTTGCCGCTCGCGGCAAAGGCCAGCGTCACCTCGCCGGGCAGCTCGCGGATCGCGCGCTGCGTGCCCGTCTGGCTGAGGCCGAGCCCGCCGACGACGATGGCGATGCGCGTGCCGCGCGCGCCAGACCATGGCCGGGCGTATTGGTCCATCGGCCGCGTGCCGTCGAGGCCGATGATCGGGATCTTGCCGTCGGAGGTCTCTTCCAGCAGGTCTTCGTTCGGGAAGGCGGCGGAGCGCGCATCCTGGCCGATGCGGTTGGCCTCGATGATGAGCGGGCCGGTGCCGTCGCGCGCGCCCGGCGTGTATTTGCGCACGACATTGCCGTCGTCGGTCAGCGCCTCCTCGACGCGCACGCCGGAAAGGCCGGTCGTCCGGCGCACGCCGTCCTTCGCTTCAGCCGTCTTCTGATCGGGTTTGGTGTCGGTCGTCGTGTCGGAGGAGGCTTCTTCTGTGGGCACCGTGAGCGGCGCGGTGCGCAGGCCGGTCGGCGCGAGTGCGGTCCAGCCGGAAAAGCCGAGCATGCCGGCGATCGCTACGGCAAACACGACATTGCCGGCGGAGAACCGAGACGGTCCTGCCGGTCCTGGCCTTGCCTTGCGGTCCTGGCCGAGAGGTGCGTGAATGTCTGTGCCCAAGGTCAGTCCGTGCTGGCCGGAAGGTGCAAGAAGAAATCCTGGCCCGTGCGGTGACGGGCCAGGAGCAAGCGGCTTACTTCTTCAGCTCTGCCTTTTCCGGATTGGCCGGGAAGGCCTTGTCCGTCTTCTGGCCGCGCAGCAGTTCCAGCGCATATTGAAGCTGGAGGTCGTCCTTGGCTTCCGGCGGCACGTAAGCCGAGGAGCCGGAACCTTCCTGCGTTTCGCTCTGGCCCTGGATGTGGCCGCGCAGGCTGGATTCACCAGCGGCTTCCAGCTTGCCCTGCAACTCGGCCGGCAGCGGCTGTTCGACCGTGATGTCCGGCGTAATGCCGGTGCCCTGGATCGATTTGCCCGACGGCGTGTAGTAGAGCGCCGTCGTCAGGCGCAGTGCACCGGCGTCGCCCATCGGGATGATGGTCTGGACGGAGCCCTTGCCGAAGGACCGCGTGCCGAGCACGGTGGCGCGGCGCAGGTCCTGCAGCGCGCCGGCGACGATTTCCGACGCCGAGGCCGAACCGCCATTGACCATGACGATAACCGGCTTGCCATCGGTGATGTCGCCCGGCGTCGCGTTGAAGCGGCGGGTTTCGTCCTCGTTACGGCCGCGGGTCGAGACGACCTCGCCGCGCTCCAGGAAGGCGTCGGAGACGTTGATCGCCTGGTCGAGAAGACCACCCGGGTTGAGGCGAAGGTCGAGCACATAGCCCTTCAGCTTGTCGGCCGGAACCTCTTCCTTGATCTTGGTGATCGCGGCTTCGAGGTCGTCATAGGTCTTTTCCGTGAACGAGATGACGCGCAGGTAACCGACATCGTTCTCGACGCGGGACTTGACCGCGCGCACCGCGATGATGTCGCGCATGATGGTGAGTTCGATCGGCTTGTCGGCGCCCTTGCGGATCAGCGTCAGCTTGATCGGCGTGTTGACCGCGCCGCGCATCTTCTCGACCGCTTCTTCCAGCTTCAGGCCGCGCACGTCCGCGCCGTCGATCTTGGCAATGAAGTCGCCGGCGAGAACGCCAGCGCGGGCGGCGGGCGTATCGTCGATCGGGGTGATGACCTTGACGAGCTCGTCCTCCATCGTGACCTCGATGCCGAGACCGCCGAATTCGCCGCGCGTCTGCGTGCGCATGTCGTCGGCGTCCTTGGCATTCATGTAGGAAGAATGCGGGTCGAGCGAGGTGAGCATGCCATTGATGGCATTCTCGATCAGCTGGTCTTCCTTCGGCGGCGTCACATATTGCGCGCGCACGCGTTCGAAGACGTCTCCGAAGATGGAGAGCTCACGATAAGTTGACGAGCCGGCAGCTTCGGCAGGCAATGTCGCCGTGTTGATGACGCTCATGGCGGTCGCACCCATCAGTGCACCGACGATCACAAGTGAAGCCCTACGTATCATTGCGTGCCTTTCCAGAATTTTTTGCGGACCACCACGGCCGGGAATCAACCGGTTTTCCGTTCTTTCGGAATTCAATGTAAAGTGTCGGCTTGTCTGTTTCCAGCGTCAAAGCGTTGACACTCGCGACCCTTTTTTCACCCATCACGGCAAGTGGTTCTCCCGCCACGACGAATTGACCCTCTCGCACGCTCACCCGGTCCATGCCGGAGAGCACAAGATGGTAGCCCTCCCCCGCATTCAGGATGATCATGCGCCCGTAACTGCGGAACGTGCCGGCAAAGACGATCCAGCCATCCGAAGGAGCGGTGACCAGCGCGCCGGGATTTGCGGCGAGCGTCAGCCCCTGCGAATCATGGCCGGTGCCGTCTGCTTCGCCAAATTGGCGCAGAACGTCTCCGGCCACGGGAAAGTCCAGTTTTGCCTGCAGTTCGGAGAATTCATATGCCGGAGCAATGCGGTTTTTGTCGGGCACCGAGTCGCGCGCGAGCGCCCTCGCCCGCTCCCGTTCGGCGTCCGTCTGGTTGCGCCGTTCCTCTTCCTTCGTGCGGGCCAGGGCGGCCGCATCGCGCACGGAGCCGATGTCGCGTTCCAGGCTGCCGATCAGGCCTTCCAGGCTGGTGGCGCGGGCCGCGAGTTCCTCGGCGCGCCGGCGTTCCGCGGCCAATGTGCGGCTGTTGGTGGCCGCTAGCGCCTCGTTCTGGGCGACCAGCAGTTCGGAGCGTTTTTCCTCCTCGACGCGCAGCAGCATCGCCTGGGCAAGCTCGGTCCGCTCGCGGTCGATGTCCGTCTTCACGTCCATCAATTCTTTGAGATCGGCGACGAGTTCCTCGGTCTCCTTGCGGATGCCGGGAACGACGGCGCCGAGAAGGATGGCGCTGCGCACGGAGGAGAGCGCATCCTCGGGCTTGACGAGCAGCGCCGGCGGCGGATTGCGGCCCATGCGCTGGAGGGCGGCGAGAACTTCCGCCAAAAGCCCACGCCGCTCGTGCAGCGAGGCGCGCACGCCCGCTTCGCGCTCGCGCATGCCTTCCAGCCGCTTTTCGCCGGCAAGAATCTTGTTTTCCATGTCCTTGCGCATCGCGGCGGACTTGACGATGGCATCGCGCAGGCTCTGGCGGGATTTTTCGAGCGTGGCGATCTCGGCTTCCAGCTCCTTCGTCTTCTCGCTCGAAACCGTGATCGACTGGGACAGCGTTTCGAGTTCCCGGCGCGTGCTGTCACGACGCAGTGCAAGAGCGGCGGCGGGATCGGGCTCGACCTTCGGCAGGGAACCGGTCTTCTCTAGCGCGACATTTCCCTCGACGAGCTCGGCGGCAATGGGGTGGGAAACAAGGGCCAGCGACAGGACGGCCGAAAGCAGGGCCGGTCGCAGCAGGCGACTGACCCCCTCACCCGGATTAACTGTGCCGGCTTTCCTCATCGTCTCCCGAACGTCCGTTCCCCCAACGCTCTATGCTGATTTGGAGGTTTCGCCAAGAAATCCCGCTGTCGGGAAAACACTTGGCCAACAAACCGCGCCAAAAATACGGCCTCTGCCACCCTGCGCGCTCAGGCTTGCGTGACGATTGCGCGTAGAGCAATTCCAGCAAAAGTGTGCAGCGGTTTTGCGTCCGGAATTGCGTAAGAACAAAGAAAGAGAGTGTTTTCGCGATTCGAAGAAACGCGGAAATGCTCTAGCTGCGGTGATAGGGGTGGCCGGAGAGGATGGTGACGGCGCGGTAGAGCTGTTCGGCGAGCAGGATGCGCACCAGCTGGTGCGGCCAGGTGAGCTTGCCGAGGCAGAGCGTGGCGTCGGCACGGTTGTAAAGTGCGGGGTCCAGCCCGTCGGCGCCGCCGATCGCGATCATCAGGTCGCGTTTTCCGCCGTCGCGGAAATTGCCGATCAGGTCGGCAAAGGCGGGGGAATCGAGCGATTTGCCGCGCTCGTCGAGCAGGATCAGCACGGCGCCGTCGGGCAGCGCCTTTTCCAGCAGGACCGCTTCCTCGCGCTTGCGCGTCTCGGCATTGCCTGCGCGGCTTTCGCCGACTTCGACAAGCTTGCCGAGCTCCAGGCCGATGGCGGGGCCGGCCTTGGCGAAACGGTCCAGATAGCGGGCCGCAAGATCCTTCTCAGGGCCGGCCTTCAGCCGTCCAACCGCGAAAAGTCCAACCCGCATCGCCCAAACCCTGTCCGTTCGTGAGTGCGCTCAAGCCGCGCACCCGCTTTTCCTCAGCGGACAGGCGTCCGGCGTCTGTTAATGGACGGTGCCGTCCTCGATCTCGGGAGTCGCCCACATCCGTTCGATGGCGTAGAACTCCCGGACTTCCGGCCGGAACACGTGGATGATGATATCGCCTGCGTCGATCAGCACCCAGTCGCCAGCCTCCAGGCCTTCGACGCGGGCATTGCCCAGGCCTTCGTCCTTGAGATCGGAGATGAGGTGATCGGCAATCGCCATGACGTGACGGTTCGAGCGTCCGGACACGACCACCATGTAGTCGCCCAGTGCTGATTTTCCGGCAATGTCGATGGTAACGATATCTTCTGCCTTGGAGTCCTCGAGGCTTGCGAGGACCAGTTGAAGCGCGCGGTCGGCGGCATCGTCGCCACGTCCCGGGCCTTTCGAGAAGACGCTGCGGGCGCTTCCCTTTGCGTGCACTGTTGTCAGGTTCGTTCCTTTCTGGGTAACAGGACAGCACGTCTCGTACCGGCATTACCTTACCGGTACAGTGTAAATGTAGGCATCAATGCATGCCAGTTTCAAGACGTCACTTCTGAGGGGTGGTTTTCTCTACGGCCGCGCGGTCGCGCAAGGCGGTCGAACTCAGTGCCGAACGCGGCCCGTGGATGAAGGTCCAGGCCGGTGCCCGGCGGCCCGGAAGGCTCATCGCATCCTCCTCGTCGACGCGCGCATAGTCGAAGGTTTTCGCCATGCGCGAGGAGAGGTAGGAGAGCGTCGAGCCGGGGCGGTCGATGACGGCGATCGGGAAGGTGCAGGCGATCTTCTGCCAGTTCTGCCAGCGGTGGAAGGTGCCGAGATTGTCGGCGCCCATGATCCAGACGAAGTGGACGCCGCGGTTCAGCGCCTGCACGCGCTCCAGGGTCTTTGCCGTATAACTCTGGCCGAGGCGTTTTTCGAAGGCCGTCACCTTCACCCGCGGGCTGGGGGCGATCGCTTCGCTGAGCTTGATGCGCTCGGCAAGCGGGGCCAATTGCCGGTGGTCCTTCAGGGGGTTGCCGGGCGTCACCATCCACCAGAGCTGGTCGAGCCCGAGGCGGCGCAGCGCCGTTTCGGCGACGAGCGCGTGGCCTTGGTGCGGCGGATTGAACGAGCCGCCGAACAGGCCGACCGCCATGCCCTTTTCGACATGCGGCATTTTTAGGTAGCGGTCTGCAATGGCGTCCGGCGTCACTTCAGGGCCGCACCTGTCCGGTGCCGCGCACCCGGTATTTGAAGGAGGTGAGCTGCTCGACGCCGACGGGGCCGCGCGCATGCATCTTTCCGGTCGCGATGCCGATCTCGCCGCCCATGCCGAACTCGCCGCCATCGGCAAATTGCGTGGAGGCGTTGTGCAGAAGGATCGCCGAGTCGATTTCCGCGAAGAAGCGTTCGACGACCGCCGGGTCCTCGGCGATGACGGCCTCGGTGTGGGCGGAGGACCATCGGTTGATATGCTCGATCGCGCCGGAAATGCCGTCGACCAGGGTGACCGAGATGATGGCGTCGAGATATTCCGTCGACCAATCCGTCTCGGTGGCGGCAATGAGACCCGGAATGCGGACGAGGATTTCCGCCGTCGCGCGGACTTCGCAGCCGGCGGCGCGCAGGCCCTCCACCAGCGGCGCCAGATGCGTGTCCGCAACGGCGCGGTCGACCAGCAGCGTTTCCGCCGCGCCGCAGATGCCGGTGCGGCGCATCTTGGCGTTGACGACGATCCTTTTGGCCATGTCGAGGTCGGCGGACTTGTCGACATAGATGTGGCAGAGGCCTTCGAGATGGGCGAAAACCGGCACGCGCGCTTCGCTCTGCACGCGCGCGACGAGGCTTTTGCCGCCGCGCGGCACGATGACGTCGATGGCGCCATTGAGGCCGGACAGCATGGCGCCGACGGCGGCGCGGTCCGTTACCGGCACGTACTGGATCGCATGTTCCGGCAGGCCGGCAGCCTTCAGGCCCGCGACGAGGCAGGAATGGATCGCCTGCGATGAATTCACGCTGTCCGATCCTCCGCGCAGGACCACGGCATTGCCGGCTTTCAGGCACAGCGCGCCGGCATCCGCCGTGACGTTCGGCCGGCTTTCATAGATGACGCCGATGACGCCGAGCGGCGTGCGCACGCGTTCGATATGCAGGCCGTTCGGGCGGTCCCATTCGGCGATCACGTCGCCGACCGGGTCCTTCAGGTCCGCGATATCGCGGATCGCGGCCGCGATGCCCTCGATGCGCTCGGCCGTCAGCGTCAGCCGGTCGATGAAGGAGGCGGCGACGCCGCTTTCCTTGGCATTGGCGAGGTCGATTTCATTGGCGGCGAGAATGGCGTCACGGCCCGCGAAGATCTGCGCTGCCATCGCTTCGAGCGCGCGGTTCTTCCGCTCGGCGGTCGCAATCGCCAGCGGCCGGGCCGCGGCGCGGGCATTGCGGCCGATCTCGGCCATCAGACTGTCGATGTCGGTTTTTTTGGCCTGGTCAAGCATGGCTCACATCCCTTCCCGCCTCGGCAAGCGGCGCTGCCGAACGGCCGGTCACCACGAGGTCGTCCCGGTGCACCATGGCCGCGCGGCCGGCGTAACCGAGAATGGCGGCAATCTCCGCCGATTTTTTCCCCACGATCAGGCGTGCTTCGTCGGCATCGTAGCCGGCAAGCCCGCGGGCGATCTCGCGCCCGTTCGCGCCGTAGATCGAGACGGTGTCGCCGCGCGAAAACGAGCCCCAGACGCCGCTCACGCCGGCCGGCAGCAGGCTTTTGCCCGAGGCGAGCGCCGTTTCCGCGCCGGCATCGATTTCGAGACGCCCCGCCGGCTGCAACTGCCCGGCAATCCAGGTTTTGCGCGCCGTGACCGGCGAACCGGAAGGCGCAAACCATGAGGAACGAGCGCCCTCCTCGACCGCGCGCAGCGGATGATCGACCTTGCCCGACGCAATGATCATGGCGCAGCCCGCGCCCGTCGCGATTTTTCCGGCGTCGATCTTCGTCCGCATTCCCCCGCGCGACAATTCCGATGCCGCGCCGCCGGCCATCGCCTCGATCTCCGGCGTGATAGCGTCGATCGTTTCGAGGAAGCGTGCGTCGGGGTCGAGATGCGGCGGGGCCGTATAGAGCCCGTCGATATCGGAGAGCAGCACGAGCAGGTCCGCGCCCGTCATGGTGGCGACGCGGGCGGCGAGACGATCGTTGTCGCCGTAGCGGATCTCGGTCGTCGCGACCGTGTCGTTTTCGTTGATGATCGGCACGGCGCCGAGCTTCAGGAGCTGGTTGATGGTCGCGCGCGCGTTGAGATACCGCCGCCGCTCTTCCGTATCGCCGAGCGTCAGCAGGATCTGGCCGGCGACGATGCCGTCCGTAGAAAGGCTTTCCGACCAGGCGCGCGCCAGCGCGATCTGGCCGACCGCCGCTGCCGCCTGGCTTTCCTCCAGCTTCAGGGCACCCGAGGGCACCTTCAGCACGGAACGGCCGAGCGCAATGGCGCCGGAGGAGACGACGAGCACCTCGGTGCCGCCGGCTCTCAATGCGGCGATGTCCTTGCACATGGCATCAAGCCACGCCTTTTTAAGGCCCCTCGCCCGGTCGACGAGCAGGGCCGAGCCGATCTTGATCACAATCCGGCGGTATTTTCCGAGCGGTTTGCGGTGTCTCGTCATCTCAGTCGTCGGATCCGGAATTCTTCGCTTCAACGATGATGTCGCGCAGCGCCCGGAGCGTGCCCGTCATGCCGACGCCGGCAACGGCAGAAATCTGGTACGGCTTCTGGCCACTCGCCTTCTGAAGCGCCTTGGTCTTCTTCTTCAACTCGTCCTCGTCGAGCAGGTCGATCTGCGACAGCGCCACGATCACCGGCTTGTCGGTGATGCCGCCGCCATAGGCTTCCAACTCGTGTTTTACCGTCTTGTAGGCCTTGGCGACGTCCTCCTCCTGGGCGGAAACGAGGTGCAGCAGCACGCGCGTGCGCTCGACGTGGCCGAGGAAGCGGTCGCCGAGCCCGATGCCGTCATGCGCGCCCTCGATGAGGCCCGGAATGTCGGCAAGGATGAATTCGCCGCCGTCGATCGTCGCGACGCCGAGGTTGGGGTGCAGCGTCGTGAAGGGATAGTTGGCGATCTTCGGCCGGGCGCGCGTGCAGGTCGCGAGGAAGGTCGATTTTCCGGCATTCGGCAGACCGACGAGGCCGGCATCGGCGATCAGCTTCAGCCGCAGCCAGATGGTCTTTTCGTCACCCTCCAGGCCCGGATTGGCCCAGTTCGGTGCCTGGTTGGTGGAGGACTTGAAATGCGTGTTGCCGAAGCCGCCATTGCCGCCGGCCGCCAGCTTGAAGCGCTGGCCCTCGGTGACCATGTCGATGATCAGCGTCTCGTTGTCTTCCTCGAAGATCTGCGTGCCGACCGGCACCTTTAGCGTCACGCTGTCGCCATTGGCGCCCGTGCGGTTGCGGCCCATGCCGTGCGTGCCGGTCGCGGCCTTGAAGTGCTGCTGGAAGCGGAAGTCGATCAGCGTGTTGAGGCCGTTGACGGCCTCCACCCACACGTCGCCGCCGCGTCCGCCATCGCCGCCATCCGGCCCGCCGAACTCAATGAATTTTTCGCGACGGAACGAGACAGCCCCTGCCCCGCCGTCACCGGACCGGATATAGACTTTTGCTTCGTCCAGGAATTTCATCGGCTCGCCGTTCGCTTTTCTCGTCTTCTAATAGTGCCGTCTTCGATATAGCCGCTTGCCTGAGAGGTCAAAGACTATCGTGAAATTCGTCAGCTACAACGTCCAGTATGGCATCGGTCTCGACGATCGGTTCGACCTGCCACGCATCGTTTCCAGCATTCACGGCGCCGATATCATCGCGCTCCAGGAAGTGACCCGCAATTTTCACCGCAACGGCCATGTCGACATGGTCGCGGAATTGCAGACCTTGCTCGCCACGCATTATTCCGTCTTCGGTGCGGCCTGCGATCTCGATGCCGGCTCGGCGATCGAGCAGGGCCGCGCGGTTAACCGCCGTTTCCAGTTCGGCAACATGATCTTTTCGCGCTGGCCGATCCTCTCGACCCGCACGATCCTGCTCCCGCGCACGCGAACGCTCGACAAGCTGAACCTGCAGCGCGGCGCCACCGAAGCGGTGATCGCGACGCCGAAGGGCGCCATCCGCGTCTATTCCACGCATCTCGACCATGTCCACCGCGACGAGCGCATCGCGCAGATCCGCTATCTCAAGGATCGCGCCCAGCTTTACGGTTTCGAGGGCGGCGCGATTTCCGGTGCGCACGAATTCGGCCTGGCCGAGCCGCCGGTGCCGGAGGATTACGTGCTGATGGGCGACTTCAACATGGTGCCGGAATCGCCGGAATATGACGAGATGGCCGGCAGCATCGACGCGCTCTACGGCCGCCAGATCCGCGCCACCCATCCGGTCGATGCGCTGGCCGGCCTCGGCAAGCGACACGCCGCAAGCTATAGCTGGATCGATCCCAAGAACCATGCCGACCGCCTCTTCCTCGACTATTGTTTCCTCAGCCACGGCCTCGTCGAGCGGCTGACGGATGCCTGGGTCGACGAGACCGCCTTCGGCTCCGACCACCTGCCCGTCTGGTTCGAGCTGTCGTGAGAAACCGGGGCGGATCGCTCCGCCCCGATCTGTTTAGCGCCTGGGCGCTGCTGGGCGAAAATCGCCCGGCTCCAGCCGCGTTTCGATATGCGGAACCATGGCACCGCGGGCGACACTGAACACGTCGCTACATCCGGTGATGCGGAAGCCCGTCTTTTCCTGCACCCGCAGCGAGGCGAGGTTGTCGGCGAAGATGCCGGAGCGGATATCCGTGCCCGGCATGCGCATGAGGAAGCGCGCCGTCGCCCCATGCACCGCCTCGCTCATATAGCCCCGCCCCCAGTAGAAGCGGTTCAGCCAGTAGCCGAGTTCCCATCCGTTGCCGCGCCGCTCGAAGGCGACGCAGCCGATATGCACGTCGTCTCCCGCGGTGATGGCGAGCGCCCAGCCCTCATAGAGATCGGTGGTTGCGATCGAAAGCCATTCGCTCGCATCCTGCCGGTCATAGGGTGCCGGCACGCGGGCCAGCATGCGCGAGACCTGGAAGTCGCCGAGCGACTGCGCGATCGCATCCGCATCGGACATGCGGTGCGGGCGCAGCGCCAGGCGCGGGGTCGTGATGGTCGGGCAGGCACCGGGGCCGGTGCTGCGCTCGACGTTCATCGGGGTCTGCATGGCGTTCATCGCATGCCTCCCCAGCTCTTCAGCGAGACCCAGGTCTTGCGGTCGAGCCTGTACCATTCGACGGGCACCATGCCGCCGACCGAGAGGCTCTGCACCATGCCGGTCGCCTGGAACTGGAAGCCGCACTTCTGGATGACCCGCCGCGAGGGGATGTTCATGACCCGGCACCGCGCGTCGATCTGCTCGACATCGCGGGTGCGGAAGACCATGTCGATCAGCGCGTGGGCCGCCTCGGTGACATAACCCTGGTTCCAGTAGGGCTCGCCCAGCCAATAGCCGAGCTCGACGGTGCGTCCGTCCTCATGCGGTTCGATACCGCAGCAACCGAGGAAGGCGCCGTTATCGGCTTTGGTAATGGCATAGACGCACTTGCCAATCGCGCCGGCGCGTGTGCGTCGCACGAAATCGGCGGCATCCGCCACCGTATAGGGGTGGGGCATGCGGGCGACCATGTTGGCGATATTGGCGTTGTTGGCGAGATGGGCAAGGGCGTCGATGTCGTCTTCGTGCGGGGCTCTCATGACGAGCCGCGGCGACAGTAAGATCGGGCAATCGGTCCTTGGCCGTTCAGGCCTCAGCCTTTCCTTGGGAGACCTTGATTGGTCGTCCCGCAACAATTCGGTCTGCATGGCTCAGTCCTCCAGAGCAAAAAGGGGAGATGGGTCTTGCCCCATCTCCCCTTTTTTCTTCAGGCCTGAACCTGTAGCGTCAGCCGGGTCAATGAGACGCCGGCTGTTTTAGAGCGCTACCGGCTTATTCCGCTGCTTCCGCTTTCGGGGCGACAGACACGTAAACGCGACCGTTGGCCTTCGTACGGAAATTCACATTGCCAGCCGTAAGTGCGAAGATCGTGTGATCCTTGCCGAGGCCGACATTGGCACCGGGATGCCACTGCGTGCCGCGCTGGCGGACGATAATGTTGCCTGCGAGGACGGCTTCGCCGCCAAACTTCTTCACGCCAAGGCGCTTGGACTCGGAATCGCGACCGTTGCGCGAGGAACCGCCAGCTTTCTTGTGTGCCATGGGAGTTCTCCTTTACCTGTCCGGATTATTCGGCTGCTGCTTCGGCGGCGGGTTCAGACTTCTTGGAAGCCTTCTTCGCTTTGCCGGCGGCTGCGATGTCGATGATGCGGACAGTCGTGTTGTGCTGACGATGACCACGCGAACGCTTCGAGTTCTGGCGACGACGCTTCTTGAAGGCGATGACCTTCTTGGCGCGGCCATGCTCGACGACTTCGGCCGTCACGATGGCGCCTTCGACGAAGGGCGCACCGATCGTGGCATCGGCGCCAACGCCGACCATCAGCACTTCGGTGAATTCGATCTTTGCACCAGCGTCGCCCGACAGCTTTTCAATCGTCAGAACGTCGTTGGCGGCCACGCGGTACTGCTTACCGCCGGTCTTGATGACTGCGAACATTTTATATCCTTTCATGTTCGTGCCGGCTCTTTGCCCGTCAAGGCAAGGCCGTCTTTTTATCAGTCGCTCGGAATGGCGATGCATTGGCGCATCGCCGGCTCATGCTGTTCCTTGCAATATGCCAATAAGGCATGGCACAAAGAACCAGCGTCGCGGCACAAGTGAGACCTATGCCACTGCACCTTGCGCAATAGGTGAGGCGCTGAAAACTGTCAAGAGAATTTCCGTCACCGTGACAAATAGATGAACATTCCTCGGGCGATCCCCCTTGCAAGCCCGTCCGACACCCGCTATGTACCGCCCCGCGTCGAAGGGCGCCGACCGACTATGCGGAGAGGTGGCAGAGTGGTCGAATGCACCGCACTCGAAATGCGGCATACCTGCAAGGGTATCGTGGGTTCAAATCCCACCCTCTCCGCCATTCAATCTCGCGATTGGCTTTTAAGACTGACCGCCTTTGTGCTGTCCGCGGCTATACGATCTTGATTCCACCTTCCAATAGGCACCTGTGCTGCATCGGGTTCCTCCCTCATCGCACCTCTCCGTTACGCGAAACGAGTTGGCAGCACCGCCAAGGCTCAACGGCAAAAAGTATGGTGACCCCTTTTCCACTTTGATGATGTCCGGCCACGTCTGCCGCTCCAGTCGTTGGGATTCTGCCGGCGACGTAAGGACCATGAAAATGTCGATTGGCTGATAAGTCGAGTGTGGCGTGATTTTTCTGGAGACGTTTGCCCAATCGTGCAGACGCTCGCATTTGCGCTTCATCTGTGCGTTTCCCCAATTCGTGGCACCCTTCGCTTCAATCAGAATGAGCGTGCGATCGAAGGCGATGATCAGATCAAAATCCTCCTGTGTTCCCTGGATCAGACGGCGAGGCGGTTTTTCGGGGTTCTCGCTGTTTTCGTAGTTCAGGAGGGGTTCTTTGAGTTGGGGCCTGAGGCGGTCGAGCACAAGAGCGGAGAACAGCCAATCTATGTGATAGTCCATGGCCCACCAAGCCGAGACGGGCACAGTCACACCGATTTTCGCGTATAGGCTTTCCCTGAAAGATTTAGAGAGTTGCAAGTCGGCGCCAGTTTCGCCTATCGCGTTTCGAAGCAGCCAATAGCGCTCTTTGCGGTTAAACTGCTTCAAGCGCTCGACAAGTGAGAGTGGCTTGTCTTCATGCTCGCTGTTTGAAGAATGCATGCTATCTCGGCTCCTGAATCGCTTGAAACAGATATCAGTTGGTTTTTTGTTTGAGGTAAAGGGTGCGTGAAGCGGAAAAACGTATTGAGGGCCTCATCGGATGGACTCGCCGTACCGCGTCATGGCATAGGGCGCGGGACACGACGAGGCCCGTTTTTCCATGATCCGCATCGAGAATATCAGCAAGTCCAACAGCCACCGTATCCTGTTCATCGAGGCGTCTGCCGCGCTGAACCGGGGGGAGAAGATCGGGCTGGTCGGGCCGAACGGGGCTGGCAAGACGACGCTGTTCCGGATGATCACCGCGCAGGAAGCGCCGGACGAGGGACAGGTCTCGGTCGAGAAGAATGTTTCGATCGGCTATTTCAGCCAGGATGTCGGCGAGATGGCGGGGCGGAGCGCCGTTACCGAAGTGATGGACGGGGCGGGGCCGGTGAGCACGGTCTCGGCGGAGCTGCACGAGCTTGAAGCGGCGATGGTCGATCCGGACCGGCTCGATGAGATGGATGTGATCATCGAGCGCTATGGCGAGGTGCAGGCGCGTTACGAGGAGCTCGACGGCTATGGGCTGGAGAGCCGGGCGCGCGAGGTTCTGGCGGGGCTTAGCTTCAGCGAAGAGATGATGGACGGCGACGTCGCAAAACTTTCCGGCGGCTGGAAGATGCGCGTGGCGCTGGCCCGCATTCTCCTCATGCGGCCGGATGTGATGCTGCTCGACGAGCCGAGCAACCATCTCGATCTCGAAAGCCTGATCTGGCTGGAGCAGTTTTTGAAAGGGTATGACGGCGCGCTCTTGATGACCTCGCACGACCGCGAGTTCATGAACCGCATCGTGACGAAAATCATCGAGATCGATGCCGGGTCGCTCACCACCTATTCCGGCGACTACGGTTTTTACGAGCAGCAGCGCGCGCAGAACGAGAAGCAGCAGCAGGCCCAGTTCGAGCGCCAGCAGGCGATGCTCGCCAAGGAGATCAAGTTCATCGAGCGCTTCAAGGCGCGCGCCTCGCATGCCGCCCAGGTGCAGAGCCGGGTGAAGAAGCTCGACAAGATCGAGCGCGTCGAGCCGCCTCGCCGGCGCCAGACCGTCATGTTCGAATTCCAGCCGGCGCCGCGCTCAGGCGAGGACGTGGTCAACCTCAAGAACGTGCACAAGGCCTATGGTAGCCGTTCGATCTACCAGGATTTCAGTTTTCTCATCCGCCGCCGCGAGCGTTGGTGCGTGATGGGCGTCAACGGTGCCGGCAAGTCGACATTGCTGAAGCTCGTCGCCGGTGCCGCGACGCCGGACGAGGGCAGCGTGACGATCGGGGCGAGCGTCAAGGTCGGTTATTTTGCACAGCATGCGATGGATCTTCTCGACGGCGAGATGACGGTGTTCGAGTGGCTGGAGAACGAGTTTCCGCGCGCCGGGCAGGGGCCGTTGCGCACGCTGGCCGGCTGCTTCGGCTTTTCCGGCGACGATGTCGAGAAGCGGTGCCGGGTGCTCTCCGGCGGCGAGAAGGCGCGGCTGGTGATGGCGGCGATGCTGTTCGATCCGCCGAACTTCTTGATCCTCGATGAGCCGACGAACCATCTCGATCTCGACACCAAGGAAATGCTGATCAAGGCGCTGGGGGAATATGAGGGCACCATGCTCTTCGTTTCGCACGACCGCCATTTCCTCGGTGCCTTGTCGAACCGTGTGCTTGAATTGAACGGCAACGACGTGCATCAATATCCGGGCGGTTACGTCGAATATGTCGCCCAGACCGGCCATGAGGCGCCGGGCGTTCCGGGCTGACGCCTGGGGCTGTATGCGCTATGAATCCGGCGGGCAGCCTGACCGGAAGCGCGAATGCAGCGAGAGAAACCGCTTTATCGACGCGTCAACACGCGGACCCGTGGTGTGAACCACGGTTCGGGCGGCGACTATCGCTGGTCGCGGCGGCGCGAGGATCGCGTGCATGAGGGCGCCATGCGCAGCGGTCAGCGCCACGGGCTCGATTATACGCCGCTCTTCAAATTCCTGCTTTCGCGGGTCGGCGAGGACTGGGACGGCGTGCATGCCGAGGCGGTGGCGCGGCTCGACAAGGCGGAGCCGATCTCCTGGATGGTGGCGCGCTCGGAGGCGGAGAAAAAGCCCTTCGTGCGGATGGGCGAAAGTTCTTATTACAGCGGTCTCTTCGTCGATGGCGAAAACCGGCTGCGGCTGGTCGATCCGGAGTTGCGCGTCGAGCATATGGAGCCACGCTGCGCCTGCTGCACGCACACGTTCAACGGCGTTCCCTTCACGCGCAAATACGCGGCGCCCTGACCGTCAGGCCGTGCCGCGATATTGCTCGTCCGTCACTTGTTCCAGCCAGGTCACCGGCGAACCGTTTTCCGATTCGGCGATCGCGACATGGGTCATGGCGGTCCTGTCGGTGGCGCCGTGCCAGTGTTTTTCGCCGGGGGGAAACCAGACGACGTCGCCGGGATGGATTTCCTCGATCGGCCCGCCCTCGCGCTGCGCCCAGCCAAGGCCGGCGGTGACGATGACGAGCTGGCCGAGCGGATGCGTGTGCCAGGCGGTGCGGGCACCGGGCTCGAAGGTGACGATCGCGCCGCCGGCGCGTCCGGGCGCTTCCGCCTTGAAGGGCGTGTCGAGGCGCACCTTGCCTGTGAAATAGTCCGCCGGGCCGGGCGTCGAGGGGCTGGTGCCGTTGCGCTTGATGTCCATGTCCGTCTCCTTCACGTCTCTCGGCGACCATACACGGCTGGCGGAGCCGCCGCAGACGATTTATGAGGACGGCCAGGGTTTTCAAGACGGGAAGCGGAATGGACAAGCGGCGCATCGGGATCGTCGGCGGCGGGCCGGCCGGGCTGATGGCGGCAGAAATGCTGTCGACGCGCGGCCACGCGGTGACCGTGCTGGAGGCGATGCCGACGATCGGGCGCAAATTTCTGCTGGCGGGCAAGTCGGGCCTCAACCTCACCCATTCGGAAGCCTATGCGCGCTTCGTCACCCGTTTTGGCGCGGCGAACGAGCATCTGCGCGCGGCGCTCGATGCCTTCACGCCGAAGGATTTGCGGGCCTGGGCGCTTGGGCTCGGCACGGAAACCTTCGTTGGCACGTCGGGCCGCGTGTTTCCGACCGTGATGAAGGCCTCTCCGCTGCTGCGCGCCTGGCGGGCGCGGCTGGAACAGGAGGGCGTCGATATTCGCGTACGTCACCGCTGGCACGGTTTTGCGCCGGAGGGGCTTCTGGTCGAAACGCCGGAAGGCATGGCGACGATGGAATTCGACGCGGTGCTTCTGGCGCTCGGCGGCGCGAGCTGGCCGCGGCTTGGTTCAGATGCGGCCTGGGTCGAAACACTTGCGGACAGGGGCGTTGGGATCGCGCCCTTGCGTCCGGCCAATTGCGGCTTCGACGTGGATTGGTCGCCGTTTTTCGTCGAAAGATTTGCCGGGGCGCCGGTCAAGGGTGTCACGGCGCATTCGGCGGCGGGCGCCATTCCCGGAGAGTTCATCGTGTCGAACATGGGCGTGGAGGGCAGCCTGATCTATGCCCATGCTGCCGCCTTGCGCGATGCGCTGGAGCAGAACGGGACGGCGACGCTCGTGCTGGATCTGGCGCCGGGGCGGACCGTCGAGCGCCTTGCCGGTGATCTTGCACGCCAGGGCGGCAAGGCGAGTTTTTCCAGCCGGCTGCGCAAGGGGGCAGGGCTCGACGGGGTCAAGGCGGCGCTGCTGCGCGAATGTTTTTCCGATGTTTCCGCCATGACGTCGGAGGCGCTGGCCACGGCGATCAAGGCCCTGCCGATCCGTCTCGTGCGGCCCCGGCCGATCGCCGAAGCGATTTCGTCGGCCGGCGGCATCCGCTTCGATGCGATCAAAGCGTCCTATATGCTGAAGGCGTTGCCGGGCGTCTTCGTCGCGGGCGAGATGCTCGACTGGGAGGCGCCGACTGGCGGTTACCTGCTCACGGCCTGTTTTGCCACCGGCCGCGCCGCGGCTTTTGGGATCAATAGCTGGCTATCCAACTGATTTGAAACTCAACCCCGTTTCGCTCGTGTCGGCGCGTGGTTGAGGCTGGCTGCCGCCTCCTTGAGCCGAGCGAGGTAGCGGTCGCGGTTGGCAAGCCCGTCGTCGCGCGGCGTGACGAGGCAGAGCGTGGCGGCCGCGTGGCCCCCCTCATCCATCACAGGCACGGCGAAGCAGTGGGTAAAACTGTCGACGATGCTGTTGAAGGTGAAAAAGCCTTCGCGCTCGGCTTGGCGTACTTCGGCGAGGAAGTGCTGCGGGTCGAGCCATTCGCCGCCCGGCAGGCGGAAATCCTGCGACGGGATGAAGGTGAGAATGTCCTCATCCGTCCGATGCGCGACGAGCAGGCGGCCGGAGGCCGTCCATGGGATCGGCACGGACTGGCCGATATCCGTCGAGATGCGGAACGGCCGGGCGCCCTCGCGCATGCGCACCACCGTGTATTTGTTGCCGTCCAGCATGCAGAACTGCGCCGTCTCGCGTGTCTCGTCGGCCAGCCGCTCGAGCACCGCCTCGCATTCGCGGGTGAAGTCGAAATGGTTCTCGTAGGCCGCACCGAGGAAATAGAGTTTTCGTCCGAGATAGACGCGGCCCTCGCCACCGGTGAATTCGAGGATGCCGTTGCGCAGCAACAGGTTCACCAGCTCATAGACCGATGAGCGCGGTGCCCCGATCTGGGCCGCGATCTCGTTCGGCTTCAGCGCCTGGCGCTTCTGGCGCAGGAAATCGAGGATCTCGAAGGCGCGGTCGAGACCGCGGGCGCGCTTGCCGGCTGCTTCATCCAGAACTGCATCCATTCCCGTCGGTCCCTGCCTTTTCGTCCCGTCGAAGCTTCTCACGCCGCCCGTGACATCTGTCAATCCGCATGCCTGCGGTCCCGCAGCGCGAAATTTCCGCACCCCTCTTGCGAGGCGGAAAAAACGGCATAAGATCGCGCCGTCCAGTATTTAGATCATCTGTACGCTATATTGGACATAGACGGATGGCAAGCCCGTTCCTGCTGCCGCACAAAAAAGGGGATCGACAATGAACAATCTTGAGAACAGCCGCCGCCTTCTTGCTGGCGCTGCCGCCGCCACGGCGCTCCTTGTGTTTTCCGCCGGCACCGCATCTGCCGCCGCCAATTGCATCAAGGGCGACCGCAAAGCGCCATATACGGTCGGCTGGGCGAACATCTATTCCGTGCCGACCTGGATGAAGCAGACGGAAGGCACGATTTCGGCCGAAGTGGAGGAACTGAAGAAGGCTGGCCTCGTGAAGGACCTGATGATCACGGACGCGCAGGGCAATGCGCAGACGCAGATCCAGCACATCCAGTCGATGATCGACGCCAATGTAGATGCCATCGTGGTCATCGCCGGCTCCTCCAACGCGCTCGATCGCGTCATTTCGGATGCCTGCGACAAGGGCATCGCCGTCGTGAACTTCGACAGCCTCGTCAACACGGACAAGGTGACGGCGAAGATCAACACCGATTCCAACGAATGGGGCGCCACCGCCGCCAAATGGATGGTCGATCAGCTCGGCGGCAAGGGCAAGATCATCATCATGAACGGCCCCGCCGGCATTTCCGTCAGCGACGACCGCCGCAAGGGCGCGCAGCCGGTGCTCGATGCCAATCCCGGCCTCGAAGTCATCACCGAGACGAACACGGAATACAACGTCGCCCCTGCACAGGAAGCGATGACCAGCCTGCTCTTCGCCAATCCGGAAATCGACGGTGTGCTGTCGCTCGGCGGCGCGCTCTCGGCCGGCTCCGTCATGGCCTTCGATCGCCAGGGCCGCGAACAGGTGCCGACGAGCGGCGAGAACGCCCGCCAGTTCCTGGAACTGTGGAAGGAAAAGGGCCTGAAGGGCTGGGCCACCATGCAGCCGAACTGGCTCGGTGCGCTTTCCGTCTATACGGCCGTGCAGGCGCTGGAAGGCAAGGACGTGCCGGCCTTCATCAAGGTGCCGCTGCCGGTCATCGATGACAGCACGATCGATGGCTACCTCGCCCGCGCCGCCGATTTCCCGGCCGACGGCTATATCTACTCGGATTACGACAAGGCGCTGTTCGACAAGCTGCTGGCCCAGTGATCGCGTGAAGGATGCCGTGATGACGGAGCAAAAACCCCTGCTGGAAGCCCGGCGGGTGTTCAAGGGATTTTTTGGCAATCCCGTTCTGAAGGGCGTCGATATCGCCCTTCACCCCGGCAGGGTGCATGCCCTGCTGGGCGAGAACGGTGCCGGAAAATCCACGCTGATCAACCTGCTTTCCGGCGCCCTCCAACCGGATAGCGGCACGATTTCCGTCGATGGCAAGCCGGTCGGGCGCTTCAGCCCGGCCGGCGCGCGCGCGGCCGGCATCGCCGTGGTGCAGCAGGAGCTGAGCCTGACGGCGGACCTGTCGATTGCCGAAAACATCGGGCTCGGCGCCTTCCCGCGCCGGTTCGGCCTCATCGATTACCGGGCGCTTCACCGCGGCGTGCGCGACGTCTGCGACATGGTGGGCCTCACCGAGCCGCTCGACATGCCGGTGGCGGACCTGGCGCTTGGTCGCCGCCAGATGGTGGAGATCGCCAAGGCGCTGTTCCGCAAGCCGCGCGTGCTCATCCTCGACGAGCCGACTTCCTCGCTCTCCGCCCACGAGGCCGGCATTCTAGCCCGGCTGATCGGGACGCTGCGCGATCGCGGCACGGCCCTGCTCTATATTTCCCACCGCCTCAACGAGGTGCAGGCGCTCTGCGCCCATGTCACGGTGCTGAAGGATGGCGGCGTCACCGCCGACCAGTCGCTCGCCGGCATCGATGGCGAGGGGCTGGTGCGCCTGATGGTCGGCCGCGAGACCGGCGATCTCTTCCCGCCACGCCCGGCTGCCAATCCTGGTGCGACGCGCATCAGCGTGGAGAATTTTTCGGCAGGCCTGGTGCGGGATATCGGCTTTTCCGCCCGCGCCGGTGAGATCGTTGGCATCGGCGGGCTCGTCGGGCAGGGGCAGGAAGACCTGCTGCTTGGTCTCTACGGCGCCATCCCCGCCAAGGCTTCCAAGGCCGAAGTGTCCGGCAAAGGCGCGCTGCCCGCCCATGTCGGCGAGGCGAATGCCGCGGGCATCGTCTATGTGCCGGCGGACCGCAAGCATGAGGGGCTGGTGCTGCCCCATTCCATCGCCTCCAACCTTATCCTCCCTTCGCTCGGCCGGCTTGCCCGGGGCGGTTTTCGCGATCGGGGTGCGGAGGCCGGGCTGATCGCCGATCTGGCGCGCCGGCTGACCATCAAGGGCGACGTCGCCCGCGCGGTTCAGGCGCTTTCCGGCGGCAACCAGCAGAAGGTGGCGCTCGCCAAATGGCTGCCGCTCGATCCATCCGTGCTGCTGCTCAACGACCCGACGCGCGGCGTCGATATCGAGACCAAGCGGGAAATCTACCTGATGCTGCGCGCCTTCGCCGCCGAAGGGCGGCTCGTCATCCTCGCCAGTTCCGATACGCCGGAGCTCGTACATCTCTGCGACCGCGTCGTGGTGCTGCGCGAAGGCCGCGTTGCCGCAAGCCTTTCGGGCGCGGCGATCAGTGAAGAGGCGATCGTCGGCGCGGCCATGGGCATCAACACGCAGGGAGCTGCCGCATGAGCGCTGTTTCTTCTTCCGGCTGGCTCTATGGCGCCATCCAGCGCCGCCGCAATCGCAGCCTCGGAGGCCTCTATCTGGTCGTCGCCGCTTTCCTCATTCTCTATGCGGTGCTTTTCCCGGGCATTCTCTCCGTCGGCGGCTTTTCCAAGTTCACGCAGAACTGGTTCCCGCTCGCCCTCGTCACCATGGCGCAGGCGCTGCTCATGCTGAACGGCGGCATCACGCTGGCGATCGGGCCGCTCGTCAGCCTCGGTGCGGTGATCGCCGCGACCACGATGGGCACCGCGCTCGGCGTGCCCGGCGGCATTCTCGCCGTCGCTTTCGTGGGTCTCGCGATCGGCGCTGTTACCGGCGCCATCGTCGCGCATCTCCGGCTGCCGGCGATCATCGTTACGCTCGCTGGTTCCTTCATCATCACCGGCGTGGCGCTCATCCTGCTGCCGCGCCCTGGCGGTTTCATTCCGGATTGGCTGTCGATCACGCTTGCCGGCCACACGCCCGTCGCCTTCCTGCTGCTCGTCGTCATCGTGCTCGCCTGGAAGGCGTTTCTCGCGACACCGCTCGGCCTCGGCATCTACGCGGCCGGCGACAATCCGATTGGCGCGTTTCGTTCTGGCGTGCCGGTCGAGCAGGTGAAGATCGTCGCCTTCGCCCTGTCCAGCCTGCTGGCGGCCCTTGCCGGCCTCTTCGTCGCGGCGCAGACGGGGTCGGGCGATCCGGTCATCGGCACGCCCTTCACGCTGAATTCCATTGCCGCGGCCGTGCTCGGCGGCGTCGGCTTCCTCGGCGGCAAGGGCACGATGCGCGGCGCGATCTGCGGCAGCCTGCTGCTCTCGGTGATGATCAACGTGATGTTCTTCCTCGGCTTCCCGCCGGTCGCGCAATATATCGCGCAGGGCCTGATCATCGTCGGTGCCGTCGCGGTGCCGGAGCTTCTTGCAAAGGGGAGGGCGAGGCGATGAATGCCGTGAAATCCCTGTTCCGCAATCCGCCGCTGCTGACCTTCCTGCTGGTGGCGCTCGTCTGGCTCGTTGCAAGCTTGACGCTGCGCGGTTTCGGCGCCTATGGCCATCTGCGCTACCTGCTGGAGCTTGCCGCCGTCATCGGCATTGCGGCCGCCGGGCAGACGCTCGTCATCCTGATGGGCGGCATCGATCTCTCGGTGGGCGCCGTCATCACCGTCACGGCGATCCTGCTGCCGCTGATCTCGCCCGCCTGGGACCCCACCGGCCTCATCGGCATCGTTCTGGCGCTGTCGATCGCCACCGGCATCGGTTTCCTCAACGGCGCGGGCGCCGCCTATCTGCGCGTGCCGCCGATCATCATGACGCTCGCCATGGCAACGTTCCTTCAAGGCCTGCTCGTCATCGTCGCCGGTGGCAGTGCGGTCACCGTCAGCAATCCGGCGGTCATCCTGCTCGGCCAGGCCCGGCCGCTCGGCATCCCGGCCGGCGTCATCCTGTGGCTGGCGGTCTCGGCCGTCGTGCTGCTGCTCATCCACCGCATGCCGATCGGCGCGCGCTTCCTGGCGCTTGGGGCCAATCCGCTGGCCGCCCGGCTTTCCGGCGTCAGCGTCACACGCAACACGCTGATTCTCTATGCATTGTCTGGCTTCTTTGCGGGCCTTGCCGGCATTCTGGTGCTCGGCATGAACCGGCAGGGTTATGTTGGCATCGGCGATCCCTATCTGTTGACGTCGATTGCCGCCGTCGTGCTCGGCGGCACCTCCATCCTCGGCGGGCGCGGCACCTATGCCGGCACCATTCCGGGCGCGATCCTGCTCGTCACCACGACGGCGCTGATCACTGTCGTCAATGCCTCGCCCGGCTGGCGCTCGATCATGTTCGGCACGCTGATCCTGGCGCTTCTCCTCATTTCCGGCCGCGAGGCGCGGCGATGACGGCATGTTATGACGGCCCGGTGATCGACCCGCATCACCACCTCTGGGATCTCTCGCTAAAGCGCCATCCCTGGCTCGAAAAGGCGAAGGCCACCGGCGACCTCGCGCCGATCCTGCGCAACTATGGCATCGAGGACTACCGGGCCGATGCGGCTCGCCAGAGCGTCGTCGCCACCGTGCATGTCGAAGCCGGCTGGTCGGATGCGCATCCGCTGGAGGAAAGCCGCTGGCTCGATGGCCTCAACCGCAGCAGCGGCATTGCCCACCGATACGTCGCCCGTGTTCCCCTCGATGGCCCCGGCGCGATACGCCTGCTGGACGCCGAAGTGGCAAATCCCAACGTCGTCGGCATCCGCGATATCGTCAGTTGGCATCCGGACCCGACAAGAAGCTTTGCGCCACGCGCCCATCGCATGGCCGATCCCGCCTGGCGCCTGGGGTTTTCTCATCTCTCCCGCCTCGGCCTTGTTTTCGACCTGATGCTCTTTCCCTGGCAGATGGTCGAGGCGCTCGACCTGGTGCGCGCCTTTCCGGAAGCGTCTTTCGTGCTCAACCACTGTGGCAGCCCGATCGATCGCACGGACATGGGCATGGCCCTTTGGCGCAATGGCCTGCGGGCGCTCGGCCGGGAAGCGAATGTGCGGTTGAAAATCTCCGATCTCGTCGCCTATGACAATGATTGGACGCTCGAAAGCCTGCGCCCGGTGATCGACCATTGCCTCGAATGTTTCGGCTCCGCACGCGCGATGTTCGCCAGCGATTTCCCGGTCGCCGGGCTGCATGCTTCCTTCGACGAGGTCTACGACGTCTTCCGGACGGTGGCCGCATCCCTCTCGCTTGCGGAGCAACGCGCTTTGTTCTTCGCGACCGCCAACGATACCTACCGCCTCGGAATTGCCGAGGCGGTCAGAGGAGAAAATCATGTCTGACCTGCAAACGACCGGCCCCTTGATCGACGACCGTATCCGCGGCTTTCCGCCGGGCCACACGTCCTTGCCGCTCGATGCGATCGGCGGGCAGGGGTGGAAGCCCTATGACGGGGTGATGGCATTGCCGTTGATCTCGCTCGACCGGCAGGCTTTTGCGAAAAACGTCGCGCTGATGATGGCCTATGTGAAGGACCACGCCGTCGAGATCGCGCCGCATGCCAAGACGCCGATGTCGGTGGCTGTTTCCGATGCGCTCATCGCCGCCGGCGCCTGGGGCACGACGGTTGCCGATATCCGCCAGGCGGCCGTGTTGCTGAAGGCGGGCCAGCGCCGGCTGATCCTCGCCAACGAGATCGGCGGCACCGCCGCCGCGCGCCGGCTGGCCTCCCTGCTTGCCGCCTATCCCGATGCGGAGCTGCATATATTCGTTGATTCCGTTGCCCTCGTCGAAGCCTTGCGGGCGGCCTGGCAGGAACGGCAGGACCTGCCGCCGCTCGGGCTCCTGGTGGAGCTTGGCGCCGGTCGTGCCGGTGCGCGCAGCCTTGAGGCCGCGGGCGTTGTCCTTGACGCGATCCTCACGGCTGAGACCGCGCGCTTCGGGCTTAGCGGCATCGCCGCCTATGAAGGCGCTGCCGCCACCGCGGATGCGGCGGAAACCCTGCGTCGGATCGATGCGCTGATGGCGATGACCGCGGCCTTCCTGCCGCAGGTTCGTGCCCGCATCGGCTTGGAACGCCCGCTTCTGCTGACGGCCGGCGGCTCGGTCTTTTTCGACCGGGTGGTCGCCGGGCTTTCTGCTGCCGTCGCGGCCGATCCCGCCTGCCGTCTGGTGCTGCGCAGCGGGGCGATCTTCTTTCACGATCACGGCGTCTATGAACGTGGCCTCACCGGCCTCGATGATCGCGGCGGTTTCCGCGTCGGCGGGGAAACGATCTCGGCCGCGCAGGGCTTTCAGCCGGCGCTGCGGGTCTGGGCGGAAGTCCTCTCTCTGCCGGAGCCGGGGCTGGCGATCTGCGGCATGGGCCTGCGCGATGTCGCGATCGACCAGGGCCTGCCGCGGCCGCTTGCGCTCTATCGCGACGGTGCACCGCTTGGCGATTTTACCGGTGCCGAGGTGCTGCGCCTCAACGACCAGCACGCCTTCGTGCAGCTTCCCAGCGACGACGTCCGCGTCGGCGACGTGGTCGAATTCGGCATCTCGCATCCCTGCACCTGCCTCGACCGGCACGCCATTCTCTACGGCCTCGATCCCGACCGCACGGTCACGACGGCCTATCTCACCAGCTTCGGCTGATCTTCCCAAGCAGAAAGGAATTCCCCATGATCCAACGCTACCAGAAGGGCTCGCGCATGAGCCAGGCCGTCAGCTTCGGTGGGCTCGTCTATATTGCCGGCCAGGTTGCGGAAGACCGCAAGGCCGGCATCGAGGGCCAGACGGGCGACGTGCTCGGCAAGATCGACGCCCTCCTGAAGGAAGCCGGTACGGATCGCTCGAAGCTGCTCGCCGTCAACGTCTTCCTGCCGGCGATCGTCGATTTTGAGGCGATGAACGGCGTCTATGATGCCTGGATCGACCCGGAGAACCCGCCGGCACGGGCCTGCGTCGAGGCGCGGCTGGCCGATCCGGACCTGCGCGTCGAGATGACCGCCGTCGCCGCCCTCTGACGGGAGAAACAAATGCACAGCGGTATCGTCAATCCGATCGATTTTGCGCAGGATGGCCGGCAGGCCGGTCATCTTGCCATTCCCTATTCGGTCGACCGTTCGCCCTATTATCAGATCCGCATCCCGATCCTGCGCCTCAAGAATGGCGCAGGGCCGAGCGTGCTGCTGATGGCGGGCAACCATGGCGATGAGTATGAGGGCGAGCTTCAGCTCGGGCGGCTTATGCGCTTGCTCGATGTCGACAAGATCCGCGGTGCGATCACCATTCTGCCGATGGCCAACCTGCCGGCGGTGATGGCGGCGAAGCGGTGCTCGCCCTTCGATGGCGGCAATCTCAACCGAGCCTTTCCCGGCGATCCAGCCGGCACGCCGACGGCGCGGATGGCGCATTTCCTCGAACACACGCTTTTCCCGGCGCATGACGTGGTGCTCGACCTGCACTCGGGCGGCACGTCCATGGCGCACCTGCCCTGCACGCTGATCGAGCGGCAGGCGGATGCGGCCCGCTTCGAGCGCTCGGTTTCGCTGATGCGGGCGATGGGTGCCTCGCACGCTTTCATTGCCGATAACGGGCCGACGGCGCCGACCTCGATGGGGGCCGCGGGCCGGGCCGGCACGATCGGCCTTTCCGGTGAATTCGGCGGCGGCGGGACGGTGACGCCGGAGACGATGGCTTTTACGGCGGCGGCGATCGACCGGCTGCTCGTGGCGCTTGGCCTTGTCGAAACGCCGGTTTTGTCACGCGAAGTCCTTCCGGCGCCGCAGGCGTTGCAGCTGCTTTCGCTCTCCCGCCACAGCCAGGGCATCTATGCCAGCCGGCGCGGCTGGTTCGAGCCGGCGGTGGCGCTGGGGGCCGTGGTCTCGGCGGGCGATCTGGCCGGCTGGTATCACGATCTCGAACGGCTGGAGCAGGCGGAAGAGGCGCTGCACTTTGCCGAAGGCGGCATCGTCATTTCCCACCGCCTGCATTGCGACAGCCAGGCCGGCGATTGCCTGATCCAGGTCGCCGAGCCGATCATGGGTTGATTGCGTCGACGGCCTCCTTCACCCAATCGAGACGTTTTGCCGGGATAAGCCCGTAATTGTAGAAATTCACGCCGTCGGCGCCCGCGTCGACGGCGGCCTTGGCGCGTGCGGCGAGGATCGCCGGCTCGCCGACCTCGGGGTAAAAGACGCGCAGGCCGAGCCCGAGGAATTTTTCTTCACCCAGCGCGGCCCTGCCGGTGCGGATGACCTCGCCGACGGCCTCCGGCGTCATGTCGTAGCAGCAGAGGATCGCGCCGTCGCAGAGTTTTCCCACGACTGCAAGATCGACGCCGCCGAGCCAGCCGTCCTTGAGGTCGATCAGCACGATGCGGGTGGCGGAGTCTGCGGCGGCCTTGATCTCGCCGATCAGGCTCGTCACCGGCTCGCTGCGCCAGGCGAGGAAGGCGTGCAGATCCGGGTGGTCGCGGAAGGCGTCGATGCCGGCTTCGGGGAAATCCGGGAATTGTTTCTCCGGCACGGCGCGCTCGCAGAGTTCGGCGATGAAGCGGGCGACGGTCCTGCGGGCGCCTTCCATGGGTACGCCCGCCTTTTCGGCGCGGGCGGTGCAATGGTCGCAGAAGCAGAGCGACAGCAGAAAATCGTCCTCGGCATTCAAGCCGACGCCGTCCTTTTCGTGGTGATATTCGTGCGCGAAACCCATGAAATTCGGGCTTTCGAGCTCCAGCATGTCGGGTTTGTAATTGGTGGTGATGTCGCGCACGAGGGTGACGACATAGTCGCGTGCGGCGGGGCTCGACGGGCAGAGATTGTAATAGTTGGCGTTGCCGAAGGCATTTCGGGTGATGTGGTCCGGGTGCAGCATGCCGAGGCGGCTGTTGTGCAGGCAGACCGTCCAGCACGAGACCTTCAGGCCGGTTTTTTCGCGCGCCGTCGTCAGCGCCGCCAGCATGTCGCCGCGCTCGACAACGTTTTGCGCCATCAGCGGGCGGATGGTCTTGCCCTGCCAGAGCGTTTCGTCGGGGCGGAAATAGACCGTGCCGTCCTCCGGGAAATAGGCCTTTTGCGCCGGGCTGCGTGGCTGCAGGAAGCGGCCGGCATGGTAGGAGGTCGCAAGGCTCACCGTGTTGAGGCCGGCGCGGCCGGAAAGCTCGGCGGCAAACGCCTCCAGCCCCTGGTCCTGGATGTCCCAGGGGTAGGTCCACATGGAAAGATGCATGGCGGGCTCCTGTCGAATCTGTCCATTTTATAGAACATGTGTCCATAATAGTGTCCAGACGGATTTTCGGCGGCCTTGCATTGCTGAAAGAATCGGCGGGTCAAACCCCTCATGGCGGAGCCTTTCCCGGCGTCGCAAACAGGCGAGGGCCGGCCTCTTGGCATTTTCGACGCATTGGATGTCGCGAACCGGAGGGATTCCTTGCAAGAGGCGGCGTAGCTTCTCGTCATTGCAGGGGCTTGCGCTGGCGCGAGCGGCCTGAAATATGCGCCATGCCGCTTGTGCGGCCGCATGAGAAGGGGATCGCCGATGCTTGCCCCAGCATCGGCCGAACGCGAGATGGAACCGATGAAGAGCCATGTGCTGACCGTATCCTGCCAATCGACCCGCGGCATCGTCGCCGCGATCACCGGCTACCTCGCCGAGAAGGGGTGTTATATCTCCGACAGTTCGCAGTTCGACGACCTGG
>NZ_WHSB02000016.1 GCF_010994755.1 Shinella lacus
AAAAGGGGTGAAACTGATTTATCAACCGACCAAAGAAAAGGGGAATCACAATGAAAAAATACCTGTCGTCCATCGCCATGGTCATGATGCTGACCACGACTGCAAGCTTCGCTCAGGAGAAGCCGACCCTCATCGTCAATTCGTGGGGTGGCCCCTATGAGAAGCTGCACAAGAAGCTTGTCTTCGAACCCTTCGAGAAGGCGAACAACGTCAAGATCGAGGTGGTCACGCTCTACTCGGCCGATACGCTCGCGCAATTGCGAGCACAGAAGGATGCCCCGCAATACGACGTGGTGCATTTTTCAGGCGGCCAGGAGGTGATCGCCGCGAGGGAGGGGCTTCTGGCGCCGATCAAGCCGGAAGAACTCACCAACGCCGCCGACCTCTATCCCTTCGCCGCCGAAGGATTGGCCCGAGGGGAGGGACCGGTTCACCTCGTGACGACGGTCGGCCTGCTTTACAACGAAGAAAAGGTGCCGAGAGCCCCGGATTCTTGGAAGGATCTGTGGAGCGACGAGTATGGCGATCACCTCATCTTGACGGACCTGTCCAACTCCTTCGGCATGCTCGGACTCCTGATGATGAATCAGATCTGGGGCGGAACGCTCGCCGACACCGCGCCCGGCCTTGAGAAAGCTGGCGAGCTGCTCGATCGATCCGTCATCATCAGCTCGTCTCCCGAGGTCCAGCAGAACTTCGCGCAGAACGATGCCTGGTTGGCGGCGTTCGCCCAGGACTATGCCTACACCATCCGCCAGAGCGGCCTTCCGGTGAAGTTCATAATCCCCAAGGAAGGCGCTCCCGCCGTGTACTTCACCGCCAACCTCGTTGCCAATCGGCCGAACCAGGATCTGGCCAAGAAGCTGATCGATTTCGAATTGTCGCCGGAGGTGCAGGCCGCATTCGCCCGCGAGATGCGCTACTCGCCCACCAACAGCAAGACCGAGCTCACGCCGGATGTGGCGCAGGATGTGGTCTACGGCGATGCGATCAAATCGATGGTCCGGTTCGATCCTGTGCAGGTTGACGAAATCCGCAACGTGCTCGTCGAAAACTGGAAGAAGTTGATCTCGCGCTGAAGTTCAGAGGAGAAACCAAGGGGGTAGACATGAACAAACTCCGAACAGATCTTCTCATTGCTGCGCCCGGGTTTCTCCTCCTTATGGTGGGGTTCCTCATTCCTGTCGCCGGGATATTGCTTCTCGGCGTCAGGGATGCCAACGGGGTGCTCACGGCGACACACCTGAGCCGGTTTCTGACCGATCCTTTTTATCTCGAAATCGCCTGGCGGACCGTAAAGCTCTCGCTCATCATCACGGCGCTGTGCATCGTGGCCGGTTTCCCGCTCGCCTACATCATGGCGCGCGGGTCCGCACGGCTCCGCCTGTGGCTGATTATCAGCATTACGCTGCCTCTCATGACCAGCGTCGTGGTTCGAACCTTCGGCTGGATGGTCCTGCTCGGCCGCGGCGGGCTGATACCCGATACGCTCAATATGCTCGGATTGGTCAGGCGTAACTACTCACTCATGCAGACCGAGACCGCGGTTGTCCTGGGCATGACGCAGGTGCTCTTCCCCTTCATGGTCCTGTCGATTCTCGGCGTCGTCATGCGTATCGACATCCGTCTGGAAGAAGCGTCCCGCGTCATGGGTTGCACATTCCTGAAGTCGCTGCGCCTGGTTGTCCTGCCGCTTGCCATTCCGGGGGTGATTGCCGGTTCGCTTCTCGTCTTCACCCTGTCGGCCAGTTATTTCATCACGCCTTCGCTGCTCGGGGGTGCGCGCCTGCCGGTTCTGGCCGGTTCGATCTACGAAACAGCAACCCGCACGCTGGACTGGCCCTTCGCCGCCGCTCAATCCATCATCCTCGTTGTCGGAGTCCTCATGCTTCTCATCCCCTATGCAAGACTGTCGAGGCGCGCCAATGGTTGAATCCGCCCCCACGTCTGTCCGCATTGCGGCGGTCATCTATCTGGTCGCAATCGTTGCCTTTGTCCTGGGTCCGCTGGCAGTGGTCGTCGGCGTCTCCTTCACGGCCGGCGACTACATCACCTTTCCGCCTCAGGGGCTGAGCCTGCGGTGGTACGAGGCGGTGCTTTCCTCGTCCGTATACATGGGCGCAGCTATCACCAGCCTGAAGCTGGCGGTGGTCGTGACGATCTCCGCGACGATCATCGGCGCTTCGGTCGCGACCGTGATTCACAGGGGGAGATTGCCGGGCACGTCTGTGCTTTCGGCCCTTTTTCTGGCGCCGCTGGTGCTCCCGACAATCATCTTCGCATTGGGACTGCTTATCTTCTGGAGTGCCTATTTCGGGCGCACCTCGTTCGCGGCCTTGTGGATCGGTCATACCGTCATCGCCGTTCCCTACGTTATCCGCACGACCCTCGCCGTTCTATCCACCTCCGACAGATATCTCGAAGAGGCTGCGCGGACGATGGGAGCGGGACCGTGGAAGGCCATCCTTCACGTCGTCGTGCCGCAAGCGATGCCGGGCATCGCGGCCGGGGCGTTCTTCGCCTTCAACATATCCTTCGACGAAGCGATCGTCTCCCTGTTCCTTCGCTCACCAGAGGTCATCACGTTGCCCATTCAGATCTACACACAGCTTGAATACAGCCCTGACCCATCCATCGCTGCCGCCTCGGCCCTGATGATCGGACTGACCGTCGTGCTCATCTTTGTCATTGATCGCGTGCTCGGCATCCAGCGCGTGGCGGGGTGATATCATGAATGCTGTACAACTCGACAATATCTCCAAGTCCTTCGGCAATGTTCAGGTCATCAAGAACATTTCGCTTTCCATCGCGAAAGGCGAGTTCGTCAGCCTGCTTGGTCCGAGCGGATGCGGAAAGACCACCCTGCTGCGGATGATCGCGGGCCTGGAAGGGGCCACGAGCGGGACGATCCACATCGGCGGTAAGGATTCGACACGCTTGCCACCCGAGCTTCGCGACATCGCGATGGTGTTCCAATCCTATGCCCTGCTTCCGCATCTGACGGTCCTAGAGAACGTGATGTTCCCGTTGCGCATGCGCAAGATCGGCAACCGGGCGGAACAGCGTGACCGCGCCGTCGCCGCGCTGAAGCTGGTCCAGCTCGACCATCTGACCGACCGGCGGCCCCGCGCTCTTTCAGGCGGCCAGCAACAGCGTGTCGCGGTTGCCCGTGCGGTGGTTTCTTCACCACAGGTGCTGCTGCTAGACGAGCCGCTTTCGAACCTCGATGCGCGGCTGCGTGAAAGCATGCAGGAGGAGTTGATCCTCCTGCACCGGCAGACCGGCCTTACCACCGTGTTCGTGACCCACGATCAGGAAGAAGCGCTGAGCTTGTCGGACCGCGTCATCCTGCTCAACGGCGGCAGGATCGAGCAGGAGGGAGCCCCGAAGGCCCTCTATTCGGTGCCGCGAACACGGTTTGCCGCCTCGTTCATGGGATCGACGAATCTCATCGATGCCGAATTGCAGCCCCATGGCGATGGCGCACGTGCGCTGCTTTCCGACGGACAGGTTCTGCTGCTGAGGGCCAAGCACTCGGCGAAGAAGCGAGCGACCATCATGTTCCGGCAGGAGGATGCCATCCTCGCGCCTGAGCCCGACAACGCTGCGCTAAGCCGGGGAGCGCTGATCGCGTCCGTCGTTACACAGATCTTCCTCGGTGCGCGCACCCGCTATGTGCTTGACCTCGGCGGACACATGATCCGTTGCCTTGCCCCCGCCGGCCAGTTCTACGCGGTCGGTGACAAGGTGGAACTCAAGATCTCGCCGGACAGCATACACGTCCTGGAAGATTGAACAACCTTAACCCTGAACAGTGGAGATGAACATGATTGGACGCGTCTGGCGTGGATGGGCCAAGCCCGAAATGGCGGATTCATACGAGGAACTCCTCACGAAGACGACGCTTCCCGCCCTTCATCGGGTGGCGGGATACAAAGGGTCGTATTTCATGCGGCGTCCGCTCGACACCGGTGAGGTCGAGTTTGTCGAAATCACATTCTGGGAGTCGATGGACTCGATCATCGCCTTTGCCGGCGAAGATAACACGAAGGCCGTTGTGCCGCTGGATACGCAAGCGTTCCTGACGCGCTTCGACGACCGGTCTGTGCACTACGAAGCGACCTGGTGCCCCTGACACCATATTTACTTCTGCCGGAGGCCCTTGGATGCCGCGGCACCGCGTGCCCAAGGGCAACCTCCTGTGCGGCGGCTTCAGAGTTTGGCGACAGGACCACGGCTTCGGGCTGCAATGACCCATGCGAAATGCATGGCGCATCCCTGTCCCAATGTGTCGAGAGATGAATATGATGGATATCATGCCAATGGAACGTGTTGAAAAGGACCCGCTTGGGCCAGTCGCGATCCCGGCAAAAGCTTACTATGGTCCACAAACGGCACGGGGTATCGCAAATTTCCCGGTTTCAGGGATCGCGATCAATCATTTTCCCAACTTCATCAAGTCGCTCGCTTATGTGAAGATGGCCGCCGCGCGTGCGAACGCCAGGCTTGGAGAGCTGGAACAACGGAAAGCTGACATTATCTGCCAGGTCTGCGCGGAAATTGCTGACGGCCAGCATCTGCAGGAGTTTCCCCTCGACGTGTTCCAAGGCGGCGCGGGCACCTCGACCAACATGAACATTAACGAGGTCATCGCCAATCGTGGCCTGGATCTGATGGGATTGCCTCGTGGACAATATGGCTCCCTGCACCCGAACGACGATGTCAATCTCTCGCAATCCACGAACGATGTCTATCCGACGGCGATACGCTTGGCGATACTGCTGTCCTATCGTCAATTGCAGGATGCAATTACCCAGCTTTCAGACGAATTCGAGAATAAGGGAGCGCTCTTTTCCGATGTCATAAAGCTCGGGCGAACTCAATTGCAGGATGCCGTGCCGATGACGCTTGGGCAGGAGCTCCAGGCTTTCGCCGCAACGCTTCGCGAGGATGTCGATCGTCTTGGCGAGATCGCGTCCATTCTTCATGAAATCAATCTCGGTGGCACAGCGATCGGGACCGGCATCAATACCAATCCGGAATATCAGGCCGCCGCCGTGGCGGAGCTTCGTTCAATCTGCGGCCTTCCTCTGATTCCCGCCAAAAACCTGATAGAAGCCTGCTGGGATACCGGAGCATTCGTCCTGTTTTCCGGAATGTTAAAGCGAACGGCCACGAAGCTGTCGAAAATCTGCAACGACCTTCGCCTGCTTTCCAGCGGGCCTCGTGGCGGTTTGAATGAGATCAACCTACCGCCCCTTCAGCCCGGCTCCTCGATTATGCCCGGCAAGGTCAATCCGGTGGTACCGGAAGTCGTCAACCAAGTGGCTTTCCAGATCATTGGTTACGACGTGACAATCACGCTTGCGGCTGAAGCCGGTCAACTCCAGTTGAATGTCATGGAGCCGGTCATCGCCTATAACATTCTTCATGCACTTTACCTTCTGACCAACGCCGTAGACCTGCTTCGGGTGAAATGCATTGCCGGTATCACAGCCAACCCGGACGTCTGCCGCAAGCATCTGGACGCAAGCGCTGCCATCGCAACTGCCTTGACGCCCGCCATCGGCTATGAGCGCGCGGCTGAATTGGCGAAAGAAGTTTTGGCCTCGGGTAAACCCATTCAAGAAGTAATAGCCGGAAACCCGGATATCTCTGAGTTCTTGATTTCCGAAGTCATTGATCCGCAGAGATTGACGCGACCGGCACATCGCTCTGGTTCTGCTGAAGCTGGGAAGGATCAAGAAAGTGGACGCATCAAATGAAGGAGAATAACGCTCAGCTGATGGTGTCGGGCTCGAAGCCCCACGGCATAAGCGCGTCTAAGTCTTCTGCCGGCCACCCTTGAATAGCGCTGGTCAGGTTCTGAGAGCGCCAATGAGGAAGCGTTCGAGCAATTCCTGCCGGGTGAGCGCATACCGGGTTGCTTTTGCACTCCCGGATATTCCTAGGCCCACTACCAGTTCTTTTTCCAGACGCCGAAGAGATTGGGTATGATAGACAAGAACATTTCCTCGCGGAGACGAGTTCGGGTGCAGGCATGCCCTCCTCGAACCCCGTTTCTACCCTCTACAATTCACTCATGGCGATGATGGCGTTTAACTGCCTCCTGCGATGATCCTATGCCCCGTTACAAAATCGCAATCGATTCATCGATCCCGGGAAGTTCTCTAGTTACGTCGCGGCGTGACGTGGCAAAGGCGATCAAGTTCCATAAGATAGATTATGCGATATGTTATAACATAACGAACTATTGTTGAGTAGGAAATAGTCTGACATGGGCATCGGTGTACCCCGCACTTCTGGAGCAACTAAATGAAAGCAGAAAGACGGTCCCGCTTTGACAGGATTATGCTCGAGGTCGAGGAGGCCGATAGCATTCAAGACGCACTTCAGATATTCCACCTCGCATACGGCGTTGATTTCTCAACATATCACCTCGCATTCACGATAGTGGACGTCGTCGATACCCCCTATGTGCGCACGACGTACGACGCCGCCTGGATTTCCCGTTATCTCCTGCGCGATTACGTCAAGATCGATCCCATTCTCCGCGAAGGTCTCGTACGTCAATTGCCCTTCGACTGGCGCGAAGTCGATGTCCCGCCAACGGCTCACGCGTTCCTGCTGGATGCGCAACGCCATGACATTGGCGCGAATGGCTACTCGATCCCGATTGTCGACAAATCGCGGCGGGCGCTGCTCTCACTGAATTCGCGCCTACCAGGCGATGATTGGAGCGCAACCATCGCCCAGTATCGGGAGGAATGGCTGGAACTCGCGTTCCTGATCCATCACAAAGCGATCTACGAACTCTACGGAGAGCACGATCCCATTCCACAGCTCTCAGCGCGCGAAATCGAATGCCTGCATTGGAGGGCCCTCGGCAAGGACAGCGTCGATATCGCCCTCATGCTGAAACTGTCCGAGCACACCACTCGGGCCTACCTCAAGTCCGCTCGCAACAAGCTCGGTGGCGGCACGATCACCTATACGATCGCCCGAGCGATTCAGCTGCGCCTGATTCATCCATTTGGCAATACCCCCAGCTGAGGGTATCCTTCTGGGGAATTTATCGCACGTCTTTTGATCCGCATGATGACCTCCATCAACCTATGGAGGCACACATGTATATTCTTGTTCAGGCGCACGAGTACCAAAAACATCGCGATCTTCTCGATCAGTCGTTCAGGCTCAGGAAGAAGGTTTTCGCAGACAAGCTCGGCTGGGAGGTTGCCGTGTCCGGCCCGCGCGAACGGGACCAATACGATGACCTACATCCGGCCTATCTGTTGTGGTGCGACGAGGAGAAGCGACGCCTCTTTGGCTCCGTTCGTCTGATGCCGACGACAGGCCCGACCCTGCTCTATGACGTGTTCAGGGATACATTTCCCGATGCGTGCGATCTGGTCGCACCGGGCATCTGGGAAGGCACAAGGATGTGCATCGACGAAGACGCGATTGCACCGGAAATACGACCCGATCGCGCGTTTTGCCTTTTGCTTCTGGCATTGTGCGAGGTCGCGCTCGACAGCGGCATCCATACGATGATCTCGAACTACGAACCGCATATGAAGCGCGTTTACCAAAAGGCCGGCGCGGAACTCGATGAGCTCGGCCGGTCCGATGGGTATGGCCGCTTACCCGTCTGCTGCGGCGCGTTTGAGGTTTCGAACCGTGTCCTGGCTGCGATGCGGGAAAAGCTCAAGGTCAGCGACCGGCTTTACCGTCGGCCCGCCTTCCCGGCCCGGGCGATCCTCGAACCGGCGCGGATACCCGCATGAGCTGCCGTCCTCCGGCCTACACGCTCCGCTCGGCTGGAGTGCCTCTAAAGCCTGGAGTTGATCCAATGTACAAACATGTTGCGGAAGCCTTCGTGCCGGTCGCGCATGCCCGATGGGTTGCTGAAACGCTCTGCACGAAATGTTGCGAGTATTGCCTAGCGATCGACGTTACTGACGCCGACAAGCTTCTTACCTTCGAAGACGCCCGCGCGATTATTCGGCCGGCCGACGAAGGCCTTCAGATGCGGGTCGAAGGAAAAAACTTGGTCGTCTTCTGCGGCATTCGAATGCTGCTGCAAGGCCAGCTTGCTGCAGTTACCACTGTCCACGCTCAAGCGCTCGAGTGGCAGGCAGCCGGCGACGTGCCCTTCAAAGTGGGCGGCACGACACCTTGAGACGGCCAGAAATGCTGAGCGGCAGGCTGCTCTGAGCCTGCCGCGGTCGTAGTCAACGGCGGATTCCCAACTGGCTTCCACGAGCGAGGTCGCGGTTCTGGCGGAGGTTCCGCTCCTGCAGCGCACGTGCCTGGTCGTGGATCTCTCTCAGTGATGCCGCCTGGTCGCGCGTTGTGCCAAGCGAAGAGGCGAGCCGACCGACATTTCCCTCCTTCAGGTCTGCCTTGTCTGCCGGCGATAGACGCCTGCTGATCGCAAAGTTCATCGCCTCCAGCTCGCGACGAAGGGATGGCTCGCTGTTCAGGCGGCGCGCCTGATCGTGACCATCGCTCCTCAAGGCTTCGGTGAGCTTCGCGGACGGCGCCGGGATTTCGACCCGCTGCCGCGCCTGCGCTTCACGATGTTGGCTCACGATCTGGTGTCGCTCGAAATCCATCGCCTGTCCGTAGTCGGCCAATGCGGCCGCAAGCTGCGGCGCGTGAGCTTCGGCGGACTGTCGCGCGGGACTTGGACCCCGCAACCAGCCTTTCCCCTCCCCAGCCATTTCCCCCAGACGGCCCTCGCGGACATCATCGCCAGCGGCCGCACCACTTCGCGCATCGCGAATGCTCAGCACTGACGGTGCCACCGCCTGGCTATTGCCGAAGACCAGTCGCGACAGGTTTTCGATCTCGGCGCGCTTGTCGGCGAGGCGTGCGGAACCATACAGCTTGCCGGCAATCTCCTTCTCGGTCAAATCCGGAAGGTCCCGACCAGCGACCAGAACGTCGGGGCGACCGGCGCCGCGCCCTAACGTCTGGCGCGCGCCGAGACTGCGCTCGTTATCGGCTATGCCGCGCGCAAATTCCTCGGCCACGCGCCGCCGCTCAACGTCAAGCCGTTCATGCCGCGCGGTCTCATCCAGAATTACCTCCATCATGGCCTTCGCCCGCGCCCGGTTTTCAAGATCGCCGGTTCGCAGTCGCAGGTCGTCGACCATCGCGCGGAACGGTTCACCGCGTTGATCGACGATCGAGGTGGCGATGGTAGTCCGCTCGGCAAGTGCCATGTTCCGATCCAGGCGCTGGCGGGTGCGGGCCACCGCTGCAGCGTATCCCGGCTCCACGATATCGGACATGGCAGCACTCGCCGACATGCGTCTGGACGCGACGGCGTTTGCTGCCCGCACCAGCGTCTTGCGCATACCGGCGGCTTCCAGCCAGGAATCGACGACATTGGCCATACGGGACAGGCGGTCCGTTCGAGCGAAGACATCGCGATCGACGGCAACCTGGTTGAGCCCCACATCGAAATGCTCGGTCAGCCGCTTGCGCTCGCCATTCGGCATTTCGACAGCGAGATCGGCCGGCAGGCGATGGGCGGCGGGAAACTCTCGGGCACCGCGCTTATCCTGAACCATGGCGCGTGTTGCGACGATCGTGCTGTCATCGGGCAAAAGGCCAAGGTCGCGGGCGGTTTCGACCAGTTTCAATGCCATGTAACTCTGTGACAGTCGCCCGACCGCATGCGCCTCGATGTTGCCGATCGGGCGGCGCTCGGCGTCGCGTAGCGCATTGTCGTAGAGCTCGACGAACATAGCAAGCGCGTCAGCGCGTGTCTGGAACATCGACCGCGCGCGCCGAGATCCATCATCGCCGTCCGCCTCGCGGCGTTGCGCAAGCAAATGGTTCACGTCCTCGACGGCTCGTGTCCTGACGGCCGCTACGCGGTCCTCGGGCGCATGCCGCTCCTCCATGCGGGCGAGAACATGGCTCCAATCATCGGAAAAACGCTGTAGTTCGCCGCGCGTCATTGGCCGTGTTTGCTCGCGCTCGAGATTGGCCCGCGCCTCTGAGGGTCGCGACCAGCCGGCCGCACCTCGCTCATTGTCGTAAAGGATTGTGCCACCCCGCGTTCGAAGCTGGACACGGTCGACGAGGTTTTCCGTCTCGACCTTCTCGAGGCTCATGCGCAATCCGGTGACAGCCGCATCGTGAACGTGCTGCGGCGGAATGCGCGCTGCGTCGCCGGCATGCAGCATCTCCTCGAAGCGATAGTGGTTTCCCTGCCAGCTGAGCCGCGGATTGACGGCAACCGCTCGAGCCTCGACCTCGTAACCGGCGGCGCGGGCCATGCCGATGACGCGGGCGACATTCTCCGGTGTGCGCATCGTGGTTTCGAACACGATGTTCACCTGGCGCTCGGCGGCCGCCGCCAGCAGCTTCTCCGTCCACCGCCCGGCATCGGCCTGGGTGAACTGCGACGCGGTCTCCGGATCCTGTTTCTGGAACGCACGAAACTGTGGGTGATAGGAGCGCAGATCGTCGCCGACGATGCGGATCGTCGGCCCCGATTGTTCGAGCTCCGTCTGGCTCGCGATCAGAACCGCCGTTTTGCCAGCCCCGGGCTGGCCGCCGAGCAGGATCATCCGCGGCAGCTCCGCCGGCCTTATCGTCTCCGGCAGATAATCGGGAAGAATGTCGTTGCGGAAAATGCTCTCATTCCGCGCCAGTGAGAGCGGGCCGGATGCCTGATCGTCCGCCATGATCAGAACTCCGCCCAGAACCGGGCATCGTCCTTTACGCGCGGCCCCCAGAGCGCGATGACGCTCTCGACAGAACCGCGGTCGGTGACGTTGATGCTTTGCTGCAGGGCGATCAGTTCACGACGGCGCGACCGCAACGCTTCGGCAGCATCGGGATCGGCAGCTTCGAGCTCATAGACCCGCGCCGTGACGATGGCGCGCGCGTGGTTGAGGATCTCGATGGCGATTTCGGCGCGGACGATCGCGTCGTAAGGGACTTCCTGTTCCGTCATGGTCTTCTCCTTCTCTATATCGTCGAAATGCTCACCGGATGACGCCGCGGCCCCGGTCGATCGCCCGGCGCTGGCGTTCCGCTACAATCTGCTGGCTGCTGCCCATGCGGACGGTCTGCTGCAATATCTTCAGGCGCTCCTGCATCGCTTCGAATGGACGGCGCTGCCCAGGCGACACGCGGTTGATCACGTCCTTCTCGCCGCGCAGGATCGCATCGCGGCCGAACCGCAGATCAAGGGACCGGCTGACGCCTGCAAATTCCTCCCATATGCGGGCATCGAGCGAACCGGCTGCGACATTGAGCTTGGCGTCCTTCTTCTTCATGGCCGCCGCAAGCTCGCGCAACGCCTCGTCCGCCACCGGCGATAGGCCGGGAATGGCGACGCCCATGCGTTTGCGCTCCTCAGTGATCGCCTGCGACGCGGTGGCGAGGGCTGTGGCATAGGACGAGCCCAGCGACCGGACGCGACTCTCCGCTTCCGGCACAGCCTGAAGCGCGTCTTTTCGCTCGCGGCCGACAGCGAGCAATTTGTCCATGATCCGATCGGAGCCGCGCAGCGCACCATAGGCCGCAGGGTCGTTCGCAACGGCCGCCGCGATCCGCTCGCCCGAAAAACCTTTCACGATGAGGGCTTCGATCTTGTTGACGGCGCCGACGGGATCGCGCCAGATGCGCCCGGCCGTTTCGACAAGGGCCGCGCGATTGTGACCGTAGTGGGCAACCTCGCGCGCCCTCACCCGCGCCTCGTCTTCGACCGAGGTCTTGAACTCCGTTACGGCGGCAAGCATCGGCAACACGGCACTCGTCTCCTTCCCCGGCTCGACGCTGGCGCCGGCAACCACCTTCGAGCGGTCCTTCTTTTCCGCAAGATGCTGTTCCTCGGCAAACCTGCGCACGACCTTGAAGAGCCGCGTCAGTTTCTCGCGTCGATCGGAACCAAGATCGTCCGGCATACGCTCAACCATGTTGCGCTCCGCGATAGCATCGGCTTTCTCTGTGAAGGCGGACCATCCAAAGCGCGCCGTCAGCGCCTCATTGACCGCCTTGACCTCCTGGACCAGCAAACGGTCCTCGACAGCATAGGCGAAAGCGGTCTTGTAGGCGTCGGGGCCGCCGCGCTCGCGGACCGCCTCGATTTCGACAAGACGTGCCATGGCGGGTTTCGAGAGCGCGGGAATGGAGAGGGACATATGCCCACGCCTCTGTTCCTCGCGAATGCCGAACCGCTCCGCCTGTATGCGGAATTCCGTCGCATGCGACCGGGCGAGCGGCAGCAGATCCGATAGGGCTGCCATCGCTGCATTCCGTTCGTCCCGCGCGGCGCGGCCATCGACCAGATGGTCCGATCCATGCAGGCGGCCGAGACGCTGCGGGCGCATCGCAAGATCTTCAGCAAGGCGGCGCGGCTCCATCCCGGCACCCGACGCCAGCGCATTCAGCCTAGCCAGCGCGCCGTCAGGATCGCGATAGATTTTCTCCAGGACGGGATGAAGAATTGCCTCCCGCTCCTTCCATCGATCCGAGGCCAGTTGCGCCCGGCGGGAATCCTCCTCGATGCTCCGGGCAAATCGCGTCGTCGGCGGGATAAGGTACGGCCGGTCCGCGGGAATTTGCGCCGCGACGGTTTCCGAACGCTTCTCATTATAGGAGATGCTCTTCTCACGCTCGATGGCAAAGCCAAGCGCCACGCTGGCGCGCTCCCACAACTTCGCCACCTGCCCGCGCTTTTCCGCAAGCCACGCCAACCGCCGGACAGCTCCCTCCTCCATCCCGGCCGCGACCTCGGCGAATGTGTCGATGCCGCGGCGACGGGCAAAGTCGCGGGCGTGCGTCTGGTAGCCAGCCTCGCTCTCGAAATCGAGCGTCGTGGTCTTCGCGCCCGAACGGCCGAGACGTTCGACCATCTGCTTGAACAATTCCGGCCGATGGCTTTCGCGCTCGATCCGCTCCTGACGTGCATCGGCCGATTCCTTCAGCTCCGCCGTCCAGACATTGCGCTGAACCTCGCGTTTCTCCGTTCGCTTCTCGCGTGTCTCCTCATCGGTCACGACAACGTCCACCTTGACCGTTTCGGTACCATCCTTGCGAAGCGTGACCGTATCGCCGACAAAAACGCCGCCCTTGGCCAGAGCCTTCGGCAGGCTCACACCCCAGACACGCTGGACGGTTCCGTCATCCGTGCGGACATCGGCATAGGGGCTTTCCTTGGCATCCTCATCTTCCGGCCGGAACTTGGCCTCGCCGGTCTCCACGAGTTCGCCGGTGACGCCGGCTGCGTGATCGGCGCGCGGCTTGCGGCCCCATTCCGGCTTCGCCTCGAAATCCTCGCGCGCCGCATAGAGCGTTGCCTGATCGCGATGACGGGTCATCGACACATAGGTCAGATGCTGGTCCATCATGCCGGTGGCGAGCACGAAGGTCCGGTCGACAGTAGCGCCTTGGGATTTGTGGATCGTCGCGGCATAGCCGTGATCGACATTGCGATAGCTGTCCTCGCTGATGACGACGTCGCGGCCATTGTCGAGACGAACCGACAGCAACGGCCCTCCGCGCTGATCTCCGGTCGCAACGACCGTTCCAAGCATGCCGTTCTTCACATATTGCGGCCCGAGGCGGCGCGCCCGCGGTTCGAGGAAGCGGGCATTTTCGAGAAAGATGATGCGGTCGCCGGCAGCGAATTCGCGCGCGCCGCGCTCGGTCTGAAACTCCCGTGCGCCCGTCAGCGCGCCGGCAGCATTCATCACGCCGCGCAGCGATTCATTGAGGCGCTTCACGTCCTCGTTGGTATGGGCAAGCACGAGCATCTCGTCGCCCCGCAGCCGGCCGTGGTGACCTTCCGCCTGTGACCGCGCGATTGCTTCTTGGCGCGCCGCGCTCCAGTCCGCGACGATCCGCTCGACGACTTCGACGCGCTGCTCGGTCTCGACGATCCGTCCTCTCTGGGCGTAGGCGTCCAAACCCTCCTGGACCTTGCCGCGGGCGAAGAGACGCGAGGCATCGCGCGCCCATGCTTCCCGCTGCCGGCGAACACCGGCAAGCTCGGCGGAACCGATCCGTTCCGATATCGCCCGGAAAGCCGCGCCGGCCTGGATCGGCTGAAGCTGCATGGCGTCTCCGACCAGAACCGCCTTCGCGCCGGCATCTTCGACCGCCTTCAAGACACGCGCCATCTGCTGCGACGGCACCATGCCGGCCTCGTCGATGACGAAGACGTCGCCACGATCGAGCAGATCGCGCCCGTTCTCCCAGGCCAATTCCCATGACGCGAGCGTGCGCGACTTGATGCCGGAACTGTCTTCCAGCCCTTCTGCCGCCTTGCCGGCAAGGGCCGCGCCAAAGACACGACGATGTTCACCTTCCCAGGCGACACGCGCGGCGGCAAGCAGCGTAGACTTTCCCGCGCCGGCAAGCCCGACGACGGCCGCGATCGCACTGTCGCCGGTGACGTGACGGACGGCGTCGACTTGCTCCCGGTCGAGCTTGAAGGGCTTTTCCGGATCGGCCGTTTCGACCTGACGCACGGCTTTGGCGACCTTCGCATTGGCAACACCGAAGCCGGTGCGCTGCGACAGGACTTCCGCAGACTGCGCCATGTCGTATTCGATGCGGAGGATCTCGCGCGTGGTGAAGACCGCCGGCTCCGCCACCTTGCGGGTCTGCCGGTCGGCCTGCTGTGGCTTCAACAGAACCAGATCGTCGGACGCCATAAGGCGCGCGCGAATGTTGGCGAAATCCATGGGGTCGTCGACATAGCGATGCAGCGCCTTGGCGATATCCTTCTCGTCGAAGGTCGAGCGTTCGTTGGCGAGCTGCTTCAGCAGAAGCTCCGGCTCGGCGAGCAGCCGGTCGGCCATGTCCTGCCGCCGCGCCAGATCGGCGGGCGCAAAATACATCTCGACACCCTTGCGGGCGAGTGCCGCTTTTTCCGGGCCAAGATGTTTCTGTGCAATGCCATCGAGGCCCTGCTCGGCGTAGGAGCGCCCGTCGAGACGGATATCATGGCCAGCGAGCGCCAGATGTCGGTTGGCCGTTTCCGCCCAACCGATCTTCCATGCTTTCATCGTTTCCTTGTCGCCTGCCCAGAGCTTGTAGACGATCTTGCCCTTCGGCCGGTCCGGCGTGACGACACGCAATGGCTCGCCGTCGTCGCCGAGCACCGGCACCTTCTTCGGCCCGAACCCCTCCTCCGTAAGAGGCCGCAGCGCTGTCATCAGATGGATATGCGGATTGCCGTCCTTGTCGTGATAGACCCAGTCGGCGATCATGCCCTGCGAGGTCAGATTGTCCCGGACGAATTCCTGGACCAGGGCGATGTTCTCCGCCCGCGTCAGTTCCTCCGGCAGGGCGATGATCAGCTCGCGGGCAAGCTGGGCGTCCGCCCGCGTCTCGAAGGCCTCCACCGCATTCCACAGCGCCTCGCTCGCGCCGGCAACGTTCTTCCCTTCGATAGCGATCCGCAGCCAGGCCGGAACCTGGTCCGGCAGCGCAAGCTCCTCATGCTTCAGTTCGGCGGCGCCGCCGCGATAGCTGAAGGAGGTACCGACCTGCTCGTCCATCATCCGGGCGCGGTGACGGTAGGCGGCGGCCGAGACGATACTGCGTCCCGCTCCCCTGCTGATCACCTGCGCTCTGACGAACATGATCGCCACTGACGTCTCCCGATCTCCCAAGCACGTCGCGCCAGCGACGTATATTGCGCCCTCAAATCGATCGGACCGCAGGTCCGATGCCGCTTTTCCGGAAGACGGCCCAAGCCGGAATTCCGGCATCGACGTTTTGGGGACTTGCACAAGGTAGCTTATTTTACTATCGTTTTCTAGTCAGTATGAGAGACCAGTGACAATATTCATTTCGAGAGAGGAAACCCGGTAAATGGCTGCAAAATCGTCAATTCTGGATATCGACGCGCAAATCGAGAAGCTGCGTGAACGTCGTAAAACTTTGATAGTAAAATCTGCGGACCGATTTGCACGCGCGGCCACCAAGGCGGGGCTGGCGGAGATGGAGATCGCCGACGAGGAGGTCGATCGCATCTTCGAAGAGATCGCCGCGCGATTTCGCAAAGCGGAGAAGAAAGGGGCTGGTGGCGCAGCTGCTTCGCCGCGTGGACAGCCAGGTGGCGGGACTGGAGCGGCGACGGAGGTTTCTCATGACGGCTGATCGCAAGAAGGAAGCCCGCGAGAAATTCCTGCTCGGCGGGATCGTCGTGCGCGCCGGACTGTCGAAGGCCGACCGGGCATTTCTACTCGGTGGGCTCATCGAACTGGCGCGCGTCGTGTCCGGTTCGCCGGAATATCGGCGGTTGCGCGATGCGGGCGAGGAAGCCTTCAAGGCTCCGGTCCTCGATGGCGACCGTCCGATACTGGAGGCTGCTGAGTGATGGGACGAGCCAAACCGCATCCGAGCCTGTTGCTCATTTTCGTGCCGATCGTCGTTTCCGGTTTTGCGTTCTATGTCGCCAACTGGCGCTGGCCGGAGCTGGCGACCGGCATGTCCGGAAAGACGCAGTATTGGTTCCTGCGGACGTCGCCGGTTCCCGTCCTTTTGTTCGGACCGCTCGCGGGGTTGCTCACGGTCTGGGCGCTACCGCTGCATCGGCGTCGGCCGATCGCGATGGCAAGCTTCGTCTGCTTTCTGCTGATGGCGGGGTTTTATGGGCTTCGCGAGGTCGCCCGGCTTTCACCCTATGTCGAGCGCGGCGCATTGAGCTGGGATCAGGCGCTATCGTTCCTCGATATGGTGGCAGTTGCCAGCGCGGCGGTCGGTTTCATGGCGGCGGCAGTGTCGGCGCGCATCTCCAGTGTCGTGCCCGAACCGGTCAAGCGCGCCAAGCACGGAACCTTCGGCGACGCGGATTGGCTGCCGATGGGGGCGGCCGCGCGGCTCTTCCCCGACGATGGTGAGATCGTCGTCGGAGAACGCTATCGCGTCGACAAGGAACTCGTCCACGCGCTGCCGTTCGATCCGATCGATCCGTCGACATGGGGCAAGGGCGGAACAGCGCCGCTGCTCACCTACAAGCAGGACTTCGATTCCACGCACATGCTCTTCTTCGCCGGGTCCGGCGGCTACAAGACGACCAGCAACGTCGTACCAACCGCGCTGCGTTACACCGGTCCGATCATTTGCCTCGATCCGTCAACCGAGGTCGCGCCGATGGTCGTCGAGCATCGCCGGAAGGCGTTGCGACGGGAGGTCATGGTGCTCGATCCGACCAACCCGATCATGGGCTTCAACGTGCTCGACGGGATCGAGGCGTCGACGAAGAAGGAGGAGGACATCGTCGGCATCGCCCATATGCTGCTGTCGGAAAGCGTGCGCTTCGAAAGTTCCACCGGCTCCTACTTCCAGAACCAGGCGCACAATCTGCTGACCGGACTTCTGGCGCATGTGATGCTGTCGCCGGAATTTGCCGATCGGCGCAATCTGCGCAGCCTTCGCCAGATCGTCTCGGAACCGGAGACCTCTGTGCTCGCCATGCTCCGCGACGTTCAGGAGCATTCGGCCTCCGCCTTCATCCGTGAAACGCTGGGCGTGTTCGTCAACATGACGGAGCAAACCTTCTCGGGCGTCTATTCGACGGCATCGAAGGATACGCAGTGGCTGTCGCTCGACAACTACGCTGCCCTCGTCTGCGGCAACACGTTCAAATCGTCCGAGATCGCCGAAGGCAGGAAAGACGTGTTCCTCAATATCCCCGCTTCGATCCTTCGGTCCTATCCGGGCATCGGCAGGGTGATCATCGGCTCGCTGATCAATGCGATGATCGAGGCCGACGGCGCGTTTCAGCGCCGAGCCCTGTTCATGCTCGATGAGGTCGACCTGCTTGGCTATATGCGGGTGCTGGAGGAAGCGCGCGATCGCGGCCGCAAATACGGGATCAGCATGATGCTGATGTACCAGTCCGTCGGCCAGCTTGAGCGGCATTTCGGCAAGGACGGCGCGGTGTCATGGATCGACGGCTGCGCGTTCGCGAGCTATGCCGCGATCAAGGCGCTCGATACGGCGCGCAACGTCTCGGCGCAATGTGGGGAAATGACCGTCGAAGTGAAGGGCAGTTCGCGCAATATCGGCTGGGATACGAAAATCAGTTCCTCGCGGAAATCCGAAAGCCTCAACTTCCAGCGCCGGCCGCTGATCATGCCGCACGAGATCACGCAATCGATGCGCAAGGACGAGCAGATCATTATCGTGCAGGGACACAGCCCGATCCGTTGCGGGCGCGCGATCTATTTCCGACGCAGGGAAATGGATTCCGTCGCGAGGACCAATCGCTTCGTCAAGCGCAGCCCCTGAGACGTTCAGCATTTTGGGCGAATCCGAATTGCAGGAAGCCAGCCCCCGGAAACCAGACTTTTCATTCGCAAGAACTTGGGGAGCCGATTGGACCAAAATCACTATGTTGCGACAGGAGGCTGCGTGCCTATTGGCAAGCGAAGGCACTGAGAAGGGAAGGACGGAATGTGCCTCTGAATGATTTCAGATCGAGAGGAATTTCATGGAACTGTTATTTACGCTTGGTGGTCTGATCGCGATTGCGAACGTGCTCTATCTTTTCATGTCACAGCGGGGAAAGCGTCTTTCGTGGCGCGTGAAGTGCCTGATCCTGAGCGTGCTTGTCGCATTATTGGCCGCGCTTTGGTGCATCGTCTACGGACCGGATTTGTGGGTATTGATCCAGGCGGGGATTCTGATCGTCGTGGGAACGGTCGCCAGCGTTCTGGCGGCGCGGAAAGGGTGACCAAAGGGAGAAGCCGCGATGCGCGCAGCGGGCACATCGCTCGGTCGGTCAGCGGCGTAGCGATCGCATCGGGCAGCCACGACGATGGGGCCTAGCGCGGCGGTTCGATCCAATCGACGAATTTCGAATAGCCGATAGAGACGCCGACAAAGCCGGCGGCCATCAGGAGGAAAACCCAAAATGGTATCCCGTTGGCCGCTTCCGGTTTCACGAAGGCGACGAAGGCGACCAGCGGCATGATGAGACCGCCGAGCATCAGCACGTCTACGACCGGCCGGAGCAGGCTGAGGACGGAATAGGCGAGGGACCAAGCGCAAAAGAAGATGCCGCGGGCGACTGCGACCGGCAGGGCAACTAGCGCCCGGGCGACATATCGCATCGGGCGAAAAAGCGGATTCCGCTCTTCGGGCCGTGCGTTCACATCGACAATGGCTGGTTCCTCGATCACGGCGACAACACCCTTGTTCTGGAAGGTCGCGCCATCATCGACAGACGGCGCATACTCTCGGATTTCAGTGAGTCTAGTCTCGGCGGGTGAGCGAGGCAACCAAAGATCGGCGCGCCCTATTGGAGAGAACCGTCATCACGTCGTAGCGAGGTGACGCGTTGCCGATTGCAAGAATGAAGGGAGGCGCGGACGCCTCCCTTCCTATTGTTCAGACGCGCGCGGCGATGAACTCAATGCCGGTCTCGCGCCGGATGCGGTCGAGGATCCCGCCGATTTCTCCCAGCTGCTCTGTGGGAATGACGGTGTAGTCCAGACCGACCCGGCAGGTTTCTCCCTCCGCGACGACATCCTCGTAAATCTCGTCGAGGATCGAGATCGGCCCGCTTTCCATCCACAGATGCTCGAAGGTCGTGCAGGTGTGGTAAATCTCGTACAGGAAATCGCCGTCCTCGGTTCCCTTGCCGGCGGCGAGCCGCATTTCCGTCTCGGCCTCCTCGTGAAGAGCGGCAACCGCTCTGTCGAGCTTCGCGGCAAGCGTGTCATGCAGGGCGGCCGCGAACGCGGCCGTGCATGCGGTGCGGCTCGCGAGAACTTCGTCGCGGAAGCCAGCGATGGTCGGGACGAGTGCGCGTGCGTTGAACGTCATCATGATATGTCTCCTTTCGTCTTCTGACGGAAGGTGTCCACGTTGTTGCCCGGCGGGGGTCAAGGACCGCGGAACGCGGCTTGCAAGCGGATAGGCTGATTTTCTGATGTCGCCTCTTGGGCGGCTGCAGAAAATCAGCCTATCCGCGCCGTCCTTGAGGCCCGTTGGGCTGGCGTATAGTTGGACGTCAGAAGAAGAACCCCCGCGCCCCTGGGGCGCGGTCCGCATCCGGCGACCAGCCGGGGGGAGATCGAGGGGAATCCCCTCGTGATGAAGCGGCCGGTCGATCCGGACGGTTCATCCTGCGAGATGTGGGCGTTACCCGCATGGGCGGAGACCGCTTGCGGGCTCCGTGAGCGTAGCGAATAGCACGCGGTCGGCCGCAGGCCGGCTCGCCCAAATCACCCGCTATCCTGAGTGACCAACCATCACGAAAATGAATCGGAGCATCGGGATCGATTCGAAACTGTCGTTGGACGCCGGAAGCTGGACCGGCGATTCTCCGACAATGCTCATCCAGCCCTATCACCTCTATGTCGAGCGCGTGGATCCTGACCGGAACATGGCACGGTTCTATACGCTCGCGATCGAACCAACCCTGTTCGGGACGCCGCGTCTGCTGCGTCGCTGGGGCAGAATCGGGACGCTGGGGCGGACAATGGTGCATCATTTCGAGCCGGAGGAAGATGCTGTCGCGCTGTTTCTCGACCTGCTTCGGGAGAGGCGTGCCCATGGATACCGGGCAAGACACACTGAGGCACTGAAGGGCGGGTGATCCTTGGTGAAGATGGCGACGTTAGGGTGAGGCGCAGCCTCGGGCCGAGGCGCCGGTCGATCCGGCGCGTCGGCCCCATCGTTCAAGGCAAAAGCCTCCCTCAGTGGGGAGGCTCGGCGTCTTCGGCGGCGATGAGCGCGGCCAGTTCGGCGCGGGCCTGTTCCAGCTCGGCCTCGATCTGGGCGCGCTCAGCCGGGTCGCAGTGGTTCGCTTCGCGGCGCAGTTCTTCGATGTGGTTTTCGAGGGTCATCGTCATCGTCGTCATCTCCTTGTTGATGTGAAAGATGACGGTGTCGGCCATGACGGAGCGGTGCGGGTCAAAACCCGCTTTAGCGGCTCGCGCGTGGGGGAGCCGATTTTTTTGTCGAGCCGCTTCAGCGGTTCGGCGGAAAAATTGGGGGTACCGCGCGGTTTTGACGCGCGCCGCTCCGTCATGGCAGACTTGGTCTTCTGAGCAGACAGACCTTCCTCTCGTGGGGCACCCTGACATGCGCGCCGGTTCGCGATCGTGGCTGGAAGCACGCGAGGAAGCCGGCCCCTTGCGGGGCCGGTTCGGTTCGGGTCACTCCGGGTTGTTCCAGAGGAGCACCTTCTTGCCTTCTTCGCCGCCGGGTGCGGGGGCCAGGTTCCCGAAGATGACGCCGATCTCGGGGGCCTCCATCCGGATCGAGACGTATTCTGCCCCGCTGCGCGGCGAGACCCGGTTCCAGCCCGCGCCGATCTCGAACCCGGTGCGCTTGTTGATGACGCGGTAGTCCGGGGCGTCCTCGCGGGACTTGTGGGCGTTGGGGAGGACGGCGATCGGGGCATTGACGCGGAGCGTGGCGAAGACGCCTTCCATCGAGCCGTCGGTCTTGGTGGTGAGGTTTGCGATCGTGGATGCCATGGTAGTTCTCCTTCGGTTCCATCGGGACCGTTCCCGATGGCGGCAAAGGAGAGGGCTGATCTGCTGCGGTCAGCTCGGCGGAAAATTTTGCAAAATTCGATTTGCCGCCAAAGCGGACAAACCGAAATCGAATTTTGCAAAAATTTCTGTCGAGTCTTACCCCTTCAGGGGTTGGCCGCAAAAGCAGGCAGTCCTCTACAAAGTCGGCATCAATGGGAACGGGCCGGGTGGAACCGGAGGCGATGCCTGCCGTGGCGTCCCGACTTGCAGGCTCTCCGCCAGCGCCCAGACCTGCTCGTGGATGCGCCTTTGCCTGTCGGTCTGCCGGCCATTGCCTTCGCCGCCCTTCCCGCACGGCCACCCCGCGAGGGCGCTCCGGGGTGCCGCCGTCATCGCAAGCGCCCGGCGTTCGACGGCGTGGGTTGGGACCAGGTTGAGACGTGCAGCGGGTCCGATATGCCGCGTCTCGTCCCGGATGGAGGTCTTCGAGACGGGCGTTATCTTCCGCATCGGTCCTGGCCGTCGCCCCGGCGGCGAAGAAGGCGAGAAGACGATCTTTCTGCGCACGACACCGGAGAGGCCGAGCGGACTGGTCCCGCAAGGGGCCGGCTTCCTGACGGGCGGCGGGAAGCCACGGGGACCATCGGCAAACGCCGGCGTGCTGTCGCCTGTTCGGCGGGCGGACACGCCACCCGCCGAACAGGCGTGTCATCTCCCCTTGGCGAGATCGCGTTCCTCGGCGGTCATTCGTGCCTCGATCCGCCCCACCAGATCCCGGCCGGCATTGCGCAGCATCTCATGCCAATCGGGAACGTTCCGAAGCGTGAACGTCGCGCTGCGCATCGTGTCGTAGACGACGCAGGGCGAGCCGGCTGCCGCAAGGCGCAGCATGTTGAGGCAGGTTCCCGGCGAAGCGCCATCCCAGACCATCAGTCCGTAATCGGCGCGCCGCGCCATCTCGCGGTCTTTTTCGGCATGAAAGGCGTAGCCATGCGCGCCGCCGGGCGCGGGCCGGTGATATGCCGCCCAGTCGCCCAGATTGTTGCGCGGCTCGCTGCCGGCATGGAAGACGCCGACATGCTCATAGCCATAGCCGGCGAGCAGGCTCTGCGCCTCCGCATCGGCTCCGGGCGCGTCGCCGACCAGCACGCCATGCTCGGCGGCGATCATCGCGCCGATGCGCGCTATCACCGGTTCCGGCAGTTCGAATATGTCGCGTGATCCGCCTACGAATATCATCGCCATGGTCGCTCTCCTTTTTCCACCAACAGCCCTCCCCCTCCTGGCCTAACTCTTCCCTCTAGGCGACCGCATCGTCTCGAAGGAGCGGAACGGCGAAGCCGTTCCGCGGGCCGGCAGATGGTCGGGCCGGCCTTCGGCCGGCGCTTGCTGCGCGGGGAGATAGCGGGAACCGACCGTGCCAGTCGTCTGATGAGGATCGTGGCCAACGCCGGCAGCGCCAGCCCGATGTCAAATATTGACATTGAGGTCCCGGTGCGGGAAAATCCGCCTCGACAATTCCAACCGGGAGGGCGCGGCGATGACCAGCAGCCTGCATGTGAGTTTGCCCGATGAAATGCGCGCCTTCGTCGATATGCGCGCAAACGGCAAGAACCAATACACGACGCCGAGTGAATATGTGCGCGCGCTGATCCGCGAGGACATGGCGCGCGAGGAAGACCGCCGATATGCGGTCCGCTCCTTGCTGAAGGCGGAGGAAGAGTTCCGGCGCGGGGAGATGCTGCCCCTGTCCGACCTGGACGCCGTCGACGCGGAACTGGACGAAGAGCTGCGTTAGTGGCTCCCCGCATCCTTATCCTGCCGACGGCGTTGGAAAACTACCGCCTCGCGATCCGCGAGACGGCGCGCATCTGGTCGCCGCAGCAGGCGAAAGCCTATGGACGCCTGCTTCGGAAAGGCTTCGAGGAGATTCCCGAAGCCTATGCCCGCGTGCGTAGGAAGAAGGACGAGCGGGTGGGCCATTCCCTGTTCCGCCTCCACAAGATCGAGCATCACTATGCTGCCTATATCGTTGTGGACGACGCGACTTTTGTCGTCGCCGCTGTTCTCCACGAACGGATGGACATTCCCGCGCAGCTGCGCACCGTCGAACGATTGACCGACCGCGAATATGAGAGCCTGATGGGGCATCCTCGCCCGAAGCGCTAGGGACGCTTCGACGCCGGGCTGAACGCCCGGCGGAAAAGAGCCTGAAGAGAGAAAGGGCGCTCACGCGCCCTCTCCTTTCAGTTCCCAGACGGTGATGCCGAAGCGGCGGGCCTTGTCGCGCAGGTTTTCGGTGATGCCGGAGCCAGGGAAGACGATGACGCCTGCCGGCATCACGGAGAGCATCTCGTCGTTGCGACGGAACGGAGCAGCTTTCGCGTGCTTGCTCCAGTTCGGCTTAAAGGCGACCTGCGTCACGCCGCGGGATTCGGCCCAGCACGCTGCGATGCGTTCAGCGCCCTTCGGCGAGCCGCCGTGCAGCAGCACCATGTCGGCGTGCTTGGCGAGCGCCTTGTCGAGGGCGGCCCAGATCCGCTCGTGATCGTTGTAGTCCAGGCCGCCTCCGAAGGCGATCTTGGTGCCGGCCGGGATCAGAACCTCGGTCTCGGCGCGCCGGCGGGCAGAAAGGAAGTCTCTGGAGTCGATCATCGCCGCGGTCATGTTGGCGTGATTGACCTTGGAGCCGGTTCGCGGCCGCCATGTCGAGCCGGTCTGGGCCTCGAAGAGGTCACTGGCGAAATCGCGCATGAACTCGAAGGCGTTGCGGCGCTCGAGGAGCGAGATGCCCTCCATGATATGGCGTTCGAGCTCGACGCTTTTCACCTCCGATCCATCCTGCTCCCGCTGTCCGTTGCGCTGGGAGTCCTCGTTGCGCTGAAGCTCGCGCTGGATGCGCTCGCCGGCACGGTGGAAGAGATTGACGGTCGACCAGAGCATGTCTTCGAGATCGGGTTCCAGGCGCGTGTCGCCGAGCATCTCGAACATGGCGTCGAACATCGCGGTCAGCGCGGACTGGACGACCGGCTCCTCCGGCAGGGGGCGCGGGTCCGGCTCGTCCTGGAAGGGACGATAACCGTAGACCTGCATCTCGTAGATGATGCGGTCGGTCGGGGACGAGGCGTGGGGTTCGGCAGCGGCATCGATGGGAAGCAGGACGTTCATGATAGTCTCCGTCGGTTGGGGCCGCGCCTCTCGCGGCCTGACGGCGATCCCTTCCATCCGGCGAGCGGGCCGGAACCGCGGCGCTCGCGCCGCGGCCCAGCGCAGCGCCGGGCCGCCGGGGACAGGTTTTTTGCTTCGCGAGGAGCGCCGGCTCCGCCGGCGCGGGGAAAAAACTTGGGGCCCCGGCGGTTGGAGGCCCGAACGCCGGATGGTAAGGGTCGCCTCTCGGCAGGCCCGCGGGCGGGCGCTCCTCCGTGCGGCGACCGGCATGCCCTGCCCTCCCCTCTGACGCTCCCGCCCCGCCGCATCTCCCCATCACCGCCTCATCACGACGGCAGGAAGACGGTAGCGTCCTCCGGGGCGAGCTGTGCGCGGAGACTGGCGATGAGCCGGCTCGGGTCCAGCCGCAGATCGTCGTTGAAGTCGCCGAGTTCCGGAGCGAGCACCAGCGGCAGGATCCCGCGAGCCTGCGCTCGGCGGCTCAGTCGCTCGATGCCGTTGCGGCCAGCTGCATCCGCGTCCGCGGCGATGTAGAGGCGCACGCATTCAGGCGGCAGCTCGAAGGCCGCGAGGTGATTGGCCGTCAGCGCCGAGACCATTGGCATGGCGGGCATGACGTGCGACAGCGACAGGATGCTTTCGAGACCTTCGCCGGCCGCCATGACAGGCACGGGACCGCAGACAGGAAAGGCGAAGCGGACCGCATTGCCGAGCAGACCGCCAAGCGCGCGGCGCGGATCCTCGACCTGTGCCTTGCCGCAACCGTCGGGATCGAGCCAGGTGCGATGCACGCCGGTGATCGTGCCGCCGGGATCGGTCACGGCTGCGATCAGCGCGGGAAAACTCGTCGTCCGGCCTGACACGAGATCGCGATAGTAGCAGCACGGATGATAGCGAAGCGACGGATGCAGGGATGCCCGCACGATGCCCCGCTGCCGCAGATAGCTGTCCGCCAAAGTCCCCGCCAGCGGCTGCGACATGCGAAACAGGCGCTGCGCGCGCTCGTCTGCCGGTCTGTCGACCGGCGGATCGGTTCGGGCGTCGTCCCTGCGGGACGCCGCCGGATCGGGACGGGGCTCGTTAAGGAAACGCCGAGCTTCGTCGGCAACGTCGCGGAAATCGACCAGCCCGCAGGTCTCGCGCACGAGATCGAGCAGGTCCCCATACTCGGCCGTGGCTCCGTCGGCCCACCGGCCGGCGCGCGGGCCGGTGAGGTGGACATAGAGCGACTTGCCCTTGCTGTTGGCGGTATCGCCGACGATCCAGTAGTTGCCGGCCCTGCGGCCGGCGGAGAGATAATGCCGGCAGACCGCCTCGGCATCGCGCGCGAGACGGTTCGCCAGTTCGGAGGCCGAGAGCATAGCGGTCCTCCTTCAGTGCCGGCTGACGACATCGAGCAAGCGATGACGCTGCATCAGGCGCGAAAGGATCGCAGCGCCTTCATCGGTGACCGGAATGAAGAAGCGCAGCTTCCATGCGATCATCTCCGAAAACAGCCCGATGGAGCGTAACCAGTCACGCATGCCGTCCGTAAAGCCGGTCAATTCGACGCGATTGTCACTCATGACCCGGACGCGGCGCAACGTCATCTCACCGGCAAGGCTGATGATGGAGGAGCCATCGACCACCGATCTCCACGCCTGCTCCGGGTCGAGCACCTCGCTCCGGTCGATCCCGAAATTGTTGCACAGCCGTGAAAGGCCGGCAGGCGCGATCACGCGGCCGACGATGCGCTCGCCATCGTCGGTTTGCAGGCGATAGACCCGGCAATAATCTTGCGGCAGCAGCTTCCAGATCGGCAGCAGCAGGCCCGAGACGACATGCAACGTCGAGGTCGAGAATTCCGGCACATTGGCAACCTCAGCATTCCAGGCAGCGGCGAACACCTGTTCGTCCGCTTCCTCCCAGTTCGTCTCCTCAAGCTGGCGGACCTCGAAGCGCAGTTCGTCCATCGGCCGGATCAGGGCGACGCGCGGCTGCACGGAGCCGTCGTCGAGCATGATGGAGCGCGTCGGCGCCATGACCGCGGCGCGATCGGACTTTCCGTTGATCATCAGCTTCGCGCGCGGATCTCGCGCTACCAGATGAAGGGCATCCTCAAGGAGCATCGGCCGGTTGCGGTCCATGCGCTCGATGGTCAGCAGGTGCGACTGCGCGCCCGTGACCGGATGAGTGTAGACCAGCTTGCGATGCTTCAGCGTCATGCGATCGGCCGTCAGCGTCTCCAGGCCCTTGTCGTAGACGCCGGCGGCAATCGCGCCCTCGATGCGGGCTGCCAGCAGTTCCTCGAAGGACTCGAACAGCACGTTTTGCATGGTGATGGTCAGCGCCAGCATGCGATTGAGGAAGGTGTGAATCGGCGGCAATTCATCCTTCAGTCCCCCTTCCTCGTCGCAGAGTGAGAGGCCCGTGATCGTCTCGAAGGTTTCCAGCGAGCAGCCGGCGACCGCGCCGCTATGGACGCGCTTGTAGAATTGCCTGAGCGCATCGCGGGCGTATTGGGATTCGAGATTGTCCTCGCTGCGGAACATGCCCTGCCCGCCGGTCTGGCGCTGGCCACGGGTGATCGCGCCGAGCGTGTCGAGCCGCCGGGCGATCGTCGACAGGAAGCGGCGCTCGGCCTTCACGTCGGTCGCGACCATCCGGAAGCGCGGCGGCTGGGCCTGGTTGGTGCGATGGCTGCGCCCGAGGCCCTGGATCGCGACATCGGCGCGCCAGCCGGCTTCGAGGAGGTTGTGCAGGCGCTGGCGCTGGTTCTTCGCGCCGAGATCGGCATGATAGGAACGCCCGGTTCCACCGGCTTCCGAAAAGATCAGGATCGGTTTCTGGTCGTCCATGAACGCGCGCGTCTCGTCGAGATTGGCGCTGCCCGGCCGGCTCTCGACGGCGAAGCGTGCAAAGGCACCGTCACCATCCCGGCGAACGATACGACGGGAGCGCCCGGTGATCTCGGCAACCTTGTCCGCCCCGAAATGCTGGACGATCTGGTCGAGCGCGGCCGGGATCGCCGGCAGGCTACCGAGTTTTTCCAGCAATTCGTCACGGCGGGCGACGGCCTCGCGGCACAAGACCGGATTGCCGTCGCCGTCATAGGCAGGTCGGGAAAGCAGATTGCCCTCGTTGTCCGAATATTCCTCGAAGAGCTGGGTCGGGAACGAGTTCATCAGGTACTCCGCGACGATCTCGCGCGGGGTCACGTCGACCTGGATGTCGTTCCATTCCTCTGTCGGGATTTCCGCAAGCCGGCGTTCGGTTATCGACTGTCCCGTCGAAATCAGCTGGACGATGGCGGCGTGGCCCTCCGCCACGTCCTCGTTGATCGTGCCGATCAGCGTCGGGGTCTTCATGCTCGTCAAAAGATGATTGAAGAAACGCTGCTTCGTGCTCTCGAAGGCGGAACGCGCCGCGGCTTTGGCGTTTTTGTTGAGCGTTCCAGTCGCCGAGGTGATGCTGCAGGCTTCCAGCGCCTGGTCCAGCCGATTGTGGATGACCTGGTAGGCTTCGGCATAGGAGTCGTAGATGCGGACCTGCTCCTCGGTCAGCGCATGTTCGAGGATCTCGTATTCGACGCCCTCGAACGACAACGAGCGAGAGGCATAAAGCCCCATCGCCTTGAGGTCGCGGGCGAGCACCTCCATGGTCGCGACGCCGCCATCCTCGACGGCGGCAATGAACTCGCTGCGCGTGGCGAAGGGGAAGTCGGCGCTGCCCCAAAGACCGAGCCGTTCCGCATAGGCGAGCGACTCGACCTCGGATGCACCCGTCGCCGAGACATAGACGACGCGTGCATCGGGCAAGGCGCGCTGAAGGCGAAGGCCGGCGCGGCCCTGCTGCGAGGCCGCCTTGTCGCCACGGTCGGTTTTTCCGCCCGCGGCATTGGCCATGGCATGGCCTTCGTCGAAGACGATGACGCCGTCGAAGATCCTGGCTTCATCGACTGTGCCCCCTTTATCCTCGCCCTCGCAGAGCCAGTCGACGATCTGCTGGACGCGCGACCGCTTGCCCTCGCGCTCGTCGCTGCGGAGCGTTGCGAAGGTCACGAACAGGATGCCCTCGTCCAGCTTGATCGGCTTGCCCTGCCGGAAGCGCGACAGGGGCGTGACCAGCAGCTTCTCCTGGCCGAGCGCGCTCCAGTCGCGCTGGGCATCTTCGATCAAGGTCTCGGATTTCGAGATCCAGACGTGCCGCCGGCGGCCCTTCAGCCAATTGTCGAGAATGATGCCCGCGGCCTGCCGACCCTTCCCGGCTCCCGTGCCGTCGCCCAAAAACCATCCTCGACGATATCGCACCGCGCCTTCGGTTTCAGGGCTTACGGCTGTGAGATTGTCGAAGGAGGCATCGACTTTCCAAAAGCCGGCGAGATGGCCCGAATGGGCTTCGCCGGCATAGATCACACTTTCGAGCTGGGCGTCCGAAAGATCGCCGGTGATGATCACATTCTTGGGGAGGTGCGGCCGATAGCTGGGCTTGGGCGGCGCGACCGACGCCATGGCGACGGACTCGACCAGCTTGTCGGGATGCGGCCTGGCGTCCGGAATGCGGATCGCCCGGAGCTCATAGGGTTCGTAGATGCCATCGGCGACATCCAGCCTCGTCGACGTCGGCGTATCGCGTAGCTCGTAGGCGAGTTCGACGATCTCGTCATGGACGGGCGCGGGGGTCAATGACGCCCGGTTCGGTGCGCTGGGAGAGAGCGCGGGGCGCGACCGCAATCCGGCCACCGCGGCGGGGCGCAGTGTCTCGGCGGCCTTGCGCGCGGCCATCTTCGCGGCGCAGGCGCGCAGAATGCCGTTGGAGAGCGCGCCGATGGAGTTCGATGCGGTCGTCGGAGAGCGCGGTGGCAGGCCCGAGATCCAGGACAGCAATGTGGTGAGGTTGGGTGCGACACCCATGCTTGCGACCAGCTTCGTCGGCTCGGCAGCCGCAATCTTGTCGATGACCGTCAGCCGGGTTTCCATCGTCGTGCCGTGACGGGCAAAGATGCTGCCTGCGATCCCGGCGCTGAACACGACCGTACCGCGCTCCTGCAAGCGAACGAAGGCGTCACGCCACTTCGGATTATCGGGAGAAAGGCTGGAGCCGGTGATGGCAACCAGGCGGCCGCCGGGCGCGAGGCGGGCGAAAGCCGAGGTGAGATGCCGCCACGCCGCATCGGCCATGCGCCCCTCCACATGCACGCCGGCCGAGAACGGCGGGTTCATCAGCACGACGGTGGGACGGGCGACGCGATCGAGATAGTCGTCGAGATGGGCCGCGTCGTGGTGCGTGACCGGTGTTCCGGGAAACAGATGTTCGAGGAGGGAATGACGGACCGGCGCATATTCGTTGAGAACGAGGCGCGCGTGGGAGAGTTCGCCGAAGATCGCCATGAGGCCGGTCCCGGCGGACGGCTCAAGCAGGACGTCGTCCGCCATGATGGAGGCGGCCCTTGCTGCGACATAGGCGAGTTCGACGGGCGTGGAAAACTGCTGGAGCCTCTGGGTTTCCTCGGATCGGCGCGTGTGCGTCGGGTTGAGCGACGCGAGCCTGGTCAGGATGGAAAGGGCCGCCTCCGGCGTATTCGTCCGTGCGGATATGGCCGAGCCGAATTTGCGAAGGAAGAGCACCTGAGCGACTTCGGTCGCCTCGTAGGCGTCTTTCCACGACCAAAATCCCTCGGCGTCCGAGCCGCCGGATTCCGTGGTGAGGACGGCGCGCAGGTGGGCCGATGTGATGGACTGGCCCGCTTCGAGAAGGGGCAGGAGCGCACCCCCGGCTGCAAAGATGTTGCTGGCGCGGCTGCGTTGTTCGGGCAAGCGGGGCGCGATGGCAAACGGGTTCGTGGCAAAGGAGGACCGAGCGTTCATGGGAAACCTCATCGAGAGCGGGAAAGAGCCGACCGCCGGGCGCTCTCCAGGCCCGCCAGGTCACCCCTTCCCGGCCCCTCTCTCCCTCTCGGCGGCATGGGCGGCGGCGCCCGGCCCTCAGCCGGGCGCGACCTTGAGGTTTCCGAATGCCGCAACGCCTCCGACCGAGACTTCGTGCAGGACAGCCTTGCCGCCTGCAGCAATCCACGCTGCGGCTTCGACGGCGGACAGTTGCTGGACATGGACGAGGTTGCGTTCGGCGCAGAGGCGCTGGCGATCGAAGGCGTCAGGGTCCTCGAAGGCGTAGAGTGTGTCGCCCGGACCGTCCCAATAGACGATGGCGAAACACACGGGCGCGACCACTTCGGAGCGGAAATTCAAAAAGACCGGCGCGGCGATGGGTGGGCAGGCGATGGCTGAAAGGCTCATGTTGCTCTCCTGAAAATGCAGAAAGGCCCGGCGCTCCTTGCGGAGCACCGGGCCTGGTTGGGAGGGAGGAAGGTGAATTGCGGGCAGTCGCCTACGGCTGCCAGAATGCGACAGAGTCGACGCGGGTGATCGCCAGAATGGGCTTGGCGCAGGCTGGCGACGGTTGCTCCGCGGTCCACCGGGATGTAATGAACCGCCGGTCCGTCAGCGTTCGCGAATTGATCATCGCCGCTTGAACGGCGCCGGAAAGCTGTCGAGCTCCAGGCGCGTCGCGAGTGTCGTCGAGATAGAATGTTTCGCCGGGTCGGAGCGTCAAAGGCTTTGACACCAGCGATCCCTCCTTAAGCCTACTCTTTCTAACGGTCCTTTTCATCGGATTCCTCCTTCTGGCAATAAGGTCACGCACGGGTCCGCACGGCATGCCGCGGCGGATACCGTGTTTGATCGATCGGATAGAACTTCTGGAAATGCGGCTGGATCACCGCTATCGGGACACCCGCGCATCATTGAGGTTCAGCTGCGCAAGCGAGAAACGCGGTCCAATGGCCGGATTGGCCGCCTAGCTATGCGTGTAGCCGTCGGCCTCTATACACAACCACATCCCGCACCAGGGGAGTGCAACGGCTCCGTCGGCAGCGGTGACGGGAATGGCAAGCTTCCTGAAAGCGCGATAGGAAAGGCCCTGATCGGCCTGTTGCCATTTCAGATGAATGGCGCGGCGTTGCTCCTTCGTGATGGGAAACACGCGATGTCCTCCTCTGTTGTGGGCGCATCGGCGCCCATGATGTTCAAACTGAGCACAGTCATTCCACGAGTTCGATTTCATCGGTGTCGAAGCCTTGGAGTTCCTCCGGGTCGAGGAGTGCGGGATCGAGATCTCATCCGTGCGTGCCGCTAAGATCGGCAGCCGCTGCTTATGAATTACGAGGCGCTGCATCTTCGGAAGCCCTGCTGCATCATCTGAGGCGCGGTCTGCGGATGTCAATATGCCATCCTGCTCGAGGAGCTCGGCCGAGGGATCGACGGGATCTTCGGTCCCGATCAGACGCCAAAGAGCGCGCGCCGCGGCCGTGTCGCACTGCGGCTCGCCAGTGTCGATTCCGATGTCATAATATTCGGCCGAGGATCGATCAAACAGAGTGCCCATGCGATCATAGACCTCCGATATCCTTTCGATATCGGAGAGCTCGGTTGGAACCGTCTTGGCGATGTGAGCGTCGGCGAGCGCAGACAATGCGGCCTGGGTGCGCAAAAGGCGGTGGCCATCAACCCAGGCTAGGGCTGCATAGAACCGCCGTTTCGGCGTGCTGGTCGAGCGTTCCGCCAGGTTGGTGTCAATCTCGAACCGCATATCCTCCGCCAGGGCGCGTAGTTTCGCGGCAATGGGAGGAACCGGCTCGTGGGCAGAATCGGCTTCCTCCGCGTCGTCCGGACCTACGGGCTCGGCAAAGCGTTCGGCCGCGGCACGATCCATGAATGCGAAACCGCCCGGCGCGTTTTCCCAGGGACGGGAGTACCATCCCCCCTGCTTGCGCGCCTGATTTCGGAGTGCGCGGTATTCGGCCTGATCGATTCGGTCGTCAACAACGCAAATGAAGATCGGGATGCCCCTCGACGTGTGCACATGCTCCGCGATGGTGAAGCGAGGGGCCGCCCTCGCACCGTACACAGGCGCGCCGACCACGTTTTCGACGCGGGCGGAATTGGTTTTGTTCTGCATCATGCTTCTCCATTAGTGCAGGCGTCTGCGCCGCCGGGCGCTATGTGCCCGGCGGCAGAGCAGGTCGGTGTTGACGTGATGAGAGAGCGGGATCTGCTATATGAAATCAGGCGACGCAGGCGCGGTCTCGACGGATTGTTTCAGGAAGGACAGGGTTCTCGTGCGCTCCCGAAATGTGGAGAGGCCCGGCGCTCCTTTCGGAGGACCGGACCTGACAGGGAAAATGAAGATGAGGTGCGGGCGGCGGCCCGCTGCCGTCAGGCTTTCGCAGACGGACCTGTGTCGATGAAAACCTCGTCGCGATTGGCTTCGAGCAGCATCAGGATGCGGCCGCCGACCGCGACGCATTCATTGATCCAGCAATGGTCAGCGGCGGAATGCCGGCCGAACCGCTTCGCCGGAACATAGATGATCGTGAAATGCGGATATTCACGACCATCCTGCCCGCGATGGATGGTCGGGCCTTCGACCGCGACGACGATGCCGCCCGTCCCATACGATGTGCGAACAGGCATGCCCGGCTGCACCAGAGCCGGGAGATCGGGCGCGCAGGGCGGCGTCAGGCGATATCGCCCGGGGTCATGTGCGCCGAGCTCGGCCGAGTAGAGCGAATGGGCAAGATGCAAGCCGGGCTGGCCGGGACGGGGTTTACGCCGATTTTGCATCGTGGCCTTCCTTTCGGTTTCTGGTGGCGTTGCGGTACGGCGGGTCGTTCGAAACCTCGCCATCACGCAGAGGATCGAGGAAATTCGGAGATCCGAATCCCTTGTCGAAAAGCTGCTGCGCTTCGTCAGCATCCTCGGCGAGAACTTGCAGGGTCCCTTCGATGCGCCAGTCGATCAACCAGAGTTTCTTAGGCATATCCACCTCCCGCCGTCAGGGTGAGCATGCAGGTATTGACCGTCGTTCCCGACGAACGGAAAGAGCCGTCCGGAAGTGGTTCGATGGCTCCGCCGTTGTCGGCGACGAGATCGCAAAACGCTGCCGTCAGCTTGTTGGTTCTGAACAGCACACCGGCGGACATGATCGCGACCAGCCGGCCATTGGGCTTGAGGAACCTGAAAGCATGCATGACGTGACGGATGTCGTCCTGCCCGGCGAAGGGCGGGTTCATGACGACGCGGTCATAGGAAGCATCGGGCTGGATACGGAGGAAATCGGCCTGTTGCCCAGTGCAGAATGATGCCGCCGGCATGTGGAGATCTGCGATCCTGAGCGCCAGGCGAGCGCATCGCGTTGCGTCGATCTCGATTGTATGGACCTGTCCGCCGGCGGCGATTGCTTCCACGGCGATGTTCCCGAGCCCGGCGCTCGGTTCGAGGACCCGCATCTGCGGCCTGATGTCGGCGCGGTCGACCACATCGCCGGCAAGGGGTTGAGGCGTATCGAACTGGCCGAAGTCCTGTTTGGTGCGGGAATATTCGCCGGTAAGCAGGATCGGATCCAGCGCTTCGGCGGCATCCCCTTCGAAAATATGGGCCTTCGCGGAGCGGTTCCATTTTCCACCGGCGGCCTGAAGGACCTTGTCGATCTCGACATAGAGCTTGTGATCGAGCTGGTCGACCAAGGATACCTTCGAGCCTTCGACGACGGCAGCGCCGAGAATCCTGAGTACGTTTGTCGCGATCTGCGGCATTGTGAAATTCCTTTTTTGTGGAGGGGAAAGCGAAGACGCCCGACCGCATCGGGGGAGAATCCGGCACCAGACAGGTGAGGCGTCGCGGTCGCCGGCGAGGGCGATACCTCGGGCTACGAGACGTCAAAGGCGGAAGGCGTTGGCAAGTTCGCGGCGTCGGTTCGATGCTCTGCGAGCATCGAGCGGTAAAAGCGCTTGCGCGCGAAGCGGAAGGCAGGGTCATGCCGAATTCCGCGATCGATCTGGCAGGCAGCGGCGCGCACAACGGTGCGCCAGTTCGCATCCGCACGAAGCCGAAGGCGCGGATAGGGGAGGATCATTCATGGCGGTGGTCCGTGGAGCGCGCGGAGGTGAGCCCGACCGGCTGTGCGCTCTCTCCAACCTTCAGCCGGGCCGACCGGCCCGCCGCCCCCCTCTCTCTCGGCCCGCCAGCCGCCCCGCCCGCCGCCCCGTCATCCGGCATAGCGTGCCCACAATGCGCGCTGGCGGATGCCAGAAAGCGAGCGCGGTTGGCGTCGCCCCGCCGAACATGGAAATCGTCATCGACGACGCCGTTGACACGCGCCCACTGGTTCCATGAAAAATTGCGCCCCAGCCCGACCGTGGTGTTCGAACTGGGGAAGCGGTCGGCGTTGCGCACGAGGTCCTCCCAGGACGCGCCGAACTCGATCTCATCGAACCGGCTATGCTTGCCGGTCAGCGCGTTGCGCTCAAGAAACAGCGCCTGCTCTAGAAGGTCCGGATGATGTGCGGCAAGCCAGAAAAGCTCCCAGATTTTGCTCGCCGGGCAGAAGAAGCAGGCCGACTTGATCGGCACAAATTCGGGGCCGAGAACCTCTGTGATGACGTCGATGCAATCCTCCCGCGACCACCCAAGGATCTGTAGAGGATATGCGAAGTCGAAATCGGCATCGGCCGCCGGGAGATTGCGTGAACGGCGCATGTCGGCGCGGCCGCAGTCATAGCCGATCAGCTTGACGATCCGCTTTCCTGTCTGCCGCGCCTCGATCCAGATCGGGTGCGGTGGCGCGGCGTTCGGGCCGGATCGCGATCCCTTCAACGCCTGATCCTGCGGCTTCTGCTTCCATTTTATCGAGCAGCTTTTCATGCCGAAGGCCAACGACGGCAGGGTCTCGTTTACGATGCAGTTGCCGTAGAGGTTGTCGTAGCCGGTCGATGCGAGAGGCACCTTCCGGCAGACGATGATCGGCGGCCAGCCCCATTCGGCCAGGATTGCGCCGATCCGGTCGAGATGGGCCATGGTTTCGGGCTTTTCGGCGGCAACGTCTGCGAAGGTGATGACGTGCGGCCGGAGGCCTGCGAGACGCAGGGCGATCAGCATTGCCGTCGAATCCACCCCGGCCCCAAAGCATACTGCGAGCAGGCGTCCGCTCAGCGCGCGCAAAAGGCGTTGCCGCCCGGCGGCTCGGAGCCGCGGGGTTTCGTGGGTCAACATTGTGGGAGTCCGTTCAAAATTCAGTGGGGCCGCGGGGCGCGTCGTTCGGGCGACGGGAGCGTCGGCCAGCGTGCATCACGGGCACAGCCGACACGGCGGAATCTGTCAGGCGTAGCTGACGTTTGCCTCGGGATATTTCAGGAGGAACGCATCGACAGCTGCCTCAGCCTCCTCGGTGGTGGCCAGATCCACCGCCTCGTCGAGAAGGTCGCCATCCTCCGCCTGAACGGCTACGTCCCAGAATTCCGGGAAAAACGGATGCTCGGCGGTTTCCGCAGAACCGTCCGGTAGATTTCGCATCGGGAAAACCGTGATGTCGGTCATCGTTGAATCCTTTCATGAAAAGTATGAACGGCGGGATATCCGGTCGCGGACATGACGCCGGTGGCAGATGCCACCGACTTTGTCACGGGAAGGCGCGCTCTCTTTACCTCAGCCGGGCCGCCCGGCCCGTAGCCGCCCTCTCCCTCGCGTCCGGATCTAGGGGGAGGAGCGCCGCCGTCGGATTAGCCGAACCGACGACCGGACGCAGTGAAGGTGTAGGCATTGGCCACGATGGTCTCGTCGACCATTTCGTCCGAGTTCAGCGCGTTGTATTCGCTTTCGAGCTGACGGTAGAGCCAACGGGCGAGATCCCGCAGAGCCTCGATGACCGTATCCTCGGCGTCAGCGGTCATGTCCTGATAGTTGAGACTTTCCCTCGTGACAGAGATCGCCATGCAATACTCGTGATAGTAGTTCCCGCAATGGCTGACATCGGCCCGAAGCTGGTAGAAGTTGCGGCGCTGGATCGCCCGCAGGCCGTCGGCAATCCCGTGCAGCGTCGTATCCTTCGGCGCATAGTCCCGGATCGCCCGGGGCGAGCCCTTTCGATAGGAGTAGAGTGCCTGGAAAGACGCACCGTCTCCTTGAGACCAGAAGCCCGTGAAGTGTATTCTTGGCTCATCCCGTGTGCCGCCGCCAACAAGATGGACCGGCGACGTTTTAAGGCGAACGCCAAGGCATTCGCATATTCGGCCGAAATCCTCGAAGACAAACTCGTACCACTCGTAGTCAAAGCCGCCCTCGCGGTACCAGGTGCGAGCTTCCTCCTTCGCTTTTTCCGACAATTCCTCGAATTTGTAGACCATGGTTTCAATGACTTCGGGCATACGAACCTCCTGAATTGCAAAAGCCCGGCGCGGGGCCGGGCTCAAGGGGAATGGACAATGCCGGCGATTGCCGGCGGCTGGAATGGATGGCGGTCCATAGGGGGCAGCGGAGAAACGTGCCTCAGGCGTGAGCAGCCGCGCGCCACATCGCCAATCTCCTTTCCGCAGTGCGCTCGTGCTTGCGGGAAATCGCGCTGCGCCCATTATTCGGCCGGTCAGATAAGCCGACGGTCGACGTTTTACTATACGTATTTTTGATAGTATAACGCCACCACGCCGCGCAGGGTTGGGACTGAGATGGAGAGAGCGACAGTGCGAACATTCACGATCGGCGATGAGGTGTTCTCGGAAAATTCCCCGGAATTCCGGGCGCTTCTTCCGCGTGCCCATGAAGAGCGGCTCCGCCCGATGTGCATGTGCAGGCAGCCGGCTGTTGCGATGTACATCGCCCGAATGGACGACCAGTATCTTGTAAAACGCATGCCACTATCCGGACGCGAGCACGACCCGGCCTGCCCTTCCTACGAACCGCCATACGAGCTTTCCGGCCTCGGGCCGCTCATCGGCAGCGCTATCCAGATCGACGCCAGCGGCAAAGCCGATCTGAAGCTCGATTTCTCCCTGACGAAACGGGGTCCGCGCACCGCGGCCGGTACGGCGGCGGAACAGTCGGAGCCAGCTATTCGCAGCGAGCCGCGCAAGCTGTCGCTCAAGGCGATGCTTCATTATCTCTGGGAGGCCGGCGAACTGACCGAATGGCGTTCCGTCTGGGCGGGTCGGCGCGGCTGGGGCCGCGTGCGCACCAGCGTAATCAACGCGGCGTCGCAGATGACGGCGAGAGGTGGACCGCTCAGCGACATGCTGTATGTGCCGGAGGTCTATCAGGCAGACGACAAGGACGGCATCGCCACCCGGCGCGCCACGGCGCTGAAACCCGTACAGGCCGCAGGTTCGGGGCCGCGCAAGCTGATGATGATCGTCGCCGAGGTGAAGGAGTTCTCTCCGGCCCGCGAGGGACAGAGGATCGTGATGCGGCACATGCCCTTCCCCCTGATGATCGAGGATGGCGCGTGGCGGCGGCTGGCGGCCCGCTACGAAACCGAACTCGAACTGTGGCGTTCCAGCGAGGCGTTCCATCTGGTCGTCATCGCCACCTTCGGCATCTCGACCTCCGGCATCGCGTCGGTCGAAGAAGTCGCTTTGATGGTGGTGAACGAGCACTGGCTACCCTTCGAGGACATCAACGAATTGCGCCTGCTGGAAAAGCTCAGCCACCTGAAGCGGAAGAGCGTGAAAGGCCTGCGCTTCAACCTTCCGCGCGACGCGCCGATCGTGTCGGTGACGCTACCCGAGCAGAAGCCCGCGCCGGTGGCGATGTTCATCGTGCCGGCGAGTGCCGGCGACGAATACGAGCATGCGCTTGCCGACATGATCGAGACGAGACCGGAGATCACACCTTGGATCTGGCGGGTCGGCGATGGCGAGATCCCCCGAATTCCCTGATCGTGGACTTCCCTGCGTAGGCCGTTGACAGGTTGCCGCGAATAAGAACAGCTGCCGGGAGACAGTCATCTGCCACATTCAGCCGGAGCATCATGAAGCCTGAGAAAAAGCCGTTCGTCGTCGAGTTCAAGAATCGGCGACGCCTCTCCCGGAAAGAAACGTCGATCTGGGGGCGCATCGACCTGAAGGCCGCCAGCGACGTGGTCGAGGTCGAAGAGATGGGCACCGAAGCTGCTTCGATGGCCCACGGCCAGTCGCCGGAATCCGAGGCGACACTGACCCCTGCCGGAATCAGCGCCTGATCGCGTCATAGACTGACGAAAACCGTGCATCAGGATTTTCGGGCGATGAGGTTCTCGCTGGCGAGTGCTTCGGCCGCAACGTCCCGTCGGCGGCCGGCGACCGACGCCATGACGGTTTCGAGAAATTCCTCGGGTTCGCCATCCCGATATGGCCCGTATTCGGACCAGTCCAAAGCACCTACGACAGCGGGAATGAAATCGAAATCGAAGGTAAATCCGCCCTCCTCCAATGCATCCGAGAGATCGGTGTACGCTTGCTCTGCAAGAGATACGATCGCCAGGACATGACTCCGCATCGCCAGCCAGCCGGTCGCATCCCACAATTCGGACATCCGGATAACACCATGGGGAACCGGACGGCGATCCTCGTGAAGGCCACGGAAATAGAGCATGGCCTCCCAGATGCAGAGAGCCGTCTCCATCTCGCCAACGGTAAATGAACGAGGGGCGACGACTGGAAAACCGTCTGGCAGCGCAGGCAGCGAGACCGGCGGCACGAGCGCACGATCCTGCAAACGAAACCGCTTCAGCAGCTCCTCGCTTGTCGCATGATGGATGCCTTTACCGGTGATGAGCGAAACGCTGGCCCCGTAGGTCTCCAGCCGCTGTGAAGGATGATTCATCCATTGGATCACCGTGACCTCCGGCAGGCTCGGCGAGCGCGCAACAATATCATGCACGATGAATGGCCACGGAAACTCGTTTAGATCGATTTCGGCAGCGACATCATTACCATCAGGCGAGGTTGGCAACAGCGCGAGAATGCGGCTGCCGATGAAGGCATTGAGTGCGCTGTCTGCCTGTGGCGCCGACGCTCCAAAGGCGTCAAGAAGCGCCTGCCGTTTCATATTGATCGGGTTGATCGGGCCGACGTCGGTGAACAGGACAAGCCCGGCTTCGGTCTCGCTGCATTCGAGAACGTGGGTCAGCACGAGCTTTTCGAGCGGCGTGATATCGGCAAGCGGAATTGGCGGATAGGTGTAAATTCGGGTTTCGAGATTGTTCATGGGACTGCCTTTCAGTCGGTACGACAAACCCGGCGCGATGGCCGGGTTGATGGGTGTTTTTTGATTGGGGGCTAGGTCGCCGCGTGCGGCTCGGGCGACCCACCGACAGGTGGGGAAAGACCTTCGACCGAGATCTTTCGATGCTCGATCCTGATCAGAATCGCGTCTTCGCGAGGCACGCGCCAAACCAGTTCGCGTTCGACGACACGCACGATCGCATTGAGGTCGGCAGCGTGCGCCGTTTCCAGCAAGGCGATGCTCAGATCCTCCGCCTCGTCGGAGAACCATCGCTTCTGGTCTTCGTAGGAGCCGGCTTCCGCATCGTCCGCGGGAGAATAGAGAGCATCGACAAGGAAGGTGGTCAGATTTGACGGCGTGATAGACGACTGCATGGTGACGAGGATCTCCGCCTCGTCCAGGGAACCGTAATCTACCCCTTGAACGATCAGGTCGGTGTCCAGCACCCACTCCGTCTTTTCTGCGCCCGAAACGTCCAGAACCAGTTCGAGGCGATCCGGCCGCCCGTTTGCGGCGAACAGATCGAAGGGCTCTTTTTCTTCGACCGCGCCGCCAACTTCCATCTTGTAGGATCTGATCTGAATCCAACGTAGCCCGTCGTACCAGCTGTATCCGCTAAACGCGCTGTGAGGCTCGAAGAGCTGGGGAGGACGGTCCAGTCGCGCGATTGCGCGGGCAAACGTCTGCTCTTCGAGCGGACCCTCGCCTTCGAAGACAAGCGCCCCTGCCTCGACCGGCTCGGGCACGAGAACAACAATCCGGTCCGTATCCGCGCACGAAGGCGTAAATGGTCGCAGGAGTGGGACGGCCTCTTTCAGGTCGATGCCAAGAGTCCGGCCGAAGTGATAGTCCTTGAACTTCAAGCTGTGCGCACCGCCGACCGCGACCATGCGAAAATATAGGCGCGTGATCTCTTTCATGAGAGCGGCATACATCGCATCGCGCACAACGTCCTTGCGGGCCGGAAGCACGAGCTTCAGGTGGGCACAATCGACCACATCGATGCGTGCGAAATAGCTCCGATGCCAGGATTGCTGAAGCTCCGGCAAGGGAATTTTCAGCGTCACGCCATGGAAATTGACGTTCTCATCGTGGTAGCGGGAGAGGTCCCGACCAAACACGCCGATCCGGATTCCTTGCCATTCCTCGGTATGATCCGCGCCGTCGAGGAAGTCCGAGGATGGCATTTCCTCGCCGTTGAAGATGACGGGGATAGGGAAAAAGCGAGCGGCGCGGCGGACCGCACCCGCAAAATGCTCACCCTTCTTTTCCGGGAAGATCACCGTCAACCCATGATGCCCCTCTGGACCGGCATCGACCGTGACCGGTTCCTTGCCGTGAAAGGCATCCGGTGTCGCCGCGATCGCCCAGGTCTGGTCCGTGCCTTTCTGGCCGGCGACAATCTTCGCTCCGCGATTGGCGAGAGAAAAGAAGCCCATGCCGGCGGCGTCTTCAGACTGGGACAAAGCCTTCGACCATTCGCTCTTTCCAAGAGAAAAGAGCGAGCGGGGATCGTCGAGGCCCGCGCCGTCATCGGCGATGCGGATTGCCGGCCCGAGCCGCGGATCCTCAATCTGGTCGATCAAGACCTTCGCGGCGCCAGCGCGCCGTGCGTTCTGGAGCAGTTCGTTGAGGATATCGTCGATCGAGGCGTTGAAAAGGCGGCCGACCTTTTCGATCGCCTCCGCGGCGACCTGTGCGTGAAAGGAAAAGCTGGTCATTGCAAATTCTCCAGAATGGCGAACGCCCGGCACGGTGGCCGGGCGCTGATGGGATAGAGGGGGGAGTGTGTGCGGGAGCGGAACGTGGTCAGGCCGCGCTTTCGAGCAGCTTGCGCGCTTTCCCCTCCAGTTCCAGGCGCGTGTCCTGATGCGCTTTTCCGCGCGCGAGGGCGGTGATGCCCTGCACGAAATCGAAAATGGATTCCGGCGGGCGCCCTTCCTCGGCAAGCACCGTGTCGATGATCTTGCCGGTTTCCGCCTTCGAGAAACCACGCTTGCGCAGGAAACTGGACCGGTCCTCTTCGTTGCGGGCGACGATCTTCTCGCGCGCACCTCGGATGCCGTTGATAAACGGCGCGGGCGATGAGTTCGCGAAATTCATCAGCGCCGGGGCGGCCTCGTGCGCGAAGCGCTTTGCGGCGAACTTCGAGTGCCGAATGGTGATTTCCTCGAAATTTTCGCAGCCCCAAAGGTTGCGATTCATGCACACAGCCCGCAGGTAGAAGCTCGCGATTCCGAGGGTTTTCGAGCCGACCTCCGAGTTCCAGGCATAGAAGCCGCGGAAGTAAAGGTCCGGCTCGCCGTTCGGCAGGCGGCCCGCCTCAATGGGGTGCGTGTCGTCCACCAAGAACAGGAAGACGTCCCTGTCGCTGGCATAGAGCGTCGTCGTATCCTTGGTGACGTCGACGAAAGGATTGTGGGTCATGGTCGACCAGTCGAGGACGCCAGGCACCTTCCAGATCGTGTCGCCGGTCCCGTTCCCGGCGATGCTCATCACCGCCGCAACGAGTTCCTTATCCCAGATACGACCGTATTCGGGGCCGGTCACCGCGCGCAACTCGACGCGACCGTCGTCCATTTCCAAGGTCTTGACCAGTTCCGCGCTGTGGTTCAGCAGCCCATGTTGGAGATTGATCGCAGCAAGCGGCGCGGGAAGCTGGCGCATGTAGCTCGCCGGCGCGCCGACAAGGCTGCACAATTGGCCGTAGCTCCAATGGGTCGGTGCCAGCGGCACGCGGCTGCCGGGAACCACAAGGGAAAGGCGCTCGGCGTTGTCGCGCGTCGCCTCGACGCGGATCTCTGCGCTTTCGACAGTGCGTACACGGGCGCGTTCCGTGCGCTCGCTGACCGCGCGATGGAGGTCGGAGAGCGAGAGATAACGCTCGTCGTCCGGGCGAGAGAACCATTCGGACGATACCCGGCCGATGCGTTCGCCGCGCGAGATGTCGACCTTGAAGCCGGAGGATACGGCGGGCGGGGTGGAAATCATGGTGTTCATAAGTCGTCTCCTGAAACGTGAAAGCCCGGCGCGAGGGCCGGGTCGGTGGAAAGAAAAGGGATGAAGCTCAGCGCGCTGGCGCGGGGTGAATGCGGTCGTCGTCAAACTCGACATTTTCGATGACGGGTTCCGTTCCGTCCGCTGTAACGCGATCGATATAGATGATGGTGCCTTCGCGCCGTTGATCGATCTCGATGTGTTCCGGCTGATCGGATGCCTCCATGGCCACGGTGGCGGCTGCCTTGGCTTTCTCGATCGCCTCGGCATCGCTATCGGCCTCGAGAGAACCCGTCATAGGCGCTGAGCCAGAATCCGATTTCGACTTTGTATTGCGTCATAGGCGCTCTCCCTCGGCAGGATCGTCAGGATCGCGAGCGCCTGCGAGGATCGCCTCGCCGCGCGCGACGGCAGAGATGGCGCGCTCGATCCAGTCGTCCGAGGCCGCCCGGCCGGCCTGGACGTCAGCGAGGAGCAGCTTCAGCAGGCCAAGCAGGATTTCGAAGTGCCTGACCTTTCGCTCGACCGTTTCTGAAAAGTGCGAGGGAACAGGGATCGCCTGGCCGGAATATGCGGCATCGACTCCGTTCCATATGCCGGAAATGTAATTCTCGCCGGCGTCTTCGTAGCTGAGCTTCTCGCCGGACCAGTCATCGTCCTCGATGGCTTGCCGGCAGGCGAGCGCAGCGCTGTCGGCCTGGTAGGTGCGATGACGGTAAGCTGGCAGGCGGTAGCTTGTTTCAATGGTATAGTCGGGCATCTCAAGCTCCTGAAACGAAAGAGCCCGGTCGCCGCTATCGCGCCAACCGGGCTGGTGAAGTGGGAATGGATCGGTGGGTCGCAGCTCACTGCGGAACACCCGCGCCCCGCAGTCGTGCGAGTGGGCTTCAATCGATTGCCTGGAAGATCTCGGAGGCCTCGGGATGATCCGCCGAATAAGCGTAGAGGTGCTCATAACCTTCGACGAGTCGATCGGACTGAAACTGGAATGACAGGTGCGAGAAGGCGAACATCGTGGCGATGATGCCGGCGGCCTCCGCGGTGACCTCGCCCTGGAAGCATGTGACGTCACCGGTAATCCGGAAACGTGTCCTGGATCTCGGTGCGAGGAAAAGCGGCTTGCCCTGATGCTCGTAGAAATCCCAGGAACCGCCACGATAGTCGAGAGGGCTAAGCCTTTCCATCCAGGCATAGACGGCATTCTCGGCGACGATCAGGTGCGAACGGCCGAAGAGGGCCGGCAGGAAATCCTGACGGGCTTCGTCGGGGACGATCACAGCGCGCGGGGTATCGTTCAACATCACGCCACCCTCCCTTCGACAGCATCCGCGCAGATTTCCTCGACGCAAACCTCCTCGAGGCGGATATTGATGTGACCGCTCTCTTCGATCCAACGACGGGCGTCGGCCATGTTTGCCGCAAGGTAGAGCAGGATGCTGTGGGCGCCGTATTCCTGAAGAACACGAACTTCGCCGGCGGCGGGGCGACGGACAACCTCGAACGAGAGATCGCTATCGAGTGGAAAGGCTTCGCGGGCGGCGATCGCAGCATCGAGGTCCATTTGAAACTCGCCCGGTAGGAGCGTAATCGCGCCTGCCGTCGACCAGATGATGCTGGAACGAGGCGGCGTGCACCGCACGAGCCAACCAGTGCCATTGCATTTCTTCCAGGCGGCGAGGGCATCAGCGTCCTCGTCGGATGGCCTCGGAACCGAATTGCGAAAGGCGATCATTGCGCCGATCGGCGCGCGTTCGTAGATGGTCATGACGGACATGTTCGTCTCCGAGTTTCGAGAAACAGAAAGGCCCGGCGCGACGGCCGGGCCCTGGATCGATCGTTGTTGGTCCGAGGATTTATTCCGCGGCTTCGAGATGCCCGTCCTGATCGTCATCAGCGTCGGCAGCAGTCTGCTCGCCATCCAGCTCCTCGGTCAGGAAGGCCGGCAGCATGACGTTGCCGGCTTCGACGGCCTCGTCGTCAACGGTCACCGCATCGTTCGTCTCCGCAGTCCCGACCTCCTCGGCGATTTCGTCGGCGGGATAGCGCAGCACTTCGGGGAGCCATCCGCTACCGTCGAGCAGCCGGGCCGCTTCCCGCGCCATGTCCGGCTTCTTCAGGTGATCGATAAGCTGGGCCGACTGATCGCCCTTTGCTTCGCGAACGGCCTGCAGGATGTGCGCCTTGGTCACGCGGCCCAGATAGTTGTCGACCGTCGGCGTCCAGCCCGCACCCACCATGCCGAACCCGATCGTCTGGGCCAGCTGCACGGCATGCTTGTTTTCCTTGGTCCGGCGGTTCCATTGCTGGATCGTGGCGTTCAGCGATGTCGACGCGCAATGCGCAAACAGCGCCATCCGGCTGTCGTGATCGAGGGCAATCAGGTAAGCCCAGACCGCATCGGCGTCACCCGGAAGATCGTGCCCCCAGGCTTCCTGGCGCTGTTCGATCTCCTTCGCCCAGACCGTATCGGAAAGCCCCTGCGTCTTGGTCGAGACCGTATGCTGCACCGAGATTTCCAGGCACGACGTCGTGCGGAAGTGATAGAACGTGTTCAGCACGAGCAGGTGCAGCACAGCGATGAAGGCTACCATCGGCTCGTTGGCGAGCGCATTCCTGAGCGCAAGCGTGCGGGCAGCGGTCAGATCCTCGATGAGCCGTTCCGAGAGCGGCCGGATCTTGCCGTCGTCCTCGTCCGACTCCTCGACACCAACGGGCGTGCCGTTGATCGTCACACCACCCCCTGCCGCAGCGGCGGTGTTGTCGCCATCGTCACCATCCTGCTCGGCGCCATCGCCATCCTGCGCCTCGATGACAGGCTCGTCTTCCGGCCGGACGAAGCCGCGCTCGATCCTGATTTCGCCGTTGCCGGCCAGCGAGATAAAGGCGCCGCCGCGAGCGACGTCCTCGGGATCGAGGACAAAGGGGCGCTCATTCAGCGCCGTCAGCTGAGCGTCGAGATCATCGAGGTGCCCTTCCGTCTCCGCCGAATAGTCGTCGGCAGCTTCGTATTCCGCGTTGAGCTTCTCGAACTCCGCCGTCAGGGCATCATGCAGCGCGAGTTCCTCCTCGGTGAGCTCCGGCTGCTTGCCGTAAAAGCGGCGAAGACCGGAAGCGTGGCCGAAGTGGAAGTCGATGGCGGATTCGACCCACTTCCAGCCCTCCTCGGCCTTCAGCACTTCGGCATCAGCCGTCAGCTTCTCCAACACGAGCTGTTCGAGCAGCGCCGGATCCTGAAGCCATCCGCCGTTGTCCTGCTCGAAGAGATCACGCATGACAATGCCGCCAGCGGCCTCATAGGCTTCGATGCCGACATAGACCGCTCGGCGATCGCTCGCCCGGATCGCCGTTTCGGTCAGCAGCCGGCGGATGTAATAGGGGTCGGTGCTTTGCGCGCGCGAAATCGTCTCCCAGACCTGCTCCTGTCGGGCATGATCCTTGGTGATCGAGAACGCCATGACCTGCCCGAGCTTCATCTGGTCATCGCCATAGAGCTCGAGCAGGCGGGGCGACACAGACGCCAGCCGGAGGCGCTGCTTCACCGTCGCAACGGAGATGTGGAAGCGAGCGGCGATCTCCTCCTCGTCGAGCCCCTGTTCGCGAAGAGCCATCATCGCGCGGAACTCGTCCAGCGGATGGAGGTCGACCCGCTTGACGTTTTCGGCGAGCGAGTCCTCGGCTTCGAGCGTTTCGCCTTCGCTGACGATGCAGGGAACGCCCGTGGTCTTCGTCAGCTGCTTCCGGTCGACCAGCAGCTTGAGGGCACGATAGCGGCGGCCGCCGGCCGGGATGCGGTAGATGCCGGTCTCCTTGCCCTCCGCGTCGCGTTCCGCGCGCACGTTGATGCTGGTCAGCAGCCCGCGGCGAGCGATGTCGTCGGCAAGTTCCTCGATCGAGACGCCGGCCTTGGTCTTGCGCACGTTCTGCTGGCTGAGGACGAGCTTGTTGAAGGGGATATCGCGCCCGACGTTGAGCGCGATTTTCTGAATGGCCTGTGCCATGTCATTTCTCCGCGGCGGACCGGCCGGAGCCTCTCTCCAGCCACCTCAATCCGCCACGAACGCCCCTTCCCCCCTCTCCCTCTTTTGCCGGCCACCGCCCTCACCGCCTGCCGCCAGCGTCCGCGTCGCCGCTGGCATCCCGCAAGCACCTGTTCAGCCAGATCGTCATCTGCTGGCGCATGATGCCGATCGGCGCGCAGATTTCCGTGATTGCCGCGCTCCCCGTGACAAAGCCATCCTCCTGGAACAGGTCGACGAAGTGCTGCATGACGTCGAGATAAAGAGCGCCACCGACCAGGCAGATATCGACGAACGGTTGCCGACCATGCTCCGTCATCGAGGCAATGTGCATGCCCGGATGCTCGCCCGATGGTATCGCGCGCCGCTGCGTTTTCGGCGGCGGCCATCGCGTGCCGAGGCCGCCAGCTTTCATCACGGCCGCGATTTCTGGCGTCATCCGCCGATCGTAGTTTTCGATCGTGGTCTTGGCTTCGCGAAAACCGTACTCGGCCGACAGGAAGGCAACCCGTGCCTTCTGCTCGTCGGGATCGACACGACGGAGTGTGCGCCAGATCGGACCATCGTATCGGTCGCGCGCCGGCATATATTGCGGGCCGCCGCGTTTGGTCATCGAGCAGGACAGGATGAGCAGGCGGCGGGAGGGTGACGTGTCGATCATGCGGCCCTCCCCCGGCTGGCGTGAAGGTCGAGCAGCTCGGCATAGCGTGCATGGATCGATGCCCGATCACGGTAGCGGGCACGAAATCCCAGCATCGCGCTGACCTCCGAGCGCACCTCGGCGAGGAGGTCTGCTTCCCTGTCGGACAGCATCCGAACCGGCCATCCTTTCACATAGAGCATCGGCTTCGTCAGCCGGTGTTCCGCCTCACGACGGCGGTCCGCCTTTTCCTTCGCCATGGCGAGGAGATCGCGGGTTCTCGGCTCAAGGAGATGGGGGGCGATATCGCCTAGCCACCGGCTGCTCTGAAACGCAAACGTGCTGCGGCATTCCAGGCCAACCATCTGTCGATAGAGATCGTGTGCTTCGGGCTGCGCTGCCGCGGCTACCAGATCGGGAAGGCTCGACATGATACAGTAGCGGCACGACACACGCGTGAGGCCAAATCGGCGATAGGCGGGGTGGGGTTCGATGCCCCAGAAATCCAGCGACGAAAAGACCTCCGCCTCGGACCAGTCGAGTATCGGCCGCCAGGTCCATATTCGCTCGCCCGGCTTGTGATCGAAGATTTCGGAGCGGGCGCGCCGCGGGCTTTCCTCGCGCCGGACGCCGGTCACGCTGACGATCGGCAATCTGGAAAACCGGCGTTTAAGCTCGGCATGGATTTTCGAGGTCTTCATCTCGGACGTGCAGAATCTCATCGCCGGCGTGCTCCAGCATGGCACGAGCGTCACGGTGCTGAGGTTTTCGTAGCGCGCGACGTTGGATCGCCAGCGGCTTTCCCAGCGGTCCATCAGTCCACCTTGCTTGCGGCGGACGACAATGAGTTCGACGTCGAGGCGATCGGCCAATTGCTCGCAGGTCGGCAGCGAAGCCGCCCATTCCACCGAACCGAGATCAGCATGGATCAGTAGACGCGGGCCGGAATGCCCGATCCGATCGAGATAGTCGAAGGTCGCCATGGCTGCGGCCTGGCTGTCTTTTCCGCCCGAAACGCCGATGGCGACGGCCGCGCCTTGTTCAAGAAGATCCGCGATCGGCGAAAGGATAGAAATCGACGGGAAAGCGCGGGAAATCGATATCGCCGGCGGTGTCTTATGGGTGGCAAATCGCTGGTGCGCGGAATCCACATTTGAATTGTGACGCATGGTGCGGCTCCATGGCGAGCGGCCGGAGCCTCTCTCCAGCCTCTCAACCCGCCGCCGCCGTTCCGCCCCCCTCTCCCTCTCCCGCCGCCGATCCCCTCTCCCCATTCCCGGCCGCCCGCGCCCCCGTTCCCGGTTCGGAAAGTGGTGTGTCACGCGCGAGCGCGCGAAGAAATTCAGGACAAATTCAACGGGATGTCCTATCCTCCGCGCCGAAGCGGTACGTGCCGCTTTGGGGCGTGGAAACCCCTGTGAACGGTTGGTGCTGGCCGATACAGCATCACCTCCTTGACCTTTGGGTCGGGGGGCCTGACGCTATGTCCAGGTTCTCCGAACTAAAAGCTCAGGGCCGTTTCACACGGTTTCCAACCCCCCGATCATGGGGTCATTGAGCATTGAACGGCGGGGACGTACCGCCGAAGTTGCTTCAGGAGAAACCGTTGGCTGAAGGTCTTGTGTTCACTTTTTACACGTATGCCGACGCCCGCATCCCGCGCGAGGAGCGCTGGAAACCGACAGGGCTGCGCGATATTTTCTTCGACAATTACGACGACGTGAAAAGCACCGTTCTTGCGATGCGCGACGACATCGCCGCCGATCCCGACATGGAATGGGAGACAACGAATATCGAAAAGGTGGAGACGGTCCCGATTTGTCAGTCCAGCGTCTTGGCGTTGCTGAACGATGGACCCGGTGCGTTTGTTGCGAACTACGAAATCATCGAGACCATCGCTTGATAGGTTTGCAGGACCTCACCTGCTTCCGCCTTGAACATCTTTACTTTCTGGGCCATTCCACTTATATATTCTCCACAAGGAGAATAATTATGGCCGCGACGTATCGAGAGTATACCCCAGCTGAAGCAGCTGCGGTCAGCGGGATTGCTGTGAAGACCGTGCATAATGCCATCGACAAGCGCATTGTCTCGACGGCGACGTCGAGGACTGGCGGTCGAGCGTTGACGGACGACGATCTTCTGCACCTCAAGCTGTGGTATGGTGTTGGTTCGATCCTCTCCGCCGAACGCAGGAAGCGTCTTTTCGATGCAATCGCCGATGATCCGAAAGCTGAGACGGTCCGGGCCGACGATTACCTTATCGTCGACGTCGCCCGCGCGCGCCAGCAACTGGCGGCTCGCGCCGATGCGTTGCGGGAGGCTGAGGCTGCAATCCACAGCGTCAAAGGCGTCGCCGGTGGAGATGCCGTTTTCAAAGGCACCCGCGTTCCCGTCCGCGCTATCGCCGGCATGCGAGCACAGGGCGCTGCGGTTGAGGAGTTGCTTGACGGCTATCCTGCCCTCACCACGCGTATGATCGAGTTGGCAGAAATCTGGACCGCCGCCCATCCGGCGCGTGGCCGACCCAAGACGCTTTCCGAGCAGGGGTTGCGCTTGAAGGAGTCGAAGAAGGTTCCTCTGAAATCCGTCTCGCGGCCATCGGCAGGCTCGCATTCGTGAAATTCCTGATTGATGAATGCCTTCATACGTCGCTCGTGACCGTAGCTCAGACCCGCGGCCACGAGTGTTTTCACGTCAATTGGCTGGGATTGAGCGGAGAGACCGATTGGGATCTCATGCCGCGCATCGTCGAAGGCAATTTCACCTTCGTGACGAACAATGCCCGCGACTTCCGAAAGCTCTATGCGAAGGAAGAGCTGCATGCGGGCCTCGTCATCATCGTCCCGCAAGTTTTGCCGGCTCAGCAACGCGAGATGTTCGATACCGTGCTGGACGAGCTGGCGAACAGTGACGAGCTTCTCAATGAAATCATCGAGATTTCCGTCGAGGAAGACGCGCTCGTGATTACCCGATACGTCCTCCCGGAAATCGAATAGGCGCCGCCTGGACGCTGGAGCGAAATGCTCTTCGCTGAGCCGGAGAGCCCCAGGCTATCAGTGAAAATTCCGGCTCTTCACCTTCAGCCGGTCGATCAGAAGATCTGGTGTATAGATGTCGCGTGCCGGCGCCGCTGCCTTCGGCCGCTCGCGCGGATCCGGCGCACCATTGCCGCGCGCGAACTCGTCGCCCCGGCCATGGGGCAAGAGAAACTGCTCGTCCTGTTCTCCCAGCCGGCCGAGATCGTCCGACAGGTCGAACAGCCGCTGCGCCAGAAGATGAACGACATCACCTTCCCGCTGGATTTTTCCGTTGATCGCCATCATCGAAGCTGAGAGAAGAACGCGGCGCTGACGCTCGAACAGCGTCGGCCAGACCACCGCATTGACGATGCCGGTCTCGTCTTCGAGCGTCAGAAACATCACGCCCTTGGCCGAGCCCGGCCGCTGGCGCACCAGCACGAGACCTCCGGTCATCAGCCAGCGGCCGTCGCGCTCGGCCATCGCATGGGCGCATGTGACCATGCCCTTCTGGCGAAGGTCTTTGCGGAGGAAGGTGATCGGGTGCTGGCGGAGGGTGAGGCCGGTGTGGGCGTAATCCTCGACGACCTCGTGTCCTGCCCTCATGGAGGGCAAGGCAACCGACGGCTCCTGCATTTCAGCGATCCGCCGCTCCTCGCGCTCGGCGGCCGCGGCCCAAAGCTCAAGCGGCTCGTCACGCAGACCCTTGATCGCCCATAGCGCATCACGGCGCTGGAGCTGCAGCGATGGCAGAAACGCGTCGGCTTCGGCGAGCTTCACCAGCGCAGCCGTCGGCACGCCGGAGCGTCGCCAGAGGTCGTCGGCCGACGCGAAGGGGTCATCGGCGCGCGCCGCCACGATCCGGGCTGCATCCGCCGTCGAGAGCCCCTTCACCATGCGCAAGCCGAGGCGGACCGCGCAATGACGGCTTCCATCGACTTGCTCGAGTGTGCAGTCCCAGCGCGAAGCGTTGACGCAGACCGGCCTGATCTCGACACCATGCTGCAGGGCGTCCCTCACGATCTGAGCTGGCGCATAAAAACCCATCGGCTGTGAATTGAGAAGCGCGGCACAGAAAGCATCTGGGTGATGGCATTTGACCCAGCTCGACGCATAGGCAATCAATGCAAAGCTGGCAGCATGGCTTTCCGGAAAGCCGTAGCTGCCGAAGCCTTCCAACTGCGAGAATGTGTTCTCAGCGAACTCCGCAGAGTAGCCATTCCTAACCATGCCGGCGATCAGCTTGTCCTTGAACTTGCTGACCCCGCCGGAAAACTTGAAGGTCGCCATGGATTTCCGGAGTTGGTCCGCCTCGCCGCCAGTAAACCCGGCGCAGACCATGGCGACTTTCATGGCCGACTCTTGAAACAACGGGACACCGAGGGTTTTCGAGAGCACCGCCTCCAGTTCGGGTGTCGGATAGACGACCGGCTCCTTGCCTTCGCGCCGGCGGAGATAGGGATGCACCATGTCGCCCTGGATCGGCCCGGGTCTAACAATCGCCACCTGCACGACCAGATCATAAAATGTGCGCGGTTTCAGGCGCGGAAGCATGGACATCTGCGCCCGGCTTTCGATCTGGAAGGTGCCGAGCGTGTCTGCCTTGCGGATCATGGCGTAGGTGCGGGAATCTTCGGAAGGAATGGACGCGAGATCCCAAACCTCACCCTTGTGCTCTGCCATCAGCGCGAAAGCCTTGGCCATGCAGGTCAGCATGCCCAAGGCCAACACGTCCACCTTCATGAATTTCAGTGCCTCGATGTCGTCCTTATCCCATTCGATGACCTGGCGATCGTCCATGCGCGCCGGTTCGATCGGCACGAGATCGTCGAGCCGGTCATTGGTCAGGACGAAGCCACCGGGATGCTGACCGAGATGGCGCGGCGCCCCCATCAGCTGCTGCGCCAGTTCCAGCGTCAGCTTCAGCCTGTAATCAGCCGCGTTGAGGTTGTTTTCCCGGATCTGGCGTTCGGAAACCCCTTCCGACCAGCCCCAGACGCCCGACGACAGCTGCCCGATCATGTCTTCGGGCAGACCGAGGGCCTTGCCGACATCACGCAGCGCGCCCTTGGCCCTATACCGCGTCACCGTCGAACAGAGCGCCGCCTTGCTGCGACCGTAGGTGTTGTAGATCCACTGGATGACCTCCTCCCTCCTCTCGTGTTCAAAATCCACGTCGATGTCCGGTGGTTCATCGCGCTCCTGGGAGATAAAGCGCTCGAAGAGCAGGTCATTGGTATCGGGATCGATGGAGGTGACGCCGAGGCAATAGCAGACGGCGGAATTGGCGGCTGAGCCCCTGCCCTGGCAAAGAATCCCCTTCGACCGGGCGAACCGGACGATCGAAAACACGGTCAGAAAATAGGGGGCATAGTTCATGACCCGGATCAGCTCCAGCTCGTCGCGCAAGGATTTTTGGACCTTGTCAGGCACGCCCTCGGGATAGCGATTGGCGGCTCCCTCCCAGGTGAACTTGACCAGCGATTGCTGCGGATCGAGCCCCGGCACGATCGCCTCCTCGGGATACTGGTATTGCAGCTCGGCGAGGTCGAACTTGCACCGCTCGACAATCTCGCGTCCGCGCGCCAGTGCTTCCGGGTATTCGGCAAAAAGCCGGTGCATCTCCTCCGGGGTTTTGAGAAAGCGGTCGGCATGACGCTCGCGGTCGAATCCCACATCATCGATGGTCGTGCGGGTGCGGATGCAGGTCACGACATCCTGGAGCTGCCGCCGGCTCGGCTCATGAAACAGCACATCGTTGGTGACGACGGTGCGAACCTTGAAGCGCGCCGCCATGGTGGCGATGCCGTGCAGGCGCATGCGGTCGTTCGGCCGTCGGCGCAGACAGAGGCTGACATAGGCCCGGTCATCGAACAGCTCTGACATCTTGCGAAGCTGCACGGCGCAGGTCTCGTCGGCTTCGTCGGGCACCAGCATGCCGATCATACCGGCGGCATGCTCTGCGACATCAGCAAAGTCGATGCTGCAATTGCCCTTGCCGCCGCGGCTCTTCCCGAGCGACAGCAGCCGCGTCAGCCGCGAATAGGCTGGCCGGTCCATCGGATAGACCAGGATCGACATGCCGTCGGTCAGGTCAAGCCGACACCCGACGACCAGGCGAACACCGGTCGCCTTGGCCGCCTCCCACGCGCGCACGATGCCGGCGAGGCTGTTGCGATCGACGACGCCGAGCGCATCGATGCCGAGTGCGGCCGCTGTGGCAAACAGTTCATCGGCGCTGGATGCTCCGCGGAGAAATGAAAAGTGTGTCGTGACCTGAAGCTCGGCATACCTCATCCGAACACCCCATGCACGAACCACAGATGCGAACCGGTCTCAGGATCGATACCGTCGCCGGCGCGGTAGACCCAGTAACGCCCGCCAAGCTCGTCCTCGACCACGAAGTAGTCCCTGACCGCCTGGAACTCGCGCGGCCGGCGCCACCACTCGCCAAAAATCCGTTCCGGGCCATCGGCGCGCACGACCTTCCGGCGCTTGCCGCGCCAGGTGAATATCGCTGGCGGCTGGTCCGGCAGGAGCGCGATGACCTCAATGCGTTCAGGGTTTGCGAAGAGCCGCGTCGGTCGCGGCCATTTCACCGCCCAGGCCTCGCCGATGTCAGGCGCGGTCGCGGCGATGCGCCGGATTGAACGCTCCGGCACGTCGGAAGCGACAGGCGCGACACGGAACAGCCGGTGGCCGCGATTGCCGAGGATGTCGACCAGCGGCGTGATGTCGGCGATCTCCTCCTCGATAAGCGAGGAAGCGACCTGCCGTTCCTCCAGCGGCTCGGCGAAGACGGCGACCAGCACCAGCTTCTCGATGCCAAATCCGGGATCGATGGTCTCGATGCGGTCGCAGAGCAGCTTCGACAGCCGGGCCGGATCGCGGACAGGTTTGGCAAGACCAGCACGCAGATGCTGCCTGGTGTTGTCGACGCGATGGATGAAAAGGTCGCAGCGCCGCGCGCCGAGGCCATCCTCGGCAAGGCGCGCCGAGAGCTGGCCGACCAGCCGGCGCACATATTTGGCAATAGTCTCCGGCGCACCGATGGGCTCGGCAAAATTCTTGGCGACCTCGACAAGCTCCGGCGTGCGGATCGGCTCGATCGGTTCGGCGATGCGGCCGAACATCTGGTCGAGCCGACGTGCGGGCTCCGACCCGAACCGCAACGTCAGCGGCGCACGCGGCATGGCCGAGAGTTGGCCAACCGTGTCGATGCCGAGGACTCGCAGGCCCTGGACGATCTCCGCCGGCAGCCGTAGCGCGACGATCGGCAGGTCGATGACGGCTTTCGTGACGTCGCCCGCCGGCACCACCGTCGTTTCCGCCGCCAGCAGCCGGGCGAGCGCATGCGCGGCGCCCCATGTATCGGCGACAGCGGCGCGAGCCGTCAGCCCGCGGCCGCGCAGCATGTTGACGAGGCCCGACACGAGCAGCGCCTCGCCGCCGCGCAGGTGATCCGCGCCTTCGGTATCGATAACGAGACCGTCGGCGCCATCGACGGCGACGACGGGGCTATATTGCCGGAGCGCCCACAATGCCAGCCGCTCCAGCGCAGCCGCATCCTCGGACGGCGCTGCGTCGACCATGAGGAGATCGGCGATCATAGCCTGCGCCTTGCTGGCGGCCATGCCGACGCGCAGGCCGAGCTTCAGGGCTGTCGGATCGGCGGCCGAGATCCATCGCTTGGATCCCCGGCGCGCAATCACGACTAGCGGCTTGTCAGCCGGCAAGGCTTCGCCAGCGTGCCGTCTGATCCGCTCCGTCGCGAGCTGTGGGAAGTAGACAGATACGACCCTGGGCATCGGGGGCTCCAATTTCAAATTCGGCGCATTCGCCGGCTTTCACGCGCATCAGTTCTGCGAGCCAACGCGCCCTCCCGACGCCGGCAACAGGCAGTCTTTCCGACGGCAAGGTGCTGATGCGCCATCGCGTCGTCGAGGCGGTCGGCTGCCCATAGTCCGAGGCCTCGTTTTGCCTTCGCCATCGCCGCAGCACGATGCCCATGGCCCCCGTCTTCTCGGCGGCGAGCTGCAGACGCCGCGAGGCGGTCATCGGCAGACGGACAAGCTCGCCGATCACGGCAGCAAGCCCACCGAAGGACAATCCCTCCTCCATCGCGGACAGCGCCTCCTCTTCCCGATCGCTTTCGCAAAAGACCACACGGTCTGGATGGAGCCCTGCCTGGGCGACAGCAGGGAAAAACAGGTCAGGGCGCGTCATGCACCAGAGCACCTTGCCTCTTGATCGGGCAGCGATGCCGGCGACGAACAACGCAGCCGCGGCCCCATCGACGGTCCCTCCCCCGCCGCCGGCGACCTCGTGCAAAGCGCCGAAGGCCAGACCTCCCCCCGGCAGTACCCGATCAACCTCGGCAACGCCGAAAGGCAGGACCTGCCTTGCGCGCGGCGAGCCGCCTTCAAGCTGCTCAATGCGCTCGCGAAGCTCGGCCAGCACGGGGTTGAGGGCATGGTTGGCCACGGCAGAATTGTTGCTCCTTCAGGGTTTGCAGCGGTTCTCTAAGCTGATATGTTCATTATTTGTTCCGATTGCCCAACTGAGTCAATCGGGCCTCCGGTCCGGAAATTGTTCCTCGGCTAAGTCGTTGAAACGAATCCCTTAGCTGCATCAAGGAGATATCTGGTGATCGGAGGGGTAGGAAATTTTTCTTAGGCATGCTGGGGACAAATGGCGGCTACGCATCTCGAAAAACTCAACGACCGGCAACGCGAGGCCGTCGAACATGGCGTTGGTCTGCCCGACGGGAAGATCGGCGGCCCGCTGCTTATCATCGCCGGCGCGGGCTCCGGCAAGACCAACACCCTGGCGCATCGCGTCGCCCATCTGATCGTCAACGGCGCCGATCCGCGGCGCATTCTGCTGATGACGTTTTCCCGGCGAGCGGCTTCAGAAATGGCGCGCCGGGTGCAACGTATCTGCCGGCAGGTGCTGGGTGACAATGCCGCCGTCATGAGGGACGCTCTCGCATGGGCCGGCACGTTTCATGGTATCGGCGCCCGGCTCTTGCGGATGTATGCCGAGCAGATCGGTCTCAGCGTCGATTTCACCATCCACGACCGCGAGGACAGCGCCGACCTGATGAACCTCGTCCGGCATGACCTTGGCTTTTCCGCCAAGCAAAGCCGCTTCCCCACCAAGAGCACCTGCATTGCGATCTATTCCCGCGTGGTCAATTCCGAGGCTTCGATCAAGGATATCCTGAAGTCCTCGTATCCGTGGGTGCTGGAATGGGAAGAGGAGCTGAAGCAGCTCTTCGCCGCCTATGTTGAGGCGAAGCAGGCGCAGAACGTTCTGGATTACGACGACCTCTTGCTCTACTGGGCGCAGATGGTTTCCGAACCAGAGCTGGCCGAGGACGTCGGCAACCGTTTCGACCACATTCTCGTCGACGAATACCAGGACACCAATCGCCTGCAGGCGTCGATCTTGATGTCGCTGGCGCCCGGCGGCCGCGGGCTGACTGTCGTCGGCGACGACGCACAGTCGATCTATTCCTTCCGCGCCGCGACCATCCGCAACATCCTCGATTTCCCGAAGGAATTCTCGCCGAAGCCGGCCGATGTCATAACGCTCGACCGCAATTATCGCTCGACCCAGCCGATCCTGGCTGCGGCCAACGGTGTCATCGAATTGGCGCGGGAACGCTATACGAAAAATCTCTGGACCGATCGGGTCTCCGAGCAACGGCCCATGCTCGTCACAGTGAAGGACGAGATCGATCAGGCCGCCTATATCGTCGAGCAGGTGCTGGCCAACCGCGAGATCGGCATGACGCTGAAGCAGCAGGCGGTGCTCTTTCGAACATCGAGCCACAGCAATGCGCTGGAGATCGAGCTCACGCGGAGAAACATTCCCTTTGTCAAATTCGGCGGCCTCAAGTTCCTCGACGCCGCGCATGTCAAGGACATGCTGGCGGTCATGCGGTTCGCGCAGAACCCGCGCGACCGGGTTGCCGGGTTCCGGGTCTTGAAACTTCTACCTGGCATCGGGCCGAAGCTGGCCGGCAAGATCCTCGACACGATCGCGGTTGATCCCGAGCCGTTGCAGTCGCTCGCCGAAATCCCGGCGCCCGCCAAGACCGGCGACGACTGGCCCGCCTTTGTCACGCTGGTCACGGCGTTGCGAAAGGCCGAGGCCGGCTGGCCTGCTGAAATCGGCACGGTGCGGATGTGGTACGAGCCGCATCTCGACCGCATCCATGAGGATGCGGACACCCGCAAGGATGACCTGCTGCAGCTCGAACAGATTGCCGGCGGCTATGCGAGCCGCGAACGTTTTCTCACGGAATTGACCCTGGACCCGCCGGACGCCACCAGCGACCAGGCCGGCGTGCCGCTGCTCGATGAGGACTATCTGATCTTGAGCACGATCCATTCGGCCAAGGGCCAGGAATGGCGTGCCGTGTTCATGCTCAATGTCGTCGACGGCTGCATCCCGTCTGACCTTGGCACCGGCTCTACCCCTGAACTCGAGGAAGAACGCCGTCTGCTTTATGTCGGCATGACCCGGGCGCGCGACAACCTCACGCTGATCACGCTGCAGCGCTTCTTCACGCACGGCCAGAATGCCCAGGGCGACCGCCATGTCTATGCGTCGCGAACCCGCTTCATACCGGCCACGCTCTTGCAGTTCTTCGAAACGGCAAGCTGGCCAAAGATATCGGCCGCCGCCAACGAGCAGAGCAGTCGCCAGGTTCGCGTCGATATCGGTGCGCGAATGCGCTCGATGTGGAAATGAGCGATGCAGCCCATTATTTTGGCCGAGATAGAGGAGCATAAACCGGATCGCGAAGATCGGGTCCGGCGCATCATTCATGTGGACATGGATGCGTTTTATGCCTCCGTCGAACAACGCGATAATCCCGAACTGCGGGGCAAACCCGTTGCTGTGGGCGGCGCGGCCGCCCGCGGCGTCGTGGCGGCAGCAAGCTATGAGGCCCGTGTGTTCGGCGTGCGATCCGCTCTGCCATCGATCACCGCCAAGCGGCGCTGCCCGGATCTGATCTTCGTTTCACCCCGCTTCGATGTCTATCGAACCGTTTCATCGCAGATCCATGCAATCTTCGCCGAATACACTGATCTGATCGAGCCCCTGTCGCTCGACGAAGCCTATCTCGATGTCACCGACAACAAGCAGGGCATTGCGATCGCGACGGAGATCGCCACGAGGATCCGCGCCCGCATCAAGGATGTCACCGGGCTGAACGCCTCGGCCGGTATCTCGTATTGCAAGTTTCTGGCCAAGATGGCCTCCGACCTCAACAAGCCCAACGGCCAGGCGGTCATTACGCCCAAAAACGGGCCGGCTTTCGTCGAGGGGCTCGCCGTCAAGAGATTCCACGGCGTCGGGCCCGCGACTGCGGCCAAAATGGAGCGGCTCGGCATCCTGACGGGCGCCGATCTCAAGGCGAAGTCGCTTGCTTTCCTGCAGGAGCATTTCGGGAAGTCGGGCGCCTGGTATTACAATATCTCCCGAGGCATCGACGATCGACCGGTCCGCCCGGATCGGGAGCGCAAGTCGGTCGGCGCCGAGGATACCTTCATGACCGACCTCTTCGATCTGGATGCGGCTCGTGCGGAAATCTCCCCGCTCATCGACAAGGTCTGGCGGCATTGCGAGGCCAAGGACTTGCATGGCCGCTCCGTCACCCTGAAAGTGAAATATGCCGACTTCCAGATTATCACGCGGAGCAGGACCGAAGCCACCGCGTTCAGCTCGCCCGGCGAGATCGTGGCGACGGTCCAGACGCTCCTCGCCCCCCTGTTTCCGACGGCGAAAGGCATCCGCCTCCTCGGCGTGACCCTGTCCTCGTTTGGCGACGAAACCGCGAGCGGACCTGCCGATCAACTTCGGTTGGAGATTTAGGCTCACCCTCTTCTTGATCGTCGCATCGAAATCCTCAGCCGCCGCGCTAGATTATTGCGGAGCCAGAATTCGCGGAGCCGCCGGAGGGACCATGTGCAACGATTATAGGCTGATGGTCGAACTTGCCTCGGTCATCGAGGAATTCGAGCACCTCAAGATCAAGATCCGCTTCCCCGAGGGCAGGCCCAACATCGAAGCGCGCGAGGACATCAGGATCACCGACACGGCGCCCATCGTTCGCACAGCCGCTGGCGAGCGTGGGGTCGGCGAGTTGGTGCAGCGCCGATGGAGTTGGCCGAGCCCGACCAAGAAGCCGGTCTATAATTTCCGGTCGGAGGGCCGCGAGTTCAATTCGCACCGGGCCCTCGTCATTGCTGACGCCTTCTTCGAATTCACAACGCCAGAGGATCCGAAAAAGAAGCGGAAAAACAAATGGATGTTCCGGAAGGCCGGCGAGCCGATCTTCGCGATCGCCGGCATCTGGCGCGAGACGGAGGAGGTTGGCGAAGCCTTCACCATGCTCACGATGGAACCCGGTCCCGATATCGCACCCTACCACGACCGCCAGATCGTCATCCTCGAGCGCGAGGCATGGGCGGATTGGCTAGATCCCTCCGTTTCCGCCAAGACGCTGATCAAGCCGCTGCCGGCCGGCTCCCTTTCCGCGGAGCAGGTGGGCTGATGCGCTTCTCCTTCCCGCATAGTCACGCCTTTCCCGGCGGCGAGGTCCGGGTCGAGGATGCCGAGGCTGCAGAAGGCATGTGCGTGGTCGAGTTCGGCGACGGCATCGCCATGATTGGAGAATGGCATCCGGACGGCGACGACATTCAGCTTTCTGTCCCGGCCTATCGCACCGCCCGCGGTACGGATGTCGATGCGCGCCGCTGGCGGCTGGTCATGGACAAGGCTGGATCCTGGCGCTCGCGGCGATCCGCATGACCGCCCCTCGCGCGAGCCTTCCCGAAATGACGAAGGGCGCTCGACCCTTTCGGGGAGCGCCCTTCCGACCCGGACGACTGCGAACGCGCGACGGATATCGTCGCTGCAGACAGTTCATCGATGACGGGCAGTGAGCGATAGATGGGGAAAGGCATCCGGGAAATCAAGGCCGTCGGGATTGCCGGTCGCCTGCAGCGGTGCATCGAGGCACGCATCGCAGATACCGCAGCCGTCATCGTCCATCGCCTGACCTGCCTGCCCGCAACAGATGCAGGCAGCCGCAGGGCGGGCAGCGTCGTCGCACCGGTGCGGCAGCATGATCTCGGCGGCGGGGTCAAAAAGGGTATCGATGGGAATTGTCTTCATCGCGGTCGTCTCCAACGATCTTGAGCACAGATAGGAGCGCTCAAAATCTTTGCAATGGCAGGGAAAGACGCCCAGAGCGATCAAGTTGCCGCACACGTCCCTGGAGCTTCAAAGCGCGGGGAACCTTTGTAATTCCGGGACGGTTTTCCCTCGAACCATCGCCCCGCCCGGAGCAGCTTCGTGAAACTCGCCACCTACAACGTCAACGGCATCAACGGCCGGCTTCCAGTCCTTCTGCGATGGCTGGAAGAAGACGCGCCCGACATCGTCTGCCTGCAGGAACTCAAATCGCCGGACGAGCGCTTTCCCCGGCGCGAACTTCAGCGAATGGGATACGAGGCCGTCTGGCATGGACAGAAAAGTTGGAACGGTGTCGCGATCCTCGCCAGGGATGCAACCCCCATCCTGACGCGCCGCGGCCTGCCTGGCGATGCCGACGACAGCCACAGCCGCTATATCGAGGCCGCCGTCGACGGCATCCTGGTCGGCTGCCTCTACCTGCCGAACGGCAATCCGGCGCCCGGTCCCAAATTCGACTACAAGCTGCGCTGGTTCGAGCGGCTCCGCACCTATGCGGCCGATCTGCTGGCGCTCGATCTTCCCGTCGCGCTGATCGGGGATTTCAATGTCATGCCGACGGAACTCGACGTCTATGCGCCGGAGCGCTGGCGCGACGACGCATTGTTCCGCCCCGAGGTCAGGTCAGCCTATGCGGACCTTCTCACCCAGGGCTGGACCGACGCCGTCCGTCAGCTGCATCCGAAGGAACGCATCTACACCTTCTGGAAATACTGGCGACACTCCTTCGAACGTGACGCGGGCCTGCGCATCGACCATCTTCTCCTCAGCCCGGCGCTGGCACCCTGGCTTCGGAAGGCGAGCGTGCGGCGTGGTCCACGAGGCTGGGAGCACACCAGCGACCACGCACCCGTCATGATCGAGATAGAGCCACCATCGGATTGAGGTCAGGCGGAAGTGCGTCGGGTCGCCCGACGCTCGCGCGCCCTCGCCGTTCGACGCGCCTCGCGCAACTCCTCAAGGGTCGGTAGCCACCAGCCCCGCCGACGTTCTTGTTCTCCCGGTTCGACCTTCGACGGCCAGGTGTGGACAAGCTCGTCCAGCGAAGGCGTCTGCCAAACTCCCCAGACGTAATCCTCGGAGAGATCAGGATAGAGGTCGGCGATGTCTTCGCGCTCGACCACTTCGCCGGTGATATCGCTGACGACGACAATCCCGTACGATGTCGTCGCAATCGGTCGGTCCAACGGAGGCAGATCGTCGGCGGGAAGCGGGATGCGCCGGCGCTTGCGTTCGGTCGTCCGGAGCCGGGACGTCCTCTCCTCGTCCGTCCCTTTACGCGCCTCGGCGCGCTTGCGCCGTTCTTCAGGCTCGCACCGCTTTGCTTCCGTCTCGATGACCTGCCAGCGATCAACGAGATGCTCATAGGAGGCGAAAGGCACCCGCCAGACCTTGTTGTCGCCGTCCCAACGGGCGAACGGCACCTGGCGGATTTCCTCGACCAGCTTGCGCGAATATGGCGTCTTGATGCGAAACCCTTCTCTGTCAACGCCGAGATAGGGGCTGAGGATCGGCTCGAACGCGAAGGCATCCCTGCCCTTCGCATCGGCATAGGGATCGACACGGGACTCTTCCCTTGCCATCCAGCGATCGATGCGCCGCCGCGCGGTCTTTCCGGGGACGAGCCACGCCTTCCGTCGGTCGCTCCAGCGGGCGCGTGGAAAGGTTTCGCGAAACCGCTGCACCGTCATCCGATCGAACGGAAACGAGACGGCGGCGCGCTCGTCGTTCTCCATGGCGTCCTGGCCAATGTCGTCGCCGTCGACCATCCCATTGTCTTTCAGTTGCGGTTCTCAAGAAACGCACGCCAACTCGAAAAGATGCAGTGAATCAAAGGCATGATCGAGACTCGCAAAAAGCGAGGCGACGATCGCCTAAGTTATTGATTTCCGATTCTTTTCGACTCGGAACAAATTCGCAAGTGATTCGCTTGACTCGCTTTGGTTGCGTCGAGTCGGGAGTATCGAGATGGCCGGTCATCGTGCCCAATGGAAGGGTTTCATCAAGTTCGGCGAGGTCAGTTGTGGGGTTGGCCTCTACACGGCCGCCAGCACGTCCGAGCGCATCTCGTTCCACACGATCAACAAAAAGACCGGCAATCGCGTCAACCGCGTCTTCATCGACAGCGACACCGGCAAGGAGGTCGAGCGCGAGGACCAGACCAAGGGCTTCGAGATCGAGAACGGCCAGTACATCATGATCGATCCCGAAGAGGTCGCAGCGACCATTCCGGACAGCAACAAGACGCTGACGATTGAGGCCTTCATCCCCTGCTCCGATGTCGATGACGTCTATTTCGACAAGCCCTACTATCTCGTGCCGACTGACCGTGTTTCGTCGGACGCCTTCACCGCGCTCAGGGACGCCATGGAGAAGTCGAAGGTCGCCGCGGTCGCCCGCACGGTGTTGTTCCGGCGCATGCGCACCGTCCTGATCCGCACGCATGGCAAAGGCCTGATCGCCACGACCATGCAATACGACTATGAGGTTCGCTCCTCGGAAAAGGCATTCGAGGAGATACCGAAGCTGCGCATCAAGGGCGAAATGCTGGATCTCGCCAAGCACATCATCGCCACCAAGAAGGGCACCTTCGATCCGGCGGCGTTCGACGATCGATACGAGACTGCCGTCGCTGAACTGGTGAAGACCAAGATCGAGGGCAAGGCTCTGCCGAAGCGCAAGGAAGTCAAGGTGTCCAAGCCCGACGATCTGCTGGCTGCCTTGCGCGAAAGTGCCAGGATGCTGAAGGCCGATGACGACACGCCGAAGCGTTCCGCCGCCAATGCCAACAAGGGCGTCGGCCGCAAGCCGGCGGCGCGCGCCACCGCGTCGAAGGCGCGCAGCCCGGCGGCCGCACAGCGCAAAGCCGGTTGAGGAGATAGATCATGGCACCCCGCCCCTATTGGAAAGGCTATCTAAAGCTCTCACTCGTCACATGCCCCGTCTCAATGTCGCCGGCGACGTCGGAGAGCGACAAGGTCCGGTTTCACACCTTGAACCGGGAGACCGGCAACCGCGTCGTCTCGCAATATGTCGACGCCGTCACGCGCAAGCCGGTGAAGGATGAGGACGAGGTGAAGGGTTATGCCCGCGGCGAGAACGACTATGTCCTGCTCACCGACGACGAGCTGGATGCGGTGGCGCTCGACACGGTGAAGACGATCGACATCGACACGTTCGTGCCGCGCGACAGCATCGAATGGATCTATCTGGAAAAGCCGCATTATCTCGTGCCCGACGATCCGGTCGGACACGAAGCTTTCGCCGTCATCCGCGACGCCATGGCGTCGGACAAGGTCTTTGGCGTGTCACGTCTGGTCATCGGCCGGCGCGAGCGAGCCGTCGTGCTCGAGCCGCGCGGCGAAGGCATCGTGCTCTGGTCATTGCGCTTCGGCGACGAGGTGCGGCCGGAGGAATCCTATTTCGAGGATATCGACGGAAAGTCCGATCCCGACCTCGTTCCTCTCGTCCAGAAGTTCATCAAGCAGCACACGAAGACCTGGTCGCGGGACATGGTCTCCGATCCCGTTCAGGATGCGCTGCTCGACATCATCGCCAAAAAGAAGAAGGCGCTGAAGCCGTCGAGGAAAGGCAAGGCCAAAGGTGAAGACCGGCCGTCGGGCGGCAACGTCATCGATATCATGGACGCGTTGCGCAAGAGCCTCGCCGGCGAAAAAGGCAAGCGCGCCTCCTGAAATCGTCACATGGTTCGCCTATGTTTGTTTCCTCTCGCACGCGTGATGGACCTCCATGAAAGTGAAGCGACGATCGGCCATCCCCCTGCTCGATGACTCCGGCACGGCGCTCCAGTCGCGCCCGGTGCGCAAACGCAATCCCACGCAGCCGAGCCTGCCGTTCGATCCGATGCCCGAGCGCGTCGAGCCATGCCTCGCCCTTCTCCGGCCGGCGCCGCCGGAAGGACCGGACTGGCTGTTCGAAAACAAATGGGATGGCTATCGCCTGGCGATCCACATCGAGCCGAAGGGGGTGCGGATCATCACGCGGGGCGGCCATGACTGGACCCACCGATTTCCGACCATCGCCGAAGCCGCGAAGAAGCTCGGCGTTGGGACCGCCATTCTCGACGGCGAGGCCGTGGTCCTCAACAAGAAAGGTCACGCGGATTTCGGGGCATTGCAGCGTTCGCTTGGCGGGCGCGGCGGCAAGCGCGCTTCGACAGAAGCCGGTTTCTTCGCCTTCGACCTTCTTTATTTCGACGGCCACGATCTTACCAAGACGGAGCTCGACGTCCGGCGGCATCTCCTCTCGGATTTCCTCAACGGCGCCACGGGCGCTGTGCAGCTGTCGGAAGAAGCCGACGGCGCCGGGCTGCTCGCGAAGGCCTGCATGATGGGTCTCGAAGGCATCATCGCCAAGCACCGCGACCGACCCTATCGGTCCGGCCGAACCGGTGACTGGATCAAGATCAAGTGCATCCAGAGCGAAAGCTTCATGATCGTCGGCTATGAGCAATCCGCAGTGGCGCGCAGCGGTATCGGCAGCCTGCTGCTTGCCGCGCGCAGGGGCGATGCCTGGGTGTCGGTCGGCTCGGTCGGAACGGGGTTCAAGGCAAAGGACGCCGAATATCTGCGCAAGACGCTCGACAAGCTGAAGACGAAAAAGCCAGTCGTTCCGATCAAGGGCAAGAATTATGTGTTCGCCCTACCGACGCTCATCGCCGAGATCGAGTTCCGCGGCTGGACGGACGACGGCAATCTGCGCCACGCCTCCTATAAGGGCCTGCGCGAAGTCCAGGACAATGCCGCTGTCTTCGACATGGAAACAATGGCCGCCGGCAAGTGACTATCGTCGCCGGTCAAGGTCGGTATGGTCGAGACCGAAGTGATCCAGCACGAGTTGCAGATTGCGGCGGTTGGACTTGAAATAGACGTCGAAGACGTCGCCCAGCACCGGCACGCTGCCCGCGACCGTATCAAAACCGACATTGACCAGCATCTTGACGAGCCTGTCGTTCGGCACGCCAAGACGGCGAGCCTCGTTGACGATGACGAGGCTGACGGCGGCGGCCGCGAAATCGCCGATGCCCGGGATCAGGCCAAGCATAGAGTCCGCCCCTAGCGATATCCGCGTTCCGGGAACACGAAGCGCGGTATCCATCAGCCGCGCCAGTCCACGAATTCGTCGGAGGCGCGCCAGGTGCTCGATGGGGAGATCGTGTTTCTTCATTCTTCCTATGTGGTCTCGACGCTCACCCATTCAAAGGTCATGCGGCCGCCTTGTGCTTGCCGAGCCGCTTGATCGCCTGTTCCAGCGGGCGCTGGCCATCGCAGTAGTCCTCCCAGGCAGTCGACTTCGCCAGCAGCGCCGGCACAGTGCGGATCGTGAACCGCTTCGGGTCGAGGTCGGATTTGACCTGTGTCCAGGTAAGCGGCATCGAGACGGTGGCGCCCGGCCGCGCCCGCGGCGAGAGAGGCGCGACTGCGGTCGCCATGCGGTCGTTGCGCAGATAGTCGAGGAAGATGCGGCCTTCCCGCAGGCTCTTGGTCATCTTGATGAGATAGGCATCGGGATTGTCACGCGCCATCTCCTGGCAGACGTCGTGGGCAAAGCCCTTGGCCTCGGCCCAGGAGAGCGGCTTGCGGGCATTGACGGCAAGCGGCGTCACGACATGCAGGCCCTTGCCGCCGGTCGTCTTGCAGAAACTGATGAGGCCGAGGTCGTCGAGCCGATCACGCATCTCGCGCGCGGCGGCAACGACGGCCGAGAAGGGCACATCCGGACCGGGGTCGAGGTCGAACACCAGCCGTCCCGGCACTTCGGGTTTCCCCGGTTCGCAGTTCCACGGATGTAGCTCGATGCCACCAATCTGGGCGATGGCGACGAGACCCTCGACACGATCGACCTGCAGGTAGGGCCTCTTGTCACCGAAGACCTTGACCAGTTCCAATAGGTTCGACGTACCGGGCATGGCGTGGCGCTGGAAGAACTGTTCTCCACCGATGCCATCCGGCGCGCGGATGATCGAACACGGCCGGCCCTTTACATGCTCGATGAGCCAGGCGCCGACCGCTTCGTGATATTGGGCCAGCTCCTCTTTGGTCACGGGCTTGCCGTCGCCGGCGTCCGGCCACAACGGCTTGTCCGGATTGGAGATGAGCACGCCCATAACCTCCGCCTTTGCACCCTTCCGGCGCGCGGGCTTCACCTTTGCGGCCACGGCCGGCTCTGGTGTCTCGGTCTTTGCCGGCGAGGCGGGCTTATCGGCTTCGACCTCGGCGGCCGGCTTATCCTCCCGCAGGCCCTTGAACGCGGCCTGGCGGACCAGACCGTCCGCGGTCCAGCCGGCGAATTCGATTTCGGCGACCAGCTCGGGTTTGAGCCAGACGACCTCCCTCTCCTTCTTGGGCGCGCCGATACCGGTGAACGGGGATTTCTCAGCCTCGACTGCTTTGAGCTTCGGCAGCAGCGTCTCGAGCTTCTTGGCCCCATAGCCCGTGCCGACACGGCCGACATAGACAAAATGCTCGCTCCTGTTAACGCCGACCAGCAGCGATCGAAACTTGCCGTTCGTCTTGGCATAGCCGCCGATCACGACCTCGTGCCCTGCCCGACATTTCGATTTCGCCCAGGTATCGGTGCGGCCGGACCGATAAGGCGCGTCTGCCTGTTTTGAGACGATGCCTTCCAGGGAAAGCTTGCAGGCGGAGCGAAGCACCGCGTCACCGCCCGTCTCGAAATGCTCGACAAAGCGCAGATGCGGATCCTCGGTGGCGTCGGCAAGCAGCTCCTGCAGCCGAGCTTTCCGGTCGACCAAAGGCTTGTCGCGAAGGTCTTCCCCACGATCGAACAGGAGGTCGAATGCGAAATAGACCAGGTTGCCGGTGTTGCGCTCCGACAGCGCCGCCTGCAACGCGGCGAAATCCGGGGCGCCGTTATCATCGAGCGCGCAGATCTCGCCGTCGATGATGCAATCTGGAAGCGACGCGGCGGCCTCGGCGATCTCCGGGTACTTGGCGGTCCAATCTAAGCCCTTGCGGGTTTTGAGCGTCACCTCGTCATTAGCGACCCGCATCTGAATTCGATAGCCGTCGAACTTGATCTCGTGCAGCCAGTTCTCGCCGGCCGGCGGGCGTTCGAGCGTTTCGCACAGCTGCGGCGGGATGAAGTCCGGCAGGTCTGCGGCCGTCGATGTCGCTACATCCTTGCGGGCATTCTTCTTGCGCTCGTCAGCTGCAAGGCCGTGCTTGCTGTCCCAGACCGCGTCCACCTCGACGTCGCCGCTGGCCGTCATGAACGGTTTCGGCTTTCGCCCCTTGCCGCCGGCGATCTGCTGCATCGTCCGGGCAGATGCGACGGAGGTCATGTTCTCGTCCAGGATGGCCGCGCCGTTCTCATCGACGGAATGCTCGTCGTGGTGCTTGATCAGCAGCCAGTTGGTCCGTTTGCCGCCGTCGCGATCATTGCGCATCCTCACCAGAACGAAGCTGCCTTGCAGGCGCTTGCCATGCAGCACGAACTTGAAGTCGCCCTTCTTCAAGGCTTCTTTTGGGGATTTGTTGCCCTCGGGTTCCCAATAGCCGCGATCCCACAGCATGACCGTACCGCCGCCATATTGGCCCTTCGGGATCGTGCCTTCGAAGTCGCCATAGTCGAGCGGGTGATCCTCGACCTCGACCGCCAGCCGCTTGTCATGCGGATCGAGCGATGGTCCCTTGGTCACCGCCCAGGATTTGAAAACCCCGTCGAGTTCGAGGCGAAGGTCGTAGTGCAGGCGTGTGGCGTCGTGCTTCTGGATGATAAAGCGCAGCCGGTTCGAGGATTTGACGGCCGCCGAGCCACTCGGCTCCTGCGTCTGCTTGAAATCCCGCTTCTTCTTGTAGGTCGAAAGCTTGTCAGCCGCCATGACCGACCTCACCAGATTCTGCGGTCGATCTGCGAGGCGATCATCGGCACGGCGGCTGCGCCGGGCGCGCCAAGACGGAGACGCTGCACGAGCCGGCCGAGGAGATAGGTCGTGGCGGCCGTGGCCAAAACCCTGAGCCACGGGTGTATGTCGCCTCGCGAACGCCGCGCACCCATGCCGTCGGTCTGCTTTCGGATCGAGGTCAGCCGAGCGTGCAGATCGGCGACTTCTCGCCGAAGGGCCTCGATCTGCTGCTGGGCTGATGGACGTTCGTTCCCCACGCCTGGATCCTCCGCAGGGCTCTCCTCCTCCAACTCAGTGAGATGTTCACGCAGCTGGGCCGGGCTGTCGAAGCCCTTCGCTCGTATATCGGTCATTGCGTTTGTCTCCCGCGACGTCGATGCCTACGGAAACCCGAAATCCCGCCGGGCGCCGACATGAAAACACACCTGCACGATGGTTGTTCCGCGCGGTCATCGGCAGCGTGGTTGCGATCGAGATCGGCGACGAATATGGTCGGCGCGGCGCTTCCGCCGTTCAGTTTATGAGGGTTACATGGCAACCGGCACGGTCAAGTTTTTCAATCAGGACAAGGGTTTTGGCTTCATTACGCCGGACAATGGCGGGCAGGATGTCTTCGTCCACGTTTCGGCCGTGCTTTCAGGCGGACCGCTTCGCGACGGCGCGAAGGTCAGTTACGAGATCGGCCAGGACCGCAAAACCGGAAAGTCAAAAGCGGAAGACGTTCGGGCAATCTGATAAGGCTGCAGGGCCGTTCAGCTTAGCAAACGCTGGATTTCGCCGATCATCAGCCGCATGTTCGTTGGCTTGCCAAGATTGGTGACGCCCTGGAAGAAGCCGGTTTCGGTAAGCTCCCGTCCCTCGGCGGACGCCAGGACGAAGGGCACGCCCTGCGATCTCAGTAACACGGCCACCGGCGTCACCTTTCCATCCCTCAAGGTGACGTCGAGGACCGCGGCGTCCGGCTGATCTCGATGAAGGAGTTCCAAGGCGTCCTCGATGCTTCCGACCGGTCCCAGAACCTCGAAGCCGTCGGTCGTGAGCGCTCGCTCGATCTCCATGGCGATGAAGATTTCATCCTCGACAACAAGGATGCGCGCTGGGGGTCGATTGCGTCCGTCGTCGGAAGACATGCGCATCCTATATCGGCAGTTTGATGATGGCGGTTAAACCGCGCGGATCGAACCTTTGTTCCGCCGAACCGCCGAGATGCTTCGCCGTCGCGGTGATCAGCTCCGTGCCGTATCCGCGACGGGTCGGCTGTCGCACCGTGGGCCCGTTTTCTTCGCGCCATTCGGTGACCAGCATGGTTCGATCGCCGTCACCCTCTTCGATCCGCCATGACAGCCGAACGCGCCCGTCGGGCACCGAAAGCGCGCCGTATTTGAGCGCGTTCGTCGCCAACTCGTGGAACATCATGCTGACCGGGACGACCTTCGGTGACGGAAGAGTGGCGGATGGGCCTGCTTCGATGTGGATGCGGTTGCCACCGGTGGCGGCAACCGCGGCGTCGAGAAGCGAACCAAACTCCGCACTCGTTTCTCCGGGCGCGATCTCCTGCGCCCGCAAGGCGACGTCGATGCGCCCCAGAAAGGCGTCGCGATACTCCTGCGCCGTGTAACCCTCGGTCTGCGTCTGCATGGCGAGGGCCCGGATCACCGAGAACAGGTTCTTCATGCGATGGCGGGTTTCGGCAAGAATGATATCGCTCTCCGCCCGCTCCCGGTTGCTCTCGGTGACGTCCTCGAAAAGGACAAGAATGCTGGTGCTGTTGTTATCGGGATGGACGAGGCGCCTTGCATCGACGAGGAATGTGCGCTGTCCGATCGTAGGAAAATCATGCGTGACCTCGTAGCCGACGACGGCCGCCGTCTTCGGAATGATTTCCGCGATCAGCTTGCGCAGGTCAGCGATGTCCCACTGGCCGTTGCCAAGCGAAAACAGGCTGTGACCGAGAATATCGTCCCGGTCCACCTTGAACGCATCGATAAAGGCGTTGTTGGCATTGGTGACGCAAAACCCCTGGTCAAGCACGACGAGCGGCTGTGTCAGCGTATCGACAATCCCTTGCGCCTGGACATGACCGGCGCGCAGCAGGCGGTATAAATCTTCAAGGACCATCGTTCGCCTTCCTGCGACCGTTTAAGGGGACCGCCGAACGGACGATATGACCGGGCGGGAACATCGACTGCTACACTTCCATATTATCCCAGCCGAGCGCGGTCGCCAGATAGCCCAGGGAAAAGGCACTCCCTACGCCATAGGTGAACAGCAAGGCTTCCAAGGGACCGAGCGTCGCGCCAAATGGCGGTGGTTCGACCTGAAGGATGGCTACGGCGCTGCCGACGCCAAGCACAAAGCCGATAAAAAGGCGGCTCAGCATGTAGCGGACGAGCGCTGGCATTGGTCGGGCTCCGGGTTGAGAATGCTGAACGACTCCAACGCCGGCGAAGTTCCGCCATAGGCTCGCTTCCCCCTCGGATTGTCCCCGATATCGGGACCTGCTTAGAGTGCAGCAAACCTCTCGCCCCCTGAAGGCAAGGCCGACCTATGACGGGGCCGACTACATCGACCGCATCGGCAACCTCCATCAAGTGCAGCCGGTGAGTTCTCTGCCATGCCGCCTGCGAGCTCAGGAACACCTACGCCGCCAGGTTTCCATCGGAATGGCCCGCCACGACCTGGATCAAGACGTCAAGAACGGCGGCGCCGAGCGCTTTGCTATGTCCGCTCTTTGTTGAGCGCGTCCTTGAGGGATTTAGCCGGTGTGAACGTCATCTTTTTCGCCGCCGCGACATTGATCGTAGCCCCGGTTGCCGGATTGCGCGCCTCGCGCGCCGGCGTATCCTTCACCTTGAATTTGCCGAAACCCGGGAGCGAAGTTTCCACGCCGGCGACGGCCGCTGCGGTAATCTGCGCGAACACCGCCTCCACGATCACCTTGCTCTGTGCCTTGCTCAATCCATGATCGCCAGCGATCTTGTCGGCAATTTCGTTGGTTGTTGTCATCGTCACTCTCCTCGTTGAATGATCGATAGTCTCTCCGCTTCTCGCGGCTGTCATCTGGTGGGCGCTCCGGAAATACAACGAGCGGCGCTTGTCCACAGAGTAGAGCGACCAAAAGCGCCATAGGGAGCGGCGAGGCCATCGAAATGATTGACTTCGGCCCTTGCCGCCCCAGATCAACTGCGTTCTTCCGACTCAAACGGTTGGACAGGGGAGACCTTTGCAGCCCCCGCTGCTTTGGGTCTCCCCATAGAATTCAGGCAGGAAACGAAATGCCCCTCATCAGCAAATCAGGTGCCTCGGCGCCGAGGGAACTCGGGCTGTTCTGGCCGATGGAGACACCCGAGGGAATGACGCTCGACGTCTATATCTATGCCAGCACGTTGCAAGCGTTCGATACCGAACCTGTCGGCCCTGTCGGATTGCTCAAGCGTCATCGTTCGCTACTTGAGGCCGTCGCGAGCGATAAATACGATAGGGAGGGCACGACCAGCGATGGCACACTCCATATCACCGCCGATGACCTGACGACCGATCACGAAAGTCTCGAAATGACGACCGATGAGACGTAGGGTCGGCCCCGCGCCGTTCATTTGACGTCATCCATCAGCCCTTCACCGCTGGCGCAGTTCTCGGCTTGCCCGGTCCATGGCAGCTTCGCACTATCCAATCTGCTAGATCAGCATTTTCGCGAGGCTCCGCGCAAAGCACCGCGCGAAGAACGATACAATGCGCGGTAGAACGTCTTCTTTACCATCAAAGGCTAATGTTTCGCAGTTGTGTCCCTCGAAAGACTGTCTGGTTCGGAGCAAGAATGCTTGGTGCAGAGTTAGAAGCATCTCTTGAAGCATGTCCGACCACGGCCATTGTCGTCGATGTCACAGGAACGATTGTGTTCGCCAATGCCGCAGCCTATCGGCTGTTTCGACCTCAGCGCGATCTTTGTGGCTTGCCGATCAAGCAATTCCTCCCTGACTGGTCCCTGCCGGCTCAAGGGACGCAATCCCGCATCGTTGATGGTCTCGGCAACGAAAAGCTGGCGCATGTGAAGATCGCAAGCTGGTCGGCAGTCTCGGGGACGATGAGCACTGTCTTCGTCGAGATAGAATCTGAACGGAATCTGCCGGACACGAGCGAGGCGGAAAATCGCCTGCGCCACATCATCGAGATATTGCCGCAAGCCGTGTGTGTCTTCGACGCCGAGGACCGGTTCGTGCTTTGGAACCGGAAGTATGCTGAGCTTTACAGCGACATTGCGGCTCATCTTCAGCCAGGTGTTCCGTTCGAAGAGATCTTGAGGATCAGCCTGGCCGGTGACGACATGCAGGAGCTCATCGAGGACAAGGAGACATGGCTTCGCGAACGAATGGAGAAGTTTCGGCGCCCGGTCTCGCAGGAGGAGCAGCAGCTTCGCGACGGGCGATGGCTTCGGCATGACGACCGCCGCACGCCGGACGGTGGCGCCATCGGCATGCGCATCGATATCACCGGATTGAAGCAGCGCGAGGAATGGCTTCGCCAACTGTTTGACGCCAACCCGATGCCGATGATGCTGTGCGACGGCGAAAGCCTCGCCATCCTGCAGGCCAATCAAGCCGCCTGCGACTTCTATGGGTATGACAGAGGGGAGCTGCTTTCAAAAGAAGCCGGCGACATGCATGCGCAAGAGGAGGCGCAACGGTTCAACGCGGCGGTTCATGATCTCAGCAAGGATTGCGATGCCCGCACCGTCTGGCGCCAACACGCGGCCGACGGCAGCGAGCGTCATGTTCTGATTTATGTCCGGCTTCTCCACGAAGGCGCCAGACGCCGGCTTTTGCTGACCATCGCGGATGTCAGCGATCGAGTTGCTGCGGAGGCTGAAGCCAATCGTCTTGCCCACCACGATGTTCTGACGGGCCTGCCCAACCGGATGCAGTTCTACAAGGCACTGAGCGCAGCCCTCAAATCAAACGACGGGGAAGGTGTTTTCGTTCTTTGCCTCGATCTCGATGGCTTCAAGCCGGTCAACGACACCTTCGGCCACGCTGCAGGCGATGCAGTGCTCAAGATGACGGCGGATCGCCTACGAGCCGTCGGGCAAGATCACATCATCGCACGACTGGGCGGCGACGAATTCGCCATTCTGATGATCGGGGACCACCAACAGGCTGTCGATCTGGCGAGACGCTGTGTTGCAGCCTTCGACGCTCCCTTCCCTGTTCGGGGCATGGCCATCAGGATTGGCGTGAGCATCGGCCTCGCCGCCTCAACCGCGGGCGGCGTTGACGCCGACAAGCTTGTTCAAAAGGCCGATCGCGCTCTCTATCGCGCCAAGGCGAAGGGCCGGAACACATGGACCATCGCTTCAACGCGACGTCAGAAGACCGGCTGAGATGCCCCGAGATATTGGTAAAGCGCAGGCCTGTGAGAAATAGTCCATGGACTCCGGGCGGTGCGAGTGCTTCATTCCTCGTCCCGGAGGATAAAGAATGGCGTATGAATGGGATGCGGGCCGTGCCCGGCGGGCGCAGTTGCTCAAGATGGCATCGATGCTGGCATTGACCGCATCGGCGGTCAGCGTGCCGATCATGCTGTTGCTGACGGCATCGCCGCTCTGAAAATCTGAAACCGCGGCCTAGCGCGGCTCGTCAACTTTGGATGTTAGCGCTGTCCCCGCCCGTGATCGAATAGGTGCCGCCGGACGCCATGCGGGCTTCGTCCGAGGCGAGGAACACCACCATCGGCGCGACGTCGCGCGGGTCGATCATCGGCGCACCAAGCGGCGATTTCTTGGCCAACCCCTCCATGGCGGTTCTCTCGTCCTTCGCCTCATCGCCGGTCGGTTCGCCGCCCGCAACCTCGATCGCCTGCGCATAGCGATCCTCGTGGCGGGTCAACGCCGTGTCGATGAGGCCGGGAATGAGGGCGTTGACGGTGATGCCGTATTCGCCGAGTTCCATGGCAGCTGACTTCATCAGCCCAATGATGCCCCACTTCGAGGCCGAATAGGCCGCACCGTTCTTGGTTCCGTGCTGACCCTGCGTCGAGGACGTCACGATGATCGATCCGCCGCCGCGCCGTGCCATTGCCGGCGCGAAGGCGCGGATGGCGTTGGCCGTGCCGGTCAGGTTGACGTCGATCTGATCGTGCCAGTCGGCATCTTCCATGTCGAGGATGGGCTTGAACGCCTGGATGCCTGCATTGGCGAAGAGGATGTCGATACGGCCGAATTCCTGCTCGATGTCCGCGGCGGCATCGCGAAGAGCGGCAAGTTCGCGCTGATCCAGCCGGTAGGCCGTCCATCGGCTGCCGAGCGCAATGACCTCCCGGCCGGTCTGCTCAAGGTCGGCCTCGCTTGCCGGCGCATAGTCCAGCGTCGCGCTCACCGGGCCGGCGATATCGATGCCTACGATATCTGCTCCGGCAGCAGCCAGCGCGGTGGCGGCGGCACGCCCGATGCCCCGCGCCGCGCCTGTCACGACCGCCACCTTGCCCGTCAAATCGAAGGGTCGCTTTCTGTCGGTCATCCGAAGTTCTCCTCTGCTGCCTGCCTTCGCCCCGCCATGCATCTTTGTGCTTCAGCGGCGTCGGCGCTGGTGAACGCGGGTGCGGACGTCACGCATCTGCACCGATCGTGTCGGCCATGTAGGCTCCCCTACGGCCCATTTCTTCAGGTGGTCCGGTCGTGCTGTCGCGTGCCGTCTGGTGTTCGAGTTCAGCGTTCAGTTCCGCGCCCAGGATGACGATGATGACGGAGATCCAGACCCACACCATGAAGCCGATCGACGCGCCGAGTGCGCCATAGGTCGCGTTGTAGTCCGCGATGTGACCGAGATAGAAGGTGATCGCGAGCGCCGCGACAAGCCACGCGCCGGTTGAGAAGAGCGCACCCCAGCTGAGCCAGCGTAGCTTCGCCGGTTCCCGGCTTGGCCCTAACCGGTAGAGCGACATGATCGCCACAGCGATCAGCGCCAGCAGCAGCGGCCAACGCGCCACGCGGATGATCAGCTCCGTCCAGCGGCCGAGCCAGAGATAATCGAGGATTGCCGGAACGATCCCTGCCAGGGTGATGATCAGCACCACCAGCACCAGACCGGCGAAGGTGAACGAGAAGGAGGTCAGGTTCAGCCGGATAAAGCCCCGTTTCTCGGTCTCGCCATAGGCGACGTTCATCGCCTCGAACAGCGCCTTCATGCCGGCATTGGCCGACCAGAGTGCGATCGCCAGACTGCCGAGCAAAGTCAGAGAAAGGCTTGCTTGCGGCGCGGATGTGAGGCTGCGCAACTGGCCAAGGATCAGCTCGAATGCCTGTTCCGGCATCGCCGAACCGAAGAAGCTAAGACGGTCGACGACCGAGGATGGATCGGCGACGAGCCCATAGAGCGACACGAACACGCTGATCGCCGGGAAAATAGACAGGAGCAGATAGAAGGTGACTCCCGCCGCGATGAGCAGGATGCGATCGGTAGCCAGGCTGTCATAGAGACGCCACGCCACATCCCGAAGACCAAGCGCCGGAATCTCGCCTGGCGAGTCGGCGCGGCGGCCTTTCGGATCCGAAGTTGCAGCAAATCCCTCCATGCCTCTCCCCTCTCCCTGTCGCCACGCAGCAACAATGCATGGACGCGAAAGGAGTTCAGTCGGTTTGTGAAAGATGGCACGCCAGCCGTTCGCGGACGACTGACAGCGACCTGAGCGCCTCATTTACGGGGTTTGAACCGTGACCCAGGAATGGCGATGGACGTCATAGACGCTTCGCGTGGGTTCAAGCCCCTCCTTATCCTCGAAGCATCCGAAGGCGATTGCCGTCACGCCCGGCCGGAATGCGGGCTTCCAGAAGACGGTCGATCCGCAAGCCGGGCAGAAGTGGAATTCAACGGGTTGCCCGCTGTCGCCTATTCGGGAGAACATGGCCGAGGGCCCGACGATCTCGGTCACCTCCGAGGCAAAGAAGACCGCGATGCCGAAAGCCGAGCCGGTGCGCCGCTGGCATTCGTGGCAGTGGCAGACGGAGATCTTTCCGGGCTTCCCTAGCGCGACGATGGTGAGCGCGCCGCAGGAACACATGGCTTTGCGTTCCATCATGCTCTTCTCCAGATGTTCATCGTGATTGAATCATCGCAGTTGCAAAGGCCTTGAAGAACCCCATGTTATCGAATGCTTGTTGAAGACGATTGCCGTAGCATGGAATGGCATCAATATCCGTGAAAACCATAAGGGGTGTCGAATTGCTTGAGTCCGTGCATTTCCTCGATGGCGGGGGAAGTATGGCCGACGCCATCCGGGCATACGACTGGTCTTCGACCGCTCTTGGCCCCCTCGAACACTGGCCTTCCTCACTCAAGATCGGCGTCGGCATGATGCTAAGTTCGAAGTTTCCCAAGTGCATCGTCTGGGGACCGGAGCTCATCACTATCCATAACGACGCGTTTCTTCCCATCCTTGGCGAGAAACCGCCCGCGCTCGGCAGGCCGTTCAGCGAGGTGTGGCATGAGGCTTGGGACGAAATAGGATCGATTGCCCAGCGAGCATTCGCTGGCGAGGCGACGTTCATCGAGGACTTCCCGCTCGTGATCAATCGGCACGGCTATCCCGAGAAGGCGCATTTTACCTTTTGCTACAGCCCGATCCGCGACGAAGCCGGTGTCGTGCGCGGGATGATCGACACGGTGATCGAGACGACCGGCACGGTCGAGGCTCGACGGCAGGCAAGCCTGCTCAACGGTGAGCTCGAACATCGTATCAAAAACACGCTTGCGGTGGTCGCAGCGATCGTCAGCCAGACCCTGCGAGGAGACGAGACCGATCCCGCGGCGCGATCGATCCTGCTGGAACGGATTCAGGCGCTCGCCCAGGCGCAATCCTTGCTCACCCGCGCCAGCGCAACCGAAGCCAGTGTTGTCGATGTCGTGCTAGAGGCCACCGCGCCATTCCGGACGTCGGAGGGGCGGTTTCACATCGGCGGTCCTCCGATCATGCTATCGTCCAAACAGTCGTTGAGCCTCAGCCTGGCACTGCACGAACTGGCGACGAACGCAGTGAAGTATGGGGCCCTTTCGAACGCGGCGGGAAAAGTGCGTATCGAATGGGTGGCGGGCCGGCCGGACACCGAAGATGCGTTCGTGTTTCGCTGGATCGAAGAGGATGGACCAGTGGTCCGGACCCCGGCACGTCAAGGGTTCGGTTCACGGATCATCCAAATGGTTCTGCCGCACGATTTCGGCGGCGAGGCCGTGCTTTCACACGATCCGCTGGGCATTCGGTTCGAGTTGCGTGCCAACATGTGTCAGATCGGCGGTGAGCAGCCTTCGAGCGACCATCACAGTCAGCCTGCGTCGGAAAAGTCGTAGTTTCCAGTGCTTGCCATCAGCGGCGGGCGCACGGTTTGTCTCCACGGAATCAAACTTCACGTAAAGGCAAAATCGCTACGCTCATTCCGAACACCACGGTAGCGTAGTGCCTCGATGAACACCTGAAGGCCGTCGAGGCATGGCGGCGGCTGGGATAATAGAGGTGACAGGTGGACAGCGGCGGCGTCCATTCCCCCGCACCCGCGCCAGTCGCCTGCTCTACAGAAGGGGCTCCAACTGGTCCAGCGGCAGATAGGCAAGACCTAGCCCGGCAACAGCCGTATCCAGTAGGAGATCGATGGTGTGAAGATCAGCGGCCCCTCGCATCACTTCGGCTCAAAGCGCCTGAGCATCTGCCTCAATTGATCATTCTGAAGCCGGAGCTTTCCAGCCAATTGAAACCGTAGTTCACGGATCTCGCTGTCCAGCGCACGCACAGGATCTGGTTCATTTGCCACTGAACGCTCCGTCAAAGCGTTTGCCCGCCCAACCTCCTCGGTATGGATCGATATTTCCGCCGTGGTCTTCCTTCGGGTCGTCGTTGGAGCCTTACCCTGCTGATTTCGACGTTCGGCACCGGCGATGACCACATCGCGATCGGGAGCCAAGACGGTGTTTTCCTCGGTCAGCGTCGCGCCTGGCACTTCTGCCATCGTTGACGGTGTTGGTTCCTGACGATCACCAGCGTCGTCGTCGCTAGGCTGCAACGGAGCTGAGGACCTCGTCTCAGGCGTGAGTTCGCTTCCTCTCGCTGGTTCAGTGAAGGAATTGGCTCCAGGAACCTCAGTCTCCTCGAGGCTCTCGATGAGACCGGTTTGTCCTACCTCATGCTGATCCGCGGACTTTCCCCAAGATAGCAATCCGGTGAGAAGTCTCCAGGGCGACTTTACCATCGCTTTTCAACTCCCATCTTGTCGAATGCTGTGGCAACCAACCGGGCGACGGAGACGGTGATGCTCGTCGTCAGCGGTCGAACAACGTCGCGCGGAACAGGAGGATCGACTTGGCAGCCGGCCAATCCCCCGTTTTCAGATCAGTCAAGACCGAGCCGTTTGCGAAGATCTGCATTCTCGGTACGGAGTTTTTCCGCAAGCAGCTTCCGCAGGCGCTGGTTTTCCTGCTCGAGCTGAAGCAGGTCCTCCATCTCGTCACCAGCGGCTGTGATCGGCGCGACGGCCTGCGGAGCGGGTTCGACTGTCGACTCGATAGCAGCCTTGGCTTTGCGTCCGCCTCGACGGGTCGATGGCTTCACCTCTGCTACGGCGCTCTTGCTGCCCCTCTTCGCGCGTGCTTTTTTTACTGCAGGCGCTTCCACCAAAGCGTCAGAAGTTACCGCTTCCGGCGCGGTCTTTTTGGCTCGCGGGCCGCGCTTCTTGGGCTCGAGCGCATTCGGCAAAGCAGTTTCGGATTCCGTGGACGCCTGTTCGGTCACGCTCGTTTCGTCGGCCATCTGTTCCTCCAGTACCAAGGTTGGTGTTGTCTTTTGCCGTAGATCGCTTGCTGACGCGGGCGCGGGCGGCACCTCGTGTATCGCCGCATCTGAGACGACGCTCAGCCCCTCAGCCCGAGGTGTTTCCGCCTGGCCATCGTATTCGGCGAACTGGCGCAAATCGACATTGCCCCAGATCGAGTTGGATTGCGTCGGAGGCTTTCGACGCGCGCCCTTGTACTCAACGACAAAGTTCTTTTGTAATTTTTTCAAATGTTCGAGGCTCCGAGTGCACTCATTTGGTTACGCGCAAAGAGACATGTCTCGAACAAAAATGCAATTGCAGCCCTACCGGGCATTCCGATATGTCCGCCGATGAACCTCCCACCTTTGTCGTCGTCGACGAGCGCGACGGCATAGCGTCGCCGTCGGCCATGGAACGGCGTGTGGCGGCCCTTCGAAAGGCCGGTACGGAGGTCGAGTACCGGAGATACGAGAATCTAAGCCATGGTTTCGGGACGGGGCCGGCACGATCGCCGAAGGATGGATCGCTGATGCCATTCGGTTCTGGGAGAAGTTCATCAAGAATGGCAGCGCACGGTAGACGAAGATAGTCAGAAGCGAGCACGCGACGTCAGAGCTGCAAGTGCCGCTGCTAGCACCAGCAGCATTGCGCTGGCGGCGAAGGTCATTCGATAGCCGCTGAAATCGAACAGGACGCCGCCGAAGACCGCGCCGAGGGTGATCGCAAGCTGGATGACGGCCACCATCAGCCCGCCGCCTGCTTCGGCGTCGTGTGGAAGCGACCGTGCTAGCCAGGTCCACCAGCTGACGGGCGCGGCCGTGCCGATCAGCCCCCACACGCCCAGCGCGCCGGCCGTAACAGGGAGGCTGTGGCCGAAGACGATCAGTATGACGGCGATAACGGCCATGAGGATCGGGATGACGATCAGCGTCCGGTTTGGTCCGTCCTTGAGAAACCCGCCGATCAGGCTGGTGCCGACAACGCCGGCCACACCGATGCCGAGCAGGACCAGAGACAATGTCGATACATCGACCTGGGTGCCGGTCTCCAGGAATGGCCGCACATAGGTGAACAGTGCGAACTGCCCCATGAAGAACAGGCCGACCGCCGCCATGCCGAGGGCAATGAGCGGGCGCTTCAGCAGCGCGAAGACAGTGTTAGATCGCGCCCCCGGCTGCGCCTTCATCGTTGGCAGGCTGACCATCTGCCAGAGGAAGACGATGATGGCGACCGGGACGACCGCGAAGAAAGCACCGCGCCAACCCACGACCGAGCCGAGGAACGCGCCGAGCGGCGGGGCGATGACCGTCGCCAGCGCGTTGCCGCCATTGAAGATCGCAAGCGCCCTTGGAATATGGTTCTCCGGCACCAGCCGCATCGCGGTGGCAGCCGACATCGACCAAAAGCCTCCAATGACGACGCCGATCAGCGCCCGGCCAACCATGAACAGCCAGTAGTTCGGGGCAAGAGCCACAATCGTCCCCGATACGGCCATGACGCCGGTCAGCACCAGCAGCAAAATCTTGCGATCGAGCCGGCCGGCGAGTGCGGAGGTGACCAGGCTGGTCATGACGGCAAACGCACCGGAAATGGCGATTGCCTGCCCTGCCTGTCCCTCGCTGACATCCAGCTCGGCGGCGATCGGCGTCAGCAGGCTGACGGGCATGAATTCCGAAGCGATGAGCGCGAAGACGCAAAGCGACATCGCAAACACGCCGCCCCAATGAGCCGGACGTTCGTCGGTTTCAAGCGTCACGGTCGAAACATGAGAGGACATTCTTCATTTTCCTAAAACGTGCAGGCCACCAGCACCCGCCTCATTGGCGCAGCTCGGTTCACGCAGCTTCGATGCGCTCCAGATAAGAGAGACGCCGGTCATCGATTAGCCGGTGCAAATCGCATGCGCTTATGAGCATGATTCATCAATGAGCGAGTGGCGCTACCCCATCGTATTCATGAGCTGCGTTCATAGCCGCATGCGAAACAGGCCGTCTAATCGCTGAACGAACGGGCCTCTACATTTTGCGGCGTGACCAGAACGATCAGAACGGAGATGCCGTCATGCACGAGAACGACATGGAGACCGCTATCCAACACCAGGCGGAGCCGACCATCGGCCGCCGTAACCTGCTCAAGCTGACCGGCGCAAGCGTTGCCGCCATCGGTGCAGCTTCGATGTTCACGACCGCCAGCGCGAGGGCTCAGAATATGACGACGGAATGGGACAAGGTTTTCCCGAAAAGCGACAAGGTCGACCATGAGAAGGTCACGTTCAGGAACCGCTACGGCATCACCCTGGCCGGTGATCTCTATCTGCCGAAGGACCGGACTGACCGGCGTCTGCCGGCGCTCGCCGTCGGCGGGCCGTTCGGTGCAGTGAAGGAGCAATCGTCCGGGCTCTATGCCCAGACCATGGCCGAGCGTGGCTTCGTCACCCTCGCCTTCGATGGATCTTTCACCGGCGAAAGCGGCGGCGAGCCGCGCAATGTAGCCTCCCCCGACATTAACACCGAGGATTTCAGCGCGGCCGTCGACTATCTCGGCCTGCACGCCTCCGTCGACCGCGAGCGCATCGGTGTGATTGGCATCTGCGGCTGGGGCGGCATGGCGCTAAATGCCGTCGCCTCGGACAAGCGCGTCAAGGCCGTCGCCGCCAGCACCATGTACGACATGACCCGCGTCATGTCGAAGGGCTACAACGACAGCGTGACGCCCGAGCAGCGGGCGCAGACGCTGGAACAGCTGAGCCGCCAGCGCTGGGCGGATGCGGAAGCCGGCACCCCGGCCTACCAGCCGCCCTACAACGAACTGAAGGGCGGCGAGGCGCAGTTCCTCATCGACTACCACAACTACTACATGACGCCGCGCGGCTACCATAAGCGTGCGGTCAACTCCGGCAATTCCTGGACGCAGACAACGCCGTTGTCCTTCATGAACATGCCGATCCTGACCTATATCGCGGAGATATCGCCGCGCCCGGTCCTGTTCGTCCATGGCGAAAAGGCACATTCGCGCTACTTCAGCGAAACCGCCTTCGCCGCAGCGGCCGAACCGAAGGAGCTCGTGATCATTCCGGGCGCCAGCCATGCCGATCTCTATGACAAGATCGACCTCATCCCGTTCGACAAGCTGCAGTCCTTCTTCGAGCAGCATCTCGCGTAAATGCAGGTGGCGTCCGCCCCCCTGCGGACGCCGCTTCCAATCCAAAGGACCCGCCATGGCTCAAGAGCGCATTCGCATTTCTTCCGACTGGGGCGAGGTCACGGCCGAGCTTGCCGACAATGAAGCTGCACGGGCGCTGGCCCGTCTGCTGCCGCTCACCATCGACATGAGCGATCATCTTCGGCAGGAGAAGACCGGCCATCTGCCCTCCCCTCTTCCTGACCAGGAACGGCAGCGTGAATTGTCGTCCGGGATGCTCGGACTCTGGGATTCCGATCATTTCGTGATTTATTATCGCGGCGGCCGCGTTCCGCTTCCGGGCCTCGCAGTGCTCGGGCGGCTCACAGGTGACGTTTCGATTTTCGATCGGCCCGGCCGTGTCTCGCTGCGGATCGAACGCATAGAATAAGCAAAGCCGCCATCGTCGGCCCTTGCAGGATGGGGAATATCGGTGACACGCCAGAACATCAACGACCTGCTCGCCTTCATCGCGGTTGCACGGGAAGGCAGCTTCACCAAGGCGGCGGCGCGGTTCGGCATCTCGCAATCGGCGCTCAGCCATACCATCCGCCAGCTTGAAGCGCGGCTCGGCATCCGTCTGCTGACCCGCACCACGCGCGCCGTCGCGCCGACGGAAGCCGGCGAGCGGCTGCTGGAGCGGATCGGCCCGCATTTCGACCGGATCGAAATTGAGGTCGATGCGCTGAACGAGCTGAAGGACAAGCCCGCAGGCACGGTCAGGATCGTGGCGCCGGATTTCGCGATCAGCCATGTGCTCTGGCCGAAGGTGCAGAAGTTCCTTCCGAAGTTCCCGGATATCAAAGTGGAACTGCTGCTCGACAATGGGCTGTCCGATATCGTCACGGAACGCTATGACGCAGGCGTGCGCATGGGCGACCGGCTCGCCAAGGACATGATCTCGGCGCGCATCGGACCGGATTTCCGCTTCGCCGTCGTCGGCGCGAAATCCTATTTTACCGGTCGCCCGATCCCGGAAAACCCGCAGGACCTGATGCTGCACGACTGCATCAACTACCGGTTCCCCTCCTCTGGGACCCTTTACGCGTGGGAGTTTGAAGACCAGGAGGGCCACGAGATCAAGGTCCAGGTCGACGGCCCGCTCGCCTTCAACAACATCTTCCATGTTCTCGACGCCGCGCTTGCCGGCCATGGTCTCGGCTATGTACCGGAAGAGATCGCCCTGCCGCATATCGCCAAGGGTCGTCTCCACCGTGTGCTCGAGGGCTGGTCGCCTTTTTGGGAAGGATATCACCTCTATTATCCCAGCCGGCGGCAATCGTCGCCGGCCTTCGTCGCTCTGGTCGAAGCCCTGCGCCATCGTGAGTAATGGCAAGGAGGAAAGCCAGGGTATTGATGAATCCAGTTCATAGCCTCATCCGAAGGCCGGTCGGTAATCAACGACCTTTTCGACTGTTATGTTGCCCTCAGCGCCGGTGAATGGCCGCCAGCATCGTCGATGCGTTTCGGGAGACGTGAAACATGGGAAAGCGCCAACAAAGCCTGATCGCGATGGTCACCGCGGCGATCGTCGCTATCGGCCACGATGCGCGGGCGGCAGATCAGGTCGTTGGAACCATCGTCCGGTTCACTGCCGGCGAGACCTCGGTCGATGTGACGATCGGCGAGGACAATCCGACGGTGCGCGACCTTCTCACCCGTCTTCCCCTGGCGATGAAGCTGGAGGAATATGCCGGCCGGGAAAGGATCGGCTATCTCTCGCCGAAGCTTGCGACCGAAGGATCACCCGGTTCTGATCCGAAAGATGGCGATCTCATTTATTTCGTGCCGTGGGGCAACATCGGCTTCTACTACGACACGTCCGGCGTCGGTTTTTCGGACCAGACGATCCATATCGGCAAATACATGGCATCGCCGACAGAGCTCGACAAGCTTGTAGGAGGTCCGGTTCGCATCGAGATCGTAAACTAAGCCGATGCTGAAACTGTACCTTTTCCAAGGCGTTGGAGGAGTACGAACCTTCGGTTCCGGCCTCGCCCCGTCACCGACTGTATGAAGACAAAGCAGTTGGGATGACGCGGGATTTGGCATCGATCAGCGTCCGATAGGAATGAAACCGGTATCCACGATCAGACCGTTGTTGACACCTCCGTTCTCGTTTATATAGCGGGCTATTCGCCCCGGACCCGGTGAAACTCCGGGTGGCTCTTCTGGCCGCCGATCCGCCAGACAACGCAAAGCATCGAACCTGTTCACGAGGCCGGACGCCGTCCGGTCTGGATGCGTTTCTTTGCGGATTTCTCCATGTTCAATCTGACGACCTACAAGCGCGAATGGTTCTCGAACATTCGCGCCGATATTCTCTCCGGCATCGTTGTGGCGCTGGCCCTCATTCCGGAAGCCATCGGCTTTTCCATCATTGCCGGGGTCGACCCGAAGATCGGGCTCTTTGCCTCCTTCGCCATCGCCTGCGTCTCCGCCTTCGTCGGCGGCCGGCCCGGCATGATCTCCGCCGCCACGGCAGCGACCGCCGTGCTGATGGTCACGCTCGTGAAGGAGCATGGCCTCGAATATCTCTTCGCCGCCACGCTGTTGATGGGCGTCATCCAGATATGTGCGGGCTTCCTGAAGCTCGGCCGCGTCATGCGCTTCGTCTCGCGTTCCGTCATCACCGGCTTCGTCAACGCGCTGGCGATTCTCATCTTCATGGCGCAGCTGCCGGAACTCATCGGTGTGCCGGGGCTGACCTATGTGATGATCGCCGCGGGCCTCGCGATCATCTATCTCTTCCCCTATGTCACCAAAGCCATCCCGTCGCCGCTGGTCGCCATCCTCGTGCTGACCGGCGTCGCCTATTGGGGCGGTCTGGACTTGCGCACCGTCGGCGATCTCGGCGAACTGCCCTCCGCGCTGCCGATATTCGCCCTGCCGCAGGTGCCGCTCACCTTCGAGACGCTGCAGATCATTTTCCCGTACTCCATCGCGCTTGCCGCAGTCGGCCTGCTGGAATCGCTGCTGACGGCACAGATCGTCGACGACATGACGGATACGCCGAGCTCCAAGAGCCAGGAATGCATCGGGCAGGGGGCGAGCAACATCGCCTCCAGCCTCATCGGCGGCATGGGGGGATGCGCCATGATCGGCCAGTCGGTGATCAATGTCACCTCCGGTGGCCGTGGACGCCTCTCGACCTTCGTTGCCGGCGCCTTCCTGCTGTTTCTCATTCTCGTGCTGGACGATCTCGTGCGCATCGTCCCGATGGCCGTCCTGGTCGCCGTCATGATCATGGTCTCGATCGGCACCTTCTCCTGGCGCTCGATCCTCGACCTGCGCCGCAATCCGCTCTCCTCTTCCGTCGTCATGCTGGCAACGGTCGCGACTGTCGTCGGCACGCATGATCTCGCCAAAGGCGTGCTCGTCGGCGTGCTGCTGTCGGGCGTGTTCTTCGCCGGCAAGGTCGCCAAGCTCTTCCACGTCCGCTCGGTGCTGAGTGCGGATGGTTCGGAGCGCACCTACCATGTCGATGGCCAGATCTTCTTCGCCTCGGCGGAGAGTTTTACCACGGCCTTCGACTTCGCCGAGACGGTCCGCAAGGTGACGATCGACGTCACGGAGGCGCATCTATGGGATATCACGGCCGTCGGTTCGCTCGACAAGATCGTTCTCAAATACCGCCGCCGGGGCGTTGAGGTCGCCGTCAAAGGCGTCAATGAGGCAAGCGCTCATATGCTTGACCGCTTCGCGCTGCACCACAAGGAGCACGCCGCATTCTCCGCTCATGGCGGTCATTGACGGCGGCAACAAAAAAGCCCGGAGCATCGTTCCGGACCTAATTGTTCCGCTCTTCAGGCAGCGATGAAACGCCAGGGTTTCAACAGAACAGCCAATGCGCCGGCTAGATAGGCGGCTTTGTGGGTAGCCTATTCTGCGTCGAGTATGAGCCGGCCAAACAGCTCCTTGACGAGCTTTGCGGCAACGGTCGCCGTGAGCGATCCTACATCGCGCATGGGATTGAGTTCGACGACGTCGGCGCCGACCAGCCTCCCCTTGAAGCCGTTGACGATGTTGATGACCTGGCGCGTCGAAAATCCCCCGGGTTCATGATGCGACACGCCCGGTGCGAATGCCGGGTCCAAACCGTCGAGATCCACGGAGATATAGACCGGCCCTTCGAACGCGAGCGTGATATCATCTCACCAGTCCCCCATCTGGATGATCTCCACCCCGAACTTGCGCGCCTGCTCTTTCTGATGCGCGTTGAGCGTTCTGATGCCGACCTGGACCAACCGATGGACGACGCCATCCTCCATCAATCGGGCAAACGGCGAGGCGTGGGAATAGGGATTGTCCTGGAAGTCTGAATAGAGGTCGGCGTGGGCGTCGATATGGAGGACGTTCAATCCGGGATGTTTTTCGGCATGGGCCTTTATGGCCGGGTAGGAGACCGAGTGGTCACCTCCGAGGGAGATTAGAGACGATGTTTCGCGCAGAATTCTCGCGATACCGGCTTCGATTGTTTGAAAGGCCTGCGCGCTGTTTAGCCCACCGAGCGCGAGATCACCAAAGTCTTTCCATGCATGCACGTCTAGATCGACGCCTTGTTCGGTCGTGAGGTTCCAATGTTCGGACCGAAGCATCTCACGGATCTTGTCCGGTGCCAGGCGTGGTCCCTGAAGAAAGCTGGAATTTGCGTCATAAGGCAGGCCAACGAGGCCAAGCGGCAGCTGCGTACCCATTTGCGGTCCCTCGATTTTTGCGTGGGCGTAAAACAACGATAGGACCGCCCGGGACGAAACCTACCTCCCGGGCGGTCTTGGCTAATGTGATCTTGCGCTATTCGGGAACGTAGCGCGGATAGGTCTTCTTGCTCGCGCGTGCGAATTCAAGATCGATTTCCACCGTCGCGAACGGACTTTGCTGCGAGGTCTCGGCAAGGACATTGCCCTCGGGATCGATGATCCAGCCCAGGCCGCCGCAATCGGCTTTGTCGCCCGGTGGGCACCAGAGATTGGAAGAGAGGCTATAAGCGCCCGAGCAGACGGCCGATGCCTGCCCGCCGGCAAGCCATTTCCTGACCGAACTGTGCGGCGTCGCACGCGGCACACAAATGAGATCGGCGCGCGACGCACCATAAAAGCGTGCCCATTCGAAGAACCACATCTCGGTGCAGATCTGAACCCCGATCCTCATGCCCAGCGCCCGCGCCAGATCGAAGCTCTTTGCCCCGCGATCGTACCAGTGGTGCTCCCAGTAGCCCTCCTCATCAGGAAGATAATATTTGTCGCGAATACCAGCTGCGGCGCCGGAATCTTTGTTCCAGACATAGGCCTGATTTCGCCGGCTTCCCTGCGCGTTGACGATCGCGCGTGTCCCCAACGCCGCCTTGGCGTTCAGGCGCGAGAGGTCGGCGATGTGGGCATCATGTGCGGCGACGGAATCCGCCCATGCCGCGTCGTTCGCATCCTTGTCCGCGGCAAGCCAGGGGGCGAAGCACATTTCAGGGAGCAGCAGGAAATCGGATTGCGCCTCGGCGACGTGTGCAGCCAGGCGCACCAATCCATCCTCGAGAAAACCTTCGCGCGGATCAAGCTCACAGACAGTTACTTTCATTCTCAAACCTCCATCGAATGTACTGAGACGTTCGGATGGAGCTCGATCAATTTAAAGCCATCCTCCTCTGGCGTTTCGCAACAATTCTGGCGATAAGGGAATTAGAATTGGCAAATCGCCACATCGGCACTGGTGGGATGTCGTGGACGACAAGGACAGGTTCATTCTCGAAAGCCTTCGGGAAAACGCGCGAATTTCGACCGCGACCCTTGGTCGGGAGTTGAGGGTGTCGAGGGCGACGATCCAAAACCGGATCGACAAGCTCGTGGCCCAAGGCGTCATCTCACGTTTCACGATCGAGCTCGGTGACACATCAGACGAAACAGCGATCGAGGCCCTCGTTCTGCTGAAGACGAGTTCCGTCGACACACGCCCGCTCATCATCAAGCTGCGCAAGATCAAGAACCTAGTAAGCTTCACGTCTTTGAATGGAGACTATGATTTCGCACTCGAACTTCGGTCAAAATCAACGGTCGAACTCGATGAAATCCTGGCGGAAATTCGCAGCCTGCAACACGTTCTCGAGACGAATTGCAGTATTCGCCTGAAAACGTTCTTGTAACGACCAACCTTGGCGGGGATCGACATCTTAGTTGGATAAACTCGCTGACGTCGTCCAATGGGAGCGGCGAAACCTTGAAAAGGCGCGAGCTGTATCGGAGAGGTTCGCCCCTTTCACGTCCCCTTCTCTGCTCGCAGCTCATAGGCGGTCTTGGGTCCTCGGCAAGAGAACGGTTGCCGGAGTTTTGCCGATAGCTTCGATGGCAAAGCGCCGGCGCGACATCGGGGAAGATCGCATTGCAATCGCGTGTCCGGGATTATATGTCAGAAGCACGAAGTGAGGACGACCTCCCCCTCATCGGGTTCTTTCGCACGGGACGACCCGCGCATGTTGGAGGTTCAAGTGCGTTCCGTCGGTGACCGTATCCGCCACGCCATCAGCTTCGAAATCGCCGGCCTTCTTCTCGTGACGCCGCTAGGTGCTTTCGCATTCGGGATGCCGATGCACGATATTGGCGTGGTCGGGATCGTAAGCGCCACCATCGCCACGGCGTGGAATTTTGTCTACAATTACCTATTCGACTGGGTCCTGCAGCAAAGGACTGGCACAACGCAAAAAAGCCCCCGGACGCGGGTTTTTCACGCGATCTCCTTCGAGGTGGGGCTTCTCGCCGTCCTGATGCCGTTTATCGCGTGGTATCTCGGCGTCTCGATTTGGCAGGCGCTCGTCATGGATATCTCGTTCGCCATTTTCTACATGTTATACGCTTTGGCCTTCAACTGGGCTTACGATCGCGTGTTTCCACTTCCTGAGTGGACGATGCAGGCGACGGACGTGCAATGATCACGCAACACCACCCCTCTGCCAATCGCCCAGTGGATCCGTTGGCCGAGCAGACGTCGCGCCGATGGCCGCTCGTCCGCTGGTTCATCTCCTCAACCACACTAAACGTGCCGCAGGCTGCTGGACCGGTCGCGTTCTCGTTGCTGGCCTTGAGCATAACCGGCGACACCAGCGGTGGCGCCGCGATGATCCTAGCTATGACGCTTGCCCAGGTCATCGGCGCCATCCCGCTAACACGCATCGGGCGCAAACTCACGTCAGCAACAGGGCTTAGGCTTCTGGTCACGTGGCGCACCCTGGCCCTCAGCGCGATCGTGCTGGCTGCGGCATACGGCGCACCGTTTCCATGGATGATATTCTTCGCGGCCCTGGCCGGATTGGTCAACGGTGCAGCTTATGGTCATCTACGATCTATTCTCAATCATTTCGCGCCCGCGTCGAAGCTTCCGCGGGCCCTCGGGATCGCGGCAACGCTGAACGAAATGACATTCGTTCTCGCGCCTGTGGCTGCATCGGGGCTGGGAACAATCTCACCTGTGCTCGCGCTGTTTGCCCTCACGATCGTGGGTGCTATCCCGGCTCTATTGGTTCCAAACGCCGCCGCCGCTCATATCACCGACGCACCTCAGATCCCAGGCTCGGTAGTGACGGGCCCTATCGCACTGTGGCTCGCCTGTGCGATCGCGGGTGGAGCAGCTGTCGCTGCGGTCGAAATTGGCGCCGTGGCCCTGGCGATCAACTTTGGATACGAACCTGCTCTAGCGATTATGTTCACCGTACCGCTATGTCTCTCCTCCGTGGCGGGTGGGATCTGGATTAGCGTGCGGAACCGCAGGACGACGCACAGGACGGTGGTTTGTTACCTTGCCATCATGACTCTAGGCGCGGCGCTAGCCGCGCTTGACCATTCTGTCTCCGTGACGATTATCGGAACTCTGCTCATAGGCGCTGTCCTCGCGCCATTGGCCACCCACTACTCCTTGACACTCGACGAACTCGCCCCTCCCCACAGGCGCCCGGAAGTATTCGCTTTGCTAAGGACCGCCAACGCCGTCGGAGTCATCCTTGCGAGCGCATTGCTGACCGTGGCGTCACTTTCCGTCACACTTATTCTCGTGACAGCGCTGATGCTGGTAGTCACCGTTACCATCGCCGCCGCGGCGGCAAGGAATTGAGCTTAGGATCCGAGCGCAGTCATTGAGTACGTGGATGGGCTTTCAAGTCGATTTCAGTCGGGCACTCGAGTGGATTTGAACCTGCCTTCCTGAGCAAGACGACGGCAGGGTTATACGTCTAATCCGAGGCACAGGTACTTCACTTCCAGATAGTCATCCAGGCCGTATCTCGAGCCCTCCCGCCCCTGACCGGACTGCTTGATGCCGCCGAAGGGCGCGACCTCGGTCGAAATCTGACCGGTGTTGATCCCGACCATGCCATATTCCAGCGCCTCGCCGACCCGGAAGGCTCGGGAGAGATCTCTGGAATAAAAGTAGGCGGCGAGGCCGAACTCAGTGTCGTTGGCGAGATCGACTACCTGCTCCTCGGTCACGAACCGGAAGAGCGGAGCCACCGGACCGAACGTCTCCTCACGAGCGACGAGCATATCGGGTGTGACATCCGTCAGGACCGTCGGTTGGAAAAACAGGCCACCTTTCGCATCCGCCTTACCGCCAACCGCGACGCAAGCGCCCTTCGATACCGCGTCGCTTATATGCGCCTCGACCTTTGCCAGAGCCTTCCCGTCGATGAGCGGGCCAGCATCGACAGCATCGTCGAACCCGTCGCCCACCTTCAATTGCGCAACACGCGCCGCCAGCTTTTCGGCGAAAGCATCGTAGACGCCGGCCTGGACGTAGAAGCGGTTGGCACACACGCAGGTCTGGCCGTTGTTGCGGTATTTCGCGACCATGGCGCCATCCACCGCCGCGTCGAGGTCGGCATCATCGAACACGATGAAGGGCGCATTGCCGCCGAGTTCGAGGCCGAGCTTCATGATCTGGTCGGCACCCTGCCGCATAAGCGTGCGGCCGACATTGGTGGAGCCGGTGAAGGTCAGCTTGCGAACCTTGTCGTTCGACGTGAATTCATGGCCGACCTCAATGGCATCCGTTGTGAGGATAATGTTGAAGAGACCGGCGGGAAGCCCGGCCCGTTCGGCAAGGCGGGCCAGGGCAAGCGCAGAAAGCGGCGTTTCGGCGGCAGGCTTGGCGACCATGGCGCAGCCTGCGGCAAGTGCCGGCGAAAGCTTGCGCGCAAGCATGGCATTCGGAAAATTCCACGGAGTGATGGCCGCAACGACGCCCACCGGCTGCTTGACGACCATGATACGCTTGTCGCGCTGATGGCCGGGGATCAGGTCGCCATAGGCACGCTTGGCCTCCTCGCCGAACCATTCGACATAGGAGGCGCCATAGAGGATTTCTCCACGCGCCTCGGCCAACGGCTTGCCCATTTCCATCGTCAGGATGACGGCAAGGTCATCGGCATTGGCAACAAGGAGGTCATGGAGTTTGCGCAGAATCGCCGCCCGCTCCTTGCCCGTTCGTTTCGCCCAGTCCTTCTTGGCGATATAGGCAGAATCTATTGCGCGGGCGGCCTCAACCCGTCCCATGTCCGGAAGCGTAGCGATCCTCTCACCCGTGGACGGATTGAAGACGTCGAACGTCCTTTCGGCATCGTCGCAGCCAAGCCATGTCCCGGCAACAGGCGCCTTGTCCATCGCCAGCGCCGGGTCCTTTAGTCTCGCCAGGAGGCGTTCGGAAATTGCCACGATAAGGCTCCCAGCGCAGGTTGGAGGTCAGGCAAAAGCGTGCGCGGAGGCTGTATCGAAGGTCAGCCAGGCCTGCTCGCCGCGCGCAAGGCTGGAAATCGCCTCGTGCCCGAACGGCAAGCGCACGGCGAGATCGACACCCGCCGGTGTCGCGGTGCTGACCTCGACATTGTTGCCCAGGAACGTAATATCCCGCACCGTCACGGCGATGCCCGAGGGAACGGAGACCCGCGAGAGCGAAAGGCGTTCCGGGCGCAACATCAAAGATGCCCTGCTGCTTGCCGCAGACGGACCGTGCAACGGCACGCCTTCGACGACCGCGCCATCGCCCAGCGCGAGTTTGGCTTTCCCGGCATTGCTTGTGACGACGGTCGCATCGAGGAAATTGCTGTCGCCGATAAACCCCGCAACGAAGCGGGTTGCCGGATTGGAATAGAGTTCCGGGCCGGTCCCGATCTGGTCGATCTCGCCCTGGCTGAACACTGCGATGCGATCCGACAGCCGCAAAGCCTCCTCCTGGTCATGCGTGACATAGAGGATCGTCACACCCGTTTCTTGGTGGATACGGCGGATTTCGAACTGGATTTCCTCGCGCAGCTTCTTGTCGAGCGCCGAGAGCGGTTCGTCCATCAGAAGGACCGGCGGGTTGTAGACGAGCGCGCGGGCAAGCGCGACGCGCTGCTGCTGGCCACCGGACATCAGCGCCGGCATGCGATCCTCGAAGCCTTCCAGACGCACGAGTTTCAGGGCGGCTTTGACGCGTTCGGCAATCTCGGCCTGCGGGCGGCGGCGGATGCGCAGCGGGAAGGCGACGTTCTCGCCGACGGTCAGATGCGGGAAGAGCGTGTAGCGCTGGAACACCATGCCGATATTGCGCTTGTGCGACGGCGTCGATAGCAGGCTCTGGCCGTTCAGCAGAATATCGCCGCCGCTCGGATCCTGAAACCCCGCGAGGATGTAGAGGGTCGTCGACTTGCCGGAACCCGATGGCCCGAGGAAGGTCATGAACTCGCCTTGGGCAATATCCATGCTGACATTCTTCACGGCAGTGACATTGCCATAGTTTTTGCGGATGCCGTTGATGCTGAGAAAAGGCTGGGTCATGCTTTTCGTCCCTTGCGGAAGAGTGCTGCGACGATCATCAGAAGGATCGTGAAGGCAATGAGCAGTGTGGAAGCGGCGGCGATGACCGGCGTCAGGTCCTGGCGCAACGTCGTCCAGATCTTGACCGGCAGGGTCTGCAATGTCGGGCTTGCCATGAAAATCGCCAGCACCACCTCGTCCCAGGAGGCGAGGAAGGAGAAGACGGCCGCGCCGAAGATGCCGTGGCTGATCGCCGGAACCGTCACACGCAGCCGTGCCTCCCAGGGATTTGCCCCGCACAGGATGGCCGCATCCTCGATCGAGCGGTCGAAACCTTCGAGCGCGTTGCCGATCGAGATGATCGAGAAGGGCAGCGCGATCAGGAGATGCGCGATGACGAAGGCGATGGTCGTGCCGGCAAGGCCGAGTTTCAGAAACAGGGCGTAGAGCGCGACGGCGAGAACGACGACGGGCAGGATCATCGGCGTCAGAAACAGCGCCCGCAGCAGATCCCGGCCGGCGAAGCGACCGCGGTCGAGACCCAGGGCGGCAAGAAAGCCGATGACGACGGAGAGCACGGTCACGATTGCCGCGATCTTCAGGCTGGTCAGCGCCGAATAGAGCCAGCGCGGATCGGCGAAGAGGTCCTGATACCATTTGAAGGTCCAGGATGGCGGCGGGAAGATCAGCCATTGCGACGACCCGAAGGACAGCGCGGCGATGAAGACGATGGGCAGGATCAGAAAGAGGCAGACCAGCGCCACGAGCGCGATAAGAAGGGTCCTGACACCGCCGAGTTTGTCGAAGTCGAGCAGCATGGCTACGTCCCCCGTGCCGGATTGAAATAGCGAAGCTGGACGGCGTAGAGCGCAAGCGTGACGACGAGAAGCACCAGAGCCGCGGCGCCGCCCATGCCCCAGTTGACCAGCGACTGGACGAACTGCGCGACGAGTTCGGCGAGCATCATGTTGGATGTGCCGCCGAGCAATGCCGGCGTCACGAAATAGCCGAGCGACATGACGAAGACCATCAAGGCGCCGGCGGCGATGCCGGGCAGCGACAGCGGCAGCAGCACGCGCAGGAAACATTGCATCTTGCCGGCGCCGCAGAGGGCGGCGGCGCGCAGAATGGCGGGATCGATGGTACGGATGACGCCCATCAGCGGCAGGATGACGAAGGGCAGCATGATGTAGGTCATGCCGATGGTCACACCGACGAGATTGTTGACGAGCGCCAGCGGCGTGTCGATCAGGCCCAGTCCCATCAGGGTCTTGTTGATGACGCCGGTGCGCTGCAGCAGCACCATCCAGGCATAGGTCCGCGCCAGCAGGTTCGTCCACATCGAGAGAATGATGATCGCCAGCACGATGCGCGACCACTTCTGCGGCATGATGGCGAGCAGCCAGGCGACCGGATAGCCGACGACAATGGAGACGAGCGTCACGACGCCGGCCACCAGGAAGGTGTTCAGGAAGACGCGCAGATACGTCGTCGAGCCCAGCAGGGCCTTATAGTTCTGCAGGCCCACCTCCGGTTCCAGCACGCTGCGCATCAACAGCATCAGCACCGGCACGATGAAGAAGAGGGCGATGAGCAGCAGTGCCGGCAGAAGATAGCCGAGCGTGGCCCCACGCTTTGTTTTGACGGCGCCCGTCACTACCGTAACAGCCATGGTCGATCATCCAGTGGGTGAGGAGCGGACCGGCCGAAGCCGGCCCGCCATCGTCTTGGGAGACAGCGTTATTTTGCCTGCCAGGCGTACCAGCGCGTACCGATCTCGTCGCGATGCTCGGCCCAGTAGCTCATGTCGGCATTGATCTGGGTGTCGGCCTGCATGTCCGGCAGCGACTTGCGGAGTTCCGCATCCATCAGCGTGTTGGAGTCAAGGTTCACCGGCGCATACCCTGTCGCCGCGGCGAACTGCGCCTGGGCGGCATCGCTGGTAGCCTGCGCGATGAACTTCATGGCCGCGTCCCTGTTCTTGGCGCCCTTCGGCACAACGAGGGAATCGGCGGCGGTGATGTTGTTCGTCCACGACGTCTCGACGGTGACGCCGGTTTCGGCGAGCGCCGTCAGTCGGCCGTTCCAGAACGAGCCGAACGGCGCTTCGGCGGATGCGAGAAGCTGCTGCGACTGCGCACCGCTGTCCCACCAGACGATATCGCCCTTGATCGTGTCGAGCTTCTTGAAGGCGCGGTCGAGATCGAGCGGATAGAGCTTGTCGGCCGGCACGCCATCGGCAAGCAGCGCGGCCTCCACCACGCCCGGCGCCGACCATTTGTAGAAGGTGCGCTTGCCGGGGAATTTCTGGGTGTCGAACAGGTCGGCCCAGGTCTTCGGGCAGGCCTCGACGGCATCCTTGTTGCAGCCGATCACGAAGGAATAGTAGAAGCTGCCGACCGAGTAGTCGGTGACGAAGCGCGGGTCGAGTTTGCTCTTGTCGATGACGGAGAAATCGAGCTTTTCGAGGAGGCCGGCATTGCCGGCCTGCACGGCATAATCGCCCTCGACGTCCACGACGTCCCAGGTCACGTTGCCGGCTTCGACCATGGCCTTGATCTTGCCGTAGTCTGTCGGGCCGTCCTGTGTGACGGCGACGTTTTTCTCCGCCGTGAACGGATCGGCCCAATAGGTCTTCTGGGCATCCTGCGTGGTGCCGCCCCAGCTGGTGAAGACCATGTCTTCGGCTGCGGCATGCCCCGCGAACAAGAGCGTCGTCGAAAGAAGCGCAAGCGCCAATCTGCTTTTCATGTGTCCGTTCCTCCCGGTTGAATGATGCTTCGTCAGACCGGCGCGCTGCCGCCAAGCGGCGAGAAAGCGGCCGGAGTCATGATCTTGTTGTCCGCGGTGACGATCAGGTCGCGAATCTTTGGCAGGAAGGCCTGCCAGTCAGGATCGGCGGCAAGGCGCGCGCGGCGGGCTTGCCGGTCGTCGAGGCTCGTGAAGCTCCAGATGTGGACGATCTCGTTGATCGGGCCGATCTCCGAGGAGAAATAGCCGACGAGATTGCCGAGATGTTTCTTCTGGATCGCGATGCCGGTGTCGCCGACCACCTTGAGGTATTCGGGAACGCCGCCGTTCTTCAGCCTGTAGGTGCGGATCTCGACGAACATGTCGGTCACCGCATCACGAAGGGATCGGGGATCGGATCGTCCGATGTCCTGAGCCACACGGTCTTCGTCTTGGTATAGTCGAGCGCGGCGGCAAGGCCGCCTTCCCGCCCCTGCCCCGACTGGCCGTATCCGCCGAACGGCGCGATCGGCGAGACGGCGCGGTAGGTGTTGACCCAGACGATGCCGGCGCGGATGCGCTTGATCATGCGATGGGCGCGCGCGAGGTTGCGCGTGAAGACGCCCGAGGCGAGACCGTACGGCGTCGCATTCGCAAGCTGCACGGCCTCCTCTTCCGTCGTGAAGGAGAGAACGGAGAGCACCGGTCCGAACAGCTCGGTTTCCACCGAAGCGGCGGAAACGCCGTCACAGTCGAGAATGGTGGGCGCGTAGTAGAAGCCATCCCCCTCGCCTGCCCGGCCGCCGGTGACGAGCTTCGCACCGGCAGCAATCGAGGATGCGACGACCGTCTCGATATGATCCCGCTGCCGTCTCGTGCAGAGCGGACCGACCTCTGTCGCCATGTCGAGCGGCGAACCGATGTGGATGGCCTCTGCCTTGGCTTTCAGGATGGCGAGGAACCGGTCCTTCACGGATGCTTCGACGATGAGGCGGGAGCCCGCCACACAGCTCTGTCCGGTCGCCGCAAAAATCCCGGCGACCTGCGCATTGGCCGCGCTTTCCAGGTCGCAATCGGCAAAGACGATGAAGGGCGACTTGCCACCGAGTTCCAGCGAGGTCGTCGCCAGGTTTTCCGCGGAGTTGCGCACCACGGCGGCGGCCGTGCCCGGACCACCGGTGAAGGCGATATGGTCGACGCCGGGATGGCGGGTCAGCGCGCTGCCGCAGGTCGGGCCGAAGCCGGTCAGGATGTTGACGACGCCGGCCGGGAAACCCGCCTCATGCACCAGCCGTGCGAATTCGAGAAGCGGCGCCGGACCGTCTTCCGATGCCTTGACGACCAGCGTGCAGCCGGCGGCCAGCGCCGGGCCGATCTTCACGGCCGACAGGAAGAGCTGGCTGTTCCACGGCACGACGGCGGCCACGACGCCGATCGGCTCGCGGCGCGTCCAGACATCCATGTCCGCCTTGTCGATGGCGAGCGTCGCGCCTTCGATCTTGTCGGCGAGACCCGCATAGTAGCGATAGTAATCCGCGACATAGGCGATCTGCGCGGAGGTCTCGCGGATGATCTTGCCGGTGTCGCGGGTCTCGAGCTCCGCGAGCTTCCGCGCATTGGCCTGCACGAGATCGGCAAGTTTGTAGAGCAACTTGCCGCGAGCCGTCGCGGTCATGGCCGGCCATTCGCCGGTCCAGAGCGCACGCTGGGCCGCCTTCACCGCGCGATCGACATCATCCTCGCGCGCCTCGGCCATCGCCGCCCAGACGATACCGGTTGCGGGATCGATCGAGTCGAACCGCGCCGCGCCGTCTTCGAAGGTTCCGTCTATATATTGCTGGAAGCTCTGCATGGCCGCCTCACCGGAATGCCGGCATGACATCGGCGATGAAGCGTTCGAGCGACGCTTTCTTGCGCTCGAAGCTCATGCCCGTGTCGATCCAGAACGAATATTCGTCATAGCCGAGGCCCTCGTAGACCTTCAGCCGCTTGATCACATCGTCCGCCGTGCCGATCGGCATGTTTTCGCGCATCTTCTGCGGAGAAAGGTTGGGATTGGCGGCGAGTTCCTCCTCGCTCAGGCGCGCGATGAGGCCCTGCTCGATCGGCCGCTCGTTCTTGAACCAGGCAAAGAAGTAATTGTAGTAGGTGCTCACTTCCTTCGCCGCCTGGGCGATATCGGCCTCATCGGAGCCGACATAGGTGTGCAGCAGCAGCATGATCTTCGGCCGGGAAACGCCGGTCGCCTTTTCACAGGCCGCATCGAAGCGCTCCATCAGGCTCGAAATCTCTGCCTCGCCATTGGCAAGCGGCGTGCACTGAACGTTGCAGCCATTGGCGACAGCGAATTCGTGGCTGTTCGGATCGCGTGCCGCGACCCAGATCGGCGGATGCGGCTGTTGTGCCGGCTTCGGTGCGGAGGTCGTCTTCGGGAATTTCCAGAATTCGCCGTCATGCGCATAGTCACCGGCCCAGAGCCCCTTCACGGCCGGGATCAGTTCCCGCATACGCTGGCCGGCGCCCCAAGCGTCGAGGCCGGGCAGCAGCCGTTCGTATTCGAAGCCGTAGGCGCCGCGCGCAATGCCGAGATCGAGCCGGCCGCCGCTGATGATGTCGGTCATCGCAGCTTCGCCAGCCAATTTTATCGGATGCCAGAACGGCGCGATCACCGTACCCGTGCCGAGGCGCACATTCGTCGTGCGCCGGGCGAGATCGGCGATGTTGACGAAGGGGTTCGGCGCGATGGTGAAATCCATGCCGTGGTGCTCGCCGGTCCAGATGGCATGCATGCCGCCCTTATCCGCGATCTCGCACAGCGCGATGAATTCTTCATAGAGTTCCTGATGGTTTTGGCTGGCATCCAGCCGCTCCATGTGAACGAACAGGGAGAATTTCATGGCTTACCCCTTTGCGGCCACGGCATGCACGCGGCCCTTTTCCTGATTTCCGAAATAGACGCCGAAATTGCCGAGCATGCTTTCAGCGCCGTAGCGCTTGACGATATCGCGCACCGCGCTGTCGGCGATCTCGTCCACCGGCGGAGACTGGACGGGAAAGAACCGGCCGCTCTGCGGCGTGCCCGCCGCCAGTTCGCCGCGATAGACGACATGCTGCCCGCCTGCCTTGGTGTCTTCATAGACGGAGTAGAGAAGCCCCGTCGTGAGCGTCAGCCCCACCGTCTGCGCGATATGGCCTTCCAGGATTTCCAATCCGTCGCCCTCGGCCTTGTCGACGAAGGGCAGCGTCCAGCCACCCTTGCCGTCTTCGACCAGGAGGATTTCACCATCCCTAACGGCGACCGCGCCGAGACGCAGGCTTTCAGCCGAGGCAAGCAGGCTCTTTTCGGCCAGTGCCGGTGTGAAATAGCCGCCGCGGGCATAGCCGAGCCCGGTCTTTCCGCTGTTGTCGAACCCTTCGACCCGCCCGATCAGGATCACATGGTCACCCGCATCGACGACGTCGTGGGTGGCGCAGTCGAACCAGGCGGCAACATCGGCGAAGACGGGCGAACCATGCGGTCCAGGCTGCCAGTCGACGGCGGCAAAGCGGTCCTCGACCGGCCGGGCAAACGTGTTGGAAACGTCCTTCTGGTCTTCCGCCAGGATGTTGACGCCAAAACCCTTGGCAGTGGTGAGCGTCGCATAGTTGCGCGAGGTCTTGGCCAGGCAGACGAGGAGCAGCGGCGGATCGAGCGAAACGCTCGTGAAACTGTTGGCGGTGAAGCCGATCGGCGCGCCCGCATCGTCAACCGTCGTGACGACGGTGACACCCGTCAGGAATGCGCCGAAGGCATCGCGCAGGGCTCTGGCATCTGGCATCATAATCTCCTCCCATGGTCCCGAGGACCGAATGTTTCAGCGCGTGGCCAACCACGCGGCGAGCGCTCGATTGACCTCTTCAGGCGCGGTCAGGTTCACCATGTGACGGTGCCCCTCGATCACCACGGCCCGTCCTCGGCGAGCGGCGGCGGCCATGTCCCGCGCCATGGCGGCGGTCGAATTCAGGTCGCCATCCCCCGTCAGGAACAGCGCCGGGCATTCAACCCGGGGCCAGCAATCCGCGTAGATCGCGTCACCACCGGCAAAGGCGGCGTAGGCCGCGGCATAACCAGCCGGATCGACCGCCTGCAGCAGATCCCGCACCAGCGCATAGGCTTCGGTTTGCGCTTCATCCTGCGAGAACCAGCGCGCAAGCGGCGCCACTCGGTCAAATGCACCCGAGCCGATTTCCTTCGCCCGCGCTTCCACGGCCCTGCGCGCGTCCGCGCCACGACGATGCACACCATTCAGCAGTGCTACGCGCCGCACTTTCTCAGGTGCCGTCGCAACGATGCCGCCGGCTATCAGCGCGCCCATCGAATGCCCTGCGACATTTACCGGCCCCGTCTCCGCTTCCTCCAGGAAACGCCGGAACCACTCAACGTAGCGCGACAGCTCAGGGGCGCCCGACAGCGCATCCGAAAAACCGTGGCCGGGAAGATCGACTGCGACCACACGAAAATCATTCGCCAGCCGGTCGATCTGCGGCTGCCAGGCCTCGATGCGCATGCCGACGCCGTGGATGAGAACGAGGGTTTCGTCCCCCTCGCCCCGCTCGAGATAGGCAGCGCCCGAAGGCGTCTTAGACCGCGGCAGGGTTTTCGACATCGTGGCCCAGCTCCTTGAGGTCCTGGTACCGGTCGCCGATGCGATGATGCGGGCGGCCGCCGATGGAAGCGCCAAGCGCGATGACGATCTCGTCTGCGGCAGGCGCATCCGGGATCGCGCACTGAATGGTAAGGTAATGCGAGCGGCGGCCTTCGTCATTCTTGTCCATCAGCGGGATCATGATCGGCGCATTTGCCGGACCGCGTGTATTGCAGAAGGCAAGATAGGACTTGGCACCGACAGCGCCGCGGTAGTGATTGCCGAAACGCAGCGTATGAATGAGCGCCGAAGCATGCTCCACCTCGCCATCGAGCCCAACCACGGCAGATTTTCCATAGGCCTCGACAGCCTCACCCGAGCCGGCCTCATCAATGATCATCTTGGTGAGGAGTTCGCCGAGGATCGGTGCGACCGCATGAATTTCCGGCTTCAGGTCCTCGACGAAACCGCGACCCGCCCAGGGATTTTTCACGACAGCCATCGCGGCGATCAGCTTCAGCGGCTTGGCCGCTTCCTTGCCACCTTCCACGAAGGTCGTTTCCACATGCAGCAGCGTTTTCCGGACCAGCGTCACCGAGATATCCTCCTGTCTTTCATCTGCTCATATCTTGGTATACCATCGGACAAAGTGTCAAGCCATTGTCTGAAAGTTTTTTTGGAGCTATGACTGTGGTCATGAAAAAGAACGCCGAAAACCTTGCCGCCCTACGCATCGAAACCCCGCCAGCAACACTTCGGGAAATCGCGCTCGATCGCATGCGCCGCGCCATCATCGGCGGCCTGTTCGAGCCGGGGGAACGATTGGTGGAGCGAACGCTGTGCGAACAGCTCGGCGTCTCGCGATCCGTCATCCGCGAGGTTATCCGCCATCTCGAGGCAGAAGGCCTCGTCGAGATGCTGGCCAAACAGGGACCGATCGTCGCGACCCTCAACTGGGACGACGCGCGCCAGATCTACGAGATTCGCGCCGCGCTGGAATCGACCGCCGTTGCCGATTGCGCGAAAGTCGCCGGGCCTGAGATCAAGACTGCGCTTCGCAAGGCGATGGGCGAATTGGAACGCACATCGAAACAGAATTCCCCGGTCGGCGTACTCGACGCGACGACGGAATTCTACAAGATCGTCTTCGAAGCCGGCGGCAACAATATCGCCTGGGAAATCGTCAGCCGTCTGAACAGCCGCATCTCACGCCTGCGTGTGATGACCCTCTCGACGTCGAACCGCATGACATCGGGACCATTGCAGATCAGGGAGATTTTCGCAGCGATCGACGGCAATGACGGGGAGGCAGCGGCCTCAGCTTGCCGCGCCCATGTCGGGGCGGCCGCGGCAATTGCGAAAATAATCTTGAGCTAGCGCGCATCATGCTTTGCTCTTGAACGGAATCGAACCCTCGGTAAGGACATTCTAGGAGAGGTAAGCGACTGGCATTACAGTAATTTTTCTAACCCTCGTTTGTTCAAATACACCTCTCCATCCGGCCAAGCTTCCAGCAAATCACACTCGCACGCTCTTCAGACTTTACTTTTATAGGCATTTTGTACATTTTACTTTATCGATCAAGCGCACGGTGATTCATGAGCCTAAGTGATGACGTGAAAAGTATCGTCTGCAGCGACTGTGATTCACCGTTCGTTGAAAGTGTCTCGAATTTCGCGGCTTGGGAATATCGCGTTCTCTTTGACCGTCTCTTGGAAGATCCAACATTCTCGCCAGAACAGCGACTTCAGGAGTTCTCTCGCGGTCGCGCGTTAGCGGTGTCGAAGGCTATGGTTCGTGCCGCTCAAAAACACGGCGTGCCTTACGACATTAAACGCTTGAAATGTAACGGCCAAAATAAAGTTTTGGTAAAGATAGGCCGCATCGTTATTCTGCAGGAACCAATGGCATTTCTCTTTGGCGACAGACCCAAAGCTGCAGCTTATAAAACAGAAATCAGTCGCTATTCTGGTGTTGTAACGCAGCTTGAGCTTGACTTGGGCGACAGGCCTTCAAGCCTGCTTGACTGGTCAGATGGGATTCTCGCCGTACTGCTTCATGGTGCATCCGGCGCTCGGTTCGGTGAGCGGGACTGTGAGTTAGGGGCATTAATGCTCGCCATTCCGGATGCCGCGTATGAAAACTGGATATTGCGCATTGACCTCCACGACATTGCGATGTTTGGAAACCAGCCGATCGACGATTCCAAGGCTTTCCGACAGGAGAATGTTCAAGAAGACCGCGTCGTCGTCAAAAGGAAGCTCAAGAAGCATAAAACGAGATCACATGGCTAAGGGTGTTGCGACATTTTCCGGACAGAGGTTGACGGAAGCTAGGCTAGCGAAAGGTTTGTACAAAAATGCTCTCGCCGACCGGATTGGTGTCACCGCGATGCAAATCACGCGGTATGAAGCCAACCAGGATCGCCCGACGCCAGAGAAACTCGGCTCAATCGCAGAAGCGCTTGGGTTCCCGTATGAATTTTTTACTAGAAAGAGTTGGCCTGAGCCGTTGGGTCCAATTTTCTGGCGCAGTCAGGTTGCCGAGACAAAGACGGCCCGGGACATGACCGAGCAGCGAATGAGATGGCTGTGCGAATTGTTCTGGACACTGGAGGAGGAGCTGGATTTTCCCGGTACGGATATTCCTGAGCTCGATGTGCCAGACGACTTCCGCCAGATTACACCGACTATGATCGAGGGATTTGCAGAACGCGTTCGGCGAGATTGGCGATTGAAAGATCTGCCGATCCGCGACGTTGTCTTGAGTGTGGAAAATGCCGGAATCCCCGTCGTGATGTTAGACATCCCGTCCGAGAAGCAGGATGGCTTCTTTTTCAGGTCCTCTCTTTTAAATCGGGCGTTCATCGGCGTGAACGTCCATAGTGTAACCGCCGCACGGGCAAGGTTCGACGTGGCGCATGAACTGGGGCATCTAATTCTCCATAAGTACGTCACGTCGGAACAGGAGCGCGACGCAGAACTCCATAAACTTCTGGAGCAACAAGCACACCGCTTTGCCGGGGCTTTTCTTTTCCCGAAAGACCGTTTTTTCGAAGAGGTCGCCGTTCCGACGTTGGATTATTTCCACGCGCTAAAAAAGCGGTGGGGCATGTCAATCGCTGCGATGATCTCGAGATCGTCTGACCTCGGCATGATCGACAAAGACGCAAAAAGTCAGCTTTTTATCTCGATGAGGCGTCGAAAATGGCGAGGGCCAAACCGAGAACCGTTCGACAGCACAATGGAGTTGGAGCGACCAAGAATGTTGCTGCGAGGTGTGAACGCTCTTTTGGATTCTGGCGAATATTCTATCGATTTCCTTGAACATCTGCTGTCCCTGCCCACAAATGAGATCAACCAACTCGTAGGCATTTTCGGCGTTGGGGAGAAAATCGGACATCCGATAATGCCAGAGACTTTCCATAAGCCCGCGGTGCGCGCGATGGACCTCGAGACCGGAAAGCTCATTAGTTTTCCGACGCGAAATCGAGCCAAGATGCGTTGATCTCGTCGCAAGTTCTCCTGCAGACGACCTTTACCGTCCAAGCTCGTGTTTTCATGCTTTTTAAAGTCGCTCGAAAAGCTGGGAGAGCATATCTCGACCCCTAACGGAATCATCACATGCCCTCGCTCTTGGCAAAACCTATGATAGAAGGCCAGAAGGCTGGGGGACAAACGCATGGAAGACGATGATGACAGGGTAACTCTGCCCACTGGATCGAAGCGCATCATGATTGGTGCGGCGGTATTCAGTCTGGTCTGGCTCATTGCAGCGAGCATCATTGCTTGGGCCTTCCATTGCGGAGTCCACGCCCCGCTTAAAATCAACGAATGGGGTGATTACGCGGCAGGAGCGTCGGCGCCCCTCGCGTTCCTCTGGCTTGTGGTTGCTGTGTTTCTACAGTCGAGAGAACTGCGGGAACAGCGACAAGAGCTGTCGTGGACGCGGAAAGAATTTAAAGAAAACCGGACAGTGATGAGGGAACAGGCGACCGAGGCTAAAAACCAGGCCAGTTTCATAAAAACGCAGACGGATATCCTAAAGAAATCGTCAGACAACGCAGACGCTGAGGATATCTTCGCTGCCAACGTTGACCTCATCGCTACTAGATTGCGCCAATACACGAACGCATGGAGCATGGTGCTGGAGGAAGGCCAAGGGCCTGATGGTATCGCACATGGCGTGGTTTTGGGCATCCGAACGAAATTTTATGGTGACGCCTCCGACAAGCGTGTCATCGCAAAGACGGTTCAACTACTTCGCACAAAAATTCGGGAGATGAAGACCGAGAATCCGAAAGCGAGGCTACATGCGCAATATCCATATGACTTCCAAAGGATCTACCGCGCCGTGATGGAAGCAACTGGCAGCATCGCAGCACTTCCGGCCAGCTACCAGATCAAGGCAAGAACACTCGAGCTAGATGAGTTGAAAGAACAGCTCCATTTTCTAGGAGATCACGCAGGAGTAACACCGTTCGACCCCATAAGCAGGCCCGCCACTTTCCTACCGACTGGCCCTTAGCCAGTATTTCCCGCTTCCGCTCGTAGTGAGACCGGGCACGCTGCGTTGCGGCACTTACGGCAGCCGATAACACGAGATTGAGCCGCTGCTAGTATTTGGCGCTCATAGACTTGGTGCGATATACGGATACGGAATGATAGCCTCATGAAAGACGCGGAACCGCACGTAAACTGGCCATCGATGATACGGTACGTCGTCGTCCTGGACGAAGACAGCCTCGAAGAGGCAAGCATATTCCAAGGAATTTCGCCTAGTATGCTCAATATGGAATGGGCCTTGCGGTCGATTTCCGAAATGCCGGCAGACATCTTTGATTTTGGCTTGCCTCTCGAGGCCAGAAAGGCAAGGCGGATCACAGGTAAGGGCTGGAGTTGGACACCCCTCACAATCAGCAACTTTCTACGGCTCCGCATCACCCATGACGATCCATACTGGGTTGTATATTCTGCGTCGGAGGCCATCTTCAGCGCACTTTCAGATTGGGAAGGTCGTCAGACACTACCCGTTCTTCATATCTCCGCCGATGACGCTGGCGGCCTCGCTCCAGATAGAGCGCGATGGACCCATGTGCGCGACCATATTCGGCGCGTTGCAGTGAAGCTCCATGAACGGACGCAAGGGTTCCCGATCGCCGAACTTCGGAAAACCTTGAAAGCATGGCGTAAGCCCACCGCTCCACGTTTGGATCTCGTTGCCAAACCTCACAACTGCACGATCGCCAACCTCGTCACGCTGCGCTCGCTCGGTTTCAGCTTCGCGGGCGAGGAACCGCTTATGTCGCCCCCCGGCGATGAGAGCCCGCACATCAATGCGATCGCGGAGTCTGCGAATGCTGTGATTTCACAACAAGACAGCGTTGGGGTTTTTCCAGCCCTATTTTCCCATTTTCCAAAACCTGATCGGATCGTTATCGCTCCATCACTATACGCACACACACGCCAGCGCCTTAGGCCAAACACAGATGCGCCGGCAGGCCTTTTCGAAACTATACGGATCATACAGCAGCAGAAAGGCTACACGTTCTCTGGTCCTGGTGCCGCCATGTTGCGAACTATGTCCCCTGCTGGCCAGTACATCATGGGGTTGCGCGCTCAGGAATTGAACGTGCAAACCCTCGCAGTCACCCTACGCGCGGCGTCAACGCTGGCTGCCACATTGCGGCTTCCGAACGGGGTGAACCTTTCATCAGAACTGTCAGATTTCACAGGCCATGTGAGAGGCGGGCGAAGCACCGGTGGGAACGGCAAGGCCGAGCGTGTGTTTCGCAATGTTCAGAGATCCCTTCGGTCTTATACCCCTCCGGCGTTGCTGGATATTGTTGCCAGTAGCCAGACAGGGGTGAAGCTTATCGCCGACGCACCGCTTGAGTGGCTACCTGTGGGGGATCTGCCTCTGGCAATAGCTTTGGACGTCTCACGCATTCCAACGACGCCCGGCAATCTGATGATGACTCAGCTCATGAGAAGCGAGACGCTTTATCTCAAGCCCAAGGCGTTCGGCGAAGTACTGGTGGTATCCTCCTTTTCCCCGAGTGACCCGATCCGCCACGACGTCCGAATAGCGATGGAGACCTTCACCAAGACTGCCAAGGAACATCTAAATTTCCGGCAGGTCATAGTGAGTTGCCGCGATCAGTTCGTCGAAGCCGTCAACAGCTTTCATGGCGCCATGATGATCTTCGACGGTCATGGGTCGCATGATCGCAACAGCGGCGCCGGCTTCCTGCACATCGGCGCGGAGAAGGTTGACGTCTGGGAACTGCGCGGGAGGCTGCGGCCTCCTCCCGTTGTTGTTCTCAGTGCATGCGATACTCACTCGCCGGATCGCACACACGCCACCGCCGGCGCTGGGTTTCTGACTTGTGGCGCAACCTCCGTCGTCGCAACCCTTCTTCCGGTGCGCTCAAAGAATGCGGCCCTCTTTGCCGCTCGCCTTTCGATGCGCGCCGCGTGGTATACGCATGCGGTTGTCCATGGCTCGAAGCGGCCCATACTCTGGAGTGAAGTTGTAGGTAGTATGCTTCGCCTCGACTTTCTTTCCGATTTGATCGGCCGATTGGAAAAAAAGAAAAAGCTCTCCCCACGGCCAGCAGCCGATCTGCGCACAGAAGTGAACATGTTCGTCCACACTCGAGACACCGATTGGTGGGCGAATGCCAAGGCTAGGCTAATGGAGGTGACAGGGCTTGAAGCTGACGATATGGCGCGCTTGGTTTCGAAGACGATCGCCGAGGGCGACAGCGTGCGGTACACACATCTAGGAAATCCAGATTTGCTTTGCATCACCGACAATGATGTGCTGAGCGCTGTCCACCCCTGAACCCCCTGTTCTTTACACTAGGATCAGCCGCGGGCCGGGCGTGTTGAAAATACCCAAGCTACGGCGACGCAAAGAAAGTTCTTTCGTACATTCTCCACCCCAAAGTAGAGATACGAGTATCTTTTGGCATCTGACCCAACTCCAGAATTGTTGTGTGGCGGCGAATATTGACTTCGGTCGCAGCCATCCAAGACGCAATAAGATTTGTCTTCCAGGTGAGCTGTTTAGGCAACGGCGTAATCAGACCCTTGCGAGGGAACACCTTCTCATTGACAAATCCTGTGCATAGCTCGCCGAAGGCCCCAGTGGTCAGGTCCGCGATGGCCGCTAGGTCTTCGAGAACGAGACTTCCATCATCTGCAATGCCCGTTGTGCTGCAGCGAATGTGGCCTAGGGAATGAGAGAAATAAGAAGCCATAACACGCTGGAAAAGTTGCGTTAGGTCCGTAAGCAAGCTCACGTTCGCGGCAATATCGTCCTCATCGATAATCCAAAGAAGGTCTTGTCCCGGTGAGGACAGCCCTGACAAAAGAAATGCGCTTAGGTGCAAAACTCGGAGCAAGCGCTCTTGCACATTCGGCTTCCATCGCTTCAATAATTCGGCGCCCACCTCATCCTCGGCAGGCTTGGTGAAAAATGATCCACCCGCTTTGGAGATGGCAAACTGTGCCAAGTAGCCTTCGATACCAGCTGCCGCTTGCATGAATGGCACCAGTGCCTGACGCCGCATTCCATCGTTGAGTGCCTTAAATGACATTCGGCGGCGGTTCGGCAGAATAGCATCACGGAATTGGCGTTGCAGCGCCAACCATTCTTGGTTTTTAGCCAAGTCCAGTATCAAAAACGTGTAGGTATCAAAATGCTGCTTTTGATGATGGCCGCCGAAATCTGCGACAAGTAGAAGCGTGCGACCCCGCTTGAGGAATGGGAATTCCGAACGGTTAGCACTGACATCAGCGTTAAAGCTGTCCGCCAAAAGAGCCCCCACACCCGCAGGCGAAAAGGCTGGTTTGTGGATAGACGAAGGTAACAGATCGGATGAAACCCGAAAGGAAGTTGCCATATGCGTTCAGCTTGGTCGTCGAGATAAAGTTTTCACTGTGGAGAAAAGTCGGCAGCATTTCTACAATCTAAAGACGAGCACTGCAAATTAACGGGAATTAAGGGTATGTTGATGTCATATCAACCGGACTATCGGAGGGTTGCAAATGGCTGAGACACAGATCGAATGGACCGACGCGACATGGAATCCCGTCGCGGGTTGCACCATCATGTCCGCTGGATGCACCAACTGCTACGCAATGGCCATGGCAAAGCGACTGGAAGCTATGCATGTTGACAAATATGTGGGCTTAACCCGTAAGAGCGGTACAAGGACAATCTGGACCGGGGTTGTGCGGGAAGACGAATCCGCTCTCCTCATTCCGCATGCCTGGAAAAAGCCCCGCAAGATTTTCGTCAATTCGATGAGCGACCTTTTCCATGATTCGGTCTCCGATGAATTCATTCTAAAAGTCTGGCAGGTGATGCGCGAGACGCCACACCACAACTACCAGATTCTCACCAAACGGCCAGAACGTATGGCGACTGTTATCCACCAGGTGATTGGCGACGTTTTGCCGAACGTGTGGCTTGGAACCAGTGTCGAGGACAAAGCTGTGACGGACCGCATTGACCATCTTCGTCAAGTGCCGGCAGCCATTCGCTTCATCTCCTTTGAACCGCTGATCGGTTCTGTCGGAGCCATAGATCTTACGAATATCCACTGGGCTATCGTTGGCGGAGAAAGCGGCAAATCTGCTCGACCACTGCAGGAGGAGTGGATCGATGAGATATACAACACTTGCCTAGAACACGATACGGCGTTCTTTTTCAAGCAATGGGGAACGTGGGGCAAAGATAACAAACGGCGTTCGAAGAAAGCAAATGGCCGAGAATATAAGGGTCGCACATGGGATCAGATGCCAATCCATGCAGTATCGTGAGCTGACCACAGAACGTTTTCACAGTGGGGGATGAGTGGTCAGGAAACGGTATGATTGGGAAGGTGGCGCGCAACTTGACGAGCACTCGAAGCGCAAACACAAGATTCTGCACGAGTACGTTCTGCAATATATAGTCGTCAGATGTAAGCACCCGCAGCAGCCACGTTTTCGCTTCGCCATTATCGACGGTTTCGCTGGTGCCGGACGATATGCTGGAGGCGCCGTGGGCTCGCCGCTTATATTCGTTGACCGAATGCGGGTGGCTGCCGAGCAGATAAATCTGGCACGGGCGATCGAAGGGCTCTCCAACATTGACCTCGAATGCCACTTGATTCTGAACGACGCCGACCCAGCCGCAGTTTCTCTACTTAGGCAGAATATTGCTCCATTGCTTGCCGAAGTGCGGGAAACCAGCAAAAATCTTCGGATTGAGACCAGCATCCTCAACGAGCCATTCGAAGACGCTTACCCAAAGATCAAAACGATACTAACATCGGCGAAAATTACGAATGTGCTGTTCAACCTGGATCAATGCGGACATAGCTATGTGGACCGCGCCACCTTGGTAGATATAATCCGGACCTACCAATCCGAAATTTTCTACACCTTCAGTATCCAGTCGTTCTTGGCCTTTTTGAGCCGAACAAACCCCGATCTCCTGCTGTCACAACTGGCTTTCCTTGGCTTGCCAATTCGAGATATCGAACAGTTAAATTTTCCTATGAGCAACGAACGATGGCTGGGCACGGCTGAGCGCCTCGTATTCGATGCGTTTCAGGTCTGCGCGCCATTTGTGAGCCCTTTCTCCATCCACAATCCAGATGGATGGCGTTACTGGTTTATCCACTTCGCCAAGTCGTACCGCGCCCGCCAAGTCTATAACAACGTCTTGCATGACAACAGCAGCTCGCAAGCCCATTTCGGCAGGGCCGGCCTAAATATGCTGAGTTACAACGCTCGCCATACAGACGGCCATCTTTACCTATTCGATCAAGCAGGGCGCACAACAGCAGTTGATCAACTACGGGATGATGTCCCTCGACTTCTAGGCGAGCGGGGCCATGCGATTAATGTCCTTGCTTTCTATGAAAGCATCTACAATTTGACGCCTGCGCATTCGGCCGACATACTTTCATCGCTAATTGGTAACCCCGAGCTCAAGGTCACGACCAAATCCGGAGGCGAACGCCGCAAGGCCAGTACCATTAAGGTAGATGATACTATCAGGCTCAACCCGCAACGGACATTCCATCAACTTCTACGGCCGATTGAAAACCGCTGAGCAGAATTCTGATTGTATCTAGGTGGATCCTTTCCGGACCTTAGGTAGCTTATCCCCCATTCTCAGGATGTAATCTGCACCCTCAAGGCCCTTGCGATGCGGGCCGGCCCACAACAAATAGTAAAGCGGTGCGCCACGCGTGTTGCAGATCAGCCTTGGCGTCGACACGAAGCCGAATGCGTCCTTCAGGTTCCGCCGATACAATTCTAGCAAGCGGTCAGAATAATCGTCTCGCTTGCGGAGTTCTGTGGATGCGAACAGGCCATGGGCATCAGAAGAGTAAACCTCATCGAACCATTCGCGGCTACCGAAGTAGCGATCCAACGTGTCTGCCCAAGCGACGGGAACTTTGCCATCATTGGGGAGCATTCGATTGAGCGCCATGTTGAGCGCGAAATTCACAACAACCTCGAACAGTCCGGTATTCGCCAAGGCCTGTACGCTCGACCACTCGAGCCTCGCACCAAAAGGGTCGAGAAACGCGACGCCACGATGACTACTCTTCGAAATTGCTTGGCCTGCGACCCATGCAATTCCTTCTGTTGCTGGCGCTTTTAGTTTCGTTATGTGCCGGCGCTCGCCGAATTCGGCTTCGACATCGCTCAGTTCCTCGGCGCGGTTAGCATCGGGTTCTATAAAAACGTAGCGTGAAAAGGGGTTGGCTATGCTAAGCGCAACCCTGGGCGATCCATCAAGGAATTCAGCCTGCCCAGAATCTTGTTCGGCGGGCGCTTCCAATAAATCGAGCATTGCGAGCGGCTCATTCTTGCTACGAATCTTTGCGCGCCCGCCACCCGCAAATGCGTCAACATAGATGGTGCGCCACGGCTGGTTCTTCAGGACCTTCGTATAGAAATCGAGATAGCGGGCCAGGATATCTAGCTTTTCTTTTGCCCATGGGCCAACCTCAGCGACCATCAGAACACTCACAGCGATTCATCCAAGCCCACAACGTAGGGGTGTTTTGAACGCCATTCAATTGGCGTGAACACCTCAAAGAGAATTACGCAGTGCTTCGAAGCGGTTTGTGATGTCGTGTGCAATACCCAGCGTTGGTGCCTACGGTAGTTCCCAGCGGGCTTCGCCACGGCCAATCCTTATTATTCGGGCGCTCTGGCCGTCGGCCGCATATTCAACATGCAACAGGCGGGGAGAGAATTGCCTTAGGCGATGTTTAATGCCAACTACGTGCTTGAAATCTGGCGTCGTTACCGAGACCACTCCGTCAGCCGGGTTGATGCTGATCCGACCGGGGATCGCGCAGTTGAGGAATGCTGGAAGGGCACTTTGCATATTCCATTCCTGCGCTGCCCATTTAACTACTGGCCCCGATAAGGCCTCGTTTCGGAACTGTTTCCAGATGGAGCCAGTGTTGGCTGTCGGCCAGTCTGGCTGGTCGCTAAGTGCTGCAATCTCATTTGAACCTAACCACTGGTTCATTTCCCCACGCGTCACGAAAGCGGGTTTGGTCTCACGGATGGCGGCCATAGCCGCGATCCGCGAGGGCAGGCCTGCTCGAACTAGCATCGCCATCATTGTCTGCGGAACGCCCGCCTCAATAGTTGCAGCGGCGCTGCCCTCAATGGTATCGCTTTCACCACCCTCGGCGCGTCGACGCATGCGGACGGCTTCGATCGCCCAGACGAGCCGGTAAACAAAAGCGTCCTCGACAACTCGCATGTTTTCGAGCCCAAGAGCGACGACGTCTGTACCAGCGAGCCAAGCACCAAGCAGGTCGCGCCAGTTGCCAGGCAGCTCGACATCCGGAACGAATGGCCGGATCGCGAACAGGCGTTCGGCCATGCCAATGAGCGACGCGCTGAGAACAGGGAGGTTTCCTGCCAAGGCGGCGGCATCGGCTTGATCCAGCAAAGCGGTGAGATCCGCCGCTATCGCGTCGATAGCCAAGCCAGCTTCAAGCCCGACACCCATGGCAAACGTCGCGCGACGCTGGTTTACGGTAGACTTGTTCCAAATCAGGCTTGCGCGTGCCCAAAGAACCCAGAGCTGGTTCGATCGAGTTTGGGGGCCGAGGCGACCGATCTGGCGTGCCCAAAGCGAGCCAGTCAATGCCTCGTCAAGAAGACGCGGGAGTTCCGCACTGTCGGTGTCGAGAGCCTCGATCAAACCAAATACGGTTGCGTCCAACCGCTCGATCAAGCTTTCGATTGAGTCCGTATCCTCCGCCTGGTCTTGCGGATACCATGCTTCCTGCGCGTTGGCGAGATACTCGATAGCGTCGGCCCGAAGGAAGACGTTTGTCCGTGCGAGACGCGTTATGACTTCGGAGATGACTGAAATGATACCGCTCGTCAATGAGCGGGCCTTTGACGATCCGACAAGCTCCCGCCAGGCTCGGGCCCGCCAGTTTTCGGGCTGGTACATGACGTGAAGCACAAGGCCCTCCAGGTCGACAAAGGCGCGGCCAGCCCTACCCGCCACGTTGGCGAACTCTTCGCCGGACAGCGGCACGCCCGCCCGATAGAGTGTGGGAATGAGAAGCACGGCGGCATTCAGATTGAGCCCCTGCGCAAGAGTAGGCGAGGCGACGGTTACGCGGAGAATCCCGGCGGCAAGCAATGCCTCGACCTCTCGGAGAAAAGGGCCCGGCAAACGCCCGTGGTGTATGGCGACGCCAATGGGCAAGCATTGCACCGCGGGATGGTTTGGACCCAACCATTCGCGACCGACGGCCAGCGCGCGTTCCACCTGCGCGGGGTCATCGAGCAACGACGCCAGATATCCGCGCCTGTGAAGATCGACAACAGTTTCCGCGTAACCTTCAACATGGTCGCGTTGCGTGCAGAAAATCAGCGCTCGCTTCCCCTGAGCCGAAAACCTCCACGCGGCCGCAAGCGTCAGCTCCTTGTTGTCTCTGGGAAACGGAGTTCGCCGTGGGCGAATAGCCGGCTCCTCGGGAATGAAGTGCCTTATGTAGGGGCCACCCGCTTCGAGGTCGAAGCCTAGCCGGCCGGATTTTCCCTGCCACGTGAGTGTTCCAAAACGCTGTCGGGTGGGGCGCCAACCCGACTGTATTGGAGAACCGGGTGCATCACTGCGTATCCAAGCGGTGAGATCATTGAGCTGGTCTCCATCAGGGAGTATCGCTGAGAGGCACACGATACGGCGGGCTGCATTGTCCGGACGGCGGAGTAGTCGTTGCACCAAGCTTTCGTAACGTATCTCGCGTTCACTCGGTCCAATGAGATGGCCCTCATCGAGGACGACCAGCCCAACGTCGGCGATGATGGTGGGATCGTTACGAAGCGCGAAGTCCAGTTTCTCCGGCGTGGCTATTACGATATCCTGCGACCGAAGGGCGTCCTCATCGCCGATCGCCACACCACTGGCGCCATAGAGCGAGGAAACCGTGAACCCGAGGCTTGCAAATGTCTTCCGAAAGGAGCGCTCCGTCTGCGCAGAAAGAGCTCGCAGTGGTGTTACAATCAGAACGCGATGACCAGATGCGAGCGCCATTAACGCGGCGATCTCGGCAATTCGCGTCTTTCCGGCGCTCGTCGGAAGAGCAACGACAAGATCATCAGCGAGATCTATCGCGCGCCGCGCCGCCTCCAGTTGCGACGGCCAAAGTTCGACCTCTGCAACACGTCTGGAATAGAGTTCTCCGACAAAGAGTCTCCGCAGCGCCCTATATCCTTCGGCACCAGCCGGCCCCTCGACGGGAAGGATTTGATGCAGGCTGCTAGCCCACAGGTCATCGATCAGGTTCAGGGCGATCCGTGCAGTCCACCACAGGCTCACCGCACTTGCGTGCTTGGCCAAGGAGATTGCTCTGCGCAACAACGACCTCGCCTCATCGACGAGGGCTGCGACTCCCGTCTGAAGTGCGAATTCGAAAAAGGCGAGCGAACGGAAGATCGTCGTCGTGACAACGAGCCTTACCACATCGTCCGGGTCAAGCTCACCTTCCGCTGCAGACCGCGTAACGCTCTCGTCGCCATGGGCCGGATCGAGAAGCCAATTTCTTGCTTGCGTGCCCAGCCTGTCGAGGTCTCGCAGGATGAGAAACGCTAGTGCTTCCTCAGGTGGTGCGAAATTCGGCCGGTCAGTTCGCTGTGAAATTAGCGAAAAGGCCAATGCGGAATAACTTGCAAGATGATATGATGCGGCGCCTGCTATGCGATAAAAACCTCGGTTGACGTCATCCGGCGCGCCATTTTGAACCAGCGCCTCAAACGCATTGCCGGCCCGTGCAAAGCCTCTCCGCCAAACCTCTGGCTCGCCCTGCGCCTCGCGAAGAGCCATGGATGCCCGCAACAGCGATAAGGCGTATTCTGCAAGATCCGTGTCGATCGTGTTGCCGAATGCAGGCGCGTCGTCTGGAAGAACGCCGTCTTGACGAACGATAGAACGCGCCTCACCGCGAGCCTGCAGCCGGCCTCTGGCGCCGTCTGCAGCGACCAGGTTTAGGAAGGTTGTTAGCTCCTCAATCGTTTCCAAGGGCGAGAGCTCCTTCGTACGAAAGCCTTATGAACTCCTGGTGATCAACGATGCGAAGATGAATAACCGTGTGCGTCCGCTCGGGACCGGCGGCCTGAAGATCATCAATGAGCGCCTGAGGTGTTGCATTTCCTGACATCGTAAAAAGAGCGTGGTCTATGCGTGTCGCAGGTACTGCTCGATTGGCCACTTCATTGCGTATCGCACGTCCGACCGTCGCGCTTTCATCTTCGCGCTCCATTAATCGGTCGGCGATGAAAAGCAGGGAAGTCGCAGTCGGACGGCCGTTGTCGCGGGAGAGGGCCATTCGGGCTTCGGATATTGTCGCGCCCGCCAGTTGCGCACGGCTCTTGGCCTCCCCCTTTAGCAGGAAGAGATCGCCGGCGGCGTCCATACGCACTCCGATAAAGTCGTCGCCTCGCAAGGCCATCTCGCGTCCATCTTTGTAGCGAAGTCGCCGAACTGGAACGGAAAAGCCAAGTTGCTCCTCAACAAGTTCCGTTGCTAAGATTTCGCCGAGTTCGCCTGATCGTGCACGTGATGTTCGGGGAAGGCGCTCAGCCAATAGGGCGGCAGCGCCAGGAAAGCCCAGATCACGGATGTCATCGGCAATGCGCTCCATGTCGTCGTAGTGCGAGCGAAGGATATCTGGAAGCCGATCGGCGATTGCCGCCCGCCCACCGTCGAGTTCTGTCAGGCGCCGAAGATGCTTGCGGCCATCCTGCTGATGATCACTGTCGCACCAATCATTGAATAGTGGCACGTTCCCCCCTTGCCGTCGCAACTCGTCTGGTCACGTTCGGTCATCCATGCCATTGCCTCGACCTACTCAACTAGTCCGAGTAGGCAGGCTTACTCGCCTTTTGTGTTAAATTACAACAGCCAATTCACTTTACTGAGAGTATCCGCGATTTTTGACGCGAAATGGGGCTCGATCCGCCCAGCGTGTTCAATTTTGCCGTAGATGTGCTTGCGCATGCTCAGCACGGAGCGGAACCCTATCGCTTTCGCGTAATCGGACGGTAAGACGCCGCATGGGACAGCTCGGCGCGGAGGAAGCGCCGATCGCCCTGCCATAAGGCGCTCGTGAATTCGAACCCTTTTTGGAATGGATTTCTCTAGATTACACCCCACGCTAGAAACCTCCCCCTCCCCGTCATTTCGCGAAGCCCAAGCTCCGTCACGATCCGCCTCGCCGCCTGCGGCGTGACCCCGAGCGTTTTGGTGACCGTCCCGGCATGAACGAGCGGTGTCGCCATGACGAGATCGACAAGCTCCGGCAGTTTCGAGGAGATCCGCCTCCCCGACAGTTTCCGCTCCATCATTTTTCGCGGGAGCGCCAAGCGGTCATGCTCTTTCATGCCGATCTCGGCGGCCGCGGTTTGCGCCTTATCAACTCTTTCATCCCCCCTCCTTCCGGCTGAGCAGCCCCGCGTCCTCGAGCGCCTCGACGTCGGGCAGGTCGCGCAACGTCTGCAGACCGAAGGCCGAGAGAAACTGTCTTGTCGTCACATAGGTGTAGGGTGCACCCGGCGTCGGGCTGCGCGGACCGGAAGCGAGGAAGCCGGCATTGCGCAGGCTGGCGATCGTGTCGCGACCGACCTCCTTGCCGAAGATTTTCGACAGGTCGCCGCGGGTGATCGGCTGGAAATAGGCGATCGCCATCAGCACCATGGCGTCGAAATCGGACAGCGACGGCGCCGCACTCCGCGTCGAGGCCTGCGACGCCCTAATCGGAACGGCGAAACGCGAACGCGTTCGGTGCTGCCAGCCGCCGGCGACGAAGACGATCTCATAGGGCCGGTCACGGAGTTCTTCCTGCAGGTCATCGATCAGCAGGTCGATACTGCAGTCCTTGCCGAGGACACGGGCTAGCGTCTCCCGGCCAACCGGCTCGGCAGCGGCAAAGTTTACCGCCTCGACCCGCAGCATCCATTCGCGCCAGCGCAGCTCCAGTGGCAGATCCGACAGCTCCCGATCCAACAAGCGTTCGCGTGCGTCCTTCGTCCGAGACGTTCGTGTTTTGCCCGCAGCCTCCGTTTCAGCCATCGTCACAATCCATAGATTCGGAACGCGCTGCGGCCGGACAATTCGCGCACGGCGCCAAAGCCTTCCAGCCGGTCGAACAGCCGGGTCGCCGCCCAGCGCGAGAGATTGTTGCCGGGCGCCGAGGCAGCCACGGCGTCCTCTTCGAGCAATTTAGCGATGACGGCGCCGGCGCCCTTGGTGCGAACCTTTGGCATCGCGGCGCGCAGCGTCTCCGCGCGGCGCGCAATCTCGCCGGCGGTGCGCAGGGCACCGCCTGTTGCCTCGGTGAGGGCGAGGCAGACGGCCCGGGCAAAGGCCGGTTCCCGCGGGTGCACGCGGCCCCTGCCCCCAAGCGTCTTGAAGGCCGGCCCATAGCGCTCGGCCATCAGCAGCGGCACGGCAAAATCCCATGTCAGCAGCGTGGCGATCAGCATGTCAGCAAGCGCCCAGGCCAGCGATTCGGCATCCGGGCGCGCAGCATAGATGGCGCTCACCAGGTCCGCCGCGGCAAGCGGCGCGGGACGGCCGGATTGCAGCGCGTCGTCGGCGTGGTCGACGACCGCGGCCAGCCGGTCGTCCCAGGCCAATTCCAACAGATCGGCAAGCTCGGCCACCGCTTTCGAGGAGAAAGCGGGTTTTCGGGTGGAAAGCCTTTTGGTGGCCAAAAACACCTTTCCGGCCGGGCCGGGATCGTCGCCAGCAGCCGTCCGCAAGAGCGCATCCCGCAACGCGGGCTCGTCCTCGCTGCGGCCCATCAGCCGGACTGCGACGGCAGCACATTTCAGAGCCTGGCGCGCGCGCCAGCAGCCGGCCCAGACGGGTGCAGAGCGGACAAGATCGTCCAGTGATTTCAGAGCGATGCCGGCGGCGAAGGCGGCAGTGAGTTCGTCCGGCTCGCGGCCACGCGGCAGGGTCCAGCCAGGCAAGGCAGTGGAGAGCACCGGCGCCGCGGCGAGAGGGGTGATGGGCGAATCCATGGCCGCCATCCTATAATGGGTGCGCGGTTTATGCTATATATTGCGACGTAAACCGCACAGCTTGTCTTTGCTCTATAATGATTGATAAACTTGGCTTATCGGACGTAAAATGATAGCCTCCCGAACCATGGAAAATCCTCCGGCAAAACCGCCCGAAATCGACGAAATCCCCTCCCCCGGCCCGCGCGACCTCGTCATATCGACGGCCGCGTCCCCGCCGGCGGCGCGGCTGGAAGCCCTCGTTGCGACCGCGACGGCCTATGCCAACGCCGCCAGCTCGGAAAACACGTGCGACGCCTACGCCAAGGACTGGCGGCATTTTACCGCCTGGTGCCGCCGCGAAGGTTTCGACCCGGCTCCGCCATCGAGCCAGGTCATCGGCCTCTATATCAGCGCCTGTGCCTCGGGCACCGCCGCCGGCGACGCGAAGCGCGGTTCCCCTGCTCTTTCCGTCGCGACGATCGAGCGCCGTCTCTCCGGTCTCGTCTGGAACTTTACCCAGCGCGGCATGCCGATGGATCGCGCCGACCGGCATATCGCGACGGTGCTCGCCGGCATTCGCCGAAAGCACGGAAAGCCGCCGCGGCAGAAGGAGGCCGTGCTGGGCGACGACATCAAGGCGATGATCGACACGCTCGGCCATGATCTGCGCGGGCTGCGCGACCGCGCCATCCTTCTTCTCGGCTTCGCCGGCGGCCTGCGGCGCTCCGAGATCGTCGGTCTCGATATTGTCCGAGACGATCAGAGCGACGGCCATGGCTGGATCGAGATTTTCCCGAACCAGGGTGTCCTCGTCACATTGCGCGGCAAGACCGGCTGGCGTGAGGTCGAAGTCGGCCGCGGCGCCGCCGACAACACCTGCCCCGTGGCAGCGCTCGAGCGCTGGATCCGCTTCGGCAAGATTGCGCGCGGCCCGCTCTTCCGGCGCATCTTCAAGGACAACAAGACCGTCGACGTCGAGCGCCTTTCCGGCAAGCATGTCGCCCGCCTGGTTAAGCAGACGGCCTTAGCCGCCGGCATCCGCGCCGATCTTCCCGATGGCGAGCGCGTGCTCCTGTTCGCCGGCCACTCGCTGCGCGCCGGTCTTGCCTCGTCGGCCGAGATCGAGGAGCGTTACGTGCAGAAGCAGCTGGGCCATACCTCGGCGGAGATGACGCGCAAATACCAGCGCCGGCGCGACAGGTTCCGCAATAACCTCACCAAGGCGTCGGGGCTCTGATCGGCCGCAGCCGGCTGAAAGAGCCCTCCCCTGCTGTCAGGCGGTCTCGTTCGGCCGCGTGTCTTGAAACCGCTCGTGCTGCGGACCGTCGAGAACAACGGCGTCGAAGTTCTCGCAGGATCTGACCTGAAGACGCAGCGGGATGTTGTTGCCGGCCCCGATCTGGTTCATCAGCCAGCCGACACAATGGGCTTCTTCTCCCGGAGGATGCTTATGGCAGGCCATGGCCCGACCCGTACCCACCAGCGATCCGGGCGCCGCGATGGTGCTGGCCAGAGAGCGATGCAGCGTCTCGCTGTAGCCGTGCGGGATATCGTGGGGGTTCGTGGAGACCTTCCAAGGACATTTCGCACATTGCCTGACGCGCTTCAGTTTCCAGCTCATCCCGATTCCGATCCTTCGTGATGGCTCGATTTACAGCCCTGCGCTCGATCATCCAACCCAATTCGACCGCAGAAGGGTATCCGGCGTCCCCCTCCCCTACTCCAACATGGGGCGGGAAAGGTACAATTCGGGGACCAGATTTTTCGCTTAGCGCTTCAATTGAAATCGGGAAGTAAAAGCGACAATAGGTATCAATGTCGTGCTCGATTGAACAGAGTTCCGTCGGTGCTCCCTTTGGCGACCATAACCATTGGATTTCCGGGGTTTCCGCCTCGCTTGCATGCGAAAGCAGCAGCCTAGAGACGTTTACAAACGTTCGGTTATCCTCGTGCGGTGGACTTGAACAGAGGTCTTGCCGGCGGCCTCATATGTCGATAGATTCCGATTCCATCGACATATTCTGGCGACATGTCGTCGCCATCGACATATCCGGCGCCAAGATGAGCCGGAAAAGGCTGTTTCCGCATGGCGTTTCAACCTGATCGCGCTTTCAACGATCTTCCGGCTCTCCCGCCGACGCAGGATATCGAAACCAAGGCTGTGCTGAAAGCCTGTATCGAGGCACGAGCGGCGCTGGCCGAATTGAAGGCCTCCGGGCGGCTTATTCCAAATCAATCGGTGTTGATCAACTCGATCCCGCTCCTCGAGGCGCAGGCGAGCTCGGAGATCGAGAACATTGTCACGACGACCGATCGTCTGTTCCGGTTCGCCAACGAGGCCGGGAATTCTCCGGATTCAGCGACGAAGGAAGCGCTGCGCTATCGAACCGCCCTCCACCAGGGTTTCGCCATGCTGAACGAGCGCCCGGTGTCGATCGCGATGGCTGTGGCGGTCTGCCGGACCATCAAGGGTGTCGATCTCGACATCAGGGCAACGCCTGGGACCGCCTTGCTCAACGACGCGACCGGAGAGATTATCTACACGCCGCCGGAAGGCCGCGCCGTGCTCCTGGATAAGCTTTCAAACTGGGAGCGGTATATTCACGAGGCAGAGGACATCGATCCGCTCGTCCGGCTCGCCGTCATGCATTACCAGTTCGAGGCGATCCATCCGTTCACCGATGGCAACGGCCGCACCGGCAGGGTGCTCAACCTGCTCTATCTCGTCGACAAGGGGCTTCTTGACATTCCGGTACTCTACCTGAGCCGCTACATCATCGGCAACAAACGCGCCTACTATGACCGGCTGCTGCGGGTTACGACCGACGCCGCGTGGGAGGACTGGATCCTCTACATGCTGGAGGGCATCCGAGAAACCGCCTTGTGGTCGAGCGCGAAGATCCACGCTATCCGTGACCTTCTCGATGAAACCGGCGCCCGTATCCGCCGAGATCTGCCCAAGATCTATTCGCGCGAACTCGCCGAGGTGATTTTCGTCAACCCCTATTGCCGGATCGGCGACCTCGTCTCGGCCGGAATCGCAAAGCGCCAGGCCGCGTCGGTCTATCTCAAGGCTCTCGTCGATGACGGTCTCCTGAGAGAGGCAAAGGCCGGGCGGGAAAATCTCTACATCAATCCCGCGTTGATCGACCTGCTGACGGCGGATCGTAGGCAATGACCCGCTCTCCCTCCGGTCGCCTGATTGGTTATATCCGCGTTTCGACGGACGAGCAGGCGACAGAAGCGCAGGAAATCGAATTGCGTTCGGCCGGCTGCAGCATCATCGTTCAGGAGCATGGATCCGGCGCATCGCGCGCTCGGCCGGCGCTGGCGAAGCTCCTCCGCGAGATCTCCGCCGACGACACGCTGGTCGTCGTCCGCCTCGACCGTCTGGCTCGCTCCGTCAGCCATCTTCTCGCGGTGATAGAGGAGCTGGGCGAGCGGAATGCGCATTTCCGTTCTTTACGGGACCCTATCGACACGACCACGCCGCAAGGCATGTTTTCTCTCCAGGTCCTCGGCGCTGTCGCCCAGCTCGAACGCGCTTTGATTTCCGAGCGAACCAAGGCGGGCATCCGTGCGGCGAAATCGAAGGGCAAGCGGCCGGGCAACCCCGGCATTCGTGAACGCGAGCCCGAGATGCTCGCCAAGGTGACCGCGGCCCAGAAGGAGGCCTACGGAAAACGTATCCAAGTGTCGCTCAACCAGTGGCTTCCGACGGTAAAGCGTATGCGGCCGGATCATACCTGGGACGAGATCGCCCGCATGCTGAAGCAGCGAGGGAGCGACTGGACAGCTGAGCGCCTCCGTCGCGCGGTGAAATGGTTGGTCACGGAGCACCTTGCTGATCCAGGGCTGCTCAAGAAGTCCCCTGCCCGGCCGCCAGAAGATCGCTTGATGAGCCTCGTCGCCGGAATCCATTCGTCAGATCCAGACCTGACGATTAGAGAGATCGCCACCCAGCTTGAACGGCTCCATGAGCGGACGCCCCGCGGCGGGACGAGATGGGCGCCATCCTCCGTAAAAAATCTTCTCGACCGCGCAAAGCGGATTGGCCTCGTTGACACTGGCATTGAGTAGCGGGCAAAGCTCGGCCTCACACTGGTCAACCGCAAGCGCCGTCCAAGGGAAGATGAAACCGTGGAAACCGTCACGATCGAAAGCCGCTCCGATTTCGCGCAATGGGCGATCGAACGCGCCACCGCCATCATAGCTGAACAAGGCGGCAATCTTGCTATGGCTGCTCGCGGGGGCGATGATAGCAGGGTCGCGGAAAGCGCCAACGCGCTCGGCCAGGCAATCGTCGATGCTCTGCTTGAAGTCTTCGACGGCCTCGTTCCGCAGGAGTAAATCAGCAACGGGGTCTTCGGCATTCGGCGTGGTTCTCACTCCGAACTTCACGCTACGCCGTTTTCATGTCCGGGCCAGCATTCGCACGCGTCGACGCCATGATCATCGGCCCGAGGTTGAATTCGCCGGACGTCGCCTTGCGCGTAAAATCACGGAGGTCGCCGCCGGAGGGTGTGATGTGCCCTACGCTTTTTAAGGATGCACGAGACAGCAGTGGCGATGTTCTCAACTTCAACAGAACGCAGACGTCCTGAAATCCTGAGGGATTAGCGCAAAGCGTCGCCCGCACCACGACCGTCGCGTCTATGACATTCCCTCAGCTCCATTTGGCCGCCAATTCCACCAAATAGGCCGAGCTATCGCGCCAACACCAAGCAAGCCGAGATATCGTTCCCCGTCGTCAAGTCCGAGCACTTTGACGGTTCCCCAAAGGTCGCGAGAGAATAATTCTTTACGATCAATAGTTTAGTGCAGTTTGCAGCTGCAAACACCGTTAACCGGCTCTACGCTGGCCGTCGCTCCTCGCATTCAGCAATGCCATAAGCATCGGACCGATAGAGAATTCGCCAATCTCACACCGATGTGTCAGATTTCGCAAATATCCACCCGCGGAATTAATCATGTTGTTTCGCTCCAAGATGCACGCGACAGCTACTGCCGCGTTCTCTGCCCCCATTATCTCGCACGCATCTTGGTACGCCGACGGACTCACCCCCATCATCGAGCGAACTACCACAGCAGCCGACATAAGATCACGCCAGCTGGCAATAGCGCCATTTGGACCATAGTCGCAAATTTCTGGGCAAGCCCTTAACACCAAGCCAAGTGGAAACGACTTCAATTGCGAGCGCTGCGGCTCAATATTATCGCTGAGATTGCCGCCCCGCTCTTTTCCTGAGCGAGGTTCAAATTCAAAAAAGGATTCGGTTTTTGAATTCTGTATGTGCTGCTCAATAGGAGCATGATTGATGCTAGGATTCGCGTCATTCTCATTATCTTCCAAGAGATTGAGAGCTTCCTCCTTCAGCATTCGCATCTCCTCCAAGAGTTCCCTGACTTCGGTCACCGTCGGGGATCTCGGAATTCGCTGGACCAGCGCTAAGTACGTACCCTCAATCAACGACCAATTTCCTGGTGCCTCCTCCTCCAATGCTGCTGTGATAAGCTTCCTCACGTCGCGTCGGCAAATCGTCAGGCTTTCCTTGGCTCTCCTCAATGCAGCCCGCTCAGCCATGACTTCTTGCGCCATTGTGGCCAGTTCGCCGGCGCGGACGAGCAAAGGAGAAAGGTCGAAGCCAAACGCCGATTCAACGGACCCAGATTTGTCCTTCCTAGCGTAGCGCTTTCCATTGGCGCTATCTTTCCGAATGATCAAACCTGCGTCCACAAGCAAAGCCAGATGTCGGCGCATTGTTGAGTTCGGCATACCGTGAGCACGCAGGGATAGCTGCATGTTTGAGGGAAATACGATCAATTGCGCATCCGGGCGGAATTCACTCTCCGGATAGAAGCTTATCAGTGCATCAAGGACTGCTACACTGTTTGAGTGAATGCCAAGGAGCGTCATTGCTGCCGACGCGTCTCGAAGCACCTTCCACTTGTCGACCGACCTCTCTGCTGCCTTACTCTCGGACACAGCTCGCTGTCGTCGAATTTCGGCAAGCGATACCGATCGCCGTCCAAACGGCGTTGAAATATTCCCGGTTTCCATCATTCTTCACCTGTCAGCAGGCAAAAGAAATTTGTTCGCCAAAAAAGGCGCCTAAGACTCTTGACGGAGATTCCCGGAAATGCGATTCTGAGCTTGCTTAGAGAACAGAACAGGGCTTCCGAGACGGCGACGTTTTGGGGCTCTTTTCTTTTGCGGTTTAAGCTTCCTTCTTCCTCTGATTTGCAGCTTCATGCGCCTCAAAGAGCGCCGGCAACTGGTTGAGCACGAAGGCCGCGAATGCTGGCGTCGCCTTCTTGTCGATCGTGATCTCGAGTTTTGACTTACTATTCTTCACCTGAGCCAGTCGGCCACCATCGGAGGTCGACATGACATCGGGAAGGCCCCGTTCAACGCGACGGGGCCTCAGGTGGGCCAAAGTCTGCTTGAAGCGTTCTTCTGAGGACAAGCCTGCGAGCGAGCGGGCATGATTGACCAAATCGACCCCACCATCTTGCGTCTTAGCAACCAAGTCACTTAGCTGTTGCCAACTGGGCCGCCCGACGCCTGGCGCCGGGCCAATCGCTTCGATGAGTTCAAGCGGAAGAGCGTCGACGAGTTGTAGCATGATTGAGAGGGTACTCTTGTCGATCGACAGGGACGACATGATAATCTCACGTGAAAACCTCTCCCTCAGGCGTCCCGCAAAGCGGGCTTTCTCGATAAATGAGAGATCTTCGCGCTCATTGTTTTCCTGTCCTTGCGCAATTACCAACTCCTCGTCGGAAAGAGCGCGCACCACAGCCTTCACTGGCAGTTCAAGTTCACGGAGTGCGCGATGGCGTCGATGACCGAACGCGACCTGATATCGTCCGGCCTGATCGGGATGCGGTCGGACGAGAATCGGGACTTGCTGTCCTTGCTCTCTGATGGAAGCCTTTAACCCGTCGATATCACCTTCCATGCGGTCTTGAACAAATGAGGGCTCGATCAGGTCGGCCTCCAGCTCAACGACAGACTGGCCCTCTGCCAGCTTCCGTTCAATTTCATTTGCGCGGCGACTCCTATCGTTGAGATCGCCAAGCGTCTTCGTGACCGCAGCCATTGGTTTCGATTTCCCGGCATCCAAAAATGGTCTCGGGTGAGGGGGCGGCGCGGCGCTTGCTTCTTGCTTGCTCTCGGTATGCAGAGATGAGAGGAGGTTTTTCCGGCTCATGATCTACCCCATGTCGACTTAATCAGTGATTCGATTTCGGCATTGACGTTATTCATCGATTCCAGCGCGCGGTCATAGGTCGCCCTGTGGAATTGGCTACGGTCGATCTCGAACAGAGTCTGGTTTGTAATGCCTGCATCTGAAACGGCCGTACTTTTCAGCATTGGATTGACAAGCACGTCTTCACCAAACATCGAGCGAAGAAATGCGACCATTTGATTCTGAGGGCCGTCAGTAGGTTCGAATCGCGTGATGAGATAGCGCATCCAATTGCTTCGATCTTCCGCGCCGGCCTCAGCGATCTCGTCAAGTAGGGCACTCATCATAGAGAGGAATTGGTTCATCGACATCACATCAAGCATTTGAGGGTGGATCGTTATGAGTGCCGACGTCGCAGCCGTAAGGGCGGAGAGCGTTAAAAAGCCTAGTTGAGGTGGGCAGTCTATTACGACAACATCATACGCGTCTTCCACCTCTTGAATGACGGCCTGCAGCCGGGCAAAGAAAAGGACGTCGTCTGGCTTACGTTGCAGGAGAGCCTTCGGCGTATCGTGCTCAAACTCCATGAGTTCGAGATTGCCGGGGATGAGATGAAGATCAGGGATGTAGGTTCCCCGAATGATCTGTTGAATGGGACGACGCTCCTCGTCGTATCGAATGGCACCGTAGATCGTCTCATTTGGGCCAACGTCGGTTTCTGGTTGGTTCCCAAACAGCGCGGAAAGGCTAGCTTGCGGGTCCAGGTCAATGGCCAGCACTCTATAGCCCCTCAAGGCAAGGTATTGCGCAAGGTGGGCCGAAGTCGTGGTCTTACCGGATCCTCCCTTGAAGTTCATCACCGAGATGATCTGAAGCTCCTCATCCGCCCGACGATGAGGCAAATACCGTCCTGTCGACCTGGTGGGCTTATCGAGGTAAGCGCGAATCGCCGAGATCTCCTCGACAGAATACATGCGTCGTCCGCCCGCAATCGTTGGGCTAAACTTCAGTTCACCACTGTCGGAGGCTTTTCGCTCGAGTTCAACTGCGATCGTACGTAGATAGCCTTCGGCAACTCCTAAAAGCTTCGCCGCCTCTGATGGATTGAACGCACGAATTCCTTTCCGCGCGTGCGGTGGAAAAATATTCGTCTGATGCTCTTGCAGCTTGGTCGAAAGGGATGCCGCTTGCTCACGGATTTTCGAACGGAGCGGGTAACTGCGGCTTGCCTTGGCCTTTGCGGTGTTCATCGTTTTCTCGCCTGTCGGGTCTGATATGCGGCTGAAGGCCGCCATTTGACCAAACTCCGCAGATGAACACTAATGCCCGATTTCGATCGATCAGCAAGATATTTAAGGTTAACAGAACCTTAATGCATTGCTGAGTCCAGCAACGAATTCCAGCAACCCATCGAAATTCCCCTATCAAAACAAGCCATTGGCAACTTTCTCCGCTGCCGTCGAACATAGACAAAAAAGAGTCGATAAAGGGGGCCGGTTGACATTCTTCGCCCCAGGTTTGGCGCCAAAGCAACCTCTATATGCGACTCAAGGTGCCTTCAGGGGAATCACATCCATTCCTCAGTGCGATTGTAGCGGGTAGTCTCGGTGGTATCACGTCGTAGACGATACGCGCCGAAGATGCGGCGTCCCTGTCCTTCTCCCGGTGAGTGGATAGGCTACGAACCGTTCGCCATGCGATTCGTGACGAGGAATGTCCGCTGCACGCCGCGGCAAGGAGGATGGTCTCCGCCAACAGCAAGCCATCCCCGACAGACTAGACAATCTCCTTAAGTGCAACGCGAGTGTGTGTGCCTAGCAAGCATACTAGCGATCTTTCTTATAGTTTATCGCTTCGTTCGCACGGTCACGTGGCACGGAGATTGTCGAGCAAACGCGACGAAAGCTCGAATTGTCTCGCAACTCCTCGCCCTTGAGAATTCTTGCCGAGAGACTCCGTCAGAATTCCCCGCCTAACGAGGATGTCGATCGTTTCGATAACGCCGCTACGTGTCATCCCCGTAAACTGTATGATATTTGAGAGCGTTAGCTTCTCGTGCGCCTGGTGCATCATATAGAGGATATTGATCATCCCGATCTGTTTGATGCGCGATTGCGCGCTCTCGTCCTCAAGGGGTTTGTCGAGGATTTCACGCACGGCGAAGACAGACAGTGCTTGTGTTTGCCATCGGTCACTCAATTTGCTTGCCATCGATTTAACTATCTATTATTTACATAGTATGAGCGTTAGGGCGAGACGATTCTTCGCATCCCGTCCAACGAAATTTCAATCGGAGGGTAGGGGGCATGAAGAGCCTTTTCTTTCGAACGGTCATAGCGGCGTTAGGGTTCGGTTCACTATATCTCAGTTCCGGGCAAAGCGCGCGTGCCGACGAGTGGGGTTGCCAGGTTATCCTGTGCCTATCCAATCCTGGTGGCCCGACACAATACGCTGAGTGCCGCCCGCCTATCCAGAAACTCTGGAGATGGCTCGCCAAGGGACGTTCCTTCCCGACATGCAGCGGCGTCGGCTTCCAAAGCTCCCGCCCTCGATACGAACCCTACTATTGCAACGACGGTTACCGTCTGTCAGCGGGCTATGGCCCGACCGGGCGCGACGGAACCTGCGTGTCGACGTCGATGCAGCCGGTGAGCGACAGTCATTGCCGTCGCGACCGGGATAATGCCGGCGGGAGTAATGGCTCCGTGATCTCGCCACGCTGGCAGCAAACCGATGGCCGCTACCAGTGCATGGCCTACACCCTGAGCCGTCCCCTGGTGCGCGAGAAACCTCGATACATCGATGTGACGATCGACGGCGTCGGCAAGCAGAGGGTCTGGTTCTAAACATGCCCATCGTTTTCGTCGACCTCGCGCAGACCTGCGCACCCTTTGTTGCGTCCGAAACACTGGCTGGCGTCATCAGTCTTGAGAGCCGGTTCGCGCCTTTCAACATTCGCATCAACAGCGGCCGGCCGCTCAAGAAGCAGCCGGCATCGAAGGCCGAGGCGATCGAGATCGCCACATCGCTGGCGGCCGAGCATCACGATATTCAGCTTGGTCTCGGTGGCATCGGGGTGGAGGAGCTTCAAAAGATGAAGCTCTCCATTTCCGACGCCTTCGATCCCTGCCTGAACCTGCAAGCCACGGCCACGCTGCTGGACGGCTACTACCGTCTTGCCGTCAAGGCGGGCGCGGGTCCAGCCAGGGCCGAGCAAGTGATGCTCCAGTCCTACTATGGCCGTGACGATCCCTCGGTTGGCGCGATGGTGAACTATGACGATCAGGTTCGCCGCGAAATCAAACGGCTTGGTCCGACCATCGCCCGGCTGACGATCACGGATACGGGGGAGGGGAGGGGGATTGACGATCCTGCCGCCTCCGTCGACGTCGTCGCAGAAGTGGTTGCGGAGAACTCCCAGCAGAAAACCACCTCAATCGCGACCGCGCCCACATGGGACGTCTTCAACAGCCGCCGCGGATCTTCCGTCCTGGTGTTTCAGAACAATCAAATGGAGCAGAGTGAATGACTTTCAGTTCCCGTATCCGCGCGTTTGCGGCCCCGTCTGCGATGGCATTCGCTGTGGTGGCGATGCTGGTCGAGCCGGCTTTTGCGCAGGCGGCCGGCATCGAGACGATCCTGCAGAACGTCGTCGATCTTTTGCAGGGCAACATCTTCAGGCTGTTCGCCACCATCGCCGTCATCCTGATCGCGCTCGCCTGGATGTTCGGCTACATGGACCTGCGCCGCGCGGGCTACTGGATCGTCGGCATCGGCGTAATCGCCGGCTCCTCGGAACTCGTCAGCACGATCATCGGGAGCTGACCATATGGCAGCCGCGCGACTCGAGCTCGAGGAAGACACCCTGTTCATCGCCTGCACGCGTCCGGCGATGATCGCGGGCGTCACGATGGAAGCCATGGGCATCAACGTCATGGCGACCACGATCTTCTACCTCGCGGCCGGCTCGGTCGCCTATGCGCTCGTCGGCGTGGTCTTCCATTTCGTCTTCCGGGCGCTGGTCAAGCACGACCACAACATGTTCCGGATCCTGGTGGCCTGGGTCGAGACGCGCGGCCGGACCCGGAACGGCGCCTATTGGGGCGGAGCCACGCTTTCGCCGCTGAAGCTTGTCCGGCGCTTTGACGAAAGGGACCTCGGATATGCCTAGCGTCACCACTCTCAAATCGCGCGAACTCACACCGGAAACCTTCATCCCCTATGTGCGCCATATCGACGAAACCACCGTCGCGCTCGACTCCCGCACCTTGATGGTGATGGTGGCGCTCGATGGCGTGTCCTTCGAGACTGCCGATGTTCTCGACCTCAACGCGCTGCACCGCGATCTGAATACGCTTTATCGCAATATCGCGGATGAGCGGCTCGCCTTGTGGACGCATCTCATTCGACGCCGCGATCGCGACTACCCGGACGGGACGTTCGCAACACCTTTTTCGGCCGCGCTCAACGAAAAGTATCGCGAGCGCATGGTGCGCGAGGACCTGTTTCGCAACGACCTCTACCTCACCGTCCTCTGGTCGCCGGCGCGCGATCCGGCCGACAAGGCCGCGAAGCTGCTATCCCGATTGCGGCAGCGATACCATTCAGGCGTGGAACTGGACCAGGAGGCGCTGAAGCACCTTCAGGACAAGGTCGTGGACGTCGTTGCCGGCTTGAAACGCTTCGAGCCGCGCGTGCTCTCCCTCTATGATCACGACGGGGTCCTGTTTTCCGAGCCGAGCGAGGTATTACACCAGTTGGTCGGCGGCCGGCGTGAGCCGGTCCCGTTGACCGAGGGCCGGATCTCCTCGGCCATCTATTCCGATCGTGTCATCATCGGCCGCGAGACGATCGAAATCCGCCATGAAGCGGAAAGCCGCTTTACCGGCATGTTGAGCATCAAGGAATATCCTGCCCGCACCAGGACGGGCATGCTGGACGGCGTTCTGACCAGTCCGTTCGAACTGATCCTGTCGCAATCCTTCTGCTTCGCCTCGAAGGCGGATGCCCGCGTTATCATGGGCCGCAAGCAGAACCAGTTGGTCAGCAGCGGCGACAAGGCGGCCTCGCAAATCGGCGAGCTCGATGACGCGATGGACGATCTGGAATCGAACCGCTTCGTGCTCGGCGAGCATCACCTGACGCTTGCCGTCTTCGCCGCCTCGGTCAAGGAATTGACGGACAATCTGGCCAAGGCCCGCGCCAGCCTGACGAACGGAGGCGCGGTCGTTGCTCGCGAGGATCTCGGTCTCGAGGCCGCCTGGTGGGCGCAGTTGCCGGGCAATTTCCGCTACCGCGCACGATCGGGAGCGATAACGTCCCGCAACTTCGCAGCGCTGTCGCCTTTCCACTCCTATCCGATCGGACATAAGGACGGCAACGAATGGGGACCGGCCGTCGCGTTGCTCAAGACGGCATCCGGGTCGCCCTACTACTTCAATCTCCACTATGGCGATCTCGGCAACACGTTCATGTGCGGCCCATCCGGCGCCGGCAAGACGGTGATCGTCAACTTCATGCTGTCGCAGCTTGAGAAACACGATCCGCATGTCGTCTTCTTCGACAAGGACCGCGGCGCGGACCTTTATGTCCGCGCCGCCGGCGGCACCTATCTCCCCCTCAAGAATGGCACGCCCACCGGCTGCGCTCCCCTCAAGGCCCTCGACCTCACACCGGAGAACAAGGTCTTCCTGACGCGTTGGGTCGGAAAGCTTGTGGGTTCTGGCACGCGTGAACTGAGCGTTACCGAACTTCGTGATATCGCCGGTGCCATCGACGGGCTTGCCGATCTGCCGACGGAGCAGCGGACTATCGGCGCACTTCGTACCTTCCTCAACAACACGGACCTGGAAGGGATTGCAGCCCGCCTGCGGCGTTGGGAGAGGGGAGGGCCGCTTGGCTGGGTCTTCGACAATGTCATCGAGGATATCGGCTTCGGCGATCTGGGCGGCAACGGCAAGTTCATCGGGTACGACATGACGGACTTCCTCGACAATGAGGAAATTCGCACACCGCTGATGGCCTATCTCTTCCACCGGGTCGAGCAGCTGATCGACGGCCGCCGGATCATCATCGTCATCGACGAATTTTGGAAAGCATTGCAGGACGAAGGCTTCCGTGACCTTGCGCAGAACAAGCTGAAGACGATCCGCAAGCAGAACGGGCTGATGCTGTTTGCCACGCAGAGCCCGCGCGACGCGCTGATCTCGCCAATTGCGCACACCATCATCGAGCAATGCCCGACGCAAATCTTCCTGCCCAACTCTCGCGGCAACCATGCCGACTATGTCGAGGGGTTCAAGCTGACGGAGCGCGAATACGAGCTGATCGCCCGCGAGCTGTCCGTCGAGAGCCGGCGGTTCGTGTTGAAGCAAGGGCACAACAGCGTCGTCGCCGAACTCAATCTCAACGGCTTCGACGACGAACTCGCGATCCTCTCCGGCCGAACGGCCAATGTCGAGCTGCTCGACGCGATTCGTGCCGAAGTCGGCAACGACCCAAAGGACTGGCTTCCCGTTTTCCAGGAAAGAAGGAGTGCAAGCTGATGGCTTCCTATCGACTTCATGCTGCGGCGCTCGCAGCGACGATTATCCTGTCCGCCGGCGGTGCGGCCGGGCAGGGGATTCCCGTGATCGACCAGACGGCGATCCTCAAACACATCGAAAGCATCACGCAGCTGAAGTCGCAGCTCGACGCCCTTCATCAGCAGATCGAGCAGGCCCAGCAGCTCTACGGTTCGCTCAACAAGCTGACCGACATGGCTGACGTGGCGAGCGTGCTAAATGATCCGGCGATCCGAAAAGCGCTTCCATCGGATTTCGCCGCCATCGAGGGGCTCCTCAAGGGAGACGGAACCGGCGTGTTCAAGGATTCCGCCTCGAAGTTCCTGGAGGGCAACTCCACCTATCGCACCGACGCCGACGATTTCTATGCCAAGGAACTCGCGCGCGTGCAGAACAAGAACGCGGGCCAGATGAGCCTCGGGCAGCAGATTTACGATGCTGCCACCAAGCGCATCGACGGGATCGACCAGCTTCGTGAAAAGATTTCGACGGCAAGCGATGCCAAGGAAACCGCCGACCTTCAGGCGCGGTTGCAAGCGGAACAGGCGTTTCTCCAGACCGACGTGCTTCGGATGGAAGGTCTGCGCATGGTGCAGCAGGCGCAGAACCAGGTCGACGAGCAACGCAAGGCCGAGGATTGGCGCCAGCGCATGGATGCGATGAAGGCGGCGCTGCAATGAGACGATCTCTGCTCATTTTGACGCTCCTTCTCCTCGCGGCCTGCTCCGAGAAAAGCGAGCAATCCTATACCATCGACCAGCTGACCGCCGACGATGCCCTGCTGTCTCGTATCATGGCCGAGTGCCGGAACAATCCGGGCGAGCTGCGCGCAACGGTCAACTGCCAGAACGCGGAAGCGGCCGACGGCAAGCTCCGCCTCCAGAACATGCGCAAGGCGCTGGGGAAGTAGGGCGCCATGTATAATGTGTTCGAGTTCATCGACGGCCAATTCAAACGACCGCTCGAAATGTTCGTCTCCGACGGGACTTCGAACATCGCCGAATGGGTCACCGGTCCGCTGACGGCAGCGGTGACGCTCTATGTTGTGTTGTATGGCTACCTTGTGCTGCGCGGCTCCGTACAGGATCCGGTTCTGGAATTTGCTTTTCGGGCGATGAAGCTGGCGATCATCGTCATGCTGGTGAAAAACGCCGGGGAATATCAGACCTACGTCACGAACGTCTTTTTCGATATCCTTCCGCGCGAGATTGCCCAGGCACTTAACACCGGCACGACGCCCAGCGCCAGCACGTTCGACAGTCTGCTCGACAAGGGACAGGCTTCAGCCACCGACATCTGGTCTCGCGCCTCCTGGCCGGTCGATATCGTCACCGGTATCGGCGGCATGATGGTGATCGGCGTCAGCTTTCTGGTCGCCGGCATCGGCTATGTCGTCTCGCTCTACGCGCGACTGGCACTGGCCATCGTGCTGGCCATTGGTCCGATCTTCATCGCTCTCGCCATGTTCCAATCGACGCGTCGCTTCACCGAGGCCTGGATCGGGCAGCTCGCCAACTTCGTCATCCTCCAGGTTCTCGTCGTCGCCGTCGGCGCGCTACTGATCTCGTGCCTCGATTCCACCTTCACGGCGATCGATGCCTATGCCGACGTTCTCATGCGCCCGATCGCGCTCTGCGCCATCGGCATCGCTGCTCTCTATGTCTTCTACCAACTGCCGGCGATCGCTTCAGCCCTTGCGTCTGGCGGAGCATCGCTCGCCTACGGCTACACCACCGCGCGGGATGCGCATGAGGGGATGCTCGCCAGGGGAACCCGATACACGGGCCAGATGATCGGTCGCGGCGCGCGCTTCGCAGGCAGTGCGTTCGGCTCGAAGAGCGCTGGCGCGTGAGCGCATCTCAATAATAAGAAAAGGCCATTCCTATATGATCAAGACTACCGTTTTTCTTGTCATGCTGATCGCACTCGGAGGCTGCACTTCCCTGACCTATCCGCTTCCCAAGTGCGATGGCTATTCGCGCCGTCCGTTGAATCGGGCGATGTGGGAATGGGAAGGCGACAGCACTTTGAAGCGCCCGCATTCGGATCGGCGATCCTCTTCCTCGGCCACGCCCTATGCCGAGGAGGGCAGGGATCCGGCTGCATTTGCCCACCTTGATATCGACGGCTCGCATCGCCGTTGCGCGGGGTGAGAACATGGTCTCGACAGACAATCTCAAGAGCTATTTCGAAAAAGCGCGACGTTTCGATCAGGATCGGATGATGCAGATCGAGCGTTCGAACCGGATCGCCTGGTCGATTGCCATCGTCGCCAGTGTCATCGCTGGCGTATCCGTCTTCGCAGTCGCGGGCTTGACCCCGTTGAAGACCGTCGAGCCTTTCGTCGTGCGTGTCGACAATTCCACGGGTATCGTCGATGTGGTGTCGGCGCTGACCTCCACGGCCGGGACCTACGATGAAGCCGTGACCAAATACTTCGCGGCCAAATATGTTCGCGCCCGAGAAGGCTATGTGTGGAGCGAGGCGCAGGAGAACTTCCGCTCGATTGCGCTGCTGTCGACGCAAGCCGAGCAGGCCCGGTTCTCCGCGGTCTATCGCGGGAGCAATCCGGAATCGCCGCAAAACATTTATGGCCGCGGCGCGACCGCAAGGATCAACATCGCCTCGATCTCGCTGATCAATCAGAATGTGGTTTCGGTTCGTTACATGCGGACGATCACGCGCGGAGACGAGGTTCGCACGAGCCACTGGGTTGCGACCCTCACATACTCTTATGCCAACGCCCCGATGTCGTCGACGGACCGGCTTGTAAACCCCCTCGGCTTTGCGGTCAGCGAGTACCGCGCCGATCCGGAGGCAATCAATTGATACGAAAGATCATCTTCGCTACGGCGCTATTGATTGTAGCCGCTTCAACAGCTGCCGCGCTCGAAATTCCACGCGGTGCGTCGCAAGACAGCCGCGTTCGGTTCGTGAATTACCAGCCCTTCAATATTACAAGGATCGTCGGCACGCTACGCTCTTCGGTGCAGGTCGAGTTCGCGGCGGATGAGGAAATCGCACATGTCGCGCTCGGCAACAGCGTTGCGTGGGAAGTGGCGCCGGCAGGCAACATCTTGTTCCTAAAGCCGCGCGAAAACCAGCCGGTGACCAACATTTCCGTGGTGACGACGCGGCGGGACGGATCGACGCGCAGCTACCAGATGGAGCTCACCGTTCGCGACGGCTCCGTCGCGGTCGGGCAGAATACCTACTTCTATGTGAAATTCCGCTATCCCGGTGATGAGGCGGAACTTCGCCGTCAACAGGCCGCTGCTCGCGCTTTGGCCAACCAGGCGAAGGAAGCCGACAACGTGCTCGCGCTTCACGAAGCCTATGGACCGCGCAACTGGCGCTACTCGGCGCAGGGATCGCAGGCGCTGGAACCGCAGAGCGTCTACGACAACGGCAAGGTTACGACATTCGCTTTTGTCGGCAATCAGGAAATGCCCGCCATCTATGTCGAGAATTCCGACGGCTCCGAGAGCCTGGTTCCGAAATCCGTCGATGGCAACTTGGTGATGGTTCACGCCATCAGCCGCAAGTTCATCCTGCGCCGCGGCAAGGACGTGCTGTGCGTCTTCAACGAGGCCTACGATCGTGTGGGCATCAATCCGGACACCAACACGACCTCACCGTCGGTAGAGCGCATCGTCAAGGGCGATGCCACAGCTCAGTAGGAAAGGGGAGACCATGGCCAAGGAAGACGAAGACCGCATTCCCGGCGAGCGCGCCGAAACCGTCACCGGCCGGCGCATCGACAATAGCCCCGTCCTGAAGAGAGGAGCGGTGGCCCTTGCCGTCGTGGCCTTTGTCGGATTTGCCCTCTGGTCGACGACAGGGAAGAAGGGGAAAGACGACAATGCCCAGCCAGAGCGCATTGTCATTCGCCAGACAACGCCCTTCGAGGCCGCGAAGGAGAAGGTCGAGCCGAAGGAGGTGGTCCCCGAGGCAAAGCTCCCGACCCCGGTCATTGAACCCATCGCCGAAGAGAAAGACGAACTCCTCGATTCCGCGCGCCGCGCGCCGGTGATGGCCTTTAGCAGCGGGCAGAAGAATGCCACGCAGCGACGCGAGGCGGATAGTTCAGATACTGCTGTGAACAGCAATTTCCTGCCGCTCGACAACAACATGATGGGCCAGAACCAGCAGAACAGCGACCAGCATCGTTTCGATGGCCTGTTGCGGCCGACGAAGCTCGAAGGTTCTAGGGCTGGGACCCTTGGCAATCGTGACTTCATCGTCGCAATGGGGACGTCGATCCCCTGCGTGCTGGAAACCGCGCTCGCGTCGGAGCAGCCCGGCTTCAGCAGCTGCGTGATCAATCGAGACGTTCTCTCTGACAACGGCAGGGTCGTCCTCATGGAGAAGGGCACACAAGTCGTTGGTGAATATCGTGGTGGACTGCAACGGGGGCAGAAGCGCCTGTTCGTCTTGTGGAACCGGGCCAAAACGCCGAAGGGGGTAATCGTCACGCTGGCGTCTCCGGCGACGGATGCGCTCGGCCGCGCCGGTGTCGATGGCTATGTTGATACCCATTGGTGGGAGCGGTTTGGAAGTGCCTTGCTTCTTTCCATTGTCGGCGATGCGACCAGCTACGCCAACAGCAGGCTGCAGGATAGTGATGTTGATGCGCAAAACACGACGAGCGCTGGCCAGCAGGCGGCCGCGATCGCTGTCGAGCAATCGATCAACATCCCACCGACGCTGAACAAGCATCAGGGCGAACTCGTCTCGATCTTTGTCGCTCGCGATCTAGATTTTTCTGGAATCTATCGGCTACGCGTGACGGAACCACGGAACCGCATTCTCGATCGGGCGGTGCTGGGGGATTTCGCGCCGGACTCGAAGCTGGTAACGAAGTAGCGCGGCGATGACAGAAGCGCAGGATGCGGCCGTTGTTCGTGAGTTGCTGAAGCCGTTCTCGGCGTTCCTGCAGGATCCCTCACTCTATGAGGTGATCGTCAATCGGCCCGGGCAGGTGCTGACGGAAGGACCCGGCGGGTGGCGGACCCATGATCTTCCGGGTCTGACCTTCGAAAAGCTCATGCGCCTTGCCCGGGCCGTTGCCAGCTTTTCGCACCAGTCCATCGATGAGACGCGCCCGATACTCTCAGCGACGCTTCCAGGAGACGAGCGCATCCAGGTTGTCATTCCTCCAGCGACGCTGAAAGAGACGGTGAGCATTACAATACGCAAGCCGTCATCCGTCGATTTTACGCTCGATGATTTAGACGAAAGGCTCTTCTTTGAAGGCACACGAACCATTGAGGCCGACGCACCAGGCAACGATGACGAGTTGCGTAATCTATATCGCGCCGGTCAGATTAAGGAATTCTTGCGTCAGGCGGTCGTGTCCCGGAAGAACATCATAATTTCGGGAGCGACTGGATCGGCCAAAACGACGCTCTCGAAAGCTCTGATCAAACACATTCCTGGCGACGAGCGGATTATTTCGATAGAGGATACTGCTGAACTCGTAATTCCCCAAATAAACAATGTCCGACTTTTTTACTCGAAAGACCGGCAAGGACTCTCTCAGGCGGGGCCGAGACAGCTTCTTGAGTCGAGCCTGCGAATGCGACCAGATCGCATTCTTCTGCAGGAGCTACGTGATGGCACCGCATTCTACTACATTAGGAACGTGAACTCGGGTCATCCAGGCTCGATTACTACAGTTCATGCGGATTCTGTCGCTCTCGCATTCGAACAGTTAATGCTCTTAATCAAGGAATCCGAGGCCGCGCGCGACCTTGCACGCGTTGAAATATTGAATTTGCTTCATGCTTCTATCGACGTAGTCGTGCAATGCAGACGTCTAGCTGGCGCATTTCGAGCATCCGAGGTATATTTCCGTCAGCGCAATTTAATCTTACAGCATCCTACACAATAGTTGCTAATTTTTGCGGTGTCTGCTAAAGGCTGTTCGCCTTCAAACTATGTATTGTGTAGCGTGAATCAGAGTAATTCTGTCCCTGAGGGGATTTTCTTTCGAGCCCCTCTGGTTTCTCATTACACTTGATCGCCTCCTTTTGATCGTCACTATTGTGCTGCTTTGAGGCGGCTAGAGTGATGACCTTGCCTCCTGCGCTTAGCCAGATGGCGGGAATCCGTATGGGGCTTGTCGAAAGCGAAGGAACAGCATCTCGGTGGCTCCGATACACAAAGGGATTTCCCTCGACAACCAGATCGTCTTGCGTTCAGCCACCTCGTCTGAGATGGCAAACTTGAGAAGACACGTCTACAGCTTCGTTAAGCACGAGATCACTTAAACGACGACACAAAACAGAAGATTTTATTTGCATTTAGAAATACATTCATCCCTAGGTTGGTCCAAGCCTATATTCGGCGTTAGCGAATTATAGACTGACGTAAGAATGGGAATGTGACCGCCCAACCGCCGAATAAGTAATCTCAGCCTTTTGAATAGAAATGGGGGCAATACCAATTTGCCGGGCGACGAATAGTTTTCTTCATGTGAAATATATGTCTGCCCGTCGATCGCCAATATAAACCGCTCCGCATATCTGTTGGGTCCAGTTTCCATACTAAATCCTCCATATCCTTAGAGTTAATAGCCCTGATTATCAGATAATTTAGTTTGATCTACGTTCACTCAGAAATATATTGCAGACGAGCCTGACTAGGCGCTAGTAAACCAAGCTTTTATACCACTGATTCCGCGAGCGTGTTAACAAAGCGATATGCTTTGCCCGACCCTGATGGACATCGTCGCAAGCGTTTGGCGGGCGTACCGTTGCTCCAGTTCCAGTGAAGCCATCAAGACGAGCCGCGCACCGGACAGGCCGAACGGATGGCGAGCGCGATGGCGCCCGCCCTCGGCGGTTCACATGGGGAGCATCGTAGGGCAAGCCGAGTTCGGGTAAGCAGGCGAGACTCTGTGCGGTGAAAGCTTCGTTGAGTTCGACAAAGCGATATCACTGACAGCAGTCGATCCATGATTTCGACCTCGGTAAACCTGCGTAGCACGATCCCTTGGCAGTTCGTGCTGCCTTCATCACCGCGGTTGCTGCGGAGAGCGAGAACTCGTGACTTTAGTCAGGGATAACTGCGGTGCCGTCAATTTCAACCAGCCAGTCTGGACGGGCCAGGGCGCTCACAACCAGGCCTGTGGAAACGGGATGAACTCCTTTTATATATTCGCCCATGGTCCGATACACCGCCTCACGGTGCCGGACATCTGTAATGTAGACGACGACCTTTACGAGGTGGTCCATCGTGCCGCCGCATTCCTCGATGAGCTGCCTGATGTTCTGCATTACTTTGTGAGTCTGTTCAACGGGGTCATGGCTGCCGATGTTGCGGGCCGTATCCAGATCCTGCGGGCACTGCCCTCGTAGATAGATCGTCCTGCCACCGCGCGTAACGACCGCCTGGCACAGATCGTTGTCGAGCTTCTGCTCGGGATAGGTATCCTTGGTATTGAAAGTACGGATCCGGGTATGTTCCATCATGATCTCCACTGATTTGACCAAAATTGATCAGGAAGCGCGCCGTCGCGCTTACCGCACGGCAGGTCCGGGCTTGATGCTGCCGTCGGAGAAGCGCTCCAGCCGGTACGGGGCCAGTTCGTCCGGCCGCGCCGTGCCGGCGACCATGTCGGCAGTCAAGCGGCCCGCCGCCGGGCCGATGCCGAAGCCATGGCCGGAATAGCCGGATGACAGGAAGAGTCCCGGAATGGCTGCTATGGGCGATATGACGGGCACGGCGTCGGGGGTGACGTCGATGACGCCCGCCCATTTATGAGCCACCTTGGCCTTTGCAAACATCGGCAAGGCCGCCGATGCGATCTTGAGCCCGGACTCGAGATTGGCTTCGTCGATCGGCGGGTCCCACATCCGGACCGTTTCAAACGGACTTTTCTGATCGTTTCTCCACGATCGCTTCCACTGGAATCCCTTGAAGGAGGCGCCGGAAACCCGCAGCTTCACGCCGGTATCCGCGAAGGCGAGGTGACGGAAATCCCACAGGAAGCGGAAGCTGCTGGGTGTGATCGTATGGATTTCGCCGCCATAGCGCAGCACGTTGTAGCCGCCATCCACCCGCTTGCGCGTGATGAAACCCGATCCGGTCAGCGATGGCGTGAGCGGTGTCTCGCCGGCCTGCGTGGATTGCGCGGAGGTGACGACTGCCAGCTGCGGAAACCGCACCCGGAGGTTCCCAAGGAACTGGCTGCTCCACACGCCGCCTGCGACGACGACGGCGCCGCATTTCACCGTGCCCTTCTCTGTCACCACCGCGGAAACGCGGCCGGCGCTTGTCTCGATGCCCCGGACCGCATCTCCGATCGAGATGAAGGCGCCAGCGCGCTGGGCCGCGCGTGCGAATGCCGGCGCAGCCAGTTGCGGCTCGGCGCAGCCATCGGCTTTGGCGTAGACGGCGCCGTGCCAAGAGCGCGCGGCACCTGGCAGCAACGCGGCAACCTCGACGGAATCCAGCACCTCGGCTTTTGCGCCAAGAGGCTCCGCCGATTTCAACCACTCCGAGTTCTTGGCCAGTTCCTGCTCATTGTTGCACAAGTAAATGACCCCGTTGCGCCGGAATCCGACGTCTGCGCCAAGGAGTTCCTCGGAACGATCCCAGATTTCCATGGCTTCCAGCATGAGCGGAAGCTCACGAAGATCGCGGCCCAACGTCCTGCACCAGCCAAGATTTCTCCCCGATTGCTCTCCTCCGATGATCCCCTTTTCGCACAGCAGGACGGAACGACCTTGTCTCCGGAGAAAGAATGCCGTCGCAGCACCCACAATGCCGCCTCCGATGATAACGACATCAACCTCGGCCGGTCGATCAGGGTTCGACGCGACGCTATCCATGGGGGGCATCATGAGTTATCTCTCCATCAAGTG
>NZ_WHSB02000017.1 GCF_010994755.1 Shinella lacus
CGTCAGGAAACCTTGGAGCGAGTTCGTCGGCCGCCAGAAGCGCCGCCGCTCTCGTTCGATGAGCGGGTTATAAGCCCACCTATACGAACACGTCAACAGCTCAAAACAAGAAAAATCAAAAAAGTGATAAGCTGTTGAAATGATAGGCTTTTCTTGTTTTGGAGCGACTGAAAGGCCCTCGAAGACCCCTCGCAAAGCCCAAATCACTGCGCAAAACTTTGTCCAGATGGTCAAACAGAGGGGTGAGAGGCCGATATTGCACCGCGGCACCTCAAAGGCTCCCGGTGCATAAGGAGAATGTCGGGGAAAGCCCGACGGTTTCGCTTGACTTCGCGCCAAAAGAAAAGGGCGCCGGCGGATATCCGCGGCGCCCTCCCCTACCGGTCTTGGCAAGGCTTTCAGCCCTTCAGCTTGGACATAATCTGTTCGAGGAAACCGAGCAGCACGGCCGAAACCACGAAGGCGAGGTGAATGAAGGTCAGCCACATCAGCTTGGTGTCGGTATATTGCTGCACATTGAGGAAGACCTGCAGCAGGTGGATGGATGAGATCGCGACGATGGACGATGCGACCTTGATCTTCAGGCTGCCGGAATCGAGCTTGCCGAGGAAGGAGACATCCGCCTCCGCCTCGTCGAAGCGGCTGACGAAGTTCTCGTAGCCGGCGATCATCACCATCAGGATCAGGCTTGCGACGAGCGCTGCATCGATCAGTCCGAGCATGGCGAGGATCATCTCCGCATCGTCGAAGACGAAGACGTTCATCGCAACCTTGCCGAACTTGTAAAGGAACGACACCGCATAGACGGCAAGGGCGGCGACGAGGCCGAGATAGAAGACCACCAGGATCCAGCGGCTCGACAGGATGATGCGTTCAACCAGCAGTTCGAGGGATTTCATAAATTGGGCTCCAAGGATTCGGCATGATTAAGCGCTGATTAACCAATGCTCCAAAGCCTCGCAAGGCCTGCGCGGTAGACGCAAAAAGGGCGGCGTCCGCAAACGCCGCCCTTTCAAGGACACATCATCCTCATGCCCGACGGAACAGGCCCGCAATCAGCGACAGGACCAGAAGGGCCAGGAAGACGAAGAACAGGATCTGCGCAATACCGGCGGATGCACCGGCAATACCACCAAAGCCGAGCAGGCCGGCGACGAGCGCAATCACGAGAAAGACTACAGCATAATAGAGCATTTTGAACTCCTTCCTTGTATTGCTTGAAGAACGGCGGACGGTGGGAAAGGTTCCCGGACGTTTTATGGAATAAAACTGTTTTGTAACGACCGACTTTTCCATAAAATGATGCCGCCGCGGCCTTTCGGCTGCGGCGGCATGAGCGGTGACCGATGTGGTCGCGGACATCTACTTTGCGCAATTCTTGCCAAATCGTTTCCGATTCAGGCGGTCATGGCATTAGTGACGCTGCGCCCAATCGTCGATCTGCCGCTCGGCCTCCTCCTTGGCGAGGCCGTAGCGCTGCTGGATCTTGCCCGAAAGCTCAACCCGGCGGCCCTGGATGACATCGAGATCGTCATCCGTAAGCTTGCCCCATTGGGTCTGGGCCTTGCCCTTGTATTCGGTCCACTTGCCTTCGATGATATCCCAGTTCATGTCGCTGTCCTTTCAGTTCCTTGGAACGCCGTGGCGTTGACGAAAGGAAAACCGTTCAGCCTGAAAAAGGTTCCCGATTTGCTCAATGCATGACGGGACGAACGTCTGTTTTGGTGTTTTCGGCAACGATGACGCCCTCTGCCGGCGGGCTTGCCTGGCGCACGTCGACCTCGAGACCTTGTCGGGTCATGCTCCAGCTGATCTCGACGTCTTCTTCGATCCAGGCCGGATCAATTGCCGCGCATCGGGCATGCACGATGCGCCTGCTGGCACCGGCGCCACCGAGCGCCGATGGCAGCGCGCTCTGACATTCTTCCATGGATTCGAACGCCACCTGGGGCGCTTGCAGTTCTTCACAGGCGAGGCTGCCATGGCTGCAGCCGACCAGAAGCATGATTGCGGCTATATGTTCCATTTCATGTCTCCATCACCTTCGGGCCAGACCCGTCGTGTCGGACAAAACAACGGAGGCACGGGCCGGAAAGTTCCGGACCACCCTCATGACGTCGCTGTCACATTTTCGGGAACAAAATCCGTTGCGGCCCGTTGTCGGCCCATCGCTCGATAGCGAAGTGGACGTGAAAGGAAGCGCAGATGCTCAGCACCATACTCCTCGTGATTTTGATTTTGCTTCTGGTCGGCGCATTGCCGAACTGGGGATACAGCCGCAGCTGGGGTTATGGCCCGTCCGGCGGTCTGGGCCTGATCGTCCTTATCCTTCTCATCCTCGTCCTTATGGGACGTATCTGATCCCACAACCATTCCAGGAGCCGCAACAATGAAGAACACCATCATCGCGCTTGCCCTCGTCGCCTCCACCATCACCCTCACCGCCTGCACCCAGACTGAACGCGGCACCGCGATTGGTGCTGGCACGGGTGCCATTATCGGCGGCGTCGTGACCGGCCGTGCCGGCGGCGCGCTTGCAGGTGCTGCCATTGGTGGCGTGGCGGGCTACCTCGTCGCCCGCTCTGACCGCAATGGCTACTGCATCTATCGCGACCGCTACGGCCGCCGCTACGAAGCACGTTGCCGCTGACAGGCAGCGGGTCGATCGAAACGCGAAACGGGCCTCACGGCCCGTTTCTTGATGTGATGAACTGGAATGGATGGATGCGTTCAGGAACCGCGCTTGGCCTTTTCCTCGGCCTCGTCGAGTTTTCCCAACAGGTCCAGAATGCGATCTGGCACAGGCTCCGTCTCGATGACGTCGTAGAAGGATTTCAGCTTGCGGCCGATCGGACCGTTCGGGTCGAACGCAGCCTTGTGCGGCGCATCCCGACCAACGCGTTTCTTTTCCTTGCTGGGCTCGATCATGGTCTTGTTTCCATCGCGTGCTGCCCGCTATCTTCCTTTTGCCCAAGATACCAAATAGCAAGTTTGACTTAGCATGCTACCAATAGGTTTCCGTATAGTGAACTCTAGCGGAAACGGTTCCGATGCGGAACATATTCACGGAGAACTAAATGTCACTTTCCACCCGTATCGCACCGCATCTAGCCTATCTGAGGCGGTTTTCCCGTGCCGTGACGGGCTCCCAGACGTCCGGCGACGCCTATGTCGCCGCCATGCTCGAAGCGCTCGTCGCCGACATTTCGCTTTATCCGGAGGGTCGCAACGACCGCCTGGCGCTCTATCGGCTTTATTGCACGCTGTTCGAGAACCTCGACGTGACGCTGCCGGTCAACACGTCTCCCTTCGGCTGGGAGCGGCAGGCCGCCGCAAACCTCGCTAACCTGCCGCCGGCCGAGCGCAAGGCCTTCCTGCTGGTCTCCGTCGAGGGCTTTGATTTTTCCGAAGGCGCCGACATTCTCGATGTTTCCGAAGAGCGCTTCAGCGAATTGCTCGACGAGGCGTCGCGCGACATCTCCAGCCAGGTCGCGACCGACATCATGATCATCGAGGACGAGCCGCTGATTGCTATGGACATCGAGGACATGGTGAAGGGTCTCGGCCACAATGTGACCGGCATCGCGCGCACGCATTCGGAGGCGGTCGAGCTCTATCACCGCACCTCGCCGCGCATGGTGCTTGCCGATATCCAGCTTGCCGACGGCTCGTCGGGCATCGACGCGGTCAACGACATCCTGAAGAACAGCACGATCCCGGTGATCTTCATCACCGCCTTCCCGGAACGGCTCTTGACCGGCGAGAAGCCGGAGCCGGCCTTCCTCGTCACCAAGCCGTTCAACCCCGACATGGTGAAGGCGCTGATCAGCCAGGCGCTGTTCTTCGACGAACAGGCGCGGCTGTCCAAGTCGGCCTGATAGTCGAGATGGCAATAAAAAAGGCCCGCGCAAGCGGGCCTTTTCCGTTTCAGCCGCGCGGCGCCGATCAGAGCGCGGCGACGACGATGACTTCGACCAGGTAATCCGGCGTGGCGAGCTTGGATTCGCCGGTGGCGCGGGCGGGCGTGTGGCCCTGCGGCGCCCAGGTGTCCCAGACGGCGTTCATCTTGGAAAAATCGGCCATGTCGGCAAGCCAGACCTGGGCGGAGAGGATGCGGGTCTTGTCCGTGCCGGCGAGCGCCAGCAGGCGGTCGACTTCGGCCAACGCCTGCTTGGTCTGCTCGGTGACATCGGAACCAGCCTCGCCGACCTGACCGGCCAGGTAGACGGTTCCGTTGTGCACGACGGCCTGGCTCATGCGCGGGCCGGTTTCAAAGCGTTTGATGTCCATGTGTCGTTCCTGTCAGGTCGAGAAAATCTCCCGCGAAAGCGGTGTGCCGTCTATACGGGGCCACGCCCGGCGGCGCCAGTGGCAGGCCGGCAAATTCCGCCGCAGGCTAGCGAAGCGCGGCCAATCCGTCGAACGCATCCGCGACGATCGCCTCGACGGAAGCATCGATATCGACGGTGACGACGCCGGGCTCACCGGAGGGGTCCTCCAGCGTGGCGAGCTGGCTGTCGAGCAGGCTGACGGGCATGAAATGATCGCGCCGCGCCGCCATGCGGGTCATCAGCAGATCGCGGCTGCCCTTGAGGAAGACGAAGGCGAGCGTGCCGCCGGCGGCGTGGCGCAGGCGGTCGCGGTACGCTTTCTTGAGGGCAGAGCAGGAAACCACGAGGCTCTTGCCGTCGTTCAGGGTCTCGGCCATGGCGCGGCCGATCGTGTCGAGCCAGGGCCAGCGGTCCTCGTCATCGAGCGGAATGCCCTTGGACATCTTTTCGACATTGGAGGCCGGGTGCAGGCTGTCGCCTTCGACGAAGGCGGCGGGAAGCGCTGCGGCAAGGCCCTCGGCGACCGAGGTCTTGCCGCAACCGGAAACGCCCATGACGACGATCGCGCGTGTCACGAGCGTTGGTCCTCAGGCCGCGCGCTTGCGGCGTTCGATGCGGGCGCGGATGGCGTCCACGTCGACCCGCGGCGTCGCGGCGAACAGGGTTTTCGTATAGGCGTGCTGCGGGTCCTCGAAGACCTGGTCGCGGCTGCCATATTCCACCGCCTCGCCGAAATACATCACCATCACGTCGTCCGCGATGTGGCGCACGACCGAAAGGTCGTGGCTGATGAAGACGTAGGTCAGGTGGAATTCGTCCTGCAAGTCGGCGAGCAGGTTCAGCACCTGGGCCTGCACCGACAGGTCGAGCGCGGAGACCGGCTCGTCGAGCACCAGAAGGCGCGGATTGAGCATCAGCGCGCGGGCGATCGCCACGCGCTGACGCTGGCCGCCGGAGAACATGTGCGGGTAGCGCCCGTAATGTTTCTCCTCCAGCCCGACCTTCTTAAGGATCGCCATGGCGCGGTCGCGCCGCTCGCCCGCCGGGATTTTGGTGTTGATGACCAGCGGTTCCGTCAGGATGTCGCCAATCTTCTTGCGCGGATTCAGCGACCCATAGGGGTTCTGGAAGACGATCTGCACCTTGCTGCGCATTTCGGAGGTCAGCGGCTCGCTGGCGATATCGACCTTGCGGCCGTCGATCAGCATTTCGCCTTCGGTGATCGGGTCGATCATCGTAACCATGCGGGCAACCGTGGACTTGCCGCAGCCGCTTTCGCCGACGATGGCGAGCGTCTTGCCCTCTTCGACGTTGAAGCTCACGCCCTTGACGGCGTGAACAGTCTTGGCCGGTTTGAACAGGCCGCCGGGGATATGATAGTCGCGCTTCAGGTTGCGCGCTTCGAGAACAGGGGTCATCGCAAAGCTCCCGCAAAAATCTCGGCGTCGGTCAGCTTTTCCGTGATCGTCGGCAGGCGTCCACCCACCGCGTTTTCCGGAAGCGCGGACAGCAGCGCCTTGGTGTAGACGCTCTTCGGATTTTCGAAGAGCGACAGCACATCGGCCGATTCGATCTGGCGGCCCTTGTACTGCACGATGACGCGGTCTGCCGTTTCGGCCACGACCCCCATGTCATGGGTGATGATGATGAGGCCCATGCCGTATTCAGCCTGGAGCTTCATCAGGAGGTCGAGGATCTGCTTCTGGATCGTCACGTCGAGCGCGGTGGTCGGCTCGTCGGCGATCAGGAGCTTCGGGTTGCAGGCAAGCGCCGTGGCGATCATCACACGCTGGCACTGGCCGCCCGACATCTGGTGCGGGAAGTGGCCGAGGCGCTCTTCCGGGGTCGGAATGCCGACCGACTGGAAGAGCTCGATGGCACGATCACGGCGCGCCTTGCGGCCGAGATCGGTGTGGACGCGCAGCACCTCCTCGATCTGGAAGCCGACCGTGAAACACGGATTGAGGCTGGCGATCGGCTCCTGGAAGATCATCGCAATGTCCTTGCCGATGATCTTGCGCCGGTCGCTGTCCGACATGGCCTGCATGTCGCGACCGTTGAAGGTGAGCACGTCGGCCGTCACCTTCGCCGTCCAGGGCAGAAGCCCCATGGCGGCGAGCATGGAGACCGACTTGCCGGAACCGGATTCGCCGACGATGGCGAGCACTTCGCCCTCGTCGACCTTGAGCGAAACGCCATCCACGGCGCGGAAGGGACCGGAAGCCGTCTGGAATTCGACGGTGAGGTTTTTGACTTCGAGAAGCGGCATCACGACCTCTTCAGCTTGGGATCGAGGGCGTCGCGCAGGCCGTCACCCATCAGGTTGATGGCCAGCACGGTGATGAGGATGGCGAGGCCCGGGAAGGTCACGACCCACCAGGCGCGCTGGATGAATTCGCGCGCTTCGGCAAGCATCGTGCCCCATTCCGGCGTCGGCGGCTGGGCGCCCATACCGAGGAAGCCGAGTGCGGCCGCATCGAGGATCGCCGCCGAGAAGGCGAGCGTCGCCTGCACGATGAGCGGTGCGAGGCAGTTCGGCAGGATCGTCAGGAACATCAGGCGAAGTGTGCCGGCACCCGCGACCTGCGAGCCGACCACATAGTCCTTGGTCTTTTCCGTCATGACGGCCGCGCGCGTCAGGCGCACGAAATGCGGCTGGTTGACGAGCGAGATGGCGATCATCGCGTTGAGCAGGCCCGGCCCCAGAACGGCCACCAGCACGAGGGCGAGCAGCAGGGAGGGGAAGGCCAGGATGATATCCATGATGCGCATGATGAAGGTATCGACCTTGCCGCGGAAATAACCCGCGATGAGACCGATCAGCACGCCCGAGACCACCGACAGCGTCACGACGACGAGGCCGATGAAGAGCGAGAAGCGCGCGCCGTAGATGAGGCGCGAGAGGATGTCGCGGCCGACGGCGTCGGTGCCGAGAATGTGCCCCCACATGCCGCCCTCCTGGAAGACCGGCGGCAGGAGAAGCAGTTCGCGGTTCTGGCTGCTCGGGGCGTGCGGCGCCACGAAGGGCGCGAAGACCGCCACGAACAGAATAATCACGAAGAACACGAGGCCGATGACGGCGCCCTTGTTGCGTGAGAAATAGAACCAGAATTCGGAGAGGCCCGACGGCGGCTTGCCGCCCGTCTTGACTTCGGTGGTGGTTGGAACAGCACTCATGAGATCGCCTCCTAATGCCGGATTCGCGGGTTGACCCAGCCGTAAAGCAGGTCGACCACGAGATTGACGATCATGATGACGGCGGCGATCAGCATCAGGCCACCCTGCACCACGGCATAGTCGCGCTTGAAGACGCTGTCGACCATCCACTTGCCGATGCCCGGCCAGGAGAAGATCGTCTCGGTGAGGATGGCGCCCGCGAGCAGCACGCCGACCTGAAGGCCGATCGTGGTGATGACGGGGATCATCGCGTTGCGCAGCGCATGCACGCCGATGACGCGGAACGGCGACAGGCCCTTGGCGCGGGCGGTGCGGACATAGTCCTCACCCAGCACTTCGAGCATGGCCGAACGGGTCTGGCGCGCGATGACGGCGAGCGGGATCGTCGCGAGCACGACGGTCGGCAGGATCAGGTAACTGAGCGCCGACTTGAACGCGCCCGCCTGCCCCGAGATCAGGCTGTCGATCAGCATGAAACCGGTGACCTGCGGGAAAAAGTACATCAGCGAGATGCGTCCCGAGACCGGCGTCCAGCCGAGATAGCCGGAGAAGAAGATGATGAGCAGCAGCCCCCACCAGAAGATCGGCATCGAATAGCCGACGAGGGCGACGCCCATCAGCGACTGGTCGAGCCAGGTCCCCCGTTTCACCGCGGCGAGCACGCCGGCCGGAATGCCGAGCGCTATGGCGACGATGATGGCGCAGAGCGAGAGCTCCAGCGTGGCCGGGAAGAGGTTGACGAAATCGTCGAGCACCGGGCGCTTGGTAACGATGGACGAACCGAAGTCGCCCGTCAGAAGACCGCCGAGATAGTCGAAATATTGGATGTACATCGGCCGGTCGAGGCCGAGCTGGTGCATGAGCTCGGTATGGCGTTCCGGAGACATGACGCGTTCGCCCGACATCAGCATGACTGGATCGCCCGGCAGAAGTCGAATGAAGGAGAACGCGATGAGCGATACCCCGAGGAACGTGGGTATCAGGACGGCGAGCCGTCCGAAGATAAAGCGAAACATGGGAGCCAATCCCTTCTTTTTTGTGAAAAACCGGCGGCTCGAATGTCTTCGAGCCGCCGGCCAATGCACGCTCTTTGCGGCGTGCCTTTTTCGTAGCCGATATTACTCGGCGATGTCCACGCCTTCGAACACGAAGTCACCGAGCGGCGACTGTACGAAGCCCGAGACCTTCTTGCTCATCGGAACGACGGCCAGCGAGTGGTCGAGGGTGTTCCAGGGCGCTTCGCGCTTGAAGATGACCTGGGCCTCTTCATAGAGCTTCGTGCGCTCTGCAACGTCGGCGGTTTCCTTCGCCTTCGTCATCAGGTCGTCGAATTCCTTGTTGCACCACTGCGCGCGGTTGTTGCCGCCGACAGCGTCGCAGCCGAGCAGGGTGTCAAGGAAGTTGTCCGGGTCGCCGTTGTCGCCGGTCCAGCCGAGGATGGCCGCGCCGTCGCGGTCCTTGGCGGACGAGAGCTTCAGGTACTCGGCCCATTCATAAGAGACGATCTCGACTTCGACGCCGATCTTGGCAAGGTCGGCCTGCATCAGTTCGGCTGCACGGCGGGCGTTCAGCATGTACGGACGCGCAACAGGCATGGCCCAGATCTTCATCTTGAGGCCCGAAACGCCAGCGTCTTCGAGCATCTTCTTGGCGGCTTCCGGATCGAACGCGTCGTCGACGACGGCGTCGTTATACGACCACATGGTCGGCGGGATCGGGTTCTTAGCAACCGTTGCCGCGCCCTGGAAGACGGCGTCGACGATGGCCTGGCGGTTGATCGCCATGTTGAGGGCCTTGCGGACCTCGACCTTGTCGAAGGGTGCAACCAGCGTGTTGTAGGCGAGGTAGGCGACGTTGAGGCCGGCCTGCTCGGAGATGTGCAGGTTCGGATCGGCCTTCAGCTCGGCCACGTCAGCCGCGTTCGGGTAGGACATCAGGTGGCATTCGCCGGCCTTCAGCTTCTGCGCGCGAACGGCGGCATCCGTGGTGATCGCGAAGACCAGGTCGTCGATCTTCTGCTTGCCGCCCCAATAGTCCGGGTTGGCCTTGTAGCGGATCGCGGCATCCGGCTGGTAGGCGACGAAGGTGAACGGACCGGTGCCGAGCGGCTGCTGGTTCATCAGCTCCATCTTGCCGTCAGCCTGAAGCTTGTCGGCATATTCCTTAGAGACGATCGAGATGAAGGGCATGCCGAGGTTCGCCAGCAACGGCGCTTCGGGACGCTTCAGCGTGATCTTGACCGTCAGGTCGTCGACCTTCTCGATCTTGTCGAGAACATCCGGCAGGCCCATGCCGGAGAAGTATTCCCAGGACGCGCCCGGAACGTACTTGTTCCACGGATTGTCGGCCTTGTACTGGCGCTCGAAGGAGAAGATGACGTCGTCTGCATTCAGCTCACGCGTCGGCGTGAAATACTCGGTCGTCTGGAACTTGACGCCCTTGCGGAGCTTGAAGGTGTATTCCTTGCCGTCTGCCGAAATTTCCCAGCTCTCAGCCAGCGCGGGTTCGAGTTCCGTCGTGCCGCGCTTGAATTCCACCAGACGGTTATAGACCGTGTGTGCAGCTGCGTCGAAGGTCTGACCGCCCGTATAGAGGCCGGGATCAAAACCTTCCGGCGAGGCTTCCGAGCAATAGACGAAGGTCTTCGACCAGGCGGCCGTTGCCATCAGTGAGGCAAGCGCCGTCGCTGCGAGAAGAGTAGTCAGCTTTTTCATAGTGAGCTTCCCAGGTTTGCTTTTTTGTTCTCTTGTTGCGGGCTCGGGTGCATTTCCTGCCCCGGCCTTGCGGGGATGGAACGACATTTGCCGCCGGATTGCAATAAGTCCGCGAACAAATTTGTCCAAACGGAAAAAACCACGGAACATTATTCTCCACAGCATTAGAAACGCCTTCAAAAGTGCCGCGAATCAGGCGCCGCGGGACCTGTCAATCCCCACCTGCCCCGATGGCGACGACACGGCAGGCGTGCCATATTAGGACATCGAGGCAAGGGAGGCTGCTCTTCGCTGTTTCGCACCGTGGCGGCGGAGCGAAACGTCAAAAGCGAAGGGCAGCCTCCCTTACATTTTTTCCCAATATTTTCAGTATCTTGGCAAGCGGATGGCAAAAAAGTGTCCGCTCTTCGCGAAATTGTCCGGTAAAACCCTTTGCCGCCAGAGATTGCGGCGCTAGATTTGCACGCGTGGAATCCGGGGGTAGAGACCACGTGCCTGTGTTGAACAAACATTACCGGCGATATGGCTTCGAAAGCGATCTTGAGAAAGCTCTCAATCGCGTCGACTTCTTTCGTATTTTCCATACGATGGCGCTGCGCTACGGCTTCGAGCATTTCGGCGTGCTGCAGCTCGCCAACGAGCACGAGACCAGCATGCTTTCGAGCCGCCTCGTGCTGCACGACCTGCCGGCCGGCCTTGCCGAGACCTACGACAAGCGCCACCGCATCAACGATTCCGCGATCTTCAAGAGCTTCTACAAGTCGACCATCTCGACCGTGTGGCTCGGCACCGACGCGCCGGAAAACGGCGCTGCCGGCGTCGACTTCCTCGACCAGATCGGCTTCGACATGGCGCTCGCCATCCCCGTGCACTCCATCGCCGGCACGCGCTACGTCGTGCTGTTCCTTGGCGACGGCGAGGATATCGGCCGCACCGAACATCTGGAAATCGCCTACGAGGCAAACTGTGCCTTCGACTACTTCTACCGCCAGGTGCTCGCCAACAAGGCCGGCATGGGCCTGACGCCGCGCGAGACGGAAATCCTGCGCTGGATCTCCTACGGCAAGACGGCGAGCGAGATCGCCCTCATCGTCTCGGTTTCCGAGCATACGGTGAATTCGCACACGGCAACGATCTTGAAGAAGCTCGACGTGGTGAACCGCACGCAGATGGTCGCCAAGGCGATCCGCGAGCAGATTATTCAATGACGCTCATAAAACACCTGCGCCATGCCACCGATAGCAGAGTTAGGGACTTGTTAATGGCCGCGGTCTGGATGAGAGTAACGGCGGTTTTTCGAGGCCGGCAGCCTCTTTGATGCAACCAGGTTCAGCTACGGCCATGACAGCAAAAGTGCATATCCTGCTCGTCGATGACGATCCTGCGGAAAACGTCATCCTCAGCGCGCTGATGCGCAAGGTCGCAAGCTATGCGATCACGCTCGACTATGTGGAAACGGTGGAAGGCGCGCTCGATTTCATCCGCTCGTCCGGCGTGCCGCTCGACATGATCCTGATGGACAACCGGTTGCAGCCGCAGGCGGATTTTCGCGAGACGGTGCCGGAGCTCAGACGCGTTGGCTATATCGGCCCGATCGGTGTCATCTCGTCGTCGATCAACGACGCCTATTTCCAGAAGATCGACGACTATGGCGTCGACTTCCGCATCGACAAGGCCGAGCTCGATCCGACGGCCATCGAATTCATTCTGCAGGAATATGTGAAGCGCGACGTCAGCGCCGGGGAATGATCCCGGCGCCGTTGGTCAGGCGCCGGTCGCTCAGGCAGCGGGCTGCTGGACGAAGGCCGTTTCCAGGCCGAGAAGCATGCCGATCTGCGGGCGTGCCTTGACGAGATCGTCGATCGTGTACTGCTGAAGCACTTCGAAGAAGGCGTTCAGCGCCTTGCGCAGCGCCGAGTTGAGGCCACAGCTATCGACCAGCGGGCACTCGACCTCGCCGGCCTCGAAACATTCGGCCATGGCGAAGGAATCTTCCGTCACCCGCACGACGTCGAACAGGGTGATCTCGCTTGCGGGCTTGGGCAGGCGCACGCCGCCGTTGCGGCCGCGCACGGTCTCGATGATGCCGGCCCTCGTCAAAGGCTGGAGGATCTTGAACAGGAAAAGTTCCGAGACACCATAGGCCTTGGCGATTTCCGGAATACGGCTGAGCTTTCCACCATTCGCCGCGCAGTACATCAACATGCGCACGGCATAGTTGGTTTGTTTCGTCAAACGCATCGGGAACTCCGAATCCGGGTTTTGATAGGCATCACATATAGGGCAGATCGTCGTTTAGAACAATTCCAAAAACGCGCAATTTCAGAAAAGCGGAAAATCACAATCATGTTATGCCAGTGGTGACATGGTTGACTGCGAGGGGCAAGCCGCTAAACACGACTTTAGCAGTTAAGAATAAATGCACTCAGGAGGACACTATGCCACTGCTCAAGAACGCCCTCGCCGCCCTCACGCTTTCCACCGCCGCCCTGGCGCTTGCGCTGCCCGCGCATGCGGAAGGTGAAGTCAACATCTATTCCTATCGCCAGCCGGACCTGATCAAGCCGCTGCTCGATGCGTTCACGAAGGAAACCGGCATCACCGCCAACGTGCTGTTCCTCGACAAGGGCCTTGTCGAGCGCATCCAGGCGGAAGGCGCGAACTCGCCGGCCGACGTCATCTTCACGGTCGATATCGCCCGCCTGACGGAAGCCAAGGACGGCGGCGTGACGCAGCCCGTCGTGAGCGAGGTCATCAACAAGGACATCCCGGCGCAGTACCGCGATCCGGACGGCAACTGGTTCGGCCTCACCACGCGCTCGCGCGTCGTCTACGCCTCGAAGGACCGCGTCGCACAGAACGAAATCACCTATGAAGAGCTTGCCGACCCGAAGTGGAAGGGCAAGATCTGCACCCGTGACGGCCAGCATTCCTACAATATCGGCCTGACCGCCTCGATGATCGCCCATCACGGCGAAGCGAAGGCCGAGGAGTGGCTGACGGGCCTGAAGAACAACCTCGCCAAGAAGCCGGACGGCGGCGACCGCGACCAGGCCAAGGCGATCCTCGCCGGCGAATGCGACCTGGCACTCGGCAACTCCTACTATGTCGGCCTGATGCTGACCAACGAGAAGGAGCCGGAGCAGAAGGACTGGGCCGCCGCCATCAAGGTGCTCTTCCCGAACGCCGGTGACCGCGGCAGCCACGTCAACGTTTCCGGCATGGCGCTCGCCAAGAACGCCCCGAACAAGGACAATGCGCTGAAGCTGATGGAATTCCTGTCGGCCGGCACCGCGCAGCAGATCTATGCCGAGCAGGTCTACGAATATCCGGTCCTGCCGGGTGCCGAGCCCTCCGACGTGGTGAAGTCCTTCGGCACACTGAAGGCCGACGAACTGCCGCTCGTCGACATCGCGGCCAACCGCAAGAAGGCATCCGAGCTGGTCGACAAGATCGGCTACAACGACGGCCCGTCGCAGTAAGCCACGGCTTTAAAGCACTCAAAGGAAACGGCGGCCGATGGCCGCCGTTTTCATTTCATTGCAGGTCCGGATCCGACTGGCCGGAAATGATCCGGCTGTAGTCGATGATGTCCTTCTTGCGCTGCGGCGTGCCCGGATGGGTGGAGAGGATGTTGGTATCCCCCTTGTCGCCGAGCTTTTCCTCCAGGAGGCCGAAGAAGCGGGCGATCGCCGTCGGGTCGTAGCCGGCTTTGGCCATCAGCTCCACTGAGCGCCTGTCCGCCTCGGCTTCCGCGCTGCGCGAATAGGACAGCGCCAGCAGGCCGCCGCCCTGTACCAGCACGTCCTCCACGCTGGAGCCGACATCGCCGGCAATCAGCATGATGAGGCCGGTCATGCCGGCGGCGCGGTAGAATTGGCGCAGGCTGTGCTCCAGCTCGACATGGCCGATCTCGTGCGCCAGCACACCGACGATCATCTCGGTGTCGCCGGCTGCCAGCTCGACGAGCTGGTCGGTGATGACCAGCGTGCCATCCGGCAGCGCGAAGGCGTTCGGGCCGATCAGGCCGCCATCGCGGAAATTGAGGTTGTAGGCGCCAGCACCGCGCGGCGACTGCGCGGCAATGCGCGCAAAGCCGTCGGCGATTTCCTTGCGGCGTGCTTCGGCAAGCTTGGTCGGCGAGAAGGTCGTCTGGTCGAGCGCTTCCAGCGTGCCCTGTGCCATCAGTTGCGGCACGATCGGCGGGGTCGTCAGGATGGCGACTTCGACAAGGGCCGGCACGCCCCAGCGATAGACAGCGCCGCCAAGCAGGAAGGCGGCGAGCACGATGAGGATGAGGCGGAGCTTGAACTGCTCCAGCCAGTGCACGAGGCCGGCACCGCCCTTGCCGCGCGCGGCGAGATAACGGTCGATGCCGTCATTGTCCCAGGTCTCGAAGACCGAACCGTCCGGAAAGGTCACGCGGCGCGGGATGGCGCCGACGCGGCTGGAAATCTCCACCCAGGAGAGGCCGGCACCGGCAAGGGGCTTGTCGCCCCCCGCCGGCACGGCGACGATCTCGCCGGCCCGCTCGACGAGGCGAGCCTCGACCGAGCGGCTGGAACCGGCGGGGTGCCAATCTCCGCCGGCTATGGCAACATTCTCAGAAGCCAAAATCGAACCCTTCGAAGTCCATGAATTCGGAGCCGACGGCCGACCCCTGGGCCTCGATCCGGCTGAACAGCTCGCCGATATCGCCCGTGAAGGTGATGCCGGTGTGCTCCCAGGTATAACGCGCCATGCGCACCGCCGCCCAGGGCCGCATCAGGCCGAAGGTCAGGATGGTGATGAGGACGTTGGAAATGGCGATCCAGGTATAGCGGGTGCGCGAGACATCGCTCATCAGCCGGTGCTGACCATCGAAGGTCGTGGCGGAATAGGCGATGTTGCGCACGCACGCCCGGTAGAACAGGCCCGCAATGCCGAAAGTGGCGAACAGCGTGATATAGGCGATCGCGCCGGCGATGAAGAGCGGGATCTGCTGCTCCGGCGTCAGCGCGCCGGGCGTCTCGATCATCGACAGGATGATCGGCAGGTTGATGAAGGCCAAAAGCGCAATGATGCCGAGGCCAAGCACGACGATGAGCAGCGAGAGAAGCCAGGACTTGTAGATCGCGCCGAGCTGCGGATCGGTGTCGAAGGCCTTGCCGCCGTAGCGCAGGTTCGAGCCGACGTAGCGCGAGACCCAGCGGCTGGCGAGCGGTGTCAGGATGCCGATGGTGATGACGGCGAGCAGGCTGCCGAGGATGAAGGCCTTGAAGGCACCGCCGGCACCGCCGACGAAATCGAAGCGCACGTTGCGGTAGCTCGTGACGCGCGCGGAGAAGCGCAGGCCCTTGGCGACCAGCCACGGCAGCGCGATCAGCACGACGAGGGTGGGCAGCAGCACCAGGATCGGCACAAGGGCTGCGATCACGTTGAGCACGACGAAACCGCCGAGAACGATGAGGCGGCCGATGAGGATCTGCAGGCCCTTGGCGTGGTATTCGAAGGACCGGCCAAGCAGCACGGTATTGCCGTAGAAGTATCGATTGCGGCGCACCTTCGCCCAGGCCGAATAAATGCCGAGCGTGATGATCGTCAGCAGCACATTGACGATCCAGATGCCGAAATATTCAGACGCCCTGCCGGTGAACGTAATCCGGTGAAAGCCGCTCGCCTGTGCGGCGGGCTGCGCAGATGCTGCGAATGACATATTGTTTGCCCCTTCCAAATGCATAGAACACGAGGGCTTAACGGGCCGGGCTAGCCGGCTATTCTTCGCAAAGCACAAAAAATCGGCAATGCAAAAAGGGCCCCCGAAACGGGAGCCCTTTGAATTCCATCAGGGAAGAAGGATCACTTCATCGTCGGCATGACGAATTCGGCGCCGTCCTTGATGCCCGACGGCCAGCGGCTAGTGATCGTCTTGGTGCGGGTCCAGAACTTGATCGAGTCCGTGCCGTGCTGGTTGAGATCGCCGAAGGACGAGGACTTCCAGCCGCCGAAGGAGTGGTAGGCGAGCGGAACCGGGATCGGAACGTTGACGCCGACCATGCCGATGTTGATGCGGCTGGCGAAGTCGCGGGCCGCGTCGCCGTCACGGGTGTAGATCGCGACGCCGTTGCCGTATTCGTGCTTCATCGGCAGGTCGAGGGCCTCCTCGTAGTTTTTGGCGCGAACGACGGACAGAACCGGGCCGAAGATTTCGGTCTTGTAGATTTCCATGTCCGGCGTGACGTTGTCGAACAGGCAGCCGCCGACGAAATAACCGTCTTCATAACCCTGGAGCTTGAAGCCGCGGCCGTCGACGACGAGGTTGGCGCCTTCTTCCACGCCCTTGTCGATGAGGCTCAGGATGCGGGCCTGGGCTTCCTTGGTGACGACCGGGCCCATGTCGGCCTTGTCATCGGTGTAGGGGCCGATGCGCAGGCTCTCGATCATCGGCGTCAGCTTTTCGATCAGCCGGTTGGCGGTTTCCTCGCCGACGGGGACGGCAACCGAGATCGCCATGCAGCGCTCGCCGGCCGAGCCGTAGCCGGCGCCCATCAGGGCGTTGGCGGCCTGGTCGAGATCGGCATCGGGCATGATGATCATGTGGTTCTTCGCGCCGCCGAAGCACTGGGCGCGCTTGCCGTTGGCGGCAGCCGTGCCGTAGACGTAGCGGGCGATCGGCGTGGAGCCGACGAAGGAGACGGCGGCGATATCCGGATGCGCCAGGATGCCGTCGACCGCAGCCTTGTCGCCGTTGACGACGTTGAGGATACCGGCAGGCAGGCCCGCTTCGATCATCAGTTCGGCAAGGCGGATCGGCAGCGACGGGTCACGCTCGGAGGGCTTCAGGATGAAGGCGTTGCCGCAGGCGATGGCGGGCGCGAACATCCACATCGGGATCATGCCCGGGAAGTTGAACGGCGTGATGCCGGCGCCGATGCCGACCGGCTGGCGGATCGAATACATGTCTATGTTCGGGCCGGCGCCTTCGGTGAATTCGCTCTTGGACAGATGCGGGATGCCGATGACGAATTCGCAGACTTCCAGGCCGCGGATGACGTCGCCCTTCGAGTCCTCGACGGTCTTGCCATGCTCGCGGGAGATCAGAACGGCGAGCTCGTCCATGTTCTGGTTCAGAAGCTCGACGAACTTCATGAAGACGCGGGCGCGGCGCTGCGGGTTGGTGGCGGCCCACTTCGGCTGCGCGGAAAGCGCGCTGTCGATCGCGGCCTGCAGGTCGGCATCGTTGGCAAGTGCCACCGTCGCCTGGACTTCGCCCGTCGCCGGGTTGAAGACGTTCGCGGTGCGGCCGCTGGTGCCGGCGACCTTCTTGCCGTGAATGAAATGGCCGATCTCGTACATGGGGAGCTCCTCCGTTGTTGTGAGAGGATCATCGCACTTCAATTTGCACAACTCAATCACCTCATATAAGGAACCGTTGTGCAAAAATTGAAGTCGGAGGCCGGTATGAACTGGGATGACGCACGCATGTTCCTCGCCGTTGCCCGCACCGGCCAGATCCTCGCCGCCTCCCGCCGCCTCGGCGTCAACCATGCGACGCTGAGCCGGCGCGTCAGCGCGCTGGAGGAAGCGCTAAAGACGCGGCTCCTGATCCGCCGCACCAATGGCTGCGACCTCACGGCGGAAGGCGAGGTCTTCTTGCGCGCAGCCGAGCGGATGGAAACGGAGATGCTGGCGGCACAGGCGAGCATCGGCCGCATCGACACCGCCGTCGCCGGCACCGTGCGCGTCGGCGCGCCGGATGGTTTTGGTGTGTCGTTTCTGGCACCGCGGCTCGGGCGACTGACGGCGCGGCACCCGGAACTGAAGATCCAGCTCGTCCCGGTGCCGCGTTCCTTCTCGCTGTCACAGCGCGAGGCGGATATCGCGATCACGCTGGAGCGGCCGGAACAGGGCCGCCTCGTCTCCTCGAAGCTCACGGACTATACGCTCGGGCTCTATGCGTCGCGCGACTACCTTGCGGAAAACGGCACGCCGGACACCGTCGAAGACCTGAAGGCGCATCGGCGCGTCGGCTATGTGGAAGACCTGATCTTCACGGCCTCGCTCAACTTCACCGGCGAGATCATGCGCAGCTGGGATGCGAGCTTCGAGATTTCGAGCGCGACCGGCCAGACGGAAGCCGTGCGCTCCGGCGCCGGCATCGGCATCCTGCACGATTATATTGCCCGACAGTACGGCGAACTCGTCCGTCTGCTCCCCGCCAACGCAATCCGCCGCGCCTACTGGACGACCTGGCACGAAAGCGCACGAGATCTCGTGCGCGTGCGCACCGTGGCGGAATTCGTGCAGGAACTCGTGCGGCAGGAGCACGAGATCTTTCTCTGAGGCTTACTCTCCGGGCAGCGGCACCAGCGCGCTTTTCGCCCGCGCGGTCACCGTTGCCTCTTCCACCGGCTTTTCGACCACCGCGACCTTCACCTTTTCCTGGGTGGCCTCGCCCGGCAGGGGAACGCGCACGGCATTGCGGATGATGGCCGGCTCCTCCGCCCGCTTTTCCTCCACCACGCGACGTTTTGGTCTGCGAACCTCGACGTCATCCTCGACGATCGCCACAGGCTCGGCGCGCGTGAGCACGGGCTGGCTGCGGCCGTAACCGCTGCCGCCGGCATAACTCAGCATGTCGAACGTGTCGCGCGTCACCGGCTTCAGCCGCATGCCGGCCATCAGCGACGCGATGCGCTCCTGCGGCATGGTCGGATGGCAGAAGCGCAGGCGCACCTGCGCGGAATAATTGCCCGCCCCGATCCGGCCCATCGCCGTTTCGCGCACCGGCGAAACGCGCTTGGCGAACTGCCAGGCGTAGAGGCAGCTTCCGGACTTCCCGAGCGGGCCGGTGGCATAGCCGTAGATGCCGTGCATGTTCTGGCCGGGCGCGGCATCGATCGTCATGGCGACGCCGGGCAGCGCCTGGCGCATTTCCGCCAGGATGGCGCGGCGTGTCGGTGCGCGCAGGAAGGTCACGCCTTCGGACGGCGTGCCGATGCGCACGGTGAGCACATTTTCGCCGGCGGACGCCGTGGCGTTGGAATAGACGATCGCCTGTTCGAAGAACTCGCCGCGCACCGTCTGGCGCACGCTTTCGATGCGGCCGGAGATCGAGGGCAGATAGGCGGCCGCGAATTCCGGCGACACTTCGGTCGAGATCGGCGGCGCATCCGGCCGGATGGCGCCCGTTTCGAGGAACGGGTCGTGCACCGCGGTGCAGCCGGTGGCGAGGAACGGAAATGCGGCGAGAAGCAGCCAGCGCATGAAAAACCTATCGGGTGGGGTAATCGGAGGAGATGGCGAGGCCCCGCGCGGCCGCCGGGTCATAGAGATGCGTGTTCAGCCGGGCGAAGACGGCCTGCGCCTCGGCACGATGGCCGAGATGATAATGCGCCCAGCCGCGAAGCTGGCTGAGATCGGCGGGTTCGGCGACGAGGCCTGCGCGCGCATTGAGGGCGTCGAGCACGCGCTGGTACTGCTTGTGATCGAAAGCCGAGCGGGCGCGCTGGAAGTAGATTTCGGCCCGCACCTCGCGGTCCCGCTTTTCCGAGAGCGCATACATGCCGATCATCGCCTCGGCATCGTCTGTCAGGCGGCCGCGCAGCAGGGTGAGTGCCGCGCCGTAGGCTGCATCGGCCTGCGTGCGGCCGTTGCCAAGTGCCGCCTCGAAGGCGTTGCGCGCGTCGGCAAGCCGGTTCAGCCCGAGATGGCACCAGCCCTTGATGAGCATGGCATCCGCGGACACCGCGCCCCGCGCTTCCATCGCGGAAATGTCCTCGATGCAGGCGCTGAACCGCTTCGCCTTGAAATGGGCGAGGTAGCCGGTGCCGCCGATGGAGGCGACCGGCATGTCGATGGCAATGCTGCGGCGGCCCTTCGGCGGGGTCGCGACCTTTATCTCGGCCCAGATATCCGGGTAGATGTCGCGGTACTCGCCTTCGAGCGCCGCGTAATCCTTCTTCTCGCCGAGCCGCAGCAGGCTGAGCGCCAGGCCCTTGACCCGCACCGGCGCGCTTTCCCAATCGATCGACTTTGCGAACCAGGCCTTCGACGCCTCGTACTGGCGGGAATTATAGGCGTACCAGGCGAGGATTTCCGCATGGTCGGCATTGGAGGTCGCGAGGATGGCGTTGCTGTAGGCCGTGACGGTCTTCACGTCCGCATCCGGCTGGTCAGGCTTGGAAAAGCGCAGCGACAGCGCGTTCATCAGGAATTCCGGATCGCCCGAAAGGTCCTCCAGATACTGTTCCGCGACGGCGTAGGCCTCGTCCTGCTTGTTCTGGGCGGCGAGCGACAGGTAGAGGCCCTTGGCATCGTTCTCGTCGCGATGCTTGACGAGCGCTGCCTTGAACCAGCGCTCGGCGCTCTCCGGCGCCTTCAGCTTCAGGTCGTACCAGCCCAGCAGTGCGAGGTCTTCGGGGCGGTCGCCCTTCTCCGCAGCCAGACGCAGCTTGCCAACCTCGCTTTCGCCGATCGGCGTCTGGCGCTTCTCGTCGGCATTGAAGTCGGCGACCTCCTTGCGGGTCAGGTCCAGTTCGACGGGCTGCAAGACGGCCTGGAGCATCGGTGAGGTCGCAAGCAGACCCATCGCCTTGCGCACGTCGTCGGCCGAAAAATCGCGCGTGGATTTCTGCAGGGTCGTCAGGAGCTGCTGGTCCGGCAGGCGTTTGTCCCCCTCGCGGAAGAGCAGGCCGCGATAGACATCGGTCAGCGCATCCTTGGCGCCGGTCTGCGCATAGGCGTCGAGCAGCATCCAGACGAGATCGACTTCCGTTTCGCTGGACGGATCGAGGCTCTTTGCGGCCTCGATGACGCCCATCCAGTCCTTGCGGGCAGTGGCGGCCATCATGTCGACGCGCTGCTTGCGGCGGGCGAGCTTGCCGGAAAAATCCTCGCTCGGGCGCCATTCCGGATTTTCCGACTGGCGGCGGCCGATCTCGGCATCGATGCCGAGGAAGTCGTTCTTCTCGTAGAGCGCCCAGAGCGTGCTTTCATCCACCTGCCGGGCGGCCGGCGAATAGACGTCGGCGGGCACGACGAAATCCGGATATTTCAGCCGCAGCCGGTTCGTCTCGGCCTCCAGCCGATCCTGCTGTTTCTGCTCGGCATAATAATAGAGGGCAGCGAGCTCGACCTCACCGGGGCCGGGCTTCGTTTCGCCGGCCAGCGCCGAGGAGCCGAGCAGCAGGGGAACAAGGAAAAGCGCTCTCATCGGTCGTACCTCACGCCCTTGCGCGGCACCGTGATGCCGAGCCAGACGGCGAAGATGCCGAGGCAGGCGAGCACGAGCAGCACGTAGATCTGGAAATTGTCGGAGAACCAGGCGGCGGCGACGCGACGCAGGTTGCCGGGGCTGCGATCCTGGAGATCGGCGATGTAGCGATCCGCGGCCGGCAGGCTGACGAGCGACAGGCTCGCGATTTCGATGGTGGCCGTGCCGCCGTCGAGGTCGCGCCAGATGGCGGGCTCGACAAGCCGGTTCACGCCCGCCTCGATATCGCGCGGCGCGCTCGCCTTGATCACCGTCCAGGTGGAGAGGCCGTCGGGCGAGCGCATCTGTGAGAGCGTCACCAGCGAACCGGCGCCATGCGGTGTGACGCGCGCAGTGTCATCCCCCTGGTAGCTCAGCCAGCGGCCGAAATTCTTCGTGGCGGCGGACAGCCAGAGCTGTGCACGCGAGCCGAAGGACAGGTCGCCCTCGCCGGCCGCCGTCGAATTGTGGAAGGCTTGCAGCAAGTCGGCGGTCTCGTTGCCGGTCGCGGTGTCCGAGACCGATGCGGTGACGACAGGGTCTGGTTCCAGCAAGGCGGCGACGGAGGCGCTGATATCCGTTTCGCTCGGGAAGGATGCCTTGTCGGTGGCGCCGAGTTCGGCGAATTCGTTCTGCGACGAGACGACCAGCGCATCGCGGCCAGTGCCTTGCGTGGGCGTGCCGATGGCGATTTTCGCGGTCAGCGGCGCGCGGGCCGAAAGGGCTAGACGCGACAGCAGGGTAAGGCCGGCACCGACCGACTGGCTGTCCGCCCGGTCGATGACGAGATCGAACGGCTTGCCGCCGCCATAGGGATAGGCCTTGCCGGCGAGTGCCGCGAGATCGGGAAGCCGGCCGACGCGGGCGAGTGCCGGCACCTCGATCGCCGTCGTGTCTAGCAGGATGAAACGCGGCTTGCCGTCGTCGCGCTCTTCCGGCCGGCAGGCGGCATCGGCGGCTACCGGCAGTTCGGCGAGCAGTTCGACGTGGTTGACGCCGGGGCGGAAGGCGCGCAGCGGCAGTTCGATGCGCTTGCCATCGAACTGTTCGCCCTCGCGGTTGCGGAACGGGTAGCTCTTCACGACCTTGTCGTTGACGCGCACGAGAAGCTGCGCGGTCTGGTCGAGGCCGGGCGAGGTGGCGGCATGCAGGCGCAGGTCGAGCGTCGCATATTCTGCGGCGTAGAAATCCGCCGGCATTTCGACGGCGAAATCGGTGCGCGACAGGCGGCCGGAGAAGACGCGGGTCTCGTAACCCGCTTCCTTCAGCGTGCGGCGCTCGCCAGCATCGACCGTGAGCACTCCCCTGCCCTTTTCGAAAATGCCGGACTTCAGCCCATCGGCAAGCGGCCCCTTGACGGCGGCGAGCACGGCCGCATTGACGTCGTTGAGATTGGCGGCGCGCAGGACGACGGTCGCCCGGTCCGCTGTGGCGCCGCCCTGGACGGAAAGGCCGCGCGGGGCGCTCGAAAGGCCGAGCTTGGACAGCGTTGCGGCGCCACCGCGATCCATCGCCATGACGAGATCGATGCCCGGGCCGGTGCCCGGCTTATCCGCAACCGAGACACTCACATCGTCCCGGTTCAGGAAGAGGATGAGCGATTGCAGGACGGGGGCGAGCTCGTTCAGCGCTTCGGCACTCAGGGCGCCGGGAACGACGATGCGGACATCCGTGCGCTGCGCCGCATTGCGGCGGACGGCCAGCAGGCTGTCGAAATCGGTAAAGCCGGACGCGGCGCTGGTGGCAAAACCGCTCGATGCGGGATCGAGTTTCGTCCACAGCTCATAGGTCGCATCGAGCGAGCAATCCACCCGGTGATGCTGCCGGGCGCGCAGACGCACGACATTGCGGCCGGCCTTGAGGAATTCGGAGGCGACGGCGATCTTTTCCGTCAGCGTGCCGTTCGGCGAGGCGATGGCGAAGCTGCCGATATCGCGGCCATTCACCTCGACATCCATCTTCGCCGTATCGGGCAGCACGGAGACGGCATTGACATAGGCGAGGTTCAGCGTGCCGCCGGCGGAGACCTGCGGACCATCCAACGCGAAGGTGAAGGTCGCGACATCGTCTTCGCCTGCGAGCATATAGGCATCCGTCGATTGCTCGAAGGGCACGAGGTTCTTGTCCGCCGCCTGCTCGGTTTTCTTTGTCTCGACGGGCTTGGGAAGCAGGCCGCCGGACAGCGCCGTGCCTTCGAGCAGCGGCTTGACGCTATCGGCCACCAGCCCTTCCGCCCGGCCGGCACCGGCCGAGGCGACGAGGATGGAAAGGCCCAGCATTGCGAGGAGAGATGTCTTAGCCATAGGCCTGGGTTCCTGTGAGGACCGGCGGCAGCTCGACGGCGCGGCCGGGGATCTGGGCATTGTTTTCCTTCACCACGATGGGGGCATCGGCGAAGGATTTGACGGCGCTTTCGCGGATGAGGCCGGCGGAATATTGCAGCGCGCGCAGCGTCTCGCGGATGCTCCACAGCGCGAAGCGCGACGTGCCCCAGAAGAAGCTGCGGCGCACCTGCCGGCGCACGAGCCGTTCCTGAAGAACCGCCTGGTCGGAGAACATCAGCTCGGCGATCGCCATGAAGGTCTCCGGCGTGCGCTCCTTGTAGGCGAAGCCGTAGATGGCGCCCTCGCCGGCCGCGCGGCTGGAGCGGCAGATCACGTCGAAGGCGATGATCTGGCCGGCGCGGCGAAGCTGGATCGTCGCTTCGAGCGGGGTTTCGAGGTCGATTTCCGGCGCCTTGTCGACGAACTCCACCGAGATGCCACCGGAGGAGGCATCCTGGATGATGATGTTGTTGAGCTTGCCGTCGATCTTCATCAGCGCGTGGCGCTTGACCGGCAGGCGCTGGTTGCGGCGCAGCTCACGGCGTTCGGCGACGACGCCCAGCGCAGCTCCGGCAAGGCCGAGATTGATGAGGTTCCAGCCGGCGACGATGGTTAGAAGCTCGGTCGCGACCGGCTCGGTCAGGAAGCGGTAGCCGGAATAGAGGGCTGCGGCCAGGAGCACGAAGAAGATGATGAAATAGGGCCGTGCCAGCGGCGAGAGCGTGCTGCGGTCGAGCGTCTGGCCCTTGGCGGTGACGTTGAAAGTGGGCTTCCTCGGATTGCGGATCACGCTGAGGATCGAGCCGAAGAGCAGCACCGACTGGACATATTCATACAGCTCGGAAACCCAGGGCCAGCGCACGCGGCCGTAAAGGTAGCTCTGCATGGCGAAGGAGCCGATGAGATAGGTCACGGCATAGGAGGCGAATTCGAGGATGTTCGCCTGGTAGATTTCCAGCGAGAAGAAGATGTAGAGCAGCGGCGAGAAGACGAAGGCAAGCCGCGACAGCGGAAACAGCCAGAACAGGTTAATACCGGCATAGCAGATGCGCTGGGCGAGCGTCAGGCCTTTGGCGAGGAACGGGCGGTTGAGGATGAGGATCTGCAACATGCCCTGGCACCAGCGGGCGCGCTGGCCGATGAAGGACACGAAGGTTTCCGGCTGGAGACCGGCGATCAGCGGCTTGTCGACATAGATGCTGTGCCAGCCCTTGGAGTGCAGCGCCAGCGCCGTCTCGCAATCCTCGGTGATCGACTGGCCGGAGAAACCATTCGCCGACGCAAGTGCCGAACGCCGCAGCACCGCCGCCGAGCCGCAGAAGAACGAGGCGTTCCACTTGTCGAGCCCGCGTTGCAGGATCGAGTAGAACATCTCGTTTTCCGACGGCATGCGCGCGAAGGTCTGGAGGTTCTTCTCCAGCGGATCGGGGTTGAGGAAGTAGTGCGGCGTCTGGACGAGGAACAGCTTCTTGTCTTCGCGGAAGAAACCGACCGTCTCGCGCAGGAACTCGCGCACCGGGGCATGGTCGGCGTCGAAGACCACGACGAGCTCGCCGTTCGAGACTTTCAGTCCCTCGTTGAGGTTGCCGGCCTTGGCGTGGTCGTTCTGCTTGCGGGCATGGTAGTGCACGCCGAGCGAGGCGCAAAGCGCCTTCAGTTGCTCGTGGCGGCGGATCGCGGCGATCGCGATGCGCGGGTCCTTGTGGTTGCGCTTGGCCTCCGTGCCGCCGTCGTCCAGCAGGTAGACGTTCAGCTTGTCCTTCGGATAGAGCAGCGATTTTGCCGCGGCGAGCGTGCCGGCGAGCAGTTCGGGCTCCTCGTTGTAGGACGGGATGAAGACATCGACCGTGGGCAGGCTTGCGGCCTCGCCCGGCTCCGGAGTTTTGCGCTTCAGCGGATCAGCCAGCATGAAGAAGCTGATCGCCAGCATGGCAAGGCAGTACATCTCGGCCAGATACAGGATCAGGCCGGGGATGAAGTTGAGCGGCTCGTAGATGCTCGGCAGCGTTTCCGTGGTGCGCCAGAATGCGTAGCGCATGGCGAGGATGCCGGCAAAGGTGAAGGTGACGAGCCGCAGGGTGGTGTTGGCCGGGCGCGTCATCGCCAGGAACATCACGCCGAGCACGGCGAAGGAGAGAATGAGCTGGGCCTGGAGGCTGATCGGCAGCCAGAGAAGGAACAGCCCGAACATGCCAGCGGGAACCGCCAGCCACTTGACGCACGTCATGTGCATATGAAAACCCCATTTGCATCGCGGCAGCGCGTCATGCGGACCGGTTCCACACAGGAACAGGTCAGACCCTAGGGTTCAGTGGTCAACGGATTCCTAATACAGTGCCAAATCGGGACTGCCGTCAAAAGCTTGGTAAATGAAGGGTTTACGACCCTCTAGGAATGGGCCGGCGCCTGAGATTTCGCAACGATGAGGATACCGACAAGGGACACCGCCAGGCCCACCGCCATCGCCCAGGAAAGCGGCTCACCGAACATCAGCCAGGCCCAGATCATCGTCACCGGCGGGCTGAGATAGAGGATGGCCGTGACCCGGGCGGGCGAGGATTTCTGGAGTGCCAGATAATAGAGGCTCCAGGCCGCGAAGGTGGCGATGAAGACAAGCCAGAGAATACCGCCGATGAAGCCGGCGTCCAGAACCGGCAGCACGCCGCCTTCGTGCCAGGCGAGCACGGCGAAGATCACCGCCGCCGACAGGCACTGGATGCAGAGGCTCTGGTAGACCGGCATGGCGCTCGACGCACTGCGCTTCTGCAAGAGCGTCGCCAGCGCGAGTGAAAGCGTGCCGAGCACGGGCAGGCCATAGGCCCAGAGCGGCACATTGCCGATATCCAGCGACCAGCCGGACGCGATGACCACGCCGGCGAGCCCGATGAACGAACCGATCCACTGCCGGGTGGTGAGCGCCTGCCCGAGAATGGGCCAGGACAGGAAGGCGACCGCGAGCGGCAGCATGTCGGTGATGAGGGCGACGAGGCCGGTCGGCACGCCGAAGGAGATCGCCAGCGCAAAGCCCGACAGGTAGCCGGCCATGGCGAGCGCGCCGAGCAGCATGTGCAAGGCGATGTCTCTGCCGCGGATTTTCGGCCCCATCATCAAGGCGAAGGGCAGCAGCACCAAGCCCGAGACGAGGCTGCGCCAAAGCAGGATGAGGAAGATCGGTGCGTGATCGTGCGCAAAGCGAACGCCGATGAAGCCGGCGCTCCAGCTCACCACCAGCGCCGCTTCGAGAAGCACGAGGACAAGGATCGCCCATAGGCGGGTGGCCGGACGGGGCGCCGTCGCGAGATCCGCGGCGCTCATAGGCTGTCCATGACGGAAATGGCAATCCTGCGCGCCGCCTTCAGCCGCCCGTCATGCCCGTCGAGCCCCGCGCGCGCCATCGCGCCTTCGAGCACGAAGGAGAGATGTTCCGCCGTCTCATCGATCGCGGCACCACCATCAGGTTTCATCTCGCCGAGATATTGCCGGAAGAGCTGCTCCACCTCTTCCTTCTGCAATGCGACCGTCGCCCGGCCGGGATCGGCGATGGACAGTTCGGCAGCCGCATTCAGAAGCCCGCAGCCGCGAAAACCCCAGCCATAGGCGAGTTCGGCATGGTCGACATAGGAATCGAAGACTGCCAGCAGGCGCTCGCGCGGCGAGGCGGCGCTGGCGAGCCGATGCCGATACAGCGCGTGCCACTCCTCCAGCCGCGCATCGAGATAGGCCTTCACCAGCTCCGACTTGGAGGAGAAGTTGTTGTAGAGGCTCATCTTCGCAACGCCGGCATGGGCCGTGATCGTGTCGATCCCCGTCGCCCCTACCCCGTCCCGATAGAACAGTTCGGCAGCTGCCTTCAGCAGCCGTTCCCGTGCCGGCACTCGTTCGGTCATCGTGCACCTCAATTAAATATGTAGACCGATCTACCTATTTTCGTCGGGAGTCAAGCGACGGCCACGCAAAAGGGCGCAGAACTCATCCACGCCCGGAACCGATCAAATTTTGAAGAGTGGAAATGGTACGGTTGGGGGGTCTCGAACCTCCGACCTCAGGTGCCACAAACCTGCGCTCTAACCAACTGAGCTACAACCGCACAACGGCGCGTCGACCGCGCTTGGTGCGTCACATACGGGCAGCCGCACCATTTTTCAAGCGTTTTTTGCATGCTTGCACATACGAAAATGGCCGGGCTCATACCCGGCCATTTTATCGTGCCGTGTAAAACCCTGCCAGGCGGGGCTTAGGCGGTCTTGAAGGACTTCATGGCCTTCTCGGCGGCGGACTTGCCGGGAGCCGAGACCTTTTCGGCAACCTTCTTGGAGGTTTCCTGCAGGGTGCGGGCCTGTTCGACGACGACTTCGGCCTGCTTGCGCAGGAACGCGGTCTGCAGCTCGAACAGTTCGGAGACCGACTTCACGCCGAGCAGGGCTTCCATGTGGGAAAGCGAGTTTTCGGCATTGGTGCGCAGCGCTTCGATGGCCTTGAGGCCGAGTTCGACGGAGCCGGCCTGGGCGCTTTCGAGCGTCGCTTCGACGGTCTTGGTCGCGTCTTCGGCGGCTTCCTTCATCTTGGCATAAGCTTCCTTGCTCTGAGCGGCGCCCTTTTCGGCGAACTCGCGGAAGCTTTCAGAGACCTTGCTGGGGTCGATGGATGCGATGGAGAATACGTCGTCGGTCTTCTTGGTAGCCATTGTCTGCGCTCCTTGGTTTGGCCCTCTCTAGAGGCGCCGTGTTCTTGGATGAGCCGTATATAGACGATCTCTTTTCGCATTGCAACAAAATTGTGCGGTGCACAATAATTCGAGGCGGCGTTAACCCTTCCGCCCGAAAGCCCGGGCCTTTGCGGGCGAAGCGCTGGACCCCCCGCACATGCACCGCTATTAATAAAGCGTTAATCGAAAGCCGGGGCCCCGGAAGCAGACACAGGCCTGAATATGTCCGCAAAGCAGTATCCCTTTATCGACGTCGCCGTCCATGAACGGGTGCGCCTGCCCTTCGCCCGGGGCGAGGCGGTCGTGCTGTTTTCCAAGGACATGGCGCGCGTGCTCTGGTCGAACGGCCGCGGGGCCGCCCTTTTCGGTCACGACAACATCTATGATTTTCTGGACGCCGGCCCGGACCGCGCGGATGTCGCCTTCCGCCAGCTTTCCGCCACCGCCCAGCAGGTGCAGGCGCCCGGCGAGCGCCGCAGCTTCATCATGCGCATCGGCAGCGGGTTTCGCAGCGTCCCGGTAAGTGCGGCCGTCGAGGGCGTCACCATCCGCCTCGGCGACGAGGCGATCCTGTTCAGCACGCCCGTCAGCGCCGGCCGACAGAGCCAGCAAGATGCGGCCGCCGCCATGTTGACCGGCTTCGACGATCCCGACACCCACATGGCCGTGCTCGACGGTGACGGCACGATCATCGCCGCCTCGGCGGATTTCGAAAGCCTCGCCGTCAGCCCGGAAACAAGGCGCGCGCTCGTGGAGGCCGCCGGCCGCAGCACGGAGCGCCTCGTCAAGCGCCCGATCGCCACCGGCCGCGGCAACCTGCCCGCCGCCATCGGCCGCATCGCCACCGATCCGGCGCTGCACCTTCTCTTCGCCGTCGAAACGATCCTCGGGCATCTCGATCCGGATGAGGACGAGGCGGAGCCGATGGCTGTTACCGCGGTGGAGGTCGAGGTCGAGCCGGAGATCGAGACCCCTGTGGCGGAAGAGCCGCAGGTCGAGGACGTGCTGGAAGCCGAAGCGGTTGAGCCGGTTTCCGAGCCTGAAGCGGTCGCCTTCGTCGAGGAAGAGCCTACAATCGAGGACGTCGCTCCGTTGGAAAGTGCCGACGAGCCGGTCGAGGAAGCGCCTGAAGCCACCGCCGAAGACGTCGTTGCGGAAACCGTGGAAGAGGTCGAACCGGCGCTTGCGGAGGAACCCGTCGCCGAGGCCGCCGAAGCGCCCGTTGAAAAATCCGGCTTCGTCTTCAATCCGCAGGGACGGCCGATCCGTTTCGTCTGGAAGATCGATGCCGAGGGGCGGTTCAGCGAGATCTCGGAGGAATTCGCCGCCGCCGTCGGGCCGCATGCCGCGGCCATCTCCGGCGAGCGCTTCACCGATGTCGCGGCCCGCTTTGATCTCGACGCCGAAGGCAAGATCGGCGACCTGCTGCGCCGCCGCGATACTTGGTCGGGCAAGACGATCCTGTGGCCTGTCGAGGGCACGGCGCTCGTCGTGCCGGTCGATCTCGCCGCATTGCCCACCTATTCGCGCAACCGCGAATTCGACGGTTTCCGCGGCTTCGGCATCGTGCGCATCGCCGATTCGAGCGAGGACCCTCATGCGCGTGGGCTGACGCTCAGCCACATTGTCGAAGCGGCCGAGGAAGAGCAGACCGTCCTGGTGGAAGAGGTTCTGGCCGAAGAAGCCGGTACGCTGCTGGAGGACGCGGCGGAAGGGCTGACCGAAACGATCGAGATTCCGGATCATGCCTCTGCGCAGGTGACGGACGACGCTTTCGCGGCACCGGATGAGACGGTTGCCGAAGAAACCGCAGACACCTCCCCGGCTCCGGAAGAAGAACCAACGCCGGTCGTGCCGGCCGATGACGAACAGGATGCCTTCCGCGGCGAGCGCCCGGCGTTGCGCCTGGTCGAAAATCCGGCCCGTCGCCAGTCCGACAAGGTCGTGCAGCTCGAAACCCGGCGCAATCGCGGCGGTCTTTTCGATGGCCTCTCGACCGGCGAGCAGGCGGCGTTCCGCGAAATCGCCCGCCAGCTCGGCGAGACTTTCGGCAAGCGCAAGCCGGAGGACCGCCCGGCAGGCGACCGCGCCGCCGAAACACCGGCTGAGACGATCCGCGACGACGAGCCCGAAATTGCCGCCGTCGTGCCCGCGACAGGCGAGAACGACGCGGAAATGCCGGGCCTCGAAATCGGCCCGCATGCCGACGACCTCCTGAGCGAGGACCATGCCGAGACGCGCACGGCGATCGCCCCCCCGCGCCGGCAGATGGATTACGGCCTCACCGCCGCCGTGGTCGACGCGCTGCCCGTGGCGCTGCTGGTGCATGTCGGCGACCGGCTGATCCATGCCAATCCGGAATTCTTCCGCCTGACGGGCTATTCCAGCCTCGACGACCTCGAAGCCTCCGGTGGGCTCGAAATCCTGCTGGGCGGCCCGGACGAGGACGCAGGCGACGGCGACGGCACGATGGCGCTGCGCCATGCCGATGGCGAGAGTGCCAGCGCCGTGCGCGCCCGCCTCCAGTCGATCCGCTGGGAGGACGGCACCGCGCTGATGCTGGCGCTGACGCCGATCCAGGCCAACAAGCCGACCCTTTCGCTGGTCGAAACCGCGCCCGCGCCCATCGAGACCGAAGAGCGGAACGCCGACCAGGCGGCCGCCTCGGCACTGCGCATCGAGGTCAGCGAGCTGCGCTCCATCCTCGAAACCGCGACCGATGGCGTCGTGGTGGTCGGGCAGGAAGGCGACATTCGCTCGATGAACCGCTCGGCAAGCGCCCTCTTCAACTATGACGAGGACGAGACGCGCGGCCGGCCGTTCGCCATGCTTTTTGCCCATGAAAGCCAGAAGGCGGTGCTCGATTATCTCGCCGGCCTGGCCGGCCATGGCGTCGCGAGCGTGCTCAATGACGGGCGCGAGGTCATCGGCCGCGAGGCCTCCGGCGGCTTCATCCCGCTGTTCATGACGATGGGCCGCCTCTCCTCCTCCTCCGGCTACTGCGCGGTCATTCGCGACATTACCCAGTGGAAGCGCACCGAGGAGGAGTTGCGCAACGCCAAGCGCGCGGCCGAGACGGCGAATGCCCACAAGAGCGACTTCCTCGCCCGCGTCAGCCACGAGATCCGCACGCCGCTCAACGCCATCATCGGCTTTTCCGACATGATGGCGACGGAGCGCTTCGGCCCGATCGGCCATCCGCGCTACATCGAATATGCCAACGATATCGGCCGCTCCGGCCGCCATGTGCTCGATATCGTCAACGACCTCCTCGACATTTCCAAGATCGAGGCGGGCGAGATGGAGCTGGAGTTCACGGCCGTCGGCCTGAACGAGACGATCGCGGAAGCCGTGTCGCTGGTGCAGCCGCAGGCGAACGGCCAGCGCGTCATCATCCGCACCTCGCTTTCGGCCAATGTACCGCAGATCGTCGCGGACCTGCGCTCGATCAAGCAGATCGCGCTCAACATCCTGTCGAATGCCATCCGCTTTACGCCCGCCGGCGGGCAGATCGTCGTGTCGACCGCCTACGAGCCGAACGGCAGCGTCGTGCTGCGCATCCGCGACACCGGCGTCGGCATGACGCGCAGCGAGCTGGAACAGGCGATGAAGCCCTTCCGGCAGGTGACCACGGGTGCGCGCAAGCGGGGCGACGGGACCGGCCTCGGCCTGCCGCTCACCAAGGCGATGGTCGATGCCAACCGGGCAAACTTTTCGATCAGCTCCACGCCGAACGAGGGCACGCTGGTCGAAGTGAGCTTTCCCTCGCCGCGCGTGTTGGCAGATTGACCCTATTGGGCTAGACCGGGAAAAACGTGTCCCGGCGCCCCTGCCCCGTCAGGGATTGCCGCATCGTCGAGGTAAAGCCTTGCAGGTCCTGTCTGAAAGCGTGCCGGCGCGCCGCCGATCCAGCGCCGCCCGCCACCCGCTGCTCTCAGTCACCGCCGTGCTGGCAGCCATGATCGTGCTGATGCCGGCGATCGCCATCGTCGTCATTGCTGCGACGGGCGGCATGGAGAGCTGGCCGCATCTCATCAGCAATGTCATTCCGCGCGCGACGCTGCGCACGCTGATCCTGCTTGCCGGCGTCGGCACCATCAGCGGCGTCGTCGGCGTCGTGACGGCCTGGCTGGTCGCGAGCTGCGAGTTTCCGGGCCGCCGGCTGCTCTCCGGCCTGCTCGTGCTGCCGCTCGCCATCCCCGCCTATCTCGGCGCCTATGCCTTTGCAGAATTCTTCTCCTTCACCGGCCCGGTGCAGACGGCCTGGCGTGGCCTCTTCGGCTTCCAGACGAGCCGCGACTACTGGTTTCCGGAGGTGCGCACCACCGGCGGCGCGATGCTGGTGCTGTCCAGCGTGCTCTATCCGTACATCTACCTCTCCGCGCGCTCGATGTTCCTGATGCAGGGCCGCGCGGCGGCGGATGTCGCACGCACGCTCGGCGCCGGTCCCTTGAAAGTCTTCGCGAAAATCCAGATTCCCATGGCGCGGCCGGCGATCATGGTGGGGCTGACGCTCGTTGCCATGGAAACGCTGAACGATATCGGCGCGGTGGAATATCTCGGCGTGCAGACGCTGACCTTTTCGATCTTCGACACCTGGCTCAACCGCGGCAGCCTTGCCGGTGCCGCGCAGATCGCCTGCGTCATGCTGGTCTTCGTCGTCTGCCTGATGCTGGTGGAGCGCGCCGCGCGCCGCCGGCAGCGTTTCGCCAGCCAGAAGACCACGGCGGCCGTGCACGATTCGGTGCGCCTGAAGCTCGCGGGCTGGAAGAAATGGGCGGCCAGCCTCGCCTGCCTCGCGCCGCCGGTCATCGGTTTCGCCATTCCGGTCTTCGTGCTCGGCGGCTATGCCGCGCGCCGGCTGGAGCAATTCGTCTCGACGCGGCTGCTCTCCGCACTCTGGAACAGCGTGCTCGTCTCGGCATCGACGGCGCTCGTCGCGGTGCTGCTCGCCTTCCTGCTGGCCTATGCCGCACGCACCACGCGCTCGCGGCTGAACGCCGCCGCCGGCCGTTTCGCCTCCTTCGGCTATGGCGTACCGGGCACGGTGCTTGCCATGGGCGTGCTGATCCCGCTCGCCAATTTCGACAATGCGGTCGATGCCTTCCTGCGCGCCCAATTCGGCATCTCCACCGGCCTGCTGCTCTCCGGCACCGGCTTTGCCATCATCTATGCCTGCACGGTGCGTTTCCTCACCATGGCGGAAGGCACGATCGATGCGGGCTTCCACAAGCTCTCGCCGCATCTCGACATGGCGGCGCGCACGCTGGGGCGCACCAGCGGCCAGACGCTGCGGAGCGTGCTGTTGCCGATGATGCGGCCGGCGACGCTGACGGCGGCGCTGCTCGTCTTCATCGAGACCATGAAGGAACTGTCGGCGACGATCATGCTGCGCCCGTTCAACTTCAACACGCTGGCAACGCTGGTCTACGAGGATGCCTCGCGGGCGAAGGTGGAGGACGCCGGCGTGCCGGCCATCATCATCGTCGCGGTCGGGCTCATCCCCGTCTTCCTCGTCTCGCGCTCGCTCGACCGGCACACGGGGTAAAAAAGAGGGCGGCAAAAGCCGCCCCGATAGTTTGAATGCTGTCCAACGTAAGCGTGGGTGAACGGCCTCATGCCATCGGGGTCGGGTGCGACCGGAACGCCCATCATCGGGCGCGCTCAAGTTGGCACGACATTGCCCCAATGCGGTTTAACAAATCCTTACCTGGCCGGTTCCGGCACAAAGGTTTCGTTCACAACTTCGCGAGTTTGGTTAATACGGCCGGTTCGAAATCGCGGGCGCCGCTCACCTTCATGACTTCAACGCGTCCAAACCCGCAAAGAGCGCCAGCGCCTCCGGATTGGCGAGCGCCTCCTGGTTCCGGACCGGCCTGCCATGCACGACCTCGCGCACCGCAAGCTCGACAATCTTACCCGATTTCGTGCGCGGGATATCGGCAACCTCAATGATCTTCGCCGGCACATGGCGGGGCGAGGCGCCGGTGCGGATCTTTGTGCGGATCGTCTTTTCCAGCGCCTCGTCCAGCACTTCGCCGGGCTGAAGGCGCACGAAGAGCACGACGCGCACGTCGTCATCCCAGTCCTGGCCGATGCAGAGCGCTTCGGCGACTTCGTCAAGCTGTTCGACCTGGTTGTAGATCTCCGCCGTGCCGATGCGCACGCCACCAGGGTTCAGCGTCGCGTCGGAGCGGCCATGGATGACGATGCCGCCATGGCTGGTCCATTCGGCGAAATCGCCGTGGCACCAGATATTGTCGAAACGCTCGAAATAGGCGGCACGGTATTTTTCGCCGGCCGGATCGTTCCAGAACATGACGGGCATGGAGGGGAAGGCCCTGGTGCAGACCAGCTCGCCCTTTTCGCCGCGCACCGGCTGCCCGTCCTCGTCCCAGACGTCCATGGCAAGGCCGAGGCCCGGCCCCTGGATCTCGCCCCGCCAGACGGGTTTCAGCGGAATGCCCAGCACGAAACCGGAGACGATATCCGTGCCGCCGGAGATGGAGGCGAGCTGCACGTCCGGCTTGATGCCTTCATAGACGAAGCTGAAGCTCTCGGGTGAGAGCGGCGACCCCGTCGAGGCCAGCACGCGCAAGCTGGAGAGGTCGTGTGTCGAGAGCGGTGTGAGGCCGCTTTTGCGCACGGCGTCGATATATTTGGCGGAAGTGCCGAGCACGGCGAAGCGTTCCGTCGCCGCATAGTCGAACAGCACGTTGCCATCCGGATGAAAGGGCGAACCGTCGAACAGACAGAGCGTGGTGCCGAGCGCGAGGCCGGAGACCAGCCAGTTCCACATCATCCAGCCGCAGGTGGTGAAGTAGAACAGCCGCTCGCCCTCGACCAGGCCGCAATGCAGGTGATGCTCCTTCAGGTGCTGCAGCAGCGTGCCGCCGGCCGAATGGACGATGCATTTTGGCACGCCCGTCGTGCCGGACGAGAACAGGATATAAAGCGGGTGGCGGAAAGGGAGCTGCGCGAAGGTGAGCGGTTTCGCCGCGTAGGGCGCCGTCAGCGCCTCCAGCGTGCGGCCATCCGGCAGCGAGGCGGCGAGCGCTTCGGCATCCCCCGCATAGTGCACGACCACGACCGGCACGCCGAGCTTTCCGGCGATGGCCTGCACCTTGGCGGAGACATCCTGAAGCTTGCCGGCATACCAATAGGCATCGCAGGCGATGAAAAGCTTCGGCTCGATCTGGCCGAAGCGGTCGAAAACACCCTGCTCGCCGAAGTCGGGCGAACAGGAGGACCAGATGGCGCCGAGCGAGGTGGCGGCAAGCATGCAGGCGATGGTTTCCGGCATGTTCGGCATCATGGCGGCGACGCTGTCGCCCTCACCGACACCCATCGCCGCGAAGGCCTGCTGGAGTTTCGAGACGCGGGCGCGCAGCCCGTCCCAGGACCAGCGGTAGGACACCTTGTCCTCGCCACGGAAGACGATCGCATCGTCCGGACCGGCCTTCTTCAGCAGGTTCTCCGCAAAATTCAGACGGCCTTGCGGGAAGAAGCGGGCTTCGAGCATGCGGTCGCCGTTTTCGAGCGCCGTGCCGCCCTTCTCGCCGATCACGCCGCAATCGTCCCAGACCGCGGTCCAGAAGGCCGCCCGGTCTTCCACCGACCAGGCGTGAAGATCCTCATAGGATGTGAAGGCGCGCCCGGCGATGCGGCTAGCGCCTTTCATGAACAGGGCCATCGGGCTCGTCGCCAGGATTTCCGCCGAGGGTTCCCACAGGGGCATTTCCGACATCACGCTGTCCTCCACTCAAGGGCCATTCTACAACATGTTGCACCGCAGTATAATGCCGCGAATGCCGGTTCGCGCCGTTGCCGAACGCAATTCCGCCGTGCCGCCATTTGATTTCTTGGCCCCAAGCGCCTATCCCCGTTCGCTTGAAGAGATGTGACCGCTGCCGGTAGAGGACCCGCCCCCGAATGACGCTTTCCCGTTTCATGCAATCGCGGCTTCTGGTGCGGGGATTCCTGGTCGTTCTGGCACTGTTCGTCGCCGGGCGCGTCGGCTTTCCCTTCCTCATCCAGACGGACACGGTCGGGCGGGAAATCGAGGAGACGTTGGAAGCCTGGACCGGCGCCGACGTCGAGATCGGCCGCGCGGCGGAATTCTCCTTCTGGCCCTATCCGCGCGTGACGCTCGGCAATGTGCGGGTCGTCACGGGCGGCAAGCAGGAACTCGCGCATGTCGAGGAAATATGGGCAAGCTTCGACCTTGTCGGCGCCGTGCGCGGCAAGCCTGTCTTCAGCGATTTCGATCTCGTGCGGCCGACGGTCCGTGTCGGCTGGGACGCCGAGGGCGTGTTCAACTGGCGCCACAGCGGCTGGCTGATCCAGGCGATCGACGCCACCGCCTCCGCTCCCGAAGGCCAGGCGATACCGGAACTGCCGGAGGAGCGCATCGGCACGATCAACGTCGTCGACGGCATCGTCGAGGTGGCGCAGGACGACGGGACCACGCCCTATCGCATCTCGGATATCAACGGCAATATCGACTGGCCGGCGCTTCGGCGTCCGCTGGATCTGACGCTCTCCGGCGTCGTCAATGGCGAGATGACGCGCTGGACCTTCGATTGCGACCAGCCGCTGGCGCTGCTGGCCGGGCACAATGCCAATATGCGCACCAACCTTTCCGCCGATCCGACCACGGTGAACTTCGAGGGCGTCGCCAATCTCTCGACCAATGCCTTCGTGGCCGGCAACATGATGTTGTCGACGCCCTCGCTCGGCCATCTGCTCGCCTGGCAGGGCAAGGACATCCCCTCGGTCGGCAATCTCGGCCATGTCAATGTCGAGGCGAAGGTGACGACGGCCGGCTATTCGGCCAAGCTCGAAAACGTCAAGATGACGCTCGACAATGCGCAGGCGACCGGCGTGCTCGACGTCGACATGCCGCCGGACGGCGTGCCGCAGGTCGGCGGCACGCTTGCCTTCGACCGCATCGACCTGCGCGCCTTCCTTTCCGCCTTTTCGCCCGGCGCCGAGCAGAATGCCGCGAGCATCGACACGGCCTTCCTGCACCAGTTCGGCATGGACCTCCGGCTTTCCGCCAAGACGGCGGATTTCACGCCGTTCTCGCTTCAGGAGCTTGCAGCCGGCGTGCGTGTCGAGAATGGCCGCGCCTCCTTCGATGTCGGCGACAGCGGCTTCATGGACGGGCGCATGACGGGCCGCATCGCGCTCACCGAACAGGGTTTTCGTGGCGGCGGGCGGTTCCAGATGTCGCTGAGCAACGTGGATATCGGCGCCATCGTCAACACTCTGGCGCTGCCGGGGCCGCTGCCTTCCGGGCGTGGCTCGGCCGATTTCGAGCTTTCGACCGACCGGCCGCTCTGGGCGACGACGGCGTCCGACATGTCCGGCCATTTCCGCTTGAACATGGGCTCGGGCACGCTCACCCATTTCAACCGGCAGGCCTTCGAGGAGCGTGCGGCGAAAAACGCCTTCTTCAATTTTTCCGAAGCAGCCGACGGCTCGTTCGATTTCGTGCGGGCCGACGTGGAGGCGAAGCTCGACCGCGGTCTTGCGGAACTGACCAAGGCGGAGATCGAGGGCAACGAGAAACTTCTGACGCTCTCCGGCATGATCCCCTATCGCAGCGGCAGCGTGGCGCTGGCCGGCGCGCTGTCCGACCGCCCGCAGGCGGACGCCTCGGCGGTCGTCAATCCGGCGATCAGCTTCTTCGTCGGCGGCTCCTGGCCGGAGCCGGTAATCTCGCCGCTTTCGATCCTGACGGGGCAACAGCCCCGCCAGGAATAGGGTTCAGCGGCCGGCGAAGGCCGCCTGTTCGTCGCGCTGGCGCTGCACCTCGCGCCGCTTCGTCATGATGGACGCAATAACGACCCCAATGGCGACGAGGCCGATGAGCAGGGTGCAGGCCGCGTTGATTTCCGGCGTCACGCCGAGGCGCACCTGGCTGTAGATCTTCATCGGCAGCGTCGTCGCACCCGGGCCGGAAGTGAAGCTCGAGATGACGAGATCGTCGAGCGACAGGGTCAGCGCCAGCATCCAGCCCGACAGCACCGCCGGCAGGATGACCGGCAGCGTCACCTCAAGGAAGGTGCGGACCGGCGTGGCGCCGAGATCGAGCGCCGCCTCCTCGATGGAGCGATCGAAGGAGAGCAGCCGCGACTGCACCACGACCGTCACGAAGCACATCGAGAAGGTAATGTGCGCCAGCGTCACGGTGACGAAGCCGCGGTCGAAGCCGATGGCGACGAAGAGCAAGAGCAGCGACAGGCCGGTGATGACTTCCGGCATGACGAGCGGTGCATAGACCATGCCGGAAAACAGCAACCTTCCGCGGAAGCGGGTGTAGCGTGTCAGCGCCAGCGCCGCCATGGTGCCGAGGATGGTGGCGATCGTCGCCGACAGCAGCGCCACGCGGATCGTCACCCAGGCCGCATCCATGAGGCCCTGGTTGTTGAAGAGCGCGACGTACCATTTCGTCGAGAAGCCGGCCCAGACCGTCACGAGCTTCGACTCGTTGAAGGAGAAGACCACCAGCAGCACGATCGGCAGGTAGAGGAAGGCGAAGCCGAGGACGACGGAGACGATGTTGAAACGGGACCAGTTGCTCATGGCCTATCTCCCTTGCTCTTCGGCCTTGGCCTGCGCATTCTGGAAGAACACGATGGGCACGACCAGGATGAGGAGCAGGATGGTGGCGACGGCGGCGGAGACCGGCCAGTCGCGGTTTGCGTTGAACTCGTTCCACAAGGTCTTGCCGATCATCAGCGTCTGCGACCCGCCGAGCAAATCCGGGATGACGAATTCGCCGACGGCCGGAATAAAGACGAGCATGCAGCCCGCGACCACGCCCGGAAGGGAGAGCGGGAACGTGATCTTCCAGAAGGCGGAAATGGGCGGGCAACCGAGATCCTTTGCCGCCTCGATCAGCGAATTGTCCATCTTCTCCAGCGCGGAATAGAGCGGCAGGATCATGAAGGGCAGATAGGAATAGACGATGCCGATATAGATCGCCCAGTTGGTGCCGATGATGATCAGCGGCTGGTCGATGACGCCGATGCTGAGCAGGAACTGGTTGAGCAGCCCTTCCGGCTTGAGGATGGCGATCCAAGCATAGACGCGGATCAGGAAGCTCGTCCAGAACGGCAGGATGACGAGCATCAGCAGCGTCGGGCGCAGCGTGCGCGGCGCCTGCGCCATGCCATAGGCGATTGGGTAGCCGATCAGGAGCGTGATGAACGTCGAGACACCGGCGATCCAGATGCTCGACAGGTAGGCGTTCAGATAAAGCGCATCCTCGGTCAGCCAGATGTAGTTCGCGAAACTGAACTGCCCCACCTTGCCGAAGAAGCCGGAGAGGCCATCCGCCAGCGCGAAGACCGGCTCATAGGGCGGCTGGGCGATCGCGGTGGTGGAGAGCGAGATGCGGAAGACGATGAAGAAGGGAACGAGGAAGAAGAACAGCAGCCACGCATAGGGAAGAATAATGACAAGGCGGCTGAAGATGGCGGAGCCGAGCTTGTTCATCGGTCAATCCTTCAAGACGACGCCGGCGGTTTCGCCGAAGGAGACCCAGACCTTCTCGTCATAGGAAATCGGGTCCTCCACCTCGCGCAGCGCGTTCAGCATGGAGGCCTTGACCACCTTGCCGCTGTCGAGCTTGACGTAGAAAACCGTCATGTCGCCGAGATAGCCGATGTCCCAGATTTCGCCCGGCGCCGCGTTGACGGAGGCATCGGCGGGAGCGGCCCGCGTGACCTTCATCTTTTCCGGCCGGATGGCGAAGCCGGCAGCACTGCCCGGCGTGGGGCCGTTGGCGGTCGCGGTGCGGATGGTGAAACCCTCGTTGACGGCAAGCTCGATCTTGCCGTTGCCATTGGCCGAAACCTTGCCATCGAGGATGTTGACGTCGCCGATGAAGTCGGCGACGAAGCGCGAATTCGGCGCCTCGTAGATTTCCGCCGGTGTGGCCACCTGGATGACCTTCCCGTGGCTCATCACCGCGATGCGGTCGGCCATGGTCATGGCCTCTTCCTGGTCGTGCGTGACGACCACGAAGGTGAGGCCGAGTTCCTGCTGCAGGTCCATCAGTTCGAATTGCGTTTCCTCGCGCAGCTTCTTGTCGAGCGCGCCGAGCGGCTCGTCCAGCAGCAGCACCTTCGGACGCTTGGCGAGCGAGCGGGCGAGCGCCACGCGCTGGCGCTGGCCGCCGGAAAGCTGGTGCGGCTTGCGCTTGGCGAACTGTTCGAGCTTGACGAGCTTCAGCATCTGCGAGACGCGCTCGGCAATCTCGTTCTTCGGCATGCCGTCCTGGCGCAGCCCGAAACCGATATTGCTCTCCACCGTCATGTGCGGGAAGAGCGCGTAGGACTGGAACATCATGTTGACCGGCCGCTTGTAGGGCGGAATGCCGGCAATATCCTGGCCGTCGAGGATGATTTCGCCGGAGGTCGGCCGCTCGAAACCGGCGAGCATGCGCAGCAGCGTGGACTTGCCGCAGCCGGACGCGCCGAGCAGCGCGAAGAACTCGCGGTGATAGATATTCAGGGTGAGATCATCGACGGCGGTGAAATCGCCGAACCTCTTCGTGACATTGCGGAACGTGATGAATGGTTTTGCGTCCGGATCCGTCCACGGCGCGAAGGAACGACGGATATTGCCGAGAGATTTCATTACCTGTCCCCATCTCTTTTTTCTGGCAGTCAAAATGAAATTGCCCGGAAGAGACTTCCGGGCAATTCGTCCTGTGCCGGTTATTGGCCGGTCACGATTTTGGTCCACGCCCGTGTGAACAGGCGCTGCGTTTTTGCGTCCAGCGTCGTGTTGGTGAAGAGCTTGGCCAGCGTCGCCTCATCCGGATAGATCGTCGTGTCCTTGATGATCTCTTCCGGCATGATGGCCTGGGCCGCCTTGTTGCCGTTGGCGTAGTGGATGTAGGTCGAGGCCTTGGCGATGACTTCCGGGCGCATGATGTAGTCGAGGAAGGCGTGCGCCTCTTCGACATGCGGTGCGTCGGCGGGGATCGCCATCTGGTCGAACCACATCTGCGTGCCTTCCTTCGGGATCGTGTAGCCGATCTCGACGCCGTTGCCGGCCTCTTCCGCGCGGTCGCGGCCCTGGAAGATATCGCCCGACCAGCCGACCGCGATGCAGATATCGCCGTTCGCCAGGCCGTTGATGAATTCGGAGGAGTGGAACTTGCGCACGAAGGGGCGGATCTTCTGGAGCGCTTCCTCGGCCTTGGCAAGATCGGCCGGGTCATGGCTATCCGGGTTCAGGCCGAGATAGGCGAGCGTCACCGGGATGATGTCGGTCGGTGAATCGAGCAGGTTGATGCCGCAGTCCTTGAGCTTTTCGGCATTTGCCGGGTCGAAGATCGCCGTCCAGCTGTCGATCGTGTCCGTGCCGAGGGCTTCCTTGATCTTGGCCTTGTTATAGCCGATGCCGATCGTGCCCCACATGTAGTTGATCGAATATTCGTTGCCCGGATCGAAGGGCTGCATGCGGGTGGCGACCATGTCCCACATATTCTTCAGGTTCGGCAGCTTCGACTTGTCGAGCTTCTGGTAGACGCCGGCCGAAATCTGGCGTTGCAGGAAGGTGTTGGTCGGCACCACCACGTCGTAGCCCGTGCCGCCGGCAAGCAGCTTCGTCTCAAGGATCTCGTTCGAATCATAAACGTCGTAGACGACCTTGATGCCGGTTTCCTTGGTGAAATCGTCGATGATCGATGAGTCGATATAGTCCGACCAGTTATAGACATTAACGACTTTTTCCTGCGCCAGCGCACCACCTGCACCAAACAGGGCGACCGTGGCAGCCGTCGCCAAAAGAGTACGTCTTATCATTGATTTATCTCCCAGTTTTTTTCCGTGCCTATGAGTTGCTATGAAAGAACAGTCACCGATTATGGATGTTTTTCGAGAGGCGACAAGCTGCATTCTACGCATAGACAGGGCGATTTTTGATATCACATTGTTCCCATTCCTATCATATTTGAAGCCCTATCCGCGGCGGAAATCAAGCGAAAATTCACTGGAAGTCGAAAAGGCTCAATCCCGCAACCATTTCGTCAAGCCCGAGGGGGCGCGTGACGGGCGGTTCGGCGCGCGCAAGACAGCCCTGCCGCTCGCACAACCGACAGGCCGTGCCGACCGCAACCGTGCCGTCCCTGCGCACCGCTTCGGCATAGACCGTCTCTTCCGCATGCGCCGCATCGCAGCCGATGAGCAGTGCCGTGCGGCGCACGCGCTCCGCAAAGGCGCCCTGCGGGCCTTCGAGCGTTCGCGAGACCGTCAGGAAGGCGGCGCCGTCCGGCATCTCGACGCGATCGACGAGGATCTGCCCCGGCTGGGAGAAGGCAGAATGCACGCCGAGCTTGGGACAGCCGCCGCCGAAGCGCGCCTGCGGAAAGCCTGACGCGCCCGCCCGGCGGAAGCGGTGGCCGGCATTGTCGATCTCCAGCATGAAGAAAGGCACGCCCGGCTTGCCCGGCCTTTGCAGCATGGTGAGCCGGTTGGCCGCCTGCTCGTAGGAGACGCCGAAGCGCGAGCGCAGGATATCGACATCGTAGCGCGCGCGCTGCGCCGTCGCGTGAAAGGCCTCGTAGGGCATCATCAGCGCATGCGCCGCGTAGCGCGCCAGTTCGAAGCGGGCGATGCGCTTGGCCTCGGCATTCGACAGGGCGAGTTGGTCGAGTTCGGCAAAAATCTCGTCCTGAAGCGCCAATTGCACCGTCTCCATGGCGATCTCGCGCATCTGGTCGAAGGGCGACAGGCGCTCCGACAGGAAGAGGCGCATGGAATGCCGGTCGAAGCGGCGCCGCAGGTTCGGCATGGTGTGCACAGGCAGCAGGCGCACGACGACGCCGTGCTCCTTGCGCAGCCACCCCTTCAGCGCCGCTACCAGATCGTCGCCGGGCGCAAGCGCCGCATGAAACCGCTCCGCCGCCTCGTCGATCGCGCCAAAATAGTTCGGGCGGTTCTCCAGCTTGTCACGCACCTCGTCCATCGGCAGCAGCGCGCCGGAGAGTGTGGTCGCATGGCCTTCGCGGGCGAGCAGGTCGGCGAGATCGGTGAGGCGGGCGGCCTGTTCGCGATAGGCGCGGTAGAGTTTCAGGATACCGCTCGCCACGTTCGGCGCGGCATCGGCAATCTCGACCAGTTCATGGTCGCCCGGCAATTCGCCGGCGAGCAGCGGATCGGCGAAGACCTCGCGCAGCTGGCGCGCATTGCCGGCGCTTTCGCCCTGAAGCTCGTCGAGGTCCACCTTATAGACGGAGGCGAGGCGCAGCAGGAGCTGCACCGTCAAAGGGCGCTGGTTGCGCTCGATGAGGTTGAGGTAGGAGGGCGAGATCGACAGGCCCTCGGCCATCGCGGTCTGGGTGAGGCCCAGCGTGTTGCGGATGCGCCGGACTTTCGGGCCGGCAAAGATCTTGTTCTCCGCCATATGTCACATCCTTTACACGGTTGGGCGCCGTTGGAAATTTACAATCTTTACTTTTTTACAGACGCCCTTTGTCAAAGGCAAGACATCGTTACCCGATTGCGCCGCTGATTTTCCGGTTTTCTCTCGCCCTATTGTGCGCTGCGATGTAAATACTGTCACATGAAATCGGGCGACAAAGAGAGCCAAGCCCGATCCCGAGACATCGCATTGGAGGATACTATGACCGATTTTTACAATCTCGTCCCGAGCGCGCCAAAAGGCCGATTCGACGGCATCGAGCGCCCCTATACGGCCGAGACGGTCGAGAAGCTGCGCGGCTCGGTCCAGATCCGCCATACGCTCGCCGAAAACGGTGCGAACCGTCTCTGGAAGCTCATCCATGAGGAAGATTTCGTCAACGCGCTCGGCGCGCTCTCGGGCAACCAGGCCATGCAGATGGTCCGCGCCGGCCTGAAGGCGATCTACCTGTCCGGCTGGCAGGTTGCCGCCGACGCCAACACCGCGTCCGCCATGTATCCCGACCAGTCGCTCTACCCGGCAAATGCCGCACCGGAACTGGCCAAGCGCATCAACCGCACGCTGCAGCGCGCCGACCAGATCGAGACCGCGGAAGGCAACGGCCTTTCGGTCGACACCTGGTTCGCCCCGATCGTCGCCGACGCGGAAGCCGGTTTCGGCGGCCCGCTCAACGCCTTCGAGATCATGAAGGCCTTCATCGAGGCTGGCGTCGCTGGCGTTCACTTCGAGGACCAGCTCGCGTCGGAAAAGAAGTGCGGCCATCTCGGCGGCAAGGTCCTGATCCCGACCGCAGCCCACATCCGCAACCTCGACGCAGCCCGTCTTGCCGCCGACGTCATGGGCACCTCGACGCTGGTCGTCGCCCGCACCGACGCCGAGGCCGCCAAGCTTCTGACCTCCGATATCGACGAGCGCGACCAGCCCTTCGTCGACCGGGACAAGGGCCGCACGGTCGAGGGTTTCTACCAGGTCAAGAACGGCATCGAGCCCTGCATTGCCCGCGCCATCGCCTATGCGCCGCATTGCGACCTGATCTGGATGGAAACCGGCAAGCCGGACCTCGAACAGGCCCGCAAGTTTGCGGACGCCGTGCACAAGGCCCATCCGGGCAAGCTGCTCGCCTACAATTGCTCGCCCTCGTTCAACTGGAAGAAGAACCTGGACGACGCAACGATCGCCAAGTTCCAGCGCGAGCTGGGTGCGATGGGCTACAAGTTCCAGTTCATTACGCTCGCCGGCTTCCACCAGCTGAACTACGGTATGTTTGAACTGGCCCGCGGCTACAAGGATCGCCAGATGGCGGCCTATTCGGAACTCCAGGAAGCGGAATTCGCCGCCGAGATCAACGGCTACACCGCGACCAAGCACCAGCGCGAAGTCGGCACCGGTTACTTCGATGCCGTGTCGATGGCCATCACCGGCGGCCAGTCCTCGACAACCGCCATGCACGAATCGACCGAGCACGAGCAGTTCCGCCCGGCCGCCGAATAACCCGACCCGTCAACCCTTCAAGAACCCCCATAGAGCCCGCATTCCTGCGACGGCAGGTGTACCACCTGCCTGCAAATGCTCAAAAAAGAGGAGAAATGCCATGGCAGTCCAGACCAGAGTCAAGGAACGTGCGGAAGAACAGGCCTCCGCCATGTCCCCCGACCAGCAGGCCATGATCCGCATGGTCGCCAACGACCTGCACCGCCTCAACCAGTCCGTCATGAAGGCGGTCGAGGCGGGGGTGTCGGTCGAGCTTGTCCGCTCCGCCCGCCACCACGGCGGAGAGGGCAACTGGGGCGACCTGCTGATCCCGGTCATCGTGACGCAGGGTCGCGGCTGACAGGCAAGACATCCAGTCGAAACAAGGTCCCCGGTGCTCCCTGCGCCGGGGACCTTTTTACGTGCGGCTCGGCCGCTTGCCGGCGAAGAGATCGGCGTGGCTCCGGAGCAGACGGAACAGCCGGTCGGAGACCGCGCGGATATCGCGCCGGTGCCGATCCTCGCTGTTGGTGACGACCCATTGGTGGTGCCGCAGCGCGCGGATTTCTTCGCCTGCCCGCTCCAGCGCCGGGTCGAGATCGCCGACGAAGCAAGGTAGCACCGCCTGCCCCGCCCCGGCGCGCACGATATCGAGCAATGAGCGCGGCCGGCTGACGATGACGGCAATAGTGTCTGCCTCCCGCTCATGCGGCCAGCGCAGATAGGCGGAGACCGCATCCTCCTGCGACACCGCCAGCCAGCGGCCGGCAAGCGCCTCCCCGGAATTCTTCCGGCGATAGGCCGCATAGGCCACCTCGCCGGCATGCCGGCTGATCAGGCTCGGCTCCGTCGGCTCGACAGCCCGGATGCCGACATCCACCTCGCGGTGGGTGAGCGTCGCCCGGCGCTCCGAGATGGACAGGTCGAGGCGGAAGGGATCGCGCTCGGTGCAGATTGCGGAAAAATTCTCGCAGACGAGCCACGTTACCCAGGTGCCGGCCATCAGCCGCACGGTGCTCGTCCCCTGCCCCTCCTGCCGCCAGCTTTCCACACCGCGGGCGATCGCCTCCATGCCCTGCAACTGCTCGAACAGCGCCTGGCCCTCGCTGGTCAACCGGTAGCCGGTCTGGCTGCGCAGGAACAGCGGGCGACCCATCGCCTCCTCCACCTGCAGCACGCGCCGGCCGACCGTGGCGGGGCTCAAACCCGAGACCTGCGATGCGCCGGTGAGCCCGCCCTGCCGGGCGACTTCGAGGAAGATGCGGTAGGATTCCCAGGACATGTCTTTCATGGATGAAAAACATAGTGCAATTTCCGCTGTTCGTGAATGCGGATTTGAAGGGTAATTTCCCCTCGTCAAACACGGCGCAGACAGCGCCGCCTACCCAGTCACCGCCACGGCGCGCCCCTCCCGGCGCCACGGCCGGTTGTTGCCTTCAAAACGGAGACAGACGTGCAGGATATGTACGGACTCGCGATCCTCTTCGAACTTTCACAGAAGCAGAGCGGCCGCCGCAGACACGAATTCGACCATCTGCGCGAAACCGCGCCGCTCCGTGCCGGCCTGCTGCGGCTGTGGCGCCGCCTGCGTCCTCTCCGAAACACGAAAGGCCCGGCATGACCGGACCTTTCTGCAACAGGTATGCAGTGCTTATCAGGCCGCGCGCGAAGAGCGCATGGCCTGGGCTTCCCGCTCCCTCTCGAAGCGGAACTGGGCGATGAGCGCCATCAGTTCGTCGGCCTGTCCCGCAAGGTGGCGGCTGGCGCCCGTCGTCAGTTCCACCATCGAGGCATTCTGCTGGGTCATCTGGTCCATCTGGTTGACGGACCCGTTCACCTCCTGCAACGCGGCCGACTGGTCGCGGCTGGCGGTCGCGATCATCGCCACATGATCGCTGATGACGACGATCTGCTGGCTGATGGAGGCGAGCACCGCCCCCGTCTGCTGCACGAGGCGCGAACCGGTGCTGACCTCCTGCGTCGACTTGTCGATCAGGCCCTTGATTTCCTTGGCGGCCTCCGCTGAACGCTGGGCCAGCTCGCGCACTTCCTGCGCCACCACCGCGAAGCCCTTGCCCGCCTCGCCGGCACGCGCGGCCTCGATGCCGGCATTGAGCGCAAGCAGGTTGGTCTGGAAGGCGATGTCGTCGATCACCTCGATGATCTGCTCGATCTGGCGCGAGGCCTCCTCGATCCGCCCCATCGCCTCGATGGCGCTGGTGACGACCGCGCTGGAATTGTCGGCGCTCGCCTTGGTTTCGGCGACCTTGGTGTTCGCCTCCTGGGCGCGCTCGGCAGACGAGCGCACCGTGACGGTGATCTCGTCGACCGCGGCGGCCGTCTCCTCCAGCGAAGCGGCCTGCGCTTCCGTGCGGCGCGACAGGTCGTCGGCGGAATGGCGCATCTGCGTGCCGCTCGACTGGATCGCCTCGGCATTGCTGCGAATGCTGCCCAGCGTATCCTGGAGCCGCGCGAGCGAGCCGTTGAAATCCTGCCGGAGCTGTTCCAGGCGGCCGGAGAACGGCGTGTCGATTGCCTGCGAGAGATCGCCCCGCGCAAGGCGTCCGAGGCCGGCGGCGAGCTCGCTGACGGCAAAATCGATCTGCCGGTCGGTTTCGCGCTTTTCCGCGTCGCTGAGTTCGCGCTCCGCCGCTGCCTGTTCGTCCTGGCGCTGCGCGATGCCCTCCATCTCGATCTTGCGCTGGGCATTCTCGCGGAACACTTCGAGCGCACGGGCGATCTGCCCGAATTCGTTCGCCTTGTCGCGGCTCGGAATGTCCGTGTCGAGACGCCCTTCGGCAATGCCCCCGACGGCGCCGATCAGCGCGCGCAGCGGCCGCGTCGCCCGCCTGACGGCGAAATAAGCGAGCGCGCCGAAGACCAGCATCGAAAGCACGCCGGCAAGGATCGCGCGGACCTGAAGGTCATGGATCTTCTGGAAGTAGATCTCCATCGGGATACCGATGAAAAGGATGCCGACATTGGCGCCGGCGGCGTTCTTGACCGGGAAATAACCGGTCATGAAGTCGCGGCCGAAGAGCTGGGCCGGCCCGAAATAGGGCTCGCCATTGGCAAGAACCGCCTGTGCCGGATGCTCGGGCGCCAGTTTCGTGCCGACGGCCCGCGACCCGTCCTCCTTCTTCACATTCGTCGAGATGCGCACATAGTCGGCGCCCTGCTTGGCGAAAACCGTCGCGACGCCGGCAATCGAGCTGGCCGTGCGGTCGACGAGATCGTGGTTGGCAAGCTCCGGCATCGCCTCGCTGTGGATCGCCGTGAGCCCGCCATCCTTCAACGCAACGGAGGCGTCTTCGATCGCCGCACCGTAGAGAACGGCCATGGCGCGCGTGGCATCCCGCGCATCGTTGGCCGCGTCCTCCAGCACATAGCTGCGCAGGTTGTAGTGCATCACACCAACGATCACCGCGGCGCTGAGGAAGATGAAGGCAAAGGTCATCGCCGCATACTGATAGGCGACGGAAGATCTGAAAATCCTGATCATAGCGGACTCCTCTTGTCCGCAAATGATAAGAATCAAATATATAAGAAAAGCTGAAAATTCGCTGCAATAACCCATAAGAAACAGGGGTTTTTCAAGCAAAAAGGCCTGGAAATCCAGGCCTTTTCTTGGTTAACGGCGGTCCGTTCTACGCCGCGCGATAAAGGCCCTGGCCGTCGCGGTCCTCTTCCAGGCGGAACTGCTCGACCAGCATCATCAGCGTGTCTGCCTCGCTGGCAAGCTTGCGGCTGGCGGCGGTCGTCAGGTCCACCATCGAGGCGTTCTGCTGGGTCATCTGGTCCATCTGGTTGACGGAGCCGTTGACCTCCTGCAGCGCTGCCGCCTGGTCGCGGCTGGCGGTCGCCATCATCTCCACATGGTGGCTGACGGTAACGATCTGCTGGCTGATCGAGGCCAGCACCGAACCCGTCTCCTGCACGAGGTGCGATCCCGCGCTGACCTCGCTCGTCGATTTCTCGATGAGGCCCTTGATCTCGCGGGCAGCGCTGGCGGAACGCTGGGCAAGCTCGCGAACCTCCTGCGCGACGACGGCAAAACCCTTGCCGGCTTCGCCGGCGCGGGCGGCCTCGATGCCGGCGTTGAGCGCCAGGAGGTTGGTCTGGAAGGCGATGTCGTCGATCACCTCGATGATCTGCTCGATCTGGCGTGAGGCGCCCTCGATGCGGCCCATCGCGGCGATCGCATTGCTGACGACGGAGGCGGAGCTGTCGGCGCTGCGCTTGGTGGCGCCGACGACGACATTCGCCTCATGCGCCCGCTCGGCGGAGGAGCGCACGGTCACGGTGATCTGCTCGACGGCGGCGGCGGTTTCCTCCAGCGACGAGGCCTGCGCCTCGGTGCGCTTGGCAAGCGCATCGCCGGAGCTCAGCATGTCCGCGCCGCTGCGCTGGATCGACAGCGCATTGTTGCGGATCTGGCCGAGCGTATCCTGAAGGCGCACGAGCGAGATGTTGAAATCCTGCCGAAGCTGTTCGAGGCGGCCGGAGAACGGCGTGTCGATCTGGCGCGACAGGTCGCCCTGTGCCAGGCGGCCGAGGCCGGCGGCAAGCGCGTTGACGGCGAAGTCGATTTGCCGGTCGAAGGCCTGCTTTTCAGCATCGTTGCGGGCGCGTTCGGCTTCCGCGGCGCTGCGCTGCTCCTCGCTTTCCGCCTCGATGCGGATCTTTGACAGCGCGTTCTGCTTGAAGACGCCGAGCGCGCGGGCCATGTCGCCGATTTCGTCGCGGCGGCCCTCACCGGAGATGCCGGTATCCAGGAAGCCATCGGCAAGGCGGCGCATGGCGCCGGTGATCTGGCCGATCGGTCCCTTCAGCGTCAGAACCAGCGCGATGCCGGCAAGCACCGCGATCGCGACACCGGCGACGGTTGCCAGGACCGAGACCTGGTTTGCCTTTTCGCGCTCGCTGCCGGCGCTGGTCTTCTGCTCTTCGGCGAACTGGCTCAAGAGATTCCAGATCGTGTCGATGGACTGGCCGGCCGCGTCGAAGTCGGCGGCGCGCTGCGTGCTGATCGTCACGAGCGTCGCGCTGTCCGCATCCATGCGCTCAAGCACCGGCGCCAGCGTTTCATCGACCGTGTCGAAGAAGGCAAGGCCGCTGGCGCTGCCGCGCAGGCCGCTCATGTCGCTGCGCAGAAGCGAGAGATTGCTGAGCAGCTTGGTGCGATTTTCAACCGATGTCTGGCCGAGGAAGCGGGCGGCGATGATTTCGATGTCATAGATCGAATTGACCAGCTTGCGGGTGGCCGAAAGGATGGCTTCGGATTTGATGATCGGCTCGTCGAGTTCGCCGAAGATGCGGGTCGCCTCGCGCATTTTCTCGCCCGCAGCGCCCTGAAGCTGGATGGCGACCTGGCGGAAGCGGTTGATGCGGCGCGCGATTTCCGGAACGGTGACATCCGCCGGTTCGGTCGAGGAAAGGAAACCGCCGAGTTCATCCACCGTGTTGCGGATGGTCGTGGAGACGACCTTCTGGCTCTTTGGCAGGATCATCGAGATGGAACGGTCGGTCTTCGAGATGGAGGGATAGCGTTCCTTGACGAGCTTCAGCTTGTCGTCCGGCGTGGCTGCCTTGGTGAAATCGGAGAGGAAATCGGCGAAGAACTTGCTGGCATTCGTCAGGCGGTCGGCCTCGCGCAGCATGCTCTTGGCGGTGTTCTCGTTCTGGCGCACCGTGCGCTGGAGCTTGGTCGCCTCTTCCAGGATCTTGCCCTGCTCGGCTGCAAGATAATTGAGGTTCTTGCCCATCGCTTCATGTAGCTTCGCCTCGCGGACATAGAGCAGCCAGAGCCCTTCCATGCGCGCTTCGATATCCTTGGTCTGCTTCTGGGCTTCGAGGAGCTTGGAGGCGTCGACGTCCGGCGTCAGGCCATCCATCGTCACCCGCAGAAGCGCCACCTGCGCCTTCAGGCGCTCGTTCACGGCGTCGCGGCTTTCCTCGCTGGTGTTCTGCAGGAACCGGTTCATACCGGCATAGACATCCTTGAAGCCGCTCAGCGACTGGAGGACGCTGTTGGAAATCTCCATCCTGCCTTGCAGGAGGCCCGAGGCGTAAAGCCCGGTAAAGCCCACGGCGCAGATGCTGAGCACGAAGGGCAGAATGAAGACCAGAACCTTGGTCTGGATCTTGAAACGCGCGAGGATCTTATCAATGAACATGGCGGAACATCCGTTGTCGGCGTGTCCCACCCCTGCTCTTAAAGAGCCTCCCAAGGATTCGGACCGCCGGATTACCGACTTTCATGCGGCCGCAATGCCGCTGATCCGGGGAGCACTCATTGCCAGCCGCGTTGCATCCGTCATGGGACGCGGCTTCCGGAACCCTATCCGGAAATCATCGACGGCAAACTTTAAAATTCCATCACTTTTTAAACCGATTTATGACGGCTCAAAGGGCGGCGATGGCAAGGCCGGCGACAAGGATGGCGGCGAGCGCGCAATTGATACCGATCGCGACGAGGCGGCGGCGGCTTTCCTCGGCAGCAGCAATGGCGATGGCGCGGGCGGGGCGGCTTTTTGCAGGCATGCGGCGATACTCCGTTACGAGATACTACGGGCACCCGGATGATCCGGCCAGCCGGCCCACATCATGTTGTCTCCACGCGAAGGCCGCGCGGAATTGCCGACATCCTTGGAGCATCCGCCGCGAGGTCTTAAAGGACGGTAAACGCCGCCTAGCAGTCCTGGCGATCAGGCGTCCTGGCCGGCCGCATGGCCGGACGCCCAGGCCCACTGGAAATTATAGCCGCCGAGCCAGCCGGTGACATCCACCGCCTCGCCGATGAAATAGAGGCCCGGCACCGCCTTTGCCGCCATGCTGCGGGAATCGAGTGCCGCCGTGTCGACGCCGCCGAGCGTGACTTCCGCCGTGCGATAGCCTTCGGAGCCCGGCGGGCGGAAGCGCCAGTCCTTGAGTTTCTGCACCAGCGCATCGGTGCGCCGCGCCGGCTGTTCGGCGAGCGGGCCATCGATGCCGAGTTCGGTGACGACAAGCTGTGCGAGCTTCTTCGGCATATGGTCGGAAAGCACGGTCTGCACCGCCTGCCGCCCGTTTTCGCGTCGGGCGGCGGCGAGCACCGCGGCGAAATCGACATCCGGGCGGATGTGGAGCGCGATCTCCTCGCCCTCCCGCCAGTAGGACGAGATTTGCAGGATGGCGGGGCCGCTTAAGCCCCGATGGGTGAAGAGAGCGGCTTCGGAAAACTCCGTCTTGCCGTGGCGGGCGATGACGTCCACCGCGACGCCGGGCAGGCCCTCATGGGCGGCAAGCGTCGCTGGGTCCAGCGTCAGCGGCACGAGGCCGGCGCGGGTTTCCACCTGCGGCAGGCCGAATTGCTCGGCGATGCGGTAGGCAAAACCCGTCGCGCCCATCTTGGGGATCGACTTGCCGCCGGAAGCCATCACCAGCGAGGCGGCCTCGACGGTGCCGTTCTCCGTGACGATGCGGAAGGATGAGCCGTCGTGCTCGACGGCGCTGATGGACGTCGAGAGCCGCAGCTCGGCACCGGCCGCCTTCATCTCGGCGAGCAGCATCGCGATGATGTCCTTCGCCGAGTTGTCGCAGAAGAGCTGGCCGAGCGTCTTCTCGTGCCAGGCGATGCGGTGGCGCTCGACGAGATCGAGGAAATCGCGCGGGGTGTAGCGGGCGAGCGCCGACTTGCAGAAATGCGGATTGGCCGAGAGGAAATTCTTCGGACCGGCGTGGATATTGGTGAAGTTGCAGCGCCCGCCGCCGGAGATGCGGATCTTTTCGCCGGGTGCGCGGGCATGGTCGAGCACGAGCACGCGGCGCCCGCGTTTGCCCGCTTCGATGGCGCACATCAAACCTGCCGCGCCCGCTCCGATGATGACGACGTCCCGCCGCTCTGCCACGTATAATATCCCCGTTCGCGTTCTCCTTTCGGCCATCCAGTCCGAAAGTCAATCGCTGCGATAAAACAGATTTTCCGCAAAGATTCGCGATTTCTACCCCCCGGGGGGAGCTAGTAAAGGGCCAAACACCGGCTATGATGCGCCATCGTCAACAACCCCGGTGTGTCATGCCGTCCAAAAAAAAAGTCGTTACCCCCACCATCGAGAAAGCCGCACGCTCTACTAAAATCCCTCCCGCCATCAGCGTGCCACGTGGGGTAAAGACCTGGAAGGACGCCGCAGACTGGCTGAGGGCCCGTGGCATCGAGGATATCGAATGCATCACGCCGGACCTCGCAGGCGTGCCGCGCGGCAAGATGATGCCGTCCTCGAAATTCACCTCGAACACCTCGCTGGCGCTGCCCTCGGCGCTCTATCGCCACACAATTTCCGGTGACTATCCGGAAGAGACCGGCAATTTCCGCTACGAGCCGCGCGACAGCGACCTGAAGCTGCTGCCGGATCTGTCCACGCTCTCCGTCGTGCCGTGGGAAAGCGACCCGACCGCGCAGGTCATCTGCGACATCGTCGGCTCGACCGGCGAGAACGTGCCCTATACGCCGCGCAACGTGCTCAAGAACGTCGTGAAGATGTATAGCGACCGCGGCTGGCGGCCCGTCGTCGCGCCGGAAATCGAGTTCTATCTCGTCGCGATGAACGAGGACCCGGACTATCCGCTGCACCCGCCGAAGGGTCGCTCCGGCCGCGCCATTCTGGGCGGCCAGGGCTATTCGATCGCCGGCATCAACGAGTTCGACGAACTGATCGACGACATCTACCACTTCTCCGAAAAGCAGGGTCTGGAGATCGATACCCTGATCCACGAGGAAGGTCCGGCCCAGCTCGAAATCAACCTGCGCCACGGCGACCCGATCGAACTTGCCGACCAGGTGTTCCTGTTCAAGCGCACGATCCGCGAGGCGGCGCTGAAACACGGCATCTACGCCACCTTCATGGCCAAGCCCATGCAGGGCCAGGCGGGCTCGGCCATGCATATCCACCAGTCGGTGGTGGAGATCGCGACCGGCAAGAACGTCTTCTCCAATCCAGACGGATCGGCCTCGAAGGAGTTCTTCCACTTCATCGGCGGCATGCAGACCTATGTGCCGAAGACGCTGGTGATGATGGCGCCCTATGTGAATTCCTACCGGCGCCTGACCCCCGAAATGTCGGCACCGGTCAACAATGCCTGGGGCTACGACAACCGCACGACGGCGTTCCGCGTGCCGGTTTCGGATGCCGCCGCACGGCGCGTCGAGAACCGCCTGCCGGGATCGGACGCCAATCCGTACCTGGCGCTGGCGGCCTCGCTCGGCTGCGGCCTGCTCGGCATCATGAACGAGATCGAACCGAGCGAACCGACGGGCGACACCGCCAACGAAGGATCGATCGACCTGCCGCGCGGCCTGCTTGAGGCCGTGTCGCTGCTCGAATCGGACTCGGCGCTTGCCGACGTGCTCAGCGCGGAATTCATCGGCCTCTATGCCGGCGTGAAGCGTGGCGAGTTCGAGACCTTCATGCAGGTGATCAGCCCCTGGGAACGCGAGTTCCTGCTGCTCAACGTCTGAGCGGCCCCGGCGGTCCGGGCCGCCCGACGAGATCAGATCCTGAGAGCGGCCGGCGCCCCGGCGCGCCGCCGCATCCTCTTGAACATGAGAGTGTGCAATGCCCTGGCAAAGCCCGATTTCCCCCGGCGTCTCCTGGTATGAGGCGAGCGTCGGAGACCGCCCCGAATATGCGCCCCTCGACGGTTCCGTCGAGGCCGATGTCGCCATCGTCGGCGGCGGCTTCACCGGCCTCCAGGCCGCCTACAATCTCGCGAAGACGGGCGTCCGCGTCGTGCTCATCGAAGCGCACCGCTTCGGCGACGGCGCCTCCGGCCGCAATGGCGGCCAGCTCGGCACCGGCCAGCGCACGGACGCGGAGACGCTTGAGGCCGAAATCGGTTTCGAGCGCGCCAAGGCGCTGTTCGACCTTGCGGAGAATGCCAAGCGGCACATCCACGATTTCGCCGCCAGCCAGAACCTCGACATCGACTATGTCCCGGGCCAGCTGAACGTGAGCCACAAGGCAAGCTATGAGAAGGAGTTTCGCGATCACATCGAGATCGCTGCGACCCGTTTCGGCTATCCGCATCTGAGCTACCTCGACAGGGCGCAGACCGAGGAGAGCGTCGGTTCCAAGCGGTTCCTCTTCGGCATGCGCGACACCGGCACCGGCCATATCCACCCGATGAAGCTGCTTGTCGGCATCGCGCGGGCGGCGCAGGCTGCCGGTGCGGGCCTGCATGAAAAGACGCCTGCCCTGAAGATCGAGCGGACGGGCGGCAAGGCGGTGATCACGACGGCCAGGGGCACGATCCGCGCCGACAAGGCGCTGATCGCCTGCAACGCCTATATCGGTAATCTCGAAGCGAAGACGGCCTCGCATGTCATGCCGATCCGCTCCTTCATCGGCGCGACGGTGCCGCTCGACAAGTTCCCCGCGATCATTCCCGGCGGCGAATCGATTGCCGATACGCGCTTCGTGGTGCGCTACTTCCGCAAGACCCGCGATGGCCGCCTGCTTTTCGGCGGGCGCGAGGCCTACACGTCGGACAATCCCGCAGACATGACCCCGCCCATCCGCCGGCAGATCGAAGAGGTCTATCCCGAGCTGAAGGGTATCGAGCTCACCCATGCCTGGGGCGGCTCGGTCGGCATCACCATGCCGCGCAAGCCCTATGTGCGCGAGGTCCTGCCCGGCATCACGACGATCGGCGGTTATTCCGGCCATGGCGTCATGCTGTCAAACTACTGTGGCAAGCTTTATGCGGAGGACGTGACCGGCGGCAGTGCGGAACTCGACCAGCTGAAGGCGCTGAAAATCCCGGCCTTCCCCGGCGGTCCCCGGTTCCGTTCGCCGCTTCTGTTCCTCGCCATGACGTGGTACGCGCTGCGCGACAAGCTCTGATCGAGTCGGAACCGTCGTTTTTGTTGCGTTGCACTCTGGCGTTTTTAAATCGATTAGATTATAACACCCGGCAACAGAACGAGATCGAGAAATCCGATGAGCAGCCAGATCATTCCCGTTGAGCCCTTCGACTATGTCGTCTTCGGCGGAACCGGCGACCTTGCTGAGCGCAAGCTCCTTCCGGCCCTCTACCACCGGCAGCTCGCCGGCCAGCTCTCCGACCCGACGCGCATCATCGGCGCGTCGCGAACCGCCTATACGCACGAGGAATACCGCAAGTTCGCCGTCGCCGCGCTGAAGGAACACCTGAAGCAGGGCGAATTCGACGAGACGGAAGTCAAGACCTTCTGCGACCGGCTGTTCTACGTCGCCGTCGACGCCAAGTCGGACGGCGGCTGGGACAAGCTGAAGGAGCTTCTCGACGAGGGCAAGGATCGCGTGCGCGCCTTCTATCTCGCCGTGGCACCGGCGATCTTCGGCGACATTTCGGAAAAGATCCGTGACCACAAGCTGATCACCAAGCAGACCCGCATCGTCGTGGAAAAGCCGATCGGCCGTGACCTCGCGTCCGCCAACGAGCTCAACAACACGATCGGCAAGGTTTTCCGCGAAGAGCAGATCTTCCGTATCGACCACTATCTCGGCAAGGAGACGGTGCAGAACCTGATGGCGCTGCGCTTTGCCAACGCGCTCTACGAGCCGTTGTGGAACTCCGCCCATATCGACCATGTGCAGATCACGGTCGCGGAAGCCGTCGGCCTCGAAAGCCGCGCCGGCTACTACGACAAGGCCGGCGCGCTGCGCGACATGGTGCAGAACCACATCCTCCAGCTGCTCTGCCTTGTGGCGATGGAAGTGCCCTCCTCCATGGATGCGGAAGCCGTGCGCGACGAGAAGCTGAAGGTGCTTCGCGCGCTGAAGCCGATCGACCAGTACAATGTCGAGCGGCTGACGGTGCGTGGCCAGTACCGCGCGGGTGCTTCCGCCGGCGGCCCGGTCAAGGGCTATCTCGAAGAGCTCGAAGGCGGCGTTTCCAAGACGGAGACCTTCGTCGGCATCAAGGCGGAGATCGGCAACTGGCGCTGGGCGGGCGTGCCCTTCTACATCCGCACCGGCAAGCGGCTTGCCGCGCGCATGTCGGAAATCGTCATCACCTTCAAGCCGATCCCCCATTCGATCTTCGACCCCACGGCCGGCCGCATCGAAGCCAACCAGCTCATCATCCGCCTGCAGCCGGACGAAGGCGTCAAGCAGTCGCTGATGATCAAGGACCCCGGTCCGGGCGGCATGCGGCTGCGCAACGTCTCGCTCGACATGAGCTTTGCCGAAGCCTTCGACGCCCGCAATGCGGATGCCTATGAGCGCCTGCTGCTCGATGTCGTGCGCAACAACCAGACGCTCTTCATGCGCCGCGACGAAGTCGAGGCCGCATGGCGCTGGGTGGACCCGATCCTGAAGGCCTGGGAAGCGACCGGCCAGCAGGTGCAGGGCTACACGGCCGGCACCTGGGGCCCGAGCCAGGCCATCGCCCTCATCGAGCGCGACGGCCGCACCTGGCATGAATCGTAAGGAAGCCTGATGAGCGCGACAGTGCATGAATTTTCCGACGGCACCGCCTTGGCGGAAGGGCTTGCGGACCGGGTTTCCGGTGCGCTGGCCGAGGCTGTCACTTCCCGGGGCCGCGCCAGCATCGCGGTCTCCGGCGGCTCGACGCCGAAAGCCTTCTTCAAGGCCCTGTCGAGCCGCGACATCGACTGGGCAAAGGTGACGATCACGCTCGTCGACGAGCGCTTCGTGCGCGCCGACAACCCGCGCTCGAACCACCTGCTCGTCGCCGACAACCTGCTTCAGGGCAAGGCGAAGGCGGCGCAGTTCCTGCCGCTCTACCGGGACGCCGGCAGCGCGGAAGCGGCGGCGGAGATCGTCACGGCGGATGCCGCGGCGCTCGGCCATCCCTTCGACGTCGTCATCCTCGGCATGGGCGCGGACGGCCACACGGCCTCGTTCTTCCCGGGCGGCAGCCGCCTTGCCGAGGCGATCTCGCCGGAGACCCCGCGCGGCATCATCACCATGGAGGCAGAAGGTGCCGGCGAACCCCGCCTCACCTTCACCTTCGCCAGCCTTCAGGATGCTCGCCTTCTGGTGCTGCATATCGAGGGCCAGGGCAAGAAGGACGTTCTGGCCGCTGCCGAAGGCGACGGCCCGGAAACCGACATGCCGATCCGCGCCGTGCTCCGGCGTGCAGCGACCCCGGTCGACATCTACTGGGCGCCTTGAGGCACCCTGCCGGCTAACCCCGGCTCCACCCGGCGCAAGACGCCGATGATTAGCGGACTGCGCAGCGCCCCCGCTCGCTTTGCCGCGCGAAAATGCAATCGAGAACAGTCAGGATAGCTCCCATGTCCGCCGACAAACGCATTGAAGCCATCACCGCCCGCATCGTCGAACGCTCGAAGCCGTACCGCCAGCCCTATCTCGACCGCGTGCGCGCCGCCGCCTCGCAGGGCGTGCACCGCGCCGTGCTGTCCTGCGGCAACCTCGCGCATGGCTTTGCCGTCTGTTCCCCCGCCGAGAAGGACGCGCTCGCCGGCGACCGCGTCCCGAACCTCGGCATCATTACCTCCTACAACGACATGCTCTCGGCCCACCAGCCGTTCGAGACCTATCCGGCGCTGATCCGCGAGGCCGCGCGCGAAGCCGGCGGCGTGGCGCAGGTTGCCGGCGGCGTGCCCGCCATGTGCGACGGCGTCACCCAGGGCCAGCCGGGCATGGAGCTCTCGCTGTTCTCGCGCGACCTCATCGCCATGTCGGCCGGCATCGGGCTGTCGCACAACATGTTCGATTCCGTTGTCTATCTCGGCGTCTGCGACAAGATCGTGCCCGGCCTGACGATCGCGGCCCTGACCTTCGGCCACCTGCCCGCCATCTTCATTCCGGCCGGCCCAATGACCACGGGCCTGCCGAACGACGAGAAGGCCCGCGTGCGCCAGCTCTATGCCGAGGGCAAGGCCGGCCGGGCGGAGCTGTTGGAAGCCGAGTCCAAGTCCTATCACGGCCCCGGCACCTGTACCTTCTACGGCACCGCCAATTCCAACCAGATGCTGATGGAGATCATGGGCTTCCACATGCCCGGCGCCTCCTTCATCAATCCCGGCACGCCGCTGCGCGACGCGCTGACCAAGGAAGCCACCAAACGTGCGCTTGCCATCACCGCGCAGGGCAACGAGTTCACCCCGGCCGGCGAGATGATCGACGAACGCTCGATCGTCAACGGCGTGGTCGGCCTGCATGCCACCGGCGGCTCGACCAACCACACGTTGCATCTGCTCGCCATGGCGCGCGCCGCGGGCATCCTGCTCACCTGGAAGGATATTTCCGAGCTGTCCGACACGGTGCCGCTGCTTGCCCGCGTCTATCCGAATGGCCTTTCGGACGTGAACCATTTCCACGCGGCCGGCGGCATGGGCTTCCTCATCCAGGAGCTCCTGAAGCACGGCATGCTGCACGATGACGTGCGCACGGTCTTCGGCCAGGGCCTGCAAGCCTATACGATCGATCCGAAGCTCAGCGAGACCGGCACGGTGCTGCGCGAACCGGCGCCGAAGGTCAGCCACGACCCGAAGATCCTCGCGAATATCGAGACGCCGTTCCAGGCGACGGGCGGCCTGAAAATGCTGACCGGGAATATCGGCAGCGCGGTCATCAAGATTTCGGCGGTGAAGCCGGAGCGCCATGTCATCGAGGCGCCGGCAAAAGTGTTCCACGACCAGCAGGAACTCAACGTCGCCTTCAAGGCCGGCGAACTGACGGGCGACTTCATCGCCGTCGTGCGCTTCCAGGGACCGAAGGCCAACGGCATGCCGGAACTGCACAAGCTGACCACCGTGCTCGGCATTCTTCAGGACCGCGGCCAGCGCGTCGCCCTCCTCACCGACGGCCGCATGTCCGGCGCCTCCGGCAAGGTGCCGGCCGCCATCCATGTGACGCCGGAAGCGGTCGACAACGGCCCGATCGGCCGCATCCGCACCGGCGATATCATCCGGCTGGATGCCGCTCACGGCACGATCGAGGTTCTGGTGGATGCCGCCGAGTTCGCCGCCCGCCCGCAGGCGACGGCCGATCTCTCCGGCAACGAATTCGGCATGGGCCGCGAACTTTTCGCGCCCTTCCGCGCGATCGCGGGACCGGCGGACCACGGGGCGAGCGTGTTGTTCGCTTGAGATCGGAGGCGTTCCCGATTTGCTCCAGAACGTCGTGAATGCAACTTTTATTGATGGTTGATCGTTTCCCTGCGGAACGAAAAGCGATTGGTGAAAGGAGCATTTCATGAAGAAGATGATAATCGCCGCTGTGGCCATTGTTATGGCATCGACAGTGCCCGGCCTTGCGCAGACCTATCGCAGTGAAGCCCGCGAACATCGCCAGGACCACCGCATTTTACGCGGTGTCACACAGGGTGAAATTACCGCGCGTGAGTATCGCAACATCCAGCGGCAGCAGAATCGGATCGACCGAGCACAACGCCGCGCCACGCGGGACGGCTATGTAACCCAGTCGGAGCGCCGACGGATCGAGCGCATGCAGGATCGTGCTTCGCGCAACATCTATCGCAAATCCAACAACGGCCGTTACGTTTACTAGAAAAACTGCTTAACGTAAGCGCATCAAGCCCGCCTGTGAGACACGCAGGCGGGTTTTTGTTGCTTACCTGGAACCGCTACACAGATATCAGCTATAGATATCCAGCGTGCGGCCCTGGTGGTTGCGGTGCGTCGAATAGACGAAGATGCGTTGCAGGTCCTTGTCGGAGAGCATGCGCAGGAAGCGGGCTTCGACGACGTCGTTCGTGTAGACGCGCTGCGTGAGGCAGCCGATCATCGGCAGGCGGGCGCTGACGATGTCGAGGTAGAAATTGCGCGGCAGCTGGAACTTCGTCGTCATGGTGACGATGGCGCCGCTGCGCGACAATTTGGTGATCAGGCACCGGCGCGAGACGAGATTGACGAGGCCGCCATTCTCGGTGAACTCGATGCGCGCCTCGTTGCAGGTGTCCTCCATCGGGAAACTTTTTTCCCGGTCGTACATGAAGGACTCTTCCTTGCTGAGATAGTTGTTACGCGGTTCGGATCCCCGGATACTCATCTGCCTGTTGCCCCTGGCACTGTCTGCTTTCGAGAAAAGTTAGGGGAGCAACGCTTAACATCGGGTTGAGCGGCAGGGCTAAATCCTGCCGCCCCGCCGGTTTCGTGTCAGGTTTCAGGGCGCGCGATAGCTTTTGCCGGCTGTATCGAAAAGATGCAGCTTCGCCCTGTCCGCCGTGAAGCGGATCCGGTCGCCGCGCTTGACGGCGAGGATGCCCGGAATCTTGGCGATGATCGGCTCGCCCTGCACGAGACCCTCGATGTAGAGCAGCGTCACCTCGCCGAGCGCCTCGACGATCGCCACCGTGCCTTCGAAGAGGAAATCATCGCCTGTGGAAATCTGGAGATCTTCCGGACGCACGCCGAAGCTTGCCGCCTTGCCGACTTCGGATGAAGCCGTCGCGATATCGACGGCGGAGGTGCGTCCGCCGGTCAGTTCCAGCACGGTCGCGGCGCCGGTAGACGTGATCTTCGCCGGGATGATGTTCATGGCCGGCGAGCCGATGAAGCGGGCGACGAAGAGGTTTGCCGGGCGCTCGTAGAGTTCCAGCGGAGGACCGACCTGCTCGATATGGCCGGCCGACAGCACGACGATGCGGTCGGCGAGCGTCATCGCCTCGACCTGGTCATGCGTCACGTAGATCATCGTCGTGTCGGCCATCTGCTCGGAAAGCTTGGCGATCTCGATGCGGGTGGCGACGCGCAGCGCGGCGTCGAGGTTCGACAGCGGCTCGTCAAACAGGAAGACCTTCGGGTCGCGGCAGATGGCGCGGCCGATGGCGACGCGCTGGCGCTGGCCGCCGGAGAGCGCCTTCGGCAGGCGGTCGAGATATTTGGTGAGCTGGAGGATATCGGCGGCCGCGCGCACGCGCCGGTCGATCTCCTCCTTGCTTTCGCCGGCAATGCGCATGCCGAAGGCCATGTTGTCGAACACGGTCATGTGGGGGTAGAGCGCGTAGGACTGGAACACCATGGCGATGCCGCGCTTGGAGGGCGGCACGTCGTTGACGCGCTCGCCGTCGATCATCATCTCGCCGCCGCTGATCTCCTCCAGACCCGCGATCATGCGCAGCAACGTCGACTTGCCGCAACCGGACGGGCCGACGAAGACGATGAACTCGCCCTGCTTGATATCGAGATCGATGCCGTGGATCACGTCCACCGCGCCGTAGGACTTGCGGATATCCTTGAGAACCAGCCCTGTCATGTTCCTACCTCCCCTTTGGTCCGTTACGCGAAGCGGGCGAAAAACCCGCTCCAGGCCGGAAGTTCGATGTTTTCGTCATGCATCATGCTGTCGAAGCCGTGGCCTTCCAGAACGTCCAGCGTGCCGGAAGGCAGGTCGGCGAGGCGTGCGACCGGGCTCATGTTGAAGGCGCAGAAGACCTTCTCGTTGCCGTGCGTGCGCACAAAGGAGAGGATCGCGCCTTCGGCCGAATGGAACTCGATCTCGCCCTTTACGAGCGCGACGTGCTCCTTGCGGAAGGCGAGGAAGCGGCGGTAATGCGCGAGCACCGAGGCCTCGTCGCCCTCCTGCACATTAACCGCGCGCTCCAGATGCACCTCCGGAACCGGAAGCCAGGGCTTGCCCTGGCTGAAGCCGCCGGATTGCTCGCGGCTGTCCCAGACCATCGGCGTGCGGCAACCGTCTCGGCCCTTGAAATCCGGCCAGAACTGGATGCCGTAGGGGTCCTGCAAGTCCTCATAGGCGAGATCGGCTTCCGGCAAGGCAAGCTCCTCGCCCTGATAGATGCAGACCGAGCCGCGCAGCGACATCAGCAAGCTCGCCAAAAGCTTGGCATGGGCGTCGTGATCGGTGACGGCGCTGCCCCAGCGGCTGATATGGCGCATCACGTCATGGTTCGAGAAGGCCCAGCAGACCCAGCCCTCGGGGGCCGCCTTTTCCAGCGCGCGCTGCGTTTCGGCGACGAAGGCCGGCGTCAGCGGCTCGGGTGCCAGGAATTCGAAGGCGTAGCACATGTGCATCTTGTCGCCGCCGGACGTATATTCGCCTGCGATTTCGAGGCCGCGCTGGCTGTCGCCCACCTCGCCGACGGCGGCGATGGCAGGGAACTCCTCCATGACCGCGCGGAAGCGCTTCAGGAACTCCAGGTTCTCCGGCTGGTTCTTGTCGTAGAGATGTTCCTGGTAATTGTAGGGGTTCACGGCCGGCGCCGTCTGGGCGTTGCGGCGCTCGGGGGCGAGCGACGGGTTGTCGCGCAGTTCCTTGTCGTGGAAGTAGAAGTTGATCGTGTCGAGCCGGAAGCCATCGACGCCGCGCTCCAGCCAGAAGCGGGCGACCGAGAGCAGCGCGTCCTGCACTTCCGGGCTGTGCAGGTTGAGATCCGGCTGCGAGGTCAGGAAGTTGTGCATGTAATATTGCAGGCGCGTCGGATCCCACTGCCAGGCGGAGCCGCCGAAGATCGACAGCCAATTGTTGGGCGGCGTGCCGTCCGGCTTGGAATCCGCCCAGACATACCAGTCCGCCCGCGGATTGGTGCGCCGGGAACGGCTTTCGACGAACCAGGGATGCTTGTCAGAGGTGTGCGAAAGCACGAGGTCGATCATCACACGGATGTTGAGGCGATGGGCCTCGGCGATCAGCGCGTCGAAATCGGCGAGCACGCCGAAGATCGGGTCGACGTCGAGATAATCCGAAACGTCATAGCCGAAATCCCGCATCGGCGAGGTGAAGAAGGGCGAGACCCAGATCGCGTCTGCCCCGAGGGAGGCGACATGGGCGAGGCGCTCGGTGATGCCCCTGATATCGCCGATCCCGTCGCCAGTGGTGTCCTGATAGGAGCGCGGATAGATCTGGTAGATCACCGCGCCACGCCACCAGTCCTTGTCCGGGGTCAGAAGCGTTGAACTCGACGTCGTCATTCTGGTCAGTCCTGTACTTTTCTTGTTTCTCACGCAATTGCGGACGCAAAACCGCTTAACACTTTTGCTGGAATTGCTTTTGTCAGCCGCCCTTGACCGAGCCCGCCAGCAGGCCGCGCACGAGATAACGCTGCAGGCTGAAGAACACGACGAGTGGCACGATGATGGTGATGAAGGCCGAGGCCGTGAGGATTTCCCAGTTGCCGCCACGCGAGCCGAGCAGGTTCACGAGACGTCCCGTCAGCACCAGTTCCTCATTGCCCGCACCCAGGAAGACCATGGCGACGAGCAGGTCGTTCCAGGTCCACAGGAACTGGAAGATGGCGAAGGAGGCAAGTGCCGGGAAGGATAGCGGCAGGATGATCTTCACGAAGATGTCGAAGTCGGACGCGCCGTCGACGCGGGCGGATTCCAGGATCTCGCGCGGCAGGCCGGCCATGTAGTTGCGCAGCAGATAGACCGCGAGCGGCAGGCCGAAGCCCATATGGGCGAGCCAGATGCCGACATAGGTTTTTGCCGGCACGCCGAAGAAGGCGCCCACGCCGTTATAGAGCCGCAGCAGCGGGATCAGCGACATCTGGAGCGGCACGACGAGCAGGCCGACGATGACGGCGATCAGGATTGCCCGGCCCGGAAAGGGCATCCAGGCGAGCGCATAGGCGCAGAAGGCGGCGACGAGGATGGGGATGATGGTGGCGGGGATCGCCACCGTCAGCGAGTTGATGAAAGAGGCGCCGATGCCTTCGGCATTCAGCACTTCGCGGTAGTTGTCGAGCGTGAAGCGCGAGGGCACTGCTGCCGTGTAGAAGATGCGCTGGCCGCGCGTGCCTTCCATGCGGGTCGGCGAGACGATCTCGTAGCTGCCGTCCTCCTTGACGGTCAGCGTCTGGCCGTCGCCGATATCGGCCGCAGTGCCGGCCTCGAAGGCGGTCGGCTGCAAGGGGCGGAAGCCGAAGGCGGAGACCTTTGCGTCGTCGCCTTCCAGCAGGTTGCCGGAAATGACGAACTTGCCGTCACGCTCGACCTGCGCTTCCGGGGCTGCGGCACGGCCGGTCAGGTTCTGCGAGGAGGTGGAGAGCGCCGTCCACCAGCCGGAGACGGCGAGCTGGTCCTTGTCACGCAGCGACGAGATCAACAGGCCCGCGGTCGGCAGCGTCCAGAGTGCGACGAGCAGCAGGACGGAGAGATGGACGACGAAAATGAGCGGCGAACGGGACGTGGCGATCATCTCAGTGGCCCTCCATTTCCTTGGTGGCGTTGCGGATGTTCCAGATCATGATCGGGATGACGAGGATCATGATGACGACGGCGATGGCCGCGCCGCGCCCGAAATCCCCGCCGCCGCGGAACATCCAGTCGAACATCAGGTTCGCCAGAACCTGCGTCTGCCATTGCCCGTTCGTCATGGCGAGCACGATGTCGAAGACCTTCAGCACCAGGATGGTGATCGTCGTCCAGACGACCGCGATCGTGCCCCAGATCTGCGGCACCATGATCTTGAAGAAGATCTGGAAGCCGTTCGCGCCGTCGATGACCGCCGCCTCGATGGTTTCCTCGGGAATGCCGCGTAGCGCGGCGGAGAGGATGACCATGGCGAAACCGGTCTGGATCCAGATCAGGATGACCATGAGGAAGAAGTTGTTCCAGAAGGGAATGGTCATCCAGGCTTCCGGCGAGCCGCCCATGGCGACGACGATCGCATTGAGGATGCCGATCTGTTCGGAGCCTTCCGCGCGGTAGTCGTAGACGAATTTCCAGATGACGGCGGCGCCGACGAAGGAGATCGCCATCGGCATGAAGATCAGCGTTTTCGCGATGTTGCCCCACCAGATGCGGTCGGTCAGCGCGGCGACGATCAGGCCGAAGAAGGTGGCGAGCGCCGGCACCACGAGCAGCCAGAGGAAATTGTTGAAGATCGACTGGCGGAATTCGCCGTCGTTGATCATCCAGGCGAAATTGCTGAAGCCGACGAACTGCTGGCCGGTGCGGTCATGGAAGGCGAGCCGGACGGATTCGAAGACGGGATAGACGAGGTAGACCGACAGCGCGATGAGCGCCGGCGCCATGAACAGCCAGGGCCGGATCGCATTGGTGATGCGCAGGTTCTTCGAGGCCTGCGCCCCCGTCAGCCCCTTGGAGGGGAAGATCCTGTCGAGCAGGAAGTTCGTTCCGAAGAAATAGACGACGCAGGCGAGAACGCCCCCGACCATCGTGAAGATGGCGAATAACAATTGCTGCATGGCGATCCCTCCCCTGGAAACTTCCCCGCAATGTATTTTTACGGTCACGTCGAGCGCTCACGCGGAGCGCCCGCATGGTCCGGCTGCACTTCGGCATGCTTTGGGAAAACCGGCGGGCGGCCGCCCGCCGGTTCACCGGGATGTTATTTGATGGCGTCCCAGGCCTTCTGGGCACCGTCGGCGACATCGGCCGCGGACTTGCCGCCGACGAAATCGACCATGCCGGTCCAGAACGCGCCCGCGCCGATCTTGCCGGGCATCAGGTCTGAACCGTCGAAGCGGAAGGTCGTCGAGTTGAGCAGGATTTCGCCCTGCTTCTTCATCGGCGCGTTGGCATAGGCTTCCTTGTTGGCGCTCTTGTAGGGCGTCAGGAAGCTCGTCTGCGCCATCCACAGCTCATGCGCGATCGGCGTCTTCAGGAATTCGATGAAGGCGCGGGCGGGCGGCGTGTCCTTGGTGATCATGGCGAGCGTGCCCGCACCGAGGACCGGGTTGCCGAGCTCCGGCTTGCTGGCATAGGGCGGCATGTAGAAGAAGTCCGCATCCTCGCCGACGACCGTGCCCTCCGGGAAGAAGGACGGGATGAACGACGCCTGGTGGTGCAGGTAGCACTTCGGCGGCGAGGCGAAGAGGCCCTTCGGGCTGTCGCGGAAGTCGGTGGAGGCAACCGCCGCCGCACCGCCATCGACGAACTTGTCGTTCTTGGCGAACCAGCCGAATTCGTCGATCGCGCCGACCACGGCGGCATCGGTGAACGGGATCTGATTGGTGACCCACTTGTCGTAGGTTTCCGGCGAGGCGGTGCGCAGCATCAGGTCTTCGACCCAGTCGGTCGCCGGCCAGCCGGTGGCGCCGCCGGAACCGAGGCCAATGCACCAGGGCGTGCCGCCGTCGGCGACGATCTGCTCGGTCAGAGCCTTCAGGTCTTCCATGGTCTTCGGCACTTCATAGCCGGCGTCTTCAAAATTTTCCGGCACGTACCAGACGAGCGACTTCACGTCGATCTTATAGGGGAAGGCGAAGAGTGCGGCATTGCCGTCCTTGCCCTTGTAGGTCGAAAGATCGACCCAGGACTGGCCGGCGGCGTAATTGTCGAGCAGCCATTGCTTGGTCTCGTCGCCGAGCGGGCTCAGGTAGCCCTTGGACGCGAGGTCGGCAATGAGGCCCGGCTGCGGCAGGATGGCGACATCTGGCGGGCTGCCGGCCTGGGTGTCGATGACGATCTGCTGCTCGTAGTTTTCGGAAGAGGAATATTTGATCTCGACGCCCGTCGCCTCGGTGAAATAGGCGTAGACGATCTTGAAGAGCGCCTCGTCCTCACCGCGCCAGGGGCCGAAGATGGTCAGCGTCTGGCCCTTGAGGTCGTGACCCTTCTTGAAATCCTCAAAACTCTGCCAGTTGAACTTGGAATCTTCGCCGGGCTTGAATTTCAGCTCGGCCGCGGCGCTGCCCGCCATAAAAAGCGCGAGCGCAGCCGTCATCAGCAACGTCTTTTTCACGAGATTTGCCTCCCATAGCAATCCCGCCCTCTCCCGGGGCAGGCATCTTCTAAAATACCCCAAAATTCAAAGCGCTTTGGATTTCCTTTCATCCCATTTCCCCCCAAGCTTCGTCAAGTACCCCTCAACAATTTGAACGTGAAATCGCCGTATCTAACGCAGTGCAGCGTAGTTTTGCGGCGCAAAATAGCCAAAACAGCTTTTCCTGTTTGATTTGCTGATGTTAGATGCCAAAACGCTTTGAGATAAATTCAGGGACAGAAAAGTCAAATATTCAAAGCGCTTCGATTATTTCAAGAAAGCTAAGCATGTGAATCTCAAGCAGTTATCGCAATTGCTGGGCCTCTCTCAGACAACCGTGAGCAGAGCGCTGAACGGCTATCCGGAGGTCAATGCCGAGACGCGCCAGCGTGTTCTCGATGCCGTACGGGAGACGGGATATCGCCCGAACCGGGCCGCCCAGCGCCTCGCAACCGGCCGCGCGGGCTCGATCGGCCTCGTCATGCCGACCGCCGATGGCATCGAGTCCGACGTGCATTTCGGCGAATTCCTCGCCGGTCTCGGCGACGAGGCGGTCAAGCACGACTTTCATTTCGTCATCAATCCCAGCCACCCCGACGAAGAGGTCGCAACCTGCCGGCGGCTGGTGGCGAGCGGCAATGTCGATGCGCTGTTCCTCGCCTATATGCGCGTGAAGGACCCGCGCATCGCCATGATGAAGACGCTGAAGACGCCCTTCGTCGTGCATGGCCGCTCGATCGGCGTGCCGAACGACTACCCCTTCCTCGACATCGACAATACCGGCGCCTTCTACGATGCCGCGCGCCTGCTCGCGCAGCTCGGCCACCGGCATTTCGCGCTGCTCAACGGTCCCGACTATCTCGCCTATTCGATCCGCCGCAAGAAGGGCACGGTCCGCGCGCTCGCCGAATACGGCCTGGTGTTGCGCGACGACTGCGTGGAACATTCGCAGATGACGGACGAACACGGTTTTCGCGCCATGGAGCGTTTCCTCCGCCTCGAAACACCGCCGACCGCCGTGCTCTGCTCCAGCACCGTGCTGGCGCTCGGCGCCGTGCGGGCGATCAGCCAGGCGGGGCTGAAGCTCGGCGTCGACATCTCCCTCATCGCCCATGACGACGTGCTGCCGATGCTGAAGCCGGAGAATTTCATGGTGCCGCTGACGACGACGCGCTCGTCGCTGCGCGCCGCCGGCCAGCGCATCGCCCGCCGCCTGATCGCCAGCATCCTCGATCTCGAAACCCTGCCGCAGCAGGAGCTCTGGAAAACGGATTTGATCGTGCGCGCCTCGACGGGACCGGCGCCGGCGGGGAAATGAAAAGGCGCCCCGCGGGGCGCCTTACATCGTTGGACAAATCAGAACTTCGGCGGCGTCCTGCCGGCCTTGCGGTAGGCGGCGATGACGGTGTTGGCCATCAGCATGGCGATGGTCATCGGGCCGACGCCGCCGGGGACCGGCGTAATGGCGCCGGCGACCTTGGCGCATTCCTCGAAGGCGACGTCGCCGACCATGCGCGACTTGCCCTCGCCCTTCTCCGGTGCGGCAATGCGGTTGATGCCGACGTCGATGACGGTGGCGCCCGGTTTCACCCAGTCGGCCTTCACCATTTCCGGACGGCCGACGGCAGCCACCAGGATATCGGCATTGCGGCAGACCGCAGCGAGGTCCTTGGTGCGCGAATGGGCGGTGGTCACCGTCGCGTTGGCGGCGAGCAGCAGGGCGGACATCGGCTTGCCGAACAGGTTGGAACGGCCGATCACCACGGCGTTGAGGCCGGAGAGGTCGTTGCCGTGCGTGCGACGCACGAAGACCATGGCGCCGGCCGGCGTGCAGGAAACGAGACCGCCATCGAGATCGCCGGTCGCGAGCTTGCCGGCATTGACGACATGCAGGCCGTCGACGTCCTTCTCCGGCCTGATCGACTGGATGATCGGCTCGGAATTCAGGTGCTTGGGCAAGGGAAGCTGCACGAGGATGCCGTGAACGCTTTCGTCGGCGTTCAGCGTCTCGACGAGGCGGGCGAGTTCTTCCTGCGTCGTCTCCTCCGGCAGCGTGTGCTGGATGGAGGTGAAGCCGCATTCCTTGGCCATGCGGCTCTTGGAGGAGACATAGGCGTGGCTGGCCGGGTCGTTGCCGACGATGACGACGGCGAGGCCGGGTTTTACGCCCGCATCCGTCTCCAGCGCAGCGGTCGCGGATTTTACGGCGTCAATCACGGAAGCGGCAACCTGCTTCCCATCGATAATGGTGGTCACATTTCTCTCCCTGAATGATGTGCCCCACTCTAGTGGGGCGGCCGCGCGGCGGGATGGCCTCTTAACGCCCTATGCTGTCCAAAACACATAATTTCAAGCGCGCGTTGCGGGAAACCGTCGGTGCGGTGGATTTTCCTGTCAGCGATGCGAGAGCCATGCCTGCCGCATGACGGAGCCCGCATAGCAGGCGAAAAGTCCTTTTTTGACGCAACCGCAAGGTTTCTTCCGATGGAAAGCCGCGGAGGTTCGCGAAAAATATCTCTTCATTTCAGCAGCTTATACCGACGGTCGACGACATGGTTAGGAAAGCGTGAACGCCACCCATAGGCTTTTCCCGAAAACCTTAAATGGCCCTTCAGGCGAAGTTGTTAAACCCGACGTAGAACAGAACGCGCATTGCGGGATCGGCCAAGACCGTCCCGGAAGGAAGCTTGTCATGAACCTTATGTCGGGCAATATCGTCGCCTCGCAACGGGATATTCTCGGCCTGCCGGTCTGCGATCTCGGCTGGGCGGAGGCCTTCGCCTTTGCCGAAGAGGTGGCGACTATGCCCTTCGGGCAGAGCGTCATCGCCTTCATCAATGCCGGCAATGCCAACCTGATGATCCGTGACCCGGAATACCGCGCCGTGCTGGAACGCCAGATCGTGCTACCGGACGGCCACGGCGTCGACATCGCCTCCATGCTGTTCCACGGCCGCAAGTTCCCGGCAAATCTGACGGGCACGGATTTCGTCCCGGCCTTGCTCACCTATCTTGCCCGGCCGATGCGCGTGGCGATGATCGGCGCGCAGCAGACGACGCTGATGCAGGCGGCGGAGAATTTTCGCCGGCATGCGCCCTGGCACGATTTCCTGCCGATTTCCGACGGTTTCTTCGACCGGGCGGCCTCCGACGCGGTCATGGAGCGGGTGCGCGAGGCGAATGCCGATATCCTGCTCGTCGCCATGGGCAGCCCGGCGCAGGAAAAATGGATCGACCGCCATGTCGGCCCCGGCCATGCCCGGCTCGTACTCAGCGTCGGCAACCTGTTCGATGTGGTCGCCGATGCGCCGCACGCGGCGCCGGGCGGCATCCGCCGGCTGCGGCTCGAATGGCTCTACCGCCTGGTGAAGGCGCCATCGCGCCTCAGCCGCGCCGACTTTTCCTTCCTCTACCATGTGCTGCGCTACAAGTTTTCCGGCACGGGCGAGGCGCATGACAGGAACGATACGGCAAAAGCCGGCTCGCTCTGAGGCGGCCGGCTCTTATCGATCGATAAAGATGTGTTCAGGCGGTGGGTCTCAATGCCCGCCGCTTTTTTCCGCGGGCTTGCCGGCCGGAACCTCGCCCTTGACGAGCGTCTGGCCCTTCTTCGGCGCCGGGTCCTGTACGGAGGCGGTGGTAATATAGTCGATCTGCTCGACATAGACCTCCGCGATCACCTCCGCACCAAAACGGCGGTTCAGCCCCTCCTTGACGATGCCGCGAAAGGCATCGACGTCGAAGCTGCCGACCGTCGCCACGTCGATCATCTTCTTGCCGACGAGCAGCGTATAGAGCTCGTCGGTGATCATCTGCGGCAGGGGCACGGTCTGTTTGGCGGCAAGCTCCTTGTTCGCCTTGTAGGCGAGCTTGGTGAGGAGGTAGCCGCTGACGCCGCCCTCCCCGATCACCGGCACGGTCGTCGTATAGCCGCTGACGAACTCCATGGCCGCCTCGCGTTCCGCGGCCGTCGTATCGACCTTGGGGGCCGAGGCCATCTTCAGCGAAAAATAGACCGAGGCGAGCGTGATCGCGAGGATCCAGACGCCGGTGCCGATGAGCTTGATCATGTGCCGTAACTCACGCGGAACTGTTCCTGCGAATAGGTGCCGTCGGCTTCGAGGTCCTGCACGGCATTCTTCAGGATGCTGACGACCTCACGCACCGCATCGAGATGGGCGGAGACGCGCTGGGCGTTGGTCGCGAGCTTTTCACGAACGCGGCCGAGCTGCGTCGAAAACGTCCGCGGCACCTCGTCCGGGCGCACATCGCGCGTCAGCATTGCCAGCTCGTAGAGGCAGCGGCTCTTGTGGGCGTTCGAGGTCGGCAGGTCGAATTCGGGATCGCTGCCGATATTGTCGTTCTCGTTGTCGATGATGGTCTCAAGCCGGCCGAGGACGGTGCGGATCCGGAGTTCGTTGGTCGCCTGTTCCATTTTGTTATGCTCCGCTTACGCTTTTCTTGTCATGTTCCTTGATGCCCGGCGTCAGGTCGGCAAAGGCCTCCCGCTGCAGGGCCTGCACCATGCCGGATGCGACACGGTCGGTATTCTTGTCTTTTTCCGGGGACGCGGCGCCGATGCCGCTGCTCTTGGCCAGGCTTTCGGCAATGCCGATGCCGCCGCCCTTGGCGATCGCCGTGCCGAGCTGGTCGGCCATCATGCCGCGCCACATCTCGCCGGCCGTGCCCTTGCCGTACATTTCTTCGCTGTCTGCCGGCAGCATGGATTTCACGAAATTCTGCAACACCATGGCTTCGAACTTGCGCAGGTGCTCCGGCACGGACTTGCCGCCGACGGCGGAAACACCCTGACTCGACGCATGCGCACCAGCCGAATCCCTGTTGAGGATGCTGCCGACGGTGGCCTGGAAACCGGCGCCCGCTTCCGCGAGGCTCGTCGCCTCGAAGGCGGCGCGGTTCGATTTCAGCTTGGCTTGCGCTTCCTGAACCTGGGCCGGGTCGGCGGCGCGCACGACATCAAGCACCAGATCGCTGGGGGGAGAAATTGCCACGTCCTAAAGCCTTTCAGGTGTTTCCTGCAAGCCGGACCCGTCCTCATGGCGGTCCGCCGGCCTTTGACTGTTTGGGACATCGGGATCGTCCGCGCCGCATCTGCGGCTGCTTCGACAAACCTCGTCATCGTCCTGATGCGACTATCGCTGCTCAACCTTACGGGAGGCTGGTGGCGGATGACGAAGTCGTGACGGCATCGACTGCCGAATCCACTCTGACGCAAGCTTCCATGAGACGGCGTTAAATCGCGTTTCATTACAAAAGCTTGGCGGAAGAGTGCCTAGTCGTCGCTCTTCTTGTAGGCGATGTGCTGGTCGATGAGGTCGTAGATGGAATTGTCGGCGGCCTCGCGGTCCTCGGCGCTGCGCGCTTCCTTGCGGTGCTCTTCCATGCGGTCGCCCTTGGTGCGCTCGCGCACCACGCGCATCTCGTGCATCTGCTGAACGTTCGCCAGCATGTGGTCCTGCTGCTGGAGCTTGCTGTACTGGCCGGAATAGTGCCGCGAAAAGCTGCGATGCACCGGATCGAGCGAGTTGATCGCGCCGATGACGGCATCCATCGTCTCCGCCACTTCCTGGCGCTGCTGCGTGGTGTTGGCGAGGTCGATCTCGGCCATCTTTTCCAGGTGACGCTGCACGGAGACCAGGCGTTTCAGCTTGTCCGAACGGTTCTGCGCCATCGTCATCGCCCCTGGAAGACGGGAATGAAGCCGGCCGCGAAAATTTCAAGCAGCGAGGAAATGCCGAAATACATTAGCACCAGGCCGCCCAGGATGATGAAGGGCAGCGAGACGAAGTAGATCGGGATCTGCGGCGCCAGCTTGTTGACGAGGCCGATGGAGACGTTGAACACCAGGCCGTAGAGGATGAAGGGGCTCGCGAGCCGCAGCATGATCATGAAGGTCTGGCTCAGCGTATCGGTGAGCGAGATGAGCGCGCTCTGCGGATTGAAGCCTTCGCCGAGCGGCATGACATTGTAGGATTCGATCAGCGCCCGCATGACGACATGGTGGAAATCCAGCATGAAAAGCACGAGCAGGCCGGCAAACGAGAGCAGGTTCGTCAGCTGGTTTTCGGCGGTGTCTTCGAGCACGTCCGGCGTCGGCGGCGCGTTGAAGCCCATCATCATGGTGAGCACCGTGCCCGCGAATTGCAGGCCGAGCACGTAATAGCGCGCGATCAGGCCGATGACGGCGCCGGTCAGCGTTTCGAAGACGATGAGCTTGAGATAGCCGTCGAGCGAGCCGGAGGTGCGCGGGTAGATGACATCCCACATGATGGGCAGCACCGCCATGGAGATCGCCACCGCCAGGAACAGGCGGATCTGCATGGAGAGGCGCGCGGAGGAAAAACCCGGCAGCAGCATGAAACACCCGCCGACACGGCAAAAGGCGGCGAACAGCGCCAGCACCGTGCCCTGCGGGTCCGTTATCATGAAATGGAGCCGAGAATCTTGATCTCGATGCCCTTGGCGAGCTCGACATGCGAGAGAACCGGCAATGTGGCGAACAGGCGCTCGATGATCATGCGCACATAAGTGCGCGATTCGGGCGACGTGACCAGTACGAAAGGCGTGCCGCGGTCCAAAAACTCGCGGATAACCCGGGTTGCCTGCTCGGAAAACTCTTCGAGCTGGCGCGGATCGATGTCGAACTCGACGATTTCGCCCTTGGTGTCGCGCTTCAAGGCCTGGTGGAAGACCATGTCCCACTTGTTGCCGAGGCGCAGCACCGGTAGCACGCCGTTTTCGGCGAGATCGCCGCAGATCTGCTGAGACATGCGGATGCGGACATGCTCGACGATTTGCTCGGTCTTGCGGACATGCGGCGCGAGTTCGGCGACCGCTTCGAGGATGAGGTGCAGGTTGCGGATCGAGACGCGCTCGGCAAGCAACAGCTTCAGGACGGCCTGGAGGCCGGAATAGGACATGTGCGACGAGCAGATTTCGTCGGCGAGCTTGCGGTATTCCGGGTCGAGGCGCTCGATCAGCACCTTGACGTCCTTGTAGGACAGGAGCTGCGGCAGGTTGTTGCGGATGACTTCGGAGAGGTGCGTGAGAACCACCGAGACGTTATCGATCGGGTGGAAGCCTTCGCGGCGCAGGTCGTCTGCGAAGGTTTCGAGGATCGAGACCGCCGGCATGCCGAAGGCGGGTTCGCGGATATCGTCGCCCGGCACGCTCGGCTTGCGCCCGCCGCCGGTGACGACCAGCACTTCGCCGACGCGCACGATGTTGGACGCGATCGTCGTGCCGTGGATGCGGATTTGGTAGGATTTGTCGGGGATCGAGATGTCGTCGGAAACCTTGATTTCCGGCACGACGAAGCCGTATTGCCCGGCGAATTTCTTGCGCATCTTGCCGACGCGGAAGGCCAGTTCCTGGTGCGCGCCGAGCAGACGCGTGGAGACCTGCTTGCCGAGCAGAAGCTCGATTTCGGCGGTCTTCAGCACCGACTTAACCGAATCCTTCTCCTGGTCGCGCGTCTGTTGGACCTGTTTGGCCTCGTCGTCCCGGCGCGCCTTGTTCTCCGCTTCAATGCGGCGCGGGATCATCCACGCCCCGAAGGCCATGAGACCACCGAGCATCATGAACGGGAAGAACGGCAGGCCCGGAATAACCGCGAGCATCATCATCAGGCCGGACGCGACGAAGAGCGCACGTGGATAGCCGGAGAGCTGGTTGACGACCGCCTGATCCGTCGAGCCTGCCGTGCCGCCGCGCGATACGATGAGACCCGCGGCGAGCGACACGATAAGGGCCGGGATTTGCGAGACCAGGCCGTCGCCGACCGAAAGCTTGACGAAGACATCGGCCGCTTCCGACAGTTCCATACCGTGGCGGAAATACCCGATGATGATGCCACCGAAGACGTTGATGGCGGTGATGAGCAGGCCGGCGATCGCGTCGCCGCGCACGAATTTCGACGCACCGTCCATCGAGCCGAAGAAGGAGCTTTCCTCTTCCAGTTCGCGGCGACGCAGCTGCGCCTGTTTCTCGTCGATCAGGCCCGCCGAAAGGTCGGCGTCGATCGACATCTGCTTGCCGGGGATGGCGTCGAGGGTGAAACGCGCGCCGACTTCGGCGATACGCGTCGCGCCCTTGGTGATGACGATGAAGTTCACCACGATGAGGATCATGAAGACGATGAGACCGATGACGAAATCGCCGGACATGACGAGGCTGGCAAAGCCTGCGATCACGCCGCCCGCCGCATCATGGCCCTCGTTGCCGTGCGAGAGGATGACGCGGGTCGTGGCGATGTTGAGCGCCAGCCGGATCATCGTCGCGATCAGCAGAACGGTCGGGAAGGACGAGAAATCGAGCGGGCGCTGGATCCACAGCGCCACCATCAGGATCAGGACCGAGAAGGCGATGGAGAAAGCCAGCCCCATGTCGATCATGAAGGCCGGAATCGGCAGGAAGAGGATCGACAGGATCGTCAGGATGCCAACGGCGAACGCGATATCGCGGCCGTTTGGGCTCACCTTCGGAATGCTGATTGCCGGTACTTGCGCCATCGAAAGAGTTCCCGTCTCGTCATGAGAGGCGGCGGCGCGTCACACGCGCCGCCCATTTTCACCCCATGACCTACAGGCCGAAGCTTGCGCAAACCTCTCCTGTGTCATGGTCGGGCCTGACCCGACCATCCACGCAACGGCTGTGGATCCTCGGGTCAAGCCCGAGGATGACGTCCCGCAGGTGGGATACTCTTGCGACAGAAACCGGCTAGAAGCCGCTTTCTATTCGGGAAAAGACGATATTGGTAAAAATGGAGATCTGGGCGCCGATGAAGGGGGCCGAGATGGCGATCGTCACGAAGATCGCGAGGATTTTCGGCACGAAGGTGAGGGTCATTTCCTGCACCTGGGTCAATGCCTGGATAAAAGCGATGGCGACGCCAACGATCATGGCGGCAAGCACGGCCGGTCCGGAGGCCACGACGACCGTCCAGATGGCTGCCTGCGCTATGTCGAGGGCGTCTGCCTCATTCACGTTTCGGGTTCACTCGCCGTGGTTTCGCTGACCTTCACGCCGGGACCGATGACAAGGGTCTTGCCCGAATCAAGCGTCGCAACGATGCCGTCGTTGTATAGCGTGACTTCCTTGACGACGCCAGAAATCTTGCCGTCCTCGCTGGTGACGGTGCGGCCGATGACCGAGTTCGCTTCCTGCAGCGAGGTGCGCTGCAGCAGGCTTTCCAGGTTCTTGTTGGTCTTGATAGTCTGCTCGACCTGCGAGAAGGTCGCAAGCTGCGCCATCTGCTGGGTCGCGTCCATCGGCTCGGTCGGATCCTGGTTCTTCATCTGCGCCACGAGCAGCTTCAGGAAGCTTTCGTAGTTGATGGTCGCCGACTTCTCGTCCGTGCCGGATTCAGCGCCGGTAACGGTCGGAACATAAGGCTTGTCTGCCGCCGATGCGGCGCCGACGGGGGTTACCATGGTGCGATCTCCCTGCGGATCTGTTCGATGGTGGCCGGCGGGATCTCCTGATTGTTGAGGATGCGATCCTCGATCGGGTAGAGCGCGCGGATGGCTTTCAGCGCCTCGAAGACGCGGTCCTGGGTGACGAGGGCGTCGACGCGCTTGAGCTCGGCGAGCACTTCCTCGTTCTTGAAGCAGGAAAGCAGCATGATGACCGATTTGCGGAACATGGCGATCGACTGTTCGGCCCCTTCCGGATTGATCAGCGCCATCTGGGCGATGAAGTAGAGCTGGCGAAGCGGCGTGGTGGCCTGCTCGGGCTGAAGAACGTGGTTTTCCAGGAGGAAGGTGACATCGTTGAGGAATTCGATCGCGACCTTGCGGTCGACCCTCAAAACTGCGCCGTTGACGAAAATGCGCTCACCGGACTTCAGCGATATACGCAGTGTACTTTTCATTTGATGCCATCCTTGATGATGGTGGTGATGTCGATGATGCCCTGGAAATTGTTGGATTCGCGTTTGCGGATCTTTTCGACTTCCTTGAGTATCCAGATGGCGATCGAGATGAGGTTGGCCCGAAGCTCGTCTTCGAGCTGGTTTTCCGGATTTCCGAGATCTTCGATAAAGCGTATCCAGACGCGGCGGGTAAAGTAGATCGCCTCCACCGCTTCCCTGCCGTAGGTGCCGCCATCGGAGGCCATTGCCGCTGTCAGAAGCGCAATCGACCGGTCGAGGACCTGCCGCTCTCGATCTTTCGAGACGGCAACGCCTTCCTCCATGATCTCGGCATATGAAAACTGGTACATTCAGACATCCTTCATGTGTGTCCGTACCCTCTGGTTCATCAGAGGTAATTCAGCAGGCTCAGGTTCTGGATCCTCGACGTCAGCGTGTAAGCGAGCGAAAGTTGCGATTCGAGCGTGGTGACGCGCGTCGCCGCCTCGTAGGTATCGATGCCTTCCATATCCTTGATGCTGGTGCTCAGGATGGTGATCTGGGCATTGAGCGAGGTATTGGCCTGGGTCACGCGCGCCTCGGAAATGCCGAGCTTGGAGCGCTCGCCATCAATGCCGGAGATCGCGCGGCCCGTATAGTCGATCGCCGCGTCGCTGACCGTCTTGCGGGTCTGTTCTGAAATGCCGAGTGCCAGCAGCTCCTGACCGAGCACGAGGCCGAGCGCCATGTAGCGCATGCCCTCGACATTGGTGTTGGTCGAGCTCTGTACCGTCTCGGCCGTGCTGATGCGGCTCTGCATGTTCTCGTCGGACGCGTTCGACCAGTCCGTCTCCCAGCCCGGCCCCATGAAACTCGTTTCGAGGTTGTCGATGAAGTCCTGCATGTCGGTCGGCGTGATGCCGGCGACGGCGACTTCATTGCTCTGCGGGAAGCCGAAATGCGTGGCGAATGCGGCGTCGAACGCTGCCTTCGCGTCGGAAACCGGCGTTTCCTGCAAATAGTCCTTGAGCGGCGTCACGTCGGTGTTGATGCCGGCAAAGAGGAATTCACCGCTAAAAGAACTGTTGGCGGCGGCGGTGAAGGTCGACATCGCGTTGCCGATGTTCTCCTTGGCGAGCGCCAGCTGGTCGGCGGACGTGATGCCGGAAAGCGCGATGAACACTTCCAGCGCATCGTTTGCCGCCGTCGACATCTGGCCGAGCGCTTCCTGCGAAGCGGCAAGGCGCTGCGTCGTCAGCGCGTTGGTGCTCTTCAGCGATTCCATGCGCTGGAGGTCGCGGTGCAGGTTCAGCGTGCGCGCGGTCTTGGCGCCGAGCACGGCGCCGACATCGGCATGACGGCCGGTGACCGTCTCCTCCTGAAGCTGCAACATCTCCTTCTGCGCGCTGGCGACGGTAAGCCGCATCGCGTTCTGAAGGGACATGTTCGAAACGAAAGAAGTCTTCATAACTTACCCCGCCGCCTGTAGAAGCGCGGCAATCATCTCATCGACCGCCGCCACGAGTTTCGCCGACGCCTTGTAGGATTGCTCGAGGTCGAGAAGCAGGGCCAGTTCCTCGTCGAGGCTGACGGCCGTCACATTGAGAAGCGCTTCCTGGGTGCGGCCGAGCAGCGCTGTCTTGTCGTCGCCTGCCGTCGTCGCCGCGCTGCGGATCTGTTCCAGCCAGCCAACCGAGCCGGTCGAGAAGGCGAGGATCGTGCCGGTCGTGTCGATCGCCGCATCCGGGTCGAAGGTCCTGGTCGTCTCGAAACCCGTCGCGTAGCCGTTCAACAGCTCCGAGAAGCTGGCATCGTCATTCAGGTTGAAGGTCGCGTTGATGCCGTCGCGCAGCAGCATGGCATTGCCGCCCTGCGCGGTGATCACGTCCGGATTGACCTTGATGACCGCGCCGAGACCTGGCGAATTGACCGTCGGGATGCCGCTCCAGGTGAAGAGGCCGTCGGTCGCCACGAAGGTGCCGGAGCCCGGCGGCGTCTCGACGCTCTCGGAGAACATCGAGATGAGGGCGACGGACATTTCGTCGAGCTGGTTCTGGAAGGTCGGCGCGACGTTGTCACGGATCTGCAAGAGAGCTGCGATCGAGCCTTGTGCGCTGGTGTTGCCGCCGGCACCCGGCTGGATCGGCACGCCGTCCACATAGACCGGGAAGCCGTCGACGGCCGCGGTGTAGGTGGTCTGCGGCTCGAAGGTCACCGTGCGCGCCACCGTCTCGAACAGCACCGTGCCGTCGCTCGTGTAGAGCGCCAGGTCGTTGTTCGTGCGGTTGACGGCGGTGACGCCGACGATCGCGGAGATTTCGGTGAGCAGCTTGTCGCGCTGGTCGAGCGCATCGTTGACGTCGGTGCCCGACGCCGTGCCCTGCTTGACCTTGTCGTTCTGGGTCTTGAATTCGCTGAGCAGGCGGTTGAGTTCCTTCACCGCCCCGTCGATGTCCGCATCCGCTTCGGACCGAAGCTTCTGCAGGGCATGCGAGGTGCCGTTCAGGGAATTTGCGACATCGATCGCATCCGACACGACCGTCTCGGCGAGCGAGACTTCGTTCGGCTTGTCGGCGAAGGTCTGGAGATTGTCGCGCAGCTTTGCGAGATAGGTGGAGGGGGCGAGTTCATAGTCCTCGCCGCCCATCATCATCTTCATCTGCGTGAGACCGGACAGGAGCGTGTCCTGGCCGGCGGACTTGGAGATCGACAGCAGGTTCTGCTTCAGCAGTGCTTCGTTCTGTGCACGCTGCGTTTCGACCACCGTTGCACCGGAGGTCGCCGTAGCGAGGATCGCCGCGCGGCGGGCGTAGGCCGGGTTGCTTGCATTGGCAATGTTCTTCGACGCGACGGCCGATTGAAGGCCTACGTTGGAGAAGCTGGACTGAGCAGTCTTCATTGCTGCTGAAAGCGACATCGGTTCTACCTAACTCTCGAATGCACGCGCGGCGTCATGCCGGCTTATCTCTTGAGATTGACGAGGACTTCCATCAGTTCGGAACCGGTCTGGAAGACCTTCGAGTTGGCAGTGTAATTGCGCTGCGACTCGATCATGCTGGTCAGTTCTTCGGCGATGTCGACGTTGGAGTCTTCCAGCGCGCCGGAGATGATGGTGCCGTAGCCGCCGTTGCCGGCATAACCCATGACGACCACACCGGAATCGCTGCTCTGCGCGTAGACGTTGCCCGGCAGAGGCTTGAGGTTGTCCGGGCTCTGCACGTTCGCCATGGCGATACGGTATTTCGGAGCGAGGTCGCCGTTCTCGTATTTGAGATAGACGATACCGTCGTCGCTGATTTCATAGCCGGCAACGCCGCTCGGGCCGATGCCGTCGATGTCGCCCTTGGCTGCGAAGTCGGCCGCAAGCTGCGTGCTGCCGCCGCTGGTGCCGCCGATGGAGATTTCCAGCGGGTTGAGCACACCGCCGCCGATGGTCGTCGGGCCCGCCAGCGTGATGTCCGTCGGCGAAACGAGCTTGCCGTCCGTGTCGAAGGTCAGGGTCGTCGCGGCAAGAAGCGGCGTGACCGTGCCGGAGACCGGGTCCGTATAGTTGACTTCCAGCGACCACTCGTTCGGGGTGCCCGTCGTCGAATATTTGAAGTCGAGCTTGCGGGTGTTGCCGAGGCTGTCATAGGCGACCAGCGAGGTCGTCTTGGAGAACGGGTCTTCGGCATTCGACGGCAGGTTGACGTGCAGGTAGCCGCTTTCGGAGGCCTTCACGTTCAGCTCGCCGGCTGCAAGGTTGATCTCTTCGAGGCCCGCGAAACCGTTGATGACGATCGTCGGGTCTTCGGTCGAGGAATAGGGATAACCCATCAGCTTGAAGCCGGACGAGTTCTGCAGCGAGCCGTCGCTCATCGGCGTGAAGGCGCCGGCGCGGGTCATGTATTCGACACCGTCGGAACCCTGGACGATGAAGAAGCCCTTGCCGTTGATGGCGAGGTCCGTCGCAGAGGTGGTGTAGGTGAAGGTACCCTGCGAGGAGATGGAGTAGCGCACATCCGTGTTGACGCCGCCGGAATTGTAGGCGCCGCCGGTGGTGGGCAGGATAAGGGAGGAGAACTGGGTCGAGGCCTTCTTGTAGCCTGTCGTATTCGCGTTTGCGATGTTGTCGGCCACCGTGCTCAGGCGGTTCGCCTGTGCATTCATGCCGGAAACACCCGTTCTCATCGTACCGTAGAGGCTCATGTCATTTCCCCGTTCGTCTCGTCACTACGACCCTATGAAACGGGCCTTGCGTGAAGCTGGCTGCCAAGGTCGTCTGGCAGGGTCCGCCTTCCCTGCCAGCCGGCAATCTCTTTTCAGCCCTGCCAGTCGATGCAGTAGCCAAGGAAGCGCTTGGAATCGATCGGGTCGAAACCGAGCTTCTTGCGCAGCTTCTTGCGCAGTTTGCTGATGTGGCTTTCGACGACGTTTTCTTCGACGTCCTCGTCGAAGATGCCGTAGATCGCGTTGAAGATCTGGGTCTTGGAAAGCCGGCGGCCGCGGTTGGCGACCAAATATTCCAGGATGCGGCGCTCGCGGCGCGGCAGCGGGAAGACTTCGTCGTTGATTTCCGGGTCGCGACCGTCGGAAAACACACGGATCGGGCCGATTTCGGTGAAGTTGGTCAGCGCCTTCAGGCGCCGCCGGATGGCCGCCGCACGGGCCAGGATTTCCCGGGGATGCACCGGCTTGCGCACGACGTCATCGACGCCGCTGTCGAACAGCGCAAGCGTGTTTTCCAGGGAGGGTGTGTCGCTGACCGCGATCACCGGGGCCTGGGAGCGGTCCCGGATCGCGCGCGGCAGTTCCATGCCGAGCTGGCCCTGGCCAATCAGGAAGGCCTCGACCGCATCGATGTCCGAATCGGCAGCGGTGTTGACCCACTCGCCGAATTCACGGGGATCGAACCCCGTCGAGGGCACGCCCTCGCGTCCAAATAGAGAAGTATAACCATCTTTCACGAGCTCTCGCTCATCAACCACTACGATCATTCGTCCGCCTCCGAATCAGTGTGGTGCCACGTTGAGGCAGTGGTACGAATCGGGCGAATCACCGGCAATTAGAGAAAGTGACTGAGTGGAATTAACAGTTGATTAAGATTTGCGTGCCGATTTGATCTACATATAGTAGGTCGCCTCGACTTTCGCCACAACTATGTAGTGGAAAAGTTAACAAAGGTTAACGACGCGCCTTGTCATCCCAATTCAGGGCGCATTCCTGCCACATTACGGCACAGGTCGTTCGGGGTGTGAAATTTCAACTTTTAGTCGAATTATTGGCAGAACTGTTTCGCGTTCGCCGTCCAGCTTCCGTAGCCCGTCGCGACCAGATTTGCGATCACCCGGCAGACATAACGCTTCTGCGCGGGGTCGTTGTTCGGCCCCGCATGATAGCGCGCGACGGCCATCGTCCAGGTCTCATGCCTGGCGTGAAGCCGCGAAAGAAACGCCGCCGCATACTCGACGTTCTTGCGCGGGTCAAACATTTCCGCCGTCGAGGCAAACTGGTCGCGGTGGAAGTGGTGGTTGATCTGCATGCAGCCGAGGTCGATCAGCTTCGCGCCGCTGGCGCGCGCCTTCTCGAAAGCCTGCAACGCATCCTGCCGGTCGCGGCCGAAAAAGGCCTTGCCCTCGATGTTCATGGCATAGGGCTGCAACGATCCCTTCCGGCCGGTCTCGGTGAGACCGACGGAATAGAGGATGCCGGCCGGTATGTCATATTTCGCGGCCGCGGCGAGGATTTCACGCTCGCAGGCCCCGACGGAGGCGTTAGCGTCAGAGATAGACGCCGCCAGTGCGCTGAGGCTGACCGCCAGCGAGGCCAGGAGCGTTTTCCGACGTGTTGCCTTCATGGGACATTCCCTCGCGTGCAAAATTGCGTGCCTGCTGCTCTCCGCCGCCCTGGCGGCCATTGCCGCCTTCACGCGCCTGTGGGTTGGAGAACTGCTGCTGTTGCTGCTGGTTCTGGCTGTCGCCCTGCTGGCCGTTCGCGCTCTTGTCGGCCGGCGAAAGCTGCACGGTGACCTGGTCGACGGCAAAACCCTGGCCGCGCAGCGCACGCACGATGGCGTCCTGATCGTCGGTAAGCTGCCGATAGGCTTCGCCCGTCTCCACCTGCAACGAGACGACGAGCGCGTCGCCGTGCAGGCGCAGCGTGGCGGTGACGAGGCCGAGCTCGATCGGGTGCATCTGGATCTTCAGCGTGTTGACGACCTTGCCGGTCGCAGCCGCTTCGGAATGGCTGAGCCCGCCGGTGGCACTGAGCGAGGCCGCCCATTGCGGGTCCTGCGTGATCGCGGAGGTCACGGCGCCCGCATTGCCGGTCTGCGCGAGGCCGATATAACGGCGCGCATCGACCACGGTCACCGTCTCGCCCTTCACGCCGGTCGGATTAGCGTCGCGGAAGGTGGCGCGCTCGCCGGCGTCGGAAAGTTTCATGTCGAGATCGCGCCCCTTGCCGTCGGCGCGGATCAGGCGGAAGAGTTGGTCGGTATCGGACTGCGGCACCTCGCCGGCATCCGCACCATCGACCGCCGCCGTGGCATCGGCCTTCACCGCCGTGGCATCGGCGCGTGCTTCGGCCTTGGCCTGGCCCTTGCCGCCGGTCTGCGTCTTGACGTCCTGTACGGCGCCCGCGACACCAGCCTTCGCCGCCGCGCCATTGGTCACGGCGTTCGGGGCGGCCAGCATTTCCAGGAGATTGCCGACATCCGTGTTCGCCGGTGCCGCCTCTGCCGTGTCGGTCGTCGCCTCGGCGTCGTCCGCGGCCGGCTCGTCAGTATTGCGTGCACTGACCTTGTCGGTGTTGCGCCCCTCGCCCTGCGTCTTGCGACCGTGGCGACCAGCGGTTTCGAGCAGGGCTGCCGCCTTTTCCTCGAAGGGCACCGCGTCCTCTTCGGGCACGTCCGCCCCGGCCTTGTTGCGCAAGGCTTCGTTGAGCGCCGCTCCGTCGCGACGGCCGAGCTTGACGCGCGTCTCGTCGGTCTTCTCCCCTTCGGGTTCACCCGCGCCGATCGAGAGCGACAGGCGCGCGCCCTTGCGGCCCGAATCGCCCTCTCGTCCGGAGATGCTCGCAACGGCACTGGCGAAACCGCCCTCTTCCGAAGCGCCGGCGGAAAGGCCGTGAGCGGCCTTGCCCTTGGTTGGCGCATGCCCCTGCACGACGCCCAAAACCCCGCTACCGATGGTGCTCAACTGCCTTCTCCTTTCAAGAGCGCGTCGATTTCGTCGAGCTTGGACCGGCCGCCCGATACGAATGTATCGAAAGCCGGATCGATGCCCGCCGTTTCGCCCTGCTCTTTCGTTTCCTCTTTCGGCTCGATAGCCGATGCGACCGGCGTTTCTTCGCCGCCGGCGCGCGGGTCCATTGCCCGGTCCGCCATTTCCGCTTCGCTCAGCCCCTCGTAGGAGGCGTCTTCCACGTCGGCGGTCGGCACGGCGGCTTTCGCCTCCGTCGGCACCGTCTCCGGCACGCGCAGCACTTCCTCGGCCACCGCACGGGCCGCCGCCTTCAGGGCGCGGTCCTTGGCCGAAAGCTTGTCGTCGGGAATGGCGATGATCGATTCCATCGCCTGCGCCACGTCGCCTGACGGCACCGAGGCGAGGCCCGAATAGAGATCCGCCAGGACCTTCGGCACGCTTTCGCCGTCGCCCGACAGCGCCTGTGCGCGTTCGGCCGCAAGCGAGGCCAGCTTGTTCTTGCCCGAGATCGCGGCAAGCCGCGCCATGCGCAGGTAGACCTCACGCTGGCGGGGCACGTCCATGAAGGAGAGGATTTCAAGGATATCGTCTTCCTTGATCGCCTCGAAATGGTCCACCGCCAGCTTCACGAAAAGATCGGCGAACTGGCTGGCATAGGGCGAGCGCAGGTAGCGGCGCGCATAGCGGTTGGCATAGGCCATGCTCTTGTCGATCCAGCCCGCTTCGCTGGCGATATAGATCGAGCGGCGCAGGGCCGCCTCCTCGACGATCGTGCCGGGCGCGACAAGGCGGCCCCAGTCGAAATAGGTCAGCGCCAGCGCCGGGTCCTTGCGCATGACGGAATTGGCCGAGACGAGCGCCAGATAGGCGCCGACGCGCGAGCGCTTGTATTCCGGGAAGATTTCCGCGAGCGACTTGACGCTCTGCGTGCCGCGGCCGCTGAGATAGCTGCGCAGCGCATCCGTGAGGCGGGAATCGAAATGCCCGTCCACATCCTTGGTGATCAGGAATTCCAGCGTCTCGGGATTGCCGCCGCTCATGGCATAAACGAGGGCCGCATCGACATTGCGCGGATCATCGAAGATCGACGAATCCGCCGTGCGCAGCCGCTCGTCGATCGTGCTCAGCAGGAAGCGCTGCATTTCCATCGCCGAATGGTCGCCGAGCGCAACCGTGTCCTGCACATATTGCAGCGACCGGATCATCTTGTAGGGCGCGAGGTCGTCGAGATTTTCGGCACGCGCGGAGGCGGTACCGCAAACCGCAGTGCAGAGGACCGTACCCGTCAGGAGGAGGCGCCGCAACAAGCCCATGGCGTCAGGTGCCCTCGGCCTGGATGAGGATTTCGATGCGTCGGTTGGCGTCGGCCATCGGATCGTCCGGCACCTTCAGGCGACGATCGGCAAAGCCGGTCACCTGGCTCACGCGCTTCTCTTCAAGCCCGCCGCGCACCAGCATGTAATAGGCGCTCTCGGCACGCTCCATGGACAGGCGCCAGTTGTCGTTCTTGCCGCCGGCGAAGGGGCGGGCGTCCGTATGGCCGCGGATCGCGATCGCGCCGGGCCGGGCTTCGAGAATCTTGCCGATCTTCTCCATGGCCAGCACCATCTCGCGCTTGGGCAGCGCCGAGCCGATGTTGAACATGGGCGTGTCGAGCTGGTCGGTGAGGCTGACGAGCAGGCCGCCCTCGGCCGGGATCACGGTCAGGCCTTCCGCCAGTTTGCCGAGCGTGCCGATCTGTTCGGTGATCTGCTTCTTCAGCTCGTCCGCCTTCTTTTCCTCGGCGGACTTGGCCTCGTCTTCGTTGGCCTTGGTTTCCTCGGCAATGGCCTTTTCCGCTTTGGCCTTGGCGGCCGCAGCCTTTTCGGCCTCTTCCTTTTCGAGCGCTTCCTTCACCGTGTCGTCGCTGGCGGCCGCTATCTGCTGGGCGGTCTTGCCTTCGCTGCCGGCATCGGTCGCCTGCGAGACCTCGACCTGCTGCGTCCAGAAATCCGGATCGAACGGGTCACGATAGGCTTCGCCGCCATTGGCGCCGGTGGCGGGACCGGAGGTCGCCGCACCGCCCTCACCCTTGGCGCTGACATTGGCCTGCTGGCCGACTTCCTGCGCGATCTCGGAAAGCACGGAATAGGGGTTCTCGAAGAAATTGGCCTCGGAATATTGCGATTCCTCGCCGGCCGTCGTCTTCTCGTCCTTGCCGCTTTCGGCACCGTTGCCGCTTGCCTGCTGCTGGCCCTGCTCCTTGGACTTGTCCTGGGTGGCCTCGCCTTCGGCGCTGTTGGCCGGCTTCTTCACCGATTTGTCGGCCGGCTTGTCGTCGGTCAGCTTGATCGGGTTGAAATAGGACGCGACCGAGGCCTGCGTCTTCTCGTTGGCGGCATTGACGAGCCACATGACGAGGAAGAACGCCATCATCGCGGTCATGAAGTCGGCATAGGCGATCTTCCAGGCGGCCGAATGGTGGTCGCCTTCATGATCGCCATGGCGTTTGACGATGATGATCTCGTTCTTTCCGTGGTGGTGATTTTCGCCTTCGCTCATGCAAGCACCTTGCGTACGGTATCAGCCCAGGCTGCCATCCGCGTTACGAGGACGGTTTCGCCGAACTCCACCGTCAGATCGACATCCTGCATCTCGACATGCCGGAAGACCGGCGCGGGCTCGTCGAAATGCGATTGCAATTGTTCGAAGAGGTTGAACGGCCCCTTCACCGTGATCGCCATGCCCTCGTCGGCCTTGAGGCCTTCGGCGATCATGCGGGCGAGGTCGGCGACGGCACCCGTCGTCAGGATCTCGCTCATGACCGGCGCCAGAACCTCGGCCGTCTGGGCGGCGACGCGATCGGCAACTTCGCCGGTCAGCGTGGAAAACCGCTCGGCCAGCGCCCTGGCATAGTCCAGCTCGTAGCGCATCTTCAGCGCGTCGAGTTCGGCCTCGTGCTCTGCCTTCAAGGCGGCGATATCCGCCTCGTGTTTTGCGACAAGCTCCGCCTCGGCTTCCGCCCGGCCTTCCGCAAAAGCTTCGGCGCGTTCGGCGGCAAGGTCGACCGGCGGTTCCGGCGGCGGCATCGCGAAGGCCGGAACGGCAGCGCCACCCTCGGCCTCACCCATGGAAGGCGACGAAAAGGCGGGCGCCCTGGCGCGCGGCGGTGCGCCAAAATCCTTGAGGTAACGGGCGAGTTGCACACTCATGCCGCGCCCTCCCGCCCTGCCGCGTGCCGGACGAACGAAGAGAGGACCCGACGGGAACCCCGTGGGCCGTTTCGACGCTCGCTCTCGAAAACACTGGAACCTGACACCACCGCTGACCTGTCTCCTCGGACAACAAGCACCTTTCGGGTCGCGAAAGGCGCACAATCTTCCTGATCGTGCCATTGAGCCTAGGGGTTCAAACTTGTGCGAGGATGAAGATGAAAGGGTGTTGGGCCGCGCCAGGGCAAATAGCGCGGCCCAACCGCCCGCCTCGGCCGATGACCAGCGGCCGGGCGGATGAGAAAACCTGCCTGCTCTTACTGACGGAAGAGCTGGAGGATGTTTTCGGCACTCGAATTGGCGATCGACAGCGACTGGATGCCGAGCTGCTGCTGGGTCTGCAACGCCTTGAGGCGGGTCGATTCCTCGTTCATGTCGGCATCGACGAGACGGCCGATGCCCTTGTCGATCACGTCGTTGAGGCTGGCGACGAAGCTCTCCTGCATGCCGATGCGCTTGGTAATCGCGCCGAGCGTGGAAGCGGAGTTCGTCAGGTCCTTGATGATCTTGTCGACGACACTGATCATGTCGTCGAGTTCTTCGTAGGTGGTCGTCAACGTTCCGTCCGGATCGTCCTGGATCGAGATCGCCGTGTCGGCTGGCGATGCACCACCCATATCGATGAGATAGTAGTAGCGCGGGGGGCCTGCCCCGTCGTCCGTCAGTTCGCTGGCGTCGATCGACCTGGTGAGAAAGCCACGCTCGGGGTCCTCGATGTCGATCAGCACGGACGTCTCCGTGTCGAAGTCGAGCGTGGTGACCTTGACGTTGCCGCTGGCGGTGCGCACGAAGGAGGCGACGACGGATTTGATGCCGAGCGCGTCGGTACCAGTATTATAGAGCCAGTTCTCGCCCGAGAAGGATGCCGACTGGGCAGCCGAGACGAGCTGGTTCTTCAGTTCGGTGATTTCGTCGTTGATCTTGTTCTTGTCGACGCCCGGTTCGCGCGCGGCCACCAGCTTCGCCTTGATCTCGCTCATCACCTCGATGACGTTTTCAAGCGAGGTATAGGCGGTGTCGACCTTGGCGGCGCCGAGGCCGAGTGCGTCGGCGACGGTCGAAAGCGCGCGGTTGTCGGAGCGCATCGTAGTGGCGATCGACCAGTAGGCGGCGTTGTCGGCGGCGGTCTCGACGCGCAGGCCCGACGAAACGCGTGCCTGGGTCGTCTCGAGACCCGTATCGATGGAACGGAGGGTTTGCAGCGCCGCCATGGCGGCGGAGTTGGTCAATATGCTGGTCATTGGCATTTGCCCTGATAAAGGATTGTCGGGGACATGCCGGAGTGGGCGGGGACCGGTAACGACGAAGGGGCTTCATGCATCCGGCGCCGCTGTTTTGCCCTGGGCGCCAGTTCATCGTTCTTAATGAAGAGTTAACGGCGAATGGTTAACAAATGGTTAACGCCGTTAAGACTTCATAAAGGAAGGTGAAAAAAGCGTAAGTGGGCGATGGCTATTTCTAGCCAGGATACGACGCCACTCAACCATAAGACGCAGAGGAAGAAGGCAACCTTCGCCCCAGTATGGTACGGCCCTGTACCGATCCGGCAAAATTTGCACCGTTTTCAGGCGCTCCGCGCTTGTATTGCGTGGAACTGTTGCAACCTGTTAACGCATTGTTAGAACTTCCTGCTTAGAACTTTCCCTAGTTGCGAGAGTTCTACCCATTATCGGTACTTGCAACAACTGGCGTGGGGATCGGAGCCGCCATTAGGCTCCGGAAGCATGATGCCCTTCCGATACGCTGGCTCGTTCGAGTCATGTTCCATGAAAACAAAGTTATCGTCCGACAGGACACCCGAATTGCGAAGTCAATGGCGGGTCCGCGGACGTCCAACGCTGCAGCAAGCGCAGGACGTGCTGAGCGTGCCTTAAGGGATCGTGCCGATCCTTTCCAGGCCGTTCGCAGGGCAATGACGTTTGTGGACAGCCAACCATCAAGGGCGCGCGTTCATGACTTCAATCGTTACAAATCTTACCGTCACCCAGATCCGAAACCTTTCCTCCGCGGCAATCCAGCTCCTCAACTCCGAAGACGTACAGGCGTTGAACAGCACGCAGATCGCGGCACTCAGCTCCTCGCAGGTCAACGCATTTTCGAGCGACAGCCTTCTGGCCTTCAATTCGGACCAGATCGGCGCGATCGCCGTCAGCGCACTCGCAGGCCTCAGCGCATCGCAGCTCGCAGCACTCGAATCCGGCCATATCAGCGGCCTCAACTCCAAGCAGATCAGCGCACTCAGCAGCGCCCAGGTCGACAGCTTCACGACCGACCAGATCGACGTGCTGAGCAGCGCGCAGATTGCCGCTCTCGGCTATGACGCCTTCACCACCATCAACTCTGACGAGCTCGCAACCTTCACCACCGACGAAATTGCCGCCATCAGCGTCAAGGCTCTCGCAGGCCTGACGACCGACGCGCTGGCCGGCCTCGACACCGACAAGATCACCGCGCTGAACAGCAAGCAGATCGCCGCTCTCAGCAGCGACCAGCTCGCAGCCCTCTCCTCCGATCAGGTTGCAGCGCTCACCACCGATCAGGTTGTCGCCCTGACGGCAAAGCAGCTCTCCGGCCTCACCACCGACACCGTCGCAGCACTCAGCACCGACCAGGTGGCCGTCCTCGGCAGCAAGCAGATCGTCGCCTTCTCCAGCGCCCAGGTCGAAGCCCTGACGTCGGAACAGATCGAAGCCCTGAACAGCTCGCAGATCGCAGCCCTCGGCTCGGCAGCACTTGCCACGATCAGCTCGGACGAACTGGCAACCTTCACCACCGACGAACTGGCCGCCATCAGCGTCAAGGCTCTGTCGGGTCTCTCCTCCGCCGCTCTCGCCGGCATCACCACCGACAACATCACTGCCCTGAACAGCAAGCAGATCGCCGCTCTCTCCACGAGCCAGATCTCGGGCCTCTCGTCCGACCAGGTTGCTGCTCTCAGCACCGACCAGGTCGTCGCCCTGACGGCAAAGCAGCTCGCTGGCCTCTCCACCGACACGGTCGCCGCTCTCAGCACCGACCAGGTGGCCGTTCTCGGCAGCAAGCAGATCGTCGCCTTCTCCAGCGCCCAGATGGCCGCCCTCACCTCCGAACAGGTCGAAGCTCTCACCAGCACGCAGATCTCGGTTCTCAGCTCGTCGGCACTCTCCACCATCAGCTCGGACGAACTGGCTACCTTCACCACGGATGAACTGGCCGCCATCAGCGTCAAGGCTCTGTCGGGTCTCTCCTCCGATGCCCTCGCCGGCATCTCGACCGACGACATCACTGCCCTGAACAGCAAGCAGATCGCCGCTCTCTCCACGAGCCAGATCTCGGGCCTCTCGTCCGACCAGGTTGCCGCTCTCAGCACCGACCAGGTTGTCGCCCTGACGGCAAAGCAGCTCGCTGGCCTCTCTACCGACACGGTCGCCGCTCTGAGCACCGACCAGGTCGCCGTCCTCACCAGCAAGCAGATCGTCGCCTTCACGAGCGCCCAGGTCGAAGCCCTCACCTCCGAACAGGTGGAAGCTCTCACCAGCTCGCAGATCGCAGCGCTCGGCTCGTCGGCACTCTCCACCATCAGCTCGGACGAACTGGCTTCCTTCACCACCGATGAACTGGCCGCCATCAGCGTCAAGGCTCTGTCCGGTCTCTCCTCTGCCGCTCTTGCCGGTATCACCACCGACAACATCACGGCCCTGAACAGCAAGCAGATCGCCGCTCTCAGCAGCGACCAGCTCGCAGCCCTCTCGTCGGACCAGGTTGCCGCACTCTCCACCGACCAGATCGTCGCCCTGACGGTGAAGCAGCTCTCCGGTCTCTCCACTGACTCGGTCGCCGCTCTCAGCACCGACCAGGTCGCCGCCCTCACCAGCAAGCAGATCATCGCCTTCAACTCCGGGCAGGTAGAGGCTCTCTCCTCCGAACAGATCGAAGCGCTGAACAGCTCGCAGATCGCAGCCCTCGGCTCCTCGGCACTGTCCACCATCAGCTCCGACGAACTGGCAACCTTCACCACGGATGAGCTGGCCGCCATCAACGTCAAGGCCCTCTCGGGTCTCTCCTCCGCCGCTCTTGCCGGTATCACCACCGACAATATCACGGCCCTGGACAGCAAGCAGATCGCGGTTCTCTCCACCAGCCAGATCTCGGGTCTCTCCTCCGATCAGGTTGCAGCTCTGAGCACCACCCAGATCTCGGCTCTGACGGCAAAGCAGCTCTCGGGCCTCGCTACCGACACCGTCGCAGCCCTCAGCACCGATCAGGTTGCCGCCCTCAGCAGCAAGCAGATCGTTGCCTTCTCCAGCGGTCAGGTAGAGGCGTTCTCCTCCGAACAGATCGAAGCGCTGACCAGCTCGCAGATCGCAGCTCTCGGCTCCTCGGCACTGTCCACGATCAGCTCGGACGAACTGGCTACCTTCACCACGGATGAGCTGGCCGCCATCAGCGTCAAGGCTCTGACCGGTCTCTCCTCGGGTGCTCTTGCCGGTATCACCACCGACAACATCACTGCTCTGAACAGCAAGCAGATCGCCGCCCTGAGCAGCGCCCAGATCTCCGGTCTCTCGACCGACCAGGTCGCAGCACTGAGCACGAGCCAGATCAACGCCCTGACCGCCAAGCAGCTCTCCGGCCTGTCCACCGACACGGTCGCAGCGCTGAGCACCGACCAGGTCGCGGCTCTCAACAGCAAGCAGATCGTTGCCTTCACCAGCAGCCAGATTGCGACCCTGACGAGCGAACAGGTCGAAGCCCTGACGCCCGGCCAGATCGCGGCCCTGAGCTCCTCGGCAATCGCAGCGATGGACGCAGACGAGATCGCCACCTTCTCGACGGCTGATATCGCAGCCATCGGCGTCAAGGCTCTCTCGGGTCTGTCCACCGACGACATCGCAGGCCTCACCTCCGACCAGGCCCGCGCCTTCACCAGCCAGCAGATCGGCGCCCTGAACAGCGCGCAGGTCGAAGCGGTCATCGCGGCTTACAACGACGTCTAAGCCGAACATCTCGGCCTGACATGAGGCGGCGCGGTTCACACCGCGCCGCTTTTTTTGCGTCCGTTTTTCGGAGTTGCGGACCGCCGGAAACGACCAGCCCGACGCAAGTCTGTTCCTGTAGCAAGGCGAACGAGCTCTTTTGCGAACCGTTCAACAGCCGTTGCCGCAGGATGTCCATGACCGTCAGCACCCCCATTCACGCAGATCCGAATGCACCCCTCCTCCACCTGATGGGTCGGGCCCGCAACCAGCAGCTTTCGCTTTCGGAGCTCTTCCAGAGCGCGGAAAGCCTCAGCGCGGGCGGGCACAGGGCGCATGCGGTGGAGCTCTACAAGACCTGGATCGCCTTCAACGACACCAACCCGCTGCTGCATCTGGCTTATTTCAACTACGCGGTTTCCCTTTCGGGCGCCGGCGACGCGGCGGGAACCATTCACGCGCTTCGCGCGGCCATCCGCATCAACCCGCAATTCGGCCAAGCCCATATCAATCTCGGCCGGACGCTGGAGGATTGCGGGCTGGTCGGGCAGGCCGTGCAGCAATGGCGCGGCTTCGTCGACACGACGGCGGACGTGACGCCGGACCGGATCAACAACCGGCTGCTCAGCCTGCAGCATATCGGCCGCGTTCTCGAAGGCACTGGCCATCTGGAAGAAGCCGAGGCAGCCCTGTGGCAGGCCATGGAACTGTTGCCGACGCGCACGGAAGCCGCGCAGCACTGGATTTCGCTGCGGATGCGCCAGTGCAAGTGGCCGATCGTCTCCTCGTCGCTGCACATTACGCCGCGGCAGTTCATGGATGCCATGTCGTCCATGACCATCGCCTGCTACACCGACGACCCGTTCTTCCACATGGCGAAAGCCTATCGCTACTCGCAGACGGCCGTCGGCCGGCCGGCCGATCTCAAGGCCTTCGTGCGCAAGCCGGTGCGCCAGAAATCGGGCACCGGAGAGCGGCTGCGCGTCGGTTACGTCTCCTCGGACCTGCGCCAGCACGCCGTCGGCTTCGCGCTCAGCGAAGTGCTCGAACTGCACGACAAGTCGTCGGTCGAGATCTTCGCCTATTATTGCGGCGAGCCGGCGCCGATCGACAAGACGCAGGCGCGAATCAAGCAGGCGGTCGACCATTGGCGCGATATCAGCCCGCTCAGCGATCTGGACGCCGCGCGCCTGATCGCGACCGACCAGATCGACGTGCTCGTCGACGTCAACGGCTATACCAAACACGCGCGCACGAAGATTTTCGCCTACCGGCCGGCGCCCGTCATTGTCAACTTCTGCGGGTATCCGGGCACAGTTGCGAGCCCCTATCACCAGTACATGATCGCCGACGAGCACATCGTGCCGCCGGAAAACGAGATCTATTACACCGAGAAGGTCCTGCGCATTCCCTGCAACCAGCCGGTGGACCGCAAACGCCTGGTCTCGCCGCGCCCGATGCGCTCGGCCGTCGGCCTGCCGGAAAACGCTTTCGTCTTCGCCAGCTTCAACGGCATGCAGAAGATCACCGCCCCCTGCTTCCAGCGCTGGATGAGCATCCTCACCGCCACGCCGGGCAGCGTGCTGTGGCTGCTGGCCGGTGACGACAGCGTCAACGAGCGGCTCAAGCAGCTCGCGACGCAGAGCGGCATCGCGCCGGAACGAATCATCTTCGCCGGCAAGGCGCAGAACCCGGACCATCTGGCCCGAATCGGCCTCGCCGACCTCTTCCTCGACACGTTCCCCTACGGCGCGCATTCCACGGCTGCCGACGCCATCACCCAGGGCCTGCCGGTGCTGACCGTGTCCGGCAAGAGCTTTGCGTCGCGCTTCTGCGGCAGCATCGTCACGGCGGCCGGCATTCCCGAACTGGTCTGCGCCGACCCGGACGCCTATGTGCAGAAGGCCATCGCCTTCGCCCGGAATCCGGCGAGCCTCGCGGCGGTCCGGCAATCGCTCCAGGCCCAGCGCGAGACCTGTGCGCTGCGCGACATGGACCGCCTCGCGCGCCGACTCGAAGAACTGTACTGGCAGATGCAGGGCGATGCGGAACGCGGCGAACTGCCGGTGCCGGACCTGCGCAACCTCGACGTCTATTACGAGGTCGGGGCCGAGCTTGCGGCTGCGGGCATCGAATTCGAGACCGACGAGGCCTACCGTCAGCGCTACCGGGCCGAACTCGTTGCGCTCAACGAGCATGCTCCCCTCTATCCGGACGCGCGCCTCTGGCAGACGGCCGGTTAACCTCCGGCCGCGAGCGCGCCAAACGTGAGAACGCAGGACGGGATGCATGCGCGTAAAAGAAAAAATCCTCATCGTCGGCGCCGGACTGTCCGGCGCCGTCATCGGCCGGGAACTCGCCGATGCGGGCTACCGGGTCGAGATCATCGATCAGCGCAATCATATCGGCGGCAACTGCCACACGGTGCGCGACGAAGCGACCGGCGTGATGGTGCATATCTACGGGCCGCATATCTTCCACACCGACGATACCGAGGTGTGGGACTATGTGAACGGCTTCCAGACCTTCATGCCCTACAAGAACCGCGTGAAGACGACGAGCGGCGGCCAGGTCTATTCGCTGCCGATCAACCTGCACACGATCAACCAGTTCTTCGGCAAGACGTTCAGGCCCGACGAGGCGCGCGCCTTCCTGGAAGACCAGGGGGACAAGACGATCACCGATCCGCAGAGCTTCGAGGAACAGGCGCTGCGATTCGTCGGCCGCGATCTCTACGAGGCCTTTTTCAAGGGCTATACCCAAAAGCAGTGGGGCTGTTCGCCGACCGAGCTTCCAGCCTCGATCCTGAAGCGGCTGCCGGTGCGCTTCAACTACGAAGACAACTATTTCTTCCACAAATACCAGGGCATGCCGGAGACCGGCTATACCGAAATGATCGAGCGCATCCTCGACCATCCGAATATCGGGGTGACGCTGGAAACCAGCTTCCGGCGCGACCAGACGGAGGGTTTCGCCCACGTCTTCTATTCCGGCCCCCTCGACGGCTATTTCGACTACGAACTCGGCCGGCTCGGCTACCGCACACTGGATTTCGAGCGCTTCACCTATGACGGCGACTACCAGGGTTGCGCGGTGATGAACTATGGCGACGTGTCGGTGCCCTATACGCGCATCACCGAGCACAAACATTTCTCGCCCTGGGAAGAGCATGCGGGCTCCGTCTGCTACCGCGAATTCTCGCGGGCCTGCGAGGCCGACGACATCCCCTACTATCCCATCCGCCTCGTCGAGGAGAAGGCGCAGCTTGCCGACTATGTCGCACGCGCGGAACAGGAAGCGGGCATCACCTTCGTCGGGCGGCTCGGCACCTACCGCTATCTCGACATGGATGTGACGATCCGCGAGGCGCTCGATACGGCCCGGCTCTATCTCGCCCGCAGGGCGGAGGACGCCGCCATGTCGAACTTCCTGCGGTCGCCGCTTTAGGACAAAGAAAAAGGCCCCGGAAAACCGGGGCCTTCTGATGGACTTGAAGGATTAAGCCTCGCTTTCCGATTAACGGAAGAGCTGGAGGATACCTTCGGAAGAGGAGTTGGCGATCGACAGCGACTGGATGGCGAGCTGCTGCTGGGTCTGCAGGGCCTTCAGGCGGGTCGATTCTTCGTTCATGTCGGCGTCGACGAGGCGGCCTACACCGCTGTCGATCGAGTCCGTGAGCTTGGAAACGAAGTCTTCCTGCAGGCCGATACGCATCGAGATCGAGCCAAGCTCGGCGGCTGCGCTGGTCATTGCCGAGAGCGACGTTTCGACGTCGGAGAGGAACTCGCCGATATCGGCCGGGGTCATCGTGTCGTCGAGTTCGATGTCGATGACGGCGGTGCCGGAAACGGCGCCGGCCGTACCGAGGATACCGGCGGCGAAGTCGATGTCGGTGCCATCATGGCCGAAGAGGACGTTGCCGTCGGCGGCGGAGTTGAAGGTGTAGGTGGTCGTCTTGACCGAGACGGTGTCGTCAGCGGCGCGGACGAAGCCCGAAACGACGGACTTTTCGACGGCATCTTCGCCGGCAACCCAGTTTTCGCCCGAGAAGGAAGCCGATTCTGCAATGCTGCGCAGCTGATCCTGAAGCTGGGTGAGTTCTTCCTGGATCTTCGCCTTGTCGATGCCTTCTTCCGTGGCGGCAACAAGCTTGGACTTGATTTCCTTGACGACTTCGATCGCCGAGTCCATCGCCGCATAAGCGGTGTCTACCTTGGCGGCGCCGAGGCCGAGGGCGTCCTGAACAGCGGAAAGCGCCATGTTGTCGGAACGCATCGTGGTCGCGATCGACCAATAGGCGGCGTTGTCGGCTGCACCAGCGACGCGCAGGCCAGACGAAACGCGGGCCTGGGTTTCTTCCATGTTGCTGCCGATGGAACGCAGGGTCTGGAGTGCGGTCATTGCCGCAATGTTCGTCAGAATGCTCGTCATGTCTAAGGTGCCCCTTGAGTGGCTGAAACTGGGAGAAGGGACATTCCGGGGTCGCCGGGTAACGGTGGTCAGCATCATGCCTGCTAACCGGTTAAGTTTCTTGGTTAACCCACCGTTTCGATGAGCACAGAAAACCGCATTAAGGTTAAGGAAGTCTTTAGCGCGGAATAAAAAGCAAAAAACCGCACCCGTTGCCGGGTGCGGTTCTTTGTAGGGATGGGGTGCGGTCAGCCTCCGCGCCTTCCCCCGATGGTCGATTAACGGAAGAGCGACAGGATGTTCTGCGATTCGCCGTTGGAGATCGAAAGCGCCTGGATGGCCAGCTGCTGCTGGGTCTGGAGCGCCTTGAGGCGGGTCGACTCTTCGTTCATGTCGGCGTCGACAAGGCGGCTAACGCCCTGGTCGATCGTGTCGGAGAGCTTCGAAAGGAAGTCGTCCTGCAGGTTGATGCGCATGGAGATCGAGCCGAGCGTACCAGCTGCGTCCGTCATTGCGCTGAGCGCGTCTTCAACGTCGGAGAGTGCGCCCGCGAGGGCGTCGCCGTCCATGGCGCTGATGTCGAGCGTGTAGACTTCGTTGCCTTCGGTGCCTGCGGTGCCGAGGATACCAGCGCTGGTGTCGACGTCGGTGCCATCGTGACCGAACAGCACGTTGCCGGTCGCACCGGTGTCGAGCGTGTAGGTCGTCGTCTTGACGGAGACGCCATCGTCAGCCGAGCGAACGAAGCCGGAAACGACCGTCTTGTCGCCAGCAGCGCCGGCAATCCAGTTTTCGCCGTTGAACGATGCGGATTCCGCGATGTTCAGGAGCTGTTCCTGGAGCTGGGTGATTTCCTTCTGGACCTTCGCCTTGTCAACGCCTTCTTCGGAAGCGGCAACGAGCTTGGTCTTGATCGTCTTTACGACCTCGATAGCGGCGTCCATACCGGCATAGGCGGTATCGACCTTGGCGGCACCCATGCCGAGCGCATCGGATACGGCCGAAAGAGCCATGTTGTCGGAGCGCATGGTGGTCGCGATCGACCAGTAAGCGGCGTTGTCCGAGGCGCTGCCAACGCGCAGGCCGGACGAAATGCGGCCCTGCGTCGTTTCCATGTCGTTGCCGATAGAACGCAGCGTCTGGAGAGCTGCCATTGCAGACGTGTTGGTGAGAATGCTCGCCATTCTAGTTGTCCCTTTTTTTACAAAATACTGGTGGGGACATACCGGACTGAAAACTTACCGGTTACGGCGGTTCGGCATCATGCCAACTCGGTTTCTTCAGGGCTCTGAAGGGATACCAAACCCGTCGTGTGAGCCCCAACCTCGCAGCCAATCCTTGCCAACTTCTTAAATCGAGCAAGCGGCCGCAACCCGTTGAAAAACAGGGTAAACAGCGGGTAAAATGATATGGTTAATGAGCTCTAACTGAAGGAGCGGACGAGGCTTCCGACGAGCAGATTCCAGCCGTCGATCAGCACGAAGAACAGGATCTTGAAGGGCAGCGAAATCGAGGTCGGCGGCAGCATCATCATGCCCATGGCCATGGTGATGGTGGCGACGATCATGTCGATGACGAGGAAGGGCAGCACGACCAGGAAGCCGATTTCGAAGCCGCGTCGGATTTCCGAGATCATGAAGGCCGGGATGACGACGCGCAGGTCCGCGATGTTGTTCTGGACGACCGTCTGGCCACGCTCTTCGGCAAGCGAGATGAAGAGCTCGAGGTCCTTGTCGCGGGTGTTGGCCACCATGAATTCGCGGAACGGTTCCGCAATGCGCCGCATCGCTTCGGTCTCGTCGATCTGGTTGGCGATCATCGGCTCGACGCCGTTCTGCCAGGCGCGGTCGAAGGTCGGCGCCATGACGTAGAAGGTCATGAACAGCGCGAGCGACACGAGAATCATGTTGGACGGCGTGGTGGCAAGCCCCATGCCGGAGCGCAGGATCGAAAACGCGATGACGAAACGCGGAAAGCTCGTCACCATGATGAGAATGCCGGGGGCGACCGAAAGGACGGTCAAAAGCCCGAAGGTGCGGATGATCCAGGACGCGACCGAGCCATCGATGGGCGCGTTAAGGAGATCGCCCGGCAGCTGCAACTGCTGCTGGGCGTAGGCCGCACCGGTCATCGCCATCATGGCGACGAAGGTCAGAAGGGCTCGAATCATTCGATCACAAAACTTCGGAACATGACGTTGGTTACGCGCCCTTCGGACCGAAGGTCAACCCGCTCCTGCAGGTCTTCCCGGAGATATTGGAAACCGCGGGGTCCCTGCACCTGCTGGAGCGAGACCGTGCGCATGTAGGCCATGATGTCCTGGTGGATTTCTTCGGCCAGAACCACGTCCGGAACGCCCTTGAACATCAGCGCGACTTCGAGGCGCACGCGGTTGTCGGAGGGATAGGCGAGATTGCTGGTGATCGGGTCGAGCAGCACGACTCCGTTCGCCGGAGTGGAGATATGCGGCACGGCCTCCGCCGCATCGCCTTCCGCACCGCCGCCATGGCCGTCTCCGCCAGCGGCGGCCTCGGCTGCCGCGACCTCTTCCGCCGGCTTATCGGTGGGCGGCGGGGCCAGCATGTTGCCGACGAGCCAGCCGCCGCCGAGCGCCAGGACCGTCAGCACCGCGATTGCCGCGATGGTGATGACCAGCGAGGGCTTCTTCTTCTCCTCGACGACTTCCGCTTCGTCCGCCATGCTTTTCTTTCCGGGTTGCTAGGGTTTGGCGTCAGATCGGCGAGAGCAGGTCGACGGCCTGTTGGCCCCATGGCGGCTGCTGCACTTCGGTCAGGCGGCCGCGGCCCCCGTAAGAGATGCGGGCTTCCGCGATGCGCTCGTAGGCGATCTGGTTGTCGGAATCGACGTCCTGCGGGCGCACGATGCCGGCAACGTTCAGGATGCGGAGCTCGTGGTTGACGCGCACTTCCTGCGAACCGCTGATCAGGAGATTGCCGTTCTCGATCACGCCCGTCACGACCGCGGCGACGAGCAGGTTCAACCGTTCGGACCGCTCCGTCGTGCCATCGCCCTTGGTGCTGGTCGACGAGCCGTAGTTCAGGTCGGCTTCCGTATCAGTCTTGAAATTGTTCCCCGAGCCGCCGAAACCGAGATTCATGCCGCTCTTGTTGGTGCGCGAGCGGTCAGTCTTGTTGTCGAAGGTCGCCCGGTCGTTGACGCGGATGTTGACGGTCAGGATGTCGCCGATCTTGAAGGCGCGCGAATCCTTGAAGAGCGCCGACTGCTGGTCGCTCCAGATCGAATAGCCGGACACCGCCGTGCGCGGCTGCTTCGGATACATGGCAAGCTGCGGGGTTTCCGCATAGTTCAGCCCGCTGCCGATCGGGCTCATCGCCGGCGCCTTGCCGATCTCGTTCAAGGCCTGGCTGGAGCAACTCGACAAAGCCAGCGCGACGGCGAGTGCTGAGGCGGTCTTCTTCATGACGGGTCCTTTGACGTGTTCGGGTCGCCCGCAATCGCAATAAGGCGGGTAAGCAGCGCGGCCTTATCGGCCGGCATTTCGGCAAGGATGGTGCTCGACTGGCGCGGCGGCAGCTTCATGATGATCGCCGAGGCGATCTCCGGGTTGATCTCGGCGAGCTGGCCGGCAGCCGCATCCGGCTTCATCTTGCGGTAGATCTCGACGAGGCCGCCCTCTGCCATCTTGAGGAAGTCATTGCGGCGTTTCAACCAGTCCTCATATTCCGCCCGTCGGGCCTCTAGCGTCTTGATGCGCTCGTCGACGCCCTTCTGGAGGTTTTCCAGCTCCTGCTTCTGGAGGAGATAGCGCTGGTCGCGCGCCGCATCCGCGATGTTGGTGCAGAATTCGCGGATCTCGTCGGCGGTCGCCTTGGTCGTCATGATGACCGGGCGCTCTTCGGCGAAGGCGCCGGGTATGGCCATCAGGACGAAACCCGCCATCGGTAGCGCGAGCTTGCGCGCCAGCGTCTTCACGGCGGTAAGGGTCGATATGGTGGTCATTGCAACACCAGTTCTGCCTGGAGGGCGCCTGCGGTCTTGATGCTCTGGAGGATCGAGATGATGCCGTCCGGCTTGACGCCGATGCTGTTCAGTCCGGAGACGAGCGAGCGCAGGCTGGAGCCGTCGAGCAGCGCGACCGTACCGCCGTCCTGCTGGACGAGGATATCCGTGTTCGGCTCGACCGCCGTCTCGCCCCTGGAGAAGGGTTCCGGCTGTACGACCTTCGGCATCTCGTTGATCTGCACGGTCAGCGTGCCGTAACTGACGGCGACGGGCGAGATGCGCACATCCTGGCCGATGACGATCGTTCCCGTGCGTTCGTTGACGACGACGCGCGCCGGCACGTCCGTCTCCACGACGAGGTTTTCGATATCGGCCATCAGGCGCGCGAGGTCGGCCATTTTCGGCTTTGCGATGTAGACGGACTGCGAATCGCGCGATTCGGCGATCGGCGAACCGTATTGCGCGGCCGCGTAGCGGTTGATCGCGTCAGCCATGCCGACGGCGGTGGAAAAGTCGGGGTTGCGCAATTGCAGGACGAGATCGGACGAATCCTTGAAGCGCGAGGGAAGCTCGCGTTCGATGATCGCGCCGTTCGGCACACGGCCGGCGGTGGTGACGCCCTGCTGCACAGTCGCGGCCTCGCCGCCGGCGCTGATGCCGGTGACGACGATCGAGCCTTGCGCGACCGCATAGATCTGGCCGTCGGCGCCCGACAGCGAGGTCATGACCAGCGTGCCGCCGCGCAGCGACGACGCATCGCCGAGCGAGCCGACGGTCACGTCAATGCGGCTGCCGGGGCTGGCGAAGGGCGGCAGCGTCGCGGTGACGAGCACAGCGGCGATGTTTTTCGCCCGCGTCTGCGTACCGACCATGGAGATGCCGAGGTTCTGCAGCATGGCCCGCATGGACTGTTCGGTAAACGGCGACGAACGCATGCTGTCGCCGGTGCCCTGGAGGCCGACGACGAGGCCGTAGCCGATAAGCTGGTTGTCGCGGCCGGCCTGGAGCGAGGCGACATCCTTGATGCGAGCGGCCGGCAGCGCCGGGCCTGCCGCGAGCAGCAGGCAGGCGATCATGGCAAGGGCGTGGGAGAAGAGGTTACGCATCATTTCGCCACCACATGCACGGTTCCGTCCGCCATGACCGTGCCGGAGACGGTCACGCCCGAATCCTTGTTGCGGATGCGGATCAGTTCGCCGGCGGCACCATCCTGCAAGGGGGTGCCGGACGCCCGGATGACGAGCGAGCCGTTGTCGAAGACCATCTGCACGGTCGTGCCGCGTGACACGAGGAAGGGTTCGCGCAGCGCCGAGACGAGGATGACGCGACCCGGCAGCAGCGTGCGCTTGGTCACGAGCCCGCTGACCTCGTCGACATTCTGGGCAAAGCCCTTGACGATGTTCGGGTTGGTCACCTCGACCACTTCGAGCTGTCCCGCCTGGATCTCCTCGCCGGGATAGATGATGCGCTTGGGCACGACCGCGGTGCGCGTGTCGGCAAGGGCCGCATCGGCCACGAGAAGACCGACGAGCGCGGCGGGCGCGACGAGGGCCGCGCGCCACCGGATCGACCGGGTCTTTTCTTTCCGAAGAGCTGCTATCAGGCGAAACATCATGTTCCCCGCATGTCCGGTTGTTATCTCAGGTTCTTGCTGACCACGGCCGCCATTTCGTCCGCCGCCTGGATGATCTTGGAGTTCATCTCATAGGCGCGCTGGGCGGAGATCAGGTCGGTGATTTCCTTGACCGGATCGACGTTCGAGGCTTCCAGGTAGTTCTGCTGGATATAGGCGAAGCCCGCTTCGTCCGGGGCGCCGACATTGGCCGGGCCGGAGGCTGCGGTTTCGCGGAAGAGGTTTTCGCCGAGCGGCTCAAGGCCGGCCTCGTTGACGAAGTTCGCCAGCGTGATCTGGCCGAGTTCCTGCTGGTCACCGGCGACGGTGGCATAGACCTGGCCGGACTTGCTGACGGTGACTTCCGTCGCGTCGGCCGGAACGTTGATGCCCGGCACGACCGTGTAGCCGTCCAGCGTCACGAGCTGGCCGTCGGCATTGGTGTTGAAGGCGCCGGCGCGGGTGTAGAGCGTGGTGCCGTCCGCCGCCTCGATCTGGAACCAGCCGCGGCCGATCAGCGCGAGGTCGAAGGAGTTGCCGGTGCTGGTAAGGCCGCCCTGGAGGTGCAGGTTGCGCACCGCAGCGGTCTTGACGCCGAGGCCGACGATGGCGCCTTCCGGCACCACCGACTGGTTGGCGCGGTTCGGCACGCCGGCGGCGCGCTCCGTCTGGTAGAGAAGGTCGGAGAACTCGGCGCGGGCGCGCTTGAAGCCCGTCGTGTTGATGTTCGCGATGTTGTTCGCGATCACTTCGAGATTGGTCTGCTGCGCGTTCATGCCGGTGGCGGCAATGGCAAGGGCTTTCATGTCCGGTCCTCAGATCTGCATTCTAGCGACTTCGAGATAGGCGGTGACGACCTTGTCGCGGATGGCGATGGCGGTCTGCAGCGACTGCTCGGCGTTCATGACGGCATCGACCACTTCGCGGGTCGAGGCCTTGCCCTGGATGGCTTCGAAGGACTTGGTTTCGCTGAGCTTCAGCGAATTGGCCGCGTCGGTCGCCATGTCGCCCATCACCTGGGCGAAGCTCATTCCGGTTGCGGTTCCCTGCGCGGCGGCAGCGGAAACGGGGTTCGACGTTTCCGTCACGCCCGAAAGGGGATTGGCGGAGAAGAGCGAATTGACGCCCTTGATGCTCTCGATCATTGCGATGCCCTCAGGAGGTCGATGGTCGCGCTGATCAGGTCGCGCGATTGTTTGATGCTCTGCAGGTTGGCTTCATAGGAGCGGTTGGCTTCCCGCATGTCGGCCATTTCGACCAGCATGTTGACGTTCGGCATCTTGACGATGCCCTGTTCGTTGGCCGCCGGATTGCCGGGATCGTATTCGGTCGAGAATTCGCCTTCGTCCACGCCCAGACGCTCGACCTCTACGAGCGCCGCGCCGGTCGCCCGGTCGAGCTCGGCCGCGAAGGTCACGGTCTTGCGACGGAAGGGGTCGGCACCCGGCGTATCGCCTGTGGAGCGGGCGTTGGCGAGGTTTTCCGAGACGATACGGATGCGGGTGGATTGCGCCTCAAGTCCCGAGGCCGCGACTTTCAGTGAAGCTATGAGCGGATCCATTTTTTACCTTCTGACTGTCATCAGCATCATGCGATGAAAGGCCTTGACGAGGCCGGCATTCAACTCGAAATCACGCTTGACCTGGCCCTCTTTCATGAGTTCCTCGGCAAGGCCGACGGTGTTGCCGGACTCCTGCACGCCGATCTCTTCGGTGGGCTTGGTGTCGATGACGCGGCTTGCCATTTCGGTTTCGGTGAAATGGCCCGGCTGCGTCGCCGCCATGCGGATGCCCGTGGTTTCGAGCACCGACTGGAAGGGGGTCACGTCCTTCGCCTTGAAGGCGGGCGTGTTCGCGTTGGCGATGTTGCCTGCAACCACGCTCTGGCGGACAGAAAGCCATTCGGCTTGTTTCGATGCCAGTTCAAACAGTTGTATCGGTTGCATGACAAGCTCCATCCTTGTTCGAGGCGAACCTACGGAGCCAATCTTGCGTGGGACTTGCACCGGGTGAGCTTCACCGCCAAGTCCCTGAATTCCCCGGAAATAAAGTGCTCAAGCTGCTCTTGCCACAGCGAGCGGGCGGCCGGCATCCCTCATCGGACGGGCCGAATCGAAGGCGGGCGAAGGCCCGCCGTCGCGTCAGTTGCGTTTGACGATGTCGCCGTTCGAGGTGACGATGACCCAGGCGCCGTCGCGCTGTTCCAGCGTCGCCAGGCGGCTGTTGTCCGGCAGGATCGAGCCGACACGCACGATATACATGCCGCTCGCATCCTCGATCAGCGCCCGGCCGTTCGCCACATGCATCAGCCGGAAGCCGGACGAGGCGGGCAGCGGCTGGTCGAGACCGGTTTCCACCGGAGCGCCGAGCGTCGTCTTATCCTTTTCACTGCCGCCAGCGGTGGTCGCGGTCGAGACGGGATCGACGCTTTCCAGGCTCGGATCGTCGTCGTTATCGACCATCGCGGCAGGCGAGACACTCATCACTTCCTTGGGCTTCGTTTCCGGCAGGTCGCGGGTGTTGCCTTCCCAAAGTGCGGGAACCGAAAACTGATCCGGGTTGAGGAAAACGTACCACGGAAAGAAAGCGGCCATGGCGGCCAGCAGCACGCCGGTGCCCACCAGCATCTTGTCGCCGGTGCTGTAACGCCCCTTCGTCATGCGCTTGATCGGCGGAACACTCTGGTCCGCATCGAAATCCGTCACTGTCATCCCCTTCTCGTTGCTGGCGCGCCGCCCTGCCCGGCCGCGTTCTTCAGCGCGACCGCAAGGTCGGAGAACGCGTCACCGGCGGGCCTTTCGCCCGGCGTCTGTTTCAAAACCTCATAGATGATCGGCACCTGCTTGATCGCCATGTCGAGATCCGCATCGGCACCCGGGCGATAACCGCCGATGAGGCGCAGGTCCCGTGTCTCCTCGAACCGGTGGATCAGCGCCTTCAGCCGCGACACCAGCTTCTCCTGGTCCGGCGTCCAGGCCTTGCGGGCGAGGCGCGAGATGGAGGCGAGCGGATTGATCGGCGGATAGCGGCCCTCTTCCGCAAGGCTGCGCTCAAGCACGATATGGCCGTCGAGAATGCCGCGCGTCGAGTCGGCGATCGGGTCGTTGTGGTTGTCACCGTCGACGAGGATCGAGATGATCGCGGTGATCGTGCCAGCACCCTCGGCGCCCGGCCCGGCGCGCTCCAGAAGGCGCGGCAGCTCGGTGAAAACGGAGGCGGGATAGCCGCGGGCGATCGGCGGCTCGCCGGAGGCGGTCGCCACTTCGCGGATCGCATGTGCAAAGCGCGTGACGCTGTCGATGATCAGCAGGACGTTGTCGCCCTGGTCGCGGTAATGTTCGGCGATGGTTACGGCGGTCAGCGGCGCCATCTTGCGCAGCATCGGGCTCTCGTCGCTGGTCGCGACGACGGCGACCGATTTCGCGAGATTGTCGCCGAGCGTATCTTCAATGAATTCACGCACTTCACGGCCACGTTCGCCGACCAGCGCGATGACGACCTTGTCAAACGCTTCCGCGCGGGCAAGCATCGATAGAAGCGTCGACTTACCAACGCCGGAGCCGGCGAAGATGCCGAGGCGCTGGCCGAGGCAGAGCGGCGCGAAGATATCGATGGCGCGCACGCCGGTATGGAACCCTTTTTCGACGCGCTTGCGGGTCATCGAGGGCGGGGCGGAATTGGAGATCGAGCGACGCACGTCGCCCTGGACCAGCGGGCCGAGCCCATCGATCGGCTCGCCAAGCGCATTGATCGTGCGGCCACACCACGAGGATGCCGGTGCGACGCGGAAGGCGCCCTTGCGGATGACGGTGTCGTGGATACCGATCGGCTCGCCCGGCTCGATGGGGCAGACGACGACCGTTTCCGGCTCGACGCGCACGACTTCGCCCAGATGGATGCCGGTCGGGCTTCGATGCGCGACGAATTCGCCGAGGCGCACATGGCGCGACAGGCCGCTCACCGTATAGTTGCCGGACGCGATTGTCTGGACATGGCCGCCATGCACGACGGAAAATTCCGGCGAGGAATAGCGCCGCACCAGGCCCGCCATCGCGCTCAACATGCGGCCGCCATCGGGGATACGGGTGTCGCTGGTCGTCCTCTTCTCTGCCGCCATGATCGTTTACCGGTTTCCGCCGAAGGTGCGGATGGCTTCCTTCAGCGATTCCTCGCTGTCGCGCATCAGCGATGCGATGCTTTCGAAGGCGCGCGTGACCTGGATGAGCTGCGTCATCTCGCCGATGGCGTTGACGTTGGATTCCTCGACATAACCCTGCACCACGCCGGCATCCATGCGGTCGACGACCGGTTCGGGCGGAATGGTGGTGATGATGCCGCTGTTGCCGGCGCGCACGAAGCCGCCGGAGAGATCGGCGTCGAACAGGCCGAGGGCCGCGACGGGCTGGCCGTTCTGGTTGAGCTGGCCGTCGGCGCTGAGCAGGATCGGTCCGTTGGCGAGATCGAGCTGGATCGGCCCGCCGCCGGCGTCGAGCACCGCATAGCCGTTGAGCGTCACCAGTTCGCCGGCATCGGTCACCGTGAAGCGGCCATCGCGGGTGAGCGTGGGGCCGGAAGGCGTCTCCACCTGGAACCAGGCGTCGCCCTTGATGGCGAAGTCGAGCGTGCCGCCGGTCTCCGTCATGCCGCCGCTGCGGGTGGACAGGAATTCGTTGCCCTGCGAGACGAAGGCGACGTCGGCGACCTTCTGATCGCTGACGACCTGGTTGAATTTCACTTCCGTGGCGCGGAAGCCGACGGTCGTCGAATTCGCGACGTTGTCTGCAAGTGTCGTCAGGCGGCGATCAAGCGCAAGCTGGGACGAAAGCGATACATAGAGCCCGGTCTGCATGATCAGCGACCTCCGAGTTTCAGGTTGTTGATGGAAATCAGCAGGTCCGTCGAAATGCCGGTGAGGCTCGACGACTGGAAGACGGTCAGCGGATCGTAGCTGCCGGACGGGTTTTCCAGCTCCCACATGGCGGTGAAGCGTTCGAGGAACTTGCCGACCTTGCTGGTGTCCTTGAAGTCTTCGAGGTTCAGCGCCTCTTCGTAATAGGCGGCCTGCCGGTCGATATCGGTGCCGGCAAATTCCGCCGGCAGCTGGAGCGCGGTGCGCACGACCTGGGCCAGCGCATCGTCGGCGATAATGGAATAGCCGGACGTGATGGACGAGGCCATGCGCTCGAAATAGAGCGCCAGGCGCACGCCGGTATTGTCCTCGCCGGCGCTGACTTCCAACGTCTGGCGGGCATATTTGTCGACGACGCCCTTCTGGGCGCGTTCGAAGCCGGTGGCGAACTCGCCGTGCTTGGCGAAGTTCAGCGATTCGGCCAGCTCCTTGTAGCGGGTGTCGCTGAGCTGGTTGGCGAAGGCGGCCTCGTCCTCGGTGCCTTCCGTCAGCACCTTGCGCATGAAGGCCTTGGCGTAGGCCATGTCCTCCAGCCCGTGGGCCTTCATCACGTAGTTATAGAGCCGGCTGTCGGCGAAGAATTCATCGACCGACTTTATGCTGCCGATCTTGGAGAGGTAATATTCCGTTTCGCGCTTGACGTCCGGCTGCTCCTGAACGCGCGACAGCGACGTCTGGAGATCCGCGGTAATCAACTTGTAGCTCGTATAGGTGGTCGTCACGATTGGCCGCCGATCAAGGTGCAAGAAGGCACGATTGCCCGTTATGAGCCATGATCCTGCGGGTTTTTGCTTGCGCGAACCTGATCCGTAAACCTGCCGTTAGGTACAGCCTCACGCAAGGCTGGAACCGTATCTCCACAAGGGTCAGAATTGTGTCGGGACACCTGCGCTCATGAACATTATCATCGGTCTAATCGTTACCTTCGGCTGCGTCCTTGGCGGCTATATGGCCATGGGCGGGCACCTGGAGGTGCTGAACCAGCCCTTCGAGCTCCTGATCATCGGCGGCGCCGGCGTCGGCGGCTTTATCGTGGCGAACACGATGAAGGTGATCAAAGGGACCGGAACCGCGCTCGTCGAAGCCTTCAAGCACAAGGTTCCCAAGGAGCGCCATTATCTCGATACGCTCGGCGTGCTCTACAGCCTGATGCGCGACCTGCGCACGAAATCGCGCAACGAGATCGAGGCGCATATCGACAATCCGGACGAGTCGCCGATCTTCCAGTCCGCGCCGACGGTTCTCGCCAACAAGGAACTGACCGCCTTCATCTGCGACTATGTCCGCCTCATCATCATCGGCAATGCCCGCAGCCACGAGATCGAGGCGCTGATGGACGAGGAAATCCAGACGATCACCCGCGACAAGATGAAGCCCTACCACGCGCTCAGCACGATGGGCGACGCCTTCCCGGCCATCGGCATCGTCGCGGCCGTTCTCGGCGTTATCAAGGCCATGGGCGCCATCAACGAAAGCCCGGAAGTGCTTGGCGGCAAGATCGCGGCGGCCCTCGTCGGCACGCTGCTGGGCGTGTTCCTGTCCTATTCGATCGTCACCCCGATCATCACCAACATCAAAGTCGTGCGCGAAAAGCAGAACCGCCTCTACGTCATCGTCAAGCAGACGCTGCTCGCCTACATGAACGGCTCCGTGCCGCAGGTGGCGCTGGAATACGGCCGCAAGACCATCTCTTCCTACGAGCGCCCGTCGATCGACGCGGTGGAGCAGGAAATGATGAATCCGGGCGGCAGTTCGAAGGCGGCCTAAGACATGAAAGAAGCGAGCGTGAGCGAAACCCCTACCCTAGACCCGATCGTACTGGCCCGGCTCACCGGCCGGCTCGGCGACCAGGCGACGATCTCCAAGCTCTGCGCCAGCCTCGGCGACGTCTTCGCCGAGTTCCTGCCGGACATGCTGGAGAGCGAACTCGGTTTCGAGGTCGCGGTCTCCTATGCGGGTTTCGAGACGGGCAAATACGGCCCGCTGGTGGAAGGCCTCGGCGGCGCGATGGCGTTCTGCGACGCGTCGCTGCGCGACTGGTGCGATCGCTTCACGCTGATCTGCGACAGCCCGATGATCATCACGCTCGTCGAGAACATGCTCGGCGCCGTCAGCGATTCCATCGAGGATCCCGAGCCGCGGCCGCTCTCCAAGATCGAGCTCGACCTTGCCGCCATGATGTTCGACCGCATCTCCGGCGTGGTGAAGACCGCCGTCAACGGCGCGAACGGCTTCGAGCCCTTCCTCGGCCCGGCGCACAATGCGGAGACGCGCAAGCCTGCCGACGACGGCTCGGACGACACCTTCGTCGCCATGGTCAACATGGCCGTCGGTATCGGCCCGGTGCTCTCGACCTTCCACATCGTCGTCCCGCAGAGCGTTCTCCTGAAATCCAACATCGCCGCGCCGAAGCCGGCGAATGTGGCGAAGACCCGCGTCGAGTGGAGCGAACAGCTCGGCGAGCAGGTCCGCCGCTCCAAGGTGACGCTGGAGGCGCGCATTCGTCTCGAAGCCCAGACGCTCGACACGATCAGCCGGCTGCAGGCGGGCGACATCATCCCTTTCAACGAGACGGGCGACGTTCGCGTCGACGTGAACGCCAACGGCCGCAACCTCTATGTCTGCGAGTTCGGCCGCTCCGGCGCCCGCTACACGGTTCGCGTCAAGGATACCTACGGTTCGGAGGACGAGCTTCTCCAGCACATCATTGGATAGTTTAGGCATGAAGCCTGACGAGTGGCACGCCTCAGGCAAGTTTCGAATGGAATAGTGGTCTTATGGCACCGAAGAAAACACCCATCGCTGACGACATGACGTCTTCCCTCAACGCGGGCGACCAGGAACTGGAGCAGGCGATCGACGACCTGCGCGGCGTTCTTCAGAAGGATGCTACCGGCAGTTTCGGCTCGGATCTTCCCGCGACCATCGACAACGACCCGCTCGCCGCTTTCGGCGGCGATTTCGGCAGCTCGGACTTCGGCGGCGGCGCGGCCACGTCGGATTTCGGCGGCGGCACGAGCTTCGGCGGATCCGATTTCGGCGGCGGCACCGATTTTGGCGCCGATCTCGGCGAAGCGGCCCGGCCGGGCAGCGCGCTCCAGTCCAACATGGACCTCATCATGGACATCCCGATCGATCTTCAGATCGTTCTGGGCTCGTCGCAGATGCAGGTCTCCAGCCTCATGAACCTCTCGGAGGGCGCCACGATCGCGCTCGACCGCCGCATCGGCGAGCCCGTCGAGGTCATGGTCAACGGCCGTGTCATCGGCCGCGGCGAAATCACCGTTCTTGAAAATGACGACACCCGCTTCGGGGTCAAGCTCATCGAAGTGAAGAGTACACGCAAGGTCTGATACCGGTTCAGGTCTCAGGGGGATAATCCATGATGGATTTCGAAAATTTCGGCACCTCCACAGCGGTCGGCGCACCGCTATCGCAGGTCGAGAAGGCGGCAGCCGTGCTTCTGGCCATGGGCAAGGGTGTTGCCGGCAAGCTCTTGAAGTATTTTACCCAGAGCGAGCTCCAGGCGATCATCGCCTCCGCGCAGAACTTGCGCGCCATCCCGCCGCATGAATTGCTGGACCTCGTCAACGAGTTCGAAGACCTCTTCACCGAGGGCGCCGGCCTCATGGACAATGCCAAGATGATGGAAGGCATTCTCGAAGAGGGCCTGACGCCGGACGAAGTCGACGGCCTGCTCGGCCGCCGCGCCACCTTCCAGGGCTACGAGACGACGATCTGGGACCGTCTGCAGGACGCCGATCCGGTCTTCGTCGCAAAGTTCCTGCTCAACGAGCACCCGCAGACCATCGCCTATATCCTCTCCATGATGCCCTCGGCCTTCGGCGCCAAGGTGCTGCTGGAGATACCGGAAGATCACCGCGCCGACATCATCAACCGTACCGTCAACCTCAAGGATGCGAGCCCGAAGGCGACCGTCATCGTCGAAGCACGCGTCATCGAGATGATCAATGCACTCGATGCCGAACGCAACTCGATGGGTTCGAACAAGGTTGCGGACCTCATGAACGAGCTCGAAAAGTCGCAGGTCGACGAAATGCTCGCTTCGCTCGAAACGGTCTCCACCGAATCGGTCAAGAAGGTTCGTCCGAAGATCTTCCTCTTCGAAGACGTGCTCTACATGCCGCAGAGAAGCCGCGTGTCGCTGTTCAACGACGTCTCCGGCGACATCATCACGGCGGCCCTGCGCGGCTCGACGATGGAACTGCGCGAATCGATCCTCTCCTCGATCGGCGCACGCCAACGCCGCATGATCGAATCCGATCTCGCTGCCGGCGACCAGGGCGTCAACCCGCGCGAAGTGGCGATCGCCCGCCGCTCGATCACGCAGGAAGCCATCCGCCTGGCGGCGGCCGGACAAATCCAGTTGAAGGAGAAGGAACAGGCGCGCGAAGCGGCCTGATCCCGCTTGACACCGTAACGCCACAGGCGGAGCGTACTTCCGGCCCGAATCTCCTGAATGGGGATTCGGGCCGTTTCTTTTAGGGAGCGCGACGTGTCGGACGACGACAAAGACAGCAAAACAGAACTCCCGACCGAGAAGAAGATTCGTGATGCCATGGAGAAGGGCAACACGCCCTTCTCGCGTGAAATCACCATCTTCGCCTCGACGCTCGCGATCTATCTCTTCCTCGTCTTCTTCATGCCGGGCGGCATCGCGCGCATGAACGAGACGCTGCGCGACTTCTTCGAGCAGCCGGAGGCCTGGAACCTCAAGACCGGCACCGACGTGATCGCGATCTTCCGCCATCTCGGCTGGGAGGCCGCAACGCTTCTGACGCCCATTCTCATCATGATGATGGTGTTCGGCATCGCCTCCTCCGTGTTGCAGAACCTGCCGAGCCCGGTGCTCGAGCGCGTGCGGCCGCAGATCTCCCGCCTCAACCCGGTGAAGGGCCTCGGACGCCTTTTCGGCAAGCAGGGCCTCGTCGAATTCGCCAAGTCGCTGATCAAGATCCTGCTGGTCTCGCTCGTCGTGGCGCTCGCCATGCGCGGCAATTATTTCGCCTCGCTCGACACGATGTTCTCCGAGCCGGCGGCGTTGATCATGATGATGACCGCCGACATCAACAAGGTGCTGCTGATCATCCTGTTTGCCACCGCGCTCATTGCCGGCATCGACTTCGCCTGGACGCGCCATCACTGGTTCTCCGAACTGATGATGACGAAGCAGGAGGTGAAGGAGGAAATGAAGCAGTCGCAGGGTGACCCGATCGTGCGCGCCCGCATGCGCTCGATCCAGCGCGACCGCGCCCGCCGGCGCATGATGACGGCCGTGCCGCGCGCGACCCTCGTCATCGCCAACCCGACCCACTTCGCCGTCGCCCTGCGTTACGTGCGCGAAGAAGGCGACGCGCCGGTGGTCGTCGCCAAGGGCCAGGACCTCGTCGCGCTGAAGATTCGCGAGATCGCCGAAGAGAACGGAATACCCGTTTTTGAAGACCCGCCGCTCGCACGCTCAATGTTTGCGCAAGTCTCGGTCGATAGTGTCATTCCGCCGGTGTTTTACAAAGCCGTGGCAGAGCTGATTCACCGGGTTTACGCAGCTTCGCCTCAGACCAGACGGGTAAACTAGATCCGATGAGAAAATGCACCTATTCCGCCGAGCGCGAGAAGATTGTTGCTGAAGCAATCTGCCCGGTCGCCACAGAGCTCCGACTGCTCGACGCCGCCGATCTCGTCTCGTTGTTGCGTTTCGAGTGCTACGGTAACCTGGCCGATCTGGTCTCCTCGGCGGCGGAGCTGTATTTCCTGCCCGGCACGGTGAATTTCGGCGCCGGCGGCGACTACAGCCTCGACTGGGGCACCGAGCCGGAAGTGACGCTCGACATGGAACTGCGCCCGCAGGGCGTCACCGTCTATGCGAAGCTTCTGTTGCAGAAGGACACCGCGGGCGTGGAAGTCACCCATGTCGCCTTCAACAATCCGTCCGCGGATCCCGACGACAACACGGCCTTCCTGCGCAAGAGCCTCCAGGAGGCGCGCTACGTGAAATCCGGCGGCAAGGCGCCACCGGCTCTGCACGCTCATTAGAGCATTTCCGCAATTCCGGACGCAAAACCGCTACGCACTTTTGCTGGAATTGCTTTAAGGCAAAAGGCTCGTCAGGTGATGTAGCCGAGGCGGATAGCCTTGGCGATCGCCTGGATGCGGTTGACCGCGTCGAGCTTCGTCGTGGCGGTGCCGAGATAGGCGTTCACGGTGTGCACCGAAAGCCCCATCTTTTCCGCGATCGCCTCCGAGATGCAGCCGTCGCCGGCCATCTGGAGGCAGGCGATCTCGCGTTCGCTGAGCGCTTCGGAGGGTGCGAGCTTCTTTTCCTCGCAGGCCAGCATGTCGATCAGCACCTGGCAGCTCTTCATGTGCATGTCGACGATGAGGTCGCTGGAAGGCGCGATGAACGGCCCCACGAAGACGACATAGCCATTGCCATGCGCGCCAAGGCGAATGGGGAATGCGATGCCCGACCAGGCGAGCAGCCGCGGCGGGAGGCGTGTCGTGAAAGGCTCTGCGCCCGATTCGGCGAACTGGTTGTCGCCGGCCCCTTCCCAGATCAGCGGCAGCATGGACGCTTCGAGATGGGCGAGCATGGCGGGGCCGTAGGCTTCGATCAGCGCCCGGGCGTTGCCGTCGACATCCTGCGCCCAGTTGTGCAGCGAGAGCGTCAGCTTGCGCGCCGACGGCAGGCCGTGGCCACTGAGGCGAAGCACTGCGAAGTGCTCGGCGCCGATGATCGTCTGCATCACCTGCAGGCGGGAGACGAAATCGGAGGCGCGGGCCGCCTTCGGCGGGCGCGCAAGGCGGATTTCCGTCTCGATGGCCGTGGGGGCGGAAAGCTGGATGTCCATGATGCCCTCCTCAGACCAGGCTGTTGCGAACGGCCCAGGCGATTGCCTCGGACCGCGTCTTGGTCGCGGTCTTGCGCATCACGCTGGTGATGTAGTTGTTGATCGTGTTGCGTGAGATGCCGAGGATGACGGCGATCTCGTCGCTCGTCTTGCCTTCGGCGATCCAGTAGAGGCACTCGATCTCGCGTTCCGTCAGCTCCATCTCGCGATCCTGTCGGAGGATCGCGCCCTTGCAGCAGACGCTGGCGAAATAGCCGGTCATGACGCCGACATCGCGCAGCTTGCTCTGGGAGAGGATGAAATGCTCCGGGAAGAGCAGCAGCAGCGACATGCGCGCCCGGCCGACATGGAAGGCGATGACGCAATATTCGCGGCTGACGCCTTTCGGCACCGGGGCGCCCTCGGCGAGGTGGTGGAAGCAGGGCTTCAACAGCCCGAGGCACTTGTCGAGTTCGCTCATGCGGGACTGGCTGGCAAGCACGGAGCCCGCGATGGAGCGCACCATGTCGAACGGCCAGTCCGAGGCCACGACGGTTTCGAGCCCGGCTTCGGGCGAGACATCGTGGCGGACGAGAAGGTAGTGGGACGCGCTGACATAGTCCGTCAGCGCTCTCAGACCGGTGGACAGGCCCGCGCGGCTGGCGCAGCGTCCGAGGTGTTGAATCAGAAGCTCACGCGCACTCTTACGCTCACCTGACTCGGCGGAGAATCCATAGGATTCCCAGGCCGCGACATCCGACCGGATCGTTTCCATGATAGCCCCCTGTTCCGATTCAGAACGGACATTCCCGCCTCCTTCCCGCCAAAAGTTCGGAACCGTCCGAACTTCCCCCGGTCAGGCCGCATCGGCGAGAATCACCAAGCGAATCAGTGACTAAAGTGTACATCGGCCATCGCTAAAAACCACCGCCATCTTCTCGGGATTTACTTTTGCCGGCTTCCGTGAGTCGATTCGAAACGGGTGATTTGCCGGCTCACGAAGCGCCTAATCTCGCCGATGAGCTAGAGGTAAGTGATTGTTAACCATACAATATTCATTTGCCGCAATCGGGTAGCCGCTTGAAAGTGGGCGCTAATTCGATTCACGATTGTGAATAAATAATACAAATCACAACCATAAAGATCATAAACTTTTTGCGAGCATCGACGGCGTGCGGAATCGGCGTGGCGGGAAGTGACTCCGCCAGCGAAAAAATTGCGCGGATCGGCCAGGCGAGCGTTGCCGAAATGCGACACGAATTGGCAAATCAACGTCGCCGTTTTGTCATCCGCAAAAGCAAGGGCGCGGTCGTTGCCGACCGCGCCCTATGCCATTTCGAGATTTTGGAGCCGTCAGGCCGCTTCCTTGTCGACCGCCCACTTGCGCAGGATCTTGGCAGCGCGTTCCTCGCTGATCTCGACCATGCGGCCGAGGCGGCGTTCCGGGCCTTCCTTGACGCGGCGGTTGAAGGTGCCGTCGCCGTCGTCGCCGGCATTGAGCAGGTCGTCCGTGCTGTCGAAGCCGAAGTCCGCGCCGAAGCCGTCCATGAGGGTGGCACCGGGGCCGCCGACACCCGCCACCGGCGAGAAGTCGGGCAGTTCGAGGCCGGCCGCATCGCTTTCCAGCGCATTGGCCGAGGCACCGCCGCCGGTGACCGAGCGGACCGCCGGGCGAAGGCCGAACCAGACCACCACGATGGCGACGCCAAGGAAGGCCAGCGCATTGATGATGCCGCCGAGATTGCGCGTCAGCACTTCCATGATGCCCGGACCTGCCACAGCCTCGTCGAGGAGCTGGTGGTCGAGGAATTCCATGGCGTTGATCGTCACAATGTCGCCGCGGTCGGTGCTGAGGCCAGCGGCTGAAGAGACGATCTTCTGCATGTCGGCGATGTAGGCATCGATTTTCGCCTGGTCGGCAGGCTCGCCAACCATGGCCGCGATACGGGCGCGGTTGACGACGACGGCGACAGACAGCTTCTCGACCGCAAAGCCGCTGCGCACGGTGGCGACGGTCTTGCTGTTGATCTCGTAGTTGGTCTGCTCTTCCTTCTTGTCCGCTTCGTCGCTCGATTTCTGGCCGTTAGCGTCGCCCTCGGGGCCGCCCTGGGGAATGTTCTGCTCGACGGTCGCGGCCTTATTGTCGGCCTGCTGCTGAGACTTCTGGGTTTCTCGCGTGACGCGGACCGAGCGCTCGACGCGGGATTCCGGGTCGTAGACCGTCTCCTGGATCTGCTGCGAGTCCGTGTTGAGCGAGGCTGTAACGCTGGCGCGGAAATTGTCCATGCCAAGGAAGGGTGCGAGCGCTTTTTCGATATTGCGTTCGACTTCGCTCTGCACGGTCTGTACGGCCGTCAGCGAGCGGTTGACTGCGCCGTTCTCCGCATCGTCGCCGGAGGCGAGAAGCTGGCCGGCGGAGTCGAGGATGGTGACGCCGTCGACTTCCAGGCCCGGCACGGAAGCCGCGACCAGATGGCGGATCGCGCCGGCCGATTCACGGCCGATCTGCGCGCTGGCGCGGATCATCACGGAGGCGGTCGGCACCTGCTCCGCTTTGCGGAAATTGCCGCGCTCCGGCATGACGATGTGCACGCGGGCTGCGGCGATGCCGCTGATCTGCTGGATGGTGCGGGCGATTTCGCCTTCGAGTGCGCGGACACGCGTCACTTCCTGCATGAAGGAGGTGAGGCCGAGCGATCCGACCTTGTCGAAGAGTTCGTAGCCGGAATTGGCGCTGCTCGGCAGGCCGCGCTCGGCGAGATAAAGCCGCGCCTTGCCCGTCTGCCCGACCGGCACCTCGATGCTGCCGCCGTCCGTTCCGGTGTTGAAATCGATATTGGCTTCGGCGAGCGCCAGGCTGATCTGGTTCACGTCGGTCTTTTCCAGACCGACATAGAGTGTCTCGTAAGCGGGTTTGTTAACCAGGATTCCGGCGGCAAGCACCAGACCGATCGAGACGATGGCGGCTCCCGCCAGCATCGCGAGCTTCGCCTGCCCTAGCGAAGCCAGGTTCTTGTAGACTTTCGTCAACTGTTCCAACAGATTCATTCTGTTCCCGCACGGACTAGTCGCCTGGACACCGGGCAACATGCCGGCGTTATCAGACGCATTTTCAATCTCGTGGGACGAAACCGGCGCATTTCCGCACGCACCGCCTGCCCCATGGAATACCTGGATCTAACTGACCCGACATGGAGACTAGCCGGCGAAACTTGCGCGAGCATTTCGTTGCGGCGCACTGGAGCGTGCCCGCACAACGCAAGACGGCGCCACAGGGGCGCCGCCAAACTCACTGATTATAGTGTGGAATCGGCTAGAAAGCCTCGAAATCGCCGACTGCCTTGCCGATCGGCTGGGAATGGCCGTGGCGCATTCCGTTGCTCAGCGCCTTCTGCATATCGGCAAGCTTCACCAGATTGAGCGCCGTCGTGACGTCTACGATCCAGTTCTCTGGAATGCTTGCGGTGATCGTGTCGATGAACTCGGCGAGGCCGCGCGTCTTCTGGACGGCAAGGTCGATGCCTTGCAGCACCATCATGCGCTCCATGGCGTTCGCTGCGGTTTCGCCATGCACGGCGGCCAGCTGCGGCTCGATACGTTCGATCAGGTAGGCGACATCGTGCAGTTCGGACACGATTCGCATCAGGACATCCGGAAGGGCTTCCTCCATGGCAGTCGCTGCACTCAGATACTCGGCTTGCATGGGTGACCCTTTTTATACCCTGTTCGCTTCCTTGGGGTGCGATTGCCCGGTCAGAAGAATTCGATCGAGCTTTCGACAGGCCTGGCGACGGGTACGGGCCGCTGCTCCAGCGCCACCGTCTTCTGCGTCTCCACCCCTGTCAGCGCATATTGCCTGGCCCGGCCGCTCGACGGCCAGTATTCCAGCTTGCGCCCATGCTCGCCGCCGGTGCTTTCACCGACGACCTTGATGCCTTCGTCCATCAGGAACTGCCGGGCGAACAGCGCGTTCTGCTCGCCGACATTGGAGAAGCGCGCGATCGTCTTCGCGCCTCCAAAGATTTTCGCCTCCAGCCGGTCGCGGCGCGCGCCCTGCTTCAAAAGGCCGTTGATCAACAGTTCCATCAGGTGCACGCCGTAGCGCGTGGCGTCGCCGCCCGAGGCCATCGCCTCGGCCGAGCCCGGCAGCAGGAAATGGTTCATACCGCCGACGCCAATGACCGGGTCGCGCATGCAGGCGGCCACGCACGAGCCGAGAATGGTGGTGAGCACCACATTCGGATCGTTGAGGACCTTGTATTCTCCCTGGATGACATGGACGCGGCGCGTCCCGGCGTCTGCTATCATTTCAATGCCCCGAACACGGCTTCGATGGCCGCCTTCATCTTTTCGATGGTGAACGGCTTGGCGAGAACGTTGTTGGCACCGAGTGCCGCCGCCTTCTGCACCAGGGCACGGTCGCCCTGTGCGGTGAGGATGATGAAGGCCGCCTTCTTGGTGGTGGGGTTGGACCGCACCGCCTGAAGGAACTCGATCCCGTCCATCTTCGGCATGTTGAAGTCGGAGATCACGAGATGGTGCGGCTGCTGGGCCATGATGGCCATGCCCTGCGCACCATCACCGGCTGCCGTGATCTGCTTGAAGCCGAGTTGCTGCAGGGCATCACCCAGCAGCAGGCGACTGGTCACCTGATCATCGACGATGAGGACTTTGATTTTTTCAGCGATAGACATTATTCGCTCCCTTCTCTACGGGCCGCAGTGATCTTCAAGATTTCCTCCCCAATGGAGGAGAGCGGAAACTGGTGTTCTACGGCGCCCAGCTCGAAAGCCACTCTCGGCATTCCATATACGACGCAGGTTTTTTCATTCTGACCGATGGTCCGCGCCCCTGCATGGCGCATTTTCAACAGGCCGCTTGCCCCGTCCCGGCCCATGCCGGTCAGGATGACGCCGACCGCATTGCGGCCGGCAAGTTCGGCCACCGAATCAAACAGCACATCCACCGAAGGGCGATGGCCGTTGACCGGATCCCGTTCCACCAACCGGCAGCAGGGTGCATGCGGGTTGGAGACCTGGAGATGACGTTCGCCGCCGGGCGCCAGGTAGATCTTGCCGATCTCCAGGCGGGCACCGTCTGTCGCTTCCTGCACCACGGGCCCGCAGAGCCGGTGCAACCGGTCGGCAAAGCTCTTGGTGAAGGACGGCGGCATATGCTGGGTGATGACGGTCGGCGGGCAATTGACCGGGAACTTCTGCAAGACCGCGATCAGCGCTTCCACGCCGCCCGTCGAGGCGCCGATGGCGACGACCCGGCGGCCGGGCTTGTAGCTGACGGCCGGGTTGACGTTTGCGGCGGTCGGCGCCAGCGGCGGCACATCCGTGCGGATCTGGCGGCGCTGCGAGCGGGCAGCGGCCTTTACCTTTTCGGCAAGGTCGCCGAAGGGGCGGGCGTCGCCCGGCTGCGGTTTTCCCACGCAATCGAAGGCACCGATTTCCAGCGCCATCAGCGAGGCTTCCGCGCCGCGATGGGTCAGCGTCGAGACCATGATGACCGGCATCGGCCGGAGCTTCATGATCTTGTCGAGGAATTCGAGCCCGTTCATGTTCGGCATCTCGATGTCCAGCGTCACGACGTCCGGATTGAGCTGCTTGATCGCGTTGCGGGCTTCCATGGCGTCGCCGGCCTGGCCGACGACGTTGACGTCCGGATCTGCATTGAGCACGGCCGTGATCAGGCCGCGCATGGTCGGCGAGTCGTCGACGACGAGTACGCGCGCGGGTGCCATCATGCGCTCCTCCTGTACTTGCCCGTGTAGCGGTAGGTGGTGATGCCGATATTATCGAACTGGTTCTTCGCCTCGCCCGAGACGCGCTCCGAGTGGCCGATATAGAGGTGGCCGGCGTCGCCGAGCATGCCGGCGAAGCGCGACCAGATCTTCATCTGCGTCGGCTCGTCGAAATAGATGACGACGTTGCGGCAGAAGATGACGTCGAACGGACCCTTGAACGGCCATTGCGCCATCAGGTTCAGCTCGTTGAAGGTGATGAGGCGCTTTACACGATCGTCGACCTGCCATTTCTGCCGGCCGCCCGCATCCACCTCGCGGAAGAACTGCTTGCGCATGGCGGGGTTGACGGTTTCGAGCGCATTGGCGTCATAGGCGCCGGCGCGGGCGATGGCGAGAATCTTCGGGTCGATATCCGTCGCGAGGATGCGGAAGTCGTAGTCCGCGGCGTTCGGCATCAGCGACAGCACGGTGAGCGCGATCGAATAGGGCTCCTGGCCATCCGAACAGGCGGCCGACCAGATGCGCACGCGGCCGCCATTGCGGGCGCGCGCCAGCAGGTCCGGCAGCACGTCGCTCTTCATATGGTCGAAGTGATGGTTCTCGCGGAAGAAGCGCGTGAAGTTGGTCGTCAGGTGCGACAGCATCTCCTTGCGCGGGCCGGCACCGGCGGGCGAGGAAACGAGCGCGCAATATTCCCGAAAGCCCTTGAGGCCGAGCTGGCGGATGTGCTTCGACAGGCGCGAATAGACGAGCGAGGCCTTGGTCTCGTTGAGGTAGATTCCGGCATCCGCATAGATCATGGCCGCAATCTCGGAGAGGTCCTTGCGCGTCAGCGGGTATTCGCCGCTGGCAAGGCACTCGTCCGGAGACTGTCTTGCATCGATGGCCGGGGAATAGGTCATGCAGCTTCGCTTTCCGTATGCGGGAACAGGGCATCGAGTTCGATGAGGCAGATCATGCGGCCCTCGATGGCGAGGATGCCGCGGGCGTAGGCCTTCGCCGCCTCATTGGCGATGTCCGGCGTCGGCTGCATGTTGTCGTCCGTCACGGTCAGGATGTCGGACACCGCATCGACCAGCAGACCCACCACCCTCGTCCCGACCTGGGCGACGATGATGACGTGGCGCACCGTCGGCTCGGCCGGCTTCATGCCGAGGCGCAGCGACAGGTCGACGATCGGCAGAACGGCACCGCGCAGGTTGATCACGCCCAGCACATAGGAAGGCGCATGCGGCATCGACGTCGCCGGGGTCCATCCACGGATCTCCCGGACCGACATCACGTTCACGCAGAACTCCTGGTCGCCGATCCTGAAGGCGATCAGTTCCCGTCCGTGCGTGAGATTGTTTGCCGCGTACGTCATTGTCTCTTAACCGGTTGCAGCGAGCGAGATGTCTTGTCTGAGCGACTGGCCGCGCGACGCGGCGACCACCGCATCGACGTCCAGGATGAGGGCCACGCGGCCGTCGCCGAGAATGGTGGCAGCGGCGATGCCGGGCACGTGGGTGTAATTGGCCTCCAGGCTCTTGATGACGACCTGGCGCTGGCCCTGGATGGCATCGACCATGAGGGCACGCTGGCCGCCGCCTTCCGATTCGACGAGGAGGGCCACGCCGTCCATCGGATTGGCCTGCGTGTTGCGGAAGTTGAGGATCCGGCCGACATCCACCAGCGGGCAGAAGGAGTTGCGGATCGAGATGAGGCGCTGCGAGGCGCCGAAGGAGTGGATGGCCGAGGCTTCCGGCTGGAGCGTCTCGACGATCGCCGTCAGCGGCACGACCAGGGTCTGGCCGGCAACCGTGACCACCATGCCGTCGAGGACGGCCAGCGTCAGCGGCAGGCTCATGGTGAAGACGGAGCCCTGGCCCGGCTTGGACGAGATCGAGATGCGGCCGCCGAGAGCTTGGATCGACCGCTTGACCACGTCCATGCCGACACCGCGGCCGGAAAGGTCGGAAACCTTGTCGGCGGTGGAGAAGCCGGCGTGGAAGATCAGGTTGTCGATTTCCTCGTCCGACAGGTTGGCGTCGGCTGCGATGAGATCGTTGTCAATCGCCTTCTGGCGCACCTTCTCGCGGTTGATGCCGGCGCCGTCGTCGGCAAGCTCGATGACGATGCGGCCGGAGCGGTGTTTTGCCGTCAGGCGAACGGTGCCTTCCGGGTTCTTGCCGAGCGCTTCGCGCTTCTCCGGCATTTCCAGGCCATGGTCGACCGCGTTGCGGATCATGTGCGTCAGCGGCTCGGCGAGCTTGTCGATGACGGTTTTGTCGACTTCGGTGTTTTCGCCTTCTGTGATGAGGCGGACCGACTTGCCGGTAATATCGGCGATTTCGCGCACGGTACGGGCCATGCGCTGGAAGACCGGCTTCACCGGCTGCGCGCGGATCGCCATCACCGAATCCTGGATCTCGCGGGTGAGCTGTTGCAGCTCTTCGAGGCCCATATTGATGGAGGACGTACCGTTGGTGTCGTTCTCGACGACGCTCTGCGAGAGCATCGCCTGGTTGATGACGAGCTCGCCGACAAGGTTGATCAGGCGGTCGACGCGGTCGAGATCGACGCGGATCGTCTGGCCTGCGGCGGCGGCCTGGTTGGCCTGTGCGGCGCTGGCGGCGGAAGCCGCGGCCTTGGCATTTTCCGCGGCGCGGCTTGCGACCTGCGCCACCTTGCTGACGGTTTCAGCGGCGGCAACGGCGGCAGCCGCGTCGCTTTCAATGACGGCCGGCTCTTCGTCGGAGCCGGTCGAACCGCCCTCGTCGAGGATCGACAGGTCGAACGGCACCGGCTGCATCGGCAGCTCTTCCTCGTTCGCTGCCTCGCCGACGACTTCTTCTTCGATAGTGCGGATGTCGAGATCGCAATCCCACTCGGCGAATTCGAAGACGGTGCGCACGCCGTCCTCGCCCTTGTCTGTCGTCACCGAGATCTTCCAGGAGAAATAGGCTTCCTCCGGGTTCATCTTGTCGAGCGGCGGCAGGCTATCCATGTCGCAATAGATGCTCATCTCGCCGAGGCGGGAGAGATCACGCAGCAGCAGGGCCGCTTCATTGCCCTTGGCATAGAGGTCCTTCTTCGGGCGGAAGAGGATCTGGCAGGTCGGCACGTAGCGATCGGCCGGCTCCTCGTCGAAATCGCCGAAGGAGAAGGGGATCGGCTGGAAGCCTTCGTCGTTGACCGCCGGCTTTTCGACAACCGGCGCCGGCGCGGCCGCCTTGGGAGCAGCGACCGCAGGTTTCGATGCGGGGGCCTCGGCAGCGGCCGGCACTTCGCCGTTCGCCAGCGCTTCCAGTTCGCGGATGAGGGTGCGGCTGCGCGCCTCGTCGACGCTTCCGCCGTCGCGCGCCGCATTGGTCAGGTCCGCCAAGACGTCGGCGGATTTCAGCATGACCTTCAGGACGTCCTGGGTCGGCTCCAGCTTGTTGGATCGAACGCAATCCAGTGTCGTCTCAAACACGTGGGCGAAGGAAACGAGGTCATCGAGGCCGAATGCACCGGCACCGCCCTTGATCGAATGCACGGCGCGGAACACGGCGTTGACCGTCTCCGGGTCGCGATCCCCATCGTTCAACTTCAAGAGACCGGACTCCAGTTCCGCGAGTTGCTCCTCGCACTCCTGGAAGAAAATCTCTTTGATTTCGTTCATATCCATCGGGAGAAATCCTGGATTAGGCGGTTACGCGCTCGATTGCGTCGATCAGCTTCGTCGGGTCGAAAGGCTTTACGATCCAGCCCGTGGCGCCGGCCTGGCGTGCACGGTTCTTCTTCTCGGCGTCGCTTTCGGTCGTCAGAACGAGGATCGGGATTGCCCGGTACTTCTCGTTGCGGCGAACGCCCTCGATGAAGCCGAAGCCATCGAGACGCGGCATGTTGATGTCGGTGACGATGACATCCGGGTTCGCGTTTTCCAGAACTTCGAGGCCCTCGATGCCGTCTTCGGCCTGGATGGTCTCAAAGCCTGCATTGTTGAGGGTGACGAGAAGCATGTTTCGAATTGTCCGGGAATCATCCACGGTGAGTACTTTTTTCTTCATTGCCTAGCCTCCTGTGCCAGCAAGTGATCAATATTCACGCCAATAAGTTGCATTGTCTTCATGAAAGGTTCGGACACCTTGGCGAAGGTGAAGGGCTGCTTGTCCTCCTCCCAGCTCTTGGCGCCAGCCATCAATACCTGGGCACAGAGCGCGCCGACCCGCTCGACCGCCGAAGCGTCGATGACGAGCGGACCGCCCTTCAGCCCCATGAGCTGTGCATGCAGCGCCGTCGCCTCGTTGAGATCGAGGACGGGGGCAAGGCTTAGACTTTTCTGAGCGGCTTTCTTGCTCGCCATTACCGGGTTCCTTGTCTGCGTCTGTGCAAAATCATCGTTGCGTCATTCCGGCCGGCGGGCGGATGGCTTCCTTCCGAAAGCCGGCTGCGCGCCGTCGAGAACCAGTGCCGGGGCCGTCTCTCCGTCATCTCACCCTCCGAAGCCGACGGCGCGAGCCGTGAGGAAATCGAGGGGTGAAGCCTGCACGTCGCTGCGTTCCGCGGCGACACGCGTTTCCGCCGGCGCGGGACGCGGATTGCGACGAAGGTCGCGGCCCGACGAAACGTGGAATTCACGGATCGTGCGGCCGAGTTCGAGGATGACCGTGTGGAGGTCGCCGCCGGCTTCGCCGACGCGTCCCGCATCCGAAGCATCCGCTTCGAGCGCACGGCCGGCACGGCCGATATCCGCGGTGACGCCGTTCAGCCCTTCGGCATCGACGGCGCTTTCGCGCACGATGCCGGTGATGGCGTCGTTGATGTCGGCAACCTGGCGCACGATGTTGCCGATCGCGTCCTGGGTGCGGTGAACGTGCTCGACGCCGGCTTCCACCTGTGCCTTGGTGCCCGTCACGAGCTGCTTGATCTCACGCGCCGCATCCGCCGAGCGCTGGGCGAGTGCCCGCACTTCCTGCGCGACCACGGCAAAGCCGCGACCACTATCGCCGGCGCGGGCGGCCTCGATGCCGGCATTGAGCGCCAGCAGGTTGGTCTGGAAGGCGATCTCGTCGATGACGCCGATGATCTGGCCGATCTTTTCCGCCGATGCCTCGATATCCGCCATCGCGGACATGGCTTCACCGACGATGTTGCCGCTTTCGGCGACGGACTGCTGCGTGATGGCGGCTGCCGACTGCGCCTTGCGGGTTTCGCCCAACGTCTGGCGCACGCGCTCGACGATGGTGCCGAGGGCATTGGCCGTCTCGATCAGGCTTGCCGACTGCTCGGCGGAGCGGGCCGACAGTGCACCAGCGCCCGAGGCGAGCGTGCCGACGAGGCGGTCGGATTCCGTCGCGCGATCGGCAGCGGTGGTGAGGCGGGACTGGATTTCGTCGAGCGCGCCGTTCAGCGTCTCGGCCAGCTCGCGCCAGGCCTCCGGCATCTCGCCGGAAACACGCGCGGAAAAATCGAGAGCGGAAAGCGAGCGGATCGTTTCGCCGAAGACGCGGTCGAGCTCCGCGCGGTCCTCGCGACGCTGTTCGCCGAGCGCCCGCTGATGGGCGTGGCGCAATTCGTTGAAGCGCAGCGAGACGCCGATTTCCATATCGACCATCGCGGTGCGCAGGAAGGCGGAGACGAGGTCGGTCAGTTCCTGGCGGCGCGCCTTGGCGCCGGAGAACATGGATTTCGGCCAATATTGTTCGATGAGACCGTTGACGACCGTTTCGACGACGACCGAATGGCCGGCAATGCGCCAGCGCGGGTCGAGGCCCATCTGGCTTTCGCTGTCGGAAAGGACCTTGACCCGTTCGGCATAGAGCGCATCGAACCGCGCATCGGTCAGCACGCTCCAGTGGGAGCTCTGGAGATCGTGCAGGCGGTCGATCTGGCGCTCGCTCTGGAAATGGCGGGCGGCATCGGGAAAGGTCTGGAAGCGCTGGAAGAGATCGCGCAGTGCCGTTTCGACATGCCGTTCGAGCGTCTGGCGGTGGCGGCGGAGCGTATCGCCCTGGCTGCCTTCGACGCCGGCAAAGCGCAAACGGTCGCGCAGGCTGGCTGCCTGTCCCGTTCGTGCCTGTTCTGCCGGCATTTCCTGCACCAAACTGCTCCCAAACCAACAATGCCCCGGCCACCCGTGACGGGTGGACGACTGAATTCTCGCATGGAGAGGTTGGCTACCGAGCCGTGCTCACGCGGCGGCACAGAGATGCCACCCGTCGATCCATGATCAAATTCGGTGAAACTCGAATACCGGCTCGGATCCGGTACGGCGGTTCGGCATCATGCCTGGGTGAGAAATGGCGAATTTCCCATTCCGACGTGTAGAGCAATGTTTATGGTTAATTCCTTGCCTGAAGGTTAATAGTTCATAGCTTGCTTATGGCATTGCTAAAATTAACAGAACCGACGTTGCGTAAGCCACACGCAAGCTCGCGCGCGTAGGGTCTGGGCATGGACTGACAATGATGTCAGGAGGAACGAACAATGATTGTTCTAGGACTGGGCGCCGCGCTGATCGCTTCTGCAACACTCGCCGCCATCTACCTGCTTCTCGATATCGATGCGGGCCGCGCCCCGGCCAAGGCCCGGGTGTTCTGAAACAGGCCTCAGCGATCGGCGACGAGCGCGCGCCAGCGCGCCGCATAGTCGGCTGCGCCCGGCGGTAATTCTTCCGCAATCGTCACCAGCGCCGGTTCCGGCGCCCTGCCCGCCGCAAGGCAGGCCGCGCCGACGCTCGTGCCCGTTGCGCTGCCACCGGCCAGCACCGCGCGTCCCGTCGCCACTTTCAGCATCATCAGGAACGCCCGGTTGGCCGCAAACGGCCCCTCGACGATCACCGGTCCTTCCGCGCCGATGAGATCGAGACAGGTCGCCGTCATCAAAGCGAGATGGAAGGCGATCACGGCCTGGACCGCATCCTCGCTCAGGTCCTCGCGTGGAACGGTCCATGCTGCCTTGCGGCCGGGGAACGGCCCGGAGTCCTCCGGCAGCGACGGGAGCAGCATGGCGCCACGCTTCAGCACCTCGGCTATGGCTTCCGGCGGCAGGTCGCCGGACTTGCCGCCGAGGACCGAAAACGCCCGGCCGCCCATGAAGCGGGCGGAGGGTACTGGGTCGCCGAGCGCATTGACGTTGACGAGCGTATCGCGCGCCTCGTCCAGCACGACCGGCCGCGCGCCGATCGCCATCACCACGACCCAGGTGCCCGTCGAGACGACCGCATAGGGCGCCTGCCGCGTCAGGACGTAGGGCAGCAGCGAGGCGTTGGAGTCATGAATGCCGCAATGGACCGGGATGCCCGACCGAAGCCGCGCCGCTTGCGCGATTTCGGGACGGATCGGCCCGAGCACGTCGCCCGCCTTGCGGACGGGCGGCATGAGATCCGTCCAGCCCTGGTTTTTCACGACGCTGGAAAAGCGCCCGTTGCGCGGCTCCCAGAGATCGGCATGGCAGCCAAGCGACGTCACCTCGCTCGCCGCAACGCCTGTCAGGCGGAAGGACCAATATTGCGCATACATGAGGATCCAGCGCGCCCTGGCGAATTTTTCGGGGAAGCGCTTCGACTGCCAGTAGATCTGCGAGCCGGCATTGAGGCCGACAGGCAGCACGGGCGTGCCGCTTTCCTCGAAACGCGGACGGACGGTCCGGTATTCTTCTCCGAGTTCCTGCGGCCCCGCATGCTCATAGTCCAGGACGGGAAGGACAAGCGTGCCATCGTCGCCGACGAGAGCTGCTGTCGCACCGTGGGTGGTGACCGAAATCGCGTCGATCGGGTGCTCCCGGTTCAGCGCAGCAAGGCTTTCGACGATGAACGCCCAGAGTTTTTCGGTGTCGAAATGCGGATAGGGTGCGGCCTGAACCACGCCGTTCGGTATCGTGCGCGCGGCAACCTCCCGAAAGCTTTCGCCATCGACGAGCACGACCTTGGCATTCGTCTTGCCGATATCGATGACGGCGATGATCATCGGCTCATTCCATATGGAAGACGGTGACGAGTGGTACGGCGACCGGCTCGTTGTCCGGCTTCGTTTCCATGATGTCAGCCATGAACGCCCACCAGCGCTGCATCACCGGATGGCTCGGCAGGTCCGCCATCCTGTGATCGTCGCGCCGCCAGAGCACGCCGAAGAGCAGGTTGGTCTCCTCGTCGAGATGGATGGAATAGTCGGACACGCCGGCTTCCTTCATGAGGGCGGCGAGTTCCGGCCAGATCGCATCGTGCCGCGCCTTGTATTCGGCTGCCATGCCGGGATTGAGCCGCATGCGAAACGCGTATTTCTCCATAACTCAATGGCTCCGGAAGCGGCGGTAGAGGATCGGCAGCGCGATGACGGAGATCAAGAGCAGGCCGATGAAGATCGACATGACGATGCCCGGAACGTTCAGGAGGCCGAAGCCGAAGGTGACCATGCCCATGATGAGCGCCGCCAGCACGACGCCCGGAATGGTGCCCGAGCCGCCGAGAATGTTGACGCCGCCGAGCACGACCATCGTCACCACTTCCAACTCCCAGCCGAGCGCGATGGACGGGCGCGTCGAACCGAGGCGCGCGGTCAGGCAGATCGAGGCGATCGCCGCCATCAGGCCGGTCAGCAGGAACAGCACGAATTTCACCCGTCCTACCCGCACGCCGGAGAAGAGAGCAGCCGTCTGGTTGTTGCCGATGGCGTAGACGGCGCGGCCGAAATTCGTCTTGTGGAGGACGATGCCGTAGATGATCGCGAGCGCCACGAAGAGGCAGAATTCGAAGGAGAATACCCACCAGACGTAGCCCTGTCCGAACCACGAAAAACTCGCCGGATAGCCCGTAAACGCCTTGTCGCCGAGGATGACGAAGGAGAGGCCTCGAAACAGGCTCATCGTGCCGATGGTGACGACGATCGACGGCAGGCCGAGGCCGGTGACGAGCAGGCCGTTGAAGGCACCGCAGAGAAGGCCGGTGGCAAGGCCGACCATGACCAGCGCCGGCGTGTCGAAGCCGAGCTGCACGGCGTAGCCCATTGCGGTGGAGGTCAGCGCGATGATCGAGGCGACGGAGAGGTCGATCTCGCCAGAGATGATGACGAGCGCCATGGCGAAGGCGATCATCGCCTTTTCGGTGAAGTTGAACGTCGCGTCCGACAGGTTCCACGGATCGAGGAAATAGGGCGAAGCGAAGGAATTGACGAGGAAGATCGCCAGCGCCACGGCGACCAGCAGCGTCTCCCAGCTCTTCACAAGACGCGCGCCGCGGCCTTCCAGCCGGTCGGGGATGTGGCGCGCCACCATCTGGGTCTCAGCCATGCACCGCCTCCGCTTTCCTGAGGATCACCCGACCTTTTCGCTTTTCGGCACGCGCATTCACGGCAACGGCGATGATGATGACCATGCCGGAAATCGCCATCTGGGCGAAGGGCGAGATGTTGATGACAGGCAGTGCGTTCTTGATGACCCCAAGAAACAGCGCGCCGAGCAGCGCACCGCCGACGGAGCCGATGCCACCGGCAATCGAGATACCGCCGATGACGCAAGCCGCGATGATATCGAGCTCGAAGCCGGCCGCGATATCGACATAGGCGACGGCGTAGCGCGAGACCCAGAGATAGCCGGAAAGACCGGCCAGCGTGCCGGACAGGCAATAGGCAAAGAAGCGCGTGCGGCCGACATCGATGCCGGTATAGACCGCCGCATGCGGATTGCCCCCGACGGCGAAGAAGGCGCGGCCGAGCGGCGTGCGGCGCATCACCACGACCATGATGCCGATGATGACGAGCGACAGCCAGGAGAGCAGCGGGAAGCCGAGCACGGCTGCGCGCGGCAATGCCTTGAAGGCATCGCTCATCTGGTGCGCATTGATCCAGGCACCTCCCGACAACAGGAAGATCAGGCCGCGATAGATGGTGAGCGTGCCAAGCGTGACGACGATCGGCGGGATGTCGAGCTTCCAGACGAGCAGGCCGTTGATCGAGCCGAGAAGCGCGCCAAGCGCCATGGCGATGAGGATGACCAGCGGGATCGGCAGGCCTGGCATCGCGGCATTGATCATCGCCGCCACCATCCCGGACAGCGCGAGGTTCGCGGCCATCGACAGATCAATGCAGCGCGTCAGGATGACGGCCATCTGGCCGAGCGCCAGGATGATCAGGATCGACGTGTCATTGTAGACATTGGCGAGATTGCCCGGCGTGACGAAGGGCGGGAAGCGGAGGGCGATCAGCGCGACAAGTGCTACGATCGCCACGACCAGCAGCATTTCACGATTCTTGAGCAAGAGCTTCATGCGGCCTCCTGAATGCCGGCGGCGGCGCGCACGAGCTTTTCGGCGGTGAGGTCCGCCCGTTCGAAGCGGCCGGCGATGCGGCCCTCGCGCATGACGATGACCCGGTCGGCCATGCCCATGATCTCGGGGATTTCGGAGGAGACCATGATGACGCTGAGGCCCGAGGCGGCAAGCTCGCTCATGAAGGCGTGCACGGCGGCCTTCGAGCCGATGTCGATGCCCTTGGTCGGCTCGTCGAGTATGATGACCTTCGGCCGCGTCGCCAGCCACTTGGCGATCACCACCTTCTGCTGGTTGCCGCCCGACAGCGTGCCGACGTCCTGATCGAGCGAGGCGGCGCGCAGATCGAGGCGTGCCGTATATTCCCGCGCCAAGGCGAATTCCTCCGCCATGCGCAGGAAGCCGGCGCGGGAGGTGCGCGAGAGCGAGGGCAGCGTGACGTTCTGGAAGATCGGCAGGCCGATGATCGCGCCCTGCCGGCCGCGCTCCTCCGGCACATAGACGATGCCGGCTTCGATCGCTTCCGCCGGCGAGCGGATGACCTTGATCTCGCCATCCAGCCGGACGGCACCGGCTGAGGGCCTGGTGATACCGATCAGCGATTGCATGAATTCCGACCGACCTGCGCCGACGAGGCCGTAGAAGCCGAGGATTTCGCCGCGGCGCAGTTCGAAATTGATGTCCTCGAATTCCGTCGGGTGGCGGTAGCCGGACACGGTGAGCACCGGCTCGCCGATCGCGACATCCTGCTTGGGAAACACCTGGCCGACATCGCGGCCGACCATGAGGCGCACGAGATCGTCCTGCGTCGTCTCGCCGATCAGCCCCTCGCCCACCATGCGGCCATCGCGGAAGACGGTGTAGCGGTCGGCGATGCGGAAAATTTCATCGAACTTGTGGCTGATGAAGAGGATCGCCTTGCCGTCCGCCTTCAGCCGGTCGACCAGTTCGTAAAGCTCGTGGATTTCCTTGTGCGACAGCGCCGCCGTCGGCTCGTCCATGATGACGACGCGAGCGTCGATGGAGAGCGCGCGGGCGATGGCGACCAGATGCTTGTTGGCGATACCGAGGTCGCGCAGCCGGATCGACGGGTCGAGATCGGCGCCGACGCGGGATAGTAAAGCGCGCGCATCGGCGTTCATCCTCTTCCAGTCGATGAGGCCGAGGCTGGTGCGCGGCGCGTGGCCCAGAAAGATGTTTTCGGCGACCGACAGTTCGTCGAACAGCACGGTCTCCTGATGGATGGCGGTGACGCCGGCTTTGGCCGCGGAATTGGCGGTCGGGAAGCGGGTCTCCACGCCGTCGACGCGGATTGCGCCCTCGTCGGGCTGGTAGATGCCGGTGAGGATTTTCACCAGCGTCGACTTGCCGGCCCCGTTCTCGCCGACGAGCGCCGTCACCGAGCCCGGATAAAGCGCGAGGGAGACCTCTGCGAGCGCGCGCACACCGGGAAAGGATTTCGAGATCCCCTCAAGTGCGACGGCGGGCTTCATCCGCGATGTGGTCGTGTCCTGCAGCAAGTCTTGGTCCATAGGTTGGTTGTCGTGCTCGGTCGCGAGCATAGCGGGCGGAATTGCCCCTCACCCTAGCCCTCTCCCCGCAAGCGGGGAGAGGGAACAGAGGCGGTGCGGCTCGGTGTCCTTCTCCCCGTTCACGGGGAGAAGGTGGCCGGCAGGCCGGATGAGGGGCGCTCTCCGTTCAGCCGCCGGATCAGAAGATCTTGGCGAATTCCTCGACATTCGAGGCATCGTAGACGAACGGGTCGGCCATGGCGCCTTCGTTCTTGTCGTCGAGCTTGACGGTGCCCATGCGGCCCATTTTCAGTTCCGCGCCGGGCTTGGCTTCCGCGCCGCCGATCAGGTCATAGGCGATCATGGTGGCGGAATAGCCGAGGTCGATCGGGTTCCAGATCGCGAAGGACTTGGAGGCGCCCGACTTCACATGGCCGGCCATTTCGGAGGGAAGTCCGAGGCCCGTGACGTTGATCTGGCCGATCTTGCCGGCGTCGGTGACGGCCTGGGCGGCGGCGACGATGCCGACGGAGGTCGGCGCGATGATCGCCTTCAGGTTCGGATGCGACTGAATCAAGCCCTGCGTCTCGCGATACGACTTGTCGGCAAGGTCATCGCCATAGACGGTGGCGACCACGTTGATGCCCTTGTAGTTGGGCAGCACCTTGGTCATTTCCTCGATCCAGACGTTCTGGTTTGTCGAGGTGGCGGTTGCCGACAGCACCGCGACGTCACCGCCCTCCGGCAGGTTGTCGGCGGCGAGCTTGATGATCATGTTGCCGATCAGCGGGTTCGACGACGGGTTCAGGTGCATCGAGCGACCTTCGGGTGCGACGCCGGAATCCCAGGAAATGACCTTGATGCCGCGGTCCATGGCCTTCTTGAGGGCCGGTACGAGCGCATTCGTATCGTTCGCCGAAACGGCAATAGCGTCGACCTTCTGGGCGATCAGCGAGTTGATCACCTCGATCTGGCCTTCGGCGGTCGTCGTCGTCGGGCCGGTATAGATGACCTCGACATCGCCGAGTTCCTTGGCGGCTTCCTGCGCGCCCTTGTTGGCCGCTTCGAAGAAGCCGATGCCGAGCGCCTTGACGACGAGGGCGATCTTCTTGGTTTCCGCCTGCGCGGTGGCCATCATCGCGACCGAGACGGCCGCGGTCACAAGCAATGTCTTCAGAATTTTCACGACTGTTTCCTCCCAGTGAAAATCAACCCGCCGGCGTCATGCCGACGAGGGTGCATTCTGCGTTTTGGCGTCGGTCTGAACGTTTGCGACGATCAGGTTGACGCCGGCCTCCTCCAGCATCGCGGCATCCCTGTCCTCGATGCCCGAATCCGTGATGACGGTTGCGATGCGCTTCAGCCCGCAGAGAATGAGGCTGGAGCGCTTCTTGAATTTGGTGGAATCGACCAGCACGATGAGTTCGTCCGCCTGGTCGATGAGCTTCTGTTCCGCCTGGATGAGCAGCGGATCGGCTTCCATCAGGCCGAGCGGCCCGAGACCCTGCGCGCCCATGAACATGCGGCGCGCATAGAAATTGCGCGTCACGTCATTGTCGAAGGGGCTGAGCACGATGTTCTGCTCACGGTAGATCGTGCCGCCGGAGAGCATGATGGTGTTCTTCGAATGCTTCAGCAGGTGTTCAGCGATGTTGAACGAGTTGGTGAAGACCTGCATGCGGCGGTTGGTCAGGAAATGCACCATCTGGAACGTCGTCGTTCCGCCGTTGATGATGATCGGGTCGCCATCCTCGCAGAGCCCGACCGCCTCCTTGGCGATCGCCTGCTTCTGGCGGGTGTTCAGCGTCTCGTTCACCGTGAAGGGCCGGCCGGCGAGGCCGACGAATTGCGGCGGATGCAACGCCTCGGCGCCGCCGCGCACCCGGCGCAGCTTCTTCTGCACGTGAAGGGCTGCGATGTCGCGGCGGATCGTCGCCTCGGAACTGTCGGTCAGGTCCACCAGTTCGGGCACGGTGACGACCGGCTTTTCCTGAACCGCGGACAGAATGATCCGATGTCTTTCCTTCTCGTGCATGGTTCCTCCAGTGCTGGCAATGCTTCCATCAGGAACGCGCAATGTCAATCACGATCAATCATATTTTTTCATTGTGCAGCGCAATATGACTGTTTTTGATCGTTTATGATTGACATCCGCGAAGGTTCCATGAGATTTGAAAGCATGCCTTCAAGCGCGGCGATAGCCTTGCGCATACGAAACACCGGGAGGAAATGCCGATGCTGGAGAAGAACCAGGGCGCACGCCTTGCAACCCTGTGGGATGACGCAAAGGCGTCGACGATGAGCGAGCCCGAGCGGCTGCTCTATCGCTCCAACCTGCTCGGTTCCGACAAGCGCATCACCAATTACGGCGGCGGCAACACCTCGGCGAAGGTCATCGAGAAGGATCCGCTCGGCGCGGGCGGGGTGGAGGTTCTCTGGGTCAAGGGCTCGGGCGGCGATGTCGGCACGATCAAGATGGACGGCTTTGCCACGCTTTACATGGACAAGCTGAATGCGCTGAAGGGGCTCTATCGCGGCCTGGAGCATGAGGACGAGATGGTGGGCTACCTCCCCCACTGCACCTTCAACCTCAACCCGCGCGCCGCCTCGATCGACACGCCGCTGCATGCCTATGTGCCGAAGAAACATGTCGACCACATGCATCCGGACGCGATCATCGCCATTGCCGCCGCGAAAAACAGCAGGGAGCTGACGCAGCAGATTTTCGGCGACGATATCGGCTGGCTGCCCTGGAAGCGGCCGGGCTTCGAACTGGGCCTGTGGCTCGAAAAGTTCTGCCTGGAAAACCCGAAGGCACGCGGCCTCGTGCTGGAAAGCCATGGCCTCTTTACCTGGGGCGATACGGCGAAGGAATGCTACGAGGTCACCATCGAGATCATCAACAAGGCGATCGGCTGGTTCGAAGAAAACAACACGGGGCCGGCCTTCGGCGGCGCGGTGAAGCCGGTGCTTGCCGCGGCCGAGCGCCGCGCGGTGGCGGAAAAGTTGATGCCGGTCATCCGCGGCATGATCAGCGAGGACGAGAAGAAGATCGGCCATTTCGACGATGGCGAGGCCGTGCTCGACTTCGTGACGTCGAAGAACCTTGCACCGCTGGCCGCACTCGGCACCAGCTGCCCCGACCATTTCCTGCGCACGAAGATCCGCCCGCTGGTCGTCCATTTCGATCCGGCCGATCCGGATGTCGACAAGACGCTTGCCGGCCTCGCGGATGCCGTTACCGCCTATCGCGCGGATTACGCCGCCTATTATGAACGCTGCAAGCGGTACAACAGCCCGGCCATGCGCGATCCGAATGCCGTGGTCTATCTGGTGCCGGGTGTCGGCATGATCACCTTTGCCAAGGACAAGGCGACGGCGCGGATTTCCGGTGAATTCTATGTCAACGCCATCAATGTCATGCGCGGCGCTTCGGGCGTATCGGAGTATGTCGGCCTGCCGGAGCAGGAAGCCTTCGATATCGAATATTGGCTGCTGGAAGAGGCGAAGCTCCAGCGCATGCCGAAACCGAAGAGCCTTGCCGGCCGCATCGCGCTTGTTACCGGCGGCGCCGGCGGTATCGGCAAGGCGACGGCCAACCGGCTGATGGCGGAAGGCGCCTGCGTGGTGCTGGCCGATATCGACGAGACGGCGCTTGCCGCCGCGCAAAGCGAGCTTGCCAGCCGCTACGGCAAGGATGTCGTGCGTTCGGTCGCGATGAACGTGACGGACGAGGCGCTGGTGGCGAAGAGCTTTGCCGACACGCTGGTCGAATTCGGCGGCCTCGACATTCTCGTCTCCAATGCCGGCCTCGCCTCCTCCGCCGTCATTGAGGAGACGACGCTGGAGCTGTGGAACAAGAATATCAGCATCCTCGCCACCGGTTATTTCCTCGTCTCGCGTGAAGCCTTCCGCATCTTCCGCCGGCAGAAGGCGGGCGGAAACGTGGTGTTCGTCGCCTCTAAGAACGGCCTTGCCGCCTCCCCCGGCGCCTCGGCCTATTGCACGGCGAAGGCCGCCGAAATCCACCTCGCCCGCTGCCTCGCGCTGGAAGGCGCCTCCGAGCAGATCCGCGTCAACGTGGTGAACCCGGATGCGGTGTTGCGCGGCTCGAAGATCTGGACCGGCGAGTGGAAGGAACAGCGCGCGGCGACCTATAAGACGGATGACCTGGAGGCGCATTATCGCGAGCGCTCCATGCTGAAAATGTCGGTCTATCCGGAGGATATCGCCGAGGCGATCTATTTCCTCGCTTCCGACATGTCAGCGAAGTCGACCGGCAATATCGTCAATGTCGACGCGGGCAATGCCCAGTCCTTCACGCGCTGAGGAGATCGAGCGATGACGATGATTTCCCAGGACGTGGTTTCGCGCGAGAACGACAGGCGTCTTGCCGATTTAAAGAGCGACTATCAGCATCTCGGCGCGCAGCTTGCCCGCCGTGGCGTCGATATCGATGCGGTGAAGCGGAAGGTCGCGGCCTATGCGGTGGCGGTGCCCTCCTGGGGCGTCGGGACCGGCGGCACGCGTTTTGCGCGCTTTCCCGGCGAGGGCGAGCCGCGCAACATCTTCGACAAGCTGGAGGATTGTGCGGTCATCCAGGAACTGACCCGCGCAACGCCTACGGTCTCCCTGCACATTCCGTGGGACAAGGTGGCGGACCTCAAGGAATTGAAGGAACGGGGCGACGCACTCGGCCTCGGCTTCGACGCGATGAACTCCAACACCTTTTCCGATGCGCCGCAGCAGGAGCATTCCTACAAGTTCGGCTCGCTCTCGCATGCCAATGCCGCGACGCGCCAGCAGGCCGTCGAGCACAATCTGGAATGCATCGCCATCGGCAACGCGCTCGGCTCGAAGGCGCTGACGGTGTGGATCGGCGACGGCACGAACTTTCCAGGGCAGGCGAATTTCACGAAAAGCTTCGAGCGCTATCTCGATGCGATGAAGGCCATTTACAAGGAGCTGCCGGAGGATTGGCGGCTCTTTACCGAGCACAAGATGTACGAGCCGGCCTTCTATTCGACGGTGGTGCAGGACTGGGGCAGCAACTACCTGATCGCCCAGGAGCTCGGCCCCAAGGCCTATTGCCTCGTCGACCTTGGCCATCATGCGCCGAACGTCAATATCGAGATGATCGTCGCCCGGCTCATCCAGTTCAGGAAACTCGGCGGCTTCCATTTCAACGATTCGAAATATGGCGACGACGACCTCGATACGGGCTCGATCGATCCCTATCGGCTCTTCCTCGTGTTCAACGAACTGGTGGATGCGGAAGTGCGAAAGGCCGAGGGCTTTGCGCCGGCGCATATGCTCGACCAGAGCCACAATGTGACGGACCCGATCGAAAGCCTGATGCGCAGCGCCATGGAGGTCTGCCGCGCCTATGCGCAGGGGCTGATCGTCGACCGTGCGGCGCTCCTCGGCTATCAGGACGGCAATGATGCGCTGATGGCGTCCGAGACGCTGAAGGCCGGTTTCCGCACAGATGTCGAGCCGATCCTCGCCATGGCGCGGCTGGATTCCGGTGGCGCGATCGATCCGGTCGCGACCTATCGGGCGGCGGGTTACCGGGCGAAGGTCACCCGCGAGCGGCCGGCGGTCGCGAGCGGGGGCGGCGGCATCGTCTGAGCGGCTGAAGAGAAGTTTTCAAAGCCCCTTGCTTTCCGGAAAACGGCTGCCAGATTGAGCAGTGACAGAATGATGCTGTCAAAGGGAGCATTCCATGGGCATTGAAAGCATTCTTATTTTCCTCCTCATCGGCGCCATTGCGGGCTGGCTTGCGGGCCTGATCGTCTCGGGCTTCGGCTATGGCCTCATCGGCAATATCGTCGTCGGCATCGTCGGCGCCTTCATCGCCGGTTTCCTGTTTCCCCGGCTCGGCTTCTCCATCGGCGGCGGCATTCTCGCCGCGATCATCAACGCCACGATCGGCGCGGTGATCCTGCTCGTGCTCATCAAGGTTCTCAAACGCGCCTGACCAGGGCGCAAGAATCGAAAAGGCCGTGGTGGGAAACCACCACGCGGTGACGACCTGGTCGCCGCG
>NZ_WHSB02000018.1 GCF_010994755.1 Shinella lacus
CCGCGACATGCTGGCCCGCTTCAACCGGAAAACAAAGCGCGCATCAAAGACACTCGAAATGCTCCAGATCACACTCGACATCTTCCTCGCAAGAAAACGCCTCGCGAGTCCAACATGAACACTCCCCTCAAGGGGGGGAGATCGGCAAGGGGCGGGAACATTGCCCAAATAACACCGTCGATGATGAGCGAAACGGTGCTCCATCCGATCTCCCCCCTTGAGGGGGAGATGCCCGGCAGGGCAGAGGGGGGTAACCTGGGCTCCAACCCAACCTTACCGCCGCAAACTCCCCAAAATCCCGCGCACCAGCGCCCGTCCAAGCGACGACGCCACAGTACGCGCGACGGACTTCATCGCCGCCTCCGCCACCGTCTCGCGCTGGTAGCCGGTGCGGCCCTTTGGCTGCTTCGGCGCGGACTGCGCCGCCGGTTCCTCGTCGCCGAAGCCGGGCAATGTCCAGCGGCTGCCGCCGGCGGGTTTTTCCTCGGGCTGGGCGTCCGCCTGTTCCTGTGCGGCAGCCGAATCGGCCGCCTTCTTGGCGCGGGCCATCAGGATTTCGTAGGCCGATTCGCGGTCGAAATCCTCGTCATAGAGGCCGGCGACGGGGCTGACCTTCATGATGTCCTGCCGCTCGGCCTCCGTCACCGGGCCAAGGCGCGAGGCCGGCGGGCGGATGAGCGTGCGCTCGACCATCGAGGGCGCGCCCTTGCCTTCGAGCGTCGAGACCAGCGCCTCGCCGGTGCCGAGATTGGTGATGACCTCGGCGCAGTTGAAATCGGGGTTCGGACGGAAGGTGTAGGCGGCGGTCTTCACTGCCTTCTGCTCGCGCGGCGTATAGGCGCGCAGCGCGTGCTGCACGCGGTTGCCGAGCTGGGCGAGCACCGTTTCCGGCACATCGAGCGGGTTCTGCGTGACGAAATAGACGCCCACGCCCTTGGAGCGGATGAGGCGCACGACCTGCTCGACACGCTCGGTCAGCACCTTCGGCGCATCGTTGAACAGCAGGTGCGCCTCGTCGAAGAAGAAGACGAGCTTGGGCTTGTCCGGATCGCCCACTTCCGGCAGCACCTCGAAGAGCTCCGACAGCATCCAGAGCAGGAAGGTGCCGTAGAGGCGCGGGTTCATCATCAGCTTGTCGGCGGCCAGCACCGAGATCGCGCCGCGCCCGTCATTGGTGGTGCGCATGATGTCGGAAATCTTCAGCGCCGGCTCGCCGAAGAACTGTTCGGCGCCCTGCTGCTCTAGGATCAGCAATTCGCGCTGGATCGAGCCGACGGAGGCCTTGGAGATGAAGCCGAACTGGTTGGAGAGCGTTGAGGCATTTTCGCCCATATAGTTGAGCAGCGCCTGGAAATCCTTGAGGTCGAGCAGCGGCAGGCCGCCCTGGTCGGCGATCTTGAAGGCGATGTTGATGACGCCTTCCTGCGCATCCGTGGCGTTCATCAGGCGCGAGAGCAAAAGCGGTCCCATCTCGGAGATGGTCGTGCGCACGCGGTGGCCCTTCTCGCCGTAGAGATCCCAGAAGATCACCGGGAATTCCTGGAACTCGTAAGGTGTCAGCCCGATCTGGTCGGCGCGCTTCTGGAGAAAATCCTTGGGCTCGCCGATCGCGCCGATGCCGGAAAGGTCACCCTTCACGTCGGCGCAGAACACCGGCACGCCGGCATTGGAAAAGCCTTCCGCGAGGATCTGCAAGGTCACCGTCTTGCCGGTGCCGGTGGCGCCCGTCACGAGGCCGTGGCGGTTGCCGAACTTCAGGTCAAGATATTCCGGCTTGTTGTTCGTATCGTCCGGCTTGCGGCTGGTGCCGATATAGAGCTTTCCGTCCTGAAGAATCGATTCCGTCACGTTGAAACTCCCTGAAGCCGTTCGACCCGGGTGGGGGCGGATTACCGCGCCATCCCAAGTTTTCATTGAATCGTCTCAGGCAGGTTATAAGGATAGTCCGGCACGGGAACAACACGCTTTCAAAGGGCTCCCCGCCTTGCCGTTGAAGGCCCGCGCGCCCGGCTTGAGTTTGCCGGAGAATTCATTTACCTTGACGTCAACGTCAATTCCCTCGGAGGGTTTTCCATGAACGAACTCGTCACCCGCGTTGCCGATGCCGTCGGCATCGATGCGGCTCTCGCTGAAAAGGCCATCGGCATGATGCTTGGCTTCCTGCAGCGCGAAGCGGCCGACGGCCCGGTCGCCCGCATGATCGAAAGCATTCCCGGCGCCTCCGAGCTCGTCGCCCAGTATAATGGCGAAGGCACCGGCGGCGGTGGCCTGCTCGGCGGGCTGATGAGCGCGATCGGCGGCGGCGGCGTCATGGGCCTCGGCCAGCAGCTGATGAGCGAAGGCCTGGGCATGGGCGAAATCACCGGCCTTGCCAAGGAAACCATGGCCGTTGCCCGCGAGCACGCCGGCGCCGACGTGGTCGACGAAGTCGTCGCCTCCGTGCCGGGCCTCAGCCAGTTCGTCTAAGAATTTCTAGAGCGAACGCCGCCGCGCGAACATCAGCGCGGCGGTGAACACCACGAGGATGAGGCCGACCGAGAGCGGTCCGGCCTTCGGGCCGCCGGCCTCCATGATCGCGCCGGTCATGCTCGATCCGGCACCGCTGCCGGCCGCATAGGCGAGCGCAAAGGCCGCACTTCCCGCCACCAGCATCGCGCCATTGTAGCGCTCCCCGAGCATGGTGAGCGCGCAGGTATAGAGCGAGAAGGCCGCCGTTCCCATCAGCGCGAAGACCGACAGGATAGCGAGTTCCGATTCCATCGACGGCAGGATGAGATAGCTCCCCGCCGCCACGCTGACGGCGACCATGGCGACACGCTCGCGCGGCAGGCGATCGAGCAGCATGCCGATGAAGGGCTGGGCGATCGCCGTCGGCAGCGCCAGCACGGTCACGCTGATCGCGGCAAACGCTTCCGTGTGCCCCATCTTCACGAAATAGACCGGCATGGCGGAGATCGCCGCGATATCGGCAAAGCCGAAGACGAAGACCATGCCGACCAGCAGCGGTGCGGCCCGGAAGAAGCGGAAGACGTCGCCGGTCGATGACGGCTCCGGCACCGTGCGGGTGGAGAACATCAGCATGGCGGTGGCGAAGGCGACGATCGCCAGATAGACGGCCGTCAGCGCGAAGCCGAAGCCGCCCTCGCTGCCGAGCAGCGGAATGGCAAGCGGCCCTGCGGCAAAACCGGCGCACATGCCGGCGCCATAGATGCCGGAGACGCGGCCGCGCAGCCGGTCCGGGCAGGCGGCGTTCAGCCACGCCTCGCCGAGCATGAAGATGAGGCTCGCGAAGAAGCCGAGCAGGAAGCGCGCGACGAACCACACCGCAAAGGAATCGAAGGCGGCAAAGGTTGCGAGGCAGAACGAGCAGCCGATAAGGCTTGCGACGATCAGCCGGTCGGCCCGCCAGCGCGCGGTGAGGCTGCCGAGCAGCAGCGTCGAGGCGGCGAGGCCGCCGGCAAAGGCGAGCGCATTGACACCGATCAGCGCCGGCGAAAAGCCGCGCGCCTCCAGCGTCAGCGAGATCAGTGGATAGGTGAGCCCCTGCGCCACGGAAAAGGCGGTGACGCCGAGAATGACGGCGGCAATGGCCGGCCAATCCGGCGCGAAGACGGTGGGGGACGAGGACGACATGGAGGGCTCCCTGCGCCACATTTCGGCGCGCACTCTCCATATCGGATCGGACCCCTGATTGGGAAGGGGTGGCTCAGCCGATCACGCGCAGCAGCGCGCGCAGGATTTCGCCCATGCGGGCATGGATGATGCCGTTGCGCACATCCGCCGCGCGGTGCACCACGACGAGATCGAGCGCCGCGATGACGATGATATATTGCCCGCCGGCACCGCTGGCGTAGAAGATCGGGACGTCGATGCTGAGGCTGTCACCCAGCGCATTCGCCTCCGCCGTCCACCAGAGATAACCGTAGCCGCGCCCGCCGCCGAGGGCGCTCCACGCCGTGGTGCTGTCCTCTACCCATTGTTCGGGCACGATCCGGCGCTGTTCCCAGAGGCCGCGCTTGAGGAAGAGGTGGCCGATGCGGGCAAGGTCGCGGTCCGACAGGCGCATCTTGTAGACCGGATGAAGCGATTCCGGGCCGGGAACATCGAAAATGTCCTCCGCCGCAAAATCCTGCATCTCCAGCGGTTCAGCGACGAGTTTTTGGAAGGCCTCGGCAAGCGTGCGGCCGGTCTCCTGCCGGTAGATCGTGCCGAGCACGTTGAAATCCCAGTTGTTGTAGTACCAGAACGTGCCGGGTGGGTGGCTGCCGCGCGCGGGCCTTCCCGGCTCCATGCCGTAGACGCAAGGGTGGTAGATGCCGGAGCGAGATTTCAGCAGGTCCGCGATTGTCGCCTGTTTCTCCTCCGGCGTCAGCGGCGAGAGGTCGTCGATGCCGAGGTCTTCGAGCGTGGCATCGAGGTCGATTTCGCCCGCTTCGATGGCGATGCCGTATAGGATGCCGATCAGCGATTTGCGGACCGAAGCGACGCTGGAGCGGTGGGCATGATGGCCGCGCTCGAAGACCACGCGGCCATTGCGGACGGCAAGCAGCGCCGTCGAGCCGCCCGCGGCGAGCAGGGCATCGAGATCGTCCAACAGGGCCTCCTCGCGGGTGGAGAATCGGAGGCCAAGTCTGGCATTTCCGGGCATGAAAATCTCCCGCGGCCTGAACCGCGGGAGAGGGTTTTGGGCGATCAGGCCGCCTGGTCCCAGGCAGGCGCAAGGCCATCCGGGCTGACGATGCGGCCGTCCGGGCGGGCGAGCCCGTGGATGCGCGCCATCTCGTCGGGCGTCAGCGCGAAGTCGAAGATCGCGAGGTTCTCGGCAAGCCGGCCTTCCGTCGCGGTCTTGGTCAGTGCCACGACATCAGGCTGCTGGATCAGCCAGCGCAGCACGACCTGCGCCGCCGATTTGTGATGCGCCGCGCCGATCTCCTTCAGCACCGCCTCCTTCGGCACCTTGCCGTCCGCCATGGCGTAATAGGCGGTCAGCGCCATGCTGTTGGTCGCGGCCGCCTCCAGCACCTTCGTCTGGTCGAGATAAGGATGGTACTCGACCTGATTGGTGGCGAGCGGTGCGGCACTGAGGCGAACGGCATCGGCCATCAGCGTGCTGTTGAAGTTGCTGACGCCGATATGTTTCGCCAGGCCACGTTCGCGCACGGCATTCAGTTCGCCGATCTGGTCTGCGAGCGGCACGGCATCGTTCGGCCAGTGCAGCAGCAGGAGGTCGACATGGTCGGTCCTGAGCTTGGCGAGGCTTTCCTCAACGGAGGCGGCGAACTTGTCCTTGCCGTAATTCGCCACCCAGACCTTGGTGGTGAGGAAGATTTCGGAGCGGGCGACGCCGGATGTCTGGATGGCCTCGCCGACGGCCGCCTCGTTTTCATAGATCTGCGCGGTATCGACATGGCGGAAGCCGGTGGCGAGCGCCTTCGGCAGGATGGAGAGGACTTCGGCTTCCGGCATGCGGAAGGTGCCGAAGCCGAGCTGGGGAATATTTGCGCCATGGGCGTTGACGGTTTTCATGGAGATTTCCTTTCGAGTGGGCAAAAATTTCAGGCCGGCTGGCAGGCGGCGTCGGGTTGGCGGCTTTCGCGCCGGTCGAGTGCGCCGCTGGCAAGCGTCAGGCCGAGAGCGGCGGCGACCAGGATGGCGCCGACCCAGGGCGTGGCGCCGAGGCCGAGCGACGAGGCGACGACCAGCCCGCCGATCCAGGCACCGGCGGCGATGCCGAGGTTGAAGGCGGCGATGTTGAGCGCCGAGGCGACGTCGACGGCGGCCGGGCGGTGACGCTTGGCGATATCGACCACGTAGAGCTGGAGGCCCGGCACGGTGGCGAAGGACAGGAAGCCGAGCGCGGCAAGCGTGACCAGCGCCAGCACCGGCGAGGGCGCGGTGAAGGTGAGCGCTACCAGCACGATGGCCTGGGCCACGAAGAGCACGGCGAGCGCCTTCACCGGATCACGGTCCGCCACCTTGCCGCCGACGATATTGCCGAAGGCGATGGCCGCGCCATAGAGCACGAGCACGAGGCTGACCGTGTTGGCGCTGAAGCCTGTGATGTCCTGAAGCAGCGGCGAGAGGAAGGTGAAGGTGACGAAGGTGCCGCCATAACCGAGCGCCGTCATGGCGAAGACGATGAGCAGGCGGCCGGAGCCGAGCACCCGCACCTGTTCCAGAAGGCCCGCCGGCTTTTCCCGGCGAAGGTTCGAGGGCAGCAGCAGCGCGATGGCGGCAAAGGCGACGAGGCCAAGGGCGGCAACGGCCCAGAAGGTGGCGCGCCAGCCAAAAGTCTGGCCGATGAAGGTGCCGAGCGGCACGCCGGTGACGATGGCGACGGTCAGGCCCATGAACATCATGGCGATGGCGGAAGCCCGGCGGTCCGGCGCGACGAGATCGGCGGCAATGGTGGCGCCGACGGAGAAGAACACGCCGTGCGCGAAGGCGGAGAGCACGCGGCCGGCAAGCAGCATGCCGTAGCTCGGCGCGAGTGCTGCCAGCACGTTGCCGGCGATGAACAGGCCCATGAGGCCGATCAGCAGTGGCTTGCGGCCGAGTTTTCCGGTGAGCGCTGTCAGGATCGGTGCGCCAAAAGTGACGCCGAGCGCGTAGACGGAGACGATGAGGCCGGCGAGCGGCAGGGTGATGTCGAGGTCGGTCGCGACCGTCGGCAGGAGGCCGACGATGACGAATTCGGTGGTGCCGATCGCGTAGGCCGCGACGGTCAGGGCAAAGAGGGCGAGTGGCATGGCGGTTCCCTGCGCGCGGTCTTGGGTCCGCGCGGCTTGGCTGGGTTGCGATGTTGGTTCGGGGAGGAATATGGGGCAAAGCCACTTGCCCGTTAATGAGGCATAGTGGATAAGCATATGTGAATTGGATTCAAAGGCGGGACATGGACAACCGGGCCGGCGAAATGGAGGTCTTCGTGCTGGCGGCGGAGCTGAAAAGCTTTTCCGCCGCGGGGCGAAAACTGCGCCTGTCGCCCTCGGCGATCAGCAAGCTCGTCACCCGAATCGAGGATCGGCTCGGCGCGCGCCTCATCGTGCGCACGACGCGGCGGCTGGAGCTGACGCCGGAAGGCGAGGTCTATCTCGGACGCGCACGCGCCATCCTCGCGGAGATCGCCGAGACGGAGCGCATCGTGGCGGAAGGGGCACGCGTGGTGCCGCGCGGCGCGCTGCGGGTGAATGCCTCGGTCGGCTTCGGTGAGCGTTACATCCTGCCGCTGGTGCCGGATTTCCTGGCGCTCTATCCGGAAATCGAGCTCGACCTGACGCTGACCGACGGCGTCATTGACGTGATCGGCGAACGCACCGACGTCGCCATCCGCTCCGGCCCGTTGCGCGATTCCTCGCTGAAGGCGCGAAAACTGCTGGAAAGCGGCAAGGCCGTCATCGCCGCCCCGGCGTACCTCGAAAAGTATGGCACGCCGCAGCACCCCGCCGATCTCGCGTCCCACAATTGCCTGCGCTTCAACTTCCGCCGCAGCATGGACGACTGGCCCTTCCTGTCGGCGGATGGCCAGACCGTGGAGGCCTACGACATTACCGGCAACATGCTGGTCTCCAGCGGCGCCATCCAGCGCGAGCTCTGCCTCGACGGCGTCGGTCTCGCCCGCATCGGCCGCTTCCATATCGAGCCGGATATCGTGTCCGGCCGTCTGGTGCCGGTGCTCGAAGCTTTCAACCCCGGCGACATCGAGGTCGTCCACGCCGTCTTCGCCGGCCACGAGCACCTCGCGGCGCGCATAAGGGCGTTCATCGATTTTCTGGTGGAGAAGATTTGAGGGGGCAGCGCCGTCGCACCCCCCTCTGCCCTGCCGGGCATCTCCCCCTCAAGGGGGGAGATTGGCAAGAGGCAAGCACATTGCACACCTTGCAACGTCACTGATGAGCGAAACGATGCTCCATCCGATCTCCCCCCTTGAGGGGGAGATGCCCGGCAGGGCAGAGGGGGGTGTTTCTGGCGCAGACGCCAGACGGTTACTTCTTCACCGCCACAATAAAAAGCCGCGGAAACCGCAACAGTCGCCGGCCGTCTGCCATTGGCGCATAGGCCTTGGCGATGCGACCCTCGTAGTCGGCGAGGAAGCCGTTGCGCTCCTCGGCGGGGATGTAGTCGAGATAGGGGCGCAGGCCCGTGCTCTTGACCCATTCGACGATCGCGCCCGCATCCGCCATCGGGTGGTTGTAGGCAGTGTGCCAGACGTCGACGCGGGCCGCCTTGGGGCCGAGCGCATCCATATAGGCGGCGGGGGCGGGGAGCGGGTTTCGCCGTGGCGTGCCGCCGGCGAAATGGCTGCGCCAGGGGTCGGAAAACGCACTTTCCTCCATCAGCATATGCGACGGTTCGGAAAGATTGTCCGGCATCTGCACGGCGAGCACGCCGCCGGGGCGCAGCCCGTCCATCAGGGTCGTCAGGACCGCCACATGATCGGGCAGCCACTGGAACACGGCATTGGCGAAGAGCAGGGCGGCCGGTTCGGGCGGCCGCCATTTCGCGAGGTCGCATTCGACGAAATCGACGCCCGGCAACCGCTCGCGCGCCGCCCGCAACATGTCCGCCGCATTGTCGACGCCGCGCACGCCGCGGCCGCGAAAGCGCTCCACCAGCAGCTCCGTCGAATTGCCAGGGCCGCAGCCGAGGTCGTAGACCGTGCCGGCGACGAGATCGGCCGGCACCTGGTTGAGGAGGTCGCGGGCGGGCCGCGTGCGTTCGTCTTCGAATTTCAGGTATTGTGCCGCGGACCAGGCCATTCAGAGACTTTCGAGCGAGCGCAGGATCAGCGCCGGGCCGAGGTCGAAATACTCGTCCGGCATGTCGTTGCGGTTGATCCAGACGGTGCGGAAGCCGAATTTCGTGGCGCCGGCAATGTCCCAGCGGTTGGAGGACTGGAAGGAGACGGCATCCGGATAGAGCCGGTAATTCGTCGTCACGAGATCGTAGACGGCGGGCGCCGTCTTGTAGGTCTTCAGCGCGTCGACGGAAAAGATGTCGTCGATGACGGTGTCGAGCGCGGCATTCTTCACCGCGGAGGCCAGCATGGCGGGCGAACCGTTGGAGAGGATGGCGATATGCGCGCCGCGGCTTTTCAGCGCCTTCAGCACGGCCGGCACTTCCGGGTAGCAGTCGAGTTTCCAGTAGGCATCGAGCAGCTTCTGACGCAGCGCCGGATCGACGCCGCCGATGCGCTTGAACGTGAAGTCGAGTGCCTGTTCGGTGAGCTGCCAGAAATCGGCGTAAGAGCCCATCAGCGCCCGCGTCCAGGAATATTCGAGCTGCTTGGCGCGCCAGACCTCGGAAAAGCTCTGGTAGTTCGGCCCCACATCGCCCGCATGGCGGCGCACCGCCGCATGCACGTCGAACAACGTGCCATAGGCGTCGAAGACATAGGCGGCATGGGCCATGGGCGGCGATTCCTTGTCAGCATTCTCACCGGCGATTGGCTGTCATCCGCTGGTGAATGTCAATTGTGCAGCTTGCCCCTCATCCGCCTGCCGGCACCTTCTCCCCGCAAGCGGGGCGAAGGGAAGGATGCGCCGTTTTCCCCAAACGGCAAGCGCCAGACTTGGGGAGAAGCCTATCCACATGTCCCTTCGCCCCGCTTGCGGGGAGAAGGTCGCGGCAGCGGGATGAGGGGCTTTGCGAGGCCCGGCCGCACAATCCCTCAAAACCGCGTAATCACGCTGATCCCCAGATCCGTCGCCTTGTCCATCGCCATCAGCGCCGGCACCGCTTCGTCGAGGTTGATATGGCGGCCGATGAGTTTTTGCGGGGCGAGCTTGCCGCCGGCGATCATCGCCAGCATGGCGTCGTAGCGCCAGGCCTGCATGCCGTGGCTGCCGTAGATCTCCAGCTCGTGGCCGATGACCTGCGCCATCGGGATCTGCGGCGTCGCATGGTCGGCCAGCATCAGGCCGACCTGCACATGCCGCCCGCGCCGGCGCAGGTTCTTGATCGAATTGAAGCAGGTAACGGGCGAGCCCAGCGCATCGACCGAGGCATGTGCACCCCCGCCGGTGATCTCGCGCACCGCCTCCGCCACGTCGGCGACGTCACGCGCATTGACGGTCGCGACGGCGCCCATCTGGCGCGCGAATGCCAGCTTCTCGTCGGAAATGTCGATGGCGATGGGGTTGGCGCCGAGGGCTGCGGCAATCATGATCGCCGAGAGCCCCACGCCGCCGCAGCCATGCACCGCCACCCATTCGCCGCCCGTCACCCGCGCCTGGTCGACGATGGCGCGAAACGAGGTGGCGAAGCGGCAGCCGAGGCTTGCGGCCGTCGCATAGTCGATGGTTTCGGGCAGGTGCACGAGATTGTGGTCGGCATAGTCGATCGCGACATATTCGGCAAAGGAGCCCCAATGGGTGAAGCCCGGCTGGAATTGCTCCTCGCAGATCTGCTGGTTGCCCGAGCGGCACTCGCCGCAATGCCCGCAGCCGGAAACGAAGGGCACCGTGACCCGCTCGCCCGCGCGAAACCGGCTGACCGCGCTCCCCTTCGCCACCACGCGGCCCGCAAGCTCGTGGCCCGGCACATGCGGCAGGCGGATATCCGGATCGTGCCCCATCCAGCCATGCCAGTCGCTGCGGCAAAGCCCGGTCGCCTCCACCTGGATCACCACGCCGCCCGGAGTCGGCGTCGGATCCGGCAGGGTGCGGATCTCCGGTGTCGCCTCGAAGGCCTCGTAATACATCGCGCGCATGTCTGTTCTCCCTTTATGTTTGTATCGCACGCGTCCCGCGGGCTCTCAACCGGGTGACCCATGACAAGCCCTGATACATTCATTCAACATCTTGAATGGACAAGTGCCGCGCGCTGTCGGAAGGCATTTGCGACTTGACCGGCCCGCCCGGTCGGGCCTTGATGGGCGAAAAGGAGTAGAAAAATGCCAGTCGATACCGCACCCCGCTCGACGACCTGGACCTTCGTGGATGGCGAATGGATTTCGGGCAACCCGCCGCTCATCGGCCCCACCTCGCATGCCATGTGGCTCGGCTCGACCGTCTTCGACGGCGCGCGCTGGTTCGACGACATCGCGCCGGACCTTGATCTCCATTGCCAGCGCGTCAACCGCTCCGCCGAAGCGCTCGGCCTCAGGGCCGCCGTCGGCGCCGATGAGATCGAGGCGCTCGCCTGGGAGGGCGTGCAAAAATTCGACGGCAAGACGGCGATCTACATCAAGCCGATGTACTGGGCCGAGCACGGCTCCCCGACCAGCGTCGTGGCGCCGGATCCGGACTCGACCCGCTTCGCGCTCTGCCTGTTCGAAGCCTCGATGGGCGACCCGAAGGCGGCGTCCTCGCTCACGCTCTCGCCCTTCCGCCGCCCGACGGTCGAATGCATGCCGACGGATGCCAAGGCCGGCTGCCTCTATCCCAACAATGCCCGCATGCTGGTGGAGGCCCGCAAGCGCGGCTTCGACAATGCGCTGGTGCGCGACATGCTGGGCAATGTCGCCGAAACCGCCTCGTCCAACATCTTCATGGTGCGCGACGGCGTCGTCTTCACGCCGGCCGCCAACCGCACCTTCCTTGCCGGCATCACGCGCAGCCGCGTCATTGGCCTCCTGAAGGACGCAGGCTTCGAGGTGGTGGAAACCACGCTGACGCTCGCGGACTTCGAGACGGCCGACGAGATCTTCACCTCCGGCAACTATTCCAAGGTGGTGCCGGTGACGCGGCTCGACGACCGCAATCTCCAGCCCGGCCCGATCACCGCCAAGGCCCGCGACCTCTATTTCGACTGGGCGCATTCGAACGGCGACGCATAATGGAGTGAAGGGACAGGCTATTCCTGTCCCGTCTCGTCCACGGTCTTGTTGTCGCCCGTCGCCGCGCGTTCCGCCGCGGCGGCCTCGCGCTCGCTCTCGCGCACCACGTGCAGGAACTCGGCGGCGATGGCGGGTGTCACCTGCACCGTCTTCTTCTGCTTGTCATAGACGCAGACATAGGTGACCTGGCTCTTCGATTCCGGCGACAGGCCCTCGATCGCGGCGATGCCGAAGGATTCGGTGCCCGTCGGCTCGACGAAGACCGTCGGCGTGCCGAGCGCTTCCGGCAGGCTCGCCACGCAGCTCTTCTCCACATCGGCGCGGAATTCCTCCCAGGCATCCGGGGACGAGGCGTGGGCGGCGGACGCGGCGAGCGAGAGGACGAGGGCGGTAAGCGGAAGGACGCGCATGGGATGCTCCGGATTGGTGGGTGTCGGACAAAATGTCCCGAATCGGTTTTCGTTCCGCTTCGTCATTGATCTGACACGGAAAACCGGAAGGATTTTGTCCGATGTCAGGAAAATTTGGAACTTGGGCGGTTGCCTCTGCCGATTGCCGCTCCTATGTTCCGCTCACGGATTTCATTGAAAAAAATTTCCGTCGCCAGAGCAGTTCCAGCAAAAGTGCGGAACGCGGTTTTGCGTTCGGAATTGCGTCTAAACAAAGAGGAGACACCACGATGGCTTTCGAACTTCCGCCGCTTCCCTATGATTACGATGCGCTTGCGCCCTTCATGTCGCGCGAGACGCTCGAATATCACCATGACAAGCACCACAAGGCCTATGTCGACAACGGCAACAAGCTGGCGGAGGAAGCGGGCCTCGCGGACCTCTCCCTCGAAGAGATCGTCAAGAAGTCCTACGGCACCAACCAGGGCCTCTTCAACAATGCCGGCCAGCACTACAACCACGTCCATTTCTGGAAGTGGCTGAAGAAGGGCGGCGGCGGCAAGAGCCTGCCGGGCGCGCTGCAGACCGCGATCGACACCGATCTTGGCGGCTATGACAAGTTCAAGGCCGATTTCATCGCCGCCGGCACCACGCAATTCGGCTCCGGCTGGGCCTGGCTCTCCGTCAAGGACGGCAAGCTCGCCATCTCCAAGACCCCGAACGGCGAAAACCCGCTGGTTCACGGCGCAGAGCCGATCCTCGGCGTCGATGTCTGGGAACACTCCTATTACATCGACTACCGCAACGCCCGCCCGAAATACCTCGAAGCCTTCGTCGACAGCCTGATCAACTGGGACTACGTCCTGGAGCGCTACGAAGCCGCGACGAAGTAAGCCGCTTCGGCTTTTTCGAGTTTGTGGAAACCCCGGTCGGAAGCGGCCGGGGTTTTTCTTTGGAAGGCAATGTGCTAGCTTGTACACAACCAAGCACAGGTGATTACATGAGTAGCACGACGATGACGATCCGCGTCAGCGCGGACCTCAAGGAAAAGCTCGACAGGTTGGCGAAGGATACACGGCGCAGCCGATCCTTCCTCGCGGCCGAGGCGGTCTCCGCCTATGTTGCCCGCGAGCTTGCGATTGTCGATGGCGTCAATCAAGGCCTGGAGGACGTGCGCAGCGGGCGGACGGTTTCGCATGAAGACGCCATGTCCGATCTCAATTCCATCATCGATGCAGCTGAGCGCGATCGCCCGTGAAACGACCCGTTCGTTGGTCGCATTCCGCCATTGAAGACCTCAAGGAGCAGGTTCGCCATATCGCCCGGGATGATCCTGCAGCAGCCCGCGCCGTCGCAGGCCGGATCGACTCGGCCGCCATTCTCCTGGGGGAGCGGCCGATCGGGCGGCTCGGCCGGGTTGGCGGGACATATGAGAAGTCGGTGAGCGGGCTTCCCTATGTCATCGCCTATTGTATCGAGGTTGTGGATGGACGCGAGGCGCTCTTCATCCTTCGCGTCATTCACACGGCGCGTGATTGGCCTGCCGAAAAGTGGCCGGAATAGCCCCTTACCCCACCCCCCGCTGGTTCTCTGCCCAGCCTGAAATCCACGCCTGCCTCAGCCTGTCGCCCTCGCCGGGGAAATGCGCGCCCGTTGCCTCGCAGGCTTCCACGCGGTCGGCGCGGAAGTTGCGGATGGCTTTGCGCAATTCGCACCAGGCGACGATGTTGGCCGTCTCGGAATAGTAGATGAGCGCGATGGGGCGGATCGTGCGTTCGGTGGCGCGGGCATATTCGTCGCGATAGTCGATCACCAGCTTTTCCTCGTCGCGGATGGCGCGGCGCACGGTGGCGAGGTCGATGCCCTCCGGCTGGGGCCGCGTCGTGCCCCAGGCGTGCAGCGCGCGGGCCGAAAGCGTCTGGCGCAGCGGCGGCGGCACGGCACCGGCGATCTTGTCGCCGACGCGGCGGGCGGCGGCGCGCAGCTCCGTATCGCCGGTACGCTCCAGCAGTGCCAGCGCCAGCACCACCGCCTCCGTCTCCTCGATGGAGAACATCAGCGGCGGCAGGTCGAAGCCGGGGCGCAGGATATAGCCGATGCCGCGCTCGCCCTCGACCGGCACGCGCATGGCCTGAAGGGCGGCGATATCGCGGTAGATCGAGCGCACCGTCACCTCCAGCCGCTCGGCGATCTCGGCTCCGGTAACGGGCTTGCGGGCAAGCCGCAGGATCTGGATGATCTCGAAGAGCCGCGAGGCCTTGCGCATGGTCGTCTCCATTACAACTGACACATCCCTGTCAGTTGGCCTTCGTTATAGCACGCTTCAAGCGCTTGAAACAAAAGGAAGCACGGCGCTTCCGAGCGGTTTATGATAACGGACAACTGACATGACCTACAGCGAAAACCTCTGGCTCTTCTTCCTGCTCGTCTCCGGCATCATCATCGTGCCGGGCATGGACATGGTCTTCGTGCTCGCAAGCTCGCTTTCCGGCGGGCGCAAGGCCGGCTTGTCGGCGACCTTCGGCATCATGGCCGGCGGGCTCGTGCACACGCTCTATGCGGCGCTCGGCGTCGGCATGCTGCTGCATTTCGCGCCGAACCTGTTCAATATCCTGCTGGTGCTGGGTGCCGCCTATGTCGCCTGGATCGGCTGGCAGCTCTTCCGATCGTCGATCACCATCGATGCCGTCGACAGCCTCGACCGGCGGGGCATGCTGACCCGCTTCCGCCAGGGCGCGCTGACGAGCCTGATGAACCCGAAGGCTTATCTCTTCATGCTCGCCGTCTTCCCGCAGTTCCTGCGCCCGGAATTCGGCCCGCTGTGGCGGCAGGCGACGGTCATGCTGCTGATGATCTGGGTGACGCAGCTGGCGGTCTATGGCGGGCTGGCGCTTGCCGCGGCCCGCAGCCGCGACGCACTGATCGGCAGCCCTGCGGCCACCCGCTTCATTGGCCGTGCGGCGGGCGTGCTGCTGGTGGCGATCGCGGCATTCACATTGTGGCGGGGCTGGGGCGCCTTGTGAGACGCGGCAGCGCGCCGTCACGGCCGAGAAGGCCGAGCCAGGTCGCGAGGATGACGACGGGCGCGACCGGCCAGCCGAGGAGGCTGAGGAGGGGCATGACCAGCGGCACGCAGGCGAGGCAAAACAAGGCGAAACGCAAGGCGAGGGACGACGGCCTGAGATCCATCCAGAGCACGGCGGCTGCGACGAGCGCCACAAGATCGTAGCTCGCCAGATAGGGCATGACCATCGCCGTGGCAAAGACCGTGCTCGCCGCGCGCGCCTCCGGCTGGTCGAGCCGCAGAAGGCTGTAACCGAAGAGGACGAGCGCCAGCACCGCGAAGGGCAGGTGGACCGCGAAGGCCATCGACGCGTCAAAATCCAGGCTGCGGATCGCACCGAAGACGGTGGGCATCATATGGAGGAACAGGCCCGTCAGTTCCTTCATCACATGCACTTGGTAAGGCGTGACATAGTGGAAGAACCCCGCCCAGGCCTCGATGCCGAACAGGGAGACCGAGAGCAGGAAGAGGGCCAGCGCCGTCACGACGGCGCTGGCAATGGCTGGCCACCGGCGCTCCCACAGCAAGAGCAGGGGAAGCAGCACGCCGAGCTGCGGCTTCACCGTCAAAAGCCCGAAGCAGATGCCCGCCAGCACCGGCCGGCTGTCGCGCAGCGCAAGCCCGGCGATCAGCAGCGCGCCGAGCAGGAAGCCGTTCTGCACAACGAAGGCGTTCGTAAGCGCGACCGGCAGCAAAAGGAGAAGCTGCCATCCTTTCATCTGCCGGGCGGCAAGGTGCAGTGCGCCGCACAGCAGGAGAAAGGTTACGAGGAGGAAGAGGATGAGGGCGAACTTGTAGGTGAAAAGCCCCAGCGGCAGCATCAGCAGCAGGTAATGCGGCGGATAGCTCCAGGCGCGCCAGGGATAATCGGCGCCAAAAAACGAGCGCAGATGCGCGAGATAGCTCTCATGCGGGCCGAAGACGTCGAGCGCGCGGCCTTCCAGCGCCAGCCGCGCCGCCATCCAGTAATTGGCGAAATCCTTGTCCGTCCATTGCAATGTCAGCGTGCCGGGGTCGATTGCCAGCATCACGACAAAGACCGCGCCGACGATCGTGGCGAGAAGGGCGACGGAAAACAGGGGGGAGGCGGCTTTTCGCATGCGGGACCCCTCGGGGCGACACTTGCGAAAAACCTGCCATGCCGAGGTTAAGGAACGCTTCATGTAGCAGCGGCAGGCGGGCGCTTTCGCGACAGGTTCCATCAAAAAGATTTTACTGTCTGGAATCGTTCAAAATGCAATCATGCTCATGCATCGTTAAACCGGCGGCGCGGAAACAACCGGCCGCCAGCAATCGGGAGAACTTGATGAAGTTCAGGACATTGGCGGCCGCGGCCGTGCTTGCGGCCATCGGCGCCGGCGCGGTCATCGCGGCGGACGAACCGCAGGTCGTGCGCCAGGGCATGATGAAGAGTGTGGGCGGTGCCATGGGCGCGCTCGCCGGCATTGCCAAGGGCGAGAAGCCCTATGACGCGGAGATCGTCAAGGCATCGCTGACCACGATCAGCGAAGTCGGCAAGGCTTTCCCGGACCAGTTCCCGGCCGGCTCCGAGACGGGCCATGAAACCGAAGCCAGCCCGAAGATCTGGGAAGCGATGGACGACTTCAAGGCCAAGTCGCTGAAGCTCGGAACGGATGCCGACACGGTGCTCGCCAGCATGCCTGCCGACCAGGCGGGCGTGGGTGCCGCCCTCGGCACGATCGGTCCGAATTGCGGCGGCTGTCATGAGGTCTACCGCGTTAAGAAATAGGCGCGGTAGGCCGGCTCCACCCCAGAAAAACAAGCACTGTCCCGGCCTCCGTCCGGGGCGGTGCGTTGACGTTTCGATCCGCAAGGACAGGATCGCGCAGGCGGCGAGAGGGAATGGCTCATGGCACTGAAAAAACTCCTCGGCGGGATCGTCGTGCTGGGCGCGCTCGGCGCGGGCGCCTTTGTCTTCCTCACGGCGCCCGAGCGGCTGCCGGCGGAGACCTGGGCTGCGGCGGGCGAACCGGATCTCGCGAACGGTGAGCGCATCTTCCATGCCGGCGGCTGTTCGAGCTGTCATGCGGCACCGGGGGCGGCGGACGACCAGAAGCTGGTGCTGGCCGGCGGGCTGGCGCTGAAGAGCCCCTTCGGCACCTTCCACGCGCCGAACATTTCACCGGACGAGACGGCAGGCATCGGGGCGTGGACGCTCTCGGAATTCGGCGACGCCATGAAGCGCGGCACCGGCCGCGACGGCGAACATCTCTATCCGTCCTTCCCCTACGCCTCCTATGCGCGCATGACGGTGAAGGACATCAACGACCTCTATGGCTACCTCAAGACCCTGCCGAAGAGCACGAATGTCGCGCCCGGGCATGAGCTGCCGTTCCCGTTCAACATCCGCCTGGCGCTCGGCGGCTGGAAGTTCCTCTACCTGAACGAGGCGCCGCGCGTCGAACTGGCGAATGCCGACGAGACGGTCAAGCGCGGCCAGTATCTCGTCGAAGGCCCCGGCCATTGCGGCGAATGCCACACTCCGCGCGACATGCTGGGCGGGCTGAAGACCGACCAGTGGCTGGCGGGCGGGCCGAACCCGGAAGGCGAGGGGCGCGTGCCCAACATCACGCCGGCCGAGGGCGGCTTCGGCAGCTGGAGCGCCGGCGACATCGCCAACTACCTCGAAACCGGCTTCACCCCCGACTTCGACAGTGTCGGCGGCGCCATGGTTTCGGTGCAGAAGAACATGGCGCAACTGCCCAAGGAAGACCGCGACGCCATCGCCGCCTATCTGAAGGCGATCCCCGTGCGGTGAGGGCAGAGGGGGGAGCGGCGAGGTTCGTCGGATCAGGCCGGTGCCTTTTTATGTTCATCGCCGTACATGCCGAGATAGCCGAACAGTTCGTCCGAGCCGAGGCCGATGGCGTTGAGGATTTCGCGGGCAAAGCTGACGGGTGCGGCACCCGAGGCGGTGATGACGCCGCGGTCGCGCACGGCCTGCGGCTGGTTGCGGTAGAGCGCTTCGCCCCGATAGGCGGGGCCGACCTGCTTCATCTGCCCGGAAAAATTGCCGGTATGGGCACGATCGTCGAGCAGGCCGAGGCGGGCGAGTTCCAGCGTGGCGTCGCAGATCCCGGCGACGGGCTTGCCGGCGGCCATGAAACGCCCGACCGGAGCCGATAGGTCGGGCGCGGCATCCGATTGCCAGATCGTGCCGCCGCAGAGCACCAGCACGTCGAAACCGTCGGGCGAAACCGCTTCTACCGCCCCGGCTGAACTGATGGAGACGCCGCCGAGCGAGGTGACGCCGGCGCCGCCGGGCGTCAGCACCACGGTTTCCGCCCCGCAGTCGCCGCGCGCCGTCGCCATCAGCAGCCCGCATTCCCAGTCGGCGTAACCCTCCGTCAGAACGATTGCCAGTCGCTTCGCCATGATGGCCTCCTCTTGTTTCGGCGCTTCAGCCCAGCGCCTGTACGTAGCGCATGCCGGTGACCGGGCCGGCGCGGAAATTCATCTGCTCGTAGAAGCGGTGCGCGCCGAAATTGCCGGTCGCGGCGCTCACGGAAAGGTAGCCGCAGCCGGCAATGCGGGCGTGCTCGCGGGCGCGGGAAACGAGGTGGCGGCCGATGCCGTGGCCGCGATTGTCCTTGCGCACGAAGATCTGGTGCAGCTCCATGCCGCGCAGGCCTTCCAGCGCGCGGTAGAGCGGAACGAGCAGTGCGTAGCCGATCAGCCGTCCGCCGGCTTCGGCCACAAGGGCCGTGACCCAGGGATTGTTGCCGAACAGGTCGCGGTCGAGATCGGCGGCGGAGATCCTGGCGGTGTCGCCGTGGCATTCGGCATGCAGCGCGATCATGTCGAGGATCTGCTGCAGGTCGCCCGGGCGCGCGGCGCGGATGGTCAGCATCGGCGGGCGTTCGAGGGCATTCGGTTCAAGCTTGATGACGGTATTGTGCATTTCGGGCTCCTTCGGTTTTCTGCCATCAGGTGCCTTAGAAACAACAAAGCCGCCTGACGGCGGCTTGTTGACATGATCAATCAGCCGCTCCTTATCGGAACAGCCAAAAATACGTTGCGGCGATGTGCGTGCTCTTGATCATGGACGCGATATTCTCCGTTTCGCGCCGTTTGTCAATTGGTCCACTGCAAGAAACATGCGGGACAAAATGGGGATGAAAGCGGAGACTGGTCAGGCCTCCGCTTCCTCCGTGCCGGCGGCGGCTTGCCCTGCCGCCGTGCCTGCCTGCGGGTTCTCGTCGATGCCGAGCTGTTGCTTCATGGCGCGGCGGATCTCTTCCTCGATCGCGTCGCGCGCTTCCGGCGGAAGGGCCGCGAGGCTCTCTTCCGTCAGGCCCATCTCCTCCAGCATTTCCTTGCGCAGGCGCTCGGCCGGCGTCATTTTGGAAAGCTCCATGAATTCGGCGACGAGGCCGTCGCTGCCGTCCTCGGCCTTGTCGAGCTTCGCCTGCGTCAGCCACAGAGCATTGGCAAAGCCGGAAGAGATCGGCGCGGTGGGGCTGACGGTGGGGATATTGCGGGCCGAGGAACCGCCGCCACCCATGCCGCTGTAGAGGCTGTCGTCGCTCGTCGGGGTGCGCGGCTTGCCGAGCGTGTAGGCGGAAAGCATGCTGCCGTCGATCTTCATGCAAATGGTTCCCTGAAACAACTTTAGGGAACCCTAGCGGTTGCAGCTTTTGCGAGACTTGCCGGTCCTTACACCTCACTCTCGACGCGGCCCGCGCCGAGCCGCACGACATGATCGGCAGGCGCGATGACGTTTTTGCGGTGGGTGACGGCAAGGATGGTGACGTCGCCGGCAAGGCCCCGGATATGCTGCATGATTCCCGCCTCCGTCGCCTCGTCCAGCGCCGAACTCGCCTCGTCGAGGAACAGGAATTCCGGATCGGCATAGAGCGCGCGGGCAATGGCGATGCGCTGCCGCTCGCCGCCCGAAAGCTTCATGCCGCGCTCGCCGACCATCGTCGCAAAACCCTCCGGCAGGCCCTCGATGAAGGGCAGAATCGCCGCTTTTTCGGCGGCGCGCTTCAGCCGCGTCTCGTCCATCGCGCGGCCGAGCACGATGTTGACGGCGAGCGTATCGTTGAGCAGCACCGCCTCCTGCGGCACGATGCCGACCGCGCCATACCAGTCGCGCTGGGAGACACGGTCGAGATCGACGCCATCGACGGTGATGCGGCCAGAGGCGGGGCGGATCGATTTCAGGACGAGGCGCAGCAGCGTCGATTTGCCGGAGCCGGTCTCGCCGACGAGATAGGTGATGCGGCCGCGCTCGGCGGCAAAGCTGATATTCTCGACGCCGCGGCCGTTTTCATGGGCGTAGGAGACGTCCTCGAAGGCGAGTCGGCCCTCGCCGGACGAGAAGCCGCCGGTGGTCGCCGCATCCGGTTCCTCGGGTGCTGCCCAGATGCGGGCGAGTGGCAGCAGGTTGGCGCGGGCGCGCACCACGTCGTCGATTGCATGGCCGATCATCTCGAAGGGCTGGTTGAGCTGCAAAAGCAGCGTGTTGAACAGCACGACGTCGCCGACGCTGAACTCGCCGGCCCGGTAGCGCGGCAGGAGCAGCAGGAAGGTGACGACGAACTGCACGGCAAGCCCCGCGCCCATCAGCGACGAATAGCCGATGCGCCGGCGGCAGAAGGTGATCCAGTTGTCGCGCTCCTCTCCGGCCTTTTCGGAAAACCGCGCCCGCATCCAGCCATGGCTGCCGAAATGGCGCAGCGTCTCCATCGCCGTCATGGCATTGCCGACGAATTTCGCGTTCTCCTGGGCGGCCTTGATCGCCTCGTCGAGATATTTGCGCGTGCGGTGGTTGGCAACGGCGGTGAGCGTGATGAAGGCGCCGCCATAGGCGAGAACGATCAGCACGACTTCGAGGTTGATCGTCGCGCCAAGCATGACGAGGGCGAGCGCAATCTGGGTGGCGCCGGGAATGAACACGATGAGGGCGAGCTGCACGAGCGTCATCATCGCGCCTTCGCCGCGCTGCCCGGCGCTCTCGATCTCGGCGGGATTGTGCTCGGTGAAGAAGGCGGCGCTCTTCTTCAGCAGCCGTTCGAAGAGGCTCGTGCTGGCGATGAAGCTGAGGTTCTGCGCGCTCATGAAGGAGAGGTACTGCACCATGTTCTGAAGCGCGGCGGATGCGCCGATCAGCAAGGCATAGAGCACGAATCCCGCCGCCAGCATCTCGGCGAAGCGGTCGGCCGTCAAGGTGTCGACGAGGCGGGAGAACAGATAGGGCGCGGCGACGGAAGAGATCGCCGAGAGGAAGACGATCGCCGCGACGAGCGCCAGCAGGCCGCGCGAGGAACGCCAGTAATTGACCAGAACATGTTTCACCGGCGCGGCGATCAGCCGCCAGTCGTCCTTCATGGGCGAACCTCCAGGGGAGCGTAGAAAGGCCGGCGCGGGGAGGCAACCCGCGCCTGCTGAAGCAGACCGACAGGTTGTTACGGCAGCGTATAGGCGATGACGTAGTCGCCGGGCTTGGTGCCGACGGAGCCGTGGCCGCCGGCGACGATCAGGACATATTGCTTCTGGCCGACCGTGTAGGTCATCGGCGTCGCCTGGCCGCCGGCGGGAAGCCGGGCTTCCCAGAGCTGGTTGCCGCTCGTCACGTCATAGGCGCGCAGATAGTCGTCGACCGCGGCACCGAGGAAGGCGATGCCGCCCTTGGTGATGATCGGGCCGCCGATGCCGGGCACGCCGACCTTGAAGGGCAGCGGCAGCGGCGTCATGTCCATGACCGTGCCGTTCTTGTGCTTGTAGGCGATCTTGCCGGTGGCAAGGTCGGCACCCGCGACATAGCCCCATGGCGGCGCCTGGCAGGGAATGCCGAGCGGCCCGAGGAACGGCCCCATGAAGACGCCGTAGGGGGCGCCGTCATTGCGGTTGAGGCCCTGTTCGGAACCTTTCTCGTCCTGTCCCTTCGGCGGGATCTGGTCACGCGGAACGAGGCGGGAGGTGAAGGCGAGGTAGGTCGGCATGCCGAACATCACCTGCCGCTCCGGATCCACCGCGACGGAGCCCCAGTTGAACGTGCCGAAATTGCCGGGATAGACGATCGTGCCTTCCAGCGACGGCGGCGTGTAGCGGCCTTCGTATTTCATCGACAGGAAGTCGATGCGGCACGCCAACTGGTCGAACATGGTGATGCCCCACATGTTCTTCTCGGTCAGCGGCGGGGGCGAGAAGGTGAGGTCGGAGATCGGCTGGGTGGGCGCGGTGAAATCCTCCGGGATGGCGCCGGTGGGCGCCGGAATTTCCTTGACCCCGATGATCGGCTCGCCGGTGCGCCGGTCGAGCACGTAGATGTCGCCCTGCTTGGTCGGGCCGACGAGGGCGGGGATGGTGGCGCCCTCGCGGGTGATGTCGATCAGCGCCGGCTGGGCCGGCACGTCCATGTCCCAGAGGTCGTGGTGCACCGTCTGGCGCACCCAGCGAACGGCCCCGCTCTTGATGTCGAGCGCGACGATGGAGGACGAATACTTCTCGACATGCTCGCTGCGGCCCATGCCGAGCTGGTCGGGCACGCGGTTGCCGAGCGGGATATAGACCAGGCCGAGCGCCTCGTCATAGCTGAAGACCGACCAGGAATTCGGCGAGTTGACGGTATAGACCTGGCCTTCCGGCAGCGGCGTCGTGACGTCCGGATTGCCGGAATCCCAGTTCCAGACGAGCGCGCCGGAATTGACGTCGAAGGCGCGGATCACGCCTGATTGCGACTGGGTCGAATAGTTGTCGTTGACCGCGCCGCCGATGATGATCTTGCCGTCGGTGATCACCGGTGGCGAGGTGGAATAGTAGTAGCCGGCCGGGTTGAAGGGCATGCCCTGTTCGAGCTGCAGCACGCCGTTCTGGGCGAAGCTGGTGCAGACATCGCCGGTGGCCGCGTCGAGCGCGATCAGGCGGGCGTCCGAGGTGGGCAGGTAGACGCGGGTGGCGCAGGTCGTGCCGGCGGTGGCGGCGGGGTCGGCATAATAGGTCACGCCGCGGCAGGTCTGGTGCTGGCGGTCCGGGTTCATGCCGGAGTTGGAATCATATTTCCACTTCTCCTTGCCGGTCGCGGCATCGAGCGCGATCGCCCAATTGTGCGGCGTGCACATGTACAGCGTGTCGCCCACCTTCAGCGGCGTCACCTGGTAGGTCGTCTCGCCGACGTCGTCGGGCAGCTTCACGTCGCCGGTCTGGTATTGCCAGGCGACCTTGAGCGTCGAAACATTGTCCGTGTTGATCTGGTCGAGCGGCGAATAGCGCTGACCATATTGCGTGCGGCCATACTGGTGCCATTCGCCGGCCGGCACGTTGCCGCCGAGTGCGGGCGTGGCGTTGACGATATCGGTCGGCAGGTCGCCGGCCATGTCATGCGGGTCCTGCGTCAGCGAAAAGCCGGCAACGCCGATCGCGACGAGCACGGCGACCGCGAGCGGCAGGGCGGAGGCGGCATAGCTTGTGCCGGTGGGGCTGGCAAAACCGAGCGGCCGGCGGATGGCGGGCAGCATCAGCCACAGGCCGAGCAGCACGATGACGCCGCCGCGCGGCCCAAGCTGCCACCAGTCGAAGCCGACTTCCCAGATGCCCCAGCCGAGCGAGCCGAGAATGATCAGCGCATAGAGCCACAGCGCCGCACTGGAGCGGCGCACAAGCAGGATGGCAGTGACGATGAAGGCAATGCCGGTGACGAGGTAATAGGGGCTGCCGCCGAGCGACAGCAGCCACCCGCCTCCGCCCGTCAGCACCAATCCGATGATGGCGAAGAGGGCGGCGGTCAGCGTGAGCAACATGGCAGTCTCCGTTAGCGATGCCGGCCGGGGGAGGAGGGGGCCGACATGACGTCCGGCTCAAGGAGGGACGTGGGAGAAATTAGGGCGGAGCCGGGATGCTTCAATGCTGCCGCATTTCTAGTTTTTGCGCAATCTCTACTTGTAAAGCGCCTCACGTTCCGCAGAAGGTTGCCGTGATCTCCTCGCCGGGCCTTGGCGGCTCGGCATAGGCGGCGAAGGCCGGCTGGTCCTCGTAGGGCCTGGCAAGCAGGTCGTTCAGCGCCTCGAACAGCGAGAAATCGCCATGGTCGATCGCCGCATTCAGCGCCTCCTCGACCTTGTGGTTGCGCGGAATGAAGGCCGGGTTGAGCTTGCGCATGGCGGCTGCGCGGGTCTGCGGCGCGGTGGCATCCTGCGACAACCGGTCGCGCCAGGCGGCAAGCCAGGGCGTCAGCGCATTCGGATCTTCGAAGAGTTCGCCGAGTGCGGCATCCGCCGCACTGTCCTCGGCCGCATCGGCGAGGCGCCGGAAGGCGAGCGTATAGTCGGCCTTCTGTTCGTAGAGGATCACGAGAAGGTCGCGGATCAGCGCCTGGTCGACATCCTGCTCCTCGCTGCCGAGGCCGGTCTTGGCGCGGATCACCGCCTTCCAGTGCTCCTGGAACCGCTCCATGAAGCGGGTAACGGCGGCGTTTGCCGCTTCCAGCGCCTTGTCCTCGTTCTCGTCGAGGATCGCCAGCATCGCTTCGGCGAGCCGTGCGATGTTCCACTGGCCGATCGCCGGCTGGTTGCCGAAGGCGTAGCGCCCGTGCTGGTCGATCGAGGAGTAGACGGTGCGCGGATCGTAGCGGTCCATGAAGGCGCAGGGGCCAAAGTCGATCGTCTCGCCCGAAATCGTCATGTTGTCCGTGTTCATCACGCCATGGATGAAGCCGACGCCGAGCCATTTGGCGATCAGCGCCGCCTGCCGGTCCGCCACCGCATCGAGCAGCGCGAGATAGGGTTTTTCGGCGCCCTTCAGGTCCGGATAGTGCCGGTCGATGACATGGTCGGCGAGCACGCGCACGTTCTCGGTCTCGCCGCGCGCCGCAAAGAACTGGAAGGTGCCGACGCGGATATGGCTGGCGGCCACACGGGTGAAGACGGCGCCCGGCAGCACCCGGTCACGATAGACCGCCTGGCCGGTGGCGACGGCGGCGAGCGCCCGCGTCGTCGGGATGCCGAGCGCATGCATGGCCTCGCTGATGATATATTCGCGCAGCACCGGCCCGAGCGCGGCCCGCCCGTCGCCGCGGCGCGAATAGGGCGTCTGGCCGGCGCCCTTCAGCTGAATATCGCGGCGCCTGCCGTTGCGGTCGATCACCTCGGCAAGCAGGATGGCACGGCCATCGCCGAGCCGCGGCACGAACCGGCCGAACTGGTGGCCGGCATAGGCCATGGCGAGCGGCAGCCCGCCGGGCAGGGGCACGTTGCCGGAGAAATAGCCCGCGCCATGCCGCTCCAGCGCATCGGCGTCAAGGCCGAGTTCCTGGGCCAGCGCCCGGTTGAACTTGATCACCTGCGGCGCTTCCACCGGTGTCGGATCGACGGGCGCGAAAAAGATGTCCGGTAGGCGCGCATAGCTGTTGTCGAAGGCGAATGCCTTGCCCATGGGCTTTGGGTTGCTTGCCTCGTTCATGACATCCTCGTCCGGCTTTTTTCTCGTTTTCTATAGGTAGCGACTGGCGACAGGAATGAAAGGGTCTGTCCGCTTGTCGCCCTTTGGGCGGGGTGCTACCGTCGCGGGTGGAATTTGCCCGTCCGCCAATTTGGGGGTTTTGACAGGATGCGTTATCTCGCTCTCGTTTTCCTCTTCCCGTCGCTCGCCTTCGCCCAAACCTGCGACCCCTGGAGCGCCGGCATGTCGGAGGAGGAAGAGGGGCGCATCATGATGGCCTCCGTCTGCCAGGCGGCCGGCGGCGAGACCTATGATCTCTTCCTGAAATGCGGCGCGGAAAGCGAGCTTTCTCTGCGCTTCCTCGTGCAGGCGGCGGATTTTCCGCCGGGCGACGGGCCGGAGTTTCTAAGCCCGCTGCGCCTCACCGTCGATGGCGAGGCCTTCGACGGTGAGGCGCACCACGAGGCGATGGACAACGCCATGGTCAGCGATTTCCCGATCAAGGGGCCGCTCGTCGCGCGCCTCAAGGCCGGCAAGACGCTCACTGTCGCCTATCCCGAAACGAAACTGCCGCCGGTCGACTTCCCGCTCAAGGGATCGAAGGCGGCGATCGACACGCTGGTGGCCGCCTGCACCGGCTCCTGACGGCACATCCCCGTTTTGTCCCGCCGGGCTCTTGCGGGCCGGGCGAAGATCGAATTTCATAACCCACTGAATAAGCAGGCGGTGTCGTCCGTCCCTTTCTTCAGCATGTAATGGGTGAGCGAATTTCCGGTTGCCGGCGTACCGGCCGCCTCGGTCATGTCCTCAGGGAGGGTATCGTGCAGCGGACTATCCATCGGTTGATCGGGGCGCTTGCCGCCTGTCTCTTTCTCCTCGCAGCGCCTGCGGCCTTCGCCGCCGAACGCTACGCGCTCATCATCGGCAATGCGGAATACGAGGATGCCGAGCCGCTGGAAAACCCGCTGAACGACGTCGACCTTGTCGGCGAGGCGCTGGAGCGGGCGGATTTCTCCGTGACGCGCGTCACCGATGCCGATCATCTCGGCATGCTCTCGGCGCTCAACAACTTCACCCGGGTGGCCGAGAAGGTCGAAAACCCGGTGCTCTTCGTCTATTTCTCCGGTTATGCCGTGCAGATCGACGGCGACAACTACCTGCTGCCGACCGACGCCTCGGGCCGCACGCTGACGGGCCTGCGCAATCGCTCGCTCGTCGTCTCCGAGGTCACCGCGACGCTGCGCAAGCTCGGCACCGGCCTCAAGGTCGTGCTGTTCGACGCCGCGCATGACAACCCCTTCGTGCTGCTGCGCGACATCCAGGACGGCCTTGCCGAGCCGAAGAATGCCGACGGCATCCACTATGCCTATGCGTCGGCGCCCGGCACGACCTACGACTACGAGGGCACGCCGATCAGCCCCTTCGCCTCCGCCTTCGTCGATGCGATCAGCATTCCCGGCATCGTGCTGGAGGACGCCTTCCGCAAGGTCGGCGAGATCGTCAAGGAGCGCAGCAAGGGCAAGCAGGAGACCTGGCAGAGCGACGCCGACTACGGCAAGTTCGCGCTGAGCGCCAAGGACGCCAAGGTCGACGAGGCGGAAATCGCCTTCTACGAATTCGCTTCGCTCGCCGACAACCGCGAGGCCTATGACCGCTACCTCAGCCGCTATCCGGAAGGCGCCTTCGCCTATATCGCCCAGCGCAAGATCGACCTGCTCGGCCGCCGCTTCGAAGGCGACCACGAGGATACCGGCGAGATGCCCATCCTCTCGGTGTCCAACGACCGGCACGATCCCTGCGGCCGGCTCGAATTCGGCGGCAACCAGCGCGACCGCCGCCTGTCCGACGTCTACAAGGACGGCCAGCTGGTGCTGATCGATTTCAGCTTCTGGTATCCGCCGGAAAAATGCGACTACCTCTCCTTTTTCTCCACCGTCTATTCGCATGAGCGCCTGCGCAACATCATCACCTCGGCCAGCATTCCCGAGCGCCAGATCTATGTGGCGACCGAGGATGACCTGAGCCCTAGCGAGGAGCGCGCGATCTACGACTATTTCGACGAGGACCGCCGCGGCTATTCGCAGTCGCTGATGTTCCGTGCGATCAACGAGGAGCGCCGCCACGGGCTCGGCATTGCAGTGAAGACGCCGGACGACAACGCCCGTGAATATGTCGACGAGGTGGAATGCGGCGACGGCTGCCTGCGCTTCCGCGGCCTCGTTCGCTTCCGTGACAACAGCGTGCGCTCGCTGGAGGACTACGAGTTCGAATTCGTCGACGTGCGCCGCCTCGGCTTCTACGACAAGTACCGCGATGCGCTGCGCGACTTCCCGCACGACGAACACGCGTCGAACGACAGCGCAAGCCACGACACCAAGACGGACAGCTACGACAGCGCCTCGAGCCACGAGACGAAGACGGATGCCTATGGCGAAAGCTCTTCGTCGAGCCACGACGACGGCTACGGTTCGGATGCCGACCCGTACCGGTCGTCGCGTTCGGTCGGCGGCTGGGACATCGTCGCGGACTTCTCCGACGATCGCCGCTTCCTGAACTGCCGCGCCATCCGCCGCAGCGGCGATGACCGCTACGCCGCCTTCCGCTGGTACGACGACGGCCACGTCACCTTCGGCTTCCAGGACACGTCCTACGACTATGCCGACGACTACACGAAGGACGCCAAATACTGGATCGACGACGGCCAGGGCTATGACATCCATGGCAAATCCTACGGCCAACGCGAAATCGCCTACGACCTCGGCAAGGACCGCTCGGTCATCGACGCCCTGAAACGCGGCAACCACATCCGGATCGGGGATGTGGAGACAAGCCTGAAGGGTTCGAGCGCGATGCTGAACGACTTGCAGGAATGTGTGGGGGCGTTCCGGTAGGCGCGCTCAGTGCAGCAGCGCAAAGGCAGAGAAAAAGCCGGCACTAAGGCCGGCTCAAAAGTCTCGATGGTGCCACCGACTATTGGCGTTTAACGGCCGCCTGCTCTAATCTATTCCGGTTACGCGGTACTCAAGCGTATCCGGTGTCTTGAAGCGCTATCCACAATCTCTTTGTTCTCGTCCAGTGCAACAGCGGTAAGATAGGCAAGCAATGACATGCCATCTTGGCGCGAAAGATGCTGAACGAGTTCAAGAAGATAGCGGATTTGGTCTTGGTGACGACGCATTTTCTATCCCTTGTGGTGTGCGACGCAACGACCATCCAGAGTTTTAAAAGCGCTTTCAATCCCCAATTCTACTATGTCTTTTTACATAACCGCAGAGTCTCCCGCCGTGACAGGAGGGCAATGACGCCTGAGTTGTGCCTCGGGTAATTCAGGGAAAAACGAATCCTACATCTTCCCCGCAACCTTGATCGCAAACGCATACTCGAACGCGATCTCCTCCAGTCGCTGGAAGCGACCCGACGCGCCGCCGTGGCCCGCGCCCATGTTGGTCTTGAGGAGGATGGGCTCGCTGCCGGTGGTCTTTTCGCGCAGCTTGGCGACCCATTTGGTGGGCTCCCAATAGGTGACGCGGGGGTCGGTGAGGCCGGAGAGCGCGAGTATAGCGGGGTAGGGTTTCGCCTCGACATTGTCGTAGGGCGAGTAGCTGGCCATCAGCTGGTAGAAATCCCTGCTGTCGATCGGGTTGCCCCATTCGGGCCATTCCGGCGGCGTCAGCGGCAGGGTGTCGTCGAGCATGGTGTTGAGCACGTCGACGAAGGGCACGGCGGCGATGATGCCGCCGAATTTTTCCGGCGCCATGTTGGCGATGGCCCCCATCAGCATGCCGCCGGCCGAGCCGCCCTCGGCGACGATCTTCGCGTAGGACGTGAACTTCTCTTGATTCAGATAGTCGGCAGCGGCGATGAAGTCCTTGAACGTATTGGTCTTCCTGTCCATCTTGCCGTTTTCGTACCAGGCGAAACCCTTGTCCTTGCCGCCGCGGATATGGGCGATGGCATAGACGAAGCCGCGGTCGACGAGCGACAGGCAATTGGTGTTGAAGGACGCCGGGATGGTGATACCGTAGGCGCCGTAGCCGTAGAGCAGGCAGGGCGCGGAGCCGTCGAGCGGCGTATCCTTGCGGTAGAGCAGGGTGACCGGCACCTGCTCACCGTCGAAGGCTGGGGCGAAGACGCGGCGGGTAATATAGTCGTCCGGATTGTGGCCGGAGGGCACTTCCTGGGTCTTCAGAAGCGTGCGCTCGCGCGTCGCCATATTGTAGTCGAAGAGCTGCGAGGGCGTCGTCATCGAGGAATAGGAGAAGCGGATGACATCCGTGTCATATTCCGCAGCTCCCGAAAGGCCGAGCGAATAGGCTTCCTCCGCAAAGGCGATGGCGTGTTCCTCGCCGGTCTTACGGTCGCGCACGACGATGCGCGGCAGGCCTTCGTGACGCTCCAGCCAAATGAGGTGGCGGGCATAGGCCATGTGGTTGAGGATCAGCGTGCCGGCGCGATGCGGCACGACCTCGCTCCAGTTCTCGCGGCCCGGCGCCGTCACCGGCGTCTGCATGATCTTGAAGTCCTTGGCGCCGTCGGCATTGGTCAGGATGTAGAAGACGTCCCCGCCCTCCGTCATCGAATATTCGAGCCCCGTCTGGCGCGGCGTCACGATGACGGGCGTCGCGAGCAGATCCTTGGTCGAGAGCAGGCGGTATTCGCTCGTCTCGTGGTCATGGATGTCGATATAGATGTAATCGTCGATCAGCGAGCCGCCGACCGACATGAAGAAGCCCGCATCCTTCTCCTCGTAGACCAGCCGGTCGTTCTCCTGGCGCTCGCCGAGGATGTGGTGGAAGATCTTCGAGGGGCGGTGGTTCTCGTCGAGCGCGGTATAGAAGAAGCTCTTCGCATCCGGCGCCCAGACGCCGTCGCCGCCGGTGTTGTCGAGCGTGTCGGAACGGTCCTCGCCGGTCGCAAGATCGCGCACGCGCAGCGTGAAATATTCCGAGCCCTTGTCGTCATAACCCCAGATGCCGAGCGAATGGTCGGTCGAATGGCTGATGCCGGCAAGCCGGAAATAGTCCTTGCCGGAGGCCTCCTTGTCGCCGTCGAGCAGGAGCTTGCGGTCGCCGCCCTCGCGCGGTTCGCGGAAGTAGCGCGGCTGCTCGCCGCCGGTGACGTAGGACGTTCCATAGGCGAAGGGACCGTCCTTCATCGGCACGGAACTGTCGTCCTCCTTGATGCGGCCGCGCATCTCGGCAAACAGCACCTTTTGCAGCGCTTCCGTGTCGGCCATCGCCGCCGTCATATAGGCGTTCTCCGCTTCCAGATGGGTGCGGATCTCCGGCTGGAGGATCGTGGGATCCTTGAACATCGCCTGCCAGTTCTCGTCGCGGAACCAGGCATAATCGTCGGTGCGGGTGATGCCGTGACGGGTATCGGAGAGCGGCTTCTTGGCGGCGACGGGGGCGGCGGGCAGGTTTTGGAAGACGGACACGGTTTCACTCCGGCAAATCGCTAGGCGGGATCAAACAGATAGAGACCCCCGGCGCCGGCATCAATGCGGCTGGCGGAACTTTCTGGTCAACCCGGCAGGTTGCGCTTGTTCGCCTTGCGCTTGGCGGGGCGCAGTTCGTCGGCGATGGTCATGCCGATGATCGAGAGCGGCAGGGCCAGCATGGCGCCGGCGGCGCCCCACATCCAGGTCCAGAAGATGATGGCGGTGAAGATGATGAAGGCGTTGACCTCCAGCCGCTTGCCCATCACCGCCGGCATGACGAGGTTTTCCATGGCGAGGTGCACCAGGAAGAAGGCCAGCGCCGGCATCAGGCCCATCATCAACGTCTCGTGCGTCAGCACGCCGGCTGTGGCGAGCGCGATGGTCATCAGCGTCACGCCGAGGAAGGGCACGAAGGAGGACAGGAACGCGAAAAGCCCCCACAGCGCCGGCATGGCGAGCCCGCCGCCCCAGGTGATCAGCGCGGTGACCACGCCGAGTGCGCCATAGACGAGGGCGGCGGTCGCGAAATAATAGCCGAGCGCGCTGTCGATGGCGTTCATGATGCGAATGGTGGTGAGCCGCTGGCCGCGGCGCGGGAAGGCCATGATGATCATCTGCCGAAGCTTCAGGCGTGCCGAGAGGAAGAGCACGAGGGCGGCAAAGAAGATCATGCCCTGCAGGAGGGCGGGGGTGAGGCTTGAGGACAGGATGCCGAGAATGCTGCCGGTGTTCTCCAGCACCTTCTCCATCGTCATTCCGCCGCTCTGAAAGGTTTCGTGGCTGATGTTCAGCCAGCCAAGGCGGGAAAACAGCGGCGTGATGCGGTCATAAGCGCCGCGCACGAGATCCGGCGCATTGGCGGCGAGCTGGGTGATCGGGTCGGCGAGTAGACCCACCAGGAAGAACAGGCCAAGCCCGAACAGGCCGGCCAGCAGCAGCGCGGTCGGCAGCGGCGGGATGCCGAACTCGTTCAACTTTTCCGCGGCGACGCCGAAGATGAGACCAGTCACCACGGCGAGACACAGCGGAATGAGGATCGGCGCCATCAGATAGACGACGGCCATCGCCATGATCGCGAAGATGCCGATCGCCGCCCAGGCGGCGGCAATGTCGAGGCCGTAACGGCGCGGGGCGTCTTCCCGAAGGTTCTTTTCGAGATCGATGCTGCCCCGCAAGAGCCGCCGTTCAGCCGGTTTTCCTAGAATTTCGTGCATGGTGCGTTCCCCGATCCGCGCCTGAAACGCCCGGGCAAGGTGGAAGTTCCATAAGAGGTCGCTTGAAACCGCTGGTGGGTTGTCATGTGTCGTGAAATGGCCATATTGCCCGCCGACCCCGAATTGAAGCGTCGCAAATGACGAGACCAAGAGGAGGCAGACAGGTGAAACGGCAGGCAATCGGGCTTCAAATCGCCCTTTGCACCCTGGTTCTTGCGCCGATGGCGGCATCGCCGGCTTTGGCGATCGATGCCCGGCTGCGCAGCCAGCTCGAAAAGCTGACGCCGGAAGAGCGGCTGGAACAGCGCTGCGACATGGAGGCGATGGACCAGATCGGCGACGGGAAGGGCGGCTTTCGCCCGGACAAGGTGATCGCTTACGCGTTCGGCGACCCGAAGCTCGACGGCACCACCATCAAGACGCGCGGCGCGGTGTTCCGCAGCAAGGGCGAGTGGTATCGGCTGTCCTACAAATGCGAGGCGAGCGCCGACCGGCTGGAGGTCCACGCCTTCAAGTACAAGGTCGGCGACGTGGTGCCGCACGAGGACTGGGCGGCGCATTATCTCTACGACTGAGGGTCGGCCTGCGCGAAATGCGCCATCTGGCCGTCATGGGCGCGCTTGAAGGCAGGGCGCGCGCAGATCCGCTCGACATAGGATTTCAGCGCGGGGAAATCGCCGGCCGCCTTGACCTTCGGCACGCGAAGCACGTCGGCCATCAGCAGATCGGCGACGGTAAACCGTCCGGCGGCGAGCCATTCGCGCTCCGCCAGCACCGCCTCCAGATGTGTCAGGCGCTGGAGCACCCAGCCTTCGAGCGGGTTTTCCGCGCCCTTGGAAAGGCCGATGAACCACCAGGGCACCGTCACCATCTCGATGGAATTGAGCGCCGCAATCGTCCATTCCAGCGTTTCCGCCTCGCCCTTGCGGTCGCGGGGCATCAGTGTTTCGCTTTTCCGGGCGAGATAGAGAAGACAGGCGCCGCTTTCGAAGACATTGATATCGCCGTCCTCCAGGAACGGCACCTGGCCGAACGGCTGGCGGGCAAAATGCTCCGCGCCGCGGTGGTGGAACGAGACGGAGCGGACGTCATAGTCGAGGCCCGCTTCTTCGCAGGCCCAGCGCAGCCGGAGGTCGCGAACAAAACCGCGCGGACCGGATTTGCCGCCCGGCACCCAGTCATATGTCCAGATCGTCAATGGCTCGGTCATGCTGCCTCTCCCTTAGCTGTGCCCAAAATCGACGAAAACGGCGTTTAAAGCAAAACACCGTTTTCACCGATCTGGTTCCGGAAAGGCAAGGCTATGCTGTCGTTCAGGCCGAGAGCTTGAGGCCGATGCCCCAGGGATCGACGAGAGAAACCGTGTCGCCGGAGCGCGTGGTGGCGATCGCCAGTTCGTCGAGCTTCTTCAGGGCACCGCCCAGTTTCGCCGGATCGTTGAAGCGGATCGTGTAGTCGGCAAGGCCGGTCATGCCCGCCTGGCGCTTCGGCTGGCCGCTCGAATTCCAGACATTTGCCGCGACATGATGGTGATACTTGCCGGTGGCGAAGAAGCTCGCGCCCGGATAGGTCGTCATGATGTCGAGGCCCAGCACGTCGTGGAAGAAGGCGTTCGCTTCGGGGATGTTCGAGACCTGGAGGTGGATATGGCCGATCACCGTGCCGTTTTCCTGGCCCGTCCAGCCATCCTTCGGCGCCTCGTCGTAGAGCGCCTGCAAGTCGAGCCGGTGCGTCGCCATCTTCACCGTGCCATCGGCAATGTAGGTCCATTCGGCGCGATCACGGTCGCGGTAGATCTCGATGCCGTTGCCTTCGGGATCGTCGAGATAGATCGCCTCGCTGACGAGGTGGTCCGAGGCGCCGGTGAGCGGCACGTTGTTTTGCGCAGCATGCGCCAGCCAGCGGCCGAGCTCCTTGCGGTTCGGCACGAGGAAGGCGGTGTGGAAGAGGCCCGGCGCATTGCGCGGCGCGCGCGCGGCATTGCTGCCCGTCGTCAGCGTCAGGAGCGGCCGGCCGGCGACGCCGAGCGTTTCGCCCGAGGCGGATGTTTCGAGAACCGTCAGGCCCATCGCCTGCTGGTAGAAGGCCGACACCATCGGCAGGTCGATGACCGTCAGGTGCGAATGGTCGACGAAGGCCGGCATGGCGACGGCGTGGTTCGGCTGGGTGGTGGTGTCGGTCATGGTGGCGGTCTCCGCGCGAATGGGGCCGGCCTTGCTTGCGGCGATGCCCGCGGCGGCAGCGCCGAGGAATGTCCGTCTGTCGAGGTCCGTCATGGTCTGTTTCCCGTTTCGGTTTCCCCTGGAAACCGTTCTGTTGGAGCGGACTATGACGGAAGGACTGCGTTCACGAAAGCCGGCGGTTCGGCAATTTACTGTCAACGTGGCGTTGACGATGCCGTTCGGGAATTTGATTCCGATCAATGCCGTTTCCCCGGCGCGATGCCAATTTCGGCACCGGTTGAAACCAACGGAGACCGGTATCGTGATGGACCTGGCGCAGTACAAGGACATTCTTCTCACCCGCAAGCGCGAGCTCCAGGGCCGGCTCGACAGGATCGAGAAGGACCTCGACACGCTGAAGAGCGGCGACAGCGCCGACCGTGCCATCGAACGCGAGAACGACGAGGTGCTGGAGGAATTCGGCACGAACGGCCTCAGGGAAATCGGCGCGATCGATGCAGCGCTCGACCGCTTTGCCGCCGGCACGTTCGGCACCTGCGCCAAATGCGGCGCGCCGATTTCGCCCGCGCGCTTGGCGGCGGTGCCGCATGCGGCGCTGTGCGAGGCCTGCATCGCCGAGCGGTGAAAAGGGCCTCCCCGTCACGCGGCAAAGTCACGCGGCAAATTTTTGTGATCCGCAGGCGCTTGCCCGTCCGTGCCAAACCCGCCACCATGGCGGAGGATGAATGCAGGACCAGCCGCAGTGGAAATCAAGGGCGTCAAGTGGAACTATGACCGGTACGAGGTGATCGCCGACGGCATCGTGCATGGTGTCGGCGTGGTCTTCGCGCTGATCGGCGTGACAGCCCTGATCTTCTATGCGACGGTCTGGGCCTCCAGCGGGCAACTTGCGGCGGCCTGGGTCTACGGCGTCGGCCTCGTGCTCGCGCTCGCCACGTCCTTCGCCTACAATCTCTGGCCCGTCTCGAAGGTGAAGTGGCACCTGCGCCGCTTCGACCATTCGGCGATCTTCGTGCTGATCGCCGCCACCTATACGCCCTTCCTCCAGCGTGGCATCGACGAACCGTTTCTCGCCGGCATGCTCGTCTTCATGTGGGTCATGGCGGTGGCGGGCGTGGTGCTGAAATTCTTCTTTCCCGGCCGCTACGACCGGCTGGCGATCCTCATCTATCTCGGCATGGGCTGGAGCGGCGTCTTCGCCGCCGGTCCGCTCACGACGCACCTCTCGGCCGCCACGCTGATCCTGATCGTCGTCGGCGGCGTGCTCTATTCGGCCGGCGTCGTCTTCCACGTCTGGGAAAAGCTGCGCTTCCAGAACGCCATCTGGCACGGCTTCGTCGTGGCCGCCGCCGCCGTGCACTATTCGGCCGTCGTCACCAGCGTCGTCTCCGGCATCTGATCACTGCGCCGCAGGGGCCGTCCCTTGCGCATTCGTGCAGCCTTCCGCCGGATGCAGCGATTTCACCAGTCGCCCGACGAGCGGCGAAATCTCCGCCTTCATCGACTGCGGATAGTCCAGCACGAAGGTGGCGACCGCGTCGTCGCAGAGCGCAATGACCCGGTGGTAAAGGATGGAATCGACGAGCGTGCCGGATAGGCTTGCCCAGCCCGCCGTCTGCCGGTCGTAGCTGAGATCCCAGCCTTCCTGCTGGTAGGTGGTGCGCCGGTCGGCGACCTCCTCCTCGAACGGGCCGGCCGTCAGGTAATGCGCCCAGACGCGCAGCTCCGCATCGCCATTCTTGTAGGTCCGCCCATCGCCATTGTCGGCCTCCTGGACGAGCGTGAAGCCCGGCGGGATTTCGACCGCAAAGCCGTAGCGCGCATTGACATAGGGCTCCCATTCCGCGGCAAGGGCGGAGGCGGGCAGGAGCAGAAGGAAGAGAAAGAGGAAGCGTTGCACGTTCGATTACTCGCTGTGGACGTGATAAGCATAACGGACAAAGGCGGGCGTTTCATCGCCGAGCCGGCAATCAGGCTGGACAGGTTTCCCGCTCCTCCTGTAAGCCATGCAGGCAAAGCCGGGGGGACTATGGACATTACGATACGCGACGCCGCGGAGGCTGACCTCCCCGGCATTCTGGATATCTACAACGATGCCGTCGCCAACACCACGGCGATCTGGAACGAGGCCGAGGTCGACCTCGCCAATCGCAAGGCGTGGTTTGCCGCGCGGCGCGAGCAGGGCTTCCCGATCCTCGTCGCCGTGCGCGGCCGGCAGGTCGTCGGCTACGCCTCCTACGGCGACTGGCGTGCCTTCGACGGCTTCCGCCACACGGTCGAACATTCCGTCTATGTGCGCGGCGACGCACGCGGCACGGGCACCGGAAAACGCCTGATGAAGGCGCTGGTCGACCGGGCGAGCTTCAACGGCATCCATGTCATGGTGGGCTGTATCGAGGCGGAGAACGCCGCCTCGATCAAACTGCACGAAAAGCTCGGTTTCCGCACCGTCGGGCGCTTCAGCGAGGTCGGCATCAAGTTCGGCCGCTGGCTGGACCTGACCTGTATGGAACTGAAAGTCCCCAAGCGTTAATTAATCGGGATCAAAGCTGAGCGCGACCCCGTTCATGCAATAGCGCAGGCCCGTCGGCGGCGGACCGTCCGGGAAGACGTGGCCGAGATGGGCGTCGCAATCCGTGCAGCGGATTTCCGTGCGCGTCATGCCATAGGAATGGTCCGAATGGTCGGCGACCGCGCCGGGCTCGATCGGCTGGTAGAAACTCGGCCAGCCGGTGCCGGAGTTGTATTTCGTTTCCGACCGGTAGAGCGCCCTGTTGCAACAGATGCAGCGATAGGTGCCCTTCTTCGACAGATCGAAATCGGGGCTGGAAAAGGCCCGCTCCGTGCCGTGTTCGCGCGTGATGCGGAACTGTTCCGGCGTCAGGATCTGCCGCCACTCTTCCTTCGTCTTGTTGACCTTCAATGTCGTCGTGTCGCTCATGGCGTCCTCCTGTTGCCCCATAGATAGGACGCGAATTGCGGCAAGACAATTGGGGACGCCACTTGAATCAGATCGACTTTCCTCCTATCCTCCTTCTCAAAAGGAATGGAGGAAAGTATGCCTTTGAATATCAAGGACGAGGAGGCGCATGCACTCGCCCGCAAGCTCGCCGAAGCGACGGGTGAAAGCCTGACGCAGGCGGTCAAGACCTCCCTTGAGGAACGGTTGGCGCGTGTGCGCCATCTCAACGTGCCGCGGCTCGCCGACCAGCTCGACCGCATCGCGCTCGACTGCGCAAGCCTGCCGTTGCTCGACCCGCGCACGCCGGACGAAATCCTAGGCTACGATGAAAGCGGCCTGCCGCGATGATCGTTCTGGATACCTCGGCGCTGGTCGCCATCCTGAACGACGAACCGGAGCGGCGGGCCTTCAACGAGGCGATCGAGCGCGCATCCGCCCGCATCATGAGCGCCGCAACGCTGCTCGAAGCCAAAATGGTGCTGTTCGCCCGCTATGGCGCCAGCGGTGCCAATGCACTCGACGCCTTCCTGCTGCGCGCCGGCGTGCGCATCGAGCCGGTCACGGCGCAACAGGCTGAGCTTGCCTTCGATGCGTTTCGGCGCTTCGGTCGCGGCACCGGCCATGCCGCGCACCTGAACTATGGTGATTGCTTTTCCTATGCGTTGGCGCGTGAAAACGCCGCGCCCTTGCTGTTCAAGGGTGGTGATTTCGCCCATACCGACGTAGAAACGGCGCTGTGACATATTTTGACAACGACGGGCGAAGCCCGCGCAGGAAGGACGGGGGATGACACCAGACACGATGGGCCTGACCTTCCTTGCCTTCTGTCTGCCGTTTCTCGGCGCGCTCGTCGCGCCGGCCCTGACAAGGGTGCTCGGCCACAATGCCGCCTGGCCGCTGGCGCTCATCCCGCTCGCCATATTCTTCCATTTCCTAGGCTTCAATGTGGAGGTCGCGCGCGGAGAGGTGGTGACCGGCGGTTATGCCTGGGTGCCGGCCTACAATGTCAGCTTCTCCTGGCTGATCGACGGCCTGTCGCTCGCCTTCCTGCTGTTGATCTCCGGCATCGGCACGCTGATCGTGCTCTATTCCGGCGGTTATCTGAAGGGCCATAGACACCAGGGCCGGTTCTTCTCCTTCATCTTGATGTTCATGGGCTCGATGCTCGGCCTCGTCGCCTCCGACAGCTTTCTGATGCTCTTCATCTTCTGGGAGCTGACCTCGATCACCTCCTTCCTGCTGATCGGCTTCGATCATGCGCGCGAGGCCTCGCGCCGTGCCGCCTTGCAGGCGCTGATCGTGACGGGCGGCGGCGGGCTGTTCTTGCTGGCGGGGCTGCTGCTCATCTGGAACGTCACGGATGTGACGCAGCTCTCGCTGCTGATGTCCTTCGGCGCGGAGGTGCGGGCGAGCCCGTTCTACCTGTCGATCCTGTTCCTCATTCTCGGCGGCGCCTTCACCAAGTCGGCGCAGTTCCCGTTCCATTTCTGGCTGCCGAACGCCATGGAGGCGCCGACCCCGGTCTCCGCCTACCTGCATTCCGCCACCATGGTGAAGGCCGGCGTCTATCTCCTGATGCGGCTCAATCCCGTCATGGGCGATACCGCCGCCTGGGAGACGATCCTGCCGGCTTTCGGCGGGCTCACCCTGCTGGTCGGCGCCGTGCTCGCCATCCGCCAGACAGACCTCAAGCTGATGCTCGCCTATACGACGGTCGCCTCGCTCGGCCTGCTGGTCATGCTGACGGGTTTCGGCTCTGAGCATGCGGTGGCCGCTGCCGCGCTCTATCTGGTGGCGCATTCGCTGTTCAAGGGCGCTCTCTTCATGGTCGCCGGCCTGGTCGACCACGAGACCGGCACGCGCGACATCACCAAGCTCGGCGGTCTGCGGCGCGCCATGCCCGTCACCTTCCTTGCGGCCGTGCTGGCAGCGCTCTCGATGGGCGGCCTGCCGCCGTTCTTCGGCTTCCTCGCCAAGGAAGAAGTCTATGCCGCGCTCGCCGGCGGTAATATCCGGGCGATCGCCTACACGGCCGCCGCCATCATCGGCAACGGCCTGATGTTCGCCATTGCCTTCGCGGTGGCGCTGAAACCCTTCCTCGGGCCGCCCGTCGAGACGCCGAAACATGCCCATGAGGGACCGGTGCTGCTATGGATCGGCCCGATGCTGCTGGCGGTCAAAGGGCTGGTCATCGGCCTCTTCTCGGCCACCGCCCATGTGTTGCTGACCTCGCCGCTTGCCTCCGCCATTGCCGGCAAGCCGGAGACGATCACCATTTCCGCCATGCCGCATTTCGGCGTGGCCTTCGTGCTGTCGCTCGTCACTATCGCGGTCGGTACTCTGGTCTTCCTCTCGTTGGACAAGGTGCGAACGGCGGTGGACGGCCTCATCGAGGATATCGGCTGGGGGCCGGACAAAGGCTTCGACCAGGCGATGCGCGGCCTCGTGCGCCTGTCGTCCGCCGTCAGCCGCCTGACCCAGCCGGGGCTCATGGAAATCTACATGACGGCGACCTTTGTCGTCATTGCGCTGGCGCTGCTGGTGCCGCCATTCGTCTATGGCGAATGGCCGCGCCTGCCGGTCTGGCCGGCCAATTTGCCCTTCCATGAACTGGCCGTCATGGTGCTCGCGGTCGTCGGCATCGGCGCGGTGCTGGCGGCGGAAAACCGCCTGACGGCCATCGTCGCGCTCGGCATCCAGGGCTTTTGCGTCGCCGTGCTCTTCCTGCTCTTCGGCGCGCCGGACCTCGCCTTCACCCAGTTCATGATCGAGACTCTGTCGGTCGTCATCCTCGCGCTGGTCATGACCCGGTTGAAGCTGACGCCGCGCGACCACCGGCCGCTGCGCGAAAAAATCCCGGATGCCGTGATCGCCATCGCCTGCGGCCTCGGCTTCTCGCTCTATCTTTTGAAGGTCACGCAGGGTCGTTTCGACACCGCGCTCACCGATTTCTTCAACCTCTATTCCAAGACGATTGCGCACGGTGCCAATGTGGTGAACGTCATCATCGTCGATTTCCGCGGCACGGATACGCTGGGCGAGATTGCGGTTGTGATGGTGACGGGGCTGGCGATCCTTTCGATCGTGCGCATTCGCAAAGGGAGGGCATGATGTTGGGAGAGTGTGGCCACCCCCCTCTGGCCTGCTGGCCATCTCCCCCTCAGGGGGGGAGATCGGCAAGCGGAACGGACATTGCTCCTATCCAAACGCTTGTGCTTGGCGGGACGGCGCTCCATCGATCTCCCCCCTTGAGGGGGAGATGGCCGGCAGGCCAGAGGGGGGTATACAGCCCTTCGGCGCCCACTGCGGAGCGATGCCCATGAACACCCTCATCTTCCGCACCGTCGCCCCCTTCCTCACCGCTCTCATGGTGCTCTTCTCGCTCTTCGTGCTGCTGCGCGGTCATAACGAGCCGGGCGGCGGCTTCATCGGCGGGCTGATCGCGGTGTCGGCCTTCGCGATCTACGGCATCGCCAACGGTGTCGCGGCGGTGCGCCAGGCGCTGTGGTTCCACCCGATGGCGATTGCGGCCTTCGGGCTGTTCATTGCCTGTATCGCCGGCCTGCTGTCCTTCGTCTTCGCCGTGCCCTTCATGACCGGGCTGTGGGTCTATCCGACGATCCTCGGCGTCGAGATCCCGTTGTCCAGCGTCATGCTGTTCGATGCCGGTGTTTACCTCGTCGTGGTCGGCTCAATCACCTCGATCGCACTGGCGCTTGAAGCGGAGGATGATGTCTGATGGAGCTCCTGTTCGTCATCCTGATCGGCCTGTTCTTCGCCGCCGCCGTTTACCTGATGCTGTCGAAATTCCTGGTGCGCGTGCTGCTCGGCGTCGTGCTGCTCGGCAATGCCGTCAACCTCTCGCTCTTCACCAATGGCCGTATCCTGCGCGACGTGCCGCCGATCATTCCGGCTGGCCACGACGTGCCGGCGACGCTCACCGCCAATCCGCTGCCGCAGGCGCTCATCCTGACGGCGATCGTCATTTCCTTCTCCTTCTTCGCCTTCCTGCTGGTGCTCGTCTACCGCGCCTATCAGGATCTCGGCACGGACAACGCCAACGAGATGCGTGTCGCCGAGCCGGAAAATGATCCCCTCCCGCCTGCCGGCTACTGACAGGAACCGCCCCGCCAATGGCCGTAAGCCCCGCCGATCTCTCCGCAGCCTTCGTCATGACCCCGGTCGCGCCCGCCGACTGGCTGGTCGTGCTGCCGCCCGCCTGGTGCATCCTGGCCGGCGCCGTGCTCCTGATGCTGCGCAAATCCGTCCGCCTGCAGGCGATGATCGCCATTCCGGCACTCGCCATTCTGGTCCTTGTCGATGCGCTGCTGCTGGTGCATGTCTCGCAGAACGGTCCCGTCACCATGGTGATGGGCCGCTGGCTGCCGCCCTTCGGCATCGCGTTCACCGCAGATCTGACGGGCGTGCTCTTCGCGTTGGCTGGTGCCGTCGTGGCGCTGGCCGGCAGCGTGCACGCGCTCTCCGATATCGACGGCACGGGCCGGCGCTATGGCTTCTACCCGTTCCTGCTCCTGCTGATGGCGGGCGTCTCCGGCGCGTTCCTGACGGGCGACATCTTCAATCTCTATGTCTGGTTCGAGGTGCTGCTGATCTCGTCCTTCGGCCTCATCGTGCTCGGCTCGGAAGCCCGCCAGATCGACGGCGCGATCAAATACGCCTTCCTCAATCTCGTCGCGACGACGCTCTTCCTCATCGCCACCGGCTATCTCTACGGCATCTTCGGCACGCTCAACATGGCGGATATCGCCGTGAAAGCCGCCGCCGGCCGCGCCGACCTGCCGCTGATGACGCTTGCCACCCTTTATCTCGTCGCCTTCGGCATGAAAGCCGCCGCCTTCCCGGTGAATTTCTGGCTGCCGGCCTCCTACCACACGCCGCGCGTCGTGGTGTCGGCGCTGTTTGCCGGCCTTTTGACCAAGGTCGGCATTTATGCGCTGCTGCGCACGCTGATCATGCTGTTTCCGATCGAGCGCGAGGAGCTGAGCGTTGTCATCGCGCTTGCCGGTGTCGCGACCATGCTTGTCGGCGCGCTCGGCGCCCTCGGCCAGAGCGATATCCGCCGGCTGCTCGGTTATGTCGTCATTTCCGGCATCGGCGTCATGCTGGTGGGGCTTTCGCTCGGCAGCCCCGGCGGCGTCGGCGGCGCGATCTTCTATGCGCTGCATTCCATGGTGGTGATGACGGCGCTCTACATGGTGGCGGGCCTTGCCGGGCGCCTTGCCGGCACGTTCGATCTCAACCGGCTCGGCGGGCTGCACACCCGCTCTGCGCTGTTTTCCACGCTGTCGCTGGTACTGTTCTTCGCCGTCTCCGGCCTGCCGCCGTTTTCAGGGTTCTGGCCGAAGGTCATGGTGGCGAAGGCGGCCATGGATATTGGTGCCTGGTGGCTGGTGGCCGCGGTCTTCCTCACCGGCTTCCTCACCACCATCGCGCTCGGCCGCGTCTTCGCGCTCGCCTATTGGCGCCCGGCGGGCGAGGCGCTGCCGGACGCGGCCATCCCGGCCAGCGCGCTGCTGCCGCTCGTGGCGCTCACGGCGCTGACGGTCGGATTCGGCCTGTTCCCGAACGCGCTGCTCGCGACCATCCAGCACGCCGCGCAGGGCCTTGCCGATCCGCGCGCCTATATCGGTTCCGTCTTTCCGGGGGTGAACTAGATGCGGCCCGCTGTCATTATTGCCGTGTTCACCGCCTTCTGGCTCGCCGTTTCCGGCAGTTTCACGATCCCGAACCTGTTGCTCGGCATCGCCGCCAGCGCGCTCTCGCTGGTGCTCATACGCGGCCGCGCCCGCTCCGAAGGCCGGCGTCTCCGGCCCTTGAAAGTCCTGTCGCTGCTGGTGCTGTTCATCAAGGAACTGGCGTTGTCCGCCTGGAAGGTCGCCATCTTGGTGGCCAGCCCGAAGATGGCGCTGAAGCCCGGCATCTTCGCCTTTCCGCTGACGGTGGACCGGGATTTCGAGATCACGCTGCTCGCCAACCTCATCACGCTGACGCCGGGCACGCTGTCCGTCGATGTTTCAGAGGACCGGCGCGTGCTCTATGTACATGCGCTCGACTGCTCCGATCCGGTCGGCACGCGGCGCGATATTGCCAACGGCTTCGAGAAGAAGATCATGGAGGCCTTCCGCTGATGGGCACCGAGACCGTCATCTCCATCGCATCCACTATCGCGCTGTTTCTGATGTGCGCCGCCTTCTTCCTGACCGCCTGGCGCATCATCAAGGGGCCGACGCTGCCGGACCGGATCATCGCGCTCGACATGCTGGTGGCGATCGCCATCGGCTTCATCGCCGTCATCGCCATCCGTACCGGCTTCAACCTTTATATCGACATCGCCATCGCGCTAGGCCTCGTCGGTTTTCTCGCCACCGTCGCCTTCGCGCGCTTCATCCTGAGTCAGGGCATGCAGCCGGGCGAGGCGGGCTCACCGGATGGCGAGGTTTCGCGCAAGGGCTTGCGGCACGCCAAGCCCGGCAAGGCGAGGAGGGCGCGCTGATGCTGGATCTCGTTCTCGCCCTCATCGTCGCCGTCATGCTGGTCGCCGGCGGTATCTTCACCTTCCTGGCGGCCCTCGGCCTCGTGCGCCTGCCGGATGTCTACACGCGCATGCACGCCGCCTCGAAGGCGGGCACCGTCGGCTCGGGGCTCATGCTGCTCGCGGCCGGCATGCATTCGCTCGATGTGGCGATCTTCACGCGGGCGCTGGCGGGCTTCGTGTTCTTCGTGCTGACGGCGCCGGTCGCCGCCCATCTCGTCGCCAAGGCAGCGCATGGCGCAGGCTATCGCCTGACGCGCCACACGGTGATCGATGAAATGCGCGACGCACGCGAGCGGGCGGGAAAGAAGCGTTGACAAACGGTTGAAAGGACGACCCTTAAAATTTGTAGTATCTGCTAATTTTCTTGGGGATGATTTCTATATTAAAAGCTCTCGTTTTATTTCTGCAAAATAATACTGGACATTGAATTGAAGAATGATATCTCAGACCAAGTAAAGTATTCGGGTTGATTTAGCTTGCGCATGGTTTTCCTGTCTAGGTTGAGTTCGTGCGGTATTCATGCCGATTCGGTATATGCGCCGGCAAGAGCTTCTGCGTGATGGATGGCCGCCGTAGTAGAAAGTTATATTGACGGAAATGTCCCGTTTTCGGCGGGGTGAGCATTATTCTGCCATATGATCGCCCGACAAGCACGCTTTGCCGCAAATTTGATGTCCAGGCCGATGGATAGGGCCATCGACCTTCGTTTTGTCCGACAGGAGAAAGAAATGACCGAAACAACCCTTGGCGCCGGCTCCAATCTGCTCGTGGAACTGACTGCCGATATCGTCGCCGCCTATGTCGGCAACCATGTCGTGCCGGTTTCCGAGCTGCCGGGCCTGATCGCCGACGTGCATGCTGCGCTCAACAACACGACGCAGCCGGTTGCCGCCGTCGAAGCGCCTGTGGTCGCCGAAAAGCCGAAGCCGCCGGTGCCGGTGCGCAAGTCCGTGCAGAACGACTACATCATCTGCCTGGAAGACGGCCAGAAGTTCAAGTCGCTGAAGCGCCACCTGATGACCCACTACGGCATGACCCCGGAAGAATACCGCGAAAAGTGGGACCTGCCGGCCGATTACCCGATGGTCGCCCCGGCCTATGCCGAAGCGCGCTCGCGCCTCGCCAAGGAAATGGGCCTCGGCCAGCGCCGCAAGGGCAAATAAGCACCGCATTGTCGATGAGATTGCAAAGCCGGAGCCGCGAGGCCCCGGCTTTTTGCGTATTGGAGCCTCGTCGCCCCATCGCGGAGGAATAAATCCCTAGATCGGGGATGTATGTCGCAAATTTATTAAGAAATTCAATGCGTGGTTGTGGCTGAAGGCTTCATTCATCCCCGCCTGTCCTCTAGGGTGTATGAATAAATTCCTATAAACAGGAGTGGCCAGTCATGCACCAGTTCATCGTTCCCCAGCGGCGCCCGTCTCCCGAGACGCAATCCTTCCCCGGTCCGGCACCGGAAAACAAGAGTACAGGCGCTGGTCAGGGGGTGCCGCGCGCCCGAAAGGCCCTGCGTGAGCCGACGGTTCCCGCCGTGCCGCCCGGTATCGCCTGCCGGATCGTGCGCCAACTGGTGCTGGAGATGACCGCCGTTGCCAGCGACCGGCCGCTCTGGCGCCGCGACAGCCGGCGCTCCACCTGCCATGTGCGCCAGATCGCCATGTATGTCTGCCACGTCGTGCTCAGCCTCTCGCTCTCCGATATCGGCGCCGCCTATGGCCGCGACCGCACGACGGTCGGCCATGCCTGCAACGTGGTGGAGGATCGCCGCGACGACATGGCCTTCGACGCCTTCGTCTCGGCGATCGAACGCGTCGTGCTTTCGGTCTTCGGTCCGGCGGGGATCGGCAGCCATGAGTGAGGGGGCACGGAAGGTTGCCGATGATCTCGCGAGGCTCCTCCGCTTCGTGCTGGCGGCGGGTGACGTGGCCGTCGCCGACGGCGACGTGCTGGTGGCCGGCGACGGGCGCAGGCAGCCGCTGTCGCCGACCGTGCTGGCGCAAGCGCTGCGGCTCGGCCTCGTCAGCCGTACCGGCGACAAGCTTACGGCGATGCCAGAGGCGCGCGCCCACTTGAAACGTCGGCTCTGCGATGCGGAGACGCCCTTTGCCGGCCAGCACCGCGACATGGAGGCGGTGGTGGTGATGCGCGACGGGGCGCGGGAGAAGGCCTTTGCCAACCGGCTCGAATCGCCGCTCGCGTCTCTCGCACGGCTGAAGGAGAAGACCGGCGATGCCTACCTGCCGGAAAATGCCATCGCCGCCGGCGAGCGGCTGCACGCCGATTTCACCCGCGGCGGCCTCCAGCCGCGTTTGACCATGTCCTGGGAGCCCCGCGTCGCCAGCCGCCAGAAGGGCGAGGCGGGCGCCGGGCGCGAACTGACCGACACGGCGCTCGCCGCCCGCCTGCGCGTCGCCCGCGCCATCGAGGCGATCGGTCCGGAGCTTTCCGGCGTGGCGCTGGATGTCTGCTGCTTCATGAAGGGGCTGGAGATGGTGGAGCGCGAACGGCAATGGCCGGCCCGCTCGGCCAAGCTGATGCTGCGGGCTTCGCTGATGGCGCTTGCGCGGCATTATGCGCCTGCGGCACCCGCTGCGCGGCGGGCGCATATGTGGGGGGCGGAGGGGTATCGGCCGGAGATTTCGGGGTGAGGGTATCTATTGGGGAATGAGACGTTCCAGCAATTCAATCTCCCCCTTGTGGGGGAGATCAGTGGGAGTTTGCCGCGCCGTTTCGAAGATGACGGCCGTTAAGCCGCCACCCGCACCGCCGCCTCTTCGCGGATGCGCTTCACCATCGAGCGCAGCCCATTCGCCCGCTGCGACGACAGGTGCTCCACCAGCCCGATCTCGTTGAACGTATCGATCGCATCCAGCGCCGCGATCTCCGAGGCGTGTTTGCCGGAATAGATGGCGAGCACGATGGCGACGAGGCCGCGCACGATATGGGCGTCCGAATCGCCCTCGAAGGTCATCACCGGATCGGCGCCGTCGTCCGTATGGCTGACGAGCCAGACCTGGCTGGCGCAGCCCTGCACCTTGTTGACGGCCGTGCGCTTCTCCTCCGCAAGGTCCGGCAGCGCCTTGCCGAGTTCGATGACATAGCGGTAGCGGTCCTCCCATTCCTCAAGGTAGGCGAAGTCGTCGATGATCTGTTGAAGCGTGGCCATGTCGGTTCCGTTCGCGGCTTTGGCTTTCATATAGGGGAGGTGGCTGCTAATTTGAACCGGAATCGATCCGCACAAAAAGAAACGCCGCATGGAACGGGTCCATACGGCGGTTGCAGGGGCAACGAGTCAGGCAGGCAGAAACGTAAAAGGCGCGTCAGCTCTTGTGGTCGGGGCGGCGCGTCGGGATGGCGATGGTGCCGGTGATCACCTCGTCGTCGGCGTCGATGGCGGCGACATCCGGCAGCGGCTGGTCGAGTGCTTCCTTGGCGACCGGATCGGCCTTGGCGGTCGCGGTGCCCTCTTCGGCAAACTGGGTATCGAGGAACTGGTAGGCGATGCGGGCGCCTTCGCGGGCCCGGTGGCCGAGGGCGACGAAGGTTTCAGCACCCTTCTCGCAGACGTCCGGCTTTTCCAGGCACATGGCGGTGACATAGTGCAGCGCCTCGCTTGCGGCATTGAAGGTATCGCCGATCTCGACGCTCGGACCCTTCTCCAGCTTCGCGGAGGATTCCGCGTCGATGAAGGGGAGCAGGACGAGAACCATGGAGAACCAGAACGTTCCCTTGATCAGAAACCACATCGCTTGCCATCCTTGTTATAGGGCCTCGGCTCTTTGCGGCCTTCGGCTTTCGTGTTGGTCCTTGGCGAACCGTTGATGCGAGAATAGGGGCCGGAAGGAAATTCCCCTTTTCAGGAATCACTCAGGTTTTGCCCAGATTTAAGTAAAATGCGACCTATCGGCAGCTTTACCGGCATTTGAGGCAGATTTTAGCGATTGCCGTTAAGGATGATGGCGGAGAGTACTGGCGGTGCGCCCCGGAATGCCGGGAAGGGGCGTTCCGCGATCTTGCCCCAGAGGTTAATACGAACAGAAAAATGCCGCAAAATGAGGCGCTTACGCCCCGTTAACCACGCCGGACGAATGGCCGGTGGATTGCCCCGAAATGGGACTTTTCGGGCTTTTCGGACCCTTTCAGGCCCCTGTCGTTTATTCTTTCCTTAAGTCGCCGATGCGATTTTGGGCTCACACAAAAGAACATAAACGGCAGGGTTTTGCATTGCGCCAATTGATCACCATCGCTGACAGAATGGCCGCCCGCCTGGGCGCCGTTGCGGGCGTTGCTGGCGTGCATGCCGCCGATGAACGCCCGTCCGCTTCCCTGCGCGCGACGACGCTCGCCCTTCTGGCCGCCGTCCCCGGCCTGCCGCTCGCCTTTTCCGCCGTCATGCCCGCCTCCACGGCGCTGCCGGCCGGCGTGGCGCTGGTGGGTGCCGGCGCGCTGCTTGCCGCCGCCGCGACCTCCGCCTGGCCGGTGAAGCCGATCCAGCCGAAGGTAACGCAGATTGACGACGCGCCTGTTACAGAGCCGGCGCCGACCTCTCCTTATGATCTCTTCGCCGGCCTCGTGACGCTGCACGATGCGCGCGGTTTCGTCACCGCCGTGCATGGCCGCGACCGCGCCGACATGCTGGCCTGGATGCGCGACCCGATGGGCCGCGGCTATCTCGACCAGATCCACGTTTCCGACCGCCTCGGCTTCATCGCCGCCATCGACCGACTTCGCCAGGGCGGCGTGCGCGAGACGGTGGACGTGCGCATCGACCGCCCGCGCATGCAGGCGGATGCCGAACAGTTCACGCATATGCGCGTGGAAATGACGGCGCTGTGCGGCGCGGATGGCGCGCTTGCCGCCGTCGTCGCCCAGTCGCGCGATGTGTCCGACGAGGCCGTGCTGCGCACCGAAAGCGCGCGCAAGACGGCGCAGGCCGAATCGGCGAACGATGCCAAGACCCGCTTCCTGGCGGCTGTCAGCCATGAGCTGCGCACGCCGCTCAACGCCATCCTCGGCTTCTCCGACATCCTGACCGGCGAATATTTCGGCAAGCTGGAAAACGACCGCCAGCGCGAATATGTGGCGCTGATCCACCAGTCGGGTTCGCACCTGCTGTCGGTGGTCAACACCATGCTGGACGTCTCGAAGATCGAGGCCGGCCGCTACGAGCTGCTGACGGAACCTTTCATCGTCGCCGATAGCGTCAAGGCGTGTGAGCAGATGCTCGGCCTCCAGGCGCGCGAAAAGGGCATCAAGCTGACGAGCCGCGTGCCGCGCGCCATCGGCGAGGCGGTGGCCGACCAGCGGGCGATCCAGCAGATCCTCATCAACCTTGTCGGCAATGCGATCAAGTTCACCGATCGCGGCGGCGTCGTCACCATCGATGCGGCGCGCGAGGGCAAGGACCTGCTCTTGACCGTCAGCGATACCGGCATCGGCATTCCGGCCGACAAGCTCGCGCTGATCGGCCAGCCCTTCATGCAGGTGCAGAACGAGTATACCCGCAAATACGAGGGCACCGGCCTCGGCCTTTCGCTGGTCAAGGGTCTGGTCGCACTGCATGGCGGCAGCTTTATCATCCAGAGCCGGCCGGGCGAGGGCACGGTCATCACCATCCGCGTGCCGGCGGACGGCTCCGGCGTGGCGCGCGAAGGCGACCCGCGGCCGACCACGGCATCCACCGTCGATTTCCCGCCGCGCCTTGCGGCTGCCATTGAGACCGTTTACGAGCCGTCGCTGGATGGCAAGGACACGAACGATGAACGCGCACGTCAGAAGACAGCCTGAGCGGCGGCCGCAAGGCCAGGCCCGCAAGGGCCGATCCGGCACCCGCGCCGAGCCGCAGCGCAGGCCCAATATCGTCATCACCGGGCTCGCAGCACTCGGCGGCCTTGCCGCGCGCCATCCCAGCACCGTGGGCGGCACCTGCGCCTTCCTCGTGGTCTTCTCCTTCGTGGCGGCCAATGCGCTGTGGTATCAGCCGGGTGGCCATCCGGCACCTTTCCTGAAGATGCGCTCCGCCGACAATTCGCTGGGCTTCACCGCCACCAAGCCGGAACCACACGACGTGACGACCTTCGTCATCGAGCGCGAGGGCGAAGAGCAGGACCTGCCGGAGGTCACCGACGTGACGCCCGCCGAGCGGCCGTTCGACGAGGTGGCGAAGGTCATCGAGAACAAGCCCGTGCGCACGCAGGCCGAGGAAGAGGTCGACCCGGTCGCCGCCGCGATCATGGAGGCGGAAGCCGATCCGGGCGTCACCTCCGCGGTGGCAAAGCCGGTGCCGAGCGAACTGGTGATGAAGATCCAGAAGGGTCTCAGCAACATCGCCTATACGGATATCGCCGTGGACGGGCTGATCGGCGAGAAGACGCGCACGGCCATCCGCCACTTCGAGAAGCATTACCGACTGCCAGTGACCGGCGAGCCTAACGAGCAGGTGCTCGCCAAGCTGAAAGACATCGGCGCGCTCTGAGCTTTCTTGTTTTTCGCAATGCGGGAATGCGACCAAAGTCGTACGCCTACGACAGGCTTTCCCGTAAAGCATCTATTAACCATGTCTGCCGGATGATCCTTCGATAATCTGGAGGATCGTCGAGCCATGTCCAACGCTGCCCTGCGTGAGACTGCGCATAACCTGGAAGAGGACATGCCGGAGCCGCAGGCGGATGCCAAAGTGCTGCGGCGCGTCGTGGGGGCGCTCGCCGCCGAGGCGTCGGACCTCGGCCTGCACCTCGTCGATATTGCCGGCTCCATTCAGGACACGGCTACGCAATCGCGCGAGCACGCGACGCTCTTCACGCGGCTGACACAATCGGCAACGGCGATCGCCAGCGCCAATGGCGGCATCGCCCGCGCGCTGGGCGAGACGGACCAGTTGGCCGCCAGCGCCCGAAAGGTGCTGGGCGAGCAGGCGGTGCAGCTTGACGGCTCGATTGCCGCCATCGACCATATGGTGACGGCCTCCAACGAGATCGGCACGGAGATTTCCGCCTTTGCCGTGGCGCTCGCCGATGTCGGGCGGCTGGCGGATGCGATCGGCACGATTGCGCGGCAGACCAACCTTTTGGCGCTCAATGCGGCCATCGAGGCGGCGCGGGCGGGCGATGCCGGCAAGGGTTTTGCCGTGGTGGCGGCGGAGGTGCGGGCGCTGTCGCTCGAAACATCGAATACGACCGCCTCCATCCAGAAGACATTGCAGGAACTGCGCGCGCGCATCGACCGGCTGGAAGCGGCCGGCGAGGGCGCGCGTGTTTCCGCCGAGGGCGTCAAGGCGACGGCCTCCGACGTGCAGGGCTCGTTTGCCGGCGTGGAAGAGGTGATGTCGAAGATCCTCGACAGCGCCTCCTCGCTTGCGGCGACGACCGGCGCGGTGGACAAGGAATGCAGTGAGTTCGCCCGGTCGATCGGCGCGGCGTCGGCGGAGATCATCCGCTCGAACGCCGTACTGCAGGGCGCCTCCGGCAAGGTCGGCGAGGTGGTGACGATCTCCGAGCGCATCATCCAGGCGACGGCGAGTGCCGGCATCGAGACGCCGGACAGTCCCTATATCAACCTCGTGCAGACGCTTGCCGACGAGGTCTCCGCACGCTTTTCCGCGGCCGTGCTGAGCGGCGAGATCGGCATGGAGGCGCTGTTCGACCGGCAGTACAGGCCGATTGCCGGCAGCGACCCGGTGCAGATGATGACGCGCTTTACCGATTTCACCGATCGCGTGCTGCCGGCCATCCAGGAACCCGCGGTGGCGACGGACGAGCGCATCGCCTTCTGCGCGGCGATCGACGACCAGGGCTACCTGCCGACGCACAACCGAAAATTCTCCGAGCCGCAGCGCCCGGGCGATCCCGCCTGGAACACCGCCAACTGCCGAAACCGCCGCATCTTCAACGACCGCGTCGGCCTCGCCGCCGGCCGCAACAAGGAACCTTTCCTCGTCCAGACCTACCGCCGCGACATGGGCGGCGGACAATTCGTGCTGATGAAGGACATTTCCGCGCCCATCACGGTCAATGGGCGGCACTGGGGCGGGTTGCGGTTGGCGATCCGGGTTTAGATCTCGCGATTGCCCCGCGGCTTCGCGCCGTGTAAGCCGCCACCATGCGTCTTCGCTCCGACATCTTCGTTTCCGCCCTGATGCGCCGCGTCTTTGCCCGTGGTGATTTTGCGGCTGTCGAGGTGAAGGGGGCGGAGGAGGCGGGCGCTGTGTTCGTGCGGCAGATGTTTCGCGACGGGCGGGAAAGCCTGCATGCGCCGGCGCCGCAGAGTTTCTTCGAGGCGGACGAGACGGGAATGCGGCTGTTCGAGACGCGGCTGGCGGGGGTCGAGGCGCAGGTCGTGGCCAAGGCGATTGCGCGGGAGCGGCGTTTCGATGGCGATCTTTGGGTGATTTCGATCGAGACGGACACGCTTGGCGACCTGATCGATTTTGCGGCGGCCGTGCCGAAGGATGACGGGTTCTTCCGGCGTTAACCCTGTGGCCATGGGACGCGCGCAATTGCCCTGTTTTAAACGGATTTTTCGCCGAAGAGGCGCTAGGACGAGACCACGTCAATGATGGACGCCTGATTGCCATGAGCAAATACGACATTCTGGTCGACATGACGTCGGCGCTCACCGCCCGCGAGGCCAACAGCCAGTGGATCGTTGCGCCCGGCGTTTCGATTTCCACGACTGCCACGGCAGTCGATGCCGGCGGGGCCTTTGCCGGGCGCACGCTGGTGGTCGATGGCACGGTGAATTCTTCTGCGGGCAATGCGGTGGTGTTTGGTGCGGCCGCGCTTGGCGCCAATGCCGGCACCGTGGCGATCAAGGCGGATGGGGTGATCTCGGCGGCACTCGTCGGGCTGAGTGCGGCCGGCGGCGGGTTCGTGTTTTCCAACCAGGGCACGCTTTCGGGCGGCACGGCGGCGGGCGTTTTCAGCGGGGCGGGGCTCAACCTCACCAATCGCGGCTCGGTGCTGTCGTCCGGTGGCACGGGTATCAAGGCGACCGGCAGCGATGCGCTCGTCACCAACCATGGCACGGTGAAGAGTGCGGGCGATGCGGTGACCGTGTCGGGCACCAAGGCGATCATCACCAATTACGGTTTCATCCAGTCGACGGCGGATGACGGGATCAGGAGCATTAGCGCGACGGCGATCGTCACCAACAGCGGCACCATCGATGCCAGGCTCGACGCGGTGACCGTGACGGGCGCCGGCGGGGTCGTGACCAACAACGGCAAGATCGTCTCGCGCGCCGACGAGGGCGTGGTGATCACCGGTTCGGGCGCTGTGATGGCGAACAACGGTACGATCTCGGCCGTCAAGGATGGCGTGCGGCTCGATGGCGCGAAGGTCAATTTCGCCAATCACAAAGCGATCACTTCGACCTCGGGCGACGCCATCGATGTCGGCGGCGCCTATGCGCAGGTGATGAACAACGGCACGCTGAAGGGTGCCTCGGGCATCCATATCGATGGTGCCGGTGCGACGCTGACGAACAATGGCTCGGTGACGGCGACCACCGGGATTGCGGTCGCACTTCTCGGCAAGGGCACGAACAGTTTCGGCAACAACGGCACGCTGAAGGCGGGCGACCTGGCGCTGAAGGGCGGTAACGGCGTCGAGGTCGTCATCAACAACGGCACGATCCGCGGCGATGTCGATCTCGGCGCGGGCAACGACACGTTTGATACGCGTGGCGGCAAGGTTTTTGGCACGGTTGCGGGCGGCAAGGGCAACGACACCTATCTCGTAGCCGATGCCAAGCTGAAGCTCGTCGAGAAGGTGGGCGGCGGCACGGACACGGTGCAGTCCACCGTGAGCTATACGCTGGGCGCCAATCTCGAAAAGCTCATCCTGCTCGGCACGGCGGGCATCAGCGGCACGGGCAACGCTCTATCGAACGTCATCATCGGCAACAGCGGCGGCAACACGCTCTCCGGCGGGGCCGGCAACGATATTCTCGACGGCGGCAAGGGCAATGACGCGCTGACCGGCGGGTCCGGGGCGGATGTCTTCATCTTCTCCAAGGGCCGCGACACGGTGACGGATTTCAAGCCGGGCACCGACCGCGTCGATCTCTCGCATGTCGCCGCCATCACCGGCTTTTCCGACCTGATGAAGAGCCATGCCGTGCAGAGCGGCGACGACGTTACGATCCGCGCGGGCAGTGACGTGCTGGTGCTGAAACATGTCGATCTGTCGGATCTCCACAAGGGCGATTTCCTGTTCTGAGATCCTGTTCCCGCGGGAACATCGCGCGCGGCTCCATCATGGGAAAAGGGAGACACACAGGCAGCGGCCTGTGCCGAACCCCCTCAGGAGGAACGCCCCATGTTTATCGTGCTGCCTGCCCTTGCACTGCTGATTTCGGGAATGTTCGTCGCGACCACGCTGGCCGCCCTCTCCGCCGAGCGCAACGAAAGTGCTGCGGTCCGCGTGCCGGCCAAGCGCCGGGTATTTTAATCTATTGATCAGCCGGCGGCGCGCTGCCGACCGGTTTCGGAGGACCTGTCATGGTGATCCTGCCCGTTCGACTGCGCGTCGTCAACGTTGGCCGCCTTCGGCACGCCATCGCCATTCGTATAGCTGTCCGCCCGCTGCCAGCTCTCGACCCTGAGGGTCGCCTCGGCCGGATCTAGCGCCCAGAGCATCAGTTCGGCGCTGCCGCTCGCCAGGTGCGGGTAAATGCATGTGAGCACGAAAACGGTATCCGCGCTGGGCATGTCCAGCGCCACCAGCGTTTCGGCAAGCTGCCGCCCGGAGACATCGAGAAGGATGCGCTCGGAGAGCCACTGGCTGGAGCCGAGCGCGTCGGCGAGCGTCACGGCCAGCATGCCGACTTCGCCGGCGCGGGCAAAACGCACGAGAAGCGCCTGGTGCACCTCGCTTGCCGGCTCAAGCCTGGCGGGCGCCTCGACCGCGGGCGTCGCGGCGCGCACGAGGGCGCGCAACTCTTCCCGGATCCGCTCTTCCCGGCCCAGCCTTGCGGCCTCTTCCAGCGAAGCCTCGCGGTCTTCGCCGGTACGGCGGCTGGCATGGTCCTGGTGGCTTCCGACCAGCGCCTCGATCATGACGGGCGAAAGATTGTCGCGCCGGCCGATGGCGCGGGCATGTTCCGGGCCCGTCGCGCGCAGGATGCGCATCAGCGTGACGTCGGGAATGGCTTTTGCGCCCATGAGGAAGATCGCTGCCACGCCGATCGGCTGCGACGCGATGAAGAGGGCGGTCTCGTCGGGGATCTGCGGGCAGCGCGAAAGGGCGGCGACGGCCTGGCGGCGCGCCTCCTCCGTGGAAGCATTATAGAGCGGCTCGAACAGCTCGCCGAACTGGTGCAGATCGGAGCGCGACGGAAAACGCAGGCTCTCGAAGCTGGAAACCGTGGCCATCAGAACGATGTCCTTCGGCCGCCCTGCCTGCGGTCTCTCCAGTTCGCGAAACCTGTCCGCCACAAAACACCTGCTAAAGTCCCCGGAACGGCAGCCCCTTGCCGTCTCCACAATCGTTCATGAAAAGTAGAGGAAAAGCGTTAGCAACGCGTTAACCTTGCTCGCGCGGAAACCGCAATGTTTACAAGAGACTGCCGTCTGGGTTGCCGTTGGTGCCGCGGCGTTTGCGTGCCGGATCGGGACGCGCCCTTCTGGTCGGGCCGGCGGCGTGCTATCGCTCGGCCATGACCACCTCCACGCCAATCGTCGCCGGTCGATCCTGCGGAACCTGCACGCTCTGTTGCCGCCTGCCGGAGATCGATGAATTCGACAAGCCGGCGGATGCCTGGTGCAAACATTGCGTCGCGGGGCAAGGCTGTTCGATCTATGCCGCGCGACCCTCGGTCTGCCGGGATTTTCTCTGTCTGTGGATGACGAGGGAGGATCTCGGCGCGGAGTGGGAGCCGGCGCGCTCCCACCTGATGATCTACGGGCAGGGGCCGCAGATCACGGTGCTCGCCGATCCCGACCAGCCGGACCTTTGGCGGCGCGAGCCCTATCATGGGCAATTGAAGGCGTGGGCGGGGGAAATGGCGCCGGCGGGCGGCTATGTCATCGTGTTCTGGCGCGATGAAGTGCACAAGATCTGACGGCGAGATTCCATTCGATATCGGGCATGGACATGGTATCGTCCGCACCTCGGCGACGAGGGGCTGGCGCTATGAAGATCTGGCAATGCGCGATGTTTTCGACCCTGTTCGCATGGTCCCCGCAGCCGTGCCTGGCCGAGGCGTGGGAACTGGCCCAGGTCGATACGGCGCCGGTCGACACTCTGCACAAGAACCGCACGCCCGGAGGCAGCCCGCCGACCGGCAGCGCTTTGCCCGAAGCCGGCGCGAAAACGGTCGACGCGGCCGACATGCCACGCACGGTCGACGAGATGCTGTTGCGGCTTTTGGCGATGAACATCACCTATAGCGTGCCGGAAAGCCAGCTACGGGAATGGCTGGCGAACGCGGAATACACGCCCTATCCGGCGGTCGCGGCGGGGCTGGTCAGCCTATTGCAGGGGCGGCGGCTGAAAAACCCGCTCGACCTGGATGTCATTGTTTATGATTATGAAAGTTCGCCGGGCGCGCAGTCCCCGCGCAGGAACGAGGATGTCGATCAGGCCATCCTGACCGCCGCCGTTCTCAAGGGCTACAACGCCCGCCACGCCACCTCGGCGACCGCGCTTTCCGAGATCATCGAATAAGCAGGTCCGCCCGGCCGTTTCTCTTCACAGGTGCAGCCGGTTTTTTACGACGGGACCGGCCGATTTGGGAACAGGGGTCACGCTGTTCCATGCGGAACAGCACGATGCAGGGCGATGGCATAGGATTAACAGCATGTTAACCCGATAGTCGCTAGTTTTAGGGACATGGATCGGCTCGTCTATTGCGATGGACGTGTTATGATTCGATCATGTGAACGGTGGATACCCCGAAGGTGCCACCGTTCCGCGAGGGAAAGGTGCGATGGTCCGGATACCGGGCGGTCACCAGACAAATTCCCGTGAATGGGAAACTTCTGGACCCGTATCGCCGTTTTCTTCCCGTAAGCGACAGGGACGACATCGACTCATGTCGCAGCCGGGGTGACGGAACCGGATGCACCGGCCCGTAAAACGGGCAGGGTGAGAATGTAGAAGTGCTTCATCCGTCTCGGTTCTTCTTTTTGGAGGCGAGAATGGCAGACGTAGTACGATTGAAGGAATGGCTCGCGCGAACACCAAGACGCGACACCATTCGCCGCGAGGCTCCGGCCCAGATACTGCTTTTTACCGGCGTGCGTTATGAGCGCCTGACACCGGCCATGCTCGCTGCGCGCAGCAAGGCGGGCAAACACGGCGCCCCTGACACGGCCCGCCGGCCCTAAACCTTTCCCGTCGCCGCTGGAGCGGCGACTGGCGTGCGCGTGCGGCCGCAGCGCATTGTCTATCGCGGGTAAACCGCGTCCCGTCGCTCGTCGTCGAGCGCGCTTTCCTATTGTTCCGCCGTGAAGGGTTCGCAGCTTGCATCCGCGAGGAAGGCGGTTGCTGCTTCCTGCCGGCTTTCGGTGGGCACGAAGATGCGCAGCACGGCGTAACCTTCCTCACCGCGCATTTCCACCAGGATCGACTGTTCCAGCTCGGCCGGCACGGCCTTGCGGATGGCGATGAGCTGGATGGGGGTGGCGATCAGCGTGTCGAGCGCGCCCGAGACCGAGGTGCGGTCGTTCATGCTGAACACCTCGTTGGACGCCCCGTCATAGACCGCGAGCGACCAGAAGGGCACGTCACCATCGGCAAACAGCCGGATGGGACCGTTTTCGACGGAAAAGGCGCAGACGGCGGTCTTCATGGCCGGGTCGTCGTTGATCGGCGCCAGCGTATCGCCGGAATTCGCCAGCGGGAAGAAGCGGTTCGGTTCGCCAAAGGTCTGCACGCGCGTATAGGCATCGCGGCCGGTGAAGCTCGGCAGCGAAAGGATGATGACGATGTGCAGCAGCGCAGCACCCACCAGGCCGATGGCGATGGCATAGACGAAACTACGCATCGGCGCAGTCCAGCCGGGTGATGCCCGGCATGGCAAGGTCGATGACGCCGGAGCTGCCGGCGGTCGGCGTGTCGAGCAGCGTCATGACCAGCAGGAACGGTGCCTTGCCCTCCGGAACCGCCAGCCAGTTGCCGGGTGTCGCCGCGGAGGCGATGCGGATGGCGAAACTGCTGTCGGGCGTGCGCAGCACCGACCAGGCGTTGATGCCGACCGGCAGGCCGGGGCGGCTGCCGGCGAGCGGGTTGCCGTTGGTATCGGCCGCATGCAGCGTCCACAGGCGGGCGGGGGGCGTGATGCCCTCTATTTCGTAGCGGCAGTTTTCGACCAGCGTGCGCCCGCCGCTATCGGTGGCGGCGGTGAAGGTGAGGCCTTCCGCGCCGCCGAGCAGCAGCTTGCCGTCGCGGGCGCGGTGCGCCTTGGCATAGGGGTCGGCATCGACCGTCTGGGCGGTCGGGAAGGCCGTCCACGGCCCGAGCGCGATGGCGCCGAAGCCGACGGTCGCGCGCAGCGCATAGATCGAACTCAGGATGCCGAGCCCGAAGGCGACGGCGAGCGCTGTGGCGATGACGAGGGGCGTGCGGAACAAGGGCGAAGCGGCTTTGCGTCCGGAATTGCGTCGAAACGAAGAGATAGAGCGTTTTTGCGATTCGGAGAAACGCGGAAACGCTCTATCCGTTACTCTGTCCGGTTGGCGCCGGTGCCGTCAAGCGCGGCCACGCGGCCATCGGCCTTCAGGGGCTTGGCCTCGTTGAACTGGCGGGCGACATCCTTCAGGAGCTTTGTGACGTCGGTGGAGAGCGAACGCGGGCGAACGAGGGCGGGAAGCGCGTTCTCATCGGTCGAGGTGGCGGCGACTTCGCTTGCCTTCTTGCCATCCGGCAGCGGGTTCTCAATGCCGGGGATGGGACGCAGCTCGATGCCCTGGTGGGCATAGTCCATCAGGCGCTTGAAGGTCATGGCGGGGAGCGAGCCGCCGGTCATGTTGTTGGTCGAGGTATAGTCGTCGTTGCCGAACCAGACGGCGGTCGTGTAATTGCCGGTGAAGCCGACATACCAGGCGTCGCGATAGGCCTGCGTCGTGCCCGTCTTGCCGCCCGAAACGATGCCGCGGTCGAGCGCGCCGCGCCGCGCCGTGCCGCTCACTGGAATGGTGACGAGGATGCGGTTCATCGACGAATCCGCCTGTTCGGAAAGGACGTGTTTTGCCGGCGGTTCGTCGCGGCCGAAATCGTAAAGGATGTCGCCGTCGTAATTGATCATCTGGCTGATGCCGTGGCGGCGCGACTGGAGGCCGCCGGCGGGGAAGACCGCATAGGCCGTCGCCTGGTCGAGCACGGTCACTTCCGAGGTGCCGAGCGGCATGGTCTTGTCGGTCCGGATCGGCGTCTCGACGCCCATTGCCTTCGCCATTTCCGCGATGCGCTTGGTGCCGAGCTTGTCCTTGGCAAGGCGGACGGGAACGGTGTTGATGGACTTCGCCATGGCGGTCATCAGCGTCATGCGGCCGGCATAGGAGCGGCCATAGTTCTGCGGCGACCAGCCGCCCCAGCTGATCGGCGCGTCGACGATGGTCGTTTCCGGCGTCATGCCGGATTCCATCGCGGCGGCGTAGGTATAGGCCTTGAAGGACGAACCCGGCTGGCGCAATGCCCTCGTGGCGCGGTTGAACTGGCTTTCGCCATAGTCCCGGCCGCCGACCATGGCGCGCACGGCGCCGCCGTTCTCGATCATCACCATGGCGCCCTGCTTGACGCGGTAGCTCTCGCCGTACTGGCGCAGCCCGCTTTCCACAGCCTCTTCGGCGGCGGCCTGCAGGCCCATGTCGATGGTGGTGCGCACGATCAGCGAATGCTGGGCGAAGGGTTTTGCGATGCGCTGCACCTCCTCGAAGGCCCAGTCGAGGAAGAAATCGGGCGCCGTCTTCTCGTTGCGGTCGATGATGGTGGCGGGGTTGCGCCGCGCGGCGATCACCTGGCCCTCGGTCATCAATCCACCCTGCACGAGGTTGGTCAGCACCTCGTTGGCGCGCGCACGGGCGGCCGGCAGGTTGATATGCGGGGCGTAGCGGGCGGGCGCCTTGAACAGGCCGGCGAGCATGGCGGACTCGGCGAGGTTCACGTCGGTGACGTTCTTGCCGAAATAGAACTGTGCCGCCGCGGCCGCGCCAAACGTGCCGCCGCCCATATAGGCGCGGTCGAGATAGAGGCGCAGGATTTCCTTCTTGGAGAGGTTGGCTTCCAGCCACAGGGCGAGGAAGGCCTCCTTGATCTTGCGCTCGATGGTGCGCTCGTTCGAGAGGAACAGGTTTTTCGCCAGCTGCTGGGTGAGCGTCGAGCCGCCCTGCACGACGCCGCCGGCGCGCGCGTTCTCGTTCATGGCGCGGGCGAGGCCCAGGAAATCGATGCCGAAATGGCTGAAGAAGCGGCGGTCTTCCGTCGCCAGCACCGCCTTGATCAGGTGGTCCGGCAATTCGTCGATGGGTACGGAATCCTCGTGGATGATGCCGCGATGGCCGATCTCGTTGCCGTAGCGGTCGAGGAAGGTGACGGCGAAGTCGCTTTGCGCGCGCCAGTTGCCCGTCGTCTCCTCGAAGGCGGGCAGCGCCAGGGCGAGAAGCAGCACGAAGCCGGCCGTGCCGAGGTTCATGCCTTCGCCGGCGACCTCGAAGACCGCCTTCTTCCAGCCCTTGGCGTGGAAGCGGCGGGAGAAGATGGTGATCTCCTCCCAGATTTCGGCCAGGCGAAAACCGGCGTTCCAGACCGTGGAATCGATCCAGGAATCAAGGCGCAGGAAGAAGTGCCGCTTGCGGCGGCGCGATTTTGGGGGCTTCTGGCTGTCGTCTTCCACGTTTCGCTTACCTTTGCCGGCGGATGCGGGCCGCAGCCTGCCCGCCTCTGGTTAACGTCCTGTGACCACCGGTTTATTCAGGCACGATAGCAGTCTTTTGAGGCGAGCAGAACGGGATTTGCGCGAAAGGGTTAGCAGCCGCGCTCTTGACCTTTGGCCGCAAGGGGTTCAGGGGTCGGGCATGACGAAGATGAAGCACAGGGGCGCCGCCGCGCCGGCCGAGGCCGGAAATGCGGACGTGCTGCCGTTCTGGAAGACGAAGACGCTCGCCGAAATGAACGACGTGGAGTGGGAAAGCCTCTGCGACGGCTGCGGCCTCTGTTGTCTCAACAAGCTAGAAGACTGGGAAACAGCCGAGATTGCCTGGACCTCGATCCGCTGCGTGCTGCTCGATGGCGAAAGCTGTCGCTGCTCGGACTACGAGAACCGGCAGGCGACCGTGCCCGACTGCATCCGCCTGACGGTGGAGAGCGTCTCGGAAATCTCGTGGTTGCCGCCGACCTGCGGCTACCGCCTCGTGCGCGACGGCGAAGACCTTTATTGGTGGCACCCGCTGGTCTCCGGCGATCCCGAGACCGTGCACCAGGCCGGCATTTCCGCCCGCGGCCGCACGGTGAGCGAGGAGGGCCTCGATGTCGAGGACTACGAGGACTACCTCGTGACCTGGCCGCTGGAAGTGGGCAGGGGGAACTAGTCTCTCAGCTCAGGCTTGCCGCGACGAGCTTCTTCGGCGCCACGTTGCGCCAGGCAGTGCCGATCAAGTCGCGAACCCGCTCGTCATCCGCGCCGTCGAAATAGACCGACGTCCAGCCCTTGAGCCCCCAGCCGCCCGGCACCGGCGCGCAAAGCCCCGGATCGGTCTCGACCACCATCGCCTGCTGGCCCGGCGTGAGCTTCAAGACGGCCCGGCCGGCCTGCGGCAGCGACATGAAGATCTTCTCGCCCACCCGGAAGTCCCGCTTCCCGAAATGAGCACTCTCCCGCGCCTCCGGCATGCCGAGCGCGATAGCGATGAGATCGTCGGATGTCATGGGGGGAGGGTAGCATTGTTTGAGGGCGCGTAAAAGTTTTTGGATAAAATAGGAAAATAGTCCTTGACGGCGTCACGGTGGTTTGATAGGGTTATGGCATAGTCGGAAAGGTGCGGGCGGAGAGTTCGCAGGGCTTTTCGGAGGCTGGATGGTTTGGCGGTTTTCGCCCGCGGCCGGCTTGATGGGAATTTATTGACAGGCGCTCGTTCCAATCGGACCGGGCGCCTTTTCATTTTCGGGTGTGCGATGGACAGCGGTTTGACGGTGGATCTCGGGCTTTTCGGCATCGCGCCGGAGATGGCGGTTTATGACGGGCTGGCGGGGCGGCGGGCGGATCTTGCGGGCGGCGCGGCGCCGGTGCTCGATATCAAGGCGGAAGCGCCGCTCGATCCGTTTCTCGACATGCAGGCAATGCTTCTGGAAATGACGAAGGAGCTGCGCGAGCGGTTCCAGCGCTTCCAGAGCCAGCGGGCCTTTGCCGAGCGGGATGCCGATGCCGCCGAGGACGAGGCTTCGCGCAAGCTGGCGCAGACCGATGCCAAGGCGGCGATCGAGGCCGTGTCGCTGATCGTGCGCACCCTAGAAAAGATAGACAGCCTGCAGCGCACGCTCATCAACGAGCGGGCCGAGGCGGAAGCGGCGCTGGGTGAGCCGGATGACGGCGAGGCGCTGGCGGCGGAGTTCGACCGGCTGGTGGAAGAGCGCGTGAAGGACCGGTTGAATGCCGCAAGGGAAGACTGGATGCGGGAAAGCGGGGCTGGCGGCGATGCTCCCGCGCGGGCGGAAAGCGGGCCGTAGGGACCGGCTCGCCCTTCGGGCGGCCGGGCGGAAGATCGATGCGGATATGACGGCGGCGGCAGCGGACTTGCGGATGATCGAGGAAGAACGGGCGCGGATGGCTTTTCGGATTGCTGCCGATGGGCTGGATGCGGGGCTTGGGCGGCGGGGCGAGACGGTCGAGACTGTGCATTGCCCCTCATCCCCCTGCCGGGACCTTCTCCCCGCAGGCGGGGAGAAGGGGGGCGAGGAAGCGCCTTGTTTCCAAGCTGCTACCGATGGGGATGCTGGCGGGCCGGATGGCGATCGCCAGCCCCGGTTTCGCAGCCGGGAGGAATCCCGAAAATGGTACTTTCAATCGCGCCTGGCCCAGATGCCGCCCAAGGGCGACTGGCGGGTCTGGCTGCTGATGGGCGGGCGTGGCTCCGGCAAGACGCGGGCGGGTGCGGAATGGGTGCATGCGATGGCTTTGGCGCGGCCGGACAGCCGCATCGCGCTGGTGGCCGAAACGCTCGGCGATGCGCGCGAGGTGATGATCGACGGCGTCTCCGGCATCTGCCGGATCGCCGGGCGGTCGCGGCCGGAATTCGAGGCCTCGCGCCGGCGGCTCGTCTGGCCGAACGGGTCGATCGGGCAGATCTTTTCGTCGGAAGACCCGGAAAGCCTGCGCGGGCCGCAGTTTCATCTCGCCTGGTGCGACGAGCTCGGCAAATGGAAACATGCGCAGGAGACCTGGGACATGCTGCAATTCGGCCTGCGTCTCGGCGACGATCCGCGCGTGCTGGTGACGACGACGCCGCGGCCGGTGCCGCTTTTGCGGGCGCTGGCGGCTGACCCAAAGACGGCGGTCCGGCGCATCCGTACGGAAGACAATGCCAGAAATCTTTCGCCGCGCTTTCTCGATGCCATGGCCGACCGCTATGGCGGCACGCGGCTTGGGCGTCAGGAACTGGATGGCGAACTAATCACCGACCGCGCGGATGCGCTGTGGAGCCGGGCGCGGCTGGAGGCGATCCGGCTGCGCAATCCGGGGCCGCTGTCGCGCATCGTCGTGGCGGTGGATCCGCCGGCGACAGCGTCTGCGGCGTCGGTCTGCGGCATTGTGGTTGCGGGCCTGGATGGCAGCGGGCGGGCGGTGGTGCTGGCGGATTGTTCGGTGACGGGCGCAAGCCCGGCGGGCTGGGCGGTCGCGGTGGTGCGGGCCTTTCGGCGCTTCGATGCGGACCGGGTGGTTGCGGAAGTCAACCAAGGCGGCGACATGGTGACGGCGATGCTGCGAAGCGTTGACGCCAACCTTCCGGTCGCGACGGTGCGGGCGACGCGCGGCAAATTTTTGCGGGCGGAGCCGGTGGCAGCGCTCTACGAGCAGGGGCGAGTGGCGCATGCGGGTGCCTTTGGGGAGCTGGAAGACCAGATGTGTGATTTCGGGCCGGACGGCTTGTCCGCCGGCCGCTCGCCGGATCGGCTGGATGCGCTTGTCTGGGCGCTGACGGCGCTGGTGCTCGACCGGCTGGGCGAACCGCGGGTGCGAGGGGTTTGAGATGGTGATCGATCGCAAGGCGTTTTTCGACCATGTGCGTGGGCCGCTTTATGGCGGCCGGCTGGGGCATGGGCAGGTCGCGGGTCTGACGGCGCTGCTCGACCGGTTCGAGCAGGGCGGCGAGACGCGCGACCGGCGGTTTCTCGCCTATATGCTCGCGACCGCGCATCACGAGACGGGCGGGCGCCTGCAGCCGGTGCGCGAGACCTTTGCCGCGACGGACGCCGCGGCGATCGGCGTGCTCGACCGGGCCTATGCTGACGGGCGGCTGCCGCAGGTCTCAGCACTCTATTGGCGGCGGGACGCGGACGGGAAAAGCTGGCTCGGGCGCGGGCTCGTGCAGATCACGCACCGGCGCAACTATGAGCGCCTGGCGGAACTGACCGGCATCGACCTCGTCGCGCGGCCGGAGCGTGCGATGGAGATGGCGACCTCCGTCGAAATCCTCTTCGTCGGCATGCTGCGCGGCGCCTTCACGGGGCGACGGCTTGCGGATCATTTTGCAGCCGGACGGGCCGACTGGGTGGGCGCGCGGCGCATCATCAACGGGCTCGACCGGGCCGAGCGGGTGGCGGGGTATGGGCAGGCGTTTTTTGTGGCGTTGGCTGGGTAGCGGCGGCGGGTGCCGCGTGGATCCTCGGGTCGAGCCCGAGGATGACGGAGAGGAGGAGAGGCCTCTGCTTCCCTGAACGATGCGGCATGTCGAACCCTGGCGATGACATCCGCGCTCTCTTCTTTCGTCATCCTCGGGCTCGACCCGAGGGTCCACACGGCACCGCCGCATCATTGGCAAAATCAAACAACCGAGGGCATCATGAAGCTACCATCCTTCCTTTCGCGGCGGCCAAGGGCGGCGGCGGAGACCAAGGCGTCGGGCTTTTTCGCGCTGACGGCCGAGGGCCGGGCGCATTGGTCGAGCCGTAGCTATGCGTCGCTGTCGCGCGAGGGGTTCATGAAGAACCCGGTGGCGCACCGCGCGGTGCGGATGATCGCGGAGGCGGCGGCCTCGGTGCCCTGGCTTGCCTATGCGGGCGAAGCGGAGCAGCCAGACGAACCGATGCTGGCGCTGATCGCCCGGCCGAACGGGCGCATGGCGGGCACGGATTTCTTCGAGACGCTCTATGGGCACCTGATGCTCTCCGGCAATGCCTTCGTCGAGGGCGTGCGGGTGGGCGATGAACTGCGCGAACTGCATCTCCTGCGGCCGGACCGGATGCGCGTGATCGAGGGGCGGGACGGGTGGCCGGAGGCTTATGAATACCGGGCGGGCAGCCATGTGCGCCGCCATATGGCGGGCGAGGGGCAGGCGATCCTGCATCTTCGGCTGTTCCATCCGCTCGACGACCAGGTGGGCTTTGCGCCGCTGGAGGCGGCCTCCATGGCACTCGACCTCTCCAATGCGGCGGCGATCTGGAACAAGGCCTTGCTCGACAATTCGGCGCGGCCTTCCGGCGCGCTCGTCTACCAGCCGAAGGAGGGCGGCAATCTGACGCCAGACCAGTACGACCGGCTGAAGAGCGAGCTGGAGGAAGGCTATTCCGGCCCGGCGCGCGCCGGGCGGCCGATGCTGCTGGAAGGCGGGCTCGACTGGAAGGCGATGGGACTTTCGCCGCGCGAGATGGATTTCGTGGAAGCGAAGAACGGGGCCGCGCGCGACATCGCCCTCGCCTTCGGCGTGCCGCCCATGCTGGTCGGCATTCCGGGGGATGCGACCTATGCCAACTACCAAGAGGCCAACCGTGCCTTCTGGCGGTTGACCGTGCTGCCGCTGGTGCAGCGGACCGCGGCGTCTTTTGCGGCCTGGTTCTCCGAGGATGGGGAGACGGCGCTGCGGCTGGTGCCGGATCTCGACCAGGTCAGCGGGCTTGCGGCGGAGCGCTCGGAGCTTTGGGCGCGCGTGGGGGCGGCGGCGTTTTTGACGGACGAGGAGAAGCGGCGGGCTGTGGGGTATTGATGGGTGGGCGGTTGCCGCTTCACCCCCCTCTGCCCTGCCGGGCATCTCCCCCTCAAGGGGGGAGATTGAATCGCGGCTACGTTCCACCCATCGCTACCGTCGCAAATTAAGCAATGCGCGTGCGTCCAGCGAATCTCCCCCCTTGAGGGGGAAGATGCCCGGCAGGGCAGAGGGGGCGCGCCACATGCCGTTGCCTACCTGTTCTGAGAACAAAAACAACGGCTTGTCGCGGGAAGATGAATCTCCGTGCCGACGACTGGATTCACACCGTAAAGGCGTTGAATCGGCTTTTGAACAAAGTGCTGCAAGGGATTCAAAAGACTCAGCGTTTTCCATCGCCTGACTCTGCGCGAGGCAGGACGCTTTCGGCCGCCTGTGGCCGTATCGCTTGGATTTCATAATAAACTGAAAGGCTTAACAATGGCTGACATCGGAAACGATGGCGGGCTGTGGACGGCTCGTCTGGTTGGGGCTTCGGCGGGTGCTGCCGTTTCGCTCATTTATTTGCTGCCGAAAAGCCGTCGCGAGGCGGGTTGCCGGTTTTTCACCGGGCTTGCCTGCGGGCTCGTATTTGGCGGGCCGGCGGGGCTTTGGATCGCGGTTCGGCTTGGCATCGCGACCTATCTCGGGCCGGCGGAGGTGCTGCTGACCGGGTCGGCGGCGGCGAGCCTTTCGGCCTGGTGGGGGCTCGGCGTGCTGGCGCGCGTGGCGGAGCGGATGAAGGGCGGCGAATAGGGAGTAGCGAAGAGCGAACAGCGAATTGCGCCATTCGCCACTGAAACGGGCGCCTTCTCTATTCGCTACTCCCTATTCGCTATTCGCCTCCATTCGATTTCCAAATCATCGGAGAAACCAATGATCACCGACGACCTGCCGGTCTGGCGGACGAAGAAATATGCCGATCTGACGCTTGCCGGCGTCGCCAGTGACGGGGTGTTTTCCGGCTATGCGAGCCTGTTCGGCGAGGTGGACCTGGGCAAGGACGCGATTGCGCCCGGCGCCTTCGTGCGCTCGCTGGAGAAACGCGGGCCTGCCGGCGTGCGCATGCTGTTCCAGCATGATCCGGCCGAGCCGCTCGGGCGCTGGCGCACCATCCGCGAGGATGCGCGCGGGCTCTATGTCGAGGGTGTGCTTTCGCCCGGCGTGGCCCGCGCCCGCGAGGTGCTGCACCTCATGAAATCCGGCGCGCTGGATGGCCTTTCCATCGGCTTCCAGACGGTGCGCTCGAAGACCGACCGGGCAAGCGGCGTGCGCCGCATCCTGGAGGCGGACCTTTGGGAAATCTCGATCGTCACCTTTCCCATGCTGCCTTCGGCGCGGGTGTCGAACGTGAAGAATGCGCGGTGGTTCCGCGACGGGGAAACGGAGCTCGTTCGCATCATGCGCCGGGCGGCCCGGATGATGAAACGCTAACAACTGAAGAGGTAGACATGACGGAGATCCACAAGACCGCGCCGGAAATCAAGGCCGTGCCGGAAACGATGACCGCCGCCTTCGACGACTTCATGGAGGCCTTCGAGGCCTTCAAGGAGACCAACGACCGCCGGCTCGGCGAGATCGAGCAGAAACTGACGGCCGACGTGGTGACGCGCGACAAGGTGGACCGCATCAACCGCGCGATCGACGAGCAGAAGCGCGTGCTTGACCATCTCGCGCTGAAGAAGGCGCGACCGGCGCTCGGCGGCAGCGGCGAGGGCAGCCTGGAAGCGGCCGAGCACAAGGCGGCCTTCTCCGCCTATATGCGCCGGGGCGACGAGAATGCGCTGCGGGCGCTGGAGGGCAAGGCCATGTCGGTCGGCTCGGCGGCCGATGGCGGTTATCTCGTGCCGCCGGAGACGGATACGGAGATCGGCCGCAGGCTTTCCGCCGCCTCGCCGATCCGTGCGCTGGCCACCGTGCGCCAGGTTTCGGGTTCGGTGCTGAAGAAGCCGTTTGCCACCTCCGGCATGGCGGCCGGCTGGGTGGCGGAGACGGCCGCGCGGCCGCAGACCGGCAATGCGCAGCTCGCCGAGCTCTCCTTCCCGACCATGGAACTCTACGCCATGCCGGCGGCAACGGCGGCGCTGCTCGACGATGCGGCGGTGGATGTCGAGGGCTGGATCGCCTCCGAGGTAGATATCGTCTTCGCCGAGCAGGAGGGCACCGCCTTCGTCTCCGGCGACGGCACCAACAAGCCGAAGGGTTTTCTGAGCTACACCAATGTCGCCGATGCGAGCTGGAGCTGGGGCAATATCGGCTATATCGCGACGGGTGCGGCGGGCGCCTTCAAGGCGAGCAATCCCTCCGACACGCTGTTCGACACGGTCTATTCGCTGAAGGCGGGGCACCGGCAGAACGGCACCTTCGTGATGAACCGCAAGACGCAAGGCACGATCCGCAAGTTCAAGGATACGGACGGCAACTATCTCTGGCGCCCGCCGGCCTCCGCCGGCCAGGCGGCCTCGCTGCTGGGCTTCGCCATCGCGGAGGCCGAGGACATGCCGGATGTAGCGGCCGACAGCTTTGCGATCGCCTTCGGCGACTTCCGCTCCGGCTATCTCGTCGTCGATCGCACGGGGGTGCGCGTGCTGCGTGATCCGTACTCGGCCAAGCCCTATGTGCTGTTCTACACGACCAAGCGCGTGGGCGGCGGGGTGCAGAATTTCGAGGCGATCAAGCTGGTGAAGTTCGCGGCGAGCTGAGCGACGTCATCCAATAGCGCCGTCATGGTCGGGCTTGACCCGACCATCCACCCGCCGTCGCATGGCTGTGGATCCTCGGGTCAAGCCCGAGGATGACGGAGAGAGTGCACCGGCGGTCGTCCCCTGACGCCGGTGCTGGCGGGCGCGGTTTCCTCCCGGCCGCGCCCGCCGTTCCTCCAGACCGGACAGGACCCCATGACCATTGCCGAACTGATGCCGCCGGCCGCGGAGCCGATCACGCTTGCCGAGGTGAAGGCGCATCTGCGCCTCGATACCTCCGACGAAGACACCCTGCTTGCCGGCCTGATGCGGGCTGCGCGGGAACACCTGGAGGGACAGACGGGGCTGGCGCTGATCGCCCGCACCTTTCGCCTCTATCTCGACGACTGGCCGGAGGCCCGGGTGATTCAGATTGCCAGGGGGCCGGTGCAAACCATTGAAACGGTGACGGTTTACGACGCTGCCGGTGCGCCGGTCGAGGTCGATGCGGCCGGCTATGTGCTGGATGGCACGGCGCGGCCGGCGCGGCTGGTGCTGCCTGTGCGGCCGGCGACGGAACGGGCGCTGAACGGCATCGAGATCGATTTAATCGCCGGCTTCGGCGAGAGCGGCGCGGAGGTGCCGGACACGCTGAAGCGGGCGCTGCTGCTGCATGTCGCGGCGATGTACGAGCTGCGCGGCGTGCTTTCGCTTGAAGACCAGCCCGGCGCGGTGCCGCAGGGCTACGACCGGCTTGTCGCGCCCTATGCCATGCGGAGGCTCTGATGGCCTTCGACGGAACCATCGATCCGGGCGCCTTCACGGCGCGGCTGGTGCTGGAACAGCCGGTGGAAGTGCCGGACGGGCAAGGGGGCGTGGAGCGCACGTTTTCGGCGCTGGCGACACTCTGGGCGCGCATCGAGCCGACCGTCGCGAAGGCGGACGAGGCGGCGGGAACGCTGCCGGTGACGGTGACGCATCGCATCTGGATGCGGCGGCGCGAAAACCTGGCGGGCGGCATGCGGCTGCGCAAGGGCGCGCGGCTTTTTGCCATCCGCGCCTTCCGCGATCCGGATGAGACCGGGCGCTACACGCTTGTCGACTGCGAGGAGATCAAGCCATGAGCGCGGCATCGGCCCTGCAGAAGGCGATTTTTGCCCGGCTTTCGGGCGACACGGCGCTGACGGCGCTGGTCGGCGCGAACGGCATCACGGACCGGCGGCTCGCCGAGCCGGCCTCGCCGCTGGTGGTGATCGCCGGTATCGACAGCGCAGACCATTCTACGGCGAGCGAGACGGGCGAGGAACACACCGTGACGCTGGAGGCCTGGTCGGAGGCGGCCGGACACCGGCAGGTGCAGGCGATCGCGGCGGCGGTGCGCGCGGCGGTCGACGATGCGGCACTCACGCTCACCGGGCATCACCTCGTGCTGCTGTTTCATCGCGACACGCGGCTCAGGCGCGACGGAAAATCCCGCTTTCACCGTGCGGAAATGCGCTTCCGGGCGGTGACGGAACCGGACGCTTAACCCCATTTTTCGAAGAGGAACCTTGCCATGGTGGCACAGAAGGGGCGGGACCTGCTGCTCAAGATCGACAACGGCGCGGGTTTTGCGACGGTTGCGGGGCTGCGCTCCAAACGTTTGTCGTTCAATGCGCAGCTTGTCGACGTGACGGACGCGGAATCGGCGGGGCGCTGGCGCGAGCTTCTGGGCGGTGCCGGCGTGCAGCGCGCGGCTGTCAGCGGCAGCGGGATTTTCAAGGACCAGGCGTCGGATGCGACGGTGCGCTCGCTGTTCTTCGGCAGCACGATCGTCCACTGGCAGGTGGTCATTCCGGACTTTGGCACGGTCGAGGGGCCGTTCCAGATCGCGGCGCTGGAATATTCCGGCGCGCATGATGGCGAGATCGTCTTCGAGATCGCGCTCGAATCGGCCGGCGTGCTGACCTTCGGGGCGCTCTGATGGGCGCGCGGGCGAACCGGCATCGCGGCGAGATCGAGGCCGTTTTCGACGGCGAGCGGCGGGTGTTGTGCCTGACGCTGGGGGCGCTTGCCGAGCTGGAGACGGCCTTTGCCGTCGACAGCCTGACGGGGCTGGCCGAGCGTTTTTCCTCCGGGCGGCTGAAGGCGGACGACCTGATCCGCATCATCGCAGCCGGGCTGCGCGGCGGCGGCAATCTCTTCAGCGATGAGGACGTGGCGGCGATGGCGGTGGCGGACGGGCTTGCGGGTTTTGCGCGCATTGCTGCGGAGTTGCTGCAGGCGACGTTTGGCGCCGGTACCGAAAACCCTCCGGGGCCGCATCCGGCATGAATGGCGAGAGGGCCGCCTTCCCCTGGGAGGCGGTGCTTCACGCCGGGCTCTGCCGCATGCGGCTTTCCGCGAAGGACTTTTGGGCGATGACGCCGCGCGAGCTCGGCTTTGCGCTAGGCGTGCTGCGGCCTTTGCCGGCGGTGCCGGGGCGCCAGGCGCTCGCGGCGCTGATGCAGGCCTTTCCCGACAACAAGGAGTGAACCATGGCGGACGACAATCCTCTCTCCGGCACGCTGGACGATGCCGGCGCGCTTTCGACGATCTTCGACGACCTGGAGGCGCGCTCGCGCTCCTTCGGATTGGCGCTGACGAGCGCGCTGAAGGGCGCCGTCGTGGACGGCAAGGGGCTGGAAAGCGTGCTGCGCGGGCTGGCGCTGCGCATGAGCGATATCGCACTTTCCGTCGGGCTGAAGCCGCTGGAGGGGCTGTTGTCCTCCGGGCTTTCCGGCCTGCTTGGCGGGGCGACGCCCTTTGCCAAGGGCGGCGTGGTGTCCGCGCCCACCTATTTCGGCAGCGGCGGCGGCCTGGGGATGATGGGCGAGGCGGGGGCGGAGGCGATCCTGCCGCTGAAGCGCGGGCCGGACGGGGCGCTGGGCGTGGCGACGGAGGGCGGCGGCGGGGCGCGGATCGTCTTCAACGTGACGGCGCAGGATGCGGCGAGTTTTCGCAAATCCGAAGGGCAGATTGCGGCGATGCTGACCCGTGCGGTGGGGCGGGGGCAGCGGAGTTTGTGAGCGGAAATGAGGGGCAGGCCCCGCAGGCGAGGATAGAGACATGGCAGGATTTCATGAGGTGCGGTTTCCGCTGCGGGTGGCGCTGGGCACCAGCGGCGGGCCGGTGCGGCGGACGGATATCGTCAGCCTGTCCAACGGGCGGGAGAACCGCAACCGGCGCTGGCAGGATGCCCGGCGGCGTTACGATGCGGGATCGGGCGTGCGCTCGGTCGAGGATCTTTATGCGGTGCTCGCCTTTTTCGAGGCGCGGGCGGGGCAGTTTTACGGGTTTCGCTTTCATGATCCGGTGGACCACAAGTCCTGCGCGCCGGGCGGAACGGTCAGCGCGAGCGACCAGCAGATCGGCAGCGGCGATGGAGTGACGGCGGCGTTTCAGCTGGTCAAGCGTTATGCGGATGCGGGTGGCGAGACGGTGCGGACCATCGACAAGCCGGTGGCGGGTACGGTGGTGGTCTCCGTTGCCGGCGGTATCCGGCCGGCGGGCGATTATACGGTGAATTCCGCGACGGGGGTGGTGACCTTCAAGCCGGGGAAAATCCCGGCTTCGGGCGTGATCCGGGCCGGCTACGAATTCGACGTGCCGGTGCGGTTTGATACGGACCGCATCGATATCGACCTGGCGCAGTTCAATGCCGGGCGCATTCCTTCCATTCCGCTTCTGGAGATCAAGCCATGAGGACGATCCCGAGCGGGCTTCAGGCGCATCTCGACGGGGAGGTGACGACGCTCTGTCATGCCTGGCGGGTGACGCGGCGCGACGGCGTGGTGATGGGCTTTACCGATCATGACCGTGATCTTTCGTTCAGTGGGCTCGCTTATCTGGCGGCGAGCGGTTTCGAGGCGAGCGAGGCGGAGGACGGCAACGGGCTTTCCGCCGAGGGCGGCGATGTTTCGGGCGGGTTTTCGGCGGATGCGGTTCGCGCGGAAGACCTTTCGGCGGGGCGGTATGACGGGGCCAAGGTCGAGGTCTATACGGTCAACTGGCAGGACTCGTCGCAGCGGCTGCTGCTGCGCACGGCCGAGCTTGGCGAGGTGCGGCGCGAGGGCGGGCTTTTTCGCGTGGAATTGCGGCGGCTGACGCATCGGCTGGACCAGGTGCATGGGCGCATCTACGGGCATCGCTGCGATGCGGTGCTGGGCGACAGCCGCTGCGGCAAGGATGTTTCGACCTCGGCATTCCGGGCGACCGCGACTGTGATCGCGGTGCTGGACGACATGCGGCTGCGGGTGAGCGGGCTTTCGGGTTTTTCCGACCGGTTCTTTCGTTATGGCGTGCTGACCTTCACCAGCGGCGCGGCCGAGGGGCTGACGGCGGATATCGAGGACCAGCGCAAGGCGGGCGGGGAGCTGACCTTCTGGCAGCCGGTGCCGGCGGGCGTCGCGGTCGGCGATACGATGTTGGTGACGGCGGGGTGCGACAAGCGCTTTTCCACCTGCAAGGCGAAGTTTGCCAATGCGCTGAATTTCCGCGGTTTTCCGCATATGCCGGGCAGTGACTTCACCTATGGCTATGCGGATGGCGAAACGGTGCATGACGGGAGGCCGCTTTATGAGTGAGGCTTTGGCAGAACGCGTCGTTGCCGTGGCGAGCGGCTTCATCGGCACTCCGTATCGCCACCAGGGATCGCTGAAGGGCGTCGGGTGCGACTGCCTGGGGCTGATCCGCGGCGTCTGGCGGGAGCTTTATGGGGCGGAGCCGGAGGTGCCGGGGCCTTATGCGGCGGACTGGGCGGAGCGGGCGGGGGAGGAGCGGCTGCTCGCCGCGGCGGCGCGGCATTGTGGCGGCGTGCTTCCGGTTTCGGCGCTTCGGCCGGGGGATCTTCTCATTTTTCGCTGGCGAGCGGGGGTGGCGGCGAAACATGCCGGCATCGCGGCGCCCGATGAGCGTTTCATTCATGCCTACGAGCAGGGAGCGGTAATCGAATCGCCGCTCGTGCCTTCCTGGCGACGGCGCATTGCCGGCGTCTTCCGCTTTCCGGAGATTGGCTGAGCCATGGCGACACTTCTTTTCCAGGCGGCAGGCGCCGCGCTCGGCGGGATTTTTGGACCGTTCGGCGCGATCCTTGGGCGCGCGGTGGGCGCGCTTGCGGGATCGGCCGTCGACCGCTCGCTGATCAACGGCATGACGACAATTTCCGGCGCGCGGCTGAACGACGGGCGCGTACCGGGCGCTGAAGAGGGCACGGCGATGAGCCGCGTCTACGGCACCGCGCGTGTCGGCGGCACGTTGCTGTGGGCGACGCGGTTCGAGGAGGAGGTTTCCGTCGAGCGCACCGGGGGCAAGGCGACGGGGCCGCGGGTCGAGACCTATAGTTACTTTGCGAATTTCGCGGTTGGGGTGTGCGAGGGGCCGATTGCCGGCATCCGGCGTGTGTTTGCGGACGGGCGGGAGATCGACCTGACGGGTATCGAGATGCGCGTGCATCGCGGCACGGCGACCCAGGCGCCCGATCCGTTGATCGAGGCGAAACAAGGGGCGGGCAATACGCCGGCCTATCGGGGGCTTGCCTATGTCGTCTTCGAGCGGCTGCCGCTCGACATGTTCGGCAACCGCATTCCGATCCTGCAATTCGAGGTGCTGCGGCCGGTGGGTTCGCTGGAAAGCAAGATCCGGGCGGTGACGGTCATTCCGGGGTCGAGCGAGCATGGTTATGATCCGCGGCTTGTGACGGAAAAGATCGCGTCCGGCAAGGGACGCAACATCAACCGCAACACGCTGGTTGCGGCGACCGACTGGGTGGCGTCGATCGATGAGTTGCAGGCGCTTTGCCCCAATCTTGAGCGGGTGGGGCTCGTGGTCGCCTGGTTCGGCACGGACCTGAGGGCCGGGCAGTGCCGCATCGTGCCAGGCGTGGAGGTTTCCGCGCGGCAGGACGAGAGCCGGCCTTGGGTGGTTTCCGGCATTCCGCGCGACGAGGCCTATGTCGTCACGCGCGTCAACGACCGGCCGGCCTATGGCGGCACGCCGTCGGATGCGAGCGTGATCGCGGCGATCCGGGACCTGAAGGCGCGCGGCATCGAGGTCTATCTCTATCCATTCCTGATGATGGACGTGCCGATCGACAACGACCTGCCCGATCCTTATGGCGAGGCGCAGCAGGCGCCCTATCCCTGGCGCGGGCGCATCACCTGCCATCCGCCCTCGACCAACAAGACGGCGTCGGCGCGAGCGCAGGTCGAGGCCTTTGTCGGCAATGCGGGAGCCGGCGACTTTGCCGTTTCGGGCGAGGAGATCACCGGGCCGCTCGGCGACGAGGGGTTTCGCCGGCTGGTGCTGCATTATGCGCTGCTGGCGGAAGCGGCGGGCGGGGTGGACGGGTTCCTGATCGGCTCGGAAATGCGGGGCTTGAGCTGGCTTCGCGACGGCAGCGGGGACTTTCCCTTCGTCGAGGCGCTGGTCGATCTGGCGGCGGATGTGCGGGCGATTGTTGGCAGCAGCACGAAGATCACCTATGCGGCGGACTGGAGCGAATATTTCGGACATCAGCCGGGCGATGGCAGCGGCGAGGTGCGCTTTCACCTCGATCCGCTCTGGGCGTCCCCGGCCATCGATGCTGTTGGCATCGACAATTACATGCCGCTTTCCGACTGGCAGGATGCCGACACGCTTGCCGGCAATCCGGACGGTTTTCGCCATTCGGAGGACATGGCGGCGATGCGGGCGATGATCGCCTCCGGCGAGGGGTTCGACTGGTATTATCCCGATATGGACGCGCGCCGGGCGCGCGAGCGGGCGCCGATCTCCGACGGCATGGCGGGCAAGCCCTGGGTGTTCCGCTACAAGGACCTCGAAAACTGGTGGGGCAACCGGCATTACGAGCGCGGCCCCGGCGGCGCGGAATTGCCGGGCCACACGGCCTGGGTGCCGCGCTCCAAGCCGATCTGGTTCACCGAACTCGGCTGCCCCGCCACCGACAAGGGGGCGAACCAGCCGAATGTCTTCGTCGATCCGAAAAGCTCGGAAAATGCGCTGCCCTATCATTCCGGCGGCGCGCGCAACGATGCGGTGCAGCGGCGCTTCCTCGATGCGCACCATGGCTGGTGGCAGGGCAGCGGGCCGGAAGCGGGCATGGTCGATCCTGACCATATCTTCATCTGGACCTGGGACGCGCGGCCCTATCCGGCCTTTCCGGAGGATACGGCGCTGTGGTCGGACGGGCTCAACTGGCAGCGCGGGCACTGGTTGAATGCGCGGCTGGGGGCAGGCACGATTGCGGATGTGATTGCCGCCGTGCTGAAGGATCACGGATTTATGGATTTCGACGTCTCGGGTGTCGCGGGCGATCTCTCGGGCTTCGTACAGGCGGACCAGACGTCGGCGCGCGGGCTGATCGAGCCGCTGATGGAGGCCTTTCAGATCGATGCGCTGGAGGCGAACGGCAAGCTCGTGTTCCGTTCAAGGCTGAAATCGGCGCTGTTGCCGGCTGAGCTTACAATCCTCGCCGAGCGGCCGGATGAGGCGCTGTTCGAGGAGAGCCGCGGGCATATCAGCGATTTTGCCGGCGAGGCGATCCTCGACCATTTCGACGGGGCGGGCAGCTATTCGCGGGTGACGGCGCGCTCGCGCCGCATGGCGGGCGGAAACGATCGCGTGCTGCGGCTGGCGCTGCCGGCGGTGCTGCATGCGGGAGCTGCTGCGGCAAGCGTCGAGACGGCGCTGCGCGACCAGCGGGCGGGGCAGCGGCGGGTGACGTTTCGTCTGCCGCCGACGGCGCTTGCCGTGACGCCGGGCGATATCGTGCGGCTCGCCGATGGACCCGAGGGGCGGTTCCTGATTACGGGCATTACCGATGGGCTGGTGCGCGAGGTGGAGGCGCGGGCGATTGCGGCGGGGGAAAGCCCGGCGCCGCTGCTCATCGAGGGTGCGAGCCGTCCTTCGAGCGGGGCGGGGCCGGGCGATGCGTTTACGCCGGAGGTGGTGTTCCTCGATTTGCCGATCCTGGGTTCCGGGACGGCGCAGGATTTTGCGCGGGTTGCGGCCTATGCGCAGCCCTGGCGCTCCATGGTCGTGTCGAGTTCCGAGGGCAGTGAAGGGTTTCGCAGCCGCGTGCGGCTGGAGCGGCCGGCGCGGATCGGGCGGCTGGTCGATCCGCTTGCCGTCGGTGTCGTCGGGCGGTTCGATCCGGGTCGGGCGGTGGTGCTGGATCTTGCGGGTGGCGGGCTTGCCTCGGCGGAGACGCTTGCCATGCTGAACGGCGCCAACCGTATTGCGGTTCGCGGTGGAAACGGGGCTTGGGAGATTGTCGGCTTTACCGGGGCGAGCGAGATTGCGCCTGGGCGCTGGCGGTTGACCGGTCTGTTGCGGGCGCTTCATGGCACCGATGATGCGATGGTTTCCGGTCATGCGGCCGGTGCCGTTGTCGTGGTGCTGGACGATGCGGTCCGGCCGCTTGGGCTGGATGTCGAGGAGGTGGGGCGGCTTTCCAACTGGCTTGTCGAGGCGGTCGGCGGTTCGGGCGGGCAGGCGGGGCCGTTTGCCTTTGCCGGCGGCGAGCGGGCGCTGACGCCGCTGGCGCCGGTGCATCTGCGCGGCCGGCGCGGGGCGGACGGCGTGGTGCGGCTATCCTGGGTTCGGCGCGGGCGGATCGATTCGGACACCTGGCTTGCCGCAGAAATTCCGCTCGACGAGCCGAGCGAGGCCTATCGCCTCGATATCCTCTCCGGTGAGACGCTGGTGCGCCGCGTCGAGACCGCGGTTCCTGCCTTCACCTACGCCGCCCTCACGGAACTTGCCGATTTCGGGGCGCCGCAGACGACCATGAGCATTCGCGTGCGCCAGCTTGGCCGCGCGGTGCCGCTCGGCCTGCCGGCGCGCGCCACCATCACCCTTTGAACGAAAGGAAAAAGCGATGAACGACGATCTGAAGGCCTGGTATCAGTCGCGCACCGTCTGGGGTGCGCTGATTGCGATTCTCGCCTCGCTCGCCCATGTGGCGGGCGTCGAGGTGACGGCGGGCGACGAGGGGGAATTGGCGGATCTCGTGGTGTCGGCGGTCGGCACGATCGGCGGCCTGATCGCGCTTTACGGGCGGATTTCGGCGCGCCGGCGGGTGCGGTGACGGCGGCCGGATCGTCCACAGGGCATTCATTTGCCATTCAGCGAGGATCGTTTATTGCTTGCATCACAATGATCCGCACCTGAAAGTATGTTCATGGCATCGCCACTTCTCATAACCGCGCTTGCGGCCAGCCTGCTCCTTCCGGGGCCCGTCGAGACGGGAACCGCGCGGGATGTCGTTGCGGTGGCCGGCGATTGCAGCGCCGCTGCGGCGCAGGTGGTGGAGCAGACCGGAGGCGAGCTTCTCTCGGCGCAGCCGAAGGGCGACACCTGCGTGGTGACGGTGCTTGTGCCCGGCAAGGGCAATGCCCGGCCGCGCAAGGTGACCGTGCGCGTACCGATGTAAGGCCTCCAAAAGCCTTTCGCGATGGAATGAGATAGGAAAGAGGCCGAATGCGCATCCTGGTGGTCGAGGACGACGTCAACCTGAGCCGGCAGCTCAGCGAAGCCCTGAAGGAATCCGGCTACGTGGTGGACCAGGCCTTCGACGGCGAGGAAGGCCACTATCTCGGCGATACCGAGCCCTATGACGCCATCATCCTCGATATCGGTCTGCCGGAAATGGACGGTATAACCGTTCTCGAAAAGTGGCGCGCCGACGGGAAAACCATGCCCGTCCTCATCCTCACCGCCCGCGACCGCTGGAGCGACAAGGTCTCTGGCATCGATGCTGGCGCCGACGACTATGTCGCGAAACCCTTCCATGTCGAGGAAGTCCTCGCCCGAATTCGCGCGCTGATCCGCCGGGCGGCGGGGCATGCGAGCCCGGACATCGTCTGCGGGCCGGTGCGGCTCGACACCAAGGGCTCCAAGGCGACGGTCAATGGCGAGACGCTGAAACTGACCTCGCATGAATACCGGCTGCTCTCCTACCTCATGCACCATATGGGCGAGGTGGTGTCGCGCACGGAGCTGGTTGAGCACATGTACGACCAGGATTTCGATCGCGATTCTAACACGATCGAGGTTTTCGTCGGGCGCCTGCGCAAGAAGATCGGCGTCGACCTGATCGAGACCGTGCGCGGCCTCGGCTACCGGATGCAAGCCCCCGCCAATGGCAAATAACGCCAGGCGCTCCCGCTCGCTCACCTTCCGCGTTCTGCTTCTCGCATCGCTCTGGGCGGCGGTCGCCCTCATCGTGATTGCCGTCGTCATCTCGACGCTCTACCGCCAGAGCGCGGAGAAGAGTTTTCGCGATCTTCTGCGCGCTCAGCTCTACAACGTCATCAATTCCGTATCGACGGACGAGAACACACGGCTTTCCGGCGCGCCGCAGCTCGGCGACCTGCGCTTCTTCCAGCCGCAATCGGGCTGGTACTGGATCGTCGAGCCGATCGGCGGGGCACTGGCGACGGAGACGCTGACCTCCTCCTCGCTTGGCATCGGCAGCATACCGATCCCCGATACGGACAGCATTCCCTTCGATACGCGCTACGAGCGTTTTTACACGACCATCGATTCCTTCGGGAACGAGGTGGAAGTGGGGGAGACGGAAGTGGTGCTGGACGACGAGGGGCGCACGGCGCGCTTTCGCGTGGTCGGCAATCGCGACGTGCTGGAGGCCGATATCGACGACTTTTCCGGCAGCCTCTACCTGGCGCTTGCCGGTTTCGGTTTCGGCAGCCTGCTGCTTAACGCGGCGGCGATCCTCATCGGCCTGAAACCGCTCGACCGGGCGCGCAAGGCGCTTGAGAAGATCCGGGCCGGCGAGAGCGAACAGCTCGACGGTGATTTTCCCCGTGAAATCCTGCCCTTGGCAAGCGAAATAAATGCGTTGATTGACAGCAACCATCGCATCGTCGAGCGAGCGCGTATGCAGGTCGGCAACCTTGCCCATTCGCTGAAGACGCCGATTGCCGTACTGCTCAACGAGTCGCGTCTTCTGGCCGCCCCCCAAGGCGATCTCGTGCGCACTCAGGCGGAAGCCATGCAGGGCCAGGTTCAATCCTATCTAAACCGCGCGCGCATTGCAGCGCAGCGCGAATCGGTGCTCGCCCGCACGGAGGCGCTGACGGTGCTGGAACGGTTAGTGCGTGTGATGCGCCGCCTCAACGTCGACACGCAGTTTCCACTCGACGTCGATCCGCCCGGCCTCGTGCTGGCGATGGAGCAGCAGGACGTCGAGGAAACCGTCGGTAATCTGCTTGAAAACGCGGCGCGTTATGCCCGCACCACGGTCGCGATCCGGGCCTCGGTTGCGCCGGCGGAGGTGCGCGGTAGCGACGATGCGCGCAAGAGCTGGATCGTCATCGAGGTGGAGGATGACGGGCCGGGGCTGGAGCCGGGCGAGATCCGCGAGGCGATGAAGCGCGGCAAGCGGCTCGATGAAAGCAAGCCGGGCACCGGGCTCGGCCTTTCGATCGTCAGCGAGATTGCGTCGGAGTACCAGGGAACCTTCGGGCTTTCGCGGGGTTCCGGCGGCGGTTTGCTGGCGCGCCTGGTGTTGCCGGCTGTCACAAAGGATGTTGCCTGAGGCGGCGGACAATGCAACAAGGGAGGGGCTCGCGAATATGAGGATCGCGGGATGGACGAATTGCCGGGCGGCGTGCCGCCCCATGCGTGAAGAGAGACGGTTCCAGCGGATGAAGACGGGTTTGCGCGGCGCCTTTTTCCCTTTCCTTCTGGCAGCAGCGACGGTTTCGGGATGCACGACCACATCGGGTGGCAAGACGCAGACCGGCGACACGGTGCCGGCGGGCGCGGGCGTGTACATCACCGCGCTGCAGGGCGGGCTCGTCAGCCGCAATGCCGCAGCCGGACTTTCCAAGGCCGACATGCAGCGGGCGCTCGAAGCGGAATACCGCGCGCTTGAAGCCGCACCCGGCGGACAGCCGGTCGTTTGGCAGGGCAAGGGCGTCAGCGGATCGGTGGTGGCGGCAGCGCCCTACCAGGTCGGCTCGCAGAACTGCCGGCAGTACAGCCACACGCTGACCGTCGACGGCCGCGATACCGCGACGCGCGGTGCGGCCTGCCGCAATGCGGACGGGGCGTGGACGCCGCTTTCCTGACAAAGCTTCGACGGTTGCGGCGAAACGCCTCAAATTTGCGTCATTGTTCCCTGGGGAATTGGAAACGCCGGCGCGTTCCAGTATTTGATCTGTCATGCTTTTCTGGATTCTTGTCGCCATCCTGACGGCCGCAGTCGCCGCCATCCTGCTCCTTCCCCTGCTGCGCCGCCCCGTGGTGGCCGCGGGCGACGACAGCCATGACGTGGAAGTCTATCGCGACCAGCTGGAAGAATTGAAGCGCGATCAGGCGACGGGCCTCATCGGCGCGACCGAGGCGGAGCTTGCGCGCGCGGAAGTGGCGCGCCGGCTGATCGCCGCCAGCAAGGCCGAGGCGAAGGGCCGGGCAAGCCCGGCCGAGCGCCGAAACCTGATGGCGCAGGTCTTCGTGATCGTGATGCTGCCCGCCATCGGGCTCTGTCTTTACATCGCGGGCGGGCGGCCGGATCTTCCGGCCCAGCCGCTCGCAGAGCGCCTGGCAAATCCCGGCAACGACATCAACATGCTGATCGCGCGCGCCGAAAACCATCTGGCGCGCAATCCGCAGGATGGGGCGGGGTGGGACCTGCTGGCGCCGATCTATTATCGCGGCGGGCGCATGGAGGATGCGGCGAATGCCTTCTCCCAGGCGATCCGCCTGCTGGGCGCCAGCCCCGAGCGGCTGGACGGTCATGCGGAAACGCTGATTGCGCTTGCGAACGGCATCGTGACCGCCGAGGCGCGCGTGCAGCTCGAACAATCGCTGAAGCTGAAGGCGGACAATCCGCGCGCAAAATATTACCTCGCGCTGGCGCTGGAGCAGGAAGGCAAGAAGCCGGAAGCCCGCGCCGCCTTCGAGGCTTTGGCGAAGGAAGCGCCGGCGGATGCGCCGTGGCTGCCGCTGGTCAACCGGCACATCGCATCCCTGGGGGAAAACCAGCTCGGCAATCCGACGGCGGAGGACGTCGCGGCGGCCGAGGGCATGGCGACGGGCGACCGGCAGCAGATGATCGCCGGCATGGTCGAAAGCCTTGCGTCGAAACTTCAGGAAAATCCCGACAATTTCGAAGGATGGATGCGCATCATCCGTTCCTATGTTGTGCTGGATCAAAGGCCGAAGGCGGAGGCTGCTCTACAGACGGCGCTCAAAACCTTCCCGGCGGCGAGCGAGAACGGCAAACAGCTTCTGGCGCTGGCCAAGGACCTATCGATTTCGGCTGAGGGCGGCGGACAATGACACGCAAACAGAAACGCTTGGCGGTGATCGGCGGCGGGGTGGCCTTCCTGGTCGCGGCGGTGCTGCTCGTCATGTTCGCCTTCAGCCAGTCGATCGCCTATTTTTATGTGCCGGGCGATCTCGCCAAGGCCAATGTGCCGCCCGGCACGCGCATCCGGCTCGGCGGCCTCGTCGAAAACGGCACAGTGAAGCGCGGCGAGGGCTCGACCATCACCTTCACGGTGACGGACACGCTCTCCACGGTGCCGGTGACCTATACCGGCATCCTGCCCGACCTGTTTCGCGAGGGGCAGGGCGTGGTGGCGGAAGGCGCCTTCGGCACGGACGGGCTTTTCGTCGCCGACACGGTGCTCGCCAAGCATGACGAGACCTATATGCCCAAGGACGTGGCGGACCGGCTGAAGGCGCAGGGCGTGGAACTCTCCGGCAAGGAAACGATCAAATGATCATCGAGCTTGGACACTATGCCCTGGTTCTGGCGCTGGCGACGGTGATCGTCCAGTCCGTGCTGCCGCTGATCGGCACCATCCGGGGCGACCGTTCGCTGATGGCGGTGGCGCCTGCCGCGGCCCTTGCCGGTTTCCTGCTGGTGCTCTTCTCCTTCTCGGTGCTGACCTTCGCCTATGTTGTCTCCGATTTTTCGGTGGCGAATGTCTGGGAGAATTCGCATTCGCTGAAACCGATGATCTACAAGATCTCCGGCGTGTGGGGGAACCATGAGGGTTCGATGCTGCTCTGGCTGCTCATCCTCGTCTTCTTCAGCGCGCTGGTCGCCACCTTCGGCGCCAACCTGCCGGAGCGGCTGCGCGCCAACGTCTTGGCGGTGCAGGGCCTGATCTCTACGGCGTTTGCGCTGTTCATCCTGCTGACGTCCAATCCTTTTCTGCGGCTTTCGCCGGCGCCGGCCGAGGGTAAGGACCTCAATCCGGTGCTGCAGGATATCGGCCTCGCCATCCATCCGCCGCTGCTCTATCTCGGTTATGTCGGCTTCTCCGTCTGTTTCTCCTTCGCCATTGCGGCGTTGATCGACGGGCGGATCGATGCCGCCTGGGCGCGCTGGGTGCGGCCGTGGACGCTCGCCGCCTGGAGCTTCCTGACCGCCGGCATCGCGATGGGCTCCTACTGGGCCTATTATGAACTCGGCTGGGGCGGCTGGTGGTTCTGGGATCCGGTGGAGAACGCATCCTTCATTCCCTGGCTTGCCGGCACGGCGCTGCTGCACTCCGCGCTTGTCATGGAAAAGCGCGAGGCGCTGAAGATCTGGACGGTGCTGCTCGCCATCCTCACCTTCTCCATGTCGCTGCTCGGCACCTTCCTCGTGCGCTCCGGCGTGCTCACCTCGGTGCATGCCTTTGCGACCGATCCGACGCGCGGCGTGTTCATTCTCGCCATCCTCGTCTTCTTCATCGGCGGCGCGCTGTCGCTCTTCGCCTTCCGGGCCGCGACGCTGAAGGCCGGCGGGCTTTTCGCGCCGATTTCGCGCGAGGGCGCGCTCGTCCTCAACAACCTGATCCTGACGACCGCGGCGGCAACCGTTTTGACCGGCACGCTCTATCCGCTGGTGCTGGAAGCGCTGACGGGCGAGAAAATCTCTGTCGGCCCGCCCTTCTTCAACCTGACCTTCGGCCTCCTGATGCTGCCGCTGCTGCTGGCGGTGCCGTTCGGGCCGCTGCTCGCCTGGAAGCGCGGTGATGTGCTTGCGGCCGGGCAACGGCTGTTTGCTGCGGTCGGTGTCGGGTTGCTGCTGGCGGCTGCGGTGGTCTATGCGCAGAACGGCGGGCCTCTGCTGGCCTATTTCGGGCTTGCCATCGGCTTCTACATGATCGCCGGGGCGATCACCGATCTGTGGCTGCGCGCCGGTCTCGGCAAGGTGACGCGCAATGTCGCGTTCCGCCGCTTCATGGGCCTGCCGGGCTCGGCTTTCGGGGCCGCACTCGCCCATATGGGTGTCGGCGTCATGGTGATCGGCGTCATCGCGGTGACGGCCTTCGAGACGGAACATGTTGTGGAAATGAAGCCGGGCATGCAGGTCGAGGCGGGCGGCTACGTGCTGACCTTCGACGGCATGCGGCGCGGGCAGGGGCCGAACTATTCCGAAGAATCCGGCCACTTCACGGTGGCGCGTAGCGGCGTGACGGTGACCGATGTCTGGTCCTCCAAGCGCCTTTATACCGCACGCCGCATGCCGACGACGGAGGCGGGCATCCGCACCTTCGGCTTCAGCCAGCTCTATGTGTCGCTCGGCGATGCGATGGCGGATGGCGGCATCGTCGTGCGCGTCTGGTGGAAGCCGATGATCCTGTGCATCTGGCTCGGCGCGCTGATCATGATGGCGGGCGGTGTCGTTTCGCTGTGCGACCGGCGCCTGCGCGTCGGCGCGCCGCAGAAGGTGCGCAAGGTGAAGCCGGCGCTGGAGGCGGCGGAATGATGCGCCGCCTGCTGCTTGCCGCAGCGTTCCTGCTCGCGGCATTCCCGGCCTTTGCCGTCAATCCGGACGAAGTGCTTGCTGATCCGGCGTTGGAGGCGCGCGCGCGGGCACTGTCGTCCCAGCTTCGCTGCATGGTCTGCCAGAACCAGTCGATCGACGATTCGAATGCCGAGCTCGCCCGCGACCTGCGCCTTCTCGTGCGCGAGCGGCTGAAGGACGGCGACAGCGACGAGGCGGTGATCAACTATGTCGTCTCGCGCTATGGCGAATTCGTGCTTTTGAACCCGCGCCTGCGCGGCGAGACGCTGCTGCTCTGGGGCGCGCCGATCGTGCTGTTCATCGCGGGGGCGGCGGCGATGGTGCTGTTCGTGCGCAAGCGCGGCGGCAAGCCGACCGGTACGCCGCTTTCCGAGGCGGAAAAGGCCGAGCTCGAACGCGCACTCAAGCGCGACTAGAGCATTTCCGCTTTTCTTCGAATCGCGAAAACGCTCTACCTCTTTTTTTCGCGCAGTTCCGGACGCAAAACCGCGTTCCGCACTTTTGCTGGAATTGCTTTGACCCGGAATTCTCCAACATTACGAAAAATTCATGCTGCGGATAGTGCGCCGTAATGTGCGCGAGCCTATCTCTTCTCCATCGGCTGCCGAACGCGGCCATGAAGTAAGAGAAAAGGTGCAAAGAATGTCCAAGATTTCAGCATTCCGTCCCAACCTCAAGACCGTACTGAAGACGACCACCGTCGCCGGACTTGCGGCCGTTATGCTCGCGACCGGCATTCCCGCGCGTGTTACCGAGAGTTTTGCAGAGGCCGTTTCCGTCCAGGCGCCGCAGGTTGCGAGCTTCGCCGACGTCGTCCAGGCCGTCTCGCCGGCCGTGGTTTCCGTTCGCGTCCAGTCCGACATCAAGCCGGCTTCCGATGAGGGCGGCAACAACTTCAGCTTCAACTTCGGCGGTCGCGATCTTGATGAACTGCCGGACAATCATCCGCTGAAACGCTTCTTCCGCGAGTTCGGCGGCCAGGACGGCTTCCGCGGCGACCGCGGCCCGGATCGCCGCTTCGGCGATCGCCGTGACCGCAAGCCGCACCTGCGCCCGACCTCGCAGGGTTCCGGCTTCTTCATCTCCGAAGACGGCTACATCGTCACCAACAATCACGTCGTCAACGACGGTTCGGCCTTCACCGTCGTCATGAACGACGGTACCGAACTCGATGCCAAGCTGATCGGCAAGGACAGCCGCACCGACCTCGCCGTGCTGAAGGTCGACGACAAGGACAAGCGCAAGTTCACCTATGTGAGCTTCGCCGATGACAGCCAGATCCGCGTCGGCGACTGGGTCGTCGCTGTCGGCAACCCGTTCGGCCTCGGCGGTACGGTAACGGCCGGCATCATCTCGGCCCGCGGCCGCGATATCGGCTCCGGTCCCTATGACGACTACCTCCAGGTGGACGCCGCCGTGAACCGCGGCAATTCGGGCGGCCCGACCTTCAACCTCAACGGCCAGGTCGTCGGCATCAACACCGCGATCTTCTCGCCGTCGGGCGGCAATGTCGGCATCGCCTTCGCCATTCCGGCGTCCGTCGCCAAGGGCGTCGTCGCCGACCTGATGAAGGACGGCAAGGTCGACCGCGGCTGGCTCGGCGTGCAGATCCAGCCGGTGAGCCGCGACATCGCCGACTCGCTCGGCCTGGCGGACGCCGCCGGTGCCCTCGTTGTCGAACCGCAGACGGACTCGCCCGGCGCCAAGGCCGGCATCCAGAAGGGTGACGTGATCACGGCGCTCGATGGCGAGCCGGTCAAGGACCCGCGTGACCTCGCCCGCCGCGTCGCCGACATGTCGCCCGGCACCAAGGTCGACGTTTCGGTCTGGCGTGACGGCAAGGCGCAGAACGTCTCGGTCGAGATCGGCACGCTTGCCGGCGAGCAGATCCAGGCCGCGACGGGCACCACCGAGGAAGCCGAACCGGAAGCCCCCGCCAGCGAGCAGGCGCTTGCCGATCTCGGCATCACGGTCACCCCGGACGACAAGGGCCTGACGGTCTCCGCCGTCGACCCGGACTCCGACGCCAGCGACCGCGGCCTGAAGGAAGGCGACCGCATCACCTCCGTCAACAACCAGGCCGTGAAGTCTGCCGACGACGTGGTGAAGGTCATCAACAACGCCCGCAAGGACGGCCGCTCCAAGGCGCTGTTCCAGGTCGAGACCAATGATGGCAGCCGCTTCCTGGCGCTGCCGATCGACCAGGGCTGACCGGCTCCGTCAACTCGATCCACGGCGCCGCGAAATCGCAAGGTTTCGCGGCGCTGCCGCATCGGGGTTTCGCGCGTCTAGCCAAGTCCCGCTGAACATGCTGTAAGGTCCGGACGATGAAGATATTGATTGTGGAAGACGATCTGGAGGCGGCCGCCTATCTCTCGAAGGCCTTTCGCGAGGCGGGCATCGTGCTTGACCATGCGAGCGACGGCGAAAGCGGCCTCTTCCTCGCCACCGAAAACAGCTATGACGTGCTGGTCATCGACCGCATGCTGCCGCGCCGTGACGGCCTGTCGGTGATCTCCGAGCTGCGCCGCCGCAACATCCACACGCCCGTGCTCATCCTCTCCGCACTCGGCCAGGTCGACGACCGGGTGACCGGGCTTCGCGCCGGCGGCGACGATTACCTGCCGAAACCCTACGCCTTCAGCGAGCTTCTCGCCCGTGTCGAAGTGCTCGGCCGCCGCAAGGGCACGCCGGAGCAGGACATGGTTTACCGCGTTGGGGACCTGGAGCTCGACCGGCTCTCCCACACCGTCAAGCGCGCCGGCAAGGAGATCCTGCTCCAGCCGCGCGAATTCCGCCTGCTCGAATATCTGATGAAGAATGCCGGCCAGGTCGTGACGCGCACCATGCTGCTGGAAAACGTCTGGGACTATCATTTCGACCCGCAGACCAATGTCATCGACGTTCATGTCTCGCGGCTGCGCTCGAAGATCGAGAAGGATTTCGACCAGCCGCTGCTGCGCACGGTGCGTGGCGCCGGATACATGATGAAGGACGAGGCGGTGGGCTGACCTCATGCATCGAATGCTCGGCCGGCTGACCGCTCTCTACCGTACGACCGCGGTGCGCCTTTCCGCGGTCTATCTGCTGCTGTTTGCCACTTGCGCGGCCTTCCTCGTCTTCTACGTCTCCTCCATGTCGGAAAACCTGCTGCAGCAGCAGATGCGCGAGGCGGTGGCGCAGGAGACCGAACAGATCGAGCGTGTCTTTGACAACAATGGCATGAACGGCCTGTTGCGCACGCTGGAGCGGCGCTCGCGCCAGCCGGGCGCCAATCTCTACGTCATCGCCAGCCCGACGGGCGAGGTGCTGGCCGGCAACGTGGCCTCGCTGCAACCGGGCGTGCTCGACACCGAGGGCTGGACGGAAACGCCGTTCCGCTACCAGCGCTACCAGGAGGAGGCGCGCGGCAACAACCGCCCGATGGCCTATGCGCAGGTGAGCGTGCTGTCCAACGGGCTTCGCGTGCTCGTCGGCCGCGACCTTGGCGAGCCGGAGAATTTCCGCAACCTGGTGCGCCAGGCGCTGATGGTGGCGCTCGGCGTCATGGGCGTCGGCGCGCTTGCCATCTGGTATCTCATCGGCCGCAATGCGCTGAAGCGCATGGATCGCATGTCCGGCGCCAGCCAGCGCATCATGGCGGGTGACCTCTCGCAGCGCCTGCCGACGAGCGGTTCCGGCGACGAGTTCGACCGCCTGTCCGAATCGCTCAACACCATGCTCGGCCGCATCGAGAAGCTGAACGAGGGCCTGAAGCAGGTCTCCGACAACATCGCGCACGACCTGAAGACGCCGCTGACGCGGCTGCGCAACAAGGCGGAGGCGGCCCTTGCCGGCGGCGAGAAGACCGATCACCGCACGGCGCTGGAGGAGATGATCACTGAATCCGACCAGCTTATCCGCACCTTCAATGCGCTGCTGATGATCTCCCGCGTCGAGGCCGGCCAGGCGCCGGCGGAAATGAGCGCGATCGACATCAGCGGCATCGCGCACGATAGCGCCGAGCTTTACGAGCCGGTGGCCGAGGATTGCGGGCTCAAGCTCGTGACGGAGATTGCCGACGGTATCGAGATCAAGGGCAACCGCGAACTCGTCGGCCAGGCGCTCGGCAACCTCATCGACAATGCGGTGAAATATGCCGAGGGCAGCGGCGGCGAACCGGAAATCCGCATTTCGCTTGCGCTTCGGGAGGGTGACGTCGTGCTCTCCGTTGCCGACGGCGGCCCCGGCGTGCCGGAAGACAAGCGCGACGACGTGGTAAAGCGCTTCGTGCGCCTCGATGCCAGCCGCTCCAAGCCCGGCACAGGCCTCGGCCTGTCCTTGGCCGTCGCCGTCATGGAGATGCATCACGGCCGGCTGGAGCTCGATTCCACCCATCCGGAGCGGGAAAACAATCGGGGGCTGACGGTCCGCATGGTTTTCCCCGTCGTTGCGGACTGATACAGCTCGTCGGCAACGAGCGAGCAAAAGCTCTTGCCGAGGAGACATCATGAGCGCAACGGAAACGACGCGGTTTTCCGATCTTTCGACGAGCCCGATCCGGCCCTTGAGCCAGGCGGAGGTCAAGTCGGTGCTCTCCGATCTCAAGGATTGGGGCAGGGACCACGCCGCCATCGCCAAGCTCCTCGGTGAGGAGGGGCCGCTCAAGGACTTCATCGTCGCGGCCTTTTCCCTCTCGCCCTATCTGCGCGACACCGCGCGCATCGACCCCGGCCTGCTCGTCCGCGCGCTCGAAGAGCCGATCCTGCCCGCCATCGACGCCGCGATCGATCGTGCGCGAAACGCCTGGCAGCCGGCCGGCGAGGTGACGGAAGCCGTGCTGATGACCCGGCTGCGCGTCGCCAAGCGCGAGGTCGCCTTCCTCACCGCGCTCGCTGATCTTGCCCGGATTTTTGACGCGCGCCGAACCACTGCGCTGCTGACCGACCTCGCGACCGCCGCGACCTCCGCCGCCATCGACCACCTCCTCCTGTCGGCGCATGACAGCGGCAAGCTGAAGCTGCCCGATCCCGCGCATCCGAGCGACAGATCGGGCCTCATCGTGCTCGGCATGGGCAAGCTCGGCGCCTCGGAACTCAACTATTCCTCCGATATCGACCTCGTCATCTTCTTCGATCCGATGGCGCAGATCGCGGTCGATGCAAACGAGGCCGTCGAGACCTTTTCCCGTCTCGTGCGCCGGCTGATCCGCATCATGCAGGAGCGCACCGGCGACGGTTATGTCTTCCGTACCGACCTGCGTCTCCGGCCTGATCCGGGCGCAACGCCGCTTGCCATCTCGGTCGATTCGGCCATGCTCTATTACGAGGGCAGGGGGCAGAATTGGGAGCGCGCCGCCTTCATCAAGGCGCGGCCGATCGCCGGCGACATCAAGGCCGGCGAGGCCTTCCTGAAAGACCTCGTGCCCTTCGTCTTCCGCAAATATCTCGATTATGCGGCGATTGCCGACATCCATTCGATCAAGCGGCAGATCCATGTGCACAAGGGCCATGGAGAGATCGCGGTGAAGGGCCACAACGTCAAGCTCGGCCGCGGCGGCATCCGCGAGATCGAGTTTTTCGTGCAGACCCAGCAGCTGATCGCCGGCGGTCGCGTGCCGGCGCTCAGGCTGCGCGCCACCGAGCCGATGCTTTCGGAACTGGCGAAGGCCAACTGGATCGACGAGGCGACGGCCGGCGAACTGACCGAAGCCTACTGGTTCCTGCGCGATGTCGAGCACCGAATCCAGATGGTCCGCGACGAGCAGACCCATCTTCTGCCGGAAACGGAAGCCGAGCTGAAGCGCATCGCCTTCATGCTGGGTTTCGAGGATACGGCCGGCTTTTCCGCAAAACTCGTCTCGGTGCTGAAGACCGTCGAGCGGCGTTATGCGGCGCTGTTCGAGCAGGAGGCAAAACTCTCGTCGGAGACCGGCAATCTCGTCTTCACCGGCCAGAAGGACGATCCGGATACGCTGGACACGCTGAAGCGCCTCGGCTTCGAGCGCCCCGCCGACATTTCCCGCACCATCCGCACCTGGCATTACGGCCGCTACCGCGCCACGCAGTCGGTGGAGGCGCGCGAGCGGCTGACGGAGCTGACGCCGCAGCTGCTCAGCGTCTTCGGCGAGAGCAAGCGGGCGGACGAGGCGCTGCTGCGCTTCGACAGTTTCATTTCCGGCCTGCCGGCGGGCATCCAGCTGTTCTCGCTGCTCGGCAACAATCCCGCCCTGCTGTCCCTCATCGTCAACATCATGTCGTCGGCGCCGCGGCTTGCCGAGGTGATTGCCGCCAAGCCCCATGTCTTCGACGGCATGCTCGACCCGAGCCTGCTTGCCGAGCTGCCGACGCGCGCCTACCTTTCCGAGCGCATCGATGGTTTCGTTTCCGGCGCCCGGCATTATGAGGAAATCCTCGACCGCCTGCGCATCATCGCCGCCGAACAGCGCTTCCTGATCGGCATCCGGCTCCTCACCGGCGCCATCACCGGCAGGCAGGCCGCCCGCGCCTTGACCCATGTGGCGGACCTCATCGTCGCCGCCGCCCTGAAGGCCGTGCTGGAGGAGATCGAGGCGGCGCATGGCAAATTCCCCGGCGGGCGCGTGGCGCTGGTCGGCATGGGCAAGCTCGGCAGCTTCGAGCTGACCGCCGGCTCCGATATCGACCTCATCCTGCTCTACGACCACGACGGCGACGCGTTCGAATCGGACGGCGCCAAGCCGCTCGACAACATCAAATATTTCACCCGCATCACGCAGCGGCTGATCGCGGCGCTCTCCGCCCCGACCGCCGAAGGCGTGCTCTACGAGGTCGACATGCGGCTGCGCCCCTCCGGCAACAAGGGCCCGGTCGCCACCCGCATCACCTCCTTTGCCAAATACCAGATGGAGGAGGCGTGGACCTGGGAGCACATGGCGCTGACGCGCGCCCGCGTGCTTTCGGGCGACGAGAGCCTCGCGGCAGAGGCGCAGGCGATTTTTGGCTCCGTGCTCGGGCGCAAGCGCGAGGTCGGCAAGATCGCCAAGGACGTCGCCGAAATGCGCACGCTCATCGATCAGGAAAAGCCGCCAAAGGACATCTGGGACCTGAAGCTCATCGCCGGCGGGCTGATCGACATCGAGTTCATCGCCCAGTTCCTGGCGCTCGTGGCGCCGGCGAAGGGGGCGGCCCAGCCGGACAAGGTGCTGCCGACGGCCGATGCGCTGGCGCTGCTCGGTGCCGAGATGATGGACCCGAACGACCTCGATACGGTGCAGAAGGCGCTGACGCTCTACACGGAGATCTCGCAGATCGTCCGTCTCTGCATCGACGGCGGCTTCGACCCCAAGGAAGCCCCGGCCGGCCTCATCGACCTCGTCTGCCGCGCCGGAGACTGCCCGGACCTGCGCACGCTGGAAGCCGAAATCCGGCGGCTGTCCAAAGCGGTGCGCAAGATCTTTCAGGCGACGGTCAAGGGCTGACCGTCGCGGTCTTCACGCCGCCACGAGATGCAGTGCTGCGAGGCGTTCCCGGTCGGGAATGCGCACGGAGATGATGGTGCCCTTGCCTTCCAGCGAGCGGATGCGCATGGCGCCGCCGTGCAGGTGGGCGAGGGAGCGGGAGATGGCGAGGCCGAGGCCGGAGCCGCCCTTGCTCTTGGCGTACTGGCTCTGCACCTGCTCGAAGGGCTGGCCGATCTTCTGGAGGGCGGATTTCGGGATGCCGATGCCGGTATCGGCGATGGTGAGCGTTACCGCGCCATCCACCCGGCGCGCCCGCACTTCCACCTCGCCGCCGGCATTGGTGAACTTCATGGCGTTCGACAGCAGGTTCAGCAGGATCTGCTTCATGGCGCGTCGATCGGCGACCGTCAGCAGATTGTCCGGATAGGCCTGGCGCACCTGAATCTGCTTCTTCTCCGCCTGCAACATGGTGAGACGCAGGGTCTCCTCGATCAGCGGCGCGAGGTCGATCGTCTCGCAGCTGACGCGCATATGGCCGGCTTCGATCTTGGACATGTCGAGGATATCGCTGATGACGTTCAGGAGATGCTTGCCGCTTTCGTGGATGTCGCGGGAATATTCGCGGTACTTGTCCGAGCCGATCGGGCCGAACATCTGGTTTTGCAGGATTTCGGAAAAGCCGAGGATGGCGTTGAGCGGCGTGCGCAGCTCATGCGACATGTTGGCGAGGAATTCGGACTTGGCGCGGTTCGCCGCCTCGGCGCGCTCCTTTTCCGCCTGGTAATTGGCGTTGGCGACGGAGAGCTCCGACTTCTGTCGCTCCAGCTTGGCGCGGGAGGCCGAAAGGTCGCCGATGGTCGCCATCAGCCGGCGCTCGGATTCGCGCAGCCGCACCTGGTGGCGCTTCATCATGGTGATGTCCGTGCCGACGGAGACGAGGCCGCCGTCGCGGGTGCGCCGCTCGTTGATCTGCAGCCAGCGCTCGTCGGCAAGCTGCACCTCGCTGGTCTGCGACGCGCCGGTGCCGTCCGCATCGGCGATGCGCCGCTCGATGACCGGGCGGGCGGCCGCGGCATGCACCGCCGCGCGTTCCGTGCCGGGCACCAGCACGTCGTCGGGAAGGCCGTAGGCCTGCTGGTAATGCGCGTTGCACATGACGAGCCGGTCGCTCTTGTCCCACAGCACGAAGGCTTCCGAGGTGCATTCGATGGCGTCGGCCAGCCGCTGGTCGGCTTCCTGGTAGCGCTGGGCGAGCCGGTGCTGTTCGGTCACGTCCATTGCGATGCCGATCATATGCATGCGACCGGAGGCCATGCGAATGAGCTGGGCGCGGGCGCGCAGCCAAACGTAATGCCCCTCGGCATGGCGCATGCGGAACACCTGGTCGACCTGCTTGGCCTCGCCGCGGGCGACGGCGCGCGCGACCTGGTAGATGCCGTCGTCGTCGGGGTGCATCAGGCGCGCCGCATCGCCGAAGGACAGCACGCTGTCGCGCGCCGGCATGCCGAGCATTTCATACATCGAGCGCGACCAGAACAGCCGCCGGCTGGTGAGGTCGAAATCCCACAGGCCGCAACGGCCACGGGCAAGCGCGGTCTCGACGCGCAGGTTGGATTCCGCGAAGATCGCGTCCGCATCACGGGCGCGCTTCGCCTGGATATAATAGGCGTAGAGGATGACGAGCAGGATCGCCGAAATGCCGGAGAACAGCGTGACGTTCAGCGCCACCTCGTCGCGCCAGAACACCGCGAGCTGCCCCAGCGGATTGGCGACGATGATGAAGCCGCCCTTCTTGGGCATCTGCACGAGCGAGGCGTAATATTCCTCGCCGCCGATGCGGGCACGGAAGACGCCGGCCTGCTCGCCGAAATACTGGCTGGCCGCTAGCTCGGGCGAGAAGCGCGCGAGCGACTGGCCGACATACTGCGCCGCCGCAAGCGAAGCGCCGAAGACGTGGCCCTTCTCCTCGACGAAGAGCACCAGCCCGCCGGGCTGCATGCGGTCCTGCGGCAGGTTGAGGGTGAGCGCCGCCTCGACCGCCATGCGGTCGGACTTCGCCAGGCTGTCGGCCATGCGGCCGGAGAAGACGGCGCCGACAGCCAGGGCCGTCAGCGAGGTCGTGTCGCGTACGCTCGTGTCCATCCGGTCGTGCTCGACCAGGATGCCGACCATGCGCGAGATGGCCACCACGAACAGGAATGCGATGATCAGGATCGGTATCGACCGCTTCAGCACGGGCTCGGCCCGTGTCAGATGCCGTGCGGCAGGTCCGGCGAATATCTTCGCCTGTCCCGTCAGTTCATCTTCCCAGGCCGCCATTCCCGGAAATTTGAGACGAGTCCACCCGCCGGCTGCGCGTCCTCGTTGCGCGTCCGCCATAGTCTTAAACCTTGTACCTTTTCGTGATTCGGCGCGCCGCTCGCCCGAATCTACCCTAATGAATCAATTGTGATTCCGCTTGTCCAGAGGAAAGGGTTAAAGTTTTTTAACCATTTCTTATGGTTGGGATTTTGCATTTGCCGAAGGAGTGTCCGTGCCGGCTTCGGCTCCGATCGGACGACGCGGACCGGCCTCCGTCTCCTTCCATTCCTTCAGCATCGCCGCGCGCCGGCGCGGAAAACGCTCTTCAAGCATGGCGAGCGCCAGCATGCGTTCCGTGCGAAAATGCCGGTAGCCCTGCCGCGATTCGCACCAGGCAACCAGCATCCGCGTGTCCTCGAAATAGCCGAGCGCCACGGGCCAGATGGTTCGCTCCGAAAGCGCGCCGACACTGTCTGCATAGGAGAGCCGCAGCTTCCGCTCCCGCCGGATCGCCGTGCGGATCAGGGCAAGATCGACGACTTCGCTGTCGACGATGCGCCGCGGCCCGACCAGCAGCGCCGTACTCTCCAACTCCTCGCGCAATTCCGCCGGCAGCACCGCGGAAATCTTGGCAAGGGCGTCCGTCGCGGCCTTCGTCACGGGGGCGTCGGCGAATTTCTGCACCCAGCGGAAGCCGAGCATCAAGGCTTCCAGTTCGCCCTGCGAGAACATCAGCGGCGGGAGCATGAAGCCGGGGCGCAGGATGTAGCCGACGCCGGGTTCTCCCTCGATATCCGCGCCCTGCGCCTGTAGCGAGGCGATGTCGCGGTAGAGCGTCCGGATGCTGATGCCGAGTTCGCCGGCAAGCGTGGCACCGCTCACCGTATGGCGGTGGCGTCTCAGGATCTGGAGGAGAGCGAGCAGTCTTTCGGATCGGGCCATGGCAACATACTGCCAGTTTTTGGCAGCGGTGTCGCCTAAAGATCATCCCGTCAACGCAAACAAAGGACGATCCCCATGACGGCTCCCAATCTCCTCATTCTCTATGTCGAAGACGCGGCAGCAAGCGGACTGTTTTACGAAAAGCTGTTTGCCCATGCGCCCGTGGCGCAGTCTCCGGGCTTTGTCGCATTCCGGTTCGAGAACGGCCTTGGCCTCGGCCTGTGGTCGACCAGTTCCTCGGAATTCGTCTCCTCGGGCACCGGGCACCGCAGCGAAATCGCCATCGTCGCGGAAGACAACGCGTCCATCGACCGGCTTCACGACGAATGGCGCGCGGCCGATGTCGCGATCGAGCAGCCACCGTTCAACGCCGTCTTCGGCCGCACCTTCGTCGCGCTCGATCCAGATGGCCATCGCATCCGCGTCTGCCCGCCGGCCAATTAACCGAGGAGACTAGAACAATTCCGGTAAATCCGGAATTGTTCTAGGGTATTGTTTTACCGCATTATCCGACGCCGAAGCGATTCCGCTTCGGCTGGAAATGCTCTAGCCCTTCAGCATGCGCTCCACGATGTCCGACACGTCGGACGACAGCTTTTCGCCCGCGGCAATGCTGCGCAGCGCGTTGCGGGCGTGGTCGGAGCGCACTTCCTCCAGCGCGCGCCACGAGCGCATGGAGGTGAGAATGCGGGCGGCGAGCTGCGGGTTCTTCGGGTCGATTTCCAGAATCTGCTCGGCGAGGAACCGGTAGCCTGCGCCGTCCGCCCTGTTGAAGCCGGTCGGGTTGGAGAAGGCAAAGGTGCCGACGAGCGCACGCATGCGGTTCGGGTTCGTCTTGTTGAAAAGCGGGCTTTCCATCAGTGCCTTAACGCGCTCCAGCGCGCCATCGCCCGGAATGGTCGACTGGATGGAGAACCACTTGTCGATGACCAGCGCATTGTCGGCAAAGCGCGCGCGGAAAGTTTCGAGCGCTGCCGCCGTCTCCGGCGCATCGGGGAAACGGTGGGCGAGCACGGTGAGTGCCGCGCTGAGGTCCGTCATGTTGTCGGCCGCCGCGAAAGCGCCCACGGCGCGGGCCGGCGTGCCGTCGGCGACGGCGAGATAGGCAAGTGCCGCATTGCGCAGCGCCCGGTGGCCGGCGCCTTCCGCGTCCGGCGTGAAGGCACCTTCGATGCGGTGGCGCTCGAAGAGGTCTGCAAAGACGGCGGGGTTGCGATTCGCCACGAAAGCGAGCACGGCCTCGCGGCCGGTGCGGATGGCGTCAGGATCGTTGTTGCTGCCGAGCTCGCGCGCGATGTCGGATTCGGACGGCAAGGCGAGCGCCTGCGCCCGGAAAGCGGGCTCCAGGGTTTCGTCGCCGGCAATGGCGATCAGCGTGTCGGCAAGAACCGGGTTCGTCTCGACCGACGTGCCGGCGCGCGCCTTGCGCGCCGCGTCCACGAGGTTGGGAAGCGCCAGGTCGTTCAGCGCCTGCCAGCGGGCGAAGAGATCGCTGTCATGGCGTGCAATATGGGCGAGGTCGGCCGGAGCCTGCTCGAAATGCAGGTTGATCGGCGCCGAAAAACTGCGGTTGAGCGAAACGACCGGACGCGAGGTAACGCCGGAGAAGGTCACCGTCTGGCGGCGCTCCTTCAGGTGCAGCACGTCGCCGGTCACCTCGGCGCCGCTGGTGGCGGGCGTCACCTCCGAGCCGTCGGCGGAGATCAGGCCGAAGCGCAGCGGAATGTGCATCGGCTCTTTCGTGCTCTGGCCGGGCGTCGGCGGGATCATCTGTTCCAGCGACAGCGTGAATTCGCCCTTGCCCTGGTCGTAGCTCGACGAGACGCTGACCAGCGGCGTGCCGGCCTGGTGATACCAGAGCGAGAACTGCGTGAGGTCGACGCCGTTCGCCTCCTCGAAGCATTTGACGAAATCCTCGATCGTCGCGGCATCGCCGTCATGACGCTCGAAATAGAGGTCCATGCCCTTCTTGAAACCGTCCCGGCCGACGATGGTCGCGATCATGCGCGTCACCTCGGAGCCCTTTTCGTAGACGGTCGTCGTATAGAAGTTGTTGATTTCGCGGTATTTCGTCGGGCGTACCGGATGGGCCAGCGGACCTGCATCCTCGGGAAACTGCTCCGACTTCAGGTGCCGCACCTCGGCGATGCGTTTTACCGCGCGCGAGCGCTGGTCGGCGGAGAATTCGTGGTCGCGATAGACCGTCAGGCCTTCCTTCAGGCACAGCTGGAACCAGTCGCGGCAGGTGACGCGGTTGCCGGTCCAGTTGTGGAAATATTCGTGCGCGATGATCGCCTCGATATTCGCATAGTCCTGGTCGGTCGCGATTTCCGGGTCGGCGAGCACGTATTTGTCGTTGAAGACGTTGAGCCCCTTGTTCTCCATGGCGCCCATGTTGAAGTCGGAGACGGCGACGATCATGAAGATGTCGAGGTCGTATTCGCGGCCGAACACCTCTTCGTCCCATTTCATCGAGCGCTTCAGCGCGTCCATCGCATAGGCCGCGCGCGGCTCCTTGCCATGCTCGACATAGATCTTCAGCGTCACCTCGCGGCCGGACAGCGTGGTGAACGTGTCTTCCACGACGCCGAGATCGCCGGCGACCAGCGCGAAGAGGTATGAGGGCTTGGGATGCGGATCGAACCAGGCGGCGAAATGCTTGCCTTCGCCGTAACCCGCACCGCCCAGGAAATTGCCGTTGGACAAGAGCAGCGGGCAGCTCGCCTTGTCGGCGATGATGTTGACCGTGTAGACCGCCAGCACGTCCGGCCGGTCGGGGAAATAGGTGATGCGGCGGAAACCTTCCGCCTCACACTGGGTGCAGTAGACACCGTTCGTGCGGTAGAGGCCCATCAGCTGGGTGTTCGCCTCCGGATTGATCATCGTGGTGATGGTGATCTCGAAGGGCTCCGTCGCCGGCAGGTCGCGGATCGTCAGGCTATCCGGCGTCGCGTCGTAGCGTGCGGCGTCCAGCTCCATCTGGTCGAACAGCAGGCCGGTCATGACGAGCTCGTCGCCGTCGAGAACCAGCGGTGCGGCAAGATCGGCGCCTTCGCGGCGATGGAAGATCAGTCGCGCCTCGACCTTCGTCTCCGTCGGATCCAGTTCGAAGGTCAAATCGACGCGCTCGAGAACAAAGTCGGTCTGGCGATAATCTGCCAGATGAATGATCCGGCCGTTCTCTGTCCGCATGGATATGTCCTGCATTTTTGCCGTCCGGCCCGTAAAGTTCTGTGCAACGCTACGGGCTACAAGGACGGTCTGCCCCCAGTTCCATGGATAGATATGCTTATTCGCTTAACATCTCATTTCCAGCCGACCCCCATTCACAATTTTGTGCCTTGTTGGCACAGAAGGTCCACTGGCGCCGGATCGCCCGGTTCCGATCAAAAATATCCGCGACGCATCACCAGAATTGATCCCATCCGGCGGCCAATCCCGCTAGACTTGCAATCCTCTGTATCGGTTCTCCGGTCTTTCTCAACGCCTGATGCCACGGCCAGCCGGTCGTGACGAGTTCCCCATGGACATGCCATACCCAAACCCCATGCGGGGCATTTTCCTCAAGGTTACCTCCGTGGTGATCTTTCTCTGCATGTCCACGCTCATCAAGGCGGCCGGCAAGGATCTTCCGGCCGGGCAGATCACCTTCCTGCGCTCCGCCTTTGCCATGGTGCCGATCATCGTCTTTCTTGCGGCACAGGGCCAGTTGCGCGGCGCGTTTCGCACCAATGACATTTTCGGCCATTTCAAGCGCGGGATCATCGGCATCCTGTCCATGGGCTTCGGCTTTTACGGCCTGGTGCACCTGCCGCTGCCGGAATCGATCGCGCTCGGTTATGCGCTGCCGCTCGTCACCGTGGTCATCGCCGCCGTCTTCCTCAAGGAGAAGGTCGGCATCTATCGCTGGTCAGCCGTTCTCGTCGGGCTGGTGGGTGTGGCCATCATCAGCTGGCCGCGCCTGACGCTGTTTCGCGATGGCGGCTTCGGCTCGTCGGAGGCGATGGGCGCGCTGGCCATGCTGGCCTTCGCCGTGCTCGGCTCCATCGCCATGGTGCTGGTGCGCAAGCTGGTGCAGACCGAACGCACGCCGACCATCGTGCTCTATTTCTCGCTGTTCGCCTCGATCTTCTCGCTCGGCACGTTGCCGTTCGGCTGGACCGAGCTGAGCTGGCAGGCGCTCGGCCTGATGGCGCTTGCCGGCTTCTGCGGCGGCATCGCGCAGATCATGCTGACGCAGAGCTACCGTTATGCGGATGTCTCGACGATTGCGCCGTTCGAATATACCTCGATCGTGCTCGGCCTGATCATCGGCTATTTCCTGTTCGGCGACGTGCCAACCGGCACCATGCTGACCGGCACCGCCATCGTCGTCGTTGCCGGCATCTTCGTCATCCTGCGCGAGCACCAGCTCGACCTGAAGCGCCGCGCGGCGCTGAAACACCAGACCCCTCAGGGCTGACGCCAGTCCGGCGTGGTCGTGTCCTCCAGGCGCTCCTCCGTCACCGCATCCGGCTGGAGAGCGCCGGCGGCGGCGTCCGCACCCAATGGCTGCGCGGTCATCGCCTGGAAATCCGTCTTGGCGACCAGGCCGTCATTGGCCTCGCGCCGGCTGATGCGCCAGGCGGCATAGGCGCAGTAAAGCAGGAAATAGACTGCCAGCACGACGAAGAGGGAGCCCGGCCCGAAGCGATCCATGATCGGCCCGACCATCAGCGGCCCGGAAATCGTGCCGACGCCATAGACGATCATCATGCCGGAAGAGACCTCGACATATTCGTCCGGCTGCGCGCGGTCGTTGGCATGCGCGACGTTGAGCGCATAGATCGGGAAGATCACCGAGCCGACGAAGGCTGCGACGATATAGAGCAGCACCGGCGATCCGCCGGCAACGAAAGCCATGGCAAGGCAGGACAGCGTGCCGACAAGGCCGCAGGCGACCATGACGAGGCGGCGGTCCATGCGGTCCGAGGCGCGGCCGATCGGGATTTGCGCGATGGCGCTGCCGAGCAGCACGCAGGCGAGCAGCGTGGCGCCCTCGGCCGTCGAAAGGCCGATGCGCTGGGTGAACACACCGCCGAGGTTCAGCCAGGCGCCGGAGAGCGCACCGGCGAGGAACGCGCCGATCACGGCAACCGGTGAGCGCCGGTAGAGTTTTGCCACATCGAACCGCGCCTGCGTCGGCGGTGCGGGCAGCGGCGAGGAGGTGAGCGCGGTCGGCAGCAGCGCGACGGAGAAGATGATGCCGCAGAGAATGAAGAGCGAGGTGTTGGACGGGTCGCCGAGCGGCACCAGATATTGCCCGCCGATCGTGCCGACCATGGTGGTGATCAGGTAGACGGAAAAGATCGAGCCGCGGTTCTCATTGGTCACCCGCTCGTTCAGCCAGCTCTCGATGATGAGATAGCTGCCGGAAATGGCAAAACCCGACATGGCACGAAACAGCATCCAGGCGCGCCAGTCGACGACGAGCGCGCAAAGCAGGATGCCGATGGCGAGCAGCGTGATCAGCGCCACGAAAACGCGCACATGGCCGACTAGCAGCACGAATTTCGGCGTGACGATGCAGGAGAGCGTGAAACCGATCGTGTAGCCGGTGGCGATCATCGAGATCGTCTGCGTCGACCATCCCTCCGCGACCGCGCGCACCGGCACGACATAACTTTGCAGCCCGAAGGCCACCATCATCAGCAGGGTGGACAGCATCAGGCTGAGAATGGAGACGAGGCTCGCCAGCATGGGGGGCTCCGCAGGAGTGGCGCCGCGCGGCGCGTTCAATGTGCGAGTGTCGCTCTATTGCGGACGCGTTGCGCTGTCCACTGCGACAGCGGCTGACGTAAAAAACAGGAAGATCGTCGGGAGGTTCAGGAGGGGAGAGAATTCCCGGCACGGTTGTGCTAAAGGGAACTGTAGAGGCAAAAGCCTCGGCGCAATGAAAGGAGGTGAGACGATTGAAAATCCGGCTTACGCTGACGATCAGGTTCAGGACTTGGCGGTTCACCCTGACCATCAGCTAAGAAAACGGAGATCGGGCTTCAGCCCGGTCTCCACCGGAGGAAAGTCGTCTCACCTCCTCACGAGGGAAACATTACCATAGCGCCGGTGGCTTTCAAAGCCATGGCCGGCCGTCAGTTGGGCAGGAAGGCCTTGAGCGGATCGCGGCGCTGCGCCGCATCGCGCGGCAGCGAGGCCAGCACGGAATATTCCCGGGCGGCGTTCACGGCGGCGCGGATGTCGGCGATGTCGGACATCAACTTGCGAAAGGCGGCCATGGTTTGCTCCTGGGTTCGGGTTGCATCGGGCGGCGCCGTCTGGCGCAGCACCCGCGTATCAGCGCTGGATGAACTCGGAGAAGAGCTGAACGGGGCGGTTGATACGGGCGAAGCCGGTGGCCGTGAGCTGCTCGTTGGCCGGGGCAGCGATGCCGCCGAAACCATGGCCGGCACGAAGACCGGAGTGGCGGAGCGTCTCGAAGCTCGAATGGATGGGCCGAAAGCGGGCGGCGGTCATAGGTCTGTTCCTTAAATCCTGTCCTCCCGTGCTCTTATATTGCGCCGCAACATGAATTTTGCAATGCGACATTCTGCCCGGCAGATATGTGCAATTCGCATGGCTGCTGAAACAATTTGTTCATGCTTGAGGCAGAATCGCGACCCATTGTGGGACGGCGCACAGGTGCTGATTGCCAAGCCATTGAAAAGACTGAGGGAGGCTGTCTATCTAGCCGCTGAGCCCTGCACGAAAAGCGAGCAGATCCTGCCAGGCAAGGCGCTTGCTGATCGGCGCTGTCGCCAGATCCTGCGGGTGCAAAGTCGCAAAAGCCGGGATATTTCGGCCAGAAATCGTGATCTCCCGCCATTCGCCGCGCAATTGGTGGATCGTATCGTTGGAGCGGAACAGGAATCGCGCGGCAAAATTGCCGAGCACGAGCAGGTGATTCGGCTCGGCGAGCGCGATCTGCCGCTCGATGAAGGGACGGCATATATCCGCCTCGCGCTGCGACGGCGGCCGGTTGCCGGGCGGGCGCCAGGGCACGACATTGGTGATGAGCAGGTCGGCGCGGGCGAGCCCGATGCCGGCGAGCATGCGGTCGAGCATCGCGCCCTGCCGGCCGGAGAACGGCTGGCCGTCGCGGTCGTCCTCGGCATTCGGCATGGCGCCTATGACCATGACGGCGGGTTTGGCCTTGCCCTCGGCGAAGACGAGGCAGCGGGCGCTGGTCTTGAGGTTGCAGCCGTTGAAGGCCTCCATCGCTGTGCGCAGCTCATCGAGCGAGCGTGCGCTGCTGGCGGCAAGCTCGGCCTCCGCCACCGCCTGGCTGTCCGGGATGGCGACATTCGTCAGGGGGGCGGCGGCCGCAGGGCGCGGCTGTTCCTGCCGCGCGGGCGCCCGGGCCGGTGCTTGCGGCACGGGCGCTGCCTCGCGCTGCGGGACTACGCCGCGCGTAGCGCGCATCGCCTCGAATTCGGCGATGCGATCGACCGCCTCTTCTTCCAACAGCCATTCCACGCCGGAATCCGCATAGAAATGCAGGAGCGATCGAAGCTGGTCGGGGTTGAGGTCTCGCGCGGTGTTCATGCCCTGCACCTTAGCGAAGCGAACCCGGCGAGGAAAGCGTCGCGCTCACGCCGCCCATTCGGCGACGTCGTCGCTTTCGCCGATCAGCGCCAGGCCGTGGGCGATGGAGAGCAGTTCGCCGCCGCTCTCGATCTTGGTTTCATCAAAACGGCGGGTGAAGATGCGCCGCACGGCCGGCACGAAGGAGGTGCCGCCGGTCAAAAACACCTTGTCGATGGCATCAGGCGCGGTGTTGGTCTTCTCCAGCACCTCGTCGAGCGCACCTTCGATGCGGGCGAGGTCGGGTGCAATCCACTCTTCAAAATCGGCGCGCCTGACCGTCTTGTGGCCGGCGCTGCCGAGCGACGAGAAATGGAATTCCGCCTCGTCGGCGCCGGAAAGCGCCATCTTGGTCGCGGAAATTGCCTGATAGAGCGGATAGCCCTCGTCATGCTCGACAAGGTCGATGAAGAGCTCCAGCTTTTCCGGCTCGATCGCCGAGCGGACCAGCGACTTGAGATCGGTGAATTCCCGCGTCGTCTTGAAGATCGAAAGCTGGTTCCAGCGGGCGAAGTTGGCGTAGTAGCCGGAGGGCACTTCCAGGAGCTTGTCGAAGCTCTTGAAATAGGTGCCCTTGCCGATTTCCGGCGCCACGAGATGGCTGATCATCCTCGAATCGAAATGGTCGCCCGCAATGCCGACACCCGAATGGCCGATCGGCGTTGCCGACAACTGGCCTGCCTTGCGCTCGAAGCGGATCAGCGAATAGTCCGTCGTGCCGCCGCCGAAATCCGCGACCAGCACGGTGGCATCGCTCTTCAGCGTCTGCGCGAAATAATAGGCGGCCGCGACGGGCTCGTAGACATAGTGGATTTCCGGGAAGCCGAGCCGGGTCAGCGCCGCATTGTAGCGTTCGAGCGCCAGCGCCGGGTCCGGGCTTGCGCCGGCAAACTGGACCGGCCGCCCGGCAATCACCCGCGACACGTCCCCCGGCCATTCGTCGCCCGCATAGGTTTTCAGCCGGCGCAGGAAGATTTCCATCAAGTCGTCGAAGGCGTGCCGGCGTGCGAAGATCAGCGTGCCCTGGAACAGCGCGCTCGCCGCAAAAGTCTTGATCGATTGCAGGAAGCGGCAGTCGCCGGGATTGTCGATGAACTGGCGGATCGCCGCCTGTCCCGCCTCGACCTTCAACGCCTGCGCGCCGACCACCGGGTCCTTCATGAAGGAGAGCGCCGTGCGCATCGTGTCGGTAACGCCGACGCTGCTGGTGAAGGTCATGGACTGCGTGTCGCTGCCGCCCGTCGAAAGCGCCATGACCGTGTTCGTGGTGCCGAAATCAAGCCCGAGTGCCCGTGCCATCGCCGTGCCCCTATGATCGTCGAATTGTCTTGAAGCGAGGCGTGAAGCCCGCGCGCGAAAAGGGCGCGTCAGCGCGCGCCCGGAATTGGGAGAGGGCGCCAGATGGCACAGGCCGGCGCCGATGGCAAGCGCTTAGGACCAATCGCCACTCAATCCATGCCGGCCTGCAAATGGCGATCTTCCGCGCTTCCGGTGCTCACGTACCGAAAGTACGCTGTGCTCCGGACCACGGAAACTCACCATTTTCGGCACGGCCTGAACTGAATGGCGATTGGCCCTAGACTGAGCGCGCCGCTCCGCCGTCGCAGCGCACGAGGCTGCCGGTGACATAGCTTGCCGGCGCGCTGCACAGGAAGGCGGCGGTGGCCGCGAATTCCTCCACCGTGCCGTAGCGCCGGGCGGGAATGGCCTTTTCCGAGGCCGCGCGCACGTCGTCCACGCTCTTGCCGCTGCGTTCGGCGGCCGCGGCGTCCAGGCTCTTCAAGCGGTCGGTCATGATGCTGCCGGGCAGCAGCATGTTGCTGGTGATGCCGTGTTGCGCAACTTCCGTCGCCAGTGTTTTCGACCAGCCGGCAAGCGCCGGGCGCAGCGTGTTGGAAAGCGCGAGGCCGGAGATCGGCTCGATGACGCCGGAGGAGGCGACCGTCAGGATGCGGCCCCAGCCTTGCTGCTTCATGCCGGGCAGCAGCCGGTTGGTGAGGGTGATGATCCTCAGCACCATGGAATTGAAGTAGGTGGCGAGTTTTTCCTCGCTCATGTCCTCGGTCGAGCCCGGCGTCGGCCCGCCGGAATTGTTGACGAGGATATCCACGCCGCCCAACTTGTCGGCAACGCCTTTCACGATGGTCTCGACAAAGCCCTCGTCGCCGAGATCCGCCTGCACCCAGTCCGCGCGGCCCAAACCGTCCGCATTGATCGCGTCACAATTCGCCTGAAGCGTCTCGGCGCTGCGGCCGCAGAGCAGCACATGCGCGCCCTCGCGGGCGAGCGCCACGGCGATGCCCTTGCCGAGGCCGCGGGAGGAGGCGAGGATGAGGGCGCGTTTGCCGGCGATGCCGAGGTCCATGGCGATGTCTCCTAGTGCTGGGGCTCAGTCGGCGCGGTAGGGCACCTTGCCCGGATTGAACAGGTTTTTCGGGTCGAGCGCCGCCTTGATCGCCTGCGCCACCGCACGGCGGGCGGGGTTGCCATAGATCAGATAGGCACGGCGCTTCTCGGTTCCCACCCCGTGCTCGGCGGAAAAACTGCCGCCGAATTCCGCAACGCCCGTATAGACCGCATCCTCGATCGGCGCCTTCAGCGCCCGAGCCGTGACGCCCTCGCCGATGACGGAAAGGTGCAGGTTGCCGTCCGCGATATGGCCGTAGACATAGGCGTCGAAGCCGGGGTCGATGGCGTTCAGCCGCGCCCGCAGGCCGGCGACATAGTCGTCGAGCGAACCGGGTGGCACCGAGACGTCGTAGGAGGGGGCGGCGGGAAAATGCCGGTACATGAAGTCGCCGTCCTCGCGCAGCGCCCAGAAGCGGCGCGCCTGGTCGAGCGAGGCGGCGACGATGCCGCTCGTCAGCCCGTGTTCCTCCCAGAGCGCCGCGAGACCTTCTTCCAGCGCCTCGCGCGCCTGCTCTTCGCTTTCGGCGGAAACCTCCATCAGCAGGATCGCCGGCGTGTCGTCCTCCAGCCAGCCGAGGTCGAAACCTTTGTCGCCCGCGCTGTCGCGCAGGTAGCGCTGCCACATCAGTTCCGCGCCTTCGAGCTGCAAGGCCGGCTGGGCGCGGAAATGCGCGATGAGCGCGAGCGCGGAATTCGCATCGCGCAGGCCGACGAGCGCCGTGGCACGCATCGGGTTGAAACTTTCGAGTTTCAGCACCGCACGGGTGACAAAACCGTAGGCGCCTTCCGAGCCGATGAGGAGCTGCTTGATGTCCGGCCCGGCGCTCACCTTCAGCACGCGCGTCAGGTCGCTGAACAGCGTGCCGTCCGGCATGACGGCCTCGATGCCGAGCACCTGGTGGCGCATCACCCCGTTGCGGAAGGCCAGGATGCCGCCGGCATTGGTGGCGATCATGCCGCCGATCGTCGCACTGCCGCGCGCCGCAAGGTCGATGCCGGGAATGAGGCCGACCTCGGCCGTCGCCTCCTGAAGCGCCTGCAAGGTGACGCCGGCGCCGACGGTGACGGTGCGGGCGAGGGGATCGATCGCCTCGATGCGGTTGAGCCGCGCGGTGGAGAGAATCAGTTCGCCCGGCCGGCTGATGCCGCCGCCGACAAGCCCGGTGCGGCCACCCTGCGGCACGATCGGCACGTCGTTTTCGAGGCACCAGCGCACCACCGCGGCGGCGGCCTCCGGCGTTGCCGGCTCGGCCAGGGCGCCAGCGCCAAAATTGTCGCGATGCTCGCCGGGATGCCGGTTCGCCAGCCGCTCGCTTCCGACAAGGTGAAGAGCCTCGCCGAAATCGTTCAAGTCGCGTTGCAGCGATCGGATAATCTCGGTCATGGCACGGGTCCCTCTGGCCTGGTGGCTGGCCGCAAATGCCTAGTCGGATGGTGATCCGGAATCAAGCGAGCACGGGCGCGCGGGAGCGACAATCGATTGACGTTTACGTTAAAGTCAATAAACTTCCGGCCCTGTCATGAAGTCATGCGCAAATGCAGGGAAAGTCTGTCGCAGAACGGCTCGACAAGGCTTGCGTCATTTGCCATGACAGGTGCCGACATGAGGCCGACCCGAGGGAATACCGTGGCTTTTGATGGGTTGCGGGGTGGAGAAGACGGATGAGCGAAGAAATGGAACTCCCCGAACGCGAGAGCATGGAATTCGACGTCGTGATCGTCGGCGCAGGCCCGGCGGGCCTGGCAGCGGCGATCCGGCTGAAACAGGTCAATCCCGACCTCACCGTCGTCGTGCTCGAAAAGGGCTCGGAAGTCGGCGCGCATATTCTTTCCGGCGCCGTCGTCGATCCGATCGGCATCGACCGCCTGCTGCCCGATTGGCGCAAGGATGACAGCCATCCCTTCAAGACCGAGGTGACGGACGACCATTTCCTGCTGCTCGGCCCGGCCGGCTCCGTGCGCCTGCCGAACTTCGCCATGCCGCCGCTGATGAACAACCACGGCAACTACATCGTCTCGCTCGGCAATGTCTGTCGCTGGCTGGCGACGAAGGCGGAAGAACTCGGCGTCGAGATCTATCCCGGCTTTGCCGCCACCGAAGTACTCTACAATGACCAGGGTGCCGTGATCGGCGTCGCCACCGGCGACATGGGCATCGAGCGCAACGGCGAGCCCGGCCCGAACTATACCCGCGGCATGGAACTGCTCGGCAAATACACGCTGATCGGCGAAGGCGTGCGCGGCTCGCTCGCCAAGCAGCTCATTTCCAAATTCGATCTCCAGAAGGATCGCGAACCCCAGAAGTTCGGCATCGGCCTGAAGGAACTCTGGCAGGTCAAGCCGGAGAACCACAGGCCCGGCCTGGTGCAGCACTCCTTCGGCTGGCCGCTCGGCATGAAGACCGGCGGCGGGTCCTTCCTCTATCACCTGGAAGACAACCTCGTCGCCGTTGGCTTCGTGGTACACCTCAACTACAAGAACCCCTATCTCTTCCCCTTCGAGGAATTCCAGCGCTTCAAGACGCATCCGGCCATTCGCGGCACCTTCGAGGGCGGCAAGCGGCTTTCCTACGGCGCGCGCGCCATCACCGAGGGCGGCTACCAGTCGGTGCCGAAACTGTCCTTCCCGGGCGGCGCGCTGATCGGCTGCTCGGCCGGCTTCGTCAACGTGCCGCGCATCAAGGGCAGCCACAATGCGGTGCTGTCGGGCATCCTCGCCGCCGAAAAACTGGCGGATGCCATCGCCCATGGCCGCGCCAATGACGAGCCGATCGAGATCGAGCAGGGCTGGCGCGACAGCGCCATCGGCTCGGACCTGCGCAAAGTCAGGAACGTCAAGCCGCTGTGGTCGAAACTCGGCACGGCGCTGGGCGTGGCGCTGGGCGGCCTCGACATGTGGACGAACACGCTGTTCGGCGGCTCGATTTTCGGCACGCTGAAACATGGCAAGACGGATGCGCAGTCGCTCGAACCGGCGGCAAAACACAAGCGCATCGACTATCCGAAGCCGGACGGTGTCCTCACCTTCGACCGCCTCTCCTCGGTGTTCCTGTCGAACACCAATCACGAGGAAGACCAGCCGGTCCATCTGCAGGTGAAGAACCCGGAATTGCAGAAGACCTCGGAACTCGACGTCTATGCCGGCCCGTCGACGCGCTACTGTCCCGCCGGGGTCTACGAATGGGTGGAGAAGGACGGCAAGGACGTGTTCGTCATCAACGCGCAGAACTGCGTGCACTGCAAGACCTGCGACATCAAGGACCCCAACCAGAACATAAACTGGGTGCCGCCGCAGGGCGGTGAGGGGCCGGTTTATCCGAATATGTGATGCGGACGCGAGTCAAAAGCCAACGGGCCTCCCTGCTTGGTCTACTCCGGACCGGGGAGTTGGGGCCTCTCAAGCTTGGCCTCAGCATGATGGCGGTCTCCAATCTCTTGGGACCTCCCACTTGGTGGATGGAAGGAGGGAGCGATGATGCGCACGTTCCTCTCCTGTGGGGATATGGCCGTTATCTGGAGGTGCTTTTCAATCCGGCGCAGCCATATGAAGTCATATCGATAAAGCTGACGGCACTGCCACCAAGTGGCGCCTCATATTTTCGTGGCGGAAAGATTGCCGTTTCTGCGGATGGTTTTGCAGAGGGAATGCGCTTGTCCGATTTTCTGCGCAAACCGATATGGCAATCGAGCGAACATATCTCCATCGGTGTGTGCGAGCCTGTTAGCTCCTACCCTGTTATCGACATCTGCACCACGAAGGTCCGTCTTGTTTGGTGCATGTCGACGGTAGGGGAGGACGCATTTGAAAAGCAAGTAGAAGCCGGTATGTCTGACGCCGTCCTCACCAGGAGCCGTGATGTTCTGTCAGATGGCTTCTTCGGCATACGCTCAACGGCTCGTCCTCGCGAAGACCGCTTTCCCTCCGATGGTTTTGCCGATTTCTCTCGCGATGAATATCTCGCGCGAGTAGGGGATTGACTGTGTAAGCGCCAATGGAGCGACTGCCCTTTTCTTGCCACGCACCTTAACATCGCCTGCAACCGCAGCGCGCCGCTTAACCGTCGATTAACCATAACGGCATAATTCTCAGCCCCGAGGATCATATATTCAAGGGGCTTTAACCATGTCGATTTCCCGCCGCGGATTTTTGCTCGGCGCATCCGCATTGCTCGCCGGCTGCGCGACGAACGGAGGCAGCGATCGCGCCAATTACGGTGACCGGCTGGACGAGCAGCACCCGCTGAAGGCGATGCCGCTCGACAAGATCAAGCCGGAGCTTCGCCGCCAGGAAGTCGCCTATGACACGCGCCATGCGGCCGGCACCATCGTCGTCGATACGCCGGAACGCCGCCTCTATTACGTGCTCGGCAATGGCCGCGCGATGCGCTACGGAATCGGCGTCGGGCGGCAGGGCTATTCGCTCGCCGGCGGTGCCATTATCGGCCGCAAGGCGGAATGGCCGACCTGGACGCCGACGCCGAACATGATCCGCCGCGATCCGGGCAAGAACCGGAAATATGCCGGCGGCGTGCCCGGCGGCCTCAACAACCCGCTCGGCGCCCGCGCCATCTACCTCTACCAGGGCGGCAACGACACCATGTTCCGTATCCACGGCACCAACCAGCCGTGGTCGATCGGCCAGGCCATGTCGAGCGGCTGCGTGCGCATGCTCAACCATGACGTGATCGATCTTTACCAGCGCGTGGCGGTCGGCGGCCGCGTGCATGTCATCCAGGGCCGCCGCGAGGCCTGATCTTGCCCCATGTCGCAACTGGAGCAGGCCGGCACATGCCGGCCTTTTCGTTTTGCGGTTTGAAAAAGCTGAATTGTATCATACCATTGCCCGCGTGATCCCCGGCCCGGACAAAGTCGGGCGGGTCTCGAAGAATTGACCCCTCCATGACGCATAGAGGTCAATGGCAGACGCATTCGTACCGGCATTCGACCGCGTAGCTGCAAAAGTCGAGGATGCGGTATCGTGAACATGCAGGGCTTTCGGCCGGCCTGTCCACGATAGCCCGCAGAAGATCACGGGCCCGACGCCGGCGGTGCAGCGGGCCCTTGTCGGCACAATGACACCGCCGAAAATGAGGGAACGGATATGAAACATCTTCTTGCTTCCACCTGCCTCGTCGCTGGCCTGCTTGCCATGACGGGTGCGGCGCGCGCCGAATGCGGCGACGTGACCATCGCCAGCATGAACTGGCAGAGCGCCGAGGTTCTCGCCGCACTCGACAAGTTCATCCTCACCGAAGGTTACGGCTGCAACGCCGAAGTCATCGTCGGCGACACCGTGCCGACCATCACCTCGATGATCGAGAAGGGCGAGCCGGACCTGGCGCCGGAAGGCTGGGTCGACCTGCTGCCGGACGTCGTCAACCGCGGCATCGAGGAAGGCAAGCTGATCGGCGCGGCGACCGCGCTGTCCGATGGTGCCGTGCAGGGCTGGTGGGTGCCGAAATACATCGTCGACGCCAACCCGGACATCAAGACGATCGAGGATGCGCTGAAGCATCCGGAACTGTTCCCGGATCCGGAAGACAAGGCCAAGGGGTCCGTGCACAACGGCCCGCAGGGCTGGGGCGGCACGGTCGTAACCGGCCAGCTCTACAAGGCCTATGGCGGCGAAGGCGCGAACTTCACGCTGGTCGACACGGGTTCGGCCGCCGGCCTCGATGGCTCGATCGCCAAGGCCTACGAGCGCAAGGAAGGCTGGGTCGGCTATTACTGGGCGCCGACGGCCCTTCTCGGCAAGTACGAGATGGTGAAGCTCGAGCATGGCGTTCCCTACGACGCCGCCGAGTGGAAGCGCTGCAACACGGTCGCCGATTGCGCAGACCCGAAGAAGAACGACTGGCCGAAGGACAAGGTCCAGACGCTGGTGACGAAGACCTTCTCCGAGCGCGCCGGCGCCGATGTCATGGGCTACCTGAACAAGCGTTCGTGGAGCAACGACACGGTCAACAAGCTGATGGCCTGGATGACCGACAACCAGGCGAGCGGCGACGATGGCGCCAAGCACTTCCTGGAAGAGAACGAAGCCCTCTGGAAGGACTGGGTCTCGCCGGACGCCGCCGAAAAGATCAAGGCTGCTCTCTGATCACTCCATCGGGCGGCGCGTCCTCGGGCGCGCCGCCCTTCGTTTTAGCGCATGTCACTGGCGCAAATCGATGCGCACATCCCGGCGACATGCATCAGGGTTGGCTTAAAGACCGGCACAGATTGGTCAAAGCCGGAAGGGGTTCGACATGGAATGGTTCACGAAATTTCCCACGATGGACGCGGACACCCTTCGCGACCTCAAGAAGTTGATCGATGAGGGTTTTCGCGGCTTCACCCGCGCCTATGGCGACGGCATCGAATCGATCTTCGAGCCGCTGCAGCACTTTCTCATCTGGTCCGAGCGCTTCATGACGCGCACGCCCTGGCCGATCATCCTTCTCCTGATCGCGCTCGTCGCCTGGTTCGCCAGCCGCAACTGGAAGATCGTCGCCGGCGCCGTCGGCACGCTGCTCCTCATCGGCTATTTCGACATGTGGGACGACACGATGAAGACCATCTCGATGATCTTCGTCTGCACGGTCCTTTCCATCGTCATCGGCATACCGATCGGCATCCTGATGTCGCGCTCCAATCGGGTGCAGAACGTGGTCAACCCGATCCTCGACGTCATGCAGACCATGCCGAGCTTCGTCTACCTCATCCCGGTCGTCATGCTGCTCGGCATCGGCAAGGTGCCGGGCCTCATCGCGGTGGTCATCTATGCCATCCCGCCGATGATCCGCCTCACCAATCTCGGCATCCGCCTGGTCGACAAGGACGTGCTGGAGGCCGCCGACGCCTTCGGCTCCTCGAACTGGCAGAAGCTGAAGAACGTGCAGATGCCGCTGGCGCTGCCCACCATCATGGCCGGCATCAACCAGACGATCATGATGGCGCTCGCCATGGTGGTCATCGCCTCGATGATCGGCGTGCAGGGCCTCGGCCAGCCGGTGCTGAAGGCGATCTCCAACCAGTATTTCACCCTTGGCATCTTCAACGGCCTCGCCATCGTCGGCATCGCCATCATCTTCGACCGCGTCAGCCAGGCCTTCGGCAAGCGCCTGCAAAAACACCGCGAGATCATCCACGGCTGATTCGCGCGGACACGAAAAAGGGCGCCCCGGTGACAAGCCGCGGGCGCCCTTTTTGTTTGGATCTTAGTGCTTGCGCGAGAACAAACCGGTCGAAAGCACCACGCCCGCGCCGACGACCAGCGCCGCGCTGATCTCCGCCGCACCAAAGCTTTCGCCGAGGAAAACCGCGCCGCCGAGTGTCGCCAGCACCGGCGTGATGGCGGTGAAGGCGGCGGCCTGGCTGCCGCCGAGCGCGCGGATGGCGGTGCCATAGGCGAAGGTGGCGATGAGGCCGGAGAGGATGCCCTGGCTGGTGACCTGGAGCGCGAGGTCGGACAGCGAGGCCTGGCCGAGATGCGTGCCGTAGATGGCGGCGAGCACCAGATGGATCAGGAACGACCAGACTGCGATGAGCGCGGCACCCTCCAGCGCGCTCAGCCCCGAGCGGCGGAAGGCATGGGTGAAGCCGGCCCACAGCACGGCGCCGAGCGGCAGGAGCAGGAAGCCGGTCATCGTCATGCCGCTCTTCTGCATGCTGGCGGCGAGCAGGATGACGACACCCGCGACGATGGCGGCAAGGCCGGCAAGACGCATGCGATCCGGCCGCTCGCCGAAAAGCACGATGCCGATCAGCGCGGTCGCCAGCGGCATGGAGCCGCCGAGCAGGATGCCGCCGGGTGCGGCGGGCGTCACATGCAGGGCCGCGGCCGTGACCTGGAAGAACAGCGCGCCCGCGCCCGCCACCATCACGACGACGAGTTTCAGCGGCACATCCTTCGGCAGCAATCCGGTCTTCAGCCAGATCGGCGCCAGCAGGATGGCCGGCACGCCGTAGCGGATGAGGCCGATATCGATGGTGCCGAGCGGCGTTGCCGCGGTGTGGCGCGTCGCCAGCACCCAGGTCGCCCAGATCAGCACCGTGACGACCGCGCCGGCATAACCGGCGACCTGCGGATTGGATTTCCCTTCGGACGAAAGCGAGATCATGGCCATGGCGACGTTCCTTCCCGGCGTTGGCGCAATTCATGGTGAGACTCTAGCGCCGGAGGCCGAGGCATGTCCTTGCGACTTATGCCTCTTGGAATGTACAATGCGCAGGATCATGCCAAAATTGGCGGGGAAAGTTTCGGAAAATGCCAAATCTTGATAAATTCGATATCGCCATCCTGAAGGTGCTTCAGGAGGATGCGCGCGCGACGAATGTGGAGATCGCCGAGCGGGTGAACCTCTCGCCGTCGCCCTGCCTGCGCCGCATCCGCAACCTGGAAAAATCCGGCGTGCTGCGCGGCTACCGCGCCGATATCGACCGCAAGGAGGTCGGCCTCGGCCTCACCGTCTTCGTCGAGATCAAGGTGGGGCGGCACAGCAAGGAAAATGCCATGGCCCAGCAGGAGGCGCTGCTCGCCATTCCCGAAGTGGTGTCGTGCTTCCTGATTTCCGGCAATGCCGATTTCTTGGCGGAAGTGGTGGTCGAGGACCTCTCGGCCTACGAGCAGCTCCTGACCGAGACGCTGCTGGCTATGCCCGGCGTCACCGACATCCGCTCCAATTTCGCGATCCGCAGCATCAAGACCGGTGGCCCCCTGAAGCTGCCGTCGCTCTGACGCGGAAAACCGCCCCGACGAGAGGCGTCGGGGCGGTTGGGACGGCCGGAGAGGCGGGGCCGTCCGGGGACGCCACCCCCGGAGAGAGGGGCGACGTCCGACCTGTCGTCAATGCGCAGAGGCGACAGGCGCTTTCGCGGATTTCCAGGCGACGACCATGAGCGCGCCGATGACGGTGATGTGCTCCATCACCACGTAGAATTCGATCGTGCGGATCGGCTCCTGCATGGTCCAGAAATTATGCGCGATCGGGATGGTCAGCGCCGTGAAGACGGCAAGCATGCCGGCGCCGAGCCAGGTCCAGCGGTTGGCGATGATCAGCGCCGAGCCTACGAGTTGGGTAACGGCGACGGCGATGTTGAAACCCGTCGCCGGCTCCAGGCCGAAATGCGCCATCTCGGCGACGCCGGCGTTGAAATCGGCGAGTTTCGCGATGCCGGAGAGCCAGAACATCGAGGTGAGGATCGTGCGGGCGAGGAAGCCGAAGACGCGGCTGCCGGTGATGCTTTCGATGAGGGCGGACATGGATAGTCTCCGATAGATGACATGGACCCGCGGGGCGTCTTTCAAGCTGTCCCCGCTTGCCGCCCGCCGGTTGTTCTGTCCCTGTCCGGCGTGCTGCGATGGCCTATGTCTATCAGAGTTCGGGTGCGGTCGTGTCACCCTGGTAACACCCTTCGCCGCCCATTTTCGGGGGCGACGAAGGGCGCGCGCAGGCTCAAAAACCGTCTAGTACCAGCTTGCCGCGCGTGCGCCCGCTTTCGATCATCGCATGGGCCTTCCTGAGGTTTTCGGCATTGATCGGACCGACGATCTCGGCGAGCGTCGTGCGGATTTTTCCGTCGTCGACGAGGCGGGCGACGGCGTTCAGCAGTTCGTGCTGTTCGATCATGTCCGACGTCTGGAGGAGCGAGCGGGTAAACATCATCTCCCAATGCGTCGAAACGGACTTGCGCTTGAGGGGCAGCACATCCAGCGCCTTCGGATCGTCGATGAGGCCGAAGCGGCCCTGCGGCGCGATGGCCTCGGCGATCTCCGCCAGATGGTCCACCGAATTGGTTGTCGAGAAGATGAAGGCCGGTGCACCGATGCTGAGCGCCTCGACCTCGGCGGCAAGCGGCTTGCTATGGTCGACGACATGGTGCGCGCCGAGGCTCCTGACCCAGTCCGCCGTTTCCGGCCGTGAGGCCGTTGCGATGACGGTAAGGTCCGTCAGGGTGCGGGCGAGCTGGACGGCGATCGAGCCGACGCCCCCGGCACCGCCGATGATGAGGATGGCGTTTGCCGCACCCGGCACGGCATCGCGAACCTTCAGCCGGTCGAACAGCATTTCCCAGGCGGTGATCGCCGTCAGCGGCAGCGCGGCAGCGGCGGCGAAATCGAGCGAGGCGGGCTTGCTGCCGACGAAGCGCTCGTCCACCAGGTGGAACTCGGAATTCGTGCCGGGCCGGTCGATCGCGCCCGCGTAGAAGACGGCGTCGCCGGCCTTGAACAGCGTGACCTCCGGCCCGACGGCCTTGACGATGCCGGCCGCATCGAAGCCGAGCACGCGCCATTCACCGCTGGCCGGCGCGGCGTTGCGGCGAACCTTGGTATCGACGGGGTTGACGGAAACGGCCTTGATCTCGACCAGCAGGTCGCGGCCTTTCGGCTCGGGCACGGGTTGCTCGATATCGACGAGGGCCGTTTCGGAGGTGATTTCCTGCGAGGTCTGGTAGGCGATGGCGCGCATCTGGTTCTCCTTTCGCGTTGAATGGAGCCTAGATGAAGAGTAATCTCACACACTGCAAGAATGCACATTTAATGCCCATAGTGTCGAAAAGGATACCATGAATGTCCCGCCCGCGCGCCAAGCTCACGAAGGATTTCCCGGGCTGCCCGGTGGAATCGACGCTGTGTTTCCTCGACGGCAAATGGAAGGGCGTGATCCTGTTTCATCTGCTGGAGGGAAAGCTGCGCTTCAACGAACTGCGCCGCAAATTGCCGAGCGTCACGCAGCGCATGCTGACGAAGCAGCTGCGCGAACTGGAGGAGGCGGGCATCCTGTCGCGCACCGTGTTTCCCGTCGTGCCGCCCCGTGTCGATTATGAGCTGACGGCCGCAGGCCGCAGCCTGGAGCCGGTCATCAGCGCGCTCGCCGCCTGGGGTTCGAAAAACGTCACCCGCGAAGATGGGCAGACGGTCATCCGCCTGGCCTATGAAACGAAAACGGCGCCCCCGGAAAGGGACGCCGTTGATTGTTGAGCCGTAGGCGGATCACTCCGCCGGGCAGACCGGGGTCGCTTCGCGATCGATCTTTTCCAGCGTCAGCGAGACGAGGAACACGCCGAAGCCGATGACGGCGGTGGCGGCGCCGACGAAACCCATCGAGCCGTAGCCGTAACCCCCGCTGATCGCCAGGCCGCCGAGCAGCGCGCCGAGCGCATTGGCAACGTTGAAGGCCGAGTGGTTGAGGGCGGCGGCGAGCGTCTGCGCGTCACCCGCGACGTCCATCAGGCGCGTCTGGAGCGCCGGGCCGACGACGAAGCTGCAACCGATGAGGAAACAGCAGACACCGAGCAGGATCGGGTTTTCGGCCGTCAGCGAGAGGGCGATCAACACGAAGAAATAAAGCGCCAACGAGCAGCCGATGGTGCGCATCAGCGAAATATCGGCGAGCTTGGCGCCGAAGATATTGCCGACGATCATGCCGCAGCCGAAGATCGCCATGATGACCGGCACCATGTTGACGTTGAGACCGGCGACCTCGGTGACGATGGGCGAAATATAGGTGAAGACCGCGAACATGCCGCAAAAGCCGGTGGCGGCGATGCCGAGCGTCAGCCAGACCTGCTTGCGCTTCAGGGCGCCGAGTTCGGTCAGCGCGTTGATGCCCTTCGGCCGCTTGTCGCGCGGCAGGAAGAGGGCGATCAGCGCGACCGTCAAAAGCCCGGTGATGCCAACGGCAACGAACATGTACTGCCAGTCGAGCAGCTGGCCGAAATAGGCGGCGAGCGGCGTGCCGATCAGCGTTGCAAGCGTGAGGCCGAGCATGACCTTGCCGACCGCCTGCGTGCGCTTGTTGACCGGCACCATGGAGGCGGCGACGAGGGCCGCCACGCCGAAATAGGCGCCGTGCGGCAGGCCGGAGAGGAAGCGGAAGAGCATGAAGCTCTCGAAGGTCGGCGCGACGGCACTGGCAAGGTTGCCGGCGGCGAAGAGGCCCATCAGCACCAGCAGCAGGTCACGCCGGCGGAAGCGTGCGCCGATGACCGCGATGACCGGTGCACCAACGACGACGCCGAGCGCATAGGCGCTGATGACGTAGCCGGCCTCGGCGGTCGTGACGCCGAACGTGCCGGCGACATCGGGCAGAAGGCCCATGATGGCGAATTCGCCGGTGCCGATGCCGAAACTGCCGACGGCGAGCGCCAGGATGATCAGGGTGACGGTGAGGCGCGAAAGCGGCGGCTGCCCGGAGGAGAGGGCGGCAAGGGGCAGGGGATGTTCGGACACGGGGTGCTCCGCAGGAATTGCTCAGGCGCGGCAAATCGGCGACAGACCCTGCAAGGGCGGCCACTCCTCCTGGCTGCTGATGCGGTATGGTCCGGCCCGAAAGGCCACGATGGGGAAAGTATCGTCCAGCCGGCAGGCGTACTCCCGACGCAGGCGACCGGTGGGCAATATATCAGACCAAGCCGCGCTGCCTACTGCGAATTTTCACCCTCCCGCATTTGGCCGGACGCACTGCTGCTCACGATTTATTGCACTCTGTTGCACGATCGCCTGTTAATCGCCGCTTTCTCGACTATCTAATGGATCGAAAATCACCCTTGGGCGTTTCTCGGCCGAGATGCGGAGTATGCGAATGAGAGTGCAGGCGATATTCAACAAGGACGGGGGCACGTTTCGCACCACCGACATGGAGGCCTATGCCCGCCACGCGGAGAAGGTCTTTTCGGATGCGGGGCACCATCTCGATTGCGATATCGTCGAGGGGGCCGATATCGAGATGGCGCTGCGGCGCTGTTCGGATCGCACCGATCTCGATGCGATGCTCGCCGGCGGCGGCGACGGCACGGTTTCGGCGGCGGCCGGCCTTGCCTGGCAGAGCAAGATGCCGCTCGGCATTGTCCCCGCCGGCACGATGAACCTTTTTGCCCGCTCGCTGAACATTCCGCTCGATATCTGGCAGGCGATCGATGCGCTGGCGGATGGCGACATCGCCGCCGCCGACATCGGCACGGCGGACGACCGTGCCTTCGTGCACCAGTTTTCCGCAGGCCTGCATGCCCGCATGGTGCGGCTGCGCAACGCCATGACCTACAGCTCACGCCTCGGCAAGATCGCGGCCAACACCCGCGCCGCCTTCGGCGTGATTCTCGATCCGCCGGAATTCGAGGTGGAGTTCAACGTCGATGGCGTCGAGGAGAGCCGCAGGGTCTCCGCCATCAACGTCTCGAACAACCGTTTCGGCCAGAACGGCCTGCTCTATGCCGACGACCTCACCGGTGGCCATCTCGGCTTCTACACCACCAAGCCGCTGAAGCCCGCCGGCGTCGCCAAACTCGCCTTCGACATCCTGCGCGGAAAACTGCGCGAAAATGCCGACGTCACCGAAATGACCGGCACGGAAGTCGACCTGCATTTCCCAAAGGTCGACCGCGCGATCAACTGCGTCATCGACGGCGAGCTGCTGCCGATGGACCGCGAAGTCTCGATCCGCCTGCATCCGGGCGAATTGAAGGTGATGGTGCCGAAGGTGGCGGTCAACAAGGTGGCGACGACGGAGCCGGCGGCGGCTTGAGGTGAGGCTTACCCCCTCTGCCCTGCCGGGCAGAGGGGGGTAAATCTCGACCGCGAGGGCGCTAAATCCGCGGCAGATATGTCTTGTAATCGAAATCCGAAACCGTGCGCAGGTAGACGATCGCTTCCTTGCGCTTCGTATCGCCATAGAGCTTCTGGTACTCAGCCCCAAAAGCATCCTTGATGAAGGGCGAGGCCGAAAACTCTTCGACGGCCGTCAGGAAGTCGTGCGTCAGGCGCTTGGCATCCGGCGCGTCCTTGCCGGGCTCCGTCACCGGGCCTGGATCGAGCTCTTCGTCGAGGCCGAGCAGGATGCCGCCGAGGATGGCCGTTAGCAGCAGGTAGGGATTGACGTCCGCCCCCGCCACGCGGTGCTCGACACGCGCTGCCGGACCGTCCTTGTCCGGAATGCGGATGGCGGTGCCGCGGTGGCCGAAGCCCCAGGTCAGGTCCACCGGCGCAAAGGAGCCGGGCTGGAAGCGGCGGTAGGAATTAGCAAAGGGCGCGAAGACGAGTTGCGCATCGCGCATCGTCTGCAGCATGCCGGCGCAGACCGACCGCAGCTTCGCCGGATCGCCCCCCTTGGCGTCCAGGATATTCTTGCCGTCCTTGTCGATGACGCTGCAATGCACGTGCAGGCCGGAGCCCGCATGTTCGGCATAGGGCTTTGCCATGCAGGTGGATTTGAGCCCGAAGCGGCGCGCGGCCTGTTCGGCGATGCGCTTCAGATAGATGCAGTCGTCGGCGGCGGCGAGCGCGTCCGGGCGGTGCAGCAGGTTGATCTCGAACTGGCCGGGGCCGAATTCCGCCGTGGTGGCATCCGCCGGAAGTTCCATGTCCCTTGCCCAGGCGAGCACCGTCTGGAGATAGTCGTCGAGCGCATCGGTGGCGCGCATGTCGTAGAGCTGGAAGCCGTTCGGCTCGTCGCGGTACATCAGTGCTGCCGGCGGGCGCGGCTTGCCGGTCACGCGAAAATCGTCCTCGACCAGGTAGAATTCCAGCTCCGTCGCGACGACCGGTGTCAAACCACGGTCTTCAAAACGCTTCACCATGCGCGCAAGAATGGCGCGCGGGTCCATGAAGGAGGCGGTGCCGTCGAATTCGTGCATGGTGGCGAGGACCTGGCGCGAGCCTTCCGGCGCCCAGGGCATGGTGGCAAGCGACCGGCGGTCCGGAATGCACACGCCATCGGGATCGCCGACGGAAAGGGAGAGGCCCGTGATGTCGTCATTGTCGTCGCCCCAGATATCGAGCGACTGGGTGGAGGAGGGCAGGCGCACCGAACCGTCCCAGATTTTCTTCTCGCCTTCGAGCGGAACCTGCTTGCCGCGCAGGTCGCCATTCATGCCGACGAGAAGGATTTCGATACGGGGCGGGGCGTTGGCGGGCGGCGAACCGGCTGCCTTGGTGTCGTTTGTCATGGTGCCTGCTTTGGTTTGGCGGGAGGCTTCGACAGGAAATTTTGCTTTCGCTCGATCTCTTGCCAAATGCCTGTTGTATGGGCATTTTCGTAACTCATTCTGTCCCGCCGTTCAATAAGGCGGGACCTACCCCTAAGGATGTATTCAAATGTCGAACAGCAGTGCAGCAGCCGTATCCAACCTCGGTGCCCTCGATGCCGCCCATCACCTTCATCCCTTCTCGGACATGAAGAAACTGAACGCGACCGGCACGCGCATCATCGAGCGCGGCGAGGGTTGCTACATCTTCGACAACCACGGCAAGCGTTATCTCGATGGTTTCGCCGGCCTCTGGTGCGTGAACATCGGCTACGGCCGCAAGGAGATCACTGACGCCGTCGTGCGCCAGATGAACGAGCTGCCCTATTACAACACGTTCTTCGGCACCACGACGCCGCCGGCCGTTCTGCTCGCGCAGAAGATCACCTTGCATGCCGGCCCGAACATCAATCGCGTCTTCTTCACCGGCTCCGGCTCGGAAGCCAACGACACCTGGTTCCGCATGGCCCGCGTCTATTGGGGCGCCGTCGGCAAGCCGACCAAAAAGGCGATCATCGCCCGCAAGAACGGCTATCATGGCTCCACCGTCGCCGGCGCTTCGCTCGGCGGCATGAAGTGGATGCACGAGCAGGGCGACCTGCCGATCGCCGGCATCCACCACATCGACCAGCCCTTCTGGTACGCCGAGGGCGGCGACCTCTCTTCGGATGAATTCGGCCTGAAGATGGCCCGCCAGCTTGAGGAAAAGATCGACGAACTCGGCGAGGACAATGTCGCCGCCTTCGTCGCCGAGCCGATCCAGGGTGCGGGCGGTGTCATCGTGCCGCCGGCCACCTACTGGCCGGAGATTGCCCGCATCTGCAAGGCGCGCAACATCCTGCTCGTCGCCGACGAAGTGATCTGCGGTTTCGGCCGCACCGGCCACTGGTTCGGCCACCAGCATTTCGGCGTCGAGCCGGACCTGGCGCCCATCGCGAAGGGTCTGTCCTCCGGCTACCTGCCGATCGGCGGCGTCATGGTCTCCGATCGCGTCGGCAATGTGTTGGTGGAAGAGGTTGGTGACTTCAACCACGGTTTCACCTATTCCGGCCACCCCGTCTGCGCCGCCGCCGCACTCGAAAACCTGCGCATCATCGAGGATGAAAAGCTCGTCGAGCGCGTGCACGACGATATCGGCCCCTATCTCGCCGCCGGCCTCAAGTCGCTGGAAGACCTGCCGATCGTCGGTGAAGTGCAGCAGGTCGGCCTGATGGCCGCCGTCCAGCTCGCCGAGGACAAATCGAGCCGCAAGCGCTTCGAGGACAAGGAAAAGGCCGGCGTCACCGTGCGCAACCATTGCCTGGAAAACGGCCTGGTGCTGCGCGCCACCGGCGACCGCATGCTCTTCTCCCCGCCGCTCGTCATCAGCCATGCGGAGGTCGACCAGATGATCGACATCACGCGCAAGGGCCTGGAACATGCGTGGAAGGTGATGACGGCCTGAGAAGGTTTTAAGCGATCCGAAGGCCGAGATGCTCGGCCATCGGATTAAAATCGCGATCGGCATGGAGCAGGCTATGGCCATGCTCCATGCAATAGGTGCCGATGATGAGGTCGGCCGTCTTGCGGATGGTGATGCCTTTTGAACGGAGCTTTCTCAAGTTGGCTGCCGCCTTGACCGCGATCTCGGGGGAAAGCAACGCAACCACGCCGAACATCGCCAGCCGCTTCTGAATGTTTGCGGCGTTCGAATCGCTTACCGCGCCTTGCAGAATTTCCAGCATCACAATGTCGCCGAGGATGATCTCCGCAGGATCCGCGATTGCTTTGAGGCGCGCCGTTTCCCGTGTTGATGCACCACGGAAGGACGCAATCCAGACCGAGCTATCGACAAGGATCATTCCGCCGCGTCTTCACGAAGATGATCAGGTGGCCCCCAGCTTTCACGCATCGCGTCGAGGTCGCCTTCCCATCCGATTCCCCACAGCTCATCCAGCGCCTGCCGTCGGTAGCCGTTTTCAACGAATTGGCGAAGCGCGAGCTCGACGGTCGCTTTTTTCGTCGGCAAGCCGGATAGCTCCATCGCCTTGGCGATCAAGTCGTCATCAAGATCGATGTTCGTGCGCATGGTGACCTCGTGTGTATAAAGACGAGTGATTATACACCAAGCCACAATCGCTCACAACATCACTGAAACGCCGTCTCGAAGAAGCTCCTGAGCTTGCGTGAATGCAGCTTCTCCGTCGGCATGCCCGCGAGCTTCTCCAGTGCCCGGATCCCGATCCGCAGATGCTGGTTGACCTGCGTGCGATAGAACGCCGTCGCCATGCCGGGCAGCTTCAATTCGCCATGCAGCGGCTTGTCGGACACGCAGAGCAGGGTGCCGTAGGGCACGCGGAAGCGGAAACCGTTGGCGGCGATGGTGGCGGATTCCATGTCGAGCGCGATGGCGCGGGACTGGGAGAGGCGCTTGACGGGGCCGCGCTGGTCGCGCAGTTCCCAGTTGCGGTTGTCGATCGTCGCCACGGTGCCGGTGCGCATGATGCGCTTGAGGTCGTAGCCTTCGAGGCCCGTCACCTCTTCGACCGCACTTTCCAGCGCCACCTGCACTTCGGCCAGCGCCGGGATCGGCACCCAGACCGGCAGGTCGTCGTCGAGCACATGGTCCTCGCGCACATAGGCGTGGGCGAGAACGTAGTCGCCCAGCGTCTGGCTGTTACGCAGGCCCGCGCAATGGCCGAGCATCAGCCAGGCATGCGGGCGCAGCACGGCGATATGGTCGGTGATCGTCTTGGCATTGGAGGGGCCGACGCCGATATTGACCAGCGTGATGCCGCCGTGACCCTTCTTCTTGATGTGATAGGCCGGCATCTGCGGCAGGCGGGCGAGCGTGATGTCGGTCTCCGGCTTGTCGGCGCCGGCGGGCGTGATGATGTTGCCGGGCTCGACGAAGGCCGTGTAGCCATTGCCGCCCTCGGCCATCTGCTGGCGTGCCCAGGCGCAGAATTCGTCGACATAGAACTGGTAGTTCGTGAAGAGCACGAAATTCTGGAAATGCTGGGCGTTCGTCGCCGTGTAATGGCTGAGGCGGGCGAGCGAATAGTCGATGCGCTGCGCGGTGAACGGCCCGAGCGGCGAGGGCTCGCCGGGGCCGGGCTCGTAGGCGCCGTTGGCAATCTCGTCGTCCGTCGTGGTGAGGTCCGGCGCGTCGAAAAGATCGCGCAGCGGCAGTTCGATGCCCTCGGCGATCTCCGCTTCCACATAGGCGCCCTCGCCGAAGGCGAAGTGCAGCGGGATCGGCGTCGTCGATTCCGAAACGATGACGCTGATGCCATGGTTGCGCATCAGCAGGCCGAGCTGTTCCTTTAGATAATGCCGGAAGAGCTTTGGCCGGGTGATGGTCGTCGTGTAGACGCCGGGGGAGGCGACATAGCCGTAGGAAAGGCGGGAATCGACATGACCGAAGCTGGTCGTCTCGATTGAGACCTGCGGGTAGCAGGCGCGGAACCGCTTGTCCGGCGTGCCGGCCTTGCCGAGCGCCACGAAGGCGTCGGTCAGGAAGGTCGTGTTGCGGTCGTAAAGCGCCTGCAGGGCATCGACCGCGGCCACCGGATCGTCGAAGGATCGGGGCTCGTACGGGTCCGGCGTGGCGAAGGAAAGGGGTTTTTGCGAGAAGATTCGTTTGCTCATGCGCGATTATAGTGCGTTGTTTTTTACAAGCAAACGACAACTTGGAGGCACCCACAGGCCCTATCGCGGTGCCGCGAGAATGATCCCGGCGCCGACGAGCGCAAGGGCCGCGCCCGCGACATCGAAACGATCCGGCCGCATGCCCTCGGCCAGCCACAGCCAGAGCAGCGAGGCGGCGATATAGACCCCGCCATAGGCGGCATAGGCGCGACCGGCAAAAGCGCTGTCGACCTGGGTGAGAAGCCAGCCGAAAAGCGCCAGCGAGGCTATGCCGGGCACGAGCCAGAGCACGGATTTATCGAGCCGCCACCAGGCCCAGAAGGCGAAGCAGCCGGCGATTTCGGCAAATGCGGCGATGGAAAAGACGAGAAGGGATTTCATCCGGTGCTCCGGGCTATTGGCGAAAGCCTGCCCGGTTTAGCACGGATTGATGGGGCGGGAAGTGCAGTCTCAGCTCATCGACTGGCGCTGGAGTGTCACGAAAAGCACGAGGCCTGCGCCCTGCTTTTCGATGCCAAGGCCGCCCGCATTGCTCCAGGCAAGCGCACCGACCGGAGCGATCATCATCGCCGAGAGGGCGAGAATGCGCAGCGCCGTGGCTGAAGTGTGGAGGAGGGCGGGGATCATTGCGGGTTTCCAGGCGTCGAGGAAGGCGGGATCAGAGCGAGGCGCGGCACATCTGCGGGGCGGAGCAGGCCACCAGCTTGCCGGTGGTGTTGTGCGTGCTGCGGCGGTAGTCGGTCTCGACGGCGGCGGCGAGCATGATCGCGAAAATGGCCATCAGCAGGGTGATGATCGTGAGGCGGCGTGCGAGGATGTCCATTGGTGTGTCCCTCATTCAAATGTTTCGGTGTGACCCTTTTTGCACCGCGGGACTGAACGCTCCCTGAGAGGTCGGTTCATCTCCTGTTCAGGAAGACTGTGAATGCGCTTTTCCGAAAACAAAAAAGCCGGCGCTTGCGGGCGCCGGCTTTTGGTTTCGAGCGTCTTCGTTCAGAGCCTGGACCAGGTCTGCGACTTGCACAGCACCTTCAGCACGCAGCCCTTCATCTTCAGCGAATTGCCGCTGACGGCACCGGAGCCGCTATAGGTCTTGTCCGCCGCTGGGTCGGTGATCGAGCCGGTATAGTCGGCGCCGGACCCATCCAGCTTGCCGATGCGCTTGCCGGCATGTTTGCCGGTCTTCAGCGTGATGCAGAAACTGCCGCCGCACTTGGCAATTGCCGCGGTCTCGCCGCTGGCGGTCTTCCAGTTGCCCTCGATCGGCTCGGCCGCAAGTGCCGCCCCCGGAACCACGAACAGGGCGGCGGCGATCCATGTCTTCAATTTCATTCTCTTCCTCCTCCAGAACGAGAGCCGGAAGATATCTTACGCGGACGTAAAGGTAAATATGTTCGGGAGCCGGATTCCGGGGCCGGAAAACGGCGAAAACTTCCGGCTGGAAAAACCCGACCGTTTTGCGTGGTTATCAAAAGGTTGAAATCGCCGGTTGAACAATCCGTAAATTTTTAGACGAATGCGCCGGTTTCCAGCGGTTCAGATGTTTAACGAAAACCCAAATTTACCAAGCGTTTGGACTTTGTTTGTCTCAAATTAAGCATGCATTTTAAGCGCATTTTGAAGCCCCGCCGGCATAGTGGAGCCATAAGACGAGCACGGAAAAACCGGCCGGCAAAACTCTGAAGGAAGACCAAGGCCGCACAAGACGGCAGGCGCCCGAGGAGGCCCGAAAGGGCAGGTAAAACAGGACACTACAAGCAGTAAACCAGTTAGACAGGGACAATCGAAATGGCACGCTTTGACTTTCAGAATACCGAAACGGCCGCCATGACGGGCGGTGAGAGCCGCGCTGAAACCTTCTGCGACATGGGCCTGATGTATGCCACGGGTCGCGGCTGCGACATCGACGTGGTGCAGGCCCACAAGTGGCTCAACATCGCTGCGATCAAGGGTTGTGAACGCGCCGCAGAACTGCGCGCCGACCTCGCCGCGACGATGACCAAGACCGACCTCGCCTTGGCGCTGCGCGCCGCCCGCGAGTGGATGACGGTTCACTGACAAGCGAATAGCGAGTGGGGAGTAGCGAAGAGGGGAAGTGCAAGAAGACCGCCGAAGCGGCATCTTCCCCAATTCGCTACTTGCTATTCGCTACTCGCTGCAAGACCTGCGGCAAAGCTTCCTCGAGCAACGCCATATCGTCCTGCGGCCCGACGCTGATGCGGATGCATCGGTTGAGGGGGGCGACGCCCGGCATGCGGATGAAGACGCCATGTTCCATCAACCCATCGACGATCGCGCGGGCGTGGGTGCCGTCGCGGCCGCAATCGATGGTGACGAAATTGGTGGCGGAGGCGAGCGGAGACAAGCCGTTGGAAAACGCGATCTGCGAGATGCGCTCGCGGGATGCGGCAATGCGGGCGATGACGTCCGTCAGATAGGCCCGGTCCTCCAGTGCGGCGAGCGCCGCCTGGACCGAAACCCTGGCCATGCCGAAATGATTTCGGATCTTGTCGAAGGCCTGCGCATTGCCGAGCGTGCCGATCGCATAGCCGATCCGCGCGCCGGCAAGGCCGTAGGCCTTCGAGAAGGTGCGCATGCGCAGCACGTTCGGCTGGCCGATCAGCGCATCGATCGACGGAATGGTGCCCGCCGGCGCCGTCTCGCCATAAGCCTCGTCGAGGATGAGCAGGGTCGTTTCCGGCAGTGCGCGCGCAAAGGAGACGACATTGTCGGCATCCCACCAGCTTCCCATCGGATTGTCCGGATTGGCGAAATAGACGAGCGGCGCATTCTCCCGGCGCACGGCGGCAAGCAGGCTGTCGAGGTCTTCCCGGTCGGCGACATAGGGCACGGTGACGAGCCGGCCGCCAAAACCATTCACATGATAGTTGAAGGTGGGATAGCCGCCGAGCGACGTCACGACAGCCGCACCCGGCTCGATGACCAGCCGCACGATCTCGCCGAGCAAGCCGTCGATGCCGCCGCCGACCGCGATATTGTCGCGTGAAATGCCGTGGTGGAGGGCAAGCGCCTCGCGCAGCTCGAAATTCTCCGGATCGCTGTACATCCAGGTCGTTTCCGCCGCTTTCCGCATCGCCTCCAGCACGGAGGGGGCGGGGCCGAAGCCGCTTTCGTTCGCGCCGAGGCGCGCACGCACGGCAAGGCCGCGATTGCGTTCGATCGCTTCCGGTCCGACGAAGGGAACCGTCGAGGGTAAGGTCTGGGCGAGAGGGGTGAAGCGGGAAAATGCGGACATGAACAGCGCCTGGGATGGATGGAACGGTCGGGATTTCCGCTGCCGGCCGGTCTCACAAAAAATGCCCGCCGGAATCGATTCTCCCGCGGGCACCCTAGCCAATAATACGTGAAGACGAAACGATCAGCCGAGGACCGACCCGATCAGCCGATGGCCGAGCCGACGCCGCTCTTCTTCTCGACGCCAACCATGTAGCGCCGCTCCGGTTGCTTCGACTTGCCGGTGATGCCGCCGGTGAAATAGTCGGAGCGCACGATCAGGCGCAGCAGTTCCTCGTCGATCTCCTTGATGAACTGCACGCCGATGCGGTTGTCGTTGCGGTAGACCTCTGCGCAGCCGATGCGCGACGTGACGCCGACGATGGAGAGATAATAGTGCAGCGGCAGGCCGATCGTGGTGTTCACGGTGAAGCTCGCGCCGCCGACCGAAATGTCCACGAGCTTGCAGCTACGCGTCTTCGGCGCCATCAGGTCGAAGCCGACGGTCATCAGCATGCCCTGCCGATTGACCGCGAAACGCTCCCACTTCCGCTCGTAAAGGCCCCCGCTGGAGCGCTTCTTGTCGTCGTCACTCATTGCCGCTTTTCTCCCAAAGGGGGTGGACGTCATGTCCGACAGAGATGGCAGGAGTGTCGCAGGCGAGTATTTTGTTTCGTTAAAACAAAAGCTTAAAAGTTTAATCGTCCGGATTTTTGGTGCATGCCGCCCTCAGGCGTCGTGCTTTTCCGTGTGGCGGCCGAGCACGAGATCGAGGAAATCGGTATCCAGGAACATGTTGAAGCGCACCACCAGCTCCTCGCCGTCGCGCTTGAATTCCGTGCAGGGGATCTCGTCGCGGATACCGTGAATCTCCAGGTAGAAATTCTCCGGCAGCTCCAGCGCCTTGTTGATGGAAAGCACCGCGCCGGCGCTGGAAATGCTGCGGATGAGGCAGGTGTAGCGCATGGCCGTGCTGAGATGGTGTCCGATCGGGGTGATGAAACCGGGCTTGTCGATGCGATACTGGACGAAGCTGCGCTTGGGGTGACGCAGGTGAAGCTGCTCGTGCATGCTGTCGAGGGGCATGGCGCCCTCCCGCTTCTGTTTCCGGGTTTCAACTGTATCGAAACGGGATGGATAAAACGTGAACGCGGCCGCTCGTATTTGAACGAGCAGCCGCGGGAATTTTGATCCTGTCTTGGAACCTCTCCTTCGTCATGGTCGGGCTTGACCCGACCATCCATGCCACGAGTGCTGCGTGGATCCTCGGGTCAAGCCCGGGGATGACGTTGGTGGGGGAGGCCGTCTTACTGGAAAGCCTGGAGGCCCGTCTGGGCGCGGCCGAGGATCAGCGCGTGGATGTCGTGCGTGCCCTCGTAGGTGTTGACCGCTTCCAGGTTCATGACGTGGCGGATGACGCCATATTCGTCGGAAACGCCGTTGCCGCCATGCATGTCGCGCGACACGCGGGCGATATCGAGCGCCTTGCCGCAATTGTTGCGCTTCATCAGCGAGATGAGTTCGGCCGGCGCCCGGTGTTCATCGAACAGGCGGCCGAGGCGGAGCGCGCCCTGAAGGCCGAGCGAGATTTCGGTTTCCATGTCGGCGAGCTTCTTCTGGATGAGCTGGGTGGCGGCGAGCGGCTTGCCGAACTGCTTGCGGTCGAGCGTGTACTGGCGCGCGGCATGCCAGCAGAATTCGGCCGCACCCATGGCGCCCCAGGCAATGCCGTAGCGGGCGCGGTTGAGGCAGCCGAACGGGCCGGCAAGGCCCGAAACTTCCGGCAGCAGGTTCTCATCGGGAACGAAGACGTCCTGCATCATGATCATGCCGGTGACGGAGGCGCGCAGCGAGAACTTGCCCTCGATCTTCGGCGTCTCAAAGCCCTTCATGCCGCGTTCCAGCACGAAACCCTTGATCTTGTTGTCATGCGCATCGGATTTCGCCCAGACGACCGCGACATCGGCGATCGGCGAATTGGTGATCCAGTTCTTGGCGCCCGAGACGAGGTAGCCGCCATCGACCTTCTTTGCGCGGGTGATCATGGAGGAGGGGTCCGAGCCATGGTCCGGCTCCGTCAGGCCGAAACAGCCGACCCATTCGCCGGAAGCGAGCTTGGGGAGATACTTCTGGCGTGTCTCTTCCGTGCCATAGGCGAAGATCGGGTGCATGACGAGCGAGGACTGCACGGACATCGCGGAGCGATAACCGGAATCGACACGCTCGACTTCGCGGGCGACGAGGCCATAGGAGACGTAGTTGGCGCCGACGCCGCCATATTCCTCCGGCACGGTCGGGCCGAGCAGGCCGAGTTCGCCCATCTCGCTCATGATCTCGCGGTGGAAGATCTCGTGGCGGTTCGCCTCGGTGACGCGCGAGGCAAGCTTGTCCTGGCAATAGGCGCGCGCCGTATCGCGGATCATGCGCTCTTCGTCGGTCAGCTGGTCTTCGAGCAGGAAGGGGTCGGCCCAGTCGAAGGGCGCCATCTTGGCGCGGGCCTGTTCCGGAGTGGCGCTGTGGTGCTCGCTCATGTGCTTCCATCCTGTCGCGGTTTTGTCGTTGCAGAAGTGCTACATCAGGTGGTCCGTCTCCGAAAGGCCGGGAACGAAATGGGCAGGCCGACGCTTTGGCTATTTATGAATGCCCTCATGAGCCTGGAGAATGAGCTTTCCATGTATTTCTCCATTTCCGCCTTGATCCTGCCCCTTCGCATGAGCAAGTAATCTGACAATGAGCAATTCCCCCACGAGGAGGCCAAGCATGCGAGACCGTTTCAAGCGATCGGTCGAGCGGCTGGTGCCGACCGAAGCCCGGCTGAGCGATCTGTTCTGGCCGTTTTCCCGCGAACCGGAACGCAAGGCACCCGCAGCCCGACGGCGGCCGGCAGGATCTTCCACGCTCACCGAAGTGGTGGGTTTCGGCAGCAATCCCGGCGGCCTGCGCATGTTCGAGCATATCCCGGACGGCTTGCCCGCCGGGCGCCCGCTCGTGCTGGTGCTGCACGGCTGCCAACAGAATGCCGAGAGCTATGACCGCGCCGCCGGCTGGGCATCGCTTGCCGAGGAACGCGGCTTTGCCGTCGTCTACGCCCAGCAGCGCGAGGCGAACAATCCGGGTCTCTGTTTCACCTGGTTCCGGCCGAGCGAAGTGACGCGCGACCGCGGCGAGCTGATGTCGATCCGCCAGATGCTGGCGCATACGGCCGAGCGGGCGGCAAGCGACCCGGAGCGCACCTTCATCACCGGCCTTTCCGCCGGTGGCGCCATGACCGCTGCGATGCTCGCCAATTATCCGGAGGTCTTTGCCGGCGGCGCGATCATCGCCGGCCTGCCCTTCGGCGCCGCGCGCGACGCCACCCGCGCCTTTGACGCCATGGCCGATGCGCCGGATCGCACGGCCGACGAATGGAGCGATCTGGTGCGCACGGTCTCGCCAAGCATCGCCCGCAAGCCGGCCATTTCGATCTGGCACGGCACGGCGGACGAAACGGTGGCGCTGTCGAACGGATATGCGCTGGTCGAGCAATGGCGCGATCTCTACCGCCTGCCCAAGGAAGCCTTCGTCGAAAAGCGCATGAAAGGCCGCCGCACGCGCATCTGGCCGGACAAGGACGGCAAGCCGCTTGTCACCCTGCATGAGATTGACGGCATGGGCCACGGTACGCCGGTCGCCCGCGGCGAGGGCGGCGGCTACGCCACCTCCGCCGAACCCTTCATGCTGGAAGCCGGCTTCTCCTCGACATTGGACATCGCCAAGGAATGGGGACTGTCGCGCAAGTGGAAGCGGTAGTGGCCGCTCAGGCGAGCAGCCACTCATGCTCCTTTGCGTTGTGGAATTTCCACACCCGCTTCGGCCCGGCCATCACGTTGAGATAATAGAGATCATAGCCGTGGATGGTGGCGCAGGGGTGGTAGCCCTTGGGCACCAGCGTCACGTCGCGATCCTCCACCGCCATCGCCTCGTCGAGCGAGCGGTCGTCCGTATAGACACGCTGGAAGGCAAAACCCTGCGGCGGGTTGAGGCGGTGGTAGTAGGTCTCTTCTAGGAAACTCTCGTTCGGCAGGTCGTCCTGGTCGTGTTTGTGCGAGGGGTAGGACGAGGTGTTGCCGCTCGGCGTGATGACCTCGACGACGAGCAGCGAATGCGCCGAATCGTCGTTTTCCGGCATGATGTTGTAGACGTGTCGGACGTTGGAGCCCTTGCCGCGGCTGACTTTCGGATGCGTTCCCGGCGGAATGGCCTTGGCCTTGAAATCGCCGCCGCCCGGCGCCGAGCAGACGGCGAGTTCCAGATCGGTCTCCGCCGTCACCGACCAGTTGGAATCGGCCGGTATATAAAGTGCATGCGGCGCGCCCTCGAACGGGCTCATGCGCTCGCCCAGCACGCCGAAATCCTGGCCGGCGGCCGTCGCCTTGCCCTTGCCGGAAATCCACACGAGGCAGACCTCGCGGCTTCCCGTCTCGGCCGAGAGAATCTCGCCCGGCCGCATGTGGTGCATATCGAAGCCGACATAGGTCCAGCCGGCGCTTTCCGGCGTCACATGGCTGACGCGGCCATGCGCGCCTTCCGGTTTTACGAGCAGGTTCGGCATGGGCTTGTTCCTTATCCTTTCGGAAAACCTTCCGTCTCCACGGTATAACCCGCGGCGGTCATCACGCGCATCAGTTCCGCATAGCCGACCTCGGCCATTTTCTGCGGCGGCGCGTTGCGCGGGTCCTGTTCGGCCTCCACGACGAACCAACCCTCATAACCATGGTCTGCCAGCCGCTGGACGATCGCGCCGAAATCGAGCGAGCCGTCGCCCGGCACGGTGAAGGCGCCGAGCGCCACCGCGTCGAGGAAGGATTGTTTGCTGCGATCGAGCCCATCGACCACGGCCTGGCGGATATCCTTCACATGCACATGGTTGATGCGGGCGTGATGATTGTCGATGGCACGCAGCACGTCGCCGCCGGCAAAGGCCAGGTGCCCGGCATCGAGCAGCAGCGGAATGCCTTCGCCGGACGCGCGCATGAAGGCGTCGAGTTCCGGCTCGGTCTCCACCACGGCCGCCATGTGGTGGTGATAGGAGAGCGGCATGCCCTGTTCTGCGCACCATTCGCCGAATTCCGTAAGGCGGCGGCCATAGGCCTTCATCTCGTCATCGGAAAGGCGCGGCTTGGTGGCGAGCGGCTTGGAGCGGTCGCCCTGGATGGACCGGCCGACTTCGCCATAGACGATACAGGGCGCGTTGACCGCCTTGAACAGCGCGATCATTGGCGCGATGCGGTCCTTGTTGGCCGCCAGCTCCTCGTCGACCAGCGTACCGGAGAACCAGCCGCCGCACAGCGTCACATCGGCCGCGCGCAGGATCGGCAGCATCACCGCGGGATCTTCCGGGAAGCGGCGGCCCTTTTCCATGCCGGTGAAGCCTGCGCTGCGCGATTGCCGCAGGCACTCCTCCAGGGACACGTCATCGCTGAGCTCCGGAAGGTCGTCGTTCCACCACGCGATGGGCGACATGCCGAGTTTGGCTTTCATTTCAAAATCTCCTTGGAGGGAGGCAACGGCCTCCAATGTCATTGTTTCTGCCTCCCTCTCCTCCGTCATCCTCGGGCTTGACCCGAGGATCCACATCCCGCGGCATGGATCCTCGGGTCAAGCCCGAGGATGACGGGGAGGGGTGGTCTGTGTGTGCTAACC
>NZ_WHSB02000019.1 GCF_010994755.1 Shinella lacus
TCTCGAACAAGGAGGTGTTCCACTATGCGGATGGCTTCGTGTCGATCCCGCAGGGACCGGGCCTCGGCATCGAGGTGGACGAGGCCTATGTCATCGAGCGGGCCAAGGAAGGCCATCGCTGGCGCAATCCCGTCTGGCGCCATGAAGATGGTAGCGTGGCCGAGTGGTAAACCCGCGCTCGGAACGAATTGGAGAAGCCCGGCCCCGTGCCGGGCTTTTTCATGTCCGCACCTCGGTAGACGGAAGCGCTTCGCATCCCTATGTCATACGGGCAAACACAAAGGAGAGGCACATGCGCCCCATATCTGGTTTCGTCGTCGCGGCACTCGCGGTTCTGGCGCTCGCAGGCTGCAGCACGACCGCAGCCAACAACACGACCTATGCCCGGCCCGCGGATTCGGGCGGCTTTCAGATCCCGCTGAACTAATAGGTGTCATGCAGTTCCGGCCGGATTTCGCCGTGACTGCACCCTAAGACCATTCGAAGCGGCAGCTCGATTGAGGCGCGGTAAAGCCCGCCCTCCACCGGGCCTGTCGAAAAACGCCACCGGTTTCCGAAACGCGCCTGCAACCGGTCGGCGATGTTCCTGATACCAACCCCCATGCCCGCGGGCTTGCCATAAGCCGAACCGTCCTCCGGCAGCCCGTTTTCCACACTCAGCAAAAGACGATCCGCCTCCCGTCGCGCTTCCAGCACGATTGTCACCGGCGTGCGCGATGCGGCAACGCCGTGTTTCACCGCATTCTCGATCAGCGGCTGGAGAATGAGGCTCGGCACGAGTGCTGTCTCCAGCCCGGCCGGCAGGCGGATGTCGAAGGTCATGCGGTCGGCAAAGCGCTCGCGCTCGATTTCCAGATAGTCGCGCTGGAGCGCGATCTCGTCCACAAGCGGCACGTCATGCAGCGGGTCGAGCGTGAGCGTTGTCTGGAGGAAGCGTGAGAGCGACAGCACCATGCGGTCCGCCCTTCCGCCGGATCCCTCCTCGATCAGGCCGGCAATGGAATTCAGCGTGTTGAAAAGGAAGTGCGGATTGAGCTCGTAGCGCAGCGCCCGCATTTCCGCATCGAGCTTTTGCCGCTGCGCGTTGAGCAGCGAGATTGCGGCGGCATAAAAACCGAAAGCCACGGTGTTCCACATCAGGCTCATGCGGAACTGCAGGATGGCCTTGTCGAAGGTGTCGGCGATCGCAAAGCCGGGCACGCCGGTGCCGCCGGGAAGCACATGCGGGCCGATCGTCATGATGGCGGTGACATCAAAGACGGCCTGGCTTGCCGCCGTTGCCATCACGGCCAGCACGCCGAAGCCGATCGCCTGTTGCCGCGGCAGGTTTTCCAGGCGTTGCAGCACCTGCGCCAACAGGAGGGCCAGCACGATGCTGCTTATCCAGCCAGGGGCGAGGATAAGAAAACCGCCCGGCAGCAGCAGGAAATCGTTGATGGAGAGCGCCGTCCAGAGGGTGACCGCCAGAATGAGCGCCTCGCGCGCCCTCATCATGCCCGCCATGGATGCTCCCGAAGTCGCGGTTTCATTCCCCTGCTATGCCTTGTAAGCCGGCGCAAGAAAATGCCGTGGCTCGCATTGAGCATGAAAAAACCCGGCTCGCTCGCGGCAAGCCGGGTTTTCCTGAAGGGCGTGGCTTGCCTAGTGGCTGTCGGCCAGACGGGCTGCTTCCACGGCGTCGGCCTGCTCGAAGCGGACGCCGTTGAAGAAGGCGTTCAGCAGCACGGCGACGATGGAGGCGAGCACGATGCCCGATTCGATGATCGGGTGGATCGCATGCGGCATCCACATCAGATAGTTCGGCGCAAGCAGCGGGATCAGCCCGAAGCCGACGGAGACCGCGACCACGAAGAGGTTGTTGCGCGAGGTCTTGAAGTCGACATTCGAGAGGATGCGCACGCCCGTCGCCGCCACCATGCCGAACATCACGAGGCCGGCGCCGCCGAGAACGAAGGTCGGCACGGCTTCCACCAGTGCGCCCATCTTCGGAATGACGCCGAGAATGATCATGATGATGCCGGCGGCGACGCAGACGTAGCGGCTCTTCACGCCGGTGACGCCGACGAGGCCGACATTCTGCGAGAAGCTCGTATAGGGGAAGGTGTTGAACAGGCCGCCGATCATCGTGCCGATGCCGTCGACGCGCAGGCCGGCGGTCAGCTGCTGCTGCGACACCGGCCTGTCGGTGATTTCACCGAGCGCTAGGAACATGCCGGTCGATTCGATCATGACGACGATCATCACGAGCGTCATGGTGGCGATCAGCACCGGATCGAAGATCGGCATGCCGAAGCGCAGCGGCGTGACCACGGCGAACCAGCCGGCATCGGCGACGCGGTCGAAATGCATCATGCCGAGGATCGACGCGGCGATGCAGCCGATGACGACGCCGGCCAGCACCGCGATATTGCTGATCAGGCCGCGGCCGTAGCGGGCGATGACCAGGATGGAGATCAGCACCAGCGCCGAAAGCGCGATATGGCTCGGCTCGGCATAGACCGGATTGGAAACGGTCGGCGCGATGGCGAAACCGTCGGGAACCACCGGGCCACCGGTCTCCGCAAGCGTCTTCATCTGGGCGAGCCACTCGGTATGTGTGGGGTCGATCAGCTTGGGCGCGGTCGGGCCGAAGGGGTTGCCGAAGGTCCAGTTGATGCCCACGCGCATCAGCGACACGCCGATGACGAGGATGATGGTGCCGGTCACCACGGGCGGGAAGAAACGCAGCAGCCGCCCCATGATCGGCGCGATCAGGAGGGCGACGAAACCGGCCCCGATGATGGCGCCGAAGATCATGCGCGCGCCTTCCGCTCCGGGTGCCATCGTCGCCATGGAGACCATCGGGCCGACGGAAGCGAAGGTGACGCCCATCATGACGGGCAGGCGGATGCCGACATGGCGGCTGATGCCGAGCGACTGGATGATGGTGACCAGGCCGCAGACGAAGAGATCGGCGGAAATCAGGAAGGCCACGTCCTGCGGGCTCAGCTGCAAGGCCCGCCCGACGATCAACGGCACCGCGACGGCGCCGCCATACATGACGAGCACATGCTGGATGCCCAGCGTCGCGAGCCTGCTCGCAGGCAGCTTCTCGTCCACCGGGTGTATGCTGGATATGTCGCTCATGGATACTCCTCCGATCACGTCGACCAACCACAGCCCGTCCTCCAACGGGGTGCGCTATCTTTCGCGTCGGGCTTCAAGCCGCAAGTATAGCCAGGCAATAAACACTTTACGCATTCATGGGGAAATCGTTAGTCGCGTATTTCGGTCCTGTGCTGCCCGTATATCGGCAAAGCGGCTGAATTCCCGCCCGTTCGGCGCCGTTTTTGTGGCGAAATGCACCAGATGAACGACCATTATCTGACAGCAAAACAGCCCCCGCCGTCAACTCTTTCCTCTATGGCATATGTGTATTGCCACGCAGCCGATCTGAAGGTCATGCGAGAGATGTTGCTGTGCCTGGAGGCTGGGCAAAGCGAAGCCGTGATGATCTCGTCGCCTTCGGCTTTCCCGAGGACGAACGTATCGACGCCAAAACCGCCGGAAAGCTTGTGGTGTGTGATCTGCCCCTCAAGCTGCCAATTCGATAACCGTGAGGTGATCGCGTTTCGAACGGCTCAGGTATCCTTGTCGAGACCGCCAGCATACGATCCGACCAGGCCAGGCTCCTTCCGCCTCGAGGACCATCTGTCGCACGAGCGAAGGCACGTTCTCACGATCGTCTCGAAGACCGCATTTGGCTTCCTATCTCGCCCTCCATATACGTGATATCGCTCGGGCAATGACACGTCAGCTTGCGGTAAAGGAGCTGTTTTGATGGCAAACGTTCTTTGGACCAGCATGCTGTATGGCCGGATGTTTCCCTATCCCTATTTGGGTGGCCTGACCAAGCAGGTGAAGCAGGCATCCTCGACCGAACTCGTCATCGATTTCTATAGCGAGTCCGATCTCGAAAACCCTGAAGCGACTATCGTCATTACGGGAAAGGGTCTTTCGAGGAATCTGAACTCTGGAACGGTCGATTCGTTGACCGTCTTCGGGGCAGAGCGACAGCTCTATGGTTTGTTTGACGAGTTGAATGTTGCTTTTAACCCTCTCTGGGAGGCCGTGAACTGGGAAGATAACGACAATCCATTCAGCGATATAGTTCTAGGCGGAAATGACGTCATCACCGGAACGTGGAGAGACGACACCATCAATGGCAATGCGGGACATGATCGAATCCTGGGCGGCTCCGGCGACGACTTTCTGATTGGTTATACCGGGAGGGATACTCTCGAAGGCGGCTCCGGCGCCGATTACCTCATCGGCGGAAGCGACGATGACGTGCTGAAAGGCAGTGCCGGAAATGACAGGCTTGAAGGAGGAAGCGGTGCCGACAAACTCTACGGAGGAAGCGGCGCGGACTCGTTTGTGTTCGAGAGCACGAAGGATTCGACGACCAGCGCGACAGGGCGAGATACGATTTTCGATTTCAAGCAGACGCAAAAGGACAAAATCGATCTAACGAAAATCGACGCGAATACCAAGTCGGGCGGCGATCAGGCTTTCAAATTTATCGGGACCGACGGTTTCCATAAGAAGGCCGGCGAATTGCGCTACGAAAAGAAGGCGGGTGACACGTTCGTATTCGCTGACGTCAATGGCGACGGGAAAGCCGATTTTTCGATTGTGTTGGATTCTAGCGTAAACCTGAAAGCCAGCGACTTCATCCTTTAGGGCAACAGCGTCGCCGCGTGCGTATGCCAGCGCTCGACGAGCACGTCTTCTCCGAAAGTTGCGGCTTTCTTTGGCCCAGCACCAAAGCTTTGATCAATCGCCGGTGGCTTCAATTTTTGCCAGCGGTGTCGCAAGGCGGATGTCGTCGATGGCGTGCGGCAATCTCGATTGGTCGGTCGGTCTTGCTGCAAACATTCTTATTTGATGAACCCTAACGCGATCCCGATTGCCGCTGTCTCATGGCTAGGAATTTCGGGCAGAACTTCGAAGTGCTCTGGCTTCATGTTTGCGATGTGGAGCTGCCACGATTTCGCGCCTTTGACTTCGGACTTGTTTCTGAGCCCATCCTTCTTCTCGATTTCGTTCATCTTCTTGACCTTTTTCAACGTCTCGGTGGAATCCGGATTATCATTTCCGACAAGCCAAGGAGCGTTGGAGAACTTCGGCATGGGATTAAACGTGCCCCAGAATGCTTTCGCGTCGACGCGAAGTTTGATCTGCTGAAATTTCGTGAGTTCGTTCCAATCAATACACACGGACGAAAGATGTCGGATGACTTGTGCCAACGTTTGGCCATCAGACATGGCTTTTTGGAAGGTCCCGCGTACCCCCGACTTATCGTCTAGGAATGGATCGACGGGGCTCCACCACGGTGTCGTTCCCCATTTGCTTGTAATATCGAATTGGCTGAGCTTAAAAAGCTTCGTACCGGCAGGGACCGTGACCACGCGCCAAGATCCGGGAGCGAAACCTGCCTGATGGCTCTTCGGCAGGCTGTAGAAACTAGCATTTGTATATTCCGCGTTCAGCATGCCGCACCCTTTTCGACAACCATTGACAGCCTCGGTGGACGCCGTTCTCCAGAACAGCTGCGCCGTTACGAATTACCGTAACAGTTTCATCAGTCTGTGCTGTGAAAAAAACACTGCCCAACTCTAAAGACCCAATCTTGTGCTGGGCGCAGCGCATCGAGGCAGACCTTAACGGCAATTTCGGCACGAGAGCGCCGTTTCACCGCAAACGAGAGATTTTGGAGAAGCGTTGAGGGTCGGCCTGAAACTGACATTTCCCGCCTTGCTTTCGAACAGCGGCCATTTCTTCGTCCGCTTGGGACGGCAGAGAACTCGGCCAATTATCTCGAAAGAAAGTCCCCGGCGAAAACGCAAATGTTTCCGAAGGGGATCGAATGGTGGGCGTGACAGGGATTGAACCTGTGACCCCTACGATGTCAACGTAGTGCTCTCCCGCTGAGCTACACGCCCATCCGATGCGGCGGATAGACCACAAAACCTTGGGCGCCGTCAATAGCTTTTTGAAGCTTTTTTTACGGCCCGATTTTGTGGTGTTTTCCGGGTCTTAGGCGGCCAGCATCTTGTTGACCTCGTCGACGAGATCGCGCAAATGGAAAGGTTTCGAGAGGACTTTGGCGTCCTTCGGGGCCTTGGAATCCGGGTTCAGCGCCACGGCGGCAAAGCCGGTGATGAACATCACTTTCAGGTCCGGATCGAGTTCGGTCGCGCGGCGCGCCAGCTCGATGCCGTCCATTTCCGGCATCACGATATCGGTGAGGAGCAGCGAGAAGGGTTCTTCGCGAAGCCGGTCATAGGCGCTGGCGCCGTTGTCGTAGGACAGCACCTGGTAGCCCGCCTTTTCGAGCGCCTTCACGAGGAACCGGCGCATATCGTTGTCGTCTTCTGCGAGGAGAATCTTGGGTGTCATGGAATTCGGGAACCGTTGCTAAGGTTGTCGGCCCGCGGACGGGCGGTTCTGTTACAAGAGCGTATTCCGGTAAATATCCGGTGAATGGGGCAGGGCAAGCCCCTAATCCCTCGTTTCTCAGTATGGACACGGGCGGAGGCCGCTGGCAACATGGGCGACGGTATGACTTTCAGGCATGGTAAAGGACGGCAATGGCGGAGGCTCTGAGCGAAAACAGCCACTTCGAAGTGCTGGAGCCGGTTTCGCAGAGCGTGCCCCTCGTCTTCAATTCCCCCCATAGCGGCCGGCGTTATCCACAGAGCTTCCTCGCGCAGTCGCGCCTCGACGCGCTCGGCATCCGTCGTTCGGAAGACCATTATGTCGACGAGCTCTTCTCGGTTGCCCCGGCCCTTGGCGCGCCGATGTTGGTGGCGCACTTCCCGCGCGCCTGGCTCGACGTCAACCGCGAGCCCTACGAGCTCGACCCGCGCATGTTCGAGGGCTCGCTGCCGTCCTATGCCAATATCAGCTCCATTCGCGTCGCCGGCGGGCTCGGCACCGTGCCGCGCGTCGTGGCGGAGAACATGGAGATCTATCGCAACCGCTTTCCGGTGGCAGATGCCTTGGAACGGGTGGAGACGGTCTACAAGCCCTATCATGCGTGCCTGCGCCGCCTCGTCGTGCGCACCCATGTGACCTTCGGCTTTTCGGTGCTCATCGATTGCCATTCGATGCCGGGCAATATCCGGGTTTCGGGCACCAGCGTGCGGCCGGATTTCATCATCGGCGACCGCTACGGCACCAGCGCTTCCGGGGAGCTTTCGCGCACCGCCATGCGGCTGCTCGAGGACATGGGCTTTTCCGTCGTGCGCAACAAGCCCTATGCGGGCGGCTTCATCACGGAGCATTACGGCCGGCCCGCCAAGGGGCTGCATGCGTTGCAGATCGAGGTAAACCGCGGTCTTTACGTCGATGAGACGACGCTCGCCAAGAAGCCGGATTTCGCGCTGTTGCAGACGGCGATTTCCGCCTTCCTCCAGGATTTTTCCGACCATGTCGAGGAATATGCCGCGGACCGGGCGCTGGCGGCCGAATAGGCCACATTCCTCTCAAAAAAAACCGCGCTTTGGGCGCGGTTAAGTCTAGGGAGGAAACACCCAAGGAGGGTATTTACAGTCACGAATGACTGTAAGGAAACAATAATGTTGCGCTGCACAAATGTCAAGCGCAACTGCGGGACAAATTTGAGATCCGTTAAGCAATTTTCCTGCGCGGGGCTTCGGACATGTTCTGCGTCAATCCGGTTCCGTTTTGCCGCGCGATAGCGTAAGGGAAGGGCAGTCCGCAGTCCCCTCCGAGAGATCCCCCATGTTGCCTGATCGCGCCTTTTTCGACCGCCTTGCCGATGCTGCGGCCAAGGAGACCCTGCCGCGCTTTCGCGTCGGCGCCGATGTCGTCAACAAGGAGGCCGCCGGCTTCGATCCGGTGACGGAAGGCGACCGCGCCGCCGAGACGGCGATCCGCGCGCTGATCGAGGCGCATTTTCCCGAGCATGGCATCCTGGGCGAGGAGCATGGCTCGGTCGGGCTCGACCGGGAATATGTCTGGGTCATCGACCCGATCGACGGCACGCGCGCCTTCATTTCCGGCGTGCCCGTCTGGGGCACGCTGATCGGCCTTTATCGCAACGGCGAGGCGGTGATGGGCCTCATCGACCAGCCCTTCACCGGCGAGCGCTATTTCGCGGATGGCAAGATCTCGCACTATGCAGGCCCGGACGGCAGCAAGGTGCTTTCGACGCGTCCGTGCGAAAAGCTGTCGGATGCGATCCTGTTCACCACCTCGCCGCATCTCTTCACGGACACCCGCAAGACGCGGTTCGAGGCGGTGCAGGACAAGGTGCGGCTGTTTCGTTATGGCGTCGATTGTTACGCCTATGCGCTGCTCGCGGCCGGTCATGTCGACCTCGTCGTCGAATGCGGGCTGAAGCCCTATGACGTCGGCGGGTTGATCTCGGTCATCGAGCAGGCGGGCGGTATCATCACGGCGTGGGATGGCGGTCCGGCGGAAATGGGCGGCGAGATCATCGCGGCCGGCAGTCGCAAGGTCTATGATGAGGCGATGGCGCTTCTGAAGGCCTGATCGAGCTTCAGGCGCCGAGGCTGGTGTCTTCGGCGTCGCTGCCCGGAATGAAGGCCTCGATCGCGGCGAGCGCTTGGGCGCGAAAACGGTCGGCCTCCTGGAACAGTTCGTGTTTGGCGCCGTCGATCTCGATGAGCCGGGCGGCACGGAAGATGCGCGCGAGATCGCCGATCGCCCGGCGCGGCACCAGCGCATCGGCCGTCGGGCAGAGCAGCAGGGTTGGGATGCGGATGCGCGTCAGGTGATCCTGGTGCGTCACACGCGCCATGGTGCGCAGCGTCTCGTTCAGCCAGCGCGCGCTTGGCCAACTGATGGAAAGCTCCGGATGTTCGGTGAAGATGGCGGCGTTGCGGATGAAGCGACGCTCGTCCGAGGTCACGACATTGCGCGGGAAATCGTGTCCGGGATCGCCCTTGCGGAAAGTATGCTTGCCAAGCCCGAAAAGCGAGGCGAGCCGGGCGATGACGGTGATCTTGCTCTGGCTCATCGACTGGCCGGCAAGCGCGATGAAGGGGGCGGCGAGCACCATGCGCTCGATGCGGTTCTCCAGATAGGGCGCCTGCGAAAGCGCGACCAGCGCTCCGGTCGAATGCGCCACGATGAAGAAGGGCAGGCGGGCGTCCGGCAGCACGATCTTTTCGAGGAAGAGCGAGAGGTCGGCCTCGTAATCGGCGAAGCGGCCGATATGGCCGGCGCGGTTGCCCTTGATCAGCCGGTCGGAACCCGCCTGGCCGCGCCAGTCGAAGGTGGCGACCCAGAGGCCGCGGGCGTTGAGGTCGTTGATCGTCTCGAAATATTTCTCGATGCACTCGCTGCGGCCCTGCAGCAGCACGACCGTGCCCTTGGCCTCGCGCTCCTTCGAGCGGAACACGGCATAGCGGATCTTCACGCCGCCGCGGCCTTCCAGGAAACCCGCAAAATGGTTCTCCGGAACGGGATTGTCGGCGGTGGCGTGCAGGATGGAATCCATGGCGCGGGGCGGGTCTCGGCGGGAATTGCTCCCTGGATGGATAGGCGCTGGGTTTCGTGCCGTCAAAGAAAAAAGCCGGATGCATGGGGCAACGGGGGTAGCCCTCATGCAGTCCGGCGCAATTTGACCAGGGAGGAAGGGACGTTGCACCCCGGTCTCAGAAGTTTTCGCTTCCGATGCTGCCGTTCTAGCAAGGTGAAGCTGAATGGTTTCCGAAGCGGGCGTTCATCCGCCGTTCATCTCGAAAATTTCTTCGGCGGGTAATTTTCGGCCGTGCGGCACCCCTTGAACCGTCGGAAATGCGTTCCCATCTCATCGTCACGGGCGCCGAAAGGGTCCGTCGAGGCTTCCGTCGCCAAAGAGGGTCGGACGCCGGATGAACCGGGCTGCACCTTCCAGAAATCGGGTGCCGCCTTTTATCGATCGCAACCGTTGCTCTGAAGGAGGACACCATGCGTCACGTCGATTTCTCCCCCCTCTATCGTTCCACCGTCGGCTTCGACCGTCTCTTCACCATGCTCGATAGCCTCGGCCAGCCCGAGCAGGCCCAGACCTATCCGCCCTACAACATCGAACGCACCGGCGAAAACACCTACCGCATCACCATGGCGGTTGCCGGTTTCGACGAAAGCGAACTGTCGATCGAGGCGCGCGAACATGCGCTGACGGTCAAGGGCGAGAAGAAGGACGAAACGGCTGAGGAAAGCCAGTATCTCTACCGCGGCATTGCCAAGCGCGCCTTCGAGCGCCGCTTCCAGCTCGCCGATCATGTGGAAGTGCGCGCCGCTTCGCTGAAGAACGGCCTTCTCCACATCGATCTCCTGCGCGACATTCCGGAAGCCGCCAAGCCGCGCCGTATCGAGATTTCGGCCGTCAACCGCGAAGCCAAGCAGATCGAAGCGCAGACCAACTGATCTTTCGCTTCGTTCGGGAATGAAGAAGGGCGGTGCCGCAAGGCACCGCCTTTTTTGTTGTCTGTTTTCTTGGTGTGCAAGGCGATCCCCCACCCACCACGTCATCCTCGGGGTCGACCCGAGGATCCACCGGCGTGTTCGGAGGGTGGATGGTCGGGTCAAGCCCGACCATGACGGAGGAGAGGGCGCGGACTTTTTGTGTCCCAGGGGCTGCCGGGAGTCTCAGAGTGCCGAGAGAAAAGTGTCGATGTCCGATTCGGTCGTGGCGAAGCTGGTGACGAGGCGGATCAGGGTTTCGTCTTCGTGCATGCTCGCCTTCAGCTCCGGGCCGGCCGGCCAGTCGTAGAAGACGGCGCCCTTGTCCTTCAGGGCTTTCATCGCATCGTTGCGGATGATGGCGAAGAGTTCGTTCGAGCCCGTCGGCCAGGCGAGGCGGGCCTTTTCGGACGTGCTGAAACCAGCCGCGAGGCGGGCGGCCATGGCGTTGGAATGGCGGGCGAGCTCCAGCCACAGGCCATCGCGGAAATAGGCGTCGAACTGCGCGGCGATGAAGCGGGATTTCGAAAAGAGCTGGGCGGAGCGCTTGCGCAGGAAATGCATCTGCTGCGCCTTGGCCGGATCGAAGAGCACCAGCGCCTCGGCGCACCAGCAGCCGTTCTTCGTGCCGCCGAAGGAGAGCAGGTCAACGCCACGCTTCCAGGTCATTTCCGCCGGCGTCGTGCCGAGATGGGCGAGCGCATTGGCAAAACGGGCGCCATCCATGTGCAGCGGCAGGCCGGCGTTCTTCGTGACTTCCGAAAGGGCGGCGATCTCGTACAGCGTATAGGCGGTGCCGGCTTCGGTCGCCTGGGTGATGGTGACGGCCATCGGCTGGCCGCCATGCACGAAATCGGGTGGGAAACGCGAGATCGCCGCGGCAAGCGAATCGGCCTGCAACTTGCCGGCGGGGCCGTCGATCGGCACGAGCTTGGCGCCGGTCGCAAAGAATTCCGGGGCGTTGCATTCGTCGACGTTCACATGGGCTTCGCGGTGGCAGAAGACCTGGCCGCCCGGGCGGTTGAAGCTTGCGAGCGCCAGCGAATTCGCCGCCGTGCCGGTGCCGACGAAGAAGACGGCGACGTCGCGCTCGAAGATTTCGGAAAAGGTCTTTTCCACACGCTTGTCGAGATCGCTGGTGCCATAGGCGGAAGCAAAGCCGCCGGCGGCGTCGACGAGGCTTTTTGCGATGTCGGGATGGGCGCCCGCCCAGTTGTCGGATGCAAAGAACATGCGGTTTCCAATGCGATTGAGGGCTTCGGGGGGACCATAATGGAGAAATGATGGCGATCAATCGCCGCCGCGCCGCACGAGAGCCGTTCCTGTGTAAAATGAAAGGAACGGAAACAATGTGCTACGATGTCGTAATTTAATTTCAAGCCCGCGACCGCGCAGGCAATTTTTCTTCATGAGGTGGTGATTATTTGGCATGATGGCCTTGCAGCGAAGGGTCGTTTCTGGCATAGAGCTTATGAAATAGGACAGTGTTGCTGTCCTATTTCGGTCAAGAGACCGATGAAGCGTCCCCCGCGACCGCGACGGGACGCCGAAGATGGCGCCGGGCATTGGAGACCCTCTCCGGATGCTGCCCGGCCGTCCGACGGTCCTGGATGATCATGCCTGGTCGGCCGTCGTCTTTTTACGGTCGGGTCAGGGTTATATAACAGACGCTCGCGTGGCCGGATTGCTGAAAGGCAAACGGTCGCTACGCGGGCGGAAACGAATGCCCGCACGGTGCCGGGCGCCACAGGAGGAAAGACGATGACGGACATGACGCCATCAAACGGGTTTCGGCAGAGCCACGCGCAGATCACTGCGACGGACGCCAAAACGCGTACCTCCAATACCGGCATGCCAAAACGACAGGGCCTCTACGATCCGCGCAACGAACACGATGCCTGCGGCGTCGGCTTTGTCGCGCACCTGAAGGGCCAGAAGTCGCACCAGATCGTGCAGGACGGGCTGTTCATGCTCGAAAACCTGACGCATCGTGGTGCCGTCGGCGCCGACCCGCTGATGGGCGACGGCGCGGGCATCCTCGTGCAGATTCCGGATCGCTTCTTCCGCGAGGAGATGGCCAAGCAGGGCATCACCCTGCCGAAGGCCGGCGAATACGCCGCCGGCCATATCTTCATGCCGCAGGACGAGACGCTCGTCGAGCATTTCAAGAAGGTCATCGCCGACGTCGTCGCCGAGGAGGGGCAGATCCTGATCGGCTTCCGCGACGTGCCGGTCGACAATTCTTCGCTGTCCAAGGCGCCGGAAATCGCCGCCACCGAGCCGCGCCATGTGCAGGTGTTTATCGGCGCCGGCCGCGATGCCGCGACGAACGGCGAGTTCGAGCGCCGCCTGTTCACCCTGCGCAAGGTGATCTCCAACCGCATCTACGACGAATATGAAGGCGAAGAGAGCAACTTCTACCCCGTCTCGCTCTCCTCGACGACGATCGTCTACAAGGGCATGTTCCTCGCCTATCAGGTGGGTGCCTATTATAAGGACCTGGCAGACCCGCGCTTCGAATCGGCCGTCGCCCTCGTGCACCAGCGCTTTTCCACCAACACCTTCCCGTCGTGGAAGCTCGCGCACCCCTACCGCATGGTCGCCCATAATGGCGAGATCAACACGCTGCGCGGCAACGTCAACTGGATGGCCGCCCGTCAGGCCTCCGTCTCCTCGCCGCTCTTCGGCGACGACATCACCAAGCTCTGGCCGATCTCGTACGAGGGCCAGTCGGATACGGCCTGTTTTGACAACGCGCTCGAATTCCTGCTTCGCGGCGGCTACTCGCTCTCCCATGCCGTGATGATGCTGATCCCGGAAGCCTGGGCCGGTAACCAGCTGATGGGTGCCGAGCGCAAGGCGTTCTACGAGTATCACGCCGCCCTGATGGAGCCGTGGGACGGCCCGGCCGCCGTTGCCTTCACCGATGGCCGCCAGATTGGTGCGACGCTCGACCGCAACGGCCTGCGTCCGGCCCGCTACCTCGTGACGGATGACGACCGCGTTATCCTCGCCTCCGAAGCCGGCACGCTGCCGGTCAAGGAAGAGAGCATCGTCAAGAAGTGGCGTCTCCAGCCGGGCAAGATGCTGCTTATCGACATGGAAGAGGGCCGCATCATCTCCGACGAGGAGGTGAAGTCCGCGCTCGCCGCCAAGCATCCCTACCGCGAATGGCTGGACAACACCCAGATCATCCTGGAAGACCTCGGTCCGGTCGAGCCGCGGGCGCTGCGCCGCGACGTGTCGCTGCGTGATCGCCAGCAGGCCTTTGGCTACACCCAGGAGGACACCCGCCTGCTGATGTCGCCGATGGCGACGACGGGGCAGGAGGCGATCGGTTCCATGGGCACCGACACGCCGATCTCGGCCATGTCCAGCAAGCGCAAGCTGCTCTACACCTATTTCAAGCAGAATTTTGCGCAGGTGACGAACCCGCCCATCGACCCGATCCGCGAGGAACTGGTCATGAGCCTCGTCTCCTTCATCGGCCCACGTCCGAACATCCTCGACCATGGCGGTGCGGCGAAGGCCAAGCGCATGGAAGTACGCCAGCCGATCCTCACCAATGGCGATCTCGAAAAGATCCGCTCGATCGGCCATGTCGAGGACCGTTTCGACACCAAGACGCTGGACTTCACCTATGACGTCTCGCGTGGCGCCGAGGGCCTGCCGGAAATTCTCGACCGGCTCTGTGAGCGCGCCGAAAAGGCCGTCAGCAGCGGCTACAACATCATCGTGCTGTCCGACCGCCAGATCGGCCCGGACCGCGTGGCGATCCCGGCGTTGCTGGCTACCGCCGCCGTGCACCACCACCTGATCCGCAAGGGGCTGCGCACCTCGGTCGGCCTCGTCGTCGAATCCGGTGAGCCGCGCGAAGTGCACCACTTCTGTCTTCTCGCCGGTTACGGCGCGGAAGCGATCAACCCGTACCTGGCCTTCGACACGCTCACCGACATGCACAAGCGCGGCGAGTTCCCGAAGGAAGTGGACGCCGAGGAAGTCGTCTACCGCTACATCAAGGCGATCGGGAAGGGCATCCTGAAGGTCATGTCCAAGATGGGCATCTCGACCTACCAGTCCTATTGCGGCGCGCAGATCTTCGACGCGATCGGCCTGTCGTCCGAGCTGGTCGACCAGTATTTCTTCGGCACGGCAACGACGATCGAGGGTATCGGCCTCGACCAGATCGCCGAGGAAACCTTCGCACGCCACAAGTCGGCCTTCGGCCGTGATCCGCTGCTGGCCAACACGCTCGATATTGGCGGCGAATATGCCTACCGCATGCGCGGCGAGGAACACGCCTGGACGCCGGACGTCATCGCCTCGCTGCAACATGCGGTGCGCGGCAATGCGGCCGATCGCTACAAGGAATTCGCCGAGCTGGTGAACGCCTCGTCGCTGCGCATGAACACGATCCGCGGCCTCTTCGCCATCAAGGGCGCGGAAGACGCCGGTCGCACGCCGATCTCCATCGACGAGGTCGAGCCGGCGGTCGATATCGTCAAGCGCTTCTCCACCGGTGCCATGTCCTTCGGCTCGATTTCCCGCGAGGCACACACCACGCTCGCCGTCGCCATGAACCGGATCGGCGGCAAGTCGAACACCGGCGAGGGCGGCGAGGAGGCAGACCGCTATTTGCCGCTGCCGGATGGCTCGTCCAACCCCGAGCGTTCGGCGATCAAGCAGATTGCGTCCGGCCGCTTCGGTGTGACCACCGAATATCTGGTCAACGCGGATATGCTGCAGATCAAGGTCGCGCAGGGCGCCAAGCCCGGCGAAGGCGGCCAGCTGCCCGGCCACAAGGTGGATGCGACGGTCGCGAAAACCCGTCACTCCACCCCGGGCGTCGGCCTCATCTCGCCGCCGCCGCACCACGATATCTACTCGATCGAGGACCTGGCGCAGCTCATCTACGACCTGAAGAACGTCAACCCGGAAGCCGATATCTCGGTCAAGCTCGTCTCGGAAGTCGGCGTCGGCACGGTTGCCGCCGGTGTCGCCAAGGCGCGCGCGGACCATATCACCATCGCCGGCTTCGACGGTGGCACGGGCGCTTCGCCGCTCACCTCGCTGAAGCATGCGGGCTCGCCCTGGGAAATCGGCCTTGCCGAGACGCACCAGACGCTCGTGCTCAACAAGCTGCGCTCGCGCATCGCGCTCCAGGTCGATGGCGGCCTGAAGACCGGTCGCGACGTCGTCATTGGCGCGCTTCTGGGCGCCGACGAGTTCGGCTTTGCCACCGCGCCGCTGATTGCGGCGGGCTGCATCATGATGCGCAAGTGTCATCTCAACACCTGTCCCGTGGGTGTCGCGACGCAGGATCCGGTTCTTCGCAAGCGCTTCAAGGGTACGCCGGAGCACGTCATCAACTACTTCTTCTTCGTTGCCGAAGAGGTGCGCGAAATCCTGGCCTCGCTCGGCGTTCGCTCGCTGAACGAGATCATCGGCGCCTCGGAACTGCTCGAGAAGGAGAAGATGATCTCGCACTGGAAGGCCAACGGTCTCGACTTCTCCCGCATCTTCCACAAGGTCGATGCGCCGAAGGAAGCGACCTACTGGACCGAGCGGCAGGATCACCCGATCCACGACATCCTCGACCGCAAGCTGATCGAGCAGGCAAAACCCGCGCTCGAATCGAAGACGCCGGTCGCATTCGAGGTCGATATCAAGAACGTCGACCGTTCGGCGGGCGCGATGCTGTCCGGCGCGGTCGCCAAGCGCTACGGCTTCAAGGGCCTGAAGGACGACACGATCTCCGTGACGCTCAAGGGCACGGCCGGCCAGTCCTTCGCGGCGTTCCTGGCGCGCGGCGTCACCTTCGATCTCGTCGGTGCCGGCAATGACTATGTCGGCAAGGGCCTGTCGGGCGGCCGCATCATCGTGCGCCCGCCGACCGGCAGCAAGGCGATCCCGCACGAGTCGATCATCGTCGGCAACACGGTTCTCTACGGCGCGATTGCCGGCGAGTGCTACTTCAACGGGGTGGCCGGCGAGCGTTTCGCCGTGCGCAACTCCGGTGCGATTGCCGTCGTCGAGGGCGTGGGCGACCACGGCTGCGAATATATGACGGGCGGCGTGGTCGTCGTCATCGGCCAGACGGGGCGCAACTTCGCGGCCGGCATGTCGGGCGGCGTCGCCTATGTGCTGGACGAGGAGGGCGATTTCGCCCGCCGCTGCAACATGGCGATGGTGGAGCTCCAGCCGGTGCCGGAAGAGGACGACATGCTGGAGAAGCTGCACCATCACGGCGGCGACCTCATGCACAAGGGCATGGTGGACGTTTCGGGCGACATGACGCGCCACGACGAGGAGCGGCTCTACCAGCTCATCTCCAACCACCTGCATTATACCGGCTCGCCGCGGGCCAAGGAGATCCTCGACCAGTGGGCCGAGTTCCGTCCGAAGTTCCGCAAGGTCATGCCGGTCGAGTATCGCCGTGCGCTGGAAGACATGGAACGCATGAAAATGGCGGAGGCGGCCGAGTAACCCGGCCGCTGAGACTGCGACCTTCCGGCGTTGCCGGAGGGTTTTTCACGCGCCCGGAAGGCGCTCGTTGAACACGCTTGAGATCAGGATAATACGATGGGCAAGGTTACAGGTTTCATGGAGATCGACCGGCAGGTTGCAAAGTACCAGCCGGCCTCCGACCGCATCCGCCATTTTCGCGAATTCACCATTCCCATGTCGGACCCCGAGGTCCAGAAGCAGGCCGCGCGCTGCATGGACTGCGGCATCCCCTATTGCCACGGCCCGACCGGCTGTCCGGTGCACAACCAGATTCCGGACTGGAACGACCTCGTCTATAACGGCAACTGGGAAGAGGCGATCCGCAACCTGCATTCGACCAACAACTTCCCGGAATTCACCGGCCGTGTCTGCCCCGCGCCCTGCGAGGAGGCCTGCACGCTGAACCTGGAAGACGCGCCGGTCTCCATCAAGACCGTCGAGCAGGCGATTGCCGACAAGGCCTATGAGATGGGCTATATCGTGCCGCAGCCGGCAACGGTGAAGACCGGCAAGAAGGTCGCCGTCATCGGTTCCGGCCCCTCCGGCATGGCGGCTGCCCAGCAGCTCGCCCGCGCCGGCCATGAAGTCCACCTCTACGAGCGCGAATCCAAGGCCGGCGGCCTGCTGCGCTACGGCATTCCGGACTTCAAGATGGAGAAGAACTTCATCGACCGCCGCGTCGACCAAATGCGCGGCGAGGGTGTGACCTTCCATTACGGCGTCAATGTCGGCGTCGACAAGCCGATGGAAGAGATGCTCGCCGAGCATGATGCCGTGCTCTATTGCGGCGGCTCCGAAACGCCGCGCGATGCCGGCATTCCGGGCGTCGAGTTCACCGGCGTGCACGATGCCATGCCCTATCTCGTGCAGCAGAACCGCCGCGTCGGGCGCGAGAACATCGACAGCGTCGGCTGGCCGTCGGAGCCGATCCTTGCCGGTGGCAAGCATATCGTCGTCGTCGGCGGTGGCGATACGGCGTCCGACTGCGTCGGCACGGCCTTCCGCCAGGGCGCCGTCAAGGTCACGCAGCTCGACATCCGCCCGCAGCCACCGGAAAAGGAAGACAAGCTCGCCGTCTGGCCCTTCTGGGCGACGAAGATGCGCACATCCTCCTCACAGGCCGAAGGTGCCGTGCGCGAGTTCCAGGTCGGCACGCTCGAATTCGTCGGCGACGAGGATGGTGTCCTGACCGGCGTAAAGTGCTGCCAGGTGGACGATCGCCGCAAGCCGATCGCCGGCACGGAGTTCATCATCAAGGCCGACCTTGCCTTCATCGCCATCGGCTTCCGCGGTCCCTTCACGGACAGCGTCCTGAAGGATCTCGGCGACAAGCTCGCGATCAACACCGACAAGCGCGGTTCGTCCAACGTGATTGCCAACGAGCGCGACTACAAGACCTCGGTCGACAAGCTCTGGACCGCCGGCGACGTGCGCCGCGGCCAGTCGCTGGTCGTCTGGGCCATCCGCGAAGGCCGCCAGGCAGCGCGTGCGATCGACGAATCGCTGATGGGCTCGACCACGCTGCCCCGCTGAGGTTTTTGGAACGATGAAAGGGCGCGCCGGGAAACCGGCGCGCCCTTTTGCTGACTGTTGGGTTCTCAGACGAAGAGGAAGTCCGACGCCGAGAGGTCTGCAAGCTTGGTGTCTTCGAGGCGCAGTTCGCTCTGGCCGAAATCGAACACCACGTCCTTGCCGCCGTCGGCGGTGCGGGCGATGTCGGTGAGGTCGGCGAAGCTCGATACGCCAAGGCTCTTGGCGATTTCGATCGTGTCGAAATTGGCCTTGAAGTCTTCGATCTCCGTCTTGCCGGTCGTGAAGACGAAGGTGTCGCGGCCGGCGCCGCCTTCCAGCTCGTTATTGCCGGAGCCGCCGTTCAGGCGATCGTTGCCGGAACCGCCTTCGAGGTCATCATTGCCCGCACCACCAGAGAGGATGTCGTTGCCTGCGCCGCCCTCCAGGTCGTCATGGCCGTTGCCGCCATAGAGCCTGTCGTTGCCGGCATCGCCCGAAAGCTTGTCGTTGCCGCTGAAGCCGGAAATCTTGTCATTGCCGGCGCCGCCGGAGAGCTTGTCGGCCTTGCTGGTGCCGTTCAGCACGTCATCGCCCGACAGCGGGTCCCTCGGCTCGTCGGTGTTTACGGACTTGAAGGAGAAGTCACTGGCCTTGAGGCTCGAAAGCTTGGTGTCGTCCAGCGTTAGCGTGTTGCCGTTGCCGAAATCGAAGCGCACATCCTCGCCACCGTCGACGGACTTGGCGAGCGCCTTCAGCTCGTTGAAGTTCTTTACGCCGAGCGCGCTGTCGATGACGATCGTGTCGTCACGGCTCGAAAAATCGTCGATCTCGTCGCGGCCGCGGGAAAAGACGAAGGTGTCGCGGCCGGCGCCGCCGGTCAGCTCGTCATTGCCGGTGCCGCCCTGCAGCCAGTCGTTGCCCGCGCCGCCTTCGAGGTCGTCGTTGCCGCCGTAGCCGAACAGCTTGTCGTTGCCGGCATAGCCGTAGATGTCGTCAGCCGTCGACTGGCCCTTGAGCGTGTTGGCCTTGGAAGTGCCGGTGATCTTAACCATGGGAAATGTCCTTTTTTGATTGGGTCTTCAGGGGAGAGGGTGGGGGAGGATCAATCCTCGCGTTCCAGGCGCAGGATCTCGCCGGTGTAGCTGTCGATCTTGGCTTCGCTGACGACGTTCTTGGCATCGACGATCTTTGCCTCGAAGTGGCCGTCGTCCATCTCGATCTCGCGGATCGTGTAGCCCTTGGCGGAAAGCTCGTTGGCCACCTGCTCCAGGGTCTTGCGGGGCGAAACCTTGGTGGTTTCCGCCTGTGCGGGCAGGGCGAGGGCGAGGAGGCCTGCGGCGAGAAGGCCGGTCGTCATGGTGCGCATTGCGAAGTCCTTTCCTGTCGTTGTTGAGGAGAGGATTCGCACAGGCCGCCTGTTGCTTGCCTGACAGGCGCTGTCAGCGATTTGTCAGCTTGGCTCGCGTATAGGTAGGTGCATGATCAAGAAACTCCTGACCCCTTTTCCGCTGGCGATCGCTTTGTTCGTCGCCCTCTCCATCGCGCCGCCTATGGGCGCGCAGGCGGATGACGACGACGATGCGGTGGAGCACGAGGAAGCCCGCCGAGCGCTCGAACAGGGCCTCGTGCGCCCGCTCGAACAGATCATCGTGGAGGCGCGCAAGCACGTTCAGGGCGACCTCATCGAAGTCGAGCTTGAGCGCGAGGACGGGCGCTATATATATGAGCTGGAATTCATCCAGCCGTCCGGCCAGATCGTCGAGCTTCAGCTCGATGCCAAGACGATGGCGATCGTAGAGGACGATGCCGACTGATGCGCCTGCTTCTCGTCGAGGACGATGCCCGCATTGCGGCCGATGTCTCCACCGTCCTGAGCGGTGCCGGCTATTCCGTCGAGACGGCGTCCGACGGCAAGGACGCCTGGTTCCTCGGCGATACCGAGGATTATGACCTCATCATCCTCGATCTCGGCCTGCCGAGCATGGACGGCATGTCGCTGCTGAAGCGCTGGCGTGCGAACGGCCGGCACATGCCGGTTCTGGTGCTGACGGCACGCGGAAGCTGGGCCGAGCGTGTCGAGGGCATCGATGCCGGCGCCGACGACTACCTGCCGAAACCCTTTCAGTTCGAGGAACTGCTGGCCCGCGCCCGCGCCCTCATCCGCCGCTCCGTCGGCCATGGCGCGGCGACCATCGCGATCGGCGCGGTCACCATCGACACGCGGGCGATGCGGGTCAGTGTCAATGGCGTGCCGCAATCGCTGACGCCGCTGGAATACCGCCTCGTCAGCTATCTCGGCCACCACCGCGACCGCATCGTGCCGCCGACGGAATTGCAGGAGCACCTCTACGGCGACGATTATTCGCGCGATGCCAATGCGCTGGAGGCGCTCGTCGCACGGCTGCGCAAGAAGCTCGGTGCCGTCGCCATCGGCACGCGGCGCGGCTTCGGCTATTATATGGGCGAGAGCGCGCCGTGACGCGCCGGTCGCTGCGCCTTCGCCTTGCGCTTGCGGGCGCTGCCTCCATCATCGCCGCCCTCGTGGCGGCGTTCTTCGTTCTTTCCACCCTGTTCGAGCGGCATGTGGAGCGGCGCATCGCCGCCGAGCTGGCGCTGCATCTCAACCAGATCATCGCCGGGCTCGCCGAACAGCCGGGTACGGCGCTTGACCTTGTCAAGCCGCCGGTCGATCCCCGCTTCGAACGCCCGCTTTCCGGCCTCTACTGGCAGATCGAAGGCGAGGGTAAGCGCCTGCGTTCCCGCTCGCTCTGGGACGATATTCTCACCCTGCCGGATATCCCGGCCGGCGGCGTGCATACGGCGACCATTTCGGGGCCGGGCGCGGTGCCGCTGCTTCTCGTGGAGCGCGAGGTGGTGACGCCCGAGCGCGCCGGTGCACGGCCGTTGCGGGTGGCGGTGGCGATCGACCGGACCGATATTTCCCGCGCGACGGACGAGTTCGAGGGCGATCTCCTGCCCTATCTGCAGGCCCTTGCCGCCCTTCTGCTGGCGGCGAGCTTCGTGCAGATCTTCGTAGGTCTCAGGCCGCTTGCAACGCTCACCGAACGCCTTTCCGCCATCCGGGCCGGCAAGGCCGAACGGCTCGGCACCGATTTTCCGGACGAGGTCCTGCCCTTGACCGGCGAGGTGGATGCCTTGCTGCAATCACGCGAAAACCAGCTGCGCAAGGCGCGCGAGCGGGCGGCGGATCTTGCGCATGGCTTCAAGACACCGCTGCAAATCCTCTCTGGCGATGTGCTGCGCCTGCGCGAGCGCGGCGAGGAGAGCGTCGCCAAGGATATCGAGGCGATCATCCTGCGCATGCGCCGCCATGTCGACCATGAAATGGCCCGCGCGCGCCAGGCGGAGCGCGGGCATGCCGGCCGCAGCGATCTTGGCCGGGTGGCCTCGCAGGTGGTCAGCGTCGTCTCACGCACGCCGGCCGGTCGCGATCTCGACTGGCAGCAGGAGATCGAGCCGGGGCTGATCCTGCGCATAGATCCGGAGGATCTCGCGGAAATCCTCGGCAGCCTTGCGGAAAATGCCGCGCGTTATGCCAGGACCACCGTCGGCATCTGTGCCCGCGCGGACGATCACAACGCGGTCATAGAGGTCACCGACGACGGGCCGGGCATTCCGGAGGGTGAGATCGATTTCGTGCTGAAGCGCGGCAGCCGGCTCGACACGACGAGCGAAGGCGCGGGTCTCGGCCTTGCCATTGTCGAAAGTTTCGTCGAGGAGGCGAACGGCAGCTTCGCGCTCGAAAACCGCCAGCCGGGACTTTGCGCCCGCATCACCTTGCCGCGCATTGTCGCTTAGGGCGTCGCGACCTTGTTCACGCGAAAATCATCGACGCGGCCGAGCGGTGCATCGGCGATCTCGCCCTTTTCGACCAGCTTTTCACGCAGGCTCTTGCCGTTGCCCTTGATAACCGCGCCGCCGAGCAGCGCCGTGCCGCCGTCGAGCGCCGGGTCGGCGAGGCTGATCGGCTGCGTCTTGGTGATTTCGGTGTCCTCGGCCGGTGCCGTCACCACGAGGTCCTTGAGGTCGCCTTGCAGGCCGGGGCCATCGGCAGCGGCATCACCCAGCACGCGGCGGATTTCCTTCTCCACGTAGAAGGCGAGCTTGCGCTTGCCGGCCTTGGTGAAATTGATGCCATCGGAACCGCGCAGGCGCACCTGTTGGCCGTTGATGTCGGAACCGGAGATCACGAACTTGCCGTTCTCATCGACGAAACCATCCCAGATATCGACGAATTCGCCGCCCGCCTTCTCGACGCCGGCGCGGTAGATATTGTTGAGCGTCGTCATGTCGGCGGTCATGGCGGAGGACTGGAAGGCTGGCATGCCGATCCACATCATCGGCTTGCCGCCATTGCGGGCAAGCGTCGCGAGGCGTCCGACGCGCGCTTCATATTCCTTCGTCCAGGCCTCGGAGCGGAACTTTTCCTTTTCCCCTCCGACCGTCATCTGCTGGCGGTCGTTGGCGCCCATGCTGACGACGATCAAGGCAGGCTTGGTTTCCGTGATCAATGTGGGCAGCGAGGTCGGCCAGTTGTAATAATCCTCGCGCACGATGCCGGACGAGCCGTTCGTGCGGCGCTCCACCACGATGCCGGGCGTCGCCTCGAAGGCGGCGATCAGCCCTTCGCCCAGGCTGCCGGCGATGAAGTCGCCGACGACGAGCACCACCTTGGCGTCCGGCAGCTTTTCGATCGCGGCCGGTTCCGGCTTGGTGGCGACGGTGGTCGTCTGCTTCTTCTTGCGGTTGGCGGTGCGCGGTTTCCTGACCTGCGGCTCGCGCACGACTTCCTTGCGCTTGGGCGTGCCGAACAGCAATTCCAGGATCGTCTTGCGCTCGCGACGCTCCTGCGCGCCGGCGGGGATGGCGGTCACGACGACGCTGGCTGCCACGGCAAAGGCGAGGCTGAGCCGCACAATCCGGAACGTCGTGGTCATGCTCATCGCGATGGGCTCTCCGTCTTGACCGCGATCCTGCGGGATATCGGTGGCGGCATGATGGCAAATGAAGTGCGCAAGCGGAAGCGCTGCGCAACAAAAAGGGGCGCCGAAGCGCCCCTCAATTCGGCTTGGCTGATTGTCAGCGGCGCAGCGCCTTCAGCACTTGCAGGCTCGGCTCGCCATCGGCGGAGAGGCCCATGCGGTTCTGGAAGGCCTGGATTGCGGCCTTGGAGCCGGAACCGAAATTGCCATCGACCTCGCCCTCGTAGTAGCCGAGCTCCTTCAGGCGCGTCTGCAACTCGAATTTCTCCGTGATGTCGAGCGTGCCCTCCGGGCGCGGCCAGCGCTGCTTGACGCCGCTATAGCCGGCGAGCTGGTCGGCCAGCATGCCGACGCCCATCGCGTAGGAGTCCGATGCGTTGTAGCGCTTGATGACGAAGAAGTTCTTGGTCATCAGGAAGCCCGGCCCGCCGTTTGCCGGCAGCTTCAACTCGGCGCGGTCCGCGCCGTTCTTGAAGCCGGAGCCGTTCGGGCGCGTGAAGCCGAGCTTCGCCCATTGGGCGAGCGTCTTCGTCTGGCCGGAATATTTGCTGCCGCCGGTCGGCACGACGATCTCGTAACCCCAGGTCTTGCCGGCCTGCCAGCCGTTCTTGGCAAGCAGGTTCGCGGCGGTCGCCAGCGCGTCCGGCACCGAATTCCAGATGTCGCGGTGGCCGTTGCCATCGGCATCGACGGCATAGATCAGGTAGCTCGTCGGGATGAACTGGGTGTGGCCCATGGCGCCGGCCCAGGAGCCGGTCATGTCGGCGGCGGCGATGTCGCCGCGCTGGATGATCTTTAGCGCCGCGATCAGCTGCGTGCGGGCAAATTTCGCACGCTTCTTGTCGGCATAGGCGAGCGTCGCCAGCGCGCGCGGCACGTAATGCAGCCGGTCATCCTTTTCGAGCACCGCGCCGTAGTTCGATTCCATCGACCAGATGGCGAGCAGGATGTTGCGGTCGACGCCGAAATGGCGTTCGAGGGCGGCCAGCGTGCGGCCATGTTTCGCCGCCATCTCCTGGCCGACGCGCACTGTGTAGGGATTGACGCGCGAATCGAGATAGTCCCAGATCTTGTGTTTGAATTCCGGCTGGTAGGCGGCCTTTTCGAGGACGGCCGGGTCGGGTGTCTTGACGCCGGAAAACGCCTTCTGGTAGGTCGATTTGCTGATGCCGGCTTCGGATGCCGTCGCGTAGAAGTCGGCGATCCACTTCTGGAAGCGGGCATCCGCGTGGGCAGCGGTGGCCTGGGCGAAAAGCCCGGCCGTGAGCAGGAAGGTGAGCGCGGATCGGCGCAGAACGGTCTTCAGATTCTGTGTCATCGGCTATCATGTCCGTTTTCAAATTTCGGTTCGACGGCAGGGAACCATCGGCTGTTCGCAAAACTTATAAAAACGAAGTCAACAAATTCTTTACCATCAAATTTTTCCCCCGTCTTCTTTCCTAAAAAAGTCGTGCTTTGCAAAAAAATAGCAATTTGACTCTATTTCGGCACAGATATGTCCTGGCCATGAGGGCAGGGGCTCAACGAGGTGATTAATGTCTCAGACACGTAAGGTTCGCAAAGCAGTGTTTCCAGTGGCGGGCCTCGGCACCCGCTTCCTTCCGGCAACGAAAGCCGTGCCGAAGGAGATGCTGACCGTCGTTGACAAGCCGGTGATCCAATACGTGGTCGACGAGGCGCTGGATGCCGGCATCGAGCACCTGATCTTCGTGACCGGCCGCTCCAAGGCCGTTATCGAGGACTATTTCGACATCCAGGTCGAGCTGGAGCAGACGCTGCGCCAGCGCAACAAGACGGCCGAGCTGACGCTGCTCGAAAGCATCCTGCCGGTCGCGGGCTCCACGAGCTTTACCCGCCAGCAGGAGCCGCTCGGCCTCGGCCATGCCGTCTGGTGCGCCCGCGAGCTCGTCGGTAACGAGCCTTTCGCGCTGCTCTTGCCCGACATGATCATGAAGGGCGAGAAGGGCTGCCTGAAGGGTATGGTCGAGCTCTTCGAACATAGCGGCGCCAACATCATCGCCGTCGAGGAATGCGCGCCGGACCAGGCCCATAAATACGGCATCGTCGGCGTCGGCGAGACGATCGGCGACGGTTTCGCCATCACCAAGATGGTCGAGAAGCCGCCGCAGGGCACGGCACCCTCCAACTTCTTCATCAACGGCCGCTACATCCTCCAGCCGGAAATTTTCCCGATCCTCTCCACGCAGGAGCGCGGCGCGGGCAACGAGATCCAGCTCACTGACGCCATGGTGAAGCTTGCCGGCAACCAGAAGTTTGCTGCCTATCACTTCCGCGGGGAAACCTACGACTGCGGCGCGAAGGACGGCTTCATCCTGGCGAACATCGCTTTCGCACTCGCGCGTGCGGACATTCGTCCCTCCGTCGAGGGGCCGCTGCGGGAACTCGTCGCCAAGCTGAAATAAGGCTTAGCGCCGAAGCACGAGACCGATGCCGGCACGCGTAATGCCGGTGTCGGGGCCGGACTGGGTCGTCAGCTCGTAGGAGACGTCTCCCGTGAGCGCCAGCCAGCGGTTGAGGTCCCAGGTAACCCCGGTGCCAACGAGGTAGACGTTCTGGTCGGAGCTGCCGGAGGAGGGGAAGTTGCGCCAGGTATAGGCGCCGCTCAGCCGCGCCACGAGGTTTTCGCGCAGTTCGTGCGTCAGCTCCGCCGTCGTTTCATAGGCGACGTAGCCGCTCTGGCCGGCGCTGGTCGAGGGTTCGATTTCCGTGTTGAGGCCGAGTCTCAGGTCCGTGCCGCGCTGTGGCGACCAGAAGATCGAGCCGTCGATCGCCACCGCTTCGATCGCCTTCAGGCGGTTGTCGTCGAAGGCAGAGCGCTGGTAGCCGATGCCGAGTTCGCCACGCAGCTTTTCGCCGAGATCCACTTCCACGCCCGCGCGCGCGCCAAGTGTGGCGGCGGAGCGCTCGTAGCCCAGCGAGTCCCGTTTGTGATCGTAGATCGAGCGGCCGACGGAGGCTTCGAGATAGGGGATCAGCGCCGGCGAGACTTCGAAGCCGACGCGTCCCGTGATCGTGCCCTCGGTGAAGTTGCGGTCGGAGAGGCTGAGCTTGTCGCCGTTTGCGAGTTTTGCCGAGCCGTAGATTTCGCGTTCGACATCGGTAGCGATCGTACCGCGGATCACGCCGAAATCGCGGGTCACCCGCGCGCCGGCCGTGAAATTGTGCACGCCGGACTGCACGCTGGCGCCGTCGATGGCATTCGGATCGCTGGAGTTCTCGCGCTCGAAATTGTAGCCGGCGGTCAGGTTGGCGATCGTGTCGTTGCTGAGGTCGAGCCGAAGATCGCTGTTGATGTTGAATTCCGGTTCGGTCTCGCCGCTGCCGCTGAGATTGCGCTGGTAGACGCCGTCGGCGACGATCGAGAGCTGATGGCGCGACCAGTCGGAGACGAGCGAGCCGCGGAAGCCGGTTTCGGAGAAGCTGCGGCTCTCGGAAGAGGAGCCCGTCTTGGTCTTCTCGTAGCCGATACCCTGCGACAGCGAGGGTTTCAGCACGAAGGCGCCGAGGTGGATGCCGGTCGGCTCATAGGGGTCGCCGAATTCGCTCGTCACATTGTCGACATTGCCTTCGCGTGCGTTCAGGCGTTCGCCTTCGCGGGCGGTGCGCCGGATGGCGCCGGTCTCGTCCGCGGCCTCGGCCAGCGCACCGGCCTGGTCGTCGGTCAAAGCGGGCTGGGTCGTCGTTGTCGTGGTGGCTGTCGTCGCCGCATCGGCCGGGTCCGCATCGGGATCGGCATCCGGATCGTCGACGAGGGGATTGAGTGGCTGCAGGAACGTCGTCGTTTCGGCAGGCAATTGCTGCTGGGCAAAGGCAGGAATGGCGGCAAGGACGGTGCCGGCGAGCAGCAGCCCGGCCAGACGCCGTGACAGGCGGGGCGACGTTGCCCCGCGATCCATTCCGTTTGCCTCTGGCATGATTGGGCCTGCGATTCTTTCAATTTCCTAAGCGAACGTAAACCGTTGTGGTTAACGCTTGGTTGCTTTCGGGCGGAATCACTCGCCGTAACAATCTGCTGTCATTCGTGCATGGACAGTTTCTTACAAAAGCGCTAACGAGGCGCATGATCAAAAGACAGGCACAAGTTGACAGCGACGGCGCTATCGCCTCCGCACTCCGCACCGTTGAAACGGAAAAAGCTGGTCTCACCGCTCTCTCGGCGGCCCTCGAAGGACGGCTCTACGACGCGTTCTGCGAGGCCGTGCGCCTCATCGGCGACATCAGCGGCCGCGTCATCGTCACCGGCGTCGGCAAGTCCGGCCATATCGGCGTGAAGATTGCCGCGACGCTCGCCTCCACCGGCACGCCGTCCTTCTTCGTGCATCCCGTCGAGGCGACCCATGGCGATCTCGGCATGATCGCCCGCGACGACGTCATCCTCGCCATGTCCTGGAGCGGCGAAACCGCCGAATTGCAGGGCATCGTCTCCTATTCCCGTCGCTTCTCGATCCCGCTGATCGCCATCACCTCCGGCGAACGCTCTGCACTTGCCCGTGAGGCAGATACGGTTCTGCTGCTGCCGAAGGAGCAGGAAGCCTGCCCGCACGGTCTGGCGCCCACCACCTCGACGCTGATGCAGCTCGCCCTCGGCGATGCGCTCGCCGTGGCCCTGCTCGAAGCGCGCGGCTTCACCGCGACCGACTTCAAGACCTTCCATCCCGGCGGCAAGCTCGGCGCGAGCCTCTCCCATGTTGGCGATATCATGCACAGCGGCGAGAACATGCCGCTCGTGGCGCTCGGCACCTCGATGCCGGATGCCGTGCTGCTGCTCTCGCAGAAGCGTTACGGCTGCGTCGGCGTCATCAATGACGAGGGCATCCTCGTCGGCATCGTCACGGACGGCGATATCGCGCGCAATCTTTCGCGCAACCTCGCCGAGCTCAGCGTCAACGAGATCATGACGCGCGCGCCGAAGACCGTGAAGCCGACGACGCTCGCGACTGCCGCGCTCGGCCTGCTCAACCAGTACAATATTTCCGCGCTGATCGTCACTGACGAGACCTTCCGCCCCGTCGGCGTCGTGCATTTCCACGATCTGCTCAGGATCGGCGTCGCCTGATCTTTGCGTCCACAGGTACAAGCCAAAACCCCTGCATTTCCTGGAAATGCGGGGGTTTTTGTTTGACTAGATGGCCTCGACCGTCAGATTGCTGCCGCTGCTGGTCGTGACGCGCACGCGGGTGCCGACCGGCAGGTCCGGCCCCTGAACGTTCCACATCGTATCGTCGAGACGGATGCGGCCGCGGCCCTCTGCGATCGGCTGTTCCAGCGTCGCCGTGCGGCCGATGAGGCTCTGGCCACGCTGGTTGAGGTGCGGCTGGTCGGAGGTCTGCCCGCGGCTGCTGACGATGCGCCGGCCGATGATCGCCGCGATGAGCGACAGAACCGCAAAGACCAGCCATTGCGCGTGCCATGTCCAGAACGCGGTTTCCCACAGGGCGAGCGAAAGGGCGCCGGTGATGATGGCCGCAATGCCGATCCAGACGAGGAAGACGCCGGGCATCAGCACTTCGAGAATCAGCAGAACGATGCCAAGCACCCACCAGGCCCAGGGGCCGAGTTCCGTGACGACGCGCTCGATCATGCTCAGCCTCCCTGCGACGTCGGGTCGAACGGGTTGCGGAAGGCGGGCGTCGAGGCGGTGGTGGTCGTTGCCGGGGTCGTCGTCGTCTGGCGCGTGCGGGGCGTGACCGCACCTTGGGCCGGGCCGCCGTCGCCGAACACTTCGCGGGCGATGGCGCCGATGCCGCCGAGCGAGCCGACGAGCGCGGAGGCTTCCATCGGCATCAGCACGATCTTGGAATTCGGCGCCTTGCCGATGGCTGCCATGGCTTCGGTATATTTCTGCGCGACGAAGTAGTTGATCGCCTGCACGCTGCCGGCGGCGATTGCCTCCGACACCACCTTCGTCGCCTTGGCTTCGGCTTCCGCCAGGCGCTCGCGTGCCTCGGCGTCGCGGAAGGCGGCTTCGCGCTGACCTTCGGCTTCGAGGATCGCCGACTGTTTCGCACCCTCGGCGCGCAGGATCTGCGCGTTACGGGCGCCCTCGGCTTCGAGAACCTGGGCGCGCTTTTCACGCTCTGCCTTCATCTGCCGGCCCATCGAATCGACGAGGTCCTTCGGCGGTGCGATGTCCTTGATCTCGACGCGGGTGATCTTGATGCCCCAGGGATTGGCCGCCTCGTCGACGACACGCAGCAGCTTGTCGTTGATCACGTCGCGGTTGGAGAGCAGCTCGTCCAGGTCCATCGAGCCCATGACGGAGCGGATGTTGGTCATGGTGAGGTTGAGGATAGCGTTTTGCAGATTGGCGACCTGATAGGCGGCCTGGGCGGGATTGAGGATCTGGTAGAAGGCGACGCCGTCGGCCGAAACGCTCGCATTGTCGCGGGTGATGACCTCCTGCGTCGGGATGTCGAGCACCTGCTCCATCACGTTCATCTTCGCGCCGATGCGGTCGATGAAGGGGATGATGAGGTTGAGGCCGGGCTCCAGGGTGCGCGTATAGCGGCCGAAGCGTTCCACCGTGTACTGGTAGCCCTGCGGGATCGTCTTGATCCCGGCAAACAGGATCAGGATGACCAGGACCACGAGGGCGATGACGACGATATCCAATCCTGCCAAATCCATGGTGTTCTCCCCAAAGCATGTCGCGCAAGATGTTCAGCGGTTTCGCGGGAACGACATGCGTAAATTCAATAATCCAAAGCACGCGCGCGCTTTGCAGGCCGCGCGGCGCCACTTTAAGGAATACGCGCCGCGGCGCCAGTCTATTTGGACGGGTGGAAGATTTATCGGCGCTCAGATCCAGCCGGCGAGTTCGCGCCGCACGACCTTCTCCAGCACGGCCATGCCTTCGGGCGAATCGTTGAGACAGGGGATGTGGGTGAATTTCTCGCCGCCATTGTGGTGGAAGCTTTCGGCCGCCTGCTCGGCGATCTCTTCCAGCGTTTCCAGGCAATCGGAGACGAAGCCGGGATTGATGACGGCGATGCGCTTAACACCCTCTTGCGCCAGCTTTTCCACCGTCTTGTCGGTGTAGGGCTGCAGCCATTCCTCCGGCCCGAAACGGGACTGGAAGGTGATCATCAGCTTGTCTTCCGACCAGCCGAGACGCTGGCGCAGCAGGCGCGCGGTCTTCTGGCACTGGCAATAATAGGGGTCGCCTTTTTCGAAATAGCTCTTCGGAATGCCGTGGAAGGAGGTCAGCACCTTTTCCGGCTCCCAGTCGAGCGTCGCCAGGTGCTTCTCGATCGATATGGCCAGCGCATCGATATAGGCCGGGTCGTCGTGATAGGGCGGCACCGTGCGCAGTGCTGGCTGCCAGCGCAGCTTGAGCAGCGTCTCGAAGGCCTTGTCGTTGACGGTCGCGGTGGTTGCCGCCGCATATTGCGGATAGAGCGGGAAGACGAGGATGCGGTCGCAGCCCTGCTTTTGCAGATAATCCATGCGCGACGCGATGGAGGGCTGGCCGTAGCGCATGGCCCAGTCGATGACCACCTCGGTCTGATCGGTGAAGGATTTTGCCATCAGTTCGGCCTGGCTGCGCGTATAGGTGCGCAGATAGCTTTCGTTCTTCTCCTTGTTCCAGATCGTCTCATAGGCCTTGCCGACCTTGCCGGGGCGGGTGTTGAGCACGATGCCGAAGAGGATCGGATACCAGGCGAAACGCGACCATTCGATCACCCGCCGGTCCATCAGGAACTCCTTCAGGTAGCGGCGCATGGAGGTGTAGTCCGTGCCGTCAGGCGTGCCCAGATTGACGAGCAGCACGCCGACCTTGCCGTTTTTGACGGGCGGATGGCTGGCGGGCGTGGCGGCTGGGTGCGGCATGATGCGGTCCTGTACGTGCGGGTTTTCGGTCATCGCCCGTTTACGCGGGCGGAGCCGGGTTGGTTCAGAATCGTTCTAAAAAGAAATGCCGGCCCGGGAAAGCCCGGGCCGGCAGAAAAAGTGGAGACAAATTGTCCTTATTTGGCCGGGATCGACAGTTCCGTGCCGACATGCAGGGCACGCGGCCGCGGATTGCCGTTGGCTTCCGCGATCCGGCGCCACAGCGTGCCGTCGCCATAGGCGGCCTTGGCGAGATCCCACAGCGTATCGCCGCGTGCGATAACGTGTTTGCCGCCGGCCGTCGTGGTGCTTGCCGCGGTTTCGGTCGCCGTGGTCGTGGCTTCGGAACCGGTTGCGGCTTCGCCCGTCGTCGGCGTTGCGGCGCTGTCGACGGACTTGGCGGCGGTATCGGTGGAGGTTGCCGTTTCGCCCGTTGCCGGCGCCGTCTCGGTGCTGGTTGCGGTCTCGCCGGTGGTCGTCGGGCTTTCCACGACGGTCGCGGCGGCTACCTCGGTGATGCGGCCGTCCGTATAGGGCTTGTACGGGCGGTTTGCCGAAAGATAGTCGGCGACGACCAGTTCGAGGTTCGGGCCGAAGTCATATGCGTTCATGCCCGCCTTGGCGAAGACGGAATAGCCGTCGCCACCCGCGCGCATGTAGTTGTTGGAGACCACGTTGTAGGTTTTGGCCGCATCGAGCGGCACGAAGCCATCGCCCTCCTTGACCTCGACGGAGACGACGCGGCTACCGGCCGGCTTCGACTTGTCGAAGGAATATTTCATGCCGGAGACCTGCGGGAAGCGGCCGGCACCCTCCTCGATCTGGCTGAGGCCGTTTTCGAGGGCGGCGACGAGGTCCGAGCCCTTGAGCTGGAAGGTCGCGACGGTGTTCTGGAACGGCAGGACCGAGAGCACTTCGCCCATCGAGACCGGGCCGCCGTCGATGGAGGCGCGCAGGCCCCCGCCGTTTGTGATGGCGATGGTCGTGCCCTGGCCCTTGGTGCGGTCGAGGATGGCGTCCGTCACCAGGTTGCCCATGGCGCATTCGGCCGCGCGGCACACTTCGCGCGAGCCGTCGATGGGCGAGGCACTTTCGGCGACGATCTTGTTCTTCAGCTCCTCGATCGGGCCGCCAAGTTCCTTGATGCGGGCGAGGACGGCCTCATCCGGCTTGATCGACGCGTCGATCAGGATCGGCTCGCCGGAGCTTGCCTTCACCACGCCCGCGTCGTCGAAGACGACCTTCAGGTTGCCGAGATATTTCGAATAGGCGCCGGCCTGCACGACGGGCACCTTGTAGCCGCCCGGATTGTCGACCAGCGTCGGGTAGGGGCCTTCCGCCTTGTCCGAAGTGTTCGACAGGAAGGTGTTGGTATGGCCGCCGACCACGACGTCGACATCCGGGATTTTCGCGATCGCCGCGAGGTCGCGCGGATAGCCGACATGGGTGAGCGCGATGATCTTGTTGACGCCCTGCTTCTTCAATTCGCCGATCGCCGCCGTGATATCGGCGACGTCATCGCCGATCAGCACGTTCGGGCCGGGCGAGGAGAGTTCCGCCGTGTCGTTGGCAACCGCGCCGACGATGCCGATCTTCTGGCCACCCTGTTCGAGCACGATGAAGGGCTTGATGCTGTCGCCGATCTTCGAGCTGGCGCTGGCGGCGACGTTTGCGGTCACGACCGGGAACTGCACCTTGTCGAGGAAGGTCGCGAGCCCGTCTTCGCTGTCATCGAATTCATGGTTGCCGACGGTCATGGCGTCGAACTTCATCAGGTTCAGGAATTCCGCTTCCACCGCGCCCTTGTAGGTCGTGTAGAACAGCGAGCCCTGGAAATTGTCGCCGGCATTCAGCAGCAGCAGGTTCTTGCCGGTCTGGGCCTGGCGCTGGGCATCGATCGCAGCCTTGAGGCGCGCGACGCCGCCGAAGCATTCGCCCTTGCCTTCTTCCTCGGCCGAGCAGGTCGAATCGAACTTGTTGATCGCCTCGATGCGCGAATGCAGGTCGTTGATGTGCAGGATATTCAGCTCGTAATCCGCAAGTGCGGAGCCGCTGGAGAGCGCGATAAGGGAGGCGGCCAGAAGGCCGGATCGGAAAATCGTCATGGTCCTGTTCTCCTTGTTTGCCCGCGGCGTGGCGCGGGAGAGGCTGTCCGCTGCACGATAGGCCGGAAACATGACAGCCGGCCGGCGGATGTTTTCACCGCTTGTCGGCAACTTCAAGAGAAAAGACACGACGCCGAAACGATCGCACGTTTATGCGCCCAAAACGAAAAAAGGGCCTCGCGGCCCCCTCTTCTCGATGTGCTGTCGCTCAGACCGCGCGGCGGGCGAGCGAGAACTGCGCGCCTTCGGCGGTGGTGCAGTTCAGCTGCGCCTGGCTGACCAGCGCACAATTGACCTTGGACTGGGTGTTGCGCACCAGCGAGGTCATGTTGATCTCGACCAGCGTCGGCGAGGTGTTGATGTAGGTGCCGGATGCCAGGAGCTGGTTCGTGTCGGTCGTGCGCGTCGAGAACGTGCCGGCCGCAAAGGTGGAGACGATGCCGTTCGGATCGACCCAGGCGCCCTCGACGCCGGTCTGCTGCTGCTGGCGGATGGGAGGCAAATCCCGGGGGGCGCGGTCGCTCTGGCAGGAGGCGAGCGCGACAGAGGCGGCCAGCAGGCTGAGGGCGGTGATCGGCTTCATCTACAGTCTCCCAAGGTCACGGTGGCGCGAACCACCCGTCCAATTCGCCAGACCATGCCGCGAAGAGACGTCGAAAGCAAGACGGGCCGCCCGGCGAACCGGCATTATCCCATTGAAAGCCCCGCCGAAAGCCTCATCGAAACGAAGACGCCCGCGGCTTGGCCGCGGGCGTCCGGCATTCGATTTGTCAGGCCGCTTTAGCGAACCAGGATGTTCTTGAACTGCCACGGATCCTTCGTGTCGAGGTCTTCCGGGAAGAGGCCCGGGCGGCCGTCGAGCGGGGTCCAGTCGGTGTAGTGGCCTTCGACCGGGCCGAGATACGGCGTCTGCACTTCGAGGCAGCGCTTGTAGTCGACCTCGTCGGCTTCCACGATGCCGGCCTTCGGGTTTTCCAGCGCCCAGACCATGCCGGCGAGCACGGCGGAGGTCACCTGCAGGCCGGTCGCGTTCTGGTAGGGGGCGATGCGGCGGGTTTCTTCCAGCGACAGGCGCGAACCGTACCAGTAGGCGTTCTTGTCGTGGCCGTAGAGCAGCACGCCGAGTTCGTCGATGCCGTCCACGAGTTCGTTTTCGTCGAGGACGTGCAGAACCGGCTGCTGGTTGCCGCCATTGCCGAACATTTCGTGCAGCGAGAGCACGGCGTCGTTGGCCGGATGGTAGGCGTAGTGGCAGGTCGGGCGGTAGGAGACGTCGCCGTCCTTGTCGCGCACCGTGTAGTAGTCGGCAATCGAGATCGACTCGTTGTGGGTGACGAGGAAGCCGTATTGCGGGCCGGGCGTCGGGCACCAGGAGCGTACGCGCGTGTTGGCGCCGGGCTGTTCCAGGTAGATCGCGGCCTTGCAGCCCTTCTTGTGCTTCTTGGCGTTCTTCGGCATCCATTCTTCATGGGTGCCCCAGCCGAGTTCGGCCGGCTGCAGGCCTTCTGAGATGAAGCCCTCGACCGACCAGGTGTTCCAGAAGGTGTTGAACGGCTTCGGGTTCTTGGTGCGCTGGGTGTCGCGCTCGGCGATGTGCACGCCCTTGACGCCGACCTTCTTCATGAGCTTCGCCCAGCCTTCGCGGTCGTCCTGCGCCGGCTCTTCGAACTTCAGCTCGAGATCCTTTGCGAGGTTGACCAGCGCCTGTTTGACGAACCAGGAGACCATGCCCGGGTTTGCGCCGCAGGTGGAAACGGCCGTCGTGCCGCCCGGGTTCTTGTCCTTCTCGTGGCGCAGCGTCTCGCGCAGCGCATAGTTCGTGCGGTCGGCATTCTTCATGCTCTTGTCGAAGTAGAAGCCGAGCCAGGGCTCGATGACCGTGTCGATATAGAGCGCGTCGAGCTTGCGGCAGAGCTTGATCAGGTCGAGCGAGCCGGTGTCGACCGAGAGGTTGACGCAGAACGCCTGGCCGCCGCCTTCCTTGAGGAGCGGCTTCAGCAGGTCCTTGTAGTTTTCCTTGGTGATATGCGCCTTGATGTGACGCACGCCGTGGCGGGCGTAGATCTCGGCATCAGCGGCGTCTTCGCGCGGCTCGATGACGATCAGCCGGTTCCGGTCATATTTGAAATGGCGCTCGATCAGCGGCAGCGTGCCGCGCCCGATCGAGCCGAAACCGATCATCACGATCGGACCGGTGATTTCGCCATAAACCGGATAGGTGCTGTCTGCCATTTGGTTCTCCTGCGGACGGCCGCTTTTCGCAAAAACAGGGCCTCTGAGGGCCCCATAGCATAGTATCGCAGCGCTAGAGCACAGATTTCTGTCACAATAAAGAGCGGCCACGGATTTCTGCGGTGATATTCTTAACCGGCCGCAACCGCCCGCAATTGCGCCGCGAGCGTCGCCCTTTTCGCGATAAGCCCTTTGTATTCGGCCTGCGGCAGGCTCAGCGCTTCGAGCTGGTCGGCGAAGACCGCTGCGACCCTGGCGGCATCCGGCAGTGCGCGCACCGCGGCGAGCGGATCATTGTAGATGCGGATGGTGAAGAGGATATCGCCGGAGGCCGGCAGCTTGCGCAACGTCTGGCGCTCGACGCGGGCGAAGGTCGTTTCGAGCGACAGCGTATGCCCTTCCGGCAGGGCGCCGTGCGCCTTGGAGGCCGGATAGTGCAGGTCGGCATCGGGATTGATCGACCAGTTGAAACGGAAGACCGGCTGCTCGACCTTGAGATTGTCGAACATGCGGTTGATCAGCGTGGCATTGCGGGTGCCGTCGCCAAAATCCGGCACGGGCGCATGGATATCCTCCATGCGTCGCCCGAATTTTTCCGTGAGCGTCCAGGAGGAGGGGAAGGCGACATAGCCGGCGACAAGCCGCCAGCCGGTTTCGTCGCGGCGCATGAGGACGAGATCCTCCTGCACCAGCGCGCCGGCCGTGATCAGCGGTGCCTCGTCGGTGTCGAGCGCAATGGCGCGTTCGCCGATGCGGATCATCGATCCTTCGCGGCGGTAAAGGGCGGGGTGCTGCTGCGTGACGTGGCCGGTGAGAAGGTCGAGAACCTCCTGCTGCGCTGCGCGTGTCTCCTCTTCCTCGACGAAGACGGTGCCGCGATGACCAGCGATGAGCCGGTCCTTTTCGCGGAGATAACGTTCGAGATCGCCGTCCGGCTCGATCCAGCGGGCATGGTCGAGCGGGCCGAGGCCGATGGTGAAGAGACGGGCGGAGCCGTCATAGGGCGTGTAGGTCGGCTGTTTCATGCGAGGCTGCCCCGGATGAGCCCGCGCAGCGAATTGCCGACGAAGATGGTGCCTTGAGTTAGGTCCTCCGGCCGCAAGGTCTGTTCTACCGCCTCACCGTTGTCCAGCAGCTCTTGCCGGAGTACGCCGGCCAGCAGCCCGGACGCGAGTGGTGGTGTCTTGAGGATACCGGAGCCGTCGTGGAGGAAGAGCGAGGTGATGCTGCCCTCGCAAAGCTCGCCGCGCTCGTTGAGGAGGAGGACTTCCTCCGCCTCTGCCGCTGGAATTTCGGCACGGGCTGCGATGTAGGCGGCGCGGCGGGAGGTCTTGTGGCGCAGCAGCAGATCGTTGGAGGCAAGGCGGGTGGCGGCGATTTTCAGGCGCCAGGTTGTGTCGGGTGCGAGCGGCGTGAAGGGCGCCGTCTGCACGTCGATCCGGCCGTCTTCGAAAAGTTCGAGGCGGATGCGGAGGGGCCGAGGTTGCGGCGCACCTCCCTCTGCCCTGCCGGGCATCTCCCCCTCAAGGGGGGAGATTGGACAGACGCGTTGCTTTCCACCAAGAACGGTCGTCGTTTCTGCCGCTCCGCCGGCTGATAGGAGGGCCGGTGAGGGTCCCCCATCGATCTCCCCCCCTGAGGGGGAGATGCCCGGCAGGGCAGAGGGGGGTAGCGCAGCAGCGAGCGCCGCCTTCGCGCCATCCGCCCCCGGTATCCCAAGCTCAGCCGCTGACCCCGCAAGTCGCGCCAGATGCCGCTCCAGCCGAACGAAGCCCGTGCCGGGCTCCCACTGCAAGGTCTCGATCAGCGAGATATCCATTGATCCCCCACCGCAAAGCGCGCCTTTAGCAGCGCTTCCTCATATTCCGACTCCGCGGTGGAATCGAAGACGATGCCGCCGCCGACGTTGAAGACCGCTTCGCCATCCGGAAAGAGCGAGATGGTGCGGATGGCGACGTTGAAGCGCATGGTGCCGTTGGGCGCGATCATGCCGATGGCGCCGCAATAGGCGTCGCGCGGGCCGTCCTCCAGGTCGTGCAGGATTTCCATGGCGCGCATTTTGGGCGCGCCGGTGATCGAGCCGCAGGGGAAGAGGGCGGCGAAGATGTCGCGGATCGAGGTGCCAGGCGTGAGCTTCGCCCGCACATGGCTCACCATCTGATGCACGGTCGGGTAGGTCTCGACGGCGAAGAGTTTTGGCACATGAAGCGTGCCGACCTCGGTGATGCGCGAGATGTCGTTGCGCAAGAGGTCGACGATCATGCGGTTTTCCGCCTGCGACTTCGGGTCGGCCTGCATCTCGGCGATGATCCTGGCATCCTCCGCAGCACTCGCGCCGCGCGGTGCCGTGCCCTTCATCGGATGCGTCTCGATCCAGCCCTCTTTATCAATGTCGAAAAAGAGTTCCGGCGAGCGGGATAGCAATTGCGGCCCATCCAGCGAGACGAAGGCACCGTAGCGCACGGGCTGGCGCTCGATCAGCGACCAGAAGGCGGCGAGCGGGTCGCCGGTCCAGCGGGCGCGGATCGGCATGGTGAGGTTCGCCTGGTAGCAGTCGCCCTGGCGCAGGTGCTGGTGCAGGCGGTCGAAGCGGCCACGGTAGGTCTCGAAGTTCCAGTCGGCTTTCGGCTCGGTGAGAAAAGGTTCGTTTTCGGTGCGCTGGCGCGGCTTGGCGAGCGGGTGGTCGTCCGCCGGCTTTTCGAAAATGCCAAAACTCATCAGCGGCGTCGGGCGGTTTTCCACTGCGAGCGGCGCTAGCTTCTCCTCGAAGAGATGGCCGGCCTCATAGCTCATGAAGCCGGCGATCCAGTGGCCCTTTTCATGTGCCGCCTGCAAGGCCGCGAAGGCCGGCTCGAAGCCGGCGCGCTCGCGCACGGTGACCACCGCGAGCGGATCGGCGAAAACCACCGTCCGGTCCTCGCGGTCGTCCCTGAGGAGCACATAGCGTTCGCGGTCGGTCATGCGGGCATCCGGCTTCTTTTACGATGAGGCCTTATCAAGCGCTTCCAGCTCGTCGATCAGCCCCTCGATCATCGACAGTCCCTTGCTCCAGAACGACGGATCGCTCGCATCGAGGCCGAAGGGCTTCAGCAGCTCGGAATGATGCTTGGTGCCGCCGGCCTTGAGCAGGTCGAAATACTTCGCCTGAAAGCCCGTGTCCGCCTGCTGGTAGACGGCATAGAGCGAGTTCACCAGGCAATCGCCGAAGGCATAGGCATAGACGTAGAAGGGCGAGTGGATGAAGTGGGGGATATAGGCCCAATAGGTCTCGTAGCCCTCGGAAATCTTGATGGCCGGACCAAGGCTTTCCTCCTGCACCGACAGCCAGAGTTCGCCGATCTGGTCGCTGGTGAGTTCGCCTTCCTTGCGGGCGGTGTGCAGCTTGCGCTCGAATTCGTAGAAGGCGATCTGGCGCACGACCGTGTTGATCATGTCCTCGACCTTCTGGGCGAGCATCGCCTTGCGCTCGCGCTGGTCCTTCGTCTTGTCGAGCAGGCTGCGGAAGGTCAGCATCTCGCCGAAGACGGAGGCCGTTTCGGCAAGCGTGAGCGGCGTCGACGCCATCAGCGCACCCTGGCCGCCGGCCAGCACCTGATGCACGCCGTGACCGAGTTCATGGGCGAGCGTCATCACGTCGCGCGGCTTGCCCATGTAGTTGACGAGCACATAGGGATGCGCGGAGGGCACGGTCGGGTGCGCGAAGGCGCCCGGCGCCTTGCCGGGGCGCACCGGGGCATCGATCCAGCCATGATCGAAGAAGCGTTTTGCGATATCGGCCATTTCCGGCGCAAAGGCGCTGTAGGCGGAGAGCACGGTGTCACGTGCCTCGTCCCAGGAGATCGTCGCGTCCGATGTCTCGGGCAGCGGCGCGTTGCGATCCCAGAACTGCATCTGCTCCATTCCGAGCCACTTCGCCTTCATCCCATAGTAGCGGTGGGATAGGCGCGGATACGCTTCGCGCACAGCGGCTGCGAGTGCTGCGACCACCTCCGGCTCGACGCGGTTGGCCAGGTGCCGGCTGTCGGCGATGTCGGAAAAGCCGCGCCAGCGGTCGGAGATTTCCTTGTCCTTGGCGAGCGTGTTGGTGATCAGCGTGAAGGTGCGGATGTTCTCCTTGAAGGTTGCCGCGAGCGCCTGTGCCGCCTTGCGACGGGCCTCGCCGTCGGGCGATTGGAGCTGGTTGAGGGCGATCTCCAGCGGCACCTCTTCGCCGTCGATATCGTAGCGCAGTGACGCCATGGTCTCGTCGAACAGGCGGTTCCAGGCGGCGGCACCCGTCATCGATTTTTCGAGGAAAAGCTGCTCCGTTTTGTCGTCCAGCTGGTAGGGCTTGTCCTTGCGCAGGTCCTCGATCCACGGGCGATAGTGCGCGGCCAGTGCATCCTTGTTAAGCGCCGCATCGATGCGCTCGTCGGCTATCCTGTTGAGTTCAAGCGAGAAAAACAGGAGATGCGCGCCGAGATCGGTCAGCTTCGACTGGACGTCGCCGTAGAACTTGCCGTTGGCCGGATCGGTCGTGTTGGTGAAATAGGTGAGGCCGGCGAAGGAGACGATGCGGCCGAGCAGGTCTTCCAGCGCCTCGAATTCGCGCACGGCGGCGCCGATGCCCTCGTCGCCCGTCTTCTCGGTCGCGGCATCCAGCTTGCCTTTCCACCGGGCCTCGAAGGCGAGCGAATCCGCCTCGGCCTTCTTCATGTCGGCAAGGAATTCCGGCGCGGTCGGCGAGGGGTAGAGATCGGTCAGATTCCAGCCGGGAAGGTCGCCCAGCTCGGCGGCAGCGGCGGCGTCGGCCGGCGCGAAGACGATGCGGGCTTCGGGGACATTACGGGTCATCTTCACTCTCTCTTCCAGGTGGTCGGATCGGTTGTCTTGCTTGCGTCGGCGTTGGTTAAAATGCAAGCCTTTCTCAAAACGGCATGTTCAACCCTTTCTGCCAAGGTCCGCTGGTGTTCAGTTCCCTTGGGCGTGCATGAGGCACGCCTCGAGGCAAGGAGGTTCCAGTGACGGCCCATATTCTTGTCATCGACGATGATCCTGTCCAGCGCAGGCTTTTGAAGAACATGATCGAGCGTTCCGGCCATGTCGCCCATATGGCGGAAAACGGTCGCGCCGGTCTCGATCTTCTCGATCGCAAGGGCGGTCTGATCAATGTGATCCTACTCGACCTGATGATGCCGGAAATGAACGGGTCGGCCTTCCTCGAGGCGCTCGGCGAACGCGAGAACACCATACCCGTGATCGTGCAGACCGGGCAGGGCGGCATCGAAACCGTCGTCATGGCCATGCGCGCCGGCGCCTTCGATTTCGTCGTGAAACCCGTGTCGCCGGAGCGCCTCAATACGGCGGTCGGCAATGCCTTGAAGATGGACCAGCGCGAAGGCCGCGGCCGCGGCGGGCGCCGCAACCGCAGCGAAACCGTACATTTCGACGACATCGTTTCGGCAAGCCCGGAAATGCTGCGCGTCATCGAGCTCGGCCGCCGCGCCGCGCAGTCGAATATTCCCGTCGTGCTGGAAGGCGAATCGGGCGTCGGCAAGGAAATGGTGGCGCGTGCCATCCAGGCGGCGAGCGAGCGGGCGCACAAGCCCTTCGTCACCGTTAATTGCGGTGCGATCCCGCACAATCTGGTCGAAAGCATCCTGTTCGGCCACGAGAAGGGCGCCTTTACCGGCGCCACGGAGCGCCACACCGGCAAGTTCATGGAGGCCGACGGCGGCACGCTGTTCCTCGACGAGATCGGCGACCTGCCGCTCGAAGTGCAGGTGAAGCTGCTTCGCGCCGTGCAGCAGGGCGAGATCGAGACGATCGGTGCGCGCTTCCCGCAGAAGGTCAATGTCCGCCTCATTTCGGCGACCAACCGCGACCTCATCAACGAGGTGCGCGAGGGCCGTTTCCGCGAGGACCTTTATTACCGCCTCAACGTCTTCCCGATCACTATTCCGGCGCTGCGCCGGCGCAAGGAGGACATTCCGGTTCTCGTGCGCGCCTTCGTGCAGCGTTTTGCAGGCGAGCAGAAGCTTGCCCGTCCGCTCGGCGTCTCGGCCGGTGCGATGGCGCTGCTGACGGCCTATGACTGGCCGGGCAACATCCGCCAGCTCGAAAACGCCATCTTCCGCGCCGTCGTGCTGTCGGAAGGGGCGGAGCTGAATGCGGCCGACTTCCCGCAGATCGCGGCACAGGTTCCGGGTTACGGGCTTGCTGAAGACGGTGCCGTGACCTGGGAGGCTGCGAACATCCGCACGCCGGAACCCGCATCGGAATCGCGCCTGCCGAGCGTCTACCCGGACTTCCGGCCGAACGAATCAGTGAGCGCCGATGCCGGCGCCGACACCGCCATTTCCAGCGTCGACAAGGGTGGCCATGTGCGCAAACTGGCCGAGGTGGAAGAGGAACTCATCCGCTTTGCCCTGAAGTTTTATCATGGCCAGATGAGCCAGGTTGCCCGAAAATTGGGCATTGGCCGCTCGACTCTCTATCGCAAACTGAAGGACTATGGCATCGACCCAGACAATCCGTTGAAAGAAGCTGCGTAAAAACCCTTGGAATCCCGGCCACTTGAGATTTCTTGATTGCCGTTTATTCCCTGTTAGTGGATTGTTCACTATAACGGGTGCGCGGTGATGAGTGTGGCGGATTTGCCATGCTCTCACCGCAATTGGCAGTCATCTGGGATAACGGACGTTCGTTGTCCTTCGGACGGGGAAAGAGTTGGCAAATTTGTTCGCATCGATGAAGCGCCCAGGGGCCACCCTGAGCAGCCTCTGCAAGAGAGTGTTGCACAAGCTGCCCAAGGCTTTGACCACGGCTGTCCTGTCGGCTGCCCTCATCCTGCCCACGGCCATTCCCGCGACGGTGCAGGCCGAGAGCGGCAACCGCACGCTCAAGCTCTATTTCATCCATACCAAGGAAAAGGCCGAGATCACCTTCAAGCGCAACGGGCGTTATGATGCGCGCGGCCTGAAGCAGCTCAGCCAGTTCCTGCGCGACTGGCGCCGCAACGAACCGACGAAGATGGACCCGCGTCTCTTCGACTTGGTTTGGGAAGTCTACCAGAAGGTCGGCGCCTCCGGTTACATCAACGTCGTCTCCGCCTATCGCTCGCCGGCGACCAACGGCATGCTGCGCTCGCGCTCCAAGGGCGTTGCCAAGAAGAGCCAGCACATGCTCGGCAAGGCGATGGACTTCTATATTCCGGGCGTCAAGCTCGCGACGCTGCGCGCCACGGCCATGAAATTCCAGGTCGGCGGCGTCGGCTACTATCCGACCTCCGGTTCGCCCTTCGTGCATCTCGACGTCGGCAGCGTGCGCGCCTGGCCGCGCATGAGCCGCCAGGAACTGGTGCGCATCTTCCCGGATGGCAAGACCATGCACGTCCCGACCGATGGCAAGCCGCTGCCCGGCTACCAGCAGGCGGTCGCAGACTACAAGCGCCGTGTCGGCGCCAAGGAAATCCAGGTTGCCGGTGGCGGCTCGACGCCGACCGCGTCCAAGCGCAAGGGCGGCTTCCTTGCTGCCCTCTTCGGCGGCGGCGGCGACGAGGATGAAGAACCCGAAGCAATCGCCAGCGGCGAAGCCCTCGACGAAGGCGGTGTATCCGCCGGCGCGACGGCCAAGGCTGTCGAGGAGAAGAAGCCGGTCGTGACGGAAGCCGAAACGGAAGTGGCCTTCACCGCGCCCGTTCCGGGCAGCCGCCCCGCCTTCAAGACGGCCGAGACGACGAGCGAACTCGCTCTCGTCGCGCCGACGACGAGCGGCGCCGTTGCTGCCCTCGAAGCGGCCACGCCGGCCACGGTCGAGGAAGAACAGAAGCCTGAATTCGAGGACCTTGCCGCCTACAAGATCCCGCTTCCCGTCATGCTCGGTGCGCGCACCGAGGCTGGCGATGCGGAGCCGGGCACGGTCCTGACCGCAGAAGCGGCCACGGAAGCCACTGTCGAAGATGCCGAGGAACTGGCCATGGTGCCGGTACCGGGCCTGCGTCCGGTCGCCGAGCTCGACCAGTCGCAGACGGCGCTGATGGCCGCGGCCGAAGCCGACGTGGCGCTGCCGGTGACGGCGGATCGCTCGGGCCTTGCAGCACTTGCCGATCCGACGGTGGATGAATTCTCCGGCAATCCGGTCGAAATGGCGGCACTCGTCTCGACCAATAGCGGCAGCACGCGTTCGCTCGCCGGCCTCGATGCCTTCGACGGAAAGCCGGCGGAAGAAACGCAGACCAAGGGCGGCCGTCCGAAGAAGAAGGATGCCGATGCTGCGAGCCGTGGCGCGATCCGCACCGAGCCGAAGCTGACGCAGAAGATCATCTCGCAGTGGGCGCTGAGCCAGAGCCGCGTCGAGACGCTCTCCAAGCCCGTCAAGGCGCCGCGTTTCGTCAGCCGCAAGCTGCGCGCCGCACCGACGACCGTCTACATGGCCGGCTTCCAGCCCGAGGGCAAATCGATCGATGCCGGACGCTTCAGCGGCACGGCGGTGAACTTCATGGAAGTCCGCAAGTTCGAAGGCAGCCAGAACTAGTCGGCGAAACCATCCCATCAAAAAAGCCCGCCGGAGCGATCCGGCGGGCTTTTTCTTTGGCTTTCAAAAACCTTATTCGGCGTCCGCGGGTGCCGCGATCATGCCGAGGGCCTGGAGGTAGGTGTCGAGGATCGCTTCCTGCTCCATGCGCTCGTCCTTGTCCTGCTTGCGGATCTGGATGACCTTGCGCAGGATCTTGGTGTCGAAGCCGGTGCCCTTGGCTTCGCCATAGACGTCCTTGATGTCGTCAGCGATGGTTTTCTTTTCTTCCTCGAGGCGCTCGATCCGCTCGATGAACGCGCGAAGCTGGTCGCGGGCGACGCCGTGGGCATCCGACATGATAATCTCCTTGGGTAGACTTTGAAATTCGAAGGTGCCGTGACTTGCCGCGAACTTCCGGCAAGATCAAGGCCTATCGCGCGGTCCCCACCCATTTTCGTCGGGCCTGTGGCCTCATTCCTTCGGGCGGTTGACCTCGAAGGCCGCCTTCTGCGTGTCGCTCGCCTCGCGCTGGTGAAGCGCGCGCCATTCCTCGTAGGGCATGCCGTAGACGATTTCGCGCGACGCTTCCTTGTCGAGGGCGACGCCCGCCTCGTTGGCCGCCTCGCGATACCAGTTCGACAGGCAGTTGCGGCAGAAGCCGGCAAGGTTCATCAGGTCGATGTTCTGCACGTCGCTGCGCTCGTTGAGGTGTTTCAGCAGGCGCCGGAAGGCGGCCGCCTCGAATTCGGTCTGCTGGTCCTTGCTCAGGTCGGTCATCGTCTTGGCCTCAATAGGGTCCGGTGCGGGAGGGGAATATCTCGTATGTGTGCAGCGCCGGGTCCGCATTCAACCGGGCCAGGATGGGCGCGAGGCGTTCGACCCAGCGGGCGATGCCGGTTTCATTGCCGATCTCGTCCTGGCGGATTTCGATCAGCGCATGCGCAATGCCGGGCTTCATGCAATGGCGGAACATCGTGTCGCCGCGCAGCGCCCCGTCATAGGGTTCGTTGTCGCCCACCACCACGTCGCCCAGCGCCTCCAGCCCGGCGAGCAGCGGGCGCACGGCGCGATGGTCGGTGTCCCACAGCACGGTCACCTGCCAGGGGCGGGCGACGCCCTTCCAGGCCGGCGTGAAGGAATGCATGGAGATGACGAGCGGCGCCCTGCCGGTGCGCGCCGCCACCGCGCCGATCGTGCGGGACACGGCATCGTGATAGGGGCGGTGGAAGGTCTCCAGCCGGTATTGCCATTCTTCGGGCGTGATCGGGTGGTTGCCTGGAACGATCGCGCCGTCGGAAATCCGCATGACCAGCGTCGGGTCGTCCTCGCCGCGGTTGGGGTCGATCAGCAGGCGTGAAAAGCGGCTCATGACGACCGGTGCGTTCAGCCGGGTGTTGAGGCCGCGCACGACGCCTTCGACGCCGATGTCATAGGCGATGTGGCGCTGGAAGGCGCTGTCGGGCAGGCCGAGGCGGCCGTAGCGTTCGGGAAGGAGGTTCGTGGCGTGGTCCGCCAGGATGACCAGCCCGAGGCCGGTATCGCCGTCAATGATCTCGAAGGGGGGATGGTCCTGCATGATTTCAGCCGAATGTGCGCCGCCGATGCCGACTGATCGCACGGGGCGATGCGCCCCGCAAGGCTGGACGCCCGCGGCCGCCCGAATGATTACCCTTGTTGTCGTGAAAGTGTAATCGACCGCCGCATAGCTTCCCGTATCTAAAACGATGCAGGAAGCTATGCGGCAGATTGAAATTTCGACGGCGTCCTCCGGGCGTCATCGAATGACGCGCGGCGCAGTAGTGTTGCGTTGACATTCATGCCCCGCCGTCGCAAGAAAGCGCATATTCAAATCAACGGAGTTGCATCGGAAGCCGTGAGAGCCAAGAGCCACCGCCCGTTTTTCCCGAAAGCCCGCTGCCTTCTCCAGGCCGGCCTTTTCGTTTTCACGGGGTTCGCCGCCCTTTCCGCGCCGGATGAGGCGAAGGCCGATTTCCGCGTTTGCAACGGCACGCAGAACCTTGTCGGCGTCGCCATCGGTTACCGCGCCAAGGAAGGCTGGATGACCGAAGGCTGGTGGCAGGTGCCTGCCACGACCTGCGCCACGCTGATCGAGGGCGAGCTGCAGTCGCGCTACTATTACCTCTATGCCGAAGACGCCGCCCGCGGCGGCCGCTGGACCGGCGACGTCAACATGTGCGTTGCCGAAAACGAGTTCAAGATCACCGGTGTGCAGGATTGCTTCGCTCGCGGTTTCCAGCGCATGGGCTTCAAGGAATATGACACGGGCCGACAGGGGAGCTGGATGGTGCAGCTCTCAGATACGCCAGGGACCCAGGAAAGCCAGAACTGATGAGACGGAACAGAAAAGTCAAAATCCTCGCGACGCTCGGACCTGCTTCGTCCGACGAGCAGATGATCCAGAAGCTGCATGAGGCGGGAGCCGACCTGTTCCGCATCAATATGAGCCATGCCAGCCATGACGTGATGCGCACGCTGATCAGCCGCATCCGCGCCGTCGAAGCCCGTTGCGGCCGCCCGATCGGCATCCTCGCCGACCTGCAGGGTCCCAAGCTGCGCGTCGGAAAGTTTGCCAACGGCTCGGAAGAGCTGAAGCCCGGCCAGACCTTCACGCTCGACAACAAGGACGTGCCCGGCGACAACGCACGCGTCTTCCTGCCGCATCCGGAAATCCTCGAATCGGTCAAGGCCGGCGACCGCCTGCTGATCGATGACGGCAAACTGCATCTGCGCGCCGAATCCGCCGACGGCAAGGCGATCGTCTGCACCGTCGTTTCCGGCACTAAGATCTCCGACCGCAAGGGCGTCAGCCTGCCCGACACGCTGCTCGCCGTCGGCGTGCTGACCGAGAAGGACCGTGTCGACCTCGATGCCGTGCTCGCGACCGGCAGCGTCGACTGGGTGGCCCTTTCCTTCGTCCAGCGCCCCGAGGATCTGGCCGAAGTGCGCAAGATCGCGCGCGGCCGCGTCGGCATCATGTCGAAGATCGAAAAGCCCCAGGCGATCGAACGCATCGAGGAGATCATCGAGCTTTCCGACGCCCTCATGGTGGCGCGCGGCGACCTCGGCGTGGAAATGCCGCTGGAAGCCGTTCCGGGCATCCAGAAGCAGCTCATCCGCGCCTGCCGCCGCCAGGGCAAGCCGGTCGTCGTCGCCACACAGATGCTGGAATCGATGATTTCCGCTCCGGTGCCGACGCGCGCCGAAGTCTCCGACGTCGCGACCGCTGTCTTCGAAGGTGCCGACGCCATCATGCTGTCGGCCGAGTCCGCCTCCGGCGCCTATCCGGTCGAGGCCGTCTCCACCATGGCGTCCATCGCCAGCACGGTCGAACGCGACCCGCACTATCCGGGCATCATCTATGCCCAGCGCTCCACGCCGGAAGCGACCGGTGCGGATGCCATCTCGCTTGCTGCCCGCCAGATCGCCGAGACGCTGAAGCTGTCGGCCATCGTCTGTTACACCTCGTCGGGCACAACGGGCCTGCGCGCCGCGCGCGAGCGGCCGGAAGTGCCGGTTCTGGCGCTGTCGCCGGTCATCGAGACGGCGCGCCGCCTCTCGGTCGTCTGGGGCCTGCACTGCGTCGTCACGGGTGACGCGGAAGACCTCGACGACATGGTCAACCGCGCCTGCCGCATCGTCGTGACCGAAGAGTTCGGCAAGCCGGGCGACCGCATCATCATCTCCGCCGGCGTGCCGCTGCGCACCCCGGGCGCGACCAACATGCTGCGCATCGCCTATATCGGCGCGGACGGCGTCAGCGGCGTCTGATCCGGGCTCTTCTGTCTACGCAATTCCGGACGGAAAACCGCTCCACACTTTTCCTGGAATTGCTTTACTCCTGATGATCCTTTGCAAGGCGGGCTTCGGCCCGCCTTGCTGATTCTTGCAGGTCGCGGTCGCTACCGGCGATCTTTTCCAGCGCCTCGATGGCGAGGTCTGTGACCACATAATCCGGCTTGTGGCCGAGGTTGCGGATCCAGACGAGCTCCGACCCCGCGATGTCGCGCGCCAGCCCGCGCGAGTGGATTTCCTCATAGACGACGCCGTCCGTATCGCCGGTGACGATGACCGTCGGCGTGCGGATCTCGGTGTAACGCGGCTGCACGCCACGGACGTATTCCAAGAGATTGGCGACGTCGGTGGCGTTGTTGCGGAAGGCGGCGGGGCGCAGCACCAGGGCCGGGGCAGTCGCCTCCATGTAGTCGTCCGGGCGGGCATTCGGGGCGAAGACGAAGCGCGTGCCGCTGTCGATGCGCGACAGGCCGGCGGGCAGCGCGACGAGGCGGGTGAAGAGCCAGCCGGCGACCGGCATCTTCGCAAGATCATAGTACCAGTCGACGCCGCCGGGCCAGGGATGGGTCGCAGGCGCGAGGAAGAGCAGGCCAGCCGTCTTCTCCGGATGCTCCAGCGCGAAACTTGCCGCGATGGCGCCGCCGAAGGAATGGCCGACGATGATCGCCTTGGCGATGCCGCGTTTTTCCATCAGCCGGGCGATGGCATGGGCCTGGCCGTCCGGCCAGGCATTTTCCGGCCCGCCGCGCTCTGAATAGCCGTGGCCCGGTCGGTCGAGGAAGAGCAGGTCGGCACGGCCCTCCAGCTTTGCCCGGAAGGCATGCATCTGGTCGCGCAGGTTGCCGCTGGCGCCATGGATGAAGACGATCGGCGGCAGGTTGGCCTTGTCGCCGGCGGGCACGAAGACGCTGTTCAGCCGCAGGCCGCCGACATCGATAAGTTCACCGACATTGGGAAATTGCCGCTCGATCGCCCGCGCCTTCCACGCCGTGAAGGCATAGAGGGCGAACGCGAGGACGACGGGAGCGGTGAGGATGGCAAGCAGCATGAGGCGGAAAGGGGAGGGCAAGGAAGGGTCCGGTTTTCCTGTCAGATAGCCGATCTACGCAACCGGCGCCATGCCGGTTCACTTGCCGGGATTTTCACTTGCCAGGGTTATGTGCGCTGGCCGGTCAGCTTTTCCGCCAGATCGCCCATTTCCTTCTGTGCCTGCCGCTCGGTTGGGTAGACCTCCAGGAAACGTTCCCAGGCCTTCATCGCCATCTCGTCGCGCCCGGTCTGGGCCATGATCGCGGCCATGCCGGCGAGCGCGCCGAAATGCCGGGGCTCGATGGCGAGCACGCGGTTTATGTCGGACATCGACTTGCGGTAGTTGCCGAGCTTGAAATGCAGCGTCGCGCGGCGGTTCCAGCCCTCGACATAGTCCGGCTTCAAGCGAATCGCTTCATCAAGGAAATCGAACGCGGCGGCGTTCTTTTCCTCGGAGATGGCCTTGTCGGCCCATTGGATGAGGAGGTTGATGCTGGCGCTGCCGGAATCCTGCCATTCCCGGCGGATCTGGTCGGCGATGCCGCGCGCGGCATCGGGATTTCCCTCATGTTTCAACTCGTCGAAGAGTTTTTCGAGCCGCTGGGCGTGCGTGGTGAAAGCACCGGAGGCGGCGCCGGTGGAGGCCTTGTCCACCGTCTGCGCAAGCGCGACGGTCGGGGGCAAGCCGGCAAGGGCGAGGGAAAGGCAGACTGTGGAAAGCATGAAAAAGCGCATGGCGGTCATGGTAGACCGCCATCGCCGAACTTCAAATCAATATTTCTCGATCATCACACCCAAAGGGTGGCGACCGACGCCGTATCAGCCCTGACGAGCCTTGAAGCGCGGGTTCTGCTTGTTGATGATGTAGATGCGGCCCTTACGGCGAACAAGGCGGTTTTCGCGGTGGCGAGCCTTGAGCGACTTGAGCGAATTCTTGATCTTCATTTTTCTGATCCGCGTATTGCAGGGCGACACGAGTTCGCCGGATTTCTTCAATCAAAAACGCGCCGTTTCGGGCGCGCTTTCGGGTTGGCAGGCATGTACCCCGTCACATTTCCGCTGTCAACCATCGAGGCCGGTTTTCCAACCGCTGCGTCGGCATTTCAGTCGAGAATCTGCGTGATATGCCCCATCTTGCGGCCGGGACGCGCTTCCGTCTTGCCGTAGAGATGCACGAGAACGCCCGGCCGCGCGAGCCAGGCGGGAACGTCGTTGATGTCGTCGCCGATGAGATTCTGCATCACGCAATCCGAATGGCGGCGTGGATCGCCGAGCACATGGCCGGCCACGGCGCGGATATGCTGCTCGAACTGCGAGACGATGCAGGCTGCCTCCGTCCAGTGACCGGAATTGTGCACGCGCGGCGCGATTTCGTTGGCGACGAGCCCGCCATCCTGCAGCACGAAGAACTCGACGCCGATGACGCCGACATAGCCGAGCTGGTCGAGTATGGCGCGCGCGGCCTTGCGGGCCTGGTCGGCCGTCGCCTCATTAACGCCGGCGGGCAGGATGGAGGTGTGCAGGATGCCGTTCAGGTGGACGTTTTCCGCCGGATCGTAGCAGGCGATGGTGCCATCGCGGTCGCGCGCGGCGATGATCGAGATTTCCCGCTCGAAGGGCACGAGGCTTTCGAGGATCAGCGGCACGCCGCCGAGCGCCTCGAACGTGCCCTCGCGGCTTTCGGCCGGCGAGCGGAACATGCGCTGGCCCTTGCCGTCGTAACCGAGCCGGCGGGTTTTCAGCACGCCGACGCCGCCGAAGCGGTCGAGGGCGGCTTCCAGGTCTGCCTGGCTGTCGACGGCGGCGAAATCGGCGGTGACGATGCCGCAATCGCGGATGAAGGTTTTTTCGACGAGCCGGTCCTGCGAGACTTCCAGCGCGCGCGGCGGCGGATAGACCGGCACGGTCTTCGCCAGCGCCTCGGCGGCGGAGACGGGCACGTTCTCGAATTCGTAGGTCACGACGTCGGAGACCCGGGCGAGCTCGGCAAGCGCGTCCGGGTCGTCGTAGGCCGCGACGATCTGGGCGTTGGCGACCTGTGCTGCCGGACAATCGGCCTGCGGTTCGAGGATGACGGTGCGCAGGTTGAGGCGCGCGGCGGCCATGGCGAGCATGCGGCCGAGCTGGCCGCCGCCGATGATGCCGATCGTGCGAACGCTCATAGCGGGCCGTCCACGGGATATTCGGCAACCGCGTTCGACTGGTTCTCGCGCCATTCGTCGAGCCGGTGGGCGAGTTCGGGATCGCTCAGCGCCAGCACGGCGGCGGCGAGCAGCGCGGCATTGACCGCGCCCGCCTTGCCGATCGCGAGCGTCCCGACCGGAATGCCGGCCGGCATCTGCACGATGGAGAGCAGGCTATCCTGACCGGAGAGCGCCTTGGACTGGACCGGCACGCCGAAGACCGGCAGCGGCGTCATCGCCGCCGCCATGCCGGGCAGGTGCGCCGCACCGCCGGCGCCGGCGATGATGATCTTGAAGCCTTCCGCCTTCGCGCCCCGCGCAAAACTGTAGAGCCGGTCCGGCGTGCGGTGCGCCGAAATGATGCGTGCCTCGTAATCGACGCCAAGTGCGTCGAGCGTATCGGCGGCATTCTTCATCGTTTCCCAGTCGGACTGGCTTCCCATTATGATGGCGACGGGGGGCGTTTCTGTGGTGTCCAAGGCTTCTCGTCCGGTTTTTTATCAGGCGATGATGTCGGGGATGATCAGGTCTTCAATCTTGGAAATCTTGTCCTTGATGACCAGTTTCTTCTTCTTCATGCGCTGGATTCTGAGGGCTTCGCAGCCGATCTGGATCATGGCGTTGATCGCGGCATCATAGTCTTCGTGTTCTTGCCTCAGCCGTGCAACGGCAAGCCGCAATTCAGCCTGGTCCTGGTCTGGCATGCTATTCGTTCCCCGTCGTCGGAGGCGCGGCTGACCCGCGTCCCCCAGCCTGTATGAAGGCTGCTCGTACCACGAAACCCCTGGTAACGGGAAGTTATCCCTCGCCACGTTTTCGCCTTCGACAAATGAAAAATGACATGGCACACTGAAACTGTTGCAACCTGGACCACCCGGCGTGCGAATGACCGGGTGCAAGCAAAAGGAAGGAACTGTCACATGACGATTGAGGCTCATCTGGCCACGCTCGAAAAGAAGCACTTCGCTCTGGAAGAGGAGTTGCATGAAGCGATGAACCAACCTTCTTCTGAAGATCGTACGATCGCCGACATCAAGCGTCGCAAGCTGCGCATCAAGGATGAGATCGAGCGTCTTCGCTCCTCAACTCACTGAAAGACAGGGATTTTTCCAAAGTTACAGATGGAGTGACGGTCGCGAAACAGTTGGTCTGAATGGGAGGACCAGGGTAGGAGCCCAATTCGCGAAACTGCCTCCGGTAAACGTAATCATAGACAAGCAGGCGCCCTGGCCGTCGATCGACGCGCCGGGGCGTTCTGTTTTGGAACAGATGTTCAGGACCAGAACTGGTCGAGCCAGAGATTGAGCTTGTCGAAGCCCTTGGCGTTGATCGCGTAGATGCGCCTGGTGCCCTCGGATTTGACGCTGACGAGATTGCAGTCGAGCAGGGCCTTCAGGTGTTGCGAGACCGCCGGGCGGCTGATCGGCAGGCCCTCGGAGAGCTCGTTGACCGTGCGGGGCGCGCGGCGCAGCTCCTCCAGCAGGAACCTGCGGTTGGGATCGGCAATCGCAGAGAAGGGGTCCGGGTGCGCCATGGCCGAAAGCTATGGCAAAGCAGCATGTGCGGCAAGCTTTTTGTGCGCTGCGAAGAGCCTGATTTTCGGGCCTCAGAGAATGGCCACGATGCCGTCATAGACGAGCTTCAGGCCGGCGATGAAGGCCATGGCATACATGAAGGGATAGAAGACATCCGGCTTCATGCGCTTGACGGCGAAACCGCCGAGCGCCGTCGTCGCGATCGCCAGCGGCACGAGCGTCGCCGAGATCGTCAGGTTCGTCGTGTCGAGCTGGCCGAGCGCGAAATAGGGGCCGAGCTTGATGAAATTGATGATCGCGAAGAAGCGCACGGCCGCACCTGTATAGTCGCGCGGCGGCAGCTTCAGCGGCAGGCCGTAGACCTGGAAGGGTGCTCCGCCCGAATGGGCGACGAAGCTGCCATAACCGGCGAGCGTGCCGAAGAAGGCGGCGGGCACGACGCGGTGCGGTTTCGGCTGGACGACATAGCCTTGGCGCGCGCGGTAGCTGTTGTAGAAGTAGCGGATCGCGAAGAGCACGGTGATGACGCCGATGATGAGGCGCAGCGCATCGCGCGGCACATAGGCCGACGTCGCCCAGCCGATCGCCACGCCGACAAGGGCGCCGGGCAGCAGCATCTTCAGGAGCGTGCGGTCGTTGTGGTCGCGCCAGATCCACAGCGAGACGACATCCATGACGACGAGGATCGGCAGAAGGATGACGGCGGCCTGCACCGGCGGAACGGCCATGGCGAGGATCGGCACGCCCATCAGCGCCAGCGCCTCGCCCATGCCGCCCTTCGTCATGCCGACGAGGATGACGGCGGGTATGGCGGCGTAGTAGATTGAGGGGTCGATGGACATGGTGGGCGATTGATCCTGTTGGTTCTTCCGTCTATCCGCTTTGATCTGTTATGACGAGCCCCGAAGGCCGTGACCGGCCCCAGAAATCAACGGCTGAAATTCAAGGAAGTGCAACATCCATGTCTGACGTCGAATCCCGCTGCCGCCTGGTGCTGATCCTTCCCGAGGGCGAGGACCTGTCCGCGCGCGCCGCGATGCTGGAGGGCGCGCTGAAGGGTGGCGACGTCGCCTCGGTGATCCTGCCGCAATATGGGCTCGACGACGGACAGTTCCAGAAACATGCCGAGGCGCTGGTGGCGATCGTCCAGCAGGCGGGCGCGGCAGCGCTCGTCGCCGGCGACACGCGCGTGGCCGGCCGGGTGAAGGCCGACGGCATCCATGTGACGGGCGGCGCGCAGGAGCTGGGCGAAACCATCGAAAAATTCACGCCGCAGTTCATCGTCGGCGGTGGCAATGCGACCGATCGGCACAAGGCGCTGGAGATCGGCGAGGTGCAGCCGGACTATATCTTCTTCGGCAAGATCGGCGGCGACATCAAGCCGGAGGCGCATCCCAAGAACGTGGCGCTCGCCGAATGGTGGGCGTCCATGATCGAGATCCCCTGCATCGTGCTCGGCGGTGCCGATCCGCAATCGGCGCTGGCTGTCGCCGAGGCCGGGGCGGAGTTCGTGGCGCTCGACAAGGCGGTTTTTGCCGACCCCGCGCAGGCGCCGCATGTGGTGGCCGCGGTCAACGCGTTGCTTGACGAAAAAGCGCCACGGTTTGGGCAATAGTAGACACCATGATCAGGGTCCTCTTCTTGCAAGCTTGCCGTATCGCGCCGGTGGCGTTCCTCGCCACGGGCGTTTTCGTGGCCGCGCCCGCTTGGGCGCAGACGGCCAAGAAAGGCCCGTCCGTCACCGCCGGCGATAACGGAACGATGCCGAAGAAGGACACCGTGGTGGAGACCGCACCGGCCTCCGCGGAAGACACCCCCGTCAAGACGGAGGAGGACAAGCCCGCCGACGGCCCGTCGACCGGCCTCTCCGTGCTCGATCGCATGGGCGCGGACCTGCCGGCGCTGCCGGCGGAAAAACCTTTCACCGGCAAGATCGACGAGGCGTTCGGCGCCTTCCAGCGCGGCCGTTACCTGACGGCGATGGAACTTGCCCTGCCGCGCGCCCAGCTCGGCGACCCGGCGGCGCAGACGCTGGTGGCGGAAATCCTCGACCGCGGCCTCGGCGTCAAGCGCAACCGCGAACAGGCGATGTTCTGGTACGAGCAGTCGGCCAATGGCGGCGACCCGACCGGCATGTTCAAATATGCGATCCTGCTGATGGAGCGCTCCCGCTCCAAGGAGGATCGCGCCAAGGCCGACGAATTGATGAAGAAATCGGCCGATCTCGGCAATGCCTCGGCGCAGTTCAACTACGGGCAGGTGCTGGTGGCCGATTCCCCCGGCGACAAGGGCCTTGCGGCCGCACTGCCCTATTATGAGAAATCCGCGGAACAGGGCATTGCGGACGCGCAATATGCCGTCTCGCAGATCTACCTCAACCTGAAGGGCTTGCCGGAGGAAAAGACGAAGCGCGCGCGCGAATGGCTGCTGCGCGCCGCCCGCGCCGGCTACGACACCGCCCAGCTCGATCTCGGCATCTGGCTGGTGAACGGCACGGGCGGCGAACGCGACTACGATGCCGGCTTCAAATGGCTGAAGCGCGCGGCCGATGGCGGCAATCCGGTCGCCCAGAGCAAGCTCGCCCAGCTCTATATCCATGCGCTCGGAACGAAGCCCGACCCGATCCAGGCGGCCAAGTGGTTCGTGTTGGCGCGCCGCGCCGGGCTCAATGACCCCTTGCTCGAAGATTTCTATCTCGGCCTCAACGACGACCAGCAGAAGGCGGCGGTCGACGCCGCAAACAAGTACCGCTCGGGCTCCTGAAGCCTCCCGCATTTACCCTGTTGCGCGATTGCATACCCTGCATTGCAGCGGATGCAGGGGCTGAAGGCTTGAAACTTCGGGGGATTTGTGGTCTTGAGGCGCCATATTCCGGTCCTGGCGCGTTTTCGCGCCGCGGCTTGCCGTTCCGAAGCGCCGGACATTCCCGAAGGATTTTTGTTACATGGCTCGTTCAGCTCTTCTCAACGTCATGGTTCAGGCCGCCTTCAAGGCCGGCAAGTCGCTCGCCCGCGATTTCGGCGAAGTGCAGAACCTGCAGGTTTCGCTCAAAGGCCCCGGCGATTACGTCTCCCAGGCCGACCGCAAGGCGGAAAAGCTGCTGCGCGAGGAACTGCTGAAGTCGCGGCCGACCTATGGTTTCCTCGGTGAGGAATCCGAGGAGATCATCGGCACGGACGGCGCGCATCGCTGGATCGTCGATCCGCTCGATGGCACGACCAACTTCCTGCACGGCATTCCGGCCTTCGCCGTCTCGATCGCGCTGGAGCGCAATGGCGAGATCGTCGCGGCCGTGGTGCTGAACCCGGCGACCGACGAGCTCTTCACCGCCGAGCGCGGCGGCGGCGCCTTTGTCAACGACCGCCGCCTGCGCGTCGCGGCCCGCAAGAACCTGTCGGATGCCGTCATCGGTTGCGGCGTGCCGCATCTCGGCCGCGGCAACCACGGCAAGTTCCTCGTCGAGCTGCGCCACGTCATGGGCGAAGTCGCCGGCATGCGCCGCCTCGGCTCCGCCTCGCTCGACCTCGCCTATGTCGCCGCCGGCCGTTTCGACGGTTTCTGGGAGCGCGACCTCATGCCGTGGGATCTCGCAGCCGGCCTTCTCCTGATTCGCGAGGCCGGCGGTTATGCAACCGATCTCGACGGCGGCAATGCCATGTTCGATACCGGCACAGTGGTCGCCGGCAACGAATATATCCACAAGGCGCTGCGCGACGTGGTGCATCGCCCGGTGCCGACGCGCTAACAGCGTGTGATAGCGGCGCTTTCCTGCGCCGCTGTGGCCGGCAAGCCCTTCAATTCGGCATAATCTTCCTCTAGTCTCCCGCCCGACCGAGGAAGTGGAGATGCGACTACATGGCTAAGCTGGCGCTGTCGGGTTGGGGAGGGTCGGCCGAGTCCGGGGACGATTATCCCCACAAACTCTCGAGCCCCATGGCGTTCTTCTGGACGATGGTGATCTTCCTCATCATCGTCGGGTTCGTCGCTGCCATTCTCTTCCGCCAGGCGCAATCGGCCTTCCTCAGCAATCCGGGTCTCAACGGCCTCATCATCGGCGTGCTGCTGATCGGCATCCTGCTGGTGTTCAACCATGTGCTGGCGCTTCGGCCGGAAGTGCGCTGGTTCAATTCCTTCCGCGCGGCAGGCAGCGCGGAAAAAGTCGGGCGCGACCCGGTGCTGCTCGCGCCGATGCGTTCGCTGATCGGCCGGCGCCATTCGATGGCGCTGTCGACAGCGGCGCTGCGCTCCATCCTCGATTCCATCGCCACCCGCCTCGACGAATCGCGCGATACGTCGCGCTACCTCATCGGCCTCCTCGTCTTCCTCGGCCTGCTCGGCACCTTCTGGGGCCTGCTCGGCACGATCGGCTCGATCAGCGCGGTCATCCAGTCGCTCGATGCCGGCGGCGGCACGGCGAACGACATTCTCACCGCCCTCAAGGAAGGTCTCTCCGCGCCGCTCGAAGGCATGGGCACGGCCTTCTCCACCTCGCTCTTCGGTCTTGCGAGCTCGCTGATCCTCGGCTTCCTTGATCTCCAGGCCGGCCGCGCGCAGAACCGCTTCTATACGGAGCTGGAAAACTGGCTCTCCTCCGTCACCGATGTCGGCTCGGAGCTCCAGCCGGCGGCCGACCTCGCGGCGTCGTCCGCCACCGACGTGCAGGCGCTGGCCCAGCAGATCCTGAAACTCGCGCAGGAAGGCGGCGCCGGCCGCTCGACCGCGGCGATGGCGAGCCTTGCGGAAGGCATTCAGGGTCTCGTCAAGAACATGCGCAGCGAGCAGCAGATGCTGCGCGACTGGATCGAGGCGCAGCAGGAGGAATCGAAGGCGCTGCGCCGCACGCTGGACAGGATCGCCGCGCGCAGCGGTGAAAAGGCCGTGGAAAAACTGCCGGAGCGCGTCACGGAAAAAGCCCACAAGGCCGGGGGCGAATAAATGGCGCTCGCCCGCAACCGGCGCAGCCAGCGGACGGTCGATTACTGGCCGGGTTTCGTCGATGCGCTGTCGACGCTGCTGCTCTCCATCATGTTCCTGCTCACCGTCTTCGTGCTGGCGCAGTTCTTCCTCAGCCGCGAAATCTCCGGCAAGGACGACGTGCTCAACCGGCTGACCAGCCAGATCAACGAGTTGACGCAGCTGCTGGCGCTGGAAAAGAGCGGCAAGCAGGATCTCGAAGATTCGCTCGCCAATCTCCAGGCCTCGCTCGCCCAGTCGGAAAGCGACCGCACTCGCCTGCAGCAATTGCTCGATAGCGGCGCCGGTGCTTCCGATGTCGCAACGGCCCGCGCGACCACGCTGGAAGGCGAGCTAGATGCGGAAAAGCAGGTGACAGCGCGCGCCATGAGCCAGATCGAGCTCCTCAACCAGCAGATTGCGGCGCTGCGCAGCCAGATCGCCGCCGTGGAGGAGGCGCTCCAGGCCTCCGAGGCGAAGGACCAGTCCTCGCAGGCGAAGATCGCCGATCTCGGCCGCCGCCTCAACGTCGCGCTGGCGCAGCGCGTGCAGGAACTCAACCGCTACCGGTCCGACTTCTTCGGCCGCCTGCGCGAAATCCTCTCCGACCGCGAAAACATCCGCATCGTCGGCGACCGCTTCGTCTTCCAGTCGGAAGTGCTGTTCCCCTCGGGCGGCAACGAGCTGAACGCGGAAGGGCAGGCGGAGATGGGCAAGCTCGCCACCGCGTTGCTCGACCTTTCGCGTGAAATCCCCGCCGAGATCAACTGGGTGCTGCGCGTCGACGGCCATACCGACAATGTGCCGCTCTCCGGCACCGGCCGCTACCGCGACAACTGGGAGCTCTCCTCCGCCCGCGCGACCTCCGTCGTGAAGTTCCTCATCGCCAACGGCGTGCCGGCCAACCGGCTCGTCGCGGCGGGCTTTGGCGAGTTCCAGCCGATCGCCGAAGGGCAGGACGACGCGGCGCGCGCCACCAATCGGCGTATCGAGTTGAAACTCACCGAACGCTAAGACCGATCAACACTCAGCCCAGGCCGGCCTGCAAACGGCGATTTTCCGTGCTTCCGGTGCTCACGTACTGAAAGTACGCTGCGCTCCGGGTCACGGAAACTCACCATTTTCGGCACAGCCTGAACTGAATGTCGATCGGTCCTAGCCGCCTTCGTTGATCTTACGCAGACGTGCGCGTAAGTTTTCCCGATAGGGGCGGGAGGCTTGCGGTGGATTGCGATCTGTTGGTAATCGGGGCGGGGCTTGCGGGCCTCGTGGCGGCGACGGAGGCGGCCGGCCGCGGCTTTAAGGTCATCGTCATCGACCAGGAGGGCGAGCAGAGCCTTGGCGGGCAGGCCTTCTGGTCGCTCGGTGGACTGTTCTTCATCGACAGTCCGGAACAGCGGCGCCTGCGCATTCGCGACACTCTCGCGCTCGCCCGGCAGGACTGGTTCGGCTCGGCGGGCTTCGACCGGCCGGAGGATCACTGGCCGCGCCTGTGGGCGGATGCCTATCTCGACTTTGCCAGCGGCGAGAAACGCGCCTGGCTGCATGCCATGGGCATGCGCTGGTTCCCCGTCGTCGGCTGGGCAGAGCGTGGCGGCGGGCTTGCCACCGGGCACGGTAATTCGGTGCCGCGCTTTCACGTCACCTGGGGCACCGGCCCGGGTGTGTTGGCGCCTTTCCTCAAGCGGGCCGAGGCGTTGCGTGCGTCCAAGGCGCTCTTCTTCCGCTTCCGCCATCGGGTGGACGGCCTCATCGTCGAGAACGGCGCGATCGTCGGCGCGCATGGCGCCGTGCTGAAGCCGGACAATGCCGGGCGGGGCCGGTCGAGCTCACGCGAGGTCGTGGGCGATTTCAGCCTGCGCGCCGGCGCCGTGCTTGTCGCCTCCGGCGGCATCGGCGGCAATCCAGATCTCGTGCGGCAGAACTGGCCGCGCGACCGCCTCGGCGAACCGCCGGATTTCATGGTGAGCGGCGTTCCGGCCCATGTCGACGGGCGCATGCTGGCGATTGCGCAGACGGCCGGCGGCTCCGTCATCAATGGCGACCGCATGTGGCATTACACCGAGGGCCTCCGGAACTGGGATCCGATCTGGCCGGGCCATGGCATCCGCATCCTGCCGGGGCCATCCTCGCTCTGGCTCGATGCGACGGGCCGGCGTTTTGCGGCCCCCGCCATGCCGGGTTTCGACACGCTGGCGACACTGAAGGCGATCCGCGCGACCGGCCATGACCATAGCTGGTTCATCCTGACGCGGGCGATCATCAAGAAGGAATTCGCGCTCTCCGGGTCCGAGCAGAACCCCGATCTCACCGGCAAGGACATCCCGCTGCTGCTGAAACGCCTCGGCCGGAACCCGCCCGGCCCGGTGCAGGCCTTCATGGACAAGGGTGCGGATTTCGTGGTGCGCAACGATCTCGCCGACCTCGTCTCCGCCATGAACGGTCTCACCGGCGAGCCGCTTCTGGACGTGGCGCGGGTGCGGGCCGAAGTGGAGGCGCGCGACCGGGAGATCGACAACCCCTTCTCCAAGGATGCGCAGGTCACAGCGATCCGCGGCGCGCGCGCCTATCTCGGCGACAGGCTGATGCGCACGGCGCGGCCGCACCGGCTGCTCGATCCGAAGGCCGGACCACTGATTGCCGTGCGGCTCAACATCCTGACGCGCAAGACGCTGGGCGGCTTGCAGACCAATCTGTCCGGGCAAGTGCTGGAGCTTTCCGGCAAGCCGGTGCCGGGCCTCTATGCGGCGGGCGAGGCGGCCGGTTTCGGCGGCGGCGGCTTGCATGGCTACAATGCGCTGGAGGGCACGTTCCTCGGCGGCTGCCTGTTTTCCGGCCGCGTGGCGGGAAGGGCGGTCGGCGCCTGAAAGCGCCGACCGGAGATGATCAATCCATCTGGATCTTGGCGCCTTCGACGACCGGCTTCCACTTGGCAAGCTCGGCGGTCACATGTTTGCCGAGTTCCTCCGGCGTCGAGCCGACGATCGTCGCGCTGAACTCCTTCATGCGCTCGATGACGGCGGGGTCCTTCAGCGTGTTGTTGGCCGCCTCATTCAGCTTGGCGACGACCTCCGTCGGCGTGCCGGCCGGCGCAAAGAGCGCGTTCCACGTATAGGTCTCGTAGCCGGGAATGCCGGATTCGGCGATGGTCGGCACATCCGGGAAGGAGGCAGCGCGTTCCTTCGTCGTGACGGCGAGCGCGCGCAGCGTGCCGGCCTTGATGTGGGCGGAGGAGGAGGGCAGGTTGTCGAACATGATCGGGATCTGGTTGCCGATCACGTCATTCAGCGCCGGACCGGAGCCCTTGTAGGGCACATGCTGCATGCTGACGCCGGCCATGCTCTTGAAGAGTTCGCCGGAAAGGTGCAGCGGCGTGCCGTTGCCCGAAGAGGCATAGCTGTAGCCCTGCGGATCGGCCTTCAGGAGCGCCAGCAGCTCCTCGACATTCTTCGCCGGCAGTTCGGGATTCACCACCAGCACGTTCGGCACGACGACGAGCAGCGAGACGGGCGCAAAGTCCTTTTCCGCATCATAGGGTTTCGTCTTGAGGATGAGCGGGTTCAGCGCATGGGTGGCGACGGTTCCCATCAGGATCGTGTAGCCGTCCGGGTCCGCGCGCGCCACGCGGTCCGCACCGAGGCTGCCGCCGGCACCGCCGACGTTCTCCACGATGACCTGCTGGCCAAGCCCCTCCGACATCTTCTGCGCGATGATGCGCGCGACCACGTCCGTCGAGCCGCCGGCGGCGAAGGGCACGACGAGCGTGATGGTCCGGTCGGGAAATTGCTGGGCGCTGGCGGGCAGGCCGAGTGCCAGAGATGCCAGCACGGTGGTGCCGAGGGCCATGAGGGTACGGCGGGTGATCGTCGAAAATGCCACGGGGTTCTCCTCCCAATAGTGACGCCGGCCAAGAATGACGCAGGTCGCCCCTTCACAATAGGGCGGCAGGCCGGGGAGGCAAGGGCAGGTAACGGTTAACTCGCCGCGCGGTCTTCTCCCAGGAAAGCCTGGCCGCCATGATCGAACTGCAACCGGGCAAGGCGGGCATAGAGGCCATCCTGGCGGATCAGCGACTGGTGCGTGCCCTCCTCGACGACGCGGCCGGCCTCCATGACGAGGATGCGGTCGGCCTTGAGCACGGTCGCAAGGCGATGCGCAATGACGATCGTCGTGCGCTTGCCCATCTGGCCGTCGAGCGCCTTCTGCACCAGCGTCTCGCTTTCGGCATCGAGCGCGGAGGTCGCCTCGTCGAGCAGCAGCAGGGGCGCATCCTTCAGGATGGCGCGGGCAATCGCGATGCGCTGGCGCTGGCCGCCGGACAGGGTCACGCCGCGCTCGCCGACCATCGTGTCGCACCCCTTGTCGAGGCGCGCGATGAACTCTTCCGCCTGTGCGGCGCGGGCGGCGGCCTGCACCGCCTCGTCGCTGACATTGGTCAGTCCGAAGGCGATGTTGTCGCGGATCGTCGCGGCGAAGATGGTGACGTCCTGTGGCACCAGCGCGATGCGGCGGCGCAGCTCTTCCGGGTCGGCGGCGCGCAGGTCCACGCCGTCGAGCGAGATTCTGCCGGCATCGGGATCGTAGAAACGCAGGATGAGTGACAGGATCGTGCTCTTGCCGGCGCCGGAGGGGCCGACGATGGCGACGGTCTCGCCGGGTTTCACCGCGAAGCTCAGGCCGTTGACGCTGCGATAGCCGGGACGGGCAGGGTAGGAGAAGTGCACGTCCTCGAAGGCGAGTTCGCCGCGGGCGGGCTGCGGCAGTGCGACGGGATGGGCAGGCGCCTTGATCGCCGGGTTTTCGGCGAGCAGTTCCGTCAGGCGTTCGGCGGCACCGGCGGCCTGCGAAAGCTCGCCCCAGACTTCCGACAGCGCGCCGAGGCTGCCGGCGGCGAAGACGGCGTAGAGCAGGAACTGGCCGAGCGTGCCGGGCGAAAGATTGCCGGCGAGCACGTCGCGGGCGCCGAACCACAGGACGGCGACGACGGAACCGAAGATCATGGCGATCGCAAAACCCGTCAGCAGCGAGCGGGCGCGGATGGCGGCGCGGGCGGCTTCATAGGCGCTTTCGACATTGCCGAAGAAGCGGGCGCGGGCGGCTTCTTCCGCATTGAAGGCCTGGAGCGTGCGGGTCGCGCCGATCGCCTCGCCGGCATAGGCGGAGGCTGCGGCGAGTGTATCCTGCGCCTCGCGCGAGCGGCGACGCACGGAGCGGCCGAAGGCGACAAGCGGGAAGACGATGACCGGAATGGCCGCGATGACGAGGCTGGACAGTTTCGGGCTGGTATAGACCATCATCGCGATGGCACCCAGACAGAGGATGAGATTGCGCAGTGCCACCGAGGCCGTCGCGCCGACGGCGGACTTGATCTGCGTCGTATCGGCGGTGAGCCGCGAGACGATCTCGCCGGATTGGTTCACATCGAAGAAGGCGGGCGACAGTTTCGTCACATGGGCGAACACGTCACGGCGGAGATCCGCGACGATACGCTCGCCGAGCGTGATGACGAAATAGTAGCGCATACCGCTCGCGACCGCGAGCAGGCCGGCCAGCACGAAGAGCATCATGAAATAGGTGTTGATGAAGCCTGCATCGGCACCGGAGAAGCCATGGTCGATCATGCGGCGCACGGCGAGCGGCAGGATGAGCGTCGTGATGGCGGCCATGACCAGCGCCACGAGCGCACCGGCGACGAGGCCGCGGTAACGGCCGATATAGGGAAGGAGCCTGCCCAGCGGACGGACGGTCCGGCGCTCGGTTTTCGCCGGCGCGGTTGCTTCTCTGTCTGCGGACACCATACCCCCGTTTCCAGTGCCTGGCGGCACGAATTGTCTTTCGGCTCTTGTTATCCAGACGGCCTTCATGTATAGGCTCGCCATCGAATTGGGAAGCCGTAGGTCTAGCCGACCGCGGCTTCATTTACGTCTTTGGCCCCGCTGTCGCAATGCGTTGCGACAAATGGCCCCCGGAACAAGCAGGAAGATTGTCATGAAGGCTGATATCCATCCCGACTACCACGTCATCAAGGTCGTCATGACCGACGGCACCGAGTACGAAACCCGCTCGACCTGGGGTTCGGAAGGCGCAACGATGAACCTCGAAATCGACCCGACCTCGCACCCGGCCTGGACCGGCGGCAACCAGCAGATGCTGGACCGCGGCGGCCGCGTTTCCAAGTTCAAGAAGCGTTTCTCGGGCCTCGGCCTCTAATCTGCTTCTACTAGACGATTTCAAGAACCCGGCTTCGGCCGGGTTTTTTGTTGCCTGCAGTTTGCGGCTTGGCTCGTGCACGCTAAACCCCCTCATCCGGCTGCCGCCACCTTCTCCCCGCTGGGGAGAAGGGGAAGATCGCTGACGTTCCCACTCTCCTTCTCCCCAGCGGGGAGAAGGTGGCCCGAAGGGTCGGATGAGGGGGTGTTCACCAACGGGCAACAAAAAAACCCGGCCGAAGCCGGGTCCTGTCATGTCGTCTGCAACGGTCGCTCAGTTGTTGCCGAAGGCGGTCTGCAGCAGGTTGAGCTGGGCCTGGACGCTGTTCTGGTTGTCCGGCGAGAAGGTCTGGACGTCCTGCGGGCGGTAGATTTCGCGGTCGAGCAGGGCGATGCGGTTCTGCAGGCGCAGCGAGCGTTCGATCAGGTCGCGGAAGGCTTCCGGCAGGTCGTTCCAGCCGGGCGCGGTCTTGTCGACGTTGAAGCTGTCGAGGCGCACCTTGTTCTTTTCCGAGAGAACCTGGTCGCGGCTCATCTCGCCATTATTGACCGCGCGCTGGAGCAGCAACCAGGAGGCCATCTGCATCAGGCGGGTGGTCAGCCGCATCGATTCCGCTGCATAGAGCACCGAGGCCATGCGGGGCAGGACCTTGGAGGCTTGGCGACCGATGCCATCCAGATAGCTTGCCGTTTCCTCGACGAGACCCATGCCTTCGGCGTACAGGGACTTGAATTGCGCCGACGACGCAACATGGCCAGCGAAGCTGACGGTATTCAATCCACGATCGGACATGGTGTCATCCCTGTTGAACGCATCACAATGCAGGTAACGGAAGGTGAGGGCTCTGTGTTCCGAGCCGCCCTTTTATGTCTCAAGGATGATCCCATAACCTAATTCGCGCAAGGGCATTCTTAATAAAGGGTTAATCTCCACAATTGTTTCGGCACAGGTGCCTCGGGCGCCCCCGCGCAAACAAAAAAAGAGCCGCGGAAAGCGGCTCTCAAGGTAAAACAGGGAGAAAAATCAGACCGAAACCCCGAAGGGAGAAAATGTCTGAACCCGGAAGACCGGATGCCCCAAGTAATAACGTATAAGGCTTAATGGCCGGTTAACTCTATTGTCGGATTGCCCTTTCCTGTGCCTTTTCGGCAAGGGTGCGGCAATCTGGCGCGTGGTTAACGAAACAGATTTTCGGCCGCCGAGCGGCTCGCACCCTTCTTCGTCTTCTCCGATTCGAGGCGCTCAATTTCTGCGCGCAGAAGCGCGATTCGCGCTGCAAGCTCGTCCACCGAGAGGAGCGAAAGGTCGCTGCCGATCTCGTGGGCGATCTTCTTTTGCGGGCGGTCGTCGTCGAAGAGGCTCATGCCGTTTTCTCCTCCGATAGGTCGTCGCTCGCCTGCTGTTGCGGCAGGGCGCGCGGCGAAAGCTGCAGGCTTTCCGGCGTGGTCATCGTGCCGGGATTGATGGTGGTGTAGGAATCGCGCATCTCGGCGGGCTTTGCGGCGCGGCGGCGGCTGCGGAAGATCGCGTAGGCGGTGATCAGGATATGCGCCCAGCAGGTGACCATGAAGAGCGCATAGGGGCCGACGGCCGACATGATGGGACCGCCGATCGTCGGGCCGATGATCGTGCCGATGCCGTAGAGCAGCAGCAGGCCGCCCGACACCTTCACGAAGTCCTCGGGGCTGGCGAAATCGTTGGCGTGTGAGACGGCGATCGGGTAGAGCGCGTTCGCCGTCGCGCCGTAAAGCGCCGTCAGCACCAGCAGCACCGTGACCGAGGCCGGCTGGAAGACGAAGAGCGCGAGGCCGGCTCCCGCGGCGACGGCCGACAGGATGGCGAGAACGATGCGCCGGTCGATCCGGTCGGACATGCGGCCGGCCGGAAGCTGCATGACGGCGCCGGCGAAGATCGCGACGCTCATCATGATGGCGATCGAGCTGGAGGTGAGGCCGGCATTGGCGCCGAAGACGGCGCCCAGCGTGCCGAAGGCACCATTGGCAATGCCGATCAGCACGATGCCGACGCAGGCGACGGGCGAGGTGCGGAAGAGGGCGGGAATATCGAGCCGCACCTGCTTCAGCGGCTGCGGAGAGGCGGCGGTGGACAGCGTCGTCGGCAGCATGGCGAAGCAGTAGAGAATGCCGGCGAACATGAAGAGCATCGGTGTCGTCACGTCGCCGAGCGCCACCGTCATCTGGCCGCCGACGGTGCCGACGAGTGTGATGGCGATATAGAGCGAGAAGATCAGGCCGCGGCTTTCATTCGTGGCGCGCTCGTTCAGCCAGCTTTCGATGATCATCGAGGTGCCGGCAATGGAGAAGCCGGTGACGGCGCGCAGCACGATCCACCAGAACGGATCGACCAGCATGCCGGTCAGGAGCGCGATGATGGCGATCAGCGAGGCGAAGCCGGAAAAGGCGCGCACATGGCCGATGCGCTTGACGATGGTCGGCGCCATGAGGCAGCCGAGCACGAAGCCGGAGGCCCAGGACGTGCCGAGCAGGCCGAGCATCGTCGTCTCATAGCCCTCGAAGGCGCCGCGCATGGGCAGCAGCAGGCCGTGCAGGCCGTTTCCAAGGAAAAGGAACAGCGTGCCCATGAGAAGCGCGAAGACGGAGATGAGGTTGTTACGCATGATATTTTCGTGAGTTTCGCCAATGGGTAAGGAATAGCGCACTCGCTGCCGATTGCCAGATACAAAGGCGACACGCGAACGATTTTCAGACCCTGCGCTGATCGCTTGGAAAAGTGTCTCGGGTGTGACAGGAAGGGCGGAGAAAGGCCACCATGTCGAAAATCCTTCCCGCTTTGCTGCTCGCCGTCATGCTGCTGCATCTCATCCGGCCCATCGGCCTGCCGGGGCTGAAGCGGCGCGCGGATTTCTGGAAGATCGCGGTCGTCGCCATCGTGCTGATGATGCTGACGGTGCTCATCAGGCCCTGAAACGCAAAAGGGCCACCCGAAGGTGGCCCCCATGAGGTTTGGTCCGGTGCGGACCCGGGTCTTGCGACCCGAAGGAAGGCGCGATCAGAACGAGGGCTGCCTCGTTTCGTTCACCACAATTCCCATGCCCGAAGCCAAGACCGAAATCTCATTAGACATTGGATCACCTTCCTTTCTGTTCGTTGATACTGACTAGAAATGTAGGCGATCCACGGCTGAGCGCAAGCCCCCCGGGATTATTTCTGCTGGTGCAGGATTTCGACGCCCGGAAGCGGCTTGCCTTCCATCCATTCCAGGAAGGCGCCGCCGGCCGTCGAGACGTAGGTGAAATCGTCCGCAACACCGGCATGGTTGAGGGCCGCGACGGTGTCGCCGCCACCGGCGACGGAGACCAGCTTTCCCTCCTTGGTGCGGGCGGCAGCGTGTTTTGCGGCGGAAACCGTCGCCGTGTCGAACGGTGCAATTTCGAAGGCGCCGAGCGGGCCGTTCCAGACGAGCGTCGCGGCGCGCGAGATCCAGGCATTGACCGCCTCGACTGTCTTCGGGCCGACGTCGAGCATCATGGCGTCGGCGGGAATGGCGTTGACGTCGACCACTTCGTTTTCGGCATTGGCCTTGAACTCGCGGGCGACGACGCCATCTTCCGGCAGCACGATGGCGCAGGTGGCGGTCGCCGCCTCGATCATGATCTGCTTGGCGGTCTCCGCCAGGTCATGCTCGCAGAGCGACTTGCCGACATTGGTGCCGCGGGCGGCGAGGAAGGTGTTCGCCATGCCGCCGCCGATGACCAGCGCATCGACCCGCTTCACGAGGTTCATCAGCAGGTCGATCTTGGTGGAAACCTTGGCGCCGCCGACGATGGCGACGACCGGGCGGGACGGATTGCCAAGGCCCTTTTCCAGTGCTTCGAGCTCGGCCTGCATGGTGCGGCCGGCATAGGCGGGCAGCAGATGGGCGAGGCCTTCGGTCGAGGCATGGGCGCGGTGTGCGGCGGAGAAGGCGTCGTTGACGTAGAGGTCGCCGTTGGCGGCGAGGGCTGCGGTGAAGTCCGGGTTGTTCTTCTCTTCGCCCTTGTGGAAGCGGGTGTTTTCGAGAAGCAGGATATCGCCGTTCTGCAGCGCTGCGATGGCGGCGGCTGCGGCCTCGCCGATGCAATCGGCGGCGAAGTGCACCTTCGTGCCGAGCACGTCGTTCACGGCGGGAAGGATCTGCTCCAGCGACATGTCGGCGACGACGGCGCCCTGCGGGCGGCCGAAATGGGCGAGCAGGATGACCTTGGCGCCTTTCTTCGACAGTTCCAGGATGGTCGGCGCGACGCGCTCGATGCGGGTTGCATCGGTGACCTTGCCGTCCTTGACCGGTACGTTGAGATCGACGCGGACGAGCACGCGCTTGCCGGCGATGTCGGTGAGGTTGTCGAGGGTCTTGAAGGTCATGGGGGGAGGGCTCCCGTCAGAGTCTTGCGAATAGGGTGGGGTAGTCGGTCACGAAGCCATCGGCATCGACCGGAAGTTCCGCGGTGAACGTGCCGTCCTCTTCCTCGAAGAGGTAGCGCGCATCCGCCGCGAGGCAGGTGTAGAATTGACCGTCCGGAAAGGGTTCGAACGTGTCGAAGGGCACGTAGACCATGGTCAGCAGCGGGCTCTTTTCGCCCTTTGCGAGGTTTAGGCGGCGGATCGGCAGCGTGTTGGTGAAGGGCGAACCGGCAAGATCGATGTCGATGCAGCCGTCGAAGGCGGGAAGCGGCGTTCCGTCTTCAGATCGCCAGTGACCCTGTCCATCCGACGTCATCGCGATGCGCTGGCCCGTGGTGACCTCCACCAGGAAGGACCGGACATGCCAGGCCGCGTCGAGATCGACCCGGTAGTGAACGCCATAGGGGATGCTGGGCTCGCGCTCGCCGATGACGGCGCTTTCCACACGAATGCCGCCGTCGATGGCGCGCACGGTCAGGTGTTCCAGCCCCTCGCCCTCCAACGGGCGCCAGCGGACCGTCTTGAGGGTGAGGGGCGGGAACATGATCGGCGTCCTTAGATCAGCTTGCCGAGGGCAACGGCCGTGTCGGACATGCGGTTCGAGAAGCCCCACTCGTTGTCGTACCAGGACAGGATGCGAACGAGGTTGCCGTCCAGCACCTTGGTCTGGTCGGCAGCGAAGTTCGAGGAATGGCTGTCGTGGTTGAAGTCGATGGAGACGAGCGGGCCGGTAACGTAGTCGAGGATGCCCTTCAGCTCGCCTTCGGCGGCGGCCTTGATAGCGGCGTTGACTTCGTCGGCCGTGACGTTGCGCGACGGCACGAACTTCAGGTCGACGACCGAGACGTTCGGGGTCGGCACGCGGATCGCCGAACCGTCGAGCTTGCCGGCAAGCTGCGGCAGCACGAGGCCGACGGCCTTGGCGGCACCCGTCGAGGTCGGGATCATGGACAGGGCTGCAGCGCGGGCGCGGTACAGGTCCTTGTGCATGGTGTCGAGCGTCGGCTGGTCACCCGTGTAGGAGTGGATCGTCGTCATGTAGCCCTTCTCGATGCCGAAGGCCTTGTCGAGAATGTAGGCGACGGGCGCCAGGCAGTTCGTCGTGCAGGACGCGTTCGAGATGACGAGGTCGTCCTTGGTCAGCGTGTTGTGGTTGACGCCGTAGACGATCGTCTTGTCGGCATTGTCGCACGGTGCGGAGACGATGACGCGCTTGGAGCCGTTGGCGAGATGCGCGCCGGCCTTTTCCTTCGTCGTGAACAGGCCGGTGCATTCCAGCGCGATGTCGACGTCGCTCCAGGGCAGTTCCTTCGGGTCACGGATGGCGGTGACGCGGATCGGGCCGCGGCCGACGTCGATCGTGTCGCCGGAAACGGTGACGGTGCCCGGGAACTTGCCGTGGACGGAATCGTAGCGAACGAGATGCGCGTTGGTCTCGACCGGGCCGAGATCGTTGACGGCGACGACTTCGATGTCGGTGCGGCCGGATTCGACGATGGCGCGGAGCACGTTGCGGCCGATGCGGCCGAATCCGTTGATGGCAACTTTCACAGTCATTTGGGGTCTCTCCCTATCAAAAATCTAATGGCAGTCTGAGCGGGCGCGGCGGGTGGCCGCGCCCCCAGGACACTCAGGCGACACTCAGGCGAGCTTGGCTTCCGCAGCGGCGACGACAGCCTCCGGCGTGATGCCGAAGTGCTTGTAGAGTTCCTTGTAGGGACCCGAGGCGCCGAAGGAGGACATGCCGATGAAGATGCCGTCCGAGCCGATGAAGTGATCCCAGCCCTGGCGGATGCCGGCTTCGACGGCGATCTTGACCGGCGAATTGCCGATGACCGCCTGCTGGTAGGCTTCCGGCTGCTCGGCGAAGAGCTCGACGCAGGGCACGGAGACGACGCGGGTCGAGATGCCCTTGGCCGACAGCGTCTGCTGGGCCTTCACCGCGATCTCGATTTCCGAACCGGAGGCGAAGATCGTGACCTGTGCATCGCTTGCCGACACGAGATCGTAGGCGCCGCGGGCGGAGAGGTTTTCCTCTTCGTATTCCAGGCGCACCGGCATCAGGTTCTGGCGGGTCAGCGCGATGGCCGACGGGCGGTTGTGGCTTTCGAGCGCCAGCTGCCAGACTTCTGCCGTTTCCGTGGCATCAGCCGGGCGGAAGACGAGCAGGTTCGGGATGGCGCGCAGTGCGGCCATGTGCTCGACCGGCTGGTGCGTCGGGCCGTCTTCGCCGAGACCGATGGAATCATGGGTCAGCACGTGGATGACGCGGATGCCCATCAGCGCGGCAAGGCGGATCGACGGACGGCAATAGTCCGAGAAGATCAGGAAGCCGCCCGAGTACGGGATCAGGCCGCCGTGCAGCGCGATACCGTTCATGGCGGCAGCCATGCCGTGCTCGCGCACGCCGTAGTGGAGGTAGCGGCCGGAGAAGTCGGTCGGCGTGATCGACTTGGTCTGGCTGGTCTTGGTGTTGTTCGAGCCGGTCAGGTCGGCCGAGCCGCCGATCGTTTCGGCAAGCACGCCGTTGATGACCTCCAGCGCGTCCTCGGAGGCCTTGCGGGTCGCCGGGTTCGGCTTGGTTTCGGCAAGCTTCTTCTTGTAGGCGGCAATCGCCGAATCGAGACCGCTTTCGAGTTCACCGGCGAAGCGGCGCACGAACTGGGCCTTCTTCTCGCCTTCGGTCTTTTCGAGGCGGGTGTCCCATTCCTTGTGGGTCTTGGCAGAGCGAAGACCGGCGAGGCGCCAGGCGTCGAGCACGTCGGAGGGAACGACGAAGGCTTCCGATTCCCAGTTCAGCGCCTTGCGGGTGGCGGCGATTTCTTCCGCACCGAGCGGCGAACCATGCACCTTGTGGGTGCCGGCCTTGTTCGGCGCGCCAAAACCGATCGTCGTCTTGCAGGCGATCAGGGTCGGCTTGTCGGACTTTTGCGCTTCTTCGATGGCGGCTGCGATCGCATCCGGATCATGGCCGTCGACGGCAATCGTGTGCCAGTGCGAGGCGCGGAAGCGAGCGTGCTGGTCGGTCGAGTCGGCAATCGAGATCGGGCCGTCGATCGAGATGTTGTTGTCGTCCCAGAACACGATCAGCTTGTTGAGCTTCAGGTGGCCGGCGAGCGAGAGTGCTTCCTGGCTGATACCCTCCATGAGGCAGCCGTCACCCACGATGGCGTAGGTGTAGTGTTCGATGAGGTCGGCGCCGAACTCGTCGCGCAGCTTACGCTCGGCGATCGCCATGCCGACGGCATTGGCAATGCCCTGGCCGAGCGGACCGGTGGTCGTCTCGATGCCGGCGGCGTGGCCGTATTCCGGGTGGCCGGCGGTGCGCGCGCCGAGCTGGCGGAAATTCTTGATCTCGTCGATCGTGATGTCCTCGTAGCCGGTCAAATAGAGCAGCGAATAGAGGAGCATCGAGCCGTGGCCGGCCGACAGCACGAACCGGTCGCGGTTCGGCCAGGATGGCGTCTTCGGATCGAAGGAGAGGAAGCGGGTGAAAAGAACCGTTGCGATGTCTGCTGCGCCCATGGGCAGGCCGGGATGACCCGAGTTCGCCTTTTCCACGGCATCCATGGAAAGGAAGCGAATTGCGTTCGCCATCCGGTCGTGTTTTTCGCGAGAGATCATGACTGTTCCGTATTCTTCGGGGTGTCAGGGCCGATGCCGTTTCGGGCATCGGTTAGGAAGCGGGAGACACATAGCAGGTGCGCCGTCGGAGTCAACGAATTCGGCTGCTTTTGCGGGTTTCCACGACCAATTCCGCCGCATTTCTTAGCGTTTTTTAAATCGATTGAGTAGGGGCCGAGGCCGCGGTCCCGCTATCTGATCCACAGGGTGTTTGCGCCGCGGATTGCCGCGCTGTTGACGCTGCCGCCCGCTGTTGAATACTGTCAGGCCGAGAGAACCGGCGCTGGCGGCGGCGATTCGCGTTTTTTGAGAGTGCCGGTGAAGGCTTTATGACGAACGGGGAAACAGTCAGGGCAGCGATCGAGGAGTTGCGCAGGGCGATTTCCTCCCTCGACAATGCGCTCGACATGCGCTTCGACCGCGAACGGGATCACGGCGAGGTCGAGGGCGAGGTGCGGCGTGTGAACACCGACCGCTCGCGGCTCGCCCAGGAATTGGACCAGTCCGAATTCCGCGCCAACCGCCTGGAGGAGGTCAACCGCGAGGTCTCCCGGCGGCTCGTCACCGCCATGGAAACGATCCGGGCCGTGCTCGACCGCTAGCCGCCCGCCTTCCCAGCAATCAGGACAAATTCCGCATGGCACAGGTAACCGTACAGATCGATGGCAAGGCCTATCGCATGGCCTGCGAAGAGGGCCAGGAGGGGCATCTCGAAGAGCTTGCCGCCGGCTTCGATCGGTATGTCGGGCACCTCAAGGAACAGTTCGGCGAAATCGGCGACCTGCGGCTCACCGTCATGGCCGGCATCATGGTGATGGACGAGCTGAACGAGGTCACCCGCCGCCTCGCCAAGCTCGAAAAGGAGGCCGAGGAGCTGCGCAAGGGCCGCGAAGGCGTGATGAGCGAGGTCTCCAAGAGCGAGGACGCAATCGCCCAGGCGCTCGGCGACCTGACCAGCCAGATCCAGGGCATGGCGGCAAAACTCTCGGGCAAGCCGCCGGTCAACTAACGCTTACGATTGCCACTGGCGAAGAGGCCGCTTTGCGCCTATATATCGGATGCGGTCTGCGCTTCCCGACAGGAACCACAATCCCTGGGGCCATACTCGATCCAAAGGGAGCTGTCCCTGACCCGGCCCGTGGGCTTGGTCACATGGCGCCCACCTACGTTTGTAGGCACCCAGGATCGTAAACATCCATCGGTCGCCGTGGATCGCACTTCACCCTTTCATTGCTGTGTTCCCTGACTGGCTGCCGCCTCGGCACAGTAGCGCGGCGTGCAAGGCGTTTCCTGTCGAGCTTTGCCGTGGATTCCCGACGGTGAATGTGGGTTTGGCTATGTCAAACTTAATAGACAACTTTGCCGTTCGGCTTAGAATTTCTGCATATGCGATAGGCAAAGCGCCCCATAAAATCACGTCAAACAAAGCGATTTGCTGATTTATCCGCAGGTCAGGAGGCCTTAGTGGACCACCTCTTCGTTAAATCGTCGTATCAGCCAGAAGAGCTCGCCGAGCTGAAATCGATCTTCGACGATATCACGGGCCAGCCATGGTTCGATCCAGACGCGAAAGTATCATTCGCAAAATATCTGATCGAGACGTTTCCGGCTGAAGCATTCGATGCGCAGCGATATCGGTCCGTTGTCGCCGCTTCCGCGCGGATGTTTTACTGCCGGGAATCCTCGGCTGCGTAAAATTCCAGTTATCCGGGGGTGAGGGGACCTGGTTCGTAAAGGAGCCGGGTCCTTTCTCTTTTGCCGCAGGCCACCACGCAAAAAAGCCACCCTTTTGGGTGGCTTTTTGTCGAGGTCCCGGGTTTAAGCGGCGGCCTTCAGTTCCTTGTCGATCATCGCGCGAAGGCTGCCGAGGTCCTTGGCGAAGGCGCGGATGCCTTCGGAGAGCTTTTCGGTGGCCATGGCGTCTTCGTTCAGCATCCAGCGGAAGGTCTTTTCGTCGATCTTGATCGGCGAAACCTTGGCGGCCTTTTCCGGCGAGAGCTTGCGTTCCAGCGTGCCTTCGGCAGCGTCGAGTTCTTCGAGAAGAGCCGGGCTGATCGTCAGGCGGTCGCAGCCGGCAAGGGCTTCGATTTCGCCGGTGTTGCGGAAGGAGGCGCCCATGACGATCGTGTTGATGCCGTTGGACTTGTAGTAGTCGTAGATCGCGCGAACCGAGACGACGCCCGGATCTTCTTCGGCCGAAAACGTCTTGCCCGAAGCCTTGACGTGCCAGTCGAGGATACGGCCGACGAAGGGCGAGATGAGGAAGGCGCCGGCATCGGCGCAGGCGATGGCCTGGGCCTTGTTGAAGAGCAGCGTCAGATTGCAGTCGATGCCGTCCTTCTGGAGGACTTCCGCGGCGCGGATGCCTTCCCAGGTGGAGGCGAGCTTGATGAGGATGCGGTCGCGGGTGATGCCGCGCGCCTCATAGGCCTTGATGATTTCGCGGCCCTTGGCGATGGAGGCTTCCGTGTCGAAGGAGAGGTCGGCATCGACTTCCGTCGAGACGCGGCCGGGCACGAGTTCGGACAGCGCTGCGCCGACGGAGATGGCGAGGCGATCGGCGACTGCCGAGACGACGCCTTCGCGGTTGCCGCCCTGGGACTGGCCCCAGCGGATAGCCTCGCTGACGGTGTCGGCAAACATCGGCGTGCCGAGGGCCTTGAGCACGATCGTCGGGTTGGTGGTGCAATCGACCGGCTTCAGGCGGCGCACGGCTTCGATGTCGCCGGTGTCTGCCACGACGGTCGTCATCGCGCGGAGTTGTTCAAGCTTGGACGTCATATCGATATCCCGAAATGGTTGTTGCTGGGCCGCTTTCCTTGCTCGGAAACGCCAGGCCCTCCTCCAGTTGCTCGTGATGGCGCGCTCGACGACTGTGCTTCCTGTTTCAGTCGCCGCGCGAGCCGGCACAACCAATCCGCCGACGCAATGCGCCAGCCGATATGAGGCGGACTATCGTCGTTTCTGGCGGCAAAAGTCAAGCACTTTTGATCAATCTTCTGAACATATGTCGCATTTTTCGTTTCCTGTGTTAAGGTGTTCCGGAACGATTGCAAAGAGATGGAGGCACCGTGGCAAGGCTCCGGCGCGACACACACACGGCCTATTCGGAATCGGCGGCGCTGAGGCTGCGGGCCGCCTGGCTCTATTACAACCAGGGCCTCACCCAGAAGGACGTGGCGGAGAAGATCGGCGTCAGCCGCACCACCGTCATCCGCATGCTCGACGAGGCGCTGAAGCGCTCCGAGGTGCAGATCTGGATCAACGAGGGCGTGGCCGATTGCGTCGAGCTCGCCGTGCGGCTGGAGAAGGCCTATGGGCTGGACGAGGCCGTGGTGGTGCCGGCGGCCGAAAGTGCGGAGGCCAATGCCAGGGGCGTCGGCCTGGCGCTCGGCCAGTTCCTGACCGAGGCGATTCCGGATGATTGCACGATCGGCGTCGGCTGGGGCCGCACGCTGACCGCCTCGCTCGCCAGCTTCCGTCCGGCGCGGCGCGAGCGGGTGAAGGTCGTCTCGCTGCTCGGCGGCGTGGTGGAGGCGCACCACATCAACCCGATCGAATATACCTGGCGGCTGGCGAGCCAGCTTGGCGCGGAATGTTATCTTTTCCTCGCGCCGCTGTTGGTCGATTCGCGGGAGACCAAGCGCAGCCTGATCGAAAAGTGCGGGCTAAAGACGCTGTTCGAGCTAGCGGAAAACATGGATATCGCGGTGGTGAGCTGCGGCGATATCGGGCCGCGCTCCTCCTCACTGTCGCGCGATTTCATCGCCCGCCACGAGCTGGACGAGCTGATCGCCGCCGGCTGCGTCTGCGATACGATGTGCAATTTCCTCGATGCCGAGGGCCACACGATCGACCATCCGATCCGCCACCGAGTCATGTCGATCGACCTCGATACGGTGAAGAAGGCGCGCCATATCGTGCTCGTCTCAGGCGGTGAACACCGGGCACCGGCGATCCGCGCCACCATCCGCCGCGTTGGCTGCAACACGCTGATCACCGACGAGGGCGCGGCGCTCGCCATGCTGCGGCTCGCCGAGACGTCTGCGGCTGCCTAAATCAGGTTGAGACGGGCGGCGCGGATGATTGCGGCGGTGATGTTGCGCGTGCCGAGCTTGTCTATCGCGCTGCGCATGGCCTCGGTCACGCGCGGCATCGCAATGTCGGTCTCGAGCACGATATCGGCCGGCGTCCTGCCGTTTGCGGCAAGTTCAAGACACCGTTTTTCGATTTCGGTCAGCTCGGGAAGGCGGGAAAGGTCATTTTCCGAGGACGTCATGCGGCTCCGCTTAATGGCTGGGTGGCGCCGCGCAAAGCAGAAGCTGTTCTAATGCTTAACGGGAGCGCGCCGTTTTGGGCTTTTTCGTCCCGTTGCGGGACGCATTTCTGCGACTTCGCCCCGTCGCAAAAACACGGGGATTTGCCTTTCGGCGCTGCTAGCTGGTAAGCCACGCGCAAAAGGCTGGAGAGATCCGTGACATCCCCCGTGACATCCAAGGAACTGAAGGCGGCGATCAGGAACGAGCGGCTGGCATTGCGCGATGCGATGACACCGGAAGCGCGCATCGAGGGCAGCCTCGCCATGGTGGAGCATGCGGGCGACCGCATCGACTTTGAGCCGGGCATGGTGATTTCCGGCTTCTGGCCGATCCGCTCGGAGGCCGATATCCGGCCGCTGCTCGCCCATCTTCGCACGCGCGGCGCGCGGCTCTGCCTGCCTGTCGTGCTCGACCGCGAGACGATCATCTTCCGCGAACTCGTCGTCGGCGCGCCGGTGGTGAAGACCGGCTTCGGCACGACCGGGCCGGGGCCGGAGGCGGCGGTGCTCGATCCGGATATCCTGCTGGTGCCGCTTTCCGCCTTCGACAAGGCGGGCCACCGCATCGGCTACGGCGCCGGCCATTACGACCGCGCGATCGACCGTTTGAAGGCGAAGGGCCATGCGCCAAAACTGATCGGCATTGCGTTCGACTGCCAGGAAGTGGCATCAGTACCCGCGGAACCGCATGACGTCGCGCTGGACGCGATCCTCACCGAAAGCGGCTTCCGTTTGTTCCAACAGGTTTCGTAAGGCAGTTTCGATGCGTTTTCTCTTTCTGGGCGATATGGTGGGCAAGACCGGGCGGACGGCCGTCTGGCAGCGCCTGCCGGGGCTGATCAGCGATTTCAAGCTGGATTTCGTCGTCGTCAACGGGGAGAACGCGGCCGGCGGCTTCGGCATCACCGAAGAGATCTTTCTCGAAACCATAAATGCCGGCGCCGACGTCGTGACGACAGGCAACCACGTCTGGGACCAGAAGGAGGCCGTAACCTTCGCCGGCCGGCACGACCAGTTCCTGCGCCCCGCAAACTATCCCGCCGGCACGCCCGGCCGTGGTGCCAATCTGTTTGTTGCCAAGAATGGCGCGCGGGTGCTTGTCGCCAACATCATGGGCCGCGTCTTCATGCATCCCGAACTGGACGACCCCTTCAAGTCGGGCGAGGCCATTCTTGCCTCCTGCCCGTTGGGCGAGCAGGCGGATGCCGTGATCTTCGATTTCCACGCCGAGGCGACCAGCGAGAAGCAGTGCTTCGGCCATTTCGTCGATGGACGCGCCAGCGTCGTCGTCGGCACGCACACCCATGTGCCGACGGCCGATTGCCAGATCTTGAACGGCGGCACGGCCTATATGTCGGATGCCGGCATGTGCGGCGATTACGATTCTTCTCTCGGCATGGAGAAGGAAGAGCCGCTCAACCGCTTCATCTCGAAAATGCCGAAAAGCCGATTCGAGGCGGCGTCCGGACCGGCGACGATCTGCGGCCTTGCGGTCGAAATCTCCGACCGCACGGGGCTTGCCGAAAAGGTCGCACCGCTCCGGCTCGGCCCGCGGTTGGCCGAAGCGGTGCCGGAGTTCTGGCGCTAGAGCATTTCCAGTCGAAGCGACATCGCTTCGACGTCGGATAATGCGGGAAAAACAAAAGTCTCAGATCATGTGGCGCAGGTGATCGGCCGAGCCGCCGTTGAAGGTCAGGTGCGCCTTTACGCCGACATCGGGCTCCTCGTCCGGATTGAAGTTCGCCTTGGCGATTTCCCAGCCGAATTTCAGCTTGCTGCCGGTCGAGGCCCAGACTTCGGCGTCCTCGATTTCCAGCGCCAGCATGGTGAGCCTGGGGTCGTCCTTGCCATGGTCGAACCAGGCTTCGACGATCGAGCTCCAGTATTCGTCGATCTTGGCCGGGTCCTTGCGCACGGACAGGCGGCCGGCAAGGCAGGCATGGTAGTCATGGTCCTTGCCGACGACGCAGAAATGCGCGCGCGAGCCGGGCGAGATGGCATCGACGATTTCCGCATCCGTCCTGGTGAAGAACCAGATCGTTGCCGTCTGGCGGTCGAGCTGCGGCGCCATCGGCTGCATATGCATGTGGCTGCCCTCGACGCCGAGCATGCCGGCATGGATCTTGTCGATTTCGTCGAAGAGCTGTTCCTTCGGGTTTTCGCGGGCACGGGTGAGATTGGACATGGATATTCCTCTCGTCTGTTGGCGTTGATGGCAAGGGAACGTGAGGGGGCGTCCAAGGTTCCGCTCGATGGCCAGTCAACGGCCGGTCAACGGATTGTGATCGCCGCGCCGGCCGGCAAATCTCGACCGGCGATGCTTGCGGGCGCATAGTCCCGCCGACCCAATGAACGGAGCCGCTGATGCCGCATCTCCTGCTCATTCCGTTGATCGTTGCAGCCTTCGCCGTGTTTGCGGAATCCCGGCCAGCATCGGCACAGGCGGAAACGCCCGTCAGCCAGTGCCAGATGATCGCGCGCTCGCTTCCCTCCGTCACCTTCGCCAGCTTTTCCGCCGAACCCGCCCTCAAGGTGCAGGCCAAGGCGAACGAGGAGGTGAAGATCACCTATATCGGCCACTCGACCTTCTTCCTCGAAACGCCGGCCGGCGTGAAAATCGCCACCGACTATAACGGCTGGTACAAGCCGCCGGCGCTGCCGACCGTGGTGACGATGAACAAGGCGCATTCCAGCCACTACACGACGAACCCGGAACCCGGCATCGAATATGTGCTGCACGGCTGGCAGGATGGCTCGCCGAAGGGCGCGGACCACGATGTCGTGGTGGGCGACACCTATATCCGCAACGTACCGACCGATATCCGCAACTGGGGCGGATCGATGGAGGCGAACGGCAATTCCATCTTCATCTTCGAGGTCGCGGGCCTCTGCATCGGCCATCTCGGCCACCTGCATCATGAACTGACCGAAAAACAATATGCCGAGATCGGCCGGCTCGACGTGCTGATGGTGCCGGTCGACGGCGGTCTGACGATGGGGGCGGAGAGCATGAGCCGCGTCGTGCAGCGCCTGCGCTCCTCGCTGATCCTGCCCATGCACCGCCGCGGGCCGCCGATCAGCCAGTTCCTGTCGATGTTCGGCACGGGCTTCGACGCGGTGACCGACGATGATGCGACGATGACCGTTTCCATCCGCAGCTTGCCCAAGCGGCCGACGATCCATATTCTCTCCGGCGTCTGATGCCGGAGTTTTTGATGCGCTTTCTCATTGCCGTGCCCGCCTTTCTGCTTTCCTGCACGCTTGCCCTCGCGAGCGGTGCGCCGACGCCCGAAGGCCCCGGTGGCGAATCCGGCCAGCCGCGCGGGCTTGCGACCCAGCCGGTGGAAAAGCTCCCGACGCGCACCCTCGGCGTGGCGGAGGATTTTATCCTGCCGTCCGGTAATATCGGCTGCATCTACATTCCCGAGGGCGGCACGGCGGTCTACCAGCCGGCCGATGGCGGACCGGAACTCTCCTGCGACCGCGTCGAGCCGAAATACCTGCGCGCGACGCTCGGGCGCAGCGGCAAGGCCTCCGTGAAAAGCAATGTCGGCGATCAGGGCTGCTGCGGCAGCGCGAACACCTTGGACTATGGCGAGACCTGGTCTGCCGGTCCCTTCACCTGCTATTCGGAGCGCACGGGCCTGACCTGCGAGCGCAATGACGGCCATTCCTTCCTGCTCAGCCGCGCCCGCGTGCGGGCCGATTGAGGCGGTCGCCGCTTTGTTTGCGGGACTGCTGGACGTTCGGCGGCAATGAAATTATAAGGCGGCATTTCGAAAATCGGGGCAGCAGGCTGGCGCGTCACCGCGGCAGGGGCTCCGGCACAGTGATCGGCGACCGGAAACGGGCGCCAAAAAACGAGACAGGGGTGCCATGGCTGGCCATTCACAGTTCAAGAATATCATGCACCGCAAGGGCAAGCAGGATTCCGTGCGGTCGAAAATGTTCTCCAAGCTTGCCCGTGAAATCACGGTGGCGGCGAAGACCGGTCTGCCCGACCCGTCGATGAACGCCCGCTTGCGCCTGGCGATCCAGAACGCCAAGGCGCAGTCCATGCCGAAGGACAATATCGAGCGTGCCGTCAAGAAGGCCTCCGGCGTCGACGGCGAGAACTACGAGGAAGTCCGCTACGAGGGTTATGGGCCGGGCGGCGTCGCCGTCATCGTGGAAGCGCTGACCGACAACCGCAACCGCACCGCCTCCTCCGTCCGCTCGACCTTCTCGAAGGCCGGCGGCGCGCTCGGCGAAACCGGATCGGTCTCCTTCTCCTTCGATCGCGTCGGCGAAATCACCTACAAGCTTGCCGTCGGCAGTGCTGACGCCGTCATGGAAGCCGCCATCGATGCCGGTGCAGAAGACGTGACGACCGACGAGGACGGCCACACGATCATCTGCGGCTTCGAGGATATCGGTGACGTTTCCAAGGCGCTGGAAGACAAGCTCGGCGAAGCCGAGACCGTCAAGGCGATCTGGAAGGCGCAGAACACCGTGCCGGTCGACGAGGAAAAGGCGCAGTCGCTGATGAAGCTCATCGACACGCTGGAAGACGACGACGACGTGCAGAACGTCTACTCGAACTTCGAAGTCTCCGACGAAGTCATGGCCAAGCTCTCGGCCTGATCCGCTAGGTCGCAGTCAAAGAAAAGGCCGGGTGCCGCAAGGCCCCGGCCTTTTTTGTTCAGGCGGCGAGGGCAAGTCCCTGTTGCGCCTCGGCGAAGAGCCGGACCGATTTCAGCCGGGCGTCCATGTCGTAGATCGGCATGGAGACGATGAACTCGTCGGCCTTGGTGATCGACAGGAAATCCGCGATGCGGCGGCGGATCTTCTCCGGCCCGCCGACCACCGCATATTGCAGCGTGTGCTCGACATTGATGCGCTCCCCATCGCTCCAGTGCGGATCCATGTCATCCACCGGTGCCGGGAAGGCGCCGGGCGTGCCGCGGCGCAGGCGCACGAAGGATTGCTGCATCGAGGTGAAGAGGTAATCGGCCTCCGCATCCGTATCGGCCGCCGCCCCCATCACGCCGACCATGGCATGCGGCTTGTCGAGATATTGCGAGGGCTCGAAGCGCTCGCGGTAGATTTCCAGCGCCGTCAGCAGCATGTCCGGCGCGAAATGCGAGGCGAAGGCGAAGGGCAGGCCGAGCATGCCGGCGAGATGCGCCGAATAATGGCTGGAGCCGAGCAGCCAGACGGGCACATTGGTGCCTGCACCGGGAATGGCGATGACCTGCTGCTGCGGGCTCGTCGGCCCCATCAGCTGCATAAGCTCGACGACATCCTGCGGGAAATTGTTGGCGGCGCTGTCGAGGTTTCGGCGCAGTGCCTGGGCCGTGCGCATGTCGGTGCCGGGCGCGCGGCCGAGGCCGAGGTCGATGCGGTCCGGGAAGAGCGCAGCGAGCGTGCCGAACTGTTCGGCGATGACCAGCGGCGAATGGTTCGGCAGCATGATGCCGCCCGAGCCGACGCGGATTTTCTGCGTGCCCGCCGCGACATGCTGGATGACCAGCGAGGTGGCGGCGCTGGCGATACCGCGCATACCGTGATGTTCGGCGAGCCAGAAGCGCTTGTAGCCGTAGGCTTCCGCCTCCTGCGCGAGACGGCGCGAATTTTCGAGCGACTGGGCGACTGTGCCGCCTTCGATGACCGGGGAAAGGTCGAGGATGGAGAAGGGCACCATGGGAGCGGCCTCGCTATGAGTAGATTTGATTGTGCTCCCATGTAGGTTCAGTTTTGTGAAATCCAAGCGATCCGCCCCAGCTTTTCGCGAGCGCTTCTGCAAACGGCCATTTGTTTTTGTTTTGTTCACATTTCGCTGGCAGGGTCCGGTGGACAGGATTAGGGTTTTCGCATGCAGGACATGATTCGCATCATCGGTATCGATCCGGGGCTTCGCCGCACCGGCTGGGGCATCATCGAGACGCTGGGCAATTCGCTGCGCTTCGTCGCGTCCGGCACCGTGACCTCCGATGGCGACGCCGATCTCGCCTCGCGTCTCTGCCAGCTGCATGACGGCCTTGCCGACATCATCCACAGCCACCAGCCGCATGAGGCCGCCGTCGAGCAGACCTTCGTCAACAAGGATGCGGTGGCGACGCTGAAGCTCGGCCAGGCGCGCGGTATCGCCATGCTGGTGCCGGCGCGCGCCGGCCTGCGGGTGGCGGAATATGCGCCGAATGCGGTGAAGAAAGCCGTCATCGGCGTCGGGCATGGCGAAAAGCAGCAGATCCATATGATGCTGAAGGTTCTGATGCCGAAGGCGACCTTCACCGGCAACGACGCCGCCGATGCATTGGCCATCGCCATCTGCCACGCCCACAACCGCCAGGGCCTCTCCGGCCGCCTCGCCAAGCTCGTCGGCTGATTTGTTCTTGACTTGTTCCGGGGTGGGCGATAAGTAATACCGCAGAGGTATTACCATGCGTGTGACGGAAAAAGGCCAGGTGACGATTCCGAAGGATATCCGCGACCGTTTGAATATCGGTCCGGGATCGGAGGTGGATTTTGTCGCCGACGACAGGGGGGCGCGGCTGATTGTCGTCTCGGGCGGCAAGGCGCAGGAGCCTGAAGATTTCGAGAGCTGGCTCAAAAGCGTGAGCGGCACGTTCGATACCGGCGGCATGACGACGGACGAATATATGGAATGGCTGAGGGGGCCGCGCGATGACCTCGGTCCTGGTTGACACGAACATCTTCATCGACGTGTTTGGACCGGAGACGCCGTTCAAGATCTGGTCTTCCCAAATCATCCTGGCGCTCAAGCCGCAGGCGCAGTTCATCATGACGCCGGTCGTCTGGTCTGAGCTGGCCGGGCTGCTGCCGAGCGAGGACGAGCTGGCGCTTGCGCTGTCGAGACTCAACCTGCAGCGTGAGGCTCTGCCCTTTTCTGCGGCCTATCGCGCCGGGCTTGTGCACCAGCACTATCGGAGGGCGGGCGGGCAGCGGGAGCGCACCTTGCCGGATTTTCTCATCGGCGCGCATGCGGAAGCCCGGGGACATCGCCTGCTCACGCGCGACACTGCACGCTATCGCACCTACTTTCCCGCGCTCGACATCATCTCTCCCGAAACCCATCCCTGACGGACCCCTTTCATGATCGGCAAACTCAAAGGCACAATCGATGAGATCGGCGACGACCATGTGGTCATCGACGTGCACGGGGTCGGCTATGTCGCCCATTGCTCGGCGCGCACGCTTGGGAAGCTGGGGTCAGCCGGCGAGGCGGCGGTGCTGTTCATCGAGACCTATGTGCGGGAGGACCAGTTCCGGCTTTTCGGGTTCCTGACGGCGCTGGAGCGGGAATGGTTCCGGCTGTTGCAGAGCGTGCAGGGTGTCGGCTCGAAGGTGGCGCTCGGGGTGCTTTCCACGTTGACGCCCGGCGAGCTGGCGAATGCCATCGCGTTGCAGGACAAGACGGCGGTGTCGCGGGCGCCCGGCGTCGGGCCGAAGGTGGCGGTGCGCATCGTCACCGAACTGCGCAACAAGGCGCCGGCCTTTGCGGGGGAGGCATCGGCCTCGATCGGGCTCAAGCAGGAGCTTGGGGAAGGGGTGGCTTCGGCGCCGGTTTCCGATGCGGTCTCGGCGCTCACCAATCTCGGTTATTCGCGCGACCAGGCGGCGAATGCCGTCGCCGCCGCGCTGAAAAATGGCGGGGAGGGGGGCGACAGTGCAAAGCTCATCCGCCTCGGCCTCAAGGAATTGTCGCGGTGATGCGGTTGCCTTCCGCCGTGGACAATGGGATTAGGCGCTCATGAGCGACGAGGACAGACTGCTGGCGCCGGAAAAGCGCGGCGAGGACATCGATACGGCCTTGCGGCCGCAGACGCTGGACGATTTCACCGGCCAGGCGGAGGCGCGCGCCAATCTCAAGATCTTCATCGAGGCGGCGAAGAATCGCGGTGAGGCGCTCGACCATGTGCTCTTCGTCGGCCCGCCCGGCCTCGGCAAGACGACGCTGGCCCAGATCATGGCGAAGGAACTCGGCGTCAATTTCCGCTCGACCTCCGGCCCGGTCATCGCGAAAGCCGGCGACCTTGCGGCGCTGCTGACCAATCTCGAGGAGCGCGACGTGCTCTTCATCGACGAAATCCACCGCCTCAACCCGGCCGTCGAGGAAATCCTCTACCCGGCCATGGAGGATTTCCAGCTCGACCTGATCATCGGCGAAGGGCCGGCGGCGCGCTCGGTGAAGATCGACCTGTCGAAATTCACCCTCGTTGCCGCCACCACGCGCCTCGGCCTGCTGACGACGCCGTTGCGCGACCGTTTCGGCATTCCGGTGCGCCTGAATTTCTACACCGTCGAGGAGCTGGAATCGATCGTGCGCCGCGGCGCGCGGCTGATGGGGCTCGGCATCACCGAGGACGGTGCCCACGAGATCGCGCGTCGGGCGCGGGGCACGCCGCGCATCGCCGGGCGCCTGCTGCGCCGGGTGCGCGATTTTGCCGAAGTGGCGCGGGCCGAGGCGGTAACCCGCGTCATCGCCGACGACGCGCTGACGCGGCTTCTCGTCGACAATATGGGGCTCGACCAGCTCGACCGGCGTTATCTGTCGATGATCGCGCACAATTTCAGCGGCGGGCCGGTGGGGATTGAGACGATCGCCGCGGGTCTTTCCGAGCCGCGCGATGCGATCGAGGACATCATCGAACCCTACATGATCCAGCAGGGTTTCATCCAGCGCACGCCGCGCGGCCGTGTTTTGACCGTAAATGCCTGGAAACATATGGGCCTGACGCCGCCCAAGGATCTTGAGGCGACGCAGTTCAGGCTGTTTTCCGAGGACGATTGATGTGCTGACGCGGCGCGGGGTGCTGAAGGCCTTCGGTGGACTGGTTGCCGCGGGCCTTTCGTCCTCCGCCTATGCCGTGGGCGTCGAACCGCTGCTCCGGCTGCGCACGACGACCTACCGGATTTCGCCGCCCGGATGGCCGGAAGGGCAGAAGCTGCGGATCGTCGCGCTCGCCGATATCCATGCCTGCGAACCCTGGATGAGCGCTCGCCGCATCGGCGACATCTGCCGCCATGCCAATGATCTCCGCGGCGATATCGTCGTGCTGCTGGGCGACTATCTCTCCAGCATGCGCGCCGTTTGGGGCAAGGTGCCGCCGGCGGCATGGGCGGCCGCGCTTTCGACGCTTCAAGCACCGCTTGGCGTTCATGCGGTGCTTGGAAACCATGACTGGTGGGACGATCACGATGCGCAGGCGATCGGCGGCGGGGAAACCTTCAGCCACCGGGCACTGCGCGATGCCGGCATTGCCGTTTACTCGAACAGCGCCGCGCGGATCGAGACGACGACTGGTGCCTTCTGGCTCGCTGGGTTGGAAGACCAGATCGCGTTGCGCCCCGGCCGGCAATGGAACCGCTACGGTTATGTCGGGCTCGATGACCTGCCGGGCACGCTGGCGCGGGTGACGGACGAGGCGCCGGTCATCCTCCTGGCGCATGAGCCGGATATCTTTCCGCAGGTGCCGGCGCGGGTCTCGCTCACCTTGTCCGGCCACACCCATGGCGGTCAGGTGCGGTTGTTCGGCTATTCGCCCATGGTGCCCTCCGCCTTCGGCAACCGTTTCGCCTATGGCCACGTCGTCGAGGACGGCCGGCATCTCTGCGTTTCCGGCGGGCTCGGCTGCTCGATCGCGCCCGTGCGCTTCGGCTCACCACCGGAAATCATGGTCGTCGAACTCGGTTGAGCGCCGCAACCTTGCATTTCCGGGCGCTTTGGGGGAGAGAAGCGCCATGAGCGACTTGAACCATCACCTCTCAGGCGAACTGACCGAAGCGGGCCACCGGCTCGCGCAGCGGGTCTATTACGAGGACACGGATTTTTCCGGCGTGGTCTATCACGCCCGCTACCTGCATTTCCTGGAGCGCGGGCGGACGGATTACCTGCGGCTGCTCGGCGTTGAGCAGGGCAGCCTCGTTCTGGAAGAGGACCGCGAGGGGCTCGTCTTCGTCGTGCATCGCATGGAGATCGACTTCAAATCGCCGGCGCGCATGGACGATATCCTGACCATCGTCACCTCGACGGAAAAGGCCGGCGGCGCCAAGATGATCCTGAACCAGGAGATCCGTCGCGGCGAGCAATTGCTGATCGCCGCGCGCGTCATCATCGCGGTCATCAATGCTGCGGGTCGGCCACGCCGTCTGCCGGAAGGTCTGGCGGCGCGTTTTCTTGCCAAGGCGCAGGAAGCGTCCGGCGCGCATTAGCAGTAACACTCCCTTAACCATAATGATGTCTTACTCAGGTGGTGAGGATTTTGTGCACTGCACGTCATCCTTTAACCAAATTTGCCGTCAAGAAGGCAGGTTGTAAGCGTTTGACCGGCATGGCGGCCGGCGGCATCAACCGGACATTCTTGACGGACATGCGAAGCGGGTGCGGGTGAAAATCCTTGGCTGCGACGTCGTGTTTGTGAATGCCGATTGCGGGTTCCACCTCCCAGGAGACCGCGAAGGCGTGAATGTTACCCGGTCGTGGCCGCAAAGGCCCGTGCCGGGTGTTTGGATTCGGGGACATAGGTCTATGGAACAAGTGGGTTTGGAAGCGGCAGGCAGCGTGACCCTTTGGGCGCTCTTCATGCAAGCCGGGTTCGTCGTCAAGCTGGTCATGCTCGGCCTTATCGCCGCGTCCGTGTGGACGTGGGCGATCGTCGTCGACAAGACGGTGAGCTACGGCAAGGCCCGTCGCCAGCTCGATAGTTTCGAGCAGGTCTTCTGGTCCGGGCAGTCGCTGGAGGAGCTTTATCGCACGCTCTCCGACCGCCAGACCTCCGGCATGAGCGCCATCTTCGTGGCGGCGATGCGGGAATGGAAGAAGAGTTTCGAGCGCGGCGCGCGATCGCCGATCGGGCTGCAGATGCGTATCGACCGGGCGATGGACGTGACGCTGTCGCGCGAATCCGAAACGCTGGAAGCGCGGCTCGGGTCGCTGGCGACCATCGGCTCCTCGGCGCCCTTCGTCGGCCTGTTCGGCACGGTCGTCGGCATCATGACCTCGTTCCAGGCGATCGCCGGTTCCAAGCAGACGAGCCTTGCGGTCGTGGCACCCGGTATCGCCGAAGCGCTTCTTGCGACCGCCATCGGCCTTCTTGCCGCAATTCCGGCGGTTATTGCCTACAACAAGTTCTCCGCAGATGCCGGCAAGCTGACGGCGCGCATGGAAGGGTTTGCGGACGAATTCTCCGCCATCCTCTCGCGCCAGATCGACGAGAAGCTGCAGCCGCGCGCCGCGGCGCAGTAATCCTGTCCTGAGACGGAGACGACGCCATGGGCATGTCAGTCGGTACAAAAAATTCGGGCGGTGGCCGCCGTCGTCGCGGCGGGGGCAAGAAGGCTCCCATGAGCGAGATCAACGTAACGCCGTTCGTCGACGTCATGCTGGTGTTGCTGATCATCTTCATGGTGGCCGCACCCCTGATGACGGTTGGCGTGCCGATCGACCTGCCGAAGACGAAGGCGAGCGCGCTGAATGCCGATACGCAGCCCATCACCGTTTCGGTCAAGGCCGACGGCCAGGTCTTCCTGCAGGAAACGCCGATCCCGATCGACGAAGTTGCCGCCAAGCTCCAGGCCGTGGCGACGACGGGTTATACCGAGCGCGTCTTCGTGCGCGGCGACGGCAATGCGCCCTATGGCATCGTCGCCGACGTGATGTCGCGCATCCAGGCGGGCGGGTTCACCAATATCGGCCTCGTCACCGATCAGAAACCGGACAATTGATTGCGCGCCATGAAGGGCAGTCTCGCCACATCCGCCGTGCTCCACACCCTGGTTCTGACCTGGGCGCTGGTTTCGCTCGGCAGTCCTGAAAGCTTCGACGTCGCCAACGTCGAGGCCATGCCGGTCGATATCGTGTCGATCGAGGAGCTGACGCAGATCCAGCAGGGCGACAAGAAAGCCGAAATGAAGGAAAAGGCGGCGCCGGTTCCGACCAAGAAAGAAACCCCGGTCGAGAATGCGGAAAATGCCGGCGAAAACGACGTCGACCTGAAGAACCTGCCGACGCCGGAGGAAAAGCCGCGCGATATCGAGACCGCGGCCGCACCGGAAAAGGCCGAAAAGGTCGTCCAGACGCCGGACACCAAGCCCGTCGAGGACGTCAAGCAGGAAGAAACCGCCAGCGAGCCCTCGACCGAGGTCGCGGCACTGCCCGAGACCAAGCAGGAGGTCAAGCCGGACCCGAAGCCCGAGGCGACTCCCTCGGAGGAAAAGCCGGCAGAGGCCGAGGAGGCCGAAGCGCTTCCCGACAAGATCCCGCTTCCCGAGATGAAGCCGAAGATCGAGCCGAAGAAGACCGAGACCGCGGAAAAGCCCGAGGAAAAGAAGGTGGAAACGGCAAAGGCCGAGACCGCCAAGACGCCGGACCGCAAGAAGGACCAGAAGAAGAAGCAGGAAAAGGCGAGTTCGCTGAACGACAGCGACTTCAACGCCGACGAGGTTGCAGCCCTTCTCAACAAGGAAAAAGCGGCTGGCGGCGGCGCCAAGCGCTCGCAGGAGCAAGCAGCCCTCGGCGGCAAGAAGACGACGAGCGGCACCAAGCTCTCCTTGAGCGAAATGGACGCGCTACGCGGCCAGATCCAGAACAACTGGTCGATCATCCCCGGCCTTGCCGATGCTGCCGACGTGCGCATCCAGGTCAAGATGCAGCTCGACCAGAACGGCGACATTATCGGCGAGCCGGAAGTTGTGGCGACGGGCGGTTCGGATTCCGCACGCCGCGCGCTTGCCGGCGGTGCCCGCCGAGCCATCATGAAATCGCGGCCCTTCAAGGGCCTGCCACCTGAAAAATATGACGCCTGGAGCGAAGTCATCGTGAACTTCGACCCCAGCCAGATGATGTAAGAACCTAGGAAGGCCTAGATAGATGTTCAGACGCAACCTCCTCCGATTCCTGGTCGTGCTGACCGGCCTCGTGGCTAGCCTGCCGCAGGCCTGGGCGCTCGTGGAAATCAACATCAACAAGGGTAACGTCGAACCGCTGCCGATCGCGGTGACGGATTTCGTCGCGGCCGGCGATCTCGGCCAGCGCATCACCGACGTGATCGCGGCCGACCTGAAGCGGTCCGGTCTCTTCGCACCGGTCAACAAGCAGGCCTTCATCGAGAAGATTTCCAACCCCGACCAGCCGCCGCGCTTCGACGACTGGAAGGTCATCAATGCGCAGGCGCTCGTCACGGGCCGCGTGACGCAGGAGGGCGACGGGCGCCTGCGCGCCGAATTCCGCCTGTGGGACACCTTTGCCGGCCAGCAGCTGACCGGCCAGCAGTTCTACACGCAGCCGGAAAATTGGCGCCGCGTCGCGCATATCATTGCGGATGCGATCTATGAGCGCCTGACCGGTGAGAAGGGCTACTTCGATACCCGCGTCGTCTATGTCGCCGAAAGTGGCCCGAAGACGGCTCGCAAGCGCCAGCTCGCCATCATGGACCAGGACGGTTTCAACGCTCGCGCGCTGACCAACGCCAACGAGCTGGTGCTGACGCCGCGCTTCTCGCCAAACCGCCAGGAAATCACCTACATGTCCTTCGAGGGCAACCAGCCGCGCGTCTACCTGCTCCAGCTTGAGACAGGGCAGCGCGAGGTGGTCGGCAACTTCCCGGGCATGACCTTCTCGCCGCGTTTCTCGCCGGATGGCCAGAAGGTCATCATGAGTTTGCAGCAGGAAGGCAATTCCAACATCTACACGATGGACCTGCGCTCGCGCACCACGACGCGACTCACCTCGACGGCGGCGATCGACACCTCGCCCTCCTACTCGCCGGATGGCACGCAGGTCGTCTTCGAAAGCGACCGCGGCGGAAAGCCGCAGCTCTACGTGATGGGCGCCGACGGCTCCAACCAGCGCCGCATCTCCTTCGGCGACGGCTCCTATTCCACGCCGGTCTGGTCTCCGCGCGGCGACCTCATCGCCTTTACCAAGCAGTCGGGTGGCAAGTTTTCGATCGGCGTGATGAAGACGGACGGTTCGGGCGAGCGCATCCTCACCTCCGGCTTCCACAATGAAGGCCCGACCTGGGCGCCGAACGGCCGCGTGCTGATGTTCTTCCGCCAGGCGGCCGGCGCTGGTGGTCCGCAGATCTATTCGATCGACCTTTCCGGCTATAACGAGCAGGCCGTGCAGACCAAGGGCTTCGCTTCCGACCCGGCCTGGTCGCCGCTTCTGGAGTAGCACCATATATGTGGCGGGCCTGCCGCGTTCTTGCCGCAAAGTCCTGTAAATCAGGGCGCAAGGCGAGACGGGCAGGCCCGTTTCCGTTTTAGGCAAGGGGCCGGGGACGGTCTTACAAGCAATCGTTAACCATAATCGTTGAATGCGGATTAACCGCTCGCGGTTACAGTCTGGCAACCCTGATTGAAACCGCTGCTTCAATGAACTTGACGCAAGAACTGACGCAAGGAGACCGGCTCATGAGCCGCATTCATTCCCCGGCCGCTGGCCGCATGCAGACCATCGCCCGCAACCCGGTGATGATCGCCCTGTTCATGACGCTCGCCCTTGCAGGCTGCGCCTCCAAGAAGAACATGCCGAACAATGCCGGCGACCTCGGCCTCAACGGCGGCGCCGGTGCCGCGACGCCGGGCTCGCAGCAGGACTTCACGGTCAATGTCGGCGACCGCATCTTCTTCGACACCGACTCCTCGTCGGTTCGCGCCGATGCCGCAGCGACGCTCGATCGCCAGGCCCAGTGGCTGCAGCGCTACCCGAACTACGCGATCACGGTCGAAGGCCATGCCGATGAACGCGGTACGCGTGAATACAACCTCGCGCTCGGCGCACGCCGCGCTGCCGCGACCCGCCAGTACCTCGCATCGCGCGGCATTCCGGCAAACCGCATGAAGACCATCTCCTACGGCAAGGAAAAGCCGGTCGCCGTCTGCGACGACATTTCCTGCTGGTCGCAGAACCGCCGCGCTGTCACCGTTCTCGGCGGCGCCGGCATGTAATTCCTTCTTCGGAAGGATGGTGCGAAAGGCGGCCGAGAGGCCGCCTTTCTTTTTTCAACACACTTTGGCCGAACTCCGTTGCTTTTTGAGAGCATATGGGAAAACTCTTCGGCGGCGCTTCGGCGCATCATGGGACCAACAGGACGAAGATAGATGAAGAAACTTGTCGCGGCAGGCGTTCTCAGTCTCGCAGCGGTAGCAGGCATGGTCGGGCCGATCAGCGCTTCGCCGCTGTCGGCGCTGGCGAACGGCTTCCTGCCGGCCCACAGCGAACGGTCGGGTGAGGGCAACGTGATCCTGGCGCAGGCCATGGATCCGCGCGTCGGCCAGCTCGAAGAGCAGATCCGCAGCCTCAACGGCCGCATCGAGGAAATGAGCTACCAGCTCCTCCAGATGCAGGAACAGCTCCGCAAGACGCAGGAAGACAACGAGTACCGCTTCCAGGAAATCGAAAAGAGCGGCGGCTCCGGCAAGAGCGGCGCGCTCGACAAGCCGGTGAATGGCGGCACGGCCGACCAGCAGATCGCTTCGAACAGGGTGCCGGCGGATGATACCGCCGGGACCGACACGCTGGATGCCGAAAACGGCAATGGCGCCGCCGGGCCGCAGGAGCTCGGCTCCATCAAGTTCGACGAGAACGGCAACCCGATCGGTGCTGCGACGAACCCGGACCTCGACAACCAGAGCGCCTCGATCGGCAACGACAATTCGCTGCCGGGCGTCGATGGCGGCCTGCCGGCGGCCTCGCAGTCGTCGACGGCTTCGCTCGACAATCCGGACGATCTCTACCAGGTCGCCTACGGCCATGTACTTTCCGGCGATTACCAGCTCGCCGAGCGTGAATTCCGCGACTATCTCGACATCTTCCCGAGCGGCGAGAAGGCGGCGGACGCCAATTTCTGGCTCGGCGAAGCACAATATTCGCAGGGCAATTTCAATGATGCCGCAAAGACCTTCCTGAACGCGCACCAGACGTTCAGCAAGTCGAAGAAGGCGCCGGAAATGCTGCTGAAGCTCGGCATGTCGCTTGCCGCCCTCGACAACCGCGAGACCGCCTGCGCGACGCTGCGCGAAGTGAACAAGCGGTATCCGAACGCCTCCAAGGCCGTGAAGAGCAAGGTCACGTCCGAACAGGGCCGCCTGTCCTGCTGATTGCCGACCGGGCAAACGCCGTGGCCCGCGCGGGAAATCCCGTCGCAGAGGCAGCCGGCCGTTTGCTGAACAGTTTCAAGCGCCCCGCGCGGCTGCTGATCGCTATTTCCGGCGGCAGCGATTCGACCGGGCTCCTCGTGGCGCTTGCCACGCTCTGCGCGACCGGGCGCTATCCGGACATCACCCTTTCCGCCTGCACCATCGACCACGATCTTCGCGCCGGCTCGGCCGAGGAGGCAAGGTGGGTCGAAGCGCTTTGCGCGCGGCATGGCATCGCGCATGTCACCCGCCGCTGGCACGGCGACAAACCCGCTGCCGGCCTGCAAGCCGCCGCCCGTGAAAAACGATACGACCTGCTCACCGAGGCCGCCATCGAAATGGGCGCGGACGCAATCCTCGCCGCCCATAACAGCGATGACCAGAACGAAACGGTTGCGATGCGCGCCGCGCGTGCGCCTGAGGGCATCGGCCTTTCCGGCATGGCGGATGCCGTTTTGCTGAACGGCTCTGTATGGCTGTTGCGGCCGTTCCTCTTGGTGGAACGGGCCGTTATCAGGGCGTTTCTCGTCGCTCATGGCGAGAGCTGGCTCGACGACCCGAGCAACGACAATCCCCGTTTCGAACGGGTGCGCCTGCGCCAAAGGGGCGAGGCGCCAGAACAGGCCAACGATGACAGGGCGTTGCATTCTGAGCGCGCGGCGGGCTTTCTCGCCGGAAATGTTCGAGCCGGCGAGGCCTTCGTCGCGATGGAATCGGCCGCGATCGATATCGTCCTGGCCGATCCGTCGGCATGGCGCGGCCTGCTGCTATTGGCGGCGACGGTGGGAGGTCGGGTGCATGCGCTGGAGGCAGCGTCGGCCGAGCGCTTGCGGGCCTTTCTCGCCAGCGGCACACTGTCGCGGCTGACCGCCGGCCGCGTGGTCTTCGACCGCCGCCGCGAGGATTTGTTCCTCTATCGCGAATATCGCGGAATCGAGCGCGCCGTGCTCCCGGCAGGGGAGGCTGCCATGTGGGACGGCAGGTTCCGCGTGACCAACCGGAGCGGCCAGACGATCGTGGTGTCGCCGGCCGGTGAAACCGATGGCACCGGCCTTCGCGGACCGGCTCTGCGCGCCAGCCGTGCCATGCTATGCCTGAATTTCGAGCAGGGCGGGGTGGTGCCTGCGGAGGAAGCGGTAATCGAGCGGCAGATCGCGCCCTATGCCCGTTTCCTGCCGCGTTTCGATCTGCCGCTTGCCAATGCGCTCGCGGCAATTTTCGGGCGCCCGGCGTTTTCGTCTCCGCCTAACGAATGAAGGCGCGGGCGAAAGCGTTGTGCTAAAGTATCGATGACTGTCGATGCCGAAGCTTCTCCGGCGTTGACGATATTATGAGAAAAGCCCCGGGGGCGCGCGCTTTGCCTTGGCAAGGCCGCACGGCGACCCTATGTTAGGCATCAAAGAAGCGGCTGGGAGACCCCGGCCGGGAAAGTGCCCGGAAAGTTCGATGAATCCCAATTTCCGAAACTTCGCCCTGTGGGCGATCATCGCCCTCCTGCTGATCGCGCTGTTCAGCATGTTCCAGACGAGCCCGGCGCAGACCGGCTCGCGGGAAATCCCCTATTCGCAGTTCCTCAAAGAGGTCGACTCGAGCCGGGTGAAGGAAGTCGTCATCACCGGCGAGAAGATTGTCGGCAGCTATGTCGAGACCGGCGCGACCTTCCAGACCTATGCGCCGACCGGCGACAACTCGCTCGTCCAGCGCCTGGAGGCGAAGAACGTCGTCGTCAGCGCACGGCCGGAGACGGACGGTTCGTCCGGGTTCCTGAGCTATATCGGCACATTGCTGCCGATGCTTCTGATCCTCGGCGTCTGGCTGTTCTTCATGCGCCAGATGCAGGGTGGCTCGCGTGGCGCCATGGGTTTCGGCAAGTCGAAGGCCAAGCTTTTGACCGAAGCGCATGGCCGCGTCACCTTTGCTGATGTCGCCGGCGTCGATGAAGCCAAGCAGGACCTCGAGGAAATCGTCGAATTCCTGCGCGACCCGCAGAAATTCCAGCGCCTCGGTGGCCGCATTCCGCGCGGCGTGCTGCTCGTCGGCCCGCCCGGTACCGGTAAGACGCTGCTCGCACGTTCCGTCGCGGGCGAGGCGAACGTGCCCTTCTTCACCATTTCCGGTTCGGACTTCGTCGAAATGTTCGTCGGTGTCGGTGCATCCCGTGTGCGCGACATGTTCGAGCAGGCGAAGAAGAACGCACCCTGCATCATCTTCATCGACGAAATCGATGCCGTCGGCCGTCATCGCGGCGCCGGTCTCGGCGGCGGCAATGACGAACGCGAGCAGACGCTGAACCAGCTCCTTGTCGAGATGGACGGCTTTGAAGCGAACGAAGGCATCATCCTGATCGCTGCGACCAACCGTCCGGACGTTCTCGACCCGGCGCTGCTGCGTCCGGGCCGTTTCGACCGCCAGGTCGTCGTGCCGAACCCGGATATCGTCGGCCGCGAGCGCATCCTCAAGGTGCATGTGCGCAACGTGCCGCTCGCGCCGAACGTCGACCTCAAGATCCTTGCCCGCGGTACGCCCGGCTTCTCCGGTGCCGACCTGATGAACCTCGTCAACGAATCTGCCCTGATGGCCGCGCGTCGCAACAAGCGCCTCGTCACCATGCAGGAGTTCGAGGACGCCAAGGACAAGATCATGATGGGCGCAGAGCGCCGCTCCTCCGCGATGACCGAGGCGGAGAAGAAGCTGACGGCCTATCACGAGGCCGGCCATGCCATCGTCGCGCTCAAGGTTCCGCTCGCCGATCCGTTGCACAAGGCGACGATCATTCCGCGCGGCCGTGCACTCGGCATGGTCATGCAGTTGCCGGAAGGCGACCGCTACTCGATGAGCTACAAGTGGATGGTCTCGCGCCTCGCCATCATGATGGGCGGTCGCGTTGCCGAGGAAATCACCTTCGGCAAGGACAACATTACCTCCGGCGCATCCTCGGACATTGAGCAGGCGACCAAGCTCGCCCGCGCGATGGTGACCCAGTGGGGCTTCTCCGACCAGCTCGGCCAGGTCGCCTATGGTGAAAACCAGCAGGAAGTCTTCCTCGGCCATTCGGTCGCGCAGCAGAAGAACGTTTCTGAAGCGACCGCGCAGAAGATCGACAACGAGATCCGCCGCCTGATCGACGAGGCCTATTCCGAGGCCAAGCGTATCATCACCGAACAGAACCATGAATTCGTGGCGCTGGCCGAAGGCCTGCTCGAATATGAGACGCTGACGGGTGAAGAGATCAAGGCGCTGATCCGTGGCGAAAAGCCCGCGCGCGACCTCGGCGACGACACGCCGCCGCACCGCGGTTCGGCCGTGCCGAAGGCCGGCCACAAGAAGGGTGGCGAGGCGGAAGGCGGTCTCGAACCGCAGCCGCAATAAGCGATCCCATCGACCGAATTGAAAACGGCCGGAAATCCTTTTCCGGCCGTTTTCTTTAGGTAACGGGCTGTAATGAATTCTGATAGGGCGGTGGATGCTCTTTGCCGGCTTTTGTGGCAAAGAAGTATGACAGCTCTACGCCGTTTTAAGGATTAGATTACAGGGCGGAATTATTGTATTTCGGCCTTCTGCCCTGAGATGGACGCGCGGGCGGCAGAATGGACGCTTGAGAGCCGGGCGCAGCGCTATAAGCGCAGCCCAGGCCGGCGATTTTCAGGAGAGAACATGAAACGTCGTTATTTCGGCACGGACGGTATCCGGGGACAATCCAACATCTTCCCGATGACGCCGGACCTTGCCATGCGGGTCGGCATTGCCGTGGGCACGCTCTTCCGCCGCGGCGCGCACCGCCACCGCGTGGTGATCGGCAAGGACACGCGCCTCTCCGGCTACATGCTGGAAAACGCCATGGTGGCGGGTTTCACCGCCGCCGGCATCGATGCCTTCATCCTCGGCCCGATCCCCACGCCCGCCGTCGCCATGCTGACGCGCTCGCTGCGCGCCGATATCGGCGTGATGATCTCCGCCTCGCACAACCCGTTCTATGACAACGGCATCAAGCTCTTCGGCCCGGATGGTTACAAGCTTTCCGACGAGATCGAGATGGAAATCGAGGATCTGCTCGACAAGGACATCACGGCGCAGCTCGCCAAGTCCGCCGAGATCGGCCGCGCCAAGCGCATCGACGGCGTGCATGATCGCTATATCGAACATGCCAAGCGCACCCTGCCGCGCGACGTGACGCTGAAGGGCCTGCGCGTCGCGATCGACTGCGCCAATGGCGCCGCCTACCGTGTGGCGCCGGCGGCACTCTGGGAACTGGGTGCCGACGTCGTGACGATCGGCAATGAGCCGGACGGCCTCAACATCAACCTCGAATGCGGCTCGACGCATCCGGATGCCCTGCAGCGCAAGGTGCACGAGGTGCGCGCCGATATCGGCATTGCGCTCGATGGCGACGCCGACCGCGTGCAGATCATCGACGAGAACGGCAAGATCATCGACGGCGACCAGCTGATGGCCGTTATCGCCGAAAGCTGGGCGGCCGATGGCATGCTGCGCGGCGGCGGCATCGTCGCCACCGTCATGTCGAACCTTGGGCTTGAACGGTTCCTCACCGCCAAGGGCCTCGGCCTTGAGCGCACCAAGGTCGGCGACCGCTATGTCGTCGAGCATATGCGCCAGCACGATTATAATGTCGGGGGCGAACAGTCCGGCCATATCGTGCTGTCGGATTTCGGCACGACCGGTGACGGCCTCGTTGCCGCCCTCCAGGTGCTCGCCTGCGTCAAGCGCAACGGCAAGACGGTGAGCGAGGTGTGCAACCGCTTCGAGCCGGTGCCGCAGGTGCTGAAGAACGTGCGCATCCAGGCGGGCCAGCCGCTGGAGGATGCGGCGGTGCGTCAGGCGATCGCCGATGCCGAAGGCGAGCTCGCCAAGAGCGGCCGCCTGCTCATCCGCCCCTCCGGCACCGAACCGCTGATCCGCGTCATGGCGGAGGGCGACGACCGGGCGAAGGTGGAGCGCATCGTCGACGACCTGGTCGCCGTAATAGGTTCCGTGCGCAACGCCGCCTGATCCTGTTCGATTCATCTATTCTTAAGGGCCGGTGCCAATGCGCCGGCCTTTTTCTTTTTTGCCGATGAAGTTCTTTTGAAGATTACTCAGATTTTAGATGTTGTTTACCGAATGCGTGAACGCTCGTTAACAAAGACGGTAAATGTTTGTAGTTAATCGGCCCTTAACCTTTCCTCGCCATTATCCACTCCTGATCGAGGGACTTGGAATCCGGTGTGCCGGGCATGCCAAGCAAAAGCCTATTGGAGCAAGGCCATGAGGAAAGTTTTGAGTGGCGTCGTTGCGGTCCTGCTGACGGGCACGACCGGCTACGCAGCCGATATCTACCAGCCGGAGGTCGTAGAGGCACCGGTGCAGGAAGCCATCATCGAGACGGGCGGGTGGTATCTGCGCGGCGACACGGGCTGGTCCTATAACAAGCTGCGCGGCGCGAAATACTTCCAGGGCTCCAACGACCGCGTTCGTGAATTCGACTCCACGGACCTGAAGAGCGGCTTCACGCTCGGCGGCGGTGTCGGTTACCAGATCAACGAGCACTTCCGCACGGACGTGACGCTCGACTACATGTTCAAGTCGAAGTTCAAGGGCTCGACCTCGGGCGGCTGCGGCGTTTCGCCGAACTGCACGTCGCGGGACGTCTCGTCGCTCACCGCGCTCAGCCTGCTCGCTAACGCCTATGTGGACATCGGCACCTACGGCTCGATCACGCCCTATGTCGGCGCCGGTATCGGTGGCACGTACGTGAACTGGAAGGGCCTCGACAACACGTCTTGCGACGACGGCGATCCGACGAACTGCGATCCGACCTTCCACCACCGCGGCAAGAAGAGCTGGCGCTTCACCTATGCGCTGATGGCCGGCGCCTCCGTCGACCTGACCTGCAACCTGAAGGCCGACCTCGGCTACCGCTTCCGCCACGTCACCAAGGGCAACATGTTCGGCTACAATGTCGGCGGCGGTCCGGGCCGCGACAAGGGCTTCTACAGCCACGAGGCGCGCGCCGGTCTGCGTTACTCCTTCAACGGCTGCGAACAGCAGGCCTATATCCCGCCGGTCGACATCCCGGTCGAGCAGCCGGTCTACAAGTAAGCGGCATCATGCCGAACCTCTTCTCAAGGCCGCCCTTCGGGGCGGCCTTTTGTTTTGCCGATCGCCTGGAAAACCGGCCACTTAACCGTTTCTTCATTCCTTAAGATTTATGGTTAACCAACGGTGTAAGGCGGCCCCCGATGCGTGGCCTCGCACCCTCCACGCAACCGCCGGCCGTGCCGGCCTCAAGGGATGAGACCATGTTTCGTCGTATCGCACCGCTTGGCATCGCCGTTTTTGCCGGCCTCATCGCGACGAGCGCGCTGGCGAGCGACCTCGACATCATCAACGCGCCGGAAATCGACGTGTCCGAGAGCGGGGTGGCGGAAGGCTGGTACATCCGCGGCGATCTCGGTTATGCCGGATGGGTCAACCATGACAAGCCGGACTACCGGATCGAGGCGTTCGGCTCGACCTTTGCCGAAGGCGACTTCGACGATGCGCGCTTCTCCAAGCCGGTCTCCTACGGCGTCGGCATGGGCTACCAGTTCAACAATTTCCTGCGCGCCGACCTGACGACGGATTTCTTCAGCGGTTCGCTGCGCGGCGGTTCCGACATCGATTCGCCCTGCATCACGGCGCCGGCCGGCACGACCTGCCGCCTCGGCCAGAAGGCGGACTACAACGCCGCCCACCTCCTTGCCAACGGCTATGTGGATCTCGGCACCTATGCCGGCATCACGCCCTATGTCGGCGCCGGCGCGGGCGTGACCTACATGAACTGGGACAGCTTCCGGGCCAAGGCAAACTGCGAAAACGGCACGGGTTCCTGCGGCGGGCAGACCTTCGAGGAACTCCGGGTGAAGGGCGGCGACAGCTGGCGCTTCACCTATGCGCTGATGGCCGGCGCCTCGGTCGATCTCACCAACCGTGTGAAGCTCGACCTCGGCTACCGCTTCACCGACATGGCCGGCGGCAAGATGTTTAGTGGCAGCACCGAAGTGCCGGGCGTCGGCACGGTGAGCGCCCGCGGGCGTGACGACGGTTTCCAGAAGCACGAGATCCGCGCCGGTATCCGCGTCACCACCTGGTAAGGTCCATCCCATCGGTTTCTGGAGCGGCGCGTCGGGCAACCGGCGCGCCGTTTCCATTGCGCCGGATTATTTTTCGTTCGCGACATAATCCGCTTGACTTCAAAAGGTCTCTTCCATATTCACGGCGGCGGGACACTCCTCCCCAACGAGGAGCTATCTATCTGGAAGGATAGCAATCATGACGAAGACCGTCGCCGCTCCGGACGTGCGTCCGAACAACACCCATTTTTCTTCTGGCCCTTGCTCGAAGCGCCCCAACTGGTCGCTCGAAGCGCTTTCCGATGCCGCGCTCGGTCGTTCGCACCGCGCCAAGGTCGGCAAGACCAAGCTCAAGCAGGCCATCGACCTCACCCGTGAAATCCTGGAAGTGCCGGCGGATTACCGCATCGGCATCGTGCCGGCCTCCGATACCGGCGCCGTCGAGATGGCGCTGTGGTCGCTGCTCGGCCCGCGCGGCGTCGACATGGTCGCCTGGGAAAGCTTCGGCTCGGGCTGGGTTTCCGACGTGGTGAAGGAGCTTAAGCTCCCCGACACCCGCAAGATCACGGCCGACTACGGCCTGCTGCCCGACCTTTCCACGATCGATTTCGACCGTGACGTGGTCTTCACCTGGAACGGCACGACCTCCGGCGTGCGCGTCGCCAACGCGGACTTCATTCCCGCAGACCGCAAGGGCCTCACCATTTGCGACGCAACTTCGGCCGCGTTTGCCCAGAACCTCGATTTCGCCAAGCTCGACGTCGTGACCTTCTCCTGGCAGAAGGTGCTGGGCGGCGAGGGCGCGCATGGCGTTATCATCCTGTCGCCGCGGGCCGTCGAGCGCTTGGAAAGCTACACGCCTTCCTGGCCGATGCCGAAGATCTTCCGCATGACCAAGGGCGGCAAGATCATCGAGGGCATCTTCCAGGGCGAGACGATCAACACGCCCTCCATGCTCTGCGTCGAAGACTATATCGATGCGTTGCTCTGGGCCAAGGAGATCGGCGGCCTCAAGGCGCTGATGGCGCGCGCTGATGCGAATGCCAAGGTGATCTTCGACTTCGTCGAGAATAACGACTGGATCGCCAACCTGGCCCAGGCGCCGGAAACGCGCTCCAACACTTCGGTCTGCCTGACCATCGCCGACAAGGACGTGGCAGCGCTCGACGCCGATGCACAGGCCGCCTTTGCCAAGGGTCTCGTCGCCCTGCTCGAAAAGCAGGGTGTCGCCTATGACATCGGCGCCTACCGCGACGCCCCGTCGGGCCTGCGCATCTGGGCCGGTGCGACCATCGACACCGCGGACCTCGAAGCGCTGATGCCGTGGCTGACCTGGGCTTTCGAGACCCAGAAGGCGACGCTTGCCAAGGCTGCGGCCTGATTTTTTCGCGACCGGCTTCGTCCTCTGGGCGAAGCCACCTTTGATCTCATCTCCCTAGACTCAATTGAAGGAGGCCTCCCATGGCACCTCGCGTACTCGTATCCGATGAACTGTCGGAAACCGCCGTCCAGATCTTTCGCGATCGCGGCGTCGATGTCGATTTCCAGCCGCAGCTCGGCAAGGACAAGGACAAGCTCGCCGAAATCATCGGCAACTATGACGGCCTCGCTATCCGCTCCGCCACCAAGGCGACGGAAAAGCTGATCGCGGCGGCGACCAACCTCAAGGTCATCGGCCGCGCCGGCATCGGCGTCGACAATGTCGATATCCCGGCCGCCTCGCGCCGCGGCATCATCGTCATGAACACGCCGTTCGGGAACTCGATCACCACGGCGGAACACGCCATCGCCCTGATGTTCGCCGTCGCCCGCCAGCTTCCCGCTGCCGACACCTCCACGCAGGCCGGCAAGTGGGAGAAGTCGAAGTTCATGGGCGTCGAGATCACCGGCAAGACGCTCGGCGTCATCGGCGCCGGCAATATCGGCTCGATCGTCTGCTCGCGCGCCATAGGCCTCAAGATGCACGTCATCGCCTATGACCCGTTCCTCTCCAAGGAGCGCGCCGAGGAAATGGGCGTGAAGAAGGTCGAGCTCGACGAACTGTTCGCCGAGGCCGATTTCATCACCATGCACGTGCCGCTGACGGACAAGACCCGCAACATCATCGATGCGGCGGCGATCGCCAAGATGAAGGACGGCGTGCGCATCGTGAACTGCGCCCGCGGCGGCCTCGTCGTCGAGGCGGATCTCGCCGAAGCGCTGAAGTCCGGCAAGGTCGCCGGCGCCGGCTTCGACGTCTTCGAAGTCGAACCCGCCAAGGAAAGCCCGCTCTTCGGCCTGCCGAACGTCGTCTGCACGCCGCATCTCGGCGCGTCGACCACGGAAGCGCAGGAGAATGTCGCCCTGCAAGTCGCCGAACAGATGTCGGATTACCTGGTGCGTGGTGCCGTTTCCAACGCCATCAACATGCCATCGATCACCGCCGAGGAAGCGCCGATCCTGAAGCCGTTCATCCGGCTTGCCGACGTGCTCGGCGCCTTCGTCGGCCAGGTCACGGAAAGCGCGATCAAGGAAATCGAGATCCTCTACGACGGCGCGACCGCGACGATGAACACCAAGGCGCTGACGAGTGCTGCACTTGCCGGTCTCATCCGCACCCAGGTTTCCGACGTCAACATGGTTTCGGCGCCGGTCATGATCAAGGAAAAGGGCGTCATCCTGTCCGAGGTCAAGCGCGACAAGTCGGGCGTCTTCGACGGCTACATCCGCCTGACCGTCAAGACGGAGAACCAGACGCGGTCGATCGCCGGCACCGTCTTCTCCGATGGCAAGCCGCGGTTCATCCAGATCAAGGGCATCAACCTCGACGCTGATGTGGGCAACCACATGGTCTACATCACCAACACGGACGTTCCCGGCATGATCGGCTTCATCGGCACGACGCTCGGTGCGGCCGGCGTCAACATTGCGAACTTCCAGCTTGGCCGCGACAAGCAGGGCGGCGATGCGATCGCGCTGCTCTATGTCGATGCCGCCCTCTCCGACGATGTGCTGAACAAGCTGCGCACCAACGACGCGATCCGCCAGGTCAAGTCGCTGGTCTTCAACGTCGACTAAACTTCGTCCTCCCAAGACGAAAAGAAACCCGCCGGCTCATCCGGCGGGTTTTTTGTTGTCCTTCGGCCGGCCCCACTCGGCAATGGCGATGCCGCCGAGCACGAGGAGGAGGGCGACGACGTGGAAGGAGTAGAGCGTCTCGCCGATCAGCAGCACGGAGAGAATGGTGCCGAAGACGGGGATGGCGTTGATGAAGAGGCCGGCCCGGTTGGCGCCGATCATCTCGACGCCGCGCACGTAAAGCACCTGCGAGAGCAGCGACGGGAAGATGCCGGCATAGAGCACGATCGCCCAGCCCGTCGTATCCGGGAAGATCGCAGCACCACGCGACAGTTCCCAGAAGAACAGCGGAATGGCGCTCAAGAGCGCGCCGAAGGCGGGGGCGGCAATGAAACTCTGCCAGTGCAACTCCGGCTTCCAGCGCAGCGACACGGTATAGGCGGCGTAGACGATGGCCGCGCAAAGCATCAGCGCATCGCCGAAGTTGAATTCCAGCTCCGCCAGTGCCGAGAATTCGCCATGAGCGGCTGTTACAAGCACGCCGATGAGCGTGACGCTGAAGCCGATGATCTGGGCGATGGAGGCCTGGATGCGGAACAGCACGAAGTTGAAGACGAAGATCAGCATGGGAATGCCGGCCTGCTCGATGACGGCATTGATGGCGCTGGTATAGCCGAGCGCGGTGTAGAGCAGGGCATTGAAGGCCGTGAAGCCGAAGATGCCGTAGAGCAGAAGCTGGAGCCAGTGCTTGCGGATCATCGGCCAGTCGCGCTTCACCTGCGGCATCATGAAGGCGAGGATGATGATGAGCGCGACGATCCAGCGATAGGTCGTCAGCACCATCGGGCTGACATGGCCGACCGCCAGTTTGCCCGCCACCGAGTTCGCGCCCCAGAAAAGGGCGGTGACGCTGAGATAGAAATAGGCTCTGCTGTTCAAGGCGGGGTGATCCGGACGGTGGAGGGAAGGGCGCGGGGTGCGTCGGCAGGCGGCCCACATAAGGCGAAAAAGCGCGGAATGTCATGTAAAAAGCGGATTGTGGCCGTCATAACAGGGTCGCATTCCCAAAGACAACACAGTATAGATGCGCGGGTTTGTGTCAGGCACGCGGCTATCCGCTTGCGAATACGGGAAAGATGAAATGACGAACGTCGTGGTGGTCGGATCGCAATGGGGTGACGAAGGCAAGGGCAAGATTGTCGACTGGCTTTCCGAACGCGCGGATGTCATCGTCCGCTATCAGGGCGGCCACAATGCGGGTCATACCCTGGTTATCGATGGTGTCAGCTACAAGCTGGCGCTGCTGCCGTCTGGCCTCGTGCGCGGCAAGCTCAGCGTCATTGGCAACGGCGTCGTCGTCGATCCCCATCACTTCGTCGCCGAAATCGAGAAGCTGCGCGCCCAAGGCGTGAACATCACGCCGGAAATCCTGCGCATTGCCGACAACGCACCGCTCATCCTGTCCCTGCACCGTGATCTGGACGGTTTCCGTGAAGATGCCGCCTCCAACAGCGGCACGAAGATCGGCACGACACGGCGCGGCATCGGCCCCGCCTATGAAGACAAGGTCGGCCGCCGCGCCATCCGCGCCATCGATCTGGCCGACAGGGACGCGCTGCCGGCGAAGATCGACCGGCTGCTGACCCATCACAACGCGCTGCGCCGCGGCCTCGGCCTGGCGGAAATCTCGGTGGAATCGATCGAGAAGGAACTGATGGAAGTCGCCGACCGGGTGCTGCCTTATGTCGACCAGGTCTGGCGCATCCTCGACGATCACCGCAAGGCCGGTTCCCGCATCCTCTTCGAAGGAGCGCAGGGCGCGCTGCTCGACAACGACCACGGCACCTATCCCTTCGTGACCTCGTCCAACACGGTCGCGGGTCAGGCCGCTGCCGGCTCCGGCCTCGGCCCGACGGCGATCGGTTATGTGCTCGGCATCACCAAGGCCTACACGACCCGCGTTGGCGAGGGGCCGTTCCCGTGCGAGCTCGACGACGAGATCGGCAAGCACCTTTCGACCGTCGGCCGCGAAGTCGGCGTCAATACCGGCCGTCCGCGCCGCTGCGGCTGGTTCGATTCGGTTCTCGTGCGCCAGACCGTGAAGACCTCCGGCATCACGGGCATCGCGCTCACGAAGCTCGACGTTTTGGATGGTCTCGACGAGTTGAAGATCTGCGTCGCCTACAAGCTCGACGGCAAGGAAATCGACTATCTTCCGGCAAGCCAGGGCCAGCAGGCCCGCGTCGAGCCGGTCTATATCACGCTCGAAGGCTGGAAGGAATCGACGGTCGGCGCGCGCAGCTGGGCGGACCTGCCGGCCCAGGCAATCAAATATGTACGACAGGTCGAAGAGCTGATCGGCGCGCCCGTCGCCCTGCTTTCGACCAGTCCGGAGCGGGAGGACACGATACTTGTGACCGACCCGTTTGAGGACTAATCTCAAGCTCAACACCAGTTCCGTGACGTATTCCAATGAGATAGCGAGCGGACACGACGGAAAGTTCTGATGGCGGATTTTGTAGCAGTCATTCGGAGGGCCGTGGACGGCCTCTCGGACAATAATGCCGAGATGCGGCAGAAGGTTTACGAGAAGGCGCGCGGTGCTGTGCGCCGGCAACTCGAATCCATGAACCCGCGCCCTTCCGATGACCTGGTGAAACGTCAGCTCGACAAGCTCGAAGCGGCGATCGACAGCGTCGAGATCGACCATGCCGAGGCGCTTCCCGCCGACGATGTTGCACCGGAACCCGTCGAGGATGTCGTCCAGCCGGAGCCGGTGGCGGAAGAACCCGTCCCCGTCGACGAGCCGGAAGAGGTGGTCGCGGAAGCCGAACCGGAGCAGCACAACGAACCGGTCGAGCATGTCCACGAGGCCGTGCCGGTCGAGCCGGTGATCGAAGACGAGCCGGTTGCCGAAACCCCCGTCGAGCCCGAGCCGGTTGTCGAGGAAGAGCGCGTCGCGGACGAGCCGCAGCCGGTTGCAGCCGAGGCGCATAGCGAGCCGTCCTGGCATGTCGAGGCCGCGCCCGCCGACGATTACGTGCCTTCCTGGCAGGAGCCGGAGCCGGATCGCCCCGTGGAAGCCGAAGCGGTGGAGACCGTCGCGGCCGTGGAGCCGGAGGCCCGGGTCTACCCGGTCCACGACGAGAAGCTGCCCGAAGCCGAGCCGGTCGCGGATGCCCGCATGCCCTCGGCGGAAGCCCAGTGGAACTGGAACGAGGCCGCCCCCGTCGCGGTCGAGGTGGAGCAACACGAGCCGACGCCGGCGGTTGCCAGCGATCCGCTCGCCTGGGACTGGCCGGACGACAAGGCTGCCCAGCCGGAAGCCGAGCGCGAAAAAACCGCCAAGAGCCCGGAATGGGGCGATCTCGACGACCTTCTCGGCCATACGCCGAAGGCTGGCGTCGCTGCCGCATCCACCGTGGCGGCGGCCACCACTGCCGAAGCCGCATCGTCCACGCCCGCTTTCGAGCCGGCCCGCGCGCCGCAGCGCTCCTTCCGCGCCGAGCCGCGCAAGTCGCGTATCAATCTTGGCGCGCTTGCCGCCGTGATCGCGCTCATCGCTATCGTCGGCGGTGTGGGTGCCGGCTACTGGTTCAACCGCGATACCGTCAACGGCTGGGTCAACGAGCGTATCGCCTCGTTCACCGCGCCTTCGACCGAGACGCCGGCCGAAACCCAGCAGCAGACCAACGACACCGCCGAAGGCGGCCGCAACCTGCCGGCCAACACCACGCCGGCCGACACGGCCGAGACGACGGACAATGCCGCCGGCACGACCACGCCGAACACCGAGGTGGCCTCCGCCACGCCGACGGGCAACGGCAAGTTCACCCAGCGCCTGCTGACGGATGGCACCGAAGTCGACGAAGGCCCGGCAGCAGCGCTGGACGGCGCAACGCCGGAAGAGGGCAAGTCCGTTGCCGCCCAGTCGACGGAAACCGCAGGTGTGGTGACCGAGGACGGCGCGGCCGCTGCCGGCACCACCGGCACCGGGACGACCACGACGGACGGCACGACGCAGACGCCGGCCGGCACCACCGGCACCGCGACCACGACGGACACGCAGACACCCGCGACCACCGGCGAGCAGCCGGCCGCCATCGGCGTTACGCAGAAAATGTTCCTCTATGAGGAGCGCCTCGGCCAGACGGCGCCGACGGCGATCGAAGGCACGGTCGCCTGGTCGAGCGCGGAAGAATCGCCGGGCGGCGAGGCCAAGGCCGAGCCGGTGGTGCGCGCGCAGATCAACGTGCCCTCCAAGGGCCTGACCGCGCTGATCACCTTCCGCCGCAACGGCGACCGGTCCCTGCCGGCAAGCCATCTCGTCGAGCTCGTCTTCTCGCTGCCGGAGAATTTCGAAGGCGGCGGCATCGAGAGCGTGCAGCGCGTGGCGATGAAGCGGACCGAGCAGGACCGCGGCGATGCGCTGATCGCGGTGCCGGCGAAGATCACCGACGACTTCCACATGATCGCGCTCAACGACTTCCCGGAGGCGATCGCCAAGAACACCGAACTGTTGCGCACGCGTAGCTGGATCGACATTCCTATCACCTACCGCAACGGCCGGCGCGCGCTGATGACGCTCGACAAGGGCACGGCGGGCACGGAAGCCTTCGACACTGTGATGAAGGCCTGGGCGACGCTCGGCGCCGCCGGCAGCCAGTAAGGCCGTTCGCTTCTCACAACAAAAAAGGCCCGGCAGCGATGCCGGGCCTTTTCGTTTGGACTATCGCTTCGCCTCAGGCGTCTTCGATGACGCGCACGGCGCGGGCCTGTTCGGCCGCGTATTTCTGCACGGCTTCCTGCACCTTCTCGAAGGCGCGGACCTCGATCTGGCGCACGCGCTCGCGGCTGATGTCGAACTCGGACGACAGTTCTTCCAGCGTCACCGGATCCTCCGCGAGGCGGCGGGCCTCGAAGATGCGGCGTTCGCGGTCGTTCAGCACGCCCATGGCGCGCGCCAGCATGGCGCGGCGGGTGCCCAGCTCGTCCTGCTCGATCAGCGTCTGTTCCTGGCTGTCATGGTCGTCGACGAGCCAATCCTGCCACTGGCCGGATTCGCCTTCGCCGGCCTTGATGGGCGCGTTGAGCGACGCATCGCCGGTGAGGCGCTGGTTCATCGAGACGACTTCGTCTTCCGAAACCTTCAGCTTGGTCGCGATTTCCTTGACCTGGTCGGGCTTCAGATCGCCGTCGTTGATCGCCTGGATCTTGCTTTTCATGCGGCGCAGGTTGAAGAACAGGCGCTTCTGGTTGGCAGTCGTGCCCATCTTCACCAGCGACCACGAACGCAGGATATATTCCTGGATCGAAGCCTTGATCCACCACATGGCATAGGTCGCCAGACGGAAGCCGCGTTCCGGGTCGAACTTCTTGACGGCCTGCATCAGGCCGACATTGCCCTCGGAAACGACTTCGCCGATCGGCAGGCCGTAGCCGCGATAGCCCATGGCGATCTTGGCCACGAGCCGGAGATGGCTGGTGACGAGCTCATGCGCCGCGGTGCGGTCGCCGTGCTCCTGGTAACGCTTGGCGAGCATGTATTCCTGCTGCGGCTCAAGCATTGGAAACTTGCGGATTTCATCGAGATAGCGGTTGAGACCACCTTCTCCGGCCGTGATCGACGGCAGCGTATTGCGGGCCATTCAGCACCCCTTTCTGAAGCGGCTTCCATTCGGCAAGCCTTGGTACGGAGCACGATCCTCTGAAACCGGATCCCCGTCAGCAACCATGCTCCCCAGTGGGTCATGGCGACCCCACTGAGTGTACAGATAGGTATGGCGAAACAATGGTTCAAGCGTCCGCGAGTTTCACGGATACGTGAAAGCGGGCCGGGCGAAGCGGATTTTTCGATACATTCCCAAGGTGGGGTTTTGTACCCGGAAATCAAGGCTTGGTGGTATTTTCCACTGCGCGCAGCGCCAAAATCAGTCGTTCGAGATCCTCCGGCGGCGGCGCTTCGAAATGCATGGTCTCGCCGGTGGCGGGATGCTCGAACTGCAGCATGAAGGCGTGCAGCGCCTGCCGGCGGAAACCGTTGACGACGTTGCGCGCCTCGTCCGGCAGGCGGTTCGCCTTGGTCTTGAAGGCGGCGCCATATTCCGGGTCGCCGACCAGCGGGTGGCCGATGTGCGCCATGTGCACGCGAATCTGGTGCGTGCGGCCGGTTTCCAGATGGCATTCCACGAGGGAGGCGAGGCTGGTGGCATCGGGGGTTTCGCCATAGCGTTCCACCACTTCGTAATGGGTGATGGCCTCGCGGGCGTCATCGGCGTCCTCGCGCTTCACGGCGCGCTTGGTGCGGTCGTTGCCGCGGCCGAGCGGTGCGTCGATCGTGCCCTTCAGCTGGCGGGGGCGGCCCCAGACGACCGCCTGGTAGGCGCGCTCCAGCGGGCCGGTGCGGCCGTGGTCGGCGAACTGGTCGGAGAGGTGTCGGTGCGCGGCGTCATTCTTGGCGACGACCATGACGCCGCTCGTCTCCTTGTCGAGCCGGTGCACGATGCCCGGACGGCGCACGCCGCCGATCCCGGAAAGGGTTTTGCCGCAATGGTGAATGAGCGCGTTGACCAGCGTGCCGGTCCAGTTTCCGGCGCCGGGATGCACGACGAGGCCAGCCGGTTTCACCAGCACGATCAGGTCGTCATCCTCGTAGAGCACGTCGATCGGGATGTCCTCGGCCTGCGGCTCGGGATCGCGCGGTTCCGGCAGGGCGATCTCGACGCGGTCGCCGGGATGGACTTTGCGCTTCGGCTCGCCGACCGCCGTTCCGTTGACCAGCACGGCCCCTTCCTCGATCAGCGCCTTGATGCGATTGCGCGAAAAATCGCCCGCAAGCGTGGCCGCAAGCCAGGCGTCGATGCGTCCTTCGGCGTCTTCCGGCACCGTCAGGACTTTTCTTGTCGCCTCGGCTTCTTTAAAGGGGTCGGTCATCGTTCAACTCAGCTCATTGCCGGAAGGTCGCCTTGCCATGTCCAACATCGAAAACGACGATCAGGAAGACAAGCCGCTCGACCCGGTGATGGAAAACGTCCGTCGCAAGATGATGCGCCTGCAACTGGTCTCGGGCGGCATCATGCTTTTGATGTTCATGGCGGTGCTTGCGGCCATTGTCTACAAGATCAACACGCGCGAAAGCAAGCCGGAAGCGGCCGTCGCCGGCGGCGTTGCCGTGCCGAGCGATGCGCCGGTCAAGGCGACCGCGACGCTGCCCGATGGTTTCGCCGTCTCTGCCGTGTCGCAGTCGGCCGGCCAGATCCTATTCTACGGCGTGATGGCGGACGGCGTGCGCAAGGCCTTCCTCTTCGACATCGCGGCAAGCCGCATCGTCGCCGAGATCGACGTCAAGGGCAACTGATCCGCCATGGCGGCCGAACCGCTCCGTATCGACGATGCTGGCGATCCGCGCATCGCTGGCTTCGTCTCGATCCGCGAGCGCGATCTCACGGGCCGCGACGGCCTGTTCATTGCCGAGGGCACGGTGGTGCTGCGCATGCTCGGCAGCGCGCCGGCGCGGCAAAACGGCTTTGCCGCGGAGGCAATCCTGCTTCTTGAAAGCCGTGTCGCGGGCGTCGCCGAGGTGCTCGCCTCCTTTCCGGAGACCGTGCCGGTCTATGTCGCCGCGGCGCCCGTCTTCGATGCGATTGCCGGGTTCAACATGCATCGCGGCGTGCTGGCGCTCGGCCGCAAGCCGGCGCAGGCGGCGGCGCTGCTGCCATCACTGCCGGAAACGAGCCTTGTGCTCGCCGGCTGCGGCCTCTCCAACCATGACAATGTCGGCTCGATCTTCCGCAATGCCGCCGCCTTCGGCGCGGATGCGGTGTTTCTAGACGAGACGAGCTGCGATCCGCTTTACCGCAAGGCGATCCGGGTTTCCGTCGGCTCCGTGCTGACAGTGCCGTTTTCCCGCGGGCTCGCTGCCGAGGCGATGCTGCGGGGCCTGGCCGAGGCGGGCTACGAGATCTGGGGTCTTTCGCCGCGCGGTGCGGTGCCGGTGGGGGAAATCCCGGCGGCGCGGCGCATCGCGCTGGTGCTCGGCACGGAAGGCGAGGGGTTGCCGGAAACCATCCTGTCCTCCTTCCGCACGGCGCGCATTCCGCAACGGCCGGGGCTGGACAGCCTCAATGTCGCGACGGCGAGTGGCATCGCGCTTTACCAGATTGCGCTCACCATGGGGCGTGTCGCCTAGCAGCGCACGCCGTCCCACAATTCGTTCGGTGAGCCGGTCTGATCCTGCCATTTTCCGGTAAAGCCGCTGTAATCCCGCCTGATGGTGATGAAGAGCTTGCCGGTTCCGTACATGTCGCGCCAGTCGAGCCGGCGGTCGAGGCCCTTGCCAGGGGGAGTGTTCATGTTGGACTCGCGAGGCGTTTTCTTGCGAGGAAGATGTCGAGTGTGATCTGGAGCATTTCGAGTGTCTTTGAGGCGCGCTTTGTTTTCCGGTTGAAGCGGGCCAGCATGTCGC
>NZ_WHSB02000002.1 GCF_010994755.1 Shinella lacus
TGGCCTTCGAGCGGATCGGGGCGGACGAACCGCATCGGCAGACCAAGGCGCAGACCCACCTCATCGAGTCCTCGAACGCCTCGTTCCGCGACATGCTGGCCCGCTTCAACCGGAAAACAAAGCGCGCATCAAAGACACTCGAAATGCTCCAGATCACACTCGACATCTTCCTCGCAAGAAAACGCCTCGCGAGTCCAACATGAACACTCCCCCCCTTGAGGGGGAGATGCCCGGCAGGGCAGAGGGGGGTTATTCTGCGAGGCAGGCCACAGCCGACTCGAAAACTAGATCCGGCAGCACTTCGAACGTATAGGGCGCGTGCATGCGCTCCCATTTCTGGTGATAGTCGCGGCCCCATGGTCCGATGTTGACTGTGGGGAACGACAACAGGCCGTCCGGCGCATGGTCGGTGAAGGCTGCCGATGGGGTGTTGGTGGCGAGCAAACCGGTTTCGCCCGCTTCCGGCCGATGGCCGAAGAAGCTCATGTCGGAAATGCCCGCGAAGATCTGCTTGAACTTGATCGACGTGTTATGTCGCGTGGCGGCCTCGGCCATCACGCGCTGTAGCCGCGCCTGCATCTGCCGTCCGGCCTCTGCCTGCGCCAGATGCACCAGCGGATAGTGCAGGCTGCCGAAGCCGATGATCACGGCCGGGCCTTCGATGCCTGCCTCGGTCGCCGCCGCCGCGACGATCTCGCGGCTGACTTTCAAGGGATCCGTGCCGCCCGAAAGCGAGCGGTCGAGCGCCTTCAGTCGCACAAGGGCCGCGGCATCGAGCCGGGCGAGCAGTTCCGCGTAGGTGAGCACCGTGCCCTGCGTTTTCGCCGCATCGCGCTTGCGGTAGCGGGCGGCGTGGGCGTCCTGGGTGTCGAGCGCGGTTTGCAGCGCGCCGGCGACGATGGTGCGGAAATCGCCGAGGATGGTGCTGGCGCTGCGGCTGTGCGTCAGCCAGTTGAAGGAAAGCCAGACGCGGTCCGGCGTCGTCACGTCATAGCCGTCGCGGATGTCGCGGGCTTCCAGGCAGACCGGCGGCGGGGAGCGCTCGCCGAAGGCTTCGTCGCTAAGCTCTGGCACCGTATCCATGGCGCGGGTGATCTCGGCGCTGATGCGGTGGGCGCTGGTGCCGTTGAAGGGATAACCGGCATGGGTCGGACGGCCGATGACGAAGGCGAAGGGGGCGAATTTGCCGATCGAGCCGAGATAGATCGCGCGGCCTTCCTCGCCGTCGCGCTCGCAGCTCGATGCGTCGAGATTGATGCCGCCGACAATGTCGAGGTCGAAGCGGCGGGCGATCTCCGGCAGGGCGTTGCGGAGGCTCCGCATGCCGCGCGAGCGGTTTTCCTCGTCCGGCGTCGCGACGAAGAGGAGGTTGCCCTTCGGCGCCTCCAGCCCGGCAAAACGTTCCAGAACGGCGATGTCCGCCGCAAGGCCGCTCTTCATGTCGAGCAGGCCGCGCCCGGCAATGAAATCGCCGCTCTCGAAATCCGTGAGCGCCTTGGCCTCCGCGGCGTTCAGCGGCCGGCTGCGCAGTTCCTTCAGCAGGGCCTGCGTCAGCGGCTCCGGATCGCAGGCGAGCGGCGCGAGCGTGCCGTAATTGGCGATGGAAACGGTGTCGAAATGGCCGGCCAGCACGATCGTCCTGCGCCCACTGCCACGCACCAGCGCCACGACAGTCTGCGTCATCGGCTCGCCATGGCTGTCAACGGTGAAGAGCTGGTCGGGGTGCTGCCGGAAATAGGGTGTTTCGGCCAGATGCGCCCGGAGTTTTTCGGAGAAGCTCGCCTCGTCCGGCGATCCCGTCACGCTCGGCCAGCGGGTCATCAGCAGGGAGAGTTCGCGGGCACGTCGAGCGGAGATTTCATTCGTGGGGGACATGGGCCTGCCGAAAGCGGTTGCGTTGAAGGATGCGCAAGGCTAGCCAAGGACGATGGCAAGCGAAACGGCAATCTTTTGGGAAAATTGCAGGGCCGATTGCCATTTTGTCATCACAAACTGACATTTGGGCAGGGCCATGGACACGATCGACCGCAAACTTCTCGCCTTGCTGCGCAAGGACGGCCGCGCTTCGCTCTCCGCCCTTGCGGCGGAGTTGAAGGTCTCGCGCGGCACGGTGCAGAACCGCATCGAGCGCCTGACGCGCGAGGGCGTCATCGCCGGCTTTTCCGTGCGCGTGACGGAGGCCGATGACCCGCATGCCGTGCGCGCCATCACGATGATCGAGATCACCGGCCAGAAGACGCTCGCCGCCATCCAGACCCTGCGCGGCATTCCAGAAGTGCGGGCGCTGCACACGACGAACGGTGCCTGGGACCTCGTCGCGGAAATCCACACGGAAAACCTCGTCGAGTTCGAGCGGGTGCTGCGCGGCATCCGCGCCATGGATGGTGTCTCGAAATCGGAGACGAGCCTGCTTCTCACCACGCTTTAAGCTAAGGCATCACGATATCGATTTCCTCGCCTGTTGAGGAGTAAGTGACGCGGCCGCCCTTCCAGCCGTCCGGGCTTTCCAGCCGGATTTCGAGCGTCACCTTGCCGTCCGGCGAGGGCACCATGAAGCTGCCGTCGGGCGACATCAGCTGGCCGATCGAGAAGGTATAGCGCGAGAGCGGCATTTCCGAGCCGACCTGGAGCCGCGAGAATGTCCGCGCCGTCAGTTCGTTGAGCTTGGCTGCGGAGAAGAAGGCGATATCGCTCATGCGGAAAAGCCGCTCCGGCCGGAATTCCGAATCCCAGGGCATCATCATGCTCGACGCGGTGACGCCGCGGTCGTTGACATTGTAGTCGCGCATGGTGCCAGGCGTATCCGGCACTTCGGCGAGAATGCGCATCGAATCCCGGCTGACGCTGATTTCGGCAAAGCGGGCATTCTTGCCGAATTGCTCGGCCATCACGCCCAACGTCTTCTCGGTCATGTCGGGATCGAGCCAGTTGCGCTTCGGCTTGCGGGCATCGGGCAGGTTGGCGACGCGCACCGTGCCGTCCGTCGTCACTTCCACGGTTCCGCTGGCGGTGAACAGCGTCATTTCCCCCGGCTCGCCGAGATCCGTGAAATGCACCACCCAGCGCAGTTCCGGTTTTCCCGGTCCGTCGGTGGAGAGCTTCAGCATCATGTAGCTCATCGTCGACTTGTCGTTCTGCCAGGCTTCCTTCGCCTTGTCGCGGATCATGGCAAGCCGCGAGAGATCGACATCGGCAAGCGAAAAGCCGGGCAGGGCCGACGTGCCGGGGAACATCGGCGAGGTGATGGGCGAGCGTGAGACGCCGGAAATATCCCAGGAATAGCCGACCGTGGTTTCCGCCATGCTCGGGTGGTCGGCCTTCACCTGCACGGATTTCGGATAGACCGTCAGGTCGCGGATGATCGGCTTGCTGCCGATGACGGAGGTGAGGCTTTCCAGCGCCTGTTCCTTCGGCCAGTCGTCGTCCTTGAAGAAATCCATCAGCCGCGCGCGGGCGGTGTTGGAAAGGTCGCCGCCGATGATCGTACCCTCGGCATCCGCATAGACGGTGGCGCTTTCGCGCGGCGAGGCGACGTAGATCGTCCAGCGGATCGGGCCGTAGGAGGGCGTCGGCAGCAGGTTCACGCGCTTGGAGATCTCGATCGACTGCACCGTGCCGCCGCCTTCCAGCCGGGCATAGCCGATGGCGCGGGTGGCGATCTGGTCGACCTTTGCCAGCGAGATCGCGTCCAGCGGGAAGAGGCCGCTCGTTATATCGGCCACCATGGCCGGCGCGGATCGCGCCGCCGGGCCGCTGACGACTTCCGATTCGAAGAAGAGCAGGCGGGTCGCCTGGCGCACGCGCCATTCGTCCGCGTCGCCCGCTTTCGCGCCGCGCAGGATGAGGTTCACTTCCTTCTCGGTGATGCGGATCGTGTGCGCTTCCGGCGTCCTGCCGAGCGCTTCGCTGACGCGGCCGGCGGCCCGTGCGGCTTCGCCTGGGCTGGTAATGTAGCTTTCGGCGGCGCGGGCGGGCATGCAGGCGAGGAAGCTCAAGGCCAGCCATGCCGCCAGAAACACCCGCCATCTACCGGATAAAAATCCCATGAGCGATCCCTCCGCCCGCCTCGGAACACCTATCATCCGTAGTGGGTAACGGCATGGCAAGCCGGTTTATTCCGGTCCCGGCGGCGGGCGTGGCGAAAAGGCGCTTTCCATTGCCGGTCAGCCGGTTACACTCCGCCTGCCCATACGCATTCCTGCCGAAAGTGCCCCATGTCGCTGCGCCTCGCCACGTTCAACATCGAAAACCTCATGACCCGTTTCGACTTCACGGGTTTTCGCAACCAGGTTCGCCAGGATCGCGTGCTGCGCCTCTTCGACATCCGCAACGAGGCGGAATACCAGCGGCTGGAGGAGGCGCGCGCCATCGCGTATACGGACGACGCCCGCCAGCATTCGGCGCTCGCCATCGCGGATGCCGATGCCGATATCCTCTGCCTGCAGGAGACCGACAACATGGCGGCGCTGCAGGCCTTCGAATATGGCTATCTCTTCCGCATGGTCGGCAACGGTTACCGCCAGAAATACCTGATCGAGGGCAATGACAGCCGCGGCATCGACGTCTCGGTGCTGATGCGCGAGGAGACGCGCGACGGCCAGCGCATCGAATGCGTCGACATCCGCAGCCATGCCGCCGTCACCTATCGCGACTTCGACCTCTTCACGCCGGATCTCGGACAGAGCCTCAAGGCGGACGACAGGGTCTTCAAGCGCGATTGCCTGGAGATGGACCTGCGCATCGGCGGGCGGCCGCTGACGCTCTATGTCGTGCATTTCAAGTCGATGGGGCCGGGGCGCGAAGGCATGGACGGCCGTCAGTCGACCATGCCGGTGCGCACCGCCGAGGCGCGCGCGGTGCGCCGGATCATCGAGAACCGCTTCGGCGTCGGCCGCACGGCGAACAAGGCCTTCGCCATCTGCGGCGACATGAACGACTACCAGGAGAAGCTGGCGATCGAGGGCGATCGGCGCACCGGCTATCGTTTCGTGCCGCAAGAGGAGGCGGCGAGCGCGCTCGACGTGTTCAGCGCGGATGGTTTTGCCGTCAACCCGATGCTGCGCAGGCCGGTCGACGACCGCTGGACGCTCTACCACAGCCGCGGGCCGGAGGAGCGCCATCTCTGCCAGCTCGACTATATCTGGCTGTCGCCCTCGCTTGCCGAGCGCAACGCCCATCAGGTGCCGGAGATCATTCGCGCCGGTCAGCCTTTCCGCACGATCTTTCCGCCGGGGCAGGAGGTGGAGCGCTATCCGCGTGTCGGCTGGGACCGGCCGAAGGCGTCGGACCATTGCCCCGTCGTGATGAGCCTGGATCTCTAATACGTCGGCGGTTTCATTTCCACTTGCCCGCGGAGGACCGCTCGGGCAGGTTTAGGCAAAAGCTGAATACGGAGAATACCTTGTCCCGTCGCTATGCCATCTATGACGTCTTCACCGACACGCGGCTCGCCGGCAATCCGCTGGCCGTCGTCTTCGATGCCGATGGTCTCGACGACGGCACGATGCAGCGCATCGCCCGCGAGTTCAATCTCTCCGAAACGGTCTTCGTGAAGCGGCCGGAAAACCCGGCGCATACCGCGCGCCTGCGCATCTTCACGCCGGGCCGCGAGCTGCCTTTCGCCGGCCACCCGACGGTGGGGGCGGCGATTGCGATTGCCGAAGCGGCCGAGGACGCCGCCACGCAGCCGCGCGACCTGGTGAGCATGCTGGAGGAGAATGTCGGCCCGGTGCGCTGTGCGGTGAAGCTCGGCGTGCGCGAGGCCGCCTTTGCCGAGTTCGACGTGCCGCGCAAATCGGCGCGCCTGGAGGCGACCTTCGACCGGCAAGCGCTGGCGGACGCGTTCAGCCTGAAGCCCGGCCAGATCGGCTTCGAGAACCACGTGCCCTCGCTGTGGAGCGCCGGTGTCGCCTTCGTGATGATCCCGGTGCACGACGTTGCGGCCGCGGCCGCGGTGGAATTCGACCCGACGCTTTGGGAGCGCTGTGCGCCCTTCGCCGAGGGCCGGCTCGCCTCCGCCTATCTCTATTGCCGCGGCGGCGTGAACCACAATGCGCGTTTCCACACCCGCATGTTTGCGCCCGACATGGGCATTTCCGAGGACCCGGCGACGGGGGCGGCGGTCGCAGCGCTCTCCGGCGCCATCCATTTCTTCGACAAGCTGGTGGATGGCCACCACCCGTTCCTGATCGAGCAGGGCGTCGAAATGGGCCGTCCGTCCTCGATCCATCTGCATCTCGATATTTCGGGCGGCGCGATCGCCCGGGCGCGCATCGGTGGACAGGCGGTTCGGCTTGCCGCCGGAATGCTGGATTTGTGACCGTTATTTTGCGCTGCGAAAGAAATTCGCCCCGGAAAGCATCTTTTTTCGGGGCGGGTATAGACAAGCCCGGAGAACGCCATTATACGCCCCTCCAGACCGCACAAACGGTCTTGTGGGTGATTAGCTCAGTTGGTAGAGCAGCTGACTCTTAATCAGCGGGTCCACGGTTCGAGCCCGTGATCACCCACCAAATACAACTACTTAGCGGTTTTCTACCAACCCGCATTTTACACTAGACACTGGATTTTACAGTTTCATTTCCGGTTCGCTGCGCGCCAGTCGACTTGGCGTTTCCGCGTCAGGTTTTCAGGATGCTGAAGCTTGCGACCAGCCACAGCAGCTTGCACAGGAGATGCAGCGCCTGGTCCTGGGCAAAGCTGATCTTTCCCTTCGTTTTGCCTTCGTCGATCACGGCATGGAGCACCCACTCGGCAAGCGCGAGGACGGGGCTTTTTGTGATGAGCAGCACCATGGTGGCGTGGATGCCGGCATGTGCGATCAGGTGATAGACGCGCAGCGGACCCTCGATCTTCGCCTTCACCAGAAAGTCCGGTTGCAGGGGATAGTCGGCCAGCCAGTGCGCGCCGCACAAAAGAAGCCCCATCGTCAGAATGTCATGGATCATCGAATGAACGGTGCCGGTTGCGCGTTATCGTCATGCCGCCGGAGACTGGGTTCCGTGCAATCGGCGGGGCGAACCGCTGTTCTAATAAACCGACCACGAGGTGCTGTTCCTTGGGGAACAGCCGCGTGCTCCTAGAGCAGGAAATCCCCCCTGCCGAGCGCCAGCTTGCCGTCCAGCTCCAGGCGGAAGTCGACGGCCTTGTCGCCGTCGATGTCGCCCTCGACCACGGTGATGGCCTTGCCGCCGCTTGTCGTCGTGTACCAACGCAGGTCGCCGGCATCGCCCGTGAAGGCTTTCGCCTTGGCGAGAAGGGTGAAGCTGTGGCCGGCCTCGGGGCCGTTGGCGTCGATGGCGGAGAGGTCGATCCGGTCGCGGCCGGGCTCGAAATCCGTGATGCGGTCGCGCGTGCCGGCGGCAAGGCCGATATCGGCGGCGCTGCGGAAGACGAAGGTGTCGGCGCCGCTGCCGCCGGTCAGGATGTCGGCGCCGGTGCCGCCGTCGAGCCAGTCGTTGCCCGCGCCGCCATTGAGCCTGTCCTTGCCGGCGAGGCCGATGAGCGCGTCGTTGCCGCCGCCGCCGGACAGCGTGTTGGCGTGGGACGAACCGATGAGCAGGTCCGCATCGTTCCCGGTCGAATCATGGGCGGTGCCGTCGCCGGAGAGGGTGCGGGTGGTGGCGGAGGCGACCTGGAGCTCTTCCAGCGCCATGCTCTTGCTGATGCCGTAGGCGGCCTTCAGGTGGGCGATGGCCGGGGCATATTCCTCGAAGATCGCATCGATGCCGGCAAAACCCTTGATGCGGCCGGCATCGTCGGCGTCGAAGCGGCTTTCGTAGGACAGGATCTTTTCCCGGTGCGCGGTGTACATCAGTCCGGCATCCAGCGCCTCCGCCGTCGTCGCCGTGCCCTCCTTGGCGAAGAGCTTGAAATGTTCGGCTTCCACATAACGCCGGTTGGCGATGCCGGCATGGCCGCTGCCGTTGGAATTGTAGCGGATCTCGTACCAGGCCTCCGCCCGGTCGCCGTCGAGGATGGCGGCCTTCAGCTTCGGGCCGAGCAGCGAGGGCGCGTTATAGGCCATGCTGAACAGCACAGCGCGCTCCGTCGAATTCGGGATGCCGGAGAGCCATTTGTCGATGACCGCCTCGTAGCGGGGCGATATGGCGGTGAGGGCGGCCTGGAGCTGCATGTCGGAGGTAAAGCCGAAGGTTTTGGGCATGCTCGGATCGCGCGTGGCATTCCAGTCGGCCATCACCTTGTCCAGCCGGCTGTTGAGCAGCGCGGTCTCGCCCTTGGCGTAGCTGTCGTCGATGACCGTCTTCAGCCGTGCTTGCAGCGTCACATTCCAGTTGCTGCCGGCGATTGCCTTCAGCACGGGTGCGAGATTGTAGCGCAGGTTGAAGCCGATGCCGATCGTCGGGGCGGGATCGGCCGCGGTGTCGAGATAGGCGCGCCGGGTCGAGCCCTCCAGGTTGAGCAGCAGGTCGAAACCGGTCTTGCGATAGGCGGACGTCGACAGTCCGGTGAATTTCAGCATGGCATGTCCCTCGATCGCCGAGAGCCTAGCGCAGGCGGGGTAAAGCTTTGCTAACGTCCCCCTTGCAACCCGGTCGCACCCCGCCATATTGCGGCTCAGACGAATGGAGGGAGCGGCATGAGCGAGGACAGGATCAGGACACCGGAAGAGGTCGTCACCTATTGGTGCGAGACGCTGACGGCCAGGGACTGGTGGCAGCCGACGCCGGAGCTCGATGCCCGCATCCGCCAGCAATTCGCAGCGACGCATTTTGCCCTGTCGCAGGACGTCACGCCGGAATGGCGCGCAAGCCCCGCGGCGCGGCTTGGCGCGATCATCGTGCTCGACCAGTTCCCCCGCAACATGTATCGCGCGTCGCCCATGGCCTTCGCGACGGACTGGATCGCGCGGCGCGAGGCGCGCCTGGCGCTCGACGCAGGCGCCGACAAGCTGGTCGACTACGGCCGGCGCCATTTCTTCTACATGCCGCTCGAACATTCCGAGGATCTTGCCGACCAGGACCTTTCGGTCGCGCTTTTCGAGGCGCATGACGATGAAATGTATCTTGGTTATGCGCAGCGGCATCGCGACGTCATCGTCGATTACGGCCGTTTCCCGCATCGCAATGTCTTTCTCGGCCGGGTTTCGACGCCGAAAGAGCAGGCCTATCTCGCCGAACCCGGCGCCGGATTCTAGCTGAACGGCGATGCCGGTTTAAAATGGCCGCATTCATGGCTAGAAGGGGTGCGGAATCGCATGTTTGCGATGCGTCGTCGTCTGTCTCTGTTCAACGAGGATGGCCTGTTGCCGATCTTCCGCCTTCTGCCCGTTCTTCTGGTCCTTCTTCTCGTCGCGGCTCCGCCCGTGCGGGCGCAGACGGCGGCCGTGCCGGCCACCGCCGACGTCACCCAGCTCGAACAGGCCAACAGTGATCTCGACCGCGCCAGCGGCCAGCTCAATGCCATCCGCGAGCGCGTGGAGCGCGACAAGGACGACGATGCGCGCCTCGTCGATCTGAAGGTCGAGGCGGAGGCGCTGAACCGGACGATCCTGTCCATTTCGGTCGCGACACGGCCGCGGCTGGAGGCCATCAAGGCGCGCCAGACCGAACTCGGCGACCCGCCGGCGGAAGGTGCCCCGGCCGAGGCTGCCGTCGTCGTCGAGGAGCGCAAGAAGCTTGCCACAGAGCGCAACGAGATCAACGCGCTGACGGGCGAGGCGGAAAACCTCTCGATCGAGGCGACGAAGCTCTCCAACCGCATCACGGAAATCCGCCGCCGGCTCTTCAGCGACGCCATCCTGAAACGCACCGAGATCAACACGGAGCTCTTCACCGAGGCCTCCGGCGCGCTTGTCGAAGAGACGCAGACGCTGAACCGCACGGTGGCGGCCTGGCTGCAATTCGTCTGGAAGTTCAAGCGTATGCAGCTTCTGGGCGCCGTCGGGCTGTCGCTTTTGGCGGCCCTCGTGCTGCACACCGGCAGCTACCGCCTCTTTGCGCCCTTCATCACGCGCGGGGTCCAGGAGGAGAAGCCGCACTATATCACGCGCCTGTCCGTCGCCTTCTGGTCGACCATCCTGCCCACCATGGCGGCGGCGGCCTTTGCGGGCGCCAGCTATTTCTTCCTCGATACGTTCAACGTGCTGCGCGCCGATATTGCGCCCATCGTCACGGTGGCGCTCGGCGTGATGGTGGCGATCTATTTCGTCGCCCAGCTTGCCAATGCGGTCCTGTCGCCGGTCGACGGGCATTGGCGGCTGGTGCGGGTGTCCGATCGCGGTGCGCAGCTTCTGTGGCTGCTGATCTTCGGCATGTCGATCATCAACGGCGGCGACTATTTCCTGGGCACGATCAGTGAAGTGCTGGGCTCGCCGGTGGTGCTGACGGTGGTGAAGAGCTTCATCGCCTCGATCATCATCGGCGCGCTGCTCGTCGTCACCGCCTTCATCAAGCCGGTGCTGCGCCAGGGCGAAAAGCCGGATACGCAAGGGCGTCCCTGGCCGCGCTCGGTGTTCATCCTGCTGGTGCTGACGGGGCTCGGCCTCGTCTTCGCGTCGCTGCTCGGTTATGTCGGCATGGCGCGGTTCATCGCCACGCAGATCGTCGTCACCGGCGCCGTCGTGGTGACCATGTATATCGGCTTCCTCTCCGGCCGCGCCGTCTCGGCGCCGAACGCCTTTGCGGAGACCACCGTCGGCAAGCGGCTGGAGGAGCGGTTCGGCCTCGGCCAGGTGGCGCTCGACCAGGTCGGGCTTGCGGCGGGGCTTGGCGTCTATCTCCTGATCTTCGTCTGCTTCGTGCCGCTGATCCTGCTGCAATGGGGTTTCCAGGTCGCCGATATCGAATCCTGGGCCTACCGCATCTTTACCGAGATCCGCATCGGCAGCATCACCATCTCGCTGGTCGGCATCCTCGCCGGCATCCTGCTGTTTGCCGCAGGCCTCGTCATCACGCGCTGGTTCCAGAAGTGGGTGGACGGCAACGTGCTGGCGCGAAGCCAGGTGGATGCGGGTGTGCGCAATTCCGTGCGCACGGCGGTGGGTTATGCGGGCGTGGCGCTCGCCGGCCTCGTCGGCATATCGGCGGCGGGCATCAACCTTTCCAGCCTCGCGCTCGTCGCCGGTGCCCTCTCGCTCGGTATCGGTTTCGGCCTCCAGAACATCGTGTCGAACTTCGTCTCGGGCCTCATCCTGCTCGCCGAACGGCCCTTCAAGGTGGGCGACTGGGTGGTGGCGGGCACGACGGAAGGCTTCGTGCGCCGCATCTCCGTGCGCGCCACCGAGATCGAGACCTTCCAGCGCCAGACCGTGATCGTGCCGAATTCCCTGCTGATCAACGGCCAGGTCGGCAACTGGACGCACCGCAACAAGCTCGGCCGTGTCGACCTGGCGATCAGCGTGCATGGCAGCAACGACCCCCGTCAGGTGCAGGAGATGCTTGTCGAGGTCGTGCGCGGGCAGCAGGGCCTCTTGCGCAATCCCGAGCCGATGGTCGTCTTCCTGGCCTTCTCGGCCTCGTCGCTGGATTTCGAGATCCGTGCCTTCCTCGCCGATATCCTGAACGGCACGACCGTGAAATCGGAACTCCGCGCCGCCATCCTCGAACGGTTCCGCCAGGAGGAGATCGCCATTGGCGGGCCGGCGGCGCCCGAAGTGCCGGTCAAGATTTCGCCGGAGGGGGCGGAGCTCATCTCGGCGCTTCTCGACCAGGCGACGGAAAAACTGCGCCCGCAAAGCACCAGCCGGCGGCGCAAGCCGGCCGACGAGGCGCCCGAGGCCGACCCCGCCGCCTGATTTGCGGCACATGAACGCCGCATTCACGCTCCATTCAGCCGTTCCCGCATAAAACGTGATGCAAATCCGATCGAGGAACGATAGTGTTCCTCAGGGCTTGCAAGAGGGGCGGCGCTCAGGCGCCGGGCGAAGATGAAGCGAATGATCATGATGCTGCTGGTGTCGGTCGCGATGTCCGCCCCGGCCATGGCTGCCTCCGTCACCAACAAGGACGGCGATACCCAGGTTCTCGTCATCGTCGAGGACGGCAGCCGCATGGAGGTCGCGCTGGAGCCCGGTTCCACCGAGACGATCTGCCCCTCCGGTTGTTTCGTCACCCTGCCGAACGGCGACCGCATCGCGCTCAATGGCGGCGAGGAAGTCGAAATCCAGGGCGGCGCTGCTTCGGTCAAGTAAGTTTCTGTTGAGGATTTGGTACGGCGCGGAAGAACAACCGCGCCGTTGTTCTTTGCGTGCGCCTACCGCGTTTTCATGCCTTCTAAATTTAACGCTTTCGCAAAGGGTTGCCGCTACCCATTAAGCTGGGGAAACATCTTTTCAACGAAGGCAGATCATGGCGTTTATCGGCATTTCCGGAATGCAGTATTCCGGCGCGTCTCTCTCGCATCACCGTATTCTTGTTGCCGAGGACTCGAATGTCTTCACCTCCATGATTTCGAAGCGGCTGAAAGAGCTTTTCGACCTCAATGTCGAGATCTGCCGGAGTTTCGAGGAGCTGGAACTTGCCTATGACAAGTCCAGCGACAAGATCACGCTGGCGATTTCCAACATCAACCTGCCGGGCGCCGAGAATGGCGAGGCGTTGAACTATCTCGTCGACCTCAGCATTCCGACGATCGTCTTCACCGGAACCTTCCAGCAGACGACGCGCGACCAGCTTCTTTCCAAGGAAATCGTCGACTATATCCTGAAGGACAATATTTTTGCGGTCGACATGCTGGCGGAATCGGTCTGCCGCTTTTTGACCAATCACCAGCACCATGTGCTGATCGTCGATGACAGCGCGACGGCCCGCGCCTTGCTCACGACGCGCCTCAAGCGCTACAATTTCCGCGTCAGCGTTGCGGAAAACGGCAGGAGCGCGCTCGAACTCCTGAAGGCCAACCCCGATATCGCGCTGATGATCACCGACTACAACATGCCTGATATCGACGGTTTCGAGCTGACGCGGCGCATTCGCGGCACGGTCGGATCGCACCAGCTGCGCATCATCGGCGTCTCGTCCTCGACGGACCGGCTGCTGTCGGCGCGCTTCCTCAAGGCGGGCGGCAACGACTTCATCATGCGGCCGTTCATCGACGAGGAATTCTACTGCCGTGTTAACCAGAACCTCGATACGCTGACCCAGATCAGGACGGCGCAGCGACGGCTTTCTGCCTGACTTTTCAGCGATTTTCACGATCCACCCGGATATGTCCCTTACGTAACGTGAGATATTTCTCGGCGGATTAACCACTTGGTAAAACCGGTGGTTTGTAATGCGTGCCAGACGGGAACATCATCGAGGGTACTGGAAGACGTGGGAGTGGATTCAAATCCGCAACGAGGGCCTGCATTTCTGCGCCACTCCGGCCAGCAGGTTTTGCTCGTGGAAGACTCTCGCATGTTCTCCACCGCCCTCAAGTATCGGCTGGAGAAGGAACTCGGCCTTATCGTCACCCATTGTTCCAGCATGGCGGCGGTCCGGGCGATCTTCCAGTCCGACGCGGCGGAATTCGCGCTTGCCGTTCTCGACCTCAACCTGCCGGATGCGCCCAACTGCGAGGCGCTCGACTATGTGATCTCCAAGGGCATCGCGCCGCTGGTCTTCACCGGCTCCTTCAGCGATGCCACCCGCGACCAGATCCTCGCCAAGAACGTGCTCGACTATGTCGTCAAGGACAATCCGGCAGCGATCCAGCAACTCGTGCTCGCCGTCGACCGCATCCTCACGAGCGGCAAGACCCAGGTGCTTGTCGTCGATTCGGACCCGGAGAGCCTGCAGCGCCAGGTGAGCCTGATCGCCAAGCAGCGCTTCCAGATCATCGCCGTCGAAAGCGGGGCCGCGGCCCTCGACGCGCTCGATGCGCATGGCGGCATCGACATGGTGGTCTGCGATCTGGCCCTTGCCGACATGGACGGCTTTGCACTGCTCGACGAAATCCGCCAGCGCCACGGCGACGATGCGGTGCGCGTCGTCGGCCTTTCGACCTCGGAAGACCGCATGGTCGCGGCCCGCTTCCTGCGCGCCGGCGGCGACGAATATATCCAGAAGCCCTTCCTCGTTGAAGAGTTCAACAGCCGCATCTTCCACGTCGCAGCGATCCAGAAGCGCGTGCAGTCGCTGCACCGTATCGCGGCGCGGGACTATCTCACCGACATCTACAACCGCCGTTACTTTTTCGAGGCCGGCCCGCGGCTCGTCGACCAGGCGGTGCGCCGCGGCGACCCCATGTCGATCGCCATCCTCGATATCGACCATTTCAAGCGCCTGAACGATACCTACGGCCACGAGGTCGGCGACGTCGTGCTGAAGGCGATCTCCCGGCGGCTGAAGCACCGGGTCAACGACAAGCACCTGCTGGCGCGCCTTGGCGGCGAGGAGTTCGGCATCATCTTCAACGGTCTGTCGCTGGACGAGGCACTCGATTACTGCGAGCGTCTGCGTTCGGAGCTCGCCGCCCAGCCGATCGACGCGGACGGCGAGGCGCTGACCGTCACGGTCTCCGTCGGCCTTGCGGTCATTGCCGGCCGGGAAACCTTCGATAATTACCTGAACGCTGCCGACCAGTTCCTCTACATGGCCAAACATGCCGGCCGGAACAGGGTCTTCTCCGAGCTTTCGCTGATGAGCGCGCTCGCGAGCTAAAAAAATCCCCGGCACAGGGACGGGGACTTTCATTTCCTGAAGTTTGATCAGCGCGCGATGGCCGAGAGCGTCAGCTTGCGCTCGGCGCGCTCCTGCTGGGGCGAGCGGTTGTAGAGTTCGCGGTAGCACTTGGAAAAGTGCGAGGCGGAGACGAAGCCGCAGGCGACGGCCACTTCCACGACCGGCATGGAGGACTGGACGAGCAGGTGGCGTGCCCGGTCGAGCCGGATTTCGAGATAGTAGCGGGCCGGCGAGCGGCCCATTTCCTGGCGGAACAGCCGTTCGATCTGGCGGCGCGACAGGTCGGCGCCATCGGCGATCTCCAAGAGCGACAGCGGCTCGGAGAGGTTGCCTTCCATCAGCTCGATGATCGACAGCACCTTTGCGTTCTGCACGCCGAGGCGGGCGCGCAGCGGCAGGCGCTGGCGGTCATGCGGGCCGCGCACGCGATCGGTCAGCGCCTGTTCGCAGACGCGGTTGACGAGGTTCTCGCCGAAATCCTGGTCGATCAGGTTCAGCATCATGTCAAGCGAGGCGGTGCCGCCGGCGCAGGTATAGATGTTGCTGTCGATCTCGTAGAGATCGGCATAGACGTCGGCCTGCGGGAAGGCTTCGGCGAAGCCGGGCAGGTTCTCCCAGTGGATGGCGCAGCGCTTGCCCGAGAGCAGGCCGGCCTGGGCGAGCACATGGGCGCCGGTACAGAGCGAACCGACCGCGATGCCGCGGTTATAGACCTCGCGCAGCCAGGCATTGACCGACTTGTTGGAGAAATCCTCGACATAGATGCCGGAACAGACGAGCACCATGGAGGGGCGGTTTTCGCCGCCGAGATATTTGCGCTCGTCGGCAAGCGACGAGTTCACCTCGATGCCGATGCCGCTGGAGGAGAGAACCTGCTGGCCATCCGTCGAGGAGAGGCGCCAGGTATAGGCCTCGTAGCCGAGCATGCGGTTGGCGATGCGGAGCGTCTCGATCGCCGCCGAGAAGGGCAGCATGGAGAAGTTGGGCACGAGGAAGAAAACGAGGGAGCGCTTCTTGACGTTCTGCTTGTTCATCGGAGTGTCCATGCTGGGGGCGGAATGTCGCAATGGTCGCAGGGAGAGTGGCGGCGATGCTAGCATTTTTGCGACACTGAAAAGGATGGTTACGACTGAAACAGGCCGCGCATCACTGGAATGTCAGTGCCTTCCGGCGGAATTATGACATTTCCTTCGCACTTGCACATTTGCGACTCGACCAAAAGCATTGTCCGATTGCGACAGGCGGTTTTTGCGGCATGAAATCCGGCCGTTCCGGTTTGACAAGCGGGCGCGCTCCGGCCACATACGGTCGCGGATTTGTGAGGGAATGATCGATGCTGCCAGACGGATATTCGGATGTACCAGCGGGAAAACTTGCCGCCGTGGTGACCTGCCTCGAAATGCGGGCGCCGCCGGCCCGGCGCGACGATCCCGAACAGCCCGGCATCACGCTCGACCGCATGGCGACGCCCGATCTTGCCTGGTATCGCGACCTCTATTCCCGCATCGGCACGGAATGGCTCTGGGCCTCGCGCCTCGCCATGGCGGATGCCGATCTCGCGGCGGTCCTCAATAACCCCGATGTCGAGGTCTATGGCGTGATGAAGGCGGGCCGGGCCGAGGGGCTGCTGGAACTCGATTTTCGCGAGGAGGGGGTCTGCGAGCTCGCCTTCTTCGGCCTGACGCCGGCGACGATCGGCGGGGGCACGGGCCGGTGGCTGATGAACCGTGCTATCGCGCGCGCCTGGTCGCGGGAGGCATTGCAGCGCTTCTGGGTGCACACCTGCACGCTCGATTCGCCGCAGGCGCTGAATTTCTACATCCGCTCGGGCTTCACGCCGGTGAAGCGCCAGGTCGAGGTCTTCGATGATCCGCGGCTGGCGGGCATCCTGCCGGAGACCGCGGCACCCGTGGTGCCCATCATCCGGGCATAAATGAAAACCGCCGGAGAGACTTTTGAAGGTCAGCTCCGGCGGTTTTTGGCGTCGTCTTCTTTCGGCGGTGCGCCGCAACAGTCATTCATCATCGCGTATTCTTCGAACGGAAGCCGATGTCCTTGCGCAGGTCGTAAGGCATGCTTTCCAGTTCGCGTTCGGCGCGGTGACGCTCCCAGGCGGAGACGATCCGTTCGGCGATGTGGCGTAGGGTATAAGACAGGCTGCCGGCGTGATGGGCGCCAGAAGCGCGCCGTACCGGGCGATGTTCCAATGCAAGTGCCATTTCAGGGTTCCTTTCGAGCTTGGGAGGTTTCGAAAGGTCGCGACCTTGATCGTGACTATGTCGCAACCTTATGCATCAATCAAACGAATATATTTGATTGGATAGATCAGCGTTCTTCATGTTTGATGATGCCGGGCCAGTTGATGTCCTGCTGCAGGTAGTCCGGCAGCTGGGCGAGTTCATCGGCCGTGTGACGGGCAACGTTGCGCCGGCGGCGGGCTTCGATGGCGTCGCCTACGAAGCGCCGTATTGCATAGTAGAATCCGTTTCCGCGGGCACGAACGGCGAGATCGGCGCCGTCAGCGTACGATTTCTGCGTTTTCATGGCGTTTTTCCTTCTGTTCTCCGTTCTGGTAGGTTGACTATCCGCCCGTCTCGGTTTTCAATCAAACGAAATGAAGTGACGTTATGCTTCAGAAATTCTGATCCATGGAGGCAAGGATGAACCTGCTGATGCGCCAGACGCTCCCCCTCTTGGAGCTCGACATTCTCAAGACCTTCGTGGCGATCGCCGAGACCGGCAACTTCACCACCGCGGCCGAGACGGTGCACCGCACGCCGTCCGCCGTCTCCATGCAGATCAAGAAGCTGGAGGAACTGCTCGGCTGCTCGCTGTTCCGGCGCGATGCGCGCTCGGTCGTGCTGACGCATCACGGCGAGGTGCTGCTGTCCTATGCGCGCCGGCTGATCGCGCTCAGCAACGAGGCCGTCTCACGCTTCATGATGCCGGAGATGAACGGCGTCGTGCGGCTCGGCGCTCCCGACGATGTCGGCGAGCTCATCCTGCCGGAAGTGCTGAAGCGTTTTGCCGAGACCTATCCGTCGATCGCGGTCAATGTGTCGATCGAGACGAGCGGCCGTCTGCGCCGGGCCGTTGCCGAGCGCCGGCTCGACCTTGCAATCTTCAACGCCACCGACGGCACGATCCCGATCCCCGGCGAAATCCTCCTCAAGGAACAGCTCGTCTGGGCCGGCAAGAGCTGCGGCAACGCGCATCTGAAGAACCCGCTGCCGGTCTCCGTCTGGGAAGAGGGCTGCATCTGGCGTGAGCGGGCGCTCGAAGAACTGAGCCGTTCGGGCCGCGATTTCCGCGTCGCCTATTTCTGCGCCCACCATATGGGCCAGCGCGCCGCCATCCGCGCCGATCTTGCCGTGGCCCCGCTGGCACGCTTCCTGGTCGGCGACGACATGGTGGCGCTCAGCCCGAAGGATGGCCTGCCGGATCTCGGCCATTACCTGATCGGCCTCGTCGTCAACGAGGAAGCCGACACGCCGGCGCTGGCCGTGGCGGACTATATCCGCGCCGCCTTCGCCCGCATCGAGCGCCGGCCGATGGAAATTCTGCAGGTCGCCTGCTGAAGCTTGGCGGGCCGGGCATCAGCCCGGCCTTGCCCGTTATTCGTAGGTATAGGACGCGCACATGTCCGCGTCGCTCTGCGGCACGTCCTGCGTTGAGAAGACGGCCACCGTCGTCGTGTCGGCATCGCCCCAGGAGGCGACATAGGTGACGGGCTCGCCGCACAGGCGGTTGCCGTTCAGCAGCACCGGATCCTTCGGCTCGGAGACGCTGTAGACCGAGCCATTCACCGTCTCTCCGCCCACCACGAACGTGTCGCCGACAAGCTCGTCGAACACGATCTGCTTGCCGTTCTCGAAGGTGATGCCGAAGTCGTCGAACTCGATGTCGCCGGTGATCGCCATCGCCGTCTTGCTGATCGCCGCATAGGTGTCGGCGAGGGCGGGTGAGGCGATGGCGAACGAAAGGGCGAGGGCGAGAATGCGGGCGCGATTCATCAAAATATCTTTCAATATCAATAGCGGCGGCAGCTAAGCGTGCGGTCGCTTTCAGAGGAGGAGAAGTCGAGCGTGTCCGCCGTGATGCCGGACAGGTAGATATAGACCTCGTCCGACAGGAAGAGCGAGTAGGAGCCGTCCGTTCCCTCCTGCACCTCCTGGACGTTATAGGTGTCGTCGCCGATGCTGTAGGTCGTCGAGGTGAAGACGAAGGGCGCGCCGTCGCATTCCCATTCGCCGGTGAAGGGATAGTCCTCCTGGGCGCGCGCCGTCAGGCCGCTGGTGAAAAGAAGCATCAGGGTGAGCGCTGCAAGGCGGGCAAAAAGCATGGCGGGACTTTCGTGAGCGGGAGGGAGCAGAGGGCGCGCGGATCGCTGCACCATCAACGCGCCACGACCCCGTCCTATTCTCCCAGCATGCCGATAAACCGCAGAAACAAAACGGAATTTTTTGGAGGTGATTTATCCGTATGGTAACTGCGGCCGCCCCTTACTCGCGGCTGCGGCGCCTGCGGCGTCCGCCACCGTCGCCGCCGCCATCGTCGGCAGGCGCCTTGCGCTCCGGCAGCGTCACGACCTTGGCGAGTTCCGGGAAGGGATCGACCTTGTTCGGCAGTGCCATGGCATTGACGAAGAGCTGCTGGAAATTCGGCTCCAGCGCGGTCTCGATCTTCTCGATGCGGTTGACTGTCTGCTCGATTTCGCGGCGGTGGTCGCGGTTGAGCAGCGCCATCAGCGCGCCTGTGCCGGCGGCATTGCCGACCGCCTTTACCTCGTTGAGGTCGCAATCGGGAATGAGGCCGAGCACCATGGCGTATTTCGGATCGATGAACGAGCCGAAGGCGCCGGCGAAGCGGATCGTGTCGACATGGTCGACGCCCTGCTTTTCCATCAGCAGCTTGATGCCGGCATAGAGCGCGGATTTGGCGAGCTGGATGGCGCGGATGTCGTTCTGCGTCACCGTGATGCGCTGCTCGCCGTCATGCAGCAGGTAGGAGAAGGTGCGGCCGTTCTGGAGAATGCGGGGGCTGCGCTCCGCCATCGCGCCATCGACCACGCCGTCTTCCGAGATGAGGCCGGAGAGATACATTTCGGCCACGACCTCGATGATCGCCGAGCCGCAGATGCCGGTGACGCCGACGCTGGCGGCGGCTTCCGCAAAACCCTCTTCGTCCGACCATTTTTCCACGCCGATGACGCGGAATTTCGGCTCCAGCGTCTGCGGGTCGATGCGCACGCGCTCGATGGCGCCGGGCGCGGCGCGCTGGCCGGAGGAGATTTCGGCGCCTTCGAAGGCAGGGCCTGTCGGAGACGAAGCGGCGACGACGCGCTGGCGATTGCCGAGCACGATTTCCGCATTGGTGCCGACGTCCACGAGCAGCATCATGCGATCCTGCCGGTAGGGGCCTTCCGCCAGCGTCGCGCCGGCCGCGTCCGCGCCGACATGGCCGGCGATGCAGGGCAGCGTGTAGAGCCGGGCGCCGCGGTTGACGTCGATCTCCAGCTCATGCGCCCAGTATTGCAGCGCGCCCGAGACGGCGAGTGCGAAGGGCGCCTGGCCGAGTTCCGTCGGGTCGATGCCGAGGAACAGGTGGTGCATGATGGGGTTGGCGACAAAAACCATGTCGAGGATGTCGTGCCGGTCGACCTCGCCCTCGGCGCAGACCTTGCCGATCAGCCCGTTGACGGCCTCGCGCACAGCCTTGGTCATGGCTTCCCGGCCATCCGGGTTCATCATGACGTAGGAGACGCGGCTCATCAGGTCTTCGCCGAAACGGATCTGCGGGTTGGAGGTGCCGGAAGAGGCGACGATGCGGCCGGAGAGCAGCGAGACGAGATGCATGGCTATCGTCGTCGAGCCGATATCGCAGGCGACGCCGTAGGCCTCGTTCTTGAGGCCCGGCCACAGGCCGACGATGAAGGGGCGCGATGAATCCATGTCGCGGTGGATGGCGGCGGTGACGCCCCAGTTGCCCTTGCGGAGAATCGACTGCACCTGCGGAATGAGGTGCGGCGCGATCAGGAGATCCTTCCAGCCCCAGTCCTTTTCGAGCATGACCTTCAAGCGGTCGAGATCGCCGAGCGGCTTGTGCATGTCGGGCTCATCCACCTCGACGTAACACAGCTGGATGGCGGCATTGCGCTCGATGACACGGTCCGACGCGGCCTTGCGTACGACCTGCGCGTTGATCACCGTGTCCTGCGGCACGTCGACCACGAGATCACCGAGGATCTGGGCGGAGCAGGATAGACGGCGGCCTTCCGGCAGGCCGCGGATCTTTTCGTAGCGCTCTTCCTTCGGCCCTTTTTCGGAAATGTGGTCGAGCGAGGAGACGATCTTGTGCTTGGCGAAATTGCCTTCCTGCACCTCGATCTGACAGCGCCCGCAGGTCGCCCGCCCGCCGCACACGCTCTCGACATAGACGCCGAGTTTGCGCGCGGCTTCGAGCACGGGCGTGCCGACCGGGAAACGGCCGCGTTTGCCCGAGGGCATGAAGAGGACCAGCGGTTCTTTTGCCGAAGCTTCGGTCATGTTGGTCTCGGTCTCACCTTCGTAGCGCATCAGTCGTACTTTCCTGTGGGCAAAAAATGCCCGTCAGCGTTTCTTGGCGGCAAGGCGCTTTACGTTGCGCCGCACCCGCTTGCCATAGGGTTTTATCGCTGCCTCGGAGACGGCGCGGGCCGTGGCGGAGGGTGATGCCGCCGTCATCATGGCCTTTGCAACAGCAAAATTGGCTGCCACGACGCTCTCCGCCGTGGCAGCCATCTTTTCGGTGACCATCTTGGTCATTTCCGCAGTGTTCTGCGTCGATCCCGTCAGCGCCGCAAAGCCCATCTCATGGCAGCGCATGGCGATGACGAGCGGCGCCTCCAGCCAGAGGCTGAAGGCATCACGACGAAACTGGCGCCCGCCCGCCATCCTATTCACGCACCGCGCCGGCACCGGCGCGGGCTGCACGACCGCCGCGGCGGCCACCGGCGGCCTGGCCCGAAGCAGCGGCAGCCACTGCGCCGCCTTCGGCCGGCTTATGGTCGCGATAGGTCATGATCCAGTTGGTGCAGTTCGGGTCGGTGCCATTAAGCACGTTTGCGGCGCGCACGGCTTCCATTTCCTGCGGGCGGCAGGGGTTCATGATGGCCGATGTCATGCCGGCGCCGATGACCATCGGGATGAAGCCGGCATTGATGCCGTGGCGGTGCGGCAGGCCGAAGGAGATGTTGGAAAGGCCGCAGGTCGTGTTGACCTTCAGTTCGTTGCGCAGGCGATAGAGCAACTGGAACACCTGGCGCCCGGCATCGCCCAGCGCGCCGATCGGCATGACGAGCGGGTCGACGACGATGTCATGCGGCTTGATGCCGTGGTCCATGGCGCGCTCGACGATCTTCTTGGCGACGGCGAAGCGCACGTCCGGGTCCATGGAGATGCCGGTCTCGTCGTTCGAGATGGCGACGACCGGCACGTCGTATTTCTTGACGAGCGGCAGGATGGCTTCGAGCTTTTCTTCCTCGCCGGTGACGGAGTTCACCAGCGGGCGGCCCTTGGCGACCTTCAGTGCCGCTTCGATCGCGGCCGTGACGGAGCTGTCGATCGCGAGCGGGATATCGACGAGGCCCTGGACGATCTCCAGCGTCTGGACCAGCAGGCCCGGCTCGGTCTCGTTCGGGTTGACGGAGGTGACGCCCGCATTGATGTCGAGCATGGTTGCGCCTGCGGCGACCTGTTCCAGCGCATCCTTGATGACCGTCTCGAAATTGCCGGCGGCCATTTCCGCGGCCAGCTTCTTGCGGCCCGTCGGGTTGATGCGTTCGCCGATGACGCAGAAGGGCTGGTCGAAACCGATGATGATTTCGCGGGTGGCCGAGGCGACGATGGTGCGTGTCATATAGGATCCTCTGGGGCAGGGCGCTCGACCACGTCTAGCGCGCGATTTTTCGTGTTACAAGCGTGCCGGCCGGTGGCGACCGGCCTGCGGTCAATGGGGGTGATGGGAGGCGATTTCCGCCATCTGCTGCTGGTTCTGTTCGACGCCCTCGCGAGTCCTCTCGATGCGCTCGGCCACCATCTGGTCGACGGGGTTCGGCTCGCGCTTCCAGGGCTGGCGGCCCTTCAGCACGCCGGAATCATGCACGATCTCTGCGACATATTCTTCCTGGCGGTAGGCCATGACGTGCACGCCGGAAACGCCCTCGATCTCCTTCACCTCGTTGATGATGTCGATGCAGAGCTGCTTGCCTTCCTTCTTCTGGTCCTGCGCGCCTTCAAGCCGCGCGACGATGGAATCCGGAATATGGATGCCGGGCACGTTGGAGCGGATCCACTTGGCGGTCTTGGCCGATGCCATCGGGCCGACGCCGACGAGGATGAAGCACTTTTCGTGCAGGCCGAGGTCGCGCACTTTCTTCATGTATTCCCGGAACATCGGCACGTCGAAGCAATACTGGCTCTGGACGAACTGCGCGCCCGCCTCGATCTTCTTGCCAAGCCGGTAGGGGCGGAAATCGTAGGGCGGGGCGAAGGGGTTGATCGCGGCGCCGAGAAACACCTTGGGCGGCGTCGTCAGCTTGCGGCCGGACAGGAATTTTCCGTTGTCGCGCATGATGCGCACGGTTTCGAGCAGCGACATGCAATCCAAGTCGAAGACGGGCTTGGCACCCGGCTGGTCGCCGGCCTGCACGCCGTCACCCGTCAGGCACATCATATTGGTTACGCCCATGGCGGCGCCGCCGAGGACGTCGCCCTGGATGGCGATGCGGTTCTTGTCGCGGCAGGCGATCTGCATGATCGGCGCATAGCCCATGCGGGTCAAAAGCGCGCAGATGCCGACGGAGGACATGTGGCAGTTGGCGCCCGACGCATCGACCGCGTTGATGCCGTCCACCCAGCCGTCGAAGATCGCGGCGCGCTCGTAGACGTCTTCCGGATTGGCGCTGTCCGGCGGGTTGAGTTCGGTCGTGACCGCGAATTCGCCGCGGCGCAGCACGCGCTCCAACCGGCCGAGGGAGGAATGGCCGGGCAGCGGATCGAGCGGCAGGTGGGGGCCGAGCGGGTTTTCGTCGATATGCGCCATGGATCAGGCGTCCTTTCCGGCTGCGGCAGCGGCTTCCTTGGCGGCGGCGGCTTCGGCGGTGACGCGCAGCCACGAGGATGTTTCGCGCAGCGACTGGTTCACCGGCTTCTGCACGTTCATGATGGCATTCCCCTTCACCATGTTCTGCGAGCCCTTCCACGCCTGGACCCAGACGCAGGGCATATCCGGTTCCACTTCGCAATTGCCATTGGCGCGAACACCGCCGCAGGGGCCGTTGCGAAGCTGCTTGGGACAGTTCATCGGGCAGGACATGCCCGTGGACGACAGCGCGCACTGGCCGCACATGCGACAGTCGAAGAGGAAACCCTTCACATGCTTTTCGACGAAGGTGATCGGACGTTCAACGCGCTGGTAGCCGAAGAGTTTCCACACCGGGTGCAGCAGCAGGAAAAGATCGGCGAAGCGGTGGTAGAACCATTCCAGGAAGCGGGAATTGCGCACGGCCCAGAGGCGGACCGTGTATTTGCGCCGTGCACGGCGGCTCGGCGACACGCCGGCCGGCGTGAAGGCGCCGGTGGCGGCCTTCTTGGCGGGCGCGGCATTGCCGGGTTTCGGATCAGCCCCCGGTTTCGGATCAGCCATTTTCGCGGCCTCCGGCTTTGACGAGCGCGACGAGGCGCTCGCGGTCATAGGCCGCCTCGAATTCGGCGGCCGCCTTGTCGGCTTCCGCCTCCAGGTCATCGGAGACGGGTACCGGATCGGCCTTGCGCCATTCGGCGAGGTAATCGTCCGTCTCGGCGGCACCGGTGCGCATGGCGCACATGTCGATCGCCTCGGTGAAGCGCAGCGACAGTTCGCGCTTGGCCGTCGCGCGGCCCTTCTTGATGATGACCTGGGCGGGGATGTCGCGCCAGTAGACGATGATGCGGTCTGCCATGTCGAAATTCTCCCAGAGCGTTTCTTCGGGTCGCGAAAACGCTCTTCCTTATATTTTTCGCAACTCCGGACGGAAAACCGTCGCATGGTTTTCGCCGGATTGCTCTAGCGCTGACAATGCGGTCTGGCCGCGTCGCGGGCTTCTTTCGCCACGACTGCCCCATGCTCAAAAACGACGTCGGATTCGACTGTCCAGAGGTTTTACCAGATGCCGCGGGTCACGCCGTTCCAGAGCCAGGTCCAGATCGGCGGATGATACCATTGCCGCGAGGGCGCCGCTATTTTCAAAGGCTTGAGCTTGCCGGCGACGGCGTCGTGCAATGCCTGCACGACGATGCCCGTGGAGGCCGCGGTCTGGAGCAGCGGATAGGTGTGCATCGTGTCGCGTTTGGAAGGTTTCGTCCGCTGCTGGTAGAGCACGTCGCCGGTGTCCACGCCGGGATCGACGAGGTGCACGGTCGCCCCGAAATTCGCCTCGTCAGACTGGATGCGCGACCAGTAGCCGCCCTGCAGGCCGCGATATTGCGGGTTGATTCCGGCATGGAAATTGAGCACGGGGCAGGCAATGGCGGAGAGTGTTTCCGCCTTCATCATGCGGCAGCTGACGAGAAGCAATGCGGCCGGCCTGATGTCGCCGACGGCTTTCAAGAGTTCCGGGCTGTTGGCGGATGGCACCATGATGCGGCGGATTCGCGAGTCGATAGCCGTGCTTACGCCGAACTCTTCAATGATTTCCTGAGCGCGGGCTGTGGTGAAGCGCTTGCCGAATTTGGAGACCATCATGGTGGCGAGCTGGCCGAGCGCCTGCATCCAGCCGAGCTTTTTCGCACGCCGGCGGATGAAAAGCTTTTTCGATTCGGGCTGTTCCTCGATAACCACGAGGTTCGGGAAAGCGGCCTTCACAGCATTGACGACGATTTCCGGGTTGGGACCGGGCTGGATGAGCATCGCCACCGTTTCCGTCCGTGTTTCGCGTTCCGTCATGTCCAAGCCTCGCCTTCGTTTGGGCGGCATCATCCTCGCGAGGGCTTAGGAAGCGGTAACCGGGGCAGCGGATTTACCCGGCAGGGCTAAGGATTGGTTAGCGGGCGCGCAGCAGCTCGGCGCCGAGATCGCCATAGCCGGTGAAGCGGTATTCGTAGGCAAGGCCCAGGTAGTCGGCCGCCTCCTGCGCCTTCTTCTGCAAGCCTTCGTCCTCGACCTGCGAGAGATAGACGAGCTTGGTGTAATTGCCGAAATACATGTCCTTCAGCTGCGGATAGCGGTCCAGCCCGAGCGGCTCGATGACGAAGGCGCGGAACTGGCGGGCGAGGAAATCGGTGAGGAAGAAGGCCGTGACGTCGTCCTCCGTTGCCGCGAAAGCCTCGTTGCCCGCGAAGAAGGAATAACAGTGCGGGCCGGCGATGCGCTCGACGCCGAGCCTTTCACAGACCTTGTCGAGCAGACCGCCGGTGCCGCAATCGGCATAACCGACGAAGACGCGCTCGAAACCGGCCGCACGCGCCTCCTCGACGGCTTTTTCGACGCCGGGGGCGATCTTTTCGGGGTGGGCATGCCAGATGGCGGGCAGACAGAGAAGGTCGATATGGTCGAGCCCGTTGGCATTACGGATGGCCAGAACCTCGCGCGCGATGGCGCCGCACGCGATGACGCGAACCTTTTCGGCTTTCGTGCGTTCATCGCTCGGACTTCCGAGCTGAAGTTCTACGTCAACCGCATCCATGTAGAGGGACTCCGACCATGACTGGGACACACCTGACCCGCATCAGCATCGTTCTCGCCGCACTCCTGGCACTCAGCGCCTGCGGCAACACCATTCGCGGCATGGGTCGGGATACGGCCAATGCCGTGGATGCGACGCAGGCCGCTGGCAACGACATCGACAACGCCGCAAACTAAACGTCGTGAGCGAATGGCGCCGATTCAAGACCGGCGCCGTCGCAATTCGGGTTTCAGGCGCCAGCCAGCATGTTGTGCTTGCGCTTCATGAATTCCTTGGCCGTTTCGACCGCCACGGCCGCGTCGCGGCAATAGGCGTCCGCACCGACGGCCTTGCCGAATTCCTCGTTCAGCGGCGCTCCGCCGACGAGAACGACGTAGTCGTCGCGCAGGCCCTTTTCCTTCATCGTGTCGATGACGACCTTCATGTAGGGCATGGTGGTGGTCAGCAGCGCCGACATGCCGAGGATGTCCGGCTGTTCGCGCTCGATGGCTTCCAGGTAGTTTTCGACCGGGTTGTTAATGCCGAGGTCGACGACGTCGAAGCCGGCACCTTCCATCATCATGCCGACGAGGTTCTTGCCGATGTCGTGGATATCGCCCTTGACGGTGCCGATGACCATCTTGCCCTGCTTCGGCGCGCCGGTGGCGGCGAGAAGCGGACGCAGGATGAACATGCCGGCCTTCATCGCATTGGCGGAGAGCAGTACTTCCGGCACGAACAGGATGCCGTCGCGGAAGTCGACGCCGACGATGCGCATGCCTTCGACGAGGGCCTGGGTGAGGATGTCGTAGGGTGCCCAGCCGCGTTCGAGCAGGATGTTCGTGCCCTCTTCGATTTCCTCCTTCAGGCCGTCGTAGAGGTCGTCGTGCATCTGCTGCACAAGCTCTTCGTCGGAAAGGTCGGCGAGAATGATATCGTCGTCAGCCATGGTGTTTCCTCGTCTCCATTGGCGCTTGCCACGCAGCAGGCCCGTTACACAGAAATATCCTGCCTGTTGCACGAACCCGATGTTGAAAGCGACGTCGCATACAGTGAAAAGCGACCCGCCGAACTCTTGTTCCATCCATAGCCCGCAAAGCCGTGAATTGACAGCGCAAACAAGCGAATGGCGCTACGATCGCCGTGGCATTCCCGCTATAGTCCGCGCCAAGCCGGTATCCAGCGTGCGCCACGGCTTGGCGCATTGAGAACCGTCCCGCCCCGGCGGCTTGCTAGCATAGGAAAAGAGGCGTCGCGATGCGCCGCGATAACAAGGAAAGACGGATCATGAGCGAGGAAATCCAGCAGGTGGCAGCCGAGGGCGCAAGCGAAGGCGGCGGCCGCCGTTCGCGTGGTGAGGGACGTGGTGCCGCCGCGCGGCGTGCATCGCGCACGGGCGGCGGTCCAGGCCCGTCGCTGCCCTACATCACCCGCAAGATCAAGGAATACGAGGTCCTCGACGAAGAAGGCCTGCAGCTGATCGAGAACAATGCCGACCGCGTGCTGGAAGAGATCGGCATCGAATTCCGCGAGGACCCGGAAGCGCTGGCGCTGTGGAAGGAAGCCGGCGCCGACGTGCGCGGCGAGCGCGTGCATTTCCCCAAGGGCCTCTGCCGCGAACTCCTGAAGACCGCGCCGTCGCAGTTCACCTGGCATGCCCGCAATCCCGAGCGCAATGTTCAGATCGGCGGCAAGGCCACCGTCTTCGCGCCGGTCTACGGCCCTCCGTTCGTGCGCGACCTCGAAGGTAACCGCCGTTATGCGACGATCGAGGATTTCCGCAACTTCGTGAAACTCGCCTATCTGGCGCCGTCGATGCATTCGTCGGGCGGCACGGTCTGCGAGCCGGTGGACGTGCCGGTGAACAAGCGTCACCTCGACATGGTCTACAGCCACATCAAATATTCCGACAAGCCGTTCATGGGCTCGGTCACCGCACCTGAGCGCGCGGAAGACACGATCGCCATGGCGAAGCTCGTCTTCGGCGAGGAGTTCGTCGAGAACAATTGCGTGACGCTGAACCTCATCAACGCCAACTCGCCGATGGTCTTCGACGAGACCATGGTGGGCGCGCTGAAGGTCTATGCCCGGCATAACCAGGCCTGCGTGGTTTCGCCGTTCATCCTGTCGGGCGCCATGAGCCCGGTGACTGTCGCCGGTACGCTGACGCAGATCCTTGCCGAAGTTCTCGCCGGCGCCTCCTTCACCCAGCTCATCCGCAAGGGCGCGCCGGTGTTGTTCGGCACGTTCGCGGCCTCGATCTCCATGCAGTCGGGCGCGCCGACCTTCGGTTCGCCGGAGCCGTCGCTGGTTTCCTATGGTGCGGCCCAGCTTGCCCGCCGTCTCGGCATTCCGTTCCGTACCGGCGGCTCGCTCTGCGGCTCTAAGGTTCCGGATGCGCAGGCGGCCCACGAATCGGCCAACACGATCAACATGACGCTGCTCGCCGGCACGAATTTCGTGCTGCATGCGGCAGGCTGGCTCGAAGGCGGCCTCGTTTCGTCCTACGAGAAGTTCATGATCGACCAGGACCAGCTCGGCATGATGCAGAAGCTGGCCGAGGGCGTGGATCTTTCCGAAAACGCGCAGGCGCTCGATGCCATCCGCGAAGTCGGTCCCGGCAGCCACTATCTCGGCTGCGCCCATACCCAGGCCAACTTCCAGACCGCCTTCTACCGCTCGCCGCTCGCCGACAACAACTCGTTCGAGCAGTGGGAAATCGAGGGCCAGAAGCGCATCGAGGAACGGGCCAATGCGCTCTGCCGCACCTGGCTGGAAAGCTACGAGGCGCCCTATCTCGACCCGGCGATCGACGACGCGTTGCTTGCCTATGTCGCCGAGCGCAAGAATTCCATGCCGGACGCCTTCACCTGAAAGGGTCCCGATCGCGCCAGGGAGCAAGGCGGAGCGACGCGGGTGGCCGACATGATTCAAAAAGAGGTCTGGCGTCCGCATTATGAACTTAAAGGGGACGTGACCCGGTGAGGGCGCGTCGCCCCGATCTCGACACCATCCGTGCGGCGCTTGCGCCGCACGGTCTTTTTTTGCGCGGTGTCGTGAATTTCGGGGAAGGCGAGGAGGCGCCGGCATTGATGGATGGTCGCCCCGCCGCCAGCGTCGTACTCGTCGGCAATATCGGCAGTTCCATCTGGCCGGCCTTTTCCCGCTGGCGGGAGGAACAGCCCGACCGCGGTGGCGACGACCCGCTCGACACCTGGTCGAAAGCGGTTCTTCGAACCGTGGCTGCATCGGCCGGCGCGACCACCTGGTTTCCCTCCGACCCACCCTGGCAACCCTTCCAGCAATGGGCGATGCGCGCGGAGGGCCTGAAGGCCTCGCCGCTCGGCATCCTCATTCACCCCGTCTACGGCCTCTGGCATGGCTATCGCGGCGCCCTCGGTTTTGCGGAACCCATCGAGCATGTGCCGGCATCAAGGGCACCGCATCCCTGCGACCACTGTCCTGACAAGCCTTGCCTCACAACCTGTCCCGCCGACGCCGTGCGGCTGGACGCGTTTGACGTCCCGGCCTGCCGCGGCCACCTGCGCTCGCTGGAAAGTCAGGGCGGATGCATGGCCTCCGGCTGTCTCGCCCGCGCCGCCTGTCCCGTCGGTGCTATCTACCGTTACAATGACGCCCAGCTTCGTTTCCACATGGCGGCGCTGTCGCTTTGAGTGTTCGCTGCTAAATTCGCCGCATTGCCATCCGAGCCAGGAGTTCATGCGCGCAATTCTGTTTTTCTCCACCCTGTTTGCCGCCTTCGTCTTGCGGAGCACCGCCATGGCCGAACCGCCGAAATGCGCCGAGATCGAGCATCTTTCCGGCCGCTACACCGCCTGCACCTTCGATCCGGCCAAGGAGACGATCCGCCTTTACGGTGCGGCGACGCTCGGCAAGGGCGGGGCGAGTTATGACCAGCTCAACACGTATCTCCTGCACAACCGGCAGCACATGAGCTTCGCCATGAACGGCGGCATGTACCATCCGGATTATGGGCCGGTCGGGCTATTGGTTGAGCATGGTCGCGAGACCGGCGCGCTGAACCGGGAGGATGCCTTCGGCAATTTCTTTTTGAAGCCGAACGGCGTGTTCTGGGTGGGCGAGGGCAAGGCGGGGGTGATGGAGACGGAAGCCTATGCAAAGGCCGGGCTTTCACCGCAGGAGGCGACGCAATCCGGGCCGATGCTGGTGGTGGATGGAAACATCCACCCGAAATTCCTCGCCGACGGCACCAGCTTCCAGATCCGCAACGGCGTCGGCATCATGCCGGATGGGCGCGTCGCCTTTGTGATCTCGAAGAATCCGGTGCGCTTCCACGATTTCGCGACGCTGTTTCGCGATCGGCTGCAATGCAGGAATGCGCTCTTCCTCGACGGCAGCATTTCCAGCCTCTATTCCCCGGAAATTCGACGTCATGATCGGCGTGCGGTGATGGGCACCATCATCGCCGTCGTGAAAAATCTGCCGGGTTGAGAAAAAATCTTTCGCCGCCACCCAAGGATTGCCGCCTGACGCACGTCTGAAAGGATAGTGCACCGGAATCGGGATGGACCCGTGGAAACAGAACTCGTCGAAAAGGCGGCATCGGGCGACAGGCAGGCATTCGCCGCGCTTGTCGAAGGCCGCTATGATTTCATCCATGCCGTCGCCTGGCGATGGTGCGGCGACCGGCAGGATGCCGAGGATGTGGCGCAGGAGGTGTGCATACGCCTCGCCGCCGCGATCCGCGGCTTCAAGGGTGCCAGCCGCTTCGGCACCTGGCTCTATACGGTGACACTGAATGCGGCGCGCGACCAGATGCGCAAGCGCCGCCGGGCCGAATGGCGCGATGCCGCGTATCTGCGCGAGCAGGCGGTGCTCGACAGCCGGCCTGACGACGATGGCAGCGAGGAGCTGTGGCACGCCGTGCGCCAGCTTCCCGACAAGCAGCGCGATGCCGTGCTGCTGATCTACGGCGAAGGACTGAGCCATGCCGCCGCGGCAGACGTGCTCGGCTGCGCCGAAACGACGATTTCCTGGCATGTGCACGAGGCCCGCAAGCGCCTGAAGGTGCTTTTGCGCGATGCGGCTGCGTGACGGAAGGATAGACGATGACCGACCTCGACCTCGACAAACTCGCCCGCCGCAGACCGCCGGCCCCGGATGCTGAGGCCCGCGCCCGCGCGTTCGCCTCCGCCATGCAGGCTTTCGACGATGCGGAAAAAAATGTAGCCGCCCCCCAAGGTTCTGCCGGTGGCGGGCGTCGAAGCTCCATGTTCAACCGAATTTGGAGCCCTATTATGAACCGCAGACTTCTCGCCGGCTCGGCCCTTGCCATGCTTCTCGTCGTGCCCGTCGCCGGCCTCGTCACCTATGAAATGGTGCGCAACGGCACCGTGCCGCTCACCACCGAGACGGAGATTGCGGCAAAGCCCGTGGATCAGGACGTGCGCCTTCGCAAGCAGGAGGCCAAGAAGGTTCAGGGTGAACTTGAGGCAACCACGGAAAACGGCGCCGCGGCCACGGCTGCCGACACGGCCCAGGCCACCAGCACGCTCGCCACCGAGCAGGCGCCGGTCGCCGAACTGCGCGAGGAGAAGGAGGCGGCCGCGGCCGTGCCGGAATCCTTCGCTCTCGGCGGTGCCGCCAATGTCGACGTGCTGAGCCGGTCGATCGCGCAGCCCTCCATCGTGGCGGATGGCATCGCCATGCCGATGCCGGCGGAAGACCGCGAACGTTTCGCCTCCGCCGATCCGAACCCGGTAAAGAGCGTTGCGACCGATCCGGTCTCGACCTTCTCGGCGGATGTCGACACGGCGTCCTATTCCTATGTGCGCAGCGCACTGCTCGGCGGCAGCCTGCCGGACCAGGAAGCAGTGCGCGTCGAGGAGATGGTCAATTATTTCCCCTATGACTGGAAGGGGCCGGAGACGGCGGACAAGCCGTTCAACGCCACCGTCACCGTCATGCCGACGCCGTGGAACAAGGACACGCAGCTTCTCCATGTCGGCATCAAGGGCTTCGAGACGGTGGCGACGGCGCAGCCTTCCGCCAACCTCGTCTTCCTCATCGACGTGTCCGGCTCGATGGACGAGGCCGACAAGCTGCCGCTCCTGAAGAGCGCCTTCCGCCTGCTCGTCGGCAAGCTGAAGGATACGGATACGGTCTCGATCGTCACCTATGCCGGCAATGCCGGCGTGGTGCTGGAGCCGACGGAGGCAAAGGAGCGCGACAAGATCCTGTCCGCCATCGACAATCTCCAGCCCGGCGGCTCGACGGCCGGCGCGGAGGGCATCGAGGCGGCCTACCGGCTGGCGCAGAAGGCCTTCAAGAAGGATGGCGTCAACCGCGTCATGCTGGCGACGGACGGTGACTTCAATGTCGGCCCGGCGAGCGACGAGGACCTGAAGCGCATCATCGAGGAGCGCCGCAAGAGCGGCATCTTCCTCTCGGTTCTGGGTTTCGGCCACGGCAACTACAATGACGGTATGATGCAGACCCTGGCGCAGAACGGCAACGGCACCGCCGCCTATATCGATACGCTGGCGGAAGCCCAGAAGACGCTGGTGGAGGAGGCGGGGTCCTCGCTCTTCCCGATCGCCAAGGACGTAAAATTCCAGATCGAGTTCAACCCGGCGCGCATCGCCGAATATCGCCTGGTCGGCTACGAGACCCGCGTGCTCAACCGCGAGGATTTCAACAACGACAAGGTGGATGCCGGCGATATCGGCTCCGGCCACCGGGTGACCGCGATCTACGAGGTGACGCCGAAGGGAAGCCCCGCCGTGCTGAACGATGCGCTGCGCTATGGCAACGAGCAGGCGGCCGCAACACCGGTCGCCGGCAGTTCGGAACTGGCCTTCCTGAAGATGCGCTGGAAGAAGCCGGACAGTGACACGAGCGAACTCGTCACCATGCCGGTGACGGACGCCAATGCGGTCGCCGACGTGAATGCGGCCGCCACGGACGTGCGCTTCTCCGTCGCCGTCGCCGCCTTCGGGCAGAAGCTGAAGGGCGTCTCCGCCCTCCAGGATTACGCCTACGGTTCGATCCTCGGCCTCGCGCAGGCGGCCAAGGGCGAGGATCCTTTCGGCTATCGGGCGGAATTCCTGAAGCTCGTGCAGCTTGCCGGCGGTCTTTCGGGGGAGAAGGCGCAATAACGTCCTTCCTCTCGATGGCGGGGAATGGCCGCCTTTAGTCCCTCCAGCCATTCCCCGTATCGTTTCGACCCTTCCCCAGGCGGGAAGGGTCGATCGTTTGTGCCTCGTGCAGCGTCAAGCCAATGTCGCGCAACAGGTGGTCGTCTCCGCGGGCGAGAATCAATTGGAACGCCTCCCGTTCCGCCCGGGCCTGACGCCGCCGCGCCACCGCCATTCCCAGCGTCTTCATCCATCTTCGGAAAATGCTCATCGCCCTTGCCCTTCCATTTCCGGACAGAGCCAAGCAAAGCGGTAGACATTTCACAAACGAATAGCAATTATGGCTGGCATCAGAAAAAGCGATGGCACCATGTATCCTCCTCTCGAAAGCGATCTGCTCAGAATTTTCGTCGCCGTGGCCCAGGCCGGCAATGTCACCCATGCGGCCGAGAGGCTCGCGCGCACGCAATCGGCCATCAGCATGCAGGTGCGCAAGCTGGAGGACTCGGTGGGCGCGACGCTTTTCGAGCGCGGCCCGCGCGGCGTCGCGCTGACGATGGACGGCAAGCGGCTGTTGCCCTATGCGCGACGCATCGTCGGCCTGGTCGACGAGACGACGGCGGCCATGCGCACGGCGCCGCTGGACGGGCCGGTGCGGGTCGGCATTCCGGAAGAATACAACCAGACGGTCCTGCCCAATGCGCTCGCCGCCTTCGCCGAAATCCACCCGAATATCGAGGTGACGGTGCTCTGCGGCTACACGTCCCAGCAACTGGCGGCGCTGGAGGCAGACGAGCTCGACCTCGCCATCATCTTCGACTGGTGCGACGGGGTTTCCGGCGAGCTTCTGGCGATCGACCCGACCGTCTGGGTGGGCGCCGTGGCGCATAACCGGCATCTGGAGCGCCCGGTGCCGGTCGCCGTCTACTGGCGGTCGAGCTGGTGCCGGGATTTTGCGCTCCGCTCGTTGGAGCGCCACACGATCCCGTATCGCATCGCCTATACCTGCGATACCAGCGGGGGCCTGCGCTCCGCCGTCGCGAGCGGCCTCACCATCGCGCCGCTCTCGCGCAGCAATATCCCGCCGGGCGCGCGCGAACTCACGGTCGCGGACGGCTTTCCGCAGATCGATTCCTCGCGTGTCGTGCTGAAGCGCAATCCGCGGCGCGGCGGGCCGGCGATCGACGGCATGGCGGACATGCTGCGCAAATCCTTCGGTCCGGTCGCGGCCGCGGCGGATCAGGCTTTCGGGTAGGCCCGTTCCAGGCCGCCGCAGCGGGTGAGCCCCGCGCGGAAGGCGGCATAGGCGGCGTGCTGACTGGAGCGGGCGGTTTCGGTGAGCCGCACCTGCAGGCGCGCCGGCGCTACGGTTCCAAGCCATTCGCCGAGCTTTTCCAGCTTCAGCGCGTTGAGAAAACGCGCGTCTGCGGCGCGGTCGAGATGCAGCGCCAGCCCTTCCAGCAGGTTTTCGTCCTGCTTGGCGTTTTCCATCAGCAGGCGGAGATAGGCCTGGTCGGCCTCGCCAAGCGCCGCAAGCTTGTCGGCCACGGTCTGCCGGTCCGGAAAGGCTGCAAGGTCGGCGCTCATCGTCATCCCCCAGAGAATCGTGTCGCTTCTGGATAGGCCGCGGAAAAACCGGTCGCAAGCCTGTCGGGCATGTTTGGATGAAAAATCCAATATTGACAAAATATCCACGGTCGGATTGATTGCCGCCATGTTCGACTCATCAAACGCCGATATGCTGCTTCGCCAGCACACTGCCACGGCTGCGGCCATCTCGACCCTGTTCTATCCGCATGCCGAGATCGTGCTGCACGATCTCGAAACGGGCCTGATCGCCGGCATCTGGAATGCTTTTTCCGGCCGCATGGCGGGCGTAGAATCGCTCGTCGAGGATGCGCTGGAAGGGGCGGGGGAAGGGGGCGTCTACGGCCCCTATGAAAAGACCGGCGAGGATGGGCGGCGGCTGAAATCGGTGACCGCCGTGCTGAAGGACGATCACGGCCAGGCGATTGGCCTCCTCTGCATCAACATGGATGTCTCGCATTTCGACGCAGCCGCAAAACTTCTCGCCGCCTTCACCGGGGCCGTCTCACCACGCCCGCCTTCGCTTTTTGCCGGCGACTGGCGGGAGGAGATCAACACGGCGCTGCACGACTGGCTGCGCACCCGCGGCCTGGCGCTGACGGCCCTCAAGAAGGGCGACCGGGTGGCGCTCGTCGCGGCCCTCGACAGCCGCGGCCTGTTCCAGACGCGCAATGCCGTCGATCACCTAGCCTCCCTCATCGGCACCTCGCGCGCCTCGATCTACAATTATCTCGCCGATGCCCGGCGCAGCCAGAAAGACAGGACATCATGACCACGCTGCCGGATTTCCGCCTCGAAACCCATTTTTCGCGCTGGGAGTTCAAGGCGCGCCACCACATGACGGCAAGCGATGCCGAGACAATGACCATGTCCGACCTCCTGGCTCTCGCCGGCCCGGAAGACCGAGAGGCGTGGGAGCGCGTCTCGCTCGGTTATACCGAGACCTGGGGCGCGCCGGCGCTGCGCGACACCATCGCCACCACCTACGACACCCTCTCGGGCGCCGATATCCTGACCTTCGCCGGTGCGGAGGAGGGGCTTTATTGCGCCATGCTGGCTTTGCTTTCGCCGGGCGACCACGCCATCGTCACCGTGCCGAACTACCAGTCGATGGAGACTATGCCGGTGACGATCACCGGCAATGTCACGGGCGTGGCGCTGCGGGCGGAAAACCGCTGGCAGCTCGATCTCGACGAGGTGCGTGCGGCGCTGCGGCCGGAAACCAGGCTCATCGCCGTCAATTTCCCGAACAATCCGACAGGCGCCATTGCCGACCAGGATATCTTTCGCGGCCTCGCCGATCTCTGCGCTGAGCGCGGCATCCATCTCTTCTCCGACGAGGTCTATCGCGGGCTGGAGATCGATGCGGAAAAGCGCCTGCCGCAGGCGGCGGACCTGTTCGACACGGGCATTTCGCTCAACGTGATGTCGAAGGCCTATGGCCTGCCGGGCCTGCGCATCGGCTGGATCGCCTGCCGCGACCATGCACTTCTCGCCCGCATGGAGAAGATGAAACACTACCTCTCCATCTGCAACGCGCGGCCTTCCGAAGTGCTGGCAGGTATCGCGATCAAGGCGCGCGAGACTATCTTTGCCCGCAACCGCGCGCTCTGCGCGGAAAACATGGTCAAGATCGGCGCTTTCTTTGCCGATTTCCCGCATCTCTACGACTGGGCAGCTCCGGATGGCGGCTGCGTCGCGTTTCCGCGCTATCTCGGCAAGGACGGCGTGGAAGAGCATTGCCGCCGGCTGGTGGAGGAGAAGGGCGTGCTGCTCCTGCCCTCCACCCTCTACGTCTCCGACCTCCTGCCCGTACCGATGGACCGTTTTCGCGTCGGCGTCGGGCGGCGCAATATCGATGCGGGGCTTGTCGCGTGGCGGGCGTTTCTGGCCGGCGCCTGATCGGTCTCGTCAGGCACCCACGCGGGTGAGTTTTGCCCGCAGGTCATCGAGGCTTGCGAGAAACCAGATCGACCGGCCCTTGTTCGTCTCGCGCACGAAATCGCTGAGCGCCTTGCTGTTTTCGAGCAGCGGGGCGATGTCGCCGATGATGGCGCAGCGCAGGTGATAGTTGACGAATTTCTGGAAGACGGTGCCGGCGATACGGGTTTCGAGCCGGAGGAAATCCGGGCCGAGGCGTTCCACCGGAATGGCGATCAGTTCTGCCTCCGTCGAGAACGCTTCGCCGATAATGTCGTTGCCGTCCGCTTCCGTCGCGATCGGCGGTCCGTCAATGGCGAGGACGAGAACTTTCGTGCCGGCCATGTCCATCGTGTTCGTCATCTGAGTCTCCGTCGTCGTTCGGGCCTATACCTTCTTCAGAATGTCGGTCGCTTTATGATCATCGTCGACGCCGTCGATCAGCAGCACGTCGCCCACCGAATTCAGTGTGCGAAGCGGCAGGATCGCGCGGTAGGCCTCGGATGCATACCAGCCCTCGGCGTCCTTGCGTGTCGGGAAGGACAGCATGATCACGTCGCCGGCGAAGCTGCCTTCCAGCACGCGCTTGTTGCCGTCGCCATGGATCACGAACTTGCCGCCGAAGGGTGCCATGGTGGCGTCGATCCCCTCCAGATAGGCGACGATCTGCGGACCCATCGTGACATTGTGCAGGTGGGCGAGGGCGTAGGTGGTCATCGGGGTTCTCCTGTGAACGGGTTTCGTTGACAGGCAGACTAGGCGGTCGGGTGCGGCGGATCGATTACCTTGCAGGTAATGCCAAGGCCTACGCGCAAGAAAAAGCCGCCCGCGGTGTTTGCCGGGGCGGCTCAAGCATGACCCTTCGATAGGGCTCAGCCGCGGCGGCGGCTGCTGCGTTCGCGGGCCGGCTGGGCGGCGCTTTCGTCGGCGGTCTTGTTGCGCAGCGGGCCAATTCGCTCGATGATCGTCGCAAGTGCCGGGCGTTCGCGCGGCTCGTGGGCGTCGAGCGCCACCCGCATGGCGGCGAGGTGCTCGCAGGAGGTGCCGCAGCAACCGCCGATGATGCGCGCGCCGGCATCGCGGGCAAGGCGCGCATATTCGGCCATCAGCGGCGGCGTGCCGGAATAGTAGATTTCCGCGCCGCGATATTCCGGAATGCCACAATTGCCCTTGACGACCACGGTCGCGGACGGATCGGCGCCGGTCATGTCGAGCAGCGAGGAGAGGATGTCGGAGGCGCCGACGCCGCAGTTCGCGCCGACCGCAAGCGGACCTTCGCCGATATCGCCGGCAACGCCGTGGATATCCCGCGGGTGCAGGCCCATCATGGTCTTGCCGGCGGTATCGAACGAGCCGGTATAGACGAAGGGCAAGCCGACCTTGGCCGCACCTTCGGCGGCGGCGCGGATCTCTTCCGGCGACGACATGGTCTCGATCCAGGCAACATCGGCGCCGCCGGCCTTCAGGCCCTCGATCTGCTCGACGAAGGCGGCGACGGCGTCGTCATAGGTCATCGCGCCGAGCGGCACGAGCAGTTCCCCCGTCGGGCCGACGGAGCCGGCGACGATGACCTTGCGATCGGCCTTGTCGGCAACGGCACGGGCGATCTCGGCGGCCCTCTTGTTGAGGTCGAAGACGCGGTCCTGCGCATGGTGCAGCTTCAGGCGATGGCGCGTGCCGCCAAACGTGTTGGTGAGGATAATGTCCGCGCCGGCATCGACGAAGTCCTGGTGGAGCTTGGTGATGTTTTCCGGCTTCGCCTCGTTCCAAAGCTCCGGCGCTTCCCCGGCTTCGAGGCCCATGGCGAAGAGCGAGGTCCCGGTTGCGCCATCGGCAAGCAGGAAGGGCTTTTCGGCAAGCAGCTCAGCAAGCGGGTTCGGCGCGGTCATCGGCATATCCTTCTGTTTATCGCATCATATAAAGATTTCTTTATGTGATTGCAATCGTGTGTCGCCGGTAAAAGAAAAGAGCGCCCGCGAGGGCGCTCAAGAAAACAATACCTCCCTTCGTCATGGTCGGGCTTGACCCGACCATCCATCCACCGGCACGCCGCGGATGTGGATCCTCGGGTCAAGCCCGAGGATGACGGAGGAGAGGGCGTGCTTCAGGCCGCCTTCGCCTCGTGGCTTGTCGGCGTCACCATGCTGGAGATGATGGCGCTGAGGCTGAGGGCGCCGATCGGCTTGCCGGATTCGTCGACGACATGGGCGAGCGTCTGGTTGACGGCCGTCATGGCGCGGGCCGCCACTTCCAGCACTGTGCCCTTGACGATCGGCATGCCTTCCGGGTTGCCGGACAGCGGCGCCATGATCGTCTCGACATTCACCACGCGGCCGCGGTTCACTTCCTTCACGAAGGCAGTGATGTATTCGTCGGCCGGGTTCAGCACGATTTCCTGGCCGGTGCCCTGCTGAACGACCAGGCCGTCGCGCAGGATGGCGATCTTGTCGCCGAGGCGCAGCGCCTCGTCGAGATCGTGCGTGATGAAGACGACGGTTTTCCTGAGCTCCTTCTGGAGATCGAGAAGCACGGTCTGCATGTCGACGCGGATCAGCGGGTCGAGCGCCGAGTAGGCTTCGTCCATCAGGAGGATATCGGCATCGTTGGTGAGCGCCCGGGCGAGGCCCACGCGCTGCTGCATGCCGCCCGATAGCTGGTTCGGGTAGTGGTTCTCGAAGCCGGCAAGGCCGACGCGCTCGATCCACTGCTTGGCCCGCTTTTCACGATCGGCGGCGCCGACACCCTGGATTTCCAGGCCGTAGACGGTGTTTTCCAGAACCGTGCGGTGCGGCAGCAGCGCGAACTTCTGGAACACCATCGCCGTCTTGTGGCGGCGGAATTCGCGAAGGTCGTTCTCGCTCATCTTACAGACGTCGACGCCGTCGTAGAGCACTTCGCCGGCGGTCGGGTCGATCAGCCGGTTGATGTGGCGGATCAGCGTCGACTTGCCGGAGCCGGAGAGGCCCATCACCACCATGATGCCGCCGGCCGGCATCGAGATGTTGATGTCGCGCAGGCCCAGCACATGGCCATATTTCTGGTTCAGTTCCGCCTTGCCGAGACCCTTCTTGACTGCATCGACATAGTCGCCGCCGCGGGGTCCGAAGATCTTGTAGAGATTGCGGACCTCGATTGCATGACTAACCATGAATTACCTCCGAATGCTTCTGCAGCCGTCTGCCATAGGCCTGGCTCGTACGGTCGAAAATGATGGCGATGGCCACGAGCGCGAACCCGTTGAGGAACCCGACCGTGAAGAACTGGTTGTTGATGGCCTGCAGCACGTTCTTGCCGAGACCGCCCACACCGACCATCGAGGCGACGACGACCATGGCGAGCGACATCATGATGGTCTGGTTGATGCCGGCCATGATCGTTGGAAGGGCGAGCGGCATCTGCACGTTCTTGAGCTTCTGCCAGCCGGAGGAACCGAAGGCATCCGCCGCCTCCAGCACTTCCTTGTCGACGAGCCGGATGCCGAGATTGGTGAGGCGGATCATCGGTGGCACGGCATAGATGACGACCGCGATCAGCCCCGGCACCTTGCCGATGCCGAAGATCATGACGACGGGGATGAGATAGACGAAGCTCGGCATCGTCTGCATCACGTCGAGCACGGGGTTGACGAAGGACTGCACCCGGTCGGAGCGCGCCATGACGATGCCGATCGGTATGCCGACGATGATCGCGATCATCGTACAGACCGTCACCATGGCGAGCGTCACCATCGTGTCGTTCCACAGGCCCAGCAGGCCGATGGCGAGCATCGACAGTGCGGTGCCGATGGTAATCTTCATGTTGCGGCTGCCGAAATAGACGATCGCCACCATGATGATCAGGATGATCGGCCAGGGTGAACTGACAAACAGCCGTTCGAGATAGTTCAGGAACCACTGCAATGGCTGCACCATTGCATCGATGATGTTCACATATTCTCTGACGAGGCCCTTGAAGCCGTCGTCGATGACTTTTCGTGCCGCGCGGACGCTGGCGTCACTGAAGGCCGGAAACTTGCATAGAAAGCCTGGCAACAATTCGCATATGCCTGCCATCCTTTTCCCCTCTTTCTACCGGAAGTTATTGTCCCGCATCGCAAAGAAACGAGTTTGCAATTGCGAACGGAACGGTGCGCACAGGGATATTCTTGTTCTGGTTCCCGGCTTGCAGTTCGTCTTCGCACGAACTGCCGCTTGATACTGTGCTGTTTGCGACCTCTGCAGTTTCTTGGGCGGGCGTCAGGCAAAAAGCCAGCGTCCTCGTTCAGGTCGCGAAAGGGCCGGCAGCCGGGGAAGGCTGCCGGCGAGAGTGCGTCAGAGGGCGGCCTTGACCTTCTCTGCGACGTCCGGGGCGACCCACTTGGTCCACATGTCCGGATAGTTTTCGAGGAAGTACTTGGCAGCATCCTCGTTCGTGCCCTGGTTGTCGGTCATCCAGGCGAGAACCTTGCCGACCGTGCCGTTGTCCCACTGGCGGGTCTTCATATAGTCCATGGCGACGCCGGCCTTTTCGGAGAAGGACTTGGTCACGACGGTGAAAACGTCCGAGGTCGGGTAGGAGTTGACCTTGGGATCGGCGCAGTCCGGAACCGCCGTGCAGGCGTCCCAGTCGGCCTTGTTGTGCTCGACGCCGAAGGACAGGCGCGTCATCTCGTATTTGCCGAGAATGGCGGTCGGCGCCCAGTAGTAGCCGAGCCAGCCGGTCTGCTTTTCGAAGGCGTTGGCGATCGAGCCGTCGAGGCCGGCTGCGGAGCCCGTGTCGACCAGCTCGAAGCCGTCGGCATCGGCGTTCAGCGCCTTGTAGAGGTTGGCGGTCGAGACCTGGCAGTTCCAGCCCGACGGGCAATTGTGCACGGCGCCCTTCGAGGCGTCTTCCGGCGCCGGGAAGAGGTCGGGATGCTTTAGCGCGTCCTGAACGGTCTTGATGTCCGGATGGGCGTCGGCAAAGAATTTCGGAATCCACCAGCCTTCCACGCCACCTTCCGAGAGAAGGGGAGCGAGCTGGATCAGCCGGCCTTCGGCGATGGCCGCGTCGAGCGGTGTGCGCACGGCGTTCACCCACATTTCGGGTGCGACGTCCGGCTCGCCCTTTTCGTTCATCGAGGTGAAGGTCGGCATGGTGTCGCCGGTCACCAGCGTGACCGTGCAGCCGTAGCCGTTTTCGAGAATGAGCTTGTCGACATGCGCGGCAACGCCGGCAGACGCCCAGTTCATTTCGGCGATCGAAACTTCACCGCAATCGGCCGCCTGGGCGGCACCGGCAAAGCCGTAGAGGCCGGCAGCGAGGATAGTGGAAGCAAGGAGCTTCTTCATGAGTTTTAAGACCTCCCAGTCTTGGATGCAGCGATCAACCCGGAAGGCAGCGCAGGCTACTGCGTTGTCCCGTCTGCCCGAAAGTTTTACGGCAGCCATGGAGGTTCGATGCCAGGTGAGGCGAGCCAAATCCCCCTGCTGCAACGACGCCGAGCTTTTTTCTGGTCCGCCGGCGGAACCCTGTCACCGGCGTCGTCTTCTCGTACGTCACAGGGGTAGCCTACGGGTTCTCATTGAGAAATCAACCTCCTGCGCGTCCTTCCTCTGTCAGTTGCGGCCCGGCGGGAGGGCAAGATGCTGAAAAACCGGCAACCATACGGTGGAAAAAATGGGCGTTTGCTCGCATCGGGGCAAATGTCCGCGGGGCCGATAGACTGGCGGCGCACGATGGTCGTTGAATGCGGACATATCCTGTTCCGTATGCGCCGCTTTGCGCTTGCAAAAAATATTTCGCGATTTTTCAAAAAAAATCGCGATTCATCTTTGCTTAAGCTCCCGATAACGGTCCGGTAAGGATGTGCCGCTATTGCTTTGGACATGGCGGGGGACACCGCCGTCCGCTCCGGAAAGGTCTAGCGTACCGGAGTGCCTTGGGCTCCGATGCGTTTTTGTCGGAAGCCGCCATGCGTATCTGGCAAGCCGTGCATCACTTAACGGGATGCACGGCTTTCGCCGTTCTGGCGCACCTTCAGAAACAAAAATCCATAAAAAACGCCGCCTCCCGGAGAGAGGCGACGTTCCATGCGAGCGGACCTGACGTCGCGCTCGAAACAATCAGCCGACGGAGCGCGTGCGGATGAAGCCAAGCGGACCGAGCGGGGCGTCCATGACGACGTTGCGCACGCGGGACTGGCTCTGGGGGGCTTCGCCGTTCCAGGCGATCTGTACGAAATTCGGCTTGCTGAAGATGAACAGCATGGTCTTTGTCCTTGAAACCCGAAGCCACTCGCCTCGGCTGTGTGATGACGTTGATATAGGCATGTCCGGGGCGAAAGTCACGATCGTTCACGGCGCAAAATGTCGCAGAATGAACAGCAGATCTGCCATGCTCGAATTGCATGACTTTCTGTTGCGGAATTGCATCTCCCGCCGCCGCCAAATTGGGGCGGAATTGCGGTAAATCAGGGCTTTTCGGCGACGGGGCGGAATGCTAGGGGGAAGGCATGACAAGAACGATCATGCTGCAGGGAACCGGCTCCGATGTCGGAAAAACGGTATTGGTGGCGGGGCTCTGTCGCATCGCCGCGAACCGCGGCCTCAAGGTGCGCCCGTTCAAGCCGCAGAACATGTCGAACAACGCCGCCGTTTCCGCCGATGGCGGCGAGATCGGCCGCGCGCAATGGCTGCAATCGCTCGCCGCCCGCGTGCCGTCCTCCGTGCATATGAACCCGGTGCTGCTGAAGCCGCAATCCGACGTCGGCAGCCAGATCATCGTGCAGGGAAAAGTCTTCGGCCAGGCGAAGGGGCGGGACTACCAGGCGCTCAAACCGAAGCTGATGGATGCGGTGCTGGAAAGTTTCGGGATCGTTTCGGACGGTGCCGATCTCGTCGTCGTCGAAGGCGCGGGCTCGCCGGCGGAAATCAACCTCCGGGCCGGCGACATTGCCAATATGGGCTTTGCGACACGCGCCAATGTGCCGGTCGTGCTCGTCGGCGACATCGACCGCGGCGGCGTGATCGCCTCGCTGGTCGGCACGCACGCCATATTGCCGGAGGAAGACCGGCGCATGGTGACCGGCTACCTCATCAACAAGTTTCGTGGCGACGTGACGCTGTTCGACGACGGGATTATTGAGATCGGCCGCTTCACCGGCTGGCCCTGTTTCGGCGTCGTGCCGTGGCTGAAGGACGCCGCGCGCCTGCCGGCAGAGGATTCCGTAGTTCTGGAGCGGCTAGCAAAAGGCGGCGAGGGCGCTTTGAAAGTGGCGGTGCCGGTGCTGCCGCGCATTGCCAATTTCGACGATCTCGACCCGCTGAAGGCCGAGCCGCAGGTCGATCTCGTCTTCGTGCGCCCGGGCGAGCGTTTTCCGGCCGATGCCGGGCTGGTCGTGCTGCCCGGCTCGAAATCCACCATTTCCGACCTCGGCGATTTCCGCGCCGCCGGCTGGGACAGGGACCTCGCGATGCATATGCGCCGCGGCGGTCGCGTTATCGGCATTTGCGGCGGTTACCAGATGCTGGGCCAGCGCGTCACCGATCCGCTCGGCATCGAGGGCAGCGAGCGCAAGGTCGAAGGCCTCGGGCTGCTGGCGGTCGAAACGGAAATGGCGCCGGAAAAGACCGTGCGCAACAGCACGGCTCGCTCGCTGCAATATGACGTGCCGCTGGAGGGCTACGAAATCCACCTCGGCCGCACCACCGGGCCGGATGCGCTCAAGCCCGCCGTCAGCATCGACGGGCGGCCGGATGGCGCGATCTCGCCGGATGGCCGGGTGATGGGCACCTATCTGCACGGCCTGCTTTCGAGCGATGCCTACCGGGCGCGGCTGCTCGCCGACTTCGGCATCGAGGGCGGCGGCTTCGATTATCGGGCAGGCGTCGACGTGGCGCTGGATGGTGTGGCGGCGGAGCTGGAGGCCGTTCTCGACCCGGCCTGGCTCGATCGCCTTTTAGGCAGCGCTGATTAAATCGCGCCCCTGAAACGTTCAGCCATCGGGTTCCTGTGACTGCCGGCCTGCCGCACCAAAGTTGCGCCAGAATTCGGTGCGAGGACAGATGGAAATCCGCCCGGTTGCCGGGCGCAGCGCCTTCGAAAGGGTGAGACGACTATGGGTTCTGGACCTCTCGCACGATCCGTTCTGGTGAGGATCGGCCTTGCAAGCCTGGTCGGGCTGACGCTCGCAGGCCAGCCGGCAATCGCCTTCGCCCAGGCCACCACCGGCAAGGAAGCCGGAAGTGCCGGAAAACGCTGGGAAGAGGAATTTTCGCTCTGGCAGAAGGTTTCCGCCGGCAGCGACCTCACGCAGTACGAAACCTATCTGAAGCAATATCCGAACGGCACTTTCGCCTCGATGGCGCGTCTGCGCATCGCCGAATTGCAGGCCGCCGCCAAGGTGAAGCAGACGACCGGCACCTCCACCGAGCAGGCCGAGGCGGACGCCAAGGCCAAGGCGGAACAGGCGGCCGCTGCCGAAAAGGCGAAGGCGGAAGAGCAGGCGGCGGCGGAAAAGGCCAAGGCCGAGGAAGAAGCCCGGAAAACCGCGGAAGCCGAGAAGGCGAAGGCCGATGCGGAAGCGGCGCGCCTGAAGGCGGAGGCTGAGACGAAGAAGGCCGAAGAAGAGGCACAGAAGGCCGCCGAGGCCGAGAAAGCCAAGGCGGAGGCCGAAACGGCACGACTGAAGGCCGAAGCCGAGGCCAAGAAGGCTGCCAGCGTCGAAAAGGCCAAGGCGGATGCGCAAGAAGCGCTTCGCCAGGCGGAAGCCAAGGCGCGGCAGGTTCAGGAAGAAGCCACCGCCCGCGAACTGGCCGAGAAAAAAGCGGCTGCCGAGGAGAAAGCAAAGGCGGAAGCCGCAGCTGAGGAAAAAGCCCGCACCGAAGAAGCCGCCCGCCTGAAGGCGGAAGCCGAACAGAAGGAAGCGGCTGCGCGCAAGCTGGCCGACGAACAGGCCGCCGAGGCCGAGCGCCTGAAGGCGGAGGCCCAGGCGGCTGCGGACAAAGCGAAGGCGGAAGAAACGGCGCGCCTGAAGGCGGAAGCCGAACGCCAGAAGGCCGAAGAGGCAGCGGCGGCGCAGAAGGCGCGGGCCGAAGAGGAAGCCGCCGCCCGCCGCGAGGCCGAAGCCAAGCGCATCGAGACCGAGAAGGCCGCTGCCGAAGAAAAGGCGCGCATCCAGGAAGAAGCAGCCGCCGCGCGCAAGCTTGCGGAAGAAAAGGCCGCCGAAGTGGAGAAGCTGAAGGCCGACGCGGCACGCGCTGCGGCGGATGCCGAAGCAAAGGCGGCGGAAGCTGCCCGCCTTGCCGAAGAGGCTGAAAAACGCGCCGAAGAGGCCGCGCAAGCCGCGAAGCAGGCCGATACCGACAATGCCGAAACCGAGGGGGCTGACACCGGCGAAGCCGCGACCGCCACCCGCGAAGCCGAGACACAGGACGCCGAGCGCAAGAACCGCGGCCTCGCCATCGAGCGGGCCGACGACGCCAAGAAGCGCGAGGAAGACACGTTCGAAAAGGCCGTGCTCGGCGGCACGCAGGAATCCTTCCAGGCTTACCTCGACGAATATCCGAATGGTCGTTTCGTCGGGGATGCCCGCGAACGGCTTGCAGCGCTGGCCGATACCAAGCGCGAGGAGGCGGTGACGCCGAAGCAGGAAACCGAGACGGCCATCATCGACACCGAGCGCCAGGCCGCCGAGGAGCGGCCGATCGTCGATCCCCGCGAGGCCTATATGGACCGGTCGATTCGCGTGCAGGCACAGCGCTTCCTGAGCGCGCTCGGCTACAATACCTACGGTGTCGACGGCGTCTTCGGCCCGCGCACCCGCTCGGCGATCGCCGCCTGGCAGGGTTCCTCCGGCTACCGCGCCGATGGCTACCTGTCGCGTCCGCAATACCGCGCCCTGCGGCAGGCCGCGCAATATGCCGAGGCCCGGCAGAACCGCCAGCGCCGCTATCAGCAGGACTACGACGTGCTCGAAGGCCCGGTCGACGGGTACTATGAAGAGCGCGAATACCGCGGCGACAGCTACTACAACGATGGCGGCGGTCTGGTGATCATTCCGGGCTATTGAACGGGCGACGGCGGTTTCAGCACAGGCGATGCCGCTGCCGATCGATTGACTTGCGCGATGCGGAAGCATAATCATCCGGATTATTGGATGGTTCCCGGATCCGGAAACGGATCGGGGAGTAAATGGGAATGTGACGCGGCGGACCCAAATAGGGCGCTGCAATCACGGCCGACCCCGCGACTGTAGAGTGGCGAGGGACGTTCATCCGGAAGGCAGGATCTGCGTGCGGGAGGAAGCAATGGTGCTTCAGGCCGTGCCGGGGAAAACCAGCCGGAAAAGCCACTGGGTGGCATCGCGATAAGCCGGGGCCGGACGCCTCTTAGTCTACGAATCGTCCACCCTTTTGCGATGCGTCTACCCGGGAAGGTGAGAATGTTCCGCAGGCGTTGAAAAACGCCGGACGCCGCGAGCCAGGAGACCTGCCAGCCGATGAGGGCATTTCGCCCGACCTGGGGAGGGGCTTCCCCAACGCCTGCACGGAGGTTGTCATGGCTGTTTCTTCAACGTCTTCTGTTACCCTTTCCGCAAACGACCGCCTTGTTGCCGGCGTTTTCGCGCTTCTGATCGGCGCTTTCCTGGTGTTCGGCGCCGGCCTCGCGAATTCGGCCGTGCTGCACGACACGGCGCACGACACCCGTCACTCCTACGGCTTTCCCTGCCACTAAGGAGTTTTTGACATGATCGTTCGTTATCTCCTGGCCGCCCTGGTGGCCGGGCTGTTCTCCGGCGTGCTCATGACAGCCGCCCAGGAGGCGCGAGTCGTGCCGCTCATTCTCCATGCGGAGGAATTCGAGGGCGGCGGCGAAACCGCGCCGGCCACCGAAGGCACCACGCCCTCCACCGATGGCGCCACCCAGACGCAGACGCAGACGCAGGAGCATTCTTCGCTCGGCGCCGTCCTTCTGGATGTGGCTTCGTCCTTCTCGCCGATCTCCGTCGCCTATGCCCATGAGGGCGAAGAGCACGAGGAGGGCGGCATCATGTTCGGCATGAGCCGGTTCTCCGGCACGCTGCTCGCAAACCTCGTGACCGGCTCGGGCTTTGCCCTGCTGCTCGCCGGCTTCAGCCTCGTTTCCGGCCATTCGATCACGGTGGCGAACGGTGCGCTGTGGGGTGCTGCCGGCTGGCTTGCCGTGCACATGCTGCCGGCCATCGGCCTGCCGCCGGAACTTCCGGGCTTTCCGGCCGCCGATCTCGGCGACCGCCAGGTCTGGTGGGTTGCGACCATCGTGCTTTCGGCGGCCGGGCTCTACCTGCTCTTCCTCAAGGACGGAATCGTCGCCAAGATCGCTGGCATCGTGCTGATTGCGGCGCCGCAGGTCTATGGCGCGCCGCAGCCGGGCGACATTTCCAGCAATGTTCCGGCCGTTCTCGGCGCGGAGTTCGCCGTCGCGGCGCTGGCCACGACGCTGTTCTTCTGGATCGTGCTCGGCCTCTCGCTGGGTTTTGCCAACGAGAAGATCGCCAAGGCCGCCTGATATGGCACAGACATCGCCCGGAGCCGTCCTGGTTCTGGGCGGTGCGCGTTCCGGAAAATCCGCTTTTGCCGAAAGGCTGGTCGCCGAGACCGGCCTTTCGCGTCATTACATCGCCACCGGCCGGGCATGGGACGACGAGATGCGCCAGCGCATCGACAAACACCGTGAGGATCGCGGCGAGGGCTGGCAAACCCATGAGGAGCCGCTTGCGCTCGCCACCCGCATCAGGGATGTGGCACGCGCGGACCGGGCGATACTCGTCGATTGCCTGACGCTGTGGGTCACCAACCTGATGCTGGAGGAACGCGACATGGCCGCGGAATTTGCCGGTCTCGCGGAATCGATCGCGGCGGCGCCGGGTCGGCTGGTTTTCGTCTCCAACGAGGTCGGCCTCGGCATCGTGCCGGAAAACCGCATGGCGCGCGAATTCCGCGACCATGCCGGGCGGCTGCATCAGCAGATCGCCGCCCTCGTGCCAGAAGTCTATTTCGTCGCGGCCGGATTGCCGCTGAAAATGAAGGGTTGAGCCTATGCTGCAACAGAAAATCCCCGCCACCGTCATCACCGGCTTCCTCGGCGCGGGCAAGACGACGCTGATCCGCAACCTGCTCCAGAATGCCGGCGGAAAACGCATCGCGCTCATCATCAACGAGTTCGGCGATCTCGGCGTCGATGGCGACGTGCTGAAGGGCTGCGGTGCGGAAGCCTGTAGCGAGGACGACATCATCGAGCTCACCAACGGCTGTATCTGCTGCACCGTCGCCGATGATTTCATCCCCACCATGTCGAAGCTGCTGGAACGTGAAAACCGCCCGGACCACATCGTCATCGAGACCTCCGGCCTCGCTTTGCCGCAGCCGCTCGTCGCCGCCTTCAACTGGCCGGAAATCAAGACTCAGGTGACGGTCGACGGCGTTATCACCGTTGTGGACAGTGCCGCCGTCGCCGCCGGCCGCTTCGCCGACGATCATGACAAGGTGGATGCGCTGCGTGTCGAGGACGACAACCTCGACCACGAAAGCCCGCTGGAAGAACTGTTCGAGGACCAGCTCACGGCTGCCGACCTCATCATTCTCAACAAGACGGACCTGATCGACGCCGCCGGTCTGCAGATCGTGCGCGACGAAGTCGCCTCGCGCACCGTCCGCAAGCCCGCGATGATCGAGGCGAAGAACGGCGAAGTCGCCGCCGCCGTGCTGCTCGGCCTCGGCGTCGGCACGGAAGACGACATCGCCAACCGCAAGTCCCATCATGAACTGGAGCACGAGAACGGCGAAGAGCACGACCACGACGAGTTCGACAGTTTTGTCGTGGAACTCGGTGCCATCGCCGACCCGGCCGCCTTCATCGAGCGCCTCAAGGGCGTGATCGCCGAACACGACGTGCTGCGCCTCAAGGGTTTTGCAGACGTGCCCGGCAAGCCGTTGCGCCTGCTCGTCCAGGCCGTCGGCAGCCGCATCGACAGCTATTTCGAACGCGCCTGGACGCCGGGCGAAAACCGCGGCACCCGCTTCGTCGTCATCGGCCTGCACGACATGGACGAAGCGGCCGTGCGCGCGGCCATCGCCGCGGCGGTGTGATTTCGGCATGAGGATGCGGCAGTCCCTCTCTTCGGCGCTTCGGGCGCGGTTTGCCGCGCCGGTGGATCCTCGGGCCAAGCCCGAGGATGACGGTGGGGAGGGGAGGCTGTCGGTCTATCGAGGGGCTTGCTTTGGCAGGCGGCGGTTTTCTTGCGGGGTAATTTTAGGTGCTCCGCAGCTACCACAACCTCCGTCATCCTCGGGCTTGACCCGAGGATCCACCGGCACGGCAAACCAGCAAGTTGGAGGCGCCGCATGCACCTCCTGCTAGCCCAGAAGGGAACCATCGCCGACGGCAAGGAGGCAATCGACCTGGGCCAGACGCCCGGCGACATCCTCTTCCTCTCCGCCGCCGACACCGAACTCGCGGCCATCGCCGCCGCACATCGCGGACGGGATACGCAAACGCGGCTGCGCCTCGCCAGCCTCGCGACGCTCTCGCATCCGATGTCGGTCGATACCTATATCGAACGCACCGCGCGTCACGCCAAACTCATCGTCATCCGCGCACTCGGCGGCGCCAGCTATTTTCGCTATGTGCTCGAAGCCCTGCTGGCGACGGCGGTGGCCAACGGCATCAAGCTCGTTGCGTTGCCCGGCGACGACCGGCCGGACGAGGGCATCGTGCCGTTCAACCGCGTGGATGACGCGGACCGACAACATCTCTGGGCCTATCTGAATGAGGGCGGGGCGGACAATGCCGAGCGCTTCCTCGCCTATGCCGATGCGCTGGTCTTTGGCGGTGAGAAGCCCGACGCTGCGACGCCGCTGGAGAAGGCCGGCATCTGGTGGCCGGGGCGGGGTGTCGTTGATATCGAGACATGGCGTGAGGAGGCAGGCCGAAAGGTGGTAGCGGAGGAGGGACTCGAACCCTCGACCGCCGCCATCAGCTTCTACCGTGCCTATGTTCAGAGCGGCGAGACACGCCCCGTCGAAATGCTGATCGAGGCGCTTGCGGCCGAGGGCGTGCGTGCCTTGCCGCTCTTCGTCTCCAGCCTCAAGGAACCCGCATCCATCGAGACGGTGCGCGCCGCCTTTGCCGAAATCCAGCCGGAGGTCGTGCTGAACGCCACGAGCTTCGCCGTCTCCGCGCCGGGCGCCGGGCGCAAGCCGACGGTACTCGACGAGACGGGCGCGCCGGTGCTGCAAGCCATCTTCTCCGGGTCGTCGAGGGCGGCCTGGGAGGCCTCGGGGCAGGGGCTGACGGCCCGCGATCTCGGCATGAACGTCTCGCTGCCGGAGGTGGACGGCCGCGTGCTCAGCCGTGCGGTCTCCTTCAAGGCAGCAGCGCGCTATGACGAGCGCGTCGAGACGAACATCGTCAGCCTCGATCCGGTGGAGGATCGCATCCAATTCGTGGCGCGGCTTGCCGCCGGCTGGGCGCGGCTGCGGCGCGCAAAACCGGTGGAGCGGCGCATCGCCATCGTCATGGCCAACTATCCGAACCGCGACGGCCGCCTCGGCAACGGCGTGGGGCTCGATACGCCCGCCGGCACGATGGAAGTGCTGCGCGCCATGGCGGCGGAGGGTTATGCGATCGCCGACCTGTCGGCCGATGGCGACGCGCTGATCGCGCACCTGATGGCCGGACCGACCAATGCGGCAAGCGACGGCCGCGAAATCCGCGAAACGCTTTCGTTGAATCAATACAAGGCGTTTTTCGCCGATCTTCCCGCGCAGATTCAAGCTGAGATGACGGCTCGGTGGGGCACGCCGGAAGAGGACCCCTTCGTTACCGGCGACGTCTTCGCCCTGCCGCTTGCCCGCTTCGGCGAGACGCTGGTCGGCATCCAGCCGGCGCGCGGCTACAATATCGATCCGAAGGACACCTATCATTCGCCGGATCTCGTGCCGCCGCATGGTTACCTGGCCTTCTACGCGTTCCTGCGCCAGCACTATGGCGCCCATGCCATTGTGCATATGGGCAAACACGGCAATCTCGAATGGCTGCCGGGCAAGGCGCTGGCGCTGTCGGAAGGCTGCTATCCGGAAGCGGTGCTCGGCCCCGTGCCGCATCTCTATCCCTTCATCGTCAACGATCCGGGCGAGGGTACGCAGGCCAAGCGCCGCTCCGCCGCCGTAATCATCGACCACCTGACGCCGCCGCTGACCCGCGCCGAGACCTATGGCCCGCTGAAGGATCTGGAAGCGCTGGTCGACGAATATTACGAGGCATCGGGCGGCGATCCGCGGCGCATCAAGCTGCTGACGAAGCAGATCCTCGACCTCGTGCGCGACATCGGCCTCGACCGCGACGCCGGCATCGCCCGCTCGGACGGCGAGGAGGCGGCGCTGCAAAAACTCGACGCCTATCTCTGCGACCTCAAGGAAATGCAGATCCGCGACGGCCTGCACGTCTTCGGCGTCTCGCCGACGGGGCGCCTCCTCACCGACCTGACGGTGGCGCTCGCCCGCGTGCCGCGCGGCCTTGGCGAGGGTGGCGAGGCGAGCCTGCAACGGGCGATTGCGGAGGATGCGTTGGGTGGTGGGACACCCCCCTCTGGCCTGCCGGCCATCTCCCCCTCAAGGGGGGAGATCGATGGAGGAGAGATCTCCTTCCCATCCGGCGTAGGCGGGGCGGCAGATGCAGCCGGTGCTGAAGAAACAGGGCGTGGCTTCCAGCCGATCTCCCCCCTTGAGGGGGAGATGCCCGGCAGGGCAGAGGGGGGTGCCCCACGGCACACCTTCGACCCGCTCGACTGCATCCCCTCGGACCCGTGGACCGGCCCTCGCCCGCAAATCCTCGAAGCCCAGTCCGACGCCCAATGGCGCAGCAAGGGCGATACGGTGGAGCGCATCGAACTGCTTGCCGCAAAGTTGGTGGACGGCACGTTCCCTTGCCCGGAAAATTGGCACGCCACCCGCGCCGTGCTCGACACGATCGAAAGCACCATTGGCCCGGCCATCGCCGCCTGCGGCGCGGCGGAGATCACGGCGCTGATGCGGGGTCTCGACGGTCGCTTCATCGAACCCGGCCCCTCGGGCGCGCCGACGCGCGGGCGGCCGGATGTTTTGCCGACGGGGCGCAATTTCTATTCGGTCGACAGCCGGGCCGTGCCAACGCCGGCGGCCTGGGAGCTTGGCAAAAAGTCCGCCGAACTGCTGGTCACCCGCTATGCGCAGGACCATGGCGAATGGCCGACGGCCTTCGGCATCACGGCCTGGGGCACCTCCAACATGCGCACAGGCGGCGACGACATCGCGCAGGCCATGGCGCTGATCGGCGTGAAGCCGACCTGGGACATGGCCTCGCGCCGCGTCACCGGCTTCGAGGTCATCCCGCCCGCCATGCTGCGCCATCCACGTGTCGACGTGACGCTGCGCATTTCCGGCTTCTTCCGCGACGCCTTTCCGGAGCAGATCGCGTTGTTTGACCGGGCCGTGCGCGCCGTGGGTGCGCTCGACGAGGACGATGCGGACAATCCGATTGCCGCGCGCATGCGCACCGAGGCGGCAGCGCTTGCCGCAAAGGGCGCGTCGGAGGCCGAGGCGATGAAGCAGGCGGGTTTCCGCATTTTTGGCGCGAAATCCGGCGGTTATGGCGCCGGGCTCCAGACGATGGTGGACGAGGGCCTGTGGACCGAGCGGGGAGACCTTGCCGAGGCGTGGCTCGAATGGGGCGCGCATGCCTATGACGGCGAGAGCGACGGCGTGCCGATGCGCGAAAGGCTGGAGGCGCGCATGACGAGCCTGCAGGCCGTCGTGCAGAACCAGGACAGCCGCGAGCACGACCTGCTGGACAGCGACGAATACTACCAGTTCGAGGGCGGCATGGCGGCCGCCGCCGAGCATCTCTCCGGCAAGCAGCCCGTGATCTACCACAACGACCTGTCGCGGCCGGAAAAGCCGGTGGTGCGCACGCTGGAGGATGAGATCGGCCGTGTCGTGCGCGCCCGCGTGGTCAATCCGAAATGGATCGACGGCGTCATGCGCCATGGCTACAAGGGCGCCTTCGAGATCGCTGCCACGGTCGATTTCATGTTCGCCTTCGCCGCCACGACGGGTGCCGTGAAGGATCATCATTTCGAAGCCGCCTACCAGGCCTATGTGCTCGACGAGCGGGTGCGCGATTTCCTGCTGGAGAAGAACCCGGCGGCGCTCGCCGAGATGGCGGCTCGTTTTGCCGAGGCGATCGACCGGCGGCTCTGGACACCGCGGTCGAATTCGGCGCGCTATGATCTCGACAGGCTGGGCCGGCGCAAGGCCTCGTGAAGACAATCGATGCAAAGGGAAGAGCTATGACCGAGAACCATGACGAAACTGCCGGCATGAGCGAAGCCGAACTCGCCCGCCATTCGGAGAAGATGGCGAAGAAGAAGCATGCGCGCGAAAAGATCATGGCGACGAAGACGGACGAGAAGGGCCTGGTCATCGTCCATACCGGCAAGGGCAAGGGCAAGTCGACCGCCGGCTTCGGCATGATCTTCCGCCATATCGCGCATAAGAAGCCCTGCGCCGTCGTGCAGTTCATCAAGGGCGCCTGGGCGACGGGCGAGCGTGACCTGATCGAGGCGCATTTCTCCGATATCTGCCAGTTCTACACGCTCGGCGAGGGCTTTACCTGGGAGACGCAGGACCGCGCCCGCGACATCGCGATGGCGGAAAAGGCCTGGGAGAAGGCGAAGGAACTGATCCGCGACGAGCGGAACTCCATGGTGCTGCTCGACGAGATCAACATCGCGCTGCGCTATGACTATATCGACGTGAAGGACGTGATCGCGTTCCTGCAAACCGAGAAGCCGCACATGACCCATGTGGTGCTGACCGGCCGCAACGCCAAGGAAGAGCTGATCGAGATCGCCGACCTCGCGACCGAGATGGAGCTTTTGAAGCATCCGTTCCGCTCGGGCATCAAGGCGCAGCAGGGCGTGGAATACTAAAGCCTTACCAGCCGAGCCAGACGCGGATCGGATGGCTCGGATCGGCCATGAGGCGGATGGCGAGTGCCACGGAGGTGACGATGAGGAGGGGTTTGATAACCTTAGCGCCGACCTTCATCGCCACGCGCGAGCCGACCTGCGCGCCGAGGAACTGGCCGGCACCCATGACGAGGCCGACCTTCCACAGCACGACGCCGTAAAACAGGAAGACGACGAAGGCGCCGACATTCGAGCCGAAATTCAAAAGCTTCGTGTGTGCGGTCGCCTTCAGCACGCCGAAGCCGGCGAGCGTCACGAAGGCGAGCATGAAGAACGAGCCGGTGCCCGGGCCGAACACGCCGTCATAGAAGCCGATCAGCGGCACGATGGTGACGGTGAACAGGAAGACGCCCATGCGGCGGTGTTTGTCGACATCGCCGATATTCGGCTTCAGCCCGAAATAGACGGCGATCGCCACCAGCAGGAAGGGCAGCACCGCCTTCAGCACGTCGCCGGGAACGATGGTGGCGAGCAGCGCGCCGAACACCGCGCCGAACGCCGAAAGCGCCGCCATCGGCAATTGTTCGCTGAGCCGCACATGGCCGGCGCGAGCATAGGCGAGCGTCGCCGAGCCGGAGCCGAACAGCGATTGCAGCTTGTTCGTGCCGAGCGACTCGAGCGGCGGAATGCCGGCGATCAGCATGGCGGGAATGGTGATCATGCCGCCGCCGCCCGCAATGGAATCGATGAAGCCGGCGAGGAAGGCGGCAAGAAACAGGAAGAACAGGATCTGAGGGGCGATATCGGCCAAGACGGTACTCGGGGGCGCGAGGGAGAGACGTGGCTGGTCTTCTGTCAGACTGCGCGGCAAAAGCAAAGCCTCACGTTGCCAGGCCTCTTGTGCGTTTCGCGCAACACGGATCAAACAGGCTGGTGGTGCGTATGTAGAGTGGTGCGCGGCGAAAGAGGGGTTGAACATGAACGGATCTGTAGGCGCGTTGGAAAGTGCTGCGGCTGAGGAGCAGGGGTTTGCCGCCGGGCTGGAGCGGAAACTTCTGGCCGGCATCGAATCGGGCCTGATCCGCGATGTGCATGCCGTGTTGGTCAGCCGCTGCGGCAAGCTGGTGCTGGAGCATTATCGCGAGGCGCCGGACGAGAGCTGGGGCATGCCGCTCGGCACCGTCGCCTTCGATGCCGGCACGCTGCATGATCTGCGTTCGGTGACGAAGAGCGTCGTCGGCCTGCTTTATGGTATCGCCCTCGATCGCGGTCTCGTTCCGCCGCCGGAGGCACCGCTTCTTGCCCAGTTTCCGGAATATCCCGACCTTGCGGCCGATCCGGCGCGCGCCGGCCTGACGATCGACCATGCGTTGACCATGACGCTCGGGCTCGAATGGGACGAATACCGCTCCTATGCCGATCCGCTGAACAGCGAGATCGCGATGGAAAACGCGCCGGACCGCTATCGTTTCGTGCTGGCGCAGCCGGCTTTGCATGCGCCCGGCACACGCTGGGTCTATTCGGGTGGTGCGACGGCGCTGGTGGGCGCGGTGATCGAGCGCGGGACGGGGCTCAGGATCGAGGATTTTGCCCGCGACGCGCTGTTTGCACCGCTCGGTATCCTGGATTTCGAATGGATGAGCGGGCGGGACGGCGTTGCGTCCCCCGCATCCGGCCTTCGCCTGCGGCCGGGGGATCTGCTGCGGATCGGCCAGATGGTGCTGGACAATGGTCTTGCCAGAGGTCGGCAGATCGTTTCGCAACGCTGGATCGAAAAATCATGTGCGCGGGTTGTCCCGACCGATGACGGGCTTGGTTATGGCCGCTAATGGTTCACCGACGCGGCATTCGTGCCGGCCTTCGGCGAGGTGCGGCCGTGGGTGGCCGGCTTCGGCAATGGCGGTCAGCGGCTGTGGCTGATGCCGGATGCAGAACTCGCCTGCGTTATTTTCTCCGGCAATTACAACGCGCCGGAAGCCTGGGTGTCGCCGACGCGCATCTGGCGGGAAATCGTGATCGCCAACCTGCAAACCATCTGAGGCATGCCGCATCCGGCATCGTCGCTGGCGCAATCCGGTTTGACCGGCCTTTCGCCCTCCGGTACTAAGGAGGGTGCGACGGTGCCCGCCTGGCGGGCCGAGCGGTGTCCGGTGCGGCCGACCAAGACGGGGCTTCATCCGGAACTGTCGGAGACGGCATGGCCGGGCCCTTTCGCGTGGAATTTTGCGAGAGACCGCCAATGCGCCAAGAGGCCACATCACGGGACGCCGGACGACGATCGCTCGTGCTCGGCCTCGGCTGCGAACGCGGCACGCCCCCCGCCGAACTCATCGATCTTGCCATATCGGTCGTCGCGCGCCCCTCGGACGTCGCCTTCGTCGCGACGCTGGATGTGCGGGCTGATGAGCCGGCCATGCACGCCGTTGCCCGGCATTTTTTTGCGCCGCTCGTGACCTTCCCAGCCGCACGTCTTGAGGCAGAGACGCCGCGGCTTGCCAATCCATCGACGATCGTCTTCGCCCATACCGGCTGCCACGGTGTCGCCGAGGCGGCGGCGCTGGCGCAGGCCGGGGCAGGCGGCAGGCTGATCGTGGAAAAGACGAAATCGGCGCATGCGACCGTGGCGATCGCGGAATCTTTCCAATCCTTTGCGGGGGATTCCTCCGGAAGTGATTCCGTCTCCTCTTTCCTTGATTCAAGCCGGGACCACGCCTGATGCAGACCCTGTTTTCCGCCCTCCCGTCGATGGAAAAAGGCAGCGTCTGGCTCGTCGGCGCCGGGCCGGGGGATCCGGGCCTGCTGACGCTGCATGCCGCCAATGCGCTCCAGCAGGCGGATGTCATCGTGCATGATGCGCTGGTCAATGCCGAGTGCCTGTCGCTCGCACGTCCCGGCGCCGTGCTGGAATTCGCCGGAAAACGCGGGGGCAAACCCTCGCACAAGCAGCGGGACATTTCGCTGCGGCTCGTCGAGCTGGCGCGCGTCGGCCATCGCGTGCTGCGGCTGAAGGGTGGCGATCCCTTCGTGTTCGGGCGCGGCGGCGAGGAGGCGCTGACGCTGGTCGAACACGGCATTCCCTTCCGCATCGTGCCGGGCATTACGGCGGGCATCGGCGGGCTTGCCTATGCCGGCATCCCGGTCACCCACCGGGAGGTCAACCACGCGGTCACCTTCCTGACGGGCCATGATTCCTCCGGCCTCGTGCCGGACCGCATCAACTGGGAAGGCATCGCCAAGGGCTCCCCCGTCATCGTCATGTATATGGCGATGAAACATATCGGCCAGATCGCCGCCAACCTCATCGCCGGAGGGCGTTCGCCGGACGAGCCGGTCGCCTTCGTCTGCAATGCCGCGACCGCCGAGCAGCAGGTGCTGGAAACCACGCTCGCGCGTGCCGAGGCCGATGTCGCCGCCGCCGGCATCGAGCCGCCCGCCATCGTCGTCGTCGGCGAGGTCGTGCGGCTGCGGCCCTCGCTCGACTGGCTCGGTGCGCTGACGGCGGGCCGCACTCTGGCACCCGATCCGTTTCGTTCGCATGAAATGAAGGACCAGGCATGAGCGGATTGCTCATCGCCGCGCCTGCGTCCGGCTCCGGCAAGACGACGGTGACGCTGGGACTGGCGCGCGCGCTGGCCGATGCCGGCCTCAGTCTCGTCTCCGGCAAGGCGGGGCCGGACTATATCGACCCGGCCTTCCACGCCGCCGCCAGCCGCAAGCCCTGCCTCAACTACGATCCCTGGGCGATGCGCCCGGAAATGATCCGGGACAATGCCGCCACGCAGGCCGGCGCGGGCGATTTCCTGCTGATCGAGGCGATGATGGGCCTTTTCGACGGGGCTGCCGACGGCACCGGCGCGCCGGCTGACCTTGCGGCAACGCTCGGCCTGCCGGTCGTGCTCGTCGTGGATTGCAGCCGCCTGTCCCAGTCCGTCGCGGCCATGGTGCTGGGCTACCGGGATTTCCGCCGCGATATCCAGGTTGCCGGCGTCATCCTCAATAAGGTCGGCAGCGTCAGGCACGAGGCGATGCTGCGTGGTGCGCTGGAGGCAAGCGGCGTCGAGATTTTCGGCGTGCTGGAGCGCGATCCGGCGCTGGCCCTGCCGGAGCGCCATCTCGGCCTGGTGCAGGCCGGCGAGCATGGCAGGCTGGAAAGTTTTATCGCGCATGCGGCGGATGTGGTGAAGCGCTGCTGCGATCTCGATCGGCTGGTTTCGGTGGCGGCGACTCGCGCCTTGCAGGCGCCGGGGCCGTCCGTTTCGCGCTTGCCGCCGCTCGGCCAGCGCATTGCCATCGCCCAGGACGTCGCTTTCGCCTTCACCTACGAGCACCTGCTGATCGGCTGGCGCGGTGCTGGTGCAAGCCTCTCCTTCTTCTCGCCTTTGGCCGACGAAGCGCCGGCCGCCGACGCCGATGCGGTTTATCTGCCCGGCGGCTATCCGGAACTGCATGGGCCGGCTCTTGCCAATGCCGGCCATTTCCGCCTAGGCATGCATTCGGTGGCGCGCCGGGGGGCGCGTGTCTATGGCGAATGCGGGGGGTATATGACTCTGGGGGAGGCTCTGGTTGCGGCGGATGGATCGCGCTACGAGATGCTCGGCCTGTTGCCGCTCGTCACCAGCTTTGCCGAACGCCGCCGCCATCTCGGCTATCGCCGTGTCACGCCGCTTGAGGGCAGCGGGTTTGCCGCACCGATGACGGCGCATGAATTCCATTATTCGACTGTCGTGCATGAAGGTGAGGCGGAGCGCCTCTTTGCCGTCACGGATGCGATGGGCGACGATCTCGGCGAGGCCGGCCTGCGGCGCGGTGCCGTCAGCGGCTCCTACATGCACCTGATCGATCTCGCGCCGGAGGCGGCATGACCGCGCCGCCTATCGTGCATGGCGGCGGCATTGCCGCGGCGGCCGCGCGTTTCGGTGGCCGGCCGGAGGACTGGCTCGACCTTTCCACCGGTATCAACCCCATTCCCGCCGTGCTTCCCGAGGTCGATGTCGCCGCCTGGCACCGCCTGCCGGATCGCCACCGGCAGGACGAAACCCGCGCTGCCGCCGCCCGCTACTACGGCACGCCCAATGCGCTGCCGCTCCCGGTTCCCGGCACGCAATCCGTCATTCAGTTGCTTCCGCGCCTCGTCGCCGCCGGCCGCCGCGCCGCCGTGTTTTCGCCGACCTATGGCGAATATGCCCGCGTGCTTGGCAATGCCGGCGTGCCGGTGGATCGCGTCGCCAACCCCGCGGAAGTGACAGGCGCACACGGCCTCGTCATCGTCGTCAATCCGAACAACCCGGACGGCCGCCTGTTTTCACGCGAGACGCTGCTCGACCTGCATGCCCGCGTCGCGGGCGAGGGCGGACTTCTGGTCGTCGACGAGGCCTTTGGCGACATGCGCCCGGAAAGCTGCATCGCGCCGCTTGCCGGCGAAGGCCGGCCGGGTCTTCTCGTCTTCCGCTCTTTCGGCAAGTTTTTCGGCCTCGCGGGCCTGCGCCTCGGCTTCGTTGTCGGCGAGACAGCGGTGATCGAGCGTATCGAGGACGGGCTTGGCCCCTGGGCCGTCTCCGGCCCGGCGCTCACCATCGCAACACGCCTGATGGGCTCCGACACTACCGTCATTGGCCGCTCCATTGCGGCGCGCAAGGCGGCGCTCGATGCGGTACTGACCGGCGCGGGTCTCACGGTCGTAGGCGGCACCGGTCTCTTTTCGCTGGTCGAGCATGCGGATGCTGCGGCCCTCCACGAAGCGCTCTGCCGCCGCCATATCCTTGTCAGGCCGTTCGACTACAATCCGCGCTGGCTGCGCTTCGGCCTTACGCCCGATGCCGCAGGGGATGCGCGGCTTGCCGCGGCGCTGGCGGAGGGGATGGCCGGTCGATGACGGAGACGCTTTTCCTGCTGTTCTTCGCCCTCGTGCTGGATCGCCTCGTCGGCGATCCGGAAAAGCTCTGGCGGCGCGTGCCGCATCCGGTCGTGCTGTTCGGCCGCGCGATCGGGCTGATGGACAAGCTCTTCAACGGAAAACGCCTCTCCGCCGACACCAAACGGTTCAATGGCGCGGTCGGGATTGCCGTGCTGCTTGCGGCCAGCGTCTTCCTCGGTGTCCTCGTGCACCGACTTCTCGGCCCCCTTGGGCTCATTGGCGCCATCGTCGAGATCGTCGTCGTCGCGATCTTCCTCGCCCAGAAGAGCCTCTACGATCACGTGCGCGCCGTTTCCAGCGGCCTCAAGCGCGGTGGGCTGGAAGGCGGGCGCCAGGCCGTGTCGATGATCGTCGGGCGCGATCCGGCGACGCTCGACGAACCGGCGGTCTGCCGGGCGGGCATCGAAAGCCTCGCGGAGAATTTTTCCGACGGCGTCGTGGCGCCGGCCCTCTGGTATGCGCTGTTCGGCCTGCCGGGCCTCTTCGCCTACAAGATGTTGAACACGGCCGATTCGATGATCGGCCACAAGAACGCGAAATATCTCGATTTCGGCTGGGCCTCCGCCCGGCTGGACGACCTCGCCAACTGGCCGGCCGCGCGCCTGTCGATCGCCTTCATCGCCGCCGGCGCGTGGCTGCGCAAGGGCTGGGCGGCGGCGCGGGCGGCAATCGGCACGGCGCTGCGCGACAGCGGCCTGCATCGCTCGCCGAATTCCGGCTGGCCGGAAGCCGCCATGGCCGGGGCACTTGGCATCGGCCTTGCCGGCCCGCGCATCTATGGCGGCACGCGCGTCGATGAGCCGATGATGAATGCCAGCGGCCGCACCGTGGCGACGATCGCGGATATCGATCTGTCCTTGCGGATATTTTCCGCAGCCTGCGCTGCTCTTGCGGGCGTTGTATTGCTGGCGGCGCTTCTTTCCGCTCTGCTTTGAGCGCCCGGGCCGCACTTCACTAAAATTTTACAGCTTAACTTCGTTTTCTTTTCGCCACCCCCGTCAATATTGCGGAAGGCTGAAACGTCTATATTCTGTCTCGCCGTGAGACATGGCGTTCAAGCCATGCCCAATCGTTTTGAGGGGAAGTCATGCGTAAGTTATTTGCGACCGCAGTCGCATTCCTTCTTGTACTGTTTCAAACCCAGACCGCACTTGCCGCCAACATTACCGCACAGATCAGCCTTTCTTCGCAAACCATGACCGTTACTCAGAACGGCGTGGTCAAGCACCGCTGGCGCGTCTCCACCGGCCGCAAGGGCTATGGCACGCCGACGGGCGCCTGGAGCGCGAAATGGGCGTCGCGCAACCACCGTTCGCGCAAATACAACAACGCGCCCATGCCCTTCGCGATCTTCTTCAAGGGGGGATATGCGGTGCACGCGACCTATGAGACCAAGCGCCTGGGCCGGCCGGCCTCGCATGGCTGCGTGCGGCTCTCGCCGGACAATGCGGCGACGTTCTACCAGATGGCAAACCGCAGCGGGCTTTCGAACACGCGCATCGTTATCACGCGCTGAGGCGAGGGGAAGCCTTAGTCGTTGCCGGCGTGGCGCATCAGGCGGTCCATGTCGGGAACCGTGACGTGGCGGTTGTTCTCGATGCGGATGACGTTTTCCTTGCGCAGCTTGGTGAACTGGCGGCTGACGGTCTCGATCGTCAGCCCGAGGAAATCGGCGATATCGGCGCGTGACAGCGGCAGGTCGAACGAGGACATGTCGACGCTTTCCGGGTCGATATGGGTGGCGATGAGGTAGAGGAAGCTCGCGACCTTCTCCTGCGCCGACTTGCGGCCGAGCGTCAGCATCCAGTCGCGCGCCTCGTCCAGCTCCTTCAGCGCCTGCTGGTGCAGCCGGTGCTCCAGCTCCGGCGTCCTCTTGACCAGCCGGTCGAGCACGTTGCGCGGAAAATTGCAGATTTCGCTTTCCGTCGCCGCTTCCGCGGAGATCGCGCTTTCGGCGAGGAACGGGCGGCCGAGGAAATCGGGCGCGAACTGCAGGCCGACGATCTGCTGGCGGCCGTCCGCCATCACCTTCGTCAGCTTCACCACGCCGCGCATGATGTTGGAATAGTTCACCACCGTCTCGCCCTGGCCGATCACTTCGGCGCCGCTGTCCAGCCGGTGGCGGGAGGAATGTTTGTTGAGCTCGGTCAGCTGCTCGGCCGTCAGCACGCCGCATACGCCGCCATGGCGTGCCTCGCAGGCGCGGCAGACAAGCGGGATATCGGAATTATGGATATCTTGGCGGCGAATTTCCATATCGGTTTCCTTTCGCCTTGCGGCGCATATCGCGGTGCTACCGCACGCAGACAGCAACATAAAGCGTGCCGCCTCGCGGCAAAATGGCGCTTCCTGACTATTGTCAAATCCTAGACCAGTCATTCCGCCTTTCACTTGATCAAAATCAAATGGCGGCGGCCATTTCAGGTTTATTTGCCTTGGCGAGCAAGGAGATGACCATGCAGGACGACCTCGTGAAACGCCTTTCGTCGCCGGTGCCGCGTTATACAAGCTATCCGACCGCGCCGCATTTCAACGATAGTATCGGCACGGAGGTCTATGCGGACTGGCTTGGCCTGCTCGGGCGGGACAATCGGCTGTCGCTCTATGCCCACATTCCCTATTGCGACCGGCTCTGCTGGTTCTGCGCCTGCCACACGAAGCAGACGCTGCGTTACGAGCCGATCGAGGCCTATCTGAAGGGACTTCACGCCGAAATCGCCGCGGTCGGCGCCCGCGTTTCGCGCGACGCACCCGTCACCGCGCTGCATTTCGGCGGCGGCTCGCCGACCCTGCTGCGGCCGCAGGACATGATCGCGCTCAAGCACTGTCTGGCGCAAAACTTCGCCTTCGCGAGCGATGCGGAAATCTCCGTCGAGATGGACCCGAACGATCTCGACGAGGCCCGCCACGATGCGCTTTCCGAAATCGGCATGACGCGTGCCAGCCTCGGCATCCAGGATTTCGATCCCAAGGTGCAGAAAGCGATCAACCGCATCCAGACCTTCGAACAGACGCGCGGCGTGGTGGAGGCGGCGCGGGCGCGGGGCGTGCGCTCGGTCAATTGCGACATTCTTTATGGATTGCCGTACCAGACCATGGAAACGCTGGCGGAAACCGTGCGCGCGGTCATTACGCTGGCTCCCGATCGCATCGCGCTCTTCGGCTATGCCCATGTGCCGTGGATGAAGAAGCACCAGACGATGATCGACGAGGCGGTCCTGCCGGGCATTGTCGCGCGGTTCCATCAAATGACGATGGCGGCGGAGATGCTGGTGGCGGTGGGCTATGAAGCGATCGGCATCGACCACTTCGCGCTGCCGGCGGACCGGCTTGCCCTTGCGGCGCGGCAAGGCACGCTGCGGCGCAATTTCCAGGGCTATACCGATGACCAGGCGGATGCGCTGATCGGCCTCGGCGCCTCTTCCATTGGCCAGCTTCCGCAAGGTTATATCCAGAACATGCCGGCGACGGGCGAATATCTGCGCCGGGTGGAGGAGGATGGCTTGGCGGCGGTGCGGGGCTACGCGCTGACGGAGGAGGATCGCGCCCGCGCCTTCGTCATCGAACGGGTCATGTGCGATTTCGGTTTTGCCTTCGCCGACCTGCCGTCGGCGTTTCGCCGTACGATCCGCGCGGAGGCGACCGGCTTTGCAGCCGCCGACAGGGATGGCCTCTGCCGCATCGACGGGGAGCGTTTCCTGCTGACGCCGGCCGGGCGGCCCTTTGCCCGCACGGTCGCCGCCGTCTTCGACGCGCATCTCGCCAGCGGCCGCGGCCGGCATTCCATCGCGGTCTGACCGGCGGTTGCGCCATGCTGTTTGCGCAACACAGCAGCGCCGACTGCGCAGGGCCCTCATCAAACCCCATTGGCAATTGCGTCCGTTTTCCCTATAGGATCGCGCGACTATAGATTCATGAGGTATGGGCGTGACTGCTACATTCGACAAGGTTGCCGACATCATTGCTGAGACCAGCGAGATCGATCGCGAGACGATCACGCCTGACAGCCACACGATCGACGATCTCGGCATCGACAGCCTGGACTTCCTCGACATCGTCTTCGCGATCGACAAGGAATTCGGCATCAAGATCCCGCTGGAACAGTGGACGCAGGAAGTCAACGAAGGCAAGGTCGCGACGGAAGAGTATTTCGTCCTGAAGAACCTCTGCGCCAAGATCGACGAGCTTCGCGCCGCCAAGGCTTGAGGTTACGGCGCCCGCCTCGGCGGGATTGACTGGACGATCCCGGTGCCTTTGGCTCGCGGCCTGCCGACTTCGGCAGGCCTTTCGATTTCCGGACCCCGCCGCAGGTGATATCCCGATGCTGCTCGAATATTTCCAGATGATCGATCGCGTGGAAGCCATCGACGGCGCGCGCCGCGTGTTGAAGGCCCGCTCGGTCGTGCCCGCGCAAAGCCCCGTCTTCGAAGGCCATTTCCCCGGCATGCCGCTCGTTCCCGGCGTGCTTCTCATCGAGACGATGGCACAGGCCTCCGGCTTCCTCGTGCTGGCGGCGACGGATTTTGCCGCCATGCCTTTCCTGATGACCGTCGACGGCGCCAAGATGCGCGCCTTCGTCGAGCCCGATGCGGTGCTCGACATCGAGGCCGTGCTGGAGCATGACGGGTCGGGTTATGCCGTGACCAAGGCGAAGATCACGTCGGCCGGCAAGAAGGTCTGCGACGCGCAGCTGAAGCTGCGCACCGTGCCGTTTGCCGAGGTGCCGCTCGGCGATATCGTGCGCAAGCGCGCGGGCGAGGTGGGTTTGTTCGAGGCGCTCGAGGCGTCTGCGGAAGGAAAGTGAGCATGGCGAACAACGATGTGGTGATCACGGGCGTCGGCATCGTCACCTGTCAGGGTGTCGGGGCGCAGGCGCATGTGGCGATCCTCGGTGCCGCGACGGCGCCGGACCTGAAGATCGAGACGGCCCGTTTCGCGCCCTATCCGGTGCATCCGATGCCGGAGATCGACTGGAACCAGCAGATCCCCAAGCGTGGCGACCAGCGCCAGATGGAGAACTGGCAGCGCCTCGGCGTGTTCACCGCGGGCCTTGCGCTGGACGATGCCGGCTTCAAGGACAATGCGGAAGCCTGCGGCACGATGGACATGATCGTGGCGGCCGGCGGCGGCGAGCGCGATATCGCGGTCGATTCCCTGATCGTCGACGAGGGCCTGAAGCGCAACGATCGCGAGCGGCTTTTGAACGAGAAGCTGACGACGGAACTGCGTCCGACGCTGTTCCTTGCCCAGCTTTCCAATCTGCTCGCCGGCAATATTTCCATCGTGCACAAGGTCACGGGCTCCTCGCGTACCTTCATGGGCGAGGAGGCGGCCGGCATCAGCGCCGTCGAGACCGCCTTCCACCGCATCCGTTCCGGCCAGTCGACGCATACGCTCGTCGGCAGTGCGCTGGTTGCCGAACGGCAGGACGTCATCCTGCTCTATGAGGCGATCGGCGCGCATGCGACCGGCGGCTGGGCGCCGCTCTGGTCGCGCGTCGAGGATGCCGGCGGCGGCATCATCACCGGCACCGCGGCGGCCTTCCTGATCCTCGAATCCCGGGCGCATGCCGAGGCCCGCAATGCGCGCATCTATGCGACGATCGACGCGATCGGCGGCGACCGCGGTTCGCGCGACGAGGGCCGGCTCGAAGCCCGCCTCGATCAATTGGCGGAGGGTGCTGCGACGGGCGCCGACACCCTGGTCTTCTCCGGCGCTTCCGGCCAGCATGGCCCGACGGCGCGGGAACGGGCCTGGCTCGACCAACGCTTTCCCGGCAGCCCGGTGCGCGGCTTCAGCGCCGTCACCGGCCAGGCGCTCGAAGCGCAGTTTCCGCTCGGCCTGGCGCTTGCCGCGCTGACGCTCGGCGCGGGTCTCAAGGTCGCCCCGTTCGATGCGGCGTCCGAGGCGGCGATGAGCGCGCCGGCGCGCGCCGCTGTTGTCACGACGGTCGGGCATTCGCGCGGCGAGGGCGTCGCAATTCTTGTCGCAGAGAAGTGAGGTTACGGCCATGACGAAAGCCGCTTACAGGGATCATCTCGGTCGCCCGATCGTCGCCATTACCGGCATGGGCGTGATCACCTCGCTCGGGCAGGGGCTCCAGGACAACTGGGCAGCGCTGACCGGCGGCGTGTCCGGCATCCACGGCATCACGCGTTTTCCCGTCGAAGGGCTCAACACCCGTATTTCCGGCACCGTCGATTTCATCGACCTTCCCGTCGAAAACCCGGTCGAGCGTTCCTTCGCCTATGCCCGCGAGACGACGGACGAGGCTCTGGCGCAGGCCGGCCTTTCCCGCGACTTCGGCGGCCCGCTCTTCCTGGCCGCGCCGCCGATCGAGCCGGACTGGAGCGATCGTTTCGCGCTGGCCGACCGCGCGCCGCCGTCGCAGCGTCCGGGCGATGCTTATGACCGCTTCCTTTCCGTGCTGCGCGACAAGCCCGAACCGGCGCTGCATGAGGCCTGGGCCTTCGGGGCGATCTCCGAGCGCCTTGCCGATCGTTTTGGCACGCGTGGGCTGCCGGTGACGCTGTCGACCGCTTGTGCTTCCGGCGCCACCGCCATCCAGCTCGGCGTCGAGGCGATCCGCCAGGGTCGCACCGACCGGGCGCTCACCGTCGGCACCGATGGCTCGGTGACGGCCGAAGCGCTGATCCGCTTCGCGCTGCTTTCCGCGCTATCGACGCAGAACGATCCGCCGACCAAGGCCTCAAAGCCCTTCAGCAAGGACCGCGACGGCTTCGTCATTGCCGAAGGTGCGGCGACGCTCGTGCTGGAATCGCTGGAATCCGCCATCGCGCGCGGCGCCAAGGTGCTCGGCATCCTCAAGGGCTGCGGCGAGAAGGCCGACCATTTCCACCGCACGCGCTCCTCGCCGGATGGCGGCCCGGCGATTGCGACGATTCGTGCCGCACTGGAAGACGCCGGCATCGACGAGAGCGGCATCGGCTATATCAATGCGCATGGCACTTCGACGCCGGAAAACGACAAGATGGAATATCTCTCCATGTCGACCGTCTTCGGCGAGAAGCTGGCGGGCATTCCGGTCTCGTCCAACAAGTCGATGATCGGCCATACGCTGACGGCGGCGGGTGCCGTCGAGGCGGTGTTCTCGATCCAGACCATGCTAACCGGCACGCTTCCGCCGACCATCAACTACACGAACCCCGACCCGGCGATCGTTCTCGACGTCGTGCCGAACGTGAAGCGCGATGCGCGCGTCACCGCAGTTCTCTCCAACTCCTTCGGCTTCGGCGGCCAGAACGCCAGCCTCGTCATGACGGCCGAACCGGCCTGATAGGAATTTTGCCATGCGCGCCCTGCAGCTTCTCGACGACCGCAAGCTTGAACTGACCGATATTCCGGAACCGGACGCCCCCGGCCCCGGCGAGGTCACGTTGCGCGTGAAAGCCGTGGCGCTCAACCATATCGACGTCTGGGGCTGGCGCGGCATGGCGTTCGCCAAGCGCAAGATGCCGCTCGTCATTGGCGCGGAAGCGGCCGGCGTCGTCGAGACGCTCGGCCCCGGTGTCTCCAGCGTGCTGCCCGGCCAGCTCGTTTCGATTTATGGCGCGCGCACTTGCGGCCTCTGCAAGCCGTGCCGCGAAGGCCGCGACAACCTCTGCGAACATGTCGGCGGCGTGCATGGCTTCCACCTCGATGGTTTTGCGCAGGAGAAGGTGAACCTTCCCGCCCGCCTGCTCGTGCCGGCTCCTCCCGGCGTGGATGCGGTCGCGGCCGCACTCGCCCCCGTCACCTTCGGCACGGTCGAGCACATGCTGTTCGACAACGCGAGACTCGAACCGGGCGAGACGATCCTCGTCCATGCCGGCGGCTCCGGCATCGGCTCGGCGGCCATCCAGCTTGCCAAGAAAATCGGCTGCACCGTCATCACAACCGTCGGCTCGAACGACAAGATCGAACGGGCGAAGGCGCTCGGCGCCGACCATGTCATCAACTACCGCGAAGACCGCTTCGAGGGCGTCGTGCGCAAGCTGACCAAGAAGAAGGGCGTCGACGTCGTCTTCGAACATGTCGGCAAGGATACCTGGGCGGGCTCGATGCTCTGCATGAAGCGCGGCGGGCGTCTCGTCACCTGCGGCTCCACCTCGGGCATCTCGACCGATATGAACCTGATGATGCTTTTCCAGCAGCAGTTGAAGCTGCTCGGCTCCTTCGGCTGCCGCATGGAGAACATGTCGAATGCCATGCAGAAGATGGCGCGCGGCCTCGTGCACCCGGTCATCGACACCGAAATCACCTTCGACGGCATTGCGACCGCTTTGGAACGCATGGAATCGCGCCAGATCTTCGGCAAGATTGTCCTGAGGCTGGACTGACGCCCGTGCGGATGGTCGTCACACGCCTGGTTCTCGCGGCAAGGAACACCAAGCAATGGCTGGTGGCGCAGTTCGCCTTCGGCCTGCTCAACCTCCTGAAGCTGCTGCCGGCGGATGGCGCCATCAACTTCGCCGACCGTTTCGCGCGCTGGATCGGCCCGAAGACGAGCCGCCACACGCTGACGCTCACCAACCTGCGTAATGCCTTTCCGGAAAAGCCGGAGGCGGAGATCCAGGCGATCGCGCTCGACGCCTGGGGCAATATGGGCCGGCTTGCCGCCGAATATGTCTTCCTCGACCGGCTTTTCGATTTCGATCCCGCGCGACCGACGCCCGGCCGCATCGAGGTTTCCGGCATTCCGCTCTTCGTGGATCTGCGCGACAACCCGCGGCCGTTCATCGTCTTCACCGCGCATACCGGCAATTTCGAGCTGCTGCCGGTGGCAGGGGCTGCCTTCGGGCTCGACGTGACGGTGCTCTTCCGGCCGCCGAACAACCCCTATGTCGCGGAAAAGGTGTTCGAATTCCGCCGCGAGCGCATGGGCCACCTTGTGCCGTCCCATGCCGGCTCCTCCTTCACGCTGGCGCGCAAGCTGGATGCCGGCGGGCCGGTCGGCGTGCTTGTGGACCAGAAGTTCAACAAGGGGCTGCACACGAAATTCTTCGGCCGCGACGTGCAGACAAACCCGCTGCTCGCAAAGCTCGTGCGCCAGTTCGACTGTGAGGTCTATCCCGCCCGCTGCATCCGCCTGCCCGGCAACCGCTACCGCCTGGAGCTGGAGCCGGCGATGGCGGTGCCCCGCAAGGAGAACGGCGCCGTCGATGTCGACGCGACCGCGCAGATGCTGAACGACAAGGTGGAGCAGTGGGTGCGGGAGTATCCCGGCCAGTGGTTGTGGTATCACGACCGCTGGAATATCAAGCGGAGCCTTATTACTTGAGTGCTTACGATTTCTTTCTTTCTATTCTAAATCTGAACGTATTCATTATTCCGAATTATACGACTTTAGGCTAATTAAGGGTTTGACATCCTTCCGTACGCTGTTACCATTTTGCTAATAGAAGCGCTTTGGACAGCATATTTGCGGGAGGAAAGATCAAAGCTATATCCTGTTTCCGGACAATTTAAGTAGTGTAATGATGCAATTGCTGTAGATTTCAGCAATTCAGGGAGCAACAATTGAAAGCTCTTGTAGAGTTGTTCTGGTTTAAGTATTCGCAACTTCAGCATGCAGTCAAGATCGGAAACGAACGACTGGTTTCCATGCTGGACAAGGAAATCGAGCCGGCCCTGGTGGCCGTGTTGCAGCGGGAGGCGAGCGACGTCTCCGAACTCCGCTCCCAGTTCCAGTTCGTGGTGGACCTCCTGCGCGAGGAATCCGAAGACAGGGCCTGCGTGCTCCGGCAGGCGCATAATTTCAAGCTCCTGCTGGATCGTTATTTCGGCACCGATGAGGCCGCCAGGCCCTTCCGCGTGGACATGCAGGATGTCGCGCGGCCCGTCGCGGCGCCGCGGGTGGTGGAGGATGGCCTGCTGAACGAGGCGATCCTCGACAGCCTGCCGGATCGCGTGGCGGTCATCACGACGGATTACCGCTATCTCTATTCCAACCCGCTGAACGCCCAGCGCTTCAGCGAGAAGCCCATCGATCTGGTGGGACGCCACATCGTGGAATTCATCGGCATGCAGCGCTTCGACGGCCGCGTGAAGCGGCATCTGGACCGTTGTTTTTCGGGCGAGGTGGTGGAGTACGACTATATCTCTCCACGGCGGGGCAATTCCATCACGCGCTGCCGCATGACGCCCTGCATGTCGGCCGCCGGAAACGTGCTCGGCGCCATCCTCGTGCTCCAGGAAACGCTGGAGACGCGCGGGCCGATCGCGGCCTGAGTTTCAGGACGCCAGGCCGGTGCCGCGCAGCATGAACTGCTGTTCGAAGGCGATGTGGCGCCGGATCGATTCGAAGAAACCGCGGAGCATGTAGCCCGCGGCTTCCGCGTTGACGGTGCCGTCGCCGCTGCCGAGCCGTGTCAATGTGTCGGTCAGTTCCTCCGCGAAACACTCGTCCTCGACATGTTCGAACTTCAGCCGGACGATCGTCTCGGTGAGGTCGCGGTTGCCGGTCGCCGCCTGCTCCAAGAGCGGAAAGACCGCTTCCTCCTCGTAGCGATGCACGCCGTTGACCAGCGGAATCAGCGATTTCGCGGCATACATGCATTTCTGCCGGTTGATGTTTGCCGGCAGGCTGTCGGCGATCTCCTCCAGCGCTTCGCACAGCGTCAGCTGCGTGTCGTGGGCCTTCTTCAGCCAGTCCAGCGAAACCGTGTCCGTCGGGCGGTCCGAAAGCAGCCGGGCGATATCTGCATAGTCCGTCATCTCGTGCTTCCTCGTTTGGGAAGGGCCGCGGCGCCGTGCGACGCGCGGCTGCGTCAACCTGTCCCTTTGATGCCGCCGGCTTCCGTCCGCTGCCTTGATCCATGTCAAGGATGCTCGCCTGCGCATCTGCGAAGCCTCAATCGAGCGCAAGGGCCTGCTCCGCGAGGGAGCCGGCTTGAGCGGGAAATTGACCGGTTGGGGGATGCCAACGATGAAATTCATGACGGAAACGATCGTCCTGGCCTTGGGAGCGTTCATCGCGCTGCTCGGCGCGGCCTTTGCCCAGGACAGGCTCTTCGAGGCCCATATGTGGGTGCTCTTCTTCGTGCTGCTGGCCAGCACGCTCTTCATGGTGCGGCGCATTTCCTTTGCGCCCGCCGTCGCCGCCAAGTCGTCTTCGGATGACGACGGCTATTTCGACGAGGTCATCAAGTACGGCGTCATCGCGACGGTATTCTGGGGCGTCGTCGGCTTCCTGGTCGGCGTCGTCGTGGCGCTGCAGCTGGCTTTCCCCGATCTCAACATCGAGCCTTGGCTGAACTTCGGCCGCACGCGCCCGCTGCACACCTCGGCGGTCATCTTCGCCTTCGGCGGCAATGCGCTGATCGCGACCTCCTTCTATGTCGTGCAGCGCACCTCGCGCGCCCGGCTCTTCGGCGGCAATCTCGGCTGGTTCGTGTTCTGGGGCTACCAGCTCTTCATCGTCATGGCCGCCACCGGCTATCTTCTCGGCATCACGCAGGGCAGGGAATATGCCGAGCCGGAATGGTATGTCGACCTGTGGCTGACCGTCGTCTGGGTCTGTTATCTCATCGCGTTCCTGGGCACGATCATGACCCGCAAGGAACCGCATATCTACGTGGCGAACTGGTTCTTCCTGTCGTTCATCGTGACGATCGCCATGCTGCACATCGTCAACAACCTGGCGGTCCCCGTCTCCTTCCTCGGCGTGAAGAGCTACTCGGCCTTCTCCGGCGTGCAGGATGCTTTGACGCAATGGTGGTACGGCCATAATGCCGTGGGCTTCTTCCTGACGGCCGGCTTCCTCGGCATGATGTACTATTTCATCCCGAAGCAGGTGAACCGCCCGGTCTATTCCTACCGGCTGTCGATCATTCACTTCTGGGCGCTGATCTTCATGTATATCTGGGCCGGCCCCCACCATCTGCATTACACGGCGCTGCCCGACTGGGCGCAGACGCTCGGCATGGTCTTCTCGATCATGCTCTGGATGCCCTCGTGGGGCGGCATGATCAACGGCCTGATGACGCTGTCAGGCGCCTGGGACAAGATCCGCACCGACCCGATCGTGCGCATGATGGTCATGGCCGTCGCCTTCTACGGCATGGCGACCTTCGAAGGCCCGATGATGTCGATCAAGTCGGTCAACTCGCTCAGCCACTATACGGACTGGACGATCGGCCACGTACATTCCGGCGCGCTCGGCTGGAACGGCCTCATCACTTTCGGCGCAATCTACTTCCTCGTGCCGAAACTGTGGAAGCGCGAGCGGCTCTACTCGATCCGCATGGTCAACTGGCACTTCTGGCTCGCCACCCTCGGCATCGTCGTCTACGCGGCCGTCATGTGGGTTGCCGGCATCCAGCAGGGCCTGATGTGGCGCGAATATGACGAGCAGGGTTTCCTCGTCTACTCGTTCGCCGAAACGGTCGCGGCCATGTTCCCCTACTACGTGCTGCGCGCCGTCGGCGGTGGGCTGTTCCTCTTGGGCGCGCTCATCATGGCCTACAACGTGACCATGACAATCCTCGGCTACCAGCGTGACGAGGCCCCGATCCCGGGTGCTGCGCCCGCGCTCCAGCCGGCCGAATAGGAGGGACCCGATGTCCATTCTTGATAAACACGCCATCCTCGAACGCAACGCGACGCTGCTTCTCGTCGGCTCGCTCCTCGTGGTCACCATCGGCGGCATCGTCGAAATCGCGCCGCTCTTCTACCTGGAAAACACCATCGAGAAGGTGGAGGGCATGCGGCCCTATTCGCCGCTGGAGCTTGCCGGGCGCGACATTTATGTCCGCGAGGGCTGCTATGTCTGTCACAGCCAGATGATCCGGCCCTTCCGCGACGAGGTCGAGCGCTACGGGCATTATTCGCTGGCCGCGGAATCGATGTACGATCATCCGTTCCAGTGGGGCTCGAAGCGCACCGGGCCGGACCTTGCCCGCGTCGGCGATCGCTACTCGAACGAGTGGCACGTCCAGCACCTGGTCGAGCCGCGCTCGGTTGTGCCGGAATCGGTGATGCCGAGCTATGCCTTCCTCAAGGAAACGCCGCTGGAGGTGAAGAACGTCTCCATGCACCTCTCGGCCAACCGCGCGGTCGGCGTGCCCTATACGGACGAGATGCTGGAAAACGCCGAGGCCGACATGAAGGCGCAGGCCGACCCGAACGCCGATACGTCCGGCATCGAGTCCCGCTACCCGAAGGCGAAGTTCGGCGATTTCGACGGCGATCCCAGGAAGCTCACCGAAATGGATGCGCTCGTCGCCTATCTGCAAATGCTCGGCACGCTGGTGGATTTCTCCACCTATGACGATGCCGCCGGTTACCGCTGAGGAGGCTCCCATGGAAACCTATACCGCCATGCGCCACTTCGCCGACAGCTGGGGGCTTCTCGCTATGACGCTGTTCTTCCTCGCCGTCGTCGTCTTCACCCTTCGCCCCGGCGCCCGCAAGGCCGCCGAACGGGCCGCCGAAATCCCCCTCAAGGAGGACTGATCATGGCCGAGAAACACATTGACGAAATCTCGGGCGTCGAAACCACCGGCCACGAATGGGACGGTATTCGCGAACTGAACAACCCGATGCCGCGCTGGTGGGTCTGGACGTTCTACGCGACGATCCTCTGGGCGATCGGCTACACGATCGCCTTCCCGGCCTGGCCGCTGATCTCCGACACGACCAAGGGCATGCTCGGCTGGTCGAGCCGCGCCAATATCGCGACGGAACTGGCGACCGCCAAGGAAGCCCAGGCCGGCTTCGTCGACCGCATCGCAAAATCGTCCTTGCAGGAGATCCTGGCCGATCCGCAGCTTTCGCAATTCGCAATTGCCGGTGGCGCCTCGGCTTTCAAGGTCAACTGTGCCCAGTGCCACGGCTCGGGTGCGGCGGGTGCGGCCGGCTTCCCGAACCTAAACGACGACGACTGGGTCTGGGGCGGCACGGTGGACGACATCTACCAGACGATCGCCCATGGCATCCGCCATCCGGGCGATGACGAGACCCGCATCTCGGAAATGCCTGCCTATGGCGACATCCTCCAGCCCGACGAGATCAAGCAGGTTGCGGCCTATGTCGTCAGCCTGACAGGCACGCCGTCGGATGCGAGCCTCATCGAGCCCGGCAAGCAGATCTTCGCGGACAACTGCGCCGCCTGCCATGGCGACGATGCGAAGGGCAACCGCGAGATGGGCGCACCCAACCTTGCCGACGCCATCTGGCTGAAGGGCGAGGGCGAGGGCGCCATCGCCGCGCAGGTCAAGTCGCCGAAACACGGCGTCATGCCCGCCTGGCTGCCCCGCCTTGGCGACCCGGCCGTCAAGCAGCTCGCCGTCTTCGTGCATTCGCTGGGCGGCGGCGAGTAAGCGCCACAAACACGAAGGCCGCGGTTTCCGCGGCCTTTTTTCTTCAGGCGACGACCATGTTCCGGCCCATGGATTTGGCGCGGTAGAGATTGCGGTCGGATGCGGCGAGCGCCTCGGCGGGATCGAAGCGCGGCGCGCAATGGAAGGCGCCGATGCTGATGCCGAGTGCGATCCGCACGCCCGAGGCGGTGCGCAGGTCGATGGCTTCCACCGCCTCGCGGATCGCCTGGGAACGATCGAGCATGCGCTCCGGCGAGGCCGCGTGCAGGAAGACCGCGAACTCCTCGCCGCCGAGCCGGCCGACCAGATCGTCTTCCGCGACGAGCCGGGACAGCAGGGCACCGATGCGGATGAGCGCCTCGTCGCCGGCCGCATGGCCGAAACGGTCGTTGACCGACTTGAAATGATCCACATCGAGGAAGAGCAGGCCGCCATGCGCGCCGGCACGGCTGCGTTCATCGAGGGCGGCCATGAAGGTCGCGCGGGTGAAGACGCCGGTCAGGGCATCGCGCTGCGCCTGGTATTGCAGGCGGGCATAGGCGTCGGCGAGCTCGTCTTTAGCCTGGGCCAGCGCGGCATTGGCCGAGCGCACTTTTTCCGCCAAGTAGAAATGCACCAGCGAAGCCGGGATGGAGATGGCGATCGGGCAGACGATCGTCATGACGAGCCCGGCGCCCGCCACCTCGCCGCCCATCATGGGAACGAAGGCGAAGCTGATCATCAGCGACGCCAGCGTGGAGAGCACGCCCACCGCCAATGCCTTGCCCAGGATTTTGTACATGAGGAGCCCGCGCCGATTGTTGATCGCGGGCTTGTCACTAGGAGCGTCTGATTGAAAAAGCCTGAATTGCTTCGATAAAAGTCTTTCAGGCGATCACATTGACGTTAGGGAAGGCATTCTACCGGTCGGACCAGACCGCAAGCTCATAGCCATCCGGATCGGTGAACTGGAAACGCCGGCCGCCGGGAAAGTCGAAGATCGGCTTGACGATCGTCCCGCCCGCCTTTTCAACGCGATCGAAGATGGCCTCCAGATCGTCCGCGAAGAGAATGACCAGCGGCCCGCCGTTGGCCTTGACCGGCGCCGTTGTCGTGAAGCCGCCCGTGAGGCGACCGTCCTGGAATTCGCAATATTGCGGACCGTAATCGGTGAAGGTCCAGCCGAAGGCGTCGCCATAGAAGGCTTTGCTCCGGGCGATATCCGCGACGTTGAATTCGATATAGTCGATCTTGCGATCCGCGCCCCTGCTGCTCATCGCGGCGTCTCCTGTTCCATGAGTTTTACCAGCGCTTCGAGGTCGCGCGTCACATGCGCCGCGTCCGACTCGAAGGCTGCGTCGTCCATATCCGGTTGGCGCAGCAACGTGAACATCACCTCGCATCCATCGCCATTCGGCACGATGCGCAGCGCATTTTCCACCACCAGCCCGTTCGGCAGTGTTACCGTGTGGTCGACCACGCCAAAATCGTTCGGCGGGGCAAAGCGCACGCGCACATTGCCGATCGGGCCGCCATCGGCGATCCAGTCCTCGCCGTCGCGCGTCAGGCCGGAGGCGAGGCCGGACGCCCAGAGCGGCATGTTTTCCGGCTTGGCGGCAAAGGCATAGACCGTGCGCCAGTCGCGCCGAATAGTCCGGTGGATGATGCGGGCGGGCATGGTGGTCATCGGTTGTCTCCTTCGGCGCGAACCATACGCGATCGGCCCGCGAAGTCTTGAACGAAACGGACAGTCAGCCGCGCATCTGCCGCAGGATTTCGCCCGGCGTCAGGCTGGTCAGCGCCAGCACGTCGCGGTTCATGTGCGCCTGGTCGGCAAAGCCGGAATCGGCGGCGAGCCCGGCCAGCGACGTTTCCGGGGTTTCAATCCGGTCGAGCAGCTTTTGCAGTCGCAGGATGCGGGCGAGCGTCTTAGGGCCGTAGCCGAATTCCGCCACGCTCAGCCGCCGCAAGGTGCGCTCCGTCACGCCGATTTCGGCGGCGATCGATTCTGCCGGCAATCGCGTGCTCAGCGCGTGAAGCGCCGCGGCATCGGGCCGCATGGCGGGCAGGTCCCGCATCTCCGAGGCGAAAACCGCCTGCAGGAGCCGGACCCTTTTCAACGGATCGCCGGCCGCGAGCAGGCGTTCATGGCGTCCGCTCAATCCGCCCGGACGGATATCGGCCAAGGGCACGACCTGGCCGGTCAGGGCATCGAGATCGCAGCGCAGGAGGTGGCGCGCGATGCCCGGCCGGAATCGCAGGCCCAGGATCGTTTCGCCCGGCCGCAGCCTTGGAAAGGCGGCCGTCCGGTCCGGGCCGGCGATGAGAAAACCGTGCTCCGTCCACAGCAGGTCGACGCAGCCATCCGGCACGACGGCGATGCGCGAGGCCGGTTTGCCCTCTGGCGCCCGGTGCATCCAGGCGCAGCGAAGCACGGCCGAAAGCGTGCCCGCGGCGGCATATTCGCGATAATCGCCGTAGCGTTTCGCCAGGATCGTCTCCGTCATCACGTCCTTTCTGTGCGGCAACCCGCCACGCCATGCCACGCCGCAAACTTGACTTACATCAACGATGGCGGCGGTTGTTGGCGTCATTGTGGTGGCACAACGACAGGTGCCGCAGAAGCCATGCAACAGAATACCACCACGATCTACAATTCCGTCGAGCGCCACGACGCCGAACCCGTCAATTCGGCGAAGGTCCGCAAGCCGCTTTACGAGAAGCGCAAGAAGATCTTCCCGAAGCGCGCGGAGGGCCGGTTCCGGCAGTTCAAATGGCTGGTCATGCTGGTGACGCTCGGCATCTACTATCTGACGCCGTGGATCCGCTGGGACCGCGGCCCGCATGCACCGGACCAGGCCGTGCTTGTCGATCTCGCCGGCCGCCGCTTCTACGTCTTCTTCATCGAGATCTGGCCGCAGGAATTCTTCTTCGTGGCGGGCCTGCTCGTCATGGCGGGCTTCGGGCTCTTCCTCGTCACCTCCGCCGTCGGGCGCGCCTGGTGCGGTTATGCCTGTCCGCAGACGGTTTGGGTCGATCTCTTCCTCGTCGTAGAACGCGCGATCGAGGGCGACCGCAATGCGCGCATCAAGCTCGACACCGGACCGTGGACGCTGGACAAGGTCTGGAAACGCGTCAGCAAACACGCCATCTGGCTGGTGATCGCGGTCGCGACCGGCGGCGCGTGGATCTTTTATTTCGCCGATGCGCCAACCTTGCTCGTCAATTTCGCGACGCTCCAGGCGCCGCCCGTCGCCTACATGACCGTCGCCATTCTGACGGCCACCACCTACGTTTTCGGCGGGCTGATGCGCGAGCAGGTCTGCACCTATATGTGCCCCTGGCCGCGCATCCAGGCGGCGATGCTGGATGAAAGCTCGCTGGTCGTCACCTACAACGACTGGCGCGGCGAGCCGCGCACGCGCCACGCGAAGAAGGCGATCGCCGCAGGAGAAAGCGTCGGCGACTGCGTGGATTGCAATGCCTGCGTCGTCGTCTGTCCCATGGGCATCGACATCCGCGACGGCCAGCAGATGGAATGCATCACCTGCGCGCTCTGCATCGATGCCTGCGACAACGTGATGGACAAGCTCGGCCGGGAACGCGGCCTGATCGCCTATGCCACGCTGTCGGACTATTCAAGCAACATGGCGCTCGCCACCGCGGGCGGCACGACGGCGATCGATCCCAGGCGCGTGCGGGACGCTAGAGGGCGCTTCAGCGACAAGATCCGCCATTTCGACTGGCGCATCATCTTCCGGCCGCGCACGCTGCTCTACTTCGGCATCTGGTCGCTCGCCGGCCTTGCGCTGGTCTTCGCGCTGCTGTCGCGCGACCGATTGGACCTCAACGTCATCCACGACCGCAATCCGCAATTCGTGCTCGAATCGGACGGCTCGGTGCGCAACGGCTATGCCGTGAAACTGCTCAACATGATCCCCGAGCCGCGCGTCATCACCGTGTCGATCGAGGGCATGCCGGGCGCCACCATGAAGGTCGCGGGCCATGACAGCGCCGATAGCCGCAGCGTCGATATCCCCGCCGATCCGGACAAGGTCACGGCTATCCGGGTCTTCGTGACGCTGCCGAAGGATCGCCTCGCGGAGGCGGCCGATGGGTTCCGCATCATCGCCGAGGACCGGCAGGGCCACGAACGCGACGTCTACTCCGCCAATTTCAACACGCCGGGAGCGAAATGATGGCTACGCAACACAAGCAAGGTTTCGTCTTCACCGGCTGGCACATGCTCGGCGTCATGGTGCTGTTCTTCGGCACCATCATCACCGTCAACCTGATCATGGCCTGGAACGCCTCGCACAGCTGGAGCGGCCTCGTTGTGCCGAACACCTATGTCGCCAGCCAGCAGTTCAACGGCAAGGTGGCGGAGGCCAAGGCGCTGGCGGCGAGCGGCATTGAGGGCAGCCTGGCGATCGAGGGCAACCGCATCACCTACAAGGTCCTCGATGCGAAAGGTGTGCCGATCATCGCCGACGACGTCCTGGCCGTCTTCAAGCGGCCGGTGGACGAACGCAAGGACTTTTCCGTCGATCTCCAGCCGGTCGGGCAGGGGTTATTCGTAGCGGAGTACGCCGTGCCGGCCGGCCAATGGATCGTCGATATCAGCACGAAGCGCGACGGCGCGAAGGTCTTTCACCAGACGCTCCGCACCGTGGCCGGAGGGGGCGTGCAATGAGCTGCTGCGCACCCGGCACGGAAGGCGCCGTCGAGGCGGCGCGTGCGGCTTTGCCGTCCTCGGAGGAGTTGTTGCTCGCCAGCCGCCCGGTCGACGAGGGGCTGCGCCAGAGCGATCTCAGCGTGCCCGGCGTGTTTTGCGGCACCTGCATCACGACCATCGAGGGCGCGCTGAATGCACTGCCCGAAGTGGCGCGCGCGCGTGTGAACCTGTCCACGCGCCGTGTTTCCGTGGTCTGGAAAGAGGAGGTCGAGGGGCGGCGGACCGATCCGCAGGCGATCGCCGCCGCGATCAAGGCTACCGGCTATGATGCGCATCTCTTCTCGCTGGCCGCCGAGGGCGATGACTATCTGCGCAACCAGCTCATTCGCGCCGTCGCTGTCGCCGGCTTCGCCGCGACGAACATCATGCTGCTCTCGGTCTCCGTCTGGTCGGGTGCGGAGGCCGCGACGCGTGATCTGTTCCACTGGATTTCCGCCTTCATCGCCGGCCCGACGCTGATCTATGCCGGCCGCTTTTTCTACCAGTCGGCGTGGAAGGCGCTGCGCCACGGCCGCACCAATATGGACGTGCCGATCGCGCTCGCCATCACGCTCTCCTACGTGGTCTCGCTGTGGGAAACGCTGCACAGCGCGGAACATGCCTGGTTCGACGCGACGGTCAGCCTGCTGTTCTTCCTGCTGATCGGCCGCACGCTCGACCATGTCATGCGCGACCGTGCCCGCTCGGCGATCACCGGTCTGGCGCGTCTCTCGCCGCGCGGCGCCATGGTGGTGCGGGCGGATGGCTCGCGCGACTATCGGCCGGTCGAGGAGATCGCCATAGGCGAACATCTCTCGATTGCTGCCGGCGAGCGCATCCCCGTCGATTGCCGCGTGCTGTCCGGCGCCAGCGATGTCGACCGCTCGATCGTCAATGGCGAGACCGATCCGCTTGCCGCCACGCCCGGCACGCGGCTCGAAGCCGGCGCGATGAACCTTACGGGCTCGCTCACCGTCGAGGCGGTCGCCACGGCGCGCAATTCGTTCCTGTCTGAGGTCATCGGCCTCATGGAGGCCGCCGAAGGGGGCAGGGCGCGCTATCGCCGCATCGCGGATCGTGCGGCGCAGATCTATTCGCCGGCGGTGCATCTGCTGGCGCTTACCGCCTTCCTCGGCTGGGGCCTTTATGACGGCGACTGGAAACACGCCATGCTCGTCGCCATTGCCGTGCTGATCATCACCTGCCCCTGTGCGCTCGGCCTTGCCGTGCCCGTCGTGCAGGTCGTCGCGGCGGGCCGGCTTTTTGCCGGCGGCGTGATGGTCAAGGACGGTTCGGCGATGGAGCGCCTCGCCGAAATCGACACCGCCGTCTTCGACAAGACCGGGACGCTGACACTCGGCAAGCCGCGCCTCGTCGACCGCGACAAGGTCAACCGCGGCCATCTGGCGCTCGCCGCCGCGCTCGCCGCCCATTCGCGCCATCCGCTTTCGATGGCGCTTGCGGGTGCCAATGCCGGCCCGATGCCCGTCATCGATGGGGTAAAGGAGATTGCCGGCGGCGGTCTCGAAGCCACGACACGGCAAGGCCTGCTCCGCCTCGGCAACCGCGCCTTCGCCAGCGGCAAGGCGGTCACGGGCGCGGAGGAGCATGGGCTGTCCGAGGTCGTGCTGTCGCGCGACGGTGCGGAGCTCGAAACCTTCCGCTTCGAGGATGCCTTGCGCGCCGGTGCCGCCGAGACGATTCACGTCCTGAAACGGGAAGGAATCGAGATGGCCATCCTCTCCGGCGATCGTGCGCCCGCCGTCGCCCGTATTGCCGGTGCACTCGGCGTCGGCCGGTGGCGTGCCGCCCTTTCGCCGCGGGAAAAGACGCAAGCCGTGGCCGAACGCGCGGCCGATGGCCACCGCGTGCTGATGGTCGGCGACGGCATCAACGATGCGCCGGCGCTGGCTGCCGCCCACGTCTCCATGGCGCCCGCGACGGCGGCGGATGTCGGCCGGCAGGCGGCGGATTTCGTCTTCCTGCACGAAAGCCTTGAGGCCGTGCCTTTCGCCCTTGAGACCGCCCGCCGCGCCGGCCGCCTGATCCGGCAGAATTTCGCGCTCGCCATCGGCTACAATGTCATTGCCGTGCCGGTCGCGATTCTCGGCCATGCCACGCCGCTGATCGCCGCCATCGCCATGTCCACGTCGTCGATCATCGTGGTGGTGAACTCGCTGCGGCTGCGCGGAAAGATACCGGCATTCGCGACGCGTGCAGCCGGCGAGGCGCGCCCGGCCGAGCCCATGGTGCAAGCCGCATGAACACGCTGGTCTTCCTCATTCCGATTGCGCTTTTCCTCGGCGGGCTCGGGCTTGCTGCCTTTCTCTGGTCGCTGAAGAGCGGGCAATATGACGACGTGGAGGGCGCCGCCTGGCGTGTTCTGGACGATGGTGATGACCGGCCTGCGGGCTAGTTTCAACTGGTTCTAAAAGCGTTGCTTCACCAAACATTTGCTTGTCGTAAATCGATTTGAATGCCAAAACACGTCGGCTGGAGCGGAGCTCCAAAATCTCTTTCTGCGCGGCGTTTCCGGCTGGGTCCGGACCAATCCCACGCCGCGCCATCCTACGGAGGTATGAACGTGGCACAGGCGGAAATCGGGCTTATCGGCCTCGGTGTGATGGGGTCGAACCTCGCGCTCAACATTGCCGAAAAGGGCAATAAGATCGCGGTTTTCAACCGCACGGTGGCGCGCACGAAGGAATTCTACGAGGAGGCCGGCGACCTCCAAGGCCAGATCGTGCCCTGCGACACGATTGAAGAGTTTGTCGCCGCCATTCGCCCGCCGCGCCCGATCATCATCATGATCCAGGCGGGTGCCGCGGTCGACCAGCAGATGGAACTGCTGCGCCCCTACCTCGAAAAGAACGACATCATGATCGATGCCGGCAACGCGAACTTCCGCGATACGATGCGCCGCTTCGATGCGCTGAAGGATTCCGGCCTCACCTTCATCGGCATGGGCGTTTCCGGCGGTGAAGAGGGTGCGCGCCACGGCCCGTCCATCATGGTCGGCGGCACGGAAGATTCGTGGAAGCGCGTCGAGAAGGTGCTGACCTCGATTGCCGCCAAGTACAATGACGACCCCTGCGTCGCCTGGCTCGGCGAAAACGGCGCCGGCCACTTCGTGAAGACCATCCACAATGGCATCGAATATGCCGACATGCAGATGATCGCCGAAATCTACGGCATCCTGCGCGACGGCCTGAAGATGAGCGCGCCCGAGATTGCCGACGTCTTTGCCGAGTGGAACAAGGGCCGCCTCGAATCCTACCTCATCGAGATTTCGGCAAAGGTGCTGGCCGCCAAGGACCCGATCAGTGGCAACCCGATCGTCGACATGATCCTCGACAAGGCCGGCCAGAAGGGCACCGGCAAGTGGTCCGCCATCGAGGCGCAGAACATGGGCGTGCCGGCAACCGGCATCGAGGCCGCCGTCGCCGCCCGCTCCATCTCCTCGTTCAAGACCGAGCGTGAAGCCGCCGAAAAGATCCTCGGCCTGCCGGACGTGCCTGCACTCACCGTCGCCGACAAGGCCGCCTTCCTCAAGGACCTCGAAAGCGCGCTTCTCGCCGGCAAGATCGGCGCCTATGCGCAGGGTTTCGCGGTGATGTCCGCCGCCTCGAAGGAATATAGCTGGAACCTGCCGATGCCGACGATCGCCAAGATCTGGCGCGCCGGCTGCATCATCCGCTCGCAGTTCCTCGACGAAATCACCAGCGCCTTCACCAAGGCACCGGATGCCGCCAACCTGATCGTCACCCCGGCCTTCGCGACGATGGTCAAGGACACCGACGGTGCTCTGCGCCGCGTCGTCTCCGCCGCCGCCCTCCATGGCCTGCCGGCGCCCGCACTCGCCTCCGCCCTCGGCTATTTCGACAGCTACCGCCGCGGCCGCGGCACGGCAAACGTCATCCAGGCCCAGCGCGACTTCTTCGGCGCCCACGGCTTCGACCGCACCGACGGCGCCGACAGCCACCACGGCCCGTGGGGCTCCGGCCTCAACGGCTGATTTCGAGCCTGTTCAAAAAACCGCCCGCGAAAGAACCTTCGCGGGCGGTTTTTCTTTGGCGGTTCAGAATGGTCGGTATTTGCCGTCTGTTTGAACTCGCCCTATCATCTCTGTGCCTAGGAAGCTAAATGATTGCGCGACAAATACAGGTTGTGTAGAACGTGTAAAAATCAACTGAGAGACCTTCATGTTCCCAGAATTTCAGTCTTTTCTCGCCAGCCGTCGTCAAGAGATCGCTCATAACGAGGAGGGGGAATTCAGAGAGACCTCGGAGCCGGATACGTCTCTGGCAAGCGCCAAGATCATGGAACAGCTTGGCATCGCCCGGCAACCCGGCATCACGGCGCATGATCAACTGAGCAAATGGCTGCTCGCGGCGAGCCAGGCAGAGCGCGAGGAGGCCGGTCTCGGTTTGCCGATTCCCGCATCACCGGTCCATTTCATACCGGGCCAATACAATATCTACTACGACTTCAAGAACACCGACATCGCGCTTGATGAATTGCAGAAGGCAGGAGTCGATATCAAGGGCACGTTGCTCGACTTTGGCTGTAGTTCCGGCCGCAATCTCGCGGTGCTTCAGAAAGCGTTTGGCGAACAATTGGACCTGTTCGGTGTCGACCCCGCCACGGCGTCCATCGAATGGGTCAACAGGCATATTCCCGGCGTCGTCGCGAAGGTGAGCCTGCAGGAACCGCCGCTACCCTTTGATGATGGCATGTTCGACCTCATCATTGCGAAGAGCATTTGGACGCACTTTTCGGAGGCGGCCGGTAAACGATGGTTTTCCGAGATGCGGCGCGTCATGAAGAAGGGCGGCCATTTTCTCTTCTCGGTGCACGGACCGCACGACATTGCATCCCGCATCATCAAGGACGTCCCGCTGCCGAAGTACGAGCGTTTCGCCGGTCATGAGAAATGGACGCGAGACACGTTCCTTCTCGATCTCGTGAAGACCTACGAGCGCGACGGCTTCTATTTTCAGCCATTCAAGCAGGTCGGCAATCAAGGCGATCTGAGGCTTATCGAAGATGCGGTCACGGATGATTGGGGGCTCACGTTCATATCGCCCGAATATTTGCGCTCGATGTTGCCCGATGACATTTCGATCATACAGCGCTCGATCGGCCGCACCGGCAACCGGCATGATGTCTATGTGGTAAGGCGCGACTAAGCGCCCGTCATTCGGTCGGGATCGGATAGCTCAGCGTCTGGAGCTCGGCCGGCGGTTTGCCTTCGATGCGGGCGATCACGGCTTTTGCCAGTTCGCGGCCGGCGAGGCGGATGTCTTCGCGCATGGTCACGACCTCGGGCCGCAGCCATTGCAGCAGCATGTGCGATTCCTTGGAGACGAGGTCGACGTCGTGGCCGAGCTTGCGGCCGCTCGCCTCCAGCGCTGCGACCAGCGCCACGGCACCGGAGCCGCTGCCCGAGACGATGCCGTCCGGCGCGTCTGGGCCGTCGAGCATCGTTTCGGCCGCCTTGCGGATGTCGACGAGGCTGGTGTCGAGGTTGACCTGGCTGAACGGCAGCGCGGTCGCGCCGAAATCGCGAATGCCCTTTTCGAAGCCGGCGCGCATGTGCAGGTAGAAGGTCAGGTACGGCGGGGGTTGCAGCAGCACGAGGCGCTTGCGCCCGCGCTCCACGAGTTTTCGCACGGCCTCGTAGGCGAAGCGTTCATTGTCGAAATCGTGGTAGGGGTGGGTAAGCCCCATTTCCGTGCGGCCATGGGTGGCGAAGGGAAAGTTGCGCTCCATCATCAGCGCGACGCGCGGGTCCTTCGGCTCGGTGCGCGAGATGATCACGCCATCCGCCGCACCCGTCTCCAGCACGTAGCGCACGGGATCCAGAGCATTGCCCTGCGCACGGTAGGGGGTCACCACGAGATGGTATTGCGTGGTGGCGAGGATTTCCGAGATGCCGATGACCATCGGGCTCGACAGGCCCATGATCTCTTCCTCAAGGCTGAGGATCAGGCTGATGACATTGGTCTTGCCGGTGCGAAGCCGCACGCCCGCGCGGTTCGGCTGGTAGCCGATCTGGCGGGCGACGAGGCGCACGCGCTCCTTCGTTTCGGCGCTGATGTCGGGCGCATCCTTGAGCGCGCGCGACACGGTGGTGATGCCGAGGCCGGTCATGAAGGCGATCGTCTTCAGCGTCGGCCGTTCGTTCGGTGGCGGAAGCGCTGTCGCCTGGCCCTCGCTCATCGTCTGTCCATCCCCTGCCTGCCACGCCTGTGCCCCGTGGGCCGGTTATACATTTTTTAACCCGCCCCGCCACTCCTTACCGGGAGTGTCTGTGAAACTGTAACGATACAGGTCTTTTGTCGAGCGGATTTTTTCGACGGGCTGCCGGCAACCCGCGCTTGAGCCCGCGTTGCGCCGCAAAGCGATAATTTATGCGGTTGCGAAATTGCGCTCCTGGGTAAAGCCTTTATTTTCGGAATTAGTTAAATAAAAACGGATAGTTGATCTGGCCTTGATGCTTTGCGATGCGGCGGTTTGTGCAGAGCAAAATGATGCTCTTCGGAGTCAAAAATCCCTGCTTCACAAGAAACCTTGTTTTTGTGATCGCTGCCCGGTTGCGCGATTAAATCGATTGGGTTACGTTTTTACTGCAACGTTTCAGTGAGGGAGGAGACTCATGAAAATCCGTTCTTTGGCTGCCATGCTGGCAGCAACCGTGATCCTGCCGTTCGCCGCAGCCCATGCGACCGATCTGGAAGTGACCCATTGGTGGACGTCCGGCGGGGAGGCCGCGGCGGTCGCCGAATTCGCCAAGGCCTTTGATGCCACGGGCAACAAATGGGTCGATGGCGCGATTGCCGGCGCCGGCGGCACGGCGCGTCCGATCATGGTGAGCCGCATCACCGGCGGCGATCCGATGGCCGCAACCCAGTTCAACCATGGCCGCCAGGCCGAGGAGTTGGTGGAAGCCGGCCTGATGCGCGACCTGACCGACGTCGCGACGCGCGAAAACTGGAAGGACATCATCAAGCCGGCGGGGCTGCTCGACAGCTGCACGATCGACGGCAAGATCTATTGCGTGCCCGTCAATATCCATTCCTGGCAGTGGCTGTGGCTGTCCAACGGCGCTTTCGAGGCGGCGGGCGTTGCCGTTCCGAAGAACTGGGACGAGTTCGTCGCCGCCGGGCCGGCGCTTGAGAAGGCCGGCATCGTTCCGCTCGCCGTCGGCGGTCAGGCATGGCAGGCGGCCGGCGCCTTCGACGTGCTGATGCTGGCGCTCGGCGGCAAGGACAGGTTCTACAAGGTCTACAAGGACAAGGACGCCGAAGTGGCGGCCGGTGCCGATGTCGCCAAGGTCTTCAAGGCGGCCGACGACGCTCGTCGCCTGTCGAAGGGCACGAACGTGCAGGACTGGAACCAGGCGACCAACATGGTGATCACCGGTAAGGCCGGCGGCCAGATCATGGGCGACTGGGCACAGGGTGAGTTCGCGCTTGCGGGCAAGGTTGCCGGCAAGGACTATTCCTGCCTTCCGGGCCTTGGCGTGAATGAGGTGATCGCGACGGGTGGCGATGCCTTCTATTTCCCGGTCCTTGAGGACGAGGAGAAATCGAAAGCGCAGGAGGTGCTTGCCTCCACGCTCATCAGTCCAACGGCGCAGGTCGCCTTCAACCTGAAGAAGGGCTCGCTGCCGGTGCGCGGCGACGTCGACCTCGCCGCCGCCAACGACTGCATGAAGAAGGGTCTCGACATCCTTGCCAAGGGCAATGTGGTCGAATGGGTCGACCAGCTGCTTTCGGCCGATAGCCAGAAGCAGAAGGAAGACCTCTTCTCCGAATTCTTCGCCAATGCATCGATGACGCCGGAAGACGCCCAGAAGCGTTTTGCCGACATCATCGCTTCGGCGGATTGACCAGGGTCTCGTGATGCCGGCGCCTGCTGTTGGCAGGCGTCGTCCACCCCTGATCGAAGACCAAGGAGGAGTGACCCATGAAGGGCCAGGTACACACCGGTCGACCCAGTAAATTGCTGCGCAATCTCAGTTCCAAGATTGCTTCCATTCCCATGGTGCTCACCGCCGTCGTCATCTTTCTCGGCGGAACCGTGTGGACGGTCGTCTATTCGTTCACCAATTCGAAACTGCTGCCGCGGGCGAACTTCGTCGGCCTCGACCAGTATGAGCGCCTGTGGGATGCGCCGCGCTGGATCATGTCGATCCAGAATCTCGCGATCTACGGCGTCCTGACGCTCATCTTCAGCCTGGTGATGGGCTTTTTGCTCGCCGCGCTGATGGACCAGAAGATCCGTTTCGAAAACACCTTTCGCACGATCTTCCTCTATCCCTTCGCGCTGTCCTTCATCGTCACCGGCCTCGTCTGGCAGTGGATTTTGAACCCGGAATTCGGCGTGCAGTCGGTCGTGCGTTCGCTCGGCTGGGAGACGTTCGCGTTCGATCCCCTCTACAACTCGGACATCGTCATCTATGGCGTGCTGATCGCAGGTCTCTGGCAGGGCACGGGGCTCGTCATGTGCCTGCTGCTCGCGGGTCTTCGCGGCATCGACGAGGATATCTGGAAGGCCTCGCGCGTCGATGGCATCCCGATGTGGAAGACCTATCTCTTCATCATCATCCCGATGATGCGCCCCGTCTTCATCACCACGCTCGTCATCATCGCGAGCGGCATCGTCAAGGTCTACGACCTCGTGGTGGCGCAGACGAGCGGCGGCCCGGGTATCTCGTCGGAAGTGCCGGCAAAATATGTCTACGACTACATGTTCCAGGCGCAGAACCTGGGGCAGGGCTTTGCCGCCTCCACCATGATGCTCGTCACGGTCGCCATCATCATCGTGCCCTGGGCCTATCTCGAATTCGGAGGGCGCAAGCGTGTCTGACAGGGTTGTTCTCAAGGTCGGCCCGGCGCTTGCCGCCGCCACCAAGGCCGGTATCGAACCCTACGGGGCAAAACCCCGCCGCGTGCTCTCGGGCCGCAACATCATGCTCTACGGCACGCTCACCCTTGCGGCGCTCTATTACCTGCTGCCGCTCTACGTGATGGTCGTCACGTCGATGAAGGGCATGCCGGAAATCCGCCTGGGCAATATCTTTTCGCCGCCGCTGGAGGTCACCTTTGAGCCCTGGGCCAAGGCCTGGGCGAGTGCCTGTACGGGCCTCAACTGCGACGGTCTTTCGCGGGGCTTCTGGAATTCGGTGCGCATCACCATTCCCTCGACGCTGATCTCGATCCTTGTCGCCTCGGTCAATGGCTATGCGCTCGCCAACTGGAAGTTCAAGGGCGCGGATGTCTTCTTCACCATTCTCATCGTCGGCGCCTTCATTCCCTATCAGGTGATGATCTACCCGATCGTCATCGTGCTGCGCGAAATGGGTATCTACGGCACGCTGACCGGCCTCGTCATCGTGCACACCATCTTCGGCATGCCGATCCTGACGCTGCTTTTCCGCAACTACTTCTCGTCGCTGCCGGAAGAGCTGTTCAAGGCGGCGCGCATCGATGGGGCCGGGTTCTGGCAGATCTATTTCCGCATCATGCTGCCGATGTCGCTGCCGATCTTCGTCGTCGCCATGATCCTGCAGATCACCGGCATCTGGAACGACTTCCTGTTCGGCGTCGTGTTCACCCGGCCGGAATATTACCCGATGACCGTGCAACTCAACAACATCGTCAACTCCGTCCAGGGGGTGAAGGAATACAACGTCAACATGGCCGCAACGCTGCTTACCGGCGCGGTTCCGCTCATCGTTTATTTCGTGTCGGGACGTCTCTTCGTCCGCGGCATCGCCGCCGGCGCAGTCAAGGGTTAAGCCATGCAGAAATCAGTCTCCATCAAAGACCTGTCTTTGAGTTTTGGCGCGGTCAACGTGCTCGAAAACCTCAATCTCGATATCGGCGACGGCGAATTCCTCGTGCTGCTCGGCTCGTCCGGCTGCGGGAAGTCTACCCTGCTCAACTGCATTGCCGGCCTGCTGGAGCCGACCGGCGGCCAGATCTTCATCAAGAACAAGAACGTCACCTGGGAGGAGCCGAAGGATCGCGGCATCGGCATGGTGTTCCAGTCCTACGCGCTCTATCCGCAGATGACGGTGGAGAAGAACCTTTCCTTCGGCCTGCAGGTCGCCAAGATGCCGAGGCCGGAAATCGAAAAGCGCATCGCCCGCGCCGCCGAAATCCTCCAGATCGGTCCGCTGCTCAAGCGCAAGCCCTCGGAGCTCTCCGGCGGCCAGCGTCAGCGCGTGGCGATCGGCCGGGCGCTGGTGCGCGACGTCGACGTCTTCCTGTTCGACGAGCCACTTTCCAACCTCGATGCGAAACTCCGCTCGGAGCTGCGTGTCGAAATCAAGCGGCTGCACCAGTCGCTGAAGAACACGATGATCTACGTCACCCATGACCAGATCGAGGCGCTGACGCTCGCCGACCGCATCGCCATCATGAAGAGCGGCGTCATCCAGCAGCTTGCCGATCCGAACACGATCTACAACGAGCCGCGCAACATGTTCGTCGCCGGCTTCATCGGTTCGCCGTCGATGAATTTTCTGCGCGGCGAGATCGCGGAGCGGGGCGGCAAGCCGGTGTTCCTGGTGAACGGCGTCGACTTCTCGCTCGATGGCTACAAGGCGGCCGAGCGGCTCCAGCCGGGCCGCAAGGTCGTGCTCGGCGTGCGGCCGGAGCATGTGAAGGTCAACGAGGAGGCCGCCGGCGCCGAGACCCATCAGGCGACGGTGGACATCGAGGAGCCGATGGGCGCCGACAACCTGCTCTGGCTGAAACATGCCGGCCACACGATGTCCGTCCGCGTCGGCGGGGCACGACGTTTCGCGCCGGGCACGGCGGTGACGCTGTCCTTCGACATGGGACTGGCGTCGCTGTTTGATGCGGGGACGGAGGAGCGGATTTAGGGCGTTGCGTTTGGGGCTTCCCCCTCTGGTCTGCCGGCCATCTCCCCCTCAAGGGGGGAGATGGGCAGGAGGACAGGGCGGTATTCCCGGCACAACGCTAGAGGGGATTGGGGCATTCGCCCCATCCAATCTCCCCCCTTGAGGGGGAGATGGCCGGCAGGCCAGAGGGGGGTAATGCCCCGAAGACAGACACTAGAGACACATGATGACCCAAGCATCCGACATCACCGCCATCGACCTTTCCGGCACCTGGCAACTCGCCAGCACCGACGCCGCACACGCCGCGCCGATGCGTGTCCCCGGCGACGTGCACAGCTCGCTTCTCGCCGCCGGCCTCATCCCCGATCCCTATGCCGGCCGCAACGAGCGCGACGTGCAGTGGGTGGCGGAGAAGGACTGGGCGATCGAACGCACGTTCGAGGTCGCGCCCGAGATGCTGGAGGGCGAGTGGTATCTCGATATCGGCAGCATCGACACGGTGGCCTCCGTCTATCTCAACGGGGTGCTGGTGCAGGACACCGACAATTGCTTCCGCCGCTACCGGCCAGACGTAACCGATGCGTTGAAAGCCGGCGAGAACAGGCTGAAGGTGGTCATCCATTCGAGCATCGCCGCCGGGGCAGCCCGGCAGGCGGAGCAGCCGTTCTTCATTCCCTGGTCGACCGGCAATTCGCCGATCCCGAACGGCAACATGCTGCGCAAGCCGCAGAGCCATTTCGGCTGGGACTGGAACATCGCGATTGCGCCGCTCGGCATCTACGGCGAGATCACGCTCCGCAAGCTGGAGGTGGCGCGCATCGAGCATGTCACGACGCGGCAGTTCCACCATGCCGGTGGTGCCGTTGATCTCTATGTGACCGCCACGTTCCATGCCGAGGAACCGGGCATCCTGCCGGTGCATTTCGCGCTCGGTGAGGAGCGCGTTCGCCTCGATATCGGCATCAGCGCCGGCGAGACGCAGCTCACCCACATGTTCCGCATCGAGAAGCCGGCGCTCTGGTGGCCGGCGGGGCATGGCGAGCAGGCGATCTATCCGGTGCGTGTCGAGACGCCCACCGAGATCGTCGTACGCCGTGTTGGCCTGCGGCAGGTCGAGCTGATCACCGACAAGGACGACGCCGGCAGCCGCTTTGCGCTGAAGGTCAATGGTCGCGAGATCTTCTGCCGCGGCGCCAACTGGATCCCCGCTGATGCGCTGCCGTCCCGCATCACGCCCGCCAGCGTGCGCGACCTGCTGCAATCGGCCGTCGACGCCAACATGAACATGCTGCGCGTCTGGGGCGGCGGGTTTTATGAGCCGGACTGGTTCTACGACCTTTGCGACGAAATGGGCCTGATGGTCTGGCAGGACTTCATGTTCGCCTGCAACCTCTATCCCTCGACCGTCGATTTCCTCGACAATGTGACCGCCGAGGTGGATTACCAGGTCAAGCGGCTCGCCTCGCATCCCTCTATCGTGCTCTGGTGCGGCGACAACGAGCTTGTCGGCGCGCTGACCTGGTTCGATGTTAGCCGCGAGAACCGCGACCGCTACCTCGTTTCCTACGACCGCCTCAACCGCACCATCGAAGTGGCGATGAAGAAGGCCGCGCCCGGCGCCCTCTGGTGGCCGTCGAGCCCGGCATCGGGTTATCTCGATTTCGGCGATGCCTGGCATGCCGACGGTTCCGGCGACATGCACTACTGGTCCGTCTGGCACGAGAATAAATCCTTCGACAATTACCGCACTGTGCGCCCGCGCTTCTGCTCGGAATTCGGCTTCCAGTCCTACACCTCCATGCCGGTCATGAAGACCTTCGCGGAGCCGAAGGACATGAACATCGCCTCGCCGGTGATGGAGAGCCACCAGAAGAATGCCGGCGGCAACGAGCGCATCGCGGGCACCATGTTCCGCTACTTCCGCTTCCCCAAGGATTTCGCGAGCTTCGTCTATCTGAGCCAGATCCAGCAGGGCCTCGCCATCCGCACCGCCGTCGAATACTGGCGCTCGCTCAAACCCCATTGCATGGGCACGCTCTACTGGCAGCTCAACGACACCTGGCCGGTCGCCTCCTGGTCGAGCCTCGATTACGGCGGCAGCTGGAAGGCCATGCACTATATGGTGCGCCGCTTCTTCCAGCCCGTCGCGGTCGCGGCAATCCCGTCAAAGGACGGCGAGACCATCGGCTTCTCCGTCGTCAACGACACCGCGGAGCCGGTGACGGTGACGCTCGACACCTGGCTCGTATCACTCACCGGCGAGCGCCGGCCCTATCGCAGCGCTGAAGGCACATGCGGACCGGACAAGGCAGAAATGCTGTTCTCCGTCTTCTCCGCCGACCTGCCGGAAGACACGCTGCTCTTCTGGTCCTTCACGGCCTCGAACGGCATGACGGGCGAGGGGCATCACGTCGCGGTCAACTACAAGGCGCTCGATCTCGAAGCCTCCGGCCTGACGCTCGACGTTTCGCCGCGCGACGACGGCCGCTTCGCCGTCACCGCATCGGCAACCGGCCTGGCGCTGCACGTCATGATCGAGGCGGACGTCGCCGGCCGCTGGTCCGACAATGCCTTCGACCTCACGGCCGGCGTACAGAAGACTGTGATCTTCACTCCCGCCGAAAGCGGCGCGGCCCCCCAATTCCACTGGCTCGATCTTCATTCCTGCCAGACCCATCAAGCTTAATACGAGGAGACATTCATGCAGACGGTCAGCTTCCAGCTCTACAGCGCCCGCAATTTCCAGCCCTTCGCCGAAGTGTTCCGCATTCTCGGCGATGCCGGCTACAAGGAAGTCGAGGGTTACAGCGCCCTCTATGCCGAGCTCGACGATGCGGCCATCCAGCGGGTGAAGGCCGATCTCGACCGCAACGGCCTCACCATGCCGACGGCCCATTTCAGCCTCGACATGCTGGAGGCGGAGCCCGGCCGCGTGCTGGAGATCTGCCGCACGCTCGGCATTGAGGCCGTCTATTGCCCCTATCTCCTGCCGGAGCATCGCCCGACGGACGCCGCGGGCTGGCGCGCGCTGGGCGAACGCTTGCAGCAGGCCGGCGAGCCGATCCGCAAGGCGGGGCTTACCTTCGGCTGGCACAACCACGATTTCGAGTTCTTCGCGCTCGAAGACGGCACCGTGCCGCAGGATCACCTCTTTGCCGGCGGGCCGGACCTCACCTGGGAAGCGGATATCGCCTGGATCATTCGCGGCGGTGCCGACCCCTTCGCCTGGATCCAGAAATACGGCGACCGCATCACCGCCGTGCACGTCAAGGACATCGCGCCGAAGGGCGAGAATGCCGACGAGGACGGCTGGGCGGATGTGGGCCACGGCACCGTTGCTTGGACCGATCTCGCCAAGGCGCTCACCGGCACGCCGGCCAAGCATTTCATCGTCGAGCATGACAATCCGAAGGACATTACCCGGCTAGCCACCCGCTCGATCGCCACCATCAAGGCATTCTGAGGACTGAGCATATGACAAAGGAATACGGAGTCGGCATCATCGGCTGCGGCAACATTTCGGGCGCCTATTTCAAGCTGATCCCGACCTTCAGGAACCTGAAGCTCGTCGCCTGTGCCGATATCAACCCGGCCGCGTCCAAGGCGCGCTCGGAGGAGTTCGGTGTGGCGGCGCAGGAGATCGACGCGCTTCTCGCCGATCCCGCCGTCGACGTCGTCGTCAACCTGACGGTGCCGGAGGCGCATTATCCGGTGTCGAAGAAGGTGCTCGAAGCCGGCAAACACGTCTATTCGGAAAAGCCCTTCGTGCTGTCGCTCGAACAGGGCGAGGATTTGCGCCGCATTTCGGATGCCAAGGGCCTCAAGGTCGGCTCGGCGCCGGATACCTATCTCGGCGGCTCGCACCAGTTCGTGCGTCATCTCATCGATAGCGGCAAGGTCGGCAAGATCATGTCGGGGACGGCGCATGTGTTGGGGCCGGGCATGGAGAGCTGGCATCCGAACCCGGACTTCTTCTTCGCGCCCGGCGGCGGGCCGATCCTCGACATGGGGCCGTATTACGTCAACAACCTCGTCAATCTCGTCGGGCCTGTGAAGCGCGTCGTGGCGCTCGCCAACAGGGCGCGCGAGGAGCGCATCATCGGCAATGGCCCGCGTCTCGGCGAGGCATTGCCGGTGGTCGTCGCGACCAACATCCATGCCATCCTGGAATTCGTCAGCGGGGCGCAGATCTCGCTCATGTCGAGCTGGGATGTCTGGGCGCACCGCCACCAGAACATGGAGCTCTACGGCACTGATGGCGCCGTCTTCGTGCCGGACCCGAATTTCTTCGGCGGCACGGTGGAGGTGGCCGGCAATGACCGCGAGCCGAAGGAAGTGGAGGTCTGGGATCACCCGCTGACCGCCCAGAACTACCAGTTCGACTGGGGCACGCAGGCCAACTACCGCGGCATCGGTCTTGCCGACATGATGGAAGCGGTGACGACCGGCCGCGACTATCGCTGCTCGCTCGACCGCTCGCTGCACACGATCGACGTGCTAACGGCGATCCTGCGCTCGGCCGATGAGGGCCGGGCGGTGGACATCGTGACGACTTGCACGCAGCCGGAGGCGCTGGGTATCGAGGAGGCGCGGGCGTTGCTGCGGTAGACGGATTTTTTTGTCCGTCCCGCTTGCTCCCGTTGATCTCCCCCCTTGAGGGGGAGATGTCGCGAAGCGACAGAGGGGGGTGGCGACGGCGCGGCATAGTCGGCACCGGCGACATTTGCCGAAACGTTACCCCCCTCTGCCCTGCCGGGCATCTCCCCCTCAAGGGGGGAGATCGATGGGGGCACCATCTGGGGGAAATGGGGACCTTGCCTCTTGTGAACGCGCCCCGGCCAAGGGTACGACACACATCTCAATTCATGCAAAGGAACGTAACCATGGCCTGGCAGCCTGCGGACAACCGCTACGATACGATGGCCTACAACCGCGTCGGGCGCTCCGGCCTGAAGCTGCCGGCGATTTCGCTGGGGTTGTGGCACAATTTCGGCGACGACACGCCGCATGACCGCAAGGTCGACATGTGCCGCACGGCCTTCGATCTCGGCATCACCCATTTCGACCTTGCCAACAATTACGGCCCGCCGGCCGGCACCGCGGAAACCGCCTTTGGCGAAATTCTCCGTACCGATTTCGCGCATCTGCGCGACGAGCTGATCATCTCCTCCAAGGCCGGCTACAACATGTGGCCGGGTCCCTATGGCGAGTGGGGCAGCCGCAAGTACCTGATCGCGTCGTGCGACCAGAGCCTGAAGCGCATGGGCCTCGACTATGTCGATATCTTTTACTCCCACCGCTTCGACCCCGATACGCCGCTGGAGGAGACCTGCGGCGCGCTCGACCATATCGTGCGCTCCGGCCGCGCGCTTTATGTCGGCATTTCCTCCTACAATTCGCAGCGCACCCGCGAGGCGGCGGCGATCCTGAAGGATCTCGGCACGCCCTGCATCATCCACCAGCCGAGCTATTCCATGCTCAACCGCTGGGTCGAGGACGATGGGTTGGTGGACACGCTGGAAGAGCTCGGCATTGGCTCGATCGTCTTCTCGCCGCTGGCGCAGGGCATGCTGACGACGAAATATCTCGGCGGCATTCCGGGCGACAGCCGCGCGGCGCTGAACCATTTTCTCAAGAAGGATTTCATCCGTCCCGAGATCATCGACAATATCCGCAAGCTGAACGACATCGCCGAGCGGCGCGGCCAGACGCTGGCGCAGATGGCGCTTGCCTGGGTGCTGCGCGGCGGGCGCATTACCTCGGCGCTGATCGGCGCCAGCCGCTCGTCGCAGATCGTCGATTGCGTCAAGGCGCTGGAAAAGCGGGATTTCACGGCCGAGGAACTGGCCGAGATCGACGCCCATGCCCGGGAGGCGGACGTCAATCTCTGGGCGAGATCCACCGAACGGGACTGAGCGCGGCCGCCTGATCAGCCGGCCTGCCGGAGCCACAACGGGAAGGGGTCCGGCAGGTTCGCCCAGCGTGCCGGCTCGAATGTCTCGGCCTCGACGAGACAGGCGTCGAGCCTGCTGCGGATTGCGGCTTCGTCCATCGGGTCGGCGCCGATGAAGACGAGTTCCTGCCGGCGATCGCCCCAGACCGGATCGCTGGCGCGGGCGATGCCCTCGCGTGCGGCCTGGTCCTGCGGCCAGTGCTGCTGCGGCACGGCAGCCCACCAGAGACCGAGGCGGCCGCTGCGCACCAGGGCGCCGGCCTGGCTCATTTCGCCGACATGGTGCGGGCGTGTCGCCAGCCAGAAAAAGCCCTTGGCGCGGATGACGCCAGGCCAGCTTTCATCGAGGAAGGTCTTGAAGCGGGCCGGGTGGAACGGTTTTTTCGCGCGGTAGACGAAGGAGCGGATGCCATATTCCTCCGTCTCCGGCACATGGTCCTTGAAACCGTGCAGTTCCTTGAACCAGAGCGGATGTTCGCTTGCCTTTTCGAAATCGAAGCGGCCGGTGCCGAGGATGTCGGCAAGCTCGACGCGGCCGAAATCCGTCTCGATGACGCGGGTCGACGAATTGAGGCCGCCGACGATCTGGCGGGCGGCAAGCAGGGTGTCGAGCTTCGCTGCGCCGGCCTTGTTGAGCACGACGACGTCGGCGAATTCGATCTGCTCGACCAGCAGTTCCACCAGCGTGCGTGTGTCGCCTTCACCGGCCGTCTCGCCACGCTCTGCCAGAAAATCCTGCGAGCCGTAGTCCTTGAGCAGGTTGGCCGCATCGACCACCGTGACCATCGTGTCGAGCCGTGCGACGTCCGACAGGCTTCGGCCGTTCTCGTCGCGGAAATCGAAGGTGGTGGCGACGGGCAGCGGCTCGGAAATGCCGCTCGATTCGATCAGCAGGTAGTCGAAGCGGTTCATCTCGGCGAGGCGGCGCACCTCGTTCAGCAGGTCGTCGCGCAGCGTGCAACAGATGCAGCCGTTCGTCATCTCGACAAGCTGTTCGCCGGTGCGCGACAGGTCCGCCCCGCCATCGCGGATGAGGGCGGCGTCGATATTGACCTCGCTCATGTCGTTGACGATGACCGCGACGCGCAGGCCGCTGCGGTTGGTGAGCACATGGTTGAGAAGCGTCGTCTTGCCGGCGCCGAGAAAGCCGGAAAGCACGGTGACGGGGAGGCGGTTGTCCATGCAATTTGCCTTTTGTGTTATACTATTACATTTGGTGCGCTGAAAAAGGCGGGGTGATCCCGCCGTAGCTTTGCTGAATGGAAACTGCGGGCTTGGTAGCGCCCATCAGCCTCTCCTTCGTCATGCTCGGGCTTGACCCGAGCATGACGGAGAGTGCGGCGGGCGTTTCGCTCCAGCTAAAGCCTGGAAACCCGCAGTTTCAGGGCCTGCATGCGCGCTCTTAGCTAGCCTGCCCGAGGCAATCGCGCAGAGACGTGGCGATGCTCCTCATCAGGGTGAAATAGAGGTCCGGGCCGGGTTCCAGCGTTGCGGCTTCCGGGTCGAGCGTGCCGGATTTTGCCGGTGTGCCCTCGATTACCACGTTGACGAGCTTCGGCTCGAACTGCGGCTCGGCGAAGACGCAGGTGGCACCCAGCGTCTTTACCTTGTCGCGGATCTGCGTCAGGCGCTCGGCGCCGGGCAGGGTTTCCGGGCTGACGGTGATGGAGCCGGCGGCGTGCACGCCGTAGTGATGCTCGAAATACTGATAGGCGTCGTGGAAGACGATGAAGGGCTTGTCCTTCACCGGCGCCACGGTCTCGGCGACCTCCTTGTCGAGGGCGGCGAGCTTGTCGTTCAGGCTCGCGAGGTTCGCCTTGTAGGCCTCGGCATTGGCCGGGTCCTTTTCGGAAAGCACCTTTGCCGTCTCCGCGGCGATGGCGCGGGCATTGTCCGGGCTCAGCCAGAGATGCATGTCGAATTCGCCGTGTTCATGGCCCTCGTGCCCGGCTTCCTCGCCATGGGCATGCGCCTCTTCGGCCTCCTTGCCATGGTCGTGACCTTCCGCGGCGTGCTCGTGCCCTTCCTCGCCCTCGTCCTCATGCGCCTCGAACGGCCCACCCTCGCGGAAATGCAGCTTTTCGAGGCCCGGTGCATCCTCCAGCTCGACGACGGTCGCGTTGCCGCCGAGTGCTTCCAGCGGCTTTTCCAGGAAGGCCTCCAGCCCGTGGCCGACCCAGAAGACCACGTCCGCATCCTGCAAGGCCGCCGCATTGGAGGGCTTTAGCGAATAGGTATGCGGCGAGGCCGCGCCCTCGACGATCAGGTTCGGCTCGCCGACCCCCTGCATGATGGCGGCGACGAGCGAGTGAATAGGCTTGATGGACACGACCACATTCGGCACCTCCGCCCGTGCGGCAAGGGGGCCGGCGGCGAGGAGCGCGGTCGAGAGGAAGAGGGCGCGAACGGCCTTTTGCATGGGGATCTCCGTCTTTGATTGTGAATGTAATGTTATTACATCAATTGCGTTATGCTATAACGTGTGCCATATCCGGTGGCAACAGGCCTTTGGAAAAAAGTGATGCTGCAGACCCCTACCAAGACCGTCCCGCCGCTCGTCTCGCTTGGCGGCGTCGGCGTGCGCCGCCAGGGCCGCTGGCTCGTGCGCGGCGTGGAATTTTCCATAGCACCCGGCGAGATCGTCACGCTGATCGGCCCCAACGGCTCCGGCAAGTCGACGACCGCCAAGGCGGCGATCGGCGTTTTGAAGGCCGACGAGGGCAGGGTGGAGCGCAAGGCCGGCCTCAAGGTCGGCTACGTGCCGCAGAAACTCGCGATCGACTGGACCATGCCGCTCACCGTCGACCGGCTGATGACGCTGACGTCGCCGCTGAAGGGCGCCGAGATCGACGCCGCACTTTCCGCCACCGGCATTCGCCATCTCGCGCGTGCCGAGGTGCAGCACCTCTCCGGCGGCGAGTTCCAGCGTGCGCTGCTCGCCCGCGCGATCGCCCGCAAGCCCGATCTGCTTGTGCTCGACGAGCCGGTGCAGGGCGTCGACTTTTCCGGCGAGATCGCGCTTTACGACCTCATCAAGACGATCCGCAACACGACCGGCTGCGGCATCCTGCTGATCTCGCACGATCTGCATGTCGTGATGGCCGAGACGGATACCGTCATCTGCCTGAACGGTCATGTCTGTTGCCGCGGCACGCCGGAGGCCGTCAGCCAGAGCCCGGAATATCTCCGCCTCTTCGGCGCCCGCGCCGGCCAGACGCTCGCCTTCTACAATCACGACCACGACCATACGCATCTGCCGGACGGCCGGGTGCAGCATGCTGATGGCTCGATCACCGACGATTGCCGGCCGGGCGACGGGCATCACACGCAAGTTCTGCCGAGCGGCAAGGCGGGGCCGATGCGCATCGTGCACACGCACGGGCCGAACTGCGGCTGCGGCCTTGACCACGGCCCGGCGCCGGCTGGCCAGGCCGGGGAGGCCCGCGATGCTTGACGACTTCTTTGTACGCGCGCTGGTCGCGGGCGTGGGGCTTGCCATTACCGCCGGGCCGCTCGGCTGTTTCGTCGTCTGGCGGCGCATGGCCTATTTCGGCGATACGATGGCGCACTCGGCGCTGCTCGGCGTCGCGCTGTCGCTGCTGATGGATTTCAACCTGCTGATCAGCGTCTTCCTCGTCGCCGCGGCGGTGTCGCTCTTGATGCTGCTGTTGCAGAAACGCGGCACGCTCTCCACCGACGCGCTGCTCGGCATCCTGTCGCATGCCACACTGGCAATCGGCCTCGTCCTGGTCTCCTTCATGACCTGGGTACGCATCGACCTCGTCGGCTTCCTGTTCGGCGACATCCTGGCCGTGACGCGTGCCGACGTAGACCTCGTCTGGGGCGGCGGCATTCTCGTCCTCTTCGCCATCGTCTGGATGTGGCGCCCGCTGATCGCCTCGACGGTCAACCCGGAACTGGCGGAGGCCGAGGGCCTGCAGCCGGAACGGGCGCGGCTCGCCTTCATGCTGCTCATGGCGCTCGTCATCGCCATCGCCATGAAGATCGTCGGCATCCTGCTGATCACTTCGCTGCTGATCATCCCGGCCGCCACCGCCCGGCGCTTTTCCACCAGCCCGGAGATCATGGCCGTGCTCGCCTCCGTCATCGGGGCGCTTGCGGTCGTCGGCGGGCTGTTCGGCTCCCTGAAATTCGATACGCCCTCCGGTCCCTCGATCGTCGTCGCAGCGCTCGGCCTCTTCGTCCTGAGCCTGCTGACGAAGCCCAGGACGGGCACAACCCAACAGCCGGCCATGGGCCAGGGAGGTCAGGCATGACCACGCAACACATGACCACACAACAGCTGACGCGCAACCAGGGCCTGGTCTTCGACGTGCTCTCGCATTCCGGCAGCCCGCTCAGCGCCTATTCGATCCTCGACAAGCTGCGCGACAGCGGTTTTCGCGCGCCCTTGCAGGTCTATCGCGCGCTCGACAAGCTCTTGGAATTCGGCCTCGTGCATCGGCTTGAAAGCATCAACGCCTTTGTCGCCTGCGCCCATCCGGAAGATGGCTGCCACGCCCACGGCCTCACTGCCTTCACCATCTGCGAGACCTGCGGCAAGGTCGACGAATTCCACGACCATGTGATCGAGGACCGGCTGAAGGGTTTTGCCAAGGACCGCAACTTCAAGACCGGCAAGACGACGATCGAGATCCGCGGCACCTGCGCCGGCTGCGCGTGAGCCTCCGGTTCATTCAGCCTTTACCCGCGTTTCGGCGGCGAGCTTGCGCCAGCGGCGGACATTGACGTTGTGCTCTGCCAGCGTGGCCGTAAAAGCATGGCCGCCATTGCCATCCGGCACGAAATAAAGATCGTCCGTCGCTGCGGGATTTGCGGCCGCCTCAAGCGAGGCCTGCCCGGGAAGCGCGATCGGCGTCGGCGGCAGGCCGGGAATCTGGTAGGTGTTGTACGGCGTCTTCGTCTCAAGGTCCGCCCGGAGAATTGCCCGGCCGACGGGCTTTCCGTCGCCGCCGAAGAGACCATAGATCATCGTCGCATCGGATTGCAGCCGCATGCCCTTCTTGAGGCGGTTGACGAAGACCGCCGCGAATTTCGGCATGTCCGCCGGCAGGCCGGTCTCCCGCTCGATGATCGAGGCGAGAATGACGAGCTGTTCGGGATTTTCAAGCGGCAGGCCCTTCTGCCGGCCGGCCCATATCCGGCCGATGAGCTCGGCCTGCGCCGCCTGCATCTGCCGCACAACGTCCGCGCGCGTCGCGCCACGCGCAAGCGCATAGGTGCCGGGCATCAGGGCGCCCTCTGCCGGCAGCTCTGCCGGCAGGTCGCCGTCGAGCCGGGCATCCTGCGCCAGTTGCTCGAAGGCCTGTTTGACGGTCAGGCCGGCCGCAATGGAGATGCTTTCCGTCGTTGCCTGCTCAGCGTTTGATTTCAGCAACTCCTGGATCTCCACCTTCGCCAGCGACGCGAACGCACAGGAGGGAAACAGGCGGACATGTTCTTTCAGCAGGGCCATGTTGCCGCGTGAACTGACCGCCTGCCAGTGGACCGCGGCGTCGCGGCAGGGGTCGACGGCCGCGGGCGCCTCTTCGGCCTCACGACCGAGGATCACCGTTTCGAAGAGCGAGCCCGTGATATACGGGCGCTGTTTGCCCTTGGTCGCTTCGAAGACGTCCTTGGCCACGGAGCGCAGCACCACTTCGACCTCGCGCCCCGGCGTGACGAGATGGCGGGCAAGCGCGCTGGCATAGGGGCTGCTGTCTCCCTCGCCATCGAGCGCGATTTCGCCGGGCGAGGTGGCAAAGCCGATGAGGAGGTTGCTCTGCGTGCTCTCGATCCGGGCAAGGCCCTTCGTCGCGCCGCCCCGCGTCAGGGGCGTTTCATCTTGCTGAACAGCGGGTTGTCGCGGCAGGCATCCACGAGCACGAGCTTGAATTTTTTGACACCGGAAAGGGCATCGACGAGCTTGCCGAGCGCCACCGTCTCATATTCCACGTCGACATCGGATTCGAGCGTCGCATCGACGGGCATGAGAAAGTTCTCGCCGTTCATTTCGATGCCGTGGCCGGAATAATAGATGAGGCCGATCTCGGCCTGCGCAGCGGTTTCGGAAAACTCGGACAGCGCTCGCGACATGGCGGCCCGCCCCGCATTCTCCACCACGGTCACCTCGAAATCCGCCGCTTCCAGCACGCTTCTGAGCGCGGCGACGTCGTTTGGCGGATTGCGAAGGGCCGATGCGCTGTCGGCATAGGCGGCGTTGCCGATGAGCAGCGCGACCTTGACCGCCGCCTGTGCCGGCGCGAGCAGCAGGACCGCAAGGACGAAAACGACGGCGCGCAGAAGCATGTCCATGCTCCCCTGAAAACCCGGAGGCCTACCCTATCATGCTGCACGTATGACGGGCGGGGAAGGCGGATTATTCAGCCGACCGGCTTCAGGCCCTTCTTGAAGCGCTGCCAGTTGCGCACATAGCTGTCGGCGGAGCGCTTCAGACCAGCAAGCGCCGCCTCGTCCAGCGTGCGGATCGCCTTGGCGGGCGCGCCGACGATCAGCGAATTGTCCGGAAAGACTTTTCCCTCCGTCACCAGCGCATTGGCGCCGACGAGGCAGTTGTTGCCGATCACCGCGCCGTTCAGCACCGTCGCGCCCATGCCGATCAGCGAATTGTCGCCGATGGTGCAGCCGTGAATGATGGCGCTGTGGCCGATCGTGCAGCCTTCGCCGATCGTCACCGGCTTGCCGGGATCGGTATGCACGACGACGCCCTCCTGGATGTTCGAGCGCGCGCCGACCGTGATCGGCTCGTTGTCGCCGCGCAGCGTCGCGCCGAACCAGATGCCGACATCCTCGCCGAGGATGACCCTGCCGATGACATTGGCATCCGGCGCCACCCAGTAGCGGTCGTCCGCGGGCAGCGTCGGCTGGTCGTCGTCCAGGGCATAGAGCGGCATCGGCATTCTCCTCCAAGATGATTCCCGGCGATACTGCACCCGCCCGGCCGCGCAGGCAAAGGGCCGAGGGTGGTTTTTCCGTCGCGTTTGGAGTATGAGCCCGGCCATGACAGAAAGAGCCAACGCCAGCACGATGTACCACCAGGCCGTCAGCACGGGGACGAAGATTTTCGCCACCGCGCCGATGATCGACTGGTCGATTGATACGGAAAGTACAATATTAATCAGATAGTTATACGTATCGTATCGAAAATGTTACCCTGCGTGTTACCCTGAATCGAGCGGACGAGCGTTAGTTTAGGGGGCAACTTCATCAGCTCAATGGTTTGATACCAAACTTTCACCTCTCGAATTGCGTACTAATTTCCCATGCGCTTAGCGAGCCAATGTCGAAGAGCCTCTGTCCCTCTTTCCATGAATGGGAATTTAAGTAGATCGGCGAAAGCGGGAATATTCATTAGCGCTAAAATAACAGTTAGAGACAACGTAGTGCCACTCGCTGGTGCGTTCACGGACAGCAGGTACACATTATAAAGCACTGCGAGGATAAGCGATGTAAGGACAGCGATCTTGAGGCCGGTGACAATCTGTCCCGCTCGAGCAAGTAATGCAGCTTTACGGGCCTCTTCCGCTTCGGCAGATAAACGGGCTGTATTCTCTTCGATCGCTTTGCGTACGGCTTCCCGCATCTCTACGTCAGCACTCGCCTTCAATCGCTCGATTTCCGTCTCAGAATCGGAAATGAGTTTTGCCCGATCGAGGTCGTTGCGCAGTTGCTCTGCTTCAGCGGCGGCGATCCGCTCGGCATCTAGACGTGCGTGCTCTTGTTCCGCACGACTGAGAATCTCTGCCATATTTAGCTGTCTGACGATGCTCGAGTTCCCGAAGCTCTCCTCCTGCGCTATGCGGCGCGCAGCCTGCATTGTCAGCGCGTTTTTCCCTTGGCTTGTGAAGTCGTCGAGTGCGCCAGTGACTTTCTCCATTCCTTCCCTGAAATAGCCAAACCACTCTGCGTCCGGCCTTACCGCGGCGAAACAATTAGTCAGCAACTCCCTCCCAGCTTTTTCGGGTGGGATGGTTTGATCTTTGAGAAGCCAAGCTATCGTGGCTAGTTGACCCAGCGCTATGAAGGGTGGAAAGGTTCCGTACCCAATTGCATGCTGGTCGATAAGGTAGCGTCGCGACTGCACAGCCAAGAACTTGTTGGGGGTCGCAAAAACGTAGCCGCAATCGGCTAAATCCCTTGCTCGGCTGCCACGCCGGAGACGCATCACCGACGCAAGGAATCCGGCATCGTTCTGCCGATTCTGGACGCCGTACGGCTTTCCCGCCGCAGTCGAGCTCCGGAACAAGAATTCCGCAAATCCTCGTTCGTCAATTTGAAACCGGGCGTTCTCCAGGGCATTCTGTTCTAGATCGCCAGCGGGAAAAATATTTGACGCGGCAAGGCGCTCCTGAAATGCGTTCTGAAGTAAGCGCAGATCGCTTGTACCCACATCACCAGCAGCGATCGCAGCAGCTGTCTCGCCTTCCAACTCGCCGCCCGTATCCTTAATATGGACGATTGTATCGATAATGCCGCTGACTTCGGCCTCGTTTCCTGAAAAGTATCTGATCTGAAATCCCAGATCCTGAAGATAACGCGTCAATTCTTCTGTTGCCGACCGCAGAATTTTTCCTGAGCAGCCAAGTTGGCGCATCAGGACGGCAGTGTCATAAAATACTGTCACCGGCTTCTCGAGGTCAATCTGACCTATCGCTGTCACGGAGGAAATGAAGTCCTCAATCAAGACACCCATGAAAATGTTTAATATCTTGCTGAAGTGTATATCTTCTGTATTATCATGAAGATGTTGTATGAAACCACCAACAATGGCCATTTCTATACTGCTTGGGTCGAGTAGGACATTCTTTACTTTAACAATACGCGGCGCTGATTTTTCGGTTCGAATCCGCAAAAAGCTTATAAGGGCATCGCCCCAGCTCCCTGAAGACGGATTCATCGTAAATCCGACAGACTGTGCGTAAGCGGTGAGTTGAGAAATGATGTCGTCGAAATCAGTTTCAATTTCCGACTTGACGGCGTCGAAGGTACTCTCATGGGCACATGCAAAATGTGCCTTAACGGTTCGCCGATATTCAACGTAATTTTGCTGCTGTAAAGCCTCGACAAGTTGGTCTACTGCATACAGAGGAATCTCAAAGCCGAAGCTTTCACTCAGATATGATTTAATCCCAGCGGACGTAATCTGTTTCCCGGCAATTTGATTTGTGTAGGGAACGATGAACGGAATTAAGCAGTCTAACGCGTCACGAACTGGATTGGCGCTGATCTCGGTGCGTCTGAACGCTGCATACAAAAACGCATAGGCTTTTGCTTCTCGGTCTGCGCCTTTCAGGTCAAAGAGATCTTCAATTGTCGTCTTCGCGTCGCCGTTCATTCTCTGTCCAGTGCCGTTGCGATCGGGTTGAGTGCTACTCAACGTTTCTAGCACGGCTGGTAAAGAGTCTCAAAGCGCGGGCTCACCGCGAATCTGGATTGTGAAGGGCCGAAAATTGAGTTGGACCCGGTCTCCGAGGTAACATCGAAAACACCCGAGTGCGACGGATTTTGTGATGCTGCTGGTCGGCAATATTGATGTCATACCAGATTCAGGGATTACGTGGTGAGCTTCGTATCAACCCTCGCGCGATACACTCGCTTGTGATGAGGCAGCTAGAGAGGAAGAGACAAAGGTTTGTTGCGCTCGGGGTGCTGCTTAAAGTTCGGTAAATCGCATGATCTACACACCTAAAAGGCCTTCGTCTGGGAGACCTTGTAGGAGAGGGCAGGAAAAATATCCAGATCGTGAGTTGTGGCCAGTTGTTCGCAGTAACATCGGCAACTCACATCCGACGCCAACGTTCGCGGCCGAAAAGTTCGTTCCACTTGTGCGCAACGTGTTCGCCCCATGGCTTTAAAGGTTTCCTCAAGCCGGGTTCACATCGCTCCACACCCAATCTATGTCTCCCGCCGGCGCGGGCCTTGGTATGGAAACGGGATTGGTTTTAAACCACGCTGTAAGAGGCTAGAAGTGACGATCGCGTAAGGGACTTTTGTGTGGGTTACGACCGCTCGTCTCGTTTGGGAATGATTGCAGAGTGCATCTGACGTATCGACGAAACGCTTAGTTCCGCACAGGGTAACACTTTGATTGGCGGTGTAACATTTGCTATCCCGTGTTAAACTTGGCGAACCGATGATCGCATAACGGCGTGTCGGAGAAATTTCGTTTCGAGAGATCCGCCCGACGAGAAGTAAAAAGACGAGTTAAATGATTGATTTATAATAATAAAAATATCTTCGCTGTTGCTCCGATGATCGACTGGTCGGACCGACACTACCGCGTCTTCGCGCGGCAGATGACGAAGAACGCGCTGCTCTTTACGGAAATGATCGTCGCCGACGCGATCCTGCGCGGGAATCGCGACCGGCTGCTCGGCTTCGATGTAGAAGAACATCCTGTCGCCCTCCAGCTCGGTGGTAACGATCCGCAAAAGCTCGCCGAGGCGGCGCGGATCGGCGAGGGGTTCGGTTATGCCGAGATCAACCTCAATGTCGGCTGCCCCTCCGACCGGGTGCAATCCGGCACGTTCGGCGCCTGCCTGATGCGCGAGCCGCAGCTCGTCGCCGATTGCGTGGCGGCGATGAAGGCGGCGGTGTCGATCCCCGTCACCGTCAAGTGCCGCATCGGCGTCGACGACCAGGACCCGGAGGTGGCGTTGCGCGACCTCGTCTCGCGCATCCAGGCCGCCGGCACGGATGCCGTCTGGGTCCATGCGCGAAAAGCCTGGTTGCAGGGCCTTTCGCCGAAGGAGAACCGCGATATTCCGCCGCTCGACTACGGTCTCGTTCACCGGCTGAAGGCGGAAAATCCGCATCTTTTCATCGGGCTCAACGGCGGGCTTCACACATTGAATCAGGCTGTCGAGGAGATGCAAAACCTCGATGGCGTCATGCTCGGCCGCGCCGCCTATCAGGATAGCGGCGTCCTGACGGGCGTGGACGGGCTTTTCCCGCATCCGCTGTCGCCGGAAGGCCACCAGTCCTCTGAAACGATTGTCAGCCCGCAGGATCTTCCTGTGGACTATTGGGAAGCCGTGCGCGACGCGATGATGGCCTATGCCGCGCGGGTCGTGGCGGATGGCGGGCGGGTGGCGCATGTGACGCGCCACATGGTCGGCCTGTTCCAGGGTTTTCCGGGCGTGCGGCGCTACCGGCAGATCCTTTCCACCGATGCGACGAAGCCGGGCGCGGGGCCGGAGGTCATTTCGGCCGCCTTTGCCGCGGTTCTCTCGGCCCGCGCGACGACAGCCGCGGCGGCGGAATAGCGCTTTCTGTGCATCGCCCCGGCGCGACCACAATTTCGTCCCCTCGGGGTCGGAAACTTCCTCCCGCTTCGCCCTTGATGGCCGAGGGATGCGGGACTAGGACAGACGACGAATGCTAAGAGACGGACAGGTGGCCGCGTGATCGATCCCTACGCCATGCTCGGTATAGAGCGCGATGCCGACGACAATGCGGTCAAGACCGCCTATCGCAGGGCCGCCAAGGGCGTGCATCCGGATTCGGGCGGCGATGCCGACCAGTTTTCCCGCCTCCAGGCCTGCTACGACCTGCTGCGCGATCCCGTGCGCCGCAAGGTTTTCGACGATACCGGCTTCGACCCGCAGCTCGCCGATCCGCGCGACCTGAAGGGCCTGATGCTCTTGGAACCGCTCGTCAACGACGTCATCCTCGACGAGCGCGAACCCGGCAGCTTCGATCCCCTGGCCGCGATGCGGCGCAAGCTTTCCGACGACATCGTCAAGAGCCGCTTCCACATCCTGGAGCTCGAACGCCACCGCAACCGCGTGCGCCAGCATATCGACCGGCTCGGCCGCAAGGCCGGCACGGATTTCCTCGGCTCGATGCTGCGCGCCCGCTCGCAATCGATTGCCGAGGCGATTCGCAATGCCGAGGGCCAGATCGCCGCCATCGAGCAGGCCTATGCCATGCTGGAAGGCTATTCCTACGAACTCGCGACCGCCGTGGAGGCGCTCAAGGAGGAGGCGGCCGAGTAGCGTGATCGTGGCCGAAACGGTGGTTGCGGCCGACGCTTTACCCGCACTCCGTGCCCATGATTTCGATGCCTATCTCCCTGATTAAACGAGGGATTATCAAATATTTTCCGTGCTTTGCCGGGTTAAACGGATAAAATTCCCTTGCGAAAGGCAGAATAAAAGCCTACATCCCACATATCGAACTTTGCTTGTGACCTTTGTCTCTCGCCTCTTGGCACGGTCAGATCTCCTCTCATCGTCGATTTACATGCGACTGTTTTGTCGCTTTCTCCAACGATTGAAAGGATATCGTTATGAATTCAGGCACTGTGAAGTGGTTCAACAGCACCAAGGGTTTTGGCTTTATCGCTCCTGATGATGGCGCCAACGACGTGTTCGTTCACATTTCCGCCGTCGAACGTGCGGGCCTGCGCTCGCTCGCCGAAGGCCAGAAGGTCAGCTACGACATCGTTCAGGACCGCAAGTCGGGCAAGAGCTCGGCCGACAACCTGCGCGCCGCATAAGAATTGTCGTTCCTCTTGGCTGACCACGGATGTACCGGCAGTCGAGACGGCGAGCGACAGGAAGAGGTCGGGGTAAAGCCCGGCCTTTTTGTTTCGAGTGCACGCCTTTGATCACGTTCGGGGAGTTGTCCATGAGCCGGAAACGATTTGCGATCGGCGACACGGTCACCCTCAAGGCCGATCTGTTTCGATCGGCCGACAGCGAACGGGTCTGCCGGGTGGTCGGGGTCTTGCCGTCCGACCACGGCGAGGCACAATATCGAGTGCGTCTCGGCAACGAGACGTGTGAACGCCGGATCGTCGCGAGCGACATCGAAGCGACGGATACGGTGGAAATACGCAGTGGCGGCAGTGCGTCCGCTTCCTCCAAGGGAAGCGAACCCTGGTTCAAGCCATCCAGCATTCGCGTTAACAAATAATCACAATCAGCGGCGGCCGCACGGCCGCGATGGAAAGGATATGTTTTGCAGGTACTCGTCCGCGACAACAACATCGAACAGGCCATCCGCGTTCTGAAGAAGAAGCTGCAGCGCGAAGGTGTCTTCCGCGAAATGAAGGCCCGCAGCGCCTATGAAAAGCCGTCTGAAAAGCGCGCCCGCGAAAAGGCCGAAGCCGTTCGGCGCGCCCGCAAGCTCGCCCGCAAGAAGGCCCAGCGCGAAGGCCTCATCCCTGGTCCCAAGCGCAAGCCGCTCCCGGGTCCGGGCCGCGTAGCCGGTTGATCGGCACGACGTCACGATGACGGCAGAGGAGCAAGCGATGACAGCGACCCGACAACAGTTTTTCAAGCCGACGAAGGTCAGCGCTGCGACGAAGGCCGCGGAAACCGATTCCGCCGCCAAGACCATCGTGGCGCAGGAAGCCGCCGCCCGCGACAAGAAGACGGAAAAGTTGCGGGCGATGCGCATCGCGCAGGAGGCGGCCCAACCCGCCCCCCTGCCGACGACCAAGAAGCGCAAGTAACAGCCCCCGTCGAACAGGGCTTTGACCCTATACGACGCCCATCGGACAAGCAGCCCGGCCTAACAGCCGGGCTCTTGCCGTTTTTTTTGGGGTTGGGAAGCCGGCGGAGGCCGTTTTTTATTATATACCGTTGACTCTTTGCGCGTTTGCGCATCGCCGTGATACGGCATGCGTGGGCGGGGCGACGAACAACGCACTATCACTCGAAAGAATGCAATTTACAAATCTGGTATGTAATTGATATATTTATTATAATATTTAATTGCTTGCGATTCAAAATTTTTGTGCAGTTTGTCCGATTTAGATTTAACTAAAGCGTGAACTTTACTTATAAATTCCGGATCGGCCTTATCTAAAATGGATGATATAATTACTCCTCGCGCCTCGGATTTTGAAAGACGAAATCTTTTGGATATTTTATTGACGTCTTTCTCCATATTTCTAGTAATCCTCGCGCGAAACGTTTTTATTTTCGTGAATCCATCTTCTTGGGCATGTTCTATTATGAGATGCTCAAGTATATTGTGGCTATATACAAGTTTTTCTCTCTCAAGAACACTTCTAATTTCAATTATTATTTTTGCTACTGCCTCCATGTGTCGAGACAGTATTTTGCTTTTCGGCGATAGTAGTATATCATAAATTTTTGAGATATCATTTGGAGAGAATTCCCCATAAAAACTTCCATCTCCAATAGCTATATCAATACATACATCTAGATAATCATCGATAGTCATATTTCTAAAAGATGCGTTGCGTGCCAGTGTTTGCCAGACCGCTTTCCGGCAAGTGAACTGGAACAAGAATTTCCCTCTAGCGATCGTAGTGCTTTTTCTATTCTGTTGTCGTACGTGCTCTTTAATGCTATCGCTTAGCTGTGTTCCATTCAGCCATTTTTCCGAGAGGTTAAAGGAGAATTTATTGAGGGATTTGTAGCAGCTGTCTGCGGCTAGTCGTATCAAGTTCTCATTTTCCGTGAAGTTTGCGATATCGAGAATTGTAAAACACTTTTCGGAGATGTTCTCTTCTTTCGATATAATAGACAATAATCTATGCTTTATCGATTCTATATCTCCTATAGCAATAGAATTTTCTGCATATTCATACGCGTAAATGCAATGTTCGCCGATATCTGGTGTATTTATTTTTTGTTCTTTTGAAATAAACATCCTGTCTTCGGAAAGATCTGGTGTGTGTTTGTATTCTAAGACTAGATCATCTTTTCCGCTAATTTGCCTAAAATTATTTTTTCCATCGGTGAATATGGGGATTACAGGCGCTGGAGACTTCGGAAGAATTCTATAAAAGGCGAGAAATTTCATTAAACAATTCCTTTTGCTTTGTATATTTCTTCCACGATTTCGTAAAGCTTACCCGCTATTGCTTCCGATGTATGTTTGTTTATTGTGGAATAAGTTTTTATTATTTCTGGATTTAATTTATCGAGGTTTTCTTTGACTGTCTCATCGTCGAGGAATGTTACTGGTAAAACACAACCAAGAAGGCGATCCGCAAGATCAACATCTTCATGAAAATGAACTTCTATAGCTGACGCCCGCTCGTCTGGTGAGAATTTTGAATTGGCGTCGGGATGAGCGGGAGCCCGCGAAAGCTCATGGTAACCTTCCGCTTCAAAATTCAGTAACGGAATATCTACGTTCTTTCTTGATGATCCACAGTAGTATTCATGATTGGAGCAGTAGAACGTGCTGACAACTCGCTTAGCTGATTCAATTGATGGGGGTAGTAAAAAGTCGGTTATAAGGGAGCTATTGTGGAAAAATGATTTATAGAAATTATTGTGGAACGCCCCAGTATCAAATGGAAATACGGATTTTATTCTCTCTGAAATATTGTCTGTTTTAAAAATAAATGCACATGGTAAGTGGCATGACAAAAATGCATTTCCATTGTGCTTTGTTCTGTAGGCGGGTTTTCCATAAAACATATAGAGAATGTCTCTATCAAAAACTTTACATGGCGTCGCTCTAATGACGCCAGGTTGGAGTATATCTAGAAGGTGATAACCATCTGAAATATGTACCAAAGGAAGTTCCGGTATTTTTTCGTTCGCATGTAGCAAAAAATCCGAAAACCTGCTCTCGGCTGACCTCTTGACCATCTATTCCTATACCTCGTGTGCTCCCAGTAGGCATCGATAATATATAGGTTTTTTAAAATTGCAGCATGAAACCACTGCAATTTTTGGTTTATTGCCCCGGCCGCCCCGTTTTCCCCTTGGTCCGCCCCTTGCGCTTAGCGTCACCTGGATCCTCATAGCTCCCGGCGCCGATCTTCCCCCGGCGAACGGGCTTGGCATCCTCCGCACCGGCGGCGCGTTCCGGTTGGCCTTCCAGCAAGGGGCCGGTGCGTTTCTTGCTGGCGAGGGTTTCGTCCGGGCGGGTGGGGGTGCTGCCGGCGATGGGTTTTTCGGTGCGGCCGGCGATGGGTTTTTCGGTGCGGCCGACGGTCATTTCGTCGAGGCTGTTCTTGCGGAACAGCGATTTTCCGGCGGGTTCGGCAATGTCGCGGCCCATCTCATTCAGCTCGGGCTTGCGGAAGAGCGGGCGTTCGGTGTCGGTGCCCGGGCCCATGTCGTCGAGCGAGGGTTTCTGGAAGAGGCTGCCGGCGGCGGCGTCCTTGGTCTTGGATGTGCGCGTGGCGGCCGAGGATGATGGGGTTTTTGCCCCGCCTTTTTCCTGGGCCTTCGCCTCTTCGCGCGCCATCGGGTCGTCCATGACGGCCAGTTCGGCGGCCTTGAGGCGCTTGATCTCGTCGCGCAGGCGCGCGGCCTTTTCGAAGTCGAGATCGGCGGCGGCGTCGCGCATGGCTTTTTCCAGCGCGTTGAGATGGGTCTGGAGGTTGTTGCCGACGAGGTTGCCGCCATCCGCAAAACCCTTGCCGGAGACGCCAGAAATGTCGGCGCGGACGTGGTCGCGCTCGTAGACCGAGTCGAGGATGTCGGAGATTTTCGCCTTCACCGATTCCGGGGTGATGCCGTGGGCCTCGTTGTAGGCGACCTGCTTTTCGCGGCGGCGGGTCGTCTCCTCCATGGCGCGCTGCATGGAGCCGGTGATCTGGTCGGCATAGAGGATGACCTTGCCGTCGACGTTACGCGCCGCGCGGCCGATGGTCTGGACGAGGGAGGTTTCGGACCGCAGAAAACCTTCCTTGTCGGCGTCGAGGATGGCGACGAAGCCGCATTCCGGAATGTCGAGGCCTTCGCGCAGCAGGTTGATGCCGACCAGTACGTCGAAAGCACCCAGACGAAGATCGCGGATGATCTCGATGCGCTCCAGCGTGTCGATATCACTGTGCATATAGCGCACGCGAACACCCTGTTCGTGCAGGTATTCGGTGAGGTCTTCCGCCATGCGCTTGGTGAGCACGGTGACGAGCGTGCGGTAGCCGGCCTGGCTGGTCTCGCGGATTTCGCCCAGCACGTCGTCCACCTGGCTTTTCGCCGGGCGCACCTCGACCGGCGGGTCGATGAGGCCGGTCGGGCGGATGACCTGTTCGGCGAAGACGCCGCCGGACTGGTCCATTTCCCAGCCGCCCGGCGTGGCGGACACGGCGATCGTGTCGGGGCGCATGGCGTCCCATTCCTCGAAGCGCAGCGGGCGGTTGTCCATGCACGAGGGCAGGCGGAAGCCGTATTCGGCCAGCGTTGCCTTGCGCCGAAAGTCGCCGCGATACATGCCGCCGATCTGCGGGATGGTGACGTGGCTTTCGTCGATGAAGATCAGCGCGTTGTCGGGGATATATTCGAAGAGCGTCGGCGGCGGCTCGCCGGGCTTGCGGCCCGTGAGATAGCGCGAATAGTTCTCGATACCGGCGCAGGAGCCGGTGGCCTCCAGCATCTCGATATCGTAGCGCGTGCGCTGTTCGAGGCGCTGCGCCTCCAGCAGGCGGCCGGCCTTTTCCAACTCGACGAGGCGGTGCTTCAGCTCCTCCTTGATCGCCTTGATGGCGCCATTCAGCGTCGGGCGGGGGGTGACGTAGTGCGAGTTGGCGTAGATCTTCACCGACTTCAGGTCGCCGGTCTTCTGGCCGGTCAGCGGATCGAACTCGGTGATCGCGTCTATCTCGTCGCCGAACATCGAGATGCGCCAGGCGGCATCCTCAAGGTGGGCGGGGAAGATTTCGATCGTGTCGCCGCGCACGCGAAAACTGCCGCGCTGAAAATCCATCTCGCGGCGCTTGTATTGCTGGGCGACGAGGTCGGCGAGGAGCTGGCGCTGGTCGAGCCGGTCGCCGACCTGCATCTGGAAGGTCATCGCCGTATAGGTCTCGACCGAGCCGATACCGTAGATGCAGGAGACGGAGGCGACGATGATGCAGTCGTCGCGCTCGATCAGCGAGCGGGTGGCCGAGTGGCGCATGCGGTCGATCTGCTCGTTGATCGAGGATTCCTTCTCGATGAACGTATCCGAGCGCGGCACATAGGCTTCCGGCTGGTAATAATCGTAGTAGGAGACGAAATATTCGACCGCGTTTTCCGGGAAGAAGTTCTTGAACTCGGAATAGAGCTGCGCGGCGAGCGTCTTGTTCGGCGCGAGGATGACGGCGGGGCGCTGCGTCGCCTCGATCACCTTGGCCATGGTGAAGGTCTTGCCGGAGCCGGTGACGCCGAGCAGCACCTGGCTGCGCTCGCCGGAATCGAGGCCTTCGACGAGGTCGCGGATCGCCGTCGGCTGGTCGCCGGCGGGCTGGTATTCGCTGATCATGCGGATGGGGATGCCGCCCTCCGACTTTTCCGGCCGGGCGGGACGGTGCGGCGTCCACAGCTTGCCGTCCTTGAACAGCGGGTTGCCGCTCTCGATGAGCGCTGAGAGCGCTTCCACCGTTGCGGTGACGGCCGTGCCGGCATTGGAAGAGACGGCGTCCTCCAGCGAGGTATCCATGCCCGAGACCGGATTGAGGCCGGCGGCGGCGCGCGTCTTCGGATCGGACGAGCTGCCGATGGAGACGCCGCGCGAGGTTTTGGAGACCGTGACGTTTTCCGTATGGCGGCGGGCGGCGTTCTCCACCGTCTTGCGGTGTTTGCCGGCCTTGGAGGCGACCTCGCGGCGGCTCTCGATGCTCGCGGCTTCCGCCTCGGCTTCGAGCTGCTTCACCCAATCGGAGACGCTGCCCGAAAGGGGTTCTCCCTCGAAAGGCGATTGCGGGGCTTCCTCGAAACCGGGGTTCGAGGGCGAGGGTTTCTTCGGTGATCTGGCCATGCGGGGAATATGGAGAGAGTCATCCGGAAAGAAAAGAGGGCATGAGTACAAAAGGGAAACGAATTTGCGGCCGTCCCCGTGCGTTATCTTCCAAGGTTGGCGGGGGCGATCATGGACAAGGTGGATGAAGCGGCATTGATGCCGAAGGAAGCGGCGCTGGAGGACCTGCACGCCGCGGTGGCGAGCTACAATGCCTCGCGAGGCGGGGTGACCCACCACATGTATATCCGCGTGGTGCTGATATTCGGCGGCTTCCTGGTGTTCGCGGGCTTTGCCAGCTATCTGGCCATAACGGAGATCGAGTCGGATGTTGTCGGCATCGTGCTCGGGTTGCTGTTCGTGGCGGGCGGCTTCGTCTGGCGCTTCGCCCTGGCACCGGCCAAGGCGTTCCAGCAGAACCTGCGCGACCGCATGCTGCCGATCGTCTTCGGCTTCGTCGATGAGGTGCAATATGTGCACGGCGCGACGCCGCATTTCCTCTCCGGCATGCCGGACAAGGATTTCGTCAGGCGCAGCCGCAGCGAACATGGCGACATGATCGCCGGAAAACATGACGGGCTCGCCTTCACGCTGTCGGAAACGGAGCTGAGCACCGGCAGCGGGAAGAGCCGCGAGACGACGTTCAAGGGCGTAATCTTCCACTTCGAACGCGAGGAGGCGTTTCCCGGCCTGCTGCTGGCGGCGCGCAAGCCGAACGCGGTGCACCGCTTCATGCGAAACCTGTTCGGCGGCACCGCGCTCGCGCTCGTCACGAGCGGCAACCCGGAGGTGGACGCTTCGCACGAATTCCGCACCGACCGGCCCGAGGCCGCCACGCCCCTCGTGCAGGGCACGCTCGCCAAGGCGCTGGACTATCTCGCCAGCGAGTGGCGGGACGACGTGGTGCGCATCGCCCTCAACCAGAGGCAATGTTACCTGCTGGTGCCGACGAAGAAGGACTTTTTCGAGTTGCCGTCCGTGGACACGCCCATCGACTTCGACCGGCATATCCGGCCGATGATCCGCGATCTCGTGCTGTTGCTGGCGACGGCGCAGTTGGTGCGCAAGATCGGGTAGGCAAACGAAACGCCGGCAGGGGCCGGCGCTTCGTGTCAGTCCTGGGAGGATGGTTAGAGGATGAAATCGCCCTTGTAGAGATTGCCGAATGCTTCGACTTCCAGGATGAAGTCGGCTTTCTTGTCACCGTTGATGTCGCCCATGACGAGCTTCGTGTAGTGGCCGTTGCTGAGTTCGGTTTCCGTCCACGTCAGTTCGCCTTTCTTGCCGCTGAAGGCGGCGCCTTCCTTGGCGACCCAGGTGAAGGCGTCGTTCTTCTTGGTGCCGGCGATGGCGTCGATCGCGGAGAAGTCGATCTTGTCGCGACCGTTGAAGCTATCGGCCTTGAACTGTTCGATGACGTCGCGGCGGCCTTCCGCCCTGCCGATTTCGGCGGCGCTCTTGAAGACGAAACGGTCACCGCTGCCGCCGCCCCACAACCTGTCCACACCTGCACCACCGGTGATGACATCGCGGCCGTCGCCGCCGTGGATGTCGTCGTTGCCCTTTCCGCCGTTGATGGTGTTCTTGAAATTGCCTCCATAGATGGCGTCGTTGCCGGTACCGCCGTCGATGATGTTGTGCGCGCGATCGTTCCCGAAAATCTGGTCGTTTCCACCGTAACCATAGATCTTGTAGACGGAGTCGCTGTTCAGCGGATCTGCGAGGAGGAAGTTGTTCTTGTTGTCACCTTTAAGGGTAGCCATAGAATGTCTCCGGTATCGTGAAATAAGCGGCGGTCCTGCGACCAGCCGGTTCGCATCAATGGTCGCGCGCGTCGTGATCTGTGAAGCATCGGCGCGATGAAGCGGCTTTAAGGGCCGGCAAACTGCTGCTCTTTCGACGAACCGTCGGTTTTCGTCGCCGAACGGCACTCGACAACCTCAAAGGGAAAACGGATTATCGATGAGATGACCATCGCGCCGAGCCTCCCCTATATCCCCCGTACCGAGCGCCCTGATTCGGACCTGCAACGGGCAACCGTGCGGTTCGGTGGGCTCTATCTGGTTGCGGTGTTCCTGAGTTCCAGCCTGCTCTGGGGGCTGGCGGGCACGGACCCGATCGAATCGGCAATCGGCAAGGTTTTTCTGCTTGCGGCGGCCGCGCTGCTGGCGGCGCTGCTGACGGCGCTGCTGATCCGGCTTCAGGCGCTCGCCTTGCCGGTCAAATCGGCGCTCTGCTTCGTGCTGTCGCTCGTCGGCGGCGTGCTTTACTGTCTCATCGACTATGTCATCTACATCGTCTGCGTCTATCCGGAGCCGGCCATCTGGGACAACCAGATCGCCGCCTATGTGATGATCCACGGGACATCGCTGTTTTTCGGCTGGAGCTGCCTGTTTCTCGCGCTTTCCTACAGTTTCGAGCTGCGCGACCGCGAGCGGCGGCTGGCGCAGATGCGGGAGGAGGCGATGGCGGCGCAGATGCGGGCGCTACGCTATCAGCTCAACCCGCATTTCCTGTTCAACACTTTGAATTCCATGGCCGGGCTGATCGAGGAGGGGGAGCGCGACGACGCGCGCGACATGGTGTTGTCGCTGTCGGCCTATCTGCGCACGACGCTGGCGCTTGATCCCCTGCAGGACCTGCTGCTGGAGGAAGAGATCGCGTTGCAGGCCGGTTATCTCGCCATCGAGCGGCGGCGCTTTTCCGATCGCATGCGGGTGGAAATCGACGTGCCGGAGGCGCTGCGCGAGGTGCTGGTGCCGAGCCTCATCCTCCAGCCGCTGGTGGAAAATGCCGTCAAGCACGGCGCCGGCCGCAAGACGGGCAGCGTGGCGATCGTCATCCGCGCCAGGGCGGAGGCGGGCCGGCTGCGGCTCGACGTCGAGAACGACATGGCGGGCGGCGATCCGCTGCCGGGCAGCGAGAGCTTCGGCATCGGCTTGAAGAATGTCGGAGAGCGGCTGTCGCGGCGCTTTCCGGGCGTCAGCGGCCTGGATTACGGCCGCACTGACGACGGCCGCTTCCGCGTCACGTTGACAATGCCTTTCAGGACCGCATGACCGAAATTTCCGTTCTTATCATCGATGACGAACCCATCGCGCGCCGTCGCATGGCCCGCATGCTTGCAACCATCGACGGCGTGATCCATGCCGGCGAGGCGGGCGACGTGCCGCAGGCGATCGCGCAGATCGCGGCGCTTTCGCCGGATGTGCTGCTGCTCGACATCCAGATGCCCGGCGGCAGCGGTTTCGACGTGCTGGAGCAGATGGCGCCGCAGACACCGCTGCCGATCTTCGTCACCGCCTTCGACCATCACGCCATCCGCGCCTTCGAATGCAATGCGGTGGACTATCTGACCAAGCCGGTGACGCCGGAGCGGCTGCGCCAGGCGCTCGGCCGCGCGCAGGCGGCGATCGCGGCGCGCGAGAACCGGGACACGGTGGAGGAGCTGCGCGAAACAGTGGCGGCGCTTCGCAAGGCGCTGCGCGAGCAATCCGCCCGGCCGACGCAGTTCTGGGTGAAATCGCGGCGCGAGACGATCCGCATTCCGGCGGAAAAGGTGACGCGGTTCCAGGCGGATGGCGACTATGTGCAGCTCCACGCGGAACAGGGCACCTTCCTCTACAACGAGAGCCTCGCCGGGCTGGAGCGCCGGCTGCCCGCCGAGGACTTTTTGCGCGTCAGCCGCAGCGCGATCGTGCGGCGGGACCAGGTGACGCGGGTGAAGCGCGGGCCGCTCGGCGTGCTGCACGTCGTGCTGCGCGACGAAAGCGAGGTCAAGGTCGGTCGCACCTATCTGCGCGTGGTGCGCGACGGCCTGATCCAGGAATGAGGCCGCGGTTCAGACGGCGCTGGTGAGAATATCGCGCAGATGATCGGCGACGTGCTGCACGGCGCGATCCTTGTCGCGGCGGCGATGCCAGGCGAGGTGCAGCGGAAAGCCGGGCACTGGAATGGGCGGCTCCACGATGTGGAAGCGGCTTGCGGCATCCGGCGGCAGGCAATGGCGCGGCATCATGACGATAAGGTCGCTCTCCTCCAGCAGCGGCGGCACCATCAGGAAGCTCGGGACGACGATGCCGACGCGACGGAATTTTCCCAGCGCTGCAAGCTGGTCGTCGAGCCCGCTGCGCGTCTCGCCGCGGCCGGAGACGATGATGTGCGGATAGTCGAGCCAGCGATCGAGGGAAAAGCCCGCGGCGGCGGGATGGTCGTTGCGCATGGCCACGACATAGTCTTCGTCGAGCAGCGTCTCACAGTGGAAGGCGGCGTCGTCCAGGCTCGGGAACACCGAGACGGCGATGTCGCTCGCGCCGCGGGCCAGCGATTCGAGCGCCGCCGGCGCGCCGTGCCAGGGCTGGATGACGATATCGATGCCGGGGGCGGAGCGGGCGAGCGCCCGGTGTAGTGGGCCGGTGATGAGGATGCCGGGATGATCCGCCGTGACGACGCGCACGCATTGCCGGATCTCGTGCAGCGGCTCTTCCGGCGCATCGACGACGGCGGCAATGCCGACGAGCAGGTTTTTCAGCGGATCGCGCAGCGCCTCCGCCTTCGGCGTCAGCCGCATGCCGCCCTTGCCGCGCTCCAGCAGGGGATCGCCGAAGAGGTGGCGGCAGCGCTCCAGCGCGCTGGAGGTCGCCGGCTGCGAGAGGTTCAGCTTGGCGGCGGCGCGTGAAACATGCGCCTCGTCGAGCAGCGCGTCGAGCACGACGAGAAGGTTGAGGTCGATCGATCTTAAATTCATGCTGTCAATAATAGCATATATAAATCATCCATTGGAGTGATTTCTTTGTCCGCGGCATTCTGTGGGCGTCAACACGGAGATGCCGCCATGAGCAAGACATTGATCCTTCTTTTCCACCCCGATCTCGGTCGTTCGCGCGCCAACGCCGCGCTTGCCGGCGCCGCCCTGCGACTGCCGGAAGTCGAGGTCATCGACCTCTATTCGCTCTATCCGGATGGCGAGATCGACGCCGACCAGGAAGTGGCCCGGCTGCTTTCGGCCGACCGCATCGTCTTCCAGTTTCCGATCCAGTGGTATTCCACGCCGCCGCTGCTGAAGGCCTGGCAGGATGTCGTGCTGACCCGCATGTTTTACATGGCCTACGAGACCGAAGGCCGCCTCATGGAAGGCAAGCCGCTGCTCGTGGTCGCGACGGCCGGGAATGTGCCGGAAGCCTATGCCCCGGCCGGCGTCAACAAGTTCACCATGGCCGAATTGCTGCGTCCGCTGGAGGCGACGGCACACCGCTGCGGCCTGCCGTGGCAGCCGCCGCATCTCACCTACCGGGCGGACAAGCTCGACGACCTGTCGCTGCGCAGGGCGGGGCTGCAATACATGGCGCTGCTCGAAGAATGGCGCAAAGCGAGCGAGCCGCAGGAGGATCCCCGGCGTTATCTCGTGGAAGCCTGGGGGTGAGCCATGACGACGATCGCTTCTGCGCCGCAGCCGCGGCCCGTCGTGCCGTTCTGGTTCCTGCGGGCGGCACGCGCCGTGCCGGCCGGCATTCTCGCGCAATACCTGCTGGCAGGGCTGGCGCTCTTCCAGGACGGCCTGTTCTGGGCGTGGCACGGCGGGCTCGGCCTTGCCATCTTCCTGCCGATTGCCGCGATGGCTTTGGCGGCATGGCTTGCACGCCCGGCGCGGGCCTTGCGCTGGTGGACGGGGCTGCTGGTGGTGCTTTATGTCCTCCAGGTCGTTCTGATCGTCAGCGGCCAGAGTTTTGGCTCCGGCCTGTTGCAGGCGCTGCATCCCTTCAATGGCGGCCTGATGCTCGTCGCCTCGCTCGTCCTCGTGGCGAAGGTCGAGCGCAACCGGGCGCGGACGGCGCGATGAAACCTTACGGCGCGCCGGCCGTGCTGCGGCCGAAGCGCACGGCATGCTGGTCCAGCCAGCGCGGGATTTCCGCCGCCGGCATGGGGCGGGCGAAATGATAACCCTGGGCATGGCGGCAGCCGAGCATGCGCAGCACTTCGGCTTCCTCTTCCTCCTCCACGCCTTCCACCACGATATCGATGGAAAGTGCGCGGCCGATGCCGATGAGCGCGGCGATCAGCGCCTGGTTCTCCCGGCTGGTGGCGATGCCCTTGACGAAGCTGCGGTCGATCTTCAGCCGGTCGATATGCAGGCTGACGAGATAGGCGAGCGAGGAATGGCCCATGCCGAAATCGTCGACAGCGAGGCGGAAACCGGCGGCCTCCAGCCGGGCGAGCTCGGCACCCGCCGCCTGCGTGTCGAGCGTCGCCTCCTCGGTGATCTCGATCTCCATCAGCGCGGGTGAGACCTCGTGCTCGCTGGCGATGGCGATCAGCAGGCGCGACAGCGTGTCGCCGGAAAACTCACGCGGAGAGACGTTCACCGCGACCGCCGCCTCCGGCAGGCCGAGGCGGGGCAGGGTGCGCAGCAGCTCGGCGGCGCGCGTCGCGACATAGCCGGTCAGCGCGGATGAAATATGCAAGGCATGGGCCGCGCGCACGATATCCGGCGGGCTGACCGGTCCGAGTTCCGGATGCGCCCAGCGCAGCAGCGCCTCGAAACCGGTGACGCGGCCGGTGGCAAGCTCCACCTGCGGCTGGAAGACCACCATCAATTGCCGCTTGTCGATCGCCTCGGTCAGCGTCGCCTCGATCAGGCGCTGCCGCTCGATGCGCGCCTTCAGCTCCGGATTGAACAGGCCGAGCCGGCGGCGCCCGCCTTCCTTCGCGGCATAGAGCGCAATATCGGCGCTGGCGAAAAGATGGTCGGCCGTTTCGCCGTGCTGCGGATGGAGCGCCAGACCCGCACTGGCGCCGACGGTGACAGGCCGGTCGTCGATATGGATGGGATTGCCGGCAAGCCGCACGATGCCTTCGCCGATCTCCCGGCCACGCATTTCCGCCTCTTCCCCCTCGATGATGACGGCGAATTCGTCGCCGCCGAGGCGCACGACCGTGTCGGTCGGGCCGGTGAGCCCGGTCAGCCGCCCGGCGATCTCGACGAGCACGGCGTCGCCCGCACCGTGGCCCATCGTGTCGTTGATCGCCTTGAAGCGGTCGAGGTCGATGGCGAGCAAAGCGAGCGTGCCGGAGGGCACGCCGCTGTCGAGCAGGTCGCGCAGGCGCTGGTTGAAGAGCGCGCGGTTGCCGAGACCGGTCAGCGGGTCGCGGTTCGCGAGGGACGCAAGCTGGTGGTAGGACTGGCGGATTTCGGCATTGGCATCGGAAAGCGAGGAGGCGAGTGCGACGGCCTTCAGCCGGTCGATCTGGCTGCGGATGAAGCCCGCCTCGCTGAGCTGGCTGGCGCGCACCATCATGACGGCGAGCAGCAGCGCATCGGCGGCGATGACCAGGGCCTCCGTCGTGCCGGAGACCAGCAGCGAGATGAAAGCGGAGGCGAGCGGCGGGCCGGCGAAGAACAGCGCCGTGCGGGAATAGGCCGTGCTCTGCATCAGCGATCCGGCGCAGATGCCGCCGATGATGAAGATGAGATAGGGGTTGAGGCCGTTCGCCCCATGCACGGCGCCGATGAAGGGCGGCAGGCTCCAAGCGATGCCGCCGCCGAGCGCCCCGAGCGACAGCACCTTCAGCGCCCGCTGCGGCCGTTCGACCGCGCAGTTCAGCCGCTTGACGATGCGTACGCCGACATAACGCGCCAGGTTGATCGCCAGCACGGCGGCGAGCCATAGCAGGATTTCGACGCTCGGCCCGTCGAGCCAGAGCACGGCGGCCGTCGTTGCGGCGAGAAAGCTGTTGGCGGAGAGCGACAGCACGATGCTGTCCAGCACAGACAGGGCCTGTGCGGACATGATCTGGCGTCTAGTCGGTTCATCCACCGGCATCAACCGGGTCGCATCCGTCATTTGGGTTCCCGGTTTTAAAACTGTGCCGTCCGAGCGGCTGGGGCGGATGGTGTGGTGGTGGGCATAAGATTGTCTTAACAGGGGATCGCGAGAATCCATGACGGCGCGGACTTGACGGCGGCGGCGGCTCGGTTATGCCGGTCGCAGATCTCTCTAGAACATGTCCGGTGAGCTTTGATTCACCGGAAATGTTCTCGATTTTTGTTTGGCCGCATTGTCCAACGCCGAAGCAATGTCGCTTCGGATGGAAATGCTCTCGGTTTCAGGATTCGTCGATGCCCTTCAGCCTCACCCCCGCGGCCGTCTGGCCGATCGTGCTGCTCTGCCTCTCCAATGTCTTCATGACTTTCGCCTGGTACGGCCACCTGAAGTTCAAGTCCTCGCCGCTGTTCATCGCGATCCTGGCAAGCTGGGGCATCGCCTTCTTTGAATATTGCCTGGCGGTGCCGGCAAACCGCTTCGGCTCCGCAGTCTATTCCGCCGCGCAATTGAAGACGATGCAGGAGGTGATTACGCTGATCGTCTTCGCCGGCTTCTCGGTGTTCTGGCTGAAGGAAAGCCTCACCTGGAACCACGCCATCGGCTTCGTGCTGATCGCCGCGGGGGCGGCCTTCGTGTTCAAGGGATAGTTTCGACGTTCCCAAAACGGTCGCAATCGGGCGCAAGCATGGAAGACGGATAAGATGAGGTTCGCGTGACGACATCTTTCTCTACCATGGCCGCCATACGTTTCGGTTACGGCCGGCGACCGGGCGAGACGCCGCCGGAGAGCGTCGAGGCGCTGATCCGGCAGGTCGAGCGCGGAACCCGCGAGACCTGCCTTTTCCCCTTCGAAGGCATTGCCGGGCGTCGGGCGCGCTTTTCTGCCTTTCGCGAGGTTCAGCAGGCCTATAATGCGGCGCGCGATGCCAACATGCTCGTGATGGTCGGCGAGCAAAGCGTCAATCCCTACAACATCGTCATGGCCAACGCCTTCCGGCGCGACCAGCACCTGAAGGTTCGCCAGGCGGTCTTTTCGCCGAACGGTTTTTTCGAGCGGCTTGCCGCTTTTTGGGGCGATCATTTCGCGATCAATGCGCGCAAGGGCGGTGCCATGCGCATTCTCGCAGGCCTGCACGAGGCGGAGGCCATCCGACCGAATCTCGGCGGATCCTTTTCGGACCTGCTGAAGGCTGCGGTGCTGCATCCGGCCATGCTTGCTTATCTCGACCAGACCCGCTCCATCGGGCCAAATTCGCCGGTCGGCCTGAAGTCGGGGCGCGGGCTCAACGAGAACCTGGCGCGCGAACTCATCGAGCTGCACACGATGGGGGCGGGGAGCGGCTACAGCCAGAAGGACGTGCGCTCGACGGCCTTCGTGTTGACGGGGCTCTGGTTCCGCAACCCGGTCTACGAGACCGTCTATCGCACGCGCTCGGCTGAGCCCGGCAGCTATCGGGTGCTTGGGAAAAGTTACGGCGGGCGGGCGCGGCAGATCGAGCAGGTCTACGCCCTGCTTGACGACCTCGCCGACCGCAAGGAGACCCGCCGGCATATCTGTCGCAAGCTTGTCGTGCATTTCATCGCCGACGACCCGCCGCAGCCGGTGGTGGACGCGATGGTAAAGGTCTGGGGCAGAAGCGGCGGGCAACTGGTCGACGTCTACCGGGCGATGCTGGAGCATCCGCTGAGTTTCGAAGAGGAGGGCCGGAAGGCTCGGCAGCCGTTTGATTTCGTCGTTGCCGCGCTTCGTGCACTGAACGTGCCGGCGGAGGCGCTCGGTCCGGGCGAAGACGCAAAGAAGGCTGGGGTGCGACCAGCGACCGACGTTACGGCATTGCAGGATGTGGCGACGATGACCGCAGCGGGCAAGCCGGCGCTCGGGGCCAATCCGCTCTCCGTCGGCATCATCGACCGGCTCGGCCAGCCGATCTGGTCGGCGCCGAGCCCGGCAGGCTGGGAGGAAAACCTTTCGGCCTGGGTCACCGGAAGCCAACTCACCGAGCGCATCGCCTGGGCGCGTCGGCTTGTCGCGCGTTTTGGCGGGACCGACGATCCGCGTATGCTGCTGGAAGCGACGATGGCGGATGCGGCGCGGGCGGACACGATCGAGACTGTTTCGCGCGCGCCGAACCGCGTGGTGGGGTTGGCAATGGTGCTGGCCTCTCCCGAATTCAACCGGCGTTAGAGGGAGCGCGATGACGAGCGACATCAACCGCCGTACTTTCCTCTCAGGCGCCTGCTGCCTCGCCGCCTCGCCGCTCGTGACGCCCGTTAGCTTTGCCGCCATGCCGGGCGAAAACCGGCTGGTGACGATCGTGCTGCGCGGTGCGATGGACGGGCTGGCGCTGGTGCAGCCCTATGGCGAGCCGGCGCTGCGGCTTTTGCGGCCCAAGCTGGCGCTGACGCCGGAGGACGGCCTTATCGATCTCGATGGCTTCTTCGGCCTTCATCCGCTTGCGGGGGATCTGATGCCGCTTTGGACAGCCGGTGAACTCAGTTTTGTGCATGCGACCTCGACGCCCTACCGTGCCGGCCGCAGCCATTTCGACGGGCAGGACATGCTGGAAAGCGGCGGGGCCGCGGTGAAGGATGAGCGTACGGGTTGGCTCAACCGCGCCATTGCCAGCATTCCGCGGGCTGCCGACCGCAAGGCAATCGACATCACCACGACTGCCGAGCTGATCCTCTCGGGCACGAACCCCGTCGATGTCTGGTCGACGCGCGCTGATCTGGCGCTGGCCGAGGACGAGCAGGCCTTCTTCGTGCGGCTTTATCGCAACGATCCGGCCTTCGCGGCGGCGATGCGGGAGGCGGCGGAGACGGACATGCTGTCGGACACGATCCACGGCACGGACAAGAAGCGAAGCGCGGGCATCCGGTCGGTTGCGAAGCTCACTGCGGGCATGCTGTCGGCCGACCATCGCATTGCCAGTTTCTCCATCAACGGATGGGACACGCATCTGAGCCAGGCGCGGACCTTCAAGCGGCCCGTCACGGACCTCGCAACGGCGATCACGACGCTGAAGGCGAACCTGTCCCCGGCGATCTGGCGCAGGACGGCGATCCTCGCGATCACCGAATTCGGGCGGACGGCGCGCGAAAACGGCTCGGAAGGCACGGACCATGGCACGGGCGGCGTCGCCATTCTTGCCGGCGGTGCGGTTGCGGGTGGCAAGGTCTATCGCAACTGGCCGTCGCTTTCCGACGGCGACCTGCTGGACGGCCGCGACCTCAAGCCCACCGTGGATCTTCGCCAGCTTGCGGCCGCCATGCTGCGCCAGCAGTTCGGCGTGTCCACCCGCGACCTGGAAAGCGCGGTCTTTCCGGGCCTGTCGTTCGATAAATCCGGGGCCTACCTGCGCGGATAGCTCATTCCAGCACATCGAACGCGCGGAAAATCCAGCTTAGTTGATAGACGATGCCGAGGCTTACGAAGGTTGTGTGGAAGGTGCGATTGCGTGTTCCGGCGGCGATGAGGCAGAGGGCGATGAAGGTGATGTTGCGGATCGGGTATTCGTAGCCGAAGGAGCCGAAATAGGCTTCGCCCTTCAAGGCGGTGTCGAGCAGGTCGACGGCGAAGACCAGGGCCAGCACGCCGAAGAACCATTTGCGGCGGGAGTAGAAGTAGTCTTCGTAGCCGGCATAGTCGTCGAGCGTTGTGGGAAACAGCAGCACGGCCAGCATGAAGAACAGGCAGCAATAGCTGATCAGGAAGAGATAGACGCCGAAGCCGATCGTTGTCAGCGCCTGCAGGCGGAATTCCCACCACCAGAAATGCAGGAGGAAGATCAGCAGGAAGCCGGCCCAGGCGAGGTGGACCGGGTAGACCTTCATCTTGCCGGGATGCTGGATGAAGAGGGCGACGCCCGTCAGCACGCGAGCGAGGCTGAGGCTCACCACCATGCCGATCACGACGCGCACATGGCTGAAGATGGCGGGGTCCGGGGTCGTGTGCTCCATGCTCAGCCTCCGGGCGGCGTTTATTCGACGGGAACGGGGGTCGGGTGGCCGTCCTTGTCGAGCGCGACCATGACGAAGGTGGCGCCCGTCACCTTTTCCAGCGTCGTGGTGAGGTAGCGCTGCGCCCAGGCCTCGACAGACAGCGTGATGGAGGTGCGGCCGACGCGGGCGATATGGGTGTAGATGCTGAGCGTGTCGCCGATCTTCACCGGCAGGTCGAAGGCCATTTCCTTGACGGCGGCGGTGACGACGCGGCCCTGCGCGCGCTCGGCGGCGCGGATGCCGGAAGCCAAGTCCATCTGCGCCATGACCCAGCCGCCGAAAATATCGCCCGCGGCATTGGCATCGCCCGGCATGGCGAGCGTGCGAAGGGTGAGCTGTCCGTTCGGCGTCAGGGTCATCGGGTCGTCTCCACTTTCCTCCGGTCTAGCCGAATGCGCGCGAGGGAGAAAGAGGGAGCATGCGTCGCGTCGGAGCGTGCAAAGCGCATTTTCGAGTATGCTCAGACTCTAAGAATTGATGATTGCAATTTTAGATGATTTTAAAGGGTTTCCCGGACTTTCGGTATGAGGAGCATTGCGCCCTGGAATGTCGAGGAGAGCCCGGTGAAGAATTTCAGAATATCCACGCGTCTTTCATTGCTTGTCGGTCTTGCCTTGACCATCTTCGCGGCGGCGCTCGTCTACAGCCTTTATCACTATCAGGATGCGATGGTCGTGGAGCGCAAGTCGAAACTTGCGGCGATGGACCAGAGCATGCTGACGCTGTTCAAGCACTACCATGAGCTTGAGACGGCCGGCACGCTGACGCGCGAAGAGGCGCAGACCCGGGCGAAGGACGCCGTGCGCGCGCTTCGCTACGAGGACAGCGGCTACTTCTGGATCAACGACATGAACGCCGTGATCATCATGCATCCAATCAAGCCGGCGCTTGACGGCACGGACCAGACCGGCATGGCCGACCCGACGGGCAAGCACATCTTCACCGAATTCGTGAAGGCCGTGAAATCCAGCCCGACCGGCCAGGATTTCGTCGACTATTACTGGCCGAAGCCGGGCTTCGAGGAGCCGGTGCTGAAATATTCGCATGTCGCAGGCTTCGCGCCTTGGGGCTGGATCGTCGGCACCGGCGTCTATGCGGACGACCTTGCCGCCATGTTCCGCCGCAACGCGATCGAGACGGCGATGATCCTCGGCATCGGCGGTCTCGTCATCATGCTCGCGGCCTACGGCATCGTGAAGAGCGTGACGAACCCCGTGCGCCGTCTCCAGGCGTCGATGCAGGCGATTGCCGACGAGGATGTGTCCGGCGAGGTGCCGGAAACTGATCGCAAGGATGAGATCGGCGAGATGGCGAAGGTCGTATCGGTGCTGCGCCAGTCGGTGGCCGAGCGCGCGCAGCTTCGGGTCCGCGAGGGCGAGCAGCAGGTTCGCCTTGACGAGGAGCGCAGCGAGGGCGAGCGCCGCCAGCGCCAGGTGAGCCAGAGCCAGGCGGATGCCATGCATGTCGTCGGCGGTGCGCTGGAGCGCCTTGCCAATGGCGATCTCACGGTCTCCATCGGCGCGATCGCGCCGGAATATGCAAAACTGCGCGACGACTTCAACCGCGCCGTCGATGCGCTGTCCAGCGTCATCAATGCCATCGCGCATTCCACCGAGATCGTGCATGGCAGCGCCGGCGGCATTGCGGAGGCGGCCAATAACCTCTCCCACCGCACGGAACAGCAGGCGGCCTCGTTGGAGGAAACCGCGGCGGCGCTCGACGAGATTACCGCGACCGTGCGCAACGCCTCCGAACGTGCGGCGGAAGCCAGCCGCATGGTGGCCGAGACCAAACAGTCGACCGGCCGTTCCGGCACGATCGTGCGCGACGCCGTCGCCGCGATGAGCCGCATCGAGGACGCCTCCAGCCGCATCAGCCAGATCATCGGCGTGATCGACGAGATCGCCTTCCAGACCAACCTCTTGGCGCTGAACGCCGGCGTCGAAGCGGCGCGTGCGGGCGAGGCGGGGCGCGGTTTTGCGGTCGTGGCGCAGGAGGTGCGCGAGCTTGCCCAGCGCTCGGCCAATGCGGCCAAGGAGATCAAGGGCCTCATCAGCAACTCCGCCACAGAGGTCGGCACCGGCGTGGCGCTGGTGCGCTCGACGGGCGATGCGCTGACCGAGATCGAGGTGCTCGTCAACAAGGTGAACGACCAGGTGACGTCGATTGCGACGGCCGCCCGCGAGCAGGCCACCGGCCTTGCCGAGGTTAATACCGCAGTCAACCAGATGGACCAGATGACCCAGCAGAATGCCGCGATGGTGGAGGAAACCAACGCCGCCGGCCAGACGCTGACCCAGGAAAGCGAGCAGCTGAAGACGCTGCTCGGAAACTTCCGGCTGAACCCGGCCGGAGCGGCAGACCACAGGCGCCGCGCTGCATAAAGCAAAAGACGATCTCCGGACGACCTTGCCCCGGCGCCACAAGCGCCGGGGTTTTTCGTTGCACCCGTTAATGTCGCGGGTCGGCTGACAACGGTTCCTTTACCCTGTTGCGACAAAATTGCCTGGAAATGCAGGCGGATCGGCCTGCGCGTCCGGTTTGAGGCCCTGTCGTCCGGAATGCGGACAAAAGCGGCCTGCACCATCACCGGACAAAGGTGTGCGCAACCGGGACTTCGCGATAGGGCGAGGCGGCTGCCAGGCGGAAGTGACAATGGGTATTGCGTTTGTAGCTCGTCTTCGCAGACCACTTGGCCTGCTCCTCATCCCGGCCATGCTTGCCGCCTGTTCGGGCGGCCTGACCCCGCCCGACGATATCGACGGTGCCGGCGTCAGCGCGATCATGCCGGCGGACAATGGCAACCGCCGCCCGGCCCGGGAAATGGGCGATACCGGCAACGACGTCTCTTCCTATCCGTCCGACGATTTTGGCGCCGCCGACACGGCCTTGCCGGAACCGGTCGCCGAGAAGAAGCGCCTGCCGATGATCGACAGCGACGAGGCGATGGGCATCAACGAGCCCGTGCAGGCCTCCTCTGGCGTGCTGACGGTTCCCGAAGGCGGCGTCAACATGGACGAGGGGCTCGGCGTCCAGCGCGTCGAGGGGCTGGCGGAAGCGCAGGCCAACGAGATCGCCGAGGGCAATGTCACGCAGGTGGTCGTCGACGGCATCGGCACGGACACGCCGCAGCAGCTCGGCGAGCCGGAGACGCTACCGATGTCGGAGGCGGGCATGGAGCTCGGCACGCCGGCCGAGAGCGGCGATTATGTGCGCGTTCCGGCCAAGGGCTCGACGCGCCGCATGCCGGCGGTCGAGGAGGAGCAGCAGGTCGCCTTCCTGCCGCGGCTGAACAATCCGATGCAGATACCGGAAACCATGGGCGGCATGCCGGCCTCGGAAAAGGCCTGCCGGCAGCGGCTGCAGAAACTCGGCGTGAAGTTTCGTGACGTGCCGCGGATTTCCAAGGGGCGTTCCTGCGGCATCGCGTGGCCGGTCGAGCTGTCGGGACTTTCCGGCGGTATCCAGATCAAGCCGGCGGCGAACGTCAATTGCCAGATCACCGAGGCCTTTGCGCGCTGGGTGAAGCAGGAGCTCGTTCCGTCGTCGCGCACGCGCTACCTCTCGGGCGTCGCGGCCATCCACCAGATGTCTTCCTATTCCTGCCGCACGATGAACTCGCAGCGCGGTGCGGCCATGTCGGAACATTCCAAGGGCAACGCGATCGACGTTGGCAAGATCGTGCTGAAGAACGGCAAGGCGATCGCCATCGAGAAGAAGGGCTTCTTCGCCTTCCGCGAAAAGGGTCTGCTGAAATCGGTGCGCAGCGATAGCTGCAAATACTTCTCCACCGTGCTCGGCCCGGGCAGCGACCGCTACCACAAGGACCATTTCCACTTCGACCTACGGGCCCGCAAATCCGGCTACCGGCATTGCAGCCTCTGATTCTGGTTGTGCGGTTTCCTGCGCAAGCACGACGAGATTTCCATCGGGGTCCTTGAGGCGGATCAGCTTGACGTAGCTGGCGGCCTCCACGTCGCCCGGTGATAGGCCGGCGCCGTCGAGCCGCTCCCGCTCTGCCTCCAGCTCGCCCACGATCAGGGTGAGGGTGCCGTGACCGGCATCCTTGGCATTCTGGAAGAGTTGGAAACCGGCTGTCTCTTGATGGTGCCACTCAGCAAGCCCTTCCATGGGATGGGCATCCGGTCCGCGGTTGAAGATGGCGGAGAACCAGCGGATGCTGGCGTCGAGATCCGAACAGCTCAGATGGGCATAGACCTTGCGCAATGTCATCGTCTCATCTCCCGAGGTAGTTGCTCCTGCTGGACGAAATGGGTGCGGCGCGGACAAGTTCCCGAAGAACGCCTCGTGATGGCGAGCGGGCAAAAAAAGACCGGCGGGGCGCCGGTCGAAAAGGGGCGGCAGCACGCTTGGAGGCGTCTGCCTGGAACGTCACATTCCATCACCCGCGCCGGTGCGTCGGCGAGGATGCATGCGGGGCTTCCGCGGGGGAAGCGGGCGGATGGGGACCGCCGATAGGGCTCCCTCAGGGTCCGGGAGCAAGGTCGCTGCCAGGGGCAGTGGGGACGTTGGGGTGAGCGGGGTGCAGGATCGTCCCGTCGGCCTCGCGCAGACGATGGTTGAAGTGGGTCACGGTTTGATGACAATTGGGCACCCGTGCCAAGCGAAATTTTCGCCCGCCGCCGCCCCACGGTGGTCTCCCTCGGAGCCCTTCGTGCCGCCCATCGCCGATCCTCTCCTGTTCGCGTTGGCGCTCTCTGCCACGCTTCCGCGTCAGCAGCGATGGCTGAGCGAATTTTTTGCGCTGCACGGGTGAAACTCGGCAAGGGACGCGCCATATAGGGTGTCCTTCCGCATGAATTTCCTCCATTCCGGACCATCTCATGGCGCCCATCGTTTCCATTCGCAATCTCACCAAGAGCTACGCATCGGGGTTCAAGGCGCTGAAAGGCGTCGATCTCGATATCGAGGAGGGCGAGATCCTCGCGCTGCTCGGGCCGAACGGCGCCGGCAAGACGACGATGATCTCGATCATCTGCGGCATCGTCACGCCGAGCGGCGGCAGCGTCACCGTCGCCGGGCACGATATCCTGCGCGACTACCGCCAGACCCGCTCGATCATCGGCCTCGTTCCGCAGGAGCTGACGCTCGACGCCTTCGAGACGGTGTGGAACACCGTCGCCTTCTCGCGCGGCCTGCATGGCTGCGCGCCGGACCCGGCGCTGATCGAGCGCATCCTGCGCGACCTCTCGCTGTTCGACAAGAAGGACACGATGCTGCGCCACCTCTCAGGCGGCATGCGGCGGCGCGTGCTGATCGCCAAGGCGCTGTCTTACGAGCCGAAAGTGCTGTTCCTCGACGAGCCGACGGCGGGCGTCGACGTGAATCTCCGCAAGGACATGTGGCTGCTCGTGGAAAAGCTGCGCGCGGCCGGCGTCACGATCATTCTCACGACGCACTATATCGAGGAGGCCGAAGAGATCGCCGACCGCATCGGCGTCATCAACCATGGGGAAATCCTGCTGGTCGAGGACAAGAAGGCGCTGATGGCAAAGCTCGGGCGCAAGCAGTTGACCGTGGAGCTCGGCGAGCCTGTCGGTGCCATTCCCGATACGCTTTCGCCCTTCGGGCTGACGCTCGGCGAGGCGGGCACGCGGCTTACCTATGAATTCAACACATCCGGCGAGCGCACGGGCATTTCCTCGCTGCTCTCCGCGCTGTCGCAGGCAGGCCTTCGGGTCAAGGACATCTCCACCGAGCAGAGTTCGCTGGAAGACATTTTCGTGGAACTGGTGGGAGAGGGAAAATGAACTTCGAGGCGATCAAATCCATCTATGCCTTCGAGATGGCGCGCACGCGCCGCACGCTTGTGCAAAGCGTCGTTTCGCCCGTCATCACCACCTCGCTCTATTTCATCGTCTTCGGTGCCGCCATCGGCTCGCGCATGCAGGAGGTGGAGGGCGTGCCCTACGGCGCCTTCATCGCGCCCGGCCTCATCATGCTGACGCTGCTCAACCAATGTATCGGCAACGGCTCCTTCGGCATCTATTTCCCGAAATTCACCGGTACGATCTACGAGATCCTCTCCGCGCCCGTCTCGATGATCGAGATCGTCATCGGCTATGTCGGGGCAGCGGCAACGAAGGGGTTGATCGTCGGCACGATCATCCTCATCACCGCCTCGCTCTTCGTCGACATATCGATCAAGCACCCGTTGATGATGATCCTGTTCTTCGTGCTGACCGCCGTGAGCTTCAGCCTGTTCGGCTTCATGATCGGCATCTGGGCCAAGGATTTCGAGCAGCTGAACCTGTTCCCGATGCTCATCGTGCCGCCGCTCGTCTTCCTCGGCGGCAGCTTCTACTCGATCGACATGCTGCCGCCCTTCTGGCAGACGGTCAGCCACTTCAACCCGGTGCTCTACCTCGTCTCCGGCTTCCGATGGAGCTTTTACGAGATCGCCGACGTCAACCCGGTCGTCAGCCTCGTCACGGTGCTGGGCTTCTTGGTCGTCTGCCTGGGGATCACGGCGTGGATATTCAAGACGGGCTACAAGCTGAAGAACTGAGAAGGGTCCTGCTGCCATGGCCGCACGCGTAAAACTCAAGGGCCTGGACGGCGCCTATTGTGTGGCCCGGCTTGGCGCGTCCGATGCCATTCCGGCCTGGGCGGATGGCGCCGGCCTCGTCAGCATCAGCCGGACGGATGACGAGCTTTCCATCGTCTGCCGCGAGGAGCGCGTGCCGCACGGTGTGCTCAAGGACGGCGACTGGTCCTGCTTCAAACTCGTCGGGCCGTTCGCCTTCGATGAGACCGGGATCGTGCTCTCCGTGATCGCACCGCTTTCCGAGAACAGGATGGGGATTTTCGTCGTCTCCACCTTCGACGGGGATCACCTGCTGGTGAAGTCGGCCGATCTCGAGAAGGCGCGCGATCTGCTGACGGCGGCCGGCCACACGCTGCTGTAAGGGCTGTTGCGATCAAGTGCCTCCTGCGGAGGCGTGCCGATTGTCACATGCCTTCCAAGTAGTAAGCCTTCTGCGACGGGTAATAATCGTTGAATGACGGAAGCGCCTCGCCTTCGCGCGCCGCGACCAGCATGTCGAGGTAGTACTCCCAGCCCGGACCTACGTCGCCCGCGAGTTTCCTGTCGCTGAGGCGTTGCACAAAATGCAGCTCGGTCATGTCGTCCGTCTGCGTCATTGTCAGCTCGATGCGCCAGTCTCCGAAGTCATCCTTCATCGTGACGACCAGCCGGCTTGGCGCGTCGCATTCTTCGATCATCAGGTTCGTCCAAGGCTGGCCCTTCTCATGGAGAAGTTGCAGCCGCACGATCTTGCCCGGGCCGGCATCTCCTTCCCAACTGCCGAACCAGAGTGCGGTGCTCTCGGACTTCGTCACGCTCCTCCAGACGTCATCGACGGGCGCGCGGAACGTGCGCGTGAGGATCAGGTCATTGCCACGAACGTGGCCGGTTGGCTTGGGGCTCATGCCGTCTCCTTTTCTTGCCGTTTAGTCCTTCAGCCGCAACTCGTCGCGCGCGATCTCGATCGAGCCGAGCGTTTCCAGGAAGCTCATGCCGAGCAGGCTCTGGTCGAGGCGGCCCTGTTCGGTGACCATGCCGCGGATGGTGCCGCGCAGGATCGGGCCGATCGCGACTTCGCGCAGCGTCACAGGGGCGGCAAGCGCGCGGCCGTTGGCGGTGGAGACGTCGATCGAGAAGACTAGGTTGTCCGGATTGATGCCGAGGCGCATGGCGTCCTCGTAAGAGAGCACGACCGAGCTTGCGCCGGTATCGACGAGCATGCGCAGCGGCGTGCCGTCGATCGATACGTCGGCCTCGAAATGGCCGGAGACGCCCTTGTGGATCACCATGATCTGTTCGCCGCTGGCGCTCGTCGTCAAGATGGCGCGGCCGGGGATGAGGCCGGCGGTCAGGCGGTTGCCGAAGTCCTGCAGGTCGAAGCGGTAGAGATAGCCGGCGACGAGCATGAGGATGATCAGCAGCCAGATGCCAGCCTGGCGCACGCTTTCGCCGATCTGCCGCCGGCCGGCCAGGATGCCCGCCGCCATCATCGTAGCGATGGCCGACAGTGTCACGAGGCGGCCGAAATCGTTGTTGTCCATGCCCATCGTGCGGCCGCTGTCATGGTTGAGAATCAGGAAGGCAAGGCCGACGGCGAGGATGGCGAGAAGAAAATAGAACCTCATGCGTCGCCGCGCTCCCTGGCCATGCGGGTGCGGCGCGTTTCGCGCCGGGGTTTGCGTTCGACGGTGGCAAGCCGCGCCGGCAGCGCCGCCATGATGGCGCGCCTCTCCTCCGCGCTATAGAGCGTCCAGGCGCCGATCTCGTCACGCGTGCGGCCGCAGCCGAAACAGTAGCCGGTCACCATATCGATCGAACAGACGAGAATGCAGGGCGATTCCATCGCGTCTCCGGGTGTTTGCCCCTCCTATATCGGTGGGTCAGAGCGTGAGGGCAAGAGCGAAGAGCACTGACATTTCCGCGAGCTGCTCGGTCGCGCCGATCGTGTCGCCCGTATGCCCGCCGATCTTGCGCATCGCGATGCGGTTGAACACGAGAACGGCCGCGGCGGCGGCGATGAGGGTGAGGACGAGCGAGAGCAGCGTGCCATGCGGCAGGAGCAGCAGGGCGGCGAGCAGGATGCCGCTGACGAGCGCCATCGTCGTCGCACCCTTGTCCGGCTCGCCGACCGACGCGGCGACGCCGTCGCGCCGGGCGGGCGGCAGGAGCGACCAGTGCCAGACCATGGCGGTGCGGCTGGCGGCGGCCACGGCAAGCAGCACCATGCCGAGGCCGGAGGGCGTGAGCACGGCGGCAAGGGCCGCGATCGCCGCGGCGCGCAGCCCGAAGGAGAGCACGAGGGCGACGGCGCCGTAGGAGCCGACGCGGCTGTCCTTCATGATGGCAAGCGCGCTTTCCCGATCCCGCCCGCCGCCGATGCCGTCGGCGCTGTCGGAAAGCCCGTCCTCGTGCAGCGCGCCGGTGACGAGCACCTGGAGCGCCAGCGTGGCGAAGGCGAGAAGCAGCGGCGGGGCGTCGATCGCCGCCAGGACGGCTGCGAGTGCGGCGGAGGGCAGCATGACCAGCAGGCCGGCGAGGGGAAAGGCACGCACCGCGCGCGACAGCCGCCCGTCATGGCCGGCAAAATGGCGCTGCGGCACCGGCACGCGCGACAGGAAGGCGACCGAGCGAGCCGTGTCGTCAATGAAATCCCGGATATCCACGTCGAAGAGCCCCTCCCGGCAAAAGGGCGAGGCAAGCCGCTGCAAATGCGGTTGTCGGATTCGCGCCCTGCCTCTATTAGAGCAGTTCCAGCAAAAGTGCGTGAGCGTTTTGCGCGCCGGAACTGCGTAAAATTGATTGCTTCAGACGCCACCAAACCCGCCTTCGAAAGCCCAAAGCAAGGAATTCCCCAAGATGAGTGCCAGCGGCCTGCCGTTCGATGATTTTCGTGATTTGCTGCGCAACCTGCCCGGTCCCGATTCGGCAGCGCTCGTGGCTGCGCGTGAACGCGACAAGCAGCTCACCAAGCCGCCGGGCGCGCTCGGCCGCATGGAGGAAATCGCCTTCTGGCTCGCCGCCTGGACCGGCCGTCCGCCGGCCGTGACGCGCCCGCTCGTCGCGATCTTTGCCGGCAATCACGGCGTCACCAAGCAGGGCATCACGCCCTATCCGTCCTCGGTGACGGCGCAGATGGTGGAGAACTTTGCGGCCGGCGGTGCGGCGATCAACCAGATCTGCGTCGCCTATGATCTCGGCCTGAAGGTTTTCGACCTCGCACTGGATTACCCGACCGCCGATATCACCGAAGAGGCGGCGCTTTCCGAGCGCGACTGCGCGGCCACGATGGCCTTCGGCATGGAGGCGGTTGCCGGCGGCACGGACCTGATCTGCATCGGCGAGATGGGCATCGGAAACACGACGATCGCCGCCGCGATCAACCTCGCGCTCTATGGCGGCACGGCGGAGGAATGGGTCGGCCCCGGCACGGGTTCGGAAGGCGAGGTGCTGAAGCGCAAGGTCGCGGCCGTGAAAAAAGCCGTCGATCTGCATCGTGCGCACCTGTCCGATCCGCTCGAAGTGCTGCGCCGCCTTGGCGGGCGCGAGATCGCGGCGATGGCCGGCGCCATCCTGGCCGCCCGCATGCAGAAGATCCCGGTTATCCTCGACGGTTATGTCGCGACCGCCGCCGGCGCCATCCTGCGCTCCGCCAATCCCTCGGCGCTCGACCATTGCCTGATCGGCCATGTTTCGGCCGAACCCGGCCACCTGAAGTCGATCGAGAAGCTCGGCAAGACGCCGCTCCTGGCGCTCGGCATGCGGCTGGGCGAGGGCACCGGCGCGGCGCTTGCCGCCAGCATCGTCAAGGCGGCGGCGGCCTGCCATTCCGGCATGGCGACCTTCGTTCAGGCGGGCGTCAGCAACCGTTCTTAAAGCGCGGTCGGCAAAAAGCCCCAAATGGTATGAATGAGACCCAGGGCATTCCCGTCATACGGGCATGCTTTATGGGCGCGGCAGAATCAGGATGTTGGAATGGGTCAGGCACCAATCAAGAAAAAGACGGGCTTCAGCCATCTCATTGCGGCGGCGACCTATTCCGCCGACGGCGCGCGGCGCCTGCTCAGCGAATCCGCCTTCCGCCACGAGCTGATCGCCTTCGGCGTCGCCATGGTGCTCTTCACCGTGGTCGGTGCCTCGTTCTTCCAATATGTCGCCATGGCGATCCTCTTCCTGCTGATGGTCGCCTTCGAGGCGCTCAACACGGCAATCGAGGAGATCGTCGACCGGGTCTCGCCGGAGATTTCGGAAATGGGCAAACATTCGAAGGATCTCGGGTCCTTCGCCGTCTTCTGCCTGATCATCTCGAATGCCGTCTACGCCGGCTACGTCGTCGCCTCCAAGTTCATCTGAACTCAGGCGAAGCTCTTCTTGCGGGGGGCGACGGCCTGCGTCTCGGTGACGGCGGGCAGGCTCTGGAGCACGCGTTTTGCCGGCAGGATGGCGATCGCCTCGGTGCCTTCGCGCAGCTTCGATTTCAGGATGAACTCGCCATTGTGCTTGGCGAGGATGGCCTGGACGATCGGCAGGCCGAGGCCGGTGCCCTGTTCGGCGCTCTTGATGGCGATAGAGCCCTGGCCGAAGGCCGAAAGCACGACCGGGATTTCCTCTTCCGGAATGCCGGGGCCGTTATCCTTGATCGAGACGTACTGCCCGCCGCCGGCCGTCCAGCCGGCCTTGACGAGGATTTCGCCGCCCTGGGGCGTAAATTTCACCGCATTGGACAGAAGGTTCAGGATGACCTGGCGCAACGCCTTCTCATCCGCCCAGACCGCCGGCATGTCGCCCTCGACCTGCTCGGCGATGGTGATGTTTTTTGCGCGGGCACGGAGCTGGACCATGCCGATGCAGTCCTCGGCGATGTCGACGAGGTGCACCGAGTCCTCCGACAGGTCGTATTTCCCGGCCTCGATGCGCGACAGGTCGAGGATCTCGTTGATGAGATTGAGGAGATGCTGGCCGGAGCGGTGGATATCGGACGTGTATTCCTTATAGACCGGGTTGTTGAGCGGCCCGAGCACCTCCGTCGACATGACCTCGGAGAAACCGAGGATGGCGTTGAGCGGCGTGCGCAACTCATGCGACATGGAGGCGAGGAAACGGGACTTCGCGAGGTTGGCTTCCTCCGCCCGGCGGCGAGCCTCATCGGACATGGATTTCGCCACTTCCAGCTCGGCGATCAGGTCGTCCTTTTCCGATTGCGATGAGAGGAGCTGCGCGCTCGTGTGGCGCAGGCGATGCGTCATGAAGACGAGGAACATCATGGCGGCCGCGATGATCGCGGCCATGCCGACCGTTGCAGGATCCGGACGCAACAGGGCGGAAATCGAAAGCGCGCCGACCGTCGGCAGGAAGGCATAGAGCACGGCGTGGCGCAGCATCAGCGTGCTGATGGCGGTGACGGCGAGCGCCACGAGCAGGGAGGAGCCCTTGTAGAAATCGAAAGTGACGCCCGAGCACTGGCCGCAGGTCTGCAACGCGAAGGCGGCCCAGGTGAGGCCCATGAAGACCTGCGCGATGAGGAAGATCTGCTGCCAGCGGCGCGTGTTGTCGGCGGTGATTTCCTGCTTGCGGGCGCGGCGCGCCACGATCATGCCGAGCGCATGCACGCTGAGCGCCAGGATCGCCCAGGCGATCAGGCCGATTTCCTGCGTGAGATAGATGCCGCCGGCCGCGATCAGCACCACGACGACAGGCACGGCGAGCGCGCTCTGTGCGGCCGAGGCGATGTGGAGTTGCAGCATCTCGCGCTCGAAGCCGGGCGCCAGCCCCGTCGCCGTCTGCAACCGCTCGCGAGTCGTGCGGACAGCCCGCGAGACAGCCTTGTTTCGGTGGCTGCGCGACTTGTCGACGATGATCTTGTCGGTCGAGGTACTGACGCCGGTACTCATCACACTTGCAACTGTTACGGACAGCGTTGAATTCTAGGGTCGAATCCTTAAGAAGATGCTGCCGCGCATAAACCATTTGCGAACCATTCCGGCATTTTCCGTAACGTGAATTGGGCCTCGCGCCGCCATATGACGAAACGTCAGGACTCTAGGACAGGAACGGGGTTGCATGGGACTTACGAGGCGCGCGCGTGATGTCGGCGTGGCGATGGCGATCCTGGCGCTGACGGCGCTCGTGGTGGCGCGCGTGAGCGGCGAAACCGGCGAGACGATCACCGGTGCCGCGCGCGCGGCGGACGGCGACACGCTGACGCTCGATGGTCACCGCATCCGCCTCGTCGGCATCGATACGCCGGAACTGACGCAGGTCTGCAAGCGCGACGGCGCCGACTGGCGGTGTGGCGTTGCCGCGCGCTCGCGGCTCGCCGAGCTATTGCGCGGCGGTGCCATTACCTGCCGCACCGAGGGCACCGACAAGTACAACCGCTGGCTCGCGCGCTGCGAAACGCTGGAGGGCGACCTCGGCGAGCGCATGGTGCGGGAGGGGCTGGCGGTTGCCTATGGCGGCTATGAGGACGAGGAACAGTTCGCCAAGGCCGAGCGCAAGGGGCTGTGGGGCTCCGAGTTCGACATGCCGCAGCAATGGCGCCGCACGAACGGGCGGCCGCAGGAAGACGTGCATGATGCGGAACCGGGCGTGCTCGGCAGCATTCTGGGCGCATTGGGACTGATTTGAACGGACGACGCGATGGATGATGCGGGATTGGCAGAACTTCGCGCCGCGATTGCGGCCTGTCGGCTCTGTCGCGACGCGCCGGCAAGGGGGCCCGCCCACCGCCTGCCGCACGAGCCGCGGCCGGTCGCGGTCATCTCCGAAACTGCGCGCATCTTGATCGCCGGCCAGGCGCCGGGGCTGCGGGTGCATGGCAGCGGCCTGCCGTTCAACGATGCCTCGGGCGATCGGCTGCGCACCTGGCTCGGCGTGACGCGCGAGGAATTCTACGATCCGGCAAAATTCGCCATCGTGCCGATGGGCTTCTGTTTTCCGGGCTACGACGCCCATGGCAGCGACCTGCCGCCGCGACGCGAATGCGCGCCGCTCTGGCGCGCCCGGGTGATCGGCGCCATGCCGCAGGTCGAGCTGGTGCTGGCGATTGGCCAATATGCGCAAGCCTGGCACCTGGGGGCGGCGAAGGCCGCGAGCATGACCGAGACGGTGCGCGACTGGCGGCGCCACCTCGGGCGCAACGAGGGGCCGGCGGTGCTGCCGCTGCCGCATCCGAGCTGGCGCAACACCGGCTGGCTGAAGCGCAATCCGTGGTTTGAGCAAGAGGTTCTTCCGGAGTTGCGAAAGCGGGTGAAAACTCTTACGGAATGAAATGCATTTCTTTCATTTTGCCGCTATCACGGTATATGAGGGAATTAAATTTCGTTAGGGGAAATCGATGGATCGTCTGGACCGCAAGATCCTGCGCCTTTTGCAGGAAGATTCTACGCTGGCAGTGGCGGACCTCGCCAAGAAGGTGGGTCTGTCGACCACGCCGTGCTGGCGGCGCATCCAGAAGATGGAAGAGGACGGCGTGATCCGCAAGCGCGTCGCGCTGCTCGATCCGATCAAGATCAACACCAAGGTTACGGTTTTCGTCTCGATCCGCACCAATTCGCACTCGACGGAATGGCTGAAGCGCTTTTCCGAGGTGATCGTCGAGTTTCCCGAGGTCGTCGAGTTCTACCGCATGAGCGGCGAAGTGGATTACCTGCTGCGCGTCGTCGTGCCGGATATCGGCGCCTATGACGCCTTCTACAAGCGCATGATCGCCCGCATCGAGATCCGCGACGTCTCTTCCGCGTTCGCGATGGAGCAGATCAAGTACACGACCGAGCTGCCGCTCGACTACATGATGGTGGACAACCAGAAGAGCGGCGAAGAGTAAGGCGCCTACATCTCCGGCCGCCTGAAGGTCACCGACACCGATTTCCAGGTGTCGTAGGGTGCGAGCTTTTCGAGGCCCGTGAACGGCGCGCAGCGCACGACCGCGCGCACGGCGCTCGCCACGAAGGTCTTCGTCGCCGGATCGCCGGCGACGGGGCCGTCCACCTTGGGCGCGCCATCGAGCTCGCCTGCTTCCGTCAGCGTGAAAGCCACCCGGACGGCTTCGACATGGGCGGGAAGGTCCGCCGGGACATTCCAGCATTGCGCGATCTTCTGGTGCAGCGCGGTGGCGAGCGCCAGCGCGGCGCTATCGTCCGCCCGTGCTGGTGCTGCGAGGCCCGCCAGGGCCGCGACGGCGAGCAGGGCGCGATGGTGCGCCATGTTATTTCTTCTCCAGCCGGGCGAGCAGGGACGACGTGTCCCAGCGGTTGCCGCCCATGTCCTGCACGTCGCCGTAGAACTGGTCGATGAGGGCGCTGACCGGGAGCTTGGCGCCGTTGAGCCGGGCTTCGGACAGGACGATGCCGAGGTCCTTGCGCATCCAGTCGATGGCAAAGCCGAAATCATACTTGCCGGCGATCATCGTCTTGTGGCGGTTGTCCATCTGCCAGGAGCCGGCAGCACCCTTGGAGATGACCTCGATAACCTTCTCCATGTCGAGCCCGGCCTGCTTGCCGAAATGGATGCCTTCGGCGAGCCCCTGCACGACGCCGGCAACGCAGATCTGGTTGACCATCTTGGCAAGCTGGCCGGCGCCGGCCGGCCCCATCAGGCCGACCATGCGGGCATAGGCGTCGATGACCGGTCTCGCCTTTTCGAAGGTTTCTTCCTCGCCACCGCACATGACGGTGAGCACGCCGTTTTCCGCGCCGGCCTGGCCGCCGGAAACGGGGGCATCGATGAAGCTAAAACCCTTGGCCCGGGTGGCGGCGTCGAGTTCACGGGCGACCTCGGCCGAGGCGGTGGTGTTGTCGATGAGGATGGCGCCGGGTTTCATGCCGTCGAGCACGCCGTCCTTGGCTATCGTAACGGAACGCAGGTCGTCGTCGTTGCCGACGCAGGTGAAGACGAAATCGGCATCCTTCGCGGCCTCGGCGGGCGTCGCGAAGGCCTTGCCGCCGAACTCGGCTGCCCATTTTTCCGCTTTGGCAAAGGTGCGGTTGTAGACCGCCACCTCATGCCCACCCTTGACCTTCAGGTGGCCAGCCATGGGATAGCCCATGACGCCGAGACCGATGAATGCAACCTTTGCCATGCCGTAACCTCCTGCAATCTTTGGCAGGAGGTGTAGCGGATCATTGATTTCAGCGAAAGTGTTTCGTCAGCCGCGATACTTGGCAAGCACCAGATGGCCGGGGATGGGCTCGCCTTCCTCCATGCGCACGGTGATGTCGGTCATCTCGACGAGGTCGAAACCGGTTTCGTCGAGGCGCTGGCGGACATAGCCGGCGCCGTGTGCGAAACGCTGGTGCGGGCCGACCATGAAGGGCCGGCCGGCAAATGTGTCTTCCGGCAGCGTCTCGGAGGAGAAGATGAAATGGCCGCCGGCAACGAGGTTTTCGCCGACGCCGAAGAACAGCGGTTCGAGCGCGCCGAGATAGGGCAGCACGTCGGTCGCCGTGATGAGGTCGAAGGGCTCGTCGTCGTTGTCTTCGAGAAAATCGATCGCTTCGGCGACGTAGAGCGTTTCGTAGAGCTCCTTGTCATGCGCGATCTCGACCATGTTCTCCGAAAGGTCGACGCCGGTAATGTCTTCCGCCATGTCGCGCAGCGCCCCGCCGGTCAAGCCGGTGCCGCAGCCGAGGTCGAGCACGCGCTTGAAGGGACCGAGGCCGAGCGCCTGGAACCGCTGGCGCACGAGCAGCGGCACGCAATAGCCGAGTTGCTCGACCAGCACATTGTCGAAGACTTCGGCATGCTGGTCGAAGAGGGTGGTGACATAGGCGTCGGGCGCCTTTTCCGGCGTCTCGCCGCGGCCCATCGAGGCAAGCCGTACGGCGGCGCCGCCATGGTCCTCGGGGTCGAGCGCCAGCACGTCGGCATAGGCCTTGGCGGCGGCATCGAAATCGCCGGATTTTTCCAGCGAAAGGGCGCGGTTGTAGGCGTCCGCGAGCGCGTCTTCGTCGATCTTGGTCATGGCGGGTCTCATAAGGGCCGGGCGGGACTTTGGCAATGCCGCTGCCGTGGGTAGATCTCCCGTTAGAGAAGGCGTCAGCTTTCAGTTATAGAGGTCGAGAGACAGTAACAGCGTCTTTGGAACCGGGTTCCACAGACCCGTTCGCAGTCCCGCTGCGCGGAGCGCCTGTGCCGTCCAGGTGTTGCAGCCGATCAGCGCGTTGAAATAGCCCTTGGCCTCGAAGAAGCGGTCGTTTGTTCCGTATCCTGCATTCTGGATATGCCGCCGATCACCATTGGGGTCGGTCGCGAAGCTGTCCGACGCGAAGCCGACCAGCCGTTTGAAGCCGTCATCTCCAATCTGGAAACGGGTAATGGAAGAGCCGTTGGGTGTGATGTCTCCGGCGACGTCCACATGCATGACCGCGCTGTCGACGGTGAATGCCTTCAACACAGGAATCGGTTTCAGATCCGACCAGGTCGGTGTTTCGAGATAAAAGGCGCGACCACCCCAACCGAAGATGATCCATCGTGCGTCGGGATGTGCGAGCGGCATTCCGGATTCTGCAAGGAAGGCGAAAGTGGCGCGCGTATTGTCATCGAGCGGTATGGCGATATCCGTGTGGATGGGATTGGACAGGACGAGAATATCGCGCGTCCTCGCGGTTTCGCCGTCATGCCAGATCGGTCGCGGAAACAGCGTGCCGATCGTAACCGCGACGGCGATCACCAGGACGACGAACAGGGTGTACCGTGCGGTCTTTCGCATTGTCTCGAAGGTGCGTACCGGGATATTCAATGCTGGCGGCAGTGGCCATTCGGGCCACAATCGTCAGCGGCGATCCGGCACTCATACACGGTCTGTCGACAGCCCGCCGGGATTTTCATCGTTTCGTCAGTGAATGATGAATTCGCCCTTCAGCGCGCGCCATTCGGACGCCGAGATCAGCCGGCGGTGGACGTAGCGCACCGAATGCAGCGGGCCGTCCAGCTTCTCCTGCCAGAATTTGAGAAAGCGCTTCATCTCCGGGAAATCCGGGGCGAGGTCGTAGTGCTGCCAGATATAGGTTTGCAGGAACTGCTGGTGATCCGGCATGCGGTAGAGGATCTGGGCCGTGGTCATCCCGTAGCCCTTGAGCTGCATTGCCATGTCGTTCGTCATAGGGACCTCATTGCTTGGTGAATGATGGTCCCTATGATTGAGCGCTTACAGGGTTAATGAAATATTGATTTTTGATGGATAGTGAGAATTTTTCTTTGAAAACAGGGCCTTGGCAGCTCTCGCCTGCGAGTGCTGCCAAGGGTGTCACCGTTTCAGATGGCGCGTCAGGCGCAGTTCCAGCCAGGCCCAGAGATTGCGCAGCAGCTCCACGATCAGGAGATACATAAGCGCTGCCCAGAGATAGGCCTGGTAGTCGAAGGTGCGCGAGAAGGCGCGGCGGGTCTCGCCCATCAGGTCGAAGACCGTGACGATGGCGACAATGGCCGAGCCCTTGATCATCAGGATGATCTCGTTGCCATAGGGCCTGAGCGCCACGATCAGCGCCTGCGGCAGGATCACCTTGAAGAAGGCGACCTTCTTGGGCAGGCCGAGGGCGGCGGCGCCCTCATGCTGCCCACGCGCCACGCTCTCGATGGCGCCGCGCAGGATTTCGGCCTGGTAGGCGGCGGTGTTGAGCGTGAAGGTGAGCAGGGCGCAGTTCCAGGCATCGCGAAAGAACCACCAGAGGCCAAGCGATTTCAACTCGGCGGAGAAGCTGCCGAGGCCGTAATAGACGAGGAAGAGCTGGGTGAGCAGCGGCGTGCCGCGGAAGAAATAGACGTAGCCGTAGGCAATCCACGAGAAGACCGGGTTCTTCGACATGCGCGCGAAGGCGAGCGGCAGCGAAATGAGACCGCCGAGCACCACCGACAGCGCCACGAGCAGCAGCGTGACGCCGAGGCCGGAGAGGTAGCTCGGGCCGTATTTGGTGAATTTTTCCGGATCCCAGCCGCCGACAATCATCAGGAAGATGCCGACGGTCAGCGCCAGCCAGACGCCCATGAAGATATTGCCGAAGAAGCGGCCGGCGGTGAAGGTTTTCGGCGGGGCCGGCGGCGGAGCCTGCGGCGGGATGAGGGTGGTGACGTAGCTCATCGTGCGGCCTCCGACCGTTTGGCCCAGCTTTCGATCGAGGAGAAGACCAGCGAGGACAGGAAGGCGAGCACCAGGAAGAGCAGGCAGGCGATGGCGTAGAACTCAAAGGCTTCCTTGGTGACGCGTGCGGCCACACTCGTCTGGCGCAGGATATCCGGCAGGCCGATGACGGAGACCAGCGCGGTGTCTTTCAGAAGCGCCATCCAGAGATTGCCGAGGCCGGGAAGGGCCACGCGGATCAACTGCGGAAGGACGATCAGGCGCATGGTGCGGCCCTTGTGCAGGCCGAGCGCATACCCCGCCTCGTACTGGCCGCGCGGGATCGCCTTGAAGGCCGACAGCAGCACTTCCGAACAATAGGCGGAGAACACCACGCCGAGCGCGATCATGCCGGCGAAGAAGGCGTTGATTTCCACCGCACCGTCATAGCCGACCGCAGCCATGAGGTTCTGCACGAGGATCTGCAGGCCGTAGTAGACGATGAAGAGCGTCAGAAGCTCCGGCAGGCCGCGGAAGAGCGTGGTGTAGATGTTCGCCGAAAGCCGCAGCGAGCGTTCTTCCGACTGTTTAGCCAGCGCGATGAAGAAGCCGAAGAACAGGCCGACGGGCAGGGTCGCGATGGCGAGGCTGGCCGTGACCAGGAAGCCCAGCGCGATCTCGTCGCCCCAGCCGGCGTCGCCGCATGCCAGGAGCGTATTGCCCGCAAATAGATTGAAGATGCCGATCGGTCCGCAGAGGGGATCGATGATCCCGAGAAATGCGGATACCGCCTCGACGATGGCGGCGAAAAACCCGCTCATGCCAGAAGAACCCCCGATGCGCGCTTCGCGCTTCTTGTTAAGGCGCCTTATGCGCCCGTCTTTTCTTTATGTACAAGTTCTCAAACAAAAGGGGCGGGAGAGCAAGCCCTCCCGCCCGTGCATTCTGCTGATGGGGTCAGAAAAAACCCGCATGAAGCAGTACGTGCCGCGATCAGTCGCCGTAGACGTCGAAGGGGAAGTACTTGGCGTTGATTTCCTGATACTTGCCATTGGCGCGGATTGCCGCGACCGCTGCCGTGAACTTGTCGGCAAGCGCCGTGTCGCCCTTGCGAACGGCCACGCCTGCGCCTTCGCCGTTGATGACCGGATCGATCGGCAGGGTGCCGAGCAACTTGCAGCAGGCGCCATCCTCGGACTTCAGCCATTCGGAGAGCACCACCACGTCGTCGATCACGGCGTCGATGCGGCCGTTGGCGATGTCGAGCTTGTACTCGTCAGCCGTCGGGTAGAGCTTGACCTCGGAATCCTTCATATGCGCTTCGGCATAGTTGGAATGGGTCGTCGAGCCCTGGGCGCCGAGCAGCTTGCCGGCGAGCGCTTCCGGGGTGGCTTCCGTGATCTCGCTATCCTTCGGCACGACGATGGCCGGCGGCGTGTTGTAGTACTTCTTGGAGAAGTCGACCTGCTGCTTGCGCTCTTCGGTGATCGACATGGAGGCGATGATCGCGTCGAACTTCTTGGCGATGAGTGCCGGAATGATGCCGTCCCAGTCCTGCGTCACGAAGGTGCATTCGGCCTTCATTTCCTCGCACATCGCCTTGGCGATATCGATGTCGAAGCCGGTCAGCGTGCCGTCGGATTCGAGGTTGTTGAAGGGCGGGTAGGCGCCTTCCGTTCCGATCACGATCTTCTCGCCTTCAGCCATCGCGGAGGAGGCGAAGAGGGCGATGACCGCAGCCGAAGCTGCAAGCGTGAAACGTTTGGAAATACGCATTTTGATCCTCTCTATTATAGGCTCTCGGGTTCTTCTTGTTGTCCGGGCCTTGATGTGAAGCGGGCAGGGCTGCCCGCTTGGGTCGGATAATCGACCAATTTTCGCCAAAAAATCAACTGGTTTTCAGCCGTCTTTCCGCCCGGTTTCCCCGACAATTTCACGGCCCCTCCACTGGCCGGGCTGGCGGCGCGACCTATCTCCTGCGTCAACCGGAGCCGTTCAGGCAGGGTTAAGGCGCCGATGGCTAGGCCTTTGGACGACCATGACGGGTTCACCCACCGGCCGAAAGAGCCGGATGCACCCCTCTCGATGCAACAGACGGGACACCGTGAGGACAGAAAAAATGAGTTTCCGCTCCAGACTATTCGCAACCGTGGCACTGCCGGTGCTGTCGAGCGCGCTGATCGCCACGCCGACGCTCGCCGATGCGCTGATGAAGCCGTTCGAGGTTGCGCAGGAGAGCACCGACCAGGGCCAGGGCCAGCCGAGCGAGGAAGAACTGCTGCAGCAACAGCAGGATACCCAGCCCGCGGCTGAAGAGGAACAGCAGGGCCAGGCCGAGGAACAGAAGGCCGCCGAAGAGGCAGAGCGCGCCGCCGCCGAGCAGAAGGCTGCGGAAGAGGAAGCCCAGCGCGCCGCTGCGGACGAGCAGAAGGCCGCCGAGGAGGCGGAGCGCGCCGCTGCCGAACAGAAGGCTGCCGAGGAAGAAGCGCAACGCGCGGCCGCGGAAGAACAGCAGGCCGCCGAAGAGGCCGAGAAGGCGGCTTCAGAGCAGAAGGCTGCGGAAGACGAAGCCCAGCGTGCCGCCGCAGAAGAGCAGCAACGCCAGGCCGACGAGCAGAAAGCCGCGGAGGACGCAGAGAAGGCTGCTTCCGAACAGAAGGCCGCCGAGGACGAGGCCCAGCGCGCGGCTGAGGAGCAGCGCCAGGCGGAAGAGCAGAAGGCTGCGGAAGAGCAAAAGCCGGCCGAAGACCAGCAGGCCGAGCAGCCAGTAGAACAGCCGGATGGCAGCGCTGCCGAAACGACGACGGGCGAAGAGCAGCCGGCGACCACGACCGGCGAGAGCGAACAGCAGCCGACCACCGGCGAGGGCGAGCAGCCCGCGGTCGCCGGCGAGGAAACCCCGGCCGAGACCGGCACAGAGCAACCCGCGACGGCCGAGACCGGCGAGACGCCCGCCACCGAGCCGGTGCCGGAGGTGGTCGACACGCTGACGGAAGAACAGAAGCAGGAGATCGCCGAAGATCCGGGCAAGAGCGACGAGACCGTCGTGCTGCCCGTCGAGAACGGTGCGGCCGTGCTCGACAGCGACAAGGACGCCGACAATTCCGGCGGCCAGAAGAGCCGCGACCAACGACGCAAGCAGCGCGAAGAGCTGCGCGCCCAGGAAGAAGAGGCCCCGGTTCCCGATTCGGATGATTCCGCCCAGACGGCGATTTCCGAAGAGGTGCGCGAGGCCGTCTCGGGCAAGATCGAGGCCGGCAACAGGGAAGAGGGCAGGCGCGTCAAGCGCGCGCCGGACTTCGAGGTGCCGGAGACGACCAACATCATCAACAACACCGTGATCAACAATACGGTCATCAACAACAACACGACGATCGACAACAGCGTCACGCAGGTCAACGTCATTGAGCGCGTCGAGAACCGCACGGTGCTTGAGGTCGGCGACCAGTTGATCGTGCGCGGCGACGACCGGCCGCGCCTGCGCCGCGATTCGGAAGAGGTCTATTACGACAACCTCGCCCGTGGCCGCGTGCGCGAGACGATCGTGCGCCCCGGCGGCGTGCAGATCGTCACGATCTATAACCGGTACGGCGATATCATCCAGCGCTCGCGCGTCGGCCGGGACGGGCGGGAATATATCCTCGTCTATGCGCCGGAGCTGGAGGACGACTCGCCGCGTCCGGGCCTCGTCGATGTCGGCTACGAGCTGCCGCCGATGCGCCTGCGCATTCCGGTCAGCGACTACATCATTGACACGTCGAGCAATCCGGACCGCGATTATTACGAGTTCCTGTCCGAGCCGCCGGTCGAGCGCGTCGAGCGCGTCTACACGATCGACGAGGTGAAGCACTCGGCCCGCCTGCGCGACAAGGTCCGCCGCATCGACCTCGACACGATCACCTTCGCCACGGCGAGCGCGGAAGTGCCGATGTCCCAGGCCCGCACGCTGCGCAGCGTCGCCGACGCCATGCAGAAGGTGCTCGACAAGGATCCGGGCGAGACCTTCCTGATCGAAGGCCACACCGATGCGGTGGGTTCGGACAAGTCGAACCTCGTTCTCTCCGACGAGCGCGCCGAATCGGTCGCGAGCCTGCTGACGGACGTTTATGGCATTCCGCCGGAAAACCTCCAGACGCAGGGGTATGGCGAGCGGTTCCTGAAGGTGAAGACGAGCATTGCCGAACAGCAGAACCGCCGCGTCACCATCCGCCGGGTGACGACGCTGGTACGCCCGATGGCGCGGGCGAACTGATCGCGCTTTCAAGCGTTCTAATATGGCCGCCGGTATATTGCCGGCGGCCATGTCGCATTCAGCGCGGATTCATCTGCGATGATTTAGCGTCTTTTTGAACAGTGGCGGCTTGCATTGAAACACAAAATCGCCCCAAACCCTGAAGCAAGTGCGTCAAACGCTGGCAAACGAGGAAACGCCAATGGCTAAGAGAACAACACTTCTGGCGACGGTGGCCCTGCCCATCTTTTCGCTGGTCTGGCAGCCGGTCGAAGCGGCCATGGTGCGGCCGGTGCTGCCGCAAGTCGAAAAATCCGATGTGACGACTGTGCAGAGCGAAGAAGAAGAAATCATTCGCAAGAAGCGCAATCGCGAGGAGCAGGGCGGCGGCCAGAACAAGCGCGAACGCAACCGCGAGGCCGAACAGCAGCAGGACAATCGCCAGGAGCGCCGCAAGAAACAGCGTGAAGCCGAGGGCGATCAGCAGCAACAGGAAAACCGTCAGGAGCGCCGTAAGAAGCAGCGTGAGGCTGAAGGCGACCAGCAGCAGCAGGAGAACCGCCAGGAACGCCGCAAGAAACAACGCGAAGCTGAAGGCGACCTGCAGCAGCAGGAAAACCGCCAGGAGCGCCGCAAGAAGCAGCGTGAGGCTGAAGCCGACCAGCAGCAGCAGGAGAACCGCCAGGAGCGTCGCAAGAAGCAGCGCGAAGCCGAGGCGGACCAGCAGCAGCAGGAAAATCGCCAGGAACGCCGCAAGAAGCAGCGTGAAGCCGAAGCGGATCAGCAGCAGGAGCAAAACCAGGGAACCTGGCGCGCTGAGGACCGCAAGGATCAGCGTGAGCGCGAAGCGGACCGCCAAAAGCAGGAAAACACGCAGAAGACCCGTGAAGAACGGCGCCAGAAACAGCGTGATGCCGAGGCGGATCAGCAGCGTCAGGATGCGGACCAGCAGCGTGCCCGCGAGGAACGCCGCAAGAAACAGCGTGAGGCGGAAGCCAACCAGAAGCAGGACGACCAGAAGGTGCGCCAGGAACGCCGCGAAAAGCAGCGCGAGGCCGAGCGGGAAGGCAAGCGTCCGGACGAGACGGCCGGCCGACCGCGCCGCGAGCGCGACAAGGACCGCGAGCGCATCGCGCGCGACCCGTCCGGCACGACGGACACGATCGAGCTGCCGTTCACCGACGGTGCCGCCGTGCTCGACAGCGACAAGGACTGGGACAACCGCCGCGACCGCTCGCGCGAGGAACTGCGCCGGGAGCGCAGAGAAAAGCGGCGTGAGGTCGTGCGCATTCCCGAGTCCGACCGGGATGCGCAGGTCGGCTGGGAGGGTCGCGACCGGGTTCGCTACGAATCGGGTGACCGCGAGCGCGGCGAGCGCCGTGACCGCCGGCCCCGCTACGACGAGCGGGACGGCTGGCGCGTCGAGCGCGAGATCGATGACCGCACCGTGATCAATTTCGACGGTGGCATCATTGTGCGCTCAGACGACGGGCGGCGCCTGTCGCGTCGCGCCACGGAGACCTATTACGAGGATCTGCCGAACGGCCGCGTCCGTGAGGTCATCGTGCGGCCAAATGGCGACCGCGTCGTCACCATCCGCAACCGCTACGGCGACATCATCCAGCGCTCGCGCATCGATGGCGGCAGCCGCGAATATGTCATGTACTACGCCCCGGAAATCGACCGCGACAGCCGGCCGACCTTCGTCGATCCTGGCGAACGCCTGCCGCCGATGCGCCTGACGATTCCGGTCGATGAATATATCATCGACACGTCGGCGGAAGACGAGGCCGACTATCGCGACTTTCTCGAGCGGCCTCCGGTCGAGCCGGTCGAGCGTGTCTACACGCTCGACGAGGTAAAATATTCCGCCCGTATCCGCGACAAGGTGCGCCGTATCGACCTCGATACGATCACCTTTGCGACCGGGTCGGCGGATATTTCCATGAACCAGGCCTCGACGCTGAAGCGGGTCGCGGATGCGATGAACGAGATCCTCGACAAGGATCCGGGCGAGACCTTCCTGATCGAGGGCCATACGGATGCCGTCGGTTCAGACCAATCGAACCTCGTGCTTTCGGACGAACGCGCCGAGGCCGTCGCCAACATCCTGACCGACGTCTACGACATCGCGCCGGAAAACCTGGCGACGCAGGGCTACGGCGAGCGCTTCCTGAAGATCGATACCGATGCTTCGGAACAGCTCAACCGCCGCGTCACCATCCGCCGCGTCACGCCGCTGGTGAAGCCGGTGGCGATGGCCGAATAATCGGCGTTAGCCAACGAGATGAACAAGGCCGCGGGAGAAATCCCGCGGCCTTCTTTTTTGGCGCGGAAAGTTTTTCTGGCGCCGGCTGTCGGCTCGGGCATTCTTCAGGCGTCCTTTGGAAACGGTAAGAAGCTGGAGGAGAACCGCGATGATGAAACTCTATGGATTTGGCCCGACGCGCTCGCTTCGCGCGCTGTGGGCACTGCAGACGCTCAATGCTGAATTCGAATTCGTGCCCGTTAACGTGATGGCCGGCGAAAACTACCAGCCCGATTTTCTGCGCCTCAATCCGGCCGGGAAAATCCCTGTCCTGGTGGATGGCGATCTCGTCCTGACGGAATCCGCGGCGATCGTCTTCTATCTGGCGGAGAAGTACGGCGCCAAGGGCCTGATGCCGGCCGACCTGAAAGAACGAGCGCAGGCCTATCGCTGGGCCTTGTTCGCCGTCACCGAGCTGGAACAGCCGGTGTGGCGCATCACCAAACACACGATGTTGTATGACGAGGACAAGCGCCTGCCCGGCGATATCGCGCTCGCCCGGGAAGAGTTTTCGGCCATGGCAAAGGTGCTGGAGCGCCACATGGAGGGGCGTACATACATCGTCGGCGACCGGATGAGCGTCGCCGATTGCGTCACCGCCTATGTGCTCGACTGGGCCAATGAATGCGAGCTTCTGGACGGCTGTCCCGGTCTCCAGGCCTATCTTGAGCGGATGTATGCGCGTCCCGAGGCGCCGCAGCGCATTGCCAAAGCCTTCGCGGACGTCCAGTCAGCCGCCTGACGGCGGATCGCTTCAGACGGTTGAGGGGCTTGCGAGGCCGGTTACTGCCACGACGAAATCGGCGATCGCTTTGGTGTCGTCGAGATCGAAGACGGGCAGCGTGGTGTCGGTGACCGGGTGATCGGCGGCGATGGCCGCGATATGCGGGTCTTCCGGCGCAAGCGGGACGCGGTTGGCGGCCTCCAGCCGGCGGGCCTCCATCTTCGGGATCGGCTCGCGCTTGTAGCCTTCGATCAGCACGAGGTCGCAGGGGGCAAGGCGGGCGAGGATTTCTTCGAAACTCGGCTCCGGCGCGCCGCGCAGCTCATGCATGATGGCGTAGCGCGTGCCGGAGACGATGGTTACCTCATGCGCACCGGCCTGGCGGTGGCGGTAGCTGTCGGCGCCGACCTTGTCGATGTCGAAATCGTGGTGGGCGTGCTTGATGGTCGAGACCAGGTAGCCGCGGGCGACGAGCTCCGTCACCAGCCGCACGGCAAGCCCGGTCTTGCCGGAATTCTTCCAGCCGGCAATGCCGAAGATCTTTGGCCGCGTCATCGCTCCAGCACCCAGAGCCAGTTTTCCGCCTCGTCGAGATCGTCCGGCGTGTTGATGTTGAAGAACGGGTCGAATTCGCCGCGCGGCGTGTCGATCAGCGGGAAGGTGATGTCGCGCGCCTGGTGGCGTTCGAGGTAGCTGCGCACGCGCAACGCCCCGCCGCCTGCGAGCCATTCCGAGAGGTCGGTGGCGAGTGTGACCGGCCACAGCGCGAAGACGGGATGCAGGCCGCTGACCGAGCGGGCGACGGCCATGCGCTCCGGCGTGTCGACGACGCGGGCGAGCCGGGCGACGAGATCGGTCGGGAAGAACGGGCTATCCGTCGGCACTGTGGCGACGTGGCTCGTCTGCGGGTGGTGGCGTTTCGCGTAATCGAGGGCGGCGAGCACGCCGCCGAGCGGGCCGGCGCGCGCGGCATCGAGATCGGCGAAGACCGGCAGTTCCTCGCCGCGCTCGAACAGCACGGGACCGTTGGCATTGACGGCGACGGCGGAGACCTGCGGGCGCAGCCGCCGGGCGGCGCGATCGATGAGCGCGGCGCCGCCGAGGCGGATGCGCGCCTTGTCCTGCCCCATGCGGGAGGAAAGCCCGCCGGCGAGGATCACGCCCAATATCGCTTGTGCCGGTGCCATCTCGCTCCCATCGGCAGGTTGGTTCCCATCCGATCTAGTCGGTGCGGCTCTGGCTCGCAACCCTTTCAGGGCGATTCCGGCTTCGACTCCTGTGCGACGGCCGGCACCCGGCGGCGGTTCTCGCGATAGAAGGTGTAGAGGCCGGAGGCGACGATGATCAAAACGCCGACCGTCATCCAGATATCCGGTATCTCGCCGAAGAACAGGAAGCCGATGGCGATCGCCCAGATGAGGCTCGTATAGCGAAAGGGGGCGATGAAGGAGATTTCGCCGGTGCGCATGGCAAGGATGATCGCCTGGTAGCCGACAAGCAGCAGCACGCTGGCAATCGCTAGCCGGCTAAGCACATCGCCCGACATCGGCTGCCAGCCGCCCATCGGCACGATCAGCGCCCCGCCGACGACGGTGATCGAGGTTGCGGTGATGACGCTGATGAAGAGGGTGGAGACGTTCGGGTCGATTCGGCGGGTCGCAAGATCGCGCGCCGCAGCACCCACGACCGAGGCGATGACATAGACCGCCGCCATCGAAAATCCTTCCGGGCCGGGGCGGATGACGATGAGCACGCCGGCAAAACCGGCGATGATGGCCAGCCAGCGCCGCCAGCCGACCTTTTCGCCGAGGAAGAGGGCGGCGCCGAGGGTGACGGCGAGCGGCAGCGCCTGGAGGATCGAGGCGGTGTTGGCGAGCGGCATGGCGCCGAGTGCGGAAATATAGGCGAGCGAGGCGAGGATTTCGGCGACGAGCCGCAGCAAGAGCGCCGGCTGCAGCACGACGCGCCAGGAGCCGAGTGCGCCCATCCACCAGGCGATGGCGACGACGAGCACGGTCGTCATCAGCCCGCGCACGAACATGATCTGGCCGACATTCATGGCATCGGTGACGGATTTGACCAGTGCGTCGTTGCAGGTGAAGCCGGCCATGGCGACCACCATGAAGAGGGCGCCCTTGGCATTTGCGGTGGAGTTCATGCGGGTGATTCCAGGCGATTGTCCTTCCCTCATAGGCACATTGTCGGCCGGGTGCCATCACTAGATCGACTGGAACAAACGGGATGGTTGCCGAAGGAAGCGGCGAATGAGCGTGTTTTGGGCACGAAACGATGACGATTTCGGCGCAACAGCTTGAATTTCTGCTGCTTTGGCGAAGCATTTCATTAAGCTTCCCCACCTATCGTTGCGTCATCCCAATGAACGATCGCATGATGCGACGGGTGAGGGCAGGCCGTCTGGTGGAAGATCGGCCGAATGCCCCGACATGAAGTGCCGGCCGCGCTCCCGATGGTGAGCCGAGCGGCCCCTTCGGCTTTGACAGACACCCGACGGGATCTTGGTCGTCATAAAAACGTCGGGGAACCCATGTCCTTCATTGACCGCCTGCTCCAGCAGCGCCGCATCGTTACAAAGGTGCTGCTGTTCGTCATTCCTCTCGTCGCGCTGATCGCCGGTATCGGCCTTGTCGGTTATTTCACCGCGAGCACGCTGAACGGCCACATGACGGTCACCCGCGAGACGATCAACAGCCTGTCGCATTTCCAGAACCTGCGCAGCGGATTGCAGGATTTCGTCGACAAGCCCGCGCAGGAGACGCGCGACGCGCTCTCTGCGCGGATCGACGAGCAAGATGCCGGCATCCACGATCTCGACGCGCTGCTGCCCGATGCGGGCGAAAAGGCCAAGATCGCCTCCGTCGTGGCGCTGGCCGGCACCATGCGCGCCCAGACCGAGACGCTCTGGGCAATCGACCAGGAGCGCAACGCCGTGACCGCGGAGCTCGAAGGATCGCTTGCGGCGATGGCCAAGGACGGCGCCTTTGCCGAAAAGCAGATCGGCGTCATCCGCAGCGAATCCGGCGAGAAGGAAGCCTTCGCCAAGGCTCTTCTGTTCGATGCCGCCGCCTATCAGGGCCTTGCCGAACGCATCGGCAAGTTCCGCAAGCCCGTCGCGCTGGCGATGAAGCCGGAGGACAAGGTGAAGGCGGCCGAGACCTACCTGCCGCAGCTTCTCAAGCAGCTTGCCGAATCGAAGGCGATCGCCTCGCCCAAGGCGCTGGAACAGATCAAGGTCTTCGAGGTGGAAGTCGCCGCGGTACAGGCTATCCTTGCAGGCACCGACGACGCGGAAGCCAAAAAGGCGAAATTCGTGCCGGTGCTGTCCAAGCTCGCGAAGTTCGATGCCGATTTCCTGAAGGAAGCCGGCAAGAACTCCGACACCGCCGCCAAGCGCTTCGTCGGCATGGATGCGGAGATCGTGCTGCTCAAGACGCTGATCACGCTGATGGGCGACACCTTCAAGGGCATTGACGAAACCCGCCTGCATATCAGCGAACTGCACCGCAAGCTCGACCAGCCGAGCCGCGACGCCGTGCTTGCGGACGTGAAGGCCGTGGCCGCAAGTGCCGCGGAACTGGCAAAGCTCGGCACGAAGAATGCGGCGCTACGCGATCTTTCGGACAAGCTCGCGCCCTCGCTCGTCAAGATCGAGAAGGGCACGCAGGACCTGATCTCCGTCGGCGAGAAGTGGCAGGCCGCGCGCGTCGCTGCCTCCGCTTCGGTGGCGGATGCCAGCCAGACGCTCGAGCAGTTCGTGTCGAGCGCCCAGGAGGCCGGCAAAAAGGACAGCCAGCGCTCGGCCAACGTCTCGATCATCGCGATGGTCGCCGGCACGCTGCTCGCCATCATCGGCGGCCTGATGCTCGTCGAAACGCTGCGTGGACCGCTGCGTCGCGTCAACGAAGCCATGTCGCGGCTGGCGAGCGGCGATCTCGACATCAGCATCGACGGCCGCAACCGCGGCGACGAGATCGGCGACATGGTGCGCTCGGTCGCCGTCTTCCGCGATGCCGCGCGCGAAAACGTGCGCCTCGAACAGGAAGCGGAAACCCAGCGCCAGCTGACGGCCGAGGAGCAGGCACGCCGTGCAAGCGAGCAGGCCCGCATCGAAGCCGACCAGACCGAGGCGCTCACCGCCCTGTCCGACGTGCTCGGCCAGCTTGCCGCCGGCAATCTCGAAGAGAGCATGACGGAGGCGCTCGCCGCCGAATATGTCGCGATGGCCCGCACCTACAACAATGCCGTCGAGGCGCTGCGCGTCACGCTGTCGGACGTTCGTGCGACGACGGTCGAGATCAACGGCGGCACCAGCAACCTCGCCACCTCCGCCGACGATCTGGCGCGCCGCACCGAACAGCAAGCGGCAGCGCTGGAGGAAAGCTCGCGGGCACTGCGCCAGCTGACCGAGATCGTCCGCTCCACCGCCGAAAGCGCCCAGAAGACGGCGGTTTCGGTCGACGAGACGCATAGCTATGCCAAGCGCTCCGGCGAGGTCGTGTCCAAGGCGGTCGATGCCATGGACCAGATCAAGAAGTCCTCGGAGAAGATCAGCACGATCATCGGCGTCATCGACGAGATCGCCTTCCAGACCAACCTCCTGGCGCTGAATGCCGGTGTGGAAGCGGCGCGCGCCGGTGAAGCCGGCCGCGGGTTTGCGGTGGTCGCGCAGGAAGTGCGCGAGCTTGCCCAGCGTTGCGCCGGTGCGGCCCGCGAGATCAAGGACCTGATTTCCGACAGCTCGGCGCAGGTCCGCAACGGCGTTTCGCTCGTCACCGAGACCGGCGAGGCGCTGACGGTCATCAACGAGCACATCTCGTCGATCCACACGCTGGTCGGCAAGATCGAAGCCGCCGCCGCCGCGCAGTACGAGGGTATCAACGAGGTGAACCAGGCGGTGCACCAGGTCGAGCTCATCACGCAGCAGAACGCGGCGATGGTGGAGGAGAACACCGCGGAAATCCACGGCCTGCGCCGCCGCGTCGAAAACCTCAACGAGAAGATCGACCATTTCAAGACACGCGATCTCGATACCCGGGACGGTTTCGGGCGTCAGCACTACGCGGCCTGAGCATCGGCTTAACTGGAATTGAAAAGGCCGGGCGAAAGCCCGGCCTTTTCGTTTGTTGACAACGCGACCTCACCCCACACCGTCATCCTCGGCCTTGAGCCGAGGATCCACCGGCGTGCTCGCAGCATGGATGGTCGGGTCAGGCCCGACCATGACGGAGGAGGGCACGGCATTTTGTTTGTTATTCGACGGCAAGCGGGTCGCCTATTTGCCGGCCTCGTAGACGACGTAGCTCTCCGGCACTGCCGGGTCCTGCTCGCCATAGGTCGGGTCGACTTCGAAACGGGTCAGTACGAAGTCGCCGTTGATGAAGGTCCAGGTGCCACTGTCCCAGGCATCGCCGATGCCGCGCCAGGCGGTGTGGCTGGTGATGATGCGTTTTTCCGCGTCGTAGGTCGCGTTCACCAGGAGGCCGGTGGCGCGGTAGCCGCGCACCTTCGGCTCGGCCTTGAGCCTGCCCATCTCGTCGTCGGTATAGGCATAGTCGAGATCGGGCGTGGCGAAGGAGACAAGTTTCGGCGATTCCGTGTCGCTCACCTTCAGCACGAAGGCGTGGCGGACATTGTAGGCGCCGGAGCCGCAGAACAGCTGGTAGAGTTCCGCCTCTATTTCCGGATCGGTGGCCGACTGGTAGCTGGCGCGATAGGAGAAGCGATAGACCGAATGGCCGAAGCCTTCGCCGTCCGGCTCGGCCATCGGCACTTCCGTCATGCCGTTCATGTCGCAATCCGTGCCGAAGGCGGCCTTGGCGACGGCTTCCGCGGCGGCAAGACCCTCCGGGCGATCGGCTGCGAAGGTGATGGAGGGCAGGGCGGCGCAGAGGAGGGCGGCCAGAAGGGTTTTCACCGAAACCTCGCTTTTGGGCAGCGCTTAGCCGCCGGTGACGCTCATGTGGCGGGCGACGGCCGGGCGGTTGCGGCGGTCGATGATGAAATCGTGGCCCTTCGGCTTGCGGCCGATCGCCTCGTCGATCGCCTGCGACAGCAGGGCGTCGTCCTCCGAGGCGCGCAGCGGCAGGCGCAGGTCGGCCGCGTCGTTCTGGCCGAGGCACATATAGAGCGTGCCCGTGCAGGTGAGGCGCACGCGGTTGCAGCTCTCGCAGAAATTATGCGTCATCGGCGTGATGAAGCCGAGGCGGCCGCCGGTCTCTGCGACCGTGACGTAACGCGCCGGCCCGCCGGTGCGGTAGGCGTTTTCGGTGAGCGTGAACTCTTCCGCGAGCCGTTCGCGCATTTCGGAGAGCGGCAGGTAGCGGTCGGTGCGGTCTTCCTCGATCTCGCCCATCGGCATGGTTTCGATGAGGGTGAGGTCCATGCCGCGGCCATGCGCCCAGCGCATCAGCTCGGGGATCTCGCGGTCGTTGAAATCCTTCAGCGCGACCGCGTTGATCTTGATCTTTAGGCCGGCGGCCTGCGCCGCATCGATGCCTTCCATGACCTTGGAAAGCTCGCCCCAGCGGGTGATCGTCTTGAATTTCTGCGGATCGAGCGTATCGAGCGACACGTTGATGCGGCGCACGCCGCAATCGGCAAGCTCGGCCGCGTGTTTGGCGAGCTGTGAACCGTTGGTTGTGAGCGTCAGTTCGTCGAGGCGGCCGTCCTGCACCTGGTGGCCGAGTTCGCGTACGAGATGCATGATGTTCTTGCGCACCAGCGGCTCGCCGCCGGTCAGCCGCAGCTTGCGCACGCCCTTGGCGATGAAGGCGGAACAGAGCCGGGTAAGCTCTTCCAGCGTCAGCAGGTCCTTCTTCGGCAGGAAGGTCATGTTTTCCGCCATGCAATAGGTACACCGGAAATCGCAGCGATCTGTCACCGAAACGCGCAGATAGGTGATCGCCCGCCCGAAGGGGTCGATCATCGGTGCGTCGGACTGCGCGATGCGGCCCGCGCCATCCCATGGTCCTGCAAACCAATTCAAAACACAGCCTCCGTTCCCGGATATGTCGTGCGCGCGGGGCGCACCGTCAAGCCGGTGCGGCGATTATGACAGCATTTTCCGCCTTGCACATCCCCGGCTTGCGGCATAGTCCTTCGCGCAAAGGCGATGGAAAGGGAATGGCATGAGCGATCTGTGGCCGACGGAACTGCGGGTCTCCAAGGACCGCCAGCGCCTCGTCGTGACGTTCAACGACAACCAGAGTTTCGACCTTTCGGCGGAACTTTTGCGCGTGCTTTCGCCCTCCGCGGAAGTGCAGGGCCATGGGCCGGGCCAGAAGGTGACCGTGCCGGGCAAGCGCAATGTCGCGATCATCTCCATGATCCCGACCGGCAATTATGCCGTGCGCATCGGCTTCGACGACCTTCACGATACTGGTATCTTCACGTGGTCCTATCTGCGCGAACTCGGGGAAAAGGGCGCGGAGCTCTTCGCCGACTACGAACGCGACCTTGCGGAGAAAGGCATGAGCCGCGATATGTCGGAGAAACCGCGGTAACATTTCGGACTGCCTCGCGAAGGTAGCGTCCACCGACAACCAACGGGAGATGCCCTTTTGGCAGAAGCGAATGCAAATGATCTCACCCAGGTCGTCGTCCTGCTGGCGGCGGGCGTGGCGGCGGTGCCGGTCTTCAAGAAGATCGGGCTCGGCTCCGTGCTCGGCTATCTGGCGGCGGGGCTGGCGATCGGTCCTTTCGGGCTCGGCTTCTTTGCCGATCCGCAGGCGATCATCCATGTTGCCGAACTCGGCGTGGTGATGTTCCTCTTCATCATCGGCCTCGAAATGCAGCCCTCGCGGCTCTGGGGCATGCGCAAGGACATTTTCGGGCTCGGCGCCATCCAGGTTATGGGCGCCATGGCGGCGCTGACCTGCATCGGGCTTTCCTTCGGCTTCCCGCTCATTCCCTCCTTCGTCGCCGGCACCGGCTTCGTCCTGACATCGACCGCCATCGTCATGCAGATGCTGCAGGAGCGCGGCACCATGTCGACGCTGAAGGGCCAGCGCATCATCGCGATCCTGCTCTTCGAGGATCTCGCCATCGTGCCGCTGCTCGCCATCGTCGTGCTGCTCGGCACGGGGGGCGCTGCCACGGATACCTCCGACCGCTGGCTTTCGGTCGGCATCGCCATAGGCGCCACCGTCGCGCTGGTGCTGGCGGGGCGCTACCTGCTCAATCCGCTGTTTCGCGTGCTGGCGGCGTCCGGTGCGCGCGAAGTGATGACGGCCGCAGCGCTTCTTGTGGTGCTCGGCTCGGCGCTCGCCATGCAGGTCTCCGGGCTTTCGATGGCGATGGGCGCCTTCCTTGCCGGCGTGCTGCTCTCCGAATCGTCCTTCCGCCACCAGCTCGAAGCCGATATCGAGCCGTTCCGCGGCATCCTGCTCGGCCTGTTCTTCCTTGGCGTCGGCATGGCGATCGACCTTTCGGTCATCGCGGCCAACTGGCAGCTCGTGGTGGCGAGCGTCGTCGGCTACATGATCGCCAAGATCCTGATCATCTATCTCGTCGCCCGCGTGCTCGGCACCTGCCACGCCGAAAGCCTGGAACGCGCCGTGCTGATGGCGCAGGGCGGCGAATTCGCCTTCGTGCTCTATGCGGCCGCCGTGTCCGCCGGCATTTTCGATGGCGAGGACAATGCGATCCTGACGGCGACCATCATCATCTCGATGGTGCTGACGCCGCTGATGGTCATCCTGCACGACCGCGTCGTGCCGAAGCAGCAGCCCTCCACCGAGGGGCTGACGTTGCCGGAGAATGTCGAGGGCACGGTGCTGATGATCGGTTTTGGCCGCTTCGGCCAGATCGTCAGCCAGCCGTTGCTCGCCCGCGGCTATACGCTTTCGCTGATCGACAAGGACGCGGAATTCGTGCGCGATGCCGCGGAGTTCGGCTTCAAGGTCTATTACGGCGACGGCTCGCGCATCGATATCCTGCATGCCGCGGGTGCGGCGACCGCCAAGGCGATCCTCATCTGCGTCGACGACAAGGAAGCAGCGGTGAAGATCGCGCAGATCGTGCACGAGGAGTTTCCGCTGGTGCCGCTTCTGGCGCGCGCCTACGACCGCGGCCACGCCATCGACCTCATCCATGCCGGCGTCGACTACCAGATCCGCGAGACCTTCGAATCCGCCACGGTCTTCAGCCGCGAGACGCTGAAGGTGCTCGGCGAGGACGAGGATCTCGCCATTGAAGTGGTCGAGGAATTCCGCGATGTCGACCGCGAGCGCCTGGCACTTGAAACCGTCGGCGGCATCTATGCCGGCCGCCAGCTCGTGCGCGGCAATGCGCAGCCGGCCGACCTCGTTGCGGCGCGCACCGCCCGCGAACGCGCGGCAGCTGAGGAGGAGCGCGAGCGCCGCGAAAGGGAACAGCAGGAAGAGGCCGGCTGACCGCGGATCGGGCTTGCCTTCGCGCGCCGGGTGGTTTCCCATGGGGTCGACGCCGCCCGGCTCGATCACACTTGGAAAAGGACCCGCCCGCATGACGGCGACGAACGACGAACGCTTCGCCCATTCCGCCTTTCTGCGTGCCCGGGGAACCGCACAGGAAGGCAAGGTCGGCTTCGCCGAACTCTTCTTCGACCTCGTCTTCGTGCTGACCATCATCCAGCTTTCCCATTCGCTGGCGGGGCATTATTCGGCGCTCGGCCTCGTCGAGGCGGCGATGCTGACGCTCGCGGTCTGGTGGGTGTGGATCTACACGACCTGGGCGACCAACTGGCTCGATCCCGACAAGGCGCCGGTGCGCATCCTGCTCTTCGTGCTGATGTTCCTCGGCCTGATGCTGTCGGTCGCCATTCCGGTCGCCTTTAGCACCGGCGGCCTGCTCTTCGCGCTCACCTATGTCGCCATGCAGGTCGGCCGCTCGGCTTTCACCGCCTATGTGATGCGGCGCGACTGGCCGGAAAACAGCCGCAACTTCATCCGCATCACCGCCTGGTCGGCCTTTGCCGCCGTGTTCTGGATCGCCGGCGCCTTCGTCGAGGAGGAGGCGCGACTGGCGCTCTGGCTGTTGGCGCTCATCATCGAATACAGCGCGCCGGCGCTCGGCTTCGTCACGCCCGGCATCGGGCGATCGTCGGTCAGCGACTGGCAGGTCTCCGGCGAGCATATTTCGGAGCGCTGCGCGCTCTTCGTCATCATCTGCCTCGGCGAGACGATCCTCGTTACCGGCCGCACGGTCGCCGGCATGGAGCTGCTCGACGGCTTCACCATCATCCTGCTCGCCACCGCCTTCTTCTCGACCGCCACCATGTGGTGGATCTATTTCCGCTTCGGCCATGGCGAGGCGGCGCACCTGATCGAGCATTCGGCGACGCCCGGTCGCGTCGCCCGGCTTGCCTTCACCTATGCGCACATCCCGATCGTCGGCGGCATCATCCTGTCGGCCGTGGCAGAGGAATTCGCGCTCGCCCATCCGCATGGGCACGTCGATTTCAAGACCGCGAGCGCCATCCTCGGCGGACCGATCGTCTTCCTCTCGGGCAATACCTGGTTCAAGCGTGCGGTGCGCGGACGGGCGCCGCTATCGCATCTCGCCGGCATCGGCGCGCTTCTCGCGCTCGCCGCAGCCGTGCCCTTCGTCGAACCCTACCAGCTCTTCATGGCGGCGTCCGCAGTGCTGTTCGGCGTGGCGCTCTGGGAATTCCAGTCGCTGAAATCGACGCGGGCGGATGCGGTCGCGAAGGTCTAGATCGGATCGACATTTAGGTTGAACTGAAGCCGCTGTCCCCGCGATCGCCGGAGGTTGATCAGCCTTTCGTTGGTTCTGGCCGATGGCAGCTGGGCGTGAGGTCGTAGAGGACAACAGCGACACCAGCCCGTCGCTGCGCTGCCATGCGGTATCCCGTTACAAAAGCTGCAAACACGGCCGCCATTGACATATCGGTAAATCTCGATATTATCAGGCTATGGAATTGCTCGAAATATTCAAAGCCCTCTCAAACCGCACGCGCCTTGAAATCTTGAAAGGTTTGAAGGACCCCGCGAAGAACTTCCCTCCACAGGATGAAGGCGACGTTCTAACGGTCGGGGTCTGCGTCAGTAGCATTCAAGAAGGCGTGGGACTGTCGCAGTCGACGGTGTCTGATTATCTTGCAACCCTGCAACGAGCAGGCTTGGTGGAAGTCAGGCGTATCGGCCAGTGGACCTACTACAAGCGGAACGAAGCCACCATCAGTGCTCTTGCCGAGATCATCGGGAAGCAACTGTGATTTTCTACCGCATAATATCGAGAATTCTCTATATTCCTTTTTACCGAAACGAGGATGTGCAATGAAAGCGATGACACTCAAATCATTTGGCGGCCCGGATTCGTTCGCGCTTAGCGACGTGCCCAAGCCGGTGCCTCATGCGGGGCAAGTGCTGGTCCAGGTACATGCAACCTCCATCAATCCGTTGGATTACCAAGTCCGACGTGGCGATTATCGTGATTTGGTGCAACTGCCGGCTATTACCGGGCACGACGTATCCGGCGTTGTCGAAGCGGTCGGGCCGGGTGTGACGGCCTTCTCTCCAGGAGACGAAGTTTGGTACACCCCGCAAATATTTGACGGGCCAGGAAGTTATGCCGAGTACCACGTTGCTGCCGAAGGCGTTGTGGGGAAGAAGCCTCCCTCGCTGAGCCACCTTGAAGCCGCAAGCTTGACCCTGGTTGGCGGTACGGTGTGGGAAGCACTGGTCGTGCGTGCGGCGCTAAGAGTGGGGGAAAGCATTCTGGTACATGGCGGCGCGGGAGGGGTCGGTCATGTGGCGATCCAAATCGCAAAGGCCATGGGAGCAAGAGTGTTCACGACCGTGCGCGAAGCAAACTTTGAGTTCGCACATAGTTTGGGTGCCGATGTGGTCATCGACTACCAAAGGGAAGATTATGTCGACGCTGTCATGCGGGAAACGGCTGGCCGCGGGGTAGATGTCGTATTCGACACCATCGGCGGTAACACATTGTCACGCAGCCCCGACGCGCTCGCACAACTTGGCCGTGTTGTCACGATCGTGGACATTGCACAGCCACAAAACGTCGTTCAGGCCTGGGGCAAGAACGCGAGTTATCACTTCGTTTTCACGAGACAAAACCGCGGCAAGCTCGATGAGTTGAGCGCATTGATAGAGCGCGGTCAGCTGCGGCCACACGTCGGCGCCGTCTACTCGCTTGCCGACATTCCGCTCGCCCATGCCCGGCTGGAGACCCCTAACAACGGTGTTCGAGGAAAAATCGCGATAGCAGTCGGGCCTTCGGCTCATCTCGCAAGTGCGGGCTTTTAACCGTTGAACTCACTTTAGGAGAACGCCATGATTTATGAAATCGCTCAACTCCCGGTTCACAAAGAGCAAATTGAAACGTTCAGAGCCGCGTTTGCCGAGGTCGCTCCGTTGCTAAGCCGCGCAGAGGGATATTGCGGTCACGTTCTCGCACAAGGGATCGAAACACCCGAACTATTCCACCTCATCGTGCGCTGGAAGTCCTTTGAGGATCACACGCCGGGCTTCGAAGCGAGTGAAGACCATCGGATGTTCATGATGGGCTTGCAGCGGTATTTTTCGGAAGAACCGACGGTCTATCATATCGAGGGGGCAGCTTTTGCTACAGGCGAATATCTTGTCTAAAATCTTACACAGCGCACGTCGCGGAAGCTGTGGCAACGAAAAGCCAGCAGAGTCCTGTCCAGCCTCGCCGATGAGAGTTTATCGCTCAAAAGTCGATCCGGCCTAGGCGTCTTCGGCCACCTCGTCGGCATCCATCGTCTGGAGGATGCGGATGATGTCCTCCATCGATTCGGCCACTTGCAGGCAACGGTCTTCCGGGGTCTGCGACAGGATGCGGTCGATCAGGCCGGTCTGTATGACCATCGCCTGTTCGGTAAGGCTGCGGCCCGCCTTCGTCAGCGACAGGCGCAGCACGCGCTTGTCCTTGGCGTCGGCCTTGCGCAGGATGAGGTCGCGCTTTTCGAGTTGCGGCAGCAGCATGCTCATGTTCGAGCGGCCGACGAGCAGTTTTCGCGCGAGTTCCTGCTGGGAGATGCCGTCGAAACGGTAGAGGTTGACCAGGATATCGAGATGCGGCGGCTTGATGCCGAGATCGGCGATCGCCCTTGTCACCGCCTGCTGCATGAGCTGGCAGGCGCGCGCCACGCCGATCCAGCTGCGAAAGCGCGGATGATCCCAAGGGAAGGCTTGATTTTTGTTCATCGTTGTACTTTATTGTTCAGCATTGAACATTTTTTATGGATTCCCACTATGGCATCCTTTGGCTTGAAGGTCATCCGGCTGGCGCTCCAGGGGGCTGCCGCCGTCTCTCCCACGGCCGCCGGCCGCGCCGCGTTCCGGCTGTTCGCGACGACGCCGGGCCGCCGGCCGCGTACGGCGAAGGAGAAGGAACTGTTCGCCCGCTCCGAGGGCTGGATGCGGCAGGCTGAGCGCGTGACGCTCGCCTTTGCCGGCGGCACCGCCGTCGCGCACCGCTTTGCCGCGCGGCCCTGCCAGGCCTTTTCCGGCCGGGTGCTGGTGGTGCATGGCTGGGGCTCGCGCGCGGCCTATCTCTCGACTTTGACCGAGGCGCTGGTCGCCGCCGGCCACGAGGTCGTGGCGCTCGACCTGCCGGGCCATGGCGCCTCGCGCGGGCGAACGCTGACGCTGCCGATGGCGGTGCGGGCGATCGACGCGGCCTGGCAGCGTTTTGGCGGGTTCGACTATTTCTGCGGCCATTCCTTTGGCGGGGCGTCGCTCGCCTGCGCGGCAAGCGGCCTCGTGCCGTCGGTTCCCGCGCACCGGCCGCGCCGGCTCGTCACTATCGGTTCGCCCAGCGAAATGACGTGGCTGTTCAAGGATCTCGGCCGGTTCCTGAAGCTCGGGGCGAGGGCGCAGGTGGCGCTGGAAAGCCATGTGGAAAAGATTGCCGGCGCCCCGCTTTCGGCCTTCGACGCGGCGAACGGGGCCGGGCGGCTGAAGGTGCCGATGCTGGTGCTTCATGCGGAAGACGACAAGGAGGTGCCGGCGCTGCATGCCCGGCGTTATGCCGCTTCGGGGCCGAATGTCACGCTCGAATGGGCGAACGGTTTTGGTCATCGCCGCATCGTTTCCGCCGAGCCGGTGATCGACCGCATCGTGCGCTTCCTTGCCGAAGACGGGCAACGCATCGCCGCATGACGACCTTTTCGTCATGAACCTGTCATGCCAGGGTGCGATGCGCCGGAAACGGCAAGCAGCACAGGAGGCAAACATGACCATCGTTACCTCGGTCGACCAGTTGAACACGCTTTATGGCGAACCGGGCGAAGCCTCGCTCGTCAAGGTGACGGATTTCCTGCTGCCGGAATATCGCGCGATGATCGAGGCCTCGCCCTTCATGGCGCTCGCCACCGTCGGGCCGGAGGGGCTCGATTGCTCGCCGCGCGGCGATGCCGGCGCCGTCATCCACATCGAGGACGAGCGCACGCTGATGCTGCCGGACTGGCGCGGCAACAACCGCATCGATTCGCTCTCCAACATCGTGCGGGACCCGCGCGTGGCGCTGATGTTCCTCATTCCCGGCTCCAACACGACCATGCGCCTCAACGGCCGCGCCGTGGTGCGCATCGACGCTGCGCTCACCGAGCGCTTCGTGATGGATGGCAAACACCCGCGATCCGTCGTCGTGATCTCCATCGAAGAGGTCTATTCGCAATGCGCGCGCGCCGTTCTGCGTGCCGACCTCTGGAACCCGGAGAAGTTCCGCGATACCTCTTGCCTGCCGACCGTGGGCCAGATGCTCGCCTCGGCCAAGAAGGGTTTCGACGGCACGGCCTATGATCGGGAATGGCCCGGCCGGGCCGCCAAGACCATGTGGTGAGGGACGGCGAATATCTTGCCCTCCCGACCCGTCTTGTTAGCGATTGCAAGCGGCCACGGCCGATAGGTGGAGTTGGGAATGCGGATAGGAATTTTTGCGGCGGCGATCGCCGCAGTGCTTGCGGCTTCGGCCGGAGCGGCCAAGGCGGATGAGCTGATCGAAAGCTACGGCGCCTATATCGGCCAGGACGACCTCTACAACTCCAGCAACGAGCGCCTGACGCAGCCCTGGCAGGTCATCCGCCAGGACCGCGCAAATGTGCATCGCTTCGGCGTCAGCCAGCCCGGCGACGATTTCGACAACTTCTTCGCCTCGGCGCGCAATCGCGAACTTGCCGAGCGCATGATCCGCAGCGGCCGCATCGACGGCAGCGCCGCACGACGCTTGCTGAACGGCGACGTGCAGATTCACGTCGAAATCTGGCGCGGCGGGGGAGGCGATTATATCAACATTTCCGTGGACTAAGCGCGCGCTTGCGGGTGTCGCTCTCTTCGTGCTCGCCGCCTCAGTGGCGGGCGCTGCGGAGCCCGAACTTGCGGCCCGCCTGAAACTGCTTGTCGAGGCCTATCCCGACAGCCTCGCCGGTATCGAGGGCAACAGCCTCGTCTTCAAGGACGGTGGGGCGCCGCTCGACATCGACGACGGCAAGACGAAGGACCATCAGGCGGCGCTCGCCACCGGCGACGTCGAGGACAGCCTTCAGCAGATCTATCCACTCGGCGCCTGCGACGCGAAACCGGTGGTGAATTTCGACCCCGGCCGCATTCGCAGCGACGCGCTGATGATGCGGCTTTACGGAAAATCGGCGAAGGCGGTGCAGGCCGATCTTGTGCCGGTCAAATGGTTCGGCGCGACGGTTCGCGTGACCAAGCGACAGGGGGCGGCTGCGGCGCTGGAGAAGGTGCGGGACGAGCTTGCGGCAAAACCGGAGCTGAAGCGCTATCTGGCGCCGTCGGCCGGCACCTTCAACTGGCGCAAGGTTTCCGGCGCGCCCAACATGTCGGTGCACAGTTTTGGCGCGGCGATCGATCTCAACACCAAGTTTGCGGACTATTGGATCTGGTCCGGCGGCAAGCCGGGCAAGGTGCCAAAATATGCCAACAAGTACCCGCTGGAGATCGTCGATATCTTCGAGCGGCACGGCTATGTCTGGGGCGGCCGCTGGTATCACTACGATACTATGCATTTCGAGTATCGCCCCGATCTCATCGCCATAGCAAAAGCGGCAGGCGCTTCCGCCTGCCGCTGAGACGATATGGTCCGCCAAACCTCTCCTCCGTCATCCTCGGGCTTGACCCGAGGATCCATAACCCTTTGAAAATAATGGATCCTCGGGTCAAGCCCGAGGATGACGGAGTGGTTGGGGCGGCAGGGCGCTTCTCCGCCTGCCGCTGATCGGTTTCAGCTTTTTGATCAATCGCGAACGATGACCGTCACGCCCGCGGTGACCTGGGCATAGAGGTGTTCAACGTCTTCGTTCGCCATGCGGATGCAGCCGGAAGACTGGGCCTTGCCGAGCGAGGACGGCTGGTTGGTGCCGTGGATGCGGTAGATGGTCGAGCCGAGATAGATGGCGCGCGAGCCGAGCGGGTTGTCGAGGCCGCCCTTCATGGAGACCGGCAGAATCTTGCCCTTCTTGGCTTCGCGGGCGCGCATGTCTTCCGGCGGCGTCCAGGTCGGCCATTCGGTCTTGCGGGTGACCTTTTCCGCACCCGTCCAGATGAACCCTTCGCGGCCGACGCTGACGGCGTATTTCATGGCAAGGCCTGAACCGAGCACGTGGTAGAGGCGGCGTTCGGAATTGTCGACGATGATCGTGCCGGGTGCGACCTTCTCGTTGAAGGCGACGAGTTCGCGGGCGATCGGCGCGCGGGAAACGGCGGCGATCTTCTTTTCCGACTTGACCGGCTTGCCGCCGGACAGAACCTGCAGCCAGCCCGTCTTCTGGGCCGAGGACGAGAGTGAGGCGACCTCGATCGGGTCGACGGCATTGTCGGCGGCGAAGGCCGCGCCTGCGGTGGAAAGAAGACCTGCGAGAAGAGCGATAGCGAGCTTTTTCATTGTCCTGGTCCCTGTTTGCGGCCGTTGGCTTGATGCTCGGCGCTTTGTTCTGATGGGGACTTTCTAGGACAGCGGCGCGCGCCACGATGTTCCGGCGGGAACAGGTCTCCCGCCGGCCTTTTCGAGCCCCTAGAAGGGCTGGATCCAGACGAGGCTGCTCAGCATCAGGGCGGCGATCATCGTCAGTTCGAAAAATCCGGTTTGCATGGCGCGTTCCTCCCGTGCCGCAAAAACGCGCGACTGCCGCCGCGGTTCCGCCGGATTTGGCGGGCGAGGAAAAATTTCGTGCCAAACGCAAAACGGCGCCCGAAGGCGCCGTTTCGAAGGCAGTGCGAGGCCGCTTATTTGCGGTAGATCAGCCAGCTCTTGGCGAAATCCTTCTTCATGCCGTCCTCGAACGGCATGGTGCGGTTGCGACCGCCGTTCTTGGCGCAATAGAGGGCGATGTCGGCCTTGGAGTAGAGCTCGCCCGGGCCTTCCGCCCAGGACGCCATGCAGAAGCCGAGCGAGATGGTGATCGGGCCGTAATTGACGCCGGTCTTGGAATTCTTGAACGGCGTGTGTTCGAGCGCGACGCGGATGCGCTCGGCGATGGCCATCGCCTCTTCCTCGGTGTTGCCTTCCACGATCATCGCGAATTCTTCACCGCCGGTGCGGGCGACGAGAATGTCCTTGCGCACATTGGCGCGAATCAGGCTGCCGACAGAGGCGAGGATCTTGTCGCCGACGGGGTGGCCGTAGGTGTCGTTGATCTTCTTGAAGTGGTCGATATCGGCGAGGATCAGCGCGGTCACGCCGCGCGACATCGTCGAATTGTAGATGGCGGAAAGCTTGTCGTCGAAGGCGCGGCGGTTGGAGAGCTGCGTCAGCGAATCCGTGTTGGCGATGCGCTTGTACTCGTCGAGTTCCTTGCGCACATTGTCCATCTCGATCGACTTCTGCGCGACGTTCTCCACCATCTCCTTGCCCTGGTTGATGGTGTCGCCAGTCGCCTGCGTCAGCACGCCGACGACGCTCTTGATGATCTCGACGCTTGTTGCGTTCTTGCCGGTGATGCGCCCGAACGTCTCGTCGAGCAGCTTGTTGTAGCTTTCGAGCGAGGTCTGCTCCTGCTTCAGCAGGCGCAGCAGCCCTTCCAGCTCGCCGACGATCTTGGTGTGCGCGCCGTCGATGGCGGTCGCGCCGTGGTGATGGCCGAAATATTTCGCGCCGATCTCGTCCAACTCTTCCTGCGAGGCCTTGCTGCCGAGGGCGGCGAGTTCGCGCGTCAGCTTGGGATTGGAACCGATATAGGCTTCGTAGAACAGCTCGTAGTTCCGCGGGATGGGCGCGACGCCCATTATGCGCATGGCATAGGTCACCTGGGCCGCGATATCCGGCACCTGGACCTTCTGCGCAACTGCCGTGCTCATGTCGGCTGCTCCTGAATTTCGTTGGTTGGCTCCCGACCCGCAAAATAAGGCGGAAATACTTTGGGAATGATTAACGCTTCTCAACTCTCGTTACGGAAGGCTGGACGCAAAAAAGGCCGCAGATACAATGACCTGCGGCCTTTCAAGGCGGAATATTCAAAAATTCTATCTCAACCCGGCATAATCATTTTTTCAGGACGTACAACCGCGTCGAATTCTTCGTTGGTCACGTAACCGCCGCCGACGGCCTCTTCGCGAAGCGTCGTCCCATTTTTATGGGCGGTTTTCGCGATTTTTGCGGCGTTGTCGTAGCCGATCTTCGGGGCGAGCGCGGTGACGAGCATCAGGGAGCGGTCGAGGGCTGCTTTGATGTTGTCCTCGCGCGCCTCGATGCCGGTGACGCAATTGTCGGTAAACGAGATTGCGGCATCCGACAGCAGTTGGACCGATTGCAGGAAGTTGTAGGCCATCAGCGGGTTGAAGACGTTCAGCTCGAAATGGCCCTGGCTGCCGGCGAAGGTGAGCGAGGCGTGGTTGCCGAAGACCTGGGCGCAGACCTGGGTGAGGGCTTCGCACTGGGTCGGGTTCACCTTGCCCGGCATGATAGACGAGCCCGGCTCGTTTTCCGGCAGCGCCAGTTCGCCGAGGCCGGAGCGCGGGCCGGAGCCGAGGAAGCGGATGTCGTTGGCGATCTTGAAGAGCGCTGCGGCGGCGGCATTGATTGCGCCGTGCGAGAAGACCATCGAATCGTGGGCGGCGAGCGCTTCGAACTTGTTCGGCGCGGTCTTGAAGGCGATGCCGGTGATTTGCGCAATGTGGTCGGCGACCTTCTCTGCAAAGCCGACCGGCGCGTTGAGGCCCGTGCCGACGGCGGTGCCGCCCTGGGCGAGTTCGCACAGGCCCGGCAGCGTCAGTTCGATGCGCTTGATCGAGGAGGCGACCTGCGCGGCGTAGCCGGAAAACTCCTGGCCGAGGGTGAGCGGAGTGGCGTCCTGCGTGTGCGTGCGGCCGATCTTGATGATGTGGTCGAAGGCCTTCACCTTCGCTTCAAGGGCAGCATGCAAGTGCTTCAGCGCCGGCAGCAGGTCGTGCACGATGCGCTCGGCGCAGGCGATGTGCATGGCCGTCGGATAGGTGTCGTTCGACGACTGGCTCATGTTGACGTGGTCGTTCGGGTGCACCGGCTTCTTCGAGCCCATGACGCCGCCGAGCATTTCGATCGCCCGGTTCGAAATCACCTCATTGGCGTTCATGTTCGACTGGGTGCCGGAGCCCGTCTGCCAGACGACGAGCGGGAAATGGTCGTTGAGCTTGCCGTCGATGACTTCCTGCGCGGCTTCCGTGATGGCCTTGGCGAGTGCCGGGTCGAGGCGCCCGAGTTCGGCATTGGCGCGGGCGGCGGCCTGCTTGACGATGCCGAGCGCACGCACGACCGAAAGCGGCTGCTTCTCCCAGCCGATCTTGAAATTGCCGAGCGAGCGCTGGGCCTGCGCGCCCCAGTAGCGGCTGTTGTCCACTTCGATGGGGCCGAATGTATCCGTTTCCGTGCGCGTCGATGTCATTGTGCTTCCCGCTAAAAACCCATGCGCTTCGTCCTGCCGCCGGCGATGCCGCCGCATGGGGCGCGGCAGGCCGGGCGAGCGCGGGCCGTTTCATAAAAGGCCGCGCTGGCGCGAAAAAATCGCGAAAATCTCTGGCCCATCTGTGACCCGGTTGCAAGGGGCGGAATGGCCGCGCGGGACGAGACTTTCGGTTAAAATCGATTAGGCCGCGGACGGGCGGGATGAGGGCGCGCGGACCGCTCGCGGGGCTGTGCTTTTTCCATCACAATCGTCGGCTTGTTTTTCGCGCCTTGCTGGCGTTCCAGGCGAAATTTTCGTTTCCAGCGGGAAAATTCCACGCCAATTCAAATTTTTACGCCTGCCCATCCGTCTCGCTTGCCGAGGTCCGAAATGACGGTTTCGTGAGGTTTGGCAAGGCTGGCGGGGTGGGGCGTTTCCTTTTCATTCACCATCCTTTCCTATAACTTACCGGCCTGCTGGTTCGGGCGCCACCAGAGACCGCGACACGCGCGGGTCAATCGGGGAATGGAATACATGAAGCTTACCAAGACTGCCGTGCTGGCCGCCGCGCTGGCTCTCTCCTGCGCCACTGTTTCGCTCAACGCGACGCCCGCAAACGCCCTGACCGTCATGGAATGGCTGAACGGCAAGAAAAAGCAGAAGGCCGAGCCGCTTCCAGGCGTCGACACCGGCCTCACCCAGCCGGGCGCCGAAGTAAAGCAGGCAGTCAAGCCGCTGCCCCGCGTCACCGGTCCGCGCTACTATACCTACAAAGCGGATGCGCTGAAGCGCGTCGCCGTCGACAAGCTGGCCGATCCCGTCATCACCAGCTCGATTTCTGCCGCCGTCCAGCCGGCCGGCGATGCGGGCATCCGCGCCGCCTTCGCCACCGTTGACGTGCGCACGACCGAGGGGCCCGCCAAGGCGGTCGAGAGTTTTTACGGCCAGCAGAAGAAATTCGTCTGGATCGACGGCACGGGCATCAACGAGAAGGCGAAGAGCGCCATCGCGGTTCTGGCCGATGCCGCTTCGGTCGGCCTCGATCCGTGGGACTATGCGGTCAAGATTCCGTCGGACAGCTTCGACAGCGCCGACATGAACAAGCGCTACGGCGAGCTTGCGACCTTCGAGGTAGCGCTTTCGGCCGCCGTCGCGACCTATGTGCAGGATGCCGTGCGCGGCCGCATCGATCCGAACAAGATTTCCGGCTACCACGATTTCAAGCGCAAGGACGTCAATCTCGTCGCGGCGCTGAAGAACGTGGCGATGAGCAGTAACGTCAAGGGCTACCTCGAAAGCCGCTCGCCTTCGAGCGCCGATTTCCAGGCGCTTAAAGCCGAGCTTGCCAAGCTGAAGGCTGAGACTGCGGGCGAAGACCGCGTGGTCATCGCCGAAGGCACGCTCCTGAAGCCCGGCCAGAGCAATCCGGAACTCGCGAATGTCGTCAAGGGCATCGTCAAGCACGGCTCCGACGCACTGAAGACCGATCATTCGGTGACGATTGCCACGTACACCGGCACGCCGGAATACACGCCGGAACTGGTCGCCCTCGTCGAGGCCTTCCAGAAGGAAAATGGCCTGAAGCCGGACGGCGTCGTCGGCAAGGCCTCGATCCGCAAGATGACGGGCGGCGACAGCGTTGCCGACAAGGTCGCCAAGGTCGAGGTGGCGCTGGAGCAGGCGCGCTGGCTGCCGGTCGATCTCGGCGCTCGCCACGTCTTCATCAACCAGCCGGCCTTCCAGGTCTATTATTACGAGGACGGCGCGGAAAAGTTCTCGATGCGCACGGTCGTCGGTTCGAAGTCGAACCAGACCTATTTCTTCGAGGACAAGGTGCAAACCGTCGAGGTCAACCCCTATTGGGGCGTGCCGCAGTCCATCATCATCAACGAGATGCTGCCAAAACTTCGCAGCGATCCGTCCTATCTGGACCGCATGGGCTACGAGGTCGCCGTCGGCGGCCGTGCCGTGCCGTCGTCGTCGGTGAACTGGTACGGCTCGACCTCGGGCGTTTCCGTGCGCCAGCCGCCGAGCGGTGACAATGCGCTGGGCGAACTGAAGATCCTGTTCCCGAACAGCCACGCCATCTATATGCACGACACGCCTTCGAAGAGCTTCTTCAAGAAGGACATGCGCGCGCTCAGCCACGGCTGCGTGCGCCTTGCCGAACCGCGCAAGATGGCGGCCGCCGTGCTCGGCGTGAGCGAGGAAGAGGTCGGCAAGGAGATCGCCGCCGGCCACAACAAGGCGCTGCCGGTCAAGGCGGATATCCCGATCTACATCGCCTATTTCACCGCTTGGCCGAACAAGGACGGCGTGGTCGAATTCTTCGACGACGTCTATGGCCGCGACGACTACATGCGCAAGGCTTTTGCCGCCACGCAGAAGGCGCGGCAGGTCCAGGGCTGACCGTTCAGCCCCAGGTCAGCGGGTCGAGCCGCAGATAAAAGGCGAGGCGCTCCCGGTCGGGCGCCTCGATTGCCAGCGTGGCGAAGAGAATGTCGAATGCTTTTACGGCCTCCGCTTCCGTCGTCCAGTTTTCCCCGGCATTGGCGAGCATGAGCGTGAGATCGGCATAACGATCCGCCGTGCCGAGGCGGCCGAGATCGATCAGGCCCGTGCAGCGCTGCGTCTGCGGATCCACCATGAAATTCGGCATGCAGGGATCGCCGTGGCAGACGACGCGCTCCTGCCGTTCCTGTGCCAGCCGCAGCGGAAGCTCTGCCTCGACGCGGGCGAGCAGCTCGCCTGCCGGCCGCTCCTTGTCCTCATCAGGCAAAAAATCCGGATTGACGGCGTCGCGCGCTACGACATCGGCGGCGCGCGCGAACATGCCGGCGAGGTTTTTCTCGAACGGGCAGTTTTCGACCGGAAGGGCGTGGAACGCGGCGAGTTGTTCCACCACGGACGGCCAGGCGTTGAGGAGATCGGCGCCCGAAAGCGTCACCGCCGGCACGCCCGCCACGGCGCTCATGATGAGGCAGGCGCCCTGTTCGTTCTCGCGCCAATCCAGAAGTGCAGGGCAGGCGATGCCCTTGCCCGCCAGCCAGGCGAGCCGGTCGCGTTCGCCGGCAAGCTCTAAAGCGCGCGGTCCGGCCGCGAGTTTCGCATAGCTGCGCCCATCCGGGCTGCGAAAAACCCGGTCGCCGGATTCGCCTTGATGCGCCGGCACCCAGCCGGCGTTGATATCCAGGAGCGTTCCGGCCCAGTCCATGGGTTCGCTCAGCGGGCGAGCAGGCGCTCGACGAGGTCGGGCGTCAGCTCGTCGAAATGGGTGATGACATGGGTCGGCTGCAGCTCGGCGACCGGCACGTCGGAATAACCGAAGGGCACGCCGATCGACGGCACGCCGGCATTGCGGGCGACGAGCATGTCGTTGAGGCTGTCGCCGATCATCACGGTGCGAAGCGGATCGGCTTCGGCGAGGCGGACCGTGCCAAGCAGGTGTTCGGCGTCCGGCTTGCGGACCGCGAACGTATCGCCGCCGGTGATGGCCGCGAAGCGCGTGGTGAGGCCTAGGCCGTCGACGAGGCGGCGGGCGAGGCCTTCCATCTTGTTGGTGCAGACGGCGAGACGGTAGCCGGCACCGGAAAGACGGTCCATCGCATCGACGAGGCCCGGATAGGGCACCGAGACGCCCGGCATGGCCTGCGCATAGTGGTCGACGAAGACGCCGAGCATGCGGGCCAGCTCCTCCTCGCTGATCTCGCGGCCGCGCAGCGAGAAGGCGCGCTTGATCATCACCGTCCCGCCATGGCCGACGAGATAGGTGAGGTCGTCATAGGTGATGGGGTCCAGGCCTTCGAGACCGATCGTGTGGTTGAGGCTTGCCACGAGGTCGTGTGCGGTATCGATGAGCGTACCGTCGAGATCGAAGACAACGAGAGATGCGGACATGCGGGAAACCTTGTGTGGAGAGCGAGGGCAGGCCTCTCCGGTATGCGATGGCGCCGGCATTTGCAATCGGCTTCTCGCCCAGGGGGATGCGGCGATTTTGGCTTTCGTTTGCCTTTCAGGGCGTGTAAGTGTCTCACCGGAATTCCGGCCGCTTCGGGCGCCGGCTGACGCGTATTCAGGGAGTTTTGGGGCATGGACGCCCGGGAAATGAAGATCAAGGCCGCCGAGGCTGCACTCTCCCATGTGGAGGACGGCATGCGCCTCGGCATCGGCACCGGCTCGACTGCGGAAGAGTTCGTACGGCTTCTGGCGGAAAGGGTCGCAGGCGGCCTGAAGGTGGAGGGCGTGCCCACATCCGAGCGCACGGCGCGGCTCTGCGTCGAACTCGGCGTGCCACTGAAGTCGCTCGACGAGCTGCCGGAACTCGACCTCACCATCGACGGCGCCGACGAAGTCGACGGCCGGCTGAGCCTCATCAAGGGCGGCGGCGGCGCGTTGCTGCGCGAAAAGATCGTCGCCAGCGCCTCGACGCGCATGATCGTCATTGCCGACGAGAGCAAGGTGGTCGAGACGCTCGGCGCCTTCAAGCTGCCGATCGAGGTCAACCCGTTCGGGCTTGCCGCCACGCGCATCGCCATCGAGAAGGCGGCCGCCCGGCTTGGCCTTTCGGGCGCCATCGTGCTGCGTGCGTCGGGCGACGGCACCTTCATGACCGATGGTGGACACTACATTCTCGACGCATCTTTTGGCCTCATTCCTGATGCAGATGCGCTCGCAAGCAGCCTCAATGACATACCCGGTGTCGTCGAACACGGACTCTTCATCAATATGGCGTCGCTGGCCATCATCGCGGGACCCGCTGGTGCGCGCACGCTGACGGCAAAAGAATAGACAGGAGCACAGACCGATATGATCAAATTTGCTGGTTTCGGCCGGACCCTCGCGGTGACCCTTATCGTTTCGGCAAGCCTTGCTGGCGCTGCCACGGCGCAGGACGTCACGGACGAACAGATCAAGACCGCCCGCTCTGCCATCGACGCCATCGGCGCGACGAACGGTTTCGACAACATCCTGCCGGGCCTTGCCGTGCGCATCAAGAGCACGCTGGTTCAGGCCTCGCCGAACCACGAATCGGAAATCAATGCGACCGTCGACGAGCAGGCGCTGGCGCTTGCGCCGCGCCGCGCCGATCTGGAGCGCGAGGCCGCGTCGATCTACGCAAAGACCTTCACCCAGGATGAGCTGAAGGCGATCGCCGATTTCTACACGTCGCCCGTCGGCAAGAAGCTGCTTTCGGATGGACCGATCGCCACGCGCGAAGTCATGAAGGCCGCCGAGATCTGGGCTGTCGGCGTCGACCGCGACCTGCGGGCCGAAAGCGCCAAGAAGCTCAACCCGATCCTCGGCAGCGTGCCGGCCACCGATGGTGCGGCCACCGAGGGTGGCGAAGCGCAGCAGCCGCAGCAGTAATCGATTTTCCAAAAAAGGCGGCGTCAGCCGCCTTTTTCTTTTGCACCACCTGCTCCTATATGTTCTTCGGCTCGGTGACGGATTCGCGCTGCCGGTCCCGTCAGACGGCCACGCTTGCCCGCAGGAGATCTACCCATGGCGACATTCGACTACGACCTCTTCGTCATCGGTGGGGGCTCCGGCGGCGTGCGCAGCGCGCGGCTCGCGGCAAGCATGGGCAAGAAAGTGGCGATCGCGGAAGAATTCCGCTTCGGCGGAACCTGCGTCATCCGCGGCTGCGTGCCGAAGAAGCTTTACGTCTATGCCTCGCAGTTCCGCGAGCATTTCGAGGATGCGGCGGGCTTCGGCTGGCAGGTCGGCGAGACAAGCTTCGACTGGCAGGCGCTCATCGCCGCCAAGGAAAAGGAAATCACCCGCCTGGAAGGGCTTTACCGCAAGGGGCTGGACAATGCGGGCGCCACGATCCTCGCGACGCGTGCCGTGCTGGTCGGCCCGAACACCATCCGCCTGACCGCCACCGACGAGCTGGTGACGGCGGAGCGCATCCTGATTGCCGTCGGCGGCCACCCGACGCCGCATCCCGGCCTTCCCGGCTTCGACCTCTGCATCTCCTCGAACGAGGCGTTCGATCTGCCGGCGCTGCCAAAAGCCATCCTGATCGCCGGTGGCGGCTATATCGCGGTCGAATTCGCCAATATCTTTCATGGCCTCGGCGTCGAGACGACGCTGATCTATCGCGGCAAGCAGATCCTGTCGCGCTTCGACCAGGACATGCGCCAGGGCCTGCAATCCGCGATGGTCGCCAAGGGTATCCGCGTGATCTGCGAGGATATCATCATGAACGTGTCCGAAACGGAGGACGGCCGCCGTTCCGTCATCACCAAGGCGGGCGAAACGCTCACCGTCGATCAGGTCATGCTGGCGCTTGGCCGCGTGCCGAACACCGGCAGCCTCGGATTGGAAACGGCGGGCGTGGCGACGAACGAGAAGGGCGCGATCATCGTCGACGCGTTTTCGCGCACCAATGTCGAGAGCATTTTCGCGCTGGGCGACGTGACGGACCGCGTGCAGCTTACCCCTGTCGCGATCCATGAGGCCATGTGCTTCATCGAGACGGAGTTCCACGGCAACCCGGTCTCGCCGGACCACGACATGATCGCCACCGCCGTCTTCTCGCAGCCGGAGATCGGCACCGTCGGCATGAGCGAGGAGGAGGCGGCAAAGGCCTTCGACGATCTCGAAATCTACCGCGCCGAATTCCGCCCGATGAAGGCGACGCTCTCTGGCCGGCAGGAAAAGACGATCATGAAGCTCGTGGTCAACGCCGCCGACCGCAAGGTGCTGGGCGCCCATATCCTCGGCCACGATGCCGGCGAGATGGCGCAGCTTCTCGGCATTTCGCTGAAGGCGGGCGTCACCAAGGACGACTTCGACCGCACGATGGCGGTGCACCCGACGGCCTCCGAAGAGCTCGTCACCATGTACCAGCCGAGCTATCGCGTGCGCGGCGGCCAGCGGGTCTGAAAGCCCGCCGCTCACGGTGACGCAAATCGGCCAGCCTCGGCTGGAACTTCGGCTATGCAAGAACCATCTAACGGTTTATAAGCCCGCATCTTCAAAACGGAGGGGCGTTCGCAGGCTTTCGCGGGCGCTTCAGGACAGGTGAGTATCATGGCACAGAATTGGACCCCGACCAGCTGGCGGCAGAAGCCCATCCAGCAGGTTCCGGATTATCCGGATCTCGCCGCATTGGCGGCGACTGAAGAGCGCCTCGCGAAGTTTCCGCCGCTCGTCTTCGCCGGCGAGGCACGCCGCCTGAAGTCGGCGCTGGCCAATGTTTCCGAGGGCAAGGGCTTCCTGCTCCAGGGCGGCGACTGTGCCGAAAGCTTCGCCGAACACGGCGCCGATACGATCCGCGACTTCTTCCGCGCCTTCCTCCAGATGGCCGTGGTGCTGACTTTTGGCGCCCAGCAGCCCGTCGTGAAGGTCGGTCGTATTGCCGGCCAGTTCGCCAAGCCGCGCTCCTCGGGCATCGAGAAGCAGGGTGACGTGTCGCTGCCGTCCTACCGCGGCGACATCATCAACGGCATCGAGTTCACCGAGGAAGAGCGCGTTCCGAACCCGGAACGCCAGCTCATGGCCTACCGCCAGTCGGCCGCCACCCTGAACCTGCTGCGCGCTTTCGCGATGGGCGGCTACGCCAATCTCGAAAACGTCAACCAGTGGATGCTCGGCTTCGTCAAGGATAGCCCGCAGGCCGAGCGCTACCGCAAGCTCGCCGACCGGATTTCCGAGACGATGGACTTCATGAAGGCGATCGGCATCACCTCGGAAAACCATCCGAACCTGCGCGAGACCGACTTCTTCACCAGCCATGAGGCGCTGCTGCTCGGCTACGAGCAGGCGCTGACGCGTGTCGATTCGACCTCGGGCGACTGGTACGCGACGTCCGGCCATATGATCTGGATCGGCGACCGCACGCGCCAGGCAGACCATGCGCATGTCGAATACTGCCGCGGCATCAAGAACCCGCTCGGCCTCAAGTGCGGCCCGACGCTGACCAGCGACGGCCTGCTGGAGCTGATCGACCTCCTGAACCCGGCAAACGAGGCCGGCCGCCTGACGCTGATCTGCCGTTTCGGCCACGACAAGGTCGCCGACAACCTGCCGCGCCTCATCCGCGCCGTCGAGCGGGAAGGCAAGAAGGTCGTCTGGTCCTGCGATCCGATGCACGGCAACACGATCACGCTCAACAACTACAAGACCCGTCCGTTCGAGCGGATCCTGTCGGAAGTCGAAAGCTTCTTCCAGATCCACCGCGCGGAAGGCACGCATCCGGGCGGCATCCATATCGAGATGACCGGCAACGACGTGACGGAATGCACGGGTGGCGCGCGGGCGCTGTCGGGCGACGACCTCGCCGACCGCTACCACACCCATTGCGATCCGCGCCTCAATGCCGACCAGGCGCTCGAACTCGCCTTCCTTCTTGCCGAGCGCATGAAGGGCGGCCGGGACGAAAAGCGCATGGTCGTGAACGGCTGATCGCCTTTCGTTCGTGCTTCGTCTCCGTAAATTAGCGGGGCTGATGCATGCATTCAGAAACGTGAATTTGACAGGAACCGGGCCGGCTCGCAAAGCTGGCCCGGTTTCGTTTGGGAGGACATATGAGCGAAGAACATTCGGGGCATTGCCTGTGCGGCGCGGTGCGCTTTCGCACCCAGGGCCAGTTGCGCGAGGTGGTTGCCTGCCATTGCAGCCAGTGCCGCCGGCAGACCGGGCATTTTTATGCCGCGACCAATGTGCGCGACGATGCGCTTGCCGTGGAGGGCGGCGAGAACGTCACCTGGTACAGGGCGAGCGACACGGCAAGCCGTGGCTTCTGCCGCGTCTGCGGCTCCGCCCTGTTCTGGAAGGGCGACGGTTCCGACTATACCTCGATCATGGCCGGCGCCTTCGACCAGCCGACGGGGCTCAGGATCGGCGTGCATATCTTCTGCGCCGACAAGGGCGATTATTACGAGATCAACGACGACGCACCGCGCTTCGCCCAGGGCCACTGAGGGCTACTGGACGAGGGCAGGGCGTTTGCAGGAGACGCCCGTGACGCGGATGTCGGCCTCGCCAATCCTGACGCCGGCAACCAGCAGCAGGTTGTAGAGCAGCTGGTCGAGCGCCGGCGTCACGGCGCCGAGCGTGGTGGCGAGCGCGGACGTCAGGATCGACGCGTTGATCGGCAGGCCGAGCAGCTTGACGTTGATCTCCAGCTCCATGTCTCCCAGCATGGTCTGAATGGTGGAGGAGAGCGTGTCGCGGGTCGATATGGATTTCGTCGTTCCGGCGGCGACTTCTGCCGATGTATAGGTGAGGTGAGTTTTTGTCAGATTCATCGCCTCGCCGGGTGCTCGCGCATCGACGCTTAAAAGCGCCGAATCGACAATGCGGGCCTTTTCCACGCGGGGCTCATCGGAGAAATGCGACAGCACCGAGGGGTTGACCTTGCCAAGCGCGATTTCCGCAACGCCCGCCACTGCGTCGATGGCCACACTGGCATTGCTGGCCGAACCGCCAAGACAGCGGATATCGGCAAGCTTTGCCTCCGACGCGGCGACCTCGATATAAAGCGGCAGCTTGACACGCAGGCCAGCAAGCACTGCGAGGCCATCAATGTTCACCTCGACCGCAAGCCGCGTCTGGGCGCTGCGCACCGCGGTGCCCGGCGCGCCAAGCCTGTTCGACGGTGTCTCCACCGGCGGTTCGCCGATTGCGAGGTCCACGGTAACGGCGCCAAGGCCGGGCACAACCGTGCCGAGGTCGAGGGCGACCTGGTTCGTTCCATTCGCCAGCGCGGCCGCGGAAGAGATCATCTGCAAGGCGTTGATCGACATCTTCCAGTCGCCGCCGGTTCCAATCGTTAGGCCTTTCTTCGGATCGAGGTTAAGGATGCGCGACAGCGGCAGTTTCACCTTGCTGCCGGCCGTTGCCTGCTCCAGCAGCCGCAGGGCTGACCGTACGGGGCCGGAAAGCCCCTCGACGGCGGCCATCGAGGTGAGAAGTTGCGGCATGGTCACGCCGGCGTTCAGCACATCCTCATAGGTGCCGGCCGTCAGGTTGAGGTTCGTCGCAATCGCCTTCAGGAACGGCTGGACCGAAATGTCGGTATCGACCAGCGCCCGGTAGTCCATGACGTTGAGCGAGAGGTTCGTGCCGAGGAGTTTCCCGAGCAGCGCATTCAGGATGCCGCCATTGAGGCTGGCAAGACGCGTGCCGATGGAGAAGGAGGCTGTCTTGGAGCGGGCGGCGGAGCCCGTGGCCGAAAGCGTCAGCGAGTTCTGCATGAAGAGCGAGGAGACAAAGAGGTCGGCTTTCCTTGAAAGCATGACGCGGGCGGCGTCCGCATCCGTGGTGGCAGTCTTGAAGCGCGCTTCCGGTGCAATAGCGGGGTCTGCAGTATAGCGCCCGCGCTCGACAAGCGCTGTTCCCTGCGTCAACTTGGCGTTGCTGGGCGTGATCACCGCGGGGATGACCTTGCCGTCCTTACCGGTCACGGAGATCGGCAGGTTGTTGAGTGCAAAGTAGGTGGCGGCCGATTGTTCGGCATCGCCGACGCTTGCAGCGGCGGCGATGGCGGCAAGATCCGCTTCCGTCTGCAATTGGCGCTGTTGCAGCGTGAGGTAGCTATAGTCAACGCCGAGCGCGATCGAAAAAATCAGGAGGGGCAGGCTCAGGGCTGCGAGGGTGCCGATGTTGCCTGCGCGATCCTTGAGGAGTGTTTTGGGCACCTTCATGCGTCAAAGCCCTCCTACGCGAACAGTGGCATAGCGCTCGATCTTTTTCCCGGGGAGCACGAAGGTGAAGAGGCCCCAGATGGGCAAATCGCTTGAATCGTAGGAGATGACGACCGTGAATTGATCCGAATTACCAGGATCGTCCCCAATCACCACCTGCATCTTCGAGCGATTTATAAAGGAGTAATCAAACCGTGACGCTTCGAGATAGCGGTTTACCAGCGTGACCCGTTCCGTCGAATTAATACCCGCGACCGCCGTACGGGCTGCATCGGCGGCGATCTGTTGCACGGAACTCGCGACGCTCAGGTAGATGCCGTAGGCAATGATCGTGAAGAGCACGAGAAAGAAGAGTGGCGCGATGATCGCAAACTCGATTGCCGACGTGCCAGCGCGATCCTTGCAAAGGCGGGACAGAGCATACATGACATCTCCTCCTTAGGATTGTGACGAGGCTGTCCGCATCCACCAATGGATGCTGAGGTCATGGTGCACCCTGAATCTTAAGTTCCCCTTTAGATTGCGCTGTTTTATTCTGAAGCACTTTTTGATTGTGCGCTATTTAGTTTCGCCCTTCTAATATGTTGTGCAAGCGCAGAACTTCGCGCTTGAGCCCTGCGATCTCGTCGATGAAGTGCGTATCAATCTTGTGGTGTAGAGCGATCAACTCGATCTCCGCCTTGAGGTTGACCTCATAGTCCTTGGAGGCCTCGAAGCGGTCGCGGGCGGCCTGCCGGTTCTGCGACATCATGATGATCGGCGCCTGGATGGCAGCGAGCATGGACAGAACGAGGTTCAGGAAGATGAAGGGGTAGGGGTCGAAGGCGTCGCGGGTGAGCAGGATCGTATTGGAAACCGTCCAGACGACCAGGAAGATGAAAAAGCCGATGATAAAGCCCCACGAGCCGCCGATGCGGGCGATGTCGTCGGCTATGCGTTCGCCGAACGATTGTTTGGCCTCATAGGCGACGTTCCTGTCTTCCGACAGGATGCGGCCTTCGCGGGAGTGCAGCAGCACTTCCCGCTCGGTCTCGTCGAGTTCGCTGGCGGCTTTGCCGAAAAGGATCTGGGCGGCGTCGTCGAAGGGTCTCATGGGCCAGGCTCCGGAAAGGGGAATCGGAGCCCTAGCCTAGACCTGTTTAGAAGCCCGCCGCCATCAGTTCCGCATGGGAATTGAAGAAGCGTTCGAGACCGTATTGCTTGCCGAACATGATGTCGTGCTGCAGGAAGCGGAAGTCGCGCACCAGCGGGTCGATCGTCTTCTTGCGCGCCCAGCCGGCCGTGCCCTTGCCCTTGGCGTCGATCAGCATGTAGCGGTCGATGACGCGCAGCTTGTCATGCACCGCGCCGAGGAAGCCGGTATAGTAGGGATGCTCGAAGCCGGCTTCCTTGAGGATGTAGTAGGACAGGAAGGCCGGGCTGATCGTGCCGATCTCCTTTTCCGTGCCGGTCTTGTTCGACCAGATGACGAGCGGCGTTTCGTGCTCCTTCTGCATCTGCTCGGGCGAGCCCTTGCGCGAGGCGGTGATGCCCTTCATGTAGCCGGAGTTCTGGTAGACCGTGTTGAGCGGCGGCAGGTGATCGCCGAAGACGACGATGATCGTCTCGCGGTCGCGCGTCTTCGCCCAGTCCATCAGCATCTTCAGGCTCTGGTCCGCTTCCTTCACGCCCTGGGCGTAGCTGGCGAGCATGCGGTTGTCGCGCGCATCGAGCTTGCCGTCCACGGCAATGTCCGTCTTCGCATAACGCCCGTCATCATAAGGGCCGTGGCCCTGGAGCGTGACGGTGAAGAAGAAGAAAGGGTCTTCCTGCGCATCCGCCTGGCGGATGATCTCCTTGGTCAGCGCCTCGTCCGATGTGAAGTTGCCGCGTTTTGCGAGCGGCGGCATCTTGTCGACGTCCTTGAAGGTCTGGAAGCCGAAGGCCTTGTAGACGCTGGAGCGGTTCCAGAACCAGCCGGAGAACGGATGGATGGCGCGCGCCGTGTAGCCTTCCGCCCGGAAGAAGGTGGCAAGCGACGGGATCGGCTTGCGCACATATTGCTGGTAGGGAATGCTGCCCGTTGGCAGGAAGGCATTGGAGAAGCCGGTCAGCGCCTCGAACTCGACATTGGCGGTGAGGCCGCCGAATTCCGGCGAGAAGACGTTGCCGCTCTGGCTTTCGCGGATCACCGGCATCGGATCGGCGGAGAGTTTCACGCTCTGGATGCGCGTCGGATCCCACAGCGATTCACTCATCACCACAATGACATCGGGCTTGGAGCGGTGCGTGGTGCCGGCCGGCAGCGGCTTCGACGGGATCTTGTCGATCGCATCGACCATGTAGCCGGCAGGCGCCTGCACGTTGGCCATCGGCAGGTTGATGGCGAAAGCCATGACGAAGCCGTTGTGGCGATAGTTCTCCGCCTGGTCCCACATGATCGGGAAGACCTTGAGCCGGTCGCGGACCCAGGAGAACTCGTTGTAGTCCATGATGGAGACGAAGCCCGCGATGAGCGGCAGCGCGACGGCGAGCCGCGTCAGGCGCTCCTTCTTCGTCAGCGGCCGGAAGCGGCGCCAGGCGAAGACCCAGAGGCTGATGAGGGCGACGACGGACGCGACGACGGTCAGTGCAAGGGCTGCGGCCGTCCACGGCCGGTCCTGCACCAGCACCGGCATCAGCTCCATGATCTGGCGGCCGAAGAGCAGGTCGGTCGGATAGAGCGGATCGGTCAGAAAGACCTGTTTCTGCTGAGAAATGACACCCATCAGCACGACGAGCGGCGAGACGAGCAGCACGGCCTTGTGCTGCCGGCCGATAAGCGCATCGATGGCGAGGTAGAGCAGGAAGAACACGCCCGTGGTGGTCCAGGCGGGCTGTTCGGGGTTGGTGAAGTAGAGCCAGGTCTGGTCGACCGAGCCGCGCGTGATAAGCTCGACGGCAACGACGGTCAGGAGGGCGAGAAGCAGGGAGACGGCGAGCGAACGCAGGACCGCCAACGCCTTGATATGACGCGCGAAAAAGCCTGCTTCAACGGCAAGGCCTTCGGCGGCTTCGATAGCCACGGCGGTGGGAGTGAACAGGGCCAAGGCCATCTCCAAACTTCATAAAACTTTCGTACCATTGTCATATGGATGTCATCTTGAACAGGAGATGAACGGTTTCTGCAACGTTCATCCAGTGCTTTGGTTCCCCCTGTTGCATCGCGGCAATGTTCGGCGCGAGACGCTGAAAAACCGGGGTTTGCGCCGAAAGCGCGCGCAAACCGCACGCAAACCCCACCGGCCTTCATTCCCAAAGCGCCCGTCATGCTCTAAAGAGCTTGTCGACCGTTCGAGAGTGCGGCAGCGAGGCGCGGCCGCAGGATCGGACACCATGAGGAAACGGGTCCGCAGACATGACTTCCGAGACTGAAAAGGCGACGCTGCGCATCGCTATTGCGCAATTGAACCCGACCGTCGGCGACGTTGCCGGCAATCTCGCCAAGGCGCGCGCCGCGCGCGAGGACGCCGCCCGCCAGGGCGCCGACCTGCTGCTTCTGACGGAGCTCTTCATTTCCGGCTATCCGCCGGAAGACCTCGTGCTGAAACCCGCCTTCCTGAAGGCCTGCCGCCGCGCGGTGGACGACCTCGCCAACGACACCGCCGACGGTGGGCCCGGCGTCATCATCGGCTTTCCCCGGCAGGACGAGACCGGTCGCTACAACGCCGTCGCCGTGCTCGACGGCGGCAAGGTGATCGCGGTGCGCGATAAGGTCGATCTGCCGAACTACGGCGAGTTCGACGAGAAACGCGTCTTCGACCAGGGCGCCATGCCCGGCCCTGTCAATTTCCGCGGCGTGCGCCTCGGCATTCCGATCTGCGAGGATATCTGGGGCGAGCTCGGCGTCTGCGAGACGCTGGCCGAAAGCGGCGCCGAAATCCTGCTGTCGCCGAACGGTTCGCCCTATTATCGCGCCAAGGTCGACGTGCGCCACCAGGTGGTGCTGAAGCAGGTCATCGAGACCGGGCTGCCGCTCATCTACGCCAACCAGCTCGGCGGCCAGGACGAACTGGTGTTCGACGGCGCGAGCTTCGCCTTTAACACGGACAAGTCGCTTGCCTTCCAGATGAGCCAGTTCGAGGAAACGATCGCGCTCACCACCTGGAAGAAGCGCGGCGACGGCTGGGTCTGCGACGGCGGGCCGATGTCGCGCATTCCCGAGCACGAGGAGGCGGATTACCGCGCCTGCCTGCTCGGCTTCCGCGATTACGTCAACAAGAACGGCTTCAAGAATGTCGTGCTCGGGCTGTCCGGCGGCATCGATTCGGCGATCTGCGCGGCGATCGCCGTGGATGCGTTGGGCGAGGAGCGGGTGCGCTGCATCATGCTGCCCTACCGCTATACCTCGAAGGATTCGCTGAAGGATGCGGCCGATTGCGCCAAGCTGCTCGGCTGCCGTTATGACATCGTGCCGATCGAAGCACCGGTGAGCGGCTTCCTCTCCTCGCTTTCGGAACTCTTCGAAGGCACGGAAGAGGGCATCACGGAAGAAAACCTGCAGAGCCGCACGCGCGGCACGATCCTGATGGCCGTCTCCAACAAGTTCGGCTCGATGGTCGTCACCACCGGAAACAAGTCGGAAATGTCTGTCGGTTACGCCACGCTCTACGGCGACATGAACGGCGGCTTCAACCCGATCAAGGACCTCTACAAGATGCAGGTCTATGCGCTGTCGCGCTGGCGCAATGAGCACACGCCGCCGGGCGCGCTCGGCCCCACGGGCGAGGTGATCCCGAAGAACATCATCGACAAGGCGCCGTCCGCCGAGCTGCGCCCCAACCAGACCGACCAGGATTCGCTGCCGCCCTATCCGGTGCTCGACGACATCCTCGAATGCCTCGTCGAAAAGGAGATGAGCACCGAGGAGATCGTTTCGCGCGGCCATGACGTGGCGACGGTGCATCGCATCGAGCACCTGCTCTACATCGCCGAATACAAGCGCCGCCAGTCGGCGCCGGGCGTAAAAATCACCAAGAAGAACTTCGGCCGCGACCGCCGTTACCCGATCACCAACCGGTTCCGGGATCGGGGCTGAACATGGAGGCGCGCTCCAGCGAGCCGGGCGGTGATGAAAACCGCCCGGATTTCACGACCGAGGAGATCAGGCTCATCCGGTTGTGGTCGCTGAGCGACATGTCGGCCGCCCGGCAGGTTTCGGCGCAGGTCGCCTATTTCGCAACACCGGCGGTGTTCGGAATCTACGGCCTTGCGACCGGCAGCCTCGTCATCGTCGGTGTGGCCTTCACCTGCATCCTTTTGTTGTTGGTCTGGGGTTTCGTTTCGACCTGGCGCGACCAGAGCAATGTCGTGCTGATGCAATCGATCTGCCGGAAGCTGTTGCCGGCGATGGATGAGCAGCGATAACGGCAGGAGAACCCATGCGCAGTTCCGTCGAGATCCACGATATCGTCACCGGTGAGACCCAGGTCGTCTGGCAAACGGAGCGGTTGGTCGAGGCGCCGAATTTTTCGCGGGATGGGCGTTTCCTGGTGATCAATGGCGACGGGTTGCTGTATCGCCTTTCGCTGGATGGCGGCGAGCCGGTGCAGATCGACACGGGGTTTGCGACGCTCTGCAACAACGACCACGGGCTCTCGCCCGATGGCACGTTGCTGGCGATCAGCGACAAGGTGGAGTTCGGCAAGTCGGCGATCTATGTGCTGCCGGCGGAGGGCGGGACGCCGCGGCTGGTGACGCCGAACCTGCCGTCCTACTGGCATGGCTGGTCGCCGGATGGGCCGACATTCGCCTATTGCGGCATCCGCGGCGATCTCTTCGATATCTACACGATCCCGGTCGCGGGCGGCGAGGAGCGGCGGCTGACCTTTGGCGAAGGGCGCAACGACGGGCCGGATTATTCGGCGGATGGCGAATGGATCTATTTCAACTCCAGCCGCACCGGCCGCATGCAGATCTGGCGGGTGCGACCCGACGGTAGCGAGCCCACGCGCATCACCGACAGCCCCTATGGCGACTGGTTCCCGCATCCGTCGCCCGACGGCCGGCACTTGCTGGTGCTCTCCTATGATGGCGATGTCTTCGACCATCCGCGCGATCTCAACGTGCGCCTGCGCCTGATGGACATGGATGGCGGCAATGCACGCGAACTCTTCCCGCTGTTCGGCGGGCAGGGCACGATGAACGTGCCGAACTGGGCGCCGGACGGCGAAAAATTCGCATTCGTGCGCTACGCGCCGGCCGCCTGATCTCTCGATATCCGGTGAGCGCAAGTTAAGTTTTTGCTCACCAGCCCGCTTAAGCGATTTTTGCCGTCTTGCCTGTAGCCTTTGTTCAACAATGTCCGGAAAACCGGGCGGGGGACAGGCAGGGGCAGAGATGACGAGCAAAGCGGAAGAAAGCCGCGCGACACGGCGACGCGGTGTTGGTTTGGTGATCCGGACGGCGGCCGTGATAATCGTGCTGCTGTTCGGCGCCGCCAATTACCTCGTGCTCGACTACGCGATCGAGCGGGCCGACAGTTTTGTCGCCGAGACCGAGCGCACGCTGGTGCGCAACGAGTTCGGCCACCAGATCGACCAGGTCGTACAGTACCAGAGCCAGCTTTCCTTTTGGGACAAGAGCTTCAACGAGCTTGCAGACGGCATGCCGGGCGACGCCTTCGTGCGGGACCAGCTGCGTGACTGGATGTGGTCCGACTTCGGTTTCTCCTGGATGATCTTCGCTTCGCCGGACGGCGAAAAGGTGCTCGGCGTTTATCGCGGGGAAAAGGTTTCCGAGAGCAAGGCGCGCGAAAAGCTGCATTGGGTAAGCGATCTCACCCACAAGGCCGAGCGCAAGTATCGTGAGGCGCTCTCGCCGGACCGCGGCGGCTGGCAGGTGGCGCGCGCGAAGGAGGATCCCGACCTCCTGACCCCGGCGCTGCCGGAAATCCATGTCACCGGCATGCGCCTCATCGACCGCGTCATGAGCATCGTCGTCGTGCAGGCCGTCGTTCCGAAGTCGCTCTATATCCCGGCCCACCGGCTGGAGCCGACACTGCTCATCACCGTCAAGCCGGTCTCGAAAAAGATGCTGGCGAACACCGAGCGACGACTCGGCGTGCACGATCTCGGCTTTACCCCCATCGTGACGCAGGAGCCGGGGCTGGTAATGACGCCGGTCGGCGCCGATGCCTACAATCCCATGGTCGCCTCCTGGCGGCCGAATATGCCGGGCTCCTTCGTCTGGCGCTCGGCGCTGCCGCAGATCGCGATGTTCGTGCTGGTCTTCGCCGGCGTCATGCTCTTCGTCACGCTGCGCTTCTCTGCCCTCATCAAGGCGCTCCAGCGTAGCGAGGCGAAAAACGCCTTCCTCGCGCGGCATGACACGCTGACGGGGCTGAAGAACCGCAGCGGCTTCGACGAGGAGGTGCGCCGCGCCATCCGCAAGGGCGAGACCAAGCCCTTCGCCATTCTCGCGCTCGACCTCGACAAGTTCAAGGCGGTCAACGACCGGCATGGCCACGCGGCCGGTGACGCCGTGCTACAGGCCGTCGCCCGGCGTTTTTCCGATCGTATCGGCAAGCAGGGCTGCGTCGCCCGTCTTGGCGGCGATGAATTCTCCGTGCTGCTCACCGGCGAGCGGAGCTGCGAGGCGCTGCTGGAGCTTGCCGGTAGTCTCGTGCGCGATACGCAGGTGCCGATCGCCTATGACGGCCAGTTGCTCGTCATCGGCGGCAGCGCGGGCATCGCGCAGTTCCCGCAGCACGGCGGCTCGGTGCACGATGTGATGGTGATGGCGGATGCCGCGCTCTACGCCGCCAAGAACGCCGGCCGAAACCGCGCCGTCCATGCGGATCATGTCGGCCAGGAGATGATCATCGAGGCCGGCGAGGCGCGCGCGGCCTGATATAGGGCGCTGACAGGCCGGTGCGCGGCGCGGGCAGGCTTGATCGCGCCGCCAAGCCATGCGCATATCGTTTCCGTCAGGTGCCTGCGTTTCGCAGGAGAATCGGGAATCCGGTGCGGGTGAGAGCCTCAAGTCCGGAACGTGCCCAGCGCTGTGACGGGGATGGTTCGCATCGTAAAAGCTTGAATCGATTCAGGCTTTTGCCACTGGTTGTTCAACCGGGAAGGCAGGTGCGGGGCGCGTGACCCGAAGTCAGAAGACCGGCCTGGCAAGATAGACCGAACCGCGCGGACGGCGGAAGGTTTTGCGCATTGTTGGGGAGATGACGATGCGAGCCGAACCGTGCGACCTTCTGGTCGGGGCGGGCGCCTTTTCCAGCGAGGACAAGGCCGCCGTCTACCATGCCATCGAAACGCGCCGCGACGTGCGCGACCAGTTTTTGCCAGATCCCTTGCCGGACGATCTTGTGGGGCGCCTGCTGCACGCCGCCCACAGCGCGCCCTCGGTCGGCTTCATGCAGCCGTGGAATTTTCTGCTGGTGCGCAGCGAGGCGACCCGGCGCGCGGTGCATGCCGCTTTCCTGAAGGCGAATGCGGAAGCGGCTGCGATGTTCGATGGTGAGCGACAGACGCAATACCGCGCGCTAAAACTCGAGGGCATCCTCAAGGCGCCGCTCTCCATCTGCGTCACCTGCGACTCGACGCGCGGCGGGACCGTCGTTCTGGGGCGCACGCACAATCCGCGCATGGATGTCTATTCCACGGTCTGTGCGGTGCAGAACCTCTGGCTTGCGGCGCGGGCGGAAGGTGTGGGCGTCGGCTGGGTCAGCATCTTCCATGACGCCGACATCCGAAATATCCTCGGCATTCCGGAGCATGTCGAGATCGTCGCCTGGCTCTGCGTCGGCCTGGTCGACCGGCTCTATGCCGAGCCGGAGCTTGCGGTGAAGGGATGGCGGCAGCGCCTGCCGCTGGAGGACCTGGTGTTCGAGGAGCGCTGGCCGGACGCGGGCGTCAGTTGACGCCGGCATCGGCCGGGCGGCCGAGATCGATGGCGGATTCGTTGGCCGGCAGGAAGACCGGGCCGACCGTGCGCACCTTGCTCTTCGCCGGGTCGTAGTCGCGTTCCTCGACCTTCACCGGCAGCTTGGCCGGCGTTTCGTCTTTCTTCGGCAGCGTGTGGATGGTGGTGATCGAGCCACCTTGCTCGTCATTATCCCTGCCGGTGCTCGCAGTCTCGCTGCCCTTCAGCGCCTTCTCGCGCTTGATCATCTCCTGGTAATAGGCCGAGAGATTGCAGCCGCAGGCGCCGGGCTTGGAGAGGTCGCGCGTGCGGTAGGAGAAGGCGTTCGGCATTTCGTAATAGGGCCGGCCGGTGACCGTAGAGGTCATCTGGTCCGTCTCCTGGCCGCTCGTCATCGACTGGTAGAACAGTTCGGTCTGCGTCTCGGGGCACATCATCGCGCAGACCTGCTGGTCGCGGCGGAAATCGAGCGGGGTTGCGCCCGACGAGATCGGGAAGAAGCCGCCGTCGCAGGTGCGCACGCAGACGGTGCGCAGGTTGCCATGGCCGGAACCACCGCCGAGCGAGCGCAATTGCAGACGCTCGCTGCCCTCCGGCGTGGTGCCGAGCGGGAGCGTGCGTTTTTCATCGAGCGTGCGCAGCGTTTCGGTCGCCGCGATCGGCACCATCTTCGCCTCGTCATTGCAGCCGTTGCTTGCGAGCAGCGCGGTCAGGCGGGTGCGCTTGCCCTGCGACGAGGTGCCGCCGGCGAATTCGCGGCGCTTCTTGTCGAGGATGTCGAGGTTGCGCTCCATCTTGCCGATGACCGTCGAGAGCGTGTCGCAGGCCGCCGCATTGGCGCCGCCGACGACGATGATGCTGCCGCCGGAGCAGCCGAGCCGACGCTGGTCGCTCTTGGCCTTGCGAAGCTGGATGTTCTGGCGGGCGATGGCGCCGGCATATTTGCGCGCGCTCGCCGTGTCGACCACCACCTTGGGCAGGTTCGCAAGCTCCGCCTGTATCTGCTCGCACACCGCCGCTGCCGCCGTGCCGCCCGAAAACAAGAGCGGCAAGCCGGTCGCAACGGCAAACAGAAGGCGGGTCAAACCTTTCAAATCGTCGATCCTGTGAAACTGTCGGGGCCGTGGTCCGGCCGCATAAGCATATCCTATCATAGGCTGCATGAAGGGAAGCGCAACGTGCTCCCGCATTTGTGATTAATGCGCGCGGGAAAATATGAGTTGCGTATTCATCTTTTTGCCTGCTGCCCGCAATTGATCTCGCCGGGGGCTTGGTGTAGCACTCTGCGCACATACAACAGCCGGTTATGCGCCCGTCGCCGCGCAGCCGCCGTTTGGCGGAAGACCGGCCCTTCACAGGCAGGTGAACATGCGGATTTCGTCAGTTTTGTTGAGCCCATTCTACGCGCTCCAGCTCGCATCCGGCGCAAAATCCTTCGCCGACAATCCCGTCATCGGCAGCAAATGGCTGAACCGCAAGGGATTGCACGAGAAGCGCGTCTCGCTCGCCATGCGCATGGCCGCCTGGCGCCGCACCAAGCTGGAAAAGCTCGTCGCTCCGGAATATCGCCGGCAATATGCCGAAAACGGCTTTGTGAAGATCGAGGACTTTCTGTCGCCCGAGGTTTTTGCCGCGGTGACCCGCGAGATCGCCGAGCGTGATTTCGAGCGCTACGACATGCTGCAGGGAGAGACCGTCACACGCCGCGCCATCATCGACGACAGCGACTTGGAAAGCCTGCCGGGCTTCAAGGCCGCGCGCAATGATCCGCGCGTCACCAATCTGCTGCGCTACGTCTCCTCGCATGACGGCCAGCCGCTGCTCGTCGTGCAGGTGGTGATGGCGCTGCCGTCGGTCGTCACGCAGGGCTCGACGGACCCGCAGACCGCGCTGCACAGCGATACGTTCCAGCCGACCGCCAAGGCCTGGCTGTTCCTGCGCGATGTCGGCGAGGAGGACGGTCCGTTCTCCTACGTGCCGGGCTCGCACGAGATGACGCCGCAGCGCCTCGCCTGGGAGCGCCGCATCAGCGAGAACGCCGATTCGATCGAGAACAAATATTCCGCCCGCGGCTCGCTGCGCATCATGCCGGACGAGCTTTCGGCGCTGGGTTATGTCCAGCCGGTCAAGATGACGGTCAAGGCCAACACGCTGATCGTCGCCGATACGCATGGTTTCCATGCCCGCAGCCCGAGCTACAAGACGACGACGCGCATCGAGATCTACGGGTCGCTGCGCCGCAATCCGTTCCTGCCGTTCACCGGCCTGCACATCGCCTCGCTGCCTTTCATCGCGTCCGGCATGAACCGGCTGATCATCAATGCGATGGGTTTTCGCGCCAAGCTCGGCCTCAAGGGCTCGCCCTGGAAGGATGCCGGCAAGGGCAAGGCCGATGAATGGTCGAAGCGGCTGAAGCAGCCTTCGGCCTGACCCTGACGAATCGTCGGATCGGCCGTGCTGCCCTTGCAAGGCGGCCGGTCCGGCCCTAAATGTCCGGCATCGTCAATGCCGACCGGATGGTGCACCATGGATTTCAACCCGACCACAAATCGACGTCGTTTTGTCCTCGGGGAATTTTCCATCCATGCCGCATTCCATCACGCTTTCCAAAATCACCTGGTCCACGCCTGACGGCCACACCCTTCTTTCCGATCTCGACCTGACCTTCGGCGCCGAGCGCGCCGGCCTCATCGGCCGCAATGGCGTCGGCAAGACCACGCTGCTGAAACTCGTCACCGGCGATCTGGTGCCGCAGGCCGGCACCGTCACCGTCGATGGCACGCTCGGCCTGTTGCGCCAGAGCGTGCAAGTCTTTGCCGACGAGACCATCGCCAGCCTGTTCGGCATCGTCGACGCGCTCGATCTGCTCGCCCGCGCCGAGCGCGGCGAGGCTGAGGCGCTTGAACTCGCTGACGCTGACTGGACGCTGGAGGCGCGGCTTTCCGCAGCGCTGGCGCGTGTCGGGCTGGAGGCCGCGCCGGAAACGCCGCTTGCGTCGCTCTCCGGCGGGCAGCGCACGCGGGCAGCACTTGCTGCCCTGATTTTCGCGGAACCGGATTTCCTGCTGCTCGACGAGCCGACGAACAATCTCGACCGCGATGGGCGCCGGGCAGTGATCGACATGCTGGCCGGCTGGCGGGCCGGCGCGATCGTCGTCAGCCACGACCGCGAGCTGCTCGAAACCATGGACGCGATCGTCGAACTCACCACGCTTGGCGCCACCCGCTACGGCGGCAATTGGAGCGCCTATCGCGCCCGCAAGGCGCAGGAGCTCGCCGCCGCGCATCGCGACCTCGCGGATGCGGAAAAGCAGGCCGCGGAGGTGGCGCGCACCATGCAGACCATCGCCGAGCGCAAGGCGCGCAAGGACAGCGCCGGACGCCGCAAGAAGGCGAGGGGCGACATCCCGCGCATCATGCTGGGCGCGATGAAGGAGCGCAGCGAGCTGACCAGCGGTGCGAATGCCCGGCTTGCCGAAAGCCGGCAGGGGCAGGCGGCGGATGCCGTGGCGGCGGCGCGCGAACGCATCGAAATCCTCCAGCCGCTCACCGTCAGCGTGCCGCCGACCCATCTCGCCACGGGAAAATCGGTGCTGAAGATGGAGGGCGTCACGGCAGGCTATCTGCCGGAGCGGCCCGTTATCCGTGACCTCTCCTTCGCCATGACCGGCCCGGAGCGGGTCGCCGTGACGGGGCCGAACGGTTCCGGCAAGACGACCTTTCTGGGGCTCGTCACCGGAGACATCCAGCCATGGCAGGGAAGCGTGCGCCGCTTCACCGACTTCGCCATGCTCGACCAGCGCGTGAGCCTGCTCGATCCGGCGCTGTCGATCCGCGACAACTTTCGCCGGATCAACCCGGCTGCCGATGAAAACGCCTGCCGGGCAGCGCTGGCGCGCTTCATGTTCCGCGCTGACGCCGCCTTGCAGATCGTTGGCAGCCTCAGCGGCGGCCAGCTGCTGCGCGCCGGCCTTGCCTGCGTGCTCGGCGGCGCCACACCGCCGCCGCTGCTCATCCTCGACGAGCCGACGAACCATCTGGACATCGACTCGATCGAGGCGGTGGAGGCGGGCCTGCGCGCCTATGACGGTGCATTGCTCGTCGTCAGCCATGACGAACCGTTCCTGGAGGCGATCGGCATCACACGGCGGCTGGAGCTTTTGGGTGCATCTCTCCTCCGTCATGGTCGGGCTTGAGCCGACCATCCACGCAGCGGGGCCGCCTGGATCCTCGGGGCGAGCCCGAGGATGACGTAGAGAGTGGGGGCGAGGTTCGGCAGCGATCTGAACCGGGTGCACGACCCGGTCCACCACCGTTAGGCGCGGCCGAAGTGTTCGATGACCTCGGCGAGTGGTATGTGCCCCTTGAAGGCACCGGAGCCGACCGGGGTTTCGCCGTCCTCCAGGGCTGTTGCAAAGCGCACCGCCGGGTCTGCCTCCAGCCGGCGGCGGATGGCTTCGATGCGGGGCCAGCGGCTGGCGGGGGCCACCTCGTGGTAGTCCAGCCAGCGGGCGACGCCGATCAGGACGCCGTCTGCGAGGGTGGGATGGTCGCCGACGAGGTAGGCCGTGTCGCCGAGCATGGCTTCCAGCTTGTCGTGCCGCTCGATGACGGCTTTGCGGCCCCATGTCCTGAGCGATTGCTGCAAGACCGGGTCCGGCGTCTCCATTTCGAGCGCGGACCAGAGCGGGCTGAAGGCGCCGGTGAAGCCGGTGTTGAGATAGGCCATCAACTGGTGCATGCGATCGGCCTCGGGGGACTTGGGGGCGAAGCTGATGCGGCGTTCGGTGTCCCGCGCGGCAAACCAGTGGGCGATCGCCATGGTTTCGGTGATGACCCGGCCGTCGTCGGTGACGAGCGCCGGTGTTTCATGCCGGGCGTTGAGGCGGGCATAGGATGGGTCGCGCATTTCGCCCAGCATGTCTACGCGGCAGAGCCTGTAGGGCTTGCCGAGCCATTCGAGGGACGAGACGAGGCCCATGGAGCTTCCGGCGGGAAAGCCGTAGATGAGGATCGGTTCCAATGGTGTTCTCCGTGATTTCTGTTGACCACGCTGCGCAGCGACACTGGACCTAAGCGCTCTCCGCCCCCATGTAAATTACGCACATTTTTGTCACCACGCCGGAGCCCGCCATGAAGGATCTCGTTTCCCGTTGCCCGATCGAGGAGGTCATGCAGGTGCTCGGTGGCCGCTGGCCGACGCTCTTGATCTACTATCTGAAGGACGGCACGAAGCGATTCAGCGACCTGCGCCGCGACAATCCCACTGTCTCGCACCGCATCCTGACGCTCGAACTGCGCAAGCTGGAACAGGCCGGAATCGTCGAGCGCACCGTCTTCGACGGCTATCCGCTGCGCGTCGAGTATGACCTCACGCCCGCCGGCCACACGCTGATGCCACTGGTCGATGCGCTGGGCGATTGGTGGGAGGCGCACGACGCGGCGCGACCGGCCGCGCAAACGAAAACGGCCGCCGAGGCGGCGGCCGTTTCGTAAGGCGCAAGGATTTCCGATCAAACCGGGTAGGAGGCTTCCACCACGGCAAGCGCCGCCATGTTGACGACGCCGCGCGAGGTGGCGGACGGCGACAGGATATGGGCGGGAAGCGCAGCGCCGAGCAGGATCGGGCCGACATGCAGCGAATCCGTCATGGTCTTCACCACGCCGAGCGCGATGTTGGCGGCGTCGAGGTTCGGGAAGACGAGCAGGTTGGCTTCACCGGTCAGCGTCGAATCCGGCATGACGCGCTGGCGCAGCGCCTCGGAGATGGCAGCATCGCCGTGCATTTCGCCGTCGGCTTCCAGCGTCGGGTCCATGTCGCGCACCAGCGCCATGGCTTTGCGCATCTTGAAGGCGCTTTCCGAATCGCGTGAACCGAAATTCGAATGCGAGACAAGGGCGGCGCGCGGCGTGATGCCGAAGCGGCGGATTTCCTGGGCGGCCATCACCGTCATCTGCGCCACTTCCGCAGCCGTCGGCTCGCAGGTGACGTAGGTGTCGGTGAAGAAGGTCGCGCCGCGCTGAGAGATCAGTAGGCTGAGGGCGGAGAAATTCAGCACGCCGCCCTTCTTGCCGATGATCTGGCTGACATCGCGCATGTGGCGGGCATAGCGCCCTTCGACGCCGCAGATCAGCGCATCGGCCTCGCCGCGCTTGACGGCGAGCGCGCCGATGACCGTCTGGTTGGTACGCACGATGGTGCGGGCGGCTTCCGGGATCACGCCCTTGCGGCCGACGATGCGGAAATAGTCGTCGACATAATCACGGAAGCGCGGATCGTCTTCCGGGTTCACCACTTCGAAATCCACATGCGGGCGCACGCGCAGGCCGTAACGCTTCAGGCGCGTCTCGATGATGTGCGGACGGCCGATGAGGATCGGCTTGGCGATCTCCTCCTCCAGCAGCACCTGGGCGGCGCGCAGCACGCGTTCGTCCTCGCCTTCGGCAAAGATCACGCGCTTCTTGGCGGCGTTCTTCGCGGCGGCGAAGATCGGCTTCATGATGAAGCCGGAGCGCCAGACGAAGCGGTTGAGCTGGTCCAGATAGGCGTCAAAATCGGTGATCGGGCGCGTCGCGACGCCGGTTTCGGCCGCCGCGCGCGCCACGGCCGGCGCGATGCGCAGGATGAGGCGCTGGTCGAAGGGCGAGGGGATCAGGTAGTTCGGCCCGAAGCTCGGCGTGTCGCCGGAATAGGCGCGCGCGGCGACGTCCGACACCTCCTCGCGGGCGAGCGCTGCGATGGCGCGCACCGCCGCCATCTTCATCTCCTCGTTGATCGTGCGCGCGCCGCAATCGAGCGCGCCGCGGAAGATGTAAGGGAAGCAGAGAACGTTGTTGACCTGATTGGGGAAATCCGAACGGCCGGTGCAGATCATCGCGTCGGGACGCGCGGCGCGTGCCTCTTCCGGCATGATTTCCGGCGTCGGGTTGGCGAGCGCCATGATGAGCGGGCGCTCGGCCATGCGGGCGAGCAGTTCCGGCTTCAGCACGCCGGCAGCCGAAAGGCCGAGGAAGACGTCGGCGCCGTCGATCGATTCGGACAGCTGGCGCTTGTCCGTCTCCTGTGCGTAGACGGATTTCCACTGGTCCATCAGCGCTTCGCGGCCCTTGTAGACGAGGCCTTCGATGTCGTGCACCCAGATGTTCTCCACCTTCGCGCCGAGCACGACGAGCTGGTTGAGGCAGGCGAGCGCTGCCGCACCGGCACCCGAAGCGACGATCTTCGCCTCATGCAGCGACTTGCCGGCAAGCTCCAGGCCGTTCAGCACTGCCGCCGCGACGATGATCGCCGTGCCGTGCTGGTCGTCGTGGAAGACGGGGATGTCCATCTTCTCGCGCAGCTGGCGCTCGACCTCGAAACATTCCGGCGCCTTGATGTCTTCGAGGTTGATGCCGCCGAACGTCGGCTCCAGGGCGGAGACGACATTGACCATCTCGTCGACGGTCGGCGCGTCGATCTCGATGTCGAAGACGTCGATGCCGGCGAATTTCTTGAAGAGCACCGCCTTGCCCTCCATCACGGGCTTGGAGGCGAGCGGGCCGATATTACCGAGGCCGAGCACGGCCGTGCCGTTCGAGACGACGGCGACGAGGTTGGCGCGGGCTGTATAGTCGGCGGCCGTGCTCGGGTCGTCGCGGATGGCGAGACAGGGGGCGGCAACGCCCGGCGAATAGGCGAGCGCCAGGTCGCGCTGGTTGCCGAGCGGCTTGGTGGGGGTGATCTCGAGCTTGCCGGGGCGGGGATGGCGGTGGAAGAAGAGAGCCTGCTGATCGATATCGCCGCTTGCGGGTCCGTCCTGCGTCCTCGATTTATCGCCCGTGCTCATGGTGCTCCCTGTCATATGCTGTTTTCGTTGCGGCTCTTTCTGCCATGAAACCGCCGCTACGTGAAGTTTCCGGAACATTCCATAAAGCCGCAATCAGCGACCTGTGCAATGCCTATTTACGGACCGGAAATGCATAGGTGTGTCATCAATTTGAAACAGGAGTCTGGTTTTCAACGGAGCCAAAGCCGCCCGTTATGAAGATGTTTGCGGCGGCCGGCCACCCGGAGACCAAGGCATGACTGCGACCCTCGCCGACCCGAATGTCCGTCATTTCCGCACGCTGTTCATCTCGGATGTGCATCTGGGATCGAAAGCGGCCAAGGCGGATTTCCTGATCGATTTCCTGCGTCACCATGAAGCGGAGACGATCGTGCTCGTCGGCGACATCGTCGACGGCTGGCGCCTCAAGCGCAACTGGTACTGGCCGCAGGCCTTCAACGACGTCACGCAGAAGTTCCTGCGCAAGGCGCGCAAGGGCACGCGCATCATCTACATCCCCGGCAACCACGACGAATTCCTGCGCGAATTCCCCGGCACGCATTTCGGCGGTGTCGAGGTGGCGCAGCGCATCATCCATGAAGGTGCGGACGGCAAGCGCTACCTCGTGCTGCATGGCGATGAGTTCGACGTCGTGGTGCGCCACGCCCGCGTCGTCGCCTATCTCGGCGACTGGGCCTATGACGCCGCCATCGCCATCAACGTCGTGTTCGCCGCGGTGCGCCGCAGGCTGGGGCTGCCCTACTGGTCGTTCTCCTCCTGGGCCAAGCAGCAGGTGAAATCGGCCGTCAACTTCATCGGCGAGTTCCAGAAGGTGGTGGCCGAAGAGGCGCGGCGCAACAATGCCGATGGCGTGATCTGCGGCCACATCCACCATGCCGTCATCACCGAGATCGACGGCATCCGCTACATCAACAGTGGCGACTGGGTGGAAAGCTGCACGGCGATCGCCGAGCACCATGACGGCGAGATGGAACTGATTACCTGGCAGAAGATTTCGACCTCGACCGTGCCGGTCGCGCTCGCCTCGCGCAACATCGGCGCCATCGAGCCTGCCGGGGCGGAAGCCGCCTGACGCGGCATTCCCGTATTGCCGCCGATTTCGGCGGCAATGGCGTCCGGTAGAAATAGCGGATTGGCGTACGTACATCGGCGTGCTAGAGCCCGGAGCGTCTCCCAACGCAGGTTTCCCGCCAATGACTGCCCCTTCCGGGTTTACCGTGACCTCAGGCGCGCCGCCGTTCTTCGCCGCGCGCATCGCCCTCGTTTTCTGTGCGCCGATGATGGTCAACGGCATTGCGCTGCCGTTCTTTCCGGTTTGGCTCGAAACCCTGTCGATGAGCGATTTCCAGATCGGCATCGTGTTGGCCGTGCCGTTGTTCGTGCGCGTCTTCACGGCGCCGGTGGCCGGTATCATCGCGGACCGGATTGGCGAGCGCTCGATCGTGCTGATCTGGTCGGCGCTGCTTTCGCTCGCAACCGCGATCGCGCTCTTTGCCACCGGCTCCTTCTGGCCGGTGCTGCTGCTCTATACGCTGCAAGGTGCGGTCTATTCACCCTATGTGCCGATTACCGAGGCGATCATGCTGTCCGGCGTGCGGCGCTGGAATTTCGACTATGGCAAGATGCGTCTCTGGGGCTCGCTCGCCTTCATCGTCGCGACGATGATCGGCGGCTGGCTTGCCGGGCTTTATGGCGGCGCCATGGTGCTGCCGGCGATGGCGGCCGCCTTCGTGCTGACGGTGCTCGGCGCCGTGATCGCGCCCAGGATCGGCAAGCCACGCCGGCCCTCGCCGATCACTGCGATTGCCGAAGTGCCGCGAACGAGCACGCTGCGCCAGCGAGATGTGCAGCTCATGCTGATCGGCGTCTCGCTCGTCAATGCCAGCCACGCCATGCTCTTCGCCTTTTCGGCGATCTACTGGCAGAAGATGGGTTTCAGCGGAGTGGATGTCGGCATCCTGTGGAGCGCCGGCGTGCTGGCGGAGGTGGTATTCTTCCTCTTCGCCGTCCAGCTCCGGCGGCGCTTCAATTTGTGGTCGATGATGATCTTCGGCAGCACGGTCGCCGTCGCCCGCTGGATCCTCTTTCCGATGGAAATGTCCTTCGCCGGCTACTTCATGCTGCAATGTCTGCATGCCTTCACTTACGCGATCATCCACATGAGCGTGCAGAGCCGGCTGGTGGAGCGCGTGGCGGAGGAGCAGGAAGCGGCGGCGCAGGGGCTCTATTTCTTCTACACCGGCATCTTCACGGCGCTCGCTACCTTCCTGTCGGGCTATGCCTTCAGCTGGTACGGCGTGCAGGGTTTTTACCTGATGTCGGTCGTCGCGGCGGCCGGCCTCGTCTCGGTCATTGCCGGGCGGCTGGTCGCGCCAAGCGCTCAGCCCCAGAGTGTTGCGTCCGGCGGATAGACAGACGAGCCTTCGTAATGCAGGCCCGGCTCCCGGTCGCGCGCCAGCAGCAAGGGGCCGTCGAGATCGACGAAATCGGCGCCCTGCGCCAAGAGAACGGCCGGCGCCATACCGAGCGATGTGCCGACCATGCAGCCCACCATAATCTTGAGGCCATGGCGCTTTGCCGCCTCGCGCAACGCTAGCGCCTCCGTCAACCCGCCCGCCTTGTCGAGCTTGATGTTGATCGCGTCGTAGCGGTCGATGAGGCTTGCCACATCCTCGGTGCGGTGCACGCTCTCGTCTGCGCAGACGGGAATGGGGCGGGCGAGGCCGCGCAGGGCCGAATCATCGCCGGCCGGAAGCGGCTGTTCGACGAGGGCGATGCGCGCCTCGGCGCAGATCGAAAAATGATGGGCGAGGTTTTCCGCCGTCCAGCCTTCGTTGGCATCGAGGATGATGGCGCTTTCGGGTGCCCCGGCGCGCACGGCGCGGATGCGCGCGGCATCGTCCACTGTCCCGACCTTGACCTTCAGCAGCGCCCGCCAGGCCTGTTCCGCCGCCTGCCGCTGCATTGCCTCGGGCTCGCCAAGCGAGAGCGTATAGGCGGTGACGAGTTTCTGCGGGGCGCTCGTGTTGATCACCTGCCAGGTCGGCACGCCGGAGAGTTTGGCTTCAAGGTCCCAGAGCGCGCAGTCGAGCGCGTTGCGCGCCGCACCGGCCGGCATGACTTGGGCAAGCTCCTCGCGGCCGATGCCGTCCTCGATCGCGCCGCGCATCTCTTCGATGGCCGCGAGCACGCCGGCGACCGATTCGCCGTAGCGCGCATAGGGCACGCATTCACCGCGGCCGATTAGGCCCGAAGCGCCGATCGTGCAGGTCACCACCTCGGCCATCGTCTTCGCGCCGCGCGAAATCGTGAAGGTTCCGGCAATCGGGAAGGTTTCCGGCGTGGCGAGCAAGGTGCGGTGCATTGTGTCGATCCTGGCATGGTCCCCGAAAAAATCGGGGCGTGGCGCGGCTTTTGCCGGTTCGTTCGGTGACAGAGGGGCGGCGAGCCGATAAGACAGGCGCATGTTGTCCCCAGCACACGGGAAGATGCAAGAGACTTGACCGCCGCTGCCCGTACCTCACTCGACATCGCGACCGAAAGCCTGCCCGGCAATTGCGGGGAGATCTGGCGTCTCACCGGCGAATGGGTGAACGCGTCCGCAGTTGCCGCCAGCAAGCGGCTTGAGGAGCTCGGCCGCGGGCAGGGCGGCGCGCTGGAGATCGACCTCAGCGGCGTCGCGGCCATGGATACCGCCGGCGCCTGGCTGTTGCGCCGCGCGATCACCGAGCGGCAGGCCGGTGGCGCCGATGTAAGCCTGACGGACCGCGAAGGCGCCAATTACGCCGACCTGATCTCTGCCCTGCCGGAAAAGCTTGCCGAGCCCGGCGATGGTGACGGCGAGCGCAAGACGCTGTTCGAGCGCGTTTTCGAACCCGTCGGCCGCGTGATGGTGGAGGTGTGGGACGACACGGTCGCTGCCATGTTCATCCTCGGTTCGGCGGTGCGCGGTGCCCAGCTCAAGCTCGGCCGGCAAAGCGGCCTGTCGCCGGCGGCGATCGTCCACCAGATCGACCGCATGGGTGTTCGCGCCGTGCCGATCATCCTACTGATGTCCTTTCTTATCGGCGCGATCATCGCGCAGCAGGGCGCCTTCCAGCTTCGTTACTTCGGCGCGGAAGTCTTCGTCGTCGACCTCGTCGGCATTCTCCAGTTGCGCGAAATCGGCGTGCTGCTCACCGCCATCATGATCGCCGGGCGCTCCGGCAGCGCGATCACGGCCGAAATCGGCTCGATGAAGATGCGGGAGGAGATCGACGCGCTGAAGGTCATGGGCCTCAGCCCGATTGGCGTGCTGGTCTTCCCGCGGCTCGTGGCGCTCACCATCGCGCTGCCGCTTCTCACCATTATCGCCAATTTTGCCGCACTGCTCGGGGCGGCCTTCGTCTCCTGGTCCTATTCCGGCATCACCTTCGATACGTTCCTGTCGCGGCTGCGCGAGGCGATCGACCTTTCGACGATCGTTTCCGGCATGATCAAGGCGCCCTTCATGGCGCTGATCATCGGCATCGTCGCCTCCGTGGAAGGCCTGAAGGTCGGCGGCAGCGCCGAATCGCTCGGCCGCCACGTCACCGCCGCCGTGGTGAAGTCCATTTTCGTGGTCATCCTCGTCGACGGCCTCTTCGCCATGTTCTACGCCGCAATCGACTTCTGAGGACGCTGATGGATCAGGTTTCGGCAAAACAGGACGACGTCGTGCTCTCGGTGAAGGACCTGACCGTCGGCTTCGGCAGCAATGTCGTGCTCGACGAACTCAACCTTGACATCTATCGCGGCGAAATCCTCGGCTTCGTCGGCGCGTCCGGCACCGGCAAGTCCGTGCTGATGCGCACGGTCCTGCGCCTGCTGCCGCGCCGCTCCGGCGCCATCCGCATCTTCGGCGTGGATTTCGACAAGGCGACGGAGGAGGAGCGGCTGAGGCTCGACATGAAGCTCGGCGTGCTTTTCCAGCACGGCGCGCTGTTTTCCGCGCTGACGGTCAAGGAGAACATCCAGGTGCCGATGCGCGAATATCTCGACCTGCCGCAGGCGATGATGGACGAGCTGGCGCGGCTGAAGATCGAGCTGGTGGGCCTCGCGCCGGAAGCGGCGGACAAATATCCGTCCGAACTTTCCGGCGGCATGATCAAGCGTGCGGCGCTGGCGCGCGCGCTGGCGCTGGACCCGGCCCTCGTTTTCCTCGACGAACCGACCTCTGGCCTCGACCCTATCGGCGCGGCCGAATTCGATGAGCTGATCGCCAAACTGCGCGACACTCTGGGACTGACCGTGTATATGGTGACTCACGATCTCGACAGCCTGTTTTCGGTCTGCGACCGCATTGCTGTTCTCGGGAACAAGAAAGTCATGGTCGAAGGCACGATCGAGGACATGCTGGCCTTTGACGATGCGTGGGTGCAGTCCTATTTCCAGGGCAAACGCGCGCGGTCGATCGTCCGCAATGCGTGAAGGAGTGTCCGGGGCTTTTTCGCCCCGGTGGATGGATTTGCGAGCAGGATAACCGGAACGCATGGAAACGAAAGCCAACTACGCCCTTGTCGGTTTCTTCACCGTGCTCGTCATGGCCGCCGCCTTCGCCTTCGTCTACTGGATGTCGCAATATGGCCGCGGCGGCGAGATGGCGCAGCTCGCGATCCGCATTCCGGGCTCCGCGAACGGCCTCAGCATCGGCTCCCCGGTGCGCTTCAACGGTATCCCCGTCGGCTCGGTGCGCAGCCTCGCGATCGATGCTGAAGACCCGCGTTTCTCCGTCGCCATGACGGAAGTCTCGACCAGCGCGCCGGTCAAGAAGTCCACGACGGCGGTTCTGGAAGTACAGGGGCTGACCGGTGCGGCTTACATCGAGCTTTCGGGCGGCAATGGCGGCGATGAGAACATCCTTCGCCAGGCATTCGACAGCGAAGTGCCGGCGGTTCTCAAGGCCGAACAGTCGAGCGTGACGAACATCCTGTCGACCGCCGACAAGATCCTGAAGCGCGCCGACACGGCGATCACCGACATCCAGGGTTTCGTCGCCGATGCGCGCGGGCCGCTCACCACGACGATCCGCAATGCCGAGCAGTTTTCCGGCTCGCTTGCCCGCAACGGCGAGAAGATCGACGAATTCCTGCAAAGCGTCGGCGGCCTGTCGGAAACCTTCCGCAATCTCTCGACCCGGCTCGATACGACGCTCGCTTCCGTCGACGACCTGATCAAGGCGGTCGATCCCAAGAAGGTCGAAGACTTCGTCGGCAATGTCGACAAGATCAGCAAGGACATCGCGGACGCCTCCGGCGACATCAAGACCACCGTCGAAGGCTTCCGCAAGACGGCCGAGACCTTCGACACCTTCGGCAAGCGGGCGACGACGACGCTCGACAAGGTCGACGGCCTGGTCGCCGCGGTCGACCCCCAGAAGGTCGGCGGTGCGATCGACAATATCTCCGTCGCGACCGCAGATGCGCGCAAGGCCATCGCCTCGGTGACCGGTGTCGCCGACCGCATCGGCGCGCGCAAAGAGGATATCGACCAGATCATCACCGACGTGCAGCAGATGTCGAACAAGCTGAACGCCGCCTCCACGCGCGTCGACGGCGTGCTCGCCAAGCTCGACGGCTTCCTGGGCGAGGGCGATTCCGAATCGCTCTTCGCGGAAGCCAAGGCGACGCTGCAATCGATCAAGCAGGCGGCGGACACGCTGAACGGCCGGATCGGCCCGATCGCCGACGGGCTGCAACGCTTCTCCGGCTCCGGCCTGCGTGACGTCGAGGCGCTGGTGCTCGATACGCGGCGCACGATCCAGAATCTCGACAGCGCGATCTCCGGTTTCGAGCGCGATCCGCAGCGCCTGCTCTTCGGCGGCGAGACGGTCAAGCAGTATGACGGCCGCACAAGGCGTTGATTTCGCCCGCAAGTGTGGCTCTATCTCCACAATGGTTAACAGCCGGATGCAGGACGCGATTTTGTCCGCCCCCGCAGCCGTGACAGCGTGCCATGCCCCTGATACAGATTCGTGGCGTAAGGGTTTGAGGACGACATGACGGTATCGGGTATGGGTTTGTTGCGGAACGGGACTGCGGCGCGCGCCGCGCTGATCGCCGTTCTGGCCGCCACGCTTGCCGCCTGCGGCAGCACACAGGCGAAGAACGATACCTACGCGCTCTCTTCCACCGCTTCCGTGGAAGGCCCGTCGGCTAAGAACCGGCAGATCCTCGTGCCGCAGCCGTCCGCGCTGAAGGCGCTCGACAGCGGACAGATCGTAATCCGCCCGTCCGCCTCGGAAATCCAGTATCTCGCCGGCGCCCAATGGAGCGACAGCCTGACCAAGATGGTGCAGGCGAAGCTCGTGCAGGCGTTTGAAAATACCGGCCTTGTCGGCGGTGTCGGCAAGCCGGGCGAGGGCCTGGCGATCGACTACCAGGTTGCCACCGACATCCGCACGTTCGAGGTGGAGACTGCCGGCGCGGATACCGCGGTGGTGGAAATTTCCGCAAAGCTGCTCAACGACCGCAACGGCACGGTGCGGGCGCAAAAGGTCTTTCGCGCGGCGGTGCCGGTTGGCGGAACGGGAAATACGGCCTTCGTGAAGGCGCTCGACGCGGCCTTCGCCACGGTCACCGCCGACATCGTCGGCTGGACGCTCGCCGCGATCTGATCCGGCATTCGTGAGAATCAAAAAGGCCGTGCGCTGCGGATCGCAGCGCACGGCCTTGTCACATCAGGCGCCTTGCACGCCCTGGATGGCCGAGACCTTCCACTCGGCGCCGTTGCGGCGCACGAAGGTCCAGATCTCGACGGCTTCCGTGAGGTTGTCGGGATCGCCGGAGACGAGCTTGCCGGTCGCGCGGTCGCGCATCACGTCGATGCTCTCGTAGCGCATGGCCACCGTCGCATAGTCGTCCGTGCCTTCGCTCCAGGCTTCCGCAACGTCGCCCTGCACGAGATGGATGTCACGCACCTCGTTCTTCAGGCCCTGGGTGGCATTGTCGCTGAGTTCTTCGGCGAGATAGGACATCGCCTCCGGCGTGGTGATCTGGCGCAGCGTGCGGAAGTCTTCCGCCGCATAGGCCGCCTGCAATTCATTCAGCAGGCCTTCAAACTGTTCGAGGTCTTCCGGCTTGACGCCGATCTCGTCGCCGCCGGTTTTCGGCTGAACCGCCGCTGCTGCCGCCTGGCGATTGCCGCCACCGATGCGCGGGATTTCGAAGTCCGAGCCGCCAGTCTGATAGGCGTTGCGGGCTTGCGCATTGCCGGGGCCGGCATAGGCGGGTGCGTTCTTCTGCGCGAACATGCGGCGCAGGAACAGGAAGACGCCGGCGATCAGCAGCACTTGCAGGATGAGGCCGAGGAAGCCGATGCCGCCGCCAAGGCCCTGGCCGAGCAGCATGCCAACGAGGCCACCGAGCATCAGGCCGCCGATGAGCGAGCCGCCGAAGCCGCCGAACAGGCCGGGGCGCTGGCCATTTGCCGTCGTGGTGCGGTTTGCCGAGGGCTGGGCGGACTGCTGGCGCGTCATGGTGCGGTCGATCGGCTGGGCATCCAGCGGCGCGGTGCGCGTCGTCGAGGGGGTCTGGAAGGTTCGTGTGCCGCGGCTGCCGAAACCGCCGCCGGCGCGGCGCGCTTCCGCAAAATCGACCATCGTCATCATCACCATGACCGCCACCGCGATCGTCGCCAGAAACCGTGCAAAGCCCTGTATCAAGATCATTTCCGTCTCTCTTCCCATGCGCCGACCGGCGCGTCGAAACGCATATAGAGGGTAAGAGCGCGGAATTTAAGGGTTTTGGCCGCGAAAAGACGCCGTGATCGTTCACAAAAACGAGACGGCCGCCCGGAGGCGGCCGTCTCTGTTCGATTTTTCGCCAAAGCGATGCGCTTCGGCCGGAAATGCTTAGCTGAAGCGGCCTGCCGCATGCGCCAGCATGGTGTAGACCTTGCCGGTGTCGGAGGTGAGGTAGGTCTGCGTCATCACCTTATCGCGGTCGTTGCGGGCGACGTCGGCGAGCAGCTTTTCGAAGTCCGAGATGTAGCGGTCGACCGCGGTGCGGAATTCCGGCTCGCGCTCATATTTGCGCTTGATCTCGTCGAAGGTCTGCTGGCCCTTCAGCGTGTAGAGGCGGCGCGTAAAGACGTCGCGCTCGCCGCGCTGGTAGCGCCGCCACAGGTCGACCGAGGCATCGTGATCGATGGCGCGGGCGATATCCACCGAGAGCGAGTTCAGCGATTCGACGACATGGCGCGGGTTGCGGGTGTCGGCCGGGCGGGCCGCCTGGGCATCACCGCGCGGCTGGGCGAACTGGGCTTCCTCGCGCGAGACGGCGCCGCGCAGCAGGTCACGCATCCAGCCGCCTTCGCCGGCGGTCTTGTTCTCCGCCTCGGCGGCGGGCAGGGGCTGCGCGCGCTGCGGCACCGTGGCGGTCGCCGCACGCTCGAGGCCGAGGCTGCCGCGCAGCGGCACGCTCTCCTCACGGCGCGGTTCTGCGCGGGTTTCCTGCACCGGCTGCTGCACGGCCTTGGCCTGGACCACGGCGGGGCGCGAGACTTCCAGCGCGGAAGACGACTTGCCGATAATGTCGGAAAGGTCCTGCAGCGCCTTGATCTGCTCGCTGACGGCGCGGCGCATCTGCGCGGCGTTTTCCTTGGCTTCTTCCGGCAGGTCGAAGGCGCCGCGCTTCAGCTCGCCGCGCGTCTGGTCGAGTTCCTTGCGGATATCGGTGGCGGCGCGGCGGATTTCCTCGGTGGCGCCGGAGAACTTGCCAACGGCTTCCTCGACGGCCTGGCGCAGCGTTTCGCGCATGACGGTCGTGGCGGCGTCGGATTTCTTGCCGGATTCGGTGAGCAGGCGATCGACATCGGAGAGCGAGGCGCCGACGCTGCCGCGCAGGCGGTTCGCCACTTCCTTGGTGCGTTCTTCCGCACGGTTGAACGCGCCCTCGACGGACTGGCTCGCTTCCTCGCCAGCCTTCACCATCGAATCGCGCAGTGCTGCGGCCGTTGCCTCGGCGCGCTTCTCGGTTTCGCCGAGAATGCGGCCGACATCGGCAAAGGAGCTCTGGATGCCGCCGCGCAGGTTGCTGGCGATGAGGCCGGAGCGTTCCTCGGCGCGGCTGAACACGCCCTCGACCATGCCCTCGAGCGACTGCATGGTCTTCTCGATCTCTTCCGAGCGCTGCACGAGGCCGACGGAGAGGGAGCGCAGCGCGTCCTGGCGTTCTTCCAGCGTCGAGACGAGGTTCGACTGGGCGGCGGCGAGCAGGTCGGAGGCCTGTGACAGGATCTTCGAGTGATCCTCGAAGCGTCCGACGATGCCTCCGATCTGCGACAGCGTGCCGGAGGAAATGTCGGAGAGGCGATCGACCTTGCCTTCGAGCAGGCGCGACGTGGTGGAGACCATGTCGGCCGCGCGGTCGGCGGAGGCGGAGAAGCGCTCGGTGGTCGTGGTCAGTTGCTGGTCGACGGCGCCGAGCGTCTGGCTTGCGGCATCGACGAGGCCGGCGATCGCGCCATTGCTTTCCGAAAGGCGGGCGATCAGGCTCAGGACATTCGCCTGCAGGCCGCTTTCGATCTCGCGCATCTGGCCGGCGGCTTCTTCCGTGCGGCTGGAGATGGCGGCGAGCGTATCGGCGGTGCGGGCGGAGATCGCGTTTATCAGCGCGGCGTTCTCGTTGCGCATGCGGTCGGCGCTTTCGCGGGCGACGCCGCTGAGGCGCTCTGCACCCTCGCGGGTGACACCGCTCAGACGTTCTGCACTCTCCTGCGCGACGCCGCTCAAGCGCTCGGCGGCCTCGCGGGCGACACCGGTGATGCTTTCCGCAGCCTCGCGGCCGACGGCGGCGTAGTCGTCGATGACCGGACGGGCTTCCTCGTTGATCACGCGCGACAGTTCTTCCGTGCGGCTGGCCAGCATGGAGTTGAGTTCGCGCGTGCGCTCGTCGAGCGTCGAGCGGATCGACGCGCCGCGGGTTTCCAGCGCCTTCTCGACCTCGCCGAGGCCGGTGCGAAGCGACTGCGCCTGGCCGGCAAGGCGGTTTTCCGTCTCGGCGAAGCGGGCGACGGCGGCCGTGGTGGTTTCGTCCACGGCGCGCGTGAAGGCTTCGTTGCGAGCCGTAAGGTTGCCGGCGAATTCCTCGCCCGTGCGGGCGATGGTTTCGGCGGCGCGCTGGGCTTCCGCACCCATGTCCTGGGCCGCGCGGGAAACCGCGCCGCGCAGCGTCGAGCTGAGGCTGGCGAACTCCTCGCCGGTCTTGGCGAGCGACTGGGCCGAGCGGATCGCCTCGGCGTCCATGTCCTGCGCGGCCTGCGAGACGGCTTCGCGCAGCGTGTGGGCAAGGCCCGCGGCCTTGCCGTCGATCGTGCGGTTGACGCTGTCGAGACCGATGGTGAGTGCCCGGTCCATCGTGCCGAGGCGTTCCTCGATGCGGCCGGTCTTCTCGTCGATGGTGACGCCGATGCGCGTGGCAGCCTCGTCGGTGACGCGTTCGATCTGGCTGGTGCGTTCGGCAAGCGTTCCATCGATGCGTTCGGCGGCTTCGCCGGCAAGGCGGGCGATCTCGCTGCCGCGTGCGGCAAGCGTGCCGTCGATCAGCGAGGTGGCCTCGCCGACAGCGCGCTGGATTTCGCCGGCGCGGCTGACGAGGGCGCCATCCATGCGTTCGGCAGCTTCATTGACGCTGCGCTCGATCTGGTCCGCACGGCCGTTGAGGGTCTCCTCAAGGCGGTCTGCTGCCTGGCCGGCAACGCGGGTGAGTTGCTCGGCGCGGCTGGCAAGCGTGCCGTCGATGCGATCGGCGGCTTCGCCGGTGACGCGGGCGATCTGTTCGGCGCGGTTGGCGAGCGAACCGTCGATACGGTCGGCGGCTTCGCCGGTCACCCGTTCGATATCCGTGATGCGGCCCGACAGGGCACCTTCGATGCGGAGTGCGGCATCGGCGCTGACGCGCTCGATATCGGTGACGCGGCCGGCAAGCGTCGCGGCGATGCGCGCCGTCGTCTCGTCGCCGATGCGGTCGACCTCGGCCATCGGGCGGGAGAGGGCGTCGGAGACGCGCAGCGACACATCGCTGCCCACGCGGTCGAGATCGGAAAGGCGTTCCGACAGGGTGTCGGAGATGCGCAGCGCCGCCGTATCGACGATGCCGGAGACGTTGTCGACGCTGTGTTCGATGCGGGCTTCGAGCTTGCCGAGGTTTTCCTCCAGCCGGCTGCCCGTCGTGTCGAAGCGAGTGGCGACGCTGTCGACGGTCTGCTCCATGCGGTTGCCGAAGGTGACGGCCGCCTCGGCGATCTTCGAAGAGCTTTCGATGAGGCGCTCGGCGACGACACCCGCACTTTCGCGCACGCGCTGGTCGAGCACGGCGGCGCTGCCGTCGATCGTGCGGCGCAGCGCTTCCTCGTGCTGCTCCATGGTCAGTTCCAGCATGCCGGCGCTGGTGGCGATCGAGGTGCCGATTGTGGTGACCTGGTCGTTCAGGGTCTCGGTGAGGTGGTTGCGACCCTCGGTGATCGCCAGGTTGATCGCGTTGATGCGGTCGTCCAGCGTCGCGCGGATCTCCTCATGGGTGGAGGTGAGCGAACCGGCAAGCTCGGAGGCCCGGCCGGAAAGCTGTTCCATCGACATTTCCAGCATGCCGGCGCTGGTGGCAATGGAGGTGCCGATCGAGGTGACCTGGTCGTTCAGGGTCTCGTTGAGGTGGTTGCGGCCGTCGGTGATCGCGGCATTGATCGCGTCGATACGGTCGTCGAGCGTCGCACGGATCTGGTCGTGGGTGGAGACGAGCGAACCCGTGAGCTCCGAGGCGCGGCCGGAGAGCTGCTCCATCGACATTTCCAGCATGCCGGCGCTGGTGGCGATCGAGGTGCCGATCGAGGTGACCTGGTCGTTCAGGGTCTCGGTGAGCTGGTTGCGGCCCTCGGTGATCGCGAGATTGATGGCGTTGATGCGGTCGTCGAGCGTTGCGCGGATCTGCTCCTGGGTGGAGACGAGCGAGCCGGCAAGCTCCGAAGCACGGCCGGACAAGGCTTCCGCGATGTTGGCGGCGCGGCCGGAGAAGGCCTCGGCGAATTCGGCCGCCTGGCCGTGCAACACACCGCCGAGCTGCTGCGTGCCTTCGGACAGAACAGTCTCGACACGGTTCGCTGCGGCGTCGATCGACGACTGCATGGAGCCGGCGCTGTTGGAGAGCACCGAGGCGAGGTTGGCCGTGCGGCCGGTGATGACCTCGTCGATCTGGCGGGCGGCGCCGGTCAGCGCGTTCTCGACGCGGCTGGCGGCCGAGCCGACCGACTGTTCGAGCTGGCTGCCGGTCTCGTTCAGCATGGAGGAGAGAGCGGCGGTGCGCTCGGAAAGCGCGTTGTCGATGCGGCCGTGGCTGGCGGCGATGGTGGAGGTGATCTGATCGGCACGCGCACCGAGCGCGTCTTCCATGCGAGCCTGGGCGGCTTCGATATCGGTGGCGATGGCCGTGCCGCGGCTGTCGAGCGCCTGCGTCAGGCGGCGTTCGCTGCTGGAAATGCTTTCGACCAGCGCTTCGGCGCGGGCACCAAGGGCGTTTTCCATGCGGGCCTGGGCGGCCTCGATATCGGTGGCGATGGCTGTGCCGCGGCTGTCGAGCGCTTCCGTCAGGCGGCGTTCGCTGCCCGAAACACTTTCCGCCAGAGCCTCGGCGCGGGCGCCAAAACCGGTTTCGATGCGGTTCTGCACGTCGGCGAGGCCGCCGAGCAGGGCTGCGGACTTTTCCGAGAGCACCGAGTTCATGCGCTCATGCGCGCCGGTGACGGCATTCGTAATGGCGTCGGCGTGGCCGGTCACGGCGCTTTCGAAGACTTCCTGGCCGGTGCCAAGCGTCGTCGCCAGCGCGAAGGACTGGTCGGTCAGCGTGTTGCCGAGGCGGTCGATGCTGGAGGTGAGGATGCCGTCGATCGCCTCATGGCCGCTGGCGACCGTCTCGTTGATGCGGGCGAGGCTTTCCATCAGCTTGGAATCGAGCGAGCCGGCGCGCTGGTCGAAGGCGGTGGCGAATTCCTCGACGCGCTGGTCGAAGGCGCTGGCGATCTGGCCGACGGTCGCCTGCATGCGCTCGTCGAAGAAGCCGGAGCGCAAGTCGAGGTCCATGACCGTGTCGTCGGCGGCGTTCTTCAGGCTCTGGCGGAACTGTGCGCCCTTTTCGTCGAGGGCCGCGTTCATCGATTCGAGAACATGGTCGAGGCCGCCGGTGACGGCCTGCTGGCCGATCGACAGGCTTTCGCTGATCTCGCGGGTGCGGGCGATCAGCGTCTCGTTGAGCTGCTTGGCGCGTTCGTTCAACGCCGCGTTCAGCTTTTCCGTGTTGGTGTCGAGCGAGGTGGCGCGGGTCTCGAACTGGTTCAGCAGGTCCCGGCCGCGCGAATCAAGGCTCTTGGTCAGGTGGTCCAGGCGGGTGTCGAACTCCTGGGCGAGCGCCAGACCGGAGGAGGAGAGGGTGGACAGCAGGCTGTCGGTGCGGGCCGAGAGCATGGCGCCGATAGTCTGCGTCGCGCTGTCGGACTTTTCCATCAGCATGGCGGCGCGGGTGTCGAGCATGGAGGCGAAGGCCTCGCCCGACGTCGCAAGGCGGTTCGTTATGCTCTCGCCGGCGCTTGCCAGCTCATCCTTCAACTGTTCATGCGCGCCGGAAATCGACGAGCGGACGCGTTCCGCATGGCTGACGATCGCCTCGCGCTCGGAGCCGAGTTCCTGCACGAGCGTGCGCACGCGCATTTCATTGTCGGCGTAGCTGCGTTCCAGCGCGTTCACTTCGGAATGCACGAGGGTTTCGAGTTCGGTGGCGCGCGCGATGGTGCGCTCGATGCCTTCGTTCATCGCCGAGACTTCGCGGCGCACGGCCTGGCCGACGGTCATGATACGGTCGGTGGCAACGGTTTCCGGCTCGGACAGGCGAAGGGCGACTTCCGCCATGGAACGGGCGGCGCTGCGCAGCTCATGGGCGCGCGAAATCATGATGGCGAAAGCGAAGAACAGCATGATCGGCATGACGATGGCGACCAGCATGCCGATGGCGCCGGGCAGCGCCACGAGATCGGCGACCGAGCGGATCTGCCAGATCTGCGGTGCATAAAGCAGGTTCGCGACGCCGAGGCCGCCGATGACCCAGAGAACGGACATCAGGATGGCCATGCGGATCGAGGTGCGGCCGGAGCGCACGTCGAGCGACTTGAGAATCGCGGCGGGCGTCTTGCGCGAACCGTCATTGGCCGGCTGGAAGGTCGGTGTCTTCGGTGCGGGATCAGGCGTCAGGCTGCGCGCCGTCTCGCCGGAGGCCGGGCGCGTGGCGGGCTTTTCCTGCGTCTTGTTCGGAATGCGACTTGCTGGTTCAGACACATGGGCCTCCGAAGCGTCCTTCTTCGAGGGCGTCTCCGGAGCTAGATCGTCAAAGTCGATTTTAAGCGCCTCTTCGAGGGCCTGAAAGGCCTTGTCGTCGATCGACTCGGTGGACTTGTTCGTCGCCATGCGGTTACGCCTCGTTACCATGTCCGGGATCGGGCTTCATACGCGCTGCCGCTGCTCAGGCGCATTCGAACCGTCCGGTTGGTGGCCGGTCTTGCTGCTTACCCTCATGGCAAGCAGCGTCCGGACCGCCGTTCATTCCAATTCGCTCGATAGACCGAAAAGGCGAAGCGGTGTATCTCCGCCCACGGCTTATCCACCGGCACTATCCGGTCGTATCGTAGTGACACATTAGCCTGTATCACACAATTCATTGCCATCTCCCTTAGGTCGAAACTTAACAGGAAGTTAACATTCCACAGATTTGTATCGCGATGGAATAGTTATGAAAAAGGCAATTTTTCAGCCGTTAACCATAGTTTGCGATTCATGCCCCTTTTGCGCCGCCTTTTAATCGGATAGGCGCGCCGGCCACGCAGAATGGCTGTCCATGTCCCAGCCGGTTGCAGGCCAGGCGCCCGGACCGCTTCGACATCTGCGTGCATCACAACGAAACAAGCGTACGTAGCGTATATAAGGATATTGGCAAATGGCAGCGCTCAACATTGCATTCGAGGCGCCCGACAATGCAGGCGGCATGTCCCATTCCGGGGGACGGCCGATCGATCTGATACACCTTGCGCGCCAGACCATGGGCGACAAGGCACTGGAACTGGAAGTCTTGCAGATGTTTGCGCGGGCCGCCCGCGAGAGCATGAAGGAGCTTGCCGGCTCCGAAGGCGAGGCCCGCGCTGCCGTCGCGCATCGCCTGAAGGGGTCCGCCCAGTCGGTCGGCGCCACCGTCGTCAGCAAGGCTGCCGAGGCGCTGGAGGCAAACCCGGCCGATGCGATCGCGCTTTCCGCCGTTGCCGCCGCCGTCGTCGAAGCTGAAAATTTCATCCTCAAACTCTGCCGCTGATCGTCGCAGGCTCGCCGCCCCGGACGTGGCGCGGTGGGCAAAGCCGATGGCGCGTCCGGACCTGCCACAGCCCTGCCGGGCGCGCGATGTTGACTGGGAAGGGGTTTTGTTGGAAACAACCGCCGGAAAACCGGCGGTTCGGCACCGTCCCTTCGCCGGCCCGTCTTTCGCCTCCTCGGGCAGCCTACAGGATCCGGACCCATCATGAGCAAACTCACCATCGTCGCCTTCGACGGCACGCGCCACGAACTGGATGTCGCCAACGGCTCCACGGTCATGGAGAATGCCGTGCGCAACTCCGTGCCCGGCATCGAGGCCGAATGCGGCGGCGCCTGTGCCTGCGCGACCTGTCATGTCTATGTCGACGATGCCTGGAGTGGCACCGTCGGCCCGCCGGAAGCGATGGAAGAGGACATGCTGGACTTCGCCTACGACGTCCGCCCGACCTCGCGGCTCTCCTGTCAGATCAAGATGTCGGATGCGTTTGACGGGCTCGTGGTTCACGTGCCGGAACGCCAGGCCTGACATCTCCCATTTTCGCTGGAATTGTATTCGCGCCTCTGCCCATCCGGCAGGCGGACGGCGCTCGACCATGCGATGTCTTCTACGCACTTGAAGAAGAGAATCGGTTGTTCTGCCGGCTGGAAAGAATAGAGGGGCAAAAAAAGAGCCTCGCCGGTCGATAAGGACGAGCGAGGCCAGGAGGGCGCATCGCAGACAGGAGAGGGAGGAGACACCTGCTGCTAAGATAAGGACGCGCCAGGAGAACCTGTTACAAACCGTTTCATGCAACTTCGGGAAGGAAAATCGTCTTCCCGTTCACTGTTGAAATGAAGATACGGTGATTTGCGGATTTGCGCTATCGCTAAAACTAACCATTAATTTCATGCATGCGCAGGCACCCGGGCCTTGCCCCGGTCCGAATCCATTAAAACTCTTTCAAGAAATACATGCGCCGCCGGCTTTTACTCGCCGCGGTTCTTCAGCCGGTGCACCAGGAGCCGCATCATGCGGTCGTTGAAGTTCTTCGATTCGACGCGGTCGAACCTTGCCTGGTCGGCATCGTGTTTCGTCACGGCATCGGCTGTCACCCGGTCAACGCGCGCCTGCATGCGCTCGCAATCGGATTCGGGGCGCAGCTTTTTCAGATCGCGCTCCAGGCCGCGGGCATGCTGGCGGGCGATTTCGGCATGGCGCTCCTCGTGGCGGCGGATGTCGCTTGCCAGCGTATCCCAGATGAGGGCGAGCGAGGCGGTCGTGCGGTTGCGGTTCTTCCAGCGCGGCAGGATGATCTGCGTGGAAAGCGTCACCTTCGCCTCGCCGACAGCACAACGGCTGCCGCGGCGCACATAGGTGACCGAGCCGCCCCACTTGATCTTGGTGGCGCCGGGATGGCGCGCGCCGCTGTGTTTCATCATCGGGCCGCGCTTCGACAGTTCCGCATCGAGCTCCGCCGCGGTGTGGCCGCCGACGGAGAAATAGGCGAAGGTCTTCGACGTGATCGTCTGGGCGGCGGCCGGCTGAAGAGCGAGGCAGGTGAGGGCGGCAACGGCCATCAGGCGAGCGATGGTCTTCATTCGGTTCCGTATTCCTTTCGCCATCGGGTGTGCCCGATGCAGTGCCGGCGGACGGCGCCGGTTGAACTTCCCTTAAGCTTGGGGCATAGGCTCGGCAAGCGCAACACTCTTTCCCCGGCGCTGGTTAATTGCGGAAGGAAACCGCCATGTTCTCGCCGTTCGATCCCTTCCGCTGGGCGCTCGCCCATGGCCGGTTTCTGGAGCTCGGCCCGCGCGGCATCCTGATGGCGATCGTCAACGTGACGCCCGATTCCTTTTCCGACGGCGGAAAATTCGACAGCGCGGATGCCGCGGTGGCGCAGGCGATCCTCTGTCTGGACCAGGGTGCCGAAATCGTCGATATCGGCGGCGAATCGACGAGGCCCGGCGCCGCCCCCGTGACGGCGGCCGAGGAGCAGGATCGCATCCTCCCGGTCATCGAGGCGCTGGCCGGCACCACCGACGCCATCCTCTCCGTCGACACCTTTCGCGCCGAGACGGCCCGCCTCGCCATTGCCGCCGGCGCGCATATCGTCAACGACGTGCACGGCCTGCAACGCGAGCCCGACATTGCCCGGGTGGCCGCGGAAACCGGGGCGGGCCTCTGCATCATGCATACGGGCCGCGACCGCGAAAAGCGGCCGGACGTGGTGGAGGACCAGTATCTCTTCCTCGGCCGCTCGCTGGAGATCGCCCGTGAGGCCGGCGTGGCGCGCGAGGCGATGGTGCTCGATCCGGGCTTCGGCTTTGCCAAGGATACCGACGAAAATCTCGAACTGATGGCGCGTTTCGGCGAGCTTTACGGTTTTGCGCTGCCTATGCTCGCCGGCACCTCGCGAAAACGCTTTGTCGGCGCGGTCACGGGGCGCGATGCGGCCGACAGGGATGTCGGCACCGCCGCGACGACGGCGCTGCTGCGGGTCGCAGGCGCTGCGGTCTTCAGAGTGCACGATGTCGCAATCAACAGGGATGCGCTCGCCATTGCCGATGCTATGCTTGCCGCAGGGCGCACGGTGAAGGCGCGCGAGGCGCGCGCCGCAGAGCCGGCCAGACAGGAAAGATCATGACCACCACCTACACGATCACGCTCAAGAACTGCGCCTTCTTCGCCCGCCACGGCCTGCACGATGCGGAAGAATTTTTAGGCCAGCGATTCTTCGTCGATGCGGAGCTTGAGGTGCGGCCGCTGCGCCCGCTTTCCGACGACGCGATCGAATCGACCGTCGACTATGGCGTGGCCTTCCAGGAGATCGAGAAGATCGTCACCGGCCAGCGCCGCTACCTCATCGAGGCCCTGGCGCAGGAGATCGCCACCGTGCTCTGTGCCCGCTTCCCGCAGATTTCGCGCGCGCGCATCACGGTGCGCAAGCCGAACGCGCCGGTGCCCGGCGTGCTCGACTATGTGCAGGTCACGGTCGACCATGCCGTCTGACGCCTTCCGCCAGGCCTCGCTCGGCCTCGGCGGCAATATCGGCGATCCGGCGCGGGCGATGGCGCAGGCGCTCCAGGCACTCGATGCGCGGCCCGACTGCCGTGTCACGGCCGTGTCCAGGCTCTACCGCACGCCGCCCTGGGGCAAGACGGACCAGGACTGGTTCTTCAATGCCTGTGCGCTGGTCGAGACGCTGCTGGAGCCTGAGCCGCTGCTCGATACCTGCCTCGGCATCGAGCGCGACATGAAGCGTGAGCGCAAGGAACGCTGGGGTCCGCGCACCATCGATATCGACGTTCTGACCTTTGAGGGTGTCGCGCAATCCGGCGGGCGACTGGAACTGCCGCATCCGCGCATGACGGGCCGCGGTTTCGTGCTGATGCCGCTCGCCGACGTGGCGCCCACGCTGGAGGTGCAGGGGCGCACGGTCGGATCCTGGCTGAAGGATGCGGATGTCGCGGGCATCGAGCCGGCGAGCGCCGGCGCCGAATGGTGGAAGGTTACTTGATCGACCCGACGGCGATGTCGTCGAGGTTGCGGTCGAGCGAGACGCCGATGACCGGGATCATCTTGTTTTCGACCTTCACCGAGATGGTGATGTTCAGCTTGTTGTCGCTTTCGAGGCGCGCGATCATCGCGCCGTTCAGCTTCTGGCGGTTGATGCCCATCACGACCTTGTTGCCGTTGACCTGGCCCGAGGTGATGTCGAGGCCCTTGCCGGCTGCGCCGTCGAGGAACTTGCCCTTGTAGGTGCTGCCCGCCTTGCTGATCAGCGCGGACATCGGCTGCTTGAAGACGCCGACGCGGCAGAAGCCGTCAAGCTGGATGCCGGCGCCCTTGGCCGGCGCCGTGTCGCCCGTCAGGTCGCAGGAGAATTTTGTGCCCTTGTACTTGCCGGCGACGATTTCGCCCTTGCCCTGCCAGTTGCCGGTGACCTGCTCGAAGAAGGCCTTGTCGCGCGAGCCGGCGGACGCCGGAACCGCGACGGTGGTGGCTGCGAGGAAGGCCGCTACGGAGGCGCGGGCGATCAAAGAGGTGCGCGAAAACATGAACGATCCTTGATGGGCGACGGCCATCTGGCCTGCTGTTGTGCGATGAGATTTGCGCGAAAATGGTTAATGGACGGTTTCCGACAGCCTTGCGCTTCGTCATTTGATCGGATCGCACCCCCGGAAAACCGGGGTGTTGCCGCTACTCCACAGTTCTACAGCGCCTCGTCGCGCCGGCCGGCCGAGGTGCCCGGCGTCAGATCGCCGATGAAATCGCCGATGCCGGGCCGTTTCAGCGCGCGGAAGGGCATCGGGCGGCAGAGGTCCATGGCGGCAATGCCGATTCGTGCCGTCATGAGGCCATTGATGACGCCTTCGCCGAGGCGGGCGGAGAGTTTTGAGGCAAGCCCATGGCCCAGCACCTGCTGCACAAGGCTGTCGCCCATGGCGATGGAACCGGTGACGGCGAGATGGGCAATGACGTCGCGCATCAGGCGCAGCATGCCGATCTTTCCGGGCCTTCCGCCGTAGAGTTCGGCCATGCCGCGCACCAGCCGGCTGCTTTCGTAGATGACATAGCCGAGATCGACCAGCGCCCGGGGGCTCACCGCCGTGACGATGGAGACGCGCTTGGCGGCGCCGAGAATCAGCGCGCGCGCCTCGCGGTCGAGCGGCGCCATCAGTTCGCGCTCGGCAAGATCGACGAGATGGGCCGCGTCGATGATCTCGCCCTCCGTCTCGGCAAGCCGTGCCCGGCCGCGCGCCGTCTGCGGGCGGGCGGAGAGCAGGTGGACCAGCCGGGCAACGATGGCGCGGCCGACCGACGGGGTTGGCGACAGCGTGGCGTCGACGACATCGCGCTTCAAATCCTGGACGGCCGCAAGCCGCCGCAGGCCGATCAGTTCGCGCAGCACGAGGCCGAGCACCGCGAGGACGGCGACGGCCGCGGCACCGATCGCCAGATAACCGAGCCAGTCGTTGCGGCTGAACAGATCGCGGATCAGCGAATCGACCCACAGGCCGATCGCAAGCGAGACGAGCAGGCCGAGCGCGCCGAAGGCGATGCGGCCGAGCGTGAGGCGGCGCCGGCGCGGGGTGGCGACCGGCGGGATCAGTTCGGGCACGTCCGCCGTCGTCGCGATGAAGGGATCTTCGGCATCCGGCGTCAGCCGGACGGCCTCGTCGAAGGCGGCGGGTGCGCGGGGTTTGGCGCGTTCCGGCGTGGTATCGGCGGGCAGCGAGAAGGCGGCGGGCTTGCGCGGACGGTCGTTCATGCGAGCCGGTCTCCGATCAGATATTGCAGCGCCCGGTCGAGCCGGATGTGCGGCACGGACAATTTCAGGCCGCCGCCCGTCTCCTCGATATGCGGCGGGCGGAAGCGCACGAAGTTCAGGAGATGCGGCGGCTCGCCTTCGGGAGCGGCATCAAGCGCTTTGAAAAGTGAATCCGGATTCTCCGGCAAGTCCCCGGAAAATATCGCTGTTTTGCGTTCGCCGTCGAAGACCTCGCCATTGATCCTCTCGCCCGCCATCGGCGTGCCGACGATGACCGGCAGCACCTGTCCGTCATGCGGCACGGTCGCCTCGCGCGTGGCGCGCACGGAGGCGAGCGCCATCACCTCGATGCCGGCCCCGCTCATGCCGATGCGCTCGATGGCGCGTTCGACGAGCCGCCGCGTGACCGCTTCCAGCCGCGCATGGCTCTCATGGTGCAGGTGGTCGGCCTTGGTAGCGGCGATGACGATGCGGTCGATGCGGCGCGTCACGAAGGACGACAGGAAATTGTTGGAGCCGGCGCGAAAACAGTCGAGCACGTCACCAAGCGCGCGCTCCAGGTCGTGCACGGCCTCGGCACCGCGGTTGATCGCCTGCAGCGCGTCGATGAGCACGATCTGCCGGTCGAGCCGGGCGAAATGCTCGCGGAAGAACGGGCGCACCACATGGGTCTTGTAGGCCTCGTAGCGCCGTTCCATCATCGCATGCAGCGAGCCCTTGGCGGGGCTGCCCTTGGGAAGGTTCGCCAGCGGCGCGAAGGTGAGCGCGGGCGAACCTTCGAGATCGCCGGGCATCAGGAAGCGGCCGGGCGGCAGCGTCGAGAGCGAGCGTTCGTCGGATTTGCAGGCTTTCAGATAGGCAGTGAAGGCGTCTGCGAGCGAGCGGGCGGTTGCCTCCTCTCCGCTCGCGGCCGGATCGACCGTGGCCGACAGCGCCAGCCAGTCGCGCGCCAGCTCCGCGCGGATGCCGGAGCCGGCGAGCGCCACAGTGTTTTCGCTGAAGGTGCGAAAATCCTGCGCCAGCAGCGGCAGGTCGAGCAGCCATTCGCCTGGGTAATCGACGATGTCGATCGACAGTTTGCCGGGCGAGAACAGCCGGCCCCAACCGGAGGCGCTCTCATAATCGAGCGTGATGCGAAGCTGCGATATGGCGCGCGTCGAATCCGGCCAGACGCGATCGGCGACGAGCGCGCGGATATGGTCCTCGTACTGGAAGCGCGGCACCGCGTCGTCCGGCTGCGGCTCCAGCCGGGTTTTTGACACGCGCCCGGAGCGGCCGGCCTCGAACAGCGGCAGGCGGCCGCCGTTCAGCAGATTGTGCACGAGCGAGGAGATGAAGACCGTTTTCCCGGCGCGCGACAGACCCGTCACGCCGAGGCGGATCGACGGGTTGACGAGATTGGTGGCGCGGCCGGTCAAGGCGTCGAGCGCGAGCAGGGCTTCGTCGGTGAGGGTGGTCAGGCTAGGGGGCAAGGTCTCTTTCCAGCATCGAAGGCGATATAGGAAACGAAATCCGGCGGGAAAAGAGGTTGCCCTATGATCAGCGCGCCGGCCGCGGCGTCATGAAGCCGGCAAGGCAGGCTCCGGCATAGGCATCCTCGCTCGGCCGCTCGTCGAAATCGAGGATGGCGAGGCCCGCGGTCGGGTAGCCGAACGGGGCGGCGGCCTCCGCGATCTCCTTGCCGACCAGGCGGTGGAAGAGTTCCTCGATCATCGGATTGTGGCCGACGATCATCACGGAGGTCTCCTGGCGGCTGGCGAAGGCGAGTTCGGCATAGGCATCGATCGTGCCGGAATAGAGCTGGTCGACATGCTCGATCGTCAAATCCTGGCTGACCGAGCGGTGGAACGGTTCGGCGGTCTGCCGGCAGCGCGCCGCGGTGGAGGAAAAGATGAGGGCCGGCTTGTAGCCCTGGTCGGCGGCTTCCTCGGCGATCACCTCGGCTTCGGCAAAGCCGTCATCGTCGAGCGAGCGGTCGAAATCCGACTGGCCGGGCTCGGCCCAGGCGGCGCGGGCGTGGCGAAGCAGATAGAGCCGGAATGCCGGCGTACCGAGAGATGCCAAGTCTGTCCTCCATCCGCCTCGCGGCCGATGATCCGCGCCGCTTCCGACTTCATGTCTTTCCTCGCCGGAAAGATCAACCGGTTTTGCGAATGGGGGCATTCACGATCGTGTCGGAAACCGCCCGGTAGGCGAGCGTGTCTTCCAGCCGCTGCGGCCTTGCGAAGTAATAACCCTGCATCATGCGGCAGCCGAGCGCCCGGAGCGCCACCATCTGCTCGTGGGTTTCCATGCCCTCGACGACGCAGACGCAGCCGATATTGCGCGACAGGTCGACGATGGTCTTGACGATGCTGCGGCTGAGTTCGTTCGTCGCGATGTCGACGATGAAGCCGCGGTCGATCTTGATCTTGGTGAGCGGCAGCTTGTGCACGTAGCTGAGGCTGGAATGGCCCGTGCCGAAATCGTCGAGCGCGATGCCGATGCCGCGCTCGGCAAGGCGGCGGATGTTTTCCGCGGCGAGCGCGAAATTGCGCATGACGGCGGTTTCCGTCACCTCGATGTCAAGGCGGGCGGGATCGACGCCGCTTTCGGCGATGATGTCGAGCAGGGCGTCGACGGTCTTGTTGGACACGACGTCGCGGGTCGACAGGTTGACGGAGAGGCGTATGTGGTCCGGCCAGCTTTTCGCCGCCACGAGCGCCTTGCGCATCAGGGTCTCCGTCAGGCGGCCGATGATGCCGGCGCGCTCCGCTGCGCGGATGAAGACCGCCGGGGGTACGAGGCCGAGCGTGGGGCTCTCCCAGCGGGCGAGCGCCTCATAAGCGGAGATGCCGTTGGTGTCCGCGTCGACCATTGGCTGAAAGACGAGGTACATTTCGTTTTCGAAGTCGGCGGCGCGTAGCGCCTGCTGGATGCGGCCCTGCTCGTTGATCTCGGCCTCGTGCTCCGCGGAGAAGACCACCGCGGTGCCGCGAAAATTCTGCTTGGCGAGGTAGAGGGCGAAATCGGCGCGGTCGAACAGCCTGTCAGCCGTCGTGCCGGCGTCGCCCAGGATCGAGATGCCGAGCGAGCCGGAAACCCGCGCCGTCTGGCCGTTGAAGACATAGGGTTCCTGGAGTGCGGCGCAGATTTCTTCGCCCAGTCCGTGCAGCCGGTCGGGGCAGGGGCTGCCCTCGAAGACAATGCCGAATTCATCGCCGCCGAGCCGGGCGGGAAACACGCCCTCGCCGGAAAAGCTGGAAAGTCGTTCGCCCACTTCGATCAGCAGCTTGTCGCCGATGCCGTGGCCGAACGCGTCGTTGACCGGCTTGAAGCCGTCGAGGTCGATGAGGCCGAGGGCGAGGCCGGCGCCGTTCTTCTCCGCCTCGGCGATCCGCTTTTCCAGCTCGGCGCGGAACTGTCGGCGGTTCGGCAGGTTGGTCAGGCTGTCGAGATTGGCAAGGCGATGGTTTTCGTCGCTGAGCCGCTGGGTTTCCGCCTGACGCTCAGTCAGATCCTTCTGCGACTGGATGAGCGCGCCGAAATCCCGGTAATAGGTCAGCAGGATGAACACCATGGCGACGGTGACGAGCGCGACGTTGAGCGCCAGCGCCGTGAAGACCGGGTTGCCCGAGGTGCCGAAGAATATCGTGAACGGCCCGAGCACGATCGCCGTCAGCGCGAGCGCTGCCGCGCGCAGATGCATCAGGCAGAAGATGCAGCCGATCACCGTGTTGGCGATGTAGAAGGCGACATGGGACTGCTGGTAGGCATCGCCGTAGGAAAACAGGCTGAGCGACCAGGCGCAGAAACCGGCGCCGAGCAGCGCGGTCAGCCGATAGGTCGAGCGCAGCCGGCCGGTCGCTTCCTCATGCGTATAGGTCCGGTTGCGGCTGAACCACCAGTGCACCAGGCGGAACACGCTGACGGCGTAAAGCATGGACGGAATATAGAGGGTGAGAAGGGCGGGCGCCGCCTGGAAATGCGTGACCGTAAGGGCAACGGTATTGGTGACCAGCATGAAGTAGAGCAGCGGCACCTGCTTCGTAAAAGCGGCAAGCTGCGCCTGTACGAGTTCCGGATTACCGGATTCGATCGTGAGAACGGCCTTTGCCCTGCTGAACATCAATGCGTGCTCCTGCCCTTATGCGAAGAAAAGCACGAGTTGCTAAAATAAATCTGAATCCACAGGCGAGACAGTTTCGCGAAAGAAAATTCTCCTACCATTCCTCGCATAGCGAATGCTTCTGCCTATATTTGCGGCAGGACGGCATGCCGGGCAGGCCATTGCGGCCCCCGAATGCGGAATGGTTTGCGGGCCTTTACCGGCCGGTTTTGCCATCTCGTTGTAATCTTGATGAAATATTAGTCTGGCAAGGTTCAAAACAAAGGCAGGCGCGAAAATCCGTGGGTAAGTCCCGGCAGGCTTGAATCACGCAACCCGTGGGGATATACAGCGCGCCTTGAGATGTTCTTCAGGAGAATCGCGTTGAGTGAGAAGATCGATCTTAGCAATCTCGTCCTCAATGAGGACGATGAATTCATGAGTGCCAACCAGCGGGCTTACTTCCGAGCGAAGCTGAACGCCTGGAAAAACGACATCCTGCGCGAAGCGCGCGAAACCCTCGACCACCTGGCAGAAGAAAGCGCAAACCATCCGGACCTCGCGGATCGGGCTTCTTCGGAAACCGATCGTGCCATTGAACTTCGGGCACGCGACCGCCAGCGCAAGCTGATCTCCAAGATCGATGCGGCGCTGCAACGTCTCGACGAAGGCACCTACGGCTATTGCGAGGAAACGGGCGAACCGATCGGCCTCAAGCGTCTCGACGCCCGACCGATCGCCACGCTTTCGATCGAGGCGCAGGAGCGCCACGAGCGTCGGGAAAAGGTGTATCGCGACGAGTAAGCGTTTTCTGCGGGATTTCCGCAGGCGGCGTTGACGACGATCGAACACCGGAGATCTCCGGTGCCGGCAGCTTTTTTACTGCGCGGCATCGGCAGGGTCAAAAATTGAAGCCGTTGGAAGCTTTTCTTCCAACGGCTTTTTTCTGTCCTCACGCCGCGTAAATTGACTCAGGCCTTGCGGTTGGCGGCGATTTCGCCGAGCAGGCGGGCCATTTCGGCTTCGGTCTCTTCACGGCTCTTGGCGCTCGCCTGTCCGCTCATCGCTGCGGTCTGTGTGGGGTTCGAGGTGGGCTGCGCGCTGGTGCGGGCAGCGCTGCTCGCTCCGGCGTTGCTGGCCATTTCAGCTTCGAGGATCTTTTCGAATTCGCTGACGAGGGCCGGATTGTCGGTGATGTTGGTCGTCGGCTTGGCGAGCACCGGGGTCGTCACCGGGCGCTGTACAACCTGGCCGGTGGTTGCCTGACCGCTCGTCGTCGCCACGGATTGTGGGCTCAGCACGCGCTGGCGGCTCTGTTCCAGCACATCCTCGATGCGGCGCTCCGACGAGCGCTGCTCGGCATTCACCTGCGCCTGCTGGTTTGTCGTCACCGGCTGGGTGACGGTGCGCACCGGCACGGCGCGTGCGGCGCCCTCGTCGTCGCCGGCATAGAGCACCTTGGCCATGGCAGAGACGCCATCCGGCGTCGCGACCGCGCGGCGTTCCACGGCGCCTGCCGTCGTGGTGGCGGCGCTGGAGGACGCTGCCGAGCGTGCGGCGGCGGCGGTCTCGACGGCCTTGACCGGCGTTTCGCGCAGGACGGGCGCGGGTTCGGCGCGTTCGATGGTCTGGGTCGCCTTTTCGACGGCCAGGGTTGCCTTGTCGGCGGGCTGGGCGGTTTCGGTCGAGGCGGTTGCGATGCGGGTTTCGATGACGATGTCGGTCGGGCCGCCGATCATCAGGAGATGTTCCACGTCGTCGCGGCGCACCAGCACGAGGCGGCGGCGTGTGTCGATCGCCGCGGCATCGAGCACGGCAAGCCGCGGCGTGCGGTTGCGTCCGCCGCGAATGAAGGGCGAGGAGGGACGGCCCCGGATGATCCACAGCACCAGTGCAAGGCAGAGCAGGCCGAGCAGCACCACCACGGCGGCGATGACGAACTTCGTGCCGTTCTCTGCGAGAATCTCCTGGAACATGGCGCGGTCACTCCTTCGGGCATTTGCCCTTTTTGGGCAGATTGCTGCATTTGACGGCTTTTTACGGGGTCCTACAAGCGCTTCGCCGCGCTTGTCCAGCACCGAATGCCGTCGTCATCGTCGCGTAAGTATGGCAGGTTACGAAAATTGCGATGTTTGAGCCGGGAATATTCCCTGTGAATTCGCGGCCTTGCTTCCCCTCGATGGCTTTTTGCGCTTCCCTCGTGCGGATAAACATGATTCTCGCATCGGGTCCCGGCCAAGCGCAAGGCCGGACGGATGCAGACGAGGGATTGATGACGACGATGAAGCGGCCGGGCGAGGACAATCTGCCGATCGTGGACCGCGGTGTGCGGCCGGCGGTGGCGCTTCGCGTCGTGCTGCTGGCGATCGTGCTCGCGGCCTCGGCCGGCGCGTTCATCGTGTTCAAGAACCAGCTCGACAACGAGCTCGTGCTCGGCGTTCTCGGCGTGCTCGCCATGGCCGGCATCTTCTTCGTCGTCTCGGCGCTGATCGGCTTCATCGAGATCATGCCGCAGGCGACGCGCTCCGACGATCTCGCCCGCGCCTTCCTCGATTCGCACCCGGACGGCACCGTCATCACCGATCGCAAGGGCCGCATCGTCTATGCCAACGCCGCCTATGGCGCGCTGACGGGGGCAAACGGCGAGGCGGAGGTGCAGACGCTCGAAACGCTGCTGTCGCGCAACCGCGACGCCACCGAGGCCGTCTACCGCCTGACGAACGGCCTGCACGAGGGCAAGGAAGGGGCGGAGGAATTCCGCGTCCAGAAGCCGCTCAATCCCTCCGCCGCCAACGGATCCGGCGCGCAATGGTATCGCCTCAAGGCCCGCGTGCTGCCGAACCGCGAGAAGGCCAAGCAGCCGCTCTATATCTGGCAGGTCTCCAACATCACCTCCGAGCGCGACGATCAGGAGCGCTTCTTCAAGGAATTGCAGAACGCGATCGACTATCTCGACCATGCGCCGGCCGGCTTCTTCTCCGCCGGCCGCAAGGGCGAGATCGTCTACCTGAACGCCACGCTTGCCGAATGGCTCGGCATCGATCTCGCGAAATTCCATCCCGGCGCGCTCTCCATCGCCGATGTCGTGGCGGGCGAGGGGCTGGCCCTCATCCAGTCCGTGCAGGCCGAGCCCGGCCTGAAGCGCACCGAGATGCTCGACCTCGACCTGCGCAAGACCAATGGCCAGAGCCTTCCAGTCCGCATCGTGCACCGCGTCACCTCGATGCGCGACGGCGCGCCGGGCGAAAGCCGCACCATCGTGCTCGCCCGCGAAGAAGGCGGCGAGGGCGACCAGTCCGCCTCGATCGCCTCGATGCGCTTCACGCGCTTCTTCAACAATACGCCGATGGCGATCGCCTCCGTCGATGGTAACGGCCGGATCCTGCGCACCAACGCGCCGTTCCTGAAACTGTTTTCCACCGTCGTCTCGCGCGACGATATCGACCACGGCGCCAAGCTTGAAACTATCGTGCACGAGACGGACCGGTTGCGCCTGCAATCGGCGCTCGACGCGGCCAAGGACCGGCAGGGCGACATCGCGCCGCTCGATTCGCTGCACCCGGCCGACGACACGCGGCATTTCCGCTTCTACGTGAACGCCGTCATCGACCAGAGCGACGAGGCGCCGGAAGAGGCCGCCATCGTCTATGCCGTCGAGAGCACTGAGCAGAAGGCGCTCGAAACCCAGATGGCGCAGACGCAGAAGATGAATGCGGTCGGCACGCTCGCCGGCGGCATCGCGCACGATTTCAACAACGTGCTGACGGCGATCCTGCTGTCCTCTGACCACCTGCTGCTCTCCGCCCGCCCGTCGGATGCGAGTTTTGCCGATCTCATGGAGATCAAGCGCAACGCCAACCGCGCCGCCGTGCTCGTACGGCAACTGCTCGCCTTCTCGCGCAAGCAGACGATGCGCCCGACCGTCCTGAACCTCACCGACGTCATCGGCGACCTGCGCATGCTCGTCGACCGCATGACCGGCACGAACGTCAAGATCGAGGTCGAGTACGGTCGCGACCTCTGGGCGGTGAAGACCGATCTCGGCCAGTTCGAGCAGGTGCTGATCAACCTTGCGGTCAATGCCCGCGATGCCATGCCGGAGGGCGGCACGATCACCTTCCGCACCCGCAACGTGGAGGCCGAGGAGGCCGCCGCCCGCAATCTGCGCGACCTGCCGGAGGGCGACTATGTGGAAGTCGAGGTCGCCGACCAGGGCACCGGCATCCCGCCGGAGATCATCGACAAGATCTTCGAGCCCTTCTTCACCACCAAGGAAGTCGGCAAGGGCACCGGTCTTGGCCTTTCCATGGTCTACGGCATTGTCAAACAGTCCGGCGGCTACATCTATCTCGATTCCGAAGTCGGCAAGGGCACGACCTTCCGCATCCTCATGCCGCGCCACACCGAGGAAGAACTGCCGGTCGATGCGACCGCCCTGCAAGCCGGCGAAAAGCAGCCGGTCGCCGCCGTGCCTGCCGTGGAGAAGGAACCGCGCGACCTCACCGGCGGCTCGGCCGTCGTGCTGCTCGTCGAGGACGAGGAGGCGGTGCGCCGCGGCGGAAAACGCATGCTGGAAACCCGCGGTTATACCGTGCACGAAGCCGGCTCCGGCGTCGAAGCGCTCGACATCATGGACGAGCTGAACGGCGCTGTCGACATCGTCGTTTCGGACGTCGTGATGCCCGAAATGGACGGCCCGACGCTGCTGCGCGAATTGCGCAAAGGCTATCCCGACATGAAGTTCATCTTCGTCTCCGGCTACGCCGAAGACGCCTTCGCCCGAAACCTCCCCGCCGACGCCAAATTCGGCTTCCTGCCAAAACCGTTCTCGTTGAAGCAGCTTGCGGAAGCGGTGCGGGAGATGCTGGACGCGTGATGGTTTTTCAGCGCGCGGTGATGCCGCGGCTCGAAACGGAAATGGAGTTTCCGTCCGGGCCTTTTGCGTTTGCAAAGTCGTAGGAGGCGGTGCGGTGGATTGGGCCGAAGGGAACGCCTCGCACAGCGCTCTCAGCGCAAAATGCGTCTACATTTTCCACAGAAAACACCAGCTTCACGGCTGATTGTCCCATCTTCTGGCTTTTTGCGGCGGGATAGAGCATGAGATTTGCCCCGCCACGAGGGTCGAGCAGTTCTACGATCCGGTCGCCATCAGCGCGATGAACCTCGAAACCAAATGGCGCCGTGTAGAAACGCGCCGTCTCCTCGACATCACGCACATAGAGCAGGATTCGCGTCAGCGGCATGGCATTTTCCGAGCAAGAGGGGGCGGGTGAGTAAGCCGACCGCCAAAAAATCAATTCACCAGCATCACGGTGATTTTGGCCAGCCGCGTTTTGTTTTCATTGCTAACATATTTTTCTTCGAACTGTGGCCGCCCTCATGGGGGAACAGGCGGCCTCGTCGCATGAGATCGTAACGGTCTCCGGCAAAGATTGGCAATCAGCATACCGAGCCTCCGCACGACGCGCCGCCGGAAACCCTTATTTCATCGGATAGACGAGTTCCTTCTCCGCCGAATCAACCACGAAGACCGCGAGCAGCTTGGCGGGGTCCGTCGTGCTGTCATTGGCGCTGACGCCGTGGCGGTCGCCGGGCAGTTCGGAAAAGTTTTCGCCCGCCTTGTAGACCTTGACCGGGCCGTCATTGACCTGGCTGCGGATCGCGCCTTCGAGCACGGTCGCATAGATGAAGGCCGAAGTCGGGTGGGTATGGCCTTCAGAAAAGCCGCCCGGACCATATTCGACCAGCACGCCGCGGATGCTCTTGCCCGGCACGTTCGGCAGCTCGTGTTCATAGACGAGCGTCACCTTCGCGGCCTCGCTGGCAAGCGAAGGGCTGGCGGTGGCGATTGCGGCGGCAAGCGCTGCGAAGAGGAGGGATGTTCTGGTCATGTCGATGCTCCTGATGGTGGGAAGGAAAGGATGTGCCGCACCATGGCGGCACGCGGTTACCGGCGCGGGGCGGTAGCGAACCACTGCTTGAAGGTGCTTTTGCCAAGGCGTGGGCTGTCGTCCGAGACGAGCGAGCCGTCTTCGAGCCGGGCGCCGAAATACCGGGCTTCAGGGTCGGCCGCGACCTGGCGGGGATCGTTCATGGCCTGGAGGTAGAGCGCGACCAGTTCGTGAAGCCGAAAGCGCTCGGGGCCGGCGATTTCGATCGTGCCGTTGATCGGCGCGGCCTGCGCCACGTCGGCCATCGCATCCGCGACGTCGTCCGAGGCGATCGGCTGGACGTAGGCGGCAGGGAGATGGACGGTATCGCCGATCGTTCCAGACTGCGCAATGCCGCTCACGAACTCCATGAACTGCGTCGAATGCACGATCGTGTAGGGAATGCCGGACGCCTTGATCAGCTTTTCCTGCGCGAGCTTAGCGCGGAAATAGCCGCTTTCCTGCAAGCGCTCCGTGCCGACGACGGAGAGCGCGATATGATGCTTCACGCCTGCCACCTTTTCGGCGGCAAGGAGGTTGCGCCCGGAGGTCTCGAAGAACGCCATCACATCCGCGTCGGCGAAGGAGGGGGAGTTTGCGAGGTCGAGCACGACGTCGGCGCCGGCAAGCGCTTCGGCCAGGCCTTCGCCGGTGATCGTGTTGACGCCGGTGTTGGGCGAGGCGGCGATGACCTCGTGGCCATTTTTGCGCAGGCGGTCCACGGTCTTCGAGCCGATGAGGCCGGTGCCGCCGATGATGACGATTTTCATGATAGGTCTCCCTTCGCGGCGCTGGGTAGCGCCACGGTTCCAGTGTTCGTGATGATCGCTGCGGATTAGCTGAGGCCGGCCTTGTCGAGGCCGTAGACCTTGTCGGCCGAGCCCGGCACGGACTTGAAGGCGATGCTGGCGCGGTTCCAGGCGTTGATCGCCATGATCGCGAAGGTGAGGTCGGAAATTTCCTTCTCGGAAAGCTGACCGCGCACGCGCTCGTAAAGCTCGTCCGGAATGCCACCCTCGGGCAGCTTCGTCAGGGCTTCGGTCCAGGCAAGCGCCGCGCGCTCGCGCGGGATGAACAGGGTCGATTCACGCCAGATGGCGACGTGATGGACGCGCAGTTCGCTTTCGCCGTGGATCTTGGCTTCCTTCACATGCATATCGAGGCAGAAGGCGCAGCCATTCATCTGCGAGGCCCGGATGTTCACCAGGTCGCGGATCTTCTGTTCGATGACGCTGCCCGCGAGCGCCATGCTCAGATCGGAAATCTTCTTGAACAGTTCGGGGGACTGCTGCGCGTAGTTCAGGCGTTGGGTCATATTCGCTCTCCTTAATTAAGGATATTAAGCATCCTTATGGATATAAAATATCCTTAATTGCTGGACTGTAAAGCCGAAACGGCATAAGCTTCGCGTATAAGTCTTATGTCGAAGAGTATGAGGCGGGCGATGGACATCGTATCGGCGTTGCGCACGTTCCTGCGTGTGGCGGAGACCTCTTCTTTCTCGGCTGCCGCGCAAGATCTCCACCTGACGCAGCCGGCGGTATCGCGGCAGATTTCCGCCCTGGAGGCGCGTCTCAACGTCCGCCTTCTTCACCGCACGACCAGCGCGCTGGCCCTAACGGCCGAGGGGGAGCGCATCATCCCCATGGCGCTGCGCGTGCTGGAAGCCGTGGACGAGCTTGGCGACAGCCTCGGTCAGGATGCCGCCACGTTGACAGGGAATGTGAAGCTCAGCGTTCCGGCGCCGCTCGGGCTTTTTCTCGCCGACCGGGTGGAAAGCCTGCTCGCGCGCCATCCCGGGCTTTCGGTCGAGCTGATCTTCAAGGAGGACGCCTCCGATCTGGTGCAGGACGGGATCGATCTTGAGGTGCGGATCGGCCCGGTCTCGGACAATGGCCTGATCTGTCGGCGGATCGGATGGACGACGGCGTTTCTCGTCGCCTCTCCCGCCTATCTCGCGACGTGCTGTCCCCCGACCGTGCTCGAAGACCTCACCGACCACGCCTGCATCTGCTACCAGCGGGCGGGCGACAATCGCGCCTGGTCCTTTTCCGATGGGGCGTGCGACGTGGCGGTTCGCATCACGCCGCGGCTGATCGCGCACAATGCCGTCGCGGTTCATCGCGCGACCGTCGCGGGCGCGGGCCTCTCGGTGCTTTCCCACATTCTCGCCCTGCCGGACATGCAAAGCGGCAGGCTTGTCGAGGTCATGCCGGATTTCCGGCCCACGCGACTGCCGATCAGCGTGGTCTATCCCTCACGGCGCAACATGCCGCTGCGCACGAAGGTGGTGCTGGAATTCCTGGCCGAGGCGGTTCACGACGATCCACTGATGCGCGCATCGGAAGCATAGGTCCGGCGCAAGAATGGCTTGATCGTTTTTGATCGTTTGAAGCGGAATGACTCTCCTTGATGGCCTGAACGGCCCGCAACGCGCTTGATGTGGCGGTATCGATCCGCAACTGTGCGCCGTAAGGAGATCAAATGATCAAAGAACAGCGACATGCGCGGATCATTTCCATGCTGCGCCAGCAGGGCGTCGTCAGCATGGAAGAGCTGCGCCGATCCATGCCGGGCGTCGCCGCGGTAACGCTGCGGCGTGATCTGGCGCAACTCGATGAGCTCGGGGCGATCCGGCGCCGTCATGGTGGAGCCGTGCTGTCGGACGAGACGCTGCTTCGGGCGCGCGGCACATTGCCGGGGTCCGAGGCGAGCCCACTGGCTTCCGATCTCGATTCGCTGGATGCGGTCATCCTGCCGCCGATTTCGGGCCGTGGAAGCGACGTGCTGCGGCGCGAGATCGTTCGCCGGGGTATCCCCTTCATCGCGGAGAGCGCGCCGCAGCAGGGTGGCGCCTATCTCGGTCCGGACAACTTTGTCGCCGGCGTCGAGCTTGGCCGGCTGGCGGGGCAGGAGATGGGCGGCAAGCTGGTCTCTATGCTCGTGATCGGTGTCGCCGAGCTGCCCAATACGCGCGAGCGCGTGGCGGGCTTCGAGGCGGGGCTGGCTGAAGCCGGCGTTAGGCCGACGATGATCCATCGGGTCAACGGTCAAGGCAGTTATAGGATCGGCCTGCGCGTGGCCCACGACGCCTTTGCTGCGGATGAGGCGATCAACCTTGTCTTCGCCGTCAACGACCATGCCGCCATTGCCGGGATCGAGGCCGCCGAGCGTCTCGACAGGCAGGTTGCCGTCTATTCGATGGGCGGCGAAAGCGCAGGCTTCATGGCGCGGCTTGCCGAGGCCGGACCGCTTCGGGCGGTCGGCGCGCTCTTTCCGGAAGTGGTGGGACGCCTCGGTATCGATATGGCCGTGTTGGGAATTCTTGGGCAATCCTTGCAAGACACGATCACGCCGCACGCCGTCATCACGCCGGAAAGTCTCGCCGACTACTTCGATAATTCGGCAGGGACCTGGCGGCTCAAGGAGGATGTGCTCGAACGACTGAGCAGCGTACGGCTGGGATTCAACACGAAGCTCCTGCGGTCGCGGCGCATCGGTTTCCTGCCGCATTATCCGGCGCATGATTGGTATCGCAGCATGGCGATCGCCATGCAGGACCGCTGCCTGGTCTATGGAGCGACGCTGGTCACCGCGCCGCCGCACCACGGCATTTCGGCCGAAATCGCCCGGTTGCGGCGTGAAATCGCGCAGAGTGCGGCGCAATTGCTGCGGCCGGGAATGGTGGTCGCGCTCAATGAGGGCCAGGTCAATCTCTTCCTGGCGGAGGAACTGCGCAATCTCGCGGCGCAAAAGTCGGAGCGCCTGCAGGGCGTGACCGTGTTGACCAATTCCTTCGACGTCCTGCACGCGCTTGAGGACACCTCCGCCGTCAAGGTCATCCTGACGGCCGGTGAGTATCAGAAGGCCGATCGCTGCCTGGTCGGCCCAAGTCTCGGCGCGATATTCGAGCGGGTTCGCCCGCATCTCGCTTTCATCGCGTCGGACGGCGTGACGCCGGGCTTCGGCCTGTCGTCGCTCGACGAGCGGCGGGCGCTCGCCGCCCAGCGTTTCATCAACGCGGCCGAGATCAGCATCGTGCTGGCCGACAGCGTGGCGCTCGGCTCCGACGCCAACCACCGCATTGCCGGTATATCGCAGGTTCGCTCGGTTCTGACGGATGACGGCGCACTGCCGGAGGATCGGCAGCGCTTCCGTTCGGTCGGCGTCGATGTGCTGATTGCCGGCGAAGCGCTTCCCGAGCCGGCCTTCGAAGCGGGCGGGAACTATCGAAATCAAACCTGAAACAATCACATCGCGAGGGAGGAAACCATGAAGCGATCATTTTTGACGACTGTGGCTCTGGGAGTTGGGTTGCTGGCAGCAGCGCCGGTTTTGGCCCAGGAGGTCACACTGCAATTCTGGGACAACCAGCAGACCGAAAGCGGCCTTTCGGACGTGCAGAAGGCCGCCGTCGAGCGGTTCATGAAGGAAAACCCCGATATCAAGATCGAGGTGACGACCGTTCCCTATCCGGAATACCAGCAGAGGCTGCTCACCGCCGTGCAGGGCGGCAACGCACCGGACATCGCGACGCTCGACCAGATCTGGGTCGGCGCCTTTGCCAAGGCGGGCGCGGTCTCCGACCTGACGGCGCAGGCCGGTGCGGCTGGTCTTGCCCGTGACGGCTTCTTCGGCGGCGCGTGGGATTCGGCCGTGCTGGACGGCAAGCTCTACGGCATTCCGTTCAACGTGGATGTCTGGCAGTTCAGCTACTATAACAAGGCCCTGCTCGACGCTGCCAAGATCGATCCGGCGAGCCTTTCGACCTTCGATGGCCTGAAGGCTGCGGCCGAAAAGCTGACGGCGGATGGCAAGTTCGGGGTCGGCCTGTTCGGCCACAAGGGCGAGGATACGGTGGTCGTCGGGGATTCCTTCATCTTCTCCAACGGCGGCAAGATCCTCAACGACGACGGCAGCTGCGCGCTGACGGAGGCACCCGCCGTCGAGGCGCTCACCTACCTCCAGGGGTTGTCGAAGTTCGCGCCCGCCGGCATTCTCAACGCGTCGTCCGGCGACATGCGCGAACTGTTCCTCAACGGTTCGCTCGCCATCGAGTTCTGGCCGGCGCTGGAACAGCCGACCTTGCAGAAGAGCAGCCTCAGCTGGGGCTTTGTCAATGGGACCGCACCTGAGGGCAAGACGCCGGTCGGCACCTTCGGCGGCTGGAATCTCGCTGTCTTCGAAACGTCGCAGCACAAGGACGCGGCCTGGAAGTTCATCCAGTTCATGGTGCGTGAGGATGTGAACGGCGATGTGGTCGATCTCATCCCGGCCAACAAGAAAGCCGCTGAGGCCTTCCTCGCGAAGAACCGGCAGGACCCGCAGACGATCATGACGCATCTCGACAATGCGAAGGCGCGGCCGCTCTCGCCGCGCTACCTCGAACTGGCGGATGCACAAGTCGCGATGTTCCAGGACATCTATGCGGGCAACGATGTGGCCGCGGCGACGGCGAAGGCCTGCGACGTCATCAATTCCCTCAAGTAATTCCAGCGTCTGCCGCATCCCGGAAACGGGGTGCGGCAAGAGGACAAGGCTTTTCCCATGCGCCAAGATCGCCGGCTTCACTGGCTGCTTCTTGCACCCGCTCTCCTTCTGATGGCGGTCATGCTGTATTACCCGATGCTCGGTACGGTCTATGAAAGCTTCCACGAGACGAGCTTTCTGAATCCGGACCCGAAGTTCGCCGGCCTCGCGCTCTACCGGCGCGTTCTGGCCGACGGCACCTTTATCGAGGTTCTGGTAAATTCGATCGTCTGGACGCTCGGCGTCGTGCTGTTGCAAAACATTCTCGGTTTCCTGACGGCACTGCTGCTCAACCAGAACCTGCCCATGCAGGGCACCTTGCGCGCCATCGTGCTGCTGCCCTTCATCCTGCCGGGTGTCGTTGCCGCCATCCTCTGGCGCTTCATGTACGATCCGCAGCTAGGGCTGGTGAATTCACTGCTGCTCCAGATTGGCCTGATCGAAAACAGCGTCGCCTGGCTTGCCGACAGCCGCATAGCCATGGCCTCCGTCATTATCGCGGCGGTCTGGAAGGGCTTTCCCTTCTCCATGCTGATCTATCTTGCAGCGCTTCAGAATGTCGATCGCAGCCAGATCGAGGCGGCGACGCTCGACGGCGCGGGGCCGGTTCGCCGGCTAGTCGATGTCACCTTGCCAGCGATCCGTGACGTGGTCGTTGTCAACATCGTGCTGACGATGATCCTGACATTCAACTATTTCGACATCATCTGGGTGCTGACCAAGGGTGGCCCGCAATCGGCGACTCATATCTTCCCCACCAAGATCTACGAGACCGGATTCGGCCAGTTCCGCTTCGGCGAGGCGGCGACCTACGGCGTCTTCTCGATCCTCGTGCTCGCTGTGCTCGTGGCGCTCTATGCCATCGTCCAGGGTGGCGCCAATCGCCGGAGGGCCGCGGCATGAAACAGACCCGCTCGACCCGTATCGGACTGATGTTGCTCCAGCTTCTGCTGGCCCTGCTTGTGCTCCTGCCGTTCTTCTGGATGTTTTCCGTCAGCCTCAAGCCGCCGGCAGAACCCTTTGCGATCCCGGCCCGGCTGTGGCCGGACAATCCGACGATCGACAATTACATCACCGCATTCCGGCCGGAATTTCGCACCTATTTTTTCAATTCGCTGGTGGTTTCGCTGTCGACGGTCGTCATTAGCGTCACGCTCGGCCTGCTCGCCGCCTACAGTTTTACCCGGGCGCAGCTCGGCGTGATCTCCGCGCTGGTGGGGCTGGTGGTTCTGGCGCAGATGTTCCCGCATTCCGCAATCATCATTCCGATCTACAAGATGATGCGCAGCGCGAACCTGCTCAACACCTATTGGTCGCTGATCCTGGCCTATGTGTCAGTGACGCTGCCGGTGGCGATCTGGATGCTGCGGGGCTTCCTGCTGAAGTTGCCGGCAGCACTCGAAGAATCCGCGGCGATCGATGGCGCGACGCCGCTGCGCGTGTTTTGGGATATCGTCGTGCCGCTGTCGCGACCCGGCCTCATCGCCACCTCGGTCTACGTGCTGATCGTCACCTGGCAGGAATTCCTCTTTGCGCTCTCCTTCACCTCCACGAAAGAGATGCGCACGCTGCCGGTCGGGCTCAACGACTTCATCGGCCAGTACGGCATCCGCTACGGCGAACTCATGGCCTCCTCGGTCATGGTCTCCCTGCCGGTCATGGCCGTCTTCTTCTTCCTGCAACGCTATTTCGTCGCCGGCATCACCGCCGGTGCGGTGAAAGGATAGGCCATGGCGCTGATCGAACCTTCCGATCTCCTACCGGGCATCCGCCAGATCCTGTTCAACCGGCCGGAGAAGCTGAACGCGCTCTCCACGCCCCTGATGCACGAATTCGAGGCCGCGCTCGACGCCGCGGCGGCGGACCCTGCCGTCCGCGTCATCGTGTTGCGTGGCGCCGGCGGTAAGGCCTTCGTCGCGGGGGCGGATATTGCCGAATACCAGGGAAACAAACGGGCGGAATTCATCGCCTATCAGCTCAATTCCCGTCGCGTCTTCGACCGGCTCGAACGCATCAGCAAGCCGGTCATCTGTGCGATCGACGGTTTTGCGCTCGGCGGCGGTTTCGAGATCGCGCTCTGCTGCGACATCCTGATCCTGTCGCAAGCCGCGCAAATCGGCCTGCCGGAAGGCCGGCTCGGGCTCAGTCCCGGCGGTGGCGGCACGCAGAGGCTGTTGCGGGCGATCGGCAAATACGCTGCGTCCGACCTGCTTCTGGCGGGATGGCGGCTATCGGCGGAGCGTGCCTTGGCGCTCGGGATCGCCGCCGATGTCGTGCCGGCGGAAGACATGGACGAGGCGATCCTGCGCCGGGCGCGTGCCTGTCTCAAGATCGCGCCGCTAGCGGCCGCCGAAATGAAGCGGCTGCTGCGCGAAGGGCAGGATGCCGGCATCGAGACCGCCAAGAGCCTGGAGCAGGAGGTGCTGTTTCGCCTCTATTCGACGGCCGATGGTCAGGAGGGCATCGATGCCTTCCTGGAAAAGCGCGATCCCCAGTTCAGGATGGAATAATCATGGAATTCGAAGGCAAAGTCATCGTCGTAACGGGTGGCGCCAAGGGCATCGGCCGCTCGTGCGTGGAACTGTTTGCGGCACGCGGCGGCCAGGTCGTCTTTTCCGATATTGACGAGGCAAGCGGCGATTCGCTCGCGGGCACACTCGGCCAATCCGTCGTGTTCCTGCGCGGCGACGTGCGCAGCCTTGCCGATATGCAGGCAATGGCGGCCTTGGCGGAGACGCAGTTCGGTGGGCTGGACATCATCGTCAACAATGCCGCCGTCGCCCTCAACGGCGTGATCGACGAGATCGACGAAGAGCGCTGGACGACGGTGATCGACACAAACCTGACCGGCTTCTGGCGGACCATGAAGGCCTGTGTGCCCTTGCTGCGCAAGCGCGGCGGCGGTGCGGTGGTCAATCTTTCCTCCGTCCAGGGCTTGATCGGCTTCCAGGGGTGGCCGGCTTATGCGGCCGCGAAAGGCGCGATCATTTCGCTGACCCGACAATGCGCCATCGACCTCGCCAAGGCGGGCATCCGCGTCAATGCGGTGGCGCCCGGTACGATCATGACTCCGATGAACGAGAAGATCTTCGAGGAGACCGACGACGCCCAGGCGCTGATCGACAGCTGGAACCGGGCGCACCCGATCGGCCGTTTCGGCCAGCCGATGGAGGTTGCCGAGCTCGTTGCCTTCCTCGCCTCGGACCGGGCAAGCTTCATCACCGGCGAGGTGGTGCGCTGCGACGGTGGTCTCGCCATTCGGGGTGAGTGATGCAGGATCTGCTTTCCATAGAGACTGCCTGCGGCGCGTTGCAGTTCGACCCCGCCGTCGGCAACATTCCCCGGCTGCGCTTCCATTGGGCGGGCCACACGATTGAGCCGCTTTACGCGGCGCCCTGGCGCGACGAGCCGGAGGCGCAGGCGGATGCGAACCTTTCGCCTGCCGAGCGCCGGCTGGCAGGGGATTTTTTCTGTGCGCCTTTCGCCGCCGCCGTGGATCCGGACGTGCCCGCCCATGGCTGGACGGCCAACAGCCCCTGGCGTCTCGAAGCGCGCAAGCCCGGCGGGCTGCGTCTTGCCCTTGCTCAGGACGTGCACGGTGCAAGGATCACCAAGGATCTTGCGCTCGCCGAGGATGCGCCGCTTGTCTACCAGGAGCACCAGATCGAGGGCGGCGAGAGTCTGCTGCCTGTATCCCACCATCCGATGCTGCATCTTTCAGGGCAGGGGCGCTTCTTCACCTCGAAGAAACGGGCGATACTGACGCCCGGACAGGTTTTCCAGCCGGGGCGCTCCTGCCTTGCCTATCCGACGCGGGCAACCGAGCTGGAGCATATCGCCGGCGCAAGTGGCAAGCCGGTGGACCTGACGCGCTGGCCGATCGGCATCCGCAACGAGGATTTCGTCACCCTGGTGGAGGCGCCCGGCGCCACGCTCGGCTGGTCAGCGGTGATCCGGGACGATGAAAACGACATTGTCTTCTTCCTCAAGGACCCGTCCGTCCTGCCGATCACCATGCTGTGGTTCTCCAATGGCGGGCGCGACCATGCGCCGTGGAACGGACGTGTTCTCGGCGTCACCGGCATCGAAGACGCCTGCTGCGCGGGGGCGACCGGCGAAGCCGCAGCACTGCGGGAAAACCCGATCGCGGCTGAAGGCGTGGCGACCGGCTTGCCACTTGGCGAAGGTCGCAGCCACACCGTCCGCCATGTAATGGGCGCCGTGCCGCGTCCCTCCGGCTGGACGGAGATTGCCGGCATATCCGTCGCGGGTGACCGGCTTACCATTTCGGACGACGCCGGGCGGCAAGTGTCGCTACCGTGGCGCCGTGACTTCCTGAAAGGACATGAATGACATGGCCGCAATCGAATTGCGCAAACTGACCAAGAGCTTTGGCGCTTACACGGCGCTGGGCGGACTGGACCTCTCCATCGGCGACGGTGAATTTCTCGTCCTGCTCGGCCCCTCCGGCTGCGGCAAGTCGACCACCATGCGGATCGTCGCAGGCCTCGAAGAGCCCACATCGGGGGAGATCCTGATCGGCGGGCGCCGGGTCAACGATATCCCGGCCCGCGACCGCGACCTCGCCATGGTGTTCCAGAATTATGCGCTCTACCCACACATGACGGTTGGCGAGAACATCGCCTACCCGCTGAAGGTCCGCAAAGTGGCAAAGCCCGAGCGGGAGGAACTGGTTCGCGCCGCAGCCCAGCGCGTGGATATGCTGCATCTCCTGACGCGGCGCCCGGCCGAGCTTTCCGGCGGCCAGCGCCAACGCGTGGCACTCGCCCGCGCCATCGTGCGCCGTCCGCAGATTTTTCTGATGGACGAACCGCTTTCCAACCTCGATGCGAAGCTGCGCACGGTGATGCGTGGCGATTTGAAGAACCTGCAACGGGACCTTGGGGTCACCACCATCTACGTAACCCACGACCAGGTTGAGGCCATGACGCTCGCCGACCGCATCGTCGTGCTGAACAAAGCAACGATCCAGCAGATCGGAACGCCGGCCGAAATCTACGCCCGTCCCGCAAACACCTTCGTCGCCGGCTTCATCGGCTCACCGCCGATGAACCTCTTGCCCGGCCATCTGCGGGACGGATGGTTCGCCAGTGATGGCGGGCGTTTCCCCTTGGCGCAGGCAGCGGGCGATGTGACGCTCGGGGTGCGGCCGGAGCATGTTCGGCTCGCCCCGGAAGGCGGTGGCCATTTCTCCGGCACCGTCTTTTCTTCGGAACTGCTCGGCGATTGCACGATCCTGATCGTCAAGGCGGGCGAAGCTCTGGTCGCCGCCAAGTTGCCGCCGGAGACGGGCTTTGAAAGGGGGGCGCCTGTCAGCCTGAGCTTCGATGGGGGACGCATGCATCTCTTCGACACGGCAAGCGGTGAGCGCCGGGGAGAGGCGTGATGTCAACGCCCATTCTCCCCTCGGATCGCCTGCGGGTCTTCTTCGACGGCATCTGGAGCGAGCCAAGGCTCAGCCATCCGGAAGGCGTCGCCATCGGGCCGGACCGGTGGATCTGGTGCGGCAACCAAGACGGCGATATTTGCCGTATCGCCCCGGACGGCGGCCGCATCGAGCGTGTCGCTGGAACCGGCGGTTTCATCCTCGGCCTTGCCTTCGACGGCGACCGGGCGCTCTATGCCTGCGACCTGAAACACGCGGCCGTGTTTCGGCTGGATCTCGTGACCGGCGCGCTTGCGCGGCTCGAAGCAGCGGGACTGCGCATTCCCAACTACCCCATCATCGATCGGCGCCGGGGCCGGCTCCTCGTTTCGGACAGCCATGATTCCGCGAAACCCGGGCCGGGCATATGGTCCTTCGACCTCTCCGGTGGAGAAGGTCGGCTCTGGTGCTGCGCCGATTTCACCTTCGCCAATGGGCTTGCCATGCGGCCCGGCGAAAACGCGCTCTATGTCTGCGAGACCTTCGCGCAACGGGTATCGCGTCTTGAGATCGAAGCGGATGGCGCCGCCGGTGCCATCCGCCCTTTCGTTACCGATCTGCCCGGCTATCCGGACGGCGTGGCCTTTGACGGCGAAGGCAATCTGCTGATCTCTCTTTACGAACCTTCGCGCATCCTGCGCATCGACAGTGCGGGAAACGTGCGCGTGCTTGCCGAAGACCCGACGGCGCATGTGCTCTGCCATCCGACGAACATTGCCTTCGACGGCACGACACTCTTTGCCGCCAATATCGGCCGCTGGCACATCGCGGCCATCGAGTGTGATGTCGGGGCACCGCCGCTCTGGAGGGAAACACTATGACCTTCATCGGCCTGACCTGGGACCATCCGCGCGGCTACAATGCGCTCGCCGAGACCGCGCGCCGCGTGAATACGGGCCGCACGAAACCATTGATCCACTGGAAAAAGCAGCCGCTCGAAGGCTTTGAAAGCGCGTCGATTCGCGAACTTGCCGAAAACAACGATCTATTGGTGATGGATCATCCGCATATCGGCGAGGCTTTTGCGGAAGGGTGCTTCATGCCTCTAGAAGACCTCTATTCCGCCGAGCAGTTGCAGGCTTGGCAGCAGGAGAGCGTCGGCCCCTCGGCCGAAAGCTATCGCTGGGACGGCAGGACCTGGGCCTTGCCGCTGGATGTCGCGACGCAGGTCACGGCGCGCCGCACCGACCGAATCGCCAGGCCTCCCCAGAGTTGGGACGAAGTCACGACGTTGGCAAAGCGCCAGCCGGTGGCGCAATCGCTCGCCGGGCCTCATGCGGTGCTGAGCCTGATCTCGATGGTGGCGGGTGCCGGCGGTCGTGTTGGCGGGGAGGATTTCGTGTCCGACGCCAAAGGTGCCGCCGCGCTTGAAATCATGCACCGCCTTTATGCCCGCCGCCCGCCCGGCAGCGAGGATCTCAATCCCATCGGTCTTCTCGAAAGCATGGCGCGAAGCGACGATATTGCGCTCGTGCCGCTGGTCTTCGGTTACGTCACCTATGCCGCGCTGGGCCATGCGCCCCATACGATCGGGTTTTCGGACACGATCCGCATGTCCGGGGGAAAGGGCGGCGTAATAGGGGGCACGGGCATCGCCTTTTCGCGCCGGTGCCGACCGACGCCGGAGCTTCTCGCCCATATCGCATCGTTGCTCTCGGTGCCGACGCAGGTCGAAACCTTACCCGCTTTCGGCGGCCAGCCGTCCGCGCGCGCCGCGTGGCAAGACGCGGCGGTCAACGCGGTCTGGGGTGATTTCTACCGCAACACGCTGGCCACAGCGGAAACCGCGCTGCTGCGCCCTCGTTTCGACGGTTACATCGCTTTCCAGACAGCGGCGGCGGAACGGATCCGCAGCGCGCTGGAACGCCGGGAAGAGCCGGAAACCACTCTTGCCATCCTTCGCACCCTTTGGTTCCGCGCGCGCCATGCCGCACGCGGGCTGCTCGATACCTGAAAGGCTTTCCCGATGACCGAACCACAAACCGACACTCCCGCGGCCTTGGCGGGCATTCGCATCCTCGATTTTTCGCATCTGCTGCAAGGCCCGTTCGCTACGCAGCTCCTGGCGGATATGGGGGCGGATGTCATCAAGATCGAGCGCCCCGGCAAGGGTGATCTCTTCCGCTCGCTCACCTTCCGCAACAAGTGGGTCGGCGGCAGCGAGAGCCCGAATTTCCTCGCCTGGAACCGCAACAAGCGCTCGATCGCACTGAACCTCAAGGCGCCGGAGGTGAAGGCCGTTCTCATGGAGATGGCGAAGAGCGCCGACATCGTCGTGCAGAATTTCCGGCCCGGCGTGATGAAGGCGATGGGGTACGGCTACGAGGATTTTCGCGCCGTCAATCCGCGCATCATCTATTGCTCCGGGTCCGGCTATGGCGAAGACGGTCCCTATGTCGACCGGCCCGGCCAGGACATGCTGGTGCAGGGCCTCACCGGCATCATGGCGGCGACCGGGCAGGCCGATGCACCGCCAACGCCCGTCGGGGCGGGCTTTTCCGATCAGGTCGGCGCGATGAATATGGTCTACGGCATCCTTTCGGCACTCTACTGGCGCGAAAAGTCGGGGCTCGGGCAGGAGGTCAAAGTGAACCTTCTCGCCGGCATGCTGGCGCACCAGAACCAGGAAATGGTCATGGCACTGAACTTCAATGAGGATTTTCAACGCCCCCGCTCGGGCATCGGCCACCCCGGCATGGACGCGCCGTTTGGCACCTATCCGACCAAGGACGGCTGGGTGACGATCGCTATGAGCCCCTACAGCACCCTAGTCGGCGTCCTCGGCAATGACGATCTGCTCGTCTACGACGACCCGCAAAAGCTCTTTGCGCAGCGAGACGAGATTTGGCGCGCGCTTGCGGCAGAGACGGGGAAATGGACGAGTTCCGCGCTGCTGGAGGCCTTGCTCAATGCCGATATCTGGTGCGGAGAGGTGAAATCCCACCTGCAGGCCGCGGAAGACCCGCAGGTGCGCCACATGGAACTGGTGACCAGCTACGAGCATCCGCGCGCCGGCACGGTGAAGGTCGTCGCGCCTGCCGTGCGCCATTCGGAAACGCCCGCCACGATCCGGCGACCCGCACCGTTGGTCGGGCAGCATAGCCGCGAGATCCTGAGCGAGTTCGGCTACAGCCAGGATGAGATCGAGGCGTGGTTGGCTTCGGGCGTCGTCTATGCCGACGAGGTTTCTGCATAATAGTAGCCTCCGGGCTAATAGCCCTCGACCGGGACGCCCAGGCCCACCTTCACGCGATCCATCGCAACGAAGGTGCGGAAGCGTTTGACGTTGTTGTTGCCGAAGAACAGGCGGCGGGTGAGGGCTTCGTAGTCGGCCATCGCCGGCACGACGACGACGAGGATGAAGTCGGCTTCGCCGGTGACATAGTAGCACTGCTGGATTTCCGGGGCGGCGGCGAACTCCCGCTTGGCCGCCTCGATCTGTGCCGCCGTTTCGCTGATCACCTCCACCTCCACGAAGATGGTAATGGATTGCCCGAGGGCGACCGGATCGACGACCGCGACATTCGCCCGGATGACGCCCTCTTCTGTCATGCGTTTTATGCGGCGCTGGACGGCCGGTGCGGAGAGATTGACGGCCTCGCCGATGGTGCGCTGCGGCGTCGTGTTGTCCTTTTGCAGGATCGCGAGGATTTTTCGGTCGAAGGCATCAAGGCGCACGAATGGGTCTCCGGACGAAACAAACTTGCAAAACAGAGGCCGAATATCAGCGCTCATTTCGGTGTGGTTGCAATATCTTTCAGCAGCCACATCGAAGGAGGCCGCCCATGTTTCTCAAGAATTCCCATGTCGACTATCGCGCTCCGCTCGATCCACGCGATGCCGAGACCCTCGGCGTCGCCGCCGCGGCAGAGGTCGAACGCTATCTCTCCTTCCGTGACAACCACGTGGAGACGCCGCTTGTCGCGCTGCCAGGGCTGGCGGAAAAACTCGGTGTTGGCGCGGTCCACATCAAGGATGAGGGGCACCGTCTCGGGCTCGGCAGCTTCAAGGCACTCGGCGGGGCCTATGCGGTGATCCGGCTCGTGCTGGAGGAGGCCGGCAGGCGGCTCGACCGGGTCATCGACATATCCGAGCTTCATGCGCCGGAGGTGCAGGCCGTCGCGCGCAGCATGACGGTCGCTTGCGCCACGGATGGCAATCACGGCCGTTCGGTCGCGCAGGGCGCTGAGCTCGTGGGCGCACGCGCGGCGATCTTCGTGCATTCAGGCGTTAGCGATGAGCGGGTGGCCGCCATTGCCCGCTTCGGTGCGGAGATGGTCCGCGTCGAGGGCACCTATGACGATTCTGTCCGCGAGGCGGCGCGCGTGGCGGCCGAGAGGGACTGGACGATCGTCTCGGACACGTCCTGGCCGGGCTATGAACGCATCCCCGGACTGGTGATGCAGGGCTACACCGCGCTCGTTCGCGAGGCGCTGCGGAAACTGCCGGAGCTTCCGACCCATGTCTTCATCCAGTCGGGCGTGGGCGGCATCGCCGCTGCCGTTGCCGGCCACCTCGCGCTCGAATTCGGCGAAGCCCGCCCTGTCTTCACCGTCGTCGATCCGGCCCGCGCCGCCTGCCTCTTCGAGACGGCGCGGGCTGGCCATCCGGTGACGATCGCGCATGGTGCGCCGACTGTCATGGCTATGCTCGAATGTTACGAGCCGTCGCTCATCGCATGGCGTGTCCTGTCGCGCGTCGCGGATGCCTTCATGACCGTCGACGAGGAGGACGCGGTCGCGGTGATGCGGCAGCTCGCCAATCCGGTGGCCGGCGATCCCGCCATCGTTGCGGGCGAAAGCGGCGGTGTCGGGCTTGCGGGCCTGATGCGTGCGATGGCCGATCCGGCGGCCAAGGCTGCGCTGGGTATCGATGCCCGGTCGCGGATATTCCTCGTGAACACGGAGGGGGCCACGGACCCCGGAAAATACGCGGAAATCGTCGGGTTTTCGCCTGTGGTCGTCGCGGCGCGCAACAACAGAGGTGCCGGTGCATGAGCCATCCATCGATCAACGCGGCGCGGCTTCTCGGGCGTATCCGAACCCTCGGCTCCATCGGTCGTGATGGCGAAGACCGGCTTGTTCGCCTCGCCGCGTCCGATACGGAAAAGCTCGGGCGCGACCAGTTCGTGGCTTGGCTGGAGGGAGCCGGACTCGCCGTCGCCGTGGACCGCATGGGCAACATTTTTGGCATCTGGCGGCCGGAAGGTCTGGACGATGCGGCGCCGCTGATGCTCGGCTCGCATATCGACACGGTCATCGATGCCGGCATCTATGACGGATGTTACGGCGTTCTTGCGGGGCTGGAGGTGATCGAGACCTTGAAAGCCGAGGGTTTTCGGCCATCGCGCCCGGTGGTTGTCGCCGCTTTTACCAACGAGGAAGGTGTGCGTTACGCGCCCGACATGATGGGCTCGCTGGTCTATGCGGGCGGGCTCGATGTCGATGCGGCGCTTGCATCGGTCGGGACGGATGGAACGGTGCTCGGCGACGAACTCGCCCGCATCGGCTACGCCGGCGACTATGAACCCGGCTTCCTGAGGCCGCAGGCCTATCTCGAACTGCACATAGAACAAGGCCCCGCGCTGGAGCGCGAGAGCATCTCGATCGGTGCGGTCGAGAACCTGCAGGGGATTTCCTGGCAGCGGGTGACGATCGACGGCGACGCCAATCATGCCGGCACCACGCCGATGTCGATGCGCCGGGATGCCGGCCATGCGGCCGCACGCGTCGTCACCTTCCTGCGGGAGCGCGCGGTGGCCGCCAACACGCCAACAGTCGCCACGGTCGGCTGCATGCGCTTCGAGCCCAACGCCATCAACGTCATCCCGTCGCGCGCGACCTTCACGGTCGACCTGCGCGATCCGGACGAGGGGCGCCTGACGCAGGAGGAGGCGGCCCTTGCCGCATTCCTCGACGTTTTGGCGATGGAAGAGCGGTTTTCGGTTTCCGTCGAGCGGCTGGCCCGGTTCGAACCGGTCACGTTCGACCGGGGGATTGTCGAGCACATCGAGGCAGCGGCCGGAGAGCGCGGTCTTTCCTGCAAACGCATGACATCCGGCGCCGGCCACGATGCGCAGATGATCGCCCGCATCGCGCCCGCCGCGATGATCTTCGTGCCGAGCGCCGGTGGCATTAGCCACAATCCGAAGGAATATACCGCGGACGACGACCTTGTTGCCGGGGCCAACATCCTGCTCGATGTCGTTCGCCGCCTGGCCGCTGAAGGAGAAACGGCATGACCATCGACAGGAAGGCGCTTCACGCCGAAATGACCGCATGGCGGCGAGACCTGCACGCCCATCCCGAATTCGGCTTCGAGGAGAAACGCACCGCGGCCTTCGTGGCGGCGAAGCTTCGCGAATTCGGCCTCGGCGAGGTTGTTGAAGGCGTCGGTGGCACGGGTGTCGTCGGAACGCTGAAGCGCGGGTCGGGCAATCGCGCCATCGCGCTCAGGGCGGATATGGATGCGCTGAGGATTCCCGAGCAGGGTGACAAGGCCTATCGCTCGCGAAACCCCGGCGTCATGCATGCCTGCGGCCATGATGGACACACGGTGATGCTGCTCGGCGCCGCGAAGATGCTGGCCGAGCAGGGCGGTTTCGATGGCACGGTCCGGTTCATCTTCCAGCCGGCAGAGGAATGGGGCAAGGGCGCACTCGCCATGCTCGACGATGGCCTCATGCAGCGGTTTCCCTTCGACGAGATCTACGGCATCCACAATATGCCGGGCCTGCCGGTCGGGCATTTCGAGACGCGGCCCGGCCCTTTCATGTCCGCGGAAGACAATTTCGAGATCGTGCTTCAAGGTGTGGGCGGCCACGCGGCGCGGCCGCACTGGGGCAACGAGGTGCTCGTCGCGGCCTGCGCGCTGGTCACCAATCTGCAGACCATCGTCTCGCGCCGGCTGAGCCCGACGGATGTGGGTGTCGTCTCGGTCACGGAACTCATCACCGACGGCACGCGCAACGCGCTGCCGGGCCTGGCGCGCGTGCTGGGCGATGCCCGCAGTTTTCGACCGGAGGTGAGCGCTTCCATCGAAAAGCAGATGCGCATCATCGCAGAGGGCACAGCGCTGGCGCACAACGTCACCGCGACGGTCACCTATACGAGGGAGTTCGTTCCGCTTTTGAACGATGCCGCACTCGTCGAAGAAGCCTTCGCCGTAGCGCGTGATTTCCTGCGGCCGGATAACGTCCGGCTCGCGGCCGAGCCGATGACGGGGTCGGAGGATTTTGCGCATTTCCTCGCCCATGTGCCCGGCTGCTTTGTCTTCCTAGGCAATGGCCGGGAGTCGGCGCCGCTGCACAATCCCACCTACGATTTCAACGATGAAGGGCTCCTGCACGGCGCGGATTTCCACGCCGGAATGATCCGGCGCAGATGCGTGGTCGGGTGATCAGAGTTTTCTGGCGATTTCCAGAAAGGCCTCGAACTGCTCCTGAGGCACGAAGGATCCGCCGGTCGTCCAGACGATGTGGGTCGCCTGCGACAGGTGATCGGCGATGTTCAGCCGCTCGCAGAACGCACGTCCCTGCGGATGTTTCACGACGAATTCCGGCCCTGCGAAGCCTGCGGTCGCTGATGGCTCCAGGCGCAAGCCCTGGGTCTCATGGGCGAGAAGCAGCCAGCGGAAGAGCGATATGTCGTCGACCGTGAAGATGCCGGCGAGCATGTTGCGCATGACGTGCGCCACGAAGGCCGACATGCGGGCAACCGCCGTGCCGTCTGCCTCGGTCCTGTTGCTCAGGCCCACATCGTAGACCGAGACCAGTTCGTCCGAGCCGCTCATCATGTGGACGAGCGCGCAGGGCGACTGGACGGGCTCGACGATGGACAAAGTCGCCGAAGACTTTCTTGGCGCCATAGGTGACGCCGCCGGGTGCGCCGCCAATGCCGCATGGCAGGTAGAGAAACAGCGGATGCTCGGCATCGACGACGATGCTTTGCGCATGGAGCTGTTCTGCGAGTTCCAGCGCCGCGACGCTGTATCCGAGGAACAACTGCCGGGATTGTTCGTCGTCAACGAAATAGATGGACGGGTCGCTTTCCGCGACGAGGCGGGCGTTCTCGACGGCGGTGGTGTAGTCCGCCTCGTGCTGCACGACCTCCACGCCGAGCTTCCGCAGCCGCTCCACTTTCCAGGCCTTGGCGTCGGACGACATGTGCACAGTGGCCTTGAAGCCGAGGGCGCGGGCGGCGACGCCCACGCTAAGCCCCAGGTTTCCCGTGCTGCCGACGGCGATCGTGTGGCGGGAGAACAGCGCTTTTGCCTCGGCGCCGGCCAGGTCGCCGATATCCTGACCGTCCTTCAGGAGGCCTTCGCGCCTGGCGAGCGCCTCGGCGAAAACGAAGACCTCGTAGACGCCGCCGCGCGCCTTGATCGACCCGGCGACCGGCAGCGCGCTGTCCGCCTTCACGAACACCCGGCCGAATTCGGCGCCGCCATAGCCGAGGGCATCACGAAGGGCCTCCAGTTCGATCAGGTTCGAGCGGATTGCACCCGCCGTCGCCTTTAACTCGGGAAAGCAGGTTTCAAGCAGCGGTGCCAGCCGGGCCCAGTTCGCCTGCGCCTCGTCGACGTGGTCGGGGGTGAGCGGCAGGGAAGCGTCGCCGATCGCGTTGTCGCGATAGAGCGGATTGGTCCAGAGCGTCGGGCGGGCAGCAAGCACATCGTCGCGGTCGGGGTCGTTCGGGAGCTGAAATGTCATCGCGGCTTCCATTCTGGTTACGGCTTAGTCATAGCGGCTGGCTCAGCCCATGCGTTCGGAGACATAGGAACCCGGCGATGGCGGGAAGACGATCGTCTTGTTGCCGTTCACGAAGACACGGCCGTGAATATGGGCATGAATGGCGCGCGCCAAGACCTGGCTCTCCACGTCGCGGCCGAGGCTGACATAGTCGTCGGCGCTCTGCGCATGGGTGACGCGAACGGTGTCCTGCTCGATGATCGGGCCTTCGTCGAGATCGGCGGTCACATAGTGGGATGTTGCGCCGATGAGTTTGACGCCGCGCTCGAAGGCCTGCTTGTAGGGATTGGCGCCCTTGAACGAGGGCAGGAAAGAGTGGTGGATATTGATGATGCGGCCGGACATCCTGCGGCACATCTCGTCGGACAGGACCTGCATGTAGCGCGCGAGCACGATGAGCTCCGCGCCGGATTCCTCGACGATCCGCATCTGTTCGGCTTCGGCCGCGGGCTTGTTTTCCTTCGTCACCTTGATGCAATGGAACGGAATGTCGTGGTTCACCACGAGCTTCTGGTAGTCCGTATGGTTGGAGATGACGCCGACGATGTCGATCGGCAGCGCCCCGATGCGCCAGCGATACAGCAGGTCGTTCAGGCAATGGCCGAAGCGCGAGACCATCAGCACGACCTTGCGCTTGGCCGTTTCGTCGAAGAACTCGGCGTCGGCCGCATATCTTTCGACGATCTCCGCGAAACCCTCGCGCAGTTGCGAGAGCGTGCGGCCTTCTTCCGAATGGAAGCTGACGCGCATGAAATACCGACCGGTGCTCTTGTCGTCGAACTGGGCGCTGTCGGAAATGTTGCAGCCGTTCGTGGAAAGATAGTTGGCGATCGCGGCGGTCACGCCGCGGATCGAAGGGCAGGCGACGCGAAGCGCATATCGGTGGGTGGACATGGCTGGAATTCCTCTGGCTGCGCCGGTCAATCGGCGCTGATAGCGTTCAGGCGGCAGAAGGCCGTCAGGGTGTTGGAGAGCAGGCAGGCGATCGTCATGGGGCCGACGCCGCCGGGCACGGGCGTGATCGCGGCCGCGTGGCCGGCTTCCTCGAAAGCGACGTCGCCGACGATGCGCGATTTGCCGTCCACCTCGATGCGGTTGATGCCGACGTCGATGACCACCGCGCCGGGCTTGATCCAGTCGCCGCGAACCAATCCGGGGCGTCCGACTGCGACGACCAGAATATCAGCCGCCCGGCAGAGCGCCGGCGTGTTTTTTGTGCGCGAATGGGCGATCGTCACGGTGCAGTTTTCCGCAAGGAGAAGCTGCGCCATCGGCTTTCCGACGATGTTGGACTTGCCGATGATGACGGCGTGAAGGCCGGAAAGGCTTTGGCCGAGCCGATCCTTCAGCAGCATCAGGCAGCCGAGCGGCGTGCAGGGCACCAGCGCTGGCTGGCCGGTCGAAAGACGGCCGGCATTGGAAATATGGAAGCCGTCGACGTCCTTGTCGGGATTGATTTCCTGGATGACCGCGGCCGCATCGAGATGGGCCGGCAGCGGCAGTTGGACCAGGATGCCGTGCACGTCCGGATCGACATTGAGCCTGCCAATCAACGCCATCAGCTCGGCCTGTCCGGTGTCGGTGGCAAGCTCGTATTTGAACGAATGCATGCCCGCGGCCACCGTCTGGCGATGCTTCGAGCCGACATAGACGGCACTTGCCGGGTCGGACCCGACGAGCACGACGGCGAGCCCCGGAACCTTGCCGGTTCTCTGCCTGGCGCTTTCCACCCGCAGCTTGATGTCTTCGAGCAGCTCGGCAGCGAACCGTTTGCCATCGATGACGGCGGTGCCGGCGATCCTGTCCATTCCCATCATTGTTCCCCGATGATCATTGGGCGTAGACCGGGAAGGCCCGGGTCAGGTCTGCGACCTTCGCCTTGGCTCCGGGCACGATGTCATTGGCCTTGCCGGCCGCTTCCGCCTCGATGAGGTCGGCGATGATGGTGCCAAGCGTGCGCAACTCGTCTTCCTTCATGCCGCGCGTGGTGGCGGCGGAGACGCCGAGGCGCATGCCGACCCATTCGGGCGGGCGCGGGCTGTCGTTCGGGATCGGGTTCTTGTTCGCCGTGATATTGGCGCGCGCGAGAAGGTCCTCCGCCTGCTTGCCGTTGAGCCCCTTGCTCGACAGATCGACCAGGACGATATGCGTGTCGGTTCCGCCGGAGACGATGCGGATGCCGCGCTCGATCAGCGTTTCGGCAAGCGCGCGCGCATTGGCCTTCACCTGATGGGCATAGACCTTGAAGTCGTCGCGCAGCGCTTCGCCGAGGCAGATCGCCTTGGCGGCGAGCACATTGCTGTGCAGCGAGCCCTGGACGCCGGGGAAAACGGCAGCCTGCAGCTTCTTGAACCAGTCGGGGTTGTTGGTGAGGATCAGGCCGCCGCGCGGGCCGCGCAGCGTCTTGGTCGTCGTGCAGGTGACGATGTCGGCATGGGGGAACGGCGAGGGGTGGGCGCCGCCGGCAACGAGGCCCGCAATATGCGCCATATCGACGAGGAACCAGGCGCCGACCTTCCTGGCGATCCTGCCCATGCGCTCGAAATCCAGTTCACGCGGATAAGCCGAGCCGCCGGTGATGAGGAGGGTCGGGCGGACCTTTTCGGCAATGCGCTCCAGCGCGTCGTAGTCGATGACTTCGGTCTGTGGGTCGACATTGTAATTGTGCGATTCGAACCAGCGGCCAGACAGGTTGCCCTTCATGCCGTGCGACAGGTGGCCGCCGGCGGCGAGATCGAGCGAGAGAACCTTGTCGCCCGGCTTCAGCAGCAGGAAGAAGACGGCGAGGTTTGCCTGGGTGCCGGAGTGGGGCTGGACGTTGGCGTAAGCGCAGCCGAACAGTTCCTTCGCGCGGTCGATCGCCGCCTGCTCGACGATGTCGACGAACTGGCCGCCGCCGTGGAAGCGGTTGCCCGGATAGCCTTCCAGCGTCTTGTTGGTCATTTCATGCGCCAGCGCGTCGAGCACGGCGCGGCTGACGATGTTTTCGGACGCGATGAGTTCGATCTGGTCCTGCTGGCGCTTGCGCTCGTTGTCGAGCGCCTCGGCCACGAGGGGATCGCGCTCGTGAACCGAGGCGTTGAAATAGGCTTGTGTCTGTTCGGTCATGACCTGTCTCCCGGCGAATGCCGCTGTCTTGGGTTCGTCGGAAAGCTAGTCGGACGCTCATTCCAGAAAAAGTTAATAATATTTGCACATACGTTCTGATTTGCTAATCATTCAATCTCACGTCAGGGAGACGAATGATGGACCTCGCCCGCTTGCGCGCACTCAGAGAATTGTCGATCCGCAAGACGATGGCCGCCGTCGCCGAGGCGCTCTATGTCTCGCCCTCGGCCGTGTCGCAGCAGATCGCGCTGCTCGAACAGGAGGTCGGCATCGACTTGATCGAGCGCCGCGGGCGCGGTGTCGAGCTGACACCGGCCGGCAAGCAGCTTGTCGAGCGGGCCGAGCGTATCCTGATCGAGCTGGAATCGGCGCGAGCCGATATTGCGGAGCTGAAGAAGGTCATTGCCGGCGAGTTGCGGGTTGCCGCCTTTCCCTCCATCGCGGCGGCGCTGGTGGCGGGCGCGATCCAGGACCTGCACCGTCTGCACCCGCGCCTGACCGTGCAGTTCGATGAAATGGAACCCGCGGAAAGCCTGGCCGCCCTTCGAAGCTGGCAGACCGATCTCGCCTTCATCGACGATCTCAACGTGCCGCCCGGAGCGCTGGACCCGAACATCGAGACGATCCCGCTGATGGAGGACGTCTTCAACGTCATGGTCTCCCAGACGCACGCGCTCGCCAACCAGCCGACCGTCATGCTGCACCAATTGCGGGACGAGCGCTGGGCGCTCGACACCGCGTCTTCCACCTATAACCGGATGATTTCCGATGCTTGCCAGGAGGCGGGTTTCACGCCGAACATCGTGGCGCGCTGCAAGGGTTTTGAGGTGACGATCGCGCTCATTCGCGAGGGATACGGCATCTCGATCCTGCCCGGTCTACGCGCAAGCTACGACCTGGAGGACGTCTGGGTCTGCAAGGTCGTGCCGGAAATCCGGCGCAAGATTTCTCTCGCCTTCCGGAAGGGCGAGAAGAAAAGCCCGGCCGTGCAGGCCTTCATTGCCGAGGTCAACCAGCGGGTCGGCGGGCGCCGCCGGCCGACCTCCATCGTGGAGCAAGCGGCTAATGGGGAGGGCGGTTGACGGCACCGAAGCATGAATAAATCAACAGTTTTTCTAAGTGGTATGTAAAGTAGAATTAAGTAGACCTGTATAAACACGCCTCCTATCGTTCCCCTGTCGATTGATATGGGCCGCGCATCGGATAGCCGCAGCGACCTCAGGCCAACGACGGAACATCAGCTTCAGAACGGCAAGAGCCGCTGTTGCCCTATCGCCCAAGCACGTCTCGGCAACACCGGCTGTCCTGCGCGTTCACGCAGGCCAACTCGCGATAGAACAGGGGAATACAATGAATTTCAAACACATACTGATGGCCGGCACCTTTGCCGGCGCAGCCCTCGTGGCGAGCCACGCTTCCGCCTCTGTGCTCGATACCGTCAAGCAGCGCGGGACGCTGAATTGCGGCACCGACAACACGGCGCCCGGCTTCGGCTACCTCAACACCACGACGGGCCAGATGGAAGGGCTCGACGTCGATTTCTGCAAGGCGATCGCCGCCGCCGTTCTCGGCGATGCGTCCAAGGTCAAGTTCGTCACGGTCACGGACAAGAGCCGTTTCGACGCGGTGCTGACCAACCAGGTCGATGTCGTCTTCGCCCACACAACCATCAAGCCCGCCCGCGAATCCTCGATCGCCATCGATTTCCTGCCGATCAATTTCTACGACGGCACCGGCGTCATGGTGAAGACCGAGTCCGGCGTCGCGAAATTCGACGACCTCGACGGCGCCACCTTCTGCACGACGCAGGGCTCGGTAACCGAGACGGTGCTGACCAGCGCCTTCAAGGCGCGCGGCTGGACGGCCTCCAAGGTCCTGACCTACGAGAACCTCGAAAAGCTTTTCGCCGCGCTGAATTCCGGCCGCTGCAACGCCATGAGCACCGACAAGTCGGCGCTCGCCGCTTGGGCCGGCAACTCGCCCAAGCCGGCCGATTACCTCATCCTGCCCGACACGCTCGACAAGTCGCCCTTCGGCGGTTTCGTCGTGGCGAATGATTCCAGGTGGCGCAATGCGCTGCGCTGGTCCTCCTACGGCCTGTTCCAGGCAGAAGAATCCGGGATTTCGCAGGCCAATCTCGATGAGAAGCTGAAGAGCGAGGACCCCTTCGTCCAGAAATTCCTCGGCGTGGGCGGCGGTTACGGCAAGGATTTCGGCCTGCCCGACGACTTCGTGGCGCAGGCGATCAAGGCCGTCGGAAACTACGGCGAGATCTATGCGCGCAATCTCGGCCCCGACACCAAGATGTTCCTCGACCGCAAGGGCACGCCGAACGCGCTCTGGACCGAGGGCGGCGCCATCTATTCGCCCCTCTGGAACTGATCCCTCTGCCGCGTGAGCCGAGGCGGAGCCCGTCTGCCTCGGCTTTCTTTCGAGCGTCTGGAACTGCGATATGACCCTGGAACATACGAACGCGACCGGCCTCACGGTCGAGCGTGACTTGACAGTGGCGCGACGGCGGCGCAACCGGATCCGATATCACGCCACGCAGCTTGCCGTGGTCGTTGCGGCATTGGCCCTCGTCGTGCTCTTTGCCGTTGCGGTCAAGGAGGGGTTGGCGCGGCATGGCATCAAGTTCAGCTTCTCGTTCCTCTGGGATGCGGCCGGCTTCGACATCAGCGAGGGCAAGACCTTCGTCTTCGATAGCGGATTCTGGCTTGGTTTCAGCGATTTCACGTCGGACCGCTCGATCGCCCAGGCCTTCGTCGCGGGCATCGTGAACACGATCAAGGTCGCGGTGCTTGCGATCGTGCTCAGCACGGTGCTCGGAACCCTGCTCGGCGTCGGCCGTCTTTCGACCAATTGGGTGGTTCGCAACCTTTCCTTCTGGTGCGTCGAGTTCGTTCGCAACACGCCGCTCTTGATCCAGCTCGTCTTCTGGTATTTCGCCGTCGTCCTGCATTTCCCGCCGATCGCCGCCGCCGCGAAATTCTACGGCGTCATCATCAGCCAGCAGGGCCTCTATGTCCCGGCGCTCACATGGCAGGGCGAGGGCTCTGCGGTGGCGATTGCGCTCGCAAGCGCCTGCTGGGTCGCCGTGCTCGGGCTGGTTTTCGACAGGCACAGGACGACCCGCTGGATTTGTCTCGGCGCGCTCGTCGCTCTGCCGTCCCTGATGCTTGCCACCGGCACCCTGGCACTGGACTTCCCCGTCGCCTCGAAATTTCAGGCGAGCGGCGGCACGAGCATCAGCCCGGAAATGGCGGCGCTGCTTCTGGCTATCGTCTTCAACAGCGCGTCCTATATCGCCGAGATCGTGCGCGGCTCCATCGATGCCCTGCCGAAAGGCCAATGGGAGGCGGCGGCGTCGCTCGGCCTTGGCCGGCGCGATACCGTCAACGATATCATCCTCCCGCAGGTCTTCCGGGTCGTGCTGCCGTCCTTCGGCAACCAGTATATCAGCCTGACGAAGAACACTGCGCTCGGCATCGCGATCGGCTATCCGGAACTGTTCAACATCTACGGCACCATCGCCAACCAGACCGGCCACAGCCTCGAAGGCATCGTCATCGTCATGGCGTCCTACCTGATCCTCAGCTGGATCATCAGTGCGGCCGTCAGCTGGGCTGACCGCCGCCTGAGCAATCCCGGAGCAATGCGATGATCGCACGATCCCTGACGTGGTCCCGCCACAACCTTTTCGGTAAGCCTTTCGATGTGCTGCTGTCCCTCACAGTCATTCCCGGCACTCTCTGGCTGATCTACCAGGCCGTTGCCTGGGCCGTGGGGATGGCACAGTGGGATATCATCCCGCAGAGCCTTCGCGTGCTGATGATCGGGATTTTTCCGGCGGACCAGGCCTGGCGTTCCTGGGTGGCGGTTGCCATCATCGCGGCGCTGCTGGGCGCCGCACTCGGATGCGTCTTCGCCTTCCGGACCCGCCATGCCGGGTTCTTGGCGCTGGTTCTCGCCATATTGGTATCGATGACGGGCGTGAACACCCTTGCTGCGCTCACCGCCGTTTTGGTGATCTTCGCCAGCGCCTGGATCCTGACCTCTTATGTGCCGATGTCGCGCAGGGTGCTGATACCGGCGAGTTTTACCGGGCTGATCGCCATCTTCGCGGTCATGTCGCCGCCCGGTGCCGGCCTCTGGGGCGGCCTGCTGCTCAGCGTCCTGCTCACCCTGGTCACAGCAGTCCTGTCCTTGCCGATCGGCGTCCTGCTCGCCTTCGGACGACGCAGCCGCTTTTCCAGCCTGCGCATGATCTCTACGGCCTATATCGAGGTGATGCGCTCGGTCCCGCTGATCCTGGTCGTCTACTGGATCTGGATTCTGATGCCGGTGCTGACGCCCGAGCTCAACCTGGCGGATGTCGTGCGCGGCATGGTCGGCTTCACGCTGTTCTATTCCGCCTACGTCGCTGAATATGTGCGCAGCGGCTTACAGGCCGTGCCGCGCGGCCAGACCGAAGCCGCCCGTTCGCTCGGCATGAGCGAATTCGATATCAACCGGTCGATCGTTCTGCCGCAGGCGCTGCGCGTCGTCGTGCCGCCGCTCGTCGGCAACGTGCTCGATATCTTCAACGCCGCGCCGCTGGTCTTCATCATCGGGCTTACGGATTTTCTGCGCGCCGGCCAGATGATCCTCGCCAATCCGCAATATGGCAACCGCACCTACGAAGTCTATTCGTTCCTGTTCTTCACCTATTTCCTCGTCGGTTCGCTCATCACCTTCGTCGCCCGCAAGCTCGAGGCCCATCTCGCGCGAGGCAGCCGATGACCGACGCCAATACTCCAGGAGCCACCCCGATGAACACCATCGTCGACATGAAAAACCTCAACAAATTCTACGGCAGCCATCACGTTCTGAAGGACGTCGATCTGTCAGTGTCGCGCGGCGAGGTGGTGGTGGTGATCGGCGCGAGCGGATCGGGCAAATCCACGCTCATTCGCTGCGTCAACGGGCTCGAAATGTACCAGAACGGCAGCCTGCTGGTCGATGGCTACCAGATGCCGGTCGAGGAGGATCGGCTGCTGGGCGGCGAGAAGGAGCTTGTCGCCATCCGCAAGGGCGTCGGCATGGTTTTCCAGCAGTTCAACCTGTTCCCGCACAAGACGGTGGTCGAGAACATCACTATAGCGCCGATGCGCGTGCGGAAAAAATCGAAGGACGAAGCCGAGGCGACGGCGCTCAAGCTCCTGGAACGCGTCGGCCTAAAGGCGCATGCCTATAAATATCCAGGCCAGCTTTCCGGCGGCCAGCAGCAGCGCGTCGCCATCGCCCGCTCGCTCGCCATGGAACCGCACCTGATGCTCTTCGACGAACCGACCTCCGCGCTCGACCCCGAAATGATCGGCGAGGTGCTCGACGTCATGCGCGAACTCGCCGCCGACGGCATGACGATGATGATCGTCACCCACGAAATGGGTTTCGCCCGCGAAGTCGCCGACCGCATCGTCTACATCGACCAGGGCGCGATCCTCGAAATCGGCAAACCGGACGAATTCTTCGACAACCCAAAGAACGACCGCGCCCGCTCTTTCCTTGCACGCGTGCTGAAGCATTGAGGCGCTATGACGCGGCATATTGCAAGCCGCTCTCTTCGCCGCTATACGGACCAAGAAAATTAGCGATAAAAGGCAAGCTTGCCAAAGTTGTAAAGAGTAGAAATTACCGTTGGTGTTCAACGGTATATGGGGTTTTGGATCTCTTCACTCCGACCGTCGGCAAGGCCTTGAGCTTTCAGGCTTCCGGCATTCTCCTTTCAACGCAAATTTTACTCGTTAGCGCTCCTTGGGCTTCCGTGCTCAGGATAAAGAATCCGCCGTTGCGCCGCTCCGGAGAAATCTCCTCACCCCGCCGTTTACAAAAAGCATAGAATACGGATAATAAATATCCTTATTGCGCGGATGGGTTTGATGATCCTCAAGAGCCAAGTCGAATGGGCACTGCACTGTTGTGCCATTCTCGCCGGACTTCCAGAGGGGCGTTATCTTTCCACCAAGGCTTTGGCCGAATTCCATGGCCTGCCGAAGGAATATCTCTCCAAGGCGTTGCAGAGTCTGTCCCAGGCGAAGCTGGTCGAATCGACGCTGGGGCCGAGCGGCGGTTATCGCCTCGCCCGCCCGACCGCGGAAATAACCTTTCTCGATGTGGTAGAGGCGGTGGAAGGCAAGGAACGGACCTTCGCCTGCAGCAATATCCGCGCCAACAATCCCTGCCGTCCCGAAGGTTATTGCGAGGCCGGCCCCTGCGCGGTCGCCCGCGTCATGTGGGATGCGGACGAGGCATGGCGCGCAAAGCTGCGCAGCGTCAGCCTCGCGGCACTTGTCCAGACCCTGGAGCAGGAAATCCCGACCACGCTCTGGCAGAGCAGTTTCCAATGGGTGTTGAAACGCGCGGGTTGATCCAGGTCGGATAAAAGCGGAGGCGGCGGCCGGCGCAAACCGGCCACCTCCGGATCGTCAATCCACCAGCGCCACGGCGATTTCCGCCGCCAGTCGTGCGTTGTTCTCGACCAGCGCGATGTTCGTCTTCAGGCTGCGGCCGTCCGTCAGGCGGAAGAGGCTGTCGAGCAGGTAGGGTGTCACGGCCTTGCCGGCGATCTCGTCGCGTTCGGCATTGTCGAGCGCGCGGGCGATGTAGATCTCCATTTCCTCGCGCGGGATTTCATCGGCTTCCGGCACGGGATTGGCGATCAGCATGCCGCCGTCGACGCCGAGCTGGTCGCGCACCGTCTGGAAATTGGCGATGGCCGCCGGGCTGTTCAGCGTCAGCGGGCTCTTCAGCCCCGAATCGCGCGACCAGAAGGCGGGGAAGACCGGGCTGTCATAGGTGACGACCGGTACGCCGCGGGTTTCCAGCACTTCCAGCGTCTTCGGGATGTCGAGGATCGCCTTGGCGCCGGCGCAGACGACGATGACGCCGGTGCGCGACAGCTCGTCGAGGTCGGCGGAAATGTCGAAGGTCTCTTCGGCCTTGCGGTGCACGCCGCCGATGCCGCCGGTGGCAAAAACCCGGATGCCGGCGCGCGCGGCACCGATCATCGTCGCGGCGACGGTGGTGGCGCCCGTGCGCCGCTCCGCGATCGCGAAGGCGAGGTCCGCGCGCGACAGCTTCATGGCGCCTTCGGTCTTCGCGAGCGTTTCGAGCGTCGCATCGTCGAGGCCGATATGCAGCACGCCGTCGATGACGGCGATGGTCGCCGGCACGGCGCCTTCCTCGCGGATGATGCGCTCGACGCTGCGGGCCATGTCCAGGTTGCCCGGATAGGGCATGCCATGGGTGATGATCGTCGATTCGAGCGCGACGATCGGCGCGCCGCGCGCCTTGGCGGCGGCAACTTCTTCCGAATATTGCATCGGCAGGAGGGCGGAGGCGGGTCTGGTCATGCTGGATCCTTGCGGAAATCTGGTCGAATTTTCAGGCGGAATTTTCGGCAAGAAAGTCTCATGCCATCCATTCGGCCTGGGGCACAAGAGAAAGTGCGGCGGCAAGGGCCGCCTGCGACATTTCTTCAGCCACGGCCAGCGGCGAGCGCACGGTGATCGCGGCCGCCGCTACGCCATGGCGCAGCGCTTCGCCGAAATCCCGCCCGGCAAGCCAGGCGCTGATGAAGCCGGAGGCCAGCGAATCGCCCGCACCGGTGACGTCGCCGAGCGCGGGGATTTCGGGCGGCGTGACCAGCACCGCGCCCGTCGCATCGAAAGCGATCACGCCACGCCCGCCACGCGTCACCACGCCCGCGGCGAGGCCTGCGGCGCGCAACGCCTTCGGCCAGTCGGCCGGGTTTTCCGGTGTAGCCCCCGTCAGCGTGCGTGCCTCCGCCTCGTTCATGAACAGGAAGGCGAGGGCGGAAAGGGTTTGTTCGAACCGCACGACCTTGGCCGGCGAGATGGCGATACCGGCGATCGGCACTCCGGCCGCCGCCGCGGCCTTCGCCATGGCGGCGAGCGTTTCGGCCGGCAGGTTGGCATCCGTGAGGATGAGGCCGGCCGCCGCGACCGCCTCGCGCATGGCCCGCTGCTGCAAGCGCCGCGGCGAGAACAGCCGGTAGAGGTCCATGTCGGCGAGCGCGATGACGAGGTTGCCGTCACGTTCGATGATCGCCGTATAGCTCGGCGTCGCCCGGTCGAGGAAGGTGAAAGGGGTGTCCTCGATGCCCGCCGCCGCTGCGGCCGCCGCGACGATGTTGCCGTCCGCATCGCCGCCGCGCGGCGAGACGAGCCGCACCGCATGCCCCAGCCGCGCGAGGTTGCGCGCCGCATTGAAGGCGCCGCCGCCCGCTTCCACGAACCAGCCGCCGGGATTGCTCGCCCCCGGCGTCGTCTCGCCGGCAATGCGTCCGCGCCTGTCCACATGGGCGCCGCCCATCACCAGTATCGTCTTTCCCGTCATCGTCTTCCTTCGCACCCGCCCGATTCGGGCCCGAAGGCCCGGCACCAGGGCGGGTATACGCTTGTTCCTGCGTGACTTTATCCCACCGAAACGAAAATAGAACACGCCCCCGATTCACAAAAACATTCAAATGGATAAATGCACCTTGCGAAATGAGAACAAAATGTGTACATAGCTTTCATCGGCGGGTTCGTTGCCTGTCTTGCTTCAATAACCTAAAGGTGGACGGAATGGCACAGAACACTTTGCGGCTCGTAGAGGATAAAGCAGTGGATAAAAGCAAGGCACTCGAGGCGGCACTCTCCCAGATCGAGCGCTCCTTCGGCAAGGGCTCCATCATGAAGCTCGGCGGTAAGGACAGCGTCATCGAGATCGAGACGATCCCGACCGGTTCGCTGAGCCTCGACATCGCGCTCGGCGTCGGCGGCCTGCCCAAGGGCCGCATCATCGAGATCTACGGCCCGGAAAGCTCGGGCAAGACGACGCTGGCCCTGCAGACCATTGCGGAAGCCCAGAAGAAGGGCGGCATCTGCGCCTTCGTCGACGCCGAACACGCGCTCGACCCGGTCTATGCCCGCAAGCTCGGCGTCGATCTGGAAAACCTCCTGATTTCGCAGCCCGACACCGGCGAGCAGGCGCTGGAAATCACCGACACGCTGGTGCGCTCCGGCGCAATCGACGTGCTCGTGATCGACTCGGTCGCCGCGCTCACGCCGCGCGCCGAAATCGAGGGCGAGATGGGTGAGAGCCTGCCCGGCCTCCAGGCCCGCCTGATGAGCCAGGCGCTGCGCAAGCTGACGGCCTCGATCTCCAAGTCGAACACGATGGTGATCTTCATCAACCAGATCCGTATGAAGATCGGCGTCGTCTATGGTTCGCCGGAAGTGACGACGGGCGGTAACGCGCTGAAGTTCTACGCCTCCGTCCGCCTCGACATCCGCCGCATCGGCGCGGTCAAGGAGCGTGACGAGGTCATCGGCAACCAGACCCGCGTCAAGGTCGTCAAGAACAAGATGGCGCCGCCCTTCAAGCAGGTCGAGTTCGACATCATGTATGGCGAGGGCGTCTCCAAGACGGGCGAGCTCGTCGACCTCGGCGTCAAGGCCGGCATCGTCGAGAAGTCGGGCTCTTGGTTCTCCTATAACAGCCAGCGCCTCGGCCAGGGCCGCGAGAACGCCAAGACGTTCCTGCGCGACAATCCGGATCTCGCCAACGAGATCGAGACGTCGCTGCGCCAGAATGCCGGCCTCATCGCCGACCGCTTCCTGGAAAACGGTGGCCCTGATCCGAACGATTCCAGCGACGACGACGCCGCGGCAATGTAATCGCCGCGCAACGCCCGCAAGAATATCGAAAAACCGGCCTCTTCTTCGTGAAGGGCCGGTTTTTTGATGTCTGGACAGGTGCCGAGGCGGGCGATAAAAGCCTTCAGTTCTCGCGCGCGACCAGAGGTTTCCGGCCTTCCGCAAGACAGGCGGGAGGCGCGCAGTTTCGACGGAATTCGTGGGTGGATGGCCTTCACGGACATTCCGGGCGGGCACTCTACGGCGTTGCGCCGTCGTTGCGGGACAATTGGGTGGGTAATGCGCCGGTTTTCAGGTGCAGACGGTGCAGAGATGAAGGACGCGATATGAACGGCGTGAATGAAATCCGGTCGACTTTCCTCGACTATTTCCGAAAGAACGGACACGAGGTCGTGCCGTCCAGCCCGCTCGTGCCGCGCAACGACCCGACGCTGATGTTCACCAATGCCGGCATGGTGCAGTTCAAGAACGTCTTCACCGGCCTGGAATCGCGTCCCTATTCGACGGCGGTCTCCGCGCAGAAATGCGTGCGCGCCGGCGGCAAGCACAACGACCTCGACAATGTCGGTTATACCGCGCGCCACCACACCTTCTTCGAGATGCTCGGCAATTTCTCCTTCGGCGACTATTTCAAGGAGCGCGCGATCGAGCTTGCCTGGAACCTGATCACCAAGGAATTCGGGATCGACAGGAACCGCCTGCTCGTCACCGTCTACCACACCGACGACCAGGCCTTCGACCTCTGGAAGAAGATCGCCGGGCTTTCCGACGACCGCATCATCCGCATCGCGACCAGCGACAATTTCTGGGCGATGGGTGATACCGGCCCCTGCGGTCCCTGTTCCGAAATTTTTTACGACCATGGCGATCATATCTGGGGCGGCCCGCCCGGCTCGCCGGAAGAGGATGGCGACCGGTTCATCGAGATCTGGAACCTCGTCTTCATGCAGTTCGAGCAGATCACCAAGGAAGAGCGCGTCGACCTGCCGCGCCCGTCGATCGATACCGGCATGGGCCTGGAGCGCGTCGCGGCCCTCCTTCAGGGTAAACATGACAACTACGACATCGACCTCTTTCGCGCGCTGATCGACGCTTCCGTCGAGGCGACCGGCGTGAAGGCCGAGGGCGAGGCGCGCGCCAGCCATCGCGTCATCGCCGATCACCTGCGCTCCTCCGCCTTCCTGATCGCCGATGGCGTGCTGCCGGCAAAGGACGGTCGCGGCTACGTGCTGCGCCGCATCATGCGCCGCGCCATGCGCCACGCGCAGCTGCTCGGCGCCAAGGATCCGCTGATGTGGAAGCTGCTTCCCACGCTCGTCGGCGAGATGGGCCGCGCCTATCCGGAACTCCAGCGCGCCGAAGCGCTGATCTCCGAGACGCTGAAGCTGGAAGAAACCCGTTTCCGCACCACGCTGGAACGCGGCCTGACGCTGCTTTCCGACGCAACGACCACGCTCGGCAAGGGCGACATGCTGGACGGCGAGACCGCCTTCAAGCTCTACGACACCTACGGCTTCCCGCTCGACCTGACGCAGGACGCGCTGCGCGCTCGCGAAATCGGCGTCGATCTGTCCGGCTTCACCGATGCGATGGAGCGCCAGAAGGCCGAGGCCCGCTCGCACTGGGCCGGTTCCGGCGACAAGGCGACCGAGACGATCTGGTTCGAGCTCAAGGAAAAGTTCGGCGCGACCGAATTCCTCGGCTACGACACCGAGACCGCCGAAGGCGTCGTCCAGGCCATCGTGCGTGATGGCAAGGCGGTCGATGCTGCTTCCGCCGGCGACGAGGTGCAGCTCGTCGTCAACCAGACGCCGTTCTACGGGGAATCCGGCGGCCAGATGGGCGATACGGGTGTCATTTCCGCCGACAATGCCAAGCTCGACGTGTCGGACACGCAGAAGAAGGGCGAGGGCGTCTTCGTCCATGTCGCGACCGTCAGGGACGGCACGCTGAAGGTCGGCGACGCGGTGGCGCTCACCGTCGATCACGCCCGTCGCTCGCGCCTGCGCGCCAACCATTCGGCGACCCACCTGCTGCATGAGGCGCTGCGCGAAGTCCTCGGCACCCACGTCGCCCAGAAGGGCTCGCTGGTCGCGCCCGAACGCCTGCGCTTCGACGTCTCGCACCCCAAGCCGATGTCGGCGGAAGAGTTGCGCGTCATCGAGGACATGGCCAACGAGATCATCGTGCAGAATTCGCCGGTCACCACCCGCCTGATGACGGTGGACGACGCGATTGCGGAAGGCGCCATGGCGCTGTTCGGCGAAAAATACGGTGACGAGGTGCGCGTGGTCGCCATGGGCACCGGCGTGCGCGGCGCCAAGGCGAACCGGCCCTATTCGGTCGAGCTCTGCGGCGGCACGCATGTCGCGGCCACCGGCGAGATCGGCCTCGTGCGCATCCTGTCCGATAGCGCCGTCGGCTCCGGCATCCGCCGCCTTGAAGCGCTGACGGGCGAGGCGGCCCGCGCCTATCTCGCTGAGCAGGACGAGCGCGTGAAGGCGCTTGCCACGACACTGAAGGCCCAGCCCGGCGAAGTGCTCGCCCGCGTCGAAGCGCTGGTCGACGAGCGCCGCAAGCTGGAGCGTGAACTGACCGAGGCGAAGAAGAAGCTGGCGCTCGGCGGCGGCGGCACGAGTGGCGGCGACGATGGCATGCGCGAGGTCGCGGGTGTCAAATATCTCGGCAAGGTCGTCACCGGCGTCGAGCCGAAGGATTTGAAGAGCCTGGCGGACGAGGGCAAGAAGAGCCTCGGTTCCGGCGTCGTCACCTTCGTCGGCGTTTCGCCGGACGGCAAGGCAAGCGCCGTGGTCGCCGTGACCGACGACCTGACCGGCCGCTTCAGTGCTGTCGATCTGGTGCGCCGCGCCTCCGAGGCGCTCGGCGGAAAGGGCGGCGGCGGACGGCCCGACATGGCGCAGGCCGGCGGTCCGGACGGCGCAAAAGCGGCCGACGCCATCGAGGCGGTCGCCGGTGCCATAGCCGGCTGACGAAAGCTTTTTCACGGTAGAACGGCGGGCCTTGCCCGCCGTTTTCGTTTGCGAAGTCTTCAACGTTTCCGCCTAGCCTGTCGGCCGTGCGGAGTGTGTGTATTGATTGAAGACGTCATCAGCATATCGACTTTGATGATCTGTACTTTCCTGGCGACGACTGTCGTCGGGATTTTCATGTTGCAGGTCTGGCTGACCGACCGGCGGCATGCGGCAGCGGCGGGGTACTGGTGCCTTTCCATGTGGGTCGGCTCGCTGTGCACCATCCTCTTTGCATTGCGTCCAGTCGGACCGCCGCTCCTCACCGTTGGGCTGGGAAATGCACTTGGCGCCTGCGGTTATGCCTTGATGTGGGCCGGATTCCGCGTCTTCGATCGCCGCCGTGTCTATCCTGCCGTGGTGCTGGCCGGTCCCCTTGCGTGGTCGCTTCTTTATTTGCTGGTGCCGCCGGTGACGGGTGACGTGAACAATCGCATCGTCGTGATCTCGGTAATCATCACCGCCTATTCGTTGTGGATTGGCGCGGATATCTGGCGCGAACGCCGCACCGAACCGCTGCCGACCCGCGTACTTGCAGCATTCTTCTTCCTGTCGCACGGCATCATCTATTCGCTGCGCATCCCCATGGCGATCCTCGCGCCCGCACCCATTGAGCACGGCACCGCCTATTCCGCCTGGTTTGCGATCTTCTCGCTGGAGCTATTCGCCCATACGATTCTCGCCGCCGTCGCCATGCTGGTGCTCATCAAGGAGCGCGGCGAGGCGCTTTATCGCAAGGCGTCCCGCACCGACGCGCTGACGGGCATCGCCAATCGCGGCTCCTTCCTGGACGACATGCAGAAGCGGCTGGCCGACCGTTCGCCCGGCACCCTGATGATCTTCGACCTCGATCGCTTCAAGGCGATCAACGACACGCATGGCCATGTCGCGGGCGATATCGTGCTGAAACGGTTTTCCGCCCGCATTTCCGCCGGGCTGGAGGCGAACATGCTGTTCTGCCGCTTCGGCGGCGAAGAATTCGCGCTTTACGCGCCGGGGCATGACATCGCGCGCGCCGAACAGTTCGCCGAAGGGCTGCGGCGCGAGGTCGAGGCGCTCGCGATCAGCAACGAGGGCCGCGACATCGCGGTTTCCGTCAGCATCGGGCTTGCCGATGTCGCCACCTTCGGCACGGATTTCGACCGCCTGCATTCGGCGGCCGATGCCGCGCTCTATGCGGCGAAGGAGGGCGGGCGCAACCAGGTCATGCGCGCAGTGCCCACCGCCGGCCTTGCCGATCTCGCGGAGCGCATGCGCGCACCCGTCATTTCCCCCGTCGGCATCGCCATCGGCTAACGCGCGGCAATCTCGTCCATGGCCGCGTCTACCGTCGCGGTGAAGGTGACGCGCGGCGGGTGCAGCTCGTGGGCTTCCAGCATGCGGCGCATGTCGGGTTTCAGCCCGGTGATGAAAACGCGCACGCCGGCGCGTTCCGCCTTGCGCACCAGGCCTTCGATCACGCTCGCCGCCGTCGAATCCAGCAATGGCACGTCCGCACAATCGAGCACGAAGGTACGGCGCTGGTCGGCGATGCGGTCGAGTACGGAGCCGACGCTGGCCGCAGCACCGAAGAAGAACACGCCGCTGATGCGGTAGATCACCGTATCCGGATCGTTCGCGACGACGGGCCGCTCCGGCAGGCCGGTGTCCTCCCCGGCATTCTCGATGGCCCGCACGATCTGCGGCACCGTCTCCTCGCGGATGTTCACCGCCTTGCCCATGCGGTCGATGAACAGCACGGCGCCGAGCAGGAAGCCGACGACGATGCCCTCCGTCAGGTCGCGGAAGACGACGAGCAGGAAGGTGACGGCGAGCACCGCCGCGTCACCCCGCGACGAGCGGAAGAGGGCGGCGATGGCGGGCCGTTCGACCATGTTGAACGACACGACCGCCAGCACGCCGGCGAGCGCCGCGAGCGGAATGTAGCTTGCGAGCGGTGCGGCGACGAGCATGAAGAGCAGCAGGAAAACCGAATGCAGCATGCCGGAAACGGGGCTGGTGGCGCCGGAACGCACATTTGTCGCCGTGCGGGCGATCGTGCCCGTCACGCAGATGCCGCCGAACAGCGCCGAGCCGATATTGGCGAATCCCTGCGCGATCAGCTCCATGCTGGAGCGGTGGCGCCGCCCCGTCATACCGTCGGCGACGACAGCGGAGAGCAGCGATTCGATGGCGCCGAGCAGCGCGAAGGCGACCGCATCGGGCAGCACGGCGATGACGAGGTCCGGCGAGAAGGACGGCAGCGCCGGCACCGGCAGGCCGCGCGGAATGCCGCCGAAGCGGGTGCCGATCGTATCGGCCGGCAAGGAGAGGAGGGCGGTTGCCGCGGATGCGACGGCGACGGCGATGAGGAGATTGGGCCAGGCGGGACGGAAACGGCGCAGCAGCAGGATGATGGCGATGGTCACGCCGGCAACGCCGAAGGCGGCGGGGCTGAAGGTCGGCCGTGCCGCCCAGAGTGCCGCGAGCTTTTCGAGGATCGGTCCCGGCTCCTGTCCGCCAAGCTTCAGGCCGAGAAGTTCGCCGATCTGGCTGGCGAAGATGATGACGGCGATGCCGGCGGTGAAGCCGACCGTCACCGGATAGGGAATGAACTTGATGAATTTGCCGAGCCGCAGGTAGCCGGCGAGCGCGAGAATGATGCCGGAGAGGAATGTCGCAAGCAGCAGGCCTTCGACGCCGTGCCGCGCGACCGTTGCCGCGACGAGCACGATGAAGGCGCCGGCCGGTCCCCCCACCTGGAAGCGGCTGCCTCCGAGTGCGGAGACGAGGAAGCCGCCGACGATCGCCGTATAGAGGCCGCGGTCGGGCGTGACGCCGGAGGCGATGGCGATCGCCATGGAGAGCGGCAACGCGACGATGGCGACGGTGAGGCCGGACAGCACGTCCGCCTTCAGCCGCGCCGGCCCGTAACCCTCCGCGAAAACGCTGGCGAGCTTTGGCATCAGGGTATCGGTCATGGGGCGCCTCAGGAGGCCGGTGGAAGGAGAAAGGCTGGCCGGCGAGGGCATCTCACGCCGAGTCGCCCGTTTTTGCAATGACGGACGTCAAAGCCTTGTGAAAATTGCAAGGCAAGGCAGAAGCGCAGGATTTGTGAAATCGCCGCATGCTTGGTTGAATGCGTTCCGACGAAAGAGGTGCGGCATGGGCGAGAATGAAATCTGGGCGAGCTACGAGAAGCGTCTGTCGCGCGTATCCGCCTATATCTACGATCATCTGGACGAGGATATCGACCTCGACCGGCTGGCGGAGATCGCCTGCCTTTCGGCGCATCACTGGCACCGCGTCTACCGGGCCGTGCACAACGAAACGCTTGCGGCGACCGTCCGCCGGCTTCGCTTGCACCGGGCCGCGGGCGACCTGGTGCGGTCCGACCAAACCGTACGGGACATCGCCGCGCGATGGGGCTACCCCAATCTCCAGTCGTTCACGCGCACCTTTGCGGCTCACTATGGCATGCCGCCGGCGCGCTACCGGCGGGAGGGGAGCCATCGCGCCTTCGAACCGCAAAGCGGCAAGGAGCCGACCCGCATGTACGACATCACCATCCGCACCCTACCTGAACAGACGCTGCTCGGCGTTCCCCATGCCGGGTCCTATATGGGCATCGGCAAGGCCTTCGAGGCGCTTTACGGCGCGCTGTTCTCTCGCAACATCTTCCGGCCGGACATGCGCATGGTCGGGGTTTTTCTCGACGATCCGGATCTCGTGGCGGAGGACAAGCTGCGCTCCTTCGCCTGCGTCACGGCGAAGGAAACCGTTTCAGCCGAAGCGCCGCTGGTTCGCCGCACGCTTGCAGGCGGCGATTATGCGGTGCTGCGCCACCAGGGACCCTACGCCAATATGGGCGCGGCTTACCGCTGGCTCTACGCCACCTGGCTGCCGGCCTCCGGCCGCTCCATCCGCGACGAGGTCATGTTCGAGACCTATCTCAACAATCCGCGCGAGGTGCCGCCAAGCGAGCTTTTGACGGAAATCCACCTGCCGCTTCAGCCGGCTTGATGATGAAGGCGGGGCGGGTGAAAACCCGCCCTAGCCGGCCTTCGCTGCCGCAAGCTGGCGGTGCATTTCCTCGTCGTCGATGGCAGTGGCGCGCTTGCTCGCCGGGCGTTCCTTCAACCGGTCCCAATAGGCCTTGAATTCCGGCCGGGGCTCCAGCGAGCCGAACTGGAGGCCCCAGCTGATATGGGCGCCGACATAGACATCGGCGGCGGTGAAGCTGTCGCCGGTGATGTAGGGATGCCGCGTGACGGCATAGGCGAGGGTGTCCATCACCGATTCGTAGCTGCCGCAGCCGATGCTGCGGTGGCGCTCCTTCGGCACCTCCAGCCCGAAGGCCTTGATCGAGACCGCCATTTCCAGCGGCCCGGCGGCGAAGAACAGCCAGCGGTAATAGTCGCCGCGCTGGTCGGTCGGCGGCGCAAGGCCGGCTTCCGGAAAGGCATCGGCGAGATAGGCACAGATCGCGGCGGCTTCCGTCACGATGGTCTTGCCGTGGCGGATGCACGGCACCTTGCCCATGGGGTTGATCGCCAGATAGTCGGGCGATTTCATCGATCCGTCGAAGGTCAGCCATTCCGTGCGATAGGGCGCGCCGACTTCCTCCAGCATCCAGCGCGCAATGCGCGCACGCGACATGGGATTGGCGTAGAAGATCAGGTCCTCGGCCATGCTGTTCTCCTCTCACAAATGGTGGACGGGAGGATAGGGCGCGGGGTTGCCGCCGCAAGGGAAGGACAAAGAAAAAGCCCGGCGCGAGGCCGGGCTTTCGGTAGGCTTTTTGGCTCAGGCCGCCATGGCCTTCTTAAGATTTTCGTCGATCTTGTCGAGGAAGCCGGTGGTGGAGAGCCAGGGCTGGTCGGGGCCGATGAGAAGGGCGAGGTCCTTCGTCATGAAGCCGGATTCGACTGTGTCGACGCAGACCTTTTCCAGCGTGTCGGCGAAGCGCGCCAGCTCCGCATTGTTGTCGAGCTTGGCGCGGTGGGCGAGGCCACGCGTCCAGGCGAAGATCGAGGCGATCGAGTTGGTCGAGGTTTCCTCGCCCTTCTGGTGCTGGCGATAGTGGCGCGTCACCGTGCCGTGTGCGGCTTCCGCTTCCACCGTCTGGCCATCCGGCGTCATCAGAACCGAGGTCATCAGGCCGAGCGAGCCAAAACCCTGGGCGACGATGTCGGACTGCACGTCGCCGTCATAGTTCTTGCAGGCCCAGACGTAGCCGCCCGACCACTTCAGCGCCGAGGCGACCATGTCGTCGATCAGGCGGTGTTCGTACCAGATCTTCGCTTCCTTGAACTTGTCGGCGAATTCCTTGTCGAAGACCTCCTGGAAGATGTCCTTGAAGCGGCCGTCATAGACTTTCAGGATGGTGTTCTTGGTCGAAAGATAGACCGGCACCTTGCGCTGCAGGCCGTAGTTCAGCGAGGCACGGGCGAATTCGGTGATCGAATCGTCGAGATTGTACATGCCCATGGCGACGCCGGCGGACGGGGCGTCGAACACGTCGTACTCGATTTCCTTGCCGTCCTCGCCGACGAACTTCATCGTCAGCTTGCCCTTGCCGGGGAACTTGAAATCGGTGGCGCGGTACTGGTCGCCGAAGGCGTGACGGCCGACGATGATCGGCTTGGTCCAGCCGGGTACGAGGCGGGGCACGTTCTTGCAGATGATCGGCTCGCGGAAGATGACGCCGCCGAGGATGTTGCGGATCGTGCCGTTCGGCGACTTCCACATCTTCTTCAGCTTGAACTCTTCGACGCGGGCTTCGTCCGGGGTGATCGTCGCGCACTTGACGCCGACGCCGTGCTTCTTGATGGCGTTGGCCGCGTCGATCGTCACCTGGTCGTCGGTGGCGTCGCGGTTTTCCATGCCGAGGTCGTAATATTCGAGGTCGACGTCCAGGTAGGGATGGATCAGCTTGTCCTTGATGAACTGCCAGATGATGCGCGTCATCTCGTCGCCGTCGAGCTCGACGACGGGGTTGGCGACCTTGATCTTTGCCATGGAGAGCCTCGTGTTTTGTAGGGGCTGGGCGCCCCGGATCGTGGACTTGAAAGAACCGTTTGGCCCTATAGCATTCAAGGCCGGCAAGGCAAAGCCAACGATCGGATGAGGCGGTTTATTTTCGCCGGCGGACGGAATAAGTTTCGCCAAAATTCCGTTCCAGGAAAGTTCGCTCACGGCGCCCATCCGGGCCTGCCGTCACCCAATGGAGAATGTCATGTCGCGTTTCGGTCTCGTTGCGCTCGTCCTTCTGCTTCCCGTTTCCGCCGAGGCGGCCGACTACAAAGCGCCGGTGTCGGAAATCATGTCTGCGGCGACCACCAACTGGCAGGATATGGGCACCGACAGCGACACGCCGCCGCCCTACACCGACTACTTTTCCGAGGATTTTCTGGCGCGGCTCTACAGCAAGGATTTCGTGGCCAAGTACAAGGAAGCCGCGAAGTACCCCGCCTATGACGACGGCGGCTCGCCCTTCGATTACGACCCGATCATCGGCGGCCAGGACGGCTGCGCGCTGAAGGACATCACGGTGACGGAAGGCCAGCCCGCAGGCGGCGCGGAAGATGTCACGGTGACCTTCGATAACAGCCATTGCTTTGGCGAGCGCGCCGCGGACTGGGAGCCGGAAAAGCTCGTCTTCAAGGTGATCGACGAGGACGGCCGGGCCGTCATCAACGATATCGAGCGCCCGAGCTTCGAGGAGGCGGCGTCGTTGAAGAAGGAGTTGCAGGAGATTGCCCAGGAGGGCGCCAATGGCGGGAGCGGCACGGCAGAGGAAAACCCGGAATAAGCGGCTGCCGCTTTTCATTTTCGGCCAATTGTGCCAGTGAAGACCGACTTTTCTAAGGAAATATGGGTATGGCAGGCACGAACAGCGAGCGCACGCTGATCGCCGAAGGACCGGCGATCATCCTCGTTCATCCGCAACTGGGCGAAAACATTGGCATGGTGGCGCGCGCCATGGCGAATTTCGGCCTTGCCGAATTGCGCCTGGTCAATCCGCGCGACGGCTGGCCGAGCGACAAGGCGATCTCCGCCGCCAGCAAGGCCGACCACGTCATCGAGGCGGCCAAGGTCTATCCGTCGCTGGAGGCAGCCGTCGCCGACCTCGAATTCGTCTATGCGACGACCGCGCGCGACCGCTACGGCTATAAGGAAGTGCGTTCCCCCGTCGTTGCCGCCGATGACCTGCGCGTGCGTTTCCGGGCTGGCGAAAAGACCGGCATTCTCTTCGGCCGTGAACGCACGGGCCTCACCAACGAGGAAATCGCGCTTGCCGACGAACTGGTGACTTTCCCGGTCAACCCCGCCTTCGCCTCGCTCAATCTCGCGCAGGCGGTGCTGCTGATGAGCTACGAGTGGATGAAGAGCGGCCTTGCCTCCGTCGAGGACACGCCGTTCGACGCGCTGCCGCAGCGCCCGGCCAAGAAAGAAGAGTTGCAGGGCCTGTTCGACCATGTGGAAGAAACGCTCGATGCGCGCGGCTATTTCCGGCCTGCCGAAAAAAAGCCCAAACTGGTGGAGAACCTGCGCGCCATCCTGACGCGTCCCTCCTTCACCGGCACGGAGATCCAGGTGCTGCGCGGCATCGTCTCCTGCCTCGACCGTTTCACCCCGGAATCGCCGCGCGGCGCGACGAACCCGAACCGCACACGCAACCGCCGGCCCAAGGTGCCCCGTGACGACGACGAATAGCGCCAAACCTATCCTGGTCTTCGATAGCGGCATCGGCGGGCTGACCGTTCTGCGGGAGGCACGCGTGCTGATGCCGGAGCGGCACTTCATCTATGTCGCGGACGATGCCGGGTTTCCCTACGGTCCTTGGGAGGAGCCGGCGCTAAAGGCGCATGTCATCGCGCTCTTCGACAGATTGCTCGCAGAACATGACCCGGAAATCTGCGTCATCGCCTGCAACACCGCCTTCACTCTGGTGGGGGCGGGTCTGCGCGCCGCCTTTCCGGCCATGCCCTTCGTCGGCACCGTGCCCGCCATCAAGCCGGCCGCCGAGCGCACGCGCTCCGGCCTCGTTTCGGTGCTCGCCACCCCCGGCACGGTCAAGCGCGCCTATACGCGCGACCTCATCCAGTCCTTCGCCAGCCAATGCGACGTGCGCCTCGTCGGCTCGGAGCGGCTTGCGCCGATGGCGGAAGCCTATATCCGTGGCGAAACGCTGGCGGACGACGCGGTGCGCGCCGAGATCGCGCAATGCTTCATCGAACAGGACGGCCGCAAGACGGATATCGTCGTGCTCGCCTGCACGCATTATCCCTTCATGGCGAACCTCTTCCGCAAGCTCGCCCCCTGGCCGGTCGACTGGCTCGACCCCGCCGAAGCCATCGCCCGCCAGGCCCGCCGCCTCGTGCCGCCGCTCGAAACGCTGGCGCCGGGCGAGGACATCGCCGTCTTCACCTCCGGCAACCCCGATTTCTCCACCTGCCGGCTGATGCAGGGCTTTGGATTGCAAATCGAATCGAACTCACGCACAAACCGTTGAGGCGCCTGAATTTACGGGATGTCGGCGTTGAGGGGCATCCTGGCGTCCTTGTCTGGGATGTGCGGTTATTGCCATCGGCTCCGTGAAGAGGAACACATGGAAATGAAACTTTCGAAGCGTCTTTTCCTGAAGGGCGCCTGCTGCGGCGCGGCTGTGCTCGGCACCGGCTTTGCAGCGTCTGCCTCCGCCGCAGACAATACGGTCGTTGCGCATGCGCCCGCGCCGAACGGTCTCTCGCCGGACGAGGCGCTAGCGCTCTTGAAAAAAGGGAATGACGATTTCGTCGCCGATCGTGTTCCGGTTCTCCACATCGACCGCAAGCGCCGACTGGAAATCGCCGAAGCGCAGCACCCCTTTGCCGTGCTTGTGGGATGCTCCGATTCGCGCGTTCCGCCGGAACTGCTGTTTGCGTGCGGATTGGGCGATCTGTTCATCGTGCGCGTCGCCGGAAACACGGTCGACATGGTCGGACTCGGCAGCATCGAATATGCGGTCGAGCATCTCGGCGTGCCGCTGGTCGTGGTTCTTGGCCACGAACGCTGCGGTGCGGTGGCCGCGGCCGTCGCGGCGGTGAAGGATGGTGAGGACTACGACAGCGCGATCGAGGCGATGGTGGCACCGATCCTGCCCTCCGTCCTGCATTCCACCAGGCTGGAGGGGGATTTGCTGGACAATTCCGTTCGGGAAAACGTCAAGCGCGTGGTTGAGCGCTTGCGGATTTCCACCGACGTCATCACCAGCAAACTTGAGGCCGGCAAGCTGAAGATCGTCGGAGCCCGTTACGACCTCGATGAAGGAAAGGTCGACTTCTTCGTCTGACCCTCATCCGGGGGCCGCCGCAAAACTGTGGGTTTTGCGCGTTGTTGCGGACAAATCGCGCGGATCGGTGATAGACCTCCCGCCATGCGCGCGGTCCAATAGAACCGCGGCTGTCTTTCGGACGGAAACGAGGAATGGCATGAAGGTCGGCATCGACATGGGAACGGTGCAGGGCGGTGCACCGGCCAGGCTCGATATCGAGGAACTGCTGGCGACCCGCCTGCTGGTGCAGGGCAACTCGGGCTCGGGCAAGTCGCATCTGCTGCGCCGCCTGCTCGAACAGTCCGCGCAATGGGTGCAGCAGGTCATCATCGACCCGGAAGGCGACTTCGTCACGCTGTCGGACCGATTCGGCCATGTCGTCGTGGACGGCGAGCGCACGGAAGCCGAACTCGTCGGCATCGCCAACCGCATCCGCCAGCACCGCGTTTCCTGCGTACTCTCGCTCGAAGGGCTTGAAGCCGATGAGCAGATGCGCGCCGCCGGCATCTTCCTCAATGCGTTGTTCGATGCGGACCGGGATTTCTGGTATCCGGTGCTCGTCGTTGTGGACGAGGCGCAGCTTTTTGCGCCGGCCTCCGGCGGCGAAGTCTCCGAAGAAGCGCGAAAACTCTCGCTCGGCGCGATGACCAACCTGATGTGCCGCGGCCGCAAGCGCGGCCTTGCCGGCGTCATCGCCACGCAGCGCCTCGCCAAGCTCGCCAAGAACGTCGCGGCGGAGGCCTCCAACTTCCTGATGGGCCGCACCTTCCTCGATATCGACATGGCGCGCGCCGCCGACCTGCTCGGCCTCGACCGCCGGCAGGCGGAAATGTTCCGCGATCTGCCGCGCGGCTCCTTCGTGGCGCTCGGGCCGGCGCTGTCGCGCCGCCCGCTACCGGTGGAAATCGGCGCCGTCGAGACCTCCGCGCGTTCGACCAGCCCCAAGCTGATGCCGCTGCCGGATGCGCCGCAGGACGTCGAAGACCTGATCTTCACGCCCGACCCGGAAGAGTTTTCCCGTCCGCTCGTTCGCCGCGCACCGCCCGCGCCGCGGCCGACGACGGATATCCTCGCCGAACTGTCCCGCGCCCGGCCGGAGCCGGTGGCGGAACCCGCGAAAGCGGCGGCGCCCGAAATCACCGCCGAGGAACGCGAAGACCTGCTCGACCGCACGCTGGCCGAAATCCTCGGCCATCCCGATGCGGCCTTTAGGGCCGATGCCGAGCTGTTCCAGGATTTCCTCGTGCGCTGCCGCATCCGCCGCGTACCCGGCGCGCCGCTGTCGCTGCCGGCCTTCCGCCGCAAGATGGCGGTCGCGCGCTCGGGCGTCGATGCAGAGACGGCGGGAACGGAAATCTGGGCGAGGGCGCTCGATCTGTCCCGCAGCGTCACCGAGGACCTGCAGGGCGTCTTCCTGCTCGTCGCGCAAAGCGCCGTGCGTGGCCTTGCCTGCCCGTCGGATGCGATGATCGCGCGCGCCTACGGCACCCATTCCGCCCGCCGTGCGCGGCGTTTGCTCGGTTATTTCGAGGAGCAGGGGCTTGTCGTGGTGCACAGCGATCTCGCCGGCCATCGCATCGTCGCCTTCCCGGATCTCGGTTGCGAGACGAAGCCCGGCGACGCCAACGGGCCGGACCTGACCGATTCCCGGCAGGATGCGGCGGAATAGTCGGATTTTCCGGGCGCCGCGCGTTGACAAATTTGTGAAACCCGCCTAATGACCCGCCAACGCCGGGCAGCAATGTCCGGTGTTTCATTTGACATGTCCCGTGGATTCTCCGGTCGCGATCGTGAGAAACCTGTCGGAGCCTCGAAAAGGTTCAGAGGAGGGCGTGTTTCCTTCAGCCGGTCCGGCAACGGGCAGGCAATAACAAGACTAGAGGAAATGCGATGAGCAAGCGCGCTGCATCCAAGTACAAAATCGACCGCCGTATGGGCGAAAACATCTGGGGTCGTCCGAAGTCCCCGGTCAACCGCCGCGAATACGGCCCGGGCCAGCACGGCCAGCGCCGCAAGTCCAAGCTTTCGGACTTCGGTGTTCAGCTCCGCGCCAAGCAGAAGCTGAAGGGCTACTATGGCGACATCCGCGAGAAGCAGTTCCGCGCGATCTTCGCTGAAGCCGAGCGCCGCAAGGGCGACACCCCGGAAAACCTGATCGGCCTGCTCGAATCGCGCCTCGACGCGATCGTGTACCGCGCCAAGTTCGTTCCGACGGTCTTCGCTGCCCGTCAGTTCGTCAACCACGGCCACGTCAAGGTCAACGGCGTTCGCGTCAACATCGGTTCCTACCGTTGCAAGCCGGGCGACGTCATCGAAGTCAAGGACAAGTCCAAGCAGCTCGTCACGGTTCTGGAATCCGTTGGCCTCGCTGAACGCGACGTTCCGGACTATATCGAAGTCGATCACAACAAGATGGTCGCCACCTTCGTCCGCATCCCGGTTCTCTCCGACGTGCCCTACGCCGTCGTCATGGAACCGCATCTGGTCGTCGAATTCTACTCGCGTTAATCGCGGTCGACACCTTGCGAAATCTGGAAAAGCCGCCAAGAGATTGGCGGCTTTTTCTTTTGGGGGAATGGCATGACGGATTTGCAGGCTATCGTGGATGAAATCCATGCGACGCTGTCGCCACGGCGCGGCGAGGGCAGGGTGGCGAATTATATTCCGCAGCTTGCGCATGTGGACCCGCAGAAGTTCGGCATGGCCGTCGTCAGCGTCGATGGCACGACGTATCTCGCGGGCGACGCGGAAGAGGCCTTCTCGATCCAGAGCATCTCCAAGGTTTTCACGCTGACGCTGGCGCTCGGCAAACATGGCGAAGCGATCTGGAAGCGGGTGGGCCGGGAACCCTCCGGGTCCGCCTTCAACTCCATCGTCCAATTGGAGCACGAAGGCGGCATTCCGCGCAATCCCTTCATCAATGCCGGCGCCATCGCCATCACGGACCTCATTCTGGCCGGCCATACGCCGAAGGAGGCGATCGGCGAGATCGTGCGCTTCCTGCGCTACCTGGCCGATGAGGACGACATCATCATCGACCAAGCCGTGGCGCGCTCCGAGCAGGCGACGGGTTTCCGCAATTTCGCGCTCGCCAATTTCATGCGCTCCTTCGGCAAGCTCGACCACGCGGCCGAACTGGTGCTTGGCGTCTATTTCCACCAATGCGCGCTGGCGATGAGCTGCCGGCAGCTCGCCAAGACGGGGCTGTTCCTGGCCAACAGCGGCACCAACCCGCTGACCGGCCACCGCGTCGTCTCGCATATGCGGGCGCGGCGTATCAACGCGCTGATGCTGACCTGCGGCCACTATGACGGTTCGGGCGATTTCGCCTATCGCGTCGGCCTGCCGGGCAAAAGCGGCGTGGGTGGCGGCATCCTGGCCGTGGCGCCGGGCAAGGCTTCCGTTGCCGTCTGGTCGCCGGGGCTGAACGACAACGGTAACTCGCTGCTCGGCTCGCTGGCGCTGGAAATGCTGGCGGCGCGCACCGGCTGGTCGGTCTTCGGGGCTTGATTGTGAGCCGCGTTCGGGGCATTGCAAACCCATGACCCTCGCATTTGCAGATACCGACGACGACGCACCGGACGACGGCCGTCATCCGCTCTTTGCGGACGCGCCCAGAAGCGTCTCCTTCAACAAGCTGCGCAAGCGCCTGCTTCGCCAGGTGCGCCAGGCGATGGACGACTTTTCCATGCTGAAGGGCCAGAAGCGCTGGCTCGTCGGCGTCTCCGGCGGCAAGGACAGTTATGGCCTGCTGGCGCTGCTGATGGACCTGCAATGGCGCGGCCTGCTGCCGGTAGAGCTTATCGCCTGCAATCTCGACCAGGGCCAGCCGAATTTTCCAAAACACATCCTGCCGGAATACCTGTCCTCGATCGGCATCAAACACCGCATCGAATACCGCGACACCTATTCCATCGTGAAGGAGAAGGTGCCGGCGGGGGCGACCTATTGTTCGCTGTGCTCGCGTCTGCGGCGCGGCAATCTCTATCGCATCGCGCGCGAAGAGGGCTGTGACGCGCTGGTGCTCGGCCATCACCGGGAAGACATTCTCGAAACCTTCTTCATGAACTTCTTCCACGGCGGCCGGCTCGCCGCCATGCCGCCGAAACTCCTGAACGACGAAGGCGACCTGATGGTGCTGCGCCCGCTCGCCTATGCGGCGGAGGAGGATCTCGCGAAATTCGCGGCCGCCATGCAGTTCCCGATCATCCCCTGCGACCTCTGCGGTTCGCAGGACGGCCTCCAGCGCAATGCGATGAAGGCGATGCTGGCCGATATCGAGACGCGCATGCCGGGCCGCAAGGACGCCATGCTGCGGGCGCTTGGCCACACCAACCCGTCCCATCTTCTCGACCCGAAACTTTTCGATTTCTCCTCCCTCGAAACGGTAAGACACGAATGACGACGATTGACATCAATGCCCTGGCGCTGGTGCTTGCACAGGCGGCAGGGGCCGAAATCCGCCCGCGCTTTCGCGCACTCGCCAAGAGCGACATCCGCACCAAGGCGGATGCCAACGACCTGGTGACGGAGGCCGACGAAGCGGCCGAACGCTTCATCAAGAAAGAGGTCGCGGCACAGTTCCCGGGCGTGCTCTTCGTCGGCGAGGAATCAGTCGCGGCCGATCCGGCGCTGCTGCCGAAACTCGCCGATGCCGAGCTTGCCATCGTCGTCGACCCGATCGACGGCACCTTCAACTTCGCCTCGGGCGTGCCGCTCTTCGGCGTCATGGCGGCGATCGTCTCCGGTGGCGAGACTGTCGGCGGCATCATCTATGACCCGATGGGCGATGATTTCGTGATGGCGGAAAAGGGCGGCGGCGCCTGGCAGACAGGCGACCACCGCCCGGCCGTCAAGCTGAAGACGCGCGGTGCGGCCCCGCTCGACGCCATGACCGGCATGGCCTCCACCAGCTTTCTCGATCGCGAGCGTCGCGCGCGCATCCTGTCGAACCTCGCCAAGGTGGCCTTCGTTTCGAACTATCGCTGCGCGGCGCACGAATACCGCACCTTCGCCGGCGGCCACCTGCATTACCTGATGTACAACAAGCTGATGCCCTGGGACCACCTGGCCGGCACGCTGATCGCCCAGGAAGCCGGTGCCTACGCCGCCCGCTTCGACGGCTCGCCCTACCAGCCGCACCATGTCGAGGGCGGCCTGCTCGTTGCGCCGGACAAGGACAGCTGGGAGATGCTGCGCCGCGAGGTCTTTGTCGACTGAGGCGGTTTTCCAACAAGAAAAGCCCGGCTGCATCCGCAACCGGGCTTTTTCTTTGCCTGCAACTTCTCCTCCCGTCATCCTCGGGCTCGACCCGAGGATCCATCCGCACCCGCGGCGTGGATGGTCGGGTCTAGCCCGACCATGACGGCGGAGAGGTATGGAGCTCGTCAGACCGGCTGGTTATGCGGCTGGAACAGCTTCCCGTGTTCGGCGATCAGCACGAAGATCAGGCCGATGATCGACAGCGAGAAGAAGCCCATGACGAGGGGCAGCGCGGTGCCGTTGAAGGCCTGGCCGATGATCGCGCCGAGGATCGTGCCGCCGGCCGTGCCCATGAAGCCGAGCACGGAGGAGGCGGTGCCGGCGACGTGGCCGAGCGGCTCCATGGCGAGCGAGTTGAAGTTCGAGCCGATCCAGCCGAACTGGAACATCGACAGCGCGAAGAGCACGATGAAGATGGCGAACGGCACATGCGGCGCCCAGACGAGCGTCAGAAGCAGCCACAGCGTGTTGACGGCGAGGAAGCCAAGCAATGCGCCATGCGACAGCCGACGCATGCCGAACTGGCCGACGAGCCGCGCATTGACGAAGGACGACAGCGCCATGAAGGCCGCGACGCCGGCAAAGGCGACCGGGAACCAGACGCCAAGCCCGTAGATGCCGACATAGATCTGCTGCGCCGAGTTGATGAAGCCGAACAGTGCGCCGAAGATGAAGGTGCTCGCCAGCGTGTAGCAGAGCGCCACGCGGTTGGTCAGAACGATGCGGAAGCCTTGCAGCACCGAACGCACCGTGAAGGGGCGCACGTCATCGGCATGCAGCGTTTCCGGCAGGCGAAAATACATCCAGGCCCAGACGACAGAGGCCATGACGGCCATGAAGACGAAGATCAGGTGCCAATCTCCGAACAGCATGACGACCTGGCCCGTGCCCGGCGCCAGCACCGGCACGACCATGAAGACCATCATGATGAGCGACATGACCTCCGCCATCGCGCGGCCGCCGAAAATGTCGCGCACGATGGAGATGGTGATGACGCGCATGGCGGCCGAGCCGATGCCCTGGATGAAGCGCAGCGCGAGCAGCGCCGCGAAGCTCGGCACGAAGATCGCCGCCAGCGACGACACGACATAGACGCCGAGGCCGAAGAACATCGGCGCGCGGCGGCCGAACCGGTCCGATATCGGGCCATAGAGCAACTGCGCGAAGGCGAAGCCGATCAGGTAGGCGGAAATGACATATTGCCGGTGGTTCTCGTTCTCGACGCCAAGGCTGGCGCCGATCTCCTGCAGGCCGGGCAGCATGATGTCGATGGCGAGAGCATTGAGCGCCATCAGCAGCGCCATGAGCGCAATGAATTCTATCTTGCCCATGCCTTTGAGGCGCTGGGCCGATTCGGGGGATAGTCCGGACATAAGAATTTATTCCATAAAAGAGAGAAGGCGCCGCTGGGAATGCGGCGCCTTTAAAAGCTTGGCCGGCCGGAAGGACCGTGAAGCGTCAGGCAGCGCCCTTGATCGAAATACCCTGTTCCTGAAGATGGGACTGCAATTCGCCCGACTGGAACATCTCGCGCACGATGTCGCAACCGCCGACGAACTCACCCTTCACATAAAGCTGGGGGATGGTCGGCCAGTTGGAATAGTCCTTGATGCCCTGGCGGATGTCGGCGTCGGCGAGCACGTTGATGCCCTTGTAGTCCACACCCACATAGTCGAGGATCTGCACGACCTGACCGGAGAACCCACACTGCGGGAATTCCGGCGTGCCCTTCATGAAGACGACGACGTCGTTGTTCTTTACTTCGTTTGCGATGAAATCGTGGATGCTCATTGCAGTATTCCTTGGCAAATCGGCTTCAAGGGCCGATGCGATGAACCGTCCGCCCTAGATAACAATCTCGGATGACAATTGCCAGAAGGCCCTCAGAAAAAACGCAAGGGGCTCCCTTACGATTTCCGGGGCTGTTGCGCGATGGTCGCGCCCTACCGGCTGCGCTGGCGCGAGCGGCTGGCAGCCGTGCGGCGGCGGCTCACCTGCTTGCGCGGGCGCCGGGCCGGCTTATTCGCCGCCGGCTTCAGCGCCGCTTCGAGGATGTCGCCGAGGAGGCCGCCGGACGCCTTCTTGCGCGTCGTCGTCCTGCGGCGCGTGCGCTTGGCCGTTGTCTTGCGCACGCCGGTCTTCTTCAGCACTTCCTTGAGGGCCGCATCGACCACGCCGGAGACGAGTTCATCGAGGAGACCGGCCATGGCGGATTACTCCGGAATGGAGGTCTGGAGGGCGAGCGCATGCAGCACCCCGCCCATATTGCCCTTTAGGGCGTCATAGACCATCTGGTGCTGCTGCACGCGGGTCTTGCCGCGAAACGCTTCCGCGACGACCTCGGCTGCATAGTGATCGCCGTCGCCGGCAAGATCGCGGATGACAACCTTCGCGCCGGGAATGCCGGACTTGATCATGTCTTCGATATCGCCGGGTGACATAGGCATGTGGACTGCTCCCTTATAATTATTCCGCGGCGGCAGCGGCGTTGCCGTTGCCATCCATGAAGTCAGGGAACCACGATTCATGGGTGTTGCGCAATTGCTCAATGGCGAGCGACAGGCGGCCCTCCACGACGAGCGCATCGCCGCCCACCGTGCCGAGACGGCGGAACGGCACGCCCGCACCCTCGGCATTGGCGCTGAGGAAGTTGGCGAGATCGGCCGGGACGGCGATCACGTAACGCGCCTGGTCTTCGCCGAAGAGCAGGGCATGCGCCGGGCCGTTGGAACCCGAGAGATCGACCGTGGCGCCCTTGCCGGACGACATCGCCATTTCGGCAAGTGCGACCACGAGGCCGCCCGAAGAAATGTCGTGGCAGGCGGTGACCTGGCCGTTGCGGATGGCCGAGCGCACGAAATCGCCGTTGCGGCGTTCCGCATGCAGGTCGACTTCCGGCGCCGGGCCGTCGACGATGCCGAGCACGTCGCGCAGGTAGACGGACTGGCCGAGATGGCTGCCGTCGACGCCGATGAGGATGAGCTGGTCGCCGTCCTTCGCGCCACCGATCTTGGCCATGACGGACCAATCCGGCAGCAGGCCGACGCCGGCAATGGTGGGGGTCGGCAGGATCGCGATGCCGTTCGTCTCGTTGTAGAGCGAGACATTGCCGGAGACGATCGGGAAATCGAGCGCGCGGCAGGCTTCGCCGATGCCCTGGATGGCCTTGACGAACTGGCCCATGATTTCCGGCTTTTCGGGGTTGCCGAAGTTCAGGTTGTCGGTCGAGGCGAGCGGTTCTGCGCCGGTTGCCGTGATGTTGCGCCAGCATTCGGCGACGGCCTGCTTGCCGCCCTCGAACGGATCGGCCTCGACGTAACGCGGCGTCACGTCGGAGGAGAAGGCAAGCGCCTTGGTGGCATGGCCTTCGACGCGCACCACGCCGGCGTCGCCGCCGGGGATCTGCAGCGAGTTGCCCTGGATCAGCGTGTCATACTGCTCGTAGACCCAGCGGCGGCTCGACTGGTTCGGCGAACCGACGAGCTTCAGCACGGCCTCATTGTAGTCGGCGGGCTCGGCCACCAGGTTGGCCGGCAGCGGCGAGGGCTTGCCGGGCTCGCGCCATGGGCGGTCATATTCCGGGGCCTGGTCGCCGAGGTCCTTGATCGGCAGGTTCGCGACTTCCTCGCCCTGGTGCAGGATGCGAAAGCGCAGGTCGTCCGTCGTGTAGCCGACGATAGCGAAGTCGAGGCCCCACTTGACGAAGATCGCCTTGGCGACCTCTTCCTTGGCGGGCTCCAGAACCATGAGCATGCGCTCCTGGCTTTCCGACAGCATCATCTCGTAGGCGGTCATCTGCTCTTCGCGCACCGGCACGAGATCGAGGTTCAGCTCGATGCCGAGGTCGCCCTTGGCGCCCATTTCGACGGCGGAGCAGGTGAGGCCGGCGGCACCCATGTCCTGGATAGCGATGACGGCGCCGGTCTGCATCAGTTCGAGGCAGGCTTCGAGCAGGCACTTTTCGGTAAAGGGGTCGCCGACTTGAACGGTCGGGCGCTTCTCCTCGATCGACTCGTCGAATTCGGCCGAGGCCATGGTCGCGCCGCCGACGCCATCACGGCCGGTCTTGGCGCCGAGATAGACGACCGGCAGGCCGACGCCCTTGGCTTCCGACAGGAAGATCGCGTTGGACTTGGCAAGGCCTGCCGCAAAGGCATTGACCAGGATATTGCCGTTGTAGCGCTCGTCGAACTCGACTTCGCCGCCGACCGTCGGCACGCCGAAGGAATTGCCGTAGCCGCCCACACCGGCGACGACGCCGGAGACGAGGTGGCGGGTCTTCGGATGGTCCGGCGCGCCGAAGCGCAGGGCGTTCATCGCCGCGACAGGGCGTGCGCCCATGGTGAAGACGTCGCGCAGGATGCCGCCGACGCCGGTCGCAGCCCCCTGGTAGGGCTCGATATAGGAGGGGTGGTTGTGGCTCTCCATCTTGAAGACGACGCAGTCGCCATCGTCGATATCGACCACGCCGGCATTTTCGCCCGGACCCTGGATGACGCGCGGACCCTTGGTCGGCAGCGTGCGCAGCCAGCGCTTGGAGGATTTGTATGAGCAGTGCTCGTTCCACATGGCCGAGAAGATGCCGAGTTCGGTGAAGGTCGGTTCGCGGCCGATCAGCGAGAGGATGCGGTCATATTCATCCGGCTTCAGCCCGTGGGCGGCAATCAGCTCCGGGGTGATCGGGCGGGTGTTCGAAATGGTCATCGTCGCTCGTCTTGTCGGTGGAGGGCAGCTTTGCGGTCTCTTTACCTCATGCTGCTTTGCAGTGCGACAGGAAAATGACCTGCAATCACAGGCGAACGAGGCCGTCAGGCGAGGCTGTCGTAACCGGTCGGGCCATGGACGAGCAGGCGGCGTAGCCGCGTCAGGCCGGACACGACATCCTCGCGGTTTTCCGGCGGCGAGAAGCCGATGCGGACGCGGTGGAACGTCTTCTCCGAGCGGCCAGCCTTGAACTCGTCCTCGTCGTCGATGAGGATATCCTCGGCGAAAGCGGCCTGGCGGAACGTGCCGGACAGCCAGGGATCGGGCAGCTTCAGCCAGAGGAACGGCACACGCGGATGCGACGCGAAATCCAGCCCGGCGAAAATCTCGCGCGCAATGGCCTCGCGCGCCTGCACCTCGTCTGCGACGGCGCTGCGGATGGCATCGGCCGTGCCTGAAAGCACGAGGCGGGCGGCGACTTCGGCGAGCAGGAAGGGCAGGCCGCCGCTCACCATCTTGTGCGCGATGCGCACGCGCTGCGCCAGATGCGGCGGGCAGGCGATCCAGCCGCCGCGCACACCGGCAGCCACGCTTTTCGACAGGCCGCCGACAAGGAAGGTCCGATCCGGCGCAATCTCGGCAAGCAGAGGAATGCCGTTGTCGACGGTGGCGCCGTAGAGATTGTCCTCGATCAGCCAGACATTGTGCCGCTTGGCGATGGCCGCGATGGCGCGGCGGCGGTCCTCCGGCATGGTGGCGAGCGTCGGGTTCTGCGCGGCGCTCATCAGAAAGGCGAGTTTCGGGTGCTGCTGTACGCAAACGCGCTCGAAATCGTCCGGGATCACGCCATAGGCATCCGATTCGACGAGCGCTGTCTGGCGGCCGAGCAGGGCGGTGCCGCGGCTGACCTGCGAATAGGTGAGGTGCTCGAAGACGATGCGGTCTCCGGGCGCGGTGATGACGGAGACGGCCGCGATGATGCCAGCATGCGCGCCAAGCGTCGGCACGATGCTGTCGATGCCGGGCTGCCAGTTGCCGCTGCCCAGCCAGCGCTGGCCGGCTTCCAGCCAGTGGCGGGGGAAGTTGCGGGTGTAGCTCGCAATCTCGTTCGGCTGCTCCCGGCAGATTGCCGCGAGAATATCGGTCACGGCTGCGGATTGCCCGATATCGGTCGCCGCGGTCGTGTCGAAGCGCAGTTTTCCGGGCGGTGCATTGGCGGCGCGCGTGCCGGCGAGCCTTGCGCTGACCGGATCGACGGCAGGGGAGGGATTGTGCTCCGACGTGCCCAGCACATAGGTGCCGCGCCCCACTTCACCGCTGACGAGGCCGCGTTCGCGCACCATGCTGTAGGCGCGGCTGACGGTGCCGATGGTGACGCCGATATCATAGGCGAGGTTGCGCTGCGGCGGCAGCTTGCTGCCAGAGGCGAGCGCGCCGGCATTGATCGCCTGCTCGATCTGGTCGGCGATGCGGACATAAAGCGGCCCGTCGGAGGCCTGGAGATCGGGAAGCCAATTTGTCATGGTGCCAATTCTTATATTGCACCGCTGACAGAGTCAATTATCTCTTTAATGTATCGATTGCTACTATTTCAGTGGCTTTTCACGAGAATTGACAATGACAATTGATACAATCTTCGCCGAATCCGGCATTCGGCCCCGGAGATCGCTGCGGGCAATTGCCTACCGCGGCTGGCTCGCCTTGCGGGCCTATTGCCTGAAGCGGCGCACGCGCCATGCCCTGCTGGAGCTCACCGACGACGAGCTGCGCGACATCGGCATCACCCGCACCGAGGCGCACCGCGAGGTCCGGAAATCGTTCTACTGGGATTGAGTTTTAACGCTCAGCAGCCCTTGCCGCCGCCGGCCCAGCGCTGGACGTCGCTCGCGATGCGCGCGCCGACGGCTTCGCCCATCATCGGGCCGAAGGCATCGAGCTTTGCCGGGTTGCCTTCCGCCTGCACGACGAGCAGCGGGCGGGATTCCGGCGAGTTGCGGTGCACGACAAGAATGCGCGGGCGGCCGGAGAAGGAGTTCAGCTCCGGCGCGAGGCGATAGGCCTTGAAGGCCGGGTCGCCCGATTTGAACCAGCAGCTGTTTGCGGCAAGCGCCACCCGCTCCATGGTCGGCAGCGCGCCGCCATTGACCTTCGGCGCCGGGGTCTTCGTCTGGCAAGCGGCCAGAGCCGCGACGGCGGCGAGCGGCAGGAGAAGCTTGGCTGGGAGAAGAGGGCGCATGAAAAGCCTTTCGGGAATGGATATGCGCCCTTGATAACAAGCGTGCGTTAAGCAGCGATTACGTCGAGCACCGATGCGAAGAGGCCGCGGCCATCCGAACCGCCATGCGCGGCTTCGATGAGGTTTTCCGGATGCGGCATCAGGCCGAGCACGTTGCCCTTCGCGTTGATGACGCCGGCAATGTCGTTCAGCGAGCCGTTCGGGTTGGTGCCTTCGGCATAGCGGAACACGACCTGGCCATCGCCTTCGATCGCGGCGAGCGTCTCGGCATCGGCAAAGAAGTTGCCGTCGTGGTGGGCGACCGGGCAGCGGATGATCTGGCCCTTGTCGTAAGCGCGGGTGAAGTCGGTCTCGGCATTGGCCACTTCCAGCTTCACTTCGCGGCAGACGAATTTCAGCGAGGAATTGCGCATCAGCGCGCCGGGCAGCAGGCCCGCTTCGAGCAGGATCTGGAAGCCGTTGCACACGCCCAGAACCTTCACGCCGGCTTCCGCCTTCGCCTTGATCGCCTGCATGACGGGCATGCGCGCGGCAATCGCGCCGCAGCGCAGGTAATCGCCATAGGAGAAGCCACCCGGAATGACGATCAGGTCGACATCCGGCAGGTCTGTTTCCGTCTGCCAGACGGTGACCGGTGCTACGCCGGAAATCTTGGTCAGCGCCGCGATCATGTCGCGGTCACGGTTGAGGCCGGGAAGTTGGACGACGGCGGACTTCATGGGTGTGGTTCAAACCTTGCCTGGGCCTCGGCGAGTTCACGCAGTTCGAGGCGGTTTTCGATACGGTCGAGGCGTTGGTCGACGCGCTCCAGCCGCGAATAGATGTGATGAACGTCCTGCTGCACGGTCACGATTGCTCCGCGCATCGTGATCATCTCGCTACGAAGGTCGGAAAGGCCCGTGTCCAATTTGTCCATTCGGGCATGGATGCTTTTCAGCACCTCGTAGAGCAGTTCGTTCGTGACCTCTGCCATTGCCTATGTCCTTCAACCGTCAGGCGAGGGCGATAGTATAATTCTCGATTACCGTGTTGGCCAGCAGCTTGTCGCACATTGCCTTGAGGTCGGCTTCGGCCTTGGCGCGGTCGGCGGTGGCGAGTTCCAGGTCGAAAACCTTGCCCTGGCGGATAGCGCCGACGCCCTCGAAGCCGAGGCTGCCGAGCGCGCCTTCGATCGCCTTGCCCTGCGGGTCCAAAACACCGTTCTTGAGCGTCACCGTTACGCGTGCCTTGATCATGTCTTCCTCTTCAAACCAAATATGTTCGGCTGGCCGGTGAAGGGTTACTTCACCAGGACCGGACCGGTGCCGCGCACGGGCTCGTTCTCGTTGATGATGCCCAGGCGCCGAGCGACTTCCTGATAGGCTTCCAGCAGCCCGCCGAGATCGCGGCGGAAGCGGTCCTTGTCCATCTTCTCCTGGGTCGCGATGTCCCACAGGCGGCAGCTGTCCGGCGAAATCTCGTCGGCGATGATGATGCGCATCATGTCGCCTTCATAGAGGCGGCCGCACTCGATCTTGAAATCGACGAGCTGGATGCCGACGCCGAGGAAGAGGCCGGAGAGGAAGTCGTTGACGCGGATGGCGAGCGCCATGATGTCGTCGAGTTCCTGCGGGCTCGCCCAGCCGAAGGCGGTGATGTGCTCTTCGGAGACCATCGGGTCTTCGAGCGCATCGGCCTTGAAATAGAATTCGATGATGGAGCGCGGAAGGACGGTGCCTTCCTCGATGCCGAGGCGCTTGGAGAGCGAGCCTGCGGCAACGTTGCGCACGACCACTTCGAGCGGGATGATCTCGACTTCCTTGATCAGCTGCTCGCGCATGTTGAGGCGGCGGATGAAATGGGTCGGAATACCCATCTTGTTGAGCTGCGTGAAGAGGAACTCGGAGATGCGGTTGTTCAGCACGCCCTTTCCGTCGATGACATCGTGTTTCTTCTTGTTGAAGGCGGTCGCATCGTCCTTGAAGAACTGGATCAGCGTGCCTGGCTCAGGGCCTTCATAAAGAATCTTGCCCTTGCCCTCGTAGATACGGCGGCGACGGTTCATGGATTTTTCTCTGTTGTTGGCGCGCTTGGGGGCCGCGCAGGTGTCGTTCGTTTGCGCTCCCATAAACGAAATGCTGCACTTTAACAATCGGCGTCTCGCCCGATCCCCCGTTTTCCGGCCTTCCCGGAACTTCCGAAGTCACGAAAGTTCGCGTTGCACTTTTGCCGTCGTTTTGATTTATGGGCGGGGAACCCAACGGGCAAAAGAATCTACGGGAGTCATGGATGACCAACATGCAGGATCGGGAAAAGGCCTTCGAGGCCAAGTTCGCGCTGGACGAGGAGCTGCGCTTCAGGGCTGAGGCACGCCGCAACAAGCTGGTCGGCCTCTGGGCTGCCGGCCTGCTCGGCAAGACGGACGCTGACGCGGACAGCTATGCGAGGGACGTCGTCGCCGCTGATTTCGAGGAAGTCGGCCATGAGGATGTCGTGCGCAAGATCAAGGCCGATTTCGACGCTGCCGGTGTTGCCCGCAGCGAAGACGAAATCCGCGTCCAGATGCTGGAGCTTCTCGCCGTCGCGATCGCGCAGGTCGAAGCCTAATCAGCGGATGCAATCACGCATAGGAAAGCCGCCTGGTGATGCCGGGCGGCTTTTTCGTTTCTAGCGGATGATGGCGCGGCGGACTTCGTTCTGCAGGTCGCGCACGGTGCCGGCCTGGCTGCGCCATTCCTGCCGCTGCACGAAATCCGGTATGGCGTCGGCCGGCATGGGGCGGGCGAGCGCGTAGCCCTGCAGGATATCGCAGCCGAGATCGCGCATGATGGCGACATGCGCCGGTGTCTCGACGCCCTCGGCCACCACCTCGATGTTCAGCGAGCGGCCGATCTCCACGATGGTGGCGACGAGCTTGCGCTGGCCCGGCGAGCGGCTGACCGGCTTGACGAGCTGGCGATCGATCTTGAGGCGCCGGGGGCTCAGCTTCATCAGGCTGACGATGGAGGCATGGCCGGTGCCGAAATCGTCGATCTCGATATCGATGCCGAGCCTGCGCATCTCGGCGAGGTTCTCCAGCACCGTGCGGTCGCAATCGTCGAGGAAGATCGATTCCAGCAGTTCGAAGGAGAGCGATTTCGGGCGGATGTCGAGCGTGCGCAGCGAATGGGCAAGCTCCGGGTCGTGCAGGCGTTTCGACGAGACGTTGGCCGAAATCTTGGCGATGCCCAGCCCCTGCGCCTCCCATCGCGCAAAATCGGCAAGCGACTGTTCCAGCACGATGCGGTCGATCGTCGCCACGCAGTCGAGGTCTTCCGCGATCTTCAGGAAGGCATCAGGTGCGAGAATGCCGCGCGTCGGGTGATCCCAGCGTGCGAGCGTCTCGACGCCGACGATATCGAGCGTGCGGGCGCAGAACTGCGGCTGGTAATAGGGCAGGAAGCGCCGCTGCTCGATGCCGGAGAGGATCTCGTCGGCCGTCTGCTTGTTGACGATGATCTGCGCCTGGAAATCGCTGGTGAAGAATTCATGCCGGCTGCGGCCGCGGTTCTTGGCGCGGTAAAGCGCGAGGTCGGCATTGACGAGCAGCTGCTTGGCATCGATCGCCGCGCCCGAAAGGCTGGCAATGCCGACGCTGGCGCCGAAGCGGCAGATATGGCCGTTGAAGGTGACGGGCTTGCGCATGGCATCGACGATCGCTTCGGCAAGCGTCGCAAGGTTGCGCCCGCCCGAGCCGGTGGAGAGGAAGACGAACTCGTCGCCGCCGATGCGTGCGACAAAATCGTCCGGCCCCTTCAATGCGTTCAGCAGGCCCGCGGCATGCACCAGCATCTGGTCGCCGGCGAGGTGGCCGAGCGTATCGTTGATCTCCTTGAAGCGGTCGAGGTCGATATGCAGCACTGCGAGCCGGCTACCGGTCTCCTGCGCCGCCTTCGCGGCCGCCTGGATGGTCGCGTCGAGATAGCGGCGGTTCGGCAGGCCGGTCAGGTGGTCGTGCAGCGCGGTATATTCGATGCGCGCCCTTGCCGCTTCCAATTCGTCGTTGCGGGCTTCGGCAAGATCCTTGGCGCGCTTCAGCTCTTCCTGCAGGCGCACGTCGCCGGTGACGTCCCAGTTCGCGCCGATGAGGCGGGGTACGCCGGTGAGGTCGACATAGGGTGCGGCGCGTCCCCGCACGTGACGGATCTCGCCATCGCCGCGGATGATACGGAACTCGTTGACGAAGTCCTGGCCGCGGAAGATGCCGTCGGCGACGGTCATCGTGGCCTTGAGGCGATCCTCAGGATGAAGCGCGCGCTCCCAGGTCTCGGAATCCGGGTCTCCGTCAAGGCCGTAAATCCCGATCATGCGGTCGTCCCAGCGCACGTCGGACGTCTTGAGATTGATCTCGAAGACACCGATGCGCGATATGTCGAGCGCAAGTTCCAGGCGGCGGGACATCTGCGCGAGCCGTTCTTCCGCTTCCTTGTGCTCCGTGATGTCCGTGTCCGTGCCGGCGATGCGGCTCGGCTTGCCGTCCGGGCCGTATTCGACGACCGCACCACGGCTCTCGATCCAGATCCAGTGTCCGTCCTTGTGCCGTTCGCGGTAGCTGAAGACGTTGAAGGATGCTTCGCCGCTTTCCTGCTTGGCGATTTCGGCCAGCACATGCGCCCGGTCGTCCGGATGCACGGTCTGGATCCAGGTGTCGAGCGAGGTGTCGATCGGATCGTCCGGCCGCAGGCCGCGGATGGTGCGCCATTGGCGGGAATAGAAGAGGTCGCCGCGTGCGAAATCATGGTCCCAGACGCCCTGGCCGGCGGATTCCAGCGCATGGTTCCAGCGGCTTTCCCGCTCCGCCAGTTCGAGGGCGTTGCGCTTGCGTTCGTCAACATCGATCGTCTGGACGATCATGGCCGGGCTTAGCGCCTCGCCGGGAAGGGCGGGCGGCTCGATGAAGGAGGCGAGTACCCAGAATTCGCTGCCGTCCGCCCGCAGCAGGCGCACTTCCCAAGGCGCCTGTTCGGCGAGGTGCGGGCGCATGGCGAAGGCGATGGCCGGGCGATCCTTGGACGAGACGCAATCCGTGAAAGGCGGGAGATCCGCGAAGGATGCGACGCCGAATGCGCGCAGCAGGCTGGCATTCGCATCGATGATGCGGCCTTCCGCATCAAGCGCCGCAAAACCGAAGCCGGAGCGCGCAAAAAGCTGGCGATAAAACGGCTCGGGCTCCGCTTCTCGCACGGCAATGGAGGTCGAACCGAAAGGTTTGGCCATGAAACGCGGCGCCTGCTTGAACTAAACAGCCAGAGCGTGCAGGATTTCTATGAAATTCCTCTTAATGACGAAATACCACCTTCGTCATAAAAGCTTCATTCGGGGGCCTTCAGGCGGCTCAGGAACTGCGCGAAGACCATCGTGCCCTCCGGCCAGGGGCCGTGGCCGGATTCCGTGTTGATATGCCCGGCCTCGCCGGCATCGAGCAGCAGCGAACCCCAGGCGGCGGCGATATCGTCTGCATGTTCATAGGTGCCGAACGGATCGTTGCGGCTGGCGACCACCAGAGACGGGAAGGTCAGCGGCTCGCGCGGATAAGGCCCGAAGGTCGTCAGGTGTTTCGGGCGGATGTCCGGGTTGGCGACATCCGGCGGCGCCACGAGGAAGGCGCCCGCGACCTTGTTGCCGAAATGGGGCGCAGCATGGATGGCGGCGGCGACGCCGAGCGAATGGGCGACGAGGACGACGGGCTTAGTCGCTGCCGCCACTTCCTCGACCACGCGCTGGACCCAGTCTTCCCGCACGGGCTTCGACCACTCGGCCTGCTCGACGCGGCGCGCCGAGCCGAGCTTGTTCTGCCAGCGGCTCTGCCAGTGTTCCGGCCCGGAATTGGTGTAGCCAGGAACGATGAGAATTTCTGCTTCTGACGCTTTCATGCGGTCGCATGTGCGTTCACGAAGTCCTGAAGTCAAGAGGGGAGGACAAATCGCCGCCCGGGTGTATAATCTGCCATCTTCGATGCAATGACGGCCGGCCGTACTGGCGGACGATTGCCCTCCACGCGCGCACGGGCCGTGACGGTTTCAAACCGGCAAGGAGGCGTGATCATGGCGACTTTTCATGTGATGGCAGGCCCAGACAGCGTGGTGGCGCGTCCGGCGATCCGCCGGATCGGGCTGTCCGACGTGTGGGATGCATTGGCGCGCGGTTTTGACGATTTTCGCGCAAAACCCTCGCACTATGTCTTCCTCAGCCTGATTTATCCGATTTCGGGCGTCGTGCTGGTCACCTGGAGTTCCGGCGCCAACCTGCTGCCGCTGATCTTTCCGCTGATCGCCGGTTTCGCGCTGCTCGGTCCCTTCTTCGCCATCGGCCTCTACGAGATCAGCCGGCGGCGCGAGCGCGGGATGGACACGTCCTGGCGCCATGCGCTGGAGGTGCGCCATTCGCCGGCGCTGCCCTCCATCCTTGCCGTCGGCGCCATGCTGATGGCGCTTTTCGTGGCCTGGCTCGTCTTCGCGCAGATCCTCTATACCAACCTGTTCGGGCCGGAGCCGCCGCAGTCGCTTGCCCTGTTCCTCGCCTCCATCTTCAGTTCTGAAAACGGGCTGCTGCTGATGCTGGCGGGCAATGCCATCGGCTTCTGCTTCGCGCTCGTCGTGCTGGCGACGACCGTCATCGCCTTTCCGATGCTGCTTGACCGGGATGTCGGCGCCGTCTCGGCGATGGAAACGTCGCTTAGGGCGACACTGGTCAACCCTGTGCCGATCGCCTGCTGGGGCCTGATCGTCGCGGCGCTGCTCATCATCGGCACGGTGCCGCTCTTCGTCGGCCTTGCCGTGGTCATGCCGATCCTCGGCCATGCCACCTGGCATCTCTACCGCAAGATCGTGGTCGACGAGCCGCAATAGAACGTTCGCGGGTGGAACGAGCGCCAGGAGGAGGGCGCAAGGCCGCCCGTCAGAGGGGGGCGATGGCGCCATTGGCGCCATCGCCGTTTCTGGCCCTCACTTGGTCAACGGATAGCACTTGTCTGTGGAGAATGCGCCGTCGTTGAAGCCCATCTGGCAGACGACGACCCCGTCGTCCTTTTGCAGAAAGACCGCGTAGCTTTCGGAAATCGGCGCCACGTTGATGATGTCGTAGCCGGCCTTCAGCAGTTCGACGATGGATTGCGGCGTTTGCGCCTGCGCGGTGCCGGCGAATGACGCGGCCAGAGCAATTCCAGAACAAAATGCGGCAGCAAGAAACTTCATGTTCAGCCCCCAGGATGCGTGCGGCATTGCACGCAAGGGAAGTCTAATACAGAGTTTCCGGCCGGCGAAGGGGCTTCGCCGGCACGTTTGGGGATCGATGTCAGACGGTGCCGAAGACGCGACGGAAGATCGTGTCGACGTGCTTGGTGTGGTAGCCGAGGTCGAACTTTTCGCGGATCTGCTCTTCGGACAGGGCGGCGCGTACCTCCGTGTCGGCGAGCAGTTCTTCCAGGAAATCCTTGCCCTGTTCCCAGACCCGCATCGCATTGCGCTGCACGAGGCGGTAGGCGTCCTCGCGCGAAACGCCGGCTTGCGTAAGGGCAAGCAGGACGCGCTGCGAATGAACCAGGCCGCGGAACTTGTTGAGATTCTTCAGCATGTTGTCCGGGTAGATCACCAGCTTCTCGATGACGCCGGCAAGCCGGTTCAGCGCGAAGTCGAGCGTCACCGTCGTGTCCGGGCCGATGGCGCGCTCGACGCTGGAGTGCGAAATGTCACGCTCGTGCCAGAGTGCCACGTTTTCCATCGCCGGCGTCACGGCCATGCGCACCAGGCGGGCAAGGCCCGTCAGGTTTTCCGTCAGCACCGGGTTGCGCTTGTGCGGCATGGCGGACGAGCCCTTCTGGCCCGGCGAGAAGAACTCTTCGGCTTCCAGCACTTCCGTGCGCTGCATGTGGCGGATTTCGATTGCGACATTCTCGATCGACGAGGCGATGACGCCGAGCACGGCGAAGAACATGGCGTGGCGGTCACGCGGGATGACCTGCGTGGAGACCGGCTCCGGGGTCAGGCCAAGTTTGGCGCAGACATGCTCTTCGACGCGCGGATCGATATTGGCGAAGGTGCCGACGGCGCCGGAGATCGCGCCGGTGGCGATTTCGGCGCGGGCTGCGACGAGGCGGGCGCGGTTGCGGTCCATCTCGGCGTAGAAGCGGGCGAGCGTCAGGCCCATCGTCGTGGGCTCGGCGTGGATGCCGTGGCTGCGGCCGATGCGGATCGTGTCCTTGTGCTCGAAGGCGCGGGCCTTCAGCGCGGCCAGCACGCGGTCCATGTCGGCGAGCAGGATATCGGCGGCGCGCACGAGCTGGATGTTGAAGGTCGTGTCGAGCACGTCGGACGACGTCATGCCCTGGTGCACGAAGCGGCTGTCCGGGCCGACGAATTCGGCGAGATGCGTCAGGAAGGCGATGACGTCATGCTTGGTGACGGCCTCGATCTCGTCGATGCGGGCGACGTGGAATTCCGCCTTGCCGCCCTTTTCCCAGATGGTCTCGGCCGCCGATTTCGGGATGACGCCCAGGTCCGCCAGCGCGTCGCAGGCATGTGCCTCGATCTCGAACCAGATGCGGAACTTCGTTTCGGGCGACCAGATGGCGACCATGTCCGGTCGGGAATAGCGGGGGATCATCGGCTCAAGACTTTCTCAGGTGGGCGTTGCCGCCGCTTTAGCAAAGATGGCCGGCAAGCTCAACGCATGTATGCGGGCATGCATCGCGCGAGCCACAGGCTGGCGCCCGCAAGCAGCGGCAATCCCGCCGGCAGGTAGAGCCCGAGGCCCATGACGAGGAACTGGTAGCAGGCGCCGAGCGACGTGAAGACGAACTGGTAGGCCCAGATGCGCGTGCCGAAGGGCTGGTGCCATTGCGCATAGAACAGCCGGTAATCCATGGCGAAGCAGAAGGCGGTCAAGGCGACGGTGCCGAGGCCGAGCAGCGCGAAATGCGCGGCAAAACGCGTCTCGACGTTGCGGCGGCGCGTCAGCAGGCGGGCCATCGGCAAGGCGATGAGCCAAGCGGCAAGGCCGCCGGCGGCATAGATGGACAGGATCGTATCGAGGTGGAAGGTCTCGGCGCGCCCCTGCATCACAAGCGAGACATAGGCGCAGACTGCCATCAGCAGTCCCCAGCCGACGGCGCCGCCGAAATGCAGCGGCAGGGCGGGCAGGATTGGAGTCGGTTCGCGGAAAGCTGCGCCCGTCGTGCCTGCCGCAAGTTCCATGCTCAAGGCCGGAAGGGAACGGCGATCCAGCGACCGTCGCTGCCCTCGAAGCCGAAGCTGCGCACGAGCACCAGCGCGACATGGACCGGATCGGCGCCGAGCGGGCTGAAGGTCACGGCGCCGGAGATCTGGTAGGAATGGGGGCAGTTGCGGCTGTCCGGCACGCGCGTGTCCTCGTGGAGCACCTCATCGGCCGCCGCACCGTCGCGCTTGACGAGCTTCAGGCGAAAACCCTTGCCGCCCTCGATCACCAGGTCCCGGCATCGATCGGAAATCTCGAGCGGGATGTCGTCGATGGCCAGCGCAAAGCTGTCGCCGGGCGTCGGTTCGATGGCATATTGCAGATATTCGAGGCGCTTGCGATCGACGCCCACTTCGCCGACCGGGTTGAAGGCTGCGAGCACGCCGGGATTGGAGAGCACCTTGTGCTGTTCGATCAGGCTTTTCGCCTTGCCGAAGCTCTCGGCGCGCGCCTTGGCGAGGTCCGCCTCCTCGTCATCGATGCGCACGCGGATCGGCGTTCCGGAGAGAAAGGAATCCTTCTCCGTGTCGATGAAATAGAGGTTGGAATAGGGGAAGCCCGAGCCGTCCTGGACGCCGAATTCCTCGTAGGCGAAGACCTTTCCATCCGGCGAGAAGCCGAGCGTCTGGTAGCTCGCAAAGTCGCCGGCCGATGCGCCGGCCGCCGCCAGCAGGGAGGCGAGCAGCGCGACCGCCGCCCTTCCGAAAACCGTCACGCCCGCGCACCCTCCGCATTGCTGCGCAGAGTGTCGATGGTTTTGCGATAGGCGTCAACATGGCCGCCGCTGAAGATGGCGGAACCCGCGACGAAGACATTGGCGCCGGCAGCGGCGGGCAGCGCGATCGTATCGACCGCGATGCCGCCATCGACCTGGATGTCGATCGGCCGGTCGCCGACCATTTTACGCACGCGGCGCAGCTTCTCCTGCATCGACGGAATGTATTTCTGGCCGCCGAAACCCGGGTTGACCGTCATGACGAGGATGAGGTCGATCTTGTCGAGCAGATAGTCGAGCACGCTTTCCGACGTCGCGGGATTGATCGACACGCCGGCACGTTTGCCGAGCGCCTTGATCGCCTGCAGCGAGCGGTCGAGATGCGGGCCGGCCTCGGCATGCACCGTGATGCTGTCGCAGCCGGCCTTGGCAAAGGCTTCGAGATAGGGGTCGGCAGGCGCGATCATCAGGTGGCAGTCGAAGAAGGCGTCGGTGTGCGGGCGCAGCGCCTTGATGACATCCGGGCCGAAGGAGATGTTCGGCACGAAATGGCCGTCCATGATGTCGAGATGGATCCAGTCTGCTCCGGCCGCGACGACGTCGCGCACTTCCTGGCCGAGTTTCGCATAGTCGGCGGCGAGGATGGAGGGCGCGATCCGGATGGGAAGGGTCATGTCAGGCTCCTTGAGAAAGGATGTGGGGCACGGATTTTGCCGTCGCCATACCATTCCGGGTGAGGGCGAACAACGGGCGAATTTACCGCATCGACCAGCTTGGCATGACATCGCCGGGCATCGGCACCGCATCGTGCACGCCGCGAGCGATGGCGCGGGCCATGGTGGATGCGGCGGCGGCGCAGAGCGCGATGAAGTCCTCCGTGGCCGGCGTGCGGCCGCTGCCGCCGGTGGCGAGCGCGAAGACGAGGTCGCCGTCGAGCGGCGTGTGCGCCGGCCAGAGCGCGCGGGCAAAGCCGTCATGGGCGGCAATCGCCAGCCGCTTGGCCTCCGCCTTGCTCAGCACCGCATCGGTAGCGATCACGGCGATGGTGGTGTTTTCCACCCCCGTCGGGCGTCGTGACATTTTGGTGCGTGGCACGCGGGCATCCGCTGGGAAGGGTGCCGGCAGGCCGAGGCCACCGAACTCGTCTCCTTCTTCGAAGGGGGCCGCCCAGAAATGTCTTGTATCGCCGATGGTCGCCGAACCGAGCGCATTGACCGCCACCAGCGCGCCGATGATGAAGCCGCCCTCCAGCACGCTGGAGGCCGAGCCGAGGCCGCCTTTGACGGTCGCGGTGAGCGCGCCGGTGCCGGCGCCAACGCTGCCGGTCTCGAAATCGGCGGATGCATTGGCCAGCGCCGCATAGCCGAGCTCGCGATAGGGCGGGTAGCGCCCCCAGTCCTTGTCGCCACCATTCATCAGGTCGAACAGGATGGCGGCAGGCACGATCGGCACGCGAAAGGCCCCGACGGCAAAACCGCGTCCGGCCTCGCGCAGCCCCGCCTGAACGCCCGACGCGGCATCGAGCCCGAAGGCCGAGCCGCCGGCAAGCACGATGGCATCGACCGTCTGCACGGTGTTGTGCGGCTCCAGAAGATCGGTCTCGCGGGTTCCCGGCGCGCCGCCGAGCACCTGCACCGCGGCGGTGGATGGCTCTTCGCAGACGACGACGGTGACGCCGGAGCGCAGGGCATGATCCGTCGCATTGCCGACCTTCAGGCCGGCGACATCGGTGATGCTGTTTTTCGCGCCAGGCTTCATCTATTCGCTCTCAGGCGCGGTCCCGGCCGGCACGAAGGCACCCCCGCGCCAGACAAGCAGGCGGTAGGGATTGTCGCCGAGCTCATGGTCCGCGCCGAAGGCGACCGTGCCAATCGCCGTCGCGAAACTGCCGCCGGCGAGTTTTTGCGGAAGGTCGCCACCCTTTGCCGCCGCGGTTGCAAGCGCGGTAATAGCGGCGTGGGCGGGCAGCACGTAGCCTTCCGCAAAAATGTCCTTCGCCTTCATCGCCGCCGCGACCGCTTGGCCTTCCGGCAGCGCGCCATAGTCCGGCAGCGCAATCGCCTCGACGCCGTCGGTCATCGGCACGCTGGGATCGGCACCCAGCAACGCTTCGCCGCCGAGCAGCGCCAGCGATACCTTTTCGGCCTTCGCATCCCGCGCGATCACCGCAATGTCCGTGCGGTCGCCGCCGACGAAGACATGGGTGACGCCGGTCTGGGAAAGGCGGCGCACGAGGGTAAGCTGCTGTTCCTGCGCCGGGCGGTAGGTATCGACGAAGACGGCCTTCATGCCGACCTCCTCCAGCCGCAGCCGGATCGCCTCGACCAGCTCGCGGGCATGGATCGTGCCGTCGTCGATGAGGGCGAAGGGTTCGGATTTCCAGTCGCGGGTGATGATCTCGACCGCCTTGTCGGCCTCTGCCTTCGGCCCGGGCGCCAGGCGGAAGAGCGGCCAGTTCTTCTTCAGCGCATCCTCCATCAGAATGCCCGAGCGTACGGAAAGCGTGATGGCCGGCACCTTTGCTTCGGCGAGCGCCGGCAGCGAGGCCGCAAGCCCTTCCGTGCAGAGGAAGCCGACGGCGGCGACGGCGTCGGCGGCCAGGATCTGCTTGGCGATCTCGTCGCCGTCGGTCTCGTCGCAGGCTTCCGGGATCTCCACGATCGTGTCGCCATTCGCCTCCGCCGCAAAGCGCGCGCCATCGCGCACCTGCTGGCCGAGAATCGCGAGCGGCCCGTCCGCGGGCGCGACGACGGCGAAGGTGAGGCCGGCGGCCGTCGCCGGCAGGGCCGAAAACACCGAGGCGCCGATGAGGCTGGCGAAGAAAAAGGTCTTCATTCTCAATCCATGGATCGCGATGATGCCCTTTGTAAGGGCCGCACCGGCGGGGTCAAAGAAAATATCGTCGCAATTTCCGCTTGTCTCTGGCAGGACAGGAAAATTCGACGACGGGGCTTACATTTTTCTTCACTTTCGCCATGTATCTCCTGTGTTGAAGGAGAATGCCGTGTTGGACAGATTGATGCTGGACCCGTCGCTCTACCGCGATGCGATGAGCCGCTATGCCGGCCATGTGCAGATCGTGACGACGGCGCACGAGGGCGAGAAGCGCGGTGTGACGATCACCGCCGCCTGCTCGGTGTCGGACAATCCGGCCATGGTCCTCGCCTGCCTCAACGCCTCCAACCCGAACAATGCGATCTTCTCCAAGAGTGGCCATTTCGCGCTGAACTCGCTTTCGGCCGACCAGGTCGAACTCGCGAATGCCTTTTCCGGCCGCGATCCGGCGATGACGTCTGAAAAGCGCTTCGCCATGGGCAATTGGGGAGAGCTGGTGACCGGCGCGCCGGTGCTGATGGATGCACGCGCCGCCTTCGATTGCCGGCTCGTCGAATTGAAGGTCATGGCGACGCACATGATCCTGATCGGCGAGGTAATGGGCATTTCCACCGGCGAGCACAAACCGGCGCTTCTCTATATGGACCGGGGCTACCACACGCTATAAGTTCGACCTCCGGAACGGAGGAGCGGCGTGGTTTACCAGCGCGGACACATCCCGCAATCGATCGATGAAACCGTGGAGATGCTTTCGGCCGGCAATTATCTCGCCGGGCGCTCGCTCGCCACCGTGCTGTTTCTCGCGCTGCGCATGAAGCGGCCGCTGTTCCTGGAAGGCGAGGCCGGCGTCGGCAAGACGGAGATCGCCAAGGTGCTGGCCGCCTCGCTCGACCGCCCGCTGATCCGGCTGCAATGTTACGAGGGGCTCGATATTTCCTCGGCGGTCTACGAGTGGAACTATCCCGCGCAGATGCTGGAGATCCGCCTCGCCGAGGCCTCCGGCACCACCGACCGCGGCCGCATCGAGGCCGATATCTTCTCCGAGCGCTACCTGATCCGCCGCCCCGTGCTCCAGGCGCTTTCCGCGCCGGACGGCCGTGCGCCCATCTTCCTGATCGATGAGCTGGACCGCACCGACGAGGCCTTCGAGGCCTTTCTGCTGGAAGTGCTTTCCGATTTCCAGGTGACGGTGCCGGAGCTCGGCACGATCCGCGCCGCCGAGCCGCCCATCGTCATGATCACGACAAACCGCACGCGCGAGGTGCACGACGCCTTGAAGCGGCGCTGTCTCTATCATTGGGTCGATTATCCGCAGGCGGCCCAGGAGCTGGAGATCATCCGCCGCAAGGTGCCCGGCTGCAACGACACGCTGTCGCGCCAGGTCGTCGCCTATGTGCAGAAGCTGCGCGTGCTCGATCTCTTCAAGAATCCGGGCGTCGCCGAAACCATCGACTGGGCGACGGCGCTGACCGAACTCGACCGGGTGGCGCTCGATCCGGAGACCGTTGCCGACACGCTTGGCACGTTGCTCAAATACCAGGACGATATTGCGCGCATCGACGGCGCGGAGGGCCGCAAGCTGCTCGACGACGTCAAGGCCGGTCTGGCGGCGGCGGGCTGAGCGATGGTGATGGCGGCGGAAAGCGATGTTTCGAACGCCGTCGATGGACGGCTTGCCGACAATATCGTGTTTTTCGCCCGCGTGCTGCGCAAGGCCGGCCTGCGCATCGGGCCGGCGGCCGTGACGGACGCCATCGAGGCCGTGCAGGCGATCGGCATCGGCGACCGCGAGGAGTTTTACACGGCGCTGCATGCGACGCTCGTCAAGCGCCATGAGGACGACGCCGTCTTCGACGAGGCCTTCCGGCTGTTCTGGCGGGCGCGCGACCTTGTGGGGAAAATGATCGCGCTGATGTCGCCGGTCGTCACGCGGCATGAGGAGCGGGAGAAACGCAAGGCGGGCGAGACCCGCGTGTCCGATGCGCTGTTCGGACGGCAGGAGCAGCGTCTTCGCGACGAGCCGGATATCGAGATCGATGCCCGTTTCACCGCTTCCGGCAGCGAGGTGCTGCGCCGCACGGATTTCGCGCAGATGACGGCGGCGGAGCTTGCCGAAGCCAAGCGCGCCATCTCCAACCTCGTGCTGCCGATGGACGAGGTGCGCACGCGCCGCTTTCGCCGCTCCACCCGGCCGGTGGCGATCGATGCCCGCGCCACGATGCGCCACGCCATGCGCACCGGCGGCGCGCTGATCCTGCCGCGCCATCGCGAACCGAAGACCGTGCATCCGCCGCTCGTCGTGCTCGCCGATATTTCCGGCTCCATGAGCCAGTATACGCGCATCTTCCTGCATTTCCTGCATGCGCTCGCCGACCATCGACGCCGCATGCATGCCTTCCTGTTCGGCACGCGGCTCAGCAACGTCACCCGCCCGATGCGCCATCGCGATCCCGATCTCGCCGTCGAGGCGTGCAGCCAGACGGTCAGCGACTGGTCCGGCGGCACGCGCATCGGCGAGACGCTGAAGGAGTTCAACCGGCTGTGGTCGCGCCGCGTGCTGGGGCAGGGCGCTGTCGTGCTGCTCATCACCGATGGGCTGGAGCGAGAGGGCATCGAACTGCTGGAAACGGAAATGGACCGGCTGCACCGCTCCTGCCGGCGGCTGATCTGGCTCAACCCGCTGCTGCGCTTCGAGGGTTTCGAGGCGCGGGCGCGTGGGGTGCGTGCCATGCTGCCGCATGTGGATGACCTGCGGCCCGTGCACAATCTGGATGCCATGGCCGACCTGGTCGTAGCGCTTTCTGGCGCTGCCCCGCGTGGTGCCGGCGACCCGCGGCGTTTCCTGCCGGTGGCATGAGGAGGTGAAGATGAACGCAACCGCAAACGATATGCTCGACCCGCTGACCATCGCGGAACGCTGGATGGACGACGGGCGCATGGTGGCGCTCGCCACCGTGGTCGAGACCTGGGGCTCGGCGCCGCGCCCCGTCGGCAGCCATCTGGTCATCGACGGCGAGGGCAATTTCCATGGCTCCGTTTCCGGCGGCTGTGTCGAGGGGGCGGTGATCGGCGAGGCGATGGAGGTCATTTCCGAGGGTGAGCCGCGCATGCTGGAATTCGGCGTCGCCGACGAGACCGCCTGGCGCGTTGGCCTCTCCTGCGGCGGGCGCATCCGCGTCTATGTGGAGCGTATCGGCTGATGGATCCCTACCTGCTGCGCAAGCTGAATGCGGAACGCACGGCGCGGCGCGCCGTCATCCACCTGACGGATCTCGGCGACGGGCGCGACCGCGTGATCCGCGAAGGCGATCCGGTTGCGGGACCGCTCGGCGAAGCGATCGCAAGCGCCCTGCGGTCCGGCAAATCCGGCGTGGTGGAGGCGGAGGACCGAAAATTCTTCCTCAACGTGCACCTGCCGCCGGCGCGCATCGTCGTCATCGGCGCGGTCCATATCAGCCAGGCGCTGGCGCAGATGGCCAAGGTCGCCGGTTTCGATATCACCATCATCGACCCACGCACGGCCTTTGCTACCGAAGAGCGTTTTGCCGGCATCGACCTCGTCGCCGACTGGCCGGAGGATGTGCTGAAGGCGCGGCCGCTCGATGCCTATACGGCGCTCGTCGCCGTCACGCATGATCCGAAGATCGACGATTTTCCGCTGTCGCAGGCGCTGGCCACCGGCTGTTTCTATGTCGGCGCGCTCGGCAGCCGGAAGACCCATGCCAAGCGTGTCGAACGCCTGACAGCGCTCGGGCACGGCGAGGCGGCGATCGCCCGCATCTCCGCCCCCATCGGCCTCGATATCGGCGCCGCGAGCCCCGCGGAGATCGCCGTCGCCATTCTGGCGGATATCGTCGCGCATCTGCGCCGCCGGCCCTTGCTCGGTGCCGGACCATGATTTTCGGCGAGGTCCCGGTTGCCGATTCTGTCGGCGCGCGTCTGGCGCATGGCGTGCGGGTCGAGGGCCTGTCGCTGCACAAGGGGCATGTGGTGACGGCGGAGGACCGGCAGGCGCTGGTCGTGGCCGGCATCGCAACCATCATCGCCGTGCGGCTCGAAACGGGCGATATCGGCGAGGACGAGGCGGCATCGCTGATTGCCGCGGCGATCCCCCCGGACCATCTGACCTTCACCCCGCCCGCGACCGGCCGCATCAACCTGCATGCGACGGCGAACGGGCTTTTTGTCGCCGACCGGGCGGCGATCGACCGGTTCAACCGGGTCGATCCGGCAATCACCGTCGCCACCCTGCCGGACCATGCCAGCGTTGCGGCCGGCGACATGGTGGCGACGATCAAGATCATCCCGCTTGCCGTTTCCGGCGATCTTGCACGAAAGGCCGCGGCCGTCATGGCGACCAGCCGGGCGCTGGAGGTCAAACCCTTCGCGGCGCACCGCGTCGGCCTCGTCGCGACCGAGCTGCCGACGCTCAAGGTCTCTGTCATGGACAAGACCCGTCGCCTCGTCGAACAGCGCCTACAGCCGTCCGGTAGCCGGCTCACGGGCGAGGTGCGCGTGCCGCACCGCGCGCGCGCGCTTGCGGAGGCGATCCATCGCTCGGCCGCAGACAACGACCTCGTCCTCGTCTTCGGCGCCTCCGCCGTCACCGACCAGAACGACGTGATCCCAGCCGCGATCCGCGCCGCGGGCGGCGTGGTGGAGCATGTCGGCATGCCCGTCGATCCGGGCAACCTACTGGTTCTCGGCCGCGTTGGCACGGTGCCGGTGATCGGCGCACCGGGCTGCGCCCGCAGCCCGAAGGAAAACGGATTCGACTGGATTCTCGCCCGCATCTTTGCCGGGGAGAATCCGGGGCCGGTGGAGATAACGGGAATGGGCGTCGGCGGCCTTCTCGCGGAAATCCCGACCCGTCCGCAGCCGCGCGACCTGCGCGGGCCGGAACAGCCGCTGTCCGTCGCAGCGCTGGTGCTGGCCGCCGGCCGCGCCAGCCGCATGAATGGCAGCCACAAACTGCTCGCCGCCTTCGACGGCGAGGCGCTGGTGCGCCGCTCGACAGAAGCGGCCCTGGAGGCGAGACCTGCGCGGGTGCTGGTCGTCACGGGGCATCGGGCAGACGAGATCGAGGCGGAGCTTGCGGGGCTGAGAATCGATATCGTGCGCAATCCGGACCACGCGCAGGGCATGTCGACCTCTCTTCGCGCCGGCATTTCCGCGCTTGGGCCGGGCTGCGACGGCGTCGTGGTCATGCTGGCGGACATGCCGCATGTCACCGGCGCCGATGTGCGCCTCCTGCTCGATGCCTTCACCGCGGCCGGCGGGCACGCCATCGTGCGAGCGGTTTCCGGCGGCAAGCGCGGCAATCCCGTCGTGCTGCCGCGCGCGACCTTCGCCGCGATCCGCGCGCTGGAAGGCGATGTCGGCGCGCGGCATATCGTCGAAAGCGCCGGGCTTGACATTGTCGACCTGGAGATCGGCGAGGCGGCGCATATCGATGTCGACACGCCGGAGGCGGTGCTGGCCGCCGGCGGCGTTCTGAAAGGGTAGGATATGGATCGCGACGGGATCGAGGAGATGTTCCAGGCGCTGGGGCCGGTGACGATCAAGCGCATGTTCGGCGGCAAGGGCATCTATCACGAGGGCCGCATCCTGGCGCTGGAAGTGCAGGGCGAGATCCTGCTGAAGGCCGACGAGGAAAGCGCGGCCGATTTTTCCGCCGCCGGCAGCCGGCAATGGTACTACGATGGCAAGAGCGGCAAGCCGGTGAAGATGCCCTATTGGTCCATTCCCGACGAGGCGCTCGACGATCCCGACGTCATGGCGATCTGGGTACGCCGGGCCTACGAGGCGGCGCTGCGCGCGCGATAAAAAGCCCGCCCGGAAAACGCCGCAATCAAACTTGACTTGTATTGTCATGTTGTCCATTACCGGACGGTTCACGCTTGAGTTTGCGTGGACGAAATGTCCGGTGAGGTTTCCATGACATACGATCGTTCTTCCGCGTCGACGCTTCTCGCGGGCACGGCCATGGCGCTTGCGCTTCTGGCCACCGCGGCACCCGTCAAGGCGCAGGATGCGGCCGCCACGGACCTCCAGCAGATCAACATCGAAGGCGACAGCGACGGGGATGGTATCATCGATATCCCGGCCGCGGTTTCGAAGGCCGATCGCGTCAAGATCCAGGAAGATTTCGCCGGTGACGTCGCGCAGGTGCTGCGCTCCTCGCCCGGCACCTTCACCCGCGAACCGTCGGACCAGCCGGGCATCACGGTCAATATCCGCGGCCTGCAAGGCATGGGACGCGTCAACAGCATGATCGACGGCGTGCCGCAGACCTTTCGCAACCTGTCCGGCCACGGCGGCACGTTCGACAACATGCTCTATGTCGAGCAGAACATGCTGGTCGGCGTCGACGTGACGCGCGGTGCGGTCTCCGGTGCCGAGGGCATGGGCACGCTGGCGGGTGCTGCCAATTTCCGCACGCTCGATGTCGACGATGTGCTGCTGCCCGGCCGCGACTATGGCGTGATGACCTCGGTGCGCGCCGGCACGAACGGTTTCGACTATTCCCGCCTGCTGACGGGCGCAGCGCGCACCGATATCGGCGGTGAGGGTGAGATCGGCATCGTCGGCGCGCTCAGCGACACGAAGAAGAGCCCCTATGACAACGGCGACGGCGTGACATATCCGTTCGCCGGCGATCAGCATCCGAAATCCGGCCTGTTCAAGATCAACCTTTCGCCGGATTCCGATCACAAGCTTGCGCTCGGCGCCATCTGGTACGGCAACGACTTCCTGCCCGGCAGCTCCGGCTACAACTGGCAGATCGAGAACCAGACCTATACGGCGAAATATACCTACCAGCCCGGCAGTGACCTGATCGATCTCAGCATCAACGCCTATCTCAACATCACCGATCTCGAATTCGACGGCAGCAACGGCAATGTTACCACGTTCGATGGCCGCAAGGGCACCAACACGACGACGGGCTTCGACATTTCCAACCGCATGCGCTTCGACCTTAGCGACGAGACCGAACTGAAGCTCACCTATGGCGGCGCCTACAGCCGCGATCAATATGAGGGCAATGCCAAGCGCGGCGCCAATCCGGATGGAACGCTGGTCAAGGCCGGCGTCTTCAGCGAGGCGACGATCACGCACGGCATTTTCGACCTGACCGGCGGCCTGCGCTACGATTACTGGTCGCTGGAGGGCATCAGCGGCTACGACGCGCCGGGCACCAATGGTTGCGCGGCCGATGGCCAGCCGTGCCCGATGGAAGAACTGTCGCGCGATGGCGGCGACGTCAACCCGAAGATCACCCTTGCCGCGCGCCCGCTCGACTGGCTGCAGCCCTATGTGACCTATGCCCACACGTCGCGCCCGCCGACGGCGGCGGAAATGTTCTATCCGGGCGGCCACAGCTTCGACGGCTCCTCGGACCCGGTCAACAACAACCCCAACCTCTTGCCGGAAAAGAGCCGCGGCTGGGAATTCGGCGTCAACATGACGACGGACGATCTGTTGACGCCCGGCGATACCGCCTGGCTGAAGGTCGGTTATTTCCACAACCGCATCCGCGACTACATCACCTATGACATCGGCGAGGATGGTGCTGCGCGCTGGGTGAATGTCGATGGAACGACGCTCATGAAGGGGCTTGAGGTCGAAGGCGGCTACGATGCCGGCCGGTATTACGCCGGCTTCTCGCTGACGCTTGCCGACACCAACCAGCCGGAGGGTGCCGCTGCCGGCGTCGGCGGCGATACGGGCCGGCTGCCGGACGATTTTGCGACGATCGACGTCGGCATGCGCTTCCTGGACGAAACGCTCACCGTCGGCGGGCGCATGCGTTATGTCGGCAAGAGCAAGCAGGCCTATATCAACCAGGAAATGGCCTTCGAGCTCGACGCCTATACGCTGTTCGACGCGCACGCCTCCTGGCAGATCAACGAGAACGCCAAGGTGTTCGTCAATATCGAGAACGTCTTCGACGAGAGTTACATGAAGGCGAATGCCGGCCTGATGGACAGCTACGGCGGCGTCAAGAACGGCCGCGGCCGTACCTTCATCATCGGCGCGACGGCGCGGTTCTGATCGAGCCGCGTAGTGCCTTCACTGCGTCGGCAGCGAAGCGCGAGAGCGGCGAGGGCAAGGCATCGAGCGGAAACCAGCCGAATTCCGGCAGTTTCTCCGGCTCCATGACGCGCGGTTCGCCGGCAAAATCCTCCGTCACATAGATGAGCGACAGCCAGTGCTGGCGCTCCTCCGCGATGATCTGTTCGGAAATGCAAAGAAGCTCGACGGCGCCGATCGTCAATCCCGATTCTTCCTCCGCCTCGCGGCGGGCGGAATCGACGGCGCGTTCCATATGGTCGACCTTGCCGCCGACGATGTTCCATGAGCCGGCTTCGGGTGCACGAAGGCGCCGGTAGAGCAGGAGCCTACCCTCACGCAAAATGGCCAGGCCGCAACCGAGGCCTGGCACATCGATGCCTGGAATGGACATGCTAGTAGATCAGGCCTTGCCGGCGATCAGCATGAAGGCGGGGATCTCGTCGCCGAAGCCGAGCGGCGTCGGGCCGTCATCGTCGTCGCGGCGGTAGCGGTTGCGACGATCACGGTTGTCGTCGTTGGCCGGACGCGGGGCGGCATGGTTCGCGGCCCGCGGGTTGCTGCGAGCGGGAGTCTGCGGCCGCCCTTCCGTCTTGCGTTCAGCTTTCACGGCTTCCACCTTCTCTTCGGTCTCGCTGGTCTCAATGCCGGGCGCGGGGCGTGTCTCGGTCACGCGGGCTTCGCCCTTGCGGCCACGGGAGCGGTCACGATCACGACCGCCACGTTCGCGGCCGCTACGCGAGCGCTGTTCACGCTCCTCGCCTTCGGCCTGCGGCGGCAGGGCATCGAGGCCGCCGTTCAGCCATTCGACCTTGCGGTCGATCAGCTTCTCGATGGCGTCGACGAACTTTCCGTCGCGCTTGGATACCAGGGTGAAAGCGGCGCCCGAGCGGCCGGCACGGCCAGTGCGGCCGATGCGGTGGACATAGTCCTCGGCATGGATCGGGACGTCGAAGTTGAAGACGTGGCTCACATCCGGAATGTCGAGGCCGCGGGCCGCGACGTCGGATGCCACGAGGAGGGTAAGCTTGTTTTCCTTGAAATTGGCCAGCATCGTGGTGCGCGAGCGCTGGTCCATGTCGCCGTGCAGCGCGCCGACGGAGAAGCCGTGGCGGTCGAGCGAACGGAAGAGGTCGGCAACGTCGACCTTGCGATTGCAGAAGATGATGGCGTTCTTCAGGTCTTCCTGGGCGCGGATGAGGTCGCGCAACGTTGCGCGCTTCTCGTAATCCTTGCTGTGCGTGGCGACGAGGCGCTGCGTCACGGTCGTCGCGGTCGAGGAGCGGACCGAGACTTCGACGCGCTCCGGGTTCTGCAGGAAGCGGTCGGCCAGCTTCTGGATTTCCGGCGGCATGGTGGCCGAGAAGAACAGCGTCTGGCGCGTGAAGGGGATCAGCTTGGCGATGCGCTCGATATCCGGGATGAAGCCCATGTCGAGCATACGGTCGGCTTCGTCGATGACGAGGATTTCGACGCCGGTCATCAGGAGTTTGCCGCGCTCGCAATGGTCGAGCAGGCGGCCGGGCGTGCAGATCAGGACGTCCGCGCCGCGTTCCAGCTTGCGGTCCTGTTCGTCGAAGGACACGCCGCCGATGAGCAGCGCGACGTTCAGCTTGTGGTTCTTGCCGTATTTCTCGAAGTTTTCCGCAACCTGGGCTGCGAGTTCGCGCGTCGGCTCCAGAATGAGCGTGCGGGGCATGCGTGCCCGGGCGCGGCCTTTTTCGAGGAGCGTCAGCATCGGCAGAACGAAAGAGGCAGTCTTGCCGGTGCCCGTCTGGGCGATGCCGAGGATGTCGCGCCGTGCCAGAGCCGGCGGAATGGCGCCTGCCTGGATGGGAGTCGGGATCGTATAGCCCGAATCCGTGACGGCAGACAGGACTTTCGGGCTCAGGCCAAGATCAGCAAAAGTGGTCAAAGGGAAAACTATTTCCGTTCCGGTTCTTGCGAACGCAATGGGTTTCAGCGGTCGACGCGCCGCTAGGATGCAGCGCAGATATGCCGAAAGTGCCGGAAAGTCAAGGAAATCAGCGAATTTGGTGAATCACCGAGCAATTTGAACTGTGTGGCGGATGCTTTTGCCATCCGCAAGCCCTCGGTCTTGCGTTACGTCAATCCATATAGGTGGTCAACTTCATGCCCGCGGTGAGGAAGCGCATGGGGTCTATGGCCTTGCCGTCGCGGCGCACTTCGTAGTGCAGGTGGGGGCCGGTGGAGCGGCCCGTCGTGCCGGAAAGGCCGACCGGATCGGCCTCGTCCACATGGTCGCCGACCTTGACGAGAACGCGGGAAAGGTGGGCGTAGCGGGTCGTCAGGCCGTCGCCATGGTCGATTTCCACCATGTTGCCGTAACCGCCGTTGCGGCCGGCGACGACGACCGTGCCGGCACCGGTGGCGTGGATTTCCGTGCCCGTGCGGGCGCGAAAATCAATGCCGGCATGCAGCGCCAGCCGGCCAAGGAACGGATCGGTGCGGTTGCCGAAGCGGCTGGTGATGCTGCTTTGGGGCGAGGGGTTGCCGAAGGGCAGTTTCCGGGCGGTGCGACGGGCGCTATCGAGGCGTTCCAGCGCGACGTCGAGGTCGTTTATGGATTCTTCGAACGGATCGGTGAAGGCGACGGGCTCGACGAACGGGCCGCCGATCGCGAGATCCGAATCGGTAGCCGGCTTCTCGGCCGTTTCCTCGGCGACGTCGAAACCGGTGCGGCGCAGGATGGTCTGGATCGCGTCGGCGGTTTCAGAAGCCCCGGCGGTCAGCGACTGGATGCGGTTGATCTGCTCGTGTTCGAGGTCCTTCAGCGACAGCGTGACCTTGGAGAACAGGCGGTCGGCGCGGTCGGCAACCGATTCGCTGGTGGCGGCATAGGCAAGTTGCGTCGTCTTCAGCGGCGCCGCGCCCGCGCCGCCCATGATCGCATCGATGGCGCCGGCGGCGTCCGCCCGACGGCCGTCGATCACTGGCGTCTCTTCGGTAAGGGGGGCGGTTGCCTCCACGCCGCTGTTTTCGGCGCGGCTCAAAAGCGCGTCGAGCTTGCCGTGACGGGCAGAGAGGGCGGATTGCTGCTGCATCAGCTTCTCCACCTTCTCCTCCACCACCTGCTGGTCGAGGAGCTGGCGGCTCGTGACGCGATCGACCTGCGCGCGAAGGGCGGAAATGCGGTCCTCGTAGTCGTGCTGCATGCGCGCCTGGCGCGCCATGGTGGCGCCGATCAGGTCGTCGCGCAGCACCAAGTAAGAGGTGGCGGCGAGATAGCCGACGGTGAACATGCCGGCGAAACAGAACGTAACGGCAGCCATCCACGGACGGATGGTCATGTGGCGGATCTTGTCGCCGCTCGCGAAGATCACGACGTGCTGCTTCGCGCGCTTTCCGAAGATGCGGTTTTCAGGACGCTCCGCCACAGTTGATACCCCCGACCGGTTGTGCTGGTCTCGTGCGGGGAATTACACATTGTTAGGGTTAATAAAGCCTTTCCCGGCGGCGTTTTGGCGCCAAATATCAGCTCTGGCTGACAGAAACGAGCGAGCGGTAGAACGACGGCGTGAGGCCGGCCTCGGCGCGCGCTACGTCGTTGAACGGCGGCTTCAGCGGCCCGCGGAAATTGGTGCGCACCAGCTCCCTGAAGGTGGCCGACGGGTCCTTCTTCTCGCGGGCGCAGAGGAAGCGGAACCACTTTGCGCCCACCGCCACATGGCCCTTCTCGTCGTTGTAGATGATGTCGAGAATGTCGGCGCTTGCGTCGTCGCCGGTCTCGCGCATCTTGGCCTGCAGCGTCGGCGTCACGTCGAGGCCGCGGGCTTCGAGAATCAGCGGCACCACGGCGAGGCGGGCTGTCAGGTCGTTGCGCGTGTCATGCGCGGCCTGCCACAGCCCGTCATGCGCCGGCAGGTCGCCATAGTCCGCGCCGAGATCGCGCAGGCGATCGCGGATGAGGCGGAAATGTTTCGCCTCCTCGAAGGCCACCTGCATCCAGCCGTCGAAGAAGGAATGCGGCACGCGCTCGGTGGTGAAGCGGGCGACGATGTCGAGCGCGAGATCCACGGCGTTGAGCTCGATATGGGCGAGCGCATGGAGCAGCGCGATGCGGCCCTTCTCGGTGTGCAGCGAGCGCTTCTTCATGTGCTTGGGCGGAATGAGCTCCGGCTTTTCCGGCCGGCCGGGCCGCGAGGGCAACGCCGGATCGCGCGGCGAGCGCATCGAAAGCGTGCGGGCGAACCAGCGGCGCGCCGTCTCCTGCGCGAGCTCCGTCTTCAGGTCGAGATCGGCGGCAGAGATTGCCGCCGTGGTGCCGCCGCGTAGGCTTTCGATATGCGGAAGTTTTATCATTCCAATGCCTTATGCGGGGTTTTATAGTTTCCTGGCGGCGTCGAGCACGGCCGCGACATGGTCCTTGACCTTCACCTTCGGCCAGATTTCCGCAATCTTGCCTTCGGCGTCGACGAGCACCGTCGTGCGCTCGACGCCCATATAGGTGCGGCCATACATGCTCTTTTCCTTCCACACGCCATAGGCTTGCAGCGTCTCCAGGCCTTCGTCGGAGGCGAGCGGCACGTCGAGTTCGTGTTTCTTGACGAACTTGTCGTGCTTCTTCACCGGGTCCGGCGAAAGGCCGACGAGGGCGACGCCGGCGGCCTCAAAATCCGCCTTGGCGGCGGTAAAATCCTTCGCTTCCGTCGTGCAGGCTTCCGTGTCATCTTTCGGATAGAAGAACAGCACGACGGGCCGGCCGCGCAATGCGGAGAGCGAAATGGTGCCGCCGCCGTCACGCGGGAGGGTGAAGTCCGGGGCCGCAGCGCCTGGGACGAGTTCTGCCATGGGATTTCCTTTCTTTGGCCGGCTTTTTGAGTCAAGGACCCGGCCTCCCGCATATATAGTGGCAGACAGAATCGTCCAACGGCCACTGGACGATGCGCACCGATTCCGTGGGATAGGGTGCGCGCAGGGGCAAAGGAAACAAGCGCGAGATGGGAGATATCCGCGGCGAGAGAGTCGTGTTCCGCAAGCAGGACATCGTTCCGCTGCATGAATTGCCGTCCGCGCAGGCGCACGAACCCATCGTCCTGCATGCGGCGCAGGCCAGCCGCACGGGCATCGCCTGCCGCATCGTCGCCGCGACCGTCGCCCTCGTCCTGTTTCTCGGCGCCGTGCTGATCGGCCTGGTCGAGACCGGGCTTTTCGACAGCACGTTGAATGCCCGCGCCGTCGCCGCCCTCAACCAGGCGCTCGGCCCCCGCTACCGCGCGTCGGTCGATCATACCGTGCTGCGCCTTGCCGGCTTCAACGGGTTTGCGCTGAAGGCGGAAAATGTCCGCATCATTGAGCTTCAATCGGACAAGGAACTGGCGACGACCGATTCGATCGGCATCGTGCTCGATCCGCTGGGGCTCGCCTCCGGCCGTCTCGCCGTCTCGCGGCTCGATGTGGACGGCGTCATGTTCAATGCGGCGCTGCTGCCGAAGAGCAAGCCGCTCGATCTTGCGGCGCTGCGCATTTCCGACGTACCGGACTATCTCGAAACCACGTTCGAGCGGCTCGACGGCGTCAACCGCCTGATCGACGCCAACGGCATGCAGACCGTCAGCATTTCCGACCTTGGTGCGGCATTCCAGGGGCCGGACGGCAAGCCAATCACGCTTGCCATCGCCAGCCTGCAATTCACCCGCGACGGCGACGGCACCATGTCGATCGACGGTCATTTTTCGCTGGACGGTTCGGAAGGCGAGATCGACCTCACTGCCTCGGGCACGGAGGGCGCGATCCGCACGCTGGACGGCTCGATCCGCAACGTGGCGCTGGCAAAATTCCTGCTCGGCAACGACGTCAACGGCAATGTGCATGCCGGCATCGACACGACGGCGGATGTCTCGGTCAACTCCGTGCGCGAGATCGCCGGCACGAAACCGGTGCTCGGGCTGACCATCAACGTCGCCGCCGGCGCGGTCTATGGCGATGGCATTGCGGCGGAGCTGCGCCCTTCCACCCTCAAGGCCGTCTATAATTTCGACAAGGGATCGATCGAGCTTGCCTCGCCGGATGCAAGCGTCGGCCAGTCGCATTTCCCCTTTACCGGCGGCCTCATCGATCTCGACCGCGTCTCCGACCGGGCGGACAAGGGCTTTGCCATCGATCTGGTCTTCAGCAATGCGATCAGCCGGCCGGTCGATTCCACCGAGGCGCCGATCCGCTTCGACGCCAAGGTCAACGGCTACTACCTGCCGAAGACGAAGAACCTGCTGTTCGAGCAGATGGCCGTTTCCAGCGAGAAGGGCAATGTCGCGGGCTCCCTTGCCATGCGCTTCAGCGATCGTGCGCCGGAAGTCAGCTTCGTGATGATCGCCAGCGAACTGGAATCGGCGGCCGTCAAGCAGTTCTGGCCGTTCTGGATGGCCAAGACCGCGCGAAGCTGGGTGATCAAGAACATCTTTGGCGGCACCGTCACCAATGGCCGCATCGAATTCTACCTTGCCGAGGGCCGCGAGCGCCTGCCGGGCGTGCCGATGCATCTCGGTCCGGACGAGCTGAAGATCGACTTCGACATCGAGGGCGCGCGCATGAACGTGGCGGGAGAGATCCCGCCCTTGCGCGATACGTCCGGGAAGTTCCGTCTGCGCGGGCCGCGCACCGAGATCCAGATTACCGGCGGTGCTGCCTATTTCCCGTCCGGCCGCTCGGTTGCGCTGAAGGGCGGCACGTTCGTTTTGCCGGACAACTATACCAAGCCGCTGATGGCCGACATGGACATCGGCGTCGCCGGCAATGCCGATGCGATTGCGGAGCTCGTGACCTACCGGCCGATCCGCGCGCTGCCGGCGACCGGTTTTGCGCCCGATGATTTCACCGGGGAGGTCGAGGCGAAGGTGAAGGCGCATTTCGGCGTCATCTCCTCGCACAATCCGCCGCCACCAGAATGGACTGCCGCGCTCACCCTCAACGACGTGGATGTCGCCAAGCCGATCGCCGGGCGCGAGGTCACCGGCCTTCACGGCCTGCTGGCGATCGATCCCAAGAAGGCCGACCTGAAGGCCAAGGCTGATATCGACGGCGTGACGCTCGATCTCGAACTGCTCGAGCCCGTCGGCAAGGCGAGCACGATCAAGCGCAAGACGATCCTGTCCGGCACGCTCGACAACAAGGACCGCCGCAAGCTGTTGCCCGGCCTGGAGGATGTGCTGGATGGCGCGATCGCCATGCGGATGGAGCAGGACGGCGACGGGCCGCGCCAGGTGGAGGCGGATGTGGGCGCTGCCGCGGTCTCCATTCCCTGGATCGGCTGGACCAAGGGTGCGGGCATCGGCGGCAAGGTCACGCTGACGGCGGACACCAAGGAAGGCGTCACTCGGGTTTCCGATTTCCGCTTTGCCGGCGACGGGTTCAATGTTGCGGGCGATCTCACCTTCCGCGGTGCAAGGCTGGATGCGGCAAACTTTTCCACCGTCCGCCTTTCGGCCGATGATCGGTTCCGGCTGAAGCTGGAGCGCGGCAAATCCGGCTATTCCGTCGTGGCGGATGGTGAGGCGGCCGACGTGCGCTCGGTGCTGGCGCGCCTCAAGAACGCCGGCAGCGGCGAAAGCGGCGGCGACAAGCAGGGCATCACCGTGCAGGCCAACCTGTCGCGGGCCGTCGGTTTCAACGGCGAAAGCCTCTCCAATGTCAGCCTGCGCTATGCCACGACCGGCAGCCGCATTTCCGGTGTCGACCTTTCGGCGGTGACGGCTGGCGGCGCGCCCGTGGTGGCGCAGCTTGCCCGCAATGGCGGCTCGGACGCCATCCAGCTCACCAGCGGCGATGCCGGCGCGGTGGCGCGCTTCGCCGATGTTTACAGCCACATGCGCGGCGGCCTGCTGAACGTCCGCCTGCGGGAAACCTCCAACAGCGGCTGGCGCGGCTCCGTCGACATCCGCAATTTCTCGCTCGTCGGCGAAGAGCGCCTGCGCTCGCTCGTGTCTACGCCGGCCGGCGAGGACGGGCGCAGCCTCAACCAGGCGGTGCGCCGCGAAATCGACGTCAGCGCCGTACGCTTCTCCCGCGGTTTTGCGCAGGTGCGCACCGGCGGCGGCTCGCTCAGCCTGGAAAACGGCGTGGTGCGCGGCGAGGCGGTGGGCGCGACCTTCCAGGGCACCGTGCGCGACGCCAACGGCCGCATCGACATGACCGGCACCTTCATGCCCGCCTATGGCCTCAACCGGCTCTTCGCCGAATTGCCGCTGATCGGCATCATCCTCGGCAACGGCAACGACCGCGGCCTGATCGGCATCACCTTCAAGCTGGCCGGTCCCTTCGACAAGCCGAAACTGACCATCAACCCGCTGTCGATCATCGCGCCCGGCGTCTTCCGCAACATCTTTGAGTTCCAATGAAAAAGGCCGCCCGAAGGCGGCCTTGATCTGGGGCGCTGCGCGGCCGATCAGGCCGGGCGGATGAGGATGTGCTTCTTCTTGCCAAGCGACAGTTTTACGACGCCATCGTCGGAGACGTCCGAAGTGCCGATCATGCGGCGCTCGTCGGACACTGCGGCATCGTTGATGCGCACCGCGCCGCCCTGGACGTGGCGGCGGGCTTCCCCGTTTGAGGTGGCGAGGCCGGCCTTGACGATGAGGTTCAGGAGGCCGATGCCGGCTGTGAGTTCACTCGCGGTGACGTCGATCGTCGGCAGGTTTTCGGCGATTGCGCCTTCCTCGAAAGTCTTGCGCGCGGTTTCGGCGGCCTGTTCGGCGGCCTCGCGGCCATGCAGCATCGCGGTGACTTCCGTGGCGAGGATCTTCTTCACCTCGTTGATTTCGGCACCGCCAAGGGCTGAAAGGCGGGCGATCTCGTCCATCGGCAGCGTCGTGTAGAGCTTAAGGAAGCGCGAGACGTCGGCGTCTTCCGTGTTGCGCCAGTATTGCCAGAAATCGTAGGCCGAGAGCATGTCCGGGTTGAGCCAGACGGCGCCGGAGAGCGACTTGCCCATCTTGGCGCCGGACGCGGTCGTCAGCAGCGGCGAGGTCATCGCGTAGAGCTGCGGCGTGCCCATGCGGTGGCCGAGGTCGATGCCGTTGATGATGTTGCCCCACTGGTCGGAGCCGCCCATCTGCAGGCGCACGTCGTAGCGCTTGTTCAGTTCGACGAAATCGTAGGCCTGCAGGATCATGTAGTTGAATTCGAGAAAGGACAGCGACTGTTCGCGGTCGAGGCGCGTCTTCACGCTGTCGAAGGAGAGCATGCGGTTGACGGAAAAATGGCGGCCGACGTCGCGCAGGAATTCCAGGTAGTTGATGCCGAGCAGCCAGTCGGCATTGTTGATCATCAGCGCGTCCTTCGGACCATCACCATAAGTCAGGTAGCTCGAAAAGACCTTCTTGATGCTGGCGATATTGCTGTTGATCGTTTCCGGCGTCATCAGCTGGCGCGCATCGTCCTTGAAGGACGGGTCGCCGACCATGCCGGTGCCGCCGCCCATCAGCGAGATCGGCCGGTGGCCGGTCTTCTGGAACCAGTGCAGCAGCATGATCTGGATGAGGCCGCCGGCATGCAGGCTCGGCGCCGTCGGGTCGAAGCCGATATAGGCGGTCACGGTTTCCTTGGCGAGAAGGTCGTCGAGGCCGGTTTCATCGGAGATCTGGTGGATGAAACCGCGCTCTTTCAGCGTGCGAAGGAAATCTGACTTGAATTCGGACATGGCCTGTCTCTCTCGGCGGGAATGCTATGGACGGGATGTTTTTTGGCCGGATGCAATTTTCCGGCGGACCGCCGGGCGTTTATCACTGTTTCACCGCATAATCACTCCAAAAGTGATTCTGGAGCGCACGAGATGACGGCACTGCGGACGGCAATCGGTCTGATGAGCGGCACGAGCCTGGACGGCATCGATGTCGCGCTGCTGCGCACGGATGGCGAGGCCGTCGTCGAGCGCGGGCCATCCATGGGGCGCCCCTACGATGCCGCCTTCCGCCGCCGCCTGCAAGGTGCCTTGGAGACCGCCAAGGCGATCGACAGACGCGAGGAGCGGCCGGGTGACCTAGGGGAAATCGAGCGCGAACTGACGCTGCGCCATGCCGAGGCCGTCAACGCCTTCCTCGCCGAAAACAACCTGAAGGCAGGCGATATCGAGGTCATCGGCTTTCACGGCCAGACCGTATTGCATCGGCCCGATGCGGGTGTGACCGTACAGCTCGGCGACGGCGGGCTTCTGGCACGCGAGACGGGCATCGCCGTCGTCTACGATATGCGGGCGAACGACATGGCCCATGGCGGCCAGGGCGCGCCGCTCATTCCCGTTTATCATGCAGCCTTGGCGGCCGGCCTTTCCCGCTCCACCGGCCGGGCGGTCGTCTTCGTCAATATTGGTGGCATCTCCAACATAACGTTCATCGGCAGCGGCGGCGAGATCGTCGCCTTCGACAGCGGCCCCGGCAACACGCTGATCGACCAATGGGTCGAGGCCCATGCCGGCATTCCCTATGACCAGGGCGGCATGATCGCCTCGGAGGGCCGTGTCGATCCGGACCTCGCCAACCGCTACCTCAGCCACGACTTCTTCACCGCTCCGGTGCGCCGCTCGCTCGACCGCAACGATTTTCGCCCACCGGCAGGCACGGATGCCAGCCTCGAAGACGGTGCGCGCACGCTGGCCCATGTCACGGCGGCGGCCATCCTGCGCTCCGCCCGTCACCTGCCGGAGCGACCGAAACTCTACGTCGTCTGCGGCGGTGGCCGGCTGAACCGGGTGATCATGGGCGATCTCGCAGCCCTTGCCGAGGTCGAAGGGGCGGAGGTGGTTGTGGCCGAGGCGGTCGATCTCAACGGCGACAGCATGGAGGCGGAGGCCTGGGCCTATCTCGCCGTGCGCTCTCTCCGCGGCCTGCCGCTCACTTTCCCGGGCACAACCGGCGTCAAGGCACCCGTCAGCGGCGGTGTATTGCAGAAACCGACCCTTGAAGATTAACGCTTTTTTGGCGGCGGCCTCTTAGCATCGTGGCGGACCATTCCGCGTTTTCCGCACGGGATGCTTATCCAATGTGTCTTGCGTAAGGTGACCGATGAGTGGCGCGGGCTTCCTGATGGCGGCGAACTTTTTCATCGCGCAATGTTTCTGCTTTTTCTTCCTCGCGGTGTCCGTCAGGAGCCGCAATCGTATTGCCGCGCAATGGTTTGCCGGCACCTTTGCTGTCTCCTCGCTTTCCATTGTTTTCGAGTTTCTTCTTGCCAATTTCCCCCCACCGAGGCTCTGGACGGTCCTGGCCTTCGCATCGATACTCGGCGGAGCGTTCATGCTTCGGGTCGGCATCGGTCATCTTTACGGCTTGCAGGCCAATCGTAGGCATCTGGCCGCGCTCTTTTCCGGCTTCGTGCTTTTCAACTACGTGATCTACGATCTGCCGCGTGGAACGCTGGTCCATGCTTTCACATATCAGGCACCGCTGGCTATCGCGGTCGCCATGAGCGCCTGGGCCGTCTCGCGCGCACGCGCCGCTGCCTTCGTTGACCGGATGCTCGTCGTTCTGTTGGTCATGACAAGCGTACATTTTCCACTTAAGGCTGCGATCGCGGTCCATGCCGGGTCAGGCAGCGTCGCCAGTGACTACCTTTCCAGCCGGTTCGCGCTCTATTCGCAGAGCATCGGAGCCGTTCTCATCGTCACTATCGGCCTCGTTCTGTTATGTGTGCTGGTGCTGGAAATCATGGCGGACGAAAAGGCCAATGCGGAAGTCGATGTTCTCTCCGGCGTCTTGAACCGTCGCGGCTTCGACAGTCGCGTCGATGCGTTGATCGCAAGGCGAGGGCCGCACAGCATCGTTCTTTGCGACCTCGATCGCTTCAAGTCGGTAAACGATACCTATGGACACCAGGGCGGCGACGCCGTGATCCGCGCGTTCGGGGAGATGCTGAAGGCGGCGGCGCCGGCGGACGCCCTTGTCGCGCGCATCGGCGGAGAGGAGTTCGTGATTTTTCTGCCGTTCACCGCCAAGGATGCGGCCCTTCTCTTCGCGCATGCTCTCCGGGCCGCAAGAGCGGTGTCGCCGGTTCCAGGCCTGCCGGAGGCGCTTCGCGTCACCTCAAGCTTCGGTGTCGCGGAAATCGGCCAGAACGAACCGCTGCGCTTCGCCATGCGCCGTGCCGACGATGCGCTCTACGCCGCCAAGAATGCCGGGCGCGATTGCGTGCGCGAGGCGGAGTCGCCGGCCGTGGTGCTCGAAGTTTTCAAGCTGGCAAATTGAAGGCAAGAAAAAAGCCCGGTGGCGGACCATCGGGCTTGGTATTCACGTTTTCGGCCGCTCAGCGGATGCGCTTGGCGGCCGGTTCCGGCGTCAGTTCGCCGGCGAGGCGGCGGTCGAGGTAATCCTCGCATTCCGCCATCAGGGTTTCCGTCTGGCTGTTGAAGAAGTGGTTGGCGCCCGGCACCAGGCGGTGCGTGATCAGGATGCCCTTCTGCGTCTTCAGCTTTTCGACGAGACCGTTGACGTCCTTTTCCGGTGCCACCTTGTCCGCATCACCGTTGATGATGAGGCCGGACGACGGGCAGGGGGCGAGGAACGAGAAGTCGTAGATGTTCGGCTGTGGGGCGATCGACATGAAACCTTCGATCTCCGGGCGGCGCATCAGGAGCTGCATGCCGATCCAGGCGCCGAAGGAATAGCCGGCGACCCAGCAGCTCTTCGAATCGGGATGCAGGCTCTGCACCCAGTCGAGCGCGGAGGCCGCATCCGACAGTTCACCCGCGCCATGGTCGAATTCGCCCTGGCTGCGGCCGATGCCGCGGAAGTTGAAGCGCAGCGTCGTAAAGCCGCGCTTCTGGAACATGTAGAAGAGCTGGTAGACGATCTGGTTGTTCATCGTGCCGCCGAACTGCGGGTGCGGATGCAACACGATGGCGATGGGGGCGTTCTTCTGCTTGGACGGCTGGTAACGGCCTTCGAGGCGACCGGCGGGTCCGTTGAAGATGATTTCGGGCATTCTCACTCCGGCAAGTTCGGATTCCAAAACGGATTCTTGTCAACTGAAGTCTTGACGAAACCAGTCAGCTTTTCTAGAACCTAGTTTAGAACCATTCGAAACTGTATGGGCGCATCGGGCGCCGTGAGATTGGTGTCATAAGGCAAGCCCGACGGAAATTTCAAGAAAAATGCACGCCGCTTTGTGAGATGCCCGGCGGGTACGGATAAAGAATGACGAAGACGGAGCGCACATATCTGGACTGGAACGCCACCGCGCCGCTTTCGGCTGCGGCGCGCGTGGCCGTTCTCGCTGCACTCGATACGGTCGGCAATCCGTCCTCCGTGCACGGCGAGGGCCGGGCGCTGCGCATGCTGGTGGAAGCCGCGCGCCGCGACGTCGCCGCTCTGGTCCATGCCGCCCCGGCGCATGTGATCTTCACAAGCGGTGCGACGGAAGCCGCAAACCTCGTCCTGACGCCCGATTACCGCATGGGCCGCACGCCGCTTGCCATCGGCCATCTCTACCATTCCGAGATCGAACATCCGGCGATTCGCGAAGGCGGACGGTTTTCGCGCGACAAGCTGACATCCATTCCGGTCACGCCGGCCGGTCTGGTCGATCTCGCCGCGCTGGAAACGCTGCTTGTGGGCCACGACAAGGCAAAAGGCCTGCCGATGGTCGCCGTCATGCTCGTCAATAACGAGACGGGAATCGTTCAGCCGGTAAAATCGGCGGCTGAAATCGTGCACCGCCACGGCGGGCTGTTCGTCGTCGACGCGGTGCAGGCAGCCGGCCGTATCCCGGTCGATATCGAGGCGCTGGATGCGGACTTTTTGATCCTCTCCTCGCACAAGCTCGGCGGCCCGAAGGGCGCCGGCGCGCTTGTGTCTCGCGGCGAGGTGCTGATGCCCGTGCCGCTGATCCGCGGCGGCGGGCAGGAGAAGGGGCATCGCTCCGGCACGGAAAATCCGGCCGCTCTCGCCGGCTTTGCCGCGGCTGCGCGCGCTGCCGCTGCCGATTTTGCGGATCGCAACGCCCGGATCGGCGGGCTGCGCGATACGCTGGAGGCCGGCATGCGCATGGCGACAAACGACGTTATCATCCACGGCGCGGATATCGAACGTGTCGCCAACACCTCCTTCTTCAGCCTGCCGGGCCTGAAGTCGGAAACGGGGCAGATCGCCTTCGATCTCGAAGGCATTGCGCTGTCGGCCGGTTCCGCCTGCTCCTCCGGCAAGGTCGGGCAGAGCCATGTGCTGACGGCCATGGGCTTCGATGCGGCCCTTGGCGCCTTGCGTGTGTCGTTGGGTTCAGGCTCTACGCAGGCGGATGTGGACTGCTTTCTCGCGGCCTTTTCGCGTGTCGTCTCACGGCGGCGCGCGGCCTGAGGGGAATCTTGCGGAAACTCAAGTTTTCGCTTGCCAAAAGGTGGGAAAGTCCGCCTTTGGCGCCTACATAAGCGGCGGGAGGTCCCGCCAGACGTTGACAAACTGCCGGACCTTGTATCCGGCAAGATTGGAGAACGATATGCCTGCGGTGCAGGAAACGATCGATCAGGTCCGTCAGATAGACGTCGACCAGTACAAATACGGTTTCGAGACGACGATCGAAATGGAGAAGGCTCCGAAGGGGCTTTCCGAGGAGATCATCCGTTTCATCTCGGCCAAGAAGGGCGAGCCCGACTGGATGCTCGAATGGCGTCTTGCGGCCTATCAGCGTTGGCTGACGCTCGAAGAGCCGACCTGGGCGCGCGTCGAATACCCGAAGATCGACTTCAACGACCTCTATTATTATGCGGCTCCGAAGAACCAGAGCGGCCCGAAGTCGATTGACGAAGTCGACCCCGAACTTCTGAAAATGTACGAAAAACTCGGCATTCCGCTGCGCGAGCAGGAAATCCTGGCCGGCGTGCAGACCTCGAAGATCGCCGTCGATGCCGTGTTCGATTCGGTCTCGGTCGTCACGACCTTCAAGGAAGAGCTGAAGAAGGCCGGCGTGATCTTCATGTCGATCTCGGAAGCGATCCGCGAATATCCCGATCTCGTGAAGAAGTATCTCGGCACCGTCGTGCCGACGTCCGACAATTTCTACGCGACGCTGAACTCGGCTGTCTTCACTGACGGCTCGTTCGTCTTCGTGCCGAAGGGCGTCCGTTGCCCGATGGAACTGTCGACCTACTTCCGCATCAACGAGAAGAACACGGGCCAGTTCGAGCGCACGCTGATCATCGCGGAAGAGGGCGCCTACGTCTCCTACCTCGAAGGCTGCACCGCGCCGCAGCGCGACGAAAACCAGCTTCACGCTGCCGTCGTCGAGCTCGTTGCGCTGGATGATGCCGAGATCAAGTACTCCACCGTCCAGAACTGGTATCCGGGCGACAAGGACGGCAAGGGCGGCATCTACAACTTCGTCACCAAGCGCGGCGATTGCCGGGGCAAGAATTCCAAGATTTCGTGGACGCAGGTTGAGACCGGCTCTGCGATCACCTGGAAGTACCCGTCCTGCATCCTGCGCGGCGATGGTTCGCGCGGCGAGTTCTACTCGATCGCGGTGTCGAACGGCCACCAGCAGATCGACAGCGGCACCAAGATGATCCATCTCGGCAAGAACACGTCGAGCCGCATCGTCTCGAAGGGTATTTCCGCCGGCTTCTCCAACAACACCTATCGCGGCCAGGTTTCGGCCCACCGCAAGGCGGAGAACGCGCGCAACTTCACCCAGTGCGATTCGCTGCTGATCGGCGACAAGTGCGGCGCGCATACCGTGCCCTATATCGAGGCGAAGAACGCGACGGCGCAGTTCGAGCACGAGGCGACCACCTCGAAGATCTCGGAAGACCAGCTGTTCTACTGCCTGCAGCGCGGCATCCCGACCGAAGCGGCGATCGCGCTGATCGTCAACGGCTTCGTCAAGGAAGTCATCCAGGAACTGCCGATGGAATTCGCCGTCGAGGCGCAGAAGCTGATCGGCATCTCGCTGGAAGGTTCGGTCGGCTGACCGGGTAAGGAATATCCCGGCGGATTTCCGCCGGGCGGCCGGACAGGTCTTTCGATGAAGTTCCCGCGTGATCCGTTATATTAGACGGTGCGGTTCTCATCGGGAGAAGACGACATGGATCCGGTCAATTTGACGTATTATGCCGTGGTTTGCGGTGGACTGGCAGCGTATGCGCCCAATGTTCGGAATTTGGCGGTACGCACGGTAGTGGGGCTTGGCCTCGGCGGTTTCTCCGCCATGATGCTTCCGGTGGTCCATTTTTTCCTCGGCTTCTGAAACCAAGACGGGAGCGTTTGAGCGCTCCGAACGCAGGACCGAGAAACCATGCTTGAAATCAAGAATCTGCACGCCCGCATCGCCGAAGACGGCACCGAGATCATCCGCGGCCTGAACCTCACCGTGAAGGCGGGCGAAGTCGCCGCCATCATGGGTCCGAACGGCTCCGGCAAGTCGACGCTCTCCTATATCCTCGCCGGCCGAGAAGACTACGAAGTCACCGAAGGCGAGATCCTCTATAACGGCGAGAGCATCCTGGAACTCGACCCGTCCGAGCGCGCCGCCAAGGGCATCTTCCTGGCCTTCCAGTACCCGGTCGAAATTCCGGGCGTCGCCACCATGCAGTTCCTCAAGGTCGCGATGAACGAGCAGCGCAAGGCGCGCGGCGAGGCGGAACTGACGACGCCGGACTTCATGCGCCGCGTCAAGGAATCGGCCGCCGAACTGAAGATCGCGCCGGAAATGCTGCGCCGTCCGCTCAACGTCGGTTTCTCCGGCGGTGAGAAGAAGCGCGCGGAAATCCTGCAGATGTCGCTGCTGGAGCCGAAGCTGTGCATCCTTGACGAGACGGATTCCGGCCTCGACATCGACGCGCTGAAGATCGTCGCCGACGGCGTCAACGCGCTGCGTTCGCCCGACCGCGCCGTCGTCGTCATCACGCACTACCAGCGCCTGCTCGACTATATCGTGCCGGATACGGTTCACGTCCTCTACAAGGGCCAGGTCATCAAGTCCGGCGACAAGACGCTGGCCCATGAGCTGGAAGCAAACGGCTATGCCGACATCATCGATGCTGCTGCCTGAGCACGGTGAAGGAGTGATCTCATGAACATGCAGACAGGCATGAAGCTGTCCGTCGCCGAAACGGCGCTCTGCGAAGCCTACGACCACGCGATCGGCGAACTGCCGGGCGATGGCGCCGTGCTCGCGGCCCGCGACGTGCTGATCAGCGACTTCAAGGATGCCGGCCTTCCGACGCGCCGCGTCGAGGCCTGGCACTATACGGACCTCAAGGCGCTGCTGCGCGCCGTGCCGGCTTTCGATCCGGCGGCCTCTGCCGCCAAGGTCGGCCCGCTCGTCGAGGGCGCGACGGTGCTTTCGGTCGTCAACGGCGTTGCCGATAGCCGCGCTTCGGCCGAGGGCGTGACGCTGCGCACCTTCGCCGATGCGCTTGCCGACGGCACCGCCGCGGAGGGCCTCACCGCCCGCGACAGCGACGACACGATCGGCCGCATCAACGGCGCCTTCGTGCGCGACGGTTTCGTGCTCGATTTCCCGGCCGGGACCGAGCTTGAAGCCCCGCTCGAAATCCAGGCGATCCAGAATGCCGGCCAGACGCACACGCGCTTCCCGGCAACCTTCGGCGCCAACACCAAGGCGACCGTCATCGAGCGCTACCTGGCCGTCAGCGACAACGCGGCCCTGGTGACGTCTGTCAGCGACATTTCGCTCGCCGATGGCGCGGAAATCACCTGGATCATCTTCCAGGGCCAAGGTCTTGCCGATACCCATCTCGGCCAGATCCGCATCACGCTCGGCACCGATGCGAAACTGCGCCTTTACGTCATCAATGCCGGCGGCAAGCTCGTGCGGCAGGAAATCCACGTCGTGGTGGCGGGCGAGGGCTCGGACCTCATCCTACGCGGCATCAACCTGCTCGGCGGCGAGACGCACAATGACGTGACCTTCACGGTCGGCCACAACGTGCCGAACACGACCTCTACCGAGGTGATCCGCAACGTGATCTTCGATCGCGCCCGCGGCGTCTTCCAGGGCCAGATCCGCGTGGCGCCGGATGCGCAGAAGACCGACGCGAAGATGTCGTGCAACACACTGCTCCTGTCGGACGAAGCGGATTTCTCGGCCAAGCCGGAACTCGAAATCTTCGCCGACGACGTGCAGTGCGGCCATGGTGCGACCGTGATCGACATCGACCACGTGCAGCTCTTCTACCTGATGGCCCGCGGCATTCCGGAGAACAAGGCGCGCGCCATGCTGGTCAACGCCTTCGTCGCCGAGATCGTCGAGGAGCTGGAAGACGAGCCGCTGGTCGAGGCGCTGGAAGGCGTCATCGCCGCCTGGCTCGAAAAGCACGCCTAGTAAAGGACCGACGAGATGGAACATGCGTTGCCCACAGCAGGCTATGACGTCGAGGCGATCCGCAAGGATTTCCCGATCCTGTCGAAGACGGTCTATGGCAAGTCGCTGGTCTATCTCGACAACGGCGCCTCGGCGCAGAAGCCGCAGTCGGTGATCGACGCGATTTCGCATGCCTATTCGAACGAATATGCAAACGTGCATCGCGGCCTGCACTTCCTCTCCAATGCGGCGACGGACGCCTATGAGGCGGCGCGCGAAAAGGTGCGCCGTTTCCTGAATGCATCTTCGGTCGACGAGATCATCTTCACGAAATCCTCGACCGAGGCGATCAACACGGTCGCCTACGGCTACGGCATGCCGAAGATCGGCGAGGGCGACGAGATCGTGCTCTCGATCATGGAGCACCACTCCAACATCGTGCCGTGGCATTTCATCCGCGAACGGCAGGGCGCCAAGCTGGTCTGGGCGCCGGTGGACGATGCGGGTGCGTTCCACATCGAAGATTTCGAAAAATGCCTGACGGAGCGCACCAAGCTCATCGCCATCACGCATATGTCGAATGCGCTCGGCACCATCGTGCCCGTCAAGGAGATTTGCCGCATCGCCCGCGAGCGCGGCATTCCGGTGCTGGTCGATGGCTCGCAGGGCGCCGTGCACATGCCGGTCGACGTGCGCGACATCGATTGCGACTGGTACGTGATGACCGGCCACAAGCTCTACGGCCCCTCCGGCATCGGCGTGCTCTACGGCAAGATGGACCGCCTCAAGGAGATGCGCCCCTTCCAGGGCGGCGGCGAGATGATCGTCGACGTGACGGAAGACATCGTCACCTACAACGACCCGCCGCACCGTTTTGAAGCCGGCACGCCGCCGATCGTGCAGGCGATCGGCCTCGGCCATGCGCTCGACTATATGGAAAAGATCGGCCGCGCGGCAATCTCGACGCACGAGGCGGATCTGCGCGACTATGCCCACGAGCGGCTCTCGGCGATCAATTCGCTGAAGATCTTCGGCACGGCGCCGGGTAAGGGCTCGATCTTCTCCTTCGAGCTCGAAGGTATTCACGCGCACGACGTCTCGATGGTCATCGACCGGGCGGGTGTGGCGGTGCGCGCTGGCACCCATTGTGCGCAGCCGCTCTTGAAACGCTTCGGCGTCACCTCCACATGCCGTGCATCGTTCGGCCTGTACAATACGCGCGCCGAGGTGGATGCTCTCGCCGATGCGCTTGATCATGCCCGCAAGTTTTTTGCCTGAGGAGGTGGACCCATGTCCCTCGACGCAACGGAAGACAAGATCGACGTCCGCGACGGCATCGTGCATTCGGCAATCCCGGCCGACGAACTGGCGCGCCTCAGCGACGACGTCATTTCCGCGCTGAAGACGGTCTACGACCCGGAAATCCCGGCCGACATCTTCGAGCTCGGCCTGATCTACAAGATCGACATCGAAGACGACCGCATGGTGAAGATCGACATGACGCTGACGGCGCCCGGCTGCCCCGTGGCCGGCGAGATGCCGGGCTGGGTCGAGAATGCCGTCGGCGCGGTCGAGGGCGTTTCCGGCGTTGAGGTCCGCATGACCTTCGATCCGCCGTGGACGCCCGATCGCATGTCGGAAGAGGCGCAGGTTGCTGTCGGCTGGTATTGATCCCTTAACGCGGGGTCACTAGATTTAGATTCGGAAACCGCCGGGCCTTGAACCCGGTCGGCGAGGGAGAAACGGCCCATGGCCTTTGCAGTTATGAAGCTCACCGATGCGGCGGCAGACCGCGTCAAGGCGATCGTCGACAATGCCGGCGGTGACGCCAAGGGCATCCGCGTCGGCATCAAGAAGGGCGGTTGCGCGGGCATGGAATATTCCATCGACCTCGTCACCGAAGCAAACGCCAAGGACGACCTCATCGAGCGCAACGGTGCGCGCGTCTGGGTCGCGCCGGAAGCTGTGCTCTATCTGCTCGGCACCGAGATGGATTTCGAGGTGACGACGCTGCGCTCCGGCTTCACCTTCCACAACCCGAACCAGACGTCTGCCTGTGGCTGCGGCGAATCGGTCGAGCTGAAGCCCGCCGACCTCGCGGCCCTTGCCGCCGCCGGCCAGCCCACGGTGCGCGCCGGCTGACCCGGAAAGCCGGGGGCGCAGGACTGCAAAACCTCACGACTTTCCTTCGCCGCCGGATTTGCCTAGTCTCCGACGCGCGGCACCCGGATCGGGTGCCGGCGGATCGCCAGGGAGGGGACGCGCGCGATGACCGGCTTTGCCGCGGCACTTTACCAGAACCTGCCCTTTCCGGCCTTGATCGTCGATGCCGAGGCGCGTGTCGTCTCGTTCAATGAGGCGGCTGCGCGCACTTTTGGCTGGAATCGCGATGGCCGGAAGCCCGCCGAATCGGCCGTCATCGACGGGCCGGCCCCCGCCGCAATCCTCGCCCGCTACGCATCTGCCGGGCGCGAGAATGCGCACGCCTTTTCCTTCCGCCACGACAACGGCTCGCTCTTCGATGCGACCGCGCATGTTATCGCCGTGCCGGACGAGGGCACCGGCGCCTGTTACGCGCTTCTCCTGCGCAGCCTGCTTTCCGGCGGCAGCCATGGCGAGCAGATCCTGCTCGGCCAGCGCTTCGATGCGGCGCTCGACACCATGCCGGAAGGCTTTGCCGTCTTCGACCAGGAAGAGCGGCTGATGATGTTCAACCGGACCTTCAAGGAGCGTTGCGGCCCCGCAAAAGAGAATGTGCGGGTCGGCGCGAGCCTCGAAAGCATCATTCGGGCAAACATCAGGGCAGGCGTCTATACGAATATCGAGGAGGGCACGCCGGAGGCGGAGGCGCTGGTGGAAGAACGTCTGCGCGATCACCGCACACCCGATTCGGGCGGCACGGTCTTTGCGTATGGCGGCGACCGGTGGATGCGCTCGGAAAGCCACGTCACGGAAACCGGCGATATCGTCGCGCTGCGCGTCGACGTTACGGACCTCAAGCGCGTCGAGGCGGCGCTGGAGGAGAAGCGCCGCGACTATCTCTCGCTGCTGCAGATCCTGCCGGACATGATTTTGCGCTTCGACAAGAAGCTCATGGTGCGTTTTGCCAATGACAAATATGCCAGCCATGTCGGCTCGACGACCGATGCCCTGATCGGCCGCTATCTGCCGGACGTCGCCTGCGCGCCGGAGCAGACGGCCGAACTGATGAACATCGCGAACTATACGCCCGAGCAACCCATCAAGACCCTGGAAATCTGCATCGACAACCATGACGGCCACGAGATGTGGATGCACTGGACGGCGGTGGCGAGCTTCGACGGGGAAAGCGTCAGCGAGGTCGTCAGCGTCGGCCGCGACATTACCGAGGCGAAGCGCCAGCAGCAGCAGGTGGAGGCGCAGACGAACGAGCTGCGCCGCAAGAACGAGGCGCTCGACCAGTTCACCGCCACCGTCTCGCATGACCTGAAGGCGCCGCTGCGCCACCTCTCCATGTTCGCCGAGATGATTTCCGAAGACCTGCACCGCGGCGAGTTCGCCGAACTGCAGCACTATGCCGATCATGTGCGCAAGAGTGCCGTGCGTATGCGCCGCATCATCGACAGCCTACTCGAATTCTCGCAGATCGCCTATCGCATCACCGCCCCGAAGCCGGTCGCGCTGTCCGATGTGGTGCGCGATGCGCTGGTGCTGCTGGAAGGCCATGTGCAGGAAAGCGGCGGCAGGATCGAGGTTGCGGCCCTGCCGGACGTCCAGGGCGATCCGGAGCTTCTGAAGCGCTTGGCGCAGAATCTGATCGGCAATGCGCTGAAATATTGCCGGCCCGGCGAAGCGCCGGTCGTTCGCGTCTATAGCCGGGACAATGACGGCGCCATCGATTTCGTCGTGGAGGATGACGGCATCGGCATCGACCCGCAGCATGTGGGACGGATTTTCGAGGTGTTTCAACGGCTTCACCGAGATGAGTCGGTCTACCAGGGCACCGGCGTCGGCCTTGCGCTGGCGCGCCGGATCGTCGAGAGCCACAATGGCGTGATAGCGCTTGACACGAGCTATGCTCCGGGCGCACGCTTCATCGTGACGTTTCCACATCCGGTGAAATCAAGGGGGAACGATCGTGGCAAGCCTGCTTAGGAAGCTGATCGTCGTCGATGACGACCCCGTGGATGTGCGCTTCGTGATGCGCGCCTTCAGCGATGCCGGCAGCCCCATCGAGATCACCCATGTCGCCGATGCGGAAGTCGCAAGCGACCGGCTTGCGACGGAAGCCTTCGATTACATCCTGCTCGACATCAACATGCCCGGCACCAACGGCATGGACCTGCTCAAACGGCTGCGCGGGCGCACGCGCACGGCGGTGACGCCGGTCATCATGCTCTCCTCCTCCTCGAACACCTCCGACGTCAACAGCGCCTACGAGAACGGCGCCAATGCCTATGCGGTCAAACCCTCGACGCTCAGCGGCTACCGCGATTTCGCGGAAGGTTTTACCCGCTTCTGGGTGGACGTCGCCGTCTCGCCCTGAGCCTTTCCCTCCCTGCCCGAAATGAAAAAGCCCCGGCCGATGGATCGGCCGGGGCTCAAAATTCGTGCCGTGATTATTCGGCCGCCTGCGCGTAATCCTCAAGCGGCGGGCAGGAGCAGACGAGGTTGCGGTCGCCGTAGACATTGTCGACGCGGTTGACCGGCGACCAGTATTTGTCGACGCGGAAGGCGCCCGGCGGGTAGCAGGCCTGTTCGCGCGAATAGGGACGGTCCCATTCGCCGACGAGGTCTTCCACCGTGTGCGGGGCGTTCTTCAGCGGGTTGTTGACCCGGTCCATCTTGCCTTCCTCGATGGCGCGGGCTTCCTCGCGGATCGACAGCATCGCATCGCAGAAGCGGTCGATTTCGGCCTTGGTCTCCGATTCGGTCGGCTCGATCATCAGGGTGCCGGCGACCGGCCAGCTCATGGTCGGTGCGTGGAAGCCGCTGTCGATCAGGCGCTTGGCGACGTCGTCGACCGTGACGCCTGCGCTGTCGACGAGCGGGCGCGTGTCGATGATGCATTCATGCGCCACGCGGCCCTTGGCGGACTTGTAGAGCACGTCATAGGCACCCTTGAGGCGGGCGGCGATGTAGTTGGCGTTGAGGATCGCCACCTTCGTCGCCTGCGTCAGGCCGGCGCCACCCATCATCAGGCAGTAGCTCCAGGAGATCGGCAGGATGGAGGCCGAACCGAAGGGCGCGGCTGAGACCGCACCGGCCTCGCCAGTCGTCGGGTTTGCCGGCAGGTAGGGCGCCAGATGCGCCTTGACGCCGATCGGCCCCATGCCGGGACCGCCGCCGCCATGCGGGATGCAGAAGGTCTTGTGCAGGTTGAGGTGGCTGACGTCGCCGCCGATATCGCCGGGACGGGCCAGACCCACCATGGCGTTCATGTTGGCACCATCGATATAGACCTGGCCGCCGTGCTTGTGCACGATCTCGCAGATCTCGCGCACGTTCTCTTCAAAGACGCCGTGCGTGGAGGGATAGGTGATCATGCAGCATGACAGGTTGTCCGCATGCTGCTCGGCCTTCGCGCGAAAATCCTCCATGTCGATGTCGCCATTGTCGGACACTTTCACGACGACGACCTTCATGCCGACCATCTGGGCCGATGCCGGGTTGGTGCCGTGCGCGGAGGTCGGGATGAGGCAGACGTCGCGATGGGTATCACCATTGGCGAGGTGATAGGCGCGGATCGTCAGGAGGCCGGCATATTCGCCCTGCGCACCCGAATTCGGCTGCATAGAGACGGCGTCGTAGCCGGTAATGTCGCAGAGTTTCTGCGACAGGTCCTCGATCAGGTAGCGGTAGCCCTGCGCCTGGTCGGCGGGCACGAAGGGATGGATCTCCGCAAATTCCGGCCAGGTGATCGGCAGCATTTCCGCTGTTGCGTTCAGCTTCATCGTGCAGGAGCCGAGCGGGATCATCGAACGGTCGAGCGCGAGGTCGCGGTCGGAAAGCCGGCGGATATAACGGGTCATCTCGCTTTCCGCCCGGTTCATGTGGAAGATCGGGTGCGTCAGGTATTCGCTGGTGCGCAGCAGGTCTTCCGGCAGGCGGTAATCCGGCTCGAACTCGGCCACCTCGAAATCACCGCCGAAGGCGCGCCAGACGGCTTCCAGCGTGACGGGGCGCGAGCGCTCGTCGAGGCTGATGCCGATGCGGTCGTCGCCGATCTTGCGAAGGTTCACCTCCTCCGCGACGGCGGTCTTCAGGATGATGCCCTGGAGTTTGCCGACATGCACGGTGATCGTGTCGAAGAAGACTTCCGGTTCAACGGTGTAGCCGAGTTTTTCCAGGCCCATGGCAAGGCGCACGGTCTTCTGGTGCACGTTCTGCGAGATCGCCTTCAGGCCCTGCGGACCATGGAAGACGGCATACATCGAGGCCATGACGGCGAGCAGCACCTGCGCGGTGCAGATGTTCGACGTCGCCTTTTCGCGGCGGATGTGCTGCTCGCGGGTCTGGAGCGACAGGCGGTAGGCGCGGTTGCCGCGGGCATCAATGGAAACACCGACGAGGCGGCCAGGCATGGAGCGCTTATAGGCATCCTTGACGGCCATATAGGCCGCATGCGGTCCGCCATAGCCGACAGGCACGCCGAAACGCTGGGTGCAGCCGATGGCAATGTCAGCATCCATATCGCCCGGCGACTTCAGGAGCGCCAGCGCCAGCGGGTCGGCCGCCATGACGGCGATCGCGCCGGTCTGGTGCAGCCGGGCGATCAGGCCCGTGAAATCGCGCACATGGCCATAGGTGCCGGGATACTGGAAGATCGCACCGAAGACGTCGACGGGATCGAGATCGGTGAAGGGATCGCCGATGATGATCTGCCAGCCGAGCGGCTCGGAGCGGGTCTTCAGCAGCGCGATCGTCTGCGGGTGGCAGTTCTCGTCGACGAAGAAGGCGTTCGCCTTGGACTTCGCCACGCGCTGCGCCATCGCCATGGCTTCGGCGGCGGCCGTCGCCTCATCGAGCAGCGAGGCGTTCGCCACGTCGAGGCCGGTCAGGTCGCAGACCATGGTCTGGTAGTTGATCAGCGCTTCGAGGCGCCCCTGGCTGATTTCCGGCTGATAGGGCGTATAGGCCGTGTACCAGGCGGGGTTTTCCAGGATGTTGCGCTGGATGACCGGCGGCGTGATCGTGCCGTAGTAACCCTGGCCGATCAGCGAGACGAGCTTCTTGTTGCGATTGGCGGTCTCGCGCAGCTTGTCGAGCGCCTCGCGCTCGGTCATCGCCGCGCCCCATTCGAGCGGCTTTTCCTGACGGATCGATTTGGGAACGGTGTCGTCGATCAGCGCATCGAGGGTGGGATAGCCGATCACCGCCAGCATCGCCTCCATCTCCTTCGGCGAGGGGCCGATATGGCGACGGTTGGCGAAGTCGTAGGGCTGGTAATCGGTAAAGGCGAAATCCTTGGGAAGAGACATCAGCCGACAAGCTCCTTGTAGGCGGCTTCGTCCAGCAGGCCGTCGGCATCCGCCGCATTGGCGAGTTTCAGCTTGAAGAACCAGCCGGCGCCCTGCGGATCGCTGTTGACGAGGGAGGGATCGGCAACGATCGCCTCGTTGACTTCGACGATTTCCCCATCAAGTGGACAATAGACGTCCGAGGCCGCCTTGACGCTCTCGACGGTGGCCGCATCGCCGCCCTTTTCGAAGGTGGAGCCGACCTCGGGCAGTTCGACGAAGACGAGGTCGCCGAGCTGTTCGGCGGCGTGCGTGGTGATGCCCACGGTCGCAACGCCGGCTTCGATCTTCAGCCACTCGTGTTCTTCGGTAAATTTCAGCATGGACGAACCTTTCTGGTCAGCGTTTGAAGGTGTTCTTGACGAAGGGCAGGGCCGATACGGTGATCGGAAGAAATTTTCCGCGCACACCGGCGTAAAGCTGGGTGCCGGGCGCGGACGCGGCCTTGGTGACGTAGCCCATGGCGACGGGGCCATCGGCATTCGGGCCGAAGCCGCCGGAGGTTACGGTGCCGACGACGTCCTCGCCCTCGGCATCGGTGGCAAGCACGGCGCCGCCGCGCACGGGCGCACGGCCTTCCGGCTTGAGGCCGACGCGACGACGGTCCGTGCCGTTTTCGAGCTGGTCGAGGATGATATCGGCGCCCGGGAAACCGCCGGCACGCTCGCCGCCCTTGCGGCGGACCTTCTGCATCGCCCATTCGAGCGCCGCTTCGACCGGCGTCGTGCCGGTGTCGATGTCGTTGCCGTAGAGGCAGAGGCCGGCTTCGAGGCGCAGAGAATCGCGGGCGCCAAGACCGATCGGCAGCACGTCCGGATGGTCAAGCAGGCGGCGACAGACAGCTTCGGCGAGGTTTGTCGGAATGGAGATCTCGAACCCGTCCTCGCCCGTATAGCCGGAACGCGAGACGATGCAGTCGGCGTCGTGCAGGTCGCAGGCGCGCACGTCCATGAAACGCATCGAGGAGATATCGGCCCAGAGCTCGGCGACCACGGACTCGGCATGCGGCCCCTGGAGCGCGACCAGTGCACGGTCGTCATGCAGCGTCAGCTCGCAGGTATCGCCGATCTTCGCCTGCATATGAGCGAAATCCGCCTCCTTGCAGGCCGCGTTGACGACGACGTAAAAGTGGTCGCCGCGGTTGGCGATCATCAGGTCGTCGAGAATGCCGCCATCGTCATTGGTAAAAAGCGCATAGCGCTGGCGGCCTTCGCCGAGGCCCAGCACATCGACCGGCACCAGCGTTTCGAGCGCGCGCGCGGCATCTGCATTGTCGCCCGAGCGGGCGCGCACCGTGACCTGGCCCATATGGGACACGTCGAACAGGCCGGCGGCCGCGCGGGTGTGGAGATGTTCCTTCATCACGCCGGCCGCATATTGCACCGGCATTTCATAGCCGGCGAACGGCACCATGCGGGCGCCGAGCGACAGGTTCAGCGCATGAAGCGGGGTTTTCTTGAGGTCTGACGATACGTCCAAAAGGCGCCCTCCCAGTCTTTGGGCGCCCATGATTCTTCCGGGCGCCGGCTCACAATCCAGGCGCACCTGCGCCGTTCTCCTGAGCCCCCTCTGTCCCTTCGCCTGAGATTGTTATCCCTTCGGCGAGCGCTTTCACGCTTCTCTCCAGAGTTCCGACGGCACCTTGCTGGTCCTTTTGCCTGAGAGTTTCCGGGGCGGTTGCTCCTTCGGCACCGGTCTTGCCTAGTAAAAGGCGACCGGTTTCTCCCAGCGAGGTCGGCCCCAGATAACGACCTTGCCTGCGCTTTGGCAAGAGCGCTGCGTCGCTGCCGAGCAATTTTTTGTCGTAGGGGGAAAGGAGCAAAGAAAAGGCCCCGGGGCGGGGGCCTTCAAGAAAGTTGGAGGACGGCTGATTTTTCTGAGGGAGGATCAGACGGTTTCCGGCAGTGGGGGAGATCCGTTTTCGCCATAGAGGCGCTGCGCCTCGGCTACGGTCACCTGCGGCGTGCTGCCGGGCGCCGTGATAAGCGCCAGCGCGAGCGCCGGCGGATGAATGACGTTGAGCACGGCCAGCACACGGGCATCGCCGCGGATCTTGGCGTCTTCGCTCCAGTGGTGGATGCGCTCCTCGAACAGCGTGTTCGCACGCACCTGCGGTCGCATTCCCTGCGAGGCATAGGCGGCGGTGGCGGACGAGACTGTCACGATCTGAGTCATGGCGTTCAACGGGGTTGGTTTGAGTTGGTGCAATTTATCAGTTGCGCCTTTCCCGCATGTAAAACTTCATGGTTGTATTTTCATCGAATTTTAACAGTCTGTGCGACTTTCGGTCGGCCTTGCCATCGGCGGGGCAATTCCGCCATAACAGGCGCAGAATGCCGCCGGAATCGGGCGGACAAAGCGGTTTCAGCAAAAGTGTGAAGCGGTTTTGCACCCGGAACTGCGTCAAGACAAAATCATGCCGCCAATGGCGCGGGAGGACTAATGAAGCCGATTTTCGTGCAATTGCAATGCGCTCCGGGCAAGACCTACGAGGTCGCGGATGCGCTTTACGCTACGGAACTCATCTCGGAACTTTATTCCACCAGCGGCGAGTACGATCTGCTCCTGAAGATCTATGTCGACAGCGAGGAAGAGATCGGCAAGTTCATCAACGACCATGTCGCCTCCATTCCCGGCATCGTGCGCTCGCTGACCACGCTGACTTTCCGCGCTTTCTAAGCTGTTCCCCTCCGCCCGTTCTTGCGCTAAAGCACGGCGCAACGAAAGAAGGCGAAGATGGCAGGCATCGAACACAGGCAGGTGGACAACGACGAGGCGGGCATGCGCCTCGACCGGTGGTTCAAGGTCCACTATCCGGGCCTCGGCTTCGGCCAACTCCAGAAATTGCTGCGCTCCGGCCAGGTGCGCGTCGATGGCGGGCGCGTGAAGAGCGACACCCGCATTCAGCCGGGGCAGGTGGTCCGCGTGCCCCCGATGGAGGTCGATGCCAAGGTGAAGTCCGGGCCGATCGCCGGTCGCGACCTCAGGCATTCGCCGGATGGCGAGCTCCTGTCGCGCATGCTGCTGCATGAGGACGACAAGGTTATCGTGCTGAACAAGCCGGCCGGAATAGCCGTGCAGGGCGGTTCCGGCGTCAACCGGCATATCGACCAGATGCTGGAAGCCTGGACGAGCCAGAAGGGCGAGAAGCCGCGCCTCGTGCACCGCCTCGACCGCGATACGTCCGGCGTGCTCGTCGTCGCCCGCACGCGCGGCGCCGCGCAAAAACTTACCGCCGCCTTCCGCGAGCGCGACACCAAGAAGACCTACTGGTCGCTGGTGATGGGCGTGCCGAAGAAGCGCGAGGACAAGATTTCCACCTGGCTCGTCAAGGAGCAGACGCCGGACGGCGACCGCATGCGCATCGCCAAGCATGGCGAGGACGGCGCCGACCACGCGGTATCCTTCTACCGCATCATCGAGCAGGCCGCGCAGAACTTCGCCTGGCTGGAGATGGAGCCCTATACCGGCCGCACGCACCAGCTGCGCGTGCACGCCGCCCATATCGGCCATCCGATCCTCGGCGATCCGAAATATTTCGATGCGGACGTCAACTGGAACTTCCCGGGCGGCGTGCAGAACAAGCTGCATCTCCATGCTCGCCAGATCGACATTCCGCATCCCTCCGGGGGGCGCCTCAAGATCACCGCGCCGCTGCCGCCGCACATGGTGCAGACCTGGAACCTCTTCGGCTTCGACCTGAGTGCTGCGGAAGGGGACGACGACTGATGCGGCTCGTTCTTTTCGATTGCGACGGCACGCTGGTCGACAGCGTCGGGCTGATCCATGAGGTCATGGCGCGCACCTTCGTCGATTTCGGCCATGCGCGGCCGGACGTTGCCGAGACCAAGGCGATCATCGGGCTGACGCTCGACATCGCGATCGCCCGCATGCAGGGCAAGCCGCATGTCGACGACGAGGCGCTGGCGATGACCGCGCATTACAAGGCGATCTATGGCGGCGTGCGTGCCGAGGCCGGCTTCCAGGAGCCGCTCTTCCCCGGCATCGCCGACCTGATGGCGCGGCTGGAGCGCGAGGACGACCTCATCCTCGGCGCCGTCACCGGCAAGTCGCGCCGCGGCCTCGATCTCATCCGCGCCTCGCATGGCTTCGAAAAGACCTTCTTCGTCTCGCGCACGGCGGACGATTGCCCCTCCAAGCCACATCCGGGCATGGTGACGGAATGCTGCAGCGAAGCGGGCATCGATGCGGCCCAGACCATTGTGGTCGGCGATGCGATCTACGATATGCAGATGGCCAAGGCGGCGGGCGCCAAGGCCATGGGTGTCGCCTGGGGTTATGCCAGCGTGCCCGAACTGGTGGAGGCGGGGGCGGACTACATCCTGCGCACGCCCGCCGACCTCCTCGACTGGTTGGAGATTTCCGATGCGTGATATCCTGAGCGACCTTTCCGACGCGATGAGCGACCCCGATCCGGTGCGCCGCGCACAGATCCAGATGAAGCGCCCGCTGCCGAAGCGTTTCTACAAGGACGTCTCTACCGATTTGGCGGACGAAGGCTTCCGTATTCTGCTCGACGGTCGCCCGGTGCGCACGCCGGCCAAGAAACTGCTCGCGGTGCCGGCACAGCCGATCGCCGATCGCCTGAAGGCGGAGTGGGACGGGCAGGGCGAGGAAATCGACCCGGCAAAGATGCCGGTGACCCGCCTCGTCAACACCGCCGTCGATGGCGTCGCCGACAATTTCGACGCCGTCTTCGAGGAGATCGTGCGCTTCGCCGGCACGGATCTCCTCTGCTATCGCGCCGATTCGCCCGAAGGCCTCGTCGAGCGCCAGCGCGACGGCTGGGATCCGGTCATCCGCTGGGCGGCCGATGCCAAGGGCGCACGCTTCATCCTCGTCGAGGGCGTCATCCACCAGGAACAGCCGGCGCCGGCGATTGCGGCCTTTTCTGCGGCCCTTTCCGCGTGGCGCCATCCGCTGGCGCTCGCCTGCCTCCACACGGTCACCACGCTCACCGGCTCGGCGCTGCTGGCGCTGGCGCTGGCCGAAGGTGTCATCGATGTCGACAAGGCTTGGTCGCTCGCCCATGTCGACGAGGACTGGCAGATCGAGCATTGGGGCATGGACGACGAAGCCTTCCGCCGCCGTGAACTGCGCCGCGAGGAGATGGACGTGGCCGCCTCCGTGCTTGTGGAAATCCCGCGCTGAAAAGACTTTGTTAAGACTTCCGCACCATTTTGGCACGCGGCCGAAATCCGACATCGCATACCGGTAGTTTCATGCACATCCTTGTCCGCGCTCTCCTCTCCGCCTGCCTCTTCGTTTCCACCGCCGCCCATGCCGATGACGGCTATCCCGTCCGCGATATCCGCAAGGTCGTGGTGAGCGGCGATGATAGCGTGCCCAACACGGTGCTGAAGCGCACCGGCGAACACCTGAAGCGCGCCGCCAAGGCGACCCGCCGCCCGGTGCAGATCGATCGCGCCGCCATGGATATCCGCATTATCGGCGTGAAGCAGGCGGGCGATGGCCACAGTTCCGCAAAGGTCACGGTGACGCTCGCCGATCTCGGCGGCGGCGCCTCGTCGCGCAAGACGCTGACGGTCAACAGCTTCATGCCGGCCCGCAAGGGCCGCGAGGCGGCACTTGGCGATGCCATCGCCAAGCGTGTGGCGCTCGCCTACCATCTGGCGCCGGTCGCTGCGGGCAAGGCCTCCTATGGCAAGCGGCCCGGCAAGGGCCGCAAATATGCCGGCGGCAAGCGTCGCACGGCGACGGTGCGCTCCGTCCAGGCCTATTCCGGCGCGCCGAAGCGCGCGCTCGTCATTCCGTCCGAAGCGGCGCTGACGGTGCGCTCGCGCGCGCTGGCTGAAGGCTCGACGAAGAAGGTCGCACCCTGCGTGGTGACCCAGTCGATCAGCTGCGATTGATCGTCTAGACCATCGATCTGGCGAACGCCCCTTCAAAGCCCCCGGTTCCGCGTGCTAAGTCCTTGGTGACACGGGAGGAACCGAGGCATCATGAAGGAAATTCTCCACGAGCTCGAAGTCCGGCGCGAGCGCGCCCGCATGGGCGGCGGTGCGGCGCGCATCGATGCGCAGCATAAGCGCGGCAAGCTGACGGCGCGCGAGCGCATCGAGGTGTTTCTCGACGAGGGCTCGTTCGAGGAGTTCGACATGTTCGTCGAGCACCGCTCGACCGATTTCGGCATGGAGAAGACGAAGATCGCCGGCGACGGCGTCGTCACCGGCTGGGGCACGGTCAACGGCCGCACCGTCTTCGTCTTCGCCAAGGATTTTACTGTTTTCGGCGGTTCGCTCTCCGAAACCCATGCCCAGAAGATCATGAAGGTCCAGGACATGGCGCTGAAGAACCGCGCGCCGATCATCGGCCTTTACGATGCGGGTGGCGCGCGCATTCAGGAGGGCGTGGCGGCACTCGGCGGTTATGCGGAAGTGTTCCAGCGCAATGTGCTCGCCTCCGGCGTCATCCCGCAGATTTCCGTGATCATGGGGCCATGTGCGGGCGGCGACGTCTATTCGCCGGCCATGACAGACCTCATCTTCATGGTGCGCGACACGTCCTACATGTTCGTGACCGGCCCGGACGTGGTGAAGACCGTCACGAACGAGACGGTGACATCCGAACAGCTCGGCGGCGCCTCCGTGCACACGACGAAATCCTCGATCGCCGATGGCGCATACGACAATGACGTCGATACGCTGTTGCAGGTCCGCCGCCTCATCGACTTCCTGCCGCAGTCCAACACGTCGCCCGTGCCGGAGATCGAGTGTTTCCAGTCGGTCGAGGAGATCGACGAATCGCTCGACACGCTCATCCCGGCCAATGCCAACAAGCCCTATGACATCAAGGAACTGATCCTCAAGACCGTCGACGAGGGTGATTTTTTCGAGATCCAGGAGAGCTTTGCCAAGAACATCGTCTGCGGTTTCGGGCGCATCGAAGGCTCGACGGTCGGGTTCGTCGCCAACCAGCCGATGGTACTGGCCGGCGTGCTCGATTCGGACGCCAGCCGAAAGGCGGCGCGCTTCGTGCGCTTCTGCGACTGCTTCGGCATTCCGGTCGTCACCTTCGTCGATGTGCCGGGCTTCCTGCCGGGCACGGCGCAGGAATATGGCGGGCTCATCAAACACGGCGCCAAGCTGCTCTTCGCTTTTGCGGAAGCGACCGTGCCGAAGGTTACGCTGATCACGCGAAAGGCCTATGGTGGCGCTTACGACGTCATGTCGTCAAAACACCTGCGCGGCGACTTCAACTATGCCTGGCCGACGGCACAGATCGCGGTGATGGGCGCCAAGGGCGCCGTCGAGATCATCTTCCGCAAGGATATCGCCGATCCGGAGAAGATCGCGGCGCACACCAAGATGTACGAGGACCGGTTCCTGTCACCCTTCGTGGCGGCCGAGCGCGGCTATATCGACGAGGTGATCATGCCGCATTCGACGCGCAAGCGCATCGCGCGTGCGCTCCGTTTGCTGCGCAATAAGGATCTGGAAAATCCCTGGAAGAAACACGATAACATTCCGCTCTGACTGAAACGGAAGGGACGTCCACGCATGTTCGATCGGTTCTCCGCTTACCAGCCGCAGGCGCTTTCAGCACTCAGGATCATGGCAGCATTGCTTTTCATCGAGCATGGCACGCAAAAATTCTTCAATTTTCCGCCCGCGGAGCAGCCTTTCGGCGACCTGATGAATCTCATCGGCGCTGCGGGTCTGTTGGAGGTCGTCGGCGGTCTGCTGATCCTCGTAGGGCTTTTCACGCGGCCGGTGGCCTTCGTGCTCTGCGGCTTCATGGCTGTCGCCTATTTCATGGCGCATGCGCCGCAGAGCTTCTTCCCGATCAACAACCGCGGCGATGCCGCGGTATTGTTCTGCTTCGTCTTCCTGTATCTGACGACCGCGGGCCCGGGGGCTTTCGCCCTCGACAACCGGCGTTAAGCCGCGAACTTCAACCCAAGAATGCCGGTGACGATGAGCGCGATACAGCCCATGCGGATCGCCGTCACCGGTTCGGCGAAGAGGAAGATGCCGAGCATCACCGTGCCGACCGTGCCGATACCGGTCCAGATGGCATAGGCCGTGCCGATCGGCAGCGTCTTCACGGCAAGGCCGAGCAGCACGATGGATATGACCATCGAGCCGGCGGTGAGCGCGGTCGGAAGGGGTTTGGTGAAGCCGTCGGTAAATTTGAGGCCGATCGCCCAGCCGATTTCAAAAAGGCCGGCAAGCGTCAGAAGAATCCAGGGCATGGTGCCACTCCGTTTCAAAGGAGCGAGGCCGTCCCCGCGATCGTGACCGGACGAAACGTCCGGCGGTAGCCGTCTACCGGGCGGACTATTGACGATCCGCACGGCAAGGGCAAGGGCAGGGGTGGCATGTCAGCCATGCACCCCCGCCATATCAAGTCTTTTAGCCGAGGCGTTCGGCATGCCACTTCAGGTGATCGTCCATGAAGGTCGAGATGAAGTAGTAGGAATGGTCGTAACGCTCCTGCAGTCGCAGCGTCAGGCCGATATCGGTGCCCTTGATCGCCTCTTCGAACAGCCAGGGGCGTAGGCCGTTTTCCAAAAAGCCGTCCGCCTTGCCCTGGTCGATCAGGAATTCCGGGAAACGCGCGCCATCCTCGACGAGCGCGCAGGCGTCATACTGGCGCCAGGTCGCCTTGTCGGCGCCAAGGTATTTTTCGAAGGCGGGGGCCGACCAGTCGGCGGTCGAGGGTCCGACGATCGGCGCGAAGGCCGAGCAGCTCTTGAAGCGCTCCGGGTTGCGGAGCGCGATCGTCATGGCGCCGTGGCCGCCCATGGAATGGCCGAAAATGCCCTGGCGCGACATGTCCATGCGGAAGTGCTGGCTTGCGAAGTTCGGCAGTTCCTCCGTGATGTAGCTGTACATCTGGTAGTGTTCTGCCCACGGCGCTTCCGTGGCGTCGAGGTAGAAGCCGGCGCCCTTGCCCATCTGCCAGTTGGTCATTTCGTCGGGCACGTCGTTGCCGCGCGGGCTGGTATCCGGGCAGACGATGATGAGGCCGAGTTCAGCGGCCATGCGGCGGTATTCGCCCTTTTCCATCACGTTGGCATGGCTGCAGGTGAGGCCGGAGAGATACCAGAGCACCGGGCGCGGCTCGCGGATTGCCTGCGGCGGCACGAAGACCGCGAAGGTCATCTCGCAATTGCAGGCTTCGGAATCATGGGCGAACACGCCCTGCATGCCGCTGAAGGCGGTGTTCTGGGAAAGCACTTTCATCAAGAAACTCCGGTTGTATCAAGAGGCGAGCGCCACGGCCGCATTCACGGCGGCGGCGACCAGCACGGTGTTGAAGAAGAAGGAGACGATCGCGTGCAGCAGGTTGACCTTGCGCATCGGCGTGGAGGTGATCGCGACGTCGGAGGTCTGCGCCGTCATACCGATCACGAAGGCGAAATAGAGGAAATCATAGGCGCCGGGCGCGGCATCGCCCGGGAAATCCAGGCTTCTGCCGACATCGGGGCTGGTCTCCGTGCTGCCCGGCCGCCAGTAGAGATGGGCATAGTGCATGGCGGCCATCGTGTGGATGGTGAGCCAGCCGAGCGCCACGGAGGCGAAGGCGAGGACGAATTCAGCCGCTGAGGCGGCCGGCCGGTTCAGCACGACGAAGAGCGAGCCCATCGAGACGGCGACGGCTGCGAAGGTCACGGCGAAGATGATCGCCACCGGCTCGTCGCTGTCCGTCGCGTAATGTTCGAGATGGGCGGCCGTCAGGCGCGGCACGCGCCAGCCCGTCAGCAGCAGATAGCAGAGGAAGAAGGCGACGGCCCCGATATCGATGGCGAAATCCGGCTTCAGCCAGAGTGCTGCGACCAGGCTGAAGGCGGCGGCGCCGATGCCGACATAAAAGGGCACATGGCGCCCATAGATCCTGGGTCCAGGCCCTTCCTTCATGCCGCTGGTCCCGCCTTGGCATTTTTTGCCCGGCGGCAGAGGCGGTCGAGCGTTTCAAGGAAGGCGGAGCGATCGCGCTGCGAAAAAGCAGCGTTGTAGCCCTTGCTTTCGCCGGTTTCGCGCAGGTGCGCGCCAAGATCGCGCATGGCGCTCGCCATGCCGATATTCGCCTTGTCGAAGAGGCGCCCAGTCGGCCCGGTCACATGCGCGCCCTTTTCGACACACCGCACCGCCAGCGGCACATCGGCCGTGACCACTATGTCGTCCGCGCCGACATTATCGGCGATCCAGTTGTCCGCGGCATCGAAGGCGCCGGAAACGATGACGTTCTTCACCATGGGGTCACGCGAGGGCCGCAGGCCGGAATTCGCGACAAAAGTCACCGGCATGCCATGGCGCTCTGCAACCTTCAGGATTTCCGGCTTCACCGGGCAAGCGTCGGCGTCGACATAGATGGTGGGCATGGCGTCAGTCATTAAAGGTCAGCGATACGGCAATGCCCTGCGACATGGTGGCGTCCTGAAACGATGCTGCCGGAAGTCTAGCAACTCCCGGCAGGCGAGAACAGCAAAAGCGGCGCTGTTGTCAGTATACCACAACGCTGCGGATCGACTTGCCCTCGTGCATGAGGTCGAAGCCCTTGTTGATGTCTTCGAGCGGCATGGTGTGGGTGATCATCGGGTCGATCTGGATCTTGCCCTCCATGTACCACTCGACGATCTTCGGCACGTCAGTCCGGCCGCGCGCGCCGCCGAAGGCCGTGCCCATCCAGTTGCGGCCGGTGACGAGCTGGAATGGACGGGTGGAGATCTCCTGGCCGGCACCGGCCACGCCGATGATCACCGACTTGCCCCAGCCGCGATGCGAGGATTCGAGCGCCTGGCGCATCACCTTGGTGTTGCCCGTGCAGTCGAACGTGTAGTCCGCCCCGCCGATCGTATCGCCGTTGCGCTTGGTCAGGTTGACGAGATAGGGCACGATGTCGTCGCCGATGTCCTTCGGATTGACGAAATGCGTCATGCCGAACTTTTCGCCCCAGGCCTTGCGGTCGTTGTTGATGTCGACACCGATGATCATGTCCGCACCGGCAAGGCGCAGGCCCTGCAGCACGTTGAGGCCGATGCCGCCGAGACCGAAGACGATCGCCGTCGATCCGACTTCCACCTTAGCCGTGTTGATGACCGCGCCGATGCCGGTGGTCACACCGCAGCCGATATAGCAGATCTTGTCGAAGGGCGCGTCCGGGTTGACCTTGGCGAGCGCGATCTCGGGCAGCACCGTATAGTTCGCGAAGGTCGAGCAGCCCATGTAGTGGAAGATCTTGTCCTTGCCGATCGAGAAGCGCGAGGTGCCGTCGGGCATCAGGCCCTGGCCCTGGGTGGCACGGATCGACGTGCAGAGATTGGTCTTGCGCGACAGGCAGGAATAACATTCGCGGCATTCCGGCGTGTAGAGCGGAATGACGTGGTCGCCCTTCTTGAGCGAGGTGACGCCCGGGCCGACATCGACGACGATGCCGGCGCCCTCATGGCCGAGGATCGCCGGAAAAAGGCCTTCCGGGTCGGCGCCCGACAGGGTGAATTCGTCCGTGTGGCAAATGCCGGTGGCCTTCACCTCGACCAGCACTTCGCCGGCCTTCGGGCCGTCGAGCTGCACGGTCATGACTTCCAGCGGTTTTCCGGCCTGAACGGCAACGGCGGCGCGTACGTCCATCTTCGTCTCTCCTCATGCGGATTCTTTTCGGGCGGACCATTGCAGAGCCGGCCCGAGGCCTCAAGTGCGGCAAATGGAAAAAAGTCAGCCCTGATCTTTTTTGATCAAATTGGCGATCTCCGCCTCCAGAGCGGCGATGGCCTTGCCGGTCTGGTCGTGAAGCCGGTGGACCTCGTTGAGCTGGCGCAGCAGCGGATGCAGGTGCTCGTCGCCGGACGGGTCCGCTGGCGCTTCGCCGATGCCCGCGATCAGCCAGGAGGGCGAGACGGACAGCACGCCGGCCAGCATGAACATCGCCTTGGTATCGGGCTCGGCGTGGTCGCGTTCCCAGCCGCTCACCGTGTCTTCCGGCAGGCCGAGGCGGGAAGCGACGCCTTCGAGCGACAGGGCCAGCGCATCGCGGGCGCGCCAGATGCGCCCGCCGAGCGTGTCGCCGTCGGCGCGGCCCGAGGGGAAGGGGATGGTGTTGTTTTCGCCGGGAAACGTCATCACGGCCTCCATTTCTTATCAGGCGAGTTTACAGGCAATGCGGGATTGCATTCTACCTCAAATGCGCCGCTTCGCGCCGCCCGCACGCCGGCATTCCGGGGCTGGATTTCCGGCATTGCCTGTCGGTGGAAAAGAGCTATGCAGGGGTGAACGAGGGAGTCGCATCATGAACGCTGCAACCGGCACCAACCAGCAGGCGGGCGGAGGCACCATGCAGGGCGTGATGCTCATGGCGGTCGCCATGCTGCTGCTTCCCTGCATGGATGCGATCGCCAAATACATGGCAACCTTCGCCGACATGTCGCCGGGGCAGGTGACCTTCTATCGCTTCTTCTTCCAGGTCGTCTGCACGATCCCGCTGATCTTCACAGCAGCCGGCAGCGCAACGCTTCGGCCGAAACGCCCCTGGCTGAACCTGCTGCGCGGCGTCATCCACGGCGCGGCGAGCCTGCTGTTCTTCGCGGCCGTCAAATACATGCCGCTTGCCGACGTGTTCGCGATCTATTTCGTGGAGCCCTTCATCCTCACCGCCATGTCCGCGGCGTTCCTGGGCGACAAGGTCGGCTGGCGGCGCTGGCTGGCCATCGTCGTCGGCTTCGGCGGCGCGCTCATCGTCATCCAGCCGAGCTTCGTGCTCTTCGGCTGGACCGCGCTGTTGCCGGTCGCCTGCGCCTTCCTCTATTCGATCTACCTCTTCATGAACCGCGCCATCGGCGACGCCGATTCCCCGCTGACCATGCAGACGATCGCCGGCTTCGGCGGCACGATCTTCATGGGCGTGGCCCTGTTCGCCGGTCACTCGGCCGGCATCGCCGATTTTGCGCCCTCGCTGCCGGCATCCGCCTTCGCACTGGTGCTGCTCGTCATCCTCGGCGCGCTGTCGGGTTATGCGCATATGCTGGTCGTGCGCGCCTTCCGCATGGCGCCGCTCTCGTTGCTGGCCCCCTTCCAGTATTTCGAGATCATTTCCGCGACCGTGCTCGGATATGCGATCTTCGGCGATTTCCCGACGCCGTCGAAATGGCTCGGCATCGCTGTCATCGTCGCCTCCGGTCTGTTCATCATTTGGCGCGAGCACCGGACCCGCAGGGTCGCCGCTGAGATCGCCTTCGACTGAGGTGCCTTGAGCGCTTCCTGTTGAGTGGCTAAGACTCGCTTTAGAGACTGCCGGAGGAAAGCATGTTCAAGAAAATCCTGATTGCCAATCGCGGCGAGATCGCCTGCCGCGTGATCAAGACGGCACGCAGGATGGGCATCGCCACCGTCGCGGTCTATTCCGATGCGGACCGCGACGCGCTGCATGTCGAGATGGCGGACGAGGCCGTGCATATCGGCCCGGCGCCGGCCGCTGACAGTTACCTCGCCGCGGAAAAGATCATCGCCGCCTGCAAGGAAACGGGTGCGCAGGCCGTGCATCCGGGCTACGGCTTCCTTTCCGAGCGTGCAAGCTTCTGCGAGGCGCTGGAGGCGGAGGGCATTATCTTCATCGGCCCCAAGCCGAAGGCGATCCGCGCCATGGGCGACAAGATCGAATCGAAGAAATTCGCCAATGCGGCAAAGGTCTCGACCGTGCCCGGCTTCCTCGGTGTCATCGAGGATGGCGCGCATGCCGAGCGCATTGCCGGCGAGATCGGCTACCCGGTGATGATCAAGGCGTCCGCCGGCGGTGGCGGCAAGGGCATGCGCATCGCCTGGGACGAAACCGAGGTGCGCGACGGTTTCGAGCGCGCCCGCTCGGAGGCGAAGAATTCCTTCGGCGATGACCGCGTGTTCATCGAAAAATACATCGTCGATCCGCGCCATATCGAAATCCAGGTGCTGGCCGATGCCCATGGCACGACGCTCTATCTCGGTGAGCGCGAATGCTCCATCCAGCGGCGAAACCAGAAGGTCGTGGAAGAGGCGCCGTCGCCCTTCCTTGACGCGGCGACGCGGCGCGCGATGGGCGAGCAGTCGGTGGCGCTCGCCAAGGCCGTGGACTACCAGAGCGCCGGCACGGTGGAGTTCATCGTCGACCGCGAGCGCAATTTCTACTTCCTCGAAATGAACACGCGCCTGCAGGTCGAGCATCCGGTCACCGAACTTATCACCGGCATCGACCTCGTCGAACAGATGATCCGCATCGCCGCCGGTGAAAAGCTGGCGCTGGCGCAGGCCGACATCAAGCTGAACGGCTGGGCAGTGGAAAGCCGGCTTTACGCCGAGGACCCGTACCGCAACTTCCTGCCCTCGATCGGCCGGCTCACCCGCTACCGCCCGCCCGTTGAAGGCAAGAGCGGCGAGGCGATCGTGCGCAACGACACGGGCGTCTACGAAGGCGCCGAGATTTCGATGTATTACGACCCGATGGTCGCCAAGCTCTGCACCTGGGCGCCGACGCGGCTCCAGGCGATCGACGCGATGAGCGATGCGCTGGATGGTTTTACGGTCGACGGTATCGAGCACAACGTGCCCTTCCTCGCCGCCCTGATGCGCCATCCGCGCTGGCGGGAAGGCCGGCTTTCCACCGGCTTCATCGCCGAGGAATATCCGGACGGTTTTGCGCCCATGGCGCCGACAGATGAGGAGGCCGCCATCCTCGCCCGCGTCTCTCTGTCGACCCATCTCGTCGATGCCGAGCGCCGTGCCAACCATGTCGACCGGCTGCGCCCGACAATGCCGGCGCGCAGGGACTGGGTGGTAAAGATCGGCGATGCCTACCATGCGCTCACCGCCGGCGATGCCGTCGCCGCCGACTGGCGGCCGGGCCAATCGGTTTGGCGCGGCGAGATCGACGGACGTCGCTTGACGGCGCAGCTTCGACCTTTCGCGAACGGCCTGCGCATCGACTGGCAGGGGCTTTCCGTGCGCACCCGCGTCTTCACGCCGCGCCTTGCCGAACTTGACGCGCTGATGCCGAAAAAACTGCCGCCGGACACGTCGAAGATGCTGCTCTGCCCGATGCCGGGTCTCGTCGTGTCGATCGCCGTCAGCGAGGGGCAGGAGGTGAAGGCGGGCGAGACGCTGGCCGTCGTCGAGGCGATGAAGATGGAAAACGTGCTGCGGGCCGAGCGCGACCTGACGGTTGGCTCGATCCGCGCCAAGCCGGGCGAGAGCCTCGCGGTCGACGCGGTCATCATGGATTTTGCGTGAGGCCGGTTCTTAACATTTGTTAGGACTTTGCCGTTAGCGTCGTTTCTGCCTGCCATGACGGTCGGGGAGGACGGCATGTCGATATCGTTTTCGGTGATCCTGCTTCTGACGATCAATCTCGGGCTGATCTGGCTGTTGATCGCCGCACCGGTCGGCAGGCGCACCCTCCATCTCACCCGCGTCTTCCACGCGCCGCCGGGCCGCATCGCCGCCCTGGTCAGCCCGCTCGGTGAACAGGCGGACTGGCATCCCTCGGTCGTTTCCAGTGAGCGGCTGGCCGGCGACCGCGTGAAGCAGACCTTTTCCTATCCCGACCGCCGCGGCGATCCGATCACGCGCACGCTCTCGGTCAGCGAGGCGACGGATGCCGATGGCATCGCCTGCGAGACGCGGGTGGTCGAGGACAGCGCGCTCGATGCCTCCTTCTGGCGGAATTATGTGGAGCGGCGTTTTCTGCGCGCGGTTCCGGGCGGCACGGCGCTTACCGTCGAGCAGACCGACCGCTATCGCGGTATCGCCTTCCTGCTGTTCCGCTACATCCAGCTGCGCCGGGAAATGAAGGCGCTCGACCGGTGGCTGGCGACCGGCAAGGGCGAGGTGCACGGCGTTCTGGAGCACCCGTTGACCCAGGTGGGCCTTGCCGTGCTTTCGACGCTGCTGCTCTGGCCGTTCTTCGGGCTCGGCCCGCGCGGATTGCTGCTGTCCACCATGCTCACCGTGGTGATCGTGCTGCACGAACTCGGCCACATGGCGGCCTATCGGGCTTTCGGGCACCAGCGGGTGCGCATGATCTTCGTGCCGCTGCTGGGCGGCATCGCCGTTGGCGGACGACCCTACAATTCGACCTTCGAGGTGGCGGTCTGCGCGCTGATGGGCGCCGGCATGTCGGCCTTTCTCGTACCGCCTCTGGTGGCCTTGCACGATGCTTCGGGCCACGCGGCGAGCGGCGTGCTGGTCGTCTTCCTCCTGATCCTCGGTGCCTTCAACCTGCTGAACCTGCTGCCGATGCACCGGTTCGACGGCGGCCAGTTGCTGCGCCAGGTCTTCTCGACACGCCGCGGCCTGCTTGTCGCAAGTTTCCTCGTGACGCTGGCGATCCTTTGGGTCGGCTGGCGGATCGGATTGCCGCTCCAGCTCCTGATCGCCGGCCTTGCCGTTTTCACCGCGCTGAGCCTGATCGGCGCCGGCGGCGTCAAACCGCGCCGGGCGCTCGATCCGATGACGGCGCCGCAGCGCCTGCTGGCAGGCTTCGGCCTCTACGCCGCCATCGTGCTGCACGGCTATGCGATCATCTATGCCTGCGAAAGGCTGCTCGGCTGACAGTCCGCTTCTGAAACGGTGTCTCCGAACACCCGCTCGAACGAATCGCGGATGCGCATGTCGACGTCGCTCATCATAACCGGCAGGCCGAGATCGACGAGGCTCGTCACGCCATAGCCGCGGATGCCGCAGGGCACGATGCCGGAGAAATGTTCGAGCTCGGGATCGACGTTGAGCGAAAAGCCGTGAAAACTCACCCAGCGACGCAGCCGGATGCCGATCGCCGCGATCTTATCCTCGGCCGGCGAACCATCCGGCAGGGCCGGGCGCTCCGGCCGGCGCACCCAGACGCCGACGCGATCCTCGCGCCGCTCGCCGCGCACGTTCATCGAATCGAGCGCATCGATCACCACCGCCTCCAGCGCCGCCACGAAGGCGCGCACGTCCTGCCGGCGGCGTTTCAGATCCAGCATGACATAGACGACCCGCTGGCCGGGGCCGTGATAGGTGTATTCGCCGCCGCGGCCTGTGGAAAACACCGGGAACCGATCCGGCGCCATGAGGTCGGCGGCGTTCGCGCTCGTGCCGGCGGTGTAGAGGGGCGGGTGTTCGACCAGCCAGACGAGTTCATCAGCCTCGCCATTGGCGATGGCGGCAGCCTCTTTTTCCATGGTTTCGATGGCCACGTCATAGGGAACGAGGTCCGGCGCGATGCGCCAGCGCACCGGCGGCGAGCCGGGAACCGCGAGAAGGGAAATGGAGATGTCCTGCCGCTGCATGAGGCCCGTCCTTTTCGTTCCGTTCTGCCAGATATAGGGGCGATCATGCAAGGATTTCAGGGGTTTCCGGGGCTGTGCACAGGACCTGTTGAAATTGTTTCGCTTTCCGTCATTTTTCTTTCGCATCAGCCTTGTGCACCCCAAATGCTTTTGCTACATGCACCTCCGTCGCCGCAAGACGACGCCTACCACGATGCGGTCGTGGCGGAATTGGTAGACGCGCAGCGTTGAGGTCGCTGTGGGGCAACCCGTGGAAGTTCGAGTCTTCTCGACCGCACCAAAAAAGAGACCCGCTTCGGCGGGTCTCTTTTGTTTTGGGCCTTTGATGCTGATTGACGCCTTCCCATCAGGGAACGAAGCGCGGCCCATCCGGCGGTCGTCCCGCATCCGCGGCGAGCGCCTCGTCGATCTCTTTCGACGTGACCTGCAGGAACTGGCGCTTCCCGGTGGCGATGGCGATCGCGGGGATTTCCAGATGCGTGGCGACCCGCCTGTAGGCCGGGAAGCTGAGGCCTTCGATCAGTTCTTCGTCGACGACGAGGCGATAGGTTCCCGCCTGCAACGCCTCCACGAGGGAATCCAGCGAGAAGGCGTGGGCGAAGGTGATTTCCGTTTCAGTCGTTCGTTCCGTCATTTCCGTCATCGCTTTCCTGTTGCGCGGAAATCGGCTGGCGAAGCGCCGCGGGGTTCAGTCGTTCATATCTGCTTTGGTCCGGGCTATAGGACCAGATGAGGCCGATCGAGAACACGACGAGCAGGATCGACATCGTCAAACGGGAAGACATGTCTATGCTCCGCTGGTCGAGCCGCCCTCGTTCTCCCAGCTTTTCAGCTCTTTGAGATTGGTGCGGCGGCGCTTTTCGATCGGGCGCATCAGCGCCTTGGCGACCACCGGCAAACCCTGGATCGCGTAGCGCGGGAGGAGCGGCGCAAAGAGCACCTTGTATTTGGTGGAGCGGCCGAACCGGTCGTCGAGATAGGCTTCGAGCGCCACCGCGGATGTCTCTTCGGTGCGAATCTTCTGCATCAACAGAAGTGCGGCCGCGCTATATTTGTAGTCGTCGCCGATTCCGGAGCCCACGTCGTAACCTGCGCGGAAGAGGACCGACTGGATCGTCTGCATGTCTGTTTCGGAAATAGCGGCAAGTTTGGCGTCGGAAGACATGACGTCCTCCTTCCTTTTGGGGCCAGGGTAACCAACCCTCAAACAACAGCGCCCGTGGCAATGGCTGCTGGAGCCATCACACTGGGCTTGTTGTCGCGCATTGACAAGGAATCAATTGGGGCCGTTTCAAGGCCCGCCCGAACCCTGTCAACACCGGTTTCCCGTGTCCGATTCAGCCCTTGTTTTTGTTGTATTTCTTGACGAGGCGTTCGCGTTTCAGGCGGGAGAGGCGGTCGATCCAGAAAATGCCGTCGAGCTGGTCGATCTCGTGCTGAAGGCAGACGGAGAGCAGGCCGTCGGCTTCCTCGCTGTGCGTGCCGCCCGCGAGGTCCTGATAGGTGAGGCGGATGCGGGCAGGGCGCTCCACCTCGTCCGTCATGCCGGGCATGGAAACGCTGCCCTCGGTGTGGCGTTGCAGCTCCGGCGAAAACCATTCGATTTCCGGGTTCACATAGACGCGGAGCGAGCCCGGCCCTTCGAGCTCGATCACCGTCAGCCGTTCAAGCACGCCGACATGGGCGGCGGTGATGCCGATGCCGGGTGCTGCGCGCATCGTGGCGGCGAGATCGTCGGCGAGCGTCGCCAGCCGCGCATCGAACAGCTCCACCTTGCGGCAGGGCGAACGCAGACGCGGATCGGGGTAGCGCAGGATGGGAAGGATCGCCATGGTTTCTCCGGCTGTGTCTGGGCTCCCATCCCTAGCCTGTTTGCGGCAGGCGGGAAATCCCGGGTGCTTCCGGGCGCCGCGAATCGTGTGATTTTCATGAAATTGCAACAGCTTGCGAAATTTTTGTCCCACGCCGGCTTTTGCCGCTTTCGGTGATGGACCGGCCGCGCGCTTTGCTTTAGCACGATGGTGAGCGGCGCGCCCGGCGAGGGGCGCTTCGAGGAAACCCTGCACGTAATCCCTGTCGTTTCTGCTCGGCCGGCGCGCCAGGTGGGACGATCCCGACGCAAGGAGCGGCCCGATGGAAAACACCGGCGACGACCACCGCATCCATAAGGGACAGGCAGAACACAGTACCTTCGACGGCGAGGACATCTACGCCGAGGACGGCTCGATCCGCTCGGATTTCCTGATGTATGTCGGCGCGGCGATTGCCGATCGCGACCTGCTCTTCCTGCGCCGCCACGTCGCGCGCCTGCATGAATCGGAAATGGGCGACCTGCTGGAGGCGATCCAGCCGGAACAGCGCCGCCAGCTCGTCTCTCTGCTCGGCGACGACTTCGACCTTGCGGCCCTGACCGAGGTCGACGAGGCGATCCGTCTCGACATCGTAGAGCACATGCCGAATGACCAGATCGCCGCGGCGCTTGGCGAGATGGATTCGGACGACGCCGTCTACATCCTGGAAGACCTCGACCAGGAGGACCAGGAGGAGATCCTCTCCAAGCTGCCGTTCACCGAGCGGATCCGGCTCCGCCGTTCGCTCGACTATCCGGAAAGCACGGCCGGCCGACGCATGCAGACGGAATTCGTCGCCGTGCCGCCGTTCTGGACGATTGGCCAGACGATCGACTACCTGCGCGAGGACGCCGACCTGCCGGAGAGCTTTTCGCAGATCTTCGTCATCGACCCGACCTTCCGCCTGCTCGGCGCGATCGATCTCGACCGCGTGCTGCGCACCTCGCGCAACACGAAGATCGAAGCGATCATGCGCGAGACGAACCACCCGATCCCGGCCGAGATGGACCAGGAAGAGGCCGCCCAGCTCTTCGAGCAGTACGACCTTCTCTCCGCCGCCGTCGTCGACGAGAACGGCCGCCTGGTCGGCGTGCTGACCATCGACGACGTGGTCGACGTCATCCAGGAAGAGGCCGAGGAAGACCTGATGCGCCTCGGCGGCGTCGGCGACGAAGAACTGTCGGACAAGACCATCGAGACCGTGCGGTCCCGCGCGCCGTGGCTGCTGGTCAACCTGCTGACGGCCTTCCTCGCGGCCTCCGTCATTTCGCTGTTCGAGGCGACGATCGAGGAGATCGTGGCGCTTGCCGTGCTGATGCCGATCGTCGCCGGCATGGGCGGCAATGCCGGCTCGCAGACGATGACCGTGACGGTGCGCGCGCTTGCGACCCGTGACCTCGACATCCACAATGCCTGGCGCGTCGTGCGACGCGAGGCCGGCGTCGGCCTGCTGCATGGCGTCGCCTTCGGTATCGTGATCGGCTGCGTGGCGGCACTCTGGTTCCACGACGTCAACATCGGCGGCGTCATTGCGGTCGCCATGCTGATCAACATGTGCGCCGCAGCGCTCGCCGGCATCACCATCCCCATGCTGCTCGACCGCGCCGGCGCCGACCCGGCGGTCTCCTCCAGCGTCTTCGTCACGGCGGTCACCGATATCGTCGGGTTCTTTGCGTTTCTGGGCCTCGCAACATGGTGGTTTGCGATAAGATAGGCAAAAAATTGACTTATACGTAAAAGTCAATAAAATGCCCGCTCAGACGAGATCGGAGCAGGCGTGGACAAGTTTTATACCATAACCGAGCTGACGCGCGAATTCGGGGTTTCCACCCGCACCCTGCGCTTCTACGAGGACGAGGGGCTGATCCATCCCGAGCGCCGCGGCCGCACGCGTCTGTTCCGTCCGGCCGACCGTCGTCTGATCCAGGAAATCCTGCGCGGGCGCCGCATCGGCTTCACCATTGCGGAAATCCGCGACATCATCCGCGTCTACAAGGACCCGCCGGGTGAAGTCGGTCAGCTCGAATTGCTGATGGCCAAGGTCAGTGAAAAGCGCGAGGAGTTGCGCCAGAAGCGGCGTGACATCGAGGAAACGCTGACCGAACTCGACAATGTCGAGGAAGCGTGTCTGACGCGCCTAGCCGAGATCGGCGTCGGCACTTAATCCCCATTCAGATCCAGCGCGACGTGCCGGTGCAGTAGCGCTCGAAATCGATGCCGAAGCGCGAGAGCAGGTGCAGTTCCTCGCGCTTGATCGCCACGATACTGGTGACGACGGCGGCGACCGTCGCCGTGACCAGGCACCAGGGATTGAGCATGGCAAGGCCCATGCCGGCCGTCGCCAGCGTATAGCCGAGATAGATCGGATTGCGGGTAAAGCGGTAGGGGCCGGAGGTCACGAGATGGGTCGAGCAGCGGTTCGGCATGATCGTTGTGTGGCTGTCGAGCAGCGTGCGCATGGCCCAGACATCCAGAACGATCGCCGTGATGATCAACGCACCGCCGGCCGCGCGCGCAATCCAGATATTCGTGTCGGACACCGCCAGCGGAAACCACGCCTGCAGCAGGAAGGCCGCCGCTATGGCCGCGCCGTAGATCAGCGGGGGCCAGGGAAAGGCCAGCGGCTTCATGCGATAGGCATTCATGATCCTATTCCTTCAGCTCGGTTTCCGTTTCGGCATTTGCCGTGCATTGCGACGAGATCGCAGCGATGCGCTCATCCTTCGTCACGTCGATCGCGCCGCGGTTCAGGTCGGCGAAGAGATTTTGCTCCATCAGCCGGGTGAGCGTGCAGCCGCAAAAGCTCTGGCAGAAGCCGGCGCCGCGTTCGTTGACGCAGGCGCTGACGCAGCTCTTGGTGTAGCTCTCGACGGGGTCGGCCGCAGGCGCCGGCACCACGAGGGAAAAGCCATAGACGAGCGCGATCAGCACGGGCTGGTGAATAAGATAGATGGCGAGACTGTGGCGGCCCGCTTTTTCCAGCAGGCTTTTCCACCAGACTTTCGTTGTAGCGCCATAGCCGGCAAGCCGTTCCGGCAGCGGGCTGGCGACGAAAAGCCGGGCCATCGCGATGCCCAGCAGTACCGGTGCCAGCCACGGCAGCAGCGGCACATAGTCGTTCGAGCGCGGCACGTTGACCGAGAGCCCGACCCACCAGAGCGCCGGATGGTCGAACAGCGGTGCGCGCAGGTAAAAGGGAGCGGCGACGGCCGCCGCGGCGACCAGCAGCGTGACGACGACCGGCAGGCGCACGAAGAGAAGGCCGATGAGGCTCGCGGCGGCGATGGCGTGCAGGATGCCGAAGAAGATGAACGTGTCGGGGAAGGCGAACCAGGTGGCGACGCTGATGATCGCTGCCGCCAGCCCGATCTTGCCGAACCGGATGAAAAACGCCCGCGGGCGAAAACCCTGCGCGTGACCGAGCACCAAGCTGAAACCGGCGAGGAACAGGAAGCTCCCGGCGATCACCCGCGCAAAAATCTTCCAGCCGCCGGTCGTGGCGGTCTCCGGCGCGATATAGCCGAAAAAGCCGAGATCCCAGGTGAAATGATAGATCGCCATGGCGATCAGCGCGATGGCGCGGAGCTGGTCGATCAACGGGATGCGGGGCAGGCGGCGCGTTGCGGCGCTTCCTTCTGCCAAATTGCCGTCAATCACCGTCGTCGTCATGGTTCGGGGTCGCTGCATTGCTTTGGTCCATGGGAGAATGTCACGCCAAGCTTGCGCCGGGCGGATGGCCGAAAGGTGGCCGGTGAGAGATCCTTGTCAGTCCAGGCGTTCCAGCACAGCAAGGCGCGCTTCCGAATAGAACTGCCGGCGGACGAGCACGATGATGATGCCGAAGGTGGTCGCGATGAAGAGATAGGGGCTGATGAACCAGCCGAGATAGCCGATCGACAGGAAGATGGCGCGCAGGCCCATGTTGAAATGTTTCGCCGCAAGGATGTTCATGCGGATCACCTTGTCGGCGGCAAGGTCCGCGCCGGCCGGGTCCTTGTGCACGTCGCCGCTCATCGGGATGGCGCCGAGCAGGATCGTGCAATAATTGAAGAGCCGGTAGGACCAGCCGAACTTGAAGAAGGCGTAGCCGAAGATCACCGCAAGCCCGCCGACCTTCAGCTCGAAGCCGGCGCGGCTGCCCTGGAACACCAGCGGCAGGTCGCTGAAAATGGCAAAGACCTGCTCCGTGGCGCCGAGCAGCGCAAAGCAGCCGCCGAGCGCGAAGATCGAGGTGGAGGCGAAGAAGGCCGTGCCGTTCTGCAGGCCGGCCATGATCTGCGTGTCGATCATGCGCAGGTCGCGGTGCATGGCATTGCGGATCCAAACCGCGCGCTGCGAACTCATCGCCCTTGTGAGGCTGACGCGGTCGAACAGCTTTGCCCGCTCCGTGATCCAGGAATATCCCGTCCACAGGAGGATGAAGATGGCGAGGGCGACGAGATCGGGTGTGCTCATGGCTCAGCGTTTTGCCATGGATCGCGCATTTTGCAAGCGCCGCCGCAGGCTTGTTTAGACCTTGGGCGGAATGACGGCGGCCTCAAAAGGCGGCACGAAACGATAACTGTCTGATTTTGCGACAGGTCATGCAATTTGCGCGGGGCTCCTATGTGCCCGGAGCCTTGGTTTCGCCATTTTTCGCGATTGCGGTTTCATGAAATCTTCATTAAACAGGGCGCCATGCGGGGCCGAACACGCCATCGCGATAGTCTTCCAATCGGGGAAATCATGGAAAGCACTGTTCAGAAATCCTGCTGGGGCGTCACCGCCCGTGCAGTCCTTGGTTTTGGCGCAGTCCTGGTTATCGCCTATCTCTTCGGCGGCATCTGAAAACACCGGGCCATCGTCCTTACATAAACAGCGCGCTCTCCCAGGCGCGCTGTTTTTGTTTTTATCGTCCGATCCTGAAGGCAATGTCGCGCACGTAAAACCCGATGTCGGGAGATCGCCTTATGCGCGGCGCATGATAACGTAGCTTCAAGGATCAAAGCGTGGCCTGCCGCGGCAAGGAGAAGTCCGGGAATGTTTCTTTCGGTATTTGATGTCTTCAAGATTGGTATCGGGCCTTCGAGCTCCCACACGATGGGGCCGATGTCGGCGGCGAACCGCTTTCTCGACCTCATCCTCTCGTCCGACTGGCCGCGCCCCGCCGGCGCGCAGGTCGCGACCATCCGCATGAGCCTGCACGGCTCGCTCGCCTATACCGGCGTCGGCCATGGTTCCGACCGCGCCGTCGTGCTCGGCCTGATGGGCGAGCGGCCCGATTCGGTCGATCCGGACCGGATGGACGCCATTATCGGCGAGGTGGAGCGCACCGGTCGCATCACGCCGCCCGGCCATCCCGGCTACGCCTTCCAGCCGAAGACCGACCTGATCTTCGACAAGAAGAACCCGCTGCCGGGCCATGCCAACGGCATGACCTTCTCCGCCTACGACCGCGACGACCGGCTGCTCCTTAAGCGCATCTACTATTCCGTCGGCGGCGGCTTCGTCGTCACCGATACCGAGCTCGAACAGATGCGCGCCAGCAAGGCGCGCGCCGGCGACAAGAAAGTGCCGTTCCCCTTCGCCTCCGCCAAGCAGATGCTGGAAATGGCTGGGCGCTCCGGCATGACGATCGCCCAGATGAAGCGGGCGAACGAGGAAGCGACCATGTCGCGCATGGAGTTGGATTCCGGCCTCGACCGCATCTGGGGCGCGATGAAGAGCTGCATCGACCGTGGCCTGAAAAACGAAGGCATCATGCCGGGCGGGCTGAAGGTGCGCCGGCGTGCCCGCTCGATCCACGACAAGCTGCAGGAGGAGTGGCGCTCCAACAAGGCGAACCCGCTGCTCGCCAACGACTGGCTTTCCGTCTACGCCATGGCCGTCAACGAGGAGAATGCCGCGGGCGGCCGCGTCGTCACCTCGCCGACCAATGGTGCGGCCGGCGTCGTGCCCGCCACGATCCGTTACTATCTGCATTTCCATGAGGATGCCGATCAGGACGGCATTCGCGACTACCTGCTGACGGCAGCGGCCGTCGGCGGCATCATCAAGCACAATGCCTCGATCTCGGGCGCCGAAGTCGGCTGTCAGGGGGAGGTGGGCTCCGCCTCCGCCATGGCCGCCGCCGGCCTCGCCGCCGTCATGGGCGGCACGCCGGAACAGGTGGAGAATGCCGCGGAAATCGCGCTGGAACACCATCTCGGCATGACCTGCGATCCCATTGCCGGCCTCGTGCAGGTGCCCTGCATCGAGCGCAACGCACTGGGCGCCGTCAAGGCCGTCACCGCCGCGTCGCTCGCGCTGAAGGGCGATGGCGTGCATTTCGTGCCGCTCGATGCCTGTATCGAGACGATGCGCCAGACCGGCGTCGACATGAACGAGAAGTACAAGGAAACCTCCACCGGCGGCCTCGCCGTCAACGTGGTGGAGTGCTGAGGCTCCTTACTTCTTCCCTGTGGAGTGCGACGCGGCGGCCCCTTGACCCGGCCGCCGCAAGAGCGTTCAAAGAGCCATGGCCCTGCATCTCATCAAACTCTGTGTCGGCGCGGACTCGATCGAGGACCTGCGCGAATGGGTGTCCGAACGCTCGCTGATCGCGATCGCGGCGGGCATGGAGCCGCATTCCAGCCATATCACACGCATGATCCCCAAGCGCGACCAGGAGCTGCTCGACGGCGGCTCGCTCTATTGGGTGATCAAGGGCCAGGTGCAGGCGCGCCAGCCGCTGCTCGGCCTGAAGAGTTTTACCGATGTGGATGGCATTTCGCGCTGCGAACTGGTGCTGGGGCCGGAGGTCATCGAGACCGAATACCAGCCGCGCCGCGCCTTTCAAGGCTGGCGCTATCTCACCGACGACGATGCGCCGCGTGACCTGAAGAACATGGGCGACGGCACGGCCGACCTGCCGCTGGAGCTTCGGCGCGAACTTGCCGAACTCGGACTTCTCTAAGCGTTTTTTGGCTCAGCGTATGCGCAGGCGCACCGGATGGCGACGTCCGCTGACGCCGACGTGGAGATGGATCCCGGCGGCGGGCTGCCCGGAGCGCCAGGCGCGGGCGCCGTGCGCGAGCAGCATGCCGACGAGATCCTTCGTCTTGTTGCGTGAACGGCCGAGCCCGATATCCGCAATCCGCATCGCCGCCTCGTGCAGCGGGTGAAGCGTTCCCTTCAGCGACTTGCGCTTTTCGTCGCGCGCTTCCGGGGGGACATCGAACTGGTTTTCGTTCATCGCCATGATCTGCCTCGTACGCAATACCAAATCGAGGATGGCAGAACCGTCTTCACGGTATCCGCCTGCCTTCGCCCCGCAGCCTCCGGTATGCAAAACCTGTCCGGTGGCCGTCGCGGGCGCAAGGCGGTAGTTTTTTGAAAGCGCGCCGAACACGCTGGCGCGCTCCGATCGTCTTTACTGCTGGCTGGCCCAGCAGGCGAAACCCTTGCGCTTCAGCACCTTGCAGGCTGCGGCAGCGCGATCCTGGCCATCGAAGCCGCCGAAGCGAGCACGATAGAGTTGCTGGCTGCCGCTGTTGACGGCGACCGTGAAGGGCTGTGCGCTGGAGAGCGCCTTGCCGCCCTGGTCCTTCGCCTTGGAAAGCAGGTCCTGCGCCTGGCCGCGGTCCGGCGTTGCGCCGATCTGGATCACCCAGCCCGAAGGCACGGATTCCGATGCGACGGCGGCAACGGTGGAGGATGTGGTCAGCTTGTCGACGTCGCCGCCGGTGTCGCCTTGTTCGGTCAGGTCTTCCGGCGGAACGGCGCTGTCGCGCTGGATCTTCAGCGTGGCGGCGAGCGCGCGCTTGCCGACGACTTCCGAGCCTTCGTCCGCCGTTGCGGCATAGGCCGTCTCGATGCGGGCTTCGTTGTAGCGATAGGTCGGGATCGGGCCGTTTTCCGGCAGGTCGAGACCGCCGGCGAGCGACGCGGTCGCCGTTTTCTTCGTCACGGCTTCGGCGGTCAGCGTCGGCGCATCCTTGGTTTCGGCGATCAGGTCGCCGCCGCCGCGGCGCGAGGCTTTCGGCATGTAGGTGGCGATCAGCTTGCGCATCTGCTGGTCGCGGGCCGCACCCGAACGGCCGCCGATGACGACGCCAACGACGCTGCGGCCATCGGCGACGGCCGAGGTCACGAGATTGTAGCCGGAAGCGCGGGTATAACCGGTCTTGATGCCATCCACGCCACGCACGCTGCCGAGCAGGCGGTTATGGCCGTTGATGGTCTGCTTGCCGAAGCGGAAGCTGCGCACCGAAAAATAGGAATAGTATTGCGGAAAATGCTGGCGCAGCGCGATGCCGAGACGGGCCTGGTCGCGGGCGGTCGTCACCTGTGCCGTATTGGGAAGGCCGTTCGCGTTGCGGTAGACCGTGCGGGTCATGCCGAGCGCACGCGCCTTCTGCGTCATGATGCGGGCAAAACGCTCTTCCGAGCCGCCGAGGAATTCGGCAAGCGCCGTGGAAGCGTCATTCGCCGAACGGGTAATGAGCCCGAGCATGGCCTGCTCGACGGTGATGGAATTACCGGTGCCCACGCCAAGCTTGGTCGGCGGTTCGCTGGAGGCATTCTTCGAGAAGGGAACGCGGGTGTTGAGGCGGATCTTTCCGGCCTCCAGCGCCTCGAAGGTCAGGTACAGCGTCATCATCTTGGTAAGCGAAGCGGGATAACGCAGCGCATCGGCGTCTTCGCTGTAGAGTACCTTGCCGGTTTTCGCGTCGATGACGATGCCGGAATATTTCGGATTGGCCTCGGCCGGGGTCGCGACGGCTACGGTGGCGACCATCCCCACGATCACCAGACCTTTCGCCGCAGTGGCAATTGCCTGACAAGAGCGGGGGAGAAAATCGAGGAATACGGAACGGGACACTAGGCTACTCTTCATGCTTGGATTGCACATGTGATCCGGAGGTGGACTTCCCGGAACGACCGTTCCCAGCACAGTAGTGGGATAGCGTTACCAATCGGTTTATGATGAATCATTGGTTTCTGAGATTGGCCGGGTTTTATCGACGGGGTTTATCGGTTCAGGCGGGCGGACGAGGGATGGCCGTCCTCGATGAAGGACTGGCCGAGATAGTCGCGAACGCGCGCCTCCATGGCCTGCCACTGCGGCAAAAGTCTGCTCGAAAAACGATAAAGCACAGAAAGATCGCGGCCGATGTGGATATCGCGCTGGCAGTCGGCGCTCGTCGATTGCGACGGGTCGGCAGGCATCATGCAGCGCACCGCATAATCGGACCCATCCGGCAGCACGCCGGTGAAGAACACCTCGCCGCCATAACCAGACGTGTCCTTCAGAGGCTGCAAAGTCAGCCCCGCCGGGCCGGGCTCGGGCCGGTCGTCGAAGAGGTGGCTGTAGATCGGTCCCAGCCGGCCGGACATGTCCTTCGACATTGTGCTTTGCGAAAGATTGAGGAAAATCAGGCTTTCGGGGCGGCTGGCATCGTTGAATTTTACGCGCTCGGCATTGGAATAGCCCTTCATTTCGGGCCAGGTCAGGTAGAGATCGACCCGTTCGGCGCGGCCGGTCTGGCGTTGTTCCTCGAAGCGGATCGTGTTGGCGGGAAGCCGGATCTGGTCCTGGCCGATGACGATATCGATCGGCTGGGCGCTTTCCGTATGGCCGGCAAGCGCGATGCGTTCGCCAAGCATGCGGCCGGCAAGGCTGATGGCGACGGTCACGCCGGCAAGAACCGCGACGGAAATCGTCAGGCGCGTCAGCAGGCGGTTGGAAAGCAGGGGGGCGTGTTCGTCACTGCCGGTCGCTGCCACTGTCATCTCGCATCCCTCGCTGTGCCTGGTCGGAGCCGGTTTTAAGGGGCGGCGACCTTTGCCGGAGCGTCTGCCAACAGGGTTAATTTTCGGTTGAGATCGGGCATAGGTGGGGTGCTGAAAAAGAAAGCGGCCGGTTCCGGGACAGCAGAACCGGCCGCAGGGCCATGGTCGGGACGGGGATTGGGGGACTGACCGGGCCCTTTATTACCCGGCGGGGCCGCCGGGCAATCTCGTCATGCGGCGCCGCTCTGGCGCCGGGGATTACTTGACGCTACCGACGGCGTCGGCACGACCGTCTTGCAGCTTCACCCACTTGCCGGCATTCGCCGAGGACTGGCGCTTCAGGAAGCGGTATTCGGTCTGCGACCAGAGCAAGACCTTGTTGCGCATGTTGTCGAGCACGAAGTCGCCGCGGTCGGTGCGCACGGTCAGCACCGCATGGCCTTCGCCGTTCGGCTGGAGCACGACGGTGATCAGAAGGTTCGACGGCGAGATGCCGGCTTCGATCAGGCGCTTGCGCTTCAGGAGCACGTAGTCCTCGCAGTCGCCGACGGTGTCCGGATAGGTCCACTGTTCCTCGACGCCGTAGATCTCCATGTCGGTCAGCGGCTGCACGTCCGTGTTGACCGTGTAGTTGACGTTGAGGATCGTCTTCCAGCTTTCCTGCGTCAGCGCCAAGGGTCCCTTGTCCTTGCCGGTCGGGCCGCATTCGTCGCTGTATTGCTTGCAGAATTCGTAGTGGCCGATGGGCTGGTTGGTGCTGCCCGCCAGCGGAATATTGGCCGGCAGCGCCATCGCGGCGCCTGCGGCAGCCAGAGAGAAGAGAAAGGCAAACGTCCCTGTCTTGATCGTTTTTTTCATTGTGTGTGTCCCCGTTCGATGAGGTCACAATGACAGGGATGTTTTGAGCTTGCGCGAAAACCGGAAGTATAACTTAGTTCAAATCAAGGTGGTATAAGTATAAAACAAGAATAAAATTCGAGATGAATTTGAGTTGTACTTGAAATACATTTGATTAAAATTTGAATGAATTTTCGGTTGGACCGATCCTGGCGTAATCGGCGCAATCTCTTGATTCCAAAGAAATTTCCGGCCGAGACCAAAGCGATATTCGGTGCGATAATGGGGGGCGATGCCGTTGGAGCACATGGGACGAAGTCCGACGTTGCTGCCGGCGACGGGGCTACGGCACCCCTTTCGTCGTGCGAGGGGGCCTGAAGGCGCTTTTGGCGGCCAAAAATATTTTTGCGATTATTTTTGAGAAGGGTGCGCTGTCTCGTCCTGAAACAGCAAAGGGCCCTGCAGGGCCCTCATGGTACAATACGAGCTGTGGTCGTCCCGAAATGCTACAGGAATGCGGTCAGCGCATCCTTCGACTGCACGGACGAAAACTCGATGGCGACGCCTTCCTGGAAATGGCGTACGACGCGGCCCTTCATATGGCCGAGCTGCACGGGCGTGCCGAGCGCCGGCCGCACGTCGATATCGACCGCCGCGCCGGACATCGAAAGGTCGATGATGCGGCAGGGGTAGCGCCGGCCGTCGTCGAGCGTCAGGTCGGTGCTGGTGTTGCGCGGCGTCAGGCGGTTGTGGCGGCGGTCTTCCGGCAGGCCCAGCTCGTGTTTGTTGGCGATCCAGGTGAGCTGTGCCGCCAGCTTTTCGCGCTTGCGGTCCGTCGCATTGAGCAGGATCGCGAAGCCGGCGTCGCTGAGGGCTGCGACGGTGCCCTCGATGCGGCCGAGATGATCGACATAGGCGATGATGCGTTCGCCCATGCGCGGACGACCCAGGCAGATGAAGCTGGCATCGCCCGGCGACATGTCGAGCACGGTGCATTCATATTCTTCGTGATTGGCCAGCATCAGGCGGCCGGGCAGGTTCACCGAGACGCGCTGGAAGCTGCGCTGATCGGGCTGCGGTTTCCGGACGGCGGGCGATGCTTGCTGGAATGAATACATGTGCGCGCGTGCCTGATGATCTTATCTCTTTCCAACTCTTAATCTTTCGGGGTTAACAGAAGGTTTTCCCGCACATTGAAAAGTCGTTACACGCGTGCATTTCGACAACTTAGAGGCGTTTCGGGTTGTAGTCCGGCGTTTCTGCCTCACCCATCGTCACCCTGGCGACCGCCCTCGAAGATCCTCAGATGCAGCACGCGGCTCATCGTCTGGCCGAGGCCGGCCGGCCGGACCGCCATGATCGAGGTGGGCATAGGCACGGCCGGCCTGTTGCCGCCAAGATTCTTCGCCCGGCTCGGATCGATGACCGAAAGCGCGCCGAGCGTCGCATAGCGGAAGGCCGAAAGCGGTTGCCGCTGGCCGGGCAGGGGCGCGAAAGCGCCGATGATGCGGTCTGCCGCCTTGCCCTTGGTGGCGAGCGGCAACAGCACGACTTCCGCCTCCGTCGTGTCCAGGCTGCCGTCGACGAGCGCGATCTGCATGATGGCAGGTGCCGCATGCGCCATCACATTTTCCGTGATCCGGGCGACGCGGTTACGCAGGTCCGGCGCGAAAAGCTTGTCGAAACCGGACCCCTTGAGCTCCCGCCCGAACTGCGCACAGAGGCGCGTTCCGGCAAGGCGGAAGCGGGGATCGTCCAGCCTGTTGTGTTCCAGAATGAAGACATCGGGCAGGATGGGCGCAATGTCGGCGGGCTCTATGGCGCTGCGCAGCGGCACGGCGCGCTCGCCCCGCTGCCGTGTCCAGTAATCATAAAGTGCCGTGACGGCCTTCGTCTGCATGCGCGCTTCCAATCGATTCTGTTCCGTTCCGGCACGAAAGGCCGTGCGTACGGTGGTTTTTCGAAGAGAGGAGCGAGTTTCGTGCCAGAGCGCCGTTAAGGTTAACCAATGCTTTCGATTGCATCGTCGGCGTGGTTGGGGGAACATCCGGTCATCCCTCCACGAGGGAATGGTTTACTGCACATCATTTCAGCCCCGGGGATTGGGGGCACCGGCCGTCAGCGAAAGCTGCACGGCCTTTCTTTTCTCTGTATAAGCGCGACTCGTATTTTATGAATTTGGTGGATCGGTCATGACGGATGATGGCGGTGGAATGCAGGGCGGCGGGATGGACCTCCGCAAGCGGGAGCCGGCATTCAACCTGCCGGGCAGCCTCGTCGCGATCCTGGCCCTGCTCACCGTCATCCATGTCGTACGCACCTATCTGATCTCGGCCCAGGCGGACGAGCTGGTGCTCCTGCATTTCGCCTTCATTCCCGGACGCTACTCCATTCCCTTTTCCGAGCAGGATCTCGGCTGGCTGTGGAGCCCGATCACCTATTCGCTGCTGCATGGCAGCTGGGAACACCTGATCTTCAACGCTTTCTGGATGGTCGCCTTCGGCGCGCCGGTCGTGCGGCGCATCGGCCTTTGGCGCTTCTTTCTCTTCTGGTGTCTCTCCGCCATTGCCGCCGTCGCCTTTCACGCGGCGCTGCATTGGGGGGCGATGATTCTCGTCGTCGGCGCGTCCGGCGTGGTGTCCGGCCTGATGGGGGCGGCGGCCCGCTTCGTCTTCTCGCCGAGCGGCCGCATCAGCCGGCAGTTCGCCCATCTCAACCGCCGCCTCACCATCCCCGAAGCGCTTTCCAACCGCTCCGTGCTGGTCTTTTCCGGCATCTGGTTCCTGACCAACTTTTCGATCGGCTTCGGCCAGATTTTTGGTTCGGTCGCCGGCGGCGCGATCGCCTGGGAAGCGCATATCGGCGGCTTCCTGTTCGGCTTCCTGTTCTTCCCGCTGTTCGACGTCGCGGTCGCCGAAAGCCGCCGGGATTAACGATAGTCCATTAGCGGTCTTGCAATCGCCTCTATCGTGGCGCACCATGGACGTGTTCCGGTTCGCACATGCACACCGGAACGGGAGCGGCATAACGCGGGAGGAAGCGGATGTCGCGCCGGTTACTGGCAGGGCATCCCTGCACGGGTGTCCCGCCTCTCTGCGTTATGATGCACACGGGAGGTACGCATGTATGTAAAGACGATATTGGACGAAAAAGGCCGCAACGTCGTGACCGGCGGCCCGCAGCTCACAGTCAAGCAGGCTGCCGTCTATCTGCATGAAAACCATATCGGCGCCATCGTCATCGTCGATCGCAACGACCGCATCGCCGGCATCGTGACCGAGCGTGATATCGTAGCTGCCGTCGCCCGCAACGGGGCGGAATGCCTGGACAAACCCATTTCCTCCATCATGTGGGGCAACGTCCATCGCTGCGACGAGAACCAGACCGTCGAAGGCCTCATGGAAATGATGAGCAAGCTGCGTGCCCGCCATATCCCGGTGGAAAAGGAAGGGCGCCTTGTCGGCATCATCTCGATCGGCGACGTGGTGAAGTCCCATATACGGGCGATCAAGCACGAAGCGGAAGCCATCAAGGCCTATATCTCCGGCTAATCGCCAGATCCTGAACGATTTCGGGCGGACCGATGTCAATCGCTCCGCCCGCTCGTGTTTTTGCATGCTGAAAGCGCTCAGCGCATCAGCACGGCTTCCTGCATGCGCTTGATCTCGAAAATCCGCGCCTTGGCTTCCAGGTAGCCGCGGTCGATCGCTTCGCCGGCGCGGTGGAATTCCGAAAGGCCGATATCCGACAGTTTGGGATGCAGCGAGAGATCCGGCGGGTCTCCGGCAAGGCGTGCGCGGGAAATGCGGTCCTGGATGATGTTGAAGGACTGCACCATGACGCTCGTCAGCCCGAGGCGCGCAGCACTGTCTTCCTGCTTGTGATCGTCGATCTTCTGCTGGCTTGCGCTGTGCTTGATGACCGCCGAGCGGCCGTAGAGATCGTAGTTGAGGTTGACGGCGACGACCAGCGGCTCCTCGTGCGCGCGACAGACAGAGACCGGCACGGGATTGACCAGCGCGCCATCGACCAGCGTGCGGTTGTTGCACTTTATCGGCTCGAAAATGCCGGGGAGCGCATAGGAAGCGCGGATGGCGGTGATCAGCGAGCCACTGTTGATCCAGACCTCGTGGCCGCTGTTGACTTCGGTCGCGACCGCCACGAAGGGCCGGTCGAGATCCTCGATCGACAGGTTTTCCAGGTGCTCCTGCATGCGCTTCGTCAGCCGCATGCCGCCGAACAGGCCGGAACCGCGAATGGTGAAATCGAGCAGGCTCGCGATGCGCCGCATGGTGAGCGAGCGGGCGAAGGCCTCCAGCTCGTCGAGCTTGCCGGCGAGGTAGCAGCCGCCGACGAGAGCACCGATCGAGGTGCCGGCGATCATGCCGACGGGGATGCCTTCCTCGTCGAGCGCCCGCAGCACGCCGATATGGGCCCAGCCTCGGGCGGCACCGCCGCCCAGCGCCAGAGCGATCTTGGGTTTGCGCGGCTGGGCCGGCGCGGGAATGTGAGACATGTCGTTCATGGAAGGGCCGCCCGGATCTGATGCATCCGCCGTTACGAGACTACGATTGAAACTCCAGTTCAGCATGCCGGGCCTCCGTTACGAAGAGGAATTCGCGCCGAAGCAATCAGTTCCAGAGCCTCGGGCCTATCCGCTACACAATAAATGACAGGATAGATGCAGACTGTGACGCGGGGAACTTTGGCGAGAAAAACCCGTCTGCGGAGTTTCCCGTGTGCGTCCTGTCGAAACGGAAGGCGGGCGCTTGCCCGTCGGATCGTCGTCCCCTGCGGGGCGGCGTTGGAAACCGGTCGTGACGCACTACAGCGATTGGGTTCCATGGTCCTGATCCGTGGCGGGGATAGAGGCCGCCATGGCGTGCATTAGGCGTCCCGACCGGTTGCCAATTGGTGAATCCGTGCCGTAACTGAACGGAATCCGCGCAGATGCTTAATTTTTACCGTAGATCGCCGCCGGATCGAACTGCGGTTCGCCGCCGGTAATGGTCAGCACCGCGCCTTCCGGGCCGTTCGAAACCGTGCGGTAGAAGCACGAGCGGCGCCCGGTGTGGCAGGTCGCGTCGTGGCCGGCGACCGAGACCTTCAGCCATACGGCATCCTGGTCGCAATCGGTACGCAGCTCCACGACCGTCTGGAGGTTGCCGGAGGTTTCGCCCTTCTTCCAGAGCGAATTGCGCGAACGGCTCCAGTAATGCGCGATGCCGGTCTCCACGGTCAGCGCCAGCGATTCGGCATTCATGTGGGCGACCATCAGCAATTCGCCGTCCTTCGCATCCGTCACCACGGCCGTCACCAGGCCGTGTTCGTCGAAGCGCGGCGTGAAGTCCGGGCCGGTTTCGAGCTCGGCCTTGTCCTTGGAGGGGGATTTGAAGGTGATCGTCATGGCGGTCGGCTCCGTCGCGCGGAGCCGGCTTGTCGCCTAGCTCCGGATCATCGTCATGAACCGCACCTGTTCGGTCGGTTCGGTCTTGAAGGCACCGGTAAAGGTGGTGGTGAGCGTTGTCGAGCCCTGTTTCTGGATGCCGCGCATCGCCATGCACATATGCTCGGCCTCGATCATCACGGCCACGCCACGCGGGTTCAGCGTCTCGTCGATCGAGCGCGCGATCTGCGCCGTCATGGTTTCCTGCGTCTGCAACCGGCGGCCGAAGATTTCGACGACGCGGGCGATCTTCGACAGACCCAGCACCCGACCATTCGGCAGATAGGCGACATGCGCCTTGCCGATGATCGGCACCATATGGTGTTCGCAATGCGAGAAGAACGGAATGTCCTTCACCAGCACCATGTCGTCATAGCCGGCAACTTCCTCGAAGGTGCGGCCGAGCACGTCCTCGGCGGCGAGGTCATAGCCGGAAAACAGCTCGCGATAGGATTTTGCGACGCGGGCAGGGGTGTCGAGCAGCCCCTCGCGCTCCGGATCGTCGCCCGCCCAGCGAAGCAGGACGCGAACGGCATCCTCCGCCTCTTTCTGCGAGGGGCGGCCGGACGGATCGTCGACACGCGGAAAATTGGTGACTATGGCGTCCATGGACCCAATGACCTTTCTGCAGGCTACCTGACCTGTATATCGGACTCGCCACTGGCCATTCGCCTAACCCTGCAGGCTTGGGTTCCGTCGGCGGGCTCCGGGGCTTTCGGGTCTTCGCTTATCAGTGCGCTGACCGTCCGGCACGGTTTCCCAATCAACAGGTGAATGTTTTGCGCCTTGCAAAACGCTCACCCCAATACGAGTTATCATATAGTATCGAACGACGGCTGCGAAAGAGGCGCGATGCGACGCGGCATGCTTTTTTACCGACGACACCGGAATAATCTCCTCGGATCATTGAAGATTCCGCAAAAAATGCGAAAAACAGGGCCATGATGGACGATATCTATAACAGCCGCATCCTGGAATTCGCCGGCAATATCCCGCGCATCGGCACGCTCGCCGACGCGGATGCCGAGGCCGGCGCCCATTCCAAGCTCTGCGGCTCGCGCGTCAAGATCTACCTGAAGCTCGATGGCGACCGCGTCACCGATTTCGCCCATGAGGTGAAGGCCTGCGCGCTCGGCCAGGCGTCCTCCTCGATCATGGCGCGCCACGTCATCGGCGCGACGACCGCCGAAATCCGCGACGCGCGCGAAAAAATGCTCGCCATGCTGAAGGCGGACGGCGAGGGGCCGGACGGCCGCTTCGAGGACATGCGCTTCCTGAAGCCCGTCAAGGACTACAAGGCCCGCCACGCCTCCACCATGCTGACCTTCGATGCCGTGGTGGATGCCATCGGCCAGATCGAGGCGAAGCGGCTGGAAAAGGCGGGGTGAGGCGCGGTGTGCGACGCCCCGGATTGCCGGCATGCCGGCGCGCGGCTCGCCTATAGGGGCCGCAACTGGCCGGGGCCGTTCCGCCGCACGCCGGGCCGCCTTGCCGGCATGGGCTTCATCCGGCTCTACCAGCTGACAATCTCCGGCTTCATCGGCCATGGCTGCCGGCACCTGCCGACCTGCTCGGAATATGGTTTTGAGGCGATCGCCCGCCACGGCCTGTGGCAGGGCGGGTTTTTGGCGCTGTTCCGCGTCGCCCGCTGCGGCCCCGGCGGCACGCATGGCTTCGATCCCGTGCCGGAGGCGCTGGAGAGCCGCTTTCGCTGGTGGGCGCCGTGGCGGCTGTGGCGCGTGGCAAAAAGCCGGGAAGGGGCAAGGCCGTGACCGTGCCGATGAATTTTCGCCACGCCGCGCACGCTGCGCCACAGGATATCTGGCGCGCATGATCAGCCATGTTGCCCTCCTGCACTCGATCGTGCTTGGCCCGGGCCGCCGCGTCGTGATGGCGGAGCTGAAGGCGATGGCCGAGAGGCTCGGCTTTGCCAATCCCCGCACGCTGGTCGCGACCGGCAACCTCGTCTTCGATGCGCAGCACGCGGACCTCGCGACGCTGGAAAACCGGCTGGAAGCGGCATTCCGCGAAACATTCGGCAAACATGTCGATATCATCCTGCGCCGCGCCGACGCCTGGAAACGGCTCGCCGCCGGCAATCCATTCCCGGGCGATGACGGCGCCAATGTCTGCGTGCGCGTGATGCGCGAACCGCTCGGCCCCGCGGCCCTCGAAAAACTCGAAAAGCTGGCCGCCCCGGAACTGCGCCTCGCCCTCGTCGACGGCGACCTCTGGATCGACTTTCGCGGCAAGCCGAGCGAAACGAAACTGCTCTCGCACCTGACGACCAAAAAACTCGGCATCGGCACGCTGCGCAACGCCAACACCGTCAACGGCCTCGCGGCGATGCTCGGCTGACGGGGCAGAGCGGCTTGCATGGCGGCTCTAAACCAACCTCGCGTACGCGGGGAAGCGGGAAGCCTGTCACAACGGAAATTCGCATTCCCGCAGCGTTTCGCGCCTCTTCCGCTCCTGCCACATGTCCCGGCAGTAAAAGAAAGTGTCTCCTCTCGCCCGCATCGACACGTTACGCGATCCGTCCGGCGTCGGAAGGAGGTTTTTAGGATACGGTAGGTTTGGGGGCAGAGAAAATTATGGAGGTGAATTTAGACGTTGAGGCCTGTGTTGCCCCTGTTTGTCGCGGGTTTTCGTTGACAGCCAAATTCTGGGATGCATTCTGTTCTCAACAACCAAGGGGTGAATTGTGGTAGACGTAAGGGATGTATCTAAAGAAGAATTTGGCGGAATTCTGGGGTTACAAGAGAGCTATTTTTGCGACCTTAAAAGTAAGCGAATTGCACCCGCAAAATTGTCTCGGTCAATTTCAGCATTCGCAAACGCAAGTGGCGGTGAAGTTTACGTTGGCATTGAAGAGCTCGACGTCGCAGATGGAAAAAAGCGTTCTTGGGATGGCTTTTCTGATCAGGAAGAGGCGAATGCCATATTTCAAGTGATGTCAGAATTAGACCCACTAGGAAGCAATTTTTCAGGCCAATTCCTTCGATATCAAGGCGCGCCTGGCTTAGTTCTTTATTTGGCAATTTCAAAGACACAAAGTGTCGCTCATTCAACTGATGGTGGCGTATATAGGCGAAATAATGCGTCTAACCTTCCGTTAAAAGATGAAGCGCTTGAACGCCTAAAATACGATAAGGGTGTCCGATCTTACGAAAATGAGAAGATGGCAGTCGAGACTGACGAGGTTACAAACTCGAATATTGTTATCGAGTTTCTTATTGATGCGGTTCCGACGGGAGAACCTGCGGAGTGGCTTAAGAAACAATTTTTGTTGATTGATGGCACTCCAACCGTCGCGAGCGTGCTTCTTTTTTCGGACAACCCTCAAGCCTCGCTACCTAAGCGCTCAGCTATCAAGATATTGCGTTATAAAACGAAAGCCGAAGCTGAAAGGGACTACTTATCGTCTGACCCTGAAACTATTGAAGGGCCGATATATAATCTAATCTATGATGCCGTTGACCGGGTTAAGGAAATTATCGAAGGAATTGAGAAGATTGGCCCGGCTGGCATGGAAAAGTAGAATACCCACAAGAAGCTTTGCACGAAATTCTCACTAATGCGGTCCTTCATCGTGATTATAGTGTTGCCGCGGACGTTCAAGTTCGTATATTTGATAATAGAGTTGAGATAGAAAGCCCAGGAAAGCTACCTGGTCATGTCACAATTGGAAATATAGCGAAAACACAGTTCGCCAGAAATCCTAGAATTGTAAGGATTATCAATAAATTTAAGAATCCTCCAAATAAGGATGTTGGCGAAGGTATTAATACCGCTTTTGAAGCCATGGAAAAGCTGCGCTTGAAGAGGCCGGAATTCCAAGAAACTGAATCTTCAGTTCTTGTAATTTTGCGTCACGAAAGCTTGGCATCACCAGAGCAAATTGTTTTGGAGTACCTAAAGGAAAACAACGAAATAACAAATCAGATTGCACGCGATTTGACTGGGATTAAGTCGGAAAATACTATGAAGAACGTGTTCTATCGTTTGAGGGATGGCGGCCAATTGGAGCAGGTTCCTAAGGTAAAAGGCAAAAAACACTCCTGGCGAAAGCCCACTACCTAGCGATAGAGGAGTGGGGTGCTGAACTGCCACCCCTTCCAATCCCCCCATTTTCCCCTTATACCGCGCGACGCACGCGCCGGCATTCCGGCTTTACCCTCGCATACCACCCGCATTCGTTGGCGGGACTGGATAGGAGATTTTTTGATGTCTGCACCCGTTTCCCTCACTTTTCCCGATGGTTCCGTCCGCGAATATCCCGCGGGCTCGACCGGGCGTGATGTTGCCGAGGCGATTTCCAAGTCTTTGGCCAAGAAGGCGATTGCGATTGCGCTCGATGGCGAGTTGCGCGATCTCTCCGAGACCGTTTCGAACGGCCGGATCGAGATCGTCACCCGCGAGGACGATCGCGCGCTGGAGCTGATCCGCCACGACGCCGCCCATGTGATGGCGGAGGCGGTGCAGGAGCTTTGGCCGGGCACGCAGGTGACCATCGGCCCGGTCATCGACAACGGCTTCTATTACGACTTTGCCAAGGATGAGCCCTTCACGCCGGACGATCTGCCGAAGATCGAAAAGCGCATGAAGGAGATTATCCAGCGCAACAAGCCGTTCACCCGGGAAGTGTGGTCGCGCGACAAGGCCAAGGACGTCTTTGCCGCCAAGGGCGAGAAGTACAAGGTCGAGCTGGTCGATGCGATCCCCGAGGGGCAGGACCTGAAGATCTATTACCAGGGCGACTGGTTCGACCTGTGTCGCGGCCCGCACATGGCCGCGACCGGCCAGATCGGCACGGCCTTCAAGCTGATGAAGGTCGCGGGCGCCTATTGGCGCGGCGACAGCAACAACCCGATGCTGACGCGCATCTACGGCACCGCCTGGCGCACGCAGGAGGAGCTCGACAGCTACCTGCACATCCTCGCCGAAGCCGAAAAGCGTGACCATCGCCGGCTCGGCCGCGAAATGGACCTGTTCCACTTCCAGGAGGAAGGGCCGGGCGTCGTCTTCTGGCACGGCAAGGGCTGGCGCATGTTCCAGACGCTCGTCGCCTATATGCGCCGCCGTCTCGCCGGGACCTATGAAGAGGTGAACGCGCCGCAGGTGCTCGACAAGTCGCTCTGGGAAACCTCCGGCCACTGGGGCTGGTATCGCGACAACATGTTCAAGGTGACTGTTGCCGGCGACGAGACCGACGACGAGCGCGTCTTCGCGCTGAAGCCGATGAACTGCCCGGGCCATGTGCAGATCTTCAAGCATGGCTTGAAGTCCTATCGCGAACTGCCTGTCCGGCTTGCGGAATTCGGCAATGTGCATCGCTACGAGCCTTCCGGCGCGCTGCATGGGCTGATGCGCGTGCGCGGCTTCACGCAGGACGATGCGCATGTCTTCTGCACCGACGAGCAGATGGCGGCGGAATGCCTGCGCATCAACGACCTCATCCTCTCGGTCTACAAGGATTTCGGCTTCGAGGAGGTGACGATCAAGCTCTCCACGCGTCCGGAAAAGCGCGTCGGCTCCGACGACTTGTGGGATCGGGCCGAGGGAGTGATGAAGCAGGTGCTGGACACGATCCAGCAGCAATCGAACAACATCAAGACCGGCATCCTGCCGGGCGAGGGCGCGTTCTACGGGCCGAAGTTCGAATATACGCTGAAGGACGCCATCGGCCGCGAATGGCAGTGCGGCACCACGCAGGTCGACTTCAACCTGCCGGAACGGTTCGGCGCCTTCTACATCGACCAGAACTCCGACAAGAAGCAGCCGGTGATGATCCACCGCGCCATTTGCGGCTCGATGGAGCGCTTCCTCGGCATTCTCATCGAGAACTTTGCCGGGCACATGCCGCTGTGGATCGCGCCGATGCAGGTGGTGGTCGCGACCATCACCTCGGATGCCGACGACTACGGCCGCGAGGTGGCGGAGCTTCTGCGCGAGGCGGGCCTGACGGTCGAGACCGACTTCCGCAACGAGAAGATCAACTACAAGGTCCGCGAGCATTCGGTCAGCAAGGTTCCGGTCATCGTGGTCTGCGGCAAGCGGGAGGCGGAGGAACGCTCCGTCAACATCCGCCGGCTGGGTTCGCAGAACCAGACGGCGATGTCGCTTACCGAGGCGATCGCCGCGCTGACGCTGGAAGCCATGGCCCCGGATCTGAAGCGCAAGCTCGGCAAGGCGTGAACGTTTACGCCGATTGTCGGAAAACTGTAATGATCCCGTGCTAGCTAGTGCGGGATTATCTTTTTGGGGAATACCGTGCGGTTCAAGGAACTCTCCTACGCCAACGAAAACGATCCGCGCCTCAAACGATGGTTCATCCGCTCCATGGAAGGTCTCGCCGGTCGTAACCGCTACGCCCGGCTCTATGACATCTGGCGCAAATCCATCGTCGGGCACAGCGCGCGGGTCTTCGGCGACATGCTGGAACTCATCAATGTGCGGCTGCGCGTGCAGGGCTCCTGGCCGCCGCCGGACCTGCCGCAAGGCCCCGTCGTCATCGTCGCCAACCACCCGTTCGGCATCGGCGACGGCATTGCGGTGCTGGCGCTCGCCGAGCAGCTCGGCCGGCCGTTCAAGGTGATGATCCACAACGACCTGCTCAAAGTGCCGGAAATGCAGCCCTATGCGCTGCCGGTCTCCTTCGAGGAAACCAAGGAGGCGCTGGCGCTCAACATGAAGACGCGGGCGGAAGCCGTGCGGCTCCTGAAGGAGGGCACGACGGTGATCGTGTTCCCGGCGGGCGGCGTGGCAACGGCGAAGAAGGTTTTCGGCCGCGCGGAAGACCTGCCGTGGAAGATGTTTCCGGCAAAGCTCATCCAGTCGGCGCAGGCAAACGTCATTCCCGTCTTCTTCGAGGGGCAGAACGGCCGGCTCTTCCATCTGGCGAGCAAGGTCTCGATGACGCTGCGCCTGTCGCTCCTGATCCGCGAGTTCCAGAAACTCTCCGGCTCGACGATCGCCGCGCGCATCGGCGGCGTCATTCCCTGGGCGGAGCTCGATGCGGGCGACCGCAAGAACATCATGGCGCGGCTCTACGAGGCCGTCTTCGCCATGGCGCCGCTGCCGAAGCCGAAACCGTTCATGCGGCGGGCAGGCTAGTCCACCACGTCTTCCGCGGCGGCCTTCTGCTCGTTGGCGTTTTCGTCGAGCAGCACTTCCACATCGGTATTGACGCCGGCCTTCACCGCGAAATCGCGCTGGTAGATGCGGTTCTTGTTGCGGGCGACAGCGATGTAGCTGCCTTCCGCCAGAACCAGCGTCGGGAAGGCGCCGACGCTTTCGCTGACCGTATCGCCGGACGAGGTGAGGATCGACCAGGCCGTGTCGGCGATCGCCTCGCCGCCGGGCTCGGAGACGAGTTTCAGCGTCAGCTTCGCAGCACGGTGCTGGATCGTCGCGCGCGTCAGCTTACCGGCCTCGACCTGGATATCGGCGCGGATCACGGCGTTCACCGTGCCGTAGTCGGAAACGACATGGTAGGTGCCGGCGTTGAGCCGCACCACGGAATTCGGCTTCACTTCGGCGACGACGAGGTTGCGCTCGCCATCCTCGCGCACTTCGGCGGCGAAGATCGAAAAGCTCAATTCCTTCGGCGGAATGCGCACGTCGGAGCCGGACACGGCATTCAGCATGATGCCGCCGGCATCGAGCACCATGACCTGCTTGTCGACGTCGCCATCCGTGGGCACCAGCAACTTCTTCGTGGCGCCGGCGCGGCCGAAGGCGACGTTGACGAAATATTCGCCGGGCACCAGCTGGAAGGCGGCCGAGCCGCCCTCGGAGGTGGCGAGCAGCGGCAGCTTGCCGTCGGCACCCGGGATCGGCGAGAAGACGCGCCAGGTGAGGCCGTGCTGCATGGGGCTGCCGTCCTTGGTCAGCAGCGCCTCGCAGGTCACGTCGCGCAGGTTGTCCGGCGTCGCCTCGCCGGTGACGATCGGGTTGAACGAGGTGAGCTTGCCGCTCTTCAGCGGGGTGCCGATCTGGGAGAAACTGTCCAGCGATTCCTGCGCACGAGCCGGTGCCAACGACGAGAGAAGGGTCACGATCGCGACGCTCACGGCAATGCCGAAATGGGGGGCGGAATGGGGCGGCATGCGCATGGGGACGGTTGACTTCCTGACTGTAAGGCTCCACTTGAAGACCCGGCTAATGGCATTTTCAAGGCCGCATCCGCGGGCCAAGATATTGGAACTCCCTCCCGATGAAAACCGAAATCAAGCTGATCGATTATCTTTCGACCCGCCGGTCGATCCCTGCCTTCCAGATGGGCGAACCCGGCCCCTCGAAGGGCGAGGTGGAGGCCATGCTGACGCTCGCCTCGCGCGTGCCGGACCACGGCAAGCTCGCCCCCTGGCGCTTCATCGTCTATCGCGGCGAGGAGCGCCGGCGCATCAGCGAGGCACTCGCCAAGATCGCGATCGGCGACAAGCCGGAGCTTTCCGAGGAAATGGTGAAGGTGGAAAACACGCGGCTCACCCGCGCGCCGGTCGTCGTTGCCGTCGTCAGCCGCGCCGCACCGCACTTCAAAATTCCGGAATGGGAGCAGCTCATGTCGGCGGGCGCCGTCTGCCTCAACATGGTGATCGCGGCCAATGCGCATGGTTTCTCCTCGAACTGGCTGACCGAGTGGTATGCCTACGACCCGCGCGCCTATGCGATCCTCGGCGTCAACGAGGGCGAGAAGATCGCCGGCTTCATCCATATCGGCACGCCCACCGTGCCGCCGACCGAACGGCCGCGGCCGGAGCTTTCCGAGATCGTCACATGGGTGGGCGATGACACCTGACGCGCTGTTCTACGAGACGGCGGACAACGCCCACGGCCTGAAGCACGATCCCTTCAAGGCGATCGTCGCGCCGCGGCCGATCGGCTGGATCGGCACGAAGGCGGGGGATGGGCGGCTGAACCTCTCGCCCTATTCGTTCTTCAACGCGGTCAGCGACCGGCCGAAGCTCGTGATGTTCTCGTCGAGCGGCCACAAGGACAGCGTGACGAATATCGAGGAGACCGGCGTCTTCACCTGCTCGCTGGCGAGCCGGCATCTGGCCGAAGAGATGAATGCGAGCTCGGTTGCCGTTCCTTACGGCGTGGACGAATTCGACATTGCCAAGCTCACGCCGGTGACCGGCCGTCTCGTCGATGCGCCCTATGTCGGCGAAGCCTATGCGGCGCTCGAATGCCGCGCGACGCAGATCCTGCGGCCGGTCGATCTCGACGGGCGGGAATCGGACAACTGGGTGGTGTTCGGCCAGGTTGTCGGCATCCACATCAGCCCGGAAATCCTGCGCGACAGCAGGATCGACATGGCGGTCGCACGCCCGCTCGGCCGGATGGGCTACATGGATTATTGCGACGGCGGGGCAGATGTCTTCGCCATGGGGCGGCCGAAGGCTGGGTGAGGGTGGATCCTCGGGTCAAGCCCGAGGATGACGGAGGAGAGGTGGTGCCCTGTGTCGGGGGAGCGCCGCGGCGCGGGTTAGCGCACCTATTGATATCCCCGACGCCCTTGATGCATCCCGCGCGACCGTACTGTTTTGCCCGCTGTTCTCACGCAGGCCGTCGTCCTCGCATGACGGTGCTGTTTCGCCGGTCGTTCCCACACACTCCGTCATCCTCGGGCTTGACCCGAGGATCCACGGCCACCTGCGTACACTGTTTGGATGATGGCCATCTGTGCCGGGTCGCTTGCGAGGCGCCCGAAGAACCCGTCGTCGCGTGAGCGGTCGCAATCCGCCAGGAAAAGCTCTCCAGCGAGGTCCGAGGCCGAATCGTAGGCTGGGATGCAGGCGGCTGCGGCGGTGAGCAGGACGGCGGCGCGGGCTGCGGCGAAGGTGGGGGGGCATTCGCCGCTTTCGGTGCGGGTCGGTTCTACGCCGAGGGTTTTTACAAGGCCCCTCTGGTCCCAAACCAGACCGGCTAGCCGTGTGGTTTTGCCGGAGAAGCCTTGCGGCGACACGGGTGCCGGCAGGATGCCGTCGGTGATCGCGAGAATCGGCGTACTGCCTTCCGCTAGGTTTTCTTCCGCTTCGGCTACGGAGAGCAGGACGGCCAGCCGTTGGATGTCGGCACCCGTGCGGCAGCCGGTGAGGGCGATGCCGGTGGCACCGCCTGCAAAGGCTTGGCGGAGCATTTCGAGGCTGGCGTCGGGGTTTACGACGACAAAACGACCCTTGATGCCTGAGTCGCCGGCATAAACCAGCGCGCCGCGTCCCGCCGGGGGCGGGGCGGTCTCAAGCATGGCGTGGGGCAGCGGTTCCATACCTTTTCATAGGGCTTTGCGCCCGCTCCTGGCAACGACCATCCGGTTAACGGATATGGTGAACCAATCTTAAACACTTTGCCGCTAGCGTGTTTTTCGTAGCAGTTGTGGTGCAGGCGTTTGGGGCGTCCATTGATCGTTCATGCTTTCCTCCGTTGGGTCGAGACAGCCCGGGCAGCCGACAGGGCGAAGGCGGCCAGTGTGTTGGCGCGGGCTTACGCACGGTCGCGGATCTGTGCGGACGATCGCCGCGCCGCCGAGATGGCGATGATCTTTTTGCTCGACGATCCGGCGCCGAAGGTGCGGCTTGCGCTGGCGGAGGCGCTTGCCGACTGCGAGGATGCGCCGCGCGCCGTGATCCTGCCGCTGGCGGAAGACCAGCCGGAAATCGCCGCCCATATCATTCTATGTTCGTCGCTGCTGACGGATGCCGATCTCGTCGATCTGGCGGCCAAGGGCAATGACGTGACGCGCATGCTGATCGCCAACCGCTCCTTCGTCTCGCGCGCCGTTTCGGCAGCGCTTGCGGAGATCGGCGAAGTGCCGGATGTGCTCGCCCTTTTGGAAAACGAAGGCGCGGTGGTTTCGCGGCGCAGCCTGACGCGCATCGCCGACCGTCTCGGCGACGATGCGGAAATCCGCGCGCTGCTGCTCGACCGCGAGGACCTGCCGAGCGATGCGCGCCATGCGCTGGTCGAGAAGATCGGCACGGCGCTGGCCGGCTTCGGGCTCATCCAGGCCGCGGTCGGCACCGGCCGCGTCGAGCGCATCACGCGCGAAGCCTGCGACGTGGCGACGATCGGCATGGTGGGCGAGGTGGCCGCGGCGGAAATGCCGGCCCTGGTCGAGCACCTGCGCCTGACCGGGCGGCTGACGCCCGTGTTCCTCATGCATGCGCTCTGCACCGGCCGCGTCGAGTTTTTCGCCTCGGCGATCACCAATCTTTCGGGGCAGGCGGAGCGGCGCGTCCGCTCCATCCTGTCGGATGGCCGCGAGGCGGCGGTGCGGGCGCTCTATGAAACGGCCGGGCTCGGCCGGGATATCAGCGCGCTCTTCGCCGAGGCGACCATGCTCTGGCGGCGCGAGGCGAAGGGCGAGGACGACGGGCTTTCGGTGTCCGAGCACCTGCTGTCGCGCGCACGGGCGGCGGGCAATGCCTCCTGCCAATCCATGCTGGAACTGGTAGAGCGGCTGGCCATTGCCGAGCAGCGCCAGACGGCGCGCAGCTACGCGCTCATTGCGGCGCGCGAAGCGGCCTGATCAGTCGGCGAAGCGTTTTACGACCCAGGAATAGCCGTCCTCGGCATAACGCACCGGCGTTGTGACGGCGTTCTTCAGCGCGGCCTTGTCGGGGATGGCCTTCCTGACGAAATTCAGCGTGCGGGCGGCGAGGCCCTGTTTGGCCTCGGCCGTCTCGGCCGGTGTGGGCACTTCGGCCGTGGTCACGGTTTCGGCGGGTTTGGCCTCGGGCGTTGGCTTTGCCACATCCGCTGTCATGCGGTCGCCGGAGCTTTCGCAGACGGCGACGATCACCGGATAGTTCTTGTCCTGGTGGCGGTTGATATAGGTCTCGGCCTGCGCGTCGCAGAGCGCCACGGTCTGCCAGCTCTTGCCGACCGTATCGATATAGTGGCACTGGGTCGCGCTGTCGTCGCAGCCCATGATCGTCATGACGATGAGCGCAGCTTTCATGGCCGTCCTTTCCGCCTTCGTTGCTGCCGGTTAGAGGCAGGCATTGCCGCGAAAATAAGGCGGCAATGCCTCAGATATCGAGGTTGTCGGCGAAGACGGCGCGCTCTTGGATGAAGCGGAAGCGGGCTTCCGGCTTGGTGCCCATCAGGTCGTCCACGGCGGTGCGCGTTCCTTCGAAGTCGACGTCGTCGATTGCGACCTTCAGGAGCGTGCGCTTCTTCGGGTCCATCGTGGTTTCCTTGAGCTGCGCCGGCAGCATCTCGCCGAGACCCTTGAAGCGGCCGATTTCCACCTTGCCGCGGCCGTTGAACTCGGTGCGCATCAGCTCCTCGCGATGCGGGTCGTCGCGGGCATAGAGCGTCTTGCCGCCCTGGCTGAGGCGGTAGAGCGGAGGCACGGCGAGGAAGAGGTGGCCGCCGCGCACGAGATCCGGCATCTCCTGGTAGAAGAAGGTGATGAGCAGCGAGGCGATATGCGCGCCGTCCACGTCGGCATCGGTCATGACGATGACGCGCTCGTAGCGCAGGTCCTCTTCGCGGTATTTCGTGCGCGTGCCGCAGCCGAGCGCCTGCACGAGATCGGAAATCTGCTGGTTGGCGCCGAGCTTTTCACGGCCGGCGCTGGCGACGTTGAGGATTTTGCCGCGCAAGGGAAGAATGGCCTGGTTGGCGCGGTTGCGCGCCTGCTTGGCAGAGCCGCCGGCCGAATCGCCCTCGACGATGAAGAGTTCGGCGCCTTCGGCGGAATTCTGCGAGCAGTCGGCCAGTTTGCCGGGCAGGCGCAGCTTGCGCACGGCGGTCTTGCGGCTGACTTCCTTTTCCTTGCGGCGACGCATGCGCTCTTCGGCGCGCTCGATCACCCATTCGAGAAGCTTGGCCGCTTCGCCGGGGTTGTCGGCGAGGTAATGGTCGAAGGGGTCGCGCAATGCGTTTTCGACGATGCGCTGGGCTTCGACGCTCGCGAGCTTGTCCTTCGTCTGACCGACGAATTCCGGCTCGCGGATGAAGACCGAAAGCATGCCGACCGCGGAAATCATCACATCGTCCGTGGTGATGTCCTTGGCGCGCTTGTTCTGCGTCAGGTCGGCATAGGCCTTGAGACCCTTGGTGAGCGCGATGCGCAGACCCGCCTCATGCGTGCCGCCGTCGGCCGTAGGAATCGTGTTGCAATAGGAGTGGATCAGCGAATCGCCGCCATACCAGGTGACCGCCCATTCGAGCGAACCGTGGCCGCCGGACTTTTCGCTTTTGCCGGCGAAGATTTCGCGGGTGACGGTGTAGTCTTTGCCGAGCGTCGCCTGGAGATAATCCTTCAGGCCGCCGGGGAAATGGAAGACCGCCTTTTCCGGCGTTTCCGAACCTTCCAGCAGCAGCGACGGGTCGCAGCTCCAGCGGATTTCAACGCCGCCGAAGAGATAGGCCTTGGAACGGGCCATGCGGAAGACGCGGCCGGGGTCGAATCGTGCGTGGGCGCCAAAGATTTCCGGGTCGGGGTGGAAGCGTACCTTGGTTCCGCGGCGGTTGTGCACGTCGCCAAGCTCTTCCAGGCCGCCGACCGGCTTGCCGCGCGAAAAGCGCTGGCGGTAGAGCTTCTTGTTGCGGGCGACCTCGACTTCGAGATGGTCGGACAGCGCGTTGACGACAGAGACGCCGACGCCGTGCAGGCCGCCCGAGGTCTCATAGGCCTTGCCGTCGAACTTGCCGCCGGCATGCAGCACGGTGAGGATGACTTCGAGCGTCGATTTCCCAGGCATCTGCGGGTGGTTTTCCACCGGGATGCCGCGGCCGTTGTCCGTGACGGTCAGGAAACCTTCGGCATCGAGGTTGACGTCGATGAAGTTGGCATGGCCGGCGACCGCTTCGTCCATCGAGTTGTCGATGACTTCGGCGAAGAGGTGGTGCAGCGCCTTTTCGTCCGTGCCGCCGATATACATGCCGGGCCGCATGCGCACGGGCTCCAGGCCCTCCAGCACGCGGATTGCCGAGGCATCGTAGCCGCCGGAGCCTTCGCTGATGGGCTGCACGGCGCGCGCCTCGCGCGGTGGGGCGGCAGCCGGCTTTTCCGCCGGTGCAGGGGACGCTGCGGCGGGTTGGGGGGGAACGTTGGCGAAAAGGTCGTTGCTGTCGTCTTGCATGGGCCGTTCAGATTTTGTTCCGTTTGCCATTTTCTCCCGCCGATCCGGGAAGATCGGGGTTTGGCACAAATGAGGTCGCGGGCGAATCACTCGCGACTCTGCCAGATTCCGTGGGTTTTCGCGATGCCGGGCCGCGCCAACCGCTGGGCGAGGATTGCGTTGCGCGCGGGCGAATGGCAAGTATCGCCAGCCCCAGGGAGCGACAGTTCATGCCTCAGTCCACAGTTCATTGCCTTCGCCGGCTGGTTTTCGCCGCGGTTTTCACCGCGCTTGCGGTTCAGGACGCGGCGGCGTTGACGCTGAAACCCTGGAAGGACGAGCTTTTCGGCTATGGCACGGTGATCGAGACCTCCGACGACGGCGCGCTCAGCGTCGTCGATTACCAGGAGATGCGCGACATCAACGGGCGCGACCAGGTGCCGGAGCGCCGGGTGAAATCGGCCTATGTCTCGACGGCGGTGAAGAAGGCGCAGAAGAATGTGACGCTCGACACACCCGCCGGGCCGATCGACGTGGCGATGACCGGCAACGGCGAGGGCGCGGCCTTCACCGTCATCTTCATCCACGGCCGCGGCGGCGACCGGCGGCTCGGCAACAACGACTGGAATTTCGGCGGCAATTTCAACCGGCTCAAAAATCTCGCGGTGCGGGGTGGCGGGGTCTATTATGCGGCGAGCGTTCCCTCCTTCGACGACAAGGGGGCGGCGCGCATTTCCGGCCTCATCCTCACCGCCAAGGCGCTTTCGCCGGATGCGCCGGTCATCCTCGCCTGCGCCTCGATGGGCAGTTTCATCTGCGCCCGCGTGGCGCGCGACCCAGCGGCGGTGAAAAGCCTCTCGGGCATGGTGCTGATGGGCGGGGCGGCGGATGGGGATTATGCCAAGACCGCAGCCTTCAAGGCGAAACTGCCGGTCTTCTTCACCCATGGCGACAGCGACAGCGTCTACCAGGCGAACGACCAGATCGCCGTCTTCCGCAAGCTCAGGAAGGCGGGCGTCCCGGCGCGCTTCGTGCTGTTCCAGACCGGCGGCCACGGCACGCCGGTGCGGATGACCGATTGGCGCGAAACGCTCAACTGGCTGTTTGCGCAGTAGGCTTCGATTTGCTACGCCGCAAGCCAACAATCTTTAAGGACAGGGAGGCCTCATGACACCGGACGTAACCCCGCTCGTTGCCGGGAACTGGAAGATGAACGGCACGCGCGCGTCGCTCGACCAGATCAAGGCGATGGCCGAAGGCGTGAAGGGACCGCTTTCCGAAAAGGTCGAGGCGCTGATCTGCCCGCCGGCAACGCTGCTTTATGTGGCGACGGCGCTTTGCGACGACAGCCCGCTCCTGATCGGCGCGCAGGATTGCCATGAAAAGGCCTCCGGCGCGCATACGGGCGACGTTTCGGCGGAAATGATCGCCGATTGCTTCGGCAGCCACGTCATCGTCGGCCATTCCGAGCGCCGCACGGATCACAAGGAAAGCGACGCGCTGGTGCGCGCCAAGGCCGAGATCGCGCATCAGAACGACCTCGTCGCCATCGTCTGCATCGGCGAGACCGGCGACGAGCGCAAATCCGGCAAGACGCTGGACGTGCTGAAGACGCAGCTTGCCGGCTCCGTGCCGGATGGGGCGACGGCGGACAACACCGTGATCGCCTATGAACCCGTCTGGGCAATCGGCACGGGGCTGACGCCGACGGCGGCCGACGTGGAAGAGGCGCATGCCTTCATGCGCGCGGAACTGACGGCGCGTTTTGCCGGCGAGGGCGCCACGATGCGCATTCTCTATGGTGGCTCGGTGAAGCCGGGCAATGCCAGGGAACTGATGGGTGTGGCCAATGTCGACGGCGCGCTGATCGGCGGCGCGAGCTTGAAATCCGACGACTTCCTTGCCATCTACCGGGCATACGAAGAGCTCACGGCCTGAGACGCCAATGGCCTGCCCGCAAAAGGGCGGGCGGATTGGCCGGTAAGGGCTTGGAATGGTGCGCGGCTTGGTATATTGAGCCGCAAACCTGAAATTTGGGCCGTCTGGCCGGGATCCTGAAACATGCAGACCATCTTGCTCGTCATCTATCTCATGGTCGTCGTCGCGCTGATCGGCGTCGTGCTGATCCAGCGGTCGGAAGGCGGCGGCCTCGGCATCGGCGGCGGCTCCGGCTTCATGTCGGCCCGCGGCACGGCCAATGCCCTGACGCGCACCACTGCGATCCTGGCCGCACTGTTCTTCGTGCTGGCGCTCGGCATGGGCATCCTCGCCCGTTACGAGACGCAGCCGACCGACATTCTCGACCGTATTCCCGGCACGACCGGCACGGGCGGCGTTCTCGATGCGCTCGGCGGGGCCGAGCAGAACCAGGGCACGCAGAACAACAACCAGACGCCTGCGACGACCGGCACCGACACCGTTCCGACCGAAGGCGGCGCTGCGACCGGCACGGGTACGGGCACCGGCAACACGACGACCGGCACGGGCAACACGACGACGGGCACCGGCACGACCGGCGGCGCAACGGGTACGGAGCAGAACTCCGGCGTGCCGAGCGGCCAGTAAGCCGCAGGGGCTGAAAAACAAACCGGCCGGTTGGCGAAATCCAACCGGCCTTCTTCTTGTGTAAAACGACGATTGCGTCTTCCGAAATCACGCCCAAGGTGATTTTTCGGTGGCGGAATCGATTTTGAAAAGGTATCCGGTGACTCCCATGGCGCGATATGTATTCATCACAGGCGGCGTGGTTTCTTCCCTCGGAAAAGGCATTGCCGCCGCTGCACTCGGAGCTCTCCTTCAGGCCCGCGGTTACCGCGTGCGTCTCAGGAAGCTGGACCCCTATCTGAACGTCGATCCGGGCACCATGAGCCCGACGCAGCACGGCGAGGTGTTCGTCACCGACGACGGCGCGGAAACCGACCTCGACCTCGGCCATTACGAGCGCTTCACCGGCCGCTCGGCCACCAAGACCGACAATATTACCACCGGTCGCATCTACAAGAACATCATCGACAAGGAACGCCGCGGCGACTATCTCGGCGCGACGGTGCAGGTCATCCCGCACGTCACCAATGAGATCAAGAACTTCGTAACCGAAGGCAATGACGACTACGACTTCGTCATCTGCGAGATCGGCGGCACGGTGGGCGATATCGAGGCGATGCCCTTCATGGAAGCGATCCGCCAGCTCGGCAACGACCTGCCGCGCGGCACCGCCGTCTATGTCCACCTGACGCTGATGCCCTACATTCCGGCCGCAGGCGAACTGAAGACCAAGCCGACGCAGCACTCCGTCAAGGAGTTGCAGGCGATGGGCATCCATCCGGATATCCTGCTGGTGCGCGCCGACCGCGAAATCCCGGAAGCCGAGCGCAAGAAGCTTTCGCTGTTCTGCAACGTGCGTGCGACCGCCGTCATCCAGGCACTCGACGTCGCGTCGATCTACGACGTGCCGCTCGCCTACCACAAGGAAGGCCTGGACGACGAAGTGCTCGCCGCCTTCGGCATCGAGCCGGCGCCGAAGCCGCGGCTTGAAGCCTGGCAGACGGTTTCCGATCGCATCAAGACGCCGGAAGGCGAAGTGACGATCGCCATCGTCGGCAAATATACCGGCCTCAAGGATGCCTATAAGTCGCTGATCGAGGCGCTCTACCACGGCGGCATTGCGAACCACGTCAAGGTCAAGCTCGAATGGATCGAGTCGGAGGTCTTCGAGAAGGAAGACCCGGCGCCGTACCTTGAAAAGGTGCACGGCATCCTCGTTCCGGGTGGTTTCGGCGAGCGCGGTTCCGAGGGTAAGATCAATGCGGCGCGCTTTGCCCGCGAGCGCAAGGTGCCCTATTTCGGCATCTGCTTCGGCATGCAGATGGCGGTCGTGGAAGCGGCGCGCAATCTCGCCGGCATCGAGAAGGCATCCTCCACCGAATTCGGCAAGACCGCCGATCCGGTCGTCGGCCTGATGACGGAATGGGTGAAGGGCAACGAGCTGGAAAAGCGCTCGGCCTCCGGCGACCTCGGCGGCACGATGCGGCTTGGCGCCTATCGCGCCTCGCTGAAGGGCGGCACGAAGATCGCCGACATCTACGGCTCGACGGATATTTCCGAACGCCACCGCCACCGCTACGAAGTGAACGTCGACTACAAGGACCGGCTGGAAGGCTGCGGCCTGGTGTTCTCCGGCATGTCGCCGGACGGCGTTCTGCCGGAGACCGTCGAATATCCGGATCATCCTTGGTTCATCGGCGTGCAGTATCACCCGGAACTGAAGAGCCGCCCGCTCGATCCGCATCCGCTCTTCGCGAGCTTCGTGGAAGCGGCGCTGGAACAGAGCCGGCTCGTCTGACGCCGGAGATGAGAGAATGACAAAGCCCGGCCTTGTGCCGGGCTTTTTGCGTCAAGCCGATTCCAGCGTGAGGCTGCGGGCTGTCTGGGTTTCCTGCGCCGGCGGCAGGCCGAACATGCGGCGGTACTCGCGCGTGAACTGCGGCACGCTCTCATAACCGACGGCATAGGCGGCGGTGCTGGCATTGGCGCCTTGCGACAGCATCAGCCGCCGCGCCTCGATCAGCCGCAACTGCTTCTGGAATTGCAGGGGTGACAGCGAGGTGACTTTTCGGAAATGCTGGTGGAAGGAGGATGGGCTCATGCCGGCGATGGCGGCGAGCCTGTCGACCGGCAGCGGCTGGGCGAACTCCGCGCGCAGCAGCGCGACGGCGCGGGCGACGCGCTGCGCCTGTCCATCCGGATAGCCGAGCTGGCGGATGGCCGCGCCGTGACGGCCTTCGAGCAGCCAGTAATGCAGTTCGCGCACGAGCTGCGCATGCAACACCGGCACGGCGGCCGGACGATCGAGCAAGCGCATCAGGCGCAGTGCCGCGTCACTTACCTCGCTGTCCGTCGGTGCGGAGCGTATCGCCAGTCCGCCGGGCGCGGCGGTTGCCTGCATCTCCACGCAGAGTTCGGCGATGACCGCGGGGTTCAGGTCCAGCACGAGCGAGAGGTAGGGCGCGTCGGGGCTTGCCTGCAGGATCTGGCTGACGGTCGGCACGTCCGCGGTGATCAGCAGCGAATCCCCGGCGTGGAACGTGAAGCTGTTTGCGCCCATCGTCACATGCTTGCTGCCCTGGAGCACGAGGCAGACCAGCGGGCGGGCGATCATGTAGTCGAGGCCGGTAGGCTGCGTGGTGCGGATGGTGGTGAGGCCGGGCACGGGCGTGCGGGCGATGCCCGTGGCGTCGGCATTGGCCTCGACATAGCGGCGGACGGTGGCAAGGAGCGTCTCTGTCATGCCGGCATCCTAGCCGCGTCCGGCACTCGCGTAAATCGGTTTGGAGGATCAGGCAAGGATCGGCGAGCTTCCGGTAACGCCAGTGGCGGGGGCGCTTGGTATCAATCGGCCATTCCAACCGAAGGAGTTTCCCATGACAAAGATCGCTCTCGTCACCGGCGGCAGCCGCGGCCTCGGACGCAATACGGCCCTCAGCATCGCCCGCCGCGGCGGCGACGTCGTCATTACCTACAGGAGCCGCGAGGAGGATGCTCGCATCGTCGTCGCCGAAATCGAGGCGCTGGGCCGCAAGGCCGTTGCGCTGCGGCTCGATACCGGCGTGGTCGCCGGCTTCGCGGCTTTCGTCGAAGCGCTACGCACGGCACTTGCCGAGACTTGGCAGCGCGAGACCTTCGACCATCTCGTCAACAATGCCGGCCATGGCGACATGGCGGCGATTGCCGAGACGACCGAGGCGCAGTTCGACAGCCTGGTCGACGTGCATTTCAAGGGCGTGTTCTTCCTGACGCAGGCGCTGCTACCGCTGATTGCCGATGGCGGGCGCATCGTCAATCTTTCGACGGGCCTCACCCGCGTCTCCTATCCCGGTTTCTCGGCCTATGCCGCGGCCAAGGGCGCGGTGGAAATCCTCAGCGTCTATCTTGCAAAGGAGCTTGGCAGTCGCGGCATTGCGGTGAACACGGTCGCGCCCGGCGCCATCGAGACGGATTTCCTCGGTGGTGCGGTGCGCGACATGCCCGATCTCAACACGGTGTTTGCCGACATGACGGCGCTGGGCCGGGTCGGGGTGCCGGACGATATCGGCCCGATGATCGCGAGCCTGCTGTCGGACGACAATCGCTGGATCACCGGCCAGCGCATCGAGGTGTCGGGCGGCCAGGTGATCTGACGCCATCGTCAAAACGAAAAAGCCCGGCGCAGGCCGGGCTTTTTGTGTTCAGGGGGGCGAGGGTTACTCGGCGGCCTGCACCAGCGGGCAGACGCTGTCGTCGCAATCCTCTCCGGCGAGCGTGCGCTGGCCGAGGCTGATGGTCAGCAGGGCGCCGATGCCGGCGGCGACGGAGACCCAGAAGCCGTTCTGTGCGCCGAAATTGTCGACCGCCCAGCCGGCGACGAAGGCGCCCAAAGCCATGCCGATGCCGATGCCGGTGGTGACCCAGGTGACGCCTTCCGTCAGCATGGCGCCGGGCACGCGGCGTTCGACCAGGCCGAAGGCGGTGATGAAGGTCGGCGAGATGGCGATACCGCTCACGAAGACCGCGACGGCCAGCAGCGGCACCGAGCCGGCGAAGGGCAGCGGCAGGGCGGTGAGCGCCAGCACGGCGACGGCGATCAACAACTGCTTTTGCAGCGCCATCTTCGGGTTCAGCGCGCCGAGAACGAGGCCGACGACGAAGGAGCCGATGGCATAGACGCCGATAACGAGGCTTGCGGCATTCGGCTGGCCGAGTTCCTTGGTGATGGCGACCGCGCTTACCTCGGCGGTTGCGAAGGTGGAGCCGACGAAGATCAGCGCCAGCGTGATGATCTGCACCGGGCGCAGGCGGATCGCCGATTTCTGCGGCTTGCTGCCGGCGACGTATTGTATGCGCGGTTCCGTGCCGCGTTGCAGCAGGAAGAAGAAGCTGCCGACGGCGAGGAAGGCGGTGCTGATCAGCATGCCGGCTTCCGGAAACAGCGCGACGGCAAGGCCGACCGACAGAGAGGCGCCGGCGATATAGACCAGCTCGTCCGCCGCTGATTCGAAGGCGAAGGCGGTGTTGAGCTCGGGCCGATCGCGAAAAATCTCGCTCCAGCGGGCGCGAAGCATGGCCGGGATGCTCGGCATGGCGGCGGCGAGGAAGGCGCTGGCGAAGAGCGTCCAGACCGGCCAGCCCTGGTTGGTGCCGGCGATCAGCAGCAGGAAGGCGACGACCGAGACGATGGTTGCCGGGGTGAGCACCGCCGCCTGGCCGTAACGGTCGACAAGGCGGGAGACCTGCGGCGAGATGAGGGCGTTGGTCAGCGCGAAGGTGGCGGAGACGGCGCCGGCGAGCCAATATTCGCCGCGCGTCTGCGACAGCATGGCGACGATGCCGATCGGCGCCATGGCGATGGGAAGGCGCGCGAGGAAGCCGGCGGCGGAGAAGCCCACGGTTCCTGGGACGCTGAAAATCTCTTTATACGGGTTGGCCATGGCCTGCTCCTCGCAAATGAATGGTCAGCCACTTACATACGTGGCGTATGTCGAGGAGATAGTTGCATACGCAACGTATGTCAAATAAAATACGCGGCGTATGTAAAAAGGAGCTGCCATGCGCAAGCCGCGCGAGGAAATGATCGCCGAAACGAGAGCCAAGCTGATCGCCGCCGGGCGGTGTGCTTTTGGCACCGTCGGCTATGCGGAAGCGTCGATGGATGATTTCACCGCGGAGGCGGGGCTGACGCGCGGTGCGCTCTATCATCATTTCGGCGACAAGAAGGGCCTGCTCCAGGCGGTCATCCAGCAGATCGACGCGGAGATGACGGCGCGGCTGCACACGATTTCGGCCGGGGCGCCGAGCCGATGGGAGGGGTTCGTCGAGGAATGCGTCGCCTATATCGAGATGGCGCTGGAGCCGGAAATCCAGCGCATCATGTTCCGCGACGGGCCGGCGGTGCTCGGCGACGTCTCGCAATGGCCGACCAGCAATGGCTGCATTGCCGCGCTCAGCCACAGCATCGAGCAGTTGAAGGACGACGGCGTGATGGCCGATATCGATACGGAAACGGCCGCTCGCCTGATCAACGGGGCGAGCAGCCATGCGGCGCTGTGGATCGCCAAGTCCGAAACGCCGGAGGAGACGTCGAAGCGAGCGGTCCGCGGGTTCCGGACTTTGCTGGACGGGCTGCGGGTGAAGGCTTGACGGGTTACGAGCCCGCGGGCGCTTCCTTCAACTCACAGACGGTCGTGCCGATCGTCATGGTGTTGCCGCGCCAGTCGATATTGCCGCCGACCCAGCTGCGCAGCCACACAGCCGGCATCATGCAGTCGCGCACGATCATCGCCGGCACCGACCAGACGGAAAGCCGCCAGCCCTTGGCCATGGCAAGGGCGACCTCCGGCAGGTAGATGGCGGCCAGCACCAGGAGGGCGGCGGGCGCGAGCGTTGCGTCGCCGATCAATGCCGCGACCAGCGCCAGCAGCAGCGGCGGCAGGGCGCCCAGAAGAATTTCCGGGGTGAAGAAGCCAGGGAAGGTGACGCGGCGCAGGCGCGACCAGCGGCACTGGCGCGACCAGATCTCCTGCCCGGTGCGCCGACCCAGCGGCTGCTCGAAGGGCGAGGAGACGAGATGGACCTTCAGGCCGAGGCGGCTGACAAGCTTCGTCGAGGCTGCATCCTCGGCGATCTCGGCGTTCAGCGCATGGATGCCGCCATTCGCATCGAGCATCGGCTTGTACCAGAGCATGCTCTTGCCCTGCGCGAAGCCGAGGCCTATCGCTTCGCCGGCATATTGCCAGCGCGCCTGCTGGGTGTTGAGGAACATGCATTCCACCTCCGCCCAGAACCCATCCGGGCGCGAGCCGAGCGGCGTCGAGCAGACGAGGCCCGAATCGATCCGCCAGCCGCCCATCAGGTGCTGGATATAGTCCGGCGGCATCAGCACGTTCGAATCGGCCAGCACCACCCAGTCGTGGCGCGCCGCCTGCCAGCCCTTGACGCAATTGTTGAGCTTCGGATTGGCGCTGATGCGGTCGTCGCCGATCAGGATGCGGGCCGCGACATTGGGGTGTGCCGCCGCCGTCTTCTCGATTTCCGGGATGATCGGGTCGCCGGCATGCGCCACGCAGAACAGCAGTTCATAGTCCGGCCAGGTGAGGCGGAAGGCGCGGGCAAGCGTCTCGGCGGAAAAATTCTCGATGCCGCGCACGGGAACGACGATCGATACCGGCGGCTTTTCCTCGATTTCCGGCGGGGCGGCATCGACGGCCTTCAGCCGCCTGCCGGCGATGAGGATGCTTGCGGCATTGGTGGCGACGAGAGCGCCCGAGGCAAGGGCGAAGGCCTGAGCCATGTCCATTCACGCGTACTCCGAAGGGCGCCGGGCCATGCTGGCGGCAGCCGGGTTCATTCACGCGGGAAGAGACACCATTGTCACATGACACGGGAATGACGGGCCGCCCTGGAGCGGCCTGAAGCGTGCCGGTGGACGGGCGGCAGTCACCCCCGCCGAGCGCGGAGGTGACGGCTTTCGTCAGGTTTTTCAGGATTATGCGAGGAAGTCCGCGGTCGTCGTGACCTTGCCATAGCCGAATTCCAGCGCCGACATGATCGTGGCATGGACCTGGGCGGCCGGCACGACCGAATCACCAAAGGCCTTGTCGCGCGTGGCGCAGGCATCGTGCACGACGGTGAGGCCGTAGCCGAGATCGGCCGCCGCGCGCGCCGTCGCATCGATGCAGACGTCACTCATCGCGCCGACGACCACCACCTCCTCGATGCCGTCAGCCTGCAAGGCCTGCTGCAGCGTCGTCTCGCGAAACGAGTTTGGATAATTCTTGACGATGACAGTGTCGCCGTCCTGCGGCTTGATCGCCGGGATCGGGTTGATGCCATCCGTGCCGGGGGCGAAGAGCGGCGAATCGGCATCCTTGGCGACGTGGTGGACATGCACGATCCGGTCGCCCTTGCCGCGCGCCGCCTCGACTACGCGGGCCGCATTGGCGGTAGCGGCGTCGATGCCGGTCAGAGCGAAATTGCCGGTGGCGAGATAGTCCTTCTGGAGGTCGACGATGATGACGGCGCGTTTGCTCATGGGGTGTCCTTTCCCTGTTGCTTGATGTCATGGACATTGTGCCTCTGCCCTGCCATCTCTCGCCATTGGCGATACCGACATAATACAGGGTGAAAGTGACATGGCAGACGCGGCCGAGATCGGACTGGTGCTTTACCCCGGCGTACAGATGGCCGCCGTGCTCGGCATGACCGATCTCTTCAATTCGGCGACGGAACTGGCCGGCGAGAAGGGTCGGGCGGGGCCGACGCTGGTGGTCAGCCATTGGCGGCTGGAGGACGGTGCACCCGTGCGCATCGACGCCAGCGGCGCTATCGACAGGGCGTCGCGGCCCTGCGTGCTCGTGCTGCCGCCCGCACTTGGCGATCCGATCCGCCGGGAGGATGCCGCACCCTTCGCCGCCTGGCTGCGCGAATGCCACGCCGCCGGCATCCAGCTCGCCTCGATCTGCGCCGGCGCCTTCCTGCTCGGCGAGACCGGGCTTCTGACCGGCCGCACGATCACGACAAACTGGGTGATCGCGGAGACGTTCGAGATGCGGTTTCCGGATGTGCATGTCGATACGGATCGCCTCCTCAACGACGACGGCGATATTTTCACGGCGGGCGGCGTGATGGCCTGGGTCGATCTCGGGCTGAAGCTGATCGACCGCTTTCTCGGGCCGACGATCATGCTGGAGATCGCCCGGCAATTCGTCATCGACCCGCCGGGGCGCGAACAGCGCTACTACAGCACCTTCTCGCCGCGCCTGCTGCATGGCGATGCGGCAATCCTGAAGGTGCAGCACTGGTTGCAGGCGAGCGAGGCGAAGGAGATCGGCCTCGATGGGCTTGCGGCGCAAGCGGGGCTGGAGGCGCGCACGTTCCTGCGGCGTTTCCGCAAGGCGACGGGGTTGACGACGACCGATTATTGCCAGCGGCTGCGCGTGGCAAAGGCGCAGGAGATGCTGCAATTCACCACGCGCTCGGTCGAGAGCGTCGCCGTCGATGTCGGCTATGTCGATCCCGGCGCGTTCCGCAAGGTTTTCGCCCGCATCGTCGGGTTGACGCCGGGGGAATACCGCAAGCGCTTCCGCTCATGACGATCAGTCCGGCCGCGGCCGGTTGCGCACCACGGTGACGGTGCAGGGCGCATGCGCGGCCACCTCGCCGGAGACGCTGCCGAGCATGGAGCGCATGGCCGATTCGGCGCGCGCGCCCATCACGATGTGATCGACATAGTTTTCCCGGGCATAGGCGAGGATGGCATCGGCGGGCGAGACGGCTTCCAGCACATGGAATGTGATGCCGCCGCCGGGGGCGGGTAGGCCGGTCGACCAGTTGCGCAGTTCCACAAGCCGCAGCACATGTTTGTTGCGGCCGGCCTCGTCCAGCGAGGTGTCAATGGCGATGCGGTTGATTTTCAGCACGTTGAGGCAGGCGATACGGGCATCCGGCGTGTTCTCGATGATGCGCGTGACGGTTTTCCGCATGGCGTCGGCAAGCTCCGCCGTGCCGCCTGAAAGATCGATCGCCACGGCGACGATCGGCGCATTGGCAAGCTGCGCTTCGGCCGCCTGCGGCTTCACCGTCTCGATCGGCACGGGATTGAAGCGGCGGCGCAGCACCATGCCGAGTGGGTCGCGCTTCATCTTCTCCGCCCGCGCCGTCAGCTTGACGGAGGCGAGGTCCTGCAAATCGAGCGCGAGCTGGGCGGCACTCGGATAGCGCCAGGCCGGGTTCACCTCCAGGCATCGCAGGATGATTTCCTGGAGGGCGGGCGGTATCGCGGCGTTGCGGGCGCGCGGTGGCAGCGGATCGCGCCAGAGCCGGCGTTTCAGGCCTTTCAGCCGCTGCGGGTCGCCGAAGGGCCGCTCGCCGGTGGCGAAGAAATAGAGCATGACGCCGAGTGCAAAGAGGTCGCTTCGAAAGTCGCTGCGCGTGCCGAGCACCTGTTCGGGCGCCATGTAGGGCGCGGTGCCATAGGGCAGGCGGAACTGCTCGTCCATCAGGTCCGGCAGGTGGACGTGTCGGGCGAGGCCGTAGTCGATCAGCACGGCCTCGCCGCTCTCGCGGAACATCACGTTGGAGGGTTTCAGGTCGAGATGCACGACATGCTGGCGGTGCAGCGAATCGAGCGCGACGGCAATTTTCGCGCCGAGTGCCGCCACCTCCTCCGGCGGCAGGGGAAGCCGCTCCAGCAGGGGATAGAGCGAGGCGCCGGGCAGGCGCTCCATGACGATATAGGGCAGCGTGGCGAAATCGCCGTTGGCGACGAAGCGCGGCACATGCGGGCCGGAAAGGCGGGGCAGGATCATCTGCTCCATCTCGAAGCCGACGATGGCGGCAGGATCGTCGCCCTCGCCGATGACCGGCACCTTCATGAGGATCGGGAAATCGATATCCGGCCGGCTGACCTGCCAGATACGCGCCATGCCGCCATTGTGCGCTATGCCTTCGATGGCGAAGCCGTCGATCACGTCGCCGGGTTTCAGCCGCACATGGACCATCTAGCGCCCCTCGAAAAGGCGATCGGCGAGGGAGGCCGGCAGCCCGGCCGCGTTGATTTTTTGCGCTGCCTTTTCCACATCGTAGGCGGCGCGCAGGAAGCGCAGTTCGGCGCTTTGGGTATCGTAGAGCGCGAAGGCGGCGCAGGGATTGCCGTCGCGCGGCTGGCCGACCGCGCCCATGACGGCAAGCCAGCGGCGCTGCGGCAGAAGCGGCACCGGGGTGGCGGCGACGGGGCGGAAGTGCGTGACCTTGCCGCCCGGCGCGGTGCAATAGAGCGCCGGCTTGTGCACATGGCCGCAGAAGCTGACGCGCGCATCGCAGGCGCCGAGATGCTGGCCGGCATCGCTGGCGTCGAGCACATAGTTCCAGTCCGCCGGTGCGCTGGCATCGGCATGCAGGAAGAGGCAATCCTCCTCGCGTGCCTTCATGGGCAGGCCGGCCAGGAAGGCGCGGGTCTCGCTGCCGAGCTGCCGGCGCGTCCATTCGATTGCCATGGTCGCCGTCGCATTCATCGAGACGGCGGTGTTCCCGACGGCGTCGTCATGGTTGCCGCGCAGCACGATGGCGCCGCCTGCGGCCATCGCCATCGCTTGTTCCGCGCACCATTCGGGGTCCGCGCCGTATCCGACGATATCGCCGAGCAGCACGAAACGCTCGGCACCCGCCGCATTCGCTGCGGCGAGGGCGGCTTCGAAGGCTTCGCGGTTGGCGTGAATATCGGAGAGGATGGCGATGCGCATGGTGCCGACCATACCGTGCCTTGCCGCCCGCAGCCATTCGACGGAAGGGGAATATCGCGCCGGTCATCCTGCCGATCGTCAGGAATCGGCGTTGCGGATGGCGAAAAGGTCGGCGTCCGCGTCCCCATGACCGGCGATCTCCGACGACACGATCTCGGCGGCGATCTGGCTGAAGGTGATGCCGTTGCCGCCGAAGCCCATGACGGCGAAGACATTGTCCATGCCGGGCACGCGGCCGATGAGCGGCAGGCCGGTGCGGGTGGTGCCGAAGGGCGCTGCCCAGGAATAGTCGGGCTCCGGCAGCGAAATGCCGAGCAGGGCTTCGGCCTTCTTGCGAATGGTCTTCGCCTTGTTCTTCAGCTTCTGCGGCGAGGCGAAAGCCTCTTCGTCCTCCTCGTCCTCGCCGCCGGCAATCAGCCGGCCGTCGCGGGAGCGGCGAAGATAGAGATAGGGATCGGCACCCTCCCAGACGATGCATTCCTTCAGCCAGTCGGGCAGGTCGATGGCCGGCGGGGTGGCGATCGCCCAGGTGGAGATGATGGCATGGTCCTTGTGCGCGACGGCTTCCAGGAATTCATAGCCGGAGCAGAAGACGGCGTGGCCGGCGGAGATGATCTTGCCGTCGGCGGTGGCGAGGAAGACGCCTTGCGTCGTCGAGCGCACATCGGTGATTTCCAGCGGGCTCACCACCTCGACGCCGCGCGACACAGAGGCGCGCAGGATGCCGGCGGCCATCTGGGCGGGGTTGGCGGAGGCGGAAATGTCGCTGAGGATCGCGCCGGTGCGGTCTATGGAGAAGCCATCCCGAAGTGCCGCGGTGTCGAGGAAATCCGCCTTGATGCCGGCGGCGTGGCGGGCGTGGAGCTCCGTGCGCAGGGCGCGGCTGCCATATTCGTCGCCAGCCAGAAACAGCGTCTTCTTGCGCTCGAAGCCGCAGGAAAAGTCGAGGTCCGCGACGATGCGCGTCAGTTGCTCGACGGCGCGTCCCGAGCGTTGCCAGGCGCGGCGCGCCTTCTCCTCGCCGATCATGCCGGTGAGCACATGCAGGGGAATGTCGATTTCGTGCTGGATCATCGCGGTGCTAGCGAGCGTGCTGCCATGCACCGGGCGGCGGCGGTCGACGACGAGCACGGAGCGGCGCCCGTCCGCCAGCGCATGCGCCATCAGCGCGCCGGAAATGCCGGCGCCGACGATGATGACGTCATAGGTGTCACGGGCGGGCTTCTTGCGGGTGCGGAGCGTAATGCGCGGCGAACCGGCCCAGACAGGGCGTGACTCGTGGAGATCGCGCTGCCGAGTAATCTCGTTGTTCTTGAGAATGGGAGTGCTCCGGTCAAGAGGGGTCTTCCGGAATGGCCGGGCGACGGAAAAGTTCCAGCGGCCCGCCGCGCGCGGCGCTGGTGCTTGCATTGCGGGCGGAAAGCAGGCAAAGCACGAGGCGCCTGAAACACGACCGGATTTTTACCCATGACCGTGAGTTCGAGAACGCCCCGCCCGATCGATCATCTGGTGCTGCCGGTGTCCGACCTCGGAATTGCCCGTGAACGCCTGACGGCGCTCGGCTTCACCGTCGCCAAGGATGCCCGCCACCCGTTCGGCACGGAAAACTGTTGCGTTTTCCTCGCCGACGGCAGCTATCTGGAGCCGCTCGGCATCGCCAATCGCGAGGAATGCGAAGAGGCCGCGCGCGGCGGCAATGTCTTCGTCGCGCGCGACCAGGCCTTTCGTTTCCGCCGCGGTATCGAAGGTTTTTCCGCCATCGCCATGGCCAGCGGCGATGCCTGGGAAGACGACCAGCGCTACACGTCGTCCGGCATTTCCGGCGGCGAGGTTCTGGAGTTTTCCCGCGATATGCTGCTGCCCGACGGCACGTCGGCGACCGGCAGCTTCCGCCTGGCCTTTGCTGCCGACCTGCGCAGCCCAGATTTCTTCTTCTTCGCCTCGCAGCGCATCCTGCCGCTGCCCTCCGACCGCAAGGCGCTGGAAAGCCATGAAAACGGCGTGATCGCCCTGTCTGAAGTCGTGCTCTCGGAGCAGAACCCGACCGATTTCCAGTATCTCGTGCAGGAAGCGGCCGACGAACGCGAGGTCGAGGCCCTGTCCTTCGGCATGTCCGTCGATACGCCGCGCGGCCGCATCACGGTGCTGAACGATGCGGGGCTCGAAGGGTTTTACGGTCTCTCGCCGCTTGCCGGCACGGATCGCGGACTCAAGGGACGCGCGGTCGTGTTCACTGTCGAGAATCTATCGGAATGTCACCGCCTGCTGACGGAGCGCGGTGTCACCTTCCATCAACGGGACAACCGCCTTCTGGTGCCACCGGCACCGGGGCAGGGCGTCCTTTTTGTCTTCGGAGAATGAGATGAAAGCCAATACCACAGTCGTCGTCGGCGAAGGCGCCAAGAAGGTCACCTTTGCCCAGGACAAGCGTTTTGCGCTGATCGCCGGCCCCTGCCAGATGGAGAGCCGCGACCATGCCTACATGATCGCCGGCACGCTCGTCGAACTCTGCGACAAGCTCGGCCTCGGCCTCGTATACAAGTCCTCCTTCGACAAGGCGAACCGCACCTCGCTGTCCGGCAAGCGCGGCATCGGGCTTGAAAAGGCCATGGAAATCTTCGCCGACCTCAAGAAGGATTACGGCTTTCCCGTGCTGACCGACATTCATACGGAAGAGCAGTGCGCGATCGTCGCCGAAACTGCCGACATCCTGCAGATCCCCGCTTTCCTGTCGCGCCAGACGGACCTGCTCATCGCTGCCGCCAAGACCGGCCGCACGATTAACGTCAAGAAGGGCCAGTTCCTGGCCCCCTGGGACATGAAAAACGTGCTGGCGAAATTCACCGAGAGCGGTAATCCGAACGTGCTGCTGTGCGAACGCGGCGCCTCCTTCGGCTACAACACGCTGGTCTCCGACATGCGCTCGCTGCCGATCATGGCCTCGCTCGGCGCGCCGGTCGTCTTCGATGCGACCCATTCGGTGCAGCAGCCGGGCGGGCAGGGTGGTTCTTCCGGCGGCCAGCGCGAATTCGTCGAGACTTTGGCCCGTGCAGCGGTCGCCGTCGGTGTTGCCGGCCTGTTCATCGAGACGCATGAGGACCCGGACAACGCGCCTTCGGACGGCCCGAACATGGTGCACCTGAAGGACATGCCGCGGCTTCTCGAAAAGCTCATCGCCTTCGACGACATCACCAAGGCGTGACGGCTTCAAACGGATGACACAGAGGCGTGTCATCCGTTGCCGCTCGTCGCGGCTCAGCCATTGTAATTTCCGCATCATCGATTAAGAGAGATTTTAATCGATTTATAAACCCAGAAACAGGACGATATCCATGACCGCTATCATCGACATCATCGGCCGCGAGATTCTCGACAGCCGCGGCAATCCCACCGTCGAAGTGGACGTGCATCTGGAAGATGGCAGCTTCGGCCGCGCCGCCGTTCCCTCGGGCGCCTCGACCGGCGCGCACGAAGCCGTCGAACTGCGTGACGGTGGCAAGCGCTACCTCGGCAAGGGTGTCGAAAATGCGGTCGCCGCCGTCAACGGCGAAATCTTCGAAGCGGTCGGCGGGCTCGAAGCCGAAGACCAGATCCTGATCGACCAGGCGCTGATCGAGCTCGACGGCACGCCGAACAAGGCCCGCCTCGGCGCCAACGCCATTCTCGGCGTGTCGCTCGCCGTCGCCAAGGCTGCCGCCGAAGCCGCCAACCTGCCGCTCTACCGCTATGTCGGCGGCCCGAACGCCCGCATCCTGCCAGTGCCGATGATGAACATCATCAACGGCGGCGCGCATGCTGACAACCCGATCGACTTCCAGGAATTCATGATCGTGCCCGTCGGCGCCGACAACATCCGCGACGCCGTGCGCATGGGTTCGGAAGTGTTCCACACGCTGAAGAAGCAGCTCGCTGCCGATGGCCATAACACCAATGTCGGTGACGAAGGCGGCTTCGCGCCGGGTCTCGCATCCGCGCCGGCCGCCCTCGATTTCATCATGAAGTCGATCGAGAAAGCCGGCTACAAGCCCGGCGAAGACATGTATATCGCGCTCGATTGCGCCTCGACCGAATTCTTCAAGGACGGCAAATACGTGCTCGAAGGCGAAGGCCGCACGCTGGAGCCGGAAGCCATGGCCGATTACCTGGCGGAACTTGCCGCAAAATACCCGATCTTCTCGATCGAGGACGGCATGGCGGAAGACGACTGGGACGGCTGGAAGTCGCTGACCGACAAGATCGGCAAGAAGGTCCAGCTCGTCGGCGACGACCTGTTCGTCACCAACTCGGCGCGCCTGCGCGACGGCATCAAGATGGGCGTTGCCAACTCGATCCTCGTCAAGGTCAACCAGATCGGCTCGCTCTCCGAAACGCTCGACGCCGTCGAGACCGCGCACAAGGCGAGCTATACCGCCGTCATGTCGCACCGTTCGGGCGAAACCGAGGACTCGACGATCGCCGACCTCGCGGTCGCCACGAACTGCGGCCAGATCAAGACCGGCTCGCTCGCCCGCTCCGACCGTACCGCCAAGTACAACCAGCTGATCCGCATCGAGGAGCAGCTCGGTCCGCAGGCGAAATTTGCCGGCCGAGGCATCCTGCGCGGCTGATCGACAAACAGTTTCTCCAAAATGGCAAAACCCGCATCGCAAGGTGCGGGTTTTGTTTTTTAAGCGCCCTGAGGGGTCTTTTTTCTCGTCGCGGGAGGGGTGTGGATCCTCGGGTCGAGCCCGAGGATGACGGAGGGGAGGGACTGTTTCCCCCCCCAGCGAACGGTGCGGCATGCGGCGCAGTGTTCCGTGCGCGCCTAGGTATCGCGGGCATCTGGAGATATCCTCTGGCCTCCTCAAGTCCGATCTCTCGACGAGTTCTCTCTCCTACTTCTTGTCCTCACCACCTCTCCTTCGTCATCCTCGGGCTTGACCCGAGGATCCATGCTGCGCGCACGACGCTGCCCGTCTCGCGCTGCGTGCCGCATGGCTTTTTCCGCGCCCCGCCCATCATGGTCAATGATCGGTTAACCCCTTGGCGCTAGTATGAAATCCGTATTGCGTATCGGGGCACTTGCATGTGGACCAAACATCATAAAAAGCGGAAATTCGGCCGGCTTACCCTGCCGGTAATTACGGTCGCATTCCTTTCCTACTTCGGCTATCATTCCGTGCACGGCGATTTCGGCCTCAGGGGGATGGAGGATTTCGAACGGCAGAGAGTGGAGCGTCAGGCGCGCCTGGACATACTCGTGCGTCAGCGCCAAATCCTGGAAAAAGAAGTGGCTCTGATGAGCGACGGCTCGCTGGAGCGCGACATGCTGGATGAAAAAGCGCGCTCCTATCTCAACATGTCCAGAGCCGACGAAATCGTGATTTTCCACTAGGAGTGTGGATTAACTGAAATCAGGTTAATCGTAAATCTCCCTTACTAATCAGCGACTTACAAAGAATATAAGCCATGCATTTATGGCATTGCTGATGCGGAATTTCTCCCCTATGGTTTCCAACAAGAGGCAAACATAGGGAGGAACGCATGGCTCCGCGTAAAACCGCGTCCACGTCCAGCCGCAAGACAGCGGCTAAGCCTGTCAAAAAAGACTTCACCGGCGGCACCATCGCCGAATTCTCCAAGGAAGACGACCTCAAAGCCTACCGCGAGATGCTGTTGATCCGGCGTTTCGAGGAGAAGGCCGGCCAGCTCTACGGCATGGGCTTCATCGGCGGCTTCTGTCACCTCTATATCGGCCAGGAAGCTGTCGTCGTCGGCATGCAACTGGCGCTGAAGGAAGGTGACCAGGTCATCACCGGTTATCGTGACCACGGCCATATGCTCGCTTGCGGTATGAGCCCGCGCGGCGTGATGGCGGAACTGACCGGACGTCGCGGCGGCCTTTCCAAGGGCAAGGGCGGCTCCATGCACATGTTCTCCAAGGAAAAGAACTTTTACGGCGGCCACGGCATCGTCGGCGGACAGGTTTCGCTCGGCACGGGTCTCGCCTTCGCCAACCGCTACCGCGGCAACGACAATGTTTCGCTCGCCTATTTCGGCGACGGCGCTGCCAACCAGGGCCAGGTCTACGAGAGCTTCAACATGGCGGCTCTCTGGAAGCTGCCGGTCGTCTACGTGATCGAGAACAACCGCTACGCCATGGGCACGTCCGTTTCGCGCGCCTCCGCCCAGACCGATTTCTCGCATCGCGGCGCGTCCTTCAACATCCCCGGTTTCCAGGTGGATGGCATGGATGTGCGCGCGGTGAAGGCTGCCGCCGACGAGGCCGTGGAACATTGCCGCGCTGGCAAGGGTCCGGTCATCCTCGAAATGCAGACCTACCGCTATCGCGGCCACTCCATGTCCGACCCGGCGAAGTATCGCTCGAAGGACGAAGTGCAGAAGATGCGCTCCGAGCACGACCCGATCGAGCAGGTGCGCGCCCGTCTTCTGGAAAACAAGTGGGCAAGCGAAGACGATCTCAAGAAGATCGACAAGGACGTCCGTGACATCGTCGCCGACAGCGCCGATTTTGCGCAGGCCGATCCGGAGCCGGATGCATCCGAGCTCTACACCGACATCCTGCTGTAAATCCGGGGAGGGACGAAAAATGCCAATCGAGATTCTCATGCCCGCCCTGTCTCCGACCATGGAGGAGGGCACGCTCTCCAAGTGGGTCAAGAACGAGGGTGACACCGTCAAGTCCGGCGACGTGATCGCCGAAATCGAAACCGACAAGGCGACGATGGAAGTCGAAGCCGTCGATGAAGGCGTGATCGGCAAGATCCTGATCGCCGCCGGCACCGAGGGCGTCAAGGTCAACACGGCGATCGCCGTGCTGCTGCAGGACGGCGAAAGCGCCGATGCCGCCGCCGCACCGAAGGCCGCTGAAAAGCCGGCCGAAGCCGAGGCGCCCAAGGCTTCCGAGCCGGCACCGGCTGCCTCCGCGCCCGTTCCGGCTGCGCCGAAGACCGAAGCTGCCGCCGATCCGGATATCCCGGCCGGCACCGAAATGGTGATGACGACGGTGCGCGAAGCGCTGCGCGACGCCATGGCGGAAGAAATGCGCCGCGACGGCGACGTCTTCGTCATGGGCGAGGAAGTGGCCGAATACCAGGGCGCCTACAAGATCACGCAGGGCCTTCTCCAGGAATTCGGCGACCGCCGCGTCATCGACACGCCGATCACCGAACACGGCTTTGCCGGCGTCGGCGTCGGCGCGGCCATGACGGGCCTGAAGCCGATCGTCGAGTTCATGACCTTCAACTTCGCCATGCAGGCGATCGACCAGATCATCAACTCCGCCGCCAAGACGCTCTACATGTCGGGCGGCCAGATGGGCGCGCCGATCGTCTTCCGCGGCCCGAACGGGGCAGCGGCGCGCGTCGCGGCCCAGCACTCGCAGTGCTATGCCGCCTGGTACAGCCACATTCCGGGCCTCAAGGTCGTCATGCCCTACACGGCAGCCGACGCGAAGGGCCTCTTGAAGGCCGCCATCCGCGACCCGAACCCGGTCATTTTCCTCGAAAACGAAATCCTCTACGGCCAGCAGTTCGAAGTGCCGAAGCTGGACGATTTCGTGCTGCCGATCGGCAAGGCGCGCATTCACAAGAAGGGCAGCGATGTCACCGTCGTCTCCTTCGGCATCGGCATGACCTATGCGCTGAAGGCGATTGCGGAACTCGAAAAGGACGGCATCGACGTCGAACTGATCGACCTTCGCACCATCCGCCCGATGGACCTGCCGACCGTCATCGAATCGGTCAAGAAGACCGGCCGTCTTGTCGTCGTCGAGGAAGGCTATCCGCAGTCCTCCGTCGGCACCGAGATCGCGACCCGCGTCATGCAGCAGGCCTTCGACTATCTCGATGCGCCGATCCTGACGATCGCCGGCAAGGACGTTCCGATGCCCTATGCCGCAAACCTCGAAAAGCTGGCGCTGCCGAATGTCGGCGAAGTCGTCCAGGCGGTCAAAACCGTCTGCTACAAATAAGGGGAGGGCGCATCCATGCCGATCAACATTACGATGCCCGCCCTCTCGCCCACCATGGAAGAGGGCAACCTCGCCAAGTGGCTCGTCAAGGAAGGCGACACCGTGAAATCCGGTGACGTCATCGCCGAGATCGAGACCGACAAGGCGACGATGGAAGTCGAGGCCGTCGACGAGGGCGTTGTCGCCAAGATCGTCATTCCGGCGGGCACGGAAGGCGTGAAGGTCAACAGCCTGATCGCCATCCTCGCCGCCGACGGTGAAGATGTATCGGCAGCCGCTGCCGGCGGTGGTTCGGCAAAGGCCGAGGCCCCGAAGGCGGAAGCCAAGGCCGAAGCGCCGAAGGAAGCGGAAAAGCCTGCTGCCGCCGCTGCGCCAGCTGCTGCGGCGCCGGCTGCTGCTGCTTCGGCGCCTGCCAAGGACGGCAACGGCCTGTTCTCCTCGCCGCTCGCCCGCCGCATCGCCAAGGATGCCGGCATCGACATCAAGGCGATCACCGGTTCCGGTCCGCATGGCCGCGTGGTGAAGAGTGACGTGGAAAAGGCGGTCGCCTCCGGCGGTGCAAAGCCTGCCGCTGCCGCAGCTCCGGCTGCTGCCGCCTCGGCCGCACCCGCCGCAGCCCCCAAGGGCATGTCGGAAGAGGCCGTGCTCAAGCTGTTCGAGCAGGGCTCCTACGAGCTCGTGCCGCATGACGGCATGCGCAAGACGATTGCCAAGCGCCTGCAGGAATCCAAGCAGACGATCCCGCACTTCTACGTCTCGGTCGATGTGGAACTCGATGCGCTGCTGGCGCTGCGCGCCCAGATCAACGATTCCGCACCGCGCAAGGACGACAAGCCGGCCTACAAGCTCTCGGTCAACGACATGGTGATCAAGGCCATGGCGCTTGCCCTGCGGGATGTTCCGGATGCCAACGTCTCCTGGACCGACACCAACATGGTCAAGCACAAGCACGCCGATGTCGGTGTTGCCGTGTCGATCCCGGGCGGCCTGATCACGCCGATCATCCGCAAGGCCGAGCTGAAAAGCCTGTCGGCCATCTCCAATGAGATGAAGGACCTCGGCAAGCGGGCCAAGGAACGCAAGCTGAAGCCCGAAGAATACCAGGGCGGCACGACCGCGGTCTCCAACATGGGCATGATGGGCGTCTCGAACTTCGCCGCCGTCGTCAACCCGCCGCATGCGACGATCCTGGCGGTCGGCGCCGGCACGGAGCGGGTCGTGGTCAAGAAGGGCCAGATGGTCATCGTCAACGCGATGACGGTCACGCTCTCCACCGACCACCGCTGCGTCGACGGCGCGCTGGGGGCCGAACTGCTCGGCGCCTTCAAGCGCTACATCGAAAGCCCGATGGGGATGCTCGTCTGATAAGCGGAGTGCGGCCATGAAAACGGTTCTCTGCTACGGCGATAGTCTCACCTGGGGCTACAGTGCGGAAACGCTCGATCGGCATTCCTTCGAGGATCGCTGGCCGAGCGTGCTCGCCAAGGCGCTGGGGCCGGAGGTCACCGTCATTGCCGAGGGCCTCAATGGCCGCACCACCGCCTATGACGACCACCTGGCGGATTGCGATCGCAATGGCGCGCGCATCCTGCCGACGATCCTGCATAGCCACGACCCGATCGATCTCGTGATCATCCTGCTCGGCGCCAACGACATGAAGCCGGTGATCTGCGGCACGGCGTTTGGCGCGGTGCAGGGCATGGAGCGGCTGGTGGATCTGGTGCGCCACCACGCCTGGTCGTTCGGCGGGCAGGAGGGGCCGGAGATCCTGCTTGTCTCGCCGCCGCCGATCTGCGAGACGGCGAACACCGCTTTTGCGGCAATGTTTGCCGGCGGCGTCGAGCAATCGGCAATGCTGGCGACGCTTTATGCGGACCTTGCGGACGAGACCGGCTGCGGCTTCTTCGATGCCGGCTCGGTGGCGCAGACGACGCCGCTCGACGGCGTGCATCTCGATGCGGAAAACACGCGGGCGATTGGCCGCGGGCTGGAGCCCGTCGTGCGCATGATGCTCGGACTGTGAACGAAGAGAACAAGAGACGCGGCGTTTGGCCCGCGCGAGAGACAAGGCAGGAAACGACATGGCTCAGACTTACGACGTCATCGTTATCGGTTCGGGTCCGGGCGGCTATATCGCCGCGATCCGCGCCGCCCAGTTGGGCCTGAAGACGGCCATCGTCGAGCGCGAGCACCTCGCCGGCATCTGCTCCAACTGGGGCTGCATTCCGACCAAGGCGCTGCTGCGCTCGGCCGAAATCTTCCATTACGCCCAGCATCCGGGCGACTACGGCATCAAGATCGAAGGCTCGGTGACGCCGGACCTGAAGGCGATCGTCGCCCGCTCGCGCGGTATTGCCCAGCGCATGAACGGCGGCGTCGGCTTCCTGATGAAGAAGAACAAGGTCGACATCATCTGGGGTGAAGCGAAGATCACCAAGCCGGGCGAGATCGTCGTGTCCAAGACGACCAAGGCGATCCAGCAGCCGCAGGCGCCGTTGCCGAAAAACGTGCTGCCCGAGGGCACCTACACCGCAAAGCATATCGTCATCGCCACCGGTGCTCGCCCGCGCGCACTGCCGGGCATCGAGCCGGACGGCAAGCTGATCTGGACCTATTTCGAAGCGATGAAGCCGGAAGAGATGCCGAAGTCGCTGCTCGTCATGGGCTCGGGCGCCATCGGCATCGAATTCGCCTCCTTCTACCGCACGCTCGGTGTCGACGTGACGGTCGTCGAAGTGATGAAGACGGTGATGCCTGTCGAGGATGCGGAAATCTCCGCGCTCGCCAAGAAGCAGTTCGAAAAGCAGGGCATGAAGATCCATCTGGAGGCCAAGGTCACCAAAGTGGAGAAGGGTGCCAACTCGATCACCGCCCATGTCGAGATGAAGGACGGCAAGGTGGAGAAGATCACCGCCGACCGGATGATTTCGGCGGTCGGCGTGCAGGCCAACGTGGAAAACATCGGCCTCGAAGCGATCGGCGTGAAGACCGACCGCGGTTTCATCGCCATCGACGGCTACGGCAAGACGAACGTGCCGGGCATCTACGCCATCGGCGACGTCGCCGGCCCGCCGATGCTCGCCCACAAGGCGGAGCATGAGGCTGTCATCTGCATCGAAAAGATCGCAGGTCTGCCGAACGTGCACCCGATGGACAAGTCGAAGATCCCGGGCTGCACCTATTGCCATCCGCAGGTCGCCTCCGTCGGTCTCACGGAAGCCAAGGCCAAGGAACAGGGCCGCGACATCCGCGTCGGCCGCTTCCCCTTCGTCGCCAACGGCAAGGCCATTGCGCTCGGCGAAGACCAGGGTCTCGTCAAGACGATCTTCGACAAGAAGACCGGCGAACTGCTCGGCGCGCATTTGGTCGGCGCGGAAGTCACCGAACTCATCCAGGGTTTCGTCATCGCCATGAACCTCGAAACCACCGAGGAAGAGCTGATGCACACGATCTTCCCGCATCCGACGATTTCCGAAACGCTGAAGGAAAGCGTGCTGGATGCCTATGGGCGTGCGCTGAACGCTTGAACGTGCTAAAGCCCGCCTCCACATGAGGCGGGCTCACTCTTTCAGGGTCCGCAGGGCAGGCGCTTGAGCTCGCCAGGAAAGTGGAAACGACATGGTCACGATTCTCGACCGCACAAATCCTTCGCCCGATGCCAAGCGGGTGCGCCATCCGGAAAAGGCCAACCGGCCGGACACGGAAGTGCTGCGCAAGCCGGAATGGATCCGCGTGCGCGCGCCGGTTTCCAAGGGCTACCAGGAGACGCGTGATCTCGTGCGCAGCCACAAGCTGGTGACGGTGTGCGAAGAGGCGGGCTGCCCGAATATCGGCGAGTGCTGGGACAAGAAGCACGCCACCTTCATGATCATGGGCGAGATCTGTACCCGCGCCTGTGCCTTCTGCAACGTGGCGACAGGCAAGCCGAACGCCCTCGACATGGCGGAGCCGGAAAACGTCGCCAAGGCCGTCAAGCAGATGGGCCTGTCGCATGTCGTCATCACCTCGGTGGACCGTGACGATCTCGCCGACGGCGGCGCCGAACATTTCGAGAAGGTGATCTGGGCGATCCGCGCGGCCTCGCCGCTGACGACGATCGAAATCCTCACGCCCGACTTCCTGAAGAAGCCCGGTGCCTTGGAGCGCGTCGTCGCCGCCAAGCCCGACGTGTTCAACCACAACATGGAGACCGTGCCGGGCAACTACCTGACGGTTCGTCCGGGTGCGCGCTATTTCCACTCCGTCCGCCTGTTGCAGCGCGTGAAGGAACTGGACCCGACCATGTTCACCAAGTCGGGCATCATGGTGGGCCTCGGCGAGGAGCGCAACGAAGTGCTCCAGCTGATGGACGACCTGCGCACCGCCGACGTCGACTTCCTGACCATCGGCCAGTATCTCCAGCCGACCCGCAAGCACCATGCCGTCATGAGCTTCGTGACGCCGGAAGAGTTCAAGTCCTACGAGACGGTCGCCTACAGCAAGGGTTTCCTGATGGTCTCGTCGAGCCCGCTGACGCGTTCCTCGCACCATGCCGGCGATGATTTCGCCCGGCTTCGCGCCGCCCGCGAGCGCAAGGTTCTGGCCGCCGCGGAATAGACTTTTCCGCCACCTTCCTTTAAGCCCCGCCGTCCCGCAAGACGGCGGGGCTTTTCGTTTCGGGGGGGTGGCGATGACGGTATCGATCACGATGGAGGAAGCAGCAGCGCAGCTGAAAACCGCGGAGCGTGTGCTGGTGATCGGCTGCTCGGGCAGCGGCAAGAGCACGCTGGCGCAAAAGCTCGGGCGCCGGCTTGGTCTGCCCTACGTCTCGATGGACCGGGAAATCTTCTGGCTGCCCGGCTGGCAACCGCGGCCGCGGGCGGAGGCACGGGCTCTTCTCGCGGCATTCGCGGCCCGGGAGCGCTGGATCATCGACGGCACCAGCCCCGGTACGCTGGCGCTGCGCCTGCCGCGCACCCATCTCGTGCTCTGGCTTCGACCGCCCCGCTGGGTGTCGCTCTATGGCGTGCTCTCGCGCTGGCTGAAACTGCGCGGACAGTCGCGGCCGGAGATGGCGGATGGATGTCCGGAGCGGCTCAGCCGGGAGTTCCTGACCTATGTCTGGAACTTCGAGAAGACGGAAAGCCCGGAAATCCTGGAGAATCTTGCGGCTTATGGTCCCGATGTGCCGGTTTGCGTGTTGAAATCGCGGGCGGAGAACCGGCAGCTACTTGCCAGGATCGGCGAGGTTTATTAGCTCTCGGCCATGCCTCAGTTCGAAACGCGCCGCCCGGTTCCCCATACGCCCGACCAGATGTTCGACCTCATCGCCGATGTCGAGCGCTATCCGGAGTTCCTGCCGCTCTGCGAAGGGCTTTCCGTGCGCTCGCGCAAGGAGCGCGACGGCAAGGAACTGCTCGTCGCCGACATGACCGTCGGTTACAAGGCGATCCGCGAGACCTTTACCACGCAGGTGCTGCTCAACCGGGCGGAGCGCGCGATCGACGTCAAATATCTCGACGGGCCTTTCCGCTATCTCGACAACCGCTGGCGCTTCGAGCCGCTGCCGGATGGCGGCTGCAACGTGCATTTCTTCATCGACTACGAGTTCAAGAGCCGCATTCTCGGCGCGCTGATGGGCTCGATGTTCGACCGCGCCTTCCGCATGTTCACCGACGCTTTCGAAAAGCGGGCGGCGGCGATCTATACCGCCGGCTGAATTTTTCGATCGGCTCGCCCGTTACCGGGTTATGATCACCCGGTTCGCTCCCTTCGTCCTGATCGCCTTCATCTGCACGCCTGCGTCCGCGCAGGAAGCGCCGGGAGACTACATTCTTCTTCTCGACGAACAGAACCGGCCGCTCGCCGGCAGTTATCGTATCGGGCCGGATGTGAAGATGACAATCCAGGGCAGAGAGGATGGCTTGCCTCGAAATCCGGTTTATCTGGATCGCGCCTTCTTCCCCACCCGCGAAGCGGAAATGCTGGCCTTCTACAACGCGCGCCACGCCTATTCCTCCGATCCGGCGGCGGTCGACGTCGGCGGTGAGATGCGCATCGTGGACACGGAGACGCTGCAGCCTCCGCTCTTCAAGGACCAGAAACCGGAGCGCGAGAAGGCGCTCAAAGTGAAGGTCTCGGCGCGCTTGGCCTTCGAGGTGAGCGGCTACAAGCTCGTCGGCAAGGCCTATACCGTCGAAGGGGCTGAACTTGGCGACGAGGACCGGCGCCTCGGCGATTTTTTCCATGTCGAGACGTTCGATATCGTGCTGTACGCACAGGCGGCCCGCAAGATCGGTGCTGTCGAGATCGGCAAGGCCTTGAGTTCCAGCGATTTCGAGGCGCTTTTCGTGGAGCGGACAAGCCCCATTCCGGATTTCACGAAATGCGTGAGCGAAAAGCGCAAGACACCGGAGTACAAGGCGCTCGCCGAAAAGCAGAGGGCGCTCGTCGATGCGTTCCTCGCGAAGAATTTTCCAGCGGGCCAGGCTTTCTGGGGAGATACGGCGCTCTATGAGGCGAATTTCGCCATGAACATCTATTCGCTCTGCCCGAATTAATCCTGCGATATCTCGATCAGCATTTCCAGCGCGGTGCGCACCGTCGCAAGCCGGACGGCACTGCGGCCGATATCGCCGTAGCGCATTTCCCGATGCAGCGTCTCGTAGCCAGTACGCGCGGCGGCGAGATGAACGAGACCGATCGGCTTTTCATCCGAGCCGCCGCCGGGGCCGGCGATGCCGGTGACGGCGACGGAGATGTTGGCGCCGGAGTTTCCGATGGCGCCCTGTGCCATTTCGAGGGCGGTCTCTCGTGAGACGGCACCGTGCGCCTTCAGCGTCGCGTTGGCGACGCCGATCATCTCGCGCTTCGCCTCGTTGGAATAGGTGACGAAGCCGCGGTCGAAGACACTGGAGGAGCCGGAGATTTCGGTGATGGCACCGGCAATGAGGCCTGCCGTGCAGGATTCGGCGGTGGCGATCAGGAGCTGGCGCTCGGTGAAATCGGCGACGATGCCGCGGGCTGTATCCTCGATGTCCTTCGGCCAGATGCTCATGCGTCGGTTCCCCTGTAGACGACGGTGGCGGTGGCGATGGCCGCAATGCCCTCGCGCCGGCCGACGAAGCCGATCTTTTCGTTGGTCGTGGCTTTGACCGAACAGCGATCGAGCGAGATGCCGAGCATGTCGGAAAGGTTTTTGCGCATCGTCTCGCGGTGCGGGCCGATTTTTGGGGCTTCGGCGATCAGCGAGACGTCGGCATTCATGATCGTGCCGCCGTTCTTGCGCACGATGGCCGCGGCGTGTTCGAGGAAGATGCGCGAGGCTGCGCCCTTCCACTGCATGTCGGACGGCGGAAAATGGTCGCCGATATCGCCGGCGCCGCAGGTGGCGAGCAGGGCGTCGGTCAGCGCATGCAGGGCCACGTCGGCGTCGGAATGGCCGGAGAGCTTCTGGTCATGCGGGATGAAGATGCCGCAGAGCGTTACGCCGTCGCCTTCGACGAGCTGGTGCACGTCGTATCCGTTTCCGGTGCGCACATCCGGCAGGCCGTGGGAAAGGCGCTGGTCGGCCATGGCGATATCCTTCTGCAATGTAAGCTTGACGTTGCCGGCGCTGCCTTCGACGAGATGCACGCGCACGCCCGCCCATTCGGCAATGGCGGCATCGTCGGTGAAATCGTCGTGGCCGGAGACGCTTGCGCGGCGGTGGGCTTCGAGGATCGCGGCGAAGTGGAAGGATTGCGGCGTCTGGGCGGCGAAGAGGCCGGAGCGGGAGACGGTTTCGGCGACATTGCCGTTGGCATCCGCGCGCTTCAGCGTATCGGCGACGGCGACGGCGGGCAGCACGGCGCGCGCGCCGTTGTGGAAGGCGGCCAGCGTACGCTCCAGCATGGCGGGCTCGACGAAGGGGCGCACGGCATCCTGGATGAGGACATGGGTGATGTCCTCGTCGGCGAGCGCTTCGAGGCCGGCGAGCACGGATTGCTGGCGCGTCGCGCCGCCGTGTACGACCGTGAGGCGGTCGCCGGCGGGGAGGGCGGCGGCGCGGGCCGTCTCGAACAGCGCCTCGTCATCCTTGTGTATCACGACCACGATACGCCGGGCCGGCTGCCAATTGACAAAGAGATCGAGCGTATGGGAGATGACCGGCCTTCCGCCGATGCGGCGATACTGCTTGGGGCCTTCGGCGTGGCTGCCCGCCCGCTCGCCGCGCCCGGCGGCAACGATCACCACGCCGCAGGATAGCGTCTTTTCCGCCAGCATTTCGGTTCTACATCTCCCATTTCAAAGCGTTTTGGTCGGTTTAGCCGGAAGGAAGCCGCAATTCCAGCGTCCCGGGGAAAAATGCAGTCCGATGTGATTGCGGCTTGGCAAGAACGTCAACAATGGCTAAAAATAGTGCAAAGAGATGACCTGCTTGAAAGATGAGCATTTGACGATCCCCACCCTGTCAGCGCCCCTCGCGATCGGCGGCCGGACCCTCCGGAACCGGGTCGTGCTGGCGCCGATGTCCGGCGTGACGGACCTGCCGTTCCGCGATCTCGCCTGGCGGTTTGGCGCGGGGCTGGTGGTGACGGAGATGGTGGCGAGCCGCGAACTGGCGCTGAATGCGCGCGAAAGCTGGTCGCGCATCCGCAATTGCGGCATCCGGCCGCATATGGTGCAGCTTGCCGGCCGCGAGGCGCACTGGATGGCGGAAGCGGCGAAAATCGCCGAGGGCGAGGGCGCCGATATCATCGACATCAATATGGGCTGCCCCGCCAAGAAGGTAATCGGCGGTTATTCCGGTTCCGCCCTGATGCGCGACCCGGATCACGCGCTGGGCCTGATCGAGGCGACTGTGAACGCGGTGAGTGTGCCGGTGACGGTGAAGATGCGGCTTGGCTGGGATCACGATTCGATCAATGCGCCGCATATCGCCCAGCGCGCCGAGGCGGCGGGGGCCGCGATGATCACGGTACATGGACGCACGCGCATGCAGTTCTACGAGGGCCGGGCCGACTGGGACGCGATCCGCGCGGTTCGTGATGTCCTGTCGATCCCGCTCGTCGCGAACGGCGATGTGGAGACGGCGGCGGACGCCGAGGAGATCCTGCGGCGTTCCGGAGCCGATGCCGTGATGGTCGGCCGCTCGGCGCAGGGCCGGCCGTGGCATCCCGCGGTGCTTGCCGGCGCGTACGCGCACCCGTCGACGGAAGAGATTGCCGCGGTGGCGGTGGAGCACTACCGCATGATGCTCGATTTCTACGGCGTCGAGGCGGGGCTGCGCCATGCGCGAAAACATGTCGGCTGGTATCTGGAGCGTTTTGCACCGGGCCTGCCGGGCGCGACAAAGGCGGAGATCATGACGGCGCGCGACAGCGATTTCGTCGCCGAGCGCCTGGCGGCCGCGCTGCTTGGCGATCAAGCTGCAAAACTCGGGGAGGCTGCATGACGGGAAAGACCGGAGAGCCGCATGCCGCAGCACCCGAACTGGCGCTCGCCGTGCTCAACGCTATCCAGAACCCTGTGATCCTCGTCGATGCGAGCGGCCTGATCGCCTTTGCCAATTGGGAGGCCGAATCGTTTTTCGGCGCGAGCGCCAGCCATCTCGCCCGCCACAACGTCTCCACCGTCATTCCCTTCGGCAGCCCGCTCCTGACGCTGATCGACCAGGTGCGCGAGCGCAAGGCGCCCGTCAGCGAATATCGCGTCGATCTCTCTTCGCCGCGGCTGGGGGCGGAAAAGCTCGTCGATATCTATGTGGCGCCGGTGACGACCGAGCCGGGTTCGGTGGTGATCGTCATCCAGGAACGCTCCATGGCGGACAAGATCGACCGGCAACTGACCCATCGCGGTGCTGCGCGCTCGGTGACGGGGCTCGCCTCCATGCTGGCGCACGAGATCAAGAACCCGCTGTCCGGCATTCGCGGCGCGGCGCAGCTTCTCGAAACCTCAGTCACCGACGAGGACCGGGCGCTGACGCGGCTGATCTGCGAGGAGACCGACCGCATCGTCTCGCTGGTCGATCGCATGGAGGTGTTTTCCGACGAGCGGCCGGTCGATCGCGTGCCGCTCAACATCCATGCCGTGCTCGACCATGTGAAGGTCGTCGCCCGGGCGGGTTTTGCGCGCAACATCAAGATCACCGAGCTTTACGATCCGTCGCTGCCACCGGTCTTCGCCAACCGCGACCAGCTCGTGCAGGTCTTCCTGAACCTCATCAAGAACGCCTCGGAAGCGATCGGCGACCGGCCGGATGGCGAAATCCAGCTCACCACCGCCTATCGGCCGGGCATCCGGCTTTCGGTGGCCGGCACGCGGGAAAAGATCTCGCTGCCGCTGGAATTCTGCGTGCATGACAACGGGCCGGGCGTGCCGTCGGACCTGCTGCCGCATCTTTTCGATCCCTTCATCACGACCAAGACCAACGGCTCCGGCCTCGGCCTTGCGCTCGTTGCAAAAATCATCGGCGGCCATGGCGGCATCGTGGAATGCGACAGCCAGGGTAGCCGCACCACCTTCCGCGTGCTGATGCCGGCGTCGCGCGGCGTCAGCGAAGACGACGACTTTCCCAAGACCAAAGGACATATCTGATGACAGGCGCCACAGTCCTCGTTGCCGATGACGATGCCGCGATCCGCACGGTTCTCAATCAGGCACTGAGCCGCGCCGGATATGACGTGCGCATTACCTCCAACGCTGCGACGCTCTGGCGCTGGATTGCCGCCGGCGAGGGCGACATCGTCGTCACCGACGTCGTGATGCCGGACGAAAACGCCTTCGACCTATTGCCGCGCATCAAGAAGGCGAGGCCGGACCTGCCAGTGCTGGTGATGAGTGCGCAAAACACCTTCATGACGGCGATCAAGGCTTCGGAGAAGGGCGCGTACGACTACCTGCCGAAGCCGTTCGACCTCACCGAACTGATCGCAATCATCGGCCGGGCGCTGTCCGAGCCGAAGCGCAAGCCCGCCCGCCTCGACGACGACACGCAGGACGGCATGCCGCTTGTCGGCCGCTCGGCGGCGATGCAGGAAATCTACCGCGTGCTCGCCCGTCTCATGCAGACGGACCTGACGCTGATGATCACCGGCGAATCGGGCACCGGCAAGGAGCTCGTCGCCCGCGCGCTGCACGACTACGGCAAGCGCCGCAACGGCCCGTTCGTCGCGATCAACATGGCGGCGATCCCGCGCGACCTCATCGAATCGGAACTGTTCGGCCACGAGAAGGGCGCCTTCACCGGCGCGCAGACGCGCTCGACCGGCCGCTTCGAGCAGGCCGAGGGCGGCACGCTGTTCCTCGACGAGATCGGCGACATGCCGATGGACGCGCAGACGCGGCTTCTGCGCGTGCTCCAGCAGGGCGAATACACCACCGTCGGCGGCCGTACGCCCATCCGCACCGATGTCCGAATCGTCGCAGCAACCAACAAGGACCTGAAGCAGTCGATCAACCAGGGCCTTTTCCGCGAGGACCTCTATTACCGCCTGAACGTCGTGCCGCTGCGCCTGCCGCCTTTGCGCGACCGGGCGGAGGATATTCCCGATCTCGTGCGCCATTTCGTGCAGCAGGCGGAGAAGGAAGGGCTCGACGCCAAGCGCTTCGACCAGGAGGCGCTGGAGCTGATGAAGGCGCATCCATGGCCGGGCAACGTGCGCGAGCTGGAAAACGTCGTGCGCCGTCTGACCGCGCTCTATCCGCAGGATGTCATCTCCCGCGAGATCATCGAGACGGAGCTGCGCGCCGATATTCCGGACAGCCCGATCGAAAAGACCGTGGTGCGCGGCGGCTCGCTCTCGATCTCTCAGGCGGTCGAGGAAAACATGCGGCAATATTTTTCGAGTTTTGGCGATGGGCTGCCGCCGGCCGGGCTCTATGACCGCGTGCTGGCCGAGGTGGAATACCCGCTGATTCTGGCCGCACTTACCGCCACGCGCGGCAACCAGATCAAGGCGGCCGATCTGCTTGGCCTCAACCGCAACACGCTGCGCAAGAAAATTCGCGAACTGGGTGTATCTGTGTACAGAAGTTCGCGCTCTGCTTGACTTAACGGCAAGCGGCGTTGCATTTTGGCCACAATCTGTTGCTTGAGGGTAACAGAGGGGTTTTGCGGCCGAATAGGTCCGCGTGCCTGATCGTCATGGATCCGGGTGCGACAAGCGGCCGGTTCCTCGCGCGGTCGGCGCTACTCCCAAAACACGAGAACAACGCCGGCACCTTTCCAGGGTGTACGGTGGGGAAGCGATGCGGCAGATGACGGACGGCGTGAGCCTGCTTTCGAGCGGAAATGAGAAGGGAACGGGTGCCGACCGGCGCGCCTCCTTCGCCTTGCCGGGCCTGGTGCTTGCGGGCGGTGCGCTCGTTGCCGCGACGATCTCGCTGTTCATCCTGCTCGGCCTGACGCCGATCAAGCCGGAAGCCAATGTCGTCATCGCCTCGGCGGCGATCAATGCAGTGTTCATCGTCGGCCTGATGTTCCTGATCGGCCGTGAGATTTTGCGGCTGCTGCGCGCCCGCAGCCGTGGCCGTGCGGCCGCGCGGCTGCATGTGCGCATCGTGGCGCTTTTCTCCATCGTCGCGATCACGCCCGCGGTGCTCGTGGCGATCTTCGCCTCCATCACGCTCGATGTCGGCCTCGACCGCTGGTTCTCCATCCGCACCCAGTCGATTGTCAGCTCGTCGCTCAACGTGGCGCAGGCCTATGTGCTGGAAAATGCGAGCTATTTGCAGGGCCAGACGGCCTCGATGGCCAACGACCTCGACCGCAACCGCCAGCTCTACAGCCTCGACCGCACGGGTTTCATCGAGCTGATGACGCGGCAGGCACGCGGGCGCAACATGCTCGGCGCCTTCCTGCTGCGCGCCGATGGCTCGACGATTCTGCAGGCGAACATCCAGATCGAAAATCCGCTGCCGGCGGTGCCGGAGGATGCGCTGAAGGCGTCCGCCGCCGGCCAGCCGACGCTGATCCCGCCGGGCACGACCAACCTCGTCGGCGCCATCATCAAGCTCGACAACATTCCCGACGCCTTCCTCTATACGATCCGCACGGTCGATCCGGAAGTCATGCGCTCCATGCGGCTGATGGAGGAGAACACGGCGGAGTACCGCGCGCTGGAAGCCGGGCGCACGACCCTGCAGATCGCCTTCGGCGTGCTCTATCTCGGCTTCGCGCTGATCGTGCTGCTCGCCGCGATCTGGACGGCGATCGCGGTTGCCGACCGTATCGTGCGGCCGATCCGCCAGCTGATCGGTGCTGCGGACAGCGTGGCCTCCGGCAATCTCGACGTCAGCGTGCCGGTGCGCACGGCGGATGGCGACGTCGGTAACCTCTCGCGCACCTTCAACAAGATGATCGCGGAAATTCGCGCGCAGCAGGACCAGATTCTCGACGCGAAGGACGAGGTCGACCACCGTCGCCGCTTCATCGAGGCGGTGCTGTCCGGCGTCACGGCCGCCGTCATCGGCGTCGAGGACGACGGGCGCATGACGATCGCCAACCTCTCGGCGGAAATCCTGCTGGGGCGCAATGCCAACGACCTGATCGGCCAGCCGCTGACGGACGTGGCGCCGGAAATCGCGGCCGTGCTGGCGGAGGGATCCACCCGCCACCGCAACAATTACCGCAAGCAGATCAACATCATGCATGGCGGCAAGGAGCGGACGCTGAACGTGCAGGTGACCCGCGAAGAGGCGAAGGACGCCAAGGATTCCTACGTCGTGACCATCGATGACATTACCGATCTCGTCATCGCGCAGCGCTCGACCGCCTGGGCGGATGTGGCGCGGCGCATCGCGCACGAGATCAAGAACCCGCTGACGCCGATCCAGCTTTCCGCCGAGCGCATTCGCCGGCGATATGGCAAGCAGATCGACCAGGAAGACCGCGCGGTCTTCGACCAGTGTACGGATACGATCGTGCGCCAGGTCGAGGATATCGGCCGCATGGTCGATGAATTCTCCGCTTTCGCGCGCATGCCCAAGCCGACCAAGGAACGCTCGGACCTGCGCAACATCCTGAAGGACGCGGTTTTCCTGCGCGAGATGGGCAACAACCATGTCGTCTTCCGCAAGGATTTTGGCGACGAGCCGCTCGAAGGTCTTTTCGATGCGCGCATGCTCGGCCAGGCCTTCGGCAACCTCATCAAGAATGCGGTGGAGGCGATCGAGGCATTGCCGCCCGACGTGACGCGCGATGAGCGCAAGGTCCTCGTGCGGGCGACGCCCGACGACGCAGGACGGCGGTTCGTCGTTGATGTGATTGACAACGGCAAGGGTTTGCCGATGGAGAACCGGCACCGGATTCTCGAACCCTATATGACGATGCGCGACAAGGGCACGGGGCTTGGCCTCGCCATCGTGAAGAAGATTATCGAAGACCATGGCGGGCAGCTGGAACTGCATGACGCGCCTGCGGATTTCGACAACGGCCATGGGGCGATGATCCGCGTGATCCTGCCCTACGAGGAAACGGCGGCCGTCGATGCGGACAATAAGAGCAAGGAAGTGAGCCATGGCGTCTGATATTCTTGTGGTGGACGACGAACAGGACATTCGCGAGATCGTCTCCGGCATTCTATCCGACGAGGGCCATGAGACGCGCACGGCCTATGACAGCGACAGCGCGCTGGCCGCCATCAGCGACCGCGTGCCGCGTCTCGTCTTCCTCGACATCTGGATGCAGGGCAGCAAGCTCGACGGGCTGGCGCTTCTCGACGAGATCAAGAGCCGCCATCCGGACCTGCCGGTGGTGATGATCTCCGGTCACGGCAACATCGAGACCGCAGTTTCGGCGATCCGCCGTGGCGCCTACGATTTCATCGAGAAGCCGTTCAAAGCCGACCGGCTGATTCTCATCGCCGAGCGGGCGCTGGAGAATTCGAAGCTGCGCCGCGAGGTGACGGAGCTGAAGAAGCGATCCGGCGATCCGGCCGAGCTGATCGGCACCTCCGTCGCCGTCTCGCAGTTGCGCCAGACGATCGACAAGGTCTCGCCGACCAACAGCCGCATCATGATCCTCGGCCCCTCCGGCTCCGGCAAGGAGCTGGTGGCACGCATGATCCATCGCAAGTCGAGCCGCGCTGCCGGTCCGTTCGTGGTGCTGAACGCGGCGGCGATCACGCCGGAGCGCATGGAGGTGGCCCTCTTCGGCACCGAAGGCACGCCCGGCCAGTCGCGAAAAACGGGCGCGCTGGAGGAATCGCACGGCGGCATCCTCTATCTCGACGAGATCGGCGAAATGCCGCGCGAGACGCAGAACAAGATTTTGCGCGTGCTGGTCGACCAGCAGTTCGAGCGCGTCGGCGGCTCGAAGCGGGTGAAGGTGGATGTGCGCATCATCTCGTCCACCGCCTATAATCTCGAAAGCCTGATCGCCGAGGGCGGTTTCCGCGAAGACCTTTATCACCGCCTCGCCGTGGTGCCAGTGCGCGTGCCGCCGCTCGCCGAGCGGCGCGAGGACATTCCCTTCCTCGTTGACATGTTCATGCGCCAGATCAGCGAACAGGCCGGCATCCGCGCGCGAAAAATCGGTGATGACGCGCTGGCCGTGCTCCAGGCGCACGACTGGCCCGGAAATATCCGCCAGTTGCGCAACAATATCGAGCGGCTGATGATTCTCGCCCGCAGCGACGGTCCGGACACGGCGATCACCGCCGACATGCTGCCGACGGAAGTGGGCGACATGCTGCCGAAGATTTCGACGCAGGGCGACCAGCACATCATGACGCTGCCGCTGCGCGAGGCGCGCGAAATGTTCGAACGCGACTATCTCATCGCCCAGATCAACCGCTTCGGCGGCAACATTTCCCGCACGGCCGAATTCGTCGGCATGGAACGTTCCGCGCTCCATCGCAAACTGAAATCGCTTGGCGTATAAGGCCCTCAGGGTTTTGAGGGATTCTTGGGCATGAAGGTCATCATCTGCGGCGCCGGTCGCGTCGGTTACGGTATCGCAGAGCGTCTCTCGGAGGAGGGCAACGACGTCTCGGTGATCGACACGCAGCCGTCGCTGATCGCCGCTATCACCGAGACGCTGGATGTCAGCGGCATCGTCGGCCATGGCGCGCATCCGGAGGTGCTGGCGAAGGCCGGCGCCGACCAGGCGGACATGCTGATCGCCGTCACGCTGTTCGACGAGATCAACATGGTCGCCTGCCAGGTGGCCCATTCACTGTTCAATGTGCCGACCAAGATCGCGCGCATTCGGTCGCAAAGTTATCTCGCGCCGGAATATTCCGACCTGTTTTCGCGCGAACATATGCCGATCGACGTCACCATCTCGCCGGAAGTCGAGGTGGGCAAGATGGTGCTGCGGCGCATCTCATTCCCGGGCGCGACGGATGTCGTGCGCTTTGCCGACGACCGCATCGTGATGGTGGCGATCGAGTGCATGGAGGATTGCCCGGTCGTCGAGACGCCGCTGAAGCAACTGAGTGAACTCTTTCCGGACCTGAACGCCACCGTTACCGGCATCTTTTCCAATGGAAAGCTCTTCGTGCCGAATTCCTCGGACCAGCTGCATTCCGGCGATCTCGCCTATGTGGTCTGCGACAAGGGGCATGTGCGGCGCACACTGGCGCTGTTCGGCCATGAGGAGCAGGAAGCAGCCCGAATCGTCATCGCCGGCGGCGGCAATATCGGCTATTTCGTCGCCAAGGCGATCGAGGATTACCAGCCGAAGACCCGGCTGAAGATCATCGAAAACGACCGCGAGCGCGCGGTGGCGGTCGCCGACAAGCTGCGAAACACCGTCGTGCTGCACGGCTCGGCGCTCGACCAGAAGATGCTGTTGCAGGCCGATATCCAGGATGCCGACCTGATCGTGGCGCTGACCAACAACGACCAGATCAACATTCTGGGCAGCGTGATGGCCAAGCGCCTCGGCTGCAAGCAGAACCTCGTTTTGATCAACGATCCGAGCTACCAGGATTTCACCAAGACGCTCGGCATCGATGCGCATATCAATCCACGCGCCGTGACGATCTCCGGCATCCTGCAACATGTCCGCAAGGGCCGAATCCGCTCGGTCTATGCGGTGCAAAAGGGGTCTGCGGAAGTGATCGAGGCGGAAGCGCTGGAGACTTCCCCGCTTGTCGGCAAGCCGCTACGCGAGCTTGAACTGCCGCCCGGTATTCGCATCGGCGCGATCTATCGCGACAAGACGGTGATCCGCCCGGATGGCGACACGAAGATCAAGGCGAAGGATCGCGTCGTGCTGTTCGCCGCCGCCGCGGCCGTGCGCCATGTCGAGCAGCTCTTCCGCGTCAGCATTCAGTATTTCTAGGATCTCCGATGCCGCGTATCGCCTATGTCAACGGCCGCTATGTCCGCCATGCCGATGCCGCGGTGCATATCGAGGACCGGGGCTTCGTCTTTGCGGACGCGGTCTACGAGGTCTGCCAGGTGCAGCGCGGCTTTATCGTCGATCTCACGCGCCATCTCGACCGGCTTGATCGCTCGCTTAGTGAAATCCGCATCCGCCCGCCCATGCCGCGCGCAGCACTTTCGGGAATCATGCGGCAGGTGCTGCGCCGCAACCATGTCGTTAACGGCATGGTCTATCTCCAGGTAACGCGCGGCGTCGCCAAGCGCGACCACGTCTTTCCGTCGCCGGATGTGCGGGCCTCGCTGGTCGTTACGGCGAAGAGCCTGAATCCGGCGGTGAATGCCGCGAAATATGCGACGGGAATCACGGCGATAACCGTCGAGGACAACCGCTGGGGCCGGGTAGACATCAAGACCGTCGGCCTGCTGCCGAACGTTCTGGCACGCCAGCAGGCGAAGGAGGCGGGCGCGCAGGAGGCGATTTTTGTGGACGGCGAGGGCAATGTAACCGAGGGTGGCGCGACGAATCTCTGGATCGTCGACAAGGCCGGAAACCTCGTCACTCGCCCGGCGGACCATGGCATTCTTAGCGGCATCACCCGCAGGACGCTCCTGGATGTCGCGGAAAGGCTTGGCCTGCCGGTCACCGAGCGCCGATTCTCCGTAGCGGAGATGCTGGAAGCGCGGGAAATCTTCGTCACCGGCGCCACGACGATCTGCCTGCCGGTCGTTTCCGTCGATGGCGTGACCATCGCCAACGGCCATCCCGGCATGACGGCGCAGAAAATCCGCGAAGCCTTTTTCGCCGTTGCGGAGAAGACTGCGATTTGATACCAAAATCGACGGTCCGGCAGTTTCTGCCGGGCAAGGGGACAATTTATTTTCAGGCAACCGGTCTCAAGGGCCGGCAATCAGAAAGAAGCGGCGCGATGGCGGAACGTTCTCAGAACCTGCAGGATCTTTTTCTTAATACCGTTCGCAAGCAAAAGATTTCTCTCACGATCTTTCTCATCAACGGGGTCAAGCTGACCGGGGTTGTCACGTCGTTCGACAATTTCTGTGTGCTGCTCCGTCGCGACGGTCATTCGCAGCTCGTGTACAAACACGCGATCTCCACCATCATGCCGGGCCAGCCGTTGCAGATGTTCGAGACCGAGGAAAGCGGCTCCTGACAGGACCCACGAAAATTAAAAAATCCGATTCAAACAAGGATTCCATCGTTCCGGAAGCTGAAAAGCACCGGGACGATATGCGCGCTGTCGTGATCGCCCCCGTCTTGAAGGGCGCACGCGGCCAGTCCGACCAGGGCGCCATGGCGCGCTCGGAAGAGGCACGGCTGGAAGAGGCCATCGGCCTTGCGCGGGCGATCGACCTCACCATCACCCATTCGGCGCTCGTACCCGTCAGCCAGCCGAAGCCCGGCACGCTGCTCGGCAGCGGCAAGATTGCGGAGATCAAGGCGGCGCTCGATGAAAACGATGCCGGTCTCGTCATCGTCGACCATCCGCTGACGCCGGTGCAGCAGCGTAACCTCGAAAAGGAATGGAACGCCAAGGTCATCGACCGCACGGGCCTGATCCTCGAAATCTTCGGCCGCCGCGCCTCCACCAAGGAAGGCACGTTGCAGGTCGAGCTTGCGCATCTCAACTACCAGAAGGGCCGGCTGGTGCGTAGCTGGACCCACCTTGAACGCCAGCGCGGTGGGGCGGGCTTCATGGGCGGTCCGGGTGAAACGCAGATCGAAGCCGACCGCCGGCTGCTGCAGGACAAGATCATCAAGCTGGAGCGCGAACTGGAGCAGGTGCGCCGCACCCGCCAGCTTCACCGCTCCAAGCGCAAGAAGGTGCCGCATCCGATCGTGGCGCTCGTCGGCTATACCAATGCCGGCAAGTCGACGCTGTTCAACCGCATCACCGGGGCAGGCGTGCTGGCCGAAGACATGCTCTTCGCCACACTTGACCCGACGCTGCGCCGCATGAAGCTGCCGCAGGGCCGCACCGTCATCCTGTCGGATACCGTTGGCTTCATCTCCAACCTGCCGACCCATCTCGTCGCCGCCTTCCGCGCGACGCTGGAAGAGGTGCTGGAAGCCGATCTCATCCTGCATGTGCGCGACATGTCCGACCCGGACAACGGCGCGCAATCGGCGGACGTGCTGCGCATTCTCACCGACCTCGGTATCGACGAGAAGGACGGCGCGGAGCGTATCCTCGAAGTCTGGAACAAGATCGACCGGCTGGAGCGGGAGGGGCGCGCCGCGCTCGTGCAGAAGGCGGAGACGCAGCCGAACGTCATTGCCGTCTCCGCGATTTCGGGCGAGGGTGTCGATACGCTGCTGGCCGAGATCAACCAGCGGCTTTCCGGCGTGCTCGTCGATCGTGATATCGTCGTGCCGGTGATGCAGCTACAGCTGCTGCCGTGGATTTACGATCATTCGATCGTCGATCACCGCGAGGATATGGAAGACGGCAATGTGCGGCTGGAACTGCGGCTGACCGAAACCGAAGCCGCCGAACTCGACCGCCGCCTCGGCATTGGGCAGAGGACTGCACGCGAAGACTGGGAACGCTGACGTTACGTCACTCTTTTGACGTTGCGTCACCCAAGCTGCGCTCGATCTGCTTGGCCGCCTGCCACAGTTCTTCCATGCGCTCCAGCGTCGCCGCTTCGAGGCTTTCGCCGTTTGCGGCGAGGCTGTCCTCGATATGGGAGAAGCGGTTGCGAAATTTTGTGTTCGTGCCGCGCAGCGCCATTTCCGGATCGGCGCCGACATGGCGGCCGATATTGACCAAAGCAAAGATCAGGTCGCCAAGCTCGTCGGCGACGGCCGCCTGGTCGTCATTGCGCAGCGCCTCGCGCAATTCGCCGATTTCTTCCTCGATCTTGTCGAGAATGGGGGCGGGTTCCGACCAGTCGAAGCCGACCTTGGCGGCGCGTTCCTGAAGTTTCAGCGCCTCGACCAGCGCCGGGAAAGAGCGTTGCACGGAGCCGAGATGGCCGCGCAACGGATCCTCCGGCAGCCCGCGCTTGGCGCGCCGCTCCTTGCGCTCGCGCTTTTCCGCCTGCTTGATGTCGTCCCATTGCAGCTTCACCGCTTCGGGCGTGTCCGCATCCGAGCGGGCGAAGACATGCGGATGGCGGCGAATCATTTTGCGCGTGACGGCCTCAACGACGCTGCCGAAATCGAAATCGCCGCGCTCTTCCGCCATCCGGGCGTGGAAAACCACCTGCAACAACAGGTCGCCCAACTCCTCGCAGAGGTCGTCCATGTCGTTTCGCTCGATCGCATCGGCGACCTCGTAGGCCTCCTCGATCGTATAGGGTTTGATCGTCTCGAAGGTCTGGACGACATCCCAGGGGCAGCCGGTCTCCGGCTGGCGCAGCGCCGCCATGATCTCGATCAGGCGTTCTATCTCGCGGCTCGGTTCCATGGCTGTCACTCAGTTCAGCGGGATGCTGTTGCCGGCCTTACCGGACTGGTAGCTTTCCGACAATCCGTCATAGGCCGCGCGGATTTCGGCGTCCTGTCTTTGAAGATCCGCCTTGGCGGCTTCATCCGAGGTCGCGATGAAATCGGCGATGGCGGCGGAGCGCCAGAAGGCGTTGGTCTTGGCGTAGCCGCCCGGATCGAGCCGGAAGACCTCCTTCAGGATGCGCAGGTCGTGCGGGATGGCAAAGGCGTCGCGCGAATCTTCGTGGCTGAAAAAGTAATAGAAATTGTCGAAGCCGGCCCAGGTGATCGCCGAAAGGCACATGGAGCAGGGCTCGTGCGTGGAGAGGAAGACCAGGTCCTTCGTGTCCGGCTTTTCCGCGCGTTCGTAAAACCGTTTCAGCGTGTGAACTTCGCCGTGCCAGAGCGGGTTTTCCGTCTCGTTGTTGGTTTCGGCCAGCACCAGCGAGAGGTCGGATTTGTTCAGGATCGCTGCGCCAAACACCTTGTTGCCGGCGGCCACGCCGTCGCGCGTCAGCGGCAGGATGTCGAATTCGATGACGTCGAGAAGGCGCTTTGCGAGGGCAGCCTGATCCATGATGGGAATCCCGGTTGGTCTTATGGCGCATCCTTAGCGGTCCGCGCGTCGGGCAGGCAAGGGCGGCCGGTGACTTATGCTCAAAATGCGGGAGGTGCGAGCAAAACAATACGCGCCTCCATAAGGTTCAGGATTTATGTTTCTTTCGTTTATGGTCATTTTTCGCGATAGTGCGCACACTCCCAACGGACGTGACCATGACTGAGCCGCAGCAGAAGCTTTCGACATTCCCGGCGTTCTTCCGCACGAGCGGCAGGACGGTCGTTGTCGTGGGCGAAGGAGACGAGGCTTTTGCCAAGGCCCGCCTGCTGTTCAACACGGATGCCCGGATCGTCGTTCTGGCGGAAGCACCGGAAGCCGATTTCGCCCGCTTCATCGCCGACAAGGGCCTCGTGCTCGTCCGCGAACCCTTTTCCAGCGAGGCGATTGCCGGCGCGACGCTCGTCTTTGCGGCAACGGGCGATGCGGCCGCCGACCGCGCCATCTCCGCCGCCGCCCGCACCCTCGGCATTCCGGTCAATGCCGTCGACCAGCCGGATTACTGCGATTTCTTCACGCCTGCGCTTGTCAACCGCGCGCCCGTCGCCGTCGCCATCGGCACGGAAGGCGCCGGCCCCGTGCTGGCGCAGATGATCCGCGCGCAGGTCGACCAGATCCTGTCGCCGTCGCTCGGCCGGCTGGCGAGTCTTGCCAGCGGCTACCGCGAGGCGGTCGATCGCGTGCTGCCGCGCGGCGTGACCCGCCGCGTCTTCTGGCGCCGCTTCTTCCAGGGCGCCGTCGCCGATGCCGTCAACAATGGCGATATCGATCTCGCCCGCCACGCCGCCAACACGCTGCTGAATTCGCAGGGCAAGGCCGCAGGCCATGTCTGGCTCGTCGGCGCCGGTCCGGGTGCGGAAGACCTGCTGACGTTGCGCGCCCAGCGCGTGATGATGGAAGCCGACGTCATCGTTTTCGATGCGCTGGTGCCGCAGGCGATCGTCGACATGGGCCGCCGCGATGCCGAGCGTTTTTCCGTCGGCAAGCGTAAAGGCTGTCACTCCAAGTCGCAGGAAGAGATCAACGACCTGCTCGTCGAGCTCGGCAAGGCCGGCAAGCGCGTCGTGCGGTTGAAATCCGGCGACCCGCTGGTCTATGGCCGCGCGGGCGAGGAAATGGCGGCCCTGCGCCAGGCGGGCGTGACGTATGAGATCGTGCCCGGCATCACCTCTGCCTTTGCTGCCGCCGCCGATTTCGAACTGCCGCTGACCTTGCGCGGCGTCGCCTCGTCCCTCGTCTTCACGACGGGGCACGACCTGACGGGCGCCGTGTTGCCGGACTGGGCGCGGCTCGCAATTTCCGGCGCCACCGTCGCCGTCTATATGGGCCGCACTGTTGCAGCTTCCGTTGCCGCGCGCCTGATGGATGCCGGCCTGCCGGCGGAAACCACGGTCGCCGTGGTGGAAAATGCCAGCCGTCGCGACAAGCGGCTGCTGCACGGCACGCTCAAGGACCTGCCGGGGCTCGAACATCGCGACGAGCTTTCCGGTCCGGTCATGGTGATCATCGGCGACGCCGTCGCCGGCGCCAATTTCGAACATTCCGCACCGCTCGCCATCCGCGAGCCGGCGCGCAGCACAGCAGTATTGGGAGCATGACATGGCCGACAAGGTTCTGACAGCCAACCGCCTTTCCGACGGCATTTCCGTCTGGCTGGATGCCGCCGGCACCTGGAACGAGCAGCTCCAGGCCGCCTTCGTGGCGCGCCACAAGGAGGCGGTCGACGCGCTGGAAGCCACCGGCAAGCAGGCGCTGGCCGACAACAAAGTGGTTGACGTCAACGTCGTCGACGTCGAAGAAGTCGATGGTGTGCTGCGGCCGCTGCGCATGCGCGAACGCATCCGCGCCGAAGGCCCGACCATTGTCTATGCCGCCGGTTATTCCGGCTTGACCGCGACGGCCGCACCGGCGGCTTGAGGATCTCTGCATGTATCGCTACGACGAATTCGACCACGCCTTTGTTTCCGACCGCGTTGAGCAGTTCCGCGACCAGGTCGGCCGCCGCCTGTCCGGCGAGCTTGCCGAGGACGCGTTCAAGCCGCTTCGCCTGATGAACGGCGTCTATCTCCAGCTTCACGCCTACATGCTGCGCGTCGCCATTCCCTATGGCACGCTGAACGGCCGCCAGATGCGCATGCTGGCGCATATCGCGCGCAAATACGATCGCGGTTACGGCCATTTCACCACGCGCCAGAACATCCAGTACAACTGGCCGAAGCTCAACGAGCTGCCGGATGCGCTGGCCGATCTCGCGACGGTCGAGATGCATGCGCTCCAGACCTCGGGCAACTGCATTCGCAATGTCACGGCCGACCATTTTGCCGGTGCCGCCGCCGACGAGGTCGCCGACCCGCGGCCCTATGCGGAAATCCTGCGCCAGTGGTCCTCCGTGCATCCGGAATTCTCCTTCCTGCCGCGCAAGTTCAAGATCGCCGTTACCGGCGCCGAGCGCGACCGCGCGGCCATCCAGGTGCACGATATCGGCCTGCATCTGAAGAAGGACGACGACGGCCGCATCGGCTTTGCCGTCTATGTCGGCGGCGGGCAGGGGCGCACGCCGATGATCGCCAAGAAAATCCGCGACTTCCTGCCGGAAGAGGATCTTCTGTCCTATACGACCGCGATCATGCGCGTGTACAACCTGCACGGCCGGCGCGACAACAAGTACAAGGCGCGCATCAAGATTCTCGTGCACGAAACGGGTGCCGAGGAACTGGCGCGGCAGGTGGAGGTCGAGTTCGCCGAACTCAAGAACACCGAGCTGAAGCTGCCGGAAAAGGACATTGCCGCCATCACCGCCTATTTCGCGCCGCCGGAACTGGCGCCGCGCGCGGAAGGCTGGGCAAGCCTGGCGCAGTGGAAGAAGGCGGATGCGGAATTCGCTCGCTGGGTGCAGCAGAACGTGCAGCCGCACAAGCACCCCGACTACGGCATGGTGACGATCTCCCTGAAGCCGATCGGCGGCATTCCGGGCGATGCGACGGATGTGCAGATGGAGGCGGTCGCCGACATCGCGGAGGAATATGCCTTCGACGAGATCCGCGTGAGCCACGAGCAGAACCTGATCCTGCCGCATGTGGCGCTGGCCGATCTGGAGCCGATCTACCGCGGCCTCGTCGCGGCCGGCCTTGCGACGGCGAACGCTGGTCTCATCACGGATATCATTGCCTGTCCCGGGCTGGACTATTGCGCGCTGGCCAATGCCCGCTCGATCCCCGTCGCGCAGGAACTGTCGCTGCGCTTCGGCGCGCCCGAGCGCCAGGCCGAGATCGGCGAGCTGAAGATCAAAATCTCCGGCTGCATCAATGCCTGCGGCCACCACCATGTCGGCCATATCGGCCTGCTCGGCGTGGAGAAGAAGGGCGAGGAGCTCTACCAGATCACGCTCGGCGGCTCCGGTGACGAGAACACGTCGATCGGCGAGATCATCGGCCGCGGTTTCGAGCCGGAGAAGGTGACGGATGCCGTGGAGGTGATCGTCGACACCTATCTTCGCTTGCGCCTCGATCCATCCGAAATCTTCCTCGATGCCTATCGCCGCATCGGACCGCAGCCCTTCAAGGATGCGCTCTACGGTGATAAGACGGCCGCGGCAGCCTGAGGAGTTTGGCGATGACGAAAATCTGGAACGAAGCCGGCTTCGTGACCGACGATCCCTGGATCCTCGAAACCGAAGAGGTCAAGGCCGGCTCGAACGAGAAGGCGGTGCTCGGTCTCGACGATTTTCTGGCGAAGACGGACGAAACGGGCCTCGGCGTGCTGATCAACCCTGCGGACGATGTGCGCAAGCTGGAAGGCCATCTCGACCGGCTGGCGCTGGTCGCCGTCGCTTTTCCGGCCTTCAACGACGGCCGCGCCTTCAGCCATGCGTCGCTGCTGCGTTCGCGGCTCGGGTTTACGGGCGAGGTGAGGGCGGTCGGCGACGTGTTGATCGACCAGATTCCTTTGATGCTGCGCTGTGGCATCGACAGCTTTGCCGTGACCAACGCCACGGCGCTGAAGCGGCTTGCGGAAAACCGGCTGCCGGGCATCGAGAACCACTACCAGCCGACGGCGCGGGCATCGGAAGATGCCGGTTCCTACAGCTGGCGCCGGCGAGCCTGATTTCGAGCTCGACCGGCGAAACGCCGCAATCGTATTTTAGGCTCGGGCCGGAATAAAAACGACCGCCAAGCGTTGTTAGAAAAGAGATGCGCGGCCAATCGGCGCATTGGAACGGAATACCTTCCTTTGCCGCTCAACATGTAATATCTGCCTATCGTCAAGAATTTCCGACGCAGCCAGGATCGATCCCGAAATGAACGCACCTGCCAAGACCGAAGATTTCGTGCCCGCCATTCCCGCCGGCGTATTCGCCGAGACGGTGACGAGCGTGCAGCATTATACGGATCGCCTGTTCCGCTTCCGCATGACGCGCCCCGAGAGCTTTCGTTTCCGCTCCGGCGAGTTCGCCATGATCGGCCTGATGGTCGGCGAAAAGCCGGTCTACCGCGCCTATTCGATCGCAAGCCCGTCCTGGGACGAAGAACTGGAATTCTTCTCGATCAAGGTGCCGGACGGCCCGCTGACCTCGCATCTCCAGCAGATCCAGCCGGGCGATACCGTGCTGATGCGCAAGAAGCCGACCGGCACGCTGGTGCTCGATGCGCTCACACCCGGCAAGCGGCTCTACATGTTCTCGACCGGCACCGGCATTGCGCCTTTCGCAAGCCTGATGCGCGATCCGGAAACCTACGAAAAGTTCGACGAAGTCATCCTGACGCATACCTGCCGCGAAGTCTCCGAGCTGAAATACGGCTTCGACCTCGTCGAGGAAATCCGCAACCACGAATTCCTGGCCGAAGTCGTCGGCAACAAGCTGCGCCACTATGCGACGGTGACCCGCGAGGACTATCCGTTCCAGGGCCGCATCACCGACCTCATTAGCAACGGCAAGATGTTCGCCGATCTCGGCGTGCCGCATTTCGACCCGGCGGTCGATCGCGGCATGATCTGCGGCTCTTCGGCGATGCTGAAGGAAACCAAGGGGCTGCTGGAACAGGCTGGCCTCATCGAGGGCTCCAACAACAAGCCCGGCGAATTCGTCATCGAGCGCGCCTTCGTCGACTGAGCGAAGGGCACATGGGATAACAAGGGCGGCTTCGGGCCGCCCTTTTTCGTTTCAGGCTGACAGCGAATCGAGCAGGTCGGCCATCGCGGTCGCCGCCGCCGGGCCGTCGCCGTTACGGATCGCGCGGATGACCTTCACATGCAGATCCACCGCACGGTCCATCTGCCTATTGTCGGCGCGCGCGAACCAGAGCCGGCGCGCATGGGTCTGCAAGGGGGCGAGCGCGGCGGTAACGAAGCGGTTGGGGCAGGCCTGCTCCATGATCTCGTCGAAGGTCTTGTCGGCCGCAAGAAACCCCTCCATGTCGGAATGGATCGAGCAGGCCGTCATCGTCTGCGCGCAGGCGACGAGCTGTTCCCGGTGCTCGTCGCTCGCGTGCCGGGCGACGAGATCGGCGGCGAGCGGTTCGAGCTGCCGGCGCGTCGCCATGACGTGTGCGTGATCCTCCGGGCGGATTGCCGTGATCTGCAAGCCGGCGCGCGGGCGCACGGCGATCAAACCCTGCCATTCCAGCTTCTGGATCGCCTCGCGCACCGGCGTGCGGCCATGGCCGGCGAGCTCGATGAGCTGGCGTTCGGTGACCAGCGAACCCGGCTTCAGCTTCAGCGTAACGATCAGCCCTTCGAGGGCGAGATAGGCGAGGTGGGCTTGCGACGCCGCGGTTTCCGTCATTCCCGAATCCCAATTGATATATCACATGGTGGCATGTCGCAAAACGGATGTCCAATGCGCTGATATATCAGAGACGGCTTTTGGTAATAGCAGGTAACAAAAAAGGCCGGAACCTCAGGGGTTCCGGCCGTGCTGTGCTCGGATTGTTGCTGGAAATCAGAGCAGGAAGTCGCGCGCGTCGAGATCTTTCAGCTTGAAGTCGTCGAGGATGAGGATGTCCGTGCTGGCAAGCTTTATGTGCACGTCGTCGCCGACTTGCGATGCCTTGTTGAGCACCGCGTTGACGCTGGCGAAATTGTAGCTGCGCAGGTCGATGTCGTCGATGTTGTTCTTGAAGTCCGTGATCGTGTCGCGGCCGTAGCCCTTCTTGAACACGAAATCATCGGCGCCGGCACCGCCGGTAAGCTGGTCGGCGCCCCTGCCGCCGTCGAGCTTGTCGTTGCCGACCATGCCGAAGAGCTTGTCGCTGCCGGCATTGCCCTGAAGCGAATTGGCCGCCTGGTTGCCGCGCAGCACGTCATTGCCGCTGCCGCCCTTGGCGTTCTCGATCAGCGAGCGCGTGTCGCCCTTGAAGAGCAGGGCGTTGAAGATGTTGCCGCGCGAATAGGTGTCGCTTTCGAAGTTGAGGAGCGCCAGCTGGACGTCGCTGAACTTCGAGTGCGAGCCGGGGCGCAGGTCTACGCTGACGCCGTTCTTGTAGGAGGACAGATCGTAGGTGTCCCGGCCGCCGCCGTCCCAGATCGTCGCGAAGATGCGGTTGGCGCCGGCATCGATGGCGACCTTGCCGTTGACGAGCGTATCGCCGCTGCCCGGGTTCCACTTGTAGACGGTGTTCGTCGCATTGGTGGTGAAGTCGGCGCCGTACATGCGCTGCAAGGCGGCGATGTCGGACATCATGTAGGACTGTGCGTAGTCGAACTCGCCGTTGCGGTAGCCGTCTGCCGGGCCGCCGACATTGGAGCGGTAGGTCATGATGGAATATTCCATCGAGTCCCGGTTGGCGGGCAAAGCGGGGAAGCTGCCTTCGAATTCGTGGCCGTGCTTGAGGCCGAGCGCATGGCCGATCTCGTGCAGCATCGTCGCCCAGGCATAGTTGCCGGCGACCGGCGAACGGTAGTCGAACTGCCGGCCGAACCACAGATCGCCGCTCTGGCTGCTGTTTCCGGGATAGTAGGCCCAGGCCGTGGACGGCATGTCCGATTCGGCAAAGCGCAGGTTGGCCGTCGTGGTGCTGCCCTGCGAGACCGCCAAGTTGGTGAATCCCTCGACGGAAAAGCCGTTGTTGGCGGCATTGCCGAAGGCCGTGTCCAGCGCGAAGCGGGCGGCCGACTGCTGCAGGGAGGAGATCGTGCCGAAGCCGCTGTCGGGTTCGCCCGTGTAATCGTAAGCGCTCGACGACGTCGGGAAAGAATAGGTCAGGGAACCTGACCAGGCGGAGCCGGACAACACGCCGTCAATGGTCGTTATGCCAGTCTTGTTGATGGTCTTGATGACCTTACCAGTGCCTGTCATGTCAAAATTCTCCTACTATGCTGGACGTTTTGTTTGCGTGCCTTGGATAGACCGCAATTCACTCCGATTCTGACGATGCTTGAACATCCACTCCGCCCATGATGGGATGGACACCTCGTAGCACAGAACGGATGATCGCCGAATGCTATTCGACCGGAGGTTAAAATTGTTCTCGAAGATAACCATTGTCGCCACGACCTGCCTTGTCCTCGCCGCGGCCGGGGAGGCGCCAGAAGGCACCGGCGGCATCATGGCGCGACCGTCTGATCCGGAAAAAGCCGTACAGGCGGAATATGAAAATCTGAAGTCCAAGGGCACGCGCGACGCGCTCGAGCTTTTCATCGCGCGCCATCCCGAACACCCGCTCGCCGACAGGGCGCGCGAGGACATCAAGCGGCTTGGCAAGTAGTCGTACCTTTGAAACCGCAGATTGAAGGGCGCCGCGAGGCGCCCTTTTTGCGTCTGTTTTCGCACTCCTGATGTTCCCTGGGTGACCTTTTCCAGCCTTCTTCCCGCGCATGCGAAACCAACCCGAATAAAGCCGGACGCCCACGCGTCGATAGGACGAATGCGGTTGACGAACGTCATGGGCCTTGCCAGCATGCCCCTGGAATTCGGACCGTCCAGTTGAATTGTGGGGGCATACGTTGACTGCGGGTTCCATCATCGCAACAATCCTGATCGTTTTCGCCGGCCTGCTGGCCGTGCCGGCCGTCAGCCATACCAATGCGGGCACGACTTTTTCGCTGATGGCCTCGTCCATGGCCTTCGTCGCCATGGGGATCGCGCAGTTCATGGCGACGCGCCCGCCCTTCATCGAGCGGCTTTTCGGCGGGCTCGACCGCATCTACCAATTCCATCGCAAGATCGGCATCGCGGTGCTCTGTCTTATCCTGGTGCATTATTTCATTGCACCGGATTTCCAGGGCCTTGCCGTCACCAGCGGATTGAACATTCTTGCGGCGACGGCGGGTGAGTGGGCCTTCTACGGCTTCGTCTTCCTGCTCATCCTCAGCATCGTGAAGGTGATCCCGAAGACGCGCTTCCAGATTCCCTATCAATACTGGCGCATCACGCACCGCTTCATCGGCCTGCTTTTCGTCATGGTGGCCTTCCACCAGATGTTCATCAAGCGGCCCTATGACGGCACGGCTTTCCTGGCGACCTATCTGAACCTCTTTGCCGCGGTCGGCATCGTCAGCTACGCCTATACGCAGCTACTGCCCTGGCTTCGCACCCGCCGCTACGAGGTGGTGAATGTCGAGCGCCACGAGGGCGCGACGATCATTTCCGCAAGGCCGATCAACCGCAAGCTCAGGGCCATGCCCGGCCAATTCGGCTTCTTCCGCGTCAACAAGGCGGGGCTCCGCGAGCCGCATCCCTTCACCATCGCCGGCATCGACGAGGACGGTTCGGTCCGCTTCGCCATCAAGCCGCTCGGCGACTATACCAAGGCACTGCGCGAGGGCGTCGCCGTCGGCGATGCGCTGACGCTCGAAGGCGGCTACGGGCATTTCAACCACAAGCGCGGCGGCAAGAAGCAGATCTGGCTTGCCGGCGGCATCGGCGTCACGCCGTTCCTCGCCATGGCGAGCCGGCTGAAGGGCGACGAGGGGCAGGATATCCACATGGTCTACTGCGTGCGCGACGGGGCGGAGGCGATCGGCCTCGACACGTTCCGCGCGCAGGCGGAAAAGCTCGAGAACTTCAACTTCGTCCTGCACAATTCGGCGGTCGACGGCCGCTTCGATGCGACGAAGCTCGTGGCGGGGACCAGCATGAATCCGGCAGAAGCGGACCTGTGGTTCTGCGGACCGCCGCCCTTGCGGCTGGCGATCGAAAAGGGGTTGAGGGAACTCGGCAAGGCGCCGCGCCGCGTCGAGTTCGAGCGTTTCGAGTTTCGGTAGAGCAGTTTCGGCGAAAGCGCGCAAAGCGGTCTCGCCTTTGGAATTGTGTGAAAGAAATGGATTTCCAGCCGGTCCGCCGGCCTTTTGGAGCGAAGGGAACAAGCCATGCGCATGTTCAAGACATCATTCGTCCGTTCGGGTGCCCGGCTTGCCGCCGCTCTCGGCCTTGCGTTGGCGATCTTCTGTCCCGCGGGGGCTTACGCCATCGACCAGTTCGCGGCCGATGCCTATGGCACCTACCAGGCGAATGCCGATAACGGCAAGATCCTGTTCGGCGCCGCCGGCTGCGGCGCTTGCCATGGCTCGGGCGACAATATCGAACTGCTTTCGGGCGGCATGGAAATGCAGACGGCGATCGGAAAGTTCTTCGCGCCGAACATTTCCGCCCATCCGAACGGCATCGGCGGCTGGTCCAATGCGGACTTCCTGAACGCCGTGATGGTCGGCCTCAAGAAGAACGGCGACAACCTCTACCCGGTCATGCCCTACACCTCCTACGGCGGCATGAAGCCGGAGGACGTGCTGGACATCAAGGCCTACATCGATTCGCTGCCGCAATCGGATGCCGCCTCGAAGGAACACGAGATCGCGTTCCCGTTCAGCCGCCAGACGACGATCACGCTCTGGAAGCGCAGCCATTTCACCGTGCAGGCCTTCCAGCCGCGCGAGGAAACGCAGATGGAGCGCGGCCGCTACCTGATCGAGAATGTCGGCGGCTGCGGTGATTGCCACACGCCGCGCACCACGACCTACGGTCTTGACCTTACCCGCGCCTATGAGGGCGAGAAGGGCCTGACTGGCGCGGTCGCGCCCGATATCACCAAGGCCCGCATCAGCGGTCTTGCTTCGCATACCGTCTTCACCAAGGGGCTTATCGACGAGGGCAAGAAGCTCTCCGGTTCGCCGCTGTCCGATCCGGTCATGCGTCGCATCGCCCAAGGCCTTTCGACGCTGCCCGATGAGGACAAGCAGGCCATGTACGCGTTCCTTGCGGATCGCGAGATACCCGTAGAGGCGCCTGTCGAGCAGAGCCAAACGCCTGTCTGCAGCGAATCGACGCCTGAAACGGCGCTGAGTGCTGGCGGTGGCAACGCGGAATCCGCTTCCGCCGCCGATGCCTTCATCGGCAAATATTGCCGCAACTGCCACGGCCCAGGCGAAAGCTCGCAAGGGTCCTTCCCGGCAGGCGACCTTGCCTCGATCGCCGCCAATCCGGCCTTCGTGACACCCGGCGATGCCGCCAAGTCGCTGCTCTACACCAGTGTCACCAGCGGCCGCATGCCGCTCGGCAAGCGTCCTAGCGACGAAGAAGTGCAGAGCCTTGCCACCTGGATCAACTCGCTGAACCAGTCGGATATCCCGACAGCCGTCGCCGCGACGGAAGCCAAGCGCTCGCGGCCGATGCTGAAATATCTCGATTTCGTCGAATTGGCGCTGCGCGACATCTCCAAGGTCGACGAACACGACCAACCGTTCATGCGCTACTTCAGCTATCGCGACCAGTATAACGGCATGATGAGCTGCGAATCGCACGAGACCTTCCTGAAGCGCATGAAGGTTCTCGCCGGCGGCTTCAAGAAACTGCTCAACTCGCTCTCCTACGGGCCGGAGCTCGTGCTTCCGGAAGAAGTCGAAGGGACCGACGGCCTGCTCGTGCGCGTCGACCTGCGCGATCTCGAATGGAGCGAGGACGACTACAACTTCCTCATCAACGAGTACTTCTACGGCGTCGACCCGACGAGCGACGCGCAGCTTCACTCGCTTGCCAAGGCAACGCAGACGCAGCTGCCGATCATGCGTGTCGACTGGTTCATGAGCAACGGCGCACGGCCGAAGGTCTACAACCGCCTCATGAAGCTGCCGACCAACATCGCCGAGCTCGAAAAGCGCTTCGGGGTGCCGGTCAACCAGAACATCGAACGCCGCCGCATCGTGCGGGCCGGCTTTGCGGATGGTTCCTCGGGTGTGTCCGACCACAACCGTATGCTGGAACGGCACGACATGCCGTTCGGCGGCTACTACTGGAAGTCCTATGACTTTGCCGGCGACGTCGGCAAGCAGGTGCTGAAGCGCTTCCCCGCGGGTCCGGAGGGCATTCGCCTGAAGGCCGGCCTGGAACCCTTCGATCATGACGGCGGCGAAATGATCTTCTCGCTTCCGAACGGCATGCAGGGCTACTATCTCTCGACCGACAAGGGCGACCAGCTCGACATCGGCCCGACGGCGATCGTCTCCTTCCGCAAGCGGCCGATCGGCAAGGGCGTCGAGATCATCAATGCCCGCTCGTGCTTCGACTGCCACTTCGATGGCATCCTTTCCAAGCGCGACCAGCTGCGCGAGCATATCGAGACGTCCACGCTGTTCTCCAAGGACCAGCAGGACGAGCTGCTCGCCGTCTACGTGCCGCAGGAGGAGCTGAACGAGGTCTACAAGCGTGACACGGACCGTTTCGTCGCGGCCCTCGATCGCCTCGGCATCACCGAGCCGACCTCGGGTGGCGGCCTGACCAGCCTGAAGGCTCCCGGCGGTGCCGAGATCTTCACCTACTTCGCCGACAAGTATGAGGACGAGCTGAACTTCGAACAGCTTGCCGCCGAATTCGACATGACGCCGGAAGAGTTTTCGTCCGACATCCGTCGCCTCACCGACGTCAATGCCCTGCGCATCGGCCTCGACTGGGTTGCGACGCTCGAAGCCGGTTCCACGATCCCGCGCGTCGAGGTCGAGGAGCAATATGCCTTCATGCTCCAGCCGCTTCTCCAGCTCGATCCGCTGAAGCGCGGCGTCAACCCGGATGCGAACGCCGCCAATGCGGGCCAGCAGACGGCTGACAACAACTACCAGCAGCCGGTCGACAACAATGCCGGCTACCAGCAGCCCGAGCAGAAGCAGGAACAAAAGCAGGAGCAGGCCGTCAACAACGACGCCTACCAGCAGCAGACCCAGGGCCAGGCAACGGGCGACCAGTATGCCGGGGCGAGTGCCAACACGGCTTATGCCGTGCCGGCCTACAAGCAGGACGACAAGGCGCAGGCCGACAAGGTGAAACTTGCCGTGCATGTGGCATCGACAAGCGCCAAGGTTGGGGATTATCTGAGCTTCGAACTCAGCACCAACCACGCCTGCGAACTTCAGCTGATGTATGTCGAAGACACTGGCAATGTCGAAATCGTGCCGGATGTGATGATCGGCTCGACGACGCTGAATGCCGGCGAAAAACGCCTGATCCCGCAGCCGGGAACGGGTAACCTGACCTTCGATTCGCCGTCGCCCGGCGAAACGATGATCGCCTTCTGCAAGATCGGCGGTCTCGGCGACCAGAAACTGACGGCCGAAAAGGCCAAGGAACTGGTCGCCAACTCGAAGCAGCCGCTGACGCGCGGCCTCGCCATCAATCTCGCCAAGCAGGCCGAGAAGGACAACGGGGCAAGTGGTCTGCAGATGGTGACCTTCGAGATCAAGTGACAAACCGGGCAGAGGTCCTTTGGATCCCTGCCTGATCTTTTCCACGAGGACATGAGGGCTGGACCGACAATGCTGCTGCGATCTCTTTGCTTTGACGCGATAACGGGCGCAAAACCGCTTCGCACTTTTGCTGGAATTGCTCTTGCGTCGACAGTCTTCGCACTGGCCGGAGCAGCACCCGCCGAGGCCGCCTGCGATGCCTACACCGGCGTCACTGAGGCATTCAATGCGGGCGACGAGCAGAAGGCGCGCTCGATCGCCGAGACCGCGAGCACGGCCAATTGCAGCGCCAACGAGCGCACGCTGACGGGCCGCGTCGCCTCGCTCACCGCCTTCAACCGCATCGCGACCACCGTCGGCAATGGCGGAAAGCTCGCCGATCACCAGCAGGAACTGGAAGACCTCCAGCGCCAGTATGGCGGCCCCTGGCAGGTTTACGACGCGCTCGGCGATCTCGCCCGCGAGCGCAAGGATTACGAACAGGCCGCGCGGTTCTACCAGCTTGCGCTGGAAGACGGCTCGAACGAGACGATGACGCCGGACTGGATGGCGCCGGATGAGCAATACATCCTGCGGCTCGACAAGCTTGCGGGTGAAATGCGGCTTGCCTCACCCCGGCCGGTGCAGCTCGCCATGCGCGGCGGCTGCAAGGTCTCCTTCCGCGGCGTGAAGATCAAGAAGAAGTCGACCCCGGTGCGCTACGTCTTCGGCACGGCGGATTTCACGCCCGAGGGCGTCGAGGCGGCAAAAGACCTGGCGGAATGCCTGAAGACGATGAAGCCCGGTTCGATCAAGCTGATCGGCCACACCGACCCCGTCGGCTCGGCGGACGCCAATTACAAGCTTTCGCTCGCCCGCGCCGAGACGCTGAAATCCTATCTCTCCACCGCCGGTTATGCCGGCGCCATCACCACCGAGGGCAAGGGCGAGGACCAGCCCTTCACGCCGGACGATGCCAGCGCCTACGATACGGATACGATGAACCAGCTGCATCGCCGCGTGGAAGTGGACGTGGAATGATGAAAATGCTGCCTCGATTGCTGGCGCTTTCCCTCGCCGTCGCCCTGCCGGGTCCCGCCTTCGCGGCGCAGACTTTTGCGCTCGTCGTTGGCGTCGACCAATATCCGAACGATGTCAGCCTCGACGGCGCTGTGCGCGACGCCGAGGACGTCTATCGCTCGATGAGCGCGGCGGGCTTCACGGTCACGAAATTCACCAATGCCGAGGCACGCAAGGACGATATCCGCAAGGCCTGGACAGACATGGTGGCGCAGGCCGCCGCCGGCGACACGATCATCTTCACCTATGCCGGCCACGGCGCGCAGATGCCCGAACTCATCGCCGGCGACGAGGCGGATGGTCTAGACGAATTCCTCCAGCTGCCGGGCTTCGACCGTAACCGCTACGAAGAGACCTCCAAGGAAATCATCGTCGACAACGAGATGAACGCCTGGTTCGGCGAAGCGGAAGGCAAGGGCGTGCATGTGCTTTTCGTTTCCGACAGCTGCTTTTCCGGCGGCATGAGCCGCTCGGTCACCGGCAAGACCCGGCTCGCGCCCGCCGTCACGGTGAAGCTCGCGCCGCCCTCGCAGGAGGCGATTGCCGGCGCAAACCTCAAGGACATCGACTTCAAGCAGGTGACGGTTCTGGCTGCCTCGCTGGAAAGCCAGCCGACGCCGGAGGTCATCATCGATGGCGAGCCGCGCGGCGCGCTGAGCTGGAGTTTCGCCCGCGCGGTGGAAGGCAGCGCGGACCGCGACGGCAACGGCATCATCACGCGCATCGAGCTCGAAGACTACATCTTCTCGAACGTGAAAAACCGCTCGGAAGCCTTGCAGGTGCCGAACTTCATGCCGCAGGTGGCGCGCTCGGAGAGCGAAGTCGTCGTCACGCTGACGCGCGGTATTCCGGTCAACAACGGCACGACGACCGAGACGGCAGACAATGACAACGGCACCACGACGCCGGTCGTGGAAAAGACCATCAAGTCCGCAAAAGACCTCGGCTGGACCGGCAACATCGCTTTGCAGATCGATGGCGCCGGCGACAAGCCGAAGAATGCCGACGGCACGGGCACGCCCTTCCGCTGGGATGTGGCAAGCGGCGTCTTCTACACGCCGAATGGCGACGTCGCGGCGGAGAATGTCGATGCGGAGCGCATCCAGTCCGTGGTCGACAAATATGTCCTGCTCGACTTCCTGAAGGCGCTGGCAAGCCAGAATCCGGGCTCCGTTTCGCTCACCCCGGTCAAGGACATCTACGCCGCCGGCACGCGCCTGCGCTTCGACGCGCCGCCCGGCCGCTATCCGAACATGCTGGTCTTCAACCTCGCCAATACGGGTGAGGTGCAGTTCCTCGACATGCAGGCGGCCGGCACCAGCAGTTCGCAGTTCAAGCTGACCGATGTCGAGATCGTCAAGCCCTTCGGCGCCGACCACCTCATCACGATCTGGACCGCCGAGCCGGTCGATGCGATCGGCGCGGTGCTCGCCGACCGTGCCGTGACCTCGCAAACCCTGCTGCAGGCGCTTCTGACGCGGCTCGACGGCAAGGAAGCGAGCGTCGCCATCCAACCCCTTTATACGCGGGAAACGCTCTGATGATCCGTTACGCGGCAGCCCTTCTCCTTTCGCTCTGCCTGTTTTCGGGCGCCCAGGCCGCCGACAAGGCGCTGCTGATCGGCATCGGCACCTATGCCACGCTGCCCGAAAAGATGTTCCTCGAAGGGCCGAAGAACGATGTGCCGCTGATCGAGAAGCTGCTGAAGGAAAAACAGGGCTTTGCACCGGAATCGATCCGCGTGCTGCTCGACAAGGATGCGACCCGCGCCGCGATCCTCGCCAGCATCGACGAATGGCTGGTCAACGGCACGCAGCCGGGCGACCGCGTCTATTTCTACTTCTCCGGCCATGGCCTCCAGGTGAAGGATGCCAGCGGCGACGAGGAGGACGGGCTTGACGAAGCGCTTTCCACCTTCGATATCGCCGCTGGCGATGGCGACTGGACCAATGTCATCCTCGACGACGAGATCGACGCCATGCTCGCCAAGCTGAAGGACCGCGCCGTCTCCATCGTCATCGACGCCTGCCATTCCGGCACGATCTCGCGGTCGCTCTCGACGGATGTCGGCGAATCGCTGGAAAGCGCGCGCTTCCTGCCGCGTCCCTTCGCTAAACCCGTGGATGCGGTGAAGATGCGCGGCCTGCGCATCGACGTCGCCGTGGTCGACAAGCCCGATATCGCCAAGCAGAACGGCGTGGAAGCCTGGAGCGCCGCATCCTCCTATCAGGTCGCCTGGGATGACACCCGCCTGCCGCCGGAAGAACGCCACGGCGTCTTCACGCTCTCCTATGTGAACGGCCACGACATCACCGCCGGTGACAGCAACGGCAATGGCATCGTCTCCAATGCCGAACTGCTGGAATATGTGAAGAAGCAGTCGCAGACCTATTGCGCCGCACAGACCCAGTGCCAGGGCCTCGATCCGCAGCTGGAGGTCAACTATGCGCTGCTCGGCGCCAGCGCCTCCACACCCACCGCCGACACCACCGCCCAGCAGACGCAGCAACAGACGCCCGACTACGGCAAGGTCGAAGAGGTGAAGGTCGAGAACACGCAGCAGACCGCCTATGTCGCTGCCGATCCGGTCGACGCCGTCGGCGATATCCTCGGCAAGCCGGAGACCGGCGACGTCAAGGTCGTGCTCTCCTCCGACTACCTGAAACACGGCGACGTCTTCAAGATCACCGTAACCAGCAGCACCGGCGGCCACCTCATCCTCTACGACGTCGCCAAGGACGGCAAGGCGACCCAGATCTTCCCGAACGAATCGGCCCAGAAGATCACGCCGCTCACCGCAAACATGCCGATGACCATCCCCGACGACTATTACGGCTTCGACTTCGAAGCCGAAGGCCCGAGCGAAAATGTGCTGGTCGCCATTGTCGTCGCCGACGACGTTGACCTCACCAAGGTCGCACCCAGCGATTACGGCCTGACCAAGGAACTCGACGCCCGAACCACCATCGCCGACATCGCCGGCACGCTGAAGCAGACCTGGACAAGAGACACCGAAAACCGCAGCGTCCATTGGTCACTGGGACTGTTGAAGTACACGATCTACTGATCGAGTTCGGCGAGGGGCTTCTCGCCGGAACCCGTTGGTTCCGGTGGAAAACAAGCCGTTTAACGTCCGTGCGAAACCATGCTTGAATGTTTGCTGGAAACGTCGTGGTGAGCGCGCAGGGATTCGAACCCTGGACCTACTGATTAAAAGTCAGTTGCTCTACCGGCTGAGCTACGCGCTCCCGGGCGGTGCAAAGTGAGCCCCGCGGAAGTGCGCGGAACATATGCAGGAGGGTTTGCCGGGTCAACCCGGAAAATGCGGCGAAAAACAGGTTTTGCTGCATTTCGCCGCGTTCTCCAAAAGGTGATTGGCAGGAGGGGGGCACGGCGGATATCAGAAGGCGCAAATGCGGGAGCGGGCGAGGCCATGTTGGTGGGCTCGGCCGGTTCCGGCTCGCCGTCGCGGAGTAGCCCTTGTCGATCGCCGATATTTCCCTGTTGAGCGCGCTCCTGGCCGGGGCGCTGTCGTTTCTTTCGCCCTGCGTGCTGCCGCTCGTGCCGCCCTATCTCTGTTACATGGCGGGCATTTCGGTCGAGCAGTTTCGCGGAAACGATGCGGTGGCGGTGCGGCGGGATACGCGCGGCGCGGTGCTGCTCGCCGCCTTCTGCTTCACGCTCGGCTTTGCGACGGTTTTCGTGGCGCTCGGTGCGGGCGCCTCCACGATCGGCATGGTGCTGCGCCGGCATCTCGACATCCTCGCGCAGATCGGCGGCGTCATCATCATTCTGATGGGGCTGCATTTTCTCGGACTGCTGCGCATCGGGCTATTTGCCCGCGAGGCGCGCTTCCAGGGCGGCGGCAAGCCGGCGACGGCGTCGGGCGCCTATATCATGGGTCTGGCCTTCGCCTTCGGCTGGACGCCGTGCATCGGGCCGGTACTGGGGGCGATCCTCGGCGTGGCGGCGGCGCGCGAGACGGTCGGCGACGGAGCGGCGCTGCTGGCGGTCTATTCGCTGGGGCTTGCGGTGCCGTTCTGGATCGCGGCGGGCTTTTCCGGCGCCTTCATGCGCTTCCTCGTGCGGTTCCGCCGCCATCTCGGCACGGTCGAAAAGGCGATGGGCGTGCTGCTCATCCTCACCGGCCTTGCCTTCATCTTCGGCTATATCAGCGCGGTCGCCATCTGGTTCCAGCAAACGTTTCCCATTCTCTCGCAAATCGGCTAGGTCGAAACATCATCCTCGGCAAGCGGGAATCGACGACGGCGCATGGCTGACATCATCGGACTGGTCCTGCCGTTCTTCGGCATGATCCTGCTGGGTTATGTGGTCGCGAAGATCACCCGACAGCCGGTCGAGGCGCTCGGCTGGCTCAATACCTTCATCATCTACATCGCGCTGCCGGCGCTGTTCTTCAAGCTGGTGGCCAAGACGCCGATCGAGCAGCTGACGCGCGTCGATTTCATCGTCGCCAATATCAGCGCGACCTACCTGATCTTCGGCCTCGTCTTCGCCGTCGGGCTGTGGCTGCGGCGCGCGACGATCGGCGAGGCGACGATCCAGGGGCTGGCCGCCGCCTATGGCAATATCGGCTATATGGGGCCGGGCCTGGCGTTGCTGGCCTTCGGGGAACCTGCGGCGGTGCCGGTGGCACTTGTCTTCTGCTTCGAGAACATGCTGCACTTCATGGTCGCGCCGGCGCTGATGGCGCTGGCCGGCGGGGAGAAGCGGCCGGCGATCCAGATTGCCGGCGGGATCGTGCAGAAGATCGTCACGCATCCCTTCATCATCGCGACGGCCGCGGGCTTTGTCGCGGCCTTTGCCGGCTTCGAGCCGCCGGCGCCGCTGCAACGGCTGATCGACTACCTGGCGCAGGCGGCCGCCCCTTGCGCGCTGTTCGCCATGGGCGTGACGCTGGCGCTGCGGCCCTTGAAGCGCGTGCCCATGGAGATCGGCTATATCGTGCCGGCAAAACTCCTGCTGCTGCCGGTCACCATGTATTTCGTGCTTGGGCTTGCCGGCAATTTCGATCCGGTTTGGGTGTTCACCGCCGTGCTGCTTGCGGCACTGCCGACCGCGACGAATGTCTTCGTCATCGGCCAGCAATATGGCGTGTGGCAGGAGCGGGCTTCGGCAACGATCCTCATCACGACGGTGCTCTCCGTCGCGACCGTGACGATCCTGCTTTACCTGATCAAGTCAGGCCTGCTCGCGGGCGACCCGTTCCCGTAGACCGTCGCGAAATGCCTTCAGCGAGCCGCCGGGCTCGATGCCCTCGCGCATGACGATGCTGCGCAGCGGCCCGAGTGCGGAGAGCAGGTGCAGGCCTGCCGAGCGCAGGAACTGCACGGGCAGGAAATCGGACAGAAGCGAGCGGTTGAGCAGGTCGACGCTCATGGTGCGCGTGCGGATATCGGCCTGCCGCTTGCGGTCGAAGCGCTCGCCGATGCCGTCATCGCCCTCCTGGATGAGGTCCTTCAGCGCCATGATGTCGCGCAGGCTGAGATTGAGGCCCTGGGCGCCGATCGGCGGGAAGGCGTGTGCGGCTTCGCCCACCAGCACGAAACGACCCTTGCCGAAATGCCGGGCTGTCATGCCGGAGAGCGGAAAACTCTGCGGCGTACCCTCGACGGTGACCTTGCCGAGCATGGATTGCATGCGCTCTTCCACGGCGCGGTTAAGCTCGGCGACAGGGAGTTCGCGCAGCCGCGCCGCTTCCTTCGGTGGCAGGACCCAGACGAGGCTGGAGCGGCGGCCAGGCAGGGGGACCTGGGTGAAGGGACCGCTTTCGGTGTGGAATTCCGTGGAGACATTGCCGTGCGGCCGTTCATGCGCAAAATTGAGCACGAGGGCGGCTTGCGGATAGGACCAGGCGCTGACGGCGATGCCGGCGCTGTCGCGGATCTTCGATTTCTTGCCATCGGCGCCGACGACGAGGCGTGCCGTGACGCGTTCGCCATCGTCGAGCACGAGTTCGACGCCGTGCTCGAAGGCGGTGGCTGCCGTCACGCCGCTTTCCAGCCGGACGATATTGTCGCGGGCGGCGATCTGCGTGTTCAGCACGGCGAGGAAGGGCGCGTTCGGGATGTTGTAGCCGAAGGCGGGAAGGCCGACCTCGCTGGAGCGGAAGGCGACCGGCGGGGCGCGCAGGAGCCGCGTCGTGCCGTCGAGGATCTGCATGGTTTCGAGGGCCGCCGCATGACGCGCGATCTCGTCCCAGAGGCCGAGCGCCTTCAGGAAGGCGATCGACTGGTCCATCAGCGCCGTGGTGCGCCCATCGGCGGCGCGCGTGGGCGGGGCGATGAGCGCGACGCTACGCCCCGAATCGGCAAGCGAGAGAGCCGCGAGGTTGCCGGCAAGGCCGGCGCCGACGATCGCGATATCGAATTCCTTCATGACCGACCTCTCAGACAGCGAAGCGTTACCCACAGATTTGGCTGCTTCTACTGCGGGAAGACTAGGCCCGCAAAGAGGCAATTTCCATGGGATGAATCGGCGCAGGCGCCGGAACCGCCCGGGAGGCAGCCGATTTTCACTGGCGATGCCGGGCAATCAATGCATATTACCGGCAGTGACCGCGTAAGAGGGCGTGTTCGGCGAACCGCGGCCGATGAAAGCCCCTCAAGGGATGGACAGCCAAAGGCGATGAAGTTTTTCAACTACAAGCGCGTGCCCTACGCGGAAATCCGTGCCTTTTCCGTCCATATCCTGACGGCATCCGGGTCGTTCCTCGCCTTTCTCGGCGTCGTGGCGGCGGCCGAACACCGTTTCGTCGACATGTTCTGGTGGCTGGGCCTGGCGCTCGTCGTCGACGGCATCGATGGGCCGATCGCGCGCAAGGTGCGCGTGAAAGAAGTGCTGCCGAACTGGTCCGGCGATACGCTGGACAATGTCATCGACTACGTGACCTACGTGCTGCTGCCGGCCTTTGCGCTCTACCAGAGCGGCATGATCGGCGAGCCCTGGTCCTTCGTGGCGGCCGGCGCCATCGTCGTCTCCAGCGCCATCTATTATGCCGATATGGGCATGAAGACCGACGAATATTTCTTCTCCGGCTTTCCGGTCGTCTGGAACATGGTGGTATTCACGCTCTTCGTCATCCAGGCGAGCGAACTGACGGCGTCGATCATCGTCTTCGTTTCCGTCTTCCTAACCTTCATGCCGATCAATTTCCTGCATCCCGTGCGCGTGGAGCGGCTGAGGGCGATCAATCTCGGCGTCTTCTTTCTGTGGGCGCTGCTCAGCGGCTACGCGCTTCTCCTGCATTTCGATACGCCGGCCTGGGTGGTCTGGGGTGTCGTGGCGACGGGGCTCTATCTTTATGTCATCGGCGCCGTCCTGCAGGCCTTTCCCAGCCTCGGGCGGTAGCCAATTCTCGGGAGAACCAGCATGACCAAGGCGATTGTCATCCGCAGTCTCGGCGGACCGGAAGTCCTGACGCTGGAGGACGTGCCGCTTGCCGCACCCGGCCCCGGCGAGGTGCAGATGAGGCAGGCCGCCATCGGCCTCAATTTCATCGACGTCTATTTCCGCACCGGCCTCTACAAGACCGAGTTGCCCTTCGTTCCCGGCAAGGAAGGCGCCGGCACGATTACGGCGCTCGGTGAAGGCGTCACGGATTTCGCCATCGGCGACCGCGTCGCCTATGCCTCGGCGGACGGCGCCTATGCGGTGGAACGCAATGTCGCGACGAGACATCTGGTGAAGGTGCCGGAGGGCATTTCGCTCGAAACGGCTGCCGCCATGATGCTGAAGGGCATGACGGCGCAGTACCTGCTGCTCCAGACCTATCAGGTGAAGCCGGGCACCGTGCTGCTGTTCCATGCGGCGGCGGGCGGCGTCGGCCTCATTGCCGGCCAGTGGGCGAAGGCGCTCGGCGCCACGGTGATCGGCACGGCCGGCTCGCAGGCGAAGATCGATCTCGCGCTGGCGCATGGCTATGACCATGTCATCGACTACGGCAAGGAAGACTTCGTCGCGCGGGTGCGCGAATTGACCGGCGGGGCAGGCGTCGACGTCGTCTACGATTCCGTCGGCAAGGACACGTTCCCGCAGTCGCTGGACTGCCTGAAGCCGCGCGGCCTGTTCGTCAGCTTCGGCAATTCCTCTGGTCCCGTCGATGCCTTCAACCTCGGCCTGCTGTCGCAAAAGGGTTCGCTCTACACGACGCGGCCGACGCTCTTCGCCTACATCCCGACGCGCGAGGCGCTCGATGCATGTGCAAACTCGCTCTTTGATATTGTGCAAAGCAACAAAGTGCGTATCAATATTAATCAGACTTATCCGTTGTCCGAGGCAGGACGGGCGCACACGGATCTGGAAGCAAGAAAAACGAGTGGAACGACGTTGCTCATTCCCTGACACGACCCGAATGGGCGGCAAGGGCTGAGACCGCAGGAAAGAGGGGCAGAGTGTCAGCCGTTGGAGCGTCCGAGGGCAGCCCGTTGCTGGCTGTCCGCAGCCTGACGAAACTTTTTGGTTCGTTTGCCGCATGCAACGGCATCGATCTCGATATCCGGCCCGGCGAAATCCACGCCCTGCTGGGCGAGAACGGCGCCGGAAAATCCACCCTCGTGAAAATGCTCTTCGGCGTGCTTTCGCCGACCAGCGGGCAGATCCTGTGGAAGGGCGAGCCTGTGCGCATCCCGAGCCCCGGTGCCGCGCGGCGCCTCGGCATCGGCATGGTTTTCCAGCATTTTTCGCTGTTCGAGGCGCTGACGGTCGCCGAGAACATCGCCCTGTCGCTGAGCCCCGGCATTTCGCTCTCCAAGGTCGCGGAAGAGGCCTCGCGCCTCTCTCATCTTTACGGCCTGCCGCTCGATCCGAAGGCGCATGTCGCCGACCTCTCGGTGGGCGAACGCCAGCGCATCGAGATCGTGCGCGCGCTGTTGCAGCACCCGGAACTCATCATCCTCGACGAGCCGACCTCGGTGCTGACGCCGCAGGAGGCCGACCGGCTGTTCGAAACACTCGCCAAGCTGAAGGCGGAAGGCCGCTCGGTGCTCTATATCAGCCACCGGCTGGAAGAGGTGCAGCGCATCTGCGATCGCGCAACAGTGCTGCGCCACGGCAAGGTCACCGGCGCCTGCGATCCGCGCCAGGAAACGCCCGCATCACTTGCCCGCATGATGGTCGGCAGCGACGTCGCCTCGGTAACGGCCGCCGGCACCAACACCAAAGGCGAGGTGCTGCTCGAAGCCAATCATCTGAGCGTCCCGGCGCGCACGCCCTTTGCCGTGACGCTGAAGAATGTCTGTCTCAAGGTGCGCGGCGGCGAGGTTCTCGCGATCGCCGGCGTTGCCGGCAATGGACAGGGCGAGCTTTTCGATGCGCTCTCCGGCGAATATCCGGTGGCTGAGGCATCTGCCGTCGCCATTCGCGGCAAGGCGGCCGGCAATCTCGGCATCACGGCGCGGCGGCTAATGGGCGCGGGCTTCGTGCCGGAGGAACGCCACGGCCACGCCGCGGTGCCGTCTTTGCCGCTGTCGGACAATCTCGTGCTGGCGCGCAACCAGTCGGATCGGAAAACCTTTCTTGCCGGCGGTGTGCTCGGCATTATCAAGCATGCCGTCGTGCGCATCGCCTCGAAGCGCATTTCCGAGACGATGGACGTGCGCAAGAGCGGTGATGACCCGGCGGCCGGCTCGCTTTCCGGCGGCAACCTGCAAAAATACATCGTCGGGCGGGAGCTAGATCGCCAACCGGCCGTGCTGATCGTCAACCAGCCGACCTGGGGCGTCGATGCGGGGGCGGCGAGCCGCATCCGCCAGGCGCTGGTGGATCTCGCGAAATCGGGCTCGGCGGTGCTGGTGATCAGCCAGGATCTCGACGAAATCTTCGAGGTGGCGACGGAAATCGCCGTCGTCAGCGAGGGGCGGCTGTCGGATGTTTATCCGGCTCACGACCTGACGCGCGAAAAGATCGGCCTGCTGATGGGCGGCATGTACGGCAAGACGGAAGGCGGCGAGGTGGCCCATGCGCATTGAACTCGAAAAGCGCGCCAATCCTTCGACGCTCTTCTCCATCCTGTCGCCATTCTTGGCGCTGGCGCTGACGGTCGTAGCCGGCGGCATCATGTTCGCGCTCATCGGCAAGAGCCCGGTCGCAGCGCTCTACTCCTTCTTCATCGAGCCGTTGCTCGACATCTGGTCGCTGCACGAGATCGCCATCAAGGCAGCACCGCTGATCCTGATCGGCGCCGGGCTTTCGGTGTGCTACCGCTCGAACAATTGGAATATCGGCGCCGAGGGGCAGTTCATCGCCGGCGCCATTGCGGGCGCCATCGTGCCGGTCGTCTTCCACGACTGGCATTCCTCGCTCGTCCTGCCGCTGATGCTGATCTTCGGCATGATCGGCGGCGCGCTCTATGCCGCCATTCCCGCCTTCCTGAAGGCGCATATGAACACCAACGAGATCCTGACGAGCCTGATGCTGGTCTATATCGCCCAGCTCTTCCTCGACTGGCTGGTGCGCGGGCCGTGGCGCAGCCCGGACGCCTATAATTTCCCGGTGACGCGGGATTTCGTGCCGGAGGCGATCCTTCCCGAACTCATCTCCTCGGGCCGCGCTAATCTCGGCTTCGCCTTCGCCATCATCGCCGCCGTCGGGCTGTGGATCATGATGCGCTACACGCTGAAAGGCTTCGAGATCACCGTGCTCGGCCAGTCGGAGCGGGCAGGGCGCTTTGCCGGCTTCTCGTCTAAGCGTATGATATGGTTCTCGATGCTGCTTTCCGGCGCGCTTGCCGGGCTTGCCGGCATTTCGGAGGTCAGCGGCACCATCGGCAAGCTCCAGCCGATCATTTCGCCCGGCTACGGCTTCACCGCCATCATCGTCGCCTTCCTCGGCCGCCTCAATCCGCTCGGCATCATCGCCGCCGGCCTGTTCCTGGCGCTGACCTATGTGGGGGGCGAAGCGGTGCAGCTGACGCTCAGCGTGTCCGACAAGGTCACGCGCGTCTTCCAGGGGCTGCTGCTGTTCTTCGTGCTCTCCTGCGACACGCTCATCCAGTACAAGATCCGGCTGGTGTTCTCGCGGTTCGGCCAGACCACGGAAGGGAGCGCGCACTGATGGGTATCATCGAAGCGATCCTGCTCACCGTCATTACCGCGGCGACGCCTTTGGTGCTGGCTTCCCTCGGCGAACTTGTCACGGAACGGTCGGGCGTGCTCAATCTCGGCGTCGAGGGCATGATGGTGATGGGCGCCGTGCTCGCCTTCGCCGCCACGCAGGCGACGGGCTCGCCCTATATCGGCATTCTCGCCGGCATTGCCTGTGGCGCGCTGTTCTCGCTGCTCTTCGGCTTCCTGACGCTGACGCTCGTCGCCAACCAGGTGGCGACCGGCCTTGCGCTCACCATTCTCGGCCTCGGCGTTTCCGGCCAGATCGGCGAGCCCTATGTCGGCATGTCGGGCATCAAGCTGCAACCGATCGTCATCCCGCTGCTCGCCGACATTCCGTTCCTCGGGCCGCTGCTCTTCAAGCAGGACCTGATCTTCTACCTGTCGATCGCGCTGGTCATCGGCGTCAACTGGTTCCTGTTCAAGAGCCGCGCGGGCCTGAAGCTGCGCGCCATCGGCGACAGCCATGGCTCGGCGCATGCGCTCGGCATCCATGTCATCCGCACGCGTTATCTCGCCGTGATGTTCGGCGGCGCCTGTGCCGGGCTTGCCGGTGCGCAGCTCTCGCTCGTCTATACGCCGCAATGGGTGGAGAACATGTCGGCCGGGCGCGGCTGGATCGCGCTGGCGCTCGTCGTCTTCGCCTCGTGGCGGCCCTGGCGGCTGCTTGCGGGCGGCTATCTTTTCGGTGCGGTCTCGATCAGCCAGCTGCACGCCCAGGCGTTCGGCATCGGCATCCCCTCGCAGTTCCTGTCGGCGCTTCCCTATGCCGCCACGGTGATCGTGCTCGTCCTGATATCGCACAATCGGCGCACCACGCTGATCAACACGCCCGCCTCGCTCGGCAAGCCCTTCGTGCCCGATCGATAGGAAAACAAGAAAAAGCAACCACTTCTAACCACAGAGGATAAAATGAAGAAAATCATTCTCGCTCTCGCCACCTCAGCCGCCGTTATCGGCTTTGCCGCAGCCGCCAACGCCCAGGACGCGACAAAAATCTGCTTCATCTATGTCGGCTCCAAGACCGACGGCGGCTGGACGCAGGCGCACGACATCGGCCGCCAGGCGCTTCAGGCCGAATTCGGCGACAAGATCGAAACACCGTTCCTGGAAAACGTGCCGGAAGGCCCGGATGCCGAGCGCGCCATCGAGCGCATGGCCCGCTCCGGCTGCGCCCTGGTCTTCACCACCTCGTTCGGCTTCATGGACGCGACGGTCAAGGTCGCCGAAAAATTCCCGGACGTGAAGTTCGAACATGCGACCGGCTTCAAATCCGGCCCGAACGTCGCGACCTACAATTCGCGCTTCTATGAGGGCCGTTACATCCAGGGCCTGATCGCCGCGAAGATGTCCCAGAAGGGCGTCGCCGGCTACATCGCGTCCTTCCCGATCCCGGAAGTGGTGATGGGTATCAATTCCTTCGTGCATGGCGCGCAGTCGATCAACCCGGACTTCAAGGTCAAGGTCATCTGGGCCAACACCTGGTTCGACCCCGGCAAGGAAGCCGATGCCGCCAAGGCGCTGATCGACCAGGGCGTCGACATCCTGACGCAGCACACCGACACGACCGCGCCGATGCAGGTTGCTGCCGAACGCGGCATCAAGGCCTTCGGCCAGGCATCCGACATGATCAAGGCTGGCCCGGAAACGCAGCTGACCGCCATCGTCGACACCTGGGGCGCCTATTACATCAAGCGCACCAAGGCCGTTCTCGACGGCACCTGGAAGTCGGAGCAGGTCTGGGACGGCCTGAAGGACGGCATCCTCACCATGGCGCCCTACACCAACATGCCGGACGACGTGAAGAAGCTCGCGGAAGAGGCGGAAGCCAAGATCCGCTCCGGCGAACTGCACCCCTTCACCGGCCCGATCAAGAAGCAGGACGGCTCGGACTGGCTCGCTGATGGCGCCGTCTCCGACGACGGCACGCTGCTCGGCATGAACTTCTACATCGCCGGCGTCGACGACCAGCTGCCGAAGTAAGCTTCCCGACCCACGACGATACAGGGGCGCCTCGCAAGAGGCGCCTTTTTTCATTGTGAAAGCGGGATGACGCGAACGGACTTTGCGGAATCGGCGACGCACTTTATACCTGCCAGACGGCCCCGGAACAAAATGGGTGTTTTGGGGCGCAGGAGGGGACATACTTGCGCAGGGGTTTGCTTGAGACCGTGATCAGCGGGATGAACACGCGCACCAGCCACGCGCAGGTCGTCAACGAGCTCGGAAGAGCCATCATCGCCGGCGAGTATCCGGTCGGCGCGACCTTGCCGGGCGATGCCGACCTCGCCGCCCGCTTCAAGGTCTCCCGCACGGTCCTGCGCGAGGCGATGAAGACGCTCGCCGCCAAGGGCCTCGTCGTGCCGCGCGCCCGCATCGGCACCCGGGTGACGCCGAACACACAATGGAACCTCTTCGACAGCGATATCCTTACCTGGTACTTCGCCGTCGGCGTCAACGAGGATTTTCTGCTGCATCTCTCCGAAGTGCGCCTGGCTTTCGAACCGCATGCGGCGGCCCTTGCGGCACGCCATGCCTCCGAGGCCGATATCAGCCAGATGATGCGCCTTGCGGTCGCGATGGGCGATCCGGAGCACACGGCGGAAACGCTCGCCATAGCGGACCTGAAATTCCACCTCTCGGTGCTCGAAGCCTCGCGCAACCCCTTCCTGCGCACGCTCGGCAGCCTCATCGAAGCCGGGCTCGTCGGTGCCTTCAAGCTCTCTTCGCCCGCCGCCGACCGCGGCCAGATCGCTGACGTCTCGACCAGCCATATCCGCATCGTCGAGGAGATCGACAAGCGGGATGAGGGTGGCGCCCGACGCGCCATGGAGAACGTCATCAAGGTCGGCCGGGAGCGCGTCGTCGAGGCGCTGCGTGAAGAAAGATAGCGGGGTTCAGGTATACGCCCTTAGCAGGGGAGCGTCTTCGACAGCTATGCCGATGCTTCGCCCTGAGACGGTGCAGCCAGATTCAGTTCCCCTTGCGTGTCTGCCTCTTCAGACGGTTTTCTCATTGCCTCCAAGGCAAGCAACTGCTCGGACATGGCGGCGGCAAGCTCGTCTTTCGCAATGATGACGTGATTGGCGCCGAACTGCCGCAGATGGTCCGCTTCCGCCTGGGAGGCCGCGCGTGCCACGATGGCGAGTGCGCCATTCGCAGAACGCGCCTGCTCGATCAGCGTGCCGGCCGCAAAGGCGTCCGGAATGGCGGCTATGAACCAGCGTGCGCCCGCGATATTCGCCTGCGCCAGCACGCCACGATTGCCCGCCGGCTCGCCGATCGCCTCGATGCCCTGTTCGCGCAGCGCTTCGGCAACACCCGCCCGCTCCTCGATGACGATGAGCGGGAGACCGGCCCCGCGCAGCCGCTCGACGATGCGCCTGCCGACGCCGCCATAGCCCACCAACACCGCGTGGTCGCTGAGCGTCGTCGGCTCCGGCTCGTCTTCGTCCGGTTCCTCCGGCTGTGCGGCCGCATCCTCGCCGCCTTCCGCCTCCTCTGCGGCGTCCAGTTTTGCGCCGTAATGGTCGACTGCCATGAACAGCAGCGGGTTGACGAGGATGGAGAACAGCGCGCCCGCGACGACGAGGTCCTGCGCCACGGCCGGCAGCAGGTCCAAGCCGACGCCGAGCACGACGAGAATGAAGGAGAATTCACCGATCTGCGCCAGGCTCGCGGCAATGGTGAGCGCGATCGTGCGCGGATAACCGAAGGCCTTGACGATGAGGTAGGCAGCCGCCGACTTGATGAAGACGATGGTGACGAAGGTCGCGAGGATCGCCAGCGGCCGCTCTACGAGGTTGACCGGATCGAACAGCATCCCGACGGAGACGAAGAACAGCACCGCGAAGGCATCGCGCAGCGGCAGGGTTTCGCGCGCGGCCTGCTGGCTGAGCTGCGATTCCGCCAGCACCATGCCGGCGAAGAAGGCGCCGAGCGCAAAGGACACGCCGAAGAGTTTTGCCGAGCCGTAGGCGACGCCGAGCGCAATGGCCAGAACCGAAAGCCGGAACAGTTCGCGCGAGCCGGTATGCGCCACGTAGTGCAGGATCATCGGAATGACCTTGCGGCCGACGACGAGCATCAGTGCGATGAAGGCCGAGACCTTCAGCGCCGTGACCCCGACCGCCGTCCAGACAGCGCCGATGCCCAGCGCCCGCGTCAGGTCCGGATCGACATCGGCGGTCTGCGCCGTACCGCCCAGCACGCCGGCAAGCGGCGGCAGAAGCACGAGCGTCAGCACCATGACGAGGTCCTCGACGATCAGCCAGCCGACCGCGATGCGCCCCTTTTCCGTCTCCACCATGCGGCGCTCCTGCAACGCGCGCAGCAGCACGACGGTACTGGCGACGGAGAGCGACAGGCCGAAGACGAAACCGCTGCCTGCGGACCACCCCATCGCAAGCGCCAGCAATAGGCCGAAGAAGGTCGCGACGACGATCTGGCCGAGCGCGCCCGGAATGGCGATCGCCCGCACCGAGAGAAGATCCTTCAGCGAAAAATGCAGGCCCACACCGAACATCAGCAGGATAACGCCGATTTCCGCCAGTTCGTTTGCCAGTTTCTGATCGGCGACGAAGCCCGGCGTGAAGGGACCGATGACGACGCCGGCCAGAAGGTAGCCGGCTATCGGGGGCAGGCGAAAACGATGCGCGACCAGCCCCGCGAGGAAGGCGAGGCAGATACCGGCAACCAGCGTGGCGATCAGCGGTGTCGCATGGGGCAAGCGCGTCTATCCTGATTCCGTGGGAATTCAAGAGGATAGGGTAGGGCGGCCCGCCGCCCCGCGCAAGACGCGAATCCGAAAGAACGCGACGCGCTTCAGTCGTCGTTGCTGGCGTTCAGCTCTTCCGGCCGCATGCCCTCATCCGCCGCTTTGGTTGCGAGCTGGGCCGCCCCCATCGCCTGGTAGAGGTTGAACAGCGATTCGCTGGCGCGCGCCGCAAGACGGAACCATTCCGTGTTGCCGGCAATGGCGGGGTGGTGGAGCAACTGGTCATCGACGAGATCGAGCACGATGGAGGTGGTGTGCACCGCCTCATGGAAGCCGAAGGAGCCCGAGGTGTAATGCGCCAGCAGTTCCGTCGGCGTCAGGGCGCGCTCTTCGGCCAGGATGTCGAGCTGCTTCAGCCGTTCGTCTTCCAGTTCGATGTCGGTGCTTTCCAGCATGGTCCGTCTCCGTTGCCGCCGTCGTTTCAGAAGTACTCGATTCGCACGTAGCGGTGGATGAGAAGTAACGAACGATCCGGCTGGATGCGATAGGTTTCGACGACCGGGCGACCATATTGGTCATTGAACGTGTGTTCGAACGTGCTGCCGATCGGCGCCTTGGTGAGTTTCGTGCGCGGCTGGCCATTATAGGTGATGCTGCCGCGAATGGGCTCGACGCCGCCGGAATAGCCCGCGGTGCAGGCGGCAAGCGAAAGGGCGGCGAGACAGGCGAGGGCTATCCGGACCATGATGATCTCCTTCTGCCTCGAAATCTAGCAGATCGCCGCCGAGCATCCAGATGGAAAAGGGCGGCCGGAGCCGCCCGTTTCGTGTGTCAGCCCTGCGGCGTGAGCGTCACCGACGTGCCGGTAGCGGCAAGGTTCAGGCCGATCTGACCGCTGACGCTGATCGTCTGCAGGTGGATCGAGCCGGAGGTGCCGCCGACCAGGAGGTTGGTGCCGACGCCGAAGCCGAGCGTGGCTTCCGCCGTTGCGCCCTGATAGAGGCCGCCGAGCGAACCCTGGTGGTAGCCGGCCGTCGGCGCGAAAACCGCCCATACGATGCGGCCCTGTGTCGTGAAACCGAGGTCGACGCCCATCTTGCGGATGACGCCGGAATAGGTGTCATGCTCGCCACGGGTCGACGAGAAGACACAATCGACGGACTTCGCCGAACCGAGTACGTAACCGACGCCGCCGCCGACATCGCAGGTCAGCATGCCGATCTTGACGCCGTCGCGATCGCCGCGGTCGACGGAGACCGGTGCTTCCTCGCGGATAACCATGTCCGCCGCGCCAGCCGTGGTTGCGAGAGCCTGCGCAAGGCTCAGCGCGAGGACTGTTCCAAGCTTCTTGTTCATCTGTGCACTCCTTCTAACTGGCACGATAATGGCGAATCCGGTGCTTTGGTTCCGGTCGCAGCCGCATCTCATGGTGAAGATCGTGGCGGAGTGTGGGCAAGTAACTTTTTGCTAACAAATAGTGCGCGCGCATGTGGTCAGCGCCCGCCGGCTGAGGCTTTTCAACAACATATGGGGGAAGGGCGCGCGTACTCGCGCGCTCACACCTCGTTGATCGTCGGCAGATGGGTGATCACTTCGTCCCGGCGCTTCTCATCGAGCGGTGCGATATGCGCGTTCCAGTAAGCCTCGGCCGCGCGCGTCTCGTGTTTCCATTGCCGCGTGCTGACATGGTTGTCGTCAATCTTGGCGAGCCGGCGGCCGCCGAGGCGGAGATAGTCTGCGGCGAGTTTTGCGGTGGATGTCTGTTCCATGGCCAGCCTCCTCTGGTGACGGACCAAAACAGTTCCCGCCGCCCGATTGTTCCGGCAATAAAAAAGGCCGGGGCGAAACCGCACCGACCTTCCTCATCATCACCTGTTCACCCGTGCCAGTACATCCGTGGTCAAAAGCATCAGGTGATGCGGCCATCGCGAGCGGCAGAAGCTTTCCAGCGCTCATCAGCAAGGCCGATGACGGTGATATAGATGGCCATTGTGTTCAAATCAAGGGCTCGTCATCCCACATTGACGAGACAAGCAAAACTGCTAAAAAGCCGCATCGCCTGAAGGGGCGGCAAACCGGCCTGAAACCCGGTGCCGCGGCTTTTCCGAAAACCGGGAAAAGAGCACCCTTCATCGACAGGGAAGAGTGTCCGAGTGGTTTAAGGAACCGGTCTTGAAAACCGGCGTAGGCGAGAGTCTACCGTGGGTTCGAATCCCACCTCTTCCGCCATCCCCCTGCTACTTTTCCCGACTTGTTGCTGACGCATTGTCATCCTAGAATTCGCATGCAGCCAAAAGCGATTTGTCGGCTGGATGCGAGATAAGGGGAGGCAGCGATGGACGTGCTTCGAGACCCCACGCATATCGGCATGTTTGAACCGCAGGATCTCGATATCCTGAAAGGTGTTTTCACCCGGTTGACGGCAGCCAAGAGCCCCGGGCTCGACGAGGCGCGGGAGCGATCGCTGGCGCGCTCGATCATCACGCTGTACCGGCACGGCGTGCGCGATCCCGAACAGCTCTTCGACGTGCTGCATATCCAGACATCCTGAAGGTTTGAACCGCGCCGATGTGGCCGAAGCTCGCTGACAGTAAAGCGGGCGTTTTAATCATATGGAAACCATAATTCATCGAAGCTGGCGGCGGGCTTCCTATCCATTCGCAATTTTGCCATGTTATTGGCATGATTAACGTACTGTTATTTACTGAGTGGCATTGACGGCCGGCTTGCAGGGGCAAGGCAGGTTGGCTGGCGCACCGTCGGGGACAATAGCGGCGTGGGACATAAAAACTTCGAGAAGAACGTGACCCGGTTTGGCATGGGCCTGCGGTTGCTGGCTATTCCGCTGGTCTGCGCGGGCCTTGCGGCCTGTGCCACGACGACACCGGCGCCCTCCAAGAAGAAGGTGCGCGGCAAGGAGTATTTCTCCGAATCCGAATATGGCGTGAAGGCGAGCCCGCGCGTCGTCGAGGACGGGCAGGCCGTGCCGAAGGGCGGCGGCCGCTACCAGCTCGGCAAGGCCTATCAGGTCCGCGGCAAGTGGTACAAGCCGCGCGAAGAGCCCGGCTACAACAAGACCGGCCTCGCATCCTGGTACGGCTCCGCCTTCCACGGCCGCAGGACGGCGAATGGCGAGGTCTACGACCGCTACCATCTTTCCGCCGCGCATCCGACATTCCCGCTGCCGAGTTATGCCCGTGTCACGAATATGGAGAACGGCACGTCGGTCGTCGTGCGCGTCAACGACCGCGGCCCGTTCCATGAAGGTCGCGTGATCGACGTTTCCTCGAAGACGGCGGATTTGCTCGACATGAAACGCACCGGCACGGCCAAGGTGCGCGTGCAATATGTCGGCAAGGCGCCGCTCGAGGGCAACGACATGCCCTATCTGATGGCTTCTTACGTCACCAAGGGCTCGCGCGTGCCGGCGGTCGATCCGGGCGGGCAGATCGCGACGGGCGTCATGGTGGCTTCCGCCGACGACAGCGCGCTGCCGGGTGTGGGTGAGGGCACGCTTACCGTTCCCGAACAGAGCACGATGACGGCGCTCGCCAAGACGACGCCGGCGACGGATGCTTTCCAGGCGATGGAACAGTTCGTCATGCTGCCGGAAATCGGCCCGCTGCCGATGGAACGGCCGAATTTCGTGCCCGACCTTTCGACCGAGCCGAGCTATGCCGCCGCCTATGCGGACGAGCGCGTGCGGGATGCGGCAGGCGCCTTCGACGCCATCCTGACGATCGACGGAAAACTCACGCCGCTCTCTGCACTCGCCGACAACGCGGGCTGATCGCCCGCGTCCCCAAAGCCGTTTGCGCAATGCAGGCGGCTGTGGGAGTGTGACGACATCCCGGAGTCGCCATGCATCGCCGCCTTTTTGCCGCCGTCGTTTTTTCCCTGTTCTTCATCAGCGTTGCGCACGCCCAGTCCGCGGCGCCGCAAGCCGGCTTCGACGTCAAGGCGAAGCAGGTCTATCTCATCGAGGCGCAAACCGGCACGGTGCTGTTCGCCCGCGCCGAGGACGACACGGTCCCGGCCGCCTCGCTCGCCAAGCTGATGACCATGGCAACGGTGTTCAAGGCGCTTGCCGATGGCGGAATCACGCTTGAGACGCAATATCCGGTGACCGAATATGCCTGGCGGACCGGCGGCGCGCCGTCGCGCACCTCCACCATGTTTGCGGCGCTGAAATCGAATGTGCGCGTGGAGGACCTGATCCGCGGCGTCACGGTGCAGTTCGCCAACGATGCCTGCATCATTCTGGGCGAGGGCATTGCCGGGTCGGAGGCCGCCTTTGCGGAACAGATGACGAAGGAGGCGCGGGCGCTCGGGCTGGTGAAGTCGAACTTTGCCAATGCGACCGGCCTGCCGAACCCAGATAATAAGGTGACGATGCGCGAGATGGTGCTGCTCGCGCGCCACCTGCAGACGACCTATCCGCAGCACATGCGCTACTATCTCGAACCGGAATTCGAGTGGAACAAGATCAAGCAGCGCAACCGCAATCCGCTGCTGGCGCTGAATATCGGCGTGACGGGCTTCGTCACCGGCTTTTCGGAGGAAGGCGGATATTCGATCGTCGCGGCGGTGAACCGGGATGGCAAACACCTGCTGCTCGCCATGGGCGGCCTGGAGAACGAAAAGACGCGCATCGAGGAATCCCGCCGCATCATCGAATGGGCGCTCTCTTCCTTCGAGCGGCGCACGCTTTTCAAGGAGGGCGAGGCCATTGCGGATGCGAGCGTCTATGGCGGCGATGCCTCGACGGTGCCGCTGGTCGCCGGCGAGCAGGTGGACGTGTTTCTGCCGAAGGACAATTCGCAGCGCCTCGTCGCGCGCGTCGTCTATAGCTGGCCGGTGCGCGCGCCGGTCACGCCGGGGCAGGCGGTCGGTACGCTGAAAATCTGGAACGACAAGCAGCTTTTGCGCGAGGTGCCGGTGAAGACGGCGGGCACGGTGGGCGAGGGCACGCTGCGGGCGCGCGCGCTCGATGCGCTGATCGAACTCTTCTTCTTCTGGATTTGAAAGGGCGAAGCGGGGCGAAAAGCGTTTCGCCGGCCGGAAACATGGGTTAGTAGTGATCCCGAGTCATCCCGGCCTTTGCCGGATATTGCCAGGGAAATGGAAGTAGGATTTGTCTGCCGCACCGGGTTTGTTTGTCACGTTCGAAGGCGGCGAGGGCGCCGGAAAGTCGACGCAGATCCGGCTTCTGGCGGCAGCCTTGCGTGAACGCGGCCTCACCGTGCTGATGACGCGCGAGCCCGGCGGCTCCAAGGGGGCGGAGGCCGTACGCCATGTTCTGCTTTCGGGTGCGGCGGAACCCTACGGCATTCGCATGGAAGCCGTGCTCTTTGCCGCCGCGCGCAGCGATCATGTCGAGCAGGTCATCCGCCCGGCGCTTGCTGCGGGCACGGTCGTGCTCTGCGACCGCTTCATGGATTCCTCCCGCGTCTACCAGGGCATCACCGGCAATCTGGAGCAGCCCTTCATCGAGGCGCTGGAGCGCGTGGCCATCAACGGCGTCGTGCCGGACTGCACGATCATCTTCGACCTGCCGGCGGCCATCGGCCTGGAACGCGCCCGCAAGCGCAGCAGCGGGTCGGGCGAGAGCGCCGAACCCGATCGCTTCGAGAAGGAAGAGCTGGAGACGCACGAAAAACGCCGCGAGGCCTTCCTCGACATCGCCGAGCGCGAGCCGCTGCGCTGCCGCGTGGTGGATGCGACTGAGACGCAGGAGGTGATCGCGGCGCAGGTGCTTTCCCTCGTAGAGACGCTGCTGCCGATCACGGCCGAGGGTCGTCCGGAGCAGGTCTCGTGAGCGACGAGCGGCCGGGCATTCTCGATGGTGCGGTCCATCCGGCCGAGCAGACGAAGCTTTTTGGCCACGCCGAGGCTGAAGCCTTCCTGGCGCGCTCCTACCGCTCCGGCAAGGGGCACCACGCCATCCTGATCGAGGGGCCGCAGGGCATCGGCAAGGCGACACTCGCCTTCCGCTTCGCAAACCACGTCCTGCATCACCCGGAGCCCGCCGAGGCGCCGGAGACCATGGCAGACCCATCGCCCGCAGCACCCATCACCCGCCAGCTGGCGGCAGGCGCTTCGCACAACCTGCTGCATCTCTCCCGCCCGGTCGACGAGAAAACCGGCAAGATGAAATCGGCCATCACAGTGGACGAGGTGCGCAAGGCCGGCAAATTCCTGGCGCAGACCTCGGGCACCGGCAACTGGCGCATCATCATCATCGACCCGGCGGACGACCTGAACCGCAACGCCGCCAACGCCATCCTGAAAATCCTGGAAGAGCCGCCGAAACGCTCGCTGTTCCTCGTCCTGACCCACGCGCCGGGAAAGCTGCTGCCGACGATCCGCTCGCGCTGCCTGCCGCTGACGCTGTCGCCGCTTGCGGAAAACGACCTTGCCGCCGCGCTGGAAAGCCTCGGCGCAGCACCTTCGGGTCCGCGGGCAGGGGATGTGCTCTCCGCCGCCCGGGGCAGCGTTTCCGAAGCGCTGAAGCTGGTGAACTACGGCGGCTTCGACATCGTCGAGGCTTTTCGCACGATCGTCGCGGCCCCGGCCGAGCCGCCGCGCCGCGACGTGCACAAGCTCGCCGACGTGCTTTCGGCGAAGGACAGCGACACCGTCTTCTCCTTCTTCTGCCAGCACGCCACCGATTTCGTGACCGACTCTGCCCGCGGCGCCGCCCTTGCCGGTGACATTTCCCGCGCCGACCGCCTCGCCCAGCTCGCCTCGTTGCTCAACGAGCGCATCACCATCGCGCAGGCCTATAATCTCGATCGAAAACAGACGATCATCAGCGTGCTCGACGACATCCGCGCCTCGCTTTAAGTCAACTTGCTGTTTCCCTCTCCGCCCGCATGGTCTAATACCTTGCGGCATTGCACAACCGAAGACAGAACGCACCCATGACCGACACGTCCCGTTTCTACATCACGACCGCCATTTCCTATCCGAACGGCAAGCCGCATATCGGCCATGCCTACGAGCTGATCGCGACGGATGCCATGGCGCGTTACCAGCGGCTCGATGGACGCGATGTGTTCTTCCTGACCGGAACGGACGAACACGGCCAGAAGATGCAGCAGACGGCGCGCAAGGAGGGCATTTCCCCGCGTGAGCTTGCCGACCGGAATTCGAAAGAATTCAAAGATATGGCCGTTCTTCTTAATGCGTCGAACGATGATTTCATCCGCACCACCGAAGAGCGCCACTACGAGACCTGCGCCGAGATCTGGCGCCGCATGGCCGCCAATGGCGACATCTACAAGGACAGCTATGCCGGCTGGTATTCCGTGCGCGACGAGGCCTATTACCAGGAAAACGAGACGGAAAAGCGCGACGACGGCGTGCGCTACGGACCGCAGGGTACGCCTGTCGAATGGGTGGAGGAGGAGAGCTATTTCTTCCGCCTCTCCGCTTACCAGGACAAGCTCCTCAAGCACTACGAGGACAACCCGGATTTCATCGGCCCGGCGGAGCGCCGCAACGAGGTGATCTCCTTCGTGAAGTCCGGCCTCAAGGACCTCTCCATGTCGCGCACGACCTTCGACTGGGGCATCCCGGTCCCGGGTGATCCGGCGCATGTCATGTATGTCTGGGTCGACGCGCTGACCAACTATATCACCGCGACCGGCTACCTGACCGATCCCGAAGGCCCGCGCGCGAAATACTGGCCGGCGAACATCCACATCATCGGCAAGGACATCATCCGCTTCCACGCCGTCTACTGGCCGGCTTTCCTGATGTCGGCCGGCGTGCCGCTGCCCAAACGCGTCTTCGCGCATGGCTTCCTGCTCAACAAGGGCGAGAAGATGTCGAAGTCGCTCGGCAACGTGGTCGATCCGGTCAACCTGGTGAACCATTTCGGCCTCGATCCGATCCGCTACTTCTTCCTGCGCGAGGTCTCCTTCGGCCAGGATGGCAGCTATAGCGAGGAGGGCATCGCGACCCGCATCAATTCCGACCTCGCCAACGGCATCGGCAATCTCGCCAGCCGCTCGCTGTCGATGATCGTGAAGAACTGCGACGGCAAGGTGCCGGAGTGCGGCGACCTCACCGACGCCGACCGCGCGATGCTCGCCTCCGTCGATGCGCTCTATGCGCTGACCCGCGAGGAAATGGGCCGGCAGCAGATCCACAAGGCGCTGGCCGCGATCATCGCCGTCGTCTCGGAGGCCGACCGCTATTTCGCCGGCGAGGCGCCCTGGGCGCTGAAGAAGACCGATCCGGTCCGCATGGGCACCGTGCTCTACGTGACGGCGGAAGTCGTGCGCCAGATCGCGATCCTGCTGCAGCCGTTCATGCCGAAATCCAGCCGCAAGATGCTCGATCTCGTCGCGGCACCCGTCGAGAAACGCGATTTCGCGGCGCTCGGCGAGGCCGGCCGTCTTGTCAGCGGCACGCCGCTGGAAGCGCCAACACCGGTCTTCCCGCGCTACGTGGCACCCGAGGCCTGACGCGGCGATGCTGATCGACACCCATTGCCATCTGGATTTTCCGGATTTCGAAGCGGAGCGCGACGACATCGTCGCGCGGGCGCACGCGGCCGGCGTGAAGCAGATGATCACGATTTCGACGCGGGTGCGGAAATTCCCGACGATCCTGGCGATCGCTGAGAAATACCCGTCGGTCTTCTGCTCAGTCGGCACGCATCCGCACAATGCGGACGAGGAACTGGATGTCTCCGTTGCGGAGCTCGTCGAGCTCTCCAAGCATCCGCGTGTCGTGGCGATCGGCGAGGCGGGCCTCGACTATTTCTACGACAACGCGCCGCGCGACGCGCAGCGGATCGGCCTCGTCAACCATATAGCCGCCGCGCGCGAGACCGGCCTACCGCTCGTCATCCACAGCCGCTCGGCGGATGAGGACATGGCGGCGATCCTGACCGAAGAAACGGGGAAGGGCGCCTTCCCCTTCCTGCTGCATTGTTTCTCTTCCGGCCCGGACCTTGCGCGCATCGGCGTCGAACTCGGCGGCTATGTTTCGTTTTCCGGCATCCTGACCTTCCCGAAATCGGAAGAGCTGCGCGAGATCGCCAAGACCGTGCCGCTGGAGCGCATGCTGGTGGAAACCGACGCGCCCTACCTCGCGCCAAAACCGTTCCGCGGAAAGCGCAACGAGCCGGCTTACGTGGCGCACACTGCCGCGGTGCTCGCCGAGACCATTGGCGTCAGCGCGGAAGAGATCGCCCGCATCACGACCGAAAACGCCTTCCGCGTCTTCTCGAAGATGCCGCGGGTGTAGCGGTGGTCTACCGGCGGCGCTTCACCATTCTCGGCTGCGGCTCGTCGCCCGGCGTGCCGCGCATCACCGGCGACTGGGGTGCCTGCGATCCCGCCAACCCGAAGAACCGCCGTACCCGCGCGGCCTTCCTCGTCGAGCAGTTTGGGCCGCTCGGCTGCACCACCGTCGTCATCGATACGGGGCCGGATTTCCGCACGCAGATGATCGCCGCAGGCGTCGAAAACATCGATGCGGTGCTCTACACGCATGCCCATGCCGACCATATCCACGGCATCGACGATATCCGCGGTTTCGTGCTGCTCAATCGTAAGCAGGTGCCGATCTGGGCGGATGTCATCACGATGGAGCGCATCCGCGAGGGGTTCGGCTATTGCCTGAAGACGCCAGCGGGCAGCATGTATCCGCCGATCGTGACGGAAAACCTGATAGAGCCGATGGACGCGCCGGTCACGATAACGGGAGCAGGGGGCTCGATCGTCTTCCAGCCCCTGCTCCAGGTGCACGGCTCGATCCATTCGCTGGGCTTTCGCATCGGTGACATCGCCTATTGCAGCGATATCAGCGACTTTCCGGACGAGACGGTCCCACGGCTGCAAGGGCTCGACGTGCTGATCGTCGACGCGCTGCAATATCGCTTCCATTCCAGCCATCTGTCGCTCAGCCAGGCGCTCGAATGGATCGAACGCCTGAAGCCGGCGCGCGCCATTCTGACCCATATGCATGTGCCGCTCGACTACGACACCGTGCAAAAGGAAACGCCAGCCCACGTGGAACCGGCGTTTGATGGCCTGCGCTTCGAGGTCGAACTCGCCGACGATCAGGCGAAGTAAGGCGCGAGATTGTTGCGGATACGGTCCAGCACCGTCTTTCCGGAAAGATCCGGCACAAACGTCTTTCCGGTAATCTGTTCAAAGGCCTGGATGTAGACCTTCGACGTCTGCTCGACCAGGTCGCGCGGGATTTCCGGGATCGGGTCCTTGTAGGGATCGCAGCGCTCGGTGACCCAGGCGCGCACGAAATCCTTGTCGAAGCTCGCCGGGCGGCCGCCCTTGGCAAAACTCTCTTCGTAGCTCTCCGCGATCCAGTAGCGGCTCGAATCCGGCGTGTGGATCTCGTCGGCCAGCACGATGCGGCCGTCCTTGTCCGTGCCGAATTCGTATTTGGTATCGACGAGGATCAGGCCGCGCTCGGCCGCGCGGGCCTGGCCGCGCGCAAAGAGCGACAGCGCATATCGCGACACCGTTTCCCATTGCTCGGGCGTTAGCAGGCCCTGGGCAAGGATTTCCTCGCCGGAAAGCGGCTCGTCATGCCCGCCGTCAAAGGCCTTGCTGGTGGGCGTGATGATCGGCTCGGGCAGTTTCTCGTTGTCGCGAAGACCGTCCGGCAGCGTGATGCCGTACATCTGGCGTTCGCCCTTGCGGTACTTCGTCAGGATCGAGGTGCTGGTCGTGCCGGCGAGATAACCGCGCACGACGACCTCGACCGGCAGGATATCGAGCCGTGTACCGATGACGACGTTCGGGTCCGGATAGGCCAGAACATGGTTCGGGCAGATGTCGGCGGTCTCTTCGAACCAGTAGCGCGCCGTCTGCGTCAGCACCTGGCCCTTGAAGGGAATGGCGGTCAGGATGACGTCGAAGGCGCTGAGCCGATCCGTCGCGATGATGATGCGGCTGCCATCGGCCAGGTCGTAATTCTCGCGGACCTTGCCGTTGTAGCGGTTCGGCAGTTCCGGAATGTGGGCGTCGGAGAGAATGCGCAACTCGCTCATCGGTGCAGGCTTTCGCTGTTGGTTCCGTCTGCCGTTTCGCTTAAGGCTGTGAGAGGTGCCGGGTCAAGGCGGAAACCGGATTTCCAGCGTCTTTGGGCATTTCGGCATATCGTTTAGTTCCATAATCTATCTTATCCGATTTATGGATGAGGTCTGCTGGCAGCCCACCATGCCCGCTCCCAGGCCACAATCCCACGTTTCAGATGTCGACTATCCTACGCGTTCGAGAGTAGATTGCCGTCAGATTCGGCGCGCCACCCTTCAGCTTTTTCACCGCGATATCCAGATGCCCGACATTCCTCTGCTCGAAACCGATCGCCTCGTCTTGCGCGGCTTTCAAATTGACGACCTCGACGCGACGGCGGCGATGTGGGCCATGCCGGAGGTCGTGCGCTACATTGGCGGAACGCCCTTGTCGCGCGAGCAGTCCTGGGCCCGCATGCTACGCCATATCGGCATGTGGAGCATCATGGGTTTCGGGTTCTGGGCGATCACGGACAAGCTCTCCGGCCAACTCATCGGAGAAGCCGGGTTCCATGAGATGCGCAGAGCCTTCACGCCCAGCATCGAGAACACCATGGAAGCCGGCTGGGGACTGATCCCCGACGTCCAGGGCCGAGGTTATGCCAGCGAAGCCCTCGATGCGATGTGGTCCTGGGCGAAGGCGAACAAGGCCGGCGTTCCCGTCACCTGCATCATCGACGCGCAGAATGCGGCCTCCATACGCCTTGCCGAGCGGCACGGGTTCCGGGCGTTTGCCCGGTCGACATATCAGGGGTCCGAAATCGTGGTCTTCCACAAGGACGTGATTGCTTCATCGGAAAGCGCTTAAAAGCTGCCCTGCCCGCGCCATCACGAATTAGTGATATTATATATTTACTTTAAGTAAAAATACTATTATATTGTTTTTAAAAGAATAATTATAAAAAATACCCACGAAAAGAAGCCACTCGCATCGTATGCGGCTCTTTGCAAGTTCCCGTGCTACTCTAGCTTTCGCCGAAAAGGAGTGTGCGCCATGAAATTGCCTGCCGCCGTGTTCCTTTGCGTTTCCCTCTGTCTCCTTCCGCTGGAAGCCGTGCGGGCCGACGAGCCTGTCGACACGGCGCAGACCGTCATCCAGAGCCAGATCACCGCCTTCCTGAACGACGATGCCAAGACGGCTTATTCGTTTGCCTCGCCGACCATCCGGGGAAAATTCCCCAGCGAAGACGTTTTCTTCGAGATGGTGAAGAAGGGTTATGCGCCGGTCTACCGGCCGGGCAATTTCGCCTTCGGCCGCTCCAAGGTGACCGGCGACATGGTGGTGCAGGAGGTGCTGATCTCCGCGCCGGATGGCAAGGATTGGACGGCGCTCTACCAGGTCGTGAAGCAGCCGGACGGCAGCTACAAGATCAATGGCGTGCACATGGTGCGTTCGGCGCCGGGGCCGGAAATCTGATCTGCCAACTCAGAGCGGGGCGATATCGCCCCTCGCCCAGCCTTCCTGCGTCTCCGCCATGAAATCGGCGAAGCGGCCTTCATCGATTGCCTTGCGGATGCCGGCCATCAGGTCCTGGTAGTAGGCAAGATTGTTCCAGGTCAGAAGCATGCCGCCGAGCGATTCATTGGCGCGTACGAGATGGTGCAGGTAGGCGCGCGAATAGTCGCGGGCGGCCGGGCAGTTCGATTCCTCGTCGAGCGGGCGCATGTCTTCGGCATGGCGGGCGTTGCGCAGGTTGATGCGACCGCGGCGGGTGAAGGCCAGTCCGTGGCGGCCGGAGCGGGTCGGCATCACGCAATCGAACATGTCGATGCCCCGGGCGACGGATTTCAGCATGTCGTCCGGCGTGCCGACGCCCATCAGGTAACGCGGCTTTTCGGTCGGCAGGTGCGGCACGGTCGTGTCGATCATGTCGAGCATGACCTCCTGCGGCTCGCCCACCGCCAGGCCGCCGATGGCGTAGCCCTTGAGGCCGAGGCCGGACAACGCGTCCGCCGAGCGCACGCGCAGCTGGGGGATATCGCCGCCCTGCACGATGCCGAACATCGCCTTGCCGGGTTGGTCGCCGAAAGCCACCTTGCAGCGTTCGGCCCAGCGCAACGACATTTCCATGGCGCGCTCGATTTCCTTGGGCGACGCGGGCAGCGCCACACATTCGTCGAGTTGCATCTGGATATCGCTGCCGAGCAGGCCCTGGATCTCGATCGATCGCTCGGGCGACATGTGGTGCAGCGCGCCGTCGACATGGCTCTTGAAGGTGACGCCCTGCTCGTCGAGCTTGCGCAGGCCCGAGAGCGACATGACCTGGAAGCCGCCGCTGTCGGTGAGGATCGGATATTGCCAGCGGATGAGTTCGTGCAGGCCGCCGAGCCGCGCGACGCGCTCGGCGCCGGGGCGCAGCATCAGGTGGTATGTGTTGCCGAGGATGATGTCGGCGCCGAGGTCGCGCACCTGGTCGAGATACATCGCCTTTACCGTGCCCGCCGTTCCGACGGGCATGAAGGCCGGCGTGCGGATGGTGCCGCGCGGCATGGAGACCTCGCCGCGCCGCGCCTTGCCGTCGGTGGCCAGCAGTTTGAACTCAAAGTTTTCGGTCATCGGTCGTTCCGGAAAAGCAGGCTGGAGTCGCCGTAGGAATAGAAGCGGTAGCCGGTCGCGATCGCATGCGCATAGGCGCCGCGCATCGTCTCCAGGCCGGAAAAGGCGGAGACGAGCATGAAAAGCGTCGACTTCGGCAGGTGGAAATTGGTCATCAGCATGTCGGCGGTGCGAAAGCGGTAGCCGGGCGTGATGAAGATGCCCGTGGCACCGGACCACGGCTTGATCGTGCCGTCCGCGTCCGCCGCACTTTCGAGGAGGCGCAGCGACGTCGTACCGACGGAGACGATGCGCCCGCCCCTCGCCCTGACAGCGTTGAGCGCGTCGGCCGTCTCTTGCGAAACGTATCCGATTTCCTCGTGCATGACGTGCTCGGTCGTATCGTCGGCCTTGACCGGCAGGAAGGTGCCGGCGCCGACATGCAGCGTCACGAAATGGCGCTCGACGCCGAGCGCGTCGAGCTTTTCGAAGAGCGCATCGGTGAAATGCAGGCCGGCAGTCGGAGCGGCGACGGCGCCCTCCTCGCGGGCGTAGATCGTCTGATAGTCGCGCCGGTCCGCCTCGTCGTCCTCGCGCTTGGAGGCGATGTAGGGCGGCAGCGGGATATGGCCGACGGTGGCAATGGCGCGGTCGAGTTCAGGGCCGGAGGCCTCGAAATGCAGGGTGATATCACCGCCCTCGCCCTTCGCCTCGACGATCGCCGCGAGACTGTCGCCGAATGTGATGCGGTCGCCCAGCTTGATGCGTTTTCCGGGCTTGGCAAAAGCCTTCCAGCGGTCGGCGGCGATGCGCATGTGCAGCGTCGCGGACACTTTCTGGCCGCCAGCGCCCTCGCGGTGGCGAATGCCTTCGAGCTGTGCGGGAATGACGCGGGTGTCGTTGAAGACCAGCGCGTCGCCGGCCCGCAGCAAGGACGGCAGATCGCCGACGGTGCGGTCCTCGTAGGGGGCTTCGTTTGCCGGGCGCACGACGAGCAGCCGTGCGGCCTCGCGCGGGCTGACCGGGCGCAGTGCGATATTGTCTTCCGGCAGATCGAAATCGAAGAGGTCGACGCGCATGGCAGGCCTCAGTACAAGCGGATCATCAGCGCGCCGACGACCAAAAGCATGGCGCCGGCGATGCGGCCGACGGACAGTTCCCGAACCGCCATGCCGAGAAAGCCGATGCGGTCGAGCAGGATGCCGGCGAGAAGCTGGCCGGAGACAGCAAAAGCCATGACGGCAGCCGCGCCGATGCGCGGCGTCAGAAAGATCGCGGTCGTGACATAGACCGTGCCGAGCGCGCCACCGGCGACATAGAGCCAGAAGGCCGGGCCGCGCCAGTCCGGCGCCCGGCCCTCGAAGGACGATGTGGCCAGTACCACGATGGCAAGGATGAGCGCACCGGAGAGGAACGAGACGCACGCTGCCGCAACCGGCATGCCGAGCCCGCGGCCGAGCAGCGCATTGATCGGAGCCTGGATAGCGATGCACGCGCCGGCCGCAATGCCGAGCAGCGCCCAGAGAAAAGCAGCCATGTCGGGTGTCTCTTGAAAAGCGCACAAAGAAAAACCGCGCCCGCCGGGGCGAGCGCGGTCGAAATCGATCGTTGTCTATCAGGCAGTCGCGTCGGCGGCAACCTTCATAGAGACGATGGTGTCGGGATCGCGCACGGGCTCGCCGCGCTTGATCTTGTCGATATTGTCCATGCCTTCGATGACCTGGCCCCAGACGGAATATTGCTTGTTGAGCCAGGGGGCATCCGTGAAGCAGATGAAGAACTGCGCGTTGGCGGAGTTCGGCATCTGGCTGCGGGCCATCGAGCACGTGCCGCGCACATGGTTCGTGTTGGAGAACTCGGCCTTCAGGTCCGGCTTTTCCGAGCCGCCCATGCCGGCGCGGGCCGGGTTGAAGTCCTTGCCGCCGGTCTTGCCGTACTGCACGTCGCCGGTCTGCGCCATGAAGTCCTCGATGACGCGGTGGAACACGACGCCGTCATAGGCGCCTTCGCGCGTCAGTTCCTTGATGCGCGCGACATGTCCCGGAGCGAGATCCGGAAGAAGCTGGATGACCACCTTGCCCTTGGTGGTTTCCATGATGATGGTGTTTTCCGGATCCTTGATCTCGGCCATGGTCTTTCTCCTTCAAAAGCGTGTTGCGCAAAAGTGTGAAGCGATTTTGCGATTACAACAGGCAGAAAATAAAAGGTGGGATTATTTGCCGACCGTAACCTTGACCATGCGGTCAGGGTCGGTCACGGAACCGTTGTTGGCGTCGTCGCCGCGCTTGATCTTGTCGACGTTTTCCATGCCCGAGACCACCTTGCCGACGACCGTGTACTGGCCGTTCAGGAAGTCGCCCGGCGCGAACATGATGAAGAACTGCGAGTTGGCGGAGTTCGGGTCCTGCGACCGCGCCATGCCGACCGTGCCGCGCTCGAAGGGCACGTTGGAGAATTCCGCCGGCAGGTCCGCCTGGCTGGAGCCGCCCGTGCCGGCCGCCTGCGCCTGGTAGCCGTCGGCCAGATCGCCGTACTGCACGTCGCCGGTCTGCGCCATGAAGCCTTCGATCACGCGGTGGAAGGCGACGTTGTCATATTCACCGGCGGCGGCCAGCGCCTTCATGCGCTCGACATGCTTCGGCGCGACCTGCGAATTGAGTTCGATGACGACCGGGCCGTCCTTCAGCTGGATCGTGAGGAAATCGGCGGCCTGGGCAAGGGTGGCGCCTGCGAGGAAAAGGGCTCCTGCAAAGGCGAGACGAAGGATTTTCATGATAGCTCCCTTGAGAGTTCAGGGTGATTGCGCTCAGCCCTTGCGGGCTTTCAGAGCCTGGAAGACGGGCACCGGCACGAAGGCACTGACATCGCCGCCCATGGCCGCGATCTGGCGGACCAATGTGGCGGTAATGGGCCGCGAGGCAACGCCCGCCGGCAGAAAGATCGTCTGCACGTCCGGCGCCATCTGGCGGTTCATGCCGGCCATCTGCATTTCGTAATCGAGATCCGTGCCGTCGCGCAGGCCCCGGATCAACAGGTGCGCACCGTGTGTGCGGGCCGCATCGACGACGAGGTTCGAGAAGGAAACGACGCTGACATCCCCTGCCCGCGCCGGCATCGCCTCGGTGATCGACTGGCGGATGAGGTCCGAGCGCTCCTCGAAGGAGAAGATCGGCGTCTTGCCGGGGTGGATGCCGATCGCGACGATGACCTTGGGCGCCACGTTCAGCGCCTGCACCAGCACGTCGATATGGCCGTTCGTGATCGGATCGAAAGAGCCAGGGTAGAAGGCGACTGTCATCGGCAGGGTCCCGTTTGCCGCCTTTTGTCATGGACCGCCCGTTTTCGCAAGGGCGCAGCCCGTCGCATCCCGAACTGTCCCCCGCAAGAACGTGAACCCGTTATGAATGGCCCGTTCAAGACCATTTCAGGCAGAGCATGTCTAAATGACAGCATCGGGGTCTGGAACAAAGGTCGCGCTCGCGCATTCTCCAGACCGAACACAGCGAAACAAGTAATGCGTTTCCTTAGGCTTGAAGGAACACAAAAATGGCACTCGCTCTACTCTGCATGACGATGTTCATCGCGCTCACCGCAGCGACGATTCACGCGCTTCGCGAAGAGGATCGCCCGGCCGCCGATAAGCTCGCCGCTCGCGGCAAGTGGCTGCGCTGAGGACCTGTGATGGCTGCGCTCACAATCCTTTCCACCATCCTCATCGCCACCGTCTTCACCTTCGATTTCGCCCGCACCATCCATGAACTGAAAAGGGATCGTGCGGAAATGAAGGCGGTGAAGGTGAAAACAGAAGCAGGCGGCTTTGGCGTCTAGCACGCCCCCCTATGGCGCCCGCGCGTTCGACGCGCAAACGACGCCCTAGCACGTATGTCGCCGTAACGCGGGTGGCCTTCCCTCCGGGCCGCCCGCACCAAATGAAAAGCCGGACGGTCGTTCCCTGCCCGTCCGGCTTTTCCATTTCTACAAGGATGCGAGGACTTATTCCTCGCCGGGTGCTGCCGCATCCCCGGCGTCGATTTCGCCTTCAACCTCGACATCCACCGCTTCCACATCATCCTCGCCTTCCGGCTCGCTGATGCGCTCAACCGAGACCACCTTCTCGTCCTTGGCGGTCGAGAAGATTGTGACGCCCTTCGTCGCGCGGCTGGCGATGCGGATGCCATCGACCGGTACGCGGATGAGCTGGCCGCCATCGGAGACGAGCATGAGCTGGTCCTTGTCCTCGACCGGGAAGGCGGCGACGAGTTCGCCAATCTCGTTGGTCTTGGACGTGTCCGTGGCGCGAATGCCCTTGCCGCCGCGGCCGGAGGTGCGGAAGTCGTAGGAGGACGACCGCTTGCCGAAACCCTTCTGCGAGATGGTCAGCACGAACTGTTCGCGGGCACGGAGCTCCTGATAACGCTCTTCCGGAAGATCGCCGACCTCACCGACATCCTCGCCGACCAGGGCGATATCCTCCTCGTCGACGCCGCTCGCGCGGCGTTCGGCTGCTGAGCGCTTCAGATAGGCCGCGCGTTCCCACGGCTCGGCATTCACATGGCTGACGATCGTCATCGAGATGATCCGGTCGCCGGCGCCCAGCGAGATGCCACGCACGCCGACCGAATTGCGGCCGGCGAAGACGCGCACGTCATCGACCGGGAAGCGGATGCACTGGCCGAGCGCGGTCGTCAGCAGCACGTCGTCATTCTCGGTGCAGGTCTCGACGTTGAGGATCTCGTCACCCTCTTCCTCGAGCTTCATCGCGATCTTGCCGTTGCGGTTGACCTGGACGAAGTCCGACAGCTTGTTGCGGCGAACCGTGCCGCGGGTCGTCGTGAACATCACGTCGAGGTTTTCCCACGTCGTTTCGTCCTCGGGCAGCGGCATGATGGTCGTGATGCGCTCGCCGGACTCGATCGGCAGCATGTTGATGAGCGCCTTGCCCTTCGACTGCGGCGTGCCGATCGGCAGGCGCCAGACCTTCTCCTTGTAGACGATGCCACGCGAGGAGAAGAACAGAACCGGCGTATGCGTGTTGGCGACGAACAGGCGGGTCGCGAAATCCTCGTCCTTCATGGCCATGCCGGAGCGGCCCTTGCCGCCGCGGCGCTGCGCACGGTAGGTGGCGAGCGGCACGCGCTTGACGTAGCCGGCATGCGATACCGTGACGACCATATCCTCGCGGGCGATGAGGTCCTCGTCGTCCATATCCGGACCGCCTTCGAGGATCTCGGTACGGCGCGGCGTGCCGAACTCGTCGCGCACGGAGGCAAGCTCGTTCTTGACGATGTCCATCATGCGCACGCTCGACGACAGGATATCGAGGTAGTCCTTGATCTCCTCGCCGATCTTGTTGAGTTCCTCGTCGATTTCTTCGCGGCCAAGCGCCGTCAGGCGGGCAAGGCGCAGTTCGAGGATCGCGCGGGCCTGCTCTTCCGAGAGGTTGTAGGTGAGGTCCTCGTTGATGCGGTGGCGCGGGTCGTCGATGAGCTTGATCAGCACGTCGACGTCCTTGGCCGGCCAGCGGCGCTCCATCAACTGCTCGCGCGCCGTCTGCGGATCCGGCGCGCGGCGGATGAGGCCGATCACCTCGTCGATATTGGCGACGGCGATGGCGAGGCCGACCAAGACATGCGCGCGGTCGCGCGCCTTGCGCAGCAGGTATTTCGTGCGGCGGCTGACGACTTCCTCGCGGAAGGAGACGAAGGCGCGCAGCATGTCGAGCAGCGTCATCAGCTCCGGCTTGCCGCCGTTCAGCGCCACCATGTTGCAGCCGAAGGAGGTCTGCAAAGGCGTGTAGCGGTAGAGCTGGTTGAGGATCACTTCGGCATTGGCATCGCGCTTCAATTCGATGACGACGCGGTAGCCCTGGCGGTCGGATTCGTCGCGAAGGTCGGAAATACCCTCTATGCGCTTGTCGCGCACCAGTTCGGCCATCTTCTCGATCATCGACGACTTGTTCACCTGGAAGGGAACTTCCGTGACGATGATCTGCTCGCGGTCGCCGCGCATCGGCTCGATATGGGCGCGCCCGCGCATGATGACGGAGCCGCGGCCGGTCTCGTAGGCCTGGCGGATGCCGGCGCGGCCGAGGATCAGCGCGCCGGTCGGGAAGTCCGGCCCCGGAATGTGCTGCATCAGGTCGAGCAGTTCGATCGCCGGATTGTCGATCAGCGCGATACAGCCGTTGATGACTTCGGAGAGATTGTGCGGCGGAATGTTCGTCGCCATGCCGACAGCGATGCCGCCTGCCCCGTTGACCAGCAGGTTCGGGAACTTTGCCGGCACGACGACCGGCTCGCTCATCGTGCCGTCGTAGTTGTCGCGGAAGTTGACGGTTTCCTTGTCGAGGTCGTCGAGCAGCGAATGCGCCGCCTTCTCCAGGCGGCATTCCGTGTAACGCTGGGCTGCCGGCGGGTCGCCGTCGATGGAGCCGAAGTTGCCCTGGCCGTCGATCAGCGGCAGGCGGAGCGACCAGTCCTGCGCCATGCGGGCAAGCGCGTCGTAGATCGCCGAGTCGCCGTGCGGATGGTATTTACCCATCACGTCACCGGTGACGCGGGCCGACTTCACATATTTCTTGTTCCAGTCGACGCCCATCTCGCTCATCGAGTAGAGGATACGCCGGTGCACGGGCTTCAGGCCGTCGCGCACATCGGGCAGCGCGCGGGACACGATCACGCTCATGGCGTAGTCGAGATACGACCGCTGCATTTCCTCGATGATGGAAATAGGCTCAATGCCGGGTGGGTTTTTGCCGCCGGGTGTCGATTGCTCTGTCAATTTTGATCACGATCGTTGTTCAGAATCAGTCTTGTTTTATAGCCTACCGGCGCCTGCGGCGCCAATTTTGCAGAGGGTTTTGAACAGGCTTTTGCGAGGTAAATCCGGTAATTTGCGCATTTTCGTGGCATCACCGTCGCAAGGCTGCGACCACCCTTCCCTTGCGGGCCGCCCTCACCTAACAATAGACCCACAAGGTCGGGAAAATCGGCCGCGAAACGGCGAGGGGAACGCCTTCATGCTCACTGTCGATCTTCTGGTCAATGCGATCACGACCCTACTCGTGACCATCGACCCGCCGGGTCTCGCGCCGATCTTTCTGGGGCTCACCGTTGGCATGACGCGGCCGCAGCGCAAGCAGGTGGCGCTGCGCGGCTCGCTCATCGCCTTCTGCATTCTCGCCGTCTTCGCGCTGACGGGTGCGGGCGTGCTGTCGCTGCTCGGCATCTCGATCGGCGCCTTCCGCATCGCAGGCGGCCTGCTGCTCTTTTGGATCGCCTTCGAGATGATCTTCGAGCGCCGCAACGAGCGCAAGGAAAAGACCAGCGAAGTGGCGATCACCCGCGATCACATCCACAACATCGCCGTCTTCCCGCTGGCATTGCCGCTGATCGCCGGCCCCGGCGCCATTTCCGCGACGATCCTGCTCTCCGGCTCCTTCCCCTCCGCGCTCGAACGCACCGCGCTGATCGGCGTGCTGGCGCTCTGCCTCGTCATCCTCTTCCTGTCGCTCGTCATCGCTGAACGCATCGACCGGTTCCTCGGCGCAACCGGCCGCGCGATCCTCACGCGCCTGCTCGGCGTGATCCTGGCGGCGCTGGCGGTGCAGTTCGTGGTGGACGGCGTGAAATCGGCCTTTGCCGGGTAAAAGCCAGCCTGGCTCAAGCGTCGCTGCCTAGCGTTGCGGCAACTTGAACCAGGGCCCTCCATATGATTCCCGCACCCCATGTGAATGCGTCTCCCATCACGATCGACCAACTGACCTCCAGAACGTTCACCTTCCGTGCGGAACCGAGGGGCGAGGAGATCAGCGACCGGTTCATCTTCCAGAAAAACGGCTTTATCGCCGGCTATAGCCATCCGAACGAATCCTTCTGGCGGCTGAACGGCGAGGCGGTGGAAATCGTCGACAAGCTCGGCAAGGCGACCTGCGTCATGCTTTCGGTGGCCGATGGCACCGGCCGGCTGGCCTTCTCCGGCAATTTCCTCAATCCGAATGGGGATTATGCCAAGACCGAGATCCTTCACACGCTGGAGGAAAACGCCTCAGACCTCCACGCGCACATCCAGAGCTTCGACCTTTTCGATACGCTGGTCGCGCGCCGCTGCAACGATCCCCTGCAAGTCTTCCGCGCCGTCGAGGCGAAATGCGGCATTGCCGGTTTTGCGACACGGCGCCATGCGGTCGAGATGGCCATGTTCGGCCGCCGCACCTACGGCCTGGACGACATCTATTCCGCCCTCATCGCCGAAGCGACGCTGACGGAGGCGCAGGCCGAAAGCACGCGCCTGCTGGAGCTCGAAGAAGAATGGGACATGCTCTTCCCGATCCAGGAAGTCGTCGCGCGCGTCGATGCCCACGACATCATCATCTCCGACATGTACCTGCCCTACGCCTTCGTCAGCCGCATCCTCAAGGAGAAATGCGGCCTGGACAACAAGCTCTACCTCAGCAACTACGGCAAGCACCACCGCGTCATCTGGCCGAGCATCCTTGCGGAACATACGATCCGCACGCATTTCGGCGACAACATCCACGCGGATATCGTCGGCGCCGCCGCCGCCGGCATCAACCCGACGCTGGTCAGCATTTCGAAATGGGACCGCACGGAAGAGATTCTGCACAGCGCGGGCCTCGCGCCCTACGCCCATGCGCTGCGGGAAACGCGGCTCAAGACCTTCCATCGCGATCCCGCCATCCACAACGTGCTGAAGGCACAGGCGGCGGTCAACATTCCGCTCATGGTCGTCGGCGCCTTCTGGGCGCTGCATTGCGCTGAGCGTTTCGGCGCGGACAAGATCCTGGCAGCGTCGCGCGATTGCAACCTGTGGCACCAGATGCTGGCCTCCACCCATTTCGCCCGCGCCGGCATGCCGCCGGTTTCCTATTTCCAGGTGTCGCGCACGCTCTGCTACGACAAGTCGACCGAATACGAGGCCTATCTGCGTGGCCGGCTCGGTGCGCGGACCCTGCTGATCGACGTCGTGGGAACCGGCAATTCGCTGACCCATCTCATCGATCGCCTGGAGCTTCAGGACAGGCTGCGGCCCAGCATCCTGGTGACCGACCCGACCGTTTCGCCGGACGAAACCAAATACGACACCCTGGTGCGACGGGATTTCTTCCAGTACCGCGTGTTCCTGGAGGGCCTGAACGCCTCGCTCGACGGCTCGGCCGTCGCCGCGCATGCCGAGAACGGCTCGGTCACGATCACCGCCCAGCCGAACGAATTCGACGTGGACATGCACCAGGCGATCATCGCGTCGCGCGCCGTCTTCGAGCAGTTCCTGGTGAGCCTGGAGCGCTTCACGCCGCCGCGCGAAAAGCCGGCGCCTGGCATGCTGCAAGCGGCAGCGGAAGCCCTGATCGAACTCCTGCCGGCCCACGCCCCGAAGCTGCAGACGATCCATCGCGAGCAGCTCAGCAATCTCGCGCGGGGAAGCCTGCGCAACGTCGCAAGCTAAAAAACGCGGACGGCGGCTTTGGGTCTGCCCCAGAGCCGCCGTCATCATCTATCCGGTGTTCTTGGAACAGCCAGCATTCTCAGAACGGAATGTCGTCGTCCATGTCGCGCGAGAGCGGCGAACCGCTCGAACGGTTGCCGCCGGAGGCGCCGCTGCCACTGCCGCCGCCCGAAGAGGGGCGCGAACCGTAGTCGTCGTAGCTCTGCGCGCCGCCGAAGTCGCTGCCGCCCCGGCTCGCGCCGCCGCCTTCACCGCGGCCGTCCAGCATGGTCAGCGTCGAGTTGAAGCCCTGCAGCACGATTTCCGTCGAATAGCGGTCGTTGCCGGTCTGGTCCTGCCACTTGCGGGTTTGCAGCGCGCCCTCGATATAGAGCTTGGCGCCCTTCTTCACATATTGTTCGATGACCTTGCAGAGAGGTTCGCTGAAGACGACGACCGTGTGCCATTCCGTCTTCTCGCGGCGCTCGCCGCTGTTGCGGTCTTTCCAGGATTCGGAGGTGGCGATGCGCAGGTTGGCGATCGGCCGACCGTCCTGCGTGCGCCGGATTTCCGGGTCCGCCCCGACGTTCCCGATCAAGATCACCTTGTTGACGCTTCCAGCCATACCCGTCTTTCCCGTTTCGCTCCGGGCCTCGGCCCGACATCACTTCACACCATGAATGCGGCATCTTACCGGCTGTCGTCTGCCAGCGCCGCCCCGCATAAGTGGTAATCCACAGATCAATTGCGAATTTTTGTTCTTTTTTTGTTCTAATAATTCCCTACACTCTTGTCAACCGAATCGGAAACGGGCACGGAATCTTCTGATCGCGCATGGACAGGCCCAAACCTATCCCTACATAGGGGCCAACCCCTATTAGAACGCGCAACGACTTCTGACGCTGGATACCATGAGCGAACTCAAGACAATTTCCATCCGCGGCGCACGCGAACACAATCTCAAGGGCATCGATCTCGACCTGCCCCGCAACAAGCTGATCGTCATGACCGGGCTTTCGGGCTCCGGAAAGTCGTCGCTCGCCTTCGACACGATCTATGCCGAGGGCCAGCGTCGTTATGTCGAGAGCCTCTCCGCTTATGCGCGCCAGTTCCTGGAGATGATGCAGAAGCCGGATGTCGACCAGATCGACGGCCTGTCGCCCGCCATCTCCATCGAGCAGAAGACGACTTCGAAGAACCCGCGTTCGACCGTCGGCACGGTCACCGAGATCTACGACTACATGCGTCTCTTGTTTGCGCGCGTCGGCATTCCCTATTCGCCGGCGACGGGCCTGCCGATCGAGAGCCAGACGGTCAGCCAGATGGTCGACCGCGTGCTGGAATTCGGCGAAGGCACGCGTCTCTACATCCTCGCGCCCGTCGTGCGCGGCCGCAAGGGCGAGTACAAGAAGGAACTCGCCGAGCTGATGAAGAAGGGCTTCCAGCGCGTCAAGGTCGACGGCCAGTTCTACGAGATCGCCGATGTGCCGGCGCTCGACAAGAAGTACAAACATGATATCGACGTGGTGGTCGACCGCGTCGTCGTGCGGCCTGACCTTGCCGCGCGCCTGGCGGACAGCCTCGAAACCAGCCTCAAGCTCGCCGACGGCCTTGCGATCGCGGAATTCGCCGACAAGCCGCTGCCGGTCGAGGAAACCTCCGCCGGCGGTTCCGCCAACAAGTCGCTGAACGAGACGCATGAGCGCGTGCTGTTTTCCGAAAAGTTCGCCTGCCCCGTCTCCGGCTTCACCATCTCGGAAATCGAGCCGCGGCTCTTCTCCTTCAACAATCCCTTCGGCGCCTGCCCGACCTGCGACGGCCTCGGCAGCCAGCAGAAGATTGACCCTGATCTCATCGTGCCGGAAACGGAGCGCACGCTGCGCGACGGCGCCGTGGCACCCTGGGCGAAATCCTCCTCGCCCTATTACAACCAAACGCTGGAAGCGCTCGGCGCCGCCTATGGCTTCAAGCTCTCCAACCGCTGGTCGGAACTGTCGGAAGAGGCGCAGGACGCCATCCTGCACGGCACGAAGGAGAAGATCGAGTTCAACTACAAGGACGGCGCGCGCTCCTACAAGACGGTAAAGACCTTCGAAGGCATCGTGCCGAACCTCGAACGCCGCTGGAAGGAGACGGATTCCGCCTGGTCGCGCGAAGAGATCGAGCGCTACATGTCCGCCGCCCCCTGCCCGGCCTGCAACGGTTTTCGCCTGAAGCCCGAGGCGCTGGCGGTGAAGATCAACAAGCTGCATATCGGCGAAGTGACGCAGATGTCGATCCGCGTCGCGCGCGACTGGTTCGATGTGCTGCCGGAAAACCTGAACACCAAGCAGAACGAGATCGCGGTGCGCATCCTGAAAGAGATCCGCGAGCGCCTGCGCTTCCTCAACGATGTCGGCCTCGAATATCTCTCGCTTTCGCGCAATTCCGGCACGCTCTCCGGCGGCGAAAGCCAGCGCATTCGGCTCGCCTCGCAGATCGGTTCGGGCCTGACGGGCGTGCTCTACGTGCTGGACGAGCCCTCAATCGGCCTGCACCAGCGCGACAATGCCCGCCTGCTCGATACGCTGCGGCATCTGCGCGACATCGGCAACACCGTCATCGTCGTCGAACATGACGAGGACGCGATCCTGACGGCGGACTATGTGGTCGATATCGGCCCCGCCGCCGGCATCCATGGCGGCGAGGTCATCGCCCAGGGCACGCCTGAGCAGGTGATCGCCAACCCCGCGTCGCTTACCGGCAAATATCTCTCCGGCGAGCTCTCGGTCGCCATTCCGGGAGAACGCCGAAAGCCGAAGAAGAAAAAGGAAATCAAGGTCGTCGGCGCGAAAGCCAACAACCTGAAGAATGTCACGGCCGCCATTCCGCTCGGCGTCTTCACCGCGGTCACCGGCGTGTCCGGCGGCGGCAAGTCGACCTTCCTGATCGAGACGCTCTACAAGTCGGCCGCGCGCCGCATCATGGGCGCGCGCGAAATCCCGGCAGAACACGAGCGCATCGACGGTTTCGAATTCATCGACAAGGTCATCGATATCGACCAGTCGCCGATCGGCCGCACGCCGCGCTCCAACCCCGCCACCTATACCGGCGCCTTCACGCCGATCCGCGACTGGTTTTCCGGCCTGCCGGAGGCGAAGGCGCGCGGCTATCAGCCGGGCCGCTTCTCCTTCAACGTCAAGGGCGGGCGCTGCGAAGCCTGCCAGGGCGACGGCGTCATCAAGATCGAGATGCACTTCCTGCCCGACGTCTACGTCACCTGCGACGTCTGCCACGGCAAGCGCTACAACCGCGAGACGCTGGACGTCACCTTCAAGGGCAAGTCGATCGCCGACGTGCTGGACATGACGGTGGAGGAAGGTGTCGAGTTCTTCGCAGCCGTGCCCGCCGTGCGCGACAAGCTGGTGACGCTGAACCAGGTCGGCCTCGGCTATATCAAGGTCGGCCAGCAGGCGAACACCTTGTCCGGCGGCGAGGCGCAGCGCGTCAAGCTCGCCAAGGAGCTTTCGAAACGTTCCACCGGCCGCACGCTATACATCCTCGACGAACCGACGACCGGCCTGCACTTCCATGACGTGGCAAAGCTCTTGGAAGTGCTGCACGAACTGGTAAACCAGGGCAATTCGGTCGTGGTCATCGAGCACAATCTGGAAGTCATCAAGACCGCCGACTGGGTCATCGACTTCGGCCCCGAGGGCGGCGATGGCGGCGGCGAGGTGATCGCGGAAGGCACACCGGAGGATATCGTGAAGGTGAAGCGCTCCTATACCGGCCATTTCCTCAAGGAACTGCTGGAGCGCCGGCCTATGAAAAAGGCGGCGGCGGAGTAACGGATGATCCTGATCGGCCAGTACGACTCGTCCTATGTACGCCGCATGGGTATTGCCCTGCGGCTCTACGGCTTGCCGTTCGAGCACCGACCCTGGTCGGTGTTCAGCGAGAGCGAGAAGGTGCAGGCGCTCAACCCGCTGATGCGCGTGCCGACGCTGGTGCTCGACGACGGCGACGTGGTGGCCGACAGCAGTTCCATCCTCGACCATCTCGACAGCCTCGTGCCGCCGGAAAAACGCCTGCTGCCGCAGGCCGGGCCGGAGCGGCGGCAGGTGCTGAAAGTCATGACCCTCGCCACCGGTTTCGCCGACAAGGGCGTCAGCCTCTTTTACGAGCTGCACCTGCACGAAACGCCGTCCGCCTATTTCGTCGAACGCTGCCGCTCGCAGATCGCGACCGTGCTGGCGGCGCTGGAGGCCGAGCGTGCGGCGCGGCCGGGCGATTTCTGGTTCGGCCGCATCACCCATGCCGACATCGCCGTCGCCTGCGCCTGGCGGCATGTGAGCGAGGCCCATCCCGGCCTCATCGATCCGGCGGCCTATCCAGCGCTTTCCGCCCATTGCGCCGGCATGGAGGCCCTGCCGGTGTTCCAGGAAATTTCGCAAGCCTTCATCGCGCCCGCTTGAGGCGCGCCGCCATCCTGTCTGTCGAGGAGAGCAAGACATGAGCACATCCGGCACCATTCGCACCGGCATCGGCGGCTGGACCTTCGATCCGTGGGAAGGCACCTTCTACCCGGAAAAGCTGACGAAGAAGCGGCAGCTCGAATTCGCCAGCCGTGAACTGAGGGCGATCGAGGTCAACGGCACCTATTACGGCTCGCAGAAGCCGGAAACCTTCGCCAAATGGGCCTCCGAAGTGCCGGACGGTTTTATCTTCTCGCTGAAGGCCAGCCGCTTCACGACCAACCGCAAGGTGCTGGCCGACGGCGGCGAATCCGTCGAAAAGTTCCTGACCCAGGGGCTAACAGAACTCGGCGATCATCTCGGCCCGATCCTCTGGCAATTCCCGCCGACGAAGAAATTCGAGCCGGAGGATTTCGAGGGGTTCTTAAAACTGCTGCCGGAAAAGCTGGACGGCCTCGCGCTGAAACATGCCTTGGAAGTGCGCAACGACACGTTCCTGGTGCCGGAATTCGCAGCGCTTGCCCGCAAATACAAGACGGCGGTTGTCTATGCACAGCACGAGGACTATCCGGAGATCGCCGACGTGACGGCCGATTTCGTCTATGCGCGCCTGCAAAAAGGCTCCGACGACATCAAGACCTGTTATCCGCCAAAGGCGCTCGACGAATGGGCGGCAAGGCTGAGGGACTGGGCCGCCGGCGGCGAGCCGGGCGACTTGCCGAAGATCGACCCGGACACCAAGCCCGCCAAGAAAGCCCGCGACGTCTTCGCCTTCTTCATCACCTCCGGTAAGGTGAACGCACCAAACGGCGCGCGTGAACTTCAGAAGCTAACCGGCTGAGGTCTTTGCATAATTTTGCGGAGTGGCGGTTTAATCGACCCCGGTCCGACAGTTCGAGTCTTCTCGACCGCAGCAAAAACCCTTATGCAACCGGCCACGGTTGAATGGCGTCCGGCAGGTCCTCTGCCGTTAGCCCCTCGCCGGCAATGCGGCCGGCTTCGCCGTGGCGCCAGACGGCGCTGGCGGCGGCTTCGAAGGGGGGCATGCCCTGGGTCAGGTGCGCACCGACCATGCCGGCGAGCACGTCGCCGGAACCGGCGGTCGCCAGCCAGTGAGGGGCGTTTTCGTTGACGAGCGCGCGGCCGTCGGGTGCAGCGATCACGGTGTCGGCGCCCTTGAGGATGACGGCGCCGTTGCTGCGGCTCGCCGCCTTCTGGGCGCGTTCGATCTTCGAAAGTGTCTTATCCGCGGCGAGGTCCGGGAAAAGCCGGGCGAACTCGCCGTCATGCGGCGTCAGGACAAGCCTCGCCCGCCCGCCCGCGAAGAAGGAGAAGAGGACGGCCGGATCGTCGCGGAAGGCGCTGATGCCGTCGGCGTCCAGCACGAGGTGGCGATCCCGTTCTGCAAGCAGTTTTACATAGGCTCTTGTCTTTTCGGCATCGCCGAAGCCGGGGCCGAGCACGAAGGTTTTCAGGCGCTCGTCGTCGAGCAATGCAGCGAGATCGGCCTCGTTGTCTATGGCCTTCAGCATCACCGCCGTCAGGTGCGCGGCGTTGGCCGGTAGCGCATCACGGGGGGAGAGCAGCGTGACCAGGCCCGCGCCGGCGCGGAGGCCGGCCATGGCGGAGAGGCGCGCAGCACCGGTTGCCGTCGCCGGGCCGGAGAAGACGGCCAGGTGACCACGGACATATTTGTGTGTGGCGCCGGTCTGCGGCGGCAAAGCGAGGCGCCAGATGGCGGGCGTGTTCACGCGCATATGGTCGGCATGCCGGGCAAGGATGCGCGCGGGAATGCCGATATCGAAGACCTCCAGTTCGCCGGCCAGGGTTTTGCCGGGCAGGAGCAGGTGACCCGGCTTGCGGCACATGAAGGTGACGGTGGCGGCGGCCTCGAAGGCCGCGCCCCTCACCTGCCCTGTCCGCCCGTCGACGCCGGACGGCAGGTCCACCGCCAGAACGGGAAGCACGGCCCTGCGGACCGCCTCGATGGTTTTTGCGACCTCGTCCGGAACGTCGCGCGCCAGGCCGGCGCCGAAGAGCGCGTCGATCACCACGTCGCCAGGCTGGGGCGCGTAGCTCACGAGCGGCGCGACCGGGCCTTGGAAGGCCGCGAAGGCGGTTGCTGCATCGCCTTTCAAAGCGCCGGGGTCTCCAAGAGCATAGACCGCGACGCAAGCACCTACCTCCTGCAAGGCGCGCGCCGCGACATAGCCGTCGCCGCCGTTATTGCCGGGGCCGCAGAGCACGGCGAAACGCAACGCGCCTGGAAAACGGCGAAGCGCCGTCGCGGCGACGGCCTGGCCCGCCCGCTCCATCAGGCCATAGCTTGAAAGGCCTGAAGCGGCGGCGGCCTGGTCGATATGGCCCATATCGGCGGGCGTAATGATGAGCGTGTCGATTTCCTGGTGCATTCCCCACCATGCCCGCAATGGCATGATCGAGACAAGCGCGACGATCGGCGCAGCGTAAAGCCTATTTTTTCATCATATGCATATTCGGTATGCTCAAATTTGCAGCTTCGCGCCCCGAGATGGCAAGGCATGCCCCTCATGCGGGCTGGGTGGCACAGAAAGTGACAAATTTTAGGCAGAATTCGCTAGCCCTTTTGCCCGGAAAGCCGCATCATCCCGGCGTGATGACGAGCGGGATCACGAAAGAAACGGATTTCATCCGATTTGGCAGACATTCCGCATCAAGTTGGCATGCTACGTGCATTTGAAGTGGTCAGCAGGCGCAATCCTGCGCAAACGGGAGAAGCGGAGAGACATTTTCTCATGAAAAAGATCGAAGCGATCATCAAGCCTTTCAAGCTCGATGAGGTGAAGGAAGCCCTTCAGGAAGTTGGCCTGCAGGGAATTACCGTCACCGAGGCGAAAGGCTTTGGACGCCAAAAGGGGCACACGGAACTTTACCGTGGCGCCGAATACGTCGTCGATTTTCTGCCCAAGGTGAAGGTCGAAGTCGTGCTGGCGGACGAAAACGCGGAGGCCGTCATCGAGGCCATCCGCAATGCGGCCCAGACCGGCCGCATCGGCGATGGCAAGATCTTTGTCTCCAACGTCGAAGAAGTCATCCGCATCCGCACCGGTGAAACCGGCGTCGACGCCATCTAATCCCGCCTTGCCGTTCGGCCAAGGCTTCCACCTCGTCATCACACACAGGGACTATAAAAAATGACGACTGCCAATGATATCCTCAAGCAAATCAAGGAAAACGACGTCAAGTTCGTCGACCTGCGCTTTACCGATCCCAAGGGTAAGATGCATCACGTTACGATGGATGTCGGCGTCGTCGACGAAGACATGTTCGCCGATGGCGTCATGTTCGACGGCTCCTCGATCGGCGGCTGGAAGGCGATCAACGAGTCCGACATGGTGCTGATGCCGGATACGGCAACGGTTCACATGGACCCGTTCTTCGCGCAGTCCACCATGGTCATCATGTGCGACATCCTCGACCCGGTCTCGGGCGAATCCTACAACCGTGACCCGCGCGGCACGGCCAAGAAGGCTGAAGCTTACCTCAAGGCCTCGGGCATCGGCGACACCGTCTATGCCGGTCCGGAACCGGAATTCTTCGTGTTCGACGACGTCAAGTACAAGGCCGATCCGTACAACACGGGCTTCAAGCTCGACTCGTCCGAACTGCCGTCGAACGACGACACCGACTACGAGACCGGCAACCTCGGCCATCGCCCGCGCGTCAAGGGCGGCTACTTCCCGGTTCCCCCGGTCGATTCCTGCCAGGACATGCGTTCCGAAATGCTGACGGTGCTCACCGAGATGGGCGTCACCGTTGAGAAGCAGCACCATGAAGTGGCGGCCGCCCAGCACGAGCTCGGCGTCAAGTTCGACACGCTGGTTCGCAGCGCCGACAAGGTGCAGATCTACAAGTACGTCGTGCACCAGGTCGCCAATGCCTATGGCAAGACGGCCACCTTCATGCCGAAGCCGATCTTCGGCGACAACGGCTCGGGCATGCACGTCCACCTGTCGATCTGGAAGGACTCCAAGCCGCAGTTCGCCGGCGACGAATATGCCGGCCTGTCGGAATCCTGCCTCTACTTCATCGGCGGCATCATCAAGCACGCCAAGGCGATCAACGCCTTCACCAACCCGACGACGAACTCCTACAAGCGTCTCGTCCCGGGCTATGAAGCGCCGGTCCTGCTCGCCTACTCGGCCCGCAACCGTTCGGCTTCGTGCCGTATTCCGTTCGGCACTGGTCCGAAGTCCAAGCGCGTCGAAATCCGCTTCCCCGACCCGCTGGGCAACCCGTACCTCGGCTTCGCCTCGATGCTGATGGCCGGCCTCGACGGCATCAAGAACAAGATCCATCCCGGCAAGGCCATGGACAAGGATCTGTACGACCTGCCGCCGAAGGAACTGAAGAAGATCCCGACGGTCTGCGGCTCTCTGCGCGAAGCGCTGGAAAGCCTCGACAAGGATCGCAAGTTCCTCACCGCCGGCGGCGTGTTCGACGACGACCAGATCGATTCCTACATCGAACTGAAGATGGTCGAAGTCATGCGCTACGAAATGACGCCGCACCCGGTCGAGTTCGACATGTACTACTCCGCCTGATCGGCTCAAGAATTCCTCCCGTCTTCGGACGGGAGGTTTTCAAACAAAAAACCCGGCCAATGGCCGGGTTTTTTGTTGCCGTATCGTCGAAAAAATTACGGCTGAAGCCGCTGCTTGAGCAGGTTGAGATATTCTTCGTTGCTGTCGTCGCCGCCGCTGGTGGAGGTTGCGGCACCCGCCTTGCAGGCAGGCTTGTAGTCGAGCGCCATGCCGGCCTTGACGCAGACGCCGACCTGCCAGCCCGGCGGCAGCGCCGTCAGGTCCACCGTCCTCCATTTCGGATGGCCGGTCGTCTTCAGCTTGTCGAGCCCGGAGACGATGAGGTTGGAGAAATCCGCCACGGTCTTGCAGCTGTCGCGGTGATAGGCGTTGCGCTTGGTGTCGTAGTCATAGGTCATCATCACGGCCTTGACCGCGATCAGGTCGACCGGCTGATCCTGGAAGGCATAGGTGCCGGCATCGATGCGCGAGGGCGTGTAGGTCGCCAGCAGCGGCGCCTCGGTGATCGGCACGAGGTGGAATTTCGCCTTGTCGATCGTGTTGCCGGAGAAGAGCGATGCGGGCGCACCTGCCACGTAGAAGAAAGCGTCGATCTCGCCGGAGAGCAGCTTTGGCAGCGCCTCCTCCGGATTGATGTCCATGCGCTGGCCGGCCTTCACCTGCAGGATGTCCATGATCAGCGTTGCGGTGAGGAAGGTGCCGGAATCCTTCTTGCCGACGGCGACCTTCCGGCCGGCGAGATCCTTCATGCTGCCGATGTCCTTGCGGGCGAGCACATGGATCTCTTCATTATAAAGCGGGAACATGATGCGTACGCCCTTCACCGCCTTCTGCACCTCGGGGTCGTTCGCCTCGAAGGTCTTCAGGTATTCGAGCACGTCGCTCTGCACGATGCCGAACTGTGTGTTGCGGCGGTTGCGCACGCCAACGAAATTTTCCAGCGAGCCGGCGCTTTCCACGACATTGAGTTTCAGGCCGCATTCGGCGCCGAGGGCCGCAATGTCGCGGCCGACCTTGATATAGGTGCCCTGCGCACCGCCGGTCATGATGTTGCGCTCAAATTCCTGTGCCGAGGCCCCGCCCACGAAAAGCGCAAGACCAAGGGCTGCCGCCAGAACGGATCGCTTCATCGAAAATCTCCTTCCCAAATCCGACGGTCGAGCCGCCGCATGAATTAGCAATCGCTGTCGAGGTCGCGCATCAGGTTGCGCAGCGCCAGCACCGGCACACGCTTCAGCGCGCTGTCGAGCGCCTTGGTGACGCACTCGCCGGAGACCAGCGTTTGTTCGAGCTGTTCGCGCTGGGTGCTGCTCAGGCGGTCGAGGCCGGGTGAGTTGTCGATAGCCAACGCGACCAGCACGGCGCTGCGCGGATTGCGCACCTGCGTCGGCTTCTTGTTGTCGAGCACGGGCTTGTCGCCACTGTCATCCGGCTTGCCCGGAACTGTAACCGAGCGTGCGGCAGTCTCAAGCGCGCTGATCCGAGATGTCAGGGACGTGTTGAGCGTCTTCAGCGCCGCGATCTCCTTGTCCTTTCGGGCAATCTCGTCGCGTAGCGCTGGAAGGTCGGTCGTCTCGATCGCATCCTTCGCGCGCTGCGCCTCTTCGAGTTCGCGGCGGAGCGCCGCTTCGGCCTCCTGGCGTTGCGCCTCGGCGCTCTTCGTCGTGTTTTGCTCGCTGCGGGCCTCGGCCAGCGCCTTCTCCAGTCGCGCAACCTCGTCGCGCAGCGCCGGCAGGTCGGTGGTCTGGATCGTGTCCTTGGCGCGCTGCGCCTCTTCGAGCTCACGGCGGAGTGCCGCTTCGGCCTCCTGGCGTTGCGCCTCGGCACCCTGTGTCGTGCTCTGCTGGCTGCGGGCCTCGGCCAGCGCCTTTTCCAGCCGGGCGATATCGTCCCTGCGCAGCGAAAGCTGGCGATCGCGATCGCGGACGGTTTCCTCCGCGCGCTTCTTCAGCGCCTCGGCATCGGCGACGAGTTGCGAGGCCAGTTCCAGCTGGTTCTTGAGTTCGGGCACTTCCTGGTTCAGCCGCACGTTTTCGGCCAGGGCCGCGGCGGCATCGGATGTGCCGGAATTCTTGCGCAGGGTCTCGATCTGGCGCTTGAGGCTGCCATTCTCCTCAGTGAGCGCCTGCGCCTTCTGGCTGCTGTCCTCGACCTGGGCGACGCGGGCATCGAGCTCCCGGGCGAGGTCGCTGATGCGCTGGTCGCGCTGTTCGATTTCGTTCGTGGGAACGGCGCCGTCCATCATCCGGAACGCGCCGTAGCCGCCGGCCGCCCCCAATGCCAGGCTCACCACCGAGGCAAACAGGATGCCGCCTATGCCGCCGCCGCTTGCCGCCGTTCCGCCACTGCTCCTGCCCCATTGATTGTTCATGCCATCCGACCCGCCTGAGACGTTGACTTTCGAGGTACGCTGAAACGGCTGGAGGCGCAAGCGCCGCAAGCCTCTGCATGAAGGACGTATGACGAGGTCTAACTATTGATGTTTTGGCGTAATTACCCAAATATGGGAAGAAAGGTAGGTACGCCATGAAGATGCGTAACGCAAAATTTGCCATCGGCGATATCGTCCGCCACCGGGTCTTCCCCTTCCGTGGCGTGATCTTCGATGTCGACCCCGAATTTGCCAACACCGAAGAGTGGTGGAACGCCATTCCGGCTGAAATACGCCCGTCGCGCGATCAGCCCTTCTATCACCTGTTCGCGGAGAACGAGGATACGGAATACGTCGCCTATGTCTCCGAGCAGAACCTCGTGCCGGACGAAAGCGGCAAGCCGATCCGCCACCCGCAGGTCCGCGCCCTGATGGACGTGGAACAGGGGCATTATCGCTGGAAAGAGGAAAGCGGCATCTTCCACTAGCCGCTTGCGACCAGCATGAAAGCAATAAAAAACCCGGCCGATGGCCGGGTTTTTCGTGTCTCATGAAGCTAAACGCTTACTGGCTCTTGGCAGCCTTCTGGGCGTCTTCGAGCTTCTTGCGGGCTTCCTCGGCCTTCTTCTGCATTTCTTCCTGCAGCAGGCGCTGGCGCTCTTCGAGCTGCGACTGTTCGATCGGCTCGCCGTCGAACACGCCGGTGAAGCCTTCGAGCGAGATCTTGATCGGGTTCGGCGCGCGCTGGAAGTTGACCGAGGTCAGGACCAGTTCGCCGCCCTTCTTGAGGCTGGCGATCATCTGGTCCGTCAGCGGCACTTCGGCGACGCACTTGTCGGGCATGCAGATGGCGTAGTCGAGCTTCAGACCCTTGCCGCCGTCGATCTGCATCTGGACGCCGGGGATCACCAGGCGCGCGCTCGGCACGGAGACCTGCATGATCTTGCGGTTCGTCTTGCCGGCGACCGTGATGAGGCCGACGGCCGTGATGAGCTGACCGCTATTGGCCGTCAGCAGGTTCTGTACGATGCAGACGTCGTTGTCTTCTTGCTTGGTGCAGACCTTGAACCAGCCCTTCGGCGGCAGGGCCTGCTGCTGCGCAAGCGATGCGGACGGCACAGCCGCCACGGCAACGGAAGCAGCGAAGGCGGAAAGCACGGTCCGCTTGATGAGGTGCGATGTGAAGATCATAACGATTTCGGTCTCCTGAAAATCCGGTGCCGGAGCGAAAAAGCCCCTCCTGGACCCGTCGTGGGTCACTCTCGGGCGATTTGGTCAGCCGTGCGCTCTCCTGTCGGCGAATTGAGGCATTTGCATGACCCGCTTCGGGGAACCCTGTTACAATGGGCGGCGCCGGATATCCAGCTTTTCTTGCGAAAATCCTGCCTGCTTTCGATTTACAGCACCCGCCACGCTGCCGTCCCCATTTGCAGGAGTATAATGGGCGAGAATCATCCGTATCGCAACGAGGAGACACCCTTGCGACCACTCCTGATGGCCCTTGCGGCCTCGCTGCTCGGCCTCTCCGCGCCCCTCGGCCACGCCGCCCCCGTGCACGGCATCGCCATGCACGGCGACCCTGCCCTTCCCCCGGACTACAAACATTTCAGCTATGTCAATCCGGACGTGAAGAAGGGCGGGCGCATCGCCTATGGCGTCGTCGGCACCTTCGACAGCCTGAACCCCTTCATTCTCAAGAGCATGCGCACGACGGCGCGCGGCATGTGGGATCCGGAATTCGGCAATCTCGTCTACGAATCGCTGATGGTGCGTTCGCGCGACGAGGCCTTCACCATGTACGGCCTGCTCGCCGAAAGCGTGGAATGGGACGATGACCGGAGCTTCATCGAATTCCACATCAACCCGAAGGCGCGCTGGGCGGATGGTCAGCCGGTCACCCCCGAGGACGTGATCTTCACCTTCGAGCTCATGCGCGACAAGGGCCGCGCGCCCTTCAGCATCCGCCTGAACACGGTAGAAAAGCTGGAAAAAACCGGCGAGCATAGCGTCCGCTTCACCTTCAACGACAAGGGTGACCGCGAGGCGCCCCTGCTGATTGCCTTCTCGCCGATCCTGCCGAAACACGCGATCGACGTGGAGATCTTCGACCGGTCGTCGCTCGCTCTGCCGCTCGGCTCCGGTCCCTACAAGGTAAAGGCTGTCAAACCCGGCGAACGCATCGTCTATGAACGCGATCCGAACTACTGGGGCAAGGACATCCCCTCGAAGGTCGGCTTCGACAATTACGACGAGATCTCCGTCGAGTATTTCCTGCAGGACAATTCGCTGTTCGAGGCCTTCAAGAAGGGCGTGATCGACGTCTACCAGGAAGGCAATCCGACGAAGTGGGCGCGGGGCTACGATTTTCCCGCCGTGCAGTCCGGCACGGTCATCAAGGACGCCGTGAAATCGAAGCTTCCGCCCGTCATGTTCGGCTTCGTCTTCAACACGCGCAGGCCCGTCTTCCAGAACGCGGAACTGCGCAAGGCGCTCTCGCTTGCCTTCGATTTCGAATGGGTCAACCGCACCCTGTTCGAAAACGCCTACACGCGCACGGAGAGTTTCTGGCAAAACTCCGAGCTGTCGTCGCTCAATGTGCCGATCGATGCGCGCGAGCGCGAGATCATCGGCGAGGCGGAAAAGCGAATCGATCCTGGCGTGCTTGCCGGAACCTACCGCCTGCCGGTAACCGACGGCTCGGGACGCGACCGCGCGGTACTGCGCCAGGCGATGGATCATTTCAAAAAGGCCGGCTATTCGATCCAGAACGGCCGCATGGTCGGCGCGTCCGGCGAGCCGCTCGCCTTTGAAATCATGACGCAGAACGCCGACCAGGAGAAGCTCGCGCTCGCCTACCAGCGCTTCCTGGCGGCGCTGGGCGTGCGTGTCAGCCTCCGGACCGTCGACGATTCGCAGTATCAGAGCCGCAGCCAGACCTTCGACTACGACGTCATCATGAAGGCGTTCCTGTCGTCCTTGTCGCCGGGTCTCGAACAGTTGCGGCGCTGGGGAACGGATGCGCGCGATCGCGAGGGCAGCGAGAATTTCGCCGGTGTCGCTGACCCCGACCTCGATCGCGTGATGACCGCCATTCTTTCCGCTCGCTCGGCGGAGGATTTCCGCTCGGCCGTTCGCCTGCAGGACAGGATGCTGCTTTCCGGCAACTACATCGTTCCGCTCTATCACCTCAGCAAACAGTGGATCGCCCGCAACAAGCACGTCGGGCGGCCGGAGATGACGCCGCTCTGGGGCTTCCAGCTTCCCGCATGGTGGGACGAGAGGGCGCAATAAAGAGGGTATCCCCAGAATTGGGGTTACCACGAGGTAACCAGTTGAAAGCCGTGGCCGGTAAGCTTATCTCGGCGGTAACGTTGAAGTGACGGCGCAATGCCTTGAAAGGATTGCGTCGCAGCCGGAAGCTTCCGGCGTCTCGAAAGGAAACCCGGATGGAAGCGATCACGATCGACGTCGTCTCTGACGTCGTCTGCCCCTGGTGCTACCTCGGCAAGAAGCGGCTCGAACAGGCGATCGAGAACGTCAAGGACGAGCTTGCCGTCACCGTGACGTTCCGTCCCTACCAGCTCAATCCGGACCTGCCGCCCGAAGGCGTCGACCACAAGAAGCATCTCGCCGAAAAGCTCGGCGGGATCGACGCCGTCGACCGTGCGCACCAGATGCTGACGGACCTCGGCCATGCCGCCGGCATCGACTTCGATTTCCCCGCGGTGAAGATCAGCCCGAACACGCTCGACGCGCACCGCCTGCTGCGCTGGGCGATGATCGAAGGCCCGCTCGTGCAGGAGCGCGCGGCAATCGCGCTCTTCAAGGCTTATTTCGAGGAAGGTCGCAATGTCGGCGACCGCGCCGTGCTGCTCGATATCGCTGAGGCCTCCGGCATGGACCGCGCGGTGGTGACCGCCCTATTTTCCGCCGGCGCCGATGTCGATTCTGTCAAGGAAGAGATCGGCATGGCCCGCGACATGGGCGTCACCGGCGTGCCCTGCTTCATCATCGACAACAAATATGCCGTGATGGGCGCGCAGTCCCCCGACGTGCTGGTCAATGCCTTCCGCGAGATCGCGACGATGAAGGCGCAGGAGCGCAACGGCGCGGAGTAAGCCCTACTTCGCCAAGCCGGCAAGCTGCGTCATGACCTGCGCAGCGCCCGTCAGGCGCTTTTCAGGCGTCGGATAGTCGCGCGCGAGGAAGACGCTGTGGTCGGGCCGGATCTTCGCGAGCGTGCCCTGCTTCGCGATATAGCTGACCAATGCTGCCGGGTTGGGGAACTGCTTGTTGCGGAACTGCACGACGACACCCTTCGGGCCGGCATCCAGCTTCTCGACATTCGCCGTGCGGCAAAGCGACTTGATGTAGACGATCTTCAGCAGATGCTGCACCTCGACCGGCAGGGGACCGAAGCGGTCGATCAGTTCCGCGCCGAAGGCGTCGATATCGCCGAGTTCGTTGATCTCGCCGAGGCGGCGGTAGAGGCCGAGGCGCAGATGCAGGTCCGGCACGTAATCGTCCGGGATCATGACCGGCGTGCCAACGGAGATTTGCGGCGACCAGCCACTGTCTGCCACTTCCTCGTCACCCTTGATTTCGGCGACCGCCTCTTCCAGCATCTGCTGGTAGAGCTCGAAGCCGACTTCCTTGATATGGCCGGACTGTTCCTCGCCGAGCAGGTTGCCGGCGCCGCGGATGTCGAGGTCGTGGCTTGCAAGCTGGAAGCCCGCACCGAGCGTGTCGAGCGATTGCAGCACCTTGAGGCGGCGTTCCGCCATGCCGGTCAGAGTACGGTTGACCGGCAGCGTCAGAAGCGCGAAGGCGCGCACCTTCGATCGGCCGACGCGCCCGCGCAACTGGTAGAGCTGCGCCAGACCGAACATGTCGGCGCGGTGGATGATCATCGTGTTCGCCGTCGGCACATCGAGGCCGGATTCCACGATCGTCGTCGAGAGCAACACGTCGTAGCGGCCCTCGTAGAAGGCGTTCATGATGTCTTCGAGTTCCGTCGCCGGCATCTGGCCGTGTGCAACGGCAACCTTCAGCTCGGGCACGTCCTGGCGCAGGAAATCATGGATTTCCGAGAGGTCGCTGAGCCGCGGGCAGACGTAAAAACTCTGGCCGCCGCGATAATGCTCGCGCATCAACGTCTCGCGGATGACCAGCGGGTCGAAGGGCGAGATGAAGGTGCGCACGGCCATGCGGTCGACCGGCGGCGTGGTGATGAGCGAGAGTTCGCGCACGCCCGTCATGGCGAGTTGCAGCGTGCGCGGAATCGGCGTCGCCGAGAGCGTCAACACATGCACGTCGCTCTTCAGCTCCTTCAGCCGCTCCTTGTGCTTCACGCCGAAATGCTGCTCCTCGTCGATGATCAGCAGGCCGAGATTGGCGAATTTGATCGACGAACCAAGCAGCGCATGGGTGCCGACGACAATATCCGTCTTGCCCTCGGTCAGTTCCTTCTTCGTCAGCGCCAGTTCCTTCGAGCCGACGAGGCGGGAAGCCTGCTGCACGCGGATCGGCAGGCCGCGGAAACGGTCCGAAAACGTCTTGAAGTGCTGGCGGGACAGCAGCGTGGTCGGCACGACGACGGCGACCTGCACGCCGTTCATCGCCGCGATGAAGGCGGCGCGCAGCGCCACCTCCGTCTTGCCGAAGCCGACGTCGCCGCAGACGAGGCGGTCCATCGGCCGGCCGGCGCCGAGATCCTCACGCACCGCGTCGATGGCGCTTGCCTGGTCGTCGGTCTCGTCATAGGGGAATCGGGCAGCGAATTCGTCATAGACGCCCTCGGGCGCCGCCAGCACCGGCGCATGGCGCACGAGGCGCGCGGCGGCGATCTGGATGAGGCCGTTCGCCATGTCGAGAAGGCGTTTTTTCAGCTTGGCCTTGCGCGCCTGCCAGGCGACGCCGCCGAGCTTGTCGAGCATCGCATCGCTGCCCTCGCCGCCGTAGCGCGAGAGCAGATCGATGTTTTCGACCGGCAGGAAGAGCTTTGCCTCGTCCGCATAGACCAGTTCGAGGCAGGCATGCGGCGCGCCGGCCGCTTCGATCGTGCGCAGGCCAACGAAACGGCCGATGCCGTGTTCGGCATGCACGACGATCGAGCCCTCGTCGAGCCCGGCGACCTCGGTGATGAAATCCGCACCGCGCTTGCGCCGCTTCGAGCGCCGCACCATGCGGTCGCCGAGAATGTCCTGCTCGCCGATGACGACGATGTCGCCGGTCTCGAAACCGCTTTCGAGGCTGAGAACCGCAGACCCCGCCTCGCCCGGCTTCAGCTTGCCGAGATCGGCAAATTTCTCGACCGGCACGACATTGCCGAGGCCGTGTTCGGAAAGCACCTGCAACAACCGATCGAGCGAACCTTCCGACCAGCCCGTCACCAGCACCTTCGCGCCGGACGCCCGCTTGTCGGCGATGTGTTTCGTCGCCTGGTCGAAGACGTTGACGCGCGCGCCCTCGGCATCCTCGCTGCCCGATGGCCGCGCCCAGCGCATGCCCGGCCGTGCCGCGATGCTCTCGACGTGGCGCGCCTCGCCGTCGTGTTCATTGAAGGGCGACAGGCGGATGGCGTTGCGCGCGTCGAGTTCCTGCGCAAAACGCTCGCCATCGAGATAGAGCTGGCCCGGCGGCACGGGCTTGTAGGGCGTCGCCTGCGCTACCTGCCCCTTGCCGGGCGTCGCGGATGCCATGCGGGCATCGTAATAGTCGCGCACCAGGCGCGCGCGCTCGATGGCCGATTCCCGCACCGTATGGTCCGTGACGATGCGAAACCCTTCGAGGTAGTCGAAGGCCGTTTCCAGCCCGTCGTAGAACAGCGCTAGCCAGTGCTCCATGCCGGGATAGCGCCGGCCCTCGGAGACCGCCTGGTAGAGCGCGTCGTCGCGGGTCGCAGCACCAAAGGCCGCGAGATAATGCTTGCGGAAATGCGAGATCGTCTCCGGCGTCAGCGTCACCTCGCTCATCGGGTTGAGGCTGAGGCTGCGCGCCTGGCCGGTCGTGCGCTGGCTGGCAGGGTCGAAGGAGCGGATGCTCTCCAGCGTATCGCCGAAGAAATCGAGGCGCAGCGGCTCGCCGCTGCCGGGCACGAAGACATCGAGAATGCCGCCGCGCACGGCATATTCGCCGACCTCCCGCACGGTCGCGACCCGCTCGAAGCCGTTGCGCTCCAGCCGGGCGGCAACGTCGTCCATGCGGATCTGGTTGCCGGGTTTTGCCGAGAAGGCAAGGCTCTCGATGATGTCGCGCGGCGCCGTCTTCTGCAGCATGGCATTGACGGTGACGAGCACGATCGCCGGATGCGGCTTCTTCTGGTGGGCGATCAGCGCCGACAGCGCGGACAGTCTGCGCGCGGACACTTCGGCGCTCGGCGAGACGCGGTCATAGGGCAGACAGTCCCAGCCGGGCAGCGTCAGCACCGGAATGTCGGGCGCGACGAAGCCGAGCATCTGTTCGAGATCGGGAATGCGCTGGCCGTCCGACAGCACGAAGGCTATCGGGCCGGTCTTGCGGGCGAGGTCGGCGAGGATCAGCGGCTCGATGCCCGAAGGCACGGCGCCGATCGTCAGCGGACGGCCGGCCGCCGCGATGCGTTCTGGGGAAAAACCGGGGATCATGCGCGGTCGTCTTTGAAGAGCGGCGAAAAATCGGGGCGATAGGCGGCGATGCGCGGGAAGAGGCCGTCGCGAAAGGCGTCTGGCACCGGCTTTTCGCCGGTCACCCATTTCACGAGGTCGTTGTCCTCCTCGGCCATGATGCGCTCCAGCTCGTCGAGTTCGGCCTCGTCGAGGGTCTCGATCTCCGCATCGGCGAAGCTGCCGAGCACCAGGTCCATCTCGCGGATGCCGCGGTGCCAGCAGCGGAACAGGATGCGCTTGCGGCGCGGGTCGATCTCGGCGCTCGAGCGTGTCGTTCCCGTCATGATCGTCCTGCCTTTTCCAACAACCTCAACCATCCGGCGCTTCTATAGACCGGCAAAAGCCACTTGTCAGCCTTGCCAAAGCGTCCTTCTCCGGCGATTTTGCCGGTCATGCGCCCCGCCCTGCTCGATCCGCTCTTCGCACCCCTCTCTTCGCTTCCCGGCATCGGCCCGAAGCTCGGGGACCTGTTCGCGCGCCTGCTGAACCACGAGAGCATCGAGGATTGCCGGGTCATCGACCTCGTCTTCCATTTTCCACACTCGATCGTCGACCGGCGCAACCAGCCGGGCATCGCCCATGCGCAGCCGGGCGTCATCGTCACGATCACCGGCGAGGTCGATCGCCACCAGCCGCCACCGCCCGGCAAATCGAACCAGCCCTACCGCGTGTTTCTGCATGACGAGACGGGCGAACTGGCGCTGACCTTCTTCCGGGTCAAGGGCAACTGGCTGGAGAAGGCGCTGCCGGTGGACGAGACCGTCGTCGTCAGCGGCAAGGTCGACTGGTTCAACGGCCGCGCCTCGATGGTGCATCCCGACTACATGGTCCGGCTCGGCGAGGCCGACAACCTGCCGCTGGTCGAGCCGGTGCATGGCCTGACCGCCGGGCTCACGTCGCGCGTGCTGCGCAAGGTCGTCGAGGCGGCAATCGCGCGGGTGCCGCACCTGCCGGAATGGATCGAGGCGACGCTGTTGCAGCGGCAGGATTTCCCCTCCGCCTTCGATGCCTTCCACCGCCTGCACGATCCGCGCGACGAGACGGACCTCGACCCGCAGGCCCCGGCCCGCCGCCGGCTCGCCTATGACGAGTTCCTGGCGGGCCAGATTTCGCTCGCCCTGGTGCGCCAGCGCCTGCGCAAGGTCGCCGGCCGGCCGGTCGTTGCGACCGGAAAGCTCAGCCGCCCGGTCATCAACGCCCTGCCCTTTTCGCTGACCAACAGCCAGCAGGCGGCGATCGCCGAAGTGCTCAAGGACATGACCGCCGAACAGCGCATGCTGCGGCTGCTGCAGGGCGATGTCGGCGCGGGCAAGACGGCGGTGGCGCTGATGGCCATGCTGGCCGCCGTCGAATCCGGCGGACAGGCCGTGCTGATGGCCCCGACTGAAATCCTCGCCCGGCAGCATTTTGCCACGCTGTCGCGCATGGCAGCACCTGCGGGCATCACCATCGACGTTTTGACCGGCCGCACGAAGGGACGCGAGCGCGAGGCCATTCTCGACCGCATCGCGTCGGGCGAAACGCAGATCGTCATCGGCACCCACGCACTGTTCCAGGACAATGTCGCCTATAAGGACCTCGTGCTCGCCGTCGTCGACGAGCAGCACCGGTTCGGCGTGCACCAGCGCCTGCGGCTGACGGCGAAGGGCATCTCGCCGCATATGCTGGTGATGACGGCAACGCCGATCCCGCGCACGCTCGTGCTCGCCGCCTTCGGCGACATGGACGTCTCGAAGCTCACGGAAAAGCCGGCGGGCCGCAAGCCAATCCAGACCGTTGTGATGGCGCAGGAGCGCGTTGGCGAGATCGTCGAGCGCCTGCGCGCCGCCCTTGCCGAGGGCAAGAAGGCCTACTGGATCTGCCCGCTGGTGGAAGAATCGGAGGAAAGCGACCTGATGTCCGTCGAGGAGCGGCACGCGACGCTTGCCAGCGTCTTCGGCCCGGCAGCGGGTCTCGTGCATGGGCGGATGAGCGGGCCGGAGAAGGATGCCGCCATGCTCGCCTTCAAAAGCGGCGAGACGCGGCTGCTGGTTGCGACGACGGTGGTGGAGGTCGGCGTGGACGTGCCGGATGCGTCCATCATGGTGATCGAGCATGCCGAACGATTCGGCCTCGCCCAGCTTCATCAGTTGCGCGGGCGCGTCGGGCGCGGCGAGGAAGCGTCGAGCTGCATCCTGCTCTACAAGGGGCCACTTAGCGAAAACGGCCGCGCGCGGCTGTCCATCCTGCGCGAGACGGAGGACGGTTTTCGCATTGCCGAGGAGGACCTGAAGCTGCGCGGCGAAGGCGAGCTTCTGGGCACCCGCCAGTCCGGCACGCCGGGTTTCCTGGTGGCAAGCCTCGAAGCGCATGGCGACCTACTGGAAATCGCCCGCAAGGACGCCGCCTACATGCTGGAGCGCGATCCGGAGCTGACGGGCGAACGCGGCGAAGCAATACGCACGCTGCTCTATCTCTACCGCCGCGACGAGGCAATCCGGTTCCTACGTGCTGGGTGACCACAAAATCGTGATTTCGCCGAGACCGGCCGTGAAGGCATACTGGCTGTGCACCAGCGAAGAAGGAGAAATGCCATGAAGACAGTTCTCGTAGTCGCAGCAGCGTTTGGCCTTTCGGCATCCGCCGCCTTTGCGGATTGCGCCTATCACACCAAGGGCTCGGCCGAAGCGGACGTCGACAGGACGATCACGACGGCAAGCGTCAACACCACCGAAAAACAATCCCGCCTGCCGGCAGAAGCCGATGCGCTGATTCTGGAAGACCAGAAAGACGCGACCGCCGCGAAATAAGGTCGTCCATGACCTGTGCGCATGATCGCGCCGGGTCAGGAGAATTCGACCAGCGCCAAGGCGAGGCTGCGCGTCAGCCAGCTCGCCTTGGCATTCACGCTACCTAATGGCCGGCGCCCGGCATCACCTCCGGCGGGATGGGGCAGACATAGGGTCGGCCTTCCGTCTTTTCTGCCCATTCCGTCTTGGCGGCAGCCAGCAATTGCGGCGACGTCAGCAATGAAAATCCGGTCGTAGCCAGCACTTTGGCGGCATGCGCCATTGCCTTGTGGGCGGCCGCACTCTTGCCCTGCGCCACCACCTGCCAGGTATGCGGATTGGTGCCGATCGCCCAGGCCGGCGTCCAGCACTGGGCTGTCGGCGTCACCCAGCTGACATCGCCGACATCGGTCGAGCCAGCGCGGAAATGCGACTGGCGTTCGAATTCCCGCAGCCCGAGATGCAGCGGCGTCGAACCATCGATCTTCGCATTGGAAAAGACATCGCCCTTGATCTGGTAGAGGCGAAGGCTGCTCCGGATCGCTTCGTCGGTGAACGTCTGCTGGATCGAGCGCGCGAAGGAAAGGTCGGCTTCATCGAAGGCGATCGGGCCGAGCGCCACCATGTTCTCGTGCATGGCGGTTTCCAGCGTGATGTTGGGCAGGAGATTGGTGGACGCCGTATCGAACACGGTCTCCACCCGGGTTTCCGTCATCATGGCAGCCCCCTGCGCCACCTTCTCGACACGCGCCGCCAGATCGAGCGCCTGGCGCATTTCCGGCGCGCGGATGAGATAGAGCACCTCGGCCTGTGCCTGCACGACATTCGCCGCCCGCCCGCCGGTATCGGTGATGGCATAGTGCACGCGGCAATCCTGCGGCATGTGTTCGCGCAGGAAATTGACGCCGACATTCATCAGCTCGACGGCATCCAGCGCGGAGCGGCCGAGATGCGCGGCGTTCGCGGCATGGGCAGCGATGCCCTTGAAACGATAGTAATATTCGAGCACCGCGAGATTGTTGGTCGAGCGGACGCCATTGAAGGGTGCGGGATGCCAGGTCAACGCCGCATCGACATCCGCAAACAGCCCTGCCCGCACCATGAAGGTCTTGCCGGAACCGCCCTCCTCGCCCGGGCAGCCATAGTAGCGCACCGTGCCCGGCAGGCCGCTGTCCTTCAGGTGCCGCGCGAGCGCGATGGCCGCCATCAGCGAACCGACGCCGAGCAGATTGTGGCCGCAGCCATGGCCGGTGCCACCCGAGGCAAGCGGCCGCGGCTCGGCAAGGCCCGCGGCCTGGCTCATTCCGGCCAGCGCATCGAACTCGCCGAGAAACGCGATGACGGGCTTGCCGCTGCCGAACTCCCCGATGAACGCCGTATCCATTCCCGCCACGCCGCGCCGCACGGCAAAGCCGTTGTCTTCGAGGGCCTTCGCCAGCAGAGCCGAAGACCGCCGCTCCTCGAACTTCAGCTCGGCATGATCCCAGATTTCGTCGCTGAGCGCTGAGAAATCCGGCCTCATGCTGTCGATTGCCGCGGCAATCTTCGTCAGGGCGTCGCTATCCATGGCATGTCCTCGTTTATGCTTGCAGGCCCTCGAAGGGCGCAGAAATCCTTCCGGCGTCGTGTCGCCGGGGTCGATCCTGATCGATGATGGAAAAGCCGCGCCGGGGTCCGCTGCCGGCGCGGCGTTGGGCTCAGTCCTCGACGGACACTTCCCAGAGGCGCGTGTTCGACTGCCAGACGGGCTGGCCCTTCAGCTTCTTCGTGGCGCCCCAGACGTCGACCATGTCATAGAGAAAGATGCCGGGCATTTCCTTGAGCATCAGTTCATGAAACTCGTCGAAGATCTTCTGGCGCTTGGCAGAATCGGCCTCGACATAGGCAGCCTTCATCAGTTCGACGGCCTTGGGATCGTCCCACATCAGCGAGGCGTTCTTGTCCTTGTCGCCGACATAGAAGGCGTACATCAGCGCCGGGTCGAGACGGGGCGCGACCGACTGCGAGATCACCTGGTAGTTGCCGGAACGGCGGCGGTCGACCTGCGTCGCGTAATCGAGCACCTCGATCTCCACGTTGAGGCCGATCTGCTGCATCATCGCCTGCGCCATGACGGCGACCGGGAAGCTCGGCACGTTGCCGCGCTTGTTGGCGATGATCGAGATCGGCTCGCCGTTATAGCCCGCATCCGCCAGTTCCTTCTTGGCGGCTTCGAGGTCGTAGGGCAGACGCTTCTTCTGGATATCGTCGAAATAGACGGAGTCCTGCGAGACCATCGAACCGTTCGCCTCGCCGGTGCCATTCGAGGCGGCCGCGACGAGTTCGTCGAGATCGAGCGCCATCGCCATGGCGCGGCGCACGCCGGGCTTGCTCAGCACCTTGTCGCGGGTCTGGATGTAGAACAGGTTCTTGCCGTTGTTGCGCGAGACGATCAGCTGCGTCTTGTCGCTGGACTTGAATTCCGGAATGAGGTCCGGCGAAATCTCCGCCGTGTCGAGCACGCCCGATTGAAGGCCGGCCTTCACCGTCGAGGCATCGGGGATGACCATGAACTTGATGCCGTCAGCAAGCGGCCGCTTGGAGCCGACCATGCCGTCCGGCTTTCCATCATTTTCCGGCGACACATAATCCGCGAACTTGGCGAGATGGATGTATTCACCCTTCTTCCACTCGTCCCACTGGAACGGGCCGGTGCCGATCGGCTTGTCGAAGCTGCCGTCGGCAGCCAGCGAGTCGGGCGAGATCATGCCGGTATAGCCGCATTCCGGGCGCGACATCAGGCCGAGGAGAACGGCCGAGGGTTTTGCGAGCGTGATCGCGACCGTCGACGCATCGACCGCCTTGACGCCGGTGACGGCGGCGGCACCCCCTTCGGCGAAATCGGACAGGCAGGTCCATTTCGTTTCCGGGTTGAGATAGCGCGTCCAGTTCCACACGACATCCTCCGCCGTCAACGGCTTGCCGTTGTGGAACTTCACGTCGGTGCGCAGCTTGAACGTATAGGTGAGGCCGTCGGCCGAGGTCTCGAAGCTCTTGGCGAGCAGCGGCTTGACTTCGCCGCTGTTGTTATAGCCGACGAGCCCCTCGACGATGTGCAGGATCACGCCGTCGGTGTTGCCGTCGCGGTTGACGCCGGGATTGTTGCTGCGCAGGTCGGAGCTCTGCGCGACGGTGATGTCGCGCGCGGCGGCGGCATGGGCCAAGGCAAGCAGGGCGGTGCCTGCCAGAAGAAGCGTTTTCATTGTTCTACCCTCTTTTCTCTTGTTGATCATTGGGGCTGGAATTCATCCCAGCAGGCGCGCGAGAGCCTGCCGATGGTTTCCAGCGATAGCGTGTACCCCGGCGTGCCGTCGGGCATGGCCTGCGGCACTTCATCGGTGAAGGCGCAGAGGATGTAGAAGGGATTTCCGTCGCGATAGACGATGCCGCAGTTCATGCGGCCGCGCTTGCCCGTGCCGCCCTTGTGGGCGACGACCGCGCCGAACGGCAGCCTGGAGGGGATCGCGTAGCGCAGGATCTGGTTCTTCAGGGTTTGCAGCGCAAAGGCACAGAGCGCCTGCGAGCATCCAAGCAGGCGGGCACTTTCCTCAGAAGTCTGCGCATGGAGGATCGCCTGCAGCAGGAACGCCTGGTCGCGCGCGGTCGTGGTGGTGACGGAGGTCAGCGTGTGATCCGGCGAGAGCGCGAGCGGCGGAATGAGGAAGCGGTGATGCGTGCCGGCCATGCCGATCGCCTTGCAATAGCCGTCGACCTCCTCCAGCGTCAGCCGCTCGAACACCATCTTGGTGCAGACATTGTCGCTCAGCACCATCATGCCGGTGATGGCGTCGCGCAGCGAAATGACGATGCCGGGCGTCAGGTAGCGGAACATGCCGCTCGCCACTTCCTCGGCATAGCGCGCCTCGTAGGTGATCTTTTCGTCGAGATCGAGCCGGCCGTCCTCGGCCGCCTTCAGCGCCGCCATCATGATCGACGTCTTGCGGGTGCTGGCGGACGGTGTCTCCTCGTCGGCGCCGCGCTCATAGGTCTCGCCCGTCAGGAGGTTGCGCGCCAGGAAGCGCGTCACGAAGGGCTGGGCGTCGCAAATGGCGGCGAGCCGTTCGGCCGCGCGCCCGGAATTCATCAGCCTGTCCACGTCAGTTCTCCAGGCGCCATTTGAGGGACACGCCGCCCCGCGCATTTTGGTCGAGGGCGGGAATGGCCGAGAGGAGACGGCGCGTATAGGCCTCCTTCGGGCTGTCGAAAATCGTGTCGCGGTCGCCCTCTTCGATGATGCGGCCGTCCTGCATGACGACGACGCGGTCGGCGACCTGCTCGACAACGCCGAGATCGTGGCTGATGAACAGGCACGAGAAGCCGTAGCGTTTCTGGAGGTCGGAGAAGAGCGCGAGCACCTGCGCCCGCACCGTCACGTCGAGCGCGGAGACCGGCTCGTCGGCGATCAGGAAACGCGGTCGGCGCGCGATGGCGCGGGCAATCGCCACGCGCTGGCGCTGGCCGCCGGAGAGTTCATGCGGGTAGCGGCTGGCATAATCGGCATTGAGGCCGACCTCCTCCAGCGTCTCCAGCGCGCGTTTGCGTTTTGCGGCGGCATCGAGGCCCGGCACCAGCCGCAGCGCTTCTTCGACCAGCGCCAGGATCGTCATGCGCGGATCGAGCGAGGAATAGGGATCCTGAAACACCATCTGGCAATTCAGGCGGTAATCCTGCCACTCCTCGTCGCGCGAGCGGCCCTGGAACTGGATCCGGCCGCCGCTTTCCTTCACCAGGCCGGCAATGGTGCGGCCAAGCGTGGTCTTGCCGGAGCCCGAACCGCCGACGAGGGCGACGACCTCACCCTCGTGGATGTCAATGCTGACGCCATGCAACGCCCGCTTGGCCGCCGCTTTCTTCAGCAGCGACTTGCGGCCGGCATAATCGACGACGATGTCGCGGGCCGAAACCATCGGCGCCTTCGCCGTGTCGATCGACCGCGGTTCGCCGCGGAACGGCAGCGAGGAGAGCAGTTTTTTCGTATAGGGATGCTGCGGCGCCTCCAGCAGGTCTTCCGTGCGGCCCGCTTCGACGATCGCGCCCTTTTCCATCACCACGATGCGGCTGGTGTAACGCGCCACCATCGGCAGGTCGTGGCTGATCAGGAGAACCGCCGTGCCTTCGGCCCGCGTCAGTTCCACCATCAGTTCCATGACGTCGCGCTGAATGACTGCATCGAGCGCCGTGGTCGGCTCGTCCGCGATCAGCAGAGCGGGCTTCAGCAGCATGACCGAGGCCAGCATGATACGCTGGCGCATGCCGCCGGAAAACTCGTGCGGATAGGAGGCGAGCGCGCCTTCCGGATCGCGGATGCCGACCCGGCGCAGCATCTCCAGGATTCGCGCGCGGCGCTTGTCCGGCGACAGTTTCGTGTGGAGGACCAGGCCCTCCTCAAGCTGGCGGCCGATCGTCATGGACGGGTTGAGCGAGGTCATCGGCTCCTGGAAGACGACGCCGACCTCGGCGCCGCGCAGGCGCCGCAAATCCCTGTCCTTCATCGTCAGCACATCACGGCCCTTGTAGCGGACCGCTCCGCCGACAACTTTGATGGCCGGCGGCAACAGGGCGATGAGGGCGCGTGTCGCGAGCGTCTTGCCCGATCCGCTTTCGCCGACGATACCGAAGATTTCGCCGGCGGCGATGTCGAAGGAGATATCGTTGACCACCTTGTGGCCGGACCGGGCGACCTCCAGCGTGAGGCCGCGAACCGTCAGAAGCGTGTCCACCGTCATTTCAGACCTCTCATGCGCGGGTCGAGCCTGTCGCGAAGGGCATCGCCCAGAAGATTGATGCCGAGCAGCGTCAGCGCGATGCAGAGGCCGGGAAACAGGCCGAGCCAGACGGCTTGCTCGATGAACGGCCGGCCGGCGGCCAGCATGTTGCCCCAGGTGGGGGCCGGTGGCGGCACGCCGAGGCCGAGGAAGGAGAGCGCGCTTTCCGAGAGGATCGCCCAGCCGAACATCGAGGTCGCGAGCACGGTGATCGGCGCCAGGCAATTCGGCAGGATGTGGCGGAACATCGTGAAGAGCTCGCCATTGCCCATCACCCGCGAGGCCTCGACGAATTCGCGTTCGCGCAACGACAGCACGGCGCCGCGCACCACGCGGGCCATGGAAGGCGTGTAAGCAATGCCGAGCGCGAAAATGATGCCGTACTGGTTGGCGCCGAAGACGGCGAGCAGGCCGAGCGCCAGCAGGATGCCCGGGAAGGCCAGCAGCGCATTGTTGACCGCCATGATGACGCCATCCACCCAGCCGCGGGCATAGCCGCTGACGAGGCCGATGAGCGTGCCGCAGATCGTCGCGAAGCCGACGGTCAAGACGCCGATCCACACGCTGGCGCGCGCGCCGATCATCAGGCGGCTGAGCACGTCGCGGCCGAATTCGTCGGTGCCGAGCAGGTGCGCGTCGCTCGGTGCGGCAAGCCTTGCCGTGAAGGACAGCTTCATCGGGTCGAACGGCGTCCAGACGAGGCCGATGGCGGCGGTGATGAGCAGGATGGCGATCAGCGTGCCGCCGATGAGCCCGTTGAGAGAGACCTTTTTCATTCGGCAACAACCCGCGGATCAAAGAGGGGATACAGCAGGTCGACGACGAGGTTGACGAGCACGTAGGACAGCGACACGAACAGCAGGCAGCCCTGGATGACCGGGTAATCGCGGGCAAAGATGCTATCGACCATCAGCCGGCCGAGGCCCGGAATGGTGAACACCGTCTCGATGACGGCGATGCCGCCGAGGAGATTGCCGAGGATCAGGCCGATCATCGTCCAGGTCGGGCCGAAGGCGTTCTTGAAGGCGTGCCGCCAGAGCACCGCGCTTTCCGAAAGGCCCTTCGCACGGGCATGGGTAATGTAGTCGAGGCGCAGCACTTCCAGCGTCGAGGCGCGCGCCATGCGGATCAGCACGCCCATTTCGTGGATGACCAGCGTCATCACCGGCAGCACGAGATAGAGCAGGCCGCCGACGACGTTGTCGCCGATCGAGACGTAGCCGAGCACCGGCAACCAGCCGAGCTTGAGGCCGAAGAACAGCAGCAGCAGAAGGCCGAGCCAGAAGGTCGGGATCGACAGAAGCACGGTCGCAGTGCCGACCAACACCAGGTCCGTCAAACTGTTCTGACGCCAGGCGGCGATCACGCCGGCCGGCACGGCGATAAGGCTTGCCAGCAGCACGGCGACCACGACGATCTCGGCACTGACCAGAAAGCGCGAGACCACCAGCGGCAGCACCGCCTCGTCGTTGACGATCGACCGGCCGAAATCGCCATGCAGGACGTTGCCCGCCCAGATCAGGAATTGCTGCGGCATCGACTTGTCGAGGCCGAGTTCGACGCGCATGGCCGCGATCTGGTCGGGCTGCGCCATATCGCCGAGCATGAGGGCGGCGGGATCACCGGGAATGAGGCGGATCAGCGCGAAGACCGTGATCGATACGAGCACGATCGTCGGAAGCGCCATCACGAGGCGGTTGAGGATAAAACGTAACATGGGTTCCCCACGATTGGCGGCCGGACTTGCGTCCGCCGTCATCGGTTTCGTTGCCTAAGACTATGAGGGAATGAGCAAAGACGCGCAATATTATGCGTTTTCGTCATATGTTTATGCAGACTTGGGAAGGAACGCCGGCGGGAAAAACGCCGGTTCTCGAAGGTCATACGATTGATTTCACTCGCCTCTTTGGGAGAGCTGGATCTGTCTCTTCAAGGCGTCGCTCAGCCCTTGCGCCGCGATGGACAGCGGCACGCCGTCCGCACGCGCCAAGCCGAATTCCTGCGTCGCCGTCGGTATGAAGGGGCGCTGCACGAGGTTCAGGTGCCGGTAGAGATTCGCATAGAAGCTGCTGATGATCGTGATGCCCAGCCCGTGCGCGACGTAGGAGCAGGCCGAGCTGTTGGTATGCGTCTCGATCTTCACCATCTGCTTCACCCCTGCCCGCTTGAAGGCCTGGTCGAGCGCCATGCGGTTCGGTCTCTGCTTGCCGATCAGGATCAGCGGCACGTTCTTGAGGTGCTTGATGGTGATTTCGTCGAGCTCGGCGAGCGGGTGGTCCTTCGGAAGGACGCAGACGCTCTGGCCGCTTGCCACCTTGTCGACCACGATGCCCGGCCCCGTCTCGCCCTCCATGCGGAGAAAACCGAGGTCGATGACCCGGTCGCCGACCAGCTTGCTGATCAGCGTCGTCGTCTCGAAGAAGGTCTCGATGCGCACACCCGGAAAATCGCGCACATAGTCGATGAGCATGGCGGGCGCAAAGTTCTCCCACATGCTGCTCGGCAGCGCGATGCGGACGATTTCCGGGCCGGACGCGCCGCTGCGCAGGTCTTCGGCATGGCCGGACATGCGCTCGACGGCGAGCAGCACGTTTTCCGCATCGCGCCCGAGCACCACCGCCTCCGGCGTCGGGATCAGCCGCCCCTTGTCGCGGGCAAAAAGCGTGATGGCGAGGTCGCTTTCGAGCTGTTGCAGCATGCGGCTCACGCCCGACTGGCTGAGGCCCATGGCCTTGGCGGTCGCAATCGTCGAGCCGGTGGCAAGCAGCGTGCGCAGGACTTCGAGCAAGCGGATGTTCATGGCAACGGCACCTTCGGCTTGTGCATATCAGGACGCCCAGCCGGCAATGTTTTGCAGGAAAAAGCCGGCTGTCTTGGGCAGCGGGTGTTTTTCGCCGCTGATCAGGCAATAGGTGACCGGAAGTTCCGGCTCAAGGTCGATGAAGCGCAGCGGCAGGTTGGCAAATTCTCGGGCGATCAGATCGCCGACCAGCGCGATGCCGAGCCCTTCCGCGGCCAGCGCACAGGCACTCGCCACGGAATGCGCTTCCAGAAGCGGCCGCTGCCTGAGGCCATGCTGATAGAACAGCGCTTCGAGCTGGTGGCGAACCGGTCGTTCCCGGTTGAGCACGATCAGGTCTTGCCCCTTCAGATCCGCGATCGCCAGCGACGCGCGGCCGGCCAGCGGATGGTCGACATGGAGCGCGCAGACAACGCGGGACGGCAGCAGCCTTTCCTGCCGCAAGGCGGGTGTGGCGAACGGCAGGCGTGCGAACCCGATATCCGCTTCGCCATCGGCGACCATGCGCTCGATCGCCAGGTAGCTTCCCGATGCAATCTCCACCCGCATCGGCCCATTGGCCGACAGGAAGGCGCGGATCATCTTCGGCACTGCCGTCGAGGACAGGCTCGCGGGGAAAGCGAGCCTCAGCAGCATCTCGCGCGAGCGGCCGCTTTCCAGCTCGATCGCTGCGGTCTTCAGCGCGCGCAGCCGATCTGAAATGGCGCGGATCTCCGGCCCCAGCTGCAAACCTTCGCGCGTCGGCGACAGGCGGTTCTTGTCGCGGTCGAACAGGCGCACGCCGAGATAGTCTTCGAGCTGCTGGAGCAGGCGGCTGGCATTGGACTGCGAAATGCCGATCTCGGCCGCCGCCGCGATCGTCGAGCCGGTCGCGGCAATGGCGTCATAGGCTTCGATATGCTTCAGGCTGATCGCCGCGTTCTCCGCTTTCGCCATGAAGACCCCCATTCCTCGATAGACCTACCGCAAAACCGCATAAGATTGTGGCTTGCTGAAAAGTCGAACACTTTCGCCCGCGAACCAAGCCTAGCGAGAGACATTCGTCAATGACCAGCATACTTCCCGAAATCGCGCGCCGCCTTTCGCTGCGAACTACATTTTCCGAGACCGCGATGGAGCGTGCCCGCGATGCCGTCATTGACACGCTCGGCTGCATGATTGCCGGCGGCCACGATCCGGCCGTGCAGGCCGTCGTCAATGCGTTTGGGGACGAAATGTCCAGCGGCGGCGGTTGCTGGCTGGTCACCGGCGGTGCGGCGCCGTCCTCGCTGGCCGCCCTGGTGAATGGGACGGCGGCGCATGCGCTGGACTTCGACGACAATTTCCACCCTGCCCGGGCGCACGCCTCCGCCGTCCTCGTCCCGGCTCTTCTTGCCGTGGCGGGAGCAGGCCGCACCAGCGGCCGCCACTTTCTGGAAGCCTATCTGACCGGACTGGAAGCACAGGCCGCCGTCGGCTTCGGCGTCAATCCCTCGCATTACAACAGAGGCTGGCATGGCACATCGACCGTCGGCACGATCGGCGCTGCCGCAGGTGTCGCCCGCCTGCTGGGCGCCGGTATCGAGCAGACGGCGCACGCGATGAGCCTCGCAACCTCCATGGCCTGCGGCCCCAAGGGCCAATTCGGCACCCCGGCAAAACCGCTTCATGCCGGCATAGCCGCGCGCAACGCCGTCGAGGCCGCCCGCCTTGCGCTTGCCGGCAGCGCCGGCCGGCTCGATATTCTGGAGAGACCGCAAGGTTTTCTGGATCTCTTCGGCGGCGATGAACCGCGAGGCTGGACAGATTGGCCGATGGAGGACGCGCATGTCATCGAGACACGCGGCCTCGTCACCAAACGCCATCCTTGCTGCGCCTCGACCCATCGGGCAATCGACGCGCTTCTCGACCTGAAGCATGAGCACAATCTGACAGCGGCGGACATCGTGCGCATCGAAACGAAGGTCGGACTCTCCGCCATACGCAACCTTGTCTATCGCGAGCCGGAGAACGGCATGCAGGCCCGGTTCTCGATGCACTATTGCCTGGCGACGGCCTTGGTGCATGACGGGCTCAGCCTGAAGGATTTCGAACCTTGCGCCCTGCATCGTCCGCAGATCCAGGCGCTCATGAGCCGGATCGAAATGACCTCCTACACGGCGGAAGAGGAGCGCGGCCACGAGCGCCTGCCCCATCTTGTCGCCGTGACCTTGAAAAATGGAACCGTCCTGCGCCACGCGCGCCTGCATGCCAAGGGCTCGCGCGAGGATGCGCTGGACGCGGATCAAAGGCGGCGAAAGTTTGCCGACTGCCTGCAATGGGGCGGGCATCGTACGGACGACGGCCTTTATGATCGGCTTCTTGCGCTTCCAAGCCTGTCGTCGATAAACGAGGCACTCCCACCAGTGTAACCAAAATTGGACATTCGTCCCGCCTCGCCGCTGTTGCCATGTGACGGGCCGGCTCTATGTATCGCCCGACGCGATAGAGGAAGATGCATGGGCGAAACCACACAAACAAAGGCACTTACGGGCGTTGAAGGGCTTGACGATATTCTCGCTGGCGGTCTGACGCGCCGTCACGTTTTTCTTCTCGAAGGATCGCCCGGCACGGGCAAGACGACGATTGCGCTGCAATTTCTGCAGGAGGGGGCCGCGCGTGGAGAGAAGTGTCTCTACATCACACTGTCGGAGACCGAAGAGGAACTGCGCGACAGCGCGGCGTCGCACGGCATGGTCATCGCGGATGCAATCAAGATCTTCGAGCTCGTGCCACCGGAAAGCCTGCTGGACGAAGACCAGCGCCAAAGCCTGCTCTACTCCTCGGATCTGGAGCTTGGCGAAACGACAAAGATGATTTTCGAGGCTTTCGAGACCCTGCAACCGAACCGGGTGGTGCTCGACAGCCTCTCCGAAATCAGGCTTCTGGCACAAAGTTCGCTGCGCTATCGCCGGCAGATCCTGGCCCTGAAACACTTCTTCTCGAAGACTGGTGCCACCGTCCTGCTGCTCGACGACATGACCGCGGACAACCTCGACAAGACTGTCCATAGCATCGTGCATGGCGTAATCCATCTGGAGCAGCTCGCACCCAACTATGGCTCTGAAAGACGTCGCTTGCGGGTGACGAAATACCGTGGGCAGGCCTTTCGCGGCGGATACCATGATTTCGTCATCAAGACCGGCGGCGTGGCCGTTTTCCCGCGGCTGCGCGCGGTAGAACATCGGGCGAGCTTCGAGCGCGATACGCTGAAAAGCGGCATTGTTCAGTTCGACCAGTTGCTTGGCGGCGGCATTCAGCGCGGATCGAGCACGCTCCTCATCGGCCCGGCAGGCACGGGCAAGAGCCTCTTTACACTGCAATTCGTCAAGGCTGCCGTGCAACGGGGAGAAAAGGCGGCAATCTTCATCTTCGACGAAGAGCTGGGATTGCTGTTCTCCCGCACGAAGGCCATGAACCTCGATCTGGAACAATACCAGCGGGATGGGCTGATCCATATCGAGCAGCTCGATGCCGCCGAGCTGTCGCCCGGGGAATTCACCCAACGCGTCCGCGACCGCGTCGCGAGTTTCGATGCGAAGACGGTCGTCATCGACAGCGTCAACGGCTACCAGGCATCAATGCCGGAAGAAAATGCGCTCATTCTCCACATGCACGAGCTGCTGCAATACCTCAATCGCCAGGGCACCAACACGTTCGTCACGGTCGCCCAACACGGCCTCGTCGGGGACATGAAATCGCCGGTGGATGTGACCTATCTTGCCGATACCGTTATTCTTTTGCGCTATTTCGAAGCGCTTGGAAAAGTCAGGCGCGCGGTCTCGGTTATCAAGAAGCGCACCGGCTGGCACGAAGATACCATCCGTGAATTCCGCATCGGCAATACCGGACTGGTGTTGGGCGAACCGCTTTCCGGCTTCCAGGGGGTTTTGCGCGGCGTGCCGACCTTCGTCGGCGAAAGACAGCCGTTGCTGACATCCGCAAAAGAGGGCCAGGACGATTCCCAGTAGACACGCCTTCGCCCTTATCCACGCCCCGATGGGACGCGATGCCCAGATCGCCGCCTCGCTCCTGGTCGAAGCCGGAATCCCGTCGAAGACGGCTGGCGATCTCCAAACCTTCATCGACGCGCTCAATGAAGACACCGCCTTCGTGATTATCACCGAAGAGGCGCTTCGCTCATCCGACCTTCGGCAGATTTCAAGCTGGATAGAGACGCAGCCAAGCTGGTCTGACCTCCCCTTCATCATCCTCACGCATCGCGGCGGGGGGCCGGAGCGCAACCCTGCCGCCGCAAGGGTTTTGGAGACGTTGGGCAATGTGAGTTTCATCGAGCGGCCGTTCCACGCCACGACATTCGTGAGCGTCGCGCGCTCGGCGCTGCGCGGCCGCCGGCGGCAATATGAGGCCCGGCTGCGCATCGAGGCCCTGGATGAAGGGGAACGACGGCTTCAGACGGCCCTGGAAGCGGGCCGGCTGGGTGCCTGGGAACTCGACCTCGCCACCAGTGCCTTGACGACATCGCCGACCTGCCGCGCCGTCTTCGGGCACGATCCGGGAGACACGTTCACCTATGCGCAACTCCTTGCCAGCATTCATCCGGACGATCTGGAGCGAATGAAGACAGCGGTAAAGGCGACCATCGACACGGGAGCGGACTACGCGATCGAGTATCGCACGATCTGGCCGGATGGCTCCGCGCATTGGGCGGAAATCAGGGCGCAACTCTACCGGGACCGAAGCGGCAAAGCCGTGAAAATGGTCGGCGTATCCTCCGACATCACCGCCCGGATGCGATCGGAGGAGCATCAGCGCCAGCTCAACGAAGTGCTTGAGGAGCGGGTGGCGGAGCGCACTGCCGAACTGCACGAAGCCCATGCCGTCGTGATGGCGGAAGTGGCACAACGCGAACATGCCGAAGAACAGCTCCGGCAGGCCCAGAAGATGGAGGCGATCGGCCAGCTGACAGGCGGCGTCGCGCACGATTTCAACAATCTGCTGATGGCTGTGCTCGCCAATCTCGAATTGCTGCGAAAACACGCCGGCGACAATCCGAATGTCATCAGGCTGATCGACGGTGCCCTCCAGGGCGCCCGGCGGGGTGCATCCTTGACGCAGCGGCTTCTCGCCTTCGCCCGGCGCCAGGATCTCCACATCGGTTCGGTCGATCTTGCCGGACTGGTGCGGGAAATGGCCGACCTGATGAAGCGCTCTGTTGGCACCAGCGTCGTCATCGAAACCGCCGTCCCCGACGACCTGGATCCGGTGCTCGCCGATTCCAACCAGTTGGAATTGGCCTTGCTCAACCTCGTCGTCAATGCGCGCGATGCCATGCCGGACGGCGGCACCATCCGCATCGGCCTGACCGAGCAAGAGCTGGCGCACCGGGAAGACGAGCTCGCACCGGGGCGCTACGGCGTTCTTTCGGTGACAGACCAGGGCCATGGCATGGACGAGGAAACCTTGCAGAAGGCGATCGAGCCCTTCTTCTCGACGAAGGAACTCGGCAAGGGCACGGGGCTGGGATTGTCGATGATCCACGGCCTGGCGCTACAGCTTAAAGGCCGGTTGCGGCTCATCAGTGCGCCTGGAAAAGGCACGACCGCCGAACTCTGGGTTCCCGTCTCGAAACAGGCGCCCGCCCAGCCCAGCGAACCGGCGCCCTCCCCGCAAGGCCGCAATTCCGGCCCCAAGCGCATCCTGCTGGTTGACGACGACTTCCTGATCGCGATGAGTTCGGTCGACATGCTGGCTGATCTCGGCCATGAGGTCGTCGAAGCGCATTCCGGCAGGGACGCGCTCGAACGCCTCAAGCAGGATGGCCCCATCGACCTCCTGATAACGGACTATTCCATGCCGGAGATGAATGGCGGCGAACTGGCAAAGGCCGCCCGCGCGCTGTTCCCGGACCTGCCCATCCTGATCGCGTCGGGATATTCCGAACTCCCGGCCGAGCTTGGCTTCGAAGTCGCCCGCCTTGGAAAACCCTACACGCAGCAGCAGCTCGCGCTGGAAATTTCCAAGGTCCTCGATACCGCATAGGACAATGCCGAAGCGGCGCGAGCGTGCCCGGATGGGGCAGGCTCGCGCCGCTCGCAGGCGTGTTCGGGGCGCCGGTTATATCAGGTCATTCGCCGGCAGGCTTGGCCACCGTTGCCATGCTCTCGTCGCGCTGGTTGAGATATTGCTTGAGCGCGAAGATGCCGGCGATCATGCAATAGCCGTAGACCAGCGGCATGGCCTGGGCCTGCGCGATACCGACCGTGGGGGCATGGATCACGCCCAGGAAGGTCAGTACAGCGCCAACCAGGGCAGCAAGCACGCCGGCCATCGGGCGGTCGGTGATGGCGAAGATCGCGATGCAGCCCCAGGTCATGCTGCTGAGCGGCGCGCCATTGCCGAGGTTCGAAAGCCCCTGGTAATAGACGCCCTTGTGCGCAAGCGCCTCCACGCCCACCGTCTTGGCATTGGTTCCGGCCGCCGCCAGCGTGTTGTTCAGAAGTGTCAACGCCCAGTTCGCGATCCATGGGAACATGGTGATGAAGATCACCGGCACTTCGTTCTTGGGCGATTCGCGAACCACCTGGTTGCAGGTCACCACGCCGATGTAAACGAGGATCGGCAGCACCGCGACCATCGGGATGACCGCCAGCAGGAAGGCGCCAAGCCCGAACAGCGTGATCAGGAACATGCTGATGCCGGTAAACAGCGTATAGCCGGTGCTGGCGCCGATGGATTTCCAGCCGGCATGGCCGATATAGACCGTCACCGGGAACGGATTGCCGAACATGGCGCCGATCGTCGAGGACAGGCCGTTCGCCAGCATGACCTGGCGGGTCGGATAGGGATCGCCGGCGGCATGCGCGCTCTCGATATTCTCAAGGTCGAACACATAGTTGGCGAGGCCGAGCGGCACAGCCGAGGCAAGGTAGGGCAGCGCATGCGGCAGGCCCTGGAGGAAGCTTCCCACATGCAGCGTCGGCGGATTGAAGCCGAAGGTGCCGAGCGATTCCGCCACCGCCGCCGGGTTTTGCAGCCCGAAGGCCCAGGCCAGCACCGTGCCGGTTGCGAGCAGGAGGAAGCCGGTCGGAACCTTCGGCAGGAGCGGCTTCTTGCCGAACCAGTTGAGGAAGATCAGCACGAGGACGACGAAAGCGATGGTCGGCGTCTCGAAGGATTGCAGCATCGGGTTCATGGCCAGCAGCAGCAGGCCAAGCCCCGCAAGGCACGACAGCAGCACGGTGCGCGGGATGATTTGCCGGATCTTTTCGCCGAAGAAGGACCCGCCGGCGAGGATCATCGCCTCGACGACGCACCAGACCAGGGCAATCTGCAGGGCGAATTCGGCATCCTTGGTTTGCAGGTAGACCGGCAGGATGACGAGGAACGTCACCGTGAAGATCGACGGCGAACTCGGCCCCGAAGGCAGCGCCGTGACATCCGTTCGCCCGGTGGATTTCACCAGGCGATAGGCGAAATAGGTGTACCAGAGGCTCGCAGCGAGAATTGCCAGGCCAAAGGCCGGCGCGATCTGACCATAGACCATGTCCTTGGGAAAACCGACGACGAAGACCAGAAGCGCGATCATCGTCAGAAGATTGGTCAGATTGTTGGCAAGAAGGCCGAAGTAGCCGCCCCAGTCTCCCTTGCGCCAAATGAAGTTTCTATCCATGTCTCTCCTCCCCATATGCGCAGGTATCCGGCAGCCATGCGGACATGGCCACGCAAACCCGTTCGCGCGGTGAATACGGCCGGTGCTCCCCCCAGAGCGCAGGCCAATGCCGATTTGTAGCGTCGCCTCCGGGCCTTAGCCGGCGAGGTCGATTTCCATGCCGACGCCTTTTTCGCGCGCTCTTGCGACAAGAAGCGCGCCGATCGCCAGGTCCTGGACGGCAAGGCCGACGGAGTTGAAAAGGGTGATTTCCTCCGGAGACGTTCGGCCCGAAGCAGCCCCTGTGATGACGTCGCCGATCTCGGTGGACGCCTGTTCCCTGGTGATCGCGCCCTCGGCGATGGCCATCAGCAGGTCACCCGAATCGTGCATGGCCATGGGCAGGCTGTCGAGGAAGACCCGCGCCCGCGCCATGCCGGCGGAATCGATCTCGCGATGGTCCGGCCGCGGCGGCGCGCCGACGGCGTTGATATGCTGGCCCGGCTTGAACCACGCCCCCTCCACATGGGCCTCGCGCGACGGCGTCAGCGTGCACACGATATCGGATTGCGCAAACACATCCTGCGGCGAGGCGGCGGCCTCCAGCACGAGATTGGGGAAATCCTTGCCGACCCGTTCGATGAAACCGGTAACAGTGGCCGCCGATCGCGACCACACCACCACGCGCTCGATGGAGCGGACCTGACAGATGGCGCGCACATGCTCGACGGCGAGGGCGCCCGCGCCGATCAGGCCGAGCACGCGGCTATCGGGACGCGACAGATGCCGCGTGGCGACGGCGCTCGCCGCGGCCGTCCGGATGCGGGTCGGGATCTGGCCGTGGAAGATCGCCACCGGCGCGCCCGTCTCCTGCGACACCAGAAGGGCCACGGAGCGCTGCATCGGCAGGCTGCGCGCCGTATTGTCGGGAATATCGGCCAGCAGCTTGACGACGGCGAGACCCTGCCGGTCGGCAAGCGCGGGCATCGCCAGGAAGGCGCCCGTGCCCGAAGGAAGCTTCATCGCGGTTGCCGCGGGCTGCGCAGCCGTGCCGTTGGACATATCGGCATGCGCGGCTTCCACCACCTCGATCACCTCGGCCATGGTCACCAATCCTTCGATTTCGGACCGGGACAACACGAGGGTCGTGCGTGGAGTGAGGTGACGGTCGGCTCTGATATCGACATCCATCGGCGTTCTCGCTGGCTTCGAGTTATGTTGGGAATTCGGATCGTACAGAAGGATTTTCCATCCTCGGGAATTTCAGGCTACGGCGTTTGTATGCAATGTCAAGAAATTTTGCTTACAAAAATTTACCATAAAGCATACCCTTATTATGCAAAGCCTTGCTGCCCTCACGCGCACGTCTCGACTGCGATCGCAGATTCGCGATGCAGCGTTAGGCGAATGCCCTCACGTCAAATAGGTAATAGCTTTCGTGGATGAGATGCTTGAGGTCATCAGAATCGGCTTCTTAGCGATGCGCAAAAACGCTTGACGTTTGCAAAAATTGAATACGATATATCGATATTATTGCGTACAATTAATGCAACCTGATGGAGGGGGACAAAATGGATCGTTCACAATTTGGCCTTTCGCGACGCGGCTTTATGGGAGGCGTTGGTGCGGGAAGTCTGGCGCTGGGGGTTGGTCTGGCGGGAAGCGCCGGTGCCGCGGAAACGGTGTCGGCGATCGACGTCAGCATCGTTACGACCCCGGTCATCGACGTGGCGACGCTGCCGAACACCTACTATCTGCTCAACGTGCGTCTGGAGACCGGCTTCGTTGAGGAGAAGAAGCCGTGGCTCGATGCGCCGGTCATCACGCACACCAGCACCGAGCTGAAGACGCTGCACGTCACCGGCGGCAAGATTGCCGGGATTCTCGATGCGAAGACGCCTGTTCCTGCGGGTGCCGCGGCCTATGACGCGCAGGGCCAGCTGATGGTGCCGACATTCACCGACATGCACACCCATATCGACAAGACCTTCTACGGCGGTCCCTGGGAGGCGACGATCCCGACGCAGAACTTTCGGGTGGATCGTGTCGCGCAGGAGCGTGAGCTTCTGCTAAAACTCCTGCCGACAGCCGAGGAGCGCACGGCCGCGATCATCCGCCTCATGCATTCGCGCGGCACCACGATTTGCCGCACCCATTGCAACGTCGATCCGGTCAGCGAGCTGGCGAACCTTGAGCATCTCAAGACCTCGCTTGCGCGGTTCAAGGATACGCTCACCTCGGAGATCGCCATCTTCCCGCAGCATGGCCTGCTGGTTTCCGACAGCGTCGGCCTGATGCGCGAGGCGCTGCAATCGGGTGGCGTCAGCTATGTCGGCGGCATCGACCCGGCCTCCTTCGACAACGACATTGAAAAATCGGTCGACACGACGGTACAGCTCGCGATCGATTTCAACGTCGGCATCGACATCCATGTGCACGATCCGCGCGACACCGCCATTCCCACGTTCAACCGCATCATGGACCACATGGAGCAGAACAAGCATTTGCAGGGTAACGTGACGTTCAGCCATGCCTACTCGCTGGCCGAGCTCTCCAAGGGCGAACTCAAGGACTTCGCCGCCCGCATGAAGGCGCTCGGTGTCACCTTCGCCACCGCGGTTCCGCTGGGCCGGTACGCCATGCCGATCCGCGACCTGCACGAGGCCGGCGTCGACGTCATCTGCGGCACGGACAGCGTGATCGACTGGTGGGACTCCTTCGGCAATTGCGACATGTTGCAGAAGGCGAACGAAATCGCCCGGATCGATTATTCCAGCATCGAATATGAGATCAACCGCACGCTGGGCTATGCGACCGGCTTCGTCACGCCGCTCAACGACAAGGGCGAACAGGTGTGGCCGAAGACCGGCGACGACGCGAGCTTCAACCTCGTGCCCGCCAGCTGCTCGGCCGAAGCGGTCGCGCGCCTGCCCAACCGGAATGCCGTCGTCCACAAGGGCAAGCTCGCCTACGGCGTCATCCCCAAAGCCGGCTAACCTTGGCTGGGGCCGGTCTTGCGCCGGTTGTTGGAATCAGCCCTTCAAACCGGTTCGGTTTGAAGGGTCCCTCCGGGTATTTGATCGCGGCGATGGGTCGGCCTGCGCAGCGTGATCTTGACCGCCGATTTGCCGAAGAAATGATAACCCGAGCCGCCCTCTGCGATGACGGCGAGAAAGGCATCGGGATCGGTGACCTTGATGCCGCCGAGAATGTGACAGCCGCGCTCGAAGAAGGCGTCGGGGATCATCGTGACGGTCGGGCCGACGACGACGATGCGGGCCGACGGCTTTGCCAGGGCGATCAAATCGCCAAGGGTATCGTTCGCCAGCGTCGTGCCGGTGATGATCAGCACGTCCGCCTCGGGGACCACGTCCGGCGCCCTTTCGGCCTCCTTGAAATAGGGCATTTCGTGTGGCTTGAGGGTGGAAGGGTCCTTCTCCAGCACCCAGTGCCGTGCGCCGATGTTCCGCAGTTCGCGCAGGAACGGCACGAAGGCACCGACCACGACAACGGTCTCGTCCGCCCCAACCTCAGCGCCCGCAAAAGCGTCCAGCCCCTCGACGATCTCAAAACCCTGCGGCGTGCGGTTTTCATTGACGATCTGCGCCAGCGCATTGAGCGTGGCGATGCCGACGCTGCGCCTTATACCGACCTGTTCGACGGCCTCGTCGAGGAGGTCTGCGGCGCGGCGGCCGCGCAGCTTCCCCGGAAACGGCATCGCCATCGCGGAACTGGGGCAGCAGACGGCCTCCGGCATGTCCTTGACCGGCGTGGCACAGGCCCCCGCATGCCCCGTCGACAGCTTCACGCCGGTGAAGAACAGCCCGATGGCGACACGCTCGATGGTTATATCGTCGAGCGCGGGACCGAGGCTGGCACGCACGATCTCGACCGTTCTCCTGAGGATGGCATTCGCCATGCTGGCCTCCTGCATCGGACGGCCAAAAGTGAAGTTCGTCGCCGTCGTTATATCTCTGTATAACCAACGAAACCGGATAGGAACAGCGTCTAGGGCTTAGCGGCTCGCCGGTGCACGACCGTAAAGCAGCAGCATGAGGACGATCATCAGGCCGTAGATGATCTGACGCCCGGCTTCCGGCATCTGCATGACGGAGAGAATGGATTGCAGCAGCGTGATGAGGATGACGCCGGCGACGGTGCCGAGGTAGGTGCCTCGGCCGCCGAGGATCGAGGTTCCACCCAGCACAACCGCGGCAATGGCCGGCAGCAGGTAGGCGTCGCCCATGGATTGCGCGGCTTTCGAGGCGTAGCCTGCCAGCAGCACGCCGCCGAAGGCCGAAAGGCCGCCCGAGACGGCAAAGGCGATCATGACGATGCGCCGGGTGTTGATGCCGGAGAGATAGGCCGCGCGCTCTCGATTGCCGATGCCGTAGACGGCGCGGCCGAAGCCGGTGCGTCCCAACACGAAGACCATGGCCCCGCCGATCAGCGCCCAGATGAAGACGACGTTGGGGATGCCGGGGATGAGGCCGCCGGTGGCGAGATAACGCATGGCCGCTGTGGCGGAATCCTGCGGCGAGAAGCCGCCGGTATAGACCACCATTACACCCTGCGCGACGGCGTTGGTGGCGAGCGTCACGATCATCGAGGGGATGCGCAGATAGGCGACCCCAATGCCGTTGACGACGCCGATGGCGACGCCGCAGAGAATCCCGAACGGAATGGCGAGCGCCACGCCGAAGGGACCGTAGGCGGCAGCGGCGCAGGCCATCATCGCGCCCGTCGCCACGGCCCAGGGCACGGAAAGGTCGATCTGCCCGAGCAGGATGACGAGCATCATGCCCGTGGCGATGACGCCAAGGAACGACGCCACCTTCAACTGCTGCAGGAGATAATCCGGCGACAGGAAGTTGCGGGAGTACAGGCTGCCCAGCACAAGAAGCAGGATGATGCAGCCAAAGGCCGTCAGGACCGCCGGATCGAAGCGGTGGATAAAGCCCGGCTTGCGCCCCGTTGCACGCGTCATTGCCGTCTCGCTCACAGGAACCACTCCAACCGATTGCGCACCCGGAACAGCGCGAAAGCCCCGAGGCTGACCGCCGCAAGCAGGATGAGGCCCTGGAACAGCGGTTGCCAGAGCGGATCGAGATCGAACACGAACAGCAGGTCGCCGATCGTGCGGAACGCCAGCGCGCCGAAGACGGCGCCGATCGCGCTGCCCTTACCGCCGAACAGCGACACGCCGCCCAGCACCACGGCCGCAATCGAAAACAGCGTATAGGCGTTGCCGCTCGCATAGGCCGCATCGCCGGTATAGGTGAAGAAGGTGAGGAACAGCCCGCCGATGGCCGCCACGAAGCCCGCGAGCGTATAGGCGAGGAACTTGCCACGCCGGATCGGCATGCCGGACATGTAGGCCGCGGTTTCGGAAGAGCCGGCGGCATAGGCGGCGCGGCCATATACCGACCGGCTGAACGGCACCCAGACCAGCACGACCACCGCCGCAAGCGCGACGAGGCTTGCCGGAACGCTGCCGAAGATCCGCCCCGTCAGGGCGTCTGCGAGGTCTTCGTTGACGGAGCCGCCGGGGAACGGCCGCAGCAACAGCGCAATGCCGAAATAGACGGCGCCTGTCGCGATCGTCGCGACGATGGGCTGGAGCCTGCCGTAGATGACGATGGCGCCGTTGATCGCTCCGCAGAGCGCGCCGACGGCCAGCACGACGACGACGCCGAAGGCCGTTTCCAGCGGCGTGCCGACCACCAGCCAGGAGGCCAGGCAATTGGTGAGCAGGAAGATCATGCCGATCGACAGGTCGATGCCGGCGGTGATGACCACCAGCGTCTGCGCCATGGCGATAAAGGCGAGGAGCACGCCCTTGTTGGCCGCGGTCTGCACGACATTGGCCGTGAAACCCGCCGGGTGGTTCGCCGTGTAGATGACGAACATCACCACGAAAATCGTCAGCGCCGTCAGCGTACCGCGTTGCTCGGCGAGCCGGTATTGCCAGTCCTTCATGACGCGGCCCCCTCGTGCATGCTCTCGACGGAGCGGATGTTAAGCGCGCTGGCGATCAGGGCATGTTCGGTTATCTCCGCCCCCACCAGCTCCCGTTTCACGGCCCCGTCATAGAGCACGAGGACCCGGTCGCAGCAGCCGATGAGTTCGGCATAGTCCGTCGAATAGAACAGGATCGCCGCGCCCTCGTCCGCCAGCCGGCGCAGGAGCTGGTAGATCTCCTGCTTGGTCCCGACATCGATGCCGCGCGTCGGATCGTTGAGCAGGATGGTGCGCGGCTGGCGCATCAGCCATTTCGCGATGACGACCTTCTGCTGGTTGCCGCCGGAAAGCGCGCCGACCGGCGCATCGATGCTGCCGGCCTTGATGGCGAGCAGCGTCATCATGCGATCGATGAAATCCTGCTCCTTCGCGCTGTCGATGATGCCGCCGCGGGTCAAGCGATCGAGGGAGGCGAAGGAAAGGTTGTCGCGCACCGTCATCGGCAGCATCAGCCCCTCGGTCTTGCGGTCTTCCGGGATAAGCGCCATGCCGATGCCCTGCGCGCGGGCCTGCGCCGGGCTGCCGATGCCGACCGGCTTGCCGTCCACATGCACCGTGCCGCGCAGCCCGCGCAGCACGCCGAACAGCGCCAGCAGCAGGTCGCGCTGCCCCTGCCCGTCCAGCCCGCCGAGGCCGAGGATTTCACCGGCATGCAGGGAAAAGGAAATGTCCTGAAGACGGTCCGTCCAGGAAAGATTGCGCGCTTCGAGGACAGGCACCCCCTGCAGGGCGCGCTCCGGCTTCGGCGGATAGACGCTGTGATATTCGCGACCGATCATCATCTCGATGACCTCCTCGTCGCTCTTCGAGCCCGCCGGATAGCTCGCGACCTTGCTGCCGTTGCGAAAGACCGTGCAGTCATCAGCCAGTTCTGCGATCTCGTTCATGCGGTGCGAGATATAGAGCAGCGCCAGCCCTTCCGCGCGCAGGCGCTTCAGCACCGCGAAGACCTTCGACACGTCGGCCGCCGTCAGCGCCGAGGTTGCCTCGTCGAGGATGAGGATGCGCGGCTTGCGCGCAAGCGCCTTGGCGATCTCCACCATCTGCCGGCGAGACAGCGGCAGGTCCTTGACCAGCGAGAGAGGATGGATGTCGGCGGCACCCGCGCGCGCCAGCGCTTCTTCCGCCAGGCGCCGCTGCGCCTTGCGGTCGATCATGCCGAAGCGCGTCGGCGGATTGGAGATGATGATATTGTCGGCGACGCTCAGTTCCGGAATCAGCGAGAGTTCCTGGAAGACGCACACGATGCCGGCATCATTCGCCGCCGCCGGCGAGGCGAAATCCACCGCCCGGCCGTCGAGCATCATCTGCCCCTCGTCCGGCGCCACCACGCCCGCCATGATCTTGATCAGCGTCGATTTTCCCGCGCCGTTCTCGCCCAGGATGGCATGGATCGCCCCTGCCCTTACCGACAGGTCGGCCTTTTCAAGCGCCCGGACGCCGCCATAGCGTTTCGATATGCCTTCCATGCGAAAGAGCGGTGCGGCACTTTCCATTACTCTCCCCGAAAACCGTTTTGCCGAAGGGGGCATCGCGCGATTGCGCGATGCCCGATCTTGCCAAGGCCTACTGGTTTTCCTTGCTCTGCCCCATGATCTCCTGCGCGGTGAAGTTGATGCCGCAGCTCGGGAAGGCATTGCCGACGAAGAAGTTGTCGGATTCGGCCGGGAAGTAGTCCTGCCCGTCCTTGAAGTCCGGATCGGACGTGATGGCCAGCGGCAGCTTGACCTCCTGCGGCACGACCTGGCCTTCGAGTGCTGCGATCGCGGTCTTGATCGCAACCGCGACCTGGGCCGGACCGGAGCCCGCAGAAGTGCATTTCAGCCCTTCGGCAGCAAACTTGGCGCAGAACTTGCGGAAACCATTCTCCGTTTCGCCGCCAAAAGGCACGAAGGGATGTTTGGCATCGATCATCGCCTGCACGATGCCGGTATCGCCGCCCTGGCCGGTAATGCCGTCGAACGGGCCGCTGGTCGCGATCGCGTCCGCCGTCACCTTCTGGGCCACGCCGTCGTCCCACTTGCCCATGACCTCGGTGACATCGAAGGTCTTGCCCGATGCCTTGAGCTTTTCATGAATGCCCTCGTGCCGGTCGGTATCGACCGACGTGCCGGCGACGCCGCGCACCTCCAGCACCTTGCCGCCTTCCGGCAGGTGCTTGACCAGCCAGTCGCCCCACAGTTCGCCCAAGCCCTTCTGGTCGACGTTGACGTTGATGGCGTCCTCGGTGTCCAGGATATTGTCGAAGGCGACCAGCACGACGCCGGCTTCCTTCGCCCGCTTGATGACGGGCGCAAACGCGGTCGGGTTCTGGGCGTTGACGACGATGGCATCGTAGCCGGAATCGATGAAGTTGTTGATCGCCGAGATCTGGGCGGGCACGTCCTCGCCCGTCGAGACGACCTTGAACTCCTTCAGCTTGGCCGCGACGTCGGATTGCGCGGCATAGGCCTTGGCGGTCTGCACCATCTGGATGCGCCAGGTGTTGGCGATGTAGCCGTTGGCCAAGGCTATGCGATAAGGCCCATCCTTCTTCGGAAATTTGAGAAACTTGGTCTCCGCGGACCAGGGTGCAAAACACTCCGGCTCGGCGGACGGTCCCGTAACGATCTCGGGCTCGGCATAGGCCGCGGATCCGAGCATCAGGAATGCAGTAGCGGCAACGATGCCGCCAGCGAGTGACTTCACCATCGACTTTTCCTCCCTTTTGGCGCGCACCTTTTTCGGCCGTCGGTCCGAAGGCGGAAACAGCACGAATAGCACCGGCATCGGCACGCTGGATGCCCGGCTCAACCCTTGACGAAGCGTCCTGGTTCTCCTCCCGAAAACGCCGCCGTCCTCCATTTGGTTAGCGCTACCATGATAAATTGTAAAGGAATTTTTGTGGGTCGAAAAGCGTGGCATATCGGCCATTATCAGTGAATATTCGCATTCAAATAGCGTAGGCGCAAAAAAGCTATTCACTTCCCATATGATAGCGCTATCATAAATCGATGAGGGGGAGATACCATGTCTGACGATTTCGAAATTCTGGACCGGCGCTTCGTCCGTCTGGTCAATCACAGCGCCCGGGTGGAGCAGCTGCACACGGGATGCCGCTGGGCCGAAGGCCCGGCCTACTTTGCCGCCGGGCGCTATGTCGTCTGGTCGGACATCCCCAACGACCGGATGCTGCGCTACGACGAGACGGACGGCCATGTCAGCGTCTTCCGCCAGCCGTCGAACTTCTCCAACGGCAACACCACGGACCGGCAAGGCCGGCTGTTGACCTGCGAGCACGGCGGGCGGCGCGTGAGCCGCACGGAGCACGACGGCAGCATCACCACGATCGCCGAACGCTGGAACGGCAAGCGGCTGAACTCGCCGAACGACGTGGTCGTGCGCTCGGACGGCTCCATCTGGTTCACCGATCCCGCCTACGGCATCGAGACCGATTATGAAGGCCACAAGGCCGAAAGCGAGATCGGCGCCTGCCACGTCTACCGCGTCGACCCGGCGACCTGCGAGGTCGCCGCGGTCATCACCGACATGGTGCGGCCGAACGGCCTTGCCTTCTCGCTCGACGAAAAACAGCTCTACGTCGTCGATACCGGCCGCACGCACGGCCCGGAAAACCCCGCGCATATGCGCGTCTTCGACGTCGACGCCGCAGGCAAAATTTCGGGCGGGCGCGTCTTTGCCGATTGCACCGTCGGCCTGTTCGACGGCTTCCGGCTGGATGACGAAGGCCGGATCTGGACCAGCGCCCGCGACGGCATCCATTGCTACCACCCCGACGGCACGCTGATCGGCAAGGTGCGAATTCCCGAAATCACCGCCAACTGCGTCTTCGGCGGACCCAAGCGCAACATCCTCTACATCTGCGCGACCAGTTCGCTCTATGCGGTGCGGCTCATGGTCAACGGTGCAAAACTCTATTGAGGCGGGAGGCCCGCAATGCCATTTGTGCGCATCACCATCGTGCGCGAGACCCTCGCGGACGATCCTTCAGGCAGGAAAGCTGCGATCAGCAGCAAGGTCGCGGCGGCGATTGCCGAGGCAACCGGGCTTCCCGAGCGCGAAATCTCCATCGTCTTCGATGAGGTCGACGCCAGGAACTGGTATGTCGGCAGCACGGATGTCGAGACCCTGCGTTTCCGAAGTTAGAGCCGTCAATGCGCAGCGGATTTTTGTTCGGAATGGCGCAGAAACAAAGAGATAGAGCACTTTTCTAATCCTGTTTCACCGGGAGTGCTCTGGCAGGAGCCGACGTGGCAGACGACATCATCTCCAAGGACCGGGGCCGCAGGGCAAGCCGACGCGGCAGCGGCCGGCCGACCATCGCCGACGTCGCCAAGCTCGCCGGCGTCGCCGCGATCACGGTGTCGCGCGCGCTGCGCGATCCGTCGCTCGTCTCTGCCGAACTGCGCGCCCAGATCGACACGGCGGTCGTGCAGCTCGGCTATGCGCCCGATCCCAACGCCCGCGCGCTCGCCTCCTCGCGGGCCGACGTGATCGGCGTTCTCGTGCCGTCGCTGACCAACATCGTCTTCGCCGACACGGTACGCGGCATATATGACGAGCTCGGCGAAAGCCCCCTGCAGATCCAGATGGGCAACACCCACTATTCTCCCCGGGAAGAGGAACGCCTCGTCCGCATGTTCCTCAGCCAGCGGCCATCGGCGCTGATCGTGTCGGGCATCGACCAGACGCAGACGACGCGAAAGCTGCTGGAAACCGCCGGCTGCCCTGTCGTGCAGATCATGGAACATGGCGACGATCCGGTCGACATGCTGATCGGCTTTTCCCATTTCGAGGGCGGCAAGATGGCGACCAACCATCTGCTGGAGGCCGGCTATCGCCGCATCGGCTTCATCGGCGCCCGCATGGACCCGCGCTCGCAACGCCGCCTCGCCGGTTATCGCTGGTCGCTGGAGGAAGCGCAGCTCTTCGACCCCAGGCTGGTCACCACGACACTGACCCCGTCGAGCGTGTCGCTGGGCGGGCAGTTGCTGGCCGATACGCTGGCCAAGGCCCACGACCTCGACGCCGTCTTTTGCAACAACGACGACCTGGCGATGGGCGTGCTGTTCGAATGCCAGAGGGCGGCGATCGCCGTGCCGCACCGCATGGGCATCTGCGGCTTCAACGACCTCGACATGATGCGCGTCGCCTATCCGCCGCTGACCAGCGTGCGCACCCCCCGCTACGAGATCGGTCGGCGCTCCGTCCAGATGGTACTCGACCGCCTGGCAAACCGCCCGGTTTCCCCTTCGATCATCGACCTCGGCTTCGAACTCCAGGCGCGCGAAAGCACGATGCGGTGAGACAGTTGGTCGGCAATCAAGCGAAGATGGCTGTTGCGCCGATGACGAACAGGATGGCGGATGCAACGACGACGATCACGACCTTCTTGCTCTTCGCCAAGGCGGCGGTGCAAAGCAGTGCATAATAGATCAGGTTCATGCTGGCCCAGATCGCGGTGTCCGATAGGGGCCACGGCGTGGTGAATGCGGAAATCGCATTCGGGATCTGAGTTATCAGGTTGCTGGCCAGCACGCAGAAGACAACGACATGCCGGTGCTCCATAATGTGGTTGTCGAGCGTGTCCTTCTCCGTCGCCTTCGGAAAAACCTGGGTGGCGGCGAAATAGTAGAGCAACGCGACCAATGCGACGACATATGCCAACATATAGTTGACCTCGGCCAGCTCACGATAGGCCCAGGCATTCATCCAGAACGTGATCAAGTCTAGAAGAAGAAGGATGCCGAACAGGGGCGCGACGATGCCCATTCCTCGGGTTTGACGTTCGTCATAGGCGCGTGAGAAGCCGGACGCGACCTCGGCAACGGCAAGGCCGAGCAGCAGGCCGTAAAAGCCGAACATGAAGGCGAATGCTTCGCTCACCGAATACCCCGTAGCAGGTCACAAGGCTTATAGCCGATCGATCACGTCGACCTTTACAGGCGGGGGAATGCGTTGGAAAGTCCGTTTGAAGCCACCAGGAAAGAGAGGCCGAGCCCCCTTCAGGATAGGTTTCTGATCCACGGCCGCAGATCGAAGCTCGATCCGCTGTCGAAACTCGACGGCGCGGTTCGTCCCTGTTTGCGGAATTCGGCAGGCGTTATTCCAAACCGGCGGCGGAAGACGCGGCTGAAATGGGATGGATCGGTAAACCCGCAAGCGGCGGCAATGATGCCGATATGCCGCGTGTCCTCGGCGTCTCCCAAAGCCTTTCGGGCATAGGCCAGGCGGCGATCAAGGATGAAGCTGGTGATGCCCTGATAGGGTTCAAAAAGGCGATACAGCGTCGCGCGCGACAGCGCCATGTCGGAGGCGAGCGTCTCGGCCCCCAGCCTTGTGTCGCCGAGGCGATTTTCGATGATGCGGCGCGCGCGCTGGAACTGCGCGTCCTTGAAAGGCACCGGCGCCAGATCCCCCATTTCGTCCATAGGCTCAAGGGCTGCGTGGTAGAGCGCCAGCGTCGCGTTGGCCACCGCGGCACCGATGGAGCGATGCATATTCGGCAACCTGTCGCGCAGGGAAACAAGATGATCGGCCATCAGTCCGCCGAGAATGGCGCCACGTGGGCCTTGTGACATGTGCCCATGGGGTATGTCTCTCACCTTGAGCAGGTCGCGCGGGATCATGACCGTGATATTGTCCGACGCGACCGAAGCCGTGCGGGTTTCGCGCGCCATGTCAAGCGTCACGAGATCCCCACGCCTCACCGTGATGGGACGATCGTCCAGCAGGCCGGTGTAGCCACCCGCCGTGTAGACCTGAACCAGGGCATGATCGACGCCATCAGTCAGCGCCTTCTGGCGATCCCGCGTGAACAGGGTCGCATCGAAACTGCCGATGCCGATGAGAATGTCGCCGAGGTGATAGGTGTCGTACTTCGCCGCGAACTTGGCCGCCGGATTGACGGGCGCGACATCGAACACAGGAGCGACCACTTGTTGCCATCCGAGAAAGGATTGCTGCGGATCCACTTCAGATGAATCGAAATGCTGGCGGAGCAGCAACGGTTCGTCCGTTTCAGTCATCTTGCAGTCCCGTATCGCCTACCCTAAAGCCTAGATGAGACAGCTATACCAGAGATGAGATCGTACGCTCATCACGAATGCGTCGGGCTGGGCTAAATACAGAGAATTCATTGACGATCTGGGATTCGGGAAAGCACATGATGAAAACCTATGCGTTCTGGCGAACGGCGGTCAGTGTCTTGCCGTTCAGCCTGCTGGGCTTCATCACGAACGGCGCCTTTGCACAGAGCGCCTGGGAAACACAGGAATACAAGAACGGCTGGCAGTTGGACGCCGTCAATGCCGCTGACGCCTATGCACTCGGCTATACCGGGCGTGGCGTCAATGTCGGCGTGCTCGATAGCGGCCTGGACACGCGGCATAAGGAATTCGACGGCCGCGTGCTGGACGGCTACGACTTTACAAACAACCAGAAAATCACCGGCAAGGCGAATTTCGATACCGACACCCATGGCACGCATGTCACCGGCATCATCGCCGCCGACAGGGACGGCGTCGGCATGCATGGCGTGGCGTTCGATGCGAAGATCACACCCGCAATCGTAGACCAGAACACCAGGAACCAGGACGCCGTCTATGCCGGTTCGTGGCGTTTCCTGGCGGACCAGGGCGTATCCATCATCAACAACAGCCTCGGCATCAACGATTGCGCCGCGGTGAACACGCCGCCTTGCAACGTCACGGACTACAAGCCGGGCGAACTTGAAAGCAACTATGCAGACACCATCGCGGCCATGAAATATACGGCCGAAAAGGATATCCTGATGGTCTTCGCGACCGGCAACGAGGGGCAGCCCTCGCCGGACGCACTGGGCGGAATGCCCTACTGGATCCCGGAACTGCGCGACAACTGGCTTGTCGTGGGCGCCGTCAATTCCGATGGCGAGCTTGCTGATTTCAGCAACCGATGCGGCGTCGCGGCAGAATGGTGCCTCGTCGCCCCCGGCGTAGATGTTTACTCCACCATGCCGCTCGGCACCGGCTGGGAACTGGATCCCGACTATGCGCTGGAAGATGGCACGTCGATGGCGACGCCCGTCGTTTCCGGCATCGCCGCCCTGGTCAAGGAGGCTTTTCCCTTCTTCAGCGCGAAGGATCTGCAGCAGACGCTGCTGACGACCGCGACCTATATGGGTGACCCGGAACTCTTCGGCTGGGGCATGGTCAATGCAGGGAAAGCGGTCAAGGGCTACGGCAGGTTCGTGTCCGACGTGATCATCGATACGAAGGGATATGACGGCACCTTCGCAAACGATATCGACGGTGCGGGATCGCTCACAAAAACCGGCGACGGAATTCTCGCCCTGACCGGCAAGAACACTTACCTCGGCGGCACGCTAATTCATGGTGGCATATTGTCGGTCAACGGCACGTTGAGTTCGCTGGTGGTCGTGGGCATCGATGGGACGCTGCGCGGTACGGGTACGATCGATGCACCGCTGAGCGTTGCCGGCCTGCTGGCACCGGGCGATTCACCGGGCACGCTGACGGTGGACGGTCCCGTGGCGCTACAGGAAACAGCCGTATCCCGGTTCGACATCGACGGCACGGGAACCGGAACGGGCGTCGGCAACTATTCGCGCCTCGTCACCACGGGCGAAGCCGGCGTGATCGGCCTTGCAGGCAGGCTCGACCCGGTCCTGCGCGGAATTTCGGGCGATGCGACGAACACCTACGTGGCGTCACTGGGCACACGCTTCAACATCATCCATTCGAGCGTCGGGATCATCGGCAGCTTCGACGCCTTCACTCAGCCCGGCACGGACGAACTGGTAAAGGGAACCCGCCTCGATATCCTCTACCAGACCACGGACGTTTCGCTGGCCGTGACGCCGCAGGTCTATGGCGATCTGGCATCGCACGGCCTCAGCACCACGCGCAACGTGGATGCCGTTGGCAAGGCGCTGGACGAGATCCGCCCCGACCCCGGCCCGCGTACAAACGCACTTTTCACGGGCCTTTACGGGACGGATGCAGACCGGCTCGCCAATGCGCTCGGCCAGCTCTCGGGTGAGGCGTACGCATCGGCAAACACATTACATGTCACTCACGCCAACGCGACGCAGGACGCGATCGCACAACGTATCCGAGCCGCCTTCGCAGCGGACGGTCTCGATGATCGCGCAACGTTCTGGTCATCAGCCAATGGCGGCTGGGGCGCGGCAGATGGCGGGGGCGCCGAAACATTCGATTGGGGAATGGCAAACATGCTGTACGGCCTGGATGCAGGCATTGGCGATATCGGCCGTTTTGGCCTTGCCGCCGGCTTGGGTCACAGCAACGGCGATGTCGGAAGCCAGAACGCTTCCGTCAAAGCCACCCACTACGACATCGTGACCTATGGTTCGACCGCGTTCGGGTCCTTCGACGCCAGCATCGGCGCGTCCTACACTTGGTCCGACATGACGACGCGGCGCACGCCGGCATTCGGCGGTTTCACCGAGACGCTGACGGCCTCCTACGACACCAGGACCGCGCAGGTTTTTGGCGAAATCGGTTACAGGGCAACGGTAGGAGAGTTTTATCTCAATCCCTTCGTTTCGGGTGCTTATCTGAGTGTAAAGGGGAGCAGCTTCAAGGAAAGCGGCGGGTCCGCAGCGCTCTCCGGAGCCGTCTCGTCGAGCGATATCGGCGTAACCCTCATCGGCACGCGCATCTCGACCGATTTCGAGGTGGACGCCGCCACGTTCTCGGCAAGCGCCCTGCTCGGCTGGCAACATCTTTACGGCGACGTGCAAGGCACGGCCGATGTTCGGTTCCCGGGTGGTACGCCCTTCAAGGTCGTCGGTGCCGCCCTAGCGCGCGATGCTGCACGCTTGGACCTGAATGTAGACTACATTCTAGACCCGAAAACGAAAGTAGGCCTCGGATATCGCGGCGTATTCGCGGACACGTCGCATTTCTCGTCGATCAAGGGTTATCTCAGCGTGGCCTTCTAGGCTCGCGTTGTGCCCGGTCAACGCACGTCCTACCACGCGTCGTAGTGGGTTTCAGAATCGACATACAGTGCGAGCAGCACCATCTACAAGGCGCCGCCTGCGACGTCGTGAACCATTTCCTCGAGATCTTGCAAAGTCAGCAAAGCTCACTATATACCTTTCGTAACTTACCAAAGGTATATAGTGAGCAATTTTACCTGCTGCCCGCGGTAACGCTGACGATATCGATATTCAGAGGGTTCCATGCACGCGCTCATCGTCGTTTCACACCCCAAACCGGGCTCCTTCACCCATTCCATCGCAAACCAAGTCGCGGAGGGAATTGCAGCCTCCGGCGCCCATTCCTTCGAGATCGCGGACCTTGCCGCGGAGGGGTTCGACCCGCGTTTCTCCGCGCAGGATCACGCCTTTTTTGTCGGTGAAGGCAAGCTGCCTGCCGACGTAGCAGCCGAACAGGCGCGGCTTGACCGGAGCGACGCGCTGGTTCTGGTCTATCCGGTCTTTTGGTGGTCCTTTCCCGGATTGCTCAAGGGCTGGATCGACCGGGTTTTCACGAACGGCTGGGCCTATGTGGAAGAGCCGGATGGCAGGATCGTGCGAAAACTCGGCCGGCTTCCGGTCCATCTGATCGCGGTCGCCGGGGCCAACATGCGGACCTATGCGCGGCACGGCTATTTCGGCGCCATGAAGACGCAGATCGATCATGGCATCTTCGACTATTGCGGCGCGCCTGTCGCGAGGTCGGAACTGCTGGTGCCGGATGAGAGATCCCACGAAGCCCACCTCGATACGGTGCGTACCATCGGCCGGTCCCTTTTCGCAGGTTGACGCCCGGCTCTCTCAGCTCTTCTTCTTGCTCTTCGCCTTGGCCTTGCGCTGCTCCTCGCTCTCGATGAGTTGCAGCGTCTTTTCCGGTGGCGTAACCAGGCCAACGGAGATGATGAGCTTGGCGGCGTCCTCGGCGCTCATGTCGAGCGGCACCAGCTTTTCACGCGGCACATAGACGAGGAAACCTGCCGTCGGGAACGGCGTCGGCGGCAGGAAGCAGGCGACCATGTCCTTGCCCATCGACTTGAATTTCGCGGCGATCTCGCCGCGCGCATCCGTCGCCACGAAGACGATCGCCCAGAGGCCGGGGCTCGGATATTCGATCATCGCCGCCTTGTTGAACGACGTGCCCTTGTCCTTCAGCACGGTCTCGAAGATCTGCTTCAGGCTCTTGTGCACCGTGCGCACCAGCGGCGTGCGGTTGAACAGGGAATCGCCGAACTCGACGATCGTGCGGCCGATGAGGTTCTTGCCGAGGAAGCCGACCAGCGTGATCAGGATCAGCGCGGTCAGGAGACCGAAGCCGGGAATGGCGAACTGGAGGTAGTTCTCCGGATTGTATTGTGCCGGAATATAGGGCTTCACCCAGCTGTCCGCCCAGCGGATGAAGGTCCAGGTCAGCCATATGGTGATGGCGATCGGCGCGCAGATCACGAGGCCGGTCAGGAAATTGTTGCGCAGCCGCGTGGCAAGCGACTGTCTCGGGACGAGTTCGGTCATCGGGTATCCAGGGTCTGGCAAGCGTGGGAGGGCGCTCAGCCGTAGAAACCCGGATGATAGGAAACGGTTCCGCCGCCGTAAACCGGTGAAAACGCCACACGCATGAAATACTCCGGGGGCACCCCGTCCAGCGTCAGTTTGGGGTCCGGCGCAAAGCCGAAACGGCCGTAATAGGCGGGATTGCCTAAAAGCACGCAGCCGCTCGCACCGAGCGCCTTCAATTGCGAAAGCCCTTCGCGCACCAGCTTGCTGCCGATGCCCTCGCCCTGGCGGGTGGGATCGACGGAAATCGGGCCGAGGCCGTACCAGTCCGTGCTGCCATCGGAGACCATGACCGGCGAGAAGGCGACATGGCCGACGACCACGCCATCCGCCTCCGCGACGAGCGAGAGCGTCAAGGCGCCAGCAGCGCGCAGGCGGTCGATGATGATGTGCTCCGTGCCGTCGGCGTGCGGCGCCGTCTTGAACGCGGTCTCCGTCAGCGTGCGAATCGCATCGATATCGCCGGCCTGTTCCGGCCGGATGATCATTCCACCGTCACGGATTTGGCGAGGTTGCGCGGCTGGTCGACATCCGTGCCCATGAAGACGGCGGTGTGATAGGCGAGAAGCTGGATCGGCAGCGAGTAGATCATCGGCGCGATGATCTCGTCGACATTCGGCAGCACGATCGTCGCCATGGTTTCGAGCTTCGAGGCCGCCGCACCCTTCTCGTCGGTGATGAAGATGATCCGGCCGCCCCGCGCCGCCACTTCCTGCATGTTCGAGACGGTCTTGTCGAAGAAGCGGTCGTGCGGCGCAATCACGATCACCGGCATGTTCTCGTCGATCAGCGCGATCGGCCCGTGTTTCAGCTCGCCGGCGGCATAGCCTTCGGCGTGGATATAGGAGATTTCCTTGAGCTTCAGCGCGCCTTCCATCGCCAGCGGATAGCTGGTGCCGCGGCCGAGATAGAGCACGTCCTTGCACTTCGAAAGCTCGCGCGAAAGCTGCTCGATCGACGGCTGGATGGTGTTGAGCACACCCGCCATGATGCGCGGCATTTCGGCGAGGTTGCGCACCAGCGCCTTCTCCTCGGCCTCGCTGATCGTGCCGCGCGCCCTGCCCGCACCGACGGCGAGTGCCGCCAGAACTGCGAGCTGGCAGGTGAAGGCCTTGGTGGAGGCGACGCCGATTTCCGGGCCGGCGAGGATCGGGAAGACAGCGTCCGACTCGCGGGCGATCGACGATTCGCGCGTGTTGACCACCGCGCCGATCTTCAGGCCGTTTTCCTTGCAGTAACGCAGCGAGGCCAGGGTATCGGCGGTTTCGCCGGACTGCGAGATGAAGAGCGCGGCCGAGGCCGGGTTCAGCGGGATCTCGCGGTAGCGGAATTCCGATGCGACGTCGATCTCCACCGGCAGGCGGGCATAACGCTCGAACCAGTATTTGCCGACGAGGCCGGCGAGATAGGCCGTGCCGCAGGCGGAAATGGCAAGGCTCGGCACCTTGGCGAAATCGATCGCCGAGGCGATGGGGCGCACCGTATGGGCGAGGAAATCGACATAATGGCTGAGCGCGTGCGAAATCGCTTCCGGCTGTTCATGGATTTCCTTTTCCATGAAGTGCCGGTGGTTGCCCTTGTCGATGAGATAGGCGGCAGCGGAAGACACCTGGCGCGGACGCTCGACGCGGTTGCCGTCGAGGCCGAAGATATGCGCGCCGTCACGGCCGATCACCGCCCAGTCGCCATCGACGAGATAGGTGATTTCGTTGGTGAAGGGCGCAAGCGCGATGGCGTCGGAGCCGAGGAACATTTCGCCACGGCCGTAGCCGATGGCAAGCGGCGGGCCGCTGCGGGCGGCCATGATGGTCGACGGATCGTCTTCGAAGATCACGGCGAGCGCATAGGCGCCGGTGACGCGGCGCAGCATGGCATGCATCGCCTCGCGCCGGCCGAGACCGTCGCGGCGGTATTTTGCTACGAGCTGGGCGACGACCTCGGTGTCGGTCTGCGTGGCGAAGGTGGCGCCCCCGGCGATGAGTTCGTCCTTCAGCTCGGAAAAGTTCTCGATGATGCCGTTGTGCACGACGGCGACGCCATCGACGAAATGCGGGTGGGCATTGGCTTCCGTCGGCGCGCCGTGCGTCGCCCAGCGGGTGTGGGCGATGCCGAGGGTGCCGGCAAGCGGCTCTTCGGAAAGGCGCTTTTCCAGGTTGAAGAGTTTGCCTTCTGCGCGGCGACGCTCGAGCTTGCCATCGACGATGGTGGCCACGCCGGCGGAATCGTAGCCGCGGTATTCAAGGCGCTTCAGCGCATCGACAAGCCGGCCGGCGACAGGCTGGTTTCCGACGATACCGACAATTCCGCACATGGCCCGCTCCGCGCTTTCGAAAAGTTTCTACTGCGTTCTTTTCGTAGTGGTTTTTTGCTGCGGCGCAACTCGCCGGCACTCACTTTCGATTGCAAGCGTTAATGCTGGCTGGGCCTATTCGGCGGCCTTCTTCTTGGCATCCTTGATCGCCTGGTTGCGCTCGCGGATGAGGACCGCCCGGCCCTCCTTGTTCTCCTGCCGGGCACGGGCGAAGGCGACGGCATCGTCCGGCACGTCCATGGTGATGACGCTGCCGGACGCGATATAGGCACCGTTGCCGATCGAAACCGGGGCGACGAGCGACGAATTGGAGCCGATGAACGCATGGGCGCCGATCTGCGTCAGGTGCTTGTTGATGCCGTCATAGTTACACGTGATGGTGCCGGCGCCGATATTCGTCTTTTCGCCGATGATGGCATCACCGATATAGGTAAGGTGGTTGACCTTGGCGCCCCGGCCGATCTCCGCCTTCTTCACCTCGCAGAAATTGCCGACCTTCGAGCCTTCTCCGAGATTGGCGCCCGGACGCAGCCGCGCATAGGGGCCGACTTCGGCATCCACCGCGATATGCGCCCCCTCGATATGCGAGAAGGAATGGATGAGCGCGCCGCTTTCGATCGTCACGCCCGGGCCGAAGAAAACGTTCGGCTCGATCGTCACGTCGCGCTCGATCTTCGTGTCAAAGGCGAGGAAGACGGTTTCGGGCGCGATCATCGACACGCCGTCCAGCATCATCTCCAGCCGGCGGCGCTGCTGCCAGAGGCGCTCGATGACGGCGAGTTCGGCGCGGGTGTTGCAGCCGGTCAGCTCCTCCTCGGGCGCCTTGACGGCGATGGCGTGGCCGCCGGAGGCGCGCACCACCTCGACGATGTCGGTGAGATAATATTCGCCCTTAGCATTATCATTGCCGATGCGGTGGATGAGGTCGAGCGCCTTGCTTCCGTCGATGGCCATCAGGCCGCCGTTGCAATAGGTGATGGCGCGTTCGGCCTCGCTCGCGTCCTTCTGCTCGCGGATCGCGACCAGCTCGCCGTCTTCCACGATCAGGCGGCCATAACCCGTGGGATCGGCCGTTTCGAAACCGATGACGACGACGTCGATGCCCTTGGCAAGGCCGTCGCGCGCGGCCTTCAGCGGCGTCTCGGTGATGAGCGGCGTATCGCCGAAGACGACGAGCACGTCGTCATACCCCTTCGCGATCGCATCGCGGGCGGCAAGCACAGCATGGGCGGTGCCGAGGCGTTCGGTCTGGATGTGCACGGAGTTTTTCACGGCAGCATTCTTCGCCGCCGCCTCGACCTTCTCGGCATCCCGGCCGAGCACCAGCGCGATATCGGAAATGCCGGCCTTCGCCAGCGCATCCACCACATGGGCGATCATCGGCCGGCCGGCGACGGGGTGCAGCACCTTCGACCGCGAGGACTTCATCCGCGTGCTTTCGCCGGCGGCCAGGATCACGGCCAGGCAGTTGCGCTTCGTCCGGTCTGCAGTCATGGGAATCCCTCGTTCACGCCAAATCGTCGCCGATCCTTAGCAAAAAGCCTTGGGGGCAGACAAAGGGATTTAATTGGCGCTGCGCAGGCGGCTTTCCGTGAGCAGTCCGCTTTCGTCGAGGATCGGATAAGCGACGGAGACGAGATGCGCGTTGACACGCTTCAGATCGCGCAGCATGTCGAGATGCAGCGAACTCGTCTGGAGGCTGTCGAGCCGCCCGTCGCGCAGGCGCTCCAGGTGCCGCTCGGAGGACTGTTTCTCCATGCGCCGCACGTCGACCTTCACCTCGACCAGTTGGCGCGCCAGCCCCTCGTCGCGCGTGACGAAGATCGTCTGGGCGATGCGCAGGTTCTCGATCGTCAGGTTGAACAGGTTGGAAAGCTCCTTGTAGCCGTCGTCGGAGAATTTCAGCCCGTTAACGATCTTCTTGCGCACCTGCTCCTGCAAACCCTTCTCGATGATGTCGCCGACATGTTCGAGGTTGATCGCATAGTCGATGATGACGATGGAGCGCGCCGCACTTTCGCCGGTGATGCCCTGCCGACCGAGCCGGGAGAGGTAGATCTTCACCTCCTGCTGCAAGGCATCGACCTGCCGCTCCAGTTCGACGATCTCGCCGAGCGGCGCGAGATTGTTGTCGTTGAAGGCGCGCATCGAGCGGATCAGCATGGATTCAATAAGATCGCCGACGCGCAGCACCTCGCGCGTCGCGCCTGACAGCGCGATGAGCGGCGTGGAGAGCGCCGAATCGTCGAGATATTTCGGCCCCGTCTCCGGCTGCTTTTCCTCCGGAACGAGCCTTTCCATCAGCCGCGACACCAGTCCGGACAGCGGCCAGAGCACGAGCGCTACGACCAGATTGAAGACAAGGTGCACGTCGACCGGCAGTTTGGAGGCCGGGATGGGCAGCAGCGCGAGCAGGTCGGCCACCTGCCCCGCGAAGGGCAGCACGGCGAGGCAACCGACGCCCCGCACGAGCAGATTGCCGAGCGTCACGCGCCGGGCGGAGGCCGCCGCTTTCAGCGTCGCGATGACCGGCGGCACGGCGCCGCCGAGATTGGCGCCGAGCACGAGGATGACCGTCAGCGCCGGCGACAGGATGCCCATCGCCGTCAGCGACAGGATGAGCACGACCACCGCAAGGCTCGACGAGGCGATGATGGCAAGCACGGTCGAGAAGGCGAGCGCGACCGGCCAGGCACCGTCGAGCAGCGTCAGGAAGGCGGCGAGTGCCGGCGACTGGCGCATCGGCTCCGTCGCAAGGCTCAGCAGATGCAGCGACAGCAGCATCAGCCCGATGCCGACCAGCGCGGAACCGAGGCCCTGGCGCGCCGTCGAGCCGCTCGACTTGTAGAGCACGACGCCGACCAGGATGACCAGCGGCGAGACCGATTCGATGCCCGTCGCCACCAGCCAGGCGGTGACGGCCGTGCCGACATTGGCACCGAGCAGCACGATCTGCGCCATGCGGGCCTGCACGAGCTTGCGCTCGACGAAGGAGGCGGTCATCAGCGCCGTCGCCGTGGAACTCTGGAGGGCGATCGTCGCGACGAAACCGGCGAAGAAGGAGCGGAACGGCCCGCGCGTGCCGAGCGCCAGCCCGGAGCGCAACCGCACGCCGAAAGCCCGCGTCATGCCGTCCTTCACCTGTGCCAGCCCGAACAGGAGCAGCGCGACAGCGCCGAAAAGGTTGATCATGACAACAGTGGATTCCACGTCGGTGCACCTCCATCAAACCGGTAAAACGCCGGACTCACCGGCTTAATCCCGCATCCGATCACGAAGTCTCGCATCCGGATAGGGCAAAACAGCGAAATTCCGCCAATAATTTCAGAAAACTTTCGTTTGCCGGCAAAGGAAATCGGCAGCCGCTGACACATTTGCGTCAGAGGCCGTTTTCCCATGCATTGCGAAGCGCCAGCATACTTCAATTCCCGCGAACTTTCCGATAAGAGACGGTTTCCGGCCGCATGGCCGCCGATATTGAGGAAATTTAGACGATGCTCGAAGCCCTGAGACGCTCCTCCCAGACCTGGGTGGCAAAAGCCCTGCTGATCCTGCTGGTCGGCTCCTTCGCTGTCTGGGGCGTTTCGAGCTCTCTCGTCACCGGCACGGCGAATTCCGTCGTGACCGTTGGCGACGTCAGCGTTTCGCCGACGGATTTCCGCCTCGCCTATGAGCGTCAGGTCGCCACCATGTCGCAGCGCTTCGGCATGCGGCTGAACGCCGAGCAGGCGCGCGCCTTCGGCATCGAGAACCAGGTCTTCGCCGAACTCGTCGCCGGTGCCGCCCTAGACCAACTTTCGCGCGACATGAACCTCGGCTTGTCGGAAGGCCGCCTCGCCCAGTTGATCGCCGACGATCCGGCCTTCCGCGGCGTCAACGGCCAGTTCGATCGCCTCGCCTTCTCCTCGGTGCTGCGCAATGCGGGCCTGCGCGAGAACGACTATATCAACAACCGCAGCCAGGTGGCGATCCGCACCCAGGTCGTCGAGGCCGTTTCGGACGGCTACAAGGCGCCGGACGTGCTGACGGAGGCGCTGCGCCAGTACCGCAACGAAGCGCGCACCATCGATTACCTCATCCTCAGCAACGCCAATATCGACCCGGTCAAGGCGCCGGGCGACGACGTGCTCGCCCCCTGGTTCGAACAGAACAAGGCGAGATACCGCGCGCCGGAATACCGCAAGGTCGTCTATGTCGCGCTGGAGCCGAAGGACATCATGGACGCGGCCGCGATCACCGACGAAGCGCTCCAGGCCGACTATGAGAAGACCAAGGAAAAGTACCGCACGCCGGCAACGCGCACGATCGAGCAGCTGACCTTCCCCGATCGCGCCGCGGCCGACGCCGCCGCCGCCAAGCTCGCCTCCGGCACGACCTTCGACGCGCTGGTCGCCGAACAGAGCAAGACGGCGACCGACGTGCTGCTGGGCGACTTCACGCAGGCGAACGTGCCGGACCAGAAGTTCGCCGAACCCGCCTTCGCCGTTGCCACGGACGGCGGCACGACGCCGGTCATCGACGGCACCTTCGGCCCGATCATCTTGCGCGTGACCAACATCCGCCCGGAAAACCTCAAGACCTTCGACGAGGTGAAGGAAGAGCTGCGCAGCGAACTGGCGCTGAGCGAAGCTGCCGACGGCATTCTCGCGGTGCATGACCGCATGGAGGACAGCCGCGCCGAGGGCCTTGGCCTTGCGGAAGCGGCCGCCAAGAACAACCTGAAGGCCGTGACGATCGACGGCATCGATGCCCAGGGCAACGACCAGAAGGGCGAAGAGGTCAACGGCCTGCCGGAGAAGGCCGCCCTTATCGGCGAAATCTTCAAGACGGATGTCGGCACGGAAACCCAGCCGACCAATGTCGGCCGCGAAGGCTATGCCTGGTTCGAAGTGCTCGACGTGATCCCGGATCGCGACCGCACGCTTGACGAGGTGCGTGACCGCGTGGTGGCCGACTGGACGGCCGAGCAGCAGCGCCAGACGCTCGCCAAGAAGGCAGAGGAACTCGCCGAGCGCGTGCGCAAGGGCGGCGACCTCGCCGCGATTGCCGGCGAACTCGGCATGGCGGTCGAAAACAAGGCGGGCCTGCACCGCAGCGCACAGGACCCGGTGCTGAGCCCGGCCGCCGTTGCCGCCGCCTTCGCCGGCCCGGTCGGCCATGTCGCCAACACGCCCGGTGTGGATGGCGAAGGCCAGATCCTCCTGAAGGTCGCGGATGTCGTCACCGATTCGGCGACCGACGCGCTCTCCAACGAGGACCAGCAGATCGCTGCCGTCGCGCGCGCCAGCGGCGACGACATCCTCGACCAGATGGTAAGCTCGCTGCAGACCGCCTATGGCGTCTCGATCAACCGCACGCTCGCCGAACAGAGCATTGCTCGATAGAGGAAGACGGGAACCGCATGTCCGACCTGAAATCCTATATCGCCAAGGTCGCCGCCGGCAACGCGCTCGACCGCGAGGACGCCCGCGGCGCCTTCGAGATCATCATGTCGGGCGCCGCCACGCCCTCGCAGATCGGCGGCTTCCTGATGGCGCTGCGCGTGCGCGGCGAAACCGTCGACGAGATCTACGGCGCCGTCGGTTCGATGCGCGCCCGCATGCTGCCGGTCGCGGTGCCGGCGGATGCCATCGACATCGTCGGCACGGGCGGCGACGGCACGGGCACCTACAACATCTCGACGCTTGCCGCGATCATCACCGCCGGCGCCGGCGTGCCCGTCGCAAAACACGGCAACCGGGCGCTGAGCTCCAAGGCGGGCACGGCGGATGCGCTTTCTTGCCTCGGCGTGAAGCTCGATATCGGCCCCGCCGAAATCGCCCGCTGCGTGCACGATGCCGGCCTCGGCTTCATGTTCGCGCAGCTGCACCATCCGGCGATGAAACATGTCGGGCCGTCGCGCGTCGAGCTCGGCACGCGCACGATCTTCAACCTGCTCGGTCCGCTTTCCAATCCCGGCGGCGTCAAGCGCCAGCTCCTCGGCGTCTTCGCGCCGCAATGGCTGGTGCCGCTTGCCGAAGTGCTGCGCGATCTCGGCTCCGAGAGCATCTGGGTCGTGCACGGCTCCGGCCTCGATGAAATCACCACGACGGGCACCACACAGGTCGCAGCCCTCGAAGACGGCAAAATCCGCACCTTCGAGCTGACGCCCGCCGATTTCGGCCTGCCCCAGGTGACGCTCGACGATATCCGCGGCGGCGATGGCGCGCACAACGCCGCAGCCCTCCTCTCGGTGCTCGGCGGCGCGCACATGCCCTATCGCGACGTGTCGCTCGCCAATGCCGCAGCCGCCCTTCTCATCGCCGGCAAGGCGGAAACGCTGAAGGACGGCATGGCGAAGGCAACCGAGGCGCTGGAAAGCGGGCGCGCCCGCACGGTGCTCGAACGCCTCGTTTCGGTTTCCAACGAAGGCCATGCGGAGTAGGATTGGCCATGACCGATATCCTGAAGACGATCGAAGCCTACAAGCTGCAAGAAATCGCCGCCGCCAAGGCGCGCGTGGCCCCCGCCGAACTTCGCGCCCAGATTCGCGACCAGGAGCCGCCGCGCGGCTTCTTCGCGAGCCTCAAGGCCAGAAAAGCTGCCGGCAGTTTCGGCCTGATCGCCGAAATCAAGAAGGCCAGCCCCTCCAAAGGCCTCATCCGCCCGGATTTCGATCCGCCGGCGCTCGCCAAGGCCTATGAGGCCGGGGGCGCCGCCTGCCTTTCGGTGCTGACGGACACGCCGAGCTTCCAGGGCGCGCCCGAATTCCTCACAGCCGCTCGCCAAGCCTGCGCGCTGCCGGCGCTGCGCAAGGATTTCATGTTCGACAGCTACCAGGTGCTGGAAGCCCGCGCCTGGGGCGCCGACTGCATCCTCATCATCATGGCGTCCCTCAGCGGCGACGATGCGAAGATGCTGGAGGATGCCGCCTTCTCGCTCGGCATGGACGTGCTGATCGAAGTGCACGACGAACCGGAAATGGAACGGGCGCTGAAGCTCAAGTCCAAGCTCGTCGGCATCAACAACCGCAATCTGCGGACCTTCGAGGTCGACCTCGCAGTGTCGGAAAAGCTCGCCGGCATGGTGCCCGACGACCGGCTGCTCGTCGGCGAAAGCGGCATCTTCACCCATGCGGATTGTGAACGCCTCGGCAAGGTCGGCATTTCCACCTTCCTCGTCGGCGAGAGCCTGATGCGCAAGGAGGACGTGGCCGCCGCCACCCGAGAATTGCTGACCGGTTCCGCCGGCATGCTGGCGGCCGAATGATGGCCGAAAAGGCCGGCAAGCTGACCCATATCGACGCCTCCGGCGAAGCCAACATGGTGGATGTCGGCGACAAGGCGGAAACGGTGCGCATCGCCGTTGCCGAAGGTTTCATCCGCATGGCGCCCGCGACCCTCGATCTCATCCTCAAGGGCGACGCCAAGAAGGGCGACGTGATCGGCACGGCGCGCCTTGCCGGCATCATGGCCGCCAAGCAGACGTCGAGCCTCATTCCGCTCTGCCACCCGCTAATGCTCACCAAGGTCGCCGTCGAAATCCGCGAGGACCCCGCGCTGCCCGGCCTGCGCGTCGAGGCCATGGCGAAGCTCACCGGCCGCACCGGCGTGGAGATGGAGGCGCTCACCGCCGTCAGCGTCGCCTGCCTCACCATCTACGACATGGCGAAAGCCGCCGACCGCGAGATGGAGGTCGGCGGCATCCGGCTCGTCGAAAAATCCGGCGGCCGCTCCGGCGACTACAAGCGGGCAAACGCCTGATGTCGCTCCTCCCCGTCGCCGACGCCCTCGACCGCCTGCTTTCCCGGGCCAAGCCGACACAGCGGACGGAGACGGTTTCGCTGCATGACGCGCAAGGCCGCGTGCTCGCCGAAGACATCGCCGCGCGCCTGACCCAGCCGCCCTTCGACAATTCCGCCATGGACGGCTACGCCGTTCGCCACGCGGATATCGCAACGCTCGGCGCCATCCTGAAGGTCGTCGGCCTCTCCTCCGCCGGCCATGCTTTCGAAGGCTCCGCCGGCCCCGGCGAGGCCGTGCGCATCTTCACCGGCGCGCCCTTGCCCGCGTTCGCCGATACCGTGCTTCTTCAGGAAGACGCGGAAAAGCTGGAAGACGGCCATATCCGCACGACCTTCCTAACGCCGAAGGGCCGCCATGTCCGCCCGCGCGGGCAGGATTTTTCCGAAGGCGAGACCGTGCTGAAGGCCGGCGCCGTGCTCGATGCCGGCCGCCTGACCGTCGCCGCCGCGATGAACCATCCGGCGCTGACAGTCTACGCCCGCCCGCGCATCGCGGTGCTTGCGACCGGCGACGAGCTCGTCCCGCCCGGAACGCCGCCCGGCGCCAGCCAGATCATCGCCTCCAACACCTACGGCGTTTCGGCGCTCGCGCGGGCGGCCGGCGCGGAGGTGATCGACCTCGGCATCGTCGGCGACGACAAGCAGGCGATCCTGGAAGCCGTGCGCAACGCGCTGACGCTCGATATCGACGTGCTCGTGACGCTCGGCGGCGCCTCCGTCGGTGATTTCGATCTCGTGCAGCCGGTGCTCGGCGAGGCCGGCATGGAACTCGATTTCTGGCGCATCGCCATGCGCCCCGGAAAACCGCTGATGGTCGGCCGGCTGGGGGATATCCAGGTTCTGGGCCTTCCCGGCAACCCGGTCTCCAGCCTCGTCTGCTCGCTGCTCTTCCTGGAGCCGCTGGTGCGCCGCCTCGCCCGCCTGCCCGCAAAAAACCGCCGGCACCCGGCCATCGCCGCCGTGCCGCTCAAGGAAAACGACCAGCGGCAGGATTATGTTCGCGCCCGCATAATCCGGGGACCGGCCGGCGACCTGCGCGTCACCCCCTTCGGCAAGCAGGATTCCTCGATGATGAAGGTCTTCGCCGAATCGGAAGGCCTGCTGATCCGCCCGCCATACGCCCCGGCCGTGCCCGAAGGCGATCCCTGCGAAGTCCTTCTCCTGCGCGAACCCTCCGCCTGAACAATATTATTATTTCCAAGGCCTTGCAGAACACATATGGAACAGATAGTGTCTGTTCTGGATTTGTTTCACGATTCTGGATTGTTTCAAGATTCTCGGTGGAGGGGCCATGCTCACGCGGAAACAACAGGAACTTCTCCTGTTCATTCATGAACGGATGAAGGAGTCCGGTATCCCTCCATCGTTTGACGAGATGAAGGATGCGCTCGATCTCGCGTCCAAGTCCGGCATCCACCGCCTCATCACGGCGCTGGAAGAGCGCGGCTTCATCCGCCGCCTACCCAACCGCGCGCGCGCGCTGGAAGTCATCAAGCTTCCCGAAGCCTATTCGCCGAGCCTCCAGCCGCGCCGCGGTTTTTCGCCTGCCGTCATCGAAGGCAGCCGCGGCAAGCAGCCCGTGCCGGCCGCCCCCGTGCAGCGCACGCTGCAGGCGGACATGTCGTCTTCGGTCTCCGTGCCGGTCATGGGACGCATCGCCGCCGGTGTGCCGATCTCCGCCATCCAGAACAACACCCATGAGATCATGGTGCCGGCCGAGATGGTCGGCAACGGCGATCATTATGCGCTGGAGGTCAAGGGCGACTCGATGATCGAGGCCGGCATCCTCGACGGCGACACGGTGATCATCCGCAACGCCACCACCGCCAATCCGGGCGAGATTATCGTGGCGCTCGTCGACGACGAGGAGGCGACGCTGAAGCGCTTCCGCCGCAAGGGCGCCTCCATCGCGCTCGAAGCCGCAAACCCGGCCTACGAGACCCGCATCTTCGGCCCGGACCGCGTGAAGATCCAGGGCAAGCTCGTCGGCCTCATTCGCCGCTATCATTGAGCGCCGTCTCGGCCTCGAAGGTGCCGCTGCGCCAATCATAGGTGCGGTGGCGGGACCAGGGCCGGTCGAGGGTTTCGACGGCGCGCGTGATCTCGGCTTCGGAAAGTGTTGAAGCGGTTTTTTCAGCGCCGGGTTGGATTTCCAGGGCGCCTGTGCGCCGCAGATGGCGAGCCGTCATCAGCCGGGCACCGGAGCGGCACGCTTCCAGCCGCAGGGCCTGGGACACGACGACGAGGTCGGCAGCATCGCAGGCGGTGCCGAGGAAGGCGAGGTCTTCCAGCGTGACGATCCGCCAGCCGCTCGGCGAGACCGCGGCGCAGAATGCCTTTGTTTCGCAGATGAAGCCCGTACCCTTTCCCGCCGCCTCCAGGGCGGATGCCATGGCGTCCTTCGCCTTCTGCCGGTCCGCCTTGCGGCGTGGCTTCCTCTGCTTTTCAGGCCCTTCAGCGGGTGCGGCGGCATCCTCTATCGTCACGCCTTCGCTCTTGCGCATCTCCGGCTTGACGAGCTCGCCGAGCCGCAGCGCGCGGCGCCATTGCGCATAGATGAAGTCCGGCGGCCTTGCGCGGTTCGTCGCAACGGTGTCACCGCGCCGGATCGCCACGAGACGGCCGTCTTCCGAGACCAGCACTTCCGGCGCGCGGCGTTCGTCCGGCCAGCAGGCGATGACGATCCCGAGCATGACGAGCAGCGTTCCGGAATGGCGCAGCCGGGTGCGCAAAATGCAGGCTAGACCGCCGCCGAGGCCGACCAGCAGGAAGGCGGACTGCGGAATCTGACCGGTGACGATTTCGCCTTTCCAGCTTGCGACCCAGGTCGAAAGCGCGATCATCCACTCGATGCCCTTGCCCATGATCGCGAAGGGAATGGCGTCGAGGCCGAACGGCATCAGCAGCACGGCGATGAGGCCGAAGGGCATGACGATCGTGCTGATCACCGGCATCGCCAAAAGATTGCCGGCAAGGCCATAGGCGGGAATGCGGTGAAAATGGCCGATGGAATAGATCAGCGTGGAAAAACCGCCGATCAGCGAGGAAAGCATGAGCCCGCCGAAAAAGCGGCCGAGCGAGCCGCCGAACAATTGCAGCGGCCCTCCCCGGCTTTCCCGCCGCATCGGCCGCTCGCGCCAGGCCGCATAGCCCGCGACGAGTCCGAGCGTCGCCGCATAGGACATCTGGAAGCCGGGATTGGTGACGGCCGACGGTGTCACCAGCAGGATGAGGATCGCCGAGAGCGCGACATTGCGCAGGCTGATGGCCGATCGTCCGAAGAGCACGGCCACAAGCATGACGCAGATCATGATCCACGACCGCACGGCCGAGAGCGCGCCGCCCGAGACGAGGATGTAGAGCGTCACCATGATGAGCGCGCCGACGGCGGCAATCTTCTTGGCCGGATAGCGCTCGGAAAAGCCCGGAATCAGCGCCATCAGCATGCGAGCACCGACGAGAAAGGTGCCGGCGGCGAGCACCATGTTGAGCCCTGAAATGGCCAATACATGCGCAAGCCCCGCCTGCCGTAGCGCCTCGACCGTCTCCGCGCCGATCGCCCGCTGTTCCGCCGTCACCAGTGCCGCGGCGATCGCCCCGGCATCGCCGCCGATGCGGCCCCGAATATGCTCGGTCAGGTTGTTGCGCCAGCGCGCGATCTCCTGCCTTACCCGACCTTCAAGCCCCGCCTCGCCGGTCGCAACACCTTTGGGCGCGCTGTAAAAATAGCCGACGGCGCCGGTGCCGGCGAAATAGGCATCGAAAGCAAAATCGTTGAGGCCCGCCAAGGCCGGGCCGGACGGCGGCCCGAGGCGCGCGCGCCCCGTTATGCCCGTGCCGATCGCGATCGGCTCGTGCCGGCTGCGGGCGAGCAGCGTGACGATGCCGGGCGGCCGCTTCAGCACCGGATCGCGCGTCGCCTCCAGCGCGATACGGTAGCGGATCGCGCCGCGCTCGTCGCTTTCGCGGGACAGCACGCGGCCGCTGATCTGCGTGGTGACCGGTGTATCGAGGACGACGGTGTCGAGGCGGGCGCTTTCCAGGGCCGCAAGCAGCATGCCCACGGGAACGAGAAAAGCGGCACCCGCGGCGAGTGCCACCCAGTCCTCCCGATACCGCAGCCGCCAGGCGGGCCAGAACGTAACGCAGGCGAGAAGCTGCAGGGCATAAATTGGCGGATCGGTAGCGGCGGCAAACCACAGCGCGGCGCCGATGCCGAGGAAGACCGGCACGAACAGGAAGAAGTGGCCGTGCGCCCGCTCCTCGGCGAAGGCGGCATCAATTCTCTGGCCGGCAAGGCTTTCCCGAACCCGGCCGACGGCGCGCGCATAGGCAACAAGTGCGGCGTTGCGACGAGGCACTGGCAAAGCCGGTATCGGCAGCGAATCGCCAGCCGGCGCGACGCCCCAGGCCTCTGCCTCGCGCGCCGCATGCTTCTCCGCGATGTCGATCCTGGCCATGCACTCGGCCCCGCAGGTTCCCCCGGCGATTATGCAACCCGTCGCAGAAATCTTCAATCAAAAGTAGGGCGAATTAATACTAAGCCAAACAGAAAGCATGCGCCCTCCGCAACACGAAAACCACCCTCAGAAGTTGCTTGCAACTTGCCGGAAAGGGTAGATATTGCGTTGCCGGAAAGCCCGTTATCGCAATGCACAATTTGCCTTTGGTATCGCTTGGCAGCGCATCGTAAATGGGCTAGCAAAACGAGCATGTTCATGGTTGCGGCACGAAACTGTGCCACCATTTGAAACAACGGAGGATCGTTATGACAGGAACAATCGCGGATGTATCGTTCGGTGGCAAGTCGGTCGAGCTGCCGACGCGATCCGGCACGATCGGTCCCGATGTGATCGACATCGGCACGCTGTACAAGAATACCGGCGCCTTCACCTACGATCCCGGCTTCACCTCCACCGCCTCGTGCGAATCGAAGATCACCTATATCGACGGCGACGAAGGCGTGCTTCTGCACCGCGGCTACCCGATCGAGCAGCTTGCCGAACACGGCGACTTCCTCGAAGTGTGCTACCTTCTGTTGTACGGCGAACTGCCGACCAAGACCCAGAAGGACGACTTCGACTACCGCGTCACGCACCACACCATGGTGCACGAGCAGATGAGCCGCTTCTTCACCGGCTTCCGCCGCGATGCACATCCGATGGCTGTCATGTGCGGCTGTGTCGGCGCGCTGTCGGCCTTCTACCACGACTCGACCGATATCACCGATCCGCACCAGCGCATGGTCGCTTCGCTGCGCATGATCGCCAAGATGCCGACGATCGCCGCCATGGCCTATAAGTACCATATCGGCCAGCCCTTCGTTTACCCGAAGAACGACCTCGACTACGCCTCGAATTTCCTGCGCATGTGTTTTGCCGTGCCCTGCGAGGACTATGTGGTGAACCCGGTTCTGGCGCGCGCCATGGACCGCATCTTCATCCTGCATGCCGACCATGAGCAGAACGCCTCGACCTCGACCGTTCGCCTCGCCGGCTCTTCGGGCGCCAATCCGTTCGCCTGCATCGCGGCCGGCATCGCCTGCCTCTGGGGCCCGGCGCATGGCGGCGCCAACGAAGCGGCGCTCAACATGCTGGCGGAAATCGGCTCGGTCGAGCGCATTCCGGAATATGTCGCCAAGGCCAAGGACAAGAACGATCCGTTCCGCCTGATGGGCTTCGGCCACCGCGTCTACAAGAACTACGACCCGCGCGCGCGCATCATGCAGAAGACGACGCACGAGGTTCTCGGCGAGCTCGGCATCAAGGACGATCCGATGCTGGAAGTCGCGATGGAACTTGAACGCATCGCGCTGACGGACGAGTATTTCATCGAGAAGAAGCTCTACCCGAACATCGACTTCTACTCCGGCATCACGCTGAAGGCGCTGGGCTTCCCCACCACCATGTTCACCGTGCTCTTCGCGCTCGCCCGCACGGTCGGCTGGATCGCCCAGTGGAACGAAATGATCGAAGACCCGGAACAGCGCATCGGCCGCCCGCGCCAGCTCTATATCGGCGAACCGAAGCGCGATTACCTGCCGGTTTCCAAGCGCTGATTTTTTGGCAGAACCACATGAAAAAGCCCGGTCAGTTTCGACCGGGCTTTTTTGTTGCGAGGAGATCGAGGATGACGGCCGCGCCGGTCTCGCCGGGCGGGCGCTCGGTCTGCATGCGTTCGTAGACGAGGTCATATCCCTCCAGCATGGCGCGGCGCTCGATCGTGTCGGCGGAAAGCCGCTCGAACCAGCGCGTGAGCGCCCCGGGGCGCACCATGTCGTTCAGATATTCCGGCACGACAGCATAGTCGGCGATGATGTTGGGGATCGCCGCGGTCCACACCCGGATCCGGCCGAGATAGAGGTTCGCCAGCCAGTCGAGCCGATAGGTGGAGATGACAGGGACGCGGGCGAGCGCCAGTTCCAGGATGACCGTGCCGGACGCCGCGATCGCGGCATCGGCCTCGGCAAAGGCCTGCCATTTTTCGGCGGTGGAGAGAGTGATCTGCGGCTTCACCGGCCAGTCGGCCGTCAGGTTGCGCACAAGCGCCTCCTGCCGCGGCAGGGTCGGCAGCAGGAAACGCGTGCCGGGCGTGCGGGCGGTCAGCTCCCGGGCAGCCTCGCCGAAGGCCGGCAGCAGGCGGCTGATCTCGGTGCTGCGCGAGCCGGGAAGCAGCAGGCAGATGGGTTCGCTGCGCGCCGGCCGGGCGAGCCTTGCGGCGCGCACGCGCTGGATGTCGGGATCGCCGATCAGCCGATGGCCGACATAGGTGGTCGCGGGGCCGCCGAGTCGCGCCATCACGGCGGGCTCGAAGGGCAGCAACGCGAGCACATGGTCGACATAGGCGCGCATGCGCGGCGCGCGCTCTTCCTTCCAGGCCCACACACTCGGGCAGACATAGTTGACGACCGGCAGGTCCGGCAGCGCCTTGCGCACGCGGCGCGCGACACGGTGGGTAAAATCCGGGCTGTCGATGATGACGAGCACGTCCGGGCGCGCAGCGATGATGGCTTCCGCAGTCTGGCGGATGCGGCGCAGCAGAGACGGCAGGCGCTTCAGCACCTGCGAAATGCCCATGATGGAGAGTTCGGAGAAATCGAACAGCGATTGGAGCCCCTGCCCCTGCAACGCCTCGCCGCCAACGCCGATGAGGTCGATTTCGCCGGCATGGGCCTTGCGCAGGGCCGCGATGAGGTCGCCGCCAAGCAGGTCGCCCGACACTTCGCCGGCGATGATGCCGATTTTCAAGGGTCTTTCCGTCATCGCCGCAGCTCCGTTCGTTCCGGCACGATGCCCGTGACGAAGAGGCCATGCGCATCCGCCTCAGCTACAAGCGCCGCGCGCTCCAGCACCAGCGAGCGCCCGGCCTCTACCGCAATGCCGGCAAGCCCGGCGGCATGGGCGCGGCGCAAGGTTTCCACGCCGATCGACGGCAGGTCGGCGCGCAGGTCCTGTTCCGGCTTGCAGAGCTTTACCAGCACGCCTTTGCGGCGTGTAGAAATGCGGCCGGCCGCGCGCAGGCCCGCCACGCGCTCCAGCATCGCATCCGTGCCCTCCGCGCCCTCCAGCGCCACCACGCGGCCACCGAGCGCAACGGCGCCCTGCCCCACGTCGAGCCGGCCGAGCGCGAGTGCGGCGGCAGCGGCGGCGGCAATGTCGGCTCTGGCGGCCTCGTCCGGCGCGACGGCGCCGAGCGGGCCTTCGCTGCCGAGAAGGTCGGGCACTATGTCCTGCGCGCCGACGACACGCACGCCTTCGGCCTCGATCAGGCGGATGACCATCTTCAGCACGGTATCGTCGCCGCCCTTCAGCAGCGTGCGCACCACGGACGGCAGGGCCGTCAGCGCCTTCAGCGGCGCGCGGATATCGCGCCATTCGGGACGGCGGCGCACGGAACCGGACAGCACAGCGCGGCCTATGCCCTCAGCGCGGAAGGCCGCGCCGATGCCGGCATAGTTGCCGATCGAGATTACCTGATGGTCGAAGTCGGACCAGTCCTGCACGGACTCGTCGGTGAGGGCCAGAATGTAGGGATTTTCGCCGCGCGCTCGCGCTGCATCGGCAACGTAGCGCGGCAGCAGGCCGCCGCCGGCGATGATGGCCAGCCGGTCGCGCGCGAGGGGCCGGCCGTCCGCCATGCCGCTCAGCCCTTGCCGCGGTTCGGCGAGGAGAGCGCGCGGTCGCTGTCGGCAGCGATGAAATCGAGGATGTGCATGACCGGCACGCAGTCGGCATATTCATCGCGGATCGCGGCGGCGTTGACGCGGATGGAACCCTCGCCGTCGAAGATCTGCTTGAAGGCGCGGCGGACCTGGTGGATCGTCGCCTTCTCCATGCCGGCGCGGCTCATGCCGACGACGTTGAGGCCACCGAGCACGCCGGGATTGCCGTTCAGCATGCCGTAGGGAATGACGTCGTAGGAGACCGCGGAAAGGCCGCCGATGAAGGCCTGGCGGCCGATGCGGGTGAACTGGTGCACGGCCGAGCCGCCGCCGAGAATGACGCGATCCTCGACCGTCACATGGCCGGCGAGCATGACATTGTTCGACAGGATGATGTGGTTGCCGAGCTGGCAATCATGCGCGACGTGCGAATTGGCGAGGAACAGGTTGTTGTCGCCGACGACTGTCCTGCCGCCGCCCTCGGTGGTGCCGGCATTCATCGTCACGCCTTCGCGGATGACGCAGTTCGCACCCACGGTCAGCGTCGTCTCGGCGCCGTCATGGTGTATGCTCTGCGGATCGCCGCCGACGACGGCATTGGCGAAGATGCGGGTGCCGCGGCCGATATCCGTGCGGCCGGTAACGACGACATGCGTCAGAAGCTCCACGTCATCGCCGAGAACGACCTTGGCCCCGACATGGCAGAAGGGGCCGACGACGACGTTCTCACCGACGACCGCCCCGTCCTCGATGACGGAGAGCGGATGGATCTTCGCGCTGGCGGCAATCATTTTCAGGCGTCTTCCTTCTTCACGATCATCGCGCCGATATCAGCTTCGGCGACAAGTTGCCCATCAACTTTTGCATCGCAATGAAACTTCCAGATATTGCCGCGCTGCTTCTGCTTCACGACATGGAACTCGACGCGGTCGCCGGGCACGACGGGCTTGCGGAAGCGGGCATTGTCGATGGTCATGAAGTAGACGAGGTTGGAGCCGGAGCGCGATTTGCGCGCGCAGATGGCGCCTGCGGTCTGCGCCATGCCTTCGATGAGCAACACGCCGGGCATGATCGGATGATCGGGGAAGTGGCCCATGAAATGGGGCTCGTTCACCGTCACGTTCTTGATGCCGATCGCCCGTTCGTCGCCGTCGATCTCGATGATCTTGTCGACGAGGAGGAAGGGGTAGCGGTGAGGAAGTAGCGTCAGGATTTCACGCAGGTCAGCCACGCCAAGCGTTGCCTTGGTCTCTTCACTCATCATTGCCCCCCTTCTTCTGGACTCGAGTGCTGGAACGCATGGCGATCTCCGCCATGTCACGTAGGAAGTCGCGCATCGGACGAGCCGGAACGCCACCGTATTTCTCGCCTGCCGGGATATCGGCAACGACGCCGCTCATCGCGGCGATCTGCGCGCCGTCACCGATGGTGATATGGCCGTTGATGCCGGCCGCCCCCCCGATCATCACGCCATCACCGATGCGTGCGCTGCCGGCAATGCCGACGCCGCTGACGATGCCGCAATGGCGGCCGATGCGCACGTTGTGGCCGACCTGGACCTGGTTGTCGATCTTGGTCCCCTCGCCGATCACCGTGTCGTCCATCGTGCCACGGTCGATCGTGGTGTTCGCGCCAATCTCCACATTGTCCTGGATGATGACGCGGCCGATCTGCACGATCTTGATCATGCCCGGCTTCAGGCCCGGCGCATAGCCGAAACCATCCTGGCCGACGCGCACGCCGGGATGCAGGATGACATTGTTGCCGACGAGCGCGCATTGCACCGTGGTGCCGGCGGCAATCGAGCAATTGCGCCCGATGCGCACGCCAGCGCCGATGATCGCGCCAGGGCCGATATGCGTGCCCTCGCCGATCTCCGCGCCCTTGCCGATCACCGCCATCGGTTCGATGGACACGCCGGGCTCGATACGCGCTTCAGGATCGACATAGGCGCCGGGCGCAATGCCCACCGCAGACGTCATCGGCTCGGGCCGCATGGCAGAGCCGTGCAGCAACTCGCCGGCGAGCGCAAAGGCGGTGTGCGGGCGCGTGGAAAGCAGGACGGCGACATGCGACGGGACGAGCGCTGCAAGCGATCGATCGCAGAGGATGGCCGAGGCCGCACAGGTCGCAAGCTCGCCGCGGAATTTACGGGAGAGGATGTAACAGAGGTCGCCCTCTTTTGCCCTGTTGACGGGCGAAACGCTGCGCACGACACGGTCGGCATGTGCAGCATCGGCAAGTTCCGCCCCAAGCGTCGCCGCAAGATCACCCAGACGAATGCCGTCATGGGGCGGAAAAAACCAGTTATGCTCCATCGGCATGACTCCAGAACGTCCGTTTTCTCGCAGTTCTGGACTGCCTATATCAGAACTGCGTCGCGATGCCGAACTTGAAGCGCTGCACCTCGTCGAAGTTTTCCTTCTTGACCGGAACCGCGTAGTCGAGACGCAGCGGACCGAAGGGCGAAGCCCAAATCACGCTGGCGCCGACAGAGGCGCGGATGCTCATGCTTTCGCCACGCACCCGGTCGGCTGCGACCGTCTTGACGTCGTTGCCGTAAAGCGTGCCGGCATCGGCAAAGACGGCGCCGCGCAGGCCCGAATCCCGCGAGATGAACGGCAGCGGGAAGGATGCTTCAGCAGAGGCCGTAAAGTAGGTCTTGCCGCCGAGTGCGTCGTCCGTCGACGTCGCGCGCGGGCCGATGCCGCCCGATTCGAAGCCGCGGATGTCGCTGGCCGAAAGCGTGAACTGGTCGAACACCTTCGTGTCGCCGCGGCCCCACATGTGGCCACCGCTGACCGAGAGCGAGCCGATGACATCAGCATCTTCGAGCAGCATGTGGAAGTAACGTGCCTTGCCCGAAATCTTGTAGTAGTCCGAATCGCCACCGAGGCCGGCAAATTCCTGGGTGATCTGGGCAAACATACCTTCACGCGGCAGCGTGCGGTCGTCGATCGTGTCATAGGTCACGCTGTGCGAAACCGAGGAGCGAACCCAAGGACCTTCGGTGACCACGTAACGGTAGGGCGACGACAGTTCGTCCAGATCGCCGGAATTGTAGTCGAGCTTCGTGTAGCTGTAGCGCAGCGACGTCGACAGGTCTTCCGTGATCGGGGCCGTCACGCGCAGCGTGAAGCCTTCCGTGTTGACGCTGTAGTAATCTTCGCTCTCGTCTTCGTTCTTGAAGACATCGAAGCCGGCAGCCAAGCGGTAGCCGAGGAAATAGGGTTCCGTGAACGACAGGCTGTAATCGCGCGAGTTCTCGCCGCCACCGGCAGCCACGCGGATATACTGGCCGCGACCGAGGAAGTTCTTTTCTTCCACCGACGCTTCAAGCTTGATGCCGCCGTTCTTGCCCGTTTCGTAACCGGCGCCGATACCGAACGAACCGGTCGACTGGTCCTGAACATCGACCACCAGGACGACGCGGTCAGACTGGCTGCCCGGCGCGGTCGTGATGTTCACGGTGGAGAAGTAACCGAGGGCCTCGAGGCGGCGCTTGGCGCGCGTGATGACTTCCTGGTTGAAGGCGTCGCCTTCGCCGATATCGAACTCGCGGCGGATCACGTAATCACGCGTGCGGGTGTTGCCGCGGATCTCGATGCGCTCGACATAGGCGCGCTCGCCCTGGTCGACGAGGTAATCGACGGCGATCGTGCCGTTGCCGAGGTCGCGGTTGCCGCGCGGCGTCACGCGGGCAAACGGATAACCGTTAGCCGCAACGCGCTTGGAGATTTCCGACATCGTGTCCTGCACGTCGCGAGCGCGGTAGGTGCTGCCCGGGCGCGATTCGACGAGGCCCTGAAGCTCCGCGCCATCGATGCCTTCGACCGTCGATTCGACGTTCACCTGGCCGAAGTCGTAGCGCTGGCCTTCCTCGACCGTGAAGGTCACAACATATTCGTTGGAGGATTCGTCAAGCACGGCTTCCGACGAAATCACGCGGAAGTCGGCATAGCCGTTGTTGAAGTAGAACTGGCGCAGCGACTCCTCGTCAGCGCGCAGCTTGTCTTCGCTATAAACGTCCTTGCGGGTAAGGAAGGACAGGAAGTTCGACTTCTTGGTGACGATAACGGCGCGCAGACGGCTGTTGCTGTAGGCTTCGTTACCGACGAAATTGATCTGAGAGATCTTCGTGCGGTCACCTTCATCGACGATATAGGCGAGGTTCACGCGGCCATTGCCGAGCGGATAGACCTGCGTCGTGACGGTGGCGTCACTGCGGCCGATCGCGGCATAGGCATCGCGGATCGCCTGCTTGTCGGCTTCGACGGCAGTCTCGCTATACGGACCGAGCGACTGCGAGCGCAGGACGCCCTGCAGCTTGTCGTCCTTGATCTTGCGGTTGCCGTTGATGACGACCTGATTGATGAGCTGGTTTTCATCGACCACGACGACGAGCGTGCTGCCGGAAACCGAGATCTTCACATCGGAGAAGTAGCCGGTGGCAAACAGGCGGCGCACGGAGGCGTCGATATCGGCGTTGGAAAAGGCCTTGCCGGGCACAATGGTGACATTGGCCTTGACCGTATCAGCGCTGACGCGGTCAGCGCCATTCACCTGGATGCTGCGAATGACGGCGGCCTCGGCGGCCGTGGCGGAGACAAGCGTGGCAAAAGAGCCGCCCGTGACAACCATCGTGGCCGACAATGCAACGGCCGACACGGCGTTCAAAAATTTTGAACCAGCTTTCATCTTCACTACTTACCTTCGTTTCAACGTCCCGGCAGGCGCGTACGCCCGATTCCGGTCACGTTTGCCGTTTTAACCGCTTTTGCCATCTAAGCAAGGTCACGCGTTAATTTCTGTTTACTTCAATTCCAACCGTGGCCCGAAGGTCACTACATCCGTTTCATTACGGTAAACAGAGCGTTAGCACGACTGCGTCGGCGAGAGCGGCACCCCTTTTGATTCCCTGCCGGCAATGCCGGCATTCACTGCCGGTAGCCCGGCAAACCTCAGCCGAGAAGCATGGATATGTCGTTCCAGGTCGCAAACACCATCAGCATGAGCACCAGCGCCATGCCGATGCGAAATGCGATCTCCTGCGCCCCGGGCCCGACAGGCCTGCCCCGGATAGCCTCCACCGCATAGAACATCAGGTGGCCGCCATCAAGTACCGGAACCGGCATCAGGTTCAAAAGTCCAATGGAAACAGAGAGAACGGCAGCGAGCTGCAGCAGAGCGGCAACACCCAGCGTCGCCATCTGGCCGGAAGCCTGCGCGACGCGGATGGGTCCGCCGAGCTGATCGGCCTTCATGCGGCCCGTAACGAGGTTTCCGAGATAGTCGAACGTGCCCGTCACGATGTGCCAGCTTTGCAGCACGCCCTGCCCCACCGCCTCGACCGGGCCATATTCCACGACGCGGAAATTGCCGGTTTCCTGGTTGGTGACGATGCCGATCAGGCCGAGCTCGATCTTGTTGCCGAACTGGTCGGTGATCTCGGTGCGCTTGGGCACCATCGGAAGGACGAGATCCTGGCCGTCGCGGCGCACCGTCACGTTGATCGTCAGTTCCGGGCGCACGCTGACATAGCGGCGCACGTCGTCGAAGGTGGTGACCGGATTGCCGTCAAGCGCCACGAGCAGGTCGCCGGGGAGCACGCCCGCCTCTGAGGCGGCGCTGTCCGGGCGGACTTCGGCGACGATGGGATCGGCGATCTGGCGGCCGTAGATGGTGAACATCACGGCGAAGATGGCGATGGCGAGCACGAAATTGGCGATCGGACCGGCAGCGACCGTCACCGCTCTTTTCCACAGGGCAGCACCGAGGAACGTGCGCTTGCGCACCGCCTCCGGCAGCGATGCGACCGCGTCATAGTCTGGAATCGAGGCCGGGTCGTCGTCGCCGAGGAACTTGACATAGCCGCCGAGCGGAATGGCGGAGAGCTTCCAGCGCGTGCCGTGCCGGTCATTGAACCCGAAAAGTTCCGGGCCGAAGCCGACGGAAAAGGCGGTGATGCCGATGCCGGACCAGCGGCCCGCCAGGTAGTGGCCCATCTCGTGCACGAAGACGATGAGCGTCAGCACGACCAGGAAGGGAATGATATAGCCCGTCACGAACCCAACGGAGCCAGCCAGCATTTCCATGAGCAATCCCCAATGTGTCGCGATTACGGGCCGAAAAGGAACACGCCGGCCGGCGTGTTCGCGGTGCCCGACACGATCGCATCGCCAAGTGCAATGAGGAACGCGGCGAAGCAGGCAAAAACAAGGCCGTCAACCCGGTCCATGACGCCGCCATGTCCCGGAATGAGACGGCTTGAGTCCTTTACGCCGAAACGGCGCTTGATGAAGGACTCGAAAAGATCACCAACCTGGCTGAAAACCGACAGCACCAGCGCCATGACGGGCACCCAGAGGCCGTTCAGCGAAAAGAAGGCCATGTGCACAAGCGTGCCGGCGATGACGGCGGAAATCGCCCCGCCGATCGCCCCCGACCAGGTCTTTCCCGGCGAGATCGGCGGCGCGAGTTTTGGCCCGCCGATGGCGCGCCCGACGAAATAGGCGAGAATATCCGTCGCCCAGACGACGGCGAAGATGAACAGCATGGCGGCAAAGCCATGCGCCGTATCGCCGCGGATGGCGGCGAGCGAAATCGCCGTCAGGCCGGCATAGACGATGCCGCCTGCAAGCCAGCCGCTGCCCTGGAGGGCGAAGGCATAGACGATGCCGATCAGCGTCGCGCCGATCAGCGCGGGCATGGCGAATTCGTCGATGCCGAAGACCACCAGAAGCGCGATCACGCCGACCGACAGCCAGCCGAACGCATTGGCGCGGAAATCCGTTTCCGGCAAGCGCGTGATCGTCGACCATTCATAATAGATGAGGAGCGCTATGGCCGAGGCGAGCACGCGAAAGGCGAAACCGCCGAGCCAGGTCGCGACGAGCACGACGATAGCCAGCACGATGCCGGAGAGGATGCGCAGACGCAGTTCACTCTGCATCAGGAGCCCACCGCAAGGGTCTTTGCGGCCTGCAAGCCGCCGAACCGGCGCTCGCGCATAGAATAGCGCGACAGCGCGGCAAGGAAGGTCTCGCGCGAAAAGTCGGGCCAGAAATCGGGAACGAACATCAGTTCGGCATAGGCCGCCTGCCAGAGCAGGAAATTCGACAGCCGCTCCTCGCCGCTGGTGCGGATGATGAGGTCGGGATCGGGAATGCCGGCAGTATCGAGCGATGCGCCGATGCGCTCCGAGGTGATCTCGGCCGGATCGAGGCGGCCGGCGGCGACCTCGGCGGCAAGCGTGCGCACCGCACGGGCGATCTCGTCGCGCGAGCCGTAGTTGAAGGCGATGACCAGCGTGATGCCGCTGTTCGCCCGCGTCGTGTCCTCCGCTTCCAGAAGCAGCGGCAGGATGTCGCTCGACAGGTTCGACTTGTCGCCGATGACGCGGATGCGCACGTTCTCCCGGTGCAGCACCGCAAGGTCGCGCCGGATGAAGGTCTTCAGGAGGCCCATGAGATCGGTGATCTCGCTTTCGGGCCGGCTCCAGTTTTCCGAGGAGAAGGCAAAGAGCGTGAGGTAGCGCACGCCGCTTTCGGCGGCCGTGCGAACAGCCTCACGCACGGATTCGACACCCTTGCGGTGTCCCATGGCACGCGGCAGGCCGCGCGCACTCGCCCAGCGTCCATTGCCATCCATGATGATGGCGACGTGTGCCGGTACGGTGCTGGGCGAGAGTTGGTTCATGAGCGATCCGGAATGGAGAAAAGATGCGAGGCGGGCGCCTCAAACCTGCATGATTTCCTTTTCCTTCTCGGCAAGCAAGCGATCGACGTCCAAAATCGTCTCGTCGGTCATCTTCTGCACCCTTTCGGATTGGCTGCGGCTCAGATCCTGGCCGATATCGCCATCCTTTTCGGCTTTCTTGAGGTCGTCCATGCCGTCGCGGCGCACATGGCGGATCGCCACCTTGGCCTTTTCGGCATAGTCGTGCGCGACCTTCACAAGCGACTTGCGGCGCTCCTCATTGAGCTCCGGCAGCGGGATGCGCAGGTTCTGGCCGTCGATGATCGGGTTCAAGCCGAGATTCGATTCGCGGATGCCACGCTCGACGGCGCCAACCATGCTCTTGTCCCACACGGAAACCGACAGCATGCGGGGTTCCGGAACGGAGATGTTGGCGACCTGGTTCAGCGGCACGCGCGAACCGTAGGCTTCGACCTGCACCGGATCGAGCACGTTGGCCGAGGCGCGGCCGGTGCGCAGCGACGCAATGTCGTTCTTGTAAGCGGAAATCGCGCCGTCCATGCGGCGTTTCAGTTCCTTCAGGTCAATACCTTCACTCATCGGAATACTCCCATTTTCACGGAACGGCTGCACGCATCGGGCGTGCTCGCCTCTAGAGAATCAGTTGTCGGTTACGATGGTACCGCGTCCGCCACCCGTCAATATTTCGGCGAAACCGCCCTTTTCATGGATGGAGAACACGATGATCGGGATGTGGTTTTCGCGCGCCAGCGCCACGGCGGCAACGTCCATGACGGCGAGGCCCCGCTCCAGCACTTCGCTGTGCGTCAGGCGGTCGAAGCGGGTGGCGTGCGGGTCCTTCTTCGGATCGGCGGAATAGATGCCGTCGACCTGCGTGCCCTTGAAGATCGCCTCGGCACCCATTTCGGCGGCGCGGAGCGCTGCGGCAGAATCGGTCGTGAAGAACGGATTGCCGGTGCCGCCCGCAAAGATCACCACGCGGCCGAGCGACAGGTGATAGAGTGTGGCGCGCTGCGAAAAGCTCTCGCAGATTTCCGGCATGGCGATTGCCGAGAGAACCACGGTGTCGATATCGAGCTTGCGCAGCGAGGTCGCGAGCGCCAGTGCGTTGATGACGGTTGCCAGCATGCCCATATGGTCACCCGTCACCCGGTCGCCGCCCTTGGAGGCCACCGCCACCCCGCGGAAGATATTGCCGCCGCCGACGACGACGCCCACTTCCACGCCCAGCGCGCGGGCTTCGGCGATGTCGGAGGCGATGCGATCGGCGACCGCGACATCAATGCCGAAGCCTTGCGAGCCCATCAGGGCCTCGCCGGAGGCTTTCAGCAGAACACGTTTATAGATTGGGTTGGCCGTCATGGTCGCTCCTGAACTCGTGAACCTGCTCACCCGATCGGGCAGCCGGCCAGAACCGGGAGCGGTTCGGCACAGGGCAACCCTCGCCGCAGAAGAAAATTCGGGGCAGGCATTTCGGCAAGCCGGATACACGAAGGGCGCCGCGTTGTCACGCGGCGCCCTGTTCTTTTCCCGATTGGGATTAAGAAAATCAGCCCTTGGCCACAGCCGCGACTTCGGCAGCGAAGTCCGTCTCTTCCTTCTCGACGCCTTCGCCGAGCAGGAGACGGGCCATGCCGACGACTTCGATCGGCGCGCCGACAGTCTTTTCAGCTTCCTTGACGGCAGCGCCGACGGTGATGTCGGGGTTCATGACGAAGGCCTGCGACAGCAGGGCGACTTCTTCGAAGAACTTGCGCATGCGGCCTTCAACCATCTTCTCGATGATGTTGTCCGGCTTGCCGGAAGCGCGCGACTGCTCGATGAAGACGTTGCGTTCGCGTTCGGCGACGGCAGCATCGACTTCTTCGGCGCGGATGGCGAGCGGAGCCGTTGCAGCAACGTGCATGGCGACCTGGCGGCCGATGGCGTTGAGGGCTTCCTTGTCGCCGGTGGACTTCAGCGCCACGAGAACACCGAGCTTGCCGAGACGGTCGGCGGCAGCGTTGTGGATGTAGGTCGCAACGACGCCGTCTTCGACCGACAGCAGGACCGAGCGACGCAGGTTCATGTTCTCGCCGATGGTGGCGATTGCGTCCTTGATCGTGTCGGTGACCGACTTGCCGGTTGCCGGGTAGGTGGCGGCGCCAACGGCTTCAACGGTGCCGTCGGTGGTCAGCGCCACGTCGGCAACGCCGCGGACGATCGTCTGGAACGCATCGTTGCGGGCAACGAAGTCGGTTTCCGAGTTGACTTCGACGACAACGGCCTTGGTGCCGGAGGTGGCGACGCCGATGAGGCCTTCAGCGGCGGTGCGGCCCGACTTCTTGTCGGCCTTGGCGATGCCCTTGGCGCGCAGCCAGTCGATTGCTGCTTCGATGTCGCCGTCGTTTTCAGCCAGCGCCTTCTTGCAGTCCATCATGCCTGCGCCGGACTTTTCGCGCAGTTCCTTCACCAGTGCAGCGGTGATTTCAGCCATTGTGAGCCTCTTGTCGGTTCTTGTTGCGTGCCGCCGAGAAACCCCGGCGAACTCAAGGTTTTGGGAACGAATGTACCCGGAAATATGACAGGGTGATGAAGATCACCTCCGACCTGTCGCCTTAACCACGACCCTTGGGATCGTCGGCAGACAGGGTCTTCAAACAAGCCGAGGCCAGGGATCGTCTCTCTGGCCTCGGTTATCTCAGATAAGCGGGAGCGAATGTCTCGCTCCGACCTCGGCCTTACGCTTCGGCTTCGAGTTCCGGCTCGACCGGAGCCTCGGCGGATGCGCCGAGGTCACGGCCCGATGCACCCTGCTGGCGCGCGATGCCGTCGATGGCGGCGCGGGCGATCAGGTCGCAGTAAAGGGCGATGGCACGCGAAGCGTCGTCGTTGCCGGGGATCGGGAAGTCGATCGGGTCCGGATCGCAGTTGGAGTCGATAACGGCGACGACCGGGATGCCGAGACGCTTGGCTTCCTGGATCGCGATCGATTCCTTGTTGGTGTCGATGATGAACATCAGGTCCGGCGTGCCGCCCATGTCGCGGATACCGCCGAGGGCCTTTTCAAGCTTCTCGCGTTCGCGCTCGAGGGTCAGGCGCTCCTTCTTGGAATAGCCGGAGCCTTCCGAGTTCAGGATCTCGTCGAGCTTGCGCAGGCGCTGGATCGAGTTGGAGATCGTCTTCCAGTTCGTCAGCATGCCGCCGAGCCAGCGAGCGTTGACGTAGTACTGGGCCGAACGCTTGGCAGCGTCCGCAATGATGTCGGACGCCTGGCGCTTGGTGCCGACGAACAGAACGCGGCCGCCGCCGGCGACGGTGTCGGACACGACCTGAAGGGCGCGCGACAGGAGCGGAACGGTCTGTGCCAGGTCGATGATGTGAACGTTGTTACGATCGCCGAAGATGTACGGCTTCATCTTCGGGTTCCAGCGGTGCGTCTGGTGGCCGAAGTGAATACCAGCTTCCAGAAGCTGGCGCATAGAGAAATCGGGCAATGCCATGCCTTGTTATCCTTTTCCGGTTGAACCTCCGCAAGGCGAACAGCATCCCTTATCGAGGAATGCCACCGGGCGGAACGGTCCGGATTTCTCCCGGACGATCCCATGCCTTACGTGTGGAATGGCTGCCCCATACCCTCAGTTTCCGGGCAAATCAAGGGCAGCGGGTTAAAAAATGCGATCGCAGGGTGCTTACTTGCACTCCTGCTGCTTGAACATCTCAAGCTTGGCAAGCTTTCCGGTCAGCGAGAACTCGCCATAATCCATGGTGAGGTCGCGGGTGATGCCATTCTCGTAGAGCTTGAAGGACATGCGGTAGACCGGCAGCGCGTCGCCCTCGCTGGTGTCGTTGTAATAGGCGATCGACACCGGCCAGAACGCATCCTTGGAAAAATCGCCAGCCTTGGCGGCGTCAAGGTCGCCGGCCTTCGGCGTTTCCTTCTTGCCGACCACGGCGGTGGTCAACAGCGTCTTGTCGCCCGCATCCGAGCCGTCGTAGATGCGCGATTCGAAGAAGCGGTCGCCCTTCTTGGCGTGATCGATGACTTCCAGCATGTGTTCGGTCGGAAAACGGCTGGCGGCAAGCTCCACCTGGCGGTTGTCCGGCGCCGTCAGGTCGACGCTGACGCCCTGCTTCTCCTCGCGGGCGGAACCGCGCACTTCCTTGTCCAGCTTTTCGTCGGTGAAGGAGCGGGTGAGGAAGCGGAAGCTGCCGTTCTTCAGGTCCTCGTAGGTGGTCGTCTGCTGGTCGGTGAGGCGCGTCTCCTCGCCGGTATTGACCTGCGTGACGAAACGGAAGCTTACCGTGTAGCCGTCGCAGGGGCTGCCGTTGAACTCATAGACCATGCGGCCATACATGCCGGCGATGCCCGAGCGCTCGGTCGCATCCTTGAGCTGGAGGTCGTAGACGGCACGGTGCGGCGCAAGCCCGGTCGCCGGCGTGGCAAAGGCGCTCGAGACGCCGCTGCCGGCGAAGCATGCCCCGGCCATGGCGGCCGCGACAAAGGCTGAACGAAACATCCGTTTCCTCCTGTTGAAGTCGGTCGCGATGTTATAAGAACTCTTCCGGCAAAAGCGAGGCAATATCCGCGCGCTGCCCTATTCATTTCGATATCGCGACGGCAGGCCCGAACGCGAGCAACGACGGAGACCGCAATGTCCGCTGAAATCGAGAATCGCGTCAAGGAACTGGGCTACGAAATCCCCGTGGCAGCGGCCCCCGCGGCAAACTACGTGCCCTTCGTCATCAGCGGCAACGTGCTACACATTTCCGGCCAGCTGCCGATGCTCGACGGCAAGCTCGCCGTAACCGGCCATCTCGGCAGGAACGTCGACGTCGCCGGCGGCGAAAAAGCGGCGGAATTGTGTGCGCTCGGCCTGCTCGCCCAGGCGAAGGCAGCCCTCGGCGACCTGTCGCGCATCAAGCGCATCATCAAGATCAACGGCTTCGTCGCCTCCGCCCCGGACTTCGTCGAACAGCACCTCGTCATCAACGGTGCGTCCAACTTCCTCGTCGGCGCGCTGGGTGACGCCGGCAAACATGCCCGCGCCGCCGTCGGCATGGCCGCGCTGCCGCTCAATGCCGCCGTCGAGATCGACGCCATCATGGAAATCGCCTGATGCATAAATTCAACTGGCTGACCGAGAGGCCGATCGCCCATCGCGGCTATCACGACCTCAACCGGGCCGTCTGGGAAAACACGCTTTCCGCCTTCGCACGCGCGGCCGATGCCGGTTTCGCCATCGAATGCGACCTGCAATATACCGCCGATGCCATTCCCGTCGTCTTCCATGACGATGACTTGAAGCGCCTGTGCGGCATCGAGGGCGATGTGCGTGCGCGCACCGCCGGTGAACTCGGCCTGCTGCCGATCGGCGGCACGGCGGACCGCATTCCGACGCTCAACCAGTTGCTCCACCTCGTGAAGGGCCGCGTGCCGCTGGTGCTGGAACTCAAGGGCCGCAAGGGTGACGACGAAGGTTTCGCCATGGCGGTGCTCGACGCGCTCGAGGACTATGAAGGCCCCGTCGCGCTGATGAGCTTCGATCACTGGCTTTTGAAGGACCTCAAGGCTCTCGGCACCACCCGCCCCGTCGGCCTGACGGCTGAAGGCGCAAGGCCGGAGAATTTTGCGGTGCACGAGGAGGCGATGCAGCTCGGTCTCGATTTCATCTCCTACCATTATGGCCACCTGCCCAACGCCTTCATCAGCAAGGAGCGCGACCTCGGCAAGCAGATCATCACCTGGACCGTGCGCGACGACGAAGCGCGCACGATCACGGCGCTCAACGCGGACCAGATGACCTTCGAAGGTTTCGATCCCCGTGAGGCATTGACGGCCTGATATGGTCGAGCCCGTGCGCATCCGCGTCGAAACGAGCTTCGCCGACATTGCGGCGGACCAATGGGGGCGCCTTGCCGGCGCCTCCAGGGGCGACGCGCACATGCCCTACAACCCCTTCGTCAGCCACGCCTTTCTCTCTTCCCTCGAAGAGTCCGGCTGCGCCACCGCCGAAACGGGCTGGCTCGGCCAGCATCTCCTGCTGGAAGGCGACGATGGCGCTATCCTCGGCGCCCTGCCCGCCTATCTCAAGAGCCACAGCCAGGGCGAATATGTCTTCGATCACGGCTGGGCCGATGCTTTCGAGCGCGCCGGCGGGCGCTATTATCCGAAGCTGCAGGCCACAATCCCGTTTACGCCCGCGACTGGCCCACGTCTGCTTCACCGCCCCGACCAGCCGCTGATCGAGACACAATCGGGGCTCGCCGAAGGCCTGAAGGAACTCGCCCGGAGGCACGGCGCCTCCTCCGCCCATGTCACCTTTGTGCCGGAACAGGAAATGCCGATCTTCGAGGCGACGGGCTACCTGCACCGCACGGACCAGCAGTTCCACTTCCTCAATGCCGGCTACGGCTCGCATGACGATTTTCTGGAAACCCTCGCCTCGCGCAAGCGCAAGGCGCTGAAGAAGGAGCGCCGCGCGGCGCTGGAGCATGGGATCTCGATCGACTGGTTGACGGGTGCGGCCCTGACGGAAGAGATCTGGGACCAGTTCTTCACCTTCTATATGGATACCGGCAGCCGCAAATGGGGCCGGCCCTACCTCAACCGTGAATTCTACAGCCTGATCGGCGAGCGCATGGCCGACGACATCCTGCTCGTCATGGCGAAGCGCAACGGCCGCTACGTTGCCGGTGCGATCAATTTCATCGGCGGCGATGCGCTCTATGGCCGGCATTGGGGCTGCATCGAGGACCATCCCTTCCTGCATTTCGAGGTCTGCTACCACCAGGCGATCGATTTCGCGATCGAGAAGCGGCTGGCGCGCGTCGAGGCGGGCGCACAGGGCGAACACAAGCTCGCGCGCGGCTACCTGCCGGCCATCACCCATTCGGCCCATTTCATCACCCATCCGGGCCTGCGCCGCGCCGTCGCCGACTATCTGGAGCGCGAGCGCCGCGATGTGGAGACGATGGGCGAATATCTTGCCGAACACGGTCCCTTCCGCCGCGGCGAAAACGAAAGCGACTAGAGCAATTCCATAAAAGTTCGTGAAAACAAAGAGATAGAGCGTTTTTGCGACTCGACTAAAAGCGAAAATGCTCTAAGCATCATCGGGAGACGAGCATGAGCGCCTACGACACCAACAACATCTTCGCCAAAATCCTGCGCGGCGAAATCCCCTCGCACCGCGTCTACGAGGACGAGCACACGGTCGCTTTCATGGATGTGATGCCGCAGGCGAACGGGCACACGCTCGTCATCCCCAAGGCGCCGTCGCGCAACATCCTCGATGCCGATCCTGAGACGCTTTCGCGGCTCTTTCCCGTCGTGCAGAAGGTGGCCGTCGCGGCCAAGGAGGCTTTCGAGGCCGACGGCGTGACGGTGATCCAGTTCAATGAACCGGCGGCGGGCCAAACCGTCTACCACCTGCATGTGCATATCATCCCGCGCGTCGAGGGCGTGGCGCTGAAGCCGCATTCGGGCACGATGGAAGATCAGGGCGTGCTGGCGGCAAATGCCGAGAGGCTCCGGGCGGCGCTGGCGAAGGGCTGATCACACCCCGAGAATGGCAAGACCCGCGGCCAGGAAACCGATGGCCGCGGCGATGCCGGCGATCTGGCGGAAGCGCCCGCCGACGAAGAAACACAGGCCGCCGAACACCACGGACCCCAGCCGCAGCCAGAGCGGCGAGGCCTCCAGCGTGCCGGTCGGAAAGAAGATCAGCTTGGCGATGACCGCGGCGACGAGTGCGGTCGCGACCGCCTTCACCCAGTTCAGCACCTCCGACTTCTCGTCGATGCGATTGCCCGCGAGAACACCCGCCCAGCGCCACAGATCGGTGGCAAGCCATCCGGCGACGGCGATGAAGATATAGGGCCAGAGGCCATCGAAACTCATGAACGCGCCTCCCGCTGGCGCAGTGCCCGCTCACCCCACCAGGCGAGCGTACCCCCGATGACGCCGGCAAGCAGGATATCGTATTCCGGCGCGACGATGGCGAAGAACCAGCCGAGTGCCAGCCCGATGCCGAGCGCCCAGTAGATCACCCGGTGGCGTGCGGAAATCCAGATTGAGGTCAAAAAATAGACCGGCGTCAGAAAGAAAAGGCAGCCCGAAACGATCGGCGGAAATTCCGAGACCGCGCCGTAGACGAGCCCGACGAGCAGGATGTTGAGCAGCGTCAGCGTGATGCCGAAGCCGGCGAAAAACGCGACGCGGCCGTCGCGCGGCACGCCGTTCACCCGCTCGATGGCAAAGACCCAGGCGGTGATGGCGACGAAATGCGAGAGGAACAGCAGAAGCCAGGTCGGCGTGCGGCTGGTGCGGATTTCCGGGATCAGCGCCGCCACCATCGGCATCATGCGCACGGAAGAGAGCGTCACCGCGATGAAGGCCGTGAGGATGTGGGCGCCCGACAGCATGGAGCCGACGAGGATCACCTTGGCCGGCAGCGCCCAGACCATGCCGGTCATGAACATCACCTGCTCGACCGGGATCTTCGCCTCCGCGGTGAAGGCCGCGAAGCCGACGAAGGACAGCATGAGGATGATCGCCGGCAGGCTGAAGATGCCGCGCATGCCGAGCAGGAACCAGTGGGTCTGGGATTGTGGGTCTGGCGCAGTCTCGGCCGTCATCAACGTCTCGGGTCTTCAACATAAAGAAAGCCGGGCAGTTACCTGCCCGGCTCATGGGATTTGTAAAGCCGTTATTTCTTGCGCGGCACCTTCGGCACGGCGCTGGAGGCCTTGCGCGGCGGCTCGTCCTTCGGCTCCTCGGCCTTGGGCTCAGCCGTCTTCTTGGACGACTTGGCCTTGGCCGGCGCAGCCTCAGCAGCAACCGTTTCCTTGGCCTTGCGCGGCTTGGCCTTCTTGGCCGCCGCTTCCTCGATTTCGGCCTTCGGCTTGATCGGCGCGGTTTCCGGCACTGCATCAAGGATCAGGCCGTTCGAGCCATCTTCCTTGGTGCCGACGGAGACGCGCACGACGCCGCCCTTCTTGAGCTTGCCGAAGAGGATTTCGTCGGCGAGCTTCTTCTTGATGTTTTCCTGGATGACGCGCGCCAGCGGCCGGGCACCCATCTTCTCGTCGTAACCCTTCTCCGCCAGCCAGGCGATTGCTTCCTGCTTGAGGTCGAAGGTGACGTTGCGTTCGGCAAGCTGGGTTTCCAGCTGCATGACGAACTTCTGCACGACCTGATGGATGACCGGGGTCGGCAACGAGCCGAACGGGATGATCGCATCGAGACGGTTGCGGAATTCCGGCGTGAACAGGCGGTTGATCGCCTCCATGTCCTCGCCTTCGCGCTTCGACGAGCCGAAGCCGATGGCGGCCTTGGCCATGTCGGATGCGCCCGCATTGGTCGTCATGATCAGGATGACGTTGCGGAAGTCGATCTTCTTGCCGTTATGGTCGGTCAGCGAGCCGTGATCCATGACCTGCAACAGGATGTTGTAGAGGTCCGGATGCGCCTTCTCGATTTCGTCGAGCAGCAGCACGCAATGCGGATGCTGGTCGACGCCATCTGTCAGGAGGCCGCCCTGGTCGAAGCCGACATAGCCGGGAGGTGCACCGAGCAGACGGGAAACCGTATGCCGCTCCATATATTCCGACATGTCGAAGCGCAGCAGTTCCACGCCGAGCGAACCGGCGAGCTGCTTGGCCACTTCGGTCTTGCCGACGCCGGTCGGACCGGAGAACAAATAGCAGCCGATCGGCTTGTTCGGTTCACGCAGGCCCGCACGGGCGAGCTTGATCGCCGACGCCAGAGCCTCGATCGCCAGATCCTGGCCGTAGACCACGGAACGCAGTTCCCGCTCCAGGTTGGCGAGCACCTGCTCGTCGTCCTTCGACACGGTCTTGGGCGGAATGCGGGCCATCGTCGCGACTGTCGCCTCGATCTCCTTCTCGGTGATCAGCTTGCGGCGCTTGCTAACGGGCAGCAGCATCTGGGCCGCACCGGTCTCGTCGATCACGTCGATCGCCTTGTCCGGCAGCTTGCGGTCGTTGATGTAGCGCGCCGAAAGCTCGACGGCCGATTTGATCGCCTCGTTGGAGTACCGGAGCTTGTGGTACTCTTCGAAGTATGGCTTGAGACCCTTCATGATCTCGATCGTGTCGTCGATGGTCGGCTCGTTGACGTCGATCTTCTGGAAGCGGCGCACGAGCGCCCGGTCCTTCTCGAAGAACTGGCGATATTCCTTGTAGGTCGTCGAGCCGATGCAACGGATCGCGCCGGAGGAAAGCGCCGGCTTCAAGAGGTTCGATGCATCCATCGCGCCGCCGGACGTGGCGCCGGCGCCGATCACCGTATGGATCTCGTCGATGAACAGCACGGCGCCCGGATAGTCTTCCAGCTCCTTGACGACCTGCTTCAGGCGCTCTTCGAAATCACCGCGATAACGCGTGCCGGCAAGCAGCGTGCCCATGTCGAGCGAGAAGATGGTCGCGTCGGCGAGCGCTTCCGGCACCTTGCCTTCGACGATGCGCTTTGCGAGACCTTCGGCGATGGCCGTCTTGCCGACGCCCGGATCGCCCACATAAAGCGGGTTGTTCTTGGAGCGGCGGCAGAGAACCTGAATCGTACGGTTGACCTCGGCGTGGCGGCCGATCAGCGGATCGATCTTGCCGTTCTTGGCCTTCTCGTTGAGGTTCACGCAGTAGGCGGTGAGCGCGTCCTGCTTCTTGGCAGCCTCTTCCTGTTCGCCGCCGCCATTGCCGCGCTGCTGCTTCGGCTCGCTCTCGGCGTCATCCGAGCCGCGCACCGGGCGCTGCTCGGTGGAGCCGGGGCGCTTGCCGATGCCATGCGAGATGAAGTTGACGGCGTCGTACCGCGTCATCTCCTGCTCCTGCAGGAAATAGGCGGCATGGCTCTCGCGCTCGGCGAAGATCGCGACGAGCACGTTGGCGCCGGTCACTTCTTCGCGACCGGACGACTGGACATGGATCACTGCGCGCTGGATGACGCGCTGGAAGCCGGAGGTCGGCTTGGAATCTTCTTCGTAACCCGTCACCAGGTTGGCTAGGTCGTGGTCGACATAGTCGGTGACGGTCTTGCGCAGCACGTCGAGGTTGACATTGCAGGCACCCATCACGGCAGCCGCGTCGGCGTCGTCGATGAGGGCGAGCAGCAGGTGCTCGAGCGTCGCATATTCGTGGTGGCGCTCGTTCGCGTAGGTCAGTGCCTGGTGGAGCGCCTTTTCAAGGCTTGCAGAAAATGTTGGCACGTTCGTTCCTCATTTCTTTTCCATGACACATTGCAGGGGATGCTGGTGCTGGCGGGAGAAATCCATCACCTGTGTCACTTTGGTTTCGGCAACCTCGTAGGTGAACACGCCACACTCGCCTACGCCATGATTGTGCACATGCAGCATGATCCGCGTGGCCGCTTCGCGGTCCTTCTGGAAGAAACGTTCCAGAATGTGAATCACAAACTCCATGGGCGTATAATCATCGTTGAGAAGCAGGACGCGATAAAGGCTCGGCTTCTTCGTTTTAGGCTTCGTGCGGGTAATGACGGAGGTGCTGCGACCGGGAGTGTCGCCGCCGCCTTCCCCATCCTGCATTCGAACCCGTCTCACATCCATTCGTGTTCATTCCCTTGATTTCGGTCGCTTCCTTTGGGCGAACCGTTCAGCCGAGGCTGCCTTCTGGACCTGTTATCTAATGTCTCGTCACACGATTGTAAGAGCCTCGCTTCGCACTGCAATCATAATCGCCGGTCATCCGAAGGAAATAGCGAAATTTGCGCCCGCTCCATCAGCCTCGCGCAATCCCCGCAACGCGCAAAGGCCGGCTGCGGTTGCCCGCAGCCGGCCTCTAAACGCTATACGCGTACGCAGTACTGAAAAAATCAGGCGGCGACAGCAGCCTTGGCAGCAGCCGTGGTCTTGGCGACCGGCGCTTCGTAGGACTTGTAGGCGCCCTTGGCGAGGTCGGCGTACATTTCGGTGAGCTTCGTGGCTTCGGCGACGAAACCTTCATAGGCGGACTTCACGAAGGCGGTCTGCAGTTCGAGAGCGGCTTCGACGCTCTTGACGCCCGAGAGCTTTTCGAAATGGGCGACGTTGCTTTCGAAGGACTTCTTCGAGTAGTCGGCCGTTTCGGTGGCAATCGCCTGGAAACCCTGCGCAACGGTCGTGTAGCTCTTTACGAAAGTGTCCACGGCTTCCTTGCTCTTCTTGTTTGCGTCGTCGAGATTGAACATCGAAGTCTCCTTTGGATCCCGGTTTAGGCCCGAAATCTATATGCGCCGCACAAAAAAGTCAATAATCATGCTGCAATGCAATATTCCACAAACAAAGCAAGACCTTGCGCAATAGGTATGATCATTGGGACAGAAAAAGACGAATTTGTCGCAAAACAATAATAAAAAAGCCCGGCGCAGAGGCAGCCGGGCTTTTTTCTGGAAATAATACCGACGATCAGAGATCGATGTCGAGGATCGCCATGGAGAAGTTGTAGGAGAGTTCCCCATCTTCGTCATCGCGGAAGATGACGCCCAGGAATTCGTCCGCGAGATAGACTTCCGCCGATTCATCCTTGCGCGGACGGGCCTTCACCACAATCTCCTTGTTGATATTGCGCTTGAAGTAGGCCTCGAGCTTCCTGATTTCTTCCGGCTTCACGATATGTCTCCGTCGTCGATTGATTTGCCGCGCTTCTCGCACCTGCTCCGGGGCGTGTAAACCCTCGATTTCCACGAGAAAGCGACTTTCCCCGCGTTGGAGTCTTTCCCGCAACGCCGCATGCAAACCGCCTCGCGCTTTTGCCGGCGTCGCTTACAGGTCGTAGTCGAAGGCCGCGAGAAGCTGGTCCATGGCGCGCGAGGGCTCGTTGCAACCGGCTTCGCCGATGACCTTGGCCGGCACGCCGGCGACCGTCGATTTCGGCGGCACGGGCTTCAGCACGACCGAGCCGGCGGCGATGCGCGAGCAATGGCCGATATGGATGTTGCCGAGGATTTTTGCGCCGGCGCCGATCATCACGCCGTCGCCGATCTTCGGATGACGGTCGCCGCCTTCCTTGCCGGTGCCGCCGAGCGTGACGTTGTGGAGGATCGAGACATTGTCGCCGATCGTCGCCGTCTCGCCGACGACGAAGCCGGTGGCGTGATCGAGGAAGATGCCCTTGCCGATGCGCGCGGCCGGGTTGATGTCCGTCTGGAAGACGCTGGAGGAGCGGCTTTGCAGATAGAGCGCGAGGTCGCGCCGGCCCTTGTTATAGAGCCAGTGGGCGACGCGATGGGTCTGGATGGCGTGGAAGCCCTTGAAATAGAGCACGGCATCCAGGAACCGCAGGCATGCGGGGTCGCGGTCGTAGACGGCCTGGATATCGACGCGCAGAATACCGCCCCATTCCGGCCAGTCTTCGAGCATCTCGTCAAAAATCTGGTGCAGCAGGTTCGCCTGCAGGTCCGGATGGTCGAGGCGCTCGCAGACGCGATGGATCACGCTTTCTTCCAGCGAGCGGTGGTTCAACACCGTCGAATAGAGGAAGGCCGCCAGCAGCGGCTCGGCCTGGGCGGCAACGCGCGCTTCCTCGCGCAGGCTGTCCCAGATTGGATCCATGGCCTTGAGATTCTCGCCGGCCCGCAGTTCGTTCGTCGCGACCATCGCCGCACTCCTTATGGTCATTCCCGTCCATATATAAAGCAAAGGGCGCCGGAGCGAAATGGCCCGGCGGCCGTTGTCGTAAACGCCGCGTCAGCGGCCGTCGATCTTCGCATAGAAATCCAGAACGGCGCGTTTGAAAACCTTGTCGCCGACGGCGAGCATGTGATCTCGGCCGGGGATGTCGAGCGCGCGGGCGTTCTGCATCAGATCGGCGAGCGGCTGCGGCGCACCCGCAATGTCGTCCTTCGTGCCGACGCCGATCAGCGCGGGCACATCGATGCGGCCCATGTCCTGCGGCGTCAAAAGGTCACGCGAGGTCATGATACAGGCGGCGAGCGCCTGGCGGTCGGATTTCGTCTGGTCGGCGAAGGCGCGGAACATGCGGCCGCGCTCGTGGGTCACCACGTCGAGCGAAGGGGCGAGCAGGGCGTCGGCGATCGGGTCCCAGTCGCCGACCCCCGTCACCATGCCGATGCCGAGCCCGCCGAAGACCACGGAGCGCACGCGATGCGGATGCGCCAGCGCCATGAAGGCGGTGATGCGGGCGCCCATGGAATAACCGAAGACATGCGCCTCGGGGATCGCCAGGTGATCGAGCAGGGCTGCCGCATCGCCTGCCATCAGCGGCGGCGTATAGACCGCGGGATCGTGCGGCTTGCTGCTCGCACCATGGCCGCGGTTGTCGAGCGCGATGACGCGGTAGCCGGCGTCCCCCAGCGTCTTCAGCCAGCCGGGAAACACCCAGTTGACGTTGGCGCTGGAGGCAAAGCCGTGGATCAGCAGCACCGGATCGCCCGACGGGTCGCCCTCGTCGAAGAAGGCAAGTTCGAGGCCGTCATGCGCGAAACTGGAAAAGGACGGAGCATCGAGGTTCATCGCGGGCCTTCTTTCGTTTTCATGCCCTGCTCTTAATGCCGTTTGATCGTCGAGAAAACGGTGGCCACGCGGATTTCTCACCGGCCGCGACGGTTTTGCATCTACACATTCGCCCGGAAGGCGATTATGGTCCGGCGCAGAAAACAGGCATTCCCACGGAGCATGACATGGCTGGACACGGCATTCCTCATTTCCAGAACGACGGCGGCCATCGCACGATCGAGATCGGCGTGAAGGAATTCATGTGCGTCGGCGCCTCCGTGCCCTACGACCATCCGCACGTCTTCCTCGACATGGGCGACGACAACGAGAAGGTTTGCCCGTACTGCTCAACGCTCTACCGCTACAACCCGACCTTCAAGGCCACGCAGACCGACCCGGTCGGCTGCACCTTCACCAACCAGGTCGCGGCGTAACGGCCGAAAGGCCGGCACCAGCATGTCCCCTCCAAAATTCGCAACCATCGTCGGTGCCGGCATTGCCGGCCTGACGGCGGCCCTGGCGCTCGCCCAGAAGGGCATCGTCTCGCATATCCTGGAGCAGGCTCCCGCGCTCGAAGAGGTCGGCGCCGGCCTGCAAATCTCGCCGAACGCCTCCCGCATCCTTTCGGATCTCGGCCTGCTGGACGCGCTCAGCGCCCGCTGGAGCGAGCCGGGCCATATACTGCTGTCGTCCGGAAGCTCGCTTTCCCCCCTCGCCTCGATTCCCGCCGGCAAGGCGGCGCGCACCCGCTGGTGTGCGCCCTACGGCGTGCTGCACCGCGCCGCGCTGCACGCCGTGCTGCTGGAGGCCGTGCGCCGCGAGCCGCTGTGCACGCTGACGACGGACCAGCGGATAGAGACCGCGCAGGATGCTCTTTCCATCGCGCCCGCGGACGTGCTGATCGGCGCGGACGGCGTCTGGTCGCGCCTGCGGCAGGCGGTGCCCGGCGCCCTGCCCGCACACTATTCCGGCAATGTCGCCTGGCGCTTCCTCCTGCCCTACGCCGCCGCGCCGCCCTTCCTCAACCCGCGCACCGTGACTGCCTTCCTCGGCCCGCAGGCGCACCTCGTCGCCTATCCGCTCGCGCAAACCCAGACATTCAACATCGTCGCCATTCATCAATCGGCAGAAGCGCCGCCGGAAGGCTGGTCGCGGACCGGCGATGCCGCCGCGCGAGCGCGCCTGCTCGGCGCCTTTTCCGGCTGGCACAGTGATATAAGACGACTGCTGGACGACGCACGCGAGCCGCTGATGTGGCCGCTCTTCGAATGCCCGGACGGCGCCTGGACGGATGGCAGCAACACCGTGCTGATCGGCGACGCCGCGCACGCCATGACGCCCTTCGCGGCCCAGGGCGCCGCAATGGCCATCGAGGACGCTGCGCTGCTGGCAAACCGGCTCGCCGGCGCAACCGACGTCGGACAAGTGCTGCGGCGATTCGAGACGACCCGCCGCGACCGCGTCGCCCGCGTGCGCAGCCGCGGCGCCTTCAACCGCTTTGCCTACCATGCGCGCGGGCCGATCGCCCTCGCCCGCAATCTGGTGCTTTCGCTACGCCGGCCCGAAAGCCTCGCCGCGGATCTCGACTGGCTCTACGGCTACCGAACGCCGGATTGAGCTGTTAAACCGCCCGCGCCGCGGCAAGCCCGCGCTCGATATCGGCCCTGATGTCCTTGACGTCCTCAAGACCGATCTGAAGGCGCAGCACCGGGCCTTCCTCCGGGGCCTTGGCGACGCGGCGGTCGTTGAGATTGACGTGCACCGCGAGGCATTCAAAACCGCCCCAGGAATAGCCGAGGCCGAAGATTCCCAGTGCATCGAGGAAAGCGTGCGCCTTGGCCTTGTAACGGTCCCGCGAACCGCCGTTCAGGACGATCGAGAAGATGCCGCTGGATCCCTTGAAGTCCCGCTTCCAGAGGTCGTGGCCGGGGAAACTCGGCAGCGCGGGATGCAGCACGCGCGACACGTCGTCGACGCCTTCCAGCCAGCCCGCCAGTTCCAAGGCGCTTTCCTGGTGGCGCTCCAGCCGCACGCCCATGGTGCGCAGGCCGCGCAGCACCTGGTAGGCGTCATCCGGCGAGGCACAGGTACCGAGCGCGATCTGCGTGTCGTGCAGTTGTTCCCAATGGGCGGCATTGGCCGAGACGGTGCCGAACAGCACGTCCGAATGGCCGGCCGGATATTTCGTCGCCGCATGGATGGAGACGTCGACACCGAAATCCAGCGGGCGGAAATAGAGCGGCGTCGCCCAGGTATTGTCCATGGTCACGACCGCGCCGTGCTTGTGGGCGACGGCGGCAATAGCCGGGATATCCTGCATTTCGAATGTATTGGAGCCCGGCGCCTCGGTATGCACCAGCCTGGTGTTCGGCCTGATCAGCGTCTCGATGCCGGCGCCGATCATCGGATCGTAATATTCGACGGTGACGCCGAGGCGCTTCAGCATCGTGTCACAGAAATGGCGGGTCGGGTGATAGACCGAATCGACGATCAGCGCGTGATCGCCGGACGACAGATAGGCCAGGAACGGCACAGTGACGGCGGCAAGGCCCGAGGGCAAGAGGATCGTGCCGGCCGAGCCTTCCAGCTCGTCGATGGCGGCACAGAGCGCATCCGTCGTCGGCGTGCCGCGCGTGCCATAGGTGTATTTCTGCGCGCGGCTTTCCATCGTCGCGGCATCGGGGAAGAGCACGGTGGAGGCATGCACGACGGGCGGATTGACGAAACCATAGTAGTCGGCCGGGTCGTTTCCGGCATGGGCAAGGCGGGTGTTCACGCCGGCGCCAGCGAAGATTTCGTCTCTGTTTTTCATGGATCTGTCCGAAGCAATGCGAGGGGTTTTGTGGGGCCGACTTTTCGCCAGCGGGACCGGCAGGTCAACCCCCATACGAAAGGATGAGCAAGCGTCCAAAGCGCTTCAAGTCCTCATTGCGCGGAAATTTTGTGCGATTTACTGCACAAGTCCACGGTTTTTTGCCCAAAAACCCATCAACTGCCGACAAATTTAGGTTACCGAACGGAAAATGGTTCGGATCACTTGACCCTGCGAAATTTTGAGCATGAGATAAGCAACCTCGCGCCGGGAGGGTGGCGAGTTTTCGTGGGCGCGCCCGTCAGGGGTGCGGGGCCTGCGGACAAAACAAAGACAACAGAAAAAGGTTGTAAAAAAATGGCAAAAAAAATCATGGCTGCGCTCGTCGGCGCTGCCGTACTGGGGCTTGGCGCAAATGCAGCACAGGCGGACACGCTGACTGACGTGAAGGCAAAGGGCTTCGTGCAGTGCGGCGTGAACGGCTCGAACCTCGCCGGTTTCGGCGCACAGGATTCGGCCGGCAACTGGTCCGGTCTCGACATCGACCTGTGCAAGGCCGTGGCCGCTGCCGTCTTTGGCGACGCCACCAAGGTGAAATACACGCCGCTCTCGGCCAAGGACCGCTTCCCGGCCCTGCAGTCCGGCGAAATCGACATTCTCGCCCGCAACACCACCTGGAGCATCAGCCGCGATTCGCAGCTCGGCTTCGATTTCCGCGCCGTGAACTATTATGACGGCCAGGGCTTCATGGTGAAGAAGGAGCTCGGCGTGAAGTCGGCGCTCGAACTGTCCGGCGCCTCCGTCTGCGTGCAGTCCGGCACGACGACCGAACTCAACCTCGCCGACTTCTTCCGCTCGAACAACATGGACTTCAAGCCGGTCGTCTTCGAAGCGCAGGATGAAGCCGACGCCGCCTACAATGCCGGCCGTTGCGACGTCTACACGACGGACGCCTCGGGCCTCTACTCGATCCGCCTGAAGATGGCCAACCCCGACGACCACATGGTTCTGCCGGAAATCATCTCCAAGGAGCCGCTCGGCCCGGCCGTTCGCCAGAACGACTCCAAGTGGTTCGACATCGTGACATGGTCGCACTACGCGATGGTTGCCGCCGAAGAATTCGGCATCACCCAGGCGAATGTCGAAGAGATGAAGAAGTCGGCCAACCCGGACATCAAACGCTTCCTCGGCGAAGAAGCTGACAGCACCATCGGCGCCGACCTCGGCGTGCCGAAGGACTGGGCCGTGCAGATCATCAAGGCGGTCGGCAACTACGGCGAATCCTTCGAGCGCAATGTCGGCGAAGGTTCCCCGCTCAAGATCGCCCGCGGCCTGAACGGCCTGTGGACGAAGGGCGGCCTGCAGTACGCACCGCCGGTTCGCTAAGCGATCATCCGCACCACTCCGGGAGGGCAAGCGATTGCCCTCCCTTTCAAACAAAACGCCCGGAAAACAGGGCGACAACAATGTCAGGGGAAATGCATGGCTCTTGCGGATGCCCGAACAGGGTCCGGCGAACCGCCGAAGGTATCTCTTCTCTACAATCCGGCGCTGAGAAGCACTGTCTACCAGGTCGTGACGATCATCGTTATCGTCTCCGCCGTATGGTATGCGTGGAACAACGTCGTCCAGAACCTTGCCCGCGCCAACATGTCGGCGGGCTTCGGCTTTCTGAACAGCCGCGCCGGCTTCGACGTCGCGCAGTCGTTGATCGCCTATAGCAGCGACTCGACCTATTTCCGCGCCCTTCAGGTCGGCCTTATCAACACGCTCGTCGTCGCCGCCGCCGGCATCGTCACCGCGACGATCGTCGGCCTGCTCGTCGGCATCGGGCGCCTGTCGCACAATTGGCTGATCGCGCGGCTGTGCACGATCTATGTGGAGATCTTCCGCAACATTCCGCCGTTGCTCGTCATCTTCTTCTGGTATCTCGGCGTTCTCGCCCTGCTGCCGTCGATCCGCACTATCTTCCAGCATGTGAAGGACAATCCGGACGCGATCTTCTTCATCTCGAACCGCGGCATCTACATGCCGGCGCCGGTCTTCGGCGAGGGTTTTGGGGTGGTGCTGGCCGCCTTCCTGATCGGCGTCGTCGCGGCGATCGCCTTCACGGTCTGGGCCAATGCCCGCCAGCGCGCCACGGGCATCCGCCCGCCGGTGCTCTGGATCAATCTCGGCCTGATCGTGCTGTTCCCGCTCCTCGTCTTCGTCGTGATGGGCAGCCCGCTTTCGCTCGACTATGCGGTGCCGGGCTCGTTCAACATGAACGGCGGCATGGTGATCGGACCGGAATTCCTGGCGCTCTACCTCGCGCTGTCCCTCTACACGGCCTCGTTCATCGCCGAGATCGTGCGCGCCGGCATCCGCGGCGTCTCGAAGGGCCAGTCGGAAGCCTCCTATGCGCTGGGGCTGCGCCCCGGCCAGGCGACGCGCCTCGTCGTGCTGCCGCAGGCGCTGCGCATCATCATTCCGCCGCTCACCTCGCAATATCTCAACCTCATCAAGAACTCCTCCCTCGCGGTGGCCGTCGGTTATGCCGATCTCGTCGCGGTCGGCGGCACCATCCTCAACCAGTCGGGCAAGTCGATCGAGATCATCTCGATCTGGATGCTGATCTACGTCTCGATCAGCCTCATCACCTCGCTGTTCATGAACTGGTTCAACGCCAAAATGGCATTGGTGGAGCGCTGATATGGCTGAAAGCATTACCTACGTCCGCAGCCAGTTCCTTGAGCCGGAGAAGGCCCCGATGTCGGATTCCTCCGCCATCGGCTGGGTCCGCAAGAACCTCTTCGCCTCGTGGAAGGACAGCATCCTGTCCCTCGTCGCGCTGGCGGCGATCCTCTACTTCATACCGGGCCTCCTCAACTGGCTGTTCGTATCGGCCGTCTGGACCGGCGCAGACCGCACGGCCTGCCTGACCGTCGATCAGGGCGGCCAGCTTCCGGCCGGCTGGAACGGCGCCTGCTGGGCCTATGTCGGCGACCGCTTCGTCCAGTTCATGTTCGGCTCCTATCCGCGCGACGAACTCTGGCGGCCGCTCTTGGTCGTCGTCATGTTCGTTGGCCTGCTCATCCCCTTCCTGATCCCGAAGGTGCCGCGCAAGGGCCTGAACGCGCTCCTGCTCCTGATCGTGCTGCCGGTCGTCGCCTTCTTCCTGCTGCTTGGCGGCGTGTTCGGCCTGCGGCATGTCGAGACCTCGCTCTGGGGCGGGCTGATGGTGACGCTCATCATCTCCTTCGTCGGCATCGTCGTCTCGCTGCCGGCCGGCATCCTGCTGGCGCTCGGCCGCCGTTCGACCATGCCGGTGCTGAAGACGGCCTGCGTCGTCTTCATCGAGCTGATCCGCGGCGTGCCGCTGATCACCGTCCTTTTCATGGCGAGCGTGCTGCTGCCGCTGTTCCTGGAACCCGGCAACAATATCGACAAGTTCCTGCGCGCGCTGATCGGCGTTTCGATCTTCGCGTCCGCCTATATGGCGGAGGTTATTCGCGGCGGTCTCCAAGCCATTCCAAAAGGGCAATATGAAGCGGCCGACGCTCTTGGTCTAAACTACTTCCACAAAATGACCTTCGTCGTGCTTCCGCAGGCCATCAAGCTCGTGATCCCCGGCATCGTGAACACCTTCATCGGCATGTTCAAGGATACCTCACTCGTCACGATCATTTCGATGTACGATCTGCTCGGCATCGTGAAGGCAAGTTTTGGGGACTCGGCCTGGATCACGCCGGTCACGCCCCTGACGGGCCTGATCTTCGCCGGTTTCGTGTTCTGGATTTTCTGCTTCGGCATGTCGCGCTATTCGGCCTTCGTGGAACGCCGGCTCGACAAGGGCCACAAACGATAAAAGAGAGGAAACACAATGGCCAACCAAGCCCAGGCGCAAAAGCTGGCGGTCTCCACAACGGATGTCGCCGTCGAGATCACCAACATGAACAAGTGGTACGGCGATTTCCACGTGCTGCGCGACGTCAACCTCAAGGTCATGAAGGGCGAGCGCATCGTCATCGCCGGCCCGTCGGGCTCCGGCAAGTCGACGATGATCCGCTGCATCAATCGCCTTGAAGAGCACCAGAAGGGCCAGATCGTCGTCGATGGCATCGAGCTGACCAACGACCTCAAGAAGATCGACGAAGTGCGCCGCGAAGTCGGCATGGTGTTCCAGCACTTCAACCTCTTCCCGCACCTGACGATCCTGGAAAACTGCACGCTGGCGCCGATCTGGGTGCGCAAGATGCCGAAGAAGGACGCCGAGGAAGTGGCGATGCACTACCTCAAGCGCGTCAAGATCCCCGAACAGGCCCACAAATATCCGGGCCAGCTCTCGGGCGGCCAGCAGCAGCGCGTGGCGATCGCCCGCTCGCTCTGCATGAAGCCGAAGATCATGCTGTTCGACGAGCCGACCTCGGCGCTCGACCCGGAAATGGTCAAAGAAGTGCTCGACACCATGGTGTCGCTCGCCGAAGAAGGCATGACCATGCTGTGCGTGACGCACGAAATGGGCTTTGCCCGCCAGGTCGCCAACCGCGTCATCTTCATGGACCAGGGCCAGATCGTCGAGCAGAACTCGCCGGCCGAGTTCTTCGACAATCCGCAGCACGAGCGCACCAAACTCTTCCTCAGCCAGATCCTGCATTAGGCGGATCCGGGCGGCACAGCGAAAAGGCGGGCCAAAAGCCCGCCTTTTTCATTTGACGCGCAGTTCCGCCCTGAGCTTCAGCGGGCTTGCGCCAAAGTGGTTGCGGAAGGCGCGCGAGAAGGCGGAGAGACTGTCGAAGCCGCTGCGCAGCGCCACATCCTGAATCGACAGCGGCGTATCGCGCACCATCCGCTGCGCCGCCGTCAGGCGCAGCCGCAGGTAATATTTGCCCGGCCCGATGCCGAGCCCGGTCGCAAACAGCGTCTCCAGCTTGCGCGTCGAAAATCCGAGTCGCCGGGCAAGTGCGGCGATCGTCAGCGGCCGGTCGATCGTGCGCTCCATAAGGCGGATGGCGGCGGCCAATTCCGGCTGGTGTTCCCCGAGCCGACCGAGCGAGACGAGCGGCTGCGCATCCGTCGCCGCATGGGTTTCGTCATAGACGAAGACGCTCGCCACATCGAGCGCCACCGCCGAGCCGAAACGCTCTCGCACCAGATGCAGCATCATGTCGAAGGTCGGCGAGGCACCGCCGGACGTCCAGAGCGGCCCGTCGGTGACAAAGCGGTCGGCGCGCACATTGAGCGCCGGAAAGGCCGCCGCGAAATCCTCCAGTTCCTCCCAATGCGCCGTCGCATCGCGCCCGTCGAGCAGGCCTGAACGCGCCAGCAGCCAGCAGCCCGATTCGATGCCCGCGACCACCCCGAAGCGGCGCGCCACTTTCTTTAGCCGAGCAACGAAATTACGGTCAGCATGGCGATCCTGATTGAAGCCGGCAATCAGCAGCAGTGCATCGCCGCTGGTGACATCGGCAAAATCCCCATCCACCCGGATCTCCACGCCGCAAGTCAACAGGACCGGCCTGCCCTGCGGCGACAGGATCGTCCAGCGGAACACCGGCTCCGGCACAACGCGGTTTGCCGCGCGCATCGGGTCGAGCACCGAGGCGAGCGACATGATCGACGACTCGGGCAGAAGGACGATCGTCACCTCGAGCGGCCCCTGCCGCAGCTCTTTTTTACGCATGTGGAAATTGTCAAAAAAGATGCGGGTTATGTCAATCGAGAAAAGCGCATTCGGGCATGATCCGCTTTACAGGAGATCTGGAGATGCAGCCGGATTGTGGTGAGAGCCCCTGTAACCCCGAACACCCTGATCCGCATTTTACCGGAACGGGTTGGCGAGCCGAACAGGCGGACCAACCCGTTTTTTTTGCCTCTGAGACACGCCCTTTCGAGATCGCGGGGAACAACCACGGCAGTGCCACGTTCTTCTGCCGATCAAGCACGAAAGGTTTTATCATGTTGAAGCTCAAGACCGGTTTTGCCGCGGGCGCATTGTCCATCGCCATTGCGCTGACCTCCATCGTCCCGGCCCAGGCCGTGACATTCGCGAGGGTTCCGGTTCCGGAAGCCTCGAATATCGAACAGGTTCAGTATCGCTATGAGCGCCGCCGCGACCGCTATGAACGCCGTGCGGAACGCCGCTGGCACGGCCACCGCGGCTATCGTGACCGCCGCGCAGGCTATCGCCGCCATTCTGACGGCTGGTGGTATCCGTTGGCAGCGTTCGGGGCGGGTGCCATCATCGGCGGCGCGATTTCCAACCAGCCGCAGGCCGGCAGCGGATCGCACACAAGCTGGTGCGCCAACCGCTACCGCTCTTACCGGTCGTACGACAACACATTCCAGCCCTACGGCGGCCCTCGCCAGCAGTGCGTTTCGCCCTATTCGTAATAGGTTGTTGTTCCCAAACAAAAGGGCAGCTCTCGAGCTGCCCTTTTTCATGTGAAAAGGCTTGGCGACCCCTGCAGGGCTCGAACCTGCGACATTCTGCTTAGAAGGCAGATGCTCTATCCAGCTGAGCTAAGGGGCCGGGACTGGTGGCGCCAGTAGAACCTCAGTGGGTCCAGGGCTGCATGCGGTTGAAGCGGAAGTTATCCGGATAGGCGACGCGCTTGCGGGTCGCTTCCTTCGGCTCGATCACGCGATATTCAATGCCGTTGCGGTCTGCGTAAGCAATCGCGTCTTCGCTCGTCTCGAAGGTGAGCTTGACCTGCTGGTACATGTCGCCCGAGCTCGTATAGCCCATGATCGGGTCGATCGTCCGCGGCTTTTCCGCATCAAATTCCAAAACCCAGAGATGGGTCTTGGCCTTGCCGGATTGCATGGCGGTCTTGGCAGGACGATAGATCTTCGCGGTCATCGAAGCGGCTCCAGAATTCTCGCAGACAAGCACACCGTTCCGTCGGCGCGCGTTCGAGCATGCATAACCCAGATTCCGTAAAGGGGGAATGACCGGTCGCGCATTTGCCATAGAAACGCCCGCCGATGGTCGGAGTGGAGAGATTCGAACTCCCGACCCTCTGGTCCCAAACCAGATGCGCTACCAGACTGCGCTACACTCCGTCCGTCCCGGCGAAGGGGGAGATACACGCATTCGCCGGCTGCCGCAACAGCTAATAGGCGCTTTCGGGCGCTTGTCGCGAGAAATGCGGGGACGGTCTATTGCGCCTTGCGCTGGGATTCCAGGAGTTCGTTCTGAACGCGGTTGCCGGCGCGGATGCCGAGGCGTTTGACGGTGCCGCCGTTGAGTTCCAGCACGTAGTCGATCGGTCCCTGCGAATCGATGATCGCTTCGGAGAGCGGCTCGGCATTTTCCTTGATGGCGCGCACCTTGCCGTCCTTGGCGATGAACAGCATGTCGAGCGGCAGGTAGGTGTTCTTCATCCACATGAAGACCTGCCGCGTTTCGCCAAAGGCGAAGAGCATGCCGTGGTCCTCGGCCATTTCGCGGCGGTTCATCAGGCCCTGCTCGCGCTGGCGCGGCGTCACGGCGAGTTCGACCGTGAAGACATGGCTCTTGCCATCCTTGGTCACGATCGTCAGCGGCTGCTTGTCAAAGGTTTCCGCGGCATGGGCAGAGAGCGAGAAACAGAAAAAAAGCGCCATGACGGCGCTCGCCAGGCGCGCGAAGCCGAACGTCCGCGCGAGACACCCCATCAGTGCGCCCTGTTGCCGGGAACCGGCATGTCCGGGTGGATTTCCGCGGCCATCAGGCCCTTTTCGCCATCGCCGAAGCGCACGAGCACGACCTGGCCCGGGCGAAGCTCGGTGAGGCCGAAGCGACGCAGCGTCTCCATATGGATGAAGATATCCTCGGTGCCTTCGCCGCGCGTCAGGAAGCCAAAACCCTTGGTGCGGTTGAACCACTTGACCAGCACGCGCTCCAGCCCGCTCGACGGCGTGACCTGAACGTGAGTCTTCACCGGCGGCATCTGCGAGGGATGCACGGCCGTCGACTGGTCCATGGAAAGAATGCGGAAAGCCTGGTAGCCGCGGTCGCGCTTCTGGATCAGCGCGACGACGCGCGTTCCTTCCAGAACCGTCTGGTAGCCATCGCGCCGGAGGCAGGTGACGTGCAGCAGGACATCCTGCATGCCGTTGTCCGGCACGATGAAGCCGAAGCCCTTGGCGACGTCGAACCATTTGATGATGCCGGTGATCTCGATCAGATCGACGGCGTCATTGCTCTGGTCATCACGGGTCGTGATTTCCTTTGAAGACACCCTGTCCACCATGACCTGCCAGCCCCTCGTTTACGCGTCACATGAGTTTACGGTTAACTGATTCTTGATAACCAGAATAACATTGTCCCGATGCGAATGCGCAAGCCCCTTTGAAAGTTTTGCCGGCCCTATTGGTAGGCTGCAAGGCTTGCCTGAGGCTGACAAAACCCTACTCTTTCGGACGACCCCACATTCAGAGGATTTTCCAATGCGTTATCTCCACACGATGGTCCGCGTCAAAGACGTCGACCAGTCCCTCAACTTCTACTCGACGCTGTTCGGCCTCAAGGAAGTGCGCCGCTATGAGAACGAAAAGGGCCGCTTCACGCTGATCTTCCTGGCGGCCTCCGAGGATGTCGACGCCGCGCGCGAAAATGCGGCGCCGTGCCTGGAGCTCACCTACAACTGGGACACCGAGGACTATGCCGGCGGGCGCAATTTCGGCCACCTCGCCTATGAGGTCGACGATATCTATGCGCTCTGCCAGAAGCTGATGGACAACGGCATCACCATCAACCGTCCGCCGCGCGACGGCCACATGGCCTTCGTACGCTCGCCGGACGGCATTTCCATCGAGATCCTGCAGAAGGGCGAAAACCTGGCGCCCGCCGAGCCTTGGGCGTCGATGGGCAATACCCGCGTCTGGTAAGTTCGGACCCGGCAAGTCCTGCGGGACGCAAGCTCCGGGCAAAGCTTGCGTCCTATAGCTTTGTCACAAGACCATCGTTTCGCCGTATTTGGCCGGGATTTCTTGCCTTCCGGTCGATCGCCAGCGAGAGGGGCGCCTTGGCCGATTCCGGCCGGTTTGCTTCCCGTATTGCGTTATCGGCTCCACACGCTTCGGCCTTTACACTTTTGGCCGAAACGGTAACATCGCGGCAACCGCAGCCTGGCCCTTCGGCTTTTCTCGCTTGCGGTTGCGACTGTTTGAAGAAATGGCCCGATCGGCGGCAAGACCGAGGGCGCGAACGTCGAAAGCGGGGGAAAGCCTTTGCAGGACATGCAGGGAAAGTGGCCAGGCCTGAAGGCGCTGCGGTATGGATTGCTGCTGGCCGTGTCGGTCGCCACGCTCTCGGGCTGCGTTTCCGCAGTCTCCACCGATATGCGCGCGGAAAACAAGGCCGTGCAGGAAAATGAAGAAACGGTCGCCGAGGGCAGCACCGACGACACCACCACGCCGGTGGTGACGGCCGATGCCGCTCAAGGCACGGCGAAGGATCCATCAATAACGGCCGATGCCGGAGCGACGGCGGGTGGGCAGGTCGCCGGCGAAGAGGCCGGGCGCGACATGGCGGGCCTCGTCATGCAGCAGACCACGCTGAATGCCGGCCAGTCGAGCATCTATGCGAATGGCGGCCAGACCAGCACCGCCTATGCGACGCAGACGTCGGGCACGAATGCCTCCGTCAAGAGCCTCTATGCCGGTTCCGGCGAGGCGCAGGGCACGGACCAGTCCGGCCGGTTGCCCGTCGAGGACATGCCGCACGTCGAATCGACCGGGCAGCAGCCGCTCGAAACGCTCGGTGACGAACAGGCCGAAGTGGTGCTGCCGGAGAACGTGCCGATCCCGAAGACCGCGCGCACGGCGCTCGTCGCGGAGGCAGCGACCGGCAATGCCGCCGATCTTGCGCTTACGACACCCGCGGAAGACAGCGTGACGCTGCCGGAAACGACGGCTCAGGCCGGTCTTGCCGAGACGCAGACGAAGAAGGACCAGCCGCGCAAGACGGTGACGCTCGCCTCGCTTTTCGCCAGCAAGCGCGAAGCGAAAGACCAGTTCGACGGCGATCGTTTTGCCGAGCAGCCGCGCCGCGTCCTCAACCGCGAGAGCGCAAATGCGACGCGCAAGGCGTCGCTCGGCACGCTTCCCGGCGTTTCGACCGCCAATGCGCTGTTTTCGACCGATCATTCGGAATCCGAAGAGGTCGAGGACGACGCGCCGCAGTTCAAGGAAGTGGCTTCGCTTGCCGGCCTTGCGCGGCTCGCGCCGAATGGGCTGTGGCTGCAGACCGAAAAGGTGAAGACCGGCTGTTTCAAGCCGGAATTGCTGCAGGTGCTGAAGACGATCGAGACGCATTATGACAAGCCGATCATCGTCACCTCGGGCCTGCGCGACCTGAAACGCAACCGCGCAAAACAATCGCTGCATACGCGTTGCGAGGCCGCCGATATCCAGATCGCGGGCGTCACCAAATGGGAGCTTGCGGAATATCTGCGCAGCATGCCCGGCCGCGGCGGCGTGGGCACCTATTGCCACACCGAATCCGTGCATATCGACGTCGGCCCGGAACGCGACTGGAACTGGCGCTGCCGCCGGCGCAAATAGGCTTTCGGCCTAAGCGTCTGTAATTGGTGCGCTTTCGCGCATCCGAAGCCGCCCTCCCGGCGGCTTTTCATTTTTTTGTCACAACGGCTTTTTCCCGCTTGCGGAAGCCAAAGCGCCCTTCTATAAGACGCCCACCGCACGCGCCCTTCGTCTATCGGTTAGGACGTCAGATTTTCATTCTGAAAAGAGGGGTTCGACTCCCCTAGGGCGTGCCACTTCCCCCACATCACGCATTAATGACCGCCCGAAGCTTTTCGTGCTCGCCTTGGCGTGGAACGACACATGTTAAGGATCGTTTAGGATTTACGGCTGCGATCTTACGCGGTCGGGAGAGAGGCCCCGTCGAGTATGGCCCAGCGCTCCGGGGTCTCGATCCGCTCAGTCGCACCGCTCGTCCGGCCCAGCATGCCGGACGAGCGGCTGCGTGTTGCCGACAACGGCAACGGAGCTGAGCCAACGGGCACCGCCGGGAGGGTCAACGGCGGCAACCTCAGGACCTTCAGCAAGGATTATATGGGAAGGCTCCCGCGAAATTGCCAGTCGTCAATTCGACGACGGCGCCCTACCCCGTGGGTTCCGGTTTCCACCGATGAAAAAGTTGCGATTTTCGCGATTTTCCGTCTTGCGCATCCGGCCGGTCCTGATTAGAAGACGCCCACCGCACGCGCCCTTCGTCTATCGGTTAGGACGTCAGATTTTCATTCTGAAAAGAGGGGTTCGACTCCCCTAGGGCGTGCCACTTCCCCTCCCCGAATACAGTCTCGGCCTCTCCGGACCGGCTCATCAATCGAGCGGGAAAAAAGAGAAAAATCCTGCCTTTAGGGCTTGCGCAAATCGGCAGGCCCGACTAGAAGACGCCCACCGCACGCGCCCTTCGTCTATCGGTTAGGACGTCAGATTTTCATTCTGAAAAGAGGGGTTCGACTCCCCTAGGGCGTGCCACCTCCCCCGTCGATTTCTCCACAAAATACGTCCGTCAGAACGCCTTTGCCGCGTCCAGCACGCGGAACTGCATGCGCCGGCTGCCCTGCCAGCTATCGGCCGAAAGCGTGCCGGCGAGATGCACCGCCTGGCCGCGCTCCTTCATCAGGAACATGCCGAGATCGGCTTCCGCCGCGCGAAACGCCATGGCGTCGATGCGCCCGCCATCGGGACCTTCAAGGGCGATGCGCAGGTGGTTGACGCCGACGGGGCGCACATCGCGGACACGATGCGCCGGCAGCGCGAAGATCGGCTGCGGATGGCCGGAGCCGTAGGGGCCGGCCTGTTCGAGCTGGTCGGCGAGCGCCAGGGTGGCGCCGCTGGCGCTCATCGCGCCGTCGATCTTCAGCGCCTCGGCCGCGACCAGGTCGCGCACGGTGCGCTCGGCGCGTTCCTGGAAGAAGGTGCGCAGGCGGCCGAGATTGGCCCGCTCCACTGTCAGGCCGGCCGCCATGGCGTGGCCGCCGCCCTTGACCAGGATGCCCTCGTCCACTGCGGCGCGCACCATGCGTCCGAGATCGAAGCCGCTGATCGAGCGGCCGGAGCCGGTGCCCTTACCGGAAGGATCGAAGGCGATGGCGAAGGCGGGGCGGCGGAAGCGGTCCTTCAGCCGCGAGGCAAGCAGGCCGACGACGCCCGGATGCCAGCCCTCGCGGGCCGTCAGGATCACCGAGGCGCTTTCGCCGGTGCCGTACTCCGCCTGCGCCTCGGCTTCCGCCTCGGCGAGCATGGCAGCCTCCATGGCCTGGCGCTCGCGGTTCAGCTCGTCGAGCTGCTTGGCGATGCGCTCGGCCTCGCCCGGCTCATCGATGGTCAGCAGGCGGCTGCCGAGCGCGGCATCGCCGATGCGCCCGCCGGCATTGATGCGCGGGCCGACGAGGAAGCCGAGATGGTAGGGCGTCACCGGCCCGCCGATGCCCGCCTGCTTCAGGAGCGCCGTCAGGCCGGCATTGCCGAGATGGCGCGCGGCGACGAGCCCCTTCACCACATAGGCGCGGTTGAGCCCCTTCAGCGGAACGACGTCGCAGACCGTGGAGAGCGCCACGAGATCGAGCATGGAGAGGAGATCGAAGCCGGCGGCACGCGTATCGCCCCGCGCGCGCAAAACGCGCTGCAAGGCCACCAGCACGAGGAAGACGACGCCGGCGGCGGACAGGTGCCCCTGCCCCGACAGATCGTCTTCGCGGTTGGGATTGACCAGGGCATGGGCCGGCGGCAGATCCTCGCCGACCTGATGGTGGTCGATCACCACGACATCGATGCCGCGATCGCGCGCGACCGCCAGCGATTCGTGGCTGGTCGAGCCGCAATCGACGGTGACGATCAGCTGCGCGCCGCGCTCGATGAGCTGGGCGATGGCGTTCGGATTCGGGCCGTAGCCCTCGAAAATGCGGTCGGGAATATAGATTTCCGCCTGCACGCCGAAATGCACGAGGAAACGGTAGAGCAGTGCCGAGGAGGACGCGCCGTCGACGTCGTAATCGCCGAAGATCGCCACGCGCTCGCCGCGCTCCACGGCGCGCGCCAGCCGCTCCGTCGCCGCCTCGCAGTCCATCAGGCTGTGGGGTTCGGGCATCAGGCGGCGCAGCGTCGGGTCTAGGAATTCGAGCGCGGTCTCGAAGGGCACGCCGCGGCCGGCCAGCACGCGCGAGATCAGGTCCGGCAGGCCATGCGTCTGGCTCATCGCCAGCGCGCGGTTTTCCCCCGCCTGGTCGAGCCGCGCCACCCAGCGCTGGCCCGTCGCCGAGCGCTCGACGCCGAGAAAGGCGCGGCTGACGGGATCTGCGTTTTCCAGCATGCTAATGGCCGCTCCCGTCTCTCCAGACTGCTCAAAATCCCCAAACCTCTCTTTCGTCATGCTCGGGCTTGACCCGAGCATCCACAAACCGTTGAGAAGAATGGATCCTCGGCTCAAGGCCGAGGATGACGGCAGTGGGTGAGGCAAGTTTTGTCAGCAACCTGATACCACGCCGCGCCGGAGAAGCGAAAATCAGGCCGTCTTCGGCCGCTCGATGCGGATGACCTGCGGTTCGCCGACGAGATAGCCCTCGCCCTTGATGGAGGCGACCGCCTTGCGGACCGAATCTTCCATCGTCGCATGGGTGACGAGGATGATGGTCTTGGGATCGGTCGATTCGGTCGTGGACTGCGCGCGCTGGACGATCGATTCGAGCGAGATGCCGTTTGCCGCCATGTGCTTGGCGATGCTGGCGAAAACGCCGGTCCGGTCTTCCACCGAGAGGCGGATGAAGTAGCCGCCGTGGTGCTTGCGGATCTGCGCGCGCTTGTAAGGCGCAAGGGACGCGGCCGGGCGGCCGAGCGCCGGCACGGTCTGCGCGCCGGGGCGGCTTTTCGCGATGTCGGCAATGTCGCCGAGCACGGCGGATGCCGTGGCGTTGCCGCCCGCGCCGGGGCCGACCATCAACAGCTCGCCGAGAATGTCCGATTCGATCGCCACGGCGTTCGTCACGCCATCGACCTGCGCGATGACCGAATCAAGCGGCACCATGGTCGGGTGCACGCGCTGTTCGACACCGGTATCGGTCTTCTGGGCCACGCCGAGCAGCTTGATGCGGTAGCCGAGGTCGGCGGCGGCGCGGATGTCGTCGATCGAGATGTTGGTGATGCCTTCGAGATAGATGTCGTCGGCCGAGATCTTCGTGCCGAAGGCGAGCGTCGTCAGGATCGACAGCTTGTGCGCCGTGTCGTTCCCCTCGATGTCGAAGGCAGGATCCGCTTCCGCATAACCCAGGCGCTGGGCTTCCTTCAGGCAGGCCTCGAAGGACAGGCCTTCCTTCTCCATCTTGGTGAGGATGTAGTTGCAGGTGCCGTTCATGATGCCGTAGACGCGGGAAATCGTGTTGCCGGTCAAGGACTCACGCAACGCCTTGATGACCGGGATGCCGCCGGCGACAGCCGCCTCGTAATTGAGGATGCAGCCGTTTTTCTCGGCGATGCCGGCAAGCTCGACGCCGTGCGCGGCAAGCAGCGCCTTGTTGGCCGTCACCACATGCACGCCACGCGACAGCGCCGCCTTGACTGCTGAATAGGCCGGATCGCCCGCCCCGCCCATCAGCTCGACGAAAACGTCGATCTTCGCTTCGCGGGCGAGCGCGACGGAATCGTCGAACCATTCGATGGCGGAAAGATCGACGCCGCGATCGCGGCCCTTGGTGCGCGCGGTGACGGCGATAATCTCGATCGGCCGGCCGCACGTCGTCGTGAGCATGTCCCTGCGTTCGACGAGAATCTTCGCGAGCGAAGCACCAACGGTGCCCAAGCCCGCAATGCCGATCTTCAGGGCATCAGCCATGGTCATGTCCTAACGTTTTGGAAAAAGCCCTCCGCCTGGCGCGGAGGGCGGATGGTGTCAGCGATGGGCGTTCAGCGAGATGACGTTGTGCATCGTCTCGTCGGCCGTGGAGAGGAACTTCTTGATGTTGCGCGCCGCCTGGCGGATGCGGTGCTCGTTCTCGACCAGCGCGAGGCGGACGTAATCGTCGCCCATCTCGCCGAAGCCGATGCCCGGGGCAACCGCGACGTCGGCCTTCTCGACGAGAAGCTTGGAGAATTCCAGCGAGCCGAGATGGCGGAACTTTTCCGGGATCTTGGCCCAGGCGAACATGGTGGCCGCCGGCGGCGGAACCTCGAAGCCGGCCTTGCCGAAGGTGTCGACCATCACGTCGCGGCGGCGCTTGTAGATGCTGCGCACTTCCGCAATGTCCGCACCGTCGCCGTTTAGCGCGTGCGTCGCCGCCACCTGGATCGGCGTGAAGGCGCCGTAGTCCAGGTAGGACTTTACGCGGGTGAGTGCTGCGATCAGGCGTTCGTTGCCGACGGCAAAGCCCATGCGCCAGCCGGGCATGGAGAAGGTCTTCGACATCGAAGTGAACTCGACGGTGATGTCGATGGCGCCCGGAACTTCCAGCACGGACGGCGGCGGCGCGTCGTCGAAGTAGATTTCCGAATAGGCAAGGTCGGACAGCACGATGATGTCATGCTTCTTCGCGAACGCGATGACGTCCTTGTAGAAATCGAGTGTCGCGACATGCGCCGTCGGGTTGGACGGATAGTTGATGATCAGCGCGAGCGGCTTCGGGATCGAGTGGCGCACGGCGCGTTCGAGCGGCGGGAAGAAGCTCTCGTCCGGCTCGACCGACATGGAGCGGATCACGCCGCCGGCCATGAGGAAGCCGAAGGCATGGATCGGATAGGTCGGGTTCGGGCAGAGGATGACATCGCCCGGCGCGGTGATCGCCTGCGCCATGTTGGCGAAGCCTTCCTTCGAGCCGAGCGTCGCGACGACCTGCGTCTCCGGGTTCAGCTTCACGCCGAAGCGGCGGGCGTAATAAGCGGCCTGGGCGCGGCGCAGGCCGGGAATGCCCTTGGACGAGGAATAACGATGGGTGCGCGGGTCTTGGACGACTTCGCAGAGCTTGTCGACGATCGCCTTGGGGGTCGGCAGATCGGGATTGCCCATGCCAAGGTCGATGATATCGGCGCCACCCGCTCGCGCGCTTGCTTTCAAACGGTTGACCTGTTCGAAAACATACGGCGGCAGACGCCGGACCTTGTGAAACTCTTCCATCTTTTACCCCGTTGAGCGCGGAGCCCCTCCGGCGGCTCTGCCGGAAGACGCAAAACTCCACGCGAATCAAGTGACCGGATAAGGGCGAAAGCGCTCAAAATGAAGGCGCTTCGCCTGCGCCGGCGGTCCAGGGGACCGCCCATCGCTTTGCTGCCAAACGGCAAGAAAGGCAAGTGCTAATTCGTGCCCTGGATCTCAGAAAGTGTCGCCGCGCCGTGTCCGTCGCGCAGAGCCTGCAATTCGGCGAGCTGACGACGGTATTCCGCCTCCGAAATCACCCCGGAACTGCGGCGGCGCGACAGCGACGACAGGCGTGCGCTGTAGCTTGCGGCTTCCTCGTCGCTCATCTGCTTCGTTTCAGCGCTGACGATCGCGGTGATGTCCGGATAGACATCGGCGCGGTTGGCGCCGCTGTTGACCGTCGAGGGCGTCTCGCTGGAAGCGCAGGAGGCAAGGACGACCGGCATGGCGGCCATGAGAAAGGCGGCGCTCAAGCGCCTGAATTCGAACGCCATGTGGCAGTATGCTCCTGTCGAAACGACCGGTTCCGTATCTTTCCGTGAAAGGCTGTCAGGCCCTTGTAATCTGTTTCGCAGAGAATGTAAAAATACAAAAGTAACAATAAAATCGGGAGGGAACGATGGCCGAGGACAGCAAAGCGAACGACCGCGATGCAGCCGGAAACAAGCCCGGTTTCCAGCCCTTCGACCCCGCCGCGATCGAACCCTATGTCGTGAAGGACCCTGAAGCGCTGACGGTCAACCTGGCCCGCACCGTCGAGCAGCTCGGCAAGGCGGCGTCGGCCTGGCTGGCGCCCCGCGAAAGCGGCGAGAAGGTCGATACCGTCTCCGAGCCGATGGTCGACATGGTGAAAACCCTCTCCAAAGTCTCGGAATACTGGCTGACGGACCCGCGCCGCACGCTGGAAGCGCAGACCATGCTGCTCGGCAGCTATTTCAACATCTGGTCGCGCACGCTGAGCCGTCTTTCCGGCGAAGAGCCCGACGCCACGCCCGATCCGCACAGCAAGGACAAGCGCTTCAGCGACGAGGACTGGGTGAAGAACCCCTTCTTCGACTTCCTGCGACAGGCCTATTTCGTGACCTCCGACTGGGCGGAAAAGCTGGTGGCGGATGCGGAAGGCCTCGACGAGCACACGCGCCACAAGGCGGGCTTCTATGTGAAGCAGATCGCCAGCGCGATCTCGCCCAGCAACTTCGTCACCACCAATCCGCAGCTCTATCGCGAGACGGTCGCATCGAACGGCGCGAACCTCGTGCGCGGCATGAAGATGCTGGCGGAGGACATCGCCGCCGGCCGGGGCGACCTGAAGCTGCGCCAGACCGACACGAGCAAGTTCGCGATCGGCGAGAACATGGCGCTGACGCCCGGCAAGGTTCTCGCGCAGAGCGATGTCTGCCAGGTCATCCAGTACGACGCGACGACGGAGACGGTGCTGAAGCGCCCGCTCCTCATCTGCCCACCGTGGATCAACAAGTTCTACATCCTCGATCTCAACCCGGCGAAATCCTTCATCAAATGGGCCGTCGACCAGGGCCATACGGTCTTCGTCATCTCCTGGGTGAACCCGGACGAGCGCCACGCCGCCAAGGACTGGGAGGCCTATGCGCGCGAGGGCATCGGCTTCGCGCTCGACACGATCAAGCAGGCGACCGGCGAGGAAGAGGTCAACGCCATCGGCTATTGCGTCGGCGGCACGCTGCTGGCAGCGACGCTGGCGCTGCATGGGCAGGAGGGCGACAAGCGCATCCGCACGGCGACGCTCTTCACCACGCAGGTCGATTTCACCCATGCCGGCGACCTCAAGGTCTTTGCCGACGAGGAGCAGATCGACCTCATGGAGCGCGGCATGAAGGCGACCGGCTATCTCGACGGCTCAAAGATGGCGACCGCCTTCAACATGCTGCGCGCCTCCGAGCTGATCTGGCCCTATTTCGTCAACAACTACCTGAAGGGCCAGGACCCCATGCCCTTCGACCTCCTGTACTGGAATTCAGATTCCACGCGAATGCCCGCCGCCAACCACTCGTTTTATCTCAGGAATTGCTATCTTAACAACACCCTCACCAAGGGCAAGATGGTGCTTGCGGGCAAAACGCTTTCGCTGAAGGACGTGAAAATCCCGATCTACAATCTCGCGACCAAGGAGGACCATATAGCGCCAGCGAAATCGGTCTTCGTCGGCAGCCAGTTCTTCGGCGGCAAGGTCACATACGTCATGGCGGGCTCCGGCCACATTGCCGGCGTCGTCAATCCGCCGGACAAGATGAAGTACCAGTTCTGGACCGGCGGCCCGGTGAAAGGTGCCTTCGAGGAATGGGTCGAGAAGGCAAACGAGACGGCCGGGTCCTGGTGGCCGCACTGGCACGCCTGGATCAAGGCCGAGGACGACCGCATGGTGCCGGCCCGCAAGACCGGCGGCGCGATGAATTCCATCGAGGAAGCCCCCGGCTCCTATGTGCGCGTGCGTGCCTGACGCGACATGAAATTCGATCCGCCGCTCGTCTCCGGCACCCTCGTGCAGCGCTACAAGCGCTTCCTGTTCGACGCCATCCTCGATGACGGATCGGCGATCACCGGCTCCTGCCCCAACACCGGCTCGATGCGCGGCCTCACCGCGCCGGGCTCGCGCATCTGGATGTCGCAGAGCGACAGCCCAACGCGAAAACACCGGCATCGGCTGGAACTGGTGGAGGCGGACGACACGATCGTCGGCATCAATACCGGCCTGCCGAACCGGCTCGCCGAGGAAGCGATCCGCGCCGGCCTCGTCGCCGATCTCGGCACCTATCCGGTTCTTGAGCGCGAAAGGAAATACGGCCGCAACTCCCGCATCGACATCCTGCTCTCCGGCGACGGCCGCCCGTCGGCCTATGTCGAGGTGAAGAACGTGCATTTCCGCCGCACGCCCGGCCTCTCGGAATTCCCCGATACGGTGACGGAGCGCGGTTCAAAACATCTCGAAGAGCTCGGCGACATGGCGGAGGCCGGTTTTCGCGCCGTCATGCTCTATCTCATCCAGCGCGAGGACTGTTCGCGCTTCCGCATCTGCGCCGACCTCGACCCGGCCTATGCGACGGGCTTCCGGCGGGCGATTGCGCGCGGTGTGGAGGCCTATGCGGTCAAATGCGCGGTTACATCCCAGCAAATCCATCCTGTCGCAGCGATCGCCATGGACGAACCCGGTGTCGCTGATTTATGACGGTCTCTAAAGATTAGCGAAAGTTCGACCATGGTGACCTATATCGACGCGACCTCCGCGCCGCTGAAGAACACGGGCGTGATCCGCCTCTACGACGCGGAGGCCTTCGCCGGCATGCGCAAGGCCTGCCAGCTCACCGCGCGCTGCCTGGACGAGCTCTATCCTCTGGTGAAGCCGGGCGTCGCCACCGACGTCATCGACCGTTTCGTCTTCGAATTCGGCATGGACCACGGCGCGCTACCGGCAACGCTGAACTATCGCGGTTACACCAAGTCGAGCTGTACCTCGATCAACCACGTCGTCTGTCACGGCATTCCGAACGACAAGCCGCTGCGCGAAGGCGATGTCGTCAATATCGACGTCACCTTCATCCTGGACGGCTGGCATGGCGATTCGAGCCGCATGTATCCGGTGGGTGAGATCAAGCGCGCCGCCGAGCGGCTCCTCGAAGTAACGCACGAATGCCTGATGCGCGGCATCGCCGCCGTGAAGCCGGGTGCACGCACCGGCGCCATCGGCGAAGCGATCCAGATCTATGCGGAAGTCGAGCGCTGCTCGGTCGTGCGCGATTTCTGCGGCCACGGCGTCGGGCGGCTTTTCCACGATGCGCCGAACATCCTGCATTACGGCCGCGCCAATGAGGGGCCGGAAATGAAGGAGGGCATGATCTTCACCATCGAGCCGATGATCAATCTCGGCCGACCGCATGTGAAGGTGCTGTCCGACGGCTGGACGGCGGTCACGCGCGACCGCTCGCTCTCCGCGCAATACGAGCACACCGTCGGCGTGACGGCGGATGGCTGCGAGATTTTTACGCTTTCGCCCGGCGGCCTCGACCGTCCCGGCCTTCCGGCATAGGTCGCCCATGGCAGGATCGCGCGGACGAAAGGACACGACATCCTCCACCACGACGGTGGACGACGCCTCGACCGCCGACGATCTTTTCGACTCCATGGACGAACGCGGCCATTTCTACGAGCGCCCTGCCCGCACGACGAACGCCAAGGCGATCCCGACGGTCGAAGACAAACACTATCACGGCCACCGCGAGAGGCTGCGCCTGCGCTTCCGCGACAGTGGCGACGGCGCGCTTGCGGATTACGAAATCCTCGAACTGCTGCTGTTCCGCCTCATTCCCCGGCGCGACACCAAGCCGGTGGCAAAGGCGCTGCTCGACCGCTTCGGCACGCTTTCCGGCGTGTTCGGCGCCACGCCCGCGCTGTTGCAGGAGGTGAAGGGCATCGGCGAGGCAGTGGCGCTCGACCTGAAACTCATTTCAGCCGTCGCCCAGCGCACGCTGAAAAGCGAGATCCGCAACAAGACGGTGCTCGCCTCCTGGTCCTCCGTCATCCAATATTGCCACGCCGCCATGGCGCACGAGCCGCGCGAACAGTTCCGCATCCTCTTCCTCGACAAGCGCAACACGCTGATCGCCGACGAGGTGCAGGGGCACGGCACGGTCGATCACACGCCGGTCTATCCGCGCGAAGTCGTGCGCCGGGCGCTTGAATTGTCGTCGACGGCGATCATTCTGGTCCACAACCACCCGTCGGGTGACCCGACCCCGTCGCGGGCGGACATCGACATGACGAAGACGATCGTGGAAACGGCGCGGCCGCTTGGTATCACGGTGCATGACCACATCATCATCGGCAAGGATGGGCATGCCAGTCTCAAGGGACTGAGACTTATGTGAAATCCCAAAATCGGGTGAACCGGCTTTCATCCGATTGAAACGGTTCGCTGTCACATTCGGTTGACGTAAAAATGCGAGGCGAAGACAATTGCTGCAACGCAATATGATTCTTCCCGCAAAAGACTGGGGCACCCTCACATGCAGGAATTCGATCTCGTCGTCGTGGGCAGCGGCCCCGCAGGCCGCCGCGGCGCCATCCAGGCCGCCAAGCTCGGGCGCAAGGTTCTCGTCATCGAACAGGGCAAGCGCGTCGGCGGCGTTTCCGTGCACACCGGCACGATCCCGTCGAAGACGCTGCGCGAGACCGCGCTGAACCTCTCCGGCTGGCGCGAGCGCGGCTTCTATGGCCGCTCCTATCGCGTGAAGCAGGAAATCAGCGCCGACGACCTGCGCCGCCGCCTGCTCATCACGCTCGATCACGAGGTCGACGTGCTGGAGCACCAGTTCGCGCGCAACCGCGTGCAGCACATCCGCGGCAAGGCGAAGTTCGTCACGCCCGATACGATGGAAATCGTCAAGGACGACGGCGAGACCGTGCATGTGAAGGGCGCCGGCATCATGCTTGCAGTCGGCACCAAGCCCTATCGCCCGGAAAGTATTCCGTTCGATGGCGTCAGCGTGCTCGACAGCGATGAGTTGCTCGACATCCAGAGCCTGCCGCGCTCCATGGCCGTCATCGGCGCCGGCGTCATCGGCATCGAATATGCCACGATCTTCAGCGCGCTCGACACGCAGGTGACGGTTATCGATCCCAAGGCGACGATCCTCGATTTCATCGACAAGGAAATTATCGAGGAGTTCACCCATGATCTGCGCGATCGCAACATGAAGCTGATCCTCGGCCAGAAGGCCGACAAGGTGGAGAAGCTCGAAAACGGCAAGTGCGAGATCACGCTGGACAACGGCCGCCACGTCACCTGCGACATGGTGCTCTATGCCGCCGGCCGCGTCGGTGCGACGGACAGCCTGAACCTTGCCGCCGCCGGCCTCACCGCCGATTCGCGCGGCCGCCTCAGCGTCAATCCGGAGACGTTCCAGACCGAAGTGCCGCATATCTTCGCCGCCGGCGATGTCGTCGGCTTCCCGGCGCTTGCCTCGACCTCGATGGAACAGGGCCGCATCGCCGCCCGCGTCGCCGTCGGCGCCATTGCCAAGGAACCGCCGAAATATTTCCCCTACGGCATCTATGCCGTGCCGGAAATCTCGACCTGCGGCCTCACCGAGGAAGAGGTCAAGGAACGTGGCATCCCCTATGAGTGCGGCATGGCGCGGTTCCGCGAAACCTCGCGCGGCCATATCATGGGCCTCAATTCCGGCCTGCTGAAGATGATCTTCTCGCTGAAGACCCGCCGCCTGCTCGGCGTGCACATCGTCGGCGAAGGTGCCACCGAACTCGTCCATATCGGCCAGGCCGTGCTGAACCTGAAGGGCACCGTCGAATATTTCGTCGAAAACACCTTCAACTACCCGACGCTCGCCGAAGCCTACAAGATCGCCGGCCTCGACGCCTGGAACCGCATGGGCGACCTGTCGCAGACGGCATGAAGATCCTGTCGCTGAACGTCTGGGGCGGCATGCTGCACGCGCCGCTCATCGACTATCTCGCCACGGTCGATGCCGACGTCTATTGCCTGCAGGAGGCGCCGCGGGCCGTCGCCGCGCGGTCGGACTGGCTCACCTATCGCGACGGCGCGGTGGAGCTCCAGCAGCGCGCCAATCTCTACCGGGACATCGCCACCGCCCTTCCCGCCCATGACGGCTTCTTCGCGCCGGCCATGCGCGGCGAATTGCTGGACGGCGACCAGGCCTGCTGGCAGGAATTCGGCCTCGCCACCTTCATCCGGCAGGACATCGCGGTCATCGGACAGGCGCTCGATTTCGTGCACGGCGCGTATTCCCCACACGGTTTCGGCGCCCATCCCCGCGCCCGCAACGCCCATGCCTTCCGTCTCTACGACTACGCGGCCGATCGCGCGTTGTCCGTCGTGCAACTCCACGGCCTGCGGACCGAGGACGGCAAGGGCGATACGCCCGCCCGCGACGCGCAGGCCGACGCCCTCGTCGCGCTCATCGAGCGCCTGCATCGCAAGGACGAAGGCGTCGTGCTGTGCGGCGACCTCAACCTGCTGCCCGACAGCCGCACCTTCAAGACACTCGAACAGCTCGGCCTCACCGACCTCGTCACGACCCGCGGCTTCACCGACACGCGAACCTCGCTCTACAAGAAGCCCGGCCGCTATGCGGACTACATGCTGGTCAATGCGGAAGTGCCGGTCGCCGAGTTCACAGTCGTAGAAACACCTGAAGTCTCAGATCACCGGGCGCTGCTTCTCACCCTCGGCTGACGGCGGGTCGAAAGCCTACCCGCTGCTGCCCTGGTTTGCTCCGGCGCACGATGACCTCAGCCAGAAGAAGATTGGGTATCCAGCATCCCCACGCCAGCGCTCCGGCAACCTCGTCGTAGGATAGGCCGGCCACGATGGAGAGCCCGAGGTAGATGCGAAGTGTCACCGCGGCCATCGTCAGGGCGGCGGAGCGGATCATCCAGCGGCGATGCGCCGCCACATCCCCCGTCATTGCGAGAATGACGCCGTAGACCGTAGTGCCGACCCAGGCAATGGCCAGGCAAGCGAAGCCAGAGGCTGCAAAAGCGCCCGATTCGGTGCCCACCGCAAGAAAGAAGCCGCCCGCGCCGGAGGCGAGAATCGAAATCGCGTAGACTCTCCCGAGCGTTCGGTGAAGGGTGATGCGGCGTTGCCGCAACCCTGGCCATAGTTGCACGGGCACGAGAGCAAGCGCGACCGACGCCAGCACGATGTGGGCATAGAATGCGACCGGCCGCAGGTTGGCGTGATAGACGAAGTCGGCCATCGTCACCTCGACGCCTCCGAGGAGAAAGCGAAATGAGGCAATGGCCACGACGGGACAGAGAATCCAAAGCAGGACGAACCTGCTGATGGCGACAGTTGATTTCAACATGCAGCACACTCCGGCATTGCGGCCGCGCTATTTGCACAGCAGGCGGCGACCGCGTTTTCGACCCGGTCATCACTGGCATAATCGAGCGTATTGGCGGGTTTCGTTGTGCTGCGCTTTGTTGCGGAGGCCGCGTGTGGCTGCCCGGTCTACGCGGAAGCATTCTGTCCAAACGCAAAAAGGCCGCCCAATGGGCGGCCTCTTCGTATTCGATCGGGTCGATCCGATTATTCGGCGTCGCCTTCGGCGGCCTTCTTCTTGGCGGCAGCCTTCTTCTTCGGAGCGGCTTCTTCGCCGTCCGCAGCTTCGGCCTTGGCGGCGGCCTTCTTCTTCGGCGCGGCCTTCTTGGTTTCCTTTTCGGAACCCTCTTCGTCTTCGGCCATCAGCTCGTCCTTGGAGACGGCCTTGTCCGTCACCTTGATTTCGCTGAGCAGGTGATCGACGACCTTTTCTTCGAAGATCGGCGCGCGCAGCGAGGCGGCGGCACCCGGGGTCTTCTGGAAATATTCGAGGATCTGCTTTTCCTGGCCCGGGAACTGGCGGAGCTGCTGGTAAAGCGACTGCTGCATTTCTTCGTCGGTCACCTGGACGCCGGCCTTTTCGCCGATTTCCGAGAGAACGAGGCCGAGGCGGACGCGGCGTTCGGCAAGCTTGCGGTATTCTTCGCGAGCGGCTTCTTCCGTCGTGTCTTCGTCAGCGAAGGTCTTGCCGGACTGCTGGAGGTCCGTGTTGATCTGGCGCCAGATGTTTTCGAATTCGGCGTCGACCAGGCGTTCCGGCGAATCGAACTTGTACATCTCGTCGAGCTGGTCGAGGATCTGACGCTTGACCTTCTGGCGGGTGACCGAGCCGTACTGGCTTTCGATCTGGCCGCGGACGATTTCGCGCAGCTTGTCGGCCGATTCGAGGCCGAGCTTCTTGGCGAGGTCGTCGTTGATCTCGACGTCGGCGGCGGCAGCGACTTCCTTGACGTTGATGTCGAAGGTGGCTTCCTTGCCGGCGAGGTTTTCAGCCGGGTAATCGGCCGGGAAGGTCACGGTGATGACCTTCTCGTCGCCAGCCTTCAGGCCGATGAGCTGCTCTTCGAAGCCCGGGATGAAGCGGTTGGAGCCGATGACGAGTTCAGCGTCTTCGTCCTTGCCGCCGTCGAAGGCTTCGCCATCGACCTTGCCGAGGTAATCGATCGTGACGCGGTCGCCGTCGGCGGCCTTGCCCTTCTTGGTCTCGTAGGTGCGGGCGCTTTCGGCGATCTTCAGGATCTGCTCGTCGACCTCGGAAGCGTCGACTTCAACGACTTCGCGCGTGACGGCGATGCCGGAAGCGTCCTTCAGCGTGATCGCCGGAATGACTTCATAGGACAGGGTGAATTCGAAATCGGCTTCGGCGGCAAGGATCTTTTCCGCTTCGGCCTGGTCTTCGGTCATCACGATTTCCGGCTGGGTCGCCGACTTTTCGCCACGCTCGGAAAGGATGGCCGACGGACGGTCGCGGATGATCTCGTTGACGAGCTCAGCCATGATCGACTTGCCGTACATCTTCTTGAGATGGGCGAAGGGGACCTTGCCCGGACGGAAGCCGTTGATGCGGACACGGCCCTTGGCGTCTTCAAGACGCTCGTTCATCTGAGCTTCCATGTCCTTGGCCGGGATAACGACCTTGATTTCGCGCTTCAGCCCTTCAGCGAGCGTTTCGATAACCTGCATGTTCAAACCTTCAATTTCGAGTTGGCGGTGCTCAAACCGGCCTGCCGGTTATGGCGAGCACCCCGCCGGTCCATTTGCCAGCGGTGGCTTTACTGAATTCCGTGGCCTTTTGGCAAGCAAAATGGCGCTCTACAATGACCCACAGCCGCGGAAACCTCCATTTCCACGGTTCGTGGCTCTGGTGCGGGTAGAGAGACTTGAACTCCCACGCCTTGCGGCACCAGAACCTAAATCTGGCGTGTCTACCAATTTCACCATACCCGCGTCTCAGATACTGCAGTGCCACGGGCGGCATGGCCGCTGCCGTGGCGCCCTCCGAGCGCGGCGTCTCTATATCACCCGTTTCCGGCGGATCAAAGGAAAAATGCGGAGCAGAGCGGCGTGATCCAGCCCGTTCTCGTCAATAGAGCGGTTCGTCATAAATCGGCTCGCCCTTCAGGATGAGCCGGGCGATCTGCGGCGTGCCCTCCTTCGAGACGCGCGCCTCCACCTCCAGTTCCTCCTGGTTGCGGGCATCCTCCAGCACTTTGCCCTCGCCTTCCGGCACATAATAGCGCTCGATGCCGTAGCTGACGAAGATGTTATCCGGCAGGACATTGTCCACCGACGAATAATATTCGAAGGGCAGCGTGCGCAGCACGACGCTGCCTTCCGCCGGCGCAAGGTCGCCGAAACTCGCCTCGCTTGCCGTCCATAGGCCGTCCGCGCCGGGCTTCAGCCGCACCGACATGCGCACCTGCTGGCTGTCCTTCGGTATCTCGCCCGTCACGATATCCTTCGGGATCGTCGAGATCGGATAGGACAGGATGACGTAGTCGCCGCGCAGCAGGTCGCGCGGATCGACGGGCAGCGTCTTCAATTTAATGTCGGCGCCGCTGCGCAGGATCGAGGCGCGGCTTTCGACCATATAACCGAGCACCGCGGTCTGGAGGGCAGCGGCGACGATGGCGGCGGCAAGCGGGGGCACGCGGAGGAAACTGGATATCGTCATGCTCACGCCTCCACCTTGGTTTCAGCCTTGGAAAAACGCCGCTCCAGCGCGATCACGCCCCAGGCGATCAGAGCCACCACCAGGCCCGAGACGAGGAAGAAGCCGGACGTGCCGATGATGGAGCCGATCGTTTCGGAGGCGAGATAGAGCGTCTCGGCAGCGAAAGCACCGTAGCCGAGATAACGCACCGCCCCGTTCTCCTTGCCCGAAAGCGCAATGCCGGCGATGGCGGCCATGAGCGTGAGGATGCCGAGGAACAGCCGGTCCGCCACATTGTCGAATTCGGCATGCAGCACGAGAAGGCCGACCATCAGCACCAGGTAGGAATAGAAGGCGGGTGCGGCGCCGGCGCTGCGGGCAAAGGCATGGAGCGGCGACTGCGGCACGGCGGCCAGCAGATAGGCGACCGCGCCGAAGGCGGCAATCGCGATGGCGGTCGTCGGCGTCTCGTATTCGCTATAGATAAAGGCGAGCCAGGTGACGAGCAGCAGATAGGCGAGATGGCGGACCCGCGCGGCGCCGGTATACCGCACCAGCAGGATAATGATGACGGCCATCAGCGGCATCAGCCAGAGCAGCACGGTCTCGTTGGCGCTGTAGGATTGCGTCCAGTCCGCACCGGAAACGACGAAGGCCAGGAAACCCGCGACGGCGGTGACGGCGCCCGAGCGGAAGAGCGCAGCCGCCACGACCGCGCCGACGAACCAGACGAGCGTCGCCTGGAACGTATCGCCGGAGAGATGGTACATTTGCCCGACCAGCGCGATTGCCCCGCCGAAGGCGAGCGTGCCGAACACCAGGAAGGCGGCGGCGAGCCGCTCCGCGCCGCGCGTGATGAGCACTGCGCCGGCCAGATAGGCGCCCCAGATCAGCCCGACGATGCCGACGAGCCGCACGAGGCGCGGAATCGCATCCCAGTTGGCGGCGACCAGCAGCAGGACTGCGGCGGCGACCAGCAGTGCGGCGATGATCATCAGCACACGGCCGAGGCTGAAGGAACTGGGGCGGGAATCGTATTCCTTGAGCAGCCGCCCAACCGTCGGCGCGTCGATCAGGCCCTGCACCTCCCAGAGTTTGAGGTCGCGCTCCAGCCTGCCCCTGTACATGCGTTCCTGCTCCGTTCCGAAAATATCATTCGATCGCGCCGATTCCGGCTCTGTCAACAGGGACGATATAGGTTGCAGAGAAATTCGCAATCGGGGCGAAAACTCGAAAAATGGGCAAATCTTCGCGAGTTATGCCCTTGAATGCGGGCCAATGACAACCAAGATTAACGGGAAATAAAGAAATGCATGGTAATTCTAGCCCTCAAGAGCCGATTGGCTCGGCGGTTTCGGGCATGCAGCGGGCGCATATCATCCATGCCCATATTGCACTGCACAAAATCGACGGGCGCGGTTATAGTTCAGTCATCGGATCAGAGATGGTTCGGCCCGGAAATCAAGGCGCCGCGTTTCGTATGGCGACAGAGGACCGGAAGAGCGGATTGGTCGAACGCCTGGCATGATGCCTGAAGACCCGATGCCCGGAAACGGGGATCGACATAGAATTCGGGGCGACGCACTCCTCCTCCCAGCGTCGCTTCGATACGATTGGCAACACTCCTCCTCCCAGTTGCCAGTCACCTTCAATGACGCCCGCTGGATCTCCTCCCCCAGCGGGCGTTATTATTTGCGCCAGACGCATGGCGCGCCCTCTCTTTCCCGGCAAAATCCTCCGACGCTGGGCAGATCCGCGCAAAGTTTGCGCAATTTCGCGCGCCTGATGTTGAACGCATGCAAGCGACGCATGGGTGCCATTCCGATCGCGCTCTTTTTTACGCGACGGCGCCATCCTATATTCCTCTCATCGGTCGGGCGACGATCTCCTCCTCCCAACGTCCCCGACAGGATCGGCACCCCTCCTCCTCCCAGGTTGCCGATCGAGACCAGAAACGCCCGCCGGATCTCCTCCCCGGCGGGCGTTTCTTTTTGCACTGCACCCAACCAGAGATGCATACCGGCCTTAACCTTTGTGGCCGAAAGCCCGGATTTTGGCCAGAATTTTGCCAAAATTTCTGCTTGACATGCACAAAACGCATGGGTGCCGTGCTGGAACAGCGCTGTTCTTTTCGGCGGCGCAGCGTATATTCCGTTTCATCAGATCAGGGCGGCGCCAAAGACGAGCGGCCGCCCAGTACGAAGCCCAAGAAAGGGGTAATCACATGAACCTGGCACGCTCTTTTAACAACTGGCGCAAGTATCGTCAGACCGTCAACGAACTCGGCCGCATGTCGGACCGCGAGCTCCGCGACCTCGGCATCGGCCGCAGCGATATCCCGTACATCGCTCGCAAGGCTTCCAACTAAGCCGAACGACCGTTAACGGTCCTTTTTCGAACGCCCTCCGGTTCCCGCCGGAGGGCGTTTTGCTGTGCGCGACTTATTGCGGCGCACAATGTCGCGATTCATCGTCTGCGACACGCCTGCTTTTCTTCCCCGAAAATGCTGAAAATCCCTATCCGCCTGGAATAGCGGCACTTTCTGCCTATTATGCTCGCAGCGTTCGCAACTGCCCGATCCGTGATCGTCTTATTGCACAAATGCATAGCAGCTGCATTTTCTTTGCACTGCACATTAACAAGAGTGTCGCGTATATAAGCATCACAAACCGGTTGACAGACGTCCCGGACAACCGCTTCGAGGAGCAAAGACGATGAACCCGATCCGCATTGCAAAGAACTGGATTTCCTACCGCCGCACGATGAACGAACTCGGCAACCTGTCGAACCACACGCTGTCCGACATCGGCCTGACGCGTTACGACATCCGCGACATCGCAGCCCGTTCCTTCCGCTAAGACATCAGCCGAATTTCCGCCGCTGCGGCCGGAATAGGCGACGCGCGAGGAACGCTTCAAACGGCACCATCTGGTGCCGTTTTTGATTCAAGCTTTTGATTTCGGGGTGATGGAAAGCCGCACGCCGCCGTGGTAACGAACCGGCCATGAACAACACCTCCTCCCCAGCCCCCATCCATATCATCGGCGGCGGCCTTGCCGGCTCCGAAGCCGCCTGGCAGATCGCCGAGCGTGGCGTGCCCGTCATCCTGCATGAAATGCGCGGCGTGCGCGGCACGGATGCCCACAAGACGGACGGCCTTGCCGAGCTCGTCTGTTCCAATTCCTTCCGCTCCGACGATGCGACCAGCAATGCGGTCGGCGTGCTGCACGCCGAAATGCGGCTGGCCGGTTCGCTGATCATGCGTTCGGCCGATGCCAACCAGGTGCCGGCCGGCGGCGCGCTCGCGGTCGATCGCGATGGCTTTTCCGTTGCCGTCACGGCCGCTCTCGAAAGCCACCCGCTGATCACCATCACGCGCGAGGAAGTGACCGGACTGCCGCCGGAGGAATGGGACCAGGCGATCATCGCGACCGGTCCGCTGACCGCACCATCGCTCGCCGCAGCGATCCAGGCGCGCACCGGCGCCGATTCGCTCGCCTTCTTCGATGCCATCGCGCCGATCGTGCACACGGCAAGCATCGACATGGAAATCTGCTGGTTCCAGTCGCGCTACGACAAGGTCGGCCCGGGCGGCACGGGCAAGGACTATATCAACTGCCCGATGGACGAGGCGCAGTACAATGCCTTCATCGATGCGCTGATCGCCGGCGACACGACGGGCTTTAAAGAATGGGAAGGCACGCCCTATTTCGACGGCTGCCTGCCGATCGAGGTGATGGCGGAGCGCGGCCGCGAGACGCTGCGCCACGGGCCGATGAAGCCGATGGGCCTCACCAATGCGCATAACCCGACCGTCAAGGCCTATGCCGTCGTGCAGCTGCGCCAGGACAATGCGCTCGGCACGCTCTACAACATGGTCGGCTTCCAGACAAAGCTGAAATATGGCGCGCAGGCAGAGATCTTTCGCCTGATTCCCGGGCTCGAAAATGCGGAATTCGCCCGCCTCGGCGGCCTGCACCGCAACACCTACATCAACTCGCCGACGCTGCTCGACCGTTCGCTGACGCTGAAAGGCCGCCCGGGCCTGCGCTTCGCCGGCCAGATCACCGGCTGCGAAGGTTATGTGGAGAGCGCCAGCATCGGCCTGCTCGCTGGCCGGTTCGCGGCCGCCGAGCGGCTGGGCGAAACGCCCTCGCTGCCGCCGGAAACGACCGCCTTCGGCGCGCTGCTGAACCATATTACCGGTGGCCACATCGTCTCCGACGACGAGCCGGGAAAACGCTCCTTCCAGCCGATGAACGTCAATTTCGGCCTGTTTCCGCCGCTGGAGCCGGGCGCGGTGATCAGGCCCGAAGGCCTGAAGCGCTTTCGCGGCAACGACAAGGCGATCGCCAAGAAGCACGCGACCGCCGCCCGCGCGCTTGAAGACTGCACGCGCTGGTTAAGCCTGTAAATTAGTGCGGCTGGCCCGCGGCCTGCGGATCGAGGCTGGCGATACCAGGCATGAAGCTGCCGAGCAGCCACAGCGAGACTTCCGCGGCGTCCCGCTCGTCGCGGAACTCGAAGGTGCCGCCCTCATAGGCGGCATTGGCGAACTTGACGTCGAGACGCTTCGGGCCGGCGCCGTTGACGCGCACCGTGCCCGGTTCGATCAGGTGGCAGGAATAGTGGTGGCCGTGCGCATTCATGCAGCCGGCCTTGCCGTCATGCAGCCGCAGGAACACCGTGCGGCCATTCGCGGTGGTGATCATCTCGCGGATCGCCTCGTCGGGAAACGCCCGGCCGAATTCCAGGATCGCCAGGCCGGCATCCTCGCCCGCCAGTTCCTGCTCCTCCTCCCGGCGAAACATCTGACGAAAGACCAGGCCGGCCAAGAGCAGGCTGGCGATGGTGATGGTCCAGAGCATCGGCGCGACTCCTCCGCGAAAAACGTCCTGACGCTGTAGCCGACAAGGCTTGCGCCAGTTTTGCGTCCCGTCAATTTTCTAGAACGGCCCGCGCCGCATCGCCCGCCACATCCACCATTGACGCCGCCATTGCGCCGGCTGGGGGGAGCGTTCCAGCGCCGCAGCGCCCGCCTTCTCGGCGGCGTCCAAGATATGCGGAACAAGGGCGACGGGCAAAAAGGCCGGGCGATTCGCCGATGAGACGCCACCTGCGGCCCGTGCCTTGGCCAGATGCTCCCGCCCGAGCCCCACGAAAGCCTGCACCGCGCGCGTGGCCGCAGCGGCATCGCTGCCGCCGAGAAGCGCTTCCGGCGTCAGGCCGGTCGCGGCCAAGAGATCGGCCGGCAGGTAGACCTGCCCACGGCGGCGATGGATCGGTAGCAGTAGGAGCGTTCCGGCCACCGTCTGCGCCACGCCGGCATGGCCGGCCGCGTCCGCCGATTTCGGCGCGGTGGCTGGATCGAGGATGAGGCTCGCAAGCTGGATCAGCGCGGAGGCCGTCTCGCCGGCGTAACCTTCGAAGGACGCACGGCTCTCCATCGGGTCATTGTAGACGTCGAAGATGCGCGCCTCGATCATGTCCGTCAGCACGGCGATCGGCAGCCGGTGTTCCCTGACGCAGGCCATCAGGCCGGCGGCGAGCGGATTGGCCATGGCGTCGCCGTCGGCCTCGCCCTCCAGCAGGTCACGCCACCATTGCAGGCGGATTTCGCCGGGAAGCGCCTCGCGCACCACGTCGCGCACGCGGGCGATCTCGGCATTGAAGGCGTAGAGCGCGGCAAGCGCGCCGCGCTTTTCCGCCGGCGCCAGCAGGCAGGCGAGATAGCGGTCGCGATCGGTCTCGCGAAGCACCGTCAGGCAGTGCTCGTAATGGGCGTCCGTCTTGTCGGTCACGTCGAAAAAACCGCCTTCCGCGTCACACCGCGATCAGCGCCGCGGCGACCGCCCGGCTTTCCGCCAGCATGACATTGAACGTGCGCACGGCGGCCCCCGTGCTCATCGGGTCGGAGCTGATCCGGCGCTCCTTAAGCGCCGCCTTGATATCCGCCGGCAGGGGGCGGATGTCCTTGCCGGTGCCGACCAGCAGCACCTCGATATCGCCCGCCTCGTCCAGCACGCGCTGGAGGTCGGCGACCGTCAGCGCCTCACCCTCCTCCTTGTCCCAGCCGTGGATGCCGGAGGGCAGGCAGAGGATGGAGCCGCGGTGCGACATGTCGGCAAAGCGAAAACCGCCATTGCCATATGCGTCGATCGGCGCACGCCCGGGGAAGTGCGCCTCGCGGATTTCGATGCCTTTAGCCATTGCTTTCCGTCGCTTCCGTAACCGGTGCCTTACTACCCTTGCCCGGGCGGTAGCGCTCCGGCTGCAGGCGGAACAGGATGAGGATCGGTCCGGCAATATAGATAGAGGAAATGGTGCCGATCGCCACCCCGAAGAGCAGCGTCAGCGCGAAGGTGCGGATCGCCTCGCCGCCGAAGAGCGCCAGCGCCGAAAGCGCGATCAGCGTCGTCGCGGAGGTCAGCACGGTGCGCGACAGCGTGCGGTTGATCGCGTCGTCGATCAGGATCGGCAGCGGCATCTGCTTGAAATTCCGGAGATTTTCGCGGATCCGATCGTAGACGACCATGGTGTCGTTCAACGAATAGCCGGCGACAGTCAGGAGGGCTGCGACGGCGGTGATGTTGAACTCGATCTTGGCGAGCGCCAGGAAGCCGAGCGTGAAGAACACGTCATGCGCCAGCGCGATGATCGCGCCGATGGCGAAATGCCATTCGAAGCGGACCCAGATATAGGCGACGAGCGCCACGAGGCCGACGACGAAGCCGAGCGTCGCGGTGTCGATCAGCTCGCCGGATATTGCCGGGCCGACCGCCTCGACGCGGCGGAAATCGTAATCGTCCTCAAGCTCGCCGCGGGCGATGAGCACGGAGGTCTGCTCGGCATTCTCGCCCTCGCCGGCCGATGTCAGCCGCACCAGCGCGTGGCGCGCATCGCGGTGCTTGGTGACGTTCAGCACGTCGACGCCGGCATCCGTCAGGCGCGCGGCAATATCGTCGGGATCGGCATTGCCCGCCTTCGCCTGCACTTCGAGCGCCGCGCCGCCGGTGAAATCGATACCGGGCTTGAGCTTTCCGGCAATCAGCAGGCCCGCGATGGAGAGTGAGAGCACGGCCGTCAGCAGGAAGACGACGTTGCGCACCGCCATGAAGCGCAGATTGAGGCTTTCGAAGAAGCCGGAGCGCACGCCCTTCGGCAGGTGCGTCGCGTGGCTGCGGTTGAGCCAGGCGCTCACAAGGCGGCGCGTCAGCGTGAAGGTGGTGACGAGCGTTGCCAAAAGGCCGATGCCGACGGCAAGCGCGAAGGCGCGCACCGGCGCGGCCGAGAGCAGGAAAAGGACCGCGATGGCAATGAACATGGTGATGGAGGCGTCAAGCACCGTGGCGCGGGCACGGCGGAAGCCGACCAGGACCGCCCGCGAGAGCTCGCGCCCGCCCTTCACTTCCTCGCGAATGCGCTCGAAGATCAGCACGCTGGCATCCACAGTGATGCCGACGGTGAGCACTATGCCGGCGATCATGGAAAGCGACAGCGGCGCTCCGACCAGCGCCAGAACGGCGAAGGTGAGGATGACGTTGAAGAACAGTGCTATCGAGGCGATGACCCCGAGCACACCGTAAAAGAAGGTCATGAAGGCGACGACGGCCCCGACCGCGACGACGAGCGCGGCGGCCATCGTGACCCTGGACGTCGTGCCGAGCGCCGGCTCGATCGAGCGCTCCTCGATGATGGTGAGCGGTGCAGGCAGCGGGCCGCTGGCGATGATGCGCGCGAGGTTTCCCGCACCCTCCGCGTCGAAATCGCCGGAAAGCCGGCCGACGCCATCGGTGATGGCGCCCTGGATGCGCGAGGTCGAGATGATCTGGCCATCGAGCAGGATGGCGATGGTGCGGCCGCTGTTTTCGCGCGTGAAGGCGGCAAGCCGTTCGGCCGCTTCGCCTCTCAGCACGAATTCAATGAAGGGTTCGCCATTGGCGGCCGGCTGCGCGGAGGCGACATCCGACGCGGTGAAGAGATCGTCCTGCCGGACCAGATAGCCGACCGGCGGCTCCCCGGTGGAGTAGAGCACTTCGGAGCCCGCCGGCGCGCCGTCCTCGATCGCCGTGTTGACCGGCACGCTGTCATCGACCAGCCGCGCAGAGAGCCGGCCGACCTGCGCCAGCATGTCCTTGACGCGTTGGGGATTGGTGAGGCCCGGCATGGCGACGACGATGCGGTCATGCTCGCCGCGCCCGACGACAAGGGTCGGAATATCGAGGCTCTCGACGCGGCGACGCACCGCATCGACGGCGCCGAGCGAGGCGGCGCGGACGGAATCGTCGATGGCGGCGGCCGACAGGACGAGGCGGAATGCGTTGCTTTCCGGCTCGCTGAGCGTGCCGAGATCGAGGCCTGCCAGCGTCGTGCGGGCGGCCTCAACGCGATCGGCGGCCGTCACGGTCACGTCGATCGTGTCATCCGCGCCGTTGAGATCGCTATAGGGAACGCGGGCGGCGCGCAGCGCGTTGCCGATCGTTTCCACGGCGGCGCGCAGCCGGTCGGCGGCAATGTCGCTGCGCGAAACCTCCAGCACGAGGCGGGAGCCGCCGGTGAGGTCGATGCCGGGCTCGAGGCGGTGCATCGTCAGCCAGCCCGGAAGGCGGGCGGCGGTGCGCGTGGGCAATAGGCTGGGCAGAATGACAAGAAGGCTCGCCGCAAGGACGAGCCAGAGGGAAACGGTCTTCCAGCGGGCGGATTGCTGCATCGCGGTCTCGCCTACGGCAATTCCAGCAAAAGGGCGGAACGCGGTCCTGCTGGCATTGCGTAAAAACAAAAACAACCCGGCACGGACGCCGGCTGAAAACCAGTCGGGCCGTCTGGCCGGGTTTTTGCCCGGCCAGACGGCAGGCCAAGTTATTCCTTGACGGGTTCGCCCTTGACGCGGACTTCGCTGATGCCGCTGCGCACGACGCGCACCTTCATGCCCTCGGCGATTTCGACTTCAAGCTCGTGGTCGTCGACGACCTTGGTGACCTTGCCGACGATGCCACCGCCGGTGACGACCTGGTCGCCGCGGCGGATGTTCTTCAGAAGCTCTTCGCGACGCTTCATGTTGGCACGCTGCGGGCGGATGATGAGGAAATACATCACCACGAAGATCAGCAGAAACGGCAGGACCGACATGAGAATGTCTGCACCGCCAGCTGCCCCGCCGGGTGCCGTCTGGGCGAAGGCCTCGGTAATGAACATCAGCTACTCCTTGAAATCTTGAATTTGTGCGGCCTGAGGGGCCATTTCGGTTGCCGGAATATAGGCAAGCAGGCCTTGAATGCAACACACGAGACTGAGAAGCCGGCTCTTTTCAAGCGCTTTCCCCCTTTTCGCCACCTGCCGCCCCATGTTACCCGGCAGGGACGCATGAGGAGAGAGAAATTGCAGGAAGACCACGTCAAGCTTTTGCTCGCCGAAATCGGCCGTATCAATGCCGCGCTGGAACGCCTCGCCGGCCCCGCGCCCGCTATCAACGACTGGAACGCCGCCGACGTCTTCGTCTGGTCGCCGGCCCGCCAGCACCTCCAGCCGGTGAAGCGCCCGAACCGCATCGACATCGAGCTCATCCGCGGGGTCGACCATGTGCGCGATATCCTGGTCGACAACACCGTGCGATTCGCCCGCGGCCTGCCGGCCAACAACGTGCTGCTCTGGGGCGCGCGCGGCATGGGCAAGTCGTCGCTGGTGAAATCGGTGCATGCGCTTGCGGCCAAGGAGACCGGCAGCGGCCTGAAGCTCGTCGAGGTGCACCGCGAGGATATTTCGACGCTGCCGGCGCTGATGGAGATCCTGAAGGACGCGCCCGCGCCGATCATCATCTTCTGCGACGACCTCTCCTTCGACCATGACGACACGTCCTACAAATCGCTGAAGGCGGCGCTCGACGGCGGCGTGGAAGGCCGGCCGGACAATGTGCTGCTCTACGCCACCTCGAACCGCCGGCACCTCCTGCCGCGCGACATGATGGAAAACGAGCAGTCGACGGCGATCAATCCCTCCGAGGCCGTGGAGGAGAAGGTGTCGCTGTCCGACCGTTTCGGCCTCTGGCTCGGCTTCTACAAGTGCAGCCAGACCGAATATCTCGAAATGATCGACGGCTATGCCGGCCATTTCGAGCTCGACCTCCCCGCGGAACAGCTCCATGCCGAGGCGCTGGAATGGGCGACGACGCGCGGTTCGCGTTCGGGCCGCGTCGCCTGGCAATATGTGCAGGACCTTGCGGGGCGCCTCGGCAAGCCGCTGGTGAAATGACGGCCGCCCGATGCGCTTCGTCAATCCGATCCCCTTCGTCCGCGATATCGGTCGCTCCCGGGACTTTTATCGCGATAGGCTCGGCCTGAAGGTTCTGGAGGATTTCGGGACCTTCGTGCTCTTCGAGACCGGCTTTGCGATTCACGACGGTCGCGCGCTGGAGCAAACGGTCTGGCGAAAGGAAACAGGCGGGGAAGAGCCCTACGGGCGAAAGAACCTGCTGCTCTATTTCGAGCACGAGGATGTCGATGCGGCCTTTGCGGCCATCGCGCCGCATGTGGAGCTGATCCACCCGGTCGAACGGCAGGCCTGGGGGCAGCGCGTGTTCCGGTTTTACGATCCGGACGGGCATGCGATCGAGATCGGCGAGCCGCAGGATCTCGGCGCTTCAGTCCCCTGAAAATGCGTCTGCCGCGAAACGGGGCGTTTCGCGGCAGTTGTTTGTTTGGCGTGGAGGCTGAGCCTATTCGAGGAAGGTCATCGGGTTGACCGGGGTGGCGTTCTTGCGCACCTCGAAGTGGACCTTCGGGCGGGTGGCGTTGCCGCTCATGCCGGAGGTGGCGACCGTCTGGCCGCGCTGGATCTTCTGGCCGCGCTGGACGCTCAGGTCGCCGGCGTGACCGTAGACCGTGACGGTGCCGTCGTCGTGGCGCACGAGAACCGCGTTGCCGAGTTCCTTCAGGCTGCTGCCGGCATAGATGACCACGCCGTTTTCGGCGGCCTTGATCGGCGTGCCTTCCGGAACCGAGATGTCGATGCCGTCGTTGCGGTTGCCTTCGACATTGGCGCCGTAACCGGCGATGACCGCGCCGCGCACCGGCCAGCGATATTTGCCGATGCCGGTCGATTCGGGGGCATCTTCCGTTACGTCCGACTTTTCCGTCGCTTCGGTCACGGAGACGGTCTTCACCGGCGCCTTGTAGGTTTCCGGCTTCTTTTCCGTCGTCTCGACCTTCTTTTCCTTGTTGACCGGAACCGAGGCCGTCGTCGTCTTGTCCGTCGTCGTTTCGACGCTCGCGCCGCCGGCCGGGATCGTCAGCTTCTGGCCGATGCGGATGGACGCGGTCTCAAGCCCGTTCGCCTTCTTCAGCGCATCGACGGAAACGCCGTTGCTGCGCGCGATCTTGGCAAGCGAGTCGCCCGGCTGCACTTCGTAGCCGGCCTTGCCCTTGCCTTCGCCGGCCTCGGCGACCTTGGAATTCGTCTGGCCGCTTTCCGACTTCACCTTGTCGCGGGTGGATGTACCCGGCAGGATGGCGACGTTCTGCTCGCCCTTGCGCTCCGGCGTCGGCAGCTTTTCGCCGACCTTCAGCGTGTGGTCCGTCGAGGCCTTTGCGGCACTTGCCGTCGTGCTGAAGGTCGGGATGACGATCTTCTGGCCGGGCTCGGCATCCGCAGCGCGCTTCAGGCCGTTGGCGGCGAGAATTTCCTTTTCCGGCACACCATAACGGTTGGCGAGCGTCTTCACGCTTTCGCCCTGACGCAGCATGACGACCGGTGCGTTCTTCGTCGACCAGCCGGCCTTGCCCTTGACGGTTGAGGTCGTCAGCGTATCGACTTCCTTGACCTTGCGCTCGGGAAGTTCCTGGGCCATCGCGACGTCGCGTTCGGCTTCCTGGCGGGCGCCGGCGGTCGGGTCGTTGAGTTCGCCACGCTGTACGGTCATCGGCGTCGTAGCGAGCCGCGTGCCGGAACCACCGGTGGTGGATGTGTTGATCGGGTCGTAGGAGACCGTGCCCTGATCCGGGAATTCCTGGTTCAGCGCCTGGTCGCGGGTGCCCATCTGGTCGGTTGCGACGACCTGCTGGCCGTTGCCGACCGAGCCGCGCGGCACGACATTGTTGCCGAAGAGCGTGCGGCGCGGGACCGAACTCGTCGTGATGTTGTCTGAGCCGGAGGAGGAGAAGAGGCCGCCAAAACGGGAGACGTCCGAGCTGCACCCGGTCGCTACGCTTGCCAGCAGGGCGGCGGCCACGAGGCGGGTCGCGGTCCTACCAAAACTCGGCGATACACTCTTACGCATGAGACTACCCAATCGGTACGCTACTTGATGTAGACCGATTAAAGCGCGTTAGAGTTACTGCACGGTTAAGGACGGGCTATCCGCAACAGGTTTTTGATGAATTGATAACCATGCTGCCCCTGCACCATGGCAAAACGAGGGTGAAAGACCTCAGAAGCCCGTCGCGTACATGCTGTCGGCGCGCGAGATGCGGCCGTTGACGCGGGCGACATTCTCGACATCGGCAGCACTTGGCTGGAAGATTGCCGAAATGGGCGTCGCGCGGCGCGTGGCCCGCTCGCCGAGGACGGCGGCATTCTCGAGGGCGGCGTCGGGCGCCGTCATGTCGAGGGCGCTTTCATTATAGGCGATGGCTTGCAGGGCGGCGACGGCCGGCTCGCGTGTTCCGGCATAACGCGCGCTGCGCTGGTCCTGCGCCGGCATGCTGTCGAAATATTCGACATAGGCGCGGTAATAGGCCTTGCGGTCGTCCTTCTCCAGGAAATGGCCAAAGGCGGCATATTCGCGCTTTTCGAGTTCTGATGTGTCGAGGTTGTCGCGTTCGGCAGCGGTCAGCGCCGGCAGGCTGGAGGTCGTCTCTTCCCTGGCGACGCTCAGCACGAGCAGCGCATCGACCGTCAGGCCGACATGGGAGGACGGGTCGTAGCTGCCGCCGGCGAGATGCGCGGTCGATCCGGCCTCGGCATTCTCCTCGACAGCCTTGCCCGCAGCCTTGCCTGCGAGATAGGCGAGGCTGTCGCTGGTCGAGCTGCTGGTGATCCTGTTCGAGACGTACATTTCCCTCTCCATCGGAACGGCCTCAAAAAACCGGCGTCCTGTGTGGAAACTTCTGCTTCGTTATCGGCCTACGCCCCGAAGCTTGCGCGAAGCTTACGTTGGTTAACAAAAGGTTAACGCGCTGGAATCGCGACGGGAATCCGTGCGGTGCGCCGAGGCGCATGCGCTGGAGGTACTGATTTTCCGGCAAAAATCGCCAAGAGACTCAGCAGGCGGATGCCTGCCAAGCCGTAAAAGCGATGGATGAGAGTTTGACTAGAGGGCCTGCGCCATCTGCGGCACGATCGGCAGGTAAGGCACCTCGAAGAGGTCCTCGCGGTCGAAGCGGCTGCCGGTCTTGGTCAGCTTCAGCATGCGGCACTCGGTGTCGCTGACCATGACCGGGGCGATCAGCATGCCGCCGGAGACGAGCTGTTCGGCGAAGAAGCGCGGCAGGGCCTGAAAGGCGGCGGTGACGAGGATGCGGTCGAAGGTGCCCTCGCCCGGCATGCCGTTGCTGCCATCCGCCTGGCGCACGATGACGTTGCGGATGCCGGCTTTCTCTATGGATTGCTGCGCATTGGTGGCGAGCGTGCGGTAGCGGTCGACCGTCAGCACGCGCTCCGTCAGGCGGCCCATGACGGCGGCGGTGAAGCCGCTGCCGGTGCCGACTTCGAGGATGCGCTGGCCGGCCTTGAGGCTGAGCAGATGCAGCACGCGCACCGCAAGATCGATGCCCTCCATGAAGGAGCCGCAGTCGAGCGGCAGGACGCGGCGCGAATAGGCCTCGCCGGCAAACTGCGGCGGCACGAAGAGCGTGCGCGGCGTCTGCTCCACGGCCGTCAGGAGTTCGAGATTGTTGATGCCCTGCCCGCGCAGGCGCAGCGCCAGCGCGGCAAAACCTTCCTTCTCGATCACCCGTCCCGTGTTCAATCCGCATCCTCACCGTTGAGCACGCGCTGCACGCGATCGAGCACGGTGTAATCCGTGAGGTCGAGTTTCAGCGGCGTGACCGAGATCTTGTGGTTCTTGACCGCGTGGATATCGGTGCCGACGCGGAAGTCGCCCTTCCGCTCGCCGAAGCGCAGCCAGTAATAGGGGAAGCCCCGGCCATCGGCGCGCTCGTCGATCGTGAGGCCGAAATCGAGCTTGCCCTGGCTGGTCACCTCGACGCCCTTGAGTTCGGCGGGGGTGCAGTTCGGGAAGTTCAGGTTGAAGAAGGTCCAGTCCGGCAGCTCGACGTCCATCAGCTGGCGAATGAGTTTTGGCGCGAAGGTTTCCGCCACCTCCCACGGCACGACGCGGCCGCTGGCATGGTGGTAGGCCTGGCTCAGCGCCATCGACTTGATGCCCTGCAGCGTGCCTTCGATGGCGCCGGCGATCGTGCCCGAATAGGTCACGTCGTCGGCCATGTTGGCGCCGGCATTGACGCCGGAGAGGACGAGGTCCGGCTTGACGTCCAGCACTTCGCGCACGCCCATGATGACGCAGTCCGTCGGCGTGCCGCGCAGCGCATAACGCTTGTCGTCGATCTTGCGCAGGCGCAGTGGCTCGGAGAGCGTCAGCGAGTGGGCAAGACCGCTCTGGTCGGTCTCCGGCGCCACGACCCAGACGTCGTCCGTCAGTTCCCGGGCGACCCGCTCGAGGGCGGCGAGGCCCTCGGCGTGGATGCCGTCGTCATTGGTCAGAAGGATGCGCATCTCGTCTCCGCCCGCCGCCTCAGGCGGCCTTCTCGATCTTCTTCAGGCCGCCCATATAGGGCAGCAGGACATCGGGCACCGTGATCGTGCCGTCCTCGTTCAGGTAGTTTTCCATGACGGCGATCAGCGCGCGGCCGACGGCCGTGCCCGAACCGTTCAGCGTGTGCACGAACTTGGTCGCCTTGTCGTCCTTGCCGCGATAGCGCGCATTCATGCGGCGCGCCTGAAAATCACCGCAGACCGAAACGGACGAGATCTCGCGAAACGTATCCTGCCCGGGCAGCCAGACTTCCAGGTCGTAGGTCTTGCGGGCGCCAAAACCCATGTCGCCGGTGCACAGCGTCATGACGCGGTAGTGCAGGCCGAGGCGCTTGAGGATCTCTTCGGCGCAGGCGGTCATACGCTCATGTTCGTCGATCGAGCTGTCCGCATCGGTGATCGAGACGAGTTCGCACTTCATGAACTGGTGCTGGCGCAGCATGCCGCGCGTGTCGCGACCGGCCGAACCCGCTTCCGAGCGGAAACACGGGGTGAGCGCGGTGAAGCGCAGCGGCAGCTTGTCCTGATCGAGAATTTCCTCGCGCACAAGGTTGGTCAGCGAGACTTCCGCCGTCGGGATCAGCCAGCGGCCGTCAGTGGTGCGAAACAGGTCTTCCGCGAACTTGGGAAGCTGACCGGTGCCGTACATGGCGTCGTCACGCACCAGCAGCGGCGCATGCACTTCCGTGTAGCCGTGTTCGCCGGTGTGAACGTCGATCATGAACTGGCCGAGCGCACGCTCCAGGCGGGCAAGCTGGCCCTTCAGCACGGTGAAGCGCGAGCCGGCGATCTTCGCCGCGGCCTCGAAATCCATCCAGCCGAGCGCCTCGCCGATTTCATAATGCTCCAGCGGCTTGTGGTTCCAGCCGGGCTTGGCTCCCCATTGCAGCTTTTCCACATTGCCGGTCTCGTCCGAGCCGACCGGCACGTCGTCAAACGGGATGTTGGGAATGCGCGAGAGCTGGTCGGTGAGCTCGGCGGTGACCTGGCGCTCTTCCTCTTCGGCTGCGGGAAGCAGATCCTTGATGGCGGAGACTTCGGCCTTCAGCTTGTCGGCAAGCTCGCCGTTCTTCTGCGCCATCGCCGCGCCGATCTCCTTGGAGGCGGCGTTGCGGCGCGACTGCATGTCCTGCGCCTTCTGGATGACGCTGCGGCGCTTCTCGTCGAGGTCGATCAGCGCCTTTGCGAGGGGGCTAGCGCCGCGCTTCGCCAGGGCGGCGTCGAAGGCGTCGGCATTGTCGCGGATCCATTTGATATCAAGCATTGTCGTTCCAGGCGTTCTTTGGATGAAGGCTCACCCCGCCCGGCAGCGACCTGCGGCAACGCCGCGGGAAAAGCCTCAGTCGGCCTCGCCCGGGGTTGCTGCGACCTCGTTTTCCGCGTCCTGCGCGTTCGAGGCGTTCGCCCGCTGCCGTTCGATGAGTCGGGCCGTATAGATGGAAATCTCGTAGAGAAGGATGGCCGGCAGTGCAAGGCCGATCTGGGAAACCGGATCAGGCGGCGTCAGCACGGCCGCCACCACGAAGGCGATGACGATCGCGTATTTGCGCTTTTCCTTCAGCGTCTGCGACGTGATGAAACCGGCGCGCACCAGGAGCGACGAGATGACCGGAAGCTGGAACACGAGGCCGAAGGCGAAGATCAGCGACATGATCAGGCTGAGATATTCGGAAACCTTCGGCAGAAGCTGGATGGAGACCTGCCCCTCGCCGCCGCCCTGCTCCATGGCCAGGAAGAACCACATGACCATGGGCGTGAAGAAGAAATAGACGAGTGCGGCGCCGATCAGGAACAGGATCGGCGAGGCAATCAGGAACGGCAGGAAGGCCGAGCGCTCGTTCTTGTAGAGGCCGGGCGCCACGAATTTATAGACCTGTTGCGCGATCACCGGGAAGGCGATGACGAAGGCGCCGAACATGGCGACCTTGATCTGCGTGAAGAAGAATTCCTGCGGCGCCGTGTAGATCAGCTCCACATTGCGATGCGTCAGCCCCGCCCACTCCACCGCCCATTTGAACGGCAGGACGAGCAGGTTGAAGAGCTGCTTGGCGAAATAGAAGCAGACGAGGAAGGCGACGAAAAAGGCGCCGACCGCCCAGAGCAGGCGCTGGCGGAGCTCGATCAGGTGCTCGATCAGCGGCTGGGGCTTGTCTTCGATATCGCCGCTCATGCCTCGTCCTTCTTGGTCTTTGTCGTCTTGGCCTTGGCGGGAGCGGCCTTCTTGGCCGTGGCAACCTTTGCCGCCGGCTTGGCAGCGGCCTTCGTCTCGGCCTCGACCTTGGCGGCCGCCTTGCGCGGCTTCGTGGTCTTGGCGGCCGTTTCGGCAGGCTTCTTCGCCGCCGTCTTCCTGGTCGGCCCCGCCTTCAGCGGGACGGCAGCCACCGGCTCTGCCGAGGCCGGCTTATTGGCCTCGGACGGCACGGCGAGCGGTACGCTCTCCGCCGGCGTGCTTGTGGTCGTCGACGATGTAACGGAACCGGCCGACTTCTGCAGGTCCGCCTTGATCTCGTTGCCCATCTGGCGTAGCGGATTGACCGCCTCGCGGATGGTGTTCAACGGATTGAGCTTCTGCGCCTCGCCGATCGTCTTCTTCACATCTTCGAGATCGGCTTCACGCAGCGCCTCGTCGAACTGCTGGCGGAAATCGCTCGCCATGCCGCGCATCTTCGACATCATGCGGCCGAACGTGCGCAGCATCTGCGGCAGGTCCTTCGGACCGACCACGATGATCAAAACGATCGCGATGACGAGTATTTCGGTCCAGCCGACATCAAGCATTGGGTATTGTCCTCATGGGCCGCGAACCACCGCCCGCGGCCAAACGCCGGTCACTTGACCTCGTCAGCCTTGTGATCGACGGTCTTCGCCTTATCAGCGGCGGCCGCTTCCTCTTCGGACATGCCCTTCTTGAAATTCTTGATGCCCTTGGCGACATCACCCATCAGTTCCGGAATCTTGCCGCGGCCGAACAGCAGCAGCACAACCACCAGAACGATCAGCCAATGCCAGATGCTGAAAGAACCCATTCCCGTAACTCCCTTTCGAACTCGAACCCCGATGTAAGACGTTCAGGCGTCTTTTTCAAACACTAGTATGTCGCGCTGGTTAGCCGAAAGCGTGACGTCGCGCAATCCGGCCGCCAATTGATCGGCCCTGACGCGCGCCCGAACCGGCCGATCGGTGCCCGGCACGGCGAGATCCAGCAGTTCGACCACGCCGAGAAAGCGCCGCGACAGGATGCGCGCCGGAATGTCGCCGCCGGTTTCCATGACGTGCAGGCCCGATAGGCGCACCGCGACATGCACCTTCTGGCCATCCGAAAAATCCCTGCCGTCGGCATTGCCGAGCGGCGTTTCGACGACGCCGCCGCGCACATGGCCGGGAAATTCGTTGATTTCGGAGAAGAAAGCGGCTGCAAAGATGTTTTTCGGGCGAAGATAGAGCTCTTCCGCCGTGCCCACCTGCACGAGGCGGCCGTCCTTCAGAAGCGCGATCCGGTCGCCCATGCGCATCGCCTCCTCGGCATCATGGGTCACCACGATGGCACTGGCGCGCGAATGGCGCAGGATCGCCAGCGTGTCCGCGCGGATCGAATCCTTGAGGCGCGAATCGAGGCCGGAGAACGGCTCGTCCATCAGCAGGACCGACGGCCGCGGCGCAAGCGCACGGGCAAGCGCCACGCGCTGTTGCTCGCCGCCGGACAGGACATGCGGAAATTTCTGGGCATAGTGCGACAGTCCGACGCGGTCGAGCGCCACCAGTGCTTCGGCCTCCGCTTCAACCCGCGGCAGGGCCGTCAGGCCGAAGCGCACATTTTCGAGCACCGACATATGCGGGAAAAGCGCGAAATCCTGGAACATCAGGCCGACGCCGCGCCGCTCGGGCGGCAGGAAGGTGGTCGGGCCGGCGATCTCGCGGTCGTTGAGCAGCACGCGGCCGGCGCTCTGCGCCTCGATGCCGGCGGCGATGCGCAGCAGCGTCGTCTTGCCGGAACCGGAGGGACCGAGCAGGCAAAGAACTTCGCCGGGTTCCGCCGTCAGCGAAATACCGCGGATCGTCTGCTTGTTGTGGTAGCTGTGGTGGATATCCTCGAAGGACAGGCGAGCGCCGAACATCACCGCCGATGCCCGTCTCGTCTCGATACCGTTGGAGCCTGACGGGTCCGAAGCCATTTCCGAAGTTTTCCCAGTCCCTTGGCCAGTCGCTGGCCCAATCGCCGGCGACCGGTGCTGGCGATAAGCTTCGTCTATTCGTCTTCTTTTCCGCCCGGTGTCAAGAGACCGAGTTCTTCAAGGTCGAGCTGGGTGATTGGGTCCTCGTCTTCCGCCAGTTCGTCCTCGCGAAGCGGCATGGGCACCTGGAAATTGGCGGGGATGCGGCCGGTCAGCAGGCCAGCGCCCTTCAGCTCTTCCAGCCCCGGCAGGTCGCGCAGGTCTTCAAGGCCGAAATGATCGAGAAAATCGCGCGTCGTGCCGAAGGTGACCGGGCGTCCCGGCGAGCGACGGCGGCCGCGGAACCGCACCCAGCCCGCCTCCATCAGCACGTCCAGCGTGCCCTTGGAGGTCTGCACGCCGCGGATATCCTCGATCTCGGCGCGCGTGACCGGCTGGTGATAGGCGATGATCGACAGCACTTCGAGGGCGGCGCGCGACAATTTGCGCAGCTCCGTCTCGTCGGTGCGGATGACGAAGGACAGATCCGGCGCGGTGCGGAAAGCCCAGTTGTCGTCCATCTGCACGAGATTGACGCCGCGGCCGGCATAAAGCCCCTTCAATTCGCGCATGACATGCAGGACGTCGACGCCGCGCGGCAGGCGCTCGGCGATATAGGCCGCGGACACCGGGCCGGCGGAGGCGAAGACCAGGGCTTCGGCGATGCGCGCGGCCTCGTGCAGCCGACGCGGATCGACGATCGTGCCGCCATCCGCATCGCGCGGTGCGTCGTCGTCGCCTTCGATCACGCTCACGGCCCCCCGTCCTCGTCGCCCTCGGGGTTCGGCCCGCGGCGCAGATAGATCGGCTGGAAGGCGCCATCCTGGCGAAGCTCCAGTCGCCCTTCCCGCACCATTTCGAGCGTCGCGGCAAAGGCGCTGGCAATCGCCGTGGTGCGGTCTGCGGGGTCGGTCAGGTAGCGCAGCATGAAATGGTCGAGCGCCGTCCAGTCCTCGAACTCGCCGACCAGCAGCGACAGGATGTCCCGCGCCTCGGCGAGCGACCAGACGGTGCGCTTCTCGATGGTCACCTGTGTGATGGCATGGCGCTGGCGCAGGGAGGCATAGGCGTTGAGCAGGTCGTAAAGCGAGGCCTCGAAGGTCGAGCTCCGTTCGACCGGGATATGTTCCGGCATGCCGCGGGCAAAGACGTCGCGGCCGAGGCGGTTGCGGTTGACGAGCCTGGTCGCGGCATCGCGCATCGCCTCCAGCCGCTTCAGGCGGAAGGCGAGACTTGCCGCCATTTCCTCGCCCGAAGGACCGTCGTCCTTTGCCTGCCGCGGGATCAGCAGGCGGGATTTGAGATAGGCGAGCCAGGCCGCCATGACGAGATAGTCGGCGGCAAGCTCGATGCGGATCTTGCGCGCCCGGTCGATGAAGACGAGATATTGCTCGGCGAGCGCCAGCACGGAGATGCGGGTGAGATCCACCTTCTGCGTGCGGGCAAGGTGCAGGAGAAGATCGAGCGGGCCTTCGAAGCCAGCGAGATCGACGACGAGGCTCTCCTCGGAAAGCCCCCGCTCCTCGCCGCCCTCCTGCCACAGGTCATCCATCGGCGCATCTGCACCGCGACCCTTCTTCTGTGGCTTCGGCCCCGTTCCCTGCACGTCGCCCCTCTAGCGTTTCAGGCCACCGCGATCATCGCGTTGAACTCTTCGCGCAGCGCCTGCTCGTCCGCCTCATCCGGCGTCGGGAAGCCCGCGCGCACCGCATTCGCCCGCCGCAGGCTGTCGCCCGTGAGCGGCGGTACGTTTTCGGTCACCGCTATCATTTCGTCCATGATGCCATGGCAATGCAACACCATGTCGAGCCCCGCGGCGATGATTCCCCGGCTTCTTGCAGCAATATCGCCTTTCAGCGCGTTCATCGACACGTCGTCGGACATCAGGAGCCCGTCGAAGCCGATATGGCCGCGGATGATCTCGCTCACAACCTTGGCCGACGTCGTCGCCGGATTGTCGCCGTCGATGGCGGTGAAGACGATATGGGCGGACATCGCCATCAGCTCGTCCTTCATGCGGCGGAAGGGCACGAAGTCGCAGGCCTCCAGCTCTTCGCGGCTCGCATGCACGACCGGAAGGTCGTGGTGCGAATCGACCATGGTGCGGCCGTGGCCAGGAATGTGCTTCATGATCGGCAGCAGGCCGCCGGCCTTGAGGCCTTCCGCCGCCGCCTTGCCCATCACCGAGACGATCTCCGGTTCCTGGCCGTAGGCGCGGTTGCCGATGACATCGTGCACGCCCGGCACGGCGACGTCGAGCACCGGCAGGCAATCGACATTGATGCCGAGGCGCAGAAGATCGAAGGCATGCAGGCGCGACATCAGCCAGGCGGCGCGCAGCCCCTTTTCCGCATCCGCGCGGTAAATCGCGCCGAGCGCCGCGGCATTCGGATATTGCTGCACATGCGGCGGCTTGATGCGCTGGACGCGGCCACCCTCCTGGTCGATCAGCACCGCAGTGTCGCTGCCGCCGCCGATGCAATCACGCATCTCGGCCGTCAGGTCGGCCACCTGGGCCGGCTCGCCGATATTGCGGCCGAAGAGGATGAAGCCCCAGGGCCGCTCGCTGCGGAAGAAGGCCTTTTCGTCGGCGGTGAGGCTCAGGCCCTTGCAGCCCGAAAGGAAGGATTTCGATTCGCTCATGTCCGCAATCTTAGAGGTTCGGTGGAGAAAGACGAAGGGTTGCGCCTTCGCGGGAATCAAAGAGGCGCGGACCTGCCGCGCCTCTTCAGAAAATCGTTGCCAGCCTCAGCGGGTGACGAGGCAGCTGCCGCCCGCGCTCTTGTAGCGACTGCAGAGCGAGTTCGCCTCTTCGCGCGAGCCGACGGGGATGCGCACACGGAAGAAGGTGCCCTTGTTGGGGATTTCCGCCTTCTTGATATCCACGCCCCGGCCGCCGATGACGCTCGAGAATTTCGAGGACAGCGAGTTGTAGCTCTTCTGCGCTTCGGCTTCCGAGGGCAGCGAGGCGATCTGGATCACGTAGCTGCCGGGGGCGACGGCTGCGACCTGCGTCTGTTCCGCCGTCTGCTGGGTTTCGGCCGGCTTCGCTTCGGCAGTCTGCGTGCCAGAAACATTGCCGTTTTCGGTGACGGTGCCGACGACGGTGACCGGCTGGTCGATCGGGCGGGTTTCCGGAACAGGCGCGTTGCCGTCCGTCGAGGTATCCGTCGCACCGATCGTCGTCGTCTTCACGGTGCGCACCGGCGCAGTGTCGTCGACCTCAGCATCCGCCACTTCGGCGAGCGCGGAGCGCGGCTGGCCTTCGCTTGCCGCCTGCTCGGCGCTGAGCGAGGCATCCGCATCGATCGTCGCATTTGCCGTCGCGACGGCTTCGCCGGAGGCGCTGCCGGTCGTCGCGGTGGCCTTGGCGTCGATATCGGCCGTTTCCACCACGGGCTCGGTGACGGTCTCCTCGCGGGCGACGAGCGTGCCGTCCGGCTTGACGATCATCGTCTTGACCTTGCGCGGCGAGACGAGCGGCTTGTTGCCGCCTTCCGCCGTTGCGGTCTGGGGCTCGTCGACGCCCGGCAGCAGACGGTTTTCGTCGTCCGCCTGGATGACCGCCTCGACGCCGTCTTCCGGACCGTCGAACGGCAGGGTTTCCGGCGTCAGCGTGCGCTGCACGACGTCCACCGGCTCTTCCGTCGAGGTGACGAGCTGTTCCTGCTGCGGCGTGGCGGCAGCGTCGCCGGCCACGCGGTCGTACACGGCCTTGTCCTGGTTCGGAACGGTCTTGCCGCCCTTTTCCTCCGGCACGATCTTCACCGGGGTCTTGTCGGCGAGGATGACGCGCGGCTCGCCAGAACCAGCGGTGCCGCCGGTAAAGGCGGTCCAGGCGTAGACGCCGCCACCGCCAACCAGCAGAAGGGCCGCGATGGAAGCGGCGATCAGCAGGCCGCGGCGCGGGCGCGCCTGTTCGTCGTCATACCCGTCGCCGGTATAGAGCGTGCTCGCCTGGCCGGGATCGACGGGGATCGCCATGCGCTCCGGCTGGCTCAGCGAGCGGCGGAAATCCTCTTCCAGCGCGCGCTCGAAATCGTCGACATCGTTGATCTGCGCCGTCGGCTGGGCGGCCGCCGCGGCAACCGCACCGGCGGCAACACCCGCCTGCAGGTCTTCCGTGCGCGCCTTGGTCGACGGCTCGGTGAAGAGCTGCGCCATTTCAGCGTCGATGTCGAAATCATAGTCCGGCTGGTAGACCGGCGGCTTTTCCTTCTCGATGACCGGAAGCTGCGGTACGTCGAGCTCGGTGACCGGGGAGACGCCCTCGTCCGTATCGGCAATCATCGCCGGGTCGAAGGGCAGAGCGCCGTCGGCGGTCTCGGTGATGACGGGCTGCGGCGCGGTATAGGTGGAGACAGGAACGGCAACGGCGGGTTCGCGGCGTACGGGCGTGACAACCTCGACCGGCCTTGCGACCTCCGCCTTGACCTCTTCCTTCACCGGCTCGTCGTCCAGCGAGAAATCGGAAAGATCCAGGTCGATATCGGAGAGATCGAATTCCAGGTTCTCGAAATCGAGGTCCGGCTCGGCGGCGACCGGGGTCGGCATCGCGACCGGCTCCTGGCGGGTCTCGATGACCGGGCTCTGCACGGGTTCGAAGACCGGTTCGCGAACGGTCTCGACGAACGGCGTCCGCGCCGTCTCGGCAACCGGCTGGCGGTGCGCGACGGGCGTCGCGCGGCCGAAGATGGAGGAGAGGCCGCCGGTGGTGCGCGGCGTCGCCGTCACGGCGGCAAGCGAGGAGCGGGTTTCCGGCACGGGATAACGCTCGACCTCGGCCAGCAGCGCATCGCGGTCGTAGTTCTGGCCCGGCTCGACGGATTCCACCCGGTAGTCGGGCTCGGCTTCGAGCGTGGGTTCTTCGGCCTGCCATTGCGTTTCGGCTTCCGCCACCGCACGGGCGCGGTCCTCGCGGTTTTCGAAGGGCATTTCGGCGACGAAGTGCGGCTCATCGCGGGCATAGACCGATTCGGCATGGAACGGCTCGGCATCCTCGCGGACCGCCTCGTCCGGCATCCAGCCGTCAAAATTCGGCTCGCCGTCGGCTTCCACGGTCACCGGCAGCGGTTCGACGAAGGAGGCTTCGGCGCTGTGCTCGCGCGGCGCGCGGTCGTCGGCCAAGAGATCGTCGGCAAAACCGTCGCCGATCGAAAGCTCCAGCTCGCGCTCCAGGTCGAGACCGACATCGTCAAGCGGGTTTTCATCCGCCGCGTGCGGCTGGAAGCCGAGGAAGGCCGGCTGGCGCTCATCCGCGCTGGTGCGCTCGGGAACATAGGTTTCGACGACCGGCTCGCTGCGCTGTTCGAAGCGCGGCTCCAGCCTTTCGACGAATTTCAGGCCCGCATGCGCCGTCGGCTCGGCCTCGACGGCGGGCACGTCTTCGTGCACGGCCGTTTCAAGCTCGTCGGCCAGCAACAAAGCGGGATCGAATTCCAGCTCCGGCTCAGGCTCGGCCGGCCGGACATCGGCAACGACTTCTTCTTCAACAGGAATCGGCTCGACCACCGGCTCCTTAAAAGCGGGCTCGCGATATTCGATATCGCTGAGTGTGGCACCGTACTGCGGATCACCGACGATCAGCGCATCCTCGAAAGACGGCTCGATCGCCTGCTCAGTAACGGACGGCTCTTCGAAGGAAGGCTCGCGGTTACCGATATCGCTCGCGACGACGCCCCGCGTCGGCACTTCGTCGAGAACGGCATCGCTCTCTTCGGCAACCGGCTCCGGCGCGTCGAAGACGGGCTCGACATGGCGCGGGGCTGCGCGCTCGGCGACGACCGGCGCGACCGCGACGCGGCTCGGCGTGTCATATTGCTCGAAGGCGCGCATCAGCTCGTCTTCAAGGGCGAGCACGGGGTTGTCCCGTCGCGGCACAGTTTGCGCGGCGTCGGCGACCGGTTCGGAGGAAGGCTTGCGGACGTCCTGAAGCGGACGCGGCTCGTAGCCGACGAGACGGGCAAGCTCGGCCAACGGATCGTCGTCCGCCAGGAGATCCGTGTCAGCGGTTCCGCTTCGCGCGAAGTTCTTCTCTGCCATACTGCTTCCCACTCACAAGCTACAAAAACGCGTTTGCCAGCTTATTGTGGGGAAATGGTGACGTTATCGCATTTCGTCCGGGGCGGCCGTGCCTGTAATCGACAGGCCGGACTTAAGAACAGACGCGACAGCATTCACCAGCCCAAGTCTGGCAATACTCAATTCTCTATTTTTATCGTTAACAAACCGTAATTCCGGTTGCTCTTTGCCTTTATTCCAATGCGCATGGAAAGCACTGGCAAGATCATAGAGGTAAAAAGCGATGCGGTGCGGCTCGTGCGCCAGTGCCGCGCCCTCGATGACGCGGGGATATTCTGCCAGCTTTGCGAGAAGCTGCAACTCGCTAGGATCAGCGATATTGCCCTCGATCGAGGCCGCGAGATCGAGCGAACCGATGTCGAGCCCCGGAAACGCCTCGGCCGCCTGGCGGAACACCGACATGCAACGGGCATGAGCATACTGCACATAGAAGACCGGATTGTCCTTGGACTGCTCCGTCACCTTGGCGAAGTCGAAGTCGAGCGGCTCGCTGTTCTTGCGATAGAGCATCATGAAGCGCACGGAATCGCGGCCGACCTCGTCGACCACGTCGCGCAGCGTGACGAAGTCGCCGGAGCGCTTCGACATCTTGACCGGCTCGCCGTTGCGGAACAGCTTGACGAGCTGGCAGAGCAGCACCGTCAGCTTCGCCTTACCTTCGGAGACGGCGCGCGCGACAGCCTCCAGGCGCTTGACGTAGCCGCCATGGTCGGCGCCGAGCACATAGATCATCTCGTCGAAGCCGCGGTCGAACTTGTCCTTGAAATAGGCGACGTCGGCGGCGAAGTAGGTATAGGAGCCGTCAGACTTGATCAGCGGGCGGTCGATATCGTCGCCCACTTCCGTCGAGCGGAACAGCGTCTGCTCGCGGTCTTCCCAGTCTTCCGGCAGCTGGCCCTTCGGCGGCGGCAGCACGCCCTTGTAGACATGGCCCTTGAAGGTCAGGTCGTTGATCGCCGTGCGGATCGGCGCGCCGTTGCCGGCATGCAGCGAGCGCTCGGAATAGAAGACGTCGTGGTGGACGTTGAGTGCGGCCAGATCCTCGCGGATCATCGCCATCATCGCGTCGATCGTCCTGTCCTTGACGAGCGGCATCCACTGGTGTTCCGGCATGGCGCGCAGCGTCGTGCCGAATTCTTCCGCCAGCGCCTCGCCGACCGGCTTCAGGTAATCGCCCGGATAGAGGCCTGACGGAATATCGCCGATCGCCTCGCCCAGCGCCTCGCGGTAGCGCAGGAACGCCGAGCGCGCCAGCACGTCGATCTGCGAGCCGGCGTCGTTGATGTAATATTCCTTTGTCACCGCATAGCCGGCAAAGCCCAGCAGGTTGGCGAGCGCGTCGCCCACCACGGCACCCCGGCAATGGCCGACATGCATCGGGCCGGTCGGGTTGGCGGAAACATATTCCACATTCACCTTGCGCCCGGTGCCGAGCGAGCCGCGGCCATAGTCCGTGCCCTGCCGGATCATGCCGGCGAGCAGCGCCTGCCAATAGGCGACGGAAAGGCGCACGTTGATGAAGCCCGGCCCGGCGACGGCGACCTCGGCCACCTGCGGGTCCTTCTTAAGCTCTTCGACGATGAGGTCGGCGAGTGCGCGCGGATTGAGGCCGAGCGGCTTTGCCAGCACCATGGCGGCATTGGTCGCGACGTCGCCATGGCTCTGATCGCGCGGCGGTTCGACGCTGATGCGGCCGAAATCGAGCTCGGCGCGCTTCTCACGGACGATTTCAAGTCCTTCGAGTACGTTTTTGATTCTGTTGTCGAAGTCTGTAAAAAGGTTCATCTCATCCATCCGCGCGAAGCGATCCGTGGGCGGCTGACTATCGCAATTCCGGGGTATGGTCAAACAGCCGGCGGTGCGTGCTGATGGCGTAGTTGTCGGTCATTCCCGCGAGATAATCGCCGACATGGCGGGCGCGCGCCGATTCGGGCATGGTCGAAATGCGGTCCACCCAATAGTGCCCCTGCATGAGCTGCGGGTCGTCCATATAGGCGTGATAGAGGTCCGTAAGGATGGACGCCGCATTGGCGCGCACGCGCATCACCTCCGGGTGGCGATAGATGCGGGAAAACAGCAGGCGCTTGATCTGCTTGTCGGTGACCGCCATCTCGTCGGTGAAGGTCGCAAGCACGCGACGCGCCTTACGCACGTCCTCGGCACTTTCCGGGCGCTCCTCGCGGATCGCCTGCTGCGCATAGCCGATCACATCCTCCACCATGGCGGTGATCTGGCGGCGCATGATCTCGTGGGTGAAACGCGAGGCTTCGAGGTCCGGATAGCGCTCGCGCACGTCGCGCATCAGTTTTGCGAGGAACGGCACATCCTCCAGCATGTCGAAGGTCAGGTAGCCGGAGCGCAGGCCATCGTCGATGTCATGGGTGTTGTAGGCGATGTCATCGGCGATCGCCGCGACCTGCGCCTCCAGGCTGGCATAACTCGCCAGTTCCAGGTCGTGCACCGCGCAATATTCGAGGATCGGCCGCGGCACGTCGTCTCCGTGCGTGCATTCGCCCGTCGGGCCGATCAGAGGCCCGTTGTGCTTGACGAGGCCCTCCAGGCTTTCCCAGGTGAGGTTCAGCCCGTCGAAATCGGCATAACGCCGCTCCAGCTTGGTGACGATGCGCAGCGACTGCGCATTGTGGTCGAAGCCGCCGAAGGGCTCCAGCACCTCGTGCAGCGCATCCTCGCCGGTATGGCCGAAGGGCGTGTGACCGAAATCGTGCACCAGCGCCACGCCCTCGGCGAGGTCCTCGTCGAGTTTCAGCGCCCGCGCCAGCGCCCGCGCAATCTGTGCCACCTCGATCGTGTGGGTCAGCCGCGTGCGGTAATGATCGCCGTCTGCGGCGATGAAGACCTGCGTCTTGTGCTTCAGGCGGCGGAAGGCCGTGGTGTGCACGATGCGGTCGCGGTCGCGCTGGAAGTCCGACCGCGTGGGGCTTTCCGGCTCCGGATAAAGCCGCCCGCGGGTCGCCCAGGGGTCGGAGGCATAGATGGCGCGTTGCCCCGCGCCGAAACCCAGCGCATGTCTGTCCAGTGTCATTCGTCACCTGCATTCACGCCGCCCATTGACGCGGCAGCAATGCCTTCATACCTATAGTGTGCACAGCGGCAAGTCCGGCTGCAAGCTGAGCGTGAAATGCAAGCCTTTTCAGGGATTTGCCCGATGCGCTCCGCAGCCGCCCCTGCCATCGGCGACGAAGTCGCCGTCTGTGCGACAGAGCGATTCTCTCCGGATCTTGACCCCGGCAGGAGGCAGACATGAACGACAAGTCCGTAAGTATTTCCGACGCCGCCGCAAGGCGCATCGCGTCGATCCTCAATTCCTCGCCGGAAAAGCAGGCGTTGCGCGTCTCTGTGGAAGGCGGCGGCTGTTCCGGCTTTTCCTATAAATTCGACCTCGTCGAGGACCAGCAGGACAACGACCTGGTGCTCGAAAAGGACAAGGCCAAGGTGCTGATCGACCAGCTCTCCCTCGTCTACATGGACGGGTCGGAGATCGACTTCATCGACAACCTGCTCGGCCAATCCTTCCAGATCAAGAACCCCAACGCGGTTGCAAGCTGCGGCTGCGGCACCAGCTTCTCGATCTGAACTCACGAATCACAGGACTCCCGCATGCCGATGAAGATTGCCACCTGGAACATCAACGGCGTGCGGGCGCGCATCGAAAACTTGGTTGCGTGGCTGAAGGAATCCAATCCCGACATCGTCGCCTTGCAGGAAATCAAGTCGGTCGACGAGGCCTTTCCGCGCGGCGAGATCGAGGCGCTCGGCTATCATGTCGAGACGCACGGTCAGAAGGGTTTCAATGGCGTCGCGCTGCTCTCGAAAATCCGCCCGGACGAGGTGAACCGCGGCCTGCCCGGTGGCGAAGGCGACGAGCAGGCGCGCTTCATCGAGGGCGTGTTTTCCGTCGAGGGCGGCGTCATCCGTGTCTGCTCGATCTATCTGCCGAACGGCAACCCGCCGGACGATCCGGTTAAATATCCCTACAAGCTTTCCTGGATGGACCGGCTCATCGCCTTTGCTGAGGACCGGCTGGCGCTGGAAGAGCCGCTCATTCTCGCCGGCGACTACAATGTCATTCCCGAGCCGCACGATTGCTGGGACGTGAAAGTCTGGGAAAAGGATGCGCTCTACCTGCCGCCCACCCGCCAGGCCTTCCGCCGGCTGGAAAATCTCGGCCTGACGGATGCCGTGCGCGCCACGTCGGACGCGGTGCCGCTCTATACGTTCTGGGATTATCAGGCGGGCTGCTGGCCGAAAAATTTCGGCATCCGCATCGACCATCTCATGCTGTCGGCGGAAGCCTCGGACCGCCTCGTCTCGACGGCGGTCGAAAAGCATGTGCGTGCCTGGGAAAAGCCGTCCGACCACGTGCCGGTCGTCGCCGTGCTCGATTACGCGGCCTGAGGCAAAAATCTAAGAAGTCTTATTCGTCGGGATTGAAGCGGATGCTTTGCGCGAGCGCAACGCCCTTGCGGCGGTCTTCCTCGCTTGCCACGGAGAAGGCCTCTTCCTGATTGGCTTGAAGCCAGGCACAGTCCTTCGGCGGGCAGTGATCGAGAGCTGCGGTCATGAAAGCGAGGCCGCGTGCCGCCTGGCCTTCCTGGAAGAGGATGTTGCCGAACAGGCCCATCGCGCCGGCATGGCCATTGTTGCGCGCCCGGTTCAGCCACTTCTTGGCCTGATGCACGCTGGCACTACCGCCCTCACCGGAAAGCATCATGCGGCCGAGCTGGAACTGCGCTTCCGGAATGCCGAAGGCGGAAGCTGCCTGGAAATAGAGCTGGCGGGCCTGGGTCATGTCGACCTTCACGGGGCTATCCGGAATGCCGCGGCGATAGTAGCTGGCGAGCGCAATCAGCGCATTGGCGAAGTAGCCGGTATCTTCCGAACCCGGCTCGACGCCGGCCTGGGCGATCTCGCTGTAGATCTTGAAGGCTTCGAGGTCGTTCTCCGGCACGCCGTCGCCATCGGCATACATGTTAGCAAGCGCCCAGCGCGAACCGGTATGGCCCTTTTCCGCCGCATAACGATAGGCCTCGATGGCGTCTTCCTTGCGACCCTTCTTGTAGGAGAAGAAACCGAACTTGAAGAGGTCGAAGGGACCGCTTTCCCTGCTGACGCCGGACTGGGGATCGAATGCGAGGGCCTGTGATGCCGCTCCAAAGGAGAGCGAAAGGCAAAGACCCATTACCACTATTTTCATCGGCGACAACTCGGACTTGGGCATCACTTCTACAATTCCGTGCCCAGCCTGGTTCGCTGTGCCAAACCGGAATCGCACGGGTCTCGTGCGGATTTCCGGCAACTCCGGCGGCAATGACATCGGCTGGCTCATCGTTTCCTTGGGCGCGGTTTCACGCGTCTACTTGTCATTATCGCTGCGCCCCGTTTGTGGCGGGAAATGGACATCTCGTCTCTCGTCTAGGTGTGTAGCAAACTCTGGAAAAAAATGTGTTGCGATTCCGTCACATAATTTGACGCCTCGCTGTGGTTTCCCCAGAGAGGCTTAACCGGAGCAACAAAGTCTTAACCAAGAAAAAAGGCCCGGCGATGACGCCGGGCCTGATTCTGATCTCTTGATGGTCCGCCGATCAGAATTTGACCTTGAGCGAGGTCGAGATGGCCGTCACCAGATCGTTGTCGAAATCATAGGAAACGCGCCGGCCGAAGGTGCGGCCGTCCTTGACGACCTGACCCGAGGAACCGCTCGTCAAGATGCCGACTGCGCCACTCAGGCGGAACTCGACATTTTCGCTCGCGGCGTAGGAAATGCCGGTGCCGAGCGTCCAGGTGTCGGTCTGCGCGCCGATGCCGGTGCTCGTGCCACGGTCCCAGGTGAGGCTCACGGCGCCGCTCAGCTTGTCGTTGAACTTGTGGCCGACGCCGCCCGAAACGGTCCAGCCGTCGCGATACAGCAGGTCGAGCGAGGTGACTTCCGTCGGGCCGCTGGTGCGGCATTCGATGCCGCGCGTCGCGATCGGGCAGAACGGCAGGCTCTGGAGCTGGCTCCAGTCGGTCCATTTGACCGAACCGAAGGCCAGCCAGTCCGGCGCAATACCCGACTGGAACTTGAACTCCAGCGAATCCGGCATGTCGGCCGAGCCGAAGACCGGCGTGTTGACACCGGCAATGCCCGGCAGCACGGCGCCCGGCACCTGCCGCAGGTCCATCGTGCCGGTAATGTCGTCCAGCTTCACTGCACTGTTGTAGACCAGGCTCGTGCGCAGCGCATATTCCTCGATCTCATAGGCTATGCCGGCGCGCCAGCCCCAGCCCTCGCCTTCCAGCTCCAGGCGGCCCATGCCGTTGATCGGCGAGCCGGCGGGCATGGCGAAGACCAGGCGGTCTTTGAAACCGGAGACTTCCTGATAGAAGCCGCCGCCGATGATACGGAACTGGCCCGGCCCCATGTCGAAGGAATAGGAGCATGTCGTCGCGTAGTTGTGGCTTTCGATCTTGGTCTCGACGTTGTCGTTCGCGCCCGCCCAGTTGCGGCCTGGATTGATGTGCACGCCCCATGGCTCGGAATAATCGGCCATGCAGTCGATCGCATCGCCGATCGAGGCCTTGATGCCGACGCGCGGAACCCAGTAGCCCTCGGTATCGCGGATACCGTTGCTGGGCAGGCCGTTCAGGTCGCCGTCTTCCGGCACCTCGTCGCGGACGTTGTTCATGTCGCGCTGCGGGTTGACGTAGGTGGCGGTCGCCTCCGCCGCGTAATCCGAAGGATCGAACAGAAGGTCGATATTGTAGCCGCCGCGCTCCAGGCCACCGGCCTGAGCCGATGTCGCGGCCAGCAATGCCATCGCAGCCATTACGCCGCGGCCGATCGTTTTCTTACCCATGCAATCCCCCTCACAAAGTCTTGCGCTAACGACAACTGCCTTTGCCGCACGCCTCTCCGCCATGACTATCGAAGACACGCACTTTTTTGGCAAACCCCAGTTCTTGCCTGTGATTTCCAAACAGTATTCAGAAAATTACGTAAGGTTTTTATGAAGACCCTCAACATCAACAAGCTAAGGAACATTTTTTCAATATCACGGGAATTTTACCGGTTTGATGGATATTCATTCCATCAAGGTGGCATTCTGTCACATTATGGACACAGCCGGAATTTTGCAGCCCACTTACCGAATAGAAAACCGCGCCGGGGTCTCCGGCGCGGTTTTTTCGTCTTCCCGGCAGATTTTAGGGGAATCAGCCTGCTTCGCTGACGCGGCCAAGCGCCACCGCGAGGCTTGCGAGCTGCTGTTCGAGCTCCGCGAAGCGTTCGCGCTCGGCCTCGACCACCTCGGGCTTGGCATTGGCGACGAACTTTTCGTTCGACAGCTTGCCCTCGATGCGGCCGGCCTCCGCTTTCGCCTTGTCGATCGCCTTTTCGAGGCGCGCCTTTTCGGCCGCCAGATCGATCAGGCTGCCGAGCGGCAGGCAGGCGGTCGCCTCGCCGACGACGATCTGCGCGGCACCCTTCGGCGCCGTGTCTTCGAGGCCGATCTCCGACACGCGGGCGAGACGGCGAATGGCCGAATCGTGCGTTTCGAGGCGCGTCTTCGTCAGCGCATTGGCGCCAACGACCACGAGCGGCGCCGTAGCGCTTGGCGGCACGTTCATTTCGGCGCGGACCGAACGGATGCCGGAGACGAGATCGACCAGCCAGTTGATCTCGTCGGCGGCCGCGTCATCGGCATAGGCCGGCGACGGCCATTCGGCGTGGCAGACCAGGCTGTCCCGCGTCTTGCCCTCGCCTGCGGTGTGCGCCCAGAGCTCTTCCGTCATGAAGGGCATGAACGGGTGGAGGAGCTTGTAGATCTCTTCCAGGACATAGGCCGCGCAGGCATGCGATTCCGCCTTCGCCGCCGCATCCTCGCCCATGAAGATCGGCTTCAGCAGTTCGAGATACCAGTCGCAGAACTGGTTCCAGACGAAGCGGTAGAGCGTGCCGGCCGCGTCGTTGAAGCGGTAGGTCTCGATCGCCTCGGTGACGTCGCGCGCCGTACGGGCGAGTTCCGTCAAGATCCAGCGGTTGATCGTCAGCGACGCCGTTTCCGGCACGAACTTCGGATCGGTCGCAACCCCGTTCATCTCGGCAAAACGCGTGGCGTTCCAGAGCTTCGTGCCGAAATTGCGGTAGCCGGCGATGCGGGCCGGGTCGAGCTTCACGTCCCGCCCCTGCGCGGCCATGATGGCCAGCGTGAAGCGAAGCGCGTCCGCGCCGTATTCGTCGATCAGTTCGAGCGGATCGATGACGTTGCCCTTCGACTTCGACATCTTCTGCCCGTTCTTGTCGCGCACCAAAGCGTGGACATAGACGGTGTGGAACGGCTCGATCGGGTTGCCGAACTCGTCCTTCATCAGGTGCAGGCCCATCATCATCATGCGGGCGACCCAGAAGAAGATGATGTCGAAGCCGGTGACGAGCACATCGGTCTGGTAATATTTTTCCAATTCCGGCGTCTTTTCCGGCCAGCCGAGCGTCGAGAACGGCCAGAGCGCGGAAGAGAACCAGGTGTCGAGCACGTCCTCGTCGCGGGTCAGGATGTCGCCCGGCGCGAAATTTTCCAGCTTCTCCTCGACCCAGGCCTTCCACGGGCCTTCATGGGCAATGTAGTGCTGAATGGCGGCGTGCAGCGCCTCTTCCTCGGTCTTTTCAACGAAGACCTGACCATCCGGGCCGTACCAGGCTGGGATCTGGTGACCCCACCAGAGCTGGCGCGAGATGCACCAGGGCTCGATGTTCTCCATCCAGTCGAAATAGGTCTTCTCCCAGTTCTTCGGGACGAAGTTGGTGCGGCCTTCGCGCACGGAGGCGATGGCCGGCTTTGCCAGCGTCGCAGCGTCGGCGAACCATTGGTCGGTCAGCATCGGCTCGATGACGACGCCGGAGCGGTCGCCGAACGGCTGCATGACCTTCTTGTTCTCGACATAGGGAACATCGTTGCCTTCACCGTCCTTGATAGTGACCGCAAGGCCCTCGGCGTTAATCGCGTCGATAATGCGCTTACGCGCTTCATAACGGTCGAGGCCGCGATATTCGTCGGGAACGAGATTGATGTCGTCGACCTCGGCCTCGTTCGGCACATGGCCGGTCTTTGCGATCACCAGCGCCTGCGCCGCGTAGACGGCATAGGGCTCGCCATCGGCACGCATGGCAGCCTGCGTATCCATCAGGCGGTAAAGCGGGATATTGTTGCGGCGCGCGACCTGATAATCGTTGAAGTCGTGCGCGCCGGTGATCTTGACTGCTCCCGAGCCGAAATCCTTCTCCGGATATTCGTCGGTGATGATCGGGATCAGGCGGCGGTGCTCCTTTGGCCCGACCGGGATCTCGCAAAGCTTCCCAACGATCGGCGCATAGCGCTCGTCCGTCGGATGGACCGCAACCGCGCCGTCACCCAGCATCGTCTCGGGGCGGGTCGTGGCGATCGAGATATAGTCGCGCTCCTCTTGGAATACGACGTTGCCATCCGCATCCTTCTCGACATAGGTATAAGTGGCCCCGTCGGCGAGCGGGTACTTGAAATGCCACATATGGCCGTCGACTTCCTTGTTCTCGACTTCGAGGTCCGAAATCGCCGTTTCGAACTTCGGGTCCCAGTTGACGAGCCGTTTGCCGCGATAGATCAGGCCTTCCTTGTAAAGCGAGACGAAGACTTCGAGCACGGCTTCGGAAAGCCCCTCGTCCATGGTGAAGCGTTCGCGCGACCAGTCGCAGGACGCGCCGAGACGCTTCAGCTGGTTGAAAATCAAGCCGCCGGATTCCGCCTTCCATTCCCAGACCTTCTCGATGAAGGCATCACGGCCCATCTCGCGCCGGCCGGGCAGCTTCTCGGCGGCGAGCTTGCGCTCAACGACCATCTGGGTGGCGATACCGGCATGGTCCATGCCCGGCTGCCACAGCACGTCCTTGCCGCGCATGCGCTCGAAGCGGACCATGATGTCCTGCAGCGTGTTGTTGAGCGCGTGGCCCATATGCAGCGAGCCCGTCACGTTCGGCGGCGGGATCACGATGGTGAAGGTTTCGGCGCCCGGTTTTGCGCCTTCGCCGGCGCGAAACGCGTCCGCATCTTCCCACGCCTTGGCAATTCGCGGCTCGACCGCTGCGGAATCATAGTTCTTTTCAAGCATTTTCGTGCGAAGCCCGCTGTTTGTCGTCAGGGTTTTCTAAACCGGATGGCCGGCGTGAAGTCAACAATATCAGAAGAAAAGCCGCGCCGGGGGTCCGGCGCGGCTCAAACCATTTTTAAGCAGAATGGCGGCGTCGGTCAGCGGCGCGGGCCGCGCGCCACCCGTTCAATCTCTTCGCGCACCAGCCGCTCGACCAGCGTCGGCAGGTTGTCGTCGAGCCATTCCTGCAGCATCGGGCGCAGCATTTCCTCGGCGATCTCATCAAAGGAGCGGCGCGGGCCGGCATCCATCGCCTGCGCCAGCGCACCAAAGGACTGCGCTACGCGCTCGCCGACCGCGGGAGAAACGAGAGCAGCGATATCACGGCCTGCCGCAACCGGTTCGGCCACGCGTGTTTCCACGACCGGCGTCGGCTCGACGTGGGGCGTCACGCTCTCATGCTTTTCGATAAAGGGCTCGCGCTTTTCGACGGCTTCGACGGCCGGCACGAAGCGGCTGGCATTCGCCGTCATGCGGGAGGTCATGACCGGGTTTTCCTCGCGCAGCGGCAGTTGCACCGGCTCGATGGAAACAGGCTCAACCTCCGGCTCGCGGTTTGCGACATGCCGCTCGGAGGCGGCGCGCACACGGGCGGCGACATCGGCGAGCGACAAAGCGGGCTGGGTGGCCTGCACCGGCTCCGTGCGCTGGATCGGCTGGATGGTGGAGGGACGATGCTCTTCGCTGTGGAACCGCTCGACCACCGCCGGGTGGTCCATCAGATTGCTGGAATGGCTGTCCGTCGTGATGTGGAAACCCTCGTCGCCATCGGCATCGGGCGCGAGCTCCGGCATGGCTTCGTTGTTCTCGATGATCTTGCGGATGGACGCCAGGATTTCATCCATGGACGGTTCACGCGCTACATTTGGCTGAGCCATTTCTATCCCCGTTCTCTGCGGCGTCCACGGCCTGCCGCTCCCAGCCTGCCGGACATCCCGAAAACCCTAGGCGAGTTCGGTGGCGAACTAAATCGCCGCGAATCATGTGTTACGAGTGATGCACAGATTTGTTTGCCCTGCCAAGGGCGAGGATTATTCGCTGTCGACGGTTCTCAAGCCGAACCACTTGTCCTTGACCGCCTCGAAATGCACCTCGGACCGATATTCCGCCACTTCGAGCCCCTGGCTGCGCACGGTCAGGCTGCCGGTGGCGGCGAGCAGCGAATAGCTTGCAACAACAGCATTGCGCTGCACGGCGGCGAGATCTTCCTGGGCGTCGAGCACGTTCTGCTGGGCGTTGAGCACGTCGAGCGTCGTGCGCTGACCGACGTTTCGCTCCTCGATGACGCCGTTCAGCGCCTCGTTTGCCGCACCGATTTGCACACGGATAGCTGCGATAGAGGCATTGGCCGCCTCGTATTGCGCATGCGCCGAAGCGATCGTGCGCTGGACTTCCATGCGCGCGGAATCCACCAGCAACTGGCTTTCGCCCAGCCGTTCCTTCGCCTGGCGGATCTGGCCGTATTCGGCTCCACCTTGATAGATCGGAACCGTCAGCCGGGCGGTCACCGAGCCGCTCAGATTGTCGGCAGGTCCCTCTTCCGTGTTGACGGATTTAAAGACGCTTCCCTGCAAAGAAACGCCCGGCAGCATGGCGCCTTCAGCCTCCTTCACATTGAAGCCGGCCGCATCGGCGCCGCGCATGGCGGCGAGGATGTTCGGATTTTCCTGCATGCCCGTCGCCACTGCATTGTCGAGTGACCGCGGCATAGCCTTCTTGGCCGACGACGGCTGCTTGATGCCTTTCGGCGTTTCGCCGACGATCTGCACATAGGCGGCTTCGCTCTGCTTTAGCGACGAGACGGCTGCCGTCAGCAGCGCATTGGCAGCGGCAAGCTCGGCTTCGGCGAGACTGACATCCGTGCGCGTGCCCTCCCCGACATTCAGGCGCGCGTTGGCTGCTTTCACCTGCTCCTTGAGGAAGGCAATATTCTGCTTGCGGATCGACACGATCGTCTGGTCACGCGCGATATTGGCATAAGACTCGACGGCCGCGAGAAGAATGGAAATTTCCTGGGCGCGAAGCGATTCACGGTTTGCCAGCACATTCGCCTCGGCCGCCTTGACACGGTAAAGTGTCTGAAAGCCGTCGAAAATCTGCTGGCTGATCGTGATGCCATAGCTCGAGGTAACATAGTCGGTCTGCCGATCGGGTCGCCCCAAAAAATTACCGGCGGGACGGACATCAAGATTCGTACGAAGGGCTTCCGCCTCGGCCACGCCCGTTACGCGCGGCCTCATCCCCGACTTGGCAATCGTCACATTCTCATCAATCGCACGCAAAGCCGCACGCGCAGCGTTCAGGTCCGGATTGTTCTCGTACGCCTTGGCCATCGCACCGGCCAGCGTCTCGGCGGATGCGCCGTACGGCACGGCGTGGAAGGCGGTGGCGAGGGCTAGCGCAAAGGCGGTTCGACGAAGAATGGACACAGTACGAAACTCCGATCCTGGCCAGCCCGTCGCATGAGCTGCCTTTACACAATTCTCACCGGCCGCAGGCCGGGCACGCTTTCGGGCAGCGGCAACCCTCCACGGACGGTGCGCGCCGACCGCGATAATGCCTCTTCGTTCATTCGGGAACAGTCGGCAGGCCCATCGGCAAGGATTTGGTAACGACAATAGGACGGGCCCGTTGCGAAAGTGCAACAAATCGGGCCTGCCCGGGATAAAGCGCCTCAGCGCTCATTCAGAAGACGAATTCCTTCGCCCTGCGGAAGCCCGGCAGCGGCTTGACGGCCGTGTTGAAGACGTTGCGCTCGGAAACGCGGCCGCCTTCCTTGATATAAAGTCGGGCCTGCGAGGCATTGCCGTAGCCCTCGACGACGACCAGGCGGCCACCGTCGCGAAGCTGCGCGAAAATGGCATCCGGCACGAATTCGACAGCGCCGTGCACGAAGATCACGTCATAGGGCGCTTCCGGCGCGTAGCCGGCTTCGAGATCACCGGTGACCACGGCGACATTGTCGTGGCCGAGGCGGGACAGCGTGTCCGTCGCGGTCGCGGCAAGATCCACGTCGCTTTCGAGCGCCACGACGGAGCTGCCGAGGCGCGAGAGAATCGCGGAGGCATAACCCGTGCCGCAGCCCACTTCGAGCACCACGTCCGTATTGGCGATCTCGGCGAGCTGGATCAGCTTGGCGAGCGGCGACGGCTCCATCAGGTAGCGGCCGGGCACGAGCTGGATGTCGTTGTCGATATAGGCGAGCGGCTTCACCGCCGCCGGCACGAATTCTTCGCGCGCGACGGTCAGGAAGGCGTCGAGCACCTCGTGCGACGTCACGTCCGTCGTACGGATCTGGTTGTCCACCATCTTCGTGCGCGCTGCTTTGTAGTCAATCATCTCTAGCCCTGTGAGTAAGCGGCAGACCGCGGCACGAAGGCCCGGTTGCGATGCCGGATGCGTCGCAATTCTCTTAGTGCGGTTTCGGGCCGGGTGTCCAGTGGCGGCGACGGGTTGCGCGCAAAAACCGCGGCCCTGCCCGCTTGAACCGCGTGGCCCCGGAATTTCCAAGGGTTATCATGAATAAATTACTCAACATATTATTGCCTGCTCCCCGCATAATGTCGTATTGAGCACTCAGGTTTTACGGATGCCAAGGCAGCCGCACCATGCCCGTTTCTGTTGAATGGGCTTCGCTTGAACTAAGATATGTAAGAGGAATACGCCGTGCCGAAACGGTCTCGCCTGCTATTCGCGATCTTCCTGATGGCGCTTGCCGCCCCGCGCGCCGCCCCGGCGCAGACCCAGGAGACACCATCGGTCCAGACGGACGGCCAGCCGGAAACGACGGGCCAGTCCACGGGCGCCGCAACAGGCGGCGCCACAACGACGGACACAACCGCGCGCCCGACGACGACCGAAGGCACCGCCGACACCGCGACGGACCCGGCTACCGCGACCGATCCGGACGCCACAGCCGCCGAGGAAGAAGCGACCGAGCTCGACGCCGTCGATGACGCCGCCGGCGAGCGCCAGGCCGGCCTGCCGCATGACCTTTCCCCCTGGGGCATGTTCATGGCGGCCGATATCGTCGTCAAGGGCGTGATGGTCGGCCTTGCCTTCGCCTCCGTCGTCACCTGGACCGTGCTGCTCGTGAAGCTTGCAGAGCTTGGTGCCGCGCAGCGCTCCGCCAGCCGTGCCGTGCGCCGGCTTGTTGCCGCCCGCGGCCTCGCGGATGGCGAGGAGGCCCTTGGCCGCAATCGCGGCGTTGTCGCCCGCATGACGCGTGCGGCGCGCGAGGAAATGGATGCCTCCGAAGCCGTGCTCGATCACGTCTCCGACGGCGGCGTGAAGGAGCGCGTCTCCTCGCGCCTCGGCCGCATGGAGGTGCATGCCGGCCGCCGCATCGCCAAGGGCACCGGCCTCCTCGCGACGATCGGCTCGACCGCCCCCTTCGTCGGCCTGTTCGGCACCGTCTGGGGCATCATGAACTCGTTCATCGGCATCTCGAAGGCGCAGACCACCAACCTCGCCATCGTTGCGCCCGGCATCGCCGAGGCGCTGCTGGCGACGGCGATCGGCCTCGTCGCCGCCATTCCCGCCGTGGTGATCTACAACTTCCTGGCGCGCGCCATCACCGGTTACCGCCAGAACCTTGCCGACGCCTCGGCCGCGATCGAACGGCTCGCCAGCCGCGATCTCGACGTGCGCCGCGCCGTGCGTCACGCCGCGCCGCGCAGCGAGCGCGCTAGCGGCTCCGTCGTGAAGATCGGGTGACGTCATGGCGAGCAAGATCAAGGAAGGCGGCGGCGACGACCTGGAGGAGAACAGTGAAATCAACGTGACGCCGTTCATCGACGTCATGCTGGTGCTGCTCATCATCTTCATGGTGGCGGCACCGCTCGCCACCGTCGATATCAATGTCGACCTGCCATCCTCCATTGCCCAACCGACGCCCCGCGAGGACAAGTCGGTCTTCATGACGCTGAAGAAGGACCTGACGGTCTCGATCGGCAATGGCGAGATCGGACGCGACACCTTCGGCCCGCAACTCGACGAAGTGACGGACGGCAACAAGGACACGCGCATCCTGCTGCGCGCCGACAAGGCCGTCGACTACGGCAATGTCATGGATGTCATGAACCTGCTGCGCGCCGCCGGCTATGCCAAGATCGCGCTCGTCGGCCTCGAAGGCGCGGCGCCGGCCGCGGCTCAATAAGGACAGGGCGCGCCTTCGGGCGCGCCGCCTCCCTCGGCCCTCAGCGCTTACTACCGCTGGAAAATATCGATCTTGTGCCGCGAAAGCAGTTGCAGCGACCTGTCCGGCGCGATCCGGTAGGTTTCGACATAACGATCGCCGAAACTGTCCCGGAACAGATGCTCGAACGTGCTGCCGATCGGCGCCTTCGTCAGCTTGCTCCGCGGCTGACCGTTATAGATGATGCTGCCCGGAATGGGCTCTATGGCGTAGGCGGCGGAGCTCAATACCGCAAACGTCATCGCCACCGCCGCCAGGGTCTTTATCGTGCGCATCGGGCATTCTCCTGTCTTGTCGATTTCATCAAACTGTAGATGGGGTTGGCAGAGCCTTTGTTCCATCACAGGAGCGCACGATGCAGTTGCCGGGGGGAAAAAATTCACAATCCGCCGGAAGCCCCTTGCGCCCTTTCTAAATTCGTTCTAAACGCCCGGCACCACTCGCTTTATAGCAAAACGGACGGCCTCGTGGCGGAGTGGTGACGCAGAGGACTGCAAATCCTTGCACCCGAGTTCGATTCTCGGCGAGGCCTCCAACTTCCAATTTATCATGGACTTAGATCGCTTTGTTGTGGATACCTACGCTTAAGGTAGGCCACTCTTGGGATCCTTGCTTTCCGACGCCGCATTATGCTTGGCGCATGCTTCCGGCAGTGCCGTTCCTCTATGAGCAATCAGCTCTTCATCGGTGGAGCGCTCACAGGAAGAGGTAAATTAAGCAACTGTTTTCATTACAGAAGTTTAATCTTGCATTCACTTCTCGTTCATCGGCGCGGACCTAGGCTCTGCTCATCGACAACGAGGAACTACCCAATGAAAGTCTTCATCCGCACGCTTCTTGCCACTGTCGCCCTCTCGGTCGCGGCAGTACCGATGGCACAGGCCGCCCAGCAATACGGCCACGACCGCAAGCCCGGCTATTCGCAGACCTATAAGAAGAAAGTCGTGACCAGGAAGAAGGTCGTGACGCGGCGCGCCTGGCACCAGGGCGAGCGCTACTCCGACTGGAAGCGCCGGCCGGCTGTGCGCGACTACCATCGCTACGGCCTGCGCAAGCCCAACCGCGGCCAGCAATGGGTCAAGGTCGACAACGATTACCTGCTGCTAAGCATCGCCACAGGCGTCATCCTCGGGGTCGCTGCGGCCCGCTGAACGAAAAACCCCACCGCAGACGATCTGCGGTGGGGTTCTTTCTTGTTACGCCTCAACGGATGAGCAGCGCCGTGCCGTAGAGCCCCAGCGCAAAAACGGTATGCGCGACGAGATTGAGGATGCGCACCGTATTGGCATTCGGCAGCTTCGACGCCGCAACCCCGATACCGAGACCCGGCTGCAGCAGGAACCAGCCGGCGCCGACGGTGACGATGCCGAGAATCCAGGCCGGCAGGAAGGTCGGGGCGGCAAACCAAGCCTCGCCGACGAGGAGCGCCAGGATCACGCCATAGAGAATGCCGACCGCATAGTGGCTGATCCAGCCGAGCGCCAGCTCGTTGGCATAGGGCGGCGCCTTGCCGATATCGTCATGAAAGACCGTGCCGTTCTTCAGGTGCCAGAACCAGCGGCCGACCGGCGCCCAGTTTGGCCGCGACTGGCGGAACCCCTTCCACAAAACGATCGCCCAGAGATCCATGAGCACGGTCGCGCCGATACCGATCGCAACGCCCTTCAACAGCAATTCCATATGCTTCCCTCACCCTAAAAAGCCCTGCCGGGGTTTAGAGCAGGTCCGCAGCGTCGATGCAATAAAGAGAGAGGGAACGTCAGCGCGCGTTGCGGCGCGCCTTACGGGTCGCCCACCAGACGGCCAGGCGACGGCGCTGGCGGCGGACGAAATGGGAATCGTGCGACAACACGAGAAGGCCGAGCGGCACCATCCAGAATCCGAGGATCGGCAGGAAGCCGAGAATGCCGCCGACGATGAGGAGAACGCCGATCAGGGTGCGCAGCCAGCGCGATTCCGGCAGTTTCATCCGAAAACTTCCGATCACGATCTGCCGCGTGCGCGGGTCGATCCCGAAATGCATGTTTGTTTTTCGCGTCGTCATTCGCCGTCCATTCGCTCGAAAGCCCGGTTTTCCGGGGCTCGCCTCCCCTCCAGTTGGAGACTTCTCCACAATCAATCAAGCCTCGTGCATTTTTTTGTCAAAAAGCGCTTGGCAAATCGATCCAGCATTTGTATTACGCGCTCACTCCGCAGCGAGCGGATGATCCCTGGTAGCTCAGCGGTAGAGCATTCGACTGTTAATCGACAGGTCGCCGGTTCGAATCCGGCCCGGGGAGCCACTTTAGAAGATAAGCGCCTGTTACTGTTGACTATTCCGGTAGCAGGCGCTTTCTTCCCCACAAATCTTCCCCGCTTTTGAAATCCGCGTCTCTGATATGTGGAGTCGAACCTTACGTGCGCGCTTCGCCATTGCGGTATGGCTTTTCGGGGATCGTTCCGCCCTCCTCCGCGACCCGCCCTTCTTCCTGGATCTCACGCTCAGCCTGCAGCCAATGGCCCAGCGTCCGGCCATCGAGTGAACCTTCCTGCTGCCACAGTTCGAAAGCCCTCGCCTTGATCCGTCTGTCGCGTTCGTCCTGCATTTCGAGATCTCCTAATGTTGGATGAGATGAATGTGCAGGAGATCGCGTTGTTCCTTAGTACACGGGAACATCGTCGACCTGCTTCCGTTGCAGCTTGACCAACAGGAGGACGTGCAATGGCAATCGAGAACGCACCGACCGATAAAGGCAAGGAAGGCGCCAGAGGCCTTCACAAGGCCACACGAGCCGAGGAGCGCAAGGTTGAAGCCGAGAAGGGTTCAGACATCGCCAAAGGCGCTGATCGCTTCGAGGAGCGCTCCAGAAGCTCAGACGGCAAGAGCGCGGGCGAAAAGCAGAAGTGAACCGGCAGCTTTAACACAGATAGCCGCCCGGCAGGGGATACCGGGCGGCGTATCTAGTGCTGCTTACCAGGTCTGGCGGCCGTACCAGTCGTCGACGTCTTTCGTGGCTTGATCCTTCGCGTAGCCGTAACGCTCCTGGATCTTGCCTTCGAGCTGATCGCGCTTGCCGTCAATGACGTCCAGATCGTCGTCAGTGAGCTTGCCCCACTGTTCCTTGATCTTGCCCTTGACCTGCTTCCAGTTACCTTCAACACGGTTCCAGTCCATCGTGGTCTCCTTCATTAGGACGTTGATGGAAAAGGAATGCGTGAGGGACGATTTTGATCCCTACCGTCGAGTCGCTACCGAGGATTGGGCGTATGTTCATCGCCGTGAATAAGGTGATGCAGAGTAAGCCCGGTATTCCACGAGATCCTCGCCACCATGTACATTGTGGGGTTCGCCCGGCCCTCAAGGATCGAAATGTATGAGGGGGCGGTAATCCCGCACAGCTTCGCGAACTCCACCTTGTTGAGCCCGCGACGGACCTGCTCTCGTTCCATTACAGCCGCCATGTTCCGAACCACCAAGCGAGCGAGTTCGGTCTCTAGGCGTTCTCTTTTCGCCGCGGTCATTCCTGCCTCAGCGCCACGCCTGGGCCGGGTGAGACATCGCCGTTATCTAGAAAAGCAATTCCAGCCTTCTCGAGGGCGGCGCGGATGGCGTCGACAGTGCGGGGCTTAAGTGGTGGCCCCATACCTTCAGCCTTTGGGTCAAAAGCCTCAAATCGGGTGACCGTATTCGTAGAGACTTGAGCAAGTGCGGCGAGATCCCTCACGCCCAAACTCAACGCGATGCGCGCCATACGGCACTGTACCGGCAACATTTTCGTAATCCTGTAGCGAAAACGCCTTGACGTAGCGTTTAGTCGTGATAATCTCTACACGGTAGCGAAAACGAAACCGGCACACAAGGAGCATTCACAATGCAAACGACCACGCATGACTCCATCACAGACAGAAGACTCGAACCGCGTAGGCTGCTCCCGAGAAGACAGCCACCATTCATTTACGAGCAAGCGGCTGCCACCGAAATTCCCAGAATGGCAGCCCTTGCCGAACAGCTGCAGGCCAGCATGGTCGAGTTGCAACCCATGCCAGACGCGGCAATGAACTCAATCAACGACGCACACAGCGCCGTGGTTGAGGCCCTCGCCGCAATGCCGGTCACCAAGTCCTCCGAACTCGCCGACAAGCTCCGCGTGCTCGCCTACCTCGTCGAGGGCGACGAGGGTGGCGCGCTGAATCTCGAGACCGTGATGCTGCAGGCGGTCCTGCACGACCTTGGCGCCTACCGGATTCGCGAAGCGATCGCCGAAGGGTTCGGTGTCGTGGAGACGATCTACGGCGATTTGCTCCAGCTTCGGGCCGGCGAGTACGCCCGTATCGATCGACCAAACTAGTTTCCTGCCAGCCGCTCCGCCGCATGTTGCGGCTGGCCTTTGCCCCAGCGCGCCTTCGTGGCAGCGCGGGGTCTTTATCGCCGAGAGGCGGTGGCACGGTCGCGTAGTACGTCCGTGTCGGGTGTCGCCGCGGCGCTTGAACCGTCGCCGGCGGCACCCACCAGTTGAGCCGACCCGGCCCCGCATGTCCCGGTAGGCCTTGCCGCTGCGCGCCCGAGGGGGCTTTGTCGCGCGGCCTTTTTCTTACCAGGAGGCCGCCGCCCACCGAGCGCTGGCATATGAAGACCGTCCGCCTTCACTGGCGGGCGGCTTTTACGTTTCATTTTCCAGGATTGCCTGCCGGACGTCTTGGCCGCCTCATCGCCGGAACAAATTCGCGGCCTTTTCATTCTTGATGCTCTAATTCACAGAAAAGGGAGCACCCCCATGAAAACGCTTGCCGACATTTTCGAGCACACACTGCAGGACGTCTATTACGCTGAAAACGCTATCACGAAGGCGTTGCCGAAGGTGGCAAAGGCTGCGAAGAGCGCCGAGCTCAAAAAAGCGGCCGAGGCGCATCTTGCGGAAACAAAGGAGCAGATCAAGAAGCTGGAGCAGGTCTTCCAGTCGATCGGCAAGAAGGCTTCCGGTGAGAAGTGCGACGCCATCGAGGGGCTAATCAAAGAAGCCGATGGCCTGATGAAAGAGGCGGAAGGCATCGCGCTCGATGCCGGCCTGCTCGCTGCCTGCCAGGCTGTGGAGCACTATGAGATCGCACGTTACGGTTCGCTCCGCGAATGGGCCAAGGACCTCGGCCACGACGAAGCGCACAAGCTTCTAAGCGAGATCCTTGACCAGGAGAAAGCGACCAACAACAAGCTGACGAACCTCGCCGTCACGTCGATAAACAAGACGTCGGCCGCCAAGAAGGCTGCGTAGTCGCTTCTTGCCGGCACCGGACTTTAATAGCCGCTCGCCCCATCAAGGCGGGCGGTTTTTCTGTTTTTCGCACGATGAAATCTTGAATCGCGAAAACTCCAAATCCATATCGGAGGCGCCAGATTCGCATTTGAAAGGAGGATTCCGATGCTGGCTGAGATTTACTTCGCTACCCCACTTTATGTGCGCTTTTCCAATGGCACTGCCCGCACTTTCCACGGCGTCCACGATGCGCTCGACTTTCTCGAAAACGAATGGCCACTACGCAACGGAGAGCGCTATAAGCGCGCTTGCGAAAGGTGCCGCGCCGCGCTGCAGTTCCGCACGCCTGCCCACGTGGCGCGCGAGGCGTTTGTTGCTGCATGCTTGGAGGCCGGGATGCCTGTTGAGGGGCTCCCGCCCGTCTGGCACCGCTCCGGGCCGTCTGCGCCACCAGCTATGAGCGCCTAACCGTGTTGCCGTCCGCCTTCAATCGAGGCGGCCGGCTTTTCAATTAATGACCCAGCGCAATCTGGCATCGGTCAAGCAGGCTTTCGCCATCGACCGGGTTTTCCTGATAGACTCGGAGCACAAAAAGAGCCAAATCCTCACGTTCCCGCGCTTCGAGGCGGTCAGTTGCAAGGTGACCAACAACTTCAGCGATTACTTTGACTTCGTCAGGCTGGAAAATGCCTTTACGAGACAGTTTATCTGGAAGATCCACCGGGCCCTCCTCCTGTGTCGGGGCGAAAGGGGTGACCTCCCTGCCGGTGACGCCCTATACAACTGCCACCGATGAGGGAAGTATGCTCCCCGAATATGACATTGACAAGTCGTGCAGGCCCCGAGCATGCTACCGGAACCTTTCCGTCTATTCGTGGTTTGACACTTGCACCAGTCGCCAACTGAGTGCTTCCCCCCAAACTACGGGCGCCGACCTCCCAGTGGCGCCTTTTTTTTGCTTAGCGCCGGCAGCGGTGTTCCTATACGCTGGCTAAATGACTGAGAGCATCGGCAACATCCTGAACGTGGTTTCTATCGAGGGCGGTCTCCGCCTGGAAATCGCAAGCCCGAGTGGTGAACTGCTGTCGGTAAACTTGGTGGGAGATGGAGCGCGCGACGCGTTGATCTCGATGTATTCCTGCCTTGAAGATCCTGAAGCCGCTGGGCTTGACGCACTCGATCAGCAGCCTGCGGTATTCTTATTGGATCCCCAGGTCTCTGGAAAGCTCGATGAGGCATCCCGCCTTCACCTGGCATTTAAGGGCAAGGGCTTACCGCCGTTCAGGGTTGCCCTTGATCGTCGCCGGATGGCGGCAATGCTGTCCAGCTTGCTAAACAACATAGTCAGCCCGAAAAAATCTCACTAGGCTCAGAAACTTGTCGGGAAGGCATTCTTCGGCTTCAATGGTTGAAAACGGAACCCTGAGCGTGAACAAACCTGACATGGCAGTAGAGCGAGACAAGCGGATCGTCGCCCTTCGCGACCAGGGTTGGACATTCAATGACATTTCCCGAGATCTGGGAATCTCCGTTGGATACGTAAATATCCTCTACTATCAAAACTGCGCGAAGCCCGGCGACGAGGACGTTCCGGATGTAATGTCGGTGACGACCGCCCGAGAGGTAAGGGCGCTGCTGGGCGTCTGGCCATCGCCGGCGACGGCGGAAATCGTATCTTCGCGCATGATGGAGTTGCTCCGCAAGTCTCGCAGGCGGCGAACCCTTGGGGAAGTCACCCGGTGGCTGGAGAGCCAGGGGTTGGGTTGGGGTCATCCGGCGGGATGGAAGCCGTAAAAGGCTTCGCAGCGTCGCGAATAGAACCGCTTGCATCCTCGATGGGCGATTGGTTTATGCCCAGGCCGCACTTCTCAAAGTTGTTTGATGAGGTGTAAATCAATTTTAAGAGCAGCATGTGTATGGTTTGGACCTGCGTATCATCGAGGCTGCGCATGGCCGATATAACAGTGAAAGTGTACAGGATAGACGGGGACCGGGAGCTAATTGCGATCATCCCATTGGACAGTACGAACGGGCTTTCTGAAGTTGAATTCATCGCAGTTGCGATGATCGTACTCAAGACGACTGGGCGGTACGCCGACTCCGAGATCGAGGGTTTCCGTTATCGGTTCGAGCACTTGCAGACTTCGAAACCATGCAACGACTGAGCCTGGAGGCTTGCGAGGCACGTCGGTCGGCGTAAAATGAAATGATCCGGTAAATGAGGAGGCGTCTAATGCGAGAGCTCAATTTACCTAAAAAGCCGTTTGGGCTGCGAAGAGATACACAAGGTGATTGGGAGGTTTTCGATCGCAATACGGGTAGATCAGTCGTTTGCGACGGTCGGCTGATGTCAGGCCTCTCGCTTGATGAAGCAGACATGGTCATGGACGTTCTAAACGGCGACCATCCCGTGGTCCATATAGCGACCTTGCATTAGGTCCCCATGATCGGAACACCCAACACGGGAATGGCGGTGTTTGTAGCCGAGCTGGTGAAAGCCGCTAATGGGTCAGCGAAAATGACCGAAGACGAAGCGCGCCGTTTGCTCGGACGCGCTTACGTTACTATTGTGGAGGCGCGAGAGCAGCTTTCTACCCATCGCGACCAGCCCACGGCGAGTACAGCAATCAGTTTGGCATCGGCCACGGGGCTGGTCGGCGCCCTGTCAGACCAGGACGTCAGAGCACTTCTCCTCGACGCCGCCGAAATGATTCGCACCATGAAGATTCTATTGGATCGCGAAGCCGATACGTAGGCGAAGTGACTTTCCGTGGAACAATTGCCGCAGACCGCGGTATGGTGAATGTGGCTAAAAATGCGGACCCCATCCTCCTCCTGAGCGTACCGCCATAGGGCGACCGGTCGACTTTCAAACGCAAACCTGACCACACCGCTAGTGGCGACGGCGTGCGAACTGATTAAGAAGGATTGACCAGGACTCGGCGTCAACCCTTGCCATTTCCCATAGAAGACAAAGCTCCCCGTCCACCTGTATTTCGACCGGGCCTTTCGTCCTGGCATCCACAACATGCCAAGTGCCGTTTTCGTCTTGAGCTAGGTGATAGCGCGACAAGCTTTCCATACGGGAATTATACTCCCGGTACGGCGAAATCCGGAATGAATATTACTCAAGTCTAATGTAAAGTGAACGTCCACTAAACGATTAGAGAGCGATTAAGGAATTGCCGCGGTGCACTACGTCTTTCGGACGAGGCGCACAAGGTGATCTGGGTGACGCGTCATGCCATTTCGGGACATTTATCTCCGCGTCCCTCGCCAACGCCTCTTGCTCGCCGGCGCAGACCTCGACCCAACCCTCCTCACGGCTGATCCGCCGATATGCCGCGAGGCCATCCTGGACGAAAGCGGGCCACAATTCGGCCGGCAACTGCACGGCTTGGCGGCCATCTCGCAGCAGGGGCGGACGAACCGCGAGCTTGCCATCCGGCCGCTGCACGACAGCACAGCCCCGGATGGTCCACCCGTCGATTTCGACGTCGAAGATCGTCTTGGCGCCGCGAGAACCTTTGCGCATGTTTCCGATTCTGATCATGTCATCTCCCCATAATGCGCCACCGCAACGCGCAGCAGTTCCGCCTCCTTGAGTGCCGTCAACGGCGCCGGTCTGGTATCGCCTGGCGTACCGATCCGGGGCACCGACAGCACATAGCCGTCGCCACGCCTGATCAGCGCGCACCCCGGCAATACCAGGTCGCCGACCGTAGCTGTGAATGTCGCGGCAATCCGTCCACCGGACGGATTCATGTTGGTGATCTTTATCATTGAAATTCCGTATTCATTGGTAACGTTCGCGCAAGCGAAGATGGAGATGGTGCGCGCTGATTGTTCATCGGTCGGGAGGGTGCACCGTGGAGGAACGAGCCAGTGTTTTCAATTCCGGAACGGAACGAACCGCCTGGTCGATTGCCGCCCGTCACTTGGCCGCGGGCCAAAAGGACCCCGTTAAAATGATCTGCGAGGCAATCGAGGAAGAGCGCCGTCGCTGCGTCGACTTATTTGTCGCAGCGACTGGAGACCGGGCAGCCGTCCCTGTGTTCATGGTGGATCCGGATTGCGATTGGTAGCTACGATGGGCGGCTGGAGGGAACTATATCGCCTCCGGTGAGTTTCTCGCAGAGAAGCGAGGGGCCTTGGAGATGAGTACACGCCTGACACTGGACGAGATAGTGGCCCGCCTGCGCCAGCTAGCCGACGAGGCAAGAGAGCTGAGCGACCGGATCGAAGAGCGACGCAGTGCTCTCGATGAGGAACCTGAAGACATGCCCAACCAGTCCCAGCTTGCGTGATTGCCCCCCCCTGGGTCGGGTCCCTTTCCAGGCTAAAAACGACCACTTGCGGGTCGTGAGGCCCGGCCTTGCTCCAGGCATAGCCCGGCAACCTCGGCAACGGGTTGCTGCCGTGCCGCGTTGCCGGGTTTTCAGCGCATTGAGGGTGTTGCCGAGCCGTTGCCCCGCCTAGTTCTCGTCCGTGCGCCCATAGCGCCTGGTTTTAGCCCATTCCGCAGGCGTGGCGGGTGTGCCTTCAGGGGCGTTGTCTGCGACCCGGCGGCTACCTCCTTTGGACACTTGACCTCCCTCACGCGACGCTGTTTTCTACGTGCCGATCGGAGGTGGGTCATGGATTATGATTGGACAGGGCAGAGAACCCGGCGCATGAAAACCGCGCGGCGGGCCGTTGCTGCGACATTTTTCCTAATGCCGCTGCTGGCGGTTGCCGCCGCGCTGTTCAATTTCGCCGGCTGATGACTTAGTCGGAATACGCCGACTCCACCGCGGCCTTCACACGTTGACCCAAGTGAGACGCGGCAGCGTCTACCGCCTCCTGAGGCGACGATATATTGCTGATCGAGACCGGCGCGTGGACGTTGACTACCGGCTGCTGACGATTGACGTCACGCACCTCCTGCACGCCGCGAGACGGCTGTAGCAGTTGAACGATAGTGCCGGCATCAAGCGACATCGGCTTGCTGTTCAACCCGCCCATCAACTGGTCTACCGTCTTGGGCATTCCACCGGTCTGTTGCGGACCCGCGAGATATGAGTCCATGCTTGCCGCACGACCACCGTCATCGTCTGCGGACGGCTGGAGGGGAACGAAGGTATCCTGGAACCACTTCGAAGGCGTGGTGATCCGCTCATCTAGCCACCTGTTAAGGCGACCAGCATCCTTGCGGTTCTTCGCATAGAGCTCTTCCACACCCTCTTTGGTAGAGGGTATGCCGGCGACGTGATCGACCATCTGGAAAGCGGCGAGCAAGCCCTTCCAACCTATGCCCCAACTACCGGGTTTGTTGTCGGGCGCCGGCTTGTTTTTGCCATCTCCCGGCACGTTTGGAATCGGAACGTCTTTTAGGATTCCGCTGATCTTGCCCACGGCCCTCATGATGCCGATCGCGGTCGTGACGCCGGTGATCTTGGCGAGAGCGGTGGCAAGGGTAGTGATTGCACCGGCAACAAGCGCGATGCCCCCAGCCGCGAGGGTGAGTTTCAGACCCTTGCCGGCTATGTCGCCCAAAAATTGAGCGATTGGGTTGTTCTTCAAATCTTCATTGAATTCACGGATTGCCTTCCCGTATCCCTCGAACTTCGCGAAGATTCCGCCAATTCGATCGGCAGCTCCGTCTGGATCCACCTCACCGAACAGGAGGTCGCCTAAGCCTTTAATTCCTTCCTTGACGCCGCCCTTATAGCCGAGCCCCTGCATAAAGCCGGACACGCCAGCACCCGTCTCATCGAAGATCGAGGCCCGATCCCCAAGCGTATCGAGCACTTCACCAATGGCGGTGGTGCCTTCCTTGATTGTCGGGAGCCAGCCCTCGCCAATGTCCTCGAAAACGAAGTCTATTTTGTTCCGCAGGATCTGGAGGGCGTTGCCGGTGGTGCCGGCGCGGGCGACAAACTCCTTAAATGCGGAGCCCGTATATTTGCTGCGGTCCGCCACCGCGAAGAGCGCTTGGTCGAGCAACCCGATATTGCCAACAAGAGGCAAAAACGCCTTCGCCTCATCGCCGAAAAAATCGGATAGCAGCGAGATGTGGCGATCCTTCGGAGCTTTGGCGATCGCCTTGAGAACCGTCTTCAGGGCACCAGGTGCGTCCTTTTGCATATCCTTGGCAATTTGCGGAAGGTCCAGACCAAGGGCGCGGGCCGCGTCCTTCTGCGACTTCTTCGCGGAGCCGCCCCGCGTCATCGCCTTCACAACATTTTGCATCGCTGTGCCGGCCGTGGAGGCGTCTGCCCCTGCGGCAATCATGGCCGAGCCGAGCGCCGCCACCTCTTCTTTCGCGAAGCCGCCCATTTCGGCTAGGGAGCCAACGCGCAAAAGGTACTCGGTGATTTCGCTGGCCTTGGATGCCATGCCATTTGAGAGATGATTAATCGAGTCGGCCAAGTCGCCGGTTTCGGCAACCGTCAACCCGAATTGCGTCTTTAGCTTCGCGAGGCTTTCGCCAGCCTCACCCGCCGACATGTCGAAGGCGATGGCAACCTGACCGGCCATCTTAGAGAACGCCTGCAGGTCATTGGTCGCGACGCCGCTTTCCGCCGCTGCCGCGTACAGCGCGGCAATTTCCGTGCTCGCCATCGGCAGTTCGCGCGACATGAGCTTGATGGAGCGCGCGATCCCGGCAAGCTGCTCATCCGAACCGTCGACGACCTTTTTCACGTCCGCGAAGGCCGACTCGAACTTAATTGCCGCGCCGACGGTCGCACCGATGCCTTCGCGCAGCCCGACATAACCGGCCCCGAATGCCAGGACTGAACCGGTTATACCGCGGAGGGGCGAGAGCATGGCCGTCTGCTGACGTTGCAAGCCGGACAACACCCCCTGGATGCGGCGCGCCGGACCCGTCACGCCATCCAGAAGAGTAAGTTTGAGGACGCTACTGAGTGAGGCCATGCTCGAGGCTCCTTACTTCTTGTCGTTGTAAGCTTTGATGTGCTCGGTCACGCCGCCGAGGACCGCCTCAATGTCGTCAGCGTCGATCTCATCAATGATGCGGCGCGGAAGGCCGGAGAGCCGTTCAAGGATCTCGAGGACATTTTCGCCCAGGTTATTGAGGTCCCCAGTAGCGAAGAGGGTTGCTCCTCGCATTAGGACCGGGAAATCGCTCATTTTGATCTTGCGGAGCGAGATCGAGCGGATGATTTCCGGGCCGTTCGCGACGGGCACGGTGAGTTTGATGCTAGTCATTTCGTCTCCATGAAGAAGCCCGGCTCGAAGGCCGGGCGATGGTGGGGATTAGGTGCCGCCCACTGGCGACTGGTACATGTGTCTTTCAGGGCACTTGTGGCACCGGCCTCAAAACAGTAGCGCCTCGGTAATGTGCTGATTCGCAGACGACAGCGTTCCAGCTTTTGAAATCGCTGTCCCTTTGGGCGCCAGCACGTCGAACAGGTATTGCTTTGAAGTGCTGGCGCTGGCCATTGCCCTTTGGGTCGTCCCGGATGGCGCAGTCGCATTCGGCGACGCATTGTTGTAACCAACAAAGACCAGCATTCGCGACTTGCGCTTGGGCGTCAGGCTAACTGTAGAGAAGGCTGTAGATGCTGCCGAATAGACCGGCAGCGGAAGCTGGTCGAGTTGAAGATCAAGCGCCTTCTTTGGTCGATAGGCGGCAAGGATGATGCTGCGAGTATTACTGACCGTTGGGGAGAAGACGAACGTTGAATCTTCTGTCCCGTCAACGATCTTCAGGAACAACTCAGTAGACGGTCTGGACGTCTCGATGTAACCGCCGATCCGCCCCCATTTGGCGTCTGGCGGGATATGCGAACTGACGCCAGACGAAACGATACGCGCAATCAAGATATCACCCACAGAAACACCCGGCTTATTTACGGTCAGCGCCGTAGTGCTGGATGCAGTCGCTGTCTGCGCATCGACGAAATCCGGCGCGTCGCCGGTCGCTCCGCTTTTGCCGGCGGTGAGGATCGAGCCGATTCCGCCGATGTGTCGAATACGGGGCATTTAGGTCTCCTGGCATAAAAAGGCCCGCGCGAGGGCGGGCCATAATGGGATGAAGTGCCGCTACGTTGCGGCGAGTGGAACAAACAATCGCTGTCCGAATTTGAGCGTCAGATTTTCTGACAACGTGAGGTCTGCAATGCTCGATCGTGTGAAACGACTGAAAGATAGCGACAGCACAATGGTGGCTGCCGCAGCACTCATTCTCGCCGGGATTGTTATGATCGGGGTGCCGCCCGTCCTCTTGCTTGGCAGCTAGAGGGCCGAGTTCCGGGTCGGCAGCATTTCCCGATTTGGACAGGATAAATGGTTCCCAGCGGCCGAATGACGGATTACGCAAGAGTGTCCGCGGTGTCCGCAGCGGTAACAAATGCGGACACCTGACTGTCCGCGACTGTTACCGGTCTCTGGCCAGCTTCAAGGTCCCGAAATGACCCAAGTGAAGCTTGTCGGTTGCCGCCACATCGACAACCCCATTCTCGTTAAGCACAAGTAATCCTTTAGCTTTCCAGACGGTAACGGTCTTGCGGCTGACGCCGCGATACCGCGCGTAGGCGCTCTGTTTGCAGAACGCAGGCGGTGGGTTTTGAGCAGGTAACAAGTTGTTACCCCCTTTTCGAGCTAGATAATTTTCGAATCCTCGCGGCTGCGTCACCGCCCGGAGGAACGAAATGAGAACGGTCCCTGTCCTGGGGGGCTACCGGTGGCGCCGGGCGAACGCGTTTTGCTCGGCGACGATTTTCGCCCACCCGGTCAGCTCAACCTTCGGCTTCGCCTCCTCCGGCTTCACGGCAGGCGCGAAGCCCATTGACTTATTCATGGCCGCGACAACTCGCGCCCACGACTCCTTGGCCTCGGCTACCTTCTTTAAGCCGCGAGGCGAGGCCGCGGCACGCGCATGCACGGCCTGCATCCGTGCTTCATACTTCTCATCGACATAAGCGAAAGGCGCTGCACGGCGGTCGGCTACGGCAGTGGCGAACCGTGCCGCTACCGCTTCGTCGGGTGTGTACCACGTCTCCGCCTTCATGATCGTGCGCGCCGCTGTCTCGGTGATCCCTGCGCGCTTGCCATACACCCTGGCGTACGCAACGGCATGCGCTTCCAACTGCTCCACCGTCTTCTGATGCGCAGCCGAGTCGCCGATCGTGATATTCATCGGCTCATGAATCATAAGGATCGATCCGTCGAGCATAGTGATGGTGTCGCCCGCCATGGCTATCAGGCTGGCGGCCGAAGCGGCAATGCCAATGATTTCGACATGCACCTTGCCGCGGTGAGCGGCGAGGATGTTGTAGATCGCGCTGCCATCGACGGCGATGCCGCCACCGCTGTTTATGGTGACGGTGATATCACCGCTGTACGGCAGCGCGGCGCGGACGGTCGTCGGGGTGAAGTCCTCCCCGACGACGCCAAACAGATCAAGACGCAAGGGCGGTCTCCTTTGGGGCAAGGCTGTATTCAAATTCCGGGCTGCGCTCGGCGCGCTTCGGCGCGGGCTTCAGTTCGGAGACAGCCTGCGCTGCGGCATCGCGTTGGTCGTACGAGGGCGTCCAGAACGGCGTGGCGCCGGCGTCGAGCGCGGGCAGCATAATCTCGCATCCCAGCGGGGCGATGTTGTACCCGCTCTGGTCGGGGAGGATTTTCGAGCGGCGGAAGGGCTTGCGCACAACCTCAAGGAACCCGTGCTCGGTCTGGACCACGCCGTATGTCAGTGGGTTTTCGACGGTATCAGAGCGATCGGTCATCATGCCACGTCGATGCTTGTCATGCGCGCGAACGTGGCGTTGGAGTTCGTCGCGAACGGGCCGCGCGCCATCGATCTCGCACCACATCCAGACCGCGTCTTCGCCGAGCACTTCTCGGTAAAGTTGGTGCTGCGAACGGCTGTGTTCGGGGCCGAGCAGCGGGGGTTTTCCTTCGGGGCGATCCTCATTCGCAGCCTGCACGGCGATCGATGCGGCAGCGACCTCGGCGAGAAGGTCGCGGATCTGGAGTGCAGCCTTCGGGTACTCCCGGCGCAACCGCTTCTCGGCTGCCTCACTAGCAGCCTTGGCTTCATCGTACTTCCGCTGACGCTGGTCGGTAGCCTCGGCCTCAAGTGCCGCTTCGTGGTCCCGCTCAAGACGGTGGACGCGGGCACGCGCCTGGTCCACATCGATGCCTGCTTCTGTCTTCGCGTCCAGAAAACCGCGCAAGGACTTCTTGTCGGCAGTCAGGAGGTTGGCGTCGTATTGCTCTTCAGCGGCCGTTACGGCAGCCTCAGCAGCTTCGAGCTCAGCCTTGGCCTTTTCGATCGCGGCGGATAGGTCGGCGGAGGATGACTTGCCGAGTATCTTGTTGATCAGTTTTCCCAAGTGACTTCCTTTCAATGTTGAACGAGCCGGCGCCGCAGTTCCGCGAGCGGAAGATGCACGGCGGTGCTGGCGGGTTTCTCTGCGGTGGTGGTAATCGGACCGCCGGTAGGCCGATGGACCCAGATGGAATCGTCGCCGGATGCTGCTATCTGCCGTGCGACGGGCAGGACCTCATGCGGCCGGCCCAGGTGGTGGCGGAAGAGTTCGGCGGCGATGGCGATGGTGAGCGCCTCCACGCGATTGTAGAGCCGGGCTTTGCCGCGAACGGCCCCGATGTGGAATGCTGGGGCGCGGCAGAGCCATTGCCGGATGGCTGCTTCCGACAGGCCAAGAAGGCCTGCAAGGTCGCTGTTGGCGAAGGTCACTTCGGCCTCCTTTCAGTGACGGGCGATGGGCGTCACGGTTTTGGGTGGTAAAAAAAAGACCACTCCCAGAAGGGAGTGGCCAGGAGTTCGCGGCGAGCGTTGGTAGACTCCGCGAATTACGAAACTGGCCCCGCGTCGCGGAAGACACGCTCCGGCGGGGAGATCGCGCCGGGCAAAGGAAACCGGCGGCGATTGGGGAATAGGAAGTGAGCGACCGCGCGCGGCCACCCACTTATTCAGGGCGGTGACGGCCACCCCGAAAATGCGAAAGGGCCGCATCGCTGCGACCCTCTCCTCTCCCTACCCATTTGGCGCGGGGGAATGGGGTACCCCTTGGCGAATAACCTTTAGTTGTGTAGTTCTTTGGCGGCGATTATTAGGGGGTTAGCATGAATCTTGGAGACTGGGAGTCGATCGCGACGATAGCGGCCACGATCCTAAGCCTTTTAGCCTTGGTTACGGGTTACATTGAATGGCGAAAGTCAGAGCTTCGGCGGGAGGAGGTACACGCTTGGGCAAATGACGGTATCGACGCATTGCAATCACTTGTGCTGACGATAACGATAACGTCACCAGGATGGGATGAACAGCGGGCCGCGAGGTTGACTGAATTGGGCTTTCGAACTTCCATATTGGTCGAACAGGGGCGGCTTTTCTTTAAAAACAATACTCGCTCTAGGTACAAAATGCAGAAAGAAGTAGCCTACCGCGGGATCCGACCGATCATTCTTGATCAGTTACTAATCTGCCATCGGATTTCACTTGCTTGGTCCGCCTCAGAAACTGAAGAGAGACGGCTTATGCGTGTAGTTGCAATCGACTGCCTCAAGAAGTTTGTTTCGCTAGCCCAACAGGAAGTCGGGCGACGTCGGTCAGCATCGTCCTACCCTGCCCAAGACGGCAGCCGATCCGATTTGCACGCAATATTGGAGCGGGCGCGCCAAGCCGAGCTTTCTCAAGCTCGCCAATAGAAAACGTCGACCCAGTTGATCAAGCAGCGCGCCGCCGCTGTTTACCCCAATACCTATCGATGATGCCGAATCCGTCGAAAATGCGTGCGCGGGCCTCGCCCTTTGCCCCCTTGCTGCCAGCGCCGAGTTTCTTTCCAATCTCTTCTAGGGTCAGGCCGTCGACCACGGACCACTCGAATGCATCAAGGATGGCGGGAACGTACGCAAGTCGGCCGCGGAGGAAGGCGAGTTCGCGCCTCGCATCGATCGTGGCAATCAAAGCGGCGTCTCCGGTCCATTCCTTCGGCACGGGTGCGGCACGATTGCGGGAAGGTTGCGTGTCGACCATGGCCTTCTTGCCTGTGATGACCTTTGGTCCCTTCTTCTTTCCGTCCTTGTCGATGTTCTGCACGACATAGAGGTCCACCGGTTCGCGACCGACAAGCGCGGTAGGGCGTTCCGCGATATCGTGTACAGCGCGATAGCGTTCGGCGAGCACGAGGCAATGGTCGTTCTTTTCAGTCCGGAGGAGTTTCTGAAGCGGCCAGTCTTCATTGTCGTTAGCAGCCTGGCCATCATACCACTGCGAAGCATATGTAGCCGCAGCGTTGCGCCGCCAGAGTTCTCGCTCGGCTTCGTCCGCGTCGTCCCACACGAATGAGGGTCTAGGATCGCCCGCAATTCGGATAGCCACGCCGCGTGTCTTGATTCGCGTTCGGGCAGGCGCCCATTCGCCTTTGTTGAGAATTGCGGGCAGCGCGTCGCGCCGGTCGAACACCGGTGTCTCGATGATCAAGGCCGTCACCTCGTTTTTGAGAAAGGGAAATGTGGTGGAATCGGCGCGCTCAACGCCGATTTTCGTACTGTAATTCATTTTGACAATTTTGTCAATATGGGCTAGACATTAATCGCCGGTTGTGGTAAGGGGCGCGCCCTTTTCCAGGTACGGGGAACATTCTACCTTCCGTGAAGTTTCTCGGCCGAAGGAGAACCCACATGGAAACTGATCCGAAAAAACGAATCCGAAATCGCGCGTACGAACTGTGGCAAGCCGCCGGCAAACCGCCAGGCGACGGCGCAGAGTATTGGCTTCAGGCAGAGGCAGAGGCCGCGCAAGTCGAGCCTGTGATCGATGCGGACACCCCCGATGCTGCTGCTCGTCGAGGCGTTGAGCGCGAACATCCGGAAACGGTGGTGAAAGTTGGCGGTGCAAAGAGGAAGGCTGCTGCGAGCAGGTAGTCGAGTCGCTATGCAGTCGATATGGGCCGAGCCTAATCCTTTCTCGCAACGAGGCCTTCCATATAGATTTGCTGGCCTTGCGTCGTAAGGGAAAGAAATTCAGCATGTCCGCCTTTGGTCGTTTGGCTAACGCGAGCGGCGATCAGCCCCAAAGCAACGAACTGTACTTTGACTTTCGCTAAGTCCATTTCATTTATATCGTACGGAGTGTAGTCGCAATTTGCCTCTTTCATCGCTGTCTTAACCGCACTCGAAATCACATAGTCAGTTTTTCCAACCGTCAACTCCGCGGAAAGGGGAAGAAAAATTTGTCTCCACGTGAGTGATATTTCACGGTCCGTGTAAGTATAATAACTACTGCTGTATTGATTCCGGTGCCGGGTACGAAAACGGATCTCTACGGTATCATCCAACCCAGCGATGTTATCGAACATCGGTTGCTGGTTTTTTTGCAAAATGGCGACCTGATTTCGTAACTCCGCATTTTCCTGCAGGGCTTTATTAGCTTGTTCCAATGTGTCTTGATTGGCAGCCACATCGCCGCGTATCCACCCGGTCTGCGGATACGCACTGAATGCATGCATAAGCGATTTGAGAACCGCAAGCTGCAAATCCTGGCGATTTGTCCAAGTTTTCACCAAGCGCCCCAACATGACTTTGTCCCGAAATGCGTCAAGCGCCGCCGCTAGCCTTGGCTCGATATCGCTGTTCCTTACCGATATTGCTCCAGGCTCCCCGTGGACGAAGGCGATAACAAATTTGCCAGTATCTACCGCGTAGTCATATTCCCTTTCCGTAAAGCTGATGCCCTCCGCATCAAGAGAGCCATACCGCCCACCGATGATAAGCAGGTAATAGTCACATTCATCGATAACTTTCTTGATGTAGGTGAGTTGCTCGACATCAGCGGCTGGAAATAGCTCCATTCCTGCGGGGATATGGTTCAGGTCGAGAATGTTTCTAATCGTTTCCTGCCGCTCATCGACGAGATCGCGGAATGTCGATGAGACGAAAACCTGGTATTTCTTTGCGACCATCGCCGGCTCCCCGCTGAAGTTGACCTTTAGATCATGGCGGTGGAAACGTTGTCGAGAGGTGAGCCCTCTTCTGAACAGAAGGATTTTAAATGAGAGGCTTAGATGAACTGGCCCATCTGGGCGCGGCCCTCAAATCACAGGTCAAATTTGCTGCGCCTCTAGAGGTCAGCATGGCAGCGTCAGGCTGGAAAGCCCGCGTTGCCAGTTGGGTCAGCGATAATTTCCCTAATACCGGGCTATCGGCCGAATGGGCCGCACTTCCAATTATCGAGATAGGTCTCCCACTCTCAAACCCTACTAGCCTGGCAAGGGTGATGGCCGAGGGGCATGTCGACCGTCACCTTCAATGGCTCGCCGATTTGCCATTTAAGGTTCGGATGCGCGATCTTACCATCCCAGAAGCGGTAAATGCCGAGAGCATTGAAGTCGGGCGCCGCGAAGTGAAGCTTAACGTAACCTCACGCGCGATCGTTGACCCTTCCCGCATTGATGAACTGCGAAATATTACTTCGCCGAATTTCGATTTGGCAAAGCTGATCCGCCTATGTGAAGAGCTGAACTTGGCATTTGCGACCCAGAGTTATCTTTCAATGGCGATGCTCACTCGCGCAATCGTGGATCACGTTCCGCCCATATTCGGAAAGTCGACCTTTTCCGAGGTTGCCAATAACCATGGTGGCGCGACACTGAAACGTGAGCTCAAAAACCTCGACACAACGGCAAGAAGCATTGCTGACCTACACCTCCATTCCCAAATCAGAAGAAAAGAAGTCCTGCCGACGATCACGCAAGTCGACTCCTCCAACTCGCTGGACCTACTCTTGGCCGAGGTCATCGTCGCGCTTAGCGAGTGATGCCCCCTAGCATGTCCTCTATCTCGAGTGTGGAGGGGTGCAACCGCCACCAAGGGCGGGTGCGAACCCCTTCGCACTCTCAGGGGGTATAAGGGGGTGTGTGAGCACCCCCAGTCTGAAGGGGTCTGAAGGGGTCTGAAGGCAGTCTGTACCCTTAGTCTGAAGGCTGATCGTCGACCACGACAAGGTGCTTCGTCCGGCGTGACGGAGAGCCTTCTTCGACAATCCGTATGCTCCCGCCGTCAAGCAATCGTTGCTGAGCCGCGACCAACTCCTTCTTGGACAGTCCCTTGGCATCGGGATGAGCCGCAATCACCTTCACCGCATATGTCGCGGACGGTGACGGGCTGAGCCTCTGGCCTTGCTGGAACAGCTTCGCGAGGGTTTCAACGAATACCCGCTCGGCACGCGCTGCTAGCAATGCGGATCCCGCAGCGGGCCGCCCGTCGTCAAGGACGAATATGCCGCCCTGCCAACGCATGCGGATCTCGCCGCCCTTGCGCCCATAGTTGGCCTTCATTCCCTTCATCACGCGGGCATCGTCATCATCCTTGTCAGCCGTAAGGTAGAGCCGACTGCGCACGGAGTTGTTCCACGCGGTAGAGCCAGAGATGCCCGTTCCTGTCTGCATGCCAGCTACAGACGGGTGCGACAGTAGGAGGAAAGTGCAATCGAGCTCCATTGCGAGACCGCGCAACGTCGATATGAAGAACCGCACCTGATTGCGGTCGATCTCGTTACCGCCGAAGAGGTCTGCAGAGGTGTCCAGCACCACCAGAGAAGGCTGGAAATCGACGATCTCATCGACAAGCGCCTGCATCTTATCCGTAATTTGTATCCGGCCTTTGGCGTCCGCTCTGACAAGTTCGGCATCCTGGCCGGCGGCGGGTATGACGCGCATACCGCCGAGGGCGGCTAGGGTCGTCCCCTGTGCCACACAAATGTCATCCAGCCGTCTGTGCAGTTCGTCCCACTCATCTTCCGCGGCGAGTACCAGCGTGCGGCCGTATGCCGGCGAAAGGCCTAGCGTCTCAGTGCCCATGCAACCAGCGGCAGCAATCTGCAAAGCGACCAGTGATTTTCCTGTGCCGCCATCACCGGAGAGCAGCGTGACATTTCGAGCCGGAATAAGTTCATCAATATACCACTTGCGCGACGGAACTGACGCATTCGCAAAATTAGCCGGGCTGATGACCGTGAAAAGGTTCTTCGCGCTAGGCGGCACGTTGTCATTCGCCGGGACGGGCGGGAAGAGCTCTCCGGCAAGCTTCGCCATGGACTCCTGCAACCGCGTGGCGGCAGTCTCAGGAGGACGAGCGCCTATATCGCGCGCGATGATGCCGGCGGCGATGGCGGCATCGGCATCTGGTCCGGCAATTTGCTCTACGTGGGGCTGGCCAACATCGCTGAAAAAAATAAGCATCGACGTTTCCGGCGAGCATCCGTCGATCTGATCTACGAGAATGCCGACGCGGTTTTCGACTTGCACATCTTCCGGCCATTCATCGGCCGGCAGCGACTCGAGATTTGCCGGGTCGGCATGCCCCCAGTCTGGCGAGCCGTCGGGATGCGCTGGCGCCAGAACGACGTTGACGATGGCGTGGCCGTGGTCGACGAGGCGATCGTGCGTCCCGAATACCAGCGCCTCGCGACTGTCAGGGTCCGGTTTCTTGAGTAGGGGAGGCATTCCCCGAAGTTCTTCGATATTCGTTTCAAGCTGCTTTTGGTTCAATGCGGTCATCTGGGGCGACATCCCTCTCGGCGATTGCGGCGAGTTCGTTGGCAATTTCGGGTGCAAAGGTCACGGCTGAACCGCCGGAGATTGATGGACCGAAAACGCGAAGGCCGGTTTTCGACTGCACTAGACGCAGACCGTATGCGCGAATTCCAGGTGCGATTTCAGCGTCAAAGCGCGCGAGGGTGTTCCCGCCGCCTGGAGGCGCGGGTCTGATAGATAGGATCTTCATGATGGTCCTTGGTTAGGCGGCTATGAGGGTCATGCTGCAGCCCTCGCCGAAATCTTTGCTTGGATCCAGTCTGTCACTTCTGACCGGACGAACGCCACGCGCCTGTCACCAAGATCGACCGCAATAGGAAAGCGGCCTTCGAATCGGTAGCGATTAAGCATGCTGCGGGACATGCTCGTCAGACGGCATGCGTCGTTCAAGCTGATAAGCATAGGCACATTGTCGTTTGCAGGCGTCATGGTGCTCCTCTGCCGAACACGGAACATCGTTCCCGAGTCGGTCCAATAGCGTGAATAGAGAAGGATCTGGTACCGACCGACTGGCCGGGTTGAGTTGCGACACGCCATTGTGGCGCGGCCCGTTAGGACCTGATCTGACGCGGTAGGGCTTACGTCGCCAGCCTACCTCGGCGGGAACCACCCCGCACTGAGCGCGCACCAAGACGCGCCCATCGTCAACGTATAGTTGAATTTGACAATTTAGTCAAGATGGTCAGCTAAATATAGTCCGCCCATTGCTGCATTAGCGCCCTCCTCCGCTCAAGGGCATCGGATCGCGCATAGGATCTCTCCACCGCGTCGCCAACGGCATGAGCCAGTGCTGCCTCTGCGATCTCGCGGGGTGTATGCGCGACCTCGGTTGCCCAATCACGAAAAGATGATCGGAAGCCATGGACGGTTGCCCCCTCTCCTCCCGCCGACTTCAGCGCCTTACCGAGAGTCATATCTGACAGAGGTTTCTTGTCTCGGACGCTTGGGAAGACGAGCTCGTTGACGGATTGCGCCGCCATCGTCTTCAGCAACGCTACAGCTTTATCCGAGAGCGGCACTCGGTGAGGCTTTCCGGGTTTGGTCCGTGCCGCTGGAATCGACCAGATCTTCTTCTGCAGGTCGATCTCAGACCAAAGTGCGCCTCTCACCTCACCGCTTCTAACAGCAGTCAGAATGGCAAACTCGAGTGCCCTCGCCCCAACGCCTGCCACATTGGTCAACTTCTTCATAAAGCCCGGCACTTCCTCATGGGGCATAGAGGCGTGGTGCCCTTTGCTAGTGAGCGCATCAGGTTTGTGCAGAACGTGCTCGAGGTTGCCCCTCCAGGCGGCCGGGTTCTCACCGCTGCGATGCCCCTCCACCTTCGCGGAATCGAGAACTCGCTCTATCGCTTCGCGCAACTTCTCAGCGGTTTCCTGCTTCGAACCCCACAATGGTCGGATTGCGGCAAGCACATGGTCGATGGCAACGTCTGCAATCGGTTTGTCGCGGAGACTGGCGGCATGATTTTCGATCATGTTGCGCCAGCGTGCTTCAGTCTTGGCACCACGCCAACGCCCCACCCGTACAGCTTCATCGATGTAAAAGTCGGCGTAATTCCCAAAGGTCATTACGTCGCGCGGAGGGGCATTCTCGGCCTTTCGCTGTTCGATAGGGTCTACGCCATCGCGAACGAGCTGCCGAGCCTCGGCCGCTCTATCCCGTGCCTTGGCCAAGGACGTATCGGGATAAACACCAAGGCCCATCTGCCGCCGCTTGCCGCGGAAGGTGAAATCGAGGATCCAATAACGCGAAGCGCCCTTGGCGACGAGCCACAGTCCGCCACCATCGCGTAGCTTCGCCGCCTTGCTTGCGGCGATCGCCTTCACCGTCAGCACATTTCGAGTATGGCTCCCCATTTTCCTTCCCCGCAACTTTCCCCGCTTTTGGGGGTGTTGCTAGTTGTAGACGGTATGGTCACAATGGGCAAGGAGGACGCTGAATATTGGTAATTCAGCGGGTTGCGGGTAGACGGTAAAGTTGAAAGGGTCGCTATCCAATTTCCGGCCCGGGGAGCCAGATTTTGAGGGGCTGTGCTGAAAAGCGCGGCCCTTCTGCTTTTCCGGCATAGACGCAGTTAAGGAGCCATCCTTCCGCAGGATTGGCTCCCCGTCAATGATCACGTGCTGCTTTCGCTATCGCACGTTCGTCGGCTGGCGCTTGATGTTCATCTGGAGTTCGTGGCGGCTGGCGAAGCGGCCGAAGAGCAGGAGAAGCTTGCGTTCCTCCGCCTTGTCCAATCCGTTCTTGCGGCAATGTTCGATTACATCGAGCACATTGCGGGTCTGGCGGGGGCTGAACTGGCGATTGTCGATGTGGTGCGTCATGGCGGGCTCCTCGCTTCGGCATTCGGGCAGAGGAGGAATGCGCCGGGCGGCTTATTGTTCCCGGCGCTTTGATTTTCAGGCCACCATTCCGGCACCCGCCTGGCCGGCACTGCGGGCGAGGCTGTAGTCGCGATCGGGGGTGGCGCGGTGGAAGGTCTGGCTGCGGTCGCGCGGCCGCATAGCGGCGTCGCCGAGCGGCGTTCCGATTACCCCGTCGGCATAGGTGCCGGTCGCGATATCGTCGTCATGATCGACCGGGCTCGCCGGAAAAAGTCTGAAAAGCATCCTGATACCTCCAATTTTCCTTCAAACGAACGGGCGCGGTTTCCGTTCCCGCCGATTGCCGGATAGACGCAAAATTAACCATGTTTCCTAACAGCTCGTTAAAGCCTCGCGCTTTTCCGGGCGACCTTGCGCATCTTTGTGATCCGACCTGTCACGATTCACGTCTTGGCGTTCAGGAACATTGACGCTAGCTTACCCTTACGTCGGGTTGGCAGAGGGGCAATCGATGACGAATGATTTGATTTCAGAACAGACATTTTCAGATCGAGACATTTTGACGGCGGCCAATTTCGCCACGCGCGCGAAAGGACTGCCGTTCCGCGCGCAGATGGTGTTGCGCAGCCTGCTCGGCCTGGAAACCGGGGCGCTCGCCATAACGGTGCCAAGCGGCCAGACATTCGTGATCCGCGGCAAGACGCCCGGCCCGAACGCGGTCGTGAAGCTCAACAACTGGAACCTTGCCTATCGCGCCGTCAGCGGCGGCACGATCGGCGTTGCCGAAAGCTACATGGATGGTGACTGGGAAAGCCCGGACGCCGGCATGTTCCTCGAACTCGTGCTGGTCAATACCAACATCGTTCGCAACTACACGAACGGCCCGCGCGGCCTGCTGCTGCTCGTCGAAAAATTCCGCCACTGGCTGAACGCCAACACCCGCCGCGGCTCGCAGCGCAACATTTCCGCGCATTACGACCTCGGCAACGAGTTCTATTCCCAGTGGCTCGACCCGACGATGACTTATTCCTCCGCGCTCTATTCGCGCGGCGCAAACGACCTCACCTCCGCCCAGGTCGCGAAATACCGCGCCCTTGCGGAGGCGACCGGCATCGGCCCGAACGACCATGTGCTGGAGATCGGCTGCGGCTGGGGTGGCTTTGCCGAGTTTGCGGCCAGCGAGATCGGCTGCAAGGTCACGGGCCTGACGATCAGCCGCGAGCAGCTTGCCTTTGCGCGCGAGCGCATGGCGAAAGCCGGCCTTACCGACCGCGTCGAGCTGAAATTCCAGGATTACCGCGACGAGACCGGCACCTATGACCGCATCGTCTCGATCGAAATGTTCGAGGCGGTCGGTGAAAAATACTGGCCTGCCTATTTTTCCAAGCTGAACGAATGCCTGAAGCCCGGCGGGCGCGCCGGCCTGCAGATCATCACCATCCTGCAGGAAGCCTATGAAGAATACCGGTCGAACCCGGATTTCATCCAGAAATACGTCTTCCCCGGCGGCATGCTGCCGACCCGCGAGCACCTGGCATCGCTCGGCCGGCAGTTCGGGCTGTCGACGGCCTCCGACATCGGCTTCGGCCATGACTATGCCCGCACGCTCGCCGAATGGCGCCACCGCTTCTGGGCCGCCTGGGAGCGCATCGTGCCGCTCGGCTTCGACGAGCGCTTCCGCAAACTCTGGGAATTCTACTTCTACTATTGCGAAGCGGGTTTTCGAGCGCGAAACATCGACGTGCGGCAGGTGGTTTATACGCGTCCGCTCGGCTGACCCGCGCAGGTTAAAAAAAATCCCTCTGGAAGCTCGTTCTCGGGGAACACGATTTCTTGCAAAGCGCCGCTTGGCGGCCGAAAAGACGTTTCCTGATCTAGGTTTATAACGCGAGGCTCGGCTCCCATGGCAATTCTTCCGTCCGTTCTGGATGCAATCGGCAATACGCCGCTGATCCGGCTCAAGGGGGCTTCCGACGCGACGGGCTGCGAGATCCTCGGCAAGGCGGAGTTCCTGAACCCCGGCCAGTCGGTCAAGGACCGCGCGGCACTCTATATCATCCGTGCCGCGGAACGCTCCGGGGCGCTGCGTCCTGGCGGCGTCATCGTCGAAGGCACGGCCGGCAATACCGGCATCGGGCTGGCGCTCGTCGCGCAGGCGCTCGGCTACCGCACCGTCATCGTCATTCCGGAAACCCAGAGCCAGGAAAAGAAGGACGCGCTGCGCCTGCTCGGCGCCGAGCTCGTCGAGGTCCCGGCCGTTCCCTACAAGAACCCGAACAACTACGTAAAACTCTCCGGCCGCCTCGCCGAGCAGCTTGCGAAAACCGAGCCGAACGGCGCGATCTGGGCCAACCAGTTCGACAATGTCGCCAACCGTGACGCCCATGTCGAGACGACGGCGCCGGAAATCTGGCGCGACACGGACGGCAAGGTGGACGGCTTCGTCTCGGCCGTCGGCTCCGGCGGAACACTGGCCGGGGTTGCCGCAGGCCTTCGGGCGAAAAACCCGAACATCAAGATCGCGCTTGCCGATCCAGATGGTGCGGCACTCTACAACTATTATGCGCATGGCGAACTGAAGGCCGCCGGCAGCTCGATCACCGAAGGCATCGGCCAGGGCCGCATCACGGCGAACCTCGAAGGGTTCACGCCGGATTATTCCTACAATATTCCCGATTCCGAGGCGGTTCCGCTTGTTTTCGACCTGATCGAGAACGAAGGCATCGCGCTTGGCGGCTCCTCCGGCATCAACATTGCGGGCGCGATCCGGCTGGCCAGAGACCTCGGCCCGGGCCACACGATCGTGACGATCCTCTGCGACTATGGTAACCGCTATCAGTCCAAACTCTTCAACGCGGACTTCCTCGATTCGAAGGGCCTGCCCGTTCCGGCATGGCTGACGGCGAAATCGGGGATCAAGGTCCCCTATCAGCCGGTCGAATAGGTCTCATGTCCCTGCCAACCACTGCCCTCTTTCGCGACGATTTTTATCTTTCGACAAACGAGGCGGTGGTGACGGCGGTGCACGAGGATGGCGGCATCGAGCTCGACCAGACCTGTTTCTACGCGACATCCGGCGGCCAGCCGGGCGATACCGGCTTTCTGGAGCGCACCGACGGTTCCCGCATCGCGCTCGGTCCGGCCGTCAATGGTGGCACGAAAGAGATCATCATCCACCGCCCGCTGAAGGGCGAAACGTCGCCGATCGTCGGCGAGACGGTGGTCGCCCATATCGACTGGGCGCGCCGCTACAAGCTGATGCGCATGCACACGGCCTGCCACCTGCTCTCCGTCGTCTGCCCCTACCCCATCACCGGCGCGGCCGTTGGCGAGGACGACAGCCGGGTCGATTTTGACATGAGCGAGACGATCGACAAGGATGAGGTGACGGCGCGGCTGATGAAGCTCGTTGAAGAAAACCATCCGATCTTCGTGCAATGGATCACCGATGAGGAACTCGCTGCCAATCCCGGCATTGTGAGGTCGAAGAACGTGCGCCCGCCGATGGGCCTTGGCCGCGTCAGCCTCGTCTGCATCGGTGAAAACTCTTCGGTCGACAGCCAGCCCTGCGGCGGCACGCATGTCTCGGAGACGCAGGAAGTGGGTGCCATCCACATCGGCAAGATCGAGAAGAAGGGCAAGGAGAACCGCCGGTTCCGCATCCGCTTCGGTGCGCCCGGTTCCGAGGCGTAGCGCTTTCTGGTTTACGCAGTTCCGGACGCAAGACCGCGTTCCGCATTTTTGCCGGAATTGCCTGAGGAGTAAAAAATGTCCAACGACAAGAGCAGGTTCGTCGTCTCGGCCGACTGGGTGGAAAAGCAGCTCGGCGCGCCGGAATTCCGCATCGTCGATGCCGCCTGGTATCTGCCCGCGCAAAACCGCAACGGCGCCCTCGAATATGCGGCCGGCCACATTCCCGGCGCCGTCTTCTTCGATCAGGATGTGATCGCCGATCATTCGAGCAACCTGCCGCACACCGTGCCGTCGCCGGCCTTCTTCGCCACCGAAGTCGGCAAGCTCGGCATTTCGGATACGGACACGATCGTCGTCTATGACGGCCCCGGCATCTTCACCGCGCCGCGCGTCTGGTGGCTGTTCCGCACGATGGGCGCCAAGAACGTCTTCGTGCTGGATGGCGGTATCGATGGCTGGAAGAAGGAAGGAAGGCCGCTCCAGACCGACCTGCCGGAACCCGCCCCCGCCGTCTTCCACACCAATTTCAATCCCTATGCCGTCACCTCCTTCGAGGAGATGCGCGGCATCGTTTCGACCGGCTCCAAGCAGATCGCCGATGCCCGCGGCGCCGGCCGATTCACCGGCGAGGAAGCGGAGCCCCGCGCCGGCATGCGCTCCGGCCATATGCCGGGCGCCAAAAGCCTGCCGTCGGGCACCTTCTCCGTCGATGGCAAGTTGAAGGACCTTACGAGCCTGCGAAAACATTTCGAGGATTCGGGCATCGACCTTTCGAAGCCGATCGTCACCAGCTGCGGCTCGGGCATCACGGCGGCGATCATCACGCTGGCGCTCACCTCGCTCGGCCATGACAACAACACGCTCTATGACGGCTCCTGGTCGCAATGGGGTGGCCGGGACGATACGCCGGTCGTGACGGGAAAAGACTGATGGCGAAGAAGGCACAGACGGCACCGATCGCCGTCCACATCACCGCGCTCGAAATGACCTCGCCCCCGAAGCAGAGCCTGCCGGTGCCGGTCAACGTGCACACCGCGATCCTCAATGCGCCGGAAATCCCGCTCGCCTTCTACCGCTTCCTCTACCGGCAGGTCGGCAGCCGCTGGCACTGGGTCGACCGGCTGCGCATGACGGACGATACACTCGCCGAGACGCTGTACGACAAGCGCAACAGCGTCACCGTGCTCTATGTCAACGGCGCGCCGGCCGGGTTCTTCGAGCTGTTGCAGATCGATGAGGACGTGGTCGAGCTGTCGCATTTCGGCCTGTTCGAGCGCGCGCTGGGGCTGGGCATCGGCAAGTGGTTCCTGCTCCAGACGCTCTATGCCGCCTGGTCGCTCGGGCCGAAGCGCGTGACGGTTACCACCAACAATCTCGACCATCCGCGCGCCCTCCAGCTCTACCAGATGTTCGGCTTCTCGCCGGTGGGCACGCGGGATGCCGAGCTTGTTCCGCTCGCCGACGTCGAGCTGCTGGCGCTTGCCAAGCGCGATTGTCTGCTGCCGCCAGAGCCGCGTTAATCAATCTGAACGGGAGCTAACAGCCGGTTCAGCTCCCTTTCAGATCGCCTATGGCAATTTCCGTTCAACAGACGATCAAACGAACAGGAAACATTGCCATGCAACGCCGCGCCTTTCTGACCGCGTTCGCCACCGCCCTTGCCGTCCCCGCCTTTTCGGGCCTCGCGCTCGCGCAGGAAACCCCGTCCTCGGAGATCATCCTGCGCCGCCTCGATGCGGCCCCCTCCCGCCGCCTGCGCGAAGAGGAACGGGTGACCGTGCGCGAATTCAAGCGCCGTCCGGATCTGCGCGGTGCCGCCCCCTCGATCAACATCCAGTCGATCAACTTCGCCTTCGCTTCCTCGGATATTCCGCGCTCGGAATACCGCAAGGTCAGCCAGATCGCGCGCGCCATGGAACAGCTCCTCAAGCGCCGCCGCCGCGCCGTCTTCCTCATCGAAGGCCATACGGATGCCGTGGGCTCGGCCGCGTCCAACCAGGTGTTGTCCGAGCGCCGCGCCGAATCGTTGAAGCGGCTGCTCGTGCAGGAATTCGGCATCCCCTACCGCGCGCTCGAAACGGTCGGCTACGGCGAGGACTATCTGCTGGTGCCGACCCAGAACGAGGAATGGCGCAACCGCCGCGTGACGCTGCGCCGCATCGACGAATTCGTGCGCTAATTCAACGCTCCAGATGCATCACCGCGGGTGCCGGCCGGCATCCGCGGTGATGTTGTTTTTGCGGCCTACTTCGGTGCTGGAAACGACCGGGCAACTATGTCATATGACTGTCACGAGCATTTCCCGAAGGCGATGGAGCCGTGGACGGATCGATCGGCATACAAACGGAATCTTTCGCTCGCATGGACAGCCCCACCCCTGATCTTCGCGATTTGCTTGGCAAGCGGGTGCGCATCCTGCACACCAAGCGGCGCCTCAGCATCCAGAAGCGCATCGTCGTCTTCGAGCAGCAGACCTATGTGCTGCATTTCTTCGTGCTGAAATCGACCAAGGACCGTTTCGAGGACGCCGTCGGGCGGCTGGAGGCGGCCGGCATTTCCGCCCAGCATGTCTGCGCCGGCACCGCCTCGTGGGGCGATGCCATCAAGGCCGGCGGCCACTGGCTGGCGCTCTCCTACCTGCCCGGAAAGCCTCTGACCCAGAAGGCGCATCCGGCAGCGCTCGCGGCGCTTGGCCGCACGCTCGCCAAGCTCAACACGATCGAAGGCGCCGCCACGGGCGCGCTCTTCGAACGCCGCCGGCCGGTCCTGCCGCATGAGGGTTATCTCGCCCAGTCCGGCGCCCTTCACAGCCCGGAAGAGCGGCGCTGGATCGAACAAAGCCTCACGCGCATGCGGCGCCTGCCGGCCACCCAGCTCACCCATGGCGACCTCTACGGCAGCAATATCATCGAGCAGGACGAACATGCGATCGGCCTGATCGACTATGAGCTGATGACCTATGACGTGTCCGGCATCGAGCTTGCCGCAACGATGATGCGCCCGTTCTGTCGGCAGACCGCGCAGCGGCGCAGCCTGCTCGACGGCTATCTCGGCACCTGCGCTGCCGACCTGCGCGCGACCTGGCTGGCGCACGCGCCGGACCTCGTCTTCACCGCCGCCACCCGCTTGCTCGCCGCACGGCGGCAGCGTATCCGTCACCTGAAGATCCGCGACCGGCTTCTCTCCATCGCTGAAGCGCTCCCGCTGGCATCGCTGCGCAAGCGGCTGAAAGACCGGCGCGAGGCCATTGCCAGGAACATCGTGTCCGCCGAGGCGAACGAGGCCTATTACCAGCACATCGCCAAAACCATGGTCGGCCTCTGCCTCGCCGATCCGGCGATCGATCCTGTCGAACTCCTGCGGCAATGCGACAAGGCGTTTCGTAAGACGGCCTGACAGGAATCGGGTGTCGCGGTCGCGGCCAATGATGAAGGATTGCGGCACCTTGCAACCGGAGCCGCCAAAAGATGTCCCTTCGTTTCCTGCCCATGCCGACCGAAACCGCGACCGCCTACTGGAGCGGCGGCAAGGATGCCTATGGCATGGTGCCGGAGCGGTATATCTCCGACGGCGATGGCGTGCCCTGCCGCCATTGCCTGCGGCTCGTTGGTGCCGGCGAGGCCTATCTCGTCCTGGCGCACCGCCCCTTCCCGGCCGTCCAGCCCTATGCGGAAACCGGCCCGATCTTCCTGCATGCCGAGCCCTGCGCCGCCCATGTTCCGTCTGAAGACTTGCCGCCGATTCTGACCAGCCGCGACTATATCGTGCGCGGCTATTCGGCGAGAGGCCGCATCCTCTACGGCACCGGCGCCGTGGTGCCGACCGGCGACATTCCCGACTATGCGGCCGCACTGCTGGCGCGCGCGGACGTCGCCTATCTCCACATCCGCTCGGCGCGCAACAATTGCTACCAGTGCCGCATCGAGCGCGCATGAAAAAGGCCCGGATCGCTCCGAGCCTTCTTTCCTTAAATCCATGCCTGATCAGGCGACGTTCAGCACCGCTTCCGGGGCATAGGCCTCGTAGCCGAGCGCCTCGGCGACCGGGCGGTTGGTGACGCGGCCCCTGTGCACGTTGAGGCCGGCGCGCAGGTGCCGATCCTCGGCAATCGCCTTCAGGCCCTTGTCCGCGAGTTGCAGGCCGTAATGCAGCGTCGCATTGTTCAGCGCATGGGCGGAGGTGACCGGCACCGCGCCCGGCATGTTGGCGACGCAATAGTGCACCACGCCGTCGACCTCGTAGGTCGGGTCGGAATGGGTGGTGGCGTGCGAGGTCTCGAAGCAGCCGCCCTGGTCGATGGCGACGTCGACGATGACCGCGCCCCTCTTCATGCCCGACAGCATTTCGCGGGTGACGAGTTTTGGTGCCGCGGCACCGGGGATCAGCACGGCGCCGATGACGAGATCGGCGGAGAAGACTTCCTCTTCCAGCGCATCGATCGTCGAATAGCGCGTGTGGATACGGCCGCCGAAAATGTCGTCGAGCTGGCGCAGGCGCGGGATCGAGCGGTCGACGATCGAGACGTCCGCGCCGAGGCCGGCCGCCATCTTCGCCGCATGCAGGCCGACGACGCCGCCACCGATGATCGCGACCTTGGCCGGCAGCACGCCCGGCACGCCGCCGAGCAGGATGCCGCGGCCGCCATTGGCCTTCTGCAGCGCGGTGGCGCCGGCCTGGATGGAGAGACGACCGGCAACCTCGGACATGGGTGCCAGCAGCGGCAGGCCGCCGCGCTCGTCCGTCACCGTTTCATAGGCGATGGCGGTGACGCCGGAGGCGAGCAGGCCCTGGGTCTGTTCCGGATCGGGGGCGAGATGCAGGTAGGTGTAGAGAATCTGTCCGTCGCGAAGCTGCGCCCATTCGGAGGGCTGCGGCTCCTTGACCTTCACCACCATGTCGGACTTCTGGAAGATATCCGCGGCGGTGGCCACGATCTTCGCGCCGGCGGCGCGGTAGGTGTCGTCGTCTGCGCCGATGCCGGCGCCAGCCTTCGTCTCGACGAGAACCTCATGGCCGTGGGCCACATATTCGCGCACGGCCCCGGGCGTCAGGCCCACCCGATATTCGTGATTCTTGATTTCCTTCGGACAACCGATACGCATGCGCGTTCCTCTCCCAGTGCTGTTCCCGTTCATTGCCGCCGCTTGCCGGCGGGGACCACTATGGAAGCAGAGGATGCGTGCAATGTCCTTGCAAAGCGGGTTTGCGAAACGCACCATTGTCGAATATTCTGCGAATATCAGCAGAAATTTCGAAGGAAATTCGAATGGCACATCTGGATGCAATCGATACTGCGATCCTGAGGGTGATTCAACAGAACGGCCGGATCTCCAATGCGGAGCTTGCGGAGCGCGTCGGCCTGTCGCCGTCGGCCTGCTCGCGCCGGCTGGACATTCTGGAAAAATCCGGCGTCATCAACGGCTATCACGCCCGCGTCTCGCCCAAGGCGCTCGACTACAAGATGATCGCCATCGTGCACATCTCGCTTTCCGGCCAGTTCGCCAAGACGCTGAACGAGTTCGAATCCGCCGTGAAACTCTGCCCCAACGTGCTCGTCTGCTACCTGATGTCCGGCGAATACGATTATATCCTGCGCGTCGCCGCCAAGGATCTGGAGGACTACGAGCGCATCCACCGCGACTGGCTGTCGGCGCTGCCCCATGTGGTGAAGATCAATTCGAGCTTTGCGCTGCGCGAGATCATCGACCGGCCGAATGTCGGCATCTAGCTCGCGATGACCCGGTTTCGGCCGGCATTCTTTGCGGCATAGAGCCGGGCGTCGGCCGCCGAAAGCAGGGCGTTCAGCGTCGTGCCGTCGTTGTAGCTGTTGGCGATGCCGATGCTGACTGTTACCGGCACGCCGTCCGGCCGGCGGATTTCCGTCTCCACGGTGCGGCGCAGGGCCTCCGCGCGCTCGGCGCCGGCCTGCGGCGAGACATCCTCGCAGATCACCACGAATTCCTCGCCACCGAAGCGGAAGACGCGGTCGGTGCCGCGCAGTGCGCGCTGCAGGCAGGCGGCCGTCTCCTTCAGCACGCCGTCGCCGGCAAGGTGGCCGAAGCGGTCGTTGACGTCCTTGAAATGGTCGGCATCGATGATCATCAGCGCCATCGGCTTGCCCGCCGCCAGCATCGCGGAAAGCAGGCGCGGCGCCTCGAATTCCAGACGGCTGCGGTCGTAGACGCCGGTCAGCGCATCGCGGCCGGAACGGTCCAGCAGGTCCTCGTAACGCTCGCGGAAGGTGAGATCGGCAAAGATATCCGAGATCGGCCGCGGCGAGACGGGAATGGCCGAAATGCGCGAATAGGAGAGATAGATGGTGATCAGCACCGCATAGGCGCAGGCCGCCATCATCTTGGCGATCCACCCGCCCCAGAAGACTTCAACCGGCGCGCCGTTGAGGAAATGCAGGGCTGCGAAGAAGCCGATCTGGTCGAAGGTCAGCACCACGACGCCGGATACGAAGAAGCGCATGGCCGTGCTCTTCTTGAACACCCGCCCGAGCCGTTCGTAGAGCAGGATGATCGCCAGCGCATCGATATAGAGCAGCGTCGTGCCCCAGAGCATCAGCCAGCCCATTTCGTCGATGAAGGCGAGGTCCGCGATGCGGCCCGGCACAGCACCGATCGTCTGGTGATGGCGCAGGAAGAACCCGAGGCCGACCGTCAGGAAATTGCCGGCGAGCAGGCCGTAGATCGGCGCGCGCACGACGGCGGCGTCCTCCTTCACATAGAGAAGGAGAATCATCATCAGCTTGCCGGAAAACAGCACGGAGGAGCCAGGCGAGATGACGCCGAAGGGCAGCTCGATGTAAAAGACGGCCGCGAGATAGGTTTCGAGGAAGTGCATCACGCCAAGTGCGGCAATGAAGACGCCGATGCCGATCTGATGGCGCAGATGCAGGATGCCCACCATGAAGACGAAATAGAATCCGGCCTCGACGAGAAGCAGGATCAGATTTTCAGTACCCATGGGCGATCCGCAGTTTCTTCGCTTCGCCCGGCAGCTAAATACAGGGCAAGAGTCGCAACAAGTCTTTTCCTGCGGATACAGGCAATCGCGCCGGTTCTCCAGCGCGTTTACGTTCTTTTGTTTGACTTTTCACAGAACGAGGCGGGAAATCGCCCCGGTGCGGTCAGACCTGCCGGCTGTCCACGCCGTCGTTGAACAACGAAGGTCCGTGCTGGTCGACGATCTGCTTCGCCTTGCGAAAGGTCGAGGCGACCGTATCGTCCCGCGAGGAGAAGAGATCGGCGCGGATGAAGCTGCGGGTGAAGACCCGGTCGCCGTCCCGCTTCTCGATCCGCCCGGCCAGGCGATACTGGCCGCCTTCCGGAATGGGAGCCGCGACGAGGGTGAGGTCGTTGTAGGCCTCGGTTTCCTCCGCGACCTTCGCGGGGGCTGCCGAGTCGCCGCCGCGACCGAAGAGTTTTGAAAAGAACGATGCCATGGCCGATTGCTAACACAGGCCGCCGCGCCCTCCAAGGGGAGAGCGCGGCCAGCCCCTGCCCCTAGATGATGAGGTTTGCGAGAATTTCGTTTTCCGTGATGTCCTGGTAACGCATGCCGGCAGCGTCGAAGGCCTTTTTCAGCGCCGCAAAATTCTCCGGCGCCTTGGTTTCGATGCCGATGAGGATGGAGCCGAAGTTGCGGGCGGATTTCTTCAGGTATTCGAAGCGGGCGATGTCGTCGTCCGGGCCGAGCATGTTGAGAAAATCCTTGAGCGCGCCTGGGCGCTGGGCCAGGCGCAGGATGAAGTATTTCTTCAGCCCGGCATGGCGCATGGCGCGTTCCTTGACATCCGGCAGGCGCTCGAAATCGAAATTGCCGCCGGAGACGACGGCGACGACCGTCTTGCCCTCCAGCGCCTCGCGGCCGAGCGCATCCAGCGCCGTCAGCGACAGCGCACCCGCCGGCTCCAGCACCACGCCCTCGACATTCAGCATGTCGATCATCGTCACGCAGATCGCGTTTTCCGACAGCAGCATGACCTGATCGGCCGAAAACCGGCTGAGGGCTGCAAAATTGAGGGCGCCGATCTGCCCGACCGCGGCACCGTCGACAAAATTATCGACCTGGTCGAGCGTCACCACGGCACCGCTTTCGAGGCTGCGCTTGAGGCTCGGCGCACCCGCCGGCTCGCAGAACAGGAAGCTCGACGGGCCGATCCTGTCGGCAAGATAGCCGGTCACGCCCGAGGCAAGGCCACCACCGCCGACGGGCAGCACCACGAGATCCGGCAGCTTGCCATCGGGCAGCTGCGCGACGATTTCGGCGGCCACCGTCGCCTGGCCCTCGATGATATCAGCATGGTCGAAGGGCGGCACCATCAGCGCGCCGGTCGCCTCCGCGTGCTCGCGGGCCGCCTTGTAGCACTGGTCGAAGAAGTCGCCGACGAGCTTGATCGTGACGAACTCGCCGCCGAAAATGCGGGTCTTGTCGATCTTCTGCTGCGGCGTCGTCACCGGCATGAAGACCACGCCCGGCACGCCGAAATGGCGGCAGACGAAGGCGAACCCCTGCGCGTGGTTGCCGGCCGAGGCGCAGACGAAGCTGCGCGCGCCGTTCTCGTCGGCGAGAACCTTGCGGAAGAAGTTGAACGCCCCCCGGATCTTGTAGGAGCGTACCGGCGAGAGGTCCTCGCGCTTGAGATAGATCTCCGCGCCGTAGCGGGCGGAGAGATGTTCGTTCAGCTGGAGCGGCGTTTCGGGAAACAACCCGCGCAAGGCCTCCATGGCCGCGTCGACGTCGGATGTCATGCTCTGGTCCATATTCGATAGGGATCTGGGTTCGATAGGATTGGGTTCAAAAAGCTGCGTGTCTCGCCGTCAGGACAACTCTTGCCTTCAGGAAGGACAGATGCAGGGGAAGCCGATCATTCTTCAAACCTTTCCGACGCCGCGCAGTAGAACCGGTCGAAACCAAGGAGGACCGCGTCGGAAGCCATCCTTGAGTTTGGACAATGCAAAGGCTATGGCATATCGACGCGACGGATACCACCCGCCCTGGCCGCCATGGCCTCTTCCAGAGACCAGAACTTGAACGCCACCATCTTCCGATCCGCCATCAACATTGCCGCCATCAGCGGCATCTACCTGTCCGTGGCGATGCTCGTTCCGGCCTTCATCGACGTCTATTACGGCCATCCCGATTCGGAGGTCTTTTTCCTCTCCGCCTTCATGACCGGCGGCCTGTCGCTCGCGACGGCCGCTGCGACCCGCGCCGGCCCGCCGCCTTTCAACAAGCGCATGGGCTTCCTCGTCGTCAACATGCTGTGGCTTTCGGGCAGCATCATCGGCGCGATACCGCTGTGGCTGTCGTCTCTGAACCTCACCTTCGCGCAGGCCTTCTTCGAATCGGTCTCGGCGATCAGCACGACCGGCTCCACCGTTATCGTCGGCCTCGACGACGCGCCGCCCGGCGTCTTGATGTGGCGCTCGCTGCTGCACTGGCTCGGTGGCGTCGGGATTCTTGCCCTCGGCCTCTTCATCATGCCGTATCTGCGCGTTGGCGGCATGTCCTTCTTCAAGCTCGAATCGTCCGATACGGCCGACAAGCCCTTCGCCCGAATCGCGAGCTATACCCGCGCCTTCCTCGCCATCTACGTGGCGATCACCCTCATTTGCGCCATTACCTATGCCGCGCTCGGCATGAGCCGCTTCGATGCACTGAACCACGCCATGTCGACGGTCGCGACCGGCGGGCTTTCGACGCACGACGCCTCCTTCGGCTATTTCAAGAGCCTGCCGCTGCTCTGGGCCGCCACGTTCTTCATGACACTCTCCAGCCTGCCATTCTCGGTGCTCATCCTGTTCGTGGTGCGCGGGCGCATCGATGCCTGGCGCGACCCGCAGATCCGCGTCTTCCTCGCCTATCTCGCGCTCTTCGCGATCGCGGCCAGCATCTTCCAACGGATCGAGAACGGTGTCCCCTTCCATGAGGCGCTGGCGCATTCCTTCTTTACCGTCTCCTCGATTCTCTCCACCACAGGCTTTGCCAGCGACGACTTCACGCAATGGGGTCACTTCATCGTCGCACTGGCCTTCGTCGCGACCTTCATGGGCGGCTGTTCCGGTTCGACGTCGGGTGGGCTCAAGGCCTACCGCCTGATCATTCTCTTCAATTTCATCCGCACTGGCCTCTACCGTCTCATCTATCCCGACGGAATCCATGCCGTGCGCTACGGCAGCATGACCGTCGACATCGATCTGCAGCGCGGCGTCTTCCTTTTCTTCATCACGTATGTGGCCATTTCCGCTATCGGCGCCATTGTGCTCGGCCTGATGGGCTATGACGTTCTGACGGCGGTATCGGCCGCCGCGACGTCGCTGTCCAACGTCGGCCCGGGCGTTACCCAAGCGATCGGTCCGGCCGGCAGTTTTGCCGGCTTTCATGATGCCGCTCTCTACCTGCTCTCCTTCCTGATGTTGCTCGGCCGTCTCGAAATCCTGACTGTGCTCGTCATCCTGACACCACTGTTCTGGAAGAGCTGACCGCGTACCGCCTTTGGCGTTCTTGACTGTTGTCACGCTTCTCCGCATCCTGCCGCCATCCGGCTGGAGGAAGACTGAATGTTTGCGTCGAAGTCCCTGTTGCGTTTAACCTTTATCGCCGCGCTCGCGCCGGCCTTCGCCTTTGCCGGGCCGCTTGCGGATGCGGCCAAGAAGGCGGAGGAACAGGCCGCCGCCGGCGACACGGTGGGCGCGCACAACACGATCCGCGATGCCTTCGGCACCTTCGCCGCCACCCTGCCCTTCACGATCGGCAAGGCCGTCTTCGTTTCCGCCCCGCCGGAAGGCTACGGCATGTATGCGGTCCGCCCCGCCTCCGACTTCAAGGTCGGCGAGGCGCTGATCTCTTATGTCGAGCCCGTCGGCCTCACCTGGCGCCCGAGCGACGGCGGCCTGCTCGAATCGCATTTCACCGTCGACCTCGAACTCCTCGACCCCAAGGGCACGGTGCTTGCCGAGCAGAAGGCCTTCGGCTCCTTCGACTTCAAGGGCAGCGTGCGCAACCAGGAAGTCTTCGCCAAGCTGACTCTCAATCTCAGCGGCCCGCCGGCCGGCGACTACGTGCTGCGCTACCGCTTCCGTGATGCGGCAAGCGGCGCCGTGGCGATCAGCGAGCAGCCGTTCAAGATCGTGCCGTAACGAGGTTTTCCACAGGCAGGCAGAGAATTGTGACAAGCCGGAATCCAAGCTTTCCAGCGGCTTGACGGTCAATTATGACAGCGACATGACAACCCCAGCCAGGTAAGGGGCATCCATGCTTTCGCTGTTTCGCAAACTCATGCCGCGCGAAGACCGCTTCTTCGATTATTTCGAGCAGCATTCCCGCACCGTCGTCGGCGCTGCCGAAGCCCTCCGTTCGGTGCTCGCGGGCGGGCCGGATCTGGAAAAACATTGCGACCGCATCGTCGAACTGGAAAACCAAGCCGACGACATTACCCGCGAGGTGCTGCTCGCCGTGCGCCGCAGCTTCATCACCCCCTTCGACCGCGGCGACATCAAGGACCTGATCCAGTCGATGGACGACGCCATCGACATGATGCACAAGACGGTGAAAACCATCCGCCTCTACGAGCAGACGCAGTTCGAGCCCGGCATGCAGGAGATGGGCGAGACCGTCGTGAAGGCCGCGCATCTCATCGCCGAGGCCATTCCGCTGCTCGACAAGGTCGGCGTACACGCCACCCGCCTCAGCGCGATCGCCGAAGAGGTCACCCGCGTCGAGGGCCGCTCGGACGAGCTGCACGACCAGGGCCTGAAGAACCTCTTCAAGCAATACGGCAAGACCGACCCGATGGCCTATATCATCGGCAGCGAGATCTATGGCGAACTGGAAAAGGTGGTCGACCGCTTCGAGGACGTCGCGAACGAGATCAGCGGTATCGTGATCGAGAACGTCTGATGGAGGCCACCCTCGCCTTACCCCTGCTGGTCGCGCTCGTCGGCATCGCGCTGCTCTTCGACTTCCTGAACGGCCTGCACGATGCGGCGAACTCCATCGCCACCATCGTCTCGACGCGCGTGCTGCGCCCGCAATATGCCGTGATGTGGGCGGCCTTCTTCAACTTCATCGCCTTCCTGTTCTTCGGCCTGCATGTCGCCGAAACGCTCGGCAAGGGCATCATCGATCCCGGCATCGTCAGCCCGCTCGTCATCTTCGCGGCGCTGATGGGCGCGATCATCTGGAATGTCGTCACCTGGATCTTCGGCATTCCGTCGAGTTCGTCGCATGCGCTAATCGGCGGGCTCGTCGGTGCGGGCCTTGCCAAGACCGGCTTCGACGCCGTCGTCTGGAGCGGCCTCATCAAGACGGCGAGCGCCATCTTCCTGTCGCCGGCGATCGGCTTCTTCCTGGCCCTCGTCCTCGTGCTCATCGTTTCCTGGCTCTTCGTGCGCCAGACGCCCTTTGCCGTCGACCGCACGTTCCGCGTCATGCAGTTCATCTCGGCCTCGCTCTATTCCCTCGGCCATGGCGGCAACGATGCGCAGAAGACCATGGGCATCATCGCCGTGCTGCTCTTCTCGCAAGGCTATCTCGGCAGCGAATTCCACGTCCCCTTCTGGGTCGTCATCAGTTGCCAGGCGGCGATGGCGCTCGGCACCCTGATGGGCGGCTGGCGCATCGTGCACACGATGGGCTCGAAGATCACGCGCCTCAACCCGATGCAGGGCTTCTGCGCCGAAACCGGCGGGGCGATCACCCTCTTCGCCGCCACCTGGCTCGGCATCCCGGTCTCGACGACGCACACGATCACCGGCGCCATCATCGGCGTTGGCGCCGCGCGCCGCGTCTCGGCGGTGCGCTGGGGCCTCGCCGGCAACATCGTCATCGCCTGGATCGTCACGCTGCCCTCGGCGGCCGCGATTTCGGCGCTGTTCTACCTGACGTTCAGTGCTATCGGAGGCTAGGCGTTTCGCTGCGGCGATAAGAGACCAGCGATTGACGTTCCGGCACGGTCCATTAAATGAGACTGATGGAACCCGCGCGGTTTTCTCAGAACTGGCATTGGAAAGCTATGAACGACAAGGTTTTTGACACCCTGACCGGCATGTACTTCACGGTCGACGACCCCGATGGCAGCTATGGCACCGGTCAGGTCATCCGTCTTGCGGCCGAGGGAGTCTATTTCGTACGCTTCGACGGCAACGAAGTGACGTTGCCCCTAGAACTCGCCTCCATCGGCGAGATGCTGGAGACCACCGACGAAGAGTTCAAGCTCTGGCGGTTCTTCAACACGATAGAAGAGCGGGACGCCTGGATCGAATGGCTCGATGCCCCCTCCAAGCCGCGCGTCATCTCGCTGGTAAAGCCTACCAAGTAGGCTCCAGCGGCGGAAGCGTTTCCGCTCCCGCCGTTCCTCCGTTTCAGTCGCTTAGAACAGGTCCGGCACGTGCTTGATCGCGTGGACCGGCTGGACGAAATCCTGCGTCGCCAGGAAATCGAAGCTGTCGGAATGCGTGGCTTTCGACGCATCGTCAAAGGCGGCGGCACGCGCGGCAAGACCGGCATCGTGGTGGCCGGCATCGGGGGCCGCGAGCTTCTTGAACACGAAGGTGTCGCCGTCAGCGTGCTCGCCTGCCTTCTTGTTAAGGCTGGTGAACTTGACCTGCAGCTTGTTGAAGAGTTCGGCCGTCTTGCCGGATTCGAAGAAATACTTGTCGGACTTGTCGTAATAATCGCCGAAGGCCTTGAGGTTGAACTTGGCCGTGCCGATCACGTCGCCGCTGCCATCCACGGCCTTGAACGTCACCACGTCGCCGGCGATCTTGGTCGAGGTGATGGTCATCTTCTCCGTGCCGAGGGCATAGACCATCTTGAACTTGCTGAAATCGCCGTCCTTTTCGAGGTTCAGGCTGTAGTTGAACTTCGTCTTGAAGCTGTCGGTATAGGTGGCATTGATGGCGATGCCATTCTTCGTCTGCGCGGTGGAATAGGCCAAGGTGCTGTTATAGCCCTCCGCCTTGATTTTCAGCGTCAGGCTCGTCGTGGTCTTGCCTACCTTCATCAGAATGTCGGTGGTGCTGTCGCCGAAGCTGCTGTCGACCTCGACGGTCGCCTTCAGCGTGGTCGAGGTCTGGCTGTACTTCGTCACCTTGACCGTAAAATCACCGACGCCGATGGACCCATAGGTCTTCTGGAAATAGGCCTTGGTCAAATATTTTGGAAATTTCATTCACGCCCCCAATGGTATTCCACGTTGAAACATCGGGCGCTAAAAAAGCGAAAGCACTTTTAGCTGGCAAGGGAGCTTCTCTACTTTGCTTGCGTTCTGGCCACCAAGAAGAGCAAGTGTTGCGCGGCTGGCACATTTTCGAATGCCAGCAATGGTGGCAGGATCACAAAGCGCAGAACTCCACCCGTAAAAGTCCAACCGCCCGCCACGGCATCTGAGTCGGCAGGCGAATCACGCAGCGATGAAATCGTATACTTGCATCGGGAAGCGTCTGGTGCGGGCGGCGGGGATCGAACCCGCACAGCCAAGGCCGAGAGATTTTAAGTCTCTTGCGTCTACCAGTTTCGCCACGCCCGCATAGCCTGCTTTTCGAAGAGTCAGCACGCTTCGTCAATAGGGCGTTTTGCAAAGGCTTGCATCGGACGCAAAAAGGGCGCGGCCCTTGTGCAGGACCGCACCCCCGTTTTTCGGTGACGCTTCAGGAAAACGTCAGGCCGAAAGCTTGGCTGCGATCTTGGCGACGTGGGCGCCCTGGTAGCGGGCGGCTTCGAGTTCGATTTCGGAGGGCTGGCGCGAGCCGTCGCCGCCGGTGATCGTGGAGGCGCCGTAGGGCGAGCCGCCCTTGACTTCTTCCACGCCCATCTGGCCCTGGAAGGCATAGGGCAGGCCGACGACCACGAGGCCGTGGTGGAGGAGCGTCGGGATGAAGCCGAGGATGGTCGATTCCTGGCCGCCGTGCTGGGTGGCCGTCGAGGTGAAGACCGAGCCGACCTTGCCGACCAGCTTGCCGGCCATCCACAGGCCGCCCGTCTGGTCCCAGAAATTGCGCATCTGCGAGGCGACCGTGCCGTAGCGCGTGCCGGCGCCGACGATGATCGCGTCATAGTCGCCGAGTTCGGCAACGGTGGCGATTTCGGCCTTCTGGTCCGTCTTGTAGTGGGAGGCCTTGGCGACCTCGTCCGACACCAGTTCCGGAACGCGCTTGACGGTCACCTCGGCACCGGCCGATTTTGCGCCTTCGGCCACGGCATAGGCCATGGTCTCGATATGGCCGTAGGCCGAGTAGTAAAGAACCAGTACTTTCGCCATCGTCGTCTCCTCAGGTCGAAGTTGCTTTCCGCTTGATCGCGGCGTCAGCTTGGATGTAGCACTTTGAGGGATCGGCGACAGAAGCCGCACAGTCGACAGACTGTTCACCCGCCATTGACAATGTCGCCCGGCACGGTCGCCATTGCTAGACGAAATCCAGAGAGCGCCCATGAGTTCCAGCCCCATCGCCACCGCCGCCATGCTCGCCATCGGCGACGAGCTTCTCTCCGGGCGCACCAAGGACAAGAATATCGGCCAGCTCGCCGACGTGCTTTTCCTCGTCGGCATCGACCTGAAGGAAGTGCGCATCGTCGGCGACGACGAGGAGGCGATCGTCGAGGCGCTGAATGCGCTGCGCGCACGCTACACCTATATCTTCACTTCCGGCGGCATCGGCCCGACCCATGACGACATCACGGCGGATGCGATCTCCAAGGCTTTCGGCGTGCCCTGCCTGCACGATCCGCTTGCCATGCAGCTGCTCGGCGCCATGTACGAGCGGCGTGGCGTGGAGTTCAACGAGGCCCGCAAGCGCATGGCCCGCATGCCGGAGGGCGCCGTGCATATCGAAAATCCGGTTTCCACCGCGCCGGGCTTCAACATCGGCAATGTCTATGTGATGGCCGGCGTGCCGCAGGTCTTTACCGCCATGCTGAGCGCCGTCGTGCCGACGCTTGCGGGCGGCGTGCCGATGCTGTCGCGCTCCGTCGCCTCACCCTTCGGCGAAGGCGATATCGGCAGCGCGCTCGCCGCGATCCAGAAGAACCATCCGGAAACCAGCATCGGCTCCTATCCGCGCTTTTCCGAAAACCGCTTCTCGACGGAGATCGTCATCCGCAGCCGCGAAGAAGCACCGGCGGAAGCCGCCGAACGTGATATACTCCAGATGATCGCCGAAATCGCCGTGGCCAAGGCCGCCTCTTGATCCGGATCAAGGTTTTGCCGCGGCGACAGGCGCAGGTTTCCGACGAACCAGACAGGAGGCCGAAATGACCTACAAGACCATCGTGGCAGTGCTGAGCGCTGCCGATGACGCCGGCAAGGTGACGGACCACGCGCTTGCGCTCGCGCGCAAGACCGGCGGTCACGTCATCGGCATCCACGCCGAAGCGCCGGTCGTCGTGACGCTGATCGCGCCCATGGAATATCCCGATCCGAATGCCGTGCTGGACCTGCAGGAGCGCGCCCAGCGCCAGTCGCGCGAGGTCGAGCAGGCCTTCCGGTCACGCTGCGAGCGCGACGACATTTCCTATGAATGGCGTCTTTTCACCGGCACCGCCGGTTATGCCTCCGCCGGCATCATCGATAGCGCCCGCGGCGCCGACATCGTGCTCGCCGGCCAGTTCGATCCGGATATCGACGGCCCCTCGCGCGAAGACATCGAGGACCTGCTCTACGAGAGCGGCCGCCCGGTCTATCTCGTCGCCAATGCGCCGGCCGGCCCGGAAACCATCGAGCGCGTGCTTCTGGCCTGGAACGGCTCGCGCGAAGCGGCCCGCGCCGCCTTCGATGCCCTGCCCTTCCTGACGGCGGCGAAAGAGGTCGAGATCTTCACCATCGATCCGCCGGAAAATTCCATGCAGTCGCGCGATTTCTGCGGTGCCGAGCTTGCGGCGACGCTCGCCCGCCACGGCATCAAGACGACGGTCGCCTCCGGCTCGTCCGACGGCCATTCGGTGGCGGATGCGATCAACCGCCGGGCGACGGAAATCGATGCCGGTCTCATCGTCATGGGCGCCTACAGCCATTCGCGGCTGCGCCAGCGCCTGTTCGGCGGCGTTACCAGCGCCATGATGCGCGGCGCGCGCGTGCCCACGCTGATGTCGAGGTAGCTCGACTTCGTTGTGGATCGCCCGGCGCCAAGGCCGGGCGGTGATTTCTTTGGGCGGCGAAGTGCTTTAAACAGAGGGAATCTCTGTTTTTCTGCCATCAGGAGCCACTCCCATGTCGTTGCCCGACAAAGCCTTCCCCGTTTCCTGGGACCAGTTCCACCGCGATGCGCGCGCGCTCGCCTGGCGGCTAGCGGATGGCGACCGCGAATGGAAGGCGATCGTCTGTATCACCCGCGGCGGCCTGGTGCCGGCGGCCATCGTCTCGCGCGAGCTCAACATCCGCGTCATCGAGACGGTCTGCGTCGCCTCCTACCATGACTATGTCTCGCAGGGTGAAATGCATGTGCTGAAAGGCATCTCGCCGGAATTGTCGCAGCAGGGCGGCGAAGGCATCCTCATCGTCGACGACCTGACGGATACCGGCAAGACGGCCGCCGAAGTGCGCGCCATGCTGCCGAAGGCGCATTTCGCCGCCGTCTACGCCAAGCCGAAGGGCCGCCCGCTGGTCGACACCTTCGTCACCGAGGTCAGCCAGGACACCTGGATCTATTTCCCCTGGGACATGGGCTTCACCTACCAAGAGCCGATCGCCAAGGGCGCGCGCGGCTGACATTTTTGCGAAAACGGCTTGAAATTGATTCAATGCTGCGCCGCAACAGACTGATTTGACGATTTTTTTCGCAAAAAGCCGGCGGATGGGCCAGGCCTGCCCGCCGGCTTAATCTTTCCGCAATGCCTCCAACAGATAGTGCTGATATGGCCCGCCGGCGTGGCGCGTGCCCTTTCGATCCCTTCAGGCGGTAGATGCGCGGTCTGCGAATTCCCACATCCGCATCGGCGACCCTTCTCCTCGCGGCCCTCTTCTCCCCGGGCCAGGCGGTAGCGGAGGATATCCGCACCATGGCCGTCACGGAGTTCGTCGAGAATAATGTGCGGCCCTGGCTGACCGAGCCGGCCATCCTCAATGCCGTCATCGCGCAGAACGCCGCGCATGCGGCGATCGACCAGGCGGGGATCGACGCGCTCGATGCGCGCTGGCGCGCCGAACTCTTCAACGCGGAGCGGCCGATGATCGAGGCCCAGCTGTCCAATGCGCTCTCGCTCACGCTGAAGGGCCGGCAGCGCGCGGCCGAAGGGCTGATCACCGAAATCTTCGTGATGGACAATCGCGGCCTCAATGTCGGCCAGAGCGACATCACCTCCGACTACTGGCAGGGCGACGAGGCCAAGTGGCTGAAGAGTTTCGGCACGGGCGCGCTCTATATCGAGGACGCGGAGCGCGACGAGTCCACGCAGCTCATGCAGGCGCAGGCGAGCCTGCCGATCACCGACCCGCATACCGGCGCCATTATCGGCACGATTACCGTTGGCGTGAACCTCGACGCGCTTTGACGCGCACGGCAGAGAATCACTTTATCCACGGATCACAACTCGGCGGGGATCGCTATTCCCTGAAGTCGGGAGACCTTAAACACCCCTGAATTTTACCTATTATTTTTTTCACTTGTCCACAGTTACGCATGCCGCCGCACCGCCGTTCGGGGTGAACCTGCTGGTTTTGCAGGCTTCGCAGGATGTCCCCATTTTCCACAGGGGCAGGCACAAGATATAGGGTTCAAACTTCCGTCACAAACCAGCCCTTGACGGGAATCGCCCGGATGAGGTTAATGAAATCCAAGTTGCGGCGGCGGCTGGACCGTATTGTTACGAGGTCGGTTCTCATCACGAAATCGCGTTTTCTGCGCATGTGGCCGGGTGGATGATCCGCTCGCCGCATAAGGGCTTTTGCGCCCGATTTCCTGACGCGCCATTGCAGCAGATGGGGCTGGAAAAAAGAACCTGTTGATACTATATTTAGTATTTGCAGCCATACTCAGCACAAGATACAGGACACTCGAGATCATCGGGTTTCCCGCACGGACTGGAAGATTTGGGCTGGCTGCAAGAGCATTGCGGCCGGACGGGGATAATTGCGCCCTGTTTTTGAGGCAGGATGCGGCAGCAGAGGACAACGGACAATGCGCATAGAACGTCGTTTCACCAAACCCGGCCAATCGGCCTATGCGGAGATCGAATTCCGCAAGGCCATCAGCGAGATCAAGAACCCGGACGGTTCCATCGTCTTCCGGCTCGCCGATATCGACGTGCCCGCGCAGTTCTCCCAGGTCGCTGCCGACATCCTGGCCCAGAAATATTTCCGCAAGGCCGGCGTACCCGCGCGCCTGAAGAAGGTCGAGGAAAATGACGTTCCGTCCTTCCTGTGGCGTTCCGTTGCCGATACCGACGCCCTGAAGCTGCTCCCCGAGGGTGAGCGCTACGGCTCGGAAACCGACGCGCGCCAGGTCTTCGACCGCCTCGCCGGCACATGGACCTACTGGGGCTGGAAGGGCAAATATTTCGCCTCCGAGGAAGACGCGAGCGCCTTCAAGGATGAGCTTGCCTATATGCTCGCCACGCAGCGCGTCGCGCCGAACAGCCCGCAATGGTTCAACACCGGCCTCCATTGGGCCTATGGCATCGACGGTCCCGGCCAGGGCCATTTCTATGTCGACCCCTTCACCGGCAAGCTGGTGAAGTCGAAGTCGGCATACGAGCATCCCCAGCCGCATGCCTGCTTCATCCAGTCCGTGGAAGACGATCTCGTCAATGAGAACGGCATCATGGACCTTTGGGTGCGTGAAGCCCGCCTCTTCAAGTACGGCTCCGGCACCGGCTCCAACTTCTCGTACCTGCGCGGCGAAGGCGAAAAGCTTTCGGGCGGCGGCAAGTCGTCCGGCCTCATGAGCTTCCTCAAGATCGGCGACCGCGCGGCTGGCGCCATCAAGTCCGGCGGCACGACGCGCCGCGCGGCCAAGATGGTCGTGGTTGACATCGACCATCCGGATATCGAGGCCTACATCAACTGGAAGGTCAAGGAAGAGCAGAAGGTGGCGGCCCTCGTCACCGGCTCGAAGATCGTCGCCAAGCACCTCAAGGCCATCATGAAGGCCTGCATCAATTGCTCGGCCGATGGCGACCAGTGCTATGACCCGGCGGCAAACCCGGCCCTCAAGCGCGAAATCCGCGCCGCCAAGAAGGACCAGGTTCCGGAAAACTACGTCAAGCGCGTCATCCAGTTCGCCAAGCAGGGCTACAAGGACATCGAGTTCAAGACCTACGACACGGACTGGGATTCGGAAGCCTATCTCACCGTTTCGGGCCAGAACTCCAACAACTCCGTCTCGCTGAAGGACGACTTCCTTCGCGCTGTCGAGAACGACGGCGACTGGAACCTGACCGCCCGCAAGGACGGCCGCGTGATGAAGACGCTGAAGGCGCGCGACCTGTGGGAACAGATCTCGCATGCCGCCTGGGCATCGGCCGATCCGGGCCTGCACTTCAACACGACGATGAACGACTGGCACACCTCGCCGGCCGCAGGCCCGATCCGCGCCTCGAACCCGTGCTCGGAATACATGTTCCTCGACGACACGGCCTGCAATCTCGCCTCGCTGAACCTGCTTCAGTTCAAGGATGCGGCCACCAAGAACATCAACATCGCCGACTACGAACACGCCGTCCGCCTCTGGACCATCGTGCTCGAAGTCTCGGTGATGATGGCGCAGTTCCCGTCGCGCCAGATCGCCGAACGCTCCTATGAATACCGCACGCTCGGCCTCGGCTATGCCAATATCGGCGGCCTGCTGATGTCCTCCGGCATCCCGTACGACTCGACGGAAGGCCGCGCCATTGCAGGTGCGCTCACCGCCATCATGACGGGCGTCTCCTATGCGACCTCCGCCGAAATGGCGAGCGAGCTCGGTCCGTTCCCGAATTTCGCGCCGAACCGCGACAACATGCTGCGCGTCATGCGCAACCACCGCCGCGCGGCTTACGGTGAAACCACCGGCTACGAGCAGCTCTCCGTCAACCCGGTCGCCCTCATCCATGGCGATTGCCCGGACCAAACCCTCGTCGTCCACGCCAAGGCTGCCTGGGACAAGGCCGTTGCACTCGGCGAGAAGCACGGCTACCGCAACGCCCAGACGACCGTGATCGCGCCGACCGGCACGATCGGCCTCGTCATGGACTGCGACACGACCGGCATCGAGCCCGACTTCGCGCTGGTGAAGTTCAAGAAGCTCGCCGGCGGCGGCTACTTCAAGATCATCAACCGCGCCGTTCCCGAAGCCCTGCGCACGCTCGGCTATTCGGAAAGCCAGATCGCCGAGATCGAGGCCTATGCCGTCGGCCACGGCAACCTGAACCAGGCGCCGGCCGTCAACCCCGGCTCGCTGAAGGCCAAGGGCTTCACCGACGAGAAGATCGAAGCGGTCAGCGCCGGCCTGAAGGCAGCCTTCGACATCAAGTTCGCCTTCAACCAGTGGACGCTCGGCGCCGACTTCCTGAAGGAAACGCTGAAGGTTTCTGACGAGCAGCTCTCCGACATGTCCTTCAACCTGCTGGAGCATATCGGCTTCTCGAAGAAGGACATCGAAGCCGCCAACATCCACGTTTGCGGTGCGATGACGCTGGAAGGCGCGCCGTTCCTGAAGAACGAGCACCTCGCCGTTTTCGATTGCGCCAATCCCTGCGGCAAGATCGGCAAGCGCTACCTCTCGGTCGAAAGCCACATCCGCATGATGGCGGCCGCCCAGCCGTTCATTTCGGGCGCCATCTCCAAGACGATCAACATGCCGAACGAGGCGACCGTCGAGGACTGCAAGAACGCCTACATGCTCTCCTGGAAGCTCGCGCTGAAGGCCAATGCCCTCTACCGCGACGGTTCCAAGCTGTCGCAGCCGCTCAACTCTTCGCTGATCGAGGACGAGGACGACGAGGATGATGCCATCGAGGCCCTGATCGCGGCACCCGCTGCCGCCCAGGCCGTTACCGTCACGGAAAAGATCGTCGAGCGCATCGTCGAGCGCCTCATCCGCGACCGCGAAAAGCTGCCGAACCGCCGTCAGGGCTACACCCAGAAGGCCGTCGTTGGCGGGCACAAGGTCTATCTGCGCACCGGCGAATTCGGCGACGGCCGCCTCGGCGAGATCTTCATCGACATGCACAAGGAAGGTGCCGCCTTCCGTGCCATGATGAACAACTTCGCCATCGCCATCTCGCTGGGTCTCCAGTATGGCGTGCCGCTCGAAGAATATGTGGAGGCCTTCACCTTCACCAAGTTCGAGCCGGCCGGCATGGTGCAGGGCAACGATGCGATCAAGAACGCCACGTCGATCCTCGACTACGTGTTCCGCGAACTCGCCGTCTCCTATCTCGGCCGCCACGACCTCGCCCATGTCGATACGTCGGACTTCTCCAACACCGCACTCGGCAAGGGCATCCAGGAAGGCAAGACCAACCTGATCTCCACCGGCTGGACCCGCGGCCACAAGCCGACGCTCGTCCAGGGCGGCCAGGCCGGCGAGCGTGCGCTCGGCGAGCCGAAGGGTGCGGCAACCGCGGCTCCCGCCAAGGCGTCCTCCGGCAGCAACGTCACCTCGTTTGCCGGCAATGCCGCGCGCAAGCTGGAGCCGGCCGTTGCCATCTCCACCTCGGAAATCGTCGCCTTCAAGCGCGATTACGAGGAGCGTGCCGCCGAAGTCGCGGACGAGGTCGCCGAGGAGGCCGCGGACGGCGCAGTCGAGAGCGTCACCGCCCTCTTCTCCGACAAGGCCGCCGCCGAAGCCGCCAGCGCCAAGGCCGACGCCAAGAAGCTCGAAGCCGAACGCCGCATGCGCTCGATCGCCCAGGGCTACACCGGCAACATGTGCTCCGAGTGCCAGAACTTCACGATGGTCCGCAACGGCACCTGCGAGAAGTGCGACACCTGCGGCGCGACGAGCGGCTGCAGCTGATCACGGCACCCCATGACATTTCCTTCCGGGCAGACAACTGCCCGGAAGGGGTTTTCGGAAAAAAGTACAAACGTTCGACGACAGGGAAGCCGAGCAAGACGTGAGCGGAAAAACAAACCGCATCCGGGCGACCCGCCTGACTCTGCTCAGCCGCGGCGCGACCGCGTCCAACCAGCAGCCGCGTTTTTCCTCCGACGAGCCGCTCCTTGCCAAAGAGCTTGAACGCGCAACACGGCTCGCGCGTGCCCTTCCCGCCTTCGAAGACGTGCTGCATGCCCCCGAGGCCAGCGCCGCCGAGACGGCAGCGGCCTTCTCATCGAAGCCGACGCTTTGTGAGGCGCTTCGGGATGTCGATTATGGGCGCTGGAACGGGGTGGCGGTTGCCGATGTCGCGGCCGACGATCTCCAGCGCTGGATGGCGGACCCGTTGGCGGCGCCGCATGGCGGCGAGAGTTTCGAGCAGGTGCGCGAGCGCGTGGCCGCCTGGCTGGATGGGTTGCATGGGACCGGAGGACGGCGGCTCGCCGTCACGCATGGCATCGTTCTGAAGATCGTTCTCGCGCATGTTCTCAGTGCACCTCCGACGTCGGTCTGGCGTGTCGACGTCGAGCCGCTTGGCTTGCTCTCCCTGACGAGCGATGGCCGGCGCTGGGCCTTGCGGCATTTCGGGTCGGCCGCGTAGCCGTCAGCCCGCTGCGGCCAAGGTTGCGGGATCCTGCCATTCGGCGGCGGCGTGGCCCGGTATATCCGCGTCCGTCTCGGCTCCGTCCGAGACACGGTCCAGAACCTCACGCCATTGCGACACTAGGCCAAAATAGGTGTGGCTTCCGAACCGTTCGGCAAGCCGATATTGCTGGCGCAGCGTTATGCGCACCGTCGCGCGGCTGAAGCGGTCGGATTGGGCGGGGAAGTCATCGGGCTCCATCCGCCTTGCCAATGCGTCCAGCACCGCCTTGCGCAGGAGCGGCAGGTCCGGGCGGGCGAAGCGCTCGAACAGCGCCTGGAACCGGGCATGGGCGTCGATGTCGAATTTCAGGTCCCGGCCGAGCGTATCCATCACGGGATTGGCAGGGTGCAGATAACCGAGCGGGACGTGATATTTCGGGATCGGGGTGTTGGCCGAATGGGTGCGGCCCGACCGCAGCAGATGCGGCAGCAGGTGCGTGTGCGGCCCGGCGGGCGAGACGCCGCCGGTCTCCGGCCCGCCGATCTTCTGGAAGACCTCGATGCGGCCGATTCGGGTCAGCGTGACCCGGTGGGGATGGGCCGCCATGAGCGCGGCGCTCACCGGATTGCCGGGCTCGAAGAGGCTGCGCCCGGCATGGGCGCGCAGGAGGGCGATCAGGTCCGCATCCCCCGTGCGGATGCAGAAGTCGCATTGCGGCAGCGCCAGCCCGATATCGTACAGCACCGCCTTGCGGTCGGCAGGGCGCACCGCCTCCGCGTCGGCCCCAAGCTCCGTCAGAACCTTGCGCGCCTCCATCGCCGAATCCCTTTCGGGCAGGCAGAGCGCCACGCCGTGGCTCCAGCGCTGCGGCTTGGCGCTGAGCGTCTCATAGGCGACCGGAACGACCTGCTCGACCATGTCGGCGTTCAACCGCATGGCGCCGCGCGGCGTCGCGCGCACAAACATCGTTGGCGCGTCGGCCTCCAGATATTCGCCCCAATCCTGGTGGAACTCGGCGACGGCCCCGAAGGAGCCCATGCTCCACCCTGCCCTCGCGTCGACGAGGTGGTCTATCAAGACATCCCGGAGATCCGCCATGGTCGTTTCATCCTTCATCCGTGATTTGCATGCGCCGGCGGAAACGCCCGCCGGCGCACCCGGCCGTCAAGCGGCCTTCAACAGGTCCCCATGCGGGTCGAGCACGAATTTCGTGGCCGCGCCCTGGTCGAAACTCTCGTAGCCCTGCACGGCGTCGTCGAGCGCAATGATCTTCGCGTTGACGATGTCGGCGATCGGCAGCCGGTCGTGCAGGATCGCCTGCATGAGCTGCCGGTTGTACTTCAGCACCGGCGTCTGGCCCGTGTGGAAGGACTGCGCCTTGGCCCAGCCGAGGCCGAAGCGCAGCGACAGACTGCCGACCTTTGCAGCACTATCGACCGCGCCCGGATCCTCGGTGACATAGAGGCCGGGAATGCCGATGGAGCCGGCCGCGCGGGTGATCTCCATCATCTGGTTCAGCACGATGGCCGGCTGCTCGCCGCCCGCATGGCCGCGCGCCTCGAAGCCCACGGCGTCGATGGCGCTGTCGACCTCGTCGGTGCCGACCACCTCGGCGATCATGTCGCCCAGCCGGTCGCTCTTGGAGAGGTCGATCGGCTCGAAGCCGACCCTTGCGGCATGCGCCAGGCGATCCTTGTTGAAATCACCGATCATCACGACCGCAGCACCGAGGATGCGGGCGGAGGCGGCAGCGGCAAGCCCGACCGGGCCGGCGCCCGCCACATAGACCGTGGAGCCGACGCCGACGCCTGCGCGCACCGCACCGTGGAAGCCCGTCGGCAGGATATCGGACAGCATGGTGAGGTCGCGGATCTTCACCATCGCCTTGTCGCGATCGGGAAATTTCAGGAGGTTGAAATCCGCATAGGGGATGGTGACGTAACGCGCCTGGCCGCCGATCCAGCCGCCCATGTCGACATAGCCATAGGCGCCGCCGGCGCGCGACGGGTTCACCGTCAGGCAGACGCCGGTATCCTGCGACTTGCAGCAGCGGCAGCGCCCGCAGGCGACATTGAACGGCACGGACACGATATCGCCGACCTGCAGCATCTCGACGTCGATGCCCTTCTCGATGACCTCGCCGGTGATCTCGTGGCCCAGCACGAGGCCGGGCATGGCCGTGGTGCGGCCGCGCACCATGTGCTGGTCGGAGCCGCAGATATTGGTGGAAATCACCTTGAGTATCACACCGTGCTCGATGCGCCGGCCATCCGGCGCCTCCAGCTTCGGGTCGTCGATGTCGCGCACTTCCACCTTGCCGGGGCGCATGTAGACGACGCCTCTGTTCCTGCTCATATCCGTCTCCTCCTCAGTTGAACGCCTTTCCGGCCCGCTACTGCGCGGACAGGATTTGCTCAGAACGCCGACGCGCATCGCCAATGGGCGGATGCGGACCGAGTCTTTCGACGAAAGGATGGAAAAGAGGAGGAACAGGGCGACCCGAACGAGACGCCTATTCGCCTCTCGATCGCCCACCGCAATCAGTCGAGTCTTGGGTTCAAGGCTGGTTTCCGGGCTCCAGAACCGTCCTTCCGGACACTCTCGGCGCCTTCCCAGCCTGCTTGGCCAGTGGCATTTGCCGAGATTTTGGTTCCGCTACCGTTGCGGGGGCAGCGCCGGTGTTAGACCGGCTTCCCAATTATCCATCCCGACAAAGCCGGGATAGCACCCTGAACAGGCCCAACAAACCACGCGCGGGACGAAATGACCTTCGGGAATACGACATCCTCGATAGAAGCAACGACACGGCCCGGCCTTGCGGCCGGGCCACGCGTTGTTACTGCGCAACCCGGCGCAGTTCGGCGGCGGCTGCCACCATATTGACGAGGGCGGGCTTGACCTCCTCCCATTTGCGGGTCTTCAGGCCGCAATCCGGGTTGATCCAGAGCTGGCGGTCCTGAAGGCGCTCGCGGGCGAGCGACAGGAGATCGGTCATCTCTCTCACCTCCGGCACCCGCGGCGAGTGGATGTCGTAGACGCCCGGGCCGATCTCGTTCGGATATTCGAAGTTCCGGAAGGCATCGAGCAGCTCCATCTTCGAACGCGACGTCTCGATAGAGATGACGTCCGCATCCATGGCGGCGATCGCGGAGATGATGTCGTTGAACTCCGAATAGCACATGTGGGTGTGGATCTGGGTGCCATCCGCCACACCGCTTGCGCAAAGGCGGAAGCATTCGACGGCCCAGTCGAGATAGGGCTGCCAGTCCTCGTGGCGCAGCGGCAGACCTTCGCGAAGGGCCGCTTCGTCGATCTGGATCAGCTTCGCCCCGGCCTTTTCGAGATCGACGACCTCGTCGCGGATGGCGAGCGCGATCTGGCGGCATGTTGCGCTGCGGGCGATGTCGTCACGCACGAAGGACCAGTTGAGGATCGTCACGGGGCCGGTCAGCATGCCCTTCACCGGCTTGTCGGTGAGGGACTGCGAATATTGCCACCAGCGCACCGTCATCGGGTTCGGCCGCGAGACGTCGCCGAAGATGATCGGCGGGCGGACATAGCGCGAGCCGTAGCTCTGCACCCAGGCATGCTGCGTGAAAGCGAATCCGGACAATTGCTCGCCGAAATACTGCACCATGTCGTTGCGCTCGAATTCGCCGTGCACGAGCACGTCGAGGCCGATCTCCTCCTGCCAGCGGATGGCGGTTTCCGTTTCCTTTTGCAGGAAGGTTTCGTAGTCCGCATAGCTGAGGGTGCCCTTCGCATGGGCGGAGCGTGCCTTGCGCACGTCGCTCGTCTGCGGGAACGAGCCGATCGTCGTCGTCGGGAACAGCGGCAGCCTGATCGCCGCCGACTGGATCCGGCGACGTGCTTCGAAGGCGCTTGTGCGCGTCTTCATGCTTGCGTCGATGCCGGCAATGCGGCCCTGCACCAGCGGATCGGTCACCTTCGGCGAAGTGGCGCGGGCGGCGATGGCCTGCGAGGCGTCGTCCAAGGTTTGCCGAACGGCTTCCCTGCCCTGCGCCAGGCCCTTGCCGAGCGTCGCAAGCTCGCCGAGCTTCTGCGTCGCGAAGGCAAGCCAGGTCTTGAGGTCGGCGTCGAGCGCCGCTTCGAGATCGAGGTCGATCGGCACATGCAGCAGCGAGCACGAGGCGGCGATTTCGACCGCCCCGGCGCCGCGTGCGGAGACGACCGGGGCCAGCCGATCGAGGATGGACGCGAGGTCCGCCCGCCAGATGTTGCGTCCGTCGATCACGCCGAGCGAGAGAACCTGGTCCGCACGCACGGCCTGAGCGACCGCGTCGAGCTGGTCCGGCGCGCGCGCCAGATCCACATGAAGCCCGGCGACCGGCAGTGCAGCGACTGCGGAAAGGTTGTCCGCCAGCGCACCAAAATAGGTCGTCAGCATCAGCTTCAGGCCGGGCGCGGCCCTGGCGAAGCCTTCATAGGCAACCTTGAAGGCATGGCGCTCGCCCTCGGTGAGGTCGAGCGCGAGGATCGGTTCGTCGACCTGAACCCAGTCCGCGCCTGCCTCGGCCAAACGGCGGAACAGTTCCTCGTAGACCGGCAGCAGCTTCGCCAACAGGTCGAGCGGCTTGAACGTCGACGGACGGGCCTTCGCGAGCTTGAGGAAGGTCACCGGGCCGAGCACGACCGGGCGCGTGTGGATGCCGAGCGCCTTGGCCTCCAGGAAGTGGGCGACCGGCTTCTGCGTGGTGAGGCGGAAGACCTGGTCCTCGGAGACCTCAGGCACCATGTAGTGGTAGTTCGTATCGAACCATTTGGTCATTTCGAGCGCGGGAACGCCGTGGCCGTGATGCGCATGGCCGCAATCGGCAGGACCGTCGCCCTGGCTGCCGCGTGCCATGGCGAAATACAGCGAAAGCGGCACGTCGCCGCCGTCCCAGCCATAGGCGGCGGGAATGGCGCCGACCATCGCGGCCGTATCCAGCACATGGTCGTAGAAGGAGAAATCGTTGGAGGGAATCCGCGTGATGCCCTGGTCGCGCTGAAGCGCCCAGTTTTCGGCGCGCAGTTTTTTCGCCGTTTCGAGAAGATCGGTCTCCGCAAGCTTGCCGGACCAGAAGCCTTCGAGCGCGAACTTCAGTTCACGATGGCGGCCGATGCGCGGGAAGCCGAGGGAGGCGACCGGGAGAGTTTGTTTGGACATTGTCATACCCCATTGGTTTGTGGGGGCATGGGTTGAGCGGACGCGTGCAGGCTCTGCCGTTGCCGGAGAGATGCAGCAACCACCGGGACACCCCGCCCGTGGACGTTCTGTTGCCTTGGCAGGTCTCCTGGCTCACGGGTCGTCGCCGCTGTCCGTCTTCCCAAGGCTTTCGCCTCAGTGACATTGTTGGACAGCAACTCGCCGCTCACAGTTGCGGGGGCAGCCCCGGCTTTGCCGACGGATCGACGCACCGGATTCCCTCTTAGCCCTGGGACGGAAGACCACCCCAGGGAACCACGACGACGCGACTTGGCGTGATATCACCGACGATGTCAAGTTATATAAAGAAATCTTTATGTCTTTATTTATCGCCCGACTTAACGCAGCGTGCAGTCCTCGCCCATATGTCATTGCAGCGTCGGGATGTGCGGGGTACATGCAAACCTCCCGTTACGGGAATCGGCCTCCCGCGAATCCCGTGATGCAGAAGGAACAGTCGATGCCGATAGTGCCGCGCCGGGGACCGATCGCCCTCGCCTACCGTGTCCTCGTCCTGCCGGGCGTTATCGCCTATCTCTTCGCCGTCAGCATCGTCGTGCTTGCCGGGGACCGGTTCTGGCTTGTCGACCTGCTCACCTTCGCCTGGCCCTATATCGTCGCGACCGGCGCGCTGCTCGTCGTTGCGGCCGTCGTGACGCGGCGCCTGAAGGCGATCGTGATCGCGCTTGCCGGGCTTGCCATCGCCCTCATACCGGCGGCCGACGTGCCGACCGCCCGCGCCTCCGTCGCAACCAGCGGCCTGAAGGTGCTGACGGCCAATCTCTACGTGCGCAACCGCGAGGACCCCGCCGTCTTCATCGACCTGCTGAGCCGGGAAAAGCCCGATATCGTCGTGCTGGAGGAGACCACGGCACGCTGGGAGCAGGCGTTGTCCGCCTCCGGCCTGTTCGCCTATGAAAGCAGCGTCGACACCCGCATCCGCGACAGCCTGAAGGTTTTTTCCACATTGCCGATCCGGGCCGAGACCGAGCTGAAGCGCGCCTTCACCGAGGAACGCGCCTACAAGCAGCCGCTCCGTCTCGAGCTCGACATGGGCGGCAAGCCGATCTTCCTCTATGCCTTCCACCCGGAGACGCCGCGCCGGCTGTGGCAGTGGCGCGACCGCAACGACTATCTCTCGGCCGCCGCCGACGCCGTGAAGGGTGATCTCGAAAAGGCGCCGGTCATCGTCGCCGGCGACTGGAACACGCCGACCTGGTCGCCCTTCTTCCGCAATTTTTTAAAGCAGGCCGGCCTTGCCTCCACGGCGGGCGGCTGGTTACAGCCGGTGACGCGCTTCAGCCTGAAACTCGATGCGCTTGCCTATATCGGCGCCTCGATCGACCATGTCGCCGTCTCGCCGGATATTTCCGTGCGCGCGCGCCGCGTCGGCCCGTCTTTCGGCTCGAACCACCTGCCCGTCATTGCCGAACTCACCCTGCCGGAGACTTGATGGCCTCTCGTCTCGACGGGAAAATGCCCTATCTTGGAAGAAAGCAACACGGGAGATGACGATGCCGACCGAGAAGGACAGCCCGAAGACCTCGCTGGAAGCCGAGCGCGCCCGGCAGAAGGAGAAGGACGCCAAGACCGAGCAGGACGATTATCTGGAAGAGTCGCTCGAAGAGACCTTTCCGGCAAGCGACCCGATCGCGCCCGGCGACGTGAAGGACCATGCGAAGTGAGGCAGCGATGAGCGCCCGCTTCCTGTTTACCGGCCCGGAAGACGCCTCCACCACCCTGCTTCTTGCGCATGGCAGCGGCGCGCCGATGGATTCGCCGGCGATGACGGCCGCGGCCACTGCCCTTGCGGCGGAAGGCCTGCGCGTCGCACGCTTCGAGTTTTCCTACATGGCCGCCCGGCGCAACGAGGGTAGCCGCCGGCCGCCGCCGAAGGCCGAGACGCTGAATCCGGAATTTCTCGACGCTATCGCAGAGCTCGCGGCGAAGGGGCGGCTCGTCATCGGCGGCAAGTCGATGGGCGGGCGCGTCGCCAGCATGGTGGCGGACGATCTTTTTGCCGAAGGCCGCATCGCCGGCCTGCTCTGCCTCGGCTATCCGTTCCATCCGCCGGAAAAGCCTGCGCAACTGCGCACCGCCCATCTGATGGGCCAGAAGACGCCGGCCCTGATCTGCCAGGGCACCCGCGACCCCTTCGGCACGAAGGAGGAGGTGCCGGGTTACGGCCTGCCGGACACCATCCGCGTGCTCTGGCTGGAAGACGGCGACCACGACCTCAAGCCGCGCAAGAGCCTCTCCGGCTTCTCCGCCGCGGACCACCTCGCCACCATGGCGAAGACGGTGAAGGCCTGGACGGAGACACTTGGCTAACCCCTGTTCCATGCGGAACAGCGCACAACACGGTCCCATGCGATTGTTCAGTCACTGGATGGAACGAACCATCCCAACCGAACCAGAAGGGACCCCACCATGCGCAACTTCATTCTCGCCGCCGCTGTCGCTCTTACCGCCGTCGCTTCTTTCGCCGCCCCCTCGCAGGCCGGCTATTACAGCTACGACTACCAGCCCTATTGCGTGATCAAGAAGATCAAGAGCTACGACTATTACGGCAACCTGATCATCAAACGCGTCCGCGTCTGCCACTGAGCGCTGCCCCGATCTGGGGTCGATTGGAGTGCGGCTGCCGCCGGCAGACGGCCTCACGGACGTGATGAAGCCCGGATGCGATCCTCGCATCCGGGCTTCTCTCTTTTTAGTTATTATCGACCTGACCAGCCCAGCTCTGTGTGTTGGTCTCGCCATTCAGGAACGGCAAGGCGGTGCTGACGAGCGCCGGGGCCGCGAACGTCTCGTAGTGGGTCAGGCCCGGCAGGATGGCGAGGCGGTTCTTCGCCATGTTCTCCCGCATCCAGCCGGCATCGCGCAATCCCCCGCCGAGCTTCTGGTAGAATTCGACGATGTGCTCCGGGCGGATCATGTCGCTGTCACCGAAGATCAGCATGACCGGCATGGAAAGTTTCGCCACCGCATCGGAGGCGTCGTAGTCGCCGCGCATCGCCGCACCCATGGCGTCGAGCAATTTCGGGAATTCGGAGACATCCGGCGCGACGGCGGCGTAGGATTTGTACATCGGCGTTTCCTTCATCATCTCCGCCATGGCGCCGGAAACCGCCGCCTGCTGCGGCAGCATTTCCGGGAAGAAGCCGTTCCGGGCGAAGGGCGCGGAGGCGATGACGAGGCGGCGCACCTTGTCCGGCGCCTGCGCCGCCATCTGCAACGCGACGCCGCCGCCGAAGGAATAACCAAGGACGTCGACCTTGTCGTAACCGAGCTTTTCCACCAGCTCGGCCATGTCCGCGCCAATGGCCGGGATATCGATCGGCCGGCTGCCGAGCGGCGTGCGCCCGTGGCCCTGGAGATCGACGCCGATCACCTGGCGCTTGTCCTGCAAGGTTTTCAGGTTGGCGCCGAACATCTCGATCTGGCCGAGGCCGCCATGCAGCAGCAACAGCGGCTCGCCCTCGCCGCGGATCTCGTAGTAATAGTTGATGCCGTTCACCTCCAGATGGCCCGCCTTGTCCGGCACGCCGGCCTCGCCCTGCAACGGGTTTTCCTTGATCTCCTCCGCCACGACGGCGGCCGCCGGCACGAAGGCGGCGAGGGCGGCGGTCACCAGGGTGATGATGGTCATTTTCGGCATGTCTCTCTCCTCGGGGTTCTGACCGGCAGGTCCGCCGGTTCCATGCCTCAAGGACGACGGCCCCATGCCCGCGCCGACAGGGCGGCGTGAAATTTTTTGCACAGAGCCTGATAAACGGAATCAAGCGGCTGCCGGATTGAATCCGGTTTCGCCCGCAATCAATTGAAAAGAATAGGCTATCAAGAAGTGCACGCCACCGCCGGCACGGAAGGGAACATTAACCGGCGCATGCGAACATTAGCGCAAAACCAGATACATCCGGGCAGGCCATGGCACACAGCTTTTCCTACACGCATTACGATCTCGACATGCAGCGCGGCGGCACGACGATCGAGATCACGCTCTCGGCGGTCGCCAATGTGCGCCTGATGAGCCACGCCAATTTCGACCTGTTCAAGAATGCCCGCCAGCACAAATTTTTGGGCGGCGTCGCCAAACAATCGCCGATCCGGCTGAAGATACCGGAAAACGGCCACTGGCATGTGGTGGTCGACATGGAGGGTCATACGGGCAAGGCGGAATCGTCGATCAAGATCGTGCCGCTGGCACCGCAGAAGCCGGCGCCGCGCTTCAACGCAGCGTCCTAGCCTCGTTCCTTGCGCAGCTTCGCCCACCATTCCAGCCGCTTGCGCAGCTCCCGCTCGAAGCCGCGCTCCGGCGGGTCGTAGAAGGTCCGGCGGCCCATCTTTTCCGGAAAATAGTCCTGGCCGGAAAAGGCGTCGGGCTCGTCGTGGTCGTAACGATAGCCGTCGCCGTAGCCCTCGCCCTTCATCAGCTTGGTCGGCGCGTTGAGGATGTGTTTGGGCGGCAGCAGCGAACCGTTCTCCTTCGCCGCGCGCATCGCCGATTTGTAGGCGGTATAGACGGCGTTGGATTTCGGCGCCGTCGCGATGTAGATGCAGGCCTGCGCCAGCGCCAGTTCCCCTTCCGGCGAGCCGAGGAAATCATAGGCGTCCTTCGCCGCATTGCAGACGACGAGCGCCTGCGGATCGGCCAAGCCTATATCCTCGACGGCCATGCGCACCATGCGGCGGCAGAGGAACAGAGGGTCCTCGCCGGCATCCAGCATGCGTGTCAGATAATAGAGCGAGGCATCCGGGTCCGAGCCGCGCACCGCCTTGTGCAGGGCGGAGATGAGATTGTAGTGGCCGTCCTGCGACTTGTCATAGACCGGTGCCCGGCGCTGCACGATGCGAAAGAGATCGTCCTGGCCGAAGGTTTCGTCCGCCCGCGCCGCGCGCCAGACTTCTTCCGCCAGCGTCAGCACCGCCCGCCCGTCGCCATCCGCCATGCGCAGCAGCGACATGCGCGCCTCCTCGTCGAGCGGCAGCGGCTTGCCCTCGCTCGCCTCCGCGCGCTTCAGAAGCTCCTCCAGGCTGGTTTCGTCATGCGGCTTGAAGGTCAGCACCCGGGCGCGCGAGAGAAGAGCGGCGTTGAGCTCGAAGGACGGGTTTTCCGTGGTGGCGCCGACGAGCACGATCGTGCCGTCCTCCATGACCGGCAGAAAACTGTCCTGCTGGGCGCGGTTGAAGCGGTGGATCTCGTCGACGAAGAGCAGCGTCTGGCGCCCGCCCATGCGGCGCGCGCGGGCGGCATCGAAAAGCTTCTTGAGCTCGGCGACGCCGGAAAAGATCGCCGACGTCTGCTCGAAGGCGAGACCGGTTTCGCCGGAGAGAAGCCGCGCCACCGTCGTCTTGCCGGTGCCGGGCGGCCCCCAGAAGATCATCGAGCCGAGCGAGCCCGCCTCGATCATGCGCGAGAGCACGCCATCCGGGCCGGTCAGGTGCTCCTGGCCGGAGACTTCGCCGAGCGTGCGGGGGCGCAGGCGATCGGCAAGAGGCCGCTTCGCCGCCATGTCCTCCGGTTCACGTGGGGCGAAGAGGTCGCTCATCGGAAGAACTGGCGGATGCGCTGGCCGTCACGCTCGATTTCGACGCGCCAGATGGACGGGTCCTCGTTGACGAGGGAGGCGAGATTCTCGGTGGAGGCGACCTGCGTGCCGTTCAGCTCGATGATGATATCGCGCGGCTGCAGGCCGATGCGCGCGGCCGGCGAGCCGCGATTGATTTCCGTCACGACGACGCCGGTCGTCGCCCGGTTGGTCGGCATGCGCAGCTCCTCGGCGACCCGCGGCGACAGGTTGGCGACCACGGCGCCGGAGAAGGGATTGCGGCCTTCGATCAGCCGTTCGTCGCGCGGCGTCGTTTCCGGCGCGCGGTCGAGCGAGAGCGTTAGCTCCTCTTCCTTGCCGTTGTTGACGACCGTGATGCGCGCCGTGCCGCCGATGCCGACGGTGGTGAGGCGATAGCCGAGCGCATCGGGGTGCTCGACGGACACGCCGTTGACGGCGGTGACGACCTCGCCCGCCTTCATGCCGGCCTTTTCCGCCGGGCTGCCGGCCTGCACCTGCGAAATCAGCGCGCCCCGCGCCCGCTCCAGCCCGAGCGCCTCGGCGACTTCCGAGGTGACCGCCTCGAAGGTCGCGCCGATGAACGGACGGTCGAAGCTGGCGCTGCCGTTTTCGGCGCTGGCGACGAAGGTTTTTACCAGATTGGCCGGGATGGCGAAGCCGACGCCGTTCGAGCCGCCACCGCGCGAGAAGATCGCGGTGTTGATGCCGATCAGCTCGCCGTTCATGTTGATGAGGCCGCCGCCGGAATTGCCGGGATTGATCGCGGCATCCGTCTGGATGAAGAAGCCGAAATCGCCCGAGCGGACCTGGTTGCGCGCGAGCGCCGAGACGATGCCGCTCGTCACCGTCTGGCCGACGCCGAACGGGTTGCCGATGGCGAGCACCAGGTCGCCGACCTGCACCGCGTCGCTGTCGCCGAGCGGCAGCGCCGTGAAATCGGCATCCGCCTTGATCTTCAGCACCGCGAGGTCGACGCGCTCGTCCTTGAGCACCACCGTGCTTTCATATTCGCGGCCATCCGCCAGCGCGATCTTGATGTCGCTTGCACCCTCGATCACGTGGTTGTTCGTCACCACGATGCCCTTGGAGCCGACGATGACGCCCGAGCCGAGCGACGACTGCTTTTCGCTGCGGTTCGGCATGCGCTGGCCGAAGAACTCCTCGAAGAAGGGATCGCCTTCGAAGATCGAGCGGCGCTCGACGACGCGCTCGGCATAGACGTTCACGACGGCGTTCTCGACCTGCTTGACGAGCGGCGCGAAGGAGAGTTGCATTTCCGTGCGCGACTGCGGCACGGTGCGCTCCTCAGCGGTTGCGGGCGTGACCAACGCGAGCGCAACGACGAGCGGGGCGGCAAGCAGGATGCGGACTTTCGGCATGGACGAGTCTCCTTCGTGTCTGCGCCACGATCAGATAGGATTTCGCAGGAAAAAAGGCAAACTGCGCCGCGCCGGACCGAATGATGGGCGTCACGCGCAACGCACGAAAAAGTGGTCGCCGGAAATCTTTTGCGGCCGTTGAAACAACACGAGCCTTGTTTACGTAGGAACCAGGGAAAGCAACCAACAGATCGAGCCCCCACCATGTCCTTCTACCGTCCGCCCCGCGTCCCCGCCTCGCAGATCACGCCGGAACACTGTTTCCTCAGCCGCCGCTCCTTTCTCGCCGCAGCGGCGGGTGGGGCACTGGCGGCGGCAGGTTCGGCCGCTTTCGCAGCGCCGCTGACCGCGTCCAAAAGCCAATATATGGTCGATGAGACGCTGACGCCCGAAAAGGACGTGACCAGCTATAACAATTTCTACGAATTCGGCACGGGCAAGGGCGACCCGGTGGCCAACGCCACGGACTTCAAGGCGACGCCCTGGACGGTGAAGGTCGACGGCCTCGTCGGCAAGCCGAAGGAATTCGGGCTGGAAGAGCTGCTGGCCCTGCCGCTCGAAGAGCGCGTCTACCGCATGCGCTGCGTCGAAGCCTGGTCGATGGTGATCCCCTGGATCGGCTTTCCGCTTGCGGCCCTCCTCGACAAGGTGGAGCCGCTGGGTGACGCGAAATACGTCGCCTTCGAAACGGTCGTGCGGCCGGAGGAAATGCCGGGCCAGTCCGGCTTCTTCCAGCCGCTTCCCTGGCCCTATGTCGAGGGCCTGCGGCTCGATGAGGCCCGCCATCCGCTGGCGATCCTCGCCGTCGGCGTCTATGGCAAGACGCTGCCCAACCAGAACGGTGCGCCGATCCGCCTCGTCGTGCCGTGGAAATATGGCTTCAAGGGCATCAAGTCGATCGTCCGGATCACCCTCACCGACAAGCAGCCGCCCTCCACCTGGAACCTCTCCGCCTCGAACGAATACGGCTTCTACGCCAACGTCAATCCGGAGGTGGACCACCCGCGCTGGAGCCAGGCAAGCGAGAACCGCATCGGCGAAGGCGGCTTCTTCGGCGCGAACCGCCGCCCGACGCTGCCCTTCAACGGCTATGCCGAGGAGGTCGCAGGCCTCTATTCCGGCATGGACCTTCGGGCGAATTTCTGATGGCCGGCCTGCCCGCCCTGCCCCGTAAATATCACGCGGCGTCGATCTGGCTGCTTTATGCTGTAGGCCTCCTGCCGGCGGCCTATGGCTTCTATCTCGGCGCGACAGGCCGCCTGCCCGGCAATCCGGTCAAGGAGTTCGAACACCTGCTCGGCCTGTGGGCGCTGCGTTTCCTCGTCTTAGCGCTCGCCATCTCGCCGATCCGCGATCTCTTCGGAATCAACTGGGTGCGTTACCGGCGCGCACTCGGATTGCTCGCCTTCTGGTACGTGCTGATGCACTTCCTGACGTATATGGTGCTCGACCAGTACCTGAATTTCGCGGCCATCATCACCGACATCGCCAAACGGCCGTTCATCACCATCGGCATGGCAGCTTTCGTGATGCTGATCCCGCTGGCGCTGACCTCGAACAACTGGTCCATCCGAAAGCTCGGGCCGCGCTGGGTCAGGCTGCATAAGCTCGTCTACATCATCGCAGCCTGCGGCGCGCTGCACTTCGCCATGGCGGTGAAGGTCGTGGGGCCGGAGCAATGGCTCTATATCGTCCTCGTGCTCCTGCTTCTCGCCTATCGATTGATACGGCCGATGCTGCGCGGGAAGAAGCGGGCAAGGCCGCAGGCGACCAGCGTTCGCGGGCAGGAACGCTCGGCCTAGCCGAAGCCATTCATTATACGACGAAGAGCTTCGGCCCTGCCTGCGGCGATCCCTCCGCGACGCTGCTGACGACCCGGTTGCGGCCGTTGCTTTTGGCGAGGTAGAGCAGCCTGTCGGCGCGGCTGATCGCATCATGGATGCTGTGATCGCCAGCAGCCGTCACGGCCACGCCGAAGCTGGCGGTAATCGAGTGGTCGATGCCGATGCCGCTCAGGTCACGCTCGGACAGCGCGATGCGGACGGTGTTGGCGAGCGTATGGGCGTCCTGCAAGCGGCAGTTCGGCAGGTGGGCAATGAACTCCTCGCCGCCGAAGCGGGCCACGGCAACACCCGGCCAGGAGAGCGTGCGCAGCAGGGCGGCCACCTCCCGGATGGCCTCGTCGCCTGCGGCATGGCCGAAGCGGTCATTGATCGACTTGAACCAGTCGATGTCGGCAACGATGATGGCGGCCTCGCCCTTTGCGGTGCGTGCATTCTGGCCGATGAACTGCTCGAAGCCCCGGCGATTGAGAAGGCCGGTCAGCGGATCTTCCTCCGCCGCCTTGCGGTGCCCCTCGACAATGCGCAGCGCGACCGATGCAAGCGCCGTCAGGGCCGTCAGCAGCGCGCCGATGGTCGCCGTGATCTGCATGACGAACGCGTAGGACGAACCGATGAATTCGTCCATCGCCAGCGTGCCGGCCATGATGAAGAAGATCACCGTGCGCACGGACGTCTCCAGCACCACGAACCCCACTGCACCGAACAGCGCGCGATCGATCCAGCTGCTCGAACGGCGCCACGAGGATGCCATCGCGACCAGCAGCAGGGCGCAGCAGGCGACATCGCTGATGAAGAGCTCGAAGCGCAGGCTCTCTGCGGCGAGAACCGCGTAGCCGATGCCGGCATAGGCTAGCGCGGCCATGGCAAGACGCGCGGCCACAAGGCGGGGCGCGTCGAAGTGGGTGACGAGCGCGTGGCCGTAGAGGAGGAAAGCGCAAAGGAAAGCGGCATCCGCCGTCATCGCCACCACGAAGACCGGCGCGACGGCTTGCAGAAGCGGCGCGAGGAAGCCGATCGCGGCGCAGAGGTAACCCGCGCCCCAGAACAAGGCGGCGCGATTGCCGAAGCGCGCCACGACGAGAAATGCGACGCCAAACAGGGTGAGAACCATCGGCAGCAGATATGCGAAATTCTCGGCCATCACTCAAACTCGATTAAACTCCGCCAGAACTTTAAATCCCGGGGCTAAAGACAATCCGTAGGAATATGCTTTCCAAAATCTTTCCTGCGGATTTTGACGGCGCGCCAGGCGTTAACCGCCACCCCCACGCGCCTACCACCAATGAGATATTCCGGACGACGGATGGATAGCTGGCGCGAAAGAAACGAGCGATCCATCCTGCCGCGATGGAAACGCTCGAAAACCAGCGCACCTTCTGGAACACCTGGAACGCCGACAACCGGGAAGACCGGATCAGCGAGGTCTCGCGACGCCAGGCGGAAGTCGTCACCGGCTGGCTCGACGAGCAGCCGGGCCGCAACCTCGATATCCTGGAAGTGGGCTGCGGCACGGGCTGGTTCTGCCCGCAACTCTCCCGGTATGGCCGGGTCATCGGCACGGACCTTTCCGACGACGTGCTGCGACGGGCGCAGGCGCGCTGGCCCGGTGTCGGCTTCATCGCCGGCGATTTCGCGACGATGCCGTTTGCGGACGCCAGCTTCGACGTCATCGTCAGCCTGGAAGTGCTCTCCCATGTCGCCGACCAGGAGGCCTTCGTCGCCCGCATCGCCCAGCTTCTGCGCCCCGGCGGCCTGCTGCTGCTTGCCACCCAGAACAGGACCGTGCTCAGCACCCATTGCAAGATACCGCCGCCTGCCCCCGGACAGCTACGGAACTGGGTGGACCGGTGGCAGCTCGACGCGTTGCTCCGGCCGCATTTCAACGTCGAAAACCTCGTCTCGGTCACGCCCATTGCCCACAAGGGGGTTCGCCACATCCTCGCCGGCCGGAGGCTGAATGCCCTTCTCGGGCCGGCCGTCGGCCACGCATGGCGCACCATCATGGAACGGCGCGACTGGGGCTGGACGCTGATGGCGCGGGCGCGAAAGCCGAAATAGCCGCAAAGAAAAAGGCCGGGGACATGCCCCGGCCTTTTTTATTCAATCCCGTAAACCGGCGATCAGGCTGCTTCGGCCTGCGCTTCGGCTTCCGTGCGGGCGAGGTCCTTCGCGCCCTTTGCGGAAGCGTCGCGGTCAACGAATTCGATGACGGCGAGCGGAGCGTTGTCGCCACGACGGTAGCCGGCCTTCATGATGCGAAGGTAGCCGCCATTGCGGGTGGCGTAACGGGTTGCGATGGCGTCGAACAGCTTGGCGACGACGGCAACGTCACGGATCTGCGAGATCGCCTGGCGGCGAGCGTGCAGGTCGCCGCGCTTGCCGAGGGTGACGAGCTTCTCGACGATCGGGCGAATTTCCTTCGCCTTCGGCAGCGTGGTGACGATCTGCTCATGTTCGATGAGCGAGGCAGCCATGTTGGCGAACATCGCCTTGCGGTGGCTGGCAGTACGGTTGAGTTTGCGGCCCGAATTCTGGTGGCGCATCTCGGTTCTCCTTCACATGCAGGCTGAAAACCTGCCGTTTGATGGTTAATATTGGTCTTCGTAACGCTTTGCGAGATCTTCGATGTTCTCAGGCGGCCATGCCGGCACTTCCATGCCGAGGTGCAGGCCCATGGAAGCGAGAACTTCCTTGATTTCGTTCAGCGACTTGCGACCAAAATTCGGGGTGCGAAGCATTTCGGCTTCGGTCTTCTGAATGAGATCGCCAATGTAGACGATGTTGTCGTTCTTCAGGCAGTTCGCCGAACGGACGGAAAGTTCCAGTTCGTCGACCTTCTTGAGGAGCGCCGGGTTAAAGGCGAGCTCGGTGACCGACTCTTCTTCGGCTTCCTTCTGCGGTTCGTCGAAGTTGACGAAGACCGAGAGCTGGTCCTGAAGAATGCGGGCCGCGAACGCGATCGCATCTTCGCCGGTGACGGAGCCGTCGGTCTCGATGGACATCGTCAGCTTGTCATAGTCGAGAACCTGGCCTTCGCGGGTGTTTTCCACCTTGTAGGACACTTTCTTGACAGGCGAGTAGAGGCTGTCGACCGGGATGAGGCCGATCGGCGCGTCTTCGGAACGGTTGCGGTCGGCGGGCACATAGCCCTTGCCGTTGTTGACCGTGAACTCCATGCGGATTTCGGCGCCCTCGTCGAGGGTGCAGATCACATGGTTGGGGTTCAGGATCTCGATGTCGCCGACCGTCTGGATGTCACCAGCCGTTACGACGCCCGGACCCTGCTTGCGCACGACCATACGCTTGGAATCGTCGCCATCCATCTTGATGGCGATTTCCTTGATGTTAAGCACGATGTCGGTCACGTCTTCGCGGACACCCGGGATCGACGAGAACTCGTGTAGCACGCCGTCGATCTGCACGGCGGTAACAGCCGCACCGCGCAGCGACGACAGGAGAACGCGACGCAGCGCGTTGCCGAGCGTCAGGCCAAAGCCCCGCTCCAGCGGCTCGGCAACAAGGCTTGCCTTGGTGCGGCCGGAGGAGGAGAACTCCACCTTGTTCGGCTTGATCAGTTCCTGCCAGTTTTTCTGGATCATATGTTTTGCCTTCCGTTCGCCGCCACCATCCAATCGTGACGGCCGAGCCCTGAAGATCCGCGAAAGCCGGAAACCGGCTTCCGCAGCAATTCGAATGCGATGATCAGACGCGGCGCTTCTTGCGCGGGCGGCAACCGTTGTGCGGGATCGGGGTCACGTCGCGGATCGACGTGATCATGAAGCCGGCAGCCTGGAGGGCGCGCAGAGCCGATTCACGGCCGGAACCCGGACCGCAGACTTCGACTTCCAGCGACTTCATGCCGTGTTCCTGGGCCTTCTTGGCGCAGTCTTCGGCAGCGATCTGGGCAGCAAACGGGGTCGACTTGCGCGAACCCTTGAAGCCCTTTGCACCGGCCGACGACCAGGCAATGGCGTTGCCCTGTGCATCGGTGATGGTGATCATCGTGTTGTTGAACGAAGAATTGACGTGAGCAACACCCGAGGTGATGTTCTTGCGTTCGCGACGGCGGACGCGTGCGGCTTCCTTGGCCATGGATAGTCCTTTCGTTGATCTCGACACCGCCGTAGTTCCAGCGGCTCCACCGGGCGGAGGCTTGGCCCCTGCCCTGAATAAAATTTGCACACCGGCCCTAGGGCGTCGCGTGCGGCGATATCGTCACTGCCGTAGTGCCAGCAGCTCCACCGACCGGGACAAAGGCTTGGCGCCAAGCCCCGCTCGAAACTCAAAAGAGGCCGGCGCGACGCGCCAGCCTCCCGTTCCCCGTTTCCGGGAAATTACTTCTTCTTGCCTGCAATGGCCTTCGCCGGGCCCTTGCGGGTACGGGCGTTGGTGTGCGTGCGCTGACCGCGGACCGGAAGGCCACGACGGTGACGCAGACCACGGTAGCAACCGAGGTCCATGAGACGCTTGATGTTCATCGAGGTCTCGCGACGCAGGTCGCCTTCGACCTGGTAGTCGCGGTCGATGGCTTCGCGGATCTGCAGGATTTCTGCGTCCGTCAGCTGGTGAACGCGACGATCAGCCGGGATACCGACCTTCTCGATGATTTCCTGTGCAAACTTCGGGCCGATCCCGTGAATGTAACGCAGCGCGATGACAACGCGCTTCGCAGTCGGGATGTTGACGCCAGCGATACGTGCCACGCCTGTTCTCCTTGCTTCCAGTTGCCATCCGGCAAGTGGTCTTCTTCATTTGAAGCGGCTCCAAAGCCGCGTCGCTCAGTTGATGTCCGTGACACGTCGAAAGCGACCGCACCCGGACTTCGTTCTTGGAAGTCCGCGCCGATCGCAATGGTATGTCGCGAGTTGGCGCTGTCATAAGGGGGAATCGGCTAAAAAGTCAACTCCCCGGCAGATCCTTTTTCGGATTCCGGGCTGCAAAGCAACCGCTTCACACTTTTCCCGGAATTGCTCCTATCAGGCGTTCTCCAGGATTCCGGCAATCTCTGCCGTCACCACGTCGACATTGGCCATGCCGTCGACCGTCTGGAGCTTGCCGGTCGATGCGTAGTAGCTCGACAGCGGCGCGGTCTTTTCGCGGTATTCCGTCAAGCGGCGCTTGAAGGCTTCCGGATTGTCGTCGGAGCGAACCGTGCCGCCGGCGGCGACCGTTTCGGCCACGCGATTCTCCATGCGCTTGACCAGCGCATCCTCATCGACCTTCAGCTCGATGACGGCGTCGAGCGCGATGCCCTTGCCGGCGAGGATCCGGTCGAGGGCTTCGGCCTGCGGAACCGTGCGCGGGTACCCGTCGAGGATGAAGCCCTTGGCACAGTCGGCCGAATCGATTCGGTCGGACACGATCTCGTTGACGATGGCGTCGGAAACGAGCTGGCCGGCGTCCATGACGGCCTTCGCGCGTTTGCCGACATCCGTGCCGGCGGCAACGGCCGCCCGCAGCATGTCACCCGTGGAAAGCTGCGGAATACCGTGCCTCTCCGTCAGGAGCTTGGCTTGCGTTCCCTTGCCAGCGCCCGGCGGCCCCAGAAAAATCAGTCTCATCGTCCCCTCTTTCCTCCACGCAGCTTCGACTTCTTGATCAGCCCCTCATACTGCTGAGCAATCAGGTGACCCTGAATCTGTGCTACAGTATCAAGGGTCACGCTGACAACAATCAAAAGCGACGTACCACCAAGGTAGAACGGCACACCTGTCTGAGCGATGAGAATTTCGGGAAGAATGCAGACGAACATCAGGTAGGCCGCGCCGATCACCGTAATGCGGGTCAGCACGTAGTCGATGTATTCCGCGGTGCGTTCGCCCGGACGGATGCCCGGAATGAAGCCGCCATGCTTCTTCAGATTGTCGGCCGTATCCTTCGGATTGAAGACGATGGCCGTGTAGAAGAAGGCGAAGAAGGCGATCATGCCCGCATAGAGCAGCATGTAGAGCGGCTGGCCATGGCCAAGGGCGGCGATGATGGCGGTCGCCCAGGTCGGCAGCTCGGCGGTGTTCGAGAAGCCTGCGAGCGTTGCCGGCAGCAGCAGCAGCGAGGATGCGAAGATCGCCGGGATGACGCCTGCGGTGTTGAGCTTCAGCGGCAGGTGCGACGTATCGCCCTGGAACATTCGGTTGCCCACCTGTCGCTTCGGATACTGGATCAGAAGCCGGCGCTGGGCGCGTTCCACGAAGACGATGAGCGCGATGACGACGACAGCCATGACGACGACGGCGAGAATCACGCCGATCGACAGAGCGCCGGTGCGGCCGAGTTCGAGGGTTCCGGCGAGTGCGCCCGGAAGGGCGGCGACGATGCCGGCGAAGATGATCAGCGAAATACCGTTGCCGATGCCGCGCGAGGTGATCTGTTCACCCAGCCACATCAGGAACATCGTGCCGCCGAGCAGCGAGATGACGGTGGAGATGCGGAAGAACCAGCCCGGATCGTTGACCAGCCCTGCCCCGCTTTCGAGGCCCACCGCGATGCCATAGGCCTGCAGCGTGCCGAGCAGCACCGTGCCGTAGCGGGTGTACTGGTTGATGATCTTGCGGCCCTGTTCGCCTTCCTTCTTCAGCTGTTCCAGCGAGGGAACGACCGAGGTCATCAGCTGCACGATGATCGACGCGGAAATGTACGGCATGATGCCGAGTGCGAAGATCGCCATGCGCTCGACGGCGCCGCCGGAGAACATGTTGAAGAGGCCGAGAATGCCGCTGGACTGGCCCTGGAAGGCCTGGGCGAAGGCATCGGGATTGAGGCCCGGCAACGGGATATAGGTGCCGAGGCGATAGACGAGCAGCGCGCCCAGCGTGAACCAGAGACGCTTCTTCAGATCTTCCGCCTTGGCGAAAGTCGAGAAGTTGAGATTAGAGGCAAGTTGTTCCGCTGCCGAAGCCATGCATTTCTCCGCGAAGCCGATCCGGCGGCGGGGAGCCCGGCCAGGTCCGGAATGGCTGATCCGTTTGGCATAGGCGCCCGGCCCTCCTCGGACCGTTTGCTCATGCTGAAATTCGTCGTGCCCGTCTGCCGTTGCGGCAAACTCGGCGGATGGAGCCTAAACCGGTTGAAACGCGGATTGTCAAGCAATCCCGGCCTCACCCTGGTTTTAAATTCCGGACAACAGCGGGATGGGGTTCCCGGCCGTCGCTGTGAGGCTCACATATGGGAGCAAAATCGCCCGGTGTGAAGCACACCGGGCGAAGATTTCGTCGAATTATTCAGCGGCTTCCGCAGCTGCAAGAAGCAGCTTGATCGAGCCGCCGGCCTTTTCGATCTTCTCGATGGCGGGCTTGGAGGCGCCGGCGACTTCGAAGGTCACCTTGGCCGTCAGTTCGCCGTCAGCGAGGATGCGAACGCCGTCCTTGACGCGGCGGATAACGCCAGCGGCCTTGAGAGCGGCTGCGTCAACCGTTGCCTTGCCGTCAAGCTTGCCGGCGTCGATGGCGACCTGGATGCGGCCCAGCGACACGATGGCGAAGTCGGACGAGAAGATGTTGTTGAAGCCGCGCTTCGGCAGGCGACGGTAGATGGGCATCTGACCGCCTTCGAAGCCGTTGATGGCCACACCCGAACGTGCCTTCTGACCCTTCACACCGCGGCCGCCGGTCTTGCCGGAGCCCGAACCGATACCGCGACCTACGCGCTTACGGTTCTTGGTAGAGCCTTCGTTGTCCTTGATTTCATTGAGCTTCATGATCTATCCCCTCACTTCTCGTCGACGACGCGGACGAGGTGCTGGACGGCACGGATCATGCCGCGGACAGACGGAGTGTCTTCCAGCGTGCGAACCCGATGCATCTTGTTAAGGCCCAGGCCGACGAGCGTTGCACGCTGTACGGCCGGACGGCGGATGGGGCTGCCGATCTGCTCGACAGTCACCGTCTTCGTTGCGGTTTCTTTCTTAGCCATTGTTCAAACTCCCTTATTCTTCGGAAGCGACGCCGGCGGACGCACGACGGGCCTGCAGCGTGGCGTACTTCATGCCGCGCTGTGCCGCGATGTCCTTCGGGTGCATCTGGCTCTTGAGGGCGTCGAAGGTCGCACGGATCATGTTGTACGGGTTCGACGAACCGGTCGACTTGGCGACGACGTCATGAACGCCGAGCGTTTCAAAGACGGCGCGCATCGGGCCACCGGCGATGATGCCGGTACCGGCCTTGGCCGAGCGAAGCAGAACCTTGCCGGCGCCGTGGCGGCCGTGCACGTCGTGGTGCAGCGTGCGGCCCGAGCGCAGCGGTACGAAGATGAGGTCGCGCTTGGCGGCTTCGGTGGCCTTCCGGATTGCTTCCGGAACTTCACGAGCCTTGCCGTGGCCGAAGCCGACGCGGCCCTTCTGGTCGCCGACGACGACGAGAGCTGCGAAACCGAAACGACGGCCGCCCTTGACGACCTTCGCGACGCGGTTGATCGCGACGAGCTTGTCGACAAACTCGCTGTCGCGCTCTTCGCGGTTCTGGCGGTCATCGCGACCGCGCTTTTCCTGTGCCATTGTCCTTTTCCTTTTTCTTTTCCGGGTGCAATCGGCAGATTGACGAAAGTCGCCCCCATTCAGGGAATGGAAGCGACCAATACCCAACTGAGCTGACCGGCAGGCGCTTTACGCGCCCAGCCGAAAGATCAGAAGCTAAGACCACCTTCACGCGCAGCTTCGGCAAGAGCCTTGATGCGGCCGTGATAGATGAAGGCGCCACGGTCGAAAACGACCTCCTTGACGCCGGCCTTGGCGGCACGCTCAGCGATGAGCTTGCCGACGGCAGCGGCTGCTGCCGTGTCGGCGCCCGTCTTCAGAGACGAGCGCAGATCGGTGTCGAGCGTGGAGGCGGACGCAAGCGTCGTGCCGGCCACGTCATCGATAACCTGTACGTAGATGTTCTTCGACGAGCGATGAACCGACAGGCGCGGACGGCCGTTGGCGACCGCCTTGATGGAACGGCGCACGCGGTTGGCGCGGCGCACGAGAGCTTCTTTCCTGCTAGCCATTTCGCGTGATCCTTACTTCTTCTTGCCTTCTTTGCGGACGATCCGCTCTTCGGCATACTTGACGCCCTTGCCCTTGTAGGGCTCGGGGCCACGGTATTCGCGGATTTCCGCTGCGACCTGGCCGACCTGCTGCTTGTTGATGCCGGAGATGATGATTTCCGTCGGCTTCGGTACAGCGATCGAGATGCCTTCCGGCGTCTGGTAGACCACGTCGTGGCTGAAGCCGAGTGCGAGCTGCAGGTTCTTGCCCTGCAGCGACGCGCGGTAGCCGACGCCGTTGATTTCGAGCTTGCGCTCGTAGCCGTCCTTCACACCCTTGAAGATGTTCTCGACCATCGTGCGGGACATGCCCCACTTGGAACGAGCATCCTTGGACGTGTTGATCGGCTGAACGACAACTGCGTTGTCTTCGAGCTTCACCGAAACTTCGTCGTTTGCGACGAAGAACAGTTCGCCCTTCGGGCCCTTCGCGGTGACCGTCTGACCATCGACGGTCGCGGTGACACCAGCGGGAACCGGAACGGGCTTCTTACCGATACGAGACATTGTTTTATCCTGTCTGTTCGTTATGGAGATCCTTGCTCAGTCTTAGAAGACCGAGCAAAGAATCTCGCCACCAACGTTCTGTTCGCGTGCCTGGTGATCGGCCATCACACCCTTCGGGGTCGAAAGGATGGTGATGCCGAGGCCGTTCGCGACCTGCGGAATGGACTTGACCGAGACATAGACCCGGCGGCCCGGCTTGGAGACGCGGTCGATCTTGCGGATCACGGACGCGCCTTCGTAGTACTTGAGTTCGATGTTCAGCTCGGCCTTGCCGTTGCCGAATTCGACTTCCGAATATCCGCGGATGTAACCTTCGGACTGAAGGACGTCCAGAACGCGGGCGCGCAGCTTGGAAGCCGGCGTCGAAACGCTGGACTTGCGGCGTGCGGCGCCGTTGCGGATGCGGGTGAGCATATCGCCCAGAGGATCAGTCATAGACATGTGCCCGTCTCCTTACCAGCTCGACTTGACAATGCCCGGCACCTTGCCGGAATTGCCCAGTTCACGAAGCGCAATACGCGACATTCCGAGTTTGCGATAAAAGGCGCGCGGACGGCCCGTTACTTCGCAGCGGTTGCGGATGCGGGTCTTGGAACCATTGCGCGGAAGTTCGGCAAGCTTCAAGGTCGCCTTGAAGCGCTCTTCGATCGGAAGAGCCTGGTTCTGGATGATGGCCTTCAGGCGGGCACGCTTAGCGGCCTGGCTGGCAACCAGTTTGCGGCGGCGCTTGTTCTTTTCAACTGCGCTCGTTTTCGCCATAACAGTTATCCTTCTTTACGCTTGTCGTTACGGATCAGGCGCGGAACGGGAAGTTGAACTCTTTCAGAAGAGCCCGTGCTTCGTCGTCCGTCTTTGCCGTCGTGCAAACGATGATGTCCATGCCCCACATCTGATCAACCTTGTCGTAGTTGATCTCCGGGAACACAATGTGCTCCTTGATACCCATGGCGAAGTTGCCACGGCCATCGAAGGACTTCGGGTTCAGACCACGGAAGTCGCGTACGCGGGGCAGCGCGATGTTCACGAGGCGATCCAGAAATTCATACATGCGGGCGCCGCGCAGCGTAACCTTCGCGCCGATCGGCATGCCTTCGCGCAGCTTGAAGCCGGCGATGGAGTTGCGGGCGCGCGTGATGACCGGCTTCTGGCCGGCAATCGCTGCGAGGTCGCCAGCCGCTACGGACGGCTTCTTCGAATCGCCCGTCGATTCACCAACACCCATGTTGATGACGACCTTGTCGAGACGCGGGATCTGCATCTCGTTGGCGAAGGAGAACTGCTCCTGAAGCGCCTTGCGGATACGCTCGACGTATTCCTTCTTGAGGCGCGGCTCATACTTGGTGTCAGCCATCGATCGACACTCCCGAACGCTTTGCTACACGAACCTTCTTGTCGCCCTCGACCTTGAAACCGACGCGGGTCGGCTTGCCGTCCTTGGGGTCGGCGATCGCGATGTTCGACAGGTGGATCGAAGCTTCCTTGGTGATGATGCCGGCTTCCTGGGTCTGGGACTGACGCTGGTGACGCTTCACCAGGTTGATACCCTTGACGACCGCGCGGTCTTCCTTCGGCATGACCTGAACAACTTCACCGGTACGGCCCTTGTCCTTGCCGGTGAGTACGACGACCTTGTCGCCCTTACGAATCTTCTGCATAGCCATCGCTCCTTAGAGTACTTCCGGAGCCAGCGAGATGATCTTCATGTGGTTCTTTGCGCGAAGTTCGCGCGGAACCGGTCCGAAGATACGGGTGCCGATGGGCTCTTTCTTATTGTCGATCAGGACGGCTGCGTTGTTGTCGAAACGGATAACGCTACCATCGGGGCGGCGGATGTCCTTGGCGGTGCGAACGACAACCGCCTTCATCACGTCACCCTTCTTCACGCGGCCGCGCGGGATGGCTTCCTTGATCGAGACGACGATAATGTCGCCGACCGAAGCGTACTTACGCTTGGAGCCGCCCAGCACCTTGATGCACATGACACGACGTGCGCCGGAATTATCCGCGACGTCGAGGTTAGTCTGCATCTGAATCATGTCAGGTCGCCTTCTTGTTTTACCGGACCGGTTGGGTGTTAGCCCCCTGTTCCAGCTTATGGAAATACGTGTTTTCGCGCGGGATGGTCTTTTGTCAGGGTGGTTTCCACTGATCGGCGAGCCGATGGGACCTTCCGTGCGCTCAAAGCAAAAGACGCTCGTGATTCCGAGCGTCCTTGCGCTGCTTCATACAGGTTTTCGCGCCGAACACAAGGGCCCGGCGCAAATTCCGATGTTTTTAGGCGTGGGCCGATACGACGGTCCAGCGCTTGTCCTTGGAGATGGGTGCGCATTCCTCGATGGAAACGACGTCACCGACCTTGTACTGGTTGTTTTCGTCATGCGCCTTGTACTTCTTGGACCGGCGAACGGTCTTCTGAAGCAGCGGGTGGGCAAAGCGGCGCTCGACGCGAACGACAACGGTCTTTTCGTTCTTGTCACTGACTACAGTGCCCTGCAGAATGCGTTTCGGCATCGTTTTCGGTCCTTAGGCCTTGGCTTCTGCCGCCTTCTGGCGGGCAATGGTCTTGACGCGCGCGATGTCCTTGCGGACTTCGTTGATGCGCGAGGTCTTCTCGAGCTGGCCAGTCGCCTTCTGGAAGCGCAGGTTGAACTGCTCTTTCTTCAGCTTGGCAAGCTCATCGTTGAGCTGGTCGGCGCTAAGCGCGCGAACGTCTACGGCTTTCATCCTACTCGCTCCTTACTCTGCAATGCGCTGTACGAAGCGCGTCTTGACCGAGAGCTTGGCCGAGCCGAGACGAAGCGCCTCGCGGGCGATCTCCTCGGAGACACCGTCGATCTCGAACATCATACGACCAGGCTTGACCTTGGCCGCCCAGTATTCGACCGAGCCCTTACCCTTACCCATGCGGACTTCGGTAGGCTTGGCGGTGACCGGCACGTCGGGGAACACACGGATCCACACACGGCCGGCACGCTTCATGTAACGCGTGATCGCGCGGCGGGCCGCTTCGATCTCGCGAGCGTTAACGCGATTCGGTTCCTGAGCCTTCAAGCCGAACTCGCCGAAAGCGAGGTCGGAGCCGCCCTTGGCGACACCCTTGATGCGGCCCTTGAACTGCTTGCGATACTTGGTACGCTTTGGCTGCAACATTTTTTTACTTCTCCGATATTGGCTGCCAAACGCGACTGTTACGCGTTTTCACGACGACGGTCGCCACGATCGCCGCGTTCGCGGCTGGCGGGACCCTGGCTGTCACTTTCGCTTGCGCGACGCTCCGAAGCCATCGGGTCGTGTTCAAGGATTTCGCCCTTGAAGATCCAGACCTTGATGCCGCAGATGCCGAATGCGGTTTCGGCTTCAGCCGTACCGTAATCGATGTCCGCACGCAGCGTGTGAAGCGGAACGCGACCTTCGCGGTACCATTCCGTACGGGCGATTTCCGCGCCGCCGAGACGGCCTGCGCAGGTGATCTTGATGCCTTCGGCGCCAAGACGCATCGCGGACTGAACAGCGCGCTTCATCGCACGGCGGAAAGCCACGCGGCGCTCGAGCTGCTGGGCGATCGACTGGGCAACGAGGGTTGCGTCGACTTCCGGCTTGCGCACTTCAACGATGTTGAGGTGCGTTTCCGAGTTCGTCATCGCGGCAAGCTTCTTGCGAAGCTTCTCGATGTCTGCACCCTTCTTGCCGATGATCAGACCCGGGCGAGCCGAGTGGATCGTGACGCGGCACTTCTTGTGCGGACGCTCGATGACGACCTTGGCGATACCGGCCTGCTTCAGCTCTTCCATGACGAAAGCGCGGATCTTAAGGTCTTCGTGGAGCAGCTGGCCGTATTCGGCATTGTCGGCGAACCAACGGCTGTCCCAGGTACGGTTGATGCCGAGGCGGAAACCGATTGGATTAATCTTCTGGCCCATTATGCGGCCTCCCCTTTGGCTTCGACTTCACGGACGACGATCGTGAGATGCGAGAAAGGCTTCTCGATCCGCGATGCGCGGCCGCGGCCACGAGCGTGGAAACGCTTCATGACAATGGACTTGCCGACATACGCTTCCGCGACGATCAGCGAGTCCACGTCGAGGTCGTGGTTGTTTTCTGCGTTGGCGATAGCGGATTCCAGCGTCTTCTTGACGGTCTCGGCGCTACGCTTGCGCGAGAATTCAAGTTCGGCGAGCGCCCGGTCGACCTTCTTGCCGCGGATCAGCGCAGCAAGCAGGTTGAGCTTCTGGGGGCTGACGCGGATCGTGCGCGCGATGGCCTGCGCCTCGTTATCCTTCAGCCGACGTTCGGCTTTAGCCTTGCCCATCGTTACTTCCTCTTCGCCTTCTTGTCCGCGCCGTGACCGTAATAGGTCCGGGTCGGAGCGAATTCACCAAACTTGTGGCCAACCATGTCTTCGTTGACGGCCACCGGGATATGCTTGCTGCCGTTGTAGACGCCGAAGGTGAGACCGACGAACTGCGGCAGGATCGTGGAGCGACGGCTCCAGATCTTGATCACTTCGCTGCGACCGCCTTCACGAACCTTCTCAGCCTTCTTGAGAAGATAGCCGTCAACAAACGGGCCTTTCCATACTGAACGAGCCATTCCTGACTACCTCTCTTACTTCTTCTTCAAGTGGCGCGAGCGCATGATGAACTTGTCGGTCGACTTGTTCGAGCGGGTACGCTTGCCCTTGGTGGGCTTGCCCCACGGGGATACCGGGTGACGACCACCGGAGGTGCGACCTTCACCACCGCCGTGCGGGTGGTCGACCGGGTTCATGACGACGCCGCGGTTGTGCGGGGTCTTGCCGCGCCAACGCGTGCGACCAGCCTTGCCGTCGTTGATGTTGCCGTGGTCCGGGTTGGATACGGCGCCAATCGTGGCGAGGCAGGACGAGTGAACCAGGCGCTGTTCGCCCGAGTTCAGGCGAAGGATCGCCATGCCCTGGTCGCGGCCGACCAGCTGGACGAAGGTGCCGGCGGAGCGGGCGATCTGGCCGCCCTTGCCCGGCTTCATCTCGACGTTGTGAACGATCGAGCCAACCGGGATGTACTGCAGCGGCATGGTGTTGCCGGGCTTGACGTCAACGGCCTTGTCGGACGCGATGACCTTGTCGCCGGCTGCCAGGCGCTGCGGTGCCAGGATATAGGCCTGCTCGCCGTCAGCGTAGTCGATCAGCGCGATGAACGCGGTGCGGTTCGGGTCGTATTCCAGACGCGCGACCGTGCCTTCGACGTCGAACTTGCGACGCTTGAAGTCGACGAGACGGTAGGTACGCTTGTGACCGCCGCCGATGAAGCGGGCAGTGATGCGACCCAGGTTGTTACGGCCACCGCTCTTGGAGAGACCTTCGGTCAGAGCCTTTACGGGCTTGCCCTTGTAAAGGCCCGACCGGTCGACGATGACCAGCTGGCGCTGGCTCGGAGTGGTCGGGTTGTAGCTTTTCAATGCCATTTTTCTGTTTCCTCTTTAGCCGAGTGCCCGATTAGAGCCCGGTGGAGACGTCGATGGACTGACCGTCAGCGAGCGTGACGATAGCCTTCTTGACATCTCCCTGCCGGCCGGCGAAGCCGCGGAAACGCTTGATCTTGCCCTTGCGGACGAGCGTGTTCACAGCCGTGACCTTGACGCCGAAGAGTGCTTCCACTGCAGCCTTGATTTCAGGCTTGGAAGCGCGCTTGGCAACGTTGAAGACGACCTGGTTGTTTTCGGATACCAGCGTCGACTTTTCGGTGATCGAAGGAGATACGATCACATCGTAGTGGCGAAGATCCGTCATTTGAACCGCTCCTCGAGGGCTTCTACAGCAGCCTTGGAGAGCACGAGCTTGCCGCGGCGCAGGATGTCGTAAACATTGATACCCTGGATCGGAAGAACATCCACGTTCGGGATGTTGCGGGCTGCGAGCTTGAAGTTGCCGTCAAGTTCCGAGCCGCCGATGATGAGGGCATTGGTGAGGCCGAGCGAGGCGAATACGCCGGCGAGAGCCTTCGTCTTTGCTTCGGCAGCAACCAGATCGTCGATGATGATCAGGTTTTCAGCCTTCAGCTTTGCCGAGAGCGCATGGCGCAGGCCGAGCGCGCGAACCTGCTTGGGCAGGTCGTGGGCATGGCTGCGAACAACCGGGCCGTGGGCCTTGCCGCCGCCGCGGAACTGCGGTGCACGAGCCGAATGGTGACGAGCGCGGCCCGTACCCTTCTGCTTGTACATCTTGGCGCCCGTGCGGGAAACCTCGGCGCGGGTCAGCGACTTGTGGCTGCCCTGCTGCTTCTTGGCGAGCTGCCAGCGGACGACGCGGGCAATGATGTCTTCGCGCGGCTCGAGGCCGAAAATCGCGTCGGAGAGGGAGACCTTGCCGGCGTCCTTCCCCTCGAGGGTCGTGACTTTGAGATCCATGATCAGGCTCCCTTACTTGACTGCGGCGCGCACGGCGGCCGGACGCGGCGCGTCGGACGGGGTGCCGGACTTGACGGCGTCACGAACGACGATCCAGGCACCCTTGGAGCCCGGGACTGCGCCCTTAACGAGGATGAGACCACGCTCTTCGTCGGTCGAGACGACTTCGAGGTTCTGGGTGGTGACGCGCGTCTGGCCCATGTGACCAGCCATGCGCTTGCCCTTCCAGACCTTGCCCGGGTCCTGGTTGTTACCCGTCGAACCGTGCGAACGGTGCGAGACGGACACGCCGTGCGTTGCACGAAGACCACCGAAGTTGTGGCGCTTCATGGCACCGGCGAAACCCTTACCGATCGTGGTGCCGGTAACGTCGACGAGCTGACCTGCGACAAAGTGGCTCGCGGTCAGTTCCGCGCCGATGTCGATGAGGTTGTCTTCCGAAACGCGGAACTCGACGAGCTTGGCCTTCGGCTCGACGCTTGCAGCGGCGAACTGGCCGCGCAGTGCCTTTGCCGTGTTCTTCACCTTGGAGGTGCCGGCGCCGAGCTGGACGGCCGTGTAGCCGTTCTTGTCCTGCGTGCGCTGGGCCACGACCTGGACGTTGTCCAGTCGCAATACTGTTACAGGGATATGCTCACCTGCGTCATTATAGACGCGAGTCATCCCTACTTTCTGTGCAATCACACCTGAACGCATGGTTCAATCCTCTTAGAAGTCCTGTCGGGGTATTCCCAAAGTAAGGGAGCCCCTTCATGCCTCTTGGTTTAAGGATTCCACTCGGGCCTCGAAGGCCGTCGGGTTTCCCGTTTTTAGAAGACGTCGGCTAATGCCACGTACCTTCCTTGTTATTTCGGCTTACGCCGGACTTAGAGCTTGATCTCTACGTCTACACCGGCCGCAAGGTCGAGCTTCATGAGAGCGTCAACGGTCTGCGGGGTCGGATCTACAATGTCGAGCAGGCGCTTGTGCGTGCGCATCTCGAACTGTTCGCGGCTCTTCTTGTCGACGTGGGGCGACCGGTTGACCGTGAACTTTTCAATACGGGTCGGGAGCGGAACGGGGCCGCGGACGCTTGCGCCGGTGCGCTTTGCCGTCGACACGATCTCGCGCGTGGAGGCATCAAGGATCCGGTGGTCAAACGCCTTGAGGCGGATGCGGATGTTCTGGCCGTTCATACGACTTTTCCTTAGTTCGTTATCCGCGCGATTCTCTTGGGAATACGCGCTTTTTGATTCTGGCGGTTCCATAAAGGAACGCACACGAAAACACAATTGCCGAAAGGCCAGTCCGCTAAATTTTCAAAGACCGGAGGGGCAGGGTGAACCCCTGCCCTTCCTTTTTCAGCGGCCTAGGGCCTTACGTCTTACTCGACGATCGAAGCAACGATGCCTGCGCCGACGGTGCGGCCGCCTTCGCGGATCGCGAAGCGCAGCTTTTCTTCCATCGCGATCGGAACGATCAGCTCGACGGCAACCGTGACGTTGTCGCCCGGCATGACCATTTCCGTACCTTCCGGCAGCGAAACAATGCCCGTCACATCCGTCGTGCGGAAGTAGAACTGCGGACGGTAGTTCGTGAAGAACGGCGTATGACGGCCGCCTTCTTCCTTCGTCAGGATGTAGGCTTCTGCCATGAACTTCTTGTGCGGCTTGACCGAACCCGGCTTGCACAGGATCTGGCCACGCTCGACGCCGTCACGGTTCACACCGCGAACGAGAGCGCCGATGTTGTCGCCGGCCTGGCCCTGGTCGAGCAGCTTGCGGAACATTTCAACGCCGGTAACCGTCGTCTTCGAGGTCGGGCGGATGCCGACGATCTCGACTTCTTCACCGACCTTGACGATGCCGCGCTCGACGCGACCCGTCACAACCGTACCGCGGCCCGAGATCGAGAACACGTCTTCGATCGGCATCAGGAACGGCTGGTCGATCGGACGCTCCGGCGTCGGGATGTACGCGTCGACAGCGGCCATCAGCTCGCGGATCGCGTCTTCACCGATCTTCTTGTCCGAATCTTCGAGAGCGGCCAGAGCCGAACCCTTGACGATCGGAATGTCGTCGCCCGGGAAGTCGTAGGACGACAGCAGTTCGCGCACTTCCAGCTCGACGAGCTCGAGGAGTTCAGCGTCGTCGACCTGGTCGACCTTGTTGAGGAACACGACGATTGCCGGAACGCCGACCTGGCGGGCGAGCAGGATGTGCTCGCGGGTCTGCGGCATCGGGCCGTCAGCAGCCGAGCAGACCAGGATCG
>NZ_WHSB02000020.1 GCF_010994755.1 Shinella lacus
TGATGGCCGGCCTTGCTGCCGCGCTTGATCAGATCGACACCACCACAGCCCGGGCAATCCATCACCTGCCTCCACGCAAATCACCCCCATAGCAGAATCTCAAAAGCGTTCAATGTAAACACTCCCCTTGCCAGGCGGGTCTTCCGTCAGCGTGCCCGTGCTGCGGCCGTCGCCGTCGGCGAATTCATAGGTGCCGGTGAGCCGGCCGTCGCCTGTCAGCGACAGCACGGTGATCGCCTCGACCAAGTCGCCATTGCTCCACAGCCGGCCGCAATAGCGCCCGTCGATGCTCATCGCCTGCTTGGGCGAGGGGGCGGTCGCGCCGGAAATGCCGATCACCAATGCCAGGATTGCTGCCTTCATGCCGCCCTCCGGGGACGAATCAAGCTTCGTCGCCGCTGATCTGTTCGCGCACGCGCTGGGCGAGGCTGCGCTCGTCGCCATCAAGCGCCGGGTCGATCGTGGCGATGAGGTCGTGCACCGGCGAGCCGGCACCCTCGCGCGCGGCCGTCAGCACGATCATCTTGCTGGCGAGATCGGCCATTTCTTCGCGCAGCGCGGCGTCGTTGTCACCGGTTTTCGCGGCGAGCAGCCGTTCCGAAAGTGCGGTGCCCTGATTGCGCACGTCCTCTTCCAGCGCGCCGATATCGATCGGCGGCGGCACCAGCTTTTCGGTGCGGCGGGCGGAAATGCGGCTTGTCGCGATGGTGCGGGCGAGCCCGGTGGACCGCATCGCTTTCACCGTATCCTTGTTTTCCGCTGTCAACGTCTTCACCTTGTCGCGCAGGCGGTTGATTTCCGCGATGCGCCGTTCGATTGCATTGTCCTTGTCGGCGCTGCCGGCGAGCTCGCGCGTCAGCCGCGTTTCGAGCTGGCGCACGCGGCCCTCTTCGCGCGACAGGCGAATTTCCAGCGATTTTGCCGCCTGGCTCGCCGTCTTGATGTCCTCGCGCAGCTTGTCGCGCTCGTCCTTGAGATTGCCGATGCGGCTCTTCAGGTTCTCCATCGCCGTGTCGCGGGTGGCGAGGTCGATCTTCATATTGTCGAGGTCCGCCTCGAGATGATCGATGCGGCCGTGAAGGCTCTCGATGTCGGCTTCCTTGCCGCGGATTTCGCGGTCGGCAGTCGAAAGCGCCGTCTTCAGCTGCTCGGTCTTCATTTCCTCGCGGCGCAGCGCCGAGCGCATGTCGCCGGCCTCGATGTTCATGTCGGCGATCTGGGCGTGCAGCTCGGCGTTTTCCGTGCCGATCGCGGCAGCCTGCGACAGCAGTTTCTCGTTGCGCACCATTTCCAGCGTGTGTTTTTCGCGCTCGCGGCGCACGCTCTGGGACAGGCGGGCGTTTTCCGCGGCATAGGCGGCGCGGGCCATGTCCTTCTGCGCCCGCACTTCCTGCGGGCTGAGCGGCATCGTGGCGCGCATGCGCTCTTCGGTGAACTTGACGACGCGCTTCTGGATGGCCGGCGCGACGAGCAGACCGGTCAGCGTGGCGGCGAGAAAGCCGAGCGCGAAGAGAAGGGCATACTCGATCACAGGTCCACTCGTTCCAAAACGGCCCAAAACGGTTCAAGCAAGCGCACTATAGCGGCTCGCCCGAACTTTCACAGGGGGATGCCCGGCGAAATCAACTCTCGGTTAACCTGACGGGCGAGGGCCGCCGTTCATTCGACCAGAGGGCGACCAAGGGGCGACCGGGTGGGCGATCAGAAGGGATTCCAGGTCGGCTCGCGGGTGAGCTTCAGGTAGCCGGCATTGATGCCGATGCGGGCGCCGACGCCGGTGCGGATCGGCACGAGCACGACGTCGCGGTTGACATTGACCTGCATGCCGACGCCGGCAATGACATAGGCCGAGCCGGAAACGCCGCCGTAGCGCTCATAGAGCGCATTGACGTCGGGCAGATTGTAGACGAGCATCATGGTGCGGCTGCCCTGGCCGCCCCAGTCGAGGCCGAGCGACGGGCCTTGCCAGAACACCGAATGCTGGCCGGCATTCTTGGTGTTCAGCGTGCCCTCGCCATAGGTCAGGCCCGCGACGAAGGCGCCGGACCCTTCCTGGCCGAGAATGTAGCCGTTGGGCAGGCCGTGGGATTCGAAAGCGCGTTCGACCACCTTGGCAAGGCCACCCGAGGTGGAGCCGAAGAAGCCGTGGCCGGCATCGACGATTTCCTGCATGGAATATTGGCCGCTGCTCTGCTGTGCCTGAGCCGGCAAAATCCAGAAGAGCGCCAGCAGCGCCGTTGTGACGATCCTGAACGCCGTCGTGACCAGTTTTGAAACACGCATGTCCCGTTCGCCTTCCTTCATGTCTCGGCCCCGTTCCATGCAGCAATTTGATCCGATCGTCTTAACAATCGGTTTACCAAATGTGGTGTCATTATGGCTGTCTTCAATTCGGGTACGCCTCGCGCAATTCCGGCGTGTTATGCGTCGCGCAGGATGCCCGCGACAGTGCCCTGTGAGGCCGCCGCGTTGCAAGAATACGTGGACCTGGGAGAAATTTATGGCGAAAAATCCGAACCTTACGCTGACCGGTCCCGACCTGGCAGCGCTTCTTTGCAGCCGCGTCTGCCATGACGTCATCTCGCCCGTCGGCGCGATCAACAACGGGCTGGAACTGCTCGACGAGGGCGGCGCTGATTCGGAGGCGATGGACCTCATCCGCACCAGCGCGCTGAATGCCTCCGTCCGGCTGAAGTTCGCACGGCTCGCTTTTGGCGCCTCCGGCTCGGTCGGCGCCTCCATCGATACGGGCGAGGCGGAAAAGGCGGCGCGCGATTTCGCCGTCGCCGAGAAGAAGACCGAAATCACCTGGACGGGGCCGCGCGCCATCGTCGCGAAGAACCGGGTCAAGCTGCTGCTCAACCTGTTCCTCGTCGCCTATGGCGCCATCCCGCGTGGCGGCTCGATCGACGTGACGCTGGAGAACCCGGAGACCGACGCGGTCTTCAAGCTCACCGCCAAGGGCCGCATGCTGCGCGTGCCGCCGAAATTCATGGAGATCCTCTCCGGCACGCCGGAAGAGTCGGTCGATGCCCATTCCATCCAGCCCTATTACACGGTGCTGCTGGCGGACGAGGCGGGCATGCAGCTCGACGTGGCGGCTTCGCCCGAAGAGATCGTCTTCTCCGCCCGCGTGGTCGCCGCCGAGGCGTAAAACAATGCGGCCAGGGTTTGTTAACCATGGCCGCTAACGCTTTGTTTGCCAGCCGCCGGTACAGTTGCAACCTGTAATCTTCCCGCAGCTCAAGAGCGGGAGACCCTAGGAGCAGCTAATGCAGCGGTTGATGATCGCCGATGGTTCCGACGTCGTCCGTAAGGTCGGCAAGCGTATTCTCTCCGGTTTCAATTTCCTCGTGCTGGAAGCGTCGAGCTCGCTCGAGGCGCTGGTGCGTTGTGAGGCGGAGCTGCCGAACATCATCATCGTCGATGCGACGATGGACGGTGCGATCGAGCTGATCGGCAATATCCGCAACCTGCCGCAGGGCAAGTCGGTGCGCATCTACTATTGCGTGGTCGAGGCGGACCTCAAGAAGATGATGATGGGCAAGCGCGCCGGTGCCGACGACTTCCTGCTGAAGCCGTTCGACCGCAAGATCCTGACCCAGGTCTTCGGCAATCTTTCGATCGCCGCCTGAAACGATAGACCTTAATCTGACGACATGAACGCGGCCGCTCGTGAAGAGCCGGCCGCGTTTTTCGTTCCGGGCTTACTCTCTCTGTCGCACAACGAAAAAACCCGCCGGCGAAGCGGCGGGTCGGAATTCTGGAGCGGGGAGGGTGGTATCAGGCGCTTTCGGCGAAGTCGCCATCGGGCTCGCGCAGCACGTAGCCGCGGCCCCAGACCGTCTCGATATAGTTCGCGCCGCCGGCGGCGTTCGCAAGCTTCTTGCGCAGCTTGCAGATGAAGACGTCGATGATCTTCAGTTCCGGCTCGTCCATGCCGCCATAAAGGTGGTTCAGGAACATTTCCTTGGTGAGCGTGGTGCCCTTGCGGAGCGAAAGCAGCTCCAGCATCTGGTATTCCTTGCCCGTCAGGTGGACACGCTGGCCACCGACCTCGACCGTCTTGGCGTCGAGGTTGACGATGAGCTCGCCCGTCGAGATGACCGACTGGGCATGGCCCTTGGAACGCCGCACGATGGCGTGAATGCGGGCGACGAGCTCGTCCTTGTGGAAGGGCTTGGTCATGTAGTCGTCGGCACCGAAGCCGAGGCCGCGCACCTTGTCCTCGATGCCGGCCATGCCGGAGAGGATGAGGATCGGCGTCTTGACCTTGGACAGGCGAAGCGTGCGCAGAACCTCGTAACCCGACATGTCGGGGAGGTTCAGATCGAGCAGGATGATGTCGTAATCGTACAACTTGCCCAGATCGACACCTTCCTCGCCGAGGTCGGTGGTATACACATTAAAACTTTCGGACTTCAGCATCAATTCGATGCTCTGCGCCGTCGCGCTGTCGTCCTCAATGAGTAGAACCCGCATATCTGTCCCCTTTTCCGCCGCTCAAGGTTTCTGGCCCCCTACGCGATACGGATCCAGTCGTTGCCTGATTTGGAGGCTGCCACGAAATGGTTAACAAATCCTGATTCACTTTGGCAAGATGCATCGATCTGTTAATTATTTTAGGCAGGCTCCTGATTTTATGGATGAATCAGAATTGTGTCTCTTAATATGTTTCTTCAAGAAACACAGCTAACCGACTCTTTCGACTCATCAATGCGCCCCACCTCTTTTTTGCGAACCGCATTTACTGAGCCTTAAATCCTCACACCTATGATTAACGATGCCCGTAAACGAAAGGTTACCAGCGGTAGGGTTTTATTAATATCGCTGAATTTTTTTCGGGGCCCGGTGCGTTTTGCCGGGTTTCGGGCGCAAGACGGCTTCCGGCGTGTGGAAAACACCGCGCTTCGGGGGCTGATTTGGAATGCGGAGCGCGTGGTTGCCGAGAGAATCAGGCTGCCATTCGCTCCAATGCCGGGGTCTCGCTATCCACGGGAGTATTGCGTATGAAGTCGCGTGAGAGCCTAGTTCGCCTGAAGGAATTTCAGGTGAAAGACAAGAGACGGCAGCTGGCCCAGCTTCAGTTGATGATGTCCGAATTCGAACGGATGTCGAAGGAACTGGAAACCCAGATCGCCATCGAGGAAAAGAAGTCCGGGATCACCGATCCCAACCACTTCGCTTATCCCACCTTCGCCAAGGCAGCGCGTCAGCGCTCCGACAATCTTCAGGTCTCCATCCGGGAACTGAAGGTGCAGCAGGATGCGGCGGAACTGGCACTGGAAGAGGCGGAGGCGGAGTTCGCCAAGGCTTCGGCGCTGGAAGAGCGCGACAACGCGGTTCGGCTTCGCGCCTGATCCGTTTCAATTCGAAGGACCTTCGCGAGCGGCCGGAAGACCGCTCACGAGGGTTCTTCGCGTTGCGTCAATTTCCGTTTAGAGATTGACCACGTCCTGCCAGTCCTTGTGGCGCATCGCCTGCGCCCGGAAGAAGGGGCAGAGCGGCATGATCTTCCAGCCGCCCGCCCGCGCCGCCTCCACCGCATGGGCGGCCAGCGCCTGGCCGACCCCCTTGCCGCGCAACGCATCCGGCACGCCGGTATGATCGACGATGACGAGCTTCGGCGAGGTGCGGGAGTATGTCACCTCCGCCTCATGCCCCTCGACGATGGTGGAATAGCGGCCCTTCGAGCCGGTTTCTTCGTCCTTGATATCCATGATGGTCCTCGCTTGCGGTTGCGTTGGTGCCATCCTTTCCTGTCCCGGCTGATACGGCAAGCCATCCGGATGTGAACGGAGTGTGCTGCGTCGGCGCCTCGCGAATGCTATGCAGGACGCATCGAAACCTTCGACGTGTGCCCATGATTCTCGCCGTACCCGCTCTTCTCGTGCTCTCCGCGCTGTTCCTGGCCTTCGGTCTCGTCCTGCCGCTCGTGCGCTTCGAAAAACTGTATTTCTTCAACGAGACGCCCTCGCTGATCGATATCGTCGTCTCGCTCTGGGTGCAGGGCAGCGGCGCGCTGGCCGTGCTGGTCGGCCTGTTTTCCATCGTCTTCCCGGTCATCAAGCTCTTCGCCATAGCGCTGGAGGCGACCGCGCCGACGCCGGCTGACGGCAAGGCGAACTGGATCGCCCGGCTGCTTCCGCTGCTCGGCAAATGGTCGATGATGGATGTGATGCTGGTGGCGCTGGTCATCGTCGCGGCGAAGACGAGCGGCATGGCCTCGGCCTTCACCCAGCCCGGCCTGTGGTTCTACGCCGCCTCGGCCATCATGACCGGGCTCCTGCAGATGAAGCTGCAACCGCGCTGAATATTGATAAAAAGAACTACGGCTGCGCAAGGCGCAGCCGTAGGGGTCTTGATCAAAAATGGGACGCTAGTGGCGGTATTGCTGGATGCGCGTGGTGCGCAGGCCGGCAAGGCCATGGTCGTTGATGGAGGACTGCCAGGAGAGGAATTCTTCGACCGTCAGCGTATAACGTTCACAGGCTTCTTCGAGGCTCAAGAGCCCGCCGCGTACCGCGGCGACGACTTCTGCCTTCCGGCGAATCACCCAGCGCCGCGTATTAGCCGGCGGCAGATCGGCAATTGTCAGAGGGCTGCCATCGGGGCCGATGACGTATTTAACGCGTGGTCGTATCAGATCGGTCATTGGACTCTCTACATAAACTCAAGACCATATCCCCGGACTGTAGCTTGCCACATTTAAGATTTGCCTAAACGCATGCTAACAATTTTCTAATCATTTGAGCGGCTTCGCCGATCGTGCGGGGCTCTGTAAGCGCTGGTTTCCGTTACGTTTGTCTATGCGCGCTCGCGCAGAGCCTGCATGGGAGCCATGCAAATAAAACGTTTCTCTTTTATTCAAATACTGCTAATAAGCCCCAAAATTTGGGGGCGGCATCGTTGATGTCACCGGAAGCCCCCAGGATGCATCCAAATGAATTCTATCCGCGAGCTGTTTCCCTTTGGGACATGGCTGACGCGGCGTTTTTCGTCGTGTCTGTACGCGATGGTGCTCCTGTAATTTTCCGGACCGAGAATGCACACGAGCCCGGCGCGCGTCCGCGCCGGCTGTTGGAAACGGAAAATGAGAGATCCAGACAACATGCTCCTGCAGCAGGGTTGGTCGCCCGAATTCCTGTCGACGGCCAATATTGAATCCGTGCAGACCGAATATGAGGTGCTGCACCTCATGCGCCAGTGCGCCAACCATTTTCGCTTCAGCCATTTCCTGGTGTCGCGTTTTCCGGCCAATGGCCAGCAGCGCTTTGCCGAGCGCCTGCTCGTCAGCAACTGGCCGGCCGATCTCGTGCGCAAATATGATGCGATGAATCTGTTTCACGTCAGCCGTCTGGCGATCGAGACCGGCATGACGAAGCTGCCGGTCCAGGGCGACAGCTCGCTTCTGGCACCATCGGACTGGGAAAGCGGCCAGGCCGGCGAGGCGATCACGCTCGCCGAAAGCTACGGCCTTTCCGGCTCCACGGCGCTGCTCATGCATTCCACGACCTCCGATCCCTATCTGATGGTCTTTTCCGGCACGCGCACGCCGCTTGCCCGGCCGGAGCTGACGGAGCTGCATTTCGCCGCCCTCCAGCTGTTTGAATGCCTGGAAAAGACCTTTGTCGCGGCGACGGCGGGGCGGGAAAAGCTGTCGAGCCGCGAGGTCGAGTGCCTGCGCTGGGCGGCGGCCGGCAAGAGCAGCGACGAGATCGCCATCATCCTCGGCATCTCGGTCTATACGGTGAGCAGCTATTTCAAGAGCGCCACCCGCAAGCTCCAGGCCGTCAACCGCATGCAGGCGATTGCGATCGCGCTCCGCCTGCGCCTCATCTGACTTTTCGTTCGCGCGCGACAGCCCCTCTCTGCGGACCGGGAGGGGCGATCCCGCGTGCGGCCGGAAAGACGAGGTTTCCGGCCTTCTCTTGCCCTCGGGGCGGCAAGTTTCTATATGTCGCCCCAGAGGCGTTCCGACAGTGACGGGACGCCGCAACGGCCGGTTTCCGGCGTTTCAGTCAAAGGTGTCTGCGGCAAGCCCCGAAGGCGGCGGCCGCAACATCGGAACGGACCTCGCGTGAACAGTCTCGATTTCGACCGGAAGCCAGAAGATACGCGTGTCGTCGTCGCCATGTCGGGCGGCGTCGACAGTTCCGTGGTGGCCGGAATCCTGAAACGCGAGGGCTATGACGTCCTCGGCATCACCCTGCAGCTCTACGATCATGGCGCCGCCGTGCACCGTGCCGGCTCCTGCTGTGCCGGCCAGGACATCGACGATGCACGCCGCGTCTGCGAAACGATCGGCATTCCGCATTATGTGCTGGATTATGAAAAGCGTTTTCGCGAGACGGTGATCAACCCCTTTGCCGAAAGTTACATCGCCGGCGAAACGCCGATCCCCTGCGTCGCCTGCAACCAGACCGTCAAGTTCGCCGATCTCCTGGCCACCGCCAAGGAGCTCGGCGCGGATGCGCTGGCGACCGGCCATTACATCCGCTCGCGCCCGAACCCAACCGCCGCAGCGCCGGAGCGCCGCGCGCTCTATCGCCCGGTCGATGCCGAGCGCGACCAGAGCTATTTCCTGTTCGCGACCACCCAGGAACAGATCGACTACCTGCGCTTCCCGCTCGGCCATCTCTCGAAGGCCGAAACCCGGGCGCTTGCGGAAGAGATGGGCCTCGTCGTCGCCAAGAAGGCGGACAGCCAGGACATCTGTTTCGTGCCGCAGGGCAAGTACACCGATATCGTCAACAAGCTGAAGCCGAACGCAGCGCTCGCTGGCGACATCGTGCATATCGACGGCCGCGTGCTCGGCCAGCATGACGGTATCCTGCATTATACGATCGGCCAGCGCCGCGGCATCGGCATTGCCACCGGCGAGCCGCTCTATGTCGTGTATCTCGACGCCCGTTCGCGCCGCGTCATCGTCGGCCCGAAGGAAGCGCTGGAAACGCGCCGCCTCTATCTGCGCGACATCAACTGGCTCGGCGACGGCAATCTCGAAACCGTCGCCGCGGCCGGTTTCGATTGTTACGCCAAGGTGCGCTCGACGCGCCCGCCGCGCCCCGCGCGCCTGAAGTCCGGCCCCGGCGGCATCTATGTCGAGCTTGCGGAAGGCGAAGCCGGCGTCGCGCCCGGCCAGGCCTGCGCGCTCTATTCCGGCGAAGGCGAGGACGCCCGCATCTACGGCGGTGGCTTCATCCAGCGCTCGGAACGCGAAACGGCAGCTGAAGACGCCCTCAAGCGCATTCTCTCCACCCCCGTGGCCGCCTGAAAAGCCACGCCCGCCAAGGCCTTTGCGGACAAAGCGATTTTTGTGCGAACGTCGCTTGACACCCGCAGGAACAGCACCTTATAAGCCGCCCACCGGACGGAAAACGGACCTCGTTTCCATCGTCCCTTCGGTCGGCGGAGTAGCTCAGTAGGTTAGAGCAGAGGAATCATAATCCTTGTGTCGGGGGTTCGAATCCCTCCTCCGCTACCAGCCGGAACCACTGGTAGTTCTGTGTCGATTAAGCTGGCCATATAATCCCTTGATTTTGATTTCGTAGGTTACAGCCTCACCGCCGACGATGCCGCTCGGCTAATCGGTTGCTCGCTTTGACGATGCTGTCGGACAGGTGTAATCTGCGGGCATATCATTGGGAGCATCAGCCATGCGTGTTGGAGTGCTCGTCGTTGGTTTGGCAATTGCCGCGATCCCCACCTTGGCGGATGCCCACAATTGCAAATGCCGAAATCGTGGTGTCATGTTCGAGCTTGGCCAGACCTCCTGTCTGAAGGTTGATGGAGGCTCTTACCTCGCGCGCTGTGAGATGAAGCTCAACGTCTCGTCCTGGACCAAGATCCAGGAAGGTTGCCCCGTGACGGAACGAGCGTATTCGCAGCCGACCCTCATCAATTGATCGCTTCGTCAGGGCCGCCTTGCCGTTGGTCGAGTGTTCCGCCCACAGTCGCTTCCGGCCGCGGAACCGTTCGGCTACAGCGCCTGGAGGCGTCGCGGGAATGGGGACTGGAGCGTTGATGCCCTTGGGCGGTCCAGCCGATACTGGAAGGTCTCGATCTCGGTATCTGCAAACCGTCCCTGCTCTCGAAGCGCTATCATCGCCAAGGCAATCAGTTGGCTATCGGTAGCGCAGCCGTCGTCAGGGACAGGGATGAGAGCCAATAGTTCACGGACGCCTCCATTCGTATAGGCTCTGATGATAACATCCTGCATGGTCGCTTCCCCAATTAGGGGTAAGCATATACCCGGCTTGTTGATTTGATCTACGTATCGGGAAGGGCGGTTGTGCCAGACCGGTAGTGTTCGGCGCCGGATGTCACGCGCGAGTCACGACCTTCCGTCGCGGGATTGGGAGATGCCGCGCGTTTGCCAATTTGAGGTAGGAGGCTACTCTTCTCGAAGATGAACGTGTCTATGCCGAGCCCAACTGAGAGTACATCGCTGCCCAGGCCGCCGTCCAGGATATCCATTCTCGGACCGCCGGATAGCGTGTCGCCACCCATGTCGCCAGACAGTTCGTCATTACCACCGCCGCCGCCTAAGACGTCACCTTCTCAAATCTCGCTGTCAGTTCCGGTCCGCCGGTGTGGGATCTTCGCCTCCGCCGGCAGGGCCTAGGCCGCCGCCCATTCCCATGCCGCCACCGCCGCCACCTCCACCTCCACCCCGTGAGCCCTCTTTTCCGCGCTCACCCTTGGTGCGGCCGCCGCTGCTTGCCGGGCGGGTCGGGCCTTGCATCGGGATTGCCAGGTCGGATGGAACGGGGTCGAGATCGAGCGCTTCCCGGATGAAGGCGCGGAGGGAGACGACGAGTTCGTGGGTGTGGACGGGACGGCCCGCGATGAGCTCCCGGGCCGCTTTCTCCGCCAGGCGGACCTGCGCCTCCGTACCCAGCAGCATGATATCGGAAAGTGCGGCCTCGACGTCGTCGCGTATGCGCCTGCGACGCTCGGAGCTCGCGACGATGCCGTCCGCGTCTTCATCTGCCGGCTCGGCGGATGGTTCTGCGCGTCGTCGCAGATCGCGAAGATGCGTGGGATCGACGGCGAGATTGCCGGTGAAGGAACCGCCCAAGGTCTTGTAGGCGGCGATGAGGGTTTTCAGGCGTTCGTTGATCTGGCGGTTCGTGCGCTCCCGGCGCTGCTGGATCGTGAACATCATGATCAGGCGGATGCCGATGCTGATCAGGGTGAACAGGGCAAGCCCGATCAGCGTTGCCAGAAGGTTGTACCAGGAGCTGAAATCGAGGTTGCGCAACATGTTATCCAGACTCTTTTGTCGTCAGAGTCCGGATCATATCCGACGCGTCCGGAAATGCACCCACCACGGATGGGGAACGATGGCTCCTTGGGCGAGGCTCATGGAAGACCGGCCGTCAGCCCGATCGCCAGCATGACGGCAAGGAGTAGTCCAACGGCCAGCCACCGACGGGGCGAGGAATAAAAGAATCTCATCGCACTTATACCCAGTGCCCACAAACGAGAAATCCGCACCCACAGGAGGCACAGGATTTTGATGTCATGCTTGGCAGGGTGCACGCAAGAGCGACGGGATCAAGCACGGCAAACCGCCTGCGCCCGCCGAGGGATCGTCGGCCTCTTCGCCCGCCGCATCCACATCCCGGTAACCATATCTTCAAGAGATCGTAGCACTGTCTCGCGCAGGAGACAGGCGATGGTGAAGAAGACGACCAGGCGGAAGAAGACATCGGGGGCGAAGCGTTCTACGGCGGCGCGGCGGGGCGGCATGGCGCATTGGTATGTGCTGGGCGCGGCCGTCGTGGGCGGGATTGTCTATATGGACAATTGGGTGCCGGGGCCGGAAACGGCGGCGACCGGGATCCGCACGGCCTCCATCGAGCGCAAGGCCAAGACGGTCGAGCGGGAGGCCGTTTTGCCGCGGCCGAAGCAGCGGCCGGCCGAAGAGGTGGAGCAGGCGTTGCCTGCGGCAGAAAAGCTGCCGGCTTTTTCGGGAAAATGGTTCATCTGCACGACGCAGACCGATTATTGCGTGCTCGACGGCAGCACGATCCTCTATGCCGGTCGCAAGGTGCGGCTGGCCGATATCGATGCGCCGGCGATCGCCGAGGCGCGCTGCGATGCGGAGCGTTCGCGCGGCGGCGATGCCAAGCTGCGGCTGCGGGAAATCCTGAACGAGGGCGACGTGACGCTGGTTTCGGCCAAAAGCGGCGCGGAGGGAAAGACGAAGGCGGCGCCGCATCTGGTGTTGCGCGGCGGGCAGTCGATCGGTAACCGGATGGTGCGCGAGGGCCTCGCGAAACCGTGGACGGGGCGTCATCAATCCTGGTGCGGTTGATGGCTTTGACGCTTGCACAACCTGTGCCTTTCCGGCACAAGCCATGCGCAAGCCTGCGGTCCTATGCTTTCCGTTAACCGGGATGGTGCCGGCTGGAAAGGGACAATGATATGTCGAAAGACCTCGAGCGCTATAGCGATCCGGACAATGCAACGGTCGCGCTCTTCCTCCTCGAAAACGATGCGGACGAACTGACGGACATATTGGTGGCCGCGCTGGACGAGGCCTTCCGCATTCTCGACGACGAAGCGTCGCCTGCGACTTTCCACTGATCGCCAAGACGAAGAGGGGCCCTTGAGGCCCCTCTCCCTTTTTTAGGGTCGCGAGGCGAATCAGCCGGCGGCCACGACCTGGCGCTGCGTGCCGAGGCCGGCGATGGAGACTTCCATGCGGTCGCCGGGCTTCAGGTAACGCGGCGGCTTCATGCCCATGCCGACGCCGGGCGGCGTGCCGGTGGTGATGACATCGCCGGGCTCGAGCACCATGAACTGCGAAATGTAGTGAACGAGGAAGGGCACCTTGAAGACCATGGTGCTGGAGGAGCCGTTCTGCACCAGTTCGCCGTTGACGCTGAGCGTCATGGCGAGGTCGCCGGTTTCCACCTCGTCCGTCGTCACGAGCCAGGGACCGATCGGGCCGAAGGTCGGGCAGCCCTTGCCCTTGGTCCACTGGCCGCCGCGCTCGATCTGGTAGGCGCGCTCGGAGACGTCGTTGCACACGCAATAGCCTGCCACATAATTCAGCGCGTCGGCTTCCGAGACGTAGGACGCGCGTTCGCCGATGACGACCGCAAGTTCCACTTCCCAGTCGGTCTTTTCGGAGCCGCGCGGAATGAGGATCGTGTCGTCCGGGCCGACGATGCAGGAGGGGGCCTTGTTGAACAGCACCGGTTCGCTCGGCACGGCCATGCCGCTTTCCGCCGCGTGGTCGGCATAGTTGAGGCCGACGGCGATGAAATTGCCGACGCGGCCGACGCAGGCGCCGAAGCGGCTGTCTTCCGGGGCGAGCGGCAGGCTCTTCGGATCGATCGCGGCGAGGCGCTTCAGGCCCTCGCGGCCGAGCACGTCGCCGGCAATATCCGCCACCACGCCGGAGAGGTCGCGGACCTTGCCGTCTGCATCGATCATTCCGGGCTTTTCCGCGCCCGCCGCGCCAAAGCGCACCAGCTTCATGAGGTTCTCCGTAAACTGTCCGTTTCACCGATTTCGGTTGCGCGCACCTTCCATCCGGTCTTACATCGAGTCAACGATTTTCGAAAATCCGTGTGATTTTATAAGTTGGGTGAGGGGCGATGGACCAGAAGAAGCCGGGCGGGCGCACGCTCGCGGGCGATGCCTATGAGGCGATCCGCCAATCGATCCGCACGGGCGCGGTAAAGCCGGGCGACCGGCTGCGCTTCGCCGACCTTCAGGCACTGTGCGGCATGAGCGTCACGCCGGTGCGCGAGGCGCTGGCGCGGCTGACGGCGGAAGGGTTCACCGTGCTGGACGATCACCGCGGCTATAGTGTCGCCAGCCTCTCGCTCGCGGAGTTGCGCGACATCACCGCCGCGCGGCAGCTTTGCGAGGGCGAGGCGCTGCGGCTGTCGGTGACGAAGGGGGATGGGGATTGGGAAGCGGGCCTCGTCGCCGCGCATCACCTCATGGCACGCATTCCGCAGGCGCGAGACGATATTCCGTCGGTCATGCGGGAGGATTGGGAAGCGCGGCATGCGACGTTTCACGCGGCGCTGATTGCGGCCTGTGGTTCGCCGATCCTGCTGGAAATCTGTGAGAAGCTGTTTTCACGCGCGGATCGTTACCGGCGCCTGTCGGTCAGCCTCACCGGCGGCGCGCGGGACGTGACGGGCGAACACCGCCGGCTGATGGAGCTCGCGCTGGCGCGCGATGCAGAGGGGGCGGTAGCGGCACTCCGCGAGCACTACGGCCGGACGGCCGCAGCGCTCGAGGGTTTTTTCAAGGCTTGACGCTTACTTGCTGGCGACAGCCGTCGGCGCGCCGATCTCGGCACCGCCGCCGATCGCCACGTTGAGGGCCACGTAGTCGCGGGCAAGCTGGCGAATTGCCGAAGCGAGCGCCAGACGGGCGTCGGCGACGTTGCGTTCGGCATCGAGCACGTCGAGGATGGTGCTTGCGCCGCCGCGATAGCTTTCGCGCGCAAGGTTCAGGGTCTGCTCGAAGGTGCTGACGACCTTGCGCAGGGCTGCGACCGTCTGGCCGTCGCGGATCAGCGCCGTCTGGGCGTTTTCCACTTCCTCGACCGCCTGCAGCACCGTCGACTTCCAGGTCAGGTACTGCTGCTCGGCTTCAGAGCGGGCGATCTTGACCTGCGCCTTCAGCGCGCCGCCATTGAAGATCGGCAGGCTCAGCGTCGGGCCGAAGGACCAGCTCGTCAGGTTGCCGGTTGCCGCATTGGTGAAGTTGCGCGTTGCGCCGATCGAGCCGCCGAGCTCGATGCTCGGGTAGAGATCGGCTTCCGCGACGCCGATGCTGGCTGTCGCCGCCTGGAGACGGCGCTCGGCCGCGCGGATGTCCGGACGGTTGCGGATGAGATCGGCCGGCACGCCGGTGCGCGTCGCATAACGCGGCATCGGCTGGGCCGAGCCCTTGATCAGGCTGGACGTGATCGTGCTGGCCGGCACGCCGAGCAGCGTCGCGATGTGGTTGGCCGCCTGGTGGAAGCCGGTTTCGAGCGCCGGCAGGTCGGCGAGCGTCTGGTTGACGAGGCCTTCGGCCTGCAGCACGTCGAGGCTGGAAGCGGCGCCCGCTTCCTTGATCTCGTTGGTGAGCTTCAGCGTTTCGCGGCGCGATACCAGGTTCTTGCGGTTAAGCGCCAGCGCTTCCTGGAAGTAGCGCGCATTGACATAGCTCGACACGAGATCCGAGAGATAGGCGAGGCGGGCAACGCTGACATCGTCATAGGCAGCGTCGAGCGAGGCATTCGCGGCTTCCTTCGAGCGGCGGTACTGGCCGAAGAAGTCGAGCAGCCATGAGGCGCTCAAGCCGGCGTTGAGCTGCTTCGAAGACGAGGAATCGCGGCCCGAGGTGCGGCGCAGGTAGTTGCCGTCCTGGCCGCTGGCATTCGCGTCGGCCGAAGCGCCGATGCTCGGCAGCGCGCCAGCGCCGGCGACGATGACATTGGCCTCGGCCGCCGTGATGCGCTCGAGCGCCTGGAGCACGGTGAGGTTTTCGCCGAGACCCTGGTGCACGAGATCATTGAGGCGCCGGTCGCGGAACGATTCCCACCACGGATTGAGCGAAACGCTCTCGCCGGTCGTTGCCTTGCTTTCGGAAAACTTCGCCGGCAGCGCGGTGTCGGGCTTCTGATAATCGGGGCCTACGACGCAGCCCGACAGGAGGAGCATGCTCAGAGGAAAAAGCGTCCTGGTGAAATTCATGGTCATACCTTGTCGGCCGTCGCGGCATATTAACTGAACAAAATCGAGATTCACTCTTTATTCATGTTTGGACGGAAGATCGAGCCCCCGTCCAAAAAAGAATGGTCCCACAACGTTTTTTCCCCGCTTCCCTGAAGGGGTGTGTCCGCCGTGCAACTGGGGCAATTGCTCCAGCGTCGCACCTTTGCTCGTTTAGCGGAAGATTCCGATTTTGAACGCCCCGCCAGGTTGCGCCACGGCATTTCCCCGGAATATCCGTCTTCGCGACATATTTTCCTGAAAAATGCTGCAAGCGCGAACATTATTTTGCGATTCGAATTGTCACACAAATTCGGCAGTAATTTTTTCCAAAATTATGCCGATTCCATTGACAAAGAAGGGAGAGCTGATTATGTGTTTGAGCATCGCATGAGGACCGCATGCGTTTCCCCCGGTCCACACTCTGGAGCCTTCATTTCAAGGTTCCAGCGCCAACAAGAGGGAGTGTGTCATGTACAATATCAACTGCATCGCCTCCGTGCGTGTGGCGTACTCCTGTCGTGAAACGATTACAGGGAAAGCGCATACGGCCCTCCGCCGAATGTGAGTTGGTTTCCCTCTTCGAATTAAGCGCAAATGAGAATTGGCTGTGCCCTCGGGTACGGCAGGAGTTGTTATGCAAAAGCAGGTTATCGAAATCGGTGGTGAGGCCGTCGGCGTTGTCGTTCCCGATGAGGATCGACTGAAGTTCGTCGCGGTCAAATATTCCGTGTGGGATCTGGATTCCCAGCGCTTCTCGTCGGCAGACGAAGTGCGCGTGGCGATCCGCCGTCTCCTCAGTGATCCGTCCGCCTCGGCGCGGGCGCGGTCCCCGGCCAATATTGTGGCCGCCTGAACCCGGATTCTGAACGATCTGGCGCCATTCGCGCCGATCATCGGCCGGCCTCGCTCGACAGCGGGGCCGGTCTTGTTTTGTAGACAGTCCATTCACCGGCCATCCGCTGGCGCGCGCTGCCAAATCCTGCTTGTGTGCCTCCCGAAAGGAGGTGCTCCATGACAAGCGGCATCCATCACATCACGGCGATCACCCGGAAAATCCAGGCGAATGTCGATTTCTACGTGGGTTTCCTCGGCCTCCGGCTCGTCAAGCGGACGGCGGGTTACGAGGATGCCGACCAGCTCCACCTGATTTACGGCGATGCGGTCGCGAGCCCCGGCTCGTTGGTCACCTTCCTTGCCTGGGAGGATGGCTCCCCCGGCCGCGTCGGGCTCGGCCAGCCGTCGGAGATTGCGCTGTCCATCCGCCCGGACGCGATCGGCTTCTGGCTGACGCGCGCGCTGACCTACAATATCGCGCTCACCGGGCCGTCGCAGGAATTCGGCGAACCCGTGCTGCGGCTGAAGGATCCGGACGGCATCATCGTGAAGCTCGTCGGCGAGGCGGATGTCGAAGGGCCGGCGCCGCACATCACGAAGGACATTGTGGCCGCGGACGCCGTTCAGCGCATCCGCGGTGCGACGATCCTGTCGGAAAAGCCGGCGGAGACGGCGGCCTTCATCGCCGGGCATTTCGGTTTTCGCACGGTCGCCGAGGCGAGCGGCATCACCCGGCTTGCGGGGGAGGTGGGCGACGTGCTCGACATTCGCAATGCCAGCGGCTTCTGGACCTCGGCGCCCGGCACCGGCACGATCGATCATATCGCGCTGAGGGCGCCGGATTTGGCCGCCGTGGAAGCGGTCGCCGCCCGGCTTGCCGCGGAAGACGTGGGCGATACCAACATGCACGACCGGAAATATTTCTACTCGCTCTATGTTCGCGAGCCCGGCGGTTCGCTCATCGAATATGCGACGGACGGCCCCGGCATGACCGTGGACGAGCCGTTGGAGACGCTTGGCAGCGCGCTGTTCGTGCCCCGGCATTTCCGGACCGATCCGGATGATGTCCGGGCGCGGCTTCCGCAGTTTTCGCTGCCGGGGGAAGAGCGCATGCGCGAGCGCGACCTGCCGTTCGTGCACCGGCTGCACCGCCCGGACGATCCGGACGGCACCACCATCGTGCTGCTGCACGGCACCGGCGGCAACGAGACGAGCCTGCTGCCCTTCGGCGCAAGGCTGGCGCCGCGTGCGGCATTGCTCAGCCCGCGCGGGCGCAGTTTCGATGAGGGCGTTCCGCGGTTCTTCCGCCGGCTGACCGCTCTCACCTTCGACCAGAAGGACATTGCCGGTGAAGCGGAAGCCTTCGCCGCCTTCATGGAGGAGGCGAATGCGGCTTACGGGCTCGATCCGGCGAAAACGCTGTTCGTCGGTTATTCGAACGGGGCGAACATGATCGGCGCAGTCATGCAGCTCTATCCGGGCGTCATCCGCAACGCCGTGCTGCTGCGGGGCATGAACGTGCTGGAAAGCCGGCCCGAGATCGACCTTTCGGGCACGAATGTGCTGATGCTCACCGGTGAATCGGACCCCTACGGCGCCCATGCCACCGAACTCGAAGCGCGTCTGAAAGCGGCCGGTGCCTCGGTCGAAAACACTCTGCTCGCCGCCGGCCACGATATCGGCGCGGCCGATGCGGAACTGGCCAAGGCCTACAAGGAGCGGATCATCGGTTGACGAAAAAAGGGCGCGCCGGGAAACCGGCGCACCCTTCTGATTCGTGCTGCTCCGTCTATCGCTTGTAATCCGCGACGAAGGCCGAAAAGCCGGCGACGAAATCGCGGAGCTTCTTTTCCGTCGCCTCGTCGGCGATTTTACCGTCCTGAATGACCGTTCCGGCGCGCGACACCATCAGCTTGGCGCCGAACCACGGCACGGTGCCGAGCGTGCGCATCACCGGCAGCCAGGCTTCCTGCGAGAGAAGCGTGCCGAAATTGCCGGGCGAGGCGCCGGTAATGGCAAAGGGTTTTCCGCCGAAGACGCGGCCGATATCGGCGGAGGGGCGGCTCATCCAGTCGATGGCGTTCTTGAAGACGCCGGGAATGCCGTTGTTGTATTCCGGGGTGAAGAGCAGCACACCATCGGCCGCCGCGACCTGGTCCTTCAGCCGCGCCACCGCCTCGGGGATGCCCTCGGCCGCCTCGACGTCGCCGTCATAGAGCGGAATGCCGTGGATCGAGCCTTCGACGATGTCCACGCCGTCGGGCGCCATGGTCAGCGCCGCGCGCAGCAGCGCCGTGTTGAGGGAGCCCTTGCGCAGGCTTCCCGAGATGGCCACCAGTTTCGTCATCCGACTTCTCCTCTTGATAGCAGGCATAAAAAACCCCGGCGGACCGTTTGTCACGCCGGGGTTTTATCCGAGTTAGGCGAGCGGCTTCAGCCGGGCCTCGATCTGCGCGCGGCGCGGCTCCAGGAAGGGCGGCAGCGACAGGCTTTCGCCAAGTGTTTCGAGCGGCTCATCGACGGCAAAGCCCGGGCCGTCGGTGGCGATCTCGAACAGGATACCGTTCGGCTCGCGGAAATAGAGCGAGCGGAAGTAGAAGCGCTCGACCTCGCCGCTGGAGGGTAGGCGGAAGCCGCGCAGGCGCTCCGTCCAGGCATGCAGGGCCTCCTCGTCCGGCGCACGGAAAGCGACGTGGTGCACGGCGCCGGCGCCCTGGTGTGCGGCCGGCAGGTCCGGCTCGACGGCGACATGCAGCTCGGCGGCCGGGCCGCCTTCGCCCATAGAGAACACGTGCACGTCACCGGCACCTTCCGGGTTCGGATAGGTCGAGGTCTCCGTCATGTTCATGACCTGCACCAGCACGGTCTGCGTGTTGCGGATGTCCGGCACGCTGAGCGTGATGGGGCCGAGGCCCTTGATCTGGTGTTCGGCTGGAACCGGGCTCTTGTCCCACGGGTTGGACGGCGCGCCGGCATCGTCGACGACGAAGCGGAGGCGCTGGCCTTCGCCATCCTCGAAATCGAGCGTGGCGCGGCCGCCGACATCGCGGATCTCGCCGGCGCGGACCTTCAATTCGGCAAACCGGGCCTTCCACCATTCGAGCGTGGCGAGGCTTGCGATGCGCAGGCCGGTGCGCGCGATGCTGTGCGTGCCGCGCCGCTCGTGGCCCACCGGCCAGTCGAAGAAGGTGAGGTCGGTGCCGGGCGAGGCGAGCCCGTCGGCATAGAAGAGATGGTAGGCGCTCGTATCGTCCTGGTTGACGGTCTTCTTGACGAGGCGCAGGCCCAGCACCTGCGTGTAGAAGCGCAGGTTCTCCGGCGCATTCGCGGTGATCGCGGTCAGGTGGTGGATGCCTGTGAGCTGTAGAGTCATGATGAAACTCCTCCTCGGAAACGTCCGGGGCGTTCTGGTGCGTACCCCGATAGCGGGGCCTTGCGTCGAGGTGAATATCGCCCCTCGCATGGGCTGTCGGAAGACCGGGCCGGGCGAACGGATTGTTCACTTTTCCTGAACACCTTTTCCGTTCGCAGCGCCGCCGGGCCGAAGCGCCGTGTTCTATAGAGCGTTCTTCCTCCCTTTCTGTTCCATTATGAGTTCATTCGAATTTTATCGTTTCATAAACCAAGGCTCGCTTACGCTGCCGCCCTGCGAAATGACTTCGTCTTCTGCTCCGCCGCGTCCGCCGGCATGTCCCGCCATTTCCGATGATTGCCGCTACGGATTTTCCGCACGGATGCGAGGAGACGATTGATGCTGCCCAAGACTGCGACTGCCCGAAACATGTTCGCCATCGTGGCGGCCGGTGTTGCCACGACCGTCGCGACGGCGGGCGTGCTGCTCTTCCTGTCCTACCGCGCCGTCGAGGAACGCTCGATTTCGGAAATGGTGAATGCCGCGGAGGCGAGCGCCGGCAAGGTGGAAACCACCTTCGCGCAGGTCAAGACGCTGAGCTGGAACATGCGCTCTACGCTCGTCGCGATGAAAGAGGGCGGTGGAGCGAGCCGTGAAGTTTTCGATGGAATGTTGAAGCGGCTGCTGCTGGACAACCCGATGGCTGTGGGTGTCTATACGGCCTGGGAACCAGAGGCCTTCGACGGCAAGGACGCCGAGTATACGAGCAAACCCGGCCACGACGCTACCGGCCGCTATATTCCATACGCCATTCGGTCGAACGGCGGCACGGTAATCGAGAGGCTGGTCGACTACGACAAGCCGGGACCGGGCGACTATTACCAGGTGCCAAAGAAGACCGGCAAGGATTACCTCTCAGAGCCCTATATGTACAATGTCGGCGGCAAGGACACGCTGATGACGTCGTTCGTGGCGCCGCTCATGCTCGATGGCGCCTTCAAGGGGATGGCCGGTACCGACATTGCACTCGATGCGCTGGCGACCGATATCGCCAAGCTGAAGCCGCTGGGTGAGGGCTACGTCGCACTCTTGAGCAGCGGCGGCAGTATCGTCAGCCATCCGGACAGCGCAGCGCTCGGGAAGCCGTTGAAGGATTCCGGTCTTGACGCTGTTGCCTGGCAGCAGCTGATCGACAACCCCAGCAAGGCCTTTGAGGTCACGGATGAGACTGGCGTCGCCTCCATGAAGGTTGCCGTTCCTGTCAACTTGAACCCCGGGTCAATCTGGTTCGTCGTCGTCTCTGTGCCGAAATCCGTTCTGTTCGCCAGTTTGTCGAACCTTGCTCTCACCTCCATCATGGTCATCGCCATTGCGGCGGGCCTGATGATCGCGATCGGCTGGGCGTTGGCCGCCCGCTTCCGCAAGCGGCTCGCCACCGTCATTACCGCGACGAGCGAAATCGCCGCTGGCCGTACCGATGTCGATCTCTCGGAATCCGAGCGCAAGGACGAAATCGGCGAAATGGCCCGCTCGCTCGCCGTGCTGCGCGATGCGACGCTTGCCAAGGTCCGCCTCGAAGGCGAGGCCGCGCAGAACCGTGCGCTCTCGGAAGAGGAGCGCCGCCACCGCGCCGAAGAAGCCGCCTTGCGCGAACAGGAGACGCGCATCGCCGTCGAGGCGTTGGCCGAAGGCCTGCAGAAGCTCGCCGATGGCGACATGACGCATCGCATCGAGCAGGCCTTTGCCGGTTCGCTCGATGAAGTCCGTCACGATTTCAATGCCTCTGTGGAAAAGCTGCAATCGGCGCTTCGCTCCGTCGGCAGCAATGCCAATGCCATCCAGGCCGGCTCGGCGGAAATCCGCGCCGCCTCCGACGATCTCGCCAAGCGCACCGAACAGCAGGCGGCCTCCGTCGAAGAGACCGCAGCGGCGCTGGAGGAGACCACCACCTCGCTGAAGGACGCGACCAAGCGGGCGGAAGATGTCGGCCAGCTCGTCGAGCGCACCCGGGCAGGTGCCGAAAAGTCGGGCGACGTCGTGCGCCGGGCGGTGAGCGCCATGAGCGGCATCGAGAATTCCTCACGCGAAATCTCCAACATCATCGGCGTGATCGACGAGATCGCCTTCCAGACCAACCTGCTGGCGTTGAATGCCGGCGTTGAGGCTGCTCGCGCCGGTGAAGCCGGCAAGGGCTTTGCGGTCGTCGCACAGGAAGTGCGTGAACTGGCCCAGCGCTCGGCCAATGCGGCCAAGGAGATCAAGGCGCTCATCACCAAGTCCGGCGAGCAGGTCAATCTCGGCGTGGCGCTGGTCGGCGAGACCGGCTCGTCGCTGTCTGAAATCGTCAATCAGGTGCAGGAGATCGACCAGAATGTCGCGGCGATCGTGCGTTCGGCGCGCGAACAGTCGACCGGCCTCAACGAGATCAGCGCGGCGGTGAACTCCATCGACCAGGGCACGCAGAAGAACGCGGCCATGGTGGAAGAGCAGACCGCGGCAAGCCATGCGCTGGCGACGGAAGCCGCCGCCCTCAACAGCCTCATCTCGCAGTTTCGCCTGGCAACGGGTGCTGTCGCGGCCCGTCCGGTCGCCGCATCCTCCGCCGCACACCGCCCGGCCGCGTCCGGCGCACGGGCGCTCGGCAACAAGCTTACCCGCGCCTTCGGCGGCGGGCAGGCCGCCACGGCAGCGGCGGCGCAGGACTGGGAAGAATTCTGAACCTTCCCGCTCGGCTGACAAAACGAAGGCGGCCGGGTTGAACCGGGCCGCTTTTTTGTTGGGCGGTGAAATACGCCCAAGTTTTGTGCGATGCACAAGAATTGGCCAGGATCGGAACAGGCTGCCGGCAACGGTGTTTGTTAGCTGCGCCTTTAGTAATATGAAATCATTTTTCTATTTTGCATCTCACTGACTTGGCACGCTTCCTGCTTCTCTCAGGCAGGTCCAGAGGGGACCGAGATAGAAGCGTCCAACGAATGGCGCTCCGGTAAAGCCGCTGTGCAGCTTGATGAAAACCGTATGGTTTCGAAGCTGCCGGCGGCTTTCTTGTCTCTGCCCATATGGTGCTGAAAAATATGATTTATTATATTTTTCTGTCTTAGCGCCTTGCCGATTGGCTTTTTTCAAAGGTTCCGCCACACTCGGCTGCGACAAGTTCAACATCTGGTGGTGCTGCGACTTGTCAGTCTGATCTTCGCGATATAATGAGGACCCATATTAAATGGGTTATCTGCAAGGGTGGGGACGACAATGCTGAGATCGCCGATTGTCTCGGGGCCGCGATCGCTGGTCCTGTCAGGCGGGATGCTGCTGGCCATGCTGGCGTTCTCCGTCACTGCCGGGCCGGCGCTTGCCGATAGCGCCGCACGGCCGGTGCATGTCGCGCCGGTCAAATTCCAGGAGCGCGAGCAGACGATCACCATTACGGGCGAAGTGGTCGCGCGGGTGGAAACCGATCTGTCCTTCCGCGTCGGCGGGCGCATCACCGGCTGGTTCGTCGATGTCGGCGCTGCGGTGAAGGAAGGCCAGGTGCTCGCCCGGCTCGACCCCGAGGAGCAGAGGGCAGATGTCGAAGCGGCGGAGGCCGGCGTGCGTGCCGCGGACGCGCAGCTCAAACTTGCCCGCACCAATTTCGACCGGCAGAAATCACTCCTGAACGACGGCATCAGCACGCAGCGCGATTTCGACGATGCCGAGACGGCGCTGCGCACCGCGGAAAGTGCACGCGAGGCATCGATCGCCCAGCGCGACACGGCCAAGGAAGTGCTCTCCTATACGGAACTGCGCGCGCCGGCAGACGGCATCGTCACCGGTCGGCTTGCCGAAAGCGGCCAAGTGGCGCAGGCGGCGCAGACCATGTTCACCATCGCCGACAATGGCCCGCGCGACGCGGTCTTCGAGGTCTACGAATCACTGTTCTTCTCGCAGCCCTCCGAGGACGGCGTGGTCATCACGCTGCTCAGCGACGACCGCGTGCGCACCGAGGGCAAGGTGCGTGAAGTCTCGCCGACCATCGATGCGGAGACCGGCACGGTGCGCGTCAAGATCGCCATGGCCGAGACGCCGCCGGAAATGACGCTCGGCGCCTCCGTCGTCGGCGTCGGGTCGCTCGCGCCCCGGCGGGTGGCGGTCGTGCCCTGGCAGGCGCTCTCCGGCACCGATGGCAAGCCGGCGCTGTGGATCGTCGACAAGACGAACAACACGGTCGATCTGCGGCCGGTCGAGGTGCTGTCCTTCGAGACCGGCGCGGCGCTGATTTCGGGCGGCATCGAGGAGGGCGAGACCTACGTGTCCGATGGGACGAAGCTGCTCCGGCCCGGCCAGACCATCACCGCGACCGAAGGAGCCGCGCCATGAGGATATCCATCCTGCTGACGACCGTCGTGCTTGCCGCGACGGCGCTTGCCGGCTGCCAGAAGGAAGAGGAGGCGGCCGCACCGCCGCGGCCGGTCCTGTCGCTGGTCGTTACCCCGACCGCGCTGCCGGGCACGCGGTTTGCCGGCGTGGTGCAGGCGAAGGTGCAGGCCGCCCTCGGCTCGCGCGTCGCCGGGCGTCTCGTCTCGCGCACGGTGCATGTCGGCGATCTCGTGAAGAAGGGCGACGCGCTCGCCGTGCTCGACGCGACGGCCTATGAGCTTGCGGTGCGCTCAGCACGCGCCGAGCTTTCCAGCGCCGAAGCCACGCTGTCCAGCGCGGTGGCGACCGAGGAGCGGCAGAAGACGCTGCTCCAGTCGAATGCCGCCGCACAGGCCGCCGTCGAAAGCGCCGAACAGTCGCGCGAGGCGGCGGATGCCGGGCTGGTCAGGGCGCGCACCGCACTGGTGAAGGCGGAGGAACAGCTTTCCTACACCCGCATCCTGGCGGAATTCGATGGCGTCGTCGTGGCGACGGGCGCCGAGGTCGGCCAGACCGTTTCGCCCGGCGAGGCGATCGTCACCGTCGCGCGGCCCGATGAGCGGGATGCCGTGGTCGACATTCCGGAGACGGCGGAAAAAATCGCGATCGGCAGCCGGTTTGCGGTGTCGTTGCAGATCAATCCGGCCGTGAAGGTCATGGGCACGGTGCGCGAAGTCGCACCCTCCGCCGACGCCGTGACACGCACGCGCCGCGTCAAGATCGCGCTGGAGAACCCGCCGGAGACGGTGCGGCTCGGCACGACGATCACCGCCGAGCTGGAGGGGCCGGACCTGACCGCCATCATGATCCCCGAGACGGCGGTGCTCCTGAAGGACGGCAAGCCGCATGTCTGGCTCGTCGATGCCGGCAAGGGCGAGGTCCATCTCGCGCCGATCGAGACGGGTGCCGCCGCCAACCGCTATCTCCAGGTGGCAAGCGGGCTGAAGGATGGCGACCGCGTCGTCACCGCCGGGGTGAACAGCCTCGAAGAAGGCCAGAAAGTCAGAATCGAAGACGGGGCAAGCCTATGAAGAAATTCAACCTTTCGGACTGGGCGCTCGATCACTCGTCGCTCGTCTGGTACTTCATGATCGTCTTCGCGCTGCTCGGCTTCTTCACCTACCAGAATCTCGGCCGCGAGGAGGATCCCTCCTTCACCATCAAGATCATGACGATCAGCGCCGCCTGGCCCGGCGCCTCGGTGGAAGAAACGACATTGCAGGTGACGGAGCGCATCGAGCGCAAGCTGGAAGAGCTGGAATCGCTCGATTTCACCCGCTCCATCACCACGCCCGGCCAGACGCTGATCTTCGTCAACCTGAAGCCGACGACGCGCGCGCGCGACGTGGCGCCGACCTGGGTGACGGTGCGCAACATGATCAACGACATCCGTGGCGACTTCCCGTCCGGCGTCGTCGGCCCTGCCTTCAACGATCGATTCGGCGACGTCTTCGGCAATATCTACGCCTTCACCTCCGATGGACTGACCTCGCGCCAGCTACGCGACTATGTGGAAGACGCCCGCCGGCAGATCCTCACCGTTCCCAATGTCGGCAAGGTCGATCTCGTCGGCGCGCAGGACGAGGTGATTTACCTTGAATTCTCGACGCGGCAACTCGCGGCGCTGGGCATCTCCACACAGCAGGTCGTCTCGACGCTCCAGGCGCAGAATGCCATCGCGCCCTCCGGCGTGGTGCAGGCCGGCGGCGAGCGCGTCAGCGTGCGCGTCGGCGGGCAGTTTTCCTCAGAGGCGAGCCTTCGCGACGTCAATCTCAGGGTCAACAATCGCTTCTTCCGCCTGAGCGACATCGCCACCATAACCCGCGGCTACGAAGACCCGCCATCGGCGCTGTTCCGTTTCAATGGCGAGGCGGCGATCGGGCTTGCCATCGGCATGAAGCAGGGCTCGAACCTGCTGGAATTCGGCGCGGCCGTGGAGAAGGAAATCGAGCTTCTCTCGCATGACCTGCCGATCGGCGTCGATGTGCATCTCGTTTCCGACCAGCCTAAGGTGGTCGAGGAGGCGGTGTCCGGGTTCACGCGGGCGCTGTTCGAGGCGGTCATCATCGTGCTCGCCGTCAGCTTCGTCAGCCTCGGCATCCGCGCCGGCCTCGTCGTTGCGCTCTCCATTCCGCTGACGCTCGCGATCACCTTCGTCTTCATGTATTACGACGGTATATCCTTGCAGCGCATTTCGCTGGGCGCGCTCATCATCGCGCTCGGCCTGCTCGTCGACGACGCGATGATCGCGGTGGAAATGATGGTGGCGCGGCTGGAGGCTGGCGATACGCTGCGCAAGGCCGCCACCTATGTCTATACGTCCACCGCCTTTCCCATGCTCACCGGCACGCTGGTGACGGTGGCGGGCTTCATCCCGATCGGCCTAAACAACAGTGCTGCCGGCGAATTCACCTTCAGCCTCTTCGTCGTCATCGCCATTTCGCTCGTCGTGTCCTGGGTGGTCGCGGTGGTCTTCGCGCCGCTGCTTGGCGTCGCGATCCTGCCGAAGACCATGAAGAACCTCCATGGGCAGAAGGGCTGGTTCGCCCGCACCTTCGCGCGCCTGCTCGATACCTGCATGCACTGGAAATGGATGACCATCGTTGCGACCGTGCTGGTCTTCGGCCTATCGGTCTTCGCCATGCGCTTCGTGCAGGAGCAGTTCTTCCCGTCCTCTGACCGGCCGGAACTCATCGTCGACTGGTCTTTGCCGCAAAACGCCTCGATTGCCGAGACCAATGCGCAGATTGCCAAGTTTGAAGAGGAGAAGCTGAAGGGCAATCCCGATATCGAGCGCTGGTCGTCCTATGTCGGCCAGGGCGCGGTGCGCTTCCTGCTCTCCTTCGACGTGCAGCCGCCGTCGCCGGCCTTCGGCCAGACGGTCATCGTCGCCAAGGATCTGGAGGCGCGCGATCGTCTGAGGGCCGATCTCCAGGCCTATCTGCGCGAAACCTTCGTCGGCACGGATGCGCTGGTCAAGCTGCTCGACATCGGCCCGCCGGTCGGCCGGCCGATCCAGTATCGCGTCAGCGGCCCGGATATCGAAGAGGTGCGCAAACATGCGCTCGCCTTCGGCGAACTCATCGGCAAGGACGACCGGCTCGGCGATATCGTCTACGACTGGAACGAGCCGGCCCGCGTGGTGAAGGTCGATGTGCTGCAGGACAAGGCCCGGCAGTTGGGCGTCACCTCGCAGGATATCGCTTCGGCGCTGAACGGCGTGGTCGGCGGCACGACCGTCACCCAGGTCCGCGACGACGTCTACCTGATCGACATCATCGGCCGGGCGCGGGCGGGCGAGCGCGAATCCATCGAGACGCTGCGCCAGCTCCAGCTTCCGACGGCAAACGGCACCTCCGTGCCGCTCGCAGCCGTGGCGAACTTCCGCTACGAGATGGAGCAGCCCGTGGTCTGGCGCCGCTCGCGCGAGCCCACCATCACCGTCAAGGCCAGCATCACCGGCGGCGTGCAGCCGGCGACGATCGTCGCGCAGCTCGACAAGGACGTGTCCGCCTTCAGCGAAAGCCTGCCGACCGGCTACCATGTGGAAGTGGGCGGCACGGTCGAAGAAAGCGCGGACAGCCAGGCGCCGATCGTGGCCGTCGTGCCGCTGATGCTGTTTGCCATGGCGACGATCCTGATGGTGCAACTCCAGAGTTTCTCGCGGCTGTTCCTCGTCTTCGCGGTGGCGCCGCTGGCGCTCATCGGGGTGGTCGTGGCCCTTCTCAGCAGCGGCGCACCGCTCGGCTTCGTTGCCATCCTGGGTGTGCTGGCGCTGATCGGCATCCTCATCCGAAACTCCGTCATCCTCGTCGTGCAGATCGAGGAGCTGAGGCGGGAGGGCATGCATGCGTGGGATGCGGTGCGCGAGGCGACGGAACATCGCATGCGGCCGATCCTGCTGACGGCGGCGGCGGCGAGCCTTGCGCTCATCCCCATCTCCCGGGAGGTGTTCTGGGGGCCGATGGCCTATGCCATGATGGGCGGCATCATCGTCGGCACCGTGCTGACGCTGCTCTTCCTGCCCGCCCTCTACATCGCCTGGTTCCGCATCAAGCCGTCGGAAAAGGCAGAGGCCGCCCCGCCGCCCGAAGCCGAACCCCAGGAGGCGGCATGAGTCGCCTCATATTTTCGCCCATCTCCGCCGTCATGGCTTTTCGCGGCGATGTTTTGACGCATGGGCAGGCAGGGGAGATTGCGTTTTTTTTGCCGCACCCGCTGTGAAAAAGCCCGTGGAAAAAGTTGATTTTCAACGCCAAAGGGGGAAGCGTCTTTTCAGGCCGTAACGAATGTGCAAGGGATTTGCTCCATGGTATCGGCGGGGGCCGCATGGGTGGGACAAGGTTTGGTCATGGGACTTGACGAGACGTTGGAACTGCATGTCTATGGCGCCCTGTCGTGGCAAGCGGCTGGCTCTTGCCCCGTGCCTTGTGTGGCACGGTCGAAGGGAAATGCAGTGTGATGATCGTAATTGAAGACGTGAACAGGCCGCGCAAGGGTTTGAACGCATTCGTGCGTGTTCTCGCGGCGGGTTGCCTGTTGACGCTGGCCGGATGTGTCGTTCCCAGCGATGGTCCGTTGACCCACGAGGTCCTGTCCGCTGGTGCCGGCGGCAAATCTTACGAAATTCCCCAGACGAAGCTGATCTTCGACGTGGTGAGCGTCGACCAGCGCGTCGCCAACAGCGTCAGCGCGGCCACGCGCCTCGGCCTGTCCAGCACGTTCGGCTTCGGCGGCGGCGGCGGCACGCCGGTCATCGGTATCGGCGACCGCGTGGATGTCACGATCTTTGAAGCGGGACCGGACGGCCTGTTCTCCACGGCGGAGCGCAAGTCGACGACCATTCCCGTCATCGTGCAGCCGGACGGCCACGGCCAGATCCCCTATGTCGGCTCCGTCCGGTTCGCCGGCATGACGATCGATTCGGCGCGCGCGACCATCGTCGATGCGCTGAAGGCCAAGGCCGTCGAGCCCGACGTGATCGTCACGCTTGCCGGCAATGCCTCGCGCACCGTGTCCATCCAGGGCGATGTGAACAAGTCGGCCATCGTGCCGCTTGGCCTCAGCGGCCAGCGTCTCAGCGAAGTGATCGCCATGGCGGGCGGTGCGGCCAAGCCGTCCTACGACACCTATGTAACCCTCAAGCGCGGCGGCAAGTCGCGCAGCGTGCTGCTCCAGTCGGTCATCGACAGCCCGAAGGACGACATCTACGTCAAGCCGGACGACCAGATCTACCTGACCTATGATCCGCAGACCTTCGCGGCCCTCGGCCAGACGAAAAAGAGCGGCAAGATCCCGTTCGATGCGGCCAAGCTCAGCCTCGTCGAGGCCGCCGCGCTGGCTGGTGGCGGCAATGTCGCGACGGCGGACCCGAAGGGCTATTTCGTCTTCCGTTACGAGGATGAAAGCGTCTACCGCAGCGTCGTCGGCGATGACCGGTTCCGTGACCTGATCTCGCGCGGCATGATGCCGGATTCGGAAGGCCGCTATCCGATCGTCTATCGCCTCGATCTGGGTGCGACGCAGAGCTACATCGTCGCGCAGAACTTCCCCGTGCGGAACAAGGACGTGGTCTATCTGGCGCGCCATGTCGCTACGGACCTCGCGAAGTTCCTGACGATTGTCTCCAGCGGCTCGACCGCGGCCTACAATATCCAGCGTACGGCGGACCTGCTGTAACCAGCAGACGCCGGCCGCTGATGCGGGCGCTCGATTTCGGCTGATCGAGTTTTGACCCTGGAGTCTGTCTGGTTCATCCTGAATCAGACAGACTCCAGGTTTCTCTGTTTCCGTTTGTCTTTTCGGGAAAGCCGGTCCCCGCTTTTCCCTGACAAACTCTAGAGGGCTGCATGGCCGGTCGGGCACGCAAAACCTACGCACTTCTTTCCTTCGGTCTCTGGCAGCAGCGGGACGATATTTCCCGCTTGCTCGACGCCGAGATCGTCGCCTGGCCTTTCGCGCTGCCGGGACGGATCGATGGTTTCATCGGCTGGGGACGCAAGGCTTCCGGCCGCAGGGCCGCGTGGCTTGCAGCGCGCTCGGGCAAAGAAGTGATCACCCTCGAAGACGGCTTCCTGCGTGGTTTCTCGCCGGGGCAGGGGGAGCCAAGCCATTCGTTTGTGGTGGACCGGGACGGCATCTATTTCGATGCGCTCCATCCGAGTGGCCTTGACCGGCTGCTCTCCCGGCCGGTCACCGACGCCGCAGCGCTCGACCGGGCGCGCCGGCTGATGGCGCTGCTGCGTCATGAGCGCCTGTCGAAATACAACAACAGCCCGCTGCTCACGCCCGCGGCCGCAGGCGTGCCGGTGGGCCGGCCGTTCGTGCTGCTCGTCGATCAGGTGGCGGGCGATGCCTCGATTGCCGGGGCGGGGGCGAGTGCGGCGAGTTTCCGCGCCATGCTGGAGCATGCGGCCGCCAACAATCCGGGCAAGACGCTGGTCGTGCGCATGCATCCGGCGGCAGGTGACCGCAGCCTGCTGCGGCAGGCGGCAACCGCCATGGGCATCGAGATCACCGTGCCCGGCCGCATGAACCCCTGGCCTCTGCTGGAAGCGGCCGACAGCGTCTACACCGTGTCGAGCCAGCTTGGCTTCGAGGCGCTGATGGCGGACCGCGCGGTCCATTGTTTCGGCACCACATATTATTCCGGCCGCGGCCTCACCGTCGATCACAATGTTCTGTCCGCCGGGCGGTCGCCGGCCTCGCTGGAGCAGGTCTTTCACGCCGCCTATATCGACTATTCGCTCTATCTTGACCTGCACACACGCCAACCCTGCACGCCGGAACACGCCGTGCAGCAGGCGATCACGGTGCGTGACCAGCGTGCGCGCATCGAGCGCAAGGTTTTCACCGCCGGATTTTCTCCCTGGAAGCGTAGGGCCATGACGCCCTTCCTGAAGGGCATGGCCGGTGGGCCGGTGCATGCACGCTCGCTGGACGCCGCCGCGGCGGCTGCGCAGGCGGCCGAGGGGATAGTCGCCGTCTGGGGCAGCGATGCGGCTTTGCCCGCCGACGTGCCCGCCATCCGGCTCGAAGACGGCTTCATTCGTTCCCGGGGCCTCGGTGTCAACCTGACGATGCCCTCCTCCATCGCGCTTGATGGCGAGCATGTCTATTACGATGCGCGTGGCGAAAGCCGGCTGGAGGCGCTGATCGCCCATGGTGGTTTCGATGAAAGCCTCAAGGCACGGGCACGCGATCTCGTCCGCCTGCTGATCCAGCGCGGCATTTCCAAATACAATCTCGGGACGGATGCCGATCTGCCGGTCGTGACCGAAGGCCGGACCAAGATCCTCGTGCCGGGGCAGGTGGAGAAGGACGCCTCGATCCGCTACGGCTCCCCCGAGATCCACTCCAATGCCGCGCTGGTGGGCGCCGTGCGCGCGCTGTTTCCCGAGGCCTTCATCGTCTACAAGGCGCATCCGGACGTGGTTTCCGGCGTGCGTGACGGCGGCGCTGAGCCGCAGGAAGCCGATCTCACTGTCGGCAGTGGCGATATCCTGCAATGGATCGGCTGGGCGGACCGGGTCGAGACCATGACCTCGCTTGCCGGCTTCGAGGCGCTGCTGCGCGGGAAGGCCGTCGGCGTTCATGGCGCGCCGTTCTATGCGGGCTGGGGGCTCACCGACGATCGCCTGGCCATTCCCCGTCGGACGCGCCGTATCGATCTGGAAACGCTCGTCGCCGCGAGCCTGATTCTCTACCCGCTCTATGTGCACCCGCTGAGCGGTTTGCCATGCCGGCCGGAGGACCTTGTGGAAGAAATTTCCGCCGGCGCCTTGAAATCGCCCGGACTGGCGCAGAAGCTCTTTTTGTGTGCGGCGCAACAAATCAACCGTGTCGGGGTGTTGCTTCGCGACTCGCGGTTGCGGTAAACTTGGCTCGAAACCGTGGGACGGTCCGAGTCGCCTCAGGATGCGGGTATCTGCCAGTCGAGGGGCTGGCGGCAAAAATCGGGGAATAGAGTAGATGTGGTTGCTAAAACGGCGCCTTTGTGCGAATACCATTCTACCCAGCATCACATTTTGAGTAGAGCCGACCTGTCATGAGCGTACAGCATGATAACGATATGAAGGTTGGCCGCTCCGACGCCGAAGCCAATGGTGCTGCGCGTGGATCCCGGCTGATCAATCTGTCGCTGCGTCGCAAACTTTCCAAGCGCTTTCCCTCCAAGAGTGCGCCGCGCGTGCTCCTGTTGCAGGGTCCGGTCGGCCCGTTCTTCCGCAAGGCCCAGGCGCTGCTCAACGATAGTGGCTTCGACACTTGGCGCATCTGTTTCAATGCCGGCGACAGGCTTTTTGCCCGCGGCAACAAGATCTTGCACTTTTCCGGCACCGCGGACGTCTGGCGCGACTGGTTCACGGAAATCGTCGGCGAGCACGGCTTCGACTATGTGGTTCTCTTCGGCTGCGAGCGCGATATCCACAAGATCGCGATCGAGCAATGCACGGCTGTGAACATCCCCGTGCTCAGCCTGGAAGAGGGTTACATCCGTCCCGGCTTCGTGACGATGGAGACCGGCGGCAACAATTGGCGTTCGCCGATCGCCGGCTTGCTGCCCTCCGAAAAGGATGAGGACAAGCGCCGGGAGCGCCCGCGGACGACGAATTATCCCTCGTCCTTCGGCGCGATGGCGACTTACGCCTTCACCTATTTTTCCGTGCGCGGCATCTTCTCGACGCTGAGCGAACGCAAGTTGTTCCACAAGCACAAGCGGTCGCTGGCGCCTGAGGCCTTCTACTGGGTCAAGAACTATTACCGGAAGTTCCGCAACCTCGGCAGCAATTATCGCAGCATGGAACGGTTGCTGGAGCATCACGACAAGAAATATTACCTGGTGCCGCTGCAGGTGCATGACGATAGCCAGCTTGGTGCCGCAGCGAGCGGCTGGAACAACCAGAAGCTCATCCTCAAGACGATCGTGTCCTTCGCGCGAAATGCTCCGCCGACCCATCAGCTGGTGTTCAAGATTCACCCGATGGAGCGCGGCCACAGCCAGGACAAGCAGTTCATCCGTCAGGTCGGCGTGCTCAACAATGTCTCCGACCGGATCCACATTCTCGACAGCGGTTCGCTCGGCCTGATGACGCGGCATGCGGCGGGCATGGTGACGATCAACAGCACATCCGGCCTGTCGGCGCTTCAGCATGGCATTCCGCTTGCCGTTCTCGGGCAGGCCTTCTACCGCCATCCCTCGCTCGCCTTCTGTGTCAACAAGGGCATCGAGCTCGATAGTTTCTGGTCGTCCGGCCATGTGGGCTCGGCGGCGCTGCGGCGCGACTACCTCAACTGGATTGCCCAGCAATGCCTGCATCCCGGCGATTATTACGCCTATGAGGGCATCGAGGTCGCGACCAATTCGCTTCTGGAAAAGCTTCGCGCCATGGACGAAGACGCACGGGCCGCCGGCCAGTTGCCCCGGGCCAGCAACGTCCTGCCCCTGCTCGCGCAATCGCAGTAGGGCCGGCTAATCTCTCATAGGCATGCCTTTTTCAAACCCTCGGGACGCTCCCGGGGCCGAGATGTTTGCGCTTCTCAGAAAAACTCAGGCGGAACGGCGCTGGTTGGCCGAGGAGGTCCGAAGGATTTCTTCGTGGACCTCGATTGCTTCTTCAATGTCATTGTAGAAGGTCAACTGGCCGTTGTTCATGACGCCGCCGATGTCGCAGAACGACCGCAGCAGGCCGGAAGAGTGGGAGACGAGAAGCAGGGTGGCGTTCTCGCGCCGCTCATCGAAGACGTCCTTGCACTTCTGCTTGAAGGTGGAGTCGCCGACCGCAATCACCTCGTCGATCAGGTAATATTCAAACCCGATCGCCATGCAGATGCCGAAGGAGAGCCGCGCCTTCATGCCGGCGGAATAGGTCTTGACCGGCATGTCGAGATAGGCGCCAAGCTCGGAAAAGTCGGCAACGAAATCCAGCACGTGGTTGCGGTTCTTGCCGTAGATATCGGCGATGAAGCGCGTGTTCTGGGCGCCGGTCAGCTTGCTGTGCACGCCGCCATTGAAGCCGAGCGGCCAGGAAATCTTGCCCTCGCGCAGGATGCGCCCGGAATCCGGCATTTCGCCGCCGGAGATCAGGCTCATCAGCGTGGACTTGCCGGCGCCGTTGCGCCCGAGGATGCCGACATTGGTGCCGGGACGGAAGGCCGCGGTGAACCGGTCGAGGATAATCTTCTTGCCGCCGCCGGGGCGAGGGTAGGCCTTGCTGACATTGTCGAAGATGATCATGCGCTTATAATCCTGCTGCGGAAAACCCGTTCCAAGATGAGCGCTGAGGTCAGCAGTGCGGTCGACAGACCAAGCAGGTAGGACTTGCTGAGAAGGGCGTTGTAATCGAGATATGTGGAGGTGCGGAACCATTCCACGCAATGCATGAAAGGGTTCCACCACAGGACGGCCTGAAAACTCGGTGGCATTTCAGCGGGCATGAAGAAGACGCCGGACAGCAGCATCAGGGGCATGCTCACCATGCTCATGAACGTGTCGTAACGCGGTATGAGCGACCCCGCCATCGCGTTGAAGGCAGCATAGGAAAAGGCGAAATAGAGGATCGCGAACATGCATTCCGTGAATTCGCCGGGATAGACGATGACGTCGCGGTCGAGCGAAATCGCAAGCCCCCACATGAACAGGGCGCAGATGATCAGCCAGATCGTCGATTCTAGCAGGAAGGTCGCGATGATCGTATCGAGGGGACGCACGAGCGGATAAGTCAGCATCGGCTGATTGTTGGAGATCGCGCGCTCCGTCTTGCGCGAAATGCCGCGCGTCATGCGAAACCCGAACACGCCGGCGAGGATGAACAGCAGCGCGTTGTCGCCAAAGGGAATCTGCGCCTTCATGCCGGCATGGATGAGCAGGAAGATGCCGATATAGGCGGCGGGCTCGATGAGGATCCAGACGAAACCCAGGCGGCTTTCGCCGAACCGCGTCACGGCGCTGCGCACGACGAGGGCGGAAATCACCCGCGCGTTCTCGCGCAGGGCGTAGCTCAGGGGTTTTTCTGCTAGCAGGGCCATGACGCCACTCGTTTCTGCAGCGCGATCAGATCGCGTGATCCTTCACGGACCGGAAGGCGAAGTAGCCGATGAGCCACAGGCACGCCGCAGCCGCAAGGACGATGGCCGTGTTCACGGCGCCGAGCGGGTAGAGCGCGATTTCCGGCTCCCGCGGCGGCACGTAGACCGCGAAATAACGCTCCTGCTTCTGGGCTTCCTGCATGGCCGTTTCGAGCGCGGCGAGCGAGGTCGTATAGGCCTTGACGGCGAATTCCTGCTCGACACCGAGTTCGGTGAAGCGGTCGATCATCGCCGGCAGTGCGCGGCCGCCATCCATGCCGCTGCGCGTCGTCTTGCTGGTGGGATCGTCGCTCTCGTTCTCGCCGCTGATCCGGTTCCGCTGTTCGACGAGCTGTGCCTCGAGCGCGCTGATCTGTCGCTCGATGACGCGGGCAGAGGGCGCATCCTTGCTGATCGAATCGACCAAGGCCTTGTAGCGCGTGCGAAGCGAGGCCAGTTCCTGCTCCAGCGAGCTGATGATGGTTGCTTCCATCGTCGCGACGGCCGTCGGGTCGACGGCCTGCTCGGTGATGCGCAGGTCGGTGATCTGGTTGCGGATGTTGCGCAGGCGTTCTTCCGAGCGCGCGACCTGATGGTTGGCAACCTCGATGAACTGCCTGCGGGACTTGTCGGAAAGCGTGTTGACCAGGTTTTCAGCAACGGTGAGAACCGAATCCGCCACCTGCTTTGCGTCCGTCGGCGAGAAGGCGAAGACGCGCATCGTCACGTTGCCGGTGGTCGAATTGTAGCTGATCTCGACCATGTCCCGCCAGTAATCGCGGAACTCGTCGAGCGGCCTCGTATCGCTTTCGCGATAGAGAAAATCGATTGCGGGGCGCGAATAGATCGTGCGGATGTCGAGGCCCGTCTGCTCCTTGATATCCGGCAGGATCTGCGAGGAATGGATGTAGTCGGAGACGATGTAGGAATCGCCCGCCTGGGCGGCAGAGCCGACGAGCCCGGTCAGCCCGAGCGCATTGAGGGACGCCTGCTGCGCGCCGCGAACGGCAAACTGCGTCTCGACCACATATTGCGGGGTCGCAACAAAGACGTAATAGAGCCCGCTCAGGATCGTCGGAACGATGACCGCCAGCACGAAGGAAATGAGCGCCCAAGGACGCTCCTTCTTCTGCTTGGGCATATCGGGCAGGGTCAGGACGCTCTTGGTAATGTCGACGGGCTTGCGAACCCGCGGTTCCACGCGAGACCGGAGGGTTTCCTCGTCGTCGATCGCGGGCTCTGCCCTGCGCCTCGGCGCCTGCTTCATCTTCACTATTTTCTGGTCGGCAAGGCGCTGTTGCGCGCGCTTCTTGGCGAGATCGAGCAGGCTGCTCGTCTGGTCGTCGACGTGGGTCGGGGTTTCCGCCGCGACGGGCGCGTTTTCATCTTTCACGTCGGCTCACTCTTTTCCAACAGCAAACTGGTTTGTCGCCTCGATGCTTGTCGCCGCAACTTATTCGAATTTGCCTTCACAGACAATAAAAATGCCGCATTCGACCGGTGGCGGGAAATACCGTGCATCCGCCGGGAAAGAAGGGGATAAGCCTCCTTCAACCGGTGCTTTTGCGATCGGCGCGCATTCCTCGTCGAGCAATCTGGTTATTTTGTGTTCGCCGCCGGGTCCGTGCACCAATCCGCGCTGGCGGCGATGAAATTCGGGTTGGCGAAGTCTGCGTCGCTGGCCTGGTTGGTCTTGCCGTAGAGGAGGGGGCTGCCGTCCAGCGTGTGGGTCATGCCGCCAGCGGCGCGCAGCACGGCGTCGCCCGCGGCGGTATCCCATTCCATCGTGCGGCCGAAGCGCGGATAGACGTCGGCAAGCCCTTCCGCCACGAGGCAGAATTTCAGCGAAGAGCCGATCGCCGTGCAGGCATCGATGCCGTGGTCGTCGAGAAAACGCGCGGTTTCCGGCGTGGCGTGCGAGCGGCTTGCGACCGCCGTCAGCGCATTGCCGCGGCTGCGGCAGCCGATAGCCTGGCGCCGGGAAATCTCGGTTTCGCCCGCCACTTCGAAACGCTCCGCCCGATCCTCCTCGGCGATAAAGCCCACCGAAAGTGCGGGGGCATAGACGATGCCGGCAATCGGCGCGCCATCGCGGATCAGCGCGATATTGACAGTGAATTCGCTGCGGCCGGCGATGAATTCCTTCGTGCCGTCGAGCGGATCGACGAGGAAGAAGGTGCCGCCGGAAATATCCGGCACGCTGCCGGCGGCGACGGCTTCTTCGGCGACCACCGGGATCGCTGGAAAATGCCACGCCAGCGCCTCCAGAATGAGCCGTTCGGCTTCCTCGTCCGCGGCGGTCACCGGCGAACGGTCCGACTTGTAGTGCACGTCCGCCCCGGCGCTATGGATGGCCATGATGGCGCGCCCGGCGGCAAGGGCTGCGCTTTCCATCACCTGCTTCAGCTCTGTCCTGTCTGGCTGCATGCGTCTCGTCCTGCCGTTTCTTGCCCATGCCTTAGACGCGAGGCGGCGCGAAAGCAAATGCCGCGCCTCGCCATTGCACGCGGAAAGTTTCCGGTGCGGCAAGACGCCGCCGGCCTTGCTGTTTGTGCTGCATATGCGAATGTGGGGCGACTGATCCAGGATTCTGCATGCGCTATTCGGCCCTTTCGATCTTCAAGCAAGCCTTTGCCGGAAACCTCGGCTGGACGCCCGCCTGGCGCGAGCCGGCGCCGAAGTCGCATTACGACGTGATCATCGTCGGTGGCGGCGGGCACGGGCTGGCGACGGCCTATTACCTCGCCCGGGAATTCGGCATCCGCAACATCGCGGTCGTTGAAAAGGGTTATCTCGGCTCCGGCAATGTCGGGCGCAACACGACCATCGTGCGCTCCAACTACATGCTGCCCGGCAACGAGCCGTTCTATGAGTTCTCGCTGAAGCTTTGGGAAGGGCTGGAGCAGGAACTCAATTACAATGTGATGTTCTCGCAGCGCGGCATCATCAACCTTTACCACAATGACGGCCAGCGCGATCAATATATCCGCCGCGGCAACGCCATGATGATGGAAGGGGTAGGGGCGGAGCTTCTCGACCGCGAGTCGCTGAAGAAGATGCTGCCCTTCCTCAATTTCGAACATGCGCGCTTCCCCATCATGGGCGGCCTCCTGCAAAAGCGCGCCGGCACGGCGCGGCACGATGCGGTTGCCTGGGGTTTTGCGCGCGGCGCGGACCGGCTCGGCGTCGATCTCATCCAGAACTGCGAAGTCACCGGTATTCGCCGCGAAAACGGTGCTGTGACCGGCGTCGAGACGACGAGGGGTTTCATCGGCTGCAACAAGCTGGCGCTGGCCGCTGCCGGAAACACCTCGCGCGTCGGCGAGATGGCCGGGCTGAAGCTGCCGATCGAGAGCCATGTGCTGCAGGCTTTCGTCACCGAGGGACTGAAACCCTGCATCGACCACGTCATCACCTATGGTGCCGGACATTTTTATATATCGCAGTCCGACAAGGGCGGGCTGGTGTTTGGCGCGGAGATCGACGGCTATTCCTCCTATGCGCAGCGCGGCAACCTCGCGACGGCCGAGCATGTCATGGAGGAGGGCGTCACCATGATCCCCGGACTTTCGCGCGTGCGGGTGCTGCGCGCCTGGGGCGGCGTCATGGATATGTCGATGGATGGTTCGCCGATCATCGACCGCACGCCGATCGAAAACCTCTACTTGAACTGCGGCTGGTGTTACGGCGGCTTCAAGGCGACGCCGGCTTCCGGTTTCTGCTTCGCGCACCTGATCGCCAAGGGCGAGAGCCATCATGTGGCGCGCGCGCTCAGGCTCGATCGTTTCGAGCGCGGCTTCCCGATCGACGAGGCGGGTGTGGGCACCCAGCCGAACCTGCATTGAGTGAGTGATGGCAAGCCTGATTTCCTGTCCGCATTGCGGCACCCGCGCTAAGGAAGAGTTTTTCATCCGTGGCGATGCGACGCCGGTTCGCCCGGCGCCGATGGCTGGCGACGACATGTGGAACGATTATGTGCATGTGCGCGCCAATCCGCGCGGCCGCATCCGCGAATATTGGCAGCATGTGGCCGGCTGCCGGCGCTGGCTGGTGGTGGAGCGGGACAATTTTACCCATGAGGTGTTTTCCGTCAGCGATGCCGCGGCGGGAAGGGGAGGCGAACGATGACCGCCTATCGCCTCGCCACCGGCGGCCTCGTCGACCGCAGCCATGCCGTGCGCTTCTCCTTCGACGGCGCCGCGTTCACCGGCCATGCCGGCGATACGCTCGCTTCCGCGCTCATCGCCAATGATCGCCTGCTCGTCGCGCGCAGCTTCAAGTATCATCGCCCGCGCGGCATCGTGACGGCCGGGCCGTCCGAACCGAATGCGCTGGTGACCATCGGCACGGGCGAGCGGCGCGATCCGAACACCAAAGCGACCGTCGCCGAACTCTACGATGGCCTCGAAGCCGTCAGTCAGAACAGATGGCCGAGCCTCGCCTATGATATCGGCGCGGTGAACGACCTGATGTCGCGCTTCCTTTCGGCCGGCTTCTACTACAAGACCTTCATGTGGCCCGCCGCCTTCTGGGAAAAGGTCTACGAGCCGCTGATCCGCCGCGCCGCCGGCCTCGGCCGCACAAGCCTGCCGCGCGATCCGGATAGCTATGAGAAAAGCTGGGCGCATTGCGACCTGCTCGTCGTCGGCTCCGGCCCGGCCGGCCTTGCCGCCGCACTTACCGCTGCCCGTTCGGGTCTACGCGTCCTTCTCGCCGAGCAGGATTTCGTACTCGGCGGCGCGTTGCTGGCCGAGACGACGAAGCTGGATGGCGAGGCGTCCTATGTCTTTGCCCGGCGCGCCATCGATGAGCTCCAGAACCATGCGAATGTCACGCTCCTGCCGCGCACCACGGTGTTCGGCTGGTATGACGACAATGTCTTCGGCGCCGTCGAGCGGGTGCAGAAGCACGGTGTGACCATCGATCCCGGCAAGCCCGTCGAACGCCTGTGGCGCATCGTGGCGAAACACGCGATCCTCGCCACCGGCGCGGAAGAGCGGCCGCTGGTCTTCGGCGGCAACGACCGGCCGGGCATCCTGACGGCGAGCGCCGTCAGCACCTATGCCAACCGGTTTGGTGTGGTTGCCGGCAAGTCCGTCGCGGTGTTCACCAATGGCGCGTCCGGCTATCGCACGGCGCAGGACCTCGTGGCGCATGGCATCGAGGTCGCGGCCCTCATCGATAGTCGCGCCGATGCCGCCGAAAGCGCGCCGGCGGGCGTGCGGCTGGTTCGCGGCGGCTCTGTCGTCGATACGAAGGGGCGCCAACGCGTCCGCGCCGTCGTCACCGATCGCGGCGGTTTCGAGGAACTGATCGCCTGCGACGCCGTGGCGATGTCCGGCGGCTGGAGCCCGGTCATCCACCTTGCCTGCCAGCGCGGCGGCAAGCCGGTCTGGTCGGAGGCCTTGCAGGCGTTTCTGGCGCTGGAGGTGGGAGCCGGGCTGGTAACGGCCGGTGCTGCGGCGGGGCATTATCGCCTGTCCGAATGTTTCGAGGATGGCGCGCGCAAGGCGTCCGCCATCGTGGAGAGCCTCGGGCGACCGGTCGCCGGCTTCGAGCGCCCTTCCATCGGCGAGGAGATCGATCCGTCCTTCACGGCGCTCTGGCATGTGCCGGGGGCGAAATCCAAGGCCTTCGTCGATTTCCAGAACGACGTGCACACCAAGGATCTCGGCCTTGCCGTGCGTGAAGGGTTCGGCCATGTCGAACACGCCAAGCGCTACACGACGGGCGGCATGGCGACGGACCAGGGAAAGCTCGGCAACATCAATGCCATCGGCATTCTTGCGACCATGCGGGGCGTCAGCCCCGCCGACGTCGGCACCACCACCTTCCGGCCGTTTTACACGCCCGTCTCCTTCGGCGCGCTCGCCGGCACATCGGTCGGCGAACACAATATGCCGACCCGCCGCTCGCCGCTGCATGGCTGGGCGGCCCGCAACGGTGCGGTCTTCATCGATGCCGGGCTCTGGTATCGCTCCTCCTGGTTCCCGAAAGTCGGCGAAAAGAACTGGCGCGAAAGCGTCGACCGGGAAGTCAGGAATGTTCGCGAAAATGCCGGCCTCTGCGATGTCTCGACGCTTGGAAAAATCGAGGTTTTCGGGCCGGATGCGGCCGAGTTCCTGAACCGGCTCTATTGCAATCCCGTGCTGAAACTGCCCGTCGGCAAGGCCCGTTACGGCCTCATGCTGCGCGAGGACGGCATGGTCTATGATGACGGCACGGTGAGCCGGCTGGCGGAGGAGCATTTCCTCGTCACGACCACGACGGCGCTTGCGGGCGGCGTGCTCTCGCATATCGAGTTCGCCGCGCAGGTGCTGTGGCCGGAACTGCGCGTGCGCTTCCTCTCCGTCTCCGACCAATGGGCGCAGATGTCGATTGCCGGGCCGAAGGCGCGCGCGATCCTGCAAGCCGTCGTCGAGGATGATTTGTCGCCTGCCGCTTTCCCGTTCCTCGCCGCCCGCGAGGTGCGGCTGAAGGGCAATCTGAAGGCGCGGCTCTTCCGCATTTCTTTCTCCGGCGAGCTTGCCTACGAGCTGGCGGTGCCGGCGGGTTATGGCGAGGCGGTGGCGGATGCGCTGATGCGGGCGGGCCAGCCGCACGGGCTCTGCGCCTATGGCGTCGAGGCGTTGAATGTGCTGCGCATCGAGAAGGGGCATGTCACCCATGCCGAACTCGACGGCCGCGTGACGCCGGACGATGCCGGCCTCGGCCGCATGATGGGTTCGGCCAAGCCGGATTTCATCGGCAAGCGGCTGTCGACGCGGTTCGGCCTGACGGCGGCGGACCGCGCCCAGCTCGTCGGCCTTCGGGCGCTGGAGGCGGACAAGGACATGCGCGCCGGCGCGCACCTGCTGAAGGACGGCGCAAAACCTTCGACGCTGAACGACCAGGGCTGGGTGAGTTCCGCCTGTTTCTCGCCGACGCTCGGCAGCCATATCGCGCTCGGCTTCCTCAAGTCTGGCCGCGAGCGCTACGGCGAGAAGATTTTGGTCTGGGATCAGTTGCGCGGCGTCGAGGCGATGGCGGAGGTCTGCGATCCGGTCTTCGTCGATCCGGAAAACCGCAAGCTGATGGCGTGAGGTGAGGGCGATGGCTTACGATTATCAGGCGGTGCATGCGCTGGATGGCATGATCGGCGCGATTTCCGAGCGGCGCGTCAATCACCTCGCCGCCCACCGCACGACGGCGATCGCCATGGTGCTGGCGGCTCCCGGCCAGACGGCCGAGGCGGCGGGCATCCTGGTTGCGAACGGCGAGTTCGAGGCCCGCTTTTCCGGTCCCGGCGAATGGCTGGTGCTCTCCGAGGTGCACGCGCCGGAAACGCTCGCCGCCGAACTCGGCCTGCGCCTCGGCCACTTCGCCTTCGTCGCGGACCAGAGCCATGGCCGCGTCGCGCTGACGCTGTCCGGCCCGGACGCCACGCGCATCCTGGCGAACGGCATCGCCGTCGATCTGCATCCGGACGCCTTCCCGGTCGGTCGCGCGGCAAACGTCCTGTGCAACCACCTCTCGGTCAATCTCGCCCGCACGGGTGAAACAAGCTTCGATCTCGTCGTGATGCGCAGCTTTGCCGACGCGCTGGTAGGGGATCTGAAGGTCATGGCGCGGAGCTTCGACCTGTCGGTGGATTTCGCCACGCGCTGACAAAATCGGCAAAGCGACATGAGGTTTCGCACCACGGGCTTGTCGGGCATCCGGGGGACAAAATAGGCTGCGCTTCGTTCGCCGCAATTCCCTTCAACCCGCCGAAAGCCGGAGTTTTTCATGAAGAGCCATGCAAGGGTCGTCGTCATCGGGGGCGGCGTCGTCGGCTGTTCCGTCCTCTATCATCTCACGAAATTCGGCTGGACCGATGTCGTGCTCGTCGAGCGCTCGGAGCTGACCTCCGGCTCGACCTGGCATGCGGCCGGTGGCATGCACACGATCAACGGTGACCCCAACGTCGCCAAGCTGCAGAAATACACCGTGGAGCTCTACAAGGAGATCCAGGACTATTCCGGCCAGGATATCGGCCTGCACATGACCTCCGGCATGATGCTGGCGTCCACCAAGGATCGTTTCGACTGGATGAAGTCGATCCTTGCCAAGGGCCGCTATATGGGCCTCGACGCCCATCTCCTGACGCCCAAGGAAGCGCATGACCTGATGCCGCTGCTCGATCCCGACCAGTTCGTCGGCGCGGTGTTCGATCCGGTCGAAGGCCATCTCGACCCCTACGGCACGACGCATGCCTATGCGAAATCCGCCAAGAAGAACGGCGCGGACATCTACCTGCACACCAAGGTGGAAGACCTCGTGCAGCGCGAGGACGGCACCTGGCGCGTCATCACCGACAAGGGTGAGATCATCGCCGAACATGTCGTCAACTGCGGCGGCCTCTGGGCACGCGAAGTGGGCCGCATGGTGGGGCTGGAGCTGCCGGTACTCGCCATGGAGCACATGTATCTCATCACCGAGGACATGCCCGAGGTCATCGAGTTCAACCAGACGCGTGGCAAGGAACTGATGCACTGCGTCGACTTCGACGGCGAGATTTATCTCCGCCAGGAGCGCAACGGCATGCTGATGGGCACCTATGAAAAGGCCTGCCGCCCGTGGTCGCCGCTCACCACACCCTGGAATTTCGGCCACGAGCTTCTGGCAGAGGATATCGAGCGAATCACGCCGGAGCTGGAAGTCGGCTTCCGCCATTTCCCGGCCTTCAACAAGGCGGGCATCAAGAAGATCATCAACGGTCCCTTCACCTTCTCGCCGGACGGCAATCCGCTCGTCGGCCCGGTGCGCGGCATGACGAACTACTGGTCGGCCTGCGCGGTCATGGCCGGTTTCAGCCAGGGCGGCGGCGTGGGGCTGGCGCTCGCCAACTGGATGATCCACGGCGATCCAGGCTTCGACGTCTTCGCCATGGATGTCTCGCGTTACGGCGATTTCGCGACGCTCGCCTATACCAATGCCAAGGTCCGCGAAAATTATTCGCGTCGCTTCTCGATCCGCTATCCGAACGAGGAGCTGCCGGCCGGCCGGCCTCTGCTGACGACGCCGATCTACGACAAGCTGAAGGAGGCCGGTGCCGTCTTCGGGGCGTCCTATGGCCTGGAACAGCCGCTGTGGTTCGCGCCGAAGGGTGTCGAGGATCATTTCTCGTGGCGCCGTTCGACCGATTTCGACACCGTCGGCGCGGAAGCGAAAGCAGTGCGCGAAAGCGTCGGCCTGATGGAGACCTCGGGCTTTGCCAAATATGCGGTGAAGGGAGAGGGCGCGGAGGCTTGGCTCGACCGGCTGCTCACCTGCCGCATTCCCGCGACCGGCCGCATGACGCTGGCGCCCATGCTGAAGGACGACGGCAAGCTGATCGGCGATTTCACGCTGGCGAAGCTCGGCGAGGGGGATTTCCTGCTCATCGGCTCCGGCATTGCCGAGGACTATCACATGCGGTGGTTCGAGACGCACCTGCCGAAGGACGGTTCGGTGACGCTCGAAGCGCTCAACCTCGCGCTCGTCGGGCTCGCGATCGCCGGGCCGAAGGCGCGCGAGGTGATGCAGAAGCTGACGCACCAGGACCTTTCGACCCCGGCCTTCCCCTTCATGGCGGTGCGCCGCATGGATCTCGGCATGGCGCCGGCGATCGTCGGGCGCGTCAGCTATACCGGCGACCTCGGCTACGAAATCTGGATGAAGCCGCAATACCAGCGCTACCTCTACGACCTGATTCTTGAGGCCGGTGCCGAATTCGGCATCAAGCTCTTCGGGCTGCGCGCGCTGAACGCGCTCCGCCTCGAAAAATCCTACGGAAGCTGGTCGCGCGAATACCGCCCGCTCTATGGGCCGCTCGAGGCGGGGCTGGAGCGTTTCGTGGCGGTCAAGAAGGACGCCGACTTCATCGGCAAGGCGGCGGCGAAGGCCGAGCGCGAATCAGGCGGCGCGCTTCGCCTGCGCACTTTCATCCTGGACGCGAAGGATGCCGACGTCATCGGCGATGAACCGATCTACCTGAACGGCGAAGTGCGCGGCTGGGTGACGTCGGGCGGTTATGCCCATGCGGCCGGCGTTTCCGTCGCGGTCGGCTATGTGCCGAAGGAGATCGCCGACGTCGAAAGCGGCTGGTCGATCGAGCTTCTTGGCGAGATCCTGGCGGCGCGCCCGCAGCCGGAACCGCTGTTCGACCCCTCGGGCGCGAAAATGCGCGGCTGAGTGTTCCGTTCAGGCGGCGCTGTCTCAAAACGGGACAGCGCCGCCTGCTGCTTTCATGCATCTTTTCGGGCAAGGGCGCGGTTTTTCCTGCCGATTTTTTGGTTTCCCTGGCGTTAAATGCGTCATTTAACCGTTCTTGCTAAAGAAATTGTCGATCCCGGCTTTTTGGGCTTCCCTTTTGTATTGAAAGCGGTATGGAATCCCCTTCGTCTAACAAGCTCAAAAAAGAGCGTTAAGAACAAGAGATGTGGCCGATCAGGAACCGCATCCGGGGGATTGCAAATGGAATATTTTGTCCAGCAGCTCGTCAATGGGCTGACGCTTGGATCTATCTATGGATTGATAGCCATCGGCTACACCATGGTTTACGGCATCATCGGCATGATCAATTTCGCCCATGGCGATATCTTCATGCTGGGCGGGTTTGCCGCTCTCATCGTCTTCCTTCTCCTCACCAGCGTCTTTGCCGGCCTTCCGGTCGTTTTGCTGCTGCTGGTGATGATCGCCGCGGCCATGCTGACGGCGTCCTTGTGGAACTGGACGATCGAAAAGGTGGCCTATCGGCCGCTGCGCGGTTCGTTCCGCTTGGCGCCGCTGATCACCGCCATCGGCATGTCGATCGCGCTGTCGAACTTCATCCAGGTCACGCAGGGTCCGCGCAACAAGCCGATCCCGCCGCTGGTGTCGTCGGTCTACAACGTCTTCGGCATCTCGATCTCGCTGAAACAGCTGATCATCATGGTGCTGACGGTCATCCTGCTGACGACCTTCTGGTACATCGTCAACAAGACCTCGCTGGGTAGAGCGCAGCGCGCAACCGAACAGGACCGCAAGATGGCGGCGCTGCTCGGCATCGACGTCGACCGCACGATCTCGGTGACCTTCATCATGGGCGCCTCGCTCGCGGCCGTCGCCGGCACCATGTACCTGATGTATTACGGCGTGACCGTCTTCACTGACGGCTTCATTCCGGGCGTCAAGGCCTTCACGGCCGCGGTTCTGGGCGGCATCGGCTCGCTTCCGGGCGCGGTTCTCGGCGGCCTGCTCATCGGTCTCATCGAGAGCCTTTGGTCCGCCTACTTCACCATCGACTACAAGGACGTCGCGACGTTCTCCATCCTCGCCATCGTCCTGATCTTCAAGCCGTCCGGTATTCTCGGACGACCGGAAGTCGAGAAGGTTTGATCCATGACCAACATTGCAAACACGTCTGAGCGCGCCGGCGGTAACCTGACGGCGCAGGCTCTGCGCGAGGGCTTTTATGCCGGCGTCATCTCGCTCGGCCTCTTCGTCCTCTTCGTCGGTCTCGAGACCACGCAGAACATCCGCAACGAGCTGGTCATCAACCAGCGCTGGGGGCTGCTGGCGATCTTCGTGATCGTCGCCGCCGTCGGCCGCTTCCTCTCGGTCGCCTATCTGCGGCCCTGGGCGGCAGCCCGCAAGGCGAGCGCCGCGGCCAGGCCCGTGGATGAAGAAGTCAGCTTCTTCAAGCGCAACTTCTCGAAGATCGCGATCGTCGCGCTGCTCGTCTATCCGCCGCTGATGGTCATGCTGTTCGGCGTGCAGGGCTCGCTGAAGTGGGTCGACAATTTCGGCATCCAGATCCTCATCTACGTGATGCTCGCCTGGGGCCTGAACATCGTCGTCGGCCTCGCCGGCCTGCTCGACCTCGGCTATGTCGCCTTCTATGCGGTGGGCGCCTATTCCTACGCGCTGTTGTCGCAGCAGTTCGGCTTCTCCTTCTGGGTGCTGCTGCCGCTCGCCGGCATCCTTGCCGCCTTCTGGGGCATGATCCTCGGCTTCCCGGTGCTGCGCCTCAAGGGCGACTATCTCGCCATCGTGACGCTCGCCTTCGGGGAAATCATCCGCCTGGTGCTCATCAACTGGACGGAAGTCACCAAGGGCACCTTCGGCGTCTCCGGCATTCCGAAAGCCTCGGTCTTCGGCATCTGGTCCTTCGACGTCAGCGCGCCGAACAACTTCGCCAAGGCCTTCGACCTGCCGATGTCGTCGGCCTACTACAAGATCTTCCTGTTCTATCTCATCCTCGCCCTCGCTTTGCTGACCGCCTACGTGACGATCAAGCTGCGCCGCATGCCGATCGGCCGGGCCTGGGAAGCGCTGCGTGAAGACGAGATCGCCTGCCGCTCGCTGGGCATCAACACGGTGACGACCAAGCTGACGGCCTTTTCCATCGGCGCGATGTTCGGCGGTTTTGCCGGCTCCTTCTTCGCCGTGCGCCAGGGCTTCGTCTCGCCGGAAAGCTTCGTCTTCCTCGAATCGGCGATCATCCTCGCCATCGTGGTTCTCGGCGGCATGGGTTCGCTCGTCGGCATCGCGATCGCTGCGGCGGTGATGGTCGGCGGCACGGAGCTCCTGCGCGAAATGACCTTCCTGAAGGCGGTCTTCGGCCCGGACTTCACGCCGGAACTCTACCGCATGCTGATCTTCGGCATCGCGATGGTGGTGGTCATGGTCTGGAAGCCGCGTGGCTTCGTCGGAAGCCGTGAGCCGACCGCGTTCCTCAAGGAACGCAAGGCGGTCTCCGGCAGCTTCACCAAGGAAGGGCACGGCTGATGGCGACCCTGACCAACGTGGCGACGAATACAGCGACAAAGACCATGACGAACGATCCCATCCTGAAAGTCGAGCATCTCTCGATGCGCTTCGGTGGCCTCATGGCCATCAACGACCTCTCCTTCGAGGCACATCGCGGCGATATCACCGCGCTGATCGGCCCGAACGGCGCGGGCAAGACCACGGTCTTCAACTGCGTGACCGGCTTCTACAAGCCGACCATGGGCATGATCACCATGCGCCAGAAGGGCGGCAAGGAATTCCTGCTGGAACGCATGACCGACTTCGAGGTCAATCGTGATGCGAAGGTGGCGCGCACCTTCCAGAACATCCGGCTCTTCTCGGGCCTGACCGTGCTGGAAAACCTGCTCGTCGCCCAGCACAACATGCTGATGAAGGCGTCCGGCTATACGATCCTCGGCCTGCTCGGTTTCCCGACCTACAAGAAGGCCGCGGGCGAATCGGTCGATATCGCCAAATACTGGCTGGAAAAGGCGAACCTCATCGATCGCGCCGACGATCCGGCCGGCGACCTGCCCTACGGCGCGCAGCGTCGCCTGGAAATCGCCCGGGCCATGTGCACGGGGCCGGAATTCCTGTGCCTCGACGAACCGGCGGCGGGCCTCAACCCGCGTGAATCGCTGACGCTCAACGAGCTGCTGCGCTCGATCCGGAAAGACAGCGGCACGTCGATCCTGCTCATCGAGCACGACATGTCGGTGGTCATGGAAATCTCCGACCACGTCGTCGTGCTCGAATATGGCCAGAAGATTTCCGATGGCACGCCGGACCATGTGAAGAACGATCCGAAGGTTATCGCGGCCTATCTCGGTGTGGAAGACGATGAGGTCGAAGAGGTGATTGAAGAGATCGAGGTTATCGCCGAGAACGAAGGCCCGCAGGGAGGGTCGCACGCATGAGTGATACGCTTCTCAGCGTCCAGGGCGTGGAAACCTACTACGGCAATATCCGCGCGCTCGCCGGTGTCAATGTCGAGGTGAAGAGGGGCGAGATCGTCAGCCTGATCGGTGCGAACGGCGCCGGCAAGTCGACGCTGATGATGACGATCTGCGGCAGCCCGCAGGCGCGCACCGGCACGGTCACCTTCGACGGCGAGGACATCACGCGCGTGCCGACGCATCTGATCGCGCGTCGCCGCATCGCGCAATCGCCGGAAGGGCGCCGCATCTTCCCGCGCATGACGGTCTATGAAAACCTTCAGATGGGCGCGAGCCTCGACAATCTGAAGTTCTTCAACGAGGACGTGGAGAAGATCTTCACGCTCTTCCCGCGCCTCAAGGAACGCCAGGCCCAGCGCGGCGGCACGCTTTCGGGCGGCGAGCAGCAGATGCTGTCCATCGGCCGTGCGCTGATGGCGCGTCCGAAGCTCCTGCTTCTCGACGAGCCGTCGCTCGGGCTTGCGCCGCTGATCATCAAGCAGATCTTCGACGCCATCAAGGTCTTGAACCAGGAGCAGGGTCTGACCGTGTTCCTCGTCGAGCAGAACGCCTTCGCCGCCCTCAAGCTCTCCAACCGGGCCTATGTGATGGTCAACGGCCAGGTGACGATGAGCGGTTCGGGCAAGGAACTTCTGGCCAATCCGGAAGTGCGCGCCGCCTATCTTGAAGGCGGGCGCCACTAGGGCGGTCGAGAGGAGAAAAAAATGCAGGGAATTCTTTACGAAGAACCGTCCATCTGGCAGTTCCTGTTCATCACCGTCATCATGGGCGGCTGGACTGCCTGGCGCACCGGCAAGAGCGTTGCGGAGAACTGGCAGAACTATACGACGCTGCTGATCTACGTGGCTCTGCTCGGCGTCGCCATCCGCTTCATCCACCACGCCCTGTTCCACGGCAGCATGCTGACGGTGCAGTACTATGTCGTGGACACCGCCGTGCTTTTGTTGTTTGCTACGCTCGGTTACCGCTACTATCGCACGCGGCAAATGACCAACAACTACTACTGGCTCTATGAAAAAGCATCGCTCTTTTCATGGAAGTCTAAATAACCAGAGGGAACTCCGCGACCGGCTCTTGGCCGCGGGATAAAGCATATCGGCGCAATGATGCGGGTGTTGCGACCGGTTGAAAACGAGCCCGCGTTTAATTTTGGGAGTAACACAATGAAGAAGTCTCTCCTGTCGGCTGTTGCTTTGGCTGCAATGGTCGCATTCAGCGGCAACGCATGGGCCGACATCCTGATCGGCGTCGGCGGCCCGCTGACCGGCCCGAACGCTGCCTTCGGCGCACAGCTCCAGAAGGGTGCCGAGCAGGCTGCTGCCGACATCAACGCAGCTGGCGGCATCAACGGCGAGCAGGTCAAGATCGTGCTCGGCGACGACGTCTCCGACCCGAAGCAGGGCGTTTCCGTTGCCAACAAGTTCGTTGCTGACGGCGTGAAGTTCGTTGTCGGCCACTTCAACTCGGGCGTTTCCATCCCGGCTTCGGAAATCTACGCTGAAAACGGCGTTCTGCAGATCTCGCCGGCGTCCACCAACCCGACCTACACGGAACGCGGCCTGTGGAACACCTTCCGTACCTGCGGTCGTGACGACCAGCAGGGCGCGGTAGCCGGTGCCTTCATCGCTGCAAACTTCAAGGATGGCAAGGTTGCCGTTCTGCACGACAAGACGCCTTACGGCCAGGGTCTCGCAGACGAAACCAAGAAGGCGACGAACGAAGCCGGCATCACGGAAGTGATCTATGAAGGCGTCAACGTCGGCGACAAGGACTTCTCCGCTCTCATCGCCAAGATGAAGGAAGCCGGCGTCAACGTCGTCTATTGGGGCGGCCTGCACACCGAGTTCGGCCTCATCGAGCGCCAGGCTGCCGACCAGGGCCTGAAGGCTCAGTTCATCTCGGGCGACGGTATCGTCTCGAACGAACTGGCTTCCATCGCTGGCGACGCCGTTGACGGCACGCTGATGACCTTCGCTCCGGATCCGCGCAAGAACGCAGCTGCCAAGGACCTCGTCGAGAAGTTCCGCGCAGCCGGCTTCGAGCCGGAAGCCTACACGCTCTACGCTTATGCTGCCGTTCAGGTCATCGCTGAAGGCGCCAAGGCTGCCGGTGGCATCGATCCGCAGGCTGTTGCTGAAGCCATCAAGTCGAAGGGTCCGTTCCAGACCGCCATCGGCGAACTCGGCTTCGACGAAAAGGGCGACATCACCCGCCCGGACTACGTCCTCTACACCTGGAAGAAGGGTGAAGACGGCAAGTACACCTACGTCGAGAACGAATAATCGTCTCACGCGGAACGGGCGGCGCATGCACGCCGCCCGACCGTTTCAGCTTCGAGCCCGGCCTTCGCGCCGGGCTTTTTTATGGCCGCCCGCACGCGCAAGCGCTTGCGCCGGAGGGCCGCATCGGGGAACCTGCCGGCATGACAGCATCCATGGAACAACCACCCGTTCAGCAAGGGGAAGGCGCTTTGCCCCGTCCGCAACGGGCGCGCGGGCAGGGGCGGCTTGCCGCTAAAGCGTCCGCCGCCGGTACGCGCCTCGACGTGCTCTATCAGGATGGTTGCGCCAAAATCCGCCTTCCAAAGACCTTCGACGGAACGATGGAGGCCGTGCTCATCAACACGGCCGGCGGGCTGACGGGCGGCGACCGCATCGACTGGTATCTTTCGGCAGCCGCCGGCACGCGCCTGACGGCGACGACGCAGGCCTGCGAGCGGATCTACAAGGCGAGCGCCTCCACCGCGACGGTCGAGACGCGCATCGAGGTCGGCGCCGGCGCGCGGGTGGACTGGCTGCCGCAGGAAACCATTCTCTTCGATCGCTCGTCGCTCACCCGCCGGCTGGAGGTCGACCTTGCGGAAGATGCTCGCTTCCTGGCGGTCGAGGCCATCCTGCTCGGCCGCAAGGCGATGGGCGAGCAGATGGAGACCGGGCTCCTCCGTGACCGCTGGCGCATTCGCCGCGCCGGAAAGCTGATCCATGCAGAGGAGGCGAGCCTTTCGGGCGACGTGGCGGCGCTGACGGGCGAGCGCGCGGTGCTGGCCGGCGCGCGCGCCTTCGCCACCGTGCTCTTTTGCGGGCCGGAGGCGGAGGCCCATCTGGAGCCGCTCCGCCGGCTTGTGGGCGAAACCGATGGCGGCGTCAGCCATTGGCAGGACAAGCTCGTGGCACGCCTGGTGGCAGACGACGGTTTTGCCCTGAGAAAAAAACTCTTGCCGCTTATTTCGCACTTGCGTAACGGCGCGAGCGTGCCGAAAGTCTGGACTCTGTAGCGCGCTAAGCAATCCTATGGATTTGCGTCTGCGCGCCACCTTCCTGTTTTGCGTATGTCGCGCGCGCAAAACCTTTGCATAGTAGGCGCGATCGGAATCAAGCGATGGACTGCCTATGAATCTCACTCCCCGCGAAAAGGACAAACTGCTGATTGCCATGGCGGCGATCGTGGCGCGCAGGCGGCTGGAGCGCGGCGTGAAGCTCAATCATCCCGAGGCGATCGCGCTGATCAGCGATTTCGTCGTCGAGGGTGCGCGCGACGGCCGCTCCGTCGCCGACCTCATGGAGGCGGGCGCCCATGTGCTGACGCGCGACCAAGTGATGGAGGGCATCCCCGAGATGATCCACGACATCCAGGTGGAAGCGACCTTTCCCGACGGCACGAAGCTCGTGACCGTGCACGAACCGATACGGTAGGACCATGCTCGACCTCAGGCCCAACTGCGAATGCTGCGACCGCGATCTTTCGCCGGAAAGCCCGGACGCGATGATCTGCACCTTCGAATGCACCTTCTGTGCCGATTGCGTGACGGGCGTTCTTGGCGGCGCCTGCCCGAATTGCGGCGGCGACTTCACGCGCCGTCCGGTGCGGCCGGCGGCGCTGCTTGCAAAATATCCGGCATCCACCAAGCGGGTCCTGAAAGCCGAAGGCTGCGGGCCGGCAAAGGCCGCGTGAGAGGAAGACCATGATTCCGGGTGAAATCATCGCCGCGAGCGGCGACATCGAACTCAATGCCGGCCTGCCGGTGACCACGCTCGACGTCGCCAATACGGGCGACCGGCCGATCCAGGTCGGCAGCCACTACCATTTCTACGAAACCAATGCCGGGCTCGCCTTCGACCGCGAGGCGACCCGCGGCCTGCGCCTCGACATCCCCGCCGGCACGGCGGTGCGCTTCGAGCCGGGGCAGACGCGCACGGTTCGCCTCATTCCCTTCACCGGCAAGCGCGAGATCTACGGTTTCCGCCAGAGTGTGATGGGAAAACTCTGACATGGCGTTGCATTTCCGGACCCTTCTTGCCGCTGCCTTCCTCCTCGTCCCGGCCACCTTCGCGGTCGCGCAGGACAACGAGCCGGACGTCGACTGCGATAACGCCATGACGCAGATGGACATGAATATCTGCGCGCACCGCGACTACGAGACCGCCGATACGGAGCTGAACGCCGTCTACAAGAAGGCGATGGATGCGGCGCGCGAGATGGACGTGCAGGCCAAGGACATGGGCGAGCACTATGTCGGCGCCGTCAATGCGCTGAAGCGCGCCCAGCGGGCCTGGATCGGCTATCGCGACGGCCAGTGCGAATTGGCCGGCTTTGCGGCGCGCGGCGGTTCGATGGAGCCGATGCTGGTTTCCGGCTGCCTTGCCGATCTCACGCGGAAGCGCACGGCGGAACTGAAAACCGTCTACGAATCGGAAAACTGAGGGCCGCCGGTGTCGCGCAGCATCGCCATCGTCGGAAACGGCAGCATCCCCGAGGGGGTGGCGGGGGCGATCGATGCCGCCGACCTGGTGATCCGCTTCAACGATTGCCGCTCGGCGGGCCTCGGCGGGCAGAGGACCGATGTCGTCGCCGTCTGCAACACCGGTCGCCCGGCGCTCGGCATGCTCGGCGGCGGGCGCTGGAAGACGAGCGAACCGGTGCGGCAGGCGGGGGAATTCTGGTGCGTGCGGGCTTCGGAAACGTTCGCCGCCATGCGCGCGCCGCTTGCCATGAGCCATCCCGACCTCGATGATTTCTGCGACGACTATACGATCGGCTTCGAAACCTTCGCCCGCGCCACCGGCCGGCGGCTGAGCATCGTTCCGGCCGCGACCCACCAGGCGCTCGACGCGGCACTTTCGGCATTCGATCCGCCGCCCTATGTGGTGCCGAGTTCGGGCCTGATCGTCATCGCTCATGTGCTCGACGCGATCGCCGGGGAGGGTGACCGCGTCATGATCGCGGGCTTCGGCCATGAGGGCTGGGAATGGCATCCCTTTGCCGCAGAGCGGCGCTGGACCGATGCGCAGATCGCCGCCGGCCGCCTTGCACGTCTCGACCACCAGAACACGACACCTGCCTCCCGGGGAACCTGAACCATGTCCTACAGAATGTCCCGCGCCGCCTATGCCAACATGTTCGGCCCGACCACGGGCGACAAGGTGCGGCTTGCCGATACCGAGCTCTTCGCCGAGGTGGAGAAGGATTTCACCACCTATGGCGACGAGGTTAAGTTCGGCGGCGGCAAGGTCATTCGCGATGGCATGGGCCAGAGCCAGGCGACGCGCGCCGAGGGCGCTGTCGATACCGTCATCACCAATGCGCTGATCATCGATCACAGCGGCATCTTCAAGGCCGATGTGGGCCTGAAGAACGGCCGCATCGCCGGGCTCGGCAAGGCCGGCAATCCGGATACGCAGCCGGGCGTCACCATCATCGTCGGCCCCTCAACGGAGGTGATCGCCGGCGAGGGGAAAATCCTGACGGCGGGCGGCATGGACGCCCACATCCACTATATCTGCCCGCAGCAGATCGACGAGGCGCTGGCAAGCGGCATCACCACAATGCTCGGCGGCGGCTCCGGCCCGGCGCATGGCACGCTCGCGACGACCTGCACGGGCGCGTGGCATATCGAGCGCATGATCGAAAGCTTCGATGCCTTCCCGATGAACCTCGCGCTTGCCGGCAAGGGCAATGCCTCGCTCCCCGCGCCCATCGAGGAGATGGTAAAGGCCGGCGCCTCGTCGCTGAAGCTGCACGAGGACTGGGGCACGACGCCGGCGGCGATCGATTGCTGCCTGTCGGTTGCCGACGAATACGATGTGCAGGTGATGATCCACACGGACACGCTGAACGAAAGCGGCTTCGTCGAGGATACGATCGATGCCATCAAGGGCCGCACCATCCACGCGTTCCACACGGAGGGGGCGGGCGGCGGCCATGCGCCGGATATCATCAAGGTCTGCGGCCACGCCAACGTCATCCCGTCCTCGACCAATCCGACGCGGCCCTACACGGTCAACACGATCGCCGAGCATCTCGACATGCTGATGGTCTGCCATCACCTGTCGTCGTCGATCCCGGAAGACATCGCCTTTGCCGAAAGCCGCATCCGCAAGGAGACGATTGCGGCCGAAGACATCCTGCACGATATCGGCGCCTTCTCGATCATCTCTTCCGACAGCCAGGCGATGGGCCGTGTCGGGGAGGTGGCGATCCGCACCTGGCAGACCGCCGACAAGATGAAGCGCCAGCGCGGCAGGCTAGCTGGCGAGACGGGCGACAACGACAACCTGCGCATCCGCCGCTACATCGCGAAATACACGATCAACCCGGCGATCGCCCAGGGCCTCAGCCACGAGATCGGCTCCATCGAGATCGGCAAGCGGGCGGACCTCGTTTTGTGGAACCCGGCCTTCTTCGGCGTGAAGCCGGACATGGTGCTTCTGGGCGGCACGATCACCATGGCGCCGATGGGCGATCCGAATGCCTCGATCCCGACGCCGCAGCCGGTGCATTACCGGCCGATGTTCGGCGCCTTCGGCAAGATGCGCACCAATTCCTCCGTCACCTTCGTCTCGCAGGCGGCGATCGATCTCGGCCTGCGCGAGCGCCTCGGCGTCGCCAAGCAACTGCTGCCGGTGCGCAACACGCGAAAAATCTCCAAGGCCTCGATGATCCTCAACGACCTGACGCCGCATATCGAGGTGGATCCTGAGACCTACGAGGTAAGGGCGGATGGAGAATTGCTCACTTGCGAGCCCGCGACCGTGCTGCCGATGGCGCAGCGCTATTTCCTGTTCTAGCCTCAAAACGGGACAGTTAAACTTGTACCGACTGCTTTAGACGAATCTGAAAGGAAGTCGCGTAATATCCTTCCGTTCAAGATGGAGAGATTTATGCGTGGCAGGCTGGCCCTTTGGCTGAGGGCCCAGTGGGAGGTCGGTGTCTTCCGGACACGGGCCGACATTTCGACTTTCGTGCTGAACACCGTTCTGGTGGCGATCACGCTTGCCACCGCGACCTACCTTATGGTTGCGGCAATCCTCACGAATTTCAGCTTTTTTCCCTATCCCTTTAGTGAAGCGCTCGGTTTCAACACCTCCACGACGGTGATGATCGCGGCGAGCGTTTCGGCGCTGCTTGCCTGGCTGCTGGGCACCGCCGTCCACGAAATGGCGCTGTCGCGCGCGGAATTCGAGCGGCTGAGCCGGCTCGATCCGCTGTCGGGCCTGTTCAACCGGCGCGCCTTCGCCGAGAAGATGGTGGCGGCAAACGTTAACGGTTTCTTCGTGCTGTTCGACGTCGACCGCTTCAAGGCGGTCAATGACGTTTATGGCCATGCGGCGGGCGACGAGGTCATCGTCGCCATCGCCGAGGAGCTGCAACGGGTTTTTGCGCCCACCCATCTCGTCGGCCGTTTCGGCGGCGAGGAGTTTGCCGTCTTCATCCATGGCGAGGATCGCGGCGATTGCAGCCTGCTGGTCGAGGAGGCACGCCGCTCCGTCGCCGCGCGCCGGGTCGAGACCGCCCATGGCATGGTCGCCGTCACCATGTCGGCCGGCATTGCCGACCGGCCGGCGGGCCGTCCGTTCGACGCGGTCTTCGAGGCGGCGGACCATGCGCTCTACCTCGCCAAGTCGCTCGGCCGCGACCGGGCCATCCACGAGGACGAAGGCGAGGGCCTGCTGGAGCCGAGCCGCCGGGTCGCGGCTGGTGGTCGCCGGCGCTAAACACCTACGGCAAATGACGTAGGTCGCCGTTTCGATGGTTTCCTTGGCCGGGCAAACATGCTTTTCTCGCCGTCCTATGCATCGACGCCCGAGGTCGCCTCTTGCCCTATCGCTCCACGGAAATCCTGCCGCACGGAACCGGCGGAAACCGCACGCCCATCGATGTCGTCGTGTTGTCGCACGACCAGCGCCATGTGCGCCGCAAGCTCCTGCACATGCAGCATGACGACGTCGTCATGCTCGACCTGAAGGAGCCGGTGCAGCTTTCCCATGGCGACCTGCTGCTTGCCGAGTCAGGCGAGGTGATTGAGGTGATCGCGGCGGAAGAAGCGCTCTACGAGGTGACGCCGCGGGACCGCCTGCACCTCGTCGAGCTTGCCTGGCATCTCGGCAACCGCCACCTGCCGGCGGAGTTCGAGGAGGGCCGCATTCTCATCCTGCGCGACCACGTCATCCGCGACATGCTGGTCGGGCTCGGTGCGTCGGTGCGCGAGGTGTCGGAGCCCTTCCATCCGCTGCGCGGCGCCTATCACGGCACGGGACATGGCCATCACCACCACGACCATGGCTGAGACGGCATCGCCCGTCGCGCTGGTGCGGCTGATGACCTGGCTGTCGCCGGCCTTCCCGGTCGGCGCCTTTTCCTATTCCGGCGGGCTGGAACAGGCGGTGAGCGCCGGCGATGTCGTTGATGCCGGAGCGTTGCGCGACTGGCTCGCGAGCCTTCTGGCGCATGGCAACCTCTGGAACGACGCCGTGCTGTTTGCCGAGGCGCATCGTGCTGCCGGCGATCACGCGCGGCTGGCGGATGTTGCGGCCCTGGCGGAGGCGCTTTCGGGTTCGGCGGAGCGGCATCGCGAAACGATGTTGCAAGGCGAGGCCTTTCTTGCCGCAGCATCGAGCTGGCCGCATCCGGTGCTGGAGGCGCTGGACAGGGCGGCCTATCCGGTTGCCGTCGGTGCCGTTTCCGGTGCGCATGGCATAACGGCCGAGGCGGCGCTTGCAGCCTATCTGCATGCGGTCGTCTCGAACCTCGTCTCGGTCGCCATCCGCTGCGGCGTCATCGGCCAGCGCGACGGGGTGGCGACGCTGGCGGGGCTGGAGGCGCGCATCGTCGCGCTTGCAGCATCGGCATCGGCATCGACGCTCGACAACCTCGGCTCGGCGACCATCCGCGCCGATATCACGAGCCTTCGGCACGAGACATTATCGGTCCGGCTGTTCCGCTCATGAGCCGGCAGATTTTTCAGGACGGAGATTTGCAATGACATCGAAGAACGGTCCCCTGCGCGTCGGTATCGGCGGCCCCGTCGGCTCGGGCAAGACGGCGCTCACCGAAAAGCTCTGCAAGGCGATGCGCGAACACTATTCCGTCGCCGTCGTCACCAACGATATCTATACGAAGGAGGATGCGGAGGCGCTGGTGCGCATGCAGGCGCTGCCCTCGGAGCGCATCGTCGGCGTCGAGACGGGCGGCTGCCCGCACACGGCGATCCGCGAAGACGCCTCGATCAACCTCCAGGCCATCGCCGATCTCAACCGGCGTTTTCCCGATCTCGACGTGGTCTTCATCGAATCCGGTGGCGACAACCTGGCGGCCACCTTCTCGCCGGACCTGGCGGACCTGACGATCTATGTGATTTCCGTCTGCCAGGGCGAGGAAATCCCGCGCAAGGGCGGGCCGGGCATCACCCGCTCGGACCTGCTCGTCATCAACAAGAAGGACCTGGCCCCGCATGTCGGCGCCGATCTCGACGTGATGGAGCGGGACGCGGGGCGCATGCGTGTCGCGCGCCCCTTCGTCTTTTCCGACATGAAGCGGGGCGAGGGTGTCGAGCGCATCGTCGACTTTTTGCGGGTGCAGGGCGGGCTCTAGATCCGCCGTAGAGCTTCCGGATCGCCGATATGGACGAGGCGGCCGCGTACGTTGACGCCGTGGCTGCGCAGCATGGAAAAGGCGCGCGACAGCGCTTCGGGTGCCAGCCCGAGTTTTCCGGCAAGCAGGCTCTTCTGGTAGGGCAGGCGGAAGCTCGTGGGCTTGCCCTCCACCGGGCAATGGGCGAGCAGGTAGCGCGCCACGCGTTGCGGGGCGGTGTGCAGCCGGTCGTCGGCGAGGCTCGCGAAGGCTCGAGAAAGCTGCGCCGAAAGCGCGCTGACGAGCGCGATGGCGAGGTCCGGTCGGCGGTTCGCGATATCGCGCACGCGTCTCAGGTCGAAGCGGGCGATCAGCGAGGGTTCGGCCGCCTGGGCGGTTGCGGCATAACGCCCGCCATCGAGCACGACGCTCGCGCCGATGAGGTCGCCCGGGCCGTAGAGCTCGACATCGGCTTCGCGTCCGTCCGGATCGAGCTTGTAGACGCGCATATAGCCCGAAAGCACGCAATGCAGCATGTCGGCGGGCTCGCCCTCGCGAAACAGCATCTGGCGAGCCGGCAGGTTGCCGATGGCCGCGATCTCCATCATCGCCGCAACACTTTCCACGCCGAGCACGGACAGGAGGCCGGAATTCAGCAGGGTTTCGCGTTCCCGTGCACCGGGTTTCATCAGCCTGTTCATCGATCTCACTCCATGCTCCCGCAGGCGTCTTCGGTCTTCGATGACAAGACGATAGGCGAGGGCAGGCAAGTCCGACTTGATTTCGATCAATCAAAACAAAAACGGCCGGTTTCGCACCGGCCGTTTGTTTCATTCCGCGGCGAGTGCCGAGTGGTGCACCACGCTGAACGGTTTTCGGTCGCCGTTCTTCTTCTCCAGCGTCTCGATGCGCTTTTCGAGGTCCGAAACGTCGCGGGCGGTCTGGTCGGCAAGGCGGGTCAGCGCCTCCGGCTCCATGGCCAGCAGCTCGTCATCCTTCTTGCCGACGAAGCGGCCGAAGAGCCAGCCGAGGAAGCGCGAGACGTCGTCCATGATCAGGAAGAACGAGGGCACGACGACGAGCGACAGCACCGTCGAGACGATGATGCCGCCGATCACCGCGATCGCCATCGGCGAGCGGAACGAGCCGCCTTCGCCGACGCCGAGTGCGGAGGGCAGCATGCCGGCCGACATGGCGATGGAGGTCATGACGATCGGGCGGGCACGCTTGCGGCCGGCCTCGATCATCGCCTCCACGCGGTCCATGCCGTGGTGCATCATCTCGATCGCGAAATCCACGAGCAGGATGGCGTTCTTCGTCACGATGCCCATCAGCATCAGGATGCCGATGAGGACGGGCATGGAGAGCGCGTTCTGCGTGAGGATCAGGCCCGCCGCTACACCGCCGATGGCAAGAGGCAGCGAGAACAGGATGGTGAAGGGCTGGATGACGTCCTTGAACAGCAAGATCAGCACCATCAGCACGAGCAGCACGCCGAGCAGCATGGCATTACCGAAGGACTGCTGCATTTCCGCCTGAACTTCAGCGTCGCCGCTTTCCGCGAACTGCACGGTGGATGGCATGTCGGTGCTGGCGGCGATCTCCTTGAACCTTGCACTGGCCGTATCGAGCGCTACCCCTTGCTGAAGGTCGGACCCGATCTGCACGACGCGATTGCGGTTATGCCGTTTCACCGAGCTCGGGCCTTCGGAATAATCGATGTCCGCCACGGTGGAGAGCGGCACGACCTGGCCGTTCGCCGCCTGGACCTTCAGGTTGCGGATGGCGGCAAGGTCGGTGCGGAAGCTGCGATCGACCTGCACGCGGATCGGGATCAGCCGGTCGTCGAGCGAGACCTTGCTCAGCTGCGCGTCGATATCGCCGATGGTGGCGACGCGCACCACTTCGGAGATCTGCGCCGTCGTGATGCCGAGGCGGGCCATCTGGTCGTCGCGCGGGCGGATCTGCAGTTCCGGCCGCGGCAGCGAGCCTTCCGAGCTGACATTCGACAGAACCGGGTCGGCGCGCAGCTTGGATTCCAGCACGGCGACGGTGTTGTTGAGGTCCGCCTCGTTGTTGGAGAGCAGGTTGAACGCGAGGTCGCGCTCGCCGCGATCGTTGAGCTTGATGATGCGCACGTCCGGGATTTCGCGGAGCGTCGCGAAGAGTTCCTTCTCGATGTCCCATTGCGGACGGATGCGGCCTGTCGTCTCGACCTTCGGCAGGTAAGGACCGATCACCGGAATGCGGCCGGCAACATCGTTCACCAGCTTATGGACGAGCGAATGTTCGAGCTTGTGGAGGATGACCGTCACCGAGGCGCGTCGCAGCTCCAGGTCGCCCTTCGGCGAGGAGCCACCGAGCACGAAGACGCTTTCCACGCCGTTGATGCCCTTGACCCGCTCGAAGATCTGCGTGGTCGTGCGGTCGGTATCCTCCAGCATGGCATCCGGCGGCAGTTCGACGGAAAGCACGACGCGCGAGGCGTCTTCCGGGGGCAGGAAGCTGCCGGGAACGGTGGCGAGCAGCATGACCGAGCCGATGAGGAAGGCGATGGCGGCAAGCAGCGTCGCATAGCGGGCGTACCACTTGCTCGTCGTCTTGCTGACGAGCCAGGTGTAGCCGCGCATGAAGATGCCTTCCTTCTCCTCGCCATGGCCGTCGGCATCGCCGGAGCGCATGAGATAGGCCGCCATGACGGGCGTTATCAGGCGCGCCACCACGAGCGAGAAGAACACCGCGACGGCCACCGTCAGGCCGAACTGGATGAAATACTGGCCCGGAATGCCCGGCATGAAGGAGACCGGCACGAAGACGGCGATGATGGTGAAGGTCGTCGCGATGACGGCGAGGCCGATTTCGTCGGCGGCTTCGATCGCGGCGCGGTAGGGCGTCTTGCCCATGCGGATGTGGCGCGCGATGTTCTCGATCTCCACGATCGCGTCGTCAACGAGAATGCCGGTCGCGAGCGTCAGCGCCAGGAACGAGACGAGGTTCAGCGAGAAGCCCATCAGGTCCATGACGAAGAAGGTGGGAATCGCCGACAGCGGCAGTGCCACCGCGGAAATCAGCGTTGCCCGCCAGTTGCGCAGGAAGAGCAGCACGACGATGACAGCGAGCAGCGCGCCTTCCATCAGCGTATGGAGGGCGGCTTCATAGTTGCCGTAGGTGAAGTAGACGGCGTCGTCGACCAGCTGGATCGAGACGTCCGGGAATTGCGTGCGCACCTTCTCCAGCGATTTCGCGACGGATTCGGCGACCGTCACTTCGCTGGCGCCCTTGGAGCGGAAGACGGCGAAGGTCACGACCGGATTGCCGTTGAAGCGCGAGAAGGAGCGCGGCTCCTCATAGGTGTCGGTGACGGTGCCGAGTTCCGACAGCCGCACGAAGCGGCCGTTCGCCAGCGCCACCATCGTGTTGTTGAGCTTTTCGACGGAGCGCGCATCGCCGAGCACGCGGATCGCCTGTTCGGCGCCGGCGATCTGGCCGCGGCCAGAGCCGACGTCGGCATTCATGTTGCGGATCTGGCGGCTGACATCGGCGGCGGTGATGCCGAAGGATTCGAGCTTGTCCGGGTTAAGGTCGACGCGCACCTCGCGGTCGGCGCCGCCATAGCGGTCGATCTTGCCGATGCCGGCCTGGCCCTGCAACGCGCGCTTCACCTTGTCGTCGACGAACCAGGAAAGCTCTTCCAGCGTCATGTTGGGCGAGGAGACGGCGAAGGTCTGGATCGCCTGGCCTTCCACGTCGATCTTGGTGACGACCGGTTCCTCGATCGAGGCCGGCAGGTCGCTGCGGATGCGGTCGATAGCGTCCTTGACGTCCTGAAGCGCCTGGTCCGTCGGCTTTTCGATCTCGAAGAGAACGGAAGTGACCGAGCTGCCGTCTGTGACCGTCGAGGTAATGTCGTCGACGCCTTCGATACCGGCGACCGCGTCCTCGATCTCCTTGGTGACCTGCAATTCGAGTTCCGCAGGGGCCGCACCGCTCTGGTTTACCGTGATGGCGACGACGGGCACGTCGATATTGGGGAAGCGCGTGATGGGCAGCGCATAAAAGGATTGGATGCCGACGAACATCAGCAGGAAAAAGGCGAGCAGCGGCGCAATCGGATTGCGAATGGACCAAGCTGAAAAGTTCATGTCCCCAAAGTCCTCGATAAGAGACCAGACGTTGTTCAGGCTGCCGGCCCCACTCCGGCTTGCCCGTATATGACCAGGCGCCCCACGCCCGGCATTGCCCCCGCTGTCAGCGGGGCCTTCACGTCATTTCGTGGCCGAAGCCTGTTCGGCATGCACCGGATTGACCCGATCGCCATCGCGAACATAGGCGCCGGCCTTGGCGACCACCTCGTCGCCGGCGGCAAGGCCGCTGACGATCTCGATCACCTGGCCGTCCTGGATGCCGGTCTCGACCGGCACCAGCTTGACGACACCGTCCTCGACCTTGCGGGCCACCGTCTTGCCATCGGCCGTCGTGATGGCCGAGAGCGGCAGGACGACGCCCTCTCGCTGCTCGACGACGATCTCCGCGCTCGCAAACATGCCGGCGCGTGCCTTGCCGGGCTCGTCGAAGCGGATATAGACGCGGCCGAGACGGCTGTCCGGGTTGAGCGTCGGCTCGATGAGGCGGATCGTGCCCGTGAGCTTGGCAGCACCGCCGGCGAGGGTTACCGTCGCCTTCTGGCCGAGCGCCAGCTTGAGGATGCCGTCTTCGGAGACGTCGGCTTTCAATTCGATCTCGCCATCACGAATGACCGTGAAGAGCGGCGAGGCGCCGCCGCTGGCAATGGCGCCGATCTTTGCCGTGCGAACGGAGACGACGCCGGCGACCGGCGACTTCACCGCCGTGCGGGCAAGCCTCAGGTCGATGTCGTCGATCTGGGATTGGGCCACGGTGATGTCGGCTTCGGAGACCGCGATCGCCTGTTCGGCGGAGTTGACGCGGGCAAGTGCCGCGTCCGCCGCGGCCAGCGCCTGGTCGGCGGCGGCCTGCGACTGCGAGCCGGACTTCACGAGTTTCTGGGCGCGCTCGCGCACGCGGATGGCCTCGTCGGAATTAGCCTTGGCCTCGACGAGCTGCGCCTTGATCTGCGCCAACGCGGCCTTCGCCTTGGCGAGGGAGGCTTCGGTCTGGCTCTTTTCCAGCACGAGCGCATCGTCGTTCAGCGTTGCGAGCGTGCCGTCGGCGGCGATCGTATCACCGACATCGGCCGCAAGCGTGCGGATGGAAAGGCCGTCGACGAGCGGCGTCACATAGACTTCCTCGACCGCCTGCACCGAGCCGGTCGCAATGACGCGGTCGATGACCTCGCGCGTTTCAGCGGCGGTGACGACGATCGCGGGCAAGTTCTGCACCTGCGTGGCGGCGGCTGCGTCGGTCGTTGCCGCATCGGCGGCGAATAGAACAATCGGATGGACCGTCATGAAAGCGGCGACGGATAAAAAGAGGACTTTCCTGTGTCCAGAAGCCATAGGCCGAACTTTCCCAAAAGCATGACTTTACGATCGAGGTCCGGGCGTTCTTTTTAAGTTCTTGCCGGACTTATGCTGTTCCCGAGCAGATTGGCGGACACGGAAACGGCTTGGCGGCCTCTCCAGGTTCCAACTGATGGGTGTATGTAATCGGCGTCCGTCACCCTTACAAGAGGTAACGGAATGGTGCCTCATTATTTTATGCGTTTGGCATTTCCATGGCAATCGTGACGCACTGTCGCAGGTTTGCCGGGCCTTCAAACGAAACGTGCGGGACCTAGGCCCCGCACGTGAAAAGCCTTCGGAAGGCCGGTGCTACTTCAGGGCTTCGTCCGTCACGGCATGTGTCCAGGCGCCTTCCGGCTCCTTGGAGATGACCGGGTCCGAACCGCCGGCGAGCAGCGAGGCGACGGTGCGCTTGTAGTCCGCCTCGTCGAGCGCGCCGTTGGAGCCGGCCGTCAGCTTGGCGACTTCGCCCATCATGCGCTTCTGGTGCGCCTCGGTCTGGGCGCCGGTCGAGTCGTTTTCGAGCACGATGTCGGCCGCCTCGTCCGGGTTTGCTTCCGCGTATTTCCAGCCCTTCATGGAGGCGCGCACGAACTTGACCATCTTCTCCTTGAAGGCCGGGTCGGCGAGCTTGTCTTCCAGCACGTAGAGGCCGTCTTCCAGCGTCGCGACGCCCTGGTCCTCATATTTGAAGGTAATCAGGTCCTCCGGCTTGATGCCGGCATCAAGCACCTGACCATATTCGTTGTAGGTCATGGTGGAGATGCAGGCGGCCTGCTTCTGGATCAGCGGGTCGACGTTGAAGCCCTGCTTGAGGACAGTCACGCCATCCGGGCCGCCATCGGTCGGGATCTTCAGGTGCGCCATCCAGGAGAGGAACGGATATTCATTGCCGAAGAACCAGACGCCGAGCGTCTTGCCCTTGAAGTTTTCCGGGCCGGTGACGCCGGATTCCTTGAGACATGTCAGCATCATGCCGGAAGACTTGAACGGCTGGGCGATGTTGACGAGCGGCACGCCCTTTTCGCGCGTGGCGAGCGCGGAAGGCATCCAGTCGACGACGACGTCGGCGCCGCCACCGGCGATCACCTGTGCAGGCGCGATATCCGGGCCGCCCGGCTTGATCTCGACGTCGAGGCCTTCTTCCTCATAAAAACCCTTGTCCTTGGCGACGTAATAGCCGGCGAACTGGGCCTGGGTGACCCATTTCAGCTGGAGCGTCACCTTGTCGGCGGCGTGCGCCTGGAACGCGGCAAGCGAGAAGGCGCTTGCCAAAAGCAGCGATGCGATCTTCGTTTTCATGTCAGTTCCCTCTTTCTTTTTGTTACGCCTGCCCACCACGGACAGACGGGTGCCAGAACGTGACGATCCGCTCGATGAGCGCGACCACCCCGTAGAAGGCGGAGCCAGCCACCGCGGCGACCGCGATTTCGGCCCAAACCATGTCGACATTCATGCGGCCCACTTCCGTGGAGATGCGAAAACCCATGCCGACGATGGGCGTTCCGAAGAATTCGGCGACGATCGCGCCGATCAGCGCGAGCGTGGAGTTGATCTTGAGCGCATTGAAGATGAACGGCCAGGCGGCGGGAAGACGCAGCTTCACCAGCGTCTGGAACCAGTCTGCCGCATAGGTGCGCATCAGGTCGCGCTCCATGTGGCTCGTCGCGGCAAGGCCGGAGACGGTGTTCACCAGCATGGGGAAGAAGGTCATGATGACGACGACCGCCACCTTCGACTGCCAGTCGAAGCCGAACCACATGACCATGATGGGGGCCACGCCGATGACCGGCAGCGCCGAGACGAAATTGCCGAGTGGCAGCAGGCCCTTCTGCAGGAAGGGCGAGCGATCGATGAGGATCGCGACGAGGAAGCCGAGGCCGCAGCCGAGCGCGTAGCCGACGAGCACGGACTTCAGAAAGGTCTGGCGGAAATCCGCCCAGAGCGTCGGCACGGAATTGATCAGCCGCACCCAGATCATGCTCGGTGGCGGCAGCAGCACCGAGGGCACGTTGAAGCCGCGGACGATGCCTTCCCACAGCACGAGGATGGTGGCGCCGAAGATCAGCGGCACGGCGATGCGCGCGGCGCGATCGGCGGCGGGGTTCACGAATTTCCGGCGCACCAGCCATTCATTGAAGGCCCAGGCGGCGAGCCAGAAGACGATGGCAGCGAGGAGGACGGAGAGGTTCATGTCCGTGCCCCCATGCGCTTGAGGACGCGCGTGTGGGCAATGCCGACGATGATGACGAGCAGCGCCGCGACAGCCGCCGCCATGAAGAGCGCCGCCCAGATCTGCACCGTCTGGCCGTAATAGGAGCCCGCCAGCAGGCGTGCGCCGAGGCCGGCGACGGCGCCGGTCGGCAGTTCGCCGACGATGGCGCCGACCAGCGAAATGGCGACCGCCACCTTCAGCGAGGTGAAGAGGTAGGGCATGGAGGCGGGCCAGCGCAGCTTCCAGAAGGTTTGCGCGGGCGAGGCATTGTAGGTGTGCATCAGGTCGAGCTGGATCTGCTCCGGGCTGCGCAGTCCCTTCACCATGCCGACGACGACGGGGAAGAAGGACAGGTAGGTCGAGATCAGCGCCTTCGGCATCAGGCCGGAAATGCCGACCGCGTTCAGCACCACGATGATCATCGGCGCGATGGCGAGGATGGGGATCGTCTGGCTGGCGATGACCCAGGGCATCAGCGAGCGGTCCATCGCGCGGTTGTGCACGATGCCGATCGCGAGCAGCACGCCGAGCACGGCGCCCATCGAGAAGCCGAGCAGCGTCGCCGAGAGCGTGATCCACGAATGATAGACGAGGCTGCGCTTGGAGGTGATCGCCTTGTTGACGGTCGTGTCCCACAGCTCGGCAAAGACCTGGTGCGGTGCCGGCAGCACCGGCCGCTCCTGCGCCATCGTCTTCGGCAGCAATTCCATGAAGCCGATCGTCCCGCCGGCGCGCGCCGCCTGGTCGCGCTCGAAGGGCGCGTTCAGCACGACGACGAAGACATACCAGAGCGCCAGAAGGGCAAGCAGCACGGTGCCGATGGGAAGCAGGCGGTCGCGGAGGAAGCTGGCCTGTTCCATGCTCAGCTCCTGGCCGGGGAGGGCATCAGCATGAGGCCCATGGCGACGATGCCGAGTGCCACGCCCGCTAGCTGGGTGCCGCTCAGCCGTTCGCCGAAGAACAGGAAGGCGATGATGTTGATGAGGAAAAGCTGGGTGATGGCCGACAGCGATACCGCAAGGCCAAGCCCGCCCTCGCGCATCAGCTTCAGCATCATCAGGTTGCCGACGATGTAGAGCGTCATGGAGAGCAGCAGGTAGAGTAGGTTCGTCGTGCCGATATAGGCGCGCGACGAGGTGGCGGCGCCGATGAAGACGGCGGTCGCGGCGAAGAGCCAGAGCACGTAGGGCAGCTTCATCAGGCGTGCTCCTCGTAGCTGTGGCCGGCGCGCAGGCCCTCGCGCACCCGGTGGGCGATTTCGAGGAATTCCGGCGTCTCGCGGATGTCGAGCGGCCGCTCCTTCGGCAGCGGCGATTCGATGATATCGGTGACGCGGCCGGGGCGGGGGCTCATCACGACGATCTTCGTCGAGAGATAGACGGCCTCGGGAATGGAGTGCGTGACGAAGCAGATCGTCTTGTTCGTGCGCGCCCAGAGTTCCAGGAGCTGTTCGTTGAGGTGGTCGCGCACGATCTCGTCGAGCGCGCCGAAGGGCTCGTCCATCAAAAGCAGGTCCGCATCGAAGGCGAGCGCGCGGGCGATCGACGCGCGCTGCTGCATGCCGCCGGAAAGCTGCCAGGGATATTTCTTCTCGAAACCGGAGAGGTTGACGAGATCGAGCGTGCGCGCGACGCGCGCCTTCTGTTCGTCGCGGGAATGGCCCATGATTTCCAGCGGAAGCGCGATGTTCTTCTCGATCGTGCGCCAGGGATAAAGTGCGGCCGCCTGGAAGACATAGCCATAGGCGCGGCGCCTGCGGGCTTCCTCCGGCGACATGCCGTTGATGGTGATCGTGCCGGAGGTCGGCTTTTCGAGATCCGCAATGACGCGCAGAAACGTGGTCTTGCCGCAGCCGGACGGGCCGATGAAGGAAACGAAATCGCCCTTTTCGACCGCGAGGTTGACGCCGGTCAGCGCGGTCACCGGGCCGTCGGCGGTCTGGAAGGTAAGGCCGAGCTCCTTGGCGGAAACGACGGTATCGGACAGGGATCGATCGGACATGCTGGTCATCTTTCGGCGCCCCTCACGGCGCGGTTTCCGGCAGACTGCATGTCCATTTCCAGCATTGCAATCGGCATTGTCTTCATTATCACTTTGGGCACGGAAATCTCACGGGGGACGAAACGATGGCGGTGGAATCGAAGGCCGAATGCCGGGTGGTGCGCCCGGGCAGCACCTATGACGGCAAGCAGGGGTTCAGCTATTTCGAGGGCATCGCCCGCGAGAGCGTCGGCGCGTCCGGCATCTGTATGCATCTCCTGACGATCCCGCCGGGCGGGCGGGCGAAGGCGCATATGCACGAGAGCCACGAGACGGCGATCTATATGCTCTCCGGCGAGGCGCATACCTGGTATGGCGAGCGGCTGGAAAACCATGTCATCGTCAAGGCGGGCGAGATGTTCTACATCCCCGCCGGCGTGCCGCATCTGCCCGCCAATCTCTCCGACCAGCCGGCCGCGGCGGTCATCGCTAGGACAGATCCCCACGAGCAGGAGAGCGTGGTGCTTCTGCCGCATCTCGAAGCGCTGGTTGCGGTTTAGGCCGCGGGGGAAGGCACCCCCCTCTGTCCTGCCGGACATCTCCCCCTCAAGGGGGGAGATCGGAAGACGGCACCGGTTTCCCGAAACGGCAACACTCCGCTCGCGGCAACCGACTTGTCTTCCATGAAGTGAGGAGTGCGCTCCCAGCCGATCTCCCCCCTTGGGGGGGAGATGTCCGGCAGGACAGAGGGGGGTATGTCTACGCCCTCCGACCGTCACTTTTCACACCGCATGATCGGCCCCCAGCGCGTGCCGTCCGGAAAGCTGATCGTGTAGCCGCCATTCTCCGGCGTCAGTGTCAGCTCGTGGGGCGTCGTCTCCTCGTAGCCTTCTTCATGGCACTCCGCAGGCACCACCGTGGCGCCGCCCACCTGTTTTGCCTCGCCCTTGAATTCGCAATAGGAGGCGGCCGTGGTGACGCCCTCCTTGTTCAAGAGGAAGAAGAAATCGGCGCCGGACGAATCGCCGGTCGCCGCATATTGGCAGCCTTCCTTGTTGCCGTAGGAACCGTCGACGATGTCGGCCGCCGCCACCGCCGGGCCGGCGAGAGCGGTGCCGAGAAGGAGGACGGGGAGCAGGCGGCCGGCGCGCATCAGACGCCGCTCGCCGGAATGCCGCTGCGCTCGACCTTGCGCGGCGCGGTGATTTCCTTCCACGTCGACAACGCCTTGTTGACCGCCGTGAAGGGTTCGCGCTTGACGAACTGGCCGTGGCCCTCGCGGGTTTTTACCGTGCTCTCCTCGATGGCGACGGCGCCACGCGTCAGCGTATAGCGCGGCAGGCCCACCACCTCCTTGCCCTCGAAGACGTTGTAGTCGATCGAGGATTGCTGGCTCTTGGCGGAGATGGTTTTCGAGCGCTTCGGGTCCCACACGACGATATCCGCATCGGCGCCGACGAGGATTGCCCCCTTCCTCGGATAGACGTTGAGGATCTTGGCGATGTTGGTCGAGGTGACGGCGACGAACTCGTTCATGGTGAGGCGGCCGGTGTTGACGCCATTGGTCCAGAGCATCGGCATGCGGTCTTCCAGGCCGCCGGTGCCGTTGGGGATCTTGCGGAAATCGCCGGCGCCGGTGCGCTTCTGGTCGGTGGTGAAGGCGCAATGGTCGGTCGCGACCACCTGCAGGGAGCCCGCGGCGAGGCCGGCCCAGAGCGAGTCCTGGTGCTGCTTGTTGCGAAAGGGCGGGCTCATGACGCGGCGCGCCGAATGGTCCCAGTCCTTGTTGAAATATTCGCTTTCGTCGAGCGTCAGGTGCTGGATCAGCGGCTCGCCATAGACGCGCATGCCGTTCTGCCGGGCGCGGCGGATGGCCTCGTGCGCCTGTTCGCAGGAGGTGTGAACCACATAGAGCGGCGCACCCGCCATGTCGGCGATGATGATGGCGCGGTTCGTCGCCTCGCCTTCGACGGAGGGCGGGCGCGAATAGGCGTGGCCTTCCGGTCCATTGTTGCCCTCGTCCATCAGCTTGGCCTGCATGGCGGCGACGACGTCGCCGTTTTCCGCATGCACCAGGGGGAGCGCGCCGAGTGCCGCACAGCGCTGGAACGAGGCGAACATCTCGTCGTCGTTCACCATCAAGGCACCCTTATAGGCCATGAAGTGTTTGAAGGTGTTGATGCCCTTCTCCTCGACGATGGCCTTCATCTCGTCGAACACCTGCTCGCCCCACCAGGTGACGGACATGTGGAAGGAATAGTCGCAGTTGGCGCGCGTCGACTTGTTGTCCCAGCGCTTCAGCGCGTCGAGCAGCGACTGGCCGGGATCGGGCAGGCAGAAATCGACCACCATGGTCGTGCCGCCGGCAAGGCCCGCGCGCGTGCCGCTCTCGAAATCATCGGCGGAATAGGTGCCCATGAAGGGCATTTCGAGATGCACATGCGGATCGATGCCGCCCGGCATGACATAACAGCCCGCCGCATCCAGCACCTCGTCGCCGGAAAGGTCCGGCCCGATCTCGACGATCTTCCCACCCTCGACCTTGACGTCCGCCTTGTAGGTGAGGTCGGCGGTGACAATGGTTCCGCCCTTGATGACTGTGCTCATTTTGGTTCGTTCCCTGTCTTGAATCGTTTGTGCACGCAAAGCGTGGGGCCGCCCGTCACGGATTACTCCGCAATCCCCGCCGTTTCGATCACCGCATGCAACAGCACATCGGCGCCGGCGGCCGCCCACTCCTTCGAGATGTCTTCCGCCTCGTTGTGCGAGAGACCGCCGACGCAGGGGCACATGATCATCGTGGACGGTGCCACCCGGGCGGTCCAGCAGGCGTCGTGGCCGGCGCCGGAGATGAGGTTCATGTGGCTGTAGCCGAGGTCTTCGGCGGCCTTGCGCACGGTTGCGACCAGCGTCGGGTCGAAGGTGACGGGGTCGAAATGGCCGACGGCCTCGACGGAACAGCTGACGCCGAGCGCTTCGCAGATCTTCGGCGCTTCAGCCTCGATGCGGGCACGCATGCCGTCCAGTTTCGCCTGGTCGGGCGAGCGGATGTCGACGGTGAAGACCACCTTGCCGGGCAGCACGTTGCGCGAATTCGGCGAGAAGAACACCTGGCCGACGCCACCGACGGCGCCCGGCTGGTTTTCCATGGCGACGGTCTGCACCATTTCGAGGATGCGCGACATGGCAAGCCCGGCATTGACGCGCATGGTCATCGGCGTCGAGCCGGTATGCGCCTCGCGGCCGGTCAGCGTGAATTCCAGCCACCACAGGCCCTGACAGTGGGTGACGACGCCGATGTCCTTACCTTCCGCTTCGAGGATCGGGCCTTGCTCGATGTGATATTCGAAATAGGCGTGCATCTTTCGCGCACCGACCTCTTCATCACCGACCCAGCCGATGCGCTTCAGCTCGTCGCCGAAGGTCTTTCCCTCCGGGTCCTTGCGGGCATAGGCGTAATCCTGGCTGTGCACGCCGGCGAAGACGCCGGAGGCGAGCATGGCGGGGGCGAAGCGCGCGCCTTCCTCGTTCGTCCAGTTGGTGACGACGATGGGGTGCTTTGTCCTGATGCCGAGATCGTTCAGCGAGCGTACGACTTCGAGGCCGGCGAGCACGCCGAGCACGCCGTCATATTTGCCGCCGGTCGGCTGGGTGTCGAGATGCGAGCCGATATAGACGGGCAGCGCGTCCGGGTCCGTGCCCTCGCGCGTCATGAACATGTTGCCCATCGTGTCGACGCCCATGGCGAGGCCTGCGTCATCGCACCAGGCCTGGAACAGGCGGCGGCCTTCGGCGTCGGAATCGGTCAGCGTCTGGCGATTGTTGCCGCCGGCAATGCCGGGGCCGATCTTCGCCATGTCCATGAGGGAATCCCACAGGCGGTCCGCGTTGACACGCATGTTCTCGCCGGGTGCGGCCATGTCCTATGCTCCCACGTCTTCGGGCTTTTGCAGCCCCATTTCGTTCCCACCGGCTGGCGGCGCCCTTGTTGTTTTCGCGCCTTCCGATCAGCAGTTGCCTTTACTTGATAACTGTCTGATAATTTGACCGGTTGGTAAACATTACAGCTTCCGTTGTGGCACTCAAGCCGAAAAACCAAAAAGCATATGGGTGCGCCCAAGAAAATGGCGGCTGGTTAAACTGGTGAATTTGGCGGCACTTTTCCGGATCGACGGTCAAGGCCGGGGGGAGCACGATGGCATTACCGAGGGCGGCCAGGACACAGCGGCGCACGCGCATCCAGGAGGCGAAGGAGGAGCAGATCCTCGAGGCGGCGCTGGAGGTGTTTTCGCTCCACGGCTTTCGCGGTGCGACCGTCGACCAGATCGCCGAAGTGGCCGGCATGTCGAAGCCGAACCTGCTCTATTATTTCCGCACCAAGGAGGCCATGCATCGGGCGCTGATCACCCGCGTGCTCGATACCTGGCTTGATCCGCTGCGCGAATTCGATGCAGAGGGCAATCCGGTCTCGGAAATCCGCAGCTACATTCGCCGCAAGCTGGAAATGGCGCGGGATTTCCCGCGCGAAAGCCGGCTTTTCGCAAACGAGATTTTGCAAGGCGCGCCGAACATCGAGGATGAGTTGAAGGGGCCGCTGAAGTCACTCGTCGACGAGAAGGCGGAGGTCATTCGCGTCTGGGCGAAGGCGGGCAAGATCGCCAAATGCGACCCCTATCACCTGATCTTCTCGATCTGGTCCACGACCCAGCACTATGCCGACTTCGATGTGCAGGTGCGCGCGGTGCTTGGACAGGATCAGGCCGGCGACGGGCGGTTCGAGGATGCGGCGCGCTTCCTCGAACAGCTTTTTCTCACCGGGCTGCATGTCAGCGAGCAGCCGGCCTAGTTTCCTTTGCGGGCTCCGCTTTCGGCGGGCCGAACAGGCTGGCGGCGATCTCCTCGCGTTCGCGCCAGAGGGCGGGCAGGGCGAGAAGCGCAATGCCGGTGACGGCGATCATCGTCTTTGTGAGCTGCGACAATTCGGGCGAGCGACCATCAGCGTAATAGACCGCGTAGACGATGGCGACATGCCAGACATAAACCTGCAGCGAATGGCGGCCGAGCAGGCGCAGGAAGCGGAGCGTGAACACGGCGGTGACGCCACCCGCCAGCTTGCGGACCCAAAGATTGTGGTGTTTCGGGCCGGCGATCAGCAACCAGGTGAGGCCGATTGCGACGGCCGCGAAGTTGATGAGGTAGACGGGGCCGAAATCCGCGCGGATTTCCATCGTCGCGAACTTGTCGAGCACGGATTGCGGCAGCAGGTCCCAGGCCGTGACGATGCGCAGCGGCAGGAAGAACAGGCAGATGGCAAGTGCGGCCTTCGGTAGCAACGTCTTTTCCGGCGAGAAGATGCGCTCCCAGTCGATCTTGTTCTGCGCCGTCAGCGCGCCGATCACCAGAGCGGAGAAGAACACGATCTGCCAGCCGAGCAGGTTGAAGCTCGTGCGGATGCCTTGGCCATCCGAGCCGGTGAAGAAGGTGTGAAGCGGATCGGTGATGAAGCGTTGCAGGCCGAGCTGTGCCGCCATCCAGACGATCAGCGAACCCGCCAGCACATGCGCCCACTTCCCGCGCAGGCATAGCCAGACGAGCGGCGGCGCGAAGAGCATGTAGACGATATATTGCGGCAGGATATCCATGAAGGTCGGCTGGAACAGGAAGGTGGCGATCGCCACCAGCCTCAGCGGCTCATCGAAATTCGTGGTGCCGAGCCAGTTGTACCAGAGCCGGTAGGCATCGGGCAGCACCATCTGGACGACGAGAATGACCATCACCGTGCCCATGGCGTAGCGGTAGAGTTCGAAGGCGCGGTTGCGGATGAGCTGGCGGCCGGTGTCATAGCCGTATTTCAGCATCTTGCGGGCATAGACCATGCCGATCAGCAGGCCGGAGAGGAAGACGAAGCCCTGGGCGTCCTCGACAAAGGCGAACTGACGGTGGTTGACCTCCATCATCCAGTAGCCGCCGACGAAGATCAGGTGGTTGATGAGCATGAAGACGAGGAAGTACCCCCGCATGCCATCTATGATGTCAAACCGCTTCAAAATATGCGCTCCGTCATTATTATCCGTGCGCCCCAACGGGGCCCGAACGCATGAGACGGAAGATCGTTCCCAGAAAAATCAGTCGGGCAGGAAAGCCATCAAGGCGAGGCCGCAGGCCGTGATGAGCGCGCCGAGGGCGACCTGTGGGCTCGCCCAGCCGTGGCCGAGAAGGCCTTCGAGCAGGATGATGAAGCTCGGCGTCAGGTAACCGTAGCCGAGCACCTTCGAGGCCGGCAGGCGCATCGAGGCATATTGCAGCAGCAGGAAGGTGCCGGCTGTCGTGACGACCGCGAGATAGGTGACGGCGGCATAGACGGCGAGCGGCAGCGCGGAAAAATCCGTCTCGACAAGGCCGCGTATGCCCGGCGGTATCAGCCAGAGAGCGGCACCCACAGTGACCCAGAAACCGAAGGCGACGGCGGGTTCGCCGCGGTCGAAGCGGCGGATCAGCGGCACGTAGAGCGCGTGGCAGATGACGCCGGCAAAGAAGATCATCTCGCCGGTGCCCACGTCGAAGGCGAGGATGGCGTCGATATTGCCGCGGAAGATGACCCAGACCGCACCCGCGGCGGCAATGAGCAGGCCGGCGAGCACACCCGGCCGTGTCCGCTGGCCCAGCACCGGCAGCGCGAAGCCGGCGCTCATCAGTGGCATCAGGGTGAAGACGGCGCCGGTGGCGATGGGGCTGGTGAACTCCAGCGCCCAGAACATGGTCAGCATGTAGAGCGCGATCAGGCCGCCGAGCAGGAGAAAGCGCCACGCCTGTTTCGGCAGGGCGAGCGGAACCTTGAAGACGCCAAAGGCGAGGGCGGCCATGACGACGATCGTCATGAGGTAGCGCCAGAGCGTCAACGGCTCGGCCTCCATGGTGCGCGCCGCGAGCCCGCCGAAGGAGAAGGACCCGGCGATCAGCACCGCGAAGAGCAGCATGGCGATATGGCCTTTGAGCTTTTCGCGGCCTGTGGCATGAACACTGAGGCCCGCCCGGGCCGGCATACGCTTCGTCAAGAAAATGATCCTATGGTCTCGCCTGCGGCACGGTCATAGACCGCGTTGCCGTTCTGCGCCACTCCACACAGGATTGCCGCAATTCTCGCCCAAATCCGACGGCACAGAAGAGGACATGCAATGACGTCAGCCATCGGCTTCAAGGACACGGACCGCAAGACGAGCGAGTTGCTCGAGGACATCATCAACGCGATCAAGGGCGAGCACATTACGCTGCGCGACCTGCTGTCGATGATGGGCGAAAGCGGCCTGCTGCTGCTCTGCGCCTTCCTGTCGCTGCCGTTCCTGTTTCCGGTCTCCATTCCCGGCGTTTCGACGGTGTTCGGCGCCGGCATCGTGCTGATCAGCGCCGCGATCACGCTGAACCGGCTGCCCTGGCTGCCGCAAAAGGTCGCCGACCGCCGGCTGGAAAGCGGCAAGCTGCGCCCGGTGCTGGAGCGCGGCGTCAAGTTCCTGCGCAAGATCGACCGGTTCTTCAAGCCGCGTCTGATCGGGCTTACCTCCGGCGCGGTGATGAACCGCGTCAACGGTCTGGTGCTCATGGGTGCGGGTCTCCTGCTCATGGCGCCGCTTGGCCTCATTCCCTTCTCCAACACGCTGCCCGGCGTCGCCATCCTGCTGCTCGCCGCCGGCATCTCGCAGCGCGACGGGCTGGTCGTGCTGGGCGGCTACGTGATGGTCGTTCTGACGATCGTCTATTTCGCCGGGCTGGCGCTGCTGGCTTACAGCGCGGGGCAGAGTTTCAGCCTCTTCGGGTGAGTTCCGGCTATGACTAAATCGGCAGCACGGCGTCGGGCTTTACGTCTCCCACCGATGCGTAGGTGTGGGTCTCCCTGACACCGGGCAAAGGCAATATCACCCGCTCCAGAAAGTCCTGAAACAGCGACATGTCGGCAATTCTCGCTTTCACGAGATAGTCGAAGCCGCCGATGACCATGTGGCATTCCAGCACTTCCGGCGCCTTCGAGATCGCATCGGAAAACCGCTCGAAAATATGCGGTGCCGTGTGGTCGAGGCGGACCTGTATGAACACCACCGTGCCGCGGCCGATCTTCTTTGGGTCGAGGACCGCCCTGACGGCTTTGATATAACCCTCGCGAAACAGGCGCTTGACGCGCTGGCTGGCACCGGTCGGCGACAGGCCGACCCGGTTCGCCAGTTCGAGCGTGGTGCGGCGGCCGTCTTCCTGAAGCAGCCTCAGCAGGCTGCGATCGATCGTGTCGAGATCGGCGAGTTCATGATTCACGCTATATCGTCCCACAGATGGTGATTTTCACTTTGGATACAGGAATTCAGTATATTTAGCCACGCACGACTGAGCAATAGCATGTGATTGTCACGGGCCAAGGCCCGTCCCGCCACGAGGGAGGCAAACGTGCATATCGCGACGATCGGAGACAATGCCGGCAGCAGGCGGCTGGCCATTCTGGCGGGCATTGTGTTCGTTGCGATCACCACCATCCAGTTCGTTGCCGCCCGTTTCAGCCTGCGCGAACACCTGACGGCGGCCGATATTGTGGGCTTGCGATTTCTCGGTGCCGCTTTCGTCTTTTTGCCGGTGTTATGGATGACCGGCACCGGAAAACTGAGGGCGCTCGGCTGGCGGAAGGCCGTTCCCTTGGCCATTTTGACCGGGTTGCCCTATCCGCTGATCATCAATCAGGGGCTTGCATATGCGCCGGCGAGCCACGCCGCCGCCCTGTCGCCCGCCTCCATTCTGTTCTTCTCCTTCCTGTTCTCGCGCATCGTGTTCAAGGACAAGGTTTCCGGCGCGCGCATGGTCGGCATTGTCGCGGTCATCGTCGGCTTGCTGCTGTTCGTTTTCCACGCAGGCGCCGTCGCAGGCGACACGTTGCGCGGCGATCTGCTGTTTGCCGGATCGGGAATCATGTTTGCGGTCTATGCGGTGCTGGTGAGGCTCTGGTCGCTTGAGGCGGTGACCACGACGATCGCCGTCGTCCTCTTTTCCTGCCTGCCGCTTCCCTTGCTACATGCCCTGGCGCCGAGCGGACTGGCAACGGCATCCATGGCCGAGATCGCCACACAACTGGTGATCCAGGGGTTTCTTGCCGGTGCGGTTGCGGTGGTGCTCTATACCTACGTGGTTCGTCAGCTCGGCCCGCAACAGGCTTCGCTGTTCATGCCGTGCATTCCGGTGGCGACGGCGGTGGCCGGCATGGCGGTGCTCGGTGAAACACTGACGCCTTTCCAGATCATCGCAATCGCCAGCATAACATTCGGAATGGTCTTCCCGATCTTGAGAAAACGCTGACGTCCCTACCACAAGCATCGATCGCAGAACGCGAAGTCCTGCGATCGATCCGTGGCAGAAGGTTACTCCGCGGCCTGCTTGGCCATCGGGTTGTTCGGGTGGGTCGTCCAGTTGGCATAATTCGGGTCGACGGGCTTGCCGGTGCGCTGGTCGAGTACGCCGGGTTCGAGGCCGACCATGGTGATGCAGTTTTCGACCGGGCAGACGTTGACGCAGAGGTTGCAGCCGACGCACTCGTCTTCCATCACCTCGAAGTGCCTGACGCCATTGACGAACTGCGTGATCGCCTGGTGCGAGGTGTCCTCGCAGGCGATGTGGCAGCGGCCGCATTTGATGCAGGCGTCCTGGTCGATCTTGGCCTTGGCGATGTAGTTGAGGTTGAGATACTGCCAGTCGGTGACGTTGGGCACGGCGCGGCCGCAGATGTCGTCCAGGTCGCGGTGGCCCTTGGCGTCCATCCAGGAGGACAGGCCGGTGATCATCTCCTGCACGATCTTGAAGCCGTAGGTCATCGCCGCCGTGCAGACCTGCACGTTGCCGCTGCCGAGAACAAGGAATTCCGCCGCGTCGCGCCACGTCGTGATGCCGCCGATGCCGGAGATCGGCATGCCGTAGGTTTCCGGATCGCGGGCGATCTCGGCCACCATGTTGAGGGCGATCGGCTTCACCGCCGGGCCGCAATAGCCGCCATGGGTGCCCTTGCCGCCGACCGTCGGGTTCGGCGCGAAATTGTCGAGGTCGACGGAGACGATCGAATTGATCGTGTTGATCAGCGACACGGCATCGGTGCCGCCGGCCTTGGCGGCGCGGGCGGGCTTGCGGATGTCGGTGATATTCGGCGTCAGCTTGGTGATGACGGGCATGCGCGTGTACTGCTTGCACCAGCGCACGACCATTTCGATATATTCCGGCACCTGACCGACGGCGGCACCCATCCCGCGCTCGGACATGCCGTGCGGACAGCCGAAGTTGAGCTCGATACCGTCGGCACCGGTTTCTTCCACCAGCGGCAGGATCGCCTTCCAGCTCTCCTCCTCGCAGGGCACCATGATCGAGGCGATCAGCGCCCGGTCCGGCCAGTTCATCTTGACCTGCTTCATCTCGCGCAGGTTGGTGTAGAGGTCGCGGTCGGTGATGAGCTCGATATTGTTCAGGCCGAGCAGGCGACGGTCGGCGCCCCAGATCGCGCCGTAGCGCGGGCCGTTGACGTTGACGACCGGCGGGCCTTCCTCGCCGAGCGTCTTCCAGACCACGCCGCCCCAGCCGGCTTTAAAAGCCCGCTCCACGTTATAGGCCTTGTCGGTCGGTGGCGCGGAGGCGAGCCAGAACGGGTTGGGCGACTTGATGCCGACGAAGTTGTTGCGAAGATCAGCCATGTCTCATCTCCCTCAAGCGACGGCAAAGGCGGGCTGCGCACCGGCGGCCAGCATGCGGTTGATCGAATCGGCGGCATCGCGGCCTTGCGCCACGGAGGTGACCGTCAGGTCCTCGCCGGCCTTCACGCAGTCGCCGCCCGCCCAGACATTGGCGGTGGAGGTGCGGCCTTCGGAATCCACGACGATACGCCCGCCGCTCATCGCCAGCGAACCGAGGCCGGAGGCCTCGAAGGTCTGGCCGATCGCCTTGAAGATCTGGTCGGCGGCGAGAACGCCGGTCTCGCCGGTGCCGGTAAGCGCGCCGTCGCGCATCTCGGTATATTCCACCTCGATGCCGGCGACATGGCCGTCCTTGGCGATGACGCGCTTCGGCTGGAGCCAGTGGCGGATCATCACGCCCTTGGAGGCGGCGAGGTCCTGCTCGAATTCGGAGGCGTTCATGTGCTCCTTGCCGCGGCGGTAGCAGATGGTCACTTCCTCCGCGCCGAGCAGCTTCGCCTGTACGGCGGCGTCCACCGCCGTCATGCCGCCGCCGATGACGACGACGCGGCGGCCGACGGGAATGGCGGCCTTGTCTTCGGCCTGGCGCAGTTCCGCGATGAAATCGACGGCGTCGACGACGCCCGGAAGCGTCTCGCCCTCGGCGCGCAAGGCGTTGACGCCAGCAAGGCCCATGCCGAGGAAGACGGCGTCGAAATTGGCGGTGAGGTCGGCGAGCGAGAAATCGCGGCCGAGCTTCAGGCCGTTCTTCACCTCGATGCCGCCGATCGCCAGCACGTAGTCGACTTCCTTCTGCGCGAAATCGTCGACCGCCTTGTAGGTGGCGATGCCGTATTCGTTCAGGCCACCGGCCTTTTCGCGTGCATCGAAGACGACGACGTCATGGCCGTTCATGGCGAGGCGGTGGGCGGCTGCGAGGCCTGCCGGGCCGGCGCCGACGACGGCGATCGCCTTGCCGGTGCGCGCGGCGCGCTCATAAAAATGCTTGTTCTCCGTCATCGCGACGTCGGTGGCGTAGCGTTGCAGGCGGCCGATCTCGACGGGGCGGTGTTCGGCGGTGTTGCGCACGCAGGCCTGTTCGCAGAGCGTCTCGGTGGGACAGACGCGGGCGCACATGCCGCCGAGGATGTTCTGGTCGAAGATGGTCTTCGCCGAGCCGATCGGGTTGCCGGTCGAGATCTGGCGGATGAACAGCGGAATGTCGATGGAGGTGGGACAGGCCGTCATGCACGGCGCGTCATGACAGAAGTAGCAGCGGTCTGCCGCGACCAGCGCCTCGTGGTCGTCGAGGCGCGGATGGAGGTCGGAAAAGTTCGTCTCGTATTCGGCGGGCGCAAGTCGCCCCCGATGGATCCCAGATTGCGTCGTTCCCATGTTATTCTCCCATTCGCGTGGGCTTTTGAATGACAGAACGGTAACTCAGGTTTATTTTTTTATCAAACGGTAAAATTTACGAAGAAATGCCGGTTTCTCAGGCGGTCCAGCGCATAAAAACATGAGATTTTAAGTTATGTTTTCAGCGCATTGCTGGTAATGCGTGCCGGAGGCTGTCCCTGCTGCGGCATCATGTGACGTTTGACAGAGGGCGTGAAAAGATGCAGCAAATCGTTTGAAACAATCGGGGAAAACCATGGCGAAGCGGACGGAGACAGCCGGGCGGCTGGACGATGCGGCGAGGGCTGGCTGGCTCTATTACGTCGCGGGCCGCACGCAGGACGAGATCGCGTCCGCCATGGGCATTTCCCGCCAGTCGGCGCAGCGCCTCGTGTCGCTCGCCGTCGCCGAGCGCCTGATCAAGGTGCGGCTCGATCATCCGATCGCCGAATGCCTGGAACTCGGCGAAGCGCTGCGCAAGAAATTCGGCCTGGTACATGTCGATATCGTGCCGAGCGATCCGGGCTCCTCCTCCACGACGATCGGCATTGCGGAGGCGGGGGCGGCGGAAATCGAGCGCTGGCTGAAGAAGACCGATCCGATCGTGCTGGCTGTCGGCACTGGGCGTACGCTGAAGGCGGCGATCGACCAGCTGCCGACGATGGAATGTCCGCAGCACCGCATCATGTCCTTGACGGGCAATATCGGGCCGGACGGTTCGGCCGCCTATTACAACGTCATCTTCTCCATGGCCGATGCGGTGAAGGCGCGGCACTATCCGATGCCGCTGCCGGTGCTCGTCTCCTCCACCGAGGAGCGCGACCTGCTGCACAAGCAGAGCCTCGTGCAGTCCACCTTGCGGCTCGGCCGCGAGGCGGATGTTGCCTTCGTCGGTATCGGCGAGCTCGGCGCGGATGCACCGCTCTGCCTCGACGGCTTCCTCGATCCGGAGGAGATGGCGCGGCTGATGGAGGAGGGCGCCGCGGGCGAGATCTGCGGCTGGATGTTCGACCGCGACGGCAAGCTGCTCGAAGGCAGCATCAACGAGCGCGTCGCCTCCGTGCCGCTGCCGCCGCGCGAGACGACGACGGTGATCGGGCTTGCCAAGGGCAAGCGCAAGCATCTCGCCCTGCTTTCGGCGCTGCGCGGCGGCATGATCAACGGTGTCATCACCGATGAGTCGACCGCGCGCCACCTGCTTTCGGCCTGAGCCGACCGGGTCTCCACACAGAAATTTCCCATGAAATTCAATGAGCATTGCTCCGCTTTGTGCGGTGCAGCAACGATTCGCGTTGACTTATCATGGCAATTTATGGGTAATTGCTCATGAGCGAAGCAAATGCTCAAAACCCTTCTGGGAGGAAGATGATGAATTTGAGAACCCTTCTGCTGGGCGTCAGCTCGGCTGCTCTCCTGTGCGGTTTCGCCAACGCCGAAACGCTGACCATCGCCACCGTCAACAACGGCGACATGGTGCGCATGCAGGGCCTGACGGAAGCCTTCACGACGAAAAACCCGGACATTCAGCTTGAGTGGGTCACGCTCGAGGAAAACGTGCTGCGTGAGCGCGTTACGACCGATGTCGCGACCAAGGGCGGTCAGTACGACATCATGACGATCGGCACCTACGAAGTTCCGATCTGGGCAAAGCAGGGCTGGCTGGTGCCGCTCGACAATCTCGGTGCCGACTATGACGTCGACGACCTGCTGCCGGCCATTCGCGCCGGTCTGACAGGCGACGACGGCAAGCTCTATGCCGCGCCGTTCTACGGCGAAAGCTCGATGGTCATGTACCGCAAGGACCTGATCGAGAAGGCCGGGCTCACCATGCCCGACGCGCCGACCTGGGAGTTCATCGGTGAAGCGGCCCGCAAGATGACCGACCGCGCGGCCGGCATCAACGGCATCTGCCTTCGCGGCAAGGCCGGCTGGGGCGAGAACATGGCGTTCCTGACCGCCACGTCCAACGCCTTCGGCGCCCGCTGGTTCGACGAGAAGTGGGTGCCGCAGTTCGACCAGCCGGAATGGAAGAACACGCTCGACATGTACGTCAAGCTGATGACCGACGCCGGCCCGCAGGGCGCGTCCTCCAACGGCTTCAACGAGAACCTTGCGCTCTTCCAGCAGGGCAAGTGCGGCATGTGGATCGATGCCACGGTCGCCGCATCCTTCGTAACGAATCCGAAGGAATCGACGGTCGCCGACAAGGTCGGTTTCGCCCTGGCTCCGGACACGGGCCTCGGAAAGCGCGGCAACTGGCTCTGGGCCTGGAACCTCGCCATCCCGGCAGGCTCGCAGAAGACCGAAGCGGCAGAAAAGTTCATCGCCTGGGCAACCAGCAAGGAATATGCCGCTCTCGTCGCCGAGAAGGAAGGCTGGGCAAACGTGCCTCCGGGCACGCGCAAGTCGCTCTATGAGAACGCCGAGTACCAGAAGGCGGCTCCGTTCGCCAAGATGACGCTCGACTCGATCGACGCCGCCGATCCGAAGAACCCGGCCGTCAAGCCGGTGCCCTATGTCGGCGTGCAGTTCGTGGCCATCCCTGAATTCCAGGGTCTCGGCACGACGGTCGGCCAGCTCTTCTCGGCTGCCCTTGCCGGCCAGATGACGGTCGACGATGCGCTCGCCCAGGCACAGCAGGTCACGACCCGCGAAATGACCCGCGCCGGCTACATCAAGTAAAAACCTCCTCCCCAAGGACAGGCTGCCCGGATGCGTTCCGGGCAGCCGAAAACGGGGTCTTTGCATCCGGCGCGGCCATTCCGCGCCGGAACTGTAAAAAACGTGTGACAACGGCACTCGGGCTCTATCCAATATGGATGCGATGCCTGTCCGGCGCGGGGAGCGGCCGGCGAAAAGGGAGGTCACGACAATGGCGACGGAGAACACGCGCGGTTTGGCGCGGATGATGTTGGCGCCCTCGGTGGGGTTGCTGTTGATCTGGATGATCGTGCCATTGGCGATGACGCTGTGGTTTTCGTTCCAGAACTACAACCTCCTGAACCCGGCGAATGTCAGCTGGGCGGGGCTGTTCAACTATCAGTATTTCTATACCGATCCGGCCTTCTTCCAGTCGATCTGGAACACGCTGCTGATCGTCGGCGGGGTGCTGCTGATCACCGTCATCGGCGGCATCGGCATTGCGCTTCTCCTCGACCAACCGATGTGGGGGCAGGGGATCGTGCGCATCATGATCATCTCGCCGTTCTTCGTCATGCCGCCGGTGGCGGCCCTCGTCTGGAAGAACATGATCATGCACCCGGGATACGGGGTGCTTGCGGACATTAATAGGTCCCTCGGCCTCCAGCCGGTCGACTGGTTTGCGCAATATCCGCTGTTCTCGATCATCATCATCGTTGCCTGGCAATGGCTGCCCTTCGCCACGCTCATCCTGCTCACCGCGCTGCAATCGCTCGATGGCGAGCAGAAGGAAGCGGCCGAGATGGATGGTGCCGGCTTCGTTTCGCGCTTCATCTACCTGACGGTGCCGCATCTCTCGCGCTCGATCACGGTCGTCATCCTCATCCAGACGATCTTCCTGCTCGGCGTCTATGCGGAAATCCTCGTCACGACGAATGGCGGACCGGGTTATGCGTCCACCAACCTGCCGTTCCTGATCTACCGCACGGCCCTTCTCGGCTACGACGTCGGCGGAGCCTCCGCCGGTGGCATCATCGCCGTCATCCTCGCCAATATCGTCGCCTTCTTCCTGATGCGCGCCGTCGGCAAGAACCTGGACAAGTAGGGAGCAAGATCATGGCTAGAGCCGTTTCAACGAGAAGAACCGTCGTCTTCACGATCGCCGCCTGGATTATCGCGCTGATCATCTTCTTCCCGATCCTCTACACGATCATCACCTCGTTCAAATCCGAGACCGAGGCGATCCAGGGCTTCAACATCGTTCCGTCCGGCACGGTCGAGAGCTACCAGGCCGTTCAGGCGCAGAGCAACTACTTCAAGTTCTTCCTGAACTCGGTGATCCTGTCGCTCGGCTCGACGCTCCTGGCACTCTTGATCGCCGTACCGGCCGCCTGGTCGATGGCGTTCTCGCCGACCGCCAAGACCAAGGACATCCTGATGTGGATGCTCTCCACCAAGATGATGCCGGCCGTCGCCGTGCTCGTGCCGATCTATCTGCTGTTCCGCGACTTCGGTCTGCTCGACAGCCGCATCGGCCTCACCGTCATGCTGACCATGATCAACCTGCCGATCGTGATCTGGATGCTCTACACCTACTTCCGCGAAATCCCGGGCGAAATCCTGGAAGCGGCCCGCATGGATGGCGCATCGCTCTGGGGCGAGATCGTCTACGTGCTGACGCCGATGGCGGTGCCGGGCATCGCGTCGACCATGCTGCTCAACATCATCCTCGCCTGGAACGAGGCCTTCTGGACGATCCGCCTGACGACGACCAACGCCGCGCCGCTGACCGCCTTCATCGCATCGTTCTCCAGCCCGCAGGGTCTCTTCTGGGCGAAACTCTCGGCAGCCTCCACGCTCGCCATCGCCCCCATCCTGATCATGGGATGGTTTTCGCAAAAGCAGCTTGTCCGCGGCCTGACCTTCGGCGCCGTGAAGTAAAGACCAGGATCGGGGAGGAGCCATCATGGGCAAGATCATTCTGAAGAAAGTCAACAAGAGCTTCGGCGCGACGCAGGTCATTCCGGGCATCGACCTCACCATCGAGGACGGCGAGTTCGTGGTCTTCGTCGGCCCGTCGGGCTGCGGCAAGTCCACGCTGCTGCGCCTTATCGCCGGCCTCGAAGACACCACCAGCGGCTCGATCGAGATCGACGGACGCGACGTCACCGGCGAGGCACCCGCACGGCGCGGGCTTGCCATGGTGTTCCAGTCCTACGCGCTCTATCCGCATATGAGCGTGCGCAACAACATCGCCTTCCCGCTGAAGATGGCGAAGATGGACCAGGCCGCGATCGACAAGAAGGTGACGGACGCCGCGCGCGTCCTGAACCTCACCAACTACCTCGACCGTCGTCCGGGTCAACTTTCCGGCGGTCAGCGCCAGCGCGTGGCCATCGGCCGGGCGATCGTGCGTGAACCGTCGGCCTTTCTTTTCGACGAGCCGCTGTCGAACCTCGACGCGGCGCTGCGCGGCACGATGCGGCTTGAGATCAGCGAGCTGCACCACCAGCTGAAGACCACGATGATCTACGTCACCCACGACCAGGTGGAAGCCATGACCATGGCCGACAAGATCGTGGTTCTCAACGCCGGCAATATCGAGCAGGTGGGCTCGCCGCTCGACCTGTATAACAAGCCGGACAACCTCTTCGTCGCCGGCTTCATCGGCTCGCCGCGCATGAACTTCGTCAAGGGCGAGGCGGCCAAGCCGTGGAATGCGCCGACCGTCGGCATCCGCCCGGAACACCTGAAGCTCTCCAAGGAGAGCGGCACCTGGAAGGGTCTCGTCGGCGTCGCCGAACATCTCGGCTCCGACACCTTCCTGCACGTCAATGCCGAGGGCATCGGCATGATGACGGTGCGCGCCGGCGGCGACTTCCCGGTCACGCATGGCGACACCGTCTACCTGACGCCGGAAGAGGGCCGCATCCATCGTTTCGACGACAAGGGCCTGGCCATCCGCTGAGGCACACCAGAACGAGCCGGGGCCGCACGCGCATCGCGAGGCCCCGGCACGAAGCAGAGACCGGACAACCGGAAGGAATGGACCATGACCACGAAACTGTCGCTCGCCACCCTGACGGATGTCGCAAAGACCGCGGGCGTGCCGGCCTACGGGCGCGAAGACCTCAAGGCGGGCATCGTGCACTTCGGCGTCGGCAACTTCCACCGGGCGCACCAGGCGGTCTATCTCGACGACCTGTTCAATCTCGGCCTCGACCATGACTGGGCGATCATCGGCGCCGGTGTCCTGCCCTCCGACGCGGCGATGCGGGCAAAGCTCGAAGGCCAGGATTTCCTGACCACCGTCGTCGAGCAGGACAACAACCGCTCCGGCGCCCGCGTCACCGGCGCGATGACCGGCTATCTCGCCCCCGGCAACGCGGCGGCGACCGTCGCTCAGCTGACCGATCCGGCGATCCGCATCGTGTCGCTGACCATCACCGAAGGCGGCTATTTCATCAATCCGGCCTCCGGTCATTTCGACCCGAGCCATCCGGCCATCGCCGCCGATGCCGCCAATCCGGCTGACCCGAAGACCGTCTTCGGCCTCATCCTCGCCGGCCTCAAGGCGCGCCGCGACAAGGACATTCCCCCCTATACCGTGATGTCCTGCGACAACATTCCCGGCAATGGCGAGGTGACGCATGCCGCCGTCTCCGGCCTTGCGCGCCTTTCCGACCCTGATCTCGCCGACTGGATCGACGGCAATGTCGCCTTCCCGAACGGCATGGTCGACCGCATCACGCCGGCGACGGGCGCACGCGAGATTGCCATCGTCGCCGACGACTACGAAATCGACGACCAATGGCCGGTGTTCTGCGAAGAGTTCAAGCAATGGGTGCTGGAGGACAATTTCCCGGAAGGCCGCCCGGAGCTGGAGAAGGTCGGCGTGCAGTTCGTGCCCGACGTCGCGCCCTACGAGCACATGAAGATCCGCATCCTCAACGGCGGCCATGCGGCGATCGCCTATCCCGCTGCGCTGCTCGACATCCACTTCGTGCACGAGGCGATGGAGGATGCGGATATCCGTGCCTTCCTCGCCAAGCTGGAGCGCGAGGAAATCATCCCCGTCATCCCGCCGGTGCCCGACACCGACCTCAACGACTATTTCGCGCTGATCGAACGCCGCTTCTCGAACCCCAAGATCGCCGACACGATCCCGCGCCTTGCCCAGGACGGCTCCAACCGCCAGCCGAAATTCATCCTGCCGTCCACCGCCGACCGCCTAGCCCGCGGCGAGGACGTCACCGGCCTTGCACTGGTTTCCGCGCTCTGGTGCCATTATCTCGCCGGCACCACGGACAGCGGCAAGCCGATCCCCCTCAACGATCCCAATGCCGACCGCATCCAGGCCGCCGCAAGTGCTGCGAAGGACAACCCCCAGGCCTTCCTCGCGCTTGACGACATTTTCGGCGCCGTCGCGCAGTCGGACCTGTTCCAGCAGCGCTTCGCCAATGCCCTCACATCCCTCCAGCGGGACGGCACGCGCGAAACCTTGAAGCGCTATCTCGGAAATTCGCTCTCGAACTGAGAAAACCCCACAAAAGACGGGGCTTTCCATCGGCGGGGGCAGACGTTACCACGGGGGCCAGAAACGGAACGAAAACCATGGCCGCCACCAAGACAGAACTGGTCATCTTCGATTGCGACGGCGTGCTCGTCGACAGCGAACCGATATCGCTTACGGTGCTGGTCGAGGCATTGGCGGCGGCCGGCGTCGCGATGAGCGAGGAGGAGGCGCACGACCGCTTCCTTGGCCGCAGCCTGAAAAGCATGTCGGAAATCCTGCATGACGAATATGGCCTGGCGATCGACGCGGCCTTTCTCGAAGCCATGCGCAAGGTGCTCTACGAGCGGTTTCGCGCCGAGCTCCAGCCGATCGAGGGCATTGCCGAGACGGTAGACGGGCTCGGCATCGCCCATTGCGTCGCCTCGTCGAGCCAGCCGGAACGCATCCGCCTGTCGCTCACCGTCACCGGCCTGATCGATCGTTTCGAGCCAAACATTTTCAGCGCCAGCATGGTGGCGCGCGGCAAGCCGGCGCCCGACCTTTTTCTCCATGCGAGCGCCGCGATGGGTGTCGCGCCCGGCCACTGCGTCGTGGTGGAAGACAGCCCGGCCGGCATTTCGGCGGCGAAATCCGCCGGCATGCGCGTCGTCGCCTTCACCGGCGGCTCCCATGCCCGCACGACGCGCCATCGCGACACGCTCCTCAGCCTGAACCCCGACGCCCTGTTTGACGACATGCGGGAATTGTTACAGTTTGTCCGCAAGGAAGAGGCCGACGGGAAAGAGCATTGATGCGCGATTTGATCGTTGCGGTGGACATCGGCACCGGCAGTGCCCGCGCCGGCGTGTTCGACCGAAGCGGCACGCTCCTGGGGCGGTCCGAACACCCGATCGCCATGCGCCGGCCCAGTCCCGACCACGCCGAGCACGATTCGGAAAACATCTGGCAGGCGGTCTGCATTTCGCTGAAGGCAGCGCTTGCGGTGGCGGGCGTGGCGGCGGCGCGCATCGCAGCCCTCGGCATCGACGCGACCTGCTCCCTGGTGGTGCGCGACAGGCAGGGCCAGCCGCTTGCCGTCTCGGGCGGCGAGGAGGCGCGCTGGGACACCATCGTCTGGCTCGACCATCGCGCGCTGAAGGAAGCCGACATCTGCACTGCGACGAAACACCCGGTGCTCGCCCATTCCGGCAGCGTCATGTCGCCGGAAATGGAGATGCCGAAGCTGATGTGGCTGAAGCGCCACCGGCCGGAGCAATGGGCGAAAACCGGCTTCTTCTTCGACCTTGCCGATTTCATCACCTGGCGGGCGACCGGCTCGAATGCGCGGTCGCGCTGCACGATGACGGGCAAATGGAACTACCTCGCCCATGAGGAGAAGCCCTGGAGCGAAAGTTTCCTGCAGGCGATCGGGCTGGAGGACCTGCGCGAGCGCGGCTCGCTGCCCGAAGAGACGCTGGCGGTGGGCGAGGCGATCGGGCGGCTGACGGCAGAGGCGGCACGCGACCTCGGCCTTGACACGGATTGCGTGGTCGCGACGGGCCTGATCGACGCCTATGCCGGCACGTTCGGCGTGCTCGGCCCCTTTGCCGGCCAGCCGGAGAAGCTGGAGCGCCAGTTGGCGCTGATCGGCGGCACGTCGAGCTGCATCGTCGCCTTCTCGCGCGAGAAGAAATTCGGCTTTGGCATGTGGGGGCCGTATTACGAGGCGGTGCTGCCGGGCTGGTGGCTGGTCGAGGGCGGGCAATCGGCGACGGGCGCGCTGCTCGATCATATCGTGCGCCTGCACAGCGCCGGCGGCGAGCCTTCGGCGGCAAACCACGCGCGCATCGTCGCTCGCATCCGCGAAATGCAGCAGGAGGAGGGCGAGGCCTTCGCCGACCGGCTGCATGTGCTGCCGGATTTCCACGGCAACCGCTCGCCGCTGGCCGATCCGCATGCGCTCGGCGTCATCAGCGGGCTGGCGCTCGATGCCTCCTTCGACGGGCTCTGCCGGCTCTACTGGCGCACCTCCGTCGCCATCGCGCTCGGCATCCGGCACATTCTCGACAAGCTCGGCGACTGCGGCTACGTGCTCGATACGCTGCATGTCACCGGCGGCCATGTGCGCAATCCGCTGCTGATGGAGCTTTACCGCGACGTCACCGGCTGCCGCGTCGTCGTGGCGGATACCAACGATGCCGTGCTGCTCGGAACGGCGATGGTCGCGGCGGTGGCGGGCGGGCTTTATGCCGATCTTCCGGCGGCGGGTGCCGGCATGTATCCGGGTGGCAGCGAATACCGGGCGGATGTGAAGGGGCGTTACGACCGGGATTACCGCCGTTTCCTTGCGCTTTACAGGCATCGGGCAGAGCTCGAAACGATCGAATAAAAAGATCAAAAAAATTTGCAACCCGGTGGAACCAAATCCGTTGTCGCGTGTTTTTGTGTCGTCACCGGTCTGCGCATATCCCCCAAATGCGAGGCCCTCGACTGGTGATCGACCACGATACCGTGTCCCCCTCCGGTCCGTGGATACTCAAGCAGCCAGTGCCTCCCAGGCGCTGGCTGTTTTCTTTTGTGCGGATAACGAACATCAGAAAACAAGCGAAGGCGGCGGTGGGCGTGCCTCCCACCGCCGCCGGCCGCGCCGCCGCTGCGGCTATCCGGGAGCTAGATCAAGCCGCGGCGCGCGCTTGCGGGGTAAAGAGAAGGGCCTGGTTGATCAGGACCTTCACCTGCTCCGGATTGAACGGTTTCGAGACGAGGAAGGCCGGTTCCGGCCGCTCGCCGGTCAGGAGCCGTTCGGGATAGGCGGTGATGAAGATGACCGGGATGTCGGTCCGCGACAGGATGGTGTTAACCGCGTCAATGCCGGAGCTGCCATCGGCCAACCGTACATCGGCGAGGACGAGGCCGGGGCGGCTGTCGCTCCACAGCATCTCGGCCTCGGCCTGCGTGCGGGCGATGCCGGTGACGCGGTGGCCCATGCCGTTGACCATGTGGGCGAGGTCGAGCGCGATGAGCGGCTCGTCCTCGATGATCATGATTCCGGTCTGCGCCTGGGCGGCGATCTCCGCGAAGGCGGCGTCGAGCAGGGCGCGGATGGCGATGGTTTCCGCTTCGAGGATTTCCGCGGTCCGTTCCACCGAAAAACCTTCGACGGTTGCCAGCAGCAGCGCCTGACGGCCGAGCGGGGGAACGCCGGAGAGATCGAAGGGTGCCTCCCGGCCGGGCGCGATGGCGCCGGCGCGGCGGCTCATCGAAACGGGGAGGGAGGAAATGATGCGGCTCAGGAGCCCGAAGAGCTTCGCCTTGTCGTCTTCGCCCTCGGGCATCACGGAAGGATCGATGAGGATCGTTTCGAGCGTGGCGGCCACATAGGCGTCGCCGGAGGATTGGGTGCCCGTGAGGGCGCGTGCGTAACGGCGCAGCGCCGGCAGGTGCGGTCCGATGCGGTCGGAAATCGGCATGAGTGGTCCCCTGTTCTTAAATTGCTGCAATTGCAGTTGACGGTTTAAACGCGGGAACCAAATTTAAGTTCCAAAGCATGGAACCTTTTTTGCTGCGGGGCATTTCCAAGCCGAATTCGTCACTAGGGCGCGATGAACAATGAAAGTGGCCAAGAGTGAATAGCGTGGAACATAAAACGAATGCCGCCAAGCCTCGAAAGAGGCCGGATGATCCCAATGCACAGATCGCGACAAAACTTCGTGCATTCTACCATTCGGTACAGGACGAGACGCTTCCCCAAAGGTTCTTGGATCTTCTCGAAAAGCTGGATGCTGTCGAAAACAGCGTTCAACGGGCCGAGTGAGGACGAGATGGAACAGCGACAGACGACTTTCAAGCGTGAACTCCTCGCAGTTCTTCCCAGCCTGCGCGCCTTCGCCATTTCGCTGATCGGCCGCCATGACCAGGCGGACGACCTCGTGCAGGACACGATCATGAAGGCCTGGGCCAAGCAGGAACAGTTCGAAATGGGCACGAACATGAAGGCCTGGCTCTTCACGATCCTGCGCAACGAACTCTACAGCAAGCTGCGCAAGCGCGGCCGCGAGGTGCAGGACAGCGACGGCATCTTCACCGAGAACCTTGCGCAGCATCCCTCGCAATACGGTTCGCTCGACATGCAGGATTTCAAGAAAGCGCTCGAAAAGCTGCCGGACGAGCAGCGCGAGGCGATCATCCTCGTCGGTGCTTCCGGCTTCTCCTATGAGGAAGCGGCTGAAATCTGCGGCTGCGCGCTCGGCACCATCAAGAGCCGCGTGAACCGCGCCCGCCAGCGCCTGCAGGAGCTTTTGCAGGTCAGCGGCGAGGGCGATTACGGGCCGGATGCCATTTCGGCACCGATCACGTCGCGCGCCTTCGCATCGTAATTCTACCAAACGCCGCCTGTCATGATGACGGGCGGCGGAAAGATTGAGGGGATTGGGACGAATCTGCGTCTGCCGGCATGACTGGCTGGTGAAATGGGACGTGGAATCGCTTACCGAAAGTGTATGAAGGATAACGTTCAGCCACTACCGTCCGATTTTGAAGCGGTTCTGGGCGCGCCAGACCGTTTGGCGGCGCTTGAGGCTGTGATGCCGGTCTTTCTCGGCCCTGATCCCGATTTCGACGACATTGCCGGGCTTGCGGCGGGGCTGTTTTCCGCACCCATCGCCCTCGTCACCATTCTCGGCCGCACGGACCAATGGTTCCTGGCGCGCGAGGGCACGCGGGAGATCCGCGCGCCCTCGGCGGATTCCTTCTGTGTGCGATTGATCACCGAAAATGTCGGCGAACCGCTTATCGTCGCCGATGCTACCAAGGACTCGCGGTTTGCCGGCCTGCCGAGCGTTACCGGCGAGCCGCACCTGCGTTTTTATGCCGGCGTGCCGATCGTCGTCAGCGGGCAACCGATCGGCACGGTCTGCGTCTTCGATGTGAAGCCGCATCCGCGCGTCTCCGCCGATCTCCTGCCGCGCCTGAAGCAACTGGCATCGCTTGCCACCTCGCTTCTCGGGCTGAAAGAGGAGGCGCGGCGGCGCGCGCTGGCGGCCGAAGTTCTTTCGCGCGACGAAAAGCGCCATGCGCTGGCGCTCGATGCAGCCAATGTCGCAAGCTGGCTGTGGGATATCTCGACGGGCATCGTCTCGGGCAATGAGACCTTCTACCGCATGCTCGGCGTTAAGCCGGCACAGCCGATGAGCGCGCGCAAATTCTTCACCGCAGTGCATCCGGCGGACCGCAAGGTCACCATCGGCCGCCTGCGCAATGCGCTCGCCTCCGGCAAGGAATATGACGGCCTGTTCCGGGCGGCAAAATCCGGGCGCTGGCTGCTCGGGCGCGGCCGAGTGCATGAATGGGACGCGGATGGCAAACCGACGGTGTTCCTCGGCATCAATGTCGACGTGACCGACGGGCAGCTCGCCTCCGAGCGCACGCGCCTCCTGCTGCGCGAGCTCAACCACCGCGTCAAGAACACGCTCGCCATGCTGCAATCGCTGGCGCGCCAGACGCTGCGGCAGACGAGCGACCCGGTCGAGTTCATGGACGCCTTCGCCGGCCGGCTGCAATCGCTCTCCGAGGCGCATGGCCTGCTCAGCGACCACGAATGGGGCGTCATTCATCTGAAAATGCTGCTGCAGAAGCAGATCATGCCCTATGCGATGGACTATGAAAGCCAGGTCGAGATCCACAAGGACGAGGTGGAGCTTGGGCCGGATCAGGCTGTCGGGCTCGGTCTCGTGTTGCATGAACTCGCCACCAATGCCCGCAAATATGGCGGCCTGTCGCTACGCAGCGGAAAGGTGGTGATCACCGCGCGTGTCCTGAACGAGGACGGCCAGCGTGTGCTCAACATGACCTGGCATGAGGTCGGCGGGCCGCCGGTCAAGCCGGAAGGGCGCCGCGGCTTCGGCTCGGTGCTGATCGAGCGTAGCCTCGACAAGATCCTCGGCAGCAGCGTGCATGTCGAATATCTGCCGAAGGGCGTCACGGCCGTCATCCGCATGCCGCTTTAAAAAATCAGGAAAATCAGTCGTCGCGGCGGGATTTGGGCGCGAGCAGGAAACCGAGTGCGAGGGCCGCGGCCGTTGCTGCGAAGGGTTTTCGCACGGCGACGGTTGCAGCGGCGGCCATCAGGTCGCGGCGTGCCGCCAGTTGATCGCGGCGGATGCGGCGCAGTTCACGCTCGCGCTTGTTGCGCATGGCTACGACCGCAAGCACGATCAGCGCAAGCAGCAGGAAGCCGCCGGCAAGGCCGAAAAGGGCCGGCACGGTGCCGTAGTGCTGCGCAAGCAGCACGGCGGTCGCGACCACGCCGAGCACATAGGCGGTGATCAGCAGGAGGCCGATAATCAGGCCGGCGATCGCATTGCGCTTGGCAATGTCCATCGTCTCGTCCACCCGGTCCGTGACGCGGGTAACGAGGTTCTGCATGAGAATGGCCCCCAGTGACAGCATGCTATGGCGCTCCGGCAATCAGGAAGGGACGCCGGATGGCGTCCCTGAAACGTGCGAGGATGGGATCAGCGGCGCAGCAGTGCGGCGAGCAGGAAGCCAGCAGCAGCCGCGACGCCGAGCGTGGCGAGCGGATGCTCCTTCACGGCCTTGCGGGCGCGGCGGCCGGAATCCTGATAGCGGGTCTGGAACTCTGCCAGAATGTCCTCGCCGGCCGCGATCATGTCGCGAATGTCGCCCTGTGCGCGATCCTTAAGGTCATGCGCGGCGTCGCTTGCCTGCGCCTTGACCGCCCGTGCCTTCTTGCGGATGCCGCTTGCGCCGTCCGAGGCGTCGCTGGCGAGCAGCTTGGCGAGAGACGCGATCTCGTCGCGCAGTTCCGCGATCTGCTCCTCGACGGCCTGGGCGTCGTCGTGAAGGCCGTTGCGCAGGCCTTTGCTGCGCGATGAAAACAATCCGGTGGCCATGCCGTTTCTCCTTTTGCGGTCGCCCGCGCGGTGCGCGGGCCGAACAGCGCTCCACCCCCTTGGCGGAACGGTCTTTCCGGGGCAGGAAACGTGGGGCGGGGCAAAAAGTTCCGTAAGGCGCTGGAGAATCAGGCCGAAGCGGTGTGCGGCAGCACGAAGGGCACGCCCGTGGCGGGCACGCCGTTGATGCGCATGCGGCAGCCGAACACGGCTTCCATCGCATCGTCGGTCATGACGTCGGCGGGCCGGCCGGCGCGCTCGATGCGGCCGGCGCGCATCATCACCATATGGTCCGCGAACATGGCGGTGAGGTTGAGGTCGTGCATGACCGCGATCACCCCGCCGCCGCCTTCGCAGTAACGCCGCGCGAGCTGCATGATGGTCAGCTGGTGGCGGATGTCGAGTGCCGAGACCGGCTCGTCGAGCATCAGGAAACAGGGTTCGTCGTCCAGCACCGGTTCCCAGATCTGCGAGAGCACGCGGGCGAGCTGCACGCGCTGCTGCTCGCCGCCCGAAAGCTCCTGGTAGAAGCGGCCAGCGAAACCGGAAAGATCGACGGCGGCGAGCGCCTCGGTGGTAATGGCGTCGATGCGCTCGGCATGGCGGTTCGGGCCGACGGTGAGGCCGAGGCGGACGATTTCGCGCACGGTGAAGGGGAAGGCGATGGTGGCGGCCTGGGGCAGCACGGCGCGCTTCACCGCGAGCTGCCAGGGTTCGAGTGCGCTCAGCGCATGGCCGTTGATGGTGATCTCGCCCTTGCTCGGCAGTTCGCCGGCGAGCGCCTTCATCGTCGTCGTCTTGCCGGAGCCGTTCGGGCCGACGATGGCGGTGAGCTGCCCAGCCTTGGCTTCGAGCGCCACGCCATGCACGATGGTCTTGCCGGACAGGCTGACCGTGAGGTTCTTTGCGGTGATCATTGTCCTACCAGCCGTTGCGCGTGCGGTCGCGCAGCAGCACCCAGAGGAAGAAGGGTGCGCCGGCCAGCGCCGTGATGATGCCGATCGGCAGTTCGGCGGGCGCCACGATGGTGCGGGCGAGCATGTCGGCGCCGAGCATCAGCACGCCGCCGAAAAGGGCAGAGGCCGGCAGCAGGTAGCGGTGATCCGGCCCGATGACGATGCGCAGCAGATGCGGCACGACGATGCCGACGAAGCCGATGCCGCCGCTGACGGCGACCGAGGCGCCGACCGCGCCGGCAACGGCGACGACGGCGATATATTTCAGCCGCTGCACCTTCACGCCCATGTGGAAGGCGGCGGCCTCGCCGAGCGTGATGGCGTTGAGGCCGCGCGACAGGAACGGCACGACGAGCAGGGCCACCAGCATGATGGGGCCTGCGGCAAACAACTTCGCCCAGGTCATGCCGGAGAGCGAGCCGAGGCTCCAGAAGGTGATATCACGCAGCTGCTTGTCGTCGGCCATGTAGATGAGGATGCCGGTGATGGCAGCGGCAAGTGCGGAAATCGCGATGCCGGCCAGCAGCATGGTGGCGACGGAGGTCTGCCCGCCGCGCGTGGCGATGCGATAGAGCAGCAGCGTCGTCAGCAGGCCGCCGGCAAAGGCGGCAAGCGGCAGCGCGAAGGCGCCGAGCGCGATCATCACCCCGGCCGGCAGGCTGGCGCCGAGCACGATCATCAGCACCGCGCCGAGTGCCGAGCCGGACGAGATGCCGACGAGGGCGGGATCGGCGAGCGGATTGCGGAACAGGCCCTGCATGACCGCGCCGGACATGGCGAGTGCGGCGCCGATCAGGAAGCCGAGCAGCGCGCGGGGCATGCGGATGTCGAAAACGATGATGCGGTCGCGCATGCTGAGCGCCGTGTCCTCAGCACCGCTGAACAGAGCGCCGATGACGTTGATCGCGGAGGCATCCGAGGCACCGGTCGTGATCGACAAGGCGAGAGCGACGAGCGAGATGAGGACGAGGGCGACGAGCGTCAGGCGGGCGACGGCCGTCCGGTCGCCGGCGTGCCGGGACTGGACGGAGCGCATCAGCACGGAACCGCGCGCCGCGTCATTGAGAGACATTGCCGTAGAGTTCTTTGTTGAGATCGCGGATGGCGGAGGCGGTGCGTGGGCCGAAGCCGAGCAGGTGCAGGCTGTTCATGCGCAGGATCGCCTTGTTGGCGGCGGCCGGCGTCACCGAGATCGCCGGATGCGCGAGGATCTCCTCGTCGCTGCTGCCGGCGCCGGGACGCGTCATGATCATGACGACATCGGGCTTGGCCTTGATGATCGCCTCGTCGGTGAGCGGCTTATAGCCTTCGAAGGCGCCTTCGGTCGCATTGATCGCGCCGGCAAGCCCGATGATGCCGTCGGCCGCCGTGTGGCCGCCCGCGGCCATGACCTTGCCGTTCTGGAAGGAGAGGATAAACAGCACGCGCTTGCGCTCGTTTTCCGGCCGCTTGGCGGCGTCGGCAATTGCGCCGTCGAGATCGGCCGCGACCGTGGCTTCGAGTTCCTTGGCCTTGTCGGCCACGCCGAGGAATTTGCCGACGACATCGATCTTCTTCAGGATCGCCGCGCGGTCATAGCCTTCCGGCACGGTTTCGAAGGGAATGCCGGCGCTCTTCAGGACGGCCAGCGCATCCGGCGGGCCGCTGCCTTCGACGGCGAGGATGGCGGTCGGGTTGACGGCGATGACGCCCTCCGGCGAGAGCTGGCGCATATAGCCGACATCCGGCAGCTTCAGCGCGTCTTGCGGGAAGGTGCTGGTGGAATCGCGGGCGACGAGGCGGCCGCCTTCGCCGAGCGCATAGACGATTTCCGTCACCGCGCCGCCGATCGCCACCAGTTTCGAGCTGTCGACCTGCTGCATTTCCTGCGCGACGGCCTTGCGGATGAAACCGTTCGAGCCGGAGCCCGCCAGCGGCAGCAGAAGGGGGGCGGAAAGGGCAAACACGGTGAGGGCCACTTCCCATGGGCGGGCGCGGCGGAAATCGAAGCTCTTGCTCATGGTCGGTTCCTTAAAGGGTCTCCAGAGTGTTTTCACGAAACGCGAAAACACTCTGTCTCTTTGTCGTTACGCAATTCTCGGCAAGCAAAACCGCTTCACACTTTTGCTGGAATTGCTTGTCCCTCAGGCGGCGACGCTGTCGGGGCGTGGCAGGCCGTCGAGGATCTCGCGCCAGTCGGTGCGCTCCACCATGCCTTCCTTGCGCTTGCCGAAGAACTGGATGATCATCTCGCCGCTCGCGTCATAGGCCTCCAGCGAGGTGACGTGGCCGTCGACGGTCGGCTTGCGCACGACCCAGCACTCGGCGATGTGATCCATGCGCAGGTGCATGTGGAAGGTCGGGTCCATGACGTTGAGCCACGGCCCCATCGGCTGGATATTCTTCACTGGGCCGGTGTGGATCTGGATCGTGCCGTTGTTGCCGACGAAGCACATGATGTCGGCATCCCGCTCGGCGGCAGCGCGCATCAGGTCGCCGACGGCGTCGGCGCGCACCTCATGGGCGAAATCCTCGCCGACGCTGCGCACGGCATCCTGGCGGCCGATCTTCAGCTTCTTCAGCAGGCCGAAGAACTGGTGCGTATCGGTCATGGCCGCCCAGCTTTCCCGCAGGACTGCGACGTCGACCGGGCCGGTATCGTCGACCTTCTGGGACACCACCTCGACGAAATCCTGCGACTGGTCCTCCAGGCGGAAGTCGGCGACGATGGCCTCATAGGCTTCGAGATTGGAGGCGGGGCGCAGGTGCACCTTGTGCACGGCGACGCCGGCCTTGTCGAAGAACTGCAGGCTGCGGCGCACCTGGTCGCCATCGGTCTTGGTGACCGCGAAGCCATGCGCCCAGGTGCCCGGGAAGATGCGCAGGTCGATGTTTTCGCCGAGCACGATCGAGGCATGCTTGCCGGTGGTGATCTTCTCGAAGACGCCGATCTTCTCGTGCACGACGCTCTCGTTGCGGGTCAGCGCCATGACCTCGCCGAGCGCTTCCGAGCGCTCGAGGAAACGGTTGGCATCGCCGTCGATGCGGACCGCGGTCAGGCCGACTTCGGCCGCAACGAGCGCGGCTTCCGAAATGCCGAGCTGGGCGGCGATGTCGCGCTCGCGCATTTTGGGGTTCTCGGCGCGGAAGGCGCGGATTTCGGCGGGGGTCGGTCGGGTCGTGTTGCTCATTGCTCGGCCTTGATCGAATGTCTGCCACGCCGGCCCTTCACGGTAAATTCAGTTGCCGGAACAGGGGTTTGACGGGGATTTTGCGTTTACTATCTTGACTTCATTACTCATATTTATCTATGCACGCAATACCGGCGCCACAATGGGTTGTTAATTCTTGTGTGAGGCAGCCGGCAGGAACGACCGCGGCCGGCGCTCTCGGCCGACCTTAAAACCGGTATGAAACAGGCGGGCCAATGACCGTACGCACCATTCTTCTTTCGGCGATGCTTTCTGCTGCCGCCATCACGCATGCCGCAGCGCAGGATGTGTCCAAGGGGCTGGACGTCGAGCTCAACGCGCTCGCAAGCTCGCAGAAGGGCTGCCTCTTCACCTTCGTGGCGGGCAACGGCTTTGCGCAGAACGTTTCGAAGGTCTCCTTCGAATTCGTCATCTTCAACGACAAGGGCACGGTCGAGCGCCTGGCGCTGCTGGATTTCCGCGACCTGCCGGCCGGCAAATCCAAGGTGCGCCAGTTCGACGTGCCGGGCATCAAGTGCGAGACGGTGAAGAACCTGCTGATCAACGATGCGCCGGTCTGCGAAGGCGAAGGCCTGGAGAAGGGCCGCTGCATGGACGGCATCGTCACGCGCAGCAAGGCGACGGCCACTCTCGAAGGATAGGCCTCGAAGGATGAGTATCGCGTTCGCGGCGCATGAGGCGCTGTGATGCATGAAACGGAATGACGGGTGATATCATGTCTGGAAGCAAGTGGCTCTGGGTTGGCGGAGGCGTCCTTTCCCTGCTGGCGCACGCCACGGCCGCCGCAATCCTCACCATGGCGCCGGCGCCTGAAGAAGAGCAGGCGCTGATCGCCGGCGGCGTCGTCGCGGAAGTGGCGATGCTCGGCAACGGCGCCTTCGAGGCGGTGGAATCCGGCAATCCCGAAGATACGATCACGCCCGAGACGATCCAGCCCGACATCACAGAGCCGGTGCCGCAGGAAGTGGCGGAAATCCAGCCGACCGAAATCGAGCCCGAAGTGACGGAGATGGTGCAGCCCACCGACCCGATCGTTTCCGAGCCGGTGGAAGAGTTGCTCGTGCCGTCGGCCGAGGTTGAGATCGCTGCCATCCCGGTTCCGGAAATCAAGCCGGAAATCGTGCCGGAAGAAGCGATCGAGCCCGTTCCGGAAGTGAAGAAGGAAGAGCCGGTCAAGAAGGTCGAGCGCAAGAAGCCGAAGCAGAAGCCGGTCAAGAAGGCCGGCGAGAAGGGCAAGGCCAAGCAGAACGCCACCAAGGGCGAGGTCGATGGCTCGGCGGATGTGAAGACCGCGGCGGTCGGCGGCCAGAAGAAGGGCAATTCGTCCGCCGCCGGCAATGCCGCTGTCAGCAACTATCCGGGCAAGGTGCGCAACAAGATCAACCGCGCCAAGCGCCGCGTTTCCGGCGGTGATCGCGGCAGCGTGGTCGTGAGCTTCACGGTCGGTTCCAGCGGCCAGGCGAGCGGCATCCGCGTCGCGCGCAGCTCCGGCAGCGCGGCCCTCGACAAGGCGGCAGTCGATTCGGTGCAGCGCGCGGCACCCTTTGCCAAGATTCCGGAGGCTGCCGGGCGCTCGTCCTGGGCCTTTAACGTGCCGATCGTCTTCAACTGAGGCGCGCATTCCCGCCATGAGCCCCATGGCGGGAATTTTTTGCACGAAAATATGACTTTCGTAGTCATGTTTATACTTTACTCTCAAACTCAGGTTTTGTAGGTTGCCCCTGACTGAGGCTTCGCGCTGCGGAGTGCCAAAGGGGAACTTGCATGAATTACGTGACTGCAGGCCGCGCGGAAGCGGTCTTGAAATCGATGATCGCCGAGCGCGACCGGCGCATCTCGGACCTGGAACGCCAGGTCGCCACACTCAGGAAGCAGGTCGCGGCCGCGCCGGAAACCGCGGTGGCGGACGTGCCCGCCGTTGCCCCGCGCGTCGAAGTGCGGGTGCCGCAGGCACCGCGCAGCGTGGAAGTCACCAAGATCAAGCGCCGGACCGGCGAAGCGGAGAGGAAGGCGATGCGCGAGAAGCACAGGCAGCAGCAGCAGGCCCGCGGCCACCAGGACGACGCGGCCCAGAAGGCGGACAGCAAGGCGACGCTCGAAGGGCGCAGCTTCCTCTATGTCGGCGGTCGGGACTGCCAGGTGGCGCATCTGCGCCAGATCGCCAGTTCCTACGGCGCCAATCTCATCCATCACGATGGCGGCCTGCGTGAAGCGGTGTCGCGCATCGACAATGTGCTGCCCTCGGTCGACTGCGTCTTCTGCCCCATCGACTGTATCAGCCATGATGCCTGCATCCGCGTGAAGACGGGCTGCAAGAAGTGGGAAAAGGCTTTCGTACCGCTGCGCAACGGCAGCAAATCCTCCTTCGAGCGCGCCCTGCAGAGCATGAGCCAGGGAGAGACTGCGCAGTGAATGACGAAAGACCCGAAGCCTTCATGATGATCGGACTGCACAAGCTGGCTGCACAGAACGGCGACGGCCTTGTGCCGGAACTTTACGCCCTGCTGACGCGTCGTGCGGAGGTGCTCGAAACCGAGAACGTCACGGAATTCCCGGTCCAGAACGCCCGCCCGCCGTCGCGCACGGCGAGCTTCGAGGGCCCATCCGCCCTTGAAGCACGCAATGACAATGTCGTAGCCTTCCCCGTGCCGCGCCGCGTGCGGCGGGATTCGCTCTGACATCAAGGTGCTTGCATGTTCTTCGCCATGAACCGTTTCCGGATCGCAATCGGCCACGAAGAGTCTTTTGAAAATATCTGGAAGGGGCGGGATTCCAGCCTGGCGGACACGCCCGGCTTCCAGTCCTTCCACCTGCTTCGTGGCGATACCAATGCGGAAGAGGGGTTCACCCTCTTCGCCTCCCATTCGATCTGGGCGAGCAAGGACGATTTCATTGCCTGGACGAAATCGGAGAATTTCCGGCAGGCGCACAAGAACGCTGCGGCCGACAAGGGCATTTATCTCGGCCCGCCGAAATTCGAGGGCTTCAGCGTGGTCGAAGGCGCATGAACGTGCTCGACGATCCCGACCGCGTCGAGGTCCTGCCCGTCCTGCCGTCGCTGGATATCCAGGAAACCAAGGCCTTCTATACGAAGCAACTCGGCTTCGAAGAGGTCGTCTACGAGGCGAACAACTATCTCATCGTGCGCCGCGTGGCCGGCATGGAACTTCACTTCGCGCTCGTCGATGACCGGTCGCTCTGTGAGAACACGACCGTCTATCTGCGCGGCGGCGGCATTGAAGATCTGCACCGCGAATTCAGCGCACGCGGGGTGCCAAGCCTGACGCCGATGGCGGTGCGGCCTTGGAACATGGAAGAGTTCTACATCCATGATCCGCATGGCAACCTGCTGCGTTTCGGCCGGATCCCGACGAGCTGATCAGGTTTCCTTGCGCGGCAGGAACGCGCCGAGCGCCACCGCCAGCCAGCCCGCCATCATGATCACGCCGCCCGTTGGCGCGGACATCGGGAAGAGCCCGTGGCCCGCCGTATGGCGGAAGACGAGGTCGCCCGCAAAGAGCGCGGTGCCGACGGCGAGCAGCAGGGCGGCAAGCGGGGCGATCCGCATGGTCCGCCACGCGGCATAAAGCGCGATCAGTGCCGGGGCGTGCGCCAGGCACATGGTGGAGGCGCCGGCCATCAGGCGCGGGTCGCTGCCGTGCGACGCGGCCGCCGCGGTGACGACGCCCGTGATACCCATCAGGCCGGCGACGAGCAGTGTCGTCGAACGAAGCGAAAACGACATCGGGGTCCTATTCCTGGTTCTGCATGTGGTGGGCGAGGCGGGTCACCGGCTCGAGGATGATGGTGCGCAAGCCCTCGCTCGGCACGGTCTCCTCCAGCGCGCGTCCGAAGCAGAGCAGCCATTCGTCCCGCTCCGCCGGCCCGATCTGTGCCACGAAATGGCGGCGGCGCAGCATGGGGTGGCCGCGCTTGTCCGTATAGAGCGGCGGTCCGCCGAGCCAGCCGGTCAGGTATTCGTAAAACTTCTCTTCGCTGCTGGAGAGATCCGGCGGATGGATCGCGCGACAGCGCGCCGCTTCCGGCAGGGTGTCCATCAGTTCGTAGAAGCGATGCGTCAGCGCCCGCACACCCCCATCGCCGCCGATCGCCTCATAGAGGGTGATCGTCTCGCCCTGCCGTTCCTCGCTACCGGTCGTATCCGTCATCGCCGCTTTCCCGTTTCTCCGGTATTAGCGCCCGGCCATCCGGCAGGCAATGGCAGCCTTTTGCCTGCGACGAAGCGCGCGTTTCTGACGGATTGACAAGAAACCGTCCAGACGGTATGTTTTAAGCATGAGCAAGGCACATCACCGCAAGAAACACCCGGAAGCCGTCCGCCAGCAATTGCTGGAGGTCGCCGCACGGCTGTCGCTGGAGAAGGGACCGGGGAGCGTGACGCTCGATGCGGTCTCGCAGGCGGCCGGCGTCAGCAAGGGCGGCCTGCTGCACCATTTCCCGAACAAGCTGTCGCTGCTCGACGGCCTGTTCAGTGACCTGACGGAAAAGCTCGACCGGGTGCTCGCGGAAAAGATGCAGTCCGACCCGGAGCCGAAGGGTCGCTTCACCCGGGCCTATGTCGCGGTGTTCTTCGTGCCCGAGGGCATGGACGACAGCGAGCAATGGAAGGTGCTGACCATCGCGCTGATTTCCGAGCCGCACCTGCGGGAACGCTGGCGACAATGGGTCGAGCGGCATCTCGCGGAAAACATCGGCACGGATTCCTCGCCGGATTCCGTGCTCGTCCGCTATGCCGTGGACGGCCTCTGGCTCGCCGACCTGCTCGGCGCGCCGACACTGGATGCCGAAACGCGCACCGCCATGCTGGGCCGGTTGCTCGCGCTTTCGCGCTCCTGATCCAACACTTCGCGCCCCGCCGGCGCCCATTGGCGCGATGCGCGCCGGAGACACGTCATGAGCCTGCCCCTCGTCTATGCCGCCCTCGTCGTCGCCATCATCTTCGAAGTGCTCGGCACCTCGGCCATGCAGGCCGCGCAGCATTTCACCCGCGTCGTGCCGACGGCCGCGATGGTCGTCTGCTATGCCATCGCCTTCTTCTTCCTGTCCTGGAGCCTGCGCTACGTGCCGGTGGGCATCGCCTATGCCATCTGGAGCGGCCTCGGCATCGTGCTGATCTCGGCCGTCGGCTATTTCGCCTTTGGCCAGAAGCTCGATCCGGCAGCACTTTTCGGCCTCGGCCTCATCATTGCCGGCGTGCTTGTGCTGAACCTTTTCTCCAAATCGACATTCCACTGAAAGGCAGCCGGAATCGGCAGGCCCCCCGCTTGCCAAGAAGCGGGTCTGGTCTTAATCGATTCCGGCAATTGAAAGCGGTTTCAATTGCCGGCTTTAAGAGGAATGGCACATGGCTATACGCACCATCGTATGGGGTGAAAACATCCACGAGCAGACGAACGAGATCGTGCGCTCGATCTACCCGAACGGCATGCACAAGACGATCGCCGACGCGCTCAACAGGGATCCCGCGATCAGCGCCACAACGGCGACCTTGCAGGAGCCGGAGCACGGCCTGAGCGAGGCGCGGCTTGCCGAAACGGACGTGCTCGTCTGGTGGGGCCACAAGGACCATGGTGCGGTGGACGACGCGGTGGTCGAGCGCGTGGCCAAGCGCGTGTGGGAGGGCATGGGCCTGCTCGTGCTGCATTCCGGCCATTTCTCGAAAATCTTCAAGCGCCTGATGGGCACGCCCTGCGCGCTGAAATGGCGCGAAGCCGGCGAGCGCGAGCGCCTGTGGGTCATCAATCCGCGCCACCCCATCGCCGAAGGCCTTGGCGAGAACTTCGTGCTGGAAAATGAGGAAATGTACGGCGAGCAATTTTCCGTGCCGGAGCCGCTGGAAACGGTCTTCATCTCCTGGTTCGCCGGCGGCGAGGTGTTCCGCTCCGGCATGACCTGGCGCCGCGGCGCCGGCAAGATTTTCTACTTCCGCCCCGGCCACGAGACCTATCCGACCTATCACGATGCTACTGTGCAGAAGGTGCTCGGCAACAGCGTGAAATGGGCCTTCAACCCGCAGGGCACCTACGCGGCGATCCACGACGCGCCGAACGTGCCGGTGGAAAACGCGCTGGAGCCGATCGTCGAGCGCGGTCCGAAGCTGCATGAAGCCGGCGAAGCCGGTTACCGCTGAGGCCTATTATGCGTCTTCTCATCCTTGGAACCGGCGGCATGGCGAACAGCCATGCCCAGCATTTTTCCGCAATCGAGGGCGTCGAGCTGGTCGGCGCGGTCGATGTCGATCCGTTGCGGGCCAAAGCCTTCGCCGACACGCATGGCATTCCCAATGTCTTCACCTCGCTGGAGGACGCGATCGCCTGGAACGGCTTTGACGCCGCCACCAACGTGACGCCCGACCGCGCGCATCACCCGACGACGCTAGCGCTGCTGGCGGCGGGAAAACACGTCATGTGCGAAAAGCCGCTCGCGGAAAACTATGCCAAGGCGGACGAGATGGCGCGCGCCGCCGACGCATCCGGCCTCGTCACCATGGTGAACCTCACCTACCGCAACGTCGCACCCTTGCAGAAGGCGCGCGAGATGGTGCTGGCTGGCGAGATCGGCCATGTGCGCCATGTCGAGGCGTCCTACCTGCAAAGCTGGCTCGTCTCCAAGGCCTGGGGCAACTGGGCGACGGAAAGCCAGTGGCTCTGGCGGCTTTCCACCCGGCACGGCTCGAACGGTGTGCTCGGCGATGTCGGCATCCACATCCTCGACTTTGCGAGCTATGGCGCCGCAAGCGACGTGGAGCATGTCTTCGCGCGGCTGAAGGCCTTCGACAAGGCGCCGGAAAACCGCATCGGCGAATACGACCTCGACGCCAATGACAGTTTCACCATGACCGTCGATTTCGCCAATGGCGCGCTCGGCGTCATCCATTCCAGCCGCTGGGCGACCGGGCATCTGAACGAGTTGCGCCTTCGCATGCACGGCGACAGGGGCGCGCTGGAAGTCCTCCACTCCACCGAGGGATCGCGCCTGCGCGGCTGCCTCGGCGAGGATGTCGAGCAGGCGGTTTGGCGCGAACTCGATGCCGGCACGGTGCCGACCAACTACCAGCGCTTCGCCGCCGCCGTGACCGCCGGCAAAAGGATCGAACCCGGCTTCCGCCACGCCGCCGAGCTCCAGAAGGTGCTCGACCTCGCCATCGAGACCGAAAAGGACCGCTGCGAACGGAAAGTCTGAGGTTCAGCCCGGCGCAGGGCCTGTCGATCCGCGCACGAGGAAATCGACGGGCCAGACTTCCTGCAACCGCTCCGGCGCTTCCCCCTGCAACAGTTGCAAGACCATGTCGCCGATCCGAATGGCTGCGGCCCGAGGTCGTGACCATGCGCGAAGACATCCGCCTCGCCGGCCGCGAACTGGCAAAAGCCGTGATCGCCCGCATCGAAGGCAAACCGCCGGCCGAGCTCCAGACGCT
>NZ_WHSB02000021.1 GCF_010994755.1 Shinella lacus
CCCCGCCACGACCCCTTGACCCGAACGACCGCCGCCATGGGGCGGGCTGCGCCCTCCCCCCTCTGTCCGGGGGAATGTCAGAGGCCATTCCCCCGGAAAGACCGGGGAGGCTTCGCCCAAGGGGGCTTCCCCTGCGGGAAACGGGAAACCAAGGAGACCGACAATGACCGAACTTTCCAACTTCATCCGTTTCAACGAAGACGGCACCCTCAGCGGCAATATCGCATCCATCGCCTATGACATCGACGTCGCCGGCGAACCCTATGCCAGCACCAACAAGGACGCCCCGGTCTACCGCATCTTTGCCAAGTCCCCTCGCGGCCGACGCGTAGAACTCGGCGGTATCTGGAAGAAGAAGAACCAGAACGGCGGCGACTATCTCAGCCTCTCCGTCAGCACGGGCCACGGCAGGCTCAACGCCAATCTTGGCCGGTTCCCCGGTCAGGACGACGAAGACCTCATGGCTGTCATTCCGTGGGATTAATGGCGCGACCGAAACACTGGCCCTGCCCGAAGGGGAGCGATCCCCTTCGGCGTAAGCCGAACCTTCAAGGATGAACTCAGGAGGAGCAAATCGTGGACACGCCGAACACCGACACGCTGGGCGATGCGCTGGTGGAAAAGGGCTTTGCACCCAACGTTGGCCTTCTCGATATCAAAAATTCGCTGGCTGTCCCGCATGGCTTCGAGCTGCCCGAGCCGTGGAACCTGCCGTCGCGCATGTTCCGGCATCCCATCGAGGTTTGCCCTCCCGATGGAACGCAGCCGCGCAAAATCGGGCTTCGCCATCCCCTGCTGGCCGACCATCCCTATGTGCGGCATGTCGAAAACCTGTTGGGGTACGAGATAGACCGAAACGGCGCACCGAACCGCCACGGCTATTCGAGCGGCCCGACTGCGCGCTGGTGGCACGCCGTCGACCTGATCACGGCGCGGAAATGGCGCGAATTGCTGGCGACGCGGGAATTCACGGAGCGAGAGTGCATCATGCACGCCGTGGCCTTCGGGTGCCGCTATTCCCATCACGAGGACAAAAAGGCGTCGGGCTATATCTCCATCGCCGACGCCCGCAAGGTCATGGGCGCGGTCGGGGCGAGCGAACCCGGCGACCGAAGCGCCACCATCCGCGCTTTCTCTGCCCCGAGCGTCTGCCGTCAGGACAAGGGCAGCGAGCATTGGCCGATCAATACCGGCCGCCTGTCCGCCGAGGCCGAGGCGTGGGGAATGATCTTCGGCATCGAGGACGGCTGGCTTCGCTATGACCGCGCCGGTTTCCTCCAGTGGTCTGCGCTGGGCCGCGAGCGTTATGCGGCGGGCGATAGCGCCACCTACATGCAGGCCAGCGGCCAAGCCGCTTTCGCCTTTTGACGATGGCCCGAACGGAAAGGAAATCTCCAGTGAGCAAGCAGACAGTCACTATCATCCAAATATTCCGCGCCGAGCGCCTCATTAACGTCGAAGTCGATGCGGCAGATCACGAGAGCGCCATCGAGGGGTTCCAGAATGGCAGCGCCGAGGTTCCAGACTTTGACGATCCAAAGTGGACAACGGAGTGGAATTTGCAAAGCGAGGCCTACGAATGAGCCGCTACACCGTTACCCTTCTGAAAGGCGAGAGAACGGACGACGAGGCTGTCATCGGCTTCGACCCGCCGTTACGCACCTTCTTTCTTCAGGGCTTCGAGGCCGACGACGATTTCGGCACGCTGGAAATCTGGCTCGGCACGCTCTTGGAGGAATTCCCGACCTTGGAAGCGATCATTGAGGCGGCACGCCGGCAGCGCTACGAGGTCCGCGATCTCGATCATGCGGACATGATCGCAATGCTGGCAGAGGCGGGCCACGACTATGAGCCATCCATCGCCGAGAAGCTCGGTTTCATCCGGTAGCAAACCCGCCTGCCCCTCCTCCCGACGCGGAGGGGCAGCAGCGCCAGTGACCGCTTCGCACCCGCATCGAGCGGACGCGATGCGGTACGAGAGGAGCCCCAAAGCCCCTCCCCTCGCCCTCCCCTTCCCGCCCCGAAAAGCCCTCGCGTCAGGGGACGATACGGATTTCTGTCGCTCCCTTGGTTTTGGGATTTTGTCTCAATTCGCATTGGACATCGCGCGCGGCGCTGTCGCGTCTTGTAACTCCGGCGCATTCGCGCTAAATGTGGTTACGTAACCACAATTGTTGGAGGCTTGTTATGGGCATCACCACACTTTCAGGCCGGGAACTCAATCAGGACCTTGGCCGCGCAAAGCGCGCCGCCAACGGAGGGCCTGTCATCATCACCGACAGAGGGCGGCCAGCGCATGTCCTCTTGTCGTTCGACGAGTACAAGCGACTTACCGGCAAAATGCGGACGCTCGGTGACATGCTGGCCGCGCCGGGGGCGGAAGACGTCGACTTGCCTCTTCCGCAGCGAACCGAGCATGCCCAGCCGGTCGATCTGTCCTGATGCTGTTGCTCGATACCAATGTCGTGTCCGAGTTGCGCAAGGTTGCGAGCGGCAGGGCGCATCCCAACGTCGTGGTCTGGAACGAAACCGTCGATCCGGCCGAAACCTTCATTTCCTCTGTTGTGCTGCACGAACTGGAGATTGGTGTGCGGCTGGTGGAGCATAATGATCCCGCCGCCGGCAAAGTATTGCGCAACTGGCTCGAAAACATCGTCCTCACGACGTTTTCAGGCCGTATCCTGCCTCTGGACGAGGCGGCGGCCGTTCAGGCGGCCCGATGGCATGTGCCTGATCCAAAGCCTATCAACGACGCCTATATCGCGGCGACGGCGTTCACCCGTCGCATGACCCTGGTGACGCGCAATGTGAGAGATTTTGACGGCATGGGTGTCGCGCTCGTCAATCCGTGGGACCTCTCGGAATAGCATTCCGACGATTCGGTCCCGCCGTCATGTTCAGCGGTGGAAAGAGATTCTGAAATCGATTCATGCTTTCGCTTCCAACCAACACGGTTGGCTGTAGCCCTGCGCCTGGAACGTGTTCGATCCTTTGCGCCTATGCGCGGGGCTGCAATCGGTTTCTGTCAGCCCACACTCTTGTTCCGACTGTTTTGCGGTGATGAAGCCCGTTTTCCAGCCGTAGCGCCGTGAGGACGGCGCGGCCGCGGCCGCAGCGAACCGGCCTTGCCGGTGAGCGGAGCAGGCGGAGGAAACCCGCGCTCCCCAATTGCGCCGTAGGGTTTTCCGGAGCCTCGTGGGAAACGGGCGTTTTTCCATGATGGTGATCTTCTTCGGTATTCTGTTGGGCCACCGCCCGTTCCGGTCGGCCGCGCTCTATGCGAGCACGGAGCCAGCCTTCGGCCGTCTCTGCCGATCCCGGTAACGATCGCTTGTCCGTCGGTGGCTGGCGCCCCCGGTACTGAGGCCCGGCGACGGGCCGCATCATCTCTTTCGCCCCTGACATCGCCGGCCGCCCGGATCAAGGGGCAGGCGCGGCAAGCCGCTTGTCGCGTCGGGAAAAAAACGGCTTTCACCGCTGCGCGCCGAACCTTCCGTTTTTTCCCCGCCACGACCCCTTGACCCGAACGACCGCCGCCATGGGGCGGGCTGCGCCCTCCCCCCTCTGTCCGGGGGAATGTCAGAGGCCATTCCCCCGGAAAGACCGGGGAGGCTTCGCCCAAGGGGGCTTCCCTTCGGGATTTCGGGAAACATGGAGACAGAAAATGAGCACAGTCAAAGCCTTCCTGATCGAGCCGATGGCAGGCACCATTCGTCCGGTGACGATCAACCTTGAGGGCAGCTATGCCGAGATCAAGGATTTCGTGAAATGCGACATGATCGACATCGTCCGGGTGAACGGTCTCGACATTATCGTAGATGACAACGGACTGGGTGACACCGTGCCGTGCCTCACGGAAGTCGCGGGGGCGCCCACGCCGCTGGCCGGAAATCTTCTGGTCACCAAATCCGACAGGCTCGGCGAGCTGGCGGACGTAACCGAGGCTATCGAGGCGGTCGCCGCGCTTTTCGTCATTGCCCGTCCGGTTCTTCGCCCCGTCATCGTGGTGTCAGAGCGCCCCGGTGTCATCGCGGCCGAGATTGCCCGCGTCGAAATCATCCTCGACCGGAGCGCGCCGAAGGTTCTGGAGGCCGCCGAGGCTTGAGCGATGAAGGAAGCGGGGCGGCCCTGCCGTCCCGCTCCCCTCCCCGCCAGACGAAGCGATACCGCCGGAGGAACCCGCCATGGATGACCGGGAAGAACTGGAGCGCCTTAGGCGAAACCGAATCCCCTACTCTAACCCCCGAAGGTCGATGGCGGGCTGACTACCGCAACGCACAGCGCCAGCGCCGGCTTGCAGGTATTCAGCCCGATATGTTCGGCGCGCCAGCGACCGAGCATTTCCACCGGAATCCGAAGCCGCCCAAGGCAGAGGATTGGCCGCTCGATTATGACATCACGCGGTTTCACGATCTTTCGCCGGACGAGCAGAAACAGCAACTCGCCGCTGATCCCCATACGCCTTGGGCGCGGACGACCCGCAAGTCGCTGACCCCGGAGGAAAAGGCCGCGATGATCGCCAGCGCGGCGAACTGGCTCCGGCTCGGTCAGCGCGTGCGCATCACCGGCACGTCGCCGTCCATCGATGGCAGCAACGAACGCCGCGTCGGGCGCGTCGGCGTGGTCTGGCGATTGTGCAGCCCGACCTTCGCCGATTACGTCTATATCAATCTCGACCTGATTGGTCAGGAGCGCAGCGAAAAGGTGATTTTCATCGAATTGCGCGACGTGACGCCGATAGACGACAAAGAGGACTAGTCTGATGGAGAACACGACGAATAGCGCTGCCCGCGACAGAACCACCGAAACGACCGAATTGGAGTTTGCGCAGGCGGTAGCGAAGGAAATCGCCCGGCTGAAGGCCGAAGGCTATAGCAAAGCCTATATCTGCGAGAGGAGCTTTGAAATCGAGGACCGGATTCGCCAGCGCCTTGTTTGATGGCCTTGACGCGGAGGGCATGGCCGGCTCGGGAGACGGGGCCAGCCCGTCCATGCCGCGTGCCTGTCCCTTGCCGCGTCGAGCGGCGCGGAACAGGACGAGGGGTGCCCCGAAGCCCCACCCCTCGAACTCCCTGCCCGCCCCCGAAAAAGCGGAGCGCTGCGAGCGGGGGCAGTCGGTCCCGGCTCGCCCTGCGGGCCGCTATGCTGAGCCTCCTGCGGCTGCCCTCTATCCGCCCTCGCGCGACGAGAATTCCCGAAATCCCGCCCTGCGGACGGCGCGATGCTGATTTCTCCGATGCTCTCCATCATCCGAGGATCGCGCCTACTCGTTTCACGTCGCGGCGGCGCGTCCGGTGCGTTGCGCCCTCCCCTCCCCCGACGCAGTGTCGCTGCGCTATGCGAGACCGCCGACGAAGCCGCTCAATTCCTTCAACCGCACCATGGCAAGCCGCATCCGGCCGTTGCAGCCGCGCTTCTTGCAGCTCGCCTTCACTTCGATCTCATCGAGATAGAGCTGCGAGCGGTCCACCTCCGCGCAGATAATGGCGCGATCGATATAGGTGAGCCGTCCGCATTTGCGGCAAACCAGCTCAAGTTTCTGGTCATCAGCCAGATCGCGTACCTGGATCGTCGTCTTCCAGTTTCCCATCACCAGAAGTCCCCGCCGAGGGAATGCGCGTGTAGCTGATCTTGCCGCCGGCGTGGCCACCGGCGGGGGGCTTCCATTCGCCAAGGCTGACGATCGTGCCGGAATAGCGCGTGTTTAGTGCGTCGACGGCACTGTTCACCTTCTCCCATTTCCGCCGATCAGCATCGTCATTGTCGAGCATGTCGATCTGCCGTTCGTCCGCCGGCGAGAGATCATAGAGCGTGACCCCGACCCGGAAGATGGTCACGCCACGCGGATAGTCCCGGCGCACGCGCGCCCAAAGGGAGCGCAGCGCGGACAGGATGGCCTGGTCGTCGTTGACGACGGCCAGATGGTGCTTGCCCATCCACGATCCATCCGTCACCGACAACCAAAGCCAGACGCCGCCGGCGTAGAAATTCTCCCGGCGCAGGCGGCGGGCCGCCTTGGTCAGCAGCAGCCGGGAAATCTCGGATGCACCGGCGATCGTCCGGCCTTCGGGTGGCAGGACGCGCCCATGCCCGAACATGCCGCGCTTCTGCGGCGGTGCCTGGATGGCATAGCCATGCAGCGCGTACCAAAGGCGCTCTCCGTTCACATTGTTCCAGATCTTGCGCATGTGCTTGGCTTCGAGCGCATAAAGCTCCGCGGTGGTGAAGACCCTGTTGCGCGCCAGCCGCCCGATCATGCTTGCGCCGACGCCCGGAATGTCCTTCAGCGCGACGCGCAGCAGCGGCGCGGGCATGTCCGAAGGTCTCCAGATCGCTAGGCCATTGCCATAGCTGCCCAGTCGCCGGCTCTCCTCTTTGCCCTGCTTGCACGCGATCTTCGCCAACTGGCGGTTCGCCGCGAAACCGATCGAACTCGTGATATACGTCCCGATGTTCGTGGCGATCGCCGTCTTGATCCGGGCGGCTAGCAGCTCGGGGTCGCGCTGGCCGCTTTCGTCGAGGACGCAGGTCAGGTCGTCGATGCTCTTGGCGGTGTCGATGGCGATGACGGTTTCGATCTCGCAGAGCAGCGCATTGTGGGCGCGCCGGTATAGGTCCGGCTTCTGGGGAACGAGGATCAGGTCGGGACAGACCTGCTTGGCCTCCCGGATCGGCATCACGTTCTTGACGCCGGCGGCCTTGGCTTCCTTTGAGCAGGCGATGACGGCCGTGCGATCCGTCCCGGCGAACGGCACGACGCCGACCGGGCGGCCGCGGAGACGAGGGTCCGCCTGTTGCTCCACCGAGGCAAAGAACCCATCGAAATCAAGGTAAAGCCGCTCGATGTCGTCAGGTTTTCGCATGGCCGGCTCCGCAAGAAATATCGGGCGAGCAGGGTCGGCCCATGTGCTTATACGCGCATAGGAATAATCGCTCGGGATGGGTATATGTTCCTATTTTGTTCTGCTTTGGATTTAGAGTCAATCCGTCTCGTTTGTGATCCTGTGGATGGGAGGGGCCACCGCCCGTCCCGGTCGGCCGCGCTCTATGCGCGCACGGAGCCAGCCGGAGGCCGTCTCCGCCGATCCCGGTAACGATCGCTTGTCCAACGGGCGCTGCGCGCCCGCGAGCGAGGCCCGTTCCGGGCCGCTTTGTTTGTCTCGCCCCTGACATCGCCGGCCGCCCGGATCAAGGGGCAGGCGCGGCAAAGCCGCTTGTCGCGTCGGAAAAAAAACGGCTTTCACCGCTGCGCGCCAAACCTTCCGTTTTTTCCCCGCCACGACCCCTTGACCCGAACGACCGCCGCCGTGGGGCGGGCTGCGCCCTCCCCCCTCTGTCCGGGGGAATGTCAGAGGCCATTCCCCCGGAAAGACCGGGGAGGCTTCGCCCAAGGGGGCTTCCCCTGCGGGAAACGGGAAACCAAGGAGACCGACAATGACCGATACCAATGCAGCAACCGAAACCATCATGGTGGCGCTGAACAAGCTCGACCGCGACCCTCTGAACGTGCGCAAGACCTATAGCAAGGAAGGCATCGAGGAACTGGCCGCGACCATTCGCGGTGACGGCTACCGTATTCTGCAGAACCTCGTCGTCCGCAAAGGCGACAAACGGGGGCGCTTCTTCGTGACAGCCGGCGGTCGGCGCCATGCCGCGCTCGACCTTCTGGCAGAATTGGGCGAGATTGCGAAGGATTTCGCGGTCGAATGCAAGGAGCGCAGCGCCGCCGAGGCGACCGAAATCAGCCTCATCGAAAACACGCAGCGGGAAGCCATGCACCCGGTCGATGAATACGAGGCGTTCCGCGTCATGGCCGACGCCGGAAAGTCCGTCGAGGATATCGCCGCCCGTTTCGGCACCACCGAGGTCATGGTGCGCAAGCGCCTCGCCCTGGGCCGTGTCGCCCCTGCCCTGCTCGAACTTTACCGCAACGAAAATATCAGCTTCCAGCAGCTTACGGCCTTCACCGTGTCTGATGATCACGAAAGGCAGGTGGAAGTCTGGAATAGCTTGCCGTCGTGGAATTGCGATCACCGCGCCATTCGTGCGGCCCTGCAAGGCGAAGCCTTAAAGGCCACCGACAAGCGCGTGAAATTCATCGGCGGGCTCGACGCCTATGAAGCCGCTGGTGGAGCCGTCAAGCGCGATCTCTTCGATGAGCAGAACGGCGGCTACGCGCTAGACGTCGCTCTTGTCGAAAAGCTTGTCGGCGACCGGCTTGAAGCCGAGGCCGAAACAGTTCGCCGGGAAGGCTGGAAATGGGTGGAGGTCGTGCCGGTCATCCCGGACGAAGCCCATCGCATGCACCGCGTTTATCCCACCGACGTTCCGTTGACAGACGAGGAACAGGCAGAGGAGGAACGGCTGGAACACGAACATGACGAGCTGGCGGAGCAGATCGAGGAAGGGGTGGCCGACGGCGAGGCCGAGCCGCGCATCGAAGCCATTCGGGCGAGGCTGGCGGTTTTATCGACGGCGCAGGAAGCCTACACCTCGGAGGACATCGCCAAGGCCGGTTGCTATGTCACGATGGACTATTACGGCAACGTCGAAATCGAGCGCGGTCTTGTCCGGCCCGATGATGAAGTCGAGGCCGGAGACGAGGGGGAAGACGGCGACGAAAGCGCCGAAGGCGATAACGAGGAGACGGAGGCAGGTGAGATGACGGTTGCACAGCAGCCCGAACAGCGCCCCGAACCGACGTTCAAAATTCCTGCCCTGCTTGTGCAGGAGCTTACGGCGCAGAAGACCGCCGCCATCCGGGCCGAGCTTGCGCATAATCCGGACGTCGCCCTCGCCGTCGTGGTGCATGCCATGCTGGTGAACCTCTTCGGCAACTACGGCGGCAATGAGTACACGTCCCTTGAGGTAACGGTGAAAAGCGAACGGCTGGAAAACAGCATTGCCAATCCAGCGGAGTGCAAGGGCATCGTGGCGCTGGACGAACTCAAGGAAAACTACGGGCATACCATTCCGGGCAGGCCGAGCGATCTTCTGGAATGGTGCCTTGAGCAGCCGACGTCAACGCTTCTCGACCTCCTGGCCTATGCGGCGGCAAAGTCCGTCAATGCAGTGCAACACCCGCACTATGAGCGGAAGTCGCAGCGCGCCCATGCCGAACGGCTGGCACAGGCCCTCAAGATCGACATGACGCAGTGGTACGAACCGACCGGCGAAAACTACTTCGGCCGGATCAGCAAGATCGGGATCAAGCAGGCGGTCACCGAAGCCGCTGGCGAGGATTTCGCGCTCGGCGTTCCCGGCATGGAGAAGGCGAAAGCCGTGGAATATGCGGAACGGAAGATCACCGGGACCGGATGGCTGCCCGCGCCGGTGCGGATTGCTCTCACCGCCGAGCAGGAGCGCGAGCGGATGGCGGAGGCCGATGGCGATGATGACGGCGTTTGCCCGTTCGACATCGATGACAAGCCGAACGCCGAACACCAGCAGTTCCCCGAAGCAGCCGAGTAATCGGTTGCGGCAGGTCGCGCCAGTCTCCGGCGCGGCCTGCACCTTTCGCTGAATTTCCGAAAACCAGCCGCAATGAGACGCCGGGCATCGCCCCGGCGAGTGGCGAAATGCGCCCTGCGGCCCTGCCCGTCCCAGGTGATCCCATGACCTCTCCCCGTCTCAATGCCATCGTCAAGCTGCTTGAAACCTGCCGCTATAAGCACGACCTCTACACCGTCTTCGGCGACTGGTGCGAATGCTCCGCCATTTCCATGAGCAACGCCGTCGATCTGGTGAACTTCGAGAAGCGCGAGGTGCGCTATCTCGAAATCGCCCGAAAGTATGACAGCGAAACGATGGGCAATTTCTCACGGATATTGGGCGAAGTGGTCATGGCGCTGGAAGAGAAGCCGCAGGACATTTTGGGCATGACGTTTCACGCGCTCGAATTGCACAACAAGGCGAGGGGGCAATTCTTCACGCCATATCCCATCTGCCAATTGATGGCCCGGATCACCGCCGGGAGCGCCGAGGACGTGCAGCAGGCGATTGCCAAGCGCGGTTTCATGCTCGCGCAGGAACCAGCCGTGGGCAGCGGAGCGATGATCATTGCGCTGGCCGAAGCCATCCTTGAGGCGGGTTTCAACTACCAGCAGCTTCTCCATGTGACCGCCGTGGACATCGACCCGCGCGCCGTCCACATGGCCTATATCCAGTTTTCGCTCCTGCATATTCCGGCGACCGTCATCGCGGGCGACAGTCTGGCAATGCGGTTTCGGGAGGAATGGCACACGATGGCCCATGTCATGGGCGGGTGGTCTGCCAAGTTGCGGTACGCAAGGGAAAACGTCGGGGCAGGGGCAGAGGAGGGGGCACTTCCCATTGCTGCGCCGCGCCGGGCTGCCGTGGTCGCGGGTGGCTCCGCCGCACCGAAGGAAGAGGCATCCTCGCCGGTCATCGAGAGGAATGGGCAACTGCGCCTGTTCTGAATTGCAGGGTACAGGCTAGAAGCTCCGACCGGATTGACCGGCCGGAGCTACTTCGAGAGGGGGGCTGGCCGGCCCCTCTCAATCTCTCCCCCATGGAGGAAGGGGCAAGCCCCCTCCTCCAAACCGCCTCCCAAAGGGAAGGGCAAGCCCCTCCCTTGAACCCACCCATGGGAAAGGGGACGGTTCCCTCCTCCCTTTCCCCAAACCCCTATCCCTCTCCCTAGGACGAGACCTCGCGTCTGTGGGTTTCTGGGCGGGTTAGATTCGTGGATCAGCACGAGGTTTTGCGACTTAACAGCTGTTAAGTTCCGACCGATGCGGCCAATCATATCGCCGAAAAAGCTGTGCCGTCTCAGCTGAACTTAACAGCTGTTAAGTCGCAAATTTCTGATCACTCGAATTCCATAATAGAGATATGTGTGCCTCCGCACGCTGCCTGCGTTAACCGTTCATTAACGAAAAACACCTTGAAGAATCGGATTCTGTCTGGCATCCATGACGGAAATGATCGCGTATCGCGTCCAAAACCGTCAAGAGGAATAAATGCTTCAACCGGCTTCTCGAAGCGTCACCGATACCGCATCGAAGATCGGCAATTATACGTCGAAGCTGTCGGCGGAACTGCATGAAATGCGCGAAGGATTCTATCCGCCGACCGCGAAGAAGACGTTCGCGCGCACATTCTCGACGACCGACCTCGTTCGACTGCTGAATGTTCCTGAAAGCACGCTGCGGCAGCTTACCATCGCAGGGAAGGGGCCAGTACCTGAGCGGGCCGACAATAATCGACGCACCTATACCGTTGAACAGGTGAAAGAGCTACGCGCGTTTCTCGCGGAGCTTCGTCCGGACGATGCCCAAACCCTGTTGCCTCATCGTCGTGCGGGGGAGAAACTGCAGATAATCGCGACAGCGAACTTCAAGGGCGGCAGTTCCAAAACGACGACCTCCATCCACCTTGCCCATTTTCTTGGCCTTCAAGGCTATCGCGTTCTTTGCATTGACCTCGACCCCCAAGCGTCGATGACGGCATTGTTCGGCCTCCAGCCAGAATTCGATCTTGGCGAGAATGAAACGGCCTATGCTGCGATCCGGTACGATAACGACCGGCGGCCGCTGGCAGACGTTATCCGGACCACGTATTTTCCGGGTGTCGATCTCGTCCCTGGAAACCTGGAACTCATGGACTTTGAGTTCGACACCCCTTCCTACCTCACGCAGAAAAATCGTGATGATCTCGGTCTGTTCTTTGAACGGCTCAACAATGCGATCTCAGGCGTAGAGGATCGATATGACATCGTAATTCTCGATACGCCGCCGTCGCTCGGCTATTCCACGCTTGCAGCACTCTATGCGGCTACGTCCCTGATCATCACGGTCCATCCCGCCATGCTGGATGTTGCGTCGTGCAATCAGTTTCTCATCATGATTTCCGATCTCAGTGAAACCTTGGCGCAGTTCGGTGCCCGGTTCGAGCACGACTTTTTCCGCTTCCTGCTCACTCGCGTAAATCCGAACGATGGGCCGCAGAAATATATGGCGGGTGTTATGCGCCGTCTTTTTGGAAGCGACGTTCTGGTTGCCGATGCCTTGGAATCGACCGCCATCGCCGGTGCGGCGGTCGCTAAGAAGACTCTTTACGAGCTTGAAGCGGGCGAGGTTGGCCGAGAAGCGCTCAAGCGGGCCATCGAGAGCGCCGACCGCGTTAATTTCGAAATCCTTGAACTCGTTCACAAGGTTTGGGGGCGTAGCGCATGAAGAAGAGCATACTCCAACGGATGGCGGCGGATGCCGAAAATCGCGGTGATGCGGCTCCCGCAAGCGATGGGACCGACAGGATTGGACTTACTCGTCGCCACTCGTCGCCAGTCATTTCCAACGTGGGAAGGGCGCTTTCCCATCTCAGCGAAGACGTCATTGTTTCTCTCGATCCGTCGAAAGTGGACGCTTCGCCCTTCAAGGACAGGTTTGAGTACGATGCGGAAGCCGATGAAAAATTCGGTGCCTTAAAGTTCTCAATTGCCACGGAAGGCCAGAGAATCCCAGTCCTTGTCCGGCCTCATCCAACCAAGAGCGATCACTATCAACTGGCTTATGGGCGCCGTAGGCGCGACGCCATTTTGGCGATCATGGCGGAAGCTGATCGTCCTGAAACCATCAAGATCAAGGCCTATGTGCGAGACCTGACCGATCGCCAGTTGATCGAGGAGCAGACGCTTGAGAATGGTCCAAGAGAGGATCTCAGCTGGATCGAAAAAGCTATGTGGGCCGTGCAGCTGAAAAGCAGCGGCATCTCTCAGCGTGAAACAGCTTCCATCATGGGGCTATCCGAGGTCACGGTCTCACAAATGTTCCGCGTAACGTCCGCGATTCCGGAAGACATCATCTTTGCAATAGGCCGCGCACAGGCAGCGGGTCGCCCGAAATGGACTGCGTTTGCAGAGCTGCTGAAAGACGCGAGCAAGGTTGACGCCGTCCGAAAAATTGTCCCCACGGCGGAGTTTCAACAGGCAGATGGTGCCGAGCGTATTTCCCAGGCAATGCGTGCGACTACGTCGCCGGTGTCTCAGGTGGAAGAACACGTTAAGGAAGAAATTCTTGATTTCGTTATGGGCGGCCGCGTTTTCGGCCGCATGAAGTCTACCTTATCGGGAACGACCGTGACGATCCCGAAAAAGGAGCAGGTCTTTGCGCGGTGGCTGGCAGAACGAATGCCGGAGCTGATGCGTGAGTTCAACGCGGCCGATCCTTCGCAGTAAGCGGGTTTCGGCTGAGAAAATCAATTGGTCGGAAGGAGAGACCGCCGCAAAAGAAAAAGACCCCCAAAGCGTTACCGCCGTGGAAGTCTTCCTCTGATCTAAGCACCCAGAGAATCGCATTTCCACGAATCACAGTCAAGAGTCTTTGGCGCCGTTTTGGTGAGTGGATTTCTTTTGCCTTTTGAGAGGTGAAGGAAAATGCAGATAGGACGTGTAGCAACGCCACACGGGCGGCCGATGACGCTTGCCTTGGTGAGAGGCCAGCTCGAAACGGCTGATCGCCGCCCGAGCAAGGCGGTCAACAAATGGAAGGTCTTCAACGACATCGCCGAGACGAAGGACGTTTTCGGCCTTCAGGATCGTTCAATCACGGTGCTGCAGGCGCTGCTGAGTTTCTATCCAAGCGACGAGCTTTGCGATGAAAGCGGCGGCCTGGTCGTGTTCCCATCAAACAGCCAGTTGTCCATGCGCGCCCACGGCATTGCCGGCACGACCTTGCGCCGACACCTCGCGGCGCTGGTGGACGCCGGTTTGATCCAACGTCGCGATAGCCCGAACGGTAAGCGCTATGCTCACCGGGGCAGGGGAGGGGAGATCGAGGCCGCATTTGGCTTCAGCCTGGCGCCCCTGCTTGCCCGTGCGAGCGAGTTGGCCAGCCTTGCGCAGCAGGTCGCCGCAGAGCGCCTTCAGTTCAAGCGCGCCAAAGAAGCGTTGTCGCTTTGCCGGCGCGATGTCCGTAAGCTCATCTCCGCAGCCATGGAAGAGGGCGCTGATGGTGATTGGGCGACGATCGAAGCTATGTTCACCGGCCTCCTGGCGCGTCTCCCGCGCTCGCCTCACCGCGACGACGTCGACGCGGTGCTCGACGAAATGGTGCTTTTGCGCGAGGAAATCATCAACCGCTTGGAAATTCAAGTAAAAGCAGAAAAAACGGACGTCAATGACCACCATAACGGTCGTCACATACAGAATTCAAAACCCGAATCCTTCCGTGAACTTGAACCTCGCTCAGGAAACGAGCGGGGCGAGAAGCCGAGCCAGAAACCGAAACGGATCGCCGAGCCGCTGAAGGCATTCCCGTTATCGATGGTGCTGAGAGCGTGCCGGCAGATTGCCGATTACGCGGCGGGCGGCCGAATAGACGGTTGGCGCGACCTGATGGGGGCCGCCGTCATGGTCCGGTCGATGCTGGGCGTCAGCCCGTCGGCCTATCAGGAGGCGTGCGAGGTGATGGGGCCTGAAAATGCCGCGGTTGCCGTCGCCTGCATCCTGGAGCGCGCCGAACAGATCACTTCCCCCGGCGGCTACCTGCGCGATCTCACCCGCAAGGCGGCGCGCGGCGAATTCGGCCTTGGGCCGATGCTGATGGCCGCGCTCAGGGCGAATGGCGGAGGCGAGAAGCGAAGCGCATGATCGCCCGCTTCTCGGCCGTTTCAGGAAATGTCGGGGATCCGGGCGGCGATTTTCAGGAGATAGTCATCGATGGCTTCCTCGATGTAGCTGTTGAACTTGCGCCGCTCGATAGCGGCGAGGATCTTCAGCTTCTTGTGGACCTCGGCGCGGATATGGATGCCGGTTGTGACCTTTTCAGTATCGCGGAAGCGCTTGCCGGCGATTGGATCGCGGCTTTCGCCCTTGGCGACCAGGTCGCGGAACTGGGTCCGGCCGGCCGCCGCGATTGGCGCTGCGCCGCCATCACCGTCGGTTTTCGCCGGGGGAGGAGAGGCCATGGGCTTTTCGCGAACGGATGGCCGGTCGCGGCCGGTCGAGATCAGCCCGAGGACGAGATTTTTGCTGTCCGATCCTTCGCTCATAGCAGAGCCTCTTTCGCCGTCGACCTGTAGAGGGTGAGCAGCTCGCCGAGGAGCATTTCCATCTCGGCGATGGCCTTCGGGTCGGATTTCGTGGCGGTCTGGAGCGTGCCGGCGGCGCCGATCGACTGATAGGCGGCGCGCCGGGCGATTGGCTGCGTCGAAAGGGCGACGCCGCTCTCCCGCAGGATTTCGCGCAGAGGCTCGTGGGCCTTGGCGCGGCCGGTGACGAGATCGTGCTGGTTGATGACGATCATCGCCGGCAGCTTGCGCTTCTGGTCTTCCTCGACCACCGGGATATGGTTCAGCGCGAGCTGCATTCCGGCCACCACATCGTCCTGGGTCGTCTGCAGCGGGATCAGAACGATGTCGGCGCAGTAGAGACCGGCGAACAGGTTTTCGTTCGTGGTTCCCTCGATATCGATGAAGACGATCTTTCCTTCGAATTGGCGCTCCAGCGCCAGCTTGTAGATCCGGTTCGGGTCGAGGCAGCTTTCCGCTTCCAACCGGTCCGGCCAGACGTTCACCTGCTTCGACATGGTGACCCAGCGCATCGTGTTCGCCCGGCTGTCGGCATCGATGAGGAAGACGTCGTTGCCGGCATGGGCGGCGGTGCCTGACAGCGCCCGGACGAGCGTGGTCTTTCCGGTCCCGCCCTTCGGGTTGGCGATGGTGACAATCATGATGGCTCCTTCATTGTGATAAACTATATTTAACTCTCTAGTTCTCTTTCCGCAACGAAGTCATTGCCCGTTCACCGTTGACCATTGTTGATTAACGATTGATGACTGCCCACCGACAACGGGCAACGGTGAACGGGCAATCATCAATTGACCGTTGATAATGATCAATTTCCCGCTGGTAACTAACCGTTGTTAATGGATAATTGCCAATTAGCCGCGATGTCACTGTTAACCAGAGCGCGGGTAACGGGCAATTGTTCATGGGGAGACGCTTTGGCATAGGCGCCGGTCGTGTCGGGTGAGTCGAGAGCGCCTGCCTCTATGAGGCTGCATCTGTTGAATAAAATATAGTTTAGTTTTCTGTGGCAGGATAGTCAAGTTTGTGGTACAAACTCGACGTCGCCCCGCCTCCGGCAGGGCAGTGGTTCGCGCCTTCTGGCGCTCCGGGTCGCCTCCGGCAACCTGGCAAGCGGGAAGGAAAAGATGCGGAGCGAGGTGTTGAGGGTCCGACTGCAGCCAGAGGAGCGCGATGCGCTCGCCGCGCTGTGCGAGGAAGGGCGCACCGCCAGCGACGTCATCCGGCTGCTGTTTCGCGAACAGGCGGGCCTTCCGCTCCCGGTGGGGCCAGCTGAGGCCGACGCCCTGCGGGGGACGAACGAGGAGCTGCGGCGCATCGGCATCAACCTCAACCAGGCGGTCCGGGCGATGAACGAGGGTCGCGTAGGTTACGAACCGCATCTCGACGCGGCCCTGCGCACCCTCCTCGATGGCGTGTTCCGGCTGCGCGCCGACGTCGATCTGATGCTGCGGATCAGCCGCAAGGAGCGGAGGGAAGCTGGCCGTGGCGCATGACTGGTCCGGACTGCTTAGTGAGATCGAGGCTTTTTCCGCCCGCCGCGCCACGTCGTTGATCGACGAGGAAGAGGAGTTGCGTCGCCGGCGCGCGATCGGGGTCGCCCTGTCGGGCGGGGAGCCGCCGCGCCGATTTGTAGCCAAGGGCATCGCGAGCAAGGGGCACCCTGGCGCGGTGTCGAGAAGCGAGCCGACAATCGTGTCGATCCTGCAAGCTCCGCTGTCATCGCAACAGGGCGTCATTGCGCTGGTCGGAGCTTTGGGTGCAGGCGACCAGAGGGGGGATGATGACGAGCTGGAGAAGTTGGCCGGCGGGGGAGGGGGCGGGGCGTCCTTTGCAGCAGCGCCGCGTGTCGCCCGTCCTCTGAGCGCGCGGGGCGCAGCGAAGGACAGGTCCAAAGCAGAGACGGCGAGCCGCGCGGCGATCGCCGCCGGTGCGCAGCCGGTGGTGATCAAGGTGACGTCGACCGTATCGAGCCGGGCGTCGGCTGCTGGCCTGATGACCTATCTTGGCACACGGGAAGTCGAGAACGAAATCGGCGAGAAGGGCAAGGTGGATATCCCGGTTTACGATCAGGATGGCCTTGCCATCACCAGCCGCGAAGAGCGCGCCGCCGCGCTCGCGGAGTGGGGCGCGGATTTTCGCGATGCCTATGCGGTCAACGCGCTGGCGACCTTTTCCGTCACCCTTTCCGATGAGGTCGACGACGACACGCTCCACGATGCCCTGAACGCCGCCTTCGGGTCGAAGCCCTTCCTCTATTCGCGGCATCCGGATGGCAAGGTCTCGATCTATGCGGTGACCGATCTGCCGGCGAAGAAAATCGCCGGCGCGTTAAAGGCACGCGAGAAAGGCGAGGGGCCGGCGCGCGCCTTGGAAAATGCAGAGTCCAATTTCGCGCGCCGGCTGGCTCATGCCGGCGTCTCGGCCGAGGTTCGCATTCTCGGTGCAGCCGTCTCGGAGAAATCCGGCCGCTACTTTCTGGAAAAGTTCCTGCGCACCGAGAAGGCCGTCACCACCAGCGAAGGCGATCCGATAAAGCGCGGTTCCAGCGTCAAGGAAAAGGCCGATGGCATCTGGCGGGTCTGGTCCTCGCACATTCGCACCGTCGAGCCGCGCAATGCTTTCCATATCATCTTCTCGGCGCGGGCGGGAACCGAGCCGGAGGCGATGAGCCGCGCCGTCCGGGATTTCCTCAGCGAGCAGGTTGCCGGTCACCGCTGGATCACGGCGTATCACCGGGAAACCGGCCATGTTCATGTCCATGCGATGATCTCGGCGCGCGACGATGTCGGCAAGGCGCTGCGGCTCACCAAACCGGAGCTGTACGAATGGCGCGAGCGCTTCGCGGCAAAGGCGCGGGAGCAGGGCATCGCCATGGTCGCCACCCGGCGCGCGGATGTGGCCGCCACGCGGCCTTATAGCCAGGCGCAGGCCGGCGCCTATGAGCGCGGCAGACAAGATCCCCGCTATCTCAAGACGGCGGCTGTCACCAATCGCGTCGAGCGAAAACGCGCCGGCGTCGTCGACCGTGTGTCGCTCACCAATGGCAACCTCGCGCTTGCCCCGAAATGGCAGGCGACCGCGAGCGCCCTGCAGCGGGCCGGCGCGGCGCCTTCCGTGATCGCGGCGGCCGACCGGTTCGCAGCCGCGGCCACCGCTCAAGCGCCGCAAGCTGCTGCGCGTGCCAGCGGCTTCGTCCTGCTCCGGTTGGAAGTCGAACAGACCTTGGAACGCGAGACGGTGGCTGTCGTTATCGAGGGCGCCGTCGGCATCGAGGCCAAGTTGATCTCCGCCGAGGGGAAGTCCGTCCAGATCCTGGCGCCCACGACCGCGAGCGTCAGCAAGATCGAGCGCGAGCTGGCCAAGCACAACGAGGAGTTCGGCCCCGGTCCCGAGATGCGTTCCGTCGCCGGAGATATCCAGGCGCGGTTGCTGGCGCATGGATTGCGCGCCGCCGTCGTTGTCGAGGCAGCCGGCTCCGCGAAGCATGGTGCGCCGTCGCCTTGGCTGCAGAAGAAATTCGATGCCTTGGCCGAGCGGTCCGGTGCGCCGCCGAACGAGCCATTGGCGGAATTCAAAACCCTGATCGCAACCATCCAACAGCAGAAGGAGAAGACTATGCCCCTATCGTTGGAACAGTTCGACGAGCGCGTCTCGCGGGCGAATAGATCCATGGACCGCCTGGAGACGATGGTCGACAGCAGTGCAGAGCGTCAGGCCGTCGAGGAGATGCGCAAGGAAATCTCCGCGCTGTTCGAAGAGCAGCGTCGTGACATCCAGATGCAACAGATGCGCTCGGTCACCGACACAGCGGGGGCAGGGGGCACGCCGGCGCCGGCGCGCGTCGACGAGACCCGCGCCCATGACCGGCCGGCGCCGGCAACCGTCGATCCCGCGATTGCCGCCCAGCAGCAGGCAATCGCCGCCGGTCGCGCTTCTCGCGCGGCACGAGAACAGGCCGGTGCGTCGAAAGTTGCCCAGGACGAGCAGCGACAGCAGATCCTCCGGCAAGCGGAACAGGAGCGCCAGCGCGGCAACGATAGGGACGGAGCCGAACGGTAGCCGTTCGAATCTACTCTTCCATCAGGCCGTCGAACACTTCCAGGAGGGCGTTGACGATGGCCTGGCCAAGCGCATTGGCCGAGGCGGCAATCTCATCATCGCCCTGGTCTCGGGTAGCGATCGCAAGGTTGCCGCCCTCCTCGGCGACAATCGCCTTCGCCCGCTCGATGGCCCAAAGGGCGAAATCGCTCCGGTTGGAGATCGTCATCGTCTCAGTGGTCTCATCCATGGCGTTTACTCTCCGTCGGCGCAGCACAACCCGCTGTCAGTTTCCCTCTTGATGAATTCCAGCCATATCGCTTGGCGGGTATCGGGGGAACCGTCTTCAGAATTTGACCTTGCGACTGAATTCATTCGGCATTTTTGCGTCTGAATGTTTGCGCCGCGCCGCGTGATCGCCTAGACTCACGGGTGAAGCAGTGACGCGCTGCTTTAGGGCGTGGAAACCCTTGTACACGGGTACGAGTGCCGACCTGCAACGGCACTATCTCCTTGACCTTATGGTCGGGGAGCCTGCGGCGTATGCAACAGGTTCTCCGAACTAAAGGCCGTGGGGATCGTGTGTACACGGTTTTCCAACTCCCCGATCACCAGGGGTCAAAGAGCAGTAGCGGGGGCGTACCGCAAGCTCTTGGAGGAAACCGAGTGTCAGCATCACCCTCCTTCACATTGTATACCTATTCGCCCGAGCTTCAGCGGGTGGAAGCGCGCTGGCGCGACGATGGTATTGGCGATGCGTTTTTCGGAAACGCCGAGGCCGCCCGCGCCGCAATCGTCGAGCTGCGCGATGCGGTTGCTCACGAGCCGGGCTACGACTGCCCGCCAATGCGGCTTGAGCAAATCGATACCGTGCCGGTGACGAAGGAAGCCATCCTCGCGCTGCTCAATGATGGAGTCGGCGCCATCGTCAAAAGCTACCACATCATCGAGACGATCGGAGGAGAATGAAATGGCGAAGATCCCCGACCCGATCGACGTGGAAGTCGGTGGAAAGATCAAGGCGCAGCGCCGGCTGGTGGGCATGAGCCAGGATACCCTGGCCGCGAGGCTCGGCGTTACCTTCCAGCAGATTCAGAAATACGAGAAAGGCACCAACCGGGTCAGTTCGAGCCGCCTAGCAGTGATCGCGCAGACCTTTGGCGTCCCGCCCGCCTTCTTCTTTCTGGGATCGACATTTGATGCTGGTCAAGCCGCCGCGGCCGCTGCTCCCGAGCTGGTCAGCTTCATCGACACCAACGAGGGGCGCGACCTCAATGTGGCGTTCGCGCGGATCAGCTCAAAAACCATGCGCAGAAAAGTCGTTGGCTTGGTCACGGCGCTCGCCGCCGCTCTGCCCAGCGCGGAGAAAGACCCCGGCCTTTAGCACCGCCCGTATGGAAATTCGTGAGACGGCTTCTTGAAATTTGCTGCATTGCAGCATACACTGAGATTGTCGGAGCTGCACTCCTCCTCCCAGCGGCTCCGGGCGACTGACAACCCTCCTCCTCCCAGTTGTCAGTCAGAATCGAAGCCCGGTGCATCTCCTCCCGCACCGGGCTTTTTCATGCCTTCATTTGCGCGATGGGCAAGAGTTGGCCGAGTCCAGCGTTTCCGGAGGCGGGCAGTATAAATGCAACTGTTGATAAAGCGGCTTCTTGCGTTCGCAAGCTAAAGGATGGACTCCCAAACATACCATCTTGCGCTTAAGACTGATCGTACTTTGCAGTGGAAATGGGAAGATGTTCCCGTTATGTTCCTTTTTGAACTGATGGGAGATTTCAATGGCAAAGCCATACGCTTCTGAACTGGCTCGATTGCAGGAAACCCTTCGATGGTCAGCTTCGACTGACATCGAATCCCTGAAAAATGCGGTCAAGACCGCCGGCCTCTCGCCGTTGTCTGCCATCGGATCTGGAGGGTCGCTGACGGCCGCAAATGTGCTCGCAGCGTTGCACCAGTCATTCACCGGCAAGCCTGGCCTGGTTCAAACTCCGCTCGAAGCAGCAAACGCGAACTTGGATGTGTCCGTCAGTCAGTGGCTTTTAAGCGCTGGAGGAAGCAACGTCGATATCAATGCCGCTGCGGTTTCCCTCATTGAGAGAGAACATCGGCAGGTCGCCGTGATGTGTGGCCGGCCCGGCAGCCCGATCACCGAAATTTGCGAACGTCACCCCTTCGTTGATCTTTTATTGTTTCCGCCACCTGCAGGAAAAGACGGTTTCCTTGCGACGAACTCCCTCGTCGGCTTTTCGGCCCTGCTTGCCCGCGCGTACACTTCAGTCTTTGATCCAATCGCGTCCTGGGAAGATGTCGCTTCCACCGTCGAGCCATTTGCGGACAGCAGTTCAGGTCGGGTGGAAAGTTGGCGGGATGCCGCCGAGGTGCTTTGGGGCCGGTCCACTACGGTTGTGCTATACGGGCCTTCGACAAAGATTGGTGCGGTCGATCTGGAATCGAAGTTCACGGAGGCGGCCCTTGGCGTAGTGCAACTGGCGGACTATCGAAACTTTGCCCATGGTCGCCATCATTGGTTAGCTAAGCGTGGGCAGGAAACCGCAGTCCTCGCGTTCATCACAGATGAGGACAGGGCGATCGCCGAACGAACGTTGGCCCTGATTCCTACAGAGATCCCGATTGCGAAGCTCGAGATTAGTGGTCAAGGGCCGGCCGTGCTTCTGGGGTCTCTGCTGGCAGCGCTACACGTTACAGGTTGGGCGGGTCTTGCGCGGGCCATAGATCCTGGCCAGCCAGGCGTCCCTGATTTCGGTCGAAAGCTGTATCATCTCAATTTTCCGAGCAAAGGCCGGAAAAAAGCCTCAGAGGTTCGGGCCAAAAGTGCCAATGCCGCGATCGAACGTAAGACCGGAGAGTCGATCCGACGGCTCGAAGAACGAAAGACGCTATCTCACTGGCAAGATGCGCTGGCCACATTTGTTGGCCAGCTGCAGTCAACTACCTTTGGGGGCGTAATTCTCGACTATGATGGTACGGTTGTCGATACACGACATCGCTTTCATCCGGCACGTCCTGAAATCGTCGCCGAATTGGAGAAGATCGCAAGAAGTGACGCGACGTTGGCGATCGCCACCGGACGAGGAGTGTCAGTCAGGAAGGACTTGAGGGCAGTGCTTCCTGAGGAGTTCTGGTCACGGGTTTTCATTGGATATTACAACGGCGCAATGATCGGAACGCTCAGTGACGACAGCGTGCCCGATGGGACGGATGAAGTATGCCCGGAACTCAAAGACCTGGCTGAAGCCTTCGCCACGAGCGATGAGCTGGCGGGCTCTGCAAAGCAGACGAACCGACGCTACCAGATTACCCTCGAACCCCGTCAGTTCATGGCCGAGAACCGACTTTGGGACATTGTCCACCAATTGATCCTGCGCACCGGCTGCCGGGAGGCCATCGTTACCAGATCAAGCCATTCTGTAGATATCATTGCAAGTGGTGTCAGCAAAACCAACGTCATAAATCAGATTCAGGAGCGTTTGCCGGGCCGTCAAATTCTCACGATTGGCGACCGCGGCCGCTGGCCTGGCAACGACTACGACCTGTTGAATGCCCCGATGGGTCTCAGCGTCGATGAGGTCAGCGTCGATCCAATGACCTGCTGGAACCTCGCGGAACCCGGGCAACGCGGAGTAGCGGTTACTCGAAACTATCTCGAGGCACTCGAAGCCGTTGATGGTGGTCTGCGATTTCGTAAGGGGACTTTCCGGTGAATGAAGATCTCGGCCTGAGGGTCCTCAGCGAAATCATGCAATGGAACGATGACGAAGCGCGGAGAGAGTTCGACTGGCTCCGGTTGATGGCGCGTCTCAAATACGATGGCTATCGCGACTTCCAGGCCGGTATGCGTTTCATCGAAAGCCTCGCAACTTGGCTTCAGCAGTTCAATATCGCGGAAGAGAGAAAGACAGCCTACGATTTTGTCCGCAATGCGCTTGTCTATGTCGGACCGAGTGAAATGCAGAGACTGGTTGAACAGCTTTATCCGAAGATAGTGCGCGACAGGCTGGTGCGGATGGTTGCACAGGAGCGCGGCATTCCCCCTTATCGCATCTACGCAGACGAAGAGGCGAGCAAGGCAGTCGAGCGTCTGCGCCGGCAGACGCTATTCATGGGTCTGAGTGATGGAGCACGCATCGACGGTTTGCGCCACAGCAATGTCGGACTGTTAACCAACGAACAGCTGGTGGTCTCAACCCAGCTGGACACGGAAAAATGGCAAGACCTTCTCAGCAATCTTGAGGATGGTCTTCAGGACAAGGAAGCCAAGTTCAAGCTCGTCTATTTGATCGACGATTTCATGGGCACAGGCACGTCCTTTCTTCGGTACAACGACGAAAAAAAGAAGTGGTCGGGTAAGCTGACGAAATTCAAGGAATCGATCGAGCTTGCTCGAAAGAGCCTCGATGGAAAGCAAATATTTGCGGACAATTGGCATCTCTGCATTCACCACTACATCGGCACGCACGCGGCCTCGACGGTTATGAAAGAACGAGCAGCGCAGGCAAAAGCGGCGTTGCAGTCGGACGGCTGGGCGTCGGAAGTTCATTTCTCTTTCGGAACGATCCTCCCTGAGGCGCTTCCGATCGACGCTCATGGGAATGACTTTCAAAGATTCATTGAACTGACGAAAACCTATTATGACCCGGCAATTCGTACAAAGCACACTGACGTTGGCGGCAAAACACATCTTGGGCTCGGTTACGGCGGCTGCGCCCTTCCCTTAATCCTCGACCACAATACTCCAAACAATTCCGTAGCTCTGCTATGGGCGGAGACCGACGGCGGAAAATGCGAGGGGGGTGCGGATGCACCGCCAATGAGCCCCTTGTTTCGGCGCCGGCAAAGACATGTATAGGTGAGATTTGGTAAACCCGTTTGAGAAACGCGCAACGGAGTATCTCCAGCAGGACGAGGCGTTTCTGGCAGTTGTGACGCCGGAACCCCTTTCGACGTTCTTCGAGAAGCCAGCCCAGGAGGGGAGGCTCTACGACCGCCTCGCGATGGTCATTGGAACGCCTGGGAGTGGCAAGACCACCTTGGCGCGTCTCTTTAAGTATTCGACGCTACGGATCCTTTTGAGAAACCGTGGGTTTGAAACTTACAAGAACCTCATCGATGGTCTTTCCGCCTGTAGCGCGATCAAGGACGGGCAACCTGCCGTAATCGGGTGCCGGATCTCACTCGAGAGCGAGTATCGCGAGTTCTGGGAGTTTCCCTATCCGGACACGCTTAAGGCCTCGCTTACCGTGGCACTCCTTCAGGCGCGCGCTGTTCTGGCCTGGCTCAGAGATGCGCAGGCAGCCGGTATTCCGTTGGAAGACATTGACATTGTTGCACGACCTGACGCGGAGGCGGCGCTTGAAGCGATCGGCGGAGCCAACGGTGTCGGCCTGCAGCGACGGGCGCGCGAGATGGAAACTGCGATCTATGAGATTTCTGCGGCGCTGGTGCCACCCGATATAGATGAGGTCGAACAGAACGCCGCCGCCACCGCCTATCGTCCTCTCGACGTCATTGACGCGTTTAGGGTGAAGGACGGTAATGAATTCCTTCAGCTCACGCCACTCGTCGTGTTCGACGACGCGCACTACCTGCACCCGAGCCAGCTTTTGGCGCTCCAGCGGTGGCTCGCCCGCCGGGAGCTTCGGGTTGCACGATGGATCCTCACCCGCCTGGATGCACTCGCACCGGCGGATGTTTTGATCGAAGGGCAGAATGTTTTTGAAGAGGATGAGCCTGGATTGAAGCGCGCCAGAGAGGTGACGACCATCTGGATGCAAAGCAGCGAGGGGCGCGCGAGCCAGCGTCGCGCGTTCCGCAAAATGGCAAAGGACATGGCCGGGCGATATCTCAGCCAAATGGAAGTCTTCAATCGGAGGGGCCTCAACACGCTTGGCGATCTACTTTCAACTCACATCGAAACGCTAGCGCCCTCCAAGGTCGAGAAACTGGCGAAGAAGGTTGCTGCAATCCAGCGCCGATACTCAATCACCGCCGAACGGCGGGCAATCCTTGAGCGAGAGGTCGTCGACTATCTCGATAAAGGCGGGGAAAATTCCGAGGATATGAAGCTATCGCTGCTCTCTATTCTTCTGGAGCGCTACGCGAACAGAACGCCGCAGCGCGGCCTTTTCGAAGACGAGCCGGAAGTGGACGTGGAACCGTCAAAGCCGCTGACCGCGGGCGCAGCAGTAGCCGATGGCGCGAGGATTCATCTCCTCCATCAGTTCGATCGTCCCTATTATTACGGCATCGATGCGCTGTGTGACGCAAGTTCCGAGAACGCCGAGCAGTTTCTCCACTTGGCGGCTCGGCTCGTTGCGCAATCGGAGACACAACTCATTCGGTCGAAATCGCCGACCCTCTCCAGTCAAGTCCAGCATAACCTTTTGAGAGAGCGCGCCGACGAGATGATACGCGGTTGGGATTTCCCACTCCATCACCTTGTCCGTCGACTATCGCAGGGCATCGCGGATCAATGTATCGTCAAGAGCCTCGAAGGCAATGCTCCGTTGAACGGTGGCGCGAACGCCTTCGGCATTCCCCAAGAAGACTTCGACCAGATCCCGAAACTGTATCCGGACCTAGCGAAGGTTCTGCAGTTCGGGGTCGCATACAATGCCTTTGTGCTGATCCCCAATCACAGCACGAAAAACCGCAACTGGTGCCTCGTGGAGCTGTCCGGCGTCTTGCTGATCCGAAGCGGGTTGACCCTGAAGAGGGGTGGCTTCCTGGAGCGGCGTGTCGAGGACCTCGTGCGTTTGACTGAAGAGGCGTCATGATGGCTCGAGACTGGCGATGGGACCCGTGTGTGTCGCATGATGGTATCGAAGCCGAGCGCTTCGTCGCCGAGTACTTTCCAGAGAAGCAACGCAAGACGCTGCTCATCGCCGGGGCGGGGTTTGATCCGAGAGCGACCCAGGTCGTTGACCGGTTGGCAACTGGCGGCGCCGATCTCAAGGCTTTGTTCGTACGCGAGAGTAGACCGAATCCAGATGCGGAGCTGACGCGCCGTGCCGAGGCAAATATCGAGCGGCTGAAGACGGCTATCCCCAATCACGAAATCGTCCGGATCGAGATTTTTGGCGCCGATGGCGCGGTTGTCGGGGGGAGGAATGTGGCCACGGCAGCGTCTCGCCAAGACATGGCGGATGTGACGGATGTCGTCGTCGATATCAGTGCGCTTTCGGTCGGTACCGCATTTCCTCTCATTCGGTACTTCGTTGAACTCATCGATCGGGGAAGGGGGCCGAAGAACCTCCATTTGTTCGTGGCGCACGATCCGAGCCTCGATTCCCAGATCTCTTCGATTGCGAGCGATGCGCCGGGCTATGTCCACGGTTTCAAGGGCGGACTTACGCTTGACGCCGCAGCCAATGCAGCCAAACTCTGGCTACCTCAGCTCGCGAAAGGGCGGCGGCAGGCGCTATCGCGTGTCCATGACTTCGTTGTTCCCCATGACACATGCCCGATTTTGCCATTTCCGGCCCGCGACCCGCGGTTGGGCGACATGCTGGCCGAGGAGTACATGGTTGAGTTCGAAAGCGCCTGGAAGGTCGATGCGCGCGATGTTGTTTACGCGGATGAGCAGGATCCTTTGCACCTTTACCGGACAATCCTTCGCCTGGACGATCTGCGCAAACCTGTGTTTCGCGACGCCGGCGGTTCGATCCTTATCCTATCGCCGCTCGGCACGAAGGTCATGTCGCTGGGAGCGCTTATGGCCGCCCTAGAAAGGGATTTACCAGTCGCTTACCTTGAGTCGATAGGGTATGATTTCAAAGCGTCGGCGGAACCTCAAATGCCGGCACCGCATCTCATTCATGTCTGGTTGGAGGGAGACGTCTACCCGCAGCCTCGCCCCAGGCTGAAGAAAGGACTGATTCAATGACTACCTCGTCCGAAAAGCCCAGCATTTTTGGTACAGGCCTGATCGCTCTCGATCTTGTCATTGGTCTCGACAGCCAGGCGCCCGTTCATTCCTGGACTGGTGGAACCTGCGGCAACATCCTTGCAATCATGAGCTACCTTGGCTGGGACTCCTATCCCATCGCCCGTATGAATGGTGACCCCGCTTCCGAGCGGGTTCGCGTTGATCTCGCGAGATGGGGCGTGCATCTGGATTTTACCGATTGTGCGCCAACCGGGCACACGCCAATCATCATTCAGCAGATTAAGCGCGCGCGCGACGGTTCGCCGACGCATCGCTTTCTGTGGACATGCCCTCATTGTGGCCAACGCCTTCCGAGCTACCGTCCGGTCACGCAAAACGCGATAGAAAGCATTTTGCCAGCACTCTCCCAATCGTCTGTTTTCTTCCTTGACCGCGTGTCGCGCGCGGCGCTCTCTCTCGCCGCAGAGGCGGCCCGTTCAGGTGCCATTGTCGTATTTGAGCCTTCCGGGAAATCTGACGAGAAGCTATTCTCAGAAGCACTTCATATTGCTCATATCGTCAAATATTCGGATCAGCGGCTGCCGGATGCTGGCGGTACGATGACTGGCGATCACGCGACATTGGTCGAAATCCAAACCCTCGGCTCGCAAGGTCTTCGCTACAGGCATCGCTTAGCTGGTGTTCCTTCCGAGTGGCTGAACCTTCCTGCCGTGCCTGCCCCTCGCCTGGTTGACACCTGCGGCTCGGGTGATTGGTGTACAGCCGGGTTCTTGGCGGCCGCGGCTTCCAAGGGCGTCGAAGGGCTGAGAAAAGACGGAGGACAGGGTATCGCGAGCGCGCTTCGATTTGGACAAGCACTTGCGGCATGGAATTGCGGCTTTGAGGGGGCACGCGGCGGGATGTACGTTCTGGGGCGGGAAGAATTTGAACGTCAGATCGATGCGATCGTGTCGGGGAAACCGCTCCTGCGCGTCGTCGAACGCCCGCAAAGTACGGAGCCGTCAGTGGCTTGCCCAGCATGCCCGCGCGATATCTCCGCAGCATAGCATTTTTCCAGTTCAGCCTGGGCGCCCCAGTTGTTCCCGTCAGTAGTGTGTTTTCGGCGAGCGCAAAGTCTTGCCTGGCGGATGGATTTCGGCGTCGATGGAGAACAGGTCTGTCAGACCGATGCAGTAGTGGTAAGGGCGAGACGGTGCAGCGGATAACCGTTACGAAGAGATGCGATCTGGTTCAGCAGCGCGTGATCGCTGGTGTCGCCTAGGTACGGTCTTGCGCTCACCGGCAAGTTTTGCCCCGTCATCATCATCGAGCTTCTCGGCCGTTTACGTTTTCTTTTAACTTCACCCGCAGAGTCCGTGAGCGCGGTTTGTATTGCGTCCGCGCCTGTTCGACCCCTCGGCAATCTTTTCGAGGGGAGTCGGCAGGGGAGGGCCGTGGCTTTTTGGTGGAGCAGAATATTCCGGAAGGCGACCTCCGCTGCTCAACCTGCCGTTTTCGACTAGGTCTCCAGGATAATAATTACGAACGATAAGCCAACTTTATCGTTCGTTTTTATCTGTCGACGGGCGCGGCGGTTTATGCGCCAGATACTGGCTCAAAGCGCCGTCTTGTGGTACTGCTCAGCATGGTCTCACGCGCACGAATCATCCCCGATCCCCCGCCCATCTTCCCACTCCCGCCAGATTGGGCGCGGGCCGCCGGCGAGCGGCAAGGCGCTGGCGATGCGGAGCTTTTCGCCGGCGCGGCGCTCGCGGCTATCCACCCGATCGCCCGCAGCGAGCATCCGCTGGGACAGCTCTGGCGGCAGCGCCTGGCGCTGTCGGCCGCAGAGGCCGTCGTCCGCTGGCAGGGGCGCACGGAAGACGCCGCGACGCTGCGCGATCATCTCTATCTGACCCGCCCCGGGGACGATCCGGGGCCGGCTGGCCGGCTGCTGCAGGCCTGGAGGGCGCTGGGCAGAAAATCCTCGCTAGGGCCGGCATCGCTGAATGGCGAATGGCCGGTGATCTTCGCCGAGTTTTTGTCGGTCATGATCGACGAGCCGGCGCAGGAGGCGATCAACGCCGCACTGACGGCGAGCGTCGGAACCAGGAACCCGATCGAGGCGGCGAGCACGACGGCCGCGGCCAGCCTACACCTGCGGCCTGATAGCCGGCCGTTGGCACTCTGGCTCGCGGACGCGGTGCTTGCCCGGCGTCTGAACTGGCCGGTCCCGGTGCCACTCTTCGCGGCGCATCTGAAGGGGGACGACCTGCGCCTCGCCGCCGGTCCGCGTGCCGATCCGCAGCGGTGGCGGACCGCATGTGCCTTCGCGTATGGGCGAGGAGCAACAGCGGCGTTCGATCTTTACGCCGATCTGGCGCGGCGAACGGCACAGCTGCTGGCCGTGGCGCCCCAATTGCGCGGCAAGGACGCTGACGTCGTGGTGGCCACGCTGATCAGCGAAGATGCTCAGGCCGCGCGGCCGGTCTGGACGGCCAGCGACCGCTCCAGCCGTCGGCTGTTCGAGCGGTTGGTGGCGCTCGGCGGTGCGCGCGAGCTGACCGGACGGCCGACGTTCCGGCTTTACGGATTGTAGCCGATGGGACGGCGGCCACAATCGACCGAGGGGCTGGACACTGAACTGGCGGATCTGCCGCCGGAGTTGCGCTGGCGCGAATGGATGGGCCGGGTCGAGGCGGTGATTTTCGCGTCGTCCGAGCCGGTGAACCGCGAGACGCTGACGCAGTTGGTCGGGCGCGACTGCAGCATCGACCTGCTGATCGACGACATCCGCGACGAGCTGCGTGACCGGCCTTATGAGCTCGTCTCCGTGGCCGGCGGCTGGCAGCATCGGACCCGCATCCGGTTTGCTGATGCGATCCGCCGTGTCACCGGTGTCGAGCAGGAAGGACGCTCATTGTCGCAAACCGATCTGCTGGTGTTAGCAATAGTCGCCTATCACCAGCCGATCACCCGACACGAGATTTCCAAGATCATCGGAAAGGAAGTCAGCCGTGATAGAGTTGCTCACATTCGCTCTTTGGGTTTTCTTTCCTCGGGTCCGCGCAGTCCGCAGCCGGGCGCTCCTTACACGCTGGTCACGACACGGACCTTCCTGTCACGCTTCGGGTTAGGGACTTTGCGCGACCTGCCGAACCTCGAATTGCTCGAAGATGCCGGCCTGCTGAGCAGGGACAGGAGGTTCGATGGCGACATGCCGATCGCATCGGACGAACAGGACGAACAAGCCGACTTCGAGGACGACAGCAGCGAGGACTACCAGGCTTCGGATCGCTGACCATTCACAGGCTTTGCCCGGATCCGGGAAAGGGGATTCAGGTTGAGAATCTAGATCTACGGGTATTGACCCTGCAGTGGCTACAGGCCGTAGCACCCTTTCTTCATGCGAATCAGGGCTCGGACTAAAATGATCGAGGCAATACTCCACCGGCTCGGGCCGCTCGTCTTGTTTGTGCTGCTTGTCGCCGGACTTAACGGCTGTACCACCATGAGCCTCGACGATATCGGCGATCCGTCGCCGAAAATTCCGGTCAAACTCGTCGGAGAGATGGCAAAGAAAGGGATGACGCCGGAGAGCCCAGTGCTGATACGGATCTTCAAACAAGAAAGCGAGCTCGAGATTTGGAAGCAGGATCGGACCGGTCGCTACGCACTTTTGAAGGTGTATCCGATGTGCCGATGGTCAGGAAAACTCGGCCCGAAAACCCGGACCGGCGATCGGCAGGCGCCCGAAGGATTTTATCATGTCTCCACAGGCATGCTGAATCCCAAGTCGCAATTTTATCTATCGTTCAACCTTGGCTATCCGAACCGCCTCGAGGCGGCACTGAATTACACCGGCGAAGCTCTGATGGTCCACGGCGCTTGTTCTTCGTCGGGATGCTACGCGATGACCGACCAAGGTGTCGGCGAAATCTACGCCCTCGTGCACAGCGCACTCGCCGGTGGCCAAGACAAGTTTCAGGTGCAGGCATATCCGTTTCGCATGACCGTGGAGAATATGGTGGCCAATCGCAGCGATCCGAACTTCGCGTTCTGGAAAAACCTGAAAGAAGGTTACGACGCCTTCGAATTTTCCAAGCGGCAGCCAAAAGTCGCGGCGTGCAATCGTCGATATGTTTTCAACGCCGATTTCGACAGGGACCCTACCAACCCCCTTGCTGCCTGTCCCCCTCTTAAACAGGCTATAGATCCGACCCTTTCCGCCAAAGTTCAACAAGAGGATCAGAAACTGACCGCGCTGCTCGACAAGGATTCTCCTGCGACCGTGACCGCCTATGCTGACGGTGGGATGCACTCCAGCTTCCGCGAACTGCTGAAGCAAAACGGCGCCGACAAGCTTGCCCAGAAAATCTCGACCATTAAGTACCCGATCAGCCGTCCAGACGCGGCCTTGGCGGACCCTTACCAGGGCGAGCCTTGGAAACCGGCGCTTAGCCGTTCCGAAAAGGACAGAGACGCCGATTGATGGGGCAGTTCTTCACCTGAAGTTCAATTTGCGCGAGCATGGAACGCGCTCAACGAGGGAACGATTGTCTTTTATCTCGGCTACGCTGGCTCTTCACGTTTGTGGCGCGGTTTCGTCTAGGCGTATTTTCTTGCCCAGGTGATATCCATCAGGTCCTCGACCGGGACGGGGAAGTTCTTCAAGGCTGAATGTAAACGCTCCACATCGCCAGCATGTTCTTTAGTCACGCTTCGGCAAATTGGCGATTGACCCTGTAGCCGCTACAGGCTGTAGACCTAAGCTCGAACGAATCTGACGAAGGAAGCCTATCCAAGAGATGCGGCGGGGTCCCATTTCGCGGCATTCAGTCCGTCGAGCAATCTTTGTTTGGCGCCAGCCGAGAAGCGGGACTAACTGCAGCGACGGCGCGGGGCGACATCGGCGCGCGGTGTGGGCGCCTCGCGCTCGACTTCCACTAACGATCAGGCCCAGCCAATGAGGGGAAATCATATTGCCGACTAGTTCCGTTAGACATCGAACCGTCTGGATTGCGATCGCTTTTGTCCTCGCGCTTCTTTTCGACATCGCGACAAAGTGGCTGATCGTTAACGTCGTCATGGTCCCGCCGCGGACGATTGAGCTTGTGAGCTACTTCAACCTGACACTGGGTTTCAATACCGGCGTCAGTTTCGGAATGTTCAGCGATATCTTCTTTGAGCGTCCGTTATTGCTGGCCACCATAAAGACCGTCATAACCATCGGGCTGATCGTCTGGGCAATGCGAGCGGATCGGACGTTGGAAGCGACTGCGCTCGGTTTGATTGCCGGTGGGGCGGCCGGAAATATTCTTGATCGCGTGTGGCATGGCGCCGTCACCGACTTTCTCGATTTTCATATCGGGACTTGGCATTGGCCCGCTTTCAACATGGCAGATGTCGCGATCACCATCGGGGCAGCGCTGCTTATCGCAGGCTCGATCTTTTCTTTTGAGCCCGCACGCACACCCGGACCGTCCAGTACCGAGAAGCGCTGAATGAAGACGTTGTCGGGTTTCAGCCGCACGCGACGCTGGACCAGTGCATCGGCTTTCTATGTGCAGAAATAATGGGAAAACTTGAATGAGCGAGAAACACCGCGAGGACGAAATACGGCTCGACGCGAGAAATGCCTCCGAGCGAACGACGCTTGTCTGGGTCCTTGCCATCAATCTGTTGCAAGTGATCGTCGCCGGCGTCGTTGGCGTCTTCGCTGACTCGACCGGTCTTCTGGGAGCAGCCCTCGATAATATGGGCGACGCTGGCGTTTATGCCATCAGCCTTTACGCCGTCGGTCGGACGGTAGTGGCAAAGGTGCGTGTTGCGCGCCTGTCCGGAATCCTGCTGATCGCCCTGGGTCTGGCACTTTTCGTCGAGGTAGGGCGTCGGTTTTTCGTAGGCGCCGAGCCGATTGGCTTGGCCATGATCATTACCGCCTTCATCAATGCCGCGCTGAATGTCATTTGCCTGAAGCTTCTTCGATCGCATCGCGATCAGGGCGTTCATCTGAAGGCGTCGTGGATTTTCACGACGAACGATATGATCGCCAATGCCGGCATTGTCGTTTCGGGCGCAGCGGTTATGTTCTTCGCTTCTCCTTATCCGGATCTGCTTATCGGGGTGTTGGTTGCAGGCATCGTCCTGCGGGGTGGCTGGGAAATCCTGGAAGAGGCGAAGGACGCATCTTAGCGGCCTGCAATGTAGGAGATCGGCGTTCATTGCAGTTCACGACGCTGGTCGGCAATTCGCCTGCCGCCACAGACGCATTGGAACGAGGGCCTCAAACAGTCGAATGCGCTCTCTGCCTGCGCCGGCCACCCACTTCCCAGCCGCCGCTTTACATCAAAGCGGCTTTTGAATCTGTGTTGGCCCCTAATGCTTCGGCGAAAGAGAATCGATGATGCGGCAGTCGGCGACCGTTCCACAACTACACTGGTCGATAATACTGTCTAGTTCCGCCTTCAACGCCTGCAGGTCGCGGATCTTGCGCTCGACCTCGGCGCGATGCTCGTTGGCAATTTCGTCGACCGCCATGCATGACTGGTCACGGTCGTCACTCAGCCTCAGAAGACCGCGTACCTGATCGAGGGAAAATCCAAGGTCGCGCGCGCGACGGATGAAGCTCAGTCGATTCAGGTGCGCATGGTCATAGGCGCGGTAGTTGCCCTCGGTGCGGCCCGGTTCGGGCAGCAAACCGTTCTTTTCATAAAAGCGGATCGTTTCAACCTTGGTGCCGGTTTTCTTGGCAAGATACCCGATTGTCAGAATGTTTGGCGACATGGCTTGACCCTGTAGTTGCTACAGGCCTCATGTAAGGCGCCAGTTCGTAATTGTCGAGGTGACGTCATGGCTTCCAGCGCGTTGAAATTGAAGATCAAGGGCATGGATTGCGCTGCCTGCGCAATGAAGATTGAAAACGCGATGAAGCGCTTGCCAGGCGTCAGCGACATCAATGTCAATTACAGTCAGGAAAGCATGGTCATCATGCTGGATAAGGACAGGACCTCGCCGCAGACTGTCGAGGACAAGATCAAAGGGCTCGGCTTCACCCCAATTTCAGCGGGCGCGGACAATCAAGCTGGTGCCAGCCAGCTCCCGGACTACCACGACCAGGCATGGTGGAAGGGTAAGAAGGGGCGTCTCGTCATCTTCACTGGCGCGATGTTTGCAGTTGCCTGGAGCATCGCCCACGTATCTCCGGACTGGGGTCAGATCGCTTACTCGGTAGCGGCGCTGATCGCCATCGTTCCGTTCGCAAGACGTGCCTTCGTCGGTGCTGTCTCCGGAACGCCGTTTAGCATCGAAACGCTGATGACGGTTGCCGCGCTCGGGGCGTTGCTGATTGGGGCCGCCGAGGAGTCGGCGGTCGTAATCCTGCTGTTTGCCGTTGGCGAGCTTCTCGAAACCATCGCGGCCGGCCGCGCCCGGGCTGGTATCAAGGCATTGATCGATCTTGTCCCAAGGACTGCCTTTCGCGAGCGCGATGGCGTGGTCGAGAAGGTTGCAGTAGAGGAACTGGCGATCGACGACATAGTCGTCGTGCGGCCCGGCGATCGTGTTCCCTCCGATGGCAAAGTCACGCAGGGCTTTTCCGAACTCAACGAGGCTCCGGTGACAGGTGAGTCCGTTCCGGTCGCCAAGAACGTCGGCGACAAGGTCTATGCCGGCAGCATCAACACCAATGGCGAGCTTCGGGTGGCGATCAGTCATGTCGCGGCCGACAATACAATCTCGCGCATCATTCATATGGTCGAGGAAGCGCAGTCGTCGAAGGCACCAATGGCACGGCTGATCGATCGCTTCAGCGCCTGGTATACGCCGGCGGCTATGGTGGTGGCGGCGCTGGTCATCGTCGTGCCGCCGATCTTCTTCGGCGGCGAGTGGGCGACGTGGATCTACCGTGGCCTCTCCACGCTCCTGATCGCCTGCCCCTGTGCGCTGGTCATCTCCACGCCGGCGGCCATAGCGTCCGGACTTGCGGCCGGCGCTCGCAAGGGTCTGCTTATCAAGGGCGGCGCGGCACTTGAGACGCTCGGAAAGGTCAAGACCGTCGCCTTCGACAAGACAGGAACGCTGACCCGCGGCCGACCGCAGGTCACGGATGTGTTGGCAATTGTCGGGACAGAGGCCGATGTGCTGGCCCGCGCGGCCGCCGTCGAACGGAACAGCAGCCATCCGCTAGGCGTCGCGATTGGTGAAGCGGCGGTCGCAAAAGGCTTATCTGTGCCGGCAAGCTTCGGCGGTGCCAAGGCAACGCCCGGAAAAGCGGTTACTGCGCGGTTGAAGAACGGCTTCGTCTCCGTCGGGTCTCCCCGATTTGCCGCCGAGCAGGCCGTACTCGATGACGAATTTGCCCGGCGGATCACCTACCTTGAGGAAGAAGGAAAGACGGTCGTCGTTCTGATGATGAACGGCAAGATTGAGGGCCTGATCGCGCTCAGGGACGAGCCGCGGGACGACGCCGCAACTGCCATCCGGCATCTGCAGGATATCGGCGTCAAAACTATCATGCTCACCGGCGACAATCAGCGCACGGCAATAGCGATAGGATCGGCGCTCGGACTGGACGTGAAGGCGGAACTACTTCCGGACGCCAAGCTTGCCGAGATCTCGCGCCTCAAGACGCAAGCGCCCATCGCCATGATCGGCGACGGTATCAATGACGCTCCGGCGCTCGCCACCGCTTCGGTCGGGGTGGCAATGGGCGGAGGAACCGATGTCGCGCTGGAAACCGCCGACGCCGCGCTGCTTCGCGACAAGGTTATGGGAGTGGCCGATCTCATTGCCCTCTCAAAGGCGACGCTTGGCAACATCTGGCAAAATATCGGGCTCGCTCTTGGTCTCAAGGTCATTTTCCTCGGCACGACGCTTTTCGGTGTTACCACGCTTTGGATGGCGATTCTGGCTGATACGGGGGCGACGGTCCTGGTAACAGCCAATGCACTTCGCCTTCTTCGCCATCGCCGCCGTGATATCGAGTAGGAGCAACTGGAAAGGAGGCCGATGCCCTGCTTTCCGGATCTACAGCGCTTTCCGAGAAATTCGAAATTCATCAATCGACCCTCGTTAAGGGGGTCGCCAAAATGCGTCAGTTCGAAGATGCGATCGAAATAATGCCGGGAGAAACCCTAGCTTTGAGGGCGGGCGCATCGCACATCATGTTTGCGAAGCTTAGGAAGCAACTGGCGGCAGGGGAGCGCTTCGCCGTCAGTCTCAACTTCAAGAACGCTGGCTCGACAACCGTGGACTTGGCTGTCCAGGGGCTCGGGGTTTCCAAGCCCGCCAAAGCCCATGACGACGCAGGCCGAAGGCTGACTGACCGTGCTGAAGATTGTCCGCACCGCTGCTTAGTTGCCGGCGCGATTCCTGTCGCGATCTTAATCGGCGCCTGGCCCTGATGCCGCCGCCCGCGGGGCGGGAGCGTGCAACCTGCGATCGCCACAGGTCTCCAGGTGCTCTTATCCTCTCGACGGCCTGTCTGTCAGGTCAGGAACTCGCAATAGAACCAATTCGTGCTGAGCGAGGTCGAAACCGAGAGACAGCCGCGGTGTCAGGCCGGATGTAGAAGAGGTCGACCGGCCTGACGGAGACGTCGGGGCGCTCAGTTCGAGACCGTGTATCCGAGGTCCACAACCGTCTCCTGCAGTATGTCGGCGCCGATGATCTCGGGATCGATCTGAACGATCGCCCTAGTGCTATCGAGTGAAACGTTGACGTCCAGCACGCCGGGAAGCGCGCGTAGGCCCTTCTCGACCTTTGCGACACAGCTCGCGCAGTCCATTCCGACCACATTCATTTCTACAGTTTCCATCTGAAATCCTTTCAGGACTAAGCTGACGTGAGTTAAGTTTCCCAACGCGTCAAAACTTTGCACCCTGTAGCGGCTGCAGGGTCAACCCAAAGGGCTCACGGTTCCTAGAAATTTTTGGGCCCTTCGATCATTTGCCGCCAAGCCAATGTCCGGGAGGCATCCGCAGCCAATGAAGCGCCGTTGATCCAGTACCACTCTGCATCGTGCTACGTACCGAGTTAAAAACCTAGGAACGCAGATCAGAGCTATAAAGCCCCAGATTGAGGTGTTTAGCAGGGCCTCTGCCCTGCACGCTTAATCAGATGGTGGTGGAACCGGGTCACGCTTCATACCTGATGCTATGCGATATGTTTGCCGGCGGGCATTGTGATTACTCTGGTGTGACCGGCAGTGCTCGCTTGTGTGCGGTCGCTGTGTACATGGTGAGGATTCGCTCGCGAGCTGGTTCCGTGATCACCTTACCCTCGAGAAAATCGTCAATCTCGTCGTAGGTGACGCCGTAAGCCTCCTCGTCAGGACGCAGCGGCGCATCGCTTTCTAGGTCGGCGGTCGGCACCTTGTCGATCAGTTCCTGTGGCGCTCCGACGTGCTTTGCAATTGCACGGACGCGGCGCTTGGTAAGACCCGAAAGTGGAAGGATATCCGCAGCGCCGTCTCCGAATTTCGTGAAGAACCCCATCAGCGCCTCGGCGGCGTGATCCGTACCGATCACCAAGCCGCCGACGGCGCCCGCCAACGCGTATTGCGCAATCATGCGCTGACGTGCCTTGATATTGCCGAGGTGGAAATCGACCCTCTCTACCTCAAACAATTCTCCTGCCTGACGACGGATCTCTGCAAGCATGGCATCGGCAGCCGGTTTGATGTCGATGGTGACGGTTCGATCGGGACGGATCGCCGCTAAGGCTTTCTGCGCATCGGCTTCATCAGCCTGAACGCCATACGGGAGCCGCACTGCGACGAATTCCGCTTTGTGGCCGTGCTCGCGCAGGCGGTTTGAAGCGGTCTGGGCCAGGATGGCGGCGGTCAGGGAATCCACGCCGCCGCTGATGCCAAGGACAAAGGCCCGTAATGCCCTAGTGCGAAGGTAATCGGCCAGAAACGCGATCCGACGTTCTGTCTCTGCTGCTGCATCGAAGCTCGGTGCGACGCCGAGTGCGTGGATGATATCGGCCTGTTGATGCAGCAAGGTCGTTCCTTCGTTTGACGAACGCATCAATAGCTAAGCCCAGGCGCGGTGACGTCAAGGCCTTTCATAGGGGCTGATCAATTCCCTCGATGTCGGTCATCTGTTTCGCGTTCGTCAGTTGGGCTGGAAGGCGTCTACCCGGGAAGCGGCAAGCTTACAGCGGAAAGTTGCCTGTTGCAGCGCGTGGTCGTGGCTTAATTTGTGTGACCAATGGCCGAGGCCGTCGTGAGGATCCGGCCATTAGGTCATTCAGCAGCCTGCAGACTGCGCCTCTGGTTCTCGGTTACAGCATGATCCGCTTCGGATGCGGCTGGCAGTCGCCATCCCTTGATCAGCCCATAGACGGCCGGAATGACGACCAGCGTCAGCAGCGTCGACGACACCATGCCGCCGATCATCGGTACGGCGATCCGTTGCATGATCTCCGATCCCGTGCCGGTCCTCCACAGGATCGGCACGAGGCCGGCCATGATGGCGGCGACGGTCATCATCTTCGGTCGGACGCGCTCGACCGCGCCGACCATGATCGCCCGATTGAGGTCCGGCTTCGAGAAGGAACGACCCTCCTGTTCGCAGGCTTCGCGTTGCTCCTTCAGGGCGTGGTCGAGATAGATCAACATGATCACCCCGGTTTCCGCCGCCACGCCTGCAAGGGCAATGAAGCCGACGGCGACCGCCACCGAGGCGTTGAAGCCCATCCACCACATCAGCCAGATGCCGCCGACCAGCGCGAACGGCAGCGACAGCATTACGATGACAGTCTCCGTCAGCGCCTTGAAGTTCAGGTAGAGCAGCAGGAAGATCAGGGCCAGGGTCAGGGGAACGACGACGGCCAGTCGTGCTTCGGCCCGTTGGAGATATTCGAACTGACCGCTCCAGGCGACGGAATAGCCTGGAGGCATCGTCACGCTCCTTGCCACTGCCTGCTGGGCTTCGGGGACATAGCCGCCGAGATCGCGGTTGGCGATGTCGACGTAGATGTAGACGGCGAGCTGGCCGTTTTCGGTGCGGATGGTTGTCGCTCCGCGCGTCAGCTTGACGTCCGCGACCTCGCCGAGAGGAACCGTCCCGCCGCCCGGCAGGGATATCTGCACGTCCCTGGCGATCGACTGCGGATCGCTTCGCGAGGCCCGTGGATACCGTATTGCCACGCCATATCGTTCCCGGCCTTCGACCGTCTGGGTAACGACCTCGGAGCCCAGCGCCATGCCGACAACGTCCTGGACATCGTTGATGGTCAGCCCGTAACGGCCGAGCGCCGTTCGATCGGGAACGATGTCGAGGTAGTAGCCGCCGATCACCCGCTCGGCATAGGCGCTCGACGTACCGGGGATTGTCTTCAGCACGCTTTCGATTTGGCGAGCGACTTTTTCCATCTCGCCGAGATCTGTACCGTAGACTTTAACCCCGACGGGCGTTCTGATCCCGGTCGACAGCATATCGATGCGGGCGCGGATCGGCATGGTCCAGGCATTGGAGACGCCGGGGAACTGCAGGGCGGCGTCCATCTCCTGTTTCAGGCTGTCGGTGGTGACCCCCGGCCGCCATTCCGACTTCGGCTTCAGGGTGATGATCGTCTCGAACATCTCCGTCGGCGCCGGGTCGGTGGCGGTCAGCGCCCGCCCGGCCTTGCCAAAGACGGTTTGGACTTCCGGGAAGGACTTGATGATGCGGTCCTGCGTCTGCATCAGCTCGGCCGCCTTGGTGACCGATATGCCGGGCAAGGTGGTCGGCATGTACATCAGCGTGCCCTCGTCGAGATTGGGCATGAACTCGCTACCGATATGCTGGACGGGCCAGGCAGTGACCCCGAGGATGACGAGCGCCGCCAGAATCGTCAATGTCTTGACCCGCAACACCCCAGCAATGACGGGGCGGTAGATCCAGATCAGGAACCGATTGAGAGGGTTCTTGTGCTCGGGAACGATATAGCCCCGAACGAAGAGGATCATCAGTGCAGGCACAAGCGTCACCGATAGCAGGGCGGCAGCAGCCATCGAGAAAGTCTTGGTGAAGGCGAGCGGCCCGAACAGCCGGCCTTCCTGCGATTCCAGTGTAAAGATCGGCAGGAACGACACGGTGATGATCAGCAGGCTGAAGAACAGCGCCGGCCCGACCTCGCTCGCCGCCTCTATGAGGATTTCCACCCGTGGCTTGTCAGGCGGCGCACGCTCGAGATGCTTATGGGCATTCTCGATCATGACGATCGCCGCGTCGATCATCGCGCCGATGGCGATAGCGATGCCGCCGAGGCTCATGATGTTTGCACCGATCCCGGTTCGGGCAGAGGTCGCGGACCTGTCCATGCTGTCGGCGCACGCCGACGCAAACGAGCTGATGCGCTGGCTGTCCGGCTTCCGTCGGCCGCCGTCCCGCGTGTTCATCGTGCATGGTGAAGACGATGCCTCCGAAGCGCTGCGCGTGCGGATCGACCGCGAGCTTGGATGGAACGCAGTCGTCTCACGCCAGAATCAGGCTTTCGACCTATGACGATCAACAACGTCGAACCCGAGGTTCCTTCTCAGCCGACGCTACGCGTGCGGCGCCTGCGGCTGCACACTCAGCACCAGGCCGTGGTGGTGATGCGCACCGATTGCCATGTCTGCCGCTCGGAGGGTCTGTCCGCGCGCACCCAGGTCCTCGTCTCGATCGGCGCGAGACAGGTACAGGCAACGCTCTTTCAGGTCGAAGGAGATGCATTGCTCGCTCAGGATGAAGTCGGTCTTTCTGAAACAGCCTGGCAGATCCTCGGCGTTAGCGAGAATGACAATGTGACGGTGACCCATCCTCCGGCCGTGGAGTCTCTGACGAGCGTGCGCCGTCGCATATATGGCAATCGCCTCGACGCGCACGCCTTTGCCGAAATCGTGAGCGACGTGGTCGCAGGCCGCTATACCGAGGTCCATCTCGCCGCCTTTCTGACCGCCAGTGCCGCGCTTCCTCTCGACGAGAGCGAGACTGTTGACCTCACGCGCGCCATGGTCGATGTCGGCGACCGGATGAGCTGGAATGCTCCGATCGTTGTGGACAAGCACTGTGTCGGCGGGTTGCCGGGCAATCGAACCACGCCGATCGTCGTCGCGATCGTGGCCGCCAATGGCCTTGTCATGCCGAAGACGTCTTCGCGCGCGATTACCTCGCCAGCCGGCACCGCCGACACAATGGAAACGCTTGCCCCTGTCGACCTCAGCATCGAAACCCTTCGACGCGTCGTGGAAGCAGAAGGCGGATGCATCGCCTGGGGCGGGGCGGTGCATCTCAGCCCCGCCGACGACATTTTCGTCCGGATCGAACGCGAACTCGACGTGGATACCGAGGGACAGCTTGTCGCTTCCGTCCTTTCAAAAAAAATCGCCGCTGGCTCGACGCATGTGGTTATCGACATCCCGGTTGGGGCAACCGCCAAGGTGCGCAGCGAAGCGGCCGCCGATCAGCTCGCCAGTCGCCTCAGCGCCGTCGCTGCCCGTTTCGATCTGGCCCTGACCTGCGTCCAGACCGACGGTTCGCAACCCGTCGGGCGCGGCATCGGCCCAGGTCTAGAAGCCTTCGACGTCCTGGCGGTTCTTCAAAACGCGCCGGATGCGCCGGACGATCTGCGACGCCGCGCGATCCTGTTGGCGGGCGCCGCGCTTGAGATCGGTGGAAAGGCCGCAAAGGGGAAAGGTGAAGCGCTTGCGTTGGCGACCTTGGTCGACGGTCGTGCCTGGTCGAAGTTCATGGCGATCTGCGAGGCGCAAGGCGGACTTCGTGAGCCACCGAAGGCCGCACAGGTTCATCCGTTGATCGCGTCGCGCGCCGGCCGCGTCGTCCATATCAACAATCGCAAAATCGCCCGACTCGCCAAGCTCGCCGGAGCGCCGGAGTCGAAGGCGGCAGGCGTCCAAATGGCCGTCCGCCTCGGCGACGAGATCGCCAGCGGCCAGCCGCTTTTGCACGTTCACGCCGAGACGGCTGGTGAACTTGGCTACGCACTGGACTATGCCGCGCATGCAGGCGACCTTTTCGAGGTCGAAAGTTGACGTGGCGGCTGTCCATTTGGATACGCCGGCACCGTTCGGCCGGCGCATTCTCGATCTACCAGCGCTTGATGCACTGGATGGTCCTTATCCTGTGTATCATCCAGGTCCCCACGGCCTGGGCGATCCAACGCACGCACATGGCGCACCTTTTCTTGAAACCTAAACCCTTCGACCTTTTCCTGCATCAGGTTCACGCCTGGAGCGGATGGCTGATTATGGCGCTGGCGCTCAGTCAACTTATTCTGCGCTTCACATATGGCCGACCACCTCCGATCCAGGGCATGTCGGTGCTTGAGCGCATGATCGCAGGGGTCACTCATGCGGTGCTCTACGGCCTATTGCTCGCACTGCCGATCACAGGCACGATCGCTATGTACGTGACGTTCCGCATCGCTTCCCTGCACAGCCTGCTGAGCTGGATGCTTCTGGTCGTTGCGACCACTCACGCCCTCGCTGCTCTGTGGCATCACTTCTGGCGTCGCGACGACGTGCTGCGGCGAATGATCAGGAACACGAAATAGCGCGCCGGACAGTCAGCCCACGGGTAAATTCTATCTAGTCGAGCGCGCTTCTCCGCGCGAGCAGCACACTCATTTGCGGAGATTGGCGCGCAGGTCGTTTCGGTGAGCGGCCTCGCAAGCATTGATCCCTACGTGTTTGATGCAGCGCAAAGTGATCATTCTGGATCTGCGCTAGATTTGCCCCCAGTTTCTACATTCAAGCAAACCGAAGGATGAGCCGTGGTGGCCGCCGGCGTGACAATGGTCAAGGCGTTCAGAAGGTCGCATAATTGGGCGACCGCCTTGCGGCGCGGGTTTATCCTTTTCTTCGCCATCGCGTTCGGGCTTACGGCGTTTCTCACAGATGGCGGGCATCAAGCGCGTGCTGCTTCAAGGGAGGGCATCCCGGCGCTCATGACTCAAGCTGGGGATTGTGCCGACCTCCTCGTGCGCATGCCCTGCGACAACGATACCCAACGCGGCGCCGAGCACCCGTGCGACAGCGGTCACTGCCTGTCGAGCCTCGGGTGCTTCCTCTGCGCTCCGCTGAACACGGCCTGGAGCTGGCGCACGTTGAACGCCGAGACAGTCTCGCCGGCTGCATCGCCCGTGCCCTCATCCGCGGAGTTGCGTCGTCAGAAGCGACCTCCGCGATCCATCTTGGTCATCTGAGCACCTTCGGCCTGTTCTGTCCGTGTGCTCCAGCCGACCCGAGGACTGGCACAATGCCTTAGTCTTCCGACCGTGCGCGTCCCAGGCCGCCCAACGATACGGCCGAGGAGACGAGCCGTTCTGCGTGACGCCGACGTGACATAGCCTCCAATCGTCGGCTGCCGGCGAGCCAGAAAGGGCCATGCACGGACCTTGCCGAAATCGGTAGGCAGCGGCACGCGAGGAAGTCTTCGGTATCCGCACGCCGGGCCACTTTTCAAACTCACCTCAAGATGTGCTCGAGCAGCCCGCAAGGCTGCGAGCCGAGGAGCTGAATACCATGTTAAAGACCCACTCGACCCGTTCGATTTCCATCACCGCGGCAGTCCTGACAGCAACCGCGATTCGCAGACGTGCGGCCATGCTGGCCTTCGCGACGGCATCGGCCCTGGTGCTTGCTATTCCGTTCGCCGCCACCGTCCGAGCGGAGCCTGCTGCAACCGGCTTCGTCTATACGGCCGATGAATTTGGCAACACCGTTAGCCGCATCGACCTTGCCACGGAAAAGGTCGACATCGTTCCGGTCCCGATCACGCCCCACAACGTGCAGTTCGTATCGGGAAAAGATTTGGTGCTGGCGGTGGGCCTGCCGGTCGCCGGCAAAGCTGAAGACGCTCATGCGTCCAATGGGGCTGGCCATGGCGGCGACGGACATGGTGATGCCGCTGTCGCAGGCCAATTGATCGTCCTCGACGCGGCCGATATTTCCTCCGGCGTGAAGGCGTCGATCCCCGTGGGTGGGCATCCTGCGCATGTGATCGCAGACGCGCAAGGCAATCGCGCCTACGTCTCGAATTCCGAAGACGACAGCTTGTCGGTCGTTGATCTTGCCAAGGGCGAGGTCGTCGCCACGGTCGGCACCGGCGACTACCCCCACGGCCTGCGGATGAGCCCGGATGGAAGCGCCATCTATGTCGCGAATGTCCAGGACGGTACTGTTTCGGTTATCGACACAACGGCGCTTTCGGAAGTTGCCAGGATCAAGGTAGGCGTTGCGCCCGTCCAGGTCGGCTTCACACCTGACGGAAAGCGGGTCTATGTCTCGCTGCGCGATGAAAACAAGGTCGCCGTTATCGACACGCAGTCGCGCGAGGTGATCGCACGCATCAATGTCGGCCGTTCGCCCATCCAGGTTTACGCCACGCCTGATGGCCGGCTGGTTTACGTCGCGAACCAGGGAACCGAAACGGAGCCGGATGAGACGGTCTCGGTTATCGATGTCGTAGGCGGGAATGTCGTGAAGACCATCCAGACGGACAAGGGCGCTCACGGCGTGACGGTCGTTGCCGACGGAGCCTTTGTCTTCGTCACCAACATCGTGGCCGGGACCGTTTCCCAGATCGACGTCGGCAGCCAGTCCGTGGTCAAGACATATGCTGTCGGCAAGGGACCGAACGGCGTCACCTATCAGGCGCAGTGATGCAACGTCGGGGCGGCGCTTCGCCGCCCCGCACGACCTAAGCCTCAAACCTATGAGCAGGACGGCCGGCATGCAGGCTTCATCAATGGACAAAGGGTCGGCGAGGCTCTATTCTTTGCCCATGCTTCGCGCGTTGCTTATCATTGTTACAACCATCTCGCTTGCCGCTGCTTCTTTTGCCGTTCAAGCACACGAGACCCGCATGTCCGGGATGTTGGAACGCGCCGCGCTGACGCAGCACATGGAGCAAGCCTCTTCTTCGATGGCCGCTTGCAGCGAAGGGAAATCCTGCAAAGCAGATGCCGGATTGTGCACCTTCGCCTGCGCCGGAATATCGGCCTGGCTTCCGGTTGTGCGTACTTCGGCAAAGCAAATCAGCTCGCGGCAAAAATATCCCTTCCCGCCGGATGCCGTCTTCGTTGCGGCAGCTCCCGGCCGGAATGATCGCCCTCCTATATCGCGCCTCCTCTGAGCCTGCGGCGGGGCTGATCCCGCTGCGATCCATTTGGACCTTTCAGGCGGGACAGATCGTCCCGAGGTGACGAATATGACGACCTTTTCACGACGCGGCTTCCTCGCCGCCAGCGCAGCCATGCTTGCTGCATCCCATTTCCCCATCAGGGCCTACGGCCAGGACGCGGCTGCGATCCGCCTGGCCGCCACCAGCCGCACGCTCGATATAGACAATCGACCGGCCACCGTTTTCGGACTTGCTGGTCCCAACGGGCAGGGGCTGCTCCTCGATCCGGGCGAGCGATTTCGGGTGGATCTGACCAACGATCTCGCCGAGTCCACGATCATTCATTGGCACGGCCAGATTCCCCCGAACGCTCAGGACGGCGTCCCGGATATGCCGCAGCCGCTTCTTCAGCCCAGTGAAACGCGCAGCTTCGATTTCGCGCCCCAGCCCGGAACGCACTGGATGCACAGCCATGTGCCGATCCAGGAAATGCGATTGCTCGCCGCGCCGCTGATCGTCCGGAGGGCAGAAGACCTATCCGCCGATCGGCAGGAAGTCGTCCTGTTCCTGCACGACTTCGCGTTCAAGACACCGGAAGAAGTGCTGGAAGAGATCACCAGCGCAAGCGCTGATGGACATGGCGCTGCCGGCATGTCACGCGCGATGCAAGGCATGAACCATGGCGGCATGCCTGGAATGAACCAGGGCGAGGCCGGGGGAATGGGCTCGATGGCCATGGATATGGGTAACATGGCGATGGATCTCAACGACTACGACTGGGATGCCTATCTCGCCAATGACCGAACCCTGTCCGATCCCGATGTCGTTCAGGTCGAACGCGGCGGCCGGGTTCGCCTCCGTGTCATCAACGCAGCCGCAGCCACCGTTTTCTGGATCGACACGGGCGAAGCACAAGCCCGGCTCGTCGCCGTCGACGGGCATGAGGTCCAGCCGGTCGCGGGTTCGCGGTTCGGGCTGGCCATGGGGCAGCGTCTCGACCTGGAGATCGACCTTCCAAATGAGACCCGCGCATGGCCGATTCTGGCGCTCAGGGAGGGCGAACGTGAAAGGACCGGCATTATTCTCGCCCCCGCGGGCGCCACGATCGACAGGATCGATTCCCTTTCAGCGAATGACGCCCCGGCCTTCGACACGGACTTGTCTCAGGAGTCACGGCTGGTCGCTGTCGACACGCTTGCCGCCCGTCCGGTGGATCGAAGCCACATGATCATGCTCGGCGGCTCGATGCAGCCCTATGTCTGGACCATCGACGGAGCAACATGGGGCAAGCATCGGCCGGTTGCCGCAACGAGCGGCGATCGGGTGGAACTGATGTTCCACAATATGTCGATGATGGGGCACCCGATGCATCTGCATGGGCATGCATTCCAGGTTGTTGGCATCAACAGGCGACGCTTCGAAGGTGCGCGCCGCGATACCGTGTACATACCGCCGATGTCGATGGTCACTGTTGCCCTTGATGCCGGCGAGGCCGCGAGCTGGATGTTGCATTGCCATCATATGCCGCATCTGGCCACCGGGATGATGACCGAGTTCAGGATCGCTGCATGAAACCGCTCTGGATCGCGGTCGCCGCAACTCTCCTGGCGGCGGCCGGTGCGATCTTGGTCGGAAAGGGACGGTCCGGTCAGGAGGCGAGCGATCGCATCGCCCTTGGCCGGGCAGTCTATCTAGCGAACTGTGCGAGCTGTCACGGCACGAAACTCGAAGGCCAGCCCGACTGGCGCAGCCCGGGCACGAGCGGCCGCCTTCCGGCGCCGCCGCATGACGAGACCGGTCACACCTGGCATCATTCGGACAGGCAGCTCCTCGCAATCATCACCGATGGGACCGCCGCGGTGGTTGGCGGTGGCTACGAGAGTGACATGCCCAGCTTTCGGGAGGCTCTGACCTCCGCCGAGATCGAGGCTGTCCTCGACTACATCAAGAGTACCTGGCCGCAGCGAGAGGCAGACTACCAACGCCGCATCTCGAACGGCTGACACGCCGGAGGCCACGAAAACAATTTCGTGGCCCCACATCGCCATCGCGCGCCGCCCCACCACCACATTCATGCCGACGGGTTCGGCAGTTGATGGCGGCAGAGAGGGTGTTCGGCGGCCTAAAGACATAAGGATTCACAAATGAACAAGAGAAACGTCTTCGCTCTGCTCGTCGCCGCGGCAGCGGTTGCGGGCTTTGCGCTTTGGAATCGAACCGGATCGGAAGACGAAGCCAGAAGAGGAGTATCGGGCCAGGGGACGGCATTGTCGGTTGTCGTGCCTTCGTCATTGTCCGACACCGCAAAGATGGGAGAACGAGCTTTCAACGCCGTCTGTGCAGCGTGCCACGGCAAGAACGCGGCCGGAACCGATGCCGGCCCGCCGCTCATCCATCGGATATACGAACCTTCTCACCACGGAGACTACGCCTTTGAAATGGCCGTCGCCAACGGCGTGCGCGCGCATCACTGGAAATTCGGAAACATGCCTCCTCAGCCGGGTCTGACGAGGGCCGACGTCGCTACGATCGTGGCCTATGTGCGCGAGCTTCAGCGGGCGAACGGCATCAATTGAGGAGCATTGGCGGCGAGATACCCTGCCAGACCTGTCGAGGCGGGTTTGAGGAAATCGGGCGGCTGCGAGTGGAGTTGTGGTGTGATAGGATGAGGCGGCCAAGTCGCCTATGGGAGGGGTGTGCAATGCGAACTGGCATAACATGCGCATTTGTCGTTCTGGCTTTGCTGGTGTCGGCGTCAAATGCCCAAGAGGATCAGCCGTTTCATACGTCTTATTTCGCGGATGAAACGACCATCAGCCTGTCCGTGACCGTCGCGGCAACCTCTCTTGACCCGGAATATAATTTCGATGTGCAAGTCGCGCTCACGGAGCGCGGACCCGAGGGTCAGATCAGATTCATCGACCACAGCGCCCACCTTGCAAAGGTACGATGCGCCGCGCCGAAGGCCGTCATGATCGGCCAATCAGAGTTTATGCTGTCGGATTCGCCCGAGCCGGGGGATTGGAAGCAGGATCTCTGGCGCACCTTCTGCCTCCTGCCGGTCTCATGAGGAACGGGGCCGCGCTGCATCCAGCGCGGCCCTGTGCTTCACTTGACCTGGGTGACAGTCAGCTTTCCGTTGACGCGCTCGGCAACGAACTGGACCTTTGCGCCGACCTTGAGCTTTTCCAGCATCGCGTCATCAGCGACCTGGAATACCATCGTCATGGCCGGCATCTCGAGGTTCTTCAGCTCTTCATGGATGAGCGTGACCTTCTTCGCCTTCTCGTCCAGCTTCTTGACCGTGCCGCTGGTGAATTCCTGCGCGAAGGCGGCGGTGCCGAAGGCGAAGGCGACGGCGCCGGCGAGTGTGATTCTTGTGATAGCTTTCATCGTCATTTCTGTTGCTCCTTATTTCTTCGCGACCGTGACGTCGCCGTGCATGCCGGAATCGTAGTGACCGGGAACGAGGCAGGCGATCTTGAACACGCCGTCGTTGGTGAACTTCCAGACGATCTCGCCGGATTTTTCGGGCGCGAAGCGAATGGCGTTCGGATCCTCGTGTTCCATTTCCGGGAATTTCTCCATCACGGCTTTGTGCTCCATGATCTTGTCTTCCTGGTCGAGCACGAATTCATGATCGACCTCGCCCGCATTCTTGATCGCGAAGCGAACGGTCTGGCCCTGGCGGACCTTGAAGGTGCTTGGTGTGAAGATCATCTTGCCGTCATCCGTTTCCTTCATCGTGACACGGATGGTCTGGGACGCCTTGGCCTTTTCACCGGGTTCGCCAACGGCCATTTCGCCATGACCGCCCTCATGCGAACCGGATGCAAAAGCAGCGGTGGCAAACGTTGAGAGTAGCAGACCAACTAGAATGCGTTTCATAATCGTTTCCTTTGTCGTTTCTGGGAGGAAGTTAACCGTGATTGGAATGGCCAGACGGAAGTTGTGTCTTGGCATCTTTCGCTTTGACAGGCTCGGGCAAGCTCCCGGTCCATTCCCACGCCTGCGTGCCGGGAGGGTTCTCGTACCAACCCGGATCGCTGTAGTCGTCCGCTGAGATACCCTCGCGGACCTTCACCACGGAGAACATGCCGCCCATTTCGATCGGGCCGTGGGGACCCCACCCGGTCATCATGGGGACGGTGTTCTCCGGTATTTCCATCGACATTTCGCCCATATCCGCCATGCCGGCCGTCCCCATGGGCATGTATTCGGGACGGATCTGCCTGATCTTTTTTGCAACCTCCTTCTTGTCGACCCCGATGAATGTCGGGATCTCGTGACCCATGGCATTCATGGTGTGATGCGACTTGTGGCAATGGATCGCCCAGTCGCCGACGTACTTCGCGTCGAACTCGTAGGCGCGCATCGCACCGACAGGGATGTCGATGCTGACCTCGGGCCAGCGCGCCTCCGGCCTGACCCAGCCGCCATCGGTGCAGGTCACCTCGAAATCGTAGCCGTGCATGTGGATTGGATGGTTCGTCATCGTCAGGTTACCGACGCGAACACGAACCCTGTCGTTCTTGGAAACGACGAGCGGATCGATCCCTGGAAAGACGCGCGTGTTGAACGTCCAGAGGTTGAAGTCGGTCATTTCCATGATCCGGGGCACGTATGTTCCCGGATCGATGTCATAGGCGCTGAGCAGGAAGACGAAATCCCGATCCACCGGCATGAACTTCGGGTCCCGGGGATGGATGACGAAGAAGCCCATCATCCCCATCGCCATCTGTACCATCTCGTCCGAGTGCGGGTGGTACATGAAGGTGCCGGATTTCACGAGATCGAACTCGTAAACGAAGGTCTTGCCAGAGGGGATGTGAGGCTGCGACAGCCCGCCAACACCATCCATCCCCGACGGCAGGATCATACCGTGCCAATGAATGGTCGTGTGCTCCGGCAGCTTGTTGGTCACGAAAATGCGAACCCGGTCGCCTTCGACTGCTTCGATGGTCGGACCCGGTGACTGGCCGTTGTACCCCCAAAGATATGCGGTCATGCCTTCGGCCATCTCCCGCTCCACCGGCTCGGCAACGAGGTGGAATTCCTTCACCCCGTTGTTCATTCGGAACGGCAAGGTCCAACCGTTGAGGGTGACGACCGGATTGTAATCTGGGCCGACCGTCGGCTTTACCGGGGTTTGCGTGGCCGCCGAGTCCATGAGACCGGCTTCCGGCAAGCCCATGTTGGACGTTTGCGCCCAGGTCTTACGATAACGCTGCAATGGTGGCAACTAAACCACATATGTGCTAATGTGGGTCCGTCACTTCGGGAGTATGTGAAATGAGCCGCTTGACGATCGACATAACGGACAAACAACATCAAAGCCTCAAAGCGCTAGCCGCTCTGCAGGGCAAGACAATCAAGCAGTACGCACTTGAGCGCCTGTTTCCTGGCGACGTCGAGGGAGAGCTGGCCTGGGAAGAGTTAAAGACGTTGATGAATACGCGCATCAGTGAGGGGCTCGCCGGAAAACTGTCGACCAAAACCGTAGGTGAGATCCTCGACGAGGAGATCGCCGAAGGTCGCGCTTGACGGCTTACATCCTGACCGCAGAGGCAGAATCCGATCTTCGCTCGGTAATCCGTTACACACGGACACAATGGAGTGCCGCCCAGGTACGTCACTACGTCTCGGCTTTGGAGCGAGGAATGGAGGACATTGCCGCGGGCAAAGTTCCCTTCAAGGATCTGAGCGCACTCTATCCGGCGCTGCGGATGGCGCGATGCCAGCACCACTACTTCTTCTGTCTGCCTCGAGAACATGCGCCCGCTCTCATCGTAGCGATTCTTCACGAACGAATGGATCTCATGAGGCGTTGGCTGACCGTCTAAACGAGTGATGTTTTCACGACGGGAGGAACTCCTGCGCGCGTGCTAGATAAGCCCTTGTCTTCGAGCGATCAAAAAGGTGTCGTCGGTTCGGATCCCTTCAAGAGCTTAAGACAGAGTATCTGCGTTCGAGAGCTGCGCTATACGCTGACGTGGCCGGACTAGTTGCCATTTGTTTGACGCAAGTCAACGACCGCTTGCCATGAACACTCCAATGCTCCCGCAACCATCTGCGGGAATGCCTTGGAATGAAATTCGTTCGTCTCTTCTTTTTCCTCTGTGCCAGCCTGTTCTTCGCCTTCTCCGCGAAGGCCGGCACGGTGCTGCAAGACTATCTGCCGGGCACGACGGCCTCCGATCTCGTGCCGAGCGCGGATGGCTTCGGCGCGGTGCGCGACGATATCGCGGTGGCACCGGTGTTGCAGGGTGGCAAGACGGTCGCCTGGGTCTTCGTCACCTCGGATTTTGTCGGCACGACCGGCTATTCCGGCAAGCCGATCCATACGCTCGTGGCTGTAGGGACGGATGCGAAGATCATCGGCGTGCGCCTCGTCAAGCATTCCGAGCCCATCGTGCTCATCGGCATTCCCGATGCCAAGGTGAAGGCTTTGGTGGCCGGCTATGCCGGGCTCGACCTCGTCGCAGAGGCGAAATCCGGCGGCACGGCGCATGAGGTGGATATCATCTCCGGCGCGACCGTGACGGTGATGGTGATCGACGATTCGATCGTCCGTTCGGGCCTGAAGGTCGCACGGGCGCTGGGTCTCGGCGGTCTTGCGCCCGAAGCGGACAAGGCCGGTCCGCGTTTCGAGATCGATCCTGCGGCTACCGCGCCAACCGATTGGACCGAGGCCGAGGGCGACGGGACGCTGCGCCGGCTTTCGCTCGACGTGGCACAGGTCAATGGCGCCTTCGCGGCGCATCCCGATGAACGGGCGCGTGAGCGGGCGATTGCCGAAGCGCCGCAAACGACCTTCATCGACATGCAGGCGGCGCTGGTCTCCGTTCCGGCAATCGGCGGCGCTTTGCTCGGCTCCGCCGAGGAGGTCAATCTCAAAGGCTGGCTGAAAGATGGCGAAAACGCCATCGCCGTAATGGCGCGCGGCCTCTATTCCTTCAAGGGCTCGGGCTACGTGCGCGGAGGCATCTTCGACCGCATCGTACTGATCCAGGACGACGTGTCCGTGCGCTTCCGCGACCGTGATCATCGCCGTCTTGGCGGCATCGCGCTTGCCGGTGCGCCAGAATTCACCGAGATGGACCTGTTCCGCATTCCTGCGGGTCTCGGTTTCGATCCGGCCAAACCCTTCCGCATCCAGCTTCTGGCGCACCGCGAGGTCGGGCCGATCGAAAAGGTCTTCCATACCTTCGATCTCGGCTATCAGTTGCCGCAGAAATATCTCCGCGCCGTGGCGCCGCCGGTGAAGGAGGCTGTCGCCGTCGCCGACCGTGGCGAGGGAGCGGCGCAGGCCGATCTCTGGAAACGCATCTGGCAGGATTCCAAGCTGAAGATCGTCGTGCTCGGCGCCATGCTGGTGGTGCTGACCGGGGTTTTCTTCTTCCAGAGCTATGCGGTGAAGAACGCCAAGGGGTTCTACATCTTCCGCATCGCCTTCCTGACGGTGACGCTGGTCTTCCTGGGCTGGTATGCCAATGCGCAGCTTTCGGTCGTCAACCTGATGGCGCTGTTCGGCAGCCTGGTGACCGGCTTCAGCTGGCAGGCGTTCCTGCTCGATCCCTTGACCTTCATCCTGTGGTTTGCCGTTGCCGCCGCGCTGCTCTTCTGGGGACGCGGGGCCTATTGCGGCTGGCTCTGCCCCTTCGGCGCGCTGCAGGAACTGACCAACCAGATCGCCCGCAAGCTGGGCATCCCGCAATGGACATTGCCCTGGGGGCTGCATGAACGGCTCTGGCCGATCAAATATATGATCTTCCTTGGCCTTTTCGGCGTATCGCTGATGAGCGTCGAGCAGGCCGAGCACCTGGCCGAGATCGAGCCGTTCAAGACGGCGATCATCCTGAAGTTCATCCGCGCCTGGCCGTTCGTGGCCTATGCGGTGGCGCTTCTGGTGGCCGGGCTCTTCGTCGAGCGCTTCTACTGCCGCTATCTCTGCCCGCTCGGCGCCGCACTCGCCATCCCCGCTCGCATGCGCATGTTCGACTGGCTCAAGCGCTATCACGAATGCGGAAGCCCCTGTCAGACCTGCGCGATCCAATGTCCGGTGCAGGCGATCCACAAGACCGGCGAGATCAATCCGAACGAGTGCATCAACTGTCTGCACTGCCAGGTTCTCTACCAGTCCGAAACGATGTGCCCCGTCGTGATCAAGAAGATGAAGTCGCGGGCCAAGCTTGCGGCGAGCCCGGGCGGTGCGCCGATCCATCAACCCGTAGCAAAAGTTAACTGAAGAAGGAGTCGATCATGGAATCGAAGGAAAACAAGGGGCTGAGCCGCCGCGCGCTCTTCAGCGCCACGGCAGGGACGGCCGTTCTTGCCGGCACGATGGGGCCGGCCGCCCTTGGCCTGGGGGCTGCGGGTCTCGCCACCCCGGCCCGTGCCGCCGCCGGAGCGGACGGTTCCGTCGCACCCGGCAAGCTCGACGACTATTACGGCTTCTGGTCATCGGGACAATCGGGCGAAATGCGCATTCTCGGCATCCCCTCGATGCGCGAGCTGATGCGGGTGCCGGTGTTCAATCGTTGCTCGGCCACCGGCTGGGGCCAGACGAATGAATCGATCCGCATCCACCAGCGCACGATGACGGAGAAGACCAAGAAGCAACTCGCTGCGAACGGCAAGCACATCCACGACAATGGCGACCTGCACCACGTCCACATGTCCTTCACCGAGGGCAAGTATGACGGCCGCTATCTCTTCATGAACGACAAGGCCAATACCCGCGTGGCGCGCGTGCGCTGCGACGTGATGAAGACCGATGCCATCCTGGAAATTCCGAACGCCAAGGGCATCCACGGCCTGCGGCCACAAAAATGGCCGCGCTCGAACTACGTCTTCTGCAATGGCGAGGACGAAGCGCCCTTGGTCAACGACGGCTCGACCATGACCGACGTCTCGACCTATGTGAACATCTTCACCGCCGTCGATGCCGACAAGTGGGAGGTCGCCTGGCAGGTGAAGGTCTCCGGCAACCTCGACAATTGCGATGCCGACTATGAAGGCAAGTGGGCCTTCTCGACCTGCTACAACTCGGAAATGGGCATGTCCCTGGAAGAGATGACCAAGTCCGAGATGGACCATGTCGTCGTTTTCAATCTCGCCGAGATCGAAAAGGCGATCACCGCCGGTCAATATGAAGAGATCAACGGCGTGAAGGTCGTGGACGGCCGCAAAGACGCCAAGTCGCTCTTCACCCGCTACATCCCGATCGCCAACAACCCGCACGGCTGCAACATGGCGCCGGACAAGAAGCACCTGTGCGTGGCCGGCAAGCTCTCGCCGACCGTAACCGTGCTCGACGTCACCAAGTTCGACGCGATCTTCTACGACAATGCCGAACCGCGCAGCGCCGTGGTGGCGGAACCGGAACTCGGCCTCGGGCCGCTGCACACCGCCTTCGACGGCCGCGGCAACGCCTACACCTCGCTCTTCCTCGACAGCCAGGTGGTGAAGTGGAACATCGACGAGGCCATCCGTGCCTATGCCGGTGAAAAGATCAATCCGATCAAGGACAAGCTTGATGTCCAGTATCAGCCCGGCCACCTGAAGACGGTGATGGGCGAGACGCTGGATGCCACCAACGACTGGCTGGTGTGCCTGTGCAAGTTCTCCAAGGACCGCTTCCTGAATGTCGGGCCGCTAAAGCCGGAAAACGACCAGCTGATCGACATTTCCGGCGACAAGATGGTGCTGGTGCATGACGGCCCGAACTTTGCTGAGCCGCATGACGCCATCGCCGTCGCTCCCTCGATCCTGCCGAACATAAAGTCGGTGTGGGATCGCAAGGATCCGCTCTGGGCCGAAACCCGCAAGCAGGCCGAGGCCGACGGCGTCAATATCGACGAGTGGACCGATGCCGTCATCCGCGACGGCAACAAGGTGCGCGTCTATATGACGTCGGTTGCACCGAGCTTCAGCCAGGAAAGCTTCACGGTGAAGGAGGGCGACGAGGTTACGGTCATCGTCACCAATCTCGACGAGATCGACGACCTGACGCACGGCTTCACCATGGGCAACCACGGCGTTGCCATGGAGGTCGGACCGCAGATGACGAGTTCGGTCACCTTCGTCGCGGCCAATGCAGGCGTCTACTGGTACTATTGCCAGTGGTTCTGCCACGCGCTGCACATGGAGATGCGCGGGCGCATGTTCGTGGAACCGAAGGGCGCCTGAACGATGCGGCTGTCCGTTTTTCTCATCGGCCTTCTTCTCGCTTCGCCGCTTGCGGCGGCGGAGCGTGCCGTTGCGCCGGGTACGGGCAGCCTCGCAGCCGCCATCGCCGGGGCTGCACCCGGCGATGTGCTTGTTCTTGACGACGGGGTCTATGCCGGCCCCGTCGTCATCGACCGATCGCTCACCATCTCGGGTCCCCGCAGTGCGTTGTTGGACGGGCAGGGGCGGGGCAGCGTGATGACGATTTCCGCTGCCGACGTGACCCTGACGGGCTTCACCGTCACCGGTTCGGGCCGCGTGAACCAGGATCTCGATGCCGGGGTGAAAATCCTGGAGGGTGCCGACCGGGCACGCATCGAGAATCTGCTCGTCACCGGAAACATGCACGGCATCGACGTGCATGGCGGCCACGATGCCGCCATCAGCGGAAACGAGATTATCGGGACCGACAGCCCGCGCATGAACGAGCGCGGCAACGGCATCTATGTCTGGAACAGCCCAGGTACGCTGCTCGAGAACAATGTCATCCGCTATGGCCGTGACGGCATCTTCTCCAATGCCAGCGCCGATAGCATCTACCGCGGCAATGTCATGCGCGACCTGCGTTTTGCCGTGCATTTCATGTACACCCGCAACACCGAGGTTTCCAGCAATATCTCGATCGGCAACCATCTCGGCTTCGCAATCATGTTCTCCAACAAGGCGAAGATCCTCAACAATCTGAGCCTCGGCGACCGCGAACACGGGCTGATGTTGAACTATGCCAACAATGCCGACGTCACCGGCAATCTGGTGCGCGGCGACACGAAGAAATGCCTCTTCATCTACAACGCCCACAAGAACCTGATCTGGAACAACCGCTTCGAGGGCTGCGGCATCGGCATCCACTTCACCGCCGGGTCCGAGAAGAATGTGCTGACCGGCAATGCCTTCATCGCCAACCGCGAGCAGGTGAAATATGTCGGCACCCGCAACATGGAATGGAGCCATGAGGGCAGGGGCAATTTCTGGTCCGACCACCCCGCCTTCGACCTCAATGGCGACGGCATCGCCGACAGTTTCTATCGCCCAAACGATCTGATGGACCAGATCCTCTGGTCGCAGCCGGCGGCCAGCCTGCTCATCGGTTCGCCCGCCGTGCAGCTCGTGCGCTGGAGCCAGCGGGACTTTCCTGCGACGCTGCCCGGCGGCGTACGCGACAGCGCGCCGCTGATGCGGCCTCTCACCATATCCGTCCCGCCCGAAATCCTCGGCTACGAAGCCGAAGCCGCCGGTCGCTGGGCCGAAGGAAATTATGATGACACCGACCCTGACAATCTCTCGGCTCACTAAGCGCTTCGGCGAGGTGGAGGCGCTCAAGGCCGTTTCACTGACGTTGGAAGCGGGGCGGCGTGCGGCGCTGCTCGGCCACAACGGCGCGGGCAAATCGACCTTGATGAAGATCGTCCTCGGCCTCATCCCCTATGACGGCGGCGACGTCACGGTTTGCGGCATGGCGCCCGGTTCGCCGGCCGCGCGCGCGCAGGTGGCCTATCTGCCTGAAAACGCCGCCTTCCACCCCGCTTTGACCGGAGAGGAGCAGCTTCGCCACTATCTTGCACTGCGCGGGGAAAACCCGAAGCAGGCCATGGTGCTTCTTGCCCGTGTCGGGCTGGAGAAGGCGGCGCACCGACGCATCGGCACCTATTCCAAGGGCATGCGCCAGCGTATCGGCCTCGCGCAGACGCTGATCGGCCGCCCGCGTCTCCTCGTGCTGGATGAGCCCACGTCGGGCCTCGATCCGGTGTCGCGGCGCGATTTCTACGATCTTCTCGACGGCCTTGCCGCCGAGGGAACCGCGATCCTGCTTTCTTCCCACGTGCTGACCGAGGTGGAGGCGCGCACCGACCGCATCCTTATCCTCTCGGGGGGCGAACTGGTGGCTGAGGGCACGCTCGCCGATCTGCGGGCCCGCGCGGCACTGCCTGTCTCCCTTCTCGTTCGCCCTGCATCCGACCGTGCGCCATCTCTGGTGGCCGCCTTTCCAGAGGCCGTTGCGAGCGGGGATGGGCTTCTGCGCCTTTCCTGCGCGCAGGCGCAAAAGCTGCCGCTCTTGGCCCGCATATCCGCGCTCGGGGGCGACGTCGCCGACCTCGATGTGATCCCGCCGAGCCTCGAAGATATCTACAGCCATTTCAGCCGGAGGGACGGGCAATGAACCGCATCCTCGCCACCGCGATCTCGGAATTCCGCATCGCCTTCCGCAATCGCTGGGTCTCCATCGCGACGGGCATGATGGTGCTGTTTGCGCTGGTGCTCGCCGCCGCCGGTGCCGCGCCGACGGGGGATGTCGGCGTGAACCGGCTCTCGGTGACGGTCGCCTCGCTCACCTCGCTTGCTGTCTATCTCGTGCCGCTGCTCGCGCTCCTGATGAGCTTTGACGCGGTGGCGGGGGAGGTGGAACGCGGAACACTGCCGCTGCTGCTCACCTATCCCGTCTCGCGCCTCCAGATTTTGCTCGGCAAGCTGCTCGCCCATCTCGTGATCCTCGCACTCGCGGTTACGCTCGGTTACGGCGCGGCGGCGCTGGTCGCCGTCTGGTCCGATGCCGAGGCGATCAGGGGGCTTGGCTCGCTGTGGCGACTGATCTGGTCTTCGGTCCTACTCGGGGCCACCTTCCTCGGCGCGGGCTATGCGCTCTCGGCTTTGGCGCGTCGGCCCTCCGGAGCCGCCGGTTTTGCCATCGCGCTCTGGCTCGTGGCGGTCGTGCTCTACGACCTCGCGCTGCTTGCGTTGATCGTCTCGGATGGCGGCGGTGCCTTCACCACGCAGGCGCTGCCGGTTGCCCTGCTTGCCAATCCCGCCGATGCCTTCCGCGTCTTCAATCTCTCGGCGGCGGAGGCCGTTGCGGCGGCCGGCGGCATTGGCGGTGCGGCGGGCGCCATTCCGCTCTGGCAATCGGCCGCTTCGCTCTTCGTATGGCCGCTCGCCGCCATCGCGCTTGCCGTGACGGCTTTCCGTAAGGTGACACCATGAGGATTTCGCTTCGTTCAGCCCTGTTCGTCACCGCCCTCGCGCTGCTTTCCGCCTGCAAGGAGGAGGTGGCCCAGAGCACGACGCCGCAGGACATGACGCCGGAGACCCTCGGTCACTATTGCCAAATGAACCTCCTGGAGCATCCCGGCCCGAAGGCGCAGGTTTTCCTCGAAGGCAACGCCGCGCCGCTGTTCTTCAGCCAGGTGCGCGATGCCATCGCCTATATGCGCGGCCCCGAGCAGGTCTCGCCGATCCTCGCCGTCTATGTCAACGACATGGGCAAAGCAGGTGCGACCTGGGGCCGCCCCGGCGATGGCAACTGGATCGCCGCCGACAAGGCTTTCTACGTTCTCGGCTCGGCGCGTGCGGGCGGCATGGGGGCGCCGGAAGCGGTTCCGTTTTCCAGCCGGGAGCGCGCCGAGGATTTCGTTCGCGCCGAGGGCGGCCGCGTGCTGACGCTCGCCGACATCACCAATGACATGGTTCTCGCGCCGGTCGATGCCGGGGCGGACCAGGGGAACGACGACGATGCGGATTTCGATGGCCGCCTGCGTGCCCTGCCCAACAAAGCCGGAGGCTGACCCATGCCCATCACCCGACGCCGCCTGATCACGATTTCCGCCGCTCTGGCCTTCTTGCCTGCTACTGCCCGCGCGACCTCAAAGGGTACGACCCGTCAATGGACGGGACAGGCGTTGGGCGCACGCGCCTCGATCCGGCTCGACCATCCCGATGGGGAGGTCATCGCCGCCCGCGTCATGGCCGAGATCGACCGGCTGGAAGATATGCTCAGCCTCTACCGGCCGCAGAGCGCGTTGTCTCGTCTGAACCGCGACGGGCATCTCCCCGCACCGCCTTTCGAATTGCTCGACTGCCTGTCGCTGGCCGGTGCCGTCCACCGCGCAAGCGGCGGACGGTTCGACCCCACCGTGCAACCGCTCTGGGCGCTCTGGGCCGAAGCGGCTGCAGGCGGGCGGAAGCCCGATGCGCAAGCGGTCGAGACGGTCCGCCGCGGGACCGGCTGGGCGAAGGTGGAACTCGACGCGGCCGCCATCACCCTGCAACCCGGCATGGCCCTGACATTGAATGGTATCGGCCAAGGCTATGTCGCCGATCGGGTCGCCGCCCTGCTGGAGGCGGAGGGGCTGAGCAATATCCTGATCGATACGGGTGAGCTGCGGGCGCTTGGCGGTAAGCCGGAGGGCGGGAACTGGCCGGTACGCCTGGAAACGGGAGAACGCCTGTCGCTGCGCCAGCGCGCGCTCGCCACTTCTGCCCCACTCGGTACGACCTTCGATCAGGCAGGCCACGATGGCCATATCCTCGATCCTACGACCGGCAGGCCGGCGGCATCGGCGTGGCGTTCGGTCTCGGTCTCGGCGCCATCCGCCGCCATTGCCGACGCACTCGGCACCGCTGCCTGTCTGATCTCCGATCAGGAGGAAATCCGGGTCATGCTCGGACATTTCGAAGGCGCACGTCTGGAGGCCAGCGTCTAGCCAAGCATTCGATCACCGCAACGACGAGAGGCTGTCATGGACAAGAAAGAACCGCGCAAACCCCTGGTGTTTTCCGGTGAGCAGGTCAGCGGCAGGGAAATCAACGGCAGCAGTCTGATACCGATGCTGATCGCCGGGCTTGTCCTGATCGCCGTCGGCTATGTGGCCGTGATGGTCTTCGTCTGACGAATGTGTGATGGAGCGGCACCCGGAAAATCCGGATGCCGCTTTCCGTCTCGGGCTTAGGGGCCGATGGCGGCTTCCGGCGTTTCGAAGCGCGGGAAAAGCACGGTATTCTCCAGATGCATGTGCAAGACGAGATCATCGGTGAGCTTGCGCAGCCCCGTATAGAGCGCCGTCCACGACCCGCAGGCGCCCTCCGGCAGCGCCATGCCATGGGCTGCATGCTCGATATCCTGAAGAAGCCTGACCGTATCGGCATGTTCATGGCGCATCTGCATGATCGGGCGGGAAATCCGCGTGTTTTGCCCTTGCCGCATCAGGGGGAAGAGGATTTGCTCCTCGCTCGTCATGTGGTCTTCCAGTTCCGCCTTCAGCGCGACCAGTGCGCGAGCCAGTCCTGATGGGGCGACGGGATAGTCGCCGTGAACGCGTTCGACCTTCTCGGCAAGCGGGATCAAAAAGGCCAGTTCGCGGCGATGGGTCTCATGGTAGCGCGACAGAAGATGATCAATGAGCGGCCCGGTCTCCTGTGGCGCTTCAAGACCGGCCATCCGCTGGAGCGCTTCCAGCTCGGCAAGCAGTTCTGCCGGCGATAAGCCGGCCCGTTCGGCCGCTTGGCGCAGAGGGATATCACCCGCACAGCAGAAATTGATGGCAGAGCGGCGAAACAGTTCGGCCGCACCCGGCAGTTCGGCGGCAATGGTGGTCACGGTGGTCTTGAGAGAAAGCGTTTGCATGCTTGATCCTTTGAAGGAGGGAAGAGCTCCATTTTGCAGGATCGTCATGCGTCATCTTTGCGCCCGGCCGAACAAAAGAGCGGATGCATGAGAAGTTATCGTGGCGCTGCTTGCTGCACCGCAAAGAGTGCGACAATTCGGCGAGCCGGGAGCCTTTTCATCACGCGGCGCGCTTGGTAAGCCTCGGTGCGAGAGGTTTTGATGACGATATACATGCAGCAGCGCCGGAACGGATGGGTGGCTTTCGCCGCCGCCGTGCTGATGGCGTTGCAGGTTCTTCTGAGCCCCTTGGCCCAAGCTGCCACGGCCGGCAGTTCGGCGGTGGATGCCTATGGTAATCCGCTCTGCATCACCCATCTCGACGAGCAGAAACCGGCATCGACGCCGGGCAAGGAGCGCTCGCTCGCTCCCGATTGCTGCACGCTGGCCTGCGGTATGGCGGCAGGCCTCGTTCCGCCGTATCGCCCTGTCCTCATCCTGTTCAATCCGCTTGCACAACCCTCGCAGCGGATTTTCGACGGGTATGACGACCGCGCGCCTTCGGCGCATGAGGCTTTGCCCGGACATCCTCGCGGTCCCCCGGCACTCGCCTGATCGCCGGGCCAGTGCCGGCAAGGCCATCGTGCGAGTTGTGCGGGTTTTCCCTGCCCTGATCGCTGCATGAGCGGACCGCCTGCTGTGTGCCCTCGCGCTCCTATCTCCTTTCCTTCTTCCATCATACCTTGCCGGCAGGGATGACCGGCTCTGTTGGAGACTGACAATGCTGAAAAGAACACTTGCAACCGTTGCCGCCCTTGCGCTCGGTTCCAGCGCCGCCCTTGCCCATGTTTCGTTGCAGTTGAAGGAGGCGCCGGTCGGCTCGACCTATCGCGCGATCTTCCAGGTGCCGCACGGCTGCGAGGGCAAGCCGACCAATGTGGTGCGCGTGCAGATCCCCGAAGGCGTGATTGCGGTGAAGCCGCAGCCGAAGGCCGGCTGGACGCTTGAAAAGATCAAGGGCGCCTATGCTAAATCCTACGACTACTACGGCACGCCGACCAGCGAAGGCGTGAAGGAAATCGTCTGGAGCGGCGGAAATCTCGGCGACGACGAATATGACGAATTCGTGCTGCGGGTCTATCTGACGAAGGATCTGAAGGCGGGTGAAACGCTGCACTTCCCCGTAGTGCAGGAGTGCCCGGATGGTGTGGCTGAGCGCTGGATCGAAATCCCGGCCGCAGGCCAGTCCGAGGACGATCTCGAGCTTCCCGCCCCCGGCGTGAAGCTGCTTGAGGCCACAAACGGCCACTGAACCCGAAAAGGCCGGCGCTTTCGGGCGCCGGCCCCGTCTGTCCTTCGGAGATTGTCGTGCGGGATCATCTTGGCCGAGCCTGTATCCAGGTCTTTCTGACCGGTATCTTCTGGTGCTGCCTCGCTGTGGCAGCGATGGCGCATGCCTCGTTGACGGGCGCTGTGCCCGCTGATGGCGCCGTCGTCAATGCTCCGCCGAAAACCCTGTCGCTGTCCTTCAGCGAGCCGGTGTCGCCGCTCGTGCTGCGGCTCATCCTGCCCGATGGGCAGTCGAAGACGCTGGAGACATTCGTTCTGCGCGACCGCACACTCGAGATCGCGGCACCCGGCGACCTTGCGGCGGGAACCCACGTGCTTGCCTGGCGCGTCGTCTCCGAGGACGGACATCCCGTCGCGGGTTCCACGATCTTTTCGATTGGCGCGCCGAGCAGCGCGCCGCAGGCTGCCGGGGAAGCGATCGACTGGCCGGTGAGGACGGCGCTATGGCTTGCCCGCATCGCGATGTATGCCGGCCTGTTCTTCGGGATAGGCGGCCTTTTCGCCGTCCGGTGGCTGATCCCCGATGGCGCCGCTGGATTGCCGGTCATAAAAATGGCCCTGTTGCTCGGCTTCTCGGCGACGGTGGTTTCCCTGGGATTGCAGGGGCTCGATGCCTTGGGTGCTCCGCTCTCCAATCTTACTGATCGTGCGGTATGGAGCGCGGGGCTCGCGACGAGTTTCGGCCTGACCGTCGTCGTGCTCTCCTTTGCGTTCCTTCTGGCGCTGGTAACCTCTTCAAGGGCAACTTTTTCGGGCCGCGCGGCATCGCTTGTAGCCGTTGTCGCCGGAAGCGCGGCGATGGCATTGAGTGGCCATGCAAGTTCGGCGACGCCGCAATGGCTGATGCGGCCGGCGGTCTTCGTGCATGTAGTCACGATTGCCATCTGGATCGGCTCTCTCCCACCACTGGCCTACGCTTTGCAGCATGGAGGCGATGCCGCGCGGCAGGCGCTTGGCCGGTTCTCCCGCCTTATCCCCGTTTGCGTCGCTGCACTGACCGCGGCCGGCCTGCTGCTGGCCATCGTACAGGTCCAGACATTCGATGCGCTCGTTTCGACGGCCTATGGGAATGTGCTTCTCGCGAAGACGGCGCTGCTCGTCGTCCTGTTTCTTCTCGTGGTGGCCAACCGCTGGGTCTTCACCAAGCCAGCCGAACGCGGCGAGCTGGGCTCCGCACGGCGGCTTGCCCGCGCTATTATCATCGAGACCATGATCGCCCTCGCCATTTTTGCTGTCGCCGCCACATGGCGGTTCACGCCGCCGCCTCGCGCGTTGGCGATTGCGGCTGCGCAGCCGGTGTCGATCCATATCCACGCGGACAAGGCGATGGCTGAAATTGCCGTCACGCCCGGACGTGCCGGTCCGGTCGAGGTGTCCGGCATCATTCTGGCACCGGATTTCACGACCATGATCCCGAAGGAGGTGACCTTCGTGCTTTTCAATCCGCAGGCGGGTATCGAGCCGATGCGCAGGAAAGCGACCTTGCAGGCTGACGGTGTGTGGCGGGCCTCCGGCGTCGTAGTGCCGATCGCGGGACAATGGCACCTGAGGGTCGACATTCTCGTTAGCGACTTTGAACTTGTCCGGCTTCAGGACACGATTGAAATACCACGATAAAACCGTCCCGTTTTTGGTGGGACAGTCTGCTTCAACTCAGCAAACGGCATCTCGCCGAGCTATTGGGCGTGCCCAGCTTGCCGCAGTTGGTAATGGGTTCGGCACTCGCCATATGCCTCTGAAACGCGAAATTTGAAATATGCGACTGCTTTCGGATTGACGATGCGGTTTTCGCCGATCGCACACGACGGCCGTGGACCTTCAAGGCGTCAGTTCAATTCTCCCAACTCTGCGCGGTGGCGAGGTATCCAAGGGCGAAGACGGATCCCAGGCCATAGACAATCAAAACTCCCGCTAGGCATGTCGTTGGATTGCCAACGCTGGTTGGCGCCCCCAGGATCAAGGCGACCGCAGTGAGACCACCAATTGAGAAGCCTATCAACAAACGTGTGACCATGAATTTGATCATAGGCGGCATGGAGCGAGCCTTTCAACGTGGCGTTCCGCGTGCAACGGAGAACACAGCTCCGATCAGACCGCCTGTGACCACGCCCGCCGAACCGCCTGCAAGGCCGCCGATCAAGCAATAGAGGACCGCAGAAGCATCGAGTTGCGGAGCCGCCACGATCGCGGCCACGACACCGACCGCCGCGCCGACTGACCCGAGCACAAAGCCAAGTCCGGTTACGGCGTCGGAGGGGTCGACGACAACCTGTTGATGGTTACCCTCTTGAATCTTGGGCCGATCCTCATCTGTCATCTCATCCTCCATTCCTGGACATATGCCGCCGTCGGTCGCGGTCGATTGCATCGTCTTCGTCGCTGTCGAGCAGAATTCTGGCGGCGGCCCCGTCGAGATCCTCGTATTGTCGAGTACGCAGGGACCATAGGAAGGCGAGGAGCCCAGCGATACCCATAACGATCGAAAGTGGAACGAGCACGCTGATGGCCGTCATGTCCTTGCCTCCAAGACGGATTTCGCCATGTTCTCTCCAGACCGTGGCGCACGCGCGAGGCGTAGCGCGTTGGCGACCACGATGAGCGAGGACGAGGACATCGCAAGGGCCGCTATAAGCGGCGTCACATATCCGCTGAATGCAATGGGCAGGCTGATGAGGTTATAGAGGGCGGCGAGCACGAAATTTTGTCGGATAAGTCCGGCCGCCTTTTCCACGCTATCGAACACATCCGTCACAACGCGCAGATCATTGCCAAGGAAAACGAAGTCAGCGGCGCTGCGGCCGACGTCACTCGCCGACGTCGGCGCCATGGATGCGTCTGCGGCGCGCAGCGCCGGCGCATCGTTGATCCCGTCGCCGATCATCAGCACCCCGTGCCCGGCCGCCTGCAGGTTCTTTATCGCCCGGACCTTTTCGGTAGGCAGAAGCCGGGCGCGCCTATCGGTGATGCCGAGCGCGTTGGCAACCACCTCGACGGCTTCGAGGGAATCACCGGAGAGCAGGACGACCTCAAAGTGGCGGGCTTTCAGCGTTGCGACCAGATCGCGCGCGCCAGGTCGGATATCTTCGCCAAAGCTGAAACGCGCAAGGGCCTCACCGTTCTTCGAGAGCACGGTCATAACCGCTTCGTCCTGTGTGGTCAGAGCCCATTCAGGCCTGCCGAGCCGGTATAGGTCGCCGCCGAGGCGGCCTTCCAGCCCCATTCCCGCCGTCTCCCTCACATCCGTAAAGGTGGGCGGCTTCTCTGCGGAGACACCTGCTTCGGCTATCGCCCTTGCCATCGGGTGGATGGAGGTGCGGGCCAGAGCGGTGGCGAGTTTGAGCGCTTCCGGAGTGATCCCGTCAATGCCGAGCAGGCGAGGCGCCCCCGTCGTCAGCGTGCCCGTCTTGTCGAAGACGACCGTATCGATCTCGCGCAGGCGTTCAAAAGCGGAGCCGTCGGTTGCCATCACACCGCGTTCGAAGAGGTGGCGGGCCAGAGTGACCTGTACCATGGGTACCGCGAGCCCCAGCGCGCAGGGGCAAGTGATGATGAGAACGGCGACCGCGATAGTGAGCGCGGTATGCAAATTACCGCTCGCGATGAACCAGATGATGAAAGCGAGGACAGCGAGACTGTGAACAACGGGGGCATATAGGCCGGCTGCGCGGTCGGCGAGCCGCCGGTAGCGCGAGCGGCCATCCTCGGCCGCCTCGATCATTCTCGTCATCTCGGCGACCGTGGAATCTGCCGGCGCGTTGGTGGCGCGCAGCACGAAGGGGTTGCCGAGGTTCAGTTCCCCCGCCTGCACGGCCTCCCCGGCGCGGACGCTGCGCCAAAGGCTTTCGCCGGTGATAAGGGCGGCGTCGAGTTCAGCGCGCCCGTTCTCCAACACCCCATCGGTCGGCACACGCTCGCCGGAAGCGATGCGAAGGCGCATCCGCGCCTTGATGTCTCCCAGTTCTACGAAGTCCAGCCTGCCGTCGTTTTGCAGCACGTTCGCCCCACGTGGGATCAGCCGTGTCAAGGCGGCGACAGCAGAGCGCGCTTTCCGACGCATCGCATGATCGAGCACCCGACCGATCAGCAGAACGAAGATCAGCGACGTGGCGGCCTCGAAATAGGCATGGGGAGCGTTGGTGACGGTGTCGTAAAGACTGAGCGTGAAGGTGAGGAGGATGCCGATAGAGATTGGCACGTCCATATTGGTGCGGCCATGGGAGAGTGCCTGCCAGGCTGAGCGGTAGAAGCCCGCGCCTGCATAGAAAATTGCCGGCAGCGCAAGCAGTGCCGAGATTGCGTGGAACGTTTGTCGTGTCGCAGCGTCCGCCCCCGACCAGACTGAAACGGACAGCAGCATAACGTTCATGGAGCAGAAGCCGGCGACGGCGAGCGCACGCACCAGTCCCGCAAGAATCTCATCCTCGCCGTCGATCTCGGCTGTGGGAAGGTTGGCCTCATATCCAATGGCTGTGATTGCTCCAAGGAGGTCTGGTGCAACCTGCCGATCTCGTTTCCAGTCGATCGTGACGCGGCGTAGCGAGAGGTTGGCGCGTGCCCGCTCAACGCCGGGCACCGCGGTGAGGGCGGCCTCGATCGCACCAATACAGGCACCGCAATGCATGGCGGGGATCGAGAGCACGCTCTGGCGAAGGCCGTTGCCGAGATCCTTGCTGGTCATCGCCAACTCGTCGGCTGAGAAGCCGGTACGCGATTGCGATATATCCAATCCTATCTCGGCGGCGCAGCAGGACATGGTCGCTACCGCATTTCTTTATAGGCGTGCCAGGTGGCATGCCCGAGCCAGGGAAAGATCACGACCAGACCCAGAAGCCCCGTCGCGACGGAGATGAGGAAAAGGCCGAGCACGATGGCGCCCCAGGCCAGCATGGGCGTGAGATTGTTCCAGACGAGCGCCGTGCTGACGCCCATGGCGGTCAACGCATCGACACGCCGGTCGAGCAGCATAGGGATGGAAAAGACGCTGACGGCGAAGGCAAAACCGGCGAACAGTGCCCCGATCAGGCTACCTACCAGCAGCATGGCCCAGCCGGTGGGCGTGGTGAAGAGCATCCCGGTGACGTAGTCGAGCCCAGGAAAAGGGCGCACACCGAAGAACAGCGCATAGACAAGGACTGCCGCGCGCATCCAAAGGAGCATCAGCATGGCGAGCAACATGCCGGTGAAGAATACCTGCGCGCCCGCTAGCGGACGCACGGCCAGCATGGAGCGCAGCGTCGGCTGTGCGCCGGCCTCGATATCGCGGCTCTTGAGATAGAGGCCGGCGGCAACCAGCGGGCCGACGATCAGGAAACCCGCAAGTGCCGGGAAAAGGAAATAGTCCCGTCCGGTATGGAACATGTAGACGATGAAGACGATCGAGGCGATGAAGACCGCGAGCCCGTAGAGAAGGCTTGGTACCGGGTTGGTCCACAGATCGCGCCAGCCGCTGGCGAGCCACCGCATGGGCGCTTGTGCCGACAGGTGGCGCTTCCATTGCTCGTTGCGCATCTCCTCGATATCCGAGACTTCGGATACAAGTTCAGGCCTATGTTGCCTCGCAGCCATCATCGTCTCCTTTCAGCACGCAGACTTGGCCGCGCGATATTCGCCCGGCGTTCCGCTTTTATCCTTTAGATGCGCCACGCAGCCCGTCTGGCTGGAGACTGCGACGTAAACGAGATGGGCATTGGCGCCCACGAAGACGACGATCGTTGCCGCCGCCAGAATCCAAAGGAGGTGAAACCCTCGCGGGCGGGCGGGCGCGGCATCCGTCATCTAGGGTGCCCTCTTTCCGAGGTCGTCGACATAGAGCGCCAGCACCTTTATCTCGGCCGGCGCCAGCCGCTCGTCCCAGGTCGGCATATGCCCCTGCCGGCCGCCGTGGATGGTCGCGATGATGCGCTGCAGGCTGCCGCCGTAGATCCATCGGTTGTCCGTGAGATTGGGAGCGCCAAGTTCCGGATTGCCCTTGGCGTCCTCGCCATGGCAGGCAATGCAGGTCGTCTGGAAAACCTCGCGGCCCCGGTCCATCTGATCGACGTTGTCGGCGGTGGACACGGCCGGATCGCTAAGGGAGGCAACGTAGCTCGCGACGTCCACTACCTGTCCGGCGTCGAGCATCTCATCGCGGCCGAATGCGGGCATCTGGCCGACGCGGCTTTCCGCATGGCGCGAATTGATGCCTACTGTCAGCGTCTGCGCGATCGCTTCCGGCCCGCCACCCCAGATCCAGTCGTCGTCTGTGAGGTCGGGATAGTTCTCGCGGCCCTTGCCGTCGCGGCCGTGGCAGGCGGCGCAATTGTCGCCGAAGAGCTGATGGCCGTTGACACGCACCGTCTCCATCAGCGGTTCGTCGGCGCGAACCTCGTCGTAGGACAGGCTTTCGATGCGTGAAACCCAAGGGGCCCGCTCCCCGATGCCCTCCGTGATCGACGCCTCGACGGTTGCTTTTTGGTCGGCGCCGAGCACGCCCTTTGTATAAGTCTTGCCGAGTGGCCAGGTAGGCATCAGCACCCACCAGAGCACGGCGAAGATATGCGTGACGATAAGAAAGAGCAGGACGCCGCGCGGAATGGGCGTGTCGAGCTCGCGGATACCGTTCCAGATATGGCCCGTCGTCTTGCGGCCGCTGACGGGGTCGACCTCTTTTACTTCCATGGGCCATCGTCCTCGTCGAAAATCTCCCGCTCCGCCCGTTCGAAACGCTCCCGGTTGGAGGGCAGGAAGGTGTAGATCAGCACGCAGATCGAAAAGCCCATCAGGTAAAACAGGCCCCACAATTTCGCGCCTTCGAGCAGTGTCTCGTGTGTCAGCGCCATCTCGTCACCTCAATTGTCCGGATCCGGCATCTGTTCCGGCGCGGCAGTGTTCTCATAGGCCGCGCGGGTGAGCTGGCCGAGTACCTGGAGATAGGCCACGAGCGCGTCCATCTCCGTCACATTGGTTGTCACACCGTCAAAGGCCGAGACCTGCGTCGCCTCGCCGTAGCGTTCCGTGACGCCGGACGATTGCTCGCTGTCGGGCACGGCCTGGCCATAGGCGTCGCGCGCGGCGTTCTCGATCATCTCGTCGGTATAGGGCACGCCGACGGCACGCTGCGCGCGAAGTGCCAGCGGCAGGTCGGCCAGCTTCAGCGGGTTGGTGCCAAGCCAGCGGTAGGACGGCATGTTGGATTCCGGTACGACGTCGCGCGGATTGTTGAGATGGGCGACGTGCCAGAAATCGGAATATTTGCCGCCGATGCGAGCAAGGTCCGGGCCGGTGCGCTTCGAGCCCCACAGCATCGGGTGATCGTATTTCGATTCGACGGCGAGCGAATAGGGACCGTAGCGCTCCACCTCGTCACGGAGCGTGCGGATCATCTGGCTATGGCAGGCGTAACAGCCTTCACGCACGTAGATGTCGCGGCCGGCAAGTTCCAGCGGCGTATAGAGGCGCATGTCGGAGACGGTCTCGACCGTGTCGTCGATTGTGAAGAGTGGAGCGATCTCCACGATGCCGCCGACGCTTGCGGCGGCGATAATGGCCAGCATGAAGCCCGTTGCGGAGCGTTCGAGTTTCCTGTGCATCAGTTCCGGCATCGGCTACTCCGCAGGCGTGGGGGTTGCGCCGCTGATCTGTCGCTCGTCGCCCGGCGAATCGTCGTCGAGGGCAAGCGTCGCGGCGGCGGGCGTACGAACGGTCATCCAGATATTATAGGCTGCGACGATCGCTCCGATGAGGAAGAGAAGGCCGCCGAAGGCGCGCGCGATGTAATAGGGGTACATCGCCAGCAGCGTGTCCACGAAGGAATAGACGAGGGTGTTGTCTGGAGAATAGGTGCGCCACATGAGACCCTGGATGATACCCGAGTTCCACATGGCGAAGACGTAGATGAGCGTTCCCGCCAGCGCGAGCCAGAAGTGGACCTCGACCAGGATCGCCGAGTGCATCCGCTCCCGCTTCCAGATCGCCGGCACCAGCGTGTAGAGCGAACCGAAGGTGATCATCGCGACCCAGCCGAGCGCGCCAGCGTGAACGTGGCCAACCGTCCAGTCGGTATAGTGAGAAAGGGCGTTGACCGGGCGAATTGCCATGAACGAACCTTCGAAAGTGGAAAGTCCGTAAAAGAACGCCGCCATCATCATGAAACGAAGGGTCGCGTCGTCGCGTACCTTGTGCCAGGCGCCGTTGAGGGTCAGCAGCGCGTTGCCCGCCGAGGCCCAGGAGGGTACAAGCAGCATTACGGAGAAGGTCATGCCGAGGTTCTGCACCCAGTGGGGCAGGGCGGTGTAGTGCAGGTGATGCGAGCCCGCCCACATGTAGAAGAAGGTGATGCCCCAGAAGCTGAGTATCGACAGCCGGTAGGAAAAGATCGGCCGCTCCGCGCGTTTGGGGAGGTAGTAGTAAAGCATTGCCAGGAAGCCGGCGGTCAGGAAAAACGCCACGGCATTGTGCCCGTACCACCATTGCACCATGGAATCCTGCACGCCCGCCCAGATCGTGTAGCTCTTCGCATGAGCAAACGAGAGCGGAACCGCGAGATTGTTCACGATGTGCAGGATGGCTACGACGATGATAAACGCCATGTAGTACCAGTTGGCCACATAAATATGAGGCTCCTTCCGGCGGGCAAGCGTACGCACATAAAGCACGAAATAGGTGACCCAGACGATAACCAGCCAGATATCGGCGTACCATTCGGCTTCCGCATATTCCTTGGACTGGGTAACGCCGAGGAAATAGCCGGAAATCGCAATTAGACAGAAGAGGTTGAAGCCGAGGAGCACGAACCAGGGCGAAAGCTGATCGGCAAGGCGCGCCCGCGATGTTCGCTGAACGACATGGAACGAGGTGGTGATCAGCGCATTGCCGCCGAAGCCGAAGATGACGCCGGACGTATGTGCCGGGCGGATGCGGCCGAAGCTTGCCCACGACGTATCGAAGTTGAGACTGGGCCAGGCGAGCTGCGCGGCTGCCCACACGCCGATGAACATGCCGAAAATCGCCCAGAACAGCGTCAATCCCACGCCGACCTTGATCGGATCGTCATAGTAGCGGGTGAGGCGGGCGGCGCTCGGCGGCGTGCCGAAGGCGCCGGAGAGGAGTAAGAAGAGCAGCGCGAGACAGTAGACGAGAACCATAGCCCCGTGGATGCCGAGCACATCGGATCGTCCCGCAGCGGCCATTGCGATGCCGATGATTGCGAGCACGATCAGGATGATCGCACCGAAGTCCCGTTCCCCCGTCGTGAGTTGCCCCATCTCCGATCTCCCTCACCAACTTCAAGGCACGAGACACTGCAACGCGCTCGTGTTCAGGAACGCATATTGGCAAACCTGAAGTCAAGGACGTGGTGGGATTAAATGAAGTTGGCACGACAATCTCAAGCCAGAACTTGACGAAAATCAAGTTTAGGCCAGAACGGTGCAATGAGACCTCTTTGCGCAGCGGCAATTGCCGAAGCAACGCGGGTAGGCAGCCGGAGAACGCGTTGCCAAAATCCCGCAGTTTTATCAAAGGTACGACTAATTATGAAGCGACTAATTTAGCGAAGGTCTTATTTCTCGTTACGCTGACCGGTTCGCCTAAGGCTTGGGGTCTCGTAGCTAATCTCTACGATAACGTCTTGATTGTTCCAATCACGCGAAGTTCGTCCACGGCTTGGTTGATTAATTCCTCGAGTCTCGAGATCAGCCTGCTGTTATTACCGTCGTCGTTGCGGGAAATCGCATTGATCAAAAATAATAAAGTCTCTCGGTACTCGGCCAAATTGCGAGGTTTGTAGCTCATAATGGCCTCGAAGATCGCCTCGACGCCTTTATCCAAACTATCAAACACGGGACCCTCACAGTGATGGAGAGAATTATACAGTTGTTGCCGCATCTCGTGAAATCTGCCGATCAATGCGATCACCATTCCAGCCTCCTCCATGGGTAAGAGCGTCAACCGTACCACGCTCGATGACGGCGGCCTATCGTTAGGATCAGCGAGCGATCCCCGCCATGTTGGTATGAGATGAGAGGGTCAGCGGCCTTAGGCAAGTTTGCACGCACGGTTCTGCCGACGAGGCGCATCTCTTCCCGTTGTTTGATCAACGTCAAAGAAGGGAGATGCCCCGTCGCCTATCCTTTGCATATGAACGTATGACGTTCGTCAGCAAGGAGAACTTTAGTGCGTATCATAGCAAAGTGCATCGTCGGCGCCGCAGCAACCTTCATCTCGCTTGCCCTTCCGGCGGGTGCGGCAGACTTCGAAGTGCACATGCTCAACAAGGGCGCCGAAGGCGCCATGGTGTTCGAGCCCGCTTTCGTTAAGGTCGCCCCCGGCGATACCGTCACGTTCATTCCCACCGACAAGGGCCACAATGTCGAAACGATCAAAGGTTTCATCCCTGAGGGGGCAGAAGCCTTCAAGAGCAAAATGAACGAGACCTATAAGGTCACCTTCGACAAACCTGGCGCCTATGGCGTCAAATGCACACCGCATGTCGGTATGGGCATGGTGGGCGTCGTCGTGGTCGGCGATGCACCGTCCAACCTCGAGGCCGTCAAAACCGGCAAGCTGCCGAAGAAGGCTCGCGAGCGCATGGATGCGGCCATCGCAGGGCTGGGCCTGTAAACACGCGAACAAATCGAAGAAGAGGGCCGGAGAAAACGATCTCCCTCCGGCTCCTTACGCAATCTCTCTCAACTGAGACATTAAGTACGAGCCGATCCAAAACACGATTGTGTCGTTGGCAGGAACATGAGGACCGGTCGGACTTCGAAATCAACTATGTTCTCGGCCTGAGCTGGCTGGCGGAGCGCCATGACAAAGATCGCAAAAGATGCACCGTCGTCACAACAGAGCTCTTACAAGGAGTTTTTCCTGGACGTGGCGTTTATCGCGAGAACCTTCGATATGAGCGAGGCTCGAGTGCGCGCGCTTATGACGCGGAAGCTCTTCAGGAGCGTCGTGGAGAAGGGCGTGGGCGACGACGACGGTCTCTGGAGGCTGACGCTGCGTTGCGGCAACAGGGCCTGGCAAGGCATTGTGACGAGCAATGGCGATGTCGAACGGCAAACACTCGGTCATGTTCCCGCCACTCGAGATTTGAAGAACAAGCAATCGCGGATTTGAGAGCTATTAGGGAGATTTCCTGACGTTGATAATTCATCCAGATGATCGCGCCCTGTTTTTCAGGCGAGAAGAGCACATTGAGGCCGTCTTCGGCGCTTTGAACAGCCATTCGGCTGTCGATAGCGAACTGCTCGCCGCGATGCTCGAAAGCTTGGAACAAGCCAGCAGCCTGGCATTGGGCAGCCTTCCACAAGACTCACCTCGATTTCCACATCGGCGCTACGGGTGAAGAGCCGCGGTCTTCAGTTTTTCACATTGAAGACCGATGTGTAAAATAGCCCATGCAATTCAAGCAGAGCAGTATTGTCCGCAGCGCTGCAAGATCTTGCTGCCGTCGTCAACTCTGTATCATGTCCCCTGCCAGCTCTTCGAAAGCGGGGCGTGAGACAAGGCGAGGAGATCGATCGCGCGTGCTGCGAGATGGTCGACGATGTCTTCTACTGACTTCGGGTGATGGTAGAACGCGGGAACCGGCGGCATGACGATGGCGCCAATCTCGGTCACTGCGCACATGTTGCGCAAGTGGCCGAGATGTAGCGGAGTTTCTCGCGCAAGCAGCACGAGCCGGCGGCGTTCCTTCAGTTGGACATCAGCGGCGCGCGTCAGCAGTGAATCGTTGCGTCCCGTGGCGATTGCCGAAAGCGTCTGCATGGAGCACGGGGCGACGATCATCCCGCGAACGGGGAATGTGCCGCTTGCGATCGAAGCGCCGATATCTCCGATCGGGTGATGGTGGGTGGCGATGGAGAGGAGGCGAGTCAGTGCCTCCGGACCACATTCGTAATCCACCGTGCGCCGCGCCGCATCGGAGATGACGAGATGCGTTTCGACGGTGGACAGTGACGCGAGCCGTTCGACAATGCGCACACCGAGTGCCGCACCGGAAGCGCCGGAGATACCAATGACGACCCGATTCACCTGCCGGCCTCCCCCAGGCCGAGAGAAGACCAAAGTGCGTCAACCCCAGCCGTCACCTCTGGCGTCATCGTAAGGACCTGACCCCAGTCGCGACCGACTTCCGTGCCGATCTTTGTCGTGGCGTCCAGGCCCAGCTTGCCGCCGAGGCCGGATTTGGGAGAGGCGAAGTCGAGATAGTCGATCGGCGTGTTTTCCACTAGCATAACGTCGCGGCTGGCGTCGAAGCGCGTGGAGAGCGCCCAGATCACGTCCCGCCAGCTTTTGACATCGATGTCGCCATCCACTGCGATGATCAGCTTCGTGTAGCTAAATTGCGGCAGCATCGACCAGAGGCCCATCATGATTCGGCGCGCCTGTCCCGGATATCGTTTGTCGATGGAAACGATCATCGCACGGTAAGAGCAGGCTTCCGGCGGCAGCCACAGATCGAGGATTTCTGGAAACTGGCGTTTTACCCACGGTACGAAGAGTTCGCCCATCGCCTCGCCGAGCCTCGATGGCTCGTCCGGCGGACGGCCGGTATAGGTGGATAGATAGAGCGGGTTCTTGCGCATTGTGATCGCCGTTAGCTTCATCACCGGGAAAGGTTCGACCGAATTGTAATAGCCTGTGTGGTCGCCATACGGGCCTTCCTCGGCAGTCTCAACGGCAGAAACCGTTCCTTCGAGAACGATTTCGGCGCTGGCCGGTACGGGTGTGGGGATAGTCACGCCGCGCGCCGTCTCCTGTCGCCGGCCTTTCAACACACCGGCAAAACTCAATTCGCTCATGCCGTCCGGCAGCGGCATGACGGCTGAAAGGATCGTTGCGGGATCCGCTCCGATAACGACAGCGACCGGCATGTGCTGTCCCAGCGCCTTCCAGAGGCGATGGTGCCGTGCCCCGCCGCGATGCGCCAGCCATCGCATGATCAACCGGTTACGGCCGAGCTTCTGCATGCGGTATATACCAACATTGACGTCGGCAGGATCGTCCGGTGCTCGCGTGATGACGAGGGGCCAACTGACGAGGGGGGCAGGTTCACCCGGCCAGCAGGTCTGGATCGGCAGGTCGTCGAGATTGGCGTCGTCGCCCCGCCAGACGATCTCCTGGCAGGGCGGACGCCGTGTCTCGCGCGGGTTCATCGACAGGGCGGCCCTGAGATTGGGCAGTTTCTGCCAGGCGTCCCGCATGGAGCGCGGCGGCTGCGGCTCGCGAAGGTCGGCAAGGAAGGCCGCGAGGTGTGGCAGCCGGCCGGTCTCAAGGCCGAAACCCCATTCGATGCGCTCGCGTGTGCCGAAGAGATTGGTAAGCAGAGGGATCGGCTGGACCCGACCTTTCCCATCGACCGGCCGTTCGAAGAGCAGCGCCGGCCCGTCCTCGGCCAGCACGCGGCGATGGATTTCCGTAATCTCGTGGACCAGCGAGACGGGCTCGCAAATGCGCTTCAGCCGTGCCCGCCGCTCTAGCAAAGCGACGAAATCCTGGAGGTTGCCAAAATGGCGCGGAATGGGGGCATCGGCTTTCATACCTTTCCTTGCCGGGGAAAAATGGCGCGGTCTTTGACCTGGCGCAAACTCCTTTGCCGCCGGGCTCCCTAGGTTCGGCCTGACGCTTCTCTCCAAGGCTAGCCGCATGCAATCCCTTCCGCTCTTTCTCGCAAAACCGGTCGACGTCGCCCCCCTTTGGCTGGTGGAGCGGGTGGCGCGCCTGATCTTTTCCGGTGTATTGAAGGCCCACCCCGATCTTTTCGAACGGCTCGGCACCTATCGCCAGGCGCGCTACTGCTTTTCCCCGACCGACCTGCCGCTCCATTTCACCGTCGTTCCGGCGGCGCAAACGCTGGCGGTCTCACGCGGGCAGCCGCCGCAAGCCGATGCGCGCGTCGAGGGGCCGCTGCTGCTGCTGCTCGGCCTGCTCGAAGGCCGCTGCGATGCGGATGCGCTGTTCTTCTCGCGCGAGCTTTCGGTTACCGGCGACATGGAGGCCATGCTGGCGCTGCGCAATGCGCTCGACGACAGCGCCATCGACCTGCCGCGCGAACTTGGCAGGCTCGCCGGGCCGCTCTCGTTCCTGGTTGCGGGCACGGCACGATTCATTCGCAGCAAAGCGCTGGAAGGAAGGGACACCACATGGAACTGATCTGCCCCGCCGGCACGCCCGCCGCTTTTCGCGAGGCGGTGGAGGCCGGTGCCGATGCGGTCTATTGCGGCTTTCGCGACGAGACCAATGCCCGTAACTTCCCCGGCCTGAACTTCAGTCGCGAGGAGCTGCGCCAATCGACTGCGCTGGCACAGCGCAAGGGCGTGCAGACCTTCGTCGCGCTCAACACTTTCATGCGGGCGGGCGATGAGGCGCTGTGGTATTCGGCTGCCGACGATGCCGTGGCGCTGGGCGCCGATGCGCTGATCCTGGCCGATTTCGGCCTGATGGCCTATGTGGCGGAAAAATACCCGCAGCAGCGGCTGCACGTCTCCGTCCAGGCGTCTGCCTCGAACGCGGATGCGATCCGTTTCCTCGTCGAAGCCTTCGGGGCCAGGCGCGTCGTGCTGCCACGCGTGCTGACGGTGCAGGACATCGCCCGGCTGACGCGGCAGATCGATTGCGAGGTCGAGGTCTTTGCTTTCGGCGGGCTGTGCGTCATGGCGGAGGGGCGGTGCTCGCTCTCCTCCTATGCCACCGGCAAATCGCCCAACATGAACGGCGTCTGCTCGCCGGCAAGTCATGTGCGCTACCGGCAGGACGGGGCGGATCTCGTTTCCGAACTGGGTGCCTATACGATCAACCGTTTCGGCCCCGGCGAGGCCTCCGGCTATCCGACGCTCTGCAAGGGGCGTTTCGATGTTGGCGGCGTCGAGGGTTATGCCTTCGAGGATCCGGTCTCGCTCGACGTGATCGATGAGATCGACGCGCTGAGGGCGGCCGGCGTCTCGGCACTCAAGATCGAGGGCCGCCAGCGCGGCAAGGCCTATGTCGCGGAAGTGGTGTCCTCGCTGAAGAAGGCACTTGACGCGACGCCTGCGGAACGGGCCGTGCTCGTCGCCCGGTTGCGAACGATGAGCGAGGGTCAACGCACCACCGCCGGCGCCTATGACAAGCGCTGGCGATAGGAGACGAGATGACGACAAATGCGGGCAAGCCGGCGCTCAGCCTCGGGCCGGTCTATTTCCTTTGGGACGGGCCGAAATGGCGCGATTTCTATTTCCGCATCGCGGACGAGGCGGCGGTCGAGCATGTGACGCTCGGCGAAACGGTCTGTTCCAAACGCCAGCATTTCAGCGAGCCGCATATCGCCGAGGTCGTCGAGCGGCTGGAGGCGGCCGGCAAGCGGGTGACGCTTTCCTCCCTCGCCATGGTGACGCTGCCGCGGGAAAGCCGCCATGTGCGCGACCTGATCGCCGACAGCATCCACCCCATCGAAGCCAACGACCTTTCGGCGCTCGGCCTCCTCAAGGGCAGGCCGCATGCGATCGGGCCGCTGGTCAACGTCTACAATGCGGCGACCGCGCGGCTGCTCGCCGCCCGCGGGGCGCAAAACATCTGCCTGCCGCCGGAACTGCCGGCTGCATCCATCCATCCGATGCTGGCGGCCATGCCGGACTTCTCCTTCGAGATTTTTGCCTTCGGCCGCATGCCTCTCGCCATCTCGGCGCGCTGCGCCCATGCACGCTCCAAGGGGCTGACGAAGGACAATTGCCAGTTCGTCTGCGGCGAGGAACCCGACAGCCTGCCGCTGCGCACGCTCGACCGCCAGTCCTTCCTCGTGCTGAACGGCGTGCAGACCATGTCGAACAGTTGCGTGGTGCTTGTCGACGATCTGGCGCCGCTGGTCGAGGCGGGTCTTTCACGCATCCGGCTGTCGCCGCAGGATTGCGACATGGTCGAGGTGGCGGGCCTCTACCGTGCGCTGCTCAATGGCCGGATCGACGGCGAAGAGGCGATCGCGGGCCTGGCAAGGGTCTATCCCGGCGTGCGCTTCTCGAATGGCTTCCTGCACAGGCAGGAGGGCGCGGCCTGGGTTTCGCGCGGGCGGAATGCGGCGACGGGACGCGACTGAGGGGCGGCTCAGGCGAAGACGTCGCGCGCTTCCGCCTTTGCCGAGAGAAGCGCTTCCAGGATCATCTGTTCCGAGAAGACGTGGCGGCGCAGGCTCTCCTGGAAGCCGCCGATCATGCGCGAAACCGTCTGCGGCGAGAGCCCGCAGCGATCGTCGGCGACGGCCTTCAGCGTCAGCGACAGTTCGTCGGCCGCGAGCCGGTCGCATCGGTGCTCCGCCTTCAGCCGCTCGATCGCGATAGCGGCGAAACACGAGCCGGCGTGCCGGTCGAAATCGGGAAAGAGCAGGCGTTCCTCAAGCTCGTGCACGGCGCCGAGGAGCGGCGGAACGGTATCGGCAAGCTCGCACAGCTCTCCGGCCAGCCCCGGCTCGCCCGCCGCCGCTTCAAGGCGCAGGCACAGGTCGAGCAGGTCGCGATGAAGCGCTTCGAGCCGGCCGATATCGGCGGCGGCAAGGGTTGGGACGTTCATCACCGCCTCCTACTGGCCGAAGAACAGCACGGCGGCGATGACCACCGAGGCGCCGACGGCAGAGAACGTTCCGGCTCCCTGCAGCACGCCCATGCGATAGAGCATCAGGGCGAAGCCGGCGATGACCGGCGCCGCGACGAGGAGGCCGAACTGCGCATCCGTCATGGAAGTCATGGAAGGGTCCTTTCGTTTTGCCGCCATCATGCAGCACCCGCCATCGCCGCTCTTTGTGCCGGCGCAAAGAAGGCCGCGGGCGCCTGCGCTAGGAAAGGCCATGGCGACGATAGACGATATGGACATGGCGGTCCGGAAGGCTAGGAGCGGGGAAGGCGATTGCCTGCTGCTCTGGATCCTGGTGTGGAGCGAGCTTGCCGCCTTCGGCGCGCTGCTCGTCGCCTTTCTGGTGACGACGGTGGTGGATGCCGGCGGCGCGTCCCTTCTCCGCTCGCATCTCCATCCGGGGCTTGCGGCCCTCAACACCGTGCTTCTCGTCTCCAGCGGCTGGCAGGCGGCGCTGGCGGTTCGCGGCGGCGCGGGTGCGGTCCGCCGTCCCCTCATGCTTGCGGCGCTTTTCGGCCTCGCCTTCGCGGCGGTGAAGATCGCCGAATATACGGTGGAAATCCGCTCCGGCATCGGCGGAGCCGGCACGCTTGCGGAACTCTATTTCCTCGTCACCGGCTTCCACCTGCTGCATGTCGTCTTCGGCACGGGCATCCTCCTCCTCGTCGCCTGGCGTCCGTCGCGGGCCAATGTCGTAATGATCGCGACGCTGTGGCACGTGATCGACCTCGTCTGGCTCGTGATGTTCCCCATCGTCTATCTCACCTGAGGCAGCCATGACCCGACAGGCCCGCGAACAGTTCATCGCCACCCTTGCCATGCTGCTGACGCTCGCCCTCGGCGGTGCCTTCGTCGGCGGCCTCGGCGGCGGCCTGCTGGTGCCGATCGCCGCCGTGCTCGTCATGGCCTATGCGAAGGGACGTATCGTCATCCTCGATTTCCTGGAGCTGCGGGCGCAGCGCGGCGTCCTCCGATCCGCGCTGCTCGCCTGGCCGGCGGTGCTGCTCTCGCTCGCGCTCCTGCGCGCCGTCGCCGTCGCGCTCATCGGCTGACGAACCGCGCTGATCTTTGCCTGCGCGCAAAGAAGCCTTTTCATGCGGCGCTAGAACGGAGCGTCCCGCATCGTCGGCGAGGGGATCGCCGGCACCCAGTTTCGCGGGGTTTGACGCCGGTGCCCGAGGGGTTCTGGCCAAGGAAAGGACCAGGGGATGGCAGAGCGCCTAACCAAGACCGGGGCCCGCAACGTCTTCTATGGCGGGTCCATCTTCTTCTTCACGATCTTCGTGGGGCTGACCGCCCATTCGCATTACTACATGCGCACGGTATCCACCGACGAGACGACACTGACCGACAGCGTCGCGCGCGGCAAACACGTCTGGGAAAAGAACGCCTGTATCAACTGCCACACGCTGCTGGGTGAGGGCGCCTATTTCGCGCCCGAGCTCGGCAATGTGTGGAAGCGCTATGGCGGCGTGGAAGACCCGGAGGGCGCACGCGAGGCGCTGAAGGCCTGGATGGCCGCCCAGCCGAGCGGTGCGGAAGGCCGGCGGCAGATGCCGCAGTTCAACCTTACCGAACAGGAGGTCAACGACCTCGCCGACTTCCTCGAATGGACGAGCAAGATCAAGACCCAGAACTGGCCGCCGAACGATGCCGGTTGACCGATTGCGCTCAGGAGACACGACATGAAATATCAAACGCAAAAGGTCGCGATGCTGTATTTTTACGGCGCGCTCGGCCTCTTCCTCGCCCAGGTACTCTTCGGCGTCGTGGCCGGCACGATCTATGTGCTGCCCAATACACTGTCCGAACTCTTGCCCTTCAACATCGTGCGCATGATCCACACCAATGCGCTCGTCGTCTGGCTGCTCATGGGCTTCATGGGCGCCACCTACTACATGATCCCCGAGGAGACCGAGACGGAGCTTTACAGCCCCAGGCTCGCGATCGCGCAGTTCTGGATGTTCTTCGTCGCGGCGGGCCTGACGGTCGTCGGCTACATGTTCCGCATCCATGAAGGCCGCGAATTCCTCGAGCAGACCTTCATCGCCAAGGTCGGTATCGTCGTGGTCGTGCTGATGTTCCTGTTCAACATCACGATGACGGCGCTGAAGGGCCGCAAGACCACGGTCATCAACATCCTGCTCTTCGGTCTCTGGGGTCTGGCGCTGTTCTTCCTCTTCGCCTTCTACAACCCGGCGAACCTCGCGCTCGACAAGATGTACTGGTGGTACGTCATCCATCTGTGGGTCGAGGGTGTCTGGGAGCTGATCATGGCCTCCGTGCTCGCCTTCCTGATGATCAAGCTTAACGGCATCGACCGCGAGGTCGTGGAAAAGTGGCTCTATGTCATCGTCGGCCTGGCGCTCTTCTCGGGCATTCTGGGTACCGGCCACCACTATTACTGGATCGGCGCGCCGGGCTACTGGCAGTGGATCGGCTCGCTGTTCTCGACGCTGGAAGTGGCGCCCTTCTTCACCATGGTCATCTTCACCTTCGTGATGACCTGGAAGGCCGGCCGCAACCATCCGAACAAGGCGGCCCTGCTGTGGTCGATCGGCTGCTCGGTCATGGCCTTCTTCGGCGCGGGCGTCTGGGGCTTCCTGCACACGCTGTCGTCGGTGAACTACTACAGCCACGGCACGCAGATGACGGCCGCCCACGGACACCTCGCCTTCTTCGGCGCCTATGTGATGCTGAACCTTGCCATGATGGCCTATGCCATCCCGGAGATCCGTGGTCGCCAGCCCTATAACCAGTGGCTCTCGATCGTCAGCTTCTGGATCATGTGCACAGCCATGTCGGTCATGACCTTCGCGCTTACCTTTGCGGGCGTCGTGCAGATCCACCTCCAGCGTGTGCTCGGCGAAAGCTTCATGGACGTGCAGGACCAGCTGGCACTGTTCTACTGGGTCCGCCTCGGCTCGGGCGTGGTCGTGCTCGTCTCGGCGCTGATGTTCATCTGGGCCGTGCTGGTGCCCGGCCGTGAGCGTACCGACAGCCTCACGCGGATGGTCCAACCCGCCGAGTGAGCGCTGGCCGGCCCCGTCATCCCACGGGGCCGGCACTTTTCCTCTATAAGACTTGGAGATCGAAATGACCGTCATGCTCAAGGCCGCCCGCGCGGATATTCCGGCTTACAGTCCCTCCGGCAACGAATGCGAACTGTTCGAAAAGGCGTGGGTACGCCAGCTTCCCCTGCTGCTGAAAGGCCCGACCGGTTGCGGCAAGACCCGCTTCGTCAGCCACATGGCGGCAAAGCTCAACCTGCCGCTCTCGACGGTCTCCTGCCATGACGACCTCTCCGCCGCCGATCTGACCGGCCGCTATCTGCTAAAGGGTGGCGATACCGTCTGGGTCGATGGTCCCCTGACGCGCGCGGTGCGCGAGGGCGGCGTGTGTTATCTCGACGAGATCGTCGAGGCGCGCAAGGACGTTGCCGTGGTGCTGCACCCGCTGACCGACGACCGCCGCATCCTGCCTTTGGAGCGCACCGGCGAGGTGCTGGAAGCGCCTGTCGGCTTCATGCTCGTCGTTTCCTACAATCCAGGCTACCAGAACCTCTTGAAGGCCCTGAAGCCTTCCACCCGCCAGCGTTTCGTTGCAATCGAGTTCGATTTCCTGCCGAAGGCCGCCGAGATCGCCGTCGTCGCCACGGAAAGCGGGCTGGACGAGGCGCGCGTCGCGCCGCTGGTCGCACTGGCGCACCGGCTGCGCGCGTTGAAGGGCCACGACCTCGAAGAGGGCGTCTCGACGCGCCTGCTCGTCTATTGTGCCTGCCTTATCGACAGCGGTATGGGCGTGCGCGAGGCTGTGCGCGCGGCGATGATCGAGCCCTTGACCGACGAACCCGATGTGCGCGCCGCCCTCCTCGAAATTGCCGATGCGATGATCCGGTGAGGTCTGACCATGCTGGATTTTCTGGAGCTTGAGGAGACTGTCGGCCGCGCCTGGCACCGGCTGGTCGGCAAGACTGGCAGTTGGCCGCGCCATCCGGACCAGGCGGTGCGGCTGGAGGATATCCGCCCGGTGCTCGCCGTCTGCTTTCGCGGTTTCGGCGGGGAGGGCGCGGTGCAGATCGCGCCGGCGCGTGGGCGCACCTCGACGCATCGGTTGCGGTTGCGCCAGCGCATGGGGCTTGGCGAGGAGAAGCTGGTGCAGCCCGGCCGCGACCACGCGACCGTCATGCTGCCCGGCGCAGTCGACCTTTTCCCGGAGCGCGCACTCAACCGCGATCTCTATGTCTGGCTCGCCGCCGCCATGGCTGCGATGCCGCTCGAGCCTGTTGCCGAAAGTGACCCGCTGCTGCGGGACCTTGCCATTCTCCAGCGCGCGGAAGCGATGGTGAAAGCGGTACTTGCGGCCTTTCCCGGCCTCGCAAAGCGCTACCTCCGGCTTTCATCAGCCATGCTGGACGCGCGCCAGCACCGCCCGCTTCCCTCCGTCGAGCGCCATGTCGAGAACCGCATTCTCAGCCTGCTGCGCGAAGGCGCGGGGCTTGCCGACGAGATGCTGCCGGTGATTTTTCCGCATCGTGCACCTGCCGGCTATCTGCCGATGCTTCCCGTGCCGCTCTGGCCGGATGCGCTGTGGCGCGAGGAGGGTGAGGGACGCGGTGATGAAGACCAGCCGGCCACGGGAACAAACCCCGACGCACCGGAAACGGAGCGTCATGTGGCGCTGCGCGAGAAGGCGGAGAACCGCAAGAGCGAACGCAGCCCCTTCATTCTCAACCGCTTCGAGAAGATTTTGGCGATGGCCGAGATGGTCAATGTCGACCGCCCCGGCGACGACAGCGACGACCACGATTCCTCGGCTGCCGATGAACTCGACGACATGACGCTCGGCGAGCGCAAGGGGCGTCCCGCCGCGCGCTTCCGCTTCGATCTCGACCTGCCGCCGGAAGCGCTCGACCGCACGCGGCTGACGGGCGAGTTCACCTATCCCGAATGGGATTATCGCACGGCCACCTATCTGCCGGACCATTGCCGCGTGCTGGCCGCGCCCGCGCCGGATGCGGCCGAGATCCCGGAGACCGATGCCGATACGAAAAGCCTCATCCGCCGTGTGCGCCGGCAATTCGAGGTGCTGCGGCCGCGCCATGAAATGCTGCGTGCGCAGCTCGACGGCGCCGAACTCGACCTTGATGCGGTGGTCAGGGCGCGCAGCGATCTCGCCGCCGGCGGGCAGGGCAGCGATCGCATCCACCTGATGAGCCGGCCGCAGGCGCATGACCTCGCCGTCACCATCCTGGTGGACGTGTCGCTCTCCACTGATGCCTGGTTCGACAACCGCCGGGTGCTCGACGTGGAGAAGGAGGCGCTGCTGGTTCTGTCCCATGGCCTCGCGGCCTGCGGCGATAGCCATTCCATCCTCACCTTCACCTCGCGCCGCCGCTCCTGGGTGCGCGTCGAGACGGTCAAGGATTTCGGCGAGCCGATGGGCCATGGCGTCGAGGCGCGCATCGCGGCGCTGAAGCCGGGTTTCTACACTCGCATCGGCCCGGCGATCCGCCATGCGGCGGCGAAGCTGCGCGCGCAGCCGAACCGCCGCAAGCTGCTGCTGATCCTGACGGACGGCAAGCCGAACGACGTCGATCACTACGAGGGGCGTTTCGCGCTGGAGGATAGCCGCCGCGCCGTCAACGACGCGCGGCGCACGGGCCTTGGCGTCTTCGGCGTGACGGTCGACCGGGAGGCGCAAGCCTATGTGCCCGCCATCTTCGGCCGCAACGGCTACGCCATTGTCAGTAATATCGCCCGGCTGCCAGCGGCGCTGCCGGCGATCTATCGCGGTCTTGTGGGATAGAGGACACAGGATCTGCGAGAAAGGCCCGGCGTGCCGCACCACGCCGGGCCTTTTGCGTTCAGGCAGCCTTGCTGTGCGTGCGGGCCGACTGGTCGATATAGGCGTCGAAGGCGGCAGCGACGGCGCGGATGATGAAACGATGATCCTGCCGCACCGTGACCGTGCCGCCGCTTATATCGACGGCGCCGTCATCAGCGAGCGCTGCCAGCCGCGCATTGCCGTCCAAAAGGGGGGCCGCGTCGAAACCGTGACGGGCGGCGATGGTTGTGATGTCGGCGCGGAAATTGCACATCAGCCGTTCGATGATTTCGGCGCGCAGCCGGTCTTCGGCAGTCAGCCGGTATCCCTTGACGGTGGCCAACCGACCCGAGGCGATGCGCTGGGCATAGAGGCCGGGCGGCACCTCGTTCTGGACATAACCATCCGGCGTGCGGCCGATGGACGAGGCGCCGAAGCCGATCAGCGTTTCGCAGGTATCCGTCGTATAGCCCTGGAAGTTGCGCCGCAGCCGGCCGCGTTTTGCGGCGATCGCGAGATCATCGCTCGGGAGCGCATAGTGGTCGAGACCGATGCGAACATAGCCGGCGGCAACGAGTGTTTCGGCAATCGCCTCCGCCTGCGCGGCGCGTGCGGCGGCATCGGGCAGCGCGCGTTCGTCGATCAGCCGCTGGTGCTTCTTGAAGGAGGGGATGTGGGCATAGCCAAAGACGGCGAAACGCTCCGGCCGCATGGCGACCGCCGCCTTCGCCGTGTCGATGCAGGATTGCACCGTCTGGTGCGGCAGGCCGTAGATGAGGTCGAAATTGATGCCACCGACACCGGCCGCGCGCAGCCGGGTCACGGCCTCGGCGGTCTGCGCCTCGCTCTGTATGCGGTTGATCGCCTTCTGCACGACGGGATCGAAACTCTGCACGCCGAGGCTCGCGCGGGTGACGCCCGCCTCGCCGAGCGCTGCCGCCATCTCTGCCGTCAGCGTGCGCGGGTCGATCTCCACCGCGATCTCCGCGCCGGCAACGAGGCCGAAGCGGGCGCGCAGCAGGCCGATGAGATCGCGGAACTCCTCCGGCTGCATGATCGTCGGCGTGCCGCCGCCGAAATGGATGTGTTTCATCTTGATGCGGTTTTCCACCCGGTCGGAGACGAGGCCGATCTCCTGTCGCAGCATGTCGAGATAGTCGAGGATCGGCGCGTCCTTCTGGGTGATGGTGGTGTGGCAACCGCAATACCAGCACATGGACCGACAGAAGGGGATGTGCAGGTAGAGCGAGGCCTCGGTGCCCGGCTTGATGTTAGACAGCCAGTCGCCATAGGTGCCGGCGCCGACGACGGGAGCGAAGGCGGGCGCGGTCGGATAGCTCGTATAGCGCGGCAGCCGCGCCTCTCCGTATTTCTCGATCAGGGCCTGTTGCATGGCGCGTTCCTTTTCGTGTGTCGATTGCGGAAAGGGTAGGAGCGGCAGGGGCAGTCTTCTTTGCGAAATGCCAAGCAGCGCGGCAAGAGGCCTGAAAATCGTCGATTGTTTGCGCAGGGTCAAAGTGCCTGGCGGCGCGTAGGGTTAGCGTCAGGTGGTTCCGGTCGGGTCGGGCCGTGCCCTTCCGGAACGGTATCGGAACGGCCGGGACGGAAACACCAAACCATGTCTGAGACCCTGGACAAGCCCCTCATCGACGTGCGCACCATTCCGCCGCGCGAACGCCATCCGCGCATTTTCGGCATGCTTGGCGCATTGATGCCCGGCAAATCCATGCTGATCACCAGCGATCACGATCCGCGACCTTTGCACTACCAGCTCGAGACCAATTTCCCCGGCCAGTTCGGCTGGGATTATCTCGAACAGGGTCCGGAAGTCTGGCGCGTCGAGATCGACCGGCTGGAAGACGGCGGCGGCTGCGACTGCTGCTGCGGTTCCGAACACTGAACAGGTTGCGGCGAGGCAAACCGACATGCCGGGCGCAACGCTCTCCCGCTGGACCATGTCCTACTTCGCCGCCGCCTGCCTCATGCTCGTGGCGGGGCAGGGGCTGATGGTGGCCGGCTACGGCTATCCCTTTGCCGATATCAGCGCGCCGGAAACGCTTGTCGTCGTCCATCTCATCGCCATCGGCTGGCTGAGCCTGCTGATGGCCGGGGCGCTCTTGCAATTCGTGCCGGTGCTCATCGCCCGGCCTGTCATCGGCGGGCGTTTTGCCATGCCGGCCCTGTTGCTGCTGCTCGGCGGGCTGGGCTGCCTTCTGGGCGGGTTCGTTGCGCTGTCTGGGGCATTGGACCTGCCGCTTGCCCTGCTGCCCATCGGCGGCGTTATGCTTCTGGCCGGTTTCGGCCTGTTTGCCGGCATTCTCGCCGTCACGCTTCTTTCTGCGCGGCCTCTGCCGCTACCCGCCCGCTTCGTCGCCACCGGTCTTGCCGCGCTTGTCGGCGCGGCCCTGATCGGTTCTGCGTTCACGGCCACCCTGTCCGGTTTCACGGAAAGTCCATTGCTCGACCGGCTCGTTGCCGATGGCGTCGCGCTGCATGCCGCCCTTGGCCTCGGGGGCTGGTTGAGCGCGACGGCGGTCGGTGTCAGCTACCGGCTGTTCTCGATGTTTCTGCTGGCGCCGGAGGTCGAGCGTTCGACCAGCCGCGCCGCCTGGTGGGGTGCGAGCTTGGCTGTCGGGCTTGTTGTCGTGGCGGTGGTCTTCGTGCTGTCCGGCATTTTCGGTGCCGCGCTGCTTTTCGCCGCCGCGCTGCTGCTCACGCTGATGGCCGTCATGCTTTACGGCGCGGATGTCCTGCACATCTATCGTGGGCGGAAGCGAAAGCAGGCGGAACTGAACATTTGCGCGAGTTTCGCGGCGCTTGGCTTGTGTGCCATCTCTATCCTCCTTCTCAACGTCCCCTCCCTCAGGTCCGGCAATATGGTGGCGGCGGTCGTCTACCTGTTCGTTTTCGGTTGGCTCACCGGGCTCGGCCTTGCCCAGCTCTACAAGATCGTCGCCTTTCTCACCTGGCTGGAGGCCTATGGCCCCGTCCTGGGCCGTGCGCCCGTGCCGCGGGTGCAGGACCTCGTCGACGAGCGCCACGCGTTGATCCTGTTCCGTCTCTATTACGGTGCCGTCGGCATCGCGGTGCTCTCCCTTGCTGCCGGAACGACCGGCTTTTTCCGGATGGCCGTCGCAGGGCAGCTTTTGTCGACGCTTTGTCTGATCCGCGAATTCATCCGGGCGCGCCGCCTTTCCATCGTGCCGGCTGCGCTACGTGCGCCTGCCGGCATGGTGCGGCCGCGCCTCTTTCTGCCTCTATCCGCTTTCCAAGGAGATAAATGATGTCCGAGATTACACCGAAGGTGCTCGACGTGCGGCCGATCCTGCGCAGCGGCGGCGAGCCGTTCCAGGCGATCATGCAGGCTGTTCAAGACCTGCAGCCCGGACAGGCGTTGACGCTGCTTGCGACGTTTCGTCCGCAGCCGCTGTTTCGTGTGATGGAAGGGCGTGGCTTCGATCATGAAGCCCGCGAGATCGACGGCGGCGACTGGGAGGTGCTGTTCACGCCGAAGAAGGACGCGGCGCCCGTCGAGACCTCTGTCGACGCCGATCGCCCCGAAACCTGGCCGGATCCGTCCGAACATCTCGACCTCACCGATCTCGATCCGCCGGAGCCGATGGTGCGTATTCTTGCGGCTGCCGAAGCGCTGGAGCCGGGCGAGGTGCTCTTCGCCGTGCTGGCGCGCGAACCGCTGTTCTTGTTCCCGGAGCTGACCAAGCGCGGCCACCAATGGGCCGGCAATTTCGATGAGACGGGATCGGCCTACCGCATCCTCGTGCGGATCGGGGAGGCTTGACGGCGATGAACGAGATGGACAAGGCCACGCTGACCGAGGACATCCGCACCGCCCTGCGCATGATCATCGACCCCGAGATCGGCAAGAATATTGTCGATCTCGGCCTGGTCTACGACATCGTGGTGGAGGAGGGCGGGGTCGTCTACGTCACCATGACCACGACGACACGTTTCTGCCCGGCGACGGATTTCCTCAAGGAGGCGGTGCAGGCCTGCGTCTGGTATGTGCCGGGTGTCGAATATGCCGAGGTGCGGCTGACCTACGAGCCGCCGTGGACGCCGCAGATGATGCTGGATGTCGCATGAACGAAAAGGCCCGGAGATAACCTCCGGGCCTTTCGCATTTCAAAGCGGTGCGCGGCGTTTTCGCGCGAGCATGGGCGCATATTCCAGGCAGTAGAGGCCGAAGGCGGTGATCCAGAGCAGGCCCGAAGCAGCATAGAGGATGGGGCTGAGGTCCGGCAGGATTTCCGCGAGCGGGCGCACCAGCGCGCAGAGGATGAGGGCGGCATAGGAGGCCACCGTGACCTTCGAGGCGACCAGGGCGCGGCCGGTATGGCCAAGGCTCGCCCGCGTCATGACCGCCAGCATCATGCAGGCGATGGCGCCGACCGAGAGCAGATGCAGCACCGAGCGTTCTTCGAGATATCCCAATGCGCTGAGGCTGATAGCCAAAAGGCCGAGCGGGATGAAGATATAGGCGATGTGCAGGATGACGAGGATCCGGTCCCGTGCCACCGTCCAGCCGCGCCAGCGGTGCAGGCGGATGCAATGGAGGGCGCCAGCGGCCGCGCCCGCAGCAGCGGTTGCCGGGTGCTCGGGGAGAATGGCCCAGAGGCCGAATGCACCGGCACCTGCGAGGATCGCGACCATGTCATAGGTGTTGTAGGGCACCGGAAAATCGGTGCGGCCGAACTTGTTGAGCCAGTTGCGCGTAAAGCTTGGAATGATGCGCCCGCCGACGATCATGACCAGCACGACATAGGCGGCGACGGCGAGGCGGATCGCCCTAGGGTCGTGCCCGCCATGAATGGCTGCCATGTGATAGAGCGCATTGGCGAGCGACAGGGCGGCGAGCCCGGCCAGAACCTTCAGATCCTTCCACTTGCGCCCGGCCACCACCTCGCGCGTGCAGATGGCGAGCAGGACGGGCAGGAAGAGCGCATCGATGGTGGCGGCCACGGCCACGCCGATCGCATCGGAGGTGAGAAGTGCGATGCGGCCGGCGCACCAGAGCGCAAAGAGGCCTGCCAGCGGCCAGCCGGAAACCGGCAGGCGCCCGGTCCAGTTCGGCACGGCCGTCAGCAGGAAGCCTGCGAGTACGGCGGAGGCGAAGCCGAACAGCATTTCGTGCGCGTGCCAGTTGGGCGCGCCATAGGTCTCGGCAATCGTGATGTGGCCTGTTATCGCGGCGATCCACAGACCCATGGCCGCGATGGCCCAGAGCGCGCCGCCGAGAAAGAATGGCCGGAACCCATAGGAGAAGAGCACTGGTCCGGTGCGGGAAAGACCGCGCGGCACGGGGCGGCCGACGGATGGACTGACGGGGGGATTTGCAGACATTGATGTCACTTTCCTTTGCAATCGTCAGCTGTTTCTAGGGCCTCCATCGGGCTCTTTCTTTGCGAGATGGCAAAGAGCAAATCAGCATCTGCCAAAATGCCGCAGCGGCCGGAAGGGCCTGTTTGTCCCACCACAAAGAGGTTGGCGCGAATGCTCCTAGAACAGAGAGGACCGGGCGATAGGCACATCGCTCCGTCCTTTCGAAAAGGAGAAATTCAATGACCGAGCAGTTTCAGATGACCCGCCGCACGATCCTCGGCGGTGCCGCGTTTGCCGGCGTCCTGACGCCGATCATTGCGGCGTCGATGGCCCGCGCCGAAGGCGGCGCGGTCGAAACAAACGCCGCGGCGACCGCGGCCGACATCGCCAAGCTGGAGCGCGTGAAGGTCGAGCTCGTCAAGCCGCCCTTCGTGCACGCCCACACCCAGAAGGCCGAAGGCGGCCCGAAGGTCTATGAGTTCACCATGACGATCGAGGAAAAGAAGATGATCCTCGACGACAAGGGCACGGAAGTGCACGCCATGACCTTCAACGGCTCGGTTCCCGGCCCGCTGATGGTGGTGCACCAGAACGACTATGTCGAGCTGACGCTGATCAACCCCGAGACCAACGAGCTGCAGCACAATATCGACTTCCATGCGGCGACCGGCGCTCTCGGCGGCGGCGCGCTGACGGTGGTCAATCCCGGCGAACGCACCGTGCTGCGCTTCAAGGCCACCAAGGCAGGCGTCTTCGTCTACCACTGCGCACCTCCCGGAATGGTGCCGTGGCACGTCACCTCGGGCATGAACGGCGCCATCATGGTGCTGCCGCGCGAAGGCCTGAGTGATGGCCACGGCAAGGAGCTGACCTATGACCACATCTACTATGTCGGCGAGCAGGACTTTTATGTCCCCCGTGATGCCGAGGGCAACTTCAAGAAATATGCCAGCGTCGGCGAAGCCTATAACGATACGCTTGCGGTCATGCGGACCCTCACCCCGAGCCACATCGTCTTCAATGGCGCCGTGGGCGCACTGACGGGCGACAACGCGCTGAAGGCCAAGGTGGGCGACAGGGTGCTGGTCGTGCATTCGCAGGCCAACCGCGACACCCGCCCGCACCTGATCGGCGGCCATGGCGACTATGTCTGGCAGACCGGCAAGTTCCACAATCCACCTGATGTCGACCAGGAAACCTGGTTCATTCCGGGCGGCACGGCGGGCGCGGCCTACTATACCTTCCAGCAGCCCGGCATCTACGCCTATGTGAACCACAACCTCATCGAGGCCTTCGAACTGGGTGCCGCCGGCCACTTCGCCGTCACCGGCGACTGGAACGATGACCTGATGACCTCGGTCACACCGCCCAGCGGCGCCTGACACCACCCGACAAAGGCGCGCCCGTCTTGGGACGGGCGCGCTTGCGGATCGCAAGGCTGCGATTCCCATACCAATCGGCGCCCAGTCCCGGACGCCGAACGATCGTCCGGGCGAGGCGTAAGGAGGCCTTCATGACTGCGCTGACATCGAAACCCGGCATTCCCCTGAAATCACTTGCGCTTCCCGCCCTGCTGCTGGCGGCACTTGCCGGCACGCTCGCGATCAAGGCTGATCTTATCGGATTGGCGGCTACCGGCCCCGTGTTGGACGAGCCGTTGACGGTGGAAATCGCGCCGCGCCGCTTCGAGTATCGCGACAGCGGCGAGTTCTTCCGCAACGGCTTTGCCGTCGATGGGCCGGTGAAGAGCGTCACCATGCGCCGCCCGCTCACCATCATGAAATATCAGGTGACGGCTGCCGACTATGGCCGCTGCGTGGCCGACGGCGTCTGTCCGGCGGCCGAGCCGGGCTTTGCACCTCACGATGCCACCACGACACCGGCGACCGGCGTCAGCTATGATGATGCCATCGCCTATGCCGGCTGGCTGAGTGCGCGCACCGGCGAGGTCTGGGTGTTGCCGACCGACCAGGATCTTGCTTTTGCCGCGGGGTCCCGGTTTCCCGACGATGCGCTCGGCGTCGATATCAACAGCACCAATCCGGCCGATCGCTGGCTCGCCGACTATAACCGCGAGGCGGCGCGCAAGGCGTCGCGTGATCCGGTGCCGCAGCCGCTCGGCCGTTTCGGCGAGAACGAATACGGCTTTGCGGATTTCGCCGGCAATATCTGGGAGTGGACGGCGACCTGCAACCGGCGCGTTAATCTCGACAAGGCCGGTACCGTCGTGAACGACGTGTCGTCCTGCGGCATCTATGTCGCGAGCGGCAAGCACCGGGCGGCGCTGAGTTCGTTCGTACGCAACCCGAAGGGCGGCGGTTGCGCGGTCGGGGTTCCGCCTGACAATGTCGGCTTCCGGCTGGTCAAGGATACACGCTGGTACGCCCCGCTTCTTGCCAGGTTGAAAACGCGCGGACTTGCGTTCTGAACTTTTTGCCGGCGGAGAGGCATGATAGAAGCCGGGTGCACCGATGACGGTGCACGCAAAGGGAAACGATTGTGAAGATTGACCGGACCGTCGTCCGGTCGCTTGCCCTGTTCGACAGGATGAGCGACGAGGATCTCGACAGGCTGCTAAATCACGCGACGGCGCGCCGCGTGCCGCAGGGCGATGCCGTCTTCGAGCAGGGCCAGCAGGCGGCGAGCTTCTTCCTGCTGCTGCACGGTCGCCTGAAGGTGACGCAGGTGACGGAGGACGGCCAGCAGATCATCGTGCGCGTCGTGCATCCCGGCGATCTCTTCGGCTTTGCCAAGGCTTTGCAGCGCTCCGACTATCCGGGCACCGCGAAGGCCGCGACGGAAAGCGTCATCCTCGGCTGGCCGACAGATCTCTGGCCGCATTTTGTCGAACAGAACCCCCGCCTTGCCGTCAGCGCCATGCAGACGATCGGCCAGCGACTGGAAGAGGCGCACACCCGCATCCGGGAAATGTCGACGCAGGAGGTGGAGCGCCGCGTGGCGCATGCCGTGCTCAGGCTCTCCAAGCAGGCCGGCCGCAAGGAAGGCGAGGGTGTGCGTATCGATTTCCCGATCTCCCGGCAGGACATTGCCGAAATGACCGGCACGACGCTGCACACCGTCTCGCGCATCCTAAGTGCCTGGGAATCGCAGGGCCTTGTCGAGGGTGGTCGCCAGAAGCTTCTGGTGAGGGATATGGCCGGCCTTGCCGCTCTCGCGGACGGTGGCCGCGACTGACGTTCTGGTGTTTATTTTACCGCGTCATTATTCAGTAAATTCTGAATTATTCTTATTTATTATAATATTTATCTTAAATTATCGGCGTTTTTCTAGGAATGATTCGCACTTCGATGTATTTCTGTCGACATATCCAGATTTGACATTACACAAATATAATTATGATAGAAAAAGTATAGTTTATTATTCTTTCTTTCTTGGGGATGGATGCTAGTATCGCGGCAATGAATTGTCGCCGGAGGTAAGCATCTTTGTCCGACGTCTTGACAGATCATCCGTCGCCGCCCGCGCCGAAATCCAGCCGGCGCCGCGAATTGCTGACGTTCCTCATCCTGGCCTTCGGGATCTGGCCCATCCTCGCCGTTGGTATCGTTGGGGGGTATGGCTTCCTCGTGTGGGGTTTCCAGATCATCTACGGGCCACCCGGCCCGCCTAGCCATTGAGGGCATGGCCATGCGGCAGGAAGCATTGTCCCGGCGTGATTTTCTGAAAGGCAGCAGGCGGAGCGCGGCCGTCTCTATCCGGCCTCCCGGCATGCTGGATGCGGCGAGCGCCGACTGCACTGGTTGCGGTGCCTGTGTCGAACACTGTCCGACCGGCATTGTCAGCCTCGTCGACAATCGCCCTGTACTCGATTTCGCCGCAGGCGAGTGCACTTTCTGTGGCGCTTGCGCGGAGCACTGTCCCGAGCCTGTCTTTGCCGAGGACGCGGTGACCCGATTCGATCACGTCGTCGCCATCGCCACGTCCTGTTTGCCCTTCCAGCGCGTCGACTGTCAGGCCTGCCGGGACGCCTGTCCCACCGGCGCGATCCGGTTTCGTCCGGTGCTTGGCGGACCCTTCGTACCAGAGTTGACGGCCGCGGCCTGTACGGGCTGCGGCGCCTGTATTTCCGTCTGTCCCGTCAGCGCGGTTTCGATCGTGCCGCAGAGCGCGGAGGCCGCCTATGCATGAGCGGCGGCAACATCACATTTCCAGCGCGGTCATCGCCACCAAGCCCGGCGGGATCGACGGCGTGCTGGCCGCCCTTGCCGGCTTCGACAATGTCGAGGTGCATGGCGCAGACAAGGGCAAGATCGTCATCGTCATCGAGGGACCGTCGACCGGGGTGCTGGGCGATACGCTGATGCGCATCTCGCTCCTCGACGGTGTGATCGCGGCAAATATGGTTTTCGAACATGTCGAAATGTAAGGGAACGAGGCTGATGGGCAGCGAACTGACGCGGCGTGACATCCTGAAGGCCCAGGCGGCGGGCGTCGCTGCGGCGGCGGCCGGCATTGCACTGCCGGCGGCCGCCCAGCCGGTGCCGGGCGGCGTGAGCGCTCTCGAAATCAAATGGGACAAGGCGCCGTGCCGGTTCTGCGGCACGGGCTGCGGCGTCATGGTGGGCGTCAAGGAAGGCAAGGTCGTTGCCACCCATGGCGACATGCAGGCCGAGGTCAATCGCGGCCTGAACTGCATCAAGGGCTATTTTCTCTCCAAGATCATGTACGGGGCCGATCGCCTGACGACGCCGCTCCTGCGCAAGCGCGACGGTACCTATGCCAAGGACGGTGAGTTCGAGCCGGTGATCTGGGAAGAGGCCTTCGACGTGATGGCCGAACAGGCCAAGAAGGTGCTGAAGGAAAAAGGTCCGACGGCGCTCGGCATGTTCGGTTCCGGCCAGTGGACGATCTTCGAGGGCTATGCCGCGACCAAGCTTATGCGCGCCGGCTTCCGCTCGAACAATCTCGATCCGAATGCCCGCCACTGCATGGCCTCAGCCGCCTATGCCTTCATGCGCACGTTCGGCATGGACGAGCCGATGGGCTGCTATGACGATTTCGAACATGCCGACGCCTTCGTGCTCTGGGGCTCGAACATGGCGGAGATGCACCCGATCCTGTGGACCCGCATTGCCGACCGGCGGCTCGGCCACGACCATGTGCGTGTGGCGGTGCTCTCCACCTTCACCCACCGCAGCATGGACCTGGCCGATATCCCGATGGTGTTCAAGCCAGGCACCGACCTCGTCATCCTCAACTACATCGCCAATCACATCATCCAGACCGGTCGGGTGAACGAGGATTTCGTCAAGAACCACACGAAATTTGTGCGCGGTGTCACCGATATCGGTTATGGCCTGAGGCCGGATAACCCCGTCGAAGTGAAGGCGGCCAATTCCGCCGACCCGGCCAAGACCCAGGCAATCGACTACGAGGCGTTCAAAGCTTTCGTGTCCGAATACACGCTGGAAAAGGCGGTCGAGATGACCGGCGTCGAGGCCGGCTTCCTCAAGCAGCTCGCCGAGCTCTATGCCGACCCTGATCGTAAGGTCATGTCGCTCTGGACCATGGGCTTCAACCAGCATGTGCGCGGCGTCTGGGCCAATCAGATGGTCTACAACCTGCATCTGTTGACGGGCAAGATTTCCGAACCCGGCAACAGCCCGTTCTCGCTGACCGGCCAGCCCTCGGCCTGCGGCACGGCGCGCGAGGTCGGCACCTTCGCCCATCGCCTGCCGGCCGATATGGTGGTGACCAATCCGGAACATCGCAAACATGCGGAAGAGATTTGGCGCATTCCGCACGGCATCATCCCGGAAAAACCGGGTTACCACGCCGTCCAGCAGGACCGCATGCTCAAGGACGGCAAGCTCAATTTCTACTGGGTGCAGGTCAACAACAACGTCCAGGCCGGTCCGAACACCTCGAACGAGACCTATCAGGGCTATCGCAATCCGGACAATTTCATCGTCGTGTCGGATGCCTATCCGACGATCACGGCGATGAGCGCCGACCTTGTCCTGCCTGCTGCCATGTGGGTGGAGAAGGAGGGGGCCTACGGCAATGCGGAGCGGCGCACCCATGTCTGGCATCAGCTGGTGCAGGCGCCGGGCGAGGCGCGCTCCGACCTCTGGCAGATGGTGGAATTCTCCAAGCGCTTCACAACAGACGAGGTCTGGCCGGCGGACATCCTCGCTGCCAACCCCGATTACAAGGGGAAGACACTCTATCAGGTGCTCTATGCCGACAGCGACGTCGCGAAATTCCCGATCAGCGAGGTCAAGCCTGAGCACGCCAACAACGAGGCCCAGCATTTCGGCTTCTATATCCAGAAGGGCCTGTTCGAGGAATATGCCGCCTTCGGCCGCGGCCATGGTCATGACCTTGCACCCTACGACACCTATCACGAGGTGCGCGGGCTGCGCTGGCCGGTCGTCGACGGCAAGGAAACGCTGTGGCGCTACCGTGAGGGCTACGACCCCTATGTGAAGCCCGGCGAAGGGGTGAAATTCTACGGCAACAAGGACGGCAGGGCGGCGATCATCGCCGTGCCCTACGAGCCGCCGGCAGAATCGCCCGATGCCGAATTCGATACTTGGCTCGTCACCGGCCGCGTGCTCGAGCACTGGCATTCCGGCTCGATGACAATGCGCGTGCCCGAACTCTTCAAGGCATTTCCCGGCGCGCGCTGCTTCATGAATGCCGACGATGCGCGCAAGCGCGGCCTCAACCAGGGCTCGGAAATTCGCATCATCTCGCGGCGCGGCGAAATCCGTTCGCGCGTCGAGACGCGCGGGCGAAACCGTATGCCATCAGGCGTGATCTTCGTGCCGTGGTTCGATGCCAGCCAGCTCATCAACAAGGTCACGCTCGACGCTACCGATCCCATCTCGAAACAGACGGATTACAAGAAATGCGCAGTCAAGATCGTACCCGTCGCATAACCCTCCCCAGAGGATGGCTGCTGGCCGCGCTCAGCGCCGCCGTGATCGCCACCAGCGCCATGGCGCAGATGGTGCCGCAGCTCTCCGGCCCTGACGGAGACAAGATGCAGGAGGTGCCGGCCGATCCGCTGCCGAAGTGGATCGTCGACGATATCAGGCGCATGCGCGCCTACCCCGAGCAGCCGCCGATCATTCCGCATTCGATCGACGGTTACCAGCTGTCGGTCAATGCCAACCGCTGCCTGTCCTGTCACAAGCGAGAGTTCTCGCAGGATGCCGGTGCGCCGATGATCAGCGTCACCCACTACATGACCCGTGAAGGCCAGATGCTCGCCGACGTCTCGCCGCGGCGCTACTTCTGCACCGCCTGCCATGTGCCGCAGGCGGACAAGAAGCCGCTTGTCGGCAACACGTTCAAGGACATGAGCGAGCTCGGCGTCACCGGTGCGGGAAGCGAATGATGATGGCGCGCATCAAGGCAATCCTGCTCTGGGTCTGGACTATTCTGACGACGCCGGCGGCAACGCTCAGCCTCGCCTTCCTGACGCTCGGCGGCTTCGTCGGCGGCGTGATGTTCTGGGGCGCGTTCAACACGGCGCTGGAACTGACCAATACGGAAAAATTCTGCACCTCCTGTCACGAGATGAAAGACAACGTTTATCAGGAGCTGACCAATACGGTGCATTTCACCAATCGCTCCGGCGTGCGCGCCTCCTGCCCGGATTGCCATGTGCCGCACCAGTGGACCGACAAGATCGCCCGCAAGATGCAGGCCTCGAAGGAGGTCTGGGGCAAGATCTTCGGCACGATCAACACCCGTGGAAAATTCCTCGACAAGCGGTTGGAGCTGGCCAAGCACGAATGGGCGCGCCTGAAGGCGAATGACAGCCTTGAATGCCGCAATTGCCATTCCGCCGCGGCGATGGACTTCACCAAGCAGACGCAACGGGCCGCCGACATCCACTCGAAGTATCTCCTGCCGGGCAAGGCGACCTGTATCGACTGCCACAAGGGCATTGCCCATGAACTGCCGAATATGGAGGGCGTCGAACCAGGCTGGAAGATGCCAAAGGATCTCGAGGGCCAGGAGCTGCCCGCGGCATCGAGTGATGCCATCGGGGATCTGCGCAAGGCAGTTGCAAGCGCACATGGCTCAATGACATTTTAGGGTCTGCGTTGGTTAAAGTAGGGGTTTTTGGTTCATATCCGTTCAAGAGCTTAATTAGCACATGGCGGCGCGAAAATGGTTTGCGTTCCACTCTGGAGTTTGTCATGCAATTGCATTACTATCTCCTTAGATGTGGGAGATAGCTATGGCTGCAAACGCTCTTGTCCAAACACGCATTGATTCCGACGTTCGGGACCGTGCCTCCGCCGTGCTTGAGAGCATGGGACTTACGGTTTCTGATGCGGTCCGTATTCTGCTAACCCGTACAGCCAACGAGGGTGCGCTGCCACTTGAGCTTCTTTCGGGAAGCGAAGCGCACGATGCTTGGTTTCGCGCGAGGGTGCTCGAAGCGTTGAACGATACTCGACCAGATGTGTCCGATGAAGAAGTCGATTCGCATTTTGCGCAACGTCGAGCAGCGGCCCGTCGCAAATCCGTTGCATCCAAATCGTGAAGCTCACTTTGTCTGCGTTTGCATTATCGGATCGCGACAGCATTTTCACATATATTGAGGCAGTCAATCCTTCAGCCGCCATCTTGATCGACGAACGGATCGTGGGCGCCACTCGTCGCCTGATCGATTTTCCCGCTAGCGGGCGAGTTGGTAGGATTGCTGGGACGCGCGAACTTTTGATCAACGGCACGCCTTATATCGTGGCATATACCGTTGCCGAGACAACGATCCGTATTCTTCGCGTCCTACATGGTGCGCAGGAATGGCCGGACTCATTGCCAGGTGGGTGATTCGACTCCCATCAGCGGGGCGGCGGTTCGTATCCCCTATGGCTGAGGCAAATGCGAACGTGAATTCGGTGTCTTGTTTCTTTAGTCAGAAAACGGTTCAGTATCCTTCTGAAAGCCAACCGCTATGAAAACCCCACCAATGTCGCATCGCTTTGGATGGCGACAACCACTCTTGCCTTGGAAGCCGGCTATGGCACGGGCGCGGCCGTCTCGTGATGGTATCTATGGCAGGTTGCGCCAATCGAGCGAGTTAGAATTTGACAGCCTTCAATCCCCTTGATCACCCTTTCTCGAAAGAATGCGCCTCCGGCCGACACTGATAACGTTCTCCATCGCTTGCCGAGCGCCCATCTCGTCGCGGCGACGGATTTCTTCAACGATCCGTATGTGATTGGCCGCGACGTCGCCAATCTTTCTCCGGTCGCCGGCCGGTGAACTCAGCTTGAACACCCCGGCAAGTGCCGCCTCGATAAGGTTTCCTACGGTGCGCATGAATGGATTATGCGAAGCCTCCATGACGGCAAGGTGGAAGCGCAGATCGGCGAGCGCCAGCGTTTCCGGGGTATGATCCGGATCGCCCATGGCTACTGCAAGGTGCATCATCTGGTTTATTTCCGCCTCGCTGGCCTCACGGGCGGCCAGTGCTGCGGCATGCGGCTCGAAACCGCCGCGGATATCACTGAGATGCAAGAGGAAGTCCTCATCCACGCCAACGGCGAAATGCCACGTAAGGATGTCGCCGTCGAAGAGGTTCCACTGGTCTTTTGAGGTCACGCGCGTGCCGATGCGGGCACGCGGCACAATGAGCCCCTTGGCTGCGAGCGTCTTCATTGCCTCGCGCGGCAAGGTGCGCGACACCCCGAAGCGGGTTACAAGCTCGACATCGCGGGGCAGCGTGGCTCCGACAGGAAACTCGCCGGAAACGATGGCTTTGCCGAGTTCGGTGACGACCTGCAAGTGGCTGGTATGTGCCACCGCTCCGCTTACCATCGTTTCGAGCAGGCCCTTTTTGCGCACAGCTCCCCCCTCTCCTAAGCGCTGAAACGTCGTTGCGAAGGCGCATCCGTCAGGCATATCGCCTCCGCCGCGCCGTGAGCTGGATCAGGCCCTTCTGGAGCAGGATGAAGGCGAAGAGCAGCAGGCCGATTAGG
>NZ_WHSB02000022.1 GCF_010994755.1 Shinella lacus
AAAAAATAGCTTGAGTCGGAAACTGCCTCCTCTGTAGGCAGGGATTGGGAAAATCGCAGATTCGGAGACGAGGGATGGAAAAGGCACCCGTAGATGCAAGACCTGGCGCCCGCATGGTTGACGTGGCACGCTTGGCAGGAGTCTCGCATATGACCGTATCGAACTGCTTCAAGCATCCGGACAAAGTGATCCCGGAAACACGACTGAAGGTGCTCGAAGCGGCGGCCCGGCTGGGTTATGTGCCGAACCTGATTGCAGGAAACCTGGTGTCCGGACGCAGCAAGGTGATTGCCGCAATCATTCCGACCATTCAGAATTCGAGCTTCGCCGACATGATCATGGGGCTCGAGCAGGAACTCGATGCGCATGGCTATCACTTGATCGTCTCGGTCGTAGGCTCTTCCGATCGGGAATATGATGCCGTGCGAGCGCTCATCGGACGCCGCGTCGACGGGATCGTGCTCACTGGCGTCGATCGGGATGAGTCGACCTTCCGCTTGCTCGAACAGTCCGGCATACCCACGGTCGAAACATGGAGCCTGAACGGGCCGTTCGTCGACATGGGGGTTGGATTCATGGACCGCGCGGCTTCACGCGATGCCACACAATTGATGATCGACAAGGGACTGCGAAGGATCGGCGTCGTCGGCTATGAAACCGGGGAGAAACACAGATACCAGGAGCGGCTGGCCGGTTTCATGGATGCCATGGCAGCCGCTGGTTTGCCGACCGATCTTGTTGCGCTGGTGCCTCTGAAACTGGGCTTCCCCGGTGGCAGGATGGCGCTCGCGGAACTTATAGCCAAGGACGCTAAACTGGAGGGGGTTTTCTGTTACACGGACGTTCTCGCTTCGGGCGTGGTTTTCGACTGCATGAGGCGAAATTGGCAGATTCCAGACAGGCTCTCCGTCGTCGGATATGGCGATTATGAGATTGCAGCCGAGTTGTCGCCCGGCTTGACCACTGTGCGATCGCCCGGGGACAAGATTGGCCAGGAAGCGGCGCGAATGATCATCGCGCGGTACTCTGACAAGAAGGTACGAAAGAAAATCGCAGATGTAGGTTACAGCATCATTCGGCGGGGAAGCGTTTAGCAAGCTCCAGTCTAGCATATTGCCGCCTTGAGATAGCGGACCGTCACACTGCTTTTTTCACCGGCACCATCCTGTGGGTCGCCACTGGCGACGATATTTCCACCCTCCTCGCCCGCGCCAGCCCGCCCGAGGTCGACTATCCAATCGACCTGGGCAACGATGCGCATGTCATGCTCGACCACGATTACCATATTGCCGGAATCGGCAAGTCCCTGAAGGTGGCGCATCAAGCGGTCGGCATCCATTCTATGCAAAATCGGGTCAAAGAATGCGATCGCTATTCACGGCTCATCTAGGCAATCGCGAGAAATCTTCAAACCACTAGCCATATACTAGTATGGAGTATATGCAGGTTGCTCGCAGCGAGTAACAAGGGCGGAGAGCTTGCTTTCCAGCATCCGCGCACATACGAAACGGCGATCTGCCATGGATAGGCCGACGGCTTTGAACAGCCATCCATCTTACGAGTTCGCGCACGGTGCTATTATCCCCCTCTGACAAGGACGACGCGGGAATCTTGGAAGAAACTAGCCTCCTGTATAGTATGATACGGGCCATGAAATAGGATAACTTGATGCTACAGACACCGGAAGAGAAGAAGCGGGCCATCACGCGCCTTCGTCGCATCAAGGGGCAAGCAGAGGCACTGGACAGTGCCATCGAGGCCAACACCGGCTGCGGTGCACTTTTGGAGCAGATTGTCGCCATGCGAGGAGCGGCAAATGGACTGATGGCGGAAGTCATGGAGAGTCATTTTCGTGAGACGTTTGGTCAAGATCAAAAGCCCTCGACGCAGCGCGCAGGCGACGTCGATGATGAGATCGACGACGTGATGAAGATCTTGCGGACCTATCTCAAGTAGCCTGATCTTACGCTGCCGGACGGCTCGATGAGTTGCCTAGAGAAATTCCGGTGAAATCCGGCTCAACGGAATTTCTATAATATATTGTTTTTACAGTATTATAAGACACAAAAGCGAAGCCGCTTTGGCTAGAAATGCTTTAGTGAGCTTGGCCCCATGCTATGAGAAAGCCGAATTTGCCGAACTGTCCACCAAATCGCCAAGACGACAACAGGAACAAGGGCAGAAATCGCCAATTCGGCGCCACCCCATCATGCAATCCAGGTACCCCCTTGATGAGATACGCGAGGAGGCCGACGACATAGTAAGAGATTGCGGCAACCGACAAACCTCGACCGTTTGCTGCAACCGTAATTACAGCTTCGCCCGGTCGTTCAGGCATTGTCACGATCTGCTGGAGCAATGGGGCGCAGTCGGTTCCGGCTTCGATCGCACGTTCCAACGCTTCTGCCTGTCCCCTGATGCGCCGTAGACGTATGATCACCAGCTTCTTCTCTTCTGGTGAATTTCGCATCGCGTTTTCCTGAATGATGGACGTAACATACTTTACAAGGGGGAGTTTCAACCCTGTCTCAAGGCGTCGACATTTGCGCGGCAGTTCTGTTTTTTGGAACTGAGAGGCAGACAGGAAGTCGGAAGGCGATGCGCGCCCGGGGCAGATGGCGGTTCCGCCCGGAAATCTCAGGCTGACATGGCAGGTGCGATCCAGCATGAGCACGGAAAAGCCCAAGGCATGTCCCGCCGGGTTTCGGGTGTCCCGCCCAGAATGAGATGTTATCGGTGTCGCTGAACGTGCTGCCGTCGTCCACGCTCGGCTTAGGAGATCGAACGTCTATTCCCTCCGGGACTGAGTATGCCTCGACGGTGCAATTGCGAGAGGGGTAATAGCATCTTAAAGCAGGAATCTAGGATAGGCCTTCGCCAAATTTGAACAGCCCAATTGATCGAGAGGACCGGACGTGATGAATAATGGTGTCTTCCTCTTACCTGGTTATCTGACGCTTGTGCAATAAAAGTTTGACCATCTACAGCAAGGATGAATGGTCTAGAATATTCGTCCGATTCATCGATCATGTATTACCTCCTGAATTGACCGCACATTTCCTCAACGGAGCAAAGAAAACCGAAGCTCAATGGCCGCGACAGGACGGCCTCACACTGCGAGAGAGGCGGTGATCTCGATTTCGACTTTGGCTCCGCGTGCGGGGATTTGGCATATCAGGAACGTGCTGGTGGGCCGAATATCCTTGAACACCTCTCCAAGGACCGGGCTTACGGCCTCGGCGGCTTCAAGATCCGTTACGTACACCCGGCTTGCCACCGCATTGGCGAGGCTTGCCCCCGCTTTCTGCAATGCGTCCTCGACGTCCGCGAACGCATTGCGCGCCTGGTCCGCGGCATCCGGAGGGAACAGGCCCGTTGCCTTGTCGCGCCCCGTCGTGCCGGACACATAGATCGTCGTCCCGTCGATCACGGCCTTGGCGTAGCCCGCGGTCGTTTCGGAAGGGGCACCGGAAAAGATTCTCTTTGGCATTCTTGTCTCCATGTCAGGCGGATCGGTTCGTTTGGATCGTTGTCAGAAGCGGGCCGGTGAGAGAGCCGAGATATCCACCGATGGGGATTGCCCCGCCGCAAGTTCGGCCATGACTTTCCCGGCCATCGGTCCCAGTCCGAAACCATGGCCGCTAAATCCGGTTGCGACGAGAAGCCCTTCGACCGCCTCGACCTTGCCCATGACGGGAACGACGTCGGGAAGGGTATCGATGATGCCGGCCCAAACGGTGTCGATGGCAACTTCCGCCAATGCCGGCAGGAACCTGCGCAATTCGGCCTGGGCCTGCCGGACGCGATGAAGGGCGGGCTGCACGGCTTCGCGGGTGGGCGCGATATCCGCTATCGGCGCGGCGCGACGCGAGGGGACGAAGGGCTGGATGGGACCCAGATAGTTGATCCGCGCCGCATCCGGATTGCCTTTTCTCGTCTCCCGATAATGGCGCATATACCGCCAGGAATCGAGCCGCACGTCATACTCTCCCCCCGCCACCGACAAAACGATCGCTCCGTTCACATCCTGCCGAAGGCCGGTCTGCGGCAACGAGATACAGGGATCGATGGTCAAGTGCGGCACGGGCAGGGAGCGTGCGACGGTTGCTCGTATTCTTTCCTGGGGAAGATCGTATCCGACCGCGCGCAGGAGCCTGCCGCTTCCCGTGCCGGCGGCGCAGAGAACCGTATCGGCGCGGTAAAGCCTGCCATCGATCCAGACGCCGTGAATGCGTCCGGCCTGGATATCCAGGCGCTTCACGCTCCCGCCGAGGACGACCGAGACGCCCCGCTCGACGGCGGCCTCGAACAGCGCACGCGTGGCGCGTCCCGGTTCCGCCCGCCCGTCCGAGGCGGTGAACATCGCGCCTCGAACGCCGGCCTTTTCCGAAAGGAAGGGGAGTTTTCCGGCAACCTCGGCCGGGGTCAGCAGTTCGGTATCGAGACCGAAGTCCTTCGCCTTGGCCTGCCAGTCCGCCTGATGGGCCACGTCCGCGTCATTGACCGCCAGGACGATGTTGCCGCCGCAAAACCAGCCGACGCTGCGTCCGAGATCCTTTTCAAGACCGTTCCACAGGCGCAGCGAGGCCATGGCGAGAGGAAGCTCGCGGAAGTCCCGTCCCTGCTGGCGGACGAAGCCAAGATTGCGGCCGGATTGCGCGGAGCCCGGCGTGTCGCGCTCGACGAGCAGGACACGCAGGCCGGAACGCGCGGCATAAAGCGCCGCCGAGCACCCGACGATGCCGCCGCCGCCGACGATCAGATCCCATGCGTTCGATCCGTGAAGGTTTCCCCGAGCGCCCATTCAATGAACCTTCGCCATGAAGGAGCGGGTACGCTCGAAAGCGGCGCTGTTGAATATCTCGGAAGGCGCGCCCAGTTCCACGATCCTGCCTGCCTGCATGAAGGCAATGCGATTGCAGACCTCGCGCGCGAAGGACATCTCGTGGGTGACCACCATCATCGTAAGGCCCTCGTCCGCCAGGGATCGCATGACGTCAAGGACTTCCCCGACCAGTTCCGGGTCGAGCGCGCTGGTGGGCTCGTCGAAGAGCAGGACCTTGGGCTTCATCGCCAACGCCCGCGCGATGGCGACGCGCTGCTGCTGCCCGCCGGACAACATCCGGGGATAATTCTGCATCTTGTCGGCCAGGCCGACGCGCGCCAGAAGCTCGACCGCCAGCGCCTCGGCCTCCCGCCTTGCAATGCCGAGAACATGGACGGGCGCCTCCATGACGTTCTCGAGGGCGGTCTTGTGCCCGAACAGATTGAAGTTCTGGAACACCATTCCGATCCGCGCCCGCTGCCGGGCGATCTGTCTTTCCGACAGCTCGTAGGCAAAGTTTCCGTCACGCCGATAGCCGATCAGCTCCCCATCGACCGTGATGCTTCCCTGCTCGATCCGTTCGAGGTGATTGACGCAGCGCAGGAGGGTCGACTTGCCCGAACCGGACGGGCCGATCAGGCTGATGACCTCGCCGGCCGCGACGTCAAGATTGATGTCGTGCAGCACCGGCAAGCTGCCATATCTTTTCGACACCCGGTCAAAGACAATCATCGGATCTGACATTTATCGAACCTTCCGGCGAAACAGGCGTCCTACAGGGGTGATGGCGGTCACGGTCGACCGGCTGAAGTGCCGCTCTATCCGCATCTGGACGGCGCTCAGGATCGTGGTCGCCGCCAGGTACCATATGCAGGCGACGATCAGCAGCGGAATGGTCTGGAAATTCCGGGAATAGATCGTCTGGGCCGAGTAGAGCAGGTCGGCCAGCGAGATCACGCTCACCAGGGAGGAGGTTTTCAGCATGCCGATCGTCTGGTTGCCGGTCGGCGGGATGATCACGGGCATCGCCTGCGGCAGGACGATGCGCCACAGCGCCTTTCCACCGGTCATGCCCAGCGATTTCGCAGCCTGCCTTTGGCCCGGGTCCACCGACATCAGGCCGCTGCGGATGATCTCGGACATATAGGCGCCTTCGTTCAGTCCAAGACCCAGAACCGCTGCCGTGACGGGCGATATGAGTGTGTTGGTGGGGATGGAAACCCACAGGGACGTGAACGGGATGCCGAGGGAAAGCTCGGGAAAGAGAGCGCCGAGATTGTACCAGAATATGAGCTGGACAAGGACCGGGGTGCCGCGAAAGAACCAGATATAGGCATTGGCCACGGTCGAGATGACGACATTGTCCGTCATTGCGAGAATGGCGAATATCGTTCCGAGGACGACACCGATCGCCATGGTGACCAGCGTCAGCCACAGCGTCAGGGAAAGGCCCGAAAGGATACGGGCGTCGAACAGGTATTCTCCGACGACAGCCCATCCGAAATTGGGATTTGCCGCGATCATGTTCGCGCAATACAGCACGAAGACGATCAGCAGGGCCGCGGCCAGCCGCGTCTTCCAGGCGGTGGCCGGGACATAGGTCAGCACCGGCCGGTCCGATGGGCCCGTCAATGCCAGAGTTGAATCATTCGACATGATCGCTGTCTCTCAATAGTGGCCAGTCGGATGCGGCCGGCGGCAGGGGCCACCGGCCGCGATTTTCATTCCGCAGCCGGAACAGTGGCAAGGTTGATGCCCGGCTCGTGTTCCATGGCCATCGGCGAGACAGTCCATTTCTCGTAGATCTTGTTGTAGTCGCCGTTCGCCCGGACTTCCTTCAGAGCCGCCAGCACGGCTTCGCCGAGGTCCATTTCATCCTTGCGAAACGCGATGCCGCTCGGCATGCGGGCAAGGATCGGCATGCTGATGACCTTCACGGCACGCGGGGCAGCCTTCTGGATTTCCCCGGCCATGGCCGCGGAAGTCAGCACGAAATCGGTGCGCCCGGAATAGAGGGAAAGCAACGTCGACTCCGACGTCCCGAATTCGGAGACGGACGGCTTCTCCTTGCCGGCGGCGGCGCAGGCGTCGCCGATCTCCTTCGTGATCATGTCGACCCATTCGGTGCCGCTCTGCGCGGCTCCCTTCATGCCGCAAAGGCCGAGATGGTCGTCGATCCCGCTTCCCTTTTCCTCAAGGACATAGGCGGAAGAGGTGGTGTAGCCGTAGTCGACGAAGCTGACGACCTTTTGCCGCTCCGCATTGTCGGTGATCCCCTCCATGGCGAGATCCCAACGACCGGACTGGACACCGGGGATGAGCGAGTCGAAGGCGACGGATGTCACCTCGATCTTCACCTCGAGACGGTCTGCGATCGCATTCCAGAGATCGACTTCGAAGCCGACCATCTCGCCGGCATCGTTGATGGACTGAAAGGGAGGATATTTCGCGTCGGTCACCAGTTTGATGACCCCGGCATCCTTGTATTTCTGGGGCAGAATGTCGGCCGCCGACTGCGCATTGGCGGTGCCCGCCATGACAAGCAGGCCGATTGCGGCGATGGCGCCCACCGCGGAGACGGAACTGTAGCGTTTTACTCTCTCGAAAATCATGACGTGTTCCCCTTTTGTGGCCTCAGGTTGCCGACCAGCCACTCGGCCTGTTGTGGCTCGCCGTTGTGCCCCGATGAGATCGGCGTTTCGCTTCAGCCGATCACGAACGGATTTGCGATTTCCTCGGCGGTGGAGAGCCAGACGGCCTTGGTCTGGAGATATTCGTAGATTCCGGCCACGCCGTTCTCGCGCCCGAGACCGCTCTTCTTGTAGCCGCCGAAGGGCGTGGTGTAGGAAATGTCGCGATAGGTGTTGACCCAGACGCTGCCGGCCTCGAGCTGTTCGGACATTTTCAGGGCAAGGCGCATGTTCGAGGTCCAGACGCCGGCACCGAGGCCGAATTCGCTGTCATTGGCGATGGCGAGGGCCTCTTCCGGCTCGTCGAAGGCGATGGCCGATAGAACCGGACCGAACACCTCTTCCCGCGCGATGCGCATATCGTTGTTGACGCCGGCGAAGATGGTCGGCTCGATGAAGAAGCCGGTGCCGCATTCCGCAAGGTCCGGGCGCTTGCCGCCGAGGACGAGCTCGGCGCCTTCCTGGCGGGCGATGTCGATATAGCCGAGCACCTTCTCGAACTGCATGCTGTTGGCGATCGGCCCGATCTGGGTCTCGACCTTGCGCGGATCGCCGATGCGCGCCGTTTTCGTGAAGGCGGCGAGCTTCTCCAGGAAACGGTCATGGATCGAGCGATGCACGAGCAGGCGCGAGCCGGCGATGCAGGTCTGGCCGACCGCGCCGAAGATCCCGCCGACCACGCCGCGCACGGCATTGTCGAGATCGGCATCGGCGAAGACGATGTTGGGCGACTTGCCGCCGAGCTCCAGGCTGACGCGCTTGATGTCCCTCGCCGCCAGCGCAGACAGATGGGCGCCCGTCTTCGTCGAGCCGGTGAAACCCAGGTGCCGCGTCAGCGGATGCGTGACCAGCGGCTCGCCCACTTCCGGGCCGTAGCCGGTGACGACATTGATGACGCCGGCCGGGAAGCCGGCCTTCTCGACCAGTTCCATGAGCTTGAGTGCGGTGGCGGAGGTGAATTCCGCCGGCTTCATCACCAGCGTGTTGCCCGCCGCCAGCGCAGGGGCCGCCTTGAGGGAGAACAGCAGCAGGGGCGCGTTCCACGGCACGATGCCGACGCACACGCCGAGCGGCTCATGGCGCGAGAAACTCAGCGCCGGCTTGTCGCAGGGATGGACCGTACCCTCGATCTTGTCGGCATAGCCGGCATAATAGTGATACCAGTGCGGAATGTAGCGGATCTGGTGCCGCATCTCCTCCAGCAGGCGGCCGTTGTCGCGCACCTCGATCTCGGCCAGCGCGTCGGCATGCTCCTCGATGAGGGCGGCGAACTTCTGGATGATGCGGCCGCGCTGGGTCGGGTGCATCCTGCCCCAGGGACCCTGCGTGAAGGCGCGGTGCGCCGCACGCACCGCGCGGTCGGCATCCTGCGCATTGCCGCGCGGGATCAGGGCCCAGGGCTTTGCCGTAAAGGGATCGACCGTCTCGATATACTCCCCCGAGGCCGGGGCGACCCATTCGCCGTCGATATACATGGACAGTTTCGGCAGGTCTTGCATGGGCATGGTCTCTCCTTTTCGCGGCATCAGGCAGCGCCTTAATCGCCATATCGATATCCGTTTTGATTAAAAATGATATTTCTATTTGCTGTCAAGGATGGAATTATCGAGTCGATAAATTAGTTGTATGCGCAAGAATTCATCATTTTTACAATTATATGCCTAAAAAATAATCAATAATGCCGCTGAAACATCAAAATTCAGAAATTGCCCTTGCCTTCGTGGCAAATTTGGTGTGATTTGCGCCTCAGAATAATGATATCATTTTGGAGGACATGGTGGCGCTAGACCAGCCCCTGTACGAGCGGATCAAAAGCGCAATCGATCGCCGTATCGAGACCGAGGAATGGCCGCCCAACTTTCAAGTCCCTTCGGAAGAGGATCTTGCCAGCGAATTCGGCGCGTCCCGCCTCACCGTGCGCCGGGCCCTGCGCGAGCTGCAGACGGACGGCGTGCTGCTACGCGTCCAGGGGCGCGGCACCTTCGTCATCGGCCCGCGCATGCAATGCGCCGTGTTCAATCTCGCCGACATATCGGAGGAGATCGCTTTCGGCGGTGGCGCCCATAGCTGCCGGCTCCTCCGGCATTCGGCCCTCACCAGGGACGATCCCGGCTGGAACATGCTCCAGCTTGGCGCCGAGGACACCGTTTTCCATTCGCGCCTGCTTCATCTGGAGGACGGCAGCCCGATCCAGCTGGAAGACCGCTATGTGAATGCCGCGGAGGCGCCGGACTATATCGAGCAGGATTTCTCGAAGGTGAGCCCGCACGGCTGGCTGCTGCGCGAGACCATCGTCACGACCGTCGACAACACGATCCGTTCCATCCGCGTCGACGACGAAACCCGTCTTAACCTGCAGATCGGCGCCGACCAGCCGTGCCTCCTGCTGGACCGCTCGACCTGGCGCGACGGCATTCCCGTCACGCGCAGCCGTTTCATCTATCCCGGCGACCGCTACCGCATGCGCTCCCGGCACGAGGCGCGCACCAACCGCATCGTCACCATCCCCGCCCTATCCGGAACAAGCCGCTGAAGCCTTGGCAGAAGGAGCCGCCCATGAGAAATTTCGTTCGCACACTCCAGGAGCGCGGGGACCTGCTGGTCGTCGACCGCGAGATCGACCCGGCCCATGAGCTCGCCGCCGTCACCCATCTCGCGCAGAAGAAATGGGCCAAGCCCGTGATGTTCACCAATGTGAAGGGCACGCGCTTTCCCGTGGTCACCAATGTCTACAGCACCCGCGAGCGGCTGGGCGAGGTGATCGGCATCGACGCGAACGACTTCTGCCGGCAGTGGAGCAAGCTTTCCTCGCTCGGCTCGGCCGAGATGCGCGACCCCCTCGTTCCGGCGAACGAGACCCCGGAATACGAGGAGGTCAGGCTCTCCGACCTGCCGCTGATCACCTATTCGGACCGCGACGGCGCCCCCTATTTCACCTCCGCCATGTTCATCGCCAAGGATCCCGAGACCGGGGTGGGCAACCTCTCCTATCACCGCTCGATGTTCATCAGCGACAACGAGCTGCGCTGCCGCCTCGCCCCGCGCCACCACCTGACGATCTACCACGAGAAGGCCGAGAAGATGGGCCGGCCGCTCGAGGCCGCCATGCTGATCGGCCCGCCGGCCCACGCCTTCCTGACCGCCGCCGCCCCCCTGCCCTACGACGTGGACGAGCTGGAAGTGGCCGCGCGGCTGCGCGGCACGCCGATCGCCATGCGCAAATGCAACCATATCGACCTTGAGGTTCCCGCCGAGACCGAGGTGGTGATCGAGGGCCGGTTCCTGCCCAACGAGCGCCGCCCGGAAGGTCCGTTCGGCGAGTTCATGGGCTATTACGTCCCGGTCGGTCCCAACGCCGTCTTCGAGGTGCTCGGCGTCACCGTGCGCAAGGACGCCATGTTCCATTCGATCCTCTGCGGCTCGCCCGAGGAGGTGCTGACGCTGGAGCTTTCCGTCTCGGCCAATATCTACCAGCGGCTGAGCGCGGCGCTTCCCGGCATCGTCAACGTGACCTGCCAGCCCTTCGTCAACCACGCCATCGTGCAGATCGAGCCGCAGTTCGAAGGCCATGCGCGCCAGGTCATGCTGGCGACCATCGGCGCCGAGCCCATCTGGGCCAAGCAGATCACCGTCGTCGATACGGATGTCGACATCTACGACATGGACGACGTGCAATGGGCGATCCTGACCCGCTGCCGCCCGGACAAGGACACGCTCGTCATTCCCGAGACCCCGTCCTTCTACCGGGACGAGGCCAAGGATCACTGGGGACGCCTGCTGGTCGACGCTACCAAGCCCTGGGGACGGGAGGAGGAATTCGAGCGCAAGCGGCTGCGCATGGTGAACGACATCCGTCTCTCCGACTGGTTCGCAGGCGCCTGACCATGAGCACGCGGCGGCTGATTGTCGGAATCACGGGGGCTTCGGGTGCGGCCTATGGCATCCGCGCCCTGGAGCTTGCGCGGGCGGCGGGGATGGAAACCCACCTCGTCGTCAGCCGCTCGGCCCTTCTCACGCTGAACCAGGAGCTCGGCCTGCAGAAGGCCGATCTCGAAGGCCGGGCCGATGTGATCTACCCGGTCGCCGATATCGGCGCGACGATCGCCAGCGGATCGTTCCGCACCATGGGAATGCTCATCGCCCCCTGTTCCGTGCGGACCATGTCGGAGATCGCCACGGGCGTGACCTCCACCCTGATGAGCCGGGCCGCCGACGTGGTGCTGAAGGAGCGCCGGCGCCTCGTGCTCATGCTGCGCGAGACGCCGCTGCATCTGGGGCATATCGAGACGATGGCGGCGCTCACCCGGATGGGGGCCATCGTCATGCCCCCCGTTCCCGCCTTCTATGCCAGGCCGCAAAGCATCGACGAACTGGTCACCCATTCCAGCGCCCGCGCCCTCGACCTTTTCGACATCGATACCGGCGCCGTCCGGCGCTGGGGTGGGCTGAAGGACAGCCTCCTCACTTGAACTTCTTGAGCCCCCTGGGTGCCAAGGGTCCACTTGCGTTGACCATGCGGTTCTGGCGCGCTTCGTGCGAGCTGCGCAGCCGATAGCGATCGCCGGGATAGAGGAAGCGGCTGCGGGTCACCGGCGTCCCGTCGCGCCAGGTCGACCGGTCCAGCAGGAGACAGGGCTGGGTACTGTCGATCTGCAGGAGCCGGCACGCCTCCTCGTCCGGCCGGATGGCGCGGATCGTATTGTCCACGGATGTCACCGTCGTCTCGCGAAGCAGGTAGGCGTGCGGCGTAATCTTGGTGAAGTCCTGCTCCAGGAATAACGGGGCCTCGCTCGCATTGACGTAGCGATCCTCGAGCTGGATCGGCGTGCCGTCCTCCAGGTGCAGCAGCCGCGCATGAAAGACGACGCCGTCCGGCCCCAGGGCCAGCATGTTGGATTGCGGGTCACCTCGCGGCACCGCGCCGAGCTCGATCACCCTGCAGGCATGGGCGCCGCCGTTGAGCGCGATTTCCTCGGCCATGTCGGAGATATTGAAGATGGCGCATTGCATGCGCCGGCCGACCACGAATGTGCCGCGCCCCTGAATGCGGATGAGGACGCCCTCGGCCTGCAATTCACGCAAGGCGCGTCTCACCGTCAGCCTGGACGCCCCGAACTCCTCCGCAAGCTCGACCTCCGCCGGAACCTGGTATTCAGCGGGCCACTCCTCCGCCTCGACACGGCGATCGATCGTCGCTTTTATCTTCTCATAGAGGTGCTGATCGGGTTCGGGCATGCTTGGCCTTGGTAATGATATCCTTTTGAAGGACTAACACACCCATTTGTGCGTGTCACCTTTGCAATCAGGAGTTGAAGTCGGCCTGTTTCTCACCAAACGCCCGGCTTCGACTTCGCCAAGTGAAACTGGCGCGAAAGACGCGACCTATGATGATACGGTCATTCGCGCATGCAGCATCAGCCCCCTGCAAGCGACCATACGGCATCCGCGATGAGGCGGGCTTGTGGCACCTCTTCCGGCAGAGTGCAGCCGGCGAAACGTTCGAGAACCATATGTGCGACGAGGTTGATCCGCGCTCGCCCCTCCTCTTGACCTTCATCGCGCGGCAGATCGGCGATCGCTTCCTCCAGCACCGCGACCTCCAGCTTCTCGGCGTCCAGTAGCGCCTTGAGTTCCGAGCGGAAAGACACAACCGGTGGGTGGCTCTCCATCCAGGGATTAGCCTTTAGCTGCACCCTGATCGCGCGCAGGGGGCGGACGACCTCTGCACGCCATCGGCGGCAGTTCTCGTCAAGGTTCCGAATCGCGTCGGAATCAATGTGGCTGCCTTTCCCGGCCGCTTGGAGCACCGCAAGGAGCAACGGTACGTCAAGTTCAAACCTCTCCTGCAATTCTAAGCACGCCTGGGCGACGCCCGGCTTTGCATAGACCTTCAGCATCACGGTTCACAAATCGGTACCAACGAAAGCTTCAACCATTATGTATTTCCTCGCCTATGGCTCTCTATCGTGGCGCACACAACCGTCGATGGCTCGTGTACTGTACATCGGCAACGAAAACATACGCAAAATCACCTCCGTCGGTCTTGTCGTGGGTTGATGTTCGACGAACGCAGGATCACTCATTCTTCCGTGAGCTCCTAACAAATTGCGGTGTCGGTAGAGCGTGAATGCAGCTTGAAATCGTGGTCTCTCATGCTACCCTCGCGTCAGTAATCTCCTATGGAACACCTTTGACAGTAATGTCTGTGTCCTCCTCCCACGCAATCGTGCAGGGGTCATAACGTGCCGAAATGTCAGCCCAGGGCATCCCCTGTCCGCAGCCGCCAGAAGATGCCGTTCAACACCCGCCGGTCATCCACCCGCTTCACACCGCGCACCTTCGACGGCAACAGCGGCTGGATCACGTCCCATTCAAAAGCCGTCAGATCAAAACGCGCCATGACCACCTCCTTCCTGCCGGAAAAGTGAATCATATCGCAATCAACAGCAGAAGCATTTTATGGGTATGTGACCTAATGGGCGCTACTTAAAATATGTCCGCAAAATTTTCATGATAGCCTCCACATTTTCGTCATGAGCCCTGTCGTCGTTCGGATTGATATTGGCACCGAACGTCTCCCTCAAATGGCTCTCCATCACTTCGGTCATTAACCCATTGGCTGCTCCACGTAGCGCCACTATTTGCTGAAGCAGCGGGGCACAATCGGTGCCAGCATCGATAGCACGTTCCAGAGCCTCCGCCTGACCTTTAATACGCCGGACGCGTGTGATTGCCCGTTTTTTGTCTTCTGGTGAATGTGGCATGGTGCTTTCCTAAATTTTTGCGTCACCATACTGTACAGGGGGGGAGTTTCAACCCTCCTTTAGGCTCTTCGCCAGACCTTCTGCAAAATCGATTGACCAAGTGGGCGAGAGATCGAGCCCGTGCATTTAGGCGCCGATCGAATGAGGTGGTGATCGGTTGCGTCTATCTTTCAACGGAAATCCGGCTCCGGGCCTGAAGTTCGACTACAAGCTCCGCTGGTTCGATGGCCTGTACTCCTATTCCGCTGAGCTCTTCGAACTCGACGTGCAAGGCCCCCTTGAGGGCCGAGGTCACAAATCCGAAAATAGGCGACAGGGTTGTGGTGCCAATTAGCTGCGGAGATTGTCTCTTCTGTCGAAGGGGTTTGTTTTAGGCTTGTGAGCGGACCAATCCGAACGCGAACATGGTAATTAAAGAGATGGGCCATCAGCCTGATGGACTTCTCGGGTTCAGCGATATGCTGGGCGGGTACCCTAAAATACACGCCAAGGCGCACTAAGATATGATAAATCGTTGAAATATGTGGATGGTTCCGCTAGGGAAACGGCCACTTGTCTTGAAGAACGGGCTCGGCAATTGCGACGGACATTCCCGCCGCGCGCACCGTCATCATCTCATTGGCTCGATAGGGCCGCACGACCCATTTCTAGCCTTCTCTTTCCGCGTACACTTCCATCGGTTGCCGAACGCCCTTGAGTCGATGGAATCCGGCGCTGAAGAAAGTTTCCGTGTCTTTGATTGGCAGAAGGGACCGAAACGCTGATGAGATTACGAGTGGTCGTCCTATTTCGTTGCATATTGACGCGATGCGACAAACTTCGTTCACGGCTGGACCGATCACCGTAAAATCCAAACGATCGCAACTACCAATGTTTCCATAGAAAACCTCACCAACATGAAGTGACAGATAGATCGAGGTTACAACTTGGCCGCTGTCCCAACGGACTCGATTGAGCGATTGCAATCGTTCTTCTAGTTCCCTTCGAGCTGCGAGGGCGCTCTGAGCGGCGGTCTCAGGAGACTCCGCGTTAAATATTGCGAGAGTGCCATCTCCGATAAGCTTCAAGACATCCCCACCATTCTTTGTCACGGAGAGAATTGCAGCTTCTGAATAGTCGTTGAGTAGACCTATGAGTTCCCCACTTGCCACCTGCTCTGACAAGGACGTGTAATCCGCCATGTCCGAAAACCAGAGGACGGTGTGAATGCTATCGACCGCACCTCGCGCAATTCGTCCCTGAAGAACCCTGCGGCCAGGATCGCGACCGAGATATACACTAACCAGCGACTGGGCTATCCTCCGGACAGCCGCTGTTTTAATCGATAGAGCAAGCGTCGGGAGGAGCTCGCGAAGAGCTTCCACTTCGCCTTCTGAGAATCCATTGTCTGATTTGCTTGACCACCGCGAGTAAAGATTGTCCATTTCGCCGATAGTATCGACTTCACACAGTCTTTGGATCATTGCGAAATAGTCTGTCTGACCATTATCTCGGAGTTCGTTCAGTACCAGAAATGGAAGAGGTTCGGTCCCCTGCAACGACACACGCAGCTCAGCCTGTCCAGCTTGTTGCATGGCGTAGAAGGGGCTGCGTAGCCAAATTTGGGCATTTTCTTCAGCGTTGTCGCGGAGAAATTGCTGTTGTGATTGCTCTACGCCCTCGTCTTCGTCCCAAAAAAACCCCAGGATTCGAGTACGGGATGAAGCGTATCAATAAAAAGAACGCCCTGCGAGATCATTATCCCATGTCGGCGACACCCTTCACAAAACCCGACAAGTATCTCACATTCGGTTCGCCCCAGCAGGCCTTGAGAAACCAACCATCGCTTAATTTCGGTCAAAGCCGAGTTTTTCATAAGTGCCCTACTCATCTTGGATGTGCAAAAACAATGGTATAATTATGGGGTATTACTATCAGTACACGCAGTAATCTTTTCACGTCGAGTATAACACTAAGGATTTGCCTACGCGAGTGAAGGCGGCGTGGGCTACAAAGCGGCGATAGCTTTCAAGCTGTCTAAATCCGCAAAGTGTTTCAGAGGGTATCAGGCTGACGGGTGTGTCGAGTTGGCGCTGTCCGGCGCGACGAGAGCCGCCCATGCAGAGCCCGTTCCTCCGGTGCCGGTGTAGCCCGGATCGAGACGTCGCTCAGGATTCGACTTCCTGAGTCCTTGTGCCGCGACGGCTGGCCTCCAGCGCTGCGGTGAGGGTGCGGGCGTCGTAGCTGCCGCGCAGACGGCGACCATCGACGAAGAACGTCGGAGTCGCATGCGCCCCGCTGGCGACCGCACTCACAAGATCCCGCTGCACACGCTCGATCACCAACGGGCTATCGAGATCCACGACGAACCTGTCGACATCGAGGCCGAGCTCTGCTGCATACCCGATCAAGTCCTCTCGCTCCAGCGCATGCTGACGCGTGAACACGAAGTCAAGCCACGGCCAGAACATCCCCTGGTTCGACGCGGCCTCGGACGCCCGCGCGGCGATCGGCCCGTGCGGGTGGTGCGGCAAGTGGCGCACCACATAGCGGAGGTCGTCCCCGAATTGGCCGCGCAGATCATCCCACGAGCCGGTCGCGTGCGCGCAGTATGAGCACTCGAAGTCCACGTACTCAACGAGAGTGAGCTGGGCGTCCTCGGGGCCGCGGATATGGTCGACCTCGGGATCCACCGGGGGCTCAAGCACCGTCGGCAGATCCGCCGTCTCCTCACCCCATCTCCGGGCGGCGACCTTGAAGACGAACCACCCCAGCAACGTAGCGAGCACCATCGACACCAGCACGCCGACCGTAGCCTGGCGGCCCAGGTCGGAGGTCGTGCCGAATGCGAGCCCGATGATGAGCAGGGATACGGTGAACCCGATCCCGGACAGTGCAGCACCGCCGAACACGCTCCCCATCCCGACGCCCTCGGGCAGCCGACCCAGGCCGAGGCGGACCGCGGCGAGAGTGATGAGTCCGATGCCCAGGAGCTTGCCGAGCACGAGCCCTGCGATGACCCCCCAGGTCACGGGCGAGCCTAAGGCCTCAGCGAGCAGCCCGCCACGCAGGTCCACCCCGGCGTTCGCCAGGGCGAACACCGGTACGATCAGCAGCGCGGTCGGCAGCCGAAGGAAGTCGTGCAGCCGCTCGTTCACCGCGATACCCCGGGACAGCCCGCAGTCCACCGCACGGGCCGATGCGGCACTCGGAGACTGCCAGAAATCCCGGAACAGCTGTCTTGCCGCGACGACCTTGTGACGCTGCGTCGCGTAGGCCGGGATCAGGAGCCCCGCCACCATCCCAGCAAGGGAGGCATGGATGCCGGAGTACACGGTTGCGAACCACAGCACGATCACGATAAGCACATACGGCGTTGCCCGCCATTGCCGGGTACGGCCTAGCAGCCACAACCCGACGAGACTGGCGAGGGCGATCAGCAGCGGGACGATCCGGATCTCCTCGCTGTAGACGATGCCGATGATGGACACGGCGAGAAAGTCGTCGACCACGGTCAGGGTGAGCAGGAACACGCGCAACTGACCGGATAGCCGCGGGCCGACGATCGCCAGGGTGCCCAGCATGAACGCCGTATCGGTGCCCACCACCGCACCCCACCCATGCAGGCCCTCACTTCCGGCCAGCCCCACGATCAGGACATAAACCAGCGCAGGAAGCACGACGCCCGAGACCCCTGCGATCAGGGCGAGACGGGCACGGCTTCGGTCCCGGAGAGATCCGTGGGCGAACTCCTGGCGCACCTCAAGGCCGATCAGGAAGAAGAAGACGACCATCAGGCCGTCATTGACCCAGTGGTGCAGATCCATGTGCAGGCCGAACGGGCCGAAATTGAACCCGACATCAAGGTGCCACAACGCAAAATAAGCATCGGACAGCGGCGAGTTCGCCCACACGAGCGCCACGACCGTGACGATCACCAGCAATACCGCTGCACCAGGCTCCGTGCGCAGATAGTGGGCAACTCGTCTCCATCTGATATTCGCCGAGGATTCACCGAAAGAAGAGTCTGGCATGTTCTCGTCCTGTAATTCGTGAGGGAGCGATGAGCCGGTTTCGGGGAGGATCGGTCAAGCATCGGCGCTTGGCGGCGCTGCGTCATCGAGCGAGCGCAGCCAAGCAAGCCTTTCTCCCAGCCTGCGCTCGACGCCACTGTCCGTTGGCTGGTACCAGCCCGGCCGCGCCACGCCCTCGGGAAAATAGGTTTGCCCGGCAGCATAGCCGCTGGGCTCATCATGGGCATAGCGGTAGCCTTCGTGATACCCCATCTGCTCCATCAACTTCGTCGGTGCATTGCGAAGATGGAGGGGAACAGGATGGGAGCCGCTGCGCTTGACGAATGCCTTGGCCTGGTCCCAGGCGGCATAGGAGGCATTCGACTTGGGGGCGAGGGCGAGGTAAGTCGCCGCCTGCGCCAGCGGTATCTCACCCTCGGGCGAACCCAGCCTGTCGTAGGCCAGCGCGGCGTTGAGTGCCAGTTGAAGCGCCTGCGGGTCGGCATTGCCGATGTCTTCGCTGGCCATCACGACCATGCGGCGGGTCACCTGGCTCACGTCGCCGCTTCCGTCGAGGATGCGGGCCAGCCAATACAAGGCTGCATCGGGGTCAGAGCCCCGCAGCGACTTGTGGAAGGACGAGAGCTGCCAGTAGAACTCGTCGCCGCCCTTGTCGAACCTGCGCAGCGATGGGCTGGTAGACAGCCTGGCGAACTCGCCATCGATCACGGCCTTTCCAGACCCCGACGCAGCATTCGTCACCTGCTCAAGCAGATTGAGGAAGCGCCTGCCATCGCCATCGGCGAAGCCCTTGAGCAGGTCAAGTGCGTCCGCATCCAACGTGACGCCCTGGAGATGCGGCAGTGCGCGTTCGTAGAGCTGGTTCAGCTCGTCGCCGGACAGCGGTTCGAGGGTATAGACCTGCGCCCGCGAGCGCAGTGCGGAATTGACCGCCAGGCCAGGATGCTCGGTGGTTCCCCCTACCAGGGTCAGGAGCCCCGACTCGACATGGGGCAGCAAGGCGTCCTGCTGCGCCTTGTTGAAGCGATGGATCTCATCGACGAAAAGTACTGTCGATCGACCATGATTGTCCAGTTCAGCCTGGGCCTCGTCGATGGCCTGCCGGATATCCTTTACCCCGGCAAGCACGGCAGAGATTGCGATGAACCGGCTGTCTGTCGTACTGGCGGCCAAGCGCCCCAAGGTGGTCTTGCCCACACCTGGCGGCCCCCAGAGGATGAACGAGTGCGACTTGCCCGCCTCGAAGGCAAGTCGCAGCGGCTTGCCCGGGCCAAGCAAATGCCGTTGCCCGACGAATTCATCTAGCTTCTTGGGGCGCAGGAGTTCGGCCAAGGGAGGCTGGGGCCTCGTTGTGAATAAGTCAGTCAAGATCACCTCACAGTGGAATCGCGACGAACGGCGCAGCGCTCGCACGCCAACCGAATCCACCAGTCGCTCGCCAATGATAAGAATACAGGGATCTACTATATAGTATATTGATCTTGCCGTGCAACCTTGCAGCTTCGTGTGTTAGCAGCGCTCATCGTAGATCCTCCGCCCGACAACGCTGCAGAGGTTAAACTCCGCGACCATCTTCCAGAAGATATCCGTCAGGAATATTTATACTGGGGGGGGGTATTCCTATATAAGATTGTGGCAGGGTAATCGGGCCTTGTTTAGCCACGTAACTGTTGGACATCCCATGTACTTTAAAGGAGCCGGACATGGCGAACGGTTGGGGACCCGAAGGCGGGATTCAGGACCAGATTAATGCGACTGTAACCGATGCACTATCGGCGGCACGTTCTCGACTTCCATCGAGAGAGGGTACCGTCGAATGCGAGGTGTGTGGCGACGAGATCCCGTTGAGACGTCGCCAGACCATTCCGTCAGTCAGGACATGCATTGCTTGCCAAAGTGAACGCGATAAACGGCCACCAATCTCCACGATCAACCGTCGTGGCAACAAAGATAGCCAACTGCGTTGATGGGAGTAGCAGATAGGCTCTTAACCTCTTGCGGAACGGACGCGAGTTGTCATCTTCGCTCGACGGTGAACGCTCGTTCCTCCTGACCTTGAAGCGCCTTTTACTTGACGCTTGGGCTTTTCAGCCCTGCAAGCGATCGAATGATTCTGCGAAGGAATTTTTGAGTTTGACAACTGGTGCTCTCCTCGTCGTCCTAGCATAGGAGGCATCGAGATCGTGCGGCATGGTCGACGATATGAGGGGCTAACCTTCGAACGTGTGGGGGGTTGGGTAGATAAAGACGATGAGAATATTCACCATTGGATTTACCAAGTCTTCGGCTCAGCACTTTTTCGCGAGGTTGAGGGACTCTGGCGCCAAACGGCTTGTCGATGTTCGCCTCAATAATGTTTCACAGCTATCAGGCTTCGCGAAGCGTGAAGACCTGAGATATTTTTCCGAAGCCCTTTGTGGAATGGAGTATGAGCATCTGCCGGAACTTGCGCCGACGAAGGAGATGTTCGAAGAGTTCAAGGTAAGAGGGGGAGACTGGAACACCTATGCCGCAAGATTTCTGGATCTGATTTCGCAACGCCGTATCGAGATGATCGACAAGGAGAAATTTGAAGATGGATGCCTGTTGTGCAGCGAGGACAAGCCTCACCGCTGTCACCGACGACTTGTCGCAGAATACTTAGCAACAAAATGGCCTGACGTTGAGATCGTGCATCTGTAAATCATCGAGATCGGCCCCCCACGAAGGCCCCACCTTTGGCTTTTCGCACGTCTGGTGAAAAATAGAACAGGCTTTCTACGCATTCCCACGGCACTGTGCTCTATTGTGCCGCATCTGGTCTCCGCTGCGCTCTGGCCAGCCACAGCTCCACTGAACTCGGACGCGGGCGCGGCGAGACACGCGCGGCCTGCACGATATCGCGTTCGAGCTGCGGATTTCGCTCATCAGGCGGTTGCCGCCAACGTGCTCGCCAAGCATGGCATCGAAACGCAATGGGCCTCCTCACGCCACAACAATAAGAAGTCTCGTCACCTACAGGAATAAAGGCCGCTGGGCCGCGCCGCCCGCCCTGTCGAAAGCCGCATCACGGGTTTGCGGTTTTCAACGTCGAACCGGGGCCGGTGGTGACCGGTCCACGTTTCGGCGCGCGATATCGAGCTGCGCGTCAGCCGGTGGATCGTCGGCAAGTCGATATACGGCTTCCTGCCGGACCGGTCTGGTGCCCCTATCGGCAATTCCCGACCCCCACAAGCTTCGCATCCAGACCCGGCTAAACGGCAAGGTCATGCAGGACAGCACCACGGACCTGATGATCTTCGACCATGTCGTGTCCTTCCTCAGCACCTACGTGACGCTGCAACCGGGCGGCATCATCTGCACCGGCACGCCGGGATATAGGGTGCGGGGCAGGAACATCGTAAACCCTGTTCCTGCCCCGCTTGCCATTGGAGGTAATGCCGCAGACCCGGATGGTTTTCTTTTATGGGCCTCGTTTTTATGAAATCAGCCCATTCGCATAAGGCCCGCACCGCAGGCGATTGCAAACCTGCGCGCGCAAGGCAGTAATGCAGTATCCAATCGAAAACATCGCCCTGAATGGCAGAGATAACCAATAAAAAAGCCGTCGCCGATGTGGGATGCGTTGATTTGATACACTGATAAAGCCTATCCTCGGGAGGATTATATGGCAATTTTCCGCAGACAATTCCTGGCTGCCGCTTTTGCGCTGTCCGCATTCGGTTCGGTTGGCGTCAGCAATGCGACCGCCGAGCCAAAAACCGTCGCCATCGCCAATTTCGGTGAGCATCCAATCCTGAACACCGTGGTCGACGGCTTCAAAGCGGAAATTCTCGCCTCCGGGATGGTCGAGGGAAAGGACGTCGTGTTCACGCTTGACCATGTGAACTTCGACACCACCCTGATCCCGCAGATGATCGCCAAGATCGAGGCAACGAAACCGGCGCTCGTGCTCACCATCAGCACGCCGGTCAGCCAGAATTTCAAGAACCAGCTGGAAGGCAAGGGCATTCCGATGGTGTTCGCGGCGGTCACCGATCCCATCGCGGGCGGCCTCGTGCCATCCGCCGACAAGAGCGGCCCGAGCATGACCGGCGTTTCCGACGCGGTGAATGTCGAAGGGGTGATGCTCTTTACCCGCAAGCTGCTTCCGAATGCGAAGAAACTCGGCGTGCCGTTCAATCCCGGTGAAGCCAACGATGTCGCCACGGTCGAGCAGTTCACGCAGCATGCGGCCAAGTACGGCTTCGAAATCGCCGAGGTCGGCGTCGACAGCCCGAACGACATCCAGCCCCGCGTCGCGGCACTCGCCGCCAAGGTCGATGTCGTCTACGGTCTCGGATCGAGCCTCATCCAGCCGGCGATCGCGGCTGTCGTTGCCGCGACGAACGAGGCGAAGATTCCGCTGATCAACAACAATACCAACATGGTCGATACCGGCATCATCCCCGCCGCCGTCGGGGTCGGATACGAAAAGCACGGCCATATGGCTGGCAAGATCGCGGTGCGTATCCTCAAAGGCGAAAAGCCTTCCGACATCCCGCCCGCCTACCCCACGCCCGCGGACCAGTCGATCATGATCTCCAGGAAGGCGATGGAGCGCATCGGCATCACGATCCCGGAAAGCCTCGCCGATTGCGGCTGCATCGTTGACTGACGACCGGAGGACGTGATGCTTGAAATCAGCAATGCCCGCAAGACATTCTTCAAGGGCATGCCGGACGAGAAGGTGGCCCTTGACGGGCTGTCGCTCAAGCTCAACCGGGGAGACTTTGTTGTCGTGATCGGCAGCAACGGCGCCGGCAAGAGCACCATGATGAATGCAATCTCCGGCGCGCTGTTGGTGGATTCAGGCCGCATCGTCATCAATGGCGACGATGTCACGACAATGCCGGTGCATGCCCGCGCGCGCCATGTGGCGCGCGTCTTCCAGGATCCGATGAAGGGCACCGCCGCCTCGATGACGATCGCGGAGAACATGCTGCTGGCCGACCTTCGCCAGAACCCGGCAAGGCTGCGCCGGGGCCTGACGCCCCAGCGGCGTGAAAAATACCGCGAGCACCTTTCCTATCTGGGCCTCGGCCTCGAAAACCGGTTCGATACGCAGGTTTCGCTGCTGTCGGGCGGCCAGCGCCAATCCCTGTCGCTGGTCATGGCCGTCAGCGGCGAACCCGACGTCCTGCTTCTCGATGAGCATACGGCGGCGCTTGATCCGCGCACCGCCGATCTGGTGCTGAACGCAACGCTCAGGGCCGTGAACGCGCTGAAGCTGACCACGATGATGGTCACGCACAACATGGCCCATGCCGTGGAATACGGAAACCGCGTGATCATGCTGGACTCCGGCAAGGTGCTGCTGGAGCTTTCGGGCGAGGAAAAGGCCCGCGCTACGGTTCGAGACCTGATCGGTCATTTTTCCGTCAAGACAGACCGCATGGTTTTGGGAGTGTAGCCTTGATCGATATTTTCAATGCGTGGGTGGCGATGATTCCAGCCACGCTGGCGCAAAGCCTGATCCTGTCGTTTGTCGTGATGGCGGTGATGCTGCCGTTCAGAATCCTCAGCTTTCCCGACCTGACCTCGGAAGGCAGCTACCCGCTCGGCGGCTGTGTCTGCGCCATGACGCTGGTCGCGGGCGCCCCGCCGCTGGTCGCCCTGCTGGCGGCGGCGGCGGCGGGCTTTCTGGCGGGATGCCTGACCGCCTTCATTCATCTGCGCTTCCGCATCCACACCCTGCTGGCCGGAATCCTCATCACGACGATGCTCTATAGCATCAACCTGCGGATCATGGGCAAGGCCAATACGCCACTGTTTCAGGAAACCAAGATATTCGGCTGGCTCGCGGATGTGGGACTCACCGACAGCTGGGTCAAGATCGTCCTCGTCGGAGCCATGATCCTGTTGCTGGCGCTGGCGCTGAATCTCTGGTTCCTGACCGAGCACGGCACGGCGATGCGCGCCGTCGGCGCCAATGCGGAGATGGCCGAGGCGCAGGGTATCAACGTCTGGGGCGTGACGATCGGGGGCGTCGGCCTTGCCGGGGCCTGCGCGGCCTTCGGCGGCGGCTTGATGGCGCAGAGCCAGAGCTTTGCCGATGTCAACATGGGTCTCGGCGTGCTGATCAACGCGCTGGCGGCTCTGATGATCGGGGAAGGACTGATCGGCCGTAAAACCATCCAGCGACAGATCGCGGCGGTTGTTGTCGGCGCGGTGGTATACTACCAGCTCATTTCGGTTTGTCTCGCCGTCGGCCTGCCGCCGGGGGATCTGAAGATCGCCACAGGCGTCTTCGTCCTCATCATGCTGGCCGCGCCGAGCCTCGGCCTGAAGCGGGCCGGTGCGCAGCCAAAGGAATGTTTCAAGGAATGAGCTGGCTTTTACCGCCGGTAACCGCATATCGAAGCAATCGAATTCTGGGTGAGCGCACATGATCTACTATTCGGTCGATGACTGGACGAATGCCTATTCGAACACGATCCACATCGCTGGCGGAGATGGATGGCCAGCGCTGTGGACAGAGCTTGCCGCCGCCTATCGCGCCTCGGCCGAAGCAAACGGCAGGGCCAGACTCGGCCTTGCCTATGGCGACGGCGAGCGCGAGCGCTTCGATCTCTTCCTGCCTGCCGGAGAGCCGGAAGGCCTTGTCGTTTTCGTTCACGGCGGCTACTGGTCGGAACTCGACAACAGCTACTGGTCGCATCTGGCCGCAGGCAGCATCGACAGCGGCTACGCGGTCGCCATCCCCGGCTATTCGCTCTGCCCGGCGGTTCGCATCGCCGAGATCACGGTGCAGGTGGCGGCGGCGATAACCCGTGCTGCCGGAATGATCGCCGGACCCGTTCATCTGGCTGGTCATTCCGCAGGCGGCCATCTGGTCACGCGCATGCTGGCGGAGCAGTCGCCCCTCGGCGAGGCAGTCGCACGGCGCATTGCAAATACCGTCTCCATTTCCGGCGTCCACGATCTGCGTCCGCTCATGAGAACCGAGGTGAACGATGTCCTGCATCTCGACGTGCGCGAAGCGGCTGCGGAAAGCCCGGTCCTCTCGGTGCCGCGCGCGGGAACGCGCCTTCTGTGCTGGGTGGGTGCAAGCGAGCGCGCGGAGTTTCGCCGCCAGAATGCGCTTCTGGCCAATATCTGGGCCGGCCTCGGCGCCGAAACGGCAAGCTACGAGGAGCCCGACCGGCATCATTTCGATGTTCTGGACGGCCTCCTTACTCCCCATCATCCGCTGACACGAGCCCTTCTCGGCAACTGAAGAGGCGGTTGCCTGTCCCGTCACGCCGATTGCGCAGGAAAGAATGGAATGCAGCCGACAAACTGGCCTGAAAAGAACATCGTCGTCACCGGAGCCTCCTCCGGCATCGGCCTGCGGGTGGCCGAAATGCTGACGGAACGCGGCGCCCGGGTCATCGCTCTGGACCGGAAGCCGCCGCCGCTGGCTCTTTCGCGATATATACAGGTCGATCTCGGCGATCCCGACAGCATCGACGCGGCCGTCGCTTCGCTTGAGGAAGAGCCGGTCCATGGATTGTGCAACATCGCGGGCGTTCCCGAAACGGCGGGTGACGAGACTGTCTATAAGGTCAATTATCTCGGCCTGAAACGGCTTTCCGGCTGCCTCCTGCCACGCATGGCGCGCGGCGGCGCGATCGTCAATCTTGCGAGCACCGCCGGTCATATGTGGCATGAAAGGGCGAACCTGCTATGGGAACTCGCCAATATCGACGACTGGAACGAGGCCGAGGCATGGATCGATGCGCATTCGGTCATGTTCGAGGAAAGCTACAGCAAGTTCAAGGAGGCGTTGATCGTATGGACGCGGGCTGTCGCTAGCGGCTGGTACATGCGCCATGGCATCCGCATGAACGCCGTCAGCCCGGGGCCGGTGAAGACGCCGATCTTCGATGATTTCGTCAGCGCCTTCGGGATGCAGAATGTGGACGACATCCTTGAGCGCACGGGCCGCATAGCCCTCCCCGACGACATCGCCGCGCCTGTCCTTTTTCTGCTGGAGGATCAATCCCGATGGATCGTCGGGGTGGACCTTCCCACGGAAGGTGGGCTGTCCGCCTCCCGTTTCACCAGCGATATGCGCGAACGCGTGCATCCCGTACTACCCTGACCAACAGGGCTTCGACACAGTCCGTTCCCGAGGTTCCCGATATGAGCGCACAAACAGCCGATGCTCCGGAAAACGCCTTCGCAACCGGGGCACCGGCCAGACTCACGATTGTCGTTGAAGAGAGTTTTCCGCCCTTCGTTCATGCTGAGGACGGGCGCGCCGTCGGCTTGGCGATCGAGGCTCTCGACGCCGCAGCCCGGCTTGCCGGCGTGGAACTGGAATATATCCCCGCCCCCGCATCGAGCGTTCAGGCGATCATAGCCGCAGGCAGGGCGCAGGCCGCCTTCCCCCTTGCCGTCAATGCGGAGCGGCTCGCAGTGTTCGATTTCAGCGAGCCGGTACTGACGACCGGCGGCGGTTTTTTCGTCGCTGCCCCATCCCCCTCGCCATCAGATCTTGAGAGTCTGCGCGGCAAAACCGTCGCAACCCCGGCCACGGGGCCTCTCGCGGCGTTCCTACGCGCCAATGCGCCGGAAACGGCGCTTCTGCTGACGAAGGACTACATCGAGCCGTTGCGAATGGTGGTGTCCGGGCAGGCGGATGCGGCGGCGCTGAATCTGGAAGCGGGCACGCTGCTTGCCGGGCAGCACTTTTCCGGCCGGATAACCACACCGGCCGATCACTTCCTCAAGCTGCCGCTGGCGCTCGGCATGTCGAAACTTTGCCCGGAGAAGCGTCCGGTTCTGGAACGGCTGAACGATGCCATCAAATCTTCTGGCGATGCCGCAGGAAAACGTCCTCAGGCCCAGTGACGCAGGATATCCGCTGCCGCCCGTTCTCCGCTCGCCGCCGCGCCGGTGACCAGGGACTGGGCGAGATAGTCGCCACAGAAGTAGACCCGGCGGCGGGCGGCCGACTGACTGTCGCGGAACGCAGCCATATGCTGCGCATAGCCGGGATAGAACAGCGGCAACATGCGGGCAATCCACTGGTTATGAACATCGGAGCAGTCCCGTTCCAACGCCGGATAGAGTTCGCGCACCCGCTCGCGCACGATGGCGTCGAGCCTTCCGGTCATGTTTTCGCGAATCGCGTGTTCTACCCCTTCCGGTGACATCTGGGCATAGAGTTGCGGCGCCTGTCCGGTCTTTTCATTGCCCGGAACCTGCTGCCAGGTCGCGATCGGGCCTGCCGCATCCCGGCTGAAAAACCGCATGGCGGGGGCGACCTGTCGGTCGAGGCGATAGTGGACGATGCCGAGCGCGTTGTAGCGCACGTGCGCGAAGAAGGCCCGGTCCTCCTGCGGCAACTGCGGGAAAAGGCCGGCCGCACACGCGCCCTCGGTGGCGCACAGAACGAGATCGGCCTCGCCGACGAACGTTTCACCGCCGCGCTCGGCGTGGATGCGGGCAGGCCCCGTATCGGGCGTCTCTACCTGGAGAACCCTTATCCCGGTTTCGACGGCCAGTCCGGCCGCCAGCGCCTGCGGCAGCCGGCCCATGCCGCCGGCGGGGACATGCACGGTGTCGCGCCCCACCAGATGCGGCGTGACGGAAGCGAAGAAGGCCGCGGAGGCCTCATCGGCATTCCAGTTGCGCGTGCCCCGGAAGACCGGCTCCACCATGCGCTCCAGCACGCCCGCGCCGAGAACGCGGCGAATGTAGGCCGCAAGGGTTTCCTGATCCTCCCTCGACGCGGAGGCCGCATCGTCGGGATCGACATGGCCGCGCGCGGCGAGCGCCCGCAGGCCGAAGGCGATGAAGCGCAGCCGTTCGCCGATTGAAATGCCCGGCGTGAGCAGGCTTTTGACGCCCGGCATGAGTTCCACGCTCCAGCGCTCGCCGATCCCATCACACTCCGCCGAAAGGCCGCGGATCGGAGTAAGGGCCGGCGTCAATCCGATCTCGTCCAGCAGGGCGTTGAAAGGTCGGCTGAAGCTGTAGAGGAGCCGCGCGCCCGCGTTGAACCGGATGCCGCGGACCTCCCTGTCGCCGACCCGTCCGCCCGGGACGTCGCCCGCCTCCAGCACGCGAACGGAATGGCCAGCCTCCGCCAGCCGCCTTGCCGCGACAAGCCCGGCGATACCCGCCCCGATGACGATTATGTTCTGGCCGCCCATCTTCCACCTGACCGATGCACTCTTCCACGCAACGCACTAATTGCGCCAGCCTCACTCCGGGCCGCAATCGACGGCAAGCCGGGAGCGGCCCGGAAAGGCGGAATTCGACAAAACGACGCCCGGAAGACGAACCCCGATTGCCGGCCTTGCCGGTTTCAGGTCTTTCCGGCGCGGGCCAGCTTTTGCCGCGCCTGGTTGGGGGTAACGCCGAAATGGCCGCGAAACGCGGAGGTGAAGCTGGCCTGATGGCGAAAGCCCACCGCCGAGGCGACGGCGGCGATGGAGGTTTCGTCCTCGGCCAGAAGTTCCATGGCACGATCCATCCGGTGACGGTTGCGATAGGCGAAGATCGTTGTGCCGTAGAGCAGGCGAAAACCGCTTTTCAGTTTGGTGGTGTTGGTCCCGAGCTTCCGCGCCAGGCGGGGAATGGTCTGCGATTCGGAGAAATCGGTGGCCAGGACCTCGCGCGCACGCTCGAACATGGCCAGTTCCCGCGCCGTGAAAACGACCGATTGCTCCTCCGCCTTGCCGCCCCGCTCGAGCGCATCGACGGAAAGGACGACGAGTTCCAGGATGCAGGCGAGCGCGCGCGGCAGTTCGCGGGGACCCTGGAAGTCGATTTCAAAGAGATCGCGCAGCCGCCGCAGGAAATCGGGATCGATCTGGCGCTCCATCATCGCCATCGTTCCCTCGTCGGGTGCGAACAGTTGCCGCATCCGGCTCTCCTGCGCATCTATGCCGAAACTTTCGCGCAGCAGGGCGGGCTGGGCGTAGATGCTCACCATCTTGTAGGTTCCCGGCTGGCAGACGACGTCATAGGCCATTCCCGCCGCCTGCTGGCATACCATCAACGAAACGTTGGCCGGCGCCTTCGCATCGTCCGCTTGCGGCAGCGACAGTTCAACCGGGCCTTCGAGCAGGATGTGGAACTCGAGCAGCCCGTCGGCGACCACGCGCTCATGACGCACCGTGAAATATTCGCAATCCGTCATGACGGCGAACAATCCGTCGCCGGGCGAAAGGAAGCGCCACGATCCCCTGCCCTCGCCCGGATCGAGATCCGCGCGGGCGTAGAACAGGCCGAGGCGCGTGTCGATCTTCCGATGCACATCGGCCGTCAGGAGGTTGCGGAATGCAGCGACGGTCGTTCCCTCGGGCCCTGCGAAACTGGCGCGGAACAGGCCTCTGTTCCGCGCGGTGGCGTCATTCTCAATCATCCATTTCTCCGGCCGCGTTCGCGCGGGCCAGGCAATCTAGCATCTATCGGAAAAAATTTGCATGGGACTCCTGGCGTTAGCCGGGCTCTTTCCAACGCCGCGCCAAACCGTTGTCGATCCCGAACAGATCGAGCACGCGGCCGATCGAGTGGTCGATCATCTCGTCGAGGCTATTCGGCTTGGCATAGAAGGCCGGCAGCGGCGGTGCGATGACGGCGCCCATTTCCGCAAGCTGCGTCATGGTGCGCAAGTGCCCCAGATGCAGCGGCGTCTCCCGCACCATCAGCAAGAGGCGGCGACGCTCCTTCAGCGTGACGTCGGCGGCGCGCGTCAGCAGGCCCGAGGTCACGCCGGTGGCGATCTCCGACATGGAGCGCACCGAGCAGGGCGCGACGATCATGCCCATGGTGCGGAAGGAACCGGAGGATATCCCCGCGCCGATATCCGTCTGCGCATGCCAGTGGGCGGCGAGCGCCCGCACCTCGGCGACCTTGAGGTCGGTCTCGTGCGCCAGCGTGATCTCGGCGGAGCGGGACATGACGAGATGCGTCTCGACGCCCGCCTCGCCGAGCGCCGTCAGCAGGCGCACGCCATAGATGACGCCCGACGCGCCGGAAATGCCGACGACGATGCGCCTCGCCCCGCTCAAAGGTCGGTCCTGACATTCCAGAGTTCGGGAAACAGCACGACCTCCAGCATCTTGCGCAGGTAGGAAACCCCGCCGGTGCCGCCGGTTCCGCGCTTGAAACCGATAATGCGCTCCACCGTGGTCACATGGTTGAAGCGCCAGCGGCGGAAATAATCCTCGAAGTCGATCAGTTTCTCGGCCAGCTCGTAAAGCGGCCAGTGGCGTTCGGGATCGGCATAGACCTGCCGCCAGGCTTTCTGCACCTTGGGATTGATGGCGCGGGCCTGCCGGATATCGGCGCGCGGCTCGTCGCCGACATCGAAGCCGTTGCGCGCTAGCAGCGCGATCGCCTCGTCGTAGATCGATTTTTGCGAGAGGATGCCTTCCAGCGTCTCGATGATCTCGGCCCGGTGCTCATGCGGCCGCAGCATCGCGAGATTGCGGTTGCCCGCGAGATATTCGATGGCCCGGTACTGCCAGGACTGGAAGCCGGAGGATTGCCCCAGCGAGGGCCGCATGATGTTGTATTCGGAGGGCGTCATGGTGCGAAGCACGTCCCAGGCCGAATTCAACTGATCGAAGATGCGCGCCACCCGCGTCAGCATCTTGAAGGCCGGTTGCAAGCGGTCCTCGCTGATTGCTTGTGCCGCCGAGCGCATTTCGTGGATGGCGAGCTTCATCCACAGTTCCGAAGTCTGGTGCTGGACGATGAACAGCAGTTCGTCATGCGCTTCGGACAGGGGCTGCTGCGCGCTGAGCACCTGATCCAATTGCAGATAGTCCCCGTAGGACATTTTCCGCGAGAAGGACATTTGCGCGCCTTCGACGGCGGGATCATAGGGTTGCGTCATGTCACGGCAGCCTTGCGATGGTAATCGGGATTGTCCCAAAGGCGCTTGTCCAGCACCTCGGCGAGAATGGCGACGGCCCTGTCGATATCCGACGGGCCGATATAGAGCGGCGTGAAGCCGAAGCGCATGGAATCGGGCGCGCGAAAATCGCCGATCACGCCCCGGTCGATCAAGGCCTGCATGACCGCATAGGCGTGCGGATGGCGGAAGGACACCTGGCTTCCGCGCCGGGCGGGATCGCGCGGGCTGCCCAGCTCCAGCCCCGGACAGGCGGCCTCCACCCCGGCGATGAACCGCTCGGACAGTTCGATGGAGCGGGCGCGCACGTCGCGCATGTCGATCCCTTCCCACGCGTCGAGGGCGGCGTCGAGCACGGTGAGCGCGATGACCGGCGGCGTGCCGACACGCATCCGCTCGATTCCCGGCGCGGGACGGTAGTCGAGATCGAAGGCGAAAGGCGCTTCATGGCCCATCCAGCCGGAGAGGCTTGGACGCGCCCGCTCTGCATGGCGCGGCGCGACATAGATGAAGGCCGGAGCGCCCGGCCCGCCATTCAGATATTTATAGGTGCAGCCGACCGCGAAATCCGCATCCGCCCCGGTCAGGTCGACATCGACCGCGCCGGCGGAATGGGCGAGATCCCAGATCGCCAGCGCGCCCGCCGCATGGGCGGCGGCGGTGATGCGCTTCATGTCGTGGCGCCGGCCGGTACGGTAATCGACCTCGGTGATCAGCGTCGCCGCCACGCTCCCGTCGATGGCGTCCTCCATCGCCTCCGGCTCCACCACCTTGAGCTCGTATCCACGCCCGAGCGCGGCCAGAAGGCCCTGCGCCACATAAAGATCGGACGGGAAGTTGCCGCTGTCGGAGAGCACCACGCGCCGCTCCGGATTGAGGCCGAGGGCCGCCGACAATGCCTGGTAGACCTTGATGGAAAGCGTATCGCCCATCACCACCGTGCCGGGGGCGGCACCGATCAACTTGGCCACCCGGTCCCCCACCTTGCGCGGCTGCACGTACCAGCCGGCGCTGTTCCAGCCGCGGATAAGCTCGTTGCCCCATTCCTCGGCCAGCATCCGGGCAAGGCGCTCTCCGGCGGCGACGGGAAGCGGACCGAGCGAATTGCCGTCCAGGTAGACAACCCCTTGAGGCAGGTGGAAGACGGCGCGGGTGGCGGAGAAGTCGGTCATGGGGAAAGTCCTGGATCAAGCGGCCACGGAACGGATGACGATCGCCTTCTTTCGCAGGAACCGGCCGAAACCGCCATAGCCGTAGCGCGTGCCGCCAAGGCCCGAGCAGCCGAAGGCGGTCTTTTCCGCGCGCGCGCCGACGCCGCCCATCGTGTCGAAATCGTTGATCCACATGCCGCCGGCATTGATGCGGCTGCCGATGGCGATGGCCTTTTCCTCCGCCCCGATCACGGCGGCGGAGAGGCCGAATTCCGTGTCGTTGGCAAGCCGGACGGCCTCTTCCTCGGTGTCGAAGGCCATGATCGGGACGATGGGGCCGAAGGTCTCGTCGCGCATGACGGCCATGTCCTGCCTGACGTTCACCAGCACGGTCGGCTCGCACCACAACCCGCCGCCATGCTCGACGATATTGCCGCCGGTCAGCACCTGCGCGCCCTTGGCGAGCGCGTCGGCAAGCTGGGCGCGCAGGATCTCCGCCTGGCGGGCGAAGATGACCGGCCCCAGTTCGCCGGACTTGATATCGTCCGTGTTCATCTTCAGCGCCTGCATGCGCTCGACCACGCGGGCGCAGACCGCGTCATAGACGCCGCGCTGCACATAGACGCGCTCGATGGCGCAGCAGAGCTGGCCGGAATTCTCGACCGACCCGCGCACGATGATCTCCGCCGCGAAATCCGATTCGGCGCTGTCCAGCACCACGGCGGGGTCGCTGCCGCCAAGCTCGAGGAACACGGTCTTGAACTGCGAGGCGGCCTGCTGCTGCACCTTGCGGCCGGTCGCGACCGACCCGGTGAAGACCAGCGTGTCGGTGAGATCGACCACCATCGCACCCGTCTCGCCGTCGCCCTCGAACACATCGAGCACGTCGCGCAGATGCTCGACCTCGGCGATGGCCTTGCGGAACGGGGCGATGAAGCGCGGCGTCACTTCCGAAGGCTTGATCGCCACCGCCGAGCCGGCAAGCAGCGCCGTGATGGCGTCGATCATGCACAGGATCAGCGGATAGTTCCACGGCGAGACAATGCCGACCAGCTCATAGGGCACATATTGCTGCCGGAAGCGCAGCGTCGGATCGGAGGAATTGCCGCTCGCCTCCGCCATCGCCTCGGCGGCGGTGGCGCAGCGCATCCGGGTGATGCCCTTGAGGCCTTCGATTTCGTTGACCGACCATTCGTAGCGGCCGGTATCGGCGCACAGCGCCTGCAGGATCGCGTCGTAGTGCCGGTCGACGGCATCGCAAAGCGCGATCATCGCCTTGGCGCGCCCCTCGATGCCGAGCGCCTGCCAGGCGGGCTGGGCGGCGCGCAACTGCTTGCAGCGGGCCTCCAATGCCTCGCGGCTGAGCGGAGTGATCGTGTAATCGTTCGCGCCGGTGCGCGGATTGCGAATGTCGAGCGTGCGGGCCATGGGGCAATTCCTCTCTGATCTGACCGGAGCATGGCCCAGCATCGCCTCGCGGCAAAGGGGCGGCCGCACCCCTAAAACCGAATTCCAAAAAAATTGGGCGGGCAAGATAAAAGGGATGGCTGTTGCCCGCCGCCGCAACGGGGTTAACCTGAAGCATCGAACAAGGAGACGATTATGCGGCGATTCATCGACGATCTTGCCCGGCGGGGCGAACTTGCCACGGTGCGCCGGCCTGTCGATCCGCGCCATCAGCTCGCCGCCGTCACCAAGGCCGTCCAGAAAGCCGGCGAAAAGGCCGTGTTGTTCGAAGCGGTCGAGGGAACGGTCTTTTCCGTCGTCTCCAATCTCTACGGCAGCCACGACCGGCTTTGCCGGCTGGTCGGCGCCACCGACAAGACCTTCTGCCAGCGCTGGATCGAGCTGACCGACGCCTGCATCGCCAGCCGCGACGCCGATGTGCTGGAACCGGCTCCGGACGCGGTGGAGGCGGAGTTCGTCTCGGGCACCTTGTCCGACCTGCCGGCCATCACCTATCACGGGTGCGATGCCGGGCCTTACTTCACCTCGGCGATCTTCCTGGCGCGCGAGCCCGACAGCGGCGTTCCCAACCTCTCCTTCCACCGCTCCATGCATGTGTCCGACGACGAGCTGCGGGTGCGCCTTGGCTCGACGCACGATCTCGCCCGCTATCAGGCCAAGGCGGAATCGCGCGGCGAGGCGCTGGAGGCGGCGCTGCTCCTGTCCTGCCCGCCGGAAATCTTCCTCTCCGCCTGCGCCTCGCTGCCCTATGAGGCATCCGAGCTGGTGATGGCCGCGCAGATTGCCGGCGGCAAGATCCCGATGCGCCGCTGCAAGACCATCGATCTCGACGTTCCCGCTTCCGTCGACATCGTCGTGGAAGGCCGCTTCCTGCCCAACGTCAAGCGGCCGGAAGGCCCGTTCGGCGAGTTCATGGGCAACTATGTCGGCGTCGGCGACAATCACGTCTTCGAGGTGACCCATGTGAGCTGGCGGCCGGGCGCGGTCTTCCATGCGCTGGTCTGCGGCTCGCCGGAGGATCTGCGGCCGCTGGAAGCCGTCACAGCCGCGCGCGTCTATCGCCATGTCGCGGCGCAGGTGCCGGGCGTCATAGACGTCTGCTGCCGCCCGAACGTAATGATCTCGATCATCAAGATCCGCAAGACCTACGAGGGCCAGGGCAAGCACGCCATCCTCGCAGCGCTCGGCTCCTATCTCGATTACAACAAGGTGGTGATCGTGGTGGACGAGGATGTGGACATCTACGATCTCGACGACGTGATGTGGGCCTATATGACCCGAGGACGCGCCGATACACGCGCCATGATCCTCAACGATGTTCCGGGCTTCTACCGCGACCCGCACAAGGATCACTGGGGGAGGCTCTGCATCGACGCCACCATGCCTTTCGGCCGCGAGGCGGAATTCGCCCGCAAGTCCATTCCCGGCGAAGACGGCATCGATCTTCGCGAATGGCTCGCATGAGCAGGTTTCCCGAACATCCCGCCTGGGATTTCATCACCCGCCTCTATGCCCGGCCGGACGTCGCACCCGCCTGCCTTGCGCTGCAGGAGCGCCACGACATCGACGTGACGCTGATGCTGTTCTGCCTGTGGCGCGGGACTGTCGGCGGCAGCATCCCGGATGGAGAGATGGCCGCGCTGGCGGCAGCCGCGCGGGACTGGCGCGAAGCGACCGTCCTGCCGATCCGCGCCGCCCGGCGCTGGCTGAAGCAGCAGCCGGAACAATACGGCCTCTATGCCAGCGTGCTGGCGACGGAAATCGATTGCGAACATGGCGAATTGCTGATGCTGGCGCAGCTCGCCGGTTCGCTCGACTGCAAGGGACAGCCGGCGGCGGAAACGATGGCCGCCAACCTCGAGACGTTCTTCCACGCCTGGGGCGTCCGGCCGGACGAACAGGACCGGCCGGCCGTGGCCGCGATCCTCGCTGCCGCCAAGGCCATGGCCGAGGCCAGGCGCGCTCCGCCACAACAGCCGGTCACGTAAAACAAGCGCCCGATCGCGCAAGTCCCGGCCATTCCTTGCTCATGCAAATCCGGCGAAAGTGCCGGCGCGGTTCAGCGGAACCGTTTCAAGACCAAGCAAGAGCGAGGAGTTTGCCAGCATGAAGAACCGGATTTTCTCAGGAGCGCCGTCGGAAGACTTCGCCGGATATGCCAAGGCGGTGATCGACGGTCCGACGATTTACGTATCCGGTACGATGGGCCAGGACCCCGATACAGGCGCGATGCCGGAGGGTGTCGCCGAGCAGGCGCGCAACGCGCTCGCCTCGATCGGCAAGGCGCTCGAAGCCGCCGGCGCGGGCCTGAAGAACGCCGTGGCCTGCCGCGTCTATATCACCGACGGCTCTTATCTGAAGGACGTGGCGACGGTGCTCGGCGAGACGTTCCGCGATATCCGGCCGACCAACACCCTGCTGATCTGCCAGTTGCCCGCCCCCGGCGCGAAGATCGAGATCGAGCTGACCGCCTCCACCCGCGCGGAATGACCGTTGCGGTTCCCCGGAAGGATCACTTTCCGGGGATAAGGCCCTGCGGACGGAACCGCAGCATCAGGATCAGGATCGCGCCCATCACCACCAGGCGCATATGGGCGGCGCTTTCGACGAGATGATGCTTGAGCGGCGAGCCATCCGCCATGCCGGCGGTGGCGAGCCTCATCAGGCCGGTGCCCCAGGGCTCCACCTGCACCCACAGATACCAGATCAGGAAGCCGCCGAGCACCGAGCCGAGATTGCTGCCGGAACCGCCGACCACGACCATCACCCAGATCAGGAAGGTGTATCGCATCGGCTGGAAGGCGCCGGGCGTCAACTGGCTCTCCATGGTGGCGAGCATGGCGCCCGCGATGCCGAGCACGGCGCAGCCGAGCACGAAGATCTGGAGGTGACGCCGGGTGACGTCCTTGCCCATCGCCGCGGCGGCGACCTCGTTGTCGCGGATCGCCCGCATCATCCGTCCCCAGGGCGAATGCAGCGCTGCGTTCGACAGCCAGATCAGCGCCAGCAGCACCACCAAGAACATGGCGGCATAGAGAAGCTTCACCGCAATCGCCGAGGCCGATGCCGGGTTCGCCCCCAGTGCGGACACCAGCGACAGGAAGGTCTCGTTCGCCTGGAGATCGATTTCATAGGGCACGGGACGGGGAATATCGACGATGTTCTTGACGCCGCGATCCAGCCATTCCTCGTTCTTCATCACGGCGATGACGATCTCGGCGATGCCGAGCGTGGCGATGGCGAGATAATCGGAGCGAAGGCCGAGCGCCGTCTTGCCGATCAGCCAGCCCGCGCCGGCGGCAAGCAGCCCGCCGACCGGCCAGGAAAGCAGCACCGGCAGGCCGAGGCCGCCGATATTGCCCTGCAGGGCCGGATTGATCGCCTCGACGGCGGCAACCGCCGGATCGAGAACCCACCGGTAGAACACGAAGCCGGCCACCAGCAGCACGGCAAGCGCCAGCACACCGGAAAGGCTGCCCGCCAGCCGCCGGTAAAGGAGCGCGGCGGCGGCGATGACCGCGCCGCCGAAGATGAGCGCGGCGAGAATGCGCAGGCCGCCCGCCTGCCAGGCGCCCGGCACCGGGTCCATCGCCACCAGCACCGTCGCCAGCCCGCCGAGCGCGATGAAGCCCATCGTGCCGACATTGTAGAGGCCGGCATAGCCCCACTGGATGTTGACGCCGAGCGCCATGATCGCCGAGAGGAGGCCCATATTGACGATGGTCAGCGCCGCATTCCAGCTCTGGGTCAATCCGGTCAGCACGATCAGCGCGCCGACCAGAAGGAAAAGCAGGGCGTTTCGTGTCGTCTGGCTCATGCCGTCTTGCCTCGGAAAATGCCGGTGGGCCGGAACAGGAGAACGAGAACAAGAACGGCGAAGCTGACGGCGATCTTGTAATCGGTGGCGAGGAATTGCAGCAAGCCTTCCGGCTGCCAGCCTTGCGGAAGCAGGTACGAGGCCACCTTCTTGAAGCTGTAGGTGAAGAGAACCTCGGAGAAGGCGATCACGAAGCCGCCGGGGACCGCGCCGAGCGGATTGCCGAGCCCGCCGACCACCGCCGCCGCGAAGACCGGCAGCAGGAGCTGGAAATAGGTGATCGGACGGAAGGACTTGTCGAGGCCGTAGAGGACGCCGGCCAGCGTCGCCAGCATCGCCGAGAGCACCCAGACGATCATCACCACCCTTTCCGGGTTGATGCCGGAGAGCAGCGCGAGATTCTCGTTGTCGGAGAAGGCGCGCATCGACTTGCCGGTGCGGGTGCGCGTCAGGAACCAGTGCAGCCAGCCGACGGCGACGGCCGTGGCGACAATGGTGATGACCTGCGCGGTGCGCAGCGCCACGGTCTCGCCAAGGCCCGTCCAGGTTCGGAACTGAGCCGCCGTGAAGACGAAGCGGGCGCCGTCGGCGAACTGCCTGTCGTCCACCCCGATGAAGATGCGCACGAGGCCGCCCATCACGAACATGACGCCGAGCGAGGTCATGACCAGCGTGATCGAGGCGACCTTGCGGTTGCGATAGGGCCGATAGACGAGCCGGTCGGTCGCCAGCACCATCAGCACCGTGGCGGCGAAGCCGAACGGCAGGGCGATGAGCGGCGTCGGCAGCGGCGCGATGCTGACGCCCGCCGCCTGCAATCCCCATGTGGCCAGGATCGTGGCCATGGTGCCGAAGGCCATGGTGTCGCCATGGGCGAAATTGGAAAAGCGCAGGATGCCATAGACCAGCGTCGCGCCGAGAGCGCCGAGCGCAAGCTGGCACCCGTAGGTCATGCCCGGCAGCAGCACGAAATTCGCAAAGGCGACGAGCGCGTTCAATATATCCATTCCGTCAGCCTCCCAGGAAGGTGCTGCGCACCTCGGGATCGGCAAGCAGTTCCCTGCCCGTCCCGGTGAAGCGGTTGGCGCCCTGCACGAGCACGTAGCCGCGGTCGGCGATCTCCAGCGCCTGACGCGCATTCTGCTCGACCATCAGCACCGTGACGCCGGTGCGGGCGACATCGATGATGCGGTCGAACAATTCGTCCATGACGATGGGGCTGACGCCCGCCGTCGGCTCGTCCAGCAGCAGCACGGAAGGCTCCGTCATCAAGGCGCGGCCGACGGCGACCTGCTGGCGCTGGCCGCCGGAAAGCTCGCCCGCCGCCTGGCGCCGCTTGTCGCGCAGCACCGGGAACAGGGCATAGACCTGCTCCATGGTCGAACGGAAATCGTCACGGCGCAGGAAGGCGCCCATTTCGAGATTCTCCTCGACGGTCATCGAGGCGAACACGTTCTCGGTCTGCGGCACGAAGGCCATGCCCCTGGCGACACGCTCCTGCGGCTGCAGCCGCGTGATGTCCTCGCCGCCCAGCCGCACGCTGCCCTGCCGCAGCCGCAGCATGCCGAAGACCGCTTTCATGGCGGTCGACTTGCCCGCCCCGTTGGGACCGACGATGACGGCGATCTCGCCCTTTTCGACCGCGATGGTGCAGCCGTTGAGAATGTCGGCCGCGCCATAGCCGCCGCGCATGGCCTCGCCGATGAGGAAGGGATTGCTCATGCCGACGCCGCCCCGCCCATGGCCGCGGCTTCGCCGTGGATCACCTTGTTCTTGAGCCCGGTGCCGAGATAGGCCTCGATCACCTGCTCGTTCTGCATGATGTCGGCAGGCGCGCCCTCGGCCAGCACCCGCCCCTCGGCCATGACGATCACGCTGTCGCACAGCCGCGCGATGAAATCCATGTCGTGCTCGATGACGCAGAACGTATAGCCGCGCTCGCGGTTCAGCCGCACGATGGCGTCGCCGATCGTGGCGAGCAGGGTGCGGTTCACGCCGGCGCCGACCTCGTCGAGAAAGACGACGCGGGCATCGACCATCATCGTGCGGCCGAGCTCGACCAGCTTCTTCTGCCCGCCGGAGAGATTGCCGGCCCGCTCGTCGCGGACATGGGTGAGCGTCAGGAAGTCGAGCACATCCTCGGCCCTGGCCCGCAATTCCTCCTCCTCCCGCGCGATCCGGGAGCGGTGGAACCAGGTGTTCCAGAGCGTTTCGCCGCTTTGCCCGCCGGGCACCATCATCAGGTTCTCGAGCACGCTCATGGAGGAGAATTCGTGGGCGATCTGGAAGGTGCGCAGAACGCCCCTGGCGAAAAGCGCATGCGGCGGCAGGCCGGTAATATCCTCGCCCGCCAGCGTGACCTTGCCGGACGTGGGCTTGTGCACCCCGGCAATGACGTTGAACAGCGTCGACTTGCCCGCGCCGTTCGGCCCGAGCAGGCCGGTGATGGCTCCTTCGGGAATTTTCAGGGAAACGCCGTCGATGGCGCGGAAGCCGCCGAAATGCTTGTGTATGTCGTGACAAACGATCATCCGCCGTATGTCGTCCCTTGCTGGAGGTTGGGCGGAAGACCCGGCGCGAGACGCGCCGGGCCGCGAAACACCTGGATCAGTGGAACTTCACCGTCTTCATGGCGCCGTTCTCGACCTCCACCTCGCGGTAGGAGCCGGCGCTTTCGCCCTTGCCGATGAACTCGACCGAGGAACCGCCGACATAGTCGACATCGCCGCCGTCCTTGAGGATCTGCAGGGCCTTGGCGAGCTCGCCCGGATAGATCTTCTCGCCCGGCGCGTTGACCACATCCATGATCTTGCCCTTGTAGTCCGCAGGCTTTGCGGAACCGGCCGCCTGCATGGCCAGCAGCATGATCGCGGTCGCGTCATAGGTTTCCGGCACGAAGGTCGCCGAGCCGTTGATGCCGGCGGCCGTGGTCATCTCCAGGAGCTTGGCAGCGCCTGAATCGTCGGAGCCGGGAAGATCCCCGAAGGCGCCGTCGATCTGGTTGCCGAACTTCGCGATCAGGCTCTCGCCCCACATGCCGTTCGGGAACACGAATCTGGAGAAGGCGCCGGTATCGAGAACGGTCTGCACGACGCCCGCGCCGCCCTGGTCCGCATAACCGGCGACGACGATCGCATCGCCGCCCGCCGAAGCAAGCGCCCCGACTTCCGCCGAATAGTCGCTCTTGCCGTCCTCATGCGGCGCGCTCAGCGTGATCTTGCCGCCCTGCTTCTCGAAGGCGGCCTGGATGGAGGAGGCGATGCCCTTGCCGTAATCGTTGTTGGTGTAGCTGATCGCCGCCGACTTGACGCCGCGCTCCATCATGATCTGCGCGAGGATTTCCCCCTCGCGGGCGTCGGACGGCGCGGTGCGGAAGAACAGGCCCTTGCTGTCGATGGTCGACAGGCCCGGCGAGGTGGCCGAGGGCGAGATCAGCACCATGCCGTTCGGAATGGCGACATTGGTGAGCACGGCGCTGGCCGCGCCGGAACAGGTCGGGCCGATGATGCCGGAAACCTGGTCGGAGGTGACGAGCCGCTCCGCCGTCGCGGTGGCGGCTCCCGCGTCGATGCAGGTTTCGTCGCCGCGAACCGGGACGACCTTCGCCCCGTTCAGGAAAAGGCCGGAATCGCTGACCTCCTTCATCGCCAGCTCGGCGGCCTGCGCCATGGGCGGCGTCAGCGACTCGATCGGGCCCGTGAAGCCCATCTCGATCCCCACCCTGACGTCCTCGGCCCGGGCGAACCCAGCCAGCGCCAGGCACGACACGGATGCAATGAGAAATCTCTTCATGTTTCTTCTGTTCCCTCTTTTATGCAACGCTTCCGGATTGGCGTGAAATTGCGTTTATGATTGGCGCCGACGCTACACTATGCCGGCCGTTCCGTGCTGTCCCGGCATCACCTGTTGGAGAAAGTCCCCATTTTTTTGATTTCGGTTTTTTAGGGCGCCGGTCCGCCTCCAATCGAGCCGGCGCGTCTATAGCAATGGCCGTCACCCGCCGCTTTCGTCAAGCGAGCGGGAAAAAACTTAGGCTTGAAATAATTTTTTGCCTATGAGAGCTTTCCGCGATCAGCCCGGCAAGGCTGGCGGGACGAGAGGAAGCGTTCGCGCCGGACCACCAGCCCGGCGCAGCGCAACCGTCATCTCGGGGGAACCACGGTGCTAGGTCCATCTGCCCATATCGACACGTTCACGCGCGACAACCTGCCGCCGCCGGAGGAATGGCCGGATTTCCTGCTCGACGGCTTCGCTTATCCCGCGCGCATCAATGCCGCAGTCGAACTGACCGACCGGATGGTGGAACGCGGCTTCGGCGACCACACGGCCCTGATCGGCAACGGACGCCGGCGCACCTACAAGGAACTGGCCGACTGGACCAGCCGCATCGCCCATGCGCTGGTGGAAAATTACGGGCTGGAGCCCGGGAACCGGGTGCTGATCCGCTCGGCCAACAATCCCGCCATGGTCGCCTGCTGGCTGGCCGCCACCAAGGCCGGTGCCGTCGTCGTCAACACCATGCCGATGCTGCGTGCGGGAGAACTTGCCAAGATTGTCGACAAGGCCGAGATAACGTTGGCGCTGTGCGACACGCGGCTGATGGAGGAGATGGTGGCCTGCGCCAAGGACAGCGCCTTCCTCAAGCAGGTCGTCGGCTTCGACGGAACCGCCAATCACGACGCCGAACTCGACCGTATCGCACTCGACAAGTCAGTGCTCTTCAAAGCCGTGAACACGGGCAGCGACGACGTGGCGCTGCTCGGCTTCACCTCCGGCACGACCGGCGTGCCAAAAGCGACGATGCATTTTCATCGCGACCTCCTGATCATCGCCGATGCCTATGCGAAGGAAGTCTTGCAAGTCACGCCGGACGATATCTTCGTCGGCTCGCCGCCGCTCGCTTTCACCTTCGGACTCGGCGGCCTTGCGATCTTTCCGCTGCGTTTCGGCGCGGCCGCGACGCTGCTGGAGCACGCCACGCCGCCGAACATGGTTGAGATCATTGAGAGCTACAGGGCGACAATTTCCTTCACCGCCCCCACCGCCTACCGCGCCATGCTGAAGGCGATGGATGCCGGGGCCGATCTTTCCTCCCTGCGTGTCGCCATTTCGGCGGGCGAGACGTTGCCCGGCCCCGTCTTCGAGGAATGGACGCAGAAGACCGGCAAGCCGATCCTCGACGGCATCGGCGCCACCGAAATGCTGCACATCTTCATTTCCAACCGTTTCGAGGACAGCAAGGCCGCTTCGACCGGAAAACCTGTCGGCGGCTACGAAGCGCGGATCGTCGATGAGGAAATGCGCGAGGTGCCGTGCGGCGCCGTCGGACGGCTTGCCGTGCGCGGGCCGACCGGCTGCCGCTACATGGCCGATGCACGCCAGCGCGACTATGTGCGGGACGGCTGGAACCTCACCGGCGACACCTTCCTGCAGGACGAGGACGGATTCTTCCATTTCGCCGCCCGCTCCGACGACTTGATCGTCAGCGCCGGGTATAACATCGCCGGTCCCGAGGTGGAGGCGGCGCTGCTGACCCATCCCGACGTGCTGGAATGCGCCGTGATAGGCGCCCCGGATGGCGATCGCGGGCAGATCGTCGAGGCCCATGTGGTTCTCATCGCCGGAGTGGAACCGGACATGCTGACCGTCAAGCGGTTGCAGGACCACGTCAAGGCGACCATAGCACCGTATAAATATCCACGGTCCATCCGGTTTGTGGCGGCGCTACCTAAAACGCAGACCGGCAAAATCCAGCGTTTTCGCCTGCGTACAGACACATGACCGGACATTAGCAAACCCGAGCCGACGTTCGGCCTGTCCAAGCGCGATGAACCTATCTAAAAGACAGGCGATGGATTCCTCCGCGCAGGGCCGGAGGTAGAAACGGACGTTTGGAAATGACGGCTGACAAGACGCTCGACATCGCGCCGGACTGGGTGGATGGCGAAACCAAGGCGCTGGAAGCACCGCACGATCATCGCGCCGAGTTGCGCCTCTGGCTGCGGCTTCTCACCTGCTCGACGCTGGTGGAAAGCGAGGTTCGCCGCCGCCTGCGCGAGGAGTTCGACTCGACCCTGCCCCGCTTCGACCTCATGGCGCAACTAGAGCGCGCGGCAGACGGCATGGTGCTGGGTGAAGTCTCCAAACGCATGATGGTCTCGCCCGGCAACATCACCGTTCTGGTCGAGCGCCTGACGGAGAGCGGACACCTGAGTCGCACGACCCTGCCGACCGACCGGCGCGTTCAGATCATCGCGCTCACCCCCTTCGGCCGCGCCGAATTCGAAAAGATGGCGGCCCGTCACGCCGACTGGATTTCCGACCTTTTCGCCGGTCTCACTCCGAAAGACGGCGGCGTGCTAATGGATGAGCTTGCCAAGCTCAAGCGATCGATCATCGCATCTCTCGGCAGGGGCGGCGCCTAGCGAAAAAGGCCCGTCCACCCAAAACAATTTTAAGCTTGAAATTTCTCCGAAACGAGCCCACTCTGCCGATCACGGCCGGAGGGTGTACCCTCGACCGCGACACGCAGCCGGGAGGAGAACGACATGCGGATCGTCTGTATCGGTGGTGGGCCTGCCGGCCTCTATTTCGCGCTTCTGATGAAACGCCAGCACCCGGAACATCATATCACCGTCGTCGAGCGCAACCGGCCCTTCGACACCTTCGGCTGGGGCGTGGTGTTTTCCGATGCCACCATGCAGTCGATGCGCCGCTGGGACCCGGAAACGGCCGGGACGATCGAGGACGCCTTCAATCATTGGGACGACATCGAACTCGTCTTCAAGGGCCGCAAGATCCGCACCACCGGTCACGGCTTCGTCGGCATTGGCCGCAAGAAGATGCTGAACATCCTGCAGGAGCGCTGCCTGGAACTCGGCGTCGAGTTGCTGTTCGAACGCGACGTGCAGGGCGACGAGGAATTCGCCGACGCCGACCTGATCATCTCCTCGGACGGCGTCAACTCGCGCATCCGCAACAAATACACCGAGGTCTTCAAGCCGGATATGGTCGTCCGGCCGAACCGCTATATCTGGCTCGGTACCGACAAGCGTTTCGACGCCTTCACCTTCGATTTCCAGCGCACCGAACATGGCTGGTTCCAGGCCCATATCTACCGCTTCGACGACAACACCTCGACCTTCATCGTCGAAACCACCGACGAGGTCTTCAAGGCCCACGGCATCGATCAGATGGATCAGGACCAATCCATCGCCTTCTGCGAAAAGCTCTTCGCCGAGACGCTCGACGGCCACAGCCTGATGACCAATGCACGGCATATGCGCGGCTCGGCCTGGCTGAATTTCGGCCGGCTGATCTGCGAGAAGTGGAGCCATTTCAACGGCAACAGCCACGTCGTGCTGATGGGCGACAGCGCCCACACCGCCCATTTCGCTATCGGTTCCGGCACCAAGCTCGCCATCGACGATGCGATCGAGCTGACGCGGCAATTCGATATTTTCGGCCATGACAAGGCCTCCATCCCCGCCGTGCTCGCAGCCTATGAGGAGGTGCGCCGCGTCGATGTCGCCCGCATCCAGAATGCCGCACGCAATGCCATGGAATGGTTTGAGGTGGTCGGCACGCGATATGCCGACACGCTGGAGCCGGAGCAGTTCATGTATTCGATGCTGACCCGCTCGCAGCGCATCAGCCACGAGAACCTGCGCCTGCGCGACAAGGATTGGCTCGAGGGTTTCGAGCGCTGGTTTGCCGAGCGCGCCGGGGCAGAGCCTACGGCAAACGGCGCAGTGCCCCCGCCGATGTTTACGCCGTTCAAGCTGCGCGGCATGACCCTCAGGAACCGCATCGTGGTTTCGCCGATGGCGATGTATTCGGCGACCGACGGCGTGCCGAACGATTTCCATCTCGTCCATCTCGGTGCCCGCGCGATGGGTGGCGCGGCGCTGGTCTTCCCGGAGATGACTTGCGTTTCAGCCGATGGCCGCATCACCCCCGGCTGCCTCGGTCTCTGGAACGACGAGCAGCAGCAGGGTTTCAAGCGCATCGTCGATTTCGTGCATCACCAGACGCCGGCCAAGATCGGCATCCAGATCGGCCATGCCGGCCGCAAGGGCGCGACGAAACTTGCCTGGGAGGGTATCGACCAGCCCTTGAGCGAAGGCGGCTGGCCACTGATGTCGGCCTCTGCCCTGCCCTATCTCGCCCATTCGCAGACGCCGCGCGAAATGACCCGCGCGGATATGGACCGGATCGTCGCGGATTTCGTACAGGCCGCCAAGCGCGCCCGCGATCTGGGCTTCGATATCCTCGAACTGCATGCCGCCCACGGCTACCTGCTGTCGAGCTTCCTGTCGCCGCTCACCAACCGGCGCACTGACGAATACGGTGGCAGCCACGAAAACCGTGCCCGCTTCCCGCTCGAAGTCTTCCATGCCATCCGCAAGGTCTGGCCCGAGGACAAGCCGATTTCCGTACGCCTCTCGACCCATGACTGGCATGAGGGCGGCAACACGCCGGAGGATGCGGCAATCTTCGCCCGCATGTTCAAGGAAGCCGGTGCCGATATGATCGATTGCTCTTCGGGGCAGGTGGTGAAGGAGGAAAAGCCGGTCTATGGCCGCCTGTTCCAGACGCCGTTCTCCGACAAGATCCGCAACGAAATCCAGGTGCCGACCATCGCCGTCGGCGCGATTTCCGAGGCCGATCACGCCAATTCGATCATTGCCGCCGGCCGCGCCGATCTCTGCGCTGTCGCCCGCCCGCATCTGGCCGACCCGTCCTTCGTCATGCACGAGGCGGCGAAGATCGGCTATGACGCCCAGCCCTGGCCGAAGCAGTATCATTCGGCCCGCGGCCAATATGTGAACAACCTCGCGCGCGCCGCAACGGCAGGCAAGCCATGAGCCGCCGCCACGCTTTCGTGACCGGTGCCGGCAGCGGCATCGGCAAGGCGATCGCGCTGGCGCTCGCCGCCGATGGCCATGTGGTGAGCCTAGCCGGGCGGCGGGCCGCGCAGCTTCAGGCCGTGCAGGATGAAATCCTCACGACGGGTGGCGAAGCCTTCGTCCATGATGGTTTCGACGTGACCGACGCGGCCACCATCGAACGCGGTATCGCGGCAGCGATTGCCTCTGCGGGGGAGATTGCCGTGCTCGTCAATTGCGCCGGCGAAGCCCCCTCCGCACCCTTCGAAAAGACCGACCCGGCGCTCTGGAGCCATGTACTCTCCATCAACTTGACCGGCGTCTTTCTGGTAACGCAGGCCGCACTTGCCTCGGTGCGCCGCGCCGGAAACGGCCGCGTCATCAATGTCGCGAGCACCGCCGGTCTTACCGGCTATGCCTATGTCTCGGCCTATTGCGCCTCCAAGCACGGCGTCATCGGCCTGACGCGGGCGCTTGCGCTGGAACTGGCGCGCACCGACGTCACGGTCAACGCCGTCTGCCCCGGCTTCACCGATACGCCGCTCATCGACGGGGCGCTCGACACGATCAGCGAAAAGACCGGCCGCTCGCGCGAGGAAGCCCGCGCCAGCCTTGCCCGTTCCAATCCGCAGGGACGGCTGGTGGCGCCTGACGAGGTGGCGCACACCGTCCTCTGGCTCGCCTCGGAAAAGGCGACCGCCATCACCGGCCAGGCCATCGCAGTGGCCGGCGGCGAAATTCTTTGAAGGAAGAGACGATGACGAACCCCATGCAGGCCAAGAAGCGCCCCTTCAAGAACCACAAGGCCAAACACTTCCTGTTCGAAACCGATGCCGACGGCCGGGTCGCGACGATCACGCTCAACCGCCCGGACAAGAAAAACCCGCTGACCTTCGAAAGCTATGAGGAGCTCGGCGATCTCTTCCGGTCGCTCGCCCGCGCCAGCGACGTGCGCGCCGTGGTGCTGACGGGTGCCGCCGGCAATTTCTCCTCCGGTGGCGATGTGTTCGAAATCATCGAGCCGCTGACCAGCATGGCGATGCCGGACCTGCTCGACTTCACCCGCATGACGGGCGAGCTGGTGCGCCAGATCCGCGCCTGCCCGCAGCCGGTGATTGCCGCCATCGACGGCATCTGCGCCGGTGCCGGCGCCATTCTGGCCATGGCCGCCGATTTCCGGGTGGCGACGCCGGAGGCGAAGACCGCCTTTCTCTTCACCCGCGTCGGGCTTGCCGGGGCGGATATGGGCGCCTGCGGCATTCTCCCCCGCATCATCGGCCAGGGCCGCGCCGCCGAACTTCTGTTTACCGGCCGGGTGATGACCGCGGTCGAAGGCCATGCCTGGGGCTTCTACAATACCCTTCATAACCGCGATGCGCTGCTGGCTGAGGCGCAGAAATTCGCCCGCACTGTCGCCGACGGTCCCTGGTTTGCCCATGCCATGACCAAGACGATGCTCGATCAGGAATGGGCGATGGGCATCGACCAGCTGATCGAGGCGGAAGCGCAGGCGCAGGCGATCTGCATGGCGACCGGGGATTTCCGCCGTGCCTTCGAGGCCTTCGCCGCCAAGACGAAACCGGTCTTCGAGGGGAATTGACCATGCACGCTGCCGCGCGAGCGCCGACCCGCGACCACCTCGACTGGCCGTTTTTCGACGAAAGCCACCGCGCCCTTGCGGCGGAAATCGATAGCTTCGTCGCCAATGGCGGTCTTGGCGATATCGACCACGGCGATGCCGATGCCGCCTGCCGGCAGCTGGTGGCGGCGCTCGGAAAGGCCGGCCTGTTGCGCCACTGCGTGCCGAAGGCATTTGGCGGCGTCAGCGAGGCGATCGACAGCCGGGCGCTTTGCCTGCTGCGCGAAACGCTTGCCTATGCCGATGGCCTCGCCGATTTCGCGCTCGCCATGCAGGGGCTAGGCACCGGCGCGATCAGCCTTTCCGGCTCCGATGCGCTGAAGGAAAAGGTGCTGCCGAAGGTCGCGCGCGGCGAATGGATTTCCGCCTTCGCCCTTTCCGAACCCGATGCCGGCTCGGATGTCGCGGCCATGGCCTGTGCCGCCCGCCGCGAAGGCGACGACTTCATTCTCGACGGCGAGAAGACCTGGATTTCCAACGGCGGCATCGCCGATGTCTACACGGTCTTTGCCCGCACCGGCGAAGCGCCGGGCACGCGCGGCATCTCCGCCTTCGTCGTTTTTGCCGATACGCCCGGCTTCAGTATTGCCGAGCGCATCGAGCCGATCGCGCCGCATCCGCTGGCCCGTATCCGCTTCGACAATTGCCGCATTCCAGCCTCGCAGCTTCTCGGCAGCCCCGGCGAAGGCTTCAAGATCGCCATGCGCACGCTCGATATCTTCCGCCCCTCGGTTGCCGCCGCCGCCACCGGCTTTGCCCGCCGGGCGCTGGACGAGGCCGTCGCCCACGCCAAGAGCCGGAAAATGTTCGGCGCAACGCTCTCCGACCTGCCGACCGCGCAAAGCACGCTGGGCGAGATGGCGACCGCCATCGATGCCGCGGCACTCCTCACCTGCCGCACCGCCTGGAAGCGCGATGTGCAGAAGCAGCCGACGACGCGCGAGGCCGCCATGGCCAAGATGACGGCGACGGAAAACGCCCAATGGGTGATTGACCAGGCACTGCAGCTTTTCGGCGGCCGTGGCGTGCGTGTCGGCGAGATCACCGAGCGGCTTTACCGCGAGATCCGCGCTTTGCGCATCTACGAGGGTGCGACCGAAGTTCAGAAACTGATCATCGGCCGCGAGTTGATGAAGACACGATAAAGGGAGGGATCACTATGCACGGTTCGAAAGCGTCGTTCGATTGGCAGGACCCATTCGATCTGGAAGCGCAGCTCACCGAAGAAGAGCGCATGGTGCGCCATACCGCCCGCGGCTATGCCGAGGACCGGCTGCTGCCGCGCGTGCAGGAGGCCTTCCGCCATGAAAAGACCGATCCCTCGATCTTCGCCGAAATGGGCGAACTCGGCCTGCTCGGCCCGACCGTCAGCGAGGAATACGGCGGCGCGGGACTGAACTACGTCTCCTACGGCCTGATCGCCCGCGAAATCGAGCGCATCGACAGCGGCTACCGCTCGATGATGAGCGTGCAGTCTTCCCTCGTGATCGTGCCGATCTACACCTTCGGCAGCGAGGCGCAGAAGCGCAAATACCTGCCACCGCTGATCGCCGGCACCAAGATCGGCTGCTTCGGCCTGACGGAACCCGACCATGGCTCCGATCCCGGCTCGATGCTGACTCGCGCCAAAAAGGTCGATGGTGGCTATCTCCTGAACGGCTCCAAGACCTGGATTTCCAATTCGCCGATCGCCGATATCTTCGTCGTCTGGGCGAAAACCCCGGATGGCCTGATCCGCGGCTTCATCCTCGAAAAGGGCTGGAAGGGGCTGAGCGCACCGGCGATCTACGGCAAGGTCGGGCTGCGCGCCTCGATCACCGGCCAGATCGTCATGGACGACGTCTTCGTGCCGGAAGAAAACCTGCTGCCGGATGTCACCGGCCTGAAGGGGCCTTTCACCTGCCTCAACTCCGCCCGCTTCGGCATCGCCTGGGGGGCGCTCGGGGCCGCCGAATCCTGCTATGAGACGGCGCGGCAGTATGTCATCGACCGCAAGCAGTTCGGCCGGCCGCTCGCCGCCAATCAGCTGATCCAGAAAAAGCTCGCCGACATGGCGACGGAAATCAGCCTAGGCTTGCAGGCCTGCCTGCGTCTTGGCCGCATGAAGGACGAGGGCAATCCGCCCGTCGAGCTGACCTCGATCGTCAAGCGCAACTCCTGCGGCAAGGCGCTCGATATCGCCCGTGCCGCCCGCGACATGCTCGGCGGCAACGGCATCTCGGACGAATTCCCGGTCGCCCGCCATCTCGTCAATCTCGAAGTCGTCAATACCTATGAGGGAACGCATGACATCCATGCGCTAATCCTCGGCCGCGCCATCACCGGCATCGCCGCCTTCGCGAATTGAGGCCGGCGGTGTTCACGACGAAAAGACCGCTGCGGTTTGGAGATTGCGATCCTTCGGGCATCGCCTATTTCCCCTCCTATCTCAACATCCTCGTGGGGGTGCTGGAGGACTTCTTTACCTCGCTCGGCTTTCCCTTCCGGGCGATGACCGACGATCTCAAGATCGGCGTGCCGACACTGCGCCTCGATCTCACCTTCAAAAGCCCCGGTTTTCAGGGCGACGAACTCGACTTCGCGCTTGCCGTCAAAGGCATCGGCCGCTCTTCCCTCGACATGGAGCACACGGTTTCCGCCCGCGGCACCGTGCTCTGGACGGCGAAACATCGCGTCGTCGCTACCTCGCTCGATACCCACGGCTCCATTGCCTGGCCGGACGACATCCGCGCCGCCCTGACCCATCATCTGGAGATGCCCCATGCACACGATCCTGCAACCTGAAGGCTGGGCCAAGCCCATCGGCTATTCCAACGGCGTGGCAGCGACCGGCCGCACACTGTTCGTCGGCGGCCAGATCGGCTGGAACGAAAATTCCGAGTTCGAGACTGACGATTTCGTCGAGCAGGTGCGCCAGACGCTGAAGAACATCGTCGCGGTACTCGCCGCCGGGGGCGCCGAGCCCCATCACATCACCACCATGACCTGGTATTTCACCGACAAGCAGGAATATCTCGGCAACCTGCGCGGCATCGGCCACGCCTATCGCGAGACCATCGGCCGGCACTATCCGGCCATGGCGGCGATGCAGGTGGTGGCGCTGGTGGAAGACCGCGCCAAGATCGAAATCCAGGCCACGGCCGTCATTCCCGCGTGAGGCCTGCCGCGATGTCGCAGCTGCGTTTTTCGGAAACTATTTTTGCCGATCTGGATGATGGCGTGCTCGTCGTCACCATCGATAATGCACCCGTCAACGCCCTCTCGGCAGAGGTGCGGGCCGGCCTGATGGCGGCGCTCGACCATGCCGCCGGTGATCATGCAATCGCGGGGATCGTCATCACCGGCGCCGGCCGCACTTTCATCGGCGGGGCGGATATCCGCGAATTCGGCAAACCGCCGGTCGAGCCGCTGCTGCTCGATGTCATCAATCGCATCGAAGCTTTCGGCAAACCGGTCATCTGCGCCGTCAATGGCGCCGCACTCGGCGGCGGCTGCGAAGTCGCGCTCGCCTGCCATAGCCGCATTGCCGGAGAAGCAGCGAGCTTCGGCCTGCCGGAAGTCAAGCTTGGCCTCATCCCCGGCGCCGGCGGCACCCAGCGCCTGCCGCGCCTGATCGGCACCGTTGCCGCGCTCGACCTCATCGGAACGGCGCGCACGGTGAAGGCCGGCGAAGCTGTGAGCATTGGTCTTGCCGATGCCGTCACCGCCGGCCCGATCCAGGCCGCCGTTGCCGCCGTGCGGGAAAAAGCCGACCGGCCGCTCCGCCGCACCGGCGCATTGGATGTTCCGTCCGCCGATGCCGCTGCCATCGACGCGGCGGCGGCAAAGATCATCGCGAAAAGTCGCGGCCAGACTGCTCCGAGCGAGGCAATCCGCCTCGTCAAGGCGGCCGGCTGGCTTGACCTCGAACAGGGTCTGGCGGAAGAACGCGCTACCTTCCTGCGCCTGCGGGATTCCGTCGAATCCGCCGCCTTGCGGCACGTATTCTTTGCCGAACGTGCCGCCGGCAAGGTCGAGAAGCTTGAGGGTATCTCGCCGCGGCAGATCGAGACGGTTGGCGTAGTCGGTACCGGGCTGATGGGCTCCGGCATCGCGGTTTCGGCGCTGACCGGCAGTTACCGCGTCATCGCGCTGGAGCAGACGCAGGAAGGCGCGGCCGCCGGCTATGCCCGCATCGCCGCCGCTCTCGACAAGACCGTGCAATCCGGCCGCCTCACCGCCGAGGCACGCGATGCCTGCCTCGCCCGTCTCCAAACCACTGACGACGCGACGACGCTCGCAGCCGCCGATCTCGTCATCGAGGCCGTCTTCGATGCTCTTTCGGTCAAGACCGACTTGTTCCGCCGCCTAGACGGCATCGTCGCGCCCACGGCCATTCTCGCGACCAACACCAGCTATCTCAACCCGGACGAGATTGCCGCCGCGACAGCCGATCCCTCCCGCGTGGTCGGACTGCACTTCTTCTCGCCCGCCAATATCATGCGCCTCGTCGAAGTCGTCGACTGCGCCGACACCGCGCCGGATGTGCTGGCAAGCGCGCTCGCCTTCGCCAAACGCCTCGGCAAACTCGCCATCGTCTGCGGTGTCACCGAGGGTTTTATTGGCAACCGCATCTTCTCCGCCTATCGCCGCGAAGCCGAGTTCATGCTGGAGGACGGCGCCCTGCCGCAGGAGATCGACGCGGCGCTCGAAGCCTATGGTTTTCCGATGGGCATCTTCGCCGTCAACGACATGGCGGGCCTCGAAATCGCCTGGGCACGCCGCCAGCGGCATGCCGCAACCCGCAACCCGGCCGAACGCTATGTCGAGATCGCCGACCGGCTTTGCGAGGCCGGCCGCCTTGGCAGGAAAAGCGGCCTCGGCTGGTATGCCTATCCCAATGGCGAGCGCACGGTCGATTCCACGGTAACCGCGATGATCGAGGCCGCACGGGCTAAGAAGAACATCCTCCCGCGCGCCTTCAGCGCGGACGAAATCACGGCCCGTCTTCTGAAAGCGATGCTTGATGAAGGAAGCGCCCTGATCGCGGAGGGCATCGCCGCACGCTCCAGCGATATCGATGTGGTGATGATCAATGGCTACGGCTTCCCCGCCCACAAAGGCGGACCGATGTTTGCCGGACAGCACAAGGACCTGACGGCATGACCGAAGCTTATATCGTCGGCGGCGTCCGCACACCCATCGGCCGCTATGGCGGCGCCCTCTCCTCCGTGCGGCCAGACGATCTCGCCGCCCACGTGATCCGCGAGGCGCTGGCGCGGGTGGCGGGCGTACCGGCCGAAGAGATCGACGAGGTGGTTTTCGGCTGCGCCAATCAGGCCGGCGAGGATAACCGCAATGTCGCCCGCATGGCGGCGCTGCTCGCGGGCCTGCCGGAAACCGTGGCCGGCACCACGCTCAACCGGTTGTGCGGCTCCGGCCTCGATGCCGTCGGCTATGCCGCCCGCGCCATCCGGCTCGGCGAAGCCGATATCATGATTGCCGGCGGAGTGGAAAGCATGTCGCGCGCGCCCTTCGTGATGCCGAAGGCGAGCAATCCCTTCCAGCGCAACACCGAAGTCCACGACACGACGATCGGCTGGCGCTTCGTCAACCCGCAGATGGAGGCAAGCTTCGGCATCGATTCCATGCCGGAGACGGCGGAAAACGTCGCCGCCGAATTTTCCATTTCGCGCGCGGATCAGGACGCGTTTGCATACCGCAGCCAGGCCCGTACGGCCGCAGCCCAGAAGAACGGCCGTTTGGCCCGCGAGATTGCCCCCTATCCGATCAAGGGTCGCAAGGGCGAGATAACGCTGGTCAGCGAGGACGAACACCCGCGCGAGACGACGCTGGAAAAGCTCGCCAGTCTGCCCGCCCCCTTCCGAAGCGGCGGCGCGGTGACCGCCGGCAATGCCTCGGGCGTCAATGACGGCGCCGCCGCGCTCATCCTCGCCTCCCGCGCAGCCATCGAACGCCATGGCCTGCAGCCGCTTGCCCGTGTCGACGGCATGGCGACGGCCGGCGTTGCGCCACGCATCATGGGTATCGGCCCGATCTATTCCACCCGCAAGCTGCTCGCCCGCCAAGGTCTTTCGATCGACGACATCGACATCATCGAACTCAACGAGGCCTTTGCGGCGCAGGCACTCGCCTGCCTGCGTGACCTCGGCCTCCCCGACGATGCCCCTCACGTCAACCCCAATGGCGGTGCCATTGCGCTGGGCCACCCACTCGGCATGTCCGGTGCGCGGCTAGCCTTGACGGCGGCGTTGGAACTCGAACAGCGGGATGCCAGGCGGGCGCTGGCCACCATGTGCATCGGCGTCGGGCAAGGCATATCGATGCTGCTGACGCGTCTTTGAAAGGGTTTCATCCACGGTCGAAAAGGGAGGCCTTTTTAGTGCGGATTGATAGCAATTGTTCAGATGTTTTCGCGTGGGCCGCCCGGATCGTGATTATTAATGAGATACTCCGACTGGACGTCCATCGAGTCGAAATCAATTCATAGGGGAATGTAAGAGCACCGAAATCAGGGCGAATATGTCTTCCGACTTTCCATGAGCGGAATGAGAGATGCAGTAGATGAGAAAAGTATGACGAAGCGGTCCGCCGGCTCCACCGAAGCCCTGCACAGGCATCCAGAGATCGGTCTTTGCGAAGACAAGACATCGGCATACGTCGCCAGCTTGCTCGAAGGTCTCGGTTACGCCGTAACACGGCCCTGTCGTGCCAAGAACCGGCTCGCGGCCGTCGTATTTCTGAACGGCGAAATTCTCTTCTTGATTTCGATGACGCATATATTTCAGAACTATGACGATGCTTTGCCGAGTCAACCTGACATGAATACAACGAAGGTCGATGTGACCTCCCGCGCGACTTCCCGATGAGCATGTCATCGGGCCGAACGCCGCGCTATCGCATGCCCGCTAGATCCAGGCTTACGAGCCAAGATCAGTGGTCCTACGGCCATAGTCAGATGGCAAAGAGCCATGGTGGATTTTAAGCGGTAGCCGCTTTCATCGCGGCATTCGATTGAGGCTCGGTAGTCCAGCAAGAAAGCGCTATAAATCCAAATCAACCGATGCTCTTCGCCATGTGAACGATAATGCCTCCGTTCATGGCTTCCTTTCGTTCAACCTCGTACCCCAACGAGCTGTAAAGACGTATGTTTTCCTCGAACTTGGCGTTGGTGTAGAGCCGTATAACGCTTAATCCGTCTGTTGCTGCAATCTGCTCGGCGTGAGCGAGCATCCTCCTGCCAAAACCACGCTTTTGATAAGGCGGGGCTACTGCGACATTCTCTATCAGCAAGTATCGGGGGTGTTGGATCGTTTCGACCAGAGCGGCAATTTCCTTTCCGACAATTAGAAGGTCGGCGCGGTGGTCGCGGATATGGGCGGCATGGTCTGCCTTCATCGGCAGCGGTTCCCGACCGATATGCGGAACCCACTTTGCATATGCTAAGCGGGTTATCGTGGTGACAGCCTTAGCGTCTTCGATAGTAGCAATTCGGATTGTCTCAGTCATACTACATCCATAGGCGTTTACAGGGACTAGCGGAAGTTGGTCGCCCCCCTCGTTTTCAGTTGGAGCCACGGAGCGAAAAGGCCCGCCTGCCAAACGCGGTGGTACGGGGCGATCCTTAATCAGAAGAAGTTCGGTCGGATTGTTGCCCCTCTTCAGGGTACCGCAAATAAGACGACCGTAAGGCGAACCTTTCTACCTGACGCGATTGACGCCTTCGTAGGCGAAGCTACCACACAATCTTGCTCACCCCATTTTGGTGTTTTGATCCCTCAGTATCTCCCGCGCCGCGTTATGACCTGGAATGCCTGTTACGCCGCCGCCCGGATGCATTGAGGATCCACAGATATAAAGCCCGCCAATCGGTGTGCGATAATCAGCGTAGCCGGAGACCGGACGTTGGAAGAACAACTGGTCCGCCGACAGCTCGCCATGGAAAACATGGCCCTGCGGCAGGTTCACGATCCGCTCCATATCGGGCGGCAGTAAAAGCTGCGCCTCGATTACATCATTGCCGAAGCCCGGCGCATAGCGCTCTATGGCGGCAAAGACGTTCTTGCGGAAGTTCTCCTTTTCCTGCGACCAGTCGCCACCCTTCAGGCTGTAGGGCGCATGGCCACCGTAAAAATTGATGACATGTTTGCCCTCCGGTGCCAGCGTGTCGTCAATGAAGCTGGGCGTGACTTGCGTCATATACGGTTGTGATGAGTACCAGCCGTACTTCGCATCGTCATAGGCTCGTTCGAGGTAGTTCACGTCAGGTGCGATACGGGTATAGGTCGGGTAGGGGAAATCACCCAGCACACCGTCTTGCCTTACGCGGTCGAGGATTTTGTATTGCGGCGGCCGATGGCAGGCGACGTTCATCTTGAATGCGGTCGCAAACGTTCGGTAGCCACGAATCTGGCGCAGGACCTCATCGGGAAGATGCTGCTCGCCCACCATATTGAGGTAGAGTGTCTTGGCGGATACGTTGGAGGCGACAATCGGCGCCTCGTATGTCCGTCCCTCTTTCGTGACAACTCCGGTTGCGCGACCGTTGCGGACAATAATCTTGCTGATTTCAGCGCGGGTGACGATCTCCACGCCCTTCGAGCGGCCGTAGTCGGCGAGGCATTCGGTGATCTTGCCCATGCCCCCCTTCACGAAGCCCCATCCGCCCGCTTCACCCATGATATGATGCATGATGACATAGGCGGTGCCCGGGCTCTTCGGCCCGGCGAAGGTGCCCATCGATGCATAGTAGGCGATCACCGCGATCACCCTATCGTCTTCAAACCACTCCTTCAGAAAATCATAGGCGCTCATCGTCATCATATCGATGATCCGATACATTTTCCGGCCGACCTTGCGGTAGCGCCAGAGCAGCGAACTTACCTGCTTGAAGGTCTTCCAGTCTCGCCGACTGAGATCCGGTGGTGTCTCCCACAGAAGCTGACGCACGACCTCCGTCGCTTCGCGCAGATAGGCGTCGAAGGCTGGATAGATATCGGCATCCTTTTCCGAGAATTTGCGGAACGAGGCCTGCGTCTTGGCCATGTCTCCTGAGAAGAGAATGTAACCTTCGCCCTCGTCCACGGGGGCAATCATGTCCGAACAAGGAAGAACCTCGTATCCGCGGCCGGGTAAATCGAAATCGCGGATGATGCGGGGATGGAGCATGCCCGTCATGTAGGAGAAGATCGAGGCACGAAACCCCGGGGTGAACTCCTCGGTTACAGCGGCGCCTCCGACGATATGCCGGCGCTCGAGAACGAGAACCTTTCGCCCCTCCCGAGCGAGATAGTTGGCGCAGACGAGGCCGTTGTTGCCTCCGCCGACAATGATCGCGTCATAGTGCGAATGCGATGCTGCCTGTTTCTCCGTCATATCCCCTGATGCCTTCCGTTGCGCGCTCGGGTAAAGATGTGTATGGCTATAAATATATAGCCATCTATAAAGATGTACATATCTATAAGGAGAATCGCCAGCACTTATCTGAAAAGGCCGCTGCAAAGCCTGGGGACGCGATCGGATCGATCCGACCATCGCTGCGATTTCGAACTGTCTGATTGGGTCTCAGCGATGCCGATGACGATCGCACTATTCTATCGCGGGGACCGTGACTGGACGGTGGCCTGCGCTGCGGATGAACCTTAACCGACAACCAAATCTAGGAAGCCGTGACATGACGCCTGAGAAACAAACCGCTGTCGACTGGGTCAATGCGAATGAAAATGCCCTGTCCGATTGGCATACGACGATCTGGGATTTTCACGAGCCTGCATGGCGGGAATATAAATCGGCGGCCTGGTACGTGGAGCGCCTGCGAGCCGAGGGCTTTACGGTCGAGGCGGGGTCGGCCGGAATGCCGACGGCATTTTGCGCAACGTGGGGGGATAGCGGTCCGATCATCGCGTCTTACGCGGAATATGATGCGGTGCCCGGTAATTCCCAGCAACGCACCCCCTATATGGCGCCGCGCGAGGGGGTTAACCGTTGGGCTCCCGGCCACACCGACCCGCATTCCGCCCTCGGCATCGGCGCCCTCGGCGGCATACTGGCGGCCAAGGCGGCGATGGAGAAGCATGGCATCAAGGGGCGGCTGAAATTCTTCGGCGAACCGGCAGAGAAGGTTTGCGGCTCGAAACCGGTGCATGCGGCCCACGGTTACTACGACGATATCGACGCCGCCATCAGCTATCATCCGGGCTTCAGGCCGGGGCTGTCGAATACCTGCATCTGGGACAGCCATTGTGGGGCGTACTGGAGCAAGATCTATACGTTTGAATGCACGAAGCCTGAGACCTGGGCAGGCATGGCGGCCACGTCGAATACGTCGATATCCAGCGTCGCGCGCGCGCCAGGAGCAATCGATGCGGTGTGTTTGATGTACACCACCACAAAATACACCAAGGAGGCGATGCTGCCCCATAGCGGCACCTGGATACTCAACGAGGCAATCCTGGCTGCCGGGCAGGCGACGTCGGACAATCTGCCGCCGCGTTTCAGCCAGATCCAATATTCTTGCCGTACCCCGACACTGGAGATGGCGGAACGGGTTATCGCTGTGCTCGACCGCAATGCCGAACACGTTGCCAAGATCACGAATTGTGAGGTTCGTAGCGAGTGGGTCGCAAGGACACGCGTTGGCCTTCCCAATCATGCTATGGCCGAGATTGCCTATCGCAATCTCGAACTTACCGGCCCGCCGGAATTTGGCGACGAAGCCAAGGCCTTCGCCCGCGCGATACAATCAAACCTGGGCCTGGTGCCCATGGATGAGCCATTTCAGGCCGGCATGAGCACGCTGACCACGCCCCAGGATGGAGAGGCGCACAATCGCGAGGTCATGCCGTCCTGGCAGCTCAATTATGGCGCTGACGACTATGTCGACTACACCTGGCACGCGCCGACGGTGAGGCTGATCATAGGCCGCCCCAAGCTTGAGCAGCCCGAAGGCGGCTATCAATATCCTGAATGGGTGTGGAATGCGCTTGGAGGCTTTGCGCCGGCAATCGACCCTACGATTTTCTCCGCTGCGCGCTGCATCGGTGCGACGATCATCGATCTGCTGACCGACCCGGAAGGCCTGGCGCGCGCAAAGGCCGAGTTCGAGATGCGCACCGGCGGCGGCATCGGCGGCACGAAGTGGGTCAAGCCGCTGCTGCCGGCAGATTTCGCAGCGCCCATACACTATCGTTGGCCGGAATATGTGACCACCGTGCGGGGTACGGAATGGTGGATACCCGAGCGGGCCTAAAAGGTGGCCTTTTGCACTTGCCGGGCGGCCGGCAAGTGCAGGAAGGTTTTGCGACGCGTTTCGCGTCCTTTCCCGGCACGGCCAGGAAGCGGGCCGCGAGGATGGCCACGCGTCTGTGGATCGGACGTTATTAGCGGCTGACCTTGGGCCAGGACGGATCAAGGAAGCGCTGGATCTCGATGAGATAGCCGGCCGGGTCCCTGAGGAAGCAGTTATAGACATTATACTGGCTGTTGAAAGCCGGCGGTTTTTCGAACGCAACGCCCTTTGCTTTTATGTGTTCGTACCAGCCGTCGACGTCCTCGGTTACCAGGGTAACGATGACGCGATCACGGGCAAACAACGAGCCGTCCTTGCTGCAGACGGCGACAAATCCCGAGCCGGAGCTGTAAATACGGCAAGCTCCCTGATCGAGTGCCAGAGGAAGTTCCAAAACGCTTCCATAAAAATGAGCGGATGCGTCGAGGTCGTCGGTAAAGAGGAACGTGACAAGCTGGTCGAAGGGGGGAGGCGTCATGGGGTATGTCCTGTGAAGGTTTGATGTAGAGATCTCACATTGCGCTTGCGATGTTCGTCGGCAGGATTGCGGACGCCATCGACTGTTCAGTCGAGCCAGCGCGCTGCCTTGTCCAGAAGACGGTATCCTGTCCCTATTATCGGCAGGAACCAGGGTTTGCCGTTGTAGAAATAGAGCCGTGGGAACCGGCTTCCTATGATGCCGCGATCCGTATTCGGCCGGCCCAGCATGTGTTCGGCAATACGATGGCCCAGATAGGTCTGGCCTGAAATGCCGTTCCCGTTGCAGCAGGAAACGTAATAGATTCCGTCGCTCATACGGCCGCCATGCGTGCAAAAATCCAGCGCGAAGCTGACATTGCCCAACCAAGCATGGGATAGTGCAACGCCGCGTGTTTCAGGGAATGTATGCTCCATGAAGCCGCGCAAACCCTCGGCGCCTTGCTCCGCGGTCGACGTTCGGAATCGCGCTCGACCGCCAAAGAGGATGCGCTTTCCGTCAGGCGAGCGGCGAAAATAATAGAGCACACGTTTGGTGTCGAAGACCGCGCGGTTTTGTGGGATCAGCCTTTCGAGCAGGTCGAAAGGCATTTCCTCCGTTGCGATCATGTAGCTCTGGACCGGGATCGAGCGCTTTCGCAGCCATGGCGTCTCGGGACCGGCATAACCGTTCACGCCGAGGAGAATCCTGTCGGTGTGGATCTCGATGGAATCGCGATTTTCCACATTTTGCAGGCGCGCTACATGTCCTTGCCCATCTTGTCGGGCGCCGAGGAAGCGCCATCCGGTAAAAATGCGTACGCCAAGATCTACGGCCCGCCTAGCCAAAGCCTGAACATATTTCCCGGGATGGATCGTGCCCTGGCCATGAATGACCATGGCGCCGCGATAGATGTCGGTCTTTAGAACCGAATGGACCTTGTCCTGTTCGAGGATGTCCATGTTTTTTTGGTTTTCGGAAGCGAGGCGACCGCGCATCTCACGCAGCTTAGTCAAATCCTTGCGCGTGTAGGCCGCGACGACGGCGCCGGACAGGTTCAGGTCAATTGGGTCGCTCAATGTGGCTGCGCGCTGAATCATGAAGGACATGGACGAGCCGTAGTCATCCATGATTTCGCTTGCCCGCTTCTCGCCATAGCGCTTGCTTGCCTGAGCGAGGGTGAATTTCGCGCTATTGCCGATCATCCCTCCATTTCGAGAGCTGGCACCCTCACCGATACGCATCGCATCGACGACCACGACTTCGGTTAGGCCCGCCTCGGCTAATGTGATCGCCGCCGAGAGCCCCGTGTAACCGGAGCCGATGATCAGAGCGGTGCAGGTCGTCTTGTCGAAAGACCGCTCCCCGTGTTGAGGCTCGGCTTCTTCCCACCAGAAAGGCGTTGTCTTCATGAGCGCTCTCGTTTCGTTGATTTCGGAATACCCGGCTGGACGAAGGTGAGATGGGCTCAAAGCCGCGTGGAGAAATAGACCTTCTTGACGGCGCTCACTGTCTTCCAGCTGCCGGTAAAGCCTGGTTCCAGCACGACCAGATCGCCGGAACCGAAACGCTTCGGAGTGGGAACGCCGTCCTCGAAAAGATCGATCTCGCCTTCAAGAATATAGAAGCTCTCGATGAAATTGTTGTCCCGGACCACCCGGTGGTGGCCGGGTGTCGCCGACCATGTGCCGGTCATGATCGGTCCATCGATCAGGGGCCAGGTCGTAAATGCCGGCGCTCCATCGATCAGCAGTGCTGGATCTGGAAGGCCTGGCTCTCCCTGGCCCAGATCAGCGCTCCGCGCATATTTGTGTTTACAGACGATCTTAGCTTCCTGATCCAACAGAATGGTTCCTTCTGGTAACGCGCCTGTACCGGGATTTCTTGCTTGAGTTCGCCGTACCTTGCATTGTCGCGGTTCCCGGCGATATCCCATCCGGCTTGACGCTCATGAGGCTGCCGGTTAGAAATGTCCGTAAAAAATAGGGTATAATTAAAAAATTTGTCAATGGATTTTAATATGGCTAATTTTTCAAGTCTAAAAGACGCGCCAAAAAGGAAACAATCGCAGTGCAGCCTGATCTGAACCTTCTCGATGTGGAGTCCGATGCGAGCGTGGTCGGGTCGACGTTGCGGCGACGCCGACAAATACGCGGCTTGTCGCTCAAGCAGGTGGCCGACACCTCGGGAATTTCCGTCGGCATGCTGAGCCAGGTCGAGCGCGGGCTCGCCGCCCCTTCGATCAAAACCCTCAGGGCGATCTGTGCTGCGATGGATATGCCCGTCAATTGGCTTTTCCAGACAAACGGCGGGCCGGAAAGCCAGGCTGCCGAATATATCGTGCCGCGCGACGCCCGCCGGTCGCTATCCTATCAGGATGGGTTGATACTCAAGGAACTGCTCACGCCGGACACGCAGCCGGAAATCCAGATGATCCGCTTCGTGCTCAAGCCTGGGGCCTCTTCGGGCGAGGCTTACAACAACTCCGAGGGGGGCAAGTGCGGGATCGTTCTGACCGGAACGCTCGGACTTGAATTGAACGGTACTGTTTTTGTTGTTCAAACGGGTGACAGTTTCGCCTTCCCTGCGACGGATATGGTGCGCTTCTGGGCCATTGGCGATGAGAACTGCGAGGTCGTCTGGGTTGTGGCGCCCGCCACGGTGTAAATAGAAAACGGCGGGCGGAAGGCGACCGCGCGTAACGTGTTTGCGCGGAGCGGCTTATTTTCAGCATGCATCATGCGGGCGTCATATGGGCGACAATATGCGCCGGGTTCGGACAGGTTTTGACCGCGACCTTGGTGCCTTCAAGGCGTTAGCTGCCGTCTCGCCTGTTTGATTTTTCCGCCGATCAAAGCCTGCGCCGGGCGCGAGGGGGCAGCGATGTAAGCCAGCGGCGTTCACCGGCAGCTCGCTTTCGGTGGTGTGCGCCGATGCTATGCCTGAATCGCGCGGCCGGCTGCTTCCTTGCCGTAAGATTCTTGTCCAGAAAATTACCTATATTAAAAATAAACTGCATGAATTTTAATATTGCCCGATTTTCCTGGTGCCCATAATTCTAGCGCCCGTGCGCAGCACGTCGCGCGCGATCTCGTCGAGAGCCGTTGCCCTACAAGTTTGCGGCAAACGTGAGCTCGAGAATCTGCTGCAGAGCGCTTTTTCATAAGATACGGCCTCTAATATATAGCTGTCTATAAAATGATAGTTGACTTTAATTTTGATGTCAGCTTACGTGATGGGAACGGGGAAGGAGGCCCGATCCGAAAATGAAGTCTGGAACCGAACTCTTGATGATCCCGGGGCCGACCACTCTGCCGGCCGAGGTGCTGCGGGCCTTGGCCCGGCCTTCGATAGATATTTATCAAGGGCCGTTGCATGACGTGTCGATCGACTGCATCGCAGGCCTGCAGGAACTCTTCGGCACGCGTGAAAAAACCTACATTTTTACCGCCAATGGCCACGGTGCCTGGGAGGCGGCGCTCTGCAACACATTGAGCCGCGGCGATCTTGTGCTGGTGCTGGAATCCGGCTTTTTCGCCGTCGACTGGGCCGATACTGCCAAGCAGTTGGGTCTTGAGATCGAGATTTTGCCGGGTAGCTGGCGCGCTGCTGTCGATCCGCAGGCGCTGGCTGAACGGCTGGCCAAAGATACAGACCGGCGCATCCGCGCCGTGCTCACAACGCAGGTCGATACCGCATCGGGCGTCTGCAACGACATTCCGGCGATCCGCCGCGCACTCACCGATACCGGCCATGACGCGCTGCTGATGGTCGATTGCATCGCATCGCTCGGGGCGACAGAATTCCGCTTCGACGAATGGGGCATCGACCTTGCTGTCGCCGCATCCCAGAAGGCGCTGATGACGCCGCCGGGCCTCGCTTTCCACGCCGTTGGTCCGCGCGCACGCCAGCGCCACCAGACGGCCGGTCTTCGTACGAACTACTGGGACTGGACGTTGCGCGATCGACCGGACCATTATTATTGGCACTCCGGCACGCCGCCTGTGAATCTCCTCTTTGCCTTGCAGGCTGCGATCGGCCTCATTCGTCGTGAAGGCCTTTCGGCCGTCATCGCCCGACACGACCTCCTGGCCGAGGCGACCCGGCTGGCCGTGGGCTGCTGGTCGGTGCCGGGCGGCGTCGAGCTCAATATCCCGGCTGCGGGCGAACAGGCCAATTCCGTAACCCTCGTGCGGATCCCGGAGGGGACGGTACGCCCGGTGGTGGAATTCTGCCAGCAGCACTGCGGCGTCCTCTTCGGCGAAGGTATCGGGCCCGCGCTGCGTGGCCGGGCGATCCGTATCGGCCATATGGGCCATGTCGGCGCCCCGCAGCTCCTCGGCGCGCTCGGCTGTCTGGAAATGGCCTTCAAGGTGCTGGACATCCCCCATGCCGAGGGCGGGGTCGCGGCTGCGATCTCGCATTTCGCGAAAGCTTCGCAGGGCGGCAACGTCCTTGCCATCGATCAGCATGCCCAATCCATAAAAAAGAGAGGAACGTGACATGACCAGACTTCTGGCAGCATTGCTTTTGTGCACGGCGGCGACTGTCGGCCTGAGCCCGGCCTTCGCGGAGGACAAGCCGCCCCTTCCGGAGCGTATCGTTTCAACGGGCACGGTGCGCGTCGCCGTCAATGCCGCCTATCCCCCCATGGAATCGCGTGATCCGACGACCAATGAATTTGTCGGCTTCGATATCGACCTCGGCAATGCACTTGCCGCCGAGCTTGGCCTGAAGGCCGAATGGATCGACGGTCAGTTCTCGCAAACGCTCCCGTCGCTGGTCTCGAAGCGTGTCGATCTCATTCAAAGCTCCATGACCGACACCTGGGAGCGTCAGAAAACCGTCGATTTCGTCGACTACATGGTATCGGGCGATCAGGTCTATGCGATGGTCGACGGCCCGATCAAAAAGGTCGAGGACATTTGCGGTCAAAAGGTAACCGTGAGCCAGGCAACGACCACGGAGAAAACGCTCCGCAAATGGAACGAGGATAATTGCATCGGCAAGGGCAAGCCTTCCGTCGACATCGTTATCGACAGCAGCTTCGGCCAGCAGATCGCCAACATGAAGCAGAAACGCACGGTCGCCGGCGTCCAGGGGGTGGAGGGCATCGGCCTCATCATCAAGGACTCCAAGGGCACGATGCAGACCATTGGCGAACCGCTCGCCGTCAGCCACACGGGTCTTGCCTTCCTCAAGGAAGACACGCAGTTGCGTGACGCCTACATGTGGGCGCTGAAGCGCCTGCACGCCAACGGCACCTATGACAAGCTCCTCGAAAAATGGAATCTCGAGGGCGCGGCCTATCCCGAGCCGACGATCAACAAAGCCACGGAATAGTGTGCATGGGGCCATGGTCCCTGCCTCGCCGCGAATTCGCGGCGAGGCCTCGGGGATCGATCAGCATGCCAAATCCCTAAAAAGAGAGGAACGTGACATGAGTAGACTTCTTGCAGCATTGCTTTTGTGCACGGCGGCAACCGCCAGCCTGGGCCCGGCCTTGGCGGAGGACAAGCCGGCCCTTCCGGAGCGTATCGTCGCAACGGGTACGGTGCGCATTGCCGTCAATGCCGCCTATCCTCCCATGGAATCGCGCGATCCGACGACCAATGAATTCATCGGTTTCGATATCGATCTCGGCAATGCACTTGCCGCCGAGCTTGGCCTGAAGGCCGAATGGATCGACGGGCAATTCTCCCAAACGCTCCCGTCGCTGGTTTCGAAGCGTGTCGACCTCATTCATAGTGCGATGATCGACACCAAGGAGCGTCAGGAGACGGTCGATTTCATCGACTATCTGGTATCCGGCCAGCAGGTCTATGCAATGATCGATGGCCCGATCAAAGCGGTCGAGGACATGTGCGGTCAGAAGGTCGCCGTGAGCAAGGGCACGACGGCGCTCAAGGCGCTTACCAAATGGAACGAGGAGAACTGCGTCGGCAAGGGCAAGCCTGCCGTCGACATGGTTATCGACAGCAGCTTCGGCCAGCAGATCGCCAACATGAAGCAGAAACGCACGGTCGCCGGCGTCCAGGGCCTGGAGGGCATCGGCGTCATCATCGAAGACTCCAAGGGCACGATGGCGCTGGTTGGCAAGCCGATCACCGCCAGCAATGCGGGACTCGCCTTCCTTAAGGAAGACACGCAGCTGCGTGACGCTTACATGTGGGCTATGAAGCGCAAATTTGCCGACGGCACCTATCACAAGCTCCTCGAAAAATGGAACCTCAAGGCTTCCGCCTATCCGGAGCCGACATTCAACAACAACGCGGAGTGATGTGCATGAGCGCCGAAACGCTTTCCGGGCCGCGGCTCGGCGTATCCGAGGTGACGCTGCCGGGTATCGATGTTGCCACGGCGACCCGGATCCGCAGGTTCAAGCCGTGGCGGTTACTCCAGCTCGCTCTGGCCGTCGGGTTCCTCGTGTTCATCGTCAACGCCTTTGCGAAGGCGCAGATCGAATGGCCTGTCGTCGGGCAATATCTGTTTGCGCCTTCGGTTTTCATAGGGCTCGGCTTCACCGTCTTGATGACGGTGGTGTCCATGGTGATCGGGCTTATCGTCGCCGTCATGGTGGCCGTGGGTTTCGGCTCGCACAATTTCGTCGTCCGGTGGATAGCCAAGTCCTACGTCTGGCTTTTCCGGGGAACGCCACTGCTCCTGCAGCTGCTTCTGTGGTTCAATATGGCGCTGGTCTTTCCGGCGATCGGGCTGCCGGGCATCGGCTACAAACCCACAGTCGAACTGATGACGCCCTTCATAGGCGCGGCGATCGGGCTCGGGCTCAATGCTGGCGCCTATATGTCGGAGATCATCCGTGCAGGGCTTCTGTCGGTCGACACTGGCCAGTACGAGGCCGCCAAGGCGATCGGAATGACCCGTGGCAAAGCCTTGCGCAAGGTGATCTTCCCGCAGGCGATGCGCGTCATCATTCCGCCGATCGGCAATGAATTCATCGGCATGACCAAAAGCACCTCGCTTGCCAGCGTCATCGGCTTCAGTGAAATGCTCTTTGTCGTGCAGTCTATCTACTTCAACAATTTCCGGGTGATCGAGCTCCTGATCGTCGCGGCCGTCTGGTATCTGGTGGTCACGACGCTGCTGTCGATCGGACAACATTACCTGGAGCAACGGTTCGGGCGCGGTTTCGGGACCGGGAGGCATTGATGGCAGTGATCACGGCAATGAATGTCTGCAAAAGCTACGGCCATTTGCAGGTGCTGAAGGACATCAATCTGGAGATCCAGAAAGGCGAGGTGGTCTGTATCATCGGCCCGTCCGGCTCCGGAAAGACGACGTTCCTGCGCTGCATCAACCAGCTGGAGAAGATCAACGGCGGCTCGCTCTGGGTCAACGGCAACCTCACCGGTTACCGCATCGTCGGCGAGCGGCTGCTCGAACTCGACGAGCATGAGATCGCGCGCCAACGACGCGCAACCGGCATGGTCTTCCAACGCTTCAACCTCTTCAGCCACCTCACGGCTCAGCAAAACGTTTCGCTCGGTCCGGTCGAGGTGCTTGGCCAGTCGCCCAAGCTTGCGGCGTCCCAAGCGCTGGAGCTTCTCGACAGGGTGGGGCTTGCGCATAAGGCCGGCGCCTATCCTGCCGAACTCTCCGGCGGCCAGCAGCAACGGGTGGCGATCGCCCGTGCCCTCGCCATGAAGCCGGACGTCCTCCTCTTCGACGAACCGACCTCGGCGCTCGATCCGGAACTCGTCGGCGAGGTGCTGAAGGTGATGAAAGAGGTCGCCGAAAGCGGCATCACAATGGTCGTCGCCACCCATGAGCTCAACTTCGCCCGTGACGTGTCGCATCGCGTCGTCTTCATGGCCGATGGCCGCATTGTCGAAGTCGGCAAGCCTGACGATATCCTGCGCAATCCGCAGGAGCCGCGCCTTCAGAAATTCCTGAGCGCGATCGCGACGGCCCCCCGACCTGAGTCCGCAGACGTGGCGGTGTCCGCCCTTGGGCAGGCGCTGTGACCGAAATCCTGCCGAAGGCCGCGAGGCTTACGGTTTTCTCTCATGGCTGCGGCGTGCTTGACGGACGTGTCGATCCTTCTCTTCATGCCAATGCGGAAACCTCGCGCAGCAGAAGTCGGCGCTGATCAAGTGCAGCGGTGCGCGGAGCGGTGATTGAATGTAATAGCGCGGTGCACAGGAGAGTATAAATGCAAGAAAACAAGAAGTTTAACCTATGAATACAGATCGTAGCCAGATGGGGCTTAGAGCCCGCAAGAAACTCGCGCGTCACGAGTCCATACTTGAAGCCGCCCGGCAAGTGATCGGGGACATCGGATATGAAAATGCGAAGCTGGAACAAATAGCAGAGGCGGCCGATGTCGGTGTGGCCACCGTTTACAACTATTTCGGAAAAAAACACATCCTTCTATTCAATCTGGCATTGTATTCAATCGACAGGATGGAGCCGCAGCTCGATGCATGGTCCCCTAAACCGGAATCCACGCTCGAGGAGGCTCTGGTCGAGTGGATTGTTGAAATGGGGACGCACACATTCAACGCCCTCGATCATTCCATTTGGGGTGTGGTGATATCCGAAGAGTATAAAGCCGGCGTCGACAAGAAAGACTATATAGAAATAAAGCAGAGATTTATCGAATTAAATCTCAAGTTTTGGCACCGGCTGATTGCGAGCGGCTACGCTACGAACGAAGTAGAGGGCAGGGATGTGGCCGAGTTGCTGGATTCCATTGCCTCGGAAGTATTTCGTCAGGCTCATCAGAAGAAAGCCGTAAACCGCAATACATACAGGCGCATTGCACGGCGCCTGGTCACGCTCATCGTTCGTGGACTTGCTGCAAACCAAAAACAGTAACGCGCAAGATCCGGTACGGCGCAATCGCTCCTGCACTCCGCCCACAGAAAGAAAGCAATCATGACAGTTTCAACAGGCCAGTATCTGACGACACTTCTGCAGGCGTATGGGGTCGATCATGTCTTCGGTATTCCCGGCATTCACACGGTCGAGCTTTATCGCGGGCTTGAGAACAGCCAAATCCGTCATATCACGCCGCGACATGAACAAGGCGCCGGCTTCATGGCCGACGGTTACGCCCGTGTTACCGGCAAGCCGGGCGTTTGCTTCATTATCTCCGGTCCTGGCATGATGAACATTCTGACGGCGATGGGCCAGGCCTATGCCGACAGCGTCCCGATGCTGGTGATTTCGACGGTGAACGCCCATGGACGCATGGATTCCGGCGACGGCTGGCTGCATGAGATGCCGGACCAACGTGGCGTGGTGGAAAACCTGACCGCCTTCAGCCGTACTATTCACCGCCCCGAGGATCTTCCCGCGGCAATGGCGCAGGCATTTGCCGTTTTTGAGGGCGCACGTCCGCGTCCCGTGCACATCGAGCTGCCCATCAACGTGTTGCGCGCCTCTGCGGACCATCTGGCGCCTCCGGTACGCGCGCCGGTTCTGGCGCGCCCCGCTCCGGCGCATTCCGCTATTCAGGCAGCAAGGGATCTGCTGTCTGAAGCCGCGCGCCCCGTCATCCTGGTGGGCGGCGGAGCTGTGAAGGCGGCGGCGGAGGTGAAGCAACTCGCCGAGCGGCTCGATGCACCCGTGGTCATGACGGTCAATGCCAGAGGCATGCTGGACCACGCACACCCTTTGAGTGTCAGCCTCTCCGCTTCGATGCCGAAAACACGGGCGCTGATCGCCGACGCTGACGTGGTCCTTGCTTTGGGCACCGAGTTCGGCATAACGGATTACGACAATTGGGAGACCGGCCAGTTCTCCATTCCCGGCCAGCTGATCCGGGCCGACTTGGACCCGCAGCAGATCAGGCGTGGCGCGGTGGCCGAAATCGGTCTGGTCGCCGACGCCCTTGAAACGGCGCAGGCGCTTCTTGCCGTACTGCCCGCAAAAGCCGCTCGCGACGGCGCAGCAAGGGCCGGTAAAGCCATGGAGGGGCGCGACGACCTGTCAGCCACCATGCGCGGCGATCTGGCAATGCTTGATGCGATGCGTGATGCGCTGCCGTCGGCGATTTTCGTCGGCGATTCCACCCAGTTGGTCTACGCCGGCAACACAGCATTTGCCGCCGCCACCCCGTCAAGCTACTTCAATTCGGCTACAGGTTTCGGCACTTTGGGCTATGGTTTGCCCGCGGCCACGGGAGCGGCGCTCGGTTCCAGCGGGCGTCCCGTGATTGCGCTGGTTGGCGACGGCGGTCTGCAGTTTTCGCTGGCCGAATTGGCAAGCACCGTTGAGGCCGATGTACCGGTCATCATGATGCTGCACGACAACAGTGGATACGGCGAGATCAAGTCCTATATGCAATCCAAGGGGATCGCGCCTCTGGGTGTCGACATTCTAACGCCGGATCTGGCGGTAATGGCGAAAGCGTCGGGATGGACGGTAAAGCGTCTTGAGAACGGGGACGATCTTACGAAAACATTGCGCGAACTCGCCCAGGCCGCGCGACCGGCAATGCTGATATTTGGAGATGATGTGCGGCAGGCGTTCCAGCGAGCGGCCTAAGCAAAGCAGAGTAGGAGCATTCCAGCCAAAGCGGCATCTCTTCTGCATTTCATTAGCGTAGAGCAGCTCCGGCCTCCTGGCAACAGCCTTTCCATCCCAAGCCTCAGAGGCAATAGCAATCCTCGTCAAGGGCATGGTGAGAATGCGGATGATGTGCGTAGTAGTTAAGGCAGCAGAAGCGCTTCGGTCGATAGTAAATGAATTGGTTCCTCCCACGAATTGCCGATTTTTAGGCGATGAGTGGAAGGTAGGCACGAGCGCGCGGCTAGTCTCGTGACAAGTCTGTACTAATGGTACGATTGTGTGCAAAATTCTGGAAATGAGGTCGAAAGTATCGGCGGAAGAGCGAATGCTCCTGTCCCATCTTCGTGATCTGATCATTACCGCCTAGCACCGTCTGTTGGCACTAGCCGATGGCGGTGACGAAAGCAAATTGAAGAAAATCGTCAGAGGTTTAGACAGGCTATTTCGCCAGTTCATCTATCTGTGAGCTTGTTGACGGTGCGGGAAATCAATATGAAAAAACGAAATCGACTTCTTGGGTCAACTCCTCTTGGTAGCGGGCACGCAGAGCGCCCCTCGTCCGTGCAGGTGCGTGGAGCGCGCCAAAACAACCTCAAGAATGTCAATGTCGATATTCCGCGCGATGCCTTCGTGGTTTTTACCGGCATCTCGGGATCGGGTAAGTCGTCGCTGGCCTTCGGCACCCTTTATGCCGAGGCGCAGCGCCGCTACCTTGAGTCAGTCGCCCCCTATGCGCGCCGCCTGATCGACCAGGCTGGCGTGCCGGAGGTCGATGCGATCGACGGGTTGCCGCCCGCGGTCGCCTTGCAGCAGCAGCGCGGCTCGACCAACGCCCGATCCTCCGTCGGCAGCGTAACGACGCTCTCCAGCCTGGTGCGGATGCTCTATTCGCGCGTCGGCGCGTATCCGCGCAATCAGCCGATGCTCTATGCGGAGGACTTCTCACCCAACACCGTGGCGGGGGCCTGCCCGGCCTGCCACGGGATCGGGCGCGTCTATGATGCGACGGAACAGACGATGGTCCCGGACGATACGCTTACCATTCGCGAGCGGGCGATCGCCGCCTGGCCGCCGGCATGGCACGGTCAGAACCTGCGCGATATCCTCGTGTCGCTTGGCTTCGACGTCGACACGCCATGGCGCGACCTGCCGAAGAAGGACCGCGACTGGATCCTCTTCACCGACGAAACGCCGACGGTGCCGGTCTATGCGGGCCTCAATCCCGAGCAGACCAGTGTCGCGCTCAAGCGGCGCATGGAGCCGAGCTATCAAGGCACTTTCACCGGCGCACGTCGCTATGTGCTGGAGACCTTTGCCAATACGAAAAGCGCCCTGATGAAAAAGCGCGTCTCGCAATACATCATCGGCCGCGATTGCCCGACCTGCCATGGCAAGCGCTTGAAGAGCGAAGCCCTGTCAGTGACGTTCGCCGGGCTCGATATCGCCGCGTTCGGCGACCTGACGCTGCTCAAGCTCAGGGACTTGCTCACGCCCATTGCGCAAGGTGAGTTCGGAACGGCCGACTCGACCGTGAAGAGCCATATTCTGGGCAAGGCTGCTCGCGATGCGGCGGTTGAGCGAAGGGTTGCCGCCGGTGGTTCTGCCCACAAGAGCGCGCCCGATGTGCGCCGCACACCCAACCTTTCCGATGAAAAGCGGGCCGCTGCGCAACGCTTGGCGTCCGAACTGCTCGAACGACTCGCACCGCTGATCGATCTCGGCCTCGGTTATATCTCGCTCGACCGCAGCACGCCGACGCTCTCCTCCGGGGAGCTGCAAAGGCTGCGTCTCGCCACTCAATTGTCGTCGCAGCTTTTCGGCGTGGTCTATGTGCTGGATGAGCCATCGGCGGGATTGCACCCGGCGGATGGCGAAGCCTTGCTCTCAATCCTCGAGCGGCTCAAGTCGGCGGGGAATTCGCTGTTCGTTGTCGAGCACGATCTCGACGTGATCCGCCATGCCGAATGGCTGGTAGATGTGGGACCGGGTGCCGGTGAGAAAGGCGGCGAGGTCATCTACAACGGGCCGCCTGAGGGGCTGGCCGACGTGGAAAAATCCGTCACACGCCGCTACCTGTTCGCTGAGCCCGTCGCCAACGACAGGACGCCGCGCAAAGCCAAAGCGTGGCTTCGTCTGGAAGGCGTGACCCGCAACAATCTGCACGGCCTCGATGTCGCGGTTCCGATCGGCTGTTTCACCGCGGTCACTGGCATATCGGGATCGGGCAAATCCAGCCTTGTAAGTCAGGCGCTGCCGGAACTCGTTGCCGAACATCTTGGCGGCTCCTCGCCGGCGACCGAAGACGAGGATGTCGATCCGCTGCTCGATGTCGTGCAGGGGACAGCCGAGGGGCGGATCGTCGCGGGCATGGACCATATCCGGCGGCTGGTCCGGGTCGATCAGAAGCCGATCGGCCGCACCCCGCGCTCGAACCTCGCCACCTACAGCGGCTTGTTCGATCACGTGCGCAAGATCTTTGCCGATACACCCCTCGCCCGTCGGCGCCGATACAGCCCCGGCAGGTTCTCGTTCAATGTGGCGCAAGGCCGATGCCCGGTTTGCGAGGGCGAAGGCTTCGTGATGGTGGAGCTGCTGTTCCTCCCGAGCGTCTATGCACCTTGCTCGACCTGCCATGGCAGCCGCTACAACCCGCAAACGCTCGAGGTCGAATGGAACGGCTGTAGCATCGCCCAGATCCTGGACATGACGGTGGACGAGGCTTGCGGCTTCTTTGCCGGCGAGCCACCCGTCATGCGTTCCCTCGATGTGCTGCGTGACATTGGTCTGGGATATCTTCGACTCGGGCAGCCGGCGACGGAACTGTCGGGCGGGGAGGCCCAGCGCATCAAGCTGGCGAGCGAGTTGCAGCGCGCGCAACGCGGCAACACGATCTACATTCTCGACGAGCCGACGTCAGGACTGCATCCGTCCGATGCGGATCGCCTGATGCGGCATCTGCAGGACCTGGTCGATGCCGGCAACACGGTCGTTGTCGTCGAACACGACATGCGCGCGGTCGCCCAGGTGGACTGGGTCATCGATCTAGGTCCGGGAGCCGGTGAAGACGGCGGTCGCATCATCGCGAGCGGTGTTCCCCGCGATATCGCCGAAGCAGAGGTCAGTCTGACCGCCCCCTATCTCAAGGCGGCGCTGTAACTCTCAAATCGCTTGCCGTCATTAGGTCGAGCATTATCGCGGCCTGTGATCGGGCCGCGTTGACCAGGCTACGCTGGATGTTTGACGCGGAATCTTTCGGGCAAAAGCAAAGACGGCACCCTTTTCGAGCGCCGCCTTCCAGGTCTTGCTTTGACGGTTACTCTGCGCTGGGGCGATGGACCGTCTTCACCTCCAGGAAGTCCTCAAGCCCGAAGATGCCGCCCTCGCGGCCGTTGCCCGACTGCTTGAAGCCGCCGAAGGGGCTGCCGTAGCGGTGCGGGCCGCCGTTGATGTGAACCATGCCGGCGCGCAGGCGGGCGGCGACACGCTCGGCGCGGTCGGGGTCGCCCGTCTGCACGTAGGCGGCAAGGCCATAGGCGGTGTCGTTGGCAATCGCGATGGCTTCCTCTTCCGTGTCGAAGGGGATGATCGCGAGAACCGGGCCGAACACTTCTTCACGGGCGATGCGCATCTCGTTGTTGACGTCGGCGAAGATCGTCGGCTTGACGAAGTAGCCGGTCTCGTAGCCATCAGGCTTGCCGGGGCCGCCGACGAGAAGGCGGGCGCCTTCCGCGACACCGGCTTCGATCAGCGCCTGCACGCGGCCGAACTGGACATGCGAGACGAGCGGACCGATATGGCCGCCTTCCTCCTCCGGATTGCCGACCGTCGCTTCTTTGCCGGCGCGCTCGGCGATCTCGACCACCTTGTCGTAGACCGAGCGCTCGACGAGCATGCGGGTCGGCGCGTCGCAGGACTGGCCGGAATTGTTGAAGCATTCGGCGACGCTGCCGGCCACGCGGTCTTCCAGGTCCGCATCGGCGAAGACGATGTTCGGCGACTTGCCGCCGAGCTCCAGCGTCACGCGCTTGACCGTGTCGGCCGCATCCTTGCTGACGGCGATGCCGGCGCGGGTGGAGCCGGTGAACGACATCATGTCGATGTCCTTGTGCTTGGAAAGCGCCGCGCCGCATTCGATGCCGTCGCCGTTGACGAGGTTGAACGTGCCGGCCGGGAAGCCCGCCTCATGCACCATCTCGGCATAGAGCATGGCGTTGAGCGGCGTGAACTCGGAGGGTTTGAGCACGCAGGTCGAGCCCGTCGCCAGCGCCGGCACCACCTTCAGCGCGATCTGGTTGATCGGCCAGTTCCACGGCGTGATGAGGCCGCAGACGCCGATCGGCTCGCGGCGCACCACGTCGCCATTCGCCAGCACCTCGCGGCTCTTCAGCCGCTTCAGCCCGTCGATGAAGCCCTGCAGGTGGCCGACGCCGACATCGGCCTGCTGCTCGGTGCTCATGGTGATCGGCGCACCCAGCTCCAGCGTGATGGTGCGCGCCATCTCCTCATAGCGGCGCTTGTAGATTTCGAGCAGCTTTTCGAGCAGCGCGAGGCGCTCTTCCACGCTGGTCTGGCTGTAGGTCGCAAAGGCCTTCTTGGCGGCGGCGACGGCGCGGTCGATATCGGCGGCGGTGCCCATGGTGATGACCGCGATCGGCTTTTCCGTTGCCGGATTGATCACCGCGAGGTCGTTGGGCTTCAGCGGGTCCACCCACTGGCCGTCGATGTAGAATTTGCGCTTGTCGAGCATGCTTGTCTCCCGTCACTTCTGGTTTTCGTCGAGCTAGCCAAAAATCAGCCGGCGATAGCGGTTCCCGAGATCGATGGTATCGCACCGTCGGTTATGGCGGGGGCGCCCTTCATCGCCTTGCATTTCGAGGCACCAAGGTGCGGACGGCAGCGCGTCGAATTCTCGCCAGAGACGTAGGAGCGGCATCGTGTGCCGGTCCGCCTCGATCGCGTCCGCGCGCCTTATCCTTGAAACCGGGGAACCCGGAACAGGCTGTTCCAAGTTCTCACCGGCGAATTCAAGGCATTGCCGCAGCTCAGAGGTTACTGGTTTCGCCGGATGACGAAATGCTTGCGAACCTTCTCCACAATCTTCCAGGTGCCCTTGAAGCCCTTTTCGACAACAAACGCGTCACCGGGACCGACCTCGACCGGGTCTTCACCATCGGGTGTGAGGACGATTCTGCCGTCTATCAGGTGGACGAACTCCCAGGCCTCGGAGCTTTGTCGATAGGTCCCGGGCGTGGCCTCCCACCAGCCGACGACGGTCGAACCACCATCTGTCGTATATTCGACCCAGGTTTTCATCGTCGGGTTACCCTCGACCTTCGTCCAGCCGACGGAATCCGTCTCCTTCGGCTGAGCGTTCAACCCGATTTTCGATACAGGATTGCGTGTCATATCTTCTCCAATCTGGCGGGACCATCCTCTGACCGTCGATGCCCCGCGGGTCAGTTTCTAGAAATTGTCGATGACGATAAGATCCCGCGGGATGCGGGTAAGGCTCATGGCGCCGTCCTCGGTGCACATCACCGTGTCGCCGAGCTTGAGACCGAAGCCCTCATCCTGAAGGCTGATGTTCGGCTCGAGACTGAAGACCATGCCGGGCGCGAACGTGTGGCTGTCCCCCTTGATGAGCATGGGCGGCTCCATCCAGCCGGACGGGTAGGCCAGACCCAGACTGTAGCCCATCCGATGGTCCCGGCGCCTCCTGAGATCCAGCCGATCCAGACGCGCATTGCAGACCTCGTCCGGCACGCCGACAGGGACCCCCGGCTTCACCGAAGCGATCGCGGCATCAAGCCCCTCCTTGAGACATGCGGCCACCTCCACCATCCGCGGAGACGGGCGCCCCAGCACGATCGTTCGCATCACGATGGCATGATAGCGGTTCACGCACGCGCCGAGTTCGATACAGATCGTATCCCCGAGCCCGATTGTCTGTCGCGTCGCCATTCCGTGAACGAGCGCGCTGCGCGAACCGGAAACGACCATCGGGGGGACGGCGACATACTCGCTTCCGACATCGGCCAGCGCCTTCGCTGCGATACCGGCCAGCTCGATCTCGGACATGCCGGGCCGGATCGCGGCTATTGCCGTGTTCAGGGCGAAATCGGCCATCTGCGCCGCCTGCCACTGGAAGCCAAGTTCCGCCGGGGACTTGATCAGCCGCTCTTCCAGGACCAGATCGGTCGCATCGATCCAGGCAACTTCCGGAAGGTCGCCCCGAAGCATGTCCCACTGTCCGGGAAGCATGGAGACCGACTTGGACGTCGCCTGAAGATTGACGCCGATCCTACCGGCGTTCAATCCGAGATCGGACAGCAGGCGGGACAGCACCTTGACGGGGTTTTCCAGCTCAATGTCGTAGAAGCGGGCGGACCTCAGCCAGGACGTATCCCAGAAAATGGACGCTTCCGTCGTTCTGGTGAAAAAGTGGGGTTCGCTATCATTCGCCAGCACGATCAGCCCCTGAAGGTGGGAATAGCTCGTGCAGTCATATCCCGCGAGCCAGCAGATCGACTCGGGCGACGTGACCACGATCGCATCAAGCTCCCTCGCCCTCATGCGGGCGCGAACACGCTCCAGACGCTCCAGATACGTCGGCACACTGAACGCTAGTCTCATATCCTTACCTTTCCCAATTCTCTTCAGTTTCCAAAAGCAAGCAACACTGACGAAAGTCCCGATCCGACGCGAAAACCGGCCCGCCTACGGGTGGGTGATCACAGGCAGTCGTTGGAGCGCGCATCATCTGCCTATGCGCGCTGCCCATGCTTGAAGCCCTTGGCCGCTACAGCTTGTCCGGCTTCCTCGACGATCTTTGGCTGTTGATTTTTTGATAGGTCGTAATAATTATGTAGTCAACTATCAATTTATAGAAGACATCGATTATCTCAACGCCAACGCAGAATCTCGCGCCCGACCCCGGGGGCGTCTCACGGCCGCAACAGGAGCAGAACCCGGATGGATGAAAACAGAATCTTGCGCGTGGCGCTCGACTGGGAGGTTGCGGGCATCGATCCGCCACGCGCCGGCGGCGGATGGAATACGGGGCGGGTCGTGCAGCATACGCATGAGAGTCTCGTCGAAAACGATTTCGGCGCACCGCCCGAAACGCCGGATGCACCACCCCTGGTCATACCGTGGCTGGCGGAAACGGTAGAGATTTCCGCGGACATGAAACGCTTCGTGTTCAAGCTCCGCCCCGGTGTGCGCTTCCACGATGGCGCAGTGCTTGATGCCGAAGCGGTGGTGGCAAACTACGCACGGTTCTGGGATGCTCGATCTCCGCTCTATTCGCCGGTGGCCGCCGACTTCAATCGTGCCGGCGTCGAGACCATCACACGGATCGAAGCGCTCGACCCGATGACGGTCGCGTTTGTTCACGGTACGCCGGCGCCGGATTTCCTGCGATACATGACGGAGCAGGACGCGCCGGGCGCCCAGGCCCTCGTCAGCCCCAATGCGCTGCGCAGCCGAGGCCCGGAGGGCTGTATCGATCTCGCCCCCGGGACCGGGCCTTTCTGTTTTCACCGCCGGTTCGACACGCAAGGCGGCTCCGCGGTCGAGCTTCGTGCAAATGAGGACTACTGGAAGGAACGCCCATGGCTCTCCGGCATCCGGTTCCTTCCATTTCCCAACCTTGACGATCGGGTTCGCGCGCTGACCGAAGGCGTCGTTGATATTGCCTACAGTCTTGAGGGCGCCGACCTTGATGATCTCGCCGCACGCGGGTTCCAGGTACCGGCGTTCTCACCCCCTTATCTCTGGTATCTGGTTTTCAATCTTCGCGACCCGGTCATGGCAGACGTCCGGATACGCCGCGCGATAGCCCATGCGATCGATCGCGATGCGCTCAGTGACAGCCTCTTCCCAGGTGCAACGCTCCCCGCGCGAAGTGCCCTGCCGCCGGGCTCCCCTGCCCATGATACCGGCGCCGTTGAGCACTATCCCTACGATCCGGCGCGTGCCCGGTCCTTGTTGAACGAGGCAGGTATCAGCGGGGAGTTCGTGCTGAGGGCAATTGCCGCGCGGGCAGGATCAGCCCAGTTGAACCCGGCGGCGATCCAGAGGCGGATCGCCGAGGACCTCGCCCGGATCGGCATTCGGCTGGAAACCGACATCTACGACGATTGGATCGGCTATTTCAGGAGTTGGCGCCACGGAACGAACCCCGGCGTTTCAATCAGCGAGATGAGCTGGGGCATGTCATCGGATCTGTGGCTCCATCAGGTCCTGCATAGTAGGAACCGCCCGCCGATCGGCTACAATGCAGGCCACGTTGCAGACAAGGCGCTGGATAACCTCCTGGACGCCGCATCCCGGGAGGTGAATGCGACGAAACGGATCAGCCACTATCGGGCGGCCGATGCACGGGTCATGGAGACCCTGCCGATCCTCCCCCTGCTCACGTCACGCCGCGGTATGCTGGCCTTCGCGTGCCGCGTCCAAGGGCTGAACGTCGTGAACCAGTGCTGGCAGGATTTTAGCAATGTGCGATTGTCGCGATAAACATGCCGCACGGCCGACCCAGTTGGGTCGGCCCCAATACCTGCCCTCCCCGTTTGAGGTGCGGAACAAAAGCAGCGCCAAACAATCAGCCATATCAAAGGATTGACCACAAAATCCGTTGCTTATTCCGCGTAGATCATTTTCTTAGTCATGCCACCATCGACAATCAGCGTTTGCCCGGTAACAAAACCGGCGGAAACCAAGTAGAGCACGGCTTCGGCAATGTCCTGCGGTCGGCCAACGCGGCCGACAGGATGCTGCGCTTCATCCTCCTCGCGCAGATTTGTCGCATCCGTGATCCAGCCCGGCGCAATCGTGTTGACGCGGATTTTCGGACCGAGCTGAACAGCGAGAGCCTGTGCGAGGGACACCATGCCGCCCTTTGCCGCGGCATAGGCAAAATCAACGCCTTCCGACATCAAGGCGCGCGTGGAAGCCATCATGATGATGGAGCCGCCATTCCCGAGCAAGGGCTTTGCAGCGCGCGACATCAGGAAGGTGCCGGTCAAATGGCTTCCGACCGTGCTGTTCCACTGTTCCAGCGAGGCTTCATCAAGTCGCATGAACGTGTCGAAGACAAGCCCGCCATTGTTGACGAGAAGATCAAGCCGATCCCAGCCGAGTTTACGAAAAGCTTCATTCACCGAGGCTTCGCTGGAAAGGTCGCAATGGATCTGCAGGCCGAGTGCCCCTTCCTTCAGATCAAAGGATGCAACCTCCCACCCGTCGCGCAGTAAATGGGCGCAGATCGCCTGGCCGATCAGGCCGGAGCCACCTGTAACAATCGCACGTTTCATGAACAATACCTTTCCTACGACAATGTTAAAAATGGATAGAGCGTTGTTTTACACCGCATCCTAACGAGATTTACAGCGCCATTTTGAGATAGGGCGCGGTCAGACTCCCTTTTTGCTTCGGCGAAATCGCGGGGATCCAGCAGCGCTGATGCGGCCGCCGTCTTCTCCCGCCCCCGAGCCTTGATCGACGACACCTTAGCTAATGCAGGATTGATTTCTCGGGCTTCATTGGCGGCGGCAAATCGCGTTCTCCCAACAGCGACAACATTTCCCGCTCAATCGTACGCTTCAGCGCATAAACCGGAAGACAGTTCGGCTCGAAGCCGAATGGATCTTCCAGCTCGTGGCCAAGAGCATCAAGACCAAAAAAGGTGTAGGCGATAAGTAACGCCGGCAAGAGCGTCCACCAACCGACCGATCCTGCGAGGGAAAAGGGCAGCATCACACAAAAGATAAGTGCGGTGCGGTGAAGAAGCAGGGAATAAGCGAAGGGCACTGGCGTCATGGATATTCTCTCGCATGCGGCCTGAACTTTGGACAGTGAGCGAATTTCGTCTTCCAGGACGGAGTAATGGATCGGAGTGATGGAGCCTTCCTGCATTAGTGTCAGCAATCGGCGGCCCATCCGGTCGAGCACAGCGTTGGTGACGTTAGGGACTTCCGCTTCACTGCCAATGTCTATCCACGGTTCGATGGCGGCGATTTCCGACTGGCCACGAAGGCGAGCGGCGAGCCCACAGGCAAAGCCACACACGCCACGCAACAGTTCGCGTCGTTCGTCCTCCGGCAAGAGCAATGTCTCGCGCCCAAGTGAACGTGCGGAGATGATCAGTTCACCCCATAACTGCCGCCCCTCCCACCAGCGTGCGTAACACGTATTGTTTCGGAAGCTCATGAAAACGGAAAGCGCTATGCCTATCAAAGTGAAAGGGATGGCCGAGATGCGCGCGAAGATGCCGGGATGCTCCTGAGCGGCCAGGACGGCGATAGCACTGACGACGGCAATCAGGCCTAGCTTACCGACGATGCGCGGCAGAATGGAGCCATTCACCGTAAGAAGTATATCCTGAAGTCTGGGTTTCGATCGCACGATCATGGTCGTTAGAATGGCCTTGTAAGTGGTTGGGAAGCTATCATCGACTCCGGGTTTCGCCTGTAACGCTTAGGGCGCAAGCACCATGCGAATGAGTTGCGCGACCAGTCCTAGCGTGCCGACGCTGGTGACCCAGATGATGACCATCCAAGCGAGCCGGCGGGTGAAAGATCGGGGTTCGTCCATCAGTGATAACCGTGAGTGCCAACCTTGCCGCGGAACACCCAATAGGCCCAACCGGTATAGGCAAGAATGATTGGAATGATCACGGCCGCGCCTACCAGCATGAAGAGCTGGCTTTGCGGCGGAGCGGCGGCATCCCAAATGGTCACTGCGCGCGGGACGACGTAGGGGTATATGCTGATCCCAAGACCGACGAATCCGAGAAAGAACAGGCCAAGCGCCGTCATGAAGGGAAGCCGCTCAGCCCCGCGTTTCAGGCCCCAGAAAAACGTCACCGCACAAATTGCCACCAGCAACGGAACCTGGGCCGTAAGAAGGACGCCAGGTATCGCGAACCAACGTCGCCAGTAATCATAGGTGAGGAACGGCGTGGCCGCGCTCACAGCGCCAAGGACGACAAGCGTCGCCACGCCGAGGGGAAGAGCAAGACGGCGGGCGCGCTCTTGAGTGCTTCCCTCGGTTTTCCATATCAGCCAGGTGGCTCCGAGAAGCGCGTATCCGACGACGACTGCAGCACCGGTAAGCAGGCTGAACGGGCTCAACCAGTCCAGCCAACCGCCGGCATAGGCATCATTCTCGACGTGCACGCCTTGCAAGATGGCGCCCAGCGTCATTCCTTGTGTGAATGCGGCCAGGACCGAACCAAGGCTGAAGGCGACATCCCAGAATGCCCGATGACGCGCGTCCCGCCAGCGGAACTCGAACGCCACTCCACGAAACACGAGCCCGAGTAACATGGCGATGATCAGCGGGTACGTGGCAGGCAGAATGATGGCGTAGGCGAGCGGGAAGGCGGCGAACAGCCCGCCTCCGCCCAACACGAGCCATGTTTCATTGCCATCCCAGACGGGAGCAATAGAATTCATCGACTGGTCGCGTTCCTCGCCCACCGAAAAGGTCGGGAAGAGGATGCCGATGCCCAGATCGAAGCCGTCCATGACGACATAAGCGAAGACGGCAAAGCCGATGATTCCGGCCCAGATCGTGGTGAGGTCGATGTCTGCCATATTCATGCCTTCCGCTCGGTTGAGGTCGCTACGGCTGCGGCCGGCGTAATTCCAGCCGCGCGTTGCGGAATTTTGGGCGGCTCCGGCTCACCTGCCTGCGGAGGCTTTGCCATCATTCGGAGCATGTAATAGGTTCCGGCACCAAAAGCGCTGAAGTACACAACGATGAACGCGATCAGCGAGGTTGCAACGGCCGCGGCGTCCAAGGGTGAATGAGATTCCGAGGTTCGTAACAGGCCATAGACGGTGAAGGGTTGCCGCCCGACCTCGGTCGTCACCCAGCCGGCGAGCACTGCGACAAAGCCCGATGGCCCGAGGGCGATCGAAGCGCGATGCAGCCAGCTCCAGTCATAGAGCGCGCCACGCCAACGTGCGAGAAGGCTCCATAAGCCCAGCCCAAGCATCGCAAAGCCGAGGCCGACCATGATCCGGAACGACCAGAAGACAATCGGGACCGGCGGCCATTGATCGCGAGGGAAGTCGGAAAGTCCGGGCAGTGGTGCGTTCGGGTCATGCTTCAAAATCAACGATCCGAGCTGAGGCACTTCGAGCTTGTAGTGAACCTCCGCCGTCTCATTGCTCGGCAATCCGAACAGGATCAATGATGCGCCATTGGGACTAGGCTCGTAATGCCCTTCCATTGCAAGGACCTTGGCAGGCTGATGTTCGAGAGTATTGAGGCCATGGGCGTCGCCGACAAAAATCTGGATCGGCGTCAGAAGCGCGGCCATCCACATTGCCATCGAGAACATCTTGCGCGCGCCAAGGTTGGCACGGTCCCGCAAGAGGTGCCATGCCCCGACAGCTCCCACGACCATCGCCGTTGTCAGATAGGCCCCAATTACAGTGTGGACGAGGCGGTAGGGAAAGCTTGGATTGAAGATGATCGGAAGCCACGAACCAGCCGGGACGAACTGCCCCTTCTCATTGATCGCATAGCCGGCTGGTGTCTGCATCCAGCTGTTGACCGAAATAATCCATGTCGCCGAGATCAGCGTTCCGAGAGCGACCATACAGGTGGCGAAGAAATGCAGCCTTTTCCCGACCTTGTTCATCCCGAACAGCATGACGCCGAGGAAGCCTGCTTCCAGGAAGAACGCGGTGAGAACCTCATACGCCATTAATGGGCCGATGACGGGACCGGCCTTGGTCGAGAAAACCGACCAGTTCGTTCCAAACTGATAGGACATGACCACACCGGAGACCACGCCCATACCGAAAGCGATGGCGAAGATCTTTAGCCAATAGCGGTAGAGATTGGCGTAGACGCCGTTTCCCGTCTTCAGCCATAATCCCTCAAGCACCATAAGGTAGCTTGCCGTGCCTATGGAGAAGGCCGGGAAAATAAAATGAAAAGAAACCGTGAACGCGAATTGCGCGCGGGCTAGGATCACTGCATCGAGATTCTCAAACACGATTTTTCCTTCCTACTTGTTCCCGACCAGATCATCAGGCACCATCGTCTCCTCGGTCGCGGCATAGACGCGACCGATCCTGTGGCATGTCGGGCAGGCCCGGCCACGATGTTGGGTGAGAGATCCTATCGGCTGATGGCTCGGATATCCGCGCCATCCATGACTACGCTCAGAGGTAGATAAACTGGCGATATAGCCTGTCCAGCCGCTGGCGAATGTCTTCTACTTGGCTTTCGTCACCGCTATCGGCTGCTGCCAGCAGACCGTGCTCGGCGGTGGTGATCCGATCACAAAGATCGGACAGGTTTTCGCAAAACTCCTCCGTGTGAATCGAAGGTTCGACAGCGGGCGATTGCTCGGATGCGAGCTTTCGCATGGATGAGGAAGGCGTAACACCGTTCTCTTCGTTGAAGGCAATCTGACGCTCCCTGCGGTTGCTGGTCTCGTCCATCGCCCGCCTCATCGCCGGCGTCACGATATCAGCATAGAGGACCGCTTTGCCGTTCACGTTGCGGGCGACGCGTCCGATCATCTGGATGAGAGCTTGTGCCGAGCGCAGGAATCCGGCGCGGTCCGCGTCGAGAATGGCGATCAGGGAAGCCTCTGGAATATCCAGCCCCTCGCGTAGAAGGCTGATGCCGATCAGGACGTCGAATTCTCCGGCACGCAGACCGTTGATGATCTCGATCCGGTCTTCGACCTTGATATCCGAATGCATGTACCGCACCCGGATACCCTTGCTCTCAAGGAAGGCATTCAGCTCTTCGGTGGCAACTTTCGTGAGCGTCGTCACGAGCACCCGCTCGTTTCTTTTCGCGCGCTCCGTTATCTCATTGAGCAGATCGTCTATTGCCCCTTCGGATGGTCTGACTTCGACTTCCGGATCGAGCAGCCCCGTCGGCCGCGCAATCTGCTCGACGACGCGATCTTTCGACACGTTCAGCTCGTATGTCCCAGGGGTCGCGGAAACAAAGATCGTCTGAGGCTTGATGGCCTCGAATTGCTTGAAGCTCAGCGGATGGCTGTTCTTCGAGGACGGCAGACGGAATCCAAAGTCGATCAACGTGTCCTTGCGGCTCTGATCGCCGCTGTACATGGCCGAGATTTGCGGAATCATCACATGCGACTCATCGACAAACAGCAGGCCGTCCTTCGGGAGGTAGTCGAGTAAGGTGATCGGAGGAAGGGAAGGATCGCGGCCGTTCAGGTAGCAGGCGTAGTTTTCCATCCCGGAGCAATAGCCGACCTGTCGCAACATTTCGGCGTCATTTGTAATGCGCTCGTACAGGCGCTCCGCTTCCACGAGACGGTTCTCGCTGGTCAATTCGGCGACTCGCTTTTCCATTTCTTCGAGGATTGCCGTGGCGGCCGTCTCCACCTGGCTTGCTGACGCCGCCAGAACCGTCTTCGGGGAGACCAGATAATGATCGATGCTCTCAAGCTGTCGTCCGGTGGCGGCATCGATCCAGTCGAGCGTGTCGATCACGCCATTCGACAGCTTGATGCGGATGGCCTTGTATTCCGAGTCCGCCGGAAAAACTTCGATCACATCGCCAGTGATGCGATAGGTCCCACGTTTGAGTTTGTGTTCGGTCCGATCGTATTGAAGTCTGGCAAAGCCAGAAAGAAGCTGGTTCAGGCTCAACCTCGCGCCCGGCGAGAGCGGAACTTGCAGCGCCCGATAGTCATCGGGATCGCCCATTCCATAGATGGACGATACCGAGGCGACGACGATCGTATCGCGGCGCTCGATGAGCGATTTGGTCGTGGACAGCCGCAGGCGCTCAAGGTGTTCGTTGATAGCGGAGTCTTTCGGTATGAACCGATCATTGCCGGGGATGTACACTTCCGGTTGGAAATAGTCGTAATACGAAACGAAATACTCCACCGCGTTCTCGGGGAAGAATTGCTTCATCTCGTCATAAAGCTGGGCGGTCAGCGTCTTGTTCGGCGCCAGGATCAACGTGGGGCGATTCTGGCGATGAATCACATTCGCCATCGTGAAGGTTTTGCCCGAACCCGTGATACCTTTCAGGGTCTGATGGTGTGCTCCATCCTCTATACCGGAGATCAGCCGAGCGATGGCTTCGGGCTGGTCGCCCGCAGGAGTATATTGGGAATGCATTATGAATACGCCGGTCGACATTAGAACTCCTCCTGCCTGAGCCAGGCTATCGTTGATATGCGCCAGCTATCGCCGGCAGATCGCCCGATCATATTCGATCCTTCGGGGTTGGCAGTCCATGGTCGTTATGAGAATGCCTGATCCGCCGAACGGTCCACCAGATCGCAACCAGTACGACGGGAACGAACCCCGAAATCACCAGTTCGGGCGCCACAACATCGTGAAGGCCCGGAAGACCTTTGATGAGATAGGCCAAGAGCCCGATCACATAATAGGAGATCGCGGCGACAGACAGACCTTCCACTGTCTGTTGAAGTCGCAATTGCAGCTTCGCCCGATTGTTCATCGAGGCCAGCAAATCGCTGTTCTGCCGTTCGAGCTGCACATCGATCCAGGATCGCAAGAGCGAGGTGGCGCGCGCCAGCTTGTCAGACAGGTTGGCTTGGCGCTCCTCGATGGTCCGACAGGTCCGCATCGCCGGCGCAATCCGGCGATGAAGGAAGCTGCGCCAGCGGTAGCAGCCGGGAACGAAGGTTTCGCCGAGCGCGGCGAGCCGCTCCTCGACGATTTCATAATAGGCGCGGCTGGCACCAAAGCGATAGAGGCTCGACGCCGTTTCGGCCTCCAGTTCGGCCGACAGGTCCGTCAATTTGGAAAGCAGTTCCTCGCTGTTACGGCGCGCGGACTGACGCATTTCGTCCGTGATGGCGGCAAGGCGCTTCTCGATGTCGCGCAGATGTGGTCCGAGCCTTTGGGTCAGCGGAATGCCGAGAAGGGCAAGCGTCCGGTAGGTTTCGATTTCGAGAAGCCTCTGAGCCAGCGCACCAAGCCGTATCGGCGTCAGTCCGCGATCGAGGATGAGAATGCGGGTCAGCCCATCGGCATCCTGACGAAAGTCGGTGACGATATCGGCCATGCCATCCTCGACAAGCGAGTGACACCGGCTGATCGGATCGAAACGGTCAATGTACTTCGCAGTTTCCTCCGTCCACGCCACCACGTCCAGCCGAATGCCGCAAACGACTTGTCCTGGGGGTGTAAACCCATGCCTGAACGGGTCTTCGCCGGCAAGCTTGCCCGTGTCGGGATCGAGGGGCGCGCTCCACAGGTAGGTCGAAAATTCCGTGTGCTTTTCGCAGTGCAGGTCGCCCTGATCCCACGTCAGACCGTGATGGGGCGTGTTCTGATCCGGCAACGACACGCCCATTCGGCTCGATATTTCCGCGAGCGTCACCTTATCCTTCGCCGGATTGCCTTCGTTCATGAAGGCGAGCTGCACGAGGGCACGCGGATGTTCGATCAGGAGATATGGACGGGCATGAACTTCGTCGATGGCGACCTGCCTGTTCCCGAAGGCGGGGATACCATAGACATTCGAACCACCCTGCGAAGCGCTGCCCTCTTCACTCAATCGACGTTCCTTCCGTAGGTTTCCTTGTTGACGCATCGCGATGATCGAGATTGCCATTCGTAATGAGACGTGAGCCACGATATCCGATACTGTGCGTCCACATCCAGCTCAGTGCAACGCTAAGCCGGTTTTGCGCGCCGATCAGGAAGTAGATGTGGATGAGCTTCCACATCCACCACGCCAGAGCACCGCGCAATTTGAAGCGCCCCATGTCGACGACGGCAAGCCTGCTGCCGATCGTCGCCAGATTTCCTTGATGCCGATAGTGAAAGGGCCTTTCGTCATTCAGCCCCTTCATCCTCTGGCCGATGAGACGCGCTACATACTGCCCCTGCTGCTTGGAAGCGGGCGCAAGGCCAGGAACGGGTTTTCCATCAGCTCCGGTCGAAGCTGCCGTGTCACCGATTACGAAGATGTCGGAGTGACCGGGAACCGTCATGTCCGGTCCTACAATCACGCGGCCAGCGCGGTCGGCTTCGGCATTCAACCAGCGCGCCGCCGGCGATGCTTGCACGCCCGCAGCCCACAGGATCGTTGTTGCTGCGATGTCCTCGCCGTTGACGATCACGCCGTCGGCGCTACAGGCGGTGACCGGCTTGCCGAGCTTCACCTCCACACCCAGCCTTTCGAGGGATTTCCGCGTGTATTCGGAAAGTTTCTCGGGAAAAACCGGAAGCAGGCGCTGTCCGGCCTCGATCAAAACAACGCGGGTCGCGCTCGGATCGATGGACCGGAAATCACGTTTCAGTGTCAAGTGGGCGAGTTCGGCGATCGTGCCAGCCAATTCGACGCCAGTTGGGCCACCACCGATGATCACGAAGGTCTGCAGGGCGGCCCGCCGTGCCGGATCCGGTTCACGCTCGGCTCGCTCGAATGCAGCCAGAACACGGCGGCGAATAGTCGTCGCATCCTCGAGCGATTTGAGACCCGGCGCAAAAGGTTCCCACTCGTCATGTCCGAAATAGGAATGCCGCGCTCCAGTCGCTAAGATGAGGATGTCGTAAGCGAGCCTCGAACCATCATCCAATATCACCTGACGCGTTTGCGTGTCGACATCCTCGACCTCAGCGAGAAGCGTGCGTACATCCGGTCGCTTGCGGAAAAGCGATCGGATCGGCCAGGCGATTTCGGATGTCGAAAGCGAAGCTCCGGCGACCTGATAGAGCAAAGGCTGGAACAGGTGATGATTGCGGCGATCGACGAGCGTGATCTCAGCCCCTTTTCCGGCGAGGCGGTGGACAACTTCCAGCCCGCCAAATCCGGCTCCGACCACAACGACGCGAGGGCGCGAAGCAGCAGCGCTTTGAGTGGCGCCGGTTTCGCGATCAACCGTTGAGTATCCGTGCCCGTCCCTCGTTGCTGCCTGTCGCATGGTCTTTTCTCCGATTGTTAATCAGGACAACGCCGCAGCATGATGCGCGAAGTGGTAGCTGATAAGACTGTCTATGAAGTAATAGCTATGGTCGTAGCCGGGCCACTGGTTCAGAACGAGTTTGTGTCCCGCCGCATCGCACGCAGCCTGCAGCAGGTTTGGGCGAAGCTGTTCCTGAAGAAACTCGTCATCCAACCCCTGGTCTACGAGCAAGGGCAAACGCTCCCTGGCGTTTTTGATCAGTTCGACCGTATCGTATTGCTTCCAGGTTTCGCGATCATCGCCCAGGTAGGACGTAAAAGCTTTTTGTCCCCATGGCACCTGCGATGGCGCCACGATGGGAGAAAATGCGGATGTGCTCCTGTAGCGTCCGGGATTTCTCAAGGCGATCATCAGAGCGCCATGCCCTCCCATTGAGTGACCTGAGATCGCCCGACGGTCATTTGCGGGGAACGTGGCCTCCACCAACGCAGGCAGTTCATCAACGACATAGTCATACATGCGGTAGTGATCGGCCCACGGTTGCTGGGTCGCATTCACATAAAATCCGGCTCCTTGGCCAAGATCGTATGCGGTATCGTCCGCAACGCCCTCGCCACGCGGACTGGTGTCGGGCGCGACGACGATGATACCATGCTCGGCAGCGAAACGTTGCGCGCCGGCCTTGGTTATGAAGTTCTGCTCTGTGCAGGTAAGGCCGGAGAGCCAGTAAAGCACCGGCACCTTACCGCGCTTCGCCTGGGGCGGAAGATATACGCCAAACTTCATCGCGCAGCCCAGGGTAGAAGACTGGTGTAGATAGACCTCTTGCGAACCGCCGAAACTGGCGTGATGTTCGACACGTTCCATATTTTTTCCTCACTTCGGCGGTGGACTTGAGATCCAAACTGGTGCGAAGCATGGCCGTAGACTCCGTCCCCGGCCATGCTTCAATCTGTATGAACAGGCACGCCATAACGTTCGAGGCAAAATGGTCCCCGGTATGGGCCGTGCCGCTTACCCTCAGACGAAGGTGTAAGCGCAGACCTTGTTGCCAGCCGGGTCACGCAGGTAGGCGGCATAGGCACCCGGCAGGTGGCCACGCGGACCGGGCTGGCCCTCATCGGTGCCGCCTGCGGCAAGGCCGGCTGCATGGAATGCATCCACTTCAGCAGTCGTGGCGGCAGCAAAGCCGACCGTCGCGCCATTGCTGGAGGGTGCTTCACCATTGCCGGGGCGGGCGATGATGAATGCCGGCTTGTCACGGCCGTAAAGCACCCAGCCGTTGCCAAAAGGACCAAGGTTCTTGACGCCTAGTGCGCCCAGGGTGGCGTCATAAAACGCAACCGACTTCTGCATGTCGGCGGCGCCGAGAAAGACGTGCGAAAAGACGCCGTTGCCGGAGATAACTGGATCAGCCATTTTAAGTTTCCTTGATACTTGCTGTTGAACTGTTTTTGGGTGGTTGATGAATCAGTAGTGAATGACGGTGCGGATCGACTTGCCTTCGTGCATCAGGTCGAACGCCTCGTTGATCTCGTCGAGACCCATCGTGTGAGTGACGAAAGGCGCAAGGTCGATGTCACCCCGCATTGCGTCCTCGACCATGCCGGGGAGCTGGGTCCGTCCCTTGACACCGCCAAAGGCCGATCCCTTCCAGACGCGGCCCGTGACGAGTTGGAACGGCCGGGTCGAGATCTCCTGTCCTGCGCCAGCGACGCCGATGACGATCGACTGACCCCAGCCGCGATGTGCAGCTTCGAGCGCGGCACGCATGACATGGACGTTGCCGATGCATTCGAAGGTGTGGTCGATGCCCCAGCCCGTCATCTCGATCAGAACCTCTTGGATAGGCTTGTCGTAGTCCTTGGGGTTGATGCATTCGGTTGCACCGAACTGACGCGCCAGCTCGAACTTGGTCGGGTTGGTATCGATCGCGATGATCCGCCCGGCCTTGGCCTGACGCGCACCCTGGATCGCAGCCAAACCGATACCGCCGAGGCCGAATACCGCGACGGAATCCCCCGGCTGGACCTTGGCAGTGTTGTGGACTGCACCGATGCCGGTGGTAACGCCACAGCCAAGCAGGCAGACGTGCTCGTGATTGGCATGGGGATTGATCTTGGCGAGAGAAACTTCCGCCACGACTGTATATTCGGAGAAGGTCGAGCAGCCCATGTAGTGATAGATGGGCTGACCTTTGTAGGAAAAGCGGGTGGTGCCGTCCGGCATCAGACCCTTGCCCTGAGTGGCGCGAACGGCGACACAAAGATTGGTCTTGCCCGAGCGGCAGAATTCGCATTCGCCGCATTCGGCCGTGTAGAGCGGGATAACGTGGTCGCCCGGCTTGACGCTCGTGACGCCCTCACCGACCTCCACGACGACACCAGCGCCCTCATGACCGAGAACCACCGGGAAAATGCCTTCAGGATCGTTGCCGGACAGGGTGAAGGCATCCGTATGGCAAACGCCGGTGTGGGTAACTTTGATCAGAACTTCGCCCTTCTGGGGAGGGGCGACGTCGAGCTCGACGATTTCGAGTGGCTTTCCTGCCTCGAAGGCGACTGCGGCGCGTGATTTCATTTGCGTGTTCCTGCCTGGTTGAATGGACACATTGAGAACTTGCTGGAATGCGGATTGGTCGCCGCTGACGGCGACACCTTCATACTCCATGGGAGTATCGATTACTATACTCCCGTGGAGTATGCAAGATAAAATTCTATGTCATGGTTTGAAAATGAAGGGAGGTTGTAGGGGCGACCATTTTTTTGGGTTTGGGGCTTGGGAAGCCTCTTCGGAGCTCGCGGTGATTCATTCAAACCAGCGAACTCACTTCCAGAGCGGTAATCGTCCAAACGGTCCGTCTCCCACCAAAAACAGTGAGAGACGACCTCATGAACGCGCCATTCAAGTAATTCAGTGTTTTACCGAGCCATGCGGGTCGATCACATACTTGAATGCAGAGCCGGCATCGAACTCCTTGTATGCCTGCGGAGCGTCTTCCAGCTTGATGAACTTGATATTCATCATCGGCGAGAGATAGGGCATGCGATCGTTCAGGATCGCTCGCATGAGAGCATGATTGTAATTCGCTGTCGGCGACTGACCTGCAGACATCCGCGGCGACTTGATCCAGGACGTCGACCACTCCAGATCCATGATGCCCTTCTTGCCTTTTGGATCTTTCGAAATCGGATTGGCGCAGTAGACGCCGACCGTGCTGGTCATTCCGCCGAAGCGAACATATTTGAGCAAGGCATTCGTGACGGCACTTTCGACGATCTTGTCGGATTCTGCACCAAATCCCCGGCAATCCACGCCCACATAGTCGATAACGCGGTCGACTTGTCTGTTCCCGGTGATACGCTCAAGATGGTCCTCGATCGGAACACCATCGGAAAGATTGATTGTCTCAATCCCATGAGGTTTGAGGAGGTCGAGTCGTTCCTGGATGTAGTCGGCGACGATGATGGCGCCGGCACCCAAAAGCCTTGCGCAGGCAGCGCCGGCTCGACCGACCGGGCCGGCACCGAAGATCAGCACGTTTTCCCCGACGACATAGGCTGGCGCCGCGGGCCAGTCAGGGCCGGCAAAGCCATGGAAGGCCGTCGGCAATACGTCGGACAGAAGCGTGAGATCACGGATCTTATCGAGAGCAGCATCCTTGTCGGGGAATACCAGCAGGTTGAAGTCGGCGTAGGGCACAAACAGGTAATCGCCCTGTCCGCCAGCCCAGCCGCCGAGATTGAAGCCGTATGCGCCACAATCCATTTCCGGATTGGTGTTCTCGCAGACATCCGAGCGCATGTGCTTGCAGTTGTAACAGCGTCCGCAGCCCACATTGAAAGGAACGGAAACAATGTCGCCTTTCTTGATGTATTCGACGTCGGAACCGACTTCGATGACTTCGCCGGTCATTTCATGACCCATCGTCATTCCCTTGGGAACTTCGAACGAGCCGCGATATATATGGAGGTCGCTCCCACAAATGTTTGTGGTGACAATTTTCAGAATCACGCCATGGGGCGCGCTTTTTCCCTGAGGGGTGACGAGTTCCGGAAATTTGAAGGTATTGACCTTCATTTCCATGGGCTTTTCGAAAGTGACAATCCTATTTCCCGTTGGGGCCATCGTTTTATCTCCTTGGGTCTCTAAGCCTTCCTTCAGTAATGATTAAGTGTATGACTGGCGCGCTCAGGCGCACCCGACGAATAGAATCGCCGCGTGCAAGTCTAACGATTCCAACCTCCCATTACTGTCAGCGGAGCATGGCGGTTTCGACTTGCGACGGCAAACTCGAAGTTTCTATCTGGAGATAGGAAATGTCTATGAGCGTTCTACGAGGCGCTCTCTGCCTCAGTTTCAGCCCTCTTCGGGCTGGAACTGACGATGCAGCGCTAGGGCTTCCTGTATCGAAGCGGCAAGCTCGGGAGTGTGGACCATTTCGAGGAGCGCGGCCGAAGCGGTCGCCTTCAGTCCGCCCTTCGGGGCAACGAAGCCCACGTTGGCATGTGACCCTTCACCCGAGACCGCGACTGCCCGAATGTCAGGAATGTGAGCCAGAAACGTAACAAGCGATTGTGGAAGAACGGTCGCGTAACGCCCTGTCGCCACATGCGCGGCGAGAACCTCCACGGCGTTGGTTCGGATCGTTTTGGCTGCGCACCGCGAAAGCTGAGATTGCGCGGCGTTAGGTAGTGCGGAATTCAGGATGCACAGCGGCATGCTTACGACATGATCCCATGGGACCCTTCTTGGCTGCCGTTCTTTGGTTACCTGAAACAGGAAGACGCCTTCGCGATAGAGAAGATGGGTGTCGAAGTCGTCCTCAGACACGTCTTCGAGATATGTCAGCGCCATATCCATTTCGTGAGCCAGAAGGGCGTTCGACAGTGACTCGGTTTGAGACGCCGAGATGGATTGTTCGAGAAGGGGTATTCTCTCTGCAAGCGCCACGCTCAGAATCGGAGCAACGACCGACGTGCCAGCAACGACACCGAGACGAAACTGGCCCTCCAGGCCCTTCTTGAGCGCCGAAAGCTCTCGCTCGAGCCCATCGCAATCATTGTACATCTTCCTCGCCCAGGCGAGCACGGATTCGCCTTCCTGCGTCAGGCCATCATAGCGACGGCCATGCCGTACAATTTGGACGTCCAAGTCCTCTTCCAATTGCTTGATTCCTGCGGAGAGCGTGGGTTGCGACACGTTGCAGCTTTTGGCGGCTCGGCCGAAATGTCCTTCGTGAGCAAGCGCGAGGAGATACTCGAAATTTTTGACAATCATAAATTCCTCCCGAGTCGGCAAGATACCAGGTTGTATAAACCAGTCCCCTGGTTGCATATGCCAAGTGTATGTGGACAAAAAACAAACGCATCCGCAAAAGTGCCTGCGCCTCGTTGAGTAAACTAAACAGCGCCGGAAAACCGACCCGCGCTACCTAAATATCTGCGCGCAATTTTCATCACACCTTCCACGTTTTCATCATAGACGCCGAGGTTATCCTTGTCAGCCGAGTCGACATCCGGACTGAAAGTCTCTCGGAGATGACTCTCCATTACTTCAGCCATCAGTCCGTTGGCACCGCCGCGCATGGCTACAATCTGCTGAAGGAGAGCGGCGCAATCGGTGCCAGCCTCAATCGCACGTTCTTGGGCTCTGCCTGCCCCTTGATGCGGTGCAGACGAGTTATCGCTCGCTTCTTTTCTTCCGGTGAATTTTATTGCTCACTCCTGGTAGGGTTGCGACCAAGGCATCGAGCTCGTCGTCATATTCATCAGTAGATTTGCTAACATATTGTCGCAACGGATCAATTGGTCTGCGCTGACGAATTCATCCGGCTTATGACCTTGCTCCATGAATCCCGGCCCGCAGATGACAGTGGGTATGCCGGCAACGCTGTCGAAAAGGCCGCCTTCCGTGCCGAATGCAACCTTGATGGTGGATTGGGTGCCGATGAGCGATCGAACGAAATCCACTGCCGGCGACGTGGCCAGTGTATCTAGGCCCGGATATGCGTTGACAACCGTGATATCGATGGCGGCTTCGGAAGCGACGCACGTGGCCTTCTCCGCGATACGCCCGGCTTCTGATGTAAGCCGGTCGAGAATCATTCCGGGATCGTCGCCGGCGATATTGCGGATCTCGAAGTCGATTTGGCACAAATTGGGGACGATGTTCAGCGCGACGCCGCCATTCATCCTGCCAACATGGACGGTCGTGTATGGGACATCGTAATCATCGTCACGCGCGCCTCCAGCAGAAAGACGTTCCTGTTCCTGGCGCAATGCCGTGACGAAGTCACAGCCGAGATGGATCGCGTTGAGGGCGAGAGGCGCCAGAGCAGAGTGGCCCTCCCGCCCCTTGCAGGTGGCGCGGGCCGCGACCTTGCCCTTGTGGCCGGTCGCCACCTGCATGCCGGTAGGTTCACCGACAAGGCACAGCAGAGGCTTATGAGGCACGCTTTCCAGGAATTCGATCAGGCTGCGGACTCCAAGGCAACCCAGTTCCTCATCGTAGGACAAAGCCAGATGCAGAGGCGTTTGCAAATCCATGGAGGATGCTTTTATACAGGCGGCCAGCGCGCTGGCGACGAAGCCTTTCATATCCGCAGTTCCACGCCCGTAAAGCCGTCCGTCTCGCTCCGTCATACTGAATGGCGGCGATGACCATTCCTGCCCGTCCACGGGCACCACGTCGGTATGGCCGGACAGCACGACCCCCGGACGGTCATCTGGGCCTATGGTCGCGAAAAGATTTGCCTTGCGGCCATCTTCGCTGCGGATGAGGTGCGAAGCTATCCCGTGCCGGCGAAGAACCTCCACGACGAATTCGATGAGATCGAGATTCGAATCGCGACTGACGGTTGGAAAACCGATCAGCCGCTCGAGGATATCGCGGGTGCTCATGCCATCCATGCCGCCGACTGCAGTCTTCGCCTGGCCCCTCTCCTGGGCGACAGACGGTTTCCGACTCAAGTTATTTTTC
>NZ_WHSB02000023.1 GCF_010994755.1 Shinella lacus
CCAGGTTCGGCTCAATTCTCACCAGCTCCGTCAGGAAACCTTGGAGCGAGTTCGTCGGCCGCCAGAAGCGCCGCCGCTCTCGTTCGATGAGCGGGTTATAAGCCCACCTATACGAACACGTCAACAGGGCATGTGACATTTTTTTGAAAATTTCTTCGGAAAAGCATCCCGCCCTCTCACTTCCCCCGGATTTTCAGGGCTTTTGCGCCCACCGAACCGCAAACGGCAGCGCCTGCCCTCAGATTTTCACAATCCGCACGTCTTAAGGATTGTTAAGAACCCGCGTGATTTGACTCGCATGCCCTCCCGCGTGCATGGTCGCGCGCTGAAAACCATAACAAACGACACAGGGCGAAGCGCAATCGGCATGACCACTGACCGGAACATGATCCGATCCCTCGGCAACGAACCGCCGATCCTCGCTGACGGGCGCAAGGCGCCCGACCGTCGCGAAATTTCCCTACGCTGGCTCTCCGGCACCTTCCTGACCGGCATCACCTCTTCCATCCTTATGGGTGTGGCTCTCTTTGCTGCCCTGGACGGCCGCCAGCAGCTTGCCATTCCGGCCGAAGCCTTCGCGGCCCTCGGCACGCCCAACCAGACGAGCAAGACCGGCGAAACGGCAAAACGCGGCGAGCGCGTCATAGAGACGGCGATCGTCGCCAAACCCGCCGACAAGAAGATCATGGAAATCTCCACCATGATCCATGACGGTGAAAAGGAAGTCGTGCGCCGCCAGCCCTTTGCCCATGTGAAGATGGCGCTCGCGGCAAACCACGCGACGAGCGAGGATTATCCGCGCTTCGATCCGCTGGCGATCTTCTCCACCAACGGCCGGGATGCCGCGCCTGCCTCGCGCATGGGCACGATCTATGGTTCGGACGTCGAATCCGAAGTGGCCTTGCAGACAGATGCCTTCCCGACCGGCGGCTCGGCGCTCGACTATGCCGACCAGATGTCGATCGAGGAAGTCGAGGAGAATGTGCGTACCAACGGTTCGGTGCTGACGGACGGTAGTTCGCAGGTCGCCTCCCTCTCTTATGTCGACCCGCAGCGCTTCGCCTCGGAAAGCACCGACCTCGACCTGTTGCAGGGGCTGACCGCCCGCGTGGTCGAGGAGAATATGAGCGTTTCGAACTTCGACACGCTGACGCCCGACGATACCGAATATGCCGACGACGTCATCCCCGTGCGCCGCACGGCCGAGATCGACCAGATCATGACGGCGGCCGGGTACACCAAGGCGCAGGGCGACGATCTTTCCGCCTATCTCGAAAGCCAGCTCGGCAGCCGCGAGCTTGCCGAGGGCGACGTGCTGCGCATTTGCATTTCGCAGAAGGGCAAGGAAGCCAGCATCGTGCGCGCCAGCGTCTATTCGCGCGGCCGCCATGTGACGACGGCGGCGCTGGACGACAGCGGCCGTTTCGTCAGCGGCGCCGAACCGCCGGTGCTCGATGCGGTGGCGACCGCCTTCGACGATGACGGCCGGCCGGCGATCATTGCCGGGCGCGACCTGCCACGCGTCTATGACGGCATCTACCGCGCCGCCCTCTCCTACGGCATGGGCAAGGACATGACGACGGAAGTCATCCGCATCCTCGCCAGCAATGTCGATTTCCAGGCGCAGCTTCGGCCGACGGATTCACTTGAAGCCTTCTTCTCCGTCACCGACGAAAAGGGCACGGCGACGGAAGAGTCGGAAATCCTCTTCCTCGATGCCAAGTTCGGCGACACGGAAACCCGCGTCTACCGCTTCCAGAACCCGGACGACGAATCCGTCGACTACTATGACGAGGCCGGCAAGAGCATCCGGCAGTTCCTGCTGCGCAATCCCGTGCCGAACGGAGTCTTCCGCTCCGGCTTCGGCATGCGCCGCCATCCGATCCTTGGTTTCTCGCGCATGCATACCGGCGTCGACTGGGCGGCACCGCGCGGCACGCCGATCATCGCGGCCGGCAACGGCGTGGTCGAAAAGGCCGGCTGGGATTCCGGCGGCTACGGCAACCAGACGCTGATCCGTCATGCCAACGGTTACGTCTCGTCCTACAATCACCAGAGCGCGATCGCCAAGGGCATCAAGCCGGGCGTGAAAGTGCGCCAGGGCCAGGTGATCGGCTTCGTCGGCACGACCGGCCTTTCGACCGGCCCGCACCTGCACTACGAGCTGATCGTCAACGGCAACAAGGTGGATGCGCTGAAGATCCGCCTGCCCGGCGGCAAATCGCTGGAAGGCAAGGCGCTCGCCCAGTTCGAATTGGAGCGCAAGCGCATCGACGACCTGCTCGGCCGCGGCGACGACCCGACGGAAGTCGCGGAAACCCACTGAACGAGAAAAGCGCGGGCCGAGACCCGCGCTTCTTTTTTCAAGATCGATGATGCGCCTCAGGCGGCCTTGCTCACCGTCGCAACGCGCGGCGAGAAGAGCAGCCGGTCGGAACCGGCGGTCACCTTGACGGTCACGCCGTCCGGGATATCGCCGGAGAGGATCTTCTCCGCCAGCGGATCCTGAAGATGCTTCTGGATCGCCCGCTTCAGCGGACGCGCACCATAGACCGGATCGTAACCCTTTTCCGCCAGCCAGTGCACGGCTTCCTCGTCGAGATCGAGAACGATCTTGCGATCGACGAGCAGCTTCCGCAGCCGCTCCAGCTGGATGGCGACGATCGCGCCCATTTCCGTCCGCCGCAGGCGGTGGAACAGGATGATCTCGTCGACGCGGTTCAGGAATTCCGGCCGGAATGCCATCTTCACGACATCCATCACCTGGTCGCGCACCGTATCGCTATCCTCGTTCTCGCCAAGCGCGGTGAGATATTCCGCACCGAGGTTCGAGGTCATGATGATCATCGTGTTGCGGAAATCGACGGTGCGGCCCTGGCCATCGGTCAGGCGGCCGTCGTCGAGGACCTGCAGGAGCACGTTGAAGACATCCGGATGCGCCTTTTCGATTTCGTCGAACAACACGACCTGGTAGGGCCGGCGGCGGACGGCTTCGGTCAAGGCACCGCCTTCCTCATAACCGACATAGCCCGGAGGCGCACCGATCAGCCGGGCCACGGAGTGTTTCTCCATATATTCCGACATGTCCATGCGCTGGATCGCCGTCTCGTCGTCGAAGAGGAAGCGGGCGAGCGCCTTGGTGAGCTCCGTCTTGCCGACGCCGGTCGGGCCGAGGAAGATGAACGAGCCGATCGGCCGGTTCGGATCCTGAAGGCCGGCGCGCGCACGGCGCACCGCGCGGGAAACCGCCTGCACGGCATCACCCTGGCCGACAACCCATTTGGCGAGATCGTCTTCCATGCGCAGCAGCTTGTCGCGCTCGCCTTCCAGCATCTTGTCGACCGGAATGCCGGTCCAGCGGGAGACGATATGGGCGATGTTGTCGGCGGTCACGACCTCCTGCACCATCGGATCGACATCGCCGGCATCGCGGCCCTCGGCGTCTTCCAGCTCCTTTTCGAGCTTCGGAATGATGCCATAGGCAAGCTCGCCGGCGCGCTGGAACTCGCCCTTGCGCTGGGCAATGGCCAGTTCGTTGCGCAGCTCATCAAGCTGGCCCTTCAGGTCGGCGGCGCGGCCGAGCTTCGACTTTTCCGCCTGCCAGCGCGCGGTCAGCGCATCGGCCTGCTCTTCGAGCGCGGTGAGGTCCAGTTCGAGCTTTTCAAGCCGGTCCTGCGACGAGCGGTCGGTTTCCTTCTTCAAGGCTTCGCGCTCGATCTTCAGCTGGATGATGCGGCGATCGAGTTCGTCGAGCTCTTCCGGCTTGGAATCGACCTGCATGCGCAGCCGCGAGGCGGCTTCGTCCATCAGGTCGATCGCCTTGTCCGGCAGGAAGCGATCCGAGATGTAGCGGTTGGAGAGCGTCGCGGCGGCAACAAGGGCGGCATCGGCGATGCGGACCTTGTGGTGCTGCTCGTACTTTTCCTTCAGGCCGCGCAGGATCGAGATCGTGTCCTCGACGGTCGGTTCGTCCACCATGACGGGCTGGAACCGGCGGGCAAGGGCAGCGTCCTTCTCGACATGCTTGCGGTATTCATCGAGCGTGGTGGCGCCGACGCAGTGCAATTCGCCACGGGCGAGCGCGGGCTTCAGCAGGTTGGAGGCGTCCATCGCCCCTTCCGCCTTGCCGGCCCCGACCAGCGTGTGCATCTCGTCGATGAACAGAATGATCTCGCCGTCTTCCGCCTGCACTTCGGCAAGTACGGCCTTCAGGCGCTCCTCGAATTCACCGCGATATTTCGCACCAGCGATCAGCGCGCCCATGTCGAGCGCCATCAGCTTCTTCTCTTTCAGGCTCTCCGGCACGTCGCCGTTGACGATGCGCAGCGCAAGGCCTTCGGCGATCGCCGTCTTGCCGACGCCGGGTTCGCCGATGAGGACCGGGTTGTTCTTCGTGCGGCGGGAAAGGACCTGGATGGTGCGGCGGATTTCGTCGTCGCGGCCGATCACCGGGTCGAGGCGGCCTTCGCGCGCATCGGCCGTCAGGTCACGGGCGAACTTCTTGAGCGAATCGAAACCCTGCTCGGCGCTCGCCGTATCGGCGGTGCGGCCCTTGCGGATGTCGTTGATCACCTGGTTGAGCTTGGTCGGCGTCACGCCGGCCTTCGCCAGGATTTCGGCAGTCGCGGCGGATTTTTCGATTGCGAGCGCCAGCAACAGGCGTTCGACGGTGACGAAGCTGTCGCCGGCCTTCTTGGCGGCGTCTTCGGCGGTCGAGAAGACCTTGGCGAGCGGCTGCGAAAGGTAGACTTGGCCGTTGCCGCCGGTGGTTTTCGGCTGCTTGGCGAGGGCGGCATCGTTGGCGGTCCGCGCATCGCGCGCGCTGCCACCAGCCCGTTCGATAAGCGAGGCGGCCATGCCCTGCTCGTCATCGAGCAGCACTTTCAGAACATGCTCTGCGGTGAACTGCGGATGGCCGTCGGCCAGCGCCTTCGTCTGGGCGGATTGCAGGAACCCGCGGACGCGTTCGGAGTATTTTTCAATATTCATCATCTGCCTCCAGTACTCGGCCGGCCCTTCAAGGCACCGGTCGACGATTAGGATAAGGCTCCCATCAAGGCGAACCTTTCATGCGTGCGGTGCTCCGGCCTTGCGCCGGGTCAACCGCCTGAGGGGAATATGGTGGAGGCATTTTGTGAATTAAAGGGAGCGCCGCAGGCCCGGGCCGAGATTTTTCCAGGTCGACCTTGCAAAGCGCAAGAACCCGGCGCGAGGCCGGGTTCTTCGATGCTGGGCAGATGCCGTTATTCCGAGGCTTCGAGCGCCGGAGCGTCTTCGCCGGCAGGCTGTGCTTCGTCGCCGGCGGCCCCGGCTTCGCCACGGCGCGGACGGCGCGGGCGCGGTGCGCTGCGGCGGCGTGCCGGAGCACGGCCGGCGGGGGCAGCGGCTTCCTCTTCGAGCGAGACTTCAGCCGGCGTGCCTTCGATCACCGGCTGCGGGCCGGAACCGTCGATGACGGGCTGTTCGACAGGAACCACCACGGGGGCTGGGGCCGGTGCTGCGGCAACGTGTGCCGGCTCGTCGACGGCCGTCGAATCGACTTCGTCCTGATCACGGTCGTAGCCGTCACGGTCGTTGAAATCGTTCCGATCGGCATTGTCCGGGCGCTCATCCCGCGGGAAGCGGTCCTGCATCTGCGCCTGAGCGGCGGCAATGATGCGATTGTAGTGCTCGGCATGCTGAAGATAGTTTTCCGCCATGACGCGGTCACCGGAGCTATGGGCGTCGCGGGCCAGCGCCGAATATTTCTCAGCGATATGCTGGGCCGTGCCCCTGATCTTCACGTCCGGACCCGAACTGTCGTAGGTCCTCGTCAGGGGATTGCCACCCTTGCGGTGGTTGTTGTTGTTATTGTTGTTATTGCTGTTGTTATTATTGTTATTGTTGTTGTTACGCCCGCGGCCGCGCTTGTTTTGCTGTCCTGGCCTCATATGTCACTCACCTAACGTATCGTGTCTTGATGATCATGTGTCTGACGCCTGATCGGGACACGCCAGATCAAGCATCCTTACCCGCGGGCAAACCACGCCGGTCGGTGGTCCTGTCGCTGTAAGACGTCAAATTAACAGGTACCCGCACGGGGCAGTCTTCAACCCTAGCAACTCTTCGGAGAGAGCAACCCTCGCGATCGGATCATGCAGGAACGAATCTCTGTGCCATGACCTCTTGCCCAGTGCGTGCCCGCAACCTAGCCCGCTTCCTCTACGATTCCAAGCCTTTTCTTTGCGGTTGCGGAAATTGCTGCGCTTGCGCAACAAGATTTAAACAACCGCCGCTTTTGTGAAGAGGAGAACGCGGTCGTTGCCGCCGAAATCCCTGACCGCCTCGATTCGCGCAAAACCGTTTTCGCGCATGATCGCGGTGACCTGATCCTTCTGGTCGTAACCGATTTCGTAAGCCACCAGGCCGTTGTCCCGAAGATGATCGCCCGCCCCGGCTGCAATCGTGCGGTAGGCATCGAGCCCGTCGTCTCCGCCATCCAGCGCCAGGATCGGATCGTAGAGCCGCACCTCGTCGTCCAGCGTTCCGATCACGGAGCGGACGATATAGGGAGGATTTGACACAATGATGTCGAACACCCCGGCCACAGCTGCAAACCAGTCGCTCTCGACCGCCTCGAAGCGGTCTGCGACCCCATTGATGTCGGCATTGCGCCGCGCCGTTTCAAGGGCGCCGGGCGAAAGATCGGTTCCGACACCCGTGGCGCCCGCGACGAGATCGAGCAGCGCAAGACAGATCGCCCCCGTTCCCGTGCCCAGATCCAGGATGCGACAGCCGCCGGTCTCGCCAACCATGCGCGTCGCGTGGGGCACCAGCGTGTCGACGAGCACTTCGGTATCCGGCCGCGGCTCCAGCGTTTCAGGCGAGAGCGCGAGATCGAGCCGCGAAAAGGCCCGGCGACCGAGGATGCGGTGCACCGGCTCGCGCGCCACGCGCCGCGCCAGCGCCCGGTCGATGGCCGCCTGCTGCGCACCGTCGAGCGCGCGCGCGCCATCGGTGACGAAGGCCGTGGGCGACAGGTCGAGAAGGCCGGCGATCAGCCGCCGCGCGTCGAGCGCGCCATCCGCAAGGCCCGCCTCCGAAAGCCGGCGCCGCGCCGTGGCCAGCGCCTCGGCGAGCGTGGCGCCGCTCATCGGCCCTGTTCGCCGAGCTGTGCCAGCTGGCCGGCCTGGTAATCGGCGACCAGCGCATCGACCACTTCGTCGATTTCGCCGATCATCATACGGTCGAGCTTGTAGAGCGTCAGGTTGATGCGGTGGTCCGTGACGCGGCCTTGCGGGAAATTGTAGGTGCGGATGCGCTCGGACCGGTCGCCGGAGCCGACCTGGCTTCTGCGGTCGGCGGAGCGTTCGCTGTCGGCGCGCTGGCGCTCCATGTCATAGAGCCGCGAGCGCAGCACCTGCATGGCCTTGGCCCGGTTCTGGTGCTGCGATTTTTCCGAGCTCGTCACGACGAGGCCGGTCGGAAGATGCGTGATGCGCACCGCCGAGTCCGTCGTGTTGACGTGCTGGCCGCCGGCACCCGACGAACGCATCGTGTCGATGCGGATGTCTTCCGCGCGTACCTCGATGTCGATTTCTTCCGCTTCCGGCAGCACCGCGACGGTCGCTGCGGACGTATGGATGCGCCCGCTCGCCTCTGTTTCCGGAACGCGCTGCACGCGGTGCACGCCCGATTCGAACTTTAGCTTGGCGAACACGCCGCGCCCGGTGATGGTGGCGATGATTTCCTTGAAGCCGCCCGCCTCGCCCTCGCTGGAAGAGAGCACCTCGACCTTCCAGCCATTGGCGGCGGCGTAACGCTCGTACATGCGAAACAGGTCGCCGGCAAAAAGTGCTGCCTCCGAGCCGCCCGTACCGGCGCGGATTTCAAGGATCGCGCTCTTCTCGTCGGCCGCGTCCTTCGGGAGAAGCAGGATCTGCATCTCCTTTTCGAGACCTTCGAGCCGCTCCTTCTGCTCCGGCAGCTCCATCTCCGCGAGATCGCGCATCTCCCGGTCGGTCGCCTTGTCGTTGAGCAGCACCTCAAGGTCGGCGATCTCGCCATTGACCTTCTGGTATTCGCGGATTTTCGTCACGACGGGCTGAAGCTCGGAATATTCCGAGGCGAGACGCACATAGGTCTCCGAATCCGGCCCCGCCGACATGCGTGCCTCGATCTCGCCGAAACGGCGTTCAAGGTCACGCATCTTTTCAACGGGAAGCTTCGCCACCGTTTAAACTCCAGTCAATTTCAAAGCGGAACGCCGTTTTCGGCCGCAAAGTCGGTGAGGATCTGGCGGATCGAGGCCGTCGGCTTCGTGTCGTCGAGTGCCGGCATCAGCACCGCCTCGAGTTTTGCCGCATCGAGTGAAAGCAGCATCGACTTCACCGGGCCGATCGCCGCCGGCGACATCGAGACGGAGCGGAAACCGATGCCGAGCAGCGCCATGGCGGAAATTGGCTTGCTCGCCATCTCGCCGCAGAGCGTCACCGAGGTCTCGTTGCGCTCGCCGGCCCGCACGATGTCGCGCAGGATGCGCAGGAACGGCCGGCCGAGCGTGTCGAAACGATCGGAGACGCGGGCATTGCCGCGGTCGACCGCCATGGCGAACTGGAACAGGTCGTTCGAGCCGACCGAGACGAAATCGACCTCGGCCATCAGCTCGTCGAGCTGCCAGAGCAGCGCCGGCACTTCCAGCATCGCGCCGAATTGCAGCTTCTTAGGCAACTGCTCGCCGATCTTCGATTGGCGCTGGATCTCCTTCTGGAGAAGGTCGCGGACCTCCTTCAGCTCGGAGACTTCGGTCACCATCGGCAGCATCATGCGCAGGTCCGCGCCCGCCGCCGCCCGCAACATGGCGCGAAGCTGCGTGCGCAGCAGGCCCGGCCGGTCGAGCGACAGGCGGATGGCCCGCCAGCCGAGCGCCGGGTTTTCCTCTTCCGCCGCGCGGAAATAGGGCACGACCTTGTCGCCGCCGATATCGAGCGTGCGGAACGTCACCGGCCGGCCGCCGGCCTGCTTCAGCACGTTGCGATAGAACGCCTCCTGCTCCTCCGCCTTCGGCATGGTCGAGGCGATCATGAACTGGAGTTCGGTGCGGAACAGGCCGATGCCGGAGGCACCGGATTCGTTGAGATGCGGCAGGTCGACCAGAAGGCCGGCATTCATCTGGAGATTGATGTGGCGGCCGTCCTTCGTCACCGGCTCGACGGCCCGCAGCGCCCGGTACTGTTCCTGCCGGCGAGCCCGGAAGCGGACCTTCTCTTCGTAGGAACGCTGGAGATCCGCCAGCGGCCGCAGATGCACCCGTGCATCCTCGCCATCGACGATGATGGAGTCACCGTTTTCCGCAAGCGCCACCGCGCCCGCCGCCTGGCCAACCACCGGAATGCCCATGGCGCGCGCGACGATCACCACATGGCTCGTCACCGCGCCCTCTTCGAGCACGAGGCCGCGCACGTTCTGGCGCGGATAATCGAGCAGTTCGGCGGCACCCATGGCACGCGCCACGACAATCGCATCGTTCGGGAAGCTGCTGGCCGATAGTTTCGCGCCGTAGCCCGTCAACTGGCGCAGCAGGCGGTTCGCCAGATCGTCGAAATCATGCATGCGCTCGCGCAGATACGGGTCCGTCAGGCGGATCATGCGCGCCTTCGTCTCGCTCTGTACCCGCTCGACCGCCGCTTCCGCCGTCAGGCCGTTGCGGATCGCCTCTTCGAGCTTTCTTACCCAGCCGCGGTCATGCGCGAACATGCGGTAGGTTTCCAGCACCTCGCGGTGCTCGCCCTCCATCGACACCTCGCGGCGCGACAGCATGTCGTCGATCGAGATGCGCAGCGAGCCGAGCGCCTCGGCCAGACGGCCGAGTTCGTGCTCGGAATCTTCGTTCAACAGGTTGGTGACGACGATGCGCGGCTCGTGCAGCACGACATAGCCGAGGCCGATGCCTTCGCCGAAGCTCGAACCCTCGATCGCGACGGGGCGGGAGAGGTCGAGTTCGAGGCCGGGCTTGGTGAGCTTCTTCAGCTCCCCGGTCGCCACCATTTCCGCAATCACCATCGCCGTCGTTTCGAGCGCCTCCACCTCGTCTTCGCGGTAGGTGCGGCTCGCCTTGTTCTGCACGACAAGCACGCCGAGCGCCCTGCCGGTTCGCAAGATAGGAACGCCGAGGAAGGAGTGGTAGATCTCCTCGCCCGTTTCCGGCAGGTATGTGAACGCGGGATGGGATTGCGCGTCGGAGAGGTTCAGGGGCCGCGCGGAAGCGGCAATCGTGCCGACGAGGCCCTGGCCCATCTTGAGCTGTGCCAGGTGCACGGCACCGGGATTGAGACCTTCGGTCGCATAAAGTTCGAGCACGCCATCGGAGCGCAGCACGTAAACGGAACACACCTCCGCGACCATGTTCTGCGCGATCTGGCGCACGATCTGGTCTAGGCGCTCCTGCGGCTCGAGCGGCTCCGCCATCAATTCGCGCAGCCGCTTGAGAAGAACGCGCGGACCCGCGGAGAGATCTCTCATCGCGTGGCGTCTCCTGAAAATGACGTTACCTCACCGACGCTTGGCTACGCCGGCGATCAGAAGATCGGCGCCGAGTCAGCCGGTCCTTACTTCTTATCGAGACCGTAAACGGAATGCAAAGTCCGAACAGCGAGTTCCGCATATGCACCGTCGATAAGAATGGAAATCTTGATCTCGGAGGTGGTGATCGCCTTGATGTTGATGCCCTTGTCGGCCAGCGCCCGGAAGGCGGAGGCCGCAACACCCGCATGGCTGCGCATGCCGATGCCGATGACGGAGACCTTCACGAGGCCCGTTTCGTGCTGGATCACGTCGAAACCGACCTGCTCTTTGGCGCCTTCGAGCACCCGCAGCGCCTTCTCCATGTCGCCCGAGGGCACGGTGAACGTCATGTCGGTCTTCGAGCCGTCCTCGGAAATGTTCTGGACGATCATGTCGACATTTATATGCGATTCGGCGAGCGGGCCGAAGATCGCGGCCGAAACGCCCGGCCGGTCGGCGACGCGGCGGAGCGAAATCTGCGCTTCATCCTTGGCATAGGCGATGCCGGTTACGACTTCCTGTTCCACGATCTCTTCCTCATCACAAATCAGCGTACCGGGCGGGTTCAGAAGATCGCCCATGCCCGGCGCATCGGGATCCTCGAAAGAGGAACGAACGAAGGTGCGCACCTTGTGCACCATGGCAAGCTCGACCGAGCGCACCTGCAGGACCTTGGCGCCGAGCGACGCCATTTCGAGCATTTCCTCGAAGGCGATCTTCTTCAGGCGGCGCGCCTTCGGCTCGATGCGCGGGTCGGTCGTGTAGACGCCATCGACGTCGGTATAGATGTCGCAACGATCCGCCTTGACGGCCGCGGCAATCGCAACAGCGGAGGTATCCGAACCGCCGCGGCCGAGCGTGGCCACGCGATTGTCCGGGCCGAGACCCTGGAAGCCGGCGACGACGGCCACCTGGCCCTCGCCCATGCGGCGGATCATTTCCGAACCCTCGATGTCGAGGATGCGGGCGGCGCCATGCGCGTTGTCGGTCTTGATCGGGATCTGCCAGCCCTGCCAGGAGCGGGCGTCGATGCCCATCGACTGGAGCGCGATAGCGAGAAGGCCGGCGGTCACCAGTTCGCCGGAAGCGACGATCGCGTCATATTCGCGCGCGTCGTAGAAGGGCGAGTTGGCGCCCGTCACCTTCGGCATGCCCTGCACCCAGGCAACCAGCTCGTTGGTCTTGCCGGACATGGCGGAAACGACGACGGCGACCTCGTGGCCGGCATCGACCTCGCGTTTCACATGGCGGGCCACATTGTGGATACGGTCGAGGTCAGCGACGGACGTTCCGCCGAATTTCATCACGATGCGTGCCATGAGTGTGTACCGCTATTCCATATGTACGCGCGAGCGCGCGGGAGAAACCGCGGGGTCTCTTAGCGGAAGACCCCGCGGTGTGCAATGCATGGAATCCGGCAAACGGTACGCTCAGCCCTTGCGGCTGATGCGGTAGACGAAGGCGGGCGGCACATTGCGCAGCGTGCCGCCAACGCGGACGGCCGTAAGCCCGAGCCCGTCGAGCACGGCGCGCGGCACCGGGCAGCGCAGGCCATAGGTGAACTGATAGAGCGCCGCCCCCTCGCCAAGCCGTTCAAACGTCCCGGCCAGGATCGCCCGCACCGTCTCCGGCCGCATCGAGAGCAAGGGCAGGCCGCTGATGGCAGCACCAGCAGTCTCCGGGCAGGACCGCGCGACATCCGTCGCATCGATACAGGCGATCTTCGCCTTGGGGAAGCGCTGCTGGAGCAGTGCGGCGAATTCGACCCCCTTCTCAACGAGCAGGATGTCCTCTTCCGCGACCCCACGCCGCAGCAGGGCGCGCGTGAAAACGCCGGTGCCCGGCCCAAGTTCAATGACGCGGCCGGTCTCAGGCCCGATCTCGCGCACGATGAGATCGGCCAGCGCCTTGCCCGAGGGCGTGATCGACGCCACCCGCAGCGGATCGCGGATCCACTCGCGGAAGAAATGGCAGCCGTCCATTGTCGTTGTGGTCATTGCATGCGCTCCGCGATCGTGGGGAATTTCAGGAGGGTCAGGTCTTCGGACAGTCGCCAGAATTTTGCGGCAAGAGTTGGGTCGGTTGCCGCGGCCAGCGGATGAACCAGCGTCGGCGATCCGCGCATCTCACGAAAACCGTCCGGGCCGATGAACGCGCCGCCTTTCAGGCCCTCTACGGTAGCCGCATAGAGCTGGTTGAGCGCGCCCTGTTCCGCAGTCTGCGCCATGAAGCGGTTGCCGATGCGCATGAAGAGCCGCAGCACGCCGGAGGTGGCGCTGGTCTGGAGATTGGTGTCGGCATAACCGGGATGGGCGAGCACGCTGATCACCGGCAGGCGCGCGGCCTTCAGCCGGCGGTCGAGCTCCAGCGCGAAGAGCACGTTGGCGAATTTCGATTGCGCATAGAAACCCATGCGGCTGTAGCTTTTCTCGCCCTTCAGGTCCTCGAAATGGATGCGGCCCCGGCGATGCAGATCGGAGCTCACGGTGGCGACGCGGCTTCCCGCCGCAGCGGAAAGAAGCGGCAACAGGCGAAGCGTCAGCGCGAAATGGGCGAGATGATTGACGCCGAACTGGGTCTCGTGCCCCTGTCGCGTCACTCCTCGCGGCGGCATCATGACGCCGGCATTGTTGATCAGGAGATCGAGCGGCCGGCCTTCGGCAAGCAGCGCATCGGAAAAGGCCTCGACGTCGTCAAGATCCGCGAGATCGAGACGCCGAAGCTCGATTGCGGCATCGGGAAGCTCGGCGCGGAGGCGCGCCAGCGCCATTTGCCCCTTCCCCTCGTCGCGCGCCGTCATGATGACCTGCGCGCCCTTGCGGGCAAGCTCCCGTGCCGTCTGGAAGCCGAGGCCGCTATTGGCGCCGGTGACGATGGCCAGGCGGCCCGTCTGGTCCGGCATCTGCGAAAGCGTCCACGCGTCCCCACTTGTCCCGCCCGCGGCGGTTGCCACACCGTCTGCACGCATTATGATACCTCGCATCGAATCTGAACAGTGTTTATATTGCACTACAGCATGATCTTTACACTGTAAAGATCACATTCGCGTGAGACCTGCAATGAACGAAAAGAACACCACCGAACGCGGCTATCACCACGGCCACCTGCGCGACGCACTGATCCGCGCCGCCGACGAACTGCTTGCCGAACGCGGCCTCGAAGGCTTCACGTTGCGCGAAACGGCGCGCCGTGCCGGCGTCTCGCCCGCCGCCCCCTCGCATCATTTCGGCGGCACCGCCGGCCTGCTGACGGAAGTCGCAGCCCTCGGCTACCAGGAACTCGCCCGTCGCCTGATGGTCGCGGGAGAAAGCGGCACGCCCCCCGACCGCCTCAAGGCGCAGGGCGTCGGCTATGTCCGCTTTGCGCTCGATTTTCCAGGGCGCTTCCACCTGATGTTCCGCCACGACATGCTGCAGAAGGACCAGCCCTCACTTGAGCAGGCAACCGGACAGGCATGGGACGCGCTCGAAAGCACCGTGCTCGCCATTCGCGGGCAGCCGGAGGGCGCCGAGCTCGACGCCGAGGGCGAGGCGATGCTGATCGGCATCTGGTCGACGGCACACGGTTTTGCCCATCTGACGCTCGACAAGAAACTCGCCCGCATCGACGACTGCGGTGGCAACGAAGCCGACATGCTGGAAAGCCTTTTCCCGGCGATCATCGATACGCTCTGGGTGAAAAAACTCGGCTGAAACGAAAAGGCCCGCGCACCTTTCGGTACGCGGGCAAAGGGGATCGGATGATGAGTGCGGGCGGAAAAACCGCCCGCTACCGTTTTATCTTACTTCTGCCAGCTCTTGACGAGTTCGTCATAGTTGACGGTGAGCGGCTTTTCCTTCTCGTTCTCGATCTTGAGCTGCGGAGCAATGTTGCCCTTTTCGACGGCATCCTTGTTCCAGTAGGCAAGATCGTGCTCTTCGGCGAGCTTCGGGCCGATATCGCCCTGGACGCCGGCGCGCTCGAGGCGCTCCAGCACCTTTTCCTGCTCGGCGCACAGCGAATCCATCGCTTCCTGTGCGGTCTTGGCACCCGACGACGCATCGCCGATGGCCTGCCACCACAGCTGGGCCAGCTTCGGATAGTCCGGGATGTTCGTACCGGTCGGCGACCACTGGACGCGGGCCGGCGAACGGTAGAACTCGATCAGACCACCGAGCTTCGGTGCGCGTTCCGTAAACGACTTGTGGGCGATCGAGGATTCGCGGATGAGCGTCAGGCCGGTATGGCTCTTCTTGACGTCAACCGTCTTGGAGACGACGAACTGCGCATAGAGCCATGCGGCCTTGGCGCGGTCGTCCGGCGTGGACTTCAGAAGCGTCCAGGAACCCACGTCCTGGTAACCGAGCTTCATGCCGTCCTTCCAGTAGACGCCGTGCGGGCTCGGAGCAAAACGCCACTTCGGCGTACCGTCCGCGTTCACGACCGGCAGGCCGTCCTTCACGAAGTCGGCGGTGAACGCCGTATAGGTGAACATCTGCTGGGCGACTTCGCCCTGCGAGGGAACCGGGCCGGATTCCGAGAAGGTCATGCCCTGGGCGGAAGCCGGTGCATAGGCCTTCAGCCAGTCGAGATACTTCTGGATGGCGTAGACGGAAGCCGGGCCGTTGGTGTCGCCGCCACGCGCAACGCACGAGCCGACCGGACGCGAGTTCTCGTCGACCTTGATGCCCCATTCGTCGACCGGAAGACCGTTCGGCAGGCCCTTGTCGCCGTTGCCGGCCATCGAGAGCCAGGCGTCGGTGAAGCGCCAGCCGAGCGACGGGTCCTTCTTGCCGTAGTCCATGTGGCCATAGACCTTCTTGCCGTCGATCTCGCGGCCGGTGAAGAACTCGGCGATGTCCTCGTAAGCCGACCAGTTGACCGGAACGCCGAGGTCGTAGCCGTATTTCGCCTTGAAGTCCGCCTGGTTCTTCGCGTCGTTGAACCAGTCATAACGGAACCAGTAGAGGTTCGCGAACTGCTGGTCGGGCAGCTGGTAGAGGTCGCCGTCCGGAGCGGTCGTGAACTTCAGGCCGATGAAGTCGTTGAGGTCGAGGTTCGGGTTGGTGACGTCCTTGCCTTCGTTGGCCATCCACTTGGTGAGCGAACGGGCCTGCTGGTAGCGCCAATGCGTGCCGATGAGGTCGGAGTCGTTGACATAGGCGTCATAGACGTTTTCGCCCGACTGCATCTGGGTCTGCAGCTTTTCGACGACGTCGCCCTCGCCGATCAGGTCGTGGGTGATCTTGATGCCGGTGATCGCGGTGAAGGCCGGTGCAAGGACCTTCGATTCGTATTCATGCGTGGTGATCGTTTCGGAGACGACCTTGATTTCCATGCCGGCGAACGGCTTGGCGGCGTCGATGAACCACTGCATTTCCGCTTCCTGGCCAGCGCGGTCGAGCGAGGACAAATCGCCGATTTCCGCGTCCAGGAACTTCTTGGCAGCATCCATGTCCGCAAATGCGGAGCCGGTGAACGCCAGCAGCATGACTGCCGTCGTCGTTAGAAGTTGCTTTCGCATATTGATCCTCCCTTAGGGTTTTGCGATTGCATGCGTTGAAGGCCCCATAATTCTCCCCGGGGCCTCCCTTCCCGATTGCCTAGACGAAGCGGAACACGCCGATGGCGTAGACCACGGACAAGGCAAGAGCCCACCACAGGTTGGCGCCGACGAGGCCCAACCATGCGAGATGAATGAATGCGGAGCCGAGCAGCGACACGAAGAGCCGGTCGCCGCGCGTCGTCTCGAAGCGCAGGATGCCGACCCGCGGATTGCCGCCGGGCCGGGCATATTCCCAGACGGCCATCAGCGCGATCAGCGTGAAGATCGTCAGGAAGAACATGGCGGTCGGAAACGACCAGGCCATCCAGCCGCCGGTGATCAACGGCGCAAAGAAGTCGCGCTCGCCGTCCTTGACCGGAAGCCCCATGAACAGCGCGCCGGCGATGACGATATAGAGGACGAGCACGGCGACGAGCGCCACGGGCCAGCGATTGTTGCGGTTTACGACAGCGGCCATCAGCCCCTCCCCCTCAGACGCGGCCAAGGGCAAAGCCCTTGGCAATGTAATTGCGGACGAAATAGATCACGAGCGCGCCGGGGATGATGGTCAGCACGCCGGCCGCCGCCAGCACGCCCCAGTCCATACCGGACGCCGAGACCGTGCGCGTCATCGTGGCGGCGATCGGCTTGGCGTCAGTCGTCGTCAGCGTGCGGGCGATCAGGAGTTCGACCCAGGAGAACATGAAGCAGAAGAAGGCAGCGACACCGATGCCGGAGGCGATCAGCGGCACGAAGATCTTGGCGAAGAATTTCGGGAACGAGTAACCGTCGATATAGGCCGTCTCGTCGATTTCCTTCGGCACGCCCGACATGAAGCCTTCGAGGATCCAGACGGCGAGCGGCACGTTGAACAGGCAGTGCGCGATGGCGACAGCGATATGCGTGTCGATCAGGCCGAAGGCCGAATAGAGCTGGAAGAACGGCAGCGCGAAAACGGCCGGCGGCGCCATGCGGTTGGTGAGAAGCCAGAAGAACAGGTGCTTGTCGCCGAGGAACCGGTAGCGCGAGAAGGCATAGGCCGCCGGCAGCGCCACGGAAACCGAGATCAGCGTGTTCAGCACCACGTAGATGATCGAGTTGATATAGCCGGAATACCAGGCCGGATCGGTAAAGATCACCGTGTAGTTGCGAAGCGTCGGATTGACCGGCCAGAGCGAGAAGGCGCCGGTGATCTCCGCATTCGTCTTGAAGCTCATATTGACGAGCCAGTAGATCGGCAGCATCAGGAAGACGATGTACAGCGTCGGCACGAGCCAGGAGAGGCTGCGCTTGCTGTTCGCGCCGGCCTTCACGCCGGTGCGGGCCGCCGTGCTGGTCTGGATCGGGTTTGCAGTGGTTGCCTGTGAGGTCATGGTTTCCTCCCTCACGCCTGTTCGTCGCTGCTGGTCATGACCGTGTAGAAGATCCATGACAGCAGGAGGATGATCAGGAAGTAGATGATGGACATTGCCGCGGCCGGGCCGAGGTCGAATTGGCCGATCGCCATCTTGACGAGGTCGATCGACAGGAAGGTCGTCGAGTTGCCGGGGCCGCCGCCGGTGACGACGAAGGGCTCCGTATAGATCATGAAACTATCCATGAAGCGCAGCAGGAAGGCGATCAAAAGAACGCGCTTCATCTTCGGCAGCTGGATGTAGCGAAACACCGCCCAGCGCGAGGCGCCGTCGATCTTGGCCGCCTGGAAATAGGCCTCCGGGATCGAGACGAGGCCGGCATAGCAGAGCAGCACGACAAGGCTCGTCCAGTGCCAGACATCCATGACGATCAGCGTCAGCCAGGCGTCGAAAACATTGTTGACGTAGTTGTAGCTGATGCCGAGCGCATCCAGCGTGCGGCCGAGCAGGCCGATATCGACGCGCCCGAAAACCTGCCAGATCGTGCCAACGACGTTCCACGGAATGAGCAGCGGCAGCGCCATCAGCACGAGGCAGACCGGCACGCCAAGCCCCTTCTTCGGCATGTTGAGCGCGATCAGGATGCCGAGCGGGATTTCGATTGCCAGGATGATGCCGGAGAACAGCAGGTTGCGGCCGAGTGCCTGCCAGAAACGATCGGATTCCAGCACGTCGGAGAACCAGCCGACGCCGTTCCAGAAGAACTGGTTGTTGCCGAACGTGTCCTGGACCGAATAGTTCACCACCGTCATCAGCGGGATCACCGCCGAGAAGGCGACGAGCAGCAGGACGGGCAGGACCATGAACCAGGCCTTGTTGTTCCAGGTCTTGTTCATCGTCAGCCCTCCCTGCCGATACGCCAGGAATCGGCGTAGATGTTGATGGCGGCCGGATCGAAGGTCACCCGCGGATCGGCGGGGATTTCCCCATCTTCCGGCACGACGATCGCGATCGGCTTGCCGGCAAACTCCGCACGCACGATCTTCTGGCGGCCGATATCCTCGACCTTACTGATCGAGACCGGCATGCCGTCACGCGAAAGCGAGATGAATTCCGGCCGGATGCCGAGTTCGGTCTTCGCACCCACGGCGATCTGCGGCTGGTAGCCGAGCGTCAGCGTTTCCTGACCGATCTTGACGCTGCTGCCGTCGATCGAAGCCGGCAGCACGTTCATGCCCGGCGAGCCGATGAAATAGCCGACAAAGGTGTGGCTCGGCTTCTCGAAGAGTTCTGCCGGCGTGCCGATCTGCACGATCTGGCCGTCATACATGACGACGACCTTGTCGGCGAAGGTCAGCGCCTCCGTCTGGTCGTGCGTGACATAGACCATGGTGAAGCCGAACTGGCGGTGCAGCTTCTTCAGCTGCGAGCGCAGCACCCATTTCATATGCGGGTCGATGACGGTCAGCGGCTCGTCGAACAGGATGGCGTTGACGTCGTTGCGCACGAGGCCACGGCCGAGCGAAATCTTCTGCTTCTGGTCGGCGGTCAAACCGCGCGCCGTCTTCTTCGCCCAATCCGAGAGATCGATCATCTCCAGGATTTCGCGCACGCGGCGGTCGACTTCCGGCTCGGCCACGCCGCGGTTGCGCAGCGGGAAGGCGAGGTTGTCGTAGACCGTCATCGTGTCGTAGATGACCGGGAACTGGAAGACCTGCGCGATGTTACGCTGCTGGGTCGACAGGTTCGTCACGTCGTTGCCGTCGAACAGGATGCGGCCTTCGGACGGCTGCAGCAGGCCGGAAATGATGTTGAGCAGCGTGGTCTTGCCGCAGCCGGAGGGGCCGAGCAGCGCATAGGCGCCGCCGTCGTTCCACTCATGGTGGACTTCCTTCAGCGAATAGTCCGCTTCCGACTTCGGCTTTTCGCCGTAGGCGTGGCGGATGTGGTCGAGGGTGATGCGTGCCATGGTTTCCTCCTCAGGCCGCCGCGGCCGCGGGCTCAGCGATCGCCCTGCCGTCCGTGCCGAAGGCCATCAGATGGCGCGTGTCGACATGGACGGTGATGATCGCGTCCGGCTCGATGTCGTGGATGCCCGGCGAGAGCATGACCCAATGGCTGCCCTCGAACTGGATGTAGATGAAGCTCTCCGACCCGGCGATTTCCGAAATCGCGGTACGCGCCTGGAGGCTGGCCGAGGCCGGGTTCTGGCTGGAAAGCGAGAGGTGATGCGGATGGAAGGCGATGGTGCAGGGGCCATCCGGCAACCCGGCAAGATGCGCCGGAACCGGAAGCACCGGCTTGCCGCCGACCTCGAAACTGCCGCCGTTCTTCAGCACCTGCATCGTGTTGAGCGGCGGATCGGCGAAGGTGCGCGCCGTGACGAGGTCGCGCGGGCGGCGATAGACATCGATCGTGCGGCCGAACTGGGTGATGCTGCCCTGCGACAGCGTCGCCGTGTTGCCGCCGAGAAGCAGGGCTTCCGAAGGCTCCGTCGTCGCATAGACGAAGATCGCGCCGGAGGCGGCAAAGATTTTCGGCAGTTCGAGGCGCAGTTCCTCGCGCAGTTTGTAGTCGAGATTGGCGAGCGGCTCGTCGAGCAGCACGAGGCGGGCATTCTTGACGATGGCGCGGGCCAGTGCCGTGCGCTGCTGCTGGCCGCCGGAGAGATTGAGCGGCGTGCGGTCGAGATAGGGCGTCAGCTTCAGGAGCTCGGCGGCCTTCCGCACTTCGCGGTCGATCGTCGCCTTGTCCGCACCCTTGATGCGCATCGGCGAGGCGATGTTCTCGTAGACGGTCAGCGCCGGATAGTTGATGAACTGCTGATAGACCATGGCGACGCCGCGATCCTGCACGCGCACGCCCGTCACGTCCTTGCCGTCGAACCAGACGGAGCCGGCGGTCGGCTTGTCGAGGCCGGCCATCAGCCGCATCAGCGAGGTCTTGCCGGACAAAGTCGGGCCGAGCAGCACATTGAGCGAGCCGCGCTCGAGCACGAGGTTCGTCGGGTGGATATGCGTCTCCGCCCCCGACACCTTCGCGATGTTTCTGAGTTCAAGCATTCCTATCTCCGTCGTTCCTCCCAGCCACCGGATCAGGCGCTAGTGCGGGGCCGCCTCCGCGGCCGTCATGTAGTCTTCCAGCGCAGCCGTTTCGTCGGCCGTCAGATGCAATCCTCGTTTGGTCCTCCGCCACAGCACGTCCTCGGCGTGCCGGGCCCATTCTTCCTTCATCAGCCAGCGCACTTCACGCTCGTAGAGGTCGCTGCCGAAATGCCGTCCAAGATCGTCGATCGTCTTCGCCCCGTCCAGCATTGCCGCGGCACGCGTGCCATAGAGCCGAACCAGGCGGCGCGCGTGCACGCTGGCCAGAAAGGGAAAGCGGGATGAAAGCGCCTTCACCTCGGCGTCGAATCCGTCGACCTTGAAGTCTCCGCCCGGCAGCCGCGATTGGGCCGTCCAGCGGTCGCCCTTCACGCCGATCGCTTCCCCGATCTTCTCCAGCGCCGATTCGGCAAGACGCCGGTAGGTGGTGAGCTTGCCGCCGAAAATGTTGAGCAGCGGCGCCACGCCATCGCCGCCCTCGATCTTCAAGACGTAGTCGCGCGTCGCTTCCTGTGCCTTGCTGGCACCGTCGTCGAAAAGCGGGCGCACGCCGGAATAGGTCCAGACGATGTCGTCACGCGTCACCGGCTCGGAAAAATATTCGCTCGCCGATTGGCAAAGATAGCCGATTTCCGCGTCGCTGATGCGAACATCTCGGGGATCGCCCTGATAGTCGCGGTCGGTCGTGCCGATCAGCGTGAACTCTTCCTGGTAGGGAATGGCGAAGATGATACGCCCGTCCGGGTTCTGGAAGAAGTATGCGCGCGGATCGGCGAATTTCTTCTTCACGACGATGTGACTGCCCTGCACGAGGCGGACATTGTGTACGTCGTTGCGGCCGAAGGACGAGGCGAGCACCTTGTCGACCCAAGGCCCCGCCGCATTGACCAGCATGCGGGCGCGAAAAACCTCACGCGCACCGGTGTCGACATTCTCTGTCTCGACGTTCCAGTGACCGTTTTCGCGGCGCGCGGTAACCACCTTGGTGCCGGTGCGGATATCCGCGCCGCGATTGGCGGCATCACGGGCGTTGAGCACGACGAGGCGCGCATCGTCCACCCAGCCGTCGGAATATTCGAAGGCCTTGCGAAACAGCTTCTTGAGCGGGCCGCCGGCCGGGTCCTTCGCAAGGTCCAGCGTGCGGGTCGCCGGCAGCAGCTTGCGGCCGCCGATATAGTCATAAAGAAACAAGCCGAGGCGGATAAGCCAGGCCGGGCGCGGCCCGCCCGTCTGGAAAGGCAGCACGAAGCGCATCGGCCAGATGACATGCGGCGCCATCGCCCAGAGCACTTCGCGCTCCATCAGCGCTTCGCGCACCAGGCGGAATTCGTAATGTTCGAGATAGCGCAGGCCGCCGTGGATGAGCTTGGTGGAGGCCGAGGACGTGCCGGAGGCAAAATCCTTCATCTCGGCAAGCACCACCGAATAACCACGGCCCGCCGCATCGCGCGCAATGCCGCAGCCGTTGATGCCGCCACCGATGACAAAAATATCGCGGATCACGTCGCCGTCCAAAGTCCCCTCCCATTTCGCATCGCACAAATTTTGCGCAGTTGCGAAAGCCAGTGGAGTTAAAACGAAAACATTCCGAATGTCAAACGAATGCAACACAAATGCGTTCAGGCGGCATCAACCCGCCGCGGACGTCTCGATCAGGCGCACGTCATGCTCCTGGCAAATGCCGCGAATGCCCTCGAAAGGACAGCTGTCGGTGATGAAGGTATGGACCTGCGAGAGGTGGCCGATGCGCACCGGCGCGGTCCTTTCGAATTTCGTCGAATCCGAAACCAGGATGACATGGCGGGAATTGGCCATGATCGCCTGCGCCACCTTCACCTCGCGATAATCGAAGTCGAGCAGCGCGCCGTCCTCGTCGATTGCCGAGACGCCGATCACCGCATAATCCACCTTGAACTGCCGGATGAAATCGACCGCGGCCTCCCCGACGATCCCGCCATCCGCACCCCGCACGACGCCGCCGGCAATCACCACCTCGATCGAGGGATGGACCCGCAAGCGATTGGCAACATTGATGTTATTGGTGATGACCATCAGCTCTTTGTGTTCGAGCAGCGCCTCGCCAACGGCTTCCGTCGTCGTGCCGATATTGATGAAGAGCGAGGAATTATCGGGGATCATGGCAGCGGCCGCGCGGCCGATCGCCTGCTTTTCGGGAGCGGCAATCGAGCGCCGCGCCTCATATCTGACATTCTCGTTGCCGCTCGGAAACAGCGCGCCGCCATGAATGCGCGTCAAGGCCTTGCTGTCGCACAGATCGTTCAGGTCCTTGCGGATGGTCTGCGGCGTGACGGAGAATCGCGCCGCGAGATCCTCCACCAGCACCCGGCCCTGGGTTTTTGCGAGATCCAGAATCTCCGTCTGGCGCCCCGTCAGAAACATGAGCCCCTCCCTTGCTTTCGTTTGTTTTCATAATATGCAAAAACGAAAGCACATCAATTGATCCGTTCCGCCTTCTTGGAGCATGCCCTTATTTTTGTGATACTGGCAAACGGTTGAGCGGCGATTAGCGGAGGAGAACCCATGTTTCATCCAGCCTTGTTCAAGGGCGCAAATGTCGTCGTGACCGGCGCGGGGCGCGGCATCGGGCTGGAGATTGCCCGGCAGTTCCTCGATTGCGGCGCCCATGTGCTGCTGCATGGCGGCCGCGCCGCGTCTGGCCCGCTGCCCGATTTCCTGGAGGCCGCCGTCGGCGAAGCCCGGGCGCATATCGTCTATGGCGACTTTCTGGAGGAAGGCGGCATCGGCGCGATCCTGCAACGGGTGGACAGCCTGTTCCCGCATGTCGACGTGCTCATCAACAATGCCGGCACCATGGTCGGCCGTTTCCCGGCCGCGGACCTGACCGACGAGCAATATGAAACGGTCGTGCGCCTCAACCAGACGTCCGTCGTCGAAGTGACGCGCGCGCTGCTGCGGGCGCTGCGTCGTGCGCCGCATGCCGCGATCGTCAACACGGTCTCGATCTCGGCGCTGACCGGCGGCAGCCCCGGCTCGGCGATCTATTCGGCAACCAAGGCCTTCGTCTCGACCTATTCCAAGGGCCTCGCCCGGGAACTCGCGCCCGACGGCATCCGCGTCAATTGCGTCTCCCCCGGCACGATCACCACGGATTTCCATTCCCGCTATTCATCGGCAGACAAGCTGGAGGCGACGCGCAAGACGATCCCCTTGCAGCGGCTCGGCACGGCGGAGGACTGCGCCCCCGCCTATCTCTTCCTCGCCTCCAACGCGCTGTCCGGCTACATCACCGGCCAGGTGCTGGAGGTGAACGGCGGCCAGCTTATCTGCTAGGCGTTCACGTCGACGACGACGCGGCCCTTCACCTTGCCTTCGAGAATCTGGTTCGCGAGGTCCGGCAGGTCGGAGAGCCGGTGCTCGACGATCATGGCCTCCAGCTTGTCCATCGGCAGGTCGCTGGCGATGCGGTTCCACGCGTCGACGCGCTGGTCATAGGGCCGCATGACCGAATCGATGCCGAGCAGGCTGACGCCGCGCAACAGGAACGGAATGACGGTGAAGGACGGCACGGCAGCACCGGCGGCAAGACCGACCGAGGCGACGGCGCCGTCATATTTCATCTGCTTGAGCACCCGCGCCAGCATGTCGCCGCCGACCGCATCGATGGCGCCGGCCCAGCGCTCCGATTCGAGCGGCTTGCTGTTCGCTTCCGCAAGCTCGCCCCGATCTACGATGGTTTCGGCGCCGAGGCTCTTCAGATAATCGGCGGTCTCCGGCCGACCCGTCACGGCTGCAACCGAATAGCCGAGCCTCGCCAGCAGCGCGACGGCGACCGAGCCGACGCCGCCGGCAGCACCCGTCACCAGCACTTCGCCCTTCAGCGGCGAAAGCCCGGCCTCTTCCAGCACGATGACCGACAGCATGGAGGTGAGCCCGGCCGTGCCGATCGCCATTGCCTGCCGCGTCGAGAGCTCTTCCGGCAACGGCACCAGCCAGTCGGCCTTCACTTTCGCGCGCGTCGCATAACCGCCCCACCACATCTCGCCGACGCGCCAGCCGGTCAGCACCACCCGGTCGCCCGGCCGGTAGCGCGGATCGTCCGAGGCCTCGACCGTGCCGGCGAAATCCACGCCCGGCACATGCGGGAAGGTCCGCACCAGCCCGCCCTTGCCGTTGATGCACAGCCCGTCCTTATAGTTGAGCGTCGAATATTCGACGGCGACCGTGACGTCGCCATCCGGAAGCCGCGAATCGTCCAGCTCCTGGATCGACGCGGAAACCGCGCCGTCGCCGGCCTTCTCGACTAACAGTGCTTGGAACGTCATGGCTTTCTCCTCGTGATCGCTTGCCTCGTCCCAGATATAGGGCGCGGGGCATTGGTGCCGCCACTGTTCTTTTGTATCAAGGGGAAGGAGGCCGGTTGCCGATGATAGACAAGCTCGAATATTTCATCGCGCTCGCCCGCGAAAAACATTTTGCGCGGGCGGCGGAAGAGCTCGGCATTTCGCAGCCGACGCTTTCGGCGGCGGTCCGCCAGCTGGAAGACCAGCTCGGCGTGATGCTCGTCGTGCGCGGCTCGCGCTTCCAGGGCCTGACGCCGGAAGGCCAGCGCGTGCTCGAATGGGCGCGCCGCATCGTCGGCGACACCCGCACGATGCGCGAGGAGATGCGCGCCGCGCGAAAAGGCCTTTCCGGCCATATCCGCCTTGCCGCCATCCCCACCACGCTCGCCATGGTGCCGCGCATCACCGCGCCCTTCCAGGAAAAGCACCCGGACGTCACCTTCTCGATCCTGTCGACGACCTCGATCAAGATCCTCGGCCTGCTCGAAAACCTGGAGATCGACGCCGGCCTCACCTATCTCGAAAACGAGCCGCTTGGGCGCGTCACCAGCGTGCCGCTGCTGCACGAGCATTATTGCCTCGTCACCGCCAAGGGCACCGCCTTCGCCGATCGCGAAACCGTGACCTGGCAGGACGCGGGCAGCGTTAGGCTTTGTCTATTGACCGCAGACATGCAGAACCGCCGCATCATCAACCGGCACTTCGCCGAAGCCGGCGTCACCGTCGAGCCCTCGCTGGAGGCCAACTCGATGATCGTGCTGTTCTCCCATGTGCGCACGGGACGCTGGGCCAGCATCATGCCAAGAAATGTTGCAAAATCATTTGGATTTCCTGAGGAAATAAGTATAGTTTCGCTTGTAGACCCAGAGCCGCACCATACTGTCGGCCTAGTCGCAACCCATCGCGAGCCCTTTACGCCGCTCGTCTCCGCCCTGCTGCACGAAGCGCGCGTGCTTGCCGAAAAAGGGATCGATTGATAGGAATTTTCTATCGATCAACGGCTTTGCTTTATTGACCCGCCGTCTCCCGACTGAGAAGCTGTTGGGATTATGCCGCGCAGATCGACAGGGTTCCGGTCTTCGCCGAACAGTTTCAATGGTGTCGGCGCGTTAGAACCCCTGATTTCGTAGCGGTTCATTCGTGTCGGTTGGGAGGCCTGACCATGAATGTGCACGTGACCGGCAACGATGTAGGTGCGAGGACGCTGGCGATCGTCGGCGAATTGAAGGGGCTCGAAGGGCCGCTTCTGCCCATCCTGCACGAAATCCAGGCGGAGTTCGGCTATGTGCCGCAGGAAAGCCTGCCGGTCATTGCCGAGCAGTTGAACCTGTCGCGCGCCGAGGTGCACGGCGTCGTCACCTTCTACCACGACTACCGCGACCACCCGACGGGGCGGCATGTGCTAAAGCTCTGTCGCGCCGAGGCCTGTCAGGCGATGGGCGGGGACGAGGTCGCCGAGCGCGTGAAATCGCTGCTCGGCATTGATTTCCACCAGACGACGCTGGACGGCGCGGTGACGCTGGAGCCCGTCTACTGTCTCGGGCTCTGTTCCTGCGCACCGGCCGCGATGTTCGACGGCGCGGTGCATGGAAGGGTCGATGCCGAACTTGCAAAAGAACTCGTCGCGGAGGCACGCCGATGACCGTTCGCATCTACGTTCCCCGCGATGCCGCAGCCCTTGCGCTTGGCGCCGACCGCGTTGCCAAGGCGCTTTCCCGCGAGGCGGAGACCCGCAAGCTCGACATCACGATCGTGCACAACGGCTCGCGCGGCATGCACTGGCTGGAGCCGCTGGTCGAGGTGGAGACGGCGCAAGGCCGCATCGCCTATGGCCCGGTCAAACCATCCGACGTCGCAGCCCTGCTCGACGCCGGGCTCCTCGAAGGTAAAGCGCATCCGCTCTGTCTTGGCGGAACGGAAGAGATTCCGTTCCTGAAGAACCAGACCCGGCTCACCTTCGCCCGCTGCGGCGTCATCGATCCCGTCTCGCTGGACGACTACAAGGCCCATGGCGGCCTGAAGGGCCTCGAAAACGCCATCGCAATGGCGCCCGCCGATGTCGTCAAGCAGGTCACTGACAGCGGCCTGCGCGGCCGCGGCGGCGCCGGCTTCCCCACGGGCATCAAGTGGAAGACCGTGCTGGATGCGCCGGGCGACCGCAAATACATCGTCTGCAACGCCGACGAAGGCGACAGCGGCACCTTTGCCGACCGCATGATCATGGAAGGCGATCCCTTCGTGCTGATCGAGGGCATGGCAATCGCCGGCCTTGCGACCGGCGCCACCAAGGGCTTCGTCTATATCCGCTCGGAATATCCGCAGGCGATCGACGCCATGAACGAGGCGGTCACAGTGGCGCGCGGCGCCGGCGTGCTCGGCCCCTCGGTGCTTGGTTCCGGCAAGGCCTTCGACATGGAAATCCGCGTCGGCGCCGGCGCCTATGTCTGCGGCGAGGAAACGGCGCTGCTCAACAGTCTGGAAGGCAAGCGCGGCATCGTGCGCGCCAAGCCGCCGCTGCCGGCATTGCAGGGTTTCATGGGCCGCCCGACGGTGGTCAACAACGTCATCTCGCTCGCCTCCGTGCCGATCATCATGGACAAGGGCGCTGATTTCTACCGAGACTTCGGCATGGGCCGCTCGCGCGGCACGATCCCGCTCCAGATCGCCGGCAACGTCAAGCACGGCGGCCTTTACGAGACCGCGTTCGGCCTGACGCTCGGCGAGATCATCGACGTCATCGGCGGCGGCACGGCCACCGGCCGTCCGGTGCGCGCCGTGCAGGTCGGCGGCCCGCTCGGCGCTTATTTCCCGCGCGCCCTGTTCGATACGCCCTTCGACTACGAGGCTTTCGCGGCCAAGGACGGCCTCATCGGCCACGCCGGCATCACCGTCTTCGACGACACGGTCGACATGCTGAAGCAGGCGCGCTTCGCCATGGAGTTCTGCGCCGTCGAAAGCTGCGGCAAGTGCACGCCCTGTCGCATCGGCTCGACGCGCGGCGTCGAGACGGCGGACCGGATCGCCCAGGGCATCGAGCCGGAGAAGAACCGCGAACTGCTCGCCGACCTCTGCAACACGATGAAATTCGGCTCGCTCTGCGCGCTGGGCGGCTTCACGCCCTATCCGGTGCTCAGCGCCATGAACCATTTCCCGGAGGACTTTTCGCCCGCACCGATGGTGGAGGCGGCGGAATGAGCGAAGCGGAAAAAGTCAAAGGCCCGGCCTCCTACTTTCCCTCGATCGAGAAGAAATACGGCCAGCCGATCGAACATTGGAAGACCATCATCCGCGCGCAGGATGGCAAGGCGCATATGCAGATCGTGGCGCTCCTGAAGGAAACGCACGGTCTCGGCCATGGCCATGCCAACGCGCTTGTTGCGGCAACGCTCGCCGATACGAAGTCCTAGAACAGAACCAAGTCGCCCGGGCACCGCCCGCGGCGCAAAAATTGATCCGGAGGTTCCCATGTCCCTCGTTCCCGAAATCGACTACGGCACGCCCGCATCCCGCGCGGAAAAGATGGTGACGCTCACCATCGACGGCAACGAGATCACCGTGCCCGAGGGCACCTCCATCATGCGCGCCTCCATGGAGGCTGGCATCCAGGTGCCGAAACTCTGCGCCACCGACATGGTGGACGCCTTCGGTTCCTGCCGCCTCTGTCTCGTCGAGATCGAGGGCCGCAACGGCACACCCGCCTCCTGCACCACGCCTGTCGCGCCGGGCCTCGTCGTCCATACCCAGACGAGCCGGCTGAAGACCATCCGCAAGGGCGTGATGGAGCTCTACATCTCCGACCACCCGCTCGACTGTCTCACCTGTGCGGCAAACGGCGACTGCGAATTGCAGGACATGGCCGGCGCCGTCGGCCTGCGCGACGTGCGCTACGGCTATGAGGGCGACAACCACGTCAAGGCGCGCAGCAACGGCGAGACGAACGCCCGCTGGATGCCGAAGGACGAATCGAACCCCTATTTCACCTATGACCCATCGAAATGCATCGTCTGTTCGCGCTGCGTGCGCGCCTGCGAAGAGGTGCAGGGCACCTTCGCGCTGACGATCGAAGGCCGCGGTTTCGACAGCCGCGTTTCGCCAGGCATGCACGAGCATTTCATCGATTCGGAATGCGTCTCCTGCGGCGCCTGCGTGCAGGCCTGCCCGACGGCGACGCTCACCGAAAAATCGGTCATCGCCATCGGCCAGCCGGAACATTCCCTCGTCACCACCTGCGCCTATTGCGGCGTCGGCTGCTCCTTCAAGGCGGAAATGCGCGGCGAGGAACTGGTGCGCATGGTGCCCTGGAAGGACGGCCAGGCCAACCGCGGCCATTCCTGCGTCAAGGGCCGCTTCGCTTATGGCTATTCGACCCATCGCGACCGCATCCTCAACCCGATGGTCCGCGAAAAGATTTCGGACCCGTGGCGCGAAGTGACCTGGGAAGAGGCCTATGCCCATGTCGCCGCGGAGTTCCGCCGCATCCAGTATCAGTACGGCCGTGATTCGATCGGCGGCATCACCTCGTCGCGCTGTACGAACGAAGAGACCTATCTGGTCCAGAAGCTGATCCGCGCAGGCTTCGGCAACAACAATGTCGATACCTGCGCCCGCGTCTGTCATTCGCCGACCGGCTACGGCCTCGGCCAGGCCTTCGGCACCTCCGCCGGCACGCAGAATTTCGATTCGGTCGAGCACACGGACGTTGTCATCGTCATCGGCGCCAACCCGACGGACGGCCACCCGGTCTTCGCCTCGCGCCTCAAGAAGCGCCTGCGCCAGGGCGCCAAGCTGATCGTCATCGATCCGCGCCGCACCGAACTCGTCTCCTCGCCGCATATCAAGGCATCCCATCACCTACCCCTGAAGCCCGGCACGAACGTCGCCGTCGTCACGGCACTCGCCCATGTCATCGTGACGGAAGGCCTCTACGACGAAAAATTCATCCGCGAGCGTTGCGACTGGTCGGAATTCGAGGACTGGGCGTCCTTCGTCGCCGAACCGCGCCACAGCCCGGAGGCGATCGAGCCCTTCAGCGGCGTGCCGGCGGAAGAGTTGCGCGGCGCCGCCAGGCTCTTCGCCACCGGCGGCAACGGCTCGATCTACTACGGCCTCGGCGTCACCGAACACAGCCAGGGCTCGACGACCGTCATGGCTATCGCCAACCTCGCCATGGCGACCGGCAATATCGGCCGCCCCGGCGTCGGCGTGAACCCGCTGCGCGGCCAGAACAACGTGCAGGGCTCGTGCGACATGGGCTCCTTCCCGCATGAACTGCCGGGCTACCGCCACATCTCTGACGACGCGACGCGCGACATCTTCGAAAAGCTCTGGGGCGTGAAGCTCAACAACGAGCCGGGCCTGCGCATCCCCAACATGCTGGACGCTGCCGTCGAGGGCACGTTCAAGGGCATCTACATCCAGGGCGAGGACATCCTCCAGTCCGACCCGGACACCAAACACGTCTCGGCTGGCCTGGCCGCGATGGAATGCGTCGTCGTGCAGGATCTCTTCCTCAACGAGACGGCGAACTATGCCCACGTCTTCCTGCCGGGCTCGACCTTCCTGGAAAAGGACGGCACCTTCACCAATGCCGAGCGCCGCATCAACCGCGTGCGCCGCGTCATGACGCCGAAGAACGGTTATGCGGACTGGGAAGTCACCCAGAACCTCGCACAGGCGATGGGCCTCAACTGGAACTACAACCATCCGTCAGAGATCATGGACGAGATTGCGGCGACGACGCCGAGCTTCGCGCTCGTCTCCTACGACTATCTGGAAAAGGTCGGCTCGGTGCAGTGGCCCTGCAACGAAAAGAACCCGCAGGGCTCGCCGATCATGCACATCAACGGCTTCGTACGCGGCAAGGGTAAGTTCATACGCACGGAATATGTCGCGACCGACGAAAAGACCGGCCCGCGCTTCCCGCTGCTGCTCACCACCGGCCGCATCCTCAGCCAGTACAATGTCGGCGCTCAGACGCGGCGCACGGAAAACGTCGTCTGGCACGAGGAGGACCGGCTGGAAATTCATCCGCACGACGCGGAAAACCGCGGCATCCGCGACGGCGATTGGGTGCGCCTTGCCAGCCGCGCCGGCGAGACGACCTTGCGCGCGCTCGTGACCGACCGCGTGGCGCCGGGCGTTGTCTACACGACCTTCCACCACCCGACGACGCAGGCCAACGTCATCACCACCGATTTCTCGGACTGGGCGACCAATTGTCCGGAGTATAAGGTGACGGCCGTGCAGATCTCGCCGTCGAACGGCCCGTCCGACTGGCAGATCGAATATGACGAACTCGCCCGCCAGTCGCGCCGGATCAGCGGCAAGCTGGAGGCAGCAGAATAGGATCCCGCGTGCCGGACTTTTCCACGTCGACCAAGGTTCCGGAGACCGCCCGCCGCAACGGGCGGCTCACCGCCGGTGACCGCTTCGTGCCGGAGGAAACCCCGGTCGCCTTCTCCTATGCCGGCTCGACCCATGCCGTGATGATGGCGAGCCCGGCCGATCTCGAAGATTTCGCCGTCGGCTTCAGCCTGACGGAGGGCATCATCAGCGACCCCTCCGAGATCGAGACAATCGAGGTGGTGGCCGAAGACAAGGGCATCGACGTGCAGGTCCGGCTTGCCGATCCGCAGAACGACGCGCTGACCGCCCGCCGCCGCCACATGGCCGGCCCCGTGGGCTGCGGCCTGTGCGGCATCGAATCGATCGAACAGGCCGTGCGCGTGACGCCCTCCGTGCGTTCGTCGACGCTTACGCTCACCGAAGACGAGGTGGCGGACGCCGTTCGTCTGCTGAACGGCCAGCAGCCGTTGCATATGGTGACGCGCGCCGTGCATGGCGCAGGTTTCTACGTGCCGGGCACCGGCCTCATCGCAGTGCGCGAAGATGTCGGCCGGCACAATGCACTCGACAAGCTTGTTGGCGCCGCGCGCCGCGCCGGGCATGTGGGCAGCGCCGGTGCCGTCGTCGTGACGAGCCGCGTTTCCGTCGAGATGGTGCAGAAGACGGCGATCATCGGCAGCCCCTTCATCATCGCCATCTCCGCACCCACCGCGCTCGCCATCCGCACGGCGGAGGACGCCGGCATGACGCTGATCGCGCTGGTGCGCGGCGAGGAATTCGAGATTTTCACCGGTGCGGAGCGCATCGTGTCCGGCGCGGAACGGCGCCTGGGCAACGGTTAGGAGCCAAACATGTCGGAAGGCAGCAAAATCCCGAGAATGGCGAACCAGATCGCCACCTTCTTCCACTCGCAGCCCGCAAGCGAGGGGCCGAACGGTGTGGCGACCCACATCAACAAGTTCTGGGAGCCCCGCATGCGCCGGCAGCTTTTCGATATCGTCGACAATCACGGCGGCGAAGGGCTGGACAGCCTCGTCCTGCAAGCCGTGCCGCTGATCCACCGTCCGCCGCCGGCCGAAGTGCCGCCGGCGCGCGAAAACAGCGCGCCACCCGCACCCTGAGACCACCCCCCGTGAAACGCCAACGGCCGGCATTGCTGCCGGCCGTTTTTTCATGCCGCGATGCGCGCTTAGAACTCTTCCCAGTTCTCCGCTGCCTGCGCCGAGGAGCCACGCGGCGCCCGCTGGGTGCGCGCCACGGCATGAAGCTGCGATACGGGTGCCGGCGACGGCGCCCGCTGGGCCGGCTGGGCATTGCCGGCAAGCTTGAAGCGGCGGATGAGGGTGTGCAGCGCGTCTGCCTCGCGCGCCATGGCGTGGCTGGCCGCCGTGCTTTCCTCGACCATTGCCGCATTCTGCTGCGTCGCCTGGTCCATGGAATTGACCGACTGGTTGATCTCACGAAGCCCGGTTGATTGTTCGCGCGAGGCCTCGACGATCGCCGCCACGTTGGAGTGGACCTCCTGCACCTGGCCAAGGATTTCCTGCAAAGCGCGCCCGGTCTCGTTGACCAGCGCCACGCCGCTTTTCACCTGCTCGCCCGAGGTGTTGATCAGCGCCTTGATATCCTTGGCCGCACTGGCCGAGCGCTGCGCGAGTTCGCGCACTTCCTGCGCCACGACGGCAAAGCCCTTGCCCGCTTCGCCCGCCCGCGCCGCTTCCACGCCAGCATTCAGCGCCAGGAGATTGGTCTGGAAGGCGATATCGTCGATGACGCCGATGATGTTGGAGATTTCGCGCGAGGACTGCTCGATCTGCCCCATCGCGCCGATCGCCTTCTTGACGACCTCGCCGGATTTTTCGGCACCCGACCGGGTCCTGGCGACGAGCGTCCCGGCTTCGTCGGCGCGGCGGCTCGAATCGGCGACCGTCGTGGTGATTTCATCGAGCGCCGCAGCGGTTTCCTCCACGGAGGCCGCCTGCTGCTCGGTGCGCCTGGCGAGATCGTCCGCAGCCGAGCGGATCTCCTGCGCACCCGAGGCAATGGCGTTGGCATTGGTCTCGACCGTGCGCATCGCGTCATGCAGGCCGGCGACCGCTTCGTTGAAATCCCTGCGCACCGCTTCCATCGAGGGAACGAAGGCCTTGGTGAGATTTTGCGTCAGGTCGCCATCCGCCAGCGCCTTCAGCGCACCGCCGAGCATGTTGATGGCCGACATGCGTTCGGTCACGTCGGTGGCGAACTTGACGACCTTGTAGACCCGGCCGGTAAGGTCGCGGATCGGATTATAGGCCGCCTGGATCCAGATTTCCCGCCCGCCCTTGCCGTAGCGCACGAATTCGTTGGAGATGAATTGCCCGTCGGCGAGGTTCTTCCAGAAGTCCGCATAGGCCTGCGTCTGCACATAGGCGGGATCGCAGAACATCCGGTGATGCTTGCCGCGGATTTCCGAAAGATCGTAACCGAGCCCGGCGCAGAAATTCTCGTTGGCATAGAGGATTTCGCCGGTCGGCGTGAATTCGATGACGGCCTGCGAGCGCGAGATCGCGTCCAGCTTGCTGGCATCCTCCGAAGCGCGCATCTTCGCCTCGGTGATGTCGGTGGCGAACTTGACGACCTTGTAGGGCTTGCCGCGGCGCAGGATCGGATTGTACGAGGCCTGGATCCAGATCTCGCTGCCATCCTTGCGCAGGCGCTTGTAGCTGCTCGAATCATATTCGCCGCGTCCGAGCCGCGCCCAGAACTGGCGGTACTCCTCGCTCGCCGCATAACCGGCTTCGCAGAAGATGCGGTGGTGCTTACCGACGATGTCCTTCAGGTCATAACCGAGCGCCCGGCAGAAATTCTCGTTGGCGGACAGAATAGTGCCGGTAAGATCGAACTGGATCACGGCCTGCGAACGTGACAGCGCGTCGAATATTTGGCCCGCATCCATGGACTTCGCGAATGAAAGCATGACCTGTCCCTCTGTGCGATCGTCAAGACTTGCCGGATGGCGCGCGGCGATCGTCGGTTGTTGACGTTCCTGCACGGAGCACCTTGGCGACCGTGCACGATCTGCGGTGAATACATCTTCGCGGGAGGCGTCATGCCGGACCGAAGAAATTTCCTTCTACAATCAAAGATGGCGAAACAGACTTAAGATTTGATGAAAATCGAGCGGCGACTTTTTGGATCTGTTATATAACAATAACTTACGGATAGACTGGAAAACGAGGTATTCACGTAACGTCAGGCAAGCGATTACCTGATGATTCTCGAATTCACTCGAAAGTTGCGTTTTTAAGTAGACAATAAAAAACCGCCGTGCAAACGCACGGCGGTTCCGGCATGTCGTGAATAGTTGAGGGCGATCAGGCCGCCATGTCTTCCACGTCGCGCTCCTTGAACATGCGCGACAGGTTGAGGAAGCAGATCATGCCGTTCTCGTGGGCGATGATGCCCTCGGCATAGGCCTTGTCGAAGGAAGTCGTCACTTCCGGCACGGGCTGGATCTGCTCGCTGCGGATGGTGAGGATGTCGGACACCCGGTCGACGACGAGGCCGACGACCATGCTGTGCACTTCGGCCACCACGATGGCGCTGCGCTCGTTGGCTTCCGTGCTCTTCATGCCGAGCTTGTGGGCGAGGTCGATGATCGGGATCACCGTGCCGCGCAGGTTCATCACGCCGATGACGTCCGGCGGCGAATGCGGGATCGGCGTGGACGGCGCCCAGCCGCGGATTTCGCGGATCGTGGTCGTCTTCACGCAGAATTCCTGATCATGCAGGCGGAATGCAATGATTTCGAGCGTGTCACCGGCAAAGCCAGTCGTCTTGATGGAGGTCATCGGGATCTTTCCAGTTGGATCTGCCCAGTTTGGTCTGCTTCGTGATGCGATCCTATGCATGCCCTGGTTAAAATCTTTCAAACGCCGGTCATTTGTCGTGCCGAAAATGCGGAAAGGCCCCGCGTCGCCGCAGGGCCTTCGATCTTTCCCGCCTGCCGCCGCCGTCAGGTGCGCAGCACGGCCTCGAACTGTTCGAGCGCCCAATCCACCTGGTCGCCGGTGATGACCAGCGGCGGGGCGATGCGGATCGTGTCGCCATGGGTATCCTTGGCGAGGATGCCGCGCTCCTTCAGCGCCTCGCAATATTTGCGTGCGCCGCCGGCGGCAGGGTCGAGCTCCACGGCCAGCATCAGGCCCCGGCCGCGCACGTCCTTGATGATATTGGAGCGGATGCCCTTGAGGCCTTCCTGGAAACGGTCGCCCATGCGCTCAGAATTGCCGATCATGTCCTCCTCGACCAGCACCTTCAGCGCGGCACGCGCGATGGCGCAGGCCAGCGGATTGCCGCCGAAGGTCGAGCCATGCTGGCCGGGCTGCAGCACGCCGAGCACTTCGCTGTTCGAAAGCACCGCCGAAACCGGATAGAAGCCGCCGGACAGCGCCTTGCCGACCAGCGTCACATCCGCCTCGATGCCCTCATGCTCCTCGGCGAGCAGCTTGCCGGTGCGGCCGAGGCCGGTCTGGATCTCATCGAGGATCAGCGTGATGCCATGTCTCGTGCAGAGCTCGCGCACCGCCGTGAAATAACCGGCCGGCGGAATGATCACACCCGCCTCGCCCTGGATCGGCTCGATCAGGAAGGCGACGGTATTTTCGTTGATCGCCGCGCGAAACGCATCGAGATCGCCGAAGGGCACGTGCCGGAAACCGGGGGCGAAGGGGCCGAAGCCGGTGCGCGCATCCGGATCCGTCGAGAACCCGACGATGCCCATGGTGCGGCCATGAAAATTGTTGGAGCACACGACGATCTCGGCGCGCCCTTCCGGCACGCCCTTCACCTCGTAGCCCCACTTGCGCACCGCCTTCACCGCGGTCTCCACGGCTTCCGCCCCGGAATTCATCGGCAGCACCTTGTGCGAACCGGTGAGCGCCGCGATCTCCTCGTAGAAATGCGCAAGCTGGTCGTTGCGGAAGGCGCGCGAGGTGAGCGTCAGCTTCTGCGCCTGCTCCACCATCGCCGCCAGGATTTTCGGATGGCAATGCCCCTGGTTGACCGCCGAATAGGCCGAAAGGCAGTCGAGATAGCGGTTGCCGTCGATATCCCAGACAAACACGCCCTCGCCGCGCGACAGCACGACGTCGAGCGGCTTGTAGTTATGGGCGCCGAGACGGTACTCGGTTTCGATCAGGCTTTCGGTCGACGGCGTCATAAGTCCTCCAGGGGTTCAGGCGCTGCGGGTCGGCCGGTCGAGAATGCGGCGCCCGAAGAGGCTTGCGGTCAGTTCGACGAGGATGCGCGCACTCTTGCCGCGATCGTCGAGGAACGGGTTCAGCTCGACGAGGTCGAGCGAGGAGACGAGGCCGCTGTCGCAGAGCATCTCCATGATGAGATGGGCCTCGCGGAAGGTCGCACCGCCCGGCACCGTGGTGCCGACGCCCGGCGCCAGTTCCGGATCGAGGAAATCGACGTCTAGGCTGACATGCAGCAGGCCGTTTGCCGCTTTGATGCGGGCGATGATGTCATGCATGATATGCGCCATGCCGGTTTCGTCGATCGAGCGCATGTCGTAGACATTGACGCCGTGCTCGGCGATCTCTTCGCGCTCGCGCGCATCGACGGAGCGGATACCGACCTGGAAGACATTCTTCGGATCGACCATCGGGCGGCCCGCTTCGAGGATCGGCGCGAATTCGGCCTCGCCGCAGAAAAAGGCGACCGGCATGCCGTGCATGTTGCCCGAGGGCGAGCTTGCCGGCGAGTTGAAGTCCGCATGCGCATCGAGCCAGAGCACGAAGAGCGGGCGGCCCACATCGGCGGCATAACGCGCCATGCCGGAGACGGAGCCCATCGACAGCGCGTGGTCGCCGCCGAGAATAAGCGGGAACTTTCCGCCGCGCGCCGCATCGTAGACCGCCGTGTCGAGCGCACGGGTGAAGGCCGCGACGATCTGCAGGTTGTTCGCCTTCGGATGGTTGGCGAGGTCGCGCGCCGGCAGCGGGCGCAGGTCGCCTTCGTCCGTCACCGTGTGCCCGAGTTCGATCAGGGTCGTGTCGACGCCCGCGATGCGCAGCGCCGTCGGCCCCATCGCCGCGCCGCGGCGGCCGGAACCTTCTTCGAGTGGTGCGCCGATCAGCGCGATGTGCTTGTCATTTTCAGCCATGGTTTCCCCGCAGGTGCGTGAGGGCCGGTACGCCCGGTTTTGCCCGATTATTACCCCTCACGCTGTTGGCAAAAAGAGGAAAAACTGACAAATAGGCGGCTCATTTCAGCATTTTGCAAAGCACCGGGCGACACAATGGTAAGTCTCGATGATCTCGACCACGCGCTGATCAGCGCGCTGCGCCACAATGCCCGCACGCCGGTCTCCTCGCTCGCCGCCGCCACAGGCGCCTCGCGGGCGACGGTGGCGGCGCGCATCGAGCGGCTCGTCTCATCGGGAACGATCGCCGCCTTCACCATCCGCACCGGCGCGGAGCTGACCGGAAGCGGCGTGCGCGCCATCGTCATGATCGAGGTGCACGGCAAGATGGCCGACCGCGTGGCCGCCCAGCTTCGCGGCCTGCCGCAGGTGCGCGCGCTGCACTCCACCAACGGCCGCTGGGATTTCATCGCCGAACTCGAAGACCGCGACCTCGGCACCTTCGACGAAACGCTCCACCGCATCCGCCTCATCGACGGCATCACGGTGACCGAGACGAATATTTTGCTGAAAACGACGAAGAACGCGCTGGCGTGAGCCGGCTCACCTGTTGCCCCACCCTGAACGTCATCCTCGGGTCAAGCCCGAGGATGACGTTCAGGGTGAGGCGAAGTGCGAGAGCCTATCGGCCTCAGTATTCCTTCTCGTAGAAGATACCCGCACCCGCGCTGCCCCCGCTGCCCGCTTCGCCGCGCAGTTTTAGCCCACGGCCGACATCGAGATTGATGACAGCCTTGGCGCCGTTGGTTTCCGGGTCCTGCTTCAGCTCGATATAGGTTCGCTCGTTCAGGTATTTGCCGGCCGAGACGGCCGCCCGGCCTTCGGCGTCGGTCGTGATGTCGAGGTCGTCGACGCCGAGCTTGCTGCGCAGGCTGTCGAGCAGTCCGGTCGAGCTGCCGCCGGCAAGCTGGCTTGCGGCGGAGGCGAGCTGCGCGATCTGCACTGCCGAAAGGTTCGACATCGAGCGGTTGAAGATGAGCTGTGCCAGGATTTCGTCCTGCGGCAGAGAGGGCGAGGAGGCGAAGGTGACCGTCGGATTGTTGGCTTGGCCCGCCACGGTGACGGTGATTTCCGTGGTGCCGGCCGTGCTTGCGGCGACCAGGTTGACCGTCGGCACGAGGCCGCCGGCAAAGCCGATATGGGCGCTGGTGAAATCGAGGCGGCGCGTCAGGATCTCCATGCGCCCGCGCCGAAGCTCGAAGCCGCCGGAGACGACAGGCGATGACGAGGTGCCGGTGATCTTCAGGCTGCCGCCGAGCTCCGCGTTGATGCCGCGTCCCCGTACGAAAAGCTGGCCCGGCGCCTCGATCGTCAGATCGAGCGCGATGCCCCGCGAGGCGCCATCGCCGCCGCCGCCCTGGTCGCGCTGGACATCCGCCGTCATGCGCTTGACGTCGGCCGGCGCGTTGCGGTGCTTGATGGCGATTTCGGAGAGCGAGGCCGGCAGTTTCTGCGGAATGGTGACGTTCGCCTTGTTGATGCGCACCTTGCCGCCCAGCGAGAGGGCCGCAACCGGCCCCTTCAGCGTCAGGTCGCCCGCGACATTGGCGGTCACCAGCGTGCCGTCAACATAGGTAATGTTGCCGAGCTTCACCGTGACGTCAACCGGGAAGCCGCTTGCCGGATCGATGCCGACGCGGCCGCTCGCCGAAAGCTGGCCACCGCTGGCGAGCTTGCCGGAGACGGTCTCGATCACCGCCTGGCGCCCGTCCATGGTGACGCGGATCGTCAGGTTCTCCACCGCGAGGTTGCGGCGCACATCGACGAGGCGCGCGCCGCCCGCCGTGATGCTGCCGGTAACCGACGGCGCCGCCGCCGTGCCGCCGATCGACACGTCGACATTGGCATTGCCGGTCAGCACGAAACCCTGCGCGGAGAGCTGCCCCTGCAACAGGCCGAACGGCACCGTGCCGTTGAATTTCAGCCCGAGCGGCGTGGCACCGCCGATGCCGACCGTGCCGCCGCCGCGGAAGGAAAGACCACCGGCGCCGGAGAGCACCGTATCGAGCCGGACCTGGTTGTTCGCGAAGGCGCCCTTGGCATTGATGCTGAGCGCGCCGATGCCCGCCCCGCGGGTCTGGCTCGTCTGCGCCCCGCTCCAGTCGAGCGCGTAGTCGACGACGGGTGCCGCCGCCCGGCCCTTGACCGTCACCGTGCCGCTGATTGCACCCTCGGCACCGAGACCGGCCGCAAAATTATTGACGAGATCGGCCGGCAGCGCACTGAGGCGAAGCGACAGATCGAGCGTCTCCCCCGCCCGGCCGGAGACCGCGACGGAGCCGCGGCCTGCCTGGATCGTGAGCCCGTCGAGCGTCGCCACACCATTGGTGACGCCGATGGTCGTCGGCTTGGCGAGCTTCAGCGCGATGCGCCGCGGTGCCGCTTCGAAGGCCTGCAAGGCGACATCGAGGCCGCCGTCTCGCTGGAGGACCTTGCCCTTCGTCACGAGCGGCGCGCCGTCGAGCCGGCCGGCGAGATCGAAATTGGTCGCTTGCCCTTCGCGCGAAAAATCGAGGCGCAGCGCGTCAAGCCGGTTCTCGCCGGACGCGATCCGCTCGGCGCGCACCGTGCCGGTGATCGCGGCGGTGGCAAGGTCGGCGATGGTGAGATCGACGGCCGGCTTGGTGATGCTCACCGCGTCGCGCCGGATGGCGGAGCCGGACGCCTGCACCGTCGCCGATGTCTTGCCGTTGGTCGTCGCGATTTCCACCTGGCCGGCGAGGTCGCCGGCCGCCTGCTGGCCGGCCATGGCGGCGAGCAGGCCAAGATCCGGGAAATTGAAGCGGATGATGCCGTTCGGCATGAAATTCTCGGCGAGTGCCAGCGACCCCTTCAGTGTGTTCGGGCCGATTTCCGCCTCCAGCACCGGCACCGAGATGCGCCCGCCTTCCGACGTAATGTTGGAACGCACGTTGATCGGCTGCCCGTCGAGCGCGCCGGTCGCCGTCAATTCGCCGGACGGGCTGTCGGCAACGGCTTTGCCGGTGAGCGTCACGACGAGATCGCTGAGTGTGCGGCCGGAGAGCGTCGCGCCGCTCGATGTGACCTTGGCCGAAACATCGAGCCCCTGCACCGGCCCGGTCGCGGAAAGCTCGAAGGCCGCCTCGCCCGAGGCATCCGCGAGCAGCTTGCCGAGGTTGAGCACCTTGCCGGTCAGTGCGGCGTCGAGATTGCCGCCGCCGAGCGACACCGTGCCCGCAGTCTCCAGCGTGCCGGACTTGACCTGAAGGCCGGAGACCTGGACGCCGCCGTCGCTCGCCAGTTGGACCCGTCCTTCCATCGCGATCGTCGTGTCGAACTTGCCGGACAGCGCCGGCGGCAGGACGGCCGGCAGCGCGAAGAGCCGGAAGTTGACATCCGCCTCGCGGCTTTCGAGGCCGTAGCGGCCCGAGAGCGTGCCGCCGATGCTGGCGCTCTCGAGCGTCGCGGGGTCGAAGGCGATCTCGCTTGGCGACACGTTCAGCGTAGCGACGAGCTTCGCGGGACCTTTCACCATACGGTCGAGATCGGCATTGGCAAATGCCGTACCACCCGTTTCCAGCGTCACATCCACGCGGCCGGACTGGCTTGCGACGTTGAAGGCATCGCTCCTGGCCGAAAGGCGGACGTTTTCCACCCTACCGGCCGGCAGCTCGGCGGAAACGACCGTCGCATCCACCTGGAGCGCCGCAGCACTCGCCTCGCCGGTCAGTGAAATATCGGCGCCGTCGATCAGCACGCGCGCATCGCCCCCGGCCAGCGGCCAGCGGAAATCGATCGGCCCATCCCGGCCGGCCAGTTTCACGTCGAGGTCGTTTGCGCCCTTGGCGCTGACGGTGCCCGATGCGCCGAGCGTCATCGCGCCGGTCGAAATCGAGCCTTTCTCGATGCGCAGCATGTCCGAGCCGTCGAAGGCCGCGACGACATCGATGCCGGTCTCGCCGGCAAAGAGCGGGCGAAGCTGCGGCGGCATCAGCGCGTCGAACGTTCCGCCGCCGCTGAGCGCGATCGTGTGCAGCCCATTAGCCGAGAGGTCATGGCGCCCGTCGACGCGCAGCATTTCCGTGCCGTCGAGGGCTGCGGAAAGGCGGCCAGTCCATTCGGAGAGCGGGCCATCACCCGTGAGCCGGATCGCGACGGCGGGATCGTTCGGCAGCTTCAGCAGTGCCGCCAGCAGCCCGCCCTTCGGCTCGGCGACGTCGGCTTCCAGGCGAAGCTGGTTGTCGGCCGGGTTGAAGACGATGTCGGCGTTGACGCGGGCATCGGGCCGCGCCTGTTCCGAGGCGGAAAGCTTGACCGCGACGCTATCGGCCGTGGCATCGCCACTGCCCGACAGGACGATGCGCTGGTCGCGGCCCGCGACCGTGCCCGATACGAAAAGCTCCGGAACCTCCAGCGCGTCGACATGAACCTCTACCGGCAGCGTGAACGGCGTATCGGATTTCTCCGCATCCGGCTTGGGCTCCGGCAGGCGCAGCAGGGAGACGGACGAGGCGGCAATGCGCTCGGCATCGAAGCTGAAGAACAACAGTTCCCACGGCGACCAGTCGACCGCGAGGTCGCGGATTTCCGCATAGGTGCCCTTGTCGTCGCCGATGGTGATCGTGCCGGCCCGCAGCTTGCCGGTGAGCAGGCCGGACGGTTCGCTGATCGAGATGACCTGTCCGCTCGCAGCCGCGATCTTCTCCACCTGCGAAACCGCAAAACGCGCGCCCGCATCGGTAAAACCGACAAATCCGATCGCCGCGACAAGAACAACCAGCACAAGCACGAGGGCGTAGCCGATATATCGAAGCGTGGCGCGGAGAATTCGGGACAGCCTGTTCATGCATCATCCATTTCGCGTGCGGGGAGCGCAAACATTCGCTCCTCAACGTCTTGAATCCAAATCGCGCAATCGATCAAGAGCCTAGACGAAAATTGGGGCGACAGTCAGAAGGACTGGCCGATACCGGCATAAACCCCGAAAGAGGTTCCGCCCGGATATTTCTTGAGCGGCACCGCGACATCGAGCCGGAGCGGCCCGAACGGCGTCGCGTAGCGCAGGCCGATGCCGGCACCCGCCCGGATATCGTTGAAATCCGGCACCTCGTCCGTCGAAACCGTGCCGACATCGAGGAAAGGCACGACGCCGATCGTCTCGGTGACGCCGATGCGCGCCTCCGCCGAGGCTGCCACGTAGGAGCGGCCGCCGAGCAGCTTGTTGCGGCTGTCGCGCGGCGAAATCTCCTGGTAGCCGTAACCGCGCACCGTGCCGCCACCACCCAGGAAGAAGCGCCGCGTCGCCGGAATGTCGGAGAGTTCGTCGCCGCCGATGATCGTGCCGGCCGCGATCTTTCCGGCCAGCACGAAGCGTTTTTCCTCGCCGAGCGCCTGGTAGCCGGTGATCGCGCCTTCGAAGCTGGAGAAGAAGGTGCCGCGCTCGATCTCGTAGCTCGGCTTCGCGCTCAGCATCGCGCGATAGCCTTCCGTCGGGTTCAGCTTGTCGTCGCGCGTGTCACGCACATATTCGATCGGAATGGCGACGGTGAGATAGTTGTTCTTGCCGAAGGCGTCGTCGACGTCGCTCCACATGACCTCGCCGCCGCCGCTCACCGTATCCGTATCGGAAAGCTCGATCGCGACGCCGGCAGCCCCCGTGATCGTGAAGGCCCTGTAGGCATCCGGATCGACGATCGAGGCCTTCACGCTGGCATTGAACGTGGTCGCCGGCCCGAAGGCGCCGGGCTTGGAGAACAGGATGGCACTCGAATAATCGAGATTGCCGACATCCTTGGTCTCGCCGATCCGGTTGATCGCCCCTTCCACGCGCAGCGATTCCGCCTCGCCGAACAGGTTGCGATGGCCCCAATAGCCCTGCAGGCCCAGACCGTCGGTGTTGGAAACCTGCGCGCCGACGCCGAAATAGCGGTGTTTGCCCTCGGAGACCTCGATGGTCATCGGCAGCGAACCATCCGGCGCCAGCTTGTCTGCCTCGCGGATCGTGACGCTGGAGAAGACGCCGAGCGTGCGCAGTCGTTCGGCGGCCTTTGTCAGCGCCTCCGGCGAATAGGGCTGGCCGGCATTGATGCGCGAATAGCGCTGCACGAAACCCGGATCGACCGTCTTGGTGCCGGTCACGCCGACCTCGCCGACAGGCGCCACCGGCCCGCCCTCGGCGGCGATCACCACATCCACGGTCTGCGTCTTGTGGTCGGCCGTGGCGTTGCGTTCCGTCAGCTTGGCAAGCGGCCGGCCTTCCGCCTTGAGATCGACGACCATCTTCTCGCCGGCCTTCAGGATGATGGTGGAATCGGCCCGGGCACCGGGCACCAGCCCGTAGTCGGCCGGATTGCGCCCCTCGGCATCACCGGAAAAGACGACGTCGCCGAAGGTGAAGGCCGGGCCGGGCTCGACGCTGATCGTCACCGGGATGGCGCCGCTCGTGTTGAATTCCGGATTGGGCGGCAGGGAATCGAGGTCCTGGCCGTCGATGGTGACCGTCACCACGCCGCCGTAGCGGGCGTTTTCATAGAGCGCGGCGAGGATGCGGTCGCGGTCGTCACGCGCCTTGATGACGAGGCCGAGATCGCCGGAAACCGGCGTGCCCTCGTCCTGCTTGAGGCGCGCCGTGTTCTCGATCGCCTCTTTCAGGTCGCCGTCGTCCGTGCCCGGCTCAAGCGTCAGTGTGTAGTTGACGGGATCGATGACGGCGTTGGTTTCCTCCTCGTCCTCGAAGAACTTCATGCCGAAGATTTCGAAGGCCGAGGCCGGTCCGACGGAAAGCGGGCCGCAGAACAACGCGGCAGCAACCGCGAGCGCGGTGCCAGCTCTCAGAAACGCAAAACTCTTTTCCGGCCGGTTCACTTTATCCCGCATCCGCAGTTGTCCGTCGCCTTTACTCCTTGGGGTGCGGGGCAAACGGCGGACCGGCAGCTTCCGTCACAAACTTCGGGCGCTCTGGTTCATCCAGAGCTTTCAGGCAGGAAAAGACCCTAACGCGTTAGGTTTTCCGTAATGTTAACGGTGGTTTTACACGGATGGAAACAAGATTTGAAGCACCGGAGCGGTGATTTTACGTCACACTCGCAAAAGCAAAAGCCCCGGAGACACTCCGGGGCTTCGTATAGGTTGCATGAATTGGGGTATTAGTAACCCGACGGGCACCGGTCGATATAGCGGCGGCCGTAGCGGTCACGGTAGTAGCACTGGCCCGGCTGTTCGGAAACGCTGCCGATGACAGCACCCGAAACGCCGCCGATGGCAGCACCCACGGCAGCACCGCGGACGTCACCCGTGACGGCGCCACCGATGATCGCGCCGGAGACGGCGCCGATACCCGCACCCTTTTCCGTCTGCGTGCAGCTGGCGACGGCGAGGCCGACCAGAACGAGCGCAATGACTTTCTTCATGAAGATCTTCTCCAAAGTTGAGTGGCGGCCGCGTTTGCCGGGTCCGCCTATCCCCTTCTACTCAGACACATACCGGGGCCGTCATCGACGGTTGGTCTGTCCGGGATCGAAAATATACTCGGAAATCGGGAAGTCCATGCCATTCAACTATTTTTTTGAGCGGCGAATAAATATCGTTTCCATTTCGTTTGGTAAGCCCGCGCCTATCGGCGGTCACGAGAAATTTCGCCTGCGCCCCAAAGTAGCGGTTGATCGGCGCCGCAAAAAGTCAAATGATATGACTGTTGGGGCCGCGTCGAGTGCGGCCTCAGGCTGCCGGAATGCAATGCGCGCGAATGAAGATTGCTGGTGTCGTCTGATCCCAGGCCCGCGTCGCGAGACGCCCGCTGCATGTAACGTCGGATCGATCGGCCCCAGCGGACAAGGAACCGCCAGGGAGGAACGAATGGCGAAAGTGGCAATGACCGTCAATGGCCGGAAGGTGAGCAAGGAGTGTGAGGACCGCACGCTGCTTGTGCACTTCATCCGAGACAATCTAAGCCTCACCGGAACCCATGTCGGCTGCGATACCTCCCAGTGCGGGGCCTGCGTCGTGCACATGGACGGCAAGGCCGTCAAAAGCTGTTCCATCCTCGCGGCCCAGGCTGCGGGGTCCGACATCCTTACCATCGAGGGCCTTGCCGCCAACGGCGAGCTTCACCCCGTCCAGGCCGCCTTCAAGGCCAATCACGGCCTGCAATGCGGCTTCTGTACGCCCGGCATGGTGATGACTGCGGTCGACATGATCAACCGCTACGGGGCTCAGCTCGACGAGAAGACGGTGCGCGAGAACCTCGAAGGCAATATCTGTCGATGCACCGGCTACCATAACATCGTGAAAGCCATCCTCGCCGCTGCCGAAGACATGGGCGCGGCAGGCCGGCAGGCTGCGGAATAAGGGCAGCGAATAGGGATGGCGAGTGGCGAATAGGGCGCAACACCGCACCCACGCCACTCCCCCCTATTCGCTACTCCCTATTCGCTATTCGCTCATTCTGTGGAGGAGATGAAGATGGGTGTCGAAGGTATCGGCGCGCGCGTCGCGCGAAAGGAAGACAAGCGGTTCCTGATGGGCCAGGGCCGTTATACGGACGACATGTCCGTGCCGGGCATGCGCTATGCCGCATTCGTGCGCTCGCCGCACGCGCATGCGAAGATCAGGAGCCTCGATACGTCTGCGGCCGAGGAGATGCCGGGCGTCATCGCGGTCTTGAACGGCAAGCAGATGCTGGACGATGGCATCGGCAACCTGATCTGCGGCTGGATGATCCATTCCAAGGATGGTTCGCCGATGAAGATGGGCGCCTGGCGGCCGATCGCGCATGAGACGGTGCGTTATGTCGGCGACGCCGTCGCCGTGGTGGTGGCCGACACGATGGGCGAGGCGCGCGACGCGGCCGAAGCCGTCGTCGTCGACTACGACGTGCTGCCCGCCGTCACCGATGCGGTGAAGGCGCTCGAAGCCGGCCAGCCGCAGCTGCATCCGGAAGCGCCCGGCAACCTCATCTACGACTGGCAGATCGGCGACGGTGATGCGACCGATGCGGCCATCGCAGCCGCCGCCCATGTCACGGAAATGAAGATCATCAACAACCGCCTCGCGCCGAACCCGATGGAACCGCGGGCAGCGCTCGGCATCTACGATTCCGCCGAGGACCACTATACCTGCTACACGACGAGCCAGAACCCGCATGTCGCGCGCCTCGTCATGAGCGCCTTCTACAATGTCGCGCCGGAAAACAAGCTACGCGTCATCGCCCCCGATGTCGGCGGCGGCTTCGGCTCGAAGATCTACATCTATCCCGAAGAGATCGTCTGTCTCTGGGCCTCCAAGCGCTCCGGCGTGCCCGTGAAGTGGACGTGCGACCGCACCGAGGCCTTCCTGACGGACGCCCACGGCCGCGACCATGTCTCGACGGTCAAGATGGCCTTCGACGCGAACAACCGCATCACGGCGCTGAAGGTCGACACGATCGCCAATTTCGGCGCCTACATGTCGCTCTTCTCCTCCGCCGTGCCAACCTATCTCTATGCGACCTTGCTCTCGGGCCAGTACGCCATCCCGGCGATCCACGCCAATGTGCGCGCCGTCTACACCAACACCGTCGCCGTCGATGCCTATCGCGGCGCCGGGCGGCCGGAAGCGACCTACCTGCTCGAACGCACGATGGAGACGGCGGCGCGCGAACTCGGCGTCTCGCCGGCGGAACTGCGCCGCGCCAACTTCATCCGCACCTTCCCCTACCAGACGCCGGTCATCATGAATTACGACGCCGGCGACTACGAAGCCTCGCTGGAAGCCGCCATGCAGGCCGCCGACTGGAACGGTTTTCCCGCCCGCAAGGCGGAAGCCGCCAGCCGGGGCATGAAACGCGGCATAGGCATGAGCTGCTATATCGAGGCCTGCGGCATCGCGCCGTCGGCCGCGGTCGGCTCGCTCGGTGCCGGTGTCGGCCTCTGGGAATCGGCGGAGGTGCGCGTCAATGCGGTCGGCACGATCGAAGTGCTGACCGGCTCGCACAGCCACGGCCAGGGCCATGAGACGACCTTCGCCCAGCTCGTCGCCGACCGCTTCGGCGTGCCGATCGACAGCGTCTCCATCGTACACGGCGATACCGACAAGGTGCAGATGGGCATGGGCACCTATGGCTCGCGCTCCGGCGCCGTCGGCATGTCCGCCATCGTGAAAGCACTCGACAAGGTGGAGGCGAAGGCGAAAAAGATCGCAGCGCACCTGATGGAGGCCGACGAGAGCGACATCGTCATCGAGAACGGCGCCCTGAAGGTCGCCGGCACCGACAAGACCGTGCCGTGGTTCCAGATGGCGCTCGCCGCCTATACCGCGCACAACCTGCCCTCCGGCATGGAGCCGGGCCTGAAGGAAGGCGCCTTCTACGATCCGGCCAACTTCACCTTCCCGGCCGGCTGCTACATCGCGGAGGTCGAGGTCGATCCGGAGACCGGCAAGACCAAGATCGTGCAGTTCGTCGCCGCCGACGACTTCGGCAACATCATCAACCCGATGATCGTCGAGGGCCAGGTGCATGGCGGCATCGCGCAGGGCATCGGCCAGGCGCTGCTGGAGGGCGTGCATTATGATCCCGACACGGGCCAGCTGCTGACGGCGAGCTACATGGACTACACCATGCCGCGCGCCGACGACCTGCCGTCCTTCAACGTCTCGCACCAGGTCACGCCCTGCCCGAACAATCCGCTCGGCATCAAGGGCTGCGGCGAGGCGGGCGCCATCGGCTCGCCGCCGGCGCTGATGAACGCCATCACCGACGCCATCGGCAACAACGACCTCACCATGCCCGCAACGCCCCAGAAGGTCTGGGCGGCTGCGCGGCTTGCCGCCAACTGACGGAGGGAACCATGTACGCCACGAATTACCATCGCGCGTCCTCGATCACCGACGCCGTCAAGCAGCAGTCCTCCTCCGACGAGGCGAAATATGTCTCCGGCGGCATGACGCTGATCCCCACCATGAAGCAGCGGCTGGCGGCCCCGTCCGATCTCGTCGATCTCCGCCATATCGCGGAAATGAAGGGCATTTCCGTCAACGGCAGCCGGGTCCGGATCGGCGCCGGCACGACGCATGCCGAGGTCGCGACCTCGGCGGAGCTGAAGGCGGCCTGCCCGGCGATCTGCCACCTCGCCTCCCATATCGGCGACCCGCATGTGCGGCATATGGGCACGATCGGCGGCTCGATCGCCAACAACGACCCCGCCGCCGACTACCCGTCCGCCATGCTGGCGCTGGGCGCGACGATCGTCACCAATGCCCGCGAAATCCCCACCGACGACTTCTTCACGGGCCTCTTCGAGACGGCGCTGGAAGAGGGCGAAATCATCGTCGCCGTCACCTTCGACGCGCCGGCCAGGGCCGCCTATTCCAAATTCCCCAACCCGGCCTCGCGTTATGCGATGGCCGGCGTCTTCGTGGCGAAACGGGCGGATGGCGGCGTGCGGGTGGCGGTGACGGGCGCCGGCTCCAACGGCGTGTTCCGCCATGCCGGGCTGGAGGATGCGCTTGCCGCCAACTGGTCGGCTGATGCCGCCGCCGGCGTCGACGTGGACGCCTCCGACCTGCTTTCCGACATCCACGGAAGCGCGGAATACCGGGCTAATCTGGTGAAAGTCATGGCCAAGCGCGCGGTCGCCGCCGCCTGACCCCTCGAAAAAGTTGAAACTGTTCGATTAAAAGGACGGTTGAGACCGTCCTTTTTTCATGCAGACTTGACATGCATCAACAGGAAATGGCCTTTGGGGGCTTAAGATACATTGGAATGGTTCAAAGGTGGCGCAATTTGCCGCAGCGCTGATCGTTGCAGCGGAAGGGCGCCTGATATAGCCGATTGAACGACAGCCAACGATGACGGTGTCCGGTAACTAGTGTCCGGGCGATTGCCGGACTGGAGACTCTGGATGGACTTCGAGACCTACTTCAAGAACGAGCTTGGCGGCCTGCATCAGGAAGGCCGTTACCGCGTTTTCGCCGACCTGGAGCGCCAGAAGGGCAACTTCCCGAAGGCGACGCGCCACACGGCAGGCGGCCCGCAGGACGTCACGGTCTGGTGTTCGAACGACTATCTCGGCATGGGCCAGCACCCGACCGTCACCGAGGCGATGAAGAACGCCATCGACCAGTGTGGCGCCGGTGCCGGCGGCACCCGCAACATTTCCGGCACCAACCACCACCATGTCCTGCTGGAGCGCGAACTCGCCGACCTGCACGGCAAGGAATCGGCCCTGCTCTTCACCTCGGGCTATGTGTCCAACTGGGCAGCCCTCGGCACGCTCTGTTCGAAGATCCCCGGCATCATCTGTTTTTCCGATGCCGGCAACCACGCTTCGATGATCGAGGGCATCCGCCACTCGAAATGCGAGCGCGTGATCTGGAAGCACAACGACCTCAAGGATCTCGAAGCCAAGCTTGCCAGCGCCGACCCGCGTGCGCCCAAAATGATCGCCTTCGAATCGGTCTATTCGATGGATGGCGATATCGCCCCCATCAAGGAAATCTGCGACCTCGCCGACAAATACGGCGCGATGACCTATCTTGACGAAGTGCATGCCGTCGGCATGTACGGCCCGCGCGGCGGCGGCATTGCCGAACGCGAAGGCCTGATGCACCGCCTCACCCTCATCGAGGGCACGCTCGGCAAGGCCTTCGGCGTGATGGGCGGCTATATCGCCGGCTCGGCCGCGCTCTGCGATTTCGTCCGCTCGTTTGCCTCCGGCTTCATCTTCACCACCTCCCTGCCGCCGACGATCGCCGCCGGTGCATGCGCCGCCATCCGCCACCTCAAGGTCAGCCAGGTCGAACGCTTCGCCCATCAGGAGCGCGTGCGGCGCCTCCGCTCGGCTCTTGACCGCGCCGGCATCCCGCATATGCCGAACCCCAGCCACATCGTGCCGGTGATGGTGGGCGACGCCGCCAAGTGCAAATGGATCTCGGACCTGCTGCTCGACAATTTCGGCATCTACGTCCAGCCGATCAACTACCCGACCGTGCCGAAGAAGACCGAGCGCCTGCGCATCACGCCGACGCCGCTGCACACGGATGCCGATATCGACCATCTCGTCGGCGCCCTGCATTCGCTCTGGTCGCGCTGCGCGCTCGCCCGCGCCGTTGCTTAAACGAAATTAAGCGAGACCTATCCGATGAGCCCGGCGGCCACCCGCCGGGCTTCTTCGTCTGCGGCGAAGACGTCGTCCATCGACGTGGCCTGCGGCAGATGGCTGAGCCTGTCCATCACCTGCTCGGCAATATCGGCCATTTCCAGAAACCCGATGCGCCCGCTGACGAAAGCGTGGAACGCCACCTCCTCGGCAGCATTCATCACGCCCCCCTGCAAACCGCCGCGTTCCAGCGCCGTGCGGGCAAGCCTGAGCGCCGGGAAACGCACCTCGTCCGGCGCCTCGAAATCGAGCCGCGAGAGCTTTGCGAAATCCAGCCGGTCGACATTGAGCGCCGAGCGCTGCGGATAGGTCAGCGCATAACCGATCGCCGTGCGCATGTCGGGCGAGCCGAGCTGCGCCAGCACGGAACCATCGACATATCCGACCATGGAATGGATGATCGACTGCGGATGCACCACGACCTCGATCTGGTCCGGCCGCACATCGAACAGATGTTTCGCCTCGATCATTTCCAGCGCCTTGTTGAACATCGAGGCGCTGCCGATCGAGATTTTCAGCCCCATCGACCAGTTGGGATGGGCGCGGGCGATATCCGCCGTCACACCTGCCATCTGCTCCCGGCTCCAGGTGCGGAACGGCCCGCCGGAGGCCGTCAGCACGATGCGCTCGACGGCATGGCGCTGGTCGTCCTCCAGGGCCTGGAAGATCGCGCTGTGCTCGCTATCGACGGGAATGAGCCGCCCGCCGCCCTCGGCGACCGCCTGGACGAACAGATCGCCGGCCGAGACGAGGCATTCCTTGTTGGCGAGCGCGATATCCGCGCCCCGCTTCGCCGCCGCCAGCGTCGGCGCCAGGCCGGCCGTGCCGACGATCGCCGCCATCACCCAATCCGCATCGCCCGAAGCCGCGTCCATCAGCGCCGCACGCCCGGCGGCCGCCTCGATGCCGCTGCCGGAAAGCGCATTCTTCAGGTCGGCATAACGGCTCTCGTCGGCAGTCACGACCAGCCGCGCACCGCAATCCTTCGCCTGCGCGGCGAGCAGGTCCACATTGCCGTTGCCGGTCAGCGCCACGACCTCGTAGCGTTCGCGCCCGCCGAGCTGGCGCACGACGTCGAGCGTGCTGGTGCCGATGGAACCTGTGGAGCCGAGAATGGTGATGCGGCGTTTCTGCCGCTGGTCGGGAGCCATGGTGAATTCCGCGTTTTTCTTGTTTTCTACAAATGGCTCTACAGGCGAAAGACGCCTGCAACAAGTCATCGAAATGCTGTAAAGCGAAGGCTTGGTTCGTCTTGTGGAACCCGCGGCTTGACCTTTTCGCCCGGTCGGCCATAACGTCCCGGCAAAGCGGTCTTCCGCCCTGACGCGATTGGAGAAATCTGTGCACCGACGCCTGAGAGTATGGACCCTCGCCTGCCTCGCCTTTCTGGCGGCAGTTCCGGCCTATGCCGACGAGCCGGTCCCGGGTGGTCTCGGCGGCACCTGGCTTGCCGAGGATATCGGCGGCAACGGCGTGATCGACGATCTGCAGACGACGCTGGAGATCAAGCCGGACGGCAATTACGGCGGCAATGGCGGCTGCAACACCTATCGCGGCAAGCTGAAGGTGCAGAACGGCAACATCGCCTTCGCTCCCGCCGCCGCGACGCGCAAGATGTGCGCGCCTGCCATCATGGACCAGGAGCAGAAGTTCTTCGACGCGCTCGGCACGGTCACCTCGTGGAAGCTCGAAAACGGCATCCTGCACTTGACCGGCAAGGAAGGCGCACCGCCGATCCGGCTTGCCGCGCTCAAGAACAACACCGACATCGTCATCCGCCTTCCGGGGCCGGAACAGAACGTGGCGCGCGAGACGCTGAACTACCAGTGCGACGCCGACCAGCGCGTCGTCGTCGAATATATCAATGTCGGCTCCAATTCGCTCGCGGTCCTGCGGATCGCCGAAGAGACGGTCATCGCCGCCAATGTCATGGCCGCCTCCGGCGCCAAATATGCCGGCGGCCGCTACGAGTGGTGGACCAAGGGCGACGAGGCGACGCTCTACGACCTGACCAGGGGCGAGAACGCATCGGGCGTCACCTGCAAGAAGACCGGCTGAGCCGGCGCGACATCTTGGTCTTTACGCAATTCCGAACGCAAAACCGCTTCACACTTTTGCTGGAATTGCTCTGAGAAGGAACACCGCATGCCCACGTTCCAGGTCGGACAGAAGGTCGTCTGCATCAACGACCGTTTCAAGAACGTCTCGATCGACCAGGGCATCCGCAAGGGCCAGATCTACACCGTGCGCTGGGCCGGCCACTACCGCCACTATGTCGACGGCGACTTCTACGGTATCAAGCTGATGGAACTCTACCGCGGCAAGGACGACGGCCCGGAAGGCTACGGCGCCGACGACATGCCCTTCCGCGCCACCCGCTTCCGCCCACTCGTCAGCGACCGCATCCGCAACATGCTCGGCATCAAGGCGCCCACGCCAAAGGTCGTCGCCAAACCCTCGCTCGTCCCCTCCATCCGCCCCAAGCCCCGCGTGGTGACCCCGGAGCGCGAAAAGGAAGACGTCTGACGATGCGAACAGGGCAGCGCAAGGGAGGCCCGATGCGCCCCGTCACTATCATCCTCACCCTCACCTTGCTCGCCGCCTGCACGACCGACCGCCCCGCAAACTGCGTCGTCACGCCAACGAACCTCGTCGAGTGCAACGCGAAATGAAGGCTTGGCGGCGTCTCAAAAAATGAGCGCAGTTGATCGCCGATTTGTGTATTACTCTTTCCGTGAACAGGGGTCGGCAATTTGCCGTTAGAGGGTTCCTCCGCAGCGCTTTCACGCGAAACAGAGGGCCGAGACCTGCACGAGGGGCTGGGGCGGTTTCATGGCACTGATCATGGGCGGAATTTCGCTTGTCAACACGCAGGTGGATGACGTGGAGTTCGAGTCATCCGTTACCGGCCTGAGCGATGGCGGTTGGGTGGTGACCTGGATAGCGTACGATCTGGCAGGCACGCATAGCGAAGTCCTGCAACAGGCCTTCAATGCGAATGGAACCCGCAGAGGCGTTGAAACGCGCATAGATGCCCTGTCGGCCGACCTGGAACTCTCCCCATCCGTGACCGCGCTCGCCGATGGTGGGTGGGTCGTGAACTTTTCGACCTCTGACGGCACGACGGAACAGGTCCTCCAGCAACGGTTTGACGCCACTGGCAACACAGTTGGGCTTCTGGCAGACATCAGTCCGGGCCTTGTGGGCGACGACGAATACGAACAAAGCACCGCCGCCCTGCCGGATGGCGGTTGGGTCGTCACCTGGACATTGGAGACATCGGGCGGCGACACGAGCATCTACCAGCAGCGCTTCGATCTGAATGGCGTCTCCACCGGGCTGACACAGCTTTCCAGCAGCACCGGCGACCTTATCAGTGTCCAGCCAAGCGTGGCGACGCTTGCCGATGGCGGCTGGGTGACCGTGTGGACTATCTACGACTTTTTCAACGATTCGTTCGAATTGCACATTCGCACCTTCGACGCGGACGGCACGCCGAGAGACTCGGAAACGCTGACCAGCGCGAATTACGACGACTACGGCATACTCGACCCGATCGTCACCACTCTGGCAGACGGCGGCTGGGTGGTAACCTGGACGTCCGAATATCAGGATGGGGACAGTCTGGGCATCTATCAACAGGCCTTCAACGCCGACGGTTCGATGCGAGGCGTTGAAAGCCGGGTCAACACCACGACATTCGACGCACAAGCCCTGCAGACTGCGGCGTCCCTTCCCGGCGGCGGCTGGGTGGTTGCCTGGGCTGATATCTCCGGCGCGATCTTCCAGCAAGTGTTCGATCGATTGGGAAGGCCCGTGGGCCGGGAAACCCTGGTAAACGGTGCCGACTTTGCCTTGGGATATCCTTCCATCGCCGTTCTTGACGATGGCAGCTGGGTCATCAGCTGGTCGGGCAACAGCGCTGAAGACGATATCGGCATATTTCAGCGCAAGTTTACGCTTGAGACCGTGACGCGCCCCCTTGATCCGCCAACGACAAAGGGCACGGACGGCGCCGACCAGCTTTTCGGCACCAATGGCCGCGACATCGTCGATGGCGGAAAAGGCGACGACACCATTTTCGCGCGCGGCGGTAACGACACCGTTTTCGGCGGGCAAGACGACGACACGATCGGCGGCGGCGATGGGAACGACGATCTCCAGGGCGGAGACGGCAAGGACGCACTCTTTGGCGGCAAAGGCAACGACACGCTGCTCGGAGGCGCCGGCGAAGACAAGCTCTATGGCGGGGACGGTAACGACAGCCTGAACGGCGGAGACGGCGACGACCAGGTCTATGGCGGCAAGGGTTCCGACACCCTCTTCGGCGGCAAGGGCCACGATACGATGGGCGGCGGAGACGGCGCCGATACGCTGCGCGGTGAAGCAGGCAACGATACGCTCTACGGCGGTGCCGGGAACGATCGCCTTGAGGGTGGCGCGGGAGCGGACAACCTGTTCGGCGGCCTCGGCGCCGACATCCTTGCCGGCGGCGCGGGCCGCAATGTCCTGACCGGCGGCAAGGGCGCAGACGTGTTCCTGTTCACCGCCAGGGGCGATTCCGGCGCCGATGCCAGGACCCGCGACACGATCACGGATTTCAGCCAGAAGGGCGGCGACAAGATCGACCTCAGCAAGATCGCCCTCGACAACGGCAGCGGGGCAACCCCGTTCTTCAAATTCCTCGGCCAGGGCGATTTCACCGGCAAGGCCGGCGAACTGCGCTATGAAATCGCCGACGGCAAGACGACGGTTTTCAGCGACATCGACGGCGACGGAACCGCCGACTTCTCCATCCTCCTTGACGGAAAGATCAATCTCAAGGCGACCGACTTCATCCTCTGACGGCGTTCTGGATCATCTTTGGAAGAAATGGTGATCCCGGCGCGATTCGAACGCGCGACCCCCAGATTAGGAATCTGGTGCTCTATCCTGCTGAGCTACGGGACCACTGACTGCACCCATACAAAAGCCGGGCCTTTTAGCCAAGTGGTTTTCAGGCGGAAAGCCGGCTTTCGGCGAGCTTGACCCAATAGGTCACCCCATGCGGGATGGCGTCGTCGTTGAAGTCGTAGGCCGGGTGGTGCAGGCCGGCGGTGTCGCCGTTGCCGATGAAGATGAAGGCGCCGGGGCGGGACAGCAGCATGTAGGAAAAATCCTCGCCACCCATCATCGGGTTGAGCGCCGGGTCGACCGCAGCCTCGCCTGCTATGTCGCGCGCCACCGTGACGGCATGGCTGGTCTCGTCCGGGTGGTTGACGGTGACGGGATAGTTGCGGTGGTAGCCGACCGTGATTTCCGCGCCGTGTGCCGCGGCAAGGCCGCTGCAGATCTGGCGGATGCGGGCTTCCGCCTCCTCGCGCATCTTGGGGTCCAGCGTGCGCACCGTGCCGGCAAGCTGCGCCTGCTCGGGAATGACATTGTGCGCAAAGCCGGCATTGAACTTGGTGACGGAGACGACGAGCGAGGCGATCGGATCGGCGACGCGCGAGACGATCGTCTGGAGCGCACCCACCACCTGCGAGCCGATGACGATGGGGTCGACCGTCTTGTGCGGCAGCGCCGCATGGCCGCCGCGGCCCTTGACCGTAATGGTGAATTCGTCGGTCGCCGCCATGATCGCGCCTGGGCGCGTGCCGAAGGAGCCGACCGGCATGCCCGGAAGATTGTGCATGCCATAGACTTCGGCAATGCCGAAACGCTCCATCATGCCGTCCTTGACCATCTCGTTGCCGCCGCCGCCGCCCTCTTCTGCCGGCTGGAAGATGACCGCGACATTGCCGGAGAAATTGCGCGTCTCCGTCAGATACTTTGCCGCGCCGAGCAGCATGGCGGTGTGGCCGTCATGGCCGCAGGCATGCATCTTGCCCCTTGTGGTCGAGGCCCAGGGCTTGCCGGTCGCCTCCTCGATCGGCAGCGCGTCCATGTCGGCGCGAAGCCCGATCGTGCGTCCCTCGCCCTTGCCGCGGATGAGGCCGACGACGCCGGTGCGGCCGATGCCGGTCACGATTTCGTCAACGCCGAACGAACGCAGCTTTTCTGCGACGAAGGCCGCCGTCTTCTCCACGGCGAAGAGAATTTCCGGCTCCTTGTGGATGTGGCGGCGCCATTCAGCGATTTCGTCCTGCATTTCTGCGGCGCGGTTGAGAATGGGCATGCGATCATCCTGTCTTGTTCGGCCGGAAAATTGGCCATCTCTGCTCGATGGCTTTGCCATCACGGTGCCATATAGGTTAAATAGGGCGACGGTTCGAGACAACTCCCGATTTCGAGGACAGACCCTTGCAGATGAACGGACGAACGACGCGCCGGAGCGCACGGATTTTGGGCTCCAGCCTGCTGCTCGCAGCCACCCTTCTGGCAACCACCGCGGCGGCCAACCCGCGCATGCTGGTGGACGTCAACACGCTGAAAGTCATCGAGCACGAGGACGCCTTCCAGCGCTGGTATCCCGCCTCCCTCACCAAGCTGATGACGGCCTACACGGTCTTCCGCGCCATCAAGGCCGGCGAGGTGACGCTGGAAAGCACGGTCACGATGACCAAGAACGCGGCTGCCGAACCGCCGAGCAAGATGTATTACAAGCCCGGCCAGAAGATGACGCTCGACAGCGCGCTGAAGATCATCCTCGTCAAGTCGGCCAACGACGTCGCCGTGGCGATCGGCGAATCGGTCGGCGGCTCGGAACAGGGTTTCGTCGCGCGCATGAACGCGGAGGCCGCCCGCATCGGCATGAGCTCTTCGCATTTCATCAATCCGCACGGCCTGCCCGGCAAGGGCCAGTACACGACGGCGCGCGACCTCGCGGTGCTGGCCGTGACGCTGAAGCGTGAATTCCCTCAATATGCCTCCTATTTCGCGTTGGAAGGCTTTACCACCGGCAAGAAGCAATATCCGAACTTCAACATGCTGATCGGCCGCTTCGATGGCGCCGACGGCATGAAGACCGGCTTCATCTGCGCCTCGGGCTTCAACCAGGTGTCTTCCGCCACCCGCAACGGCCGCAGCGTCGTTTCCGTGGTGCTCGGCTCCGACAGCCTTGGTGCGCGCGCCGACATTTCGGCCGGCATGCTGGAGAAGGGGCTGACGATGCGGGCGGGCAACGTGCCGACGCTCGGCCAGCTCCGTCCCTATGGCGAGACGCGCGACACCGTCGCCGACATTTCCGAGGACATCTGCTCGAAACATGCCGCCAAGGTGCGCAGCGAAGGCCGCGACGAGGCGGGCCGGCAGAAGCTGGTCTCGCCCTATATCCACGAGCTGGACCGGCCGCTGAGGCTCGTCTATGCCGGGCTCATCGGCGGCGGCGCGACGAAGCCGGCCGGCAACGAGCAGGTTGCCGTCGGCGACATGGGCGACATCGCCAATGTGCCGATCCCGATCCCGCGGCCGACCTACTGACAGGCACATTCACGAACAGGACAAGACCATGACCCTCGCTGAGCGGCGCGTGCCGGTTTCCGTGCTGACCGGATTTCTGGGTGCGGGCAAGACCACCCTGCTCAATCGCCTTCTGAAGGACCCGACGCTGACCGACACCGCCGTCATCATCAACGAGTTCGGCGAGGTGGGCATCGATCACCTGCTGGTCGAGCAGTCGAGCGACGGCGTCATCGAACTCTCCGACGGGTGTCTGTGCTGCACGATCCGCGGCGAGCTGGTCGATACGCTGGCCGACCTGATGGACCGCATGCAGACGGGCAAGATCCAGCCGCTGAAGCGCGTCGTGATCGAGACCACCGGGCTGGCCGATCCGGCACCGGTGCTCCAATCGGTCATGGGCAATCCCGTGCTCAGCCAGTCCTTCAGCCTCGACGGCGTGATCACCGTCGTCGATGCCGTCAACGGCCTCTCGACGCTCGCCAATCACCCCGAAGCGGTCAAGCAGGTCGCCGTCGCCGACCGCATCCTGATCAGCAAGATCTCGATGGCCGACGCCGCGGCCGTGGACGCCGTGAAGCAGGAGATCGCCGCGCTCAATCCGCGTGCGATCGTTTCCGACGTCAATACGCCCGGCCTCGTCGGTCCGGCTCTGCTCGCCAACGGCCTCTACGACCCCGGCAGCAAGATCCCGGATGTCCGGCGCTGGCTGCATGAGGAGGCGCATGATCATCATGATCATGATCATGATCATGACCACGATCATGGGCACGACCACCACCATCACGACCACGGGCACCACCATCACCACGGGCACGGCCACCAGCACGCCCATGACGTGACGCGTCATGATGCCACGATCCGCTCCTTCAGCATCGTGCACGATCGCCCGGTCGATCCGATGGCGCTGGAAATGTTCATCGACCTCCTGCGCTCCGCCCATGGCGAAAAGCTGCTGCGCATGAAGGGCATCGTGCTGATGTCCACCAGTCCGGAGCGCCCGCTGGTGCTGCAGGGCGTGCAGAGCGTCTTCCATCCGCCGGAGCGGCTCGCCGCCTGGCCGGACCCGGACGACCGACGCACCCGTCTGGTGCTGATCACCAAGGACCTGCCGGAAGCCTTCGTGCGCGATCTCTTCGACGCCTTCACCGGCACGCCAAGCATCGACCGCCCGGACCGCGCGGCGCTTTCAGACAATCCGCTGGCGATACCGGGATTGCGGCTTTAAAGCCTGCGCGCGGTTTACCCCCCCTCTGCCCTACCGGGCATCTCCCCCTCAAGGGGGGAGATTGGATGAGGCGCCGTCTCGCCCTTTACGCACGCTGCTGCTTGAGAGGTGTTCCCACCACTTGCCAATCTCCCCCCTTGAGGGGGGAGTGTTCATGTTGGACTCGCGAGGCGTTTTCTTGCGAGGAAGATGTCGAGTGTGATCTGGAGCATTTCGAGTGTCTTTGATGCGCGCTTTGTTTTCCGGTTGAAGCGGGCCAGCATGTCGC
>NZ_WHSB02000024.1 GCF_010994755.1 Shinella lacus
ACGCTGCAGCTGCTCTTCCCGATGTCGATGCCCAAGATAGAAATCTGCATGGCTCTGCTCCTTTCCCTTCAAGAAAAGGACATCATACTCGATGTCCTCGGAAGGGCGGGCCATCCCATAACCAACAACCTCGCTGATTGCGATGGATCTCGGCGAGAACCTCTCTTCGAACGGAGTGAAGCCAAGCGAAAAATAGAGATTCGACCCATTTTTATCGGCTTCTGCAAGCAGCGCGGGGCTTACATTTGCCAGAGCGGCGCGGGCAAGAAATTCTAGAGCGAGGCTCGACCAGAGGGCGTATTCCCATTTATCGCTGTCATATTCATCCATGTTCTGGATGTTGCGCACAGCCTTCGCGTAGAGTGCCTCCGGGTCGAAGGTTGCCGGCGTTGCGCCCGGCTTGATTGTCGTCTTCATTTTAGCCCTCCCAAATATACCCTCTCAATAGAACGATCCTCTCGTCCTGGCGGTATCGGCGAACGGGCATGCAGCATGCGCCAGTTGTCGATTATCAGGGTATCCCCCGGACGAATGAGGGCAATCGACAAAGGGTCACGTTTCGCAAGCCAATCACGAATCTGGGCGTCGGCGGTGTCGCCAACTTTGCTCGCTGGCCGAAGAAATATTTCATCCCATCGTAGGAGGTCGGTGCCATCTGACGTACGTTCGAGCAGGCGAAGAAGCACAAGGGCTCCATGGCGGGGCCGGCGTGGCTTGAAGACTGCGCGTGCGAGAGTGTCTCGAGAAACGGAGTTGACGAGCTCGCGGCCATCGATCAGCAATGTGGGAACGTCATCATATCCAATCAGGCATCGTAGGAGTAAGTAGCGCGGTGGTGTCCGCCAATGGGCAAGATCGGTATGAAACGGAAAACGGCCCAGACCAAAGTTCCCGCTATATGTATTCGGAGCCGATTCTTCGCGAGGAATTAAAGTTTGGACAAGACCGCCTTCCCAAGGCGTGAGTGGATCACCGAGTTCGTTAGCGACTTCGACGATGTCAGCATTAGGGCGATGCTGGGAGATTAGGGCGTAGCCGCTTTCGGTAATTTTTTGTCTCAGATCGAACCCCATCATTTCTCAGTCATTCAAGTTGCCTTCTGGGCTATCGGCAGGGCGCCGACTCGATATCGAGCGACGGCATGATGTAGATTGCCCCGCGATCCATGCTGTCGAGGAAATGCGTCTTGCTTGAAATCGCGGGCCACTCGTACGTTTGATCATGTGAGACAACGGGCTCTGGTTGTGACGATAGTCTCCATGTGCTTCTTGAAGTGGGCTCAGAATTGCTCTCATGTTACGACCGGATCAGGAGGCAGGGCTACGAGATTGTTCTCACCAAACAGCTCTGTGAGCTTTGCTATCGCTGCGGGACTAACGAGTTGCGTGAACAGCAAAGCTAGGCGCACCTTGGGGCGTGAACATGCAACATAGAACAAATTCCGATTGTTCTCGAAGAAATCCTGTTTGTCAGCAGGAGGCGCTGCATCCATCCATTCTAGGGTCTGTACAAAGTTGTATTTGTTCCAGCCACGTCCCACGATCACCATAACATTCTCGAACTCCGCGCCCTTCACGCCGTGCTTCGTAGCAAATGGCGTGTGCCCGTCGATGAAACGATCCAACGCTATCAATTCCGTATAGTGAACCGTCCGTAGCTTTCTAAGCTGTGTAATCCGGCGGGGTTCCCCTTCTACGGGTTCATCTCCGACCTCAGCGAGCTTCGCTTCGCGTTGTTCCACAGCGGCAGGCAGCCGCATGTGCGGCTGGGCGGCGATGAAGTCGATTATCTCGCCAATCGTTCCAGTCTGCCGCAACGCAATGAGGACGTTCATGCCATTGGTCCAGGCGATCTTGTCTTCATGACGACGGATGCGCGGCATGCCCGACCCGAACGCCTCGAACATTTCCCCATACCGGTTGGCCTCGAACGCAGCGCAGGCGGGTTCAAGCTGGTCCGCAAGAAACTTGATGTGAGGATCATCCTTCTTCAACCAAGGATCGTTGAACTGGCCATAGATGCTCCGAATGTTCTCGTATCCTTGCTCCCGAGCAAGTATACTGTGGCTGAGCATCAGTATTTTTGTTTTCTCTACCGATAGATCCCAGCCCTCGGCTGCCAGCCGATCCTTCATATGCTGAAAGTAAGCACGAGCTGCCTCGGGACTGGTATCATCTTTCCAGTGGCCGCCTCCCTGTCCGGTTCGTCGCTGCCCCGGCCAGTTGTTTGTATGAAATACACGGGTCTCACCCTGTGCAGCGGGATCGCTAACCATCTGCGGCAAGTCTGGACGCATACGGTTGAGGACCTGCACAATCGGATCAACGGACCGGAAGTTCGCTTGCTTGTCTATAACCTCCAGTGCCTGGTGTTCCACCAGCCCACATCCCTCGCCGTAAATCTTCTGCCAGTGGTCTCCGAAAAGACCGATCAAGGGGCCTTCACCTCGATCAAGAAACCACTCTTTCAACGCATCAACGAAACCGGCATCCGTGTCCTGATATTCGTCGATAAGCAGAATGGGATATCGTGAAGTCAGAACCCGACGAAATTTGGGGCGACTCATCGCCTGAATCATCAGCGACAATACATCTTCATGGCGAAGTGACACCTGATCGTCTGTCACGCCGGGGTAGCCAAGTTCATAATGAATACGACGATGACCGACGCCGCCGGTTTCCGCAAGCCGCTCCTCCCATGTCGGCAACCCGGGAACCAGTTCACGCAGCGTAGGCTGAAAATCCTGAAGGACTGACCAGCAAAAACCGTGCACGGTTTCGGGTCTCACCGCAGGGTGCGCGTTCGTTCTGGCAATGATCTCGTCCTTGGCGACGTTGGTGTAGGTGATGCAGCCGATCTGTTGGCGCTGCCGCAGCAACGCGGAGCCTTGCTTTTCAATCAATCTGCGAAGTGCTCTCTCAAGAGAATAGGTTTTCCCAGCTCCGGCGCCCGCCTCTAGACGAAAGCTGCGTCCTTCATCCAGGCAAGCGAACATGCGTTCCAGAGCAATGCGACCAGCGGCATCTGCGGGGCTTTCTTGTCCCTCAGCCATGTTCGCCTCCCTGGATGGGGGCGATCTCGACCCCGGCAGCTTCGGCGAGGATTTCGACCGCTACGGCCACTGGGGGAGGCACAGGGGCCGGATTACCCTGTGCCAACCATCTCAAACCTTCAGAGATGTAACGGGGAACAATCCACTCTCGACGTCAAACGGTCGCTCGCATCCTATGGCGACACGAGCCGTCTCGAGGAGCTGAAGCTCAAAATGATGGCCTCGGCCATGGTCCTGCCGGACTGGCTCTACAAGAACCAGAAGCGGCTGATGGTGGATGCGGTCGAAGTCGCGATCGTCGATGGCGCCAGCCGCCCGAGCGATCATGCCAGTGGTGTCTGGGCGCTGTCCGAACTCGATGACCTCTTGGAGATCGACGGCGTTGCCGCCTGCATGGCCGAACTGCGCCAGCGCTTCGCCATCCGGGTGCAGCAGCTTCTCGAGGCGGAGGCGCGCAAGGCGCTCGGCGACATGGAGCAGCCTGTCTTCGCGCCGAATACGATCGTCGCGCCTGCACCCATGTGCTCGCGGATCAATCTCAACGGGCCGAGCCGGACTTACGAAGAAGACCAGGCGGCGCGCTCATACGATGATGATCACGATCGCGACGAACGGGGCTTCGATGATGGGTCCGATGAGGATGAGCCGACACCGGCCTTCATCCGGATCGGCTTTGCCCGGCGCCCTGCCAGGCACTGAGCCCCGTCGCACATTGCTCGCTACTGCCCGATGGCCTGACCGCCACGCCCTGACGATTGTCGTCAGGTGTCGCGTGGTGATCCCTCGCGTCAAGGCCGCAGCTTTCCCATCCTGTTCTTCTTATGAGCGCTGGGCCCGAATGTGGTCCGGTCAAGGAGTTCCCATGACTTCCGACATCAATCCGGATGTGCCGCCACGCATCCGCTGCGAGGCGATCCCGCCGTCCTCGACGTCCCAGAACCTCGTCTGCCATCGTGCGCACGGCACTGTCCTGCGCTATCTCGGATACGGTGCTGGCCGCCCGACCGGCGACGATCCCGCGCATCTGATCGGCCTGGCGCTCGGCCATGTCCGGCAGGGTACGGGCTTGACCGGCCTCGTACCGGATACGGTCATCGGCCGATTGCAGACCCATGCCGATACAGGCAACCCGGCCTGCCGCCTGCTGCTCGACTGGCTTTCCAGCCGTAATCGCGATCTGGCGGTCTCGACTCAGCCGGATGCGGGCAGTCCGGGTTCGGCCAAGCCCCGTCCTCTTCGCCGCCTGATCCGGGAGCGTCGCCAGGCAAGACCGGGCAGTCTGAAGAAGCGATGGCCGACCAAGGGGCAACCGCCCAGCGGCAAAACGGCAATTATTGCCGCGATGACGGAGGGGCGGATCGATGAATAAGCTGTCCCGCCTGTTCCTGCGTCGCCTCGAACGCATCGCCCGGCGCGAAGCCCAGCGCAACGCCCATCTCAATGGCCTCTTGTCGTTGAAAATCGTCGAAGTGGGCGGGCACGTTCTGCGGCGCTACTCGCCAGCCTTCGAAACCGCGTCTCTTTCCGGAGACCACGACCGCGACGTGGCGTGGGTTCGTCGGAACTTCGGCGGCTACCTTCTGCCGCCGCCTCAGCAGTCCGACATTGTAACGACTGAAGGTAAGTCGCCGACATCTTTCCTGCCGTCTCTCTACCGGCTCGGTCAAGTGACAGCCAGCGATCATGTCGCGGCAATCGATCACAAACGCCGTGCCTATGCCGTCGGTCTGGTCGGGCGGGCGGGCAAGGCGCCGCTGATCAGCAACATCGTCGCGGCCCTCGTGCTGGCCCGTGCGATCGAGAACGGTCGTGTGCCGCTTGCCAGGATCGTCCGTGCTGCCGCCATGTCGGCGCCTGTCGTCGCGCTGCATGGGCCGATCGTCGGCTTTGAGCAGGCCATGCGCCGCCTCATCGAGACACCGGGCTTCGTGCCGGGCGGCGCCTTGAGCGGCATCGATGGAGAATACGTCTATGATGACGGCACCTTTGCCGGACCCGAGGGTGCAGGCCGTACGTACATTCAGTTCCTCGGACATAGCATCGCGCGCATCGCCGGCGCCACGCTTCGGCGCCGGCTGGTGAATGCGACGACGCGTGACTATCCTGTCGTTGCGATCAGCGAGAAGGCGGAGGCCATCCCGTCCGACATCGCCATTGCCGCCGACATCGGCCTTGCGGCAGGCAGGCTGGACTATCCCTTCCTCAGTGCCATGGTGGAGGCGATGCATGGTGCCAACGGTATCACGGCGCTGGAGCAATGGTCGACGGCCTACGACGCGCATTACCTGACGATCGATGATGTCGTGCTGGCGTTCCGGCCGGGGCGCAGCGCATCCCAGGTCATTGCCGTGCTGGCGTCCCTCACCGAGCGCAATCGTGTTGCCGCTCGGGAGGATGACGATGATGACGACGAACCGGCATCCAAAGGCGCTGGCAAATCATCGAAGTCGAAGCAGGATGCGAAATCGTCGGAGAAGTCCTCATCCGGAAAAGATAGCGGCGGTGGATGGAAACGCGACAAGCTGTCAGGCGCCGAGGTCATCCAGCCGGAGCCATGGGGACCGGGAGAAAACGATCGTCCGTCGCTCGTGGTCGAGACGCTCGCCGGTTACGGCAAGGCCAAGACCTGGGCGCTGGATCTGAAGGCTGATCTGGCCGATCACAGGGCGGGCGCTCTCGCCTGGTCGGACATGAGCACCAAACTTCTGCTCCATGGACCGCCCGGGACCGGAAAGACGACTTTTGCTCGGGCGCTTTGCAACAGCCTGCAGATTCCGCTGGTCGTCACATCCGTATCGACTTGGCTGCAGGGCGGGCATCTCAACGACGTCATCGACCGGATGAGCAAGACCTTCGTCGAGGCCCGGGCCATGGCGCCGGCGATCCTGTTCATCGACGAGATCGATGGCATCGGCAAGCGGCAGCCGGCCGAACGGGAATATGCCGACTATTGGAACACCATCGTTAACAAGGCGCTCGAGTTGTTGGACGGGGCGGTCAAGAGCGAGGGGTTGATCATCGTCGGCGCGACGAACCGGCCCCAGGAGATCGATGATGCGCTGAAACGCTCCGGACGCCTGGAGACGCATATCGAGATCCCCTTGCCGGATATCGCCACGCTCACGGAAATCTTCGCTCACCATCTCGGCGATGATCTCGCATCGCTGGTCGATGGAAAGGCGTCGGATGAGACCAAGGCCGATGAGGTGGGTTCCGAGGCCGCGGGGATGAGTGCCGACGAGGCAGAAGCACCCAACATCCAGGCCGATCGGGACAGCGACGAACACACCTTGAGGGACGCTCGGGAAGGAGCCGCGACATGACAATGACATCGAAGCACATTGAACCGGGTACGCTTGAAGCGGCCGTGTCCCTTCTGAAGCGGCTGGCAACGAGGGCGATGGGGCTGACCGGCGCCGATATCGAGCGGATCGTTCGCCAGGCGCGGCTGAAGGCCCGCCGCGAAAAGCGGTCGATCCGGTATGAAGATCTCGAGGATGGTATCCGGATGGACCGGCCGCAGGTGCCGTATGATTTGCGCTGGCGCTTCGCCATCCATGAGTCTGGTCACGCAGTCGTACATCATGCCTTGAGGTTGGGGCCGATCCATGGGCTCAACATCGATGCGCCCGGAGGCGGCGGCTACAGCCAGCTCGGATTCACCGCATCCGGCAGCGATACGCTGGGCTACCGTGAGGACATGCTCGCCATGCTCATGGCGGGGCGCGCCGCCGAGCAGATCGTCGTCGGCAAGGTGTCCGCCGGATCGGGTGGCTCCGATGACAGCGATCTGGCACGGGCCACGAAGATGGCGCTCGCCATGGAGCGGTCCCTCGGCTTCGGGGCGACCCAGCCGCTGCTCTACCGCGATGATAAGGACCCGACCGCCGTGCTCGATGCTAATCCCGATCTCGCAGCCCGCATCCATGCGCGCTTGGAAAAGGCATTTGCGAGGGCGGTCGAGATTGTCAATGAGAACCGCGATAAGCTTGATGCGCTCACCAACGCGCTGTTCGATGCGCAGGCTTTGGATGGCGAGGCCGTAAGACGCCTCCTCAAAGACGGTGATCGACCGCCTTCCGTGTAGACTGTGATTCGGGCGAGCATCGATTGCCGTCGGTGATTGCTCCGATGTTGAGTCAACGTCAGTTTGCCATCAAACGGGGTAAGGCGGCGCGCTTGGACAGAGGACGTTTTGGCGAGTCTCGCCGTTCGTTGAGCTAAATCAAGATCCATTGCGCGAAAACGTCTAGGGTGAGACCATATCGGACGGAAGACAGGAGTTCGCTCCGCATGACCTTGTATCGGCCTTGGTCGGACGCGGCGTCGTGGTTGCTCAGGGACCATTAGGCCTATTTGCGCAATCTCCTCGAATGCGAACGTCGGCCTTTTCGATCCGGCCGCAGGGAGAGAATGCATGGCGAATGATCCTGACCTCGAAGACCTCGCGCTGATCGACCGCTACTGGCGGGCGGCCAACTATCTTTCGGTGGGCCAGATCTACCTGATGGACAATCCGCTGCTCCGCGAGCCTTTGAAGGCGGAGCATGTGAAGCCGCGCCTTCTCGGCCACTGGGGCACGACGCCGGGCCTCAACTTCATCTATGCCCATCTCAACCGCATCATCCGGGCGCGCGACGCCGATGTCCTCTATATCTGCGGCCCCGGCCACGGCGGGCCGGGCATGGTGGCCAATACCTATCTGGAAGGCACCTATTCGCAGGTCTATCCCGAGATCGGCGAGGATGAGGCGGGGCTGAAGGCGCTGTTCCGGCAGTTCTCCTTCCCCGGCGGCATTCCGAGCCACGCGGCCCCCGAAACGCCCGGCTCCATCCATGAGGGCGGCGAACTCGGCTATGCGCTGGTGCATGCCTATGGCGCGGCCTTCGACAATCCGGGCCTCGTCGTCGCCTGCGTGGTGGGGGATGGCGAGGCCGAGACCGGCCCGCTCGCCGCCGCCTGGCATTCCAACAAGTTCCTCAGCCCCGTCAGCGACGGCACGGTGCTGCCGATCCTCCATCTCAACGGCTACAAGATCGCCAACCCGACCGTGCTGGCGCGCCTGCCGGACGAGGAGCTGGCCCATCTCTTCACCGGCTACGGCTACGACCCGATCTTCGTGGAGGGGCATGAGCCGCAGGCGATGCACAGGGCCATGGCGGCCGCGCTCGACGCCGCCTTCGACCGCATCGCGGCCATCCGCGCCGCGGTGAAGGACGAGCCCGCCCGCCGGCCGCGCTGGCCGATGATCGTGCTGCGCAGCCCCAAGGGCTGGACGGGGCCGAAGGAGGTGGACGGCAAGATGGTGGAAAACCATTGGCGCTCCCATCAGGTGCCCGTCTCCGAGTGCCGCACCAACGCCGCCCACCGCGACATCCTCGAAGCCTGGATGCGCAGCTACGATCCCGAAGACCTCTTCGATGCGGATGGCCGCCTGAAGCCGGAGCTGCGGGCGCTGGCACCCACGGGCGCGCGCCGCATGGGCGCCAGTCCGCACGCCAATGGCGGCGTCCTTCGCAAGGAGCTGCGCACGCCCGATATCGGCGCCTATGCGGTCGCCGTGGAGCGGCCCGGCGCGGTCGAGGCACAGGCGACGAAGATCCTCGGCGACTACCTGCGCGACGTGCTCCGGCTGAACGCGGCGGATCGCAACTTCCGCGTCTTCGGGCCGGACGAGACGGCCTCCAACCGGCTCTCCAGCGTCTTCGAGGCGACGGACCGGGTGTGGATGGCCAAGACGCTGCAGACGGACGACCACCTCGCGCCGGAAGGCCGCGTCATGGAAGTGCTCAGCGAGCATCTGTGCCAGGGTTGGCTGGAGGGTTATCTGCTTACCGGCCGGCACGGCTTCTTCTCCTGCTACGAGGCCTTCATCCACATCGTCGATTCGATGTTCAACCAGCATGCGAAATGGCTGAAGGTGGCGCGCGAGCTGCCCTGGCGCAGCCCCGTCTCCTCGCTCAATTACCTGCTCACCTCCCATGTCTGGCGGCAGGACCACAATGGCTTTTCCCATCAGGACCCCGGCTTCATCGACCTCGTCGCCAACAAGGGGGCGGATATCGTGCGCGTCTACCTGCCGCCGGACGCCAACACGCTGCTATGGGTCGGCGACCATTGCCTGCGGACATGGAACCGCATCAACGTCATCGTGGCCGGCAAGCAGCCGGCGCCGCAATGGCTGGCGATGGACGAGGCTACCCGCCATTGCGAGGCCGGGCTCGGCATCTGGGACTGGGCGGGCACGGAAGGCGGGCTCGAACCCGACGTAGTGATGGCGGCGGCCGGCGACGTGCCGACCATGGAGACGCTCGCGGCGGTCGACCTGCTCCGCCAGGCGGTGCCGGGCCTTCGCATCCGCGTCGTCAACGTCGTGGACCTGATGGCGCTGCAATCGCCGCAGCATCACCCGCACGGCATCGACGATGCGGCCTTCGACCGGATTTTCACCCGCGACCGGCCCGTGGTCTTCGCCCATCACGGCTATCCCTATCTCATCCACCGGCTGGTCTACAAACGCACCAACCATCCGAATTTCCACGTCAGGGGCTTCATCGAGGAGGGCACGACGACCACGCCCTTCGATATGGCCGTGATGAACCGGCTCGACCGCTACCATCTTGCCATGGAGGCCATAGAGCGCCTGCCGGCCCTTGCCGCGCGCCGGCCCGGCCTCATCGCCGCGCTGGAGGCGAAGCTTGACGCGCACCATGCCTATGTGCGCGAGCACGGCGAGGACATGCCCGAGATCCGCGACTGGAAGTGGCCCTATCCGCGGCCGGAAGCGCCTTAGCGGATCGAGGAGCACATCGGGGAAGGGGAGGCAGGACATGCTGTCATTGAAATCGCTCGGCGGTGCCGGGACCGTCACCGGCTCCAAGCATCTCCTCCGTCTCGGCGAGCACCGTATCCTTGTCGATTGCGGCCTGTTCCAGGGCCTGAAGAACCTGCGCGAGCTCAACTGGGCGCCCTTGACGGTGGCGCCGCGCGACATCGACGCGGTGATCCTCACCCATGCACATCTCGACCATTGCGGATACCTGCCGCGCCTCGTGCGCGAGGGTTATCGCGGCAAGGTCCATGCGACGCCCGCCACTCGCGACGTCGCCGAACTGATCCTGATGGACAGCGGCCATCTTCAGGAGAAGGACGCCGAATTCCTCAACCGGCACAAGCTGTCGCGGCACCAGCCGGCTTTGCCGCTCTATGGCGTCGGGGATGCGCAGCGGGCGGTGGAGCATTTCTCGACCGCCGAGTTCGGTCAGAGAGTGCGGCTTGGCGGGGATGCGTCGTTCCGCTTCCATCCCGCCGGCCATATTCTCGGCGCGGCATGGGTGGAACTGGAGTGGGGTGACCGAAATATCGTCTTTTCCGGCGATATCGGCCGCTACGGCGATCCGCTGATGCCCGATCCCGCCCCTACCGTGGAGGCCGACTATATCCTCGTCGAATCCACCTACGGCAACCGCATCCACGACAGGAGCGACCCGGCCGAGGCGCTGCGGGTGGTCGCCGAGCGGACCATCGCGCGCGGCGGTACGCTCGTCATCCCGGCCTTTGCGGTCGGCCGCGCGCAGGAACTGCTCTACTATTTTTGGAAGCTGAAGCGGGCGGGGCATCTCGGCGAGATCCCGCTGTTCCTCGACAGTCCCATGGCCATCGAGGCGACCGGGCTCATGGGTCGGCACCTGCCGGACCACCGCCTCGACGCGAAGACCTGCAGGGACGTCTTCTCCATCGCCCGCTGCACCGGAGACGTCGAGGCGTCGAAGGCGATCAGCGCCAGCCGCTTCCCCAAGATCGTCATCTCCGCCTCTGGCATGGCGACGGGCGGGCGCGTGCTGCATCATCTGAAAGCCTTTGCGCCCGATGCGCGCAACACGATCCTGCTCGCCGGCTTCCAGGCCGCGGGCACGCGCGGGCGCGCGCTTCAGGACGGGGCGAGGGAACTGAAGATCCACGGCTCCTGGGTGCCGGTCAATGCGGAGGTGGCGCATCTCGACATGCTCTCGGCCCATGCCGATGCCGGCGAGCTGATGCGCTGGCTCTCCACCTGCCCGCGCCCGCCGCGCAAGGTCTTCATCGTGCACGGTGAGCCGGAAGCCTCAGAGGCGCTGCGCATCCGCATCGGGCGGGAGCTCGGGTGGGAAAGCGTGGTGCCACGTCTCGACCAGGAATTCGAGCTGTGAGCCGCAAGGCCCGGCTCAGGTGAGGCGGAGGTCCTTGCGGATCAGGATGAGCGTCGGATCGTCGGGATAGGGAACGGCGAGGAAGCCCTGTTCGCGTTCCAGCTCGATGGCCTCGCGGTTCTCGCGGCTTTCCAGCGATTCCAGCGCCTCGGCGCCGCGAGCCTGCGCGTAGCGGGCCGCATGGCGCAGCATTTCCCAGGCGACGCCCTTGTGCTTGTCCTCCGCGCGTACCGAGATCGCCACCTCGGCCTTTTTCGTCGACGGGTCGCAGGCGACCATCGCCGCCGCGATGATGGTCCCGCTGTCCTCGGCGAAGGCGAGGAAGTGCTCGGTCGCGCGGTGATCGACCCGCGTCATCGCGACGAGGCGCTCATGGCTCACCTCGCGCACGCCGCCGAGGAAACGGAAGCGCAGGTCCGCGGGCGCCAGACGGGCGAAGAAATCGCCGAGCGCCGCCTCGTCCTCGGGGCGGACCGGGCGAATGCGCAGCACGAGCCCGCTACGCGTCACCAGATCGCAGCGCCAGAGGTCGGCGGCTTCTAGCGCGGCGGAGGCGTCCGCCCGCTCCGGCTGGTCATGATGAGGATCCGTCATCGCGGTTCTCCTTCGCAAGGGTCTGGATCGATACTATCATTGTGCGCCCGCCGCCGCGACCGGGCCTTGATCCGCGTCAAGGCGCCGTCCCCCGGCGGGGCTATCCTTTGCCGCGACAGACAGGACGGAGGAACAGTCCCATGAGCTACAAATCCATTCTCGTGAACCTGGATATCGACGGGCCGGCCGAGCCGGTGGTCAAGGCGGCGAGCGAGCTGGCGCAGCGCTCCGGCGCCCGCCTGATCGGCTTTTGCGCCGCCGACGCCTACCTGCCGGTGACGGGCCCCGAAGGCGTGGCGCTCGCCACCGAAGTGATGCAGCAGATGCGGGAAGACGACGAGCGCCGCTTCAAGGAGTTGCGTGCCGAATTCGAGAGGCTGGTCGCCGGCGCGGTCGAGACCGGATGGCGCCAGGCCACGGAAGGACCGACCTATGCGCTCGTGCAGATGGCGCGGACGGCAGATCTCATCGTTACCCAGGCACGGCGCGGGGCGACGACGGGCGACCGGGCGCGCGCCGCTGATCCGGGAAGCGTCGCCCTGCAGGCGGGCCGGCCGCTCCTGGTGGTGGGGGCCGGCACGGAGCAGCGCGTCGGCCGCAAGGTCGTCGTCGCCTGGAAAGACACGAAGGAGGCGCGGCGGGCGGTGTTCGATGCCGTGCCGCTGCTTCAGGATGCAAACGACGTCGTCGTCGCCACCGTCGCCTCCACGATCGACCAATGGGCCCGCGAGGGCATCGCCGACGTGGTCTCGTTCCTCGCGCGGCACGGCGTTGCGTCGCGCAGCGAGACCGTGGAGAGCCACCGGGAAAGCGAAAGCCTGGTCGAATTGATCGACAGGCACGACGCTGATCTCGTCGTATCCGGCGCCTATGGACACAGCCGTTTGAGGGAATGGGCCTTCGGCGGCGTGACGCGCTCGCTGCTCGACGAGATCCGGCTCAACCGCTTCATGTCGAACTGACAGACATCAATCGGGGCGGCCAGGAGCGGAGACATGCATATGCAGCCGGAAACGTTCTCACCGAAGACCGTGGATGCCGCGTATTGGTCTATCCCCGCCGACACGCTTCTCACCGGGCTGGAAGGCCGCGCGGACGGCCTTTCCTCCGAGGAGGCGAAGGCGCGCCTTGCCGCCTTCGGCGACAACGCGATCCATGCACGGCGCGGCTCCTCGGCCGTCGCGGCGTTCCTGCGCCAGTTCCGCAGCCCGCTCGTGCTGATCCTCATCTTCGCGGCCGGCGTCTCGGCCGTCGTCGGGGAGGGGAGCGAGGCGGCGATCATCGCCGTCATCGTACTGGCGAGCTGCATCCTCTCCTTCACGCAGGAGCACGGCGCCTCGCGCGCGATGGAGGCTCTGACCGCGCGCATCGGGCGCAAGGCCCTCGTGCTGCGCGACGGCAGGGAGACGCCGATCCCCGTCGAGGAGGTCGTGCCCGGCGACATCGTCCGGCTCTCGGCGGGAAACCCATCCCGGCCGACGGCATCCTGCTGGAGACGCGCGAGCTCAATGTCAGCGAGGCGGCGCTGACGGGCGAAACCTTCCCGGTGGTCAAGACTGCGGGCGTCTGCCCGCCGGCGGCGACCGTCGGCCAGCGGACGAACGCGGCCTTCACCGGCACCTCCGTGCGCAGCGGGACGGCGACGATGGCCGTGGTGAAGACGGGCGGGCAGACGGAGTTCGCCGCCATCGCCGCGGCCATCGCGCATGTCGCGCCGGAGACGGAGTTCGCGCGGGGCATCCGCCGCTTCGGCTATCTCATGACGAAGATCATGCTGGTCATCGTCATCCTCGTCTTCTTCGCCAATCTCCTGCTGCACCGGCCGGCGGTGGATTCGCTGCTGTTCTCGCTGGCGCTCGCGGTGGGCCTGACGCCGGAGCTGCTGCCGGCGATCATCAGCGTGACGCTGGCGCGGGGCGCCCGCACCATGGCGGCGAACGGCGTCATCGTGCGCCGGCTGGAGGCCATCGAGAATCTCGGCAGTATGGACATCCTGTGCACGGACAAGACCGGCACCCTCACCGAGGGCGTCATCCATCTCGACGCCTGCCTCGACGTTGCCGGGGCCGAGGCGCAGGAGGTGCGGCTCTGGGCACTCCTCAACGCTACCCTCCAGACCGGTATGGCGAACCCGCTCGACGAGGCCATCGCCGCCGGTAAGCGGCCGGAAGACGACCTTGCCGGCTATATCAAGGCGGACGAGATCCCCTACGACTTCATTCGCAAGAGGCTTTCGGTCGTCGTCCGCCGGCCGGGCGAGGCGGAGGATCTCGTGATCTGCAAGGGGGCGGTGCAGACCGTCGTCGCCGCCTGCTCGTCCGTGATGGAGGCCGGCGCGACTGTTCCCCTTGACGAGGTGCAGGCTGCCAGGATCGACGAGACGGTGCGAGCCTGGAGCGGGAAGGGCTATCGCGTGCTCGGGCTCGCCGTGCAGCGTTTTGCGCGGAAGGATGCCTATCGAGCCGAGGACGAGGCGGGGCTTGCCTTTGCCGGCTTCCTGCTCTTCCTCGATCCGCCCAAGGCGGGCATGGCGGAAACGCTGAAGGCCATCGCCGTGCGCGGCATCAGGGTGAAGGTCATCACCGGCGACAACCGCCATGTCGCCGCCCATCTGGCCGAGATCGTCGGCCTGCCGCACCGCCGCATCCTGACGGGAGAGGAAGTGCACAGCCTGACGAAGGAGGCGCTCGTCCGCCGCGTCACGCAGAACGACATCTTCGCCGAGATCGACCCGAACCAGAAGGAGCGCATCATCGCGGCGCTGCGCGGGCACGGGCATGTGGTCGGCTATCTCGGCGACGGCATCAACGATGCGCCGGCCCTGCACGAGGCCGATGTCGGCATTTCCGTGGACGGCGCGGTGGACGTGGCGCGCGAGGCCGCCGACATGATCCTGCTGCAACGCGACCTCGGCGTGCTGCTGCGCGGGGTCAACGACGGGCGCAGGACTTTCGCCAACACGATGAAGTACATTTCCATCACGACCAGCGCGAATTTCGGCAACATGGTCTCGATGGCCTTCGCCTCGCTCGCCCTGCCGTTCCTGCCGTTGCTCGCGCCGCAGATCCTGCTCAACAATTTCCTGTCGGACGTGCCGTCGCTCGCCATCGCCACCGACAATGTCGACGCCGATCAGGTCCGCACGCCGCGGCGCTGGGACATCGCTTTCGTGCGCCGCTTCATGGTGACCTTCGGGCTGATCAGCTCGCTCTTCGACTTCGTGACCTTCGCCTTCCTGCTGTTTGTCGCGAGGGCAACGGCTGAACTCTTCCAGACGGGCTGGTTTGTCGAATCGCTGATTACGCAGCTTGCTATCGTATTGGTCGTGCGTACCCGGGTCTCCTTCTGGCGCAGTCGGCCGAGCAAGTTGCTCTCCGGTCTGACACTGGTCATCGGGCTCCTCGCACTTGCAATTCCCTATTTGCCGGGTGTGGGCTGGTTTGGCTTCGTTGCATTGCCTTCACCGGTTCTTGGTGGCCTGGTCACGATCACGTTTGCCTACCTGGCGGCTTCGGAAACGGCAAAGCACTGGTTCTTCGCGCACGAGCGCCACCATGGCAACGCAAAGCGTAGTCTTTGACCCGCATAAGGCATGTGCGCGGCAATGGTTGATGATATCCGTAAAGGAGATCGCCATGCCGCGCTGGATCCTCACCATAGCCGGCCATCCCGATCTTGAATCAGTTGGGCGCTGCCTTCTGCCGAAGGTTGTTACCGGTGACGGGCTCGGGCAGGGACCCCAGAAAATGCCGGTCACCCTCCCTCCACATTGACGGGGATCAAGGTCGTGGCGGCACGCTTCAAACTCATCAATTCTGCCGTTTGCGGGGGCTTGAAACTTGAAAAGACGTGGGCGCCAAATGGGTAAAGGGTAGCCGTGCGGCCTGTTTCGAATGCCACTGGCTATCATTGATGTTTCTGTCGCAGCAATTGATCAATGCCTCTCAAAGAGCGCACGATCGAAGGATCGTCAGGAATACTGTAAAGGATATGTCGCCCATCGCGACGCGGGCGAACGAATCCCGCGTTACGAAGTTTCGCCAGATGCTGCGAGAGCGATGGTTGCCTGATATCGAGGTCGATCCCGATTTCTTCTACCGAGCGCTCATCACCTGTCAGCAGGTAGTCAAGAATGAGCAAGCGCTTGTCGTTTGCGAGTAGTTTCAGGAAAGCCGCAGCTTCATCCTTGTTCGGCAGCGCAAGGCAAATGCGTCGAAGGTCTGGAAGGAAGGATGGTCGATCCGGCGTGCCGGGATCGCTTTTCTCGAACTGGGTTGCCGTTCGCTGCTCCACCATCATTTCCTCCATTCGCACGACCGTTTCGCGGCTACTTGCCTCTGTTCGGCGGGCAGAACGCGTCGTGCAAAGCCTGCACGACAGTCAGGATTTCCGGTCGGACAATCGAGTAATAGACAGTCGTTCCCTCGCGCCGCGCCTCGACCAGCCCGTCCGCTCTCAACCGCATAAGTTGTTGCGACATCGGCACTTGTTCGATTGCCAGTCCTTGTCGCAGTTCGGCGACCGATCGTTCACCATCGACCAGCGCGCACAGAACGAGCAGCCGCTGGGGGTGCGACAGACTGCGCATCAATTCGGCGGCCTTTTCGGCGGCCGGTATCATTTCCTCTACATTCATACTCTTGAATTTAAAACCTTTGAATGTTAGATGCAAGCCATAAAGCCTGGAAGCGTCTGAATTGAATGGCCTCCGGCAACCAGAAGTGGGCAGACCCATCATAGAAACAGCGGAGCGAAAGCCATGACTCATATTGTCATTCTCGGCGCAGGCCTCGGTGGAATCATCATGGCCTATGAGATGAAACGCAAGCTCCGGCGTGAAGATCGCCTGACCGTCGTCAATCTCGGCTCCAGCTATTCCTTCGTTCCTTCCAATCCATGGGTCGCGGTTGGCTGGCGGCAGCCGCAGGACATAACCGTCGATCTCGTTCCCGTTCTGAAGCAGCATGGAATCGCACTCAGGCCCGAGGGAGCACGTCGGGTCCAGCCCGCGCAAAACCGCGTCGAACTCAATGACGGCTCCCTTCTCGATTATGACTTCCTGATCATTGCTACCGGCCCCGCCCTTGCCTTCGATGAGGTGCCGGGCCTGGGACCCGATGCTCATACCCAATCCATCTGCCAGATCGGCCATGCGACCCAAGCGAAGACCGCATCCGACGCACTGGTGAAACGGCCCGGTCCCATCGTCGTTGGAGCTGTGCAAGGCGCCTCCTGCTACGGTCCGGCCTACGAGTATGCCTTCATCCTCGACACGGCGCTGCGCAATGCGCGGGTGCGGGATCAGGTTCCGATAACCTTCGTCACGCCCGAGCCCTATATCGGCCATCTCGGGCTTGATGGCGTTGGCGACACCAAGGGGCTGCTCGAAAGCGCCTTGCGCGAACGTCATATCAAGTGGATCACCAATGCCCGGACGACGACGGTCGAGCCTGGCAAGCTGATCGCCGAAGAGGTCCACGACGATGGCACCGTCAAGGCAACCCACGAACTGCCCTTCGCCTTCTCGATGATGCTGCCGGCCTTCCGCGGTGTGCCGGCGATCGCTGGTATAGAAGGGCTGACCAATCCGCGCGGTTTCGTCGTCATAGACAAGCACCAGCGCAATCCGGCTTTCCCGAATGTCTTCGGCATCGGGGTCTGCGTTGCCATTCCGCCGGTCGGCAAGAGCCCGCTCGCGGTCGGCGTGCCGAAGACCGGCTTCATGATCGAATCCATGGTGACAGCGACGGCCGAAAATATTGCCGCTCTGCTGAAGGGTGAGGAGCCAAGGGCCGTCGCGACCTGGAACGCCGTCTGTCTCGCCGATTTTGGCGATGATGGCATTGCCTTCGTCGCGCAGCCGCAAATTCCCCCGCGCAACGTGAACTGGGCGTCACGCGGCAAATGGGTCCATGCCGCCAAGATCGGGTTTGAGAAATACTTCCTGCTCAAGGTGCGGCAGGGCAAGGCCGACACGTTCTACGAAAATCTCGTGCTCAACATGCTGGGCGTCGGGAAGCTGAAGGATATCCGCATCGAAACCGCCGAGTAGGTCACACCCCTCGGTTTCAAACACACTGGAGTATTCAAAATGACGATCGATCGCGCCGTATTGATGTTTGCCGGCTGCATGGTCCTGCTGTCCCTCGCGCTCGGCTTCTATGTCTCACCATGGTGGTATCTGCTGAACGTCTTCGTCGGTTTCAATCTGATCCAATCGTCGCTCACCGGGTTTTGCCCTGCGGCGATCCTGTTCAGGAAGCTCGGCTGTCCGGCGGGTGTCGCGTTCAAATAGCCGTCAGGTTTTCTTTTTAACGACCGTCGCGTGGAACGCCGGTCTTCTTTGGAAGCAATCCCTTCATGTATCGTCCGACCCCTTACCCTCGCGCGGCAATGCTCGCCCTGCTCGTGGCTTTTACGAGCCATGGCGCATACGCAGCCGACTTCATCGTGAAAACGACGACTGTTCCGAACATGAAGGCTGTGTTCGGGCAGGTCGAGAGCCGTATCGTGCTGCCGGCGCGGGTTCGCACCGGCGGCTCGGTGCGCGAACTGCGCGTCAGCCAGGGGGACGAGGTCAAGGAAGGCGACGCCATCGCTGTCATCGTCGATGACAAGCTCTCGCTCCAACTCGACGCCGCCCAGGCCAAAATCGATGCTCTCAGTTCCCAACTCGACAATACCAAATTGCAACTCGAGCGGGCGCAGCAATTGAGGGCAAGCGGCGCCGGTACGCAAGCCAGCCTCGATCAGGCCAGAATGCAGTTCGAGGTGGCGACCAATCAGGTGGTGGCGGCTCGGGCCGACAAGACCGTTATCGAACAAAGCACTCGGGAAGGCACCGTTGTCGCGCCTGCCACAGGCCGTGTCCTGACCGTGCCGGTGACGCTCGGCTCGGTCGTCCTGCCGGGCGAGGAGATCGCGCGCATTGCTCCCGGCCCCTACTATCTGCGTCTTTCTCTGCCGGAGCGCCATGCGGCCGATATCGTGCAGGGAGCAAATGTCACAGTCGGCGAGCGCGGCCTGAAACGGTCGCCGGATCAATCCGAAACGAGGCTTCCGGGTCGGATCGTCAAGGTCTACCCAGAAATCGTCGATGGACGTGTCACCGCCGATGTCGAGGTCGCCGGCATCGGCGATTATTTCGTCAATGAGAGGACCCTCGTATCGATCCCGGTGGGCAAGCGCTCCGTGCTTGCTGTGCCGCCGGAAGCGGTGCGGACGCTGCATGGGATCGACTACGTACGTGTCGCTGGAATAGGGGGCGCGATCGATGTGGCTGTCATCATCGGCGAGCGTTTCGAAGATAACGGCCAGCCCCGCATCGAAATCCTCACCGGCCTTCATGACGGCGATCGGATCGTGCTGCCATGACGCCGCCAAGACTTAATCTCGGTCTGGCCGGTGGCTTGACCCGTGCCTTCATCGGCTCGCCGCTAACGCCGCTCTTCTTGCTGGCCGCCTTCGTCCTGGGGCTGGTTGCACTGGTATCGTTGCCGCGCGAGGAGGAGCCGCAGATCTCGGTGCCGATGGTCGATATCCGCGTACAGGCGAACGGCTTGAAGACCGAGGATGCGGTCAAGCTCGTAACCGAACCGCTCGAGACCATCGTCAAAGCGATCGACGGCGTCGAACACGTCTATTCCCAGACCGAGGATGATGGTGCGCTCGTCACGGCGCGGTTTAAGGTCGGCACCAATGCCGATGCCGCGATCCTGCGGGTGCATGAGAAGGTCCGGGCGAACATGGACCGCATCCCCGTCGGCATTCCCGATCCGCTGATCGTAGGACGCGGGATCGACGATGTGGCGATCGTCGTCGTTACGCTGCGGCCAACACAGAAGAGCGCCGGGCACTGGACCGCCAACGGGCTGACAAGGCTGGCGCGCGAGCTGCAGGTCGAGGTCGCCAAGCTGCCTGATATCGGCCTCACCTATATCGCTGGCGAGCAGCCCGAGCAGTTCGAGGTCGAGCCAGATCCGGAAAAGCTCTCGCTCTATGGCATCACCCTTCAGCAACTCGCCGCCAAGATCGAGGGGGCAAACCGTTCCTTCCGCGTCGGCACGGTGCGCGAAGGCGGCCAGCAGCGCGCGATTGTTGCCGGGCAGACGCTGCAGGAGCTCTCCGAAATTGGCAACATCCTTCTCACCGCGCGCGACGGCAGGCCCGTCTATGTGCGCGATGTCGCAAAAACGGTCCTTGCCACCTCGCCGGCGGAGGCCCGTGTCACCGATGTCCGTTCGACAGCAGATGGGCTGCAAAGGGTTCCGGCGGTTTCTCTTGCGATCGCCAAGAGGCCAGGCACCAATGCCGTGGTCATTGCCGATGATATCGTAAGGCGTCTGGAGCAGACCCGCGGCCAGATCTTTCCGAAGGATGTCGAGATGACGGTCACGCGCGATTACGGCGAGACCGCCAACGAGAAGGCGAACGAGCTCCTGTTCCATCTTGGGCTCGCAACCGTCTCGATCGTCTTCCTGGTCGCCATTGCCATCGGCTTGCGCGAGGCGATGGTGGTCGCGGTCGTCATTCCGATCACCATCCTGCTCACGCTCTTCGCGTCCTGGCTCATGGGCTATACGCTGAACCGTGTCAGCCTGTTCGCCCTGATCTTTTCGATCGGCATCCTGGTCGACGACGCCATCGTCGTCATCGAGAACATCGCCCGCCACTGGGCCATGCAGGACGGCCGATCGCGCAGCGCGGCCGCTGTCGACGCCGTTGCCGAGGTCGGCAACCCGACCATCGTCGCCACGCTGACCGTCGTGGCTGCGCTCCTTCCGATGTTGTTCGTGTCGGGGATGATGGGACCCTATATGAGCCCGATCCCGGCGAACGCCTCGGCAGCGATGCTGTTCTCTTTCTTCGTCGCGGTGATCCTTACGCCCTGGCTGATGATGAAGCTCGGCCGGAAGGAGGCAGTGCGCGGACACGCTCATGCCGCGGCCGATGGAGGGCGTCTCGGCAGAATTTACGCGATGGTCGCGCGGCCTGTCCTGCGGAGCCGCGCCCGGGCCTGGGCGTTCCTGCTGGTCGTCGGCATGGCCACGATCGCGTCGCTTGGCCTTCTCTACACCAAGCACGTCACCGTCAAGCTGCTGCCCTTCGACAACAAGACCAACCTTCAAGTGATCGTCGACCTGCCCAAGGGCTCTTCGGTCGAGGATACGGACCGGACATTGCAGCAAATGGTGGAGCGGCTGGGCGACATGCCGGAGATCGTATCCTTCCAGACCTATGCCGGAACAGCGTCACCTTTCGACTTCAATGGATTGGTGCGGCACTATTATCTGCGCGCCGAACCGCAGCAGGGCGATATCGTCGTCAACCTTCTGCCCAAAGGCTCGCGCGGCCGCGCGAGCCATGCGATCGCCCTTGATATTCGCAAGCGCCTCGAGGGCCTTGCGCTGCCGCAGGGAACAGTGGCGAAAGTGGTGGAACCGCCGCCTGGCCCGCCTGTGCTGGGGACGCTGCTGGCTGAGATATACGGACCGGACGCCGAGACGCGCCGTGCCGTCGCCGGAAAGGTTCGCGAGGCCTTCAAGAGCGTGCCCTTCATCGTCGACGTCGACGACAGCTACCACAATCAGCCGCAGCGTATGCGTGTCGCGATCGACCAGGACAATCTCGATTATTATCGGGTCGAGCAGTCCGACGTCTATGACACGTTGCGTTATCTCTATGGCGGCACCACGGTCGGCTATTCGCATCGCGGCGGCGGCCGTCAGCCGATCCCGATCCGCATCGCCCTGCCGAAGGGTGAGAAGGTGATCGACGAACGCGCGCTCACCACGCCGGTCCCGGCCAACGCGCTGCCGGCGGGCCTTGGTGTCGTCGAACTCGGCGACGTCGTGTCGGTCTCCGAGCAGCCGGCATCGTATCCTGTCTTCCGGCACAATGGCCGGGCGGCGGAGATGGTCATGCCAGAGCTTGCCGGCGCTTACGAAGCGCCGATCTACGGCATGCTCGCCGTGAACGATGCGATTTCCAAGGCGGATTGGGGCAATGTTCCGAAGCCGGTGATCGCGCTCCACGGTCAGCCCGATGACGAAACCCGCCCGATCCTGCTCTGGGATGGCGAGTGGGAGGTGACTTGGGTTACTTTCCGCGACATGGGCGCGGCGTTCATGGTGGCGATCCTCGGCATCTATATCCTTGTGGTCGCGCAGTTCGGCTCGTTCAAGCTTCCGCTGGTCATCCTGACGCCGATCCCGCTCACCTTCATCGGCATCATGCTCGGGCATTGGCTGTTCGCGGCGCCGTTCACGGCAACCTCGATGATCGGGTTCATCGCGCTTGCCGGCATCATCGTGCGCAATTCGATCCTGCTGGTGGATTTCATCCGCCATTCCGGGGGGCAGGGCAGGCCAATGGTCGATGTACTGCTTGAGGCCGGCTCCGTCCGCTTCAAGCCGATCCTGCTGACCGCGCTCGCCGCGATGATCGGCGCGGGCGTGATCCTGACCGACCCGATTTTCCAGGGGCTCGCCATCGCGCTGCTGTTCGGTCTCGTCTCCTCGACGCTTCTCACGGTGCTCGTCATTCCGGCGATCTATGTGGCGCTGAAATGATCGGCGCTTGCATAGCCTCTTGAAAAATGGTCTAAATTGTAAGATAGTAATTAATTACTATCTTTGGGGTAACCGCTGATGCCGCGCTCGACCAACCTCTCAGCTCCGGAACGACGCAGGGTGACCGTCGAGACCGTCATCGATCTGGCGGCCGAACAAAACCCTGCGGACATTACGACCGGAGCGATCGCGCAGCGCATGGGTGTGACACAAGGCGCCTTGTTCAGGCACTTCCCATCGAAGGACGCCATTCTTCAGGCGGTTATGGAGTGGGTAGCGGAGCGCCTTCTGGCGCGCATCGACAAGGCCACGTCCGCGACGTCCTCTCCGATTGACGCACTGGAAGCGGCATTCTTCGCGCATATCGAGTTCATCATGGAACATCCCGGTGTGCCCAGGATGCTGTTCGGCGAACTGCAGCGCGCGGAGCAGACCCTTGCCAAGCGAATGGCGCATACTTTGATCCAACGCTACGGCGAGCGTCTCGGGCGGCTCATCGCGGACGGCAAGGAGCAGGGTGAATTCGCCGACACGCTGGATGACAAGGCCGCCGTAGCGCTCTTCATCGGGGCGATCCAGGGTCTTGTCATGCAATCCCTGCTAGTTGGCGATGTTGCGCAGATACGTGCAATCGCCCCAGGTGTTTTTGCGTTGTATCGGCGCGCTGTCGAGGTGCCGAGATGATCGATCGGCATTCCTCGGCGACGAAATCTCCCGTTCGCTCGATCAAGACGACGTCAGCGAGGCGCGTCACCCCCATCGCAGATCATTCAATGACGCAGATTTGCCTGGAGGCAGGTCGATGAAACTGCCTTCAATGCAGCGCCGCACACTGTTGCTCATTGGCGTTGGAGCTGTGACCGCGGCCTTGTTTGGCTATGTGGTCCTGCGCTCCGGCCCTCTCGCGCCGGTGTCCGTTACGACTGCCGTCGTCGAGGCCCGTTCGATTTCACCGGCGTTGTTCGGCATTGGCACTGTCGAAGCGCGTTTCTCCTACAAGATCGGCCCCACCAGCGCGGGACGTATCGGCAGGATTCTTGTTGATGTGGGTGATCAGGTTCGATCCGGCCAGACCCTGGCCGAAATGGACCCGGTAGACCTTGATGCCCGCATCGCGGCACTTGAAGCGGCGATCGGCCGAGCGGAAGCGTCGATCAAAGTCGCCGAAGCGCAGGTGGTCGATACCAGGACGCGCAAGGATTACGCACTTGCTCAGGCGAAGCGGTATGAAGAACTCTGGAAGACCCGCGCCGTGAGTGAGGTCGCAGTCGAAACGAAGCGGCAAGAGAGCGAGGTGGCGCAGGCCGCTCTCTCGGCCGCTCAGTCCAATCTTCTCGCTTCGCAGCAGGATCTCCATCGTAACCGCGCCGACCGTGACGGTCTGGTCAAGCAGCGGGAGAACCTGGTTCTGCTTGCGCCGGTAGACGGTGTCGTTTCCGCAAGAAAAGCAGAACCGGGAACGACCGTGGTCGCAGGCCAATCGGTCGTGGAAATGATTGATCCAAAAAATCTCTGGATCAATGCCAGGTTCGATCAGATTGCCGCCACGGGCTTGCGGCAGGATTTGCCCGCCACGATCGCGCTGCGCTCACGCGCCGGCGAGGGATTACCGGGAAGCGTTGCGCGGGTGGAAGTCCTTGCGGATGCGGTGACGGAAGAAAATCTTGCAAAGGTGAACTTCGACACGCTTCCCGTGCCGCTGCCCTCAATTGGCGAGTTGGCCGAAGTATCGGTCGCCCTGCCCGAGATCGCCGCCTCGCCGACCATTCCGAATGCCGCGGTCCAGAACCTCGGCGGCAAGTTGGGTGTCTGGAAGATCGAAGGTGGGAAGATCCGGTTTACGGTTGTCCAACTGGGGGCTGCCGACCTGGAAGGAACCGTGCAGATCACGAAGGGTCTGAAAATTGGCGACGAGATTGTCGTCTACAGCGCCTCGAAATTGCTCAGCACGAGCCGCATTCGTGTCGCTGACAATCCGGCGGAGCTCCTCAAATGATCAGTCTTGCCGGACGCGACATTTTGCATTCCTGGGGGAAGTTTGTCTTCACGGGTGTCGGTCTGGGTCTGCTGATCGGTGTGACCTTCACCATGGCAGGCGTCTATCGGGGGATGGTCGATGACGGCAAGGTGCTGCTCGACAATAGTGGCGCCGATATGTGGGTTGTCCAGCAGAACACGCTCGGTCCATACGCCGAGTCCTCGAGCATCAACGATGACATTTACCGCATGATCCTGGCGATCCCCGGTGTCGAGCGAGCCGCCAACGTGACTTATCTTACAATGCAGGTCCGCAAAGGAACCTCCGACGTGCGATCCATGGTGGTGGGCGTTGCGCCAGGGGACATGGCGACACCTGGCCGACCGCCCTTCCTTGTCGCCGGGCGGCACATCACGCGCAGCCACTACGAGGCGGTTGCCGATGTCGCCACTGGTTTTTCTCTGGGAGACAGGATCGTTGTCCGAAGGAACCATTTTACCGTTGTGGGTTTGACGCGACGGACGGTGTCGTCGGGCGGCGACCCGATGGTCTTCATCCCGCTGAAGGACGCGCAGGAAGCGCAATTCCTCAAGGACAACGACTCCATTGTCCGTCAGCGCCGGCGCACTAGCGAGAATCCCGAGTTCAATCGGCCGGGCGTTCCCGGCTTGCTGGACGCCATCATCGCCTCGCAAAACAGCAACCCTTATGTAAACGCCGTTCTGGTGCGCACCAAACCGGGATACGACCAGGACCGGATCGCGACAGACATCGCGAGGTGGAAGCGACTGACGGTCTACACCCGCCCGCAGATGGAGGAGATTCTGGTCGGTAAGCTGATCGCCACCTCGGCCAAGCAGATCGGCATGTTCCTCGCGATCCTGGCCGTTGTCAGCGCAGCGATCGTCGCCTTCATCATCTACACACTGACAATGGACAAGATACGCGAGATCGCTGTGCTGAAGCTGATCGGTACCCGCAATCGCACGATCGCATCCATGATCCTGCAGCAGGCAATCGTGCTCGGGCTGATCGGCTTCGTCGTTGGCAAGATCACGGCGACCTTTGCAGCGCCGTTGTTTCCGAAATTCGTCCTTCTTCTTTCCGCCGATACGATCATCGGCGTTATCGTTGTCATCGCCATATGCGCGCTCGCCAGCATCGTCGCGATCCGGATGGCGTTGAAGGTCGACCCCGCCGAGGCGATCGGTGGCTGAGATGGGCGGCGGGATACTGATCGAGAAAATCCGCAAGCGATATGGCAGCGGCTCCACCGCCGTCGATGCCCTCAAAGACGTCAATATGCGGGTCGCGCCCGGCGAGGTCGTCGGTTTGATTGGACCGTCGGGTTCTGGGAAGAGTACCTTACTCAAAGCTCTGGGGGCGGTCATCGACCCGAGCGGTGGGCGGATGACCCTTGGTGACGAGCTGATCTATGACGATGGATGGAAGATCCGCGATCTGCGTGCGTTGAGGCGCGACAAGATCGGTTTTGTCTTCCAGGCGCCTTACCTCATTCCCTTTTTGGACGTGACCGACAATGTCGCCCTGCTTCCCATGCTTGCCGGCATCCCAAATCATGAATCACGCCAACGCGCGCGAGAGCTTCTAAAAGCACTCGATGTCGAGCACCGAGCCGATGCGATGCCATCGCAGCTCTCCGGCGGCGAGCAACAGCGCGTTGCCATCGCGCGCGGATTGGTCAACCGGCCGCCTGTCATTCTTGCCGACGAGCCGACCGCCCCGCTCGACAGTGTGCGCGCGTTGACCGTGATCCGGATCCTCAACGACATGGCCGTGAAATTCGGAACGGCGATCATCGTCGTCACGCACGACGAAAAGATCATCCCCACCTTCAGGCGCATCTACCACATCCGCGACGGGGTCACCCACGAAGAAGCAGGCGAAGGGCGCGGCTTCGAAACGGGCCCGTGAGAACGATTATCTTTCCGCTGCAACGATGGCGGTGTTTGCTGACCGGAAGCTGACGGCAATTTCTGCCGATCTTCAGTAGCCCGTCAGTCCCTCTGTGCATGATTTCCTCCATCGACAACACAGCCCAGGAGAAGAAATCATGAGAAAGACATTGGCAGTGCTTGCATTGCTCGCGGTGCTTCCGGCAACGGCTGCGTTTGCTGGAGAGGCGTGCGACGTTCCGCCTCAGAAGAGGCAATCCTTCGAAGCTCTCGGGAAGCTTGCGGGCGACTTCGGATGGACCATCGACAAGATGAAGATCGACGATGGCTGCTACGAACTTCGGGTCACTGACACCAGCGGGAACGTCCTCAAGGTGAAGATCGATCCCGCAACGCTCGAGGTCGTCGATGGCAGCGTCAAGCGCTTCGGCGATGGCAGTACCATCGGTACGTCGCCGGAGACGGAATTGGACTAGCGATGGTTGCCTTGCGAGTAGGCTTAGCCTCGAAGCTGTCTATCTGTGGGTGACACCGGGTCGTCCGGCGGGCGAGCGATCTTGGTCTTGATCGCAGACCTGCCGGGATCCGGTGATCGCCCAATGGCCGTAGACCGTGTGGTTGGCTAGTGAGGTTCCAAAGGCCGGTTGTATCTTGAATTAGTCCTTTAGTTAGAATAATTCTAAACTGAACATTTTTCTGCGTTTTCCTTCCATCACGGAATGAGGTTGCGTCGACGCAGCATCATCCCGCTGCACACACAATCACTGCTCGGAGCACCATTCATGCGCGCCCTTCACAAGGAAAATCATCTCATCGAACGGATAGGCTGGCTTCGGGCGGCTGTACTGGGTGCCAATGACGGGTTGATCTCGACGTCGAGCCTGATCGTCGGTGTCGCCGCGGCGACCAACGCCTCGCATGAGATCCTTGTTGCCGGTGTTGCCGGTCTGGTGGCCGGGGCGATGTCGATGGCGGCGGGCGAATATGTGTCGGTCAGTTCGCAGGCCGATACCGAGGAAGCCGACATGGCGCGGGAACGGCACGAGCTGGCGACGCAGCCGGAGGCCGAGTTGGCCGAACTCGCGGCAATCTACGAGCAGCGCGGCGTGGCCCCAGAGCTGGCCCGGCAGGTCGCCGAACAGATGATGGCGAAGGATGCCTTCGAAGCCCATGCGCGGGATGAACTCGGATTGGCGAGCCATGTGATGGCAAGACCGGTTCAAGCTGCGCTGACCTCGGCGGTCACGTTTGCGGCGGGTGCGGCTTTGCCGTTGATCGTCGCCCTGCTTGCGCCGGCCGGAACGGCTGCATGGACCGTGTCCCTTGCTTGCCTCATCGGTCTTGCCATCCTCGGCGCAATCGGGGCACGGGCGGGCGGCGCCAGCATCTGGAAACCGACTATCCGGGTGGTGTTCTGGGGCGCTGTCGCGATGGCCTCGACCGCATTGATCGGCTCCGTGATCGGCCGGGCGGTGTGACGATGAAACGTCTGTCGCTCGATTTCCAGACCGTCATGTCGGCAATTGCGGTCCTCGGGATGATGCTGGCCGTCGCCGGGACCTGGCCGCCGGCGGAAGGCCTTTCCATTCTAAGATCTCCCGGTCTGGCGATGGTCTATTTGGCCGGAGGGCTTCCCGCCACCTGGAGCGCCCTGACGGCGTTGTGGCGCGATCATATCCTCGACATCGATCTTCTGATGGTCGTCGCGGCCGTGGCGGCGGCGATCGTCGGGGCGCCGTTCGAAGGCGCGGTGTTGCTGACGTTGTTCAGCGTGTCGACCACGCTTGAGCACCAGGCATTGGGACGCGCGCGCAGGGCTATTGAGGCGCTCATGGCGCTCCGGCCGGAGACGGCTTTCCGCAAAGGAGAGGACGGGACCACGGTGGAGGTTCCTGCTGCGGAGCTTGCCGTCGGCGATGTGGTGGTGCTGCGTCCGGGCGCACGCGTGCCGACCGACGGTGTGATCCTGCATGGCCGTGGCGGAATCGACGAAGCCAATATCACCGGTGAGTCGATGCCGGTCTCCAAGGAACCGGGCGAGCAGGTTTTCGAGGCGACCGTCAATCTTGACGGGGTCCTTGACGTGACCGTCACCAGGACGGTCGGCGACAGCACGATCGCGCGCATGATCCAGCTCGTCACCGAGGCGCAGGAAGCGAAGGCGCCGTCCGAGCGCTTCAGCGCGTGGTTCGGCCAGCGTTATACGGTCGGTGTCCTGCTGGGCTCCGCTCTGGCCCTTGCGGTCTTCTATTGGCTTGGCCGCGACTGGGAACAGGCCCTCTACAAGGCCGCGACACTCCTGGTCGCCGCCAGTCCCTGCGCGATCGTCATCTCAGTCCCGGCAGCGATCCTGTCGGCGCTCTCCGCCGCGGCGCGAGGCGGCGTGCTGTTCAAGGGGGGCGGTGCGCTCGAAACGCTCGCCGCTGTCGATACCTTCGCGTTCGACAAGACCGGGACCCTGACCAATGGACGTGCAGAGGTTACGCGCATTGTCGCCCTGGATGGTGAGGATCGCCGTTTCCTTTCGCTCCTTGCCGGGCTGGAAGCGCATTCCGAGCATCACATCGCTGCCGCCATCCGTCGTGAGGCCCTGGTTCATGGCGTTGAGCCGGTGGCGGTCGTGGACGTTACGTCGCATCCGAGCGCCGGCATCGTCGGCTACGATTCCTTCGGCCCGATATGGGCCGGCAACGCTCACCTCGTCGAGGACATGGGCGCCTCCGTCGATGATCCGGCGTTCCGTGAACTCGCCGACAGTTCTCAGACCGTGGTCTATCTTGGGCGCGGTGCGACCGTTCTGGGGGCGGTCAGTGTTGCGGACGAAGCAAGAGCCAGCTCAGCCCCGGCGCTGGCCGCGCTTCGCGCCGGTGGCGTCAACCGCATCGTGATGATGACCGGCGACCGCAGGCCGGTGGCCTTGCGCATCGGTACGGAACTTGGCCTTGCGCCCGGCGAGGTTCATGCCGAGATGCTGCCGCAGGACAAGGTGCTCCAGGTCGGCGACCTCGCGCGTGATGGCAAGGTCGCTTTCGTCGGCGATGGCGTCAACGATGCCGCCGCATTGGCTCGCGCCGACGTCGGCATCGCCATGGGCGCGGCGGGGTCGGACGTCGCACTGCAGGCCGCCGACGTCGCCCTGCTGTCGGAAGACATGAAGAAGCTGGCCGATGCGCACCGGCTTGCACGGCGGACGGCCGTCATCATCCGACAGAATCTCGTCCTCGCGATCGGCGCCATGCTGGTACTTGTGACCGGCGGCCTGTTCTTCGACCTGCCGCTTCCGCTCGCGGTGATCGGACACGAAGGCGGCACCGTTCTGGTCGTGCTGAATGGCCTACGCCTCCTGTCGGACCGAATCCGCGCCACCGACGGCTATCTCCACCATTCTCGTCAATATGAGTTCCAGGATCAAACGGGCAGCACGTCCGGATCGCGGGCGACCTCGCCCACCACACCATGATTGGACCCAGTGCTGATTGGGCGGCAGCCGGACCTTCCCTGTCCTAAAAACCGCAAAGGGACACCGATGCTGACTTTGACATCGCTCGGCGCGCCACCGCATCCTTATCGACTGCGGGCTGTTCCAGGGGCTCAAGAACCTGCGCGAGCTTAACTGGGAGAAGCTTCCGGTTCAGCCTGCGGCGATCGGCGCGGTCATCCTGACGCAGGCCCATCTCGACCGTTCCGGATAGTCGCCGGCATCGGATAACACATGCCTCGTCTCACTTGCGCCAGATCAAGAACGTTCCTTTGCCAATGGTGTATCAGGGGGGGAAATGAAGGATCGGATCGTGGTCAAGGCACAAGAACTACCCTCAAGTTTCCACCACGTGCGGTTGGTTCTCGCTCGCGGCAAAGACCATCCGGAGGGAGATCGGGAAGAAGGCTATGATCTTCTGGTTCCGCTCAACCACGAAGGATTCCTTGATCCGCTGGAATGGAAGAAATCTCGCGACGCCTGTCGCGTCCGATATTTTCGGGACGGTAAGACGGCCCGCATCGGGCTGTTGCGGCGCAAGCCCGGCGGGCAGTGGTATTTCGATTACGAGCTGGGTGATCGGGACGACGAGATCGGTTTCCGCCTGGGCGAGGAGTGCTTCCGTCTTGGCGAATACATCTCGGTCGGGCGGGAAGGCGCGTTTGTCACCTATCAGGTCGCGCGCGTCGAAAAGCCCTGACGCCGGGGCGAAATTGCAGAAAAGGAGAAAGAACCTTGTCGAATACACCTCACACTCTTGGCGACGAATTCCCAGACCAGATGGACGCCATTCATGCCCTGAAGGCGAAAAGCCCGGAGTTTGCGCATGTTTTGACGGAATATGACGCGGTGAACGACAAGATTCATCGGTCCGAGACACGTCTCGACGCCATTTCCGAAGCAGCCGAGGCCGATCTGCGCCGCCAGCGGCTGATGTTAAAAGACAAGATCGTGGCATCGCTCCGCAACGCGTGAGGGGACTGCGAGGCCGCGTTTTGCTGCCCCGCTTGCATTACCCGATTTCGGGGAGATCAGCGACACCACTCTCCCCGAAACCATCGCTTACAGCCGACCAGACCGACCCATCAAGGCCCGAGTGTGGCCGCATGCCCGGCCGCAATCTCCCCCTCAATTCACGAACGGCCAAGATACAGAGACGCTGCCATGCCGGCCGCAAGGCCGAGCACGCTAAGGGCGCTGACGGGCCCGCCGATCCTTGAGCCTCCGACCCATGCCGCCATCACGGCTTTGACAAGTGTATTCATGGCCACGGCGATCAGGATCGCATCTGCCGCAAGACCGGGCTCGATCGAATGCGACGCCAGGCGGGCCATGGAGATCGAAATCGCATCCACATCGGCGATGCCCGAAGCGGCGGCGGTCACCAGAACGCCCGCATTCCCGAACGACTGCTGAAGCAGATGCGACACCACCATGACCACGGTGATGAGTGTCCCCATTTTCAGGGCAGGCGCCAATTCCAGCGGGTTGGTGATCGTAAGTTCCGGCTGTTCGGAGGAGCCGCGACTTTGTAGCAGCAGGAGCCCGGCGCCGATGGCGAGCACGCCACCGCCGATGAGCAATGGCCATTTGAGATGCGGAAGCAAGCTTGGGTTCAAGGCCGTCGCCACGACTGCAACGCGGATGATCATGGTCAAGCCGGAAAGAAGCACGCCACAGGAAAGCAGCGTGCTGGACTCGGGGTGCCGGCGGGCAAGCCTTGCCAGCGTCAAGGTCGTCGCTGTCGAAGAGGCGAGCCCGCCCGCGATCGCCGTCATCAGGACGCCAAGCCGGTCCCCGAACACGCGGACGGCGACGTAGCCGGCGAAGGAGACCGCGGCGATCAGGATGGTCAGCAACCAGATCTCATATGGATTGACGGTGCCCCAGGGATCGACCGGCCTGTTCGGCAGGATCGGCAGCATGAGAAAGGTCATTGCCAGAAGCGTCAGGCCCGACCGGATCTCATTCCAGCTCAGCGACGCGACCCAACGATGCAACGGCTCGCGCAGGGCAAGCAGCACAGCCGTGGCAACAGCCCCGGCGATGGCGGCTGCAAGGTCGCCGACGACGGCAAGCGTTCCCAGCAGGAACGTGGCTATGCCGGCGACGACGGATGTCGCGCTGTAATTTCGCTCGGCCCGCGCTTCGAGCCAGTGGTAGGAGGCGAATGCCGCGGTGAACCCGAGGAAAACAAGACCGATCACGAGGCCAGAGTCGAACTGCCGGGCCAGGGCGCCGGTAATGCCGCCGGTGAGACCGGTCAGCGCGAACGTTCGTAGACCTGCCGCGCGCAGATGGTCTTCCTCGTTGCGGGTACGCCATCCACGCTCCAGGCCGATCAGCAGACCGATCGAAAGCGATACCGCAAGGCGGCTGAGCAGGGCGTCAGTGTCCATGGTCTCCCGAGTTGCCTTTCAGCATCTGGCGTCGATGTCGATGATCATTTGTCTATGAAGAACCTTGCCTCAAACCCGTCAATCCTGCCGCTTGCGGGAGATTGGAGTTCTATCCGTCCATTTGTTCCGGCAGCAATGGTCCGGGCGATGGCGAGCCCCAGGCCGGCCCCCCGCACCAGAGCCTGACCGCGCTCGAAGGGCTCGCTCAGCCGCGCAAGCACTGCGGAAGGCACGACCGGGCCGGCGTTCGTGACGCGCAGACAGCCGTCTGCCGACAAGGTGACGGCGACCGGTTCGTCCCGCACGCCATGCTTGAGGGCGTTTTCGATCAGGTTCCGGGCCAGGATGGCGAAGGCGTCGGCGTCGATGCTTGCGAATACCGGCGCGTCTGGCAGTGTCAGGTCGATGCGCCCTGCAGTCTCGGCCTGCCCGTCGAATTCGCTCACAACCATCCGCAGGATGGCGCCGATCTCGACCGGCGCCTCGGCGAGAAGGCGTCCGCCCTCGGCTCTCGCCAGTTGCATGAGTTTCTCGGTGAGGCGGGAAAGGCGCCGCAAGGCGGTCTGCATATCCTCGGCGCGCTCGCGCGTGGCGTCGTCCGGCGCTTGCGCGATCATGCGCTGCGCCTGCGCCAGTGCAGCAGCCACCGGTGTCCGCAGCTCATGGGCCGATTTGGCCGCCAGGCTGCGCTCGGCCTGCAAGGTACGCGTCAATCGGTCCAGGAGGTGGTTGACCGCTTTGGCGACGGGGCCGATCTCCGAGGGCAGGTCCTCCGCGTCGATGGGTGTCAAATCACCGCCGCCGCGCGCCTCGATCTGCGAGCGGAAGGTCCGAACCGGGGTCATGGACAGCCGGACAATGACCCAGATGCCGATCAAGCCGAGCGGGACAATGACGGCCAGCGGCAGGCTCAGCCCGAGCAACAGTCGCCCGGCGGTCATCCGGCGATGCGACAGGGGCTCCGCGATGGTGATGGTCAGATTCTGCTGGAGGGTCGCGTCGGAGTAGAGGCGGTGCGTCGGCGTCGTGGCAAAGCCCATTCCGGAAAACGGCGGGAATGCCGCGAGATCGGCGCTGTGCGATCGCAGCAGAACCTTGCCCGCGGCATCGCGCACGACATAGGTGAAATACTCGTCGTGCTGGCGGAGCGTGGCAACGCGCTGTTCGGTGTCGTCGGCATCGCGGCCGATGATCTCGATCGCCGCAAGCGGCAGGATGCGTTGCGCCGTCTCTTCGAGGGCGCTGTCGAACACCTCGTCCATTTCGTGGCGCAGCATCTGCGCGGTCACGACCGCGGCAAGTGCCCATAACACCGTTAGCCCTAGCCCCAGCCATAGCGAGAGCCGCCATTGCAGGCTCCTGGGCCGCTTCATCTTGCCGTTCCAAGACGATACCCGATGCCCCGCACCGTATCGATCGCGCCGTGGCCGAGCTTCTTGCGCAGTCTGCTGACGTGAACCTCGATCGTATTGCTCTCGACCTCTGCGCCGAATGCATAGAGCCGATCTTCGAGCTGCGCCTTGGTCATCGCGATGCCGGGCCGCTGCAGAAATGCTTCGAACAGCGCCCATTCGCGACCGGTAAGCTCAACAGGGCGCGCGCCGTGCATCACGATCCGGGCGGCGAGATCGATGCGCAGGTCGCCGATCTCGATGAGAGGATTCGGGTTGCCGCTGTATCGCCGCGCCACCGCATTCAGCCGCGAGGAGAGTTCCGACAGATCGAACGGCTTGATCATGTAGTCGTCGGCGCCGGCATCGAGGCCCGCGATGCGGTCGGAGATCTGGTCGAGCGCCGTCAGGATGATGACCGGCGTCACGCTGCCCTCGGCTCGAAGCTTTTTGAGAAAGGCGATGCCCAATCCGTCCGGGAGCATCAGATCGAGCAGGATGAGATCGTATGCCGCGCTTTGGAGATGTTCGCGCGCCGCATCGAGCCGTGTCACCCAGTCCACCGAGTGGAGGGCGGCAACCTGCTCGCGCACGGCCTTTCCGAGGATAGCATCGTCTTCGATCAGTAGAACTCTCATCCCAGGGTCACCCGTCTCGCCATCCTCCTGCCTAGCGTCCGATGCTGTCGGTTTGCTGAAGACCGCCCCATCGCTGCTTCAGGCGTTCGTCAGGAGAGCGTGCCATGGTTCCCCCCGAAAGCGCGTTGATCAGGAACAATGAAACGATGAAACATTTGCTGGCCGCGATCCTCGTTCTGGCGTTTTCCGGTCCCGGTATCGCCAAGGCTGACGACGACGATTGCCATGTCTCGATGGATCGATGGAAGCCGCGGGAAGCGGTCGAAACAATGGCCGCCAGTCAAGGCTGGACCGTTGCCAGGATCAAGATCGATGACGGCTGTTACGAAATCCGGGGAACCGACCGGAATGGCCTGGCTTTCAAGGCCAAGGTCGATCCGGAAACCCTCGAAATCGTCAAGTTCCGGCACAGGGATCGCGATGACGACCGTCACGGATCGAGGCGTCAGCGGCCGCCAGCCTCGCAGAACGACACCGTAGGCGGAACATCCTCCAACACCCTGCTCGGGACGACCGTGCGGCCCAAGACCACCATCAAGTAGCAATCCCATCTCGCTATCGCTCAAGCGCTGCGACCGTCGCAAGGAGATCCCGCCATGCCTCATGATCCGGCCCGTTATTCCAGAAGCATGATCGTCATCCACTGGCTGACAGCCCTGCTGATCCTCGGGGCCTGGCTGACCTCGACGGGAGGCCGTCATATGGCCGAAAACCCGCCCTTGCTGCATTTCTCGTTCGGGTTGGCCGTGCTCGTCCTGGTGCTTCCGCGCTTGATCCTGCGCCTTGCGGGCGGAACCCCGGACGCGCCGCAGTCCAATGGCCGTCTCGCCCTTGCCGTCAAAGCCGGACATGTGCTGTTGTATCTGTTCCTCATTGCCCTGCCGTTGAGCGGTTGGTACGCGGCGTCGCGCCTCGGTGTTCCCGTTTCTTTCTTCGGCTTCCAGCTTCCGGCGATCACCGAGCGGGTGCAGGGCGCACCGGGCCTGATCGCGGACATTCATGAGAATGCCGGCACGATCATCCTCTACCTTGCCGGACTGCATGCCGCGATGGCGGTCTGGCACCAGTACGTCCTGCGCGACGGGACGTTGCAGCGGATGTCTCCGCGCTAACGCAGCGGCAGCCAGCCACGCGCCTGAGCGGAGCGTGGCTGGCTGCCGTCTTGTTCAGTCCCCGGAGCTTTCGCGGCTGGCCTGCCGACAGGCCGGTCGCTCCTGCATCTGCTGCGGACCTGACCGTGTCCGATGTTTCCTGACGAAGTGCTGACGGAAAATCCCGATGGCCGTCAGGCAGCCCTCAGGCGGCTTCGCCACAGTGACGAGGACGGGTCGGCGCTCTGCGACGACCCGGACACCGTTTCCTCGCAGAAGGCAAGCCGACATGAAATCGCTTCTCGCAGCTCTCGCCATGACAACCGCCCTCACGTTCCCTGGCCTCGCCATGGCCCGGCCGGTGACATTGACCACAACGCTGACCAACTATGGCGGCGACGGCGCCTATCTCGCGCTCTACGTCACCGATCCCCAGGGCAAATATGCCGGCACGCTCTGGGTCGCTGGCGGCAAGTCCAAATATTACGAGCATCTATCGGGCTGGTATCGCGCCACTGGCGGCCGCGCCGGTATCGACGGCATTACCGGCGCTAGCGTCGGTGCGGGGCGCACGCTGGAGATCTCGCTCGACCTTGCCGATGCGCTTTTCGACGCAGGTTACACGCTGCATGTCGACGCAGCCGTGGAGGACATGCGTGACAGCCCCAACGAGGTCGCCGTTCCCCTGACCACTGCGGGCACGAAGACGACCGTTCGCGGTCGACGCTACGTCTCGACCGTTGCCTACTCCTTCTAGGCGGTGGACGACATGATCCGTGTCATCCATCGCTGGCCAGGCCTTCTGGCCGCTCTTTTTCTGCTGGTCTTGAGCCTTAGCGGTGCAGCACTCTCGCTGTTTCCCGCCGCCGAACGGTTGTCCGCCCCGCAGGCCGAGGCAGGGCTTTCCGTCGGGACGCTGGCCGGACGTATCCTCGCCATCCACCCTCAAATAGAACAGATACGTCGCGCGCCCTCCGGCAAGATCACCGCCTACTGGTTTGAGGGTGGGGCGCCTCAGGCCGCCATCATCGATCCCGCAACAGGGCTGGGTGTCGCCTCCAGCGATCCGAATGCCGTCGAGCAGTGGCTTACCGGTCTGCACCGGTCGCTCTTTCTCGGTGACGGCGGGCGTATCGCAGCGGCAGTGGGCGCTGCCGCCATGCTGGTCTTGGCTGTGTCCGGCACTATGCTCGTCGCCCGCAGGGCCAGCGGCTGGCGGCGATGGTTCGCGCCGATACGCGGGCCGCTCGCCGGAAGATTGCATGTCGAGATCGCGCGCGTCGCCGTCGCAGGCCTCGTCTTGTCCTCGGCCACCGCATTGTGGATGACGGCGTCGACATTCGATCTCCTTCCCGACGCGGCCACATCTCCCGTCGCCCACATCGAGGCGAGCGGCCGGACCGGCATGGCCGCATCGCATATGGATCTGCTGAAACGGACACCGGTCACCGAACTGCGCAGCCTGGCGTTTCCCGATCCGGCCGATGCGACGGATGTCTTCACGCTGAAGACGGATCGCGGCACGGGCTATCTGGATCAGGGCACCGGCGTGCTGCTGGCCTGGAGCGACCTGACCGGATGGCAGCGTCTCTCGGAGACTATCTATATGCTGCATACCGGTCGAGGCGCGGCCACCTTGGGCCTCGTGCTCGGCATGATGGCGCTCGGCGTGCCGGCGATGGCGGGCACCGGCCTCATCCTGTGGCTGGCGGGTCGGCGCGGGCGGCCACGGATTCACGGCAATGTAACGGCTGGACGTGCGGAAACGATCCTGCTTGTCGGCAGCGAGAGCGGCAGCACATGGAGCTTCGCTGCGACACTGCACGCCGCGCTGACGAAGCTCGGGCAGGCGGTTCACACCGCGCCGATGTCGTCATTCGATCCTGAACGCTACCGGCATGCCCGGCGCGTTCTCATTCTTGCGGCAACCTATGGCGATGGCGATGCGCCCGCTTCGGCGCGGGGGTTTCTCGATCGCCTGCAAACCCTGCCGGTAGAGCCAACCATTCCGATCGCCGTGCTCGGCTTCGGTGACCGCAGCTTCCCGGCCTACTGCGCTTTTGCCCAGGTCGTTGCGAGGGCCGCCGAGGCGCGAGGGTGGAGCACGCTCATCCCATACGAAACCGTCGACCGGCAGTCGCCGCAGGATTTTGCCCGTTGGGGACGATCGCTGGGCGAGGCAATAGGGATCGGGCTGGAGCTTGTCCATCGGCCAGCCTTGCTGGCGGCCTCCCCATTGACCCTCGTTTCGCGACGCGAATACGGCGCGGAGGTGCAAGCTCCGACAGTGATCCTGCGGTTCGTGCTGCCCAAAGTCCGGTTCTGGCATCGGTTGGCCGGGCGTGGCTTCGGTCGATATTCGGCAGGCGATCTTCTCGGCGTGCTGCCCGAGGGCTCGTCCGTTCCACGGTTCTACTCGCTGGCTTCGGGACGGCGCGATGGCTTCATCGAGATCGTCGTGAAGAAGCATCCGGCGGGGCTCTGTTCCGGGCAGCTCTTCAATCTGGAGCCAGGATGTGCCGTTCGCGCATTCATCCGAACCAATCCCGGCTTCCATGCCGGCAGGAGCAGGATACCGTTGATCCTGATCGGAGCTGGAACAGGGATAGGGCCGCTGGCGGGCTTCGTGCGCGCCAATGCGCGTCGCCGTCCGATCCACCTGTTCTTCGGAATGCGTCATCCTGCCAGCGATTTCCTCTACAAGGACGAACTGACGCGCTGGCATCGCGAAGGGCGCCTTCACCGGCTCGTCGGGGCCTGCTCGCGCGGGCGGATGCCGCGCTATGTCCAGCACGCTCTTCTTGAGGATGCCGCCCAGATCGCAGCCCTGATCCGCAGCGGCGCGCGCATCATGGTCTGTGGTGGGCGGGATATGGCCGTCGGCGTTTCGGCGGCGCTTGCCGAGATTCTCGCGCCGGTAGGGTTGACGCCGGCCCTGCTCAAGGCGGAGGGACGCTATGTCGAAGACGTCTACTGATCCGATGAGGCACGCGCTCAACGGACCGACCATGGGAACGCGCTGGTCCGCGCTGTTCTACACGGAGGCAGGGTTCGATCCGGAGCCGGTTCGACACGCTCTTCAGGCGGAAATGGACGAGGTGGACGCGCAGATGTCCACCTGGAAGCCCGACAGCGCTCTGATGAGGTTGAACGCCGGTCCCGTCGGCGACTGGATCGATGTGCCGGCGCGTCTGGCAGACGTTCTGCATCTTGCGCTCGAAATCGGCCGTGCGTCGGGCGGAGCTTTCGATATCGGCGTGGGCGATGCGGTCGTTGCCTGGGGTTTTGGCCCGCAAGCGGCCGACCGGGCCCTGATCCGGAAGGCACTCGCGACATCGCGCCAACCCGCCCATGTGGCGCTCGAGCTCGATCCTGTTCGCGCGGCGGTGCGCAAGCGCGCGCCGATCACGATCGACCTCAACGGCATTGCCAAGGGATATGGCGTCGACCGGCTGGTCGCGATCCTCGGGCGCTTCGGCATAATTTCCGGCCTCGTGGGAATTGACGGCGAGATGAGGGCGCTCGGTCTGCGCCCCGATGGTGAACCGTGGAACATTGCCGTAGAAGGTCCCGACGCGGCCCGTCGAGCGCCGCACTCCGTCCTCGCCTTGCAGGAGGCTGCGGTCGCCACCTCTGGCGATTACCGGCATTGGACTGTCGTGAACGGTCGCCGTCTCTCGCACACCATGAATCCGCGCCGCGGTGCGCCGCTACTGTCGTCGCCCGCTTCGGTCACGGTCGTCGCGCGAACCTGCGCTGAAGCCGATGCCTGGGCGACCGCGTTGACGGTTCTCGGTCCGACGTCCGGGACCGAGCTTGCCCAGCACCTTGGCCTAGACGTGCTGTTTCTTCTGCGAGACGCCTCGGGCGGAGTCCGGCCGATAGCGACAGGACCTCTTTTTTCGGCAGGCCGGGAGACCTGTCGAAGGGTTCCTGAGGTTTATGGGCAAAGTTTGAAGCAATCGCACAATTCGGACTGACAGGACCGGAAAATGGCCGTGCCTCCTGGTGGTGGCTGGACTTTGGCCAGCTATTCTTGTCAATCGACGTTTGTACCGGGACCCCGTATCGGCTTCCAAATTCCATTCAACCCAAGATTTCATATCGCGACAGTTGATGTGGAGAATGCGCCAGAACGTGAGAGGCGCGGATTTGCACGCTTAACCTATTGAAATTTATCAAGTTTAATTTCTGATCTCTCTGCTGTTTATTTCATCACAGGTTGCTTAATGTAGGAATTTCTTAACCGCCGTAGCTCCTACGACTTTACTCAGACCATGAAGTCGGCCCGGATCATAGCAACCCACAATTGGTGGGACCGATAGGTTGGAAGATTGCGGGTTTAGGCAAATGCTGATACGCTGGGGTACCGTAAGGACATGCTTGCCATGCTCATGGCGGGGCGCGCCGCCCAGCAGATCGTGGTCGGCAAGGTGTCCGCCGGGTCCGCTGGTTCGGACGAAAGCGGTCTCGCCAGGGCAACGAAGATGGCGCTCGCCATGGAGCGTTCCCTCGGCTTCGGTGCGATTCAGCCGCTGCTCTACCGCGATGACAAGGACCCGACCGCCGTGCTCGACGGTAATCCCGATCTCGCAGCCCGCATCCATGCGGGATTGGAAAGGGCATTTGCGAGGGCGGTCGAAATCATCAGTGAGAACCGCGACAAGCTCGACGCGCTCACCACGGCGCTGTTCGATGCGCAGGCTTTGGATGGCGAGGCGGTGAAGGGGCTGCTCAAATACGGTGATCGTGGGCCAGAATAACAGTAGATTCGGATTTGAATTGTGTTCTTGGGATAGTCGACGGTTGCTATGGCGATGTGTCGGTGCTGGCCGGTATCCGGCTGGGGTAGAGGTATATTTGCGCCTTTATTATGGTCCTTCAGTCTAAAGTTGTGACACTTCAAAGCCGACAGTCTGCTCAATTTGCAAGTGCGCGCCGTCCGGCAGAGCGGGCAGCATTTCTCCATCTGCATTACCGGAGATATCTGATGCTTAGCAGGAGTAGAGGCATCGCCAAAGCGCAGAAGGATAATCCCCCGAGGTGCTGGTATCCAAGAACGCCAAATACGCCACCGAGTGCGAAGAAGACAATCGTGACGAGGTGGAGTTTCAAGCGCAGCACGATGGCCAGCCTGTCGGAGCTGGAATTGTTTCCCAGAAGCATGGCGATGCCCACCCCGATATCGGTTGCTACACCCGAAACGTGGGTCGTTCTTACGCGACTGCCGGAAATCCGCGTCGATGCCGCATTCTGCAATCCCATGGTCAGGCTCAACAGGCCCACCACCAGCACACCATTCGGGGAGCGTGCGCTCAGGGTGATGAAAAGCCCGACAAGCATCAGAAGCGCGGCTTCGACGATCAATGTGAGGGCGTAGATGTTACGACGTAGCTGCCGCTTGCCGACTTCGATGAGACACGAGGCGATGAAGGCACCAAGGATGAACATCACGACGATCGTCAGGAATCCCAGTGCCAGGTCGGACCGGGAGACTGCGAGGAAATCGGAGGCCATCGAGACATTGCCGGTCATGTTGGCTGAGAAATAGCGGTAGCCAAGGTAGCCGGCACTGTTCACGCCGCCTGCGACGAACGCTAGAATTGAAGCCAGCATCAGGTCTGTTGCCGGAGTCCTCTTGTCGCCTTCTTGGATGAGCATTTCGATTTTACATTGCTATGGATGCGGTGGGGAACGAACCGCGTGTCGTTTCTGTAGGGCAGGATGCAACGCCGAAGCGCGAGAGTCGATGGGGGGCGTCCATCTGCGTGACGGTTTGCATCATGTATGAGCGAACAGAAGCTCGGCTTCCAGCCCGCTATCGGCCTTTCTGTTCCGCAGCATAAAACCGATGCGATAGACATCGACGATTTCACGAACGATGGAGAGACCGAGGCCAGAGCCGGGGGATGCCATGTCAAGACGCCAGCCGCGGCGGGTGAGATTGCCGAGTTCTTGCTCCGGCACGCCCGGACCGTCGTCCGAGATCGTCAGACGCAGGCCGTCTTCGTTGCGCTTCCAGCGCACGCGAATTTCGGCCGTCGCCCATTTGACGGCATTTTCGAGCAGGTTGCCGATGAGTTCGCGAAAGTCGGCTGGGTCCATGGGCACGGTCTCGGTGTTTGGGCCGTCGATCTCGAACCGCAGCCGCTCGCCGGAAGGGGAGCGCTTGAGGATGCGCACAAGTTCGCCGACGATCATGGCTACGTCGGCGTCCGAGCGGCGCAGGTCCGCGCTGGCGGCGATGCGGGCAAGCGCCAGTTCCCGTTCCACATGATTACGCATGACGGACGCCAGGTGCTCCAGTTCGTCCGCCATGGCCGCCTCACCCTTGTCGCGCAGAGTGAGGACATCGTTCGAGAGCACCGTCAGCGGCGTGCGCAGGCCGTGGGCGAGGTCGGCCGCGCGCTTCCTCGCCTTGCCCATCATCGCTTCCTGCGTATCCAGAAGCGCATTGACTGCCGCCACGGTGCTCTGGAATTCACTGGGATAGGCGCCGGTCAACTGGTTGGCACGCCGCTCGCGGATGCGCACGATCCCTTCGTTCAGCGCCGCCAGCGGCCGCAGCCCGAGGGTGAGCTGCAGGATCGACGCGACGACGAGGAAGACGCCGAGCCCGGCGACCGCCGGCAGGATGTCGCGGATGAAGGCGGCTCTGGCCTCCTCCAGCGTTTGCGCGTCGATGGCGACCGCGATGCGCAGCGCGCGTTTCCCCTCCGGTGCAGCGACCTGCACGAGCCGCTCGAGGACGATCAATGAACTTCCGGCCGGGCCGGGCAGCAGGTAGCGATGAACCGCGCCCTCGGCGTGCCTGTCCATGGGCAGGGCAAGGGCCGTGTCGAACAGCGACAGCGAGCGGACGGTCTGCCCCCGCGCATCGTCGACGATCTGCCAGTAAAGCCCGCCATAGGGCGTGGCGAAGCGCTGGTCGAGCGGGCTTTCCGGGCGCTGGAGCGTGCCGTCGGCGGCAAAGGACAGCGCGCCGGCCAGCGTGTTGATATGGCTGGTCAGCTCCGCATCGATGCGGTTGCGGATGTTGCTGGAGAAGAGCGAGACCAGCAAGGTGACGGTCAGTGTCAGCGCGAGGCTCACGGTCAACGCGGAAATCAGCAGGAGGCGGCTGCGAATGGAGGTTGGCCATCTCATGCGGCGGCGATCCGGTAGCCGTAGCCGCGGCGCGTCTCGATGAAAGCCTTGCCCAGCTTGCGCCGCAGCCGGCCGATCAGCACCTCCACCGAATTGCTGTCGCGGTCGAAATCCTGGGCGTAGAGCTGCTCGGTCAGTTCCTGCTGGCTGACATGGCGCTCGCGGTTCTGGAGCAGATGGTGCAGGCAGCGATATTCGAGCGGCGTCAGGTCGACCGGCCGGTCCCCAAGCGTCACCGATTTGACGCGCGGGTCCAGGTGTAGGCCGCCGGCGCTGAGGACGGGGCTCGGCTCGCCGGCATAGCGGCGCAGGATAGCGCGCAGGCGGGCGAGGACTTCCGCGATCTGGAAGGGCTTGGCGAGATAGTCGTCCGCCCCGGCATCGATGCCTTCCACGCGCTCTTCCCAATTGCCGCGCGCCGTCAGGATGAGGACGGGGAAGCGGCGCCCGTCCTTGCGCCAGCGTTTCAGGATCGTCATGCCATCCATGGAGGGGAGGCCGAGATCGAGGATGGCGGCGGCGAAATCCTCGCTGTCGCCGCGATACCAGCCGTCTTCGCCGTCGCGGGCATGGTCCACGACATAGCCCGCCCGCTCCAGATGGGCGATGAGATCGCGGGCGATCAGCCGGTCGTCTTCAACGAGCAGGATGCGCATCATTCGTTCTCGACTTCGAGGATCGTGCCGCTCGCTGCGTCGATCTCTATTTCGACGAGCTGCCCTTCGGGCGACAGAACCTTGAATTTGTAGAGGAAGATCCCGTGCTTCCGGCGTGGTTCCACGCGGACGATATCGCCCCGGAAACGCCGGCTGACGATGTCGCGCAACTCGGAAAACGGTTTGATCGCGCCCTTCTCGACCGCCTCCTGAACGGCGTCGAGGGTGCGTCCGTCCGCGTCGTCCCCCTCATCGTCTGCATGAGCGATTGCGCCGGCCGAAAGGAGCCCGGCAAGGGAAAGGGTGATGACGGACATGAAGAGCACACGCATGTTCGAAGCCTAGCACGGCGAGGCTGAAATTTTGCTGACATTTCCCGTCAGCCATCGCTCAGCCACGGCTGCCTATGGTGCGTCCAGCGTCGGGGCAGGGTGCTCCGGCCGGCCACAAGGAGAAATTCCATGAAGACAATCCTTCTCGCAACCGCCCTTCTCGGCCTTTTTGCCGCCGGTGCGGCCCGTGCCGAAGATGAGGGCAAGAGCTGCGACGTGCCGAAGGACAAATGGATGACCGAGGATGCCATGAAGGACAAGGCCAAGGCGATGGGCCTCGACGTCCGGCGGATAAAGGTCGAGAACGGCTGCTACGAAGTCTATGCGATCGATGCCAAGGGCGCCAAGGTCGAGACGATCTTCAATCCGCAGACCGGCGAGCCGGTCGGCTCGGAAGGAGCGGAATGATGGCGCCACTCTCCCGAACCAGCGGGGCGGGGGAAAGCGTCAAGGTGTGGGACCCGCTCGTGCGGGTCTTTCACTGGTCGCTGGTCTGCCTCTTCGTTTTCTCCTTCGTCACCGGCGACGAATGGAAGAAGGCCCATATCCTCTCCGGCTATGCCATCGCCGGGCTGATCGCCTTGCGCCTGGTCTGGGGGCTGCTGGGGCCGCATCACGCCCGCTTCGCCAATTTCCTCTATGCCCCTACGACGATTCTCGCGTTCCTCCGTGACAGCCTCGCCTTCCGCGCCAAGCGGTATCTCGGCCACAATCCGGCGGGGGGCGCCATGGTCGTTCTGTTGCTCGCGGCGGTGTCCGGCATCGTGACCACCGGCTATATGATGACCACGGATGCCTATTGGGGTGTCGGCTGGGTGGAGGATGTCCATAAGGCCCTTGTCTATTCGACCATCGGGCTGGTCGCCCTGCATATCGCCGGCGTTGTTCTAGCCAGCGTCGAGCACCGGGAAAACCTCGTTCGCGCCATGGTGACGGGAAGAAAGCGCCGCGAAGATTGATGTGCTGCCGTCTCTATGGCATACATTTAGAATAATTCTAAATCCATTGCCTGAAGTCGTGTAACCACAGCCGATCTGCTGAAATCGGAGATGCCATGCGCGCCGTCCACAGGGAAAGCCAACTCATCGAACGTATCGGCTGGCTCCGCGCGGCGGTGCTGGGTGCCAATGACGGGCTGATCTCGACGTCGAGCCTCATCGTCGGTGTCGCGGCGGCGACCGCTGCATCGCAGGAAATCCTCGTCGCCGGTGTCGCCGGGCTGGTGGCCGGCGCGATGTCGATGGCGCGGTGCTGTTGACGCTGTTCAGCGTGTCGACGACGCTTGAGCACCAGGCGCTCGGCCGTGCGCGCCGCGCCGTCGAGGCGCTGATGGCGCTTCGTCCCGAAACGGCGTTCCGCTGGCAGGCCGATGGCTCGGTGCTGGAGGTTCCCGCAGCGGAGCTTGTCGTCGGGGATGTCGTGATCCTGCGGCCCGGCGCCCGCGTGCCGGCCGATGGCGTCATCCTGCAGGGACGCGGCGGTATCGACGAGGCCAATATCACCGGTGAATCCATGCCCGTTTCCAAAGAGCCGGGCCAGCAGGTGTTCGAGGCCACCGTCAATCTGGACGGCATTCTGGAAGTGGCGGTCGCAAGAACGATCGGCGACAGCACGATCGCCCGCATGATCCGGCTGGTCACGGAAGCCCAGGAGGCCAAGGCCCCCTCCGAGCGTTTCAGCGCCTGGTTCGGACAGCGCTATATCGTCGCGGTGCTCCTCGGCGCCGCTCTAGCCTTCGCCGTTTTCTACGGGGTGGAGCGCGATTGGGAGCAGGCGCTCTATCGGGCCGCGACGCTGCTGGTCGCGGCCAGCCCCTGTGCGATCGTCATATCGGTGCCTGCAGCGATCCTGTCTGCGCTCTCGGCGGCGCGCTCGAAACACTGGCCGCCGTCGATATCTTCGCCTTCGACAAGACCGGCACCCTCACCAACGGCCGGGCGGCCGTGACGCGGATCGTCGCGCTGGACGCGGACGAATGCGGCTTCCTGTCGTTGCTCGCCGGGCTCGAAGCCCATTCCGAGCATCATGTCGCGGCGGCCATACGCCGGGAGGCGGCTGCACGTGGCATCGCGCCGGCGCATGTCGTGGATGTCAGCGCGCGCCCAAGCGCAGGGATCGTCGGGTCGGATGCGCTTGGTGTCCTCTGGGCCGGCAATCTTCATCTCGTTCGGGACATGGGGGCGTCCGTCGACCACGCCCGGCTTCGGGAACTGACCGACAGCGCCGAGACCGTCGTCTATCTGGGACGTGGACCGACCGTTCTCGGCGCCGTCGGCGTGGCGGACGAGGCGAGGGCGAGCTCGGCCCCGGCGCTCGCCGCGCTGCGGGCCGGCGGCGTGTGCCGCATCGTCATGATGACCGGAGACCGCCGGCCGGTGGCCTTGCGGATCGGCGCGCTGCTCGGCCTTGCTCCCGACGAGATTCATGCCGAAATGCTGCCGCAAGACAAGGTGCGTCATGTGGGGGAACTGGCGGGTGGCGGCACCGTGGCCTTCGTCGGCGACGGTGTCAATGACGCGGCCGCTCTTGCCCGCGCCGATGTCGGCATCGCCATGGGCGCGGCCGGCTCGGAGGTCGCCCTTCAGGCCGCCGATGTCGCCCTCTTGTCGGAAGACATGAAGAAGCTGGCCGATGCGCAGCATCTGGCGCGCCGGACCGCCGCGATCATCCGGCAGAACCTCGTCGTCGCGATCGGCGCCATGCTGGTGCTGGTAACGGGCGGGTTGTTCTTCGATCTGCCTCTGCCTCTGCCTCTGCCGCTGGCGGTGGTCGGACATGAAGGCGGGACCGTGCTCGTGGTCCTCAACGGCTTCCGCTGTTGTCGGATCCGATCCGGCGGCCAGTGGACAGGGCCGCATCCGTCCGTGCGCCGGAGGATGGGTTGGAGACGTCGCCACCGGTTGCGGCCACGTCGTCGGCCGACACGCCGGTGTAGGCGCCGGTCGCGTTCCGCGGATCAACAGGAAAGAAAGCGGGTGCGCGTGTTCTCTTCGAGAAGCAGGCCCGTGATTCCGCCGAACACCCATTCCCGCAGGCGGCTATGACCATAGGCGCCGGTGACGACGATATCGGCGTCGCTTTCGTCGACGAATTGCAGAAAGCCGATCGTTTCGTCGGCGCTTTTGATCATCTGCGGCCTGGCCTTCACATTGTGCCGGGCGAGATAGGAAACGATATCGGAGAGGCTCTGCCTCTCGGCCGGCGCGGGCTCCGGGGAAACGGAGACGACGGCGACGTCATAGGCGACCGAGAGCAGGGGAAGCGCATCCGCAATCGCGCGGCGGGCCTCGCGGGTGTCCTTCCAGCCGATGACGATCTTTCGTGTCGCAATCGTGTCGCAGTCGCTCCCGACCACCAGAAGAGGCCGGCCGGCACGCAGGACGACGGTCGCCGGGTCCGCGCGGTCTCCGGCCGCCATCAGCACCAGATCGGCGACACGGGCGGCCGCCACGACCGCCTCGGTCGGCGCCATCGTTTCGCCGCGCCATTCCGCCTCGATCCTGTTTGCCGCCAGATGGAGGAACGTGGCGCGAGCCTCCTCCATGCGCTCTGCGAGCGTTCCGGCGGCGCAAAGCCCTATGAGCCGAGCACCCGAGCGAGACGCCAGATCGACCGCGGCCTCCGTGATCGGCTCGACCGGCCGCTCGATATCGAGATTGACGAGAATGGATTGATAGAACACGCGTACATTCCTTCCGTTCCAGGCAAGCGGTCGGAAGCATAGCGCCGATAACGCGGCATATATTGATCCTGGTCAAGTGTTGCGCGGGGCCTCGCCATCGAGGACCGGATCAGCCGCCCCGTCCTGCCTCCAGCAATGCCTTGCCGTGGATCGCAAGCATGCGTTCCTCGTTCGCCGGGACGATCAAGGTCCGGAACGGCCGCAGGAATTCCAGCCGGGCGAGGATCGCATCGCGAACCGGTCCCGCATTTTCCCCGACGCCCCCCGTGAAGACGACGGCGTCGAGTCCACCCATGGACACTGCCATCATGGCCGCGAACTGCGCTACCTTCAGGGCAAAATAGTCGAGGGCGAAGCCGGCGCGCGGATCCGCGCTTTCGAGCAGGGCCTTCACGTCGTTGCTGAGGCCGGACAGGCCCTTCAGGCCGGAGCGCTCGTAGAGCGCATGTTCCACATCGTCGATGCCCATGCCGAGATTGCGCAGCATGTAGGTGACCGCGCCGGGATCGATCGCACCGGTGCGGCTCCCCATCGGCAGACCGTCGAGCGCGGTCATGCCCATGGTCGTGTCGACGCTTGCGCCGTCCTTCAGGGCACACAGGCTTGCGCCATTGCCGAGATGCCCGACCACGACCCGGCCGCGCGCAAGATCGGGGTGGTCACTTGCGAGCACGCGGGCAATCCACTCGTAGGACAGGCCGTGGAATCCGTAGCGGCGGATGCCCCGATCCCGCAGCGTCGCATCGACGGCGAAGACCTGGAAGAGCGGTGCATGGCCGGCGTGGAAGGCGGTATCGAAACAGGCGATGTCCGGGGCGTCCGACAGGCGGTCCGACGCCGCGATGCCCGCGAGATTGTAGGGCTGGTGCAATGGCGCGAGGGGCGCCAGCGCCGCAAGCCGATCGAGAATCCCGGGCGTGACGACGACAGGCGCGACGAAATCGGCGCCGCCATGCACGATCCGGTGTACCGTCGCCACCATGCGCCATGCGTCGTCGTATCGGTCGATGAGGTCGATCACCGCGGCCATGGCGGTCTCGTGGTCGTTCGCTGCAAGCGCCCTGTCGACATGGACATCGCTTGCCACGACCGTCGCGCTCAGCCTGGCCTCGGTGCCGATGCCGGTGACCTTGCCCTTGGCGAGCTTGTCGAGTGCCTCATAGCCGAAAACTTCGAATTTCAGGCTCGACGAACCGGTATTGAGAACGAGCAGGACGTCAGTCATTTGATGCGGCCCTTGGCGCGGGCATCCGCGAGGAGGCAGGCAAGCGCGCAGGACAGGAGGCGCGTGCGCTGGTCGTCGGCCCGGCTTGTCAGAACGATGGGGACGCGGGCGCCCAGCACGATGCCGGCCGCCTCAGCGCTGCCAAGAAACGTGAGCTGCTTCGCCAGCATGTTGCCGGCCTCGATATCGGGAACGAGAAGGATGTCAGCATCGCCGGCGACGGCCGATTCTATGCCCTTCTCCCGTGCTGCCTGCGGGCTGATCGCATTGTCGAAGGCAAGCGGCCCGTCGATCAGGCAGCCGGTGATCTGCCGGCGGTCCGCCATCTTGCAGAGTGCTGCGGCGTCGAGGATCGCCTGCATCTTGGGATTGACCGTTTCCACCGCCGCGAGAGCGGCGACCTTCGGCGCGCGCGCCTCGCCGAACACCACGCGCCAGAGATCGACCGCGTTCTGGACGATATCCGCCTTCACCGCGAGATCGGGCAGGATGTTGACGGCGGCATCGGTGATCATGAACGGTTTCGGATAGGATGCGATGCTCATGAGGTAGCAGTGCGAGATGCGCCGCTCCGTGCGCAGCCCCGCGCCGGCCTTCACGATCTCGCCCAGAAGCTCGTCCGTATGCAGCGAACCCTTCATGATGGCACCCACATGGCCGCTCGCGGCCAGTTCCGCCGCCTTGGCCGCCGCCGCATGGCTGTGCTCGGTATCGACGATCTCCCACCCCGCGATATCGACCCCGGCCTCTCTGGCCGCGTCGGTTATCCGCGCCGCCGGGCCGATGAGCACCGGCGTTACCAGATCTTCCTGCACCGCCTCGAAGCTGGCGGCAATGACATTGGCCTTTACCGGATGCACGATCGCGATACGGGTGGGCGGCAGCGCACGGCAAAGGGTGAGGATCGCATCTGTCTGTCGGCTCATGGAATGTTTCCCTGGAACTCTATGGAAAGAGCAAACCCTGCGTAGGAACGGTAATCTTCACGATGGTCCCAATGGAGGCAAGAGGTGTTCTACCCCTGTCGCGCCGCGCCATTCTGGTATTTGGCGGATGAACCGTGCCCGGGCTCTGGATAAGAAGCGATTGCAACCATGGGCGCTTGGATTTTGATGGTTCCGTTGGTGGGGGCTAACGGGCCGTATTGACCGCAACGGCTGTTGGTCGGCGGGCACACCGGCATGTATGTGATGGCACTTGCGTCTCCCGATCGACGGATTCCAACGTCAAGTTTTGCAAGCGCAGGCTTCGGTCAGCATTCTGGCTGTGGCACGAGGCATGACGTTCGCGCATCCGACATGAGCGAAGCCCTTCAAATCGACCGCAACGATACACGCTTCTCAAGCTCGGCCGCCTGTTCCTTGCGCTCACTGTAGCGGTCGGTGAGGTAGGCGGAGGCGTCGCGCGTGAGGACGGTGAACTTCACCAGCTCCTCACAGACATCCACCACCCGGTCGTAGTAGGACGAGGGCTTCATCCGGCCATCGGCGTCGAACTCCTGATAGGCTTTGGCGACCGAGGATTGGTTCGGGATGGTGACCATCCGCATCCAGCGGCCGAGAATGCGCATCTGGTTCACGGCATTGAAGGACTGGCTGCCGCCCGAGACCTCCATGACGGCGAGGGTTTTGCCCTGCGTCGGCCGGACCGATCCTACCGAGAGTGGAATCCAGTCGATCTGGGACTTCATGATGCCGGTCATCGCGCCATGGCGTTCCGGGCTCACCCAGACCTGCCCTTCCGACCATTGCGAAAGATCGCGCAATTCTTGCACTTTCGGATGACTTACCGGCGCTTCGTCAGGCAGCGGCAGACCCCTTGGGTCAAACATGCGAACCTCACATCCGAGCCGTTCGAGCAGCCGGCGGGCCTCGAATGCGAGCAGGCGGCTATAGGATATCTCGCGCAACGAACCGTAGAGGATCAGGATGCGCGGCCTGTGCGTCGAGAATGCCGGACGCAGGGCGTCGAGATCGGTCGAGTGCAGGTGATCGCCCTGCAATGCGGGAAATGTGTCAGGCAATGCGCTTTCCTTCCTGATCGAGAACCTGTTCACCGTCCTCCTTGAAGAACGGCTCCTTGAAGGTGTCGGGCAGAATGTCGAGTACCGCTTCAGACGGGCGGGCGAGCCGGGTGCCGAGCGGTGTCACGACGAAGGGGCGATTGATCAGGATCGGCGTTGCGATCATCGCGTCGAGCAACTGCTCGTCAGTCAGGTCTGGGTTGTCCAGACCGAGTTCGGCATAAGGCGTGCCTTTCTCGCGAATAGCTTCCCGAACGTTCAAGCCAGCGTCCGCGATCATCGTCGCAAGCTGCTCGCGCGTCGGCGGCTGCTGCAAATACTCGATGACAACAGGTTCGATGCCGGCAGCGCGGATCAGCGCCAGCGTGTTGCGGGACGTCCCGCAGGCGGGGTTGTGATAGATGGTCGCGTCCATGGTCAGTGCTTTTCGGTGGCGGTGGTTCTGGAAACAGCGGGGGCGGCCTCGTACCAGTCCTTCGAACGGTTCACGATCCAGACGACCGAGAGCATGACCGGAACCTCGATGAGAACGCCGACGACGGTGGCGAGTGCCGCGCCGGACTGGAAGCCGAACAGGCTGATGGCGGCGGCAACCGCGAGTTCGAAGAAATTGCTGGCGCCGATCAGAGCCGATGGCCCGGCAACGCAATGCCGCTCGCCGGTCATCCGATTGAGCAGATAAGCGAGCCCGGAGTTCAAATAGACTTGGATCAGGATCGGCACGGCGAGCAAGCCGATGACGGCGGGCTGGGCGATGATCTGCTCGCCCTGGAAGGCGAAGAGCAGAACCAGCGTCGCGAGCAGCGCCACCAGCGAGACCGGCTGCAATCTTGCAAGCACGCCGTCCAGTGCCCGCGTCGTACCGTCAACCGTGAGCCGGCGGCGGATGATCTGCGCGATAATAACGGGCACGACGATATAGAGGGCGACGGAAAGAACGAGCGTATCCCACGGCACGGTGATGGCGGAGAGGCCGAGCAGCAGGCCGACAGTCGGCGCGAAGGCGACGACCATGATGGCATCGTTCAACGCCACCTGCGACAGCGTGAACAGCGGCTCACCGCGCGTCAGGTTGCTCCAGACGAACACCATGGCCGTGCAGGGCGCCGCGGCCAGGATGATCAGGCCGGCAATATAGGAGTCGATCTGGTCGGCAGGCAGGTAGGGGCGGAATAGCCAGCCGATGAACAGCCAGCCGAGCAGCGCCATGGAGAACGGCTTGACGGCCCAGTTGATGATCAGCGTGACGCCGATGCCGCGCCAGTAAGTGCCAACCTGCGCGAGAGACCGGAAATCGATCTTCAGCAACATCGGGATGATCATCAGCCAGATCAGGATCGCGACGGGAATGTTCACCTTGGCGACCTCGGCCGCGCCGATGATCTGAAAGAGGCCGGGCATGAGATGGCCGAGGGCGACACCGGCGATGATGCACAGGAATACCCAGATGGTCAGATAGCGCTCGAACGTGGACATCAGGCGGACTTTCCCTGCGGCGACGTCGAACCTTCCATCGCACCGATCTGGCGAAGCTTCGTCTCAAGCGCCATGTGATCGATGGATGCCAGCGGCAGACTGACGAACGCGGCAATCCGGTTCTTGAGGAAACGCGCGGCCTGTGCGAAGGCACGCTGGATCTCGACGTCCGATCCCGTGACGGCGGCAGGGTCTTCGACACCCCAATGGGCGGTCATCGGATGGCCGATCCAGACGGGACAGGCTTCGCCGGCGGCGCTGTCGCAGACGGTGAAGATGAAATCCATCTGCGGCGCGCCGGGCTCCGCGAACACATCCCAGCTCTTCGACGAGAAGCCCGTCGATGGATAGCCGAGTGCCTCCAGCTCCTTCAGGGCATGCGGATTGACTTCGCCCTTGGGCTGGCTACCGGCGGAGAAGGCTTTGAATCGTCCGCCACCTTCCTCGTTGAGGATGGATTCGGCGAGAATAGAACGAGCGGAATTGCCCGTGCAGAGGAAGAGCACGTTATAGGTCTTGTCGATCATGGTCGTGGTCCGTGGTTAGGTCGGCGGCCGGGTAAGCCTCATGATGCTCGCTGACGATGGGCAGATGGAGGAAAGCTGGCGGGTCGCCAGCACGGCTGCGGGAACGCTGTCTCGCAGGACTTCAGAAAATCCGACGCGCGTGAAGAACGGTGCTGCGCTCGTCGTGGCAAGGAAGACGTCGCCAGCTTGATCGAGACCCGCCACCGCCCGCTCGACCAAAATGCTCCCCAGTCCTTGCCCCCGATGATCGGGAAGCACGACGACCGAACGGAGGAGAAAATCGTCGCCGCAGCGCTCGACACCGAGGAAACCGATAGCCCGGCCATCCGATGACAGCGCCCTGTAGAAGGTGCGGCCGTGATCCTCGATGTCGTCAGTTGGCAGATGTGCTTCCGTCAAGGCTGCCTTGAGGCCAGCGTCGTTGCCTTCAATTTGCTCCAACCTGATCGCGCTCATGACAGCTTCGCCTCCGGTGCGCAGCAGGGCGTCAGCTCGGCGATGAGCGGAGCGCAAAGCTCCGTCGATCCGCCACAGCAGTCCTTCAGGAGGAACAGGGTCAGCTCTCGCAGGCCGGCGAGGTCTGCCCGGTAGATGATCGACCGGCTCTGCCGCTCGCTCGTCACCAAGCCTGCCCGCGAGAGCGTCGCGAGATGCGCCGACATGGTGTTCTGCGGCACATCGATAAGGCGGGCAAGTTCGCCGGCCGGGATGCCATCGGGTTCATGCCGGACCAGAAGCCGGAATGTCTCAAGTCGTGTGGTCTGAGCTAAGGCGCCGAGCGCCGCAATTGCTGTGTTGTTATCCATATATCCAGATTATCGGATATATTGAGATTGTCAATCGCGGGCGGAGATTAACGTCGTGTACCCTTCTCGGACATGGCGACCACAAAGTCGCCAAGGGAGCTGATCCCCCATGCAAAGCGAATAGTCTCACGCATCGTCTTTTCCTTCCAGGTTCGGCGTCGGTCGAACATAGAAGTCGATGTAATCTTCTGAAGGGCGATGAGACATCCTTGTTTGGATTATAGGCGTTCGCGGAGGATTTCGTAAGGTGCCTTTCCATTGAAAGCGCCATGCGGCCTTGCAAGGTTGTAGAACCTCTCCCATTCGCTGAGCTTTTGAACGAGGTCGGTGTCGTCTGTATATGACAAAAGCTGGTAGAACTCTTGATCATCAGTGCGGTGTGACCGTTCGACTTTTCCATTTAGTTGGGGCGACGCTG
>NZ_WHSB02000025.1 GCF_010994755.1 Shinella lacus
CTCGTCAGGCTCATAACCTGAAGGCCGCAGGTTCAAATCCTGCCCCCGCAACCAAATCATAACAAAAAGCCCTCCAAACATGGAGGGCTTTTGACGTTTCTAGGGGTGGGGAAAATCAGCCGCTGTTTTCCCCACCCTTCCTCGCGTCCGTATACTTCCGGAAAACCCACACAGGAACCGGAAACATGGACGCATCCGAAAACCTAAACCTTCCCTATATCCTCCCCGCACAGGCCCAGAAGCATGTGACGCACAACGAGGCCATCAAGGCGATCGATGCGCTGCTTCATCTGGCGGTCGGCAGCCGAAATGTGACGAGCCCGCCGGGAAGTCCTGCGGCAGGGGATCGTTACATCGTGCCTGTCGGCGCGACGGGGGCCTGGACGGGGCGGGCGAGGGATGTCGCGGCTTGGCAGGATGGGGTCTGGACCTTCTATACGCCGCGCGACGGCTGGCTTGCCTATGCGACGGACGAAAACCGCATGCTGACCTTCGAGGAGGGCGAATGGGGGCTTGCCACCGTCAGTGTCGCGATTCCGGTCGAAGTCGGTATCAACACGACGGCGGATGCGACGAACCGGTTGGCGGTCGCCTCGCCCGCTTCGCTCTTCACCAATGAGGGTGCCGGGCATCAGGTCAAGATCAACAAGGCCAATGCGGGCGACACGGCGTCGCTGCTGTTCCAGACGGGCTGGTCCGGCCGGGCCGAGATGGGGCTTGCCGGCAGCGATGCGTTCCGCGTCAAGGTGAGTGCGGATGGTTCGACCTTCAACGATGCGATGGTGGTCGACCAGGCGACGGGCAGGGTGTCCTTTCCAGCCGGCGCCGTCGGCCTGCGGCCGCAGTTGACCGGCAATCTTACCTATTATGTCGCGACGACCGGAAGCGACAGCAACAACGGCCTGTCCGCGGGAACGCCCTTTTCGACGCTCCAGAAGGCGATCGACGAGGCGCATAGGCTCGACTGCGCTAGCTACGACGTGACGATCGAACTTGCCAACGGCACCTATGCCGGCGCGTCCGTCGTGCGGCCGCTGATCGGCGGCGGCACGCTCTTCATCAAGGGCAACGAGACGACGCCGGCGTCTGTCGTGCTGTCCTCGGGGCTCAGCTTCCGCAACGGGGCGCAGGTCCGTGTCAGCGGCCTTCGCATCGCCATCGGCACGGATCTCATCCATGCGCTGTCGGTCAGCAATGGCGTCACACTCCGCCTCGGCAAGATGGAGTTCGGCGTGGTCGGCGCCAATGCCGACCACATCTTCGCCGACAGTCCCTGCCAGATCGTGCTGGAGGACAATTACACCATCAATGGCGGCGCGCGGCGGCATATGAACATTGCTATGGGCTATCTCACGGGCGTGAACCGCACCTTCACGCTGACGGGCACGCCCGCCTTCACGCAGTTCATCGCCACGAGCAGCTGCGGCACCGTGGCGCTCTCCAATCCGACGATCGTCGGCACGGCCACCGGCAGCCGCTACATCGCCGAAACGAACGGCGTCATCAACACCTTCGGCAAGGCGGCGACCTTCCTGCCGGGCTCGACGGCCGGCACGATCCCGACCGGCGGCATCTACGCGTAAAAGCATAGTATACGTTGCTTTTCGGTGGCCTCTTGCAAGGAGGCCGCCGGACTGGCTATGAACATGGGCATGTCTCTCGAATCCGTCCGCAGTTTCTTTTCCGAAAACGCTCCCGATGTCGCGGTGCTCGTCACCGAGCAGAGTTCGGCGACGGTGACGCTGGCCGCCGAAGCCCATGGGGTGGCGCCGGAACAGATCGCCAAGACGATCTGCCTGCGCATCGGCGAGGAGATCGTGCTGCTCGTCGCCGCCGGCACGGCACGGCTCAGCAATCGGAAATTCAAAGATCGTTTTGCCGCCAAGCCGCGCATGCTCGATGCGGAACAGGTGCTGGCGATCACGTCCCATCCCGTCGGCGGTGTCTGCCCGTTCGGCCTGCCCGCTCCCGTGCCGGTCTATTGCGACGTGTCACTCCGGCCGTTCGACGAGGTGGTTCCGGCCGCGGGGGCGACGAATGCGGCGGTGCGCATCGCACCAGAGCGCATGGCGGCGCTGGTCAAGGGCGAGTGGGTCGACGTCTGCGAGTGACGCAGACGCCTACCGATCCGGCAAATCGCGCCGCCGCTCGGGCGAATCCGTGCCCCGCATCAGGCGAATCGTGAAAGAGTTTCGCTCAAATTCGGGGAAATGCCCGGCTGGCGCAACTGCGCTCAAACAAGCAATATGACGAAACTGTGATCAACCGCGGCCGGCTTCCGGCGGACAGCGGCGCGCGGGCGCGGGAAATCCGCGGGGGCGGCGGTTCGCAGCGCGAAGCGTCGGTCAGGGCCGGGTGGCTGGAGGAGCTTTGACCCGGAAGTTTCGCACGGCGCGCCTCAGGCAGCGCCAGGGGGAGAAAACATGTTTGAACGGCTTTTCAAGCTGAGTGAGCACGGCACGTCCGTGCGCACAGAGGTGATCGCGGGTCTCACGACCTTCCTCACCATGTCCTATATCATCTTCGTCAACCCGGACATCCTGTCGACGACGGGCATGGACCGGGACGCGGTCTTCGTCGCGACCTGTCTTGCAGCGGCTCTCGGCTCGCTGGTCATGGCGCTCGTCGCTAACTGGCCGATCGGCATGGCGCCCGGCATGGGCCTCAACGCCTTCTTCGCCTTCACCGTCGTGGCGGCGCTGGGCTTCACCTGGCAGCAGGCGCTGGGCGCGGTGTTCATCTCCGGCATCATCTTCGTCATCCTGACGGTGACCGGCGTGCGCAGCTGGCTGATCGCCGGCATCCCGCATTCGCTGCGCAGCGCGATTGCCGCCGGTATCGGCCTCTTCCTTGGCATCATCGCCTTGAAGAATGCCGGCATCGTCGTCGACAATCCGGCGACGCTCGTCGGCCTCGGCAGCCTGAAGGAAACCGGCCCACTTCTGGCGATCCTCGGCTTCTTCGTCATCGCGGTGCTCGATGCGCTGCGCGTCAAGGGCGCGATCCTCATCGGCATTCTCGCCGTCACGGTGCTCTCCTGGATTTTCGGGGTCAGCGAGTTCCGCGGCGTCGTCTCGGCCCCGCCGTCGATCATGCCGACCTTCCTGCAGCTCGACATCATGGGCGCGCTGCATGGCGGCCTCATCCATGTCATCCTGGTCTTCGTGCTCGTCGAAGTCTTTGACGCGACCGGCACGCTGATCGGCGTCGCCAAGCGCGCCAACCTCATCCAGGAAAACAAGCCGAGCCGCCTCGGCCGCGCGCTTCTCGCCGACAGCACGGCGATCGTCGCCGGCTCCCTGATCGGCACCAGCAGCACGACGGCTTACGTGGAAAGCGCGTCCGGCGTGCAGGCCGGCGGCCGCACGGGCCTCACCGCCTTCACCGTCGCCATCCTGTTCCTTGCCGCCCTCTTCATCTCGCCGCTCGCCGCCTCCGTGCCGACCTATGCGACGGCGCCGGCCTTGCTGTACGTGGCAGGCCTGATGATGCGCGAACTGACGGAAATCGAATGGGAAGACCTGACGGAGGCGGCACCCGCGGCACTCACCGCGCTCGCCATGCCCTTCACCTATTCGATCGCCAACGGCCTTGCCTTCGGCTTCATCAGCTATGTCGTGCTGAAGCTCTTCACCGGCAAGTGGAAGGATATCCACCCGGCGACGGCCATCGTCGCGGTCCTCTTCGTCATACGCTTCGCCTTCTTCGCGGAGTAATAAGGGGCCGATTGTTTGGTTGGACCATGTCACAAACTCCATCGTCATCCTCGGGCTTGACCCGAGGATCCACGCGGCACCCGCGGTTGTGGATGCTCGGGTCAAGCCCGAGCATGACGGAGGAGAGGTTCGTCGAAAGCATCAAAAGGGCCGCGTGGTGAGCGCGGCCCGTTTTCGTTTCAGGCCTTCGCGATGCCATCGAGCCAGGACTGCCATGTCGGCTCGGTCGCAGCGGCGGTCTCTGCGGCTTTCGGGCCGTAGAAGAAGCGGCAGACGCTGAGCCGGACCGCTTCGCCCATGCGATAGATGCCGAACAGGCCGACGCCCGGCACATCGCCGGCAATGTGCACCAGAACGTAGCGTTGCTCCTCGTCCTGCCGCACGCGAACGACTTCGCCGAAAAATGTTTCGCCGGCGTCGACGGTCCAGTTTTCGCCGGCATCGGCCGTTTCGTGACCGAGCCCGTCGAGCAGCTTGCGCCAGACCACGAGATCCTCGCCCTTCGCTTCGGCGCTGATCTGGAAGGAGGCGGCGGTGTCACCGGCATGATGGCGGAGATAGAGCCGCAGCACCTCGAAGAAACCGGGCCAGCCGGATTCGAAGCCCTCCATCTGGCTGTCCCAGTCATCGGTCGAAGAGAAGAGGGAATGCACCATGCGGATCAGGCACTGGTCGCCGGAGCGCGCGACGATGCTGATCTCGGTGGCGACCGGCGGTGCGTTTTCGGCCCAGCCCACCTCCACATAGCCGAAACGGTGCGGCGGCTCCCATTGGGTGACCGTGCCGCCGGAGGTGATCCCCGGCATGAAATGGAAGGTGATCTGGCCGCCGATCTTCCCCTCGATCTCGGCCTTGGTGAACCAGGCCGTGTTGCCGGGTCCGGTCGCGATTGCCTGCCAGACCTGGTCGGGCGTGCCGGGCACCAGAAATTCCATCTCCACCCAGCGCTTGCCGGTGGCGTCAAAGTTCGTCGGCATGAGTCTTCCTTTCGGTTTCCGGAGGTGCGGGATAGGCGGCGACCACCAGCCTGTGCGGCCGGCCGCCCGGGGTCGTGTCGTCGTGATAGCGGGCGGCGAGCACGGCTACCGCTTCGGTGAGATCGGTGGTAAAGGCGGCGCGCGCGGTGGGCGAGGCGAAGCGGATCGTCGTGTCGATCGAGAGCGTGGCGAGCCGTTTGTCCGAAGCCCGCGCACCGCGCCAGAGCGCGCCGACCTCGCGCACGATGCGGGCGGCGAGCGCTATGAGGTAGCTCGCGGAGAGCCGGTCGCCATTGAGGGCGGGATCGGCGCCGACCGGGCCGAGTGCTGCGGGCGAGACGACATAGGAGCGCGCCGTTGCCACCATCAGCCGCTCGGTGATGCCGCCCCAGTGGCGCGCCTCGGTCTGCTCCACCAGCTTGCCTTCTTCCAGCGCCTTGAGGTGGTAATTGACCTTCTGGCGCGTCAGGCCGACGCGGCCGGCAAGCGCGGCTGCGGAGGAGGGAACCGAAAGTTCGGCGAGAAGCCGCGCCTTGATCGGGTCGAGGGCGAGTGCGGCGGCCGCAGGGGTATCGAGGATGTCTAGATCGAGCATGCCGCAGGATTTCATTGACAAGAAAATTTGTCAAGGAGGGCGAGAAAGTGCCGGCCCGTGGAGGCGGGCCGGCGGATCCGCTACCCGGTGGATGGATCAGCGGATCAGGAAGGATTCGTCGTAGAAGTGCTCTTCGAGGTTCACACCCTCGCCGCCGCGGTCGACCACGGCGAAATCGGAGACGGTTTCAAGCGGCGTCAGGATGCCGTGCCAGACATTGCGGCCGATATTGACGCCCTGGCCGGGCGCGGTGCGAAACGCGACCGGTTCGGCCGGTCCGTTCTCCGTCTCCTCGGCAACGACGACGAGGAAGGGGCTTTCGCCGAGCGGAATGAAGGCCTGGCTGCCGAGCGGATGGCGCTCGACCATCTTCAGCTCCAGCGGCAGCGGATAGGGCTCGCCGCGCAAGAGGCTGATCATCGGCCGGGCTTTTTCGCCTGTCGTCTCGATATGGGCGAGGTCGTGGAAGCGGGTGCATTTGCCCGCATTGATCGGGAAATTCGGCGCCCCGTCCTGCTCGATGACCTGGCCGAAGGGCGCGAAGGCCTCCCGGGTCAACGGTCTGATCTCGATGGTCTTCATGTCTTTCCTCCCTCGGCCGGATGGCCAAAAACACGCAGGCGGCTGACGCCGCCGTCCGGATGGATGTTGAGGCGGACATGCGTCACCGCACCCGCCCGCTTCACGATATGGCCGTCGAACGTGTGGATACGGTCGGCGGCCAGTTTCTGCTCGGGCAGGATTTCCTGCCAGAACATCGACGCGGCTTTGACAAGGGTGGGGAGGTCCCCCGTCGAGCCCGTCAGGTCGGCGGCCTGCATGGAACAGGCATCCGGATAATTGCCCTTGAAATGGGCGGTATCGACGACGATGCTCTCCACCGTCGCCCGCGTGGCGAGCTTCACCACGATCCATTCGTGGCCGGGCTCGCGGCGCCGGCTGGTCTCCCAGCCGTCACCCATATTGACGCCGCGGCCGGGCGCGAGCAAGCGCTGATGGCCGTAGTGCCCGTTCGAAAGCGCGATGACCTGTCCGCCGGCAAGGGCCGCGGCAAGGTCGATCGGCCCTTCGGCAGGGGCGAGCGTCGGGATACCATAGACCCGCAACCGCGCCACCCCACCATCGGGATAAATGCGAAGCCGCACATGGCTGTAGAGCCCGTCTGCGGCGCAATCGAAGAAATGCTGGGCGCTCGGCCCGAGCGGGCTCGGTCCAAGCAATTCCACCCAGGCCGTCCGGTCATCGGGGCCTTCCGGCGCATGGCAGGCCTCGATGGCGCAGGCCGTCGGAAAATTGCCGGTGAAAAAAGCGGTGTCGACGTCAAAGCCGCGGATACGGCCGGGCGTGGCGAGCGCGATGACCGCGTGGTCATGGCCCGGCCCGCGCCGCCGCCGCGTTTCCCAGCCGTCCATCCACTTGCCGTTCTCATCATAGAGGCCGGGGTGGAAGACAGCCGGTTCATCGGCCAGCATGCGCGACAGCGGCCCGAAGAATTCATCCGTCGCGAAGATGCCCCTTGCCCCGAGGCTGGCCGCGGCAAGGTTGATCGTTCCACGGGTGAACGCAGGCAGGGCGCCGGTCGACATGATCTCTCTCAGGCCGGCAGCAGGGCTTTGAGCCGCAGCAGCCCGATCCGCTCCACCTGCTTGCAGGCAGTAGCGAATTCGACGTCGCGGTCATTGCCGATGCGTGTCTGGAAGGCGGCGAGGATGCTGGCCTTGGTGTTGTCCCTGACCGCGATGATGAAGGGGAAGCCGAATTTCCGGACATACTCCGTGTTGAGCTCGGTGAAGCGCGCCCGCTCCTCGTCCGTCAGCGCGTCGAGGCCGGCCGACGCCTGCTCTTCGGTCGAGCTCGCCGTCAGGCGCTTGGCCTCGGCCAGCTTGCCGGCGAGGTCCGGGTGGGCGACGAGCACGCCGAGCCGTTCGGCATCGCTTGCCGCGCGGAACTGGAAGGTGAGCGCTGCGGCAAGGCCGACCGCAGTATCGTTAGCCGGCGAAAGTTCGCCGACCCAGGCACGGCGCGCGACCCAGGACGAATGCTCGAAAATATCGCCGAAGCGTTTGACGAAAGCCTCTTCCGGCATCTGCGAGGGGCGCTCGGCCTGCTTCTGCGGCGGATGGGTCTTCGCCCAGTGCTCGGCAATGTCGATGCGGCGCGCGATCCAGACCTTGTCGTGGCTCTGCACGTAGTCGATGAAGCGGGCGAGCGCCATGACGCGGCCCGGCCGGCCGATCAGCCGGCAATGCAGGCCGATACTCATCATCTTCGGGCTGCCGGCCTTGCCTTCGGCATAGAGCGCATCGAAGGAATCCTTCAGGTAGCTGAAGAACTGGTCGCCGCTGTTGAAACCCTGCGGCGTCGCGAAACGCATGTCGTTGGCGTCGAGCGTATAAGGGATGATGAGCTGCTGGCGGCCGCCATGCTCGTACCAATAGGGCAGGTCGTCCGCATAGGTATCGGAGACATAGTCGAAGCCGCCTTCTTCCGCCACCAGATCGACGGTGTTCACCGAACAGCGGCCGGTATACCAGCCGCGCGGCCGCTCGCCGGTGACGAGCGTGTGCAGGCGGACCGCCTCGGCGATCGCCGCGCGCTCTTCTTCGGCCGGCATGTCCTTGTGCTCGACCCATTTCAGGCCGTGCGAGGCGATTTCCCAGCCGGCCTCCAGCATGGCGGCGACCTGGGCCGGCGAACGCTGCAAGGCGGTCGCCACGCCATAGACCGTAACCGGCACGGCCTTTTCCGTCAGCAGCCGGTGCAGCCGCCAGAAGCCGGCGCGTGCGCCATATTCGTAAATCGATTCCATGTTCCAGTGGCGCTGGCCCGGCCATTGGGCGGCGCCGACGATTTCCGAGAGGAAGGCCTCGGATGCGGCATCGCCATGCAGCACGCAGTTCTCGCCGCCCTCTTCATAGTTCAGCACGAACAGCACGGCGACGCGCGCCTCGCCCGGCCACTCGGCCACCGGCGGTGTCTGTCCGTATCCGTGCATGTCACGGCAATATCGCATGGGAACGCTCCTCCAAACCCTGTCCATGGCAAATTTCTAACCCGAAATCGCGCGGGCCATTCCCCCGGAAATTTTGAAAGTCTCGAACGATCCCGCCGCTTTTCAGGGGGTAGGGGCTGACGGATAGTGGAGAGAGGAGCACTGTGTACGCGGAGGAAGATCATGCAGTCACATTCGCAGCCGGCCGGCCGGCTCACGACCCACGTCCTGGATACCGCCCGCGGCAAACCGGCGGAGGGGCTGCGCATCGAACTCTTCCGGGTCGAGGGCGATGCCTTCCATCTGCTGAAGACGACCGAGACGAACGATGACGGCCGCTGCGACGCGCCGCTGCTTGCCGGCGAGACCATGAAGGCCGGCACCTACGAGCTGCGCTTCCACGCCGGCGATTATCTCGGCCGCGCGGGCGACGGCCCGATGTTCCTCGACATCATCCCCATCCGCTTCGGCCTTGCCGACGAGGGCGCGCATTATCACGTGCCGCTGCTCGTCTCGCCCTTTAGCTACTCCACCTACCGCGGGAGCTGAACCATGCCTGTCGAGATCCGCTCCGAGCTGCGCTTCATCCTCAACGGCCGTGACGTGGCGCTGCGCGATGTGGCGCCGGACCACACGCTGCTCGACTGGCTGCGCCTTTCCCGCCTGCTCAAGGGCACCAAGGAAGGCTGCGCGGAGGGCGACTGCGGCGCCTGCACGGTGCTGGTCGGACGCCTCACGCCTTCGGGCGGCCTCGTCTATGAAGGCGTCAATGCCTGCATCCGTTTCCTCGGATCGCTGGACGGCTGCCATGTGGTGACCGTCGAGCATGTTGCTGCAAGCGACGGCCATCTGCATCCCGTGCAGCAGGCGATGGTCGATTACCACGGCTCGCAATGCGGCTTCTGCACGCCGGGCTTCGTCATGTCGCTCTATGCGCTGTGGATGCAGTCGCCGAACCCGAGCGACCAGCAGATCGAAACGGCGCTCCAGGGCAATCTCTGTCGCTGCACCGGCTACGAGCCGATCCTGCGCGCCGCGCGCGCCATTTCGAGCTACGGCAACACAGACAAGGACCCGCTGCTCACCGAGCGCGCAACCATGATCGCGCGCCTGAAAGCCTTGCGCGACGGCGCCCGCGTCGAGATCGGCGAGGGCAAGCACCGCTGGATCGTGCCGGCGAATCTCGACGATTTCGCCGCCGTGCTGGAGGCATCGCCGACCGCGACCGTGGTCGCCGGCTCCACCGATGTCGGCCTGTGGGTCACCAAGCACATGCGCGCCATCACGCCGGTCTTCATCGCCGGGCTCGATGAATTGAAGGCGATTTCCGTGCAGGACGGCGTCGTCTCCTTCGGCGCCGGCGTCACCTATTCCGAGGCGATCGCCACGCTGTCGCACCATATCCCGGCACTCGGGCCGCTCATCACCCGCATCGGCGGCCAGCAGGTGCGCAACATGGGCACGATCGGCGGCAACATCGCCAACGGCTCGCCGATCGGCGACACGCCGCCGGCACTGATCGCGCTGGATGCATCGCTCACCTTGCGCAAGGGTGCGGAGCGGCGCACCATCCGGCTCGAAGACTACTTCATCGCCTATGGCAAGCAGGACCGCCAGCCCGGCGAATTCGTCGAAGCCGTGCAGGTGCCCATTCCCGCGGCGACGGAAAAATTCGCCGTCTACAAGGTCACCAAGCGGCGCGACGAGGACATCACGGCAACGCTCGGCGCCTTCCGGCTGGTGCTGGCCGACGATGGCAGGGTGGCCGAAATCCGCATCGCCTATGGCGGCATGGCGGCGACGCCGAAGCGTGCCGCCGCGGTGGAGGCAGCCCTTCTGGGCCAGCCGTGGACGGAAGCGACGGTGGAAGCGGCGATGGAAAAATATGCCGAGGACTTTTCACCGCTGACCGATATGCGCGCCACCGCGGATTATCGCGCTCTGGTGGCCAAAAACCTTCTCCTGCGTTTCTATATGGAAACGACGTCCAGCGAGGCACCGGTGCAGGTGTCCAGATACGAGGCTGCGTGAGCCATGAACAAGCACACCCCTGACCTCAAGGCCGAAAAGATCGCCGGCGGCGTGCATTCCAGCGTGCGCCACGATTCGGCGCACAAACATGTCGCCGGCACCGCCGTCTATATCGACGACATCACCGAACCCGCCGGCACGCTGCATGCCGGCCTCGGCCTCTCGACCGTCGCGCATGGTATCCTGAAGTCCGTCGATCTTTCGGCCGTGCGCGCCGCGCCCGGCGTCATCGACGTGCTGACCCATGAGGACGTGCCCGGCGTTAACGACATCTCGCCCTCCTACATGAACGACGATCCGGTGCTGGCAAACGGCAAGGTCGAGTTCCACGGCCAGCCGATCTTCTGCGTGATCGCCGAGACGCGCGAGGAGGCCCGCCGCGCCGCGCGGCTCGCCAAGATCGAGTATGAGGAACTGCCGGCCGATATCGACATCTGGGACCTCGACGTCAAAACCCACCGGCAGGTCGTCACCCCGCTGACGCTGAAGCGCGGCGATGCCGCCGCCGCCCTCGAAAGCGCCCCGCGCCGCATCAAGGGCCGCATGCGGCTTGGCGGACAGGATCACTTTTATCTCGAAGGCCAGGTCTCGCTCGCCGTGCCGGGCGAGGACGACGAGGTGCTCGTCTATTGCTCGACCCAGGGGCCAAGCGAGACGCAGCACATGGTCGCGCACGCGCTCGGCGTGCCGAGCCATGCCGTGACGGTGGAAGTGCGCCGCATGGGCGGCGGTTTCGGCGGCAAGGAAACGCAGGCGAACCAGTGCGCGGCACTCGCGGCGATTGCCGCCAAGAAGCTGAACCGCGCCGTGAAAGTCCGGCTCGACCGCGACGAGGACATGGCCGCGACAGGCAAGCGGCACGATTTCGCCATCGACTATGATGTCGGCTTCGACGACGAAGGCCGCATCCTCGGCATCGACTACACCTTCGCTCTCCGGGCCGGTTTTTCGGCGGACCTGTCCGGCCCGGTGGGCGACCGCGCGCTGTTCCACTGCGACAATGCCTATTTCTTCCCGCATGTGCATGCCAAGTCCGCGCCGCTCTACACCAACACGGTCTCCAACACGGCGTTTCGCGGTTTCGGTGGCCCGCAGGGCATGGTGGGCGCCGAGCGCGTCATCGACGAGGTGGCTTTCGCCGTCGGCAAGGACCCGCTCGATATCCGCAAGCTGAATTTCTACGACGCGATGGGCGTGGAGGGCACGCGCAACGTCACGCCCTACCACCAGAAGGTGGAAGACTGCATCATCCAGCGCATCGTCGCCGAGTTGGAGGAAAGCGCCGACTATGCCGGCCGACGCAAGGCGATTGCGGAATTCAACGCGAAAAGCCGCATCGTCAAGCGCGGCCTGGCGCTGACGCCCGTCAAGTTCGGCATTTCCTTCACCAAGACGGAATCGAACCAGGCGGGCGCGCTGGTGCATGTCTATACGGACGGCTCGGTGCACATGAACCATGGCGGCACCGAGATGGGCCAGGGCCTGCATCTCAAGGTCGCGCAGGTCGTCGCGGAAGAGTTCCAGATCGATCTCGACCGCGTGAAGATCACCGCGACGACGACCGCCAAGGTGCCGAACACCTCCCCGACCGCCGCCTCCTCGGGCGCCGATTTGAACGGCATGGCGGCGCAGGATGCCGCCCGCCAGATCAAGGACCGGCTCATCGATTTCGCCGCGGAAACCCACCAGGTTCCGCGCGAGCAGGTGGTGTTCCTGCCCAACCGGGTGCGTATCGGCAATGCCGAGATCTCCTTTAACGATCTCGTCAAGAAGGCCTATATGGCGCGCGTCCAGCTCTCGGCGGCCGGCTTCTACAAGACACCGAAGATCCACTGGGATCGCTCCAAGGGCCGCGGCCACGCCTTCTACTATTACGCCTATGGCGCGGCCTGTTCCGAAGTGTCCGTCGATACGCTGACCGGCGAATATGTGGTCGAACGCACCGATATCCTGCACGATACCGGCCGTTCGCTGAACAGGATCATCGATATCGGCCAGATCGAGGGCGGCTTCATCCAGGGCATGGGATGGCTGACGACGGAGGAACTGTGGTGGGACGGCAAGGGGCGGCTGCGCACCCACGCGCCCTCCACCTACAAGATCCCGCTCGCCTCCGACCGCCCGAAAATCTTCAATGTGGCGCTCACCGACTGGTCGGAGGCCTATGAGCCGACGATCCACCGCTCCAAGGCCGTGGGCGAGCCGCCGCTGCCGCTCGGCCTTGCCGTGCTGCATGCGTTGTCGGACGCGGTGGCGAGTGTCGCGGACCACAAGATCTGCCCGCGCCTCGATGCACCGGCAACGCCGGAATGCGTGCTGATGGCGATCGAGCGGCTCAAGGCTCAGAAGAAGGGGTGACGTCATGCCCGCCCTGCGCGAAGACATCCGGGATTTTCTGCGCCGCGAACCGGTGTCGATCCTGGTCGAGGTGACGGGTGCCGCGGGCTCCACGCCGCGCGACACCGATGCCTGGATGCTGGTGTCGGACCGGGCGATCTTCGCGACGATCGGCGGCGGGCAGCTCGAATATATGGCGATCGACCAGGCGCGGCGTGCGCTCCGCTCCGGGCTTGCGGCCGAGCCGATGAACGTGCCGCTCGGCCCGGAGATCGGCCAGTGCTGCGGCGGCCGGGTCGGGCTTTCCTTCACCGCCATGAACCCGGCGCTCGCCAAGAACCTGATTTCTCGCAGCGACCGCGAAATGGCGGCGCGCCCGCATGTCTACGTCTTCGGCGCCGGCCATGTCGGCGATGCGCTTGCGATGGCGCTGTCGCTGGCGCCCTTGCGCGTGGTGCTGGTCGATACGCGGGAGGACGAGCTCATGGCATCCACCGTGCCGCGCATCGAGACCTGCCTGACGGCCATGCCGGAAGCGGTGGTGCGCGATGCGCCGGCCGGCAGCAGCTTCGTCATCCTCACCCACGATCACGCGCTCGATTTCCTCATCACCGCCGAGGCGCTGAAGCGCGCCGACGCCGCCTATGTCGGCATGATCGGCTCGAAGACGAAACGCACGACCTTCCGCAACTGGCTGTCGCGCGAATTCGGCCAGCCGGGCCTGTTCGAAAACCTAATCTGCCCGATCGGCGGCACCACGCTGAAGGACAAGCGCCCCGCCGTCATCGCCACGCTTGCCGCCGCCGAGATCATGACGGCGGCGCTGAGCTGGACCGATAGCCGGGTCAATAGATTGCGGGCCGTCAGCCGCTAGCGGTTTCGTCGGCAGGCGCGTCACCGAGCAGCTTGCCGATCAGCCGCTGACATCGCTCGGCCATGAAGTCGATCATCAGGCGGACCTTCGGGTCCTGAAACCGCTTGTGCGGGTAGATCGCGGCGAGCTGCACGGAGGCGGGCGGCGAGTCTTTCAGGATTTCGACCAGCCGGCCTTCCTTCAGGTGCGCCTTCACCTCGAACAGCGGCTTGTTGATGATGCCGCGGTCCTCCAGTGCCCATTGGGTCAAGACATCGCCGTCGTCGCTGTCATAGGGGCCGGCGACTTCGAATTTGCGCGGGCCCTCGGCGGTCACCAGCGTCCAGAAATATTCCTTCGAACCGGGATAGCGCAGCAGCAGACAGTCGTGTTTGTCGGCAATCAGCGCATCCGCGTTTGCCGGCAGGCCGCGCCGCGCGAGATAGGCCGGCGACGCACAGAGCACGCGCTCGCAATTGAGGATGCCGCGCATGCGCAGGTTCGAATCCTCCAGAACGCCGAGCTTGAAGGCGACATCGACGCCTTCGGCAAGGATATCGACATTGTGGTCCGACAGGCGCACCCGCACTTCGATATCCGGGTACTTGTCGTGGAATTCCGGAATGCCCGACGCGATCAGCCGCCGGCCGATGCCGAGCGGCGCGGTGATGCGGAGCGATCCCTTCGGATTGCGCGAGAGGTCGGCGATCGCCGCCTCCGCCTCGTTCACCGCCTCGATGATCTTGACGGCGCCGTCGTAGAAGACGCGGCCGTGTTCGGTCGGCGAGAGCTTTCGCGTCGTGCGGTTGAAGAGGCGCACGCCGAGATGGCGCTCCAGTTCCTTGATGCGATTGCTGGCGACCGCCGGGGTGACACGCTGGTCGCGCCCTGCCGCTGAAAGAGTACCGAGTTCGACCACGCGAACGAAGACGCGCACATTATCGAGATAGGACATGGATTCCTTCTACCACATTGGCGTGCAGAGCAAAGTGGGGGCCATCTTATAGATTTTTTTGAAAGTGTTGGGGATTCACCGGGATTTCCGAGAAAATCGCTTGATGGCAAACAAGCCCATGAAAAGTGGGTGGAGGTCCCTATGTACGAATATGCCATAGCCTGGGATTGGCTGATGTTTGCCGTGCGCTGGCTGCACGTGATCACGGCGATCGCCTGGATCGGCTCGTCGTTCTATTTCGTCGCGCTCGACCTGGGCCTGAAGAAGCACCCCGCGCTGCCGCCGGGCGCGCATGGCGAGGAGTGGCAGGTGCATGGCGGTGGTTTCTACCACATCCAGAAATACCTGGTGGCGCCGGCCTCGATGCCCGAGCACCTCGTCTGGTTCAAGTGGGAAAGCTACGTCACCTGGCTCTCCGGCTTCGGCATGCTCTGTCTCGTCTATTATGCGGGCGCCGACCTCTACCTGATCGACCCGAACGTGCTCGACGTCTCCAAGCCCGTGGCGATCGCCATTTCGCTGGCCTCGCTCGCCTTCGGCTGGATCATCTACGACCTCATCTGCAAGTCGCCCTTCGGCAACGACAATACGCGGCTGATGGTGGCGCTCTATTTCATCCTGGTCGCGGTGGCCTGGGGCTACACCCAGCTCTTCACTGGCCGCGCCGCCTTCCTGCATCTCGGTGCCTTCACGGCGACGATCATGTCGGCGAACGTGTTCTTCATCATCATGCCGAACCAGCGCGTCGTCGTCGCCGACCTCATCGCCGGCCGCACGCCCGATCCGAAATACGGCAAGATCGCCAAGCAGCGCTCCACGCACAACAACTACCTGACGCTGCCCGTGCTGTTCCTCATGCTGTCGAACCACTATCCGCTGGCCTTCGGCACGGAGTTCAACTGGATCATCGCCTCGCTGGTCTTCCTGATGGGCGTCACCATCCGCCACTATTTCAACACGACCCACGCCAACGCCGGCAACCCGACCTGGACCTGGCTTGCAACCGCGCTGCTCTTCGTCCTTATCATGTGGCTCTCCACGGTGCCGAAGGTGCTGACCGGCGAGACGGCGGATGCCAAGGTCTCGGCGGTGCAGCAGTCCTTCATCACGGCGGAAGCCTTCCCGAAGGTCCGCGACACCGTGCTCGGCCGCTGTTCCATGTGCCATGCCAAGGAACCCGGCTGGGAAGGCATCATCGCCCCGCCGAAGGGCGTGGTGCTGGAAACGGATGGCGAAATCGCCGCCCATGCCCGCGAGATCTATCTGCAGGCCGGCCGCAGCCACGCCATGCCGCCGGCAAACCTGACGCAGATTTCCGACGAGGAGCGCCGCCTCCTCGTCTCCTGGTACGAAAGCGCCGTGAGCGGGGAGAAAATCCAATGAGCGAACGTCTGATCCGGGGCCGCGTGCTCACCTTCGTCGCCGAGCCGCAGGGCATCGATGACACCGCCTCCTACCGCTATTTCGAGGACGGCGCCGTCTTCGTGCGGGGTGGCAAGGTGGTCGAGACCGGCAACTATGCCGATATCCGCAAGCTCGCCGGTGCCGAGGTCGAGGTCGCCGACCACCGCCCGAACCTCGTCCTGCCCGGCCTCATCGACACGCACCTGCATTTCCCGCAGACCCAGGCGATCGCCTCCTACGGCGCGCAGCTGCTCGAATGGCTGAACACCTATGTCTTCGTCGAGGAGCAGAAGTTTTCGCGTCCCGCCCATGCGGCGGCCGTCGCCGATCGTTTCATGGACGAGCTGCTCTCGAACGGCACGACGACCGCCGTCGCCTATTGCTCGGTGCATCCCGAAAGTGTCGACGCCTATTTCTCGGCGGCCGAAGCGCGCGGCATGCGCATGATCGGCGGCAAGGTGATGATGGACCGCAATGCGCCGGACGCGCTGCGCGACACGCCGCAGCAGGGCTATGACGAGACCAAGCGGCTGATCGAGAAGTGGCATGGCCGCGGCCGCGCGCATTATGCGATTAGCCCGCGCTTCGCCATCACGTCCACGCCGGAGCAGCTGGAGATGAGCCAGGCACTCGTCGCCGAACATCCCTCCTGCTACGTCCAGACGCACCTTTCGGAAAACCGCGACGAGATCGCCTTCGCCACCTCGCTCTATCCGGAAGCGAAGGACTATACGGATATCTACGCCCGCTACGGCCTGCTGAACGACCGCATGCTGCTCGGCCATTGCATCTACCTGAGCGACCGGGAGGTTTCGGTTCTGGCGGAGACCGGCGCCGTCGGCGTCTTCTGCCCGACGTCGAACCTCTTCCTCGGCTCGGGCCTGTTCGACCGCGATCGTTTCGACAGGCTCGGCGCGCGCTGGTCGGTCGCCACCGATGTCGGCGGCGGCACCAGCTTCTCCATGCTGGAAACCATGGACGAGGCCTACAAGGTGCTGCACCTGCAGGGCCAGCGGCTGACGCCGTTCAGCTCGTTCTACCGCATGACGCTCGGCAATGCCCGCGCGGTCGGGCTGGAAAACCACATCGGTTCGCTGCATTCCGGCGCGGATGCGGACATCGTCGTGCTCGATTCCAACGCCAAGTCGGCGATGGAATATCGCATGCGCACCGCGACCTCGCTGCTCGAAGAGCTGTTCATCCTCCAGACCATGGGCGACGACCGCTGCGTCGCCGAGGTCTATGTCGCCGGCAAGGCGATGAAGGGGAAGGGCAAGGCCGTCGAAAAGCGCGTTCTCGAAACGGCCTGATTATTTGACGGTGCAAACGCCGTTCGCGCCGCCGTGTCCGGTATAGGACACGTCGGGCGAGCCGTCCGGCCGGATGGTGAGCGAGATCGTCACGCCGCCACCCTTGGCCTCGTAATAGTTGTCGTTGAAGACGTGCAGCTTGGCTTCCTTGCCGTTGATGTAGATCGGCCCGCCTTCGTCGGCATGGACCTCGATCTTGCCGGGGCAGGTGGCGTTGACGAGCGGGATCTTTGCAAAGGCCGGGCTTGCGGCAAGCAGCGCGAAGGCGGTGGCAACGGCGGGGCGGACGATGCGCATCGGGAAATCCTCTCGTGATTTTCACCGGGCAAAACTGAGCCCTTCGCCGGCAAAGTCAAGCGCGCTTCGACCGCCCACCCATCGCCTTGGTTAACTCTTCCGCAGCCGCGCGCACGACCGGCCCGAAGGCGCCGACCTTCTCGTCCGGCAGGCGCACCGCCGGTCCCGAGACCGAGATCCCCGCAACGGCCTCGCCATATTCGTCGAAGATCGGTGCCGCCACGCAGCGCATGCCGAGCGTGTGCTCCTCGTCGTCGATCGACCAGCCGCGGATGCGGATCTTTGCGATATCCTCCAGAAGCATCGCCACGCTGTCACGGGTCTTGTCGGTAAAGTGCTGCAAGGTGCGGCCGGCGAGCAGCGCCTCGATGCGGGAATCCGGCCAGGTCGACAGGATCGCCTTGCCGATGCCGGACGCATGGATCGGCCCGCGCCGGCCGGGGCGGAAGAAGGCGCGCATGGGCGCATGACTTTCCACCTGCGAGATGAAGACCACGTCGCCGTCATCCTCGATGGCGATGTTGGCGGTCTCGCCGCAGCCCTCCATCAGCTGTTTCAGGAAGGGCCGGCTGATCGTGCCGAGCTTGCGGAAGCGCAGATACGCGGTGCCGATCTCGAAGGCCTTCACGCCGATCGTCCAGGCGCCGGTCTCGTTGTCGTGGGTGACCATGCCGTGCTGGGCAAGCGAGGTGAGCAGCCGGTGCACGGTGGAGGGTGCCATCGCCGACTGGTCGGCAAGCTCGGTCAGGCCGGCACCATCGGCCTGCGCGACCAGTTCCAGCAGTTTCAGGCTGCGGTCGAGCACCTGCACCGAAGAGGGCGCCGCATTCTCGCCCGCCTTGCGGCCCGGTTTGGCCCGCGTCTTTTCCTGATGGTCCGCCATGTCGTTTTCTCCTGTCCGCCGACGTCATGACATAGCTGGCCCGGATCGATTGTTCCAGTTTCGTTGAAAATGTTTATTTCCACATGATGGGATTGATTTCCATTTTATGATTGCGCGCCATCGGAAATGGGTTACCTTCCAACTCGAGAGACGGAGGAAATTCCCATGGCAAAAATGCGTGCTGTCGATGCAGCGGTCCTGGTTCTGGAAAAGGAAGGCATTGATTGTGCCTTCGGCGTCCCGGGCGCTGCGATCAATCCCTTCTATTCGGCGCTGAGGGCGCGCGGCACGGTCCGCCACGTTCTCGCCCGCCACGTCGAGGGCGCAAGCCACATGGCGGAAGGTTACACCCGTGCCCGCGCCGGCAATATCGGCCTGTGCATCGGCACCTCGGGTCCCGCCGGCACCGACATGATCACCGGCCTCTATTCGGCCTCGGCCGACTCGATCCCGATCCTCTGCATCACCGGCCAGGCGCCGCGCGCCCGCCTCGACAAGGAGGATTTCCAGGCCGTCGACATCGCGAAGATCGCGGCCCCCGTCACCAAATGGGCCGTCACCGTCATGGAGCCGGGCCTGGTTCCCTATGTCTTCCAGAAGGCGTTCCACACCATGCGCTCGGGCCGTCCCGGCCCGGTCCTGATCGACCTGCCGATCGACGTCCAGCTCGCCGAGATCGAATTCGACATCGACGCCTATGCGCCGCTCGAACCCTACAAGCCGGCCGCAACCCGCGCCCAGGCGGAAAAGGCGCTCGCCATGCTGAACGCATCCGAGCGGCCGCTGATCGTCGCCGGCGGCGGCATCATCAATGCGGATGCCTCCGATCTCCTGGTCGAATTCGCCGAGATCGTCGGCGTCCCGGTCATCCCGACGCTGATGGGCTGGGGCACGATCCCGGACGACCATCCGCTGATGGCCGGCATGTGCGGCCTGCAGACCTCGCACCGCTACGGCAATGCGACCATGCTCGCCTCCGACTTCGTTCTCGGCGTCGGCAACCGCTGGGCCAACCGCCACACCGGCAATATCCCGACCTATACGGAGGGTCGCACCTTCGTCCATGTCGACATCGAACCGACCCAGATCGGCCGCGTCTTCACGCCCGATTTCGGCATCGTGTCGGATGCCGGCGCCGCGCTTAAACTCTTCCTCGACGTTGCGACCGAGTGGAAGGTCGCCGGCAAGCTGCGCGACTGGTCCGGTTGGGCCGAGGAATGCCGCGAGCGCAAGCGCACCATGCTGCGCAAGACCCATTTCGACCAGACGCCGCTCAAGCCGCAGCGCGTCTACGAGGAAATGAACAAGGCCTTCGACCGCGACACCTGCTACGTCTCGACCATCGGCCTTTCGCAGATCGCCGGCGCGCAGTTCCTGCATGTCTACAAGCCGCGCAACTGGATCAATTGCGGCCAGGCCGGCCCGCTCGGCTGGACGCTGCCGGCAGCGCTCGGCGTGCGTGCCGCCGATCCGGACCGCCCGATCGTGGCGCTGTCCGGCGACTATGACTTCCAGTTCCTCATCGAGGAGCTTGCGGTCGGTGCCCAGCACAAGCTGCCCTACCTGCATGTGGTCGTGAACAATTCCTATCTCGGCCTCATCCGCCAGGCCCAGCGCGGCTTCAACATGGACTTCGAAGTCTCGCTCGCCTTCGACAACGTCAATGCATCGGACGATGCGGAGCCGGGCTACGGTGTCGACCATGTCGCGGTCGCCGAGGGTCTTGGCTGCAAGGCGATCCGGGTCCGCAGCCCGAACGAATTCCAGGAAGCCTTCAACACGGCACAGACGCTGATGAAGGAGCACCAGGTTCCCGTCGTCATCGAGTTCATCCTGGAGCGCATCACCAACATCGCCATGGGCGCCGACATCAATGCCGTCGTCGAGTTCGAGGAGCTTGCCGAACGCGGCGAAGATGCCCCGACGGCCACGATGGCACTGCTGGACTAAGGAGAAAAAAATGCCGAAATTTGCGGCCAATCTGACCATGCTCTTCAACGAGGCGCCGTTCCTCGAACGCTTCGCGCTGGCCGCGAAGGCCGGCTTCGAGGGTGTGGAATACCTCTTCCCCTATGATTTCGACAAGGAAGCGCTGCGCGCCGCCCTTGATCTCCATGGGTTGACGCAGGTGCTGCACAACCTGCCGGCCGGCAACTGGGCCGGCGGCGAGCGCGGCATAGCCATCCTGCCGGACCGCGTCGACGAGTTCCGCCGTGGCGTGGCGTCCGCCATCGACTATGCGACGGCGCTCGGCTGCAAGCAGGTCAACTGCCTGTCCGGCATCGCCCCGGTCGGCGCTTCCGACGAAGTGCTGCGCTCGACCTTCGTCGCCAACCTGAAGCTCGCGGCCGCCGAACTCGGCAAACACGGAATCCGGCTGTTGATCGAGCCGATCAACCGCTTCGACATTCCGGGATTCTACCTCAACACGCCCGATCAGGCGGCCTCGATCATCGCGGAAGTCGGTAGCGACAACCTGTTCATCCAGTACGACCTCTACCACCAGCAGCGCACCGAGGGCGAACTGATCGGCACCTTCAAGAAGCACCAGGCGAAAATCGCCCATGTGCAGCTTGCCGACAATCCGGGCCGAAATGAACCGGGCACCGGCGAGATCGCCTATCCCTTCGTGTTCAAGACGCTCGACGCGCTCGGCTACGACGGCTGGATCGGCTGCGAATACAAGCCGGCCGCCACCACGCAGGAAGGCCTCGGCTGGCTGGCCGAAGTCGGCCGCTGAGCCACCAAACATTTTCAAGACTGGGAGTTAGCATCATGGCAAATATCGGTTTCATCGGCCTCGGCATCATGGGCACGCCCATGGCGCGTCACCTTCAGGACGCCGGTCACACGATCATCACCTCGAAATTCGCGATCGCGCCGCGTCAGGAACTCCTCGACAACGGCCTGAAGATCGTCGACAGCCCGAAGGCGCTGGCCGAGACCGTCGACACGATCATCCTCATGCTGCCGGACACCCCGGAAGTGCAGGATGTGCTGTTCGGCGAAAACGGCGTCTCCTATGGGCTGTCCGCCGGCAAGCTCGTCATCGACATGAGCTCGATCTCGCCGATCGAAACCAAGGAATTCGCCAAGAAGATCCGCGCGACCGGCGCCGAATATGTCGACGGTCCGGTTTCCGGCGGCGAAGTGGGCGCCAAGAACGCCACGCTCTCCATCATGGCCGGCGGCTCGCAGGAAAGTTTCGACCGGGCGCTGCCGCTGTTCCAGCTGATGGGCAAGAACATCACGCTCGTCGGCGATTGCGGTGACGGCCAGGTGACCAAGGTCGCCAACCAGATCATCGTGGCGCTGACCATCGAGGCCGTTGCCGAAGCGCTCGTCTTCGCCTCGAAGGCCGGTGCCGATCCGGCCCGCGTGCGTGCCGCGCTGATGGGCGGCTTCGCCTCCTCGCGCATTCTCGAAGTGCATGGCGAGCGCATGGTCAAGCGTACATTCGATCCGGGCTTCCGCATCTCGCTGCACCAGAAGGACCTGAACCTGGCCCTCCAGGGCGCCAAGGCGCTGGGCGTTTCGCTGCCCAACACCGCCTCAACGCAGGAACTCTTCAACCAGTGCGCCGCCCACGGCGATGCCGGCCTCGATCACTCAGGTCTCGTCACGGCGCTGGAGCGCATGGCGAACCACGCCGTCGCATGACGGCCTGACCGGGCGGGGAGGGGAGCCCCGCCCGGTCACCCATCCTGGAGGAGGAAATACGAGCCCCTCATCCCGCCGCATCATCTTCATTCGGGAGGTGACGCAGGCTTGCGGATGAGGGGCTTCGTGTTCATAAGACCAGCATTCCGCAGACTTGGAGGAACCCCATGCCTGATATCGCCGATCCGCGCGCCTTTCTCGAAACGCTCTTTCACGCCGCGGTCGCCGCCGCCGATCCGGAAAAGGTGCTGGCCGCCAACCTGCCGGAAAAACCGAAGGGCCGCACGGTGGTGATCGGCGCCGGCAAGGGTGCCGCGCAGATGGCCCGCGCCTTCGAGCGCCTGTGGGATGCGCCGCTGACCGGCGTGATCGTCACGCGCTATGGCTATGCCGTTCCCTGCGAGCGCATCGAAGTGCTCGAAGCCGCCCATCCGGTGCCGGATGACAGCGGCCTGCTCGCCTCCGGCCGGCTGATGGCCGCCGTGCGCGGCCTCACCGAAGACGATCTCGTCGTGGCGCTGATCTGCGGCGGCGGCTCCGCCCTGCTGCCCGCACCCGCCGGCGACCTGACGCTCGCGGACGAAATCGCCGTCAACCGCGCCCTGCTCGCCTCCGGCGCGCCGATCAGCGCCATGAATGCCGTGCGCAAGCAGGTCTCGCGCATCAAGGGCGGCCGTCTTGCCGCCCTCGCCCATCCAGCCCGCGTCGTCTCCCTCGTCGTCTCCGATATTCCCGGCGACAACCCCGCCCTCGTCGCCTCCGGCCCGACCATCGCCGACGCCACCACCCGCGCCGACGCGCTGCGCTTCATCGAACGCTACCGCCTCGACCTGCCCGAAGCCGTGATGCGCCATATCCGCGACGGCCAGGACGAGCCGCCGCTACCGTCCGATGCCTGCTTCGCCCGCAACGAGGTGAAGCTCGTCGCCTCGGCCGCCGTCTCGCTGGAGGCCGCCGCGGACGTTGCGCGCAAGGCCGGCGTCGAGGCCGTCATCCTCTCCGATGCCATCGAGGGCGAGGCCGCCGAAGTCGGTCGCGTGCATGCCGCGATCGCCGCCGAAGTGGTGCGCCGCGACCGGCCGTTCCAGAAACCCGTCGTCGTGCTCTCCGGCGGTGAAACGACCGTGACCATCAAGGGCAAGGGCAAGGGCGGCCGCAACGGCGAGTTCCTGCTGTCCTTCGCCTGCGCCACCGACGGCCTCGACGGCCTTTCCGCGCTCGCCGCCGATACGGACGGCATCGACGGTTCGGAAGACAATGCCGGCGCCTTCGCCGACGGCACCACCGTCGCGCGCCTCGCCGGCAAGGGCAAGGACGCCGCCGACTATCTCGGCCGCAACGACAGCTGGACCGCCTTCGACGCGCTCGGCGACCTCTTCGTGCCCGGCCCGACCGGCACCAACGTCAACGATTTCCGCGCCATCCTCATCCAGTAAATGAAAACAGCCCCGGCAAGCCGGGGCTGTTCTGTTTCGTCGCCCTCCTCCCCACCAACGTCATCCTCGGCCTTGAGCCGAGGATCCATGCAGCGGAGAGGCGGTGGATGCTCGGGTCAAGCCCGAGCATGACACAGGAGAGGTTGGCGCTCTCTGGCCGGTGCCGGATCAGGCGGCCGGCTGCTTGGTCTTGCGCAGATACGGCAGCACCGTGTCGAAGGCGCCGAAGCGGGTGATGGCGTCCTCGTTGGAAACGGCGGCGGTGATGATGACGTCCTCGCCCTGCTGCCAGTTGGCGGGCGTTGCCACCTGGTGCTTGCTGGTGAGCTGGATCGAATCGATCGCGCGCAGGATTTCCGCGAAATTGCGGCCGGTCGTCATCGGGTAGGTGAGGATCAGCTTGATCTTCTTGTCCGGGCCGATGACGAAGACCGAGCGCACCGTGGCATTGTCGGCGGGCGTGCGGCCTTCGGACGTCTCACCGGCGGCGGCCGGCAGCATGTCGTAGAGTTTTGCGACCGCGAGGTCCTTGTCGCCGATCAGCGGATATTCCACGTCGAAGCCGGTGGCGGTGCGGATGTCGTTCTTCCACTTGCCGTGGCTTTCGACCGGATCGACCGAGATGCCGATGATCTTGACGCCGCGCTTGCGGAATTCGCCTTCAAGGCCGGCCATGGCGCCGAGCTCGGTGGTGCAGACCGGGGTAAAATTCTTGGGGTGCGAGAAGAGCACGGCCCAGCCGTCGCCGATCCACTCATGGAAGCCGATCGTGCCGGCGGTGGTTTCGGCGGTGAAGTCCGGAGCGATGTCGTTGATGCGCAGGCTCATGGGTCTCGTCCTCTCTGTCGTGCGGGATCGCAGGCAAACGGCCCGCGAGAATATATCCCGGCGGGTGTAGAACGAAAATTCCGCCTTGCCTATAGCGGCAAGCCGTCGCTGCCGGAGAGGCCGGGAGCGCATCTTTGCGTCTATCCCGCCCCTCGCAACACGGCATTCGGCGTTGCTTCGCCGCCGCGCCAAACCGTTCTCCGGAAAGGGCGCGAAATGGAAGGGGATTTTATTTTGGCGGGCGGGGTGAATCTGGCCTCAATCGCCGATTTCGGCCCGCCCGCTGGTGAGATCCACGATCAGTCGGCCGGTCTCCTCCGCCTTGTCCGCCGGCACGCGGAAGGAGAGGCGCGCGCCCGTATCGTGATAGGCCTCGTCGTCCATCACCAGCCCCGGCAGCGCGGCAAGCCGCGCCTTCACCAGGGCGAGATCGGAAAAGCCGAGCGAGACGGAGAGCGCGACCCGCTGGACATATTCGGTCTTGGCGGCGGCGCGCAGGCAGAGGGCTGCCGTGCCGCCATAGGCGCGGATCAGCCCGCCGCTGCCCAGAAGAATGCCGCCGAACCAGCGCGTAACGACGACGAGCGTGCGATCGAGCGCCTGCCCGTCGATTGCCTGCAGGATCGGCTTTCCCGCCGTCCCGCTCGGCTCGCCGTCATCGCTGAAGCGGTAGGCCTGGCCGATCCGCCAGGCCCAGCAATTGTGGGTGGCCACCGTGTCGGAAACCTCCGCCAGCCGGGCCTTCGCCTCCGCCTCGCTCTCGACCGGACAGGCGATCGCGCGGAACCGGCTCTTGCGGATGTCCTGCTCGAAAGTCTCGGTCTGGTCCAGCGTGTACAAGGGGTCGATCCGGTGGCGTGGATATGCCTCGTACCCCCACGGGCGCCGTGCAATCAAGGGTCGAATAGAGCACCAATTTTATGGACTATTGACAGATGCCACGATTTTGCCATGATGTTGACCGGATCGTAACAGCAACGGAAGCGATGGCATGATGTATCTCGGTGGCGTGACGCTCGGTTACTTCAACCTCTATCCGGTCGGCTTCCAGCCGAAGACCGAAGAAGCCCGCGAGGTCGAAGAGACGGTTGATTCCGGCGAGCAGGACAGGCTTCCGCTCGAAGGCAGCCGGCTTTCCTATTCCCGCCGCCCGGTGCAGTGGCCGTTGCACGTTTTCTTCTGAAGCACGGGCCGACTACAGAAAATCATCGGTGATTTCCTGTGGTCCGGTCTTCGACGTCCCGCATAAAGCTCAAAAACTGACGACGGCCTCCAGGCCGAGGCCGCGGATTTCTCCCACGGGTTTTGCCGCCGGATCGGTGGCGGCGCGGGGCGCAAGGCGGATGGTTTTCAGGGCGCCGGGCGCCAGGTGGAACCAGTTGTCCGATGACACGAAGCCTTCGGCCTCGATTGCGATGGACTGGGCGAAACGATCCGCCGAAACATCCAGAACCCAGCCTTCCGCATCCTGCCGCAGCGCCGCCGTCGCGGCAGCGGAAAACAGGGCCTCCGCCCGGTCGCGCGGGAAATGAAACGCTTCCGAAACAACCGTTCCATCGGCATCGCTTAGCCGTCCGACGGTCACGTCGTGGGAGGGCGGGCCGAAGCGGAAGGCATAGGTCGTGTCGAAGAAGGCGCCGAAGAGGTCGGTTGCTGGCAGCGTTTCGGCCGAATGCGGGGCAAGCGTGATCGCGCGCCGTCCGCTGACGACAGCCTGGCGGCCATGGCGCAGGCAGGAAAGCTCCAGCACAAGATGTTTTTCATCCGCACTGTCGTTGATGACGTGCACGTCCAGCCCGTTGGTGCCCTCGTCGGAAAGCACGACCTGCACCGGACGGAAGGCGCGGCGCAGCGCATGCCAGGCGGATTTCGGTAGGCCGGTTACATCCACGATGCCCCAGCCGGCGCCGGGCAGCAGGTCCTGGAAGGTCCAGACCAGCGCGCCGTTGCAGGTGGATTGCGACCGGCGCCATTCGGCAAAGGTCGCCTCAATGACCTCGGCCACGACGGCGCGTGAGAGATCGAGATAGCGGGCGGGGTCCTCTCGGCGCAGGCGCGCCGGGTCATGGCCGTAGAGCAGGCCGAGATAGTGGTCGCGCACATCCTCGAAATCCCATGAGGCACCCCGGTCGCGCGGCACGCGGGCCTTCCAGCGCGGATCGTGCACGGCGGGCACGGGCAAATGGGCGTCGAGCGTCTGCTGCTCCGGCACATTGGCGAAGGCGAGGCTTTCGGCGGAGAAGCGCACTTCTGCGCGCCGCGCATCCTCCAGCGGCCGGCAATAGGCGCCGACGCCGTAATAATGCGTCACGCCGGCATTCGGCGAAAAAGGCATCGCGCCGCCGCTCGGCGAGTTTTCGACATAGGGCACGTCGGGGCGATGCTTGACCACCAGCGAGGGCAGGATTTCGCGGGTCAGCGGCCCGGCCCACGACGCTTCCGGCAGGCCGAGCATCGCCGCCTGCTGGTCGATCTCGCTGCCGCCGCACAGCACGGCGAGCGATGGCGACGCGGCGGTCGCGTCGAGTAACTGGGATACCTCCTTGCGCACGTTCTCCATAAAGGCGGGATCGTTTGCCGGGTAATCGAAATTGGCGAACTGGAAATCCTGCCAGACCATCAGCCCGAGTTCGTCGCACAGCGCAAAGAAGGCCGGCGTCTCATAGGCCATGGTGCCGCCAATGCGCAGCATGTTCATGTTGGCGTCCGCGGCAAGTTTCAGCAGCGGTTCGTAGCGCTCGCGATTACCGGGAAGATCGACGATATCGGTGGTCGTCCAAACGGCGCCGCGGCAGAAGACTTTTACGCCGTTGACGAGGAGCGCAAAATCCCGCCCATCCGAGCCGCGGTCGATTGCGATGCGGCGGAAGCCGGTGCGGCCGATCGTGTGGCGCATGCCGTCCGCGACGAGGGAGACGTCATGCAGAACGGGCTTGCCATGCGTGCGCGGCCACCAGGCTGCGACGTCGGGAATCGTGAGGCTGGCGCTGAAAACGCCTTCGCCATCGGGCACGGCGACAGCAGTTTCGCCCGCGCATTCCACCGTCGGCGGCGTGGCGTTGTCGAAGCTGAAGCGAACGTCGAGCCGCCCGGTGCCATCCTCATCGAGCCGCGCGGAAATCCGGATATCAGCAGGAACGGCGGGCGTGGGCCGCGAGAGGCGCACGGGACGCCAGGGGCCGGCTGCATGAACTTCGGGGCACCAGCCCGGCATGCGGCCCAGCAGCGTGGTGCGCACGAGGCGCAGGCCCTGCGGCGTGATCATCTGCGGCCGCCAGCGGGCGCGGGGGGCGCGTTTCTCCAGATGCGGTTTCAGCGCGCGGAAGCAGAGGGCAAGGCGGTCGTTGCCGGTGAGCGTGACGGGCAGGTCGTGACGGACGAACATGCTGTCGGAGGACAGCACCAGCGCATCGTTCCACCAGACTTCGGCGATCGTGGCGAGGCCGTCGAAATGCAGGACAGCCGCTCCCGGTGCCTCGGCGAGGTCGAGCACATACCAGGCGTCGAGATGATCGAGCGGCGCGGGTGCCGTCCGGTCGAAGCGGCCGGCGCGTTCCAGCGCACCGGCGACGGTGCCGGGTACGGGAGCATCGATGACATCGGAAAAGGCTTCGAGCGCCGCAGGCTCCGCGGCGGCGCCGGCGGGCGTCAGGATCATGCGCCAGCCGCTCGAAAGATCGTTTCCGGTCAAGGACATCCTCCGTCAGCAGATGCGGGCGGCAAGCGTCGCCATCAGCCTGTCCCAGGCTTCGATCGCCGGATCGAGCGCGGTTGCCAGCGGTTCGAACTTGCGGCGGGTCACGGCGCGGGCGATCTGGAACTGCACGGATTTCGCCGTCTCGGATATTTTCCGCGCGGCCTCGGCGGCCTCAGTGAGGCTGCCATCGGGCGCGATCCAGTCGAGGTGGCTGCCGGCAAGCTCGAAATTCGCGCCGAGCTGGCGCAGCGTGTTGAAGGCGTATTTGTGGAAGAAGCCGAAGGGGCGATCCGCCACCGCTTCCACCTGGTGCGGGAAGACGCTCGCGAAAGCCGCGACCGGGTTTGCCGCCGGGCGCCGGGCGAAATGGACGGCGAGCAGGCGCCTGGCTTCACGGCGGAGATGCGCCTCGTCAGGCCGTTTGTCCGGGAATTTGGCGAATTCCGTATAGGGCAGGAAGGGCAGCTCGTCCGGGCCGTCGTTCAAATGGAACAGGCCGTCGAAATCCGCACCCTCCAGCCGGAAGAAGCCGGCATTGTGGAAATAGTCGAGCCGCTTGTTCTCAAGGTCCAGCCGGTTGATCGCCACCGTCGTCTTGCCATGCTCCTGGCCATAGGCGACGCCGCGGGTATCGGGCATGTAAAAACTGTCCATCTCGACGAGGCAGAGGCGGCCGCGCGCGATCTGGGTCGCGACGTGTGTCTCAACCCTGTCGAAGATGGCGAGTTCCGTCGCGCGGATGCCGTAGAGGCTTTCGAGGTCTTCCAGCGGCACCTTGAAGAAGGTGAACTGGTCGCCCTCGAAGTCCTGGGTCACGGAAAACCCGAGCATCGCCTCCGGCGTGGTGCCGAAGGCGTTCAGCACCTCGATCCAGAGATCGACATAGCAGTTGGTCTCCGGCCACATGCGCTCCGCATCGTGCAGCGCGTGCGGCCGGTAGGTCTCGGGATCGGCCCCGGCGAAGACGGCGGCCATGCTCAGTCCTGGTATCCCAGCACCTTGCGGACCTCGGCCGGCCAAAGGGCGATATCGAGGCCATGGCGGGCGAAGAGCGCGAGCGCGATGCGTTCCAGGCCGAAGCCGACGCAGGCGGTGTGCGCGACGTCGCCGTTTTCGAGGTTCAGGCCCCACTTGGCGCCAAATGCGTCCTGATGGTAGTTGAAGCTCATGCAGGCCGTCGGCTTGGCGGCTGACGTCACGGGGATCAGCAGCTCGAACTTCAGGTTCTGGTCGCGCTGGTTGTTGGCGAGCATGCGGCCGGCGCGGCCGAAGAACGGGTCGTTCGCGACATCCATCGTCACGTCGAGGCCGACCTTGGCCATCATTTCGAGGCCACGGTCCATCCAGGTCTGGCGGAACTCCGTCACATGATCCTGCGTGCCCATGCAGACATATTCGCGCATGCGGAAAAGCTGCTGGCGGGCCGGATCGTTCGAGGGCTCGTGGCGGAAGCAGTAGGATTGCAGGTCGTAGAGGCCACCCTTAGCCGGCAAACGGCCGCGCTTGGCGATCGTCGGATAAAGCGGATAGCAGGCGGCCGGCGTCAGCACGATATCGGTCGGCTTCTGATCCTTCATCCAGTCGCCGCCGACTTCCATGCATTGCAGCAGGCTCATATGGTCGAGTTCGCCGCCGCAGAAGCTGTGCACGGTGCCGGCGAGCTGCGGAAAGCTCTTCATGTAGCCGGACGTCTCGAAATGCGCGCGGTTCATGCCCGGCGGAAAGCGCATGGCCTCCGCGCCGTCGGCGCCGCCATAGGCATCGATCAGCCGCTCGAAGCGGGCGATGACGTCCTCGAAGGCGCCGCTGCGGCCATAGAGGCCTTCCACGCCGGTATCGATGAGCAGGCCGGTTGAGAAGAGCCTGTCGAGAAGAGAGGTTTGCATGTCCATCGGTTTCACCCCGTCAGGCTGGTGTCTTGTTTGTGAACGAGCAGCAGGTTCGACGTATTGCCGAGAATGCGGTCGTTGGAGATCATGAGCTGGGCCGAATGCGCATCGCGCAGGTGCCGGCCGAGGCTGAAGGGCGTACCGTTTTTGTAGCCCATGATGCCGCAGATCAGCATCGCCTGGTTGATGATCGTGAGGACCGTTTCCGAAGAGGCGATCTTCACGTTGTTCATCGCCACCGCAAAGCCCATGGAGGACAGCTTGTCCGGATCGGCCTTGGCGGCTTCATATTCCTTGAGCCCGGCGATCGTGTTCGACTTGACGAGCTGGAGCAGGTTCGAGGCTTCCGCAAGGCGTAATGCGCCGGGCGGTGCCACACCGGGGCTCTTGCGGGCGGCGGCACGCACGAAGGCCTGAGCGCGGGCGACGGCGTTGACCGCGATGCCGTACCACACACCGCTCCACAACAGGTGCGATGTGGCGAGCATCGACTGCGCGGCGATCTCGGCAAAGGGTTTGGGAAGGATCTGTTCTTTCGGCGCCTCGCCCTTGAACAGCCAGCCGTCCGAGCAGGTGCCGCGCATGCCGAGCGTGTCCCAGACATGGGTCTGCTCCAGCGTATACTGGTCCTTCGTGAAGACGGTCATGACCTGATCGGTCGAGGCGGCGTCGGCATGGGCGCGCGACGTGATGAGGATCGCGTCGGCATGTGCACCATAGGAGATGACGGTCGCGTCCTTGGTGAGCCGGCAGGTGTCGCCGTCTATCTCGATGGCGCAGATGCTGTTGCGCAGATTGCCGCCGATGCCGCCTTCGGTCGTCGCCGAGGCGAGCAGCAGCTGTTCGTCCGCGACGCGGCGCATGAAGGCGGAATGCCAGGCGCTGTCGGCGCCATGCGTGACGAGGCTCGAAAGCTTGATGTGGTGCATGGCGAAAACCATGGCGGCGGCCGAGCAGCTCTGGCCGAGAAGCGAACAGGCCTCGGCGATCTCGGAGACGCTCGCATCCTCGCCGCCGAGGCTGGTAGGGATCTGGATCGACAGCAGCCGTTCGGCGATCATCGCGTCGACGGCTTCCCGCGGGAAGCGGCCCCTGGCGTCCACGTCGTCGGCATGCACTGCGGCCACGGCGGAGACCCGCTGGGCGCGTTCCGCGAAGCTCGTACCGACGGTCATGGTCATTCGGCGGCCTCCGCGCTGCCGGTCAGGCCTTCGACCGCCCGCGTGATCGCGGCGATGCTCTGGAAGGACTTGCGGTTCAGGAGATTGTCGGGGAACTCGACGTCGAAGGCTTCCTCGATGCCGAGCATCACCTGCACGGAAGCGAAGGAGGAAAGGCCGGCCGCATAGAGATCGGAATCTTCCGCAAGCTGATCGACCGGAACCGGGAGGGCGCCGTGTTTTGCCAGGATGTCACGGATCTTCTGCTTCATGTCGCTTTCTCCATCGTTTTCATGTGCCGGCCGGACAGCGGGCTCTTGGCGTATTCTTCCCAAAAGGCATAACCGACGGTTGATAATATCGGCTGAAAGGACATGGATAAGATTTCGTGAAGCGCGCCGGAGGGCTGCATCAAGGTGAGGCGACCCATTGTGAAGCTTCATGAAGGAAGATCGAAGAGCCCCGGTTTTGCAGTGCATTGCGCGGGAGGGGCGGTGTTCTAGAACGGCACGCTTCGGCGCTGTTGAAGCTCTGTTAGCCATAATCGCAAAGCGTGTGGGACAAGGCGAAATTCAGGCTGGCGGAATGGGTCAGGGCAGCGCAGGGCAGCTTCCGGGCTTGGCCGGCAGTTCGCCGCCGGCGACAAGGGCCGCAAGCTGCGGACGGTCGCCGTCGGCGGTCGGCTGGATGTTGAGCGGCTCGGTGGCCGGCCACCAGTCGCCGCCGGCCCAATAGGTCCAGCCGGTCCAGACGTCCTGTTCCTTGCCGACAAGCGCCGTCATTCGGGCAAGGCCATCCAGGCAGGTCTGGTCGGCCGAGCCGCCGAACTCGCCGAGGAAGCCGCGCTTGCCGTTGCGCTTCAGCCAGTCCGTAAAGCGCTCCAGCGCTTTCACGGCATCGTCGGCGCGTTCGCAGGTCGTTGCTTTTCCGGAAAAGTCGCCGTCCAGGTACTGGTGCACCTCGTAGGCGTGGTTATCAGCCGGGTCCGCGATGCCAAGCATGACGGTGCCGTTCGCGCCGCCCTCGCGCTCTTCCTCCCAGCTGTGTGCGCCGGTCCAGGCCGTGCCGGGCACCAGCACGAGGTTTTTCGCGCCTGTCTCGCGGATGGCGGCGACGGCGGCATTGGCGGAGGCGAGCCATTGCGTGGCCGGCACGTCGTGCGGTTCGTTCATCAGGCCGAACTGCACGCCGTCGTCATCCTTGTAGTCCTCGGCAAGCCGCTGCCAGAAATCGGCAAACGCGCTGTCCGGCACCTCGGTCGAGCCGATCTGCTTGTCGCCGTAATAAGCATAGTTGTGCGGGTCGAGGATGACGGTCATGCCGGCAGCGCGCAGGGCCTTCACAGTGCCGGCCAGCCGCTTGCGCTCCGCCTTGTCGAAGCCGCGGTTGAGGCGCGGTTGCAGCCGTTCCCACTTGAAGGGCAGGCGCACCGCATTGAATCCTTTGCCGGCGAAATAGGCGATCGTCTCCTTCGAGGGATAGGTATAGTCCTTGTCGAAGGTGCCGCGCCCCTCGCCGAATTCGGCGCCGGCGAGATTGACGCCGCGCAGGCAGCCCGCGCTCGCCGTAACGGGAACCGCTATCGCCACCATGGCCGCCACCGCCCGAAAAAATATTACCGCGCCGGATGAGGATCGCATGCCTTGTCTCCGTGCCGGCTGTCGCACCGGTTCGTCCCGCGATAGGGCGTTGCGCCCATTCGCGCCGATCAAGACTCCGACGATCTTAAGGCAGCGTTAAGGCAGCGCTTCTTTGGCGAACAGGATTAAGAGATTGCAAGCGCTGGTCCACCCGGCTAGAGGCGAAGGCAATGCCCGCTGGCCTCTCCCGGTCCGACAACAGGTCCCGTTTCATGACTGCGTCCGAACAATCCGCTCCTCATTCCGCCGGCACCCGCCATCCGCTGCGGGTGCTGTTTTCTCTCGTGCGCGAAGAGAAGGGCCGCGTGGTGCGGGCGGTCGCCTCGTCGATCATCAACAAGATCTTCGATGTCATGCCGGAAATCCTGATCGGCATCGCGCTCGACGTGGTGGTGCGCGGCAAGGATTCCTTCGTGGCGCAGGTCGGCATCACCGATCCGGTGCACCAGCTCACTTTGCTCGGCATCGCGACCTTCCTCATCTGGTTCGGCGAATCCCTCTTCGAATATTTCTACCAGATCCTCTGGCGCGGCCTGGCGCAGGACGTGCAGCACCGCCTGCGCATCCTCTGTTATGACCACGCCCAGCACCTTCCGACGAGTTTTTATGAGGAAAACCGCTCCGGCGATCTCGTCGCGGTGCTGAACGACGACATCAACCAGCTCGAACGGTTTCTGGATCGCGGCGCCAACGAGCTGATCCAGACCTTCGCCGCCGTCATTCTCGTCGGCGCGGTGTTCTTCATCGTCAGCCCGTTGATCGCGGTCATCGCCTTCACGCCTGTGCCGGCGATCATTGCCGGCGCCTTCTGGTTCCAGCGCCGCGCGCAGGCCCGCTATGACGCGGTGCGGGCGCGGGCGGGCGGTCTGGGCGCGCGGCTCACGACCAACCTGCAAGGCCTCCAGACCATTCGCGCCTTCGGGGCCGAGGCGCGCGAGACGGCGGCGCTGACCAAGGAAAGTTTGGGCTATGTCGAGGCGAACCGGGCGGCGATCCGCGTCTCCTCCGCCTTCATCCCGATCATCCGCATGGCGATCCTGTCGGGTTTTCTCGCCACGTTCCTCATCGGCGGCTGGCTGACGCTGACCGGCCAGATGCAGGTCGGCGCCTACGGCCTGCTCGTCTTCCTGACGCAGCGCCTGCTCTGGCCGATGACGGGCCTTGCCGAGATCGCCGACCTCTACGAGCGTGCCATGGCCTCGACGCGCCGCATCCTGCGCCTGCTTGACGAGCCGCGCGGCGAACCGCACGGCACCCATGAGGCCAAGGTCTCCGGCCGCTTCGAGATCGACCATGTCGGCTTCCGCTACGCGACAAGCCCCGGCGGCGTGACCGACATCAACCTCGCCATAAGGGCGGGCGAGACGGTCGCGCTGGTCGGCCCGACCGGCAGCGGCAAGTCGACGCTCATCAAACTGCTCGGCCTCTTTATCCGTCCGCAGAAGGGCCGCATCCTGCTCGACAATGTGCCGCTCGCCGACTGGTCGGGCGAGTGTCTGAGGAAGAACATGGCCTGGGTGCCGCAGGAGGTGACGCTGTTTTCCGGCTCGATCGCCGACAACATCGCCTATGGCCGGCCGGGTGCCAGCCGCGACGAGATCGAGGCGGCCGCGCGCATGGCGGAGGCCGATGGCTTCATCCGCGAGCTGCCGGACGGTTATGAAAGCCAGATCGGCGAATACGGCCAAAAACTCTCCGGCGGCCAGCGCCAGCGCATCGCGCTTGCTCGCGCACTGCTGATCGACCCCGCGATCCTCATCCTCGACGAGGCGACGAGCGCGGTGGACAACGAGACGGAAGCGGCGATCCAGCGCTCGCTGGCGAAAATGAAGGGCAAGCGCACCGTGATCCTCGTCGCCCACCGGCTCAGCACGGTCGTGCATGCCGATGCGATCCATGTGATGGAGGCGGGGCGGATCATCCAGTCCGGGTCGCATGACAGGCTGGTGGAGTGCCCGGGGCTTTACCGCACGCTGTGGAATATCCAGACGGGGCATGCGGAGATGAACGAGACGGTCTGAATTCTCAAGGACAGACCCGCTCATCCGCCCTTCGGGCACCTTCTCCCTGCTGGGGAGAAGGGGGTTGCTCAGTCCTCCCTCACCATCCGCCTGTTGAAGGAAAGCCGGTGCAACATTTCTTCTCCCCAGCGGGGAGAAGGTGCCCGAAGGGCGGATGAGGGGGCTGGACGCCCAATCTTCAGTGCGCCTCGTCCCAATTGTGCGCGGCCCGCGCATCCACCTTCAGCGGCACCTTCATCGAGAGCGCCGGCATGGATGCATTCTCCATGATGTCGACGATGAGCGGGATCGCTTTCTCCACTTCGCCGTCCTCGACCTCGAAGATCAGTTCGTCATGCACCTGCAGCAGCATGCGGGCGGAGAGGCCGGCTTCTTCCAGCGCCGGTTCGATCTTGATCATGGCGCGGCGGATGATGTCGGCGGCGGAGCCTTGGATCGGCGCGTTGATCGAGGCGCGTTCGTTGAAGGCGCGCACCGACGGGTTGGACGACTTGATTTCCGGGTAATGCGCGCGGCGGCCGAAGATGGTTTCGACATAGCCGTTCTCGCGGGCAAAGGCCTTGGTGGAATCCATGTAGTCCTTGATGCCCGGGAAGCGCTCGAAATATTTCCTGATGTAGTCGCCGGCTTCCGAACGCTCGATGGAGAGCTGGTTGGCGAGGCCGAAGGCGGAGATGCCGTAGATGATGCCGAAGTTGATCGCCTTGGCGCGGCGGCGCACTTCCGACGGCATGCCTTCCACCGGCACGCCGAACATTTCGGACGCCGTCATCGCGTGGATGTCGACGCCGTCGGCAAAGGCCTGTTTCAGCTGCGGGATGTCGGCGACATGGGCGAGCACGCGCAGCTCGATCTGGCTGTAGTCGGCCGAGACCAGCTTGTTGCCGGGCGTCGAGATGAAGGCCGTGCGGATCTTGCGGCCTTCCGCCGTGCGCACCGGAATGTTTTGCAGGTTCGGGTCGGAGGAGGAAAGGCGGCCGGTCGTCGTGGCGGCGAGCGCGTAGGACGTGTGCACGCGTTTCGTCTCCGGATGCACGAAGCCGGGTAGCGCGTCGGTATAGGTGGATTTCAGCTTGGTGAGCTGGCGCCAGTCGACGATTTTCCGGGGCAGCGGAAGGCCCTGCGCGGCGAGGTCCTCCAGCACCTGCGCGGAGGTCGACCATTGGCCGGTCTTGGTCTTCGAGGCGCCGGGCAGGCCCATCTTGCCGAACAGGATATCGCCGAGCTGCTTCGGCGAGCCGATGTTGAAGCGCTCGCCGGCAAGCTCGTAGATTTCCTCTTCGAGGCCGGCGGCACCCTGCGCCAGTTCGCCGGAAAGGCGCGAGAGCACCTGCCGGTCGATGGTGATGCCGCGCTCTTCCATGCGCGCGAGCACCGGCACCAGCGGGCGCTCCAGCCGCTCATAGACGGTGGTCATGCGATTGGCGGCAAGCCGAGGCTTCAGCACATGCCAGAGCCGCAGCGTCACGTCGGCATCTTCCGCCGCATAGGCCGTGGCGCGGGAGATATCGACCATGTCGAAGGTCTGCGCGCCCTTGCCGGAGCCGGCGACGTCTTTATAGGAGATCGGCTTGTGTCCGAGCCAGCGCTCGGACAGCGTGTCCATGCCGTGCGTGCCGGCGCCCGCGTCGAGCGCATAGGACATCAGCATCGTATCGTCGAAACCTTGCACGGTGATGCCGTGGCGGCGCATGACGAGATAGTCGTATTTGAGGTTCTGCGCGACCTTCAGGACGGAAGGGTCTTCCAGCAGGCCTTTCAGCCTTTCCAGCGCGGTGCGGATCGGGATCTGCCCCTCGGCAAGCCCGCCGCCCAGAAGGTCGCCGACGCCGGTCTTGTGGTTCAGCGGCACGTAGCAGGCGCGGATGGTGGTGCCCGTCGGGTCTTTGGCATTGCTCGCGATCGCCAGCGAGAAGCCGCAAAGCTCCGCCTGCATGGGATCGAGCGAGGTCGTCTCCGTGTCGAAGCCGACAAGGCCGGTCTCGCGGGCATCCGCAATCCAGCGGTCGAGCGCATCCAGGTCGCGCACCGTCTCGTAGGTGGAATGGTCGATCGGCGCGGCTGAGAAGCGCTCCGCCCGGGCTCTCGCGAGTGCGGCCGGCGTGGCGTCGCCGGGGCTGGCTGTGGGCAGCAGCGTGGAGGCCGCCTCCGCCGCCGTCTCGCCGCCGTCGAGCACGAGCGCGGGACCGGCCACCTCGCCCTTGTCGAGGTCCGGGCCGCGCGCTTCCGCGCCCCATTCGACGGGAACGTCAGCGGCGTCGATGGCGCCGGCATCGCAGTTGCAGGCTTCGGCGACGCGCCGCGTCAGCGTGGTGAATTCCATGGCCTTGAGGAAGGCGATCAGCTTCGGCCCGTCCTGCGGATGCAGCACCAGCTCGTCCAGCACCGTGTCGAGCGGCGTGTCGGTCTTGAGCGTCACAAGCTGGCGGGAAAGCAGCACGAGCTCGCGGTTCGCCACGATGTTCTCGCGGCGCTTGACCTGCTTGATCTCGTCCGCGCGGGCGAGCAGCGTATCGAGGTCGCCATACTCTTCGAGAAGCTGCGCGGCGGTCTTGGGGCCGATGCCGGGAACGCCCGGCACGTTGTCGGTGCTGTCCCCGGTCAGCGACTGGAGGTCGATCATCTTTTCCGGCGGCACGCCCCATTTCTCGATGACCTCGGGAATGGAGATCTGCTTGTCCTTCATGCTGTCATACATCGAGACATTGGCCGTCACGAGCTGCATGAGGTCCTTGTCGGAGGAGACGATGGTGACGTCGGCACCGTCGGCTTCCGCAAGGCGGGCATAGGTGGCGATCAGGTCGTCCGCCTCATAGCCTTCCTTCTCGATGCAGGGCAGGTTGAAGGCGCGGGTCGCATGGCGGATCAGGCCGAACTGCGGGATCAGGTCTTCCGGCGGCGCGGTGCGGTTCGCCTTGTAGAGATCGTAGAGCTCGTTGCGGAAGGTCTTCGAGGAATAGTCGAAGATGACGGCAAAATGGGTCGGCGTCACGCCCACGTCGGTGTTGCGCGCATCCTTGAGCAGCTTCCACAGCATGTTGCAGAAACCGGAGACGGCATTGACCGGCAACCCGTCCGATTTGCGGTTGAGCGGCGGGATGGCGTGGAAGGCGCGGAAGATGAAGCCGGAGCCGTCGACGAGGAAGAGATGATCACCTTTTTTCATGGGGTGAATGGATAGCGCGGGCGGCTTTCCGCGTCTATCTCTCATTGCGGTTTCCGGGGCGTTTCAAGGCGTCGGAAAGGGTCACGCGAACGTTACCAATTTGTAATTTTCGCTGCCGCCTGAAACCCTTGAAAAGCCACATTCGGACCCACAAATATTATCCAACGGCACCTGATCAAGCCGTTGTCTGGCAACCGGCCTGTCCCCCGCCGCGCCAGACAAAGGACAAAGGCCTTATCCCCCTCTCCGGGCCTTTGTCCATCATTCGAAGAAGCCGCCGCGACAAGCCTCCTGTCGTCGGCGGCTTCTCGGTTTCAGGCAATTGTCTTGCCCGTGATCCTTGATTGTCTTCCGTTGAAAACCGGCATAGCTTCCGGTCATGGACTTTGACCGGACGGAGTCGGCAGCATATCTCGCCAATCTCCTGGCGAAGGCGGCGTCCCGCACCCTTCAGGCGCGGGCGGACGGGGCCGGCTTTGCGCCCGGCCAGTTCCCGGTCCTGCTGGAGCTTTGGAACGGCGACGGCCTCACTCAGCGCGAACTTCTCGACCGCCTCGACATCGAACAGGCGACGATGGCCAACACGCTCGCCCGCATGCAGCGCGACGGCCTCATCTCACGCCGCCGCCATCCCAAGGACAGGCGCGCGCAACTGGTCTTCCTGACCGAGCGCGGCAAGGCGCTGCGCGAGACGGCGATGGAGGCGGCAAGCGCCACGGAAGACGCGCTCTTCCACGGCTTCCGCCGCTTCGAGCGGGAGCTGCTGCTGGAATATATGCGCATGGTGCTGGCCAATCTCGGCCGCGAACCGCGGATCTGAGAACACCAGAATCGTCATACGATTTGCCCTCCCCGACGCGATCGGTCTAATGTCGCGCCGAGTTTCGCAAGGATTCGACCATGACCAATATTCTGCCCGTCCTCGACCACGCCAGCGCCGGCATTCCGGCGAGCCTCGAACGCATGTTCGAACTCGTGCGCATCAAGTCCATCTCCACCGATCCGGCCTACAAGGCGGAGTGCCGCCGGGCGGCCGAATGGCTGGTGACGGAGCTGCGCACGCTCGGCTTCGACGCGACGGTGCGCGATACGCCCGGCCATCCGATGGTCGTCGCCCATCATGACGGCGCGAAGCCCGATGCGCCGCATGTGCTGTTCTATGGTCACTACGACGTCCAGCCGGTCGATCCGCTGAACCTGTGGGACCACGATCCCTTCGAGCCCGCCGTGCGTGATGCCGGCGGCGGGCGCCGCATCATCACCGGCCGCGGCACCTCCGACGACAAGGGCCAGCTCCTGACCTTCGTGGAAGCCTGCCGCGCCTACAAGGAAACGGCGGGCGCGCTGCCCTGCCGCGTCACCATCCTCTTCGAAGGCGAGGAGGAATCCGGTTCGCCCTCGCTGAAACCCTTCCTCGAAGCCAATGCGGCGGAGCTCAAGGCGGATTTCGCCCTCGTCTGCGATACCAGCATGTGGGACGCCGATACGCCGGCGATTTCCGCGGGCCTGCGCGGCCTCGTCGGCGAGGAAGTGGTGGTCAAGGCAGCCGATCGCGACCTGCATTCCGGCTATTTCGGCGGTGCCGCCGCAAACCCCATCCATATCCTTTCGAACATCCTCGCCGGCCTGCACGACGAGACCGGCCGCGTGACGCTGGACGGTTTTTACGATGGCGTCGAGGAGACCCCGACGCAGATCAAGGCAGCCTGGGAAAAGCTCGGCAGCTCCTCCGAAAGCTTTTTGGGCGAGATCGGCCTGTCGATCCCGTCGGGCGAAAAGGGCCGCTCGGTGCTGGAACTCACCTGGGCACGTCCGACCGCGGAAGTGAACGGCATCACCGGCGGCTACACCGGCGAGGGTTTCAAGACGGTCATCGCGGCGGAAGCCTCGGCGAAGGTCTCCTTCCGTCTGGTCGGCAAGCAGGACCCGGCAAAGATCCGCGACGCCTTCCGCGCCTATGTGCGGGCAAAAATCCCGGCCGATTGCTCGGTGGCGTTCCATGCCCATGGCGGCTCGCCGGCGATCCAGCTTCCCTATGATTCCGCGCTGCTCGGCAAGGCGAAAAACGCGCTTTCCGACGAATGGCCGAAGCCCGCCGTCGTCATCGGCATGGGCGGCTCCATCCCGATCGTTGGCGATTTCCAAAAAATGCTCGGCATGGAATCCTTGCTCGTCGGCTTTGCGCTGTCGGACGACCGCATCCATTCGCCGAACGAGAAATACGAGCTGCGCTCTTTCGAGAAGGGCATCCGCTCCTGGGTGCGCATCCTCTCGGCGCTCGCGGCGCGCTGACCAAGATGTGATGGCACGGTTGACCGGCGTTAACCGGACGGAACGGATATGCTGGTCAACTGGTTAAACAAGGACCGCATCGCGGACAGGCGATGACAGGTCCACACAATGGGGAAGGAACGGAATGGCGGTAGACGGATGGATTGCGAGAGAGCCTTGCTGCTCAGGCGATGGGGCGCCGGGGGCAGGGGATAAGGCAGGATGAAGCGGCTGAAAAAATTCTTCTGGCCGCTCGTCAGCACCGCCGCGATCATCCTGTCGATCTACATCCTCTACAAGGACCTGCGCGGCCTGTCGCTTGCGGAGTTCATGGCGAGCGTTCATGCCATTCCGGTTTCCGGCTGGATCCTCGCGAGCGTCGCTACGCTCGTCGCCTATGCGGCGCTGGCCGCTTACGATCACCTGGCGCTGGAACATCTCGGCCACCGCATCTCGCTGTGGTTCATCACCATCACCTCGTTCACCACCTATGCCCTGTCGCACACGATCGGCGCCTCGGTGTTTTCCGGCGCGCTGGTGCGCTACCGCGCCTATACGTCGAAGGGCCTGACCGGGTCGGAGGTGGGCGTCCTCGTCGCCTTCTGCTCCTTCACCTTCGCGCTCGGCACCTTCATGCTGTTCGGGCTGGTGCTGGTGCTGGAACCCGCGATCATCGAGCGTTTCGCCGCGTTCCTGCCGATCGAGGCGGCGCTGTCGACCGGCTGGCTGATCCTCGCACTGGTGGCGCTCTATGTCGTTGGAAGCCTCGTCGGCTTCCGGCCGGTCCATACACGCTGGCTGCGGCTGGAATATCCCAAACCCTCGCTGGTGTTCCGCCAGCTCTTCATCGCGCCGATCGAGCTCATTGGGGCGGCCGCGATCATCTATTTCGTGCTGCCGGCGGAAGGCAATCCGGGCTTCTTCGTCGTGCTCGGCATCTTCCTCGCCTCCTTCTCCGTGGCGCTGCTTTCGCATGCGCCGGGCGGCATCGGCGTGCTGGAACTGGTCTTCATCGCCGGCCTGCCGGACATGGACCCGGCAACGGTGCTGGCGGCCCTTGCGGTCTTCCGGCTGTTCTACCTGATCATCCCGTTCATCATGGCGCTGGTGGTCGTGCTCATCTTCGAAAGGCAGCGTTTTCTGGCCCGCCCGAGCAATGGCGACGATTGAAGCGGCGGAGAGTTTCGGTTCATCTCGTATTCAGTCGAATTGTTTCATGCTGTCATCCGTCTTGATCACTGTACAACAGTGACTATCCAAGGGAGACCGACATGAAGACAACGATCAAGGGCGGCATTGCCGCTGCCATGGCCGTCGCCATGTTTGCCACGACCTTCGTAACGGCGCCGGCCTTCGCCATGCCGATGCCGAAGGTCGGCGCGTCGCAGGCATCCGACGTCGAACAGGTTCAATATCGCCGCGAACGCCGTGGCTGGTACGGCGGCCATCGCGGCTATCGTTACGAGCGCCGCGGCTATCGCCGTCATTCGGATGGCTGGTGGTATCCGCTGGCTGCCTTCGGCGCCGGTGCGATCATCGGTGGCGCGATCGCCAATGACGGCTATTCCCAGCCGCGCTACGAAGGCATCAACCCGCGCCACACCGAATGGTGCTATGCGCGCTATCGCTCGTATCGTGATTACGACAACACGTACCAGCCGAACTATGGCGGCCGCCGCCAGTGCCTCTCGCCTTACTATTGAGGCCTTTTCTCGGGCGGTCCAAAGGGCCGCTCGAAGTCTTTTCGGCTGTTACTTCTCCGGCAGATCCGTCGTCACGGCGGTAGGGCGAAGGCGGCCGACCTCGCCGATGCTCACATAGAGTTGCAGCAGCGGCGGAACGAGGGCTTGCGACGCCTTGGCGACCGCCTCGTTATAGGCCTTGACGTCCGCCTCCGCCTCGATCGTCTTGCCCGCATTGGCGAAGATCATGACGATCATCCCGTTCATGGCGGCATTCACCTGCGCGGCCGCCTTCGGGCCTTCCGCCGTGGTGAACATGGGCATCATCGACAGGTTCTGCGCGCTGACGCGGCTCACGATCTCCTGCAGCTTGAACACCTGGTCCTGGATATCAAGCCCGGCCGCCTGCTTTTGCGTGACGACCGCGTAGAGACCCTGGAAGTCCTCCATTTTCTGGCGCAGGTCGCTGTAGTTGCGGATCACGAAATCCGTCTTGATCTTCTGCTCCTCGAAGGTGGCGTTCACCTGGGGGGCCAAATAATAGGTGCCGATGCCGCCGACCATGAGCGCAAGCGTCGTGAACCACATCGGGGTCCGGTCCGCGACGAGGAATGTGCGCACGGCTTCGCGCTTCTTGCGGGGGCTTTCCGTCGACGAGGCTTCCGCAAATTCGGCCATCTGGCACTCCACCTTCTGTGACGGGCGTTAGTTGTAACCGCCGATGGCGGCATGACAACCCCGGCGGCACTGCACCCCATGCCCCGCGCAAACGATTGAGAAATTGGGGCTTTCCGTTTCCGATTTCTTAACCACCCCTTAAATCGCCGCATTTAAGGTTCACCCGACGGCGATATTTTTGAGGGTGTACCCGACCGCTTATGGCAGCCAATCGCAAATCCCAGCGCATCGAACCGTCCTTTCAAGGGTCGGGTGGCCGCAACGACGACGACGATTTTCACGTCGGCGCGGGGGATCGCGTGGTGGGTAGCGGCGGCCGCAAGGGTCGCGGCAAGCCGCCAAAGGCCGAGCGGCCGCGGCGTGGTGCGCGCGGGCGCCGGCAGGCCTCCGGCGGCGGCATCTTCGGTCTGTTCCGCAGGCTCTTCTACTGGTGCGTCGTGCTCGGCATCTGGGGCGCCATCGGCGTCGGCGGGCTCGTGCTCTATTACGGCGCGCGCATGCCGAGCGCCACCAGCTGGTCGATCCCCGACCGGCCTCCGAACATCAAGATCCTCGCCGTCAGCGGCGATGCCATCGCCAATCGCGGCCTCACCGGCGGCGAGGCGCTGTCGCTCGAAAACATGTCGCCCTATATCCCGCAGGCCGTCATCGCCATCGAGGACCGGCGCTTCTATTCGCATTTCGGCATCGATCCGCTCGGCCTTGCCCGGGCGATGTTCACCAATGTCACCACCGGCCGCATGGTGCAGGGCGGCTCGACGCTGACGCAGCAGCTCGCGAAGAACATGTTCCTCTCGCCGGAGCGCACGCTGGAGCGCAAGGTGCAGGAAGTGCTGCTCGCCTTCTGGCTGGAGCACAAATATTCCAAGGACCAGATCCTTGCGATGTATCTCAACCGCGTGTTCTTCGGCTCGAATTCCTACGGCGTCGAGGCGGCCTCGCGGCGCTACTTCAACAAGTCGGCGCGCGATGTGAACCTCGGCGAGGCCGCCCTTCTCGCTGGTCTGCTGAAGGCGCCCTCGCGCCTTTCGCCGGCGCGTGATCCGGAAGCGGCGGAAGCCCGCGCCCAGGTCGTGCTCGGCGCCATGCGCGAAGAAGGTTTCGTCACCGACACCGAGATCAAGACCGCGATGTCGCAAACGCCGGCGCGCGCAAAGAGCTATTGGTCGGGTGCCCAGCACTACGCCGCCGACATGGTCATGGCGCAGCTTCCCGGCATGATTGGCGACATTACCGAAGACCTCGTCATCGACACGACGATCGACCTCGACCTCGAAAAGAAGGCCGACGAGGCCCTCACCACGCTTCTCGACAAGGAAGGCGCGAAATCCGCCGCCTCGCAGGCCGCTCTCGTCTCGATCGACGGCACGGGCGCGATCCGCGCATTGGTCGGCGGGCGCGACTATGCGGAAAGCCAGTTCGACCGCGCTTCCAAGGCCAAGCGCCAGCCCGGCTCCGCCTTCAAGCCCTTCGTCTACGCCGCAGCGCTTGAGGCCGGCCGCTCGCCGCTCTCGGTGCGCAACGACGCGCCGGTGCGGATCGGCAAATGGACGCCGGAGAACTACGACCAGAAATATCGCGGCGAGGTAACGCTGTCCTCCGCGCTCGCCAATTCGCTGAACACGATCGCCGCCCAGCTCGTCATGGAAGTCGGCCCGGACGAGGTGATCAAACTCGCCCGCAGGCTCGGCATCGAATCGGAGCTACAATCGAATGCCTCGATCGCGCTCGGCACGTCGGAAGTGACGCTCGTCGAGCTGACGGCCGCCTACGCCCCCTTCATGAACGGCGGCTACAAGGCCACACCGCATATCATCCGCCGCATCTCGACCGCCGACGGCCGGGTGCTCTACGAAAACACCTATGACAACCCGCCCCGCGTGCTGGAGCCGAACATCGTCTCCATGATGAACGGCATGATGATGCGCGTCATCACCGAGGGCACCGGCAAGAACGCCCGCATTCCCGGCTGGCAGGCCGCCGGCAAGTCCGGCACGACCCAGTCCTTCCGCGACGCGCTCTTCGTCGGCTACACAAGCAACCTCACGACCGGCGTCTGGTTCGGCAATGACGACGGCAAGTCGATGAAGAAGGTCACGGGCGGCGGGCTCCCCGCCAAAGCCTGGAGCAGCTTCATGACCGCAGCCCACGAGGGCCTCAGCCCGTCCCCGCTCTTCGGCACGGCCGGCGGCGACCAGCCGGTGGTGGACGGCACGCAGCCCGTCCCCGAAGAAGGCGGCGACCAGCTCTTCGACATCATCTCCCGCACGCTCGGCACCGATCGCGGCTCCGGCAATGACGGGCAGGCGATCGCGAGTGAACAGACGGGCGCCGTGCCGCTCGACGACGGGCTCGTGCCGCCTGCCGATGTCGGCCAGCAGCAGCAGACGGGCACAAGGCGCACGACGCTTCTCGACATCCTCACCGGCGGTTGATCGCGCCCTTTGGCTTGACGCCCGCAAGGAACCTCACCACATTGCGTCTTACAGACGGTTCACCCTTCTCATGGCGCTGATTTTGCGAGCTTTGCGGCCGCACGATGTCTTGCAGTCGTCTGGACTGCTCCTTATATACGCCGCAAGGCTTCGGCTCAGGCTCAAGCTTTCGAGAAGACCATACCATTAGGGGCTGCCAAAAGAATGCCTGAATGGGTTCCGGCAGTTCGCTTCAAGGAGAGAATGACATGGCTAAAGTAATCGGTATCGACCTCGGAACGACCAATTCCTGCGTTTCCGTCATGGACGGCAAGGACGCGAAAGTGATCGAGAATGCCGAAGGCGCGCGCACGACCCCGTCGATCGTCGCCTTCAACGATGATGGCGAGCGCCTGACCGGCCAGCCGGCAAAGCGCCAGGCCGTCACCAACCCGGAAAACACCCTGTTCGCAGTGAAGCGCCTCATCGGCCGCCGCTACGACGACAAGCTCGTCGAGAAGGACAAGGGTCTCGTTCCCTACAAGATCGTCAAGGGCGACAATGGCGACGCGTGGGTCCAGGCCCATGGCACCGGCTATTCCCCCTCGCAGATCTCCGCGATGATCCTTCAGAAGATGAAGGAAACCGCCGAATCCTACCTTGGTGAAAAGGTCACGCAGGCCGTCATCACGGTTCCCGCCTACTTCAACGACGCGCAGCGCCAGGCAACCAAGGATGCCGGCAAGATCGCGGGCCTTGAAGTCCTGCGCATCATCAACGAGCCGACGGCTGCGGCACTCGCCTACGGCCTCGACAAGAAGGACGGCAAGACCATCGCCGTCTACGACCTTGGCGGCGGCACGTTCGACATCTCGGTCCTGGAAATCGGCGACGGCGTCTTCGAAGTGAAGTCGACCAACGGCGACACCTTCCTCGGCGGTGAAGACTTCGACATGCGTCTCGTCGAATATCTCGCAGCCGAGTTCAAGAAGGACCAGGGCATCGACCTGAAGAACGACAAGCTCGCCCTTCAGCGCCTCAAGGAAGCCGCCGAAAAGGCCAAGATCGAGCTGTCCTCCTCGCAGCAGACCGAAATCAACCTGCCGTTCATCACGGCGGATGCCTCCGGCCCGAAGCATCTGACGATGAAGCTGTCGCGCGCCAAGTTCGAAAGCCTGGTCGACGATCTCGTCCAGCGCACCGTCGCGCCCTGCAAGGCAGCCCTCAAGGATGCCGGCGTCACGGCGGCCGAGATCGACGAAGTCGTTCTCGTCGGCGGCATGAGCCGCATGCCGAAGGTGCAGGAAGTCGTCAAGCAGCTGTTCGGCAAGGAGCCGCACAAGGGCGTCAACCCGGATGAAGTGGTCGCCATGGGCGCCGCCATCCAGGCCGGCGTTCTCCAGGGCGACGTCAAGGACGTCCTGCTCCTCGACGTGACCCCGCTGTCTCTCGGCATCGAAACGCTGGGTGGCGTCTTCACCCGTCTGATCGAGCGCAACACGACGATCCCGACGAAGAAGTCGCAGACCTTCTCGACTGCCGAAGACAACCAGTCGGCCGTGACCATCCGCGTCTCGCAGGGCGAGCGCGAAATGGCTGCGGACAACAAGCTGCTCGGCCAATTCGACCTCGTCGGCATTCCGCCGGCACCGCGCGGCATGCCGCAGATCGAAGTCACCTTCGACATCGACGCCAACGGCATCGTGCAGGTTTCGGCTAAGGACAAGGGCACCGGCAAGGAGCACCAGATTCGCATCCAGGCCTCCGGTGGCCTCTCCGACGCCGACATCGAGAAGATGGTGAAGGACGCCGAAGCCAATGCCGAAGCCGACAAGAAGCGCCGTGAAGGCGTCGAGGCGAAGAACCAGGCCGAAAGCCTGATCCATTCGTCGGAAAAGTCGCTCAAGGAATATGGCGACAAGGTCACGGAAACCGACCGCAAGGCCATCGAGGACGCCATCGCCTCGCTGAAGACCGCCGTCGAAGCCTCGGAGCCCGATGCCGACGACATCAAGGCGAAGACCAACACGCTCATGGAAGTCTCCATGAAGCTCGGTCAGGCAATCTACGAGGCCCAGCAGGCCGAAGAGAACGCGTCTTCCGGTGAAGCCGGCGACAATGTCGTCGATGCGGACTACGAAGAAGTCAAGGACGAGGACGACCGCAAGAAGTCGGCCTGAGCCTCCTGAAAAACCGGCCGCCACAAGCGGCCGGTGCAACGGATAGCAAAAGGGCGGAAGTCAGCGCGAAGGGAACAAGGCCAAGATGATCACTCCCGTTGCAAGCGGTGACGATGTCCTGGTCTTTCCTTCGCTCCGGCTCCCGCCTTTTTGCGTGTCCGGTTTCCAGTGCAGGCTGAAGGCAAGCTTGTTCATCCATAACAAGAAGACCGTTCCACTGAAACGGACGTGAACCCGAATGGCTAAAGCTGATTTTTACGAGACGCTGGGTGTCTCCAAGACCGCCGACGAGAAGGAGCTGAAGAGCGCCTTCCGCAAGATGGCGATGAAGTATCACCCGGACAAGAATCCTGGCGATGCCACGGCCGAGCAGACGTTCAAGAACGTCAACGAGGCCTATGAGACGCTGAAGGACCCGCAGAAGCGCGCGGCCTACGACCGTTACGGCCACGCTGCCTTCGAGCAGGGCGGCATGGGCGGTGGTGGCGGTGCCGGCTTCCAGGGCGGCGGCTTCTCCGACATCTTCGAAGACATCTTTGGCGAGATGATGGGCGGCGGGCGCCAGCGGCGGTCCTCCGGCGGGCGCGAGCGCGGCGGCGATCTGCGCTACAACATGGAAATCTCGCTGGAAGAGGCCTATGCCGGCAAGACCGCGCAGATCCGCGTGCCGACGTCGATCACCTGCGACGTCTGTTCCGGCTCGGGCGCGAAACCCGGCACCAGCCCGAAGACCTGCGCCACCTGCCAGGGTTCCGGCCGCGTGCGCGCCGCACAGGGCTTCTTCTCGATCGAGCGCACCTGCCCGACCTGCCACGGCCGCGGCCAGACGATCAGCGATCCCTGCACTAAGTGCCACGGCCATGGCCGCGTGACGGAAGAGCGTTCGCTCTCGGTCAACATTCCGGCCGGTATCGAGGACGGCACGCGTATCCGGCTGTCCGGCGAAGGTGAGGCGGGCGTACGTGGTGGACCGGCGGGCGATCTCTACATCTTCCTGTCGGTGAAGCCGCACGAGTTCTTCCAGCGCGACGGCGCGGACCTCTATTGCACCGTGCCGATCTCGATGACGACGGCCGCCCTCGGCGGCACCTTCGACGTGGCGACGCTCGATGCCACCAAGTCGCGCGTGACGGTGCCGGAAGGCACGCAGGCCGGCCGCCAGTTCCGGCTGAAGGGCAAGGGCATGCCGGTGCTGCGCTCCGCGCAGGTCGGCGATCTCTACATCCAGATCCAGATCGAGACGCCGCAGAAGCTGACCAAGCGCCAGCGCGAACTGCTCAAGGAATTCGAGGAGATTTCCTCGAAGGAAAACAACCCGGAATCCGCGGGCTTCTTCGCGCGGATGAAGGAATTCTTCGAGGGCTGATAGCTTGCACGGAAGACTTCGGACCTCTCCTCCGTCATGGTCGGGCTTGACCCGACCATCCACGCCACACCCCGCCGATGGATCCTCGGGTCAAGCCCGAGGATGACGCGCGAGGGGGCGAAACCTGTCAAAAGCCGGGGTGGAAACACCCCGGCTTTTTTTATGCGGCGCGCAGGATGAAGTTCGAAAACCGCTTCTGCACGAAGGGCGAGACGAAGAAGACGATGGCGAACACCATGATCGGCGCGATCACCGCCGTGCGCTGCCAGATGGTCCAGCCTTCGGTGAGCGGCAGCACGATGTAGAGGATCGTGGTGATCAGCGGATAGACGGGCACCAGCATGGCGAGCGCGAAGTGCAGTTTCGAGAGTTTGCGGGCAGGAGCGGGCGTGGTCATTGGGAGGAGCCTTTATAGAACGGAACGTTTCGTTTATATAGAAACGATACGTTCCGTTCAAGTGCCTTCCGTGCTAGAAGAACGAAAAAAGGAAAAGCCAGATGACCGAGGCAGAGTTGAAGCCCGCCCGCCGCTCGATCGGCGCCACGCGCAATCCCGCGAGCCAGGAGGCGATCCTGGCGGCGGCGGAGGCGGTGCTGCTGGAAAACGGGCTCGCCGGCTTTTCCATCGAGGCGGTGGCGCGGCGCGCGCGCGCCGGCAAGCCGACGATCTATCGCTGGTGGCCGTCGCAGGCAGCCCTGCTGCTCGACGTCTACCACAGCCACAAGCGGATCAATTTCATCTTCCCCGACCGGGGCAATATCCGCGATGACCTGCGCGCCTATCTCACCGGCATTCTAAAGACCTGGCGGGATGGCACGAGCGGCGAAGTCTTCCGCTGCGTGGTGGCAAGAGCGCAGGAAGAGCCGGCAGCGCTCGCGGCCCTCTCGGCCTATATGGCGGACCGCCGCTGCCAGAGCGGCAAGATCGTAGAGAAGGCGCAGGAGCGAGGCGAGGTTCGCCCGGACGTCAAAGCCGAACTCGTCACGGAAATCCTGTCGAGCTTCGCCTGGGGCCGGCTGTTGACCGAGCGGCTGGATGTTTCCGAAGCCGAGGTCGAGGCTGTCGTCGATACGGTGATTGGCGGTATCCTGACGAAACCGGCGGCCTGAGCCGCCGTCAGCCGTCAGTTCGCGATGCGGACCAGCGTCAACTTGCCGTCGCCATCCTGTTTGGCCGCGACGCCTTCATAGCTGTTCAGCAACGGATGGCTCGTTTCGATCGGGTGGTGGTGCGTCGCGGTGATGACCACGACGCCGGCGCCGGCACTCTCACCGGCAAGAATGCCCGCGGGCACATCTTCGAAGACCAGGCAATCGGCCGGATCGACGCCGAGGCGCGAGGCGCCCAGCTTGTAGCCATCCGGCGCCGGCTTGCCCTTCGTCACGTCGTCCGCCGTCACGATCACCTCGGGCAGCGGGATGCCGGCGGCCGCGAGACGACGGCGGGCGAGCGCCACCGGTGCCGAGGTGACGATGCCCCAGCGTCCGGCCGGCAGCGAGGTCAGGAAGGCGATCGCGCCGGGAATCGCGACGACGCCGTCGACATCCTCCATCTCCTCGCGCTCGACCTCCTTGGCCTCAGCGACGGGATCGACGCCCGGCAGGCCGAGGCGGGTGATCGTGTCGATGCCGCGCACGCCGTGCATGATCGGCAGGAAGGTCGCGACGTCTAGGCCGTGTTTCAGCGCCCACCGGGTCCAGACCCGCTCCGTCGCCGGGATGGAGTTGATGATCGTGCCGTCCATGTCGAACAGGAAGGCGGAAAACGGGCGATCGAAGACGGGACGGGCGGAAGAGGGCAAGGCGAAAACCTGTGGGAGCTGGGAGGGGAGGATGCAACGCATGGGCGGGCCTTTCGATTACCCCCTTGCGCCCGGACAGGCAACCGCCCTCACGCCATCGTGTGCGCAGTCCTTTGCATCGGTCCGGCAAAACCCTATCTAGGGGACGAGCCGACGATCGGCGTTCGATCTTTCTGTTGTTGCCGCATTTATGCGGCTTCAAGTGATTCCACTCGCGCAAAAAATGCTCTAGCTCTCACCCCATGCCGCATAAGGTTTCCCTCTCCCGCCTCAAGCTCACGGATTTCCGCAACTATGCGGGCCTGTCGCTAGCGCTCGACGGCCGGCATGTCGTGCTGACGGGGCAGAACGGCGCCGGCAAGACCAACCTCATGGAAGCCGTCTCCTTCCTCTCGCCCGGCCGAGGCCTGCGCCGGGCGGCCTATGGCGATGTCGCGCGCGCGGGGGCCGAGGCCGGCTTCTCCGTCTTCGCAACGCTTGACGGCATGCTGGACGAGGTGGATATCGGCACCGGCACGGAGGGCGGCGACGAAGGCCAGACGCGAAAACTCCGGCTGAACGGCACGCCGGCCCGCACCGTCGATGAATTGCTCGATCACCTTCGCGTGCTCTGGCTGACGCCCGCAATGGACGGGCTCTTCACCGGCCCCTCCGCGGACCGTCGCCGCTTCCTCGACCGGCTTGTCCTGTCGCTCGATCCCGAACACGGCCGCCGCGCGGTGGATTTCGAAAAGGCTATGCGCGGCCGCAACCGTCTGCTCTCCGAGCCGCGGCAGGATCCCGCCTGGCTGACGGCGTTGGAAAAGCAGATGGCCGAACTCGGCATCGCCATGGCGCACGCCCGCCACGAGCTCGTCGGCCTCATCTCCGGCCTCGTGGAAGCCGCGCGCGACGACGGCCCGTTTCCATCCGCCACCATGCGGCTCTCCGGCTTCCTCGACGGGGAATGGCAGCGCCCCGCCTATGAGATCGAGGAGATCTATCTCGGCATGCTGCAGGATGGCCGCTACCGCGACGCCGCCGCCGGCCGCACGCTGGACGGCCCGCACCGCGCCGATCTTTTGATCCGCCATCGCGAGAAAGACATGGAGGCCGAGCGTTGCTCGACGGGCGAGCAGAAGGCGCTGCTCGTCGGCCTCATCCTCGCCCACGCCGGCCTCGTCGCCAGCATGACCGGCCATGCGCCGGTGCTGCTGCTCGACGAAATCGCCGCCCATCTCGACGAGGGCCGCCGCGCCGCCCTCTTCGACCGGGTCGATGCGCTCGGCGGCCAGGCCTTCATGACCGGCACCGACCGTGCGATGTTCGACGCGCTCGGCGATCGCGCCCAGTTTCTCACCGTCTCGAACGGAGGCATCGTGACATGACCGATCCGCTCAGCCCTGAAGAGATCGACCGCTACCGCCGCCATATCGTGCTGGCGGAAATCGGCGGTGCGGGCCAGCAGAAGCTGAAACAGGCCAACGTGCTGATCATCGGCGCCGGTGGCCTCGGCGCACCCGTCATCCAGTACCTCGCCGCCGCCGGCATCGGCCATATCGGCGTGCTGGACGATGACACGGTCTCTCTCTCCAATCTCCAGCGCCAGGTGATCCACGACACCGCCGGCCTTGGCACGCAGAAGATCGCCAGCGCCGAAGCCGCCGTCGCCCGCCTCAACCCGCATGTGCGCTTTTCCGGCATCGCGGAGCGGCTGAGCGCGGACAACGCCGCTTCGTTGCTCGCCGGTTATGACATGCTCGTCGACGGCTCGGACAATTTCGACACGCGTTACGCCTCGGCGGACGCCGCTGAAGTCGCGCGCATCCCGCTGGTCACCGGTGCCGTCGGCCGTTTCGATGGCTCGCTGACTGTGCTGAAACCCTACGAGCCCGGCCCGGACGGCACGCTCAACCCCGGCTACCGCGACCTCTTCCCGTCCGCCCCGCCCCCGGGCGTCGTGCCCGCCTGCGCCGAGGCCGGCATCGTCGGCGCCCTGACGGGCGTCGTCGGCACGCTGATGGCGATGGAGGTGATCAAGCTCGTCACCGGCGCCGGCGAGCCCCTGGTCGGCCGCCTGATGCTCTATGACGGGCTTGCTGCAAGATTCGAGACGCTGAAGTACAAGCGCCGAAGGGCATCATAGCCGGAGAACGCCGCTCCCCCCTCTGCCCTGCCGGGCATCTCCCCCTCAAGGGGGGAGATCGGCAAGCGGAGAAGCATTGCTCACACTGCGACGTCAATGATTGGCAAAACGGTTACCCCATCCAATCTCCCCCCTTGAGGGGAGTGTTTACATTGAACGCTTTTGAGATTCTGCTATGGGGGTGATTTGCGTGGAGGCAGGTGATGGATTGCCCGGGCTGTGGTGGTGTCGATCTGATCAAGCGCGGCAGCAAGGCCGGCCATC
>NZ_WHSB02000026.1 GCF_010994755.1 Shinella lacus
TAGCGGCCGCAGGCGCGACATCGATAGCGTTGATGGCCGGCCTTGCTGCCGCGCTTGATCAGATCGACACCACCACAGCCCGGGCAATCCATCACCTGCCTCCACGCAAATCACCCCCATAGCAGAACCTCAAAAGCGTTCCGTGTAAACACTCCCCCTTGAGGGGGAGATGCCCGGCAGGGCAGAGGGGGGTAGCAGCAAGACGCGACAATAGCTGCGAGCCACTAAACCTTCTTGCGTATCAGGAAGCGATGCCCCGCTTCGACACGCTCGCTTGCTTCGAGCGCGTGGCCGTCCTCGTGGCAGAAGTGGGGGATGTCGATGACGGCGAGGGGGTCGGTGGTTTCGACCCAGAGCGCGGCGCCACCCGCCATCGTCGACAGGCGCTTGCGTGCCTTCATCACCGGCAGCGGGCATTTCAGCCCGCGCAGGTCATAGACCTCGGCTTCATCGCGGGCCGCCGTGGCGGTCATTTCTGCCAGAATTTCCAGAAGGGTTTTTCGGCCTTCTTCTCGACGACCTGAACCTCCGGATTTTGCTCCGGCGTCGGCAGAACGACCGTACCTTCCGCGGGTTTCTCCACGCGCTGGCCGGCGGTCTCCGTCGCCGGCTTCTGTTCCTTCTGAAGCGTCTGCGTCCCGGCTTCGGCCTTCGCCTGCTGCTGGGTCTCCTGCGTCACGCCGGCGACTGGCTCGACCTTGCGTGGCGCCGCCTTGTCGGTCCAGAACTTCCAGAAGGGCTTTTCTTCCTTCTTCTCGACGACAGCGACGCCCGGATTTTCCTCCGGCACCGGCAGGGCGTCCTTGCCCTCGGCCTGCTTTGCGGCCTTGGCGGCAGCAACGTCGGCGGCAAGCGCTTCCGCTTCCTTGATCTTCGCCTGCTCGGCGTCGAGCTTGGCCTGTTCGGCTTCGCGTACCGCGCGTTCTGCGGCCTCGACCTTGCGCTTTTCGGCCTCTTCGGCCTTGCGCTTCTGCTCGGCGATCTCGCGGGCCGTCATCAGCTTGCCGGCATCGAGCGAGTTGCCGGTCGGCGCATAGGCGAGCTCGCGACCCTTGCGCTGGTCGGCGACAATCGCCTTGCGCTGGGCTTCCGAGGGCTCGACCCAGACCGTGCCGTCATATTTGCGCATCGCGGTGGCGTAAGCCGCGGCATAGGTCTTGTTGTAGCTGCCGAGCGCCACTTCGAGGCCGGCCGGCGTCGTCATCGCGGGGCAGGCGCCCGTCGGCGAGAAGGGCTTGTCGGCCTGCTGGTTGAAGACGTACTTCTTCTCGCAGACATTGACCTCCGGCGGACGCTTGGTCAGCTCGAAATGGTCGTAGCCGACCTTCAGCATCTTCCAGAATTCGATATTCGGATTGTCGCGGTGGCGCGCCATGTTTTCCGCGGTCATGCGGAAGGGGAAGGCCTGGAGCTGGATGGTCGACTGCCCGCCGCCGAACGCATCGCGGGCGAAGGCGAAGATCTCCACCATCTGCTCGTCGGTCATCGAATAGCAGCCGGACGACGAGCAGGCGCCATGGATCATCAGATGCGTGCCGCTCGCCTTGTTGGCGCGGTCAAAGGCATTCGGGTAGCCGGTATTGATGGCGAGGTAGTAGCTCGAATTCGGGTTCATGTTCGCCTTGGAGAGCGGATAGAACCCTTCCGGCGCCTGGCGGTCGCCTTCCTTCATCTTCGGCCCGAGTTTACCGGACCAGGCGCAGATCTTGTAGTTGCGCACCAGCTTGAAGCGGTTCGCCCGATCGGCCTTCCACAGTTCCAGCCGGCCCTCTTCCTTGAAGATGCGCAGCATCATCGGCGAGGAGCGGTCGATGCCCATCGAGGACAGCTTGCCGAGCACCGCGGAGGAAAGCTGGTAGTTGGTCTTGCTGGAAACCTTGGTGATGTCGACGTCGACCTTGTCGAACGTGTCGAGCGTCTCGTTCGTGCAGCCGGCAGCGGCCACAGCGAGAAGCGATACAGCGGCAAGAACAGTCAGGCGCATTCGAAAGGTCCGTCAACAATCGTCAGATCGCATGCCGTCGCGCCGACAAGGGCGGACGCGCAGTCGTAACCGGCTTATACTTCATAAATTCTTAACCGGAAATTCTTTCGCGAGGCTGCCGGGAACCCGCGATCTTCTCAGACACAAGGAATATGGCCGAGATTGGGCGAAAGCGGCCCGGAAGGCCGCCAAGCGCCAAGAATCCGGTTAAAGCTGGCGGCCGATATTGAGATAACGCTGGCGGCGGTCCTTGCGCAGCTGGTCGCCCGGCTTGGCGCCGAGGTCCTTGAGGGCTGCTGCGATCACGTCGCCGGTGCGCCCGATCACCGCTTCGGGATCGCGATGCGCGCCACCGACCGGCTCCTGGATGATGCCGTCGATGATGCCGAAGGCCTTCAGGTCTTCCGCCGTGATCTTCATGTTGCTGGCCGCTTCCTTGGCGCGCGTCGAATCGCGCCACAGGATCGAGGCAGCACCTTCCGGCGAGATCACGCTGTAGATCGCATGTTCCAGCATGTAGACCCGGTCGCCGGTGGCAATGGCGATGGCGCCGCCCGAGCCGCCTTCGCCGAGCACGACCGAGACGATCGGCACGCGGACATTGAGGCACATCTCGGTGGAGCGGGCGATGGCTTCCGCCTGGCCGCGCTCTTCCGCGCCGATGCCCGGATAGGCGCCGGCGGTGTCGATCAGCGTGACGATCGGCAGGCCGAAGCGGTCGGCCATTTCCATGACGCGGATCGCCTTGCGGTAGCCTTCCGGCCGCGCGCTGCCGAAATTGTGTTTCAGGCGCGACTTGGTGTCGTTGCCCTTTTCCTGGCCGATGATGGCGACGGCCTCGCCGCGGAACCGGCCGAGACCGGCCTGGATCGCCTCGTCCTCGGCGAACTTGCGGTCGCCGGCAAGCGGCGTGAACTCGTCGAAAAGCTGGCCGGCGAAATCGAGGAAATGCGGGCGCTGCGGATGGCGCGCGACCTGCGTCTTCTGCCAGGGGGTCAGCTTGGAATAGATGTCGGCCATCGCCTCGCGGGCGCGGATTTCCAGCCGGCCGACCTCATCCGTCGTGTCGATGCTCTCATCTTCCTCGGCGAGCTTTCTCAGCTCGTGGATCTTGCCTTCGAGATCCGAGATGGGCTTTTCGAAATCGAGGTAGTTGTGCATGAGATGCGTTTCCGATCGTTTGCTCAAACCGCGCCAGGGTGCAGCCGGCCAAGCGGCCATTTGCAAGCATTGGGGGTCCTAATCCGGTTTTTTTGCCTGTTTGGCAAGAGGGTGATGGGTCTGAACGAGCTGGTGCAGCCGTTCTTCCAGCACATGGGTATAGATTTGTGTCGTGGAAATGTCCGAGTGGCCGAGCAGTTCCTGCACGGCACGCAGGTCCGCGCCGTTCTGCAGCAGATGGCTGGCAAAAGCATGGCGCAGCACATGCGGCGAGAGCGTCGCGGCACGAATGCCCGCCCGCCCCGCCAGCGCCTTCAGGTCGCGCGCAAAAACCTGGCGCGGCAGATAGCCTTCCTTGCTTTGCGCTGGAAACAGGAAGCGCCCCGCCGCCGGATCGTCGCCGATCTCGGCCGCCAGCGCCTCGCCATAGGCATCGAGGGCGGCAACCGCGGCGCGCGACAGCGGCACCAGCCGCTCCTTGTTGCCCTTGCCCTTCACGACGAGGAAGCGCCCCGTCTGCGCCAGCGCGCTTGCTGGCAGCGAAACGAGCTCGCTGACGCGCATGCCCGTCGCATAGAGCAGCTCCACGAGCAGATGCATGCGGCGGCGCAGGAGAACGTTGCCGCCGGGCTCCGCCGCCTCCGTCTCCGCCCGCCCGATGAGGCGACCGACATCGTCGACGCTCAATGTCTTCGGCAGCGAGCGGCCCTTCTTCGGCGCATCGAGAATGCCGGTCGGGTCGTCGCCGCGCAGGCCCTCGCCATAGAGGAACTTGAAGAACTGCCGGAGCGCCGACAGCCGCCGCGCCTGCGAGGAGGCGGCAAAACCCTGCTTGGCGAGATGGCCGAGATAGGCGCGCAGATCGTCCGGCGTCGCCTCCGTCAGGCGCACGCTGCGCCCGTTCAGGAAGGAGCGCACGTCCTCAAGGTCCCGCTCGTAGGATTGCAGCGTGTTCGTCGCAGCGCCCCGCTCGGCGCTCATCATCTCTAGAAAGGATTCGACCTGCAGTGCGGAGGGGTCCCTCATGGCTGCGGGTTCACCCGTTCGGAAGGAATGCGGATCGTCACCTCGCGCTCCGTCGGCTCCACGAAGGTCACCAGCGCCACCATCGTGCCGTAGATCGAGCCGGCGATCACGGCGCAGAAGAACAGGAATCGGAACAGGGTCGGCATGGCGCTCTCCGGGACGATGCCCCCTATATCGCCTCGCCCCACGCCGAGCGCAAGGCCGACACGAGGGATGAACCCCCGCGCAGGCTTGACGCTTCCGGTGCTTTTGTCGATACGGAAAGGGACGAAACCCCGGAAACACCAATGACCGAGCTGATCGAACAGGCCCCTCCCACGCTCGCCGAGCAGGCCCGCGCAGCACTCGGCAAGCGCAACCTCGTGCTGATCGGCCTGATGGGCGCCGGCAAGTCGGCGATCGGCCGGATGACGGCGCAGGCGCTCGGCATTCCCTTCATCGATTCCGACCACGAAATCGAGCGCGTCTCGCGCATGTCGATCACCGATCTTTTCGCGGCTTACGGCGAGGCGGAGTTCCGCGCGCTGGAAACCCGCGTCATCAAGCGTCTGCTGCGCTCCGGCCCGCGGGTCGTGTCGACCGGCGGCGGCGCCTATATCAACGAGAACACGCGAAAACATATCCGACGCGGCGGGCTCACCGTCTGGCTGAAGGCCGACCTCGACGTGCTGTGGGAGCGCGTCAACAAGCGCGACACCCGCCCGCTCTTGAAAACGGAAAATCCGCGCCAGACGCTCGAAAACCTCATGAACGCCCGCTATCCCATCTATGCGGAAGCCGATCTCACGGTGCTCTCGCGCGACGTGAAGAAGGAAACCATGGTGGAGGAGGTGCTCGCCGCGATCACCGCCGCCCGCCCCAGAACCTGACGAGATGACCCGATGACTGCCATTGCCACCGCCCGCCGCACCGTAAGGGTCGAACTGGGCGACCGCGCCTATGACATCCTGATCGGCCCCGGCCTGATCGCCGCTGCCGGCCGCGAGATCGCCACCCGCCTCAAGGGCCGAAAGATCGCCGTCATCACCGATGCGCATGTCGCCCCCCTCTATCTCGACGGCTTCATGGCGGCCCTTAACGCAGAAGGCATCGATGCCGTCTCGCTGGTGCTGCCGGCGGGCGAAAAGACGAAGAGCTTCGAGCACCTGATCAGCGTCTGCGACAGCGTGCTCGCCGCCCGCATCGAGCGCAATGACGCGGTCGTGGCGCTCGGCGGCGGCGTCATCGGCGACCTGACCGGCTTTGCCGCCGGCATCGCGCGCCGTGGCTCGCGCTTCATCCAGGTGCCGACCTCGCTGTTGGCGCAGGTCGATTCCTCCGTCGGCGGCAAGACGGGCATCAACTCGCCGCACGGCAAGAACCTCATCGGCGTCTTCCACCAGCCGGACCTCGTGCTTGCCGATACGGACGTGCTCGATACGCTCTCGCAGCGCGAATTCCGTGCCGGTTATGCCGAAGTCGCCAAATATGGCCTGATCGACAAGCCGGACTTTTTCGCCTGGCTGGAAAAGAACTGGCAGGACGTCTTTGCTGGCGGCGAGGCCCGCATCGAGGCGATCGCCACGAGCTGCCAGGCCAAGGCCGATGTCGTCGCTGCCGACGAACGGGAGAACGGCGCGCGCGCCCTGCTCAACCTCGGCCACACCTTCGGCCATGCGCTGGAGGCCGCGACGGACTATGACAGCGCCCGCCTGGTCCACGGCGAGGGGGTTTCGATCGGCATGGTGCTCGCCCACCAGTTCTCCGCCCGCATGAATCTCGCAAGCCCAGACGACGGCCGGCGCGTCGAGGCGCATCTTCGCGAAGTCGGCCTGCCGACCACGATGGACCAGATCCCGGGCGGCCTGCCGCCGGCGGAACGGCTGATGGATGCGATCGCCCAGGACAAGAAGGTCAAGGGCGGCAAGCTCACCTTCATCCTGACGCGCGGCATCGGCCAGTCCTTCGTCGCCGATGACGTGCCGCAATCCGAAGTCGTCGCCTTCCTCAAGGAAAAGCTGCCGAAATGACCAGCGAATCCGTCATGGCCTTCCTCGCCGAATATTGGTTGATATTCCTCTCTATCCTGGGGCTGATCGCCGCCTCGGCATTCTTTTCCGGCTCGGAGACGGCACTGACCGCGACATCGCGGGCACGGATGCACACGTTGGAAGCCAATGGCGAAGTGCGTGCAGGCATCGTCAACAGACTGATCGAGCGGCGCGATCGCCTGATTGGCGCCCTGCTCATCGGCAACAACCTCGTCAACATCCTCGCGTCGTCGCTGACGACCAGCCTGTTCCTCGGCCTGTTCGGTGATTCCGGCGTCGCCATCGCGACGATCGCGATGACCGTGCTGCTCGTCATCTTTTCCGAAGTCCTGCCGAAGAGCTGGGCCATCTCCTCGCCGGATCGATTCGCTCTCTTCGTCTCACCCGTCGTGCGCATCTACGTGGCCATTGCCGGCCCACTCTCGACGGCGGTCAACGGCATCGTCCGAGTCATCCTCGGCATCTTCGGCGTCACACTCTCCAATGACGAGCCCATGCTGACGGCACACGAGGAACTGCGCGGCGCCGTCAACCTGCTGCATCGCGAAGGTGCGGTGATCAAAGCGGACAGGGATCGGCTGGGCGGCATCCTCGATCTCGATGAACTCGAGGTCTCCGACATCATGGTCCACCGCACATCCATGCGGGTGCTGAATGCGGACGAGCCGCCGGAAGCCATAGTCCGGACCATTCTCGAAAGCGCCTATACGCGCATGCCGGTCTGGCGCGGTTCGACCGACAACATCATCGGCGTCGTGCATGCGAAAGACCTGCTGCGCGCGCTCGCCGAACCGGACATGGAGCCTGCCAACCTCGACATCACCAAGGTCGTGCAGAAACCTTGGTTCGTACCCGACACCACGAACCTCAAGGAACAGCTCAACGCCTTCCTTCGCCGCAAGGGCCACTTCGCCATCGTCGTCGACGAATATGGCGAGGTGCAGGGGCTGGTCACGCTCGAGGACATTCTGGAGGAGATCGTCGGTGACATTTCCGACGAACACGATATCGATATCCAGGGCGTGCGGCAGGAGGCCGACGGCTCCATCGTGGTGGATGGTGGCGTGCCGATCCGCGACCTCAACCGCGCACTCGACTGGAATCTGCCCGATGAGGAGGCGACCACTATTGCCGGCCTCGTCATCCACGAATCGAAATCGATCCCCGAGGAGCGGCAGGCATTCACCTTCTACGGCAAGCGCTTCATCGTCATGAAACGTGTGAAGAACCGCATCACCAAGCTGCGCATTCGCCCGGCAGAAGCCCAGCAGCCGGCGGAGTGATCACCAGCGCGTCGCCTCCCCAGGTGCCGCCACCTCGACCGCGAGCGCATGCAGCCCGGCATCGAACTCCGCCTTCACTAGATCATTGATCGCCCGATGACGCGCCACGCGGCTCATGCCGGCGAAGGCGGACGAGACGATGCGCACGCGCATATGCGTCTCGCCCTCCCCATCAAATTCCGGCTTGTGGCCGGCATGCAGGTGGCTTTCGTTGATGACCTCAAGACGCTCCGGCGCAAAAGCGGCGCCGAGCTTCTCGGTTATGCTGGATTTCATGGACATGGCAAACCTTCGGCGGCGCTGCCGCGACGCAGGAAAAGGGTCCCACAAAGCCAGCAACAATCCGCTTTGTCAATTCTTGTGGGAGATCGTCCTGACCCCCATAATTAGCGCCATGAAACTCGATTCCAAATACTTCGACCGCATCCGCACGAAGCGGCGCGTGGAGCGTCCCGAACGCGCCGCGCCGACCTGTCAGTGGGACGGCTGCGAAGAGAATGCCGTGCATCGCGCGCCGGTGGGCCGCAATGCCGAAGGCCAGTATTTCATGTTCTGCTTCGAGCACGTCAAGGAATACAACAAGGGCTACAATTACTTCTCCGGCCTCTCAGACGGCGAGATCGCGCGCTACCAGAAAGAGGCGATCACCGGCCACCGCCCGACCTGGACGATCGGCGTCAACAAGGCCTCGAAGAACGGCCCGACGCAGGGCAGCGCGCGCTCCGGCACCGCTGGGGCAAATCAGCGCATCCGCGATCCGTTCGGCCTGTTCGGCGAGGGCAAGGGCAGCCGCGGACCGCGCCTGGAACCCCGCACCCGAAAACTGAAGACACTGGAGGCAAAAGCCTTCGATACGCTGGGCCTTGCCGCCAATGCGACGGCCCAGGACGTCAAGACCGCCTACAAAGCCCTTGTCAAAAAGCATCACCCCGATGCAAATGGCGGAGATAGGGGCTCGGAGGAGCGTTTTCGCGCGGTCATTCAAGCATATCAATTGTTAAAGCAGGCCGGCTTCTGCTAGAGCAGTCGGCGCACAATAAGACGGCGCACAACAAGACATTGGGCGGACGCGCGGGTGGCGGCAGCCCACGGAGACGTGATGAGCAAGATGGATCTCGATATTTCCAACCTCCCGGACACCACGGTTTCCGTGCGGGAGGCCTTCGGCATTGATACGGACCTTCGGGTTCCGGCCTATTCCAAGGCGGACGCCTATGTGCCGGACCTCGATCCGGACTACCTGTTCGACCGGGAAACCACGCTGGCCATCCTCGCGGGTTTCGCGCATAACCGACGCGTCATGGTCTCCGGCTACCACGGCACGGGCAAGTCGACCCATATCGAGCAGGTCGCGGCCCGCCTCAACTGGCCCTGCGTGCGCGTCAACCTCGACAGCCATGTCAGCCGTATCGACCTCGTCGGCAAGGACGCGATCGTCGTCAAGGACGGCTTGCAGGTCACCGAATTCAAGGACGGCATCCTGCCCTGGGCCTACCAGCACAATGTCGCGCTCGTCTTCGATGAATACGACGCCGGCCGCCCGGACGTGATGTTCGTCATCCAGCGCGTTCTCGAATCCTCCGGCCGCCTGACGCTGCTCGACCAGAGCCGCGTCATCCGCCCGCACCCTGCCTTCCGTCTGTTCGCCACCGCCAACACGGTCGGCCTCGGCGATACGACCGGCCTCTACCACGGCACGCAGCAGATCAACCAGGCGCAGATGGACCGCTGGTCGATCGTCACCACGCTGAACTACCTGCCGCACGACAATGAAGTCAGCATCGTCGCCGCCAAGGTGAAGCGCCTGGCCGCCGGCAAGGACGGCCGCGAGACGATTTCGCGCATGGTACGCGTCGCCGATCTCACCCGCGCCGCCTTCATCAACGGCGACCTTTCCACCGTGATGAGCCCGCGTACGGTCATCACCTGGGGTGAAAACGCGGAAATCTTTGGGGATATCGCCTTCGCTTTCCGTGTCACCTTCCTCAACAAGTGCGACGAACTGGAACGCACGCTGGTCGCCGAACTTTACCAGCGCGCCTTCGGCGTCGAGCTGAAGGAAAGTGCCGCCAACATCGTGCTTGAGGCGACGGCCTGACGGTCGGGTAGGAATCTCATGGCTGCTCGCGGAGACAATTCGAAGCCGAGGCCCGGCGGCGTGGTCGACATGGAGCCGTTCCGCCGCGCGGTGACGGGCTGTGTTCGCGCCGTTTCCGGCGATGCGGAGGTGGAGGTCACCTTCGCCAACGAGCGGCCCGGCATGACCGGCGAGCGCATCCGCCTGCCGGAACTGACCAAGCGCCCGACGCCTGCCGAAGTCGCCATCACACGCGGCCTCGGCGATTCGATGGCGCTGCGCAAGGCCTGCCACGACGCCCGCATCCACGCGACCATGTCGCCGCAGGGTGCCGACGCCCGCGCCATCTTCGACGCCGTCGAGCAGGCGCGCGTCGAGGCGATCGGTTCCAACCGCATGCATGGCATGGCGCAGAACCTCACCACCATGCTGACGGAGAAATACGCCAAGGCGAATTTTTCCGCGATCACCCGCCAGGCCGATGCGCCGCTCGAAGAGGCTGTCGCCCTCATCGTGCGCGAAAAGCTGACGGGCCAGGCCCCGCCGGCCTCCGCGGGCAAGGTGCTCGATCTCTGGCGCGATTTCATCGAGGACAAGGCCGCCAGGGACATGGACGGCCTTTCCGCGACGATCAACGACCAGCAGGCCTTCTCCCGCGTCGTGCGCAACATGCTCGCCTCGATGAATGTCGCCGAACAGTACGGTGACGACGAGACCGAGCCGGACGATTCCGAAACGCCCGAGGACGAAAACCAGCCGCGCAGCGACGAGCAGGAAGACAACGACAGCCAGGAAGATGCCGGCGACGATTCGGCACCGGCCGACGAGAACGAGACGTCCGACGAACAGATGGACGAAGGCGAGATGGACGGCGCGGAAATCTCCGACGACGACCTCGTCGACGACGACGGCGACGACACCGAGACGCCCGGCGAAGTGCGCCGCCCGAACCATCCCTTCACGGATTTCAACGAGAAGGTCGACTACACGGTCTTCACGCAGGAATTCGACGAGACGATCACTGCGGAAGAGCTTTGCGACGAGGCGGAACTCGATCGCCTGCGCGCCTTCCTCGACAAGCAGCTCGCCCATCTGCAAGGGGCGGTCGGTCGCCTGGCGAACCGCCTGCAGCGCCGCCTGATGGCGCAGCAGAACCGCGCCTGGGAATTCGACCTCGAAGAGGGTTACCTCGACAGCGCCCGCCTGCAACGCATCATCATCGATCCGATGCAGCCGCTCTCCTTCAAGCGCGAGAAGGACACGACCTTCCGCGACACCGTCGTGACCCTGCTCATCGATAATTCCGGCTCGATGCGCGGCCGGCCGATCACGGTGGCCGCCACCTGCGCCGACATCCTGGCCCGCACGCTGGAGCGCTGCGGCGTGAAGGTGGAAATCCTCGGTTTCACCACCAAGGCGTGGAAGGGCGGCCAGTCGCGCGAAAAATGGCTCGGCAGCGGCAAGCCGCAGGCGCCGGGCCGACTCAACGACCTGCGCCACATCATCTACAAGGCGGCGGACGCCCCCTGGCGGCGCGCACGGCGCAATCTTGGCCTGATGATGCGCGAAGGCCTGCTCAAGGAAAACATCGACGGCGAGGCGCTGATCTGGGCGCATGATCGCCTGCTCGCCCGTCCTGAACAGCGCCGCATCCTGATGATGATCTCGGACGGCGCGCCGGTCGATGATTCGACGCTCTCGGTGAACCCCGGCAACTATCTGGAACGCCACCTGCGCGCCGTCATCGAGCAGATCGAGACGCGCTCGCCCGTCGAGCTTCTCGCTATCGGCATCGGCCATGACGTCACCCGCTACTATCGCCGCGCCGTCACCATCGTCGATGCGGACGAGCTGGCGGGCGCGATGACCGAGCAGCTCGCCTCGCTCTTCGCCGACGAGGCCACCAGCCGACGCCCCGCCGGCCGCCGCCGTGCGGGCTGAGCCGGCGGCGCACCGGCGCCTGGGGCATGGCCTCGCGCTTGCCGTGGCCCTCACACTGGCGCAACCGGCGACCGCCGAAATCATCGACCTTCCGGTCGTCAACCGCGCCTTTTCGCAATTCGCGCTCGGCTCCGACACCCGCACCTTCGGCAAGCTCGAATTCTTGGGCGGCCTTAGCTATTCGTCCAGCAATCCGCTGCTCGGCGCCGTGTCGGCGATCCGCTTTCGCGCGGACCAAGCATCCTTCGTCGCCGTGCTCGATACCGGGCACTGGCTGACCGGCCGTATAGAACGCGATGCTGAAGGCCGCCTGAGCGGCCTCGCCGACCTCAAGACGCGCTCGATGTTCAACGCCGAAGGCCAGGACGAGAACGTCAAGTACCAGATGGATGCCGAGGGCCTGGCGATCGGCAAGGGCGAATTGCTCGTCAGCTTCGAGTCCGTGCATCGCATCGACGCCTATCCGGACCCGGGCTTCATGGAAGCGCGACCGTCACGCGAACTGCCGCTCCCCTTCCCCCGCGAAGAGCTGCGCGGCAATCGCGGCATGGAGACGCTTGTGATGTCGCCGGAGGCGGGGCCGCTTGGCGCGGTACCGGTGACGGTCACCGAGCGCAGCCTCGATGCCGAGGGCAACGCGCTTGCCGCCATTCTCGACGGCCCGCTTGCCGGCTTGTTCACCGTGAAGCGCAACGACCCCTGGGACATCACCGACGGCGCCTTCCTGCCGAACGGCGACCTGCTGCTGCTGGAGCGCCGCTTCCGCCTTTCAGACGGCGTCGGCATGCGCATCCGGCGGATCGACGGCACGAAGATCCGTCCCGGCGCGGTGGTCGATGGCGAGGTTTTGATCGACGTCGACCTCAGCCACCAGATCGACAATATGGAGGGGCTGGACGTGGTGGTGATGGCGCCAGACGACATCCGCCTCATCGTGGTCTCCGACGACAACCACTCCATTCTCCAGCGCAACCTCATGCTGGAATTCCGTCTGCTCCAAGGGCAATGAAGCGTCACGCCAGCTGCGTTTTAACCGGTTCTCGCCTGCTACATCTCCTTGATACCAGTCAAAACCACCGATGCCTCTTAATAACGGTGGTCGTTCTGTAATCACGTCGGTCTTGACGTCATGGTCTTAGGAAGGAAAATCAGCGAACGAATCGATCGATATGCTGATCGATCCCGTCCTGTCTCCGCTGTAATTGCACCAGAATATCTGTGCGTACTTTATTAAGGAAATTACATGAACAGATCTACAATCATTGCCACGCTCGTTGCTCTGGCCGCCTTGCCCGCACTTGCGCAGGACGTAAACCCGCTGGAGGGACTGTGGTCCGGCAAGGGTGAAGGCGATCTGACGGTCGATCTCAAACATGTGCAGGACGATATCTACAAGATCTCCATCGAAACGGTGGTTCCCATGCAGGAGGATGGACTTCCAGGCTGCGGCGGCGGCATTGAGGGTGAGGTGAAGCTCGATAGTGCCGGAGGAAACTTCTTCGTCGAGAATGAAGCCTATGATCCGAACGCGGAACAATCGGGCGTCAATGCACGCTATTGTGAAATCGGTCTGGTCTTTTCAAGAGACGGCAAACTGTTGATCGAAGAGCGCAGCGGTTGCCTCAGCTATCATGGTGCCGCGTGTGGATTCACCGGTGAGCTCGTCCACGACGCGGCAGGGCTCTAGCCCTTCTTTTCTCAAGCCGTCTTTTCAACGCCCGGCATCGGCTTCAGCTTGCTCATCAGCGCGCCATAGGGCAGCAGCATGACGATGCCGACCAGCACCTTTACCGTGAAGTCGCCGAGCGCCCAGGAGATCCAGCGCGGCGCGTCCGTGGTCAGCACGCCGAGCACCGGCGCCCATTCGATCGCGAAGGCATCGTTCGGGCCGAAGATGGAAAAGACCGGCGCGAAAGCGAAGGAGAAGAAGATCACCGTATCGAGCACCGAACCGATCACCGAGGCGAGCAGCGGCGCGCGCCACCAGGCCTGCCGGCGCAGCTGGTTGAACACGGAGATGTCGAGGAGCTGGCCCAGCAGAAACGCCGAGCCGGACGCAATGGCGATGCGCGGCGAGGCGACGGCGAAGGAAAACACCACGGCGACCAGAAAGCCGGCCGCGACGACGCGGCGCGCAACGCGGGGGCCGAACTGGCGGTTCGTGAGGTCGGTGATGAGGAAGGCGACCGGATAGGTGAAGGCGCCATAGGTCAGCAGGTCGCCGAGAGCGATGCCGAACAGTTCACCGGAAAGCGGGTACTGCACCAGCACGTTGGAGGCGACGACGACGACCGTCATCAGGAGGACATAGATAAGGGTAATGCGGTTCGCTAGCATTTTTTTATCCTGGGTGATGCCACCAGTTGGAGGACTGACAATTTAACGCAACGCAAAGCATTGAGGCCTGCCCGGAACCGGTCAAGCCTCAATCAAAGTATCGCAACGCAAAGCCTGGAAAATCAGGCAGCGACAGCAGCGGCTGCGGTCTTCTTGGCGATCTGGCGGCGCAGCAGACGGGCGCGCATCGACAGTTCGTTCTCGTCAGCCTTCAGCAGGAAGGCATCGAGGCCACCGCGGTGCTCGACGGAGCGGAGCGCTGCAGCGGAAACGCGAAGACGGTAACGCTGGCCGAGGGCGTCGGAAATCAGCGTGACACTGCACAGGTTCGGCAGGAACTTGCGCTTCGTCTTGTTGTTTGCGTGGCTCACATTGTTGCCCGACTGGACGCCCTTGCCGGTCAATTCGCAACTACGGGACATGGTACACCTATTTTTCTTGGTTCAGGACAATACGATTCCGGCACCGAAACCGGCCGCAGTCCGTCTGGCCTTTTTGGAAAGTTGCGGTTCTATAGTCACACGGAGCGGAGCCGTCAAGCCAAACCTGCCGTTCAGCTTGAATTCAGTTGCCAAAGCTCATGATTTGCAGGCAATAGCAAGCCGATCGGGATTTTTTGACCGGCGCAGAATCGCCGCAATGGCGGGTTAGGCGGAGCGTCTCAATGGAGAGCGTAAGGATGAACGGGCGGGGTTGGATTGCTGGCGCACTGATGTCGCTTGCCCTTGCGGGCAGCGCGACACCCTTGTCGTCGGCTGAAATCGAGCACCGCACGGACTACAGCATCCGGCTTTCCGGCCTGCCGGTCGCCACCGCCACCTTCCGCTCGGCCTTCCAGGGCAACCGCTACACGATCTCCGGCAGCCTGCAATCGGCCGGCCTCGCCGATATCTTTTCGAGCACCAAGGGCACGACCTCGGTCTCCGGCACGGTCAGCCGCGACAAGCTGCGCGCCACCAACTATTCCGTGACCTACAAGAGCGGCAAGCGCAGCCGCGCCATCGACGTCACCTTCCGCAACGGCAATGTCATCACCGCGAACATGACGCCGCCGCGCCGCAAGCCGAAGAACTGGGTGCCGGTCTCCAGCGCCGACATGCGCGCCGTGCTGGACCCGATCTCCGGCCTGATCATCCCTTCCGACGACGGCAAGGTCTGCCCGAAGACGCTGCCGATCTTCGACGGCGAATCCCGGATGGACCTGAAACTCACCTCCAAGGGCACCAAGCCCTATTCCACCAAGGGTTTCGAGGGCGATGTCGTGGTCTGCGGCATCCGCTTCATCCCGAAGTCCGGCTACAAGAAGGGCCGTGACGACGTGGAATACCTGCGCAAGCTGAAGACGATGGAAATCTGGTTTGCCAAGGCCGAGGGGGCGAATGTATATGCTCCCGTCTATGTGCAGATTCCGACCAAGCTCGGCCCTGTCACCGTCTCGGCCACGCGCTTCGGCGGCTGACGCGGCGCCCCGTCGGAAAACCGGCGGGAGTGATCGGCCTTGAAGACGCGTGCAACCCTCATCGGCTTTTCGGCGATCCTCATGTGGGCGCTGCTGGCGCTCTTCACCGCCGCCTCGGGCAAGATGCCGCCCTTCCAGCTTTCCGCCATCTGCTTCCTGATCGGCAGCCTGCCCGGCCTCGTCGTGCTCGCCGCAAGGCCGCAGCGCATCAGACTGCTGCGCCAGCCGCCAAAAATCTGGATCACCGGCATTCTGGGCCTGTTCGGCTACCACTTCCTCTACTTCACGGCGTTGCGCAACGCGCCGGCCGTCGAAGCCGGCCTCATCGCCTATCTCTGGCCGCTGCTGATCGTCGTCGGCTCGGCGCTGCTTCCGGGTGAAACGCTGAAGTGGAACCATGTCGTCGGCGCCGTGCTCGGCCTTGGCGGCACGGTCCTCATCGTCGGCCGCAACGGCTTTGCCTTCGACGAGGCCTATCTCGTCGGTTATGGCGCGGCCTTCCTCTGCGCCTTCACCTGGGCGGGTTATTCACTGATCACCCGCCGCTTCGAGGCCGTCTCGACCGATGTGGTGACCGGCTTCTGCCTCGCCACCTCGCTGCTGTCGCTCCTCTGCCATGTGATGCTGGAAACCACCGTCTGGCCGCAAAGCAATTTCGAGTGGTTCGCTGTCGCCGGTCTCGGCCTGCTGCCGGTGGGAGCCGCTTTCTATGCCTGGGATTTCGGCGTCAAGAACGGCGATATCCAGATCCTCGGCGCCGCAAGCTATGCCGCGCCGCTGCTCTCGACCTTCATGCTCATCCTCACGGGGTTCGCCGAACCGTCCTGGCGCATCGGCCTCGCCTGCCTTCTGGTGACGGGCGGCGCGGTGCTTGCCGCCAAGGACATGATTCTGCGCAGGCGCGCGACGGCGCCGGTCTGAGTTCAGCCGCCAGGCATCCAGCCGGGCGGCGCCATCTCGAAGGACGAGAAGACGAAGCCGGGCGAGACCGTGCAGCCGACCAGCGTCCAGTCGCCGAGCGGCTCGGCCGCCTGCCACCAGTTTGCCGGAACGATGAGCTGCGGCCGCTCGCCCGCGGCAAGATCCGGCCCGAGCACCTGCACCTCGGCCGGCGCCTCACCATCGCTAAGCGACAGCGCCAGCGGCCCGCCCGCATAATGATGCCAGATCTCGACGGCATCCTTCACCCGGTGCCAGTGCGAGCGCTCGCCCTTTTCCAGCAGGTAGTAGATCGCCGTCGAATGCCCGCGCTCGCCGCCATCGGCATCCCTGAAGGTCTGCACATACCAGCCGCCCTCCGGATGTCGCTCCATACCGAGCCGGGCGATGATCTCCTCGGGTGTCATCAGAACCGATCCTTGCGCGCCCGGATCTCGGCAAAGACCTCGGCGTCGCTGGCCGTCTCCAGGCCGAGATGGCGGCGGATCGCCGGGTCGGCGGCGCGCAGGAACGGGTTCGTCGCCTTTTCCAGCCCGATCGTCGTGGGCGCGGTGAAGGCACCGTCCGCTCGCAGTGCCTCGATCTCGGCGACACGGCTGAGGAGTGCCGCATTCTCCGGGTCGACGGTCTTTGCGAAGCGCGCATTGGACAGCGTGTATTCGTGGCCGAAATAGACGGTGGTCTCGTCCGGCAAGGCAGCGAGTTTCGAAAGCGAGTCCCACATCTGCGCCGGCGTGCCCTCGAAGAGACGGCCGCAGCCGAGCGCGAAAAGCGTATCGGCGGCAAAGAGCAGCTTTTCCTGCGGCAGGTGGAAGCAGATGTGCCCCAGCGTATGGCCCGGCGTCAGGATGACCTCGACGCGGCGGCCGGCAAAGTCAAAGCTGTCGCCGCCATCTACCTTCTGGTCGATGCCGGGAATGCGCGGCGCCTCGCGCGCCGGCCCGATGATCGTGACGCCGAAGCGCTCCTTCAGCGCCAGGTTGGCCTCGACATGGTCGTTGTGGTGATGGGTCGTTAAAATGTGGCTGAGCGTCCAGCCGCGGCGGGCGAGCGCATCGAGGATCGGCTGTTCCTCCGGCGCATCGATGCTCGCGGTCGCGCCCGTCGCCGGGTCATGCAGCAGCACGCCGAAATTATCGCTGCGGCAGGGAAAGAGGTCTAGTTCGAGCGAAGCCATGGCGCAATCCTCATCTATCGGTCGGGCGGTCGGCGGGAATGTAAGGCAATCGGCCTTGAAGTCCACCAGCCTATCGCTCACATTCAGGCCATGCATGCCGATATCGTCGACCTCCGCGAATTCTACCACTCGTCGCTCGGCCGCCTGGCCGATCATTCGATCGCCATGGCGCTCGCCTCGCTCTGGGCGCGGCTGCCGGACGAGCGGCTGGTGGGGCTCGGTTATGCCGTGCCCTATCTCGAACGCTTCCGCGCCGATACCGAGCGCACCTTCGCCTTCATGCCGGCGGGCCAGGGCGCGGTGAACTGGCCGCCGAGCGAACTTTCCTCCACGGCGCTGGTCTTCGACGAAGAACTGCCGCTTCCGGATGCCGCCGTCGACCGTATCCTGATGGTGCATTCGCTGGAATTCGCCGAAAACCCGCGCGAAACCATGAAGGAGCTCTGGCGCGTGCTGGCGCCGGGCGGGCGGCTCGTCATCGTCGTGCCGAACCGGCGCGGCGTGTGGGCGCGCATGGAGCACACGCCCTTCGGTTCCGGCCGGCCCTATTCGCGCGGCCAGCTGACCGCGCTGCTGCGCGAGACCAATTTCACGCCCGGCGCCAGCGCCGAAGCGCTGTTCTTCCCGCCCTCGAAACTGCGCAGCGTGCAGAAACTGCGCGGCGCCTTCGAACGGCTGGGGCGCATGCTCTGGCCGATGTTTTCCGGCGTCATCATCGTGGAAGCGCAGAAACGGCTCTACCAGGGCCTGCCGGTCGCCGCCCGCGCCTCGCGCCGCGTCTTCGTGCCGGTGCTGGCGCCACAGGGCGTGCCGACGACACGCGAGCGCGCGCCGCGCTGATCCCCTCGACAAATGTTGAGCCGCCCGTTAATCCGGGCCGGAGCGGCAAAGAAGGGCGGCGGACATGACGGACGGACATTTCGACAAGATCACGCTGATCGGCATCGGCCTCATCGGCTCCTCCATCGCCCGGGCTGTGAAGGCCAAGGGTCTGGCAAAGACCGTCACCATTTCCAGCCGCAGCCAGGAGACGCTCGACCGCGCCCGTGAGCTCGACCTCGGCACCGACTATGTGCATGACGCCGGCAAGGCCGTCGAGGACGCCGACCTCATCGTCGTCTCGGTGCCCGTCGGCGCCTCGGGCAAGGTGGCGGAGGAAATCGCGCCCCACCTGAAGCCCGGCGCCATCGTTACCGACGTCGGCTCCACCAAGGCCTCGGTGGTAGCGCAGATGTTGCCGCATATTCCGAAGAACGTGCATTTCATCCCCGGCCACCCGCTGGCCGGCACCGAACATTCCGGCCCGGATGCCGGTTTCGCCGAATTGTTCCAGGGCCGCTGGTGCATCCTGACGCCGGTGCACGGCACGGACAAGGACGCCAAGCGCAAGCTCGCCGCCTTCTGGGAGGCGCTCGGCTCAAAGGTCGACGAGATGGACACGGAGCACCACGACAAGGTGCTCGCCATCGTCTCGCACCTGCCGCATATCATCGCCTACAACATCGTCGGCACGGCCGATGACCTGGAGACGGTTACGGAATCGGAAGTCATCAAATATTCCGCCTCCGGTTTCCGCGACTTCACGCGTCTGGCGGCCTCGGACCCGACCATGTGGCGCGACGTCTGCCTGCACAACAAGGACGCGATCCTCGAAATGCTGTCGCGTTTTTCCGAGGACCTCGCCTATCTCCAGCGCGCCATCCGCTGGGGCGACGGGGAAAAGCTCTTCGACCTCTTCACGCGCACCCGCGCCATCCGCCGCTCGATCATCGATGCCGGCCAGGATACCGCAGCGCCGAACTTCGGCCGTCCGGTCGCTGATAAGAAAGGTTAGAACGGCGGGATGAAGGCGATCGGGAAGAGGCCGAGATAGACGGTCCCGTCCTCGACATTGAGCTTCACCACCGCCCGGTCGCCGCCCTTCGACAGCCCCTCGATGACCTGCGCCACCTGCGCTGCCGTCTCGGCAATCTCCGGAAACGCCTCGGAAATCCGGTCGCGCCAGACCGTGATGCCGGCAATGTCGAGATCGAGCGTGCCGGAGAGATAACCGTCGTCACCCACCTTGAGCGGGCCCGAGAGTGCCGCGACCTTGCCGTCACCGAGATCGAGCGACAGGCGGCGCAGTTCCACGCTTGCGCCGAGCGGCACGTCCGCCGGCGGGCCTTCGGTGGAAATCCATTTCGCCGCATCGGCGACCGTCATGTCGACCACAACGTCGAGCGGCGGCAGCACGCGGTCGCCGAGATCGAGCGACAGTGCATCGAACGAAGCGGCAACGTCGAGCGCGTCACCGGACTGGCGGATATGCTTTTCGCCATGCGCGGCGGCAACGCCGATCGAGACGGCTTCCGACGGCACGTTGAGCCGGCCCTTCAGCCCGCCATAGACGACGGAAGCGCGGTCGAGCCCGTTCGTCCAGGCGACGGCACTGGCGCGCAGCAGGTCCCAGTCGGCATCGAAGACGAGATCCGGCGTGACGCGCACCTGCGCCGGCCCGTCGAGTTCGACGACGGCATGGCCCGGACGATAGACCTGGGCGGCGGAGCGCAGCGCACCGAATGTCGCCGACAGGCCCGTCGGGCGATCGTCGATGCCGACCGTGTCGCAGAACAGGCCGATGCGGAACGGGAAGCCGCGGACGGAGAGATTGCTGCAGGAAGCGGAATGCAGGCCAGCGGCCGACGCCGAGAGCTGTTGCGTCAGCGTGTCCTTCAGCCAGCTTGCGGCATAGAACCATCCGCCCGTATAGAGCGCGACGACGAGAACGACGGCAATGGCGAGCCGAACGAGTTTGCGCGAGACGCCGGACGTGCCGGCGTGGCTTGACGATGCCATGTTGTTCTCCAATGGTGGCGATGCGATTTGCCCGCAAAGGCGTCAAAGCCGGCAATTGCGGCGGCTTTTAGAGAAATGGCAGAAGTGACGGTGGATATGAACGAATTCTGGGTCTTTGGCTATGGATCGCTGATGTGGAACCCGGGCTTCGAATTCGAGGAGCGGCAGCCGGCCCATCTTTTCGGCTTCCGCCGGTCGCTCTGCGTGCGCTCTTGGGTGCACCGCGGCACGGAGGAGAGGCCCGGCCTCGTACTCGGCCTCGACTACGGCGGCTCCTGCCGCGGCGTCGCCTTCCGCATCGCGCCCGAAAACCGCGATGCCGTCGTCGATTACCTGCGCGAGCGCGAACTGGTGACCCATGTCTACAAGGAGCGCACGCTCTCGGCCATGCTCGGCGGAGGCCGCCGCGTCACGACGCTCGCCTACATCATCGACCGCGCCCACCAGCAATATGCCGGCTCGCTCTCCATCGACGAGGCGGCCTCGACCGTGAGTGCGGCGGTCGGAAAATCCGGCCGCAACATCGACTATGTGCGCAACACGCTGGCGCATCTGCGCGAAATGGGCATCCGTGACCATTGGCTGGAGCATGTCGGCCGCGCCGCGGACGATCTCCACGCCCGCCTGCCGGCCTGATCAGGCCGCCGCATGCGCCTTCAGTTCCGCCAGCCGCTGCTCGGCGGTCGGCGGCAGGGGCAGGCTCGGGTTTGCCGCCGCGGTCTCGATCAGCAGGCGATCACTCGCCGTTTCCATGACGTCGATGAGATGGGCGAGGAAGGCATCGGGATCCATGCCCGGCGCGATCGGCGACAGGATGCGCACCTTGAAGTGGCCGGGATAGCGCATGGCCTTGCGCCGCGGCCAGAACAGGCCCGGATGCATGACGACCGGCACGACCGGCACCTGGAGGTCACGATAGAGCCGGGCGATGCCGTATTTGTATTCGGGTGGCGCACCTGGCGGCCGGCGCGTGCCCTCCGGATAGATAATGAGCTGGCGGCCGGAATTCATCTCGGCCTTGGTGCGTTCCATCACGGCGGCCATGACCTTGCCGCGCGCGCTGCGATCGACCGGCACCATGCGCTGCTTCTTCAAATACCAGCCAAACAGCGGGATCCAGGTCAGCTCGCGCTTGAGGATGTAGAAGGGATCGTCAAGCCAGGGCAGCAGCGCATAGGCATCCCAGAACGACTGGTGTTTCGGCGCGAAGATGTAGCCGCCCGTCGGGATGTTCTCCAAGCCCTCGATCTCGAAGGTCGTGCCGACGATCTTGTCGAAGAGCCAGTGGTTGCTCCTCGCCCAGTTCTTGGCGATGCCATAGGCCTTTTTGCGCGGCAGCAGGAAATAGGCCGGCGTCATGACGATCATCTGCACGATGAGGTTGATGTAGAAGGCGGTGTTGAAAAGCACGGAACGAAGGACGATCATCGGGCAGCCTGTGAGGGGGACGCATCCTTTCGCCCTACACGATATTGCCGGGCGGGGGAACTCCCGTCGCCGCGATCTCAGCGCGCGGAAAGACCCGCCACGTCGCCGCGAAGGCCGGACCAGCCGCGCGCACCGGCAAGGGCCCGGATCTGCGCGACACTGTATTTCAGATATTCCGACAGCATGGCTTTCACGACGCCGGGCTCGCGCAGCCAGTTGCCGTTCCTCAGGTCGGAATTGACCACGGGATAGGCGATGAACTCCGTCTGCGGATCGGCAACCCTCAGCTCCAGCAGGCTGCGCGGCATGTGGTAATTGTTGGTGACGACGAGCACCCGGCGGAACCGGTGGTCGCTGATCCAGCGTGCCGTCTCGTTGGCATTGCCGATCGTGTCCACCGCCTCGTAGCCCATGTCGACGCAGCATTCGAAGAGCGCGGACGAGCTCTGCGTGAGCTTGCGGATCTGGTTGCCGCTCGTCGTGGGGTTCACGCCGGAAATCAGCAGCCTTTGGCCGGCCCCCTGCTTGAGCAGGCCGATTGCGCGGTCGATCCGCTGGTAACCGCCGGTCAAGACCACGATGGCGTCGGCCTTCGGATCGCGCGGCGCATCGAGGGCCGCGACCGTCTCGGCAAAATAGAGGAAGCCGCCGATGCCGGCGACAGCGGCGATGAGGATCAGCGCCAGGACGACGCGCACGACGAGCCGGGCTGGGCGCATGCGTCGGCGCCGCCCCTCCCCGTCAGACCGGATGCCCTGCGGCAGTCCCGGTTTTGCCCGTTCCAGCGCGTTCATGATTCCGTCCATAGACCCGGATTGCGGCAAGCGATAGTCCGCTTCGCGGCGATGGTTCGTCTCATCTCGGTCATTGGTCGGGCAGCTGGTCGGTTCGCGACGGGTCGGAGCGGATGAGGTCGATTTCGTGGATCGTGCGCATCACCGTGAAGCGGGCCGTCAGCGTCGTCAGCACCGCGATGACGACGATCGTTGCGGCAATGCCGAGATAACCGGTGAGCCCCATGGAAAAGGTGCCGAACAGCGCGGTCGCCTGGTCGCTCTGGGGCGTGGCGATCGAGCGCCCCTGCCAGAAGCTGGCGACCGCGAAGAACAGCGCCGCGAGAAAGCCGCCGGCAACCGAGCCCTTGAGGCTGATCTTCAGGAAATGTTTCTGGAATTCGGAGGCGACGAAGCCGGCCTCCGCGCCGACGAAATGCAGCACCTCGACGATATGCCGGTTGCCGGAAAGCGCGCCGCGCGTGGCGAAGACGACGGTCAGCACCATGGCGGAAAAGACCAGCACCAGCACGCCCGTGCCGATGAAGGCGGTCGTGCGCGCCATGGCGACGAGGCGGTCCACCCAGGTGCGATGGTCGTCAAGAAACGCCGTCGGGACCTTTTCCGCGAGTGCCACCCGCATTGCCGCGAAATCCGGGGGGCTTTGCTCGTTGATCGTCACGATGACGAGGCGTGGCACCGGCAGCTCGTCGATGTTGAGGCCCTCGCCGAGCCAGGGTTCGAGCAGGCGCGCCGTCGCCGCCTTGTCGACGATGGTGCCGTCGCGGGTGCCGGAGAAGGTGAGCGCGAGGTCGCGCACGTCCTTCAGCGCCTGTTCCATGTCGAGCGCGTCGTCCGGCTTGATCTGGATGGTGACCTCGCGGGAAATCTGGCTCTGCCAGCTCGCAGCCGTGGCACGCACCATGTTGACCGCGCCGAAGGTGAGGCAGGCGAGGAAGGCCATGATGGCAATGACCAGCATCAGCGCATTGCCGGAGACATTCGACGGCGGCACGATGGGTGCGGTCGGGCGCACGCGCATTTCCAGCCGGCGGGCGGGCTGGGCGTCCTGGGCGGTCTCCTGGGGAGCGTCAGTCATAGATGTCGAGCCGTCCCTGCGAGAGGATCATGCGTCGCGCCTCGTCCACCTGGTCCATCAGCGACAGATCATGCGTGGCAATCACCACGGCCGTACCGAGCCGGTTCAATTCGAGGAAGAGGCTCAGGAGCCGGCGCGCCATCGGCGGATCGACATTGCCGGTTGGCTCGTCGGCAAGCAGCAGCTCGGGCCGGTCGATGAGCGCGCGCGCAATGGCCGCGCGCTGCTTTTCGCCGCCGGACAGGACCGCGGGCAGCACATTGATTCGCTCGCCGAGGCCGACCCATTTCAGGAGTTCCAGCACGTCGGCGCGATAGCTCGATTCCTCCTTGCCGCGCACGCGCAGCGGCAGCGCGACATTCTCATAGGTCGTCAGGTGATCGAGCAGGCGAAAATCCTGGAAGACGATGCCGATGCGCCGGCGCAGCATCGGCAGCTCGTCGCGCGGGATCGTCGAAATCTCGCGGTCGAAGGTGCGGATGATGCCGCGCGTCGGCTGGAGCGACAGGAAAAGCAGGCGCAAAAGCGTCGTCTTGCCGGCGCCGGACGGCCCCGTCAGGAACTGGAAGGACCGGCGCGGAATATCGAAGGTCAGGTCGCGGAGGATCTCCGGCCCCATCCCGTAGCGCAGTCCGACATTCTCGAAATGAATCAATGGCCAATCCGGTTCTAGAAGCGGTTACCTGAACCGCGATTCGCTATCGTAGCGCAGGTCGCACAGGAAAGCGGCTCTTTCACGGTCGGGTTTCCGAAGCATTAACCAGTATGGTTTACGTTTCGTAAGGATTTCATTCAATGCCCGACTTTTCGCCCCTGACTTTGCGCGGAAAGCCGGCCAAGCGGGAGGTCGCGATGAACACCTTCAGAGCGAGACAACAGGCAAAAGGCCGGATCGATCTCCTGCCGCCCGAACCGAAGACGCCTGCCAAGAAGCCGCGGTCCCAGGCGCGCTGCGAAGTGGTCGACGTCGATTTCGTCGTCATCCGGAACGGCCCGGCGCGCACCTCCAACGACAACCACCGCCCGATTCGCCCTGTACCGCTGCGCCCTGCCTCACGCCACCTGCTGGTGCGCGCCGGCGCGGCGGGAGCCCGGCTGTGCGAGGCCGGCTTGCAGCTTCTCTCCGGCCGCGCCTTTGCCGGCCTCGTCACCGCAAGCTTCATCTTCGTCTTCGCCTATGCCGGCGGCCTTTCGGCGTTGAAGGCGGCGCTTCCGACGGGCGAGCCCGGCGCTGCGCTGCGCGTCGCCGACGTCACGGCGACGGTCGACGACCAGAACGGCATGAAGGTACTGTCCGTCTACGGCCGCGTCGAAAATGTCGGCGATGGCGTGGAGGCTGCCCCGCCGGTGGACATCCTCGTCGGTGGTGCGGGCGAAACGCCGCGCCGCGTCGCCCTCGACGGCAAGACGATCGCGGCCGGCGGCAGCGAAAACTTCGCGCTGCGCATTCCGCACGGTGGCGGAAAAGTGCCGAAAGTCACGGTTTCCCTGGTGCCCGAGGGTGCACCGGTCAACTGACTGTGCTAATCGGCTCCTTTGACGCCACCCAGGGAGCCCCCTCGCGATGCATATTGTCCGCGGAAAAAAGATCGAAACGCTCTATGATGCCGGGCAGATCGCCAAGCGCAACGAAGAGCTTGCGGTCCAGATCGCCGGCGGCCCGACGAAGGACCTTCTCGTCATCGCCGTTCTCAAGGGCTCGTTCATCTTCGCCGCCGACCTGACCCGCGCGCTGCATGCGGCAGGCCTTGCGCCGGAAGTCGAGTTCATCACACTGTCGAGCTATGGCACCGGCACCGTCTCGCAGGGCGTGAAGGTGGTGAAGGACATCGATTCGGACGTCACCGGCCGCGATATCCTGCTGATCGACGACATCCTCGAATCCGGCCGCACGCTGACCTTCGCCAAGGAACTGATGTACGAGCGCGGCGCACGCAACGTCACCATCGCCGTGCTGCTCGACAAGCGCGAGAAGCGCAAGACCGATCTGGAGGCCGATTATGTCGGCTTCGAATGCCCGGATTATTTCGTCGTCGGCTATGGCATGGACGTCGCTTACGCCTTCCGCGAACTGCCCTTCGTCGGCATCGTGACCGGCGACGCGGACGCCTGACTGCAAATTCCGCCAGCCGCCGTTTACCGATCGACAAGGAAAGTCTGGTCTTTTCATTGCCGAACGGACCGAACAGGGGAACCGATGGCGAAGATTCTGATCACCGAAGACGAGGATTCGCTGCGCGTCTTCGTCGCACGCGCCTTGCGGCTGGACGGCCATGAGACCGTCGAGGCGCCGGATGGCGCCGCCGGGCTCGACGCGCTGACGGCCGGCGGCTTCGACCTGCTGCTTTCCGACATCCGCATGCCTGTCATGGACGGCATCGAACTCGCCCACAAGGCCGCCGCCGCCCACCCGGCGCTGAAAATCCTGCTGATGACGGGTTATGCCGAACAGCGCGAACGCGCCGACGACCTTGCATTGAAGATCGTCGACGTGGTGAGCAAGCCCTTCAGCCTGCCGGATATCCGCCGCGCTGTAGCACAGGCTTTGGCAGCCTAATCACCGAATCCCGAGCAACCGCTCCAGATAATCCCGCTCGAAGCCGGGCGCCGCACCGGTGCCGAGCCGGCGGCGGATTTCGTCGAGGATTTCGCGTGCGCGCTGGATGTCGATCTCTTCCGGGATCTTCGTCGGACCGCCGAAGTCGGGACCCTGCCCGTTGACGGGCCGCTCGCGGCCGAGGGGATCGCGTCCGTTGCGGCCGGCCTGCGGAATGCCTTCGCCGGGTCCCTGACCCTGGCCCTGCCCCATGGCCTGCATCTGGCTCATCATGTTCTGCGCACCCTGGCGCAGCGCCTCCAGCGCGCGGCCCTGGCTGCCGACGGCCGATTCGCCCTGGCCTTCGCCAAGCGCTTCCGACGCACCCTTCATCTCGCGCCCAGCCTGGCCAAAGCCCTCGCCGGGCTCCATGCCCATGCCCTTCAGCGCTTCCTGCACCTCGCCGAGCTGTTTGCCCAGCGCATCCTGCTGCTCCTGAAGCTTCTTCAGCGCCTCGCGCAACTGTTCGGCCGTCATCTGGTCGGTCGGCTGCTGGCCGGCGCCGTTGTCGCCCTGCTGCTGTTGCTGCTGCTCGCCTTCCTCGCCCGGCATCGGGTCGCCGCGCTGCTGGCGGTCGCGCAAGGCCTGGTCGAGCTGGAAGGTCTGCTCCATCAGTTGCTGCTGCTTCTGCATCAGCTCGCCGAGCTTATCCATCTGCTGGCGCATGGCGTCGTTCTGCTGGCCCTGCTGCCCCTGTTGTGGACGGCCGGCCTGCAGGTTGTTCATCATGCGCTGGAGTTCGGACAGCATCTGCTGCGCCTGGTCACGCGCCCCGGAACGGGCCAGATTCTCGATCTGGTCCATCATGCGCTGCAAGTCCTGCTGGCGCAGGATCTGGCCCTGCTGCTGGGCATTTTGCTGCATCTGGCCGTTCTTGGCGGCCTGGCGGGCGAGCTCCTGCATATAGGCTTCCATCGCCTCGCGCAGTTCCTTCATCAGCGCGGCGATCTCCTCGTCGGGGGCATTGCGCTCCAGCGCCTCGGACAAGGCCTTCTGCGCCTCGCGCAGGCGCCGGTCGGCGAGCGAAAGATTGCCGTCCTCGATGCCGAGCGCGATCTCCCAGAGATAATCCGCCGTCTCGCGCATCTGGTCGTCCGTGCGCGAAAGTTTCATGCGCGCGGCGGCCGATTGCAGCAGCAGGTAATGGGTGAGGTTCGGGATCGTCTCTTCCGGCCGCATGGTCAGCGCTTCGTTGAGCGCGATCGCAAACGGCAGCTGGTTGGCATCGAGCGCAAAGACCTGCCGCTGTTCTGCGACGGCGGCGGCGAGCGGCTCGAAGAAGTTCTTTGCCGGCAGCACCATCTCGACCGGCTGGCTGCGGCCCTCCTGCCCCGCCGCATCCTTGGCGACGAGCGTGATCTTCACGCGCTTGCCGGAGAGCGGATGTTCGGAGAGGTTGCGGCTCGTTGTGCCCTTGGCGTCGCGCGCGCTGCGGCGCGGCAGGTCCAGCCGATATTCCGGCAGCGGATAGAGCGGCCGGGCGTCCTTCTGTGTCTCGACAGGCACGATCTCCGCATGGGCTTCCTGAAGGCCGTAATCGTCCTTGGCGATGAAGCTGATCTCCAGCGCCGCCGCCACGGTCTGTTTCGGAATGCCGTCGAAGGCGATTTCCGGCACGCGGTCCGGAATGACCGTGAAGGCCCAGGTCCGCCCATCGACCGAAAGCGTGCCGTCCTTCAGGATCTTGTAATGCAGGGTCTTCGCGCCGTTGGCGACCGCGACCGGCACCTTCGCCTCGGTCTTCGCACCTTCCGTCTTCTCGTCCTTCGGCTTTTCTTCCTCGATGGCGGTGGCCGCGGTTTCGCCAGCCACCTGATAGCTCACCTGCTCGTCGCCGCTACCGCCCGTGACGCGCACGGTCAGCTCGCTGAACTGCGGAATGCGGATCTCGCCCTTCGCCGCCTCGCTCGGCTGGCCCTGCCCGTTGCCGGTGAGGAAGACGGGCGCGCGCGACGTGTGCGCCGGCGGCGTCACCCAGGCATCGATGCGCACATCCGGCGCAGATTCGCTCGGCGCGCGCAGCGACACGATATCCGCGAGCAGGCCACCGCGGTTGGAATAGGAGAAGGCAAAGGCGATGGCGAGGAGAAGCACCGGCACGGCACGCAGCGCGTGGCGGTCATGGCGGGCGATATCCGGTTCCGGCACGCCGGTGCGCAGCGTGCCGATGAGACGCGCCATGCGGGCCTGGTGCTCGCGCCAGAGCGCCTGCGCAAAAGCATCGCCACCCGCCGGCCTGTCGTCCTGCACGCGGATCGCCTGGTGGGCGAGCGCATTGCGCGTCTCCAGCATGCGATCGGCGTTGTCGACGGAAGGCCAGACGATGCCGCGCAGGCGGACGAGCAGCCAGACAAGGCCGAGCGCGAAAACGGCGAGGGTCGCGATATGCAGCCAGGCCGGCACATGGCGAAAATAGCCGAACCAGGTCAGCGCCAGAAAGCCGGCGACAAGCAGCAGGATCGGCAGCACGCGCGGGGCGAGTGCTTCCAGGTAGAGGATGGTCCGGGCGGCAAAGCGTTTGCCCGCGAGCCGACGGGCCAGCGGATTGCCGCTCGCCGCCTTTTCGCGCTGCCTGTCCGTGTCAATCGCCATCGGTCGCCGCTCTCCGCTGCTTCAGCAATTCCAGCAAAAGTGTGAAACGGTTTTGCGTCCGGAATTGCGTAAGGCACATAGATAGAGTGTTTTCGCGATTCGGAGAAAAGCGGAAATGCTCTAGCTGTCACGGCTAAAAGATAACATGCTTTGTGGCGAAGACGAGGGCACGCGCAAAAACGTGATCACGTTCCTGTGCGGGATTTTCTCAGGCGAGCCAGTTCGGCAGCGAGTCGAGGCCGATCAGGTCGTCATAGGAAAGCCGCGGCCGGACGACGTGGAACTCGGCCCCGTTGACCAGCACTTCCGGCACCAGCAGGCGGCTGTTGTAGGTGCCGGCCTGCACTGCGCCATAGGCGCCGGCCGAGCCGACGGCAATCAAATCGCCCGGCTTCGGCTGCACCATTTCGCGATCCTGCGCGAGATAATCGCCCGTCTCGCAGACCGGACCGACGACGTCCGCGCGGATGCGCGGGGCGCTCGCGGCGGACAGAACGACCGGCTGGATCTCGTGCCAGGCTTCGTAAAGCGTCGGGCGGATGAGATCGTTCATCGCCGCATCGACGATGACGAAGGTCTTCTCGCCGCCATCCTTCACATAGATCACCTCGGTGACCAGGATGCCGGCATTGCCGACGATCAGGCGGCCGGGCTCCGTGACGATCTTGCAGTTGAGGCCCTTGAGCTGGTTCTTGACGATCTCCGCATAGGCATCCGGCAGCGGAGGCGGCGCGTTGTCGGTCTTGTAGGGAATGCCGAGACCGCCGCCGACATCGACGTGATCGATGCTGTGGCCATCGGCCCGCAGCGTATCGACCAGTTCGCGCAGCAGCTTGAAGGCATCTTCGAAGGGTTGCAGCTCGGTGATCTGGCTGCCGATATGCATGTCGATACCGGTCACCTGGATGCCGGGCAGGGTGGCCGCGCGGGCGTAGACGGCACGCGCACGCTCCCAGGAAATGCCGAACTTGTTTTCCTTCTTGCCCGTCGAAATCTTGGCATGAGTGCGCGCATCGACATCCGGATTGATGCGGAAGGAGACGTGCGCGACCTTGCCGGCCTTAACGGCGCGGGCATTGAGGATTTCGAGCTCCGGCTCGGATTCGACGTTGAAGCAGTAGATGCCGACCTCAAGCGCCAGGTCCATCTCGCGCGGCGTCTTGCCGACGCCGGAGAACATGATGCGGGACGCCGGAACGCCGGCAGCCAGGGCGCGCCGCAATTCGCCTTCCGACACCACGTCGATGCCGGCGCCGAGCTTAGCGAGCGTCTTCAGCACGGCCTGGTTCGAATTCGCCTTCATGGCGTAGCACACCATGGCGTCGACGCCGTCGAAGGCCTTGGAAAAGACCTTGTAGTGGCGCTCCAGCGTGGCCGTCGAATAGACGTAGAAGGGTGTGCCGACCGCCTTGGCGATGTCCGGAACGGGCACGTCCTCCGCATAGAGGACGCCGTCGCGATGCTCGAAATGGTTCACGGGTCTTGTCCGTTTAAAAAACTAGAGAAGGGGGTCGAGGATGAAGGGCTTGTCTTCGACCTGCTCGACCTTCTTGCCGTCGATGGTCTTCACGACCGGTTTCGCGCCGCCCGGCAGGTCGAGATCGCCCTTGCGGCCGCAGGCGGTGAGAACCGCTGCGGAAAGGCAGAGCACGAGTGCGAGCCTGCCGATATCGATGCGTGTCATGAGGCGTTCCCTGGAATTGCCGGTGATCGGGTGGGCACCATCCTTAGCGAATTCGCCAAGTCTTGTGCACCCTGATTCTGCTGATGAGTCCTGCAAGCAACCTGATCAGTTCCGCTGCCGCCACCAGGCGATCTGCTTCCTGACTTCCGACGGCGCCGTGCCGCCATAGCTCTTGCGGCTGGCGACCGAGGCCTCGACCGTCAGCACGTTGAAAATGTCGGCGGTGATCGAGGCGTGGATCGCCTGCAAATCCGCGAGCGACAGTTCGGCGAGGTCGCAGCCCTTGCTCTCGGCCAGCGCCACGGCGCGGCCCGTCACATGGTGGGCATCGCGGAAGGGCAGCCCCGCCTCGCGCACCAGCCAGTCGGCAAGGTCCGTCGCGGTGGAGTAACCGGAGCCGGCGGCCGCCTTCATCTTGTCGGTGCGGATGGTCATGTCGCGCACCATGCCGGTCATCGCGGCAATCGCCAGCTCGATGCTCTCGGCAGCGTCGAAGACCTGCTCCTTGTCTTCCTGCATGTCCTTCGAATAGGCGAGCGGCAGGCCCTTCATGACGGTCAGAAGCGCGATCAGCGAGCCGTTGATGCGGCCGGTCTTGGCGCGCACCAGCTCGGCAGCGTCCGGGTTCTTCTTCTGCGGCATGATGGAGGAGCCGGTCGAAAAGGCATCCGACAGGCGGATGAAGCCGAATTGCGGCGTCGACCAGATGACGATCTCTTCGGCGAGGCGCGACAGATGGACGGCGGCGATCGCGGCAATCGACAGGAATTCCAGCGCAAAATCGCGGTCCGACACGGTATCGATCGAATTGCGCGTCGGCTCGCGGAAACCGAGCGCCTTCGCCGTCATGTGACGGTCGATGGCATAGCCGGTGCCGGCGAGCGCTGCGGCGCCGATCGGACTCTCGTCGAGATGCTCGATGGCATGGCGTACGCGCTGGCGGTCGCGGCCGAACATTTCGACATAGGCCATGCAATGGTGGCCGAAGGTCACCGGCTGGGCCGTCTGGAGATGGGTGAAGCCGGGCATGACGGTCTCGGCATGTTCTTCCGCGCGGTCGAGGAAGGCGGCGATCAGACCGGTCAGCGCCTTTTCGGTCTTTTCCAGCTCTTCCTTTACCCAGAGGCGGAAATCGAGCGCCACCTGGTCGTTGCGCGAGCGGGCGGTGTGCAGGCGGCCGGCGGCGGGGCCGATGAGAGTTGCGAGGCGCGCCTCGACATTCATGTGGATGTCTTCCAGCCGGCGGGAGAACTCGAACTGGCCGCTTTCGATCTCTGACAGGATCGTGTCGAGACCGTGAACGATCTTTTCCTTATCGTCCGCCGAAATAATGCCCTGATGGGCCAGCATTTCGGCATGCGCCTTTGAGCCGCGGATGTCCTGGGCGTAAAGCTTCTTGTCGAAGCCGATGGAGGCATTTATCTCCTCCATGATCGCATCCGGCCCGGAGGCGAAGCGGCCGCCCCACATCTGGTTCGAGGATTTCGTCTCGGAAGTGCCGTCAGCCATGGGTGCCTGTCCTGGAGAATGAAATGACATTGAAGAAGACATTCGGCCTGCCCGCCACGAAGCTGATCGCCATCGCGGGACTGGCCGGACTTCTCGCCGGTGGTGCAGCGATATACGTGAAGGAAAGCCTGTCTGGCAATGGCGCGGGCGCCCTCGCCTCCGCCGATCCCGCCGCCTGCGCCGCCGCCAGCGCCAAGGCCGAGGCGATCACGCCCTTCTCCAAGGGCCAGGTCGCCGCCATGCGGACGGTCGACGAACACCGCCCGCTGCCCGACCTGATCTTCGATGGACCGGACGGCAAGAAGAAGACGATCGCCGACTTCTCCGGCAAGACCCTGCTCGTCAATCTCTGGGCGACCTGGTGCGTGCCCTGCCGCGAAGAGATGCCGGCGCTGAACGCGCTGGAAAAGGACCTTGGCAGCGAGAAGTTCGAAGTCGTGGCGATCAACATCGATACCGGCGACGACGAGAAGCCGAAGGCTTTCCTCACCGAGACGGGCGTCAACGATCTCGGCTATTACCGCGACGCCTCGATGGGCGTCTTCAACACGCTGAAGAAGGAAGGCCTCGCCTTCGGCCTGCCCGTGACGCTTCTGATGGACGAGAAGGGCTGCCTGATCTCCGCCATGAACGGCCCCGCCGCCTGGGATAGCGAAGACGCAAAGGCGCTCATCAACGCCGCGCTGGCGACGCCGAAAAGCTGAGGCGTCAGGCGGTCGCGTAGACGCGCGGCCGGCGGATGTCGATGAAGCCCTGCTCGCCCTTGCGATGGGGGAATTCCGGCGCGGTGTCGAATTCGACCGGCTGGCCGCTGCCGGTCATCGCCAGCACGCGACGGGAATCTGGCCGGTCGATGACGCGCAGAATCCTTGCGGCAATGCCGTGCCCGTGCTCGCGCCAGGTGACATCCGCCGGGCGGAACAGGATCTGCCCGCCGCCATCCGCCACGCCACTCGCCTCGAAGGCAATATCGTCGACATAGGCCTTGCCCCCGCGGATATCGGCATCGAGCCGGTTGGCGTCGCCCAAAAAATTCATCACGAAGGCATTGGCCGGCGTGCGGCAGACGGCCTCCGGCGTGCCCTCCTGCACGATCTTGCCCTTGTCGAGGATGACGACGCGGTCGGCGAGGTCGAGCGCCTCTTCCTGGTCGTGGGTGACGAAGATCGTGGTGATGCCGAGTTCGTCATGGATTTTTCGAAGCCAGCGGCGGAGATCGCGACGCACATTGGCATCGAGCGCGCCAAAAGGCTCGTCGAGCAGCAGCACGCGCGGATCGACGGCGAGCGCGCGGGCAAGCGCCACGCGCTGGCGCTGGCCGCCGGAAATCTGGCCCGGGAAACGATCCTTCAGGCCGCCGAGCTGCACGAGGTCGAGCAGTTCCTTGACCCGTTCGGCAATCGCCTGCGGCGAGCGCTTCACCTTGGAGACCTTCATGCCGAAGGCGATGTTTTCGCCGACCGTCATGTGCGGGAACAGCGCATAATGCTGAAAGACGAAGCCGACGCCGCGCTCGCGCACGGGAATATCGGTGGCGTTCTCGTCGCCGAAATAGATCGCGCCGCCATCGGCGTATTCGAGGCCGGCGACCATGCGCAGGATGGTCGTCTTGCCGGAGCCGGAGGGGCCCAGCAGCGCGACCAGCTCGCCGCTTTCGATATCGAGCGAGACGCCGTGCACGGCGCGGAAGGTCTCGAACGTCTTGACCACGTTGTCGAGGCGGATCTTCAAGGTTTTGTCTCCGGAATGATGCTGTCGGCGCCGGCAAGCGCCGTCGGACGCTGGACGCGGCCGGCGCCCTGCCGCTCCAGCGCAACCTTGGCGATGAGCGTGACGATGGCGAGGCCGGCGAGGATGGATGCAGCGGCAAAGGAGCCGGCCGCGTTGTAGTCGTGATAGAGCAGCTCGATATGCAGCGGCAGCGTGTTGGTCTGGCCGCGGATATTGCCCGAGACGACAGAGACCGCGCCGAACTCGCCCATGACGCGCGAATTGCACAGCACCACGCCGTAGAGCAGCGCCCATTTGATATTGGGCAGCGTCACGGAGATGAAGGTGCGCCAGCCGCTGGCGCCCAGCGACGTCGCCGCCTCTTCGAGATCGCGGCCCTGCGCCTGCATCAGCGGGATCAGTTCGCGCGCCACGAAGGGCGCCGTCACGAACATGCTGGCAAGCACGATGCCCGGCAGCGCGAACAGGATTTTGATCTCCATCGATTGCAGTGCCGGGCCGAACAGGCCCTGCAAGCCATAGACGAAAAGATAGGAGACGCCCGCGACGATGGGCGAAACCGAGAAGGGCAGCTCGATGATCACGGTCAAGAGCCGCTTGCCGCGGAAATCGTGTTTGGTGATCGCCCAGGCCGCCGCCACGCCGAAGGCCGTGTTGATCGGCACGGCGATGAGCGCGGTGATGACGGTGAGCATGATGGCGTGGCGCGTATCCGGATCGGCGATCGAGCCGGCGAAATAGACGATGCCCTTGGAAAAGGCCTCGACGGCGATGACGACGAGCGGGGCGACGATCATCAGCCCGACGAGCACGAGCACGATGCCGAGCAGCACGCCACGAAAGATCTTGTTGTCGCCGACGCGGGGCGGCTTGCCCCTTATGTTATGCGCCATCGTCAGCCCCTCGCCGTGTAGCGCAGGGCGCGGGCCTGCATCAGGTTGGTGATGGTGAGCATGACGAAGGCCGTCAGCAGCATGACGGAGGCGATCGCGGCCGAGGCCGGATAGTCATATTCCTCCAGCCGGATGAAGGCGAGCAGCGCCGTGATCTCCGTCGAAAACGGCTGGTTGCCGGCGATGAAGATGATGGCGCCAAACTCGCCGAGGCTGCGCGCGAAGGAGAGCGACACGCCGGCAAGCAGCGCCGGCGTCAGGAGCGGCAGGATGACGCTGACGAAGATCGAGAGGTCGCTGGCGCCGAGCGTCTGCCCCGCCTCTTCCAGCGCCGGGTCGAGCTCTTCCAGCACCGGCTGCACCGTGCGCACGATGAAGGGGATGCTGGTAAAGCTCATGGCGACGATGATGCCGAGCGGCGTATAGGCGACCTTGATGCCGATGAGCGACAGCGGCCCGCCGAACCAGCCGTTCGTGGCAAACAGCGTGGTCAGCGCAATGCCCGCAACCGCCGTCGGCAGCGCGAAGGGCAGGTCGACCAGCGCATCGACGAGGCGACGGCCGGGAAAACGGTAGCGCACCAGCACCCAGGCGAGCGACAGGCCGAAGAACAGGTTGAACACCGTCGCGGCCAGTGCGCAGAGCACGGTGACGCGGTAGCTGGCGAAGGCGCGGTCGGACGAGATGATGCGCCAATAGTCTTCCGGCCCGAGGCTCGCCGCCTTGAAGACGAGCGCGGCCAGCGGCAGCACGACGATGATGCCGACATAGACGAGGGTTATGCCGAGCGCGAGCGGCAATCCGGGCAGTACACGCCGTCTCAAAGCGCGCGTCCTTTCTCAAGCAATTCCAGGAAAAGTGCGAAGCGGTTTCCATCCGGAATGCGTCGCGCTTTTCATGCCAACAACCGGCGGGCTTTTTGCCCGCCGGTTGTTGGAAAAACAATGGCTTTGGACGATCAGCGGCTACCGTAGATCTTGTCCAGCGTGCCGCCTTCGGCGAAGTGCTCTTCGGAAATCTTCTTCCAGCCGCCGAAGACGTCGTCGACATTCACGAGGCGGATTTCCGGGAACTGGTCCTTGAACTCGGCGGCGACCTTTTCGTCAAGGACGCGGTGGCCGAATTCGGCGGCGATCTTCTGGCCTTCCGGCGAATAGAGGAAGTCGAGATAGGACTTGGCGAGATCACGGCTGCCCTTGGCGTCGGCCACCTTGTCGACGATGGCGACCGGGAATTCGGACAGCAGCGACACCGAGGGAACGACGCTTTCGAACTTGTCCTGGCCGTACTGCTTGGCAATGCCCTTGGTCTCGGCCTCGAAGGTCACGATCACGTCGCCGATCTCGCGCTCGACGAAGGTCGTCGTCGCCGCACGGCCGCCCGTGTCGAAGACCGGCACGTTGTCAAAGATCTTGGTGACGAATTCCTCGACCTTGGCCGGATCGTCCTTGAAGGCTTCCTTGGCGTAGGCGGTGGCGGCGAGATAGGTGTAGCGCGCGTTGCCCGAGGTCTTCGGGTTCGGGAAGATGACCTTCACGTCGTCACGGGCGAGATCCGACCAGTCCTTGATGTTCTTCGGGTTGCCGGCGCGAACCAGGAAGGACGGGAAGGAGTAGAAGGGCGAAGCGTTGTTCGGGAATTTTGCCTGCCAGCCTTCCGCGACGAAACCGTTCTTCGCCAGGAAGTCGATGTCGGTCACCTGGTTGAAGGTCACGACGTCGGCCTCGAGGCCTTCGACGATGGCGCGCGCCTGCTTTGAGGTGCCGCCATGCGACTGGTCGATGGTGACGCCGGGATGCTCCTTGATGAAGGCTGCGTTCTCCGCCTCGAAGAGTTCGCGCGCCACGTCATAGGAAGCATTGAGGAGCTTGTCGGCGGCGTGGGCGGAGAGCGGCGCGGCGAGGCCGAGGAGAGCCACGCCGAGAAGGAGCAAACGTTTCATCTGGAAAACCCCGAATGTGAAATTGAATTCGGGCAGACAATAGCGACCGGCCGGTGGCGATCCGAGACATGGGCCTGTCGCCCCCGGGGCGGCAGGCGAAACATTTTTCCTTGAAAGGCGGGCTTGGCGGAATCTCCGCCGCTCAGCGCGTCGGGATCGGAACCTCGCCGCGATAGTCGTAGAAACCGCGGCCGGACTTGCGGCCGAGCCAGCCGGCTTCGACATATTTCACGAGCAGCGGGCACGGGCGATATTTCGAGTCGGCGAGCCCGTCATGCAGCACCTGCATGATCGAGAGGCAGGTGTCGAGACCGATGAAATCGGCCAGCTGCAGCGGCCCCATCGGGTGATTGGCGCCGAGCCGCATCGCCGTGTCGATGGCCTCGACCGAGCCGACGCCTTCATAGAGCGTGTAGATCGCCTCGTTGATCATCGGCAGCAGGATGCGGTTGACGATGAAGGCCGGGAAATCCTCGGCGACGGTGATCGTCTTGTCGAGCTTGGTGACGAATTCCTTGGCGGCCGAAAAGGTGACTTCCTCGGTGGCGATGCCGCGCACGAGTTCCACCAGCTTCATGACCGGAACCGGGTTCATGAAGTGGATGCCCATGAAGCGCTCCGGCCGGTCGGTGGCCGAGGCAAGGCGGGTGATCGACAGCGAGGACGTGTTGGTGGCGAGGATCGCTTCCGGCTTCAGCACGGAACAGACCAGGCCGTAGATCTTGCGCTTGACGGTCTCGTCCTCGGTCGCCGCCTCGATGACGAGGTCGGCGTCGGAAAGATCGTTGATGTCGGAAGACCCCTTGATCAGCGCGAGCGCCTTCTTGCGCTCCTCGTCGTCCATCTTGCCGGAGGAAACCTGGCGGGCGAGGTTGCCGTTGATCGTGGCGAGCCCGGCCTCGATGCGCTCCGGCGACAGGTCGTAGATATGGACCTTGTACCCGGCCATGGCCGAGACATGCGCGATACCGCACCCCATCTGGCCTGCACCCACAATACCGACGTTCTTGATCATAGCGCCAACCGCCTCGTCACACAGTCCGCACCTCTAGGCGCAGGCAAAAAAACACCGGGCCGGTCGAGCCGGCCCGGTGAAGTGATAAAGGGACGCGACGTATATTTCCAGTGAAATCATCGTCGCAAAGCCAGGCCCTCGCCGGCTCAGAGCGCCTTCTGCAACTCCGGCAGCGCCTCGAAGAGATCGGCGACGAGGCCATAGTCGGCGACCTGGAAGATCGGCGCCTCCTCGTCCTTGTTGATCGCCACGATCACCTTGGAGTCCTTCATGCCGGCGAGATGCTGGA
>NZ_WHSB02000027.1 GCF_010994755.1 Shinella lacus
GGTCTGCGGTTGTCGTAGCCATGGCGAGTGTCTCCACGTGAACCGAACCGGCGTGAAGAGGCGTAATCTCCTCGACGCCTGACCGAGTGATCGGTCGGCCGGCAGCACGATTGGTCAATCTTTCCACAACATGCCGGCGAGATATTCCGGAACCTTGACCGGGCGATCGTCGATGAAGATCGGCTTGTCGCACTCGTGCGCAAAGCGGACGAACGACCTGCCGGCGATCGGGTCGAGCGCAAGTGTCCTGATCAATTCCTCTGGAGATCGCGCAATGATGTCATCGAGTGAATCGTAAAGATTGTTGTATGTTGTTGCGAAGTCGTCGTAAGCGCGAAAGCCCCAGCTCTCGTCGACGGCGTTGCCATGCTTGTCCAGCGTCGTGAACTTCGTGCGCTCGATGAAGAGCCTGTTAGACATGTCTTGTTCCTTCCGTTCTGCGCGGCCGGCCGGGTGAGCCGCGGGGATTGCCCGACCTTAAAAGTCGGGAAAATCCCATGGGCAGGGACTGGAGAGGGAACGAGGCGCGGGATGATGCCATATCGGATTGGTGGTACATGCGTATCGATCTCTTGATGAAGCCCAGCTTGTGCGGCGTGTCTTTCTAAAATTGGACGTCGGAAATCGCAGCGCGTCAACGGTGAAAAGCAAAAAACCTGAACGTCGCGGTCGTCGGCCCGATGGCGATGATGTGCGAAAGCGATGGTTTTAACCCGTGGGCCGCGACGTGGCTGGTGGTGATCGCAGGTCTTCGGCTCCATGAGAAATCCGCAAGTGGCGATACTATAAATTGCATTAGGAGATGATTGCATAAAATGCGAAATAAGAAATTTTGCCTCCTTGGATTCATTGAGAAATTTGACCGGCGGTGATGGAAAAACCGCGCTTAATACGCAATTTATTACGCAAATACAAAGTATTAACAATGTCGGTTGTAACGCTTTGCGAAAATCCATGCCACCATAGTCTTCACGGTCGAGAAAGAGGCCGGATGCAAATGGAGACAAGGACACTATGACGAAACACACGCATAAGGCGGCAGAGCATGCGGCCAAGACGGCCGCCCCGAGCCACCAGGACCGTGATCGCGAACTGCTGGGGCTACGCGAACGAGGCCGGACGCTCGGGCGGCGCAGCGTGGCTGACGTCTTCGAACTCGGCAACTGCCTGGCGCGCGTCAAATCGATCCTCGCGCGCAGGGCGTTCGGACCTTGGATCAGGTCGGCCTGCGGCGTCAGTCCAGCCACGGGTCTGAGCTATGTCGCGGTTCATCAGCGCCTTTCCGATTATAGGGGTCGGCTGGAGCAGGTGTCGGTGACACCCGCGGTTCTCTTTGTGATCGCCTATGCCGACGATCAGGCGATCGAGCGGGTGGTGTCGGCGCTCGAAGCGGGACGGGTGCTATCGGCTCCCGAAGCCAGGGTCATGACCGGCGTGACCGCGAAGCATAAGGCGGCGATCGACGCTGCTTTGTCTCCCGAGGAAGAGGAGCGGCAAAGGAAGGCGGAGGAAAAGGTTCTTGCCATGCTCAACCGCGCCTTCGGCGGTCTCGTGAGATCGAGCGCCTCTTCCCCAAGGGGCAAACGTCGTTGACGCGTACCGGATCCAATCTGTGCCCACGGTGTTCAGGCTATACAGCAATGCCCAGCTGCGGCGGGGCGATAGCCTGGCCATAACCTGCCGGGCGTTTTGCCGCGTGCCCCGTTAACCATGCCGGAGCTCTCTTTGTTCCGGATGTGTTCCGATCGCTTGCCGGACATGAATCTCCGGGCTATGTCGACAGTGCCTGCAGAAACTGAAACATCCGCAGTCACTTAGCGGCCCCCGCCGGTGGTGGTACACCGAACGAGGGCCTGACCCGCAACCTTGCTACGAAAGGCCTTGGGCTATGTTGACCCATATCCGCTTCGCTTCCCGGGTGGAAGCATCTTCTCGCTCCTCTCCCGCCGAAACCCGCCGTCTTCTGTCGACGTCGCGCGTCTGCGACTAACCGCATCCGGTGACCGATCATCGGTCCTGCGAAGCCCGCTGCGGAAATCGCTTCCGCATGTGCGGACCTGTGTCCGCCGTTGCGGCCCCGACGGTCCTGATCCTTCGAGAGGAGAAAAATTATGAATTTGAACACCAACATCGACGCAATGGCGCCTGCCTACCCGCATTCCGCCGACCAATCGGTCCTGCTGCCGGCCCTCAAAACCCTCGTCGACGAGATCGCCTCGGCAAGTCTGTCTCGTGACATGCTCGGCCGCGCGCTGGATACCGGCATGGCGGAGGTGAGCACTGTCCTGCGCGCCGTGCCGTCGGCCGAAGGCAAATTGCTGGAACGCGGTATCAGCGTTCTTGCGGGCTGCAATCCGGACCTCATCGTTCTGACGCAGAACCTTCGGCTGCCGGTCACCAAGGCCGCGACAGAACTGGTCGAAATGAACGACCCGGCTCTTTATCGCTCGCTCAGCCTGGATGCGGACAGCGGCGGGCGCAAGACCTATACGCCGGATCTGCTGGTCCTGAACAGGCGAACCGAGGTCGCCCATCTTATCGACGTCAAGCGCAGCCTCGGTTCCTATGAGCTGTCACGCATTGCGGAACTGAAGCACAGGATGCTGGCGGCGGCACTGGTCGTTCCGGACCTGCTCTATAAAGAGCATCGCCGGCTTCGTGCGAAGGAGGTCCGAGTTGTCATTCTCAATGCGCAAAACCAGCGCGCCGACATCGACGGCGGCGTCTGGCCACTCTCTCATCTCGACCATCTTCTCGAGGTCACCGGCGCGGGCGCGGCGATGGCGCAGCTGCGCGAGCTCTTCCAGCGCCGGGTCGAGGAGAACTGGTCGGCAGCGCTCTCCAGCCGACGGGATGCCGGCCCTGCAATGAATGCCGGCGGCAGAACCGGGAAAACACCGCCGCTTCATTGCGATGAAGACGATATCTGCGGATCGGACAGCCCCCGCGTCTCACGGCTTCCTGTGTCGATAGGCTTTGCGCGAGCGCCGCGGGCGGGTGGGCCGTAGCGGCGTCGACCGTTCCTTCTTCCATTGCTGAACTGTTTTGCGCCTCGTCCCCGGACAGGCGATGAGGAGACGTCTGCCATGACGCTATCGACTTCCAATGTCATTTCCTTCCCGATCGCGCGAACCCTGCCGGCGATGAAGGCGCCGTCTTTGCACGAGCGGGTACTCGAATTTGCCGCCACCGTTTCCGTCGGCGAGCATCATGCACTGTCTGACGATCACGCGGTGCACGTCGACGCGGTCGTGCGCGCCTCGATCCGCTTCGCGCGCCGCAAGGGTGTTCGTCTCGATAGCCTGCCGCCGCAGCTGCGCATGTGGCTGCTTGAGCTCTGCAACCAAGGCGATCCGACCTGCCGCATGGTGCGCGACTGGCTGACGGGAAACCGTCGGTTGTGTGCGCCTCTGAATGGGGAGAACGCATAATGGAAACGCTGACGGATCGCATCACGCGCTATCTCCTGAAACGCCTTCGCCGTCACGCGGTGCTGACGCTTTACGAACAGGCGGCCGGCACGAGACTGCTGACAGCGGCGTTCATCGGTCGCGGTGCTCAATCCGGCAGGGTCTGGACGGTCACCGAGCACGCGCGGCATGTCCTGACGGGCAATCCCCGGCAGGATCGTAAAATCGTCGAGCGCCTGATGCGCGCGAACCGCGCGCTTCAGGACAGCAATACGGAGCCTGGCACCTCCACCGCGTCCGGCAATGCGTCCGACGACCCTCTCGCTTTCGACCGCCTGACAGAACCGGCATCGGACGGGCAGCACAAGGCGACGCGCAGGAATGTCCGGGCCGTCAAAGCGGCCGTTGGGTCGGGCACCGGAGCCGATATCGACTTTCCTTACCTCGCCTCGCTGCTGCGTGAACACCTGCCGCGACCGAGCGCGGTTCATGCGGCCGTCGCACTTCTGGTCGCGCGCGCCGTCGGCACCAGTCTGTCCAATACCGGTTCGCTGAGCGAGGTGCTGCGCGCTACGGCGCCATTCGTCTTGCTGAAAGCGCCTGTAAAGCGCTTTGAGCTGTGCCTCGCAACGATGCTGGAGGATGGGCTGGTCCTGCCGTTCGGGATGGTGCTGGAGGACGTGTTGCGCTCAAGCCCGCTGTCCGGCCGTTACCCGCATCAGCATGCGGTTCCAGGCAAACGCAGGCTGAAAACGCTGTCGGGGATCGCCGTCGACAGTGAGGATGACAGCATCGTTCGCCGGCAGTTGCGACATGCCCTCAGCGAGCCTGCGCCAATCGTCCTTGTCGATGAAACCGTCGGCGCCCTGACGCCTGTCGTGACTGAAACCGCGGATTACGTTCTGGAGTGCACCGGGTTCGACCGGGCGATGATCGCGGAACTGCTGCATGTGTGTGCCGGCACTCCTCCGAAAGAAAGCCTTGTCCTCATGGACGACAGAGTCTTCGAGCCGGACGGCCTGACGCTCGACGATATCGCCCTTGCCGTTCGACCCCGGCGAAGCGCACAGGCGACGTTGTCGATCCTGGCGATGCTTGCCGGGCATTCCGCAAAGCACGAAGAGGGCGACGAGAAGGACGATCAGAACGCCAGCGGTCGAAAGCAGCGATCGGGCAAGCGGCGGGCTGGCGAGACCAAAAGGTCGCAAGGCGCAGGCGTCGAGGTGATCGAACCGGTGGCCGTGGCTGATGGCGACGCAAGCGTGGACACAACGGCAGAAACTCCGGCGTCAGAAGATCGCCTGCTGTCGGTCGAGGGGCTCGCCGGCTACGGCCCGGCGCGCGACTGGGCGCTGGATCTCAAAGCCGATCTCTCGCTCTGGCGGAATGGCGAACTTCGCTGGGACGAAATGAGCACGAAGCTCCTGTTGTCCGGTCCGCCCGGGACCGGCAAGACGACGTTCGCCCGTGCGCTGTGCAACACGTTGCAAGTTCCACTGCTGGTGACTTCCGTCGCAAACTGGCTGGAACCCGGCTTTCTCGGTGACGTGTTGAAGCGCATGTCCGCGGCGTTTGCCTTTGCCGCGCAGAACGCGCCGGCAATCCTGTTCATCGACGAGCTCGACAATATCGGCAAGCGGCAGGCGGCAGGTAGCCGAAGCCACGACGACTACTGGATATCGCTGATCAATCGCATGCTGGAACTGCTGGATGGTGCGTCGAAGTCAGAGGGTGTCATCGTCGTCGGGGCAACCAACTTCCCCGAAAAGATCGATCCCGCGTTGCTGCGCTCGGGGCGGCTGGAAACCCATATCCGCATTCCGATGCCCGATATGAAAACCCTGATCGGCATCCTGGGCCATCATCTGGGGTCTGACCTCGAAGCGGTGCTCGCGTCCGCGCCGGGGACAACCACAGTGCGGCGTCTTCGTCCACCACCCGCCAGAGACGGCAAACCGCTCCTGAGGCGCAAGCCTTCCTTCAAGCCTCAAGCCGACAAAGGACCCCGCCATGACTGATGCTACCGCTCATTCTTCATCCCTCGACAGTTTGCGTCCGCTTGCGCTGCTGGCGCTGGGCCGGACCGGCGCCGATATCGAACGGCTGGTTCGGGATGTGCGCCGCAATCTGCGCCGTGAAGGGCGCAAGATGGTCTGGAATGATCTCGAAGCCGCCTTGCGAAACGCAGAGGCTGTCATGTCTGACGATTTGCGCTGGCGGGTGAGCGTGCACGAGGCGGGCCATGCGCTGGTCTATGCGTTGACCGGCATTGCCGAGGTGCAGCTTGCGAGCGTCGGGCTGCATGGCCTCGGCATGGTCGCCACCGCGGCATACGATCATCTGCCCGAAACAGAGGCCTGGTTGATGAACAGGATGGCCGCGATCCTCGCGGGACGGACGGCAGAGGTCCTCGTGATCGGTGAACCGCTTGCGGGAGCCGGCGGGGCCGATGAGAGCGATCTGGCCCGCGCGACAGACATGGCGCTCGCCGCCGAGACGCGGCTCGGCTTCTCCTGTCATCAACCCCTGCTTTATCGGCCATCAGGCACGGCGCTGAACCAGCTTGGTCTCGACCGGCAGCTTGCCGAGCCGGTAAATGCACGTCTTCTTGCCGCAGAAGCCATCGCCCGAGCGATCATCAAAGAGCACCGTGAGCTTCATGTCGCGATTGCCGAGAGGCTCAATACGGTCGGCATCCTGTCGGGCGCCGAACTGCGCGACATGATCGACCACGCCAATGGTGGGGCGACTTGAAAAACCTTCCCCGCAGCGTGGATACGTGTCCAGACACAGTGTCGTGCAATGCCCGTACGTCTAACTGCATCTTTAAGATGTGGAGGCGCTGTGGTTTGCATTGCAGACACATTAAGACGCATCATCTCAATTTACCCTCGCGCGATTCCTGACAAAGAACCCGCGTTGCGGGACTGCGAAACCGCGATTCCGTTGCAAACGGCGTTTGCAGGAAACGGCGTTTGCGGGCGAGGGGGCGGTCTTGCAAACCGCGTTTGTCGCTTGCATCGCGGTCAGCCACGCTTTGGCTTCCAACAGGAGGCGACAGATGGCCAGGAAATCAAAGAAGCAGAGAAATGCCGAGCAGCGCGTCCGGCAGCAGAAGGTCAGGGAGACCGCTCGTGAGTGCCGGCGGCCGAGCAGGGACGATATCGCTCGTACGTTGCTCTGGCAGATGATCGTGACCGCCGAGGGCAGACGCAATCGCACCGCGTTCCTTGATCGCCTCTGCGACGAGATCGTCGCGCAACTCGTGCTCCAGGGCTTCGATCGACGTGAGAGCGAGGTCGTGTTCGATGCACTGGCCGACAAGTACACCAGCGCGTTGCCGCCCTTCCGCATCAAGCGCCATCTCGATAGAGGCCCTTCTGCCGCCGAGGGGCAGGGATGATGTTGCCCGCTGACCGTCACGGAAGCGAAGCACAACGCTCATCTTGTCCGCGTTAACGCAAACGATGTTCCAAATAGTCTGTCTGTTCTCCCCATTACTTCCCAAAACGTCGTTTGCAAGGTTGGGGAGCTGGGATAGATGCGGGGTTGCGCCTCATGCACCGACCGGGACGTTCGTCTGACGGTCAGGAGCACTCTATTGCCTGAACGGCTCGGCCAGTTGTACGCTTCGGCAATGGGCGAAAATGATGCCGAATGGGTAGGAGAGGTCAGGTGTCGCCTCTCTATCTGATTGATAGTGCAAGATTATCGGACATTATAATATGAAGACTGGTTGTGCGGTTTAACAGAATTTGCTAGCTAAAACCGCGCATCTAGCTTACACTGCGGCGCATGGATGCGCTCGCGCCCTTCGCCCCGACACCCCCCCCCCCCCCCCGCATGGTCGCCCCGCCTGCCAGGCTGGGCGCTGCGCCGTAGTCGCGACATCAACGAAACCGAAACCGACGCCGCCTTCGCCGCTGGTATCGCTCTGAAATCACTGAACGATCTGACCCGCGTCGACCCAGCATGGCTCGGCTGCTGGCGCGATCGCCTTGCCCTCAAATCGGCTAATGTCGCCGCCAGAATGCTTGGTCGCAATCAAGAAGGGACTGCCATCCGTGACGCGGTTTTGCTGACGGCACCGGGCGACGACCCTGGACCGGCCGGAAAGCTGTTTTCGGCCACAAGAATGCTGGCGCGCCGATCGGGGATCACCACACCCTTCGTTAGGGAAGTCGCCCAACTGCTGGGGATGACGTGGACCGACAGCCTTGCCTCGATCCCCGACATGGTCTGATTCTGCAAATCAGTCCGGGCGAGCAGCACCTTTCGCGGTGGCGGACCTGATAACGGCGATCTCTGCCGTTCGCCCGGACGCCGAGGTGATTGCGCTCGGCCTCGCCGAGGCCGTGTTGGCGGACAAGCCGCGAGATTTTGGCGCGGGTGGTGGGAAAAGGCTGCAGCATCGATCTGCTGATCGATGACCTTGTCGAGGAACTGCGAAATCGGCGCTACGAACTGGTATCGGTCGCCGGCGGCTGGCAACACCGAAGCCGTTCGGCCTATGCGTCCGCGATCCGCGCGTCGCGGGCGCTGACGCGCGGCGCGGCAACGATGTTGTCGGAGTTCGAGGCGATGGTGCTGATGGCGGTAGGATATTTCCAGCCGGTCACCCGCGGAGAACTGTCGAGGATTTTTGGCAAGGAAGTTAGTGGCGACACCATCGGCAATCTGCGCGGCGCGGGTTTCATCGGTTCCGGGCCGCGTAGTCCGACGCCAGGGGCGCCATACACCTACGTGACCCCCCCACTTCCTCTCTGCTTTCGGCATAGAGACGCTGCGTGTCTGCCAAATATGGAGGCGCTCGAGGATGCGGGTCTGCTCAGCCGACACGCAGTTCAAAACGAAATCGCCGCCTCGGAAGGCGGCGAGAACGAGAGGGACGACGAGTCGTCGTTTATTGAGTGATGCCGGCCGTTTCAAGCCGCTTGGCCATCAGCGCTGGATTGACGAGCATCGCTGTGGAGGCCAGCACCATCGACAGGCCGAGCTTCATCGGGAACAACAGAAACTGATCTAATAACGGGCTATCGGAGTAGGAGACCGCGGCGCTGCGTACGGTCTCTTGGAAAGGCCGTACGACCGCCTCGCCGGCGTCTTGCACCTCTGCGATGTTGACCGGTTCAATGCTGGCAATGCCTGTAGGAATCGGTTCACCAAGCTTCAGGTCTGACATGGTGCGTCCTTTTGCGGTTGACGACCGATAAGTGCTGCAGCGCACAAAAATTCCGTCCAGCACGCCACGCAATACACGATCTGCCGCCCGCGGCTGCGGGTCACTCCAGGTCCAGTGACTTCTTGAGTTCGTCGATCCGTTTTGACGCTTCGGCCTTGGTCAGGTCCTCGGCGTAGGCATCGGGCTGATGCGCCTGTTCCGACAGCGTCTTCAGATAAGAGCGCTGAGCGCCGGTCATCGGCTCGTCGCCGCTGACCCAGTCGTCCGGGTCTTTCTGCGTGTTGGACGAGGTATCGGTTTTCGGGTTTTCACTTATTAGGTTCTCCTAGATTCGTTCTGCAAACGTTCTTTTGTGGCCGATGGTTCCGGTGTCTGCTCGATCGGCGCATGGAACTCCGCTGTCGGCCCTTCGTTTCGCTTGCGCATTCGCAAGTCGATGAGAAGACGATTGCCGATCATCGCCACCGCCGGCCTGGTCCATCCCGAAAAAGGTGGCCGACCGGTTTGCGCAGGAAGGAAGTGGCCTCACCCGATATGCATCGGTGTTCGATGGCGTCGAAATCAATTCGACCTTCTACCGTCGCCACAAGGCATCGACCTTCGCGCGGTGGGCGCAATCCGTGCCGGATAGCTTTCGGTTCGCGGTTAAGATCCCCAAGGAAATCACCCACACCCACGCGATGAAAGACATCGCCGAGCCGATTGGCACCTTCCTTGAAGATATTACGCCGCTTGGAGAGAAGCGAGGACCGCTGCTCTGCCAGCTGCCGCCGTCACTGGCCTTCGACGCGGACGCGCTCGACAGCGCGTTCAATACAGTACGGAATGCCGATGACGGACCGATCGTGATCGAGGTACGTCACAAGAGCTGGGCGTCGGCCGAGGCACGGGATCTGCTGAAGAGCTACGCGATCAATAGGGTTCTTGCCGATCCGGCGCTGGTGTGGCCGACGGAGGATTTCGACACACCGCCAAAATACGTTCGTCTCCACGGCAAGCCGAAAATCTATTACTCGAGCTACACTGATGAGGAGATCAGGCCGTTCTCAGACCTGTTGGCGGCGGATGGCTGGTGCGTGTTCGACAATACCGCCTCCGGGGCAGCGATCGAAAACGCGCTGACGCTGGTCGATTTCCATCTGAAGCGATAGCAGATCGCCGCAGCGAGAATGACAGTGATCGCAGAGATTAAGCTGCTGTGAAGGAACAGCATAAATCTCCGGGAGTTATGGCGAAATGAACCAGACCCTTACTGAAATCGACACGATCGCCGTGGAAGCTAAGCTGGCATCAGGCTTAGTGTACGTTCCTGGATTAGAGACCGGCATCACCCGTAAGGTGGGCGCCAGAGGCTTCATGTACTACCGACCGGACGGGCGACGGATCACGGAAGCTGCCGAGATTTCTCGATTGAACGCCTTAGCGATACCGCCAGCCTACACCGATGTCATCATTTCAACCAACCCGTTTCCCATCTCCAGGCAATCGGCAAAGATGCACGGGGCCGTCGCCAGTATCGTTACCATTCCGACTGGCACGCGCATCGTGGAAAAGCCAAGTTCGAACGGCTCACCGACTTCGCCGATTGCCTGCCAGATCTGCGTGAGCGGGTTGAGATCGATTTACGCTCTCGCGGCCTGACAATGAATAAAGCCTTGGCTACCGTAGTGTGGATGCTCGACAACCTGTACATCCGCGTCGGTAACGCCGCGTATGCCGAGGCGAATAAGTCATATGGACTGACGACCTTGCGCAATCGCCATGTGAAGGTCGATGGTGGGAGCCTTAAATTCCGCTTTAAGGGGAAGTCGGGCAAGGAATGGAACCTGGCTCACAGCGATCGTCGCATTGCCAACGTCGTCCGAAAGCTCCAGGAGCTGCCCGGCCAACACCTCTTTCAATATGTTTGCGATGAGGGCGGATGCAGACCGATCTCTTCGCACGACGTAAATTCATATATCCGCGAAATCACCGGCGAGGACTTCAGTTCAAAGCAATTCCGAACATGGGGTGCCACCTGCATGGCGGTTGAAGCCCTTGCTTCGCTTGAGGTCGCAGCGTCCAAGCGCGACCTTGCTCGCCAACTTAACGAGGCGATTGATGCGGTCGCTTCGAAACTCGTCAACACCCGCTCGGTCTGTCGCTCCTCGTATATTCATCCGGCGTTCCCACTTCGCCGATGCCTGCGCCTCGCTGTGGATCGACGGCGAACTCGTCCATCTCGAGGGCCTCGTCCTGCACGATGCCAGCCACGACATCCGCACACCGACTCATGAGCTGACTATCGCCCGCGACGTCTTGCGCACCCGCCGGCGGATCGCGGCGCAGACACCCGGCTGGGCTCTCACCCCGGACGGTCTCCGCAGCCTGCGCGGGCATGCATGGCCTGCAGCATCTTTTGGTGAAGAGGGTGGCCTCCAGCGTGAAAGCACCGCCGTGCACGTCGATGCGGCCGGGGAAGGGGAGAGGGAAGACGGCAATAACGATACCGGCGCGCTCGACGCCGAGCTGGCCGCCATCGATGTGGTGCTGGCGCGCTCGGAAGCCGTGTTGAAGAGAGCGGCCGCGCCAATAAGCCAGTCGCGGGATCGTGTCCACTCGTCTACGGTCCCGACTGGGACGAGGATGCGCGGCGGGAAGAGTGGCGCACCGTGCTTCGCCAGGCGGATTACTTGCCGCCTGTGCTGCAGGCTGTTGTCGCCCTCGATGCCTGGAACACGCTCGAGGTGCTGCAGCACGCGCCCTGACTTGGACGGCACCTCGCAGCCTCGATCCTGCGCCAGGCCGGGATCACCACCGGCGCGCATCTCGCCGCCATCAACCTCGGCCTGAAAACCATTCCCATCGACCGGCGCCGGCATCGGAGCCGCGAGGTCCGGCTGCTGGCCATTGCCGACGGGCTGATTGCGGCCGCCGAGATCGGGCTCAAGGAACATGACCGCCTGGTGCTCGCGCGAAAAATGATGGAGCGCAAACTGTCGGGAAGACGAACGTCTTCAAAACTGCCGGAACTCGTCGATCTCGTCATAGCGACGCCGCTCCTTCATGCCGGCACGGTCACGAAAACGCTTGGGGTCACGCCGCAGGCGGCGCGGCGGATCGTGACGGAGCTCGGCTTGCGCGAGATGACAGGGAGGGGGAGGTTTCGAGCATGGGGGATCATGTGAGGCGCGATCGCAGCGAGGCATGTCCTTTTCCCGACAAAGGGCGTAGCAACTGCTGGCGTAGTGATTGGCTACTGCCCCAACGTCATTTTTCAGGCCCAATAGGGTTTCGGAGGTCGCGTAAGTTTCGTGCTGGCTTTGATCTATAAAAGAAGCCCTGTGGCCAGCCCAAAAGGTTGTGTGCAGGCGAATCGAGGCTTGCCTGTTCCGATGATATTCGCGATGGTCAAGACACGTGCAACCCAAGGGTCGAAAATGAGCTATCTCATCAGTGTCGTTGAGCCATGACTGCCGAGATTGCGATACTGAACCGAACCGCGGTGGCCCTCGCCGCGGATAGCGTCGTCACGTTGAGCGATGGTCGCCGGCACAAGACCTACGATTCTGCCGAAAAGATTTTCGAGTTTTCGCGCTATCAACCGATCGCGCTGATGATCTACAATAACGCGCAGTTTATGAACACGCCGCTTGAAGTCATCATCAGAGAGTATCGCGAAAAGCTTACGACAAATACCTTCAAATCTCTGGTCCAGGTTTGGCCTGAGTTCGAAAAATACCTTCTTTCGTTCAAGCGCGGCCAAGAGGACGAACTTGACCACTTTCGCGGGATGGTTCTGCGCGAGGTCAAGGAGATAAAGTCACAGGTGCTGACCCACGTGCTTTCTTCCATGGGGAAGCGCAGCCGGAAGTCCCGGGAATCCGTTCAGGACTTCATCGTGAGGCAATGCGGTCTTCGCAAAGCGGAGGCAGAGCAGTCGCCGCTCAAAGACTTTCTGACGGATGTAAAACCGGAGCAGTTTCGGGAGATTTACGGTGCAGCGGTGATTGACGTGGCCAAGGGCACCAAGCTCGAAATCTCGCCGGATATCGAGACGGCCCTGTGCGATATGATGTTTGCCGTCATCAAGTCCAACCAGAAGTCTGCAGCGTTCACCGGGCTGGTGTTCACCGGCTTTGGGGCCGAGGAGCTGTTTCCCACGCTCAGTTCCGTCGAGATCGATGGCGTCTACTTCAACCAGTTCCGCGTCCTTGCCACCAATCTGATCGATATCGATCGAAGGGGAGAAACCGCGGCAATCGTTCCGTTTGCCCAACAGGATATGCCCGAGAGGTTCATGCAGGGTATCGATGGGGAGTTCGAGGCGGCGCTTGAAAACCTTTGTCTGAGCATGGTCGGTCAGATTGTCGACCAAAACAAGCGTGCATTCCGCAACGGAAAGGCAGACCTCATCAAGGCAGCCGTCGCCGAGGAGTTCCGCGACGGTCTGGATCGGCTGAAGAAGAAGAATTCAGACGACCTGCTCTCCGTTGTAAACCACCTCTCCAAGAAGGAGCTCGGCGAGGTCGCTTACTCGTTGGTGGAACTTACGTCACGCAAGCGCCGTTATTCAAACGATCTTGAGACGGTTGGCGGCCCCATCGATGTGGCAATCTTGACCCAGAACGAAGGCTTTATCTGGGTTCGCCGTAAGCATTACTTCGATATCGCCCTCAATCCCAGATATGATCCCAAGCGCAGCAGATGAGGAATTGACTCATGGACAATCACCGAATCCGACGCTCAATCAATCAACCGCGTACAGACGATGACGATCTGAGATCGTATATTGAAGGCGAGTCTGCAGACGAGATCGTGCGCCAGGTGTCCGACGCGTTTGCTTTGCGTCTGTCAGAAATCTTGAAAAAGGGAAGAGCTGCCCCGAAGCGGCCTAGCGATTCCGGGGACGAAAGACGCCGATGATGCTCGTCTCTGAGCGAACGGCGATTTGCGTGTGGGTTTTTTGGTAGAATCCACCACCCGGATAAACGTTGTCCCCTTCGACGAAGAGACCCCGTACGGTGTCGAAGGGAAGGATAGCGGGCGCTGCACCCGTGGCTTGTGCATACCGGACTTCGTCTTCTATGTTTTCATGCAAGTGCTTGATTACGGCGCAGTCGAGGTACCTTAGAAGCTTGTCTCCAACCTTGGCTCCGCGAATATCCTTATTTTCCGGAAGGGTTAACTTCGCCTTCGCTCTCGCTGCTTCAAAGCTGCGATACGCATCGGCGAGGAGATCAAGATTCTCACGCACCGTAAGATCCAGACAGTTTCCAAGATCGATGACTGCGCCGACAACCGCAGCACTTTTATACGACCCACGTTTGACTTTTTCTTGCGCCCATTCCAGCGCTCTCCCGGGATCGCCTTCCCAGAAATAGGCGCCGGATCCCAGCCAGTCGAAATCCTCAGTGCTTTGCCGAAATGGCCCGCCCTGCAAGAGAGCGTCTGCTGTTTGCCCATCGCAACCATGGAAACCCAGTACGAAGCTCGTATGGAATGACGTCACTTCTGGCCACGCTTCTCGTGCTTCTCGGGCTGGCCGCCATACTGCGGTTTTAGCTCGCCGTCGCCATCGTAGAGACCCTCGTCGATGAGCCATTGCCTTGCCATTTCCTGCGTCTGTGTTTTTTCGTCGGACCGGCGCTTCAACATGGCGCGGATCGCTTGTCTTTCAGCTTCGTTCATTTTCCACTCCTGTTCCTACTTCCGATCGCTATTCTTTCGGAGCCGCGTGTAAGCGGCGGTGATCATATCTATCATCGCATCACGGCCATCATCAGGCAAACTCGGATCAGACTGAAGCACAGCAGTAATTTTGGAGAGGGGTTCAGCTTCGTATGCCATCTCTGATGGTTCTCTAACGAATGTATCTGCACTCAACCCCGCCCAGCGAACCAGCGCAGTCAGGCTGTCGACATCAGGGCGTTTGCCTTGAGCCATGCGCGTCAATGTCGATGCGCTGACACCGGACTGTTCGGCGACCTGTTTCCAGTTCAGTTGCCGTGAAGCGCGAGCGCTGTCGAGGGCCTGATAGAACGCACCGCCTCTAAATTCTGACTTCGACATTGAATTTCACTCTTGCAATTTCGTTTTCTTTCGCCATATTGGCATTGTGATTGCAAGAATGCAATTGAAATCTACATCTGAAATAGGAGGCCCAAATGAGCGCCGAACTTACGATAGCGAAAACAAAGGGCCTCTTTATCGAGGTAGCTGGTACCGATCTGGCGTTTCGGCCGGTAAGCGTGGCCGACCGCTCACCAACGGGTCGCCAGATCCTAGGATATTGCGATGTCTCACCGCGTGACGAGTATGTCGTCCTACAGTGGATGGCGGATGGCGATATCGAGGAGGTCCGATCTGACGAGGTCGTCAGCCTCGACTCCGACGTTGCGGCAAAGTTCATCGTAGCGAAAGCCGACCGGTTGTATCGCCTGTTCCTCAATGATCGGTCATTGAGTTGGCCGGACCGCAGCATCTCAGAACCGGCGCTGCGGATCCTTGGTAAAATCCCGGAAACCGAGCTTCTTTATGTGCGTCATGAGGCCGAGCCCGATCGACCCCTCGAAGTCGGTGGAAGCCTATCGCTGGCTGAAGTCGGCGTCGAGAGCGTTTATTCGCGCCACGCAGAGTGGGAACTCAACGTCCAGGGTGTAACGATTAAGTTCGACAGGCCCGATGTCGTTGTCCGCGATGCGCTGACAAAGGCGGGCTTCAACCCTGACCAAGGCTGGATCATTGTTCTCAAGTCGCGTGACGGAAAACGTCAAGTCACCGTCGACGACACGATCGACCTGCGCTCGCCCGGGATTGAGAAGCTCCGGCTGACACCGCGCGAGATCAACAATGGTGAACTTCCTCAGTCGCGCCGGCAGTTTCGACTGCTACCGGTCGACAAGGAGGGGCTGACGGCACGGGGATTCCATTGGGAAACAATCGTTGATGGCGCCAGACGGTGGCTGTTGCTCCACGGGATGGAATTGCCGGCCGGTTATACCGTCGCATCGACGTCTGTCGCGATCGAGATTCCGAGTAGCTATCCCACCGCGGAACTTGACATGTTTTACTGTTATCCGCAGCTGAACCGACAGGACGGAGTTGCCATACCGCAGACGCAAGTAACCGAAGCGATCGAGGGGAGGGGGTTTCAGCGCTGGTCTCGTCACCGCGGCGCCATCGCACCGTGGCGGCCTGGCCTGGACAACGTCATCACCCATCTCGCTCTGGTCGAGGCCGCGCTGTTGCGTGAGGTCGAAGTATGACATTCCATCCGCGCACGCTGCTGACGATGACGGGGGGGCAGCATCGGCAGCTCCATTCACATCTCTTCCCTGGCGACGGTCTTGAGGCCGCAGCGGTTCTTCTATGCCGCGATGCAGGCCTAAGCGATCGTAAGCTGATGGTCGTTGATTTGACGCTTGTTCCCTACGATCAGTGCCGGAGATCCCCGTATCTTCTCGTTTGGCCCGGCCAGTTCATCGCTGATGCGATCAATGTCGCCGAGGATGATGGCTTATCGGTCATTCTCCTGCATTCTCATCCTGGCGGCTTTCGGCAGTTTTCGGATCTCGACAACGAAAGCGACGCGCAGGTTATTGCGTCCATCTTTGCGGGGTGGGGCGGAGTTTCACCGCGAGGCGGTCACGGCTCTGCCATCATGATGCCGGACGGAGAGGTGATTGGACGGATCTATGATGATCGGCACCAGTGTATGGCAATCGACACAGTTTCTGTCGTCGGCGACGAGATGAGGTTTTGGCGAAACGGTTGCGAAAGCAGCGAGGCGCCGATGGCGTTTGGCGCCGACATGACCTGCGAGCTTGGCAAGCTACATGCCTGCATCATTGGTGTTTCCGGCACTGGCTCGATCGTTGCGGAGCAACTCGCCAGGATGGGCTTTGGGAAGATGACCCTGATCGATTACGATCGCGTGGAAGGCAAGAATCTCAATCGAATTTTGAATTCCACATTGTCGGATGCCAGCAGCAATGCACGCAAGGTGGACATGTTTGCTAAGGCCATTCGCGGCTATCGCTCCGATATCGAGGTCGTGATTGTCGGCCAGACGATCGCCTCTCGCGAAGCGGTCTTTGCGGCCGCTGAGGCTGACGTCATTTTCTCCTGCGTCGACTCATCGGAAGGTCGACACATTGCAGATCGGATCGCTCAGGCCTTTATGATCCCGCTTTTTGACATGGGGGTCTCAATACCGACCCGAAAGCGTCCCGATGGCCATGCGGCCATCGCCGAGGTTATTGGCAGGGTTGACTATATCCAGCCGTCCGGCTCTACGCTGGGTGACCGTGGCGTCTACACGGCCGCGTCATTGCGCGCCGAATATCTCGCCCGCGTGGCTCCGGAAACCTACGCTTCACAACTGGATGACGGCTACATAAAAGGAGCGGTCGAGGAGGCACCGTCGGTCATTGCTCTTAATATGCGCGCCGCAAGTGCCGCTGTCCTTGAATTCATCGCGCGCGCTTTCCCGTTCCGCCATGGTCGTAATTCGCAGCAGGCCCGAAGCATATTCGCCCTGGCGGATGGCGACGAAGACGATCTAGGGGAAGCCGATTTTCAAAGGGGCGGCATCTTGGAGGTCGCGGTAGGAGCGCGGGAGCCATTGCTCGGCCTGCCGGATCTCGGAGCGTGAAATGAAATTCTTTCAGAAACTGGTCTCATGGATACGCGGTCTTTTTGCGGAGAGGCCGCGCAGGGTCGAATTTATCGAAGGCGACGAGCTTCCCGTGCATTTCGCAACACGAAATCTATATGTGGCGCGCGAGGATGGCGAGTTGTGGAGTGCCGGCCTGACTTGCCCCTGCCGGTGTGGACGTAGGTTGGAGGTCATGCTGCTGAAGGATGTGAAGCCACGATGGGATCTCTCGGTCGATAGAGACGGCCTTCCGTCCCTTCATCCGTCGGTTTGGGTCGCCGATGGCTGCCGCTCGCACTTCTGGCTACGTCATGGGAAAATACATTGGTGCTGAGCATTTTGCAGCAGCCGCAACTATAGCGTAAACCCGAAATTCATCTTATGATTGTCGAATCAAGACCATTCGGGGGCGATGGTGGAAGTCGACGAGCTTACGCATACAACAAAATACGTCGAGTCCGAATTGACCCGACGGCTGAAGTCCATCGAAGACGAATTGGACTGTGATGTCATCACGTGCATTCATCCGATCAGCCAGCCGATGGATGATCTGATCCGGGATTATATCGAAGACATACAGGATAAGCGCAAGAAGCTCCTTGTCATCATCGAAACCAATGGCGGATCGATTGAGACGGCGGAGCGGATCGCGGACGTGTTCCGCTACCACTATCCTGGCGAAGTGAATTTCCTGGTCCCCAACTTCGCTATGTCGGCCGGTACCGTCCTGGTGATGTCTGGTGACAATATCTACATGGATTACTATTCGATCCTGGGTCCGATCGATCCGCAGGTGCGCAATCGCGACGGCCAATTTGTGCCCGCCTTGGGGTACCTGGAAAAATATGATGAGCTGATGAAGCGATCCAGCAAGGGAAGCTTGTCATCGGCAGAACTCGCTTTCCTGATTCAGAAGTTTGATCCAGCTCAAATTCATCGCTTCGAGCAGGCTCGCGATCACTCGGTCGATCTTCTGAAAAAGTGGCTGGTGCAGTACAAGTTCAAGACTTGGGCCGTGACGGAAACCAATCGAAAGTCAGTTTCCGGCAAAATGCGCGAGGCACGCGCATCAGAGATCGCGAAGAAGCTTAACGATACCAAGCGCTGGCGATCGCATGGACGCGGGTTGTCAATGGACGTCCTGAAAGGTGATTTAAATCTCTTGATCGAGAACTTTGGTGCGAATCCAGAGTTGAACAGGAAGGTCCGTTCGTACTATCGACTGCTGCAGGATCACATGACCGGAATTGGGGTCACCGTGGCGCTGCAGACACGCGAACGCTTCGTGGCAATGTGAAGGACGAAAGAGATGGACAAGTTCGAAGCTCACATGAAAGCAAACCCTAAGGCCGAACGTGATGCCGACACGATCCGTGAAGCCTTTGAGTTGGTCGAGCAATTGCGCAATGCCGGATTCGGTTCTGGTGAATACGACCTTGCTCCGTCCTTTGGTGGAAAGCCGTCAACCAGTCAGCGGCAGGGGAGCACGGAACTTCGGATGACCTATTCGCGCTAGCGTGTGGCCTGTCTTTCTGAGTTACTGGCGTAAGCCCAACCGGGTTAGGGGCTCGACGCCGTTTCGTGGCAAATATCGAACAATCGTCTGGACAGAACTGAGGAAAAGCGCGGCAACCCCACGTGATTGGAATAGCGGGGCGATCGGTTCAAGTGCCCCATATACGGAACTGTCCGTTTAGCGAGGTGTTTTTGCATCGATCGTCATTAGACGTCCAGTCGCCAGAAGGTGGCCGTAGACCTAGATGGCGAAGTGGTGCCCTTCGACGAGGCGGTCTAACCAGCCTTCTCGGTCTCCGAGATCGGTTTATCCAACGGGGCCTCTTCGATATCGATGAGGCCCTCTTCGTGCAGCGTAGACATCGCTAGGACCACCATCTTCTCTTCGTCTTCCGAAAGCCCGCTGAGGCCAATCTCCTCGTTGACCTCACCGGCAATCCTCGCCATTAGGACGATGTAGCAGACGTGCAGCGCATAGAGATTCCTCGCCAGTTCCCGATGGTAGATGGGAAAAGCGGATGGACCTCTGAGCTCGCCTTTCTCGATCTCGATGATGCTGTGGAGAAGGACTGGCTGAGAAACGTGTGCCGCTCCGCTCAGCTCACCATACGCCTTGCCCATATTTTTCAGGGCGCCGATCGTAGCGTCCGGCGTCTTCCCGTCTTTCCGTTTGCCTACTCCGAGTTCCTGGACGGCGGAAATAATTTCATGTTCCTGGCGCAGAAGGGTAGTATCCATCCGGCGAAGGCCGCGGAGCTTATGATTTAGGCTGGTCCGCCATGATGCGTTCGATCCTTTCCGGATCACATTGCTCGTCGATAAGGAACTGCCGCACACCTCCGTCCCAGGTGCGGATATCGGCGAGGAATTCCTGCAAGCTTTCGATCCCCCGGTCCGTGAAGGTGGTGATGCCCTCTTCGCTGCCGTCATGGACATGGATCATCTCGCCGTAGTCGATGTTGTCGGAATTGTTGGCGATTTTCTGGAGAAGTTCAATGTTCTCGCCGATCAGCGAGGCGACATAGTCGATCGTGTAGACATGCGTCGGGCGCGCCATCAGGCTGCTTTCTGGTGGACGTGGCCTGCGGAAGACCAGTTCCACGGCAACAGTTCCGGCAGCCGCGACACGGGGATGCCAGGCATGCGAGCGAGCACGTCCGCCAGCCAGGCCTGCGGATCGATGTCGTTCATCTTGGCCGTGACGATCAGGGAATACATGAAGGCAGCACGCTCGCCGCCGCGCTGGGAGCCGGCGAATAGCCACGCCTTTCTTCCGAGAGCTATCCCGCGCAGGGCGCGCTCGGCCGCATTGTTCGACATGCAGAGCCTGCCATCGTCGAGGAACCGGGTGAAGGCTTCCCAGCGCCCGTCCTTCTCGAACATGTAGTTGATCGCCTTGGCGACGGGATTGTGCTTCGACATCTGGGAACGCTGGGCCATGAGCCAGTCGTGCAGTTCCTCGGCGATCGTACGCGCATGTTGCCGCCTCGCTACCAGTCTTTCCTCGGCGGACTTCCCGTTTATGCCTCGCTCGATATCGAAGAGCGCGTCGATGCGGGCGACGGCCTCGAGCGCGACAGGCGATATCTCGTGGGCAGGTTTGCCCTTGCGCACGTTGCCGGCGATATCGGCCAGTTCGAAGAACTTGCGCCGTGCATGGCTCCAGCAGAGCGCGCTCTTGACCGGTTCGGGGCGGCGACCCGCACGATAGAGATCGTTGTAGCCACCATAGGCATCCGCCTGCAGTATGCCGTGCCATCCGGCAAGATGCGTGTTGGGATGGGTCTTCTCCCGGTCCGGAGAAAAGTGGAAGAGCGCCGCCGGCGGCGCGCCGCCCGCAAAGGGACGATCATCGCGGACGTAGGTCCATAACCTTGCCTGCCTTGTTGCACCCCTGGCCAGAAGCGGCACGGTGGTGTCGTCACCATGCAGCCGAACGGCTGCCAGAACATGGGCACGGATCAGGTCATGGATCGGCTGCAGCGCCGTCGCGCAGGCCCCGACCTGATCGGCCAGCGTAGAGAGGCTGAGATCGACGCCTTCCCTGGCATAGCGCTCGGCCTGGCGGTTCAATGGCTGATGCTGACCGAACTTCTCGAACAGGATCGTGGCGAGCAAGTTGGGACCTGCCCATCCACGCGGAGTCGGATGGAAGGGAGCCGGTGGCTGGCTGATCTTCTCGCAGTCCCGGCAGGTGAACTTCTCCCGCACCGTCTGGATCACCTTCCACTGGCGCGGGATCGCCTCCAGCGTCTCGGTGACGTCTTCGCCCATCTTCACGATCCGGGCCGAGCCGCAGCAGGCGCATTGCGTGGGAGCTTCGATGACCAGGCGCTCGCGCAGCAGATGTTCGGGAAACGGCTTGCGGGCCGGCCGGCGGCGTTCGAAGGCGGAGACATTTGTGATCTTCGCTGCCACGCGTTCAGCCGCGATCTCGTCTTCGGTGGCGTCGGCTTCGAGTTCTTCGAGCTGCAGTTCCATCTGGTCGATCAGCCGGGCGCGCCGTTCCGAGCTCTGGCCATACTGCTCACGGCGCAGCTTTGCGATCTCGAGCTTGAGGTGCCGGATCATCGCCTCCGAAGTCGTCACGACGGCGCGCACCTGCGCGAGATCGGCCTCGGCGGAGGCGGCACGCGCTTCCGATACCGCAAGCGCGGCGCGCAATCTGGCTATCTCCGAAGCAGCATCATCCATGGCCGAAAGCTACCATGGAACCACAGAAAGCCCAACAAAAACAGTGGAACGGTTGGCGACTATCCTGCCGTTGCAGGTCGCTGCGTCCAGCGTGGATTGCGCCAGTCGATCCCTTCCAGAAGATAGCCGAGTTGCGCCGCCGACACTGGCACGGCGGAGCTATTCTGGCTGACCGGCCAGATGAACTTTCCGGCCTCAAGCCGCTTCAGGTAAAGCGACATGCCGATCCCGTCGTGCCACAAAACCTTGATCAGATCACCCTTGCGACCCCGGAAGCAGAAGACCTCACCGCCATGAGGATCGCGGCCAAGACCCTGTTGCACCTTCAGCGCTAGGCTGTTCATGCCGCAACGCATGTCCGTCACGCCGCCCGCGATCCACACCTTCACCCCGGCCGGAAAGGCGATCATGACGCATCCAGGACCGGCAACAGGCCGGCAAGGATGTTCGGATCAAGCGAGGCCGGGATCGTCAGGCGACGACCGTTCGGCAGGCCGATCTCGATCGTCTTGTCGCCGTCCGACCGGAGCGGACCGGCCATCTCGGAAGATGCCGGCGGCGGCAAAATCGAAAGCGGCACGAAGCTTGTTGATGCGGTAACGCTCAGAAGCCCGCTCCGGTATTCCCGACGCCAACGGGTCAACAACGACCGAGACAATCCATATCGCCGCGCCGTCACTGAACCCTGCCGAAAGCCTTGCAAGCTCTCTTCGACGATCCGAACCTTCTCTTCGTCCGACCAATCCCGTCGACGGCCAAGATCGTCCGCGGAATAGACCTCAATAGGGGAAATGATTGTAGCGCATGACATAAGGCATGGACTTAAAGCCAATCACCAAATCAGGGCAGACGGCCTTCGGCGGAGGCATACGAAGGGTAGCAGCTTGGAGATATAGGCCCTCCACCACCGCCACCTCGCAGAGATTGATGCTCTGCAGAAAGTGAGAGATCAGGTTGAGCCGCTGACTGACGTCCGAATCCTCCTTGATCTTGGCGCCGGCGCTCCTCGAGATGAGATTTCCCAGGGCGCTCCAGGCGAACGCGTGCGCCTCGGTAAGCCTGATGTCGTTGTCTTTGAACTTCTCCCTGTTCACTTGGCTGACCTCAAGATGCTTGCCAGCGATTATAGAGACTGGGACCAGCGCTTTCTCTCCCCAGTTGTCGAGAGCGCCGACGATGTCGTCACCGAATTTCAGCTCTTTTTCCTTTTCCATCTTACTGAGCCTTTGCCTTCGCCTGCCGTCCCAAGGCTGCCGCGAGATCCTTACCGCGGGTGTATGGCTCCGTCCGAGTGTGGAGCTCGAACTCACCGTCCCTGGCATGGAGCTGCTTTGTGGCATTCTTCGCCATGCTCGTGTTCATGCCGGCGACCTGATCACGGCGGAATTTGCGGTTTTGCGGCTGCTTCACGAATAGCCCGATGAGCGCGAATTCCGGCGAGAGGGGGAACATGACGATCGTTCCCTCTAGGCCGAACCCCGGTGAGTATGGTGCCCGATCTTTTCCATCGGCCCATGCCAGGACAACGGGCTCTGTCGCAAACTCATTTGCAACGAGGATCAATGTATGGATGTTGCTCCTCAAGAGCGGGAGCGCCTCATGTTTTCAGGTCGTCATTTCGATCGTTCAGTGATCCTGCTGTGCGTACGCTGGTATCTGGCCTACAATCTGAGCCTGCGCGATCTGGAAGAAATGATGGCCGAACGTGGCAACCGCATCGACCATTCCACGATTCATCGCTGGGTGGTTCGGTTCTCGCCGCTTCTTTTCGAGCATTTCAACCACAGAAAGCGTTCGGTCACCCGGAAGTGGCATATCGATGAGACATACATCAAGGTCCACGGTCGGTGGACATACCTCTATCGCGCAATCGACAGCGTCGGCGACACGGTCGAATTCTTCTTCAGCGAACATCGTGATCTGGTTGCAGCCAAGTGCTTCATTCGCAAAGCGCTGGCTCGTCATGGCCGCCCTGAACGGATTGTCATCGAGGGCAGCCAGACGAACCGGCAGGCAATCGTCGCCTGTGATGGCGAGAGCGGGTTCAAAGACCAATCCCGGTGTCTGGAACCGATCCGCATTCGGCAAAGCCGGTACCTCAACAACCGTATCGAGCAGGATCACCGACGCATCAAGCACCGGATCCGATCCATGCTCGGTTTCAAGTCGATGGCCAGTGCCGCAACCATCCTCTCCGGCATCGAGATGGTTCATATGATGCGCAAACGACAGGCGAGGTATGCCTACAATCCGGCACCCTCCCTTGCCGAACAATTCGAGATCCTCGCCGCATAACGCATCCCACGCCTGGCTTCACACATTTCAAAGGCGAGTTTGCGACAGAACCCCTTAACGTCGCCGAGCTCAGTTGTCGGGCACTCCGCGTAGCCAGCCCATTGCATCGCCGAACGACGACTCCGGTGTCATCCTGTCAAGCTTCAGATCCTTCTCGACATGCGTCAGATGGTTGAGCATTTCCTGCGCTGCCGTCCCTCCGTCGCCTGCGGCAATAGCGTCGACAATGCGCAGGTGTTCGTCTCGGGGGCATGCTTCGTCATGCTCGGCATACAGCAGGACCGCAAGGCAAGTCAGCGTTTGCAACTGAGTCATAAGTCTGAGCAGGACCTGGTTGCCCGAGAGTTCTGCAAGCAGCAAATGGAACTCCCCCGTCAAGCGGACCAGCGTACCACGCTGACCGGCAAGGCGAGCTTCATTTTCTTCTGCGAGGTGCTTCCTTAACTCGGTCAGTCCGAACCGGTGCGGTGCCGAGGCCAGAAGCCGTACAATCTCCGGTTCGACCAGCCGTCGCACAAAAAGAATATCACGCGCCTCCTTCCTGCTCGGCGAGGCGACTGCCGTGCCCTTGTTCGGAGATTTTACGAGTATCCCGTCCTGGGCCAGTCTCGCCACGGCCTGACGTATAACGGTCCTGCTGACATCGAAAGTAGCGGCAAGTTGCTCTTCGGTTATGGACTCCCCGGCTGGAAGTCGCTGTTCGAAAATCGCCTGAAGTATACGCCGGCGGATTTCCCCTTCGGTTCTTCCACGTAGCTTTTCCAACAGAGGCAGCTTGCCATCCCCTGTGCTGCCGCCGTCCTCCGGGCCTGGATCCGTCTCGATTGGCTTCGTTTCGTTCATTGTAATTCTCTACCGGCGGGTTCTCGGCGTCACAGATACATCTATTGGCACCAGAGGCTTACCCTGTTCTGGCGTTGTCGTCTTTGGGTTTCAAGTTTGGGCTTTCATTTTTGCCTTGACAAGAGTCTTGGGGTTTAGCAATTTGATTGTGCACAATGTAGAGCACAATCGGAACTTCTGCAAAGGCGAGGAGAGCGGAGAGGCAGTTAGATGCTTCGGAAATGCTGCCGCAATCCCGGATTGCGTGGAGGGAAGGGATCCCCTCGGATGGCTCGGGCGTATTGCACCGGAATGGATAGTCGCCGCGCCATCGCCTTGCGCGGCAAGCAATTGGGAGGAACTATGAGTAAGTCATTTTTTTCAGTGAGTGGGGCTGTGGGCGCCATTTTCGCCTTGACGGCGGCGGCAACTTCGATGCCGGTCTTTGCGCAGGACGCCACGACTACACTGATTGTCGCAGGTCCCCGCACGCCGGAGTCGCTTGATCAGGAATATCCGCCGACCGAGGCCGGCCACGAGGCCCGCCGCAACATTTATGAGCGGCTCCTTGCCTATGCGCCAAAGACTGGCGAGGACGGCATCGTCTATGAAGATTTCAGCAAGATCGTCGGTGCGCTCGCCGAGAGCTGGGTAGTCTCGGACGACAAGACGTCGATTACCTTCCACCTGCGCAAGGATGCCGTCAGCACCGTCGGCAATGTGCTCACCGCGGACGACGTGATGTGGTCATTCGAGCGTGGCTGGCACCTGAAGGCGAACTTCCGCTGGTACATGACGCAGGTTCTCAAGATTGAATCTTTCGAACAGGCCTTCGCGAAAATCGACGAACATACGGTCAAGGTTACCATACCCAATCCGTCGCCGCTGATCGATCGTATTTGGGTCAACAACGACCTCGGCATTCTCGATGCGGCCGAGGTGAAGAAGCATGTAACCGACGAAGACCCGTGGGCTTCGATTTGGCTTGCTAACCACTCTGCTTCGTTCGGCCCGTACGGCGTGACCAAGTACACGCCTGGCCAGGAAGTCGTTTACGAGGCCAACGACAAGTACTATCGCGGCGAACCCCGTCTCAAGAAGGTCATTTTCCGGGAGATGCCAACGTCCGCAAACCGCGTTGCGGCGTTGCAGGCGGGCTCGGTCGATGTCGCCGAATATCTATTGCCCAGAGAGCTCTCGCTGGTCGAGAAAATGCCTAGCGCAAAGGTGTGGAAAGTCTTCGGAAACTATATTCACCGCGTGGAAATGAACAACGAAATCGAGCCCTTCTCGAATGAGAAGGTGCGCCAAGCGCTGAATTACCTCGTGCCCCGCGACGGCATTTTGAAGGCAATCTACTTCGATACCGCGCGTATGACAAAAAGCCCGATCTCCGAAATCTACCCTGGCTTCACAGAGGAATATTTTCAGTATTCGACTGATCTGGAAAAGGCAAAGGCGCTTCTGGTCGAGGCGGGCTATCCACAAGGCTTCAAGACCGAACTTGGATATCGCACCGGCGATCAGATCGAAGAAGAAATCGCCGTCATTCTGAAGAGTGCGTTGGCCAAGGCCGGTATCGATGTCACCTTGTCGAAGCTGCCTGCGTCGACCCTGGTTGAGCGCTATAGTAACGGCAAGATTCCAATGTACTTCTTCCGTGACATGGCGATCGTCCCGGACGCCGCCTACGTCGCCAATCTGTGGCTCAACAGTGCGTCACTCATCAACTATCCGCGTTTCAAGAACGAGGAAGTCGATAAGCTGATCGATTCCAGCCTCACCAGCATCGATGAGCAAAAGCGGCTCGAGGGCATGCGTCGCGTCCAGCAAATCACGGTCGAGTCGGCGCCGTGGATATTCCTGATGAACCCGGGCTACCAACTCGCGACGCGTAGCAACGTGAAGGGTTACTCTTGGTACACGCCTAATGCGAACAGCTGGTTCGACTTTTACAAGGACTAGCGTCGCCGCGGGGAGGCTGTCGCCTCCTCGCCTACGGCCCATCTTAGCGAGCTTGAGAAAATGCCCCTTATCCAGTATTGGCGCGTGCTTCCGCGTCCCCTCAGAATTGTCGCTGGTCGCCTGATTATGATCGTGCCGCAAATGTTCGGCGTGATGCTTGTCACTTTTTTGCTTGTCCGGCTGCTTCCGGGGGATCCTGCTCTCCTGATGCTCGGCAACATGGCGACTGAAGAGCAGATCATCGCATTACGTGAAAAGCTGGGCCTCAACCTCAGCGTCTACGAACAGTTCATGCAATATGCAGGCAACGTGATGCATGGCGACCTCGGCGTTTCACCCTTCACCTCGAACCCGGTCGTCGTGGACCTTCTGGAGCGCGCGCCCGCCACGCTGGAGCTCATCACCTACGCCATGCTTCTAACGATACTGATCGGCGTGGCGTTCGCGGTGATTTCCGTGATCCGTCCCAAGGGAGCTATCGACTACGGCAGTCGCGTCTATGGACTTGCTGCAGGCGCCATCCCCGATTTCTGGGTCGGCTTGCTGCTCATATACTTCTTCTTCTACGTGCTGGGCTGGGCACCGGCTCCGTTCGGGCGGGTCGATGCCTTGGTCACGCCGCCGCCCACTGTGACCGGCTTCTACACGATTGATAGCCTGCTTGCCGGAGATTTGAACGCGTTCTTTTCGGCGGTGGGTCGATTGCTCCTGCCGGTTCTGACGCTAGCCATCGTCAATGCGGGTGCGCTCATGAAGATGACGAAGACAGTTTTCGCGGACGCCTATCGAAGTGATTTCATCCGTCATCAGCGTGCCTGTGGCCTGTCGGAGCGTACCATCGTGCGCAGTGCCCTGCGCAACAGTCTGCCGCCGATAATCACCCTTGTCGGCTTTCTGTTCGGTTTCCTGTTAGGTGCCGCGGTTCTCGTCGAAACGATCTTCTCCTGGGGAGGCCTCGGCCAATACGCCGTGCAGGCGGTGATCAACAGCGACTATGCCGCGTTGCAGGGCTTCGTCCTGGTTGCTGCCGCCTTCATCCTCGTCGTCTATCTGGTCGTGGATATTCTCTACGAGCTCGCGGATCCAAGGATCAAAGTGTAATGAAAAACAACGGAATTGTGCTGGAGTTCCTTCGGCGGCCAAGCGCGGTCATTGGACTGACGATTCTTGCTCTGCAAATTATCGCTGTCATCTTCGCCCCCATGATCGCTCCCTATTCGCCGATCGAGGCGGATCCGTTCGCCTCGCTCGAAGCGCCATCGGTTGCGCATTGGCTTGGCACAGACGTGTCGGGCATGGATATCTTTTCCCGTATCGTCTACGCGACGCGGATCAATCTGCTGATCTCGATAACGGCCGTCATCGTTGCCTTCGCCATCGGGGTGCCGCTCGGATTGCTGATCGGCTATTACCGTGGTCTGCTGAGCGCCACGGTAATGCGCCTGTTCGACTTCATCCAATCTTTCCCCGTCTTCGTGCTGGGCATGGCCCTGGTTTCGGTAATGGGTCAAGAAATCTGGAACGTGGCGATCGTCCTTGCGGTGCTGTTCATTCCGATGTTTGCCCGACTTATCCGGGCCGAGGTGCTGTCGCTGCGCGAACGTCCCTTCATCAGCGCGGCCCGGTGCAGCGGGGCGACTGATCTGGCGATCATGTTCCGCCACATTTTGCCCAACGCCATGACGCCGGCGATTGTCCAGATCTCGATCTCTATCGGTATGGCCATCCTGTTGACGGCTGGGCTTTCCTTCGTCGGCGCGGGCGTGCGTATGCCGACACCCGAGTGGGGGCTGATGGTCAGCATCGGCGCTCAACAGATGATACTCGGCGTGTGGTGGGTTGCCCTGTTTCCCGGCCTCGCAATCGTCCTCGCCGTTCTGTGCTTCGCCCTGCTCGGCGATGCCGCGCGCGAAGTCGCAGACCCAACCGCCCGGAGGCGCTGATGTCCATGACCATATCTACCAATCAGGAAGCGCCCTTGCTCGTCGCCCGGGATCTTAGCGTTAAGTTCGACGGGGCGGACAAGCCTGCACTCGATAACGTGTCCTTCAGCCTCCACCGAAACGAGGTCCTCGGCATCGTGGGCGAAACCGGTTCGGGCAAGTCCGTGCTGGCGCGCGCGCTGATGAACCTTCTATCCGAGAACGGCCGCATCACCGCTGGGGACGTGCTGCTGGACAACCAGTCAATCCTCGGTATGGACGACAATGAACTACGCCGCCTGCGTGGCGGACGCCTTGCGCTTATCGGTACAAACGCCAAGTCGCTACTCGACCCGGTCGAAACCGTCGGATCGCAGATCGTGCGTGTTCTGCGGGCGCATCGTGGCGGATCGAAACGGGCCGCTTGGCGCGAGGCCGTCGACATGTTAAGCAAGGTCGGCATCGTCAATCCGGAACGCCGTGCCCGCGCTTACCCGCACGAGCTTTCCGGCGGCATGGCACAGCGGGTCGTCATCGCCATGGCGATGATAACGTCCCCTCAGGTCGTTCTTGCAGACGACGCTACGCTCGGACTCGATGCCACTATCCAGGTGCAGGTGCTCGACCTGCTGGTGAACCGTTGCCGCGAGCTTGGCCTCGGCGCGATTATAATCACGCACGATCTCGGTATCGTCGCGCATTTCTGCGACAAGGTCGCCATTATGCGCGAAGGACGCATCGTCGAGATCGGGCCAGTGGGGAAGTTTCTCTCGGGCCCGACGCAAGCCTATAGCGCCGAACTGCTTGAAGCCGCCAAGGTTCGCCCGACGCCTGTCGTCCGTGAGGCCCGGGAGACATCCCCAGACGTCAAGCGCACCGCTTTGCTTGACGTGTCCAATCTGGTGAAGCACTTCCCCATTCCCGGGACCAACGAGGTCGTGCGTGCGGTCGATGATGTGTCGTTCTCGCTGGCCCGGGGCGAGACCCTCGCACTCGTCGGCGAGTCCGGTTCGGGGAAGACTACCATTGGCCAATGCCTTGTGCGCCTGCTGACGACCACGGCCGGCCGTGTCACCTTCGACGGCGAGGATCTGACCGGGATGAGCGAACGCGAGTTCCGGCAACGCCGTCGGCGCATCCAGATGGTGTTTCAGGAGCCGTATGTTGCGCTCAATCCACGCTGGTCCGTCGCAAACCTTATCGGCGAACCGCTGGCGCTTTTGTCGGCAGCCGGGTCGGTAAATAAAACAAAGCGGATCCGCGAACTGCTCGATGCGGTGCAACTACCTGTGCGACTGGCCGATGCCTATCCGCACGAATTGACCGCGGGCGAGCAAAAGCGCGTCGGCATCGCTCGCGCCCTGGCGACCCGTCCGGATTTCGTGGTCTTCGACGAACCTACCACGGCACTCGATATCCGTGTGCGGGCCCAGATCATCGATCTTGTGCGCGACCTTCAAGCAGAAATGGGACTCTCTGCCCTCTTCATTACGCACGACCTGAACTCGGTGCGCTCACTTGCTCACGCCGTTTCGGTGATGCGTCACGGCAAGATCCTGGAATATGGCCCAACGGAAACGATCTTTGCCTCTCCTCAAGAAGAGTACACCAAGACGCTGCTGAAGGCCGAACTGCCGATCGAGCAGAGCCAGGTGCAGCGCGAACGTGCCGAGAGGATGCTGGTGGGAGAAATGCGATGAGTGACGTGGAGAAGGCAGTCCTTGTGACCGGCGGGGCAGGGCTGATCGGAAATGCCGTGCGCACCCTGCTGGAAACACGAGGCACCGAGGTGATCGCCGTTGACAGGATCGGCCTCACTGGTGACGGCAAGCCGCTCACGGTTTGCGATATCACTGACGTGCATCGTCTTCATGCGGTCGTGGCAGGCCGCAGCATCGGTGGCATTATCCATTGCGGCGCATTTTCGGGGCCTATGGTTCAGCGGGAAAATCCCAGTGCCATGGTTCAAGTCAACATCGTCGGTACCGCGAACGTCCTCGAACTCGCGCGCATCCATTCAGTCGATCGGTTTGTCCTGTGTTCCTCGACCAGTGCATTCGGCAATACGGCGTCTGAAAGCGGACCGGCGATGGAGCCCGTGCCCGAGGATGTGGCACTGCGACCCTCCAGCGTCTACGGGGCCAGCAAAGCAGCGGGCGAGCAACTGGTTTCGACCTATGCTCAGCAATATGCGGTGGACGGGGTGAGCCTACGAATCTCCTGGGTCTACGGGCCGCGTCGAACCACCGACTGCGCTATCCGCACAATGATCGAAGATGCGCTTGCCGGAAGATCGACGCACATACCCTACGGGCGAAACTTTCCCCGTCAATACATCCATGTGGATGATGCGGCTCGGGCGCTGGTCACGGCGCTCGATGCGCCTAGGCTGCCGCGCCGTACCTATACGGTTACCGGCGGCACCTACTTCACGCTCGGCGAGATCGGCGACATGGTCGCCCGGCTCCTGCCCAACGCCGAGATCAGCCTCGGCCTGGGCTCGGATCCGGTAGATGACGTTCAGGGGCGATTCGATATTTCCGCTATCGAGCGCGATCTTGGTTTTTCTCCCGCCATCGGCCTCGAAGACGGTATCCGCAGCTATGCGAAATGGCTTTGCGCGGAAGAAAATGGACATCTCGAAGGGAAAAGCAATTGAAAAATCCATTCCGGCTTGATGGGAAGACCGCATTGGTAACGGGCGGCAGCCGCGGCATTGGCGGTGCCATTGTGGAACTGTTCGCCGAATACGGCGCCAAGGTCGCGTTCTGTCACTATGGCGATGCCAAGGGCGCTGCGGAGCTTCTAGAAAAGACAAGTTCGACAGGGTTGCATGTTCACGGAACTGAATGTGACGTTGCCGACGAAAGTTCGGTGAAGCGACTGGCGGCATTTGCATCGGAAACGCTGGGCCATGTCGATATCGTCGTCAACAGCGCCGGTATCGGCGGCGACTGCATGTTCGTGGATCTCGACGTGGCGACCTTTGACAGAATGCTCGCGGTGCACCTGCGAGGGACCTTCCTGGTCACCCATTCCTTCTTCGGCGACATGCTCGAACGGCGCTGGGGACGGGTGATCAACATAGCTTCGCAACTTGCCTATAAGGGCGCACCCGGCCTTGCGCATTACTGCGCGGCTAAGGCGGGAATCGTCGGGTTCACCCGTGCGCTATCCTACGAAGGGGCACCTCGCGGCGTACTCGTCAACGCAATTGCGCCAGGGCCCGTCGAGACAGAGCTTCTCATGGGCCTGAGCGACGAATGGCGCGCAATGAAGATGGCGCAGTTGCCGATCAAGCGGTTCGGCACTGTCGACGAGGTCGCCCCGACTGCGCTGCTGCTGGCGTCTGATGCCGGCTCAAACTATGTCGGCCAGACACTGTCGCCCAATGGCGGCGACGTCATGCTCTGACACTGTTTTTTTGCGACGAAGCTCAAAATACCAAAATATGGAATAAGCAATTATGTACGAGTTTGATCTGGTAATCAGGGGCGGAACCGTCGTGACCGCCGCCGATACAGTGCGAGCAGAAGTCGGCATCCGAGCGGGGCGCATCGTCTCGGTCGGTGAAAAACTGGGAGCCGGAGCAAAGGAGATTGATGCGTCCGGTCTTCTGGTCATGCCTGGCGGCATAGACAGCCATGTGCACCTTGCCCAACCCTCCTCCGGTGGCCCTAAGATGGCCGACGGCTTCGAAAGCGGGACACGTTCCGCCATAGCCGGCGGCAATACCACCGTCCTGCCCTTCGCCTTGCAGCCGCGCGGCGCCGGTCTTCGGGCGAGCGTCATGGAGTATCATCGGGAGGCTGACGGAAATGCGCTCGCAGACTATGGCTTCCATCTGATCATCAGCGATCCCACACCCAGCGTTCTCGGCCAGGAGCTTCCTTCGCTTGTTGACGAGGGTTATAGCTCGTTCAAGGTCTTCATGACCTATGACGATCTTGTGCTCACCGACCGCCAGTTGCTGGAGGTCTTCGAAAGCGCTCGCACCTGCGGCGCTCTGGTGATGGTCCACTGCGAGGGCTATGATGCGATCCGCTTCATGACCGAGCGGCTGGAGCGGGCCGGCAAGACAGCGCCCTATTATCACGGGGTCTCTCGGCCGCAATCGGTGGAGCGCGAAGCGACCCACCGCGCCATCAGCCATGCTGAACTGACCGACGTACCGATCATGGTGGTTCACGTCTCCGGTCGCGAACCGATGGAGCAGGTTCGCTGGGCACAGCACAAAGGCCTCAGAATTCTCGCCGAGACATGCACGCAATATGTCGCGCTGACGGCCGACGATCTCAAGGGCCTGAACATGGACGATAGCGGAGGCAAGTATGTTTGCTCGCCGCCGCCGCGCGACAAGGATAGCTGGGAGGCAATCTGGGAAGGTATCCGGACGGGTGTGTTCCAGACTTTCTCATCTGACCACTGTCCATATTACTTCGAAGGCAGCGAGGGGAAAAACAGCGACAAGGCACGGACGTCATTCCGTTGGGTGCCCAACGGAATTCCGGGCGTGGAGGTCCGCATGCCGATCCTCTATTCCAAGGGCGTGGTGGAAGGACGCATCACTGTCAACGAATTCGTCGCGCTGACCTCCACCAATCATGCCAGGATTTACGGCCTCTATCCGCAGAAGGGCTCGATCGCCCCGGGCTTCGACGCTGACATCGTATTATGGGATCCCAACCGGAAGGAAACGATCCGCCAGGAGATCATGCACCATGGCTCCGACTACACACCTTATGAGGGAATGACGGTCACTGGTTGGCCGGTAATGACGCTGCTGCGCGGCAAGGTCATGATGCAGGACGGCAGGGTCACCGGTGAACCCGGCGATGGTGCCTTTCTGAGGCGGGGCAGGTCGCCATACGCAATTGCGCAAGCGAACTGCCCGTAGAACCGGGTTTTGTTGCAGCGGCTGAATGCGAGCGCTCACGGGTCGATTTGGCACGTGTAGCGTCATTGGCCGCTGACATCGCCGTGCTCGCTCGTCCATTGTTACCACTCTGGCTGTCGTCGCTTGGCCGCGATGCTGCACCAGGATAGCTGATCGTGAACATCAAACGGATTGAGAGCGTCTGGCGGCGTGAGGGGCTGAAAGTGCCGCGTAAGAAAAGGGCGAACCCAGATTATCCCGCGGCATGCATTCTTTTACCGTTTTTAACCTTTCGGTCACCGCTGATTAAGGTGGCGCCGTCATTGATTTCGTAGAGTCCACAACTAGGCAGCCGCAATGCTTCACCAGTTTTCGAGTTCTGTGACATACCCGATAGGCCTGGCGGAACTCGAGCGCTGTGCGGCTCTGAAGGATCTTGGGATTCTCGACACTGCGCCGGACGAAAATTTCGATGCAGCGGTAAATCTTGTCCGCTCTTCGTTCGACGTGCCGGTCGCACTAGTCGCGCTACTCCATGAGCAACGTGAGTCGTTTAAGGCAGCAACCGGGTGGGATGTCAAAGAGGCTCCACGCGAGTGGGCATTCTGCAATTACATGTTGGTTATGGGATGGCCCGCCCTTCCGAGGACATCGAGTATGATGTCCTTTTCTTGAAGGGAAAGGAGCAGAGCCATGCAGATTTCTATCTTGGGCATCGACATCGGGAAGAGCAGCTGCAGCGT
>NZ_WHSB02000028.1 GCF_010994755.1 Shinella lacus
TGCCGTAGCGGGCGATCTCATAATGCTCGACTGCCTGGGCCGAGGAGATGAGGCCGGCATCGAGCGCCGCGGTGCCCTTGTAGTCCTCCATGATCTCCTCGCCTTCCGCGATGATGCCCTGGATGGCTTCGCAGGTCTTGCCGCGCGCCGGCTTGCCGAGCAGTTCGAACACCTGCTCGAGGCGCTCGATCTGGCCCTGGGTCTCGTCGCGGTGCTGCAGGAAGCCGGCTTTGGCTTCTTCCGACTGGGCCGCACGCGCCATCTTGGGCAATGCCTTCAGGATCTGCTTCTCGGCAAAGTAGATGTCCTTGAGCGTATCAAGGAAGAGGTCGTTGAGATTCTTTTCCGAAGCCATTGAAGTTTCCGATCACGTTTTCGAGAGGCTGGACTCAAGAAACCGTTGATCAGGGACGACGTTCCTGCGGTTCGAAAATAAACTCTGTGTGGTGACTGCAACCAGAGATGATGTGGTGAATACCAGAACGCCGATGAATTCGATGCGAAAGCTGCACTGGACGCCGTCTCTTTGATGATGGCCGACTGGATGGCCGCTGTTGTGCTGAAAGGGGCAAAATCGCAAAATGTTCGCAGCATGGCGCGTCAACTCTTTGAACGGCTGATGTTCCACGGACCATCATCACCATTTTCTATTTTTCTCTTCGTGGAACGATGCGGGCGGCACGGTGTTCCTATCGAGCCTGCTCTCAGGCTTGAACGAGGATAGAATCATGAAAAAACTTCTCCTAGCCGCAGCGCTTCTGGGCGCCTCGACTTTTGGCGCCTTTGCTCAGACGTCCACGACCCCGGCGACTGATGGCGACACACCCGCGGTTGCCACACCCGACAGCAAGAATGCGACAGCACCGGTCGAGGGTGCCAACAGCTTCACTGAGGACCAGGCGAAGGAACGCATCGCCGAGGCCGGCTACGCTGATGTCACCGACCTTGCCCTGGACGACAAGGGCATCTGGCAGGCCAAGGCGATGAAGGACGGCAAGGCCGTGACCGTCGCGCTCGACTATCAGGGCAACATCGTCGCCAAGTAAATTCAGACTTCAGGAGATTCCTATGAAAACTGTTACCGGACTATTTGACGACTACTCCGATGCCAGCGCCGCCGTCAGCGCCCTGGAGGCACGCGGCGTGCCCTCCAGCGATATCAGCATCGTTTCCAACAATGCGGACGAACGCCATGGCAAGGAAACCAATGCTGCTGAAGGCGCCGGAACCGGCGCAGGCATCGGCGCTGCTGTTGGCGGCGTCGGTGGCCTGCTGGCTGGCCTCGGCATCATGGCCATTCCCGGTGTCGGGCCGGTGGTCGCTGCCGGGTGGCTCGCTGCCACGGCAGCAGGTGCTGTCGCCGGTGCTGTGGCAGGCGGTGCGGCCGGTGGCCTGATCGGCGCTCTGACCGAATCCGGCGTGTCCGAAGAGCACGCGCACGTCTATGCCGAGGGTGTGCGCCGTGGCGGCACGCTGGTGACCGCGAAAGTCGACGACAGCCTCCACGCCGAAGCCGAAGCCATCCTTCGCAAGTCGAACTGGGTGGATCCGGAGCAGCGGCGCGCCGCCTATGCCGAGGGCGGCTGGACGCGCTTCGATGACACTCAGAAGCCTTATGGTACGGCTGAAATCGAACAGGAACGCCTGCGCTACAGGCGTTAATGCGAGGCAGGAGGAGGCCGGCAATTGCCGGCCTTTTCTTTTTGCGGGTTACAGCGGCGAGTGAACGCAGCCCTTTTCGGCAACTGCGTATCCAATGCCGCTGCGTCTTCAGGTCGCGTTTTTGTCGATCTCCGACAGATCGTTGCGTAGTTGAATCCGGGCGAGTGGCAGCGCGGCAACGAGTGCTACACCTCCCGGCTCGTAAGATATATCCGCTTCGCCAAAGGCCCGAAGGCTGGAAATGATGAGGCGAGATCCAAATCCCTTGCGATCGGGTTCGGAACTTGGAATGTGCGGCCCACCCGCTTCCTGCCAGGAAACCACGAGAACGTCTGTGCCCGCGCGGCGCTCGATGTCCCACGCAACGTCAACGCTCCCGTCTGCATTCGATAAAGCGCCGTATTTGGAGGCATTTGTCAGCAGTTCGTGAAAGACCATCGAAAAGGAGAGGGCCGCCTGCGGTCCCAATTGAACGTCGGGCCCGACTGATCGGAGACGCTCGCTTCCTTGCAGACCGATATTTGTTTTGGCGGCGTCGAGCACGTCTGCGAGCGTAGCACTGACCCAATCCTTCTGAAGGAGGATTTCGTGCGCCCGCGCGTAACCGGCGATACGCGACTGCAGCTTCTCTGAAGCATCATCCAGCGACGCAGCATTTCGCAACGACTGCGTCACGATTGCCTGGACAACGGACAATGTATTCTTCATGCGATGACCGAGTTCGTGCATCAGCAGGCGCTCGCGATCGACACGCTCCCGCTCCTCGGTTCTGTCACGGAGAATCTTGATGAAGCCGATGACGGTGTCGTCGGGTGCACGCAGAGCCATCATCTCGCCAGACGCCCAGAACAGCGTGCCGTCCGCCCGCAAGTGCCACCGTTCGTCATTTCCCCTGCCGCGATTGAGAGCGGCCGTCATTTCCTTTTGGGGAACGCCGCGTTCCCTGTCCTCCTGCGTGAAGAAGACGGTTGCCGGCTTGCCGATCATATCATCGGCCGACCAGCCCAGGATGTTTCGCGCGCCCTCGTTCCAGCTGGTGACGAGGCCGTCAAGATCCATGGAAATGATGGCATAGTCGATGGCGCTCTGGACGATCGCTTCGAGGAAGCGCTCGCGCGAGGAGATCTTGTCAGTAGCCATCGCAATCTTCATCAGCGCGTCCCGTAACGTGTGGTGCCGACGTTATGCCACGGATATGGCCATTTGAGGAATCCGGCATTCCCGCGCGCATCCACGCCCCTCACAGTTTCTACGGGTGTTACATAGCGCTCAGGCGGGTGACGATTTCCTCGAACCGATAGGGTTTGGGTAAAAATTCGGCACCCGATGGCAGTTCATCGGCGCCTGGGGTTAGCCGGCCCGACGCGACGATGATTCCTGCATCTGGAAAACGCCTGGCGACCGCATGGGCGAGATCCACTCCCGTCATCGTACCTGGCAACTGAATGTCCGTGAAAAGCAGATGAATCGTCTGTTCGTCGATAATGTCGGCGGCTTCGTCGGCGGATCCCGCTTCAACGACGTCGAAGCCTGCAGCAAGCAACGCGTCGACCAATGTGAGACGGATCAGGACCTCGTCTTCTACCACAAGAACTTTTCGCATAGGACCCCACTTTCCAATGGGGATCTAATTCTTAGGTCGAGACAACGTTCCGGGCTAGAACTCGCTTCGAAGGCGTTCTCTGAAAGTTCGCCGGGCGGCGACGCAATCGGTGAGGCCCGGGGAACGTTTGGTGACAAAGGCCATTGTCGCACAACAGTCATGCGGAGGCGGCCAATGGAACGATTCTATTTCAAGATCCAGGATCAGGACGGCGTCCTTCAGCCGGACCGCGGTTTCGAATTTTCTGATCTGCAAAGAGCCAAGGAAGAAGCGAAGACCTTGCTCGCCGAGATGGCGGTCGACGGTCTGCCGAATGAACCCGTCGACAGCATTTCAGTCGAGCTGCAGGATGCCAACCGCGTACCAATACTGACATTCCGCCTCGTGCTGGAGGCGATACCCCACGGTGCCCAAGAAATCTGATCAAGATTGCAATCCACGATGCTGTCAGAGAACGTGTTCCGGTGGTGTCAATTCGGATTTAACAATGCGTCATGGATAAGAGTTTTTTCGGACGAGACGCCGTCGCGGTCGCCGCGGATCTCATGGGTATGCGCCTTCTGATCGACGGCGTGGGCGGCATCATCGTGGAAACGGAGGCCTACCGACAGGATGATGAGGCCTCGCACAGCTTCCGTGGTCCAACACCTGCCAATGCCGCCATGTTCGGCGAGCCGGCAACCGCGTATGTCTATCGATCCTATGGGCTGCACTGGTGCTTCAATCTGGTTTGCGAGCCAGGGAGCGCAGTCCTGATCCGCGCACTGGAACCGACGCATGGCCTTGGGGTGATGGCAGAGCGCCGCGCGGGCGTGGTGCTGCGAAGACTCTGTGCGGGGCCAGGCAACCTGTGCAGGGCACTCGGCATCACCGGAGGCATGAATGGCCTTCCCGTCCTGTCGCCGCCCTTCTCCTTGGAGCTCCCCGCGCAAGTTTGCGTAGCAATGAGCGGCGGTCGGATCGGTATCAGCAAGGCAGCCCATCGGCCATGGCGCTTCGCAATGCCGGGTTCGGCCTATTTAAGCAAGCCGATCTAAACACCCTCGAGATCCGGGGAACATCGGCGCTCGGTTCGAGTTTTGGCCTCCGAGACGTCCGATTGGAGACTGAGATGACCGAAACCGAGACGCGCCGTCCGTTGCCCCCGCAGCCGCCTCAAGAACAGAGCCCTCCCGGACTGACGGGGGCGATGAAGCCGGTCCCCGACCATGGCGAGGAAAGCTATATCGGATCGGGTCGACTGGAGGGCAAGGTGGCGCTGATCACCGGCGCGGATTCCGGGATCGGTCGAGCTGTCGCGATCGCATTTGCACGTGAAGGTGCCGATGTCGCCATTTCCTATCTCAGCGAAGATCAAGATGCGAATGAAACGGCGCAATGGGTGGAGACGGCGGGACGCAAGGCGCTTGTCCTGCCGGGCGATATAACGAGCGAGGATCATTGTGAGCATTTGGTTCGGCAGTGCCTGGAGAATTTCGGGCGGCTGGACATCCTGGTCAACAATGCCGCCTTTCAGCGAACGTATGAAGAGATCGGCGATATCAGTACGCAAGAATGGGATACGACTTTTCGCACCAACATCTACGCTCCCTTTTTTCTCGCGCGTGCCGCGGTTCCGCACATGAAGCCAGGGAGTTCGATCATCAATACAACGTCGATCCAGTCTCGGAAGCCTTCACCCCAGCTTCTGGCCTATGCCGCGACAAAGGGTGCAATCTCGAACTTCACGGCCGGCTTGGCCGAAATGGTGGCCGATAAAGGCATTCGCGTGAACGCGGTGGCGCCTGGGCCGATCTGGACTCCGCTCATCCCCTCAACGATGCCGCCCGAGAAGACGGAAAGTTTTGGCAAGCAGTCTCTGCTTGGCCGCGCGGGGCAGCCCGCCGAACTTGCCGGTGCTTATGTGCTGCTCGCGTCCGACCTCGGCAGCTACATGATGGGCGCCGTGGTGCCGGTCACCGGCGGCGGGATCATGATTTGAAATGAGGAGGCTATTTGATGACGGACATTCGTAAGCACGGTTTTGAGAGCGACACCCAGTGGCGGGAGTACCTTGCCGAAATTGAAGAGGCGGCTGCCTCGAGCAGCCTGATCGAGGTGCAGGGACCGGCGGTCGCCCAGGAACTGGCCGACCTTCGTCAGCAGCTTGAGGTGCTACGCGAACAGATCCATGCACGTGTCCCGCCCCGGCGGCCCAGGCAAGATTTGCGGGCGATGGGAGCGGGCGTGCTCTTGCTGCTCGTCACGGCAGCATTGCGGCCCGCCCAACGGCTGCGCCGCTGAGGGCGCCAGGCACGTCCCCTGCAAACTAAAATGTCATATCGGATCAGCACCCATGACGAGACCTTCGATGTCGTGCTTCTGGGTGATCGGCACCAGATCGGTTACGACGCGGCAGACGAGATGTTTCTTCGCCACATCTGGCAAGGCATCGTACCAATCGGGCGTCACCATCATATCGTGTAACGCTGCATGTCCCGCGCCCGGCGCATCGACGCCGAGAACCATGACGGGACGCGCGATTGGCGAGCGGTGTTCGGTACCGCGATGAACCGTCAAGGCGGAGCGGCACGAAATGTCGCCACGTCGTGGATATTTTCGCGTTCCCCGTTCCTGAAAACGTTCCCAGAGTGACTTGTCCGGAAACATTTCGTGCTTCCACTCCCTGCCGTCATCATACTGTGTGCCGGGCGCCACTTCGAACGGTCCCATGTCCTCTGTCACATCGACGCCGGTCAGGTTGAAGGCGAGAGAGGTGATCTTGCGGTCTCGATAGGTATCGACGGGTGAAGGGAAATCGCGGTGCCAGGGCTGATATTTCGCGCCTTGGAACGGCACATCAAGGCCGATTTCAACGATCTGAAAATCCGGGCCGAGCACATTCGTGCAGATGTCCAGGAGCCAGGGATGTGTGATCAGGTCAACGAAGCCCCGGAAAGCTTGCGGATGGATCTCCACATACCAGCGCCGCGGTCCGCGGCCGACCGCGCCGCCTGGCCGCTGGATGGCCGACCAGAAGGCGGTCATCATGTCCTCGCGCATCTCGTCCGCCCATTCCGGGGAGAAAGCATTCTTCAATCCGATGATGCCGTCCTCGGAAAGTTGCGCCATCTGTGCGGCGATATCGTATTCGAACGATGTCTGTGCGGTCATTGCGATGTCCTCCTCGACGGCAAACACGCTAGCGCGACTAATAATTATTAGTCAATGGAAGAATTTTATTAGTTGATGTAGAAATCCGACCAGTGCAGTGGGGTGGGCATGAGCGGTCGGAAGACGAACAAGCGTGTGACGATGATGGATGTCGCCAAGGCCGCGGGATGTTCGCAGGCCACGGTGTCGGTTGTCCTCAACAGTGTCAACGACATCAAGATCTCCCCAGATCTCCGGACACGGGTGCTCGATGCCGCACGATCCTTGAACTACGGCGTGGGAAGTCCAATCCGGCGCGTTGGATTGGACGATCTTCGCGGCGGTTGCGTGGGCTTCATCGTAGACCAGCTCGCGACCACGCCAGAGGCGGTCAATGCTATCGAGGGCGCACGTCACGAATCCTGGGAAAACGACGTGACCATTCTCGTGGCACAGACCCAGGGCAGGGCGGAACATGAACAGAAGGCTTTGGCCCGGCTTCTCCAGGCCGGCGCCCAGGGCATCGTCTACATGTCGATTTTCACTCGGCGCGTCTCGCTGGACCCGGTTTTCAACGACCTTCCGGTCCCTCTTGTCCTGCTCAACTGTTATACCGGTGACCATCGCTTTCCCTCGGTGGTCCCCGACGAAATCAACGGCGGGCGAATGGCCACCGCCTCGCTGGTGGGGCTTGGGCATCGGCGTATTGGCACGATTATTGGCGAGACCTTCATGGAAGCATCGCAGGATCGCCTTGTCGGCTACAGGGAGGCCCTTGTGGAGGCGAAGATCCCCTATGATGACAGGCTCGTGGTGGAGGGAAACTGGACCCCCACGTCGGGGTTCGACGCAACGCAGAAACTCCTGGCGCTCGCCGATCGGCCAACGGCAATCTTCTGCCAAAACGACAAGATGGCGATGGGCTGTTTCAGCGCCGTCGCAGAAGCCGGGCTGCGCATCCCCCAAGACATCTCCGTCGTCGGCTACGATGACGATGAGCTTTCCCGTCACCTGAGGCCGCAGCTCACGACGCTTGAACTCCCACACCGACCGATGGGAGCCTGGGCTCTGGGGCAACTGGGCAGAACGTCTCCCACCAAGGGATCACATCGTGTTCATAAGGTGGGTTGTGCCTTGATCGAGCGGGCATCCTGTCAGGCGATCCTTGAGGGTAAATCGTCCTTCCACTCTGCGCCACCACGGAGGTGACCGGGAACGGGCGTTCACGGTGCGGTTCTCGCGGCGCTGGAGAAACCTGATTTAGGAATGAAGGGTTTAGATCTTTGCAAGACCCGAGCGGGGTGGCAAGAGATTGCTGAATTCAAATACTGCAAAGATAGTGGCAAGCTCGCTGTCTGAGGCGACTTGAACGCTCACGACACCAGCCGCGGTGATGACCAGGGGGCCCTGTCTTGGGTTCGTCCACGCTAAGGAAACTTAGTTCCGGAGAAACCAGCTCGAGGCGAGGCCTCACACGTTTCAGCAACGTGATCATTGCAGCGCGTATCTGACAAGCCAGCTGGTCGACAGGTTTGAACCGCGGTCTAACAAGCGCGCTCAATTCTTAAAAGTTGGAGGAACACCCAATCGATCTACGAGTTATCGCGCAGAGCGAGATATCACGAATAATATAGATCGGCGAAGGCTGGGTTTGCATCCCTCCGGATGCACCCACAAGCCAGCGTCGTTACACGGAAGGGTGCAATAGTGAGAACATTCGGAATTGCCTATATTGCAACCCTCGTGTCGTTCCTGGCCATCGACGCCATCTGGCTCGGCGTCGTGGCTCGCGAATTTTACGAAGAGCAGCTCGGCGATCTAATGCTTCCATCCCCTAATTTTGCGGTCGCCGCAGTTTTCTACCTGTTCTTCGCTGCAGCGATCGTCGTGCTGGCCGTTTGGCCCGGGCTTGAGGCGAGATCGCTGTGGACGGCAGCGGGCTACGGCGCCGTGCTCGGTCTGGCGGCCTACGGAACTTACGATATCACCAATCTGTCGACACTGAAGAATTGGCCGATCTCACTCAGCATCGTCGATATGATCTGGGGGACTGTGCTGACAGCGATTGCAAGCGTGAGCGGCTATGCCGTCGCTCGACATTTCGCATAGCTCTGCTGGTGTAAACCATTTTTTACTCCGAACAAAAACTGGAGATTGGCTTGCGCGTGTCCGAGTATTCAAGCTTCACAAATCAGGCGTTATCCGCCCCTGTCCAAATCTCAAACGCGTTGATCGCCTCAAAACTGGTCGAAATCATGCATTCCGATCCGCGCCCGCATGTCTACATCGCGCTGACGGGAGGTAGGGCAGAGCGGATCGCGAACGCAGCCGGATGTTTCGGTCCGGATATCGAGATTGTCCTACTGCCGCCATGGGACTGTCTTCCCTACGATCGCGTCGCGCCGTCCAAACAGGTGATGGGTCTGCGTATGGATGCGCTCCGTTTCTGGCTGCAACCCTCGTCTAAGCCGAGGCTGCTCATCACCTCATTGAGAGCGGTGCTGCAGCCAATCCCACCTTTTTCTGTCGTGCGGGAAAGCGAGGTCACTCTCGAGGTTGGGCAGCCATTTAATCGTGACTTATTCAGAAAATTCGCGCTTAGAACTGGTTACTCGGAGGAGGCGCTTGCCGACGAGCCTGGCGAGCTCGTGTTCCGCGAGGACGTCGTCGACATTTTTCCCGCTGGTAGCCCAGTTCCGATGCGGATCGTGCTCGACGGCGATGACAGGATCGAGGAGCTACGGTTTTACGACGCTGAGACTCAGCGAACCACTGAAACGGTCGATCAGATGACATTTGGGCCGGCTTCCGAGCTGATCCTCAGCAGCTTCACAGACGCCGCCGATAGTCGTCCCGTATCTGTCGAAGAGCAACTGCTGCGAACTTACGGCACAATGCCGAAGCTCGTTAGTGCCGTCGATGGTAGTTTGCTGTCCTTACAGGAAGGATGGGAAAGCAAACTCGACGAACTCATTGCGACCATTCAGGACGCGACAGAGGCCCGTGCACCGTCAAAGTTGGGCACGCGCCGCAAACCACGTACCTTTTACCTTCACCGGGATGAGTTCCTTCGAGAGATCGCACGTTTTGACCGATTTGACATCGATTACGCCGACGCTCGTCCACAAGGCTCCATTGAAGGGCGCAATCGCCGAAAAGCCTTGGTCAATTTTGTTGATCAGCGGAAGAAAGCGGGCCAATCTGTGGTGCTCGCCGGCTGCGGTCGCTCAATGGGAAATCTGGTGCGCGCCGTGGCTCAGACATCAGATGTGATGGCAGTGGATGACTGGAAGGCGTGCGTTTCAGCGCCGGCGGGATCCGTGTTGACACTGAACTGCGAATTGGAGCGAGGCTTTGCCATCGACCACATTCAGGTCGTGACGACTGCGGACGTGCTGGGCGAAGAGACCGATGAGATCGATACGTCATCATTCTTGAATGAGCCGCAAATCCAGCTTGGTGACGTCGTGGTTCACGAGGACCACGGTGTCGGGATCTTGCAGGGGCTCGAAACGCTTGATGTCGAGGGAATCCGTCAGGACGCGGCGCGGCTCGAATATCGGGAGGGCGGCTCCATCCTCGTGCCGATGGTCGAGTTCGGCAAGCTGTGGCGATACGGATCGTCGCCCGAAACAGTCACACTGGACCGCCTGCACACCAGGGCTTGGGCCAAACGTCGGACCGCAATTGATACGGACATCAAAAAAGCTGCGAGGCACCTGCGTCGACTTGCCAAGCTGCGTCGCCAAACCACCGCGGAAATGTTCATTCCCTCACAGAAGGCTTACGCCGACTTCGTGCGGCGCTTTCCCTACGCGGAGACAGCACATCAGTCATCGGCCACTCGCTCGGTCTTGCAGGATTTGAGCTCTGGAAAGCCGATGAATCGTCTCGTCTGCGGCGATGTCGGATTCGGCAAGACCGAAATTGCCTTGAGGGCGGCGGCCGCAGTCGCTTTGTGTGGCGCGCAGGTAATTGTCATAGCGCCGACCACGGTTCTGGTCCGTCAGCATTATCTCACATTCGAGCGTCGGTTTGCCAACACGGATGTCAAGGTAGAGATGCTGTCGAGGATTGTCGATCGGAAGACGGCAGCGGATGTAAAGGCCGGATTGGCGTCAGGTGACGTCGGCATCGTCATCGCTACGCAGGCGGTTCTTGCGGAGGATGTTCGGTTCGCCCGGCTCGGCCTGCTGATCATCGATGAAGAGCACAAGTTCGGCGCGCGCGACAAACAGGCGATGAGATCGCTTTCGCCCGCATTGCATCTGCTGGCCATGTCAGCGACACCGATCCCCCGGACGTTGCAATCAGCGATGATCGGTATCCAGGATGTCAGCATCCTTGCGACGTCGCCATCAAAACGTCGGCCGGTCAGAACTACACTTGGGCCATTCGATCGCGCTTCCATGCGTGTCGCGCTGCTGCGCGAGTTTCGCCGCGGCGGGCAGAGTTTCGTTGTTGTACCGCAAATCGAAGACATCGACGGCGTTCACGAAACGCTGAAAGACCTCGTCCCCGAGCTATCGGTCCGCGTCGCACACGGTAAAATGAAAGCTGCAGACCTGGACGAGGTCGTGGTCGGATTTGGCGACGGCGATGGGGACGTTCTCCTGTCCACCAATATCATCGAAAGCGGGCTCGATATCCCGCGTGCGAACACCATCTTCATTTGGCGGGCCGATCGATTTGGCCTGGCTCAGTTACACCAGCTTCGGGGCAGAGTCGGACGTGGTCGGACCCAAGGATCTGCAATGCTTTTGTCAGAGGACGACATCTCGGAAGAAACGCGCGCGCGCCTCTCGACCATGGAAGCCTACGATCGCTTGGGCGCGGGCTTTGCCTTAAGCATGCAGGATCTCGACATGCGCGGCGCCGGCGATATTGTTGGAGACGATCAGGCAGGGCACATGAAACTGCTTGGCGTCAGTCTATATCAAAGACTCCTAGAACGCGCGGTGCTGGCGGGCGGAAAGCAGGGATTTCGTGAACAACAGGATGTTGCAATCAATATTGGCATCACCCAATCGATACCCGAAGACTATGTGTCGGACGGCACGGTGCGGCTGAACCTGTATACTCGATTGCTTCGCGCGATTGATCAGGGTGCCCTGGATGAACTGGAAGACGAGTTCGACGACCGTTTTGGCGAGCTGCCTGATGAGGTCTCCACACTCATCCGCCTTGCCAGACTTCGCGTTGCGGCCGCTGCGTATAGTGTCTGCAGGATCGATGCTGGGCCTCGCGGCTTGGCGATGAGCTTTTCAGGTAATCCCACCCTAAAGCAGCGCGCTGCGCTGACGAAATTCTGTCAGGGCGAATACCGGGATCCGCGGCTCGTTTTTACAGTGGCGATGGATGAGGGCCCACAGTGGCTTCTATTCCTGGAGAAAGTCTTCCGACAGAAAGCGCCAATCTGACCTGCAGCTGGCTACTTTCAAGGAACTTCCTGCATTATCGACCGTTTTCTCCAGCCGCTATAGGAGAAAACGCGTGGCGAATATCGAAGATGAAAACGAAAAAGTCTGGGAGCTCGCCGAAAAAATCGGGTTCTGCATGCTTACCACCCAATCCGGTTCAGACCTGAAGGCAAGGCCAATGTCCGCTCATGGCGAGCGGATCGAGAATGCCTTCTATTTCCTGACGGACGTCGATAGTCACAAGGATGATGAGGTCGCTGAGCACCCGAAGGTCTGCCTGGCGTTTGCGGACTCAAAGGGGCAAAAATATGTATCCATCTCCGGCGTCGCCGAGGTGCGAAACGACCGCGAGAAAATCCGCGACCTGTGGTCGACGCCCGCAAAGGCTTGGTGGGACAGCGCCGACGATCCGTCGATCCGCATCCTGAAGGTCACGCCGAACTCTGCCGAATACTGGGACATCCCTGGCACAGTGATCAGCTATATCAAGATGGCGGCGGCGGCGGTTACAAACACAAGACCAAATCTTGGCGACAACGCCAAGGTTGAGATGTGACAGCGCAGGCGGGCAGACCATGCCCGCCTTACTCGCAGATCCTGACATGTTCGATGAGGGCCGTCGATGACTGATACCTTCAAGCCAACAGCAGCAATGGCCGAGCAGGCGGCAAAAGGGTTGGGATTGCGCGAGAAGTTCAAGCGGGGCGGGACCGAAATCGGCGTGGCGCGGGCTCGCGATCTGAAGAACCAACGTGAACTCAGCCTCGCCACCGTCAAACGGATGAAGAGCTACTTTGCGCGGCATAAGGTCGACAAGCGCGCCAAGAATTTCGGCGACGACGACAATCCGTCCGCCGGCTACATCGCCTGGCTTCTGTGGGGCGGGGACGAGGGCCGCGACTGGGCATCCAGCAAACTGAAATAGCACTCGTCGGCTACATGCCAAAAAATCCTAGGAGATATCAGCATGGCAAGGAAGCTTAGCAAGGGCGACAAGGTCGAGTGGGAGACCAGTCAGGGCAAGACCGAGGGGAAGGTGGTCAAGAAACAGACGACACCGACGAAGATCAAGGGACATAAGGTCAAGGCCTCCAAAACGGATCCCCAGTACATTGTCGAAAGCGCGAAGACGGGCAAGCGGGCCGCTCACAAGCCCGGCGCCCTTCACAAGGCTTAGGCGCTCTGTTGCTATCCCACTATTTTGTCAGCCGGCTCGCGCGGCAACGGGTGCCGACGTTTTAACTCCATGGGCCATCGTCAACGAAGGTTGGTGAACCGACATTGAAAGCTGAACCTCTCAGCCAGATTGCTTGCGGAAGTCGATGCGCTTTTCACGCTCCCACGGACCATTCATGTATCTCCACAAATCCATGCCCTCAACCGTCACGGTGGCTGGTTTGAAACCGCGAGACAGCGTTTCGTACAAAGTGTCCGCAGTTGGTCTCGAGACCTTGTTGTGCACGGTGATGTGCGGCCGCCATTTCTGCATATCTTGACCACCCAGCCAGGTTGAAAAGGCAGACTTAAGCGAGGCATGGACCTTCTCAAGGTCAGGACTGTCGATCATGAACGCAACGCCCGCGCCAAGATGGCGAAGGCATTTCACCTCCGCCTGGATTTGCGCCTGCGTCATCGCCTTCTGCTCCAGTATCTCGATGATCCGCTCAAGGTATTCGCCCGGCAGACGATGACACATCGTGAGATGTGCCCGAAGAAAGTTTCGCTCCGGCGGAAAATGCTCACGCCTGAGGCGGTCGAAGGGCTCTAGGTCGCTTTCGTTGATGCGTGCAGTCAGGATAAGGGGCTGGCGGGTCTTCAATCAATGCCCCCTTCTTGCAGGCGCGCAAACCAAACGGCATAGGGCGTGTTCTTGACCAGATGCCTGTTGTAGTCGGGCTCACCGTCCGCCCACCAAACGGGGCCGCGTTCGCCGAGCGCTGTCTTGGCATCGTTCACCAGTCGGCGTGCTTGCGCGATGGCGTCGCGATCGTTTTTTGCGGCGCGGACCGATCGGCGCGCAGACATGAGGTCCTTGTCCAAACGCTGCCTGGTTTCTTCGTCCAGCGCCGGGTTGCTCCTGCGCCAGAGTCGACCGCGAACGACAAAATATCGGCCGTCCGGCGTCTGCGGATACTCGGTCGCTTCCGGGCGCGGCGTCATATGAGTGTCCGCTGCGCAGGCTCGACGACACCAGGCCGCCCGATCTCACCCCGCCTCGCCATCTCGGTTCCGGCGCTGAAGCGAATATCGGCATCCCGATCACGCAGGAATTCGGTAAGAGCCTCCGTGCTGAGACGATCCCACCCCTTGCCACGATCTGCACCAGAAGGCACACGCGGCAACAGGCCGGGCTCGTCACTCCAGGCCAGCAACTGGTCGAGCGACGCAGCGTTCAACAGGTCCCGCAGATGATGGGCTGTCACATAGGCGTCCGGCATGCCTCGATGCGCCGGCAGCCCGATCTTATGGATCAGACCTGCCGGCATCCGCTGATAGCGCAGCATCTGGTTGGAGAAGCGCGGTAGGTCGGGCCAGACCCGCATTGCGCATTTCCAGGTACAGATCCAGGGCAGGCCGCCGGTGAGGCGGGGCGTGCAATATCTCTGTTCGAAGGTAGCGCGGTGGGCCGCGAATGCGTCGATGCTGCCGGAGGGACGCAAGATGTGCGGCGCAGCCTGTTTCCAGTACGGCGCGCTTGCCACCTGCTCGTCGAGAATATGATGGATGGCCATTGTCTCAGGCGAAATCGGCCGACCTGGATTGACGAAGACTGCGCCACGGTCGTCGTTGACGGTCCATCGTCCATCAGGCTCTAGAACGACATCCTGCCATCCGATCTCACAGATGTCATTCGGTCCGTTCCCTGCCGTTTCCAGATCAATGACGCGAACGCGGGATAAGGGCACGGCTTTCTGATCACTCAATCCTGCTCACCTCACAAAATCGAACCCGAACTGCGGTTGTTCCTCATCGCGGCCGCTGTCGTTGCTGAGTGACGACAAGGTGACGCCGAGCAACCTGACCGGCAGTTTGAAAGGATGAACGGTCGCAAGCAATGTCTCAGCGGCGTCCAGAATATCAAAGACGCCCCGATACGACCGCGCAGCCGTTCGGCTACGGGTTACTTGCGTAAAGTCGGAATATTTCACTTTGACGGTGACCGTCTTCCCGCTGATGCCGTGCGTTGCGCAAAACCGCCAGACCTTTTCCGTCAGAGCTCTCGACTCCGCCCTGGCACGGTCGAGATCATCGATATCTTCTGCGAACGTGTCTTCCGCCCCGACGGACTTGCGGATGCGGTCTGGCCGCACCAGCCGGTCGTCAATGCCGCGGGCAATGCCATTGCAGTAGGGGCCGGACTTACCGAAGTGCTCGGTCAGAAACTCCAGCGACTTCGACTTCAGGTCGGCGCCCGTCTCGATCCCGTGTTTCTTCATGCGCTCGGCTGTCGCAGGTCCGACACCATGGAATTTCTTGACGGGCAAGGCTTCCACCAATGCCGGTCCTTTCGGCCGCGTAATCACCGCCTGGCCATTGGGCTTGTTCAGGTCGCTCGCCATCTTGGCGAGGAACTTGTTATAGGAAATTCCGGCGGATGCATTGAGCCCGGTCACCTGTTTGATCTTTGCCCTGATTTCCAAGGCGATCTCGGTTGCGATTTCCATGCCTTTCAGGTCTTCGGTGACGTCCAGATTGGCTTCATCAAGGGACAGCGGTTCGATCAGCGGCGTGTATTCCGCGAAAATCTCACGGATCTGCTGTGAGACCGCCTTGTAGACGTCGAACCGCGGCGACACGAAGATCAGGCCGGGGCATTTGCGGGCGGCCGTGACTGACGGCATGGCGGAATGGACGCCGAACTTTCGCGCCGCCGAAACGACACCGCGTGCCGCCGAACCGCCGACGGCGAGCGGTGGCCCGCGAAGTTCCGGGTTATCGCGCTGCTCGACCGACGCATAAAAGGCGTCCATGTCCACATGGAGGATTTTGCGGACGGGAGCCGAGACCATGAGGTTCATGGCAGAAGACCTTCAGCTGGATCGAACAAAAACAGAACATACCAGTGGAGCGGCAAGAATCCAACTCCAGTTCAAAGAGTCTTCGATCAGCCGCGAAACTACCGACGGTTCCCGACGTTTGTGGGGTAAGGAAGCAACACGGGAGACAGGCCATGGCCGACGACAGCACGATCACCATCCGCGCCACGTTCGAAACACGAGAAGCCGCCGATCTTGCGGTCGAACACCTGGTCCAGCAGTGTGGGGTTTCGCGGCCGGACATTTTCGTTCAGTCAGCAAAATCCGAGAATAGCGCCGGAATTTCACCCTCCGGCGGTGATGCCTCCCATGAGGAAGGAGCTCGCAGCGATGCCAAGCTCGCAGGCGAAATCGAAGTCTCTGCCGATATCGCCGTAAGCCAGATCGCTGCCGTTCAGCGCAGCCTGGGTGAGGCGGGCGCGATACGCGTGTCTGGCCGCTGAGTATTTCTGTTCGGCACTCAGCCGACCCAGTATTGTGTGCGTAGGGTGACAAGCCAATGGTCGACACTCTTTCGACATACCGTTCCAAGCGCGATTTCAAGAAGACGGCCGAGCCGAGTGGCGAGGCTTCCGTCAAGGCGTCGAATCGCCGGCGGTTCGTCATCCAGAAGCACGACGCGACGCGGTTGCACTACGATCTCCGGCTCGAACTCGACGGCGTCTTCAAATCCTGGGCGGTGACGAAAGGGCCTTCGCCCGATCCACACGACAAAAGACGAAGCTTTCGAGATTCTCGGGCTGCACGACTGGGACGCGCTAGAAGCCATCTGTACCATTCTTGCAGAGCGGGATGCTGTCGAAGAGTGCCTGCATTTTGCTCACATCTCCATTGGGTGGGCGACTATGGAAGCTATTGTCGGCACGCAACCCAAGGGGTAAATCCGTCTTTCCATTATTTCGTTCCGAAACCAAACCGTCCCCTTCGGCCCCAATTGGCCGTTCTCCGGACGAGAACGACCTTCATAGATAAGCATTTTCAGCGCCTTAGCTCGATGGAAACGCAGGGTCGGAAGTTCTGATCCCTTCAAGACCAATCGTTGGAACTCGCAGCGGATATATTTCGAGTACTTGGATCGCATTTCGTCGAGATCGTGTCGATTATTCAAATTGGCTTTAACCGAGGCTTCCGTGCAGATGACTTGAGTGTGGCGCAGAATTGGGCCACGACCTGCAAATCACCATCAGGTCCGAATATTTATTCTCGATCTATCTTCGTTATGCCCGGCACACCGTCCGGCCTGATTTGCCGCTTTTGGGCAGCAATGCGAAAGATCGCATTGGCGGCGCCATAGCCGCGATAACCGCGCCGTTCGACGATCTCGAAGAAAAAGCCCTCGCCATATACAGAACTGTAGAGCTGGAGATACTCGCCGTGCTCGTCACGGTCATAGAGGATGTCAGACGCTCGGAGACTATCGGTGAATTCGGCATCGAGGCCGAAGCGAGCCTCGACATCGTCGTAATAGTTGCGGCTGATTTTCAGGCTTCTGAAGCCGTTCTTGGTCAAGGCGTTGGCCGTCGCGAAGATGTCCGCTGTCTGGAAAGCGATATGCTGGATGGCGGGACCGAAATTCTCGGCGATGAAATGGCCGGCCAGGGTGCGGCGGTTTTCGGCACCGTTCAGGGTGATGCGAAGGCCGCCTGAAGGGTCGGCAACCACCTGGCTGCGAACCATGCCGGCCGGGTCGATCACATCGAAAACCGGGGTTTTCTCGATCGCGAGAAGGGACGTGTAGAACAACACGGCCGTAGGCAGTTCTCCGTATTCTACAGTCTGGGCGATGTGGTCGATGCCGAGGAGCCCGGCCGGGGCGTCAGTGTGGGCAGGCTTGATGGGTTCGAATTCCGTCTGCCAGATCCGCGACAGCGAAGGGCTTGCGTCAAGAAAATAAATGACGCTGCCGCCGGGACCATAGATTGCCGGCATCGCCGTTTCGCCCGGACCGGGAGATTGCGTGAAGGCGCCGGCACCAAGGCCGAGCGCACGCGCAAGCGCGCCTACCGCGTCCGATACCTGAAGCCCTATGGCATAGGCTGTCGTACCGTGGAAATTATAGGATGCGCCGGCATAGCCAGCCGTCTCGGTATTCACGACGATGCGGATCTCGCCCTGCTGGTAGACTGTCACGGACTTGCTGCGATGGCGGGCGGTCGGAACAAACCCCATGGATGCGAGAAGCCCGAGGATCTCACCCTTCTCGTCGCCATCCGTGACAAATTCGATAAAAGCGACCTTGCCCACGGCCATGCGATCCGGCATGTCGGGCAGCGGGATGCGGGCATCCGGCTCACGGCGACGAACCTGATCTCCAAGATGGATCAGGGACCGGTAGCCATCCTGCGCGATCTGACGTGGCGAGCCGGCACGGAACTGGTCGTTGAAGATCTCCAGCGAGAAATACCCGTCATACCCGGTGGCGGCCACCGAGCGTGTGAAATCCGTGACGGGAAGGTCACCTTCGCCCGGCATGTTGCGATAATGCCGGCTCCAGTAGAGCACGTCCATGTCGATCAACGGCGCATCTGCAAGCTGCACGAAGAAGATCTTGTCACGCGGGATGGAACGGATCGAACCGACATCGATCTTGCGTGCCAGGGTGTGAAAACTGTCGAGGATCAGGCCGACATTGGCGTGGTCGGCGCGGCGAACCACCTCCCAGGCGTCTCGATGATCGTTTACGTATCGTCCCCAGGCCAGTGCCTCGTAGCCGATGCGCAGTCCCCGTTTTGCGGCACGTTCCCCCAGTTCATGGAAATCCGCAGCCGCGCGATCAATGCCTCCCAGGGACGCCGGGGAGACATTCGAGCAGACCAGAACGAGATCGGCGCCGAGTTCCTGCATGACATCGAACTTGCGTTCGGCTCGATCGAAAGCCCGGTCGCGTTGCGTATTGGGCATACCCTCGAAATCGCGGAATGGCTGGAAGAGGGTGATGTGTAGGCCCTGGTCGCGCACCATCCCTCCGACGTCGCGTGGACTGGCGTCGTAGACGAGCAGGTCGTTCTCGAAAATCTCGACGCCGTCGAAACCCGCCGCCGCGATGGCGGCAAGTTTCTCGTCCAGTGCGCCGCTGATCGAAACGGTTGCAATCGACGTCTTCATCTGGCCCTCCTTCGAAGATTGGTTGCTATGGCACCTCTGCCGCGAGCGCTGCGCGGAATGTGGCGAGCATGCGCTCGACATCCGGCTCGCGGCCGGTGAACAGCCGGAATGCCCCGGCCGCCTGGAACACCGCCATGCCGCCGCCGTCGAGCACGCGGCAGCCGCGCGACCGCGCCAGCGACAGCAGGGCGGTTTCGATCGGGAAATAGACGATATCCGCGACCCAGTGTTGGTTGGCCAGCAGCGTCGGGTCGAGTGGAAGACCGGGATGCGCGTCCATGCCGATTGGCGTCGCATTGATCAGGCCATCCGCTTTGGCCGCTGCCTCGGCGAGATCCGTCGTCACGATCGCGAAATCGCGATCAGCACGGCGGTTTAGGGATTGCGCCAGCGCCTTGGCTTGGGGGACGTTGACATCACTCAGCAACAGTCTGTCGACACCCATGCGGAGCGCTGCATGCGCAACGGCCGCACCCGCGCCACCAGCGCCGAGTTGCAGCACGGTGTCGATGGCGGCGTCGGGCAGGCCGCGACGAAAGCTCTCCATGAAGCCAGACCAGTCCGTGTTGTGACCTGTCCGTCGCCCCTCCCTGAAGACAACCGTGTTGACGGCGCCGAGCTGGCGGGCGTCCTCGGAAAGATCGTCGAGCAGCGGGATGACGCGCTGCTTACAAGGATGAGTGATGTTGATGCCATCGAAACCCGCGGCTTCCGCCTCCGCGAGCAGGGTGGGCAGTGCAGATGGTGCAAGACCTCGTGCATCGAGACCGATAAGCTCGTAGGAGAGTTCAAGACCCTGCGAGGCTGCTTCCGTTTCGTGCAGCATGGGAGATTTCGACTGCCCGATCCCGGTGCCGATCAACCCGACTCTTATCTCGCGCGGCTGCGACATCGGCCGGTCACCTCGATTTCACCATGTCGAGCAAAGCTCGCACGGCGATGGGATATCCCTTGGCGCCGAGACCGGCGATGACTGCGGTTGCGGCACGCGACATCAGAGACTTCTGATAGATGTCTTCGCGGCGGTGGATATTGGAAATGTGAAGCTCGATGATTGGGCGCGGAAACATCTTCAATGCGTCGAGGACCGGGATCGAGTTGAAGCTGAGGCCGGCGGGATTGATGATGATACCGGCGGCGGAAACATCAATCGCTTCGTGGATCCAGTCGACGAGCTGGTATTCGGCGTTGGACTGACGGAATTCTATCGGGTGATCGCCAGCGGCCTGCCGGCTCCAGATCTCGATCTCGGCGAGCGTGGTCGAGCCATAGATGTCGGGCTCTCGTTTGCCGAGGCGGTTGAGGTTGGGGCCGTTGAGAATATAGATGGTCATGATTGCTCTCCGTTCCGTCAGCCGCCATAACCGGCCATGCGCGGCAGCCACAGCACGAGTTCGGGGAAGAAGGTGATGAGCGCGAGACACAGCACCATCCATGCAAGGAAGGGCATGCAATCGCGGATGATGCTGCGCATTGGCGAGCCGGAAATGTTGGTCATGATGAAAAGCAACAGGCCATAGGGTGGGGTCACCAGCCCGAGCATGATGTTGACGACCACGACCACGCCGAAATGGACGAGATCGATGCCGAGCGCCTGTGCCGTCGGGATGAACACCGGCACGATGATCAGAAGCACTGCCGTGCCTTCGAGCACGCAACCGAGCAGCAGCAGGATGGCATTGACCAGCAGCAGGAACTGCCACCAGTTGAGGTCCCAGCTTGTCAGGATCGCGCGTAGCGATTCCGGAAGATTCTCGATCGTGACGACATAGTTGAACACCAGCGCGCCGCCGATCATCATGCCGATCGAGGCCGAAGTCTTGGCGCTGACCAGTACGGCATTGTAGCCCTCGCGCAATGTCAGGCTGCGGTAGATGACCGTCGAGACGATGACTGCGTAGGCTGCGGCGAGTGCGGCGGCTTCGGTGGGCGTCGTGACGCCGGAATAGATGCAGCCAAGAAGGATGACGGGCATCAGTAGTGTCGGAAAGGCCTGCCACGTGATGCGTGGAACATCCTTCAGCGGCACCGGCTCTTCCACAGGGAAATTCTTCCGCCGCGCGTCCCAGCCCACCTGCAGCATCTGCATCGCCGTCATGATCAGACCTGGCACGACGCCACCGAGGAAGAGGTAGCCGATCGATGCATCGGAGACGAGTGCGTAGATCACCATCGGGATAGAGGGGGGCAGGATTGGGCCGATGACGGCCGTAACCGCAGTGAGCGCCGCCGCATAGCTCGGCGTGTAGCGGTTCTCGCGCGTCATCATGTTCTGCATCATCCGGCCGGAGCCGGCGGCATCGGCGATGGCCGATCCGGACATGCCGGCGAAGATCAGACTCTGGATGACGTTGACCTGGGCAAGACCGCCACGAAAACGCCCAACCAGAACATTGCAGAAGCGCAGGAGCCGTTCCGTCATCGAGCCGGAATTCATGATCTCCGCGGCAAATATGAAGAGCGGCACGGCGAGAATGATGTAATTGGAATACATGCCATTGAGGAACTGCTCGGCGACCGTACCCATATCCATGCCGGCCATCCAGAGATAGAGGATGGAGCCGCAGATCATGGACAGACCAATCGGCATTCCAAGCAGCGCGAGTGCTGTGATCACAACGATGGCGATCGAAAATGGACTGGTGAAATTCATACGCCGGAACTCGCCTTGGTGGGATCGTAGGCCTCCGGCGCCTTGCCGAAGACGGAAGTCCAGCCGATCCAGAGATGGCGGACGATCAGGGCGACGGCGAAGACGATGTAGATCGAATAGAGCCAGTCGAAGCGAATGCCGAGATAGGCAGTCTTCTCCACCTTCATGAAGGTGACATAGTCAAAGGCAGCGGGCAGGCCAAGCGCGAAGAGGGCGACGAGGATCACCGCGGTGATCAAAGCCATGATCCTTCGCGCCCGTTCTCCGACTGATGCGTAGACCAAGTCGAAGCGCATTTCTTCGGAATCACGCACGATGAAGGATGCCCCGAACAGCACAAGCCAGATCCAGAGCACGACGCTGATCTCATGCGTCCAACCGATCGGCAGGTTGAGAACGTAGCGTGACACGATCTGGATCATGAAGACGATGAACATGGCAAGCAGCAGCAACACCGACACGTCTTCCGCGCGCCGCCTCAGCCAATCGAAAAGTCTGGAATGTGTCATGGGCTTTCCCGAGGCCGACGGATAGGGATACGGCCCGCGTTTGTCGCGAGCCGCAGCATGAGATCAAAGCGCGGCGATGCGCTCGGCCATGCCTGCCGGCCAGTCCTTGGCGAGCGCGGATTCGGCATAGGCCTTCTGGACATGGACGCGGAAGGCTTCGATATCAGGCGCGTAGACGTCCAAGCCCTTTTCCTTGAACTCGGCGGCCAGTGCCTCTTCTTTCTTGACGTGCTCGGCGGTGCTCCACTCGATCGCCGCGTCGGCGGCGGCTTGCACCGTTTTCTGCTGCTCCGGGGAAAGGCCATCCCAGACCTTCTTCGACAACGTCAGCAGATCGAAGGCGACAAGGTGAGAGGTCAGCACGACCTGCTTCATCACCTCGAAGAACTTCATGTTCTGGACGTTGGGCAGCGGATTGTCCTGACCGTCGATCGCGCCGGTCTGGAGGCCGGTATAGACTTCGGCATAGGCCATCGGCGTCGGGTTCGCGCCGAGCGCGGTACCCAGGAACTGCCAGGCTTCACCGCCCGGCATGCGCAGCTTGACGCCAGCGAGATCGGCGGGAACGCTCACCTTCTTTGTCGTGTTGAGACCGACCTGCCGGGTGCCATAGAAGGTTGGTCCGAGAATCTTGATGCCGAGCTGGTCCTCGGCCATTTTCTTCATCTCGGCACCAGCATCGCTCGCGAAGAAATTGGTCATGTGCGCCGAGTCCCGGAACAGGTAGCCGGACGTCAGGATCGACCAGGCGGGTACCTGATTGGAGACGTCCTGCGGCGCGATATTGCCCATTTCGAGATTGCCGCGCTGGAGCGCGACGAGTTCGGTGCCCTGCTTGAACAGGACGCCCCCGTAAAAGCCTTCGTATCGGAAGCCGGAGCCGATGCCTTCGACAAATTTCTTCATCATCTCGGCACGGATGTCCTGCTCCGAGAAGACGGCCGAGAACCGGATATGCAACGGCTCCTGGGCGTGCGCGAAGCGCGACAGGAACGGCGCGGCCAATGCGGCGGAACCGAGAGCGACGACACTGCGCCGGGTAAGTCTGGCAGCCATAATTTCTCCTCCCATTGATGATGACGGCATTCCTCCTTGCCGCCCCTCCAAAAGCGAGACTGCCATCTGGCAAATTCGAAATCAACCACGGATTCTGTATTCATATGATATTTTTCATTTTAACATATGATTTGTAATTGAGCAGACATCTTGCGCAGACCCGGAGGTTCGGCTCAAATGCGTTTTGGGAGAGACTTTTATGACCATCGCATTGTCACTGCCCGACACGGTCGGGGACCAGATCTATCACCGGCTTCGGAGCGACATTATCTTCGGCCGGCTGGAGCCGGAGAGAAAGCTGCGCCTGGAACAACTGCGTGGCCATTATGCCGTGAGCGTTGCCACCCTGCGCGAAGTGTTGTTGCGGCTCGTCTCCGAGGGATTGATCCGCTTCGAAACGCAGAAAGGCTTCGAGGTCGCGCCGATCTCGGCCCGTGATCTTCGAGAAATCTCGGACATGCGCATCCTGCTCGAATGTCATGCGGTCGAGGCCTCCTTTGCGGCCGGAGACATCGAATGGGAGGCGGGCGTGGTGGCCGCGCACCACAAGCTGTCGCGGATGGAAGAGAAGATGCTCGCGGGCGACCGTACGGTCTCGGAGGTCTGGAAGCGTTACGATCGCGAATTCCATGTCGCGTTGATCGCCGCCTGCGGTTCGCAGGAGCTACTGGCCACGCACGACCGGATTTTCGACCGGTTCCTGAGATACCAGGTCCTGCTGGTCATGTTCCGCGGTTCGGTCGCGGCCGAAGAACATCACGAATTGCTGGAGTGTGGACTCAAGCGCGATATCCCCCGCGCCCAGGGGCTGTTGACGCGCCATATCGGTGCCTGCATCGATTACACCGTCGAACATGGTTTGCTGGCGGAGGGCGGTCGATGAACGACATGTCGGATGCCGGGCAGCCCTTTGGCGAGACAGTGTATCAAAGTCTCCGCGCAGATATCATCATGGGGCGGCTAAAGCCAGGGCAAAAACTGAAGCTCGAGGGTTTGCGCGATGGCTACAACGCCGGCACGAGCACGTTGCGCGAGGCGTTGAGCCGGCTCGCCGCCGATGGTTTCGTGCGTGCCGAAGGACAGCGTGGTTTCGAGGTTGCTCCGATCTCCGAAGCCGGCCTGCGCGAGATTGCCGCGTTGAGGTTGCTGCTCGAGGAGCACGCTCTTGCCCGCTCGTTCGAGGCAGGTACCCTCGACTGGGAGGCGGGCGTTATCGCCGCGCATCATAAGCTGGACAGTCATGAGGAGCGGCTGGAGGCTGGCGATACCTCGGATATCAACGCCTGGCGCCGCAGCGACTGGTCATTTCATCAGATGTTGATTTCGGCCTGCGGCTCACGCGTGCTGATGCAGACCCACGCCGATATTTTCGACAAGTATCTGCGCTACCAGATGATCGCGCTGGCCTTTCGCCCCTCGGCCTCGCGCCCAGAACACCGCGCCTTGAAGGAGGCCGCACTGAACCGTGATGTAGAAACCGCGATACAACTGCTGCGCTATCACATCAATGCCGGCGTCGAACATGCTCTGTCAGTCGGCCCGTTGAACAACGGGGCGAGATAAAGGGTCTAGAGCAATGCCGTCAATGCAGGCCGTCTTCGCCGAGCAAGGTTTGACCAACGCTGGTCGGCTGACGGCGCGCCGGGTGCACCGCTCCGGCCGATACGGCTGTGCTAAGGATAATGACCCTTCGGCGAAATTGAGCGCGTCTGAATGTGCTGCTCGTCCAGCGCTGGTCATCGCGCCGGGCGCTGCGATCGTGTCGAACTTGGTCATCAGTTCCTCGCTGATGAACGTTGTTGCTTGGCGAGAATGATTGTCGCCCCGCGGTAGCTGCGATCGGCGCAGTTGGTGCTCTTGTGCTCGGGGCAGATTATCGTGGCTGGGATCGGATTTCACTGAGGTGCTCCTTGCGTTCGGCAACGTTAGCTCATCTCACTCTCCACCACCCCGCTTTTAAGTGGAAGCGAATGCGTCAGTATTCGCCATGAGTTGAACAGGGTTAGCGGTTCAGATCCCTTTCAAGGCAATTGTGACATCATCGTCAGTTTGACAAACTTTGCCATTAATCGGTATCTTGGAGTATCAAGGAGACTCAAATGGCGATGATGAATGTATCCCTGCCGGACCCCATGAAGGATTGGGTCGAAGCACAGGCAAAGACGGGTCGATACTCGAATGCAAGCGATTATGTCAGAGACCTGATCCGCAGAGACCAAGCCCGTACGGATAAGATTGCTGAGATGCAGCGATTTGTCGATGACGGGATTAGTAGCGGAGTTGGGAGTCGTTCAGGGGAGGAGTTGTTTGCTGCAGCCACCGCTCGAGCCGAGATTAGCCGCGGACGCGCTTGATGCCATTTAGCCTTTCGGTCCAAGCGGAAGAAGATATTATTTCCATTGCAGAGGAAGGCGTCCGTGTCTTCGGAGCATTAATTGCCAAACAGTATCACGATGAGCTTTTTGCCCTGTTCGAGCTTATCGCCACCAATCCGAGAATGGCGCGCGAACGGCATGAGATCTCTCCTCCGGTCAGGATTCATCCGTTCAAGGCTCACCTTGTAGTGTATCGCATCATTGAAGACGGCAGCATATTCGTGATCCGTATTCGGCACGGACATGAAGATTGGGTGGGGGATCCTTTCTAATCAATCCCTTCGCTGACTTCATAACGTGCCGGTCGCGAGTTCGTATCCCATCAAGGCGATTGTGACATCATCGTCAGTTTGACAAACTTTGCCATTAATCGGTATCTTGCAGTATCAAGGAGACTCAAATGGCGACGATGAATGTATCCCTGCCGGACCCCATGAAGGATTGGGTCGAAGCACAGGCAAAGACGGGTCGATACTCGAATGCAAGCGACTATGTCAGAGACCTGATCCGCAGAGACCAAGCCCGTACGGATAAGATTGCTGAGATGCAGCGATTTGTCGATGACGGGATTAGTAGCGGAGTTGGGAGTCGTTCAGGGGAGGAGTTGTTTGCTGCAGCCACCGCTCGAGCCGAGATCAGCCGCGGACGCGCTTGATGCCATTTAGCCTTTCGGTCCAAGCGGAAGAAGATATTATTTCCATTGCAGAGGAAGGCGTCCGTGTCTTCGGAGCATTAATTGCCAAACAGTATCACGATGAGCTTTTTGCCCTGTTCGAGCTCATCGCCACCAATCCGAGAATGGCGCGCGAACGGCATGAGATCTCTCCTCCGGTCAGGATTCATCCGTTCAAGGCTCACCTTGTAGTGTATCGCATCATTGAAGACGGCAGCATATTCGTGATCCGTATTCGGCACGGACATGAAGATTGGGTGGGGGATCCTTTCTAATCAATCCCTTCGCTGACTTCATAACGTGCCGGTCGCGAGTTCGTATCCCATCAAGAGCTTGAGTAGCCTAACAAATTCATGACTCGGTTGACGGGGCAATCCTGGTGTGGAAATCGAAAGCAGTTGTTTCGATGAAACCTGCGCACTTGATGGCTAAGATCTGCAAGGGAAAAGTGGTTTGAGACGAAATCAGACTGATATTCCCAATCACTTGAAAACTTTCCGAGCCTCCTTTTCAAAGCCTAGAAAGTCCGTCACCGAGGAGATATCGAATAGCGCTTGGAACTTTTGATTGTGAGGGAGCCGAAATTGACCGAACAGAAGCGGCAGAAGGGCGTGTGTGCCCTTTTTTCTTGGACGACCATTACTACACAAGCCGTTCATCCGCCGGAGGTGCACGACCGCCAAGATAGCCGTATAGAAGATTATACGAAAAAGGCGGTAATACTAAAACAGATAATGTCCAACAAGGCGCGACGGTATCAAAAAATAAATGCAGCACAAAACATTGCAACCGTCGTAGTGTCTTCTTTTCTACTATTCTTCGGATTTTCCGGCATAGATAAGATACAGAAATACGCCTCGTGGATTAGCCCGGTTAGCATAGATGTTACGGAGCTTTTCTTTAATTTATCTATGTTTCTATTGTTTCTCATCGGCACTTTGCATTTGGTATTTCGCTTCCCTGACAAGCAATCGCAGTCAGAGAAGGCCGTTGCATCGCTCGCTAGCCTAGTAAACGAAATTTCAGACACCATTACGACCCGTGGTAATCTGGTGGCCAGCGATGAGCCATCAAAGATTGAACTCGTTCGCACCCGATATGAGGCGATTGCAGAGAACATCCCCGCGAACTCTGACAAGGAATTCATTCGCGCGAAACGCGATCTCGCAAAAAAGGAGCAGCGCAAGCCTCATCTCCAAGTCAGACCGCAACAGCTCTTTGATCCAATTCAGCAGGAACGTATTGTGGCTTCGATTGTGCTCGGCTCTCGGACGATGGTGGACGTACTCATCGCCCTTAGAGAAACCAATGAGGGTCTTTATTTGGGCGGTGGCTTAGTCAGGAATGCCGTGTGGGACTACCTTCACGGTTACGCCTCGCCGACGGCGGTAGATGATGTGGATGTGGCATACTTTAACGGGCTCGACGCCGAGAAGAGACACGACGAAGATTTGGAAAAGAAGCTTTTGGTTCGTATTCCCAATGTCCATTGGTCAGTTAAGAACCAAGCTCGTATGAACTTGGTGAACGGTGAGGCAGCATATGCCTCTTTGGAGAATGCAATTTCCCGTTGGCCTGAAACCGCCACAGCCTTTGTAGTGAGGCTGAAACCAACAGGGAAGCTGGAGTTCATTGCTCCTTATGGATTCGATGACCTTCTGCGACTAACCGTGACCAACACGCCCGCCTTCGCGAATCGAGTCGATGTTATTAAGAAGCGGATCGATCAAAAGAAGTGGCGGATTCTTTGGCCCCGGTTACGCATCTCGTTTGCCAGTGACGACGGCGCCAGCACAGGGGACGTATCGGTGTGAGAGCGACTGCGCGTTGAGATCGACGCTCGTCTCGATCCCAAGCCGGAGCATATTCTCTGCAGTTGCCGGGTCTACCCATGGAGTTCTTCACCGCAAGCTCGACAAAGGCTGCCCAGTTCTTAGGCGTGATGACAGCCTGGCCATGCGGTTTGTTAAGGTCGGATGCCATATCGGCGAGGAATTTGTTGTAGGAGATCCCTGGATAGGCAATCAAGCCCGTCGCAGCCTTGATCTTTGCCCGGATTACGGGGAGCATCGACGATGGCAATCCAGGATTAAGCGGAAGGGGAGATCGTGCATCTCGTCGCTCAGCAGCTCTTCAATCTCCAGAGATCTTTCCGGCTTAGCCAATCGCAACAACGAGTTTAGGTTGTCTTTCGGCCGGGGCAATGAGTTCGCCCATGGCGGCAGGCCGGACCCGCTAGAAAACCCGCAGGGGATGTACGATCCCGATCTGCGGATCGAGACTCTGAAGGTCAAGGCGCAGATTTTTCATTGATTGTCGAAGGCGAACTACAGGCCGACGCTCCGAGACGGTTCACATCATGGAATACGCTCCCTGCGCTATCGAGCAGACCGAGCCGGCCGACAAGGTACAGTACGGGCATATCGATCGCGAGGCCCTGTCATAGTTTCGATTAAATCGGCTTTCGCCTGATCCGGCGTACGCTTGGAGAACGAGCTGGGGCTGGAGCCTCTATGCTCAAGCTATAATATTGCAACGATAGCTCGGTGAAATGAGCAATTATGCCGGAGATTCCTCGTTGCTGCCCCTATTTATAACGTTGAGCCATACAGGCGCAGTCCGCGAGTGCATATCGAACGGCAGAACGTGAAGGCGAAGATCCCGGGAAAATTCGAATGGTCCCGGCACTTCGGGAAACTGATCGATCTCTGGATACATCAAGAACATATCCCCCGATCCCTGCAAGTATTTCTGACCATACGCGAAGAGCTGATAGAAATCCGCCTGTGACAGTCCAAAATTTGCGCTTCGGTCGCGGTTCAATCGCTTCCATTTCGCATCGATGATCCATCTCCGCGCCTCGTTATGCACCAACATGTCGGGTTTCAAGCGAAACCATTCCTCCGCGCCAACGGAGCAGAGGTGATGTCGGTTCGGTTGCCAAACTGACTTGAAGCCCGGCTTGAGCGAGGCCGATATCGAAGAAAAGACGTAGCGTTCAAACAGCCGCTCCATCGGAAACAGCATGCTCATACCTCTCCGGTCGCCGAGCGTCGCAAACGGCAGCCGATGCGCGAGCAGTAGTTCGGCCAGCGGCTTAACGCGCCCATAGTCCGCGAGTTGCCTCCCCCGCTCCCATTTGCCGAAGTCGGAGCCGACGTTTCCGCTTTCCGGTACGTCGCCGAGGAGCGCCGACAGCTCTCTCGCTTGGCGCCAATTTTCCGGGGAGACCGTATTTTGGGCGACATGTTCGACGCCGGATCGCAAGATCCGGTTTTCCGGCCGGTCCAGCGAATACTCGTCCAACTGAACACTGAACTGATGAAGTCCGTTGGCCGCGCCGATCTGTCTTGCGACGTCTAGTCGTCCGCGAAGAAAGGGCTCTCGTGTCTCGGTGGTGGTATAGCCAGAGCGGAGGCCCCTCCTGATCAGGTCCGAAGCTTCATCGAGGAACGCGCTGGCAAACCACTCGGTCATCGGCATATGCAAGGCCGCGACGTCTGCGTTGCCCGCGCGACGAGGGCGCAGATTGAGGCTTTCCGTAATCATCTTGATAAGCAGGGTGCGAATCCTGGTGACGTCGGACGTCTCTGAGACGTGCTTCGGCAGGATTTCTATCCGCGTGCCGCAGGGCGTTTCGATCACGCCGACATAGTTTTGAAGGCTAATCGTATCGGGCGACGCGATCTGCACAAACGGGAAATCATCGTCATTGCCTCGCCCGTACCGCAGCAACCAATCGAAGGCACTCGCCGAGATCGACGCGCAATCCAGGGAGGAAGATTTCTGTCTGGTGGTCAGCCGGCCGAACTCCCTAACGGTGGGCATTCTGTTCGCCGATGATTTGTCTGTAGGCTTCGGGTCTATCAAGGGCTGTCGCATTGATCCGCCAGGTTCCATTGATAGCGACCCCGTGTTGTTCGGGTCCGAAGAGCGCCGTCGCGTCGTGCGGTCCCTCGACGACGAATTGATCCCGCGGGTCGTTCTTCCGCTGATCATTCAAGACGAGGCGAATTCGCCGCCAATCGTCGAAGAAGTACTCCTTCAGGAGCGGGACGAGCCTTCGCGAAAACAGCTCCCTGAGTTGATCGATGTCGTCGGATGCCTGCAAGTTCAGGAAATAGGCATGTCCCAGGCGGTGATCACGATCTAGAAGCGCTTCGATCCGTGCATTCATCACTGAAAGCAACTGGGCAAGATCAACGCCCGCGATCTCAACCCCTTCAAGTTGCGTTGTCTGCGGCTCGATTTCCTCAAAAACGAAGCGGCGACGTAACGCCATGTCGATAGACGCAAGCGAGCGATCGGCGGTGTTCATCGTGCCGATGATGTGAAGCCCGACTGGGACGCCGAACGTCGTTTTAGAGTAGGGCAGGATCGTCGTTAACGCTTCTTTCGCCCCGAGACGTTTTGACGGTTCGATCAGCGTGATTGTCTCGCCGAGTATCTTCGAGATGTTGCCGCGATTGATCTCGTCGATGATAAGGACCTTTTTGCGTAAGACGTCGTTTTTTGTCGAGGTGCGCTCGAGAATGCGCTCAACGAGAACTGGGATGATGTTGTTGTAGCCGTTAACGAGGAACTTCTCGAGCCGGCAATCGGGGATGAGATCGAAGACCTTCTTCTCCCGGATGTCTTGGACGGTGAGCTTGCCGCGCCGCACCGCCTCGGCAAGCTCGTCGAGCACCTTCCAAGGAAAAGGCAGTTGCGAGCCGTTCGGCTTGTCGAGCCACAAAATCTCGGGAGTGCATCGGCTGACCACATATCCGCTCGAGAACTGCTCTCCTAGCTTGAATGGCTGTATTGGTAATTCACAGAACGACTTCAGGATGCCGTCGCGAACCACGTACCGGACGGATCCCGCCTCCGTCGTTTCCGCCCTCAGGCCCTCGATGAATTCTTCGTAACTGAAGCTTTGATGAAACGTGACGAAGCGTATCGATCCTTCGTCGACAAGTTCGTCAAAACGTTCCTTTAGGCCTTCTCGATCGCCCTCCGAGCGAACTAGAAACGCCGGGTCTAGGATTGCGACGGCTCGATCGACGACTTGAAAGGTCTTACCCGTTCCGGGGGGGCCATACAGAATTTGATTGAGCGGCATGCTCGACGTAACGTCGCCGGCGCCCGCGACGTCGTTGATACTGACGGAGGTCGGGGTTGGCGCATCGTTGATTTCTTTAGCCGGATCCCAGACCTCCTTGACGTCGGGCTGGTAGAAGTCGATCAGTTCTCCCCGGCTCTCCTCCAACTCCTGGCGCACGCGCGCAAGTTCACGATCTCGCTCGATCTTGGTCATCCGGCGAACGGTCGCACGGGGAAGGTTCCCAAGCGTTTCAAGAACCTGCCTGATTTGCCCGGTGCTTGAGAATCGCTCGAACGTCTCAGGAAAGAGCAAATGCGGCAACATCAACTTGAGCTGCCGCCTGCCGGCGTCAGGCTGCTCGTCGAGCCATGTCGCAAACGCCCATGAATCATCAAGCAACGACAGCTGCTGTTCGGATGAGAGCAACTTGAAGGACATCACGGCACGAATAAGGAACCCCATTTCACGAGGCCTGTGGTTCATAAAGCCGGGTCCGCCGGAGCCGAGACCTTTTAGGACATCGTCGGAAAGAAGTCGATCAGCCTGTTCACCTTTGAGCGGTGCCCCCGACCATGCCCATACGTCGCCTATGCCTTCTCGCTTCGAGTGGGGGCCCATGTTGTTGGGGAAGAGGTACAGAATCCAGAGGATCTCGGACAGCAACTTGCAGGCGTTCGGAGACGCGCCTTCAAACTGATGCGTCAACTTCTCGTAAAATCCGCCGACGCCACTTTCGACCGCCCCGCTAAAGCGTTCGGCAACTTCAGCGAGCCCTTCATTGGACCAGAGGTGGTCCGGTCCAAAAAGCGATCCGTCCCTCTTTAGGCAGCGGTCTCTCCATTCCGTCGCCGCCGCCAACGTGGTCTCTGAATTTGAATGAAACGGGCTGTAGCGCGACATGTCTTCTCCCCAGGCGTCGATGCACACATCCATAGGACGCCTCGGTTAAAGATCGCTTAGATATCTTCATGCCGCCAAGAGCCGTCAGCCTCATTTCACTCGATTGCGGTCCCTTCGCGGACAGGCCGACCTTCGAATTGAGGATTTTCAGGGCCTTAGCTCAATTTCAACAGCAGGGTCGTAGGTTCGGATCCTTTCAAGAGCTTATGGCTGGTGCAAATGCGAACGTGAATTCGGTGTCTTGTGTCTTTGGTCAAAAAAATGGGTCAGTCCTTCTGAAAGCCAAGAGCTAGGACAACCCCACCAACGTTGCATCGCGTTGAATGGCGGCAACCCCCTTGTCTTGAAAGCCGGCTATGGTACGGGTGCGGTCGTCTCGTCATGGTATCTATGGCAGGTTGTGCCAATCGAGCGAGTAAGCGTTTGGCAGCCTTCAATCCCCTCGATCATCCTTTCTCGAAAGAATGTGCCCTCGGCCGACACTGATAACGTTCTCCATCGCTCGGCGAGCGCCCATCTCGTCGCGGCGACGGATTTCCTCAACGATCCGCATGTGATTGGCCGCGACGTCGCCAATCTTTCTCTGGTCAGCGGCCGGTGAACTCAACTTAAACACCCCAGCGAGTGCCGCCTCGGTAAGGTTTCCCACGGTGCGCATGAATGGATTATGCGAGGCCTCCATGACGGCAAGGTGGAAGTGCAGATCGGCGAGCGCCAGCGTTTCCGGGGTATGATCCGGATCGCCCATAGCTACTGCAAGGTGCATCATCTGGTTTATTTCCGCCTCGCTGGCCTCACGGGCGGCCAGTGCTGCGGCATGCGGCTCGAAACCGCCGCGGATATCACTGAGATGCAAGAGGAAGTCCCCATCCACGCCAACGGCGAAATGCCACGTAAGGATGTCGCCGTCGAAGAGGTTCCACTGGTCTTTTGAGGTCACGCGCGTGCCGATGCGGGCACGCGGCACAATGAGCCCCTTGGCTGCGAGCGTCTT
>NZ_WHSB02000029.1 GCF_010994755.1 Shinella lacus
AGGGGTCGGTTCCGGCTGGGGGCGGAATGACACCCTAAGCGTTTGCCTCCGTGGGCCAAAGATATTCGCCGGTCAGCAGGATATGCGCCCAGCCCAGAGGAGAGATGTGGGCTAAAAGTTCGGGTGGCACATCGAGGCCTTCGTTTCGCCGTTCGGCGACGGCGTGGCCAAGGTGGACGGTATTCCAGTAGATGATGATCGCCGTCAGCAGATTCAGCCCGGCGATCCGGTAATGCTGCCCCTCAGTGGTTCGATCACGGATTTCACCTTGACGGCCGATGCGCAGGGCACTCTTGAGGGCATGGTGGGCTTCGCCCTTGTTGAGGCCAATCTGGGCGCGGCGCTGCATATCGGTATCGAGGATCCACTCGATGATAAAGAGAGTGCGCTCGACGCGGCCGACTTCCCGAAGCGCGGCCGCAAGATCGTTCTGTCGGGGATAGGATGCGAGTTTCCGGAGCAACTGGCTCGGTCTGATCTTTCCGGCGGCCATCGTGGCAGCACAGCGGAAGAGATCAGGCCAGTTTGACACAATCAGTTCTTCGCGGATTTTGCCGCCCACCAGCTTGCGTAAATCTTTGGGTGTCCCCGCGGGATCGAAGACATAAAGCCGTTTCGACGGTAAGTCGCGGATGCGCAAGACGAGCCGGTAGCCGAGCATGGCACTGGTCCCGAACAAATGATCGGTAAACCCCGCCGTATCGGCGTATTGCTCGCCGACCTGCCGGCCGACTTCATTCATCAGCAGGCCATCGAGGATGTACGTAGCTTCACTGACGGTTGCGGGAATAGTCTGTGAGGCGAACGGCGCGAACTGGTCATTGACGTGGGTATAAGCCTTGAGCCCAGGCTCACTGCCGTACTTGGCGTTGATCATGTTCATGGCCTCGCCCTGTCGTGCCGAAGGGAAAAACTGACCATCGCTTGATGCGGTTTTTCCCATGCCCCAGAACCGGGACATCGGCAGCTTGCCCTGCGCGGCCACGACCATCGCCAGCGCCTGGTTCATGCCCTCGCTTTCGACATGCCAGCGGGCAAGGCGCGAGAGCTGCCAGTAATCATGCGTGTTCGAGGCTTCCGCCATTTTTCGAAGGCCTAGGTTCAGCCCTTCGGCGAGCAGAACGTTCAGCAAGCCGACCCGATCGCTGCATGGCGCTCCGGTTCTGAGATGGGAAAAGGCGTCCGAGAATCCGACCGCCGCGTCAACTTCCAGCAAGATGTCAGTGATCCGCACAGGCGGCATTCGACGATAAAGATCGAGGACCAGTTCCTCTGCGCTTTCGGGAACGTCTGCGGTCAACCGGTCGATCCGCAACGTTCCATCTTCAATGCTACCATGGGGGATGGTCCCGTCGCGAGCGGCACGTGCCAGCCGCTTCAGACCATCCGCAAGGCGACCCTTGCGGTCAGCCAGCCAAGCTTGAGGATCGAGAGGAACAGCCATCCTGGCATTCGCCTGCGCCGAGGTCATCGGAACAAGCACCTGCTTGAGATCGCCGTAGCGGCGGGAATGATCCAGCCATATGTCTCCAGACCGGAAAGCATCGCGAAGATGAAACAGCACCGCGACCTCCCATAAACGACCATCGCCTCGGTCTTGCGCTCGGAGATGGCGATGCCATTTCGAATTCGGCCGCAGGAATGATATACCTGTTGATGTCGGCGCACGTGTTTCGCCGATGGCTTTCGCGGCTGCAATCAATGGCTCCGCCACCGACGCAGCCTTGAGCTTCAGGCATCGCAACATCCGCGGCGCATATCGGCGAAAACGATGATACCCTTGTCCGACGTGAGCCAACGGCTCGTCTGCCAATGTACTGGTGAGTTGCGTCCCTACGGCAACCAGCTGTTCAAGCTGATGCCATTCGGCCGACCGTGCCAACACATTGTCCAACGGAACACCATCGTCGCGAGCTTCCAGCAAAGAGGCTCCCAATGCCGTGAAAGCGCGAAGCGTATCGGTGACTGCGGCCTTGGAACCGGCAATCCGCTCGTCATGTAGCCGTTTCGCCTCTCGCCAAGTTTTCCCAACGATGCGGTCGTGGGTTTCGATGATGGCATCGGCGATCGCGGCTTCCCATTCGACGACGCAAACGGCGAGGATCGCCCACCGCCGATCCGAACTGATGTCGCGCAGGCCATCCGTGAAGTAACGCTCGCCCTGCCGACGCAGGCGCGCGATGCGGTGTGGCGGTACGCCTAGGAGGATCTGGGGATCGACTTCCAGACCGCGCAGGAACTCCAGCCGATCAAGCAAGCGGTTCGCTGATGCGGAATTGCTGCCGACTTCGAACTGGCGAAGCCAGATGAAACGGCTGATGTTTCCGTCAACCATTTCGGTCAGAAGCCCGTCCAGTTGCTCGCGCACACTAAAGTCGAGCCTTTCCGCTATCCGTGTCTCAATGCATCGCTCGGCGGCAACAAGGGCATCGGCGCACAGACGCTCGATCGTTGACGCCGCCGGCAGGATGGTCACCATTTTCCTGCATTGCGCGACGAAGCGCCGCGCCAGATCTTCGTTCGACCTGGCATCTTCAGCCTGATCGAAAAGCCAATCCCGCAGATCACGGGCCCCGCGCCCCGTGAATGTCTTGTAGCCGTAGATCTCGCGCAACGCCTCCATATGTTGCTGGCGGGTCTGACGCCGGGCGGCATAGGTGAGAAGCGCATCGGCCGGAACGCCGAGCTGAGCTCCGATGAAGGAAAGGACTTCATGCGGAATCATTTCGCCCGGAGCCAGCGCGCGCCCTGGATAGCGTAGTGCACAAAGCTGCAGGGCGAAACCCAGCCTGTTTTCTGGTCTGCGGCGTTCCTGAATGTTTGCCAGATCGTCGTCGCCCAATGTGTAATGCTTCAGCAGTGATAACTCGTCCGTCGGCAGGTCGAGCAACGCCGAGCGCTGTCGCTCGGCGAGAATATGTCGTCTTGGCATGCGCGCGTTGTCCCTGTTGAAGTACAGTCTGTTTTGGACAACAATCGCCCCATGCAAATCAAGGCTTTGCGAGCCACAAAACCACGAGGGTTCAATTGGGACAGCGCGTGGCCATCTATTGCCGGGTTTCGACGGCTGATCAGTCCTGCGAACGACAGGAGCGAGATCTGACCGCCTTCGCCGGACGTGCCGGATATAAAATTGCCGGCATATATAAAGAGACGGGCTCGGGCGTGAAGCTGGACCGGGCCGAGCGCAAGAAGATCATGGCGCTCGCTCAGGCCAGACATATCGACGCCATCCTGGTCACAGAACTCTCCCGCTGGGGACGCTCGACGATCGATCTCCTCAACACGTTGCGCGAGCTGGAAAGCTGGAAGGTCTCAGTCATCGCCATGAACGGCATGACCTTCGATCTGTCATCTCCTCATGGCCGTATGCTGGCGACTTTCCTCTCCGGTATCGCTGAATTCGAACGCGATCTTATCAGCGAACGGGTCAAATCGGGCTTGGCCGTTGCCAAAGCGCGCGGCAAGAAACTCGGTCGACAGCGGGGGCAGCGCCCGAAGTCGGACCGTCTGGCTCCGCGAGTTCTGGCGCTCGTTGCTGAAGGCCGCAGCTATCGGCTCATTGGTCGCGAACTTGGGCTCAGCAAGAACACCGTCTCCGATATCGTGCAACGTAACCGCAACGCTATCGTCGCTCGCGAGCCAAATCGTTGAGCCCGATAAAGGTCCCGATGACATCGAGCGAGAACCGGAACGCCGGTTGATCGCCGGGCAACGCCGGCTCCATGACCAGAGATACGCCTACATCGTCTCCCGTTCGCCAAAAGCGAACTGATTGTTTCGGTGTTACCGGCTCCTTAGCTGGCGTACTCTGAGCCAGACATTGAGAAAACTGGCGGCGATCAAACCAGAGATGCCGACGTAGGCCAGGACAAGGCTTGGCATGAGACCGAGAAACACGACCGCTATCGCCAGCGTACTGAGCCCCCCGATGATGAGAGCCCACGGTTGATGATGGCTGCGTGTTCCAAGATATAGCCCGAGTAGGGTGACGGCCAGAAACGCTGCTAACAATGGGAACAGGATCGCATCTCTTTTGATGAAGCCAAGCCCGACGGCCGATACAATCGAAAGGAGTACCGGGGAACCGAGGCAGCAGAGCGCCGCGAAGACCGATCCGGCGGCCCCGAATTTGTCCAGGTGCCGTTTCCAAAAGGTACTTTGCTCGATGGTGTTCGCGGCCATAGCTGCAGTCTCCTACACACCTGCAACTTCGCACCCGCCGGGTGGATATTTTCGACGGCGCCGTTCACCCTTTGAGGCAGCAGCGTGCCGATGTGGAGCAGCGAAGAGAGGTGATACCGCTCTCCGCCCGCCGCCGCCAATCAGCCGGCGGCTATTGCGCCACATGCGACGGATAGCCGGCGTTGGTCGTCGCAGCAATGAGGGTCGGTACGCCGGTGACTGCGTCATCGAAAGAGACCGTGGCGACAGCACCCGACATTGCGTCGGCTTCCTTTACCTGGACCGCTGTGACACCCGAGACACGAGAGAGGGCCGTTTTGACGATGGGGGCGCAGAGCGCGCAGGTGGCGTTGTCAACGTTCAGTATAACAGTCTTCTCGCCGGCCACGGCGGCGAGCGGGGAAAGCAGAGCGAGGAGAACGGCAACTGCGACAGGGCGGATCATGGGATCATTCTCCTTTGGCTTAGAGGAACAGGGGCGCAAGTCTCGGGAACCCTAGTCCGACGATGACGAGGACGGTGGCAACCCAGAGGCCGGCTTTGGCGATCCGTCCCGACTTGGGCTGGGCGCAATAGGAGCCCTCAGCGCAGGCGACCTTTGGCTCGCGATAGACGAGATAGAACCCGTAGCCGAGGATACCGAACGTCATGGCGGCAAAAATCGGTTGATACGGTTCGAGGGCGGTGAGGTTGCTGATCCAGGCTCCGCCGATGCCCACGGTGAACAGGGCAAACGGGATGACGCAGCAACTCGAGACGGCGATCGCCCCGAGAATGCCGCCGGCGGCGAGCAGTTGCTGGCGTCCGCCCCGCTGGTGTTCCGATGTCACGTGGATGGCGGCGGTCGCCGACGTTCGGGATCCTTTGAGACCTGATGATGCCTCCATAATTGCTCACTTTCTGCATCGTTGAACAGCGATTTGCGAAGTAGCCTACGCCTTGTAGTCACTACAGACTCAAGGGGGATTTCAACGATTTGCGATCACGCTTCTGTGAGGGCGTTGGAAAGTGGAACCCGTTGAGCAGTCGCTGTCGTCTGAAGACCGTAGCTGGGGTTTTCAAGCATCATGAACCGTGGCGCTACCAATCTCTGTTTCCGCAGTGCCTACGTGGCCAAGCGATCAAGATTTTGTCTTGACCCTGTACCGAGTACAGGGTGTAACGAATCTCTTTGGCAGCGATCGCGTCATCGGGATACCCGACGCGGTCGTGCTTGTGATTAATGGACCGCGCCGCAGCGATGCTATGGATCTGCGATCAGAACGGAGAGCGCCTTGGACGACAAACCGACCGCCGGCATCGTGACCGCGATCATCATCGCGCCTTTAGTCGCGCTTTGCTGCCTTGGACCGGTAGTCATCGGCTCGGCGGTGGGCGGCGTTTTGGGCTGGTTCAGCGGGCAAGGTCTCGTGATAGGGGGTGTGCTGACACTCCTGGCTGGAGCCGCCGGCTATGCCCTCATGCGCTGGCGCCGGGCTTCATCTCGTCGGGAAGATGCCTCCCCGACATGCACATGTGACGAGCCCAAAGCACGGCCCGGCAGCCGCCAACCACCAACCATCCTTTGAGCCGGCACACTCCAATCGCGAAATACCCCGTACACTCGGAGATACGCCCTTGCCCATGACCACGCCGGCCGCGGACCTCGCGGAAACGATCGAAGAAAACTCCATTCTGACGCCGCAATTCAACGCGGATGGGCTCATTCCTGCAGTCGCCACGGATGCGGCGAACGGTGTGGTGCTAATGCTGGCGTGGATGAATGCGGAGGCGCTGGAAAAGACGATCGAGACCGGTCAGGCCTGGTACTGGAGCCGGTCCCGCAAGTGTCTTTGGCATAAGGGCGCGACGAGTGGGCAAGTCCAGCAGGTCGAGGAACTGCGCATCGATTGTGATCAGGACGCGGTGTGGCTCAAGGTGCGCGCTGGCGGAGACGGCGGATGTTGCCATACCGGCCGGGCGAGTTGCTTCTATCGCCGGATCGTTACGGCGCCGGGTCGCCCGACGCTCCGCCGGGTGCCGGATGCCCCGCCGAGATAGGTCCTCAGGGTAATATCGATGTTTTCGAGCGCGACCAGGCGCTCCAGTATCACGGTCAGAAGACCGACCAGCCGCCGAAAACCCTCCAAAGCCACCTCCGGAAAGCCGTTCCGCCGGCGTGTCGCGATGGAGAGAGTATTGATCGTGCCATCACCGAAGCGCAGCGGAACGATAAGATAGTCGGTAAAGCCGTCAGCCCTAAGTTCGCCGTAGAGGTCGCACCGAAACGCTCGGACGTCCTGCAGGCGAGGAACGCGGAGCTCCGTGCGCGTCGTGTGCACATGATGATCCGGGGAAGCGAGATAGCCCGGTCGGTTCTTCAGACCATGCGGCCAATCGATGACACGAACTCTGTCGTCGTCGGCAAGCCAGAGATAGGTCCGGGCACGGAAGGCCGGATGCAGCGGCTGCGCGCTCACAAAGATGCGATCGACGCGAAGCGTTGCCGCGGACAGCAACCGTCCGATATCGCGGATCACCGCACGCGCGTCGGTCGACGCAGCGGCGCTGTCGGAGAGACCGAGTGCGAGGCGGCCGAGATGCATGCCCGGATCGCCGTAGGGTGCCTCGGAATCACAGACCCGGCGCTTGGTCATGGGCGTAATCCTGCTGAACGGGCAGGACTAAGACGCTCGACCGTCGGGAATCGCTGACTGGGGGACATTCCTTTGCTCATGCTGTCCTCGATGGTAAGGCCGTTGGCCGTTCGAAACGATCGTGTGTCTGCCGGTGGGGCGCCTCCCAAACTCTGCTCCCCGTCGCGTCGAGCGTTTTCAGAGACGCCCGCAATCGAAATGCCAGCCTTGCCGCATCAGCTACACCATCGAACTGATGTCCGACGCATAGCTGGGATAGGCGAAGATGATGCCCTTGATCCTGTTCGCGGTCAGCCCTGCGCCCATAGCCATGGCAAAGAGATTGATTTGTTCCTCCGCTCCGGGGCCGATCAGATGTGCACCAAGAATATGGCCGGTCCCGTTCTCGACCAGAACCTTGTAGGCACTGTAGCGCGCCCCGACCCGCAGCGACGAGTACCAGCCGGCGGTCTTTTCGAAATGCGTGTCAAAGGCCAGCCCCTTGTCGCGTGCTGCGGCTTCGGACAGGCCGACCGAGGAAAGCTGCGGCAGCGTGAAGACAACGCTTGGGATCGGCGGATAACTGACCGCGCGCTCATCCTTTCCTGCGAGCAGGTTCTTGCCTGCAATCCGGCCTTCGTTGGCCGAAACCGGGGTCAGATTAGGCCCACTGTCGGCACAGTCGCCGGCTGCAAAAATGGCGGAATTTGTGGTCCGCATGTAGGGGCTGACCTTGATGCCTTTGCGGCCGTATTCCACGCCCGCGGCCTCCAGGTTGAGATGCTCGATGTTGGGCACGCGCCCGGTGGCATGAACCACCAGATCACAATTGATCGTCTGCTTTCCTTCCGGCGTCTTATAGGTAACGGTGAAATCCGACCCGTCTTTCTCGATCTTCAGAACCTTGGCCTCGGTCCGCAGGTCAATCCCCAGATCGGCGGTCGCCTCGGAAAGGATACCGACCAGGTCGGGGTCGAAATTGCCCAGCGGTCGCTCCATCATCTCCAGAACCGTGACTTCCCGCGCCCCTGCGCGTTTGGAGATATGGGCAAATTCCATCGCAATGAATCCGCCGCCGACGAACACGACCCGGTCCGGCCGTTCGGGCAGCTCGAGAAAGTCGGTGCTAGTCGCCAGCAACTCCTCGCCGGGGATATTCAGCGTCATTGGCCGAGCGCCGGTGGCGATATGAAAGTTCCGGGACGACAAGATCTCGCCATTCACCTCGATCTTGTCTCGCCCGGTGAAGCGTGCCTCGCCATGCAACACGGTGATACCGGCTTTCTCCAGCCCGCCCTCGATGCGACCAGGCATCGCGTCGGTGAACGTGCGCTTGAAGGCGATCATGTCCGCCCAGTCGACGGATGTCTGTGCTTCCAGCCCCTTGCCGCTCAAGTTGCGGGCCCAGTCAATGCCCTCAGTCACGGCGATCAGCATCTTTTTGGGATCGCAGCCTCGCAATGCACAGGTGCCGCCGAAAGGAAGGGCGTCGATGCTGGCGACCTTCCAGCCAGCGTCAGCGGCCATCCGGGCGACACCATTTCCACCCGTCCCACCTCCGATCACGATCAGATCGAAGCTTTTGTTATCGCTCATGCAATTCTCCTCTCCTAAAAGACTACTTTTCCCCCTGACAAAAAACCTAACCCCCACAGCAAGGTTTGCAACGCCCTGCCTGCAATAATACCCTTCTCAACATGACATCCGGCGACGCTTTTGAGCAGAACTACTTGCGCCGACCGTATATCGGTTGACCGACGGGGCCTTTGCCGTCGGTCTTGCCATTTGCCCGCGCGCGGTGCCGCCACAAGTAGATTCCGACAATGGCCAAGACGGCCGCTGCCAGCCAGAAGTAGCCGCCGCCGACCAGCCAACTGGCAAGGCCGGCAAAGCTGATCGCGCCTGTTGCTGCCAGTACAATCGCGCCGCAGCAGACGATCTTAGCCGCGAGCAATCCCGCAAGGCCGTATCCGTTCGAAGGTTCCATCGAAGCCTCCTATCCGGCGCAGCATGACAGCTTCGCCACGTCCTTGCCGAAGCCCTGCGCCGCCAGTTTCAACCCTTCGACCGTGGTGAGATAAGGGAAGATTGTCTCGCCGAGCGCCTTCGCCGTCATGCCGTGCTTGATGGCCAACACCACCGTCTGGATGCTGTCGGCGCCCTCGGGCGCGAGGATCTGTCCACCAAGCAATCGGTCGCTTTTGGCGTCGGCAACCAGTTTGATGAGCCCGCGCGTGTCGCGCGCGGCCAGCGCCCTCGGCACCTGGTCAAGAGATACGATCGAAGTCTTGGTCTCGAAGCCGGCGTCGCGAGCCGCCTGTTCGGTCAGGCCGACGCCCGCGACCTGCGGATCGGTGAACGTCACCCACGGCATGGCCGCATTGTCATAGACAAGGCTGTCACCGTTCAGTGCGTTTTGGGCAGCGAGCTTGGCGCCATAGGCTGCCATATAGACGAACTGGTCGCGACCGGTGACATCACCTGCCGCATAGACGCCAGGCTTTGAGGTGCGCATCCGCTCATCAACCAAGACGCCGCCATTACCGCATAGCTTAACTCCCGCCTCGGCAAGGCCAAGACCGCCGGTGTTCGGGGACCGCCCAGTGGTCAAAAGCACCTGCTCGGCCGCGATCACTTCGTCCGCTCCGTCGATGGCGACCGTCAGTTCGACACCGCGGTCCGTGCGCGCGATCCGGCGATAGGAGAGGCCGGTTAGGACGGTAATGCCCTCGTCGCGAAGATAACCGGTCAATGCTGCGGAGATTTCCGGCTCGGCTTCCGGCAACAGGCGGCGGCGGGTTACAAGTGTCACTTCCGCCCCGGCACGGGCGAACATCTGCGCCAGTTCACAGCCGATATAGCCACCGCCGATCACCAGCAGCGAACGCGGCAGCTCGGAAAGCTCGAGCGCGGTCGTGCTGGTGAGGTAAGGCACATCCCCAATGCCGGGAATGTCCGGCAGGGCCGGCGCTGATCCGGTAGCAATGATGATTTTGCCAGCCATGATCGGATCGCCGTTCACAATCAGAGCGCCCTGACCATTCAGGCGCGCTTTCCCTTCCAGATAGGCGACGCCGTTGTATTGTGGCAGAAGGTCGACATATTTCTTCTGCCTGAGCGTGGTCACCAGGTCGTCCTTGGCGGCGACCAAACGGCCCCAGTCAGCGACGTTGGCTTCCCCGGCAAGACCGGGAAAGCGATGCGCGGCGCGTGCACCATGCAGCGCCTCGGCAGCGCGGATCATCGTCTTCGACGGTACGCAGCCGACATTGACACAGGTGCCGCCGATCGTGCCGTGGCCGATCAGGGCGACATTCGCCCCCTGCTCAGAGGCCGTGATTGCGGCCGAGAACCCGGCCGAACCGGCACCGATCACCGCAAGATCATAGCGGCCATTGCCTTTTTGGGGCGCACAGCAGTCAGACATGAAAATCTCCTAATGTTTCCTGGTATCGATGTGTGAACGATGTCGCCACAGCAGGTAACCGGCTGCGGCAATGATGAGGATGAGAATTGGCACCAGACCGTAGACCGCTGTTGTCAGCGCTCCCACGCCGATCAAACCTGCCGCCACCAGCAGGATCGGCACCAGACAGCACAGCGCCGCGATCAAGACGCCAACCACTCCGACGCCAAGCATGGACCGGTCAGGCACGGACTCAACTCCCGATCGCCTTGGCAGGATAGCCAACATTGGTGGAAGCAGCGGCAATGGCCGCGACCGTCGCGGTCGACGGGTCATAGGCAACCGTCGCCGTCTTGGCCTCGAAATCCACCTTGACCGACTTCACGCCCGCAACGCCTTCCATGGCCTTGCGCACGGTGACCGGACAAAGGGCACAATACATGTTCTCGATTGCGAAGGTCTGCGTCAGCTCCTTGACGGTAACCGTTTCCGACGCGGATTGTGCGGACGCGGGAAGGGCAAGTGGCAGCATAATAGTACCGCTCAAGCCAAGCGCAGCCGCGGCGACCAGATGTTTCGACAGGTATTTCACGTGGTTATCTCCTCGTTTCAATAGAACAGCGGCGCCCACCAGCCGATGGTGCTGGCGAGCACGATGAGGATCGTTGCGATCCAAAGCGCGGTCTTGGTGATGATGGCGGAGCGCGGACGGGCGCAGTAGGAACCCGGCTCGCACGCGGCTTTGGGCTTGAAATAGACCTGCCAGAAGCCAAACCCGAGCGGCACGAGTGTCGCCGCCGCGATATAGGGCTTATAGGGTTCGAGCATCGTCAGGTTGCCGATCCATGCGCCCGATACACCGAGTGTCACCAGGAGCAGCGGGACGATGCAACAGGCCGATGCCAGAAAAGCGCCGATAACGCTTATCGCCGCGAGCCCGCCCTCGCGCCGATCCGGTTCGGCGGCCGCCTTCGAAGAATTCAATGTCTTGCTACCAATTTCGTTCATCGCAAACCATCCTCGATTTCTGACTGAAAACAGGATAGGCTCTGTAGCCAGTACAGACTCAAGAGGTATTTTCACCATGAATTCTCTTCTTTCCGCCAAGGGACTGCAGCGCCACCAATTGGCCCGTGCGACCGGCTGCCATCTGGAGACCATCCGCTATTACGAGAAGATCGGCCTGCTACCCGACCCGCCGCGCAGCGCCAGCGGTTATCGCATCTATGACGAAACCGACGTCCGCCGCCTGCGCTTCATCCTCAGGGCGCGCGAACTCGGCTTTGGCATCGACGAGGTCCGCGGCCTGCTTCATCTTGTCGATTGCAGAAGCCAGACCTGCGCGGAGGTGCAGCGCCGGACCGAACCGCATCTAGCCGAGGTTCGCGCCAAGATTGCCGACCTCCAGCGCATTGAAGCGGTGCTCGTGACAATGATCTCGCAATGCTCTGGCGAAGACGTGCCGGAATGCCCGATCCTTAACGCGCTCGCCGCTTGACGGGCGCTTAGGGTGTCATTTCGCCCCATACCGGAACCGACCCCATTTAGGCTGTAGCCGTCATATTAGCTAAGTTTCTCAACTACTTCAGACCAACGCGCCGCATCTCCAGATCGTCCGTGTTCTAGGGCTTGCTGATGGAACATCTGTGCATAGCCACGGCGGATGGGGTCGAAATGCGGTTTCCCGGTAATGCGGAAGTGACCGTAAGCCGCTCCGATAATCCGCAGGGACAACTCGGCCGCGTCAAGTGACGGCACAGTTATCTTGCACCAATCCCGAATGGCTGGAAGGATGGTGTCGATATAGGCAACGCCAGGTCCGCGCGCACTGGCTGGCGTCCAACCGGGACCCAATATTTCCAACTCTACATCAAACAAGGGGACACCATTGAGCAGGGACCGAATTCCTGGCTCGAGATGAAGACGAGCGTAGTGCTCTATGATGTAAAAGTGGTAGTCTTGGTGGGATACTAGGATTTTCTGCAGGTCATTGATGATGATCTGCGAGGCGACGAGCACATTCTTCTCAGTTACAATTCCCCTCACGATTCCCGTTCCGATGGCGAATTGAGCGTCTGAAGCCAAGAACTCTTTGGCCTCCTTTTCTACTTCGCCTATGCGATCAATTTCGCTTTTCCCGAAATTGACAATGCCATCGATGCGATCGGCGACGTTTTCTATCAATCCGTTAAGATCGCGCCGCGGCAGACCGTTTGTCGCTGCGAGGAAATCCAAGAAGGCTCGATTGCAGTCCGCAACAGCCGTTTGTCCTGTCTCTGCAGCTTTTTGAGCGTTATTACCGATCATAGCGGCATATCGGTCTTTCTTTGTAGATTCAGCGAGGTGATATTCGTCCAGCCCACCAAAAATCTGAACAAATGCCGCATGAATGCCCCACAATGCCATGGCATAACTAGTGCGGCTAGCCCCAGACCTGTCGTACTTTACTAAGAATTCTTCGACATTATCGAGCGCTGTGGAGGAGGATGGAACAGCAGCGGAGCCAGTCTTTTTGGTGAACCATTTCATTACGTCTTTTTCTCCGATGAAGGATGGCCATAGCGCTTGTCCCGATAGGCATCGCGCGCATTTGCGATCTGCTCCAGAAGAAATTTCTCTGGAGTGCCTGAAATCAGTTTCCTGCGAGACCGTTCTATAAAAGCCTCGAGTTCTTCTATGAAATTGTAATCACTGGTTTTTCGGGGCTGCCCAACTTTGGCGAGTTTCCAATACGGAGTATCCATCGCTTCCCGCAGCCGGTGGCTTTTCTCCCTGTCATAAACAACGGTGTTCCCATCGGCCGACAGTTTCAGGCGTGTGTAGGCACACAGCCATGTCTTCAGGTCGAGCTTGGCTTTTTCGTCATCAACGGCCGCTAGTAGCTGGTTTGGCAAAGCCGTATTTTTATGTTTTCCGAAATGCTCAATGACCCGCACGGCGCATTCATGCACCAGCTCTTTTGAGAAGGTTGTGCGAGATGCGACGATGCTTTGCCCCAGCACCTTTTTCGGAGCTGCTTTCGGAACCTCGGGTATGAGGCTCGCCTTACCCTTCTTGAGACTGTCGATGATTTTCAGGATCGGCCTGTTATGATCAATCGACGACATGATTTCTTCCTATCTTGCAAGGTGATCACTTCCGCGATGGGAAGGGCAAAATCGTTGATGCTTCACCGGTGGTGCGATCTGCCACGGCTTCGCGCAGCTTCAGCCCTATGACTTCCGCATTTTTGGAAAACCATCCTGGCGGCAAGGCGGTTAGGTTTTCTATGTCGCCGGCCTTCATGGTGAATTCTACGCTCAGGAGGTCGGATTTGCTGCGCACGGCAGAGTCGACGATCAACTGCAGGGCGTTGGCAAGAACTGTCGGCTCCGAGATCGGCCAGTTCTTGTCCAGAGGCTCTTCCCGGCTCCATCCCTTGGCCGAATACAGCTTATAAAGTGATGTTGCATGGTCTGCGGGGATGATATCCAGATCCGAAAGGCGCCGGATCTGCGCTTTTACCGAGACCCGCCAGCGCTCCTTCAGGGACAGCAGAGACGCAAGCGACGCGCTCTTTACCTCATAGGAATATGTCGTTGCGGGCATCAGGAATGCGCTCGCAAACCGAAACGCCTGGCGCTCGATCTCCTTGAGATCCTTTTTTAGCTCTTCCTCAGTAACGTGGCGATGCAGGATCGCGTGGCCGAGTTCGTGTGCAGCATCCATCTGCCGGCGCGGGAACGACATCTTGTCCGTCGATAGCAAAATATGCGGCCGATTGCCCCCTTGAGCCCAGCTGCACAGTCCATCCAGCTTTGAAGTCCCCATCTCAATGGAGCCGACAATGCATCCGACGCGCTCAAGCAGAGGCATCATATCAATGCACGGGCCATCACCGACGCTCCAATGCGTGCGCAGGTCAGAGGCAATCTGCTCGATGTCCTCGTCGCGGAGCTGCTTATAAGATGCCCCCTGCAATACGTCCGGAATATCGACCTCCGGGAAATCCACATAATGCTCCACGATGCTGCTGATTTCCTGCAGCCAGCGCATCTGGGATTCCTGGTAGTTCAGATCTTTCACCAAAGTCGATGCCAAGGTGCGGTAAAACAGAGGCCGGTCGCTGTTGGCGACCGGTCTAAGAAAAAACTCTCTGCGAACGTGAAGGTGAGCCGCCAATTCGGCCAAGGCATCGGCATCAGGGGCGCTGGTCCCGTCCTCCCAGCGGGTAACGGTGCTGGGGTTGACGCTGATCAGGGTGGCCAATGCCTTCTTGCTTAGAATTCTTCGTGCTGCTCTCGCCTCGATCAATCTTTCAGGGACAAACCCCGGAGTTCCTACACGCATGCATTTCCTTCCCCGGCTATATCAGCACGGGTCACTTTGTATCTCTCTCGCTGTCATCGCCGTGGTCAGGCTGTTCTGGCGGCACGAACGGCTTGATAGTCTTTTTCAGGCTGATGACAGGTGCCTTCGCGCCGGTCCCAAACGAAGGCGCGGGGGCAATTACCGGCTCATCGGCATAACCTTCAAGATATTTGTCGAGTGGCTCGTAGAAAAGATACTGTTTGTAGCCAGCATCGATAACGCCGATCGCGAATTCGTTGATCTTGCCGGCCATTTCCCGGTCACGAGCGACAAGAAGCAGAACAAAAATGTCACCGATCTTGGGGCCGGTCCCGTCGAGGTCTAGACGCGGCGAGAGGTAGTAGTTGAGCGTGACGCCAGCCTTGCGCGACATATTCTTGATGGGGAGCGTTTTTGGCTCGGGCATAGCTGCAAGGCCGAAGATCACGCCCTGCCCGTTCACTTCAAACCGCATGAAGGGCTGGAAGATCTTTAGATCGGTGAGTGGAATGATGCCGTTCTCGAGCAGCTTGCCGCCGTTAAGCTCACAGGTTTCCCGAAACGCTTTCTCCATCATGCGAAAGCGGGCCTGCCCTTCCAGCTCACGGCTTGCCTTTGGATCAAGTCCAGCGTGATCGCGAACCATCGTAAAGGCTTTGAGGGCGGAAGCGCGCAGCCGGTCTTCAAGATCCAGAAAGAGGTTCTTGAACAAGGCCGGCGGGAACCGTTTCTTGATAAAATGCTCCACAGTACGCTCCGCGTCAAATTGCAAAATACAGGATTTATGTACTGAAAAATTGCGTAAAGTGCAAGTGGGTATCCCAACATGCTTTTCGTTTTCACATGAAAATCTATCGGCACGCCCGTTCCGGTCCAGGCTCTATTCCGCCGCGGCTTTGCCGCGCCTTCACGGAACCCCGCAGGCGGGTTTCCGCCGACGAGCGGTGACGATCCTTCGTGCTTCCGGCGACTGCCGGGACATGACGCGCGATTGCGCGAGTTCGTCTGCCTGATGGGGGAACCGAGGGCGTTGCCCTTCTCGCCCCCAAAATAGCCTTCCGCCCAGCTTCCTCCACTGCGCTGCGCTGCGTTCCGTGCAGCTGGTTCCCCGCGAAGGCTATTTTCCCCCTCCAACCCACCGCTCGCGCGGCTCCGGGAAGCAGGACGAGGTCCTGCTTCGCAGTCCAAAAAGGAAAGGACAAGGGAATGTGCGAACCTACTTTCGAGGAATGGTTTTTCAGCTTCGCGGGCGAGCTGGCGCGGCTCAACGGCGACCTACCGGATTTCGATGTCGCCTATGACCGGTATTTTCCGGCCTACGAGGACGGTATTTGCGGCGGTACATGCGCCCGTCATGTAGCCGGGATCGGCTCGGCCGCCGTCTATGCCGACGAGTGGGAGGACGCCGAATGATGCGCTTCGCTCCCTCCCGCGAATTCTACATCCCGAGCGGTTCCGTGAAGATCGCCGACAAGGCCAGCGACGGCATTGTCTACATCTTCACCAGCCATAAGGGGCGACCCGCCGCCATGGCCTTCCACGGCAAGGCTGCAAAGCCAGACTGGCATCATAGCTTTGCCAGCACGGACGCCCGAGAGCGCAAAATCCGCGAGCATTTCGAGGGGCGGCGGCGCTGGTCGGAATGGAAGCGGGAACGCCGCGACGAGCGCAAGAAGCCCCACGGTTTCGAGACCGGCCACATCCTCTATGCCTCATGGGGCTACGACCAGACCAACATCAATTTCTATCAGGTGACCGCCATCATCGGCGCGCACATGGTCGAGGTCCGCGAGGTCGGACAAATCTCCGCCGACAAGGGCGATGAACCGTGGATGACCGGCAAGGTCGTTCCCCATCTCGACGCCTTCACCGGCCAGCCCCTGCGCCGCCGCGTTAACGGGCGCTCCAAATCTGTGCGCATCGACAATGTGCGAACCGCCTTCCTTTGGGACGGTCGCCCGATCAACTGGACCGGCTACGCCTGACGGCCGCCCCCTCCCCCACTGACATTTTCCGATCACACCAACATGAGGACTAAATCCCATGAACGTTATCACCATGCCCGAAACTGCCGAAACCATCGCCATCGAGGTCGCCGCAGCGGCCCCGGTTACCTCCCTCATGCATGACACACGGCAGATTCCGCTTTCCAAGCTGGTGGCCAGTTCTAAGAACGTGCGTAAGCGCAATGCCGCCATGACCATTCCTGAACTTGCCGCTAGTATCGAGGCGCATGGTCTGATCCAAAATCTGACCGTCAGGAAAGTCGCGAGGGGCAACAAATACGAAGTGGTTGCCGGATCGCGGCGCTTTGCTGCCCTGTTGCACCTCGTGGCACAGGGTAAGATCGACAAAAGCGCCGTCATTCCTTGCAATCTACGCAGCGGCGAGGCCAACGACACTGAGGTTTCCCTTGCCGAGAACACACAGCGTGAGGCCATGCATATCGTCGATGAGATCATGGCCTATCGTCAGCTGATCGAGGAAGGCATGACCCCGGAGACCATCTCGACGCGTTTCGGCCAGTCGGTTGTCACCGTGCGCCAGAGGCTCAAGCTGGCCAATCTATCCCCTAAAATTCTAGGGGTTTTGCGCGAGGATGCAATCCGCATTGATCAGGCCAAGGCGCTGGATCAGCGACGATCACGATGCACAGGACCGGGCATGGTTCGACACACAATCATGGAACCGTGATCCTCATTCGCTTCGCGCCGCCCTGACCCGCGATCACGTCCGCAGCACAGACAAGATTGCCCTGTTCGTCGGGGTCGAGGCTTACGAAGCGGCGGGTGGCACGATCGCGCGTGACCTGTTTGCCGAGGCCGATAGCACATTCCTGACGGATCGGGCGCTTCTGACCAAGCTGGCGACGGAGGTGCTTGAACAGAAGGCAAAACCCCTAAAAATCAAGGGGTGGAAATGGGTGGATACCAGCCTTGGAACATCGGCCATCCATAATGGTGGTTTCGCCCGTATCTTCCCTATCGGCCATGCCCCGACCGAAGCCGAACAGACCGAGCTTGCCAGCCTTGCTGAACAGTTCGATGAGATCGCGGGCCGGATCGAGGACTATGCCGAGGGCGATTCGGCTATTGATACCGACGAGGCCGAGCTTGCCCGGGTCGAACAGCGCATCGAGGATATCAAGAGCGCGGGAAAGGTCTACGATACCGAGGAAAAGGCGCTGGCCGGTTGCATCGTCACCATTGCGCACGATGGCACCATGCATATCGAGCAGGGGCTTGTTCAGCCCGACGACCTGGCCGCGCTACGCGCCTTGCGCAATCTGGACACCGCAAACGGTGATGCCGGTCAGGACGATGCCAGCACCGGAACCATCCCTGCCCTTCCTGCAGGTGAAAAGCATGGTGACAACGGGGCCGACGAAGAGGCCCAAGAACCTGTCATGGCCTATTCTGCTGCGCTGATCGAGGAACTGACGGCGATCCGCACCGCCGCCATGCGCAATGAACTGACGCAGCGGCCCGAACTGGCGCTTGCCGTCATGCTCTATCCGCTTGTCCTGAAAACCTTCCTGACCGGGAACGGCTATTGGCGGATCGGCTCCGCCATCGAGATCGGCGGGCAGTTGAAAGACCTCGCCCCTTCGATCAAGGAAGCGGACGCTTGCGATGCCCTCAACGAATGGACCCGCATTCACGAGACATGGGGCTACAAGCTCCCCGGCAATCCGGGTGATCTTTGGCAATGGCTGCTGGAGCAGCAATTGCCCGACCTTCTCGAACTGCTGGCGGTTGTCACCGCCGCCAATATCAACGCAGTCGAGGCCAAGCACGATCATGACCGCGAGCGGCTGGCCCATGCCGATCAGCTGGCCGCAGCCCTGAAAATCGACATGAACAAGCATTGGGAGGCTAGAGCACCCTTCCTCTCCCGCTTGTCCAAGGCGCAGATTGCCGAGGTCATGGAGGATGCTGGTTGCGCAAAAACCGCCATCAAGGCGGCACTTAAAGCCACCAAAGCGGAAGCCGTGACGTTGGCCGAAAGCGCGCTGGTCGGAAAGACATGGCTCCCCGATCCTCTTCGGTTCCCCATCGAAAACGACCATATCAATGAAGATTCGTCATCGTAGAGGCGTAAGGTTGTCAGGCTGATCTGAACGTAATGTCTTTCGTTCTTGACCCAGCACCACAATGTGCTGGGTTTTTGCTGATTAAAAGATAGCAGCTTGCAATCTGTTTATATCTAGGGTGCTGTGGCGGTGGGCTGGACTTGATCGGGATCGACCCGCCCAAGACCAGACGAGAGGCGCCCCAGGCCCCGCCTCTCGTGCTCTCCGCCCACCCTTCGCTTTAGACGCGAAAGGCATATGAAACCGCAGCCGCAAATTTGCACCTTGCAGAATCAGTACGAATCGCAGTTTCTTGTAACGATGAGCACAGCGAAACCAGTCAGAGAAAAAGTGGCGGCCCATCGTCAGCGTTTGCGTGAGGCGGGGCGTATCTATGTCAACACCGATCTCCCTGCGGATTTGGTGGACTGTCTTGATAAAATCAAGACGGAACGCGGGCTGGCATCGCGGGCTCAGGTGTTTGAATTAGCTTTAAAGGCGTTTGTTGAAAATGAAATGAGGGCATAACGAAAAAACCCCTCGCCGCTGGTAACGGCTAGGGGTTTTCGGTCAGTTACGACGTCGGCTTTTGGGGCCTTCCAATTTCTAGTCCCAACATAGTCGAGCGTTCACGAACCTGCAAGGGGTGCCCTTTGCAGGAACGATGAATCTTTGTCCGCTGTCCACAGTCATGCCCGCCTGAAAAAGGAGGCGGAAAAGACCATGTTTGAACAGATTGGGACGGTGCTCGCAGGAGCGCCGGCCGAACGGGAACGCACACCTGTTCGGCGGCAGAGTCGTGCGCGCGGACGATGCGAAGGCGTATTCTGGCGGCGGACAAACCGGCAGGACGTGCGCACTATCGTGCTGGCGGCGCGGCGCTATGAACTGGCAGGCCGGCAACCTGGTGCTCGCAACGGTCCCTTGGGGGGCGTAGCGATCGAGTTGCTGGAGCTATTTGGCAATCTCGTTGATTTCCGCACCGGCCGGTTGGAACCGTCGATCGACACGCTCATGCTGAAGCTCAGGCGATCACGTGACGCGATCGTGCGGGCGCTGAAAAACTTGCGCGCCCATGGTTTCCTCGATTGGCTGCGGCGCTATCAGCCGACAGGCAACGAGGGACGCGGCCCGCAGGTCCAGCAAACCAGTAACGCCTATCGAATGTCACTACCCGATCGGGCGCGGCAGATCCTTGGACGTTGGGGCGTGGCCCCTCCCCTTCCTGACGATCATGTTCAGGCCGAGGCGGAACGTGCCGCGGGTATTGAGGCGCATCGGGCTTCACTCGACATTGTGTCGAGAACATTATTCGATGTTGGAGACAACCCCTTGGGGCAGGCGCTAGCTCGCCTTGGAAAGGCAATCAATCTACGTGAGTCCGTCAGACAGACTGAATCCCTATCTGGTTTTATAAATAATAGAGAAGAATAAGCGGACGTCGCTGTCCGGGCCTCTGACGAGGCCCTGCGACGGTTCCGACCCGCGTGAAATGCGGGTCGGAGCAGCACCAACGGCATTTTAGAAACGCACCATCGCATGTGCGGTTGATGTCCCATGGCTTTTGAGAAAAGGCAGAAAGGAAATGTGGGTGGAATATATTTAGCAGCTTGTAAGCTGCTAGCTTTTTATTTGCTGATAGCAATCTGCATGTAAATTGTTTATAAACACAAATCTGCTAATCAGCTGAAAGTTAGCAGATTTGGAGATGCTTCATGCCAGTCATTTCATTCGTGTCGAGCAAAGGCGGAGTCGGTAAAACAACATCTGCTGTCGTACTTGCCGGCGAATTTGCTGCCGCTGGTCGCAAGGTGGTTCTGATCGACGCCGACCCCAACCGCCCGCTAGAAGCTTGGGCTCGCCTGAAGGGGACGCCGGAAAAACTGCAGCTTATGATTGACGATTCCGCCGAAACCATCATCGATACGATCGAGGAAGCCCGGGCAAAGGCCGACTTTGTCATTGTTGACCTGGAAGGAACCGCCACTGACCGAATTGGTTTTGCGATTGCCCGTTCGGATCTCGTTTTAATTCCGCTCCAAAGCTCTGTTCTTGACGCGTCAGAGGCGGCTAAGTCCGTGAAGTTGGTTCACCAAATGCGGAAGGTTGCCAATCGGGAGATTCCTTACAGGGTTTTCTTCACGCGCGTCCCGCCAGCTATTCGCGAGAGGACCGCGCGAGATATCGACCGGCAATTTTCCGACGCCGCCATACCAGTTTTACCTGCAACTCTGATTGATCGTGCCGCGTATCGCGCGTTGTTTTCTCTTGGCGGAATACTTCACGATCTGGAGCGATCAGATGTGTCGGGATTGGAGAGCGCCAAGGAAAATGGTCGCGAATTTGCTCAGGCAGTTATCAACGTTTTGAAAGGAGAGGGTGCATGAGTAGCGAAGACAAGAAGCGGGCAACCCTCGATTTCGGAAATCTAAACGATACGCCAGCACCGCCTGTCGACAATGATGCTGTGAAGGCTGCCACCAGAGCTGCAGGGTTCCGAGAAACGCCCAAGGCTGCCGCTTCCGAAACAGCAGCCCCCATTCGAGCCCCCCGTAGAACTCGTCGAAAAACAGGACGTACAGAACAATTCGCTACACGCCTTCGGGCAGAGACGATCGAGGCAATTTACAACTATGCGGATCAGCATGAGATCACGTTGGCTGAGACCATCGAGCGCGCAGTCGCTTCTCTTAGGAATGATGCGAAATGACACTCTTGAAGTGTAACGCTTGGTGTTATATTTAAGGTGTAGGATATCTCGTGAGAGTTTTTAAAAACGGTTGGTTTCAGAAGTTTGCCCGGAAAGAGAAAATCTCTGACGCGATGCTTTGTGAGGCTGTTGCGCGCGCCGAGCGCGGTCAGATTGATGCCGATCTAGGTGCTGGCCTTATTAAGCAGCGCGTTGCTCGGCCCGGCGCTGGGAAGTCTGGCGGGTTCCGGACACTGGTTTTCTTTCGAGCGCAAACGAGAGCGGTCTTTGCGTTCGGGTTTGCGAAGAGTGATATGGCCAATCTCGATGCTGGGGATGAAGCTTACATGAAAAAGGCCGCGAAACTCGTCTTGGGATTTACAGACGCGCAAATGAAAGCGGAAGTCGATGCGGGCCGAATGCTAGAGGTGAAATGCGATGACAAAGACTTACAAGAGTGAGGCACTGGCAGCCGTCCATGAAATGATGGAGGGATTCTACGATTCCGGCGCGATCGATAAACAGACGATGCGTGAATTTGATGAAGGGTGCCTGACAACCGTGGAGCCGCTGACCCCGGAGGAAATTCGCACTATCCGAGAGCGCGAGAGCATTTCTCAGCCGGTGTTTGCCCGATATCTCAACGTTAGCAAGGGGCTGGTGTCAGATTGGGAACGCGGCGTTAAAAGGCCCAGCGGTCCGGCGCTGCGCTTGTTGACCGTCGTACGCAACAAGGGGCTCCAGGCAATCGCCTGACGCACTGCCAAGCATACAGATCTGCTCCCGGCCGGCCTACGGCCCTTTTCGATAGAGCGGGCTGATCAAGAGCCACCGGCACAGGATGACGATAGCTTGGGGCAGGGGATAGCGGCGATAGCCGCCCGTTCCGGAGGCGAACGCTCTTTTAATTGGGCTGTAGAGAGCCGGAGGAGCGATCAGAGACAATGTCCCGGCGCTTTAAGCGCCGGGACTGCATTTCAGATTGTACGGCCTCTATCGTTGAGCTGAATCAGATCGGTTAGGATAGAA
>NZ_WHSB02000003.1 GCF_010994755.1 Shinella lacus
TGAACATCAGCTTGAACTGTTCGAGTTCCTTCGCCAGCACCTTGGCCATCGGCCGGTGCACGCGGCCGTGGAAATCGACGCCGATGCCGATATAGGGGCCGACCGCCTCGCGGATCGTCGCGATGGTCTCGACCGCCTTTTCGACCTTGTCCCAGGTATCGACGATCTGCATCTCCTCGCAGCCATTAAGCTTGATGGCCTTGAAGCCGCGGGCGACCACCTCGCGGGCATTGTTGGCGACGTCGGCAGGACGATCGCCGCCGATCCACGAATAGACCTTGATCTTGTCGCGCACCTGGCCGCCGAGCAGGGCATGGATCGGCTGGCCATAGGCCTTGCCCTTGATGTCCCAGAGCGCCTGGTCGATGCCGGCGAGGGCCGACATGTGGACCGCACCGCCGCGATAGAAGCCGCCGCGGTACATGACCTGCCAATGGTCCTCGATCAGCAGCGGGTCCTTGCCGATAAGATAGTCCGACAGTTCTTCCACGGCCGCCTGCACGGTCAGCGCGCGGCCTTCCACCACCGGCTCACCCCAGCCGACGATGCCCTCGTCCGTCTCCACCTTCAGGAACAGCCACCGCGGCGGCACGATATAGGTCGTCAGCTTCGTGATCTTCATCATGATACTCGTCTTGGAAGGGTAAAGGGCGCGGTCATTCGCCGGCGGGCGGATGTTTCCGGATGGCGAGCGCCAGGTCGCGTGCGGCAAGGTCGAGCATGCGGTGGGAGCAGTCGCGCGCCGCCGCCTTGTCGCGCATGCGCAGCGCCTCGACGAGCTGCTTATGGATCTCGACGGCTTCGCCGCGTGCATCCACCGCCTCGTTGGAGGCGTAAAGCGAGAATTCCAGCGCCGCGCGGATGATGCTCGCAAGCTGCATGAAGACCTGGTTGTGGCTGGCCTTCAGCAGGCCGGCGTGGAAGGCGACGTCGGCCTCCGTGAAGCGCGCAACATCGCCCTCGGCGTCGCGCATCTGTTCCCAAGCCCGCTCGATCTCGGCCACTTCCTGAACCGTCGCGCGCTCGGCGGCGAATTCGGCAGCGAAGGGTTCGATGGCACGGCGTGCGTCGAGCACGCATTTCAACAGGTCGAGTTCGAAGATGCGCGGCCCGATCCATTCCAGCACCTGCTGGTCGAGGATGTTCCACTCTTCCTTGGCGCAAACCACGGTGCCCACCCGCGAACGCCCGCGCACCAAGCCCTTGGATTCGAGGATCTTCAGCGATTCGCGGATGACCGTGCGGCTGACGCCGTAGCGCAGGCACAGTTCGTTTTCCGTCGGCAGGAAGCCGCCGACCGGAAAGACGTCGGCGCAGATATCCGAGGCGATCGCCCGCGTAATGTTTTTCTGCACGCGCGGGCGGCGCACGATCGCCTCGCCTTCGGGCGCGCTCACGCGTTCATCCTGTTCCTGCACAGCCATTCTCCACCCCATTCCGTCCGCGATGCATATCCCGTTTCCCGCCCGAAGGCGACGACCGGATTCGCGTCATCCCGATACTACTATCATACACTGATATTTAATTCATCATACAAACGCAATTGACGAATATGATGAAAGACATTACACCAAAGCCCACTGCAAGCGCAGTTAATTTGGGAGAGAGACAATGGGCTTTATCAAAGCAGCCATCCTGGCTGGCACCGTCGCCGTGTTCACCGCGACCTCCGCCTTCGCCGCCGACGTAAAGATCGGCTTCATCGTGAAGCAGCCGGAAGAGCCGTGGTTCCAGGACGAATGGAAGTTCGCCGACGAGGCCGCCAAGGAGAAGGGTTTCACCCTCGTCAAGATCGGCGCGGAAGACGGCGAGAAGGTTCAGTCGGCCATCGACAATCTCGGCGCACAGGGCGCACAGGGCTTCATCGTCTGCACGCCGGATGTGAAGCTCGGCCCCGGCATCATCGCCAAGGCCGCCGCCAACGACCTCAAGCTGATGACTGTCGACGACCGCCTGGTCAATGCCGATGGCAGCCCGATCGAGGACGTGCCGCATATGGGCATCTCGGCCACCAAGATCGGCGAGGCCGTCGGCCAGACGATCGTCGAGGAAATCAAGAAGCGCGGCTGGGACATGAAGGACGTCGGCGCGATCCGCGTTTCCTACGACCAGCTGCCGACCGCCGTCGACCGCGTCGATGGTGCGCTCTCCGTGCTGAAGGCCGCCGGCTTCCCGGAAGCCAATATCTTCGACGCCCCGCAGGCGAAGACCGATACGGAAGCGGCGCTCAACGCCTCGACCGTCGTTCTCAACAAGAATGCCGGCATCAAGCATTGGGTCGCCGTCGGCCTCAATGACGAAGCCGTGCTCGGCGCGGTGCGCGCGACCGAAAGCGTCGGCATTGCCGCCGACAGCATGATCGGCGTGGGCATCGGCGGTGCGGATTCGGCGATCAACGAGTTCAAGAAGCCTTCTGCCACCGGCTTCTTCGGCACCGTGATCATCTCGCCGAAGCGTCACGGCTATGAGACCGCGCTCAACATGTATGAGTGGATCGCCAACGGCAAGGAGCCGGAAACGCTGATCCTGACCGCCGGCCAGGTCGCGCTGCGCGACAATTACGAGACGGTTCGCAAGGACCTCGGCATCGAATAATCATCCTCCCAAGGTGATGTCATCCCGGCGGCGTGCTGCCGCCGGGCCTCTTTGTGGGGTGGAGAGATGCAGGACTTTCTCGAATTCAAGGCGATATCCAAGGGATATCCCGGCGTGCAGGCGCTCGCCGACGTTTCCTTCTCGGTGAAGAAGGGCGCGGTGCACGGCCTGATGGGCGAAAACGGCGCGGGCAAATCGACCCTCATCCGCGTGCTCTCGGGCGATCAATCCGCCGATACCGGCGAGATCCGGATCGACGGCCAGTTGCAGCACTATCGTTCGGTGCGCGATGCCTTCGATGCGGGCGTCATCGTGATCCACCAGGAACTCCAGCTCGTGCCCGAGCTGACGGTCGCCGAAAACCTCTGGCTCGGCCGTTTCCCCGGCAAGGCCGGCGTGATCGACCGTTCGCGCCTCGTCGGCGTGGTGAAGGAGAAGCTTGCGGAGATCGGCATCGACATCGATCCGACCGCCAAGGTAGCATCGCTTTCGATCGGCGAGCGCCAGATGGTCGAGATCGCCAAGGCCGTGATGGCCGATGCGCGCGTCATCGCGCTCGACGAGCCGACCTCCTCGCTCTCGTCCCGCGAAAGCGAAATCCTCTTCACGCTGATCGATCGCCTGCGCGCGCAGGGCAAGGTCATCCTCTACGTCTCCCACCGTCTCGACGAGATCTTTCGCCTCTGCGACAGCCTCACCGTGCTGCGTGACGGCAAGCTTGCAGCGCATCACCCGGAGATCGCGCAGATCACGCGCGAGCAGATCATCGCCGAAATGGTCGGTCGCGAGATTTCCAACATCTGGGGTTTTCGCCCGCGCGAACGCGGTGCCGTGCGGCTGGAGGTCAAGGATCTCGCCGGCCGCAAGCTGCGCACGCCGATCAGCTTTTCCGTGCGCCAGGGTGAAATCCTCGGCTTCTTCGGTCTGATCGGCGCCGGGCGCAGCGAGATGGCGCGCCTGGTCTATGGCGCCGACAGCCGCTCGCAGGGCACCGTCAGCGTCGATGGCGCAACCGTCACGCCCGACAGCCCGCCGCACTCCATCCGTTCCGGCATCGTGCTCTGCCCGGAAGACAGAAAATTCGACGGCATCGTGCAGGGCCGCAATATCGAGGAGAACATGGCAATCTCCTCGCGCCGCCATTTTTCGCCCTTCGGCATTCTCCAGCCGAAGAAGGAGGCGGAGCTGGCAGACCGTTTCATCGCGAAACTGCGCGTCCGCACGCCCTCGCGCAAACAGGAGATCGTCAACCTCTCTGGCGGCAACCAGCAGAAGGTCATCCTCGGGCGCTGGCTTTCCGAGCAGGGCGTGAAAGTCCTCATCATCGACGAGCCGACGCGCGGCATCGACGTCGGCGCCAAGTCGGAAATCTATGAGATCCTTTACGAGCTCGCCGGCCAGGGCATGGCGATCGTCGTCATCTCCAGCGAACTGCCGGAGGTGATGGGCATCACCGACCGCATCATGGTCATGTGCCAGGGCCGGGTCGCCGCCGATATCGAGCGCGCCGATTTCGACGAGCGCCGCATCCTCGCCGCCGCCCTTCCCGACGTGGCGAATGCCAGCGAACTTCCCAACCAGCAGGTCCAGTCACGATGACGTCTCTGAAAAAACTTCTCCTCGGCGAACAGGGTCTGGTCGTCATCTTCGCCATTGCCTTCGCCATCGTGGCGCTGACGGTTCCGAACTTCCTGACCGAGCGCAACATGCTCGGCCTCTTACAATCGGTCGTCACCATCGGCATCGTTGCCTGCACGATGATGTTCTGCCTCGCCTCGCGCGATTTCGACCTCTCGGTCGGCTCCACCGTCGCCTTTTCCGGCATGGTCGCCGTCATGGCCTCGAACGCCTCGGGTTCGATCATCATCGGCCTCCTCGCGGCGCTGCTGTGCGGCGGCGCCGTCGGCCTCGTCAATGGCGTGGTGATCGCCCGCTTCCGCATCAATGCGCTGATCACGACGCTCGCCACCATGCAGATTGTGCGCGGCCTAGCGCTGATCGCGTCTGACGGCCGGGCCGTCGGCATCAACGATCCGGGTTTCTACCAGCTCGCCTTGTCGAAATTCCTTGGCATCCCGACGCCGATCTGCGTGATGGCCGTGTTCTTCATCATCTTCGGCTTCGTGCTGAACCGCACCGTCTTCGGCAAGAACACGCTGGCGATCGGTGGCAATCCGGAAGCGTCGCGCCTCGCCGGCGTCAATGTCTCCAACATGCGCATCTGGATCTTCGCGCTTCAGGGCCTCGTCTGCGCCGTGGCCGGCGTGCTGCTCGCCTCGCGCATCACCTCGGGCCAGCCGAATGCCGCGACGGGCCTCGAACTCTCGGTCATCTCGGCCTGTGTGCTCGGCGGCGTGTCGCTGGCCGGCGGGCGGGCGGCGATGACGGGCGTCATCGTCGGCGTGCTGATCATGGGCATCGCCGAAAACGTCATGAACCTGCTCAACATTCAGGCCTTCTACCAATATGTCGTGCGCGGCCTGATCCTGCTACTCGCCGTGCTGCTCGACAACCTGCGCTCGGCCGCTGCCGGCCGGCGGACCTAGCCTAGGAGCGGAAAACTGCCGGGAAAGGCCTCGCGCAGCAGCGTCATGGCCGTCTTTTGCAGGGCGTCGGAGCGGACCTGGTCGGGATTGAACGTGTCCCAGTACCAGGCGCCCTGCACGAGATAGTTGAGGCCTTCGGCAAGCGTCTCCGTATCGACGCCCGCATGGCCGCCCTCGCGGGCGACCTCGGCAAGCAGCGCGCGGGTTTCGGCGAGATAGGCGCGGTCGTTGGGCAGGCTGATCTGGCGGTCGAGCTGTAGGGTCTGCCGGTCGCTGCCGAACAGCACCCAGACGGACACCCAATCCGGATGCCGGCTGCGAAAATGCCGCGCGCAATCGAGCGCCGCGACGATGCGCCCCGCCGCCGAAAGATCCGGCTGGCGCACGGTCTCCTGCCAGAGGCGGGCGAACTGGTCGTTGAGATATTCCAGAACGGCCCGAAAAAGCTTCTCCTTCGTGCCGAAATGGAAGACGACCAGCGCATTGGACGAGCCGATCTCGCCGGCGATGCGCTGCATGGTGACCGCTGCCATCCCGTCCTCCGCGATCAGGCGGATGGTCGTGTCGATGATGCGCTGGGCGCTCGCCTGCCCGCGCAGGTGACGGCGATCGGCCTTGCCGGCCTTGGTGATCGGCGCATCGTCGCTGGGGGCGGCTTTCGGTGTCTTCACTGCAAGGGTCTCGGATTGCCGGACGGTCCGTCGCCTTATCGGACGACGGACCGCCTGGGTCAACGTTACAAGGCCGGGCGGCCCGCCGCATCGCGATACCAGCCGCCCTGCGCTTCTTCGAAAGCGATCCCGGCGCGAAAAACGTCGGCGTCGCAATAGGTGCGGCCGACGATCTGGATGCCGGTCGGCACGCCGTTGCCGGCATGGCCGGTGGGCACGGACAGAACGGGGCAGCGGCTCATCATGTTGAAGGGCGTCGTCATCGCCCAGCCGAGCATGGGATGCACCACCTTGCCATTGATCTCGACCGTATCCTTGGACTGGTCGAAATCGGCCGGTACGGCGGGCAGCGCATTGGTCGGGCAGACGAGCACGTCGTAGCGCTCCAGCAGCGGCCCCAGCGTCTGGTACATCTCGCCGATCACCTCCAGGGTCGCGACGAAATCCGTCGATCTGGAAACCCGGCCCCGTTCGGCGAACTGCCGCGCATAGGTCGTCATCTCGTCGCCATGCGCGTCGAGCAGTTTCGAGACGTAGCCTCCAAAGAGATGTTGCAGGTAGCCGATGCCGGCATCGAGCACGTTCTGCTTCCAGCCGAGGTCGACCTCTTCGACCGTCGCGCCGAGCGAACGGAAGACGTCGAGGGCGGCCAGCGTGTTCTTCTGCACATCGGGATCGACCTCGAAGAAACCGAGATCCATGGAGAAGGCGATCTTCCAGCCCTTGATCGGCTTGTATTCCAGCGGCAGGCGCAGTTTCGGACGAAGCGTCGTGATATCGTGCGGGCTCGGGCCGGTCATGACGTTCTGCAGCAGGATTGCGTCCTTGACCGTGCGGGCCATCGGGCCGGTGTGGCAGAAGAAATCCAGGTTGAACGGCGGGTCGTCCGGGTTGCGGCCATAGGGAGGCTTGTAGCCGACGACGCCGCAGGCGGCGGCCGGAATGCGGATCGAGCCGCCGATATCGGAGCCGGTCGCCAGCGAAGACGTGCCCGCCGCAAGCGACGCGCCGGCGCCGCCGGAAGAGCCGCCGCAGGTGAAATCCGGGTTCCAGGGATTGCGCGTGACGCCCCACAGCCGCGACCAGGTGGCGCCGGAGCAGCAGAATTCCGGCGTCGCCGTGCGCGCATGCACGATGCCGCCCGCCGCCAGGATGCGCGCATTCATCGTCGAGGTGCGCGTGCTGACATGGTCCTTGTGGATCAGCGAGCCCATGGAGCTCGGCTTGCCCTCGATCTCGCTCTCGTCCTTGATGCCGACCGGCAGCCCCTCCAGTGCGCCGGTGCGCGCGCCGCGGGCATATTTTGCCTCCGCCTTGCGGGCGAGATCCATCGCCTCGTCGAAATGGGTGTAGGTCAGCGCATTGATCGGCGCCTTCACGGCTTCCGCTCGGCGGATCGTCGCCGCCATCAGGTCGACGGGGGAAAGCTCGCGGCTCTTGAAACGGCGGAGCGCTTCGTGGGCGGGCAGGTAGCATAGATCGAGATCGCTCATGGGTCCTCCGGTGTGAAATCCTGTCGGCCGCGCGGCTCCTCTCCGGCGACCGATGGGGCAAAATAGAAAACAAACTGAATACTCAGTCAAATAGTTTTTGCGCGACGACCGGCCTTTCTCCAACCTCAAAATCCCGCGCAGGCGCCCTGGCCATGTCGGCCATATGAAACTTCAGAGAAAACAAGGACCCCACCCCGTTTTGGGCAATCCGGATATTGACTTTACTTGGCAGGTCGCATTCCATGAAGATCAGCTAAACCTGAGTGGGGCAGGGTCATGACCAAATTTGTTGCCGCAAAATGGACTTCACTCGCGGCCATGTTGTCAGCGTCTCTCTTCTTGAGCGGCTGCGAAACAACCGCTGGCAAGCCGACGGTCACGACCGTCAAGTGCAAACAAGGCCCCTGTAAAGTCGTGAAGAAAAAGCCCAATCGCGAATTGGCAACGACGACCCGCGGCCGTAGCAATTATTGATCCTTTCTCTCGATCCGGCGCGAATCCGGCTATCGGCGCGGTCTTCCAGTACCGGTAGACGATACGCTGCGGCTGTTCTACAGGCTGCCAGCGATATCCAGACTGCTCCTTTACTTGAGCTTGAACGGGAAGACGGGCGGGACGTCATCCTTCCGACCAGCCGCAAGCTGATCGACCGTGTCGCGACGCTGGCCATCGCCGATTGCCTCACCGGCGGCAGCACGCATCGCAGACGGGCGATCCGCGAAGTTCTGAATGCCGCGGCGTTTCAGAGCTGGAATCCCGCCCATTTCCTCGACACTGCCGAAATGACGACGGGCGTGGCGCTCGGTCTTCTCTGGACCCGCCCCCTCCTCTCGCGCACCGAGCGCGACACGATGGCGACGGCAATCGTCGAAAAAGGGCTTTCCCCCGGCCTTGCGGCTGCCGCTGCCGGCGCGCCCTGGATGACGGCGGAAAACAACTGGAACATCGTGTGCTGCGCGGGAATGATCGCCGGTGCAGCTGCGCTGGAGGGCGCCGACAAGGAGGTCCGAGACGCCGCGCTCGGCTGCTTCGTGCCGGCCATCGACCACGGTTTGCGCGCTTTCGGGGCAGACGGCGGTTATACGGAAGGCCCGGACTATTGGGAATATGCCGTGCGCTACGCGGTGCTGGCCCAGGCATTCATGAAGGACCTGGGCATCGGCCCCGATGCACCGGCCGCACTCCTCAACACCTGGCGCTACGGACGCGGTCTCACCGGTCCGAGCGGACGGATGTTCAATTTCGGCGATGCGACGGAAGAGCCGCGCCGGTCGCCGGTGCTCGGCTGGCTCGCCAACCGCACGGGCGATCCGGACGCCATGGCCTGGCAACATGCCGCTCCCGGTGATCCGCATCCCTTCGATCTTCTCTGGTGCGCACCGGACCTTGAAACGGCGAGCGCGAGCGAAGGACCCGTTGCCTATGAACCGGCGGGCATCGCGGTGCTGCGCAACGGCACCACCTGGCTGGCGCTCAAGGGTGGGCGCAACGATGTCAACCACGCCCATCTGGACCTCGGCACTTTCGTGCTGGAAATGGCAGGCCAGCGTTTTGCCGGCGAACTCGGCCGCGAGAATTATGCCCTGCCCGGCTACTTCGATCGGGCGCGGCGGTTCGGCTATTTTCGCACACAGACCGCCGCCCATAATATACTGCTGATCGATGGGGCAGAGCAATCGTTCGACGCCTACGCAACTCTCCTCGGCACCGGACAGGAGGGCGAGAACCGCTTTGTGGCCTACCAGATTTTTGACGGGGAGCGGCGATCGGTCTGGCGTCGGGGCGCCGCGCTGGCGGATGGCGGCGCAGTTTTCATCGTCGACGAACTGGAGGCGGGCAACGGTCCCCTGCCGCGTGCGACATGGCAGGTCTATACGCAAGCGACGGTGACCCTCGATGGTGCACGCGCCAAACTCGCCTTGGGGGATGTGATGGCGGAGGCGGAAATCCTGGAACCGGCAGGGCTCGTCTGGTCGTTTGAAAGGGCTCCTTCCCCCGCGGGCGAGAGCAGCAACGCGGCCTTCGGACGCTTGTTCTTTGACGTGCCGGCGTCAAGGGAGGCGCAATCCATTACCGTCAGGTTCTCCCTCGCCGGTGACACCGGGACGTGGAAACCAGCCGCGATCGACGGCTGGCCGCTTGGCACCTGAGCGCCGTCTCACCCCGCTATTTCCACCCGCATCGTGCAGACTTCGTTTGACTCCGCCAAATCCCGGCAATAGCCTTGATTCATCGGCGCTTTCCGGCCTGTCCGGGGGATCGAGGAGGAGGCGGAATGGGGATTTTCGGCTGGTTGCCGCGGCGCGGCCCAAAGCCTGCAACACCGGAGGCCGAGCCGGAGCCGACCCTCGCAATCTATGCCTCCCAGCCCGCGCTCACCGCAATTATCGTCACCCTCATCGGCGTCGATGCCGCGCAGGTCGATGAGATCATCGATGTGACGAACCAGCGCTTCGGCAGCCGGCACAAGATCGTCTATCTCACCGACAGCCTCGACTTCATGCATTTCCGCAACCGGGGCGCAATCTTCGAATATCTCCCCTCGGCGCTCGAACAGAAACTGCATGCCGCCGAGATTTCGTGGAATGCCTATCTCGCCAAGCGCTGGCAACTGCTCGTTTCGAAATGGCAGCCGGTGCATGTCGTCAGCTACGGGCAGAACATCGATGCCTTCCTCGCCGCCGCTCCGCGCATGACGGCTCGGAACGAGCGATGAGTGCAACGCTCGACATCCTCTTCGTCGCCGACGCGCGCTTCGAGGGAGGGACATCGACCGCGCTCGCCGTCGAGATCCGGGCGGCGGCGCGGGCGGGTCTCCGGACGGGGCTTCTCGCCATCAAAGGCCCCCTGCTCGGCCTGCCCTTTCCCATGCATCCCGACTTGCGAAAACTGATCGACGACGGGCTGACGGAGCGCATCGATCCCGACATGCGGCTCACGGCCCGCCTGACGCTGATCCACCACCCGACGATCGTCGAAAATCGCCCCACGCGACGGCTGTCGATCACCACCGACAAGCTGCTGATCGTGCTGCACCACCCGATGTATGACGGCAACGGCCGCCGGCAATACGACCTGGATCGCGTCATCGCGCATGCCAGCGATGCCTTCGGCGCCGATGTGCATCTCGCCCCCGTCAGCGCCGTCGTGCGCGACAGCCTGCCACGCCTGCTGCCGCCCTATGCGCATATGCTGGAGGAGGACTGGGGCAACCTCGTAGAGCTTGATGACTGGCCGGCAAAACCGGTCCGCCCGCCCGCCTACCCCGTCGTGATCGGCCGCCATTCACGTCCCGACCCCCTGAAATGGCCGACCGCGGAAGATGCACACCTCGCCTATCCGGCCGACGGCAGCCGATTTCGCGTGCGAGCGCTCGGCGCAGATGCGTATCTTGCGGAAAAATATGGCACGCTCCCCACCAATTGGGAGCTGATCCCCTTCGCCTGGGATGGCGTTCCGGATTTCCTCGGCACGCTCGATTTCTACGTCTATTTTCATGATCCCGCGTGGTCGGAGGCTTTTGGACGCACGATCCTAGAGGCGCTGGCGACCGGCCTCGTCGTGATCCTCCCCCCGCATTTCGCGGTACTCTTCGCAAAAGCCGCCGTCTATGCGGAACCAGCAGAGGTCGAAAGCGTCATCGCGCGTTTCGTGGCCGATCCGGTGCTTTACCGGTCCCAATGCGAGCAGGCCCGCCGTTTTGTCGAAAACAATTACGATGCGGCGATCTATAGTGATCGCGTCGCCCGCATCATCGGCGATGAAACAACATCGCCGGCCGGCGACGGGCTTTTCCCGCCGCTTCCGCAGCGCAACGTGCTCTTCGCCTCCAGCAACGGCATCGGCGTCGGCCATCTCACGCAGCAGCTGGCGATCGCCCAGCGCCTGCCGCCGGATTTGACGCCGGTCTTCGCGACCATGTCCTATTCGATGAAGGCCGCCGTGCAGCATGGCTACCAAGCGCATTTCCTGCCGCATCACCGCATTCTTGAAGCGGATCCGGAGGACTGGAACACCTGCCTCGCCGAAGAACTGTTCGAACTCGTCGCCCATCTGCGCCCGACGGTCTTCGCCTATGATGCCACGGCAGTCTTCGAGGGTGTGACGCGGGCGCTCGACATGTTTCCGGATATTTTCAAGATCTGGGTGCGTCGCCCGCTCTGGCAGGAATCGCACCGCGTCTTCCTCGAATTCTCCGACAGTTTCGACGCCGTCATCGAGCCGGGCGAACTGGCGGAGACCTTCGACCACGGCCCGACGGCCGCCTGCCGCAAGGAGGTTTTCCTCGTGCCGCCGGTTCTGCATCTCGATCCTTCGGAGCGCATGTCGCGCGAAAGTGCCCGCGCCGCGCTCGGCATCCCGGACGGCATGACGGTCGTGGCGTTCCAGCTCGGGGCGGGGGCCAATTTCGACGTCAAGGACCTGCGCGCAGCGCTTCTCGCCGAGGTGCTCAGGCGTCCCGATACGATCGCGCTGGAAATCCAGTCGCCCATCACGCCGAATGCCGCGGGCCTCGAAATTCTCGGCGAGCGGCACCGCACGGTCGAACTCTTCCCGAGCTTCCGCTTCAGCCGGGCCTTCGACGCGGCGATCTCGGCGGCGGGCTACAACACGTTCCACGAACAGGTACTGGGCTCAATTCCAACGCTCTTCGTGCCCAACGAGGGCGACGAGATGGACCTTCAGGCAAGTCGCGCCCGCTGGGCAGAGCTCACCGGCCGCGGCTGGATGATGCGCCGCGACTACGATCTCGGCTTCGCCGCCCAGCATGTCGAGCGCCTGCTGGACCCGCTGGAACGCGCGGCCGTCATTCGCCGTTGCCAGTCGATCGTGTGGAAGAACGGCGCGGTGGACATCGCCCGCTATGTGGAGGATCACGCGCGCATGCTGCGCACCGATTGGGACATAACGAAGCTCGGCAGCACGTGAGGATGTGGTGACCCCACCAGCCTGCAACATCTGTGGCAGTTCGGCCTTCGGGGATACCTATGGCAAGGCGGGCAGTGCCTTCATCCGCAAGAACGTGCGGTGCGAGGGCTGCGGCTCGCTGGAGCGCCACCGGCTGATCTTCGAAGTGCTGCGCATGCGCGGCCTGCTGTCCGGAAACCGTCGTGTCCTGCATCTGGCACCCGAAGAATGCCTCGCCACCATCCTGCGCAACCGCTTCGGCGGCAACTATCTCTGTGGTGATCTCGATCCGGGCCAGTTCTCCTTCCCCGTCACGCGTATCGACCTGTGCAGCGATCTCGACCGCTTCGCCCCCGCCTCCTTCGACATCGTGCTGCACAATCATGTGCTGGAGCATGTGGCCTGCGATTATAAGGCAGTGGCCGCGCGCCTGGACGGCCTGCTGAAGCCCGGCGGCCTGCACATCTTCAGTGTCCCCTTCCTCGAAGGCGGCTTTCGCGAGGCGCTGGACGAGCGGACCGACGATTATCGCACCGACCATTTCGGCCAGTGGGATCATATGCGGATCTTCTCGCCGGAGGATTTTTTGCAAACTCTGGGATCGGCGCTGCCGGTGCCGGAGGAGTATGACGCGACCCGCCTCGTTCCGGCCGAACGGCTCTTCGCCATCAACGTGCCGGAAGACGCCTGGCGCGGCTTCAACAACAATTCCGTGTTCCTGCTTGAAAAGCGGCAGCCCGAGGATGCCTTTGCGGTCTCCCCGGCTACGCACCTCGCCTCCGCGCGCCCTCCCCATCGGCCGGATGCAGTGCTGTTCGTCTCGGCCAACGGCATCGGCCAGGGCCATCTCACGCGCCAGCTCGCGGTCGCCCGACGCCTGAAACACCGCCCGGCCGCCTTCCTGACGATGAGCTACAGCGCGGGGATCGTGCGGGACATGGGGTTTCCGGTGCATTTCGTTCCGCACCACGCGCTTTCGGGCGAAGAGCCCGGTGCCTGGAACGCCCGGCTCGCCACGGAAATCGAGCTGCTGCTCGACGCCTACCATGTCACGACCCTGATCTACGACGTCAACTTCGTCTTCGACGGCATCATAGAGGTGCTGCGCAACCATGCGAAGCTCCAGGCTGTCTGGATCCGCCGCGCCATGTGGCCGAGCCACCATGCCAGCTATATCGGCGCGGGCGTGCATTTCCCCATCATCATCGAGCCGGACGACTATGCCGCCGCCCTCGATGCGGGGCCGACCACGACCGACCGGGCGAAGACCACGCTCGTGCCGCCGATGTTGCTGATCGATCCCTCGGAGCGGCTGGAACGTGGCGCCGCCCGCCAGTCGCTCGGCCTGCCGCAGGAGGGTTTCGTCGTCCTCGTCGATCTCTCTCGCTCCTCCAATCCGGATCTCACGCATCTGCATGGACGGCTGCTCGACGATCTGCTGGCGAGGCCGGACATTCACATCGTGGAGCTGAAATCGCCGCTCACCGGAAACGTCGCCCCGCGCCACCCGACGCGTCACCGCCTGGTCACCCTCCACCCCGCCTATGCCCATAGCCGCGCCTTCGACGCCGCGATCGTGCGGGCGGGATACAACACCTTCCACGAGCACATCGCCGGCGGCATTCCCACGCTTTTCGTGCCGGACGAAAGCCCTGACATGGACCGCCAGGTCGATCGCGCCCGCTGGGCGCAAGAGCGTGGCGCCGCCTTGATGCACCGTTTGGGCGATGGCGAAGCCGGGCTTTCCGCCGCTATCGACAGACTGCTGTCGGCCGACGCGCGGGCCGCGCTGACGGCCGCCTGTGCCGCCATCACCGGCGCGCGCTGGCAAAACGGCGCGGACGTGCTGGCCGGCATGCTGGAAGGCCGCTTCGATGGCGAGGACACAGAATAATGCGCCGAGGCATCCCGTCTTGCTCAATATCAGGCTGCGGGACTATGCTGTGATGGCTGGTCGGATTTTCATGGGATGCCGATGCACATGCAACGTTTCTTTCTGCTTCTCGCGTTCCTTCTCTGCACGGCGACGGCGACGCTCGCCGCCAAGGAAAACCGTGTCGCGCTGGTGATCGGCAACGGCAAATACAGTGCGCTCCCGCATCTGCCCAATGCGGAGAGTGATGCGCGACTGATGGAAAAGGCGCTTTCGGCGGCGGGTTTCAAGACTTTCCCGGTCATCGACGGCAACCGCCAGCAGATGGTGCGCGCGATGCGCAGCTTTGCCGATGCGCTGACGCCTGAAACCAATGCCGTCATCTATTATGCCGGCCACGGCATCCAGTTTGCCGACGAGAACTACCTGATCCCGACGGACAGCCAGCTCACGAGCTCGTCCGACCTGCCGCTCGAGGCTTTCAGCCTGAAGATGGTGACGGAGCAGATCGAACGGGTGCGGCCCCGCATCGCCGTGTTCATCGTGGACGCCTGCCGCAACAATCCGCTGGAGACCAACCGCTCGGCGGGCGCCGCGGCCAATGACGGTGCGACGCGCGGGCTTGCGCGCGCCACCGGGCCGCTCGGCACCTTCATCGCCTTTGCCACGGCACCGGGCAAGGTCGCGACCGATGGCACGAAGGGCAACAGCCCCTTCACGAAGGCGCTGGCCGAGCTCATCACCGCGCCGGGCCTGCCGATCGAGCAGGTCTTCAAGCGCGTGCGCGAACGGGTGGTCGACGAGACTGGCGGCGAGCAGGTGCCGTGGGACAATTCCTCGCTGACCAAGGATTTCTTCTTCACCGAAGCGCTGCCGGAAGAGCCGAAATTCTCGGCCGAAGCGACGCAGGATGCGGAGGCCTGGCAGGCCGCGGCGGACGAGGACAATGCCGCAAGCTACAAGTCCTATCTCGCCACCTTCCCGCAGGGACTTTTCGCCGACATAGCCGAGATGCGGGTGGAGGTGCTGGAAGAGGCGAAGAAGCCCAAGGAAGAGGAAGTCGCGACCCTTGCCGTCGACCGCAGCATCAATGCCGCCGAAGACCTGTTGATGTGGAACGACATCCAGGCCGCTGGCACTGCCGAGCAATACCGCATCTACCTGGAAAAGTTCCCCGAGGGCGTCTTCGCCAAGCTCGCACGCCTGCGGCTGGAGGACGCCACAAAGGGCTCCGACGAGACGGTGCCGGCGATTTCCGGGCGCGTCACGGCGAATTACGAGGAGTTCTCGGAAAACCCGCTCTATCCGGAAATCACCGACTGCGACCGCGAGGCCGGCCATGTGCAGGAGATCGCAGACCCCGCCGTCGGCGTCTATTTCAAGCAGATCAAGCCGGAGACTGCCGTTCCCGCCTGCATGGCGGCACTCAAACAATATCCGGACAGCTTTCGCATTCTCATGAATTACGGCCGGGCGATCGACGCCGCGGGCCGCAACGCCGAGGCGCGCGAGATCTATCGCACGGGCGCCGCCGCCGGCTTCCCGATTGCCTATCGCTCGCTCGGCGACGTCTATCGCGACGGCCGCGGCATCGAGAAGAACCTGAACGAAGCCCGTTACTGGTATGTGCTGGGGGCTGCGAAGAAGAACGTCTTCGCCGAGTTCAACCTCGCGCTCATCTACGAAAACGGCCTTGGCGTGAGCGCCGACCCCCAGAAGGCGGCCTATTGGCTCTGGCGGGCCGCAAAACAGGGTTTTGCCCCGGCCATGGAGAAGCTTTCGGCCTATTACCTCGACGGCAAGGCGGTGCCGAAGGATGTCGCGCAGGCCGAGATCCTGCTGACGGGGGCCGCCGAGATGGGGCATATCTACGCCGAACTGCGGCTCGGCGACCTCTATATCGACGGCAGCGCCCTGAAGCAGAACCCGGCGGCCGGCGCGGAATGGATCCGCAGGGCTGCGCGTCAAGGCTATAACGAGGCGCAGTTCCGGCTCGCCACGCTTTATCTTGACGGCATCGGCCTGAAGAAGGACCCCGCCGAGGCGCTCGCCTGGTTCACGCTCGCCAAGGCCAACGGCGTCGAGCGGGCGCAGGAGAATGTGGCGACGCTCAGCGAAAAACTCGGCAACAAGGCCGTCAAGAAAGCCGAAAAATTCGCCTCAAGCTTCCAGCCAATAGCCGTGAAATAAACCGCTTTAACGAATGATTACGCGGTCGCGGCCGGATTTCTTGGCGTCGTAGAGGGCGTTGTCCGCGCGGGAAATGACCGAGCCGACGCTTTCGCCGGTCTCGCATATCGCGCCGCCGGCACTGACCGAGACTTTGAAGGGTTCGAGGCCGACGGCGAAAAGGTCTGCGCCGATTGCGCTGCGAATTTTCTCGGCCACCGTGTAGACGGTTTCCCGCGTGCCCGCGCCCAGAACCACGGCGAATTCCTCGCCACCCATCCGGCCGAAGCAATCGCCGGGATGCAGCACCTCGCGGCAGCGCCGGGTGAACTCGATGAGCACCAGATCGCCGACGCCGTGGCCGTATCTGTCGTTGATGGATTTGAAGTGATCGATGTCCAGCATCAGGAAGGCGATCGGCGTGCCGCGCCGCTGGCTGTCGGCATGGATGCGATCGGCCTCCTCGAAGAAGCGCCGCCGGTTCATCGCGCCGGTCAGCGGATCGGTATCCGCCAGAACCTTGAGCTCTTCGGCATAGGCCCGCTCGCGCGTCACGTCGATATAGAGGTTGACGTTGAAATTGCCGATGGTGCGGTGGCGGAACTGGATGGTGCGCCTGGCGCCGCTGGCCGTCATCACATCCAGGTCGAAGGGCGTCATCTCGCGGTCCTCGGCGCGCGCCGCGGCGATCGACGAATGCCACTGCGTGCGGGCGAATTCGCGATATTCGGGGTCCGGATAGGCAAGCCGCCACCAGTCCTCGATATTGGCGATGTCGTCCATCGTGTAGCCGAACAGCTCTTTGAAGGTCGAATTGGCGAACTGGATCTGGTCCTCGGAGCTGGCGATCTCGAAGCCGAATGGCAGCCAGTTCAGCAGCGAGATGACGTTTTCCTGCCAGCCGGCAAGCGTCACCGAGCCCTGCGGCGGCGCGTCGACGAAGCTGAAAAGGCGCAGGATCTCGTCTTCGACCGCAAGCTTGGTGACCTGCACCATGAGCGTGCGCTCCTGGCCCTGGACGAGCGCACGGACGAGAAAGGGTTCCCCTGGAACGCCGACCGGCGCCACGCTCCAGATCTGGCCCAGCATGAGTGCTGCTTCCGGGCCGACCAGCTCGTCGACCGGGCAGGCGCCGAACGGCTCCAGGCCGAGGCCGAAGAGGATAGCGGCATTGCGGTTGGCATAACGCACCGTCAGCGCCTGTTTCTCCATGAGAACCAGCGGCGCGCCGACGCAATCCATCCAGAAATCCACCTCCTGGCGCGATCGTGCGCGAGCCGGATCGCCTGCCACCCCATCATGGGGTGAAAGGGCGCTCGTCTTTGCAGCTTCATGCATGCTCATGCGCTCGATACTCGCTACGGATAAGGCGTGACCATCCAGGGTCCGAGGAGATTAGTGCGTCGGTGTAAGGATTTGGTTTACGTGGGGCACAAACGTTATTCGGCTGCGGATAAGCTCGCCGCCGGCACGCCGTCCCGTACAACGATGCGGCCACGGCGGATGACGGTGCGCTTTTGCGGCGTCAGTGCGACGGCCTCGGCGAGCGTGCGGGCCGGCACCAGCACGAGGTCGCCGAAATCGCCGTCCGCGAAACCGTAGCCGGCAAGACCGATGCTCTCGGCGCCGCCGAAGGTGCAGATGCGGGCGGTCTCGGCAAGGTCGGCATCGTTGGTCATGCCGTTGCGCTGTGCGAGATATTTTGCCCGCTCCAGCATGTCGCCATTGCCCCAGGGCTCCCAGGTGCCCTGGATGCCGTCCGAACCGGAGGCGACGATGAGACCGCTTTGCCGCATCAGGCGCAGCGGCAGGGCGGGGGCGGCGGGACTGCCGACCGTCATCACGGCGATCCGCTCGGCCGCAAGCGCCTCTATGAGTGCGCGCTGGCGGGTCGGCTCCAGCATGCCGAGGCAATAGGCATGGCTCACCATCACGCGGCCCTGCAAGGCGAGCGCGCGGGTGCGCTCGATGATGAGTTCCAGGCAGAAGGCGCCGAGCTCGCCGAGTTCGTGCAGGTGGATGTCGACGGGTTTTGTGTAGCGGTCGGCGAGCGCGAAGATCGCGTCGAGATGGCGCACCGGATCGCGCTCGATCGTGGCGGGATCGATGCCGCCGATGATATCGGCGCCCGCCCGCATCGCCGCATCCATCAGTTCCAGCGTGCCCGCGCGCGGCAGCATGCCGCTTTGCGGAAAGGCGACGACCTGCACGTCGACAAGATCCCGCAGCGCTTCGCGGGTTTCGAGCACGCCCTCGATATTGGCGATTCCGATTTCGGTGTCGACATCGACATGGCTGCGGATGTGGAGAACGCCGTGTTGCAGCGTCTGGAGAATCTGGCGGGCGGATTGCCGGCGCGCATCGATGGCGAGCTCCCGCTTGGCCTTGCGGTCTGCAAGGATGCGCTCGTTTCGGGTCGGGCCGATGCGGTTTTCGAACCAGTCCGTGCCGATCAGCGTCTTGTCGAGATGGGTATGCGCCTCGACGAGCCCGGGCAGCGCGATATGGCCGGAGGCGTCGATCTCCTGTGCGGGAGGGTCGCCGGCCGTGCTGAAATGGCCGTCGCGGATGACGAGGTCCACCGGCTCGCCGCCCATGGGGCGGGCGTTGCGGATGAGAATGTCTGCAGTCATGTCCGGTCCTCCTCCCTCAGTCCAGCCCGGCGCGTTTCATCGCCACCCGGAATGCCGCTTCCGCGTGGTCGAGGATCGCGCCTTCGTCCTGGTTCAGCAGCTTGCGCCCGCGCATCAGCACGCGGCCGTCGACGATGGTCGTGTCGACATCCGCACCGTTGGCGAAGCGGGCGAGGCGCTGCACCGGATCGACCGGCGGCCAGAGATGCGGCTGGCGCATGTTGATCAGCAGGATATCGGCGCGCTTGCCGACCTCCAGCGAGCCGATCTCGTCCTCCATCGAAAGCGCGCGCGCGCCCTTGATCGTCGCCATTTCGAGAAGCTGGAGCGGCGGCAGCACGGTGTCGTCGCAGAAATAGCGGGCGTGATAGCGGTGCGCTTGGAACATGTTGCGGAACATGTCGAAGGAGCGGTCGGGCGCCGCCGCATCGGTGCCGAGCGAGACGGTCACACCGTCCGCCATCAGCTCCGGCGCCGGGCAGCGGGCGTAAACGGACATCAGCGCGCTCGGGTTGTGCGCCACCTTGGCGCCGGTGCGCTTCAGCACTTCCCGATCAGCATCGGTGAGGTCGACGCAATGGGCGAGCAGCGAGTTGGCGTCGAAGAGGTCGAGGCGGGCGTCGTTTGCGGCAATCGAGCCGTCGCGGTGGCCGTCCTGCACCAGCAGCACGCCCTTTTCCCGTGCCAGCGCCCGGGCTTTGCGGCAAAGCGCGAAAACGGCCTCGTCTTCCAGCTCCTGCGCGGTGAACACCGGCAGCGAGACCGCAAGCTGCAACCGGTCATTGCGGCCAGCCCAGGCATCGATCAGGGCCACTGTGACCGCGAGTTGTGTATCTGTGGATACGACAATCTCATTATACAATTCACCGTGGTAATTTCTGTATACACTGGCTGCGGATGGCCGGTTCGGGCCAATAGCGAGCACCTCGCGCACGCCCATTTCGGCGATGGCGGCAAGGTGAGCCTCGGCGGCTTCCGGGGCTTCGCTGCGCATGATATCCGGCCCGCCGCCGAACAGCAGCGCGGCGGTGGTGGTGCCGCATTTGATGCGCTCGGCTGCGGAAAGCGCGGCTTCGGCCGCCCAGAAGTCCGGGTCGGTCGCCTCCGCGTAGATCCGGCCGGTCACCGTCATCCATTCCTCGGAATCGCTGCCCAATCCCTTGGTCAGCATGTGCCCGGCATGGGCGTGCGTGTCGATCAGCCCCGGCATCACCACCATACCCGCCGCATCGATGCGCTCCGTTTCCGGCGCGACGGCGGGTGCGTCAACGCAGATCGCGGTGATACGGCCGTCTTCCACCAGCACATAACCGCGCTCCAGGACGCGCCGGTCGGCATCCATGGTGACGATCACGCTATTCTCGATCAACAGGGATTTGGTCATCGAATCTTTCTCCCAACAAGGATCGCATACATCTTTTACAGATTATGTACGCAAAATCTAATTCTGCCATCTTGATATTGTGCGCGTATTATGTACAGTCATATTGAGAATTATCGTATGCAAATTTTTTGGGAACCTGCATACAAATTGGGAGAACCCTCGTGAAATCCACTGTAAAAGCCCTTCTGGCGGGGCTGGCCATCCTGGTGCCGCTTTCCGCCCCCGCCTTTGCCGAGACGCTGCGCTGGTCGGCCTCCGGCGACGTCATTTCCTATGATCCGAACGCCCAGGTCGACAGCTTTACCCAGAGCGTGCAGCACATGGTGTTCGACCCGCTCGTTCGCCGCAACAAGGAACTGGTGCTGGAACCGGCGCTTGCCACCTCCTGGGAAATCATCGAGCCGACCCGCTGGCGCTTCAAGCTGCGCCAGGGCGTGAAATTCCATGAGGGCCAGGCCTTCAATGCCGACGACGTGGTCGCGACGATAGAGCGCCAGATCGATCCCGGCGCCCGCAACCGCGAAAACCTCTCCGCCGTTACCGGCGTCGAGAAGGTGGACGACTATACGGTCGACCTCATCCTGCGCGGTCCCTATCCGCTGCTCCTCAACGACCTTGCCGCCATCTACATCATGAGCAAGCCGTGGATGGCCAAGCACGATGCGCTGAAGCCGGGCAACACGGCGACCGGCGTCGTCACCTATGCCAGCAACCACGCCAACGGCACCGGCCCCTTCAAGCTGAAGAGCTACGAGCCGGATTCGCGTTCGATCTTCGAGGTGAACAAGGAGTGGTGGGACAAGCCGCAGCATAACCTGACCGAGGTGGAGTTCCGCCCGATCGCCTCCGACGCCACCCGCGTCGCCGCCCTCCTGTCCGGCGAAGTCGACATGGTCGTGCCGGTTCCGTTGCAGGATGTCGATCGCATCGCTTCCACCGAGGGCCTGAAGGTCGTCGAGAACCCGTCGCTGCGCACCATCATGCTGGCGCTGAACTTCAAGAAGGAGCTGCACGCCGCGCCGGGCGTCGCCAACCCGATGCTGAACGTCAAGGTGCGCCAGGCGCTCTGGCACGCCATCGACCTCAACACGATCCAGAAGCGCCTGATGCGCGGCAAGTCGCGCGTCGCCGCCATGCTCGTCGCCCCCGCCGTCACCGGCCACGACGATGCGATCGACGTGCCGCTGGACTACGATATCGACAAGGCGAAGGCCCTGCTCACGGAGGCCGGCTACCCGGATGGCTTCAAGACGGGCCTTTCCTGCTCGAACGACCGTTACATCGCCGACGAGCAGATCTGCCTGGCGATCTCCTCCATGTGGGCAAAGATCGGCGTGCAGGTGGATCTCAGCGTCGAGAGCAAGACGACCTATTTCCCGCGCATGGATAATGGCGAACTCGACGTCTACATGCTCGGCTGGGCATCGCTTCCGCCGATGGACGGCTTCAGCGTGCTCCAGGCGCTGCTCGCCACCAATGACGGCACCTATGGCGGCTCGAACCCGAACGGCCTGTCCGATCCGCGCATCGATGCGCTCGCCCGCTCGGCTGCGGTCGAACTCGACGAGACAAAGCGCGTCGACATGCTGAAGGAAGCCTTCCGCATCACCCATGACGAGGCGCTGTTCATTCCGCTGCACCAGCAGCCGGTCGCCTGGGCCATGAGCAACAAGGTCGATATTCCGCAGTTCCCGGATGAATATGTTCGTCCGTGGTTCGCGCAGGTCAAGCAGTAACGGGTTTCTCCCGAGACGCGATCCCGGCAGGCGAAAGCTTGCCGGGATCGCTTGGCAACCGGCCCGACCCCTCCTGAAGCCGCTGGCGTGGAGGGAATAGAGCGAAACGGCCCGGTTTTTCGCTCACTTTGTTTCGACGCAGTTCCGGACGCAAAACCGCGTTCCGCACTTTTGCTGGAACTGCTTCTGGGGCCTGATCGCTCGCAAGGACTATTCCGATGTTCAGACTTTTCTCGATGAGGCTGCTTCAGGCCATCCTTGTGATGATCGCCGTGACGGCCATCGCCTTCGTCATGTTCCGCTTCGTCGGCGATCCGATCTCCTCCATGGTGCGCGAAGGCGCCACCCAGGCGGAAAAGGATGCGCTGCGCATGGCGCTCGGCCTCGACAAGCCGATCCTCACGCAGTTCTTCGATTTCGTCGGCCAGGTGCTGACCGGCGATCTCGGCACGAGTTTCCGCTACCAGCAACCCGTGGTGAGCCTGTTGATGAGTCGTCTGCCCGCCACGCTGGAACTCGTGATCGTCGCCACGTTCCTGGCGCTCGCGGTCGGCATTCCGCTCGGCGTGCTCTGCGCGCTGAAGCCGCATTCCTTCCTGTCGCGGCTCACCCAGGCGACGACGCTGGTCGGCATTTCCATGCCCACCTTCGTCACCGGGCTGCTCTTGATCCTGGTCTTCGCCGTGACCCTGCGCTGGCTGCCATCCTCCGGGCGCGGCGATCTCGTCGATCTCGGTCTTTGGAAGACCGGCTTCCTGACGCTTTCGGGGCTGAAATCGCTGATCCTGCCGTCGATCACGCTGGCGCTGTTCCAGCTCACGCTGATCATGCGGCTGGTGCGCTCGGAGATGATCGACGTGCTGTCGTCCGACTATATCCGCTTCGCCTTCGCCCGCGGCCTGCCGCGCGCCTATATCTACGGACGTCTCGCGCTGCGCAACGCGCTGATGCCGGTGGTCACCGTCACCGGCCTGCAGATCGGCCAGCTCATCGCCTTCGCCATCGTCACCGAGACGGTGTTCCAGTGGCCGGGCATGGGCCTGCTCTTCACCAATGCCGTCGGTTATCCCGATGTGCCGGTGCTTGCCGCCTACCTGCTCTTCGTCGGCTTCCTGTTCGTCATGATCAACATGATCGTCGACATTCTCTACACCTTCATCGATCCGCGCCTGAGGACACGATAATGGCCACGCAAACCCTGATGCGCCGGCTGCCGCCGGTTTCCGTGATGATCGCCGGCCTGGTGCTCGCCATCATGCTCGTGCTCGTCGTCTTCGCGCCGCTGATCGCGCCGATGGACCCGCGCGACGTCTCCTCCTACTCGCTGATCGACATGGAAATCCCACCGTCCTTCATGGATGGCGGCGATCCGCGCTTCCTGCTCGGTACGGACAACCAGGGGCGAGACCTCGTCTCGGTCATCCTGTTCGGCCTGCGCATCTCCGTCGTCATCGGCCTCGGTGCGGTGCTGTTTGCCGCCGCGCTCGGCGTCGTGCTCGGCCTCGTCGCCGGCTTCTTCGGCGGCTTCGTCGACAGCATCGTCATGCGCATTGCCGACGTGCTCGTCAGCTTCCCGACCATCCTCGTCGCGCTGCTGATCAGCGGCATCGCCCGCGCCCAGCTCAGCGCGGACACGATGCTCACCTGGGCGCCGCTCGTGCTGATCTTCTCGATCGCCGTCAACGAGTGGGTGCAATATGCCCGCACCGTGCGCGCCTCCACCATGGTGGAAGTCGCCCGCGACTATGTGCGCGCCGCCAAGGTCATCGGCCTGCCGGCGGGCCGCATCATGGGTCGCCACATCCTGCCGAACGTCATGAGCTCGGTCATGGTCATCGCCACGATCAACCTTGCCGGCGCGATCCTGACGGAGGCGACGCTGTCCTTCCTCGGCGCCGGCATGCCGCCGACCTATCCCTCGCTCGGCACGCTGATCCGCATCGGCAACCAGTTCCTGTTTTCCGGCCTCTGGTGGATCGCCGTGATGCCGGCGGCGGTGCTGGTCATCCTCGTGCTCGCCGTCAATGTGATCGGCGACTATCTGCGCGATCGCTTCAACCCGAAACTGATGGCCCGCTGATATGACCGACACGAAAACCCCTGTCCTCGACATCCAAAAACTCCGCGTCGAATATCCGCTGGCGAGCGGCGACACGCTCGTCGCCGTCAAGGATATCGACCTTCTCATCCGCCCCGGCGAAATCCACGCCCTCGTCGGCGAATCCGGCGCGGGCAAGACCACCGTCGGCAATGCGCTGATGGGCCTGTTGCAGGCCCCCGGCAAAATCGTCTCCGGCTCCATCGAGATCGCCGGCAAGCCGATCGATCTTTGCACCGGCCGCACCGAGGGCATCGTGCCCGGCCGCGATGTCGGCGCGATCTTCCAGGACCCGATGACGAGCCTCAACCCGCTATTCACCGTGGAAAGCCAGCTTTGCGAAGGCATGCTCGCCCACCTGAAACTCTCCAGGGCCGAGGCAAAGGCCCGGGCGCTGGAGCTGATGAAGGCCGTCGGCATTCCCGAACCGGAACGCCGGCTCGGTTCCTATCCGCACCAGCTTTCCGGCGGCCAGCGCCAGCGTGTTGTCATCGCGACGGCGCTTGCCTGTAGCCCGCAGCTCATCGTCGCGGACGAGCCGACCACGGCGCTCGACGTTTCGGTGCAGGCGCAGATCCTCAAGCTCATCCGCGATCTGGCGGACCAGCGCGGCGTCGGCGTGCTGCTCGTCACGCACAATATGGGCGTCGTCGCCGAGATCGCCGACCGCGTCACCATCATGCAGAACGGCGCGGTGGTGGAAAGCGGCCTGGCGCGCGAGGTGCTGACCGCCCCGAAGGCTACCTATGCCCGCACGCTGATCGCCGCCGTGCCGCCGATCGAAATTCGGCTCGACCGACTGCCGGTGCCGAGCGAAGAAACCCAGGTGACGCTCGACGCCCGCGCTTCCGTGCGCAGCAAGAGCACGAAAAGCGAGACGGGCAGCCGCGACGACGTGGTGCTCTCCGTGCGCGCGCTTGCGGTGGAATATGGCGGGCGCTCGCTGATCCCCGGCCGCAAGGCTTCGGTGTTCAAGGCGGTCAAGGGCGTGTCCTTCGATGTCCGCCGCGGCGAGATCTTTGGCCTCGTCGGCGAATCCGGCTGCGGCAAGACCACCGTCGCCAACACCATTGCCGGCCTCGTCATCCAGAGTTCCGGCACCATCGATTTCCAGGGCACGGCGCTCGGCGCAAAACGCGAAAAGTCCGTGCGCAAGTCGCTGCAAATGGTGTTCCAGGACCCGTATTCGGCCCTCAACCCGCGCCTGCGTATCAACTCGGCCATCGCCGAGCCGATCCTGTTCTACAAGCTCGCCTCCAATGCGGAGGAAGCCCGGCAGGACGCGAGGACGCTGCTGGAAGCGGTCGGATTGCCGGCGGATGCGGGCAGCCGTTTCTCGCACGCCTTTTCCGGCGGCCAGCGCCAGCGCATCGCCATCGCCCGCGCGCTCGGTCCGCGCCCGTCGCTGCTGATTTGCGACGAGCCGACCTCGGCGCTCGACGTGTCGGTGCAGGCGCAGCTCCTCAATCTCCTCAAGGATCTGCGGGACCTCGCCGGCCTCTCCATGCTGTTCATCAGCCACGATCTCGCTGTGATCCGCCAGATGTGCGACCGCATCGCGGTGATGAAGTCGGGCGAGATCGTCGAGCTGGCGGAGACCGAGACGCTGTTCATCGCGCCGAAGCATGACTACACCAAGGAACTGCTGCGCCTCGCGCCCTCGCTCGACCGTATCCTGTCGCGGCAGGCCGCGGAGTAAATCGGAGACCTCGCCATGGCCGACATCCTCATCAAGAACGGCACCGTCATCGCCATCGACCCGGACCGCCGCATCATCGCCGATGGGGCGGTCGCGATCACCGGCGACCGCATCGTCGCCGTGGGGCCGACCGCTGAGGTGGAGGCCGCGCATCCGGCCCGCGAGGTCATCGATGCGCGCGGCATGGCAATCATGCCGGGCTTCGTCGATGCGCACGCCCATGCCGGCCACGGCCTGATCAAGACGCTCGGCGGCGGCAAGAGCGATCCGTGGTATCAGGCCTGCCGGGGCGCCTACACGGTCGGTTCGACGCCGGAATTCTGGTTTGCCGAAGCACAGCTTGCCGCTCTGGAACGCCTGCGCTTCGGCGTCACGACCGGCGTCTCGCTGCTCGGCGGCGGCGATTCCGTCATGCGGACGGACGAGCCGGTCTATGGCGATGCCCATATGGAAGGCGTGCTCGGCATCGGCACGCGTTCCGTGGTGGCTGTCGGCACGACGCGCCCGCCGCATCCGCTGACCTATGCGCGCTGGGAGGGCGAGACGCGCATCGACTATCCCGTTTCCTTCGACCAGCAGTTCGCCACCTGCAAGACGCTCATCGACCGCTGGCACGGCAGCCATGACGGCCGCCTGCACCTCGCTCTGCTGACACCGACGCTCCATCGCGGGTATCAGGAGACTGCCGGTGCCGAAGAGGCCGTCGCCCAGTCGCGTATGGTCAAGCAATTCGCCGAGGACTACGGCCTCGTCTTCACGCAGGACGGCCACACCAAGGACAGCGTGCGCATCGCCAAAGACGTCGGCATTCTCGGCCCGCGCACTCTCTTGTCGCATGCGACGGGCCTCGACGAGGAAGAGATCGCGATCTGCGCCGAGACGGGCACGACCATCGTGCACAATCCGAGCGCCGTCGCCGCCATTCTAGCGCGCTGCCCGGTGACGGAGCTGCTGGATGCGGGCGTCACCGTCGTCATCGGCTCGGACGCGACGGCCCCCGACCGCTCGGCCGACATGTTCCGCCACATGCAGCAATGCATGCACTACCACCGCACCCATTTCCACGATCCGAGCTGGCTGCCGCCGGGCAAGGCCTTGGAAATGTGCACGATCGACGCCGCCCGCGTGCTCGGCCTTGACGCCGAGATCGGCTCGCTGGAGCCGGGCAAGAAGGCGGACGTCATCCTCGTCGACCTGCGCCGCCCGCACCTCTACCCGGCCCACATGCCGGAATTCCGCGTCACCTATTTCGCCAATGGCAATGACGTGCACACCGTGCTTGTCGGCGGCAAGGTGCTGCTGCGCGATCGCGTCGCCATCCATGTCGATGAGGATGCCGTGCTTGACGCCGCCCAGCGCGAAGCCGAGCTGATGATCGACCGGCTCGGTCTGCGCTATGCGCTCGAAACGCCGCGCATGTTCTGGGGCCACAGCCGCGACACGGACGTGCTTGACTAGGCGGTCACGGTGATGCGGGTTTCCACGGCCAGCGTCTCGCTCGGCACCAGGATTTTCAGGCCGTGATCTTCGGCGCTGCCGGGAAGGTTGAAGGCGTCGACGGGGTGCGTGACGGGCTCGAAGCAGAAGAAATCCGCATCCGCCGCGGGAGAGAAGACGACATATTGGCGTAGCGCCTGGCTCGCGGTGACCTCCGCGGCAAGGCCGCGCGCGGGCCATTCGATGCGGGCCTTGCCATCCCAGCCGTCGAACCAATTGTTGATCCAGCGCGCGGGTAAGGGCCGCGGCTGGTTGAAATCCATGTCCGGATGCGAGGCCACCGGTTCGTAGGCCTTCGGAAGATGGTCGGGCTGCTCCAGCCAGACGCCGCCGGCCGGCGCTGATAAAGTCGTATCCGCATCGCGCACGAACCAGGGGTGGAAGCCCGCGCCATATGGCAGGCGGATTTTCGCGCGGTTGACCACGCTCAACGCCATGACGAGGCTTGCACCTTCGAGCCGGTAGTACATCGTCGCCTCGTAGCGGAAAGGCCCCGGCCCGTCGGAGGAGAGGCTGAGCGTGATGGCATCCGCGCTCTGCGAGATCACATCCCAGTTCGCCGAAAAACCGTTGCCGTGCAGCGGATATTTTTCCGCCTCCACGTTGCGCGGTAGAGCGTGAAAAGTCCCGTCGAACGAAAAACCACCACCAGACACCCGCCCGGAAAAGGGCACGAGCAGGATGTTGGAGAGGGCGAACGGATTCGCGGTCGCCGGATCGACCCTGCGCAAGATCGCTTGCCAGCCGCCGCCCTGCCGCACATCGAAGGCCGTCAGGCCGGCGCCGAGATCGGGGCGCACGACGATACGGGCCGCGCTATTATTGAGTTCGATCGCAGTCATCACCAGCCGCCGTCAATTGCAAAGTTCTGGCCGGATCATATCGGAGGTCGGCGAGACAAGGAAATGTTCGCGTTCGGCCACGTCGACCCGCCGGAGGCGGGCCTTAGCGACTGGTTTTCGAGGATTGCTCGGCGATGACGTGCGCTTCCGTCTCTGAGACTACTGCGCTTTTCGCCCACTCATCCCCTGCTAATGCGAACCTGACGGCACCGAAATCCGCAGGTAATTTTACAAATGACAGACATAGATCATCTTTTGTCATTTCGATGTATTGACATATGTCGACGTAAGGGTGTTATTTGTCAGTACGCGATGGGAGTGTCGCGGGAATGCCGGGAGGGAAGCATGCAGCCGCTCTTGAAGGTGGAAGGGCTAAAGAAGTCGTTTGGCGGCGTTGCGGCCCTGCGCGACGGCCGTTTCGAGCTAGCAGCCGGCTCGGTGCATGCGCTTTGCGGCGGCAACGGCGCCGGCAAGTCGACGTTTCTTTCGATCCTCATGGGCATCCACAAGCGCGATGGCGGCACGATCCTGCATCGCGGCAAGCCGGTGGAATTCGGCAGTCCGGCCGAGGCTCTGCGCTCCGGCATCGCCATTATCGAGCAGGAACTAAGCCCGGTTCCGCACATGACGGTGGCGGAAAACATCTATCTCGGCCGTGAACCCTCGGCCCGCTTTGGCGGCATCGATTTCAAGACGATGAACCGCAATGCGCAGGCGCTGCTGGACCGTCTCGAATTCAGCATTTCCGCACGCGAATATATGATGAACCTCTCGGTCGCGCAGATGCAGCTCGTCGAGATCGCCAAGGCGCTGAGCCATGAGGCGGACGTCATCTTCATGGACGAGCCGACCTCGGCGATCGGCGAGAAGGAAGCCCAGCATCTCTTTTCGGCGATCCAGCGCCTGAAGGCAGACGGCAAGGGCATCGTCTATGTCTCGCACCGGCTGTCGGAAATCTTCCAGATCGCTGACAGCTACACGGTCTTCCGCGACGGCGGCTTCGTTGGTGCCGGAAACCTGGCCGATATCGACCGGCGCGGCCTCATCCGCATGATCGTCGGCCGCGAACTGGGCGAGGAATATATCAAGACGAACACGCCGACCGAGATCGCCGGCCTCGAAGTCGCTGGGCTCTCGGCTCCTGGCAAGATCGAGGATATTTCGTTCACCGCCCATAAGGGTGAGATCTTCGGCATCTATGGCCTGATGGGCTCCGGCCGCACGGAAATCTTCAATTGCCTCTTCGGCATGGACCGCCCGTCCGCCGGCGAAATCCGCCTCGACGGCCGTGCCGTGACCATCCGCCAGCCCGCCGACGCCATGGCCGAGGGCATCGCCTTCGTCACCGAGGACCGCAAGGTCACCGGCCTCAACCTCATCGACAGCGTGCGCAACAACATCTGCCTCGCCAGCCTGCCGGACATGAGCCCCAGCTTCGTCATGCAGAAGAGCCGCGAACAGGCGGCGAGCGCCGAGATGATCGAGCGTTTCGCCATCAAGGCCGCGCGCGACACCATGCCGGTCTCCGGCCTTTCGGGCGGCAACCAGCAGAAGGTGGTGCTCGGAAAATGGTTCCTGCGCCAGCCGCGCGTGCTGCTGCTCGACGAGCCGACTCGCGGCGTCGATGTCGGCGCCAAGCGCGAGATCTACCGCATCATCTGCGACTTCGCGGCTGCCGGCGGCACGGTCGTGATGATCTCATCCGAAATCGACGAAATCCTGGGCATGTCCGACCGCATCCTCGTCATGCGGCAGGGACGCTCCGCCGGCATTCATGACCGGCAGGACACGGATGCCCAATCGCTCGTGCACCTGTCGACCTGAAGAGAGCTCGACGACGCCGCACGCATTGAACCCGCATGGCAAGAGGTGACACCCGTGTCCAGCATTGAGAACAAGTCGTCCAGCTCCTGGCTGAATTCCGATCGCCGCCGGCTGATCCTGCAGGAATACGGCATCTTCCTCGCCTTCCTGCTGCTCGTCGGCATCCTGGCGCTCTCGAACGAATTCTTCCTGACGCCGGGCAACATTTCCAACGTGCTGCTCCAGACGTCGATCAACGGCGTGCTCGCCATTGGCATGACCTTCGTGATCCTGACGCGTGGTATCGACCTGTCGGTCGGCTCGGTCGTGGCGCTGGCCGGCATGGTGAGTGCCAGCTTCGTCACCAGTTCGGCGACGGCCGGCATCGCCGGGGCGCCCTACCCGATGGTGGTGGCGCTGGCGGCCGGCATCCTCGTCGGCGTCTGCTGCGGCGCGCTGGTCGGCTTCATCGTTTCTCGCTTTTCCGTGCCGGCCTTCGTGGCGACGCTCGGCATGCTGTCAGCCGCCCGCGGCGCCACCCTCATCTATGGCGGCGGCAAGCCGGTGCCGGCGCTGTCGCCGGACTTCCGCTGGATCGGCACCGGCAACATCCTCGGCATTCCGATGCCGGTCATCCTGCTCGCTGTCGTGTTCGCCGGCTCCTGGTGGGTGCTGACCCGCACGCGCTTCGGACGATACATCTACGCCGTCGGCGGCAACCCGCATGCAGCCAAGACCTCCGGCCTCAACGTCACGCGCATCCGCTTCCTCGTCTATGTCATCTCGGGTGCGCTGTCCGGCCTTGCCGGCATGATCCTCTCGGCGCGTACCGGCTCCGCCCTGCCGCAGGCCGGCATCGCCTACGAACTCGATGCGATCGCGGCGGTCGTCATCGGCGGCACCTCGCTTTCAGGCGGCGTCGGCCGGGTGACGGGCACGCTGATCGGCGCCCTCATCATCGGCGTCATGAACAACGGCCTCGATCTGATGGGTATCCAATCCTACTACCAGCAGGTCCTCAAGGGCGCCCTCATCGTCGGCGCCGTCATGCTCGACCAGAAGCGAAACCAGGGCGGCTAGCCCCCGAAATACGGGCGTCCTGCGCCCGTCATCGAAACGGTTTGCCAGACGGCAGCCGGAATCTCAAAGGAGGAGAATGTCATGAAGAAACTGATGATTGCCCTTGCGTCCGCGACGGTGCTTTTCGCCTCGTCCGCGATCGCCCAGGAGAAGCTGAAGATCGGCGCGGCGCCCTATGGCCTCAACGCGGAATTCATGCAGATCTGGTCCGCTGCGCTGGAAGAGCACCCGGCCGTGAAAAGCGGCGAAGTCGAGCTCACCGTTTTCGACGGCCGCTATGATGCGCTGGTCCAGCAGGAACAGTTCAACACGATGATCACTCAGAAGTTCAACGCGATCATCTTCGTGCCGATCGACATCGAAGCCGGCGCTACCGCCGTGCAGGCGGCCGCCGATGCCGGCATTCCGGTCGTCGGCTCCAACACCCGCGTGAACTCCGACCTGCTCGCCGCCTATGTCGGTTCCGACGACACGATCTCCGGCTACATGGAAGCCAAGGCCGTGCTCGACAAGATCGGCTGCAAGGGCAACGTGGTCATCATCGAAGGCCCGATTGGCCAGTCGGCGCAGATCTCGCGCCTCGAAGGCAACCAGAAGGCGCTCGCCGAGTGCCCGGACGTGAAGGTGCTGGAACAGCAGACCGCCAACTGGTCGCGCGCTGAAGCCCAGACGCTGATGGAGAACTGGCTGACGTCCCATCCGGGCCAGATCAACGGCGTCATCGGCCAGAACGACGAGATGGCGCTCGGCGCGGTCGAGGCGATCAAGTCCGCCGGCCTGAAGACGAGCGACTTCGCCATTGCCGGCATCGATGGCATCACGGATGCGCTGACCGCCGTCAAGGAAGGCACGATCACCTCGATCCTGCAGGATGCCCGCGCCCAGGCGCAGGGCGCCCTGGACCTCGCGATCCTTCATGCCAGGAAGGGCGACTACAAGCCGCAATCCGACATCTGGGCGCAGTATCCGGACATGCCGTTCAACGACGGCAAGGACAAGGAGTACAATGTTCCGTGGACACCGGTCACGGCCGACAATGTCGATAAGCTCCTGGAAATGCGCAAGTAATACATGATCCGCGGGGCGGCCCTGCCGCCCCGTTTCTCCCGAACACGAAGGCTGGACCGATGACCGATACCCCTCCCAAGATCGACCTCAACTTCCCGCTCGACGGCAAGGTCGCGCTCGTCACCGGCGGCGCCTCCGGCATCGGCGCGGCCATTGCCTCGGCTTTTGCGTCCAAAGGTGCAAAGGTTGCCGTGCTCGATATCAATGCCGATATCGCGACGGCGAAGGCGGAAGAGCTTGGCGGCGCGGCAAAGCCCTTCGTCTGCGACGTGGCGGATGCCGCCTCCGTTCAGAAAGCCGTCGACGATGTGGTCGCGGCCTTTGGCGGCATCGACATCGCGGTCAACAGCGCTGGCATCGTGGCGCTTGCCCCGGCGGAAGACCTGACGCTCGCCCAGTGGGACAAGACGATCGACATCAATTTGAAGGGCAGCTTCCTCGTCACGCAGGCGGTCGGCCGCCGCATGATCGCGGTCGGCAAGGGCGGCAAGATTGTCAATCTCGCCTCGCAGGCGGGCTCCGTCGCGATCGAGGAACACGTTGCCTATTGCGCCTCGAAGTTCGGCGTCATCGGCATGTCGAAGACGTTTGCCGCCGAATGGGGCAAACACGGCATCACCGTCAACACCATTTCGCCCACCATCGTGCTGACTGAACTCGGCAAGAAGGCCTGGGCCGGCGAGAAGGGCGAGGCCGCCAAGAAGCGCATCCCGACCGGCCGCTTCGCCTTCCCGGAAGAGATCGCCGCCGCCGCCGTGTTCCTGGCCTCGCCGGGCGCCGACATGATCAACGGCGCCGATCTCGTCATCGACGGCGGCTACACCATTCTGTGAGAGGACTTACCATGCAGCGTTTCATCAATGATCCGGATCTGGTGGTCGAGGATACGGTCAAGGGTTTCGTCAAGGCCCATTCGGATATCGTGCGGCTGGCGGAAAACCCGCGCGTCGTGGTCGCAAAGGACGCCCCGTTTGCAGGCAAGGTGGGCGTGGTGACGGGAGGCGGCTCGGGCCATGAGCCGGCCTTCATCGGCTATACCGGCAAGAACATGCTCGATGCGGTCGCTGTCGGCGAGCTGTTCTCCTCGCCCACGGCCAAGAGCTTTCACGATGCCATCCGTGCGGCGGATGGCGGCAAGGGCGTTGTCGTTCTCTACGGCAACTATGCCGGCGACAATATGAACGTGAAGATGGCGACCAAGCTAGCTGCCAAGGACGGCATCGAGATCGCGACAGTCGTCGCCAATGACGACGTCTGCTCCGCACCGCTCGCCGAGCGCGAAAAACGCCGCGGCGTGGCGGGCGAAATCTTCATGTGGAAGATGGGCGGCGCCAAGGCCGCGACGGGCGCCAGCCTTGAGGAGGTGCGCGCCACCGCCCAGAAGGCGATCGACAATTGCCGCTCGATCGGTGTCGGCCTCGGCCCCTGCACGCTGCCGGCCGTCGGCCATCCGAATTTCCAGATCGAGCCCGGCACGATGGAGGTCGGCATCGGCCATCACGGCGAACCGGGCGTGCGCGTCGAAAAGCTGAAGACGGCCGAAGAGGTAGCCAAGGACATGGTGAAGATCGTGCTCGACGATCACAACCTGCCCGAGGGCACCGAGGTTGCGGTCCTCGTCTCCGGCCTTGGCGCGACGCCGCTCAACGAACTCTACATCCTCAACGACACGATCGAGAGCGAGATTTCGGCTCGTGGCCTGAAAATCCGCAAGACCTGGATCGGCAACTATTTCACCTCGCTGGAAATGGTCGGCGCGACGCTGACCGTGATGGCGCTCGACGACGACCTGAAAACGCTGCTCGATGTCGAGACGCGTTGCACGATGATCCTGTGACGGGAGGACACCTCATGCAGACCTTCGACAATGCATCCTCTGGCGCCATCGTGCTGTCCATGGCCGAACGGATCGTGGAAAACCGCGCCTATCTCAGCGAGATCGACGGCAAGATCGGCGATGGCGACCACGGCGTCAACATGGCCAAGGGTTTCGGCATGGCCGCCGAGCGGCTGAAGGGCAAGGACGTGGCGCTCGCCGAATCGCTCGACACACTTGGCACCGTGCTGATGACGGAAATCGGCGGCTCGATGGGTCCGCTCTACGGCGTCATGTTCACAGAGTTCGCCGAGACGATCCAGGGCACAGAAAAGATCGACGCCGCGGCCTACAGCAAGATGCTGCATGCCGGTCTCGCCGGCATCCAGGCGATCGGCTTCGCCAAGGTCGGCGACAAGACGCTGATCGACACCTTCGTGCCGGCCATCGAGGCCTTCGACAAGACAACAGCAGAGGGCAAATCCTTCGGCGAGGCGCTGGAGGCCCTGGTCGTCGCAGCGGAAACCGGCCGCGACTCGACGATAAACCTGGTTGCCAAGATCGGCCGCGCCAGCCGCCTTGGCGAGCGTTCGCTCGGCGTGCTCGATGCGGGAGCCACCTCCTGCGCGATCATCCTGAAGGAACTGTCCGACGGCGCGCGCGCGCGTCTCGCCTGAGCAAAGGGTCCTCCCAGGATGCGCGGCCCGTTTCCTCCCGGGCGGGCCGCGCGCCGCCTTTTTTCGATTCCGGTTGCAAACCGGCGGCGTTGCTCCCATGTTCGCCGCCAAAAGGGGGACCGGCGAAACCGATGGCATTGAAGACTTCCTCGCCGCGCAAGGGCGGCATCGGCCGGGTGAACGGGCCGGAAGGCGTGGATTCGATCCCGCTGCGCTACGGCGACGACCCCTATGTCTGGGCCTGCTGGCTCTATTATGAAGACGGCATGACGCAGGGCGAGATTGCCGAGGCGATGGGCGTGTCGCGCGCCACCGTCAACAGCTACCTCGCCGACGCCCGCGAAAAGGGCATCGTCAACATCTCGATCGAGCCCGCCCGGCTCGCCTCCCTCACCATCGCGCAGGAGCTCAAGCGCCATTTCGGCCTTTCCGACTGCCTCGTCGTGCCGAACGACGACGATTCTCGTCCGCTGATCGGCAGGCTGGGAGCGGCCGGTGCGCAGGCGCTCGCCAAGATGATCAAGTCCGGCGACACGCTCGCCGTCGCCTGGGGCCGCACCATCCTGTCGGTCGGCGAACATCTGGAGATGGGGCCTTTGCAGGACGTTACCGTCGTACAGGCGACGGGCGGTACGACTGCAAGCTTCGCCTATACGCCGGAACTCACCACGGCCGCCGTCGCCCGCGCGATTGCGGCGCGCTGCGTCAACATCACGGCGCCCGCCGTCGTCGCCTCGGGCGAAATGCACCGCATGCTGCTCGCCGAGCCGCTGATCCGCGAACAGTTCGACACGCTCGCCCGCGCCAACCGCATCGTCTTCGGCATCTCGTCGCTGCGCCCCAACTCGACGATCCACACCAGCGGCTTCTTCGAATCCGTGCCCCTGCAGCACTATCTCGCCAAGGGTGCCGCGGGCGTTCTCGCCGGGCGCTTCATCGACGAACGCGGCCGCCCCGTCGCCGGCCCCCTCGATGATCGTACGATCGGCATCTCGCTGGAAATGCTGCGTGGCATCGGCACCCGCGTCGCCGTCGCCGGCGGGTTCGACAAGGTGCCGGCCCTGCTCGCGGCCCTTCGCGGTGGTTACGTCAACGTGCTGGTGACGGACGCCGCCACGGGCGCTGGCATCCTGCGCGCCGATGGCGTGACGAGCCTCGACGGAAAACTCTCGCAACGCCAGAAGAGCGTACCGGTCGCCAACAGCTACCGCAGTCACGTCAAGAAATTTCTCAACAATCCCAACGATGTGGTCGAGGAAATGCTGGACGGCCTGATCGCCGCGCACAAGCCCTATCTGGAACCGGTCGCCGGCTCGCGCCGGGCGCTCGTCGCCCGCGACGGCCCGCGCCCCGGCAAGGTCGGCCTCGTCATCGGCGGCGGCGCGGGCCACGAACCCTGCTTTGTCGGCTATGTCGGTAAGGGTCTCGCCGACGCGGTGGCGATCGGAAACATCTTCTCCTCGCCGCCGCCCGACCCGATCGTCAAATGCGCGGTCGCGGCCTCCGGTGGTGCCGGCGTGCTCTTCGTCTACGGCAACTATGCCGGCGATGTGATGAATTTCGAGATGGCCGCGGAGCTTGCCGAGGAACAAGGCATTCCCATCCGCACGGTTCTGACGACCGACGATATCGCCTCTTCGCCGGTCGAGGACAAGGAGGGACGCCGCGGCGTCGCCGGCAATTTCTTCGTCTTCAAGGTGGCGGGTGCGGCCTGCGACCGCGGCTTGACGCTCGACGAATGCGAGGCCGTCACCCGCAAGGCCAACGACCGCACCTTCACGGTGGGCGTAGCGCTCGAATCCTGCTCCATGCCGCAGACGCGGCGGCACAATTTCGAGATCGGCCCGGACGACATGGAGCTCGGCATGGGCATCCATGGCGAGCCAGGCGTCTCGCGCGAGCGCATCCGCACGGCGGACGAGATCGTCGACACAATCATGGACAACATCTTCAAGGAGATGAAGGCCGAGTCTGGCGACCGCGTGGCGGTGCTGGTCAATTCCTTCGGTGCCACGCCGCTGATGGAACTCTACATCCTGTTTCGCCGGGTGGAGCAGCGGCTTTCCGCCAAGAACATCACGATCGAGGCGAGCTGGGTGGGGCACTATTGCACCTCGCTCGACATGGTCGGCGCCTCCATCTCGATCCTGCATCTCGACCGGCAGCTGACTGATCTCATGCACCACCCATGCCGGTCGTCGATCTTGACCGTCAACACGCCCTGAAATGCCTTAGTGGAGGAAGACATGTCGGAAAGCGCGGCGCGGGCTCTCGCCAGGATGTTCGGGCGCATGGCCGAGGCGATCGAGGCGGAGAAGGATCATCTTTCCGAGCTGGACGGTGCGATCGGCGACGGCGACCACGGTATCACCATGTCGCTCGGCTTCAAGGCGGTGAACAAGGCGCTCGCCGCGCTCGATCTCGACACGGCGAGCCCGTCCGAGGTGATGCAGACGGCCGCGACCGGTTTCCTCGATGCCGTCGGTGCCTCCACCGGCCCGCTCTACGCCACCGGTTTGCGCCGCGCCGCGCAAGCGCTCGCCGGCCGCAAGGAACTCGACCTTGCCGCCTGCCGCGACATGCTGGCCGCCTTCTCCGAAGGCATCCGCGATCGCGGCAAGGCGCAGCGCGGCGACAAGACCATGCTCGACGTCTGGCTGCCCGCGGCGGAGGCTGCTGCGACCGCGGTCGCCGATGGCCGGTCGAAACAGGATTTCTGGAAAGCGGTGACGATCGCTGCCGACAATGGCGCGGCCGCGACTGCCACCATGGTCGCCACCAAGGGCCGCGCCGCCCGCGTGCGCGAGCGCTCGCTCGGTCATCTCGATCCTGGCGCCGCCTCCGCAGCCGCCCTCGTGCGGGCCATGGCAGAAACGCTTTAGCGCGCAAAACTTGGGGCTTGACCTTCCCATGGGGGAAGGCGGCATCCTGCTGGCCAAACATCAGGAGATACCCATGGACAACAGCACCACCCTCGCCTTCACCGTCCCGGACATGACCTGCGGCCATTGCGCAAAGACCATCACCGGCGCGGTTATCGCCGCCTATCCGGGTGCCAAGGTCGATATCGACCTCGCCAGCAAGCGCGTTTCGATCGAAAATGCCGGTGACCGGGCCGCCGTCGCCTCCGTGATCGCGGCAGAAGGCTATTCGCCGGCCTGAGTGGCAAAAAGCCGCTTGACCTTGACATGATGGGAAGGTGCACGATCTATCCGAAACAGGATGAAAGGTGCACCATGCTCACCACCACACCGCCGGCAGACCGCCGGACCGTAAAACTCTCCATCTCCGACATGACCTGCGCGTCCTGTGTGCGCCGCGTCGAGAAGGCCATCGAAACGGTGCCGGGCGTCGCCGGCGCCGCCGTCAACCTCGCGACGGAAAAAGCCGACGTGACCTTCGACGGTGTGCCCGACGTGGCGGCCGTGGCGGAAGCGGTGCGCAAGGCGGGTTACGGCGTTACGGAAGAGGTCATTGAGTTCCCCGTCGACGGCATGACCTGTGCCTCCTGCATCGGCCGGGTCGAAAAGGCGCTGAAAGCCGTGCCAGGCGTGATCGAGGCGACCGCCAACCTCGCGCAGGAACGTGCCCGCGTCCGCCTCGTCAAGGGTGCCGCAAGTTTCGAGGATCTTTCCGCTGCGATCGAACGCACCGGCTACAAGGCCATCCGCGAGACCGCCGCGACACCCGCCGAGGACGACCGCCGCGCGGCCGAGGCAAAAATCCTGCGGCGCGATCTGGTGATCGCCGCGCTGCTGACGGCGCCGCTTTTCGTGATGGAAATGGGCGCGCATGCCTTCCCGTCCTTCGGGCACTACATCCACGAGACGCTCGGCATGCAGACGAGCCGGATCATCCAGTTCATGCTGGCGACGCTGGTGCTGGCCGGTCCCGGCCTGCGCTTCTTCCGCAAGGGCATTCCGGCGCTCGCGCGGCTGGCGCCGGACATGAATTCTCTCGTCGTCATCGGCACGCTCGCCGCCTGGAGTTTCTCCACCGTCGCGACCTTCGCGCCGGGCCTGCTTCCGGGCGGCACGGCGAACGTCTATTTCGAGGCCGCCGCCGTCATCGTGACGCTCATCCTCGCCGGGCGCTACCTGGAGGCGCGCGCCAAGGGCCGCACCGGCGAAGCGATCCGCCATCTTGCCGGCCTGCGCGCCAAATCCGCCCGCGTGCTGCGCGCTGGAAAAGCGGAGGACGTGGCTCTCGAAAGCGTCGTGCCGGGCGATATCGTTTTGGTGCGTCCCGGCGAAAAGGTGCCGGTCGATGGTGAGGTGACGGAGGGCAGTTCCTATATCGACGAGTCGATGATCACGGGTGAGCCGATGCCCGTCGCGCGCCAGGCCGGCGACCTCGTCACCGGCGGCACGGTCAACACGACCGGCTCGCTGACCTTCCGCGCCACCCGCGTCGGCGCAGACACGGTGCTCTCGCAGATTATCCGTATGGTGGAGGATGCGCAGGCGGCAAAGCTGCCGATCCAGGCGCTGGTGGATCGCGTCACGCAATGGTTCGTGCCGGCCGTCATCGCCGTCGCCCTCGTAACCTTCGGTCTCTGGCTGGTGTTCGGCCCGAGCCCGGCGCTCGCCCACGCCCTGGTCAATGCCGTCGCCGTGCTCATCATCGCCTGCCCCTGCGCCATGGGACTTGCGACGCCCACTTCCATCATTACCGGGACGGGCCGCGCGGCGGAACTCGGCGTTCTCTTCCGCCAGGGCACCGCGCTTCAGACGCTGGAAGGCACCGACATCGTCGCCGTCGACAAGACCGGCACGCTGACGCTCGGCCATCCGACGCTGACGGAGATCGTGCCGGCGGATGGCTTTGCGCGCGACGAGGTGCTGTCGCTGGTCGCTGCGGCGGAAGTGCATTCCGAGCACCCGATCGCCGCTGCCATCCATGAAGCGGCGGTCGCGGAGGGCATCGACTTACCGGCGGCAACCGGCTTCGTGGCGAGCTCCGGCCAGGGCATTTCGGCGGAGGTTTCCGGCCGCAGGGTGGAGGCAGGCTCCGTCGGCTTCATGCAGGCGCGCGGCCTCGATGTCTCGCCCTTCGCACGCCACGCCGACCGGCTCGCCGCCGAGGGTGCCTCGCCGCTCTATGCCGCCATCGACGGCCGGCTGGCGGCGCTCTTTGCGGTCACCGATCCGGTGAAGCCGACAACGAAGGAGGCGATTGCCGCGCTGAAGGCGCTCGGGATTGAAGTGGCGATGATCACCGGCGATAACCGCCGGACCGCCGAGGCCGTGGCGGAAAAGCTCGGTATCGACCGGGTGCTGGCGGAAGTGCTGCCGGATGGCAAGGTCGCGGCGGTGCGCGCGCTTTCGGCGGGCGGCGCGAAGAAGGTCGCCTTCGTCGGCGACGGCATCAACGACGCGCCGGCGCTTGCCGCGGCCGATACCGGTATCGCCATCGGCACGGGCACGGATGTCGCCATCGAGAGCGCCGACGTGGTGCTGATGGCGGGCGACATGCGGGGCGTCGCCGTCGGCATCGCGCTGTCGCGGGCGACGATGCGCAATATCCGCCAGAACCTGTTCTGGGCCTTCGGCTACAATGTCGCGCTGGTCCCGGTCGCTGCCGGCCTGCTCTATCCGGCCTTCGGCATCCAGCTTTCACCGGCGCTCGCGGCCGGCGCCATGGCGCTTTCCAGCGTGTTCGTGGTGTCGAACGCGCTGCGGCTCAAGCGTTTCCGTCTCGCATTCCGCAAGGGAGACCAGGCATGAATATCGGCGAAGCGGCGGAGGCGACGGGCGTCTCCGCCAAGATGATCCGGCACTACGAATCGATCGGCCTTATCCGTGAGGCCGGGCGTACCGGCGCCGGCTACCGCACCTATGGGCCGAAGGACCTTTCGACGCTCTCCTTCATTCGGCGGGCGCGCGACCTCGGCTTTTCCATCGCCCAGATCCGCGACCTGCTGGCGCTCTGGCAGGACCGCGCGCGCGCCTCCGGCGACGTGAAGCGCATCGCCAACCAGCATGTCGACGAGATGAAGGAAAAGATGCGCTTGCTGCAGGAGATGGTGCACACGCTGGAACACCTTTCGGCCCATTGCCACGGCGACGACCGGCCGGACTGTCCGATCCTCGAACAGTTGGCGAGCGGCAAGGCCGAGGAGGCGTGCTGCTAGATCAGGCGGCGGCGGAAAGATGCTCGTGCACGGCGAGCCAGCGGCCGGCGGGATCGCGCGAAAAGACAATCGTCTCGCGCTCGTTGTTCGTCACGGTTTCGCCGCCCACCGAAACGTCGGTCTCAACGGCATGGGTGAAGATCGCCACGTCGCCGACGAGCCGGACTTTGCGGTCCGTCGAACGGCAGCCGAGCACGCGAAAGCCGTCGCGCGTTTCCCACAGCGCCCATTCCGCTTCATAGGCGGCGCGGTCGTCGAGCGTGCGGTCGAGATTGTAGAACAGGAAGGTCGCCTCCGGCGCGAAGGCAGCAAAATAGGCCGCGCGGTCATGCCGGGCGAAGGCGCTCACCAGGGTATCGGCGGCGGTGAGGACGGCGGATTCCGTGTCGGTCATGGCATTTACCTGCGGCTCAGACGATCTTGATGCTGCTGATGAGGGCGGCGATGGGCTCGTGCTGGGCGTTCACGCGCGCCTTCAGCTCTTCAAGCGGCATGGCATCGACCTTGCAGAACTCGATGAACATCATGTTGAGATTGTTGAAGAAAACTTCGCCCATGGCCTTGGCGTCGACGCCGGCCTGAATCACGCCGCGCGCCTTCAGCGTCTCGACGAGTCGCACGACCTGGGCGCAAAGTTGTCCGTCCAGCTCGGTATAGCGCCGCGACAGCGGTGTTTCCGGCTGCTGGATGGAGATCGCCATGGCGGTGCGCCACATCTCCTTGGAGAGGTAATAGAGCGAGTGGTCGTAATATTGGTCGATCAGCGTGCGCAGCGCTTCCGCGACGTTCAGCGGCGGATTGGCGACGATGCGCGCACCGCCCTCCAGCACCTCCGTCACTTCCATCGCGACGGTGGCGACGAGGATGTCGCCCTTGTTCTGGTAGTAGTTGTAGAGCGTGCCGACGGAGACCTCCGCCATCTCGGCAATGTCCTCGATGCGGGCGCTGTCATACCCCTGCTCGCGGAACAGCGTGGTCGCGGCTTCAAGGATGCGGCGGGTCTTGTCCGCCTTCTGTTTTGCACGCAATCCAGCCATGGAATCCTCCGTTGGAATCTCCTCAAAAATGAGATTGACTTAAAAAATGAATTCGTTCAATCTTTTTCTCAAGGCACCGGAATGAGTGCCATTCGCCTGGGCCAAAAGCCTTCAGCCAGAGGGAAAGATGATGACGAAAACCGTTTCCAGCGGGTTCTCCCGCCGCATGCTTCTTGCCACCGCAGCCGTGTTGGTTCTCGCTCCCGCCGGCGCGCAGGCGCAGGACGAGCTGAACGCGCTCGTCTGGTGCGACCACACCGATCCGGCACTGGTCGAGCCCTTCGAAAAGGCCAACAACGTCAAGGTCAACCTCAAGGAATATGAGGGCACGGGTGCCGCGATCTCGATCATCGAGCAGTCCCGCCCCGGTGACTGGGACGTGCTGGTGATCGACGCCGTCGACGTGCCGCGCGCCATCGACATGGACATTCTTAGCGAAATGCCGGCCGACAAGCTGCCGCTCGGCGATCTCTTCCCGGAAGTGCGCATGGAAGAGACGACGACCAAGGACGGCAAGGTCTACGCCGTTACCGAAAAATTCGGCTACAACACCATTTCCTTCGACAAGACGAAGGTCGATCCCGCCGACATGGACGACCTCTCCGTCATCTGGTCGGACAAGTACAAGGGCCGCATCGCGCTCTATGATTATTACCTGCCGATGGTCGGCCTGACCGGTGTCGGCATCGGCAAGAAGACCGCCGATCTCAAGCAGGAAGACCTGCCGGCGATCAAGGAAAAGCTCTTCGAGATGAAGAAGGTCGCCCGCCAGGTGAGCGACGTCGTCGCCTCGCAGACGGCCCTTGCGACCGGCGAAGTGGACATCGTCGTCGGTGGCGGCGAGTGGCTGACGGCCGGTCTTTCCGGCGAAAAGCCGAATCTCGACTGGACGATCCCCAAGCAGGGGGCGCTGCGCTGGGCGCAGTCGATCGGCGTCTTCAAGGACTCCGAAAAGCAGGATCTCGCGCTGAAATTCGTGCAGTACATCGTCAGCCCCGAGGGCCAGGCGCGACTTGCCACCTCGTCCTGCTACTGGGCGATGCCGGCCAATGCCAAGGCGGGCGAGCATCTCACCGACCCGCAGAAGGCGGCGCTGCGCTGGGACAAGCAGCCGGAGTATTTGAAGAACTCGCAGCTTTATCCGGTCGCCGACGCCGACATGGATGCGGCGATGCAGGATGTCTGGACGGAGATGTTGCAGCAGTAAGGTTTTGGGGGATGCGTGGATCCTCGGGTCAAGCCCGAGGATGACGGTGGGGAGGGTGTGAGCCTGCCCTATCGAACGGCTCGGCATGCGATGCCGTTTCTGCGTCGCCCCACTTCTCTTCTTTCGTCATCCTCGGGCTTGACCCGAGGATCCAAGCTCCAAGCACTGACGAGGACCGACCCCATGACCGCCACTGCCTATGAGCGCGCGGAACGCCGCAAGGCCTGGGCCTTTGCCCTTCCGGCGCTGCTCTGGACGGGGTTCTTCTTTCTCGTGCCCTTCGCCTATATGGCGGCGATCAGTTTCTGGACGCGGCAGGGGCGCGAGATCGTCGCGACGTGGACGCTCGACAATTATGTCGCCTTCTTCGAGAAGGCCCATCTCTTCAAGGGCTTGGTGGTCTCGCTGGAGATTACCGCGGCCGTCACCGTCATCTCCATCCTGCTTGCCTATCCGCTCGCCTGGATCATCGCCGAGCGCGTGCCGAAGAAGTGGCAGCGTTTCGCCCTCATCATGGCGATCCTGCCCTTCTGGACCTCCTATGTCGTGCGCTCCTATTCCTGGCTGCTGGTGCTCTCCAAGGGCGGCGTCGTCAACCAGGCGCTGCTCTGGCTCGGCGTCATCGCCGAACCGCTGGAGCTCTCCGCCAACCGCATCGGCACGATCATCGGCTTCGTGCACTTTTTCGTCATGCTGCTGACGCTGACGATCTACGCCAATCTCATCCAGCTTTCGCCGAACTATCGCCGTGCCGCAGCCGATCTCGGCGCAAACGCCTTCCAGACCTTCTGGTTCGTCGTTCTGCCGCTGACGCTGCCCGGCATCATGGTCGGCGCGTTCTTGACCTTCGTGCTCTGCATCGGCGATTACATCACGCCGCAGATCCTCGGCGGCAACAACGAACTGGTGCTGCCGCAGGTCATCATGCTGCAGCTCGGGAGGCGGGCGGATTTTCCGATGGCGGCCGCGCTCTCGCTGGTGCTGATGGTCGTCGTCACGCTCGCCTATATCGCCTGTGCCCGCTGGCTGAAGATGGAGAGGACGTAACATGCGCCACCTCACCACCGCCCTTGCCGCGCTCTATGCCGGCCTCATCTACCTCTTCATCTTCCTGCCCGTCGTCGTGCTGGTGCTCTTCTCCTTCCAGGACGGCACCCTACCGGTGCCACCGCTGAACGGGCTGACGCTGCGCTGGTACGAGGCGATCTTTTCCGATGGCAAGCTGATGGCCGCGCTCGGCAATTCGCTGATCGTCGCGATCGTTTCATCGGCCGTCGCCTGCGTGCTCGGCTTCCTCGCCGCCTATGCCTTCGCGCGTTACACGCTGCCCGCCTCCGGTCTCCTGCGCGGCCTCATCGTCGCGCCGATGACGGTCAGCACGCTGATCATCGGCCTCGGCCTGCTCTCGGTGCTGAATCTCACCGGCCTCAGGCTCTCGCTCGTCACCGTCGGCATCGGCCATGTGGTGATCAACCTGCCGCTCTGCTTCGCGATCATCTATGCCTCGATGGGTGGGCATCAGGTGAATATCGAGCGGGCGGCGCGCGATCTTGGCGCCAAGGACTGGCAGGTCATGCTGCTGATCACCGCGCCCATGTTGCTGCCGTCGATCCTCGCTGCCTTCTTCCTCTCCGTCACCTTCAGCTGGGACGAGTTCATCGTCGCCTTCTTGCTGTCGCGCTTCGACGTGACGCTGCCCGTCGAGATATGGAGCATGCTGCGCTCCGGCCTCGACCCCCGGACAAACGCCATCGGCAGCGTCGTCTTCCTCGTCTCGGTCGCGTTCCTCGTCGTCATGGAACTCACCGTCTTCAGAAAGAAAGCCTCATGACCGCCGACGTTTCCATTCGCAACGCCACCAAGGTCTTCGGCGCATTCCGGGCACTCGACGACGTGTCGCTCGATATTGCTGCCGGCGAGTTCATCGTGCTGCTCGGCCCCTCCGGCTGCGGCAAGACCACCTTGCTCTCTATCCTCGGCGGCTTCATCGAACCGACTTCCGGCACGGTTTCGATCGGCGGGCACGACATGACCCATGTTTCGCCGGCAAAGCGCCCGACCACCACCATGTTCCAGGACTATGCGCTCTTCCCGCATATGTGCCTGCGCGACAATGTCGGCTTCGGGCTGCGCATGCGCGGCATGGGCAAGGCGGAGCGATACGAGAAGGCGTTCTCCCTGCTCGATCTCGTCGGGCTCAGGGCCTCCTCCGCCAAGAAGCCGCACGAGCTTTCCGGCGGCCAGCGGCAGCGCGTGGCGCTCGCCCGCGCGCTGGCGGTCGATCCGGACGTGCTGCTGCTCGACGAGCCGCTTGGCGCGCTCGACTTGAAACTGCGCCGCCAGATGCAGGATGAATTGAAGGCGATCCAGAAGCGTGTCGGCACCACCTTCGTGCATGTCACGCACGACCAGGAGGAGGCAATGGCGATTGCCGACCGCATCGTCGTGATGAACAAGGGCCGCATCGAGGATGTCGGCACGCCGGCCTCGATCTACATGCGTCCGCGCTCGCTGTTTTCCGCCGGCTTCATGGGCGAGGCGAATTTTTTGCCGGCAAAGGTGCGCGGCACGGCGGCAAACGAGGCGGAAGTGGAAACCGCCCTCGGCCGCGTTGCCCTGCCCGCTTCCGCCTTCGTTGCCGGCCTGGCGGCAACGGGCCGCGATGTCACGCTCTGCATCCGCCCGGAGCATTTTCGCAACGGGAACACGGATGTGCCGACCGTCTCGCTCGGCCGCGGCCGCATCACTGGCAGTGCCTTCTTCGGCACGCACCACCGCTGCCATGTGGCGGCGGATGGCACGTCGTTGACCGCCCATCTTCCCCAGACCGACAATCCGCAAATCGGCGCCGAGCTTGACCTTCGGCTAAAGGCGGATAGCATCGTCGTGCTTCAGGACGGAGCGGGAGTCGTAGAGTAAATGCAGCGCATCCGCCCGGAGGATTGGTACAGCGTTCGTCGCCTCGACGACGATGTCACCTATATTTCCGAGCCTTACATCCAGGAATTCTACCGCTGCAACATCTGGCACATACGCGGGCGCGACCGCGACATGCTGGTGGATAGCGGCATGGGCGTTGTTTCGCTACGCGAATGGGTGCCCGTTGTCACGGAGCGCGAGCTGATCGCGGTGGCGAGCCACACTCATTTCGACCATATCGGCTGCCACCACGAATTCGAGTGCCGCGCCGTGCATTCCGCCGAGGCCGATCTGCTCGCCAATCCGACGCGGGAAAACACGCTCGCCGACCCTTACGTAACGGATGACATCTTCGACGCCCTGCCGCCGGAGCCCTATTGCTCGAAATGTTACGCGGTGAAGCGGGCGCCCGCGACGCGCATCTTGGAGGACGGCGACGTGATCGACCTCGGCGACCGGCAGTTCGAGGTCATTCACACGCCTGGACACTCCCCAGGGGGTATTGCGCTCTACGAAAAGGCAACCGAAATTCTCTTCTCGGGCGACATCGTCTACGATGGCCCGCTGATCGAGGACACCTACCATTCCGACTTGGGGGATTACATCGCCTCGATGGAACGGCTCCTGACCCTGCCCGTGCGGCTGGTGCATGGCGGCCATTTTCCAAGTTTCGGCGGAGACCGCTACCGCCAGCTCATCAAGGGCTGGCTTGATGAAAAACAGAAGTGACGGGAGAAAAACATGCTCGACAAGCGCAAATTCTACATCGACGGCCAGTGGGTCGATCCGCTGAAGCCCAATGACCTTTCGGTGATCAACCCGGCGACGGAAAAGCCGATCGCGGTCATCTCCATGGGCACCGCCGCCGATATCGACCGCGCCGTCGCTGCCGCCAAGAAGGCCTTTGCGACCTACAGCCAGACCAACGTGGAAGAGCGCCTTGCGCTGCTTGAAAAGCTGCTCGACATTTACAAGCGCCGCTATGAGGAGATGGCACACACCATCACGCTCGAACTCGGCGCGCCGATCACCATGAGCACCGAACAGCAGGCGGATGTCGGCGTCGGCCACCTCCAGGGCTTCATCGAAGGCCTGAAGCGCCTGAAGGGCCGCGAAGTGCTGCCGAACGGCGACGTCGTGCGCCGTGAGCCAATCGGCGTCGCCGGCCTCATCACGCCGTGGAACTGGCCGATCAACCAGATCGCGCTCAAGGTCGTCCCCGCGCTTGCGACCGGCAGCACCTGCGTGCTGAAGCCGTCCGAATTCACGCCGCTCAACGCGCTGCTCTATGCGGAGATGGTGCATGAGGCCGGCTTCCCGGCGGGCACGTTCAACCTCGTCAACGGCGATGGCCTCGAATGCGGCGCGGCGCTTTCCAAGCACAAGGACGTCGATATGATGTCCTTCACCGGCTCCACCCGCGCCGGCATCGCCGTCAGCAAGGATGCGGCCGAGACGGTCAAGCGCGTGACGCTGGAACTCGGCGGCAAGTCGCCGAACATCGTCTTCGCCGATGCGGACCTCGAAGATCGCGTCGCCGGCAGCGTGCGCGAATGCTTCAACAATTCCGGCCAGTCCTGCGACGCGCCGACCCGCATGCTCGTCGAGCGTTCGGTCTATGACAAGGTCGTCGAGATCGCCGAGCGAACCGGCAAGGAAGCCAAGGTCGGCAATCCGGAGGAAGCAGGCGAACACATCGGTCCGCTCGTCTCGCACATCCAGTTCGGCCGCGTGCAGGCGCTGATCGAGGCGGGTGTCGCCGAAGGCGCACGCGTTCTGGTTGGCGGCCCCGGCAAGCCGGAGGGTTTCGAGACCGGCTATTTCGTCAAGCCGACGATCTTTGCCGACGTCAACAACGAGATGCGCATCGCCCGCGAAGAGGTGTTCGGCCCGGTCCTGTCGATCATTCCCTTCGACACCGAAGAGGAAGCGATCGCGATTGCCAACGACACGGCCTACGGCCTTGCCGCCTATCTCCAGACCGGCAACCCGGACCGCGCCGAGCGCGTCGCGTCGCGGCTTCGCGCCGGCATGGTGCACATCAACGGCGGCCCGCACCGCTACGGCAGCCCCTTCGGCGGCTACAAGCAGTCCGGCAACGGCCGCGAAGGCGGCATCTTCGGCCTTGAGGATTTTCTTGAGGTGAAGACGGTTCACCGGCCGGATGCAGCGTAATCCAGCCAGATAAATCCGAAGGCGGCGCTCGAAAGGGCGCCGCTTTTTCATGGACGCAAAGTTTTCCGCTAAATTAGCGGCGCCCGTCTGGTTCAACCCGGTGCAGTCTGATAGCTCGCTGGCATCCTGATGCCCGGACCACCGCCTTGTCCTCGATTGCCGTCTCCACCCATCGCCGCCTCGCGCTTGCAGCCCTTCTGATCGGGGGCGCTGCCATCGGCGGCTCGCCGATTTTCGTCCGCCTCTCGGAAGTCGGACCTCTGGCAACGGCATTCTGGCGGGTCTCTCTGGCGCTGCTGCCGTTCTTCCTGATCTCGCGCATCGCCAGGGAAGCGGATGAAGAGCCGGCCGGACTGCGCGACTATGTCGTGCTTCTGCTGCCCGGCATCTTCTTGGCCATCGATCTCGTGGCCTGGCATCTGTCGCTGCACATGACCTCCGTCGCCAATGCGACGCTGCTGGCCAATCTGGCGCCCGTCTTCGTGACACTCGGCTCCTGGCTGATCTTTCGCACGCGCATTACGCCGATCTTCCTGGCGGGGCTTGCGCTGGCGCTGGTCGGCGTCATCGTGCTGAAGGGTGGGCCGGCGGCAATCGGCGGCGGGCAGCTTGCGGGCGATGCGACCGCCATCGTCGCCGCCATCTTCTACGCCTGCTACATGCTGGCGCTCGGCCATGTCCGCTCGCGTTTCTCGACGCTGCGCATCATGGTCTGGACGACGTTTTCGGCTGCCGTCTGCATGTTGCCGATCGCCTTCTTCTTCGAGGGCAGCATGTTGCCAATCACCCTCTTCGGCTGGGCGATGGTTGTCGGCCTTGCCTTCATCAGCCATGTCGGCGGGCAGGGTCTCGTGACCTACGCGCTCGCCTATCTACCGACGGCCTTCTCGTCGCTGACGCTGCTCCTGCAGCCAGTGGTCGCCGCCATCCTCGCATGGTTCCTGCTCGCCGAGCCCGTCGGCATCATGCAGGCGGTGGGCGGCGTCATCGTGCTAGCCGGGATTCTGGTCGCCCGGCGGGGTTGAAGTCTGGCCTTCCGCCTGTTTTGCCTGCATGACGGCCCGTATGCCGGAAAACAGGATCAGGCCGTTGATGGCGATCCCGAACAGGAAGCGGCCCGGCGCGAGGCCGAAGCTCAACGGTGCGTCGGGATTGTAGCCGAGGCTCGCAAGGCCGCCCATGTCGTTCATCAGCAGGCCGGAAGCCAGCCACCAGGCGCCGGCGACGATCATCACCCAGCCCCATACCTTGCCGTTCTTCATGCTGCACCTCCATTGACGTGGCCATGCTCCTTCAAAGAAGACGGCTGGATGCCGCGCAATATTCCGCCGGGCTGATCAGTGGTTATGCCGCGGCGGCGTTTTGGCGATTTCGCGGAAATCGGCGGCCCCCTCGATGACCGCACCGTCCGAAAGCTGGGTGACCGTCTTGCGGTAGAGCCGTTGCCACGGCGTCGCGTCTGCAGGCACCGGCGGAATGCCATCAGCCTTGCGGCGCTCGATTTCCGACGCCTCCACCAACATGTCGCAGCGCCCGTTTTCGAGATCGATGCGGATCACGTCCCCGGTGCGAAGCCACGCAAGCCCGCCGCCGGCCGCACTTTCCGGTGAGGCGTTGAGGATCGACGGGCTGTCGGCGGTGCCGGACTGGCGCCCGTCGCCGATCGTCGGCAGGCTGGTGATGCCGCGTTTCAGCAGATGATCCGGCGGCTGCATGTTGACGACCTCGGCCGAGCCCGGCCAGCCGAGCGGCCCCGCACCGCGGATGACGAGGATGGTGCGCTCGTCGATGCCCAGCGCAGGATCGTTGATGCGCCTGTGGTAATCCTCCGAACCGTCGAAGACGACGGCCTTACCCTCGAACGTGCCTTCCCGACCCGGCTCGCTCAGATAACGCGCGCGGAACTCCGGCGAGATCACCGAGGTCTTCATGATGGCGAAATCGAACAGGTTGCCCTTGAGAACGAGGAAGCCCGCCCGCTCTTTAAGCGGTTCGCCATAGGGCCGGATGACCTCGCGGTCACTTGCCGCACGCCCTTCCAGATTTTCCGCAACAGTGCGCCCCGTGACGGTGGGACAGCCTCCATGGAGCTTCCCGGCATCCAGCAACTCGCTCATGATCGCCGGCACGCCGCCTGCCCGGTGAAAGCGCTCGCCGAGGAAACGCCCGGCCGGCTGCACGTCGGCGAGCAGCGGGATGTCGTAGCCGTGCACCTGCCAGTCCTCCGGCTTCAGCTCGACGCCTGCATGTTTCGCCATCGCCATCAGATGCGGCTGCGCATTGGTCGAGCCGCCGATTGCCGAATTGACGCGGATCGCGTTGAGGAAAGCTTCGCGCGAGAGAATGTGCGAGGGGCGGATGTCCTCCAGCACGAGCTCCACCGCACGACGGCCGGTGCGATAGGCCATCTGGCCGCGCTCGCGATAGGCGGCGGGAATGGCGGCGCAGCCCGTCAGCGACATGCCGAGCGCTTCGGCCAGCGCATTCATCGTCGAGGCGGTGCCCATCGTGTTGCAATGGCCGATGGAGGGCGCGGAATCCATCGCGGCCTGCAAGAACTCCTCCTCGTCCATCGTGCCGGCTGCAAGCTTGCGGCGCGAGCGCCAGATGACGGTGCCGGAGCCGGCGAGGTCACCCTCATGCCAGCCGTCGAGCATCGGCCCGCCGGAGAGCACGATCGCCGGAATATCGACTGTCGAGGCTGCCATCAGCGCAGACGGCGTGGTCTTGTCGCAGCCGGTGGTCAGCACGACGCCGTCGAGCGGATAGCCGTAGAGGATTTCGACGAGGCCGAGATAGGCAAGGTTGCGGTCGAGCGCCGCGGTCGGCCGCTTGCAATTCTCGAAGATCGGATGCGTCGGGAATTCGATGGGGATGCCACCCGCATCGCGGATGCCGTCGCGCACTCGCTTGGCGAGGTCGACGTGATGGCGGTTGCACGGCGTCAGGTCGCTGCCGCTCTGCGCAATGCCGATCACCGGCTTGCCGGAGCGCAGCTCTTCCGGCGTGATGCCGTAGTTCATGAAGCGTTCGAGGTAGATGGCGGCCATATCGATATGGTCGCGGTTGTCGAACCAGTCCTGCGATCGCAGCCGGCGCTTGCCTGTCTTTTCGTCCGTCATGAAATGACCCTTGTAAACAATATCCACCCGCACTGTTCCATCCCTCTCGTTCGGGATCAACAGATGCTTGATGCAGCTATCAAAATTGCTGACTGGATCGGCCCCGTGGAATGTGTCACAGCCCTCCCATCCCGAGATCCGAGTTTCCGCCATGACCGATATCACCGCTTCCTCGCCCGCCTCCGGCACCGCCCGCCTTGGCGTGATGCTGATGCTGCTCGGCATGGCCATGTTTTCGCTGAACGACGTGCTGGGCAAATGGCTGGTGGCCACCTATTCCGTCAGCCAGCTCATGCTGATCCGCAGCGCCGCCGCAATGCTGGTGCTGACGCCCTTCCTGTGGCGCACGGGATGGCGACAGCTGATCGATGTCGACCGCCCGAAACTGCATTTCCTGCGCTCTGCGCTCTATGCGTTCGAGGCATCCGCCTTCTACTTCGCCGTCGCCTACATGCCGCTCGCGGATGCCATGACCTACTGGCTTGCCGCGCCGATCTACGTGGCGGCGCTGTCGCCTCTCCTGCTTCGCGAAAAGGTCGGCTGGCGGCGCTGGACGGCCATCATCATCGGCTTCGTCGGCGTGGTCATCGCGCTGGAGCCGTCGAAGGACACGTTTACGCTGCCCGCCCTTATCGCGCTTGCCGGCAGCCTTGCCTTCAGCGTGGCCATGGTGCTCGGCCGGTCGCTGCGCGCCGCGCCCGATACAACGCTCGTCTTCTGGCAGATGGGGGCGGCGGTGATCTTCGCGGGCGTCTGGTGTCTCGCCGATCCGTCCGGCTGGGCGCCGGTCAGCGGCGCCGGCCTCGGCCTGTTGAGCCTGCTCGGCATCGTCGCGATGAGCGCGCACATGCTGGTCAACCGCTCGCTGAAGCTGGCGGATGCCGCGACCGTCGTGCCGCTGCAATATACGCTGCTGCTCTGGGCCGTCATCTTCGGATGGATTTTCTTCGGCGATCTGCCCCGCCCGGCCATGCTGATCGGCGCCGGCTTCATCGTCGCTTCCGGCCTCTTCATCTTCTTCCGCGAGCAGCAGCTCAAGCGCCGCGCTCGCGGCTGAGACCGTCAAAGCGGCAGTTCGGTGGTGTATTTCACGCTCTTCAGCGCGAAATGCGAAGACGAGTTCGCGACCGCCTCGTGGGTCAGGATCGCCTGCATGAGAAGCTGCTCGTAATCCCGGACGTCCTTGACGACGACGCGGATCAGGTAATCCCATTCGCCGGACATGGAATAACATTCCAGCACCTCCTCATGCGTCTGCACGAAGCGCTCGAAATCCCGCCGCGCGATGGGGTCATGCGACTTCATGCGCACCTGGCAGAAGACGTTGAGGCCACGGCCGATGCGGTCCGGATCGAGCAGGCGGACGGTGGGGCCGAGAACGCCCGCCTCCTCCAGCGCCTTGATCCGCCGCCAGCAGGAGGCGCTTGAGGCACCCACTTCCTCGGCGAGCGCCGCATGGCTGATATCGCCGCGTCGCTGCAGGACCTTCAGGATTCTCCTGTCGATGGCGTCAAGTTGAATGGAATTCATCGTAAAACCCAGAAATAAGATACGGACGTTTCATTTGTACCGCAAACTGCGCGCTGTTTGAAACGCTTTTTCGCCCGCCGCGGCCTACACTTTCCATCCATGCACATGCGGGAGGAAATCATGGCACAGGCCGCTCTCAAACCCATCGCCCGAAACGCGCCGGATGAAACCGTCGACTGGAAACGCATTACCTATCTGATGCACCTGTCGCGCGCGCTTGACGAGATGGAGGAAACCCGCCTCGTGCCGGAGAAGAAGGTACTCTACCAGTTCTCCGCCCGCGGCCACGACATGGCGCAGATCATGCTCGGCAGCCACCTGACCGACCGGCACGATGTGACCTGCGGCTATTATCGCTCGCGGCCGCTGCTGCTCTCGCTCGGCGTCGATCCCCTAGATGCGCTGGGCTCCGCGATGGGGCGCGCGGGCGGCTATTCCGATGGGCGCGACATCGGCGTCGTCTTCAACTATCCGAACCTCGATGGCGCGTCGGCGCTCCCCATGTGCGGCGGCGTCGGCGCGCAATATACGCCGACGGCCGGCTGGGCGCAGGCAGTCAAATATTATGCCGACGTGCTGGGCAAGGCGGAGTACCGCGAGAGCATCGCCGTGGTGCTCGGCGGCGATGGCTCGGTCGCCTCGAACGGGTTCTGGTCGGCGCTGACGATTGCTACGACCCAGACCCTGCCGATGCTCTTCTACATCGAGGACAACGGCTACGGCATCTCGGTCCCCTCTACCATCCAGACACCCGGCGGCAACATCGCCGCCAACCTTTCCGGCTGGAAGAACCTGACGATTTTCGAAGGCGACGGCACCGATCCCGCGGCCGCCGCGCGCCTCACCGGCGATGCGGTGGAGCATGTGCGCCGCAGCCGTGGCCCTGTCCTGCTGCGTCTCACCGTGCCGCGCCTGCAAGGCCACAGTTTCCAGGATACCCAGGCGTACAAGAACGAGGAGACGGTGCGCAGCGAATGGGCGCGCGATCCGCTGCCGCGCCTGAAGGGCTATATCGTGCCCGCCGTGCTGAGCGAGGCGGAGTGGAATGCCGCGGACGAGGATGCACGGCAGGCGGCGGAGACGGCGCGCATCGCAGCCGAAGCGCGCCCGACCGCCGTCCCCGAGACGGTGACCCGGCACGTCTTCTTCGATGGCGAGGTGCAGGTGATGGGCGGGCAGATCCGCCACGGCTATAGGGCGCCGGAGACAGTCGCCACGGTGCAGGCGGACGGCCAGCGCATCAACATGGTCACCGCCATCCGCCGCACGCTCGACCATGAACTGTCGATCAACGAGCGCGTCGTGCTGTTCGGTGAGGATATCGGGCCGAAGGGCGGCGTGCATGCTGTGACCCTCGGGCTTCAGGAAAAGTTCGGCAGCGAGCGGGTGTTCGATACCTCGCTTTCGGAGGAAGGCATTGTCGGCCGGGCTGTCGGCATGGCGCTTGCCGGCCTGATGCCTGTGCCGGAAATCCAGTTCCGCAAATATGCCGAGCCCGCCACCGAGCAGATCAACGATTGCGGCACGATCCGCTGGCGCACCAACAACCGATTTGCGGCACCCATGGTGCTGCGCATGCCGGGCGGTTATTTCAAATGCGGCGACCCCTGGCACAGCCAGACGAACGAGGTCGCCTTCGTGCACCAGCCCGGCTGGAAAGTCGCGGTGCCGTCCAATGCGGCCGATGCCGTCGGCCTGCTGCGCACCAGCCTTCGCGGCAACGATCCGGTGATCTTCTTCGAACACCGCGCCATGCTGGACCACGCCTGGGCACGCCGTCCCTATCCCGGTGACGATTATTCCCTGCCTTTCGGCAAGGCGAGCCTCACGCGCCGGGGCGACAGGATCACGCTCGTCACCTGGGGCGCGATGGTGCATCGCTGCGAGGAGGCCGCGGATGGCATTTCGGCCGATGTCATCGACCTGCGCACGCTGATGCCCTGGGACAGGGAGGCGGTTCTATCCTCCGTGCGCCGCACCCGGCGCTGCCTCATCGTGCACGAGGATCTCGGCACCGCCGGTTTTGGCGCGGAAATCTCGGCCGTGGTGGCCGACGAGGCCTTCATGGACCTCGACGCGCCGGTCTCGCGGCTCACCATGCCGGACATACCGAGCCCTCACAATCCGGTGCTGCTCGACTGGGCGGTGCCCTCGGTCGGGAAAATCCGCGCCAAGATCGACGCGCTGCTGGAGTTCTGAGTATGGCCGATCTGATTGATGTTCTTGCCCCTGAGGAACAGGAAGGCACCAAGGCGGTCGTGCGCAACTGGCTCAAGGCCGTGGGCGAGACGGTGGCGCTCGACGATCCGCTCGTCGAGCTCGAAACCGACAAGGTGACCCAAGAAATTCCCGCGCCCATCACCGGCATCCTGCACGAAATCCTCATGCAGACCGGCGAAAAGACGGAGCCCGGTGCGGTGCTCGGCCGGATCAAGCTTGCGGGTTCCGCGGAGGCGCGCTTGGCGGCTGCACCAGCCGCCACGCAGGAGACCGCGCCGGCAGTGTCGGAAGCGGTGCACCATTCTCCGGCGGTGCGGCGCGCGGCCGAGGAATACGGCATCGACCCCGCGACAGTGACGGGCTCCGGCAAGGGCGGGCGCGTGACGCGCGCCGACATGGATGCCGCGCATGAGGCGGCCCTTGCGACGCCTGCGCTGCAACCCGCCAGAACGCCAACGCCGCAGGCGGAAAAGCCGAGCGGCGACCTGCGCTCCCGCTCGATCAAACACTCGCCCATGCGGCTCGCCATTGCCGAGCACATGCAGATGTCCGTCTCAACGGCGCCGCATGTCACCGCGGTGTTCGAGGCTGATTTCAGCGCCGTGATGTGCCATCGCGAGAAGAACAAGGCCGCGTTTGCCGCTTCCGGCGTGGCGCTCTCCTACACGGCCTATATCGTCGCGGCCTGCGTTGCCGCGATGAAGGCCGTGCCGGCGGTCAACAGCCGCTGGTTCGACGATCGCCTGGAGGTTTTCGAGGATGTGAACATCGGCATCGGCACCGCGCTGGGTGACGACGGCCTCGTCGTGCCGGTCATCCGCGAGGCACAAAACCTCTCGCTCTCCGGCATCGCCACGCGCCTACAGGATCTCACCGCCCGCGCGCGGGCGAAAGCGCTGACGCCGGCCGACATGCGCGGCGGCACCTTCACCATCTCCAACCATGGCGTTTCGGGTTCGCTGGTCGCCACGCCGATCATTATCAACCAGCCGCAATCGGCGATCCTCGGCATCGGCAAGCTGGAAAAGCGGGTCGTGGTGCGGGAGGTGGACGGCGTCGACACGATCCAGATCCGCCCCATGGCCTATGTCTCGCTCACCATCGACCACCGTTCGCTTGACGGCCACCAGACCAACACCTGGCTGACCCGCTTCGTCGAAACGCTCGAAAGCTGGCCGCAATGACCGCTTCCCATGCCTATGATCTGCTGGTGATCGGCGGCGGTCCTGGCGGCTATGCCTGCGCCATCCGCGCCGCGCAACTCGGCCTGAAGACGGCCTGCGTCGAGGAGCGGCCGACGCTCGGCGGTACCTGCCTCAATGTCGGCTGCATCCCCTCGAAAACCTTGCTGCACGCCACACACCTGCTCGAAGCCGCCCGCGACGGCCACATGGCCGGCTTCGGCATCGACACAGGCCCTGTCTCCGTCGATCTCGCCAAACTGATGGCGCGCAAGGACACGACCGTCGCCTCGCTCACCAAGGGCATCGACTTCCTGTTCCGCAAGAACGGCGTGACCCGTCTTGCCGGCCGGGCGCGCTTTGCCGGACCGGGCCGCGTGGAGATCGCGAGCAAGACGGTCGGCGCAAAATCCATCGTGATCGCCACCGGCTCGCAACCGGCAACACTTGCCAGCGTGACGGTGGACAATGCGGCCGGCATCGTCGTCGATTCGACCGGCGCGCTGTCCCTCTCCCGCGTGCCGGAACGGCTCGTCGTCATCGGCGGCGGCGTCATCGGCCTCGAACTCGGCTCCGTTTGGCGCCGTCTCGGCGCCAAGGTTACGGTCGTCGAATATGCCGAGCGCATCCTGCCCGGCATGGATGAAGATATCCGCACGGCGATGACGAAGCTCCTGACCCGGCAGGGCATGACGATCCTCGCCTCGACCGCCGTCACCGGCGTTGACACCGGGAGCGACGGCGCGACCCTCGCCGTTCGGGCCGCCGATGGCGGCACGTCGGAATTGGCGGCGGATGTCGTGCTCATTGCCACCGGTCGCAAGCCGAACACCGGCGATCTCGGTCTGGAGTCCGTCGGAATCACCCCCGATGACGGCGGCTTCGTGCCGGTCGATCATCGCGGCTGGACGGGCGTCGAGGGCATCCACGCAATCGGCGACGTGACGCGTGGCCCCATGTTGGCGCACCGTGCGGAGGACGAGGGCATTGCGGTTGCCGAACGGCTCGCCGGCAAGCCCGGCATCGTCAACCACGCCATCATCCCGGCCGTGGTCTATACCGATCCGGAAGTTGCCGCCGTCGGCAAGACCGAACAGGCACTGAAGGCCGAGGGCATCGCCTACTGCGCCTCGACCTTCCCGATGCTCGCCAACAGCCGCGCCAAGGCAAATGGCAACACTGAGGGTTTCGTGAAACTGCTGGCCGAGGAGAAGACCGGCATCCTGCTCGGCGCCCATCTTATCGGCGCGGTGGCAGGCACGATGGTCGCGCAGATCGCGCAGGCGATGGAGTTCGGCGCAACGGCGGAGGACATCGCCTATACCTGCCACGCGCACCCGACGCACAGCGAGGCCATCAAGGAAGCCGCCCTCGCCTTTACCGGTGCCGCCATCCATATTTGAAATCGGGTGGTCTTCCATCGGATTTGAAAGCAAGGATCGGAGTGTGGCGGCCCCAGCCTGGCGGCATGGTGACCGCGATCCGTTCAGGAAGGCTAAGACGATGACCCGATCTGCATCCACGCAACCCCTGTCACCCGTGGCGGACGATCCGCGCTGGGCGCGCATCGTCGCCCGCGACAAGGCGGCCGATGGGCGCCTGTGGTATTCGGTGGCGACGACCGGCGTCTATTGTCGCCCCTCCTGCCCGTCCCGCCGGGCCAATCCGCGCAACGTGATGCTGCACGACACGCTGGAAAGCGCACGGGCGACCGGCTTCCGGCCCTGCCAGCGCTGCAATCCCGAGGGGCCGTCGCTCGAAAGCGAGAATGCGGCGCTCGTCGCGCGCGCCTGCCGGATCATCGAGGACAGCGAGGAGGAGCCGGCCTTGGAGGCGCTGGCGGAGGCGGTCGGCCGCAGCGCCGGCTATTTCCACCGGGTGTTCAAGGCCGCGACCGGATTGACGCCCAAGGCCTATGCCGCCGCCGACCGGGCGAAGAAGGTTCGCGAGGGCCTCGAAACCGGCAACAGCGTCACCGCGGCGATCTACGATGCCGGCTTCAATTCCAGCGGACGGTTCTACGAAAAATCCACCGGCATGCTCGGCATGACGCCGACGCAATATCGCGCGGGCGGTGCCGACGAGGCGATCCGCTTTGCCGTCGGCCAGACGTCGCTCGGCGCGATCCTCGTCGCCTCCAGCACGAAGGGCGTCGCCTCAATCCTGCTCGGTGACGATCCGGATGTGCTGGTCCGCGATCTCCAGGATCGTTTTCCGAAAGCCCGCCTCGTGGGCGCCGACAAGAACTATGAGGCGCTGGTCGCCCGCGTCGTCGGCTTCGTCGAAAATCCCGGCATCGGGCTGGACCTGCCGCTCGATGTGCGCGGCACGGCGTTCCAGCGCCGTGTCTGGCAGGCGCTGCAGGAAATTCCGGCCGGCGCGCGAATCTCCTATTCCGAGATCGCGCGGCGCATCGGGTCGCCGACAGCGGTGCGCGCGGTGGCGGGCGCCTGCGCGGCGAATGCGCTTGCCATCGCCATTCCCTGCCACCGCGTGGTGCGCACCGACGGGGCGCTCTCCGGTTATGCCTGGGGTGTCGAGCGCAAGCGGGTGCTGCTGGAGCGGGAGGCAGCGCCGTCGATTTAAGGTTATGGTGGTGGTTCGAGTGCGCCAGGAAAACGCCATGCCCCTGCAAAACCGTGTCACGCCCTTCGGCGAGATCGTCGCCCTCCCGCAACGCGGCCTGTTCACCGGCAATCGCGGCATCATCCACGATCCGGCGACCAAAACCCTTCTCACCAAGCGCTGGTCGAGCAAGGCCTGGCTGATCTGCGTCTGCGAATATAAAGGCCGCCGCCGCGCGGTGATGGGCGGGCGGAGCTGGACCGAACTGTTCTTCCTCGACGAGGCCGTGGCCCTCGCCGCCGGCCATCGCCCCTGCTTCTTCTGCCGGCGGGAGGCTGCGGAAGGTTTTCGCGCCTCTTGGGCCGCCGCGCGGGGCGAAGCGCCGCCCCTGGCCGGCGTGATGGACGCCGTGCTCCATGCCGAGCGCGTCGCCCGTCGCCGCAAACGCGTGCATCCGATCGCCGGGCCGTTGGCGGCACTGCCCGACGGGGCGGTCGTCGCGCGCGGAACGGAAGCGTTTACGCTTCGGGGCGGCCTTGCCTATCGCTGGACGGTGGAGGGATATGCCGCGCCGCAGCACCTCGCCAGCGCCGATGGGCTGCTGACACCACCCTCTACGGTTGGGGCGCTCAGTGCCGGTTACAAGCCTGTCTTCCATCCGACGTTGGAAAATTGCGGGCCGGCTGCCATCGTGGATTGCGGATTGCCGGAAGTTGAAGCATAGTTCTAATTCAACTTCACCTATCGTGACAAAGGGCCGTGTCGCATGCCGGCTTACCCGCTTGGTCCCGAGCATTCCGCCGCCCGCTCGACGGGGCCTGCGTCCTTTGCCGGTGCGCCGCTTGAGGCGCCCAACCAGTTCCTGCCGAACCCGCGCATCGCCCTCCTGCCGCCACTGACCCGCAAGGCGAAGGCCGCCGAGGTCGCGCTCGCCCGTGCGCTCATCGACGACATCACCATGGGCCTGTGCGCCATGCGCACCGTTTCCGTCGTCGCGCCCCATACCGCAAGCTGCCTGCGCAACGAGCCCGACTGGCTCGACCATCTGGAGCGCAACAAGGTCCAATATATCCTGGACGCGCGCAGCACGCCGGAAGGCCTGCTGCTTCAGCTCGTCTTCCTGCCCTCCGACACGATGATCTGGGCGGCGCGGTACGCGCTGCACGTCGCGGTCCTGCCGGATCAGCGCCGGGAAATCGCGCGGGCGGTGACGGTGCAGCTCGCGCAGGAGCTTGAGCGCAACGAGGTGTTCTACGCCGATTATGTGCGAAACGCCCGCGCCTACCACCTCTATCTCCGCGGTCTGGACCGGCTGAAGGCCGTGACGCTCGCCGATAGCCTCTGGGCGCGAGAAGCCTTTTTGCAGGCGCTGGAGGAGCACAAGGATTTTGCCCCGGCGCTGAGCGGGCTGTCGCGCACGTTCACCATGGAATGGCTGCTGCGCGGGCGCGATGACCAGGCGCTGTTGCAGGCCGCCGAAAATGCGGCATGCGAGGCCATCCGACAGAACCCGCTTTCGCCGCTCGGCCATCGCGAGCGGGGCGTCGCGCGTCTCTACCAGGGCGGAGTCGAGGAGAGCGTCGAGGCGCTTTCGACATCCGTCAGCCTCGGCCCGCACTATGCGGATGCCATCTACAGTCTTGCGGACTCGCTCGTGCACGCCTCCCGCCCGCTGGAGGGGCTGGCGACCATCGAGCGGGCGCTTGCGCTCAATTTCATCCCGCCGGACACCTATCTCTGGAGTGCTGCCGGCGCCTGCTTCTTCCTCGAACGATACGAGGAGGCGATCGACTTCGTCCAGCGCATGAAGGTTTCCGCCCCTGCCGCGCGCCTTGCCGCTGCCGCCTGGGGCATGCTCGACAATGTGCAGGAGGCCGCCGCCGAGCGTCGGCGCGTGCTTCAGCTCAATCCGGATTTCGACCTGGAAACATGGCTCGCCGCCATTCCGATCAAAGAGCGGTGGCAGAAGGACATGTACCGGACCGGCCTGAAGAAAGCAGGTTTCTAGCACTAAGTGGTGCGAGAAAACAAAGAGATGGAGCCTTTTCGCGATCCCGCGAAAAGCTTCGGCAACCCGAGAGAAAGGAAAGCAATATGGCAAATACCGTTGTGATCGGCGTGGAAGGCGATGCGGCTCTCTACATGATCGACCTCGATGCGAAGACCGTCGAGCCCATCGAAGCGCTCGGCCAGGACGCCCTGTTGAAGGCGAATGCAATCCGCTCGACGGGTGCGCCCGTCATCAATGGCATCAATTTCGCCGTGAAGGTCGCGCAGGCCCCGGCCCTTTCGGCCGGCCATTTCGACGGTCACTAAGACCGGCGCGATCGGCGAACGTCCGGTCAGGATCGACAAACATCGAGACGACGGGAGGGTTTTACGACCCTCCCGTTGCACGTTTCTAGAGCATCGGTTTCGCCGGAGATGACGGTTACGGGGAACCGTAGGCGGACATTGTCGTTTCTTCTGCATCCAAAAGAGGAGAACGACGATGAAGACCAAGCTCATTCTTGCCACGGCGGCGCTTCTGACCCTGTCGGCAACGGCCTATGCGCAGGATACCGTCATTATTCAGCAGACCGACCCGGTGACCACGGAATCGACGGTCGTCGTGCCGGGTGAAGTTCGCACCTACGTCCTGGAACAGCAGGTTCCCTCGGCCAGCTATGAAGGTGACGTCTTGATCGGCCGGGTGATGCCCGACACCGTGGAAATCCACAGCGTCGATGGCCATTCCGACTATGGTTATACGGTCGTCAACGAACAGCGGGTGATCGTGGACCCGCAAACGCGCACGGTCATCCAGGTGCTGGAATAATTCAGGTGCTGGAATAATTGACAAAGCCCGGCGGTCTCCGCCGGGCTTTGTCTTTGTCTTTGTCTTTTCTCACAAGCTGTCGGAAAGCCGCCCATGCGATCGTCCTTGCCTTGAAGGACAAGGAGGCACCCATGCAGGGGACGGATGACGAGCTGGTGATGTTCGAGAGGGACGGCGCGCCGCCGCTCCCGGCCTCCACCGCAGAAGGTTTTGTCGCGAATGACGGTGCGCGCATCTGGTATGCCGTCCATGGCGCCGGCCCGGCCGTCATCCTGCTGCATGGCGGATTGGGAAATGCCGGAAACTGGGGCTATCAGGTGCCGGCGCTCGTGCAGTCCGGCCGCATGGTCGTCGTGGTCGACAGTCGCGGCCATGGCCACAGCACGCGCGATGCCGTGCCGTTCGGCTATGCCCGCATGGCGGGCGACGTGCTGTCGGTGATGGATCATCTTGGCCTTGAAACGGCGAGCTTCGTCGGCTGGAGCGATGGTGCCTGCACGGCGCTCATCCTTGCCGACAAGCACCCGCAACGCGTCTCCGGCGTGTTTTTCTTTGCCTGCAACATGGACCCGAGCGGCGCGCTTCCCTTCAAGCCGACACCGGTAATCGACCGCTGCTTCAGCCGCCACCGGCAGGACTATCAGGCACTGTCTGCGACGCCGCACGATTTCGAGACATTCGTGGCCGACGTATCGCACATGATGGAGAGCGAGCCGAACTACAGCGCCGAGCAGCTCGCCGGTATCAAAGTGCCCGTCGCCGTGGTGATCGGCGAGAACGACGAATTTATCCGGCGCGACCATGCGGATTATCTGGCCCGCACCATTCCCGGTGCCGAATTGGTGGTTCTCCCCGGCGTCAGCCATTTCGCGCCGTTGCAACGACCGGAGTTGTTCAACCGCGCGGTTCTCGATTTTCTTGACCGGATCGATTGAGGCTTACACCTGGCTCTGGAGCCATTGCACGAATTTGCGCAGCGCCTTTTCGTTGCCGCGCCGCTCCAAATGGACGAGATACCAGCCGCCGGGCTGCATGACGTCGGAGGCGAGCGGGGCGACGAGCGCGCCGCTGGCGATATCGCCTTCCACCAGGAAGGCCGGCACGACGACGAGCCCCTGCCCGTTGATCGCCGCCTCGATGGCGAGCAGGTTGCTGTCGAAGAGCGGCGAGGATTTTTGCGAGTGGGCGGTGGCACCAACGCTCGCTGCCCAGGTCGCGGCGTCCTCGGTGGTGCCGCTGACGGCGAGGAACGAGAAATGCCGAAGGTCCTCCGGCGCCTTGATCGCCTTGGCGATGGCGGGCGAACAGACGCCGACGAGCCGCTCGCGGCGCAAAAGCGTATAGGTCAGGTTCGGCCGGTTCGGCGTGCGGGTGTAGATGAAGCCGATATCGGCGCGGTCGGGATTGAACTCCCAGTCGAGCAGGCTCGCATCGAGGCTGACGGCGACTTCGGGCGAGGCTTCCTTGAAGGTTTGCAACCGCGGGATCAGCCAGCGCACGGCGACGGTCACATAGACCTGCACCGTCAGCGCGGCCGGCGTGTTGGTCTGGCGGATGAGGTCCGTGGTGAGCGCGATCCGGTCAAGCGCGTCTTGCACGACGGGAAAGTAGATCGCGCCCGCCTCGCTCAGTTCCACGCGGCCGGGCAGCCGAAGGAACAGCGGCGTGCCGAGATTGCGCTCCAGCGAGGCAACCTGATGGCTAATCGCGGATTGCGTGACGCGCAACTCCTCGGCGGCCGCCTTGAAGCTCAGGAGCCGCGCCGCCGCCTCGAAGGCCCGCAGCGTCGTCAGGGGCGGCAGGATTCGCCGGACCATTTTTGCAACCCATATGAATTTTACTCATGTAGACGTTAATTCTAATCGTTTGCAAGCCGGGCGCCCCGTTTTCATACTCCCGCCATAATCCGAAAACGGGGAACCGAAATGAAACGAGATCTTCTGAGAATCACGGCGCTCGCCGTGGCCATGGCCGCCTGCGCGCTTTCGACGGCCGCCTTCGCCCAGCAAAGCTGCGTGCGCGTGCTCGGCTACGAATCCGATGGCGAAAAGCAGACGATGGACCCGGCAGCGCTGATCGGCACCGACAGTGTTTACCACATCCGCGCGGTCTACGAGCCGCTTGTCGACCGCAGCAACACGATGCAGCCGGTGCCGGTGCTTGCCGAATCCTGGGAAGCCAATGCCGACGCGACGGAATGGACCTTTCATCTGCGCAAGGGCGTGAAGTTCCACGACGGCTCGGATTTCGACGCCAAGGACGTCGTCTACTCCTATCGCCGCCTGCTCGACCCCGCGATCTCGCCGGGCGGTTTTTCCACCCTCGCCTTCCTCGATGCAGACGGCATCACCGCCGTCGACGACCACACGGTGCGCTTCAAGGTGAAGCAGCCCGTCGTCGAGCTACCGATGTTGATCGCCACCAAATATGCGCTGATGGTGCCCGAAGGGGCCAAAGCGGAGGATTTGCGCGTCAAGGGCAACGGCACCGGCCCGTTCGTGCAGGAGACCTTCACCATCAACGGCGCGGTGCGTGTGATGGCACGCAACCCGGCCTATTGGCGCGCCGGCCTGCCGAAAGCCGATTGCCTGGAGATCACCACCAGCCTGGAGCCGACCTCCCGTCTTTCCGCGCTCTTGTCCGGCACGGTCGACCTGTCGCTGACGGTCGATCCGGCGAGCCTCATCACGCTGAAGGACAATCCCGCCGTGGAGCTTGCCGCCACGCCCGGGGCGACTTCGCTCTATCTCGCGGTGTGGACGGATACGCCGCCCTTCGACGACGTCAGGGTGCGCCAGGCGATGAAGCTGGTGATGGATCGCCAGAAGATCGTCGATACCGTGCTGCTCGGTTATGGCGAGGTCGGCGGCGATACGCCGATCCCGCTCTCCTCGCCGCTCGGCCTCGGCACACCGGCCCAGACGGCCGATATCGAGAAGGCCACGGCGCTGCTCGCCGAGGCCGGTCACGCGGATGGCATCGACTTCGATCTCTACACGTCGGATTCCTATCCCGGCATGATGCTGCTTGCCCAGGTCTATGCCCAGATGGCGGCACCCGCCGGTATCCGCGTCAATGTCATCACCTCGCCGGCCGAAGGCTATTGGGACACGATCTGGCTGAAGAAGCCGGCCGTCATTTCCTACACCAGCGCCCGCCCGCCGGCCGAAGCCCTGACGCTGTCGCTGAACAGCAAGTCCGAATGGAACGAGACGCACTGGAAACGTGACGATTTCGATGCGCTGGTCGTCAAGGCCGGGCAGACGGCAGACGAGACGCAGCGCAACGTGCTCTACCGCGATGCCCAGCGCATCGTCGCCGATGAAGGCGGCATGATCCTGCCGGTTTTCACCTCCGTCGTCGCAGGCCTGCGCAAGGGCTGCACCGGCTACCAGCCGAATGTCGACGTGAACCGCATCGACTATGCGAACCTGAGCTGCGGCGAGTAACCGCCCATTTTACCCAAGCCCAAGACAACCGCATCCACGGGGCAATCCGCCCCGTGGAAGAGGATAGCTGCATGACCACTTCCGCCCTGACCACCTTCCTCATCTGTTTCGCCGATGCGCTTGAGCAGGACGCGCGGCCCGTCTCGCGGTCGCATGCCGCCCGGCTCCGCCGCCTTGCCGAGCGCCTGCCGCCCATTCGCGACGTGGTGCCGGCCCGCGTGCCGATCCAGGCGGCCTGCGAGACCGAACTCGCAGCGACCGAAACGCCGCTTGCCCGGGCGCTTGCCGCCCTCCTGCCGGCCGTCCACATTACCCGCAGCACCAGCTATCTCGCCAACCCGCCCAGCAGCGATTTCGGCGCGAACTACGGTTACGGCGTCATCTGCGGCCCGCAGGGTGGCCCGCCGACGCTGATTGAGGATCCCGATATCGCCTTCGGGCTGATGTTCCTGGGGCCGAAGACGCATTATCCGCTGCATCACCACCCCGCCGACGAGCTCTACTATACCGTCACCGCCCCCTCTTTCTGGCGGGCGGGTACGGCGGACTGGACCCGGCGCGGGATCGATGAAATCATCCACCACCCGCCGTGGCTGCCCCATGCGACGCTTGCGGCCGAGCGGCCCCTGGTGCTGCTCTACATCTGGGAGGGCGACCTCGAGACCGATGCCGCCTTCATTCCCGACACCGTGACGGCGGACGCCGCCCTCATTTCCGTGGGATTGGATGCGACATGAGCGTTTTTCGCCTGCTTGCCAGCAGAATCCTGTTCTCCGCGCTGACCCTGCTTCTCGTCTCGGTCCTGATCTTCCTGATCCTGGAGGCGCTTCCCGGCGACGTTGCCACCCGCATCCTTGGCCGTGACGCGACCGCAAGGGCGCTGGAGGTGCTGCGCAGCCAGCTCCACCTCGATCAGCCGGCGCTGGTGCGTTATTTCCACTGGCTCGGGGATTTCCTGCGCGGCGATCTCGGCGTGTCGATCGCCACCGGCCGTCCGATCGCCGACGTGCTCGGCCCCCGCATTGTCAACACGCTGCTGCTCTCGCTCTTCGCCTTCGTGATCTATCTCGTGCTGGCATTGGTTCCGGCGATCATCCAGGCGACGAACCGCGGCAAGGCCGTCGACAACGTCATCTCGGTCATCACGCTCATCCTGCTCTCGCTGCCGGACTTTTTGCTGGCGACGATGTTGCTCTTCCTGTTTGCCGTCGCCGTGCCGATCCTGCCGGCGCTGGCGACGATCTCGGAGGCCAGCACCTGGCAGGAGACGCTGCGCGCCATGGTGCTGCCTGCCGTCACGCTCGCCATCATGATGGCGGTCTATGCCATCCGCGTGCTGCGCGACAGCCTGATCGAGGTGTTGCGCTCGGACTATGTGCGCCTGGCGGAATTGAAGGGCCTGCGCCCCCGCGCCGTGCTCTTCCGCCATGCCCTGCCGAACGCCATCGTGCCGGCGCTCAACGTCACGGCGCTGAACCTCGGCTTTCTCATCGGCGGTGTCGTCATCGTCGAGCGGGTGTTTTCCTATCCGGGCTTCGGCACGCTGCTGATCGATGCGCTGCAACTGCGCGATATTCCGCTGATCAAGGCGACCGTGATGATCAGCGCCGCCGTCTATGTCGCTGCCAATCTCGTGGCGGACGTTCTCGCCATCCTGCTGCAACCGCGCCTGAGGGCAAGCCGATGAGCACGATCACCTCTTCCCCCGCCAAGCGCTTTGCCGGATTCGATGCCGCGCGCTGGCGCGCCACGCCCGGTCCCTTCAAGGTCGGCGCGATCATCCTTCTCGCCCACGCGCTCTTCGCCATCATCGGTGTCTTCTGGACGCCCTACGGCTTTGCCGAAATGGGCGCAGGCCTGCCGCTCTCCGGCGCCTCCTGGCAACACCCGATGGGCCTCGACCAGATCGGCCGCGACGTTTTCAGCCGCTTCATGCATGGCGCGCATATCGTGCTGCTGCTCGCCTTTGCCGGCACCATTCTCGGCATGGTCGCAGGCACCGCGCTCGGTCTTCTCTCCGGCTATATCGGCGGCTGGTTCGACGAAATCACCCAGCGCATCGTCGAGGCGATGATCAGCATTCCCTTCCTCGCGCTCGCCCTGGTCATGATCATCGCCGCAGGCCCGGCGCTTGCCGGCGAGCCAGTTCTCATCGTCTTCGTCGTCGGCCTCGTCTATGCGCCACGCATCGCCCGCATCGCGCGCGCTGCCGCCATGGAGATCGCGACGCGCGAATATGTCGCCGTGGCGGAGCTGCGCGGCGAAGGCACCTGGTCCATCGTCTGGCGCGAAATCCTGCCGAATGCCGCCAATGTGCTGCTGGTCGAGTTCTCGCTGCGCCTCAGCTATGCGCCCATCCTCATCGGCGCGCTCGGCTTCCTCGGTTTCGGCATTCGCCCGCCGACGCCGGAATGGGGCCTGATGATCAGCGAGAACCGCAACCTGCTGATCGCCTCGCCCGTGACGGTGTTCGGCCCGGGCCTCGGCCTCGCCTCCCTCGTCATCGGCTTCAACCTGTTCACCGATGGCCTGTCGCGTATGCTCGGCCAGCGGGCCGTCGCGGGAGCGTAAAATGCAAAAACTCATCGAAGTCCGCAATCTCAACATCGCCTATGGCAGCCCCGCCGGCTGGACCAATGTCGTGCAGGGCGTCTCCTTCGAGATCGCCCGCGGCGAGGCCTTCGGGCTCGTCGGGGAATCCGGCTGCGGCAAGTCCACCGTCGCCTATCGCCTGCTTGGCTACGGCACCGTCAACAGCCTGGTGCAGACCGGCGAGGTGCTGTTCGACGGCACCGACCTGCTGAAACTCGACGCGAAATCGCTCAGACGAATGCGCGGCAACCGCATCGCGCTGGTGCCGCAGAACCCGACGACCTCGCTCAGCCCCGGCATGCGGGTGGGCTCGCAGATCCGCGAGATGATCGCCACCCACAAGGCCTTGCCGCCCGGCATGAGCATGCAGGCGCGCATCGCCGAGCTTTTTGCGCTGGTCGGCCTGCCGGATGTCGGCCATCGCTATCCGCACGAGCTTTCCGGCGGCCAGCAGCAGCGGGTGACGATTGCCATGGCGGTCGCCTGCAATCCCGACCTGCTGGTGCTGGACGAGCCGACGACCGGCCTCGATGTCACCACGCAGCGCCAGATCATCCAGCTTCTCGGCGATCTCAGAAGCCGCATCGGCATGGCGATGCTCTACGTGACGCACGACCTCGCGCTGCTCGCCCAGATCGCGGACCGGGTGGGCGTCATGTATGCCGGCCAGCTCGTCGAGGTCGCGCCCTGCGATCAATTGCTGGCGGCACCGGCGCATCCCTATTCGCGCGGCCTCATCGCCTCGATCCCGACCGTCGCCGGCACGGAACGGCAGGCGCGCGGCCTGCGCGGCGTGCTGCGCCGCGACCAGATGTCCACCGGCTGCAAATTCGAGCCGCGCTGCGATTTTGCGAGCGCCGCCTGTCGCAGCACGCCGCAGGTGCTGGAGCCAGTGGCGGAGACCCGCACTGTCGCCTGCATGAAATGGCGGGAGTCGGCGGTGCCGGAGACACCGGCCGTCAAGCCGCGGCTCGACGCCAAGGCCACGGCCAAGCCGGAGCGCCTGCTCTCGATCGCCGACCTCGATCTTACCTACCGAAAACCGGGCCTTTTCGACAAACTCCTCGGCCGCACCAGCCCATCCGTGGTGCGTGACATCGATCTCGAACTGCGGGCCGGCGAGGTGGTGGCGCTCGTGGGCGAATCCGGCAGCGGAAAATCCACTATTGCCCGCGCCATCAGCGGCCGCCTGCCGCCGCGTGCGGGCCTGATCAGCCTCGATGGCGGCCTGCTCGATCCGGCGCTGAAAAGCCGCTCGGTCGAGCAGTTGCGGCAGATCCAGTACATCTTCCAGAACCCCGACGTCTCGCTCAATCCCCGCCGCCGCATCCGGGCGATCCTGGAGCGCCCGCTCGACCATTTCGGCATCAAGGCCGACGTGAAGACGCTCGAAGGCGTGCTCGAAAATGTCGGCCTGCATGCCGGTTATCTCGATCGGTTCCCAGAGCAGCTTTCCGGCGGCGAGCGGCAGCGCATCGCGATTGCGCGCGCGCTGCTGGTCAATCCCAAACTGCTGATCTGCGACGAGATCCTGTCGGCGCTCGATGTCTCGGTGCAGGCGCGCATCGTCGAACTGCTGCGCTCCCTCAAGGAGAAACACGCCGTTGCCATGCTGTTCATCTCGCACGACCTCGCCGTCGTGCAGCAACTTGCCGACCGGGTTGCGGTGCTCTATCGCGGCGAGTTGATGCAGCTGGCCGAGACCGAAACCCTGCTCGCGGCACCGCTGCATCCCTATACCGAGATGCTGCTGGAAGCGGCACCCGGCCTCAGCAAGGACCATTATGTCTCCCGCCCGCCGGCCATGCCGGCCTCGAAGCCGGTGCCGGGCATCGGCTGCCCGCTCGCCGGCCGCTGTCCCCGGCAGGTCGGCAGCGTCTGCGCCGAGACGCGGCCGCCGGTGCAGGCGACCGGCAGCGGGTTCATCCGCTGCCATGTGCCGGTCGAAAAACTGGCGACCCGCGCGGCACCGCCGGTGGAAAAACGGCCGGCCGCCGTGGTCTAGCTAATACGGGACGCGACGAGTCGGCGCAGGCCCTCGACCTCGCCGTCTTCTAGCGCCCGGACCGCACCCTTTTCCAGATCGCCGAGCGCGAGATTGCCGATCGAGACGCGCACGAGCCGCAGGCAGGCGATGTTCATCGCCTCCAGCATGCGGCGGATCTGGCGGTTGCGGCCTTCATCGAGCTCGATTTCGAGCCAGGAGTTCCTGTCGCCTTCGCGCAGTTTCCGCACGCTTTTCGCGCGCAACAACTCGCCGTCATGGCGCACACCGGCCTGCAGGGCGGCGAGAAGCGTGTCGTCGGCGAGGCTGTCCATCTGGACGTGATAGGTCTTCGAAACATGGGTTTCGGGATCGAGCAGCGCCTGGGCGAATTCCGTGTCGTTGGTAAAAAGCAGCAGGCCTTCGCTCGCCTTGTCGAGACGGCCGACGGGCGAAAGATGCGCGTGGTCGAGCTGTTTCAGGCAATCGTAGACCGTCGGCCGGCCTTCCGGATCGTGCCGGGTGGTGACGAGGCCGCGCGGCTTGTTGAGCATCAGGTAGACCCGCTCTTCCGCTGCGACGGGCTTGCCATCCACGGCGATCACGGCGTTCGAAAGGTCCACCCAGGTCGCCGGATCGGTGACCAGGCGGCCGGCGAGCACCACCCGTCCCGCCAGGATCAGCTCCTCGGCCTGCGTGCGCGAACAATAGCCGAGCTTGGAGAGCGCGCGCGGCAGCGTGACCCGCTTGCCGCCCGGCGCCGGCTCGACCTTTTGACCGGCGGCCGGTTTCTGCCGCTTGCGGATGTCCTTCATGACGCCGTCCTTGAAACCTGCCATATGTCCCGGGATCGGTTGACCCGCCGGCCTTTCTGATTCTAAAGCACCGTCTTAGCAAATAAGTGAGAGTGCGTTGACCCAGGACGATATTACCCGCGAATTCGTGACGCTGCGCGATTACTGGCGCTATGCGATTTCCCGCTTCAACGCCGCCGACCTCAGCTTCGGCCACGGCACGACGACCGCCGGCGACGATGCCGCTTTCCTGCTGCTCGATTCGCTGGACCTGCCGATCGATGCGCTCGATCCCTTCCTCGATGCCCGGCTGCTGCCCTCGGAACGCAAGCTGCTCGCCGAGCGCATCGAGACGCGCGTGACGACCCGCAAACCGTCCGCCTACATCACCGGCCGCGCCTATATCCAGGGCGTGCGGTTCCTTGTCGATGAGCGGGTGATCGTGCCGCGCTCGCATATCGGCGAGATCCTGTTCAATGAATATGTGAATTCGCCGGGTTCGTCCTTCCTGCCCGACCCGATGGCGGTGATCAGTGCCGTCGACATCTGCACCGGCTCCGGCTGCCTGGCGGTGCTGGCGGCGAAGTTCTTCCCCTATGCCGCGGTCGATGCGGTGGATCTCTCCGCCGACGCGCTGGACGTGGCGCGGCTGAACCTCGCGGAACACGAGGTGGAGGATCAGGTCACCCTGCATGAAGGCGACCTCTTCGCGCCGCTTGCCGGCCGGACATACGACCTGATCATCACCAACCCGCCCTATGTCGACCACGCCGCGCTCGGCGCTTTCCCCGCGGAGTTCCGCGCCGAACCGCAGATGGCGCATGACGGCGGCGAGGATGGGCTCGATCTCGTGCGCCAGATCCTGGCGACAGCAGGCGATCACCTCAATCCCGGCGGCGGCATGATCTGCGAGATCGGTTCGGGCCGGGAAATCCTGGAAGAGGAATTCCCCCATCTGGAGTTCCTCTGGCTGGAAACGGCGGAATCCCAGGACGCGGTGTTCTGGATTTCCGCCGAAGCGCTGGGCGTTGCGTGATCGCTACGCCTTGACCCGCAGGCTTTTCGGGTCATAGGCCGGCGAAAGCCAGGCCGTGACCGCGAAGCGCTCGCCGGCCAACTCGACCTCGAAGCGGCCGCTGGTCAAAAAGTCCTTGTCGACGCCGGACGGATGTTCGATCAGGCCAAGCGCCACGGCGCGGCCGAGCGTGTGGCCATAGGCGGCCGAGCGCACTTCGCCGACCGGTTTGCCATCCCGCAGCACCAGCTCGCCACCCCACAGCATGGGCGATGGATCGTCGACCGTGAACTGCACGATGCGTCGCGTCGGGGTGCCATTGGCCTTGGCTTCCACAAGCGCCTTCCGGCCGATAAAGCCGCTCGGCTTGTCGAGCGAGACCGCGAAAGCAAGACCCGCCTCGTAAGGGTTGATATCCGGCGTCAATTCCCGGCTCCAGGCGCGAAAACCCTTTTCCAGCCGCAGTGCTTCCAGCGCGTAATAACCGCAATCCATAAGGCCGAAGTCACGACCCGCCTCCTGCAAGGCCTCGTAGACGCCGACGGCGAATTCCGTCGGCACGATCAGCTCCCAGCCGAGTTCCCCGACATAGGTCATCCGGTTGGCATAGGCTGTGGCATAGCCGATATCGATCTCGCGCACGGTCGCGAAGGGAAAGGCCTCGTTCGAGAGGTCCGCGGAGGTGAGGCGTCCGAGAATGTCGCGCGATCGCGGCCCCATCAGTGCCAGCACGGCATAGGCGGAGGTGACATCGGTCAGCGTGACATGGGCGTCGGCGGGAATGTTCTTGCGGATCCAGTCCGCATCATGCACCGCCTGCGCCGAGCCGGTGATGAGGAGAAAGCGGTCTGCCGCAAGGCGCAACACCGTCAGGTCGCTTTCATAGCCACCGCGCGCGTTCAAGAGGCCCGTATAGATCGACCGACCGATGGCGACGTCGATCTCGGCGGCGCAGATGCGGTTCAGCGCCGCGGCGGCATCGCGCCCCTGCACGAGGAGTTTTGCAAAGGAGGTCTGGTCGAAGAGGCCGGCGGCCTCGCGCGTCGCGGCCATCTCGCGCTTCACGACATCGTGCCAGTTCTGCCGGCCGAAGGCATAGTCCGTCACCGGCGTCTCGCCTTCGCCGGCAAACCAGTTGGCGCGTTCCCAGCCCATTTTCGAGCCGAAGCAGGCACCCTTTGCGGCAAGCCGGTCGTAGAGCGGCGAGCGGCGGAAGGGCCGCGCGGTGTCGAGCTCCCGGTTCGGCCAGGGCATGGCATAGTGCAGGCCGAGCGTTTCCTTGACGCGGTCGTGCAGCCAGCGCGGATTGTTGTTGAAGCCGGCAAAACGGCGGATATCGACCGGCCAGAGGTCCATGGTCGGCGCGCCGTTGACGATCCACTCCGCCAGTGCTCGGCCCGCGCCGCCGGCACTCGCGATGCCCATCGAGTTGAAGCCGGCGCCGACATAAAAGTTCTTCAGCTCCGGCGCCTCGCCGAGGATGAAGTTGTTGTCGGGGGTAAAGCTTTCGGGGCCGTTGTAGAACTTCTTCACCTCGGAGGTCGCGAGCTGCGGCACGCGTTCCAGCGCGCTCTGCATGAGGATCTCGAACTGGTCCCAATCATCCGGCAAGAGGGCGAATTCGAAATCGTCCGGAATGCCCGCCATGCCCCAGGGTTTGGCCTCCGGCTCGAAGCCGCCCATCACGAGGCCGCCGACCTCCTCCTTGAAATAGATGTAACCGTCCGGATCGCGCATGACCGGCAGGTCAGGATGCACGCCCTCGATCTTGCCGGTGACGATATACATGTGCTCGGCCGAATGCAGCGGCACCGAGACGCCGCACATCTGGCCGACCTTGCGCGCCCACTGGCCGGCGCAGTTGACGACGATCTCGGCGGCGATCGCGCCGCGGTCGGTTTCCACGCCGGTGACGGCGCCGTTCCTGGTCGTGATGCTGGTCACCCGCACGCGTTCGAAGATGCGAGCGCCGCGGTTGCGCGCGCCCTTGGCGAGCGATTGCGTGAGGTCGGTGGGGTTCGCCTTGCCGTCGCCCGGCAGCCAGACGGCGCCCGCGAGATCGTCGATCGCCATGACCGGCCAGAGGTCCTGCGCCTCCTTCGGCGAAATCACTTCGATGTCGACGCCCTGAGCGCGGGCCGAGGCGGCGGTGCGTTTCAGCACGGTCATGCGGTCGGCGGTGCGGGCCACGGAAACGGAGCCGCAATTCTTCCAGCCGGTGGCGAGGCCGGTTTCGGCCTCCAGCTCGCTATAGAGCTGCGTCGAATATTTGATGAGGCTCGTCATGTTGGCATGGCTGCGCAACTGGCCGACGAGACCGGCCGCGTGCCAGGTGGTGCCGCCGCTGAGCTGTCCCTGTTCGAGCAGCACGACATCGCGCCAGCCGAGCTTGCTCAAGTGATAGGCGACCGAACAGCCGATGATGCCGCCGCCGATGATGACGACCTGTGCCTGTGTTGGAAAATCCTGTGCCATGTGACGACCTCCCGGAACCATGGAAGGCCGCACTGTAACAAGGTGCCGGCAGATAACAAGACAAAAAGTTACAAAAGATTACATTATCTCACGTCGAGACGATCAGGCTCGGCCCTTTCCGCTCCAGCGCCTCGCAGATCGCCTCCGGTGGACGGCGGTCGACGATGACCCCGGCGGCCAGTTCGAAACGCGGAATACGCAGCGGTGTCAGGCGGCCGAACTTGGAACTGTCGAGTACGAAATAGGCTTTTCCCGCCAGTGCTGCCATGCGCGAGCGCTGCTCGGCGCCGCTGCGGGTAAAATCCGTCACCTCGCCGTCCGGCGACAGGCCGCCGCCGCCGAGGAAGGCGACATCCACCCGGAAATGGCTGATCGCCTCCAGCGCATCAATGCCGACGGCGGCCTCCTCCACCGGGTCGATCTCGCCGCCGAGCATGTGCACGCGCACCAGCGGCTGGCGGCACATCAGCAGCGCGATGGACAGCGACGTGGTGCAGATTGTCAGGTTCTTGCGCTCGATCAGCGCCTGCGCGACGGCGAGCGTCGTCGTGCCGGAATCGAGGAAGACCACCATGCCGTCGCGCACCAGATCCGCAGCCGTGCGGCCGATTGCGGCCTTGGCCCCGGCATTCTCTTCGCGCCGTTCCGTGAACGCCGCCTCGGTCGGTTCGAACAACGTGGCGCCGCCGTGCACGAGATCGAGCTGGCCGCGGTCCGCCAGGTGTTTGAGGTCGCGGCGGATCGTCTGCCGCGACACGTCGAAGAAGTCGGCGAGCGCAGTGATGCTCACCGTTCCATCCGCAGCGAGGCGGCGAAGAATCTCGCCATGGCGGCGGGGCGCGAGGGCGCGGGTGTTTTGAGACTCTGACATGGTCCTATCTGCGATCATTTTTGTCGCTTTGACAAGCAGGGCGGGAAAATCCTCGATTTGTGGCGGTTTGACGCCTTTGCAGCGCAGGAAATTCGGCCGAAAGCGCCCTCTCCACGTCCAAATATGTTGCAAAATGTAATTATTATTTGCATTATTCGCCCATACCGCATTGGGAGGAAAACGATGCAACAGGCATGTGCACAGACCGGCAGCTTCACCTTCTATCTGCTCGATGGTTATGCGCTGCATGCCTTTTCCGCGGCGACCGAGGCGCTGCGCCTAGCCAATGAAGCGGCCGGCCGGGTGGTCTATGACTGGCGGATCGTGACGGGGGATGGCGGGCCGGTCCAATCGTGCTGCGGCTCGCGCCTTGCGGCCGATGGTTCGCTCGCCGAGGCGCGCGACCGGCTGCACCAGGCCGGGCATCCGCGCGTCGTCATCTGCGGCGGACGCGCCGTGCCGCCGTCCGACCGGGCGCTTGAAGGCTGGCTGCGGCTTTGCCGGCGCTGCCGCGTTCCGCTCGCAGGCATTGCTGGCGGGCTTTACAGCCTCGCGCGGGCCGGCGTGCTCGATGGGCGCCGTTCGGCCGTGCACTGGGAGCATTTCCCGGACTTTTCGGAACGGTTTACAGCGGTCGATGCCCGCCAGACGGCGTTCGAGATCGACGGCGATCTTTTTACCTGTGCCGGCGGCAATGCGCCGTTCGACATGATGCTCGGTATCGTCGAGGCCGATTTGGGGCAGGATATCGCCAACCGCATCTGTGAGATGGCACTTTGCGAGCGCGTGCGGCCGGCCGGTGAGCGCCAGCGCCTGCCGCTTCAGGCGCGCCTCGGCATCGACAATGCGGTGTTGATCGCGGTCATCGAGCAGATGGAGGCCAACCTATCCGAGCCGCTGAAGCTCGCCGACATCTCGCCGGCAACCGGTCTCTCCCGGCGCAAGATGGAGCGCCTGTTCCGCCGTGAAATGGGGCGGTCGCCGGCGCGCTACTATCTCGACATGCGTCTGGAACGGGCGCACCTGCTGCTGCAGAACTCGTCGCTGCCCGTCATCGAGATCGCCATGGCCTGCGGCTTTTCCACCGCCTCGCACTTCTCGCGGACCTACCGGGAGCATTATGGCTGCACGCCGCAGCAGACGCGGATGGCGGAAACGGAACGGCGCCGGCTCGACCGGCCGGAGCGACGCGTTGCCTGAAAGGGAAGGTGCCGGGTGCTCCAGAGCATTTCCAGCCGAAGCGGCATCGCTTGGGCGTCGGATAATGCGGCAAAAACAAAAACCTAGAGCATTTCCGGTGAACCGAAGTTCACCGGAAATGCTCTAGCACCCGGCATGGGCCGTGTGCTATCGCCAGGCCTGGGTGCGGGCCAGCAGGCCGCGCGCGATCAGCGCGTGGATCAGCTTGGCGGCGACATTCGTGTAGAAGATCATCATGCCCATGGCCGCTGCCGGGGCGATATCGCCGGCATCGTCCATGTTGAGCACGGCGACGGAAGCGAGCTTCGTATCCGTGGCGTAGAGGAAGACAACCGCCGAGACCGTCGTCATCGCATTGACAAAGAGATAGATCGCGATGTTGAGGATCGCCGGCAGGCAGACCGGCACGGTGACCCGGAAGAACAGCCGGTGGAACGGCTGCTTGAGGGAGGCCGCCACGGATTCGAATTCCGGGTCCATCTGTTTCAGCGCTGTCAGCGCCGTCAGGTGCGCGACGGTGTAGAAGTGCGTCACCGTCGAGACGACGAGGATCGTCATCGTGCCGTAGATGGCGTTGAGCGGATTGGCCGGATTGTTGAAGAAGAAGATATAGGCAAGGCCCAGCACCATGCCCGGCACGGCCATCGGCATCATCGCGAGAAAATGGAAGATGCCGCGGCCGAGGCGGAAACCATCCGCCTTTTCCACCATATAGGCGCCGGCGAAGACGACGAGCGAGCCGAACAGCGCCGTCAGGAGGGCGAGTTGGATCGAATTGCCATAGGCCGCCCAGCCGCCGCCATCCATCAGGTCGAAGGCGAAATTCTTTGTCGTCAGCGTCAGGTCGTAGGGCCAGAATTTCACCAGCGCCGCGATCTGGCACATGGCGATCATGCCGAGGATGAACAGGCTGACGAGGCAGGCGAAGGCAAAGCAGATCGCGTCCAGCCGGGCGTTGGGCTTCGGCGAATAGGGCACGGCGCGTGCGGAGAGCAACGCCACCTGGCGCTTCTGCATGCGCCGGTCGACGGCGAAGGCGAGGATGGCCGGCACCAGAAGGATGACGGAGACGACCGCGCCCATTTCGAAATTCTGCTGGCCGATCACCTGCTTGTAGATGTCGACGGCGAGCATGCCATATTGCCCTCCGATTACCTTGGGCAGGCCGAAATCGGTGATGACCAGCGTGAAGACGACGAAGGCGGCCGAGACGAGGCCGTAGCGCGCGCCCGGCACCGTGACGGTGGTGAATGTGCGCCATTTGCTGGCCTTCAGCGAGGCCGCCGCTTCGTAATGCCGTGCATCGGCGACGGAGAGCGCGGTCAGGATGATCAGGAAGGCGTGCGGCAGGGTGAAGAAGACCGAGCCGATGACGATGCCGATCGGACCATAGATGGAGTAGCCCATCAGCCAGTCCTTGAAGACACCCTGGTTGCCGAAGAGGTAGACGAGAGCGATGCCGGGCAGCAGCGATGGCACGAGGATCGGGATCGTCAGGATGCCGCGAAACAGGCCCTTCAGCGGCATGCAGCTTCGCGTCAGCCCATAGGCGAGCGCGAAGGCGATGGAGATCGTCACCACCGTGCTGATCGCCGCCATCAGCACCGAATTGTAGATGGAACGGGCAAGGGCCGGCGTCGAAAAATAGGTCTTGAAGTTTTCCAGGCCGAGGCTGCTTGCCGGTCGCAGAACGACGCGCCGGAACGTGCCGGAATCGTATTCCCGCCATTCCGTGCCCTTTTCCAGCGTCGAGCCCGCGAGGAAAGCCGTGTCGGCGCTCGTGCCGCGGATGCGGTATTGGACGGGGCTGCGGAAGCTGAAGTCCGGGAAGAATTTCGTGGCGGCAAGCCGGCCGTCGGAACTGCTGTCGAGCTCCTCATCCGTGATGGCGCCGAGCTGTTGGTTGAGCGCCTCCGCGGTGACGACCGGACCCCAGTTGGCGCCCGTCTCGTCGCTCACCTGGAATTCGAAGGCGGCGAGGTCGAAGCGGTAGGTCGATAGCGATTTCGACAGCATGACGGCGAGCGGCGCGCCAAGTGCGATGATCAGGTAGAGTCCGATGACGGCCATGAAGCCGAGCTTGATGCGGTCGTCGCGCGAGGATTCCTGCCGGACGCGCTTGCCGGGCGGGGCGAAGTCGAGTGCAAGCGTCATCGTCATGCCCCCCTCGGAAAGAGCAGCAGGCGGTCTTGCGGGATCTCCACCTGGATGACGCCGCCCGTCTCGATCTGCAGCCGGCGCACCGCGTTGACGGAGAAATCGGCGACGAGCGTGCGCTCGCCGAGCCGCGGGGCCGTCAGCCGCGTGCGCCAGAACATGCCGAGGAATTCCATCTCGCGCACTTCGGCATCGATGAGGTTCTGCGGCGTCGTCGGCCGGTCGATGGCGTTGACGGCATGCGCATAGGCGCCATGCGGAATGATATCGACCGGGCGCACGACGGAGGTCGCGGTGTCGCCCGTCGCGAAATCCTCCGTCAGACAGCGGAAGGCCGAATGGCCGATCTCGACCTGGCCGTCAGGCAGCACTTTCGCGGGAAACTGGTTGGTCTCGCCGATGAAGTCCGCGACGAACAGGGTTTTCGGATGGCGGTAGATTTCGGTCGGCGAGCCGACCTGCTCGATGACGCCGTGATTCATCACCACGATGCGATCCGCCATGGCGAGCGCTTCTTCCTGGTCGTGCGTCACCATGATCGTCGTGACGCCGAGCTTGCGTTGCAGCGACTTGATCTCGTGGCGCAGGTGCACGCGCACCTTTGCATCAAGCGCCGATAGCGGCTCGTCGAGCAAAAGCAGGCCGGGGGAAATGGCGATGGCGCGGGCAAGCGCGATGCGCTGCTGCTGGCCGCCGGAAAGCTGGGCGGGATATTTTTTGCCATGCGCCGAAAGGCCGACCGTTTCCAGGAGTTCCGTGACGCGCGCGGTAATCTCCGCCCGGGAGCGGCCGGCGTTTTCCAGGCCGAAGGCGATGTTCTGTTCGATCGTCAGGTTGGGGAAGAGCGCATAGGACTGGAAGACGATGCCGTAATCGCGGCTGGAGGCCGGCAGGCTTGAAATGTTGCGGCCGCCCTGGAGAATTTTTCCGTGGGACTGGAGATCGAGGCCGGCGATGGCCCGGAGCAGGGTCGTCTTGCCGCAGCCGGAAGGGCCGAGGAAACAGACGAATTCGCCCTTGGCGATACTGAGGGAAATGTCGCGCAGCGCTACGAAATCGCCATAACTCTTCCAGAGATCGGTGATTTCGAGATAGGAAGCCGCCTCTCCGGGCGCGCGGTGAATGCTCGTGGGTGTCGGTTCGATCGACATGGCATGTCTCATCTGCAAGCTCCGCTGGCTGTCAGGCACGTTTCGAGAATGCGAAGGGCGGAGCGATTGGCGCCCCGCCCGGCCGATCGATCTCAGCTCTTCGGTTCCGACTTGGCGTCGTAGCGCTTCTGCCATTCCTTCAGGATGGTGGCGCGGTTGTTCGCGGCCCATTCGAAGTCGTTTTCGATCATCTTGGAGGCGATGTCGGACGGCAGGTGTTCGACTGCCTTGGCGACGCCCGGATAGGCGACCACGGCGTAACCGACATTGTACATCTCGTTGGCTTCCTTGGTGACGGACCAGTCGACCAGGGTCTTTGCGGCCTCGAGGTTTGCCGTGCCGGCGATGATCGCCGTCGCCTCGGCTTCCCAGCCCGAGCCTTCGGAGGGGAAGATGATGTCGATCGGCGCGCCGGCGCTTTTCGCCTTGGCGCCGGGGAACTCGAAGGACACGCCGATCACCGCTTCGCCGGCGCCCGCCATCTTGCAGGGTTTCGAGCCGGAATGGGTATAGGCCGAGATGTTTTCGTGCAGCTTGTCCATGAAGGACCAGGCCTTCTCCTCGCCCCACATCTGCACCCAGCCCGAGACATCGAGGAAGCCGGTGCCGGAGGAGGCCGGGTTCGGCATGACGATATGGCCCTTGTATTCCGGTTTCGTCAGGTCTTCCCAGCTCGTCGGCGCCTTGAGGCCGAGCTTTTCGCCCTCCACGGTGTTGTAGCAGAGGGCCGCGACATAGGCGTCCATACCGACCCAGCTCGGCGGGTTGTCCTTGTCGACGAATTTCTTGTCGAGTGCCTCGACGCCCTTCGGCGCATAGCCTTCCAGCATGCCCTCGGTCTTGAGGAGCAGCAGCGACGTCGCGGCCAGCCCCCAGACGACGTCGGCCTGCGGATTGTCCTTTTCGGCGAGCAGCTTTGCCGTCATGACGCCGGTGGAATCGCGCACCCAGTTGATCGTGATGTCGGGGTGGGCCTTCTCGAAGGTCGCCTTGTAGCGATCGAGATCGACGGCCTCGACGGCGGTGTAGACGGTGAGTTCACTCTGGGCGAAGGCAATGGTCGGAAAGACGGCGGACATGGCGCCGGCAAGCAGAAAAAGCATGCGTCTGTTCATGATTGAAAATCTCCTCTGAAGGCCTGGAAAAACCGGGGAAGCGCGGCGGGTGATCTAGCTGTCGCCCTTTGATGATCGGCTTCGAGAGGCATTCTGCGCAGGGGTTTTCGGTAAGTAAAATTTATTATTCTTATCGTTCGGAAGGTAGAATCTATAGGTTACGGGCCGCGAAAACGGTCCTTTTCGGCAACGAAAAAAGGGAGCCGCGCGAAGGCAGCTCCCAGAAAGGGTGATCTCGCAGGGGTTTACCTAGATCACCAGGGCAGGGAAAAGGTCTTGACGTTGGTAAAGCTCTTCATCGCCTCGATGACGCCTTCCTTGTAGCCGTTTCCGGAATCCTTGATGCCGCCGAAGGGGGACATCTCGATGCGGTAGCCAGGCACTTCCCAGATGTTCACCGTGCCGACCTTCAGCCCCGCAATGTATTTCTGCATGCGGCGGAAATCGTTGGTGCAGACGCCGGAGGAGAGGCCGAAGGCGGTCGAGTTGGAAAGCGCGATCAGCGCATCGTCGTCATCCGGCGCGCGGACGATCGGGATGATCGGCGCGAAGGTTTCCTCCATCACCAGCTCGCTTGCATGCGAGACGCGGTCGATGACGATCGGCGGCAGCAGGGCGCCCTGCCGGCCCGGATTGTACAGGATCTCCGCCCCCTCCTCCGCCGCCTTGTGCACGCGGCGTTCGAATATCTCCGCGGCCTTGGCATGCACGACCGTGCCGAGATCCGTCTTGCGGTCCATCGGATCGCCGAACCGGAGCTTCTTCGCCCGCTCCAGCACCAGCGGCACGAAGCGATCGGCGACGCGCTCCTGGCAGAGGATGCGTTTGACGGCCGTACAGCGCTGGCCGGAATTCTTCGTCGCACCCGCCACCGCGAGGTCGGCGGCTCTGGCGAGATCGTCGTCCGATAGGTCGTTGAGGATGATCAGCGGGTCATTGCCGCCGAGTTCGAGGATCTGGCGCTTGTAATGCGCATGCGAGGCGATCAGCTTTCCCACCGGCACGCTGCCGGTGAAGGTGATCAGGTCGAAATTCGGGTTGGTAATCATCTCCATGCCGATATCGCCCGGCCAACCGGTGACGACGGAGAGCATTTCCGGCGGCAGGCCGGCTTCATAGAGAATGTCGGCCAGTACCAGCGCCGTCATCGGCGTCAGTTCCGTCGGCTTCAGCACCACGCAATTGTTGGTGGCGATGGCCGGCGCCACCTTGTGCGCCACCATGTTGAGCGGATGGTTGAAGGGCGTGATTGCCGAAATGGCGGTCAGCGGCTCGCGGGTGGTGAAGATCTTGCGCGCCTTGCCGTGCGGGGTGAGGTCGCAGGAGAAGATTTCGCCGTCGTCATGGATGCACATCTGCCCGGAAAGCGTGAAGACATCGAAGGCGCGGCCCACTTCATAGAGCGAGTCCTGCTTGGAAATGCCGAGCTCCAGCGTGATGAGATCGGACACTTCCTCCTTGCGGGCGACCAGCAATTCGGCCGCCTTGAGCAGGATGCGCTGCCGCTCGTAGCGCGTCAGCTTCGGCTGGTAGGTGGCGGCAATCTCGAAGGCCTTGCGGGCATGTTCGGCATTGCCCGCCGGAACGGTGCCGATGACGGCATCGTTCCAGGGATAGTGCACCTCGACCACGCCTTCGGTATCGACCTTCTTGCCGGCGATCCGCATCGGTTCGTGGCGGATCGCGAATGTCGTTTCGACCTTGGTCATCATTCGCTCCCTATTGTGCCGGCTGCGCGGCTGCGACGAGCGCGTAGTAGAAGGCATCGAAATTGCGCAGCGTGCCGGCGGAAAGAAGCTCCGGCAGCGTGCGGTTGGCGATGAAGGGCACTTCCTGCTCGGTGAGGCCGCCATGGGAGCGCAGCGGTTCGTTGAGTGCTGCAAGGTCATGCCGGTGCTCGCTGGTGCCGAGCGTCTTGTTTTCCGAGGAGACGAGCACGATGTCGCCGATGCGATCGTCCGGCAGTTCGAAGCGCACGCAGGCTTCCGGGCGCGACAGCACCACGTCGATGCCATCGATCGCCTTCAGCCGCTCGATTATCTCCTCCTTGTCCGTGCCTTCCGGCAGATAGGCGGTGGCGAAGGAACCGAGCGCGCCATGGTGCACGACATAGGGGTCGGTGATCGGCAGGATGACGCGGGCGGCGTCCTTGCCGAGCCATTGGTCGAGCAGGTCCTGCACATAGATCACGTCCGGCGAGCCATCTGCCTTGTGCTTCGGCTTCATGCCATGGTCGGCCGTGACGATGATTGCGGCACCCAGCGCGTCGAGCTCGGTCAGGTACTTGTCGAACATCTCGTAGAAGGCATTCGCCTGCGGCACGCCGGGGGCATATTTGTGCTGCACATAGTCCGTCGTCGTCAGGTACATGACGTCCGGGCGGAACTCCTTGAGCAGCTTGACGCCAGCTGCGAAGACGAACTCCGAGAGTTCCGCGGAATAGACTTCCGGCACCGGCCGGCCAAGCCAGGCCGAAGCATTGTCGATGCCGTGTTCCGCCTTGGTCGTCGTGTCGGACTTTTCCGAGGAAAAGCAGATCGCCCTGCCCTCATCAAACTTCAGGCCGTGGCCGAGCAGCGCGCGCAGCTTGTCCTTCGCCGTCACCACCGCGACCTTGGCGCCGGCGTCGTAGAAGGCCTTGAAGACGGTCGGCGCGCGGAGGAAGCGCGGATCGTTCATCATCACTTCCTTGCCGGTCGCGGGCTCATAGAGATAGTTGCCGCAGATGCCGTGGATTGACGGCGGGCGGCCGGTGGCGATCGACAGGTTGTTCGGGTTGGTGAAGCTCGGGATGACGCTGAGCGCGGTGCGCTCGGTTCCCGTCTTGCGGATGCGGGCGAGCGTCGGCATCAGGCCCGCCTTGATGGCCTCGTCGAGATAGGCCGGCTCGCAGCCGTCGAGGCAGATGGCGATGGCCGGGACATTCGGCCAGGGATAGGTGCGCCGGTTGGCGACGACGGTAAGCTTGGACATGTGGTTCATCGGAAATTCCATCCTTATTCAGGCCGCGAGGCGGCTGCGTTCTTCAAGGGCGATGGCCGGGGGCGCGGCGTTGTCGACGCCCATTTCGGCAAGGGAGGAGCGGGCGGCGTCCACCACACGGCGCATGACATATTCGTCCATGCGGCCGATGCAGCCGACGCGGAAACTGTCGACGACCGTCAGCTTGCCGGGATAGATGATGAAGCCCTTGTCCTTCATCAGTGCGTAGAAGCGATCGAAGGCGAAGGCCGGATGGGCCGGGCTGAAGAACGTCACGATGATCGGCGACAGCCACCGGTCGGCAAGCAGCGTCTCGAAGCCGGCCTCGCGCATGCCGGCGACCATGACGTCGCGGTTGCGGGCGTAGCGGGCGCCGCGGGCGGCAACGCCGCCTTCTTCGCGATGCAGGCGTAGCGCCTCCAGGAAGGCGGCGACGACATGGGTCGGCGGCGTGAAGCGCCACTGGCCGGTCTTGTTCATGTAATCCCACTGGGCGTGGATATCGAGGCTTAGTGAATGGCTGCGGCCCTTGGCGGCCTCCAGTTCGCTCTTGCGGGCGATGACGAAGCCGAAGCCCGGCACGCCTTCGATGCACTTGTTGGCGGAGGAGACGATCGCCTCGTAGCGGAAGTCGGCGATGCCGGCGGGCACGGCGCCGAAGGCGCTCATCGAGTCGACGATCAGCTTGCTGCCGCGGGAATAGACGGCGTCGGAAATTTCCTTGAGCGGGTTGAGGATGCCCGAGCTCGTTTCGCAATGCACGACGACGACATGGCTGATGGCGGGATCGGCATCCAGCGCGGCGACGACCTCGGGGCCGCGCGGCGGCATGTAGTCGCCCTTGTCGATCGTCACATGGTCGCGGCCGAGATAGGCGAGCGTCTGGGCGATGCGCTTGCCATAGGCGCCGTTGCTCAACACCAGCACCTTGCCATCGCGGGGAACGAAGCTTCCGAGCATCGCCTCGACCGAGAACGAGCCGCTGCCCTGCATGGGCACGCAGTCGAATTCCCCAGTTGTATCGCCGGCAATGTCCAGAAGCTGGCGGCGCAGGTCCGCCGTCATGGCGCGGAAATCGGCATCCCACGAGCCCCAGTCCCGCAGCATCGCTTCCTTGACCGAATATGCTGTCGTCAACGGGCCGGGCGTCAGGAGATAGGGTTCGCCGAGCCTCGGCGTTTCCAGCGGCGCGGTGGTTCTGTCAGAAGCGGTGTTTGGCATGGTCCGTCCTCGCATTGGCGTCTCTGGAGCGACAATGCGGCGGGCAGACATATATGTAAAATCGTTCTTTTGTATGAAAATATAGGTTTAGCTTATGATCGTGTTGGCGGCGACGGCGGATGCGCCTTTTGCCCTTTACATAAGAGGAATCGTTCGGTCTGATGATTGCATCATCTTGATCGATCGAAAGACGGTTCCATGCGCTATGTCCAGCTTCGCGCTTTCCATAACGTGGCCATCCACGGCGGCTTTTCGCGCGCGGCGGAAGCGCTCTTCCTGACCCAGCCCGCCATTTCCGACCAGGTGCGCAAGCTGGAGGAGGAATATGACGTCCTGCTCTTCAACCGCAACAAGAAGCAGGTGACGCTGACCCAGGCCGGCCAGCAGCTTCTGGAAGTCACCCGCCGCATGTTCGACGTGGAGCAGCAGGCGCTCGACCTCTTGTCGGAATCGCGCGCGCTCCGGGCCGGCAAGCTGCGGATCGTCGCGGACGCCGCCCACCATCTGCTGCACATCCTCGCTGCCTTCCGCCGCGCCTACCCGACCGTGCAGGTCTCGATCGACGCCGGCAATACCGAGACGGTCATCACCAGCCTGCATGCCTATGAGGCGGATATCGGCGTTCTCGGCGAAATCCCGCAATCCAGCGACTTCGAGATCCTGAAGCTCAATTCGACGCCGATCATCGCCTTTGCCAGCCGCGATTATCCTCTCGCAGGCGAGACGGAGATCACGCTTGCCGAACTCGCCAAGCACCCCCTGGTCTTTCGCGAGCGGGGCTCCAAGACCCGTCAGAAGCTGGAAGCGATGGCGGCGCAATGCGGCGTCACGCTGACGCCGCTCATCGAGGCGGAGGGGCGCGAGGCGGTTCGCGAGATCGTCGCGGCGGGCGGCGGGGTCGGTTTTGTCTCTTCCGCCGAATTCGGCCAGGACAACCGGCTCGTCCCGATCCGCATCGATGCGCCGGAAATGCTGATGGACGAGGCGCTCATTTGCCTGCGCGAGCGCAGCAACGGCAAGCTCGTCAACGCCTTCTACGAAATCGCCCGCAAGCTGGCGCAAACGGCGGGTTGAATGGTCCACCAGCCGCGCAGTGCGGCTTCTCAAGAAAAAGCCGAGGGTTTTTCGCGAGGCGATCGCCGCTTTTTCGTGGTAGCGTGAAGGCGGTTTCATCGATCGGGTGGCGTAAAATCAATCTATACAATCTCTATAGAATGTGATCTTTTTGCCCCGGTTAAGCCTGTGCGCCTGAAACGGCATCCGCAAGGAGAGACGACATGGGTATGATCTCGTCAGCACTCGACCGCCCAACGCGAACCGCCGCCGTCATCAGCACCGAGGATGAGGCGCTGACCGTCGTCGGCACGATCGCCGGCATTTTCAGTGCCGCCGCGGGCGGCACGCTGGCAACGGCGGAAGCCCGCCTGGACCTTCTGTCCCGTTCGGGCCTGTTCGGCATTTCCGTGCCGACGGAGTATGGAGGCATCGACGTTTCCAACACGGTGCTGGCGGATGTCTGCGCCGTGGCGTCAGCGCAATCCGCCACGCTGGGCGAGATTCTCGCCGCCCATTTCGTCGTGCTCGAAGAGCTTCGCAGCCATGGCACGGACGGCCAGCGCAGCGGAGTCTTCTCGGCCGCCCTGTCGGGCGCGCGGCTCGCCCGCGCCGTCCCACGTCGCAATGGCGAGGAAGCCGAAACGCTGCCGCTCGCCGCGAGCGGCCTTGCCTGGCGGCTCAGCGGTGAAGCGCTCTGTACGCCGTGCACCCGCCACGCCGACTGGCTGCTGGTGCCGACGCGCAACGACGGCGGCAAGGCCGCAAGCCTGTTGCTGCCGACGCGTATCGACGGCCTGCACTATGTCGCCAACAATTGCGAGCCGGCAAACGGCGCGCCGCAATCGGCCGAACATGTGCTGTTCAAGGACGTGCTGATCGATGGCGATGCCCTGCTGCATGCGCCCGGCGAGGTGGCGGTGCCACAGTCTCTCGGCCTGCTTCTCGGCGCCGCAAGGCAACTGGGCGCCGGCCAGCGGTCACTCGGCCGTGTGCTGGACAAGGCGGATGGCGATATTTTCGAGGCCGGCCTGCTTTCCGCCCGCCTCGCCGCCGCGCAGGCCATGGTCGCCGAGGCGGGTCGCGCCATAGACGCGGCGCAGATCGGGATTGCCGACCAGCACAGGACGAACGCTTTCCTTGCCGCCACCGCGGCCCGCGCCGTGGCGCAGGAGGCCGCCGATCATCTTCGAGCGGCAGGTGGCGGGGCGCAGCAGGAAGGCCTGCCGTCGCATCTCGCCGAAGCGCTCAGGCAAAGTGGGAGGCTGCGGCGCGAAGCGCACCGCAACCCTGAGGACGGGGAAAACTAGTTTTTTCGCGGATTTGCGGGCGCGGCTTCAGCCGACCCGCTTTTCCAGCTCTTCGTCGTCGATCATCGCGGCAGCACCCGGCACGGCGACGAACTGTTCGAGCGTCATCGTGTCGAGAATGGCGGCGATGGCGTCGCGCACGTCGGTCATCGCGCGGCGGACCTGACAGGTTTCCGGATCGGCACAATCCTCGCAGGCCTCATAGGCGGTGCGGCTTGCGCAGCGGATGGGCGCCAGCGGGCCGTCGAGCACGCGGATGGCGTGGCCGATTCGGATTTCCGAGGCCGGATGGGAGAGCGAATAGCCGCCGCCGGGGCCCTTCTTGGAGCGCAGCATGCCGGCATTGCGCAGTTCCAGGAGAATCGTATCGAGGAACTTTTTCGGAATGTTGTTTCGAAGCGCGATCTCGCTGACGAAAGCGGTTTGGCCCGGCGCCAGCCGAGCGAGGTCCACCAAGGCCTTCAGTCCGTATTTTCCCTTTTTCGTCAGCATTTCAGCCTGCTTTCCATCAGCATATGTGCATTACCCGGATATGCCCGGCAGCGCGGACGCGCACGCCGCGTCCCGCTGTTTCCATCCGTCGTCCTCGGGAAGATCGATCGGCTCACCTTTGACGGGTGATTCTGGCTCATTCTTGGCACCGGAGTGCGAAAAACATATAAAAACAATATAATTTATTTATGAGCATAACGCCATGGAAATTGGCATTCTCCGTCAACCCCTTATGCCGATTTTTGGCCCCGGCGTGCCCATTTCGCATCATTTTTCGCGACAATCGGTATTTCTTCTGCTCGTCATCAATTTTGCGCCAGGCGCGCCGTTCCAACCGAACCGCAGAAAAAAGCAAAACCAATTGCGGCAAGGCCGGCAAATTGAGGCAAATATTTCTCTACTAAATTTATGGAATGGATAGCCTGAATTGCCGGCCCGCGGCAGACCGCGGCAACGGCAATTTGAGGAGAGGACCATGACCATCAACCGCAGAACCCTGCTTGCCGCGACCGCCGCCCTTGCCATGGCCGCGTCGTTCGGCAGCGCCTTCGCCCAGGAGGTGACGCTCAACATCGGCTACCAGCCGATCGTCGAGCCGTCCCGCGTGCCCCAGGCTGACGGCACCTATGAGAAGGTGACCGGCGCCAAGATCAACTGGCAGAAATTCGACGGCGGCGCCGACGTGATCGCGGCGATTGCCTCCGGCTCGCTCGATATCGGCTATGTCGGCTCCTCGCCGCTTGCCGCCGCCTCCAGCCGCGAACTGCCGATCGAGCTGATCTACATCGTCGGCCTGATCAGCGAGGCCGAAGCGCTCGCCGTGAAGTCGATCGAGAAGCCGGAAGATCTCGTCGGCAAGAAGATCGCCACGCCCTTCGTCTCCACCGCCCATTACAGCCTGCTGACGGCGCTGAAGCACTGGAAGGTCGATCCGAAGTCGGTCGAGATCCTCAACCTGCGTCCGCCGGAAATCGCGGCCGCCTGGGAACGCGGCGATATCGACGGCGCCTATGTCTGGGATCCGGTTCTGGCGCAGCTCAAGAAGAGCGGCACGGTGCTTGCGACCTCGAAGGATGTCGCCGACTGGGGCGGCCCGACCTTCGACGCCTGGATCGTCAGCAAGAAATTCGCGGAAGAGCATCCGGACGTCGTGACGGCCTTCGTCAAGGTGACGGGCGATGCGACCGCCGCCTACCGCGCCAATCCGGACGCCTGGAACGCCACCTCGCCGGAAGCCGAGAAGATCGCGCGGCTGACCGGCGCCAAGGAGGATGAGGTTCCCGCACTTCTCAAGGGCTACGTCTTCCCGACGCTGGAAGAACAGGCCGGCGAGGCGCTGCTCGGCGGCGGCACGGTGAAGGCCGTGGCCGACACCTCGGCCTTCCTGCTGGAACAGGGCAAGATCCCGTCGGCGCTCTCCGACTACAAGCCTTACATCTCCACGCGCTGGGTCACGGACGCGACGAAGCTGTCCTACTGATCGGCGAAAAATCCTGCGGCGGAGGTGGCCCGGCGGCGTGAAAGCGCTGCCGGGCCATCGCCGACAGATAGGCCAAGACACTTCCGGAGGTTCCATGAGCATCCTGACATTCCGCAACGTTTCGCTGCGTTATCCGCCGAGGGCGGGACGGGGCGGCGCCGCTGAAAAACTCGTCCTCGACGGCATCAACCTGCAGGTCGCCTCGGACGAACTGGTCGCCATCATCGGGCGTTCCGGCTCCGGCAAGACGAGCCTGCTCAACCTCGCCGCCGGGTTTCTGGAGCCGACCTCCGGCTCCATCACCGTCGACGGCGTGCCGATCAAGGGCCCGAATGCCGACCGGGCCGTGGTCTTCCAGGACGACGCGCTCTACCCCTGGCTCGACGCCCGCGACAACATCGCTCTTCCCTTCAAGCTCAAGGGCGTTCCGCTTGCCGAACGGCGCGAAAAGGCCCAGCAGCTTCTCGAACGCGTCGGCCTGGCGGATGCCGGCGACCGACGCATCTGGGAGCTTTCCGGCGGCATGCGCCAACGCGTGGGCATTGCACGCGCTCTTGCCGCCGAGCCGCGCTTCCTGCTGCTCGACGAGCCGCTCGGCGCGCTCGATGCGCTGACCCGCACGCGCATGCAGGCCTTCTTGCTGCGCATCAAGGCGGAAAGCGGTGCGGGCGCGCTGCTCATCACCCACTCGATCGAGGAGGCGCTGCTGCTCGGCACGCGCGTCGTCGTGCTGTCGCCCAATCCCGGGCGCCTGACGGCAGAGATCGAGGCCGGCTTCAATGCGGAGGTGCTGAACGGCACTCCGGTTGCCACCGTCAAGGCCTCGCCGCTCTTCAAGCGCATGCATGCCGGGCTCAACGGCCTCATCCAGTCCACCACTGACGAGGAGTTGGCCGCATGACGCTCTCCACTGATATCGAAGCCCTGCCGCAGCCGGTCGAGACCACCACGGAGGCCGCCCTCCCCCGCGCATCGCGCCCTGTGCCGATCGCCGTCATTTCGACCATCACCGTCGTTGCGATCATCGGGTTGTGGGGCCTTGCCTCCGCCTATGCGCTGGTCTCGCCCGTCTTCCTGCCCTCGCCGCGGCAGGTGGTCATTGCTCTCTATAACCTCGTCGTGACCGGCTTCGTCGATTCGACGCTGGCCGAGCATGTCGGCGCCAGCCTCTACCGCATTTTTGGCGCGCTGATCGCGTCCATCCTCATCGGCATTCCCGCCGGCATCGCCATTGGCACGAGCCGGGTCGGCCGCGGCATCCTCGATCCGATCGTCGAATTCCTGCGCCCGCTGCCGCCGCTCGCCTACCTGCCGCTCGTCATCATCTGGGTCGGCATCGGCGAGGCGTCGAAGATCACGGTGATCGCGCTCTCCATGCTGCCCTCGATCATCCTGTCGACATCCGCCGGCGTACGCGGGGTCTCGAAGGACCATGTCAACGCGGCCCGTTCGCTCGGCGCCAGCAAGCGGCAGGTGCTGACGGAGGTCGTGCTGCCGAGCGCCGTGCCATCGATCCTCACCGGCATCCGCATCGCGCTCGGTGCCGGCTGGACGACGCTGGTCGCGGCCGAACTGGTGGCGGCGACGAGCGGCATCGGCTTCATGATCCAGTCGGCGGCACAGTTCCTCGTCACCGACATCGTGATTGCCGGCATCATCGTGATTGCGCTGATCGCGATCCTGCTGGAATTCATCGCGCGGCTGATCGAGCGGCGCCTGGTGCCCTGGGCGTCGCACCGCTGAGAGCGATGCCGGCGCTCAGTTGAGCGCCAGCCCCATGCTCGCGACGGCCGCCGTGAACAGGCGGCCGTCCTGCGTTGCGGCGAAGGGATCGCGCTCCGCCCGCGCCTTCAGCAATTCCAGGAAGTCATAACCCGCTGTCCAGCGGCCGAAGCCGCTCGCAATATTGATATGGCCGGCATTGCCGATATCGACGAGATCGCTGCCCCAGGCCTTGGCGCTCTGGCGCAGCCGGTCGACCGGCATATAGGGATCGTTCAGGCTGCCGACGACGAGCGAGGGAAACGGCAGGCGCTTTGCCGGCATGGCGCCGAAGCGGACCACGCAGGGGTGCAGGGTTTCCGTCGTGTCGAGGTCGCAGGGGGCGACGAGCAGCGCGCCGCGGATGCGGGAAGCCAGCGGGCTTTCGGCGAACTGCGCCGCCAGCACGCAGCCGAGGCTGTGGCCGACGAGCCAGATGTCCTTGCCGATCATATCGACCTGCCGTTCGAGCTGCACAAGCCAGCTCTGGCGGTCCGGGCAGTTCCAGTCGAACTGTTCGACCACGCGGCTTTCGGGATTGTCGCGCGCCCAGTGACGCTGCCAATGATCGTTCGCGGAACCGTTGAGGCCCGGCAGGATCAGCGTGTCGACGGGGATATCGAGTGACGGCATGGCGGCGGCCTTCCTTCGCAAACCAGATCTGTCCGGAAGGATGCGCGACACAACGCGGAATGGTAAGGAAACCGCTGCTAAACTCTTCAAAATCCATAAAAATTCTTTGCATCATGGCGATGATGCAAAGCATCGGGCGGCAACTGCGCCCGATGCCTTTTAGAGGTTTCTCAGCCGCGATGGTCGAGGCGCGCGACGAGCCGGTCGCCGAGCCACTGGATGCCGCAGACGAGCACGATCAGCACGGCGACGACCGCCACCATGACCGTCGTCTCGAAGCGCTGGTAGCCGTAGCGGATCGCCAGGTCGCCAAGACCGCCGGCACCGATGGCGCCCGCCATTGCGGAGGCGCCGATCAGCGTCACGAGCGTCACGGTGAAACCCGCGACGATGCCCGGCAGCGCCTCGGGGATCAGCACCTCGCGCACGATCGTCCAGCGGTTGCCGCCCATGGCGCGCACGGCCTCGATCAGCCCGCGGTCAACCTCGCGCAGCGACACTTCGGCGATGCGCGCATAATAGGGCGTCGCGGCGATCGACAGCGGCACGATCGCCGCCCAGGTGCCGATCGACGTGCCGACGATGAGCCGCGTGACGGGGATGAGCGCCACAAGCAGGATGATGAAGGGCACGGAGCGGAAGCCGTTGACGATCGCGCCGAGCAGGCGGTTGGTCCAGAGGTTTTCCGCAATGCCGCCGCGCGCGGTCGCGACCAGCGCCAGGCCGAGCGGCAGGCCGAAGGCAAGCGAGATGACGCCGGAGGCGGCCGTCATCACGACCGTTTCCCACAGCGAGCGGACGAGAAGCTCAAGCATGATCGGCGACATGGCCGAGGACCTCCACCTGTGCGCCGAGGCGCTCTGCAAACGAAACGAGGCGCGCGGCTGCATCGGCCGGCACCGCGATGAAGAAGCGGCCGACGGCCTGCTCCTGGATATGATCGACGCCGCCATGCACCAGGCGATAGCCGCCCGGAAACTCTTCCGACAGCTTCTGGAACAGCGGCCCGGTGGCGGCGGGGCCGGCAATGTCGAGGCTGAGAATGGCCTCGCCTGCAATATCCGCCGTGAGGCTTTGCGCGATATGGGCGGGCAGTTGCGGGCGGATGCCGCTGAGCAGGCTCTTCGTCGTCTCCGCCTGCGGTCGTGAAAACACCTGCCAGACGGGACCTTCCTCCACGATGCGGCCGGCATCGAGCACGGTGACGCGGTCGGCGATGTTCCGCACCACTTCCATCTCATGGGTGATGAGCAGGATCGTGAGGCCGAGCTTGCGGTTGATGTCCTTGAGCAGCGCCAGGATCGAGCGCGTCGTTTCCGGGTCGAGCGCGGAGGTCGCCTCGTCGGAGAGCAGCAGCGCCGGGCTTGCGGCAAGCGCGCGAGCAATGCCGACGCGCTGCTTCTGGCCGCCGGAGAGTTCCGAGGGATAGGCCTTCGCCTTGCCGGTCAGGCCTACAAGGTCGAGCAGTTCGGCGGCGCGCGCCAGACGCTTGGCTTTCGCCCAGCCCTCGATCTTCAGGGGCAGCGCGACATTCTCCTCCACCGTCTTGGCGGAAAGTAGGTTGAAATGCTGGAAGATCATGCCGATGCGGCGGCGCAGCGGCTGAAGCTCTGCCTCGCTGAGGCCGGTGATCTCGCGGCCCTCGATCTCGATTGTCCCGCTGTCCGGCCGCTCCAGGCCGTTGAGGCAACGGATCAGCGTCGACTTGCCGGCGCCGCTGCGGCCAATGATGCCGAGGATCTCGCCGCGGCGCACATCGAGCGAAACGCCGTCCAGCGCCGGCGTCGCGCCAAAACGGCGGCGGACGTCCGACAGGCGGATGACGTCTTCTTCGCTGGCCGCGGTCTGCGCCGGCTTGCCTGTCACATGTTTGTTCATGCGCGGTTCCCTTCCGGAAACGGAAAGACAGCCCGCGGCGGCTGGGCGCATCGCGGGCTGTCTCTGCTGGTTGTCGAATGCCTTAGTAGGCGCTGATGCCCGTGCCCTTGTAGACGCGGTCGAATTCGGCCTTCACGACGTCGTTCTGATAGGCCTCGACCAGCGGCTTGACCCAGGGCTCATCCGTGGATTCCTCGCGAACCGCGATGAAGTTGCGGTACGGATTGTCGGCGACCGGCTCCTGCGCGATGCGGTTTTCCGGGGTGAGGCCGCTCTTCAGCGCCCAGTCGGTGTTGACGATCGCCGCATCCAGGTCGTCGACCGAGCGGCCGACGATGCCGGCGTCGAGTTCCTTGATCTCCAGCTTCTTCGGGTTTTCCGAGATGTCGGCGATGGTGGCGAGAATGCCGGTGCTGTCCTTCAGCTTGATCAGGCCCTCATTCTGCAGCACGCGCAGCGCCCGGCCCTCGTTCGACGGATCGTTCGGCACGCCGACGACAGCGCCGTCCGGCAGGTCCGCAACCTTGGTGTGCTTCTTGGAATAGAGGCCGATCGGCCAGACCGCCGTGTAGCCGACGGGTACGATCTTGTAGCTGTGTTGCTGGATCTGGTTTTCCAGATAGGGCAGGTGCTGGAAGGCGTTGGCGTCGATCTCGCCGCGGGCAAGTGCCTCGTTCGGCTGGGTATAGTCGTTGAAGACGACCGTCTCGATGGTCAGGCCCTTCTTGGCCGCTTCGGCAACGACGACGCGCCAGACATCCTCGTCCTCACCGGAGATGATGCCGACCTTCAGCTCCTTGTTGTCTTCGGCGAAGGCGGGCGCGGCGACGGAGAACGTGGAAACGGCGACGGCCGCCACCGCGAGTGCCGCAAGGGCGGAGCGGCGGGAGAAAAGCGCGCTTTCGAGGAGTTTCTTGCTGATTTTGGACATGCTGGCCTGCTTTCGCGATGGGGAGGATCGACTGCGAAACAACGTTGTTTCTACCGCTAAAATCGCAAATGCCGCTTTTGTGGACAACGAATGGCGGTTTATTAGGCAGGCGGAACGGGAACTTTCGCTCTCTGATATCGAAGCAGGGCGGAAAATATTTTCTACTGTTTTAGTGGAATACAGCGGAGGCGCCAGGAACGGCGATCCGGACCTCTCGGGAGAGGTCCGGATTAAGCTACGGTCGGCTACTCGGACGCAGGTGCGAATATTGCGCGCATGCGATCGCGATAATGGTCCTCAGAGGTCGACCAACGCAGCGCGGCGAGCATCTTGGTATCGGCACCGGCCGGATAGCGCAGCCGTTCCCCTTCGTCGGTCGCCGCCGCATAGGCAGCCTCGGCAACTTCCGCCTCGGTGCAATAGGCCGTCGGATAGTCGGCCATCCGCGCGAATGCGGCCTGGGCGAAGGCGCCGTAATCCTTCGGGATCAGGCCCTGCATGCGCGGGCCGCCATTGGCGGTGAAACTGGTCGTCGGCGCATAGCCGGGTTCGACCAGCCGCGCCTTTATGCCGAATTGCTCCAACTCATAGGAAAGCGACTCGGTAAAACCCTCGACGGCGAACTTGCTGGCGGCATAGGCCGCGACCAGCGGCATGACGCCGATCGCGACGCTGGAGGTGACGTTGACGATCACGCCGTGCCCCTGCCTGCGCATCTGCGGGATGATCTCGCGGCAGGCGTTGAACACGCCGAACGTATTGGTTTCGAAAAGCTCGCGGATCGCGCTGTCCGGCGTCGCCTCCACCGCGGATGCCATGCCGATGCCGGCGTTGTTGATCCACACGTCGATCGAGCCGAAGGCCGCGACGGCTGCGTTGATCGCGGTGCGGATCGTCTCGGGGCGGGTGATGTCGAGCGGGATGATCTTCAGCCGTTCGGCCGGGCCTTCGATAAGGCCGGCTTTCGGGGTGCGCATCGTGGCGACGACGTTCCATCCCCGTTTGAGGAAGAGTTCCGCGGTTGCCCTGCCGTAGCCGGACGAGGTTCCGGTGATCAAAACCGTGTTTGTCATCTGTATCTCCTGTCTGAATGACCCGATGATATCGGTTGGCGGGAGATGTTGAATAATTCAAAGTCCATTTTGCATTACTGATCGTCCAGATGATATAGTCAACCAAACCCACGTTATGGATCGTGCAAAATGGATGCTTTCACCGATGTCGTGCAATTGCTGCGCCCGAAAACCGTGCTGATGGGCAGCATGGTGGCGCATGGCACATGGGGCGTGCAGTTGCCACCGCAGCCGGGGCCGATGCTCTATTTCATCACGGCCGGCCAATGCTGGTTCCGCGCGGACGGCGGTGCCGCCCTCCAGGTCGGGGCGGGTGACTTCGTCCTTTCGGCCAGGCCGGTGATGGATACGTTCTCCAGCGCGCCCGGGCAGAAGACCGTGCTTTCCGACGATGGTTTCAAGGCGCGGCACATGGTCGACGGCGAGATCCATATCGGCGACGCGCATCGGGGCGACGCGACGCGCGTCCTCGGCGGCGTCATCATGTGCGATCCGACCAATGCGGACCTGCTGGCGGAGATGATGCCACGGCTCGTGCATGTCTCGGCCGAAGACGGTGTCGGCGCGCGGCTCGGCACGCTCATCGGCCTCATCCGCGGTGAGGCAGCGCTGGCGGGACCGGGCAGCGATCTCATCCTGTCCCGTCTGATCGAGGTTCTGCTGATCGAGACGCTGCGGCGCGAGGCGGCGACGCTGCCGCATCCCGGCATGCTGCGCGGCCTCGCCGATCCGCAGCTCGCCCGGGCACTCGCCGATATCCACGCCGATGTTTCCCGGGACTGGACGATCGCCGAACTGGCGCAGAAGGCGGGCATGTCGCGCTCGGCCTTCGCGCGGCGTTTTTCCGAGGCCGTCGGGCTCGCACCGGTCGAATATCTGCTGCGCTGGCGCATGGCGATCGCCAAAGATGCGCTGCGCCATCGCCAGGGAACGCTGGAGGAGATCGCCGAGCGGATCGGCTACCGCTCCGCAAGCGCCTTCAGCACGGCCTTCAGTCGCAAGGTCGGCTGCCCGCCGCGGGAGTTCGCGCGCAGCAGCGCGGCCTAGAAGGTCGGTGGCGTGTTGATCCAGATCAGGACCGTCTCGCCGTCATGGCGGTTGCGCCAGGCGTGGCGGCGGCAGCTTTTGAAATAGAGGCTGTCGCCGGGGCCGAGGTCGTGAAACTCGTGGCCGTCGAGCACCATCTCGACCCGGCCCGAGAGCACATGTACGAATTCCTCGCCCTCATGTTTGTAGGCGCCGTCGCTGGAGGCGCCGGGGGCGAGCACGAAGCGGTGGCAATCCATCATGTTGCGGCCGTCCGCCAGTACCTGCACTGTGACGCCTGGCGAGGTTTCCGGCCAGAACTTCCATTCCCCTGCCCTGACGACCGACCGGTTGGCCTCTTCCTCTTCGCCGGAGAGTTTTGAGACGGTCGTGTCGTAATAGGCCGCGAGATCGTGCAGCACGCGGAACGTCACGCCCTGCGAGGTGCGTTCGAAGGTTGAGAGCACCGAGGTCGCAATGCCGATGTCGCCGGCGACTTGCTCCAGCGTCTTGCCTGTGGCGTGGCGCAGGCTGCGCAGCTTGCGGCCGACACCCTGCGGCGCGTCGCCTTCGGAAACCGTAGTTTCGCCGGCGGGTTCCTCCGCTTCCAGCGCCTCGCGAATGGCGGCGGGGTTGAGGCCGCGCTCCGTCCTGTACCAGGCGATACGCTTCAGCCGGGCGACGTCGTCGCCGCTATATTGACGGTGGCCGGTCTCCGAGCGCCCCGGCACGACGAGGCCCTGCGTTTCCCAAAGCCTGAGCGTGGACGCGGAAACGCCGGCAAGCCGCGCGGCCTCCGCCACCTTATAGTGCACCGGTTCTTCCGAACCCATCGCGCCAATCCCTGATTCTGGTTATAGTTTCTTATAGCATTCCCGGTGGGCTGCGCCCGATCTTCGCACCCCTGAAAACCCATCGCATTCCCGTCTTAAAATGACCGTTGCATTCTTGCAGAAAAAATGTAGGAATTCCACTCAAGGCTTGCAGAAAAAATGCAAGTTATTAATTGAAGCCTCCAGACCCAGGATAGCGCCATGACCGCAACGCCCCTCACCGATCGCAAGAACGCCGCCATTTCGCGCGGTGTCGGCATGACCACGCAGATCTACGCCGACCGTGCGGAGAATGCGGAGATCTGGGACAAGGAAGGCAATCGCTATATCGATTTCGCCGCCGGCATCGCCGTCGTCAACACCGGCCATCGCCATCCGCGCGTCATTGAGGCCGTCAAGAACCAGCTCGACCGCTTCACCCACACCTGCCACCAGGTCGTGCCCTACGAAAACTATGTCGAGCTTGCCGAGCGCCTGAACGCCATCACCCCCGGCAACTTCGCCAAGAAAACGATCTTCGTCACCACCGGTGCCGAAGCCGTTGAAAACGCCGTGAAGATTGCCCGCGCCGCCACCGGCCGCCAAGCCGTCATCGCCTTTTCAGGCGGCTTCCACGGCCGCACCTTCATGGGCATGGCGCTGACCGGCAAGGTCGTGCCCTATAAGGTCGGCTTCGGCGCCATGCCGGCCGACGTTTTCCACGCGCCCTTCCCGGTTGAAATGCACGGCACGACCGTCGAGCAGTCGCTCGGCGTGCTGAAGAAGCTGTTTGCCGCCGATGTCGATCCGAACCGCGTTGCCGCGATCATCATCGAGCCGGTGCAGGGCGAAGGCGGCTTCTATCCCGTCCCGGTCGCCTTCATGAAGGCGTTGCGCGAGATCTGCGACCAGCACGGCATCCTCTTGATCGCCGACGAAGTGCAGACCGGCTTTGCGCGTACCGGCAAGCTCTTCGCCATGGAACACTACGGCGTGGTGGCCGACATCACGACGATGGCCAAGGGTCTCGGCGGCGGCTTCCCGATCGCAGCCGTCACCGGCCGTGCGGAAATCATGGACGCCCCCGGCCCGGGCGGCCTCGGCGGCACCTATGCCGGCAGCCCGATCGGCGTTGCAGCGGCCCATGCCGTGCTCGACGTCATCAAGGACGAGGACCTCTGCAACCGTGCTGAAAACCTCGGCGCCCGCCTGAAGCAGCGCCTCGCCTCGCTGCAGGACAAGGTGCCGGAAATCGTCGACATCCGCGGCCCGGGCTTCATGAACGCCGTTGAGTTCAACGACGTTTCGACCAAGCTGCCGAGCGCCGACTTCGCCAACAAGGTGCGCCTGAAAGCCCTCGAAAAGGGCCTGATCCTGCTCACCTGCGGCGTGCACGGCAACGTCATCCGCTTCCTCGCGCCGATCACCATCCAGGACGAGGTTTTTGCCGAGGCGCTCGACATTCTCGAAGCCGCGATGGTCGAAGCCCGCGCCGCCTGATCGGCGACGCTAAAGACGAAAAAAACATCCTCCCAAGGAACACCTGGAGCACATGCTCCGGGTGAACGACCTTCCACGTCCGAAAGGAACGAAATCATGGCATTCTACGATGCGCTCACGAAGCACCTGAAGTCGACCGACTTCCTGCGCGATGCAGGGTATGTCAACGGTAACTGGATCGGCGGCAACGGCGCCGAGACCTTCGACGTCTTCAACCCCGCGACGGGCGAAAAGCTCGCGACGCTGCCCGAAATGGGCGCGACCGAGACGTCTGCTGCGATCGACGCCGCATACAAGGCGCAGCAGGTCTGGGCCGCCCGCCCGGCCAAGGACCGCAGCGTCCTGCTGCGCAAATGGTTCGACCTGATCGTCGCCAATGCGGACGAGCTGGCCGCCATCCTGACCGCCGAAATGGGCAAGCCGCTGCCGGAAGCCAAGGGCGAGATCCTCTACGCCGCCTCCTATGTCGAGTGGTATGCGGAAGAGGCCAAGCGCATCAACGGCGAAACGATCCCCGCACCCTCCGTCGACAAGCGCATGCTCGTCATCAAGCAGCCGGTCGGCGTCGTCGGCACGATCACGCCGTGGAACTTCCCAGCCGCGATGATCGCCCGCAAGGTGGCGCCTGCGCTCGCCGTCGGCTGCACGGTCGTCTCAAAGCCCGCCGAGCAGACCCCGCTTTCGGCGATCGCGCTGGCCGTGCTCGCCGAAAAGGCCGGCCTTCCGGCCGGTGTCTTTAACGTCATTCTCGGCACGGACGGCCCGGCGATCGGCAAGGAGCTTTGCTACAATCCGAAGGTCCGGAAAATCTCATTTACAGGCTCGACGGAAGTCGGACGCATCCTGATGCGCCAGTGCTCCGACCAGATCAAGAAGGTGAGCCTGGAACTCGGCGGTAACGCGCCCTTCATCGTCTTCGACGATGCGAATCTCGATGCTGCCGTCGAAGGCGCGATGGCCTCGAAGTACCGCAATGCCGGCCAGACCTGCGTTTGCGCCAACCGCATCTACGTGCAGTCGAACGTCTATGACGCCTTTGCCGACAAGCTGGCGAAGAAAGTCGCCGAGCTTTCCGTCGGCAACGGTTTTGACAAGGGCATCACGATCGGCCCGCTGATCGAGGAAGCCGCCATCGAAAAGGTCGAGGCGCATATCGCCGACGCCGTTTCCAAGGGCGCGACGGTGGTTGCCGGCGGCAAGCGCGTCGAGGGCAAGGGTACGTTCTTCGAGCCTACCGTGCTGAAGGGCGTTTCCCGCGGCATGACGGTCGCGCGGGAAGAGACTTTCGGCCCGGTCGCCGCTCTTTTCCGCTTCGATACGGTCGAGGATGTCATCGCCCAGGCGAACGACACCGAATTCGGCCTCGCCGCTTACTTCTTTGCCGGCGATCTGAAGAAGGTCTGGCAGGTGACGGAAGCGCTGGAATACGGCATGGTCGGCGTCAACACCGGCATCATCTCCTCGGAAGCCGCCCCCTTCGGCGGCATCAAGCAGTCCGGCCTCGGCCGCGAAGGCTCCGCGCACGGCGCCGACGATTATCTGGAGATGAAATACGTCTGCATGGGCGACGTCGCCTGACATTTATGAAACGCCCCGCTTCGGCGGGGCGGTTTTCACGCGGTTTCGATATCCGTCTGCGAAAAGTCGTCGCCCTTGTAGAGCAGCGGGACGTTGAGGTGCCTTGCACAGGCATAGGCGAAACAGTCACCGAAATTGAGCCCGGCCGGATGGCGGCCTTTGCCGTAGCGATGGTAAGCCTCGACGGCGGCAGCGGTCGCTAGCGACGAGATCGCGATGACCTCGATTTCAAGCGGGCGAATGTAGGCTTCCACCTCACGCAATGCCGCTTTCGGTTCGACGCCGGAAATGCGGCTGTAGGCGACGGAGGCCTCCCAAAGCGCCATCGGTGACGTTGCGCGCGAAATTGCCGTCATGAGGCGTGCCGAAAGCGACGCGGCGTCGCTTTCGTTTGTCATCATCGCGACGATAGCGGAAGCATCGACGAACATCAGTCTTCGTAGAGGCTGTCGATGAAGGCCTTGTCAGCCTTGAGGCCCGTCGGGGAATACTTTCTGTTCAATTCCCGCGTCATGGCAACGGCCTTCTCCACCAGCGTCGGCTCGTTTTCCGCGCGCTCCAGCTCATGCGTCAGCGCTTGCCGCACCGCCTCGGTCTTGCTGACCTTGCGCAGCGTGGAGAGCTTTTCCGCAAGCCTATCGACCTCCTGATCTTTCACGTAGAGCGGCATGGTATATCCTTCCTCTTGTGGAGGTATATATAGCATCCCAGCCCCGCAAATGAAAGTTCAGGCAGGTTTCGCGGCATCAGGATGCGCCGCCTGGAAGGCCGGGAGGGCGCGGCAGGTTTCCGTGATGCGACGGACCCGCTCGAGGCCGGCTATGTCGGCGCCCCAGCGCTCGGCGTTGTAGACCTGCGGCACGAGGCAGAAGTCGGCCATGGTCGGCGTGTCGCCGTGGCAGAAGGCGCCGGTCGCCGGATTGTCGAGCAGTGTTTCGACGGCGGCGAGGCCTTCGCCGATGAATTTCTTCATCCAGTCGGCGCGCACCGCCTCCCCGTCCTCGATCAGCGTCATGAGATGGCCGACGACGCCGGTGTTGCAGACGGCGTGGATTTCCATGGCGATGGCATAGGAGATCGCCCGCACCCGCTGCCGGCCGAGCGGATCGGCGGGCAGGAAACGCGCCTCGGGGCGCGTCTCCGAAAGATATTCGATGATCGACAGCGATTGCGTTAGCATGTGCCCGTCGATCGCAAGCGCCGGCACGAGGCCCTGCGGATTGCGGGCGCGGTGCTCCGGCGAGCGCTGTTTCCCGTCGAGCAGGTCGACGGATTCGCGCCGATAGGCGAGACCGAGGCTTTCGAGCGCGATGCGCACGCGGTAGCTCGCAGACGAGCGCCAATAGTCGAAAAGCACGATCTCGCCGCTCATCGGTTCAGTCCTTCTCGTAGGCTTTGACGGTCTGCTCGATCGCACCGAAGATCGAATGGCCGGTCTTGTCCTTCATCTCGATGCGCACGACGTCGCCGAATTTCATGAAGGGCGTTTTGGGCGCGCCGGTGGCGATCGTCTCGATGGTGCGGATCTCGGCGATGCAGGAATAACCGGCGCCGCCCTCCGCGACAGGCTTGCCCGGGCCGCCGTCGAGCTTGTTGGAGACGGTGCCGGAGCCGATGATCGAGCCCGCGACGAGCGGCCGGGTCTTTGCTGCATGGGCGACGAGCTGGCCGAAATCGAAGGTCATGTCGACGCCGGCATCGGCCTTGCCGAAGGCCTTGCCGTTGAGCGAAACGAGGAGCGGCAGGTGCAGTTTGCCGCCGTCCCAGGCGTCGCCCAGTTCATCCGGCGTCACGGCGACGGGCGAGAAGGCGGAGGAGGGTTTCGACTGGAAGAAGCCAAATCCCTTGGAAAGCTCGGCCGGGATCAACCCGCGCAGCGACACGTCGTTTACGAGCATGACGAGGCGGATCGCCGCGCGCGCTTCCTCGACGCTTGCGCCCATCGGCACGTCGTCGACGATGACGGCGATCTCGCCTTCCATGTCGATGCCGAAGGTCTCGTCAGCTGCCAGGATTGGGTCGCGCGGGCCTAAAAAGCTGTCGGAGCCGCCCTGGTACATCAGCGGATCGGTCCAGAAGCTCTCCGGCATGTCGGCATTGCGGGCCTTGCGTACCAGTTCGACGTGGTTGACATAGGCCGAACCGTCCGCCCACTGGTAGGCGCGCGGCAGCGGCGAGGCGGCGTCGTGCTCGTGGAAGCGGGTGGTGGGCTGCGCGCCGGTTTCCAGCCCCTCGGCGACCCGTTCGAGCCGTGGCGCGACATGCGCCCAGTCGTCCAGCGCCGCCTGCAGCGTGCGGGCGATGTGCCCGACTTCCGAGCAGAGCGTCAGGTCACGCGAAACGACGACCAGGCGGCCGTCGCGGGTGGAATCCTTCAGTGTCGCAAGCTTCATGCGTCTCTCTCCCGATCTTGTTTCCGGCCGCAAGGATGTGTCATCTTCCGGCCGCCTGTCTCCACCCTCGTGCGCCGCTTTGCGCGGCGCATCGTTTTTCAAGGAAATTCCGCGTGAACCGCAAGGTCCTGAATTCCCTGCTGCTCGCCGCCGGCTTCATCGGCGCGACGGCGCTTCTCCTTTATACGATGGGTCAGCCGCTCATCTGCAAGTGCGGATATGTCAAACTGTGGCATGGGGTCGTGGTTTCCTCGGAAAACTCGCAACATCTCTCCGATTGGTACACGCCGAGCCACATCATCCACGGCATCCTGTTCTTCGGCCTCTTCACGCTGATCCTGCCGAAAGCCGGCATCAACCTGCGCCTGACGCTCTCCCTCGTGCTCGAATGCGCCTGGGAAATCCTCGAAAACACCGACATGATCATCAATCGCTATCGCGAATCGACGATCTCGCTCGATTATTTCGGCGACAGCGTCATCAATTCGAGCGCCGATATTCTGGCGATGGTCGTCGGCTTTTTCTTGGCCTCGCGCCTGCCCGTCTGGGCAAGCATCGCGATCATCGTGGTTTTCGAGGGCGTGACCACCTACCTGATCCGCGACGGCCTGGCGCTCAATATCCTGATGCTCGTCTGGCCGCTCGAAGCGGTGAAGGCCTGGCAGGGGGGCTGAACGACCGGTCACTTGATGCCCGGCGTGCCGTCGAATTTGCGCTCAAGCCCGTCCCAGCATTCGAGATAATTGTCCTGCAGCGTGTCCAGCTCGGCGGCGAATTTGGTGAGCTGCTGCGGGTAGCGGGTCTCGAACATGAAGGCCATGGTGTGGTCCAGTTTGACGGGCTTCAGCTCGCTGTTCGACGCCTTGTCGAAACCCGTCGCATCCGGCCCGTGCGGCAGCATCATATTGTGCAGGCTCATGCCGCCGGGCACGAAGCCTTCTTCCTTGGCGTCGTACTGACCATGGATCAACCCCATGAATTCGCTCATGATATTGCGATGATACCAGGGCGGACGGAACGTGTGTTCGGCCACCAGCCAGCGCGGCGGGAAGATGACGAAATCGATATTCGCCGTGCCGGCCTCTTCCGTCGGCGCCGTCAGCACGGTGAAGATCGACGGGTCGGGATGGTCGAACAGGATGGCGCCGACCGGCGAATAGGTGCGCAGGTCATATTTGAACGGCGCATAATTACCGTGCCAGGCGACGACATCGAGCGGCGAATGGCCGATCTCGGTGACGTAGAACTTGCCGCACCATTTGACGTGGACTCGGCACGGCGTCTCCTTCTCCTCATAGGCGGCGACCGGTGTCTTGAAATCGCGCGGATTGGCAAGGCAGTTCGCGCCGATCGGCCCGCGGTCGGGCAGGGTGAATTTCGCGCCGTAGTTCTCGCAGACGTAACCGCGCCAGACGTCCCCCTCGCCGAGGCGGGAGACCTTGAACATCATGCCGCGCGGGATGAGGCAGATTTCCAGCGGTTCGACATCCATGATGCCCATTTCGGTGAAGACGCGGATCGCGCCCAGCTGCGGAACGACAAGCAATTCGCCGTCGGCATCGAAGAAATAGTCGTCCACCATGTCGGCGTTGAACGTATAGGCATGCGCCGCCATGCCGACCTGGGTCAGCACGTCGCCGGCCGTCGTCATCGTGCGCATGCCGTCGAGGAAGGTGAGCGTCTCCTTCGGCGCCGGCAGCGGGTTCCAGCGCAATTGGCCGAGTGGCAGGGAGTGGTCGTCGAGGCAGGGCGCGCTCTTCCAATGCGGGTAGCTGGCGTTGGAGAAGCGGCGCGTGTGGCGCACGCTCGGGCGGATGCGGTAAAGCCAGGAGCGCTCGTTGGTGCCGCGCGGCGCGGTGAAGGGCGAGCCGGAAAGCTGCTCGGCATAGAGGCCGTAATTGCATTTCTGCGGGCTGTTCTGTCCTTGCGGCAGGGCACCGGGCAGGGATTCCGTCTCGAAATCATTGCCGAAGCCGGTCATGTATTTCAGGCTGTTGGCGATCTCCGCGGCATGGTCCGGCATGGCTTGGCCTCCTCTTGCTAAGCGCCCTTGTCGTCAGGTGGTTACAGATGTAACTGTCCATTTTGTAACCATCAAGGCGCCACCCATGGACTTCCGGCTCGAAACATTCCTGCCCTACCGCCTCAACCAGGCGGCGGAACTGGTTAGCCAGCGTTTTGCCGCGCAGTACCGCGCGCGCTACCGCATGACCCGGCCGGAATGGCGGGCGCTGGCCGCGCTCGGCTCCTACGGCCGCATGACCGCGACGGAAATCGGCGCCAATTCCAGCATGCACAAGACGAAAGTATCGCGCGCCGTGCGGGCGCTGGAGGAAAAGCGCTGGCTGAAGCGCAGCGAGGATGCCGCCGACCGCCGCATCGAACATCTCGACCTGACACCGGCGGGCCGGCGCATCTATGGTGAAATGATCGCGCTGGCGCATGAATACGAGCAGGAACTGGCCCGGCTTCTTGGCGCAGACGGCCTGGAGCAACTTGAGGCAGGCCTCGCCACGATCGAAGCGGCGCTGGCGGTGCAACCGGCGCGGCGCGGACCAAGCGACTGACGATCCATCACGCAGATGAATCGATCCGTCCGGATCGATTCAAAGCTTTCGTTGGACGGTGATTCGGGGCTTCGGCAGAATCCCGGGCATGCCGAACACCACTCCCTCCCCTGCCTATCGCTTCCGCCGCATCGACGCGACGCGCAACATGGCGCGCTTCTACATGCTCTCACTGGAGCCGACGCTGTTCGGTGAGATCGCCGTGCTGCGCCACTGGGGCCGTATCGGCACGCGCGGCCGGCAGGTGTCGAGCCTGCATGCGACAATGGCCGAGGCCGAGACGGTGCTCGCCCGGCAAATCGCTCGACGGCGGCGGCGCGGTTACACCGAGGCGTAGGAGTGCGGAAAAGGTTAATTTTCCGGAGTTTTCCCCAATCGAATCGGGGCATGCCGATAGGCGTGCGATGGTCAATACGCTAAAGTCTCATTCATGGACGTACCAGCGCCGGTCGAGCGCGGTGCGTTAACCATTATTGCCTTGCCCTCGATTCAGAATCGGTTCTAAATGCGGTTTAAACCCCAAGGTGGGCTTGAAATCGCATTTTGAGATTCTCGACATGAATATGGCCGCAATGTTCGGACAGGCAATTTCCGAGGTCGATCAGCTGATCATCGGGCAGGCGCATGAACTGTCAGACAAGCTGAAGCAGCATCGGCTGGAGATGTTTCCGCCTGTTGCCCAGAAGAGCCTGCGCCAGTTCCAGCTGAGCGAGGCGGCGCATTTTCTCGGGGTCACCAGTGGCTACCTGCGCAATCTTTCGCTGGAATCCAAGGGGCCATTGCCGCAGGTGACGCCCTCCGGCCGCCGTTCCTACTCGGCCGAGCAATTGCAGGAAATGCGGGAATATCTGGAGCAAAACGGCCGCGGCGGCCAGCGTTACGTGCCGCGCCGGCGGGGCACCGACCATCTCCAGGTCATCGCCGTGGTGAACTTCAAGGGCGGCTCCGGCAAGACGACGACGACGGCCCATCTTGCCCAGCACCTGGCGCTCACCGGCCACCGGGTGCTCGCGGTCGATCTCGACCCGCAGGCGAGCCTTTCAGCGGTGCATGGTTTTCAGCCGGAATTCGACGTCAACGAGAACGAGACGCTCTACGGCGCCATCCGCTACGACGACCAGCGTCGGCCGCTGAAAGAAATCATCCGCAAGACCAATTTCCCCGGTCTCGACATCGTGCCCGGCAATCTCGAACTCATGGAGTTCGAGCACGACACGCCGCGCGTTCTGGCGCAGGGCGACCGGAGCGATTACGGCCGGATCTTCTTCGCGCGGCTTGACGAGGCGCTCTCCTCCGTCGCCGACGATTACGACGTGGTGGTGATCGACTGCCCGCCGCAGCTCGGCTTTCTGACGATGAGCGCGATCTGCGGCGCGACCGCGGTGCTCATCACCGTGCATCCGCAGATGCTCGACGTTATGTCGATGTGCCAGTTCCTGCAGATGCTGGGCGAGGTGCTGAACACGCTGAAAAGTGCCGGCGGCAACATGAACCTCGACTGGCTGCGGTATCTGGTTACCCGCTATGATCCGGCGGATGGCCCGCAGACGCAGATGGTCGCCTTCATGCGCTCGCTGTTCAAGCAGCATGTTCTCACCAGTCCCATGGTGCGCAGCGTCGCCATTGCGGATGCCGCGCTCACCAACCAGACGCTCTATGAGGTCGACCGGAGCCAGTTCACGCGTGCCACCTATGACCGAGCGCTGGAATCCATGGAGGCGGTGAACGCGGAAATCGTCGAACTGATCCACAAGGCATGGGGGCGTTGATCATGGCGCGCAAGAACGTTCTTTCCAATCTGATGTCGCCGAGCGCAGAGAAGTTGACGCCGGTAAACCCCGTTCCCGACGAACAGCGCCATCACGTGACCTACAAGGGCATCGGCGCGCTCGGCGCCGTGACGCGCAGCATCGATGCGCTCGCCGCCAAGGCGGATGCCGCCAAAGAGATCGAGGCGAAGCTGACGGCCGGCGAAATCGTCATCGAACTTGAGCCGGACGAGATCGAAGAATCCTTCATCTCCGACCGTCTCGCCCATTCGGACGAGCAATTCCAGGAACTGGTCGAGGCCATGCGCGTGCGCGGGCAGGATTCGCCGATCCTCGTGCGCCCGCATCCGGCAAAATCCGGCGTCTACCAGATCGCTTTCGGCCATCGCCGCGCGCGTGCTGCGCGCCTGCTCGGCCGCCCTGTTCGCGCGGTCGTCAAGGCGCTCACCGACCGGGACCACGTCATCGCGCAGGGCCAGGAGAACAGCGCGCGCGCCGATCTCTCCTTCCTTGAGCGGGCGACCTTTGCCGGGGAGCTGGAAACGCGCGGCTTCGATCGCGAGACGATCATGGCGGCATTGAGTGCCGACAAGACGACCGTCTCGAAAATGCTGTCGGTGGTGAACCGTATCCCGAAGAGCGTGCGCAGCGCGATCGGCCCGGCGCTGAGCATCGGCCGCGACCGCTGGCATGAGCTCGCGACGCGTTTCGATGAGCCGTCCAACGAGGACAAGGCCGTGGAGTTTCTTGCCCGCGAGCGGGTAAAGATCCGCACGCCGGAGGACCGCTTCAACCTTGTCAGCGGCCATCTTTCGAAGAAGGAGGCCGCGGGAATTGCCAAGCCGGCGCCGGCGGAATGGTCGCGCAAGGACGGTGCGGTCAGCGCCAGCATCAAGACGAACGGCCGCCAATACACGATTGCCCTGAAGGCCGCCGAAGCGCCCGCCTTCGGCGCCTATATTACCCAGAACCTGGACCGTCTCTACGAGGCGTTTCGGACTGAAAACAAACAGAAATCGGGAGATTGATCCGCAAAAGAAAAAGGCCCCCTCAACGTTACCGTCGCGGAAGCCCTTCTCATCGTTTAGCAACCTGAGAATCGCACTTCCCCGAATCACAGTCAAGCCTTTTCGGCGCCGGTTTCGGTGATGGGGTCTCTTTTGCCTGTTGAAAGGTGAAGAGAGATGGAGACGGACGGCATAACGACGCCCTTCGGGCGGCGGGCTATGACGCTTGGCATGTTGGCAAGCCAGGCGATAGCCAAGACGGTCTCGCCGGAGGCGAGCATCGACAAGTGGAAGCTTTATCGCTGGCTTTGCGAGGCCCGGGTGAAACTCGGCATCAGCGATCGGGCGCTCTCGGTGCTCAACGCGCTGATGAGTTTTCACCCGAAGACCGAACTCAGCGGCAGCGACGGCCTGGTTGTGTTTCCTTCCAACACGCAGCTTTCGCTGCGCACGCATGGCATGGCCGAAACCACGCTGCGCCGCCATCTTGCAGCGCTGGTGGAAAGTGGCCTGCTCACACGCCGCGACAGCCCGAACGGCAAGCGTTATGTGCGCCGCGACCAGCAGGGCACGATCGGCGAAGCCTTCGGCTTCTCGCTGGCCCCCTTGCTCGCCCGGGCAGGGGAAATCGAACAACTCGCCGCCGCAGTCACCGCAGAACGCGTTTTGCTGCAGCGTCTGCGCGAGCGGGTCACGCTAGTCCGTCGTGATATCGCCAAGCTGATCGAGACGGCGTTGGAAGACGGCCTTGCCGGCGACTGGATGCGTTACGAAGCCGAATACCGCCGCGAGGTCCAGGCCTTGCCGCGTTTGCGGACGCGCGAAAACCTGACGCCGGCGCTCACCGCACTCGAAGCCTTGCGCGTCGAAATCCTCAAGTGCCTGGAACAGCAGATTATTTTACAAGAACCAGATGGCAATGCCGGCCATACTGAGCGGCACAAACAGAATTCAAAACCCGACTCTACTTCTGATCTTGAACCAAGCTTCGAAACGAAGCAGGGCGGCAAAGCTGAGGCCAGACCGGACCGTTCGACCCCGCGGCAGATGGAGCAGGATGAAAAACCGGATGCCCGGTATTCGCAATGGCCTGTCGATGTGCCGACGGCGGCCAAGGGGGTTTACCCCCAGCCGGCGAATGCTTCGGATCCGCAAAAGCCCTATCCGCTGGGACTTGTGCTGCGGGCTTGCCCGGAAATGGTCGCCTTCGGTCCTGGCGGTGCGATTTCGAGTTGGCGTGACCTGATGACGGCGGCGGTGGTGGTGCGCTCGATGCTGGCGATCAGCCCCTCCGCCTATGAACAGGCCTGCGCGGTGCTCGGGCCGGAAAATGCCGCGACGGTGATCGGCTGCATCCTGGAGCGATCCGGCCACATCAACTCCGCCGGTGGCTATCTGCGCGACCTCACCCGCAGGGCCGAGCGCGGCGAATTTTCACTCGGGCCGATGCTGATGGCGTTGATGCGGACGAACGGTATTCCGGCCAAGCAGGCGGGATGAGGGTCGCAGGTTGGCACAGCGAAATTCATCGCGGAAACCGCACGTTAACCATGAGGCTCCTAATCATGGGGGGAAGATAAGGAAGCCCGAATCAATGCCCCCTCACGCCTCGGTCCAGCCGCGCCGCCGTTCCATTTCCGTCGAGACCGGACCGGTCGTCCCGTTTCCTGCCGAGCGCCGCACCGCCCATGTGCGCCGCTGTGCTGGAGAACTTGGCGGCTTGCATGGCGAGGATGCCCGGCTTTACTGGCTGAAGGTCTGCCGGGAACTGGCGGAGGAATTGCGCAAGCTCGGATCGAACGAGAACCAGGCGCGCGCCGCCGTTTTCGCGTTTCAGGATGAGGTCCAGCAGGAGCTCATGCGCCAGCACGAACCGGACGATGTCTGATTTCAGATAAGGCCGGATGCGCTGCCCGCGAGACCGAGTGAAAAGACCACGAGGAAGGCGGCCGCAACCCGGTAGACCACGCGCGGCGACAGAAGCGGCGCCCGCCCGACGAGGCTGCCCAGCACGAGAAAACTCGTGCCCGCGCCAGCAACCAGCAGACTGAAAAGTCCAAGCGCCGGCGCGATCTCCATCAGCGGGCCATGCGGCATGATGACGAGGCCGATGATCGGCGCTTTCGGATTGAGCACGGTCGTCAGGAAAACCTGGCCGATCGTGACGGGCGATGAGGCGTCCCGGTTCTCCTGGGTGGATGACAGGCGCCACAGCCGGAACGCCAGAAACAGCACCCAGCAGGCGGCGGCGAGACGAAGGGCAATTGCGAGCGCCGGGCGCCCATCCAGCAGCGCGGCCGCGATCGTCGCAAGCGGCACCACCACAGCGAGATAACCGGCGAGTTCTCCCAAAAGTAGCGGAAGGCTGGCGAGGAAACCGCACGCCGCCGCCCCGACCGTCAGCAAGGTGTTGGTCGGGCCGGGCGTCAGCAGCAGCGCGAGGATGGCGAAGACGAAAAAACTGTCCGGCATGATGACCCCGGGAACGGATGATGTGATCTCCCCTACCCTATGGCTTCCCCTCCCCGCAACCTTGATCTCCATCAAGTGCAACACACCCTTCCCCTTGCACGAGACTCCCGGTAAGGATCGATCACGACAATCCGGATGGGGGACATGATGGCGGAGACGATTGCGGAAGATATCCGGCGGTTGGAAGAACAGGAACGGCTTCTGCGCTTCAGCCGGTTCAGCCCCGACGACGCCTGGGCGCTTGGCAATCGCGTGCGCGAAACGGCTCTGGCTTTGGGCGCCGGCGTGGCGATCGATATTTCGCTGCGCGATCGCCCGCTCTTCCATTGCGCCCTGCCCGGCACGTCTACGGACAATGTCGAATGGATCCGCCGCAAGCGCAACACCGTGTTGCGGCTATGGCACTCCTCCTATCTCGTCGGACGGCGGCTGGCGCTGTCCGGCCGCGAGCAGCAGGAGGCGCACAATCTCAGCCTCACCGATTATGCCGTACACGGCGGCGGTTTTCCGCTCTTCGTCGCCGATCTTGGCTGCGTCGGTGCGGTCACGGTTTCCGGCGTTCCGCAGCGCGTCGATCATGCGATCGTCACCGATGCGATTGCCGCGTTCCTGAATGTCGACCTCGGCGAAAGCCGGCTGACCGACTAACCCCCTCCCCTCTAGGAAAGAGGCAAGCGGCTGATTAGGATAGGCGGCGGCCAGCCGGCCGCGAGGAAGCGGAGAGGAGCCGTCGTTCCGTGAAGCTGCGTCATGCCCTGGCCTTCGCGATCCTGCCGGTCGTCGTCGTGCTCGCCATCCTGCAAGGGGGCATGCTGCTGACGCGCAGCTATATGGATGAGGCGTCGTCGCAGGCGGGATCTGCTTTGCGTCTCGCAGTCGCCGCGCTTGGCGGTCATCTCAGCCGCTACGAGCCCCTGCCCGCGCTGATCGCCGATCACGACGACATCGAGGCGCTGCTGCAAGCCCCGAACGATCCGGCGCTGCGCCGCATCGCAAACGAATATCTGAATGAAATCAATGGCCTGCTGGAGTCCTCTGACATCTATGTGATGACGCCGGACGGCAATACGATTGCTGCCAGCAATTACGAAATGCCCGGGACGTTCGTCGGGCAGAATTTCGATTACCGCCCCTATTTTCAGGACGCCATCGCGGGCCGCCAGGCGCGGTTCTATGCGCTGGGCACGACCTCGCTGAAACGTGGTTACTACTTTTCCTCTCCCGTGGATGTCGACGGCAGGATTCTCGGCGTCATCGTGTTCAAGGTCGATATCGATTCCATCGAGAGTTCCTGGCGCGGCGGTGAATACAAGCTTTTCGTCGCGGACCCGGAAGGCATCATCTTCATGACCGGCAGCCCTGAATGGCTTTATTCCGGAATCCTGCCGCTCGATGCCGCGCGCCTTGCCCGCACCCAGGCCTCGCGGCGTTATGCCGAGGCCGAGCTTCGGCCCCTGCCCGTCGCCGAGAGTGTTTACTACGGTCAACACCTGATGCGGATTGCCGGAGAGGGCACGACGCGGGAATATCTTCGTCTGTCGCACTACATGCCCGAAGCGGACTGGACCGTGAACGTGCTGCTCGACACGGCGTCGGTTCGAACGCAGGCGCGCACCGCGCTCATCGCCATCCTGCTGTTCATCTGCCTTGCGACCCTCGGTCTTGCTGTATTGTGGCAGCGCCGCGCGCGCATCGAGGAGCGGCTACGCTTGCAGGAAGAAACGCGCAACGAGCTGGAACGTCGGGTCGACGAACGCACGGCGGACCTCGCCCGCGTCAACGAACAGATCGAGCTCGAAATTGCCGAGCGTCGCCTGACCGAACAGGAGCTGCGCAAGACCCAGGCCGATCTCATCCAGGCCGGAAAACTCGCAGGCCTCGGCCAGATGTCGGCGGCGCTTTCCCACGAATTCAACCAGCCGCTCGCCGCGGCGAAAACCTATGCGGATAGCGCCGCGCTGCTGATCGACCGTGGCCGTGTGCCCGAAGCGCAGGACAATGTCCGTCGCATCTCCAGCCTGATCGACCGCATGGCCTCGATAAGCCGGCACTTACGCAATTTTGCCCGCAAGCCGAACGAGAAGCTTGGGCCGGTCCCCCTCCCCGACGTGATCGCCGACACGCTGGAAATCGTCGCGCCACGATTGAAGGCAGCGGATGCGAAGCTCATCGTGCAGCTCAGCGAAGAGACGCTGATTGTCAAGGCTGGCCCGGTTCGCCTGCAACAGGTGCTGGTCAATATCATCAGCAACGCCGCCGATGCGGTGGAAGGGTTGGATGACCGGCGGATCATGCTGTCGGCCCGTCGTGAAGAGGATCGGGTGATCGTGGAAGTGCGGGATCATGGGCCGGGCGTGCCGGCAGCGATCGCCGAACGCATCTTCGATCCCTTCTTCACCACCAAGGGCGTGGGCAAGGGTCTCGGCTTGGGTCTCTCGATTTCCTATAATATTATCAAGGACTTCGGTGGAAACCTCTCCGTTGAGAACCATCCGGAAGGCGGCGCTGTTTTCCGCATCGTGCTCGATATAGCGGCCTCCGTGCGGGCGGCGGCGGAATGACGGGGCCGCGCATTCTGTTGATCGACGACGAGGAGGAGATGCGGCGGTCCTCTGCGCAGGCGCTGGAATTGTTCGGCCTTGAGGTCGATACCTTTGCCAGTGCCGAACCGGTGCTCGAACTCATCGGCTTTGCCTTCGACGGCGTCGTGGTCAGCGATATCCGCATGCCGGGCATGGATGGCATGACGCTGCTTCAGCGCATTCGCGATGTGGATCCGGAAGTGCCGGTCATTCTGGTGACGGGCCATGCGGATGTGCAGCTTGCGGTGAGCGCCATGCGGGCAGGCGTCTACGACTTTCTTGAAAAACCGTTCACGGCGCAACACCTCGCCGGCATCATCCGCCGCGCCATGGACCGGCGGAGCCTCGTTCTGGAAAACCGCCGTTTGCGTGCCGTCGCCGGGAAGCGAGACGATATCGAGGCGCGCTTGCCGGGCCGCACCCAGGTCATGGTGGACCTGCGCTATAGACTGCGGGCAATCGGTGCGACGGATGCCGATACGCTGATCATCGGCGAGACGGGGGCCGGCAAGGAGGTCGTGGCGCGGGCGTTGCACGATATCAGCGCGCGGGCAAACCGCCCGTTCATCGCCATCAACTGCGCAGCGCTGCCGGAAAATCTCATCGAGAGTGAACTGTTCGGCCATGAGGCGGGCGCGTTTCCGGGCGCGCTTCGGCCGCGTTACGGCAAGTTCGAACATGGCCGCGGCGGCACGATCCTGCTCGACGAAATCGGCTCGATGCCCTTTGATCTGCAAGCAAAATTTCTGCGCGTGCTGCAGGAGCGCGTCATCACCCGGCTCGGTTCCAACGAGCCCGTGCCGCTCGATGTGCGCTTCGTCGCGACCAGCAAGGTCAACCTGGAGGCGGAGGTCGCCGCCGGCCGTTTTCGCGCGGACCTGTTCTATCGGCTGAACGTCGCGACGTTGCATGTGCCGTCCTTGGCACAGCGGCGGGCGGATATTCCCCTGCTCTTCCTTCAGCTCGTGCGTGAGGCCGCGGCGCGGTATGTCCGCAACGACGTCGAAGTGCCGCCCGAGCTGATGACGGAAATTGCCGGCCGAAGCTGGCCCGGCAATGTGCGGGAGCTACGCAATTCCGCCGATCGGCTGGTGCTCGGGCTCGACACCTCGCCGGAGGATGGTTCACCGGAGACAGGCCCGCAGCGCCTTGCCGACAAGGTGGCGGCCTATGAACGGGGGCTGATTGCCACTGCTTTGGCGGCTCATGGGGGCAGTCTCAAGCCGGTTTACGAGCAACTCGGGGTGTCGCGAAAGACGCTTTACGAGAAGATGCAGAAATACGGACTCGATAAAAACATCAGCGCGACGGCCTTTCAGGACGATCTCTGATGCCTCAATGGGTGGATTTCCACCCATGGCTCGTCCGCTTTGTCCCCCATCCCACCCATACGCCGCGGTTTACCGCCGTAAACTCACCCGTATATTCCCCTCGCCGCTTGCCGACTCGGCCTGGCAAGCCCCTTCTAGGCCATCCAGAACCGACGCGGGAGGAGCCACGTCGGCTGGTCATTTCATCGGGAGGATTTGATGAAGACCTTGAAAACCCTGTTCGGCATCTCGGCTGCATTCGCCGTATCGCTGCTCGCCACCTCTGCGCTTGGCCAGACCTATCCGGAACGCACCATCACCATGGTCGTGCCCTTCGCGGCCGGCGGCCCGACCGATACGGTGACTCGCCTTGTCGCGGAAGCCATGTCGAAGGATCTCGGCCAGCAGATTGTCGTCGAGAATGTCGGCGGCGCCGGCGGTACGCTGGGTGCTGGCCGCGTGGCGAGCGCCGATGCGGATGGTTACACGCTGCTGCTCCACCATATCGGCATGGCGACCAGCGCGACGCTCTATCGCAAGCTTGCCTATGACACGCTGAACGCCTTCGAATATGTCGGGCTCGTCACCGACGTGCCGATGGCGATCGTCGCCCGCAAGGATCTGGAGCCGACCGACCTCAAGGGCCTGATCGAATATATGAAGGCCAACAAGGACACGGTGACGGTCGCCAACGCCGGCATCGGCGCGGCGTCCCATCTCTGCGGCATGATGCTGATGAGCGCCATGCAGACGCAGTTCGTTACTGTTCCCTACAAGGGCACCGGCCCGGCGATGACAGACCTGCTCGGCGGCCAGGTCGACGTGATGTGCGACCAGACCACCAACACGACGAAGCAGATCCAGGGCGGCACGATCAAGGCCTATGCCGTGACCTCGCCGGCGCGCCTCTCCAACCTGCCGGATCTTCCGACGGCGGAAGAGGCTGGCTTGGCCGGCTTCCAGGTCGGCATCTGGCACGGCATCTACGCGCCGAAGGGCACCCCGGCCGAGGTGACCGAACGTCTCTCCAAGTCGCTGCAGGGCGCGCTGAAGGACCCGAACGTTATCGCCCGCTTCGCCGAACTGGGCACGGTTCCCTCCGCCGAAGCCGACGCGACGCCGGCCGCCCTCAAGGCGAAACTCGAAGGCGAGATCGCGCGCTGGAAGCCCGTGATCGAGGCTGCCGGCCAGTACGCCGATTGAGGTTCGCGCGGATCGGATCGTGACGGCGGTCAACGCCGTCACGATCCCTGACCGCCTGCGCGGCCCATTCCGGCCGCAGGATGAGGGGGATCCCATGAAACAATTCGAGTTCGACAGCACCAATGCGATATGCGGCCTGACCTTCATCGCGCTTGGTGGCTTCTTTGTTTATCAATGCCTTAACCTTGAACTTGGCACGGCGTTCCGCATGGGGCCGGGCTATTTTCCGCTGGTTCTGGCGTCGATCCTGACGGTGCTCGGCGTCGTCGTGCTGGTGCAGGCGACGCGGGTCAAGGGCGAGCCGATGGGGCCGTTAGCCCTTCGCGGCATGCTCTTCATCCTGCCCGCCCCCGTCTTCTTCGGGCTCACGGTGCGCGGCCTCGGCTTCGTGCCGTCGCTGTTCTTCACCGCGCTTATTGCGGCCTTTGCCTCCAGCCGCATGACGCCGCTGATGGCGCTTCTGCTCGCCATCGCCATCACGGTCTTTTCCGTGGCGGTGTTCAGCTATGCCCTCGGCCTGCCGTTCGAGCGGTTCGGCCCCTGGACCCGGCTGTAGGAGGCGACGATGGATCTTATCAGCAATCTCGCCCTCGGTTTCTCGACGGCCGCATCGCCGGAGAACCTGTTCTTCTGCCTCATCGGCGTGCTGCTCGGCACGCTGATCGGCGTGCTGCCCGGCATCGGCGCCACGGCGACCATCGCCATGCTGCTGCCCATCACCTTCCAGCTCGAGCCGGTCTCCTCGCTGATCATGCTCGCCGGCATCTACTACGGCGCGCAATATGGCGGCTCGACGACGGCCATCCTCATCAACATGCCGGGTGAATCCTCGTCCGCCGTGACGGCGATCGACGGCTACCAGATGGCCCGCAAGGGCCGGGCAGGGGCCGCCCTTTCCATCGCCGCGCTCGGTTCGTTCTTCGCCGGCACGGTTTCGACCTTCCTCGTCGCGGTCTTTGCCATTCCGTTGACTGCCGTCGCGCTGGAATTCGGCGCGGCTGAATATTTCTCTCTGATGGTCGTCGGCCTCGTCTCCTCGATCGCGCTGGCGCACGGCTCCATCGTCAAGGCGCTGGCCATGGTGGCGCTCGGGCTGCTGCTCGGCCTGGTGGGCACGGATATCTATACGGGTACGCCGCGCTTCACCCTGGGCATCCGGGAATATGCGGACGGGCTCAACTTCGTGGCCGTGGCGGTCGGTGTTTTCGGCATCGCCGAAATCCTGCGCAACCTCGAAGGCGAGAAGACCCGCACGGTGTTGATGGCCAAGGTCAGCGGTCTCTGGCCGACGAAGGACGACTTCAAGCGCATGGTGGGTCCGGTGCTGCGCGGCACGGCGATCGGTTCCGCGCTCGGCATCCTGCCGGGGGGAGGGGCGATCCTTGCGGCGTTTGCCTCCTACACGGTCGAAAAACGCGTTTCCGATCACCCGGAAGAGTTCGGTCACGGCGCCATTGCCGGGGTCGCAGGACCGGAATCGGCCAACAATGCCGGTGCCCAGACCTCGTTCATCCCGCTGTTGACGCTCGGCATTCCGGCCAATCCGGTCATGGCGCTGATGGTCGGCGCGATGATCATCCAGGGCATCGTTCCCGGCCCGAACGTCGCGACGGAGCAGCCGACGCTGTTTTGGGGCATCATCGCGTCCATGTGGATCGGTAACCTGATGCTCGTGGTGCTGAACCTGCCGCTGATCGGCCTGTGGGTGAAGCTGCTGACGGTGCCCTATTACGTGCTCTTCCCGATCATCATGGCCTTCTGCTCGATCGGCGTCTACAGCGTGAACTCCAACGTCTTCGACCTCTATGCGGTCGCGATGTTCGGCCTTGGCGGCTACCTGCTGGTCAAGCTGCGCTGCGAGCCGGCGCCGCTGCTGCTCGGCTTCGTGCTCGGCCCGCTGCTGGAAGAGAACCTTCGCCGCGCCATGATCCTGTCGCGCGGTGATCCGACGACCTTCTTTACGCGCCCGATCAGCGCGGTCCTGCTGGCCATTGCGCTCGCGGTTCTCCTCGTCGTCTTCCTGCCGTCGGTCAAGGCCAAGCGTGAACAGGTTTTCCAAGAAGAAGACTAACTTAAGAAAAAACCTGCGGGGGAGGGAGGGGTGGCGCAAGCCGCCCCTCCTGCATTTTGGCGATATTGCAACGCCGCAAGATTCGGGTTACAAAAACTTGACCAAAAACAGAAGGAATAGCCGGTAGGGAAGATGACGTTCCAGCCGCGCATGCAGAACAGGATCGAAGGCTTCTCCGTCGTCGGCGACCTCAGCCGGCGGTATTGGAACGGCATCGTCGCCGATGTCTGGGATGTGGAATGCGCCGCCAATGCCGGCGGGTACTATGTCGGACGGGATCCGCGTCTCTTCATTCTGCTCGACAAGCGCGGCCCCGGCGAATCCCGCATCCGCCTGGCGCCGCGCGGCGAGGAGACGGTCGAGGACTGGCGGCATTGCCCGATCGCCTATATTCCCGCCGATTTCGAGCTCTGGGCCGATCTTGCGGACCACCAGTTCCTGCGCCATCTCGATCTGCATTTCGACGTAGAGACCATCAGCCGGCGGCTGGCGGAAGATCTGGATCCCGAGCGGCTCGCCACGCCGCAGCTGTTCTTCTCCGACAATCGCCTGCTCTCGCTGGCGCAGCTCATCGCCGCCGAATGCACCAATCCGCAGCCGCTGCACGACCTCTATGGCGACGGCCTGTCGCTGGCGCTGATCATTGACGTGATGAAGCTCGCCAAGGCGCCGAGCCGCAAGCGCAGCAAGCTTGCCGGCTGGCAACTGCGCCGCGCGACCGATTTCATTGAAGAAAACTGCTTGCGCAATATCCGGCTGGAGGAGCTTGCGAGCCTCATCGGTCTGTCGCAATCCCATTTCAGCCATGCCTTCAAGGCCTCGACCGGCGTCGCCCCTCACCAATGGCAGGTGAATGCCCGGCTCAGGCGCGCCAAGCAGTTGCTTTTGAATGGTAATCAGCCACTGACGGAAATCGCCGCCGAGACCGGTTTCGCCGACCAGGCGCATTTCACCCGGGTTTTCCGGAAGAATTTCGGCACGACGCCGGCCCATTGGCAGAAGGCGCAGCTCGCCTGAGCTCAAGCCGCCGGGCGAATATTCATTATTCGGAAAATTGCCCAAGAACGTTCTATTTTCGGGGAATGTGACAAGCCCGACCATTAAAACTGAGTTAAGCACTCATCTTATCTTTGGAAGACCGTCCAGGCGGCGGACGGGTGAGTGGGGACGCGCAGATGATGATGAAGTCGAAGAACCAGCGGCGGTTGAGGCTGGCGCTTGCTTGCGGCACGGCGGCCATTGGCCTCCTGACGCCGCTTTCCACCTTCGCACAGGACGCGGAAGGCACGACGCGGCTGGAAGAGGTCCGGGTCGAGCAGGGCGATCCGAATGCAGTCGTCGATACGGGTGTCGAACCCGTGCGCGGCGTCGTCGCGAAGACCACGCGCACCGGCACCAAGGCTGCGACGGACCTCAACGAGATCCCGCAATCGGTCTCCGTCGTGGGCCGTGAGCAGATCGACGACCAGAGCCCGCAGAAGATCGACGAGGCCCTGCGCTACGTCGCGGGCGTGAACGCCTCCACCTACGGCACGGATTCCGACACGGACTGGCTCTTCATCCGCGGCTTCCAGGCCGAGCAGACCGGCGTCTTCCTCGATGGGCTTTCGCTTTTCCAGACCGGTTTCGGCACGTTCCTCGTCGATCCCTTCTTCCTGGAGCGCATCGAAGTCATCAAGGGGCCGAGTTCCGCGCTCTATGGCGGCGCCAATCCGGGCGGTTTCGTCAACTTCGTCAGCAAACGCCCGACGGATGATCCGCTGCGCTATGTCGAAACGGGCATCAACAGCTTCGGCAACGGCTATCTCGGCCTCGATTTCAGCGACAAGCTCGGCAGCGACGACGTCCTGAAATACCGCCTGACCGGCAAGATTTCCGGCGGCGGCTGGGAGACGGACAAGTCGAACGATTTTCGCGGCACGATCGCGCCGAGCCTGACCTGGCAGCCTGACGAAGACACCAGCCTCACCATTTTCAGCTCGTACCAGCACATCGACCTGACCCACACCAGCACGGGTTTCCTGCCCTATTTCGGCACGGTCAAGGATCAGCCGGGCGTTGGACGCATCCCGACCGACCTGTTCTACGGTGACAAAAGCATCGATGAATACGATCGCCGGCAGGCCATGATCGGCTACGAGTTAGAGCATACCTTCGACAACAACTGGACGGTCCGTCAAAACCTGCGCTACGCCAGCGTCTCGCTCAAGGAAGACGCGCTGTACGCGAACGGATGGTCGCTAGCCGACCCGACGAAGCTCGCCCGTTATCGGTTCGCGCATGACACGGATGTCGGCATTTTCACGGTCGACAACCAGCTCGAAGGCGAGTTCGCGACTGGCGCACTCGACCATAATCTTCTGCTTGGGCTGGACTACCGGCGCTATTCCATCGATCAAGCGCAGGCCGTCGGCTTCGGCGACCTGGACCTCGATCCGCTGAACCCTGTTTACGGCGTCGACCCTCCGGCGCTCGCAGCGCCATACCTGGATCAGGACCTGACACGAGACCAGCTCGGCCTCTATGCGCAGGACCAGATCAAGTTCGGCGGCGGGTGGATTGCCACGCTCAACGCCCGCTACGACTTCGTGAAGACCGAGCTCGACGACAACATCAACGCGGCCAACTCGACGGAAAGCGACGAGGGCGAGTTCACCTGGCGTGCAGCGCTCGCCTATGAGCTTGCAAACGGCCTGACGCCCTATGTCAGCTATTCGACTTCGTTCAACCCGACGACCACGACGGACAATGACGGCGACCTGCTGAAGTCGGAGACGGCAAAGCAGTGGGAAGTCGGCATCAAGTATCAGCCGGACTTCATGGATGCCCTGATCACGGCCGCCTATTTCGACATCACGCGTGAAAACGTGCCGAGCACGATCACCGTCAATGGCATTCCGGAGACGGCTGCCATCGGCGAGGTGGAGGCCCGCGGCTTCGAAACCTCGATCCAGGCGAATGTGACGAATGGCCTGAAGATCATCGGCGCGCTGACCTATCTCGACCTGGAAGTCACCAAGGCGACGGGCGGCGCGTTCGACGGCACGCCGGCCGGCAACACGCCGATCCAGGTTCCGGAACTCACGGCGTCCCTCTGGGCGGATTATACCTTCCAGGACGATATGCTCCAGGGCGTCAGTGTCGCAGCGGGCGTTCGCCATATCGGCAAGTCCTGGGCGGACCGCGAGAACACGCTGCGGGTGCCCTCGGCCACGCTGGTCGATGCGGCCATCCGCTACGAGAAGGACAATTGGGGCGTCGCGCTGAATGTCTCCAACCTGCTCGACAAGGAATATGTCGCGACCTGCCAGGGCGCGAATTCCTGCGGCTATGGCGCGGGCCGCACGTTCATGCTGAAGGCAAGCACGTCGTTCTGATCCTGCCCGAAGGGCACAAGACAAAAAGCGCGCCAGGGGCTCCCTGGCGCGCTTTTATCGTTTTTGGCTTGCGTTGTAGCGTTCGCGCTGGAAAACGCGCCTAGCGCCAGCCCAGGGCCGGTGCGATGTGTTTCAGGATCGCCTCGATGACATGCGCATTATATTCGACACCCAGCTGGTTCGGCACGGTCAGGAGCAGCGTATCGGCTTCCCGGATCGCCTCGTCGGCCGCAAGCTGCTGGATCAGCTTTTCGGGCTCGTCGGCATAGGAGCGGCCGAAGATCGCCCGCGTCTGGTCGTCGATATAGCCGATCGAATCCGCCTCCTTGCCGCCGCGGCCGAAATAAGCCCGGTCGCGGTCGTCGACGAGGGCGAAAATGCTGCGGCTCACCGAGACGCGCGGCGTGCGGGCGTGGCCGGCTTCCTTCCAGGCCTCGCGATAGGCGCGGATCTGCGCCGCCTGCTGGACATGGAACGGCTCGCCCGTCTCGTCGTTCTTCAGCGTCGAGCTTTGCAGGTTCATGCCGAGTTTCGCCGCCCAGACGGCGGTGGCGTTCGAGCTCGCACCCCACCAGATGCGCTCGCGCAGACCCTCGGAGTGGGGTTCGAGACGCAGCAGGCCGGGCGGGTTGGGGAACATCGGGCGCGGGTTCGGCTGTGCAAACCCTTCGCCCTTCAGCACGTCCAGGAACACCTCGGCGTGGCGGCGGCCCATGTCGGCGTCGTTCATGCCTTCCTGCGGCTCGTAGCCGAAATAGCGCCAGCCATCGATGACCTGCTCGGGCGAGCCGCGGCTGATGCCCAGCTGCAGGCGCCCTTGCGAAATGAGGTCGGCGGAGCCGGCATCTTCCGCCATGTAGAGCGGGTTTTCGTAGCGCATGTCGATGACGGCCGTGCCGATCTCGATCTTGCTCGTCCGCGCGCCGACGGCGGCGAGCAGCGGGAAGGGCGAGGCGAGCTGGCGGGCGAAGTGATGCACCCGGAAATAGGCGCCGTCAGCACCAAGCTCTTCAGCCGCGACGGCAAGGTCGATCGACTGGAGCAGCGTATCGCCGGCCGAGCGGGTCTCGGATTGCGGGGAAGGGGTCCAATGTCCGAAGGACAGGAAACCGATTTTCTTCATGGATATGGGCCTCGACGCGGGAGCGTCCGTTGGAGAGGGTCTCACCGCCGAACATGGGATATCGAGGCAGGCTTTAAAAGGCGCGGAACGAGAACGCAGCGTTCACAGTTTGAACCCGTCCCGCGCCGGACCGTTTTAGACGCCCCTTGCGACCATCGTGTAGATCTTGCGGGTCCGCTCGTGGATCGTCCATTCGCCGCGCCAGCCGAGCGGCAGCACGAACATTTCTCCAGCCGCGATATCGCGGCTTGTGCCGTCGGCATTGTGCAGCGTCACCCGGCCCACGAGCAGGTGGCAGATTTCCGCATTTTCGCTGCGGTCCGCGGTGAAGCGGCCGGGCGTGCATTCCCAGATGCCCGTTTCCATCTTGCCGTCCGCGCTCTCCCACAGGGGCAGGGTGGCCTCCTCCTGGTTACCTTCGATGGAGGTGGGCTTCGATGCGAAAGCGCCGATGTCGAGCGCGAGCAGATCGCCGAAATTCTCAAAACTGATCATGATCTATCCTTGAAAAGGCTCAGTGGCCGGTGATGCCGTCGGCAAGGGCCGCGAGCTTGGAGGTCTTCGGCAGGCCGGCGAATTCGCGCTCGTCGGCCATGCGGTAGAGCTGGTACATGGAGTGCACGCCGAGCCAGCGGAACGGCTCCGGCTCCCATTTGCGCACCGTGCGGTTGACCCAGGGCAGGCCGGTCAGCGCCGTCTCGCGGTTGAGCACGAGGTCGGTCAGCGTGCGGCCGGCGAGGTTGGAGGAGGAAACGCCGAGGCCGACATACCCGCCGGCCCAGCCGATGCCGGTGGAGCGGTCGAAGCCCGCCGTCGTGCACCAGTCGCGCGGCACGCCGAGCACGCCGCACCAGGCATGGTCGATCTTCAGCGATTTCGTCTGCGGCAGCAGGCGCGTCAGGATGCCGTGCAGCGCGTCGATCGTCGCCTGCTGCGTCTGGCCGTTGACGTCGGTCTTCGAGCCGTAGCGGTAGGGCACGCCGCGCCCGCCCATGGTGATACGGCCCTCGCGGGTGCGCTGGGCGTAACAATAGGCATGCGCCGCATCGCCGAGCAGCTCGTGGCCGGCCCAGCCGATTTCCTTCCAAAGTGCCTCAGGCACGGGTTCGGTGACGATCTGGGCGCTGTTCAGCGCCAGCCAGGTGCGCTCATAACCCGGCAGGCCGGCGGAAAAGCCCTCCGTGGCGCGGATGATGGATTTGGCGCGCACCGTGCCGCGATCGGTGGAGACGCGGCCCTTTTCAAACGAGGTGACGCTCGTTCCCTCGTAGATCGCCACACCGAGGCTTTCGACCACCTTGGCAAGGCCACGCACCAGCTTGGCCGGCTGCACGCGGGCCATGTTTCGATAGAGCACGGCGCCCTTGACGTCGGCGATGTTGATGCGCTTGGCTGCCTCCTGCGCCGAGAGCAGTTGCAGACGCTCCGGCGGCATCTGCCAGTCGAGGGCGAACTGATACTCCTCTCGCACCCGCGCAAGCTGCGCCGCATTGGTGGCGGCGACGAGCTTGTCGACGCGGATGAGGTCGGCATCGATGCCCTCGGCCCTGGTGACGCGTTCCACCTCGTCGACCGTTCCGGCCATGGCGTTCTGCATGTCCACCACCGCGCCGCGGCTGGAGGTCTTGGCATATTTCTCCCGCGACCAGCTGAAGCCGCCGGAAAGCCATCCGCCATTGCGGCCCGAGCCGCCGAAGCCGGCGAATTCGCGCTCCAGCACGACGATGTTCAGCGTGGGATCGGCCTTCTTCAGGTAGTAGGCGGTCCACAGGCCGGTATAGCCGGCGCCGATGATGCAGACATCGGCTTCGCGGTCGCCCGGCAGGGGAGGGCGCTTTTGCGGAATGCCGCCGATATCGGCATACCAGAAGGAAATGTTGCCGTTGGTCTTGACGTCCATGGGATGTGCTTTCGGTGGGTTCAGGTCAGCGTCACGTCGGCGCTGGCATCGTCGGGAAGAAGGGTAAGGTCGGCGGGCGTGAAGGTGACGTCCACCGGGTCGCCGATCCTGAAATCGGCGCCACCAAGGGGGCTGCGCACGACGGCGGTGGTGCCGTCGGTCAGCCGCACCTCGTATTTCGAGCCGGAGCCGAGATAGATCGCCTCCTCGACCGTGCCCGAGAGCCGGTTTTCGCCGGTGACGGCGTCTGCGCCGGGGCGTTTCAGCGCCGTGCGCTCGGGTCGGAGTAGGATCACCGGTCGCGCATCGCCGGGCAGGCGGCCGTGCGCTACGACCTTGTCTTTGCCGATGGTCATCACGGTGTTGCCGTCCACGGTCTCCGTCGGGCCGCGCAAAACGGTGGATTCGCCGATGAAGCGGCCGACGAACAGCGTTGCCGGGTGGTCATAGAGTTCGCGGCCCGTGCCGATCTGCTCGATGCGGCCGCCGTTGAAGACGGCGATGCGGTCGGAGAGCACCAGCGCCTCTTCCTGGTCATGGGTGACATAGACGAAGGTGGTGCCGAGTTCGCGGTGGATGCGCTTGATTTCGAGCTGAAGCCATTCGCGCAGCTTCTTGTCGAGCGCGCCGAGCGGCTCGTCCATCAAAAGCAGCGGCGGATCGAAGACCAGGGCGCGGGCAAGCGCCACGCGCTGCTGCTGGCCGCCGGAAAGCTCGTTCGGGTAGCGATGGGCGAAATCGGTCATCTTCACCATGTCGAGCGCGCGTTTTACGCGCCGCTCGCGGTCCTCGCCCTTGATGCCGCGCAGCGTCAGCGGATAGGCGACGTTCTTGCCCACCGTCATGTGCGGAAACAGCGCGTAGTGCTGGAAGACGACGCCGATATTGCGCTTGTGCGAGGGCAAGCCGGTGACGCTCTTGCCGCCGATTTCCAGCGCGCCGGAGCTGATATCGGTAAAGCCGGCGATCAGGTTCAGCGTCGTCGTCTTGCCGGAGCCGGAAGGGCCGAGCAGCGTCATGAACTCGCCGGGGCGGATGTGCAGGTCGATATCGTTGAGGGCCGTGAAGGCGCCGTAGCGCTTGGAGGCCTTGCGGATTTCGATCGCGGCGCCGGCGGAGCGTTGGGGTGCATTCATGGTCATGTCCTTCCGCGGCGCATGCCGAAGAGCAGGCCGGCAACGATGATGAGCGAGGTCGCGATGAAGAGCAGCGTGCCGACGGCGGCGACCGTCGGGTCGGCGTCGCGGGTGATCGAGGTGTAGATCTGCACCGGCAGGGTCTTCAGGTACGGGCTCGTGATGAACAGCGCGACGATGATCTCGTCGAACGAGGTGATGAAGGCGAAGAGCGCGCCGGAGAGGATGCCCGGCAGGATCAGCGGCAGCGTCACCGTGCGGAAGACGGTGAGCCGCCCGGCGCCGAGGCTCGATGCGGCGGTCTCCAGTCGGCGGTCGAAGACTTCAAGGCTCGCCTGCACGGCGATCAGCACGAAGGGGATGGCGAGCATGGTATGCGCCAGCACGAAGCCGACGACGGTTCCGACCAGATGTGCGTCGAGATAGACCGCATAGATGCCGATCGCCAGCACCACGCCGGGCACGACCATGGGCGTGATCAGCAAGGCCCTGAGCAGCCCGCCGGTGCGCGCCGCAGCCCTCGTCACGCCGAACGCGGCGAGCGTGCCGACCACGGTCGCGACGACGGCGACGATGAGCGCGATGATCAGCGAATTGGTGAAGCTCGTCGTCCAGTCGGGATTGCTGAAGAAGTTGGCGTACCATTGCCAGGAGAAGCCCACCGGCGGGAAGGCCAGCGACTTGTTGCCGTTGAACGACATCGGAATGACCACCAGCGTCGGCGCCAAGAGCAGCACGGCGACAAGCAGGCAGAACAGGCCGAGGAAAACGCGCGGGAAGGAGGGCATAGGTCTCAGGCCTCCCTGCGATTGCTGGTGTGTTTCTGGCGCATCAGCGGCGCTGCGATGGCGAGCAGCAGGAAGGTCGCGACCAGAAGCACCACGCCCATGGCGCCGCCGCGGCCCCAGTTGAGCAGGCTCAGCACCTGGTTCTGTACGAGCGACGACAGCATGGTGCTGCGCGGGCCACCAAGAAGGGCCGGCGTGATGTAGAAGCCGAGCGACAGGATGAAGACGATGATCGCGCCGGCATAGACGCCGGGCAGCGATAGCGGCACGTAGATCTGCACGAAGGCGCGCCAGGGTTTCGCGCCGAGGCTGCGGGCGGCCTGCAACAGGCGCGTATCGATGCCCCGCATCACCGAATAGATCGGCAGGATCATGAAGGGCAGCAGCACCTGCGTCATGCCGATGATGACGCCGGGCAGCGTGCGGATGAGCTTTACGGGGGAAAGCCCGATACCGCGCAGCATGGAATTGATCACGCCGGAATCCTGCAGCAGGATGACCCAGGCGAGCGTGCGCACCACGCCGCTCAGCCAGAAGGGCACGAGCACGCAGAGGATGAGCGCAAGCCGCACGTTCCGGCCGACGATGGTCATGGCATAGGCATAGGGGTAGGCGCAGATCAGCGAGGCGAGCGTCACCCAGGCGGCGACGACGAAGGTTCGTTGCAGCACGTTCCGGTTCACCGCGGACTGGAAGAACCAGATGTAATTGTCGATGCCGGGCGCCGGATCGGTAAAGCTGCGCACCACGACGATCGCCAGCGGATAGGCGAGCGCCACGAGCAGCACCAGCACGGCAGGTGCTGCCAGCCACACCGCGCCCCGCAGCTGGAAGCGCGACAGGAAGGTGGGTCGTTCGGAACCGGTATGCGCGCCTTGGTCGGGTATCGCTGTCAAGGAAACCTCCCGTGCTGGGGAAGCAAGCCCGGCATCACGCCGGACTTGCATGGGATCACGCTCTTAGTTGCCGGAAAGAAGGGCGGACCACTTTTCCGCGGCAAGGTCGAAGTTCTTCACCCAGAACGGGATGTTCTGCTGGTAGCCCTGGCCAATGCGCTCGGGCGTCGAGGTGAGGAAGGCCGCGGTCACGTCGTCGACCTTCGGCTTGGCGTCGAGGTTGATCGGCGTGTAGGAGGTCTTTTCGGTGAGGATCGCCTGGGCGTTCGCGCCGAGATAGGCATTGAGCAGCGCATAGGCGGCGTCCGTGTCCTTGACGCCGACCGGAATGGTCATCTGGTCCATGACGACCAGCCAATCCTGCCAGACGGGCGTATAGGCGGCGCCGTTCTTCACGGCGGTCATGGCGCGGCCGGTCCACATCATCACCATGTCGGCCTCGCCGGATTCGGCGAGCTGCTGGGATTCAGCACCGGTTTTCCAGTAGATCGTGTCGGGGCCGAGATCGCGCAGCTTCTGGATGCCCTTCTCGATATCGTCCGGCGTCATCGCCCTCGGGTCGCCGCCGGATGCCTTGAAGGCCTGTTCGATCAGGCCGCCGGTCGGATCGCCGCTGCCGTCGATGGCGCGGATGCCGGGGAATTTCTCCGTGTCGAAGAAATCGACCCAGTTCTTCGGCGGATTGTCCTTGTAGGTCTCGTTCTTGTACATCAGCACGACGCCGTAGTTCATCGCCGGAACCGAGCACTCGCCGACCTGGCCGGGCGGGATTTTCGAGACGTCGAGCTTGGAGAGGTCGAGCTTCTGGAACAGCGTGCCGCAATGCACGTAAGGCGGCAGGTCGGCGGTATCGACCACGTCCCAGGTGACGTTGCCGGCATCGACCTGGGCCTTCAGCTTGGCGATTTCCGTCGGACCGTCGTTCAGCAGCGTCACGCCGGATTTCGTCACGAAATCCTGCAGCGCGGCGACCTGGCCGTCCTGGTAGATGCCGCCATAGGAGACGAAGGTCAGCGTCTTGCCCTTGAGCGAGCCTTCCTTCACTTCGCCGGCGACCGGCTTGTCCTGTGCGAACGCCGGCAACGCCAGGGCGCACGTCATCGTCAGGGCGAAAGCCCTCGCAAAATTCTTCATCGTCATTACTCCCAGTAGCGCTCGCGTGCGTTGTTCCTGCCGCGGTTACGAGCCCGGCCGTGGCAGGTATTTGTCGAGGTCATCCGCGACGCTGGTGGGCGGCGCGATCATCCAGAGGACTTCAGCCGTTTCCGTGCCGATATTGACGGTCTTGTGCGGAACCGAGGTCGGATATTCGATGCTGTCGCCGGCCGACAGCACATGGCGCTCGTCGCCGAGGGTGAGTTCCACCTCACCCCGCAGCACAAAGAACAGTTCATGCGAATCCCCATGGCTGTAGGGCTTTTCGCCCGTCGAGCCGCCGGGGTCGAATTCGCCGATATAGACTTCCATGTCGCGGATCGGGCGCCGCGACAGCAGCATCTTTCGGTAGCCTTCGGCCGGCGGCAAGGCCGGGCGTTCGTGCTTGCGCAGCACGCGGCCGACGGGCGGGGCGGTCTCTTCGAACAGGTCGGTCAGGCTGATGCCGAGCGCGCCGGCAATGCGCATCAGCGTGCTGATGTTGACTCCGCTCAGCCCCCGCTCCAACTGGCTGAGGAAGCTCGCCGTCGTTCCCGTGGCGTCGCCCAGCGTGCGAAGCGACATGCGCCGGGCAGTGCGGAAAGTCTTCACCTTCTCGCCCACAGCAGCCTGATTCTTCGTCGCAACCGCGATGTCGTCCATGGCCTCACCCTTCACTTAACAGCGTATTAAGTGAAGGGCACTTTGGCAACTGCTAAAATCACCGGCCGGCTATTTTGTGTGTCCTACAGCGCCGCGCCGGCCTTCAGCCCGTCATAAACCGCCTCTTCCGCGGTGCGCGGGGCGAGACAGTCGCCGATGAGATGGATTTCAGGCACGAGGCCCGCCAGCGCGGCCTTGAGCGCGTCCACCGGCGCGTGCCCGAGACAGAGCACGAGCGTATCGATATTCTCGAAGACGATCGGCTGTTCGCTGACGGTGTGTTGCAGGTAGACGGTGCCGCCATCGCAGCCGTAGAGCCGGGCGTAGGGCGTGATGCCGATGCCCTTCTTGTGCAGTTCGGCGGCGATGTTGTCGCGCACATAGAGTGGCAGCAACTCGCCGGGATGGGTGCCGTTGACCGCGAGCTCGACGCTGCATCCGTCATTGACCAGCAATTCGGCAATGCCGGGGCCGATCCAGTCGCAGCGCCAGTCGGCGACGACGACGCGGCTGCCGGTCTTCACCTCGCGGCGCAACACCTGCCAGGCATCGACCACCTGCACGCTGTCGTCTGCGGGAATTTCCGGCAGATAGGGTCTTCCGCCGGTCGCGAGCACGACGGCATCCGGCTTTTCTCGCTCGACAAGCGCCGCATCGACGCGCACGCCCTTGACCACGCGCACCTGCGCCAGTTCGAGCTCACGCGATAGATTGGTGATGATGCCGCCGAATTCCGCGCGGCGCGGCAATTGCTGGGCGAGCAACGCCTGTCCACCAAGCTGGCTGGCGGCCTCGTAGAGCGTGACCTGATGGCCGCGCGCGGCGGCGATGGCGGCGGCCTTCATGCCGCCCGGCCCGCCGCCGATCACCATGACCTTTTTCGGCCGCGTGGCGGGTGTGAGCGTCCCGAATTTCAGCTCGCGGCCGGTTTCCGGGTGCTGGATGCAGGAGATCGGAACGCCGCGATGGAAATGGCCGATGCAGGCCTGGTTGCAGGCGATGCAGGCGCGGATGTCGTCGGTGCGGCCTTCCTCGGCTTTCACCGGCATGTCCGGATCGCAGATCAGCGCGCGCGTCATGCCGCAGACGTCGGCGGCGCCCTCGGCCAGCACGGCCTCGGCCTCATGCGGCTGGTTGATGCGGCCGGCGACGAAGACGGGGACTTTCAGCGCGCGGCGGAAGCGGGCCGCATCGCTGGAAAGATAGGCGTTGCGATAGGCCATTGGCGGCACGATATGCACGGCGCCGCCAAGCGAGGCCGAGGTGCCGGCCGTGACGTTGACATAGTCGACCAGCGGTTCGAGCAGGCGACAGCTTTCCAGCGCCTCGTCGGAGGTGAGGCCGTTTTCATCCCGATCCCCGGCGCTGATGCGCAGGCCGACGACAAAATCCTCCGACGTCGCCGCGCGGATCGCTTTCAGTGCCTCGGCAGCGAAGCGCAGCCGGTTTTCCAGCGGTCCGCCATAGACGTCCGTGCGCAGGTTGACGCGCGGGTTCAGGAACTGCGCCGGCAGATAGCCGTGGCTTGCCACCAGCTCCACGCCGTCGAGACCCGCCTGGTGCATGCGCCGTGCCGCCGCACCATAGCCGGCGACGATCTCGTCGATCATCGTCTGGTCGAGCGCGCGCGGCATGACGCGAAAACGCTCGTTGGGCGTGACGGAGGGCGCGTAGGCGACGGTCAGCAGCCCGTCGCCACCCTCCATGATCTCCCGTCCGGGATGAAAGAGCTGCGAAAAGAGGGCGGTGCCATGGGCGTGACAGGTCTCCGCCAGCCGGCGATAGCCGTCGATGCAGTCGTCTTCCGTGGCCATCAGCATGTGCGAGGTATAACGCGCCGTCTCGTGCACGCCGGCAACCTGGGAGACGATGAGCCCGACGCCGCCCGCTGCCCGCGCCTCGTGATAGGCGATGAGCGCCTCGTTGACGAGGCCATCGGTCGGCAGCGTCGTGTCGTGTCCGGTGGACATGATGCGGTTCTTCAGCAGCACGCCGCGGATCTGCAAGGGCTGGAAAAGGTTCGGAAAGGGAGAGGCGGTCATGCTTACGCGACACCTCCCGTCTTCCGACAGAGGCGCACGAAGCGCTTGAAAGGTTCAATCCCGGCCATCCAGTCCTCCCATCCTGAGCGAGCGAAACGAGACCGCTTCTATTTTATCTTGAGTAAAAAATCGACTGATTTTTTTACTAGCGGCAAAATCTGTTGCCATTACCCGCAATCTGAACGACTTTGCCGGGGACACGAGGAATGAAACGATGGCAGACGAGAACGCTCCAGAGCCGGCCATGGATGCCGCCGCCGGCGAGGATCCGGTGCTCGGCGAGCGCATCCGCGGCCTGCGCAAACGGCGCAGGATGACGCTCGCCCAGCTTGCAGACAGTGCCGGCCTTTCGACCGGCTATATCAGCCAGATCGAGCGCAACCTCGCCTATCCATCGATCCCCGCGTTGGTCGGCATTGCCCGGAGCCTCGGCGTGACGGTGCAATGGTTCTTCGGCGGCGCGGCGCCCGTGCCGCAGGCCGAGCATGGTTATGTCATCCGGCGCGGCAATCGCCTGAGGATCCAGTACGACCACGGCATCGTCGACGAATTGCTGACGCCGAAGATGAGCCTGCAGGTCGAGATGATCTACACGCGCCTGCCGCCGGGCACCGAGAGCGCGGAGAGCTACAGCCATGCGGGCGACGCGGTGGGCTTCGTGATGGCGGGCGAACTCGAAATCTGGATCGGCGAGCGCCATTTCCACCTGCGCGAAGGCGACAGCTTCTCCTATTCCGCCGGCGAGCCGCACCGCTACCGTAACCCGGCAGAGCGCGAAGCCATCGTGCTCTGGGCAATCAGCCCGCCGAGTTTCTGAGGGCCTTTCAGAGAAAGAGGTGGACGATCAGGGATGTGAGGACGGCGTTCAGGCCCATGGCGATGCCGGAAAACAGTCCCGCGACCGGATCCACCGAATAGGCGCGCGCCGTGCCGATCCCGTGCGAGGCAAGCCCGACCGCAAACCCGCGCGCGCTGAAATCCTTGATGCGCATGGCGTTCATCATCGGCGTGACGACGATCGCGCCGCAGATGCCGGTGAGGACGACGACGGCCGCCGTCAGGGCCGGGTCACCCTGCAAGCCGGAGGAGATCGCCATGGCGACGGCGGCCGTCGTGGATTTCGGCGCCATCGAGGCGACGACTTCGGGCGAAAAGCCGAACAGGTCGCTGAAGAACACCGTCGAGCCGACCGCCGTGAAGCTGCCGACGACGAGCGCGCTCAGCATGGGCACGAGATTGCTCTTCACCAGCGAAAGTTTTTCGAAGAGCGGGATGCCGAGCGCCACGGTCGCCGGCCCCAGCAGGAAGTGGATGAACTGGGCGCCCTCGAAATAGGTGGCATAGTCGATGCCGGTCACGCAAAGCACGGTAGCGATGGCGGCGATCGAGATCATGATCGGGTTCAGCAGCGGATTGCCGGGGGCGAGCCCGGAAAGGCCGGTGGCTGCCAGCCAGACGACCAGCGTTCCGGCGAGCCACAGAAGCGGCGAGGTGGCGAGATAGACCCAGAGCCCGTCAGTCATTGGCATAGCCCCCGGAAAGCCGCTTGACGAGGATGAAGACCCAGACCGTCACGGTGAGGGTGATGACGGTCGACAACAGCACGATCGCCATCAGCGCGAAGCCGCGGTCGCGGATGAGATCCAGATGCTGGATGATGCCGACGCCTGCCGGCACGAAGAGCACGCCGAGATTGGCGAGGATCGCCTTGGACGTGTCGATGGTCCGTTCATGGGCCGGTTGCAGGAAAGCCGAGCCTTTCGTCAACGTGAGCACGATGGCGGCCATCGCCATGCCGATGACGGGACCGGGCACGAAACCTCCGAGGAAATAAGCGGTGACTTCGCCAACGAGCTGAAAAACAAGAAGAATCGTTATTCCGACGAGCATGTGCGCACTCCCGAGCCTGGCATTGTTTCGAAGGCGGCACGGGGCCGCTTCCTGGCAGGATTAAAGGCGTTCCGCCGTTAAATCCATGGCCATGCCCGGCCCGTTGCGCTCGCATGGCATGCTTTCCTCGACCGCGAAGACGAACATCGCGCCGCAGGTTGCACGATCTATTGACACCGGCAAAATTTCACAATTAATATTGCTGATAGTTGATGGCCGCAATTTTTGATCTGCGCTTGCGGCTCGCGGTGCCCGAGGAGGGGTGCCGCGAGAAGGATGCATGCCGCCATCAAACCGGGTTTCACGCATCGGGTAGGAGGATTTCGATGAACGATATTGCAACGGTGATCGACCTTGCGCAATTCCGGCGTCAGGTGGAGACCGAGACCACCATGGCGATGTGCCCGACGGCGATCGCCATCGAGAAGAACATTCCGATCTATGACGGCGCCTCTGTCAATGACGAAATCGGCCCGGAATGGGCGTCGATCATCGGCGAGGGGCCGGGTGTGTTCGTGGTGAAGCGCGCCTTTACCGATCCGGGTGCCATCGATGCGGCGAGCGAGGTGTTTCGCCAGATCATCGCCGACGAGCGCGCGGCCGGCACGGCAGCAGGCGACCATTTCGCCAAGGCCGGCGCCAATGACCGCATCTGGAACAGCCTGCAAAAGCTCTGCCTGCGCGATCCCGCCGTTTACGCCCGCTACATGGCCAACCCGGTGATCGATATCGCCTGCCGCGCTTGGCTCGGCCCGGGCTACCAGATCGCCACGCAGGTCAACCAGGTGCGCCCCGGCGGCAAGGCGCAGGCGCCGCACCGCGATTACCATCTCGGCTTCATGAAGCCGGAGCAGATGGCGGAATATCCGAGCCACATCCACGCCACCGGTCCGACCCTCATCCTGCAAGGCGGCGTCGCCCATTGCGACATGCCCGTCGAGAGCGGCACGACGAAGCTGCTGCCGCATTCGCAGCGCTACCTGCCGGGCTATGTCGCCGCCACGCGGCCGGAATTCCGCGATTATTTCGAGGAGAACTATGTCCAGCTCGCCCTCGAAAAGGGCGACGCGATCTTCTTCAGCCCCGCGCTGTTCCACGCTGCCGGCGAGAACCGGACCGCGGATGTCGTGCGCATGGTCAACCTCATCCAGACGGCCTCGGCCTTCGCGCGCCACATGGAAAACCTCGACCGTACCGCCATGGCCCGCGCCGTCTACCCGCATCTGGCGGCACTCTCGCCGCAGGGTCGGCGCGCGGTGATCGCCGCGACGGCGGACGGCTACCCGTTCCCGACCAATCTCGACACCGATCCGCCGCTCGGCGGTCTTGCGCCGGAAAGCCAGCAGGAGCTGCTCGCCCGGGCCGTCGCGGAAGGCTGGGACCAGGCGAAACTGGACGCCGCTTTGTCTGCACAGGGCGCCAAGCGCGCGGCCTGACAGTTACCCGCAACGGCTTCGGGCGGGGAGGAACAGGAAGCCAATTTCGGGAGGAAATCGTTCATGAAGAAAATTCTGCAATCGCTCGCCCTCGGCGCGCTGCTCGCCACGACGGCCTTTGCCGGTGTGGCCAATGCGGATGGCGAAAAGTTTGTCTGGATCAGCCATGGCCCGGATAGCGACAGCTGGTTCAACGTCATCAAGAACGCCATCAAGGTCACGAACGAGCAGATGGGCGTCGAGACCGAATATCGCAATCCGCCGACGGGCGACCTCGCCGACATGGCGCGCCTCGTGCAGCAGAGTTCGGCTGCCGGCGTCGACGGCATCATCGTCACGATCGCCGACTTCAACGTGCTCGAAGGGCCGATCAAGGACGCCATCGCCAAGGGCATTCCGGTTGTGACCGTCAATTCGGGCACGGTCGAGGAAAGCCAGAAGCTCGGCGCGCTGATGCATGTCGGCCAGCCGGAATTTGAAGCGGGCCTCGGCGCCGGCAAGCGCGCCAAGGAAGCGGGCATCAAGAGCTTCCTCTGCGTCAACCACTACATCACCAACCCGGCCTCCGTGGAGCGGTGCCGCGGTTTTGCCGAGGGCATCGGCGTGGAACTCGGCAACCAGATGGTCGATTCCGGCATCGACCCGTCGGAAGTACAGAACAAGGTGAAGGCCTACCTCACCGCCAATCCCGATACCGGCGCGATCCTGACGCTCGGCCCCAACTCGGCCGAACCGTCGATCCGGGCGGTCAAGGAAATGGGCCTCGACGGCGATCTCTATTTCGGCACGTTCGACCTCTCGGCCGAGATTTCCGCCGCCATCAAGGACGGCACGATCAACTTTGCGATCGACCAGCAGCCGTTCCTGCAGGGCTCGATCCCGATCCAGGTGCTGACGAGCTATGTGCGCTACGGCGTGGCGCCGGCCAACTCCATCTTCACTGGCCCCGGCTTCGTTACGAAGGACAATATCGCGCTCGTCGAGTCGCTGGCGGGCCAGTACCGTTGATCTGACGGGTTTTTTGGCGCGCCGGGCGACCTGCCCGTGCGCGCCAAAAGTCTTTTTCGAGGGAGGAGAATGCATTCATGACGGACGTCATTCCAGACGCGCTGAAGGACGAGCGCATCAAACCCGTCTCGCCGCTTCGGCGCGCGCTGATCCGGCCCGAGCTCGGCGGCATCTGCGGCACCATCCTGGTCTTCCTGCTGTTTGCCGTCATTGCCGGCGACAGCGGCATGTTCGCCGCGGAAGGCGTGATGAACTGGACGGTGGTCTCGGCCCAGTTCATGGTGATCGCGGTCGGCGCCTGTCTCCTGATGATCGCCGGCGAGTTCGATCTTTCGACCGGCTCGATGATCGGCTTTTCCGGGGTGATGATCGCCATTCTCTCGGTCCATATCGGCGTGCCGCTGTGGCTCGCCATCATCGCGACCTTCGTCTTCTGCATCCTGCTCGGCGGCGTGAACGGCTGGCTGGTCATCCGCACCGGCCTGCCGTCCTTCATCGTGACGCTCGCCTTCCTCTATATCCTGCGCGGGCTGACCATCTGGGGCTCGATCTACTTCACCCGGCAGACCATCATCGGCGGCGTCGCGGAGAAGGCGGCGACCGATTGGCTAGCGCCGATCTTCGGCGGCAAGGTTCTGGGCTGGCTCTTCACCTGGATGGGGGAGGCGGGCTGGATCGCCACCTTCACCCGCGGCAACCGCGCCGGCCAGCCGGTCATCGACGGCATCCCGATGCTCGTCGTCTGGGCGATCGTGCTGGTGATCTTCGGCCATTGGCTGCTGACGCGCACCAAGTTCGGCAACTGGATCTTTGCGGCCGGGGGCGATGCGCTCGCCGCGCGCTACGTCGGCGTGCCGGTGAATCGCGTCAAAATCCTCATGTTCATGTTTTCCGCCTTCTGCGCCTGCGTCTTTGCGACCTGCCAGGTGATGGAATTCGGCTCGGCGGCGGCCGACCGCGGTCTCCTGAAGGAGTTCGAGGCGATCATCTGCGTGGTCATCGGCGGCGCCTTGCTGACCGGCGGTTACGGCTCGGTCATCGGGGCCGCACTTGGCGCCATCATCTTCGGCGTGGTGCAGCAGGGCCTGTTCTTCGCCAATGCGGAAAGCTCGCTCTTCCGGGTGTTCCTCGGCCTTATCCTGCTGACGGCCGTGATCATGAACACCTATATCCGCCGCATCATCACGGGAGAACGCTGATGGCCGCCATCGTGGAGATGAAAGACATCACCAAGCATTTTGGCCATGTCATCGCGCTGGCCGGCGTCTCCTTCGATATCCGCGCAGGCGAATGCCATTGCCTGCTCGGCGACAACGGTGCCGGCAAATCGACCTTCATCAAGATCATGTCCGGCGTCTACAAGCCGAGCGGCGGCGAGGTGCTGGTGGAAGGCACGCCGACGCTGTTCCAGAGCCCGCGCGATGCCATGACGGCGGGCATCGCGACGGTCTACCAGGACCTCGCCATGATCCCGCTGATGAGCGTCAGCCGCAATTTCTGGATGGGACGTGAGCCGGAGCGCGGCGTCTGGCCCTTCCGGACCTTCGACACGGCCAAGGCCGACGACATTACCGTCAAGGAAATGCGCAAGATGGGCATCAGCCTGCGCGGCCCCGACCAGGCGGTGGGCACGCTTTCCGGCGGTGAACGCCAGACGGTCGCCATCGCCCGCGCCGTCTATTTCGGCGCCAAGGTGCTGATCCTCGACGAACCGACCTCGGCACTCGGCGTGCGCCAGACGGCGAATGTGCTGAGCACCATCGACCGGGTGCGCAAGCAGGGCATCGGCGTCGTCTTCATCACCCACAATGTCCGCCACGCGCTCGCCGTCGGCGACCGCTTCACGGTGCTGAACCGCGGCCAGACGCTGGGCACCGCCGAACGCGGCACGGTGGATGCAGCGGCGCTGCAGGACATGATGGCCGGCGGGCAGGAGCTGGCGCTGCTGGAATCCTCGCTCGGCGGGACGATCTGAGAAGCGCACGCCGGACAGACAATCCGGCGTGCATCGCATTGCATGCGGGGTCTGGTTTGCGGGGTTGCGAGCCTTCCTACCCTCCAACGTCATCCTCGGGCTTGACCCGAGGATCCGCGCAGTACCCGCGGCATGGATGGTCGGGTCAAGCCCGACCATGACGGAGGAAAGGGCGGAGTCCGGAGGTTCTCGCGCTCAGCAGACAACCTCGTAACCGGCGGCAGCCATCACGCGGAGGAGTTCCTTATGGCCGATCTTTGCCATGTCGAGCGGCGGATTGTGGGTGGGGTCCTGCTCCGCCTCGACGACGAACCAGCCCTCGTAGCCGTAGGAGGCGAGGCGCTTGACGATGGCCTCGAAATCGAGGCTGCCATCGCCGGGAACCGTGAAGGCGCCCTTGATCACGGCGTCGAGGAAACTTTCCCGCGTGCGGTCGAGCGCGTCGATCACCGGCAGGCGCACGTCCTTGGTGTGCACGTGGGTGATGCGCGTGTGGTGCTTGTCGATGACCCGCAGCACGTCGCCGCCGGCGAAGGCCATGTGGCCGGCGTCGAAGAGCAGGGGGAGGCCCTCGCCGGAATGTTTCATCAGGAGGTCGAGTTCTTGCTCGGTCTCGATCGGGGCGGCCATATGGTGGTGGTAGGAAATCGGCATGCCCTGGTCGGCGCACCATTCGCCAAAGGCCGTCATCTTGCGGCCATAGGTCTTGATCTCGTCCTCGGAGAGCTTGCGCTTCGTCGCAAGCGGCGCCGTACGGTCGCCCTGGATCGTGCCCGCCGTCTCGCCATAGACGATGCAGGGCGCGCCGACGGCCTTGAACAGGGCCATCTGCGCTGCGATCCGGTCCTTTTCTGCCGCGATGTCACCGTCGAGCAGCAGGCCCGAGAACCAGCCGCCGCACACGCTCATGCCGTGCTGGTCGAGGATCGGGCGCAGCGTCGCCGCATCCATCGGGAAACGGCGGCCGGTCTCCATGCCGGTGAAACCCGCTTCGCGCGCTTCGGCAAGGCATCCTTCCAGCGAGATATCGCTGCTGATTTCCGGCAGGTCGTCGTTCCACCAGGCGATGGGCGCAATGCCGAGTTTGGCTTTCATGGTCGGGCTCCAGGTTCGAGGGAAGGCGTCTTGCAAAACAAATATTGACACTTTCATATTTTTGCAACGATAATTGCATTCAACAAACTGCGCATCATCTGAGGAAACACAGAGAATGAAAAAGAAGCTCCGTCTTGGCCTTATCGGCTCGGGTTTCATGGGCAAGACGCACGTCTTCGGCTTTGCCGCCGCCGAGCGGGTCTTCGATCTGCCCTGTGACGTGGAGCTGGCGACGATTGCCGACGTGACCCTGGCGCAGGCGGAAGCCGCACGCGCCGCCTTCGGTTTCGCACGGGCCACGGATGACTGGCGGAGCCTGGTGGCGGACCCGGACATCGACGTGATCGACATCACCGCCCCCAACGCCCTGCACAAGGAGATGGCGCTCGCGGCAATCGCCGCCGGCAAACACGTCTATTGCGAAAAGCCGCTCGCCCCGCTTGCGAGCGACGCGCGCGAAATGGCGGACGCCGCGGAAAAGGCCGGCGTCAGGACGCAGGTCGGCTTCAACTATCTCTGCAACCCGATGCTCGGCCTCGCGAGGGAGATGATCGCCGGCGGGGAACTGGGGGACATCCGCGGCTATCGCGGCCTCCATGCGGAGGACTATATGGCCGATCCGGCCGCACCCTTCACCTTCCGGCACGATCCGGCGGGCGGCGGGGTGCTGGCGGATCTGGGCAGCCATGCGCTGGCGACGGCCGAGTTCCTCGTCGGCCCGATCACCAGGGTCATGGGCGATTGCGTGACGGTGATCGCCAGCCGCCCCGACGGCAAGGGCGGCGTGCGGACCGTCGAGACGGACGATATCGGCCGCGCCTTCCTGCGCTTCGAAAACGGCGCGACGGGCTCGATCGAGGGCAACTGGGTCGCCACCGGCCGCAAGATGCAGCACGATTTCGAGGTCTACGGCACCAAAGGCGCGCTCGCCTTCTCGCAGGAGCGCTTCAACGAACTTCATTTCTATTCGACGGGCGATGCCAAGGGCCGCCAGGGTTTCCGCCGCATCGAGGCCGGTCCAGACCATGTGCCCTATGGTCGCTTCTGCGTCGCACCCGGCCACCAGCTCGGCTTCAATGACCTGAAGGCGATCGAAGTCGCCGGTTATCTCGACGCGATCGCCGGCCTCAGGCCAGAACCGTTCAATTTCCGCGCCGGCCTGCGCATTCAGACGCTGGTGGAGACGATCCAGACATCGTCGCGCAACGGCGCCTGGCTTGCGGTTTGACGCGGATGGGAGGAAGAACCGTGAAAAGCATCGGAATTGGCGTCATCGGCGCGGGCGTGATGGGGGCGGAGCATGCGCGCATCCTTGCCAGCGATGTTTCGGGCGCGCACCTCGTTGCCGTGGCCGATGCCGACCCTGCCCGTGCCGAGGCGGCCGCGCGCGGGGCGAGGGCGACGACGGACGCCGAGGCGCTGATCGCCGATCCCGCCGTCGAAGCAGTGCTCATCGCCTCGCCGGATGCGACGCATCACCGGCTCGTGCTGGCGGCGATCGCGGCGGGCAAGCCGGTCCTCTGCGAAAAGCCGCTCGCGACAAGCACCGCCGAATGCCTGGAGATCGTCACGGCCGAGGCGCGATCCGGCCGGCGGCTGGTCCAGACCGGCTTCATGCGCCGCTTCGATCCCGCCTATCGCGAAATGAAGGCAGCGATCGACGACAACACGCTCGGTGCCGTGCGCATCCTGCATTGCCAGCATCGCAATGCGGCAGCGCCATCGTGGTTCACCGGCGCGATGGCCGTCACCAATTCGCTGGTGCACGAGATCGACGTCTGCCGCTGGCTGCTCTCGACGGAATACACCGCCGTCACCGTCATTCCCTGCCCGTCTGAGGCGAGCAACGACCCCGCCATGTTCATCTTCGAAACGGCGGCGGGCAGCCTCGTTTCCGTGGAACTCTTCATGAATGCCGACTACGGCTACCACGTCCACGCCGAAGCGGTCTGCGCGGGCGGCACGATCGGCATGGCGCATCCGGCCGTCACCCGCACACGGCGCAACGGCGCGGAGGAGGGGTCTTTCCCGGCAAACTGGGTGCCCCGCTTCCGCGATGCCTATCGCCTCCAGAATCAGGCCTGGATCGACGGTATCCGCGGCGGCACGCCGGCGGCGGATGGCTCGACGGCCTGGGACGGGCTCGTCGCCACCTGCCTCGCGGACCAGATTGTCGTCGCAATGACGACACGCGAGCGCACGCGGCTGACGCTGCCCGAAAGTCCAAGCTGAATAGTGGGCGGGAATGCGGGTCCGCACCAAACGTTGCGGATAATTCTTGACTTGCAATAAAGATTGCTTCTTTTGTGAATGGGAAATGCTGCTGGCGGATGCGGCCTTTTGCACCGCCGGCATGGAGGAGGTGACATGTACGGTTCCTACGGTTTGTTCATTGACGGCGCCTGGTCGGGGCCGGCGCGCGGGGCCTCCACCGAGATCACCGATCCCGGCAATGGCGAGGTTCTCGGCGTGGTGCCCGCCGCCGCCGTGGAGGATACGGAAAGGGCGATCGCCGTTGCCGAACGCGCCTTCCGCAGCTGGAAGGCGACGCCCGCCTGGGCGCGCGCGGATGCACTGCACAAGGTCGCCGATGTCATGGCTGCGCGCGCTGCGGAAGCGGCCCGCCAGATCACGCTCGAAACCGGCAAGCCGCTGGCGCAGGCCGGTCGTGAATGGGGCCTCGCCGTCGACCAGTTCCGCTGGTACGCGGAAGAGGCCCGTCGCATCTACGGCCGCATCGTCGAAAGCCGCGCGCCGGGCGGCCGGCTGGAAGTGTCACATGAGCCCGTCGGTGTCGTCGCGGCCTTCACGGCGTGGAATTTCCCGGCGGCGCTGATCGCCCGCAAGGTCGCGCCCGCACTTGCGGCCGGCTGTGCCGTCATCGTCCGGCCTTCGGTCGAGGTGCCGGGTGTGGCGATGATCCTGTTCGATTGCCTGCGCGAGGCCGGCCTTCCCGCAGGCGTCGCCAATCTTCTGATCGGCCCGACCGGCAATACCTACAAGCCCATTATGGCCTCGGCCCTCGTGCGCAAGGTTTCGCTGACGGGCTCGACCCGCGTCGGCCAGCAGATGATCCGCGACAGCGCCGAGACGGTGAAGCGCGTCAGCATGGAACTCGGCGGCAATGCGCCGATGATCGTCTTCGACGATGCCGATCTCGACCGGGCGCTCGACCTCGCCGTGCCGACGAAATACGCCAATGCCGGCCAGGTCTGCGTCACGCCGGACCGCTTCTACGTGCACGAGTCGCTGCACGATCGCTTTGCCGATGGTTTCGCGGCGCGGGCAAAAGCGCTGAAGCTCGGCCATGGCCTCGACGAGGCGACGCAGATGGGGTCGCTGATCAACGAGCGCCGCAGGCTGGCGATCGAGGAGATCATCGCCGACGCCAGCGACCGCGGCGGCAAGATCCTTGCCGGCGGCCGCCGCCCGGCCGGCATGAATGCCGGCTTCTTCTTTGAGCCGACCGTCGTCACCGGCCTGCCGGACGATGCCAAGGCGATCGCCGAGGAGAATTTCGGCCCGATCGCCGCCATCACGCCTTTCTCCTCGGCGGACGAGGTCTTCGAGCGGGCGAACGCCTCCGAGATGGGCCTCTCCGCCTATGTCTTCACGCGCGATGCCGGGCGCGCCCGAGAGGCGGCGGCGCGGCTGGAGGCGGGCATGGTCGGCGTCAACAGCTTTGCGCTCGCGGCGGCCGAGGCGCCCTTTGGCGGCATCAAGGCAAGCGGCATGGGCCGCGAGGGTGGCACCGAGGGCATTCTGGATTATTCCAATGTCAAACTCGCGCAGATGACGGTTTGAGGAGAGAGCCATGATCAAGAACGGTGTCAAGCAGCGCTGGGCGGAGGGCAAGCCCGTCATCAACGGCTGGCTTTCGATCGGCAATTCCTTCAGCGCCGAAATCATGGCCGGTCAGGGCTACGATTCGCTCACCATCGACATGCAGCACGGCATCGTCGGTTATGACGGCACGGTGCCGATGTTGCAGGCGATGCGGGCAAGCGGCGTGACGCCGCTGGTGCGTGTGCCCTGGCTTGACCCCGCCGATATCATGAAGGCGCTGGACGCCGGCGCCTACGGCGTCATCTGCCCGATGATCAACACGCGCGCCGAGGCCGAACGGCTGGTCTCCTACGTGCGCTATCCGCCCGCAGGCGTGCGCAGTTTCGGGCCGAGCCGGGCACTCTTCTCCGCCGGCCCCGGTTATGCCGCGGAAGCCGATGACGAGATCATCTGCCTCGCCATGATCGAGACCGCGCAGGCCTATGAGAACCTCGAAGACATTCTCGCCACCCCCGGCCTCGACGGCGTCTATATCGGCCCGGCGGACCTGACGCTCGGGCTTCAGGGCAAGCGCTATGCGCCCGGCTTCGACCGCCGCGAGCCGGAGATGATCGAGGCGATCAAGCGGATTCTCCATGCGGCGCACAAGGCCGGCAAGCGTGCGGCCCTCCACAACGGCACCCCCGAATATGCGGCCGAGGCCGTCGGCTGGGGCTTCGATTTCATCACCGTCTCCAACGACGTCCGCCTGCTTGCCGCCGCCGCCGATGCGAGCGTGCGAAAATTCCGCGAGCTCGTGCAGGAGGTCGCTCCCGAAAACAAGATCGATACGGGAGGCTATTGAATGCCGAGGATCCTGGTGGCCGGCAAGATCCATGCGGATGGACTTGCGGTCCTGCACTCCGCGCCGGGCGTGACGGTCGATTATGTCGAGGAGGTTTCCGCGGCGAGCTACCGGCCGTTCCTCGCCGCCGCCGATGCGCTGCTCATCCGCACCCAGCCGCTGCCGGCGGAGTTCATCGCCGGCGCGCCGCAGCTCAAGATCGTCTCGCGCCACGGCGTGGGGTATGATTCCGTCGATGTTGAAGCGCTGAACGGCCGCGGTATACCGCTTGCCGTCGTGGGTGACGTGAATTCGCGAGCCGTGGCCGAACATGCCGCGATGCTGATGCTGTCGGCCGCACGCCGCACCGTGCTTTTTGACCAAAAAATGCGGGCCGGCGACTGGAACTACCGCAACACCCTCGATGCTGACGAACTCGACGGGCGGACCCTGCTTGTCGTGGGTTTCGGGCGCATTGGCCGGAGACTGGCGCAGATCGCGATGGTGCTCGGCATGGCGGTGCTGGCCTATGACAAGTTCCAAGACGCCGCCGAGATCGCGGCGGCCGGCGTGACCCCGGTCGCAGACCTGCGCGATGGCCTCCGGCAGGCCGACGTGGTGTCGCTGCATGTGCCGAAATCCGGCGCGGAACCGCTCATCGGGGCGGCGGAACTGGCGGTGATGAAGCGCTCCGCCATCCTCGTCAACACGGCGCGCGGCGGGCTGATCGACGAGGCGGCGTTGCTCGCCGCGCTCAACGAGGGGCGCCTGTCCGCGGCCGGCCTCGACGTGCTCGATTCCGAACCGCCGGCGCGCGACGACCCGATGCTCGCCTGCGAGCGCGTCGTGCTCTCGCCGCACAATGCCGGGCTGACCGAAGCCTGTGGGCGGCGCATGGCGATCTCGGCGGCGACCAACATCCTCGATTTCTTCAAGGGCACGCTCGATCCGGCGCTCGTCGTCAACCGCGACGAGATCGCGGCGCATGCCCGTTCGAGTGTCGGCGCCTGACGCTTTTGAGTGCTGTTTCCCGGCTTCGGCCAAAACGTTGCAGACTTTTGATTTATGCAATACTGCACGGTTTCTGAAATGACACGAACTCTGGGGAGTGGAGGCTCAATGCCGCGGGTAAAACAGTCCGACCAGCCGCCACCGAAAACGGCGAACTACGAGACCTTCTTCAACATCGTCACGGAAGCCTATCCCAACCTCAGCGACCGGTTCCAGCAGGTCGCGCGGTTCATCACGCAGAACCCCAACGTCGTGGCCATGCAGTCGATCAATGCGATTGCCGAACAGTGCGGCGCGCATCCGTCCATCCTCGTGCGTTTCGCGCAGAATTTCGGCTTTTCCGGCTTCAAGCAGCTCCAGTCGGTGTTCCAGAGCCGGCTGTCGACCGCCGCACCCGGTTATCGCGAACGCATCAGCGCGCTCGACGTCGATCTGGAAAAGACCAAGCGCAAGGGCAATCTCGGTTTCCTGCACGATCTAGTCGTGCGCGACATCGCGACCTTGCAGGAGCTTTTGAACACGACGACGGAGGAGAGCCTTTCGCAGGCCGCCCGCGCGCTGAAGAACGCCAACACGATCTTCATCGCCGGCCAGCTGCGGTCGGAGCCGATTGCGAAATTCCTGCGCTACGTGCTCTCCATGCTGCAATGCCGCGTCATTCTTCTCGATCCGGCTGGCGGGCTTGCGCCGGAAATGGCGAAGGTGATGGGCAAGAAGGACGTGCTGGTCGCCATCGCCTTCCGGCACTATGCCAAGGAAGTGGTGACGATCGCCGATGTCGCGGCGGAAAACGGCACGCCGATCGTGGCGATCACCGACAGCCAGCTCTCGCCGCTCGCCAAGAATGCGACGGTGCTCTTCACGATTCCGGAAGACGAATATTCGTTCTCGCGCTCGCTCGCCGCACCCATGTGCCTGACGCAGACGATTGCGGTGGCGCTCGCCGCGCTGCTTCAGGAAGACAAGAAGGGCTCGCCCGAGATCCCGACAGTCACGGGCAAGCAGCGGCGCAAGCATTGAGGTCAGCCGGTAATCTCGCCGACCTTCACGAAGCGGCCTTCCGCCTTGGAGCGAATGGCCGCCTCGGCCAGCACCAGTGCCTTCTCGCCATCCTCGAAGGTGGCGTCCGGCCTGGTGTTTGAGGCGACGCAGGCGAGGAACGACTGGAGGCCGAGTTCGAAGGCTTCGACGTAGCGTTCGATGAAGAAGTCGAGATAGGGCTCGCCCGCACCCGTCGTCGTGGCATTGAAGCGCTCGACATGGTGGGCGCGGCGGTTGCCGGAGATCAGCATGCCCTTCGAGCCGAAAAGCTCGACGCGCTGGTCGTAGCCATAGGCCGCGGCGCGGGAATTGTTGATGTGGCAGAGCTTGCCGCTTGCGGTGCGCATGACGATCATCGTGGAATCGACGTCGCCGAATTCCGCGAGCGTCGGATCGACGAGCGTGCTGCCGGTGGCGAAAACCTCGACGGGCTCTTCGCCCAGCATGAAGCGGGCGAGGTCGAAGTCGTGGATGGTCATGTCGCGAAAGATGCCGCCGGAGACCCTGAGATAGTCGCGTGAGGCGAGGCCCGGATCGCGCGAGGTGATGATGACCTGCTGGAGATCGCCGATCTCGCCGGCGCGCGTCGCATCGTGGGCGGCGCGGTGGCCGGGGTCGAAGCGGCGGTTGAAGCCGATCTGCACGGGCCGTTCGAAGCCCGCGATGGCCTGGCGGCAGGCGATGACGCGGTCGAGCGACAGGTCGATCGGCTTCTCGCAGAAGATCGCCTTGCCGGCCTTGGCGGAAGCTTCGATGAGGTCCGCATGGGTCGCCGTCGAGGTCGCGATCAGCACGGCGTCGGCGAGCGCGATCGCCTCCTCAGCGCTGGCGGCGACGGTGCAGCCGTAGCGCCGGCCGATCTCTTCGGCGGCGGCTGCGACCGGGTCGTAGACGGCGGTGAGTTCGGCGCCTTCGGCGCGCACGATGGTGGCCGCGTGCATTTTGCCAATGCGGCCGCAGCCGAGCAGGGCTATTCTCGTCATCGGTTCCTCCCGGAAAATCGGAATGCAAAATTCGTTGCACTTTTGATATTCTGTCAATAATAATTCTGCAAGCCCGTTTTCGGGCCAGCGAGGATTTTGAGGGAGGTGACAATGGCAGAGGGTTCCGACAAGGCAGAATTCCCGTTGGCCGAGCGCCGCTTGCGGCTCGGTGTCGTCGGCGGCGGGCAGGGCAGTTTCATCGGCAAGGTGCATGCGCGCGGTGCGCGGCTCTCCAACCGCTGGGATGTGGTTGCCGGCGCGCTGTCGTCCCGGCCGCAGGTCGCAAAGGAATCCGGACGGGCCTGGCTGCTCGCCGACGATCGCATCTATACCGACTACCGCGTGATGGCGGAGCGCGAGGCGGCGCGGCCGGACGGCATCGATGCCGTCGCGATCACCACGCCCAACAATTCCCACCATGCCATCGCCGTCGCCTTCATGGAAAAGGGCATCGACGTGATCAGCGACAAGCCGCTGACCACGACGCTCGACGATGCGCTCGATCTGGTGCGCCGGCAGAAGGAAACGGGCCTCGTCTTCGGCGTGACCTATGCCTATGCCGCCTCCGCCATGGTGCGCCAGGCCCGCCAGATGATCCGCGAGGGCGCGCTCGGCAAGTTGCAGCAGGTGCATGTCGAATATCTCCAGGAATGGGCGCTGACGCCGCCGAAGGATGCCGGTGCCGGCGCGCAATGGCGCGTCGATCCGTCTATCGTCGGCCCTACCTTCACGACCGGTGATATCGGCACCCATTGCCACCATCTCGGCGCCTTCGTCTGCGGCCGCCCGGTCACGGCGGTGCGCGCCGAGTTCCACACGCTCGGGCCGCCGAAGGCGCTGGAGGACACCGCCTTCATGCATGTGCGCTACGAGGGCGATATTCCCGGCACGATCATGATCTCGCAGGTCGCGCCCGGCGCCCATTGCGGCCTGCGCATCCGCGCTTTCGGCGACAAGGCGAGCCTGGAATGGAACCAGGAAGAGCCGGAACTCCTGCATTTCCGCCGCTTCGGCGAACCCGCGCGCATCCTCACGCGCGGCGAGGGTGCCGGCATCGGCGTGCATGCGGCGCGTTTCGTGCACATGCCGCGCGGCCATCCCGAGGCGTTGAGCGATGCCTGGGGCAATCTCTACGAGGAATTCGCCATCGCCGTCGAGGCGCGGCGCCTCGGCCGGACCTTGCCCGAAGGGTTGCTGGAATATCCGACGGTGGAGGATGGTGCGCTCGGCGTGAAGTTCATCGAGGCGGCGCTGGCGTCCAGCCAGTCGAGCGGCGCCTGGGCGGATTGCACCCTGCAGTTCTGATCTGCAATAAGTATTGCAAAAAATAATTACATGAAATAAAAGTTTCTCAATAGGAGCCGGCGCCGGAGGCCAGCTCAGGGAGGTTTACCATGTCCACCATCCGCCTGACCATGGCACAAGCCCTGGTGCGCTACCTCTGCAACCAGTTCACCGAGATCGATGGACAGCGCGAGCCGCTGTTTCCCGGCGTCTTCGCCATCTTCGGCCACGGCAATGTTACATGCCTTTCGGAAGCGCTGGAAGCGGTCAAGGACACGCTGCCGACCTGGCGCGGCCAGAACGAGCAGTCGATGGCGCTCGCCGCGATCGGCTTCGCCAAGGCGACGCGCCGCCGCCAGATCATGGTCGCGACCAGCTCCATCGGCCCCGGCGCGCTGAATATGGTGACGGCCGCGGGCGTGGCGCATACCAACCGCCTGCCGATCCTGCTTCTTGCCGGCGACAGTTTTGCCAACCGTCGTCCCGACCCGGTCATGCAGCAGGTCGAGCATTTCGGCAATCCGACGATCACCGTCAACGACGCCTTCAAGGCCGTGACGCGCTATTGGGACCGCATCGTCCATCCGGAACAGATCCTTTCCTCGCTGCCGCAGGCCGTCGCCGTCATGCTCGACCCGGCCGATTGCGGCCCCGCCTTCATCGGCTTGCCGCAGGACGTGCAGGAAGTCGCCTGGGACTATCCGGAGAGCTTCTTCGCGCCGACTGTCCACAAGGTTCCCCGCCCGCGCCCCGATCGCGACAGCCTTGCAGAAGCCGTGCGCGTATTGAAAGCGGCAAAACGCCCGCTGATCATCTCCGGCGGCGGCGTGCGCTATTCCGGTGCGGAAACGGCACTCGCCGCCTTCGCCGAAAAACACGGCATCCCGCTCTGCGAAACCATTGCCGGCAAGGGCACGGTCACCCACGACCACCCGGCCCATGTCGGCCCGATCGGCATTGTCGGCTCCACCTCGGCCAATGCGCTAGCGGCGGAAGCCGACGTGGTGCTCGCCGTCGGCACGCGGTTGATGGATTTCACCACCGGCTCCTGGACGGCCTTTTCGCCGGACGCCCGCTTCGTCTCGATTAACGCCGCGCGCTGGGATGCCAACAAGCACCGCGCCGTCGCCGTCGTCGGCGATGCGCTGGAAACGGTGGGCGAACTGGAAGCAGCGCTCGGCGACCACAAGGCCGATGGCGCTTGGACGGAAAAGGGCCGGCTGGAATTCGCCAAGTGGAACGATGCGCTCGACGGCTACCAGAAGCCCACGAATGCGCCGGTGCCGACCTATGCCCAGGTCGTCGGCATCGTCAATTCCAAGGCGAAGGACCGTGACCTGATCATCACCGCCGCCGGCGGCCTGCCGGGCGAGGTGATGAAGAACTGGCGCGTCAAGGCGCCGAACACCTTCGATTGCGAGTTCGGCTTCTCCTGCATGGGCTACGAGATCGCCGCCGGCTGGGGTGCCGCCATGGCTGACTCCACCCGCACGCCCATCGTCATGATCGGCGACGGCACCTATATGATGATGAACTCGGACATCTATTCGACCGTGCTCTCCGGCCACAAGATGATCCTCCTCGTCTGCGACAATGGCGGCTATGCGGTGATCAACCGCCTGCAGAACGCCAAGGGCACGCCGGGGTTCAACAATCTCATCAAGGATTGCCGCGTCAAGGAACCCTTCGCCGTCGACTTCGCCAAACATGCCGAGGCGATGGGCGCGCTGACGCGCCGCGTCGAAAGCCTCGCCGATCTCGGCGACGCCGTCGAATGGGCGCAGACGACCGACCGCACCACAGTCATCACCATCGTCTCCGACGCCTTCACCTGGACGCCGGGCGACGCCTGGTGGGATGTCGGCGTGCCGCAGGTGAGCGAGCGGGCGGAAGTCAACGCCGCTTCGAAGGACCAGCTTGAAGGTCGCAGGAAACAGCGCGTCGGCGTCTAATCGCGGCACTGCCTCGACACCATTTTGATCTGAGGACGACAAGCATGAGAACCATCAAGGGTCCCGGCGTGTTTCTTGCGCAATTTGCCGGCGATGAAGCGCCTTTCAACTCGTTGAAGGGCTTAGCGGGTTGGGCTGCCGACAAGGGGTTCAAGGGCGTACAGATCCCGACCTGGGACAGCAGGGTGATCGATCTCGAACGTGCGGCGGATAGCCAGGACTATGTCGACGAGATCAAGGGTACTCTTGACGCGCATGGCCTCGTCGTGACGGATCTTGCCAGTCACTTGCAGGGACAACTCGTCGCCCTTCACCCATCCTTCAACCTGCCGGCCGATTCTTTTGCGCCTGCCAGGGTGCACCGTGATCCCAAGGCCCGGCAGGAATGGGCTGTCAACCAGTTGCTCTGCGCTGCCAAGGCCTCGCGCCGGTTCGGTGTCGATCGTCATACGACGTTCAGCGGAACGCTTCTGTGGCCCTATTTCTACCCCTATCCGCAATGGCCGGACGGGCTGATTTCCGATGGCTTCGATGAACTGGCGCGGCGATGGCGGCCGATCCTCGATGCCTTCGACCAGGAGGGGGTCGACGTCTGCTACGAAATCCATCCGACCGAGGATCTGCATGACGGCCTGACCTTCGAGATGTTCCTGGAGCGCGTCGACAACCATGCGCGCTGCAACATCATGTACGATCCGAGCCATCTGGTGCTCCAGTCGATCGACTACCTCGCCTACATCGATCATTACCACCAGCGTATCAAGACCTTCCACGTCAAGGATGCGGAGTTCCGGCCCACGGGCAAGACGGGGGCCTATGGCGGGTATCAGCCTTGGGTCAACCGCGCCGGCCGCTTCCGCTCGCCGGGAGACGGACAGGTCGATTTCGGCGCCATCTTCTCGAAACTCACGGGCTACGGCTTTGACGGATGGGCAGTGCTCGAGTGGGAGTGCTGCCTGAAAAACTCGGAAGACGGTGCGGCCGAGGGCGCACGCTTCATTCGCGACCATATCATCAAAGTTTCGGATCGCGCTTTCGACGACTTCGTGAAGTCCGGCGCGGACCGGTCCGTCAACAAAGAAATTCTCGGGATCTAAGGGCCTTGTCCGTGTCGAAAACAAACCTGTCCGACCGTCGTCTTCGTCTCGGCATGGTCGGTGGCGGCGAAGGGGCCTATATCGGCGGCATCCATCGCTTTGCCGCACGTCTCGATAACCACTACGATCTCGTCGCAGGCGCGTTCGATGTCGATGCCGAACGGGGGCACAGTTTCGCCTCTACTAACTTCATCGACCGGGACCGCTCTTATGGCGACTATCTCGCTATGGTCGCGGGAGAGCGCACACGGGATGACCGCATCGATGTCGTTGCGATCTGCACGCCCAACCATACGCACTTTCCGATCGCCAAAGCGTTTCTCGAAGCCGGGTTCGACGTCATCTGCGAGAAGCCGATGACGACAACCGTCGAGGATGCGATCGCTCTTCATGACCTGGCGCAAACGACGGGGCGTTTCCTCGGGGTGACCTACACATACAGCGGTTATCCGATGGTTCATGAGGCGCGCGCAATGGTTGCGCGCGGGGACCTTGGCAAAGTCCGCGTGGTGCAGGTCGAATATCCGCTGGAATGGATGGCCACAGGGATCGAACTGCAAGGCAACCAGCAGGCGGCCTGGCGCACGGATCCGAAGAAGAACGGGCGCGGCGGTTCGATTGGTGACATCGGCACTCATGCCTATCATCTCGCGGGTTTCGTAAGCGGATTGAAGGCCGAGGCCGTCGCCGCCGATCTCGCGACTTTCGTCGAGGGGCGAGCACTGGACGACAACGCCCACGTGATGATCCGCTACGAAGGTGGTGCGCGGGGCCTTCTGTGGTCTTCACAGGTGGCGATCGGCCAGTCGAACGGCTTGAGGCTGCGGGTCTTCGGCGAGAAAGGCAGTCTCGTCTGGCATCAGGAGCAGCCGAATGAGCTGGTCTTCACCGGGCTCTTCGGCGCTCCAGCCACGATCAAGCGCGGCCGCGACGATCTCACCGATGGTGCGCGCATTCGAACCCGGACGCCGCCGGGCCACCCGGAAGGCTATATCGAAGCCTTCACGAACCTCTATTCCGGCTTCGCCGCCGCCATCCGGGAGAAGGAGAGCGGAGCCTCGGCCGGGACGTTCGGGGAGGGACTACCGTCGTCCTATGACGGACTTAAAGGCGTCGCCTTCGTCGATGCCGTCGTCGACAGCCATGAGAAGCACAATGGTGGATGGTTGTCGTTGCAGTTCGCTTAGAGCGCGCACCGGACAAGCCGAACCGCAAGACAACGCGTAAGCGCAGGAGAGGAAATCCGAATGGCACAGTTTGAAAACAAGATCATCGTCGTGACAGGCGGCACCCAGGGACTCGGTGCCGCAACTGCAAAGCTTCTTGCGGAACGCGGCGCGAAGGGGCTGGTCATTTGCGGGAGATCTGAAGAAAAAGGTGCGGCACAGGCGGCCCAGCTTGGAGCTCTGGGTGCCGAGACCGTTTTCGTCAAAGCCGATCTATCGAATGTGGAGGATTGCAAGGCCGTCATCGCTGCGGCGGACAAAAGGTTCGGTCGGCTCGACAGCTTGGTCAATGCTGCCGGCATGACAAATCGCGGGACCATCCTCAGCACTAGCCCGGAACTCTTCGACCAGCTGTTTGCGGTCAACACCCGGGCGCCGTTCTTCCTCATTCAAAGCGCGATCGAGCTTTTCAAGCGCGACAGCATTGCGGGAACCATCGTCAACATTTCGACGATGTCCTCGATGGGCGGACAACCGTTCCTGGCCGCCTACAGCGCCTCCAAGGGCGCCCTTGACACGCTCACACGCAACACCGCTTACGCCGCACTTCGGAACCGCATCCGCGTCAACAGCCTCAACATCGGCTGGATGGCCTCCGAGGGAGAAGACAGGACGCAACGCGAACTGGACGGCCAGCCGGCCGATTGGCTCGAGAAAGCCGTCGTCGCCCAACCAAATGGCCGCCTGATCGAGCCCGAAGAGGTCGCCCGGGCAATCGCGTTCCTTGCGTCCGGGGAATCCGGCCTGATGACCGGTGCGATCATAAACTTCGACCAGGCGATCTGGGGCGCCTATGACAGCCTGCCGCACGCGAATTCGGCTCTGTGATGCAGGCGAAAAGGGCCTAGCTTTCAATATGCCGCGGCACCAGCGGATGGATATAAGGGATCGCTTCCGGCGATACCGGGAACGGAATGTCCTTGCCGGCCGGGCGGATGGCGAGCGTCCTAACATCCTTGGGCGTCAGGCCGAAAAGCGCCTTAAAGGAGCGCGTAAAGGTCGAAGCATGCGCAAAGCCAAGTTCGAATGCCATGTTCGAGACGCGCAGGTTTTTTTCGGAAGGGTCGGTCATCCGGCGGAACGCATGCCGCAATCGTCGCTCGGTGATGTAGGCGGTGACGCCTCCAAGCGGCTCGAAGGCGCGGTACAACGTCGAGCGCGTCATGCCGAACTCCTCGAGCAATGCCTGGACCCCCAAATCGGGATCGGTCAATCTACGTTCGATTGCAGCTTTCACGCTTGCAAGCGACACGGTGCTCCCCTGTATGTCGGGCGTCACCTTTGAATGTGATATGGTTTCAAGGCAGGATTTGACGAGCAGGATCATCGCCTCGGCGATCGGGCTTGCGTGCGGCGATTGTATCGCCGGCCCCATCTCCATGGTGTGCTCCATGATGCCGATCAGTATTCTTGAGAGTGCTCCTGGCCGGACCACAAGACCATGCGCGCTGTCAAGCAGCGGAATGGCCCGCTCCAGTTTCCGCCGTTGAATGGCGAGGCTGATATTCTCGACAGACGGTGCCTCGATGACGATCTCCTGTGAGAGATCGAAGAACGCAAGTTCTCCTTGCTCGACCCGCCGGGTTTTATCGCCGATACGATAGGTAAAATGGCCGCTCGTGTAGCAAACGACCAGGATATCGTCGGTCGCCGACCTGGCAATCGTTCGCACTGTCCGCGTAAACCGGGAGGCGGTCGCTCTTGCACGCGAAACGGTGACGTCCGGTAGGCAATAGATCTCTGACTCAGAAGAGAACGGTGTCATTCCGCCAGAATCCGGCACCTCGAACTCGAACAGCGGAAGCATCATTTCACTGTATGCTGCCAGCGCCTGGGGATCGGCCTCGGGGAAGATCATCTTGAAGCAATCGATGGTCGAGGCGGCGTTGGGAAGCGAATGTTTTGTCATGAAACTTTCGACGGGTGGAGATGTACATCCAGCTAAATAATAGGCCCGACCTCCGACGATATTCAAGGACCATGTCAGGGGCATTTCTCGCCGATTGGTGACAGGGCAGTCCGGTCTCTATACCGCCCGTCCCAGATGCTTATCACAGCGTCCAAACCGCCTTTATGCGTCTTGACTGTAACGTCGCTCCATTCAGACAGTCTCCTCCGCGTGGAGACGGTGTCCGTGCCGGCCATGAGTTGCATAAGTCATCATGACGCGAAGAGAAGAGAGACCTATCCGGTTCCGGAGACATTCGGATCGCGGGAGAATAGCGACCTCTTTGAAGAACAAACCGGATCGACCTGCACTTGGCCATCCGCCATGATATTCGAGGGGAAAATGTACGTTACGCAGAGTTATATTGATGTTGACGAAGCCGCAGAGAACCCAGATCTTGTTAATGGGAGTGTTACGATCGGCATCACCTTGATCGACAATAAAACGTTGATAAGGCCCATGGTAACCGACTTTGGACCCAGAAGTGGCAATAGTCTCGTTCTGTTTGCGAAGGACATGGACACAATCATCCGGGGACTGAGCGCTTATACCGGCAGCTCGTCCATTGCTCTCACGGGACCGGTCGCCGCTCTTCCAATGGTGTTTGGCGATCCGAGGAAGCGACAGAACGTCACTGCCCAGTACATCAAGGGTCAGGTCCAGAATGTTGGCAATAATGTCAAAGGATTACGCGTAAAGGCGATGGGGACGTTCGAGCGCTGGCAGAACAAGAGGGGAGGCACGCCGAACGCGAAACTGATGGAGATGCAAAGATTTGGCAACAGGATCGGCTTCGATGGACACCTTTGGCATGACGGCCCGAAGAACTACGGTGGCACCAAAGATACTGTAAGGGATTACAATCTTGCCGTGAGCCACGCTCTCGTCTACTTGTTTCCTGCCTCTTACCGAATGTCATTTAACCGCAATGTCGTCTGCGCCATAGATGGCAAAGGGGAAACTTCACTTGCAGCAATTGCCAGGCTTTTGAGAACCGTCAAGCTCTAGCGCATCGGGCTTTGTGGTTCATCATCCGCCGCCTAAGGGGTTCCCGAAGCCCGAGACGTTCCGACAACAGGTTAGGAAACTTCTGGCCAATGCAGGTGGTTGCAGAGTGGGAATGCGCTTGGAAATAGCGTGGCTACGCTTGAACCGTGCGGCGAACGGTGTTGCGATTATCAACCGCGCTGCAATGCTATTGAACAAGGGTTGAGTCCTTCGTTATACGCTGTCCTCGGCACAGGAACCGGGAAGACGAAAGAAGTTCCAGATCGCTTCCACCTGGTAGTCGAGCATGTGACGGCCCTCCTGGATGGGGTGTCCCAGATTTTCGGCTTCTGCCAGCAGGCGCGTCTTCGGCGGCTTCATAATGGCCTCGCACACCAACGCCCCCGGTCGCAGACCTGCCGGGTCGAAGGGGAGCGCGTCGGTGGGGGACATACCGGCTGAGCTTGCATTGATCGCAATGTCATCGAGTGCGGATGGTGGACCGACGGTGATGGGGACTGCCGTATGCGCGGCAAGCCGCGCGCTGAGGCGTTCGGCGAGTGGCTGGTTGATGTCGAAGATCCGGATTGTCGCCGCATCCCGGTCGATGAGGGAGAGCGCTATAGCCGTGCCCGCCCCACCTGCACCGACGATAGCGCAGCGCCGGCCCGCGATGGGTCCGTGTCTGGCCTCCACCCCGATGGCAAATCCTTCGCCGTCATAGAGGTCGCCCGCCCACCCGTCTTTCGTCGGGCGGATCACATTGGCGGCGTGCGCGATCTCGGCGCGATGCGAGGCATCCGACAAAAGCCGCGCGGCGGCGAATTTGTGGGGGACCGTGATCACCAATCCCCCGAGGTTGCGCATGTGTCGCAGGCCCTTCAGCGCGTCCTCGAAATCGCCGGTCGTGACGTGCATGGGAACCATGACGGCATCGATACCCCTTTCCCGAAAGAGCGCGTTGAAGACTTCGGGGGAGCGGGCCTGTGCGATGGGATCACCGACGATGCCGAAGATCGTTGTCATTGCCGACCTACTCCAGCCGCCGGCACCCAGAGATTGGTCCGCGGTCCCTGGTGGAACAGCACCGACTTCGTTTCCATGAAGTCTTCAATCGCGTGTGGACCCTGTTCCCGGCCGATTCCGCTTTCGCGCATGCCACCGAAAGGCATTTCGGGAAAACCGTCCATCCAGCAATTCACCCAGATCGTGCCTGCCGAAAGTTCGCGACCTGCTTTGAGAGCGCTTTCGTAGCGGCTCGTCCAGATGCCGGCGGACAGGCCATAATGCGTGCCATTGGCAATCGATATGGCGTCATCGAGATCCTCGAAGGTCAGTGTCGAGAGCACCGGGCCGAAGACTTCGTCGGTTGCAATCGGCATCTGGCGGGTGACGTCGCTGACGACCGTCGGCGTCATGAAGAGGCCCTTGGCGGTCTCCATGCGCGTCCCACCGAGGCGGACTTTCGCGCCGTCGCTACGCGCGCCGCTGACGAAGCCGAGGATGCGGTCCATCTGGTTCTGGTTGACGATTGCGCCAACCTTGGTCGCTTCGTCGAGCGGGTCGCCGACGGTTACGCGCTTCGTCAAGGCCTCGACGCGGGCGAGGAATTCCTCGCTGATCGACTTTTCGACGATGAGGCGGCTTGACGAATTGCAGCACTGGCCGGCGTTGAAGAAGACGCCGAACACGACGGCATCTGCCGCAGCGTCGAGATCGGCATCCGCGCAGACGATCTGCGGGTTCTTGCCGCCGAGTTCGAGTGCGACACGCTTGAGGTTGCCTGCCGATGCGCGGACGATACCCTTGCCGACGGCGGTGGAGCCGGTGAACGAGATCATGTCCACATTCGGGTGCTCGGCAAGCCGCTGGCCAACGGTTGCGCCATAGCCAACGATGATGTTGACGACGCCGGCAGGCACGCCCGCTTCGTCGAGGATGGCGCCGAGCCGCAGTGCCGATCCGGGGGTGAGTTCGCTGGGCTTGACGACGACGGTGCAGCCGGCCGCCAGCGCGAAGGGCAGCTTCTGGCTGAGGATCACGAAGGGGAAGTTCCAGGGCGTGATGAGCGCGACAACGCCGACCGGCTCACGCGTCGTCAGGCCGAGCATGTGGGGACCGAGGCTGGAGTTGCTTTCACCATGCTGGGAGCGGGCCTGCCCGGCGGCGTAGCGCCAGAGGTCGATCGCGCCCGCGATCTCCGCGCGGACCTGCGTGATCGGCTTGCCGCCTTCCAGGACGTCGGCGAGGACCAGTTGGTCCTTGTGGGTCTCGACGAGATCGGCCACGCGAAAGAGGACGCGCGAGCGCTCAGCGCCGCTCATGCGTGGCCATGGGCCGGTGTCGAATGCCTTGCGCGCGGCGGCGACCGCGCGGTCCGTGTCGGCGACATCGGCGAGCGGATAATCGCCGACCACGATGTCATGGGCAGGGCTCGAGCGGGTGAAGCGCTCGCCGGAGGCCGCGTCGCAGGCGTTCCCGTCGATCCATTGCTGGTAGGATTGGGCCTTGATCCCGGTTGCCTGGTCAATCGTCATCGTGCGGTTCCTTTCACACTGTGACCCGCTGCGGCCAGGATGAGATCCGATGCCTTCTCAGCGATCATGATGGTGGGTGCGTTGGTGTTCGCACTGATTTCGAGCGGCATGACCGAGGAATCGCAGACGCGAAGGCCCTCGATGCCGCGCACGCGCAGTTCGGGATCGACGACGGCGAGGTCGTCTGTTCCCATCTTGCAACTGCCGACCGGGTGGTAATCGGTCTTTGCCCACTGGCGCACATAGGCTTCAAGCTCCTGGTCCGTCTTCATCTGCGGGCCGGGCATGCGTTCGGTCTTGAGGTACGGGCGCATCGACGGGGCGGCCATGACCTCGCGTGCCAGTTTCAGGCCGGCAACCGCCATGCGCATATCGTCCGGGTGCGACAGGTAGTTGGGATCGATGAGTGGGGCGGTCGTTGGGTCTGCGCTTGCAAGCCGAACCGTTCCCCGGCTCTTCGGCCTGAGCAGATTCGTATAAAGACAGACACCATATCCCGGGATGCGCATGAGGCCATGATCGACGACATAGGCCGGTAAGAAATGGAGCTGGGTGTCGGGAATTTCCGATGTGGGATCGGCCTTCACGAAGGCGCCGGCCTCGACGATGTTGGTGGTAACCGGACCGTTGCGAAACAGCAGATACTGCAGCACCCACCACGCCTGGCGGATATGCTGGTCAACCCCATAGTAGCTGTGCGGGCCGCTACAGTCGTAGACTGTGTAGCAGTCGAGATGGTCTTGCAGGTTTTCGCCAACACCTTTGATATCGGCGACGACAGGGATGCCATGTTTGCCAAGGTGCTCCGCCGGGCCAATTCCGGACAGCATGAGCAGTTTCGGCGAGCCGATGGCGCCGCTCGTCACGACGATTTCGCGGCCAGCATGGGCGCGCTCGATACTGGTGGAACCATCGACACGATATTCGACGCCAACGGCGCGACCGTTCTCGAGGATCAGCCGGCCGACCTGCGCCCGTGTGATCACCGTGAGGCCCTTGTTCTTGCGCGCAGGCCGCAGGTAGGACACCGCAGAACTTCCTCGCCGGCCGTCCCGGGTAGTCGTCTGGTGGTAGCCGACACCTTCCTGTTCGGCGCCGTTGAAGTCGGGGTTGTAGGGAATGCCGGCTTCCTGCGCGGCCTTGATGAAGGCGGCAGAAATCTTCAGGGGGCTGATCGCATCCGAGACGGCAAGCGGTCCATCGACGCCGTGGTACTCGTTGGAAAATCGCGCGTTCGATTCCGCCTTCCGGAAATAGGGGAGCACGTCGTCGTAGGACCAGCCATGCGCACCGCCGGCTGCCCATCTGTCGTAGTCGGTGCGATGGCCGCGGGTATAGATCATGGCGTTGATGGAGCTGCCGCCGCCGAGCGTCTTACCCTGCGGATACCACATGTCGCGGTTGTTGAGGTGTTTCTGTGGAACGGTGCGGAAGCCCCAATTGACGCGCGGACCACTCAATTTGGTAAAGCCGGCAGGGACATGGATGAACGGGTGGTTGTCCGGGTAGCCCGCTTCGAGAAGAAGAACGGTCGCACCCGAATCGCTCAATCGCGCCGCCAGAACGCAACCCGCGGCTCCGCCGCCCGCAATGATATAGTCATAAGTCATTGAAAAGCCTCTTCCCATGCGGCGGCCCTGCTGAGCGCCGAAACACGGTCTCCTATTATGCGGAGACGGAAATTTCTCCGGTATCGTTCAACGATGCGGGTGCGAAATGGGCCTTGTCCATTTCGACCGGGTTGCGCACGATCGGCGCGAAGGCCATGCGTTCGAGAATATCTGTGCGGACATCGACGCTGGGCGCATGCTCGATCAGTTCCACGCCGCCATCCGTCAGCTTGAAGACCGCGCGTTCGGTGACGTAGTGGACGGTCTGGCCGCGTTTGATCGCTTCGCTGCCGCTGAAGGTGATCCCGGCCACCTGCTCGACCAGCTTGGTGATCTGGCCGTGCCGCTCGATCTTCAATCCACCGTCAGCGAGGCCAATGCTTGCGCCCTTGGCATCGAAGCTACCGCAGAAGACGACATTCTTCGCGCCTTGCGAGATGTCGATGAAGCCGCCGGGACCGCTGATCTGGCCGCCGAAATGCGAGACGTTGACATTGCCGAACCGGTCCATCTCGGCAAGGCCGAGGAAGGTCTGGTCAAGGCCACCACCGCTGTAGAGATCGAACTGTTCGCTCGCAGACAGGATTGCGACCGGGTTGGCGGCGATGCCGAACAGGTCTCCGGTTAACAGGTCGCCGCCGTGGATGCCTTGTTCGATGGTGAACCAGTAGTGACTGCTTTCGCCTGCCCGCACAATGTGCTCGGCAACACCGGCCGACATGCCAAAGCCGAAATTGATGGTCGCACCCTTGATCAGCTCGACGGCGCCCCGACGCGCCACGATCTGGCGCACGATATCTGCGGTCGCGGGCAGCTCGACGGGCGTCTCATGCGGACCAAGGCCGGCGAGCGCGAGGTCATAGGGGCCGTGATAGGTCTGGGCCTGATCCGGGTCGGCGAAGACATAATCGACGAGGTTGCCGGGAATGGACACTTCGCGCGGTCGGAGCCTGCCCTTCGGCACCACCTCCCGAACCTGCGCGATGACGATGCCGCCGCTGTTCTTGGCGGCAAGGGCGATCGAGTAGGAATCGAGATCCGCCGGTTCTTCCGACGCACTGATATTGCCGAGCTCGTCGCTGAAAGTGCCGCGGACAACTGCGACATGAACGGGGAATGGCTTATAGCGAAGCACTTCCCGACCGTCGATTTCAAAAAGCTCGATGATTTCTTCCGTGGTCCGATCATTGCAGCGCCCGCCGCCAAGACGCGGATCGACGAAGGTGCCGAGGCCGACATGAGTGAAAAGACCCGGCCGCCGGGCGCCGATCTCACGGAAAAGATTGGTGATCGCGCCGCTCGGCAGGCAATAGGCCTCGATCTTGTTTTCCTGGGCGAGGCGGAGCATGCGCGGCGACCAGATCCAGTGGCCTCCGATGACGCGCTTCACCATGCCTTCATAGGCGAAACGGTTGGTGCCTTTCTCGATGCGATCGCCCATGCCGAGTGCGTGGATCAGTGTAAGCTGCGAAGGGCGACCCGTCGAAAGGAACGTCTCCTCGAAGGCGCCGAGAATGGTTTCCGGTTCGAGCAGGCCGCCGCCTGCGCCCGAGATCGCAACCGTTGCGCCCTCGGCGATGGTCTCGATCACCTGCCGCAAGCCGGCTTTATCGACGATCTTCATTCTAATTCTCCGTGCCTGACCGACAGCCGCAAGAGCGTCGGATGCAAAGCGTAGGTTGGAGGACCATGCGCACCTGCCGGCTTTCGGCCGGCGTGCGCTGGTCCCGTTCGATGCGGTCGATGAGAAGCTGGAGGGCGCGCTGGCCCATGATCAGCCCCGAGCCATCGACGCTGGTAAGCGGTGAGAGTGAAACCGCGCCGAAAGGCACGGCGTCGAAGCCGACGAGAGCCAATTCGCCCGGGATGGTGCGGTTCATCTCGTCGCATGCCTGCATGATCCCGAAGGCAAGGTTGTCGGTTGCCGCAAAGATTGCGGTCGGTGGGTTTTCCAGCCTCAGAAGTCTGAGACCTGCCTGATGACCGGCCTCGACATCCATGCGATCGAGCGACAGTTCATGCATGGCCGGGGGCTCGATGCCTGCCTCGGCAAGGGCGCCCTTCCATCCTTTCAAGCGATCCTGGAACTGGGCAATGCTGAGGGGACCGCCGACATAGGCGATCGATCTGTGACCGTGCTGCAGGAGGTGATTGACGGCGAGCTTGGCACCCTTGACGCTGTCGACGAGCACCATGTCAACCTCCGCATCCGGCAGATGGCGGCTTGCGAGAACAACGTTGACGCCGTCCTTTGCAAGCGCCGTCACCTCGCGGTCCGCAAGCCTGACGGAGGCGAAGGCGATGCCGTCCACCTGACGCTGACGCATCGCATTGACGATCGTGCTCTCGCGTCTTGGCTCGCCGTCGGTGCTGGCGAGAAGGAGCGTGTATCCGCGGGCAGCGGCCACTTCCTCGGCGCCACGAATAAGCTCTGCATAAAAGGGGTTGCCGATATTGGCGACGACGAGGCCGATCGTGTGGCTGCGCTTAAGGCTCAGCCCCTGTGCCACCCTGTTCGGCGCATAACCGAGCTCGGACACGGCAGCCGCAATACGCTCTTTGGTTTCCTGCGAGACGTAATGGGTGCCGTTCAGAAATTTCGAAACGGTCGCCTTCGACACGCCCGCCGCCTTTGCGACGTCTGTAATTGTCACTGCCATAGCATCTTGGCCTCCTCGGATTCTGGTACCATAACGGATTTTGAAAGGAAACCGGTTTCTTAAATCATCACTTTTTTGTCTATTGCATCGTTCAATTGCAGGAACTATAGGTAGGAAACCGGTTTCCGGTCGATCATCGTTCTTGGAGGAGAAACTTCGATGGCCTACACCAATACGACGTCCCGCCTGCGGGTTTCCGCTATTGCCGCGCTTGCATGCGGCGTGGCGCTGTTCGCATCTCATTCGTTCGCCGCTGACTACACCTATAATTCCGACAAGCCCGAGGCCAAGCAGATCGTCGGCGCCGAGCTGAGCAAGACGCTGGGTGCGGCGCCGAAGAAGGAAGGCGTCAAGATCGGCGTCGTCCTGAAGAGCCTCACCAACCAGTATTGGCAGGGCATCGCGAGGGGCGTGGAAGCGGCTGCGAAGGATCTCGGCGTCGAGGTCACCATCCAGGCCGCCAACAGCGAGGCGGACCCGACCCAGCAGCTCACCATCGCCCAGACGATGATCGGCCGCAATTTCGATGCCTACGTGCTTTCGCCGGTGTCCGTCTCAAACCTCACGCCGGCCGTGCGCGAGCTGCAGAGCCGCAACGTGCCGATCGCCAATGCTGACGATGCGCGCATCGCTGCAACGGTCTATATCGGCCCGAACCACGAGCTGAACGGCGTGGTTGCGGCCGATTACATGGCCGAGCACTTGCCGGATGGCGGCGAGGTGGCGCAGATCGAGGGCCAAGCCGGCTCGAGTGCTGCAATTCTGCGCATCAAGGGCTTCAAGGAAGGCATTGCGAAACACGCGAACCTGAAGCTCGTGGCGAGCGTTCCGGGTAACTGGGATGGAACCCAGGCTTATAATGCGACCCAGACGATCCTGCGCAAGAATCCCGACATCAAAGCGATCTACGCCAATAACGACACGATGGCCGTTGGCGTCGCCAAGGCGGTCACCGACATGGGTCTGACCGGCAAGATCATCGTCATTGGCACGGACGGCATTCCTGCCGCACTTGACGGCATCAAGAACGGGACGATCACCGCAACGGTCACGCCGCTTCCCTACTACCAGGGCTATTGGTCGGTGGAATCGCTTGTTCGCCTGCTCGGTGGCCAGCAGGTCCCGGACTGGATCGTTGCGCCCGCGCAGCTCATTACCAAGGACAACATGACCGAGTTCTTCGACGACAAGTATGAGGTGAAGGAAGGTCTCTACAACAAGTAGGCGCGGCCTCACGCTCAATCTGGTCCGGAGTGCATCATGTCCGCATCCACCGCAAAGCCGCTTCTGAGCCTCAAGGGAATCTCGAAGAGCTTCCCGGGCGTCAAGGCACTGCAAAACGTCCATCTCGATCTCTATCCGGGTGAAATTCATGCCCTGATGGGGGAGAACGGAGCTGGCAAGTCGACGCTCCTGAAGGTGATGTTCGGTGCTTATTCCGCGGATGAAGGTGCGTTCGAACTCTCAGGCGAGCCGGTCTCGATTCGAGGCCCCGTAGATGCCCTGCACAAGGGCATCTCGATGGTCCATCAGGAACTGAGCCTCGTGCCGCAACTGTCGGCTATCCAGAATATCGTCCTCGGCTGGGAGAAGTCGGTTGCCGGGTTCATAGACTGGTCGGCGGCGCGGCGCGAGGCACTTGCCGCACTCGCGCGGCTGGACTTCCAGGGTAACCCGCATGTCCCCGTATCGCGCCTCAGCGTGGGCCAACAGCAGACGGTCGAGTTGGCGAGGGCCATTGCGGCGAATGCCAAGATCATCATTCTTGACGAGCCGACAGCGAGCCTGAGCACGAAGGAATCGGAGAAGCTCTTCAGCATCCTGCGCGAGCTGCGGGCAGACGGGCACGCGCTCGTCTATGTCTCGCACCGCCTGGCGGAAGTGTTCGACCTTGCGGACCGGGCGACGGTGCTGCGGGATGGCCAATATGTTGGAACACTCCTGCGTGGCCCGGATCTCAACGAGACATCCCTCGTCAAGATGATGGTGGGTCGATCACTCGAAGATTTCGCAATCCAGCATGAAGCGACGCTCGGCGCCGTGGCGCTGAAGGTCGATGGCCTGGCGCGCAACGGCGTTTTTCAGAACGTCAGCTTCGAGGTGCGCCGCGGCGAAATCGTCGGCATGGCCGGTATGGTCGGCGCCGGGCGAACGGAAGTCGCGCGCTGCATCGCCGGTGCCGATCGTATCGATGCGGGATCGGTCTCCGTCAACGGCAAGGCTCTCTCTCTTTCATCGCCGAGCGATGCGGTGCGTGCGGGCATCGCGTTCCTCACCGAGGATCGCAAGCATCAGGGGCTCGCCTTGCGCATGTCACTTGCCAAGAACGCGACGCTGACCCGCGTACCCACCCGCATGGGGTTCATCAACCGCACGAAACAGGCGGCTGACGCGAAAAGCGCGCTCGCGTCGGTCGGTGCGCGAATGCCGACGACGCGGCTTGCGGGCCAACTCAGCGGCGGAAATCAGCAGAAGGTCGTGCTCGCGAAATGGCTTCTGAGCGGATGCGACATCTTCATCTTCGACGAACCGACGCGCGGCATCGACGTGGGCGCAAAGGCCGAAATCTACGCGCTCATGCGCGATCTCGCCGATAAGGGCGCGGCTATCCTGATGATCTCGTCGGATCTTCCCGAGGTCCTTCGGATGAGCGACCGCGTCCTCGTCATGCGCGAAGGCACGCTGTCCGGTGAAGTCGCGCGCGCTGAAGCAACGGAAGAGCGGATCATCGCATTCGCGAGTGGAGGAAATACATGGCAAAGCTAGAAGCGGCCAATGCGTCACCTGGAGCAGCTGCGACCGAGAAGTGGTCGGTCCGTCGGCTGTTCAGCGAATGGCGCGAGCTCGGGATCATCGCCGCTCTGATCATGACCGTGCTGGTCTTCACGGCGATCGATCCCGAATTCCTGAGCAGCTACAACCTGGTCAATATCGTGCTTCAGGCATCGGTAACGGCCATCCTCGCCATGGCTGTCACCTTCGTCATCATCACCGGTGGCATTGATCTGTCGATCGGTACGGCGCTGGCACTCTCTGCCGTCGTCAGCGGCCTGTTGATGTCACAGGGCTATCCCTTGCCCGTCGTCGTGCTCGGCACGCTTGCTACGGGCGCGCTCGCAGGGCTTTTTAACGGCACCATTATCACGCTCAGCGGCATCACGCCCTTCGTCGTGACGCTGGGTTCAATGAGCATCTTCTCGGGACTTGCGCTGATCGTCTCCGGCGGCCAGACCGTTTATGGCATACCGCCCGAGTTCAGCGACCTGCTCGCCGGGAAGATCGGACCGATACCGACGCCGATCGTTATCGCCTTTGTGGTCCTTGTCGTCTCCTCCGTCGTCATGCGGATGACGAAGCTCGGAGAGTATCTGATCGCACTCGGCGGTGCCCGCGAAGTTGCGCGCCTTGCCGGCATCAAGGTAGGCTTCTACACCGCAATCGCCTATGTCATCTCAAGCTCGCTCGCCGCCGTCGGCGCTATGGTGACGGTGGGGCGCCTCGGCGCGGCCGATCCGGCGCTCGGCGCGGACCTTCTCCTGCCCGCGATCGCCGCGGCCGTCATGGGCGGTGCCGATCTCAACGGTGGGGAGGGCAGCATGCTCGGCGCTGTCATCGGCGCTCTCCTGATCGCCACGTTGCAGGCGGGCCTGACCTTCCTGAACGTACAAGCCTTCTACCAGCAGGTCGCAATCGGTGTGGTCATCATCCTCGCACTGCTGTCCAACCGGCTGCAGAAAGCTTGAACCGTGTCCAATCTCAAGATTGAAACTGACCCGCGTGGCTGCCGGAGCCTCTGGCTCGACCGTCCGGCGAAAAGAAACGCACTCGACGAGGCTCTGCTTTCGGACCTGCTCGACGCGGCGATTGACACACGGATGACGCCTGACCTTCGGCTCGTGGTTCTCCGGTCCACGTCGCCCCTTTTCTGCGCGGGCGCGGACCTGAACGACTGGGCGGACATAACGCCTGCAAAGGCGCAACGCCTGTCCCTGCTCGGTGCAAAGGCATTTCAGGAGCTGGCGGATCTGCCCGTTCCGGTCGTCGTGGTGGTGGAAGGTGCTGCGCTCGGCGGTGGCTTCGAGCTGGCGTTGGCGGGCGATATCCGGATTGCGACGACGCAGGCGCGGTTCGGTTTCCCCGAAGCCCGTCTCGGTAACACGCCGGCCTGGGGCGGCGTGCCGCGCCTTACCAAGCTTTGCGGTGTGGGGACTATCCTTGATGTGCTTCTCACTGGCGATCCGATCAACGCGGAGCGCGCCGAACGTCTTGGGATCGTGCAGCGACTGTGTGCGCCGGACGATCTGGATAGGACGCTGATGGGTCTGATCGACAGCCTTCTGTCGTGCGATACCACCACGCAAGGTTACATCAAGGCAATGTTTGGCAATCCCAGCGTGCTGATCGCGGCCAAGGAGGCCGCGTTGGCCGGCTTTACCGCAACGCGCGAGGAGGCGAGCGCCCGCAAGCAGGCATTCCTGGATAGCCGCCGCAAGGCATAGGGCGCCGACTGAAGTCGCCAGCGGCGCCCATAGAAGGTTGGCGGCGCCACGGAAAAGAGGAGTTTCCATGTTGCCGAAAACGATGACCGCCGCTGTGCTGGTCCGTCCGGGAGCCTTCGAGATACAGATGGTGCCGATGCCGCAGATTGGCCCCGGTGACGTGCTGATCAAGGTGGCGCGAGTAGGGGTCTGTGGCACCGACATCCATATTTACCGTGGACACTACGCGGCCGGCTGGTTGCCGCTCATCCCCGGCCACGAGTTTTCCGGAACGGTCGCGGCAGTTGGCGATGGCGTCATAGCGGTCGATGTCGGCATGCGGGTGATCGCGGATATCAATATCGGTTGCGGTCACTGTTTCTACTGCCGCAAGAACGAGGTGATGAGTTGCTCGGAGGTGAAGCAGCTAGGCATCCACATTAACGGCGCCTTCGCGGAATATGTGAAGGTCCCACAGCGCCTCGTCATTCCGATTCCCGATGACATGCCGTTCGATGTCGCAGCTCTGGCCGAACCGCTGGGCTGCACGGTACGCGCCGCGAAAAAGAGCGCGATCCGGTTCGGTGAGAGCGTGCTCGTCATCGGCGCCGGGCCGGTCGGCAATTTTCATATCCAGCTTGCGCGCGCAATCGGGGCGGCGCCGATCATAGCCGCCGACCTCAATCCCGAGCGGTTGCGTTTGGCGAAGAAATGCGGCGCGGATGTTGTCGTTTCCGATATGAGCACGCTCGATTCCGCTGTGCGGGCGGTGACCGGTGGGCGCGGCGCCGATGTCGTCATCGAAAGCGTCGGCTTGCCTGCGCTTTACGAAAGGGCATTTGATCTCGTCCGGCCGGGCGGGCGAATCGCCGCCTTCGGTCTCGGGGGCGAGGATGCGGTGGTCCGGTTCGCACCGCAGAAGATGGTGCTGAAAGAGACCGGGATACGAGGCTCCGTGGCGGCCATGGGCGACGACATGCACGACGCCCTGACCCTCCTGCGTTTCAAACGCATAGACGTGCGGCCCTTCCTGCAGGAGACCCGCACCCTTTCCGAAGTGCAGGACGCGATCGAAGCCTTTGCCGCAGATCCCGGCATCCTGAAGATGCAGATCATCGTATGAAAGCTTGGCGTAGTGCTTGCTGAGCGCCCCGAGACCATAAAAGGAAGTCTTTTCCAGAGAACATCCGACGAATTGCCTGCCTACACCGGCAGATGAGGTGAATCATCGAAACACTGTCTCGCGCTTCCGTCATCTCTGTGCGGCGACCTTGCGGGTTGGGATCGGCAGCTTATCGATGGCCCTGCCAAAAAGGAGATCGGTCATCATACTGCGGTTTGCCTGACGCCATAAGGCTCAAGATGCCGAGTATTTCACCGTTACGCCGCGTTGTCGGAAATAGGCCTGCATCAGCTTCCTGCCAGAACGGTTATTGTGCGCGAGCCTAGCCGGGTCGAATGTCGCTTCTTTTAAACCTGCCCGCGTCAACGCTGCCTTGAGGGTCGCGATATGCACATCAATGTCGGCATTGTCAGCCTGAAGCGATTCATAGATGCGGTTTGTTGCATCTTCCACGGTCGGTTCGCTCACTACTAAACTCCTGCTATTGTTTGACTGCGACTACCACATTTTTCCGATCGGCCCAATTCTGATAAGAAATGCCGACATCATGTTTTCACAGAATGTCTGGGGTCGGGCTGCCGCAAAGCGGGGGCAGGCCCATTTTCAGAGCGCAGAAGTTGGCGAACGCGGAACATAAGACCAAATCGTTGGCGGCAAAGGCGGCATGGCCTCTGCTCGTTCTCACGGCTGCACTGCAGGTATATGTAGGTCTGTCGTCCGTGGCCTACGTCTTCATGGGGGTGGCGAACCCGGCCTCTGGGCTTGGTGGATGGACAACTGCCGCTATGGGTGGGCTTCAGTCTCTCGCCGCCGTCGCGGCGTTCGTCTTGGCCGCTCGACGCGATCTTCGCGGCACTACCCTTGCAGTTGCCGGCAGCATAGTGCTGGGCTGGCTTTCGACGTTGCCGTCCGTCGTTGAGCAAGGGCTCGACTTTCATGGCGACGATAGAGTCACCCCGGTTTACTTCGTCGTATCGCCTCTTTTTGCAATCGCTGCGGCAACGCTTGCATGGCGCAACGTTTATCCGATCGCGGCCGCCCTCTTCGTGAGCGCGATGACCTTCGTCGGCATTTTGATCGTTGCCGCCTTCGCAATCATCATCGCGATGTACGGCTTCTAAGGCACTGGTCCTGGATGCGAGACGTCGTCGTTCCAGCGCCGCGATGCCTCTGCGACGCCTCTACGCCGACGATTACATCCAGCACAATCCGAACATTCCTCAGGGCAGGGACGTGTTGCGGCGCCTCGTCGAGATCCTGTCACCTTCCGTCCACTACGAACCGGGATTGATCATCGCCGAAGGCGACTTGGTCGCTATCCACGGCCGTATCTGGAGCTGGGCGGACGAGCCCCAGATTGTGGTTGATATCTTCCGGGTCGAGGGTAGCAAGCTCGTCGAACACTGGGACGTGTTGCAGAACGAAGTGCCGGTAACCGCTGGCGTTGCCGGCCTTGCGATGTTCGATCCCGAAGAAAGTGCCAGCCGCGCTGGACAATAACCTGTTGCGTTTTTCCACGCCTCCTACATCCGCGGCGACGCTCTAATTTCGTCGTCCGCGGAACTTCGCTTTCGATGGCATGGCCGTCAAATCGCTTGCAGTTTGAAATCGCTTGCGGCGACGGGCATGACGGTCTTCAGCAGTACCACCGATTTCTCCAGCCCTTCGAAACTGTTGAGCAGTACGTCTTCGTGCTCGATCGAAAGCCAGCCGTCGTAGCCTGCCATCTGCAAGCGGTAACAAAATTGCCGCCACCAGGCTTCGCCGTGGCCGAAACCGAGTGTGACGTAGGACCAGCTTCGAGCCGGAACGTTCATCAGGGAACCATTTTCCAGAAGCGAGGTCGTCGCCTGAACCGGCGCATTCAGCATCGTGTCCTTGGCGTGCACATGGAAGATGGCATCTCCGAGCGCTTCGGCCGCCATCAGCGGATCAGCACCCATCCAGAAAAGGTGCGAGGGGTCGAGATTGGCGCCGACGACTGGACCGATGGCGGCCCGCAGCTTCAAAAGCGAGGGGACGTTGTAAACATATTGATTGCCATGCAATTCCAGCGCGATGCGCTCGACGCCGCATTCCTTTGCGAGATCGGCGATCTCCGCCCAGAATGGCAGAAGCTTCTCTTCCCACTGGTAGCGCAATACTTCCTGTGTTTCCGGCGGCCAGGACGAGACGACCCAGTTAGGCATGAGATCGCCTTCACGCCCGGCGGGCAGGCCGGACATGGTGCAGACGGTCTTGATGCCCATTTCTCCGGCAAGCCGGATCGTATCCTTGAGGCACTCGCCCTGCTTAGGCTGGGTCGGGTGCAGTGGATTGCCGTTGGCGTTGAGTGCAATGATCTCTAGGCTACGCTCCTCGAAGGCTCTGGTGAAGCGCCGACGCGAATCGGCGCTGCCTTTCATCGCCTCGAGATCGAAATGTGGAGCCGTGGACCAGCCGCCGGTGTTCACCTCGACGCCCGAGACGCCGAGTTGCGCGGCACTGTCGAGGAGGGCGTCGAAAGGCATGCCGCCAAGGCTGTCGGAGACGAAACCGAGCTTCATTATCGAATTCCTTATCGTGCGTTGTAGAGAGGGGGCCTGACCATTGGGTCGAGGCTGACGCGCTTGCCCGTCCGCAGTGCCTCGACGCCTGCTTCTGCGACGAGAGTGGCGCAGTAGCCATCCCAACTGTCGGAGGCGATTGGGGGGAACGTGCCAGTTCGGACGAAATTCACAAAGGCCTTGTTCTGCAGCCGGTAGGCTTCCGCAAAGCGCGGCCGCCAGTCGGATGGATAGTGCTCGAAAGCCATGAGATGGGCGTTGCGGCGCGTGTGGACAGGGGCGTTGAGCAGGATCGAGCCCCTTTCGCCCACCAATTCGCCGCGCACGTCGTAGCCATAGGCAGCGTTGTTGTTGACCTCGATGTTGACGATGTGGCCCCGATCGGTTTCGAGAACCATGAAGACCGGAGCGCCGGTCTTCGATGCATCCACTCCGCTCGGCTGGAAGACGGATATCGCGGTGTAATCGGCGTCGAGGATGAAGCGTGCGACATCGAATTCGTGCGGGGCCGAGTTGGTGATTGCCATCTGGCCGGTGAAGTTTGCGGGCGCTTCGACATTCCTGTGGGTGTTGTGCATCATGATCGCCTGGCCGAGCGATCCATCCGCGAGCGCGGCCTTCATGTCGCGATAGGACGGGTCGAAACGGCGCATGAAGCCGAGCTGGACAAACCTGCGACCGCGCGCGACTTCCGCGTCGATGACCGCGCGGCATTCTCCGGAATTCTGCGACAGGGGTTTTTCGCAGAGCACGGGTTTGCCCACCTCGATTGCGGCAAGCGACAAGGGCGCGTGGGTTTGGTCCGGGCTGGCGATGATCACGGCGTCGATGTCTTCGCGCCGGATCGTCTGAAGTGGGTCGGTGGAGATGTCGGCTGCGCCGCAATCCTCGGCTATCGCACGGGCGCGCGTTTGGGATGCGTCGCAGACGACCTGCAACACGGCTCCGGGCAAATCCTCAGACACGATCCGTGCATGGTCGGCACCCATGATGCCTGCACCGATAATTGCAATTCTGACCGACATTCCATGTTCCTTGTTTTCGAAGCGCGATGGGCACAACGACGGGTCGCTATGAGCGAGTTCCTATTGCGACAATTCAAGTTTGAAGCCTCGCGGCGGGCCCTGAGCTGGAGCAAGGCACTCGTCGATGAGAAGCAATGCCAGCTTCGAGGGTGAGGATTTTCTTCAATTGATTGGTTGGATTATCTGGATTGAAATGCCATCATTCAACGAAAGCGAAGGACGAATTTCGATGTCTTTCACATCAAATATATCGCACCGCACAAATCCAGACCGACGTCGTCGTCTTCTTGGTAACACGCGGTCACTCAGTCGATTCCATGATTTAAATCGCATCAGACTGTGAGAGGAAAAATGCCAAAACCGGCAAAGCCTGGAACATGGAAAGGGCCATCGGTCCAAGCGATCGCGAAGATTGCGGCTGTGGGCTCCGCGACGGTCGACCGAGTGCTCAACAACCGTAGCGGTGTGCGGGAGAAGACCCGTGCACGGGTTCTCGCGGCGCTTGAAAAACTCCGCCATGAGAGCGCCGACAGCGACGTTCCCGTCCTCATTCGCCTGTTCTGTGAATCGGGTGAAACATTCAATGCGGCCATGGCGGCGGCGGTGTCAGAGGTGAACCGCACGCAGGCCGGCATCGACATACAAGGCGTTTACGTAACAACAAGCGACGCCGAACCGCTCGCCTTCGCGCGGCGGATCGAGCAGGAAGGCGGAGAGGGAGACGGCGTCGTCGTCATTGGCCGGGAGCATCCGGCAACGAACCGGGCCATTCGAAAGCTCCGGACGATCGGCCGGCCGGTGGTCTGCCTTACAACCGATCTGCCGAGTTCACGACGAAGCACTTATGTCGGGAACGATCAGTATGCCGCCGGCAGTGTTGCGGCACTCTTGATCGGCAATGCGCTGCCGAAGGAAAACAGCAGCATTCTGGTTGTCATGAGCGTGCCGTTTCGCTGTCAGCAGGAGCGGGAGATGGGCTTTCGGCGAGTTCTGCGGTCCGATTTTCCGTACCTGAAGATCGAGGAACGCATGATCTCGGACGAAAGGCCCGAGAGCACATGCGAACAGCTAACGCGATACTTCGAGACGAATGGGCATCCCGCGGCAATTTACAACGTCGCTGGCGCCAATCGCGGCATTGCCAAGGCGCTGGAAAATGCGGGCAAGGCGAATGAGACAGTGTTCGTCGGTCATGAATTGTCCATCCATTCCCGCGCGCTTCTGGAGTCCGGAGTGATGGATTATGTCATTTCGCATGATTTCGCGGCCGAACTCGCCTCGGCAGCAAGATGGATAAAAAGCAATTTGAATGGCGTGACCAGCGAGCCAAGCTATTCGCAGGTTCTCGTCCACACGCGATACAATTGCGGCCCTTAGCGCCTTCTGTGGGCATCTAAGTGGTGCCGGCCCGGGTGGCCTTGCTGCCCATCGGCGACGGGGGAATATCCGTTCGTTTCGTCGATGATGCTCTATTTGAAGCTTAAAAGCTGCAAACGTACGATGTAGTTTACATCATTCTCATTTCTCCTTTCAGAATAAATGAAATATTTTCAATATGTTATGTGAAGTATGCTCTCCACGCCAATTTGATGAAGAGAAAATCAGAATTCATCCCATGAAAACCTTGCGATCCTTCATCTTCATCAATGAAAATACGTCCAAGCGATCTGGTTGCCAGGTCGCCCCAGATAGTCACGAACGCCCACCGCAACGCCGACTTCGGTCCGAATCTGGAATAAATATTGACTATCTGAATCTTGTGCAATAAATGTTGCATCGAGGAGTTCAGCAGGCAGCGTGGAGGTTGCCTGTGATGCCGTCTGAAAACGACTGAGCCAGGCGCTCGCATCGAAGACTCCGTTGCTTCAAATCAAGGAGGAGGAACCTTATGAAAATTGCAAAGAGCATCCTGTACTCTGCGCTTTTGACGTCTGCTGCGCTTGGCATCGCCCACGCCCAGGATGCCGAAAAGCAGTATCGCTTCGTCATGGTATCTCATATCGGTTCTAACGATCCGAACATGAATTGGCTGACGACATCCTTGAAGGAGTTCGAAGCGAAGTATCCGGACGTGAAGACCGAATACATCTCCACGAACAACTATTCCGTTCAGGAGCATGTCCGTCTGCTCGAACAAGCGATCGCAACCCAGCCGGATGGCATTGCGGTGCCGATCGTCAGTTCCGATGCCTTTGAAGGCCCGCTGCGCAAGGCGATCGAAGCCGGCATCCCGGTCGTCGCCTTCAACATTCCTGACGGTCGTCCGGACGGCGAGCGCATTCCCTATCTGACCTATGTCGGCGGCGACGAGTTCCTGACGGGCAAGAAGCTCGGCGAATATGCACTTACGAAGGTCGAGGCCGGGGAAATCCCGAAGCCCACGCATGTCGTCTGCGCAAGCCATGACTCGGCACATCAGGGCCTCAAGGCGCGCTGCGCGGGCATGAAAGAGGTGATGGAGAAGGCGGGCGCCAAGTTCGACGAACTCTTCATCGGCGCGGAGCCAGCAACGGCGCGCAACACGCTGCAATCGTTCCTGCAGGCCAATCCGGACACCAACTATATCTTCACGGTTGCCGGCTGGTCGTCTCCCTGGGCCTGGGGTGTGGCGAACGAAATGAAGCTCGATCCGGACGTCGATGACAAGGGCGTCACCGTCCTGACCGTCGATGAAGGTCCTGTGTCGATCGAAGGCGTGCGCGCGGGCCATATTCTCGCGACGAACAGCCAGGGCTTTTGGTTGCAGGGCTATGCTCCCATGGAGTGGCTCTATTGGAACAAGAAGTTCGGATACGCGCCCCAGCAAAGCATTCTGACGGGTCCGCTCGTGATCAACAAGGATAATGCGGATCAATGGGCAACGCAGGTCCGCGGCGTGTTCGGCGACAAGGCCTACGACGAACAGAACACCTGGTAACCGGTACCCTCCCGGGCGAGGGCGGCTGGCCTTTCGACAGGCTGGCTGCCCTCATTTGCGCATCCCGCGGCGCATATCAACGAGCAGGACCAGAACCATGAAATACCTTGTCCGCAGCCAGGGTTTTGGCGCGACGGTTGGCGTCATCGCCATGCTGGCCGTTTTCACAGTGATCGATTTTTCTGGCTGGTGGACGGTGCAGACGCTGTCCAACGTCACGCAGTTTACGGCGATCCTCGCCCTTGTGGCATTGGGTCAAGCCCTCGTGATCATGACGAAGGAAATCGATCTGTCCGTCGGTTCGATCTATGGGCTGACGGGCGTTGCATTCATAACGCTGGAGCCCTCTTTGGGCGTGCCGGGCTCTCTGGTCGTGGCTCTGGGCATTGCGGCTGCTGCGGGGTTTCTTCAGGGAACCGCTGTCGTCAAAGGTGAACTCCCGTCGATGATCGTCACGCTTGGCGGCCTGTTCGCGGCGCGCGGCATCATCTATGTCTGGACAGGCGGCTCCGTCCACAATTTCTCTCCCGATGCCCGTACCCACGCCCTGACCCGCCTCTTGGGCGGAGAGCTCTTCGGCATTGCAGCGGCAATATACTGGGTGGGCATCATTTCCGTCTTGTTGTCCATCATGCTCTGGGGCACCCGCTTCGGGAACCGGCTGTTAGCGACCGGCGGCAGTCGGGAAAGCGCTGAATCACGCGGCGTCCGCACCGACCGCATCAAGACGGCAGCCTTTGTCCTATGCTCGCTGCTCGCTGGCTTTGCCGGCATCCTGACGCTGTGCAATCAGCCGCAGACCCATGTTACGCTCGGCGAGAACATGGAACTTGAGGCCATCTCGGCAGCGGTGATTGGTGGGTGCCTGCTGACCGGCGGGCGGGGATCGATCCTCGGTGTCATCCTCGGCGCCTTGATCGTCGTCGGCTTCCGCTACGAGTTGATCGCGCTCGGCGCGCCATCGTCCTGGTACATCACATTCGTCGGCGCCGTTCTCATCGTGGCGGTTATTTTCAATCAGAAGCTTGCCCGCTTTATCGGGCACAGCGTTTGACGCGGGAGGACGCTCAAATGACCCAACAACCTCTCATCCAGGTGAAAAACCTCGACCTCTATTTCGGTGCCTTCCACGCCCTGAAAAACGTCTCGGTCGATTTTAACGCGGGCGAACTGATCGGCCTGGTCGGCGACAACGGTGCCGGCAAGACCACACTGATCCGCGTTCTGTGCGGCATCCACCCCCCGACAAAAGGGGAGGTGTTCTTCGATGGCAAGAAGGTGGAAAAATTCCATCCGAAGCTCGCCATCGATCAGGGTATCGAGACCATTCAGCAGTCCGTTGGCCTCTGCGACAACCTTTCGATCGCGCGCAACTTCTATCTCGGCCGGGAGCCGGTCAAACGGATCCTCGGCATACCATTCCTCGATTTCGCGAAGATGCGCGAGAAATCGAGCCGCGTTATCCGGCAATTCGGCCTTCGCGAGAATGTCTCGGCGGACGACGAGGTGGAACGGCTGTCGGGTGGAGAGCGTCAATCGGTCAAGATCGGCCGGGCCGTCGAGTTCAAGAATCGCGTCGTGATCATGGACGAGCCGACCAACCACCTGTCGGTTCGCGAACGCGAGCATGTCAATGAACTGGCGGTGCAATTGAAGGAGCAGGGCTTGCTCGTCATCTACATCACGCACGACATCTTTCAGGTGCACAAGCTCGCCGATCGCATCGTTATCATGGAAAACGGCGAAAAGGTCGCCGATGCGTCGACGGACAGCATATCGGCGGAGGCGCTCGAAGACGTCATCCGCCAAGGCGGCCGTCTTGTCGAGAAGCAGGAGGCGGTCTGATGGCGCTGTCCGCGGCAAAGCCGGTCATTCGCCGTCACACGGAAATCGGCATCTTCCTGATCGGCGCCATCCTGATTGTCATTTTCGCTTCGACCTCTGAGGGGCGTTGGGCAAACCTCTATAATATCGGAACGATCATGCAGGTGACCGCGACGCTCGGCTTGATGAGCCTAGGTGTTGCCATCGTGATCGGGACCGGCGAAATCGACATTTCGGTCGGCTCGACCTTCGGCATGGGTGCGCTCGCTCATCTCTGGCTTGCCGTCCGCGTTGATCCCGTATTTGCCGCTTTGGCCGCCATCGTCGTGGGCGCGGCGATCGGTTACGTGAACGGCTGGCTGGTAACCAGGACCAAAACGCCTTCGCTGATCATCACGCTTGGCACGCTGATGATTTTCCGCGGCATCGCCATCGCTTTGACGGACGGCTTTTCCTTTTCCATTCCCTATGCTGCGCGCAACGGTTGGACCTACTTCCTTCTCGGTGGTGGTGACCTTCTCGGCTTCAACACTGCCCTGTTCTGGTTGATTGCCGCCTTTGCCGTGCTCATCGTCGTCCTGAAGGCGATGCCATTCGGCAACCGGCTGCTGGCCGTTGGTGGCTCAGCCGACAGCGCGCATTCGCGCGGTGTGCGTGTCGATCGGATCAAGCTCTCCGCATTCGTCATCTGCGGCACGCTCGCAGCCTTTGCCGGTGCGCTTGAGGCTGGAAAGCTCGGGTTTGCGGATGGTTCCATGGGGCGCCTGATGGAATTGCAAGCCATCGCTTCCTGTGTTCTGGGCGGTTGCTTGTTGGCCGGCGGACGGATTTCACTGATCGGAGCGCTGATGGGCGCTTTCGTCCTGTCCTCCATTCAGTCTTATCTGGTCGTCACAGGCGTTCAGCCGCAATGGTTCATCCTCATTCTCGGCCTCATCGTCGTTGGGGCGGCCTATGGAGACAAGTCACTGCGAAATTGGGCGATCCGAAAATAGCGAATATTTGCCTAGTCAAGGCTCGGCGGCGGAGCCTAAAGAGGACTTCTAGGTCTGCTCCGGCGAACATTACGAAAATATAATGATCACAAGGGCTTCTCCTTTGGCGGTTACGGTGCCACCTTTCTTTTAAAGGGACGGCAGAGGCATGGCCTCGACCTATGGGAAGCCGATGACCAAGACCGCACGACCGCAAAAGGACGACAAGCCTGCCGATGAGGCGGGCCGGACCAATGTGACCTTCATGCCCGGCGCGACCCCGCCCGCCCGGCGCAAGCGGCGCTCGCGCGCCTGGATTTGGCTGCCGGTGATCGCCGTGCTTGCCGGCGCCGGCTATTATGCTTGGACCCGCTATGCGCCGGCCGAGACGACGACCGCGGTCATCACGCAGGCCGTCGTGCGCGGTGATGTCGAGAATGCGGTGACGGCGGTCGGCACGCTGGAGGCGGTCAAGTCCGTCGATGCGGGCGCGCAGGTCTCCGGCCAGCTCAAGGTTCTGCATGTCGAGATCGGCGATACGGTCACGAAGGATCAGCTCGTCGCCGAGATCGACCCCGCGACCATCGAGAACCGCATCGAGATCAACCGCGCCGAACTTGCCAATCTCCAGGCGCAGCTTCAGTCGCGCAAGGCGCAGCTCGTCTTCAAGCAGGCCAACATCACCCGCCAGCGCAACCTCATCGCCGGCAATGCCGTGGCCCAGCAGGCGCTCGATCAGGCCGTGGCCGATCTTGCGGCGGCGGAAGCCGACGTCAACGCCATCGACGCGCAGATCCGCAAGCAGCAGGCGACGCTGGCCGGCGACGAGGTCGATCTCGGCTATACCAAGATCTTTGCGCCCATGGCGGGCACCATCGTCGCCAATCCGGTGAAGGAAGGCCAGACGCTGAACGCCAGCCAGACCGCGCCGACCATCGTCACCATCGCCGATCTCTCCACCATGACGGTGCGCGCCGAAGTCTCCGAGGCCGATGTCAGCCGCCTGAAAGTGGGCATGGAGGCCTATTTCACCCTGCTCGGCCAGCCGGGAAAACGCTTTGCCGGCAAACTCCGCCAGATCCAGCCCTCGCCGACCGTCGAGAACAATGTCGTGCTCTACAACGCGCTGTTCGACGTGCCGAACCCGGAGGGCGAGCTGATGATCTCGATGAGCGCGCAGGTATTCTTCGTGCAGGCGGCCGCGCGCGACGTGCTGGTCGTGCCGAGCGGTGCCATCAGCCTGAAGCGGAACGAGGCGGGCGGCAAGCCGGAAACCGAGGTGACGGTCGTCACCGCATCCGGCGCCACCGAGACACGCAAGGTCGAGACCGGCATCCGCAACCGCGTCAGCGTCGAGGTGAAGAGCGGGCTTCAAGAGGGCGACCGAGTCGTCATCGGCGCAGGCGCCGACAGCGGGCGCCCGGCCGGCGGCAACCGGGGGCAGCGCCGCGGCATGCGCATGCCGCCGATGTTCTGAGGGCGATGCCATGACCGCACTCCTCTCCCTTCGGGACGTCACAAAGACCTTCTTCAACGACGGTTTCGCCGTGGAAGTCCTGCACGGCGTCACGCTCGATATCGAGGCGGGAGAATTCGTCGCGATCATCGGCCAGTCCGGTTCCGGCAAGTCGACGCTGATGAACATTCTCGGCTGCCTCGACCAGCCGACCTCCGGCGACTACCGCATCGACGGCGAGCCGGTGTCGGATTTCGAGACGGATGAGCTCGCGGCGCTGCGCCGCCGCACCTTCGGCTTCGTCTTCCAGAGCTACAACCTCATCCCGACCGCGAGTGCCCGCGAAAATGTCGAGGTTCCGGCGATCTATGCCGGCCTTCCGGCGCGCGACCGGCAGGAGCGGGCGGAGGGGCTGCTCCAGTCGCTGCGCCTCGGCGACCGGCTCGACCATCGCCCGAACCAGCTCTCCGGCGGCCAGCAGCAGCGCGTGTCGATTGCCCGCGCGCTGATGAACGGCGGCCGCGTCATCCTCGCCGACGAGCCGACCGGCGCGCTCGACAGCCAGAGCGGCGAGGAGGTGATGTTGCTGCTGCGCAAGATGCACCAGGACGGCCATACGATCATTCTGATCACCCACTCGCGCGAAGTGGCCGAGGCCGCCGACCGTCTGATCGAGATCCGCGACGGCCGCATCGTTTCCGACCGCGCCCGCAAACCGCGGCCCTCCTCCGAGGCGGCGGCTGGGTTGCATGCAGCGGGGAAGGAAGGCTCCGCTGCGATCGCCGATATTTCCGAAGCGATCAAGATGGCGCTACGGGCGCTGCACGCCAACCTGTTCCGCACGGTGCTGACCCTGCTCGGCATCGTCATCGGCGTCGGCTCCGTGGTGGCGATGCTGGCGATCGGCACGGGCGCGCAGAATTCCGTGCTCGACCGCATCTCCTCGATGGGCTCGGACCTGCTGCTGGTGCGGCCCAACATGGCGAATTTCCGGGGCACCGGCCAGCCGGTGACGCTTATCCCGTCCGATGCCGACGCGATCCTCACTGTGCCGAACGTCAGCTTTGCGGTGCCGGAAATGACGAGCTCCGTCACGCTGCGCTCCGGCAATATCGACTACCAGACGACGGCCAACGGCACGGTGCCGGACTTCCCGCGCGCCAAAAGCTGGTCGGTCGCTTCCGGCGAATTTATCAATGCCGACGACATGGACACCTATGCGCCTGTCGCCGTGCTCGGCCAGACGGTGGCGAAGACGCTGTTTCCCGATGGCGGCAATCCGCTCGGCCAATATGTGCTGGTCAACAAGATCCCCTTCCAGGTGATCGGCGTGATGAGCGAGATGGGGGCGAGTGCCGGCGGCAACGACCAGGACGACGTCATCCTCGTGCCGTTGTCGACCGGCAGCATGCGGCTCTTCGGCCAGCGCAACGTGCGCACCATCACCGTGCAGGTGGAGGATGCCGCCGCGATCGACCAGACGCAGGAGGCCGTGCAGGCGCTGCTTAACGAGCGCCACAAGGCCGAGGATACGCAGATCACCAACATGTCCTCGGTGCGCGAGGCCTTCACCGAGACCTCCAACACGATGAAGCTCTTCCTCGGCTCGGTCGCCGCGATCTCGCTGCTGGTCGGCGGCATCGGGGTGATGAACATCATGCTGGTGAGCGTGCGCGAGCGCACCCGCGAGATCGGCGTGCGCATGGCGACGGGCGCGCGAAGGCGCGATATCCTGCTGCAGTTCCTGATCGAAGCCCTGGTCGTCTCGGCGATCGGCGGGGCCATCGGCGTCGTGCTGGGGCTGTCGGTCGGCGGGCTGGCGCAGGCCTTCGGCATGCCGGTGAGCTTCACGATCGGCCCGGTCGCGCTCGCCTTCGCCTGCTCGTTCCTGACCGGGCTGGTCTTCGGCTACCTGCCCGCCCGCAACGCCTCGCACCTGCAACCGGCCGTGGCGCTCGGCGCGGATTGAGTGGCCCCGACGAGATGGATTGTCGTCAAGCGCCTCCTGTGCGACCATGCGCGCGGGAGGATGGATGCATGGTGTCGACGCTGTCGCACATTCGTGAGATCGAACGCGTCGCAATGGGCGCGGTCAGCCCGCGCGATGCGCCCGTCATCCAGTCCTGGCTGCGCTGCCTGCACGATTACAAGCTCGATCCGACCGTCGCGCAGGAAGCCTATATCGTTCCGGAAGTGAAGCTGCGCGAGCATCGCGAGCAGGCGGAAGAGCTGATCCGCATCGGCCGCTCTGGTCTCGAAACCCTGTTCAACCAGATCGCGGAGCAGAACTATGTGCTGCTGCTATCGGATGCGCGCGGCGTCACCGTCGATTTCATGGGCGATCCGACCTTCGACAACCAGTTGCGCCGGGCAGGGCTCTATCTCGGCTCGGAATGGTCGGAGAACCGGGCCGGCACCTGCGCTGTCGGCGCCTGTATCGTGTCGGGTGAACCCGTCATCATCCACCAGGACGACCACTTCGACACCAGCCATATCGGACTGACCTGCACCGCGGCCCCTGTCTTCGATACGCTGGGCGCCCTCACGGCCGTGCTCGACATATCGCAACTTCGCTCGCCGACCGCCAAGGCGAGCCAGCAACTGGCGCTGCATCTCGTGGCCTCCACCACGCGACGCATCGAGCTTGCCAACCTGATGACGCGCACGCGCAACGACTGGGTGCTGCGCCTTGCCCGCTCGCCGGAATTCCTCGATGTCGATCCGGATGCGGCCATCGCGCTCGACGGCAGCGGCCGCATCACCGGCATGACCCATGGCGGTTTCGGCGCGCTCGCCCGCTCGATGAACATGCATGGCGTCGCAACGCGCGATTTTCTCGGCCAGCCGATTTCCGAGGTCTTCGACATGGATGTCGACGACCTGCCGCGTTTCATGCGCGGGCGGCCGAACGGCGAGCGGCTGCTGCGCGCCCGAAACGGCCTGGTGCTGTTCGCCAGCGCCATCGCCCCCGCCGTCAGCATCCGCGCGCCGGCCGTGCCGGAGCCGCGCCTGCCGCGGGCGCTGCGTGATCTGAGCAACGGCGATACCGCGATGGAAAGGGTGCAGGCCCGCGCCGCAAAACTTGCGGCGCGCGATATCCCCATTCTCATCCAAGGCGAAACCGGCAGCGGCAAGGAATTTCTGGCCCGCGCGATCCATGACAGTTGCGGCAACCCCGGCAATTTCGTCGCGGTCAATTGCGCGGCGATCCCCGAGCATCTCATCGAATCCGAACTCTTCGGCTACACGCCCGGCGCCTTCACCGGCGCCAGCCAGAAGGGCAAGCGTGGCCTCATCGAGGAGGCGAGCGGCGGCACGCTGTTCCTCGACGAGATCGGTGACATGCCGCTTGCCCTGCAAAGCCGGCTGCTGCGTGTGCTCTCGGAAAACGAGGTGCAGCCGGTCGGCGCGCTGAAGGCGCGGGCGGTGCGCCTGCGGGTGCTCTCCGCCTCGCACCGCGATCTCGCCGAACTGGTGAAGGAAGGCCGCTTCCGCCAGGACCTCTATTATCGCCTCAATGCCGCGACGCTGACCTTGCCCTCACTGCGCGACCGGCAGGATCTCGGCTGGCTGCTCGACCAGCTGCTCCGCCGCATCGAGAAGGAAAACGGCCAGACCTACCGCATCGACAAGGCGGCGCGCGCCGCCCTGCTGTCGCATGACTGGCCGGGCAATCTGCGTGAACTCTCCAATGCGCTGCGCGTGGCGGCCGCCCTTGCGGAGGGCGATCTTATCGACCTCGATTGCCTGCCGGAGCACCTGTTTGCCGAACCCGCGGCGCAGGATGACGACGAACTGCGCCGCGCACTCAGCGATTGCGGCAACAACGTCTCCGCGCTCGCCCGCAAACTCGGCGTCAACCGCTCCACCATCCACCGCCGCCTGAAGCGTCTGAACTGATGCAACAGCTGCAACACCTGTTGCGCGCGACCTGTTGCATCGGCTTTGCCTGCCAAGCCGCCTGTTTCGTAAATCATTGAAAATGCGGAAAGAACGAGCCGCTTGCCGTTCTGGCACGCCGCTTGCTGACCTCCTGTGCAAGAATAACAGGAGGAAAACCAATGAAGGCTCTGCGCTTTCACGCTGCCAAGGATCTGCGCATCGAGGAGGTCGATACGCCGCCCACGCCCGGTCCGGGCGAGGTGCTGGTCGAAAACAGGTTCTGCGGCATCTGCGGCACGGACCTGCACGAATATGCCTATGGCCCGATCTTTGTGCCGAAGGAACCGCATCCCTTCACGGGCGCGCACGGGCCGCAGATCCTCGGCCATGAATTCGGCGGCGTCGTCAAGGCGGTGGGCGAGGGTGTCAGCCATGTGAAGGCCGGAGACCGGGTGTCGATCCAGCCGCTGATCATGCCACGCAGCGGCGACTATTATGCCGATCGCGGCCTGTTTCACCTGAGCGGCAATCTCGCGCTCGCCGGCCTGTCCTGGCATTCCGGCGGCATGGCGCAGGCCGCCCTTCTCAACGACTATAACGTCCAGCCTATTCCTGACGCGCTTTCCGATCAGGAAGCAGCCCTCATCGAGCCGACGGCCGTTGCCGTCTATGCCTGCGATCGCGGCGGGGTGGCGGCCGGCAACAGCGTGCTCGTCACCGGCGCCGGGCCGATCGGCATTCTCGTCGCCATGGCCGCGCGTGCCGCCGGGGCCTCGCAACTCTTCCTCTCCGACCTCAACGATACCCGGCTGGCGCTGGCGCGGGAGGCGCTCGGCGAGGTACGCACGATCAACCCAAGGACGGAAAAGGTCGGTGATGTCATCCGCGCCGAGACGGAAGGCGGCGTCGGCTGCGATGTTGCCATCGAATGTGTCGGCAACGAACATGCGCTAAAGAACTGCGCGGATGCCGTGCGTAAGCAGGGCGTTGTCGTGCAGACGGGGCTTCACCCCGGTGAAAATCCGCTGAACTGGTTCGACGTCACCTTCAAGGACATCGATATCCGCGGCTCCTGGGCCTATCCGACCCATTACTGGCCGCGCGTCGCGCGTCTCATCGCCAGCGGCCAGATCCCGGCGAGCCGCATCGTCACCAAATATGTCTCGCTCAGCGAGGCCGTCACGGAGGGTTTCGACCAACTGCTCGACCCGGCCGGCAAACACCTGAAAATCCTGATCGACCTGTCCCGATAGGCGATCCGTCTTGCAGGGCGGTTGAGGAGCCGTCCCGTTTTTGAAACTGAGCAGGAGGAGAAACTATGCTCGACAAGACCCCGACCACCCGCATCCAGGCGCTTCTCGATGCCTTTGGCGCGGCACTCGAAGCCGGCCGGATCGACGACGCCGTCAGCCTGTTTGCCGAGGAATGTTACTGGCGCGACCTCGTCGCCTTCACCTGGAACCTCAAGACCGTCGAGGGCCGCGACCAGGTGCGCGACATGCTGCAAGCGCAGCTTTCCACCGCAAAGCCGTCTAACTGGCGCGTCGCCCCCGGCGAGGAAGCGACGGAAGCGGATGGCGTTCTTGAAAGCTGGATCACGTTCGAGACGGCGACCGGGCGCGGCTATGGCCTCGTGCGTTTCAAGGACGGCCTGATCTGGACGCTGCTGACGGCCCTTTCCGAGCTGAAGGGCCACGAGGAGAAATCCGGTTTCACCCGCCCGCTCGGCGCAAAACACGGGCAGAACCTCGGCGCGAAAACCTGGAAGGAGGAGCGCGAGGACGAAGCCCGCACGCTCGGCTACGAGACGCAGCCCTATACCGTCATCATCGGCGGCGGGCAGGGCGGTATTGCGCTTGGCGCGCGGCTGCGCCAGCTCGGCGTGCCGACCATCATCCTCGAAAAGAACGAGCGGCCGGGCGACAGCTGGCGCAAGCGCTACAAGTCGCTCTGCCTGCACGATCCCGTCTGGTACGACCACCTGCCCTATATCGATTTCCCGAAAAACTGGCCGGTCTTCGCGCCGAAGGACAAGATCGGCGATTGGCTGGAATTCTACACCAAGGTGATGGAGCTGAACTACTGGACCCGCTCCACCGCCAAATCCGCCAAATGGGACGAGGCGGCGAAGGAGTGGACGATCGTGGTCGATCGCGACGGCGAGGAGGTCGTGCTCAGGCCGAAACAACTGGTCTTCGCCACCGGCATGTCCGGCAAGGCGAACATCCCGGATTTCAAGGGCCGCGAGCGGTTCCAGGGCGAGCAGCACCATTCCTCGCAGCATCCGGGGCCGGATGGCTACAAGGGCAAAAAGGTCGTGGTCATCGGCTCGAACAATTCGGCCCATGATATCTGCGCCGCGCTCTACGAGGCGGGCGTCGACGTCACCATGATCCAGCGCTCGACGACGCATATCGTGCGCTCCGATACGCTGATGGATATCGGCCTGGGCTCGCTCTATTCCGAACAGGCGCTGGCCAATGGCGTGACAACGGCCAAGGCCGACCTGATCTTCGCCTCGCTGCCCTACCGGATCATGCACGAGTTCCAGATCCCACTCTATGACAAGATGCGCGAGCGCGACGCCGACTTTTATGCGGCGCTGGAAAAGGCCGGCTTCCAACTCGACTGGGGTTCGGATGGCTCCGGTCTCTTCATGAAGTACCTGCGCCGCGGCTCCGGCTATTACATCGATATCGGTGCCTCGCAGCTCATCATCGACGGCAAGGTGAAGCTCGCTGCCGGGCAGGTGGAGGAGATCACGGAGAATTCCATCAAACTCTCCGACGGCAAGGAAATCCCGGCCGACGTCATCGTCTATGCCACCGGCTACGGCTCGATGAACGGCTGGGTCGCCGATCTCATCGACCAGCAGACGGCGGACACGGTGGGCAAGGTCTGGGGTCTCGGCTCCGATACGCCGAAGGATCCGGGGCCGTGGGAAGGCGAGCAGCGCAACATGTGGAAGCCGACGCAGCAGGAGGCGCTGTGGTTCCACGGCGGCAACCTGCACCAGTCGCGGCACTATTCACAATATCTGTCGCTGCAATTGAAGGCGCGCATGGAAGGCATCCCGACGCCGGTCTACGCCCTCCAACCGGTTCATCACCGGAAGTAGGCCGGCAACGGCGGGCAGCGCTTTACGCTGCCCGCCGCTTTTATAAGCTTAACCGAGAACCGACTTGATCGCGTCGGCGGCGGCCTTCACCACGATATCGGCTTCGTCCTTCGTCAGGCAAAGCGGCGGCGCGAAGCCGAGGATATCGCCCTGCGGCATGGCGCGGCCGATGACGCCGCGTTCCAGAAGGGCGGTGGAGACCTGCGGGCCGATCTTCTTCGAGGGATCGAAGAAGGCCCGGTCGTCCTTGTCCTCGACGAATTCGATCGCCGCCATCAGGCCATCGCCGCGCACCTCGCCGACGTGCTTGTGACCGCCGACGGCCTTTGCCAGTTCGCCACGGAAATAGGCGCCCGTCGAGCCGGCATTTTCGACGAGGCCGAGTTCGTCGATCAGTTCGAGATTGGCGACACCGGCGGCGGCGCAGATCGGGTGCGAGGAATAGGTCCAGCCATGGCCGATGGCGCCGAGTTCGTCCGAGCCCTTGACCAGAACCTCCCACATCTTGTCCGAGACGATGGTGCCGGAGAGCGGCGCGTAGGCCGAGGTGAGACCCTTGGCGATGGTGATCAGCGCCGGCTTCATGCCGTAATGGTCCGAGCCGAACATCGTGCCGAGGCGGCCGAAGCCGGTGACGACCTCGTCGGCGACGAGCAGGATGTCGTACTTGTCGAGCACGGCCTGGATCTTCTGCCAATAGCCCTTCGGCGGCGGCACGATGCCGCCGGTGCCGAGGATCGGTTCACCGATGAAGGCGGCGACCGTGTCCGGGTCTTCCGCGAGGATCATCTCCTCCAGCTTGTCGGCGCAATATTGCGAGAACTGTTCCTCGTCCATCGAGCGATCCGGACGGCGGAAGAAGTAGGGGGCTTCCGTGTGCAGGATCGGCGCGCGCGGCAGGTCGAAGGCATTGTGGAAGAGGTGAAGGCCGGTCAGCGAGCCGGTCATGACGCCGGAGCCGTGATAGCCGCGCCAGCGCGAGATGATCTTCTTCTTCTCCGGCCGGCCGAGGATGTTGTTGTAGTACCAGATCAGCTTGATGTTGGTCTCGTTGGCGTCAGAACCCGAAAGACCGAAATAGACACGGCTCATGCCCTCCGGCGCGCGGTCGATGATCATCTTGGAGAGCGTGATCGAGGCTTCCGTCCCGTGGCCGACATAGGCGTGGTAATAGGCGAGGTTCTTGGCCTGCTCGGCGATCGCATCGGCGATCTTCTGGCGGCCGTAGCCGACATTGACGCAATAGAGGCCGGCAAAGGCATCGAGGCTCGTCTTGCCGTTGCTGTCCGTGATGTAGACGCCTTCGCCGCCCGCGATGACGCGCGTCGGCGTCTCGCCGCGGGCGTGCATGCCCATATGGGTAGACGGGTGGAAGAAGTGATCGCGGTCCCAGGCGGTCAGTTCGTTGCGTTGGTCGAGCATGGTCTTTCCTTTCAAGCAGCCGTATCGATGCAGAGATATTTGAGTTCGGTGAAGGCCTCCATGCCGTGGCGCGAGCCCTCGCGGCCGAGGCCGGATTGTTTCCAGCCGCCGAAGGGGATCGGGCCACCGGTGATTTTTACGCGATTGACCGCCACCATGCCGTATTCCAGCGCGCGGGCAAGCCGCATCTGGCGGGCGCCGTTTTCGGTTACGACATAGGCGACGAGGCCGTATTCGGTGTCGTTGGCGCGCGCGATCACTTCGGCCTCGCTGTCGAAGGCGGTGACGGCGGCGACGGGGCCGAAGGTTTCTTCGCGCATGATCAGCATATCGTCGGAAACGTCGGCCAGCAGCGTCGGCTCGTAGAACAGCGGCCCGGCCTTGTGGCGCTTGCCGCCGGTCAGAAGCGTGGCGCCCTGCGTGAGCGCGTCGGCCACCTGTTCCTCCACCTTGGCGATGGCGCGTTCGTGCATCAGCGGGCCGATTTCCGCACCCGCTTCAAGCCCGGCGCCAACCTTCAGCGCCTCGATGCGCGCCTTGAAGGCTTTCGTGAAGGCGGCAAGCACGGGGCGCTCGACATATATGCGGTTGGCGGCGAGGCAATCCTGGCCGGAGGTGGCGAACTTGGCGTTGATCGCGATGGCGGCCGCCTTGTCGATATCGGCATCGGCGAAGACGATCAGCGGCGCATGGCCGCCCAGTTCCATCACGAGGCGCTTCATGGTCGGCGCGCACTGGCCGGCGATCAGCTTGCCGATCTCCGTCGAGCCGGTGAAGCTTAGCGCCCTTATGCGGGCATCGGCATTCATGCGGCCGACGATGGTCGCAGCATCGCCCGTCACGACGTTGAAGACGCCGGCCGGGAGGCCTGCCCGCTCGCCCAGTTCGGCAAGGGCCAAGGCTGAAAGCGGCGTCTCGCTGGAGGGGTGCGCGACCACGGTGCAGCCGGCGGCAAGCGCTGCGGCGGCCTTGCGGGTGATCATCGCGCAGGGGAAATTCCACGGCGTCACGATGCCGACGACGCCGAGCGCTTCGCGGCGCACGATCATCTCGGCGCCGGGCAGGTGGCTGGTCACGCTCTCGGCATTGAGGCGTTTGCCTTCCTCGGCATACCACTCGATGAAGGAGGCGGCATAGTCGATCTCGCCACGGGATTCGGCAAGCGGCTTGCCCTGTTCGAGCGTCATCAGCAGCGCGAGGTCTTCGCGCGCTTCGAGGATCAGCCCATGCCATTTGCGCAGAATGACGGCGCGCTGCTGCGGCAGCAGGTCCCGCCAGGCGGAAAAGGCCTGCGCCGCGGCTGAAATGGCCTCCGTGGTCTGCTCGGCATCGAGTGCGGCGACCCAGGCGAGCGTCGCGGACGAGGCCGGGTCCGTCACGGCAAAACTGTTGCCCTCGCGGCCCGCCACCCAGCGGCCGCCTATATAGGAGAGTTCGCGCAGCAGATGAGGGTCGGAGAGGCGGGCAAGCGCGTCGTGGAAAGTCGTCCGGGCGAATACGGCGGTCATGGCGGCCTCCTCTGGCTTCAGTGGCCGGGAGTCTGCCAGAGGCGGGGCGACAGATTGTCTATTGCCGGGGTGGCAGGCAGAGACTTTGGCCAAATGGGCGACGTGCCGTAGACAATCTCTCTATTCGGGGGAGGGCAGCAGCGTCGTCAGCGGCAGCACGGTCTCCTCCTTCACCGTCTTGGTGACGATGTAGGTGAAATAGCGGTCGATGCCGAGTTCGCGGTCGAGCAGACTGTCGACGAGGCGCTGATAGGCGTCGATGTCGGGCGCCATGATCTTCAGGATGTAATCGACGCCGCCGCCGACCGACCAGCAGGCGACGATCTCCGGCGTCGTCGCCACCGCGCGCTCGAACCGGTCGAAATCCGCCTGCCGGTGGTTGGCCAGCGTCACCTCCATCATGACGCTCGCGACCGGCGCCAGCCGCCGCACCGCGACCCGCGCGTGATAGCCCGTCACGATGCCCGCCTTCTCCAGCTTGCGCAGCCGGAGCCAGCACGGGGTCGGCGAGAGGCCCGCCTTTTCCGCCAGCGACAGCTTGGTGATGCGCCCGTTCTCCTGGATCGCTTCCAGGATGCGCAGGTCGATGGCGTCGAGTTTCATGCGGTCGCCCTCCGGGCGGGTATCATGTCAAATACGGGAAAAAGACCATGGAAAGGCATTTTGGCGTTGTCAATTGAACTGAATTTGAGCACTGTTGAAATCATGACAAATTGGCGTCCCGATATATCCCAATTGCGCCGGCCGGCCTACCTCTCCCTTGCCGAGCAGATCGCCCGCGCCATCCAGGAAGGGCTGCTGCCGAACGGTACACGCCTTCTGCCACACCGCAAGCTCGCCGACGACCTCAAACTGTCGGTGCAGACCGTCAGCCGCGCCTATGACGAGCTGATCCGCCGCGGCCTGATCTCCGGCGAGATCGGCCGCGGTTCCTTCGTGCAGACCCGGCCGAAGGAACCGGAACCGCCCTATCTGCCCGAACGCCTCGGCGAGCTGGTGGACCTGTCGATCCTGAAGCCCGTCTGCGAACAGCTGCACTTGGAGCGCATGCGGGAGGCCTTCGGCTGGTTGGCGGAAAACCTGCCGTCGAGCTCGGCACTGTCCTTTCGGCCGAACATGGTGTTCCCACGCCATCGGGCCGTTGCCGCCGAATGGCTGGCGCGCTGCGGCCTCGACATTTCGCCGCTTAACATCAGCCTCACCAATGGCGCGACTTCCGGCATGACCGTGGCGCTGATGAGCGTCGCCCCGCCCGGTGCCACCGTCGCGACCGAGGCGATCAGCCACCACACGCTGGTGCCGCTCTCCACCTATCTCGGCCTGCATCTGGAAGGCCTGCCGATCGACCATGACGGCATGATCCCCGAGGCGCTCGACGAGGCCTGCCGGAAAGGCGTGGTCCGTGCCGTCTTCCTCCAGCCATCCGTCATCAACCCCACAGCCACTCTGATGAGCGCCGGGCGTCGGCAGGCGCTGGCCGAGGTCGCGCGGCGCAACGATATCGCGATCATCGAGAACGATATTCTGGGGCCTTTGGTCGAAAACAGGGCGCCGCCGCTGGCGGCTTATGCGCCGGAGCGCACGCTCTACATCACCAGCTTCACCAAGATCACCGTGCCGGGCCTGCGCATCGGTTATCTCGCCGCGCCCGACCGCTATGTCGCGGCCGTCGCCAACCGGCACCTCGTCTCGAACTGGATGGCGACGCCGTCGATCGCCGAGATCGCGACGCGCTGGGTCAGCGATGGCACGGCCATGGAACTCGTCAACTGGCAGCGCCGGGCACTCGCCGCGCGGCACGCCATTGCCGAGGAAACCTTCGCGGGCCTGCCCTACCGCTCGCATCCGCAGAGCCTGCATGTCTGGCTGCCGCTGCCGGAGGGACACACGGAAGAGGGCTTCGTCTCGCAGGCCCGCCTGCGTGGTGTCGCCATCGCCCCCGGCTCCTCCTTCCGCACCGCCGATCAGGGCTGGCACCCGGCCGTGCGCATCTCTCTCGGCTCGACGACCGAGCAGGAACTTCGCACCGGGCTCGGCATTCTGGCTTCGTTGGCCAGCGGAAATCCGGAGGCGTTGCTGCTCGCGATTTGAGGCAAATGCCTGCCAAAGAGGCGGCGAGACAATAATTGTAATGATATTATTATTCGGATTGACATGATTTAGATCGCCGCGCATCGTTAGGCCATCACGTCTCAACAGGGAGAGACATGCATGGCTGCACCGATCATCCGCATCGACAACATCACGAAGCGCTACGGCCCGCTGACCGTGCTCGACGGGTTGTCGATGGAGGTGCTGCCGGGCGAAAAACTCGCGCTCATTGGCCCGTCCGGCTCCGGCAAGACGACGATCCTGCGCATCCTGATGACGCTGGAGACGATCAGCGGCGGCCATATCCAGGTCGACGGCGACCAACTCTACCACATGCCGAAGAACGGCAGCCTCGCGCCGGCCGACGAACGCCACCTGCACCGGATGCGCGAGAAGATCGGCATGGTCTTCCAGCACTTCAATCTCTTCCCGCACAAATGCGTGCTCGATAATGTCACGCTCGCGCCGATGCTGACGAAGGGCGTGCCGAGGGCCGCGGCGGAGAAGCGGGCGATGGAGCTTCTCGACATGGTGGGCCTCGCCGACAAGGCGAAGAACATGCCCGCCCAGTTGTCCGGCGGACAGAAGCAGCGTGTCGCCATCGCCCGCGCTCTCGCGCTTTCGCCCAAGATCATGCTGTTCGACGAGGTCACCTCCGCGCTCGATCCCGAGCTTGTCGAGGAGGTGCTGAACGTCATGCGCAAGCTCGCCGCCGAGACCGATATGACCATGCTGCTCGTCACCCACGAAATGGGTTTTGCGCACGATTTCGCCGACCGTGTGCTGTTCTTCGATCGCGGCAAGATCGTCGAGGAAGGCAAGCCGGACGACATTTTTACCCATCCCAAGCAGGAGCGCACACAAAGCTTCCTGCGCAAGATCATCGCGGCAGGGCACCGCGTCTGAGGGCTCAGAAACCTCAAGAGAATTGCTCCAAGCAACAACCAGAGGAGTTCGGAACAATGAAGAGCAGACATTTTTGGACCATAGCCGCGGGTGCCAGCGCACTGATGGCAATCGTTGCCGCAGCCCCGGCCTCGGCCGACGACGGCAAGCTCGCGGAACTGAAGGAACAGGGTTTCGCCCGCGTCGCCATCGCCAATGAGCCGCCGTTCACGGCAGTCGCCGCTGACGGCAAGGTTTCGGGTGCAGCTCCCGACGTCGCCCGCGAAGTCTTCAAGCGCCTCGGCGTTGCCGATATCGTCGCGTCGATCTCGGAATATGGCGCGATGATCCCCGGCCTCCAGGCAGGCCGCCACGACGTCATCACCGCCGGCCTCTTCATGAAGCCGGAGCGTTGCGCGGCCGTCTCCTATTCGGAGCCGATCCTCTGCGACGCCGAAGCCTTTGCGCTGAAGAAGGGCAACCCGCTCGGCCTCAAGAGCTACAAGGACATCGCCGACAATCCGGATGCCAAGATCGGTGCGCCGGGCGGCGGCACGGAAGAGAAGCTTGCGCTCGAAGCCGGCGTGCCGCGCGACCGCGTCATCGTGGTGCCGGATGGCCAGAGCGGCCTGAAAATGCTGCAGGACGGCCGCATCGACGTCTATTCGCTGCCGGTGCTGTCGATCAACGACCTCGTTTCCAAGGCGAACGACCCGAATGTCGAGGTCGTCGCTCCGGTCGAAGGCGCCCCGGTCTATTGCGACGGCGCCGCCTTCAAGAAGGGCGACGAAGCGCTGCGCGATGCCTTCGACGTGGAGCTCGCCAAGCTGAAGGAATCCGGCGACTTTGCCAAGATCATCGAGCCCTACGGCTTCTCCGCCGCCGCCGCCATGTCGACGACGCGCGAAAAGCTCTGCGCGGCGCAGTAAGGAATGGCGGATCTGCCCCTCATCCCGCTGCCGCGACCTTCTCCCCGTAAACGGGGAGAAGGGACTGGTGGCTCCGTTTTCTCATCCCCGATGGCTTTGCGGGGGAGGAAGCCGGTTCCTGTTTCCCCTTCGCCCCGCTTGCGGGGAGAAGGTGCCGGCAGGCGGATGAGGGGCATCGCTCCGCTGTCTTCAACGGGATTGCACGCACCATGACCGACTGGTCCGGCTATATAGGGCTGATCCTGCAAGGCGCGCTCGTGACGCTTGAGCTCACCCTCATGGGCTCGGTGCTCGCCGTCATCATGGCGTTCGTCGCCGGGCTTGGCCGCGTCAGCCGCTTCATGGCGGTCCGGGCGCTTGCCACCACCTATATCGAATTCTTCCGCGGCACCTCGATCTTCGTCCAGCTGTTCTGGGTCTATTTCGTGCTGCCCTTTGCCGGTGTCACGCTGTCGCCGCTCCAGGCCGGTGTGCTCGCGTTGGGGCTGAATGTCGGCGCCTATGGGGCGGAGGTGGTGCGCGGCGCCGTCAAGGCGATCGGCCGAGAGCAGCGTGAGGCCTGTGTGGCGCTCAACCTGACGCGCGGCCAGGCGATGCGCCATGTTATCTTGCCGCAGGCGCTGCCGCTGATGCTGCCGACCTTCGGCAACAATGCGATCGAGCTTCTGAAGGGCACGGCCGTCGTATCGCTGATCTCGCTCACCGACATGACCTTCCAGGCGCAGGTTGTGCGCGCCCAGACCGGCAGCACGCTGATCCCCTTCGCGGTGATCCTCGTGCTCTACTTCCTGATGGCGCTGGCGATTTCCACCGGCATGCGCTGGCTGGAGCGTCGCGTCACCCGCGGCCTCGATGGCGTGAGGACCTGACGATGGAATGGGACTGGAATTTCGTCTGGGAGATCATGCCGACCCTGCTCGAAGGGTTGAAGATTACCATTCTCGCCACCGTGCTCGGTGCCGCCGTCGCCGCCGTGGTCGGCCTCGTCTTCGCCATCCTGCGCATGACCGCGCCGAAGCCGATCGCGCGCGCAACCAGTTTCATCGTTGAGTTCATCCGCGGCACGCCGCTGCTCGTGCAGCTCTATTTCATCTTCTACGTGCTGCCGGATATCGGCATCCGCCTGCCGGCGCTACTGGCCGGCGTCATCGGGCTCGGCGTGCACTACGGCACCTATGCGGCGGAAGTCTACCGCGCCGGCATCGAGAACGTGCCGCGCGGCCAGTGGGAGGCGGCGAAGGCAACGAACCTTTCCGCGCGCCAGACCTGGATCCACGTCGTCCTGCCGCAGGCCATTCCGCCGATGATCCCGGCGCTCGCCAACTACTTGATCGCCATGTTCAAGGAGACGCCGCTGCTCTCCGCCATCACCGTGCTAGAGCTGATGAACCAGGCAAAGAGCGTCGCCAACAGCAGCTATCGCTATATCGAGCCGATGACGATGGTCGGCATCTTCTTCCTGATCATGAGCCTCATCTCCGTCGTCTTCCTGCGCTGGCTGGAAGAGCGTTATGCCCGCGTGGAGGAACGCTGATGCAGAGCCTGGACCTTGCTCTCGCCTCCCGTGCGCCAAAACTCGATGACCGCCCGCTCGCAAAGCGCATCGGCCTGATCATCCTTGCCACCGACCACACGACGGAAGTGGATTTCCAGCGCATGGTGGCAAATGAGCGGATCGGCGTCTATGTCACCCGCATTCCCTATGCCAATCCGGTGACGCCGGAGAACCTGCGTGCCATGCAGCCGTCGCTGACGGCCGGCGCGGCGCTCATCCTGCCGGACGAGCCGCTCGACGTTGTGATGTATTCCTGCACCTCGGCCTCGGTCGTCATCGGCGACGCTGCTGTGAAGGCGGCGGTGAAGGCGGCCAAGCCGACTGCGGCCGTGGTGACGCCGACCGCCGCTGCGGTGTCAGGCCTGAAGGCCTTCGGTGCGAAGCGGATCTCTGTCCTGACGCCCTACACGATCGAAACCAGCAAGCCGATGGCGGACTATTTTATCGCGCTCGGTTTCGACATCGCCCGCTTCACCTGCCTCGGCCTGACGGACGATCGCGAGATGGCGCGGATTTCGCCGGCGGAAATCGTCGCCTTTGCGAAGGAGGCGACTGCGCCCGACTGCGATGCGCTCTTTATCTCCTGCACGGCTGTACGCGCGGCGGGTGTTGCGGCTGAAATCGAGGCCGCCATCGGCAAGCCGGTCGTGACCAGCAATCTTGCCACGGCCTGGGCCTGCCTGCGGCTGTGCGGCGACGATGCAGCGCGGCCGGAACTCGGGCGGCTGATGACGCTCGCCTATCCGGGTCGGTAAGCCATGACAAACCTTCCCGTGACATTGGCCGATATCGAACAGGCTGCCCGGCGCATCGAGGGCCGCATCCTGCGCACGCCCTTCGTGCTGTCGGCATCGCTTTCCGAACGCTGCGGCGTGCCGGTGGGCCTCAAGCTCGAACACCACCAGACGACCGGCAGCTTCAAGCTGCGGGGCGCGACCAATGCGGTGCTTTCGCTTTCGCCGGAGGAGCGCGCGAGGGGCGTCGTTGCCGCCTCCACGGGCAATCATGGCCGCGCGCTTGCCCACGCCGCCAAGGCCGAGGGCTCGGTCGCGACGATCTGCATGTCCCGGCTGGTGCCGGAAAACAAGGTGGCGGAAATCCGCCGACTCGGCGCGAGTGTCCGCATCGTCGGCCGGTCGCAGGACGAGGCACAGGTCGAGGTGGACAGGCTGATGGCGGAAGACGGTCTCGTCATGGTGCCGCCCTTCGACAATCCAGCCGTGGTGGCGGGGCAGGGCACGCTTGGCCTGGAGATCGTCGAGGCCATGCCGGATGTCGCCACCGTGCTCGTGCCACTCTCGGGCGGGGGGCTTGCCGCGGGTGTCGCTGCCGCGGTGAAGGGGCGCTTGCCGAAGGCGCGCGTCATCGGCCTCACCATGCAGCGCGGCGCGGCGATGAAGGCGAGCCTTGATGCGGGGCGGCCGGTGCAGGTCGAGGAGGTGGCAAGCCTTGCGGATTCGCTCGGCGGCGGCATCGGGCTCGACAATGCGGTGACCTTCCGCATGTGCCGCGACCTGCTCGACGAGGTGGTCCTGCTTTCCGAAGCCGAGATCGCGGCCGGCATGCGGCATGCCTATACGCAAGAACGCGAGGTGATCGAAGGGGGGGCTGCGGTCGGCATCGCGGCGTTGCTTTCCGGCCGCCTCGGCAAACTCGACGGCCCCGTGGCCGTCATCTTTTCCGGCCGCAACGTCGACATGGGCCTGCACCAGCGGGTCATCAACGGCGAGGCCGATCCGTTTGCGGAGGACGCGGCGTGACGAAGATGAAGATACTGACAGAAGCGGACCTGCGCCGTATCGTCCCGCTCGACCTGGAGGCGATCGCCTGCGTGGAGGAAGCGTTCCACGCGCTCGCCACCAAGGCCGTCGTCATGCCGCCGATCCTGCGGCTCGACATGCCGGAGCAGCGCGCGGAGGTGGACGTGAAGACCGCCTATGTGCCCGGCCTCGATGGTTTTGCCATCAAGATCAGCCCCGGCTTCTTCGACAATCCGAAGATCGGCCTGCCGAGCACAAACGGCCTGATGGTGCTGTTTTCGACGAAGACCGGCCTCGTACAGGCCGTGCTGCTCGACAACGGCTACCTGACGGATGTGCGCACGGCCGCCGCCGGTGCCGTGGTGGCGCGATACCTTTCGCGCACCGATGCTTCGGTCGCCGCCATTTTCGGCGCCGGCATGCAGGCAAAGCTGCAACTGGAGGCGCTGAGCCTGGTGCGCCCTATCCGCGAAGCCCGCATCTGGGCGCGTGATGCGGCGAAGGCAGAGGCAGTTGCGGCGGAGTTGACGCTGAAGCTCGGCTTCCCCGTCCGTGCGGAGACCGATGGCCGGACGGCGGTCGATGGGGCCGACATCATCGTCACCACCACGCCCTCCGAAACGCCGATCCTTAAGGCGGAATGGCTCCAGCCGGGCCAGCATATCACCGCCATGGGCTCCGATGCCGAGCACAAGAACGAGATCGAGCCGGCGGTGATCACCGGTGCCGCGCTCTATGTCGCCGACAGCCTGAAACAGACGCGCCGGCTCGGCGAGTTGCACCATGCCATCGAGGCGGGGCTTGTCACCGAAGGCACCACCTTCCCCGAACTCGGCGAGATCATCGCCGGGCGCAAACCGGGCCGCAGCGGCCCCGAGCAGATCACCGTGGCGGATCTCACCGGCACGGGCATCCAGGACACGGCCATCGCAACGCTTGCCGCCGCCCGCGCGGCTGCGGCGGGTGCGGGCACGACTTTCGAGAGTTGAGACCGGCTTTTCGCCGGGTATAGAGGAAACACCGATGAAACAAGCGAACCTGAAGTTCTCACTTCCGGAGTATGAAGCACGTCTTCAAAAGACGCGGAAGGCCATGGAGGCCAAGGGCATCGACGTGCTGATCTGCAGCGATCCGTCGAACATGAACTGGCTGACGGGCTATGACGGCTGGTCCTTCTATGTGCACCAGTGCGTCGTCGTGCCGCCGACGGGCGAGCCGATCTGGTATGGCCGTGGGCAGGATGCCCCCGGCGCGAAGTTCACCGCCTATCTCAAACACGAGAACATCATCGGTTATCCAGACCACTACGTGCAGTCCACCGAGCGCCACCCGCTGGATTACCTCTCGGCCAAGCTCACCGAACGCGGCCTCGACAAGCTGACGATCGGCGTCGAGATGGACAATTACTGGTTTTCCGCGGCCGCCTTCGCCTCGCTTACAAAGCACCTGCCGAATGCCCGCTTCGTCGATGCCACCGCACTCGTCAACTGGCAGCGCGCGGTGAAAAGCGAGACGGAAATCAAGTACATGCGCAATGCCGCGCGCATCGTCGAAGCCATGCACCAGCGCATCTTCGACAAGATCGAGGTCGGCATGCGCAAATGCGACCTGGTGGCCGAGATCTACGATGCCGGCACGCGCGGCGTCGATGGCATCGGCGGCGATTATCCGGCGATCGTGCCGCTGCTGCCATCGGGCGTCGAAGCCTCCGCGCCGCATCTCACCTGGGACGACCGGCCGATGAAATCCGGCGAGGGCACCTTCTTCGAGATCGCCGGCTGCTACCATCGCTACCATGTGCCGCTGTCGCGCACCGTCTTCCTCGGCAAGCCGACGCAGGCCTTCATCGATGCGGAAAAGGCGACGCTCGAAGGCATGGACGCGGGCCTTGCCGTCGCCAAGCCCGGCAATACCTGCGAGGACATCGCCAACGCCTTCTTCGGCGTGCTGAAGAAGTACGGCATCGTGAAGGACAACCGCACGGGCTACGGCATCGGCGTCTCCTATCCGCCGGACTGGGGCGAGCGCACGATGAGTCTGCGCCCCGGCGACAGGAGCGAGCTCAAGCCCGGCATGACCTTCCATTTCATGACCGGCCTCTGGCTGGAAGACATGGGCTTCGAGACGACGGAAAGCATCCTCATCACCGAAACCGGCGTCGAGTGCCTGGCCAATGTGCCGCGCAAGCTTCTCGTGAAGGACTGAGCCATGCGTGCCTCTCCCATCAGCCCCACGGTCGATTTTTCGGCCGAGGGCGTGCAGCACGGCTTTCTGCGCCTGCCCTACAGCCGGGACGATTCCGCCTGGGGCTCGGTGATGATCCCGGTAACGGTGGTGAAGAACGGGGAGGGGCCGACGGCCCTTCTCACCGGCGGCAACCACGGCGACGAGTACGAAGGCCCGATCGCGCTCTTCGATCTTGCGCGCACGCTGAAGGCCGAGGATGTTTCCGGCCGCGTCATCATCGTTCCGGCGATGAACTATCCGGCCTTCCTTGCCGGTACGCGCACCTCGCCGATCGACAAGGGCAATATGAACCGCAGCTTTCCGGGCGCTCCGGATGGCACGGTCACGCCGAAGATCGCCGATTATTTCCAGCGCATGCTGCTGCCGCTCGCCGATATCGTGCTCGACTTCCATTCCGGCGGCAAGACGCTGGATTTCCTGCCCTTCTGCGCCGCGCATATCCTGCCGGACAAGGCGCAGGAGGCAAAAGCCTTCGCCCTCGTCAGCGCCTTCGGCGCGCCCTGGTCGATGAAGATGCTGGAGATCGACGCGGTCGGCATGTACGACACGGCGGCCGAGGAGATGGGCAAGGTCTTCATCACCACCGAACTCGGCGGTGGCGGCACGGCGACGGCGAGAAGCGCCGGCATTGCCAAGACCGGCGTTGCGAACGTGCTGAAGGCGGCTGGGATCCTGAAGGGCTCGGTCGAAGCCACGGACACGACCTGGCTCGACATGCCGGACGGCAATTGTTTCTCCTTCGCCGAAGACGGAGGCCTCATCGAGCCGCTCTACGATCTCGGTAACCGGGTGAAGAATGGCGACGTCGTCGCCCGCATCTACCCGGTCGGGCGCACGGGCGTGGCCCCTGTGGAGGTGAAGGCGAAGATGGACGGCATTCTCGCCGCCCGCCACTTCCCCGGCCTCGTCAAATCCGGCGACTGCGTCAGCGTGCTGGCTGATATCGTCGACTGATGGCTACCAGCCGGCAAATTCTGCGAGAAGGCTTTCGTCGACGCGCCCTGCCGCGACGTCGGCGAGCGCCTGGTCGAGCATAGCGACGCCCTCCTGTGCCTGGTTTTCCGTAAGCGTCAGGGGCGGGGTGAATTCCAGCACGTTGGAGCGGACCCCGACATAGTAGAGCACGAGGCCGAGCTGGAAGGCACGGTAGACGGTGAGCGCCGTCTGCCGCGCGGCCGGCTCGCGGCTCACGCGGTCGGTGACGAGCTCGACGCCGAGCGCGAGGCCTCGGCCGCGTACATTTCCGATGAGGGAATGGCGGGCGGCGAGGCGGTAGAGAGCCTCGCGCAGCACATGGCCTGTCCTTTCAGCATTCTGCACGAGATGATCGCGCTCGATCGTCTGCAACACGGCGAGCGCCGCGGCCGCGCAGACCGGGTTTCCATGCACCGTTTGCAGTGAGAAGGCGACGGCGTGGTTCATGATGGCTTCCGGGCCGACCACCGCCGAGATCGGCAGGCCGCCGCCAAGGCCCTTGCCGAAGACGACGATATCCGGCTCGATATCGGAATGTTCGAAGGCGTTGAAGCGGCCGCTGCGGCCGAGGCCCACCTTCACCTCGTCCGAGACGAGCAGGATGCCATGTTTGCGGCAGAGCGTTTCCACCGCCTTGAAGTAGCCGTCCGGCGGCACCAGCATGCCGCCGTCCGACTGGATCGGCTCGATGAAGAAGGCGGCAACCTCTTGCGGCGGCACCTCCGTCGCAAAAAGCTTTTCGAGATGGGCGAGGGCGGCGTCCTTTGCGGCGTCGGGGCTGCCGGCGGCGTAGCTGTTCGGGTAGGGCACGAGCGTAAGGCCCTCGGCCCGTGCGCCCTGCTGCGCCGGGTGGCCGGAAACCGCCATCGAGCCGACGGTGCCGCCGTGATAGGCGCCGCTGAAGGCGAGGATGCGCGGCCGGCCGGTGGCGACCACCACCATGCGGGCAACCGTCTCATTGGCGTCCGAGCCGGAATGGCCGAACCAGACGCGGCCACGGGCACGCTCGGGCACCAGCGAGAGCAGCTTTTCGGCCAGCAGCACGCAGGGTTCGTTGGCGGTTGAGAGGTAGCTCGCGCCCGCCTGGTCGGAGAGCGCGCGGTTGACGGCCTCGCGGATGGCGGGGTGCGAATGGCCGAGGCTTGCCGCACCCCAGGAGGCGGCGAAGTCGAGAAGCTGCCGCCCGTCGTCGCCCGTCAGATAGGCGCCGCTGCCGCCGACGACCGCCTGCGGAAAGAACCGCAGATGCGCCATGGTGGAGACGGATCGGCTTTCGCGGGCATAGAGACCGGACATGGCGCGTTTCCTCGTTTATTTGAAGAAGGTGATGACCTCGTCGAGCTGGACGACATGGCAGTAGATCATGTTGATGATCTCCAGCTCCCGCTTGTGCAGCTCGTCCGTCGCCGCCGCACCGCAATCATCGACGACCACCACGCCGAAGCTTTCGTCGGCGAGGCTGCGCACGGTCGAGGAGACGCACTGGTCGGTGAAGATGCCGCAGCAGATGACGTCCTTGATGCCCATATTGTGCAGGATGAGGCGCAGGTTCGTGCCGGTCAGCGCGCTGTCGGTCGTCTTGGTGATGACGATCTCGTCCGGGCGCGGCTCCAGCTCGGGCACGACCTGGCCTTCCGGCAATTCCTTCGGCAGCAACAGGTAGTTGAAGCCCGGCTTCTTCTGGCTCAGCGACCGGTCGCGGCCATCCGGCTTCTGGCAGGCGATGCGCGCGTAGATGACCTCCACCTTGCGCTTGCGGCATTCGTCGATCAGCCGCGCGGTGTTGGGGATCACCGTTCCGCGCATGCGGTCGTAGAAGGGCTGCCAGCGGGCGGTTTCCTCCGGCGTGTCCTTCGGGTCGAGATAGGTGTTCTGGATGTCGATGACGAGCAGCGCGGTCGTTTCCGGGTCGAGCACGATGTCGTCCGGCTCGTCGGCGTTCGCGTAGTAGAAGGAGCGGTAGGCGGTCTTCCAGGTCATGGGGCGGGTTCCTTCTTGCGGCGGGCGCGGGTGAGGATGTGGCCGATCTCGCGGTTGGGGAAGAGACCGCCGGGTTTCAGGATCATCACGGCGATCATGGCGAGCGCCAGCACGATTTCGGTAAGGCCGATGACCTGGCCGGCGCCGAAGGAGGTGGCGTTGAGCGCGCCCTCGGTGCTGCGCAGGCCCTCATAGGCGACGGTGATCAGCACCGTGCCAGCGACAGCGCCGGTGACCGTGTTGGCGCCGCCGATCACCAGCATGGTGATGATCAGGAAGGTTTCCTTGAGATAGAAGGCTTTTGGCGCAAAGGAGGTGATGAAGTGGCCCCAGAGTGCGCCGCCGATGCCGGCTATGAAGGCAGCGAGGATGAAGGCGCGCCAGCGCAGATGGGGGATATTGGCGCCGAGGGCTGCGGCCGCCACTTCGTCCTCGCGCGAGGCGCGCAAAAGCTTGCCGGTGCGCGATTCCTTGAAGAGCAGGGCCACGATGACGACGATGCCGGCGACGATGGCGGCGATCGGCATGTCCGTGGTCTTCGGCAGGCCGAAGAGTGTGCGCGGCCCGTTGGTGAAGGCGCTCCAGTTGTTCATGACCGTGTAGAGCACGACGAGCAGCGCGAAGGAGGTGATGACCGACGCCGCATCCGAAAGCCGCATCAAGGGGTAGGCGACGACGGCCGCCACCGCCGCCGCCAGCACACCGGCTGCCAGCATGGCAAGCAGCGGCGAGACTTCCACGATCTTCATGAACTCGTAGAGATCCGGCAGCGCCATGCCCTTCATCTGTGCCGGAATGGTGAGCACGGCGGAGGTATAGGCACCGAGCCCCATGAAGCCGATATGGGCGAAGGACAGCAGGCCGGAATTGCCCATGAAGGTCTGCAGGCCGACGACGAGCACCAGCGAAATCAAGAGGTTGGTGGCGATGCGGTCATAGAGGCGGATGCCGAGAAGCTGGCTGCCGACGCCGATGACGAGGATGACGGCGATGAGGATGAGGGCGGTGAGATAGGAATGTTTCATGGGTTCCGCTCCTCAGGTCCGCTGGCCGCTTGCCGGACCCTTGATGAGGCCTTGCGGGCGCCAGAGCAGGATCAGGATGACGAGGCTGAAGGTGAAGGCGTCGCGGAATTTCAGGAGATCCTGCGACAGGGTGTAGTTGAGCGTCGTATCGATCAGCGCCAGCAGGAAGCCGCCGACGACCGCGCCCGGTAGGCTGCGCATGCCGCCGATCACGGTGGCGATGAAGGCGACGAGCAGCGGTTCGAGGCCGACGCCCGGCACGACCGTGCCGATACGGCCGATCCAGAGAATGCCGACGACGCCGGCCAGGAAGCCGGACAGCGCGAAGGCCGACGAAATGATGAGGTTTGCCGGCACGCCCAGCATGCGCGCCATGGTGAAGTTCGTCGCCGCCGCGCGCATGGCGATGCCGAGCGTCGTCTTGCGCATCAGGAAGGCGACGGCGGCGAGAAGCACGATGGAGGCGGCGATGGTGATGAGGTTGCGTACCGGCGTGATCGCGCCGCCGATCGTGACGGTCTGCGAGAAGATTTCCGGCAGCGGCACGTTGCGCGGGCGCGGTGAGATGAAGAGCAGGGCCGCGTTCTGCAACAGGTTGGAGAAGGCGAAGGAGGTGATCAGCACCGCCGTTACCGACTTGGCGCGCACCGGCCGGAAGGCGACGTAGTCGGTGAGGATGCCGAAGACGATCGCCATGACAACGGCGAGCAGCGCCATGATGATCCACGGCAGGCCGGAGCCGCTGGCGAGGAACATGGTGTAGCCGGCGACCATGATGAGTTCGCCATAGGCGAAATTCACCAGCCGCAGGATGCCGTAGACGATGACGAGGCCGAGCGCCATCAGCGCGTAAGCGCCGCCAAGGCTGAGCACATCGATGGTGAACTGGATCGCGAAAGCCATGGGTCAGCCTCCCAGATAATGCGCGCTGAGATCGCTCGTCGCGCGGATCTCGTCGGCCGTGCCGGATGTGACGATCGCGCCGAGCCGCATGACATAGGCGCGGTCGGCGACGGCGAGCGCCTGGTTCACGTTCTGCTCGACGAGCAGGATGGTGAGGCCGGATTTTTTCAGCGTTTCGATCATCTCGAAGATGCGCTCGACGATGGCCGGTGCGAGGCCGAGCGAGGGTTCGTCGAGCAGCAGCACGGTGGGGCGGGACATCAGTGCGCGGGCGATGACGAGCATCTGCTGCTCGCCGCCGGAGAGCGTGCCGGCCGGCTGGTGCGAGCGTTCGGCAAGACGCGGGAACAGCGTGTGCAGGCGGTCGAGGTTTTCCCGGTTGCCGGCCTGGTCGCGGCGGTGGATATAGGCGCCGAGCATGAGGTTTTCCGCGACCGTCAGGTCCGGGAAGACGTCGCGGGTTTCCGGCACGGTGGCGAGGCCGGCGCGCACCACCTGTTCGGGGCTCGCCGCCGTGATGTCCCTGCCTTCGAGGGTGATGGAGCCACCGGACGCCTTCAGCGCGCCGGCAATGCATTTGATGGTCGAGGACTTGCCTGCGCCATTGGCGCCGAGCAGGCTCACCAGCTCGCCCTTGCCGACGGTGAAGCTAATGCCGCGCACTGCGCGGATCGTGCCGTAGCTGACGGAGAGGTCGCTTATATCAAGCATGGACCGCTCCCTTGCCGAGATAGGCCTCGATGACGGCCGGGTGGCTGCGCACATGGGCGGCGTCGCCCTCCGCGATGGTGCGGCCGGTAGCGAGCACATGCAGCCGGTGGCAGAGGCGCATGATCAGCCCCATGTCGTGATCGATGATGAGAAGGCCGAGGCCGCGTGTCTTCGGCAGCTCGGACAGCGTGTGCAGCAGGGTCTCGGTTTCCGCGTCGTTCATGCCGGCCGCCGGCTCGTCGAGCAGCAGGAAACGCGGTTCCGCGGCGAGCGCACGGGCGATTTCGACGCGGCGCTTGTCGCCGTAGCTCAGGCTTTCGCCGAGCTCGTCGACCTTGGCGGCAAGGCCGAGTTCGTTGAGCACTCCTTTCGCGCGCTCGGTGGCGACGGCCAGCGAGGCGCCCTTCGCGAGTGCTGCGGCCTCGACATTTTCCAGAACCGTCATCGTGTTGAACAGCCGCACGATCTGGAACGAGCGGCTGACGCCTTGCAGCGCGATTTCGCGCGGCGAGAGGCCGGAGAGCCTGGTGTCGCCGGCGGTGATCGTTCCGCCTGCCAGTTTCACCTGACCGGTAATGGCATTGATGAGCGTCGTCTTGCCGGAGCCGTTCGGCCCAATAAGGCCGACGACCTCGCCGGTCAAGACGGAGAGGGATACATGGTCGAGGGCGCGAAGGCCGGTGAATTCCACCGACACGTCGTTTACCGCGAGGCGCGTTTCAGACATGGCTTTCCCGATAGTAATGGGCCGGCCACAAGGCCGGCCCGCAGGCAGGGGCGATCAGGGCTTCGGCAGGGATTCCGGCTTGCGCCATCCGACGAAGGTCGGCTTGCCGCCCTTGAGCTCGATGAGGGCCGCCGCCTTGTTCGGAACGTGGCCTTCCTCGTTGGTGCCATAGTCGAGATCGCCGGTGAGCAGCTTGAACTGGCCGTCTTCCAGCGCCTTGGCAACGGCCGCGCCATCGGTCGAGCCGGCCGCCTTGATCGCCTGGGCGATCATCATGATCGTATCCCAGCCGGTCGAGACGAAGGAGGTGTCCGGGTCCTTGCCGAACATCTCCTTGTAGAGGCCGATGAACTTCTCCATTTCCGGATCCGCTCCCGCGCCCATCCAGGTATGCGTGACGAAATAGACGTCGTTGCCGAACTTTTCGCCGAGCGCCTGGTGCATGGCCGGGTCGTCATAGGCATCGCCGCCGAGGATCGGCGCATCGTAGCCGACTTCGCGCAGCGCCCGGATGATCACGCCGATATCCGTGCCATAGGACGAGACGAAGATCACGTCCGGCTTCTTGCCGAGCGCCTGGAGACGCGCCAGCTGGGCGGAAAAGTTGTTGTCGCCGTTCGTGTAGGTGTCTTCGAGGATGACCTCGCCGCCATCCGCCTTGAACTGCTCGACGAAATATTTCGAGAGCGACTTGGTATAGGCGATGAACTGGTCGGTGACGACATAGGCCGTCTTCCAGCCCTTTTCCTTGAAGGCGAAGTCGGCGGCCGTCGCCCCCATCGTGGTGTTCCACATGGAGAGCGTGAACTGCTTGTCGCCGAGCGACCAGGAGGAATAGAGCGGGTCGGAGGCGCAGGTCGAGATGCCGACGAGGCCGGCGGACTGCGCCTCGCGGCTGGCTGGCGAACCGAAGTCGAAGTCGCAGGGCGCGACGATGACCTGGGCGCCCTTGTCGATCAATTCGACGGCGACATTGCCGACCGTCACGGGATCGGACTTGCCGTCGATGTTGATGAACTCGATCTGCTTGCCGAGCACGCCGCCATTGTCGTTCAGGAATTTCACGGCGACCTGCGCGCCGTTATAGCCGGGCGTGTCGAGCGGGGCCTGGATGCCCGTCATCGACAGCGCGCCGCCGATCACGATCTTGTCGTCGGCGGCAAGGGCCGCTGTAGAGGCCAGCGCGAAACTCGTCGCCGCCAGAAGCAGTCTGGAAGTCTTCATCATGGTCGTTCCCCTTTTGTGGTGCCTTTTCGGCAGTGAATGGATCGGCGGTCCGGCCTTTTTGTTTTGTTCTGCGGCCCGCCCTGGAATGCTCCTTGTGTCCGTCCCGTCGTTTCCGTGTGCGGGCTTACTGCCCGATTTCGTTCAGCAGCGCGTCGGTCGAGATCTGCCGGCAATAGCCCTTGATCGTGCGCAGCGAATTGTCGTGGCGCTCCTGCGAATAGGTGCCGCAGGCATCCGGCACGAGGGTCACGAGATAGTTGAGGTCGCAGGCGTCGCGCACCGCCGATTCCACGCACTGGTCGGTCAGCAGTCCACAAAGCACAAGTTGTTTGACGCCGAGATTGCGCAGCACATAGTCGATATGCGTGGAGACGAAGACGCTGGACGAGCTCTTCGGGAAGACGATCTCGTCGTCGAGCGGCGCCAGTTCGTCTATCACCTTGCCGTCGGACGAGCCTTTCGGCACGTTGAAGCCGGTGATCTTGTAGTCGAGGCCGCGGTCGCGGCCGTCCTTGGTGAGGCTCTCGATCGTCGTGTGCAGCACTTCGATGCCGGCCTGGCGGAAGCCCGCCAGCAGGCGCTGCATGTTCGGGATCGCCACCTCGTGGATGCGCTTGAAATAATAGCCGTACTGGCCCGCAATATCCGCGTCGGAAACGTCCTTGAACTCGCCGCCGTCGCGCCGCACGGAAAAGTTCTGCACGTCGATGAAGAGGATGGCGGAGGCGGCCGGATCGAGCGGCACGTCGCGGGTGGTCAGATGGTCAGCGGCCATCGGTGGGTCCTTCGAGGGTTTCTGCTGCGAGAAGCAGGGGGCCGGCCAGCCGGTCGGCCCATTCCTGTTGCCCGCGGGCGTCGTTGATGAGGTCGTTGCGCACTTCGAGAAGCACATGCGGAATGCCGCGCCGCTCGCCGTGCACGGGGATCGTGTAGTCGGAGATATCGTCGACGTGATAGGGCGCGTTGAGCTTGACGGTGACGTCCGGATTGGCGGCGTGGAAGGTTTCCGCCAACCGCTCGGCAAGGCGCGCATCGTGATTGTAGAGCAGGCCCAGTTCGAAATCCCGCACCGCACCGGTTGCGCGCATCACCGGCGTGAAACTGTGCACCGAGACCAGGAGAAGCGGCTTGCCGCTCGCCTGCCGCTGGTCGAGCGCCACCGCGATCGCCTCGTGCAGCGGCTGGTGGATTTCCACATAGCGGCGCTGGCGTTCCTTGTCGGTCACGTCGGCATTGACCGGCACGACAGTGCCGTCGCTGGTCGTGACGATGCAGTCCTTCGCCTCGAAGGGCCTGTTGCAGTCGATGACGAGCCGGCTGTAGCGTTGCAGGATGAGGGCGGCATCGAGGCGTTCGGAGAGCGCGCGGGCGACCCCTTCCGCACCGACGTCATAGGCGATGTGGCGGTCCATCTCGTCCGCCGCAATACCGAGATCGCCGAGGGCTGCCGGGACGGCGCGGCCGGCATGCTCGCAGGTGAGGAAAATCGCCGATCGCCCTGTGGAATTGATCCATTCCACGGGATCGGGGTCTCCCGCCTGCAGCAATCTCGTCGTGTCGCGGTCTGCGAACCTCAGCATGAAATGGGATCCGTCCTGCAGCCCGAGGCGCGGGCTTCTATGGCGAGCAGTCAAAGAAATTTTCCGATCATAGTCAATCGAATTTTTCCATTTGACTAATTTTTTTCAAGGCGCGAATATTCGTTTCAGCAAAGGGAACGAACGCCAATGAGCGATGGTAAGTCGTCGACGACGATCCGCACGAGAATCCGCGATGCCGCAGCGCAGCTCACCGCCAGCGAGCGCAAGATCGCCAATGCGATCCTTGCGGACTACCCGTTCACCGGGCTTGAAAGCATTCAGGAGCTGGCGGCGAAGACCGGGGTCAGCGCGCCCTCCATCACCCGCTTCGTCAGCAAGATCGGTTGCGGCGGCTTCCAGGACCTGCAACGCCAGCTCATCACCGAACTGAAGGAAGGGCAGCGCTCGCCGCTCGACCTGAAATCCAGCCAGAAGCCGGTCGGCCATTCGGAATTCCTGTCGGAATATGTGGCGCGCGTCTCGGCCGTCATGCAGGAAATGACGGCGACGGTGTCGCAGGCGCAGTTCGACATCCTCGCCGACCTGCTCGCCGATCCGTCGCGCAACATCTTCCTGCTCGGCGGGCGCGTCAGCGACAATGTCGCCTCGTTCCTGTCGATCCACCTGCGCCAGATCCGCAGCGGCATCTACCACATGGCCGACAACCCGGAAATGTGGCCGGAGCATGTGCTGCGCATGCGCAAGAAGGACGTCGTGCTGCTATTCGATTTCCGGCGCTACCAGCTGAGCCTGTCGCGCCTTGCCGAGACGATCGCGGAAAAACGCGGCGCGACCATCGTCGTCGTTACCGACAAGTGGATGTCGCCGGCCGCCCGCAGCGCCGATCATATCGTGGCGCTGCCGATCGATGCCGGCACGGCCTGGGATACGGTCGCCGCCGCCATGGCGCTCGTCGAGGCGCTGATCGTGCGCGTCTCCGAGGCCGATTGGGAGGCGACGCAGAAACGCATCAAGGATTGGGACGGCATCCGCTTTTCGATGCCGGGTTATGACCAGATCAACGGGGACGCAGATGAAACGTGAGGAAATGATGGTCGCCTGCTGCGGCGACCTTTCGGGCAAGGTGCGTGGCAAGGCCTTTCCGCTGGCGCAGATGGAAAAGCGCCTGAAACGCGGCGTCGGCTGGACGCCGACCAATGTGCAGATCACCTGCTTCGACAATATCGCCGAAAGCCCGTTCGGCTCGCTCGGCGACCTCGTGCTCATTCCTGACGCCGCGACGAGCGTCAGCATCGAGAGCGAGGAGGGTGCGCCGAACGAAAACTTCGTCATCGGCAACATCCGCTATACCGATGGCCGGCCGTGGGAATTCTGCACACGCTCGATCCTCGAAGCGGCGCTTGAGCGGCTGGAAAGGGTGGCGGGCGTCACGCTCTACGGCGCCTTCGAGCACGAATTCCAGATCAAGCACCTCGTCTCGGATGTCGGCAAGGCCTTCACGCTCGGCGGTTTCCAGGAGGAGCGGCATTTTTGCGAGGCGATCGTCGCCGCCATGCGCGCGGCAGGCGTGACGCCCGATACGATCCTCAAGGAATTTGGCGCCGGCCAGTTCGAGGTGACGATGGGGCCGCAGAAGGGCGTCACCGTCGCCGACCATTCGCTGATCACCCGCGAACTCGTCCAGCTCGTCGCCCGCGAACTCGGCTACGACCCCACCTTCACGCCGATCCGCGACCCGGCCGGTGTCGGCAACGGCGTGCATGTGCATATCAGCATGTTGGATGCCGCCGGCAATCCCGTGACCCATGATCCGAACGGCAAACACGAGCTTTCCGACGTCGCGGGCAAATTCGTCGCCGGCATCCTGAAATATCTCGACTCGATCATCGCCATCACTGCGCCGAGCGTCGTCTCCTACCTGCGGCTTACCCCGCACCGCTGGAGTGCGGCCTTCAACAATCTCGGTTTCCGCGATCGCGAGGCGTCCGTGCGGATCTGCCCGGTCTCGGACATCAGCGATATCGCGCGCGCCGCCCAGTTCAACTTCGAATTCCGCGCCGCCGACGGTGCCGCCAATCCGCACCTCGCGCTCGCCGCGATCGTGCATGCCGGCGTGCAGGGCATCGAGGAGGGGCTGGCGGTGCCGGAGGCGACGCAGGAGGACCTGTCGCTGCTGAATGTCGAGGGGCTGGCCGCGCGCGGCTACGTGCGCCTGCCGCAGACGCTCGAAGCAGCACTCCAGCGTTTCCGGGGCAATGCGACGGTGTGCGGCTGGTTTCCGGAAGGGTTCGCCGACGTCTACGTCAAGCACAAGGAGGGCGAGATCGCCTATCTTGCCGGCAAGACGCAGGCCGAGATCTGCGCCGCCTACGAGGCCGCCTACTAGCACAGCGGGCGCGGGAACCACGCGAGGGTCCCCGCGTTTCTTCCGGGTGACGTTTCACCTGAAAGGAGAAGTCCCATGGTCGCTGCAAGCGAAATCCGTGAACATATGGAAGTCCGGGCCGCCGATGGCGGTCACATCGGCACCGTCGACCATATGGAGGGCGAAAGCCGCATCAAGCTCACGAAGAGCGATTCGAAGGATGGCCAGCATCATCTGATCCCTCTTGACTGGGTCGATCATGTCGATGCGCATGTGCACCTGAACAAGGACGTCGAGGAAGTCGAGCGGCAGTGGTCGACAATGAACTGACGTGATTCGAGCGGTCCGGCGGGATTCCTGCCGGGCCGCTTTGTGTTCAGCGTGCCAGGACGACGTTGACGCCGGAGGCCTTCAGCGACGACGAGACGTCGCGCGGCGGGGCTTTGTCGGTGAAGAGGTCGGTCAGCGCGCTGAATTCACACACCCGCACCAGGCCCTGCCGGCCGAATTTCGTGTGGTCGGTGACGACGATCGCGCGTTTTCCGCGCGATACGACGGCGCGGGCGAATTCCGCCTCTTCCAGGTCGTAGTCCATCACGCCGATCCCGGCATCGATCGCGCCTGTGGAAATCACCGCATGGCCGACGGTGAAATGGCTGATGAATTCGATCGCCGAGACGCCGAAGGCGGCCCCGTTGTCGCTGCGCAGCTCGCCGCCCGCCATGTAGACGCGGTTGTCGTTGACCGTCGAAAGCGTGCGGGCGATGTCGGAGGAGTTGGTGACGACGGTCAGCCGCCGGTGTCCCAGCAATTCACGGGCGAGATAGCTCGTCGTCGTGCCCGTATCCAGCATGATCGAATCACCGTCGCGGATCGTCGCGGCCACGGCGATGGCGATCGCCTTCTTCGCCTCGCTGTTTTCGCGCATGCGCTTTTCGAAGGGCGCTTCGCCCACCACGGAGGGCAGCGCGACCGCGCCGTGCATCTTAAGTACGGTGCCATTGGTCGTCAGCGGCTTGATGTCCCGCCGCACGGTTTCCAGCGAAACCTCGAGTTTCTTTGCGAGATCGGCGATCGTCACCGTGCCGTCCTGCTGGAGCAGGCGGAGAATGTCGTTGTGGCGCTTGGAGTGGTTCATCGTCGTCGTGTCCGCATGCGTTCTCCTGCTTCATAATCCTAGACGGATCATCTGGCAAGAAAGCCGCAAAAGCAGGCATAAAGACATAAAAAGCCACAGTGCAGGATTGACAGGCGCTTTCATCCCGCGTGAGATTGGCAGCGTGCACGGGTCGATAGATACAAAAGTACGGGGAACGGCCTCCTGCGCACGCAGAACAGCATCGACTTCAAAGTGCGACCGGGAGATCACGCATGTTTCAACCTATTCGCCTGTCAGGAATGCTTGCCGCGACGCTCTGCCTGTCCGCGGCCCTCACGATGGCGCCCGCCAGGGCGCAGGAATCCACCGATCCCATCAAGCTCACGCTGCATGACTGGACCGGCCAGCTCATCACCACGGAAATCATGGGCGAGGTGCTGAAGAAGGCCGGCTATTCGGTCGAATATGTCCAGGCCGACTATCTCGCGCAATTCGCGGGCCTTGAGACCGGCGACCTGCATGTCGCCATGGAAATGTGGGAAACCACCGGCCGCGACGCGATGGACGCCGCAACAGCCACCGGCAAGGTCGAGAATTTCGGCGAGACCGGCATGCAGGCCAAGGAAGAGTGGTGGTATCCGGACTACATGAAGGAGAAATGCCCCGGCCTGCCGAACTGGGAAGCGCTGAAGAGCGAAGCCTGCGCCGAGGCCTTCTCCATTCCGGAAACCGCGCCGAAAGGCCGGTATCTCGGCGGCCCGGTCACCTGGGGCGGTTTTGACGACGAGCGCGTCGAGGCGCTGGACCTGCCCTTCGAGGTGATCCATGCCGGCACCGACGCCGCGCTCTTCGCCGAGCTCGAAAGCGCCTACCAGCGCCAGGCGCCCATCCTGCTCTGGATCTACGCACCGCACTGGGCGCCGGCCAAGTACAAGGGCGAATGGGTGGAATTCCCGCCCTATTCGAAGGAATGCTACACGGACCCGGCTGTCGGCGTGAACCCGGATGCCGCCTATGACTGCGGCAAGCCCTTCGGCCCGATCTGGAAGGTCGGCTGGTCGGGCGTCAAGGACAAGTGGCCGGGCGCCTACGCGGCCATCAAGGCGTTCAACATCAACAATGACGAGATGGGCGCGATGATCACCAAGGTGGACCTCGACGGCAAGAAGGTCTCGGAGGTGGTCGCCGAATGGATGGCGGCCAACGAGCCGCGCTGGTCCGGCTGGATCAAGAAGTAGAAGCGCCAGGCCCGGCTCCCGCCAGCGGGGGGCCGGGTCGTTTCCTTGAGCGTGCGGCCCCGGAAGGGCTGCGTTTCGATTACGCGACCGGAAGAACGATGGCTTCTCACGAACCGAAACTTGTCTGCCGCGGCGTCTGGAAGATTTTTGGCGCCGGCGGCAAATCCCTGATCGGCACGGCTTCGCGGCCGACGAGCGCGGACCTGCGTGCGGCCGGCGCCGTCGGCGCAGTGCGCGACGTCAATATCGAGGTCCGCGAGGGCGAGATCTTCGTCATCATGGGTCTGTCCGGCTCCGGCAAGTCGACGCTGGTGCGCTGCCTGTCGCGCCTCATCGAGCCGACCTCCGGCGACATCCTCTTCAACGGCGAGAACCTGCTGGCGGCCAGCGAAGCGCGGATGATCGAAATCCGCCGCCACCAGATGGGCATGGTGTTCCAGCATTTTGCGCTTCTGCCGCACTTGACGGTGCTGGCGAATGTCGCCTTCCCCCTGGAAATCCAGGGCATCGAGCGGGCGGCACGCGAGGAGCGGGCGCGGCGCATGATCGACCTCGTCGGCCTCGCCGGCAAGGAGACCGCCTTCCCGCGCGAACTTTCCGGCGGCCAGCAGCAGCGCGTCGGCATTGCCCGCTCACTCGCCGTGGAGCCGGAACTCTGGTTCCTCGACGAGCCGTTTTCCGCGCTCGACCCGCTGATCCGCCGCGAAATGCAGGACGAATTCCTGCGCCTGCAATCCGTGCTGAAGAAAACCATCGTCTTCATCACCCATGATTTCGACGAGGCGATCCGTCTTGCCGACCGCATCGCCATCATGAAGGACGGCGAGATCGTGCAGGCCGGCACGCCGGAAGACCTCGTGCTGAATCCGGCCACGCCCTACGTGGCGGAGTTCACGCGCAGCGTTGCGCGGGCCAAGGTCGTCAAGGTTGCCTCGCTGATGCGGCCGCTCAACGGCGTGCTGCCGCCAGCCTCCATCCGCGCCGCCGCACCCATCGCAGAGGCCGCGCCGCTCTTTTCCGCCGGCAACGAGGCGCTGGCCGTGCTGGACGGTGCGGGAAAACCAGTCGGCCTGATCGACCGCGCCGCGGTCGTCGACGTGATGATGCGGGGTTGACGGCATGAGCGCCTCCTTCCCCTTCCTCCAGCCTGTCTCCGAACCGATCCCGGAAAACCCGTCGATCGCAACGGCGCGGGCGCGCTGGCTGTGGCCGGCGGCGCTCGCGGCCTTCGTCCTCTTCTGGCAGTTCGGCGACGGGCTGGCGAAATGGGCCTTCTCCTATCCGCGCGCCTTTGAAATTCCCGCCGCGCGCTGGATCGGCAAGGCAACGAAATGGCTGCTGGACGAGGCGAGTTTCGGGCTCTTCACCTTCACGGACCTCACGCGGTTCGTCGCCCAGATCATCGACCTGCCCTACCGTGTGGCGCTCGGCCTTTTGTCGACCGGGCTGCTTTCGGGGCAGGGATCGAGCGCGGTGCAGCAGGTGCCGCCGCTCTCCTGGCTGGCGGTGCTCGCTATCGTCGCGCTGATCGGCCATCACGCCGGGGGTGTCCGGCTGGCCGCCCTCGTCACCGCCTGCTTCGGCTTCCTCGTGCTCTTCGGCCAGTGGACGAGCGCCATGGTGACGCTCGCCTCCATCGTCGTCGCCGTGCCGATCGGCGTCGTGGTGGGTCTGCTGCTCGGGCTTGCCGCCTGGCGCTGGCCGGTCTTCGAACGGGTGCTGGTGCCGGTGCTCGATCTCATGCAGACGATCCCGGTCTTCGCCTATCTCGTGCCCGTCCTCGTCTTCTTCGGCTTCGGCCCGACATCGGCGATCGTCGCCACGCTGATCTATGCCCTGCCGCCGATGGCGCGCGTCACCATCCTCGCCATGCGCTCGGTGCCATCGGAAATCCGCGACCTCGGCAACATGGTCGGGTGCAGCCGGCGGCAGATGACGTGGAAGATCATGGTGCCGTCCGCCAAGGACAGCCTGATGGTCGGCGTCAACCAGGTCATCATGCTCTCGCTCAACATGGTCATCATCGCCTCGATGATCGGCGCCGGCGGCCTGGGTTTCGACGTGCTCGCCGCCCTTCGCCGCCTCGATATCGGGGCCGGGCTGGAGGCGGGCCTTGCCATTGTCGCGCTCGCCGTGGCGCTCGACCGGCTGAGCCAAGCCTATGCGGAAAAAGCGGGAAAACCGGCGGCCGGCATTCCGGCTGGGAACGGCTTCGTCTCGCGCCACCCCTATCTCGCCGCCGCACTGGCAATTATCGTCGTTACCTTCATTGCGGGCCTTGCCGTGCCTGCGCTCCAATCCTTCCCCGAAGCCTGGCAGGTTTCCACCGGCACCTTCTGGTCCGAGGTCGTGCGCTGGATCAACATCAACTTCTTCGACGCGCTGGAGGCGATCCGCAACGTCATCCTGCTGAACCTGCTCGTGCCTCTGAAACGCCTGCTCGCCGACCTGCCCTGGGCCGGCGTCGTCGCACTGCTGGCTTTGGCGGGCTATCGGCTGGGCGGTCTGCGCCTCGCCCTGCTGGTCGGCGTGCTGGCCTTCCTGATCGCGGCGACGGGTCAGTGGGAAAAGGCGACGGTCACCGTCTATCTCTGCGGCGTCTCGGTCGTCTTCGCCTGCCTGATCGGCGTGCCGCTCGGCATTCTCGCGGCGGAGCGCGACCGGCTCTGGCGCTGGCTGCAACTCGTCATCGATACACTTCAGACGCTGCCCTCCTTCGTCTATCTCATGCCTGTTGTCATGCTGTTCCGGGTCGGCGACTTCACCGCGATGATCGCCGTCGTCGCCTATGCCGTGGTGCCGGCGATCCGCTACACGGTGCTCGGCCTCCACCGCGTCGATCCGCGGGTGGTGGAAGCCGGCCGCGCCATGGGCTGCACGCCGCGGCAGATCCTTACCAAGATCAAGCTGAAGCTGGCGCTGCCGGAAATCCTGCTCGGCCTCAACCAGACGATCATGTTCGCGCTCTCCATGCTGGTGATCACCGCGCTGGTCGGCACGCGTGATCTCGGGCAGGAGGTCTATATCGCGCTCACCAAGGCCGATACCGGCCGGGGCATCGTCGCCGGCCTGTCCATCGCCTTCATCGCCATCATCGCCGACCGGCTGATTTCGGCCGGCGCCAACCGCATCCGCGAGAGGGTGAGCTGATGGAGGGACATATCGAGATCAGCCGCGCCGTCGAGGACCGTATTCGCGCTCTGCCCTGCTGGACAGGCCGCATCGAGATCGCGCCTCTGAAAGGTGGCATCAGCAACGAGAGCTATCTTGTGAGCGATGGGGCCGGGCGCCATGTCGTGCGCTTCGGCCGGGACTATCCCTTCCACCACGTTTTTCGTGAGCGCGAGCTGATGACCGCGCGGGCCGCTCATGCCGCCGGTTTCGGCCCGGAGGTTCAATATGCCGAGCCGGGCCTCATGGTCTCCGCCTTCCTCGGCGCAAAAACCTTTGGCGCAGAGGACGTCGCTGCGGAACGCCGGCGCGTGGCGGTGCTGCTGCGCCGCTTCCATACCGAGATGCCGGCGGAGATCAGCGCCGCCGCCTTCCTCTTCTGGCCCTTCCATGTGGTGCGCGACTATGCCCGCACCCTGAAGGACGGCGGCAGCCGCATGAAGCCGCATCTGCCGGGCTACCTTGCGCTCGCCGAGGAGCTGGAGGCGGCCCAAGTGCCCCTGCCGATCGTCTTCGGCCACAACGACCTGCTGCCGACCAACATCCTCGATGACGGCGACCGGCTCTGGCTGATCGACTTCGAATATGCCGGTTTCTCCACCGCCATGTTCGACCTTGCCGGCGCCACCTCCAATGCCGGGCTTTCACCCGAAGAGGCGGAGGATTTCCTCGACGCCTATTTCGGCGGCGCGCCGGACCCCGCGATCCGCCGCTCGCATGCCGCCATGCAATGCGCCTCCCTGTTGCGCGAGGCGATGTGGAGCATGGTCTCCGAACTCCATCTCACCGCGCCCGGCGCCGACTATGTCGGCTACACGGCGGACAATCTCGATCGCCTAGACAGGGCGCTCGACCACTACAGAACAAAATACGGGAAACACACCAAATGACCCTGCCATCCCATGCTGAGATCGTTGTCATCGGCGGCGGCATCATCGGCTGCTCGACGGCCTATCATCTCGCCCGCGACCACAAGGCGGATGTGATCCTTCTGGAACAGGGCACGCTGACCTCCGGCTCCACCTGGCATGCGGCCGGCCTCGTCGGCCAACTCCGCTCCTCGGCCTCGATCACCCGCGTGCTGAAATATTCCGTCGATCTCTACAAGGGCCTCGAAGCCGAGACGGGGCTTGCCACCGGCTGGAAGATGACGGGGTGCCTGCGCCTTGCCACCAACCAGGACCGCTGGACCGAGTTCCGCCGCCTCGCCACCACCGCGAAAAGCTTTGGCATGGACATGCACCTGCTGACGCCCCAGGAAGTGAAGACCATGTGGCCGCTGATGGAGGTCGGCGACCTCGTCGGCGCGAGCTGGCTGCCGACGGACGGGCAGGCGAGCCCTTCGGATATCACCCAGTCGCTTGCCCGGGGCGCGCGCATGCACGGCGCGAAGATCGTCGAGAACGTGCGCGTCACCGGTTTCGATATCGAGGACGGCCGTATCCGGCGCGTGCGCACGACGCTCGGCGACATTGCCTGCGAAAAGGTCGTCAATTGCGCCGGCCAATGGGCGCGGCAGGTGGGGGCCATGGCGGGCATCAACGTGCCGCTCCAGCCGGTCAAGCACCAATATATCATCACCGAAAAGGTGCCGGGGCTCGCCACCGACGCGCCGACGATCCGCGACCCCGATCGACGCACCTATTTCAAAGAGGAGGTCGGCGGGCTGGTGATGGGCGGCTACGAACCCAACCCGCAGCCCTGGACGACCGGCGACGTGCCCGCCGACTTCGCCTTCCGCCTCTTCGATGACGATTTCGACCATTTCGAGCAGCATATGGAGCAGGCGATCGCCCGCGTGCCGGCGCTGGAAAAGGTCGGCGTCAAGCAGATGATCAACGGGCCGGAGAGTTTTACGCCGGACGGCAATTTCATTCTCGGCGTGGCGCCGGAATGCAAGAACATGTTCGTCGGGGCCGGATTCAACGCCTTCGGCATCGCGTCCGGCGGTGGGGCGGGCTGGGTGCTGGCGCAATGGGTCGTCGATGGCGAAGCGCCGCTCGATCTCTGGGTGGTCGACATCCGCCGCTTTTCCGGCATGCACCGCGATCGCCAATGGGTGCTCGACCGCACGCTGGAAGCCTATGGCAAGCACTATACGATCGGCTTCCCGCATGAGGAATATGAAAGCGGCCGCCCGCGCGTCGTCTCGCCGCTCTATGAGCGTCTGAAGGCGCATGGCGCGGTGTTCGGCTCCAAGCTCGGCTGGGAGCGGCCGAACTGGTTCGCGCCCAAGGGCGCCGAGCCGAAGGACATCTATTCGATGGGCCGGCAGAACTGGTTTTCCGCCGTCGGCGACGAGCACCGCCACGTGCGCGAGGCCGTCGGCATCTTCGACCAGTCCTCCTTCGCCAAATACGAGATGACGGGGCCGGATGCGTTGAAGGCGCTCGACTGGATCTGCGCCAACGATGTCGGCAAGCCGGTCGGCCGCCTCACCTATACGCAGCTTCTCAACACCCGCGGCGGCATCGAGGCGGACCTGACGGTGGCGCGGCTAGCCGACGAGACATTCTACGTGGTCACCGGCACGGGTTTCCGCACCCATGATCTCGGCTGGATCGAGGACCATATCCCCGACGATCTCGACGTGACGCTCCGCGACGTCACGGAGGATTTCGGCACGCTCTCGCTGATGGGGCCGAAGGCGCGCGACGTGCTCGCCGCCGTCACGGATGCCGACGTCTCCAATACCGGCTTCCCCTTCGGCCATGTGCGGGAAATCGCGATCGCCGGCCATGTCGTGCGCGCCTTGCGTGTCACCTATGTCGGCGAGCTCGGCTGGGAGCTGCATGTGCCGATCGACGCCATCGGCACCGTCTTCGATGCGCTGATGGCGGCGGGTGCTCCCTTCCATATCCGCCCGGTCGGCTACCGTGCGTTGGAATCGCTGCGTCTTGAAAAGGGCTATCGCGCCTGGGGATCGGACATCACGCCGAACGATACGCCGCTCGATGCCGGCCTCGGCTGGGCCGTCAAGCTGCGCAAGAACACCGACTTCCTCGGCCGCCGTGCGCTGGAGGCCCTGCAGGGCGAAAAGCGCAAGAAGGCGCTCGCCGGGTTCACGGTGGATAATCCGGACGTCGTGCTCTTCGGTCGCGAGACGATCCTGCGCAACGGCGAGCCCGTCGGCTACCTCACCAGCGGCGGCTACGGCTACACGCTCGGCAAGAATGTCGGCTACGGCTATGTGCGCCGCGCCGAGGGCGTGGATGATGATTTCCTGACGGGCGGCGACTACGAACTCGTCGTCGCCATGGAGCGCACGCCGGCAAAAATCCATCTCGAACCGTTCTACGATCCGGCGGCCGTGCGCGTGAAAGCCTGAGCGCACGGTCGGGAAGGCCTTCGGGCCTTCCTTGATCGTCGAGTCTATAGTATAGAGGGCTATACTATAAGGCCAAAGGTGATGACGTGAGCCATACCATCCAGCAGAAGGACAAGCTGATCGCCCGTGTGCGCCGCATCCGCGGCCAGCTCGATGGCATCGAGCGGGCGCTGGAGGGGGAGGCGGGCTGCGGGGAGATCATGCGCCAGCTCGCGTCCGTGCGTGGCGCGCTCGGCGGGCTGACGGCGGAGGTGATGGAGGATCATCTGCGCCACCATGTCATCGCCGCCGAAAGCAAGGAGGACTGTCTTCAGGGCGGTGAAGAGCTGATCGAGGTCATCCGGACCTATCTGAAATAGCGCCGCCCGTAACGAAAGGGGCAAACCCATGGCCACGCACGACCATGTCTTTCTCGGTTCCGATCACAGCCGCAACGAACGCAAGGTCTGGCTCGTCATCGCGCTGACCGCGAGCATGATGGTAGCGGAGATCGTCGCCGGCACGCTTTACGGCTCGATGGCGCTGGTGGCGGATGGCTGGCACATGTCCACCCATGCCGGCGCCATGCTGATCGCGGCGCTTGCCTATGCCTATGCCCGCCGCCATGCGCGTGACCCGCGCTTCACCTTCGGCACCGGGAAACTCGGCGATCTCGCGGGCTTCGCCAGCGCCATCGTGCTGGCGCTGATCGCGCTGCTCATCGGCTGGGAGAGTTTCGTGCGCCTCGCCAATCCGGTCGCGATCGGCTTCGAACAGGCGATTGCCGTCGCCGTTGCCGGCCTTGCCGTCAATCTCGTCAGCGCCTGGCTGCTGCGGGACGACCATGCGCACCACCACCATGGCCACGATCACGACCATCACCATCATGAACACCACGCGCAGGACAACAATCTGCGTGCCGCCTATCTGCATGTGCTGGCCGATGCGCTGACCTCGATCCTCGCCATCGTCGCCCTGCTGCTTGGTCGCAGCTACGGCTGGCTCTGGGCCGATCCGCTGATGGGTATCGTCGGCGCGCTGGTCATCGTGCGCTGGTCCTGGAGCCTGATCCGCGAGACGGGCGGGGTGCTGATCGATGCGGCGCCGGAAGGGGCGGGGCTCGCCGATGAGATCCGCGCGACGCTGGAGCGTGGCGAGGAGCACATCACCGACCTGCATGTTTGGCAGGTCGGACCCGGCCATCACGCCGCGATCGTCGCGCTTTCCTCGCCACATCCCAAGGCGCCGTCCGACTACAAGGCGCGGCTTGCCCATCTCGGCGCGCTGTCGCACGTCACCGTCGAGGTCCAGCCGGCCTAGTTTTGCCGCTCAGGCGTGGCGCAGCACTTTCAGCACCACGCCCCGGCTCGGCACCGTGCCGGTCTCGCCGGGCATGGAGACGTAGGGGATGGTTTCCTCCGCCCGCAGCAGAGTACCCTCCCGCTCCAGCGCGGCCAGCCGGTCGGCGAAGCCGTCGTTCCAGAGCGTGTTCTTCACCGTCAGCACAATAATGCCGCCCGGCTGCGTGATGCGCAGGAGTTCCGGCAGGCCTTCTACGCCGACATGGCCGGAGGTGAAGACGCCGGCCGAGACGACGCCGGCGAAATGCCGGTCCGGGAAAGGCAGGGGATTGCCCAGCGCGGCGCGGTGCAGGGCGGCATAGACGTTCTTCGCCGCCGCCCGCGCCAGCATGCCTTCGGAAATGTCGAGGCCTTCGACATGGGCATAGCCGAGGATCGACAGCCATTCGCCGATGAGCCCGGTGCCGACGCCGGCATCCAGCAGCGGTGAAGCACCGCGCGGCAGGTGGCGCGCGAGGAGGCCGAGGCAGATCGACGGGTGGCGATAGCCGGCGCTCGCCATGTCGGCGTCGTAGGTCTCGGCCCAGCGGTCGTAGAGGGCCGCCACCTCTTCCGTGCCGCTTGCATTGTAGACTGCACCGAGTGCACCCTCATGATGTCCGTTTGCCATGGCCTTCCCTCGTGTTTTGATGATGATAGCGAAAGGGCGAAATCTGTGGAACCGTCATCATCGGCCAAAAGGAGGTGTTCATGAACGAAGAGCAGCAGGCGATGGAAGCGATTGCAGGAATCCCGCTCCTGAAAGGCTACGACGGCCCTGTCGAGCGGCTCGGCGGCCTCACCAATCTCGTCTTCCGTGCGGGGGACTGGTGCCTGCGCGTGCCCGGCAAGGGCACGGAGGAATATATCGACCGCGGCAACGAGGCGATCGCTGCGAAGGAGGCGGCGCGGGTCGGCGTCGGCCCGGAGGTTTTTCACGCGGATCCGGCGACCGGGCTGATGGTCACCCGCTTCATTCCCGGCGCGACGACGATGACGCCCGAAGGCTTCAAGGCCGTATCCGGCGCTCCGGCGCGGGCGGGGGAGGCCTTCCGGCGTCTGCACGACAGCGGCGCGGTCTTCCCGGCGCGCTTCGAGCTCTTCGCGATGATCGACGACTACCTCGCCGTGCTCTCCACCAAGGACGTCGCCCTGCCGGAGGGGTATCACGACGGGTTGCGCGAGGCGGAGACGGTGCGAGCAGCACTTGCCGCCCATGCACTGCCCCTCGTCGCCTGCCATTGCGATCCGCTCTGCGAGAATTTCCTCGATACGGGGGAGCGCATGTGGATCGTCGACTGGGAATATTCCGGCATGAACGACCCGATGTGGGATCTCGGCGATCTCTCCGTCGAGGCGGAATTCACCGGCGCCCAGGAGGAGGAGATGATCCGCGCCTATTTCGGCGGCGAGCCGAAGCCCGCGGAACGCGGCCGCATCGTCATCTACAAGGCGATGTGCGACCTGCTCTGGACGCTCTGGGGCCTCATCCAGCTCGCCAACGGCAATCCGGCCGCCGATTTCCGCGCCTATGCGGACGGGCGGTTTGCCCGCTGCCGCGCGCTGATGGCCGATCCGGTCTTTACAGCCTATGTGGCCGCGGTCGCGAAGGGGTGAAAGATATTTCACCCTGCGGGCTTGATTTCAGGGTATAATCCTGAAATATATTTCAGATCATGAATTATATTGACAGGGGCCGCGTCATGCGGTTACCTGCCCATACCGGACTTCGAGGAGGAAATCCGGATTTCAACGCGATCATCGGCGTCGTTTCGGCGCCAACGGGTTTTTGGGAGGGGTCTTTGCCCCGAGGAGGACACTTGCGCACTTTTCTGAGCACGACCGCGATGGCGGTCCTCGCAGCAACGCTTTTTGCCGGTTCCGCGGCGGCCGAGACGGAAAACCCGTTCCGCTGCAAGCCGGGCGAAAAATACGTCATGAACGTCATGGTCTCGGGCGTCGAATACTGGTTCCCGGTCTATGAAATGTTCAAGCAGGCCGGCCAGCAGCTGGGCTGCGAGACGGAATACACCGGCACGCCGGAATATGACGTCAACAAGCAGATCGCCACCTTCGACCAGGCGCTCGCGCAGAACCCGGCCGGCATTCTCGTGCATCCGATGAACTCCGACCCGTTCATCGAGCCGATCAACCGCGCCATCGACCAGGGCACGGCTGTCGTGACGTTCGCGGCCGACTCGCCGCTCTCCAAGCGCGTTTCCTTCATCACCTCGGACAACACCCGCGAAGGCACCTACGCCGCCGACGCGATCGCCGAGAAGCTGGGCGGCAAGGGCGAATATGCGGTTCTGGAAAATCCGGGCCAGGACAACCACGACAAGCGCATCGCCGCCTTCATCGCCCGCATGGAAGAGAAGTGGCCGGACATGAAGCTGGTCGGCCGCGCCGCCTCCAACCAGGATCCGACCAAGGCCTATCAGGGCCTGTCGAGCCTCATCCAGGCCAATCCGAACCTCGGCGCCGTCTTCATGCCGGAAGCCAACTCGGCGATCGGCGCGGCGCAGGCCAACAAGGAAGCGGGCGGCAAGGTCCTCGTCATGTGCGCGGACGTCAACGCCAATATCCTCGACATGATCAAGGCCGGCGAAGTCTTCGGCTCGATCAACCCGAACCAGGGCATGCAGGGCTATATGGGCTTCATGCTGCTGTGGCTTGCCAAGCATCCGGAACTGATCGACCCGATGAACGACGCCAAGCGCTCCGGTTTCAACCCGATGAGCATCCCGGTCGTCGACAACGGCCTGTCGATCGTGACCGCCGAAAACGCCGACGACTTTTATTGGGACAAATACCTGAAGCGTCGCGGCACCAAGGGCATCGAGGAGTAAGCTCCTAAGCGAACGCCATCCGCGCCTCGCGGCGCGGATGGTCTCGAAAGGAGAGGGAGGAAGACGATGGCGGAGCCGGTGCTCACCATTCATGGCGTGACCAAGCATTTCGGGGCAGTGAAGGCGTTGACCGACGTCGATTTCACGCTCGAACGCGGCGAGGTCCATGCGCTCTGCGGCGAAAACGGCGCCGGCAAGTCGACGCTGATGAACATCATCGCCGGCGTGCTGCAGCCGACCGAAGGCGAAATCCGCGTCGATGGCAAGGCCGTGCGCATCGCATACCCCGCCGCCGCCCAGTCACTCGGCATTGGCCTCGTGCATCAGGAAATCGCGCTCTGCCCGGATGCGACGGTCGCCGAAAACATGTTCATGGCAGCCACTAACCGCCGCCGCACGCCCTTCATGAATTACCGCGCGCTGGAACGCGACGCGCAGGCGGTGATGAACCGTCTTGCCGCCATCGACGTTCGCCGCAAGGTGGCCGACCTGCCGATTTCCAGCCAGCAGCTCGTCGAGATCGCCAAGGCGCTGACGCTCGACTGCCGCGTGCTGATCCTCGACGAACCGACTGCCGCATTGACCGAAACCGAGGCGCAGCAGCTCTTTTCGATCATCCGTGACCTCAAGGCGAACGGCATATCGATCATCTATATCAGCCATCGCATGGCCGAGATTTTCAGCCTTTGCGACCGGGTCACCGTCTTCCGCGACGGCCGCTATGTCTGCACCGATCGTATCGCGGATGTGACGCCGGACGACGTGGTGCGTCGCATGGTCGGGCGCGAGATCACGCAGCTCTATCCGGACAAGCTCGGCGCGGACGAAGCGTCCGGCACCACCATCCTCGAAGTGGACCGCATCGGCGACGAAGCGCGCTTCCAGGATGTCAGCTTCAAACTGCGCAAGGGCGAAATCCTCGGCATCGGCGGCCTCATCGGCTCCGGCCGCACGGAAATCGCCGAGGGCATCTGCGGGCTTCGTCCGCGCACGGAAGGCACTGTACGCCTGCATGGCGACACGCAGAAGATCAAATCCTATTCGGACGCCGTGAAAGCCGGCATCGTCTACCTGTCCGAGGACCGCAAGGGTTCCGGCGTCTTTCTCGAACTGTCCATCGCGCAGAACATTTCCGTGCTCGACCTGAAAGCGCTGACGAACCCTGCCGGCCTGCTGAAGCGCCGTGCGGAGACCGCACTCGCGGAAGATTTTGCCCGGCGGCTCGGGGTGCGCATGAGTGGCGTCGATGCGCCGGTCAAATCGCTCTCCGGCGGCAACCAGCAGAAGGTGGCGATCGCCAAGCAGCTTGCGGTGAAGCCGAAGGTCATCCTGATGGACGAGCCGACGCGCGGCATCGATGTCGGCGCGAAAACGGAAATTCACCGCCTGCTGCGCGATCTTGCGCGCTCGGGCATCGGCATCATCGTCATCTCTTCGGAAATGCCAGAGCTGCTCGGGCTTTGCGACCGCGTGCTTGTCGTGCGCGAAGGCCGCATCGCGGGTGAGCTCGGCGCGGACGAGATGACGGAGGAGGCCGTGATCCGCCTGGCCTCGGGCATGGGCACGGCAAAGGCGGCGAACCATGCCGCGTGAGAAGAAACTGGGAGAGACGGGAATGGCAATCGACACGATGGCGGCAGGTGCGCCGAAGACATCGTCCTTCAAGCGCATCGGCACGATGCGCGAGGCCGGGCTGATCGCGATCATCCTCGCGCTCTGCGTGATCATGAGCTTCGCCTCGCCGCACTTCCTGACGCTCGGCAATTTCCGCGCCATGCTGATGAGCTTTTCCGTCGAAGGCATCGTCGTCGTCGGTATGACGATCCTCTTGATCGTCGGCGGCATCGATCTGGCGGTCGGCTCCGTCGTCTGCTTCGCGATGGTGCTCTCTGGCTCGCTGTTCCTCGCCGGGCTCGATCCGTGGACGGCCTCGCTGATCGGCATTCTCGCGAGCAGCGCTATCGGCGGCATCATGGGCTTCTTCGTGACGGTGGTCGGCCTCAACCACTTCATCACATCTCTGGCGGCCATGGTGATCGTGCGCGGCCTCTGCCTCATCATCACCAAGGGGACCCCACTGTCGCTCTTCACGCTGCCGGCCGGCTTCAAGGCGGTGGGGCAGGGCACGTTCTACGGCGTGCCCTATGTCATCCTGATCTTCGTCGCCGTCGTCGTCCTGTTCGATTTTCTGCTGCGCCGGGCGACCGCCTTCCGCAAGGTCTTCTACACCGGCAGCAACGAGAAGGCCGCGCTCTATTCCGGCATCAAGACCAACCAAGTGAAGTTCTGGGTGACGGTGTTGTGCTCGACGCTCGCCGGTGTCGCAGGCGTTATCTACATGTCCCGCTTCGGGGCCGCGACCCCCACCTTCGGCGCCGGCATGGAGCTCAACATCATCGCCGCGGCCGTCATCGGCGGGGCCTCGCTCAACGGCGGCTCGGGCACCATTCTCGGTGCTATCCTCGGCATCGCCCTGCTCTCGGTCGTCACTTCGTCGCTCATCCTGCTCAACGTCTCGGTCTACTGGCAGGACATGATCAAAGGCTGCATCCTGCTCGCCGCCGTCTCCATCGACCATTTCATGCACAAGCGGAAGGCCGCCTGACATGCCGATCGCCAAGCTGAAACCCAAGACCACGGCGCCGCGCGAAGAGATCGTCATCGCCCGCCAGATGCACCAGGCGCTCGTGCTGCACTTCCTGGAAGGCCTGACGCAGGCGCAGATCGCCGACCAGCTCGGCCTCTCGCACGCCACCGTCAACCGCCTCATCAAGCGCGGCCGCCAGCTCGGCCTCGTCGAGATCAAGATCAAGTCGCCGGTCGAGCCCTTGGTCGACATGGAAGAGCGGCTTCTGGCGCTCGGGGGCATCAGCCGCGCCGTCGTGGTGCCGACGGTCTCCGACAATCCGCAGACAGCGCTGCAAGCGGTCGGCGAGGCAGCGGCCCGGCTGCTGCTCGAAGAGATCGCCGATGGCGACACGATCTGCATCACCGGCGGCAAGGGCGTCAGCGCCGTCGTCGCCGGCCTGCAGGCGCCGCGCCGCTTCGATGTCGAGGTCATTCCCGGCACGGGCTGCGTGCAGGGCAAACACTATACCGACGTCAACCACGTCTCGACGATGATGGCCGACCGGCTCGGCGGGCGCTCCTACCAGATCCACGCGCCGCTCTTTGCCGACGATGCCGAACAGCGGGAAATGCTGATCAACATGCGCTCCGTCGCGGACGTGTTTCAGCGGGCGCGGGAGGCGAAGGTGGCGGTGGTCGGCATCGGCTCGATCCTCACGGACGATTCGAGCTATTACGACCTGCACCCGTCCTCCAGCACCGACCGCGCCGCAATCGAGCGCTCCGGTGCGAGCTGCGAACTGCTCGCCCATCTGCTCGATGATCACGGCCGGGTCTGCGACTACAGCCTCAACCGCTCGCTGGTCTCGCTGACGCTCAAGGAATTCGCCTCGATCCCGACGAAGATCGGCGTCGCGAGCGGCCCGAACAAGGCCGGGCCGATTCTCAGCGTGCTGCGCGGCAATCATCTCGACACGCTCGTCACCGACGAGGCGACCGGCGCGCGCATTCTAGACATGGCATCCCAGGAAGGATTTTCCGCATGAGCGGCGAACAATTGACCCGTGACATCGGACGCTCCGGCGTCAAGGCATCCGCCGTCGGCCTCGGCACCTGGGCGATCGGCGGCTGGATGTGGGGCGGCACGGACGAGGCGGAATCCATCGCCGCCATTCAGGCCTCGCTCGATGCCGGCGTGACCCTCATCGACACGGCGCCCGCCTATGGCCTCGGCCGCTCGGAAGAGATCGTCGGCAAGGCGCTCGCCGGCCGGCGCGACAAGGCGGTGATTGCCACGAAATGCGGGCTCGTTTGGCACACGCAGAAGGGCAATCACTTCTTCGACCAGGACGGCAAGCCGGTGCACCGCTATCTCGGCCGGGATGGGATCATCCACGAGGTCGAAGAAAGCCTGCGCCGGCTCGGCACGGACTATATCGACCTCTACATTACCCACTGGCAGGACCCGACGACGCCGATCGAAGAGACGGTCGCGGCGCTGGAAGAGCTGAAAAAGGCCGGGAAGATCCGCGCGATCGGCGCGAGCAACGTCAACCGCTCGGAACTCGAACAGTATATTGCAACCGGGTCGCTCGACGCGATCCAGGAGCGGTTCAGCATGATCGATCGCGAGATCGAGGCGGACCTGCTGCCGCTCACTATCAAGAACGGCGTGTCGACGCTCAGCTATTCCTCGCTGGCGCTCGGCCTGCTGTCGGGCACGATCGGCCCGGATAGGGTGTTTTCCGGCGACGACCAGCGCAAGGACAATCCGCGCTTCTCCGTCGCCAACCGGCAGAAGGCCAAGGATTTTTCCGAGGCGATACGGCCGGTCGCGGAACGCCACGGCGCCAGCATCGCGCAAGTGGTGATCGCCTGGACGCTGGCGCAGGAGGGCGTGACCTTCGCGCTTTGCGGCGCGCGAAACCCGGCGCAGGCGCTCGACAATGCGCGGGCCGGAACGCTCAGGCTTTCGAGTGACGATCTTGCGGCGATCAACGCCGCCATATCGGCGCAACTCGCCACCATGGACGGATAACGGGCTGCCATCATGAACCGTGCAGAGACAATGGACGGGCTTCGCCGGAGCCCGAAGGTGGACGTGTGCGTCCTCGGCGGCGGCATCAACGGGCTCAGCGTCTTCCGCGAGCTGGCGTTGCAGGGCGTCGACGTGCTCCTCGTCGAGAAGGACGACTATTGCTCCGGCGCCAGTGCCGCCCTCTCGCGCATGGTTCACGGTGGTCTGCGCTATCTGGAAAACGGCGAGTTCAGTCTGGTGCAGGAATCGCTCGTCGAGCGCGACCGGCTGCTGCGCAACGCCCCGCACTATGTCGCGCCGCTGCCGACGACGGTGCCGATCTTCGATGTCTTTTCCGGTCTCGCCAACGGCATCGTGCGTTTCCTCGGCCTCACCCGCCGCCCGAGCCGCCGCGGCGCCATCGCCATCAAGACGGGCCTCGGCATCTACGATTTCCTGACGCGCAAACGCGCCTTGATGCCCAAACACCAGTTCCGCGGCCGCAAGGCGACGCTGGAGAAATGGCCGGCGCTCAATCCGGCGATCCGCAATTCCGCGACCTATTACGACGCCTGGGTCAGCCACCCGGAGCGCATCGGCATCGAGCTTCTGCGCGACGGCCTCTCCGCCGGCCCGAACGCCAAGGCGCTGAACTATGCGACGGTCGAACAGGCCGGTGCGGGCGAGTTCTTGCTGCGCGACGGCGTGTCCGGCGAGACGCTGTCCATCCAGCCAAGGCTAGTCATCAATGCGACCGGCGGCTGGATCGACATCGCGAATGGCACGCTCTTCCCGGAGGAGGCGCGTCCCGCGCCGCTGGTGGGCGGCACAAAGGGCTCGCATCTGATCATCGACAATGCCGGCCTGCGCGACATGCTCGACGGGCACATGATCTACTACGAGAACGAGGATGGCCGTATCTGCATTCTCTTCCCCTATCTCGGCAAGGTGCTGGTCGGCTCGACGGATATCCGCGTGGACGACCCCGGCACGGTGCGCTGCGAGGCGGATGAGCGGGATTATATCCTGCAATCGCTCGCTTTCGTGCTGCCGGTCGTCAAAATCCGGCCGGAGGAAATTGTCTTCCAGTTCGCCGGCGTGCGCCCGCTGCCGGCGAGCAACGACAGCTTTACCGGCCGCATCCCGCGCGACCATTTCTGCACCGTGCTGGAAGGCCAGGACGGCGGGCCGCCGGTGCTCTGCATGATCGGCGGCAAGTGGACGACCTTCCGCTCCTTCGGCGAGATGGCGGCCGATATGGCGCTGGAACGGCTTGGAAAGTCGCGCCGCGTCGATACGGCCGAGCGCACCATCGGTGGCGGCCGGGCTTTTCCGAAGGACGGCAGCGGCTGGGTTCGCGACCTCGCGGCCTTGACGGGCATTTCCACGGAACGGGCCGCTTTGCTGTTCGAGCGCTACGGCACGGATGCCGCAGATGTGGCCCGCTTCATCGCCGCGGCGCCGGACCATCCCTTGCCCCATGGCGGCTACAGCGTCCGCGAACTGATCCATCTCATCCGCTGCGAAGCAGTCGAGCATCTGGACGACCTGCTCGCGCGCCGCACGACGCTTGCCATTACCGGCGAACTTTCGCTGGCCATGACCGAGGCCGCCCTCGGCGTGCTGGCCGCCGAAAAAGGCTGGTCCGCCCAGCGGGCCGGCGAAGAGCGCAGCCGTTTTCTAACCCTCATGGGTGAGCGCCACGGCGTCACCGAAAAAAGCCTTTCCGCAAGGAACGAACAAAGGAGTGAATTATGCGAGACAACCGCAAGGTCCGGATGAACCGGCTGTTCGGCAACGGCCGTTGCCTGGATGTGGCGATCGATCACGGCGTGTGCAACGAGCCGTCCTTCCTCGACGGGCTGGAGAACGTGCCGGCCGTGGTGAAGGCGCTGGTCGATGCCGGGCCGGATGCCATCCAGATGAACTATGGCCAAGCCGACCTGTTGCAGGACATTCCCGGCAAGGACAAGCCGGCCCTCGTTATGCGCATCGACATGGGCAATCCCTATAACCGCATCCGCCACCGCGATATGTGGGCGGTGTTGCAGAACGACGCCGAGCCGCTGATCGGCGCCTTGCAGATGGATGCCGCCTGCGTGGTGGTCAACCTCTTCATGCTGCCGGACGAGCCGGACCTCTTCCGCCAATGCGTGCAGAACATTTCGCGCGTGCGGGCAGACTGCGAGAAATACGGCATGCCGCTGATGATCGAGCCGCTCGTCATGCAGCCCGTCACCGAGCGAGGCGGCTACATGGTCGATGGCGATGCGGAAAAGATCGTGACCCTGACGCGGCTTGCCCGCGAGATGGGCGCCGATATCGTCAAGGCCGATCCGACGACCAATGCGGAGGATTTCCACCGCGTTGTGGAAGCCGCGCGCTGCCCGGTTCTGGTGCGCGGCGGCGGCAAGGAGGATCTTCGCGCCGTGTTCGATAAATCGGCGGCCTTGATGCGGCAGGGCGCAGTGGGCATGGTCTATGGGCGCAATATCTACCAGCATGCCAATCCGAGTGCGGTGGTGCGCGGGCTGATGGCGATCATCCACCAGGATGCGAGCGGCGAGGAAGCCTTCGCGCTGTACCAGCAGGCTTGATGACCTCGAACCTTGGGAGGGGTTCCGAATGGAAAAATATCTGCTGGGGCTCGACGCCGGCAACACCGTCATCAAGGCGGTGATTTTTGACCTGACGGGCAGGGAAGTGGCCTATGCGGGGGAGGAAGGTCATAGCCGCATGCCGCATCCCGGCCATGTCGAGCGTGATCTCGGTGAACTCTGGGCCAATGCCCGGCGCGTCATCCGCACCTGCCTCGACAAGGCGGGTATCGCGGCGAGCGACATCGCCGCGATCGGCTGCGCCGGCCACGGCAACGGGCTTTATGCGCTCGACCGGGCCGGCGAGCCGCTCATCGGCATCCAGTCGCTCGATACGCGGGCGACCGGCCTCGTTGAAGAATGGGCCGCGCAGGGCGTCGGCGACCGGACCTATCCGCTCGCCCGCCAGCGCCCCTGGCCGTCCCAGACGCCGACCTTGCTCGCCTGGCTGAAGCGCCACCGGCCGGAGCTTTTCCAGCGCATCGGCACGGTGTTCTTCTCCAAGGATTTCGTGGTCAACCGGCTGACGGGAAAGCGCGTCAGCGAGGTCTCGGACATGTCCGGCGCTGGGCTGCTCGATCTGGCAGGGCGCCGCTACGACAAGACGTTGATGGAGGCCTATGGCCTTGGGGACTGCATGGACCTGCTGCCGCCGCTCATCGAAAGCGCCGACATTGCCGGCACGGTGACGGAAGAAGTGGCGCGGGAAACCGGGCTTGCCGCCGGCACACCCGTCATCGGCGGCCTGTTCGACGTCGTCGCCTCGGCGCTGGGATCCGGTGTGTCGCGCACCGGCAGCGCCTCGATCATCGCCGGCACCTGGAGCATCAACCAGGTCATCATCGACGGTCCGGATCTCGACGGCCCGGTCTTCATGTCCTCGACCTTCGACCGCACGCGCTACATGGCGATGGAAAACAGCGCCACCTCGGCCGCCAATCTCGAATGGCTGGTGCGGGAGTTCTTCGAGGGCGAGCATGAGGAGGGCGTCTCGCCTTTCGATGCCTGCTGCGCCTTTGCCGCGGCGGTGGAGCCGGCGGCGGATGATCCGCTCTACCACCCCTATCTCTACGGCGCCCAGCAGGATGGCCATGCGCGGGCCGGCTTTTACGGCATTGCCGGCTGGCACACCAAGGGGCATCTCGTGCGCGCGCTGCTCGAAGGCGTCGCCTTCGGTCATCGCCACCACATCGAGACGATCCGCAAGGCGGGCGCCACCTTCGACGAAGCGGTGCTGTCGGGCGGCGGGTCGCGCAGCAAGCTCTGGCCGCAGATCTTTGCCGATGTGCTCGGCGTGCCCGTGACCGTCGCCGTCTCACGCGAGACGGGGGCGCTCGGTGCGGCAATCGCGGCGGGCACGGGCGTTGGCCTCTTTGCCGATTTCACGGAAGGGGCGAATGCCATGGTGCGGGTCGAGCGGCATTACCGGCCGAACGGCGCGCTTGCCGCGCACTACAATCGCCGCTACGCGCTCTACAAGGACATCACCGAGGCCATGACGCCGCTCTGGCGGCGGCTTTCGGCGAGCGAGCCGAGGGCGACGGACGCCGCGGCGTGATCACTTCGGGCAGGGCACCGGCGATTTCATCGCCGGTGCCGGCTCGTTCGATCTGTGCCAAATAACGCCCGATAGAATGCAATCTCAAGGTTGTATTAGCACTTTCATCACTCTCTTGTGCTCCAATCGTCTGTACCGAAGCGATGGCATGGAATGAACGTGGTGAGACGGGTACGGCCTTTGGACGGGACGACAGCGACCGCTAACGCCAGAGGGCGGCCATGAAGCGATCCCCCAGGAGCACGCTTCGCCTGATTTCCGTCGCCTGGCCCTTCGTGCTGATCGTGCTTCTGCAGACGGCGCTTGCGACATTCAGCCTTGAGGTCACCTCGTCGCTGCGCGCCTTCGTGACCGGCGAAAGCCTGTGGTCCAAGGGCCAGCACGACGCGCTTTATTACCTCAACCGCTATGCCGAATCCGGCAATCGCTCCTTCGTCGATCGTTACCACGAGGCGATGGCGATCCCGATGGGAGACCGCGCGGCGCGCCTGGCGCTGGAGGCGAGCCCGCCGGATATCGAGGCCGCATACCAGGGCTTCCTCGATGGCGCCAACCATCCGGACGACATACCGAGCGTCATCTGGCTTTTCCGCTATTTCCGGTGGCTGCCCGTCATGGAGGCCTGCATTCGCGACTGGCGCACGGCCGAAGGTGTCCTGATGCAGTTGCTGCCGATCGGCGAGGCGGTCACGTCCCAGCACGTCAACGAGGTCGACCGCCGCGACATCACGCGCCAGCTCGACGAGATCAACGCGCTGGTGACGCCGCTCACCAAGCGCTTCTCCGATCGTCTCGGCGAAGGCACGCGCCAGGTGCAGACCGTGCTCCTCGTCAGCAATGTGGCGATGGCGCTGATCTTCATCCTGCTCACCGTCTGGCGGCTGAACAGCTTCCTTGCGCACCGGCGCAGGATCGAGGAGCAACTGTCCTTCAGCGCCCATCACGACGACCTCACCGGCCTGCCGAACCGGCGGCTCTTCGAGGACGAGCTCGGCCGCATGCTGGATGGGCCGCAGACCCGCCATGCGCTGATGTTCATTGATCTCGACCAGTTCAAGGCGGTCAACGACAATGGCGGCCATGCAGCGGGCGATGAGCTTCTGCGCCGGGTGGCGCGCGATCTCGTCAAGGCGATCCGCGGCACGGACCTGCTCGCACGGCTCGGCGGCGACGAGTTCGGCATCGTTCTGCCGAATTGTTCGCCGGAAGACGCGCTACGCATCGCCATGCGGCTTCGTGAAATCACCGAGGCGATCGACTTCGTCTGGAATGGGCACCGCTACTCGATCAGCGCCTCGGTCGGCGTGGTGCATCTCGCCGAGCGCAGCTACACGCTGCAGGAAGCGCTGCGTGCCGCCGATATCGCCTGCTATATGGCGAAGGAGAAGGGGCGCAACCGCGTGCATGTCTTCGAGACGACCGACGCGGCGCAGACCCAGTTCACCGCCAATCTGCACTGGGTGCAGCGCCTGCACCGCGCGCTGGAGGAGGACAGCTTTCGGCTGTTCTCCCAGGCGATCGCGCCGGTCGACGGGACGGGCGAGGCGGAAGAACATTGCGAAATCCTGCTCCGGCTGGAAGAGAACGGCAAACTGCTGGCGCCCGGCGCCTTCATTCCGGCCGCCGAACGTTTCGGCCTGATGCCGTCGCTCGACCGCTGGGTGGTGCGCAATGCGCTTGATATCATCGGCCGACGCCGGGGCACTATCTCCGGCACCTATTCCATCAATCTCAGCGGGCTGACGCTGAAGGACGATACCTTCCTGCCGTTCCTGCGCGATGCACTGCGCCGCAGCCGGGTGCCGGCCGACGTGCTGTGCTTCGAGATCACGGAGACGAGCGCCATCGAGAACCTCGACGAGGCCATCGCCTTCATGAACGCGATGCGGGCCATGGGCTGCCGTTTCGCGCTCGACGATTTCGGCGTGGGCATGTCGTCCTTGACCTACCTGAAGCGCCTGCCGGTCGATTACGTGAAGATCGACGGCAGCTTCGTGCGCGACATGCTGAAGGACAAGGCGGACTGGATGACCGTCGAGATGATCAACCAGATTTCGCATCTCGCCGGGCGCAAGACGATCGCCGAATTCGTTGAAAACACGGAGATTTTCGCCGCGCTGCAAACCATCGGCGTGGACTACGCGCAGGGCTATTCCATCGGCCGTCCGGAGCCCTTTCGCGCGGAGGCGACGGGTCTCGTCGTGCCGCTGCGCTGCGCCGACGTGGCCTAGGCGCAGGGCACCCGCTACGCCTGTTCCGAGGCCCGCTCCAGCGCCTTCAGCATCGTGCGTTCGGCGAGGTTGAGATAGGTCTCCATCTGCGCCGCCGCCTCATGCGGCTTGTTCGTCTCGACCAGCGTCGTGATGGCGTCGTTCATGTCGACGAAGGGGGAATGCAGGTGTTCCGGGTCGTTCAGGAGCCCGAAGCACAGGCGCAGTTCGGCTGCGATGCGCTCATAGAATTCGTTGAGCCGCACGCTGTCGGAGAGGTCGATGATGGCGGCGTGGAACGTCATGTTGGCGCTGCCGACGCCGATCCAGTTTGCCTGGTCGCGCTCTAGCCGCGCCATGGTCACGGCCTCGCGCATGACGCGGATGGCCGGGTGCTGCTGCCAAGCCTGGCGCAGCGCGCCACATTCCAGCATGCGCCGCACGCGGTAGATATCGATGATCGACGCCATGGAGGGCACCGCGACGAAGACGCCGCGATTGGCCTCGTGGCGCAGCAGCCCATCCTTGGTGAGCAGGCGGAAGGCTTCGCGCAGCGAGTTGCGCGAGACGTCGAAACGCTCGCTGAAGGCGGCCTCCGACAGGCGCTGGCCGGGCGCAAGCTCGCCCGAGATCAGCAGCGTGCGAATGCGCCGCGCCAGTCGATCCGCAAGCGGCAGGCCATCTCCGTCGTCCGTCATTCCACTCTCCCTGGCCCGGCATTTCCGCGTCCGAACCCTCTTTCATCGCTGCCATTAGCACGAATGCGGGGGCAGTGGAGCCGGAAATTGTCCCGAATCTCGCGCTATGTGGTTGGTAAAAAGGCATAAATAAGGAACGATACAGAAATATTGTTGAACAATATTGACATTTTTGTGTAGCAGTTCATCATTCGGTCATGGAATCCGCGAGGGGCGGATGGAGTGAGAGCGGAGAAATCTCATGGAACAGAGTTCAGCTGTGCCTGCCGGCCAGGGTGTGGTCGCGCAAGGCATTCATACGGTGAAATCCCGTCGGTCGGCGCTCGTCGCCGCAATCTTCCTGATGGCGACATCCGCCATCGGCCCGGGCTTCATCACCCAGACGGCGACCTTTACCACCAAGCTGGGTGCCGCCTTCGCCTTCGGCATTCTTGCCTCGATCCTCATCGACTTCGTCGTGCAGCTCAATATCTGGCGCATCGTCACCCTGACGCGCATGCGCGCCTCCGATGTCGCCAATGCCGCCATTCCCGGTTCCGGCCATCTGCTGGCCGTGCTCGTCATCGTGGGCGGGCTGTTCTTCAACATCGGCAATATCGGCGGCACGGGCCTCGGCCTCAACGCCATCTTCGGCCTCGATCCGAAGATCGGCGGCGCCATCAGTGCCGTTTTCTCGATCGGCATCTTCCTGTCGAAGCGCGCCGGGCTTGCCGTCGACCGCTTCATCATCTTCGCCGGCATCCTGATGATCGTGTTGACGCTCTACGTCGCCTTCGTCTCCGGCCCGCCCGTCGGTGACGCCCTGTTCCAGACGGTCCTGCCGGACACGATCGATTTTGCCACCATCACGACGATCGTCGGCGGTACGGTCGGCGGCTATATTACCTATTCCGGTGCGCATCGTCTGCTCGACCGCGGGATGGTCGGCGTCGAGAACCTGCCCGCCGTCAACCGCGCGGCACTGACCGGCATCACCGTCACCGGCCTGATGCGCTACGTGCTGTTCCTCGCCATCCTCGGCGTTGTTGCCAGCGGCGTTGTCATCGATACGTCCGGCCAGGGCGCAAACCCTGCCGCGCAGGCCTTCCAGGCGGCAGCCGGCAATGTCGGCCTGCGTCTCTTCGGCATCATCTTCTGGGCTGCGGCCATCACCAGCGTCATCGGTGCGGCCTATACGTCGGTCTCTTTCATCACCGCCTTCAAGCAGGACATCAGCGAACATGCCCGCAACATGGCAACGGTGGTCTTCATCGCCATCTCGCTCGTCTGCTACCTGCTGATGACGACTCCGCCGGCCGCGATGCTGGTCTTCGTCGGCGGCCTCAATGGCCTCATCCTGCCGATCGGCCTTTCCATCTTCCTCTTCGCCGCCTGGAAGCGCGAAGACCTAATGGGCGGCTATCGTTACCCGCGCTGGCTGCTGGCCCTCGGCGTCCTGGTCTGCGCGCTGACATGGTATATGGGCTACAAGTCGGCCGGCACGATCTTCAGCCTGCTCGGTTAAAGGGAGAAAGACCATGGTAGCGATCGATCTCAACAGTGATCTCGGCGAAAGCTATGGCGCCTGGCGCATGGGCGACGACGCCGCCATGCTCTCCGTCGTCTCCTCGGCCAACATTGCCTGCGGTTTCCACGCCGGCGACCCGGCCGGCATCTACCGCACGGTGAAGGCGGCGGCGGACAACGGCGTCGTCATCGGCGCCCATGTCTCCTATCCGGACCGCGTCGGCTTCGGCCGGCGTGACCTGGATGCGACCTCGGAAGAACTGATCGCTGACGTGATCTACCAGATCGGCGCGCTGAAGGGCGTCGCCGCAGCGGCCGGAGCGACAGTGCGCTACGTCAAGCCGCACGGCGCGCTCTACAACCGCATCGCCCATGACGCCAAGCAGGGCCAGGCGGTGATCGACGGCATCAAGGCGATCGATCCGTCGCTCGTCCTGATGGGCCTTGCCAATGCGCCGATCCTCGATCTCGCGCGCCGGGCGGGCCTTGCCGTCGTCGCCGAAGCCTTCGCCGACCGGGCCTATACGCCGAAGGGCGAGCTCGTCTCCCGCCGCGAGGCCGGTGCCGTGCTGCACGATGAGCAAAAAATCGCCGACCGCATGGTGCAGCTCGCCCGCGAAGGCACGCTGGAGGCGATCGACGGCAGCGTCATCCGTGTCGAGGCGCAGTCGATCTGCGTGCATGGCGACAGCCCCGGCGCGGTCGCCATCGCGCAAGAAATCCGCCGTCGTTTCGAGGCGGAAGGCATCGCCATCCGCTCCTTCGCCGACAAGAGCTGAGGCGCGGCCATGACGATCCCCACAGCCTATCTCAACCACACAGATGCCACAGCCGCCCGCGATGCGCGAAAAACCTATCGTGACGGCCGCATCGAACCGACCTCCGGAGTGGCGCCCGGCTTCACGCAGGCCAACATGATCGTGTTGCCGCGCGACTGGGCCTTCGATTTCCTGCTCTACGCGCAGCGCAATCCCAAACCGTGCCCGGTTCTGGATGTTTCCGACCCGGGCGCGCCAACCACGCTGCTGGCGCCTGATGCGGACCTGCGCACCGACCTGCCGCTCTATCGCATTTGGCGGGACGGCAAGCTTGTCGAAGAGACGCCCGACGCGACTGCGGCCTGGGCGGAGCGCGACGACCTCGTCGCCTTCCTGATCGGTTGCTCCTTCACCTTCGAGACGCCGATGGTGGAGGCGGGTATCGAGATCCGGCATATGACGGACAAGAGCAACGTGCCGATGTACCTCACCAACAAGGCCTGCCGCCCCGCCGGGCGCCTCAAGGGCAATATGGTCGTCTCCATGCGGCCGATCCCGGCCGCGCGGGTGGCGGATGCGGCAACGATTTCCGGCCGTTTCCCGGCGGTACACGGCGCGCCGGTACATGTCGGGGCACCCGAAGAGATCGGCATTACCGATCTCGCTAAACCGGATTTCGGCGACGCGGTGCGCATCGAACCTGGTGAAGTGCCGGTGTTCTGGGCGTGCGGCGTCACCCCGCAGGCGGCCGTGATGGCCTCCGGCGTTCCCTTCGCCATCACGCATGCTCCCGGCTACATGTTCATCACCGATATCCCCGATTCCGCCTATCATGCGTGAGGGTTCATGCGCTTTCTTCCCGTCAGCCTGACCACCATCCTCGTCGAGCTCGCCGATCTCGACGAGACGCTCGCCCTCTTCGCCTCGCTTCAGGCGGAGCCCGTCGCCGGCATCGCGGAAATGGTGCCGGCCGCCCGCACGCTGATGATCCGCTTCCACCCGGAAAAGGTCTCCGACGCGGAACTCGCGGCGCGCATCGGCACGCGTGACCTTTCGGCGAGGATTGCGCCCTCCGAGCACCTGGTCGAAATCCCGGTGCTTTATGACGGCGAAGACCTGGCCGACGTGGCGGAGCTTACCGGCCTTAGCATCGACGAGGTCATCCGCCGCCACACCGAAAGCGAATTCACGGTCGCCTTTTGCGGCTTTGCGCCCGGCTTCGGCTATCTCGTCGGCGGCGATCCGGCCTTGCATGTGCCGCGCCGCAAGAGCCCGCGCACCCGTATTCCCGCCGGCTCCGTGGCAATCGCCGGTGCCTTCAGCGGCGTCTACCCGCAGGCAAGCCCCGGCGGCTGGCAGATCATCGGCACGACGCCGGTCAAAATGTGGGACATCGACCGCGATCCGGGCGCACTGTTCCAGCCCGGCTACCGCGTCCGCTTCTTCGACCTCGAAAAATCGGGCAAGACGGTCAGTATTCCCGCATCTGCGCCGCGTGCGGAGCGCTCCGTCGCCGCGAATGCACCGCAATTCAAGGTGCTCGCAGCCCCCATGCCGGCGCTGTTCCAGGACCTCGGCCGCTTCGGCCAGACGGGGCAGGGCGTTTCCGCCTCCGGCGCGCTCGACCGCGGCGCCTTCAATGCCGTAAACCGCATCGTCGGCAATCCGGCAAACACGCCGGCCCTCGAACTCACCCTCGGCGGCTTCTCCTTCGAGAGCAATGTTCGTGCGGTGATCGGCCTAGCCGGCGCGCCATGTCCCGTGACGGTGCGTGATGCTTCCGGCCGCGAAAACCAGTTCGAGATCCACCAGCCGATCTCGCTGGAGCCGGGTGACATCGTGACGGTCGGCCATCCCCGCAAGGGCATGCGATCCTACCTCGCCGTGCGCGGCGGCTTCGATGTCGCGCCGGTTCTCGGCAGTGCGGCGACCGACACGCTGGCGGTGGTCGGCCCCGAGCCGGTGACGGCCGGGACCGTACTCGTGTTGAAAGACCGCAAGGACGGGCTCAAGAGCGTTACCATCGATGAAAACCCCGCCTTCAACCTACCCTCTGCCGGCGACGTGGTGACGCTTGACGTGGTGCTTGGCCCGCGCACGGACTGGTTCACGCAGAAGGGCATCGAGACGCTGACGGGCCAGCTCTGGCAGGTGACGCCGCAGTCGAGTCGCGTCGGCATTCGCCTTGCCGGCGATACCCCGCTGGAGCGCAAGGACAGCGCCGAACTGCCGAGCGAGGGCACGGCGACCGGAGCCATCCAGGTGCCGCATAGCGGCCAGCCGGTGCTGTTCCTCGCCGACCATCCGCTGACCGGCGGTTATCCCGTTATCGGCGCGGTGGCCGAATATCATCTGGATCTCGCCGGCCAGATTCCCATCAACGCCAAGATCCGCTTCCGCCCGATCGGCCCCTTCGCCGATATCGCGAACCGCCAGGAGTAACGCCATGAAGAAAGTGCTGATTGCCAATCGTGGCGAAATCGCCGTGCGCATCCTGCGCGCCTGCCGCGACCATGGCCTCCAGTCGGTCGCCGTCTATGCCGATCCGGATGCCGACGCGCTCTTCGTGCGCCTCGCCGACGAGGCTTATGGGCTCGGCGGTGTGCGCCCGGCGGAAACCTATCTCGACATCGAAAAGCTGATCGCCGTCGCCAAGCGCGCCGGCGCCGATGCCGTGCATCCGGGTTACGGTTTCCTCTCCGAGCGGGCAGAATTCGCCAAGGCGGTGCAGGATGCCGGTCTCACCTGGATCGGGCCGGACCCGCATGTGATCGAGGCGCTCGGCGATAAGGTCGAGGCGCGGCGCATTGCACAGAACGTTGGTGCCCCGCTTGTTGCCGGCAGTGATGGCCCGGTTTCCTCCGCGGCGGAAGTCGTCGCCTTTGCGAAAGAACACGGCCTGCCGGTCGCCATCAAGGCCGCCTATGGCGGCGGCGGGCGCGGCATCAAGGTCGCCTGGAAGATGGAGGAGGTCGCCGACCTCTACGAATCCGCCGTGCGCGAGGCGACTGCCGCCTTCGGCCGCGGCGAATGTTTCCTCGAACGTTTCCTCGACCGGCCGCGCCATATCGAGGCGCAGGTCATCGCCGACAAACACGGCAATGTGCTCGTGCTCGGCACCCGCGACTGCTCGGCGCAGCGCCGCAACCAGAAACTCATCGAAGAGGCGCCGGCGCCCTTCCTGACGCCGGAACAGCGCCAGAAGATCCACGATGCGGCCAAGGCGATCTGCGCCGCCGCCGGCTATTCCGGTGCCGGCACGGTCGAATTCCTGCTTGGCGTCGATGGCACGATCTCCTTCCTGGAGGTCAATACCCGCCTCCAGGTCGAGCACCCAGTCACCGAAGAGACCACCGGCATCGACCTCGTCATCGAGCAGTTCCGCATCGCCGAGGGTGAGCCGCTGCGCATGTTGGAAACGCCGACCCCTCGCGGCCATTCCATCGAGTTTCGTATCAACGCGGAAGACCCGGGCCGCGGCTTCCTGCCGACACCGGGCACGATCACCACCTTCGATCCGCCGTCGGGTCCGGGCGTGCGCGTGGATAGCGGAGTCGTCAGCGGTTCCAGCATCCCGGGCGTCTTCGACTCGCTGATAGCCAAGCTGATCGTTACCGGTGCGACGCGCGATGAGGCCTTGCGCCGCGCCCGCCGGGCGCTGAAGGAATTCCGCATCGAGGGCGTGGCGACGGTGCTGCCGTTCCACCGCGCGGCGATCGACACCGCGGATTTCATCGGCACCGACGGTTTCAAGGTGCATACCCGCTGGATCGAGACCGATTTCGCCGCCATGCCGGACGCCGTGGTGCGGCCGGAACCGGCAAGCGATCCGTCGCTGATCCGCACCCACCTGGAAATCGACGGCAAACGCGTCGCGCTGGCGCTGCCGAGCCTGTTGCTCGCGGGCTTCGGCACGGCCGGCCAGGGCGTGGCCACTGCCGGCAGCAAGCCGGTCGAGGATGGCATCGCCGCCCCGGTTTCCGGCACGCTGCAGAGCTTCAAGATCGCCGATGGCGCGAGTGTTGCCGAAGGCGAGCTGGTGGCGGTGATGGAGGCGATGAAGATGGAAACGCAGGTTCTCGCCCCGAAGGCCGGAAAACTGCGCCTCCGCGTCAAGGAAGGCGATTACTTGCAAGCCGGCGACACGCTGATGGTGTTCGAAGGCTGATGTCCCTGGGCTTCCGCGTCCCGGATCAATAATCCGGGGCGGTGCCGAAGACGAATTCGCAGGGCGTGTGCGCCATGTTGAAATACTGGTGGTCGAAGCCGGCGGGGATGTAGAAGCCGTCGCGCGGGTTGAGCTCGAACCAGGCCTGGCCCTCGGCATCGGGAATGTGGATGTTGAGCACGCCGGAGACGACATAGAGGCATTCGTCGCCCTTGTGACGCTCGATGCGCGTGCGCTTGCCGCCGAGCACCGTCGTCTTGCCGACGGTCAGCTGGTCCGTCGCGCAGTAGAAGCCGGTATAGGCGCCCTGCGTCTCCGCATCGAGGCTCCAGAGCATGTCGCCATCGCGCTTCGGGTGGATGGTGCGAGCCTCGCGCTGCGCCTCCGCCGCCATCGGCCAGCGGCCCAGAAACTCCTGCTGGATATAGCGGTTTTCGGAGAGCAGCGGCTTGGTGCGGGCATAGGGGCCGGAGGTGCCCTTGGCCGGCGGCGGCGCGAAGAATTCCAGCACGCGCACCTGCTCCTCGCCAAGGTTGAAGCCGTGGTGCCAGGTGTCCTTGCGGAAGAACAGCGCCTCGCCCTGCTTGGCAATGCAGACCTCGCCGGTTTCGGGATTGGCAAGGCCCAGCGTGCCGCTGATCACATAGAGCAGTTCATCCGCGCCAAAAATCGTGCGGAAGGCGTCGGTGTGCTTGAAGCAGCCGCCGGGCTGCATGCCGAAGACGATCTGGTGGATGTTTTCCGTGGACGCATAGATCCAGTCGTCGACGAGGCCGGCATTCTCCTCGCCCCACAGATGGCGCGTGACGCCGGCATAGGGAATGTGGCTCGGCCGGTCGAAGACGGGACGGGGGGAAGGCTTGTAGCCCATGGAAAACTCCTTTGTTTCAAGGCGATGAAGCAGGGCGGGTGCGGGTGATCAGCCGCTCGATGACGGCCTGCTTCATGGCGGGGTCGAGATGCATGACGTTGAAGACCTCCGCCATCCACATGCCTTCGATGGCAAGGCGGATGATGGTGGCTTCCACCGGATCGAGGCCGTCCTTTTCGACGGCCGCCTGGCAGCGGATGTTCTGCTGGTGGACGATTTCGAGAAGATCGGGAAAGTTCGACAGCGCCGCGGTGATGCTGGCGCCGAGGCGGTCGTACTGGTCGCCCGTGCTGGCGGCGTCGCCCATGGTGGCGGCGACATAGGCGCGCGTGTAGCGGCCATGCGGCTCGGCGTCCGTGCCCTCAAGCCCGGCAAGGCCGGTCTCGAAGCGGTAGACGAAGCGCTCGACCATGGCGCGCACCAGCGCATCCTTGCTGGCGAAGTGGTAGAGGATGCCGCCCTTGGAAAGCCCGGTCACCTCCGCCACCTTGTCGAAGGTCAGCGTCGAGACGCCGTCCTTGACGACGATCTCCTCGGCCGCGGTGAGGATGCGTTCGCGTGCGGTGCCACGTCTTGCCATGTCGATACCCATGCTGTTGCGATCTTCCCGCTATAGCTGCGAACTCTCGCGCAGGCGACCGACGATATCGGCCATCAGGGCGAGGTCCTGGCGGGAATCATCGAGCGTTGTCTTCGGCGTCGTGCCGTTCACCAGATGATCGTGGAAGGCGCGCAGCTCGATGGCGAAGGGGTCGGTGTAGTTCGGGCCGAAGACTCGCGTTTCTGTCTCTGTGTCGGTCGAGTCAGTCACTTCCAGCGAGGTCGGCAGGTTTCGGATGTAAGGCGTGTCGTAGCCGAAGCTGAGGCGGCGGCGGTCGGAGTACACCTCGATGCGGGCGTCGAAGCGCGCGACATTGTCGATCAGCGCCTCGTAGATTGCGGTAAAGTGGCCGTAGTCGAAGAGCGCGACGATCTGCTCGCCATTCTGCTTGTGATGGGCGGCGATGACCCGCTGTGGCAAGCCGATCAGCTCGCGCATGGCCGAGAGGCTGTGCGAGGAGAGGCCCGTCAGCACCTGGTAGGCGCGCATCAGGCTGGGGGAGGCGTCCTTGCCGGCGACGTCGCGCAGCAGCGCCTCCGTGTCCGAGCGCGACTGGGCGAGGAAATCTGTATCGAGATCGCGCGGATAAAAGATGTTGCGGGTCTGGCGGATGAAGAAGGGGCCTTCGCAGATGAGATCGCGCACGCGCACGTAACGCAGTTCCTCGCGCGCCGGCATCATCTCCTTCGCCTTCAGGAAGCTTGGCGAATAGCGCCGCATATAGGCGACGAAGACGAGGAGGCCGGACGCTTTCGCCAGCGGCGCCACGTCGTCGATTTCGCCGAGCGTCAGGCAGGCGGGCTTTTCGAGGAAGACATGTTTGCCGGCTTTCAGCGCCAGGTCGAGATAGTGGCGATGCGTCTGGTCGGGCGTCAGGATGAAGACCGCATCGATATCCGGCGAAGCGACCAGCGCCTCGGCGCTGTCATAGGCGCGGGCGGTCGCATAGCGCTCGGCGCAATGGGCCGTCAGGCTCGGCGAAACGTCGAAGACGCCGGCCACTTCGAACAGATGGCGGTGATCGGCGAGGATCGGCAGGTGCATCAACTGGCTCACCTCGCCAAGACCGATGAGACCGACACGGACGATACGCATGAAAAGAACCTTTCCTAACCCTTGACCGCCCCGGCCGTGAGGCCGGAGACGATGTATTTCTGAAAGAGCAATGCCAGCACGATCAGCGGCACGGTGACGATGGTCGAGGCGGCCATGATGGCGCCATAGGGGAACTCGTAGCGGCTGGAGCCGGAGATCAGCGCGATCGCGACAGGGACCGTGCGGTTCTCGTCCGTCAGGATGAAGGTCAGCGCGAACATGAATTCGTTCCACGAGGCAATGAAGGCGAGCAGGCCCGTCGACATCAGCGCCGGCCCCATCATCGGCAGGAAGATGCAGCGCACGATCCTGAGCGGCGAGCAGCCGTCCATGATGGCGGCCTCCTCGATCTGGCGCGGCAGGCTGCGCATGAAGGTGGTCAGCACCCAGATGTTGAAGGGCAGCGTAAAGATCATGTAGGCGAAGATCAGCGAGCCCAGCGTGTTGTAGAGCCCGAGCCAGCGGATCATCTCGAAGAGGCCGGAGAGCAGCGCGATCTGCGGGAACATCGAGACCGCGAGGAACAGGAACATGATCGGCGAGCGGCCGCGGAAATCGATGCGGCCGAGCGCGTAGGCGGCGGCGATCGCGAGCCCCAGCGACAGCACCACGACGGAGGCGGCGACGATCAGCGAGTTCATCAGGCTGCGCAGGAACACGCCATCCGACAGGATCGCCTCGTAATTGTTGAACTTCAGGTCCGGCAGGAAGGTGACGTCGAAGATCGCCTGGCCGGATTTCAGCGACGAGGCGATCATCCAGTAGAAGGGAAACAGCGTGTAGAGCGCGACCACGGTGAAGAGCGAGTAGATCGCGATGCGGTGGAGGCGTCTGTTGGCTCTGCTGCGCACCATGTCACACCCCCAGGAGCCGGCGGTTGAGCCGGAAGACGGTCACGTAGATCGCGGTGACGATCGCGATCATCAGGAAGATCGCGGCACTTGCCGCCGAGCCGACGCCCATGTCCTGGAAATTGACCAGCACCTCGCGGGCATAGATCGACACGGTCTTCGTGTCGTCGCTGTTCGAGGACAGCACGAAGCTCAGATCGAACATGCGCAGCGCATCAAGCAGCCGGAACAGCACGGCGACGGCAATGCTCGGCGCCAGCAGCGGCAGGGTCAGCGCGGTGAACTGCCGCCATTCCGAGACGCCATCAATGGAGGCGGCCTCGTAGATGCTCCTCGGCAGCATCTGCAGCCCGGCGAGGATGAGCAGCACCATGAAGGGCGTTGTGATCCAGACGTCGACGGCGATGATGACCGGCATGACGAGATCCGGATTGGCGGTCCAGGCGATGCCGTTGTCGATGAGGCCCATGAGCTTCAGCACATGGTTGAGGATGCCGAACTGGTCATGCAGCATCCATTGCCACATGCGCGCGCTGACGACGACGGGAATGGACCAGGGGATGAGGATGACGGCCCGCATCAGGCCGCGGCCGCCGATGTGGGCGTTCAGCAGGAGCGCGATGGCGAGCCCCAGAGCCGTCTCGATCGACACCGAGATGACGGTGAAGAACAGCGTGTTGCGGACCGACTGCCACCAGAGTGGATCCTCGAACAGGGTGAAGTAGTTCTCGAAGCCGATATAGTCGTAGATGTCCGGCTCGGTGAGATAGGCATCGGTGAAGGAGAAAAGGAAGGTCCGCCCGAGCGGCCAGAGCGCCACCGCGAAGAGCACGACGAGGCTCGGCGCGAGAAACAGCCAGGCCGTTCGCGCCCGCATCGCATTGAGGCCGATGCGCATCGTCGCCATGTCAGGTCCTCCCCGGAAGAAGCGCGCGGTCGTCCTTGCCGAAGAGATGCGCGCGCTCGTGTTTCCAGCCGACGAGGGTCGTGGTGCCGGGCCGGATATTCGGCTTGCCCTGCGCCTTCACGACGATGGACCGGCCATCGCCGACATTGAGGTGGACGAGGGATTCACCGCCGAGCGGCTCGACAAGCAGCACTTCTGCCTCCAGCGTTGCCTCGCCGCCGCCGAGCATCAGGTCTTCCGGCCGGATGCCGAGCGTGACGTCGCCGGCATAATCATGGGCTGCAAGCCGGTGACGTCCGCCGGAGAGCGACAGCACGCTCTCCTCGCCTTCGCGAGCCAGCAGGCCCGGCAGAAAATTCATGCGCGGAGAGCCGATGAAGCTTGCGACGAAGCGGTTGGCCGGGCGCTCGTAGAGCTCCATCGGTGTGCCGATCTGGGCGATGAAACCGTCCTTCAGCACGACGATGCGGTCGGCGAGCGTCATCGCCTCCATCTGGTCGTGCGTGACGTAGACCGTGGTGGCCTTCACCTCGCGGTGGATGCGGGCGATCTCGACGCGCATCTCCATGCGCAGGTCCGCATCGAGATTGGAGAGCGGTTCGTCGAAGAGGAAAAGTTTTTGCTGGCGTACGAGGGCGCGGCCGATCGCGACGCGCTGCTGCTGGCCGCCGGAAAGCTGCGCCGGCCGGCGCTCCAGCAGGTGGTCGATCTTGAGGAATTTTGCGGCCTTCGTGACGCGCTCGCGGATCTCGGCGGTCGGCAGCCGGGCGGTCTCCAGCGCGAAGCCAAGATTGCGCTCGACATTCATGTGCGGATAGAGCGCGTAGGACTGGAACACCATGGCGATGTTGCGCTTGGCCGGTGGCGTCTCGTTCATGCGGTTGCCAGCGATGCGCAGCTCGCCATCGGAGATTTCCTCCAGCCCGGCGATCATGCGCAGCAGCGTGGACTTGCCGCAGCCGGAGGGCCCGACGAAGACGACAAACTCGCCCTCGGCGATCGCGAGGTTGAGCTTGTCGATGATGGTCAGCGCGCCGAAACGTTTGACGACATTGATGAGATCTATACCGCTCATGACCGTTCCATCTTGAATGTTCTGTGGGCCAGCGCCGCCACGCCGATGGCGCAGGCCGTGTCGCCGATGAGGCTCGCCACGATCGGCATGTCCCGCGCACCCTCGGCCCAGATGAAGTCGCGCGTCAGCGCGGCGAGCCGCGGGGTCACTTCGGGATCGCTGCCGATGCCGCCGCCGAGCACGAGCACGGCGGGGTCCAGCGTGTTGATGAGCTGGCCGAGATAGGAGGCGAGCGAGAGCAGCGCGTTCTCGACCATCTCGGCCGCCCGCGGATCGTGCACCTCCGCCTCGAACAGCGAGAGCGCGGTGGCATCCGGCCGGCCGATGAGCGCGCCGTAGCGCTCGCCGAGCGCCTTGCCGCCGGCGAAAAGTTCCAGATTGTGCCGCACCGCGCGGTCGCGCGCCGGGCCGTCGAAGGCGACGAGATCGCTGCCGGAAAAGTGGATGGCAAAGCCGCGCGCACCCTCATAAGGCGCGCCGCCGATCACCAGCGAATGGGAAAGGCCGGTGGAAATCGTGACGTAGACGAAGGGATCGATGCCCTGGCCGGCCCCCATCCAGCCTTCCGCCAAGGCCGCGGCGCGCACGTCGCTGTCGATGTGCAAGGCGCCGAAACGGCTGAGGCGGGCGCGATAATCGAGCCCGCGCCAGTCGAAATTCCAGGCCGAAGCCGGCTCGCCGTCGCGCGTCACCAGTTCCGGCAGGCAGATGCCGAGTGCCGCGGCCTCCCGTGCCTCTCCGTCCGCGCGCTCCCGCATGGCGGCCGCCAGGTCGCAGACGAGGTCGAGCACCGCGCCGCCGCCATTCTGGCAGGGCGTCGCCTCCGTGCGCTCGGCGACGACGGCGCCATCCGAGAGGCGCACGATGCAGGCCTTCGTCTTGGTGCCGCCGACGTCGATGCCGATCGCGTGCCGTGTCATGGTACCGCTCCGGCCGCCGCATCGGCGTGCAGCTCGGCGTTGCGGCATTCGACGGCAATGGTCGCCGGCCAGCCCGGATCGTAGCCGGATGCCGTCGAAAGCCGCCGGAAAGCTTCACGTTTTCCCTCGCCCCAGACGATCATCGCGACCGCCTTGGAGAGGTTTGCGATCGAGCCGGTGCCGATGGTGAGGCCGTGCGTCGGCACCTCGTCCAGCCCATGGAAATCCGGGAACGTCGCGAGATTGTCGCGCCGCGTCTGTTCGGCGAGCGTCACGATGCGTGAGCGGCTGTCGCGCATGGAACCCGGCGGGTTGAAGGCGATGTGGCCATCGCCGGCACCGGAGGCGAGCAGGAAGAGATCGATGCCGCCGAGGCTTGCGAGCCCGGCGTCATAGGTTTCCGGCGCGGCGAGGGAGGGCATGCGGAAGTTTACTTCCGGCATGCGCAACGCCGCGGGCAGCGCCCGGTTGATCCGGCCAACGATTTCCCGCTCGCCAAAACCGCGGCAGGAATAGTGCGCGGAAGCCGGTGGCGGGGAGAGGCCGTCGGGGCCGGACAGCAGGTATTCGTCCATCATCGCGACGATCAGCCCGGAGCAATCGACCGGATTGGCCGCAAGCTGCCGCTCCAGCGCCTGATAGACCGGCATGGGGCTGCGGCCGCCCGGGCAGCCGAGCACATAGGGTCGGCCCGCCGCGTTGGCGGCGCGCAGTTCCGTGAGGATGCGGGTGGCAAGATGCTCGCCGATCGCCTCGGGATTGTTATGGATCATAACCTTCATCGGCCGGCCTGCCCTTGAAGCAGAGAGGAGACAAACCGGTAGTTCCGCGCGGCGATCGCCTCCGGCGTTTCGGGATGTTTCGGTGCAAGGTCCTGTTCGATGACCAGCGGGCCGTCGTAGCCATGTGCCAACAGCGTCGCCATGAAATCGGCGATGTCGACCACGCCACGGTCGAGATCGGTCATAATGCCGTCCTCGAAGGCGCGGTCGCAATGGATGTTTTCCGCCAGGACCTTTTCGCGGAACGCGCCATCGACGTTCTTCAGGTGGATGGAATTGATGCGCGCCTGGTGACGCAGGAAGAAGGCTTTCGGATCGGCCTTCCAATAGGCATGGTGGCCGGTGTCGAGGCAGAGGCCGACCAGCGCCGGGTCCGTCTCGGCAAGCAGCCGCTCGATCTGGCTTTCATGCTCCACGCAGGTGCCGACATGGGGGTGGAAGCTGAATTGCAGGCCATGTTCGCGGGCGATACCGGCGGAGAGCATGGTCAACTCGACGACGCTGCGCCAGCCCGCTTCGTCGACGACGCCCATCCGGTCCTTGGGGTAGAATTCGGACTCGTCCATCAGGATGAAATGCGTGCCGCCGATGGCCGACAGCAACGCGCAGATCTGGTGCGTCTTGTCCGCCAGCGCCGAGGCCGTATCGGCGTCCGCCAGCGTGTGGACATGGGCCGCCGCGACCACGGAGAGGCCACGGCGGTCGAGTTCGTGCGAAAGCACTTTCGGGTCTGTCGAGAAATAGCCGTAGGGGCCGAGCTCGGTGTGGCGGTATCCGGCCGCCACGATGCGGTCGAGATAATCGGTCCAACCGAGGTCGTTGCCGGTGGGCCAATAGACGCCCCAGCAGCACGGTGCGATCGCGATATTCACTGTCATGTCCTCGATGGGGTGGCGCGGCTTACCAGCCGCGCTTCTTCAGCCGTTCCAGATCGCTGCTGACCTTGGTCAGCGCCTCTTCCGCGCCTTCCTTGCCGCTCAGCACGTTGTGCACGCCGTTGAAGATGCGCTGCGATACGCGGTTGTAGGAGGCGCCCGTCACCTGCGAGGGGCGGGAAGCGCTTTCGGCATAGGCCTTTTCGGCAAAACGCAGCGCCGGGTTTGCCTTCAGGATTTCCTCGTCCTGGTAGAGCGCCTTCAGCGTCGGGCTATAGGCCTGCAGCGCGCGGCGCTTCTGCTCCTTGGCGCCCGTGAGGTAACGCACGAGGCTCACCGCCGCGTCGGTATCCTCGGCATATTTGGAGACGCCGAGCAGGCCTGCGCCGTAGCAGCCGCTCGATTTCTCGCCTTCGGCGCCGACCGGCAGCGCCATCACGCCGACCTTGCCGGCGAGCGCCGACCCTGCGGCCTGGCTGGTGCCCCAGACATAACCCCAGTTGCGGTGGAAGACGGAATTGCCGGCCTCGAAGACGCCGCGGGAGCCTTCCTCGTCATAGTTGAGCACACCTTCGGGGCTGATGCCGCCGATCCAAGAGCGGGCAAGGTCGAGGGCCGCGACGGCCTTCGGATTGTTCGCGGTGATCGTGCCGTCCGGCGCGATGAAGGTGCCGCCGCCATAGGAGGCGACCCATTCCAGCGCGTCGCAGGTCAGGCCCTCATAGGCGCGGCCCTGCCAGACATAACCCCACATGTCCTTGGTGCCGGCGGCGCGTTCCTGCTCCTGGATGGACTTGGCCGTCTCGGTCAGTTCCGCCCAGGTCTTCGGTTCGGCTTTGCCGTATTTTTCGAGCAGGTCCTTGCGGTAGAACATCAGGCCGGCATCGACGAACCATGGCATGGCGAGCAGCTTGCCCTCGATGGTGCTGTCGGCGAGCGCGGAATCGAAATGCGCCGCAAGCTCTTCCGCCGGCACCTTTTCCTTGAGGTCGATGAGATGGGCGGCGAGCGCGCCGACCCAGATATTGTCGAGTGTCAGGACGTCGATGTCGCCGGACTTGCCGGCGAGAAGCTGCTGGTAGAGCGGCAGCGCCTCACCCCAGTTCGCCGGCATCTTGTTGATCTTGACCGTGTTGCCGGTCTCCTTCGCCCAGGCCTCGGAGGCCGATTGGCAAAGTTCCAGTTCGGCGCCGGCCGAGCTGCAGAAGATCGATACTTCCGCTGCGCCCGCAGAGCCGCCCCACAGGACGGCGCCAGCCAGCGCCGTCGTCCTCAGAAATCCATCCCAATGCACTGTGTTCTCCTCCCACACCGCGTTAAGTTCGCAAAATTACTATACCGTCTGGTCGGTAAAGTAAAGTGGACGAAATTGCCCTGTGGAAAGTCGTTTCGGTGCGGCTATGCGGCGTCGTCCAGCCGGTTCTTCAGGCTCATGCCGACCATCACCATGCGGGCGGCATCTTCGGCTGCGCGGGCGAGCAGCTTCGGCGCCGAGGAAATCGCGTCCTCCAGCGAGCAGGGCCGGCTGAGGATGGAGGCAAAGGCATCGATGCCGTGTTCGAAGTTGAGGCGCACGCCCTTGCCGATGGTGCCGGCGAGCGCGATGACGGGCACGCCGGCGCGTTTGGCGCGCTGCGCCACTTCGGCCGGCACCTTGCCGAAGGGCGTCTGGCCGTCGAGGCTGCCTTCCGCGGTGATGACGAGATCGGCCTTAGCGATGAACCGGTCGAGCTCCAGATATTGCATGACGATGTCGTAGCGCGGATGCAGCCTGCCGCCGACGAGGCCGAGCACTGCGGCACCAAGCCCGCCGGAGGCGCCGGCGCCGGGTGCGGCGCCGACATCGATGCCCGTCGTGCGCCGGATGGCGGCGGCATAGGTCTCCATGGCGGCGGCGAGGACCTCCACCTGTGCCGGCGTGGCGCCCTTCTGCGGCCCGAAGATGCGCGCGACGCCGCACTCACCCAGCAGCACATTGTGCCAGTTGACGGCGGCATCGATGCGCACGCGGTCAAGCCGCGGATCGCGACCGCTGATATCGATGGCGGCGAGGCGGGCGAGCGCAGCACCGCCGCGGGGCAGGAGGTCGCCCTCTTCATCGAGAAGCCGGATGCCGAGCGCTTCCGCCATGCCGGCGCCGCCATCGTTGATGCCGCTGTCTCCGCAGCCGAGCAGGATGCGGCGTGCACCCTTGTCGAGTGCGGCGCGCACCAGTTCGCCGACGCCGTAGCTCGTCGTCAGGCACGGATTACGCCGGCCGCGCGGCACGAGGCTGAGGCCTGCGGCGGCCGCCATCTCGATGACGGCGGTTGGCTCGCCGCAACCGCCGAGGAAACCGAAATGCGCCTCGACCGGGTCATTGATCGGGCCGGTCACCGTCAGGTGATGAAGGGTGCCGCCGGTCGCCTTGACGAGCGCCCTCGTAAAACCCTCTCCGCCATCGACCATCGGCGCCTTCAAGACGGTGGCGCCGGGGAAGGCGCGCTTGACGCCGCTTTCGATGCAATCCGCTGCCTGATCGGCCGAGAGGCTCTCCTTGAAACCGGAGGGGGCGACGAGAACCGTGAAAGACATGGGGACGTTCCTTTTACTATGACAATCATGTGACAGGGGAGGAACGGGATGGTTCGGCATCTATTCCGGCAGAATGAAAATAAATTTAGTCGGCTAAATAAAAAGACCGCACATGGCGGCCTTTTTATTTTTCATGTGCGTGGTTCAGTGCAGTGGCAGGCCTTGCAGTGGCCAGACGAGCGTGGCGAAGACGATGAGCAGCACCACGAAGGGCACGACCAGCACCATGGCGAGCCGTAACAGGTCGGCCTGACCGAAGGGTGGCGGGTCCATCGCGCCGAACAGCGCCACCGGCTTGGCGGAGACCATCAGCGTCTGGCAGAAGCCGCTCGCCAGCGTCACGACCATCACCAGATTGAGCGGATCGACGCCGAGGGCGGCGAGCGGCAGGGCAAGGGCGGGAATCAGCACGGTTGCCCGCGCCGTGCGCGAGGTGATGACGAGGTGGGAGAGGGTCGCGACGATGGCGGCAAACCCGATGACGAGCGCGGGCCAGGCCGCGATGCTGCTGCCGGCGAGACCGACCACCCGCTCGGCCAGCACCTGCGCCGTGCCGGTCGCCAGCAGCGCCTCGCCGATGACGAGCGTGCCGGCGAGGAACAGCAGCAGGTTCCATTCGACGCCCTTGAGGGCAGCCTTCAGCGGCAGGCCGGAGACCCGCTCGGTCGCCAGCAGCAGGGCGGCGGCGATGCCGATGAGCGGCATGCCGATGCCGTGCAGGGGCTGGGCGGCGAAGAGCAGGATCATCGCGCCGGTGATGGCGAGCACGGTCCATTGCTGGCGTGTCAGCGGGGTGGGAGTCTCGTCGGAGCTGCGCGCTGCGATCGCCATCGTCCGTTCCTCACGGGTGAGGAAAAGCCTTAGCAGCACGGCGCAGGCAAAGAGCGAGCACAGCAGCGAGAAGGGGCCGGCAAGCGCGATCCAACCGAGGAAATCCGGGCTTTGGCCGCGCAGGCGCTCCATCATGCCGGCCGCGACGAGATGGGCGCCCGCACCGATCAGCGAGGCGCCGGCCGAAAGCAGGATGACGGAGGGAAAGAGCAGTGCTAGAGCACGGCTGACCCGCGCATTACCGATCGCCGCCGCAAGGCCGAGATAGACCGGCGCCAGCATGGCGGCGCGCGCGGAGGTCGAGGGGATGATGAAGGCGGTGGCGAAGATCAGGAGCGTCAGCGCCCAGAACAGGCCCTGCACGGTGGCGAGCCGGGCAAGCAGCCGGCGAATGATCTGCTCGATCACGCCGACCTGCCGAAGCACACCGGCCACGACGAAGGCCGCCAGCATCAGCCAGACGATATCGTTGCCGAGCGAGCGGTAGAGCACATCCTCGTTGATCGCGCCGACGACCGGCAGGAGTGCCGCACCCGCCAGCGCCACGGGCGTATCCGGCAGGTCGAGGATGGTCCAGGCGGTGATCGTCGCCACGAAGACGGCGAGCGTCAGCCGCATGTTCAGGGTGAGGCCGTCGATCGCGAGGAAGATCAGCATGGCGCTGAAGGCGAGCACGATCGCCGCGACGATCTGTTTGACGCGGGCGAGCGGCATGCTCGGCTCCAGCGTCGGAGACGGTTCCCCACGCCGATCGGCGTGGGGTCCGGGAGGGGCGATTGCATAAAGGGCCACGATCGCCCTCCTTTCGGTCTTTCAGGCTGCGGCTCAATCGTCGTCGGACGACGAGTTCGACGAACCGTTCGAATTCGAGTTGCTGTTCGAATTGGAATTGCTGTTGGAATTCGAGTTTGAGTTTGAGTTTGAGTTCGAGTTCGAGTTCGAATTGGAGTTGGAGTTGGAATTCGAATTCGAGTTGCGGTTCGAGTTGGAATTCGACGAGCTGTTGGAATTGCGGTTCGAACTCCAGCTGCCGCGACGGTCGTCGTCGCGGTCGCGGCCATAGCGCGCCTGGCTCGCCTTGCTGGTGCGCGTCATCTTCTGCAGGAAGCGGTAAACCGGGTCGTCGGCGACGGCGGGCGCGGGGGCTGCGGCGCCGACCACCAGGAATGCGCTCAGGATTGCGATGACCTTCTTCATGGTGTTTCTCCTTTGAGTGACAGCCTCGTTGGCTGCGAGGGAGAAACGGCGGCGGACAATTCTTATTCCCGATAAAACGGAAATAATTTCAATATGATAGTCTGTATCTTCGGCGCATGCGGCATCGCCGCCGCTACGGGGCGCAGCGACGGCCAAGGCGATTTATCCGGCTCAAAATCTACCGCTGGGCGCGGGCGAACTTGCGATACCAGCCGTCGGCGGCGAGCGTCTTGCGCAGGATCGTCTTGCGCACGGCGCCCTCCGGCGGGCTTTCTGCACGAATGTCCGCGTCGAGATCCGAGGCATCGCGGCGGAAGGGGATGACCTGGACGATCGGCGTGCCGCGTTCCAGCATATGCAGGCCGTCCTCGCCGATGGCGAAGAAGGGGAAGTGGATTTCCGACTGGTAGGTATCGGTGTCGACCACGCCGGCGACGATCTCGAAGACGCCGTTCGGCCGGTTGAGCGGCGGCACGAACAGGCAGCTCCAGCCGGGCGGCGTGCGGATGGTCCAGTAATTGTGGAACTTGCAGGGCGGCAGCGGCTCGCGCGGATTGCCGGCGACCTGGTGGCTGGCATGGTTGCTGACCAGCGTGCGGTCGAAATCCCAGCCGCAATCGACCGTCTTGCCGCCGTCGGAGATTTCCATGCGCACGCTCGCCGCGAGCCCGATCACCCAGCCGGCGGCCATGGCGTCGAGGAAAGGCATGCAGCGCTTCACGGTGATGCCGCTGTTGGTGGGCGAGACCTGCGTCTCGTCGATCGCGGGCAGTTTGCGGAACCAGTCGGGCAGCGCCGTCTTGGCACGCACGGGGGCGGGGATCACGCCCTCGTCCTCCTTGCGGCAGAGAAAGGTCAACCGGGGCTGCGGTTTCTTCAGAAGGGCCAGTGCCATCGCTGTTCTCCTCATCAATCGATGGAAGAAGAACGGCGACGGACGAAGCCTATTCCCGGCGGTGCGAAAAATTTTCGACCGGGCGTCAGGTGACCCGGTAGAGTTGGACCGGCCGCTTCGGCGCGCGCTTGATGATGCCCTTGGCCTCAAGGTCGAGCTGCACGGCCTTCATCCACCAGCCCGCCTTCTGCCGCTCGGGGAAATCCGTCTCCGAGAGGTGCGGCAGCAGAGCCTCCTGCGCCTGGGCGACCGTCATGCCCGGCGCCGTGTCCGGCAGGGCGGCAAGCAGCGCCGCGCGCATCGCCATGTATTTCGTGCGGTCGAGCCGTTCGGTGCGGCCGGGCGTGTTGATGTTTTCGACTTCAATCTTGTCAGACATCGATCGTCCCCCCGACAGCGATTTTCGGATTGCGGAAGCCCATGGCGATCCAGGCCGCCAGGAGCTTTCCATAGAAGGCGACCGTGTGGGTCTTGAGGTTGGGCATGTCGGCCGGCAGGCCGGACCGGTCGGCGAGGTCGCTCGTCATGGTGCGCAGCTCCACCTTCGGTCTCTGGGCTTCCGGCCAGAGGTGCAGGTAGAGGCTCAGCCAGTGCGCGCCCTTCATCTCCAGGAACATGGGCGTGTTGCAGCAGGTGGCGACAACGCGGCGCGAGCCGGCGGTGGGGGAGAGGCGGAATTCCTTGAGGTTTTCCGCGCCCGACAGGATGCGGACCCGATCCTTGCGGTATTCCGCGGCCGGTGTCGCGTGATAGGCGGTCAGCGTGTTCTTCGCGCCGGGAAGGGTTGCAAGCCTACCGGCGGCGGCCCGGCAACTGTTGCACAGGCATTCGGAAACCAGGATCGGGCTTCCCTGCACTTCAAGGCGCGTCTGGCCGCAGGCGCAGCCGATATGGGTTGTTCTGCGCATCTCAGTCATCCTCCGTGACGTTGAACAGGTATCGAATGTATCGTTCCAGATGGTCGAGGCTTTCGCGGGCGAGCGCGGGGTCGTTGGCCGCCTTCGCCAGGATGAAGCCGCCCTGGAGAACGGCCTGCGTGTGGCGCGCCAGGCTCTCGGCCGTCCAGCCGGTCGTCGTGATGCCGCGCTTGCGCCGCGCCATCTCGATATCGGCCTCCAGCGTTGCCGTGTGACCGAACATGCTGCGCCCGCAGGCATCGCGAATATCGGGCGAGCTCACAAAAACCTCCTGCGCCATCGTGCCGACGAGGCAGGTGAATTCCTGCAATTCGCCCGCGATGATCGCCTTGCGGAAGGCGACATAGGCGAGCACCCGCGCCAACGGCTCGCTCGGGCCGTGATAGGGCGCAGCGGCGAAATAGGCCGACGTCGTCTCGCCCCAGAACTCCGCGGCGGCCACCCCGAGAGCCTCCTTGCTCCCGAAGTGATGGAAGAAGGCGCCCTTGGTAACATCAGCGGCCTTGCACAGGTCTTCGATGGTGGTTGCCGCGAACCCCTTTTCGCGAATGATGTCGCGTGCGGCCTCCAGGAGGCGGATCCGCGCATTGCCGCGTTCGGGCGATTGTTTGGTCGGTCTGGACATGCGGAAAACATACCATACGGTCGGTATGAGTCAAGCATGAATTGATATCAACATATTTGCATCTTTCTACCGAACGCAAACGGCGCTGAACCGGCCTCGAAGGAAGCCGGTTCAGCACGTTGTATCGAGTTTAGGGTGCGAGCGCCTTGAGTTCCTCTTCGGCGGAAAGCGGGGCGCCGGCCTGGATCGAGGTGAGATAGGCGTCGATCGTCTCCTGCGAGGAGGCGGGCACGTAGCCTTCGGCCTGCGGGGTCGTCAGCGCCAACCGCGTCGCCCAGGCGCCGTTCTGGCGGCAAGCGACGGTCAGCGTGCTGCTCGCCTGCCGCTTCAGCTCGTATTCGCGGCAGAGTTCGCCGCGCTCGTCGCGGAAGGAGGCGACGACATGCAGCACGGCGCCCGAAAGCGTCACGTCCCGGCCGGACGCCTCGCGATCAAGGGCGGCGGCAATCTCGGTGCTGGCATCCGTCGCGGACGGCCCCATGCGGCCGAGCGTGAAACCGATGACACCTGTCACCACCGCCACGAGACTGGCCGCAACCGGCATGAGCCAGCGCCGCGCCATCGGCTGCGCCGCCTGTTGCGGTTTCGGGCGGAAGGAAACGATATTGTCCCGAGGTGCCTGCGCGTCCGCCGCCATCTTGCGCACCGAGGCCAGCAGCGCCTCGGGCACCGGCTCGTCGATCAGCGGCTTCAGCGCGTCGCCCACCAGCCGGCGGCTGTCGAGGAAGACGGCGAGCCGTTCGGCCAGCGTCTCGTCGGTTGCAAGCGCCTCTTCCAGCGCGAGGCTTCGTGCCTCGTCCAGCTCGCCATCGGCGAAGGCCATCAATGTCTCGTCGTCGAAATCGTCTTTGTTCATGAAACGCCGCCTTTCGTATCGGGCGAACGTCTCTCGCCAAAACTTATTCCCGTCAGCTCCATCAGATTTTTTCGCGCGCGGGCGAGACGGCTCATCACGGTGCCGATCGGGATGGCGAGAACCTCGGCCGCATCGCGGTAGCTGAACTCCTCGACGCAGACCAGCACCAGCACTTCGCGCTGTTCGTCCGGCAGCTTCTGCAGGGCGATGGTCACTTCGGCGAGATCCATGCGGGCATGGGCGGCGGCCTCGCCGGAGGGCACGGAGACGTCGCGCGCCTCGTCGATGTCGTCATGCGGGCCGGCGGTCTTCAGCCGGCGCAGGTGGTCGATCCACAGGTTGCGCAGGATGCGGAACATCCAAGCGTCGAAGCGGCTCTCCGGCGCAAAACTGTCGGCGGCAAGGATGGCGCGCTCGCAGGCTGCCTGCACCAGATCGTCGGCGAGCTCCCGCGACCGGCAGAGCGAGATCGCGAAGCGTCTGAGGTTCGGCAGGAAGGCCACCAGCCGTTCCGGCACCGTCGGCATGTCATTCGTCATGCGATTTCTTTGGCACGCCATGGAATAAGCTGTCGAGTCAAACGTATGTCAGGATACCAGTCACCGATCCGGCCCACCCATCCGCCACGGAGAACGACCATGCCGAGCCGCCTTGCAGCCCTCTCCGGACGCCTCTCCCTCCTCGCGGCCCTGACTCTGGCCGGCACGGTGGCGCTGCCTGCGCCGGAGGGCGGCTTTGCGCCCGGCGTCCCCTTGGCGCTCGCCGACGACGATGATGATGGCGGGGACGACGATGGTGGCGGCAGCAGCCGCGGCGGTCGCGGCGGCGAGTGGCAGCCGAAAGCGCGGGGCGACCTGCGCTCGCTGTTCCGCTGGCCATCGCGCGACGTGCGGCGTGCGCCCGTGCGCCGTGCCGTGGTGGCGGTGCCGGACCAGACGCCGAACGAGATCGTCGCGACCGGCCTTGACGACGATGCCATTGCCGGCCTGGCGCAGGACGGTTTCGTCGTGGACGACCGGGTCGAGATCGCGCTCATCGGCGGCGAAATGGTACGCCTCATCGTCCCGCAGGGCATGACGCTCGATGCGGCCCGCGCCGCCGTCTCGGCCCGCAGCGCTTCGGCGACGGTGGATTTCAACCACTTCTATCAGCCGCAGGCCGGGGAAAACGCTGCCTGCGTGCGGGAAGGCTGCGCGCTGGTGCGCCATATGGTGGGGTGGCCGACCGGAGAGGCGGGAAGCGGTGTGGCCTGCCTCAAGCCGCAGCGCATCGGCCTCATCGATACGGCGATCAATGCCAAGCACACGGTTCTCGCCAATGCTCGGCTGGAGGTTCTCGACCTCGGCGGCGGGGAGGGCGCGCCCTCGGGCGAACAGCACGGCACGGCCGTGGCGGCGCTGCTGGTCGGCGCGCCGGGCAGCCGCGTGCCGGGCCTGCTGCCGGGCGCGGAATTGATCGCCGTCGATGCCTTCCAGCGTTTCCGCAAATCCACCGACATCGCCAATGTCTACGACCTCGTGCGCGCGCTCGACCTGTTGATCAAGCGTGACATCAAGGTCGTCAACCTGAGCCTGACGGGGCCGGAAAACCTGATCCTGAAGCGCGCCGTCGAGGCCGCCGCCGACCGGGGAACGATCCTCGTCGCGGCCGCCGGCAATGATGGACCGAATGCCAAGCCGGTCTACCCCGCCGCCTACGAGGACGTGATCGCGGTGACGGCGGTGGACACGGCGCGCAATCCCTATCGCCGGGCCGTGCGTGGGGACCATATCGATATCGCTGCTCCCGGCGTCGGTGTGTGGACCGCGGCGTCGATTTCCGGCGCGCGGCAGAAGAGCGGCACGTCCTTCGCTGCCCCCTTCGTGACGGCCGCCGTCTCCATTCTGCTTGCCGAAAAACCCGGCCTCTCGCCGCAGGAGGTCGAGGCCGAGCTAATGAAATCCGCCGAGGATATCGGCAAGCCCGGCAAGGACGCCATCTACGGCTGGGGGCTGCTCAATGCGCGCACACTTTGCGGCAGCGGCTGAAATTCAGGCTTCCTTGTTCCCGCCGCGCTGCACCACCACGCTCAGCAGGGCGAGCAGGCCCGATCCCACCATCAGGAAGAACGAGACGGCGTTCAGCACCGGCGTCGAGCCGACCTTCACCATGCGGTCGTACATGGTGATGGTGAGCGGCGCGTCAGAGCCGACCAGCATCAGCGTCGTGTTGAAATTCTCGAAGGAGACGAGGAAGGCGACGACGAAGGCGGAAAACAGCGCGGGCATCAGGTAGGGCAGCGTCACCGTCATCAGCACGCGCAGCCGCGTGGCACCGAGATTGAGTGCGGCCTCTTCCAGCGCTATGTCGAATTTCCGGAGCCGCGCGCCGATCACCAGCGAGGTGATGGTCGTGAGGAACGAGAACTGGCCGAGGATGACGAGGAAGATGCCAGGGCGCAGGAAGTCCCATTCGATGCCGAAAGTTTCTTCGAGGCCGTTGGCGATCATGCTGGCGAAGACGAGGATCGAGATGCCGAGGATGACACCGGGAATGACCAGCGGCACGATCATCATGATGTAGAAGATGTTCTTGCCGGGGAACTGCTTGCGCTCGAACAGGAAGGCGTTGCAGGTGCCGGCGGCGACCGCGAGCGCGGAGACGGCGACGCCGATGATCAGCGAATTCTGCAAGCCGCGCAGCAGGCGCCGGTCATGGAACATGCCGATCTTCGGCTCGGTGCTGCTGAAGAACCAGTCGAGCGTAAAACCGTTCCAGGGCAGAGCGGGGAACATCGAATCGTTGAAGGCGAACATGCCGGCGGCAAAGAGCGGTGCCGCCAGATAGACGAGGAACGCCAGCATATAGAAGCGATAGACCCACCGGAGGAAGGACGATTGGGGAGCCGCGACGTTCATGCTCAGTCCTTTGCGACGGTGGAGGCGAGGTTCTGGCCGGTCAGCCGCAGGCCGAGCCAGACGACGAACGAGGTGAAGACGAGCAGCAGCACGCCGAAGGTCGCGCCGGACTCCCAGTTGTACCGCGTCACGAACTGCTCGTAGATCTGCTCGGTGAACCACATGCTGTTCTTGCCGCCGAGCAGGATCGGCGTGAGATAACTGCCGGCCGTCAACATGAAGACGATGATGCAGCCGGCGACGATGCCCGGCATGGCATAGGGCACGACGATGCGGCGGAAGACCGTGAGCCGGCTGCCGCCGAGATTGTAGCCGGCCTCGATCAGCGAATTGTCCATGCCGTCGAGCGTCGAGACGAGCGGCACGATCATGAACAGCACGACCGTGTAGACGAGGCCCATCACCACCGTGGCGTCGTTATAGAGAAATTCCACCGGGCCGCTGATCAGGCCGATCTTCTGCAGGAAGGACGAGACGAGGCCGGTTTCGCGCAGGATGACGATCCAGCCGAAGGCGCGCACGAGGTCGCTCACCCAGAGCGGGATGAGGCACATCAGGAAGAGCGCGGCGCGCGAGCGGCGCTGCGCGATCTTGGCGATGTAATAGGCGACGGGAAAGCCGATGATGAGCGCCATCACCGTGACGAGGATCGACATCCAGGCGGTGCGCAGCAGCGTGTTCCAGTAGATCGGCTCGCTGACGAAGGCGGCGTAGTTGGCGAGCCCGAAGGTGTATTCGCCCGGCCCTACTTTTTCCCGCAGCGAAATATAGCCGATGCCGAGCTGCGGCAGGATGATCAGCAGCACGATCCACAGCGCGAAGGGGGCGAAGAGCAGGATGAAGGAGAGTTTTCCGATGTCCGTGCGTGGCATCGCCGTTACCTCGACACGCTGAAGCAGCGGCCGTGGCCGTGGCTCCAGCCGATATCGACGGCCGCACCCGGCACGATGCGGCCGGTGCCGTCCATCACGGCCTGGCCGACCTCGACGAGGTTGCCGCCCTGGCTGCGCACGAGGATGCGGCTGCTGGCGCCATTGAAGAGCAGGCTTTCGACGGTGCCCGCCAGCCGGTTCTCGCTGCCCGCACCGACCGAAAGCACTTCGGGCCGCACGAACAGCTCGACCGCGCTGCCGGCCGCAATCCGGTCGTCGCCCGCCTGCGCGATCGCCTCGCCGCCGCCGTCGAGCGCCACGCGCACCTTGCCGTCCGAAACGGAAAGCGCGCGGCCCGGCCAGCGGTTGCTGTCGCCGACGAAGCCGGCGACGAACCCAGTCTTCGGATCGTTGTAGAGCTCCTGCGGCGAGCCGATCTGCTCGAACTGGCCGGCATTCATCACCGCCACATTGTCCGACATCAGCAGGGCTTCCGACTGGTCGTGGGTAATATAGAGGAAGGTCGTCTCGAACTGGTGCTGCAACTGCTTGAGCTCGATCTTCATGCGCTCGCGCAGCTTGAGGTCCAGCGCGCCGAGCGGTTCGTCGAGCAGCAGCACGTCCGGTTCGAGCACCATGCAGCGGGCAATCGCGATGCGCTGCTTCTGGCCGCCGGAAAGCTGGGCGACCTGCTTTTCCTGCGTGCCGGGCAGGCCAACGCGGTCGAGCACGGCGGCCACCTTGCGGCTGATATCGGCCTTGTTCTCGCCGCGGCAGCGCAGGCCATAGGCGATGTTCTCGCCGACATTCATCATCGGGAAGAGGGCGAGATGCTGGAAGACCATCTTGACGGGGCGCTTGTTCGGCGGCGTCGAGAGCACGGATTTGCCCTTGATGCGAATGTCGCCGCTCGTCGGCTCCTCGAAGCCGGCGATCATGCGCATCAGCGTGGTCTTGCCGCAGCCCGATGGCCCGAGAATGGAGAAGAACGAACCGCGCGGAACGTTGAAGGACACGCTGTTGACGGCGGTATAGGCCCCGAAGCGCTTGCTCAGGCTTTCGCATTGAAGGTCGTGCATGGAGTGCTCGCAAATCAGAGCCGCAGGGCGGCTTATTCTGACGCCAGCCGGCCGAGGGAAGGCCCCCGACCGGCTGGCGTCAAGTCCTGGGACGGATCAGTTAGACGTGGCGGCCTTGATGCGCTCGAGCGCCTTGCCTTCCATGTCTTCAAGCCCTGCCGGGATGTTGGCGAAGAATTTCAGGTTCGCCAGATCCTTTTCGTCGAAGGCGGCCTGCACGGCGGCCTTCTTGTCGTCCGGCAGCAGGTCGATGCCGTTGCTGACGGCCGCGATCGCACCGGTCGAATCCGACATCAGCTTGACTATCTCGGGCTTCATGACGAAGTTGATCCACTTGTAGGCGGCGTCGTCAGCTTCGCCCTTGCGCGGGATGACGAAAGTGTCGATCCAGGCGAGCGCACCGGTTTCCGGCGGCACGTAGACCAGGTTCTTGTTCTGGCCGTAGAGCTTGAAGGCCGTCGAATCCCAGGCTTCCGAGACGACGACTTCGCCGGAGAGCAAGAGCGTCGACAGGTCGTCGCCGCCGTTCCAGTAGGTCTTGACGTTGTCCTTGCAGGAAATCAGCTTTTCCGTGACCTCGTCGAGCATCGTCTGGTAGGCCGCCTTGTCGCCGTAGAGCGCGAAGGGGTCCTTGCCGAGCGCGAAGGCCGTGCCGAGCAGGATGGTACGGCGCAGGCGCATGGAGGTGCGGCCCTTGTATTCCGGGTTGCAGAGGTCGCCCCAGCCCTTGACGTCCGGCGCCTTGGAAACGTCTGCGACGATGCCCGAGGTGCCCCACTGGTGCGGCACGGCATAGAGCGCGCCGTCGATCGTCGCATTGGCCTTCACACCTTCGAGAAGGTTCGGCGCGAGCGAGGCCGTGTCGATCTTCGACAGGTCGAGCGGCTTGTAGATGTTGTATTCCTGCTGGGCTGCGAAGATGCGGTCATGGCTCGGCTGGGCGAGGTCGTAGCCGGCACCGCCGGTGGCGCGGAGCTTGGCGACCATTTCCTCGTTGTTGGAGAGCGTCACCTCGACGGTGATGTCGGGGTTCGCTTCCTCGAAAAGCTTGATGACGTTGTCTGGCGCGTAACCGCCCCAGGTGAGCAGGCGCAGGGTTTCGGCCTGGGCTGCGGTGCTTGCGACGAGCAGGGCAAGCGCCGTCGTCGCGGCGAGCGCGAATTTGGTTTTCATGCTGTTCTCCTCTTCCATTTGGCTGTTGAAAGTCGCCGTTTTTCCGGCGTTCTTTTCTGCTGAGGACCATCTCACTCCCGACGATGGTGCTCGATTCCCGATTTTTTAGCCGTTGGCATCAAAGAGTGAGATTGGCTTCCCCGAAAGGTCCATTATCTCCTTGCCGTAAGACCATTATGACGTTCAGTTTATCTTCGCCGCTAAGCTCTTGGTCCGCGTGTAGCTCTTGAGCGCCGCAAAGCCCTTTTCGCGGCCGAAACCCGACAGCTTGTTGCCGCCGAAAGGCACCTCGATGCCGCCGGCAAAATATTCGTTGATGAAGATCTGGCCGGCGTCGATGTCGCGCGCCATGCGGTGGGCGCGGCCGAAATCGCGGGTGTAGATGCCGGCGACGAGGCCGAAATCGGTGCCGTTGGCGATGGCGACCGCTTCTTCTTCTCCGTCCACGACCTGCACGGACAGCACCGGCCCGAAAATCTCTTCCTGGATCACCGGGTCGTCCGCCTTGACGGCATCGAGAATGGTCGCCTCGAAGAACCAGCCCGTGCCGCTCTCCTGATCCAACGCGCGACGGCCACCGGCGGCGACCGTTATGCCGCGCTCGCGTGCCCCGTCCACATAACCGGCGACCTTGTCGAGATGGGCGGCGGAGCTCAGTGCCCCGACCTGTGGTCGGCGCAGGCCATGGCCGATTTTCAGGGCGCCGGCACGTGCTGCGATGCGCTCCACCAATTCCGCATGCACGCCACGCTCGACGACGAGGCGGGAGCCGGCTGAGCAGATCTGCCCGGCATTCTCGTAGATCGCGCCGAGCACGCCTTCGACGGCGGCATCGAGGTCCGCATCGGCCATGACGATGACCGGCGACTTGCCGCCGAGTTCCAGCACGACGCTGGTGACGTTGGCGGCCGCCGATTGCATCACCCGGATGCCCGTCGGCACGGAACCGGTGAAGGTGACGTGCCGGACATCCGGGTGCGACACCAGCGGTCCGCCAGCTTCAGCGCCGGTGCCGGTAACGACGTTGCACACGCCGGCGGGAAGGCCGGCGCGGTGGAGGATGTCTGCGAGCATCAGCGCCGTCAGCGGCGTCTGTTCCGCCGGCTTGGCGACCACGGTGCAGCCGGCGGCAAGCGCCGGTGCGATGCTGCGGGCCGCCGTCGACAGCGGATAGTTCCATGGGATGATATGGCCGGTGACGCCCACGGGCTCCTCGATGGAATAGCCGATATAGTCGGTGCCGAGCGGGAAGGTGTCGCCCTGTATCTTGTCGGCCGCGCCCGCGTAATATTCGAAGCAGCGCGCCGCACCCGCGACGTCGCCTTCCGCTTCCTGCAAGGCCTTGCCACTGTCTAGGCTTTCCACCACGGCAAGCCGCGCGGCTTCCGCCCGGATGATCTGCGCGGCGCGGAACAGGATCGCACCCCGGGCGCCGGCCTTGGTGCGTCCCCAGTCGCGCTGCGCCTTGCGGGCGGCAGCGACGGCGCGGTCCACGTCGCTCTCATCACCGGCGGCGAAGGCATGGAAGGCGCGGGCGGAGCCGGGGTCGAAGGTCTCCATCGTGCGGTTGCCGGAGGCGGCCACGAAGGCGCCGTCGATGAAATGGCCGTCGGGCAGGCCGGTGAGCGTGCCGGTCGAAAAATACTCGCTGACGAGGGTTTCGGTGCTCATGTCAGTTCGCCTCGCTTGCCTGGTAGCTCGACTTGGCGAGCCATTCCGGATCGATTTCCACGCCCCAACCGGGTTCGTCCGTCACGGTCGCCTTGCCGTCGACGATGTCATAGGGCGACTTGCGGAACAGGCCGTCCTGCCAGGGGTAATAATCCTCGCCCTCGATCGAGAATTCGAGATATTTGCCGGCATTCGGGATGGCGCGCAGCAGGTGCATGGTGAAGAGCGTCACCATGGAGAGGTTGGCGGCATGCGGCGTCACCGGAATTCCGGCGACTTCGGCCATGCGCACGACCCGCAGCGTGCGGCTGATGCCGCCGAGATAACAGATGTCGGGCTGCACGACATCGACGGCCTTCATCTCGATCATGCGGCGCCAGGTCGGCAGGTCGCAATCCTGCTCGCCGCCCGTCACGTCCATGTCGAGCGCCTCGGCCACTTCCTTCGTCTGTTCGAGTTCCCAATAGGGGCATGGTTCCTCGTAATGCACGAGGCCGTTGTCCTGCATGATCTTCCCGACCTCGATGGCGCGGGCCGGCGAGTAACAGGAATTGGCGTCGGCCAGCAGGGCGGCACCTTCGCCGACGGCCCTGGCGATCGTCGGGATGATCTCTTCCGTGCGGCCCGGCCATTCGTCCTGGTTGCGCCCGCACTCCGCGCCGACGCGGAACTTGAAGGCATCAAACCCGTATTCGCCCCGCAGTCGCCTGAAGCGCTCGGCCTCGTCGGCTGGCGTGATGTCGCGCTTCATCGAGGAGGCATAGGCGCGCAGCGGACCGGCGGAACCGCCGAGGAGCGCCGCCACAGGCTTGCCGGCATGCTTGCCGCGCAGGTCCCAGATCGCGGTGTCGAGGCCGCACATGGCACGGTAGAGATAGGAGCCCGGAAACTTGTGCTCGCGCTCGAAGATGCGGTCGAGATGGTCGTCCAGGTCGACGATCTCGGCGCCGATCGTATAGGGCGCGACCTGGCGGTGCAGCACTTCGGAGGTGATGTCGGAATTGTAGGTCGAAACCTGGCCCCAGCCGGTCGCACCGGTCTCGTCGGTCACCCGGACGAAGCCGACATACCGGTTGCAGAAGGTCTCGATGCGCTTGATCTTCATGACGCTCTAACTTGTCTCTGGGCCAATCCGGCTGGCGGATGGCGTAATGTGGATGGGCACTTGACGCCGCGAATTGGTATGACAATCATCGCAAAGTCTTTGAGCGGTAAGGTCCACTTTGCATTATGTAGCGGACCATTATTGCGGGCGGACGACAGGTCGGGAGTGGGGAATGGTGAAGTATCCGGGCGGCGCGCTGCTGCCCACGTTGCATTTCGACCGCACGTCCCGCACGCCGATCAGCGCGCAGCTCTGTTCGGCGCTGCGCGAGATGATCCTGTCGGGCGAGCTGCCGCCGGGCGAACGCCTGCCCTCCAGCCGGACGCTGGCGAAGGACCACGCGGTCTCGCGCACCACGGCGATCAGCGTCTACGAGCAACTGGCCGCCGAAGGGCTGATCCGTTCCAGCATCGGCGCCGGGGCCTATGTCGCCGAGACGCTGCGCGACGGCCGGCCCGTCGCGCCGCCGGAAAGCAGACCGGACGAGATCCGCAGCCCGCCGCGCCTCGCGCAATTGAGCGCCGATGCCTCGGAACACTATTTCCCCCGTCTGGCGCATCCGGAAAACCCGCGGCCCTTCATCACCGGCATTCCGGCCTTCGACGAGTTTCCGATGGCGCTCTGGGCAAGCATGGTCACGCGCTACTGGCGCCAGCCGCGCAACCTGCTGCTGGGTTACCCGCCGCCGGAAGGGCTGATGGAACTGCGCCGGGCCGTGGCGATGCATCTGCGCGCCAATCGCGGCATTACCTGCGAGCCCGAACAGGTCTTCATCTTCAACGGCGCGCAGGATGCCTTCAATCGCATCGGCAACACGCTGCTCGACCCCGGCGACACGGTCTGGATCGAGAATCCCGGCGCGATCGGCGCACGCAACAGCCTGATTTCCTCGGGCGCCAAGCTCGTGCCGCTCAGCATCGACGAGGAGGGCATCAACGTGGCCGAGGGGCTGGAGGTCGCGCCGGATTTCCGCCTCGCCTTCGTGACGCCCGCCCACCAGCATCCGCTCGGCGTGACGATGAGCCTCCAGCGTCGCTTCGAGCTGTTGCGCGCGGCGGAACGCGCGGGGGCCTGGATCATCGAGGACGATTATGTCGGAGAATTCCACTATGCCGGCCATCCGCCGCCGACGCTGAAGAGCGTCGATACGTCCGGCCGCGTCATCTATGTCGGCAGTTTTTCGAAGACTCTGTTCGCCGCCCTTCGCCTCGGCTACGTGGTGGCGCCGCCCGAGCTGGTCGATATATTCTACCGGATCGCCGGGGCGACGTTGCAGGGCTCGGCCGCCAGCCTGCAATCGGTCGTCGCGAATTTCATCGAGTGCGGGCATTTTTCCAGCCACATCCGGCGCATGCGCCGGGTCTATGCCGAACGGCTTCAGGCGCTGCTCGATGGTGCTGAAAAACACCTTGGCGGCATGCTGGAGGTCGCACCGACGGAAACGGGTTTCCATACGGTCGGGCGCCTCGCGCCGGATTTCGACGAACTCGCCGTCGCCCGCCGCGCCGCCGAGCGCAACGTGCTCGTCTCGCCGATCAGCCGCTTTGCGATCACCCCGGTCAGCCAGCGCGGCCTGATCCTCGGCTTCAGCTCAGCCCCGCCGCGCATGATCGCAAGTGCTGCGGAAACCCTCGCGCTTACCCTCAAGGAGATGCGCAAGGAACAGGCGAAGGGCCGCCTGACCGCCTAGCGGGCGGCTGCCAGGATGAGGTCTGCGCCCTTTTCGCCGACCATGATCGTCGGTGCATTGATGTTGCCGGCGGTAATGCGCGGGAAGATCGAGGCATCGACGACACGCAGCCCATCGACACCATGCACCCGCAGACGCGGGTCGACCACCGATGTCGCCGGCTCCGGCCCCATGGCGCAGGTGCCGCAGGGATGGAACACCGAGCCGGAGCGCTGGCGGATGTCCGCGACAAGATCCTCGTCGCTGGTGATGTCGGCGCCGGGCTTGATCTCGTGCTTGATAATCTCGCGCATCGGCCCGGTTCCAGCCAGCCGCCGCAGGAAATGCGCGGCTTCCAGCAGTTCCTGCACGTCCTCGTCCGTCGAGAGATAGTTCGGCCGGATTTCCGGTGCTGCGAAGGGATCGGCGGAGCGGATAGCGAGTGCGCCGCGGCTGGTCGGGTGGCAATTGGAGACGCCGACGAGAAAGCCGGAGAACGGGTCCGGGCTCATCAGCGCGCGCCGGCCGGGGATCGCCCGCGTATAGCTGACGGGCGAGAAATAGAGCTGCATGTTCGGCCGCGTGCGTTCCGGGCTGGTGCGGAAGAAGCCGCCGCCCTGGTTGACGCTGAGCGACAGGGGGCCGCTCCTCGTCAGCACGTAACGCAGCCCCACCGCCAGCCGGCCCCACCACGGCCGCAGCACGTCATTCAGCGTCGGCCGCTGGCTCGCATAGAGATGGTCGAAGCCAATATGGTCCTGAAGGTTGCGCCCCACCTGGTCCGCCGCATGCACGACCTCGATGCCGTGGCGCTTGAGCATCGCCGGCTCGCCGATGCCGGAAAGCTGGAGGATCTGCGGCGTGTTGACGGCGCCGGCGGAGAGGATCACCTCGCGGCGCGCACGGATCTGGCGGATTTCGTTGCCCCGCCGGTATTCGACGCCCTTCGCGCGGCGACCCTCGAACAGCACATGCGTGACATGCGCGGCCTTGATCACATGCAGGTTCTCCCGGTCGCAGGCGGGCGCCAGATAGGCCGTCGCGGTCGAGCAACGAAAACCGTTGCGCGTGGTGATCTGGTAGATGCCGATGCCTTCCTGCGTCGCGCCGTTGAAATCCGGATTGCGCGCCAGCCCGGCCTCGATGCCGCCGGCGAGGTAGTTTTCACAAAGCGGATGCACGACCTTTTCGATGTTGGTGACCGTCACCGGTCCGCCCGCGCCGCGCCAGGAATCGGCACCGGCGACATTGTCTTCCATGCGCTTGAAGACGGGCAGCACGTCGTCATAGCCCCAGCCCGGATTGCCGAGCGCCCGCCATCCGTCAAAATCCTGCGCCTGGCCGCGAATGAAGACCATGGCATTGATCGAGCTAGACCCGCCGAGCACCTTTCCGCGCGGCCAGTAGCTCTGCCGGTCGGCGATGCCGGGTACCGGTTCGGTCAGGTACTTCCAGTTCAATGTGTTGTGGTAGAAGGCCTTGCCGTAGCCGATCGGCATGCGCACCCAGAAATTCAGATCGCTGCCGCCGGCCTCCAGCAGGGCCACGCGGTATTTGCCGTTTTCCGAAAGCCGGTTCGCCAGCACGCAGCCCGCCGATCCCGCGCCGACGATCACGTAGTCGAAGTCTTCCATGTCCCTGCCAGGTCTCCCGCCATGCGATGTCCAAGCCTATTGCTATATCGGAATTGGCCTTTGCGTCAGCGTCCATTGCGAAAGGTTCAGGATACCAGTCCGGGCGCGCCAGGAAGCTTTTCTTGACATATAATGTCATGTTAAATTAAGCGCGTGCCGAGACGGTCGCGGACGGCCGTTCCATGTTCAAGGCGTTCTGGCGATGTCGCTGTCCTTCATTCCCGAATTTACGGCGCGGGGCGACCGGCCGGCCCTCGTTTTTCCCGGTCATCGCATCGTTACCTATGCGGAACTCGCCCGGCGCATTTCGCGCCGCGCCGCTCTGTTCGGCAACGGCCGCCGGCTCGTGGCGATCGAGGCGGGCACCTGCGAACACGCCATCGTCTCCTATCTTGCAGCCCTTGCCGCCGGCCATGCCGTGGCCCTGCTGCCGCCCGGCCAGCCGGCGCTCACCGAGCGTTTCTGCGAGGATTTCCGGCCCGAAACCGTTTGCCGCTTCGTCGGTGAGCGCTGGCGCACGGATGCGGACATCCACCTCGCACCCGAACCGCTCCACCCGGACCTCGCCCTGCTGCTCTCGACCTCGGGCTCCACGGGCGTCAGCAAGAGCGTCCGGCTCTCCGCCAACGCTTTGGAAGCAAACGCCCGGTCGATCGCCAGCTATCTGGAGCTTTCCGAGGCCGACCGGGGCCTGCTGCTGCTGCCGCTGCATTACTCCTACGGGCTCTCGGTCCTGAACTCCCATCTCGCCGTCGGCGCCAGCCTGTTCGTGCCGCGCCATTCGGTGCTGGAGGATGGTTTTGCCGAAGACCTCGCGGCGCACGGCGTCACCAATATTGCCGGCGTGCCCTTCAGCTACGACCTCTTCGAGCGCATAGGGCTGCGGGCGCACGCCCTGCCGGCGCTGCGCTTCATGACCGTCGCGGGCGGGCGGCTCTCCCCCGATCTCGTCACCCGCTATCGTCGGCACATGGAAGACCGCGGCGGTCGGTTCTTCGTCATGTACGGCCAGACGGAAGCGACCGCCCGCATCGCCTACATGCCGCCTGAGCGCCTTGCCGGGCAGGAGGATTGCATCGGCGTCGCCATCCCGGGCGGCCGGCTCTCGCTGATCGGCGAAGATGGCGCGGAGATCGTCGGGGCGGGCGTTTCCGGCGAGCTGGTCTATTCCGGCCCGAACGTCATGATGGGCTACGCGACCGGCCGGGACGATCTTTCGCGCGGTGCGGATATGGACGACCTCAGGACCGGCGATCTTGCCGAGCGCACCCACGACGGCGTCTTTCGCATCGTCGGGCGCCTCAAGCGGCTGTCGAAGATCGCCGGCCTTCGCATCGCCCATGACGCGATCGAACAGGCACTCGCGCGCGATGGCCTGGACGTCGTCGTCACCGGCACGGACAGCCGGCTCACCGCCTTCTTTACCGGCACAGCGCGGGAGGAGGAGGTTCGGGCGAAGCTCGCGGCGGCAAGCGGGCTGACGCTGCTGCATGTGGCGACCCGGCGCATCCCCGCATTGCCGCGCACGGCCAACGGCAAGCTCGATTATGCCGCACTCGCCGCCCTGCCGCCGCATGAGGACCCCGCATCCGGCGGCGTGCGCGAAGCCTTCCGGCGCGCCTTCTTCCCGAAAGCCATCACCGGCACGGACAGTTTCACCACCCTCGGCGGCGATTCGCTGCGCTTCGTCGAACTTTCGATCGGGCTGGAGCGCGCGCTGGGCGCCCTGCCGGAGGGCTGGGAGCGAATGACGGTCGAAGCGCTGGCCGCCCGCGAGCCGCAGAAGGCCGCCATGCCGCGCGTCGGCATCGATATTCCACTCCGCGTCGCCGCCATCCTGCTGGTGGTGCTGCACCATGAGATGCTCTGGCCGATCCCCGGCGGGTCGGCGCTGATGCTGGTTCTGGTCGGCGTTTCCCTGGCGCGCTTCCAGCCCGGCAATTTTGCGATTGGCGACTGGAAGGCGATGCTCAGGCCGCTGATGACGGTGCTGGTGCCCTATGCCGGCGTTCTGGCCGGCTATGCGGCGGCCTGGGGACAGGTGCCCTGGGCCTCGGTGTTCCTCGTCGGCAATTTCGGCTTCGCCGACCCGGAAAGCCACACGATGCTGCCCTATCTCTACTGGTTCGTGGAACTGTTCACGCAGATCCTGCTGATCTTCACCGGGCTCGCCTTCCTGCCGCGGGCGCGCGCCGCCGTGGCGCAAAATCCGTTCGCGGCGGGGCTTTGCGCGCTGGCCATCGCGCTTGCCGCACGTTTCATCGCACCGTTCTTCGTCGATATCGGCAACCGGCAGATTTTTACGCTCTACTGGAACCTGTATCTCGTCGCACTCGGCTGGTGCGCCTTCCACGCGCCGGGGCCGCGCAGCAAGGCCTTGCTCGTCGGGCTGGCGGCGGTGCTGTTCTTCATCCTCGGTTTCGTCGATGGCGTGTGGATCGGCACGGCGATCAAGTATCTCATCGTCTTTGCCGGCTTCGTCGCGCTCGTCTATGTGCCGGCGGTGCCCATGCCGCGCTGGCTGTTCCTCCAGCTGATGCCGGTGGCGGCAGCCAGCTACCACATCTACCTGTTCCACCGGCTGGTGCCCGACGTGATGATGGTGCCGCTGCACGGCACCGGCATCGCGCCCGCTCTCTTCCACATCACGGCGATTGCCGGCGGGCTGGCGCTCGGCATGGCGGTCTGGTTCGTCCAGCGCACCGCCATCCGCCGGCTTGCGGCATGGCGCTTTGAGGCGCCGTCGGCCTCCATCCTGACGGCGGTCAGGTCGCCGCGGCCATGACGAGCGGGGCTGCGTGCAGGTAGCGGGCAACCTTGCGCTTGGCGGCGATATCCGCCCAGACCAGCTCGACCTCGGCTTCCTTGAGGCCCGTTGCCGCGGCGATCTCTGATGGCGGCAGGGCGTTTTCCACGCCGTAGAGGCAGACGTCCATCTTGTCGTAGGGCAGCGCGAAGTAGAACTCTTCCTGCGTCTGCGGCAGCGAATAGGTGTCGGTCGTCGGCGGGCGGGAGAGGATTTCGGCCGGCACGCCGAGATGGGCGGCGAGCTGGTAGACCTGTGATTTGTAGAGATGGGCGATCGGCTTGATATCGGCCGCGCCGTCGCCGTTCTTGACGAAGAAACCCTGGTCGTATTCCAGCCGGTTCGGCGTGCCGAGCACGGCGAAGTTCAGCCGGTCGGCGTGGTAATATTCGAGCTGCTTGCGGGTACGCTGCTTCATGTTCGTCGCCGCGACGATGCCGAGATACGCGCTTGCCGAAAGTCGCACCTTGCGCATCTCGCCCTCCGGCGAGCGCACGACGAGCGAGGAGATATTGTAGCCGCCCGTCGTCATCGTGCTGTCGAAGACGATCTTGGAGGCCCAGCCGGTTCCATATTCCGGCACGGCCTCGCGGATGAAGGCGTCGCGCCGCTCATAGCAGCCCATGGCGGCGAGCGACGGGCCGATATCCTCCAGAATGCTGTCGATGCCGAATGTTTCCGCCACGCTGCGCCCCAGCCGCAGGCTTTCCGGGTCGGAATCGTTTTCCGGCATGAAGAGGGCGAAGACGTTTTTCGCGCCGAGTGCGCGCACGGCAAGGGCCGCGCAGAGGCTGGAATCGATGCCGCCGGAAAGGCCGAGCACCAGTCCGCGTTTGCGTAAGTCGAGGCGCAGCCGCTCGCGCATCCAGCCGGTGATGCGCTCCACCTCGGCGGCGGGATCAAGCACGAGCGGGGCGAAGGAGGGGACGGTCATGCGGTCGATCCTGTCGTGTTGGCGGCGAGCCGGCGGCTTGCCTTGCCGGTGTCGGTTCTGGGCAGGGTGTCGCGGAATTCGACGGTCTTCGGGACCATGTGGTCTTCGAGGTTCTGGGCGCAGAAGCGCAGGACTTCGCGCTCGGTGAGCGCCGCATCGGAGGCGACGATGATCGCCTTCACGGCCTGCCCGAGCACCTCGTGCGGAACGCCGACGACCAGTGCCTCGGCGATGCCGGGCATGCGGCACAGCACGTCCTCCACCGCCTGCGGCGCGACCTTCTCGCCGCGTGACTTGATGATGTCGTCCGTGCGCGCGACGAAGGTGAGGTAGCCGTCAGCATCCGCGGTGAAGAGGTCGCCGGTGTGGAGGCGCAGCGCGCCGGTCCGCGGATCCGGCCGGAGCGCGCGGCGGGTCGCGGCCTCGTTCTGCCAGTAGCCGCGCATGACATGCGGCCCGCTGATCACCAGCTCGCCAACGGTCCCGGGCGCCACCGGCTCGGCCGCTGCGTCGACGACTTCGGCGCGTGTGCCCGGTATGGCGATGCCGACCGATCCGCGCCGGGCGTCGATTTCCGCCGGCGGCAGGAAGGTGGCGCGGGTACATTCGGTCTGGCCGTACATGCAATAGAGCGAGACGTGCGGCAGCAAGGCCCGCAGCCCGTCGAGATGGGCGAGCGGCAGCGGGGCCGCGGCGCTCGTCACGTAGTGCAGGCTGGCGAAGAGGGAGGGATCGAGATCGCGGGCCTGCAGCATCATCGCGGCCATCGCCGGCACGAGCGGAAAGCCGGTGACGCGTTCGTCGCGGATGCGCTCGAAAATGGCTTGCGGAAAGGCAAAGGATTTTTCGATGACCAGCGTCGCACCGGTGAGCATGGCGGTGACGAGCTGGTTGAGCCCGTAGCCGAACGACATCGGCAGCACGACGACGATGGTGTCGGAGGCATCGTTTTCGAGATAGGCGGTGATGGAGCGGGCCGCGGCGTCGATGTTGTCGTGGGCGAGCATCACGCCCTTGGGTTCGCCGGTCGAGCCGGAGGTGTAGATCAGCGCGGCGAGATCGGTATCCGGCAAATTTTCGGAGGCGAACGGGAGGGCCTCAACCCCAGCATCGAAACTGCCGGCGTCGCCAGTTACGAGGCGGGGCAGGGAGGCAAGTTCGGCAACCTCCTTGACGCGTGCTTCGAGCCGGCCTTCCACGATCGCCAGTGTAGGGCGGCAATCGCGTGCGATCTGCGAAAGCCGCACAGTCTTGGTCGCCGGATTGACCGGGCAGATGACCGCACCGGCAATCCAGGTCGCGAAGACGGCCACGGCGGCCTGCCAGCCGTTGTCGAGCAGGATGAGCACGCGGTCGCCCCGCCCGACGCCTCGGCTGCGCAGCGTCGTCGCCATGCGGCTCGCAAGATCGAGGAACCGGTCGTAGCTAAGGCGCATGTCCCCCGCGACGATTGCCGTCTTGGCGCCGTCCCGGCTGGTACTGTCCTCAAGATATTGCTCGATCCGCATGGCCGTTTCCGCCGTCAGGCCGCCTGTTTGCGGGCGATGAAGCCGGCTATGCGTTCGATCGTGTCGAGATTGGCCGGCACGATATCGGCATCGGCGACTGTGATGGCAAACCGCTCCTCCAGGAAGCCGACGAGTTCGAGGATGCCGGTCGAATCGATCAGGTCGTTGTCGATCAGCGACAGGTCGGCGGGCAGCGGATGGCTGGTGTCGCCGAACAGGAAATTATCCACGATGAAGGTGCGGATGGCGTCTCTGGTCTCGTCGGACATTTTTAGTGTTTCCCGATCTCTGATAGAGGTTGGTGTGAGTGCGCCTTGCCGGCGACGCGCAGCAGTTCCGTCGACAGGATGCCGATGAAGGCCACGTTGTCGCGGAACCCGCTCACCTGGCCTTTCACGACTTTTTCCTTGAGCTTGCCGACCGCCTGAACGTTGAACAGCCCGCTTTCCGCCAGCCGTTCCGGCGACAGGACGGCGTCGAGATAGGCGGGCGTCTCGGGGCTCGCGAAAACCTCGCTGTCCGGCGCCCGGTAGGGCTGTTTCGGGCGCTCGATGATGGCGGCCGGCACGAGGCCGCGCGCAGCCTGCTTGAGGATGTGCTTTTCCTTGAGGCCGTTGAGCTTGGCATCCGGCGAAAGTTTTGCGGCAAAATCGACGACCCGGTGGTCGAGGAAGGGAAAGCGGCCCTCCACCGCATTCGCCATCATCACCCGGTCACCCTGGCTGGAGAGGATATAGCCGGGCAGCAGGAAGGCCGTTTCGAGATATTGCGCCTGGTGCAGCGGATGCCAGCGGCGGAAATCGGCCGGCAGCTGCGCCGCAAGGTCGGCCGCGGCATCGTAGTCGCCGATTTCCTGCCGCAGGTCGGCAGAGAAGAACAGCTTTGCCGCGGCCGTCGAGCGGAAGCGCGGGCGATGGGAATAGAGCGGATCGTCGAGCGCCTCGGCGCCGAAGGCGAAGAAGCGCGCGAGATATTCGGGCGACTGCTGCTTGAGGCCCGGCAGATAGGGGTAGAGCCGCTGGAAAAGGCGGGGCCGCCGGGTGGAACCCGGCTGCCGCCCGCAGAAACGCCGCACCCGCGCCTCGCGGAAAAGATCGTAGCCGGCAAAGATCTCGTCCGCGCCCTCGCCGGTGAGCACCACCTTCATGCCCTGTTCGCGCACCCGCGCCGAGAGCAGCGAGAGCGGAACGGGGGCAGTGCGCAGGATCGGGCACTGGATGTGGCGCATGACATCCGGCAGATGCCGGGCGATCACCGCCGTGGTGCATTCCACGCTGTCCGACGCCACGCCGAGTGCCGCCGCCATTGTCCGCTGCCAGCCGCTTTCGTCATGCTCCGCACTGCGGAAGGTCAGCGAGAACGTCTTGAGCCCGCGCGCCACCTTCGGCGCGGCGAGGGCGGCGATCAGCGAGGAATCGAGGCCACCGGAGAGATAGGCGCCAACCGGCACATCGGCGCGCAGGCGGATGCGGGTCGCATCGTCGAGCAGTGCCCGCAACGCCTCCACCGTGCCATCCCCGCTGCCAGCGAGCGGAGCATCGTTGCGATCGGGATAGGAAAGCTGCCACCACGGCCGGATCGTGCGCCGGCCATGCTCAACGATCATCACATGGCCGGGCGGCAGTTCGTGGATGTTGCGGTAGGCGGTGCGCGGCGGGATCGGGCACCAGAGCGTGAAGATCTGGTCGAGCGCAATCGGATCGATATCGGCCGTTATGCCGGGAAGCGCCAACAGCGCGTGGATCTCGGAGGCGAAGAACAGGGTGCCGTCATGCTCCGTATAGAACAGCGGGCGCACGCCCATGCGGTCGCGGGCGAGCAGCAGCGTGCGGGTTCGCGCGTCATGCAGCGCGAAGGCGAAGTCGCCGTTGAAATCGGCAAGGCAAGCGGCGCCCTTTTCGGCATAGGCGGCGAGTAGCACCTCGGTATCCGAAGTCGTGCGGAAAAGATGGCCGCGCGCTTTCAGGTCGTCACGCAGCTCGACATAGTTGAAGATCTCGCCGTTGAAGGAGACGGCGAGCGTGTCGTCCTCGTTCACCATAGGCTGGGCGCCATCGATGAGGCCGACGATGGAAAGCCGGGTATGGGCAAGGCCGGTGTCGCCGCGGATCAGGGTGCCTTCGGCGTCCGGCCCACGGTGCCGCAACGCCGCCACCATGCGGCCGAGGCAATCCGCTGCCCGCTCGGGCGCGATGTTTCCTCCATGATATCCGGCGATCCCGCACATGGCCGCTACCCGAAACGATCGCCGATGAGGCGCGTCCAGCCTTCGCCGGCAAGGCCGTTGAGAAAGGCCCGGCCGTTCGTCATGGCGGCGAGGAGATCGGGATTGCGGGAATGCACGATGGTCGAGGAGGCATGCAGGAAGGCGCATTTCTTGCCCATCATCGCCTGCAGCAACGTGGGCTGTGTACGGCCGCGAATGGCGCAAAGGCCGCGCGCGTGGGCATTTCGCATCAGGCAGTCGATGACGATCGCTTCCTGCCCCGGCTCCGCCATGACCTGCACCGTGCGGCCGATCCCGCCGGTTTTGCCATAGTAGAGATAGAGGCCGATCGCCTTGCCGGTGCGGGTCTTCACGACATGCTGCACCCGCTCGCCGTGCAGCGCCTTGCGCGCGACATGCCGGAGCATGGTTTCCATCACCGGCTGGTCCCAGACGGGGTGCAAAGCATATTGGCGCACGAACTGTCGGCACAGGCTCGCGAATTCCTCGTCCGTCGCCGGCGCATCGACAAGCGCGTCCGCCTTGCCGGCAAGCGGCGTGTAATGGGACCAGGCCTGCTTTTCCCCGCGCCGGCAGACAATGGCGTCGGCGCCCCTTGCCAAGGGGCCGAGCAGCCGCAGAGCCGACAGGCGACCGGCGGCGGCTTCCAACGCAAAGGAGGCGGGCCTCAGGATGCGCAGCCATTCGAGGCTGTAGGGCGCGAGAATGGTCGCGCGCATGGAGCGCCACATGTCGGTGGAGACGTCGTTCGACGTTTCGGTGAAGGAAAGATCCTGCGGGCCGGAGAGCACGTCGCGCAACAGGCGCGCGCCGGCGAAGGGATCGCTGTCGCGGTCGTCGCAGGCGAAGGTGCCGCAATTGGCGGCCCGAACCCGGCGCCCCTCGAATTCCATCTCGACCGGCAGCACGCCGATAAAGCCGGAGATGCTGCCATCGGCGCGCACATGGACGCGCGAGCGGATATCCGGCTCGCCGGCGGTAAAATCGAGGAAGAGCGAACGGAGATAGGCCTTCAGGTCTTCGCTTGCCGGCTCGCCGGTCTTGCGCAGCAGGCGCTGGAACAGATCCGCGACCGCACCGACATCCCCGACCTCAAATGAACGTACGCTCGACATCGCGACCCACGTAGAACCTTTTCCCATTGCGGTGTCGGCGGACAAAACCGCCTCGATCTGCTTACGCGAGGAGCGTGAACAAACGGTCAAGACGCAACCTTGCGACTGCGGCATAACGTCAGGGCGCCAGGGACCGGCAGCCTGTCGGGTCGTCGGGTCAGAACATTTCGCACTAGAAGTTTGTAACTTGCATTTTTGATATAATAACGTATATGTATGTTACATATGGCGTTGGACGACGAAGCCGTTTTCCCGTGCGCAACCCGTGGCTATGGAGACGATCATGGCGCTGCTTCTGGGCATCGATAACGGCCTGACGGTCACCAAGGCCGTCATCTTCGAAGAGGACGGCACGCCGATCGCGGTGGCGCGCCGGCGCGTCCCGCAATCCTTCCCCGCGCCGCGCCATGTCGAGCGCGATATGGACGGGCTATGGACGGCGACAGCGGAGGCGATTCGCAAGGCGATCGACAAAAGCGGGCGGCCGGCTAGCGATATCAAGGCCGTCGCGGCGACGGCTCATGGCGACGGCCTCTACCTGCTCGACCGTGAAAAGCGGCCGCTCGGCCCCGGCATCCTTTCGCTCGACAGCCGCGCCGGCGCGATCGTCGAGGCCTGGGAAAAGGACGGCGTCGCGAAACGGGCGCTGGAACTGACCGGCCAGACCGCGCATGCTTCCGCACCCTCGGCGTTGCTGGCGCATATAAAGCAACATGAGCCGGAGCGTTACCGCGCCATCGGCCATGTTTTCAGCTGCAAGGACTGGCTGCGCTTCTGCCTCACGGACGTCGTCGGCACGGACCTGACCGAGGCGAGCACGAGTTTTCCGGATGTGCGCACGCAGGCCTATGACCTCGCCGCGCTGGAGGTCTTTGGCCTCGGCGACCTCTGGCCAGCCTTGGCGCCGGTCTCGCGGCCGGATGAGATCGTCGGCACGGTGACGCGGGCCGCGGCGGAAGCGACGGGCCTTGTCGAGGGCACGCCGGTGGCTGCGGGCCTGCATGACGTGACGGCTTCCGCACTCGGCATCGGCGGCCATGCGCCGGGCGCGCTTGCGGTCGTTGCCGGCACCTATTCTATCAATGAGCTCGTCACCGAAACGCCGATGGTCGATCCGCGCTGGTTCTGCCGCAACGGCATTCGCAAGGGCTGGTGGAATTCCATGGCGATCTCGCCCGCCTCCACGGCCAACTACGACTGGTTCCTCGACAATTTCTGCCGCGACCTCTCGGAAAAGGCCGAGCGCGAAGGAACCGACATTCACACCCTGTTGCGGCCGGAGCTTGAGCGCGCGCTGGAAAAGCCGTCGGATATCCTCTTCCATCCTTTCCTCTTCGGCTCGCCTTTCGGCAGCGGAGCGAGTGCCGGCTTCTTCGGCGTGCACGGCTGGCATGAGCGCGGCGATTTGCTGAAGGCCGTGCTGGAAGGCATCGTTTTCAACCACAAGCTCCACATTGAGGAGCTGCTCTCAGCGGTTCCGGTGAAGCGCATGCGCATCAGCGGCGGCGGCGCGAGAAGCACGGTTCTGGCGCAGATGTTTGCCGATGCGACCGGGCTCGTCGTGGACGTTTCTTCCGCAGACGAGGCCGCTGCCTGGGGTGCAGCACTTGTGGCCGGTGCCGCCGTTGGCCTCTATCCGAGCCCGGAGGAGGGGGCAGCCGCAACGACCCGCATCCTGCGCTCGCATGAGCCGGATCCGGTGCGGGGCGCTGAACTTGCCGAACGGTACAATCTCTATAGACAGCTTGCGGATGCGATGGCGCCCCAGTGGCGGGCCATCGAGGATCTCGCAAAACGGTCGGGGGAGGCCCGGGGATGAAGGCGGACACACGGCGCGAAGAGATTGCCGATTACATCATGCGGGCCGGCCAGGCGCGCATGGAGGACCTCGTCGAACATTTCGGCGTCTCGCGCATGACCATCCACCGGCATATCGATGCGCTCGCCCAGCAGGGCGTCCTGCGCAAGCTGCATGGCATGGTCACCGTCCAGCCCTCCGGCCTTTACGAAAGCACCTTCCGCTACCGCGAGACGATCGGCAAGGCGGAGAAGGAAGCGCTCGCGCGCGCCGCCATGAGCTATGTCGAGGCGGGGCAGGCGGTGATGCTCGACGATTCCTCGACGGCCTGCGCGCTCGCCGATCTGCTGCCGGAAGCCCATCCGCTCACCGTCATCACCAACAGCTACGTCTCGGCCGGCAAGCTGATCGATGCGGACGAGGTGGAACTGATCAGCCTCGGCGGCAAATATCACCGCAATTACAATGCCTATATCGGCATCACCTGCGAAAAGGCCGTGGCGAGTCTTCGGGCCAACGTCCTGTTCTGTTCGGCGTCCGCCATCGACGGCGTGACGGCCTTCATCCAGGACGCGCAGGTCACCAAGGTCAAGCAGGCGATGATGGCGTCTTCCAGCCGCAAGATCCTGCTCGTCGATTCCTCGAAATTCGGCAAGGTCGCGCTCAACGTTCTGGGCGACCTCACCGCCTTCGACGTCGTGCTGACGACGGACCGTGTTGGCGAGGACGACCGGGCGCGGCTCAAGCGGGCCGGCGTCAATCTTGAAATCGTGAAAGTGGGCAAGAGTACATGAATGCGACGGCAGCAGGCGCCTTTCCCGGCGGCATGGGCGAACGAATGGCGGCGATGGCCGCGCGTGTCGAGATCGATGTGCTGATCGTCGGCGCGGGCGTGAACGGGGCGGGCCTCTTCCGCGACCTGACGGCCCAGGGGCTCGATTGCCTGCTCGTCGAGAAGAACGACTATGCCGCCGGCACGAGCGCCGCCCCCTCCCGCCTCATCCATGGCGGCCTCAAATATCTCGAAACCGGTGAATTCCGCCTCGTCGCGCAATCGACGCTGGAGCGCAACCTGCTGCTCGCCAATGCGCCGCATTACGTTAAGCCGCTGCCCACGCTGATCCCGATCTTCTCCTGGACGAAGGGCATCGGCGCCGCCTTGCGCACCCTCTTCGGCTCGAAGAGCGCGCCGCGCAGCCGTGGCGCCCTGCTGATCAAGATCGGCCTGATGCTCTACGATTTTTATGGCGCCCGCCACCGCGTCATGCCCAAACACTCGACCGCCGGCCGCGCCGCCTCGCTCCGCGATCTGCCGGCGCTTACGCCAGATATCGTGGCGACGGGCACCTATTACGACGCGACCGTTACCCATCCAGAGCGCCTGATCCTAGAGCTCGTGCGCGACGGCCTTGCCGACAGCCCACGCTCCGCGGCGCTCAACCATGTCCGGCTGGAGCGCGCGGCGGATGGCGCGCTGATGGTGCACAGCCTCACAGGCGAGGCGGTCGCGAGCGTGCGGCCGAAAATCGTCGTCAACGCAGCCGGTCCGTGGATCGACGAGGTCAACGCCATCCTCGGCGAGCCCTCGCGCATGATCGGCGGCACCAAGGGCTCGCATATCCTGCTCGACCATCCCGATCTCCTGAAGGAGTTGAAGGGGCGGATGATCTATTTCGAGGCGGATGACGGGCGCATTTGCCTGGTGTTCGAATATCTCGGCCGCGCGCTTGCCGGTTCCACCGACATCAAGGCCGCCAATCCGGATACGGTGCGCTGCGAGGCCGACGAGGTCGACTACCTGCTCGAAAGCCTGCGCAAGCTCCTGCCAAAACTGCGTTTTACCCGCGACCAGATCGTCTATGTATACAGCGGCATCCGCCCGCTGCCGGCCTCGGACGCCAAGGACCCCGGTCTCATCACGCGTGACCATGCCACGCCGATCCTCGAACCCGCCAAAGGGCGCCCCTATCCGGTCTATTCGCTGGTCGGCGGCAAGTGGACGACCTTTCGCGGTTATGCGGAAGAGGTTGCCGACATGCTGCTCACGCGCCTGTCCAGAACGCGCAAGGTTTCCACCCGCGACCTCGCCATCGGCGGCGGACGGAACTATCCGAAGACCGATGCCGAGCGGCATTCTTGGGTCGCGAAGCCTTCGCTCGAAAGCGGCCTTCCAGAAGCCCGCATAGGCGAGTTGCTCGCGCATTATGGCACGGGTGCAAGCGCGGTTGCCGTCCATATCGCCGCGTTCGCCGGTGACGCACCACTTCCCGATGCACCGGACTACAGCACCGGCGAAGTGGACTACGTGCTGCGCACTGAACAGGTCGGCTCGCTTTCCGACCTCGTCTTCCGCCGCACGACGCTCGCCGTGACTGGCAGGCTGACGGCACGGCTGGTGGAAGCTTTGGCGGGGCAGACGGCGGAAACCTTCGGTTGGGACGTGGCCCGCCGCAACGAAGAAATCGCAGCCGTTCGCGAGCGGTTGAAGACGTTCCATGGAGTTGACCTGAAATGACCCGCAAGAGCTACGACGAGAAGATGGCGCGCATCCGCGCCGGCGCCTATCGGGCGGGCGATTTCATTCTCGTGGATGCCAAGGACGCCGACATTTCCGGTGGTATCCTGACGACGGGCCAGCGGCGTGGGCCGGAGGGCGCGATTGCCGGCAACCGCACGCGGGAGGAATTTCTGGCGGAAATGGAGACGCTCGTCGCGGAAAAGGCTGTCGATGTCATGCTCGCCTCGGCGGGCAATATCGAGCGGCTCGTCGAGCGCGGCGTTTTCGAGGGCAGTTCCGTCACGCCGGCCTTCCGCGCCAACGAGACGACCGACGTCTGGCTCAACATCCGCGGCAGCCGCTACCGCGAAACGCCGGCGCAGCCCTATCGCGGCGCCGATCTGTCCCGGGCGCGAGCCGATCTCTGCCTGTTCTCCATGACCTTCAACAATGATGCCGCCGCAGATGTCGCCATGCTGGAGGCTTACCGCACCTTCCGGGCGGATGCGCGCACTGCCGGCAAGCGGCACTTCCTTGAAGTGTTCAACCCGAATGCCAATACCGGCTTCGGCGTGACAGAGACCGGCGCCTTCGTCAGCGACTGCATCGTGCGGGCGTTGGCAAGCCTGACGCGCGCCGAACGGCCGGAATTCCTGAAAATCGTCTATAATGGTCGCCGGGCGCTCGAAGAGTTGGTCGCGCATGACGACACGGTCGTCGTCGGCGTGATGGGCGGGGCGAGCGGCACGCACCGCGATGCGCTGGAAATGGTTGCCCGCGCGCAGGCGAGCGGTGCGCGTCTCGCCATCTTCGGGCGCAAGATCAACCTGGCGGAACACCAGCTGTCGCTGACAAAATGGATGCGGGCGGTTGCCGATGGCGATGCGAAGCCGGACGAGGCAGTGCGGGGCTATCACGGCGACTTGCAGCGCCTGGGTCTCCGGCCGGACCGCGAACTCGGTGTCGACAACACGATCACCGATGCGGCCCTGCGGGAAGACGGAAACCTTTAAGCGGAGGCGGTCGGCGTTCCGGCCGCTTTGCCGGCCGTGGCTACGGGCGGCGGGACGATGCCGGCTGCCTGTTCGCAGACGTCGACATGCCGCGCGAGGGCCTGGTTCGACAGCACGGCGCTGATGGTGGTGATATCGCGCCCCTGATATTTGGGCATCTGCTGGACGGTCTTCAGTCTCTCCAGAAGTGCGAAACGGCTCATGATATCTCCTGCTCTGAATGGTGTGTGGTGGTCGGTGGAAGCCCTTTGAAGTGCTGGATCGGTAAGAGGTGACCAGAAGGGTGGGGCGGCCGTCAGGCCGCCTTCTTGCCCGCGTCGAACGGGATTTCGATGTCGACGGCAAGCGTCGAGACCTGGGCGCCGCGTTCCATCTTGATGGTGACTTTCTCGTCGTCGACCTGCATGTGCTTCGAAATCGCCTTCAGGATTTCGTCGCGCAGTTTGTTGATCAGGTCCACGTCGCCGGTCGAGGCGCGCTCATGGGCGAGCAGCACCTGCAGCCGCTCGCGCGCGGCTGGCGCCGATTGGGGGCGGGAAAAGAAACGGAACAGATTCATGCCGCTTTCCTTCCGAAGATCTTGCCGAGGAAGCTGCGCTTGTCGCCCGGAATGGTGACCGGCAAGTTTTCGCCTTTCAGCCTGCGCACTGCCTCGAAATAGGCAAGGGCCGGGGCACAACGGTTGTCGGCGAGGGTGACCGGGGCGCCGACATTGGAGGCGCGCAGCACATCCGTGCTTTCCGGGATGATGCCGAGCAGCGGGATGGAGAGGATTTCCAGCACGTCGTCGACCTTCAGCATGTCGCCGCGCTCGGCGCGGGCGGCGTCGTAGCGGGTCAGGAGCAGGTGTTTTTCCATGCGCTCGCCGTTTTCGGCCTTCAGCGTCTTGGAATCGAGCAGGCCGATGATGCGATCGGAATCGCGCACCGACGAGACTTCGGGATTGGTCACGACGATCGCCACATCCGCATGGCGCATGGCGAGCGTGGCGCCGCGTTCGATGCCGGCGGGGCTGTCGCAGATCACCCAGTCGAAGGCGTTCTTCAGGGCGGCGATGACCTTCTCGACGCCTTCCGGCGTCAGGTTGTCCTTGTCGCGGGTCTGGGACGCGGGCAGCAGGTAGAGCGTCTCGACGCGCTTGTCGCGGATCAGCGCCTGGGTCAGCTTGGCTTCGCCCTGAATGACGTTGACGAGGTCATAGACCACGCGGCGTTCGGCACCCATGACGAGGTCGAGATTGCGCAGGCCGACGTCGAAATCCACGACCACGACCTTGTCGCCACCTTGCGCCAGCGCGGCGCCGAGGGCCGCGGTCGACGTCGTCTTGCCGACGCCGCCCTTGCCCGATGTAACCACGATTACCTTGCCCATTGACCTCTCCAGTTATGTGAACACGTTTTCGGTTCAGCCGAGTGTTGCCGCCTTGATCGTCTCGCCTTCCAGCCAGATCTGTACCGCCTTGCCGCGCAGCTCCGGTTCCATGTCGTCGGCCGTCTTGTAGAAGCCGTCGATGGCGATCAGCTCCGCTTCGAGCTTGCGGCAGAAGATGCGCGCCGTGCCGTTGCCCGTCGTGCCGGCCATCACCCGGCCGCGCAGCGGGCCATAGATGTGGACCGAGCCGCCGGCGACGACTTCCGCGCCGGATGCGACCGAGCCGATGATGGTGACATCGCCTTCGGGGAAGAAGACGGACTGCCCCGAGCGCACGGGCCGGGTCACGACGATCGACGGCGTCGCCATCGGCATGGCCTGGGCCGGCGCCGCGCTGATCGGGGCTGCCACGGCAGCCTTTGCCATCGGTTCGGACGTCTCTGCCTTGTCGGTGGCGTCCGTAGCCGGGGCCTCTATATCCGCCGTCGGGCGCCCGTCGGTCATTGCGGGCGGCATGTCGGCGCCGAGCATTGAGGAGCGTGCGCCCTCGATGCCCATGACCCGCACATTGCGGGCATTGAGCTGGCTGACGAGTTCGCGAAGCTCAGCGCGGTCGATCTCCAGCCCCTCGACATCGAGCACCACCGGGCGGCGCAGGAAGAAGCCGGCGGAACGGGCAGCCAGGTCGTCGAGTCGCACCAGCCAGTCCTCGAAGGGAAGCTCCGGGGTCAAGGCGAGTGCGAGGAAGGAGCGCCCCTTGAGGCGGATCGGCCGTGGTTGAGTTAACACGTCAGTCATCTTGGTTAATTTTCGGTTGCTTTGGTGTAGCCGTGAAATGGTTAACAAACCATTAATTCGCAGGTCTAACTGGCGCGAGGCATGACGATGCGACCGTCCGTGCGGGATGGACAGCGCGGAAGTCGGTGGCTTCAGCTAATCTTTTGAAAATAAGATATTTTTTGCTTCGGATTTTTTGTCCGTAGCGCGCTCGAAACAGGCCGTCCGGCAGGGCGCAATGTCGCGATTCGAGCGGCGGCAGGGATGGCGGCACCGGGGCCGCCATCCCTGTGATTCTCTCGCCGCTGACAGGCCTCAACCCTTGGCGGCGGAGCGGTCAGATGAGGCCGTATTGCTGCGCCTTGTTGCGCAGGAAGGGCAGGCCGTTGCCCATGACCTCCTCCATGTCGCGCGCGACGGGGCGCCAGACGGCGAGGCCGTAGGCCACTTCCGCCGGCATGTTGATGAAGCTTTCCATGGCAAGCCCGCCCTTGAAGCCGATGGCGGCGAGCGCCGCGTAGATCTCGTCCCAGGGGATGTTGCCATAGCCCGGCGTGCCGCGGTCGCTTTCGGAGAGGTGGATGTATTTCAGGTGGTCGCGGGCGATGATGATGCCGTTGGCCGCACCCTTTTCCTCGATGTTCATATGGTAGGTGTCGAGATGGACGAAGACATTGTCCGCGCCGACGCGCTCCACCATGTCGACGGCCTGCTGCGCCGAGTTGATCAGGTGGTTCTCGTAGCGGTTCACCGCCTCGACGCCGAGCTCGATTCCGTATTGCTTGGCGTGTTTCGCGGCCGCCTGGAGCACGCGCGCGATATTGTCGTATTCGGCCTGCGTCGGCGGCACGCCGGTGCGCTCGCCGATGCCGCCGAAGATGACGCCGGACAGCGCCTCGGCGCTCATTTCCGCGGTCTTCTCGATGGCGACCTTGAGGTGCTCGATCGCCGCATCCGGGCGGACGGAGGCCCAGGCGCGCTCCGGCAGGCCGAGCGAGCAGACGGCGCGCAGCTTGTTCTTTTGCAGGAGGTCGCGGGTGTGCTTGGTGTCGACCGCGGGTGCGTTGAGCAGCGCGATCTCGATGAAATCCATCTTGTAGTGCACTGCGCCGGCAATCGCCTTTTCGGCGCCCGCGCGATCCCAGTTCATGGTCCACATGCTGGTATGAACGCCGAAACCTTCCATGGTCGTCTCTCCTATTTTGTAAGCTTGATGAACTTGGCCGAGGCCCAGCGCAGCACCATCACCACGATGAGCAGGATGCCCCAGACGGCGGTCGCCAGATGCTGGTTGGCGCCGAGCAGGTTCAGCCCCGAGGACAGGAGCTGCAGCACGACCAACGCCACGAAGACGGGAAGCACCCGGCCGAAACCGCCGAACGGATTGATGCCGCCGAGGAAGCAGGCGAGCACGGTGATCAAGAGGTAGGATTCGCCGTGGCCGATGCGCACCGAATTGAACCGCGCCAGCATAATGATGCCGGCAACCGCCGCGATTGCGCCCGAGAGCATGTAGACTAGCACCAGCACCTTTCGGGTGTTGATGCCGGAATAGCGGGCGGATTCGATGTTGGAGCCGATCATGTAGGTGGAGAAGCCGAGCTTGCTGCGCGACAGCAGGACATGGCACGCCAGCACGCAGGCGATCAGGATGAGCAGCGGCACGGGAATGCCGAGAAGGCTGCCGTGGCCAATCGGCGCGATGAAGCCGGGAAAGCCGGAAATGTCACCGCCGCGCGTGAGAAATTCTCCCAGGCCGCGGAGAAAAATCATCATCGAGAGCGAGACGAGGATGGGGTGGGCGCGGGTAAACGCGATCACGAGGCCCATGACGAGGCCGCTTGCGGCCCCCACGCCGAGCGCCAGGAGCGAGCCGAGCAGGAAGGCGCCGGGGCCGGCGTCGGCGCCGCCATTGGCCTGCAACACCCAGGCGAGCGTCAGGCCGGCCATGTTGGCGGTGAAGGTGATCGCGAGGTTGAGGCCGCCCGTCAGGATCGGCAGCAGCATGGCGAGCGTCAGGATGCCGAGCTCGGGAAGCTGGAAGGCGACCGAGCCGAAGGTCGCGGCGGTGAAGAATTGCGGCGAGGCGAGGCCGAAGACGATGAGCACGGCGGCAAGTGCTGCAAACGGGCCGGCCATGTCGGCACCGAAGATCGCGTTGAAGCGGGTGGCAAGCGCGTTCATCGGTCGTCTCCCTTTCTGGTGCGCATCGGCAGCAGGTTTTCCAGGCGGGCGCTCGACAGCGTAATGGCGACGAGGATGATGGCGCCGACGATCATCTTGAAGGCGAAGGGCGAGACGCCCATCAGGTTGAGGCCGTTCTGGGTAATCGAGACCAGCAGCACGCCGAGCACGCAGCCGAGCACCGTGCCCTTGCCGCCGCCAAGCCGCGCGCCGCCGAGCACGACGGCGGCGAGCACGTCGAGTTCGCGGCCATAGAGCGCGTTGGGCACGACCTCCTGCGCGTAATGCGCCTGCATGAGCCCGGCAATGCCCGCCATCATGCCGAGCCAGCCGAAGGCGATGAACTGCATGGCGCCGATATTGATGCCGAAGCGGCGCGCGCCCTCCGGATTGTCGCCGAAGGCGTAGAGCTGGCGGCCGGTCGTCGTGCGGGTGATGAAGAGCCAGGTAACGGCGACGCAGACGGCCATGACGACGACGGGCAGCGTGATTTCCGCCCAGCTGCCATCCGCCATCTCGCGCTCGTAGACGATGACGCGTGTCGTCAGCCAGTCCGGCAGGTTGTAGATCGACACGCCGCGCGTGAAGAACATCAGCAGGCCGAAATAGACGTTGAAGGTCGCGATCGTGGCGACGATCGAGATGATGCGGAAGCGGAGGATGAGGAAGGCGTTGATGAGCCCGAGCCCGATGCCGGCGCTTCCCGCGATGAGAAGGCCGGAGACCCAGCCGCCCCCGCCGATGCGCTCCAGCAGGAGCGCCGTCACATATTGCACGACGGACGCGGCGACGGCGAAGGAGATGTCGATGCCGCCGGCGATGAGCACCACGAGCAGGCCGACGGCGAAGATGATGTTGACGGCGCTGATGTTGAGCAGGTCGAAGGCATTGCCGAGGGTGAAGAAACGCTCGGTCGCGAAGGACAGCACGATACTGATCGCGATGATGACGGCGAAAAGCACGGCTTCGGTGGTGTGGGCGGCGACGAGTTTACGCATAGACGGCCGCCTCGATGTCCTTGAGCGTCGTCGCGCGCGGATCGTGCCAGCCGGCCATGCGGCCCTTTTCCATGTGGAGGACCCGGTCGGCGTTGAAATAGACCTCCGGCACTTCGTCCGAGATCAGGATGATCGCGAGCCCGGCTTCGGCGAGCCGCGCGACGATCTCGAAAATCCCGGCGCGCGCGCCGACATCGACGCCGACCGTCGGCGAATCGAGGATCAGCACCTTCGGATCGGTCGCAAGCCATTTGGCGATCGCCACGCGCTGCTGGTTGCCGCCCGATAGCGTCGAGATCGCATCTTCCTGCTGGCCGATCTTGACGCCGAGATCGGCGATCCAGCGCGAAACGAGCGCGCGCTTCTTGGTTGGCGAAATCAGCCTGCCGCTGAGAATGCGGTTGAGCGAGGCCATGACGAGGTTGTCGGCGATCGACTGCGGCTGGTTGAGGCCGAGGGCCAGGCGATCCTCCGAGAGATAGGCGACGCCCGCGGCGATCGCCTGCCGGTTGGAGGCAAAACGCACCGCCTTGCCCTCCAGCGTGATCGTGCCGGCGGCCGGCTGGCGCATGCCGAAGAGCGTCAGAGCAAGCTCGGTGCGGCCCGAGCCGAGAAGGCCGGTAATGCCGAGCGTTTCGCCGCGGCGCAGCTCGAAGGAAATGTCGCGGAATTCGCCCGGCCGGGAGAGGCCCTGCACGGACAGCACGACGGGGTTTCGGGAAATGTCATGGGCGCGCACGGACTGGTCGAAGGTGCGGCCCGTCATCAGTTCGGTGATCCGCGATTGCGTCATGCCCTCGACCGGATAGACGCCGACCAGCGCGCCATCCCGCAGCACGGTGAGGCGCGAGGAGATTTCCAGCACTTCCGCAAGGCGGTGGCTGACGAAGACGACGGCGACGCCGGAGGCCGAAAGCGTGTGTACGATGGCGAGCAGGTGATCGGTTTCCGACTGGGTCAGCGACGCCGTCGGCTCGTCCATGAAGACGATGCGCGCCTCGCCGACCAACGCGCGGGCGATCGCCACGATCTGGCGCTGCGCGATGGCAAAATCCTTGAGCGGCCGGTCGACGTCGAGCGTTACGCCGAGCCGGGCGAGCGCATCCTCGGCTATTTTACGGATCGCCGGATAACGGACGAAGCGCGGGCGCGCGCCGGAGAGCGTCTGGAAGGCGATGTTTTCCGCGACGGTCATTTCGGGAAACAGCGCGAGGTCCTGCCAGATCACCTGGATGCCGAGCGATTGCGCGATACCCGGCGTCATCGACGAAACGGCCGCGCCGTCGAACACGATCTCGGCGCCGGCCGCCGGCCGGTAGACGCCGGTAATGACCTTGATCAGCGTGCTCTTGCCAGAGCCGTTCTCGCCGGCGAGGCAATGGACTTCGCCCGGCATGACCTCGAAGGAGACGTTCTTCAGCGCCCGAACCCCGCCGAAGGTCATGTTGATGTTGCGAAGCGAAAGGATCGGTCGGGCGTCTTCGCCTGGGGCCGTTGTCATGTCCATGCCTGCTGCCTGTTCCGTCGAGCACCGTCAGGGGCGGAAGCCGCGCTTTTGCCGAGTGTCGGGCCGGCAGGAATAACCGGCCCGACGCCCCGGGAGGGAGCCTCTTGTCAGAGGCCCATGGCGGCCAGGTCGTCGACCGTGTCCTTATTGATGGGCAGAAGCTGGTCGACGATGATGTCGTTGCCGACCGGCTTGATCACGCCGAGGCCCGGAATGTCGTCGCCTTCCTTGACGCTTTCGCCCTTGATGAGGCGGTCGGCAAGCGTGACGAAGACCTCGCCGGCCTGTTTCGGATTCCACATGAAGCCGCCGGAAATGGCGTCCGACTTGATGAGCTTCTGGCCCTGGCCGGGCGAGAACGGGCCGAGCACGAAGATCTCGCCGGTCTTGCGGCGTTCCTCGACAGCGCGGCCGGCGCCGATCGGGCCCTGGCTACCGAAGGCGAGGAAGCCCTTGAGGTTCGGGTGCGCCGCGATCAGGTCGAGTGCGGTGGAACGGCTCTTGTCGACGTCTTCGGCCACGCCGTAGCGCTCGCCGACCAGCGTCATCTCGGGATAGTTGGCCTTGATATAGGCGATGGCCGCATCCGCCCAGGCATTGTGCAGCGGCACGGTCAGCGAGCCGACGAAGACGGCATATTCGCCCTTGCCGCCCGTCTTTTCGGCGAGCAGCTTGCCATGGGCCTCGCCGAAGCCGGTGGACGAGGCAAGCTCGAAGTTCCAGTCGGCGCCCTTCTGCGAGGGCGATTCATGGGTGATGACCTTGATGCCGGCGGCCTGCGCCTTGGTGAGCACGGGCTCCAGCACCTTGGCGTCGTTCGGCACCACGCCGATGACTTTGACTCCCTGGGCGATCAGGTCCTCGATGGCGCGCACCTGGAGCGCCGGGTCGGCGCTGGTCGGGCCGACCATGAAGGCGTCGACGCCGAGTTTCTGGCCCTGTTCCTTGATGCCGGCCTCCATCGCGTTGAACCACGGAATGCCGCCGATCTTGACGACGACGCCGATTTTCGGCGTGTCCTGCGCGAGCGCGGCCACCGCGCCGGCAAGCGAGAGCGATGCGGCAAAAGCCGCCACGATAAGCTTCCTCATGTCCACTCCTCCTCAATGGTCGCGTCTGCGAACGAATACGACCGGCCGGCTTTGCGGCAGGTTGTTTCTGGTTTCTCCACGGCGAGGGAACTCCCTTGCCTCCCGTCCCGCCTCCTCCGGCGAACCATCTTGCACAATCGATCTTTCTTTTTTGCACAATCGATGGTGCAATGAATATCCGTCAGGCTAGGACTTTCGTCAAGGGGGATTTGTTCCTAAGGGAATGAGGATAGAAGAGGCAGACATGACAGACACCGGAAAGAAGAAGGCGACGATCTACGATCTCTCGGTTCTCTCGGGCAGCTCACCTTCCACCGTCAGCGCGGTTCTCAACGGAAGCTGGCGAAAGCGGCGCATCAAGGAGGCGACCGCGACGCTCATCCAAGGGCTTGCCGTCGACCACGGCTATACCGCGAACCTTCAGGCGCGCGGCCTCCGCTCCTCCCGCTCCGGCCTCGTCGGCCTGCTTCTGCCGGTCTATGACAACCGCTATTTCTCCTCGATGGCGCAGTCCTTCGAGGCGGAGGTGAGGAGCCGCGGCCAGTGCCCGGTCGTGGTCAGCGCCTGCCGCGATCCGGAAGAAGAGCGTCAGGTGGTCGAGACGCTGATCTCCTATTCGATCGACGAACTGTTCATCGCCGGCGCGACCGATCCGGACGGCGTGCACGACGTCTGCGAGAAGGCGGGGCTGCGCCACGTCAACATCGACCTGCCCGGCACCAAGGCGCCGTCCGTCATCAGCGATAACTACGGTGGCGCGCGCATGCTGACGCAGGCGATCATCGAGCGGGCACTGGCGGACGGCCCGGTGCCGCCGGAGGAGATCTACCTGTTCGGCGGCCGCGACGACCATGCCAGCCGCGAGCGTATCCGCGGTTTTCGCGACGTGAAGCGCGCGATGCTGGGCGGCGATCCCGATGCCTGCATCCGGCCGACCGGCTATTCACCTGGCATGACGGCGCGCGCCTTCGAGGCGTTCTATGCCGATCACGGCAAGCTGCCGCGCGGCTTCTTCGTCAATTCCTCGATCAACCTGGAAGGCCTGATGCGTTTTCTCGCGCAGCACCCGCACGAGACCTTCGCCGATATCGTCGTCGGTTGCTACGACTACGATCCGTTCGGGTCTTTCCTGCCGTTCCCGGTCTTCATGATCCGGCAGGACAGCGAGGCGATGATCACCAAGGGGTTTGAAATCCTCGGCACCAGCCGCGCGCCGGCGGTCACCCATCTGGTGCCGCCGATGCTCGTGCCGCCGCGCACCGCGCTGACCGGCCCGCTCGATGCCCTCAAGGACATCGAGTAGGCGAGCCGGCCTCGGATTTCGAGATGATCTCGACTTGCGGCTACACCCCGCCACCCTGCGGCAGCGCGTTGAGCTGCGCCGAGGTCATCGCGGCAAGCTGGCCGGGCGTAAAGGCGCTCGCCTGTTCGGTGCCTAGTCCGGCGAGCGTTGCCGTGCTCAATCCCGAAATGGCGTTCGAGCTCAGCGCGAGGATGTGCTCGGGCGTGAAGGAACCGAGGTCGTCCGCACCCAAGGCCGCCGCCTGCGTTGCCGTCAGCGCGCCGACCTGCGCGGTCGAGAGCGCGCCGATCTGCTGGGCGCTCAAGGCCGACATCTGCCCGTAGGTGAGAGCGGCAACCTGCCCGGTCGAAAGGGCGGTGATCGCATCGCTGGAAAGCGAGCCGATGGCCGCCGTGGACAGGCCCTTGATCGCGGCTGCGCTGATGGCGGACAGCTCGGCGGTCGAGATGGTCTGCATCTGCGCGGTGGTGAGGCCGCCGATACCCGGCACGGCGAGCGCACCGATCTGGGCGAGCGAGAAGGCCTCGACCTGGTCCGTGCTGAGCGCTGCGACCTGGGCGCTGCTGAGACCGCCGACCTGGGCCGTCGTCAGCGCCGCGATCTCGGCTTCGGTGAGCGTCGCGAGATAGCTCGCCGGCACCCCCTTGATGGCATCGGCGCCGATCGCCGCCAGCTTGGCCGGCGTGAAAGTGTCGAGCGCCTGTGTCGACAGGCCCGCAAGCGCAGCCGAGCCGAGCCATCCGATCTGGCCGGCGGACAGCGCCTCGACCTGTTCCAGGCTCATTCCGGCGGCCTGCGGCCCGGTGAGGCCGGCGATCCCGCCGGCGCTCAGCGCAGCAACCTGCCCCGGGGTCAGCGCCACGATGTCTTCCACGTCGAGGGCTGCCACCTGCTTGGAGCCGAGGGCCGCGAGCTGCTGGTTGGTGAGCGCGCTCACCTGGCTGGAGCTGAGAGCCGCGACCTGGGCCGTGGTGAGCCCGCCGATGCCGGTTGCACTCAGCGCCGCGATCTGGCTGGCCGAGAAGCCGGCGAGCACGGCCGGCGACAGGCCGGTGATGGCGGAGGCGCCGATCGCCGCCATGTCGGCGGTCGAAAACAGCGCGATATCGCCCGCATCCAGCGCCGCGATCTGCCGCGAGCTGAGAGCTGCAACCTGCGCGCTGGTCAACGCCTCGACCTGATCGGAGGTCAGCGCCGCCATCTGGTCGCTCGACAGGCCCGATATGCCCGTGGGGCTGAAAGCGGCGATCTGGCCGGTGGTGAGCGAGGCGAGCATGGCCGTCGTCAGGCCGGCAATGGCGCGCGAATTGATCGCGGCGAGGTCGCCCGGCGAGAACAGCTCCAGATCGTCCGCGCCGAAGGCGGCGATCTGCGTCGAGCTCAGCGCGGCGATCTGCGTGCTGGTCAGTGCCTCGGCCTGAAGGGTCGAGAGGGCCGCGATCTGGGTGGTGCTGAGCGCGGCGATGCCGGCGGTGCTGAGCGCGGCGATCTGCGCCGGTGACAGGACGGAAAGGTCGTTCGTTCCGAGCGCGCCCACCTGCGTGAAGCCGAAGGCGGCGAGCTGCGCCGTCGTCAATGCCTCAAGCTGGAAGGTGTTGAGCGCGTCGATCTGCACGCTGGTGAGGCCGGCGGCATTCAGCGCGGCGATCTGGCCGGTGGCGAGGGCGGCGATCGTCGCTGTCGACAGGCCCGCGACCGCGCTGGAGGAGATGGCGGCGATCTCGCCGGCCGTGAAGGTCTCCATCCGGTCCGGCGCGAAGGCGGCGATCTGCGTGGAGCTCAACGCGGCGACCTGGGCGCTGGTCAGCGCCTCGGCCTGGAGGGTCGAGAGCGTGGCGATCTGGGTCGAGGTCAGGCCGGCGATACCGGCGGGGCTGAGTGCCGCGATCTGCGTCGGCGACAGGGCGGCGATGTCTTCCGTGTCGAGTGCCGCGATCTGCTTGGAGCCGAGGGCGGCGAGCTGCGCCGTGGTGAGCGCGCCGATCTGCTCGCTGGTGAGGGCCGTGATCTGGCTGCTCGTCATGCCGGAAAGGCCGGCCGGGCCAAGCGCGGCGATCTGGCCCGTCGTCAGGGACGCGAGCATGGCCGTCGACAGGCCTGCCATGGCGCCCGAGCTGATGGCGGCCATGTCCGCGACGGAGAACGTGTCGAGGTCGTCCATGCCGAGCGCTGCGATCTGGCGCGAGGTGAGGGCTGCGACCTGCGTGCTGGTGAGGGCTTCGGCCTGGGCGGTGCTGAGCGCTGCGATCTGCTCGGTCGACATGCCGGCAATGGCAGCGGTGCTGAGTGCCGCAAGCTGGGCGGTGGACAGGGCTGCGATATATTCCGTGCCGAGCGATGCGATCTGGCGTGCGTCGAGCGCCTTGACCTGCGCGGGTGTCAGCGCATCGAGCTGCTGGCTGGTGAAGGCGGCGATCTGGCGCGGCGCCATGCCGCCGATGGCGGCCGTGCTGAGCGCCGCGACCTGCGCCGTGGAAAGGCCGGCGATCGTTTCGCTCGAAAGCCCCGTGATGGCGCCGGCACCGATGGCGGCGATCTCGCGGGTGGAGAAGGTGGCGATCTCGTCCGTCGCGAAGGCCGCAAGCTGGACGGCGCTCATCGCGCCGATCTGCGTGCTGGTCAGCGCCTCGGCCTGGGCGACGTTAAGAGCTGCGACCTGCCTCGCGGCCATGCCGCTGATGCCGGCCGCACTCAATGCTGCGACCTGGGCGGCCGAAAGCGAGGCGATCGTGTCGGTGGAGAGGCCAGAAATTGCCGACGAGCCGATGGCGGCAATGTCCTGCGTCGAGAAGGTGGCGATGTCGTCCGGACCGAAGGCGGCGAGCTGGGTGGCGCTCAGCGCGGCGATCTGGGCGCTGCCCAGCGCCTGTGCCTGCGCCGTGTTCAGTGCTTCGAGCTGCTGCACGCTCATCGCGCCGATGGCGGCGGTGCTGAGCGCCGCGATCTGCGCCGTCGTCAGCGAGGCGATCATCGCCGCCGACAGGCCCTTGATGGCGTTGGAGCTGATTGCCGCGATCTCCTTCGTGGTGAAGGTCGCGATGTCGTCGGTGCCGAGTTCCTTGATCTGCTCGGAGGTCAGCGTGCCGATCTGCGCGCTGTTGAGCGCTTCGGCCTGGGCGGTGGTGAGCACGGCAAGCTGCTGGGAGTTGAAGCCCGCAATGCTGCCGGCATTGAGCGCGCCGATCTGCGCCGTCGAGAGCACCGCCACCTTGTCCGTTCCCAGCGCCGCGATCTGCGACGAGTTGAGGGCCGCCATCTGCTTGGTGGTGAAGTTGGCGATCTGCGCCGTGTTGAGCGCGGCGATCTGGCTGGACGTCAGGCCGGAAACGCCGAGCGCGCTCAGCGCCCCGAGCTGTGCCGAAGAAAGCGCGGCGAGGTCTGTGCTGCTCAGCGCCGCGACCTGTCCGCTATTGAGGGCAGCGATATGCGCGGTCGTCAGCGCCGCGATCTGGCCGGAAGACAGCGCGGCCACCTGATCGGAGGCCAGACCGCTGATGGCGCCGGCGTTCAGGAATTCGATCTGCGCGGGGGAAAGCGCCGTGATGTCCTCCGCAAGCGCCTTCACCTGGGCTGCCGTCAAAGCCTTCACCTGGCCGCTGGAAAGCTGGCTGACCTGCTGCGAGGTGAGAGCCTCGACCTGGCCGGTCGTCATGCCGGCGACCGCGTTGGTGCTCAAGGCGGCGAGCTGGCTTGCCGAAAGGGCTGCGACGGTCAGCGTGCTGAGGCCGGCGATGGCGCGGTAGCTGAGCGCCGCGATCTGGGCGGTGGACAGCGCTTGGATGTCTTCCGCTTCGAGGGCTGCGACCTGCGCGGAGCCGAGGCCGGCGATCTGCGCGGTCGAGAACGCCGCGATCTGCGAAGACGACAGGGCTTCGATCTGCGACGCCGTCATGCCGGACAGCGCGTTGCGATCGAGCGCCGCGATCTGCGCGGTCGACAGTCCGGCGACCAGGCTCGCCTCCAGGCCGGCAATGGCCTTGGTACTGATCGCCGCGATATCCGCGGTGGAGAAGGTCGCGATGTCGGCGGAATCGAGTGCGGCGAGCTGCGTGGAGCTGAGCGCCTTGACCTGAAGCGCCGTCAACGCCTCGACCTGCGCGGTGCTCAGCGCATCGAGCTGTGCCGTGGTAAGGCCGGTGATGACGGCGGTGCTGAGCGAGGCGATCTGCAGCGTGCTGAGCGCCGCGAAGAAGTCGTCGCCCATGCTGGCGATCTGGCCCGGCGCGAGGCCGGCGATCTGGGTCGGCGACAGCGCGGCGATCTGGGCACTCGTCAGTTCCCCGAAGGCGGCCGAGTTGATGCCCTGCATGGCCTTGGTGTTGATCGCCGCCATGTCGGCGGTGGAGAAGGTCGCGATGCCGTCCGCACCGAGTGCCGTGATCTGCTTGGCGCTCAGCACGCGCACCTGCGTCGGCGTGAAGGCCTCGATCTGGTCGGGCGAAAGCGCTGCGAGCTGCGTGGCCGTGAGGCTGGCGATGACGGCGGTGCCGAGGGCGGCGATCTGTTCCGTCGTCAGCCCGGCGATGGCGTCGCTCTTGAGGCCGGTGATGGCCTTGCTGTTGATCGCGGCGAACTGGGCGGGCGTCAGCGCGGCCAGCGCATCGCTGTCGAGGGCGGAGAGCTGCGAGGCATTGAGCGCGCTGATTTGGCCCGGCGACAGTGCCTGGACCTGCTCGATGGTGAGGGCGCGCGACTGCGCCACCGTGAGGCCGGTGAGCGCGCCGCTGTTCATCGCGGCGATCTGGTCGGTTGTCAGCTCCGCCAGCGCATCCGTGCTGATGCCCGAAATCCCGCGATTGGTGAGCGCCGCCATGTCGGCGGTGGAGAAGGTGGCAAGCGCCTCCGGCGTCAGCGCCGCGAGCTGGAGGGCGTTGAGCGCCCGGACCTGGGTCGGCGACAGTGCTTCGACCTGGTCGGTATCAAAGGCAGCGAGTTGCGCCGGCTTGAGGGCTGCGATCTGCGCGGTGGTGAGGGCCGCGATCTGGGCGGTGGTGAGGTTGGCGAGCGCGTCGCTGCCAAGGCCGCTCAGCGCATTGTTCTGGATCGCGGCGATGTCGGCGGCCGAGAACTCTTCCAGCGCATCGAGCGTGAACGCGCCAAGCTGGAGCGCGCTCAGCGCCTTGACCTGCGAGGGCGTCAGGGCTGCGGCCTGGGAGAAGCTGAGCTCCGCGATCTGCTGGGTGGTGAGGCCGGGAATGGCCTTGGCGCTGATGGCGGCGATATGGGCGGGCGACAGGCCGGCAATGGTGGCGGTGCTGAGGCCCGCGATGGCGCTTGCCGAAAGGGCGGCGATATCCGCCGTCGAGAAGGTCGCGATGTCGATGTCGTCGAGCGCGGAGAGCTGCGCGGCGGTAAGCGCCTTAACCTGGGTTGGCGAGAGGGCTTCGACCTGCTCGGTTGCGAAGGCATCGATCTGGTCGGTGGTGAGGCCGGAAATGGCCTTGCTATTGATGGCGGCGATCTGTGTGGTGGTGAACGAGGTCACGCCCTCCGCGCCGAATGCCGCGATCTGCTTTCCGTCGAGCGTATTGATCTGGGCGCCGGTCAGTGCCGCGATCTGGTCTGCCCTGAGGCCGGCGATCGCGGCGGAGCCGAGACCCTTGATCGCCTTGTCGTTGATGGCGGCGATGGCGCCGCTCGACAGCGCCGCGACGTCGTCGGAGGAGAGGGCGGCGATCTGCGTGGCGTTCATCGCGCGCACCTGCGCCGGCGACAGGACCTCGACCTGTTCGGTGGTGAAGGCTGCGACCTGCGCGGCCGTCAGGGCTTGGATGACGGTCGGGTTCAGCGCTGCGACCTGCTCGGTCGTGAGCCCGGCGATCGCCGCGGTGGTGATGCCCGAGAGCGCCCGGTTGGAGATCGCGGCAATATCCTGCACCGAGAAGGTGGCAAGGCCGTCCGCGCCCATGGCGCCGAGCTGCAAGGCGTTGAAGGCGCGGACCTGTGCGGGCGAGAACGCCTCGATCTGGTCGACGTCCAGAGCGTTGATCTGCGTGGAGGTGAGGCCGGTGACCGCGCTGGTGCTCAGCGCCGGGATCTGCGTGCTGGAGAAGGCGGCGACGGCCGCCGTGCTGAGCGCCGCGATCTGTGCGGGCTTGAGGAGGGCGACCTGCGCGGTGGTGAGTTCGCGGATCTGGTCGGGCGTCAGCGCGCTTGCCTGCGCCGTCGTCAGGCCGGCAAGTGCCAGCGGGCTCAGCGCGCCGATCTGCGCGTCGGAAAGGGCGGCGATGGTGGCGGCGCTCAGGCCCTGCACGGCCTTGTAGCTGATCGCGGCCATGTCCTCGGTCGAGAAGGTCTTGATGTCGTCCGGGCCAAGCGCCTGGAGCTGGGCGGCGCTCAGCATGCGCACCTGCGCGGCCGTCAGCGCCTCCGCCTGGTCCTCCGTGAGCGCGCCCATCTGCCGCGTGGTGAGCGCGCCGATCTGCGACGGCGTCAGGCTTTCCACGTCGGCCTTGCTCAGCATGCCGAGCTGGTCGAGCGTCAGGCCGATGATCGCGCTCTGCGAAATGGCGCTGAGCTGGCGAGAGCTGAGGACATCAATGTCCTCGTTCTCCAGCGCGGCGATCTGTGCGGAGGAAAAGGCGCCGAGCTGGCCCGTCGAGAGCGATGCCACGTCCTCCGTCGACCAGCCCTTGATCGTCGTTGCCGAGAGCTGCTTGATCTGGGCGATGCTGTAGGAGGAAACGGTCGACGGCATGAGCAAATTCCTGGAAAAATGAAGACGAAAGAACTGTAAATCCGCGTTCTGGCAGATTGCCTGATACAGCGAGGAGCTTGCCTGAGCCTGAAGTTCGGAATCGTCGCCGCAGGCGCCTTGGGGCACCGCGTTTAAGCCCCGCAAAGGACGCTCCGCCGTGGGCTGGCGGATCAAGGAAATCAGCAGTGTGAGCGTGGTCGTTCAGCGAGCCGGGACGGCCCCGGCTCGCGGCCGAATCAGGCTTCGGTGCTGTGCAGGAGCGCGCGCAGGACGGCGACCATGCCGTTCAGCGGCCGGTCGTCGCGATAGACCGGGACGGCATCGCGAATCCGCGCGTAGAGCGCGGCGGTGCCGGCAGCCTTGCCGCTGGCGTTCGGCTGCATGTCATAGGCCTGGGCGGCGCTCATGACCTCGATCGCCAGCACGGCTTCGAGATTGGCGATGATCGCCAATGCCTTGTCCGCCGCGGGCGTCGCGTGGGTGAGGATGTCTTCCTGCAAGGCCGAGGTGATGCCGCCATCGAGGCTTGCCGGCGCCGCAAGCCGCCGGTTTTCCGCGACGAGGCTTGCTGCCGTGTACTGGATGATCATGAAGCCGGAGGCGACCCCGCTGCCTTCCGCGAGGAAGGCGGGCAGGCCGCTCACCAGCGGATTGACGAGCCGGTCGATGCGGCGCTCGGAAATGGCCGCCAGTTCCGCCGCGGCAATGGCAAGACCGTCCATTGCGAGCCCGAGGGCGGCGCCGATGGCATGGGCCTGCGAATGCACCTCAGGTGCCTCCGGCGAGCCGGTGACGACCGGGTTGTCGGTAACGCTTCCAAGCTCCCGGTTCACGACTTCGGCGATCTGAGCCACGCTGTCGCGAACCGCGCCATGCACCTGCGGCACACCGCGAAGGCTGAGCGGATCCTGCGTGCGCGAGCCCGCCGATTGCGCGAGCAGCGGGCTGCCGGCAAGCAGGCGGCGCAGGTTTTCCCCGACGGTCTGGAGCCCCGGCGAGGTGCGCAGCGCCAGCGGTGCCGCGGCAAACGGGTCCGCCTGCGCGCCGAGGTTTTCGTAGCTCATCGCAGCCGCCGCATCCGCCCAATCGAGCAGGTGCGTCGTGCGGGCGAGGGCGAGGCTGGCGAGGCCGGTGGCACAGGGCGTGCCGTTGACGAGGCTGAGGCCTTCCTTGGCTCCCAGCACCAGGGCCGAGCGGTTGAGCCTGTCCAGCGCCTGCCGTCCGGAGATCGTCTCGCCCTTGTGGCGGGCCTCGCCTTCGCCGATCAGCACGAGGCCGATGGCGGCGGCGTGGGTGAGGTAGCCGACCGAACCCTTCGAAGGAATGATCGGCAGGATATCGCCATTGAGCAGCGCCAGCAGCGTCTCGACCGTCTCGACGCGCACGCCGGAATAGCCATGTGCAAAATTGGCGATCTGGGCGGCCATCACGGCGCGGGTCTCTTCGCGGCCAAGCGGTTCGCCGACGCCACAGGCGTGGCTGAACAGGATGTTGCGCGACAGTGCCTGCTGCTGGGGTATGTCGACGATCACGTCGCAGAGCGCGCCGACGCCGGTGTTGATGCCGTAGCCGCGCACGCGCTTTTCGACGAGCGCATCGACCACGGCGCGTGCGGCTGCGATGCGCTGCCATGTGTTGTCCGACAGGGAGAGCGCCGCGCCCTTGGCGACTGCGGCGATCTCCTGCCAGGTCAGCGGACGATCGAGGACGATCGTATCAGGCATGCTGAACTTCTCCTGCGCCGGCGCGGCGCTGCACGAAGCGGGCGACATAGTCGTTCGCCGGGCTGTTCAAGATTTCACTCGGCGTGCCGACCTGTACCAGCTTGCCGTCCTTCAGGATCGCGATCTGCGCGCCGATGCGCAAGGCCTCGTCGAGATCGTGCGTGATGAAGACGATGGTCTTGTGCAGGTTCTTTTCGAGCTGGAGAAGCTGGTCCTGCATGTCGGCGCGGATCAGCGGGTCAAGCGCGGAAAACGCCTCGTCCATCAGGATGACGTCGGTATCGGCCGCCAGCGCCCGGGCAAGCCCGACGCGCTGTTTCATGCCGCCGGAAAGCTGGTGCGGGAACTTGTTCTCATAGCCCGCAAGGCCGACCGTCTCGATCCACTTCATGCCGATGGGCGCGGCATCCGCCTTGGTCAACCCGCGCACGCGCTGGCCGTAGACGACGTTCTGCAAGACCGTGCGGTGCGGCATCAGCCCGAAATTCTGGAACACCATGCTGACGCGGCGGTTGCGGAAGTCGCGCAGTTCCTTCGCCTTGAGGTCCAGCACATTGCTGCCGTCGACGAGAATCTCGCCGCTGGTCGGCTCGATCAGGCGGTTGATGTGGCGCACCAGCGTCGACTTGCCGGAGCCCGAAAGCCCCATGATGACGAAGACGCGGCCGCCGGGAATGTCGAGGCTGACATTGTCGAGGCCGACGCTGCACCCGGTCTTGGCGAGGATGGCGCCCTTGTCGGCACCGTCCTTGGTCATCGCCAGCGCGGCCTTCCAGTTGCCGCCGAAGATCTTGGAAACGTTGCGGATTGCGATGTCAGTCATTGCCGCGTTCCTTCCGGCTGGATTGGCCAAAACCCTGCGTGATGCGATCCAGCACGATCGCGAGGATGACGATGCCGAGGCCGGCCTCCAGCCCCTTGCCGACGTCGAGCGTCTGGATGCCGTTCAGCACCTGTTCGCCAAGCCCGCGCGCGCCGATCATCGAGGCGACGACGACCATCGAGAGCGCCATCATGATCGTCTGGTTGAGGCCGGCCATGATGGTGGGGGTGGCGAGCGGAAGCTCGACGCCGAAGAGGATCTGCGGCGGGCTGCCGCCGAAGGCGGTCGCGGCCTCCACCACTTCGCTGTCCACCTGGCGGATGCCGAGATCGGTCAAGCGGATGAGCGGCGGCACGGCATAGATGATGGTGGCGAGCACCGCCGGCACCTTGCCGAGGCCGAAGAGCATGATCGCCGGAATGAGGTAGACGAAGCTCGGCATGGTCTGCATGACATCGAGCACCGGCAGCGTGATGCGCCGCATCAGTTCGCTTTTTGCCAGCCAGATGCCCATGGGAACGCCGATGGCGACGGAGATGAGGCTGGCGATCAGCATCAGCGCCAGCGTCTGCATCGTCAGGTCCCAGAGGCCGAGCGCGCCGACGGCAAACAGCATGACCGCAACGGTGACGACGAGCGAGATCTTCTTCGACGCGAACCAGGCGAGCGCCAGGAAGACGATGAAGACGGCCCACCAGGGCAGACCGCGCAGGATCCATTCGACGAAAAGGATCGCCTGGAGAAGCGTCTGCGAGATCGCCTTGAAGACGAACCCGTAATTCACCACCAGCGACTGCACGAAGTCGTTGATCGGGCCTCGAATGGAAATATGGAAAGCTTCAGGAAACATCGATGAAATCCTCGCGCGCGCCGACCGCCGTCCCGGTGGTCAGCCCCTGTCCTGACGGGAAAAGGCTGCGCGCCGAAAGAGACGCGCAGCCCTGCGATTACTTGACGGCAGCTTCGATGCGCGCCTTGGCGTCGGCCGAAACCCAGCCGCCCCAGACGTCGGCCTTGGTCTGGAGGAAGTTCTTGGCGGCCGCGACCGCATCGACCTTCTGGTCCGTCATGTAGGCGAGGCTGGCATTGACGTCTTCCAGCGGGAAGGTCGCCTTTTCGAGGATTTCCATGATGTCCGGCGCTTCGCCCGCAAAGGTGCTGTTGACGCCGTAGGCGACTTCAACGGAGGGGAAGGCGCAGCCGGCGTCGCGCTTGCCGTCGGCGGTGGTCAGTTCCTTCCAGCAGGCGTCGTTGTAGGCGGGCTCTTCGAGCTGGATGAGCTTGTACTTGCCCATGATCGCCGTCGGGCTCCAGTAGTAGAACAGCATCGGCTCGCCCTGGAGATAGGCGGCGGCAATGGCGGCGTCGAGCGCGGTGCCGGTGCCCGGGCGGAAGTTCACGTAGGTTTCGCCGAGCTTGTAGGCTTCGAGCTTGGCGGTGTTGACGCCCTCGCAGGTCCAGCCCGACGGGCAATTCAGGAAGCGGCCCTTGGTGGGCTCTTCCGGGTCGAGGAACAGTTCGACGATCTTCGGGTCGGAGAGCTGCTCGACGCTCTTCAAGTCCGGCGCCTTGGCCTCGATGCCCTTTTCGGCATCGCCCTTCACCAGATATTCCGGCACGAACCAGCCTTCGGCGGCGCCCACGAAGGTCTTGCCGACCGACTTCACCTGGCCGGCGGCGGCCGCCTTGTTCCAGACGTCGGAACGGCCGATCCACTCTTCGGCGAAGATCTGCACGTCGTTGTTGGCGGTCGCCTGTTCGAGCGTCACGGAATTGCCGGGGATCGAATCGACCTTGCAGTCGTAACCCTTAGACAGGATTTCCTTCATGACTTCGGTGATGAAGGCGCCGCTTTCCCAGTCGATGCCCGCGAAGGTGACGGTCTTGCCGTCGCTGCAATAGGAGGCCTGAGCCGTGCCGGCGGAGCCGGCAATGAGGGCTGCGGCGGCGAGAAGCGAATATTTCAGTTTGGAATTCAGCATTTCAGTTCCCCTTTTTGATGATGGTAACGATGAAAACCAGATTTTTCAGGCGGCCACCGGTGTGGCCTCAGGTCATGCGCAGCCTCCGCGACCTCAGGCCGCCTGTTCATTAAGTTCACTATACAACTTGTCTTGTAATGAATGTCATATCGCCCTGCAAGGCGCATCTTCGTCCGCGACATTGGATGTCGCATTAAGTGCTGGCGGTGGATTGGTGCATTTATGGCCCGGCCGGCGTACAAGTCCTGTTTTTCGGGCGGTCCGGCCTATTTTCCAGGCTTTTCGGGGCATCTTGACGCGGAGAAAACCCGTCGCGCAAAGCCCATTGGAATCCATCAATAAAAGGCTAAAGTTGTATATGTAACTTGATGGAGGATAGTAGACAAGTGGATGGCGCTGGATGAAAACTGTGCTTACTTTATCCGGCATATTTTGTAAGCAGGTACTGAGGTTTGAACGCGGGGAGCCACGGCAATGCTGAATGAAGACGCCGGACTGCTGGCGAAGGATGCGGGCGAGCGCGGCGCGCCGATCTACGAGCGCATGAAGACGCAGATCCGGGCGAAGATCGAAACCGGCGAATGGCCGGTCAATCACCGCATTCCCTCGGAGAACGAGTTGGTGGACATGCTGGGCGTCAGCCGCATGACGGCGAACCGGGCGCTGCGCGAACTCGCCAACGAGGGCGTCATCACCCGCGTGCAGGGCAAGGGCTCGTTCGTGGCGCCGAAGAAGCGCAGCGCACCGGCGCTCGGCGTGCGCAACATCGCCGATGAAATCCTGGAGCGCGGCTCGGTCCATCGCATCGAGCTCATCCTCGCCCAGAGCGAGACCTGCGGCCACGAACTGGCGGCGGCGCTGGAACTCGATGTCGGCGCGCAGTCCTTCCACTCCGTCATCGTGCACAATGAGGACGACGTGCCGATCCAGTTGGAAGACCGCTTCGTCAATCCCGCCATCGCGCCGGATTATCTGGAGCAGGATTTTTCCCACACCACGCCGAACGCCTTTTTGACGAGCATCGCGCCGATCGCCAAGACCGAGCAGTTCATCGAGGCGGTGCTGCCGCAGCCCTGGGAGTGCAAGGTGCTGGCGATTGCCCGCTCTGAGCCTTGCATCCTGATCCGCCGCCGCACCTGGTCGCAGGACCGCGTGGTGACGACGGTGCGCCTGCTCTATCCCGGTTCGCGCTACCGCCTCCAGAGCAATTTCTGACGCTTATGAATAGAGCGCCGGCATGAGGCCGGCAGAGGCCCGGAAGCGTTCCCAGGATTTGTGCTCCGGCTGCGTCCAGCCGGTTTCGGCGATGGCCGAAAGGCGCGGGAAAACGAGGCGGTCGAAGACCGCGCGGTCCAGCATGGGTTCGGACCATATGCACGCCTGCACGCCCCGCAGCTTCTCCTTCTGCGCAGCACTCCAGCCGGCGATGGGATCGAAGGCATAGGTCGCTTCCGGCGTCGAGGCGCCGGCCCAGCTTGCGCCCGGCTCGTCCCAGTCGGGGCTGTGCGCCATGTCGAGGTAATAGGCCTGGCCGGGGCAGACGACCATGCTGTAACCCTCGCCGGCAAGGGCCGCCGAAACCGCCACGTCCCGCCAGCCGCAGAGATAGGTGGCCTCCTTGTCGATGACATTGCCATGCGCGGCCTCCTGCCAGCCGCCGGTGATGCAGCCCTCGGCGGCGAGGAATTTTTGCACACGCTCCAGGAACAGCGCCTGGAGCGCGGCCGCCCCGGACCCCTCGATGGCATCGGCGCCGTGGGTGTTGGTGATCACGTTGAGCCTTTTGGCATGGGCCTCGGCCATGGCGTCGCCGCCGATCGCGCGCAGTTTTGCCAGCGCCTCCGGCGAGCCGGACCAGGCGCCGATCGGCACCTCGTCGGCGCCGATGTGGATCGTGCGGAAAGGGAACAACTCGATGAGTTCCCTGAGAATGGTTTCCATCACCTCGTAGGTTTTTTCGCGCGCCGGGTTGAGGCAATTGTCCGGAAAACCCTGAACGGAGAAATAGCTGCCCTTTTCCTGCGGGTCGCGCAGGTCCGGAATGGCCTGCTGCAGGGCGTGGCAATGGCCGGGGACGTCGATCTCCGGCACGATCTCGATACCGATCTCCCGTCCATAAGCGACGATCTCGCGGATGGCGGCCTTGGTGTAATAACCGCCGCTGCGCTCCGGCCCGGTGCCGAGCAAAGGCGGGATCGCAAGACCGTGGCCGCGCCAGGCGCCGACTTCGGTGAGCGCCGTATAGGCATCGATCTCGACGCGCCAGGCTTCGTCGTCCGAGAGGTGCCAGTGGAAACGGTTGAGCTTGTTCCAGGCGAGGATGGCGAGCAGCCGCTTGATCTCGGCTTCGCCGTAGAACTGGCGGGCAACGTCGAGATGCAGCCCGCGCCAGCCCATGGCGGGTACGTCGGCAATCCGCCCTTCGGCGGGGAAACTATAGGTCTGCGGAAAATGCCGCGCGCCGCGCAAGACCTGGCCGAGCGTCACGAGGCCGTAGAACAGGCCGGTCTCGGTGGAGGCCGCAATCGTGACCGAGCCGGGGGAGAACGTGACCTCGTAGGCTTCCGCGGCAAAGCCGTCCCTGCGGTGGAGATGTACCGGCATACCGCCTTCCTCGGCGGGCCGCACGATGCCCTCGACGGCGAAGAGCGCCTCGACCAGCCGGGTGAAGGCTGTGGCCGCCGCCGTGGCCTTTGCGCCGTCTGTGACAAGCGTCAGCCCCGGCGGCACGGCATTACGGCCGGAGACCGCGACATGGTTGGGCCAGGGGATGACCGAGACCGGTACCGGCGCGTTCGCGGGGACCGGAAAGGGTTCCACGCCGCGCTTCGGCGCTGCATTGCCGCCCATGCGCTGCGTTGGCGAGGTGGTGAGTGCCAGCGTGCTGCCGTCGTCGAAGGCGAGATAGGCGCCGCGCGCGCCATCCGTCCAATGCTGGAGGGCGAAGCCCAGACCCTTGATGGTGATGGTCCAGGTGGCGCCGGGCTCCAGCACGAAGCCCTCCGGCGGCAGGAGTTCCGTGAAGGTGGAGAGCGTCCTGCCGACCGTGCCGCCCTCGGCGACGGCCGTGGCATCGACCTGGCAGGAGCCGCTGAAACACAGCCGGAAGCCGCGGATCGCACCTGTGCCGAGGTTTTTGAGGCTCAGGCTGTAGGCCTGCTCCGCAGGAAGCCACAGGGTCTCGAAGTCGAGTGTCGGCATGGGGTTTCCTAGACGTCGAGCATGCCGGCGTAGACGCCGGGCGCGGAATTGGGGATGGCGGTGGCGCCGACCGTCTTCTCATAGAAGGCCGAGGGGCCGACATCGCCGATGATGGCATAGCCGTAGCCCATGGTCTTGAGGTCGAAGAGGCTTGCGAGCAGCAGCGCATGGCCGATGCCGAGGCCGCGCGCCGCCTCGTCGACGCCGGTCGGCCCGAAGAAGCCGCGGGCGATCGATTCATGGCAGGCGAAGCCGACGAGTTTTTTCGCCCGCGTCGCGATGAAGCAGGTGGGCGGCTGGCGCGTCAGCGCGACCGCGACCTCGCTCGACCAGCCCGTTTCGAACGTTTCCGCCACCCATTCGGTGACGAGCCGGGCTTCGGGTGCCAGCGGCCGGCGGATCGTCACGCCCGCTTCCGCCACGCGCGCATCGAGCGCCGGATCGGGTTTCAGCAGCGAGAGATTGACGAGATAATCCACGATGGCCTCCTCAGGTTCGACAGGGCGCGTGCCCGTCCTCCTTGCGGAATCTGGTAGTAAATCCACTCGATTTAATCAAACGGCCATTTGGAGAGGCGAGGGAGCGGCAGCGGGCCTGCCGCAAAAAGATTGCGCCGGGCGGCCCTTATGGCGCCAACAATAACTCCATCAGGCGGGTCGCTTGGAAAACCATATCTATAAAATCTATGTAATATCTAGATTATTGTCCTCATTGGCTTGCCAGGAGGATACCATGCCCAAGACCGAATCCAACCCCATTACGCTCGGAACCCGCGCACCGGACTTCATCCTGCCGGATGCGGACGGCAATCTGTTCACTCTTGCCGAATTCAAGGACAGCCCCGCGCTGCTCGTCGCCTTCATCTCGAACCGCTGCCCCTTCGTGGTGCTGATCCGCGAGGCGCTCGCCGAATTTGCCCGCGAGCATGCCGGCCAGGGCCTCGCCGTCGTGGCGATCAACAGCAATGACGGCGCGGCGCATCCCGAGGAAACGCTGGAGCGCGTCGGCGCCGAGGTGAAGACCTACGGCTACGGCTTCCCCTACCTCAAGGATGCCTCGCAGGGCGTCGCCAAGGCCTATGGTGCGGCCTGCACGCCGGATTTCTTCCTCTATGACCGCGAGCGCAAGCTCGCCTATCACGGCCAGTTCGACGATGCCCGCCCGGGCAATGGCAAGGACGTGACGGGTGCCGACCTGCGCGCGGCCGTCGCTGCCGTGCTGAAGGGCGAGGCCGCCGGCTCGGCCCAGACCCCGTCGATCGGCTGCAACATCAAGTGGACCGCCGGCAACGAACCCTCCTGGTTCTCCGCCGCCGCCTGAACAGGCATGCCCTGCCGGCCCGCGAGGGCCGGCACCGTCTTCTCACCCCAAAAACCGGACCATCATGGCATCGCGTCGCAAGGAACAGCCCACGCAGGACGGGCGCCGCATCGAAACGGACGTGCTCGTCGTCGGCGGCGGGCCATCTGCCGCCTGGGCGGCGCTGTCGGCGGCCGAGGCCGGCGCGCGCGTCGTGCTGGCCGACAAGGGCTATCACGGCACGAGCGGTGCGACGGCCCCCTCCAACACCGGCACCTGGTGCGTTCCGCCGGGCGAGGGCCGCGCGGCGTCCGTCGAGCAGCGCTTCAAGCGCACCGCGGGCCTTGCCGATCGCCGCTGGATGCTGCGCTCCGCCGACCGGGCCTATGAGAACCTGCAGAAACTCGTCGAATGGGGTTATCCGTTCCCGACCGAGGAGGACGGCAGTCTCTACATTGCCAACCTTCGCGGGCCGGATTACATGCGCTTCATGCGCCAGCGCGTGCAGAAGGCCGGCGTCACCATTCTCGACCACCATCCGATCCTGGAGCTGCTCGGCGACGAAAATTATGTCGGCGGGGCCGCGGGATTGGCACGCCGCAACGGCGCGAGCTTCGAGGTTTCCGCGGGCGCGGTCGTGCTCGCGACGGGCGGCTGCGCCTTCTTCGAGCGCATCCTCGGCGGCACCGGCCTGACCGGCGACGGCTATCTCTTCGCCGCGGAAGCGGGCGCCGCCCTGTCCGGCATGGAATTCACCGGCAAATACACGCTCGCCCCGCATGGCTCGTCGCTCAACAAGGGCCTGCCCTTCCGCTGGGCGACCTTCTACCGCGCCGACGGCGAGGTGCTGCGCGATGCCAAGGGCGAGCCCGTGACGAACGGCATCGGCGGCGGCGAGCGGCGGGTGGCGGAAGCCATGCTGTCCGGCCCGGTCTTTGCCCGGCTCGATCTCGCCGAGCCCGCCATGCAGGATTGGCTGCGGCGCGGCCAGCCGAACTGTTTCCAGCCCTATGAGCGCATGGGCATCAACCCGTTCGAAGAACTCTTCCGCATCGACCTCAAATATGAGGGTACGGTGCGCGGCACCGGCGGCATCCGCATCGTCACATCCGATTGCGGCACCGGCATTTTCGGCCTCTATGCCGCCGGTGATGCGGCCAGCCGCGAAAACGTGACCGGCGGCATTTCAGGCGGCGGTGCCATCAATGCCTCCTGGGCCATCTCCAGCGGCTGGTGGGCCGGCCATGGCGCAGCACACCACGCCCGCCGCCGGCAGGGCCGCGACAGCACGCGATTGCAGCCGCTCGGCACGACGGGCCTGCGCGGCAGCGCCGAGCGCGAGGACGTCGACCTCGCCGCCGCGGCCCGCACCGCGCACGACCAGATCGCCCCGCTCGACAAGAGCTATTGGCGCACGGCGGAGACGCTGGAGGCAAGCCGCAGCACGCTCGAAGACCTCTGGTCAAGACTGAACCGGGCTCCGCCTGCCGCCGGCATCGAACGCCTGCGCTCCCGCGAAGTCGCCTCGGTCACCGCCAGCGCCCGCTGGACCGTCGCCGCAGCCTCGCTGCGCACCGAAAGCCGCGGCGTGCACCGTCGCCACGATTTCCCCGCCGAGAGCGACGCCCAGGCCAACCGCATCATCGTCTCCGGCCTCGACCGGGTAACGGCGGTGCGCGAAGACCTTGCCCTCGAAACCGCGCTGGAGGGCTGAGCGATGATCGAAGTCATCTCCGTCGATCGCTGCATCCGCTGCGATATCTGCGAACGCATCTGTCCGGCTTTCGTTTTCGACCGCGACGAGACGGGCCTGCCCGTCATCGCCCGCCAGGACGACTGCCAGACCTGCTTCCTCTGCGAAATCTACTGCCCGACCGATGCCCTCTACGTCGCCGAACATGCGGATGGCCCGATCGGCATCACCGAGCCCGACGTCCTCGAACGCGACCTCTTCGGCGCCTATGCCCGCTCCCTTGGCTGGAGCCGCGGGCGCGCCGGAGGCGCACAGAACGACCCGACCCGCCACATCCGCGTGGCGCAGGTCTGAGAAGGAGACTTTGACCATGGAACGCATCGCCGTCAGCGCCGTCCGAAAATCCTTCAACCTGAAGCCCGGCCAGACCGTGACTGTCGATGGCGTCACCTCGAACCGCATCGCGGTGCTGGATGGCGTCGACCTCACCATCAACAGCGGCGAGTTCATCACGCTGGTCGGCCCCTCCGGCAGCGGCAAGTCGGTGCTGCTCGACGTGATCGCCGGGCTGACCGAGGCGACCTCCGGCATCGCCCGCATCGACGGCATCGAAGTTTCCAAGCCGCATGCCCGCACGGCTTACGTCTTCCAGCAATATGCGCTGTTCCCGTGGCGCACGGCCTTGCAGAATGTCGAATATGCGCTGGAGGTGCGCGGCGTCGCCGCCGCGGAGCGGCGTGAGAAGGCGCTGCATTTCCTGCATCTCTTCGGCCTCCAGGGCTTTGAAGACCGGTTCCCCTCGCAGCTTTCCGGTGGCATGCAGCAGCGCGTGGCGATTGCGCGCGCACTCTCCACCGATCCGCAGGTGCTCTTGATGGACGAGCCCTTCGCCGCGCTCGACGCCCAGACGCGCGACATCCTGCAAAGCGAGCTTTTGCGCATCTGGGAGCAGATCAAGACGACCGTCGTCTTCGTCACCCACTCGATCGACGAGGCGATCTATCTCGCCGATCGCGTCGTGGTGATGACGGCGCGCCCGGCGAGCGTCAAGGAGATCGTCGATATCGACCTGCCGCGCCCGCGCGATCTCGATATCCGCAACAGCCCGGACTTCAACGCCTATCGCGGCCGCGTCTGGGAAAGCCTGCGCGACGAAGTCGGCAAGGCCCAGCGCGACTGGGCCGTTGCTTCCACCTACGCCAACTGAGGGAGGATCGGATGAGCCTGATCGTCGACCGCAATCCGCCGCTTCGCAACACCTTTTCGCTGCGCCGCAAGCGCGCGCTGCCGAAGGCGCCGACGGCGCTCGGCGAAACCTTCTCCACCATCACGCTCGGCCTGCCGGCGCTGATCGCCTTCGCGCTGCTGTGGGAGATCGCGCCGCGCGCCGGCTGGATCAATTCGCTGTTCTTCCCGCCGCTGAGCCAGGTGCTCTCGGTGCTCTGGGAGATGATCATCTCCGGCCAGCTCGCCGACCATATCGGCATCAGCCTGCAACGGGCGGCGATCGGCTTTGCACTGGCCGTCGTCGTCGCCGTGCCGCTCGGCTTCCTGATGGGGCGTTATACGCTGTTCGAGAAAGCGTCGGACTTCCTCGTCCAGACGCTGCGCAACACCTCGCAATTCGCGCTGCTGCCGGTCTTCATCCTGCTGCTCGGTATCGGCGAGGCCTCGAAGATCGCCATCACCTTCTACGCCGCCGTGTTCTTCCTGCTGATCAACACGATCGTCGGCGTGAAGTCCGTCGATCCGCTGCTCGTCAAGGCGGCGCGCTCCATGGGCACGTCGGACTGGGACCTCTTCAAGAAGGTTATCTTCCCATCCGCCATCCCCTCGATCGTCGCGGGCGCCCGGCTTGGCGTAAAAACCTCGCTCTTCTCGGTCATCGCCGCCGAGATGCTCGCAGCCCAGTCCGGCATCGGCTACCTCATCCAGCACTCCTCGCTGATGCTCGAAACCGACCGCATGTATGCCGGCATCCTGACGCTGACGATCATCGGCCTCCTGCTCAACTACCTGCTCGTCGCCGGCGAACGGCGCGCCACGCATTGGCGCGGCAGCGGCGAAAGCGGCCCGAACTGAGCCCTTTGAAACGCACCCATCCTTGACCCATCGATCTCGAAAGGATCACTCCATGGCCCTTCATCCGCTTCGCCGCACCCTTCTGAAACTGGCGCTCGCGCTTTCCATCCTGCCGGTCGCAGGCCTTGCCCCCGCTGTCGCCGACGAGGCGAAGCCGGAGGTCATCCGCATCGGCTCCACCGCGCCGGGCCACCTGAAATTCATCCTCTATCGCAACAAGAAGCTCCTGGAGAACGAGTTCGCCAAGGACGGCATCAAGATCGAGCTGACCACCTTCGACGGCGGCTCGGCCGCAACCGTGGCGCTTGGCTCCGGCGCCATCGACTTCACTTACATCGGCAACAACCCGTCGCTGCGCCTGGCCGCCACCGGCGCGGACGTGAAGCTCATCGGTCTTTCCAGCTGGAACCGCTCGAACGAGACGCAGATCGTCGTCAAGCCGGATTCGCCGATCCAGAAGATCGAGGACCTGAAGGGCAAGAAGGTCGCCTATCTCTCGGGCACGGTGCGCCATTCGACCTTCGCCAAGGCGCTGAAGGCAGCCGGCCTTTCGCTCACCGACGTCGAGAGCCTGAACCTCGGCATTGAAAGCTCCGGCCCGGCGCTGGTGCGCGGCGATGTCGATGCCATCGTCGAGAGCACCGGCCCCGTCCAGACGCTCGTCGAAAAGGGCGTCGCGCGCGTGATCTTCGATGCCGGCGTGTCGGGAAAGCCGGAATGGGCCGTGCCGCATCTCATCAGCGTCAACGGTGACTTCGCCCGCAAGTACCCCGATATCGTGACGCGCCTGCTGGCCGTCGACATCGCAACTGACCGCTGGGCCGACGCCAACCCGGAAGAGACGATCGCGATCTTCGTCAAGGAGACCGGCAGCAGCGACAAGGCCGTGCGCGCGACCTATCCGGACGGCAAGTTCTTCCAGAATCCGGAAATCAGCGAAGAGGCTGTGCGGGCGCTTCAGGGCGAGGAAACCTTCATGGCGGATGCCGAGCTCCTGAAGGGCAAGGTCGACTACACGACCTGGATCGACCGCTCGTTCTACGACGCGGCGCTCAAGAGGGTTGCCGCCAGCAACTGATAGCGTAGGTTTGGGCGTCGGCGTGTTCGCGCCGGCGCCCCTTTTTGTTGATTGTGATGTCCTCCATTCCCGCTTCGCCGATACCGCTCCACCGCACCCGCATCGTCCCGGCCGTTGTCGCCGTGGCCTTCTTCATGCAGATGCTCGACAGCACGATCATCGCGACGTCGCTGCCGGCGATGGCGCATGCCTTTTCCACGGATGTGGTGACGCTGAACATCGGCTTCACGGCCTATCTGCTGGCGATGGCGGTGTTCATTCCGCCCGCCGGCTGGCTCGCCGATCGGTTTGGCGCCCGCGCGGTGTTCCTTTCCGCCATCGTGCTCTTCACGCTGTCCTCCGTCGCCTGCGGCTTTTCCGGCTCGCTTGCGGAATTCACCGCGGCGCGGCTTTTCCAGGGGGCATCCGCCGCGCTGATGACGCCGGTCGGGCGCCAGCTCGTGCTGCGCGGCGCGCCGAAGGCGGAACTGGTGCGGGCGATCGCCACCATCACCTGGCCGGCTTTGATTGCCCCCGTCATTGGCCCGCTGATCGGCGCCTGGATCACCACCCATGCGGGCTGGGAGTGGAATTTCTTCATCAACCTGCCGCTTGGCCTTCTCGGCGTCGTGCTCGTCGCCTTCTTCGTGCCGCATGCGCCGGGCGAGGGGCCGCGCCCCTTCGATCTGCCGGGCTTTCTCCTGACCAGCGGCGCGCTGGCGCTGACGCTGGCGGGGCTGGAGCTCTCCAGCGCCTCGACGGGCGGCGCGGGTGCGCTGGCGATCCTCGCCGCCGGCGTTGTCGCAGGCACGCTTGCCATCCGCCATCTCAAGCGAGCGCCGCATGCCCTGCTCGACATGGCCGTGCTGAAGGTGCCGACTTTCGCCTTCGCGACGCTTTCGGCCGGCACGGCCGGGCGGCTGGCGGTCAATGCAACACCATTCTTGCTGCCCTTGCTGTTCCAGGTCGGCCTTGGCTACGACGCGGTGGAGACGGGCTCGCTCGTGCTGGTCTATTTCCTCGGCAACCTCCTGATGAAGAGCGTTACGACCCCCGCACTCCGCCTCTTCGGCTTCCGCTCGCTGCTCGTCGTCAACGGCCTGGTCGCGGCGCTGACCATCGGCGCCTTCGCTTTCGTCGACGGCGGGACGCCGCGCCTCCTGCTCTTCGGCCTGCTGATCGCCTGCGGCCTGTCGCGCTCGATGCAGTTCACCGCGCTGACGACCATCGCTTTTGCCGATGTGACACCGGCACAGCGCAGTGCGGCAACGACAATCTCGGCCATGTTGCAGCAGCTTTCGCAGCTTCTCGGCGTCGCCGTCGCCGCCGTGGTCATCCGCCTCGCCTCCGCCTTTTTCCCCGAGACCGCCGGTGGCGGAATGCTCATGGATATCCGCGCCGCCTTCCTCTGCATCGCCGTGATCGGCTTCGTTTCCGCGCTGCGCTTCCTGGCGCTGCCGCGTGATGCCGGGGCGGAAGTCTCCGGCCACCGCCGCGGATGAAGGCGCGCGACCCGGATTTTTGACATGTTGCTAAGCGGCTCCCGACCGGACCAATATCGGCCCGTGAGATTCGCAACGGAAAGCCCGGCATGACCAAAATCGACGACAAACGGCTCGAAGCGGAGATCGATGCGCTTCCGGCCCGGTTCCAGGGACCGGGCGGTGTCGTCGGGGTGGTCAGCGAAGGGCGGGTCGTGGCGCGCCGCGCCTGGGGGTTTTCGAACCTTGACGAGCGGCATGCAATGACGCCCGACACGCGGCTGCCGATCTGCTCGATCTCCAAGCAGTTCACCTGCGCGGCCATGCTCGCCGTGTGCGGCGAGCCCGAGGCCCTGGATGCGCGGCTTCCCGCACACCTGCCGAACTTCGAAGGCCCGCTTCCCACGGTACGCGACCTTTGCAACAATCAGTCGGGACTGCGCGATTACTGGGCGCTCACCGTGCTCCACGGCGGCAAGGCGGAACAGACCTTTTCCCGCGCCGATGCGGGCCCGGTCCTTGCCCGCATGCGAACCGGGCATTTTGCACCCGGCACGCACTATTCCTACAGCAACGGCAATTTCCGCATTCTTTCGGACATGCTGGAGGAGGTTTCGTCCGAGACGCTCGAAGCCCTCTATGCCCGCCACATCTGGCAGCCGGCCGGCATGGCCGGCGCCGTGTTGACCGCCGACACCCGCCAGCCCGCGGATGGCGTCGTCGGCTACGAAGGCAACGACGCTTCTGGCTACCTGCCCGCGGAAAACGGCATCTACTGGCGGGGCGATGCCGGCATTTCCGCCTCGCTCGACGACATGCTCGCCTATGAACGCTGGATCGATGCCACGCACGACGATCCCGCCAGCCTCTACCAGCGCATCGCCGCGCCGCAGACCTTCCGCGATGGCAGGCCGGCCGCCTATGGTTTCGCCCTGCAGCATTCACGCCTTGGCGATTTCGCCTTCACCAGCCACGGCGGCGCGCTGCGCGGCTTCCGGGCCCACCGGATGTGCTCGACCGAGGCCCGCCTCTCGGTCGTGGTGATGTTCAACCACCACGGCGATGCCCATGGCGCGGCCCACCGGTTGCTGCGCGCGGCACTCGGCCTGCCCCATCCCGCGTCGCAGCCGCTGCGCGGGAGCTGGACGGGGCAATGGATCAGCGAGGAAACCGGCCTGCTGGCACGGCTGGAGCCGGGCCGCGAGACAGTCTCCCTGCGGTTCGGCACGTCGGTCGAGGCGCTGTCGGAAGCGCCGGACGGCAGCCTCGCCTCCGCGACGGTCAAGCTCGCCCGCGCGGGCGAGGACCTGCTGATGGAGCGTCCGCACGAAAATCACGCCGAGCGGCTCTTGCCTGTCCCCACCGCTCCGCCGGTGGCGGACGCCAGCATCGCTGGGCGCTACCGTTCCTCCGAACTGGAGGCGGATATCGTCATCGAATGCCGCGACGGCGGCACCTATCTCTGGGCAGAAGGCTTTCTTGGCACAGGCCGCCCCGAGATCGTCTACCCGGCCGGCCCGGATCTCTGGATCGTCGTGACCCGCCGCTCGATGGACGCCCCGGCGCCGGGAGACTGGACGCTGCGCGTCGCCCGCGATACCGCGGGAAACATCACCGGCCTGACGCTCGGCTGCTGGCTGGCGCGGGGCATTGATTATGTCAAACAGGCGTGATGCCACCGAACGCCTTGTCAAACATAGCGTAAGGCCGCCCGTTCGGCGCTTTGGAGGGAGCATTGCATGGCAGTCCGAATTGAAGCCGATCTCATCCTGCACAATGGCCGCATCTGGCGTGGCCGGGAGGAGGGCATCAGCACGGCTGTTGCCGTGCGGCAGGGCAAGGTGCTGACCACCGGCAGCGATGCCGACATTCTGGCGCTCCGGGGACCCGGCACGGAGGTCATCGATCTCGAAGGCCGTTTTGCCAGCCCCGGCCTCATCGACAACCACCTGCACCTGATCGCGACCGGCATCGCCATGGGCTTCGTCGACGCCACGCCCGCGGCGGCGCCGACGCTCGCCACGCTGATGGCGGCGATTGCCGAGCGTGCCGCGGCAACGCCGAAAGGCGGCTGGGTCTGTGCCCGGGGCTACGACCAGGTCAAGCTCGATACCGGCCGGCATCCGACGCGCGAGGATCTCGACCGCGCCGCCCCCGATCACCCGGTCTATTTGACGCGGGCCTGCGGCCACATCTCGATCGCCAATTCCCGTGCGCTGGCGCTTGCCGGCGTCCACGAGGCAACACCCGTGCCCGACGGTGGCGTGATCGGCGTCACCGATGGCCGGCTGAACGGTTTTCTTGCGGAAAACGCCCAGAACCTCATCAAGGCCGCCATGCCGCCGGCGACGACCGAGGAGCTCATCGACGGCATCGAGCGGGCAGGGCACCATCTCCTCTCCTTCGGCATCACCAGCTGCATGGACGCGGCGGTCGGCCATGTCGCCGGTTTTTGCCGAAATCCAGGCCTACGAGATGGCGAAACTTTCCGGCCGCCTGCCGGTGCGCGTCTGGCTGACGCTGCTCGGCGATCCCGGCGTCTCAATCGTCGAGGACGCCTGGCGGGCCGGGCTGCTTTCCGGGGTCGGCGACGACATGCTGCGCGTTGGTGGGGTCAAGATCTTCCTCGATGGTTCGGCGGGCGGACGCACCGCCTGGATGACGAAACCCTACGAAGGAGAACCGGACAATATCGGCGTGCAGATGCTGCCGGATGAAACGGTCGAGGCGGTGGTCAGGGATTGCCATGACCGCGGCTACCAGATGGTCTGCCACGCCATCGGCGACGGCGCGATCGAGCAGCTCATCACGGCCTATGAAAAGGCGCTCGCCGCCAATCCCGATCCCGACCGCCGCCACCGCATCGAGCATTGCGGCTTTTCCACGCCGGCGCAGAATGCCCGCATGCAAGCCGCCGGCATCCTGCCCGCGCCGCAGATGGCCTTCATCCACGATTTCGGCGACAGCTACATTTCCGTGCTCGGGGAAGCGCGCGGCAAGCTGTCCTACCCGATCGGCACTTGGATGCGCATGGGAATGAAACCCTCGACCGGCTCGGATTCGCCGGTCTGCTCGCCCAATCCCTTTCCGAACCTCCACGCCATGATCACGCGCCAGACCGGCAAGGGCACGGTGATGGAGGCATCCGAACGGCTGAGCCCCGAAGAGGCCCTTCAGGCCTATACGGAATACGGCGCATGGTCACAGAAGGCCGAGGCGGTGAAGGGGCGGCTGGTGCCCGGCCAGTGGGCCGACATCGCCGTCTTCGACAACGATCTCCTGACTGCCGAGCCCGAGAACATCCTGTCGGGCACACGCTGCCTGCTGACCCTGCTTGCAGGCCGTGTCGTGCATGATGTGCGCTAGAGGTCTGCAAATCTTGATCGAAGGCGACGCCCACCCAAACCTATTTGCGCGGCTGATTGACCTAGCCGTGGCACATCACCCGATCAACCGGGAGAGCAACGTCAGGAACTGCTCGCGGGCGCGCGGGCTGCCGAGCCGTTCGAGGCAGTCGGCCTCGAAGTCTGCCTCGGCGCGCCGGGCGTCTGCCAGCAGGTGCTGGCCGGCGGGGGTGAGGTAGAGCGCGTAGGAGCGCCGGTCGTTCGGGGCGCTGCGCCGCTCCGTGAGGCAGCGGCTTTCGAGGTCGTTCATCAGCGCCACGAAGTTCGCTCGCTGGATGCCGAGCGCCGTCGCAATCTCCGATTGTTTGCGTCCCGGCCGCTCGGCGATCAGTGCCAGCACGCAGAATTCGGCGGGGCGTAAATCGACCCGGGAGAAATGGTGGAGGAAGCGGTGGACGAACTGCCCGTGCGCGCGCCTTAACTGATGGACGACGCTTTGCGCGACGGCGGAGGCTTCAAGCACGTCTGCAATGCTGGACTCGTAAGTTTGGCTTATCTTTTCCATGGCTTGGCCATCTTTCTCCCACCCGGCGGCGTTTCCGGCTTACGGCCTGCCATAGAGCATAGGAGCAAGTTTTCCACGCGCAAGATGCGGCATTGATGATTGCAGGAATTTTCTACGCGCAATCAGGAGGCGAGAAATCATTTTGCTGAATTTCACCCATTGGTCGATGCCCCGAGCCTGCGTCGGGGCATTTTCATTCAACCCAGGGATAGGTCTGACGGCCTCAGTCGAGCGCGAATCGGTTGAGGCGGTCCTTCAGCAGCGCGATCGTCTCGACGTCTGCGTTGGCGAAGGCGAAACGCAGGTAGCCCTCCTGCTGGGCGCCGAAATAGCTGCCGGGCAGGCAGAGGATGCCGGCTTCCTTGGCAAGCTTTTCCGCCACGCGGGCGGAGGGTGCGGCGCCGAACGGGTGGCCGATGAAGGCGAAATAGGCGCCGACCGCGCCGACGCGCCAGGAGGGAACGCCGGCCATTGTCGAAAGAAGGCCCTCGACGCGCCGTGCGATCTCGCGACGGTTTTCCTCGCGCCAGTCTGCCAAAAGCGGCAGCGCGGTGGCGACGGCGGCCTGGGCGGAGCGGGGCGGGCAGATCTGCAGGTTGTCCATGATCTTCGCCACCTGCGTGACGACATCGGCACCCGCGGTGATCGCGCCCAGGCGATGGCCGGGAATGCAGAAGGATTTGGAGAAGCTGTAAAGGCTGATCAGCGTGTTCTCCCAGCCTGCGCGGCTGAACAGGTCATGCGGCCGGCCGGCACCCGCCGGCAGGAAGTCGCGATAGGTCTCGTCGAGGATGAGCCAGACGCCGCGCGCGGCGCAGAGATCGTAGATGGCCGCAAGCAGCGCCGGCGGATAGACCGCGCCTGTCGGGTTGTTCGGCGAGACGAGGGCGACGGCGCGCACATCCGGGGTGATGGCTGCGGCGAGGGCATCGACATCCGGCAGGAAACCGTTTGCCGGATCACAGGCGGCGAACCGGGTTTTGATGCCCAGCATGGCGAGCGTGGTTTCCTGGTTGAAATAGTAGGGATCAGTCATCAGCACGGCATCGCCGGCGCCGGCGACCGCCATGGCGGCGCAGATGAAGGCCTGGTTGCACCCGGCCGTCACATGGATATTGCCCGCCGAAAGGGCGACGCCGTAGCTCTCGGAGACATGGCCGGCATAGGCCTTGCGCAGGCTGTCCTCGCCCTCGATCGGCCCGTAGCCGGTATAGGCGCGCGAGGCGGCGTTTTCGCCGAGCAGCCGCAGCATGTCGGGATGCGGCGGATAGCCGGGCACGGCCTGCGACAGGTCGATCATCGGGCCGCTGCGGCCGTCATAGGCATCGCCCCAGGCGAAGACGGCGGGGATCGGCGGCGGGGCGAGGGATTCGACGAGCGGGTTGAAGCGGGGCATGGTGATGTCCGTAAAATCGGGGTCGTGAAGATCAGGCGCGGGTCTTGCGCTGGGTGGGAGTGGCCCGGCGCTTGGCCGGGGTCGGGGTCGCAATCGGGCGAAGGTTTTCCGCCGCGCGGCCGCTGCGCCCGCGCAGGATCATGCGGGCGGAGGTCTGCGGTTCGGGCATGCTTTCCTCGAGCGAGGCGAAGAACCAGTCGATAAACACCTTGACGATCGGCGTCTGGCGCACCGCCTGCCGGCAGGCGACGTAGAAGGCGTCGTAGGCCGGCACCGTGAGGTCGAACGGCACGACCAGCTCGCCGCGGGCGATCAGGTTGCTGGCGGTGATGGTGTCGCCGAGCGCGATGCCCTGCCCGTGCAGGGCGGCTTCCGTGGAAAGGCGCGCGTCGCTCATGAAATGCTGGCGGCCGCGCACCACGTCCACGGCATCGGCAGCGGAAAGCCAGGTGTTCCATTCGCGCCCGTCGTCGCCGTGAAACAGCGTGTGGTCCGAGAGATCGCGCAGCGAGCGCAGCGGACGGTTGTTCAGCAGCGTCGGGCTGGCAATGGGGAAGAGCTGCAGCTTCGACCACAGCCGCGTCCAGCAGTCCGGCCAGTTGCCGTCGCCGTAGAGCAGGCAGACATCCGTGTCGAGCGAGCGCAGGTGGTCCGGATCGTTGGAGGCGATGAGCGTGACGCGCACGCCCGGAAACTGGTCGGTGAAGGCGTTGAGGCGCGGGATCAGCCAGAGCGACAGGAGCGCCGGCACGCAGGTGATGGTGATGTCGCCGCTGGTCTCCGGCTGTTTCATCAGCGCGGTCGCCGCCGCGATCTCGCCAAACGCATTGGTGACGGCCGGCAGCAGCAGCGCGCCCTGCGGCGTCAGCTTCAGCCGCTTGCCGCCGCGCTCGAACAGCACGGTGCCGAGCGATTCCTCCAGCGCGCGGATCTGGTGACTGACGGCGCCATGCGTCACGTTCAACTCGCGCGCGGCGGCGGAAACGGCGCCCCGGCGGGCGGTCGCCTCGAAGGCGCGAAGCGGGTTGAGCGGTGGCAGGCGCGAGGCCATTGGGAAACCTGATCCGTGAGTTTTTCTCACATCAAACGCTATAACAATATCAATTGATTTTCCAGCCGTTTTATTACGATAATGTGAAAAACGAGGGCAAAGCCCCGGGGGAACAGAGTTTGGACGCTTCTTGCACCGGCCCCCGGTCTGCCCGCATTTCTGATGGTGAGGTAGCGACGATGGACGGCAAAAAGCTCGACGAACTCAAGGCGAAATATGGCGCAAGCCACGGCGGCGAACTGTTCGACCCCGCCTTCCGCAAGGTTGCCGACAAGATCTTCACCAAGAACGGCACGCGCCTTGCGCCCTTTGCCGGCGTGCCGACCTTCCTCTCCGCCCCCTACATGCCGGTCGACGCCAACGAGCCGGATTTCGGCAACCTCCAGGTCGCCATCACCGGCGTGCCGATGGACCTCGGCGTCACCAACCGTCCGGGCTCGCGCTTCGGGCCGCGCGCCATGCGCACCATCGAGCGCATCGGCCCCTACAACCATGTGCTCGACTGCGCGCCGGTGCAGGACCTGCGGGTGGCCGATATCGGCGACGTGCCGTTCCAGAGCCGCTACCGGCTGGAACTCAGCCATGACGACATCGAGAAGCGCTTCAACCAGATCGTCGATGCCGGCGTGATCCCGCTTGCCGTCGGCGGCGACCATTCGATCACGCACCCGATCATGAAGGCGGTCGGCAAGAAGCAGCCGGTCGGCATGATCCATATCGACGCCCATTGCGACACCGGCGGCTCCTTCGACGGCACGAAGTTCCACCACGGCGGCCCGTTCCGCAATGCGGTGCTCGACGGCGTGCTCGACCCCACCCGCACCATCCAGATCGGCATTCGCGGTTCGTCGGAATATCTCTGGGAGTTCTCCTACGAGTCCGGCATGACGGTCATCCATGCCGAAGAAGTGAACGGCCTTGGCATTCCGGCCATCATCGAGAAGGCGAAGGCCATCGTCGGCGACGGCCCGACCTATCTTTCCTTCGACGTCGACAGCCTTGACCCGAGCTTTGCGCCGGGCACCGGCACGCCGGAAATCGGCGGGCTGACGACGCGCGAGGTGCTGGAACTGATCCGCGGCCTCAAGGGCGTCAACTTCGTCGGCGGCGACGTGGTGGAGGTCGCCCCGCAATATGACGCGACCACGAACACCGCCCAGGCGGGCGCGCAGGTGCTCTTCGAAATTCTGAGCCTGATGGTATTCAGCCCTTCCGTGGCGCGGACCGCCTGACATAGAATAGCAACAATGGGAACGCGCCCGGCGGGAAGCAACCCGCCGGCCTAACAGGAGAAAGACGACTATGCGTGACATCCTCAAGACCAATGTCAGCCGCCGCGCCGTGCTCGGCGCCGGCGTCGCCGGTGCCTCGCTGCTCGCCATGCCGGCGGTGCTGCGTGCGCAGGACAAGTCGCTGAAGGTCGGCGTCTACGGCGGTTACTTCAAGGATTCGTTCGACAAGAACATCTTTGCCGATTTCACCAAGGAAACCGGCATCGCCGTCGAATCCGTCGCCGAGCCGACGGGTGAAGCCTGGCTCGTGCAGCTGGAACAGGCCGCCAAGGCCGGCCAGGCGCCCGCCGACGTCTCGATGATGTCGCAGGTCGCCATGCTGAAGGGCCAGACCACCGAGCTCTGGGCGCCGCTCGACACCGCGAAGATCCCCAACGCCACCAACCTCATCGACCATTTCGTCAACAAATATCCGGATGGCCGCGTCGCCGGCATCGGTGCCGTCGCCTGGTACATCACGCTCGTCACCAACACGGATGTCTTCAAGGAAGCCCCGACCTCCTGGAACGCGCTGTGGGATCCGGCCAATGCCGACAAGCTCGGCCTGCTGGCGCTCGTCTCCAACTCCTTCCTGCTCGAAGTGACGGCGAAGACCCATTTCGGCGGCACGAATGCGCTCGACACCGAGGAAGGCCTCCTCAAGGCTTTCGAAAAGCTTGCCGAAGTGAAGCCGAATGTTCGGCTCTGGTATCGTGACGAGGCACAGTTCGAGCAGTCGCTGAAGTCGGGCGAAATCCCGATGGGCCAGTATTACCATGACGTGACGGGCCTTGCCGCTGCTGATGGCCAGCCGGTCCGCTCCACCTTCCCGAAGGAAGGCGGCATCATGGATTCCGGCTGCTGGGCGCTGTCGCGCGCCTCGGAAAAGGTCGAGGAAGCCCATACCTTCATCAACTACATGAGCCAGCCGAAGATCCAGGCGATCCTGTCGCGCAAGGTCGGCACCGCGCCGACGGTCAAGCGCGACCTCATCGACCTGACGGCCGAAGAATTCGCCGCCGTGTCGTCCGATATCGAGCCGATCATCCCGCGCTACGACCTCTACACCACCAAGGCCGACTGGCTGAACCAGAAGTGGACGGAAATGATCGCAGGCTAAAGTCTGTTCATTCCAGACGACAACCGGCCGGCTGAAAAGCCGGCCGGTCAAGAAAGCAGAAAACGCCGCGCGGGGAACCCATGTCCGGACTGACTCTCCAGAATATCGTCAAGCAGTTCGGCCAGTTTACGGCCGTCAAGAATGTCGAACTGACCGTGCCGCACGGCACCTTCGTCTGCCTGCTCGGTCCCTCCGGCTGCGGCAAGACCACCCTGATGCGGATGGTCGCCGGCCTTGACCTGCCGACGAGCGGGGCGATCCAGCTCGACGGCAAGGACATCACCAATGTGCCGACGCACAAGCGCGATCTCGGCATGGTCTTCCAGTCGCTGGCGCTCTTCCCGCACCTGACGGTCGGCGAGAACATCGCCTATTCGCTGCGCATCCGCGGCATCGGCAAGGAGGAGCAGAAGAAGCGCGTCGACGAGCTTCTCTCGATGATCCATCTCACCGGCTATGCCGACCGCCCGGTCGCCAAGCTTTCCGGCGGCCAGCGCCAGCGCGTCGCGATTGCGCGTGCCCTCGCCATCTCGCCGAAACTCTTCTTGCTCGACGAACCGCTCTCCGCCCTTGACGCCAAGCTGCGTGAAGCGATGCAGGTCGAGCTTCGCCAGCTCCAGCAGCGCCTCGGCATCACCACCATCGTCGTCACCCACGACCAGCGCGAGGCGATGACCATGGCCGATACGGTCGTGGTGATGAACAGCGGCGAAATCCGCCAGGCCGCCGCCCCGGTCGAGATCTACCGCCGCCCGGCCGATACTTTCGTCGCCGATTTCATCGGCATGACCAACCTCATCGATTTTTCCGCCGATAGCACCGGCGCCAATGTGCTCGGCACGCCGGTCACGGGCCTTGCCATTCCCGCCGGCCTCAAGTCCGGCGTGCTTTCGGTGCGCCCGGAAGACGTGCACCTGACGGCGCCCGGCAATGGCGCGATCTCCGGCACGGTCACCTTCGTGCGCGATCTCGGCGGCACGATCGAGACCTTCGTGGAGGCCGGCGGCAAGCAGGTCGTCGCCGTCTCCATGCCGAATGCGCGGCCTGACGTCACCGTCGGCCAGGCCGTCGGCATCCAGCTCAACCCGGCCGATTGCGTGGTGCTCAAGTCATGAGACGAGAGCCCCCACAAAAACTCACCGATTATGGCCCGCTGTTCTTTCCCGCGGGCATGCTGATCGTCTTCTTCGTCGTGCCGTTCGCGACGATGATCGCCGTCTCCTTCTTCCGGCGCGATCCGTCCGGCTTCTACACGCCGGATTTCGTCTTCGACAATTATGCCCGCTTCCTCAGCCTGTTCTTCGGCAAGGTGCTCGGCTTCTCGCTGTTCCTCGCGGTCATGGTCGCGATCTGCTGCGTCGTGCTCGCCGTGCCCTTCACCTATCTTCTCTCGCGCGCCAAGCGCAGGACGCAGGTGCTCTGGCTGGTGGCGCTGCTCTCCATCCTGTCGCTGTCCGAGGTCATCATCGGCTTTGCCTGGTCGACGCTCTTCTCGCGCACCGCCGGCATCACCAATCTCCTCGTGATGCTCGGCGTCATGGAGCAGGCGGTGGCGCTCAACCCGAGTTTCAGCGCGGTATTGACCGCCATGGTCTACCAGGCGCTGCCCTATACCGTGCTCGTGCTCTACCCAGCCCTCGTCCGGCTCGACCCGACGCTGACGGAGGCCGCGCGAACGCTGGGAGCCTCGCCGATCAAGTCCTTCTTCACCGTCGTCGTGCCGGCGCTGCGCAACACCATCGTGGCGACGCTGATCATGGTCTTCATCTTCGCGCTCGGCTCCTACCTGCTGCCGCAGATCCTCGGCCGGCCGCAGCACTGGACGCTCTCGGTGCTCATCACCGACCAGGCGATCTACCAGTCCAACATGCCGTTCGCTGCCGCCATGGCCGTGTTCCTCGTGCTCGTCACGCTCGGCCTCGTCGCACTCACGGTCTATGCCGGCCGCAAGGGAGAAGCCGCATGAATACGTTCCTGCAAAAGGCCTATTTCGGCCTGATAGGCCTCTTCCTGTCGCTGCCGCTCATCGTGGTGGCCGGCGTCTCGGTCAATGAAAAGCAGGACCTCGCCTTCCCGCCGAAGGGCTTTTCGCTTGGCTGGTACGCCGAGATCTTCACCAATGTCGAATGGCGCAACGCGCTCTTCGCCTCGATCACGCTGGCGGCGCTGTCGGCGGCCGTGGCGCTCCTCATTGCGCTGCCGCTCGCCTGGTTCCTCTGGCGGCGCCATGCGCCCTGGGCGAACATCTTCCAGTTGCTCGGCGTCGCACCCTTCACGCTGCCGCCGGTCATCACGGCGCTCGGCCTGTTGACCTTCTGGGCGGCGACGGGCTTCTACGGCCAGCCGGCAACCGCCGTCATCAGCCATGCGATCTTCTTCGTGACGCTGCCGCTGGTGACGCTGTCGCTCGGCTTCTCCTCCATCGACCGTTCGCTGGTGGAAGCGGCCGCGACCATGGGCGCCGACGACCGCACGATCTTCCGCACCGTTGTCCTGCCGCTGATCCTGCCCTACCTCATCTCCGGTTACGCGTTCGCCTTCGTGCTGTCGCTCAACGAATACATCGTCGCCTACATGACGATCGGCTTCACCATGGAGACGCTGCCGATCAAGATCTTCAACGCGTTGCGCTACGGCTATACGCCGACGATGGCCTCGGTCACGATCCTCTTCGTCGCGATCGCCGCCACGATCTTCGGCCTCGTCGCGCGCTTCGGGGACCTGCCCAAACTGCTCGGCGCGATGTCGACAAAGGACTAGGAGCAACCATGCGCATTGCCGCCCTTCAGATGCATGCGATCGCCGGCGATGGCGACGGCAATCTCCAGCGCATCGCGGCTGCTGCCGCCGATGCGGCGGCGGGCGGCGCCAAGCTGCTGATCGTGCCGGAACTCGCCGTCACCGGCTACGGTGCGGGGGAGGCGGCCTTTGCCGGCCTCGCCTCACCCGCCACCGGCGAGGTGGCGCAACGGCTCGGCACGATTGCGCGCGAGAGCGGGCTTGCCATCGTCGCAGGTTTTGCCGAGCAGGAAGGCCGCGATACCTTCAACAGCGCGCTCTTCACCGATGGCATCGGCACCAATGCCGTCTACCGCAAGTCCCACCTCTACGGCGACTATGAGCGCAATGCCTTCCGGCCCGGCGTTCCCGCCTCCGTCATGGTGGAACTCGGCGGCATCCGGCTCGGCATGCTGATCTGCTACGACGTGGAGTTTCCGGAAAATGTGCGCCGCCTGGCGCTTGCCGGCGCCGATCTCGTCGTCGTGCCGACGGCGCTGCCGAAGGGCTCCTCCGGCACCTTCATCGCCAACCATATGATCCAGGTGCGCGCCTTCGAAAACCAGGTCTTCGTCGCCTACATCAATCATTGCGGCGCCGACGACCATTTCACCTATGCCGGCCTGTCGCGCATCGCCGCACCCGACGGCAAGCTGCTCGCCGAAGCATCGGCCGAGGGTGAAACGCTGCTCTTTGCCGAAATCCGCCCGGAGGATTATGCGAAGTCGCGGGCGGAAAACACCTATCTGGTGGATCTCGGCCGCCCGGCCTAGAGGCTGATCAGGGCTGTTCCGACGACGGCCAATGCCGCTCCAGCCCAGGCACGGGGTGCGGGAACGATGCCGGTGCGCGCCCAGACCATCGGCAGGATAACGACCGGCGTCATCGACGAGAGCGTCGAGACGATGCCGATCGTGCCATGCGCCAGCGCCGCCATCAGCAGCGACATGCCAAGCCCGACGCCGAAGAAGGCGGAGCCAACCGCAAAACCGAGCGCGCGCCTTTCGATGCGGGCCGCGGGCTTCAGCGCCGGCAGAGGCACGAGCATCAAAAGCAGGAAGAACAGCGCCGCGATGCCGGAGCGCACGGCCATCGCCGTGAAGGGCTCCACGCCGCTCGCCATGGCCGGACGCGCGGCAAGGCTACCGAGCGCCTGGCCAAGCGCGGTCACGACGCCGAGCGCGATGCCGAGCCACGGCGTTTTCTCGCCGCCCTTGGCTTTGGAGTTGCTGCCCGCGCCGATCGCCAGCACGATGCCGCAGAGCACGCAGGCGATGCCGATGCCCTGCTGGAGATCGAGCGTTTCGTCGAGGAAGACATAACCGAGGCCGACCGCGAAGGGTGCCGTGAGCGAGAACAGCAGCGCGGTCGTGCGGGGGCCGGCGGCATAGATCGCCGCGAAATAGGTGGTGCTGGCGATGATGATGCCGAACAGGCTGGAGGCGGCGAGGAAGCCGAGCTGCCAGGCTTCCATCGTGCGCCAGCCGCCGACGACGAGCGATGCCGCCGCCGTCATCACGAAGGCGGCGCCCATCTGCAGGCGGGCGAGGTCGAGGAGGGCCAGGCGGCCGCGCAACTCGCCGACGAGCATGCCGCTCAGCGCAATGCAGACGGCGGCCGACAGGGCAAGGATTTCAGCGATGTACATGGAAAGGCCGGATGATTGATCGTCCGGCCTATCGCATAGTTTCCGGGCCGCGGATAGGGCTTTTCAGAGCTGCCCGTCCAGCGTGCCGACGCGGCCGTAGAGATCCGGCCGGCGGTCGCGGAAAAGGCCCCAGCCCCAGCGCTGCTTCTCGATGGCGTCGAGGTCGAAGGTCGCGACCAGCACGGTCTCGTTCTCACGGTCTGCTTCCACCACCTTCGCGCCGGTATGGTCGGCGATGAAGGAGGAGCCGTAGAAGGTCATCGACGTGTTGTTGCGGCCGTCCTCGGTGCCGATGCGGTTGGAGGCGATGAGCGGCACCATGTTGGCGCCCGCATGGCCCTGCATCACGCGCTGCCAGTGCCCGGCGCTGTCGATGGTCGGGTCCTGCGGCTCTGTTCCGATCGCGGTCGGATAGAGCAGGATTTCCGCGCCCATCAGCGCCATGCTGCGCGCCGCTTCCGGGAACCACTGGTCCCAGCAGATGCCGCAGCCGATCGTGCCGAACCGGGTCTTCCAGACCTTGAAGCCCGTGTCGCCCGGTGAGAAGTAGAATTTCTCCGTATAACCCGGCCCGTCCGGAACATGGCTCTTGCGGTAGTTGCCGAGCACCGTGCCGTCCGCATCGACGATGGCGAGCGAGTTGAAGAACGCCCGCTCGGCCTTTTCGAAATAGCTGACCGGCAGCACGACGCCGAGTTCGGCGGCGAGCTTGGCGAAATGGCCGATCAGCGGGTTGCCCTCGAACGGTTTTGCCAGGTCGTAGAAGCCGGCATATTGGTCCTGGCAGAAATAGGGCGTCTCGAACAGTTCCTGGATCAGGATGATGTTCGCGCCCTGCCGGGCGGCCTCGCGCACCAGCCGTTCAGCGCTGGCGATGTTCTGCTCGATGTCCCAGGTGCAGGCCATCTGGGTGGCGGCAAGCGTTACGGTTCTCATGATGATCTCCGGTCAGGCCTGGTAGGTGACGCGGCCGTCGCAGATCGTCGTGACGGGACGGATCGCCGCGAGGTTTGCATGTTCGGCGGCTTCAACATTGCCGGAAAGCACGACGATATCGGCGAGATAGCCGGGCTTCAGCACGCCCTTGCGGTCTTCCATGAACTCCACCCAGGCGCCGTTCTTCGTATAGGCGGCGAGCGTTTCGTTAAGCGAAAGCCGCTCATCCTTCATGCCGTCCTTCCAGACCTCGCGCGTCATGGCGCACTGGATGCAGTTCATCGGATCGAGCGGCGAGACCGGCCAATCGGTGGCAAAGACGATCTCGGCCCCGGCATCGACCAGCGTGCGCCACGCGAAGGCATAGGGCCAGCGGTCTTCACCGATGTAGGAAAGGTAGGGTTCGAGCGGCAGGCCGGCGCTGCCCGGCGGGTGGGTCGGCTGCATGGAGGCGACGGTGCCGAGTTCCTTGAAGCGCGGAATGTCGTCCGGATGCACGACCTCGATATGCTCGATGCGGTTGCGGCTGTCGCGCTTGCCGTTCGCGTTGATCGCGGCCTCATAGCCGTTCAGCACCATGCGCACCGCGCCGTCGCCGATGGCATGCACCGCGACCGGCAGGCCGAGCTTGTCGGAGGCGATCGCGACATCGTCGAAATGCGCCTGCGAAAACAGCGGATCGCCCTTCAGGCCCGGCTGGTGGGCATAGTCCTCGACGAAGACCGCCGTGCCCGATTCCGTCACGCCGTCCATGAAGAGCTTGACGAAGTCGCAGCGCAGGCGGTCGGAGTTGAAGCGGTCGCGCCAGGCGGCGGCCTTGGTTTCAAGGTCCGACAGCGGCATGAAGTTCTTCATGTGGAAGGGCATGCGCACGCGCACCGGAAGGCCGACCGTGCGCTCGATCTCGTCCAGCATTTCGAGCTGATAGAGGCTGCCGTCCATGTTCTGCAACGAGGTGATGCCGAGCGAGGCGACATAGGCGAGGCCCTGCTTGATGATCGCGATGTCGCCGGCGCGTTCTTCCGCCGTCACATGCTCCGGATCGCCGCCGGTGCCGACGCCGAGCATTTCGCGTCCGCCGGTCTCGCCGAGGGCCGAGACCGGGCGGATGGCGTTGCTTTCGCGCAATTCGCCGTTGGCAAGGCCGTCGTCGCCCATGACGATCTCGTTGCCGACGCCCACGTCGCGGCCTTCCAGGATGCCGCCCATCTTGAGGGCGAGCGTGTTCGCCCAGGCGGTGTGGTGGTCGGGTGCGAAGATGAGCAGCGCGCGGTCCGAGAGGATCCGGTCGAGGTGATGGCGCGTCACGCGCTCTTCGTCGGAGAGGATCGTGTAGTCGGCCTGCTGGGCGACCAGCAACTGGCGCTCCGGATATTGGGCCGCATAGGCCTTGATCGCGGCTTCCAGCGCGTCAAAACCCTTGACGCCGGAAAGCGACAGTTCGCTGAGCTCGGCGGAACCGCCGAAAATATGCATGTGCGCTTCGTTGAAGCCCGGCAGCACCGTGCCGCCCTTGGCGTCGATGACATGGGTATCGGGGCCGGAAAAGGCGTCGATCTCGGCTTCGGAACCGACGGCCAGGATGCGGTTGCCGGCAACGGCGACCGCGGCTGCCCGCGGGTTCGCCTCGTCCATCGTCAGCACCCGCGCGTTGCGGATGATAAAGCTCGCTTCGGTCTGCATGGCGTGTTTCCTCGATGTTTTTTAGATTGCCCGGCGGCTGAGCGCCCGGAGGAACGTGAACAGGTCCTGGTTCTCCTCGTCGCCCAGCGGTTCGGGGTGGGAGGAGAGCTTGACGATGACCGTTTCGGTGCTGGGATCGACATAGAGCCATTGGCCGTGGATGCCGATGGCGCAAAAGGCCTGGTCGGCCTCGCCGGACTGATACCACTGGCTGCGGTAGCGCCCGTTCGGCAGGTCGACATTGCGGCCCTGCTGCCAGGCCTCCTTGTCGCCGTTTTCCTGCATGTCGCGGATCCAGGCTTCCGGCACGATCTGCTTGCCATCGCGCGCGCCGCCGTTGCGCAGCAATTCGCCCAGACGCGCGAGGTCGCGCGCCGTCATGGAGACGCCGCCGGCGGTGCGCGGCGTACCGATGGCATCCACGCTGATATCGGCATTGCCCTTGGCGCCCATCGGCTTCCACAGCAGTTCGGAGGTGAGGTCGGCGAAGCGCGCGCCCGTGACACGCTCGATGACGACGCCGAGCAGGTCAGCATTCGGTGAGGCGTAGTAGAATGGCCCGCCATGCGGACGTTCTGCCTTCTGCAAGGTGACGAGGAAGGAGGCGAGTGTCTCGGGCTGAATATTCGGCTCCGGCGGGTTCCAGAGCATGGCGCGGCGATAACGCGCGAAGGCGCCGTGCGGGTCGAGATAGGCTTCCTCGAAATCTAGGCTGACGCGCATGTCGAGCACGTCGCGATAGGTGCAGTCGCCATAGACGCCGCCCTTGGCCTCGGGAAGGTAGTCCGTCACCGGCCGGTCGGGATCGATGAGACCCTGGGCCTCGAGAATGCCGGAAACGACCGCCGTCAGCGACTTCGAGATGGAGAAGACGAGATGCGGCGCGTTGGGGTCGGCATGCGGCGCGTAATATTCCGCAACGACTTCGCCCCGGCGCATCATGACGAAGGCGTCGGTATGGGCGAAGTCGAGGAAGGCGCGCGCGCTTGCGGCACCCGCAAGGCCGGTTTCCATCGCCGTGTCGAGGAAGGCATCGCTTTGAAGCGGCACTTCCGCCACGGCGGCTTCCGCGGCGATCACCGCCGTCGGCACGAAATCGCGGACATTCTGAAAGGTCCAGCGGCTATAGGGGGCAGTGCGCCAATTGGCGAGGGTGACATCGGCGCGGGCAAAGCCGTGCTGGTCCTTGAACGTCTTGATCATGACACATCCAGCCGAAGCGCGGGAAGGCGATGTGCCTTCCCGCGTAGGGCAGTCCTCATTTGTTTCGGCCGGGGCCGCTTACTTCTGCAGTTCGGTCCAGAGCTTGGTGTAGAGCTCCTGCACTTCCGGTGCGCAGGCGAGGTTGAACTTGCCTGCGGCCTTCAGTTCGGCCGGAATGTTGATTTCCGGCGCATCCTTCATGTCTGCCGGCATGAAGGGCTCCGAGCCCTTGATGCCATTGGCGTAGCGCGCAAAGGTCGAGATCATCGCGGCATTTTCCGGATCCATGATGAAGTTCAAGAAAAGCTTGGCGTTGTCGACGTTCTTGGCATCCTTGAGGATCGCGGCATTGTCCATCCAGACCGGATAGCCTTCCTTCGGGTAGCCGTAGACGACGTCCGGGTTCTGCAGACGGGCGCGGAACGATGCGCCGTTCCAGTTCACGCCGGCGGCAAGGTCGACCTTCGAATATTTCTCGATATTGCCGTAGTCCATCGAGATCCACTTCGGCTTGGCGGCCGTGAGGATGTCGCGCGCTTTCTTGAGAACCGTCAGGTCGCCGGTGCAGGGCTCGCCGCCCGCATAGGTCACGACCATGTGCATGACGTCGGACATTTCCGGCACGACATTGACCTTGCCGACGAGTTCGGCCGGCGGATCGAGGAAGATGGCGGATGTGTTGATGTCGCCCTTGTAGATCGACTTGTTGACGGTCACGCCCGTGGTGCCCCACAGCCACGGAACCGTATAGTGGCGACCCGTGTCGAACGGCACGTCAACCCACTGCGGATCGACGTTCTTGAAGTTCTCCATCTGGTCGGGGCGCGATTCGAGCAGCAGGCCTTCCGAAATCCAGATCGGCACGACGCTTGCCGATGGCACGACGATGTCGAAGCCGTGGCCGCCCTGGCGGATCTTGGCAAGCGCGGTATCGTTCGAGTCGTAGTCGGTGACCGTCACCTTGACCTTGTAGGCTTCTTCGAACTTCTTGATCATTTCGGGGCTGGTATAGTTGCCCCAGTTGAAGATGTTGAGTTCACCCTCGGCATGCGCGATGGCGGTGGAGGCCATCATGCCGGCCGCGAGTACGATCAATCCCAGTTTCATTTTCATTGGCTGTTCTCCTTTGTCTATTCGTTGTTTTTGTTCGGGTTCCGGCTGAGGAAGAAGAAGACGGTGACGATTGCGAGCGACAGCACGAGGAAGGCTGTCGAGATCGCGTTCATCTCCGGCGTCACGACACGGCGCAACTGACCCAGCATGTAGGTCGGCAGCGTATCCTGTCCACCGGACTTGACGAACTCGGTGATGACGACGTCGTCGAGCGAGATCACGAAGGCCAGCATCAGGCCGGCGAGAATGCCGGGCCAGAGCAACGGCAGCGTGACATAGCGGAAGGTCTGGAAGGACGAGGCGTAGAGGTCGGATGCCGCCCGTTCCAGCGAGAGGTCCATGCTTTCGAGCCGCGCGCGGATCGGCATATAGGCGAAGGGAATGCAGAAGGCCGCATGCGCGACGATGAGGTAGCCGAGGCCGGAATAACCGGTCCACACCTTGATGCGCGAGAAGAGGATCAGGAGCGCCACCGCGGTGACGATTTCCGGCACCAGCAGCGGCATGTTGATAATGGAATATTTGAAGGTGAGGCCGCGATAGGGTGCGGTGCGCGTGGTGGCGATGGCCGCGAGCGTCGCGCAGGCCGTGGCGATGACGGCGGCGACCGCGGCGATGCGCAGCGACCGCCAGGAGGCTTCCATCACCTGCTGGTTGTTCCAGGCGCTTTCGAACCAGCGCAGCGAAAAGCCTTCCCAGGTGGCGATCGAGGTGCCCGAGTTGAAGGAATAGACGACGAGCGTGGCGATCGGCAGGTAGAGCAGGAAGAAGCACAGCATCGCGATCGTCGCGAAACCCGGTTGCCGCTTGATCGAGAAGGACTTAGCCATGGGCGCTGCCTCCGCTCTTGGATGCATTGCGCACGTAATAGAGCATCGCAAACAGCACGATAATGACGAGCGTGACGGAGAGCGCCGCGCCGAGCGGCCAGTTCCGCCCCTGGCCGAATTGCAGTTCGATCAGGTTGCCGAGCATCAGGTTCTTGCCGCCGCCGAGAACGCGGGGCACGACATAGGCCGAGAGCGCCGGCACGAAAACCAGGATGGAGCCGGCGATGATGCCGGGCTTGACCAGCGGGATGACGATGCGCCACAGGACGCCGAAGCGGGAGGCGTAGAGGTCGTAGCCAGCCTCGATCAACCGGAAATCGAGCTTTTCCAGGCTCGCATAGAGCGGCAGCACCATCAGCGGCAGGTAGACATACGTCATGCCGAGCATGATGGCGAAGTCGGTGAACATCATCTGGATCGGCGACGAGATGAGGCCGATCGACATCAGAAAGGAATTGACGATGCCCTCGCTGCGGATCACCTCCTGGATGGCGAAGGTGCGGATGAGCATGTTCGTCCAGAACGGAATGGTGATCAGGAACAGCCAGAGCGAGCGGTTGTGCGGGGCGCGTGTCGCGATGAAATAGGCCGTCGGGAAGCCGAAGATCAGGCAAAGCACGGTGGTGGCGAATGCAAGCTTGACGCTGCGCCAGAAGATCAGGAAATGCGCGTCGGCGAGCGAAACGGTCTCGTCGAAAATATCGCGCGTGAAGAGCACGTTGAACCAGCCCTCCGAGGAGAATTCCAGCTTCACGTCGCCATAGCTGCCCGGCGCGAGGAAGGAATAGAACACCACGATGAGAAGGGGACCGACCCCCGCGGCGAGGATGAGCACAAGGGCGGGCGCGCTGAGCAGCCAGCGATCCCGGACGTCCTTCTTCTGCCTCTGTTCGCCGACGTCCTGAGCACTGTCCGTCATCTCTAGTCCCTCAGGATCTGTGCGACGTCATCATTGATGGCGACGCTGATGCGTTCGCCAACGGAGAAGCCGCAGGGGGCGCTGTTGGCGTTCTGCTGGCGCACGGTGAAGGTCTTTCCGTCATCGATCGTGACGTGGAAATGGTTGTCCGTGCCGAGATAGACGATGGTGTGGATCGCGCCTTCCAGCACGCCGGAGCCGGGCGGGCCGAGGCGGGCATGTTCGGGGCGGATGACGATGGTGACCTTGCCCTGTGGCGTGACGCCTTCCGGATAGGTGGCGGAGATTTCAGCACCCGACGAGAGCCGCACGCGGGCCTTGTCGCCGGAAACCGAAACGACGTCTGCCTCCAGGAAGTTCGTCTCACCGATGAAATCGGCGACGAAGCGTTCGGACGGGCGGTCGTAGATGTCCCAGGGCGAGCCGATCTGGCGCACCGTGCCCGTCGACATGACGGCGATGCGGTCGGACATGGTGAGCGCTTCTTCCTGGTCGTGGGTGACGAAGACGAAGGTGATGCCGGTTTCGGTCTGGAGTCGCTTCAGTTCCACCTGCATGGACTTGCGCAGCTTGAGATCGAGGGCGGAGAGCGGTTCGTCGAGCAGCAGCACCTTCGGTCGCGGTGCAAGGGCGCGGGCAAGCGCCACGCGCTGCTGCTGGCCGCCGGAAAGCTGGGTGACCGGGTTGTTGCCGCGCCCGTCGAGATGCACGAGCTTCAGCATGTCGCCCACGACCGAGTCGATTTCCGACTTCGGCTTGCCCAGCATCTTCAGGCCGAAACCGATGTTTTCGGCCACCGTCAGGTGCGGGAAGAGGGCGTAGTTCTGAAACACCGTGTTGACCGGCCGCTGGTTCGGCAGCAGGCGGGAAATGTCCGTCCCGTCGAGCAGGACCTGCCCTTCGGTGGGCAGTTCGAAACCGGCGATCATGCGAAGGAGGGTGGTCTTTCCGCAGCCGGACGGGCCGAGAAGGGTGAAGAATTCATTCGAGCGGATTTCCAGCGAGACGTCGTTGACGGCCTGGAAGTTGCCGAACCATTTCTTGATGCCATGCATGCCAATGGCGCCGCCATGGGCACCGGTCGTTCGGGTCTCAGTCATCGGTTCCCCGTTTTTCGGCAGGCGTGTCCCGAGCTTTGCCCGATCCGCCGGCTGTCCTCTCGTCCGGCCGCTAATCACGGCTCTTATGTGATAGGCTTGTCTTGCTTATGATCACAACAAACCATAATTTGATCAAATCTGTAAAGGGCCATTTTGTGCTTTGGGAATTTATCCGCCCTGCGTGCAAAGATCACGGAATTCAGCCCTGAGACGAAAGACGGCATGGGCCGGGTCTGCAGACGGGAGGATTTGAGCATGTTGGTTGCAGCCAGTCGAGAGACTTCCGAATCGGCCAAGCAGTGGGTCTACCGCGTGCTCAGGCGGGGCATCATGACGGGCCAGTTCGAGCCGGGCGACCCGGTCACCATCAACGGCCTTGCCGAGACGCTTGGCGTCAGCGCGATGCCGGTGCGCGAGGCCCTGCACCGCCTCGTCGCCGATGGCGCGCTGGAGCTGCTCGACAACCGCCGGGTGCGCGTGCCGGACCTCGATCCGCAGCGTTTCGAAGAGGTGCTGGAGGCCCGCGTGGCGCTGGAAACGCGGGCTGCCGAGCGCGCCATGCCCTTTATCGACGAGACACGGCTCGCCCGCATGCGGGCCTTCGACAAGCAGGCCGACCAAGCACTTGCAGAGGGCGCTTTCGGGCGGCTGGTGGAGGCGAATTTCGATTTCCACCGCTGCCTTTACGAGGCGCGGCCGGGCACCGTGCTGCTGCCGCTGATCGAATCCCTCTGGCTGCGCCTCGGGCCCTTCATGCGCCGGGCGGGCGAGACGCTGTCGGAGACCTACCAGGTCGACCGGCACGCCGAGGCGCTGGTGGCAATCGTCAAGCAGGATGCGGAAGCCCTGAAGGCCGCCATCGCCGCCGATATCCGCGACGGCGCCGGTCTTCTCGGGCGCAGCCATTTCGAACGGATCGCCGCGCTCGGGAAAACGGCCTGACGGAAAGACGGGAACTTTTGCGCCGAGGCGCTTGCCGGTCGGGGTCAATCGCCGGTAAATCTCTGCGCGATTTGTTCTGCCCGTGCGTCGGAGGCCGCCTTGAACGACAACAATGTTCTGAAATTCGAACGCCGGAAGCCGGAGCCCGAGAACAAGCCCAAGGCGCCGGGACCGAAAAAGGGCCTCATCTGGCTCGCCGTCATCGCCGTGATCGCACTCGTCTGGGCCTATTACCAGTTCCTCGCGCCGCAGGCTCTCTGAGCCCTCAATGCAGGCCGAGATAGGCCTTGCGCACTTCGGCATTGTCGAGCAGCGCAGCGCTTTCACCGGAAAGATGGATCCGGCCGTTGACCATCACATAGGCGCGCTGCGAGAGTTTCAGCGCATGGTTGGCGTTCTGCTCGACGAGGAAGATCGTCTTGCCCATGGCGGCGATCTCCGCCAGCACTTCGAAGACCCGCTTGACGACAAGGGGTGCGAGCCCCAGCGACGGTTCGTCGAAGAGGATCAGTTCCGGCCGCGCCATCATGGCCCGCGCGATCGCCAGCATCTGCTGCTCGCCGCCCGACATGGTGCCGGCCGTCTGGCTGCGGCGCTCCTTGAGGCGCGGGAAGAGGTCGAACATCTGCGCCCGGTCCTCCTCGAAATGCCCCATGCCGATGGGCGTCGTGCCCATCATCAGGTTTTCCTCGACGGTCATGTCCTGGAAGATCTGCCGTCCTTCCGGCACCAGCGCGATGCCGCGCCGCGAAATGCGGTTCGTCGGCAGGGTCGAAATGTCCTCGCCGCGATGCAGGATGCGGCCGGACGAGGTGCGCGGCGCACCGAAGATGGTGGCGAGGAGCGTCGTCTTGCCGGCGCCGTTCGCGCCGATCAGGCTGACGATCTCGCCCTTCGAGATCTGCACGTCGACCGCTTTCAGCGCCTCGACAGGCCCGTAATGGGCATGCACGCTTTCGAATTGCAGCAGCGGGCCGGCGGTGGTTTCTGTCGTGCTCATGCCGTCACCTCTTCCTCGCTGACGCCGAGATAGGCGGCGATTACCGCCGGGTCGTTGGCGACGCTGTCCGGCGTGCCGTCGGATATGACCTCGCCGTGATCGAGCACGACGATATGGTCGGCGATGCGCATGACGAGGCCCATGTCGTGTTCGATGACGAGCACGGAGAGATCATGTTCGGCGCAGAGCCGCTGGATGACCTCGGAGAGTTCCCGCGTCTCCGACGGGTTGAGGCCGGCGGCCGGCTCGTCGAGGCAGATCAGCGCCGGCGAGGTGCACATGGCCCGCGCGATCTCAAGCCTCCGCTGGCGGCCATAGGGCAGTTCCCCGGCAAGGCGGTTGGCGTCGCTGGCGAGGTTCATCTGGGACAGCCAGAAATAGGCGCGGTCGACCGCCTCGGTCTCGGCGGCGCGGTAGGCGCGGGTGCGGAAGACGCCGCTCAGCAGGTTGTTGCGGGTGGCGAGATGCTGGGCGACCAGCAGGTTTTCCACCACCGACATTTCCTTGAACAGCCGGATGTTCTGGAAGGTGCGGGCGATGCCGGCGCGGGTGACGAGGTGCGAGCCGCCGGTAATCGGCCGCGTCATCAACTGGCCGATATCCTGCGGGCCGTTGCGACCATTGAGCAGGATGCGGCCTTCGCTGGCGCGGTAGAAGCCGGTGATGCAGTTGAAGATCGTCGTCTTGCCGGCACCGTTCGGGCCGATCAGCGCGGTGATGGCGCCCCTCTCGGCGGCGAAGCTGACATCGCGATTGGCGACGATGCCGCCGAAACGCATGGTGACGTTCTGGACTTCCAGAATAGGCGTCTTCATCGTCCGGCCTCCGTCTGCGGCTCAAGACGGAGCGCGATGCCCGCCTCGCTGTGGCTGGAGGGGAAGAAGGCGGGGCGGGTGAGGCGCACCAGGCCGCGCGGCTTCCAGATCATCATCACCACCATGAGGATGCCGAAGACCAGCACGCGGTATTCGGCAAAGTCGCGCAGCAGCTCTGGCAGGATGGTCAGCACGATGGCGGCAAGGACGACGCCGACCGTGGAGCCGAGGCCGCCGAGCACGACGATGGCGAGGATGAGGGCGGATTCGAAGAAGGTGAAGGATGTCGGGTTCACGAAGCCCTGGTGGACCGCGAAGAACACGCCGGCAATGCCGCCCGTTGAGGCACCGAGCATGAAGGCGGAAAGTTTCGTAAAGACGTGGTTCACGCCGAGCGAGCGACAGGCGATCTCGTCTTCGCGCAACGCTTCCCACATGCGCCCGAGCGGCATGACACGCAGCCGGTGCACGGCGTAGATGACCGCGCAGACGACGAGGAACAGCACGACATAGATGAACCAGAACTTGTAGTCGCCGCTATAGCTGATGCCGAGGAATTCATGGATCGGCACGCCGCCCTGCTTGGCCGTGCGGGTGAATTCGAGGCCGAAGAGGGTGGGGGCGGGCACGGGCGCGCCGTTCGGTCCGCCAGTGAATTCCAGCCAGTTGTTCAGCACCAGGCGGATGATCTCGCCGAAGCCGAGCGTGACGATGGCGAGATAGTCGCCATGCATCTTCAGCACGGGGAATGCGAGGACCATGCCGAAAAGCCCGGCGAGGAAGGGCGCGATGACCAGCGCGCTCCAGAAGCCGAGGCCGAGATACTGATAGCCGAGCGCCAAGAGATAGGCGCCGACCGCATAGAAGGCGACGAAGCCGAGATCGAGCAGGCCGGCAAGGCCGACGACGATATTGAGGCCCAAGCCGAGCAGGCAATAGATCAGCGCGAGGATCGCGATGCCGAGGAAATATTTGTCGGCGAAGAAGGGCAGGGCGAGACCGGCAAGGAACAGCACCGCGAGCGGCAGGAGGGGAGAGCGTTCCTGCCCGGTATTGACGGTGACGCCGGAATTGCTGCTCGTGAGCCGGCTGCGCAGGCGTTTGCCGATTTCGCTCATGCCGGCAAGCGAGACGAGCACGCGGCCGGCCGTGATGATGGCCGCGAGCGTCACCGAACGGCCGAGTTCGTTGCGAAAACCGAAGCCGTCGAGCACCAGGCCGGAGATCGGTCCGAACAGGATGAGCGAGATGACGAAGGTGAGGACGGCTTCCTTGAGAAGGGAGGCAAGGCGATTGTTCTGCATGGCGTTTCCTCCCGTCAGACCTTCTGCACTTCCGCCCGGCCGAGCAGGCCGTAGGGGCGGAAGAACAGGAGGATGATGAGGAGCGAGAAGGCGAAGACGTCCTTGTAATCGGTGCTGACGTAGCCGGCGAACAGCGCCTCCGTCAGGCCGAGCAGGATGCCGCCGAGCACGGCGCCCGGCAGCGAGCCGATGCCGCCGAGAACGGCCGCGGTGAAGGCCTTGATGCCCATGACGAAGCCGATGAAGAAATTGAACGAACCGTAGTTGAAGGTCACCAGCGTGCCGCCCACGGCGGCCGTCGCCGCGCCGATGACGAAGACGGAGGAGATGATCCGGTCCGTGTTGACGCCGAGGATGGCGGAAATCTGCCGGTTCTGCCGAGTGGCGCGGCATTCGCGGCCGATGCGCGTATAGTTGATCACATAGGTGAGGATGCCCATGGCGACCAGCGCTGCAATCAGGATCACCGTCTGCATATAGGTGATCTGCACGAAATGCTGGCCCTCGCCGAAGCGGAAGGCGCCCTGGATGAGGATCGGCACGCCCTGGTCGCGCGCGCCCTGCGAGATCTGCACATAGCTCTGCAGCATCAGCGAGATGCCGATCGCCGAGATCAGCGGCGCGAGCTTGGTGGAGCCCCGAAGCGGCCGGTAGGCCACCCGCTCGATCGCCCAGCCATAAATGCCGGTAATAACGCAGGTGATGATGAGGATCGAGATCAGTGCGAAGGGCACGGACTGGAAGCCGAAGAAATGCAGCACGGCCAGCGTGATCGCGGCGATATAGGCGGAGACCATGTAGACATCGCCATGGGCGAAGTTGATCATGCGGATGACCCCGTAGACCATGGTGTATCCGACGGCGATGAGGCCGTAAATCGTGCCGAGCGTCACGCCGTTGACGAGCTGCTGCGCCAAGATGAACGCGTCCATGGCGAACCCCTTTATGGATTGTTCTGGCAATTGGAGGCCGGCTGAAGACGCGCTTCAGCCGGCCGGCTCGAAGGAGCTTAGTTGCTGGGAACCGGGGCGCCCGCGTCGTCGAAGGCGTAGAAGACGAACTTGAAGTCCTTCACGTCGCCCTTGTCGTTCCAGGCGAGATCACCAACCGCCGACTTGACGGAGTTGGCGCGAAGCCACGCGATCTGGTCCTCGACGGAGCCTTCCTTGGTGCCCTGGACGGCCGCGACGATGGTCTGCGCGCTGGCATAGCCGAAGAGCGTGTAGTTGTCGGGGGCGATGTTCGCCTTCTTCAACGCCGCCTGCGCATCCGCCGTCGCCGGGTCTTCCAGCGGGTTGGCGGCGGAGGAGTAGTAGACGTTCTTCAGGTTCTGCGCGCCGCCGGCGGCGGTGACGATTTCGGTCTGGGCCAGCGCATCGCCGCTGACGAACTTCACGTCGAGGCCCTGTTCGTGGATCTGGCGGATGAGGGGGCCAGCTTCCGGAATGAGGCCGCCGAAATAGACGGCGGTGGCGCCGGCGCTCTTGATCTTGGTGACCAGCGCATTGAAGTCGCGCTCGCCGCGCGTCAGGCCCTCGTAGAGCACCGGTTCGACGCCGCGCTCTTCCAGCGTCTTCTTCAAGGCATCGACGAGGCCCTGGCCATAGGTGTCCTTGTCATGGATCAGCGCGATCTTGTCGAGCTTCAGCGTATCGAGAATGAAGGCGCCGGCGACCACAGCCTGCTGGTCGTCGCGCCCGCAGGTGCGGAACATGGTCTCGAAGCCGCGATCGGTGACGATCGGGTTGGTCGAGGACGGCGTGACCGTCAGGATGCCGTTGTCGTTGTAGATCTCCGAGGCCGGGATCGTGCTCGACGAGCAGAAATGGCCGACGACGGCCTGCACCTTGTCCTGGTCGACGAAGCGGTTGGCGACGGCGACGGCCTGTTTCGGCTCGCAGGCATCGTCGCCCTTCACGAGCTCGATCTGCTTGCCGTCAATGCCGCCGGAGGCGTTCACTTCGTTCACATAGGCCGAGACGCCTGTCCAGACCTGCTCGCCGAAGGTGGCGTTGGCGCCGGTCATCGGGCCGGCGACGCCGATCTTGATGGTGTCGGCGGCGAGTGCCGGAACGAGAAACAGCGAAGATGCAATCGCGGTGGCCGCGAAGAATGTCGAGAAACGAGTCATGAAAGGCTTCCCTCTGGTTAAGCCGTTGATCTTCCTTGATGCGACGCGCGTTCAATCGGCGTTCTGGTTCTTTTCCGCCCGCCGCCGGCTCTTCCGGCCGGGTTGGTGGCAAACGGTCTCTGTCGTGATTGCGACGCTTCCCCTGTCGCAATCCGTCGGTATTTCAAGTTGACACATGTATGATAAGTGATATATCCAAAATCCGTCAAGCAGAAATCTTGCATCGCTGCGCCAGCCGTGGAAACTGGTGCTCAAAGGTCCAAGCGACAGGGAATCGAGTGTGGGGAACGACATGGTGAACAACGCACCGCGGAACTGCCGCGTCGGGGTGGATATCGGCGGCACCTTCACGGACATCGCCCTCGATGTGGATGGCGCGCTCCATTCGACGAAGGTGCTGACCGACTACACCGCACCGGAGCGGGCGATCCTCAAGGGCGTCGCCGCCGTCGCCGAACTCGCCGGCATCGCGCTCTCGGAAATCGGCCTGCTGATCCACGGCACGACGCTCGCCACCAATGCGCTGATCGAGCGGCGCGGCGCCAAGACCGCCTTCGTCACCTCCGAGGGTTTTCGCGACACGCTGGAAATGCGCACGGAAAACCGCTTCGAGCAGTACGATCTCAACATCACCCTGCCGCCGGCACTGATCGCCCGAGCCGACCGCTTTACCGTGCGCGAACGCATGAACGCCGCCGGCAAGGTGCTGCTGGCGCTGGACGAGGCTTCCGTCGAGGCCGTCGTCTCGGCCATCGCGGCAGGCGGCTATGAAAGCGTCGCCATCGGCTTCATCCACGCTTACGCCAACGGCGCGCATGAGGCCGCCGTGCGCGACGCCCTCGTGAAGCGCCTGCCACATGTCTCCGTGTCGATCTCGTCGGAAGTCTCGCCGCAGATGCGCGAATTCGAGCGCTTCAACACGGTCTGCGCCAATGCCTATGTGAAGCCCGCGATCAAATCCTATCTCGACCGTCTCGTCGTCTCGCTGAAGCAGATCGGCGTCGGATGTCCGGTCTTCATGATCCATTCCGGCGGCGGCATCGTCTCGGTGGAAAGCGCCTCGGAGTTTCCGGTGCGCCTCGTCGAATCCGGTCCCGCGGGCGGCGCGATCTTCGCCGCCGATATCGCCCGGCGCCACGGCCTCGACACGGTGCTCTCCTTCGACATGGGCGGCACGACGGCCAAGATCTGCCTGATCGAGAACCAGGTGCCGAAGACCGCCAAGACCTTCGAGGTCGCCCGCACCTATCGCTTCCGCAAGGGCTCCGGCATGCCGATCTCCATTCCTGTGGTCGAGATGGTGGAAATCGGTGCCGGCGGCGGCTCCATCGCCGGCGTCGATGCCATGCGTCAGATCCGCGTCGGCCCGCATTCCGCCGCCTCCGAGCCCGGTCCGGCCTGTTACCAGCGCGGCGGCAAGAACCCGACCGTCACCGATGCGGACCTCATTCTCGGCAAGCTCGACCCCGACAACTTTGCCGGTGGCGCCATTCCGCTCTCCGTCGCGGCGAGCCGTCAGGCGATGGCGGACGATATCGGCGCGGTGATCGGCCTCGATCCGGATGGCGCCGCCTACGGCACCTGCGAGATGGTGGACGAGAACATGGCCAATGCCGGCCGCGTCCACACGGTCGAAAACGGCAAGAACATCGCCGATTTCACCATGATCACCTTCGGCGGCGCTGGCCCGCTGCATGCCGCAAGGCTTTGCGAGAAGATGGGCATCTCCACCTTCCTCGTGCCGGCCGGTGCCGGTGTCGGTTCGGCCATCGGCTTCCTGCGCGCGCCCTTCGGCTATGAATCGGTGCGCAGCGCCGTCTTCAATCTCTCCGATTTCGATTTTACCGCGGCCAATCATCTGCTGGACAGCATGAAGGCCGAGGCGACCGGCTTCGTGGAAGGCGGGCTGGATGCCGGCGCACCGGTGATCGAACGCACGCTCTTCATGCGGTATGCGGGGCAGGGCTGGGATATTCCCGTGGCGCTCGCCGCCGATCGGTTCGATGCTCAGAGCGCGGAAAAGCTCGTGGACCTGTTCGAAGCCGATTATGCCCGCTTCTTCGGCCGCGCCATCGAGGGGCTGGACATCGAGATCGTCAGCTGGTCCGTGAAGGCCAGTTCGCCGCTGCCGCCGGTGGAACGGGTTGCCGCTGTCGATGAGGGCAGCGTCGTCACGTCGGCAAAGACCCGCCGTCTCTTCGAAGCCGCGCAAGGCGCCTTCCTTGATGCCGGCATTCATGAGCGTGATGACCTGAAGCCCGGCGATGTCGTGAAAGGTCCCGCCATCGTCGTGGAGCGCGAGACCTCCACCATGCTCACCGCCGCCTTCAAGGCCGTCGTCCAGAACGACGGGTGCCTGCTCGTTACCCGGCTGTAAGGAACGAACCGATGAACCAGTCCCCCGAAAATCGATCTCTGATCGATATCCATATGCAGGTCATGTGGAACCGCCTGATCTCCGTCGTGGAGGAACAGGCCCAAACGCTGATCCGCACCGCGTTTTCCACCTCCGTGCGCGAGGCGGGCGACCTCTCCGCCGGGGTGTTCGACCTCGAAGGCCGCATGCTGGCGCAGGCCGTCACCGGCACGCCGGGCCATGTCAACGCCATGGCCGAATCCGTCGCCCATTTCATCCGCGATATCGGTCCGGAAAACATCTTTGAAGGCGACGTCTACATCACCAACGATCCGTGGAAGGGCACCGGCCACCTGCACGACATCACGGTCGTCACGCCGTCCTTCCATCATGGCAAGCTGGTCGGCTATTTCGCCTCCACCGCCCATGTGGTCGATATCGGCGGTCGCGGCTTCGGGCCGGATGCGCGCGAAGTCTATGAAGAGGGCCTCTTCATCCCGATCATGAAGTTCGTCGAGCGCGGCGAACTGAACCGCACGCTCATCCACATCGTGCGCAACAATGTGCGGGAGAACGACAAGGTGGTCGGCGACTTTCATGCGCTCGCCGCCTGCAACGAGACCGGCCACCGTCGCCTCATCGACATGCTGACGGAATTCAATCTCGAAGACCTGTCGATGATCGGCGGCTTCATCCTGAAGCACAGCCGCGAGGCAACGTTGGAGCGGCTGAAGAACCTGCCGCATGGCAGCTGGTCCTACAGCCTCGATCTCGACGGTTATGGCGAGCCGGTGCATCTGGCTGCCAAGCTCACCATCGGCCCGGAGGGCGTGCTGGTCGATTTCGACGGCACGTCGGGCATGAGCAAGTTCGGCATTAACGTGCCGCTCGTCTATGCCAAGGCCTACGCCTGCTACGGCATCAAATGCGTGGTCGCGCCGGAAATTCCGAACAATGCCGCCTCGCTCGCGCCCTTCGATGTCGCGGCGCCCGAAGGCTGCATCCTCAATGCCAAGCGCCCTGCGCCCGTCGCCGTGCGCCACGTGCTCGGCCATTTCGTGCCGGATCTCGTGCTCGGCGCGCTGCACCAGGCGCTGCCCGGCCAGGTGCCGGCGGAGGGTGCCAGCGCGCTCTGGAACCTGCATATGAGTGTGCGACCCCTTTCCGACCAGATCGGCGGCAAGGGCGCGGAAATCCTGATGTTCAATTCCGGCGGTTCCGGCGCGCGTGCCTCGCTGGACGGGCTGAACGCCACCGCCTTCCCGAGCGGCGTGCACACCATGCCGATTGAGGCGACGGAGAATGTCGGCCCGGTCATCGTCTGGCGCAAGGAACTGCGCGAAGGCTCCGGCGGGGCTGGCGCCCAGCGCGGCGGTCTCGGCCAGATGATCGAGATCGAAGCGGCCGAAGGGTTTTCGTTCCGCTTCTCCGCCATGTTCGACCGCTTGAACCACCCGGCCCGCGGCCGTGACGGTGGCCTCGACGGCGCGCCCGGCGGCGTGGCGCTCGATGACGGCACGGCGCTGAAGGGCAAGGGCCTGCAATTCGTGCCGGAAGGTCGGCGCCTCGTGCTCTCGCTGCCCGGCGGCGGAGGTTATGGCGATCCGGCCGCGCGTCCGGCAGAGGTCGTCGCCCATGACGTCAGGCATGGTTACATCACAGAGGAGCAGGCCGCGCTTTACGGCAAGGCGGGAGGCAAGGCATGAACATGATCGCGTTTGAAAGTCTTCGGGCATCCACCATCAAATCCTCGCCCTCAATGGCTGTTTCCATGGCGGCGAAGGCCATGCGGGCGAAGGGTGAGCAGGTGATCGACCTGTCGCTCGGTGAGCCGGATTTCGACACGCCCGCCCATATCGTGGACGCCGCGGTGGATGCGATGAAGCGCGGCATCACCCGCTACACCGCGCCCGATGGCCTGCCGGAGCTGCGTGAGGCGATCGTCCGCAAATTCAAGCGGGAGAACGGTCTCGACTATGCCATGGACGAGATTTCCATCGGCAACGGTGCCAAGCAGATTCTGTTCAATGCCTTCCTCGGCACGCTGGAGCCCGGCGACGAGGTGGTCGTGCCGGCGCCCTACTGGGTCTCCTACACGGACATCGTCATCTTACATGGCGGCGTGCCTGTCATCGTGCCCTGCGGCGTCGAGCAGGCCTTCAAGATCACGCCCGAACGGCTGGAAGCGGCGATCACGCCGAAGACGCGCTGGTTCCTGTTCAATTCGCCTTCCAACCCGACAGGGGCGATCTACACCGCCGCCGAGCTGAAGGCGCTGGGCGAGGTTCTGGCCCGCCATCCCCGCGTCGCCATCATGTCGGACGAGATCTACGAACACATCGTCTGTGCCGACGTGCCCTTCACCTCCTTCGCCAATGCCTGCCCGGAGCTTCGCGACCGCACGCTGCTTATCAACGGCGTCTCCAAGGCCTATGCCATGACCGGCTGGCGGCTGGGTTATGCGGCGGGGCCGAAGGCGCTGACGAAGGTGCTGAACAAGATGCAGTCGCAGAGCACGACCTGCCCATCGTCGATCACGCAGGTTGCCGCCGCCGCGGCGCTGAACGGCCCGCAGGATTTCGTCACGACGGCTGTCGCGGAATACAAGGCGCGCGGCGAGCTGGTGACACGCGGCTTCCGCGCCATTCCGGGGCTTGAGGTGCGCGCGCCGGAAGGCGCCTTCTACCTCTTCCCGAAATGCGCCGTCCATATCGGCAAGACCGCACCGGATGGCACCGTGATCGAGAACGACACGGCGCTTGCCGCCTACCTGCTGACGGAAGGCAAGGTCGCGACCGTGCCGGGCGCCGCCTTCGGCGTCGAGCCCTATATCCGCCTGTCCTTCGCCACATCGCGCGACAATCTCACGCTGGCCATCGCGCGCATCGCCGATGCCTTGGCTCGGCTTCGCTAACGAGGAACCCCATGTCCCATTTCCAGAGAGTTTTATTGACGGGGGCGGCCGGCAGCGTCGGCACGGCGCTTCGCCAGTCCGGCACGCGGCTCGGCACGATCGTCCGGCTTTCCGACCGCAAACCTTGTGAAAACGTCGCCTCGCATGAGGAGGATTTCCCGCTGGAGCTTGCCGATTTCGATGCGGTTTCGGAAGCGGTGAAAGGCTGCGACGCCATCGTGCATCTCGGCGGGCAGCCGCTCGAAGGGGCATGGAAGACCATCCTCGATTCCAACATTTCCGGCGGCTACCACATCTACGAGGCCGCGCGCCGCCACGGCGTCAAGCGCATCGTCTATGCCAGTTCCGTGCACGCCATCGGCTATTACGAGCGAACGGAGACGATCGACGGCAGCGTGCCGACGCGGCCGGATAGCCTCTACGGCGTCTCGAAGACCTTCGTGGAAAACCTCGGGCGTTACTATTTCGACAAGTTCGGCATCGAGACGGTCTCGCTCCGCATCGGCTCCTGCTTTCCGGAGCCGACCGATCGCCGCCACCTCATCACTTGGCTCTCCTATCGCGATTGCCGCCAGCTCGTCGAAAAGAGCCTGTCGGCGCCGCGCGTCGGCTTCATGGTCGCCTATGGCATGTCGAACAATTCGCAGGCCTTCTGGGACAATCGCACCGCCGCCGTGCTCGGCTACAAGCCGCAAGACAGCGCCGACGACTATGCCGACAAGGTTTTCGCCAAGACCGAGCAGGGCGACCCGAACGACCCGGCCGTGCGCTACCAGGGCGGCAGTTTCACGGCTGCCGGTCATTTCGAGGACGAGTGATGCAGGCTTCGAAGACATCATATGACGTCGTGATCGTCGGTGGAGCCGTGGTCGGCAGCGCCACGGCCTATTTCCTCGCCACCAATCCCGATTTTACGGGTTCCGTGCTGGTGATCGAGAAGGACTGGACCTACCAGCGCTCGGCCACGGCACTCTCCTCCAGCTCCATCCGCCACCAGTTTTCCAACGCGATCAACGTCAAGGTCTCGCAGTTCGGCACGGAATTCATCCGCAATTTCGAGGAGAACGTCGCGGTCGACGACGACACGCCGGAAATCGGCTTTCACGAGAACGGCTATCTCTTCCTCGCCGGCGACGAGCGCGGCGCGGATGTGCTTCGCCGCAACCATGAAACGCAGGTCGCCTGCGGCGCCGAGGTTTCGCTGCTCGCTCCCGAGGGGCTCGGCCGGCGGTTTCCCTGGCTGAACGTCGAGGGGCTGACGCTGGGCAGCACCGGCGAGCGCGGCGAGGGCTGGTTCGACAGCGTCGGTCTCCTCCAGGGCTTCCGCAAGAAGGCCCGGTCGCTCGGCGTCGAATATATCGAGGACGAAGTTGTCGCGGTGAACCGCGAGGGCGATCGCGTGGTCTCGGTAACGACGAAGGGCGGGCAGACGATCGCCTGCGGCACGATGGTCAACACCTCGGGCACCAACGGCAAGAAGATGGCCCGCATGGCCGGCCTCGACATCCCGGTCGAGCCACGCCGGCGGTCGCTGTTCGTCGTGGATTGCCGCACCCCGCTCGAAGGCTCGGTCGGCCTCACCATCGACCCGACCGGCGTGTTCTTCCGCCCAGAGGGGAAATTCTACCTGATGGGCACCTATCCGAAACACGATCCGGAGGTCGATCCGAACGATTTCGAGGTGATGCACCACGAATTCGAGGATGAGATCTGGGAGACGCTCGCCCATCGCGTGCCGGCCTTCGAGGCGATCAAGGTCGTGAACAGTTGGGCGGGGCATTACGATTATTGCACGCTCGATCACAATGTCATCCTCGGCCCGCATGGCGAGTTGAAGAACTTCCTCTTCGCCAACGGCTTTTCCGGCCATGGCCTGCAACAGTCGCCGGCCATGGGGCGGGGGCTTTCGGAACTGATCACCTATGGCGGCTTCCGCACGCTCGACCTTTCGCCCTTCGGCTACGCGCGTGTGGCCGCGAACCGCCCCTTCCTTGAAGATGCCGTGATCTGACGGCCGGGAGACAGACATGAAAACCGAGAACAAGGCCCGCAGCGGCGGCCAGGTGCTGGTCGACGCCTTGAGAATCCATGGCGTCGAGCGGGTGTTCGGCGTGCCGGGCGAGAGTTATCTGGCGGTGCTGGATGCCTTCCATGATGCGGAAAAGACGATCGAATTCGTGATCTGCCGGCAGGAAGGCGGGGCGGCCTATATGGCGGAGGCCTATGGCAAGCTGACGGGCAAGCCCGGCATCTGCTTCGTCACCCGCGGGCCGGGCGCCACCAATGCCTCGGTCGGCGTGCACACGGCTTTCCAGGATTCGACGCCGATGATCCTGTTCATCGGCCAGGTGGCGCGCGACCAGATGGAACGCGAGGCCTTCCAAGAGATCGACTATCGCCGCATGTTCGGCCAGATGGCGAAATGGGTGGTGGAGATCGAGGATGCGGCGCGCATTCCGGAACTGATCAGCCAGGCCTTCCACCGCGCCGTCAACGGCCGGCCGGGACCGGTGGTGGTGGCGCTGCCGGAGGATATGCTGACCGACCTTGTGGTCGTTGCCGATACACCGGCTTTCAAGCGGGTGGAAGTCTATGCCGGAGAGCCGCAGCTCGACGAACTGACCACGCTGCTGGCGAAGGCCGAACGTCCAATGGTCGTCGCCGGTGGGGGTGGCTGGACGCAGCAGGCCGTTGCCGATCTCAAGGCCTTTTCGGAAGCCTTCTCGCTCCCGGTCGCCGCCTCGTTCCGCTGCCAGGACCTCTTCGACAACACGCATCCGAACTATGCGGGCGACCTCGGCCTTGCCGCCGGGCCGAAGCTGATCCAGCACGTCAAGGATTGCGACCTGCTGATTTCCATCGGTGCCCGGCTCGGCGAGATGACCACGGGGTCCTATACGCTGATCGATATTCCAGTGCCGAAGCAGACGCTCGTTCACATCCACCCCGGTGCCGAAGAACTCGGCCGCGTCTATTACGCGACGTTGCCGATCAATGCGAGCGTCGCCGGCTTCCTGTCGCAAGCGACGAAGCTGAAGCCCGCCGCTACGCCGCGTTGGGTCGAATGGACGAAGGCGGCGCATGCCGACTATCTTGCAAACATCGATTACCCGCAGGTTCCCGGTCCCGTGCAGATGGGCGCGGTGATGGAATGGTTGCGCGATCACCTGCCGGCCAATGCGATCCTGACGACGGGGGCGGGCAACTATTCCGCCTGGGCGCACCGCTTCTACCAGTACCGCACCTTCCGCACCCAGCTCGGGCCGACCAACGGCTCGATGGGCTACGGCGTGCCGGCGGCGATCGCGGCAAAGATCACCGCGCCGGAGCGCGCGGTCGTCGCCTTCGCCGGCGATGGCTGCTTCCTGATGAACGGGCAGGAACTGGCCACCGCGATGCAGTATGATGCCCGCGTCATCTTCCTTGTCATCAACAACGGAATGTACGGCACGATCCGCATGCACCAGGAACGAAACTATCCGGGCCGGGTTTCCGGCACACGGCTCACCAATCCGGATTTTGCCGATCTCGCCCGCTCCTACGGCCTGCACGGCGAGACGGTGGAGAACACGGAAGAGTTCGCCGATGCCTTCCGGCGTTCGGAGGCATCCGGCAAGCCGGCGCTGATCGATATCCGCATCGATCCGGAGGCGCTGACGCCGAAGATGAGCCTGTCGCAGATCCGCGAGCAGGCGCTTGCCGCGGGCCGGTGACGATGCTCAGTCGTCCGCTTCGCTGCCGGCCGGTTCGTCGAGCATCAGCCGGTAGCGGCTGAGGCTTTCCTCCAGATGCGCGGCCAGCGCCTGCTTGGCCGCCTTCGGATCGCCCTGGGTGATCGCCGCGAGGATGGCGGCGTGCTCCTTGTTGATCTTCTTCAGATAGGCATTGTAGGAGCGGCCGGACTGGCGGTGTTTCAGCACGAGGTCGAAATTGATCTCGCCCATCACCGCGACGAGGAAGCGCGGGAAATGCGGGTTGCGCGTCGCCTTGGCGATGGCGAGGTGGAATTCGAAGTCGGCGCGCGCCTCGATTTCCGCATCGCTCGTGTCGAGGTTCTCGATATAATCGAAGGCGCGGGCGATTTCGGCGAGTGCTTCGGGCGTGCGGCGCTGGGCGGCAAGCGCCACGGACTGCATTTCCACGCCGAGCCGGAGTTCGAGGATCTGCATCGCCGAGCGGATGTCGTCGATGCGGCTGATCTCGAAATTCAGCGTCTTGGCGTCCTTCTCCGTGACATAGACGCCCGCACCCTGGCGGGCCATGACGCGGCCTGCCACCTTGAGCGAGGTCAGCGCCTCGCGGATGACGGTGCGCGAGACGCCGAACTCCTCGCACAACTGCGCGCTTGACGGGATCTTCTCACCGGGCGCATAAAGTCCGGAGTCCATGCGCTCGGCCAGTTTGGCGACGACGATTTCCGCGAGATTGCCGCGCTGCGTGATGATCGACATGGCGATCCCGCCTTTGTTGAAGTTTGCATTTATCACATATCATACATGGCGTCGTCCTTGAGGGGAAGCGCCGCGTCATCTTCAAGTCTTGCGCGAAGGATTTGTAGAGGATGCGGGATCTGCCGCTCGTCCATCAGCTTTGCCTGCGAGCGGCAGGAATAGCCGGTCGCCATCATCACGTCATCCGCCCCGGTGGCCGCAAGCGCCGGCTGCCAGCTCATGGCATAGAGCCGTTGGGAAATCTCCCGGTTGCGCACCTCATGGCCAAAAGTGCCGGCCATGCCGCAGCAGCCGGTGTCGGCGGCGACCACGTCGATGCCGAGTTTTGCGAAGACGGCGATCCATTGGCCGACGGCGGCGGGCGCGGTGCTACGCTCGGTACAATGCGCCATGAGACGATGGCGCGGCTGGTTGCCGGGGAGGGTGGGCAGGCGATCGGTGAGGGTCACAAGCCATTCCTGCGGAAGGAGCACACGCGCTCGCATGGCGGCCGCGCCGGCATATTCGCTGCGGAAGGCGAGCGTCATCGAGGGGTCGAGGCCGACGAGGGGGATGCCTGTTTCGGCAAGCCGGTCGAGCTTCCGCGCGGTGCGTCGCGCCGTCCTGTGGAAGGCGCCGAGATAACCATGCACATGCAACGCCTTGCCGTTCAGCAGCGGTGGTGCGAGGAAGGGGTGCATCCCGAGGCGCCGTGCGACTGCCACGGCATCCAGCAGCACCTGCCTGTCGAAATGTTCGGTGAAGGCGTCCGGCACGAAGATGACGGCGTCGGCGCGTTGCGCGGGGGTGAGCCGCGCGAGCGCCTGCGGTGTGGCGGTCGGCACGCGGCCGAGTTCCCGGCCCAGCGAAAGCGCGGGGAGGGTGGGAAGCGCGGTCAGGCCTGCGCGCCGCAGCAGCCCCTTGCCGAGGGACGAGCCGACGGCGAGGTTGTAGAGCGGGCGCGCCCGCGTCATCAGCGGCAACATCGTCTCGATGGTCGCGACGATCGGGTCCTTTACCGGCCGCAGATAACGTCCGTAATAGAGCTCGAAAAACTTGGCGCGGAAGGCCGGCACGCTGACCTTGACCGGACATTGCCCGGCGCAGGCCTTGCAGGCGAGGCAGGTGTCCATCGCCGCGCGCACTTCGTGGGAGAAGTCGCCGCGATTGGCGGGGTTGAGGCTGTTCCAGGCCCGCCGCGCAAGCCGCAGGACGACGCTCGTGCGGCGCTGCTGTTCGGCCTCGCGGCGCGGATCGATGCCTTTTTCGGAAAGCCGCCGCAGCCATTCGCGCATCAGCGAGGCGCGTCCCTTCGGCGAAAACCGCCGGTCGCGCGTCGCCTTGTAGGAGGGACACATCAGGCTGTCGGCATCGAAGTCGAAACAGGCACCGTTGCCGTTGCAATAGGCGGCATTGTCGAAGGCGGCGCGGATATCGTTGCCGATGGCGCGGTCGAGCGTTCCGCGCAGGGGAACGGCGTCGATCTTCGGCAGGCTACCGCCCGCAGGCGCGACGATCTTGCCGGGATTCAGCTGGTTGAGCGGATCGAAGGCCTGCTTGATCTCCTGCAGGCGCGGATAGAGCGGTCCAAAGAAGGCCGGCACATATTCCGAGCGAACGCCTTTGCCATGTTCGCCCCACAGCACGCCGCCATATTTTTGCGTCAGCGCCACGACGGCATCGCTGATGCGCCGGACGAGGGCTGCATGATCGTCCCGGGTGAGATCGAGCGCCGGGCGCACGTGCAAGACCCCGGCATCCACATGGCCGAACATGCCGTAGGTAAGCCCCTCCGCGTCCAGCAGCGCGCGAAACTCCCGGATGTAAGCGGCAAGATGGTCCGGCGGCACGGCGGTGTCCTCGACGAAGGGCACGGGCCGCGTCGGCCCCTCCACATTGCCGAGCAGCCCGACCGCTCGCTTGCGCATCGCCCAGATCGCCTCGATATCGGCCTTTTCGACGGTGATCGTGTAACCCTTGCGGCCGGCAAAGGCGGTTTTCGCAAGCGCGGCGGTGACGGCCGCAAGCTTTTCGGAAAGCTCTTCCGGCGTATCGGCCAGCACTTCGGCGATGTTGATGCCGTCCGCGTCGCCGGGAAAGAAGGCGGCGATGCGTGGCCAGACGATATCGCCTCCGGCGAGCCGCAGCACCGTCTCGTCGATGGTCTCGACCGAGGCGACGTCGAGCGCAACAAGGGTGCGGGCGTCTTCGAGGGCGGCGTTGAAATCGTCGTAACGGATGTTGATGAGCGCCGCGCAGGGGGGAATGGGAAGCAGGTTGAGCTCCGCCTCCGCGATCATCGCCAGCGTGCCCTCGGAGCCGCAGAGAACCGCGTTGAGGTCGAAGCGGCCGTCCTCGCGCTGGAGATGGGCGAGGTCATAGCCCGTCATGAAGCGGTTGAGTTTCGGGAAGATCCGTTCGATCAGCGCCTTGTCGTCACGGGCGATGCGGGCCAGCGTACGGTGGATATGGCCGATGCGGTCCTGCCGCGCCTGAAGCGCCCGCAACTCCTCCTCGCGCACCGGGCGGGAGAGGAAATCGCTGCCATCCGCCAGTACCACGCGAAGGCCCAGTACATGATTGCTGGTCTTGCCGTAGAGGCAGGAGCCCTGTCCGCAGGCGTCGGTGGAGACCATGCCGCCGATCGTCGCGCGGTTCGATGTTGACAATTCCGGCGCGAAGAACAGGCCGTGCGGCGCCAGCGCCTTGTTCAACTGGTCCTTGACGACGCCGGCCTCGACACGGGCGATGCGGCGAACCGGGTCGATCTCCAAAATCCTGTTCATGTGGTGCGAGCAGTCGACGATGATGCCTTCGCTCAGCGACTGGCCGTTCGTCCCGGTGCCACCGCCGCGGGGTGCAATCGTGACGCCGGAAAATTCCGGGCGGGCGAGGGCCTTGGCAATGCGCTTGAGATCGCCGATGTTTTTGGGAAAGACGATGCCGGCCGGTTCCACCTGGTAGATGGAGTTGTCCGTGGAAAAGACGAGCCGATCCGCAGGCCCCGTGCCGATATCGCCCTCGAAGCCGTGGGTTGCGAGATGGCGAAGGAAATTGTCGCTTGGCGAGGCGATGCGCCGGTCGGCATCGAGGCGGGGAATCATGGGCAAGGGTTCCGGAAGCGGCTTGCACTTCGTAAAAGTTAGCATATAAGTGATAACATACCAATATGGCCACGCAACTTGAAAATCGCGAGGAGTGAAACGTGAAGAACCAGTCTGTTGTCATCGTCGGCGGCGCTTCGGGCCTCGGTCTCACGACGGCCAAGCTGATGATCGCGCATGGCGCGCAAAAGATCGGCCTGATCGACCGCAACGAGGCGCTGCTCGCCACTTCGGCGGCAGAACTCGAAGCTCTCGGCGCCGAGGTGGCGACGGCGGTGGCGGATATTTCCCGCGCGGAGACGGCGCATGCGGGCTTCGCTGCGGTTGCCGGCAAGCTCGGCCGCGTGCACGCCCTGGTCAACAGTGCGGCGATCTATCCGCGAAAGGCCATTCTCGACATTACCGACGAGGACTGGGACCTGGAAAACGCCATTAACGTCAAGGGCACCTATCACATGATGGTCGCCGCCGTGCGCCACATGCGCCAGTTCGTCAATCCGCCGGAGGTGACCGGCCGCATCGTCAACATCACCTCGGTCGATGCCTTCAAGGCCCATCCGCAGAACGCGCATTACGCCGCCACCAAGGCCGCCGTCGTCAGTCTTACGAAATCCTTCGCGCAGGAATGCGCCAAGGATCAGATCCTGGTGAATTCCGTGGCGCCCGCCGGCTTTGCCACGGACCGCGCCAAGGAACTCGGCTTCCTGCCGGAACTCGCGAAAGCCAGCGCGCTCGGCCGCGCGGCGGAACCGGTTGAAATGGCCGAATGGATCGTCATGATGGCCTCCAGCCGCAACACCTATGCGACCGGCGAGAATGTCGTGATCAGCGGAGGTTACATCTATGTCTGACGCCTATCGCCTCGCTGTCGTCACGGGCGCGACCAGCGGCATCGGCAAGGCGATCGTGCCCATGCTGCGCCGGCGCGGGCTGGCGGTCCATGCCGTCGGCCGCAACGAGGCGGTGCTGGCCGAGCTCGCCGAAAACTGCGGCGCCGTGCCCGTGGTGGCGGATGTGCGCGACACGGCGCGCATCGCAGACGCGCTGGCCGGCGTCGAGGTCGATATTCTCGTCAACAATGCCGGCATCCTGTCGACCCGGGCGGCCTTCCAGGACATCGATCCCGCAGAAATCGACGCGATGATCGACGTCAACCTCAAGGCGCCGATGCATCTGACACGCGCCTTCCTGCCCGGCATGGTCGCCCGCAAGCGCGGCCATCTCATCTATATCGGCTCCAGCGGCGGGCAGGCGCCCTATCCGGGCATGGGCGCCTACGGTCCATCGAAGGCCGGCCTCAGCCTGTTTTGCGACAATCTGCGCTGCGACCTGCTCGGCACCTCCGTGCGGGTCAGCGAGATCGTGCCGGGCCGCGTCCAGACGGCGCTCTACCGCACCTCCATCCCCGGCAACCAAGCTGCCGCCGTGCTCTATGACGGCTATCGGCCGATCCAGCCGGAAAACATCGCGCAGGTCGTCAACGACGTGATTGCGCTGCCGGTCCATGTCGACGTCGCCCGTGTCGAGGTTTTCCCGACCGACCAGGCGACCGGCGGCGGGACGATGGTGAAGTTCGAGGCGCCGTAGGAGAAACACGATGGCGGGGGATGGCGACAAGGAAAAAGAAAAGACGGAGGAGGCGCCCGATCTCGTCCGGCACTATCGCCCTGTCGCGATCCGCTCCGTGCTCGCCGCCCACGCCATGATCCCGCGAACGCCCGTGCCCACCGTCTCGGAGCCGTCGTCGGATATGGGCTTTGCCCTGCCGACGGGCTTTCATTCCGTTCCAGAGGATTGAGCCTCCCGGCTTGATTTCGCCGCGCGCATGGCGCATCTGGCATGCGACCTCAACGCGGTGGCGGTATGAAAGCAAGCGGACTGAACGTACTGGTCATCGACGAGAACCGGATTCGCGCCGCCATCATCGAGGAGGGCCTGCGCGATTCGGGCTATGACCAGGTCACCGTCATCGACGTGATGCACGGGCTCGCCCGGCGCATCGCCGATCTCAACCCGGACGTGATCGTCATCGATCTCGAAAACCCCAACCGCGACATGCTGGAGAGCATCTTCCAGCTTTCCCGCGCGGTGAAGCGTCCCATCGCCATGTTCGTCGACAAGTCGGACGAGGCCTCTATAGAGGCCGCGGTGGAGGCGGGCGTCTCCGCCTATATCGTCGACGGGCTGAAGCAGGAGCGCGTGCGGCCGATCCTGAAAATGGCGATCAGCCGCTTCAACGCCTTCTCTCGCCTCAGCCGGGAGTTGGAGGAGACGCGCGGCGAGCTGGAGAACCGCAAGGCGATCGACCGCGCCAAGGGGCTGTTGATGCGCTCACGCGGGCTTTCGGAAGAGGAGGCCTATGCGCTGCTGCGCCGCACGGCGATGAACCAGAACCGCAAGATCGTCGAGATCGCCCAAAGCCTCATCACGGCGGCCAGCCTGCTCGATCCGGGAGCCAAGGAATGACCACGCGCCACGCCATCACCGCCGGTTTCGTGCCGCTGCTCGACAGTGCGCTCCTCGTCGTCGCCCGGGAAAAGGGTTTTGCCGAGGTGCAGTCGATCGACCTTACGCTCGTGCGCGAACGCTCCTGGGCGAGCATTCGCGACCGCCTTGCCGTTCGCCAGTTCGATGTCGCGCATATCCTCGGCCCCATGCCGATCGCCTGCAATCTCGGCCTCAGTGCGCCGGCACCCGAGATGGTCGTGCCGATGGCGCTGGGTCTCGGCGGCAATGCCGTCACCGTCTCGGCGGCGCTGTGGCAGGCGATGGCGGGCGAGGGTGCGACGGCCGATCTCGATGCCCGTGCTAGTGGCGCTGCGCTCCGCAAGGTCATCGACGGGCGGAAAGGCGAGCCGCTGCGCTTCGGCGTCGTGCATCCCTATTCAGGGCATAATTACGAGCTGCGCTACTGGCTGGCGGCCAGCGGCATCGATCCGGACCGCGACATCGAGATCGTTGTGCTGCCGCCGCCGGACATGGGCGATGCGCTCGCCGAAGGCGCGATCGACGGCTATTGCGCCGGCGAGCCCTGGAACACGTTCGGCGTCATGAAACGCGGTGGGCATCTCGCCACCGTCAAGGCCGCGATCTGGCGGTCGAGCCCGGAAAAGGTGCTGGGCGTCAATGCCCGCTGGGGCGAAGGCCACCCGGAGGCGTTGGCGGCCCTGCTCGTGGCGCTCTACGAAGCGTCGCTATGGTGTGCCAGGCCGGAAAACCGCGAGGAACTGGCGCAGCTTCTGGCAAAACCCGCCTATGTCGGGCGAGATGCCGCGCTGCTGCTGCCGGCGCTGAGCGGGGAGCTTCCGGTCGGCCGCGGTGCGGTGCAAAACGTCAGGGACTTTTTCGTGCCCAATGCCAAGGCGGCGACCTTCCCGTGGAAAAGCCATGCGCTGTGGTTCTACACCCAGATGGTCCGCTGGGGGCAGGTCGCGCACACCGCCGAACGCCAGAAGATTGCCGCGGAAACCTATCGGCCGGATCTCTATCGCGCCGCGCTGAAGGGGCTCGGCATCGCCATGCCGTCGGCCAGTTCCAAGGTCGAGGGTGCCCTGACCGTGGAGACGCCGGTCGGCTCGTCCGGGGCGCTGACGCTCGGGCCGGACGGCTTCTTCGATGGCGGGCGTTTCGATCCGGATGCCGTGGATGCCTATATCGCGGCGCAAATGCGATAGCGCTTATTTTATGCGCACTGCACAAAAAGTGGCTTCGTTCGTGCGCATGCGCCAAGCATTGTCTTGCACCGTGGTTTCAAAAAATTCCCAATAACTTTTAGAATCAAGTGTTTGAAGAAACTGGCACGCTGATTGCTTTGTTTCTTGTGGGCCTTCGGGTCACGAAATCGGCGTCCAACGACGGGCGCCTCCAGCAAAGCCGCTGATCAGGATTGTGCGCACCCTTGAGGGTCGCGCGTGCCTGGCCAGCGGCTTTTTGTTTTTCAACCCCATGATGGATCGGCACGACCTTGTCGGGCCTCGGAGAAGCCATGTCTGAGAACAAGCAGCCCCTATCCCCGCGCGAACCGGCAATCGCGCTCTGGATGTCCACTTTCGCCTTCACCATCTGTTTCGCCGTCTGGACGATCTTCGCGATCATCGGCATCCGTATCAAGGATGATCTCGGCCTCTCCGAAGCCCAGTTCGGCCTGCTCGTCGGCACGCCCATCCTCACCGGCTCGCTGGTGCGCATCCTGCTCGGCGTCTGGACGCCGCGCTACGGCGGCCGCCTCGTCTATACGCTGACCATGCTGGCGGCGGCACTTTCGACGCTGCTGCTCTCCCATGCCACGACCTTTCCGCAGATGCTGCTCGCCGGCCTCGGCGTGGGGCTGGCCGGCGGGTCCTTTGCCGTCGGTGTCGCCTATGTCTCGCCCTTCTTTCCGGCGGAAAAGCAGGGCACGGTGCTCGGCATCTTCGGCGCCGGCAATGTCGGCGCTGCGCTGACGAAATTCCTCGCGCCCCTCGTGCTCGTCGCCGCCGGCTGGCAGATGGTGGCGGAACTCTGGGCCGCGGCACTCATCCTCACGGCCTGCCTCTTCTGGTTCACCACCAGCGACGACCCGGCCTTCCGCAACAGCCGCGACGGCAAGGCGCCGAAGCGCAGCCTCGCGCAGGAATTCGCGCCGCTGAAGAATGCCCGCGTCTGGCGCTTCTCGCTCTACTATTTCTTCGCTTTCGGCGGCTTCGTCGCCCTGTCGCTCTGGCTGCCGCGTTATCTGGTCGGCGTGTACGGCTTCGATATCGCCACCGCCGGCATGATCGCCGCCGCCTATTCCATTCCCGGCAGCATTTTCCGCGCCTTCGGCGGCGTGCTTTCGGACCGCAAGGGCGCGCGCAGCGTCATGTACTGGATGTTCGGTGTTTCGGCCGTCGCCACGCTCATCCTGTCGCTCCCGACCGGTGTCACGCCCATCATTTTCATCGCCGTCGTCTTCGTGCTCGGCTTCGTCATGAGCCTCGGCAAGGCGGCCGTCTACAAGCACATCCCGGCCTACTACCCCGATAGCGTCGGCGCGGTCGGCGGTGTCGTCGGCATGGTCGGCGGGCTCGGCGGCTTCGTGCTGCCCATCGCCTTCGGCCTGCTCAAGGATGCGACGGGCCTCTGGTCGAGCTGTTTCCTGCTGCTTTTCGCCGTTGTCGCCGTCTCGCTTCTCTGGATGCACCTCTCCATCCGCCAGATGGAGCGCCCCTCCGTCTCCGCCGTCGCCGCGTAATTGCAAGGAAACACCATGACTGAGAAACTCGTCATCATCGGCAACGGCATGGCCCCGGGCCGCATGCTGGAGCACCTGCTGGAAAAGGCGCCCGGCCAGTACGAGGTCACCATTTTCAACGCCGAGCCGCGGGTGAACTACGACCGCATCATGCTCTCGCCGGTGCTCTCCGGCGAGAAGGATTACGAGCAGATCATCATCCATGGCGACGGCTGGTACATCAAGCACGGCATCACGCTCTACAAGGGCCACCGCATCATCGCCATCGACCGCGATGCCAGGACGGTCACCTCCGATCACGGCGTCACCGAGAGCTACGACAAGCTGGTGATCGCCACCGGCTCCGTGCCCTTCATCATCCCCGTGCCGGGCAACAACCTGCCCGGCGTCATCACCTATCGCGACCTCGACGACGTGCAGGCCATGCTGCTCGCCGCCCAGTCGCGCGAAAAGGCCATTGTCATCGGTGGCGGCCTGCTCGGCCTCGAAGCCGCCGCCGGCCTTGCCGGCCGCGGCATGGATGTTACCGTGCTGCATGTCATGCCCACCCTGATGGACCGCCAGCTCGACCCCGCCGCCGGCTACCTCCTGCAGAAGGAGCTGGAAGGCCGCGGCATCAAGATCCTCTGCAAGGCGAACACCAAGGCCATCGTTGGAAACGGCAGAGTCGAGGGCATCGAGCTGGACGATGGCCGCATCATCCCCGCGACGCTCGTCGTGATGGCCGTCGGCATCCGCCCGAGCGTGGGGCTCGCTAAGGAGGCGGGCCTCGCCGTCAATCGCGGCATCGTCGTCGATCACGGCATGCAGACTTCGGACGGCAGCATTCTGGCGCTCGGTGAATGCGCGGAAGTGGGCGGCATGGTTTACGGCCTCGTCGCCCCGCTTTATGAGATGGCCCGCGTTGCCGCCTCGCATCTTGCCGGCGAGCGTTCCGCCGCCTTCGTCCACTCCGATACGCCAACGAAACTGAAGGTCACCGGCATCGAGCTCTTCTCGCTCGGCGATTTCGCCGATGGCGACGACCGGGAGGAGATCGTGCTGCGCGACGCGTCGGCGGGCGTCTACAAGCGGCTGGTGCTGAAGGACAACCGCATCATCGGCACTGTGCTCTATGGCGAGACGGCGGATGGCGCCTGGTTCAACGACCTCAAGAAGAAGGCGACCGACATCTCCCAGATGCGCGAGACCCTGATCTTCGGCCAGGCCTACCAGGGGGGCGCTCCGCTGGACCCTATGGCGGCCGTTGCAGCCTTGCCGGATGATGCGGAAATCTGCGGCTGCAACGGCGTCTGCAAGGGCCGGATCGTCTCGACCATTACCGACAAGGGCCTGACCTCGCTGGACGACGTGCGCGCCCACACCAAGGCGTCTGCCTCCTGCGGCTCCTGCACCGGCCTCGTCGAGCAGTTGATGACGCTGACGCTCGGCGACAGCTACAACCCGGCCGCCGTGCAGCCGATGTGCGGCTGCACCGATCTCGGCCATGACGACGTGCGCCGCCTGATCAAAGCAAAGGGGTTGAAGACCATTCCGGCCGTCATGCAGGAACTGGAATGGAAGACCTCCTGCGGCTGCGCCAAGTGCCGCCCGGCGCTCAACTACTACCTCGTTTGCGACTGGCCGGACGAATATGCCGACGACTACCAGTCGCGTTTCATCAACGAGCGCGTGCACGCCAATATCCAGAAGGACGGCACCTATTCCGTCGTGCCGCGCATGTGGGGCGGCGTCACCAATGCCGGGGAATTGCGAGCCATTGCCGATGTCGTCGACAAGTTCGAAATCCCGCTGGTGAAGGTGACGGGCGGCCAGCGCATCGACCTGCTCGGCATCGAGAAGGAGGACCTGCCCGCCGTCTGGGCCGATCTCGGCAAGGCGGGCTTCATCTCGGGGCAAGCCTACGCGAAAGGGTTGCGCACCGTAAAAACCTGCGTCGGCTCCGACTGGTGCCGCTTCGGCACGCAGGATTCCACCGGGCTCGGCATCCGCATCGAAAAGTTCATGTGGGGCTCGTGGACGCCCGCCAAGCTGAAGCTCGCCGTCTCCGGCTGTCCGCGCAACTGCGCCGAGGCGACCTGCAAGGATATCGGCGTGATCTGCGTCGACTCGGGCTTCGAGATCCATTTCGCCGGTGCGGCGGGTCTCGACATCAAGGGCACCGAGGTGCTCGGCCTCGTCAAGACCGAGGACGAGGCGCTGGAGCATATCGTGGCGCTGACGCAGATGTACCGCGAGCAGGCGCGCTATCTGGAGCGCATCTACAAATGGGCCAAGCGCATCGGCCTTGAGGAAATCCGCCGCCAGATCATGGGGGATGAGGCGAAGCGCAAGGCCTTCTACGGCCGCTTCGTCTTCAGCCAGAAGTTCGCCCAGGTCGACCCGTGGTCGGAGCGCGTCTCCGGCAAGGACAAACACGAATTCCGGCCGATGGCGACGATCGGCTACACGCAGGCCGCGGAGTGAGCAAATGGACATGAACTGGATCGCCATTGGCAACATCGCCGATATCCCGCTGCGCGGCGCGCGTTGCGTGAAGACGCCGCAGGGCAAGATCGCCGTCTTCCGCACGGCCGAAAACGAGGTCTTCGCCATCGAGGATCATTGCCCGCACAAGGGCGGGCCGCTGTCGCAGGGCATCGTGCATGCCAAGGCCGTGACCTGCCCGCTGCACAACTGGGTGATCTCGCTCGAAACCGGCAAGGCGCTCGGGGCCGACCTGGGGGCGGTGAAGACCGTGCCGCTGCGCAACGAGGACGGCGCTCTCTTCATCGCGCTCGAAAGCCTGATGATGGCGGCGGAATGATGGAAAACGAGGTAAAGACAACCTGCCCCTATTGCGGCGTCGGCTGCGGCGTCATCGCCAAGGTGGGCGACGACGGCACGGTCTCCGTCAAGGGCGATCCGGACCACCCGTCGAATTACGGGCGGCTCTGCTCGAAGGGATCGGCGCTCGGCGAGACGGTCGATCTCGACGGACGCCTCCTCCATCCGGAAATCCGCGGAACGCGGGCGGCGTGGGACGAAGCGCTCGACCTCGTCGCCCGGACGTTTTCCGCGGCCATCGCCGAACACGGCCCGGACTCCGTCGCCTTCTATGTCTCCGGACAGCTCCTGACCGAGGATTATTACGTTGCCAACAAGCTGATGAAGGGGTTCATCGGCTCGGCCAATATCGACACCAATTCGCGCCTCTGCATGTCGTCCTCCGTCGCCGGCCATCGCCGCGCCTTCGGGGCCGATACGGTGCCGGGGACCTACGAGGATCTGGAACTGGCGGATCTGGTCATCCTTACGGGCTCAAACCTCGCCTGGTGCCATCCGGTCCTCTACCAGCGGCTGGCCGCCGCCAAGGCGAAGCGGCCGGGCATGAAGATCGTCGTCATCGATCCGCGCCGCACGATGACGGCCGATCTTGCCGACCTGCATCTGGCGATCCGCCCGGACACCGATGTCGCGCTGTTCGTCGGTCTCTTCTCCCATCTCGTCCTGAACAATGCGATCGACCAGAACTATGTCGCGGCGCATACGAGCGGCTTTGCGGAAGCCTTCGTTGCCTCTTCTTCCGTCTCCTTCGCCGACGTGCTGGAGCAGACCGGCCTGCCGGCCATGCAGCTGCGCGAATTCTACCGGCTTTTCACCACGACCGAGAAGGTCGTGACCTGCTACAGCCAGGGGGTCAACCAGTCGTCCTCGGGCACCGACAAGGTCAACGTCATCCTCAACTGCCACCTTGCGACCGGTCGCATCGGCCGGCCGGGCATGGGGCCGTTCTCGCTGACCGGCCAGCCGAACGCCATGGGTGGCCGCGAGGTCGGCGGGCTTGCCAATATGCTGGCCGCCCATATGGCGATCGAGAGCGCGGAGGACCGCGACCGCGTGCAGCGCTTCTGGCAATCGCCGCGCATTGCCGAAAGGCCGGGGCTGAAGGCCGTCGATCTCTTCCAGGCGGTCGCGGATGGCCGCATCAAGGCGCTGTGGATCATGGCGACCAACCCCGTCGTCTCCATGCCGGATGCCGATGCCGTCGCGGCGGCGATCAAGGCCTGTCCCTTCGTGGTCGTTTCCGATATCCTGAAGACGACGGACACCGCCCGACACGCCCACATCCTGCTGCCCTCGCTCGGCTGGGGCGAGAAGAGCGGCACGGTCACCAACTCCGAGCGCCGCATTTCAAGGCAGCGCAGTTTTCTCGACGCGCCGGGCGAGGCCCGCGCCGACTGGTGGCAGCTTGCCGAAGTCGGCCGCCGCATGGGCTTCGCCGCCGCCTTCGATTATGAAGCGCCCGCTGAGGTTTTCGAGGAGCACGCGGCACTTTCCGCCTTCGAGAACGAGGGCGGTCGCGATTTCGACATCGGTGCCTATGCCGGGCTCACCCGGCAGACCTACGATACGCTCGCCCCGTTCCAATGGCCGCAGCCGGCGGAGGGCGGCAAGGCCGAAACCCGTTTTTTCGCCGACGGTGGCTTCTACCACGCGGACGGCAAGGCGCGGTTCGTCGCGGTCGAGCCGACCCTGTCGGACCGCACCAGCACGGCCTATCCGTTCACCCTCAACACGGGCCGCATTCGCGACCAGTGGCATACGATGACCCGCACGGGGAAAAGCGCGCGGCTGTCCTCGCATATCGCCGAGCCCTTCGCGGAGCTGCATCCGCGTGATGCGATGGAGATCGGGGTCGGCAATGCCGGCCTCGTCGAAATCGAAAGCCCGCAGGGCAAGGCGGTCGTGCGCGCCCTTATCACCGATCGCCAGGCGCGCGGCAGCCTCTTCGTGCCGATGCACTGGAACGATCAATTCGCGGCGGCGGGCCGTATCGATGCCGTCGTGCCGCCCGTGACCGACAGGATCTCCGGCCAGCCCGCCTCGAAAAACGTCGCCGTCGCGGCCCGCAAATTCAAGGCGGCGCACTACGGCTTCGTAGTGTCGCAGGCAAAGCCTGACGATCTCGATGCGGCCTATTGGGCGCTGGCGAAAGCGGAAGGCGGGTGGCGGCTCGAACTGGCGTTCGACCAGCCTGTCGAGGACTGGTGCGAATGGTGCCGTAAAACCCTGTCCATTCCCGACGGCATTGAGCCGCTCGGTTATACCGATCGCCCGTCCGGCGAGATCCGGCTCGCCTTCTTCGATGGCCCGCGCCTGCTCGCGGCCTTTTTCCTGGCGCGCGAGCCGGTCGCCGTCGCGCGCAGCTGGGCGGTCGCGCAGCTCGGTGCCGAACACGCCAACCTGCGCAAGCGCTTCGCCCTCGTCGCTGGACGCCCGGGCGCCGACAAGCCGGACCCCGGCGCAACGGTCTGCGCCTGCTTCGGCGTCGGCGTCAACCAGATCGTCGCCGCCGTGCGCGGCGGCTGCCGCAGCGTCGACGCGGTGGGCAAGGCGCTCAACGCGGGAACCAATTGCGGGTCCTGCCGCGGCGAAATTCAAAACATCGTCGATGGATGCCTCGCCGCCGCGGCGGAATGAAGGGGGAGGTGCTTCAGCCGAACTCCACCGTCACGAAGACCAGTTCCGTGGTGCCGGTGTTGGTGAGGTCGTACACGAAGGCTGTGTCGGACGTCAGGTCCGGAAAGTGACGCGTGTCGCCGGCGGCATAGGTCACGTCGACGACGCGGCCGTCGCCATAGCGGGAGCGCGCCGTGCCATCGCCCAGCACCGTCCAGAAATACGGCCTGTCATGCCGGTGCGGCGCCAGGCTTTCGCCCGGCTGGAGCCGCAGGTGCCAGATGCGCATGCCGGGCTGATCGAGCACCAGCACGGTGCCGATCCTGTCGTTTGCCCGCGCCGTCGCGCGTTCCGTTTCCGAGAGCGGCGTCATGCGGCGCTGCTCCAGGCCGGGTAGGTGGCGTAGCCTTCATTGTCGCCGCCGAACAGCGTCGTCGCGTCGAAGGTGGCGAGCGGCAGGTTTTCGCGGTAGCGGCGCGGCAGGTCGGGATTGGCGATGAAGGGGCGTCCGAAGGCGGCGACATCCGCCAGTCCCTCCGAAAGGATCGCCTCCGCCCGCTGCGAGTCGTATTTGCCGGCGACGATGATCTTGCCGGAAAAGGCCGCCCGCAGATCGCGGCGGAAGGAGGCGGGCGTGACGGGCGCATCGTCCCAGTCGGCCTCGGCGAGGTGGATATAGGCGAGCCCGAGACGGTCGAGTTCGCGCGCCGCCTTCAGCGTCGTCGGCACGATCTCGTCGTCGACCATGCCGCGCTGGGTGATGAACGGCGACAGGCGGATGCCGGTGCGCGCAGCACCCGCCTCGGCCGCGACGGCTTCCGCCACTTCGACGAGAAAGCGGATGCGGTTCTCCTGGCTGCCGCCATAGTCGTCCGTGCGCTGGTTTGCCGAGCGGCGCAGGAACTGGTCGACCAGATAGCCGTTCGCGCCATGAATTTCGACCCCGTCGAAACCGGCCTTCATCGCATTGGCCGCCGCCCTGGCGAAAGCGCCGACGACCGCGCTGATTTCCTCCGTCGTCAGCGCCCGCGGCACCGGGCAATCGGCAAGGCCGCCTTCGCCTGTCGCGGGATCAACGATCCAGACTTTTGCCTCGGGCGAAATGGCGGACGGGGCGACCGGCAGGCCATCGGCATGGAAGCTCGCATGGCTCATGCGGCCGACATGCCAGAGCTGCAGCACCATGCGCCCGCCGGCCGCGTGCACCGCATCGGTCACCGCGCGCCAGCCCGCAACCTGTGCGTCGGAATGAATGCCGGGCGTGAAGGAATATCCTTGTCCTTGCGGCGAAATCTGCGTCGCCTCGGTGATGATGAGCGCGGCGGAGGCGCGCTGGGCGTAGTAGCGCGCCATCATCTCGTTCGGCACATTGCCGGGCTGCGTGCTGCGCGCGCGGGTCATCGGCGCCATGGCGATGCGGTGCGGCAGGTCGATGGCGCCGAGCGAGACGGGCTGGAAAAGCGAAGCGGTCATGGTCGTCCTCGATGTTTAGGCAGCGGATAAGCCCGGCCGCCATGGTTAGAGGTGGACAGTACTGCTTGCGGAAACTCCCGATAATTGCTTTGATCCGGAAATCATAATTCGGAAAAGCCGATCAATGCTGCTTGAAAACCTGTCTCTCTTCCTGCGCATCGTCGAGAAAGGCGGCCTCGCCGTCGCGGGCCGCGAGGTCGGGCTTTCGCCCGCGACCGTCTCGGAGCGGCTCGCCGCGCTGGAGGCCTATTACGGGGCAACGCTGCTCACCCGCACGACACGCGCCATCAGTCTGACGGAGGAGGGGCGCGCGCTCGTCGAAGGCGCCCGGCGGCTGCTGGCGGAGGCGGAGGAACTGGAAAGCCGCGTGCGGCGCGGCGCAGATGTCATTTCCGGACCCATCCGGCTGAGTGCCCCGGAAGATCTCGGCCGCCGCCTGCTGGTGCCGGTCATCGATGCCTTCCTCACGGACCACCCCGCGGTGACGATCGATCTCAACCTGACGGATGGTTATGTCGATCTCGTCGGGCAGGGCATGGATTTCGCCATCCGGCATGGTGTGCTCGCGGATAGCAGCCTCCGGGCGAAACCGCTCGGCGACAACCGTCGCATCGTCTGCGCCTCGCCCGCCTATCTGGAAAGGCACGGCACGCCGCAGCATCCGGACGAACTCGAAAACCATGAATGCATCGTCATGCGCTTCGGGCAGAACATCGACCGCGAATGGTCCTTCGTCATCGATGGCGTGGTTCGAAAGGTCACCGTGCACGGCCGGCGCGTGGTGAATGACGGCGGGCTGGTGCGCCAATGGTGCAAGCAGGGGCTGGGCGTCGCGCTCAAATCAATCCGCGACGTCGATGCCGATCTCGCCTCCGGCGCGCTGGTGGAGCTGCTCAAGGATTTTTCCACCGGCAGCACGGCCTTGCAGATCGTCTATCCGCCAAGCGCCGTCCAGCCGCGGCGCGTGCGCCTGTTGATCGAGCGCATCGCCGCGGCCCTTTCACCGGGCCGCGGCGCCTAGTCGTCAGGCGGAGACCTGGTTGAGGAAGATCAGGCGCAGCGGCTCGGCGAGCAGGTCGTCGATCGTCACGGCGAAGGCTTGGAAATAATCCGCCGCGACGTGCTCATCCAGCGCCGCCTGGCTTGCGAAGGCTTCGCGCATATAGAAGGTGCCGGGCTCGTCACGCAGCTCGAAGAGCACGTAGTCGAGATTTCCGGGCTCCGCGCGGGTCGGCTCGATGAGCGCGAGCAGGCCCGCGCGCAACGCGTCCCGGTTGCCGGGTTTGGCCTTCAGAACGGCGATGGCGATGAGTTTTTCGGCTTGTGTCGTCATCGTCATGTCCCTCCTCAGAAGCCTTCGAGCACGATCTTGCCCTTGGCCTTGCCGGATTCGATGAGCGCATGGGCGCGCTTGAGGTTTTCCGCATTGATGGCGCCGAAATGGTCGGCAAGCGTCGACTTGATCTTGCCGGCATCGACCAGTTCGCTGATGCGGTTCAGCAGGTCGTGCTGCTTTTCGATATCGGCGGTGGCAAACAGCGAGCGGGTGAACATCAGCTCCCAATGCAGCGAGATCGACTTGCGCTTCAGCGGCAGGGCGTTCAGCACCTTCGGGTCGTCGATCAGGCCGAACCGACCCTGCGGCGCGATCAGTTCGACGATGTCGGCGAGATGGTCGTCCGTGTTGGTCGTGGAGAAGACGAAGGCGGGCTGGCCGATGCCGAGCGCCTCGACCTGAGGGGCCAGCGGCTGGCGGTGGTCGACGACATGGTGGGCGCCGAGCGACTTCACCCAGTCCTGAGTTTCCGGCCGGGACGCGGTGGCGATTACCGTCAGGTCGGTCAGTGCGCGGGCGATCTGGATGGCGATCGAGCCGACGCCGCCGGCGCCGCCGATGATGAGGATGGCGTTTGCGGCGCCGGCAACCGGACGGGTGACCTCCAGCCGGTCGAACAGCATTTCCCAGGCGGTGATCGAGGTCAGCGGGAGGGCGGCAGCGGCGGCGAAGTCGATCGACGCTGGCTTCCTGCCGACGATGCGCTCGTCGACGAGGTGGAACTCCGCATTGGTGCCGGACCGGTTGATCGCGCCGGCATAGAAGACAGCGTCGCCCGGCTTGAACAGGCTGGCCTCCGGCCCGACGGCGGTAACGACACCGGCGGCATCCCAGCCAAGCACTTTCCAGTCGCCCGGTTCCGGCTTGGCGGAGGCGCGGATCTTGGTGTCGACCGGATTGACCGAAACGGCCTTCACCTCGACGAGGATATCGCGCCCCTGCGGCTCGGGCCGCGGCAGGTCGAAATCGACAAGCGCCGTCGCGGCATCGATCGGTTGCGGGGTCTGGTAGCCAATGGCACGCATTTCAATCTCCTGAATGTGCAAAAGTCGGTTCGTATAGGGTGAAGATAGGACCATACGGCATGCCCCGATAATTTGCCGAAATCCAAAATGATAATTCGAATTTTTCGAAGTTGTCTTCCGGGCGTGCCGTGGGGAGCCTTCGGCGTTGACAAGCGGGCGTGAAGTTCTCATATATAAAATAGTAATTCAAATAAGAATTCTGCGGAATCTTTCGAGGCGTCGCAGGGAGGAGCCTTCATGCAGGATGAACCCGGATTGCTCGCCGGTCTGACCGTGGTCGATATGAGCCAGTTCCTTTCCGGCCCCTATTGCTCGCTTCGGCTGCTCGACCTCGGCGCCCGGGTCATCAAGATCGAGCGGCCGGACGGCGGAGACCTGTCGCGTCGGCTCTATCTCAGCGACACCGAGGTCGGCGGCGATTCGACCCTGTTCCACGCCATCAACCGTGGCAAGGAGAGCCTCGGCATCGATCTCAAGAACCCGGACGATCTCGCCTTCCTGCGCAAACTCATCGCGAGGGCCGATGTGCTGATCCAGAATTTCCGCCCGGGCGTCATCGAGCGCCTCGGCCTGGATTATGCGGCGGCGAAGGCGATCAACCCGGCCATCGTCTATGCCTCGATCAGCGGTTACGGCGAGGATGGCCCCTGGGTGATGCGGCCGGGGCAGGATCTTCTGGCGCAGGCGCGTTCCGGCCTGATGTGGCTGAACGGCGACGAGGAGCAGGGGCCGGTGCCGTTCGGTCTCGCGGTTGCCGACATGCTGGCCGGCGCCAATGCCTGCCAGGGCATTCTGGCGGCACTGGTGCGGCGCGGCATTTCCGGCAAGGGCGCCCATATCCAGACAAGCCTGCTCGAAGGGCTGGTCGATTTTCAGTTCGAGGTGCTGACGACCCATCTCAACGACGGCGGGCGCAAGCCGAAACGCTCCGGCTTCCGCAGCGCGCATGCCTATCTTTCCGCGCCCTACGGCGTCTATCCGGCGAAGGACGGCTATCTGGCGATCGCCATGACGCCGCTCGGCCGGTTGCAGGATCTCTTGCAGATCGAGGCGCTTGGCATCTATCGCGACGACAGCAAGGCGTGGTTCACGGCGCGCGATGCGATCAAGCGGATCATTGCCGAGCGCATCGCGACCGAGACTGTCGACCATTGGCTGTCCATCCTCGAACCCGCGGATATCTGGTGCTCCAAGGTGCTGGAATGGCCGGAACTGCTGGCGAGCGACGGTTTCCGCATGCTCGACATGTTGCAGACGGTCACCCGCGAAGACGACGTCTCGATCGGCACGACCCGCTGCCCCGTGCGCGTCGACGGCCGCCGGCCGCGCGGCGGGCAGGCGGCGCCGCGGGTCGGCGAACATACCGGCCGCATCCGGGCGGAGTTCGCCTGATGGGCGGCGTCACCCTGAAGGGCATGACCTGGAGCCATCCGCGCGGCTACGATCCGATGGTGGCCTGCTCGGACGATTGGTTGCAGAAGACCGGCGTCGCGCTCGAATGGGACAAGCGCTCGCTGCAGGATTTCGAGAGTTTTCCCGTCGAAGAACTGGCGCGCCGCTACGATCTCATCGTGATCGACCATCCGCATGTCGGCCAGATCACGGCGGAAAACTGCCTCGCGGCTCTGGATGAGCCGGACCGGGAGACCGCCTTCGCGGCGCTGGCCGAAGGCTCCGTCGGCAAATCCTTCCCAAGCTACAACTGGCAGGGCCGCCAATGGGCGTTCCCGATCGACGCGGCGACGCAGGTGCTGGCCTTCCGGCCGGACCGGCTCGACGCGCCGCCGACAACCTGGGCGGAGGTGCTCGACCTTGCAAAAGCCGGCGAGGTGCTGCTGCCGCTGCGCCCGCCGCATTCGCTGATGTGCCTGTTCACGCTGTGCGGCAATCTCGGCCACCCATGTTCGGTGGAGCGGGACCGGCCGTTCGTCGATGCCGAGACCGGCGTCCAGGCGATCGAGATGATCCGCGAACTGGCGGCGCTCGTCGATCCCGCCTGCATCGGCATGGACCCGATCGCCGTGCTGGACCTGATGGGCGAGGAGGGCGCGCGCTACAGCCTCTCGCCGCTGATCTACGGTTATGTCAGCTATTCCCTCGAAGGTTTTCGCGCAAACCGCATCGCCTTTGCCGATATGCCAGTTGCCGGCGCTGGCGGGCCGGTCGGGTCGGCGCTTGGCGGCACGGGCATTGCCGTCTCGGCTTTCTCCGAAAACCGCGAGGCGGCCATCGATTTCGCTTACTGGATTGCGGGCGGCGCGGTGCAGGCCGGTCGCTACTGGCGTTCCGGCGGCCAGCCCGGCCATGCCGCGGGCTGGGAGGATGAGGCGGCCAATGCCGCGACGCTGGGCTTCTACCAGAACACTCGCAGCACGCTGGAAGGCGCCTGGCTGCGGCCGCGCCATGACGGCTACATGCCGTTCCAGGAGGCTGCGTCGCAGCGCATCAACCGAGCCGTGACGAGCGCGGAGCCGGCGGTGAAGGCCGTGGCCGACCTCAACGATCTGTTCGTCAGGAGTTTTCGCTAGGCGCTCACGCCTCCGGCTTGCCGTCCCGGTATTTGACGGTCTGGATGTGCTCGCAATAGAGCACCAGCTCGCCTTCGCCTTTGAAGACCTCGTAGGAGGCGCGGATGAGGCCGAGCGCGTCATATTTCGGCTGTTTGTCGAGATTGGTGCGGATCGTATAGATCGTGTCGCCGATGAAGACGGGCTTGATAAAGCGCAGGCGATCATAGCCGTAGGAGAAGGCTTTGACGCAGTTGGTCGCCACCAGCCCGAGACCGGCCGAAAAGACGAAGGCGCCGGCCACGAGGCGGCGGCCGAACAGGCCTTCCGTCTCGGCAAAGATCTGGTCGCCAACATAGGGGTGCATGTCGAGCACCAGCGCGTTGAACTGCATCGATTCGCCCTCGGAAATCGTGCGGCGCAACGAGCGGATCTTATGGCCGACCGCGAAATCCTCGTAGAACCAGTTCTCCGAATTCCACACCGGCAACGCCGCATGGGCCTCCGGCATGGTTTTGGGATGAGTACTTTCGATTCCGACGGTCGACGTCATGCTTGGCTCCTCTGAACGAGAAGACCATGTCACAGAAGAATGATATATTCAAATACGAATTGATTAATCGCCGGGCTTGAAGTCGGCGCCGGTCATTTCGGAAAGCTTGCTGGTCGTCTCGCTGATGAGCTGGATCGTCGTGGAAATGTCGGGCGCGACAGGTGTGTTGATCAGCGTGATATAGGGCACGGTCAGGGCGGCGATCGCGGTGCCGTCCGCGCCGAGCACGGGGGCCGAGAGGTTGATGACGCCGGCCGTCTGCGCGCTCGGCATCATCTCGTAGCCGCGCGTGCGGATGAGATCGAGCCGCGCCAGAAATTCCGGCGTCACGCGCCCGTCCGTGCCGCCATCGCCGACATGTTCGGCGATCATGCGCTCGCGTTCCAGCCCGGGGCGGAAGGCGAGCAGCACATGGCCAGAACCCGTATCGAACAGGCCGATGCGCGAGCCGACGCGGATGGAAATGCCCCAGTAACCCGGGGCTTCCTGCTGGGCGATGACCACCGGATTGCCGCGGTCGAAGACGACGAGCTGGTTGGCCTGGCGCGAGGCTTCGGCAAGCTCGCGCATCAGCGGCACGGCGAAGGAAACCAGACGCCGCACCGGAGCGTGGAGCTGCGCGAGGCCGAAGAGTTTCAGCGTCAGCGAGAAGCGGTCGCCGTCGATGCGGGTGACGTAGCCCCGTTTCACGAGGCGGTCGAGCATGCGGTAGAATTCGTTCGGGCTGCGGTCGAGCCGCTTGGCGATTTCCGCCTGCGTCAGCCCGCCATCGACGCCGGCGAGCAGTTCCAGGATGTCGAGGCCCTTGTCGAGCGCCGGCGCGCGGTAGCGATCGTTTTCGTCTTCCGACACCTGAAATCCCTCTAGTGAATGAGTAAATTCATATACGCAGAAATACCCCATGGCAATGCCGGAATCCGGTTTTCCGCTTGACGATGAATGAATAATTGGTTTGTATATGAATGAAGCTCTTATTGGTGAGGGCTGGCGAAAGCCACATGGGAGGAGAACATGTCGAGATTTCTAGCCGGCGTCGCGGTCGGTGCATTGATGTGCGCGGGTTCCGCGCTCGCTGCGGACCTGCCGGGAAAATTCGAGGGCGTCACCGTCGATGCGAAGCTCATCGGCGGTCAGCAGTATGAGGCGCTCTACGCGCGCATCGCTGAATGGGAAAAGGCGACGGGCGCCAAGGTGAACGTGCTTTCGAAGAAGAACCACTTCGAGCTGGACAAGGAAATCAAGTCGGATATCGCAACGGGCAACATCACCTGGTGCGTCGGCTCGAACCACTCGTCCTTCGCCCCGCAATATCCGGATATCTATACCGATCTTTCGGCCCTGCTGCCGAAGGAGGAGATCGACGCCTTCGTGCCGGCCAACATTTCGTCCTCGACGCTCAGTGGCAAGCTGGTGATGCTGCCGCGCGCGCAGTTCGACGTTTCTGCGCTCTACTACCAGAAGAGCCTCTACCAGGATGACGCCAAGAAGGCGGCGTTCAAGGAAAAATACGGCTACGACCTGACCCCGCCGGACACCTGGCAGCAGGTCACCGACCAGGCGACGTTCTTCTCCAATCCGCCGGATTTCTACGGCACGCAATATGCCGGCAAGGAAGAGGCGATCAACGGCCGCTTCTATGAAATGCTGGTGGCCGAAGGCGGCGAATATCTCGACGCCGACGGCAAGCCGGCCTTCAATTCGGAAGCGGGCGTGCGCGCCCTCGACTGGTTCGTCAACCTCTACAAGGCGAAGGCCGTGCCGGCCGGCACGACGAACTATCTGTGGGACGATCTCGGCCAGGGCTTTGCCTCCGGCACCATCGCGGTCAACCTCGACTGGCCTGGCTGGGCAAGCTTCTTCAACGACCCGAAGTCGTCCAAGGTCGCCGGCAATGTCGGCGTGAAGGTGCAGCCGGCCGGTTCCTCCGGCAAGCGCACCGGCTGGTCCGGCCACCATGGCTTCTCGGTCACGGAAAGCTGCGCCAACAAGGAAGCCGCCGCCTCGCTCGTCTGGTTCCTCACCAACGAGGACAGCCAGAAGCTGGAATCCTCCGCCGGTCCGCTGCCGACGCGCACGGCCGTGTGGGATTTCAACATCAAGCAGGCTGAAAGCGATCCGTACCGCAAGGAAGTGCTGACCGCCTTCCAGGAAGCCGCGAAGAACGCCTTCGCGGTGCCGCAGACGGCATCGTGGATCGAGATCTCCAACGCCGTCTATCCGGAGCTCCAGGCCGCTATCCTCGGCGACAAGACCTCCAAGGAAGCGCTGGACGCCGCCGCCGAAAAGGCGACGCAGATCCTCGAAGACGCCGGCGCGCTCTAAGACCAACCTGTGGCGCCGGGCAACTGGCGCCACTTGCCACCCCTTTTGACATTCCGGAAAATTTCAACGCCGCCGGTTTCGGCAGGCGGGTTTTCCCTGCATTCGTGAAGACTGGAGAAGCCGATATGAAAGGCTGGAGGCCACCGGCACCGTTTCTGCTTCTACTGCCCGCCATCCTGGTGCTGGCAGCCGTCGTCATCGTCCCGCTCATCCTGTCGCTCTATTCGAGCTTCACGCCCTTCCGGCTGACGCAGCCGGCCTCGCTCTATATGTTCGTCGGCTTTCGCAACTATGCGCGCATCCTGACGGACCTGGAGTTCTGGACGGCGTTCGGCCGCACTGTGTTGCTTTTGACCGTCGCGCTCAATGTCGAGATGCTGCTCGGCCTCGGCCTTGCCATGCTGGTGGAGAAGGCGACGCGCGGCCAGCGCCTGCTGCGCACCATCATGATGTTTCCGATGATGTTCTCTCCGATCCTCGTCGGCTTCCAGTTCAAGTTCATGTTCAACGACAATATCGGCCTCGTGAACAACGCCCTGCAATCGCTCGGCCTGACCGACCAGGCGATCCCGTGGCTGATCGACGGCACGCTCGCCTTCACGGCGATCCTGATCGCCGAAGTCTGGTCGTCCACCTCGGTCTTCGCGATCCTCATCCTGGCCGGCCTGCTCGCCATGCCGAAGGAGCCGATCGAGGCCGCCCGCGTCGATGGCTGCACGCCCTGGCAGACATTCCGCTACGTCACCTGGCCCTTCATCATGCCCTTCGCCTATATCGCCATGACCATCCGCTCGCTCGACGTTGCGCGTGCCTATGACATCGTCAAGATTATGACGGATGGCGGCCCGGCCAAGCGCACGGAGCTGCTCTGGACGCTCGTCTCGCGCACCGCCTATGCCGATGCCCGCATGGGTCTGGCGAACGCCATGGCCTATGTCGCGATCCTGCTTTCCATCCTCTTCACCGTCTATTTCTACCGCAAGCTTGCGGCGGCGCGGACCCAGATTGCGGCGGAGTGGTGAGTACGATGAACGAGAACGCAAAAGCCCGTATCAACGGCATCCTCCTGTCGATCGCCCACAAGATCGGCCTCTTCTTGGCCATGACCGTCATCTGCCTGCCGGGGCTCTGGATCGTGCTCGCCTCGTTCCGGCCGACGGTCGAGATCATGGCGAAGCCGCCGGTCTGGATCCCGCAGGACCTGTCGCTCGATGCCTATGTCGCGATGTTTTCCGGCGTGGGGCAGGGCGGTATTCCGGTCATCGAGTATTTCCGCAACTCGCTGATCATCTCCGTCACCTCGACGGCGATCGCGCTCGCCATCGGCATGGCCGGCGGCTATGCCTTCGCGCGCTTCCGGTTCCGGGCCAAGTCCTCGATCTTCCTCGGCCTGATGCTGACGCGCACCGTGCCCGGCATCGCGCTCTCGCTGCCGCTGTTCTTCGTCTATTCGAAGCTCGGCATCATCGATACGCATTTCGGGCTGATCATGGCCTATGTGGCGCTCAACGTGCCCTTCACCATCTGGCTGATCGACGGCTTCTTCCGGCAGGTGCCGAAGGATCTGGCGGAGGCCGCGCAGATCGACGGCTGCACGCGCTGGCAGGCCTTCTGGCAGGTGGAGTTTCCGCTCGCCGGCCCCGGCATCGCGTCCGCCGGCATCTTCGCCTTCCTAACCTCCTGGAACGAGTTCGCACTGGCCTCGCAGCTCACCCGTTCCGTCAACTCCAAGACCCTGCCCGTCGGCCTGCTCGACTATACGGCGGAGTTCACCATCGACTGGCGCGGCATGTGCGCGCTGGCGGTGATCATGATCATCCCCGCCCTCGTGCTGACCTTCATCGTGCAGAAGCATCTGGTTTCCGGCCTCACCTCCGGCGCAGTCAAAGGATAATCCATGGCAACCGTTTCCCTCGAAAAGCTGGTTAAGCGCTACGGCGCAGTCGAAGTGGTGCATGGTATCGACCTCGAAGTGGCGGACCGCGAGTTCATCGCGCTGGTCGGCCCATCGGGCTGCGGTAAGTCCACCACGCTGCGCATGATCGCGGGCCTGGAGCCGATTTCCGGCGGCAACCTCAAGATCGGCGGCAAGATCGTCAATGACCTGCCGCCGCGCTCGCGCAACCTCGCCATGGTCTTCCAGTCCTACGCGCTCTATCCGCACATGACCGTGCGCGAGAACATGGGCTTTTCGCTGAAGATCGCCGGCCAGAAGCCGGAGGAGATCGCGCCGCAGGTGGAGGAGGCGGCTAAAACTCTCGACCTCACGCATCTGCTCGACCGCCGCCCCTCGCAGCTTTCCGGCGGCCAGCGCCAGCGCGTCGCCATGGGCCGCGCCATCGTGCGCAATCCGGAAGTCTTCCTCTTCGACGAGCCGCTATCGAACCTCGACGCGAAGCTGCGCACGCAGATGCGCGTCGAGATCAAGAAGCTGCACGCCAAGGTCCAGTCGACGGTGATCTACGTCACCCACGACCAGGTGGAGGCGATGACGCTCGCCGACCGCATCGTCATCATGCGCGATGGCTATATCGAACAGGTCGGCACGCCGGAGGATGTTTTCCAGCGTCCGCAATCGAAATTCGTCGCCGGCTTCATCGGCTCGCCGCCGATGAACCTCAAGGATGCCGAGGTGGCGGACGGCCAACTCGTCTTCGAAAACGGCGACCGCCTGCCGCTGCCGGCCCGCTTCAGGGAGCGTGTTACCGCCGGCCAGAAGGTGACCTTCGGCCTGCGCCCGGACGATCTCTATCCGGCCGGTCACGGCATCCATTCCGGCGAGGATGCCGATGTGCACGACCAGGATCTGCGCGTTATTCTCACCGAACCACTTGGCAACGAAACGCTGGTCTTTTCCGATTTCGGCGGTGCCGAATGGGTCGGCCGCATGCTCAACCCGCGGCGGCTGACGCCCGGCGATACGCTGCCGTTCTGCTTCGACCTCTCGCAAGCCCATCTCTTCGACCGCGACAGCGGCCGTACATTGCGAGGCTGACATGGCGAAGATCGAACGCATCGAACTAAAAATGGTCGACCTTCGCCCGAAGGTCGAACGCACGGACGCCATCCAGAGCTTCGTTTCGCAGGAAACGCCGCTCGTCACCATCACCGACAGCGATGGCGCGGTCGGCACCGGCTACAGCTACACGATCGGCACCGGTGGTTCCTCCGTCATGCGGCTTCTTGCCGATCATCTGGCGCCGCGCCTGATCGGTCGCGATGCCGACCAGATCGAAGCGATCTGGCACGAGTTGGAATTCGCCACCCACGCCACGACGATCGGCGCGATCACCTCGATCGCGCTTGCTGCGATCGACACCGCACTGTGGGACTTGCGTGCCCGAAAGCAGAACCTGCCGCTCTGGAAGCTCGCCGGTGGCGCGAAGGATCGCTGCCCGCTTTACACGACGGAAGGCGGCTGGCTGCATATCCCGGTGGAAGCGCTGGTCGAGGATGCGCTCGATGCCAAGGCGAAGGGTTTTACCGGCTCCAAGGTGAAGATCGGCAAGCCGCACGGCTCCGAGGATTTTGCGCGCCTTTCGGCGGTGCGCAAGGCGGTCGGCGATGGCTATGAGATCATGACCGACGCCAACCAGGGCTTTTCCGTCGACGAGGCGATCCGAAGGGCCGAGCGCTTGCGCGAGCTCGATCTCGGCTGGATCGAGGAGCCGCTGCCGGCGGACGATATCGACGGTCATGTGCGCCTCAACCGGTCGACCGCGACGCCGATCGCCATCGGGGAATCGCTCTATTCGATCCGCCATTTCCGCGAATATATGCAGAAGGGCGCCTGCTCGATCGTGCAGGTCGATGCCGGCCGCATCGGCGGCATCACGCCCTGGCTGAAGGTGGCGCATGCGGCTGAGGCCTTCGATATGCCGGTCTGCCCGCATTTCCTGATGGAGCTGCATGTCAGCCTCACCTGTGCGGTGCAGAACGGCAAATATGTCGAATACATCCCGCAGCTCGACGATATTACCACCTCGCGTCTGAGAATAGAGAACGGCATGGCGCTGGCACCCATGACGTCCGGTCTTGGCATCGATTGGGACTGGGATGCGATCCGCAGCCGGTCGATTGCCGAATTCGAGCACGAGATCCGCAAGGGAGCCTGAGACATGCAGCGCATCGGCATGGTGATCGGCGTCAAGCTGGAGAAGATCGAAGAATACAAGCGCCTGCACGCCGCCGTCTGGCCCGACGTGCTTGCGATGATTTCCGGCTGTAATATCAAGAATTACTCGATCTTCCTGAAGGAGCCGGAAAACCTGCTCTTCTCCTTCTTCGAATATCACGGCACCGACTATGCCGGTGACATGGCGAAGATGGCGGCGGACCCGAAGACCCAGGAATGGTGGGCCGTCTGCATGCCCTGCCAGGCGCCGCTTGAGACGCGGAAAGAGGGCGAGTGGTGGGCGAGCATGGAAGAGGTATTCTTTCATGCGTGAGGCCGTGGTTCACCCCCCTCTGCCCTGCCGGGCATCTCCCCCTCAGGGGGGGAGATTGGATGGGGCATCGTCTCGCCCATCTTTGGCGTTTCAGTTCGAGCAATACCCATGCGTCTTGCCGATCTCCCCCCTTGAGGGGGAGATGCCCGGCAGGGCAGAGGGGGGTAAGGCGAAGCCTAACCTTCAAGAGGCCCGCCATGCCCTTTGAACCCCGCACGCTCTCCCAATCCTGGCCGCTTCCATCAAAGCCGCGCCCGATCGTCACCTTCGGCGCGGGCTCGATCGTTGACGATGCGCATTACCCGGCCTATCGCAAGGGCGAATTCCCGATTGCCGGGCTCTACGACCCCGATCACGACAAGGCGAAGGCGCTCGCGGACAAATGGGGCGTAACCGCCTACCGCACCGTCGAGGAAGCAGCCTGCGTCGAGAACGCAATCTTCGACCTCGCCACCCCGCCCGCCGCCCATGCCAAGGTGCTCGCAGCGCTTCCCGAAGGTGCTGCGGCGCTGATCCAGAAGCCGATGGGGGCCGATCTTGCGGCGGCGACCGAAATTCTAAGAATCTGCCGCGGCAAGAAGCTCAAGGCTGCGGTCAATTTCCAGCTTCGCTTTGCGCCGATGATGCTGGCGCTGAAGGATGCCATCGCCAAGGGGCTGCTCGGGGAGGTGGTGGATTTCGACGTCTATCTCGCGCTCGATACGCCGTGGCAGCTCTGGTCCTTCCTCGAAGGCCTGCCGCGCATCGAGATCGCCATGCATTCGATCCACTATCTCGACGTCATCCGCCAGGTGCTAGGCGATCCGAAAGGCGTACATGCAAAATCGATCGGCCATCCGAACCACACGATGGCGCAGACGCGCACCACCGCGATCCTCGACTATGGCGACCGGGTGCGCTGCGCCGTCTCGATCAACCATGATCACAAATTCGGCCGCAGGCACCAGGCCTGCGAATTCCGCGTCTGTGGCACGGAGGGGGCGGCCTATCTCCAGCTCGGCGTCAATCTCGATTATCCGCGCGGCGAGCCGGATATCCTGGAAATCTATCCGAAGGGTGGCGATGGCTGGGTGGCCGTGCCGCTTGAAGGGACGTGGTTTCCGGATGCCTTCGTCGGCCGCATGGCGAACCTCCAGCGCTTCGTTTCGGGCGAGGACGCCGAACTCGTTTCCTCGGTGGAGGATGCCTGGATGACCATGGCGCTCGTCGAGGCGGCCTATGCTTCCAGTGCCGCGCCCGCCACGCCGCTCGCCGCCCGGCCCCAAAGCAATTCCAGCAAAAGTGCGTAGCGGTTTTGCGTCCGGAATTGCGTAAAAACAGAAAGTTAGAGCATTTTCGCGAAGCGGAAACGCTCTAGACAGGAACAGGACATGGAACAGGTCAGATATTTCGAGGACTATGCCATCGGCGATGGTCGCAAGACGATGGCGCGCACGATCACCGAGACCGATTTCGTCGTGCATGCCGGCCATACGGGCGATTTCTTCCCGCACCACATGGATGCGGAATTCATGAAGACGCAGCCCTTCGGCCAGCGCATCGCGCATGGCACCATGGTCTTTTCGATCGGCGTCGGGCTGACCGCGAGCGTCATCAATCCGGTGGCCTTTTCTTACGGTTATGATCGCATGCGCTTCATCAAACCCGTCTTCATCGGTGATACGATCCACACCCGGGTGACGATAACGGCCAAGGAAGACGATCCGAAACGCGCCGGCTTCGGTCGCGTGATCGAACGCACGGAAGTCATCAACCAGAAGGGCGAGGTCGTGCTCGCCGCTGACCATATCTACGTCGTCGAGCGCCGGCCGAACGCCGCCTGACGTCCCATCCAAGGAGCCATCATGTCTTTCTCCCTCGAAAACAAGCGCGTCCTCCTCACCGCCGCCGGCCAGGGCATCGGCCGGGCGAGCGCGCTTGCCTTTGCCCGCGCCGGCGCCACTGTCGTCGCGACCGATATCAATGCCGATGCGCTGAAGAGCCTGGCGGGCGAGGCCAATATCGAGACCTATGTGCTGGACGTGCTGGACGACGAGGCGGTCACGCGCGTCATCACCGCGACCGGGCCGTTCGACGTGCTGTTCAACTGCGCCGGTTTCGTGCATGCCGGCTCGATCCTTGACATGCCGGACAAGGATCTCGATTTCGCCTTCGACCTCAACGTGCGGGCCATGGTGCGCACCATTCGCGCGGTGCTGCCGTCGATGCTGGAGCGCAAGGATGGCGCGATCATCAACATGGCCTCCGTCGCTTCCAGCGTGAAGGGCGTGCCGAACCGCGCCGCCTATACCATCACCAAGGCCGCCGTCGTCGGGCTGACGAAGTCGGTTGCGGCCGACTATGTCGGGCAGGGCATCCGCTGCAACTGCATCTGCCCGGGCACGGTCGAAAGCCCGTCCCTGCAGGATCGCCTGAAGGCGCAGGGCGACTACGAGGCGGCGCGTGCGGCCTTCATCGCCCGCCAGCCGATCGGCCGCATCGGCACGCCGGAGGAGATCGCCGATCTCGCCGTCTATCTCGCCGGTGCCACCTATACGACGGGCCAAGCCTACGCCATCGACGGCGGCTGGACCATCTGAAATACTCGAAACCGACCATTGCAAGGGCCGCTTCCATGACCAAGATCACCAGCCTGCGTTCGATCGACCTGCGCTTCCCCACCTCGCAGAGCCTCGACGGCTCGGATGCCATGAACCCCGATCCGGACTATTCGGCCGCCTATGTCGTGCTCGGCACGGACGCGCCGGGTCTCGAAGGCCACGGCCTGACCTTCACCATCGGCCGCGGCAACGACATCTGCTGCATGGCGATCGAGGCGATGAAACATCTGGTGGTCGGCCTCGATCTCGACTGGGTGCGCGAAAATCCGGGCCGCTTCTGGCGCCATGTGACGAGCGACAGCCAGTTGCGCTGGATCGGCCCGGACAAGGGCGCGATGCATCTGGCGACCGGGGCAGTGGTGAACGCGGTGTGGGACCTGCTTGCCAAGCAGGCCGGCAAGCCGGTCTGGCGCCTCGTCGCCGAAATGAGCCCGGAGGAAATCCTCTCCATCGTCGATTTCCGCTACCTCACGGACGCGCTGACGCCGGAGGAGGCGCTCGCCATCCTCAGACAAGCCGAAGCGGGCAAGGCGGAGCGGATCGCGACGTTGGAGGCCGAGGGTTACCCCTGCTACACGACGTCCGCCGGCTGGCTTGGCTACGATGACGAAAAGCTGCGGCGCCTCTGCCAGGAGGCCGTCGACCAGGGCTTTACCCATATCAAGATGAAGGTCGGCCGCGATCTGGAGGACGACAAGCGGCGGCTGCGCATCGCCCGCGAGGTGATCGGCGACGATCGTTTCATGATGATCGACGCCAACCAGGTCTGGGAGGTCGGGCAGGCGATCGACTGGGTGAAGGAGCTCCAGCCCTACAAGCCCTATTTCATCGAGGAGCCGACGAGCCCGGACGATGTCTTCGGCCACAAGACGATCCGCGAGGCCATCGCGCCCGTGAAGGTGGCAACCGGTGAGATGTGCCAGAACCGCATCATGTTCAAGCAGTTCATCGCCGAGGGCGCGATCGACATCGTGCAGATCGACAGCTGCCGCATGGGTGGCCTCAACGAGGTACTTGCCGTGCTGCTGATGGCGGCGAAATACGACCTGCCGGTCTGGCCGCATGCCGGTGGCGTGGGGCTGTGTGAATATGTCCAGCACCTCTCGATGATCGATTACATCGCCGTCTCCGGCACGAAGGAGGGCCGTGTGATCGAGTTCGTCGACCATCTTCACGAGCACTTCATCGACCCCTGCCGCATCGAGAACGCCGCCTACATGCCGCCGTCTCTGCCGGGCTTTTCGATCGAGATGAAGCCGGAGTCGATTGCGGCCTATACGTTCGGCGGCTGAAGCCCTAGGCCTGCGGTCTGGACAGTCCTTGATTGAAGGATTTATGATCGCAACCCCGAACAATGCGATATGCACATTATGAATATGGTCAAGCCGCCTTTGCCGTCTGAAAGCCGGGAGGATAGAATCCAGTCGAATCCGGTGCGGCTCGGTGCGCGGTTGCGGCTGACGCGCCAGACGCGCGGGCTGACGCTGAAGGCGCTGGCGCTGGCGGCGGATTGTTCGGAAAGCCTGCTCTCGAAGATCGAGAACGGCAAGGCCTCGCCTTCGCTTCCCATGCTGCACCGGTTGGTGCGCGCGCTCGATTCCAACATCGGTTGGATGTTCGAGGAGACCGATGGCGAGGAGGGCGTGGTGTTTCGCGCCGGCACGCGCCCGCTCATCACGCTCGATCCGCTGCGCCGCGGCGAGGGCATCTCGCTGGAGCGCATCATTCCCTATTCGGCCGGCCATCTGCTCCAGTGCAACATCCACCACATCGAGGCGGGTGGCCAGAGTGCCGGGCCGATCCAGCATGTGGGCGAGGAGGTCGGCTATCTGCTGGTCGGCGAAATCGAGCTGATGATCGGCGACAAGACCTTTCGGCTTTCCGCCGGCGACAGTTTCGTGTTCAATTCCGAACTTGCCCACTGGTATCGCAATGTCGGGGAGGAGCGCGCCTCGATCTTCTGGGTCAATACGCCGCCAACCTTCTGATATCGTTTTCTAAAATCCTCTTCGACCGATTTTGAGAACCGAAAATTCAAGTAACTTGACATAAATTCAAGTTACTTGAATAATGCCTCTCGTAAATTCCTGTGGCCGCCAACGGCTTCAAACAAGGGGAACATCAAAATGGGTCGGACAAAATATCTTCTCGGCTGCGCTGCGGCCGCCACGCTGACGCTCATGAGCGCGGCCAATGCCTTCGCCGATACATTCGCACTCGTCACCATCAACCAGCAGGCACTGTTCTTCAACCAGATCAATGACGGCGCCAATGCCGCCGCCAAGGCTGCCGGCGTCGACCTCGTCATCTTCAATGCCAACAACGTGCCGTCCGCACAGAACGACGCGATCGAGACCTACATCACCCAGAAGGTCGACGGCATCATTCTGGTCGCCATCGACGTCAATGGTGTGAAGCCGGCGATCACCGCAGCCAAGAATGCCGGCATCCCGGTCATCGCCATCGATGCGCAGATTCCGGAAGGCGACAACATCGCCTTCGTCGGCGTCGACAACACGGCGGCTGGCGGCGATATCGGCAAGTTCTTCTCCGACTACGTGAAGAGCGACATGGGCGGTGCCGCCAAGGTCGGCGTCGTCGGCGCGCTCAACTCCTTCATCCAGAACCAGCGCCTCGATGGCTTCAAGGCGGCGGTAACCGAAGGGGGCCAGAAAGTCGAGTTCCTCGACACGGTCGATGGCCAGAACGTGCAGGACGTGGCGCTTTCGGCCGCCGAAAACCTGATGACCGCCAATCCCGACATGAATGCGCTCTACGCCACCGGCGAGCCGGCGCTGCTGGGTGCCGTTTCGGCCGTCGCCAGCCAGGGCCGCGGCGACAGCATCAAGGTGTTCGGCTGGGACCTGACGAAGTCCGCAATCGACGGCATCGACCAGGGTTTTGTCACTGCCGTCATTCAGCAGGATCCGGCCGGTGAAGGCAAGGCTGCCGTGGAAGCGCTCGTCAAGGTCAAGAAGGGCGAGACGATCGAGCCGATCATCAACGTGCCGGTGACCATCGTCACCAAGGAGAATGTCGACCAATATCGCGACATGTTCAAGTAAAGCCGACCACCGCTGCTCGGCCGAAATCCGGGCAGCGGTGTCTTTTGGGAAGGGCCACTGAACATGACCGACACGCAAATCAGCCGCGTCCGGATGACCGGCATATCCAAGCGCTATGGCGCGCTGCAATCGCTCGACAATGCCTCGCTGAACCTCATGCCGGGCGAAGTGCTCGGGCTGGTGGGCGACAATGGCGCGGGCAAATCGACCATCAGCAAGGTGCTCTCGGGAGCCGTGATCCCGGATTCCGGCACGATCGAGATCGACGGCCGACCGGTCTCCTTCACGTCGCCGGCGGAGGCGCGGGCCGCGCGTATCGAGATGGTCTACCAGGACCTCGCGCTCTGCGACACGATCGACGTCGCGGGCAATCTTTTCCTCGGCCGCGAGCCGAAGCGCCATATCGCGGGCGTGCCCATGCTCGACAAGAAGCTGATGCACGAGCGGGCGCGCGACATGCTTTCCAATCTCGGCATTGTCATTCCCGATACTTGGATGAAGGTCGAAAACCTGTCCGGCGGCCAGCGCCAGTCGATCGCGATCGGCCGCGCCGCGTCCTTCGATCCCTCCGTGCTGATCATGGACGAACCGACGGCGGCGCTTGCTGTCGCGGAAGTGGAGGCGGTGCTGGAACTGATCCGCACCGTGTCGCGCCGCGGCGTTTCCGTCATCCTCATCACGCATCGCCTGCAGGATCTCTTCCTCGTCTGCGACCGCATCCAGGTGATGTATGAGGGCCGCAATGTCGCCGAGCGGCGCATCGAGGACACCAATATCGAGGATGTCGTCAATCTCATCGTCGGGCGGAAATTCGCTGCCCGTTCCGCCGGCCATCAGGCCAGCCACAATCAGGCCGGCCACACTCAGGAACGAGGCGCTTCCGCATGAGCTCCGAGCCCAACGCCTATTCCAGCCATCCGCCGCGCATGCGCGAGACGACCATGCTCGACAAGGTCATCGCCAATGGCGGCGTCATGTCTATCGCGCTGTTCTTCGTCGTCTGCTGCTTTTTCTTCGCGGTGACGACGGACGCCTTCCTGACCGCGCCGAACTTGCTCAACATCATCCGCCAATCCGCGCCGCTCCTGATCGTCGCGGCCGCCATGACCTTCGTCATCACCACGGGCGGCATCGACCTTTCGGTCGGTTCCGTGCTGGCGCTGACCGCCACCCTTTCGGCCGCCGCCTTGCAGGCCGGCATTCCTTGGCCGCTCGCCATTATCTTGATGCTGGCGCTCGGCGGCGTGGTCGGGCTCATCCAGGGCTATTTCATCGCCTATGAAAAGATCCCCGCCTTCATCGTCACGTTGGCCGGCCTTTCAGTCATCCGCGGTTTCGCGCTGCTCATCACCGGCGGCTATTCGATCCCCATCGAGCCGACCAGCCCCTTCGTGACGATCGGCCGGGCCTGGGTGCTGGGTATTCCGGCACCCGCGCTCATCGCCATCGTCGTGCTTCTCGCCGCTTATGTCGTCTTCAACGAAACCCATTTCGGCCGTTACGTCACCGGCGTCGGGGCCAATGCGGAGGCGACGCGCCGTGCCGGTGTCAACACGCGCCGCGTCATCCTCTGGGTCTATATCCTGTCTGGCACGGCGGCGGCAGCGGCCGGCGTCATCCTCTCGGCCCGCCTCGGTTCGGGTTCCTCGAATGCGGGGCAGGGGTTCGAGCTCGACGTCATCGCGGCCGTGGTGCTGGGCGGCACAAGCCTTTTCGGCGGGCGCGGGTCGCTGGTCGGCACGATCCTCGGGGCGCTCACCGTCGCAGTTCTGGCGAACGGCCTCATCCTGTCGCACCTGTCGCCCTTCTTCACCCCCATCGTCACCGGCTTCATCATCCTGGTCGCGATCTGGCTCAACTTCCGCCTGTTCAAGGGCGGGGCGAAGGGGCGCTGACATGCTCGACCATCTCTTTGCCGAGGAGCCGAGGAAGCGCGACCCGATCGGCGTGAACTCCGGCACCGCCATGACCGTCACCGGGCCCGTTCCGGTGGACAATCTCGGCGTCACGCTGATGCACGAGCACATCTTCCTCGATGGCGCGACAAGCTGGATCTGCCCGTGCCATCCCGACGAGAAGGCGATCGCCGAACAGAAGGTCGAGATCGGCATCATCGGCGAGTTGCGCATGAACCCCTATATGAACCGGGACAATGTCTCGCTCGACGACGGGGATCTCGCGCTCAGCGAACTCAAGCGCTTCCAGGCGCTCGGCGGCTGCACGGTGGTGGAAACGACGAATTTCGGCATCGGGCGCGACGCGGCCGGCCTTGCCCGCATCGCCCGCATGTCGGGGTTGCGCATCATCATGGGCACCGGTTTCTACCTCGAACACACCCATCCCGAATGGCTGAAGGCCATGAGTGTCGAGGAAGTCACGCAGTTCATCGTCGACGATGTCGGCGGCGGCGAGAGCCAGCCGGAGATCATGGCGGGCATTATCGGCGAGGTCGGCGTCAGCCGGCATTTCACGGCCGAGGAGGAAAAGTCGTTGCGCGCCTCGGCCCGGGCGGCGCGCATCACCGGCCTGCCGCTTTCCATCCACCTGCCGGGCTGGGAGCGTCTCGCGCACCGCGTGCTTGACGTGGTGGAGGAGGAGGGGGCCGATCCGGCGCATACCGTGCTCTGCCACATGAACCCGAGCCACAGCGATCTCGATTACCAGATGGCGCTCGCGAAACGTGGTGCCTTCCTGGAATATGACATGATCGGCATGGACTATTATTACGCCGACCAGGACGCCCAGTCGCCCTCCGACGAGGAAAACGCCCGCGCCATCGCCGCCCTTGTCGACAAGGGTTTTGGCGACCGGCTGCTGCTGTCGCAGGATGTCTTTCTCAAGATCATGCTGACCCGCTACGGCGGCTTCGGCTACGCTTATATCCTCAAGCACTTCCTGCCGCGGCTGAAGCGGCATGGCGTGGATCAGGCAGCGATCGACCGCATGCTGATCGACAATCCCAAATCCGTCTTTTCCGCCGCGCGCTGAGCGCCGGCCTGTTTCAAGGAGTTCCCATGACCAAGAAGAAAGTCCTGCTCGCCGGCGAATCCTGGGTTTCGACCGCGACCCATATCAAGGGTTTCGACCAGTTCCCGACCGTCACCTACCACACCGGCGCCGACGAGTTGCTGAGCGCCCTGAAGGAAAGCCCCTTCGACGTCACCTTCATGCCGGCGCACGAGGCGCAGAAGGAGTTTCCGAGCACGCTGGAGGGCCTGCAAGCCTATGACGCCATCGTGCTCTCCGATATCGGCGCCAACACGCTGCTGCTGCATCCCGACACCTGGATCCACTCCCGCCGCACGCCGAACCGACTGAAGCTGCTGCGCGACTATGTTTCCAAGGGCGGCGCGCTGCTGATGTTCGGCGGCTACTATTCCTTCCAGGGCATCAATGGCGGCGCGCGCTTCCGCAACACCGCCGTGGAAGAAGTTCTGCCGGTCTCCTGCCTCTCCGTCGATGACCGCGTGGAAGTGCCGGAAGGCTTTACGCCGGTCGTTTCCGGCGATGCGTCGCATCCGATCCTTGCCGGCCTTTCGGGCGAACTGCCCTATCTGCTCGGCTTCAACGAGGTGGTGCTGAAGGACGGCGCCAACCAGTTGATGACGGTTTCCTCCGAATACGGCTCGCTGCCGCTGCTCGTCACCGGCACCTATGGCGAGGGCCGCACGGTGGTCTGGACCTCGGATGTCGGCCCGCACTGGCTGCCGCCGGAATTCATCGCCTGGCCGGGCTACAAGACGCTGTTCGAGCAGATGCTCGCCTGGGCGACCGACTAACGCAACGCCGCGGGGCCGTCCATGACCATCCACGTCGTCGGCAATGTCTGCGTCGATACGAGCTTTCGCCTGGAGCGGCTGCCGCAGCCGGGCGAGACGCTGAATGCCCTCGCGACCAGTGAAGGCCCCGGCGGCAAGGGCGCCAACCAGGCGGCCGCCGCCAGCCGCACCGGCGCCGATGTCATGCTGTGGGCGCCGGTGGGCAAGGATGCGTCGAGCGTCTGGATCGAGGGCGTCATCGCCGCCGAAATCCCGGCGCTCCGGCTGACGTGGCTCGAACTTCCGTGTGACCGCTCGGTCATCATGGTCGATCGGTCCGGTGAAAACGTCATCGTCACGGCCGCCGCCTGTGCCGATGCCTTCGACCCGCTCGCCATGACCGCGCTTCGAGAAACATGGACGGCGGGCGACATGCTGCTGATGCAGGGCAACCTGCGGGCAGGGGTCACCAACGCCTGCCTTCGCGCCGCGCGTGAGGCGGGGCTGTTCACGGTCCTCAATCCGAGCCCGCTTGCGGCGGAACCGCTCGACTTGGCGGCCGTCTCGCTGATCGTCGTCAACCGGCCAGAGGCGGAAGCCCTCACCGGCAAGGCCGATCCGGAGCAGGCGGCGCGCGCGTTGGTGGTGGCCGGTGCCGGCAGCGCAATCGTGACGCTCGGCGCCGAGGGCGCGCTTCTTCTCGATGCGGCGTCGGCATTGCGCCTTCCCGCGCGCGAGGTCGCCGCCATCGACGCCAGCGGCGCTGGCGATTGTTTCGCGGGCACGCTCGCGGGGCTGCTCGCGCAGGGCGCGTCGCTTTCCGCCGCCGCGACCATCGCGACGCAAGCGGCGGGGATCGCGGTGGGGCGACCCGGCACGCTCGCCTCCTTCCCGACACGGGCGGAAATTTCCGCCCTCACCAAGACAACGAAACTGGAAAACGAGTGATCGACATGAGCAACCCTATCGGACGGCAGGACAACGATACGCTGAAGACGCTTTTCGGGCGCGACAAGCCGGTGATCGGCGTAGTGCACCTGCTCCCGCTGCCGGGCTCGCCACGGTATGACGACGAGGGCGTGGAAGCGATCTACGAGCGCGGCCTGTCGGATGCCCGCGCCTATCTCGCGGGCGGCTGCGATGCGCTGATCGTCGAGAACCACGGCGACGTGCCCTTCGCCAAGCCGGATCAGATCGGCCACGAGACCTCCGCCCACATGGCGGTCATTTCCGATCGCATCCGCCGCGAACTCGGCCGGCCGATCGGCATCAACGTGCTCGCCAATGCGTCCATTCCCGCGCTCGCCATCGCCTCGGCCGCCTCGGCTTCCTTCATCCGCGTCAACCAATGGGCCAATGCCTATGTCGCCAATGAAGGTTTCGTCGAAGGCGAGGCGGCTCGCGCCATGCGCTACCGCGCGCAGCTGCGCGCCAAGGGCATCCGCATCTTCGCCGATGCCCATGTCAAGCACGGCGCTCATGCCATCGTCGCCGACCGGCCGGTGGAAGAGCAGGTCAAGGACCTGGTATTCTTCGACGCCGACGTGGTCATCGCCACCGGCCAGCGCACCGGTCATGCCGCGGACCTCGGTTATATAAAAATGATCAAGGAGGCGGCCTCGTTGCCGACATTGGTTGGCAGCGGCGTGACCCATGACAACGCAAATGACATCCTCTCCGTCGCCGACGGCGTGATCATCGCCAGCGCTCTCAAATATGATGGTGTGTGGTGGAATGCCGTCGATCCCGATCGCGTCAAGCGCTTCATCGCAGGCCTCGGTCGATGAAAAACGAGCCTGCGGTCAATCCCGACCGCCTGCTGCAATCCGTCTCCGACTTCGCGGCAATCGGCGCCACGCCTGCCGGCGGCGTGAACCGGCAGGCACTGTCGGCGGAGGATCGCGCCGCCCGCCGCCTGCTCGCCGAACGCGCTTTGGCACGCGGCTTCACTGTGTTTCAGGACGAGGCCGCCAATCTCTTCATCCGGCACGAGGGCCGGGATGCAGCACAGCCGCCGCTCCTCATCGGCAGCCATCTCGACAGCCAGCCGACCGGCGGCCGCTTTGACGGCGCGCTCGGGACGCTCAGCGCTTTCGAGGTGCTGGAAGCGCTCGCGGATGCCGACGTGGAAATCGAGCGGGCCATCGAGGTCGTCGCCTTCACCAACGAGGAGGGAAGCCGCTTTTCACCGGGTTGCATGGGCTCCATGGCCTTTTCCGGTGCGGCAAACGTTGCGGATTGGCAGGCGGCTCGGAGCACGGATGACGTGCTTTTCGCCGACGAATTGCGCGCTACGCTCGACGCGCTGCCCGAAGCCGAAATCCGACCCGCCGGTCATCCCATCTCGGCCTTTGTGGAGCTGCACATCGAGCAAGGTCCCGTGCTTGAGCGCGAAAACGTGCCGATCGGCATCGTCACCGGCGTGCAGGGCACGAAATGGCTGGAGGTCGCCTTTTCCGGCGAGGCCGCGCATGCCGGCACGACGCCGCTCGAATTCCGCAAGGACCCGATGGCGGCCGCTGCCGCCGCTATCGCCCGCATCCAGGATGGCATCATGCCCTCCGATCCCGCGGCCCGGCTTACGGTCGGCCGCATTTCGGCCGAGCCCGGTTCCGTCAATGTCATCCCGGGCCGGGTGTCCTTCACCGTCGACATGCGCCATCCCGATGCCGAGGCCCTTGCAGCCATCGAGCGGCGCGTCCACGAGGAATGCCTTGCCGCCGCCAAACGCTGGGGCTGCGAAGCGGCGATCGCCTTGCGGGTCGACATGCCGCCGGGCCGCTTTGCCACCGCCGTGACGGCGGCGATCGCGGAGAGTTGCGCGGCGCTCGGCATCGCCAGCCGCCCGATGGTCTCCGGCGCCTTTCACGACGCGCTCTTCGTCAACCGCGTCGCCCCGTCTGCGATGATCTTCGTGCCGTGCCGCAACGGTGTCAGCCACAACGAGGCGGAATTCGTCTCCGACGAGCACATCGTCACCGGCGCGCGCGTCCTGCTGGGCGTCGCGTTGCAGCTCGCGTCCTAAACCTCCACCGGCCGTGCCTTCTGGCCGCCCACGCCGAAGACGCGGCGGTAGCGTTCGATCTCGGCGGGGTCGCCGGTCGCCTTGGCGGGGTTGTCGGAGAGTTTGACGGCGGGGCGGCCGTTGGCGCTCGTCACCTTGCAGACGAGCGAGATCGGGTCGAGGCCGTTTCCGCCATCCGGGTCGCAGCCGCGAAAATCATTGGTGAGGTTGGTGCCCCAGCCAAAACTCATGCGCACGCGGCCGTGGAAATGCCGGTAGGCCTCCTCGATCGAATCGATATCCATGCCGTCGGAGAAGATCAGCAGCTTTTCGCGCGGGTCGCGGCCCTTCTCCTGCCACCAGCGGATAATCTCCTCGCCGCCGGCAATCGGCGGCGCGCTGTCCGGGCGGAAGCCGGTCCAGTCGGCCAGCCAGTCCGGTGCATTGGCGAGGAAGGAAGGCGTGCCGAAGGCGTCGGGCAGGGCGATCAGCAGGTTGCCGTTGTAGAGCTGGCGCCATTCCTCCAGCACCTGGTAGGGCGCCTTCGCCAGCGCCGCATCGTCCTCGGCAAGCGCTGCGGCCACCATCGGCAGTTCATGCGCATTGGTGCCGATGGCTTCGAGATCGGCATCCATGGCGAGCAGCACGTTGGAGGTGCCGATGAAACGGTCGCCAAGCCCCTCCTTCAGGGCCTCCACGCACCAGCGCTGCCACAGGAATCCATGCCGCCGCCGCGTGCCGAAATCGGAGATGACGAGATCGGGCAATTGCCGCAGCCGCTCCACCTTCTCCCACAGCCGCGCCTTGGCGCGGGCATAGAGAATATCGAGCGCGAAGCGGCCGCGCTCGCGCATCGCGGCGCGCGATTTCAGCTCGTTGATGATGGCGAGCGCCGGGATCTCCCACATGGTCGTGTGCGTCCAGGGGCCGTCGAAATGCAACTCGTACTGGCCGTCGGCCTTGCGTAGTTCGTAGTCCGGCAGGCGGAAGGCGGCGAGCCAGGCGATGAAATCCGGCCCGAACATGCGCGCCCGGCCATAAAAACTGTTGCCGGCCAGCCAGATAAGCTCCTTCTTGGTGAAGCGCACGCTGCGAGCGTGGTCGAGCTGGGCGCGCAGTTCTCCCTCGTCGATGACGTCGGCAAGCCGCACGCTCGTCGTACGGTTGATCAGCGAGAAGGTCGCATCGACGTCCGGATGCCGATGCCGGATCATCTGGAGCATAAGAAGTTTGTAGAAATCCGTATCGAGCAGGCTGCGCACGATCGGGTCGAGCCGGAAGTTATGGTCGTAGGTGCGGGTCGCGATGTCGGTAACGGCCATGCCGGCTACTCCGTTCAGTATCTCCGAGTTCAGTCATACCCGAATGCAGCGTTTATGAAACCAGCGGCCGTGACGACGGCTCCTTCTGAAGCCCGGTGGCGAGGAGGCGGGCGAGCGCCGCGACTTCCCGCTCCAGCAGTGCCGGCGTGATGCCGACGAAACGGCCTTCGAGGCTGATGGCGATGACGCCGTGCACGGCCGAAAACACGGTTCGCGCGCGGATCGCGATGTCGTCGGCGGAGGTATCCGGCATCTGGCGGGCGAGGGGTGCTGCGATCAGGCCGATGAGGAAGGCGTGCTCCGCCAGGTGCCAATCCGGAACGGCGACGCCGTCCGGCATCCGGTGTTCGAACAATGCGGACCACAGGTTTCGCTCGGCAAGCGCGAAATGCAGATAGGCGAGCGACAGGTTGAGGAAGGTTTCTTCAAGGTCACCCGAAGACGGTAGCGCGGCGTTCAGCGCCGTCTCCAGCCGCTTGAGCGTGCGGGAATTGACGTGGAGAACGAGCCCGTCCAGGTCGTCGAAGACGGTGTAGAGCCCGCCGAGCGCCGAGCCCGCGCGCTCCGCGATGTCGCGCGCCCGCAAACCCTTCAGGCCCTGTTCCTGAATAAGCTCCGTGCCGGCGGCGATCAGCCGTGTCTTCAACTCTTCCTTCTTCTCCCGCCGCTTTTCCGTCATCGAGTCCTCCCGTTTTGAACGTCGTTCATTTTTAATCTTGAACGTCGTTCATTTTATGCGAAAAAGATCATGAACAATGTTCATACAGGCGGATGCGTAAATGTTCAAATATAGTCTGCGCGAAAAGGGGAATGTTCCATGCAACGGAATCTGATGACCTCCCGGCGCTTTGCGCCGCTCTTCTGGACGCAGTTCCTGTCGGCCTTCAACGACAATTTTCTGAAGAACACCCTGGTCTTCCTCATCCTCGCCACCATGGCGGCCGATGCGGCGGGCTCGCTCGTCACGCTGGCGGGCGCCGTCTTCATGGCGCCGTTCCTGTTGTTTTCCGCGCTCGGCGGCGAGCTTGCCGACAAGTTTGACAAGGCGGTCATGGCCGAGCGGCTGAAGCGGGTGGAGCTTGCCGCCGCGGCCGTCGCCGTCGTCGGTCTCGCCTTCCACTCCGTCACGGTGCTCATGGTCGCGCTCTTCCTGTTCGGCGTGATCTCGGCGTTGTTCGGCCCGGTCAAATACGGCATCCTGCCCGACCATCTGGAGCGCAAGGAACTGCCGCGCGCCAATGCCTGGATCGAGGGCGCTACCTTCATCGCCATCCTCGGCGGCACGCTGGTCGCCGGTCTTGCCGCGGCCGATGGCGTCAATCCCTGGCTCTTCGGGCCGATGATGCTGGGTCTCGCGCTCGCCTGCTGGCTGTCGAGCCGCTACATCCCGCGCGTCGGCGCCAAGGCGCCGGAGCTTGTGATCGAGCGCAACGTGCTCGCCTCCACCGGCCGCCTCGTCAATGCACTGCGCGGCGACCAGCGCCTCTGGCGCTCCGCCCTGATGGCTGCCTGGTTCTGGCTCGTCGGCGCGATCGTGCTCTCGCTGCTGCCGCCCATGGTGAAGGGCAGCCTCGGCGGTGAGGAAACCGCGATCACCGCCTATCTCGCCGTCTTCGCCGTTGCCGTCGGCATCGGCTCGGCCATTGCCGCCTGGATGTCGGCCGGCCGCATCGTGCTTCTGCCGGCCCCTGTCGGTACGCTGATCATGGCGCTGTTCGGCTTCGATCTCGCCTGGAGCGTCGGCCATGCCGGTGTCACCGTTCCGGCCGAAACGCTCTCCGCCTTCTTCGCCGGCCCCTACACAATCCGCATCGCCATCGACCTCGCCGGCATGGCGATCGCCGGCGCCTTCCTCGTCGTGCCCACCTTCGCCGCCCTCCAGGCCTATGCCGAGGAAGAGCAGCGCTCGCGCGTCATCGGCGCGGCGAATGTGCTGTCGGCGGGTTTCATGACGGTCGGCGGCGGCCTCGTCGCGGCCTTGCAGGCAGCGGGCCTCTCCACGCCGGTGCTGCTGGCCGGCCTCGCGTTCGCCAACTTGGTCGCGGCCTTCGTGATGCTGCGCACGTTGCCCACCAATGCTTTCCGCGATTTCGTCTCCATCCTCTTCCGTGCCTTCCTGCGGCTGGAGGTGGACGGCCTCGAAAACCTGAAGAAGGCCGGCAAGGCGCCGATCATCGCGCTCAACCACGTCTCCTTCCTGGATGGCGCACTGGCGCTGGCGCTGACCGACGAGGAGCCGACCTTCGCCGTCGACTACACGATCGCCAAGGCCTGGTGGGTGAAACCCTTCCTGAAGATGTGCAACTTCCTGCCGCTCGATCCTTCCAAGCCCATGGCGACGCGCACGCTCATCAAGACCGTCAATGCCGGCAATCCGCTCGTCATCTTTCCGGAAGGCCGCATCACCGTTACGGGCGCGCTGATGAAGGTCTATGACGGCGCCGCCATGGTGGCCGACAAGACCGGCGCCATGGTCGTGCCGGTGCGCATCGACGGGCTGGAGAAGAGCTATTTCTCGCGCCTCTCCTCGCTCCACGTCCGCCGTCGCCTGTTCCCGAAGGTGAAGGTTACCATTCTGGAGCCGGTGCGCCTCTCCGTGCCGGATGAGCTGAAGGGCCGCAAGCGCCGCATGGCCGCCGGGGCCGCGCTCTACCAGGTCATGTCCATGCTGATGTTCCGCACCACGGACACGGATGCGACCGTGCTGGAAAAAGTGATCGAGACGGCAAAGGAACGCGGTTTCCGCAAGCTCGCCGTGCAGGACCCTGTGACCGGCTCGCTCTCCTACGGCAAGCTTCTGACGGGTGCGGCCGTGCTCGGCGCAAAGTTCAAGGCCCTGTACCCGGCGGAGAACACGCTCGGCGTGCTTCTGCCCAATGCCAACGGCGCGGTGGCGACGATCCTCGGCGTGATGTCGGCGGGCAAGGTGCCGGCCATGCTGAACTTCACGGCCGGTGCCGCCAATATCCTCTCGGCCTGCCGTGCCGCCGAGGTGCGCCATGTGCTGACGTCCCGCGCCTTCGTTACCCAGGCGAAGCTCGGCCCGGTGGTCGAGGCGCTGTCGAAAGAGGTGGAGATCGTCTGGCTCGACGACCTGCGCCAGACCGTTCGGTTCGTGGACAAGCTGCGCGGCCTGCTGCGCAAGGCCCGGCCGCTCGTTCGGCGCAAGGCGGATGACCCGGCGGTGATCCTCTTCACCTCCGGCTCGGAGGGCGCGCCGAAGGGCGTGGTGCTGACGCACCGCAACATCCTCTCCAACGCCGCGCAGGCCGCCTCGCGCATCGATTTCCACTCGGGCGACAAGGTGTTCAACATCCTGCCGGTGTTCCATTCCTTCGGGCTGACGGCCGGCACCATCCTGCCGCTTATCTCCGGCGTGCCGGTCTATTTCTACCCGTCGCCGCTGCACTACCGGATCATTCCGGAGCTGATCTATTCCTCCAACGCTACGATCATCTTCGGCACGGATACGTTCCTCAACGGCTATGCCCGCACCGCGCATCCCTATGATTTCCGCTCGATCCGCTATTGCTTCGCCGGCGCCGAGCCGGTGCGCGCCACCACCCGCGCGCTCTACATGGAAAAGTTCGGCGTGCGCATCCTCGAAGGCTACGGCGTCACCGAGGCGGCGCCGGTCATCGCGCTCAACACGCCGATGTTCAACAAGGCCGGCAGCGTCGGCAAGATCATGCCGGGCATGGAATACAGGCTGGATGCGGTGCCGGGCGTCACGGAGGGCGGCCGCCTCTTCGTGCGCGGTGCGAACGTCATGGCCGGCTATCTCAGGGCGGAAAATCCTGGCGTGCTGGAGCCGACGCCGGACGGCTGGCACGACACCGGCGATATCGTGACGGTCGACGAGGATGGCTTCATCGTCATCCGCGGCCGTGCCAAGCGCTTCGCCAAGATCGGCGGCGAGATGGTCTCGCTTGCCGCCGTCGAGGCGCTTGCCGGCGAATTGTGGCCGGGCAACCTCTCGGTCGTCGTCTCGCTGCCCGATGCGCGAAAGGGCGAGCGCCTGGTCATGCTGACCGACGCGCCGAGCGCCACCCGCGCCGCCTTCCTGGCCTTCGCCCGCGAGAAGGCCGCCATGGACATGATGGTGCCTTCGGAGGTGAAGGTCGGCACGGTGCCTGTGCTCGGCTCCGGCAAGGTCGATTTCGTCAGCGCGCAGAAGCAGCTGGCCGAGACGGCGCGGGCGGAGCAGGCGGCGTGACGCTGCCTAGCCGAGCACGAGATCGCGGGCCGGAAGGCGGTATTTGGCAAGGGTGATCGGCGCTGGCCCGACACGCAGCACGTTGATCAGGCGATGGCCCTGCGGCAGCGGAAAACGCTGCAGCAGGGTTTCCGAAGCGGAAGGAACGTCGGCGAGAACCGCCATCGGCCAGCCGGCAAAGCCGAAGCGGGTGAGCCCGAGCCAGAAGCGATAGAAGGCCCGGCCGGAAACGACCGGGCTTTCGCCTTCCGGCCGGTGGAACAGCAGGCAGGCCGCCGCCGTCATCGTCTTGCCGGCCTCCGCGACGAGCGTCTTGCCGAGGCCCAGCCGGTCGGCGAGATCGAAGAGCGGCGAGGCGAGCACGCCCCCCGCCACCGCGCCCTCCAGCCGCCCCATGCGCAGGGCATCGAGGTTCAGGCCGTCGAAAGCGTAGGCGGCGTGAGCCGGCGTAAGGCGTATCCACGCCACGAGTTCGTCGCGGAACGCGCGCTCGCGCATGACGGACAGGCTAGCGCCGTCGTTGAGTGCGGCGATGAAGGCGAGGGCGTCCGGCCCGCCGGCAAAGGTGATGTCGTCGGCTTCCACCGCCCATCGTTCGAGGTCCGCCAGCGCCTCCGGCGTGGCCGCAGAGAAGCGGCCGCGCCAGGTGAAGCGTTTCTCCGTCCAGTCGGCAAGCGAGGAGGGGCTTGCTTCTCCCGCCGGGGTGAGGCGCGCGGCCAGCCGATAGCCGGGGCGCCAGGAGCGGGTGTCGGCTTCCCAGAGGTCGTCCACCAGAACGCGGATGCCGCGCGCGGCGAGCGCCATTACCATACCCTCAAGCGCCGCGCCGCAGGAAAGACCCATGTCGCGGCCCGTCGGATCGCCGACGGCGAGGTGCCGGGAGAGATCGGCGGCGATGAGGATGCGGCCCTCTTCATCCAAGGCGAAACGCGCAGGCTGGGTGTTGTGCACGGAGGGGGCGCGGTTCGCCTGCGCGGCGAGATCGGCGAGCGTGGCGGCGTCGATCCGGCTCATAGCGTCTTTCCGAAGAGGTGCAGGCGATGCAGGGGGCGGGCGCCGGCCTTTTCGGCCTGGCGCAGACTTGCGGCATTGGCATCTGCGATCCAGGTGCCGCCGGCGGTCTCATAGCCGGCATTGCGCATTTCGCCGAGCACATGGGCGAGCATCAGCGGATTGAGGCCGCGCCCCTGATGCTCCGGCTTCACACCTTGGAAGATGACGACGGCGCGCCGCCGCCTGAGACGGTGTTTCAGGAGGTGCCAGGGAGCGGAAAAGCCGAGCCGCGAGCCCATCGCCTTCAGCATCGGGTTGACATCCGGTATGGCGATCACCGCGCCAGCCGGCACGCCGTTCCGTTCCGCCACGGCCGAGATGCGCGGATCCATGATCCACTTCATCTCCTTGGCCTGGAATTCGTATTCCGCGCGGCTGACGGGCACGAACATCGGATTGTCTGCGAAACTCTCGTTGAGGATCAACCGTGAATCCTCCAGCTGCCGGTCGAGCGTCGCGCGGCGGATGGGCGAGAAACGAAAGCCATCGTCGAGGAGCGCCTGCATCTCGGCGCTGCCCAGCAGCCGGTCCGTCGCGGCGTTGCGGATATCGATCTCGAAGGTGGTCATCGGGAAGGAGGGCGAATAGCCCCGAGCTTCCAGCAGGCGCGGCAGGTGCGGCGGTCCCCAGACCTGGTCGGTATAGGGCGCATTCTCGAAACCGCCGGTCAGGATGCCGACCTGTTGCATGGCGGTCAGGTTGAAATTGCCGAGGAGTTCGGTGAAACCCTTGGCGCGTGCCCAATCCTCCGCCCGCTCCAAAAGGGCAGCGGCGACGCGCTCGTCGTCGGCGCAATCGAAATAGCCGAAATAGCCGCGCTTCAGCCCGAACCGGGCATTTGCGGCGCGGTGCACATGGGCCGTGATGCGCCCGCGCACCGCGCCGTCCTCATGGGCGGTGAAGATGGCGAAATCGTCCGCCGTCTCGAAAAGCGGATTCTTCTCCGCCGAAAGGAAGCGCTTCAGGTCGCTGAACATCGGCGAGACATAGGGCGTCCTGTCGCCGTAGACCGCGAAGGGCGCGGCGAAGAAGGCGTCGAGGTCGCCCTCGCGGATCTCAATCATCGCGCGCGTTCCTTTCCGAGATCAGGAAGGCCATGCGCTGGGCGACCTTCAGCTCCGTCTCGGCGCCCGGCGTGGCGGAGACGGAGGGCATGTTGAGCGCGATCAGCCGGAATGGCCGGGCCGATACCAGCATCAGATGGGTCGCCTCGTATTTTTCGAGCAGCCAGGCGAGCTGTTCGGCATCCGATTGCGCAAGCCCGCCCGCTTCCGTGGCGCGCAGCAGCGGCTGGGCGGCAAAGAGCGCCTTGATGCCCGCAAGGTCGAGATCGGCAAGCTCCTTCTCGCCGAGCAGCAGCGCCCCCTCGACTAGCGGATGGTTCTGCAATTCCTTGAGGAAACCGAGCGTATCGTCGATGCGGTCTTCCGCGAGATGCCGGATGAGGCTCTGCCGGCGCTGTTCCGTACGCAGGCTGATGCTGTCCTTCCAGATGACGCCAAGCAGCGCGGCCGAGGTGACGACGGAGGCCGTGCGCACCAGCGCGGCCGCGTCGAGCCCGTTTTCGAGGCCGATGGCGAGCGCACCGAGAAGGGCTGCGGCCAGCAGGACGGCGAAGGAGACGACGGTGTCGCGATGGCTGACGGCGCGCTGGCCGAGGCTGATCAGCAGCCAGCAGAGAAACAGGATGGCGACCCCGCCGAGCCGCACCGGCAGGTCGACATAGGCCGAGCGGAAATCCGTCACGAGCAGCGGCAGGATCAGGAGCAGCGACAGCGCGATGCGGTCCACCGCCTGGTTTTCCGCCTTCGACAGGCTCGTCCGGTCACGCGTCACCGCCATGTGCCCGGCCAGCGCGAAGGTGACGAGCTGGTAGAGGAAGAGCAGCACCAAGCGCCACGGATCGACGGCAGCTGGCAGGAAGGCGAGGACCGCGAAAGCGGCTGCACCACCCGCCGCGATCCATTTCGTGATTTTTGGCGCATGCCGGCGCAGCAGGCCCTCGGCCAGCAGGACCGTGGCCAGCGGCACGAGCCCGGCCGAGATGATCGTCGCGGCCTCGAAGATGAAGAGGCCCGTCCACCAGGCAAGCACACGGCTCACCATCAAGGCGGCCAGCACGCGAAGGCCAAACAGGAAGCGGCGGGTGAGCGGGCTCCCAGCATCGAAACTGCGGATGGCGCCGATCAGCACCGCCAGCCCGCCGAAGGCGGCGAGCGAAATGAAGGTATCGGCGATCAGCGCTGCGGTCATGGTTTTGCCGGCGCGGCAAGCCGCGTCAGGTAGCGCCGCACCAGCGGGCGCAGCAGCGCCGCAACGAGCGCGTTGCGCGGGCGCTCGACATGGCCGGCATGCGGATTGAAGAACCAGCCGCGGCAATCGGCACCCTGCGGCTTGCCGAGCACCGTGTGGATCGCCTCATAGGCCATCAGCATGCCTGTCGTGATGACCATGGGCGCAAAGGACATGCGGCTTCGCGTGCCGGCCACCACTTCGCCGGCAAGCGCCAGGTCGACATGGCGGCGGGAGGAGGAATGCACCATCACATATTCCGCCTCGCGCAGGAATGCTTCCGCCCGCTGGTCGCTCGTCAGCGCGTTCCAGGCGGTGCCGATCGTCGGATAGCCGAGCCGTTCTTCCGGCATCGGGTCCTGCGGCCGCGTTACATAGACGGAGGGCAGGGGGGCGGCATAGGCGTCGATTATCGTGCGCCCGTGCTGTCGCGCCGTGCGATACAGCAGCAGCCCCGCGCCGAGATCGTCCGTGCCGTTTATCACCACATCCGCACCCGCGACAAGCGCGTCCGCGTGGTCCGTCCATGCCGCACCGTGGACGGTGACGTCCAGATCGGGATTGATCTTCAGGCAGAGATCGCGTGTCGCCTCCGCCTTCGGCTGGCCGATCGTGTCGGCAAAGCAGAAGACCTGGCGATTGAGGTTCGACAGCTCGAAACGGTCGATATCGGCCAGCACCAGGCGGCCGATGCCGGCGCGCACCAGAGCCTGGATGGCCGCGCCGCCCATGCCGCCGGTGCCGCAGAAGAAAACCGTCGCCTGCGAAAGCCGCCGCTGCTCCGCCTCGCTGACGAAGCCGATGTTGCGCGTGGTGAAGGTGTCGTAGGAAAAGGTGCCGCTCATCGTTTGGAAGGCCTCAAAATGCCCCATTGCCGCCGGCTGTCGGCCCAATGCAGCACCGGCAGGACGAGCCGCTGCACGAGGATGACGAAGCTTGCCACCGCCAGCCGCCCCAGCGCATTGCGCGGCACGCTTTCAAGCAGATAGCGCTGCGCGGCGTTGAGATCGAGCTGGCCGATCTGCAGCAGGTCGTCGCCGCGGGCATAGTCGAGTTCGGCGGCACAGAAGTCGTTGTATTCGGGTTTGCGGTGTTTCGGCGCGGCGTCGAACGTCTTCTTCAGGTTGTCGGAGCCGCCGGTATAGGCGTTGGTGATGACGAAGCGGTCGGCATCGAAGCCGGCCTCCGGGCCGACGCCGAAAACATGCCGGTGCGCGGCCATGATTTCCGTCGCGATCAACTGTTGGCGCAGCGAACGCCGGGCGCCGCGCGTTGGTGCCGGAAAGACGTCGCTGAACGTCTCCGCCACCATGCCGGCGACCGCCGGCACCTGCGTGACGTTTGAAATCCACAGCGGGCGAAGCTGGTTGCGCAGGAAGAGCAGAAAGCAGGTAAGCCCGTAGAGCACCCAGGAAAGCCCCTGGCTGCGCACGGCGGGGTCGATCATCACCAGACCGAGGTGAAGAACTTCGACGGGCTTGCCGGAGAGTGAAAGTGCGATGACTGGCAACGCATTGAAGGCGACCGGTTGCCCATCGGAGACCCGGTAGACCAGCGTGACGATCGTGCGCGACAGCACGTCCTCCCGCTCGGAAAACACCCCATAATCGAGGCTCCCATCCGCAACCGCGCGCCGCGCCACCGAGCGCAGATCGTCGCGCAGGCCGGCAATGTCCGGTGCGCTCATCCAGAGGCCTGGAAACTCGACGATCCGCGCGCGAAATTCGGGCGATGTCTTGAACGCGAGGTCGAGGCGCTTCTTCAGGACGACCGAAAGCAGATTGTACAATGGACTATGCCCGATGATCCAGAACGGCGGAATGCACGCTTGCGGCTGCAAGCATCGTATATTTGCAGCCGGGAGGAAACATTTGGTTTAAGCCCAGAAGGGAGAATCCACCGATGCGGGCCGTCGCGCCGTTTGACGGCACGCGCGCGATAAAAGCCTCGATCGCGCCCCGCCTATTCCTCCGGCATCAGGCCATCGAACACTTCCAGCAGGGCATTGACGATCTCCTGGCCCAGCGCATTGGCCCTGTCGGCGATTTGTTCGTCACCCTGGTTGCGGACGGCAAGTGCAAGATTGCCGCCCTCTTCCGCGACAATGGCCTTGGCGCGTTCGATTGCCCATTGTGCGAAGTCACTGCGGTTTTGGATCGTCACCGTTTCCATTGTCGTCGGCCTGTTCACTGTTCCTTTGGGAATTCGCGGCTATCTCTAGCATGCGCGTTGAGTCTTGCGTACGCGCCTCACAGATTTGTGTTCCGTTACGGCCACTTGGCCGCACCCTTAGCGATTGCCAAACGAGGGGGTGCGTGCGACTGCATGGCCATGACCCCCGCACGCTTTATCGAATGTCTTATCGTGATCCGATGGACGCCCATCAACCTGGCATCAGCGCTCCAATGCGACCTATCATGGGTGGAGGCGATGGAAGTCGGAAACGAAGAAATCCCGGACGGCCTGGCGGTCTGGCTGGAGAACCTTGCACGGGTGCATACCGACCAGCCGCCGCCGAAGAGTTTTCGTGGCAAGCGGTCGAGACTTTAAGCGCTGCGTTCCAGTTCGGCATCGAGGCGGTTGTAGGTCGCCTGGATCATGTCGATGTCGTTGATGTGGCTGGCCACGGCCACTTCGACCAGCACATTCGCGATGGCCGCATCGACCCGCAAGGGCGTCACAGGGTGCGCGCTTGCGAGCGCGAGGCCGGTTTCCTCATCGCCACCAAGCGCATAGTACAAATCCAACGCCGATTTTAGGAATAGTGCGCTGCGCTGGGGCGAGGATTGCGCGGCGAGATCGCCTTCATATTGCGCCGCCAGCGCCACTGCCTTGTTTTGTATTTCGCTCATATCGAGATTCTCAAGATCACTCTGCCGATCGCATTGATTCTGCCGCTGCCGTGCGGCCTATTAATGCCGGTGAAGCTAGTCCGAACCTGATCAGCCGCCTTTCCAATCCAAGCGCACCAACTCGTACCAAACTTCGCCGTGCTCACTACCCGCAATGGGATCCGGCCAGTCGACGGAGACTGTGCGCGCATAAATCAAGCCGACCTTTTCCATCACGCGGCGCGAAGCGTGGTTCACCGCCATCGTGGTTGCGACGATCCTGTCATATCCACCATTCCTGAACCCCCAATCGACGAGCGCCGAAGCCCCTTCCGCGGCCAAACCCTGACCCCAATCCACGCGGCGCAAGCGATATCCGAGTTCGGCCACGATCTCGTTCTCGGGCCACAAACAGAACCACCCGACGAATGCGCCGCTGATCGTGCGCCGCGCCGTCCAGACGTAGGGCTCGGTTCCTCTGGGCATGAGGAACGTCGCGTTCGGATCGATCTGCTCATGGTCGACGGGGTGCCCACCGTTGAGAAAGCGCATGACCTCCGGATCGAGTTCAAGATCGATGAAGTCAGCGCGGTCGCCGGGACAGCAGGGACTGAGTGTCAGGCGCGACGTCTGCAAAACAGCCATTTTCGAAAATCCCTCCATCGGGCAGGCTCAGCTCAGTCGCCCGAGGCTCTCGTTTTGAATGTCACTTTCACGACGTAGTTGCCGTTTCGCTTCCACTTGCGTTTCGTGCTGACCAGCATCTCCGGCCCCAAGGCCGCATCCGCCTCGGCAAACGCCCGCCGGACCTCCGCGATGGCGTTGTGATAATCAGTGTTGTCCCGCTTCGGCGCTTCGATCGCCGACTTCATGAGGGCCGTCACGCCCTCCTTTTCCTCATCCAATGCTGTAACTCCGTCTCACCGTGGTCGCTCGGCTGCGCTCGGCGCCGGCTGCAAATGTCTATCCAAACTACCATGCCATCCGGTCAACTCATCGACAATTTTCTGCCCTTTCCTGAGTGGGCACAAGACGTTGGTTCTCATGGATGGCGCAATGCGGCTCGCCGGCCTGCGCGGATTTCGATATAGCCTTGACAATAACAGATCTGTTATATAACAAGTATGTTATTATTTTTGAGGACATGCCGTGACCGATCTTGATTCCGCCTTTGCGGCTCTGGCCGACCCGACGCGTCGGGCGATTCTTGCCCGGCTCGCTTCCGGCGAAGCCACGGTGATGGAACTGGCGCAGCCCTTCGACATGAGCCAGCCCGCCATCTCCCGGCATCTCAAAGTGCTGGAGGGGGCCGGTCTGATCGTGCGTCGCGCGGAAGGAACCCGACGTCATTGCAGCCTGGCGCCCACGGCGCTTGAGGAGCTGGAGCAATGGCTGGCGATGCTGCGCCGGGTTCTGGAAGCCAATTACGGCCGGCTCGACCGGCTTCTCGCGACCATGTCACTCGAAAACGATCCCTCCAAAACCGAGAACAAGGAGTAATCATGCCCAGGCTCATGCTCACCACCGACGGCGAGGCCGACGTCATCGTCACGCGCCGCTTTGCCGCCCCGCCGGAAGCCGTCTTCAAGGCGCATACCGAGCCGAAACTCTTGCAGCAATGGCTGCTTGGCCCGGACGGCTGGACCATGCCGGTATGCATCAACGACGCGCGGCCCGGCGGAAAGATCCGCTACGAGTGGAGCGACGGCAACGGCAATGGTTTCCATCTGACTGGCGAGTTCATCGAGGTCGTGCCCTTTAGCCGCATCGTGCATGTGGAGCGCATGCATCTGCCCGATCCGACCCCGGACAATCGTGTCGAAACCACATTCCAGGCTGATAACGGCGGCACATTGATGACCATGCGCATGCACCTGCCCGATGGCGAAACGCGCAAGGCAATGCTCGAAACCGGCATGGAGCACGGCATGGAAGACAGCTACAAGCGGCTGGAAAACCTGTTCTGAGGCCATCCATCCCTATACGGTGGCCGCGATTGTCGAGTGCGAGGATGCAGGTGCTATCCTCGCGTTGACCCTTTACACCGCCTCGAAGCTGCGCACGAAGCGGTCCATCACGTCGTCCACGTCGCTCATCGACAGGCAGAGCGGCGGGCACATGCGGATGACGTTTCGGTAGGGGCCGGAGCGGCTTGCCACCAACCCGTTGCGGCGGGTCGCTTCGAAGACGGCGAGCGCCTCGTCCGGGGCGGGTTCCTTCGTCTGCCGGTCCTTGACGAGCTCGATCGCCAGCATCAGCCCTTCGCCGCGCACGTCGCCGACCAGCTCGAAACGATCCTTGAGTTCGGTGAGCCGTGCCTTGAGCGCACCGCCGACCTTGCGGGCATTTTCCTGGAGCTTTTCCTCGCGGATGACCTTGAGCACCGCGCGGCCGGCAGCGCAGGCCACCGGATTGGCGCCGTAGGTGTGGAACAGGAACTTGTCGGCCATCGATTCGGCGACGTCCCGCTTGGCGATGACCGCGCCGAGTGGAATGCCGTTGCCGACGCCCTTCGCGACCACGACGATATCAGGAACGACATCGTGCGATTCGAAGGACCAGAAGGCGTCGCCGGTGCGCGCGACGCCGGATTGCACCTCGTCAATGATGAGGAGGCCGCCGGCGGCGCGCACCTTCTCGGCAGCACCCTTGATGTAGCCTTTCGGCATGGGCACGATGCCGCCATAACCCTGCACCGGCTCGATGATCATGCCGGCAAGCCGCCCGCTGGTCGAATAGTCGATCGCGCGCTTGATCTCCGCCAGATAGGGCTCTACGCCCTCGCCATAGATGCCGCGATACTGGTTGGGCTCCGCGACGAATGTGACGCCGCCAAGCTGCGGCACGTTGTGGCGGAAGCCGGCGATGCCGGTCAGTGCCTGCGCCCCGAAGGTCGCGCCGTGATAGCTGGAGCGCAGCGCCAGCATGTCGATATTGCCGGTATGGGCGCGCGCCATCAGCAAGGCGAGGTCGATGGCCTCGGCGCCGGAATTGGTGAAATGCACGACCCACTCATGGCCTTTCGGCATGGTCGCCGCCAGTTCCTCGGCATAATGCGCGGGCACTGGATGATAGAACATCGTCGTGCAATGGGTGAGCTCCGCCACCTGCGCCGTCGCGGCGCGCACGACCTCCGGATGAGCGTGGCCAACCGATATGCAGAGGTTCATGCCGAGCAGGTCGATGTATTTGTTATCGTTTTCGTCCCAGACATATTGCCCGCGGCCGCGCTTGATGATCAGCGGATCCTTGAACGGCACGAACTTGCGCTGCGAGGCGGCATAATACCGTTCGCGGCGCGCGACGATACCGTCGGTCGACCAATCGATGTCCATCGCGGGCGGAAGTTGGGCCTGGTTCATGACGCGCTCCTCGTGAGATGCGGGCATGAAATCACCGAACGATCGACCTTGTCACGGCGAAACCACTGCATCAGAGAAACTGATGAAGCTGATTAGCGTCAGATGTCGATGGTGCAATAGTCCGGCGCCAGCTGCGGCAACCGGCGCGTGATCGTCTCCGACAGCACCTCTGCGGAACGCCGGGCGAAGGCTTCCGGAATCTCCCCGAGCTCCCGCTCGCGCGCAACCAGCTTCAGGCTGCGGGAAAAGCCGGCAAAGGGCAGCGGATGCACGCCGATTTCCATGCCCTCCGCCAGGCCGTCGATCAAAAGCGTCGGCGTGAGGATGGTGAAACCCATGCCGTTTGCGACCGGTGCCATGACGACGCTCGACCGGTCGCCATCCATGCCGCGCGGGATTTCGATCCGGAGACGGCTCAGATGCTGGTCGATGCGCATGCCGACCGGCGTCTCGCGGCTGAAGCGCACGAAGGGCAACTTCTTCGAGAGCTTGTGAATATCGTTGACATCGCCGGCAAAACCCTTCGGCGTCACCAACACGAATTTTTCGGTCATGATCGGAAAGCGGATCAGGCCCTCGACCTCGAACATCTCGCTCGACGTCACCGCAAGATCGGCCTTGCGGGCGCGCAGCAGGTTGATGTGATCGGTCGCGAGGCCCGCATAAAGGCTGAGTTCCGGCACGTTGAAGCCGTCGCGTGCCAGCACCGACAAAGCCGGGGCCAGCGTGGTCGCGATCGAGGCGAGCATGGCGATGCGCAGGAGCGGCAAAGGCGCGGAATTGAGCCGGCGGACATCCGACCGCAGTTCTTCGACCTCGCTGAGGATCGCGATCGAGCGGCGGTGGAGCGCGACGCCGGCCCGGGTCAGCTCGATCGGCCGAATGTTGCGGTCGATGAGGCTCACGCCGAGGGCCGTCTCAAGGTTTTTCAGGTGCTGGGACGCGGCCGACTGCGTGATGCCGAGCATCTGCGCGGCCTGTGTCACATGTCGCGTTTCGACAACCGCGGCAAACACTTCGATAGCACGGAAGAGGTTGAAATCGAAGCTGCCCTTGAGCATGGAGGCCATCATCTGTTTGACACCATCAGTTTTTCTAATGAAGCGAAAATCGAGTTGAACGCAAGTCTCCTTCCCTGAATTCTCATGCCGACGGAAGAGCGGGGTGAAATGCAGGTGGCGGAAAGTGCTGAGATTGTCATCATAGGCGGCGGGGTCATCGGCCTCGGAATCGCCTATCACCTCGCCGAACGCGGCGTCAGCGACGTCGTGCTGATCGAGCGCAACCAGCTGACGAGCGGCACCTCCTGGCATGCGGCCGGCATCGTCGGGCCGCTGCGCGCTAGCCTCAACCTCACCCATCTCGCCCGTTATGCGATGGAGCTCTTTCCGGCGCTTGAAGAAAAAACCGGCCAGAGTTCCGGCTACCAGCGCACCGGCGGCCTCTGGCTCGCCCGCAACGAAGACCGGATGGTCGAACTGCGCCGCATCGCCCATATGGGCGAGGTGACGGGCATGCATGTGGAGATGATCGGCCCGTCAACCATTGCCGAACGCGTGCCGAGCCTTTCGGTCGACGGGCTGGTCGGCGCGCTCTGGGTTGCCGAGGACGGGCAGGCCAATCCGGTGGATATCTGCGCGGCCTATGCCAAGCGCGCCCGCTCGGCCGGCATCCGCATCCGCGAGAATGTCGGCTGCGCCGGCTTCGACATCGAGAATGGCCGTGTTGCCGGCGTCAGGCTGACGACGGGCGAGACCATCCGCTGCGGCAAGGTCATCAACGCTGCCGGCGCCTGGGCGCGGGATGTGGGCGCGCTCGCCGGCGTGCCCGTGCCGTTGCAGGCGGTGGAGCATATGTATGTCGTGACGGAAGCGATTCCGGGGCTCGAACAGCCGTTTCCCATCGTGCGCGATCTCGACGAGGGCGTCTATATCAAGGGCGATTCCGGCAAGCTGGTGCTCGGAGGCTTCGAGCCGGATGCGAAGCTTTTCCAGACGAAAAGCGTGCAGGGCGAGCAGCCGTTCCTGGAGTTGCCGGAGGACTGGGAGCAGTTCGAACCCTTCATGACAGCCGGGCTGAACCTCGTGCCGAAACTGGCCGATGCCGGCATCCGCCACTTCATGAACGGCCCCGAAAGCTTCACGCCGGACACGCGGCCGCTGATGGGTGAATCGCCCTATCTGCGAGGCTTCTATGTCGCGGCCGGCTTCAACTCGACGGGCATGATGTCATCGGCCGGTGCAGGCCGGGCCATCGCGGAATGGGTGCTCGACGGGGAGCCGGCACTTGATCTCTGGGCGCTCGACATCGCCCGGTTCGACCGGTCCGCAGGGTCGAAATACTTCGCGGGCAAGCGGATGGAAGAGTCGGTTGCCGATCTCTTCCGCATGCACTGGCCTTACAAGCAGGCCAAGGCGGGACGGGATGTACGGCGTTCGGCCTTTCACCGGCAGTTTGCCGAGATGGGCGCCGTCTTCGGCGCCCCGACAGGCTGGGAACGCCCGCTGTGGTTTGCCGCCGACGAGACGGAACGGGACTTCCGCTACGCCATGGGCGAGCAGCACTGGTGGGCGGCTGCGGCGCGCGAGGCCAAGGCGATGGCGGCGGGCGTCGGCCTCTTCGAACTCTCGCCCTTCACCAAGGTCGATGTGCAGGGCCGCGATGCGCTGGCGCTGCTGGACTATCTCTGCGCCAACCGCATCGACGTGCCGGAAGGCAAGGCCGTCTACACCCAGATGCTGAATGCCCACGGCGGCATCGAGGCGGATATCACGGTGACCCGCTTCGGCGAGCGCCATTTCCGCGTCACCAGCGGTGCCGCCACCCGCCAGAAGGATGTCGCCTGGATCGCCCGGCATGCCGAGGATCGCGGGCTGGAGGTGATCGTCTCCGACGTGACCTCCTCGGAAGCGGTTCTGGCAGTGATGGGGCCGCAGGCGCGCGCGCTTTTGCAAAGCCTGACGGATGATGATCTGTCGGATGCGGCGTTTCCCTTCTCCACGTCGCGTCGCATCGACATCGGCATGGTCAACCTGCGGGCGACGCGCGTCAGTTTCGTCGGTGAACTGGGCTTCGAACTCTATGTCGCGAACGAGTTTGCCGAGCAGCTCCTCTCCACGGTGACGGAGGCCGGCAAGGCCTATGGGCTGGTCGCCTGCGGCCACTATGCCCTGGATGGTTGCCGGCTCGAAAAGGGCTATCGCCACTGGGGCCACGATATCGGGCCGAAGGAAACGCCGCTGGAAGCGGGCCTCGGCTTTGCGGTCGCCTGGAAGAAATCCGGCTTCCTGGGCGAAGAGGCGTTGCGCCGGCAGAAGGCGGAGGGCGTCACCAAACGACTAATGCATTTCGCCGTTGAAGGCGCCAATCCGCTGCTGCTGCATGACGAACCGATCTACCGGGACGGCCGGTTTGCAGGGCTGACGACATCCGGCGGCCAGGGTTTTCGCACCGGGTTGGCGCTCTGCCTCGGCTATATCGCCTGCGCGCCGGGCGAGCCGCGCGAGGCGCTTCTGACATCCACCTATGAAATCGCCATCGCGGGCCAGCGCCATCATCTGCGGCCGCTTGCGGAGGTTCCCTATGACGCTGCCGGGACCCGGCTGAGGAGTTGAACATGAGAACACAGGCACGGGTCGTGGTCATCGGTGGCGGCGCCATGGGCGTTTCGCTGCTCTACCATCTGGCAAAACGCGGCTGGAGCGACGTCATGTTGGTCGAGAAGACCGAGTTGACCGCCGGCTCCACATGGCACGCCGCCGGTCTCTGCACGCATTTCGCCCACAACGCCACGATCATGGAAATGCGGGCGCATTCGATCCGGATGTATCGCGAGGGTCTGACGGCCGAGACCGGCCTGCCGACCGGCTTCCACGCCAGTGGCGCGCTGCGCGTCACGCGCTCGGAAGAGCGGATGAACGAGTTCCGCCACGTCCAGGGCATCGGTGACTTCGTCGGCCACGAGTTCCGAATCCTGACGCCGCAGCAGCTCAAGGAGATCTATCCGCTAGTCGAACTCGACGGCATCATCGGCGCGATCTACGAGCCCAATGATGGCCACGTCGACCCGACGCTCGCCACGAATGCGATGGCGACCGCGGCGCGCAATCTGGGCGCCGAGATCGTCCGCCACAATCCCGTCCTGTCGTTCGGCAAGAACGCCGCGGGCGAATGGCTGGTGGAGACGGCCAAGGGCACGATCGTCGCCGAGCATGTCGTCAACGCCGCCGGCACCTGGTGCCGCGAGATCGGCCAGATGATGGGCCTCGACCTGCCGGTCGTGCCGATGCTGCACCAATATGTCGTCACCGCCGAGGTGCCGGAGATCGTCGCGCGCATCCGTGCCGGCGAACCGGAACTGCCGATCATCCGCGATCCCGAGGAAAGCTGGTATCTGCGCCAGGAGCGCGACGGCTATATCGTCGGCCCCTATGAAAAGACCGCCCATCCCTGGGCCGTCGACGGCATTCCGCCGGCCTTCGGCATGGAACTGATGCCGCCGGATCTCGACAGCATCGAGCACATCATCGCCATGGCGATGGAGCGCGTGCCGGCGCTCGCCAATGCCGGCATCAAGACGGTCGTCAACGGCCCGATCACCTTCACGCCGGATGCCAACCCGATGGTCGGCCCGGCCTTCGGGGTGCCGAACGGCTGGCTGCTGACGGGCTCCAGCATGGGCGTCATGGAAGGGGGCGGGGCGGGCGCCTTCCTCGCCGACTGGATCGTCGACGCCGCGCCGCCGCGCGATGCGCTGGCGATCGACGGCCGCCGCTTCGGCAATTTCGCCGACCGCGACTATCGCATCGACAAGGCCGTCGAATGCTTCGGCCTGCAATTCGGCATCCACTTTCCCTATGAGGAGCGCGAGGCCGGCCGGCCGCGTCGCGCAACGCCGGCCTATGACCAGCAGCAGGCTGAGGGCGCCGTCTTCGGCGCCGCCTATGGCTGGGAACGGCCCAACTGGTTCGCCAAGGACGATGCGGCACCCGACCTGACCTTCCGCCGCCCCGGTTGGTTCGAGACGGTGGCCGCCGAATGCCGCAACGTGCGCGACAATGTCGGCTGCGTCGATCTCTCCGCCTTCTCGAAATTCGAGGTCAGCGGGCCGGGTGCCGCGGAGTTCATGGCCTCGCTCGGCTCCAACCGTCCGCCGGCGCGCGACGGGCGGATCGGCCTGATCCATGCGCTGACTTCGCGCGGCGGCGTCGCCTCGGAATTCACCGTCACGCGGCTCGCGGAGGATCGCTACTACCTCACCAGCGCCGCCTTTGCCGAACGGCATGACGAGGATCTGCTGCGGTCTCGGGCAGGCGCCGGTGTCACTATCGAGAACCTCACGGAAAAGCGCGGCATCCTCGGCGTCATGGGACCGAAGTCGCGCGACCTGTTGCAGGCGCTGACGGATGCGGACCTTTGGAACGTCGCGTTTCCTTGGTTGGCCGCCCAACAGATAACGGTTGCCTTCGTGCCGGTGCTGGCACTCCGCGTCTCCTATGTCGGCGAGCTGGGCTGGGAGCTGCATGCCGATCTCGATCGATTTGGCGATCTCTACAGGGCCGTGTCGGAGGCGGGCAAAAGCTTCGGCCTCGCCCCCTTTGGTATCTATGCCGTCAACGCGATGCGGCTCGAAAAGGGTTATCGCGGCTGGGGCGCCGATCTCACGACGGAGCGCACGCCGCTTGAATCCGGGCTAGAGGCGCTGGTGCGGACGGAGGGCCGCAGCTTCATCGGCCGCGAGGCGATGCTGGAGCGGGCCGCCTCCGAAAAGTCCTGGCGGATGGCGCTGTTTTCCGTCGAGGAAGATGGCGTCTCGTTGCCCTTCTACAACCACACCGTCTGGCAGGGCGATCAGGCCGTCGGCGTTGTGACGTCCGGCGCCTACGGCTTCCGCACCGGCAAGCCTCTGGTGCTCGCCTATCTCACGCCGAAAGCGACGGCGGCGCCGATGCACATCCGCGTCATCGACCGCGATCTCGCCATCACGGAGCTGAAGGCGGCACCCTACGACCCCGAAAATCTCAAGCCGCGCGGCATCGAAGCCGCGGTGCAGCAAATCAAGAAAGTGGGCTGAGCCATGGACACGACAAAAGAGAGCGTTTCGGACACGGTGCCGGAGCGCGGTCGTTCCCGCACCGGCGGCCGGTCGGGCCGGGTGGAGCAGCGCGCCAATGCGGCGGCACCGCGAAAACCCTTCATCAGCCGCAAGCTTGCGCCCTTCGAGATCCTCAACGAGGAAGGTCTCAACCTGATCGAGGGCAATGCCGACCGGCTGCTGAAAGAGATCGGCATGGAATTCCATGACGATCCGGAAATCCTCGACATCTTCCGCAATGCCGGCGCCGATGTGCAGGGCACGCGCGTGCGTTTCGAGCCCGGCATGTGCCGCAAGATCATCCAGGCGACGGCACCGCGCGAATTCCAGCAGCACGCCCGCAACCCCGCCAATACGGTCACGATCGGTGGCAACAACACGGTGCTCTGCCCCGCCTGGGGGCCGCCCTTCGTGCACGATCTCGACCGCGGCCGCCGTTACGCGACCTATGCTGACTTCCAGGATCTCATCAAGATTCACCAGATGATTCCGCATCTGCATCATTCCGGCGGCGTCGTCTGCGAGCCCGTCGACCTGCCGGCGAACAAGCGGCATCTCGACATGCTTTACGCCCATATCCGCCATTCCGACCGCTGCTTCATGGGCGCCTTCATCGGCGGCATGCGGGCGCAGGATGCGGTGGATATGGCGAAGATCGTCTTCGGTGAGGCGTTCGTCGCCAACAATGCCGTGCTCTACAATGTCAGCAACACCAATGCGCCGCTGGTGCTCGACGCCAACATGTCGGGCTCGCTGAAGGTCTATGCGCGCAACAACCAGCCCGTGGCCTGTACGCCCTGGACCCTTGCCGGTGCCATGAGCCCCGTCACGGTCGCGGGCACCGTCGCGCAGGTGCTGGCCGAAGCGCTCGCCACGCTCTGCCTCGTCCAGCTCATCAATCCCGGTGCGCCGTGCCTGATGGGCAGCTTCGCCTCGACGATCTCCATGCAATCCGGCGCACCGACTTTCGGCACCCCGGAGGCCGCCAAGATGGTGCTTGCCTGCGGCCAGCTCGCCCGCCGGCTCGGCGTGCCCTTCCACACCGTCGGCACGTTGTCGGCCTCGAAGGTGCCGGATGCGCAGGCCGAGCAGGAGGCGACCTGGGGCCTGATGATGTCGATGCTGGCGGGCGCCAACATCGTCAACCATGCGACCGGCTGGCTGGAGGGCGGGCTGGTGACGGGCTATGAAAAGACCGTCATCGACGCCGATCTCTGCGGCAAGATTTCTGCCTTCTTCGACGGTATCGATCTCTCGGAAAATGCCCAGGCGCTGGATGCCATCGCCGCGGTCGGCCCCGGGTCGCACTTCCTCGGCAGTGCGCACACCCAGTCGAACTTCATGAGCGCCTTCTACCTCTCCACCATCGCCGACAACAATTCCTTCGAGCAATGGAGTTCCGAGGGCGGGCTGGATGCGGCACAGCGCGCGAACCGCAAATGGAAACAATTGCTGGAAAGCTACCAGGACCCCGGCCTCGACCCCGCCATCGACGAGGCCCTGCAAGCCTTCATCGCCAGGCGCAAGGGAAGCATGCCGGACCAGAACTACTACTGAGAGGCGGGCACTAATGCCGCCGATCAGTTTGGCTAATGATTCCAATTCCGTTGGAAGCGGACCAGCGATCTCAATACTTTATTAAAGAGCTCTACAAAAAGGGGAACCACATGGGCCAACGCATTCTCACAACTGCATTGTTCTCGCTGCTGGCCGCTGGAGTCGCTCCGGCCCTGGCCGCCGACGTGACGATGCCGGACCCGAACTATGCCACGGCGACCGCCGTGATGAACGTCATCAAGGCCGCCGCCGAACAGGAACTCGGCCTCGAAGTCTCGACCGTCACGACCACGGCCGTGCCCGTCATCTGGGAGGCCATGGACCGCAACAAGGGCGAGGTCGATATCTGGCCGGATGTCTGGCTGCCGAACCAGCAAGGTCTGGTCGACAAATATGTCAACGGCAACAAGACGGTGAAGCTGGCGAAGAACGGCTACGAAGCAGTTCAGGGATATTGCGTCACCAAGACGACCGTCACCGACCACAACATCAAGAGCGTCTACGATCTCGCCAACCCGGAAAATGCCAAACTGTTCGACAGCAACGGCGACGGCAAGGGCGAAATCTGGCTCGGCGCCTCCGGTTGGCAATCGACCAATATCGAGAAGGTGAAGGCGCGCGACTACGGCTTTGCCGAATTCTTCGATCAGCAGGTGACCGAAGAGGCCGTCGCCACCGCATCCCTCGACCGCGCCGCCAAGGCCAACAAGCCGTGGGTCGGTTATTGCTACGGCCCGCACCAGAACTTCGCGCTCTACGACCTCGCCATGCTGGAAGAGCCGAAGAACGACCCGGCGAAATATGTCGTCGTGCAGCCGAACGACGATCCGGAATGGTTCGAGAAGTCGAAGGTCTCGTCCGGCTATGCGACGACGACCGTCCATATCGGCTATGCTGCCTCGCTTGCGGAACGCCAGCCAGCGCTTGTCGAAGCTCTTGAACGCATGAGCTTCAAGCCCGAGGACGTCAGCAAGATGGCCTACGAGATCATCGTCAACAAGAAGCCGGCGCCGGATGTCGCCAAGGACTGGATCAAGGCGAATACCGAGACGGTTTCGAAGTGGTTCGGCCATTGACCGGGCGGCCCGATGACCGATCGGCAGAGGGCTGATGCAGACGGACGCATGACGGAGGGCGGCGAGCCGCTGATCGTCATGCGCAACGTCTGGAAGATCTTTGGCGAGCGGCAGGCCGAGGCGCTTGCCGCCTTGCGCGCCGGTGCGGCGGGCAAGCAGGAAATCGCCGAGCGCTTCAACTGCGTCGTCGGGGTCGCCGACGTCAACCTGTCGGTCGACCGCGGCGAGATCTTCTGCGTCATGGGCCTTTCCGGCAGTGGCAAGTCGACCCTGGTGCGGCATATCAACCGGCTTCTGGAACCCACGGCCGGCGAGATCCTTGTGGGCGGCGAGAACGTCATGGCGAAATCGCCGGCGGACCTGCGTTCTCTCCGCTCCCACAAGATCGGCATGGTGTTCCAGAATTTCGGCCTGCTGCCGCACCGCACCGTGCGCGACAATGTCGCTTTACCGCTGGAAATCCAGCGTGCCTCGCGCCAGAAGCGCTTCGACATTGCGGAGGAAGCGCTCGAAAAGGTCAACCTCGCCGGTTGGGGCGACCGTTATTGCCATGAACTTTCCGGCGGCATGCAGCAGCGCGTGGGGCTTGCCCGCGCGCTGGCGGCCGATCCCGATATCCTTCTGATGGACGAACCGTTCAGCGCGCTCGACCCGTTGATCCGCCGGCAGTTGCAGGACGAGTTCCTGTCGCTCTCGACTGCCATGGGCAAGACGGTGGTCTTCATCACGCATGATCTTGAGGAGGCCGTGCGCATCGGCGACCGTATCGCGGTTATGAAGGACGGTATGATCCTCCAGGTCGGCACGCCGGAGGAGGTCGTCACCCGGCCGCAGCATGAGTATGTCGAGAAATTCGTCGCCGAGATTTCCCGCCTCAACATCCTGACGGCGCGCAGCATCATGGTGCCGGTCGGCGACCGCCACCCGGCCGACCTCAACGCGCTACCCTCGGTCCGTCCCGACCAGGTACTGGGCGACCTCGTCGAGATCGCCGCCAGCCATTCCGGCGACATCGCGGTGCGTGAGGCGGACACGATCGTCGGCCTCATCGACCGGACGGCGATTCTCAACGGGCTGAAGCGGAGAGAGGCATCATGAGCGAGATTTCCTCCGAGGATGGGCTGGTCAGGGAATTCACGCGGCAGGGCGCGGACTATTACGCCCGCGTCTTCGCCCGCATCCGCAGCCATGCCGGCTTCACCTGGTCCTTCAACTGGGCCGCCGCCTTGCTCGGGCCGATCTGGGCGACCGCCCGCAACATCCCCGTCCTCTTCTGGCTCGCCCTCTTTTTAGAAACGCTCGCCGTCGCCCAGCTTGCCACCGGCTTTGCCGGCAATCTCGGCGGCGAGCAGCGCGTGCGCGCCGAGCGCCTGTTCAAGCAAGCCGATGAGCGGCGGGTCGAAGCGGAGAAGGCCAAGACGGCGGGCGAGAGCAGCGCGGACAGCATGCTGCGCTCCGCCGATGGCCTCAAGGTTGCCGCGGAAAATGCCGCCCGGCAGGCCGAGGCCGCGGAGGCGCGCGGGCCGATGCTGATCGGCGCGGGCCTGCTGACCTTGCTCATCGGAAAACTCCTCGTCGGTGTGCTGGCCAATCCGTTGCTGGAGCGCCGGTTCAATAGGTGGCGCTCCAACCGGACGCTGCGGCACGGCTTCCACCGCGCGGGCGCGCTGCTCGCGGCGGCGTTCTGTTTCCTCGCTTACGGACTCGTCGCCTGGCGGGTCGCCGCACAGGCGCCGCCGTCCTGGCTGACGACCGCCCCGGTCAATCGCGAATGGCAGGGTCTCGTCGCTGCCATGCTTGATCGCGCGCTGGACGGACTGTCGAAATCCGGCGAGGCCGTCTTCTCCGCCATTACTGGCCTCATCAACATCGTGCTCGACGCTGCGGCGAGTGCGTTGACGACGATGCCGTGGCCGGTCACCATGGCGATGATCGTCATTCTCGCCTGGCAACTGGCAGGCAATCGCGTCGCAATCTTCACCGCGGCGGCACTGGCCTATCTCGCCGTGCTCGGCTTCTGGGAGAAGAGCCTCGAAACGGTGGCCCTGCTCGGCACCTCGGCCGTGCTTTGTCTCCTGATCGGCATTCCCCTTGGCATCTGGTGCGGGCGGCGCCCGGCCGTCTATGCGGCGATCCGGCCGATCCTCGATTTCATGCAGACCATGCCGGCCTTCGTCTATCTCATCCCGGTCATCGCCCTCTTCGGCATCGGCAAGCCGCCCGGCGTCATCGCCACGCTGGTCTTCGGCACGCCGCCGGTCGTGCGCCTCACCGCGCTCGGCGTGCAGGGCGTGCCGGCGAGCATCCGCGAGGCGGCCGAAGCCTATGGCGCCACCCGCTGGTTCCTGCTGACCCGCGTCGACCTGCCGCTCGCCGCTCCGTCGATCATGGCCGGCGTGAACCAGACCATCCTGATGTGCCTGTCGATGGTGGTCATCGCCTCGTTGATCGGCGCCAAGGGGCTGGGCGAGGACGTGCTGAACGCGCTGCAATATGCAGCGGTCGGCCAGGGCCTGCTGGCCGGGCTTGCCATTCTTCTTTGCGCGATGATCATCGATCGGATCGTGCAGGGCAAGGCGCGCTCCTGATTGGGCAAGCACGTCCAATTCTCTCGGATTCACCGATAATGGGATGCGTTCGGCACGGCGCCCATGCTAGGAGGCCGTGCAAACAACGTTATGAGATATCCCGATGCTTCCCTGGATTGAGCTGGACCGCGCAACGATTCCCGGTGATGGCGGCGATCTGCGCCTGAAGCGGCGCGGCAGCGAATTCTCCATCATGCTCGGCTCGAACGAGTTGATGAACAGCCGGCTGAGCGGCTCGGAAGAAGCGCTCGCGACGCTTGGCTGCGAGCGGATTGCGGGTCGGAAAAACCCCGGCATTCTGATCGGCGGCCTCGGCATGGGGTTCACGTTGCGCGCCGCCCTTGGCGTATTGGCCGAGGATGCCCGCGTCGTCGTTGCGGAGCTGGTGCCGGCAGTCGTCGATTGGGCGCGCGGACCCATGGCGGATATCCACCAGGGCACGCTCGACGATCCACGCGTCCACGTTCATGTCGGCGATGTCGGCGCGCTGATCCGTTCGAGGAAGGACGCTTACGACGCCATCCTGCTGGATGTCGACAACGGCCCCGACGGCTTGACGCGCGCCTCCAACGACAGCCTTTATGACCACAATGGTCTTCGTGCCGCAAAGCTCACCCTTCGCGCGGGAGGCGTGCTTGCCGTCTGGTCGTCCGCGCCGGATAGCGCTTTTACGCGCCGATTGCGCGACGTCGGTTTCGCCGCCGAAGAGGTGAATGTGCGGGCCAATGGCAAGCGCGGTGGCGCCCGCCATGTCCTGTGGGTGGCGACAAAGCCGTCTCAGCCGAAGTAGCGCACGCGCACGGCGTCTATGGCGACGGCGATGAAGATCATGATGCCGCCGATCATGCCGACATAGAAGGACGGCACGGAGATGATCGCGAGGCCGACCTGGATGACGGTCAGCAGCAGCACGCCGCCCAGAACGCCGATCACGCTACCGCGCCCGCCAAAAACCGAGACGCCGCCGATGATCGGTGCTGCGATGGCGTAGAGCAGGTAGCTCGATCCCTGGTTTGAGGTGATCGCCATCTGCCACGAGGCGAGCAGGTAGCCGGCGACGCCCGCCAGGAAACCGGCGATCGTGTAGGACAGGATTTTCACCCGGTCGACGCGGATGCCGGCGGAATTCGACGCCACCTGATTGCCGCCGACCGCGAAGATCGAGCGCCCGAGCACGGTATGGCGCAGCAGCACATACATGCCGAGGATCGCCAGCACGAAGACGATCGGCATCAGCGGCCAGCCGCTGAGCGTCGTCTGGCCGATCCAGACGTAGCCGGGGCTGAGACTGGTGATGGTGCGCCCCTGCGTGAGCGCCAGCAGCGCGCCTTGCAGGATGATCATCATCGACAGCGTCTGGATCAGCGACACCATCTTGAGCTTGGTGATGCAGATCGCGTTGAAGAAGCCGATCAGCGTCGCCGCGCCGATGCCGATGAGGGCGGCGAGCGCGAAGGGCAGGCCGAGATCGGTGTTGGCCATGGCGCCCAGCGCCGAGGAAAAGCCGACATTGGCGGGGATCGACAGGTCGATTTCCGCCACCAGCAGCGGCAGAGACATGGCAAGCGCGATCATGCCGAGCACGGTCGCCTGCACCATGATGTTTTGCAGGTTGAACAGGGTGAAGAAATACTGGTTGAACAGGCCGAAGATCACGACGAGCGCGATCAGCCAGATCCACACGACATTGTGCAGGACCCATCCCGTCATCGAGCTTCGGCGGGTGCTGGTTGCGGGCGGCTTTGTCGTCGTGGCTGTCATGGTGGTATCGCTCATCTGAATGTCTCCTCTCGCACGGAACGCCGACCCCTCGATCGGCGCATCCTGCGCCCTATCCGAGATTGCGCAGCCGGCTGCGCGAAATGGCCTCTCCCGCCAGTTCTTCCCGGATACGCCCGTTGTGGAAAATCAGCACGCGGTCGACCGCGCGCACCAGTTCGTCGGTATCGGTGGAAATGATGATCACGGACACGCCGGTGCGGCTCAGCTCGTCGACGATGCGCAGCACATCCTGCTTCACGCCGACATCGATGCCGCGCGTCGGCTCGTCGAGCATCAGGAGTTTCGGCTTGGTGGCCAGCACCCGGCCAAGGCAGACCTTCTGCTGGTTGCCGCCCGACAGCGTATCCACCGCCACCTCACTGTTCGGCGCCTTGATGCCCAGCGACTGGAAATAGCGCTGCGACAGCGCGCGCTCCTGCTCCGCATTCATGAAGGCGCCCCTGGCGAGTGCCACCTCGGCTGACAGCGAGATGTTTTCGGCAATCGACATCTGCGAGATGGAACCGTCCTTGCGCCGGTCGTCGGAGAGATAGGCGATGCCGTCGGCGAAGGCTTCGGCCGGGTGGGCGGGCAGGGTGCGTGCCTCTCCGTCCACAAAGGTGATCGTTCCGGAGGAGGCCCGCTGCAGTCCGAACAGCGCGCGCGCCAGTTCCTTGCCGCCGCCGCCGGGCAGGCCTGTGACGCCGACGATCTCACCGGCGCGGATTGCCAGGGACGGTACGTCGAGCGTGCCGGAGCGGATGTCTTTCAGGATGACCGCGGGCGCGCCGGCGGAGAATTGCCGTTTTTCGCGCTCGAACAGCACCAGGCCGCGCCCAAGCACCAGTTCCGACAGGTCCTCGGAGGTCAGGCTGCCGACATCCTCGGAGCCGCCGGCATATCGCCCGTCGCGCAGCACGGAAACGGCGTCGCAGATTTCCAGGATCTCGTCATTGAAATGCGAGATGAAGATGAAGGTCACGCCCTCGCTTTTCAGCCGGCGCATGAAGTCGAAGAGCTGGGCGCGGTCGTCGACGGTGAGGGCTGCGGTCGGCTCGTCGAGGATGATGACCTTGCCGCCGGAAAACATCGCCCGCAGGATGTTGATCTTGCGCCGCGCCACGGCATCCAGCGCGCCGGCGCGGGCATCGGCCGCAATGCCCGTGCCTTTCAGCATGCGCTCGGCATCCTGCCGCAGCTTGCGCCAATTGACGAAGCCGAAGCGGCGTTTCGGCCAGATCCCGAGCATGAGGTTTTCGGCCGCACTCAGGTGGTCGATGATCATCGGCTCCTGCGTGACGAGAAACACGCCGGCCTTCTCCATCGCCTGCACGTCCACATGGGCAAGCGGCTTTTCATCGAGGTAGATCGTGCCGGACGTCGGCTTGCGCTGGCCGGACATGATGCCGACAAGCGTGCTCTTGCCAGCGCCGTTCTCGCCGAGCAGGCCATGGATGGTGCCGGCACGGACCGACAGGTCGACATCCCGCAGGGCGACCAGGCCGCCATAAATCTTGCCCAGATTTTCGACCCTGAGCACGGTGCGTGCGGCAGGCGAGGCCTCAAGTCGGAACGTGGGCGCTGTTGTCATTGGGTCCTCATGCTGGTGAAGGACGATGCCGCCCTCACGGCGGCATCGTCCCGTTCAAACCGGCGGCCTATGGGAGGCTGGCCGTTCCCGGTATCAGGTATAGGGGATGTTCCACTCCTTCTCGGCGATGTAACCCCAGTGGCGCTTGTCATCGGCATTGGACGGGTCGATGACGAAAGGCGGGATGATCAGCGTCGGTCCGGTCTTGCCGGCGACGATTTCACCCTTTTCCCAGAAGTATTTCTTGTTCTCGTAGGTGCCGGTCGGAACGGCTTCCTTCTTCATGGCGTGTTTGGCCAGCATCTCCACGGCGATCTCGCCATAGGCGATCGGATCCTGCGAGACGCAGCCATCCATGTAGCCTTCCTTGATCCAGTTCAGCGCCACCGGCTCACCATCGATGTTGACGAAGATGACATGGCCTTCCTCGCCGACCTTCTTCCAGCGGCCCTTCTGCTGCAGCGCGGTGACGATGCCGCGCGACGGGCTGTCGGACGGGGCGTGCACGGCGTCGAGGTTCGGGAATTCGGACAGGGTCGAAAGCGTGACCGCCAGCATCTGGTCGAGCGCGCCTTCGGTCGGGCGGGCCAGATAGTTGATGTCCGGATATTTGGCGAATTCCGCGTCCATGCCTTCCTTGCGCTGGCGCCAGGCGACGGATTGCAGTGCGCCGAAGCAATTCAGCACCGTACCCTTGGGGCTGCCGTGTTTCTTGGTCAGGCCCTTGATGATCTCCTGCGCCGCCATGACGCCGCCGAGATGGTTGTCGAAGCTGACCGTGATGTCGACCTCGCCGCCATCGGTCGGCGTGTCGATGATGGCGACGGGAATGCCCTGGCTCTTGTAGCGGTTGATGACGCTGACGATGGCCTGGCTGTCGATCGGATCGCAGACGATGCCGGCCGGGCTCTTCAGCATCAGGCTCTGCCATTGCTCGAGCTGGCGGGTGTTGTCGAAGCTTGCATTGGTCGCCTGGAATTCCCAGTCATTGGCCTGAACGGCCCGCTTCACGGCCTCTTCCTGGATGACGAAGAAATAGTAGTCGAGGCTCTTGTTGCTGTAGGGCACGAAAGGCTTGGTCTGGGCAAAGACGTTGCTGCCACCGGCAAGCGTTGCCGCGCCCAAAGCCGCGCCTGCCTGCAGCAGGTGGCGACGGCTGATCTGAATATTTGCGCTCATCTGGTTTCCTCCCTCGAAAAGCTAGCAAAACTAGATTTCCACTATATCGGTACGATGTCAATAGCGCAGGCCTGTGTCTGAAGTCTCCGGAAAACGCTGCTGCCTAATTTTTGTGCCGAAAAATCTAGTACGTAAAATCAATATGTTAAGCGATAAAAACCCTGCCGGAACGACGGGGATCGAAAACCCCGGGTTCGGCGTCGTTTTCGGCAAGTTGGCAATGCCAGTCTACGTTGTTTTACTAGATTTTCGCATTTCCACGTAGGCAGAACCATCGAATTTTCCCACCACCATGCCATCGGATTCTCGCGTGAACAGGCCATTTTCCACGACGCCGGGGATGCGGTTCAGCTCGATCTCAAGTTTGCCGGGCTCGGCGATCGCGCCGCAGTGGCAGTCGAGGATGAAATTGCCGCTGTCGGTGACGACCGGCAGCTCGTCGCGCATGCGCCGTTCGATGCGGATGCCGGAGATGCCGTGGTCGGCGAGCGTCTTGCGGACCATGCGCTCCGTCTGCTTCCAGGCGAATTGTACCACCTCCACCGGCAGCGGGAACCCGCCGAGCCGATCGACGATCTTGCTCTCGTCGCAGATGGTGATCATGCGCTTCGACGCGTGCGCGATGATCTTCTCCCACAGCAGGCAGGCACCGCCGCCCTTGATCATGTTGAAATCGCGGTCGATTTCGTCCGGCCCGTCGATGGTCAGGTCGATCTCGCCGATCTCGTTCGGCTCGGTGATCTGGATGCCGACATCGCGGGCGACATCGATGGTGGAGCGCGAGGTGGTGGTGCAGGTGAGCTTCATGCCGCTGGCGACATGTTTGCCGAGTTCACGCACGAAGAAATGCGAGGTCGTGCCCGAGCCGAGGCCGAGCTTCATGCCGTCGCGCACGAACTCCTCGATGACGCGGCGCCCGGCCGCCTTCTTTGCTTCGTCCTGGGTGCTCATGGGGTCTGCATTCCTCCGGTCTTTCAGATCTTGTCGGTTTGCCAGCTGTCGAGCGCCGGCAGTTGGTCAGGGAACTCGGAACCGCTGATCACCGCCATGGAGGTGACCAGCATGTTGACGACGAGGTGATGGTTGAGGCGCGAGGCGATCGGCGTCAGAAGCTCCGTGCGCTCATAGGGCGTCACGGCGATCAGCACGTCGGAAATGCTCGCAAGCGGGCTGTCGGCCGCGGTAATCGAGACGACGCGCGCGCCGCGGGCGCGAACGGCAGTCGCCACCTCGACCATCTGCTTGGTATGGCCGGATTGCGAGAAGATCAGCGCCACCTCGCTCGGCTTCGAGGTCTCGGCATGCAGCCATTGTTTCTTGCGTCCGTTCACGGCCGCGCAACGCAGGCCCAGGCGCTGGAACTTGTGCTCGGCATCCACCCCGGTGATCTCGGAAATGCCGCTGGAATAGATGCCGATCCAGGTTGCGCCGTTCAGAAGCTTGGCGCCGGCCTCGATCTGCGCGGGGATGATATCCTCCAGCCCGCGCTGGATGGCGTTCAGCGAATTGCGCGCCGTCTTGCGCACGATGTTCTCGACCGAATCCCCGGCGACGATCTGCTCGTAAGCGAAGGGGGCCGAGGGCACGAGGCTCTGGGCGAGGTAGAGCTTGAAATCCTGATAGCCCTGGAAGCCGAAGCGGCGGCAGAAACGCATGATCGTCGGATCGCTGACGTCGCATTCCTCCGACAGCTTCGCCATGCTCATATGCAGAACCTGGTTCGGCTGCGTGCTGACGAAGCGGGCGACGCGCGCTTCCGCCGTGCCCATCTCGTGGCTTTCCTGCAAAATGCGTTGCAACAGGCTATCGCTGGTCATTCCTGCACGTCTCCTTCGACAAGCGGTTGGCGCAGGGTGGCGAGGTCGGAAAGCCGGGTGAGGCGGTAGGCCGGCGCCACGTCGAGATGCCGGCCGGTTCCCCAGGGAACGGCATAGAACGGCACCCCGGCGCGCGCCGCCGTGGTCTGGTCCACGGTCGTATCGCCGACATAAACCCAGCGCCCGGCCGCAAGGCCCATGCGCGTTGCGACAGTCAGGAGATGAATCGGGTCCGGTTTGCAAGCCGGCACGTCATCGGCGCCGGCGACGGCGTCGAACAGGTGGCCGATGCCAAGGATGTCGAGGATGCGTAGCGTCAGGGCATGCGGCTTGTTGGTACAGATGCCGAGGCGAAAGCCGGCTGCATGCAGCAGATGCAGGTCTTCCTTCACGGCCTCGTAGAAGCGGGTGAGGCGCGAGGGCGTGCGGTCATAGGCGGCGAGATAGCCCTTCACGGCGCGGTCCACCGTCTCGTCGTCGCTCGGCAGGCCGAGCTCCACCATCATGTCCAGCAGCAGTCGGCGCGGGCCATTGCCGATGAAGCGCTCGACGAAGCCGACCTCCAGCTGCGGCCAGCCCTGCTCGGCGAAATATTCGTTGACTCCGCCGGCAATGTCCGGCGCGCTGTCGATCAGCGTGCCGTCCAGATCGAAGATCAGCCCCTCGCACTCCTGGTCGCGTGTCGTCATCGCTGCTGCCCTCATGTCTGAATGTCGTCGAACGCGCGCGACAGCGCGTGCAGATTGTCGCGCAGCGCCGGATAAAGCGCCTGGTAGACGGCAAAGCCGGGGCTTAGCCGCGACCGGCCTGCCGCATCCGCCGCCTCGCGGGTGAGGGGGCGGCACAGCGCCGCCGCCTGTTCAGGCGTTTCATAAAGGCCGATGCCGAGGCCCGCCACCAGCGCCGCGCCAAAGGCCGCCCCTTCCGCCGCCCCCTGCGTCGTCACCACGTCGCAGCCGAAGAGATCGGCCTGCATCTGCCGCCACAGCGCCGAGCGGGCGCCGCCGCCGGAGGCCTTGACGACGCTGGCCTCGATGCCCGCCTCGCGCATCACGGTGAAGATGTCGTATAGCGCGAAGGCAACGCCCTCCATTACGGCACGCGCCATGTCGGACGGGCCGTGCAGCCCGGTCAGGCCGATGAAGGCGCCCCGCGCATCGGGATCGGAATGCGGCGCGCGTTCGCCGTTGAGATAGGGCAGGAAGACGAGGCCGCGGCTGCCGGCCTGGCTTTCGGCCGCCGCGGCGGCGATATCGTCATAGCTCCAGTCGCGGCCGGCGGCGAAGCCGCGCAGCAGCCGCTGGAACCAGCTCATGGCAAAACCGGCATTCAGCGTCACGCCCATGGCATGCCACTTGCCGGGCGCGACATTGCAGAACACCTGCAGGCGGCTGCCGGGGTTGTCGATCGGCCGGTCGAGCGCCGAGGCGACGATGCCGGCGGTGCCGATCGTCGTCTGCACATCGCCGGGCGCAATGACGCCCGAGCCGATGGTCTGGATGACGCTGTCACCACCGCCGCCGACCACGGGGATGCCCTCGGCGAGACCGAACAGTTCCGCGCCCGAGCGGCTGACGCGGCCGGTGATTTCCGGCGATTCATGGCAGGGTGCAAACAGGCTGGCGTCGATATCGAGCTTTTCCATCAGCGAAAAGCTCCAGCCGCGGGCGCGCACGTCGAACAGGCCGGTGCCGGAGGCATCGGAAACCTCCGTCGCCTTTTCGCCGGTCAGCACCAGCCGAAGGTAATCCTTGGGGTTGAGCACCTGCTTCAGCCGCCCGAACAGGTCCGGCTCATGGTTGCGCATCCAGGCGATCTTGCCGCCGGTATAACCGAGCAGCATGCGGTTATTGGTATAGCCTCGCAGCGCCGCCTCTCCGCCGGCCCTTTCCGTCAGCGCCGCACACTCCGCGCCGTTGCGCTGGTCGTTCCAGAGCAGCGCCGGGCGCAGGACGCGGTCGGCCTCGTCGAGCGGCGTCAGCCCGTGCATCTGGCCGGAAAGGCCGATCGCGCGGATTTCGACGTCGCGATGGGCGGCGACGAGCCGGCCGACGGCCCGGCGCGTGCCTTCGATCCACAGCGCCGGGTCCTGCTCCGTCCAGCCGGGGCGCGGCTGGGCGAGGTCGTAGGTCGAGGTCTCGCTGCCGATCAGCGCGCCGTCTGTTGCGAGCAGCAGCGCCTTGCAGCCCGAGGTTCCGATATCGATCCCGAGGACGGCTTGCCGCATGGCTCAAAGCCCTTCCGGCTGGTCGAGGCGGATGCGGATGTGCTTGAAATTGAAATATTCCAGCATGCCCTCGCGGCCGTGTTCATAGCCGACGCCGCTCTGTTTGCGCCCGCCATAGGGCGCGTTCATCACCCCGGCATCGACATTGTTGACGGCGACATTGCCGTAATCGAGCCGGCGCGACAGGTGGCGGATTTCGGCGGCGTCCTGCGTATAGAGATAGGAGGCGAGCCCATAGGGCGTGTCGTTGGAGAGCTTGACCGCCTCCTCCAGCCGGTCGAACGGCATGACGCCGACGAGCGGCCCGAACGTCTCCTCCGTCATCACCTTCATCGTGTGATCACAATCGGCGACCACGGTCGGGCGGAAGAAGTAACCCTTGGCGAAGGCCTCGCCCTGCGGCCGGTCGCCGCCGGCGGCGAGCCGTGCGCCCTTGGCGAGCGCGTCCTTCAGGTGGTCGATGGTCTTGTTCAACGGTTCGGCCGAGGCCATGGCGCCGATATCGGCATCCGGCTGCGTGAACCCGTTGGCGACGGTCAGCGCATCTGCGGCTTTCGCCAGCCCCGCGACGAAGGCCTCATAGACCGATCGCTCCACATAGATCCGGTTGATCGCGATGCAGATCTGGCCGTTGTTGCGGAAGCTGCGGCGGGCGGCACCCTTGATGGCGGCGGCGAGATCGGCCTTGGCGGTGACGATCATCGGGCAATTGCCGCCGAGTTCCAGCGACAGGCGCTTGATGCGCGGGCAGGTCTTCTGGATGTGCAGGCCGACGGCAGACGAGCCGGTGAAGGCGATCTTGTCGGTATCCGGATGCTCGACCAGCGCCTGACCGACGACGGAGCCGGAGCCGGTAACGACATTGACGACGCCCGCCGGGATCTTCGCCTCCTTCACCTTGGCGGCGATGGCGAGCGCGGTGAAGGGCGTCAGTTCCGCCGGCTTGATGACGATGGTGCAGCCGGCGGCCAAAGCGCCGCAGAGCTTCCAGCCGATCAGCTCCGCCGGATAGTTCCACGGCGTGATGGCGCCGACGACGCCGATCGGCTCGCGCACCACATGGCTTTCGCTGTCGGTCGTGTCGTTCGGAATGATCTCGCCATGCACGCGCACTGCCTCTTCCGCATAGAAATGGCAGGCCTCGGCAAGCTTCAGGATCTCGCCGCGCGCCTCGTTGACCGGCTTGCCCTGTTCCAGCGTCATCACCTTCGCCATGGCATCGGCATCGGCGGCGATGACCTCGCCGAGGCGATGCAGCGCGGCGGCGCGCACCTTGGCGGGCGCTGTCGCCCAGTCCGGAAAGGCCTTGCGGGCAGCAGCGACGGCGGCGTCGATTTCCTCCTGGCTCGCGAGCGTTATGGAGCCGATCTCCTCCAGCGTCGCCGGATTTTCCACCGGAATCGGCCGGCCGCGCCCGGTCACGAAATCGCCGTCGATAAACAGTTTGCCGCTGAGCTGGTCGAGCATTGTACCCATCGTTCTTGCAGTGGTCTTCAAAGGCGTCTTCACGCCGGATCGCCGCAATATATAGTATCACTACGTATCCACAAGCCCCGCCATAGCCGGCAATTTCATTTTTGCGCCTGCGAAATCTCGTTGCAATGCAACAAGAAAATGGTATTAAATCATTGTCTTATTGTCATATTTTACGCTTATGGCCGCTTCCTGTCGCGGCGCTCATTTTCCTTGGCGCATTTTGGATTGACGAGAAAATGAAGTAATACTAGTAATGCCGCATCCCAAGGAGGACTTCTCATGACCATCGATTTTCCGAAGGCTGCGCGCCTGATCGGCCGCGTCTGGCGACCTGAACTGGACGGGCCGTCCGTCGTGATCGTGCGCGACGGCGTGCTGTTCGACGTCACGCAGGAGGTGCCGACCGTCGCCGATTTTCTCGACCGGGATTGCGTTGCGACCTTCGATGCGCTGACCGGCGAGCGGCTCGGCCCGGTCGAGGATTTCCTCGCCAGCCCGGAGGAGATGGGCAATGGCGCGGCGCGCGCCTGCCTGCTCGCCCCGTGCGATCTTCAGGCGCTGAAGGCCTGCGGTGTCACCTTCGCGCGCAGCATGATCGAGCGTGTCATCGACGAGCGCACCGCGGGCGACCCGCAGCGCGCGGAAGAAATCCGCCAGCGCATCGGCGACCTGATCGGCGGGAGCCTCACCAATGTGCGCGCCGGCTCGGAAACGGCCGAGCATGTGCGCGGCGTGTTGCAGCGCGAGGGGCTGTGGTCGCAATATCTCGAAGTCGGTATCGGCCCGGATGCGGAAGTCTTCACCAAGTCCCAGCCGATGTCGTCCGTCGGTCACGGCGCGCTGGTCGGCGTCAACAAGATTTCCCGCTGGAACAATCCGGAACCGGAAATCGTGCTCGCCGTCAACAGCCGCGGTGAGATCCGCGGTGCGACGCTCGGCAACGACGTCAACCTGCGCGATGTCGAGGGCCGCTCCGCCCTGCTGCTTGGCAAGGCGAAGGACAACAATGCCTCCTGCGCCATCGGCCCCTTCATCCGCCTGTTCGACGAGGGTTTCGGCATCGCTGATATCGAAAAGGCGGAGCTCAGCATGTCGGTGCGGGGCGAGGACGGGTTCGAGCTCGCCGGCCGCTCCAACATGGCCGAGATCAGCCGCGCGCCGGCCGAGCTGGTGCGCCAGACGCTGTCGAGCCATCAATATCCGGACGGCTTCATGCTGTTCCTCGGCACGATGTTCGCGCCGACGCAGGATCGCGGCACGCCGGGCAGCGGCTTCACCCATCAGGAGGGCGACGTCGTGGAGATCTCCACGCCTCTGCTCGGCACGCTCGCCAACACCGTCACCTCCTGCGACAAGGCCGCCCCATGGACGTTCGGTACGCGGGCGCTGATGCGCAATCTCGTGCAGCGCGGAGTTTTTGGGTGATGCGCGTCGTCGTCACCGATTACGCCTTCGGAAATGTCGATCAGGAGCGCGCGGTCGCTATGGCGGTGGCCGCGGCCTTTTCCGAACACCAGTGCCGCAGCGAGGAAGAGACTATTGCCGCCGTGCGCGATGCCGATGTCGTCTTCAACAACTTCGCGCCGATGAACGAGCGCACCATGGGTGTCATGGCCCAGGGCGCCACCGTCATCCGCTACGGCGTCGGGGTCGACAATGTCGACCTTGAGGCGGCGCGGCGGCTCGGCGTACATGTCTGCAACGTGCCGGATTACGGCGTCGAGGAAGTCGCCGATCACGCCGCCGCCATGGCGCTTTCGCTGGCGCGCAAGCTCGGCCGCTACGACGCCGGCATCCGCGCGGGCGAATGGAAGATCGGCACGATGGTCGATCATGTGCGCTCGCTCGGCCAATCGACCGTCGGGCTTGTCGGCTTCGGCCGTATCGCCCGCGCCTTCGCGCGCCGCATGCAGGCTTTTGGCACGACGATCGTCGCCTATGACCCTTACGTTTCCGCCGCGGATGGCGCGACGATGCTGCCGCTCGACGATGTGATTGCGCAGGCCGATATCCTCTCGCTGCATGTGCCGCTGACGCCCGAGACCCGGCATATGATCGGCAAGGCCGAGATCGCCCGCATGCGCAGGGGCGCGATCCTGATCAACGTCTCGCGCGGCGGGCTGGTCGATGAAGTGGCCCTCGCCGACGCCCTGGCCAACGGCCATCTGGGCGGCGCGGGGGTGGATGTGTTCGAGAAGGAACCGCTGCCGGCAGGGGTGCCGCTTCGCGATGCGCCCAACGCGATCTTCTCGCCCCATGCGGCCTTCTTTTCCGATGCCTCAGTCGAGCGGTTGCAACGGCTTGCGGCGGAAGAGGGTTTGCGGGCGCTGAAAGGCGAGCCGCTGCGTTGCGCCCTGACATGATGGAGACGCCGATGGCCTATCTCAAACAATTCGACCTGACCGGCCGCACCGCGCTGGTGACCGGCGCGGGACAGGGCATCGGCGCCGAATGCGCCGCAGCCCTTGCCGAGGCCGGCGCGCATGTCCATTGCACCGACCGCGAGGGCGCCCGCGCGGCGGAAACGGCGGAGCGGCTGAAAGCCGCCGGGTTCAGTGCAGATGCCCATGCGCTCGATGTCACCGATACGGCCGCGCTCGAAACCCTGGCGGCAGGGCTGCCGCCGCTCGACAGCCTGGTTTGCAATGCGGGCATCGTCACCAATACGCCCGCGGAAGAGATGAGCGACGACGAATGGGACCGGGTCATCAGCGTCAATCTCACCGGCGTGTTCAAGACCTGCCGCGCCTTCGGCCGCCGGATGCTTGCCGCCGGGCGCGGCTCCATCGTCACGATCGGCTCGATGTCCGGCACCATCGTCAACACGCCGCAGCCGCAATGCCACTACAATGCCTCCAAGGCCGGCGTGCATCACCTGACACGCTCGCTTGCGGTCGAGTGGGCCAAGCGCGGCGTGCGCGTGAACGCGGTCGCGCCGACCTACATCGCCACACCGCTGCTCGACAAGCTGAACGAACAGCCGGAACTCATTCGCCGCTGGCTGGACCTGACGCCGATGGAGCGCCTGGGCAGGCCCTCGGAAATCGCCTCGGTCGTCCTGTTCCTCGCTTCGGATGCTTCAAGCCTCATGACGGGTTCGATCGTGACGGCCGATGGTGGCTATACCGCTATCTGACCGCTTGTCGTCTCGGGCGGCCACAATCTCCAAGAATCTCTCTTGTCATGTTGTAAGTACAACATTATAGGATGAAGAGAAGATATCTGGAGGATGCCGCATATGTCCGAACGCCGTGAGTTGGCGAACGCCATTCGTTTCTTGACCGTCGATGTCGTGCAGAAGGCGAATTCGGGGCACCCCGGAACCGCCATGGGCATGGCCGATATCGCGGAAGTGCTGTGGAACGATTTCCTGCGGCACAATCCGGCCAATCCGAAATGGCTGAACCGCGACCGTTTCGTGCAGTCGAACGGCCATGGTTCGATGTTGACCTATTCGCTGCTGCACCTTGCCGGCTATGGGCTCACGGTTCAGGACCTGAAGGATCACCGCAAGCTGCATTCCAAGACGCCCGGCCATCCGGAATACGGCATCACGGCAGGCGTCGAGACGACGACCGGCCCGCTGGGTCAAGGCTTTGCGACGGCTGTCGGCATGGCGCTTGCGGAACGCAAGCTGGCGCAGGATTTCAACCGCGACGGTTTTCCGGTGGTCGATCACTTTACCTATGTCTTCGTCGGCGACGGCTGCCTGATGGAGGGCGTCGCGCAGGAGGCGGCCTCGCTTGCCGGCACGCTGAAGCTCAACAAGCTCATCGCCGTCTATGACGACAACAAGATCTCGATCGACGGCGAAACGCCCGGCTGGTTCGCCGATGACAGCGCGGCCCGCTTCCGCGCACTCGGCTGGAACGTCATCGCCGATGTGGACGGGCACGATGCCGAGGCCATCGCCGCCGCCTTTACCGCTGCCCGCCGGTCTGAAGACAAGCCGACCATGATCTGCTGCAAGACGATCATCGGCTACGGTTCGCCGAACAAGCAGGGGAAGGAAGAGGTGCACGGCGCGCCGCTCGGCGTCGACGAGGTGGCCCGCACGCGCGAGCATCTCGGCTGGACGCACGAGGCCTTCGTCGTGCCGGAAACCGTCATGCGGGCTTGGGATGCCCGTCCGCGCGGCGAGCGGGTGGAAGCCGAATGGAATGCGCTCTTTGCGACCTACAGGACGCACTATCCCGAGCTCGCGGCAGAACTGGAGCGCCGCAGTGCGGGCAAGCTGCCGGACGGCATCGATGCTGTCGTGGCAGGCGAGGTGACGCGCATTCTCTCCGCCACGCCCGTCAGGGAGCCGATCCGCAAGGCGTCCAATCGTGTTCTTGGCAATCTTCTGAAAAGCGTGCCTGAGGTGATCGGCGGCTCGGCCGACGTCTCGCTCTCCACGCTCGCCTGGACGGGCGCCGCCCGCTCCATCACGCCCGACGATTTCTCCGGCAACTTCCTGCATTACGGCGTGCGCGAATTCGGCATGTCGGCCATGATGAACGGCATGGCAGCCCATGGCGGATTGATCCCTTATGGCGCCTGTTATCTCGTCTTCAGCGACTACAGCCGCAATGCCGTGCGCCTTGCCGCGCTGATGGGCCTCAAGGCGATCTTCCTCTACACGCACGATTCCATCGGCGTCGGCGAGGACGGCCCGACGCACCAGCCGTGCGAACAGCTTGTGGCCTTGCGCGCGATCCCCAACATGTCGCTGTGGCGGCCGGGCAGCGAACTGGAGGCATTGGTGGCATGGGAGCACGCGCTGAAGCGGCAGGGGCCGAGCGTGGTGGTTGCCGCGCGGCAGGATGGCGGCGTTTTCGCCCATTCGGCGGGCGACCTCGATGGCATGCGCAAGGGCGGTTATGTGTTGAAGGATTCGGTAGGCAAACCGGACGTCGTTCTCGTGGCGACCGGTTCGGAACTCGGCCTCATCCTTGCTGCTGCGACCACACTCGAAGCGCAGGGCAAGGCAGTCCGCCTCGTCTCCATCCCCAACGGAAACCTTTTTGCGCGGGAAGGCCGCGACTACCAGGACAGCGTGCTTGCCTTCGGCACGCCGATGGTCTTTGTCGAGGCGGCATCGCCGCTTTACTGGTACCAGTTCCTCAAGGGGCCGGGTACGGTCGTCGGCGTCGATCGCTTCGGCGAATCGGCGCCGGGGCCTGAGATCTATCGCCTGATGGAGCTGACGGCCGAGCGGATCGTCTCCGAGGCCGAGCAACTGCTGCGTTAATCACAAGGGACGGGGAAGACATGTATCTCGGCATCGATCTTGGCACCGGTTCGGTCAAGGCCCTTCTGATCGACGACGGCGGCAAGGTCGTTGCCGAGGGCACCCGTGTCTATCCCGTCTCCTCCCCCGTGCCGGGTTATGCCGAGACCGCACCGGCCGACTGGTGGGCGCAGACGGTGGCGGCCGTGCGCGCCTGCTGCGAAGGGCGCGGTAGCGAGGTCCGTGGGATCGGCCTGTCTGGCCAGGCCCACGGCCTCGTCGTCCTGGGGGCGGATGCAAAGCCGCTTCGGCCCGCCATTCTATGGGCAGACCAGCGCGCGACGGCTGAGATGGATGCCGTGCTCGCGCTGCCGGAAACGGTGCGCCGCCAGCTCGCCAATCCCGTCGTCAGCGGCATGGCCGGGCTTTCCCTGCTGTGGTTGCGCGCAAACGAACCAGAGACGTATGCCGCGACCCGCCGCATCCTCTCTCCGAAGGATTGGCTGCGGTTCATCCTGACGGGCGAGACCGCGACGGAGCCCGCGGATGCGTCGATGACGCTGCTTTACGATGTCGGGGCCGACCGTTGGACCACGGATTTCCTCGGTTCGCTGTCGATCGATCCTTCAATCCTCGCCCCGGTCGTCGAATCCGACGCGGTGGCGGGCAGGCTGACGGCGGCGGCTGCGGCGGAACTCGGCCTTGCGCCCGGCACGCCTGTGGCCGCCGGCCTTTCGGACACGGCCTCCTGCCTGTTCGGCATGGGGCAGGTAAAACCTGGCTCGACCATCCTCCAGGTCGGCTCCGGCATCCAGATCATGTCGGTGGTCGAGGCCATCGAGCCGCGGGTCCAACCCTTCTACAACAGCTATCGCGGCATCGGCCGCAGCCTTTACTCCATGGCCGCGTTGCAGAACGGCGGCACGGTGTTCGAATGGGCGCGCATGGTTCTCGGCGCCTCCTGGCCGGAAATGTACCGCGCCGGTTTCGAGGAGAACGAGGGAAACGGCGGCATCGTCTTCCTGCCCTATGTCACGGGCGAACGCGCGCCGCTGCTCGATCCGAACGCCTCGGCCGCCTGGGCCTATATGCGTCTCGGTTGCACGCGAAACCAGCTCATCCGCTCGGTCTTCGAGGGCGTGGCGCTTGCGGTACGCGACAGCTGGGATGCGATGCAGGGCATCGGCGTTTCGGCCGACCGCATCCTGCTAACCGGCGGTGGCAGCACCGATCCACGCTGGCAGCAGATGCTGGCTGACATTCTCGAAATGCCGCTGGTGCCGGCCCACGATCTCGGCAATGCGACCATCGGCGCCGCCTATCTCGGCGGCATCGCCGCCGGCCATTGGCGTGGCCCGGACGATATTCCCTTTCCGGACGAGCTTGGCGCGCCCGTTGATCCCCAACCGTTCGAGGGACTGGACGAACTCCTCGCCCGTTTCCGTGCGACCTACCGCGGCCTCAGGCACATTTGACGCTCAATAGGTCCGGTGCAGGTCGATCGTCAGCCGCGTGCGATCGGGGTGATGCCAGGACTCGTAATATTCGAGCACCTGCTTGTTCTGGTCATAGGTCACTTCGCGGTTGAACAGGACGTAGCTGTTCATCTCCACATGCAGCTGTGCGGCGATCGCCTCTTCATTGATGCGGGCAAGCTCGACCTGGCGCTTGCCGGTCGTCGCCACTGCGTCGTAGCGTTTGGCGAGGTACTGGTAGAGCGAGACCCTCTCCAGCTCGTTCGATTGCAGCAGGTCGGGAAAGCGCGAATAAGGCAGGTAGTTGCGCACCACGAGGAAGACGACGCCGTCCGCATAACGCAGGCGCTCCAGGAAGATCGCGTCGTTTTCGCCGATCTCGTCGGCAATGTGGGCCGGCGGCTTGATGCGCTCCTGCTTCAGCACCCGGGTCGTCAGCTTGAAGCCGGCCTTTGCCATGCTTTCGAGCAGCGGATCGAGCTGCTGGACAAGCGCGATCGGCACCTTGCGCTCCAGCACGAAGGCGCCGCGGCCGCGTTCTGTCTCGATGAGGTTGTCATGGGCAAGCGACTGGAGGGCCTGGCGGACGACGCTGCGCGACACGTCGTACTGCTCACAGAGTTCGCCTTCGGTCGGCAACTTGCTGCCGGGCGGATAGGCGCCCGTCTCGATTGCGGCCCGCAGCGTTTCGGCAAGCTGGAAATAAAGGGGGATGGGTGAATTGCGTTCGATGCTCATGCGAATCTCTTCCTCCCGGACCGGGGTCGAACGACTTTGCCCGTTGTGCCCATGACATGACAAGCGGACATCTCGAAAAGCATTGGCTGACGTCATGGGCTGTTGACACCAGGAACGTAGTTTGATTATGTTGTCCGTACAACATTACAAACTGCTATCCTGATATAGCAGACTGTGCCGACGACATCAAATCCGGGAGTTGCAAGGTGGGTGCGAGTGAAGCTGTCATCGAGGGTGTATCGGCGTTGCGAGCCGCCACCAAGGCGCGCAATTCTGGCCCGCATCCGTCCAATCCTGGCGTGTCCTTTTCAATGGATCCGGTCGAGGCGGTGCGCGTCAATCTCTCGGCCGCCGAACGTCGTGTTGCCTCGCTTGCCGGCCGTCGCACGGTCAAGAAGGAATGGCAGGCCGCCTGGCTCGTGCGGGCGATCGAATGTATCGACCTCACCACGCTGAGCGGCGACGACACGGAAGGCCGCGTGCGCCGGCTCTGCGCCAAGGCGCGGCAACCGCTGCGCGAAGACCTTCAGGAAGCGCTCGGCCTTGCGAACCGCCGCATCACCACCGGTGCCATCTGCGTCTATCACCGCTTTGTGGCCACCGCCGTCGACGCCCTGAAGGGCAGCGGCATTCCGGTCGCGGCTGTGTCCACCGGCTTTCCGGCCGGTCTGTCGCCCTTCGAGACGCGCCTCAAGGAAATCGAGGCATCCGTCGCCGATGGGGCCGCCGAGATCGACATCGTCATCACCCGCGAGCATGTGCTGCGCGGCAACTGGCAGGCGCTCTACGACGAGGTGAAGGCCTTCAAGAAGGCCTGCGGCCCGGCGCATATGAAGGCCATTTTGGCGACCGGCGACCTCCAGACGCTGCGCAACGTCTCGCGTGCTTCGTGGGTGGCAATGATGGCGGGGTCCGATTTCATCAAGACGTCGACCGGCAAGGAAGGCATCAATGCCACGCTGCCGGTCACGCTGATCATGCTGCGCGCCATCCGCGACTATCGCGAGATGACGGGCCATGTGGTCGGCTACAAGCCGGCCGGCGGCATCTCCACCGCCAAGGACGCTATGGCCTACCTCGCGCTGATGAAGGAGGAGCTCGGCAATGACTGGCTCCAGCCGAACCTCTTCCGTTTCGGCGCCTCCTCGCTGCTCGCCGATATCGAGCGCCAGCTCGAGCATTATGTCACCGGCCGTTATGCGGCCTTCAGCCACCACGCCATGGCCTGACGGCGGGCGAGGGGAGAATAGAAATGTCGATTGCAGAGATTCTTGACACGATGAGCTACGGCCCGGCCCCCGAAAGCGACAAAGAAGCGCGCGCCTGGATCAAGACGCTGGGCGGCGAAACGAAGCTGTTCATCGGCGGCGCCTGGAAGAAGGCGAAGACCGGCGAAAGTTTCGAGACAACCGCACCGGGGTCCGGCGAGGTTCTGGTGCGCATCGCCCAGGCGGGTGCCGCCGATGTCGATACCGCCGTCAAGGCTGCGGCCAAGGCACAGCCGGCCTGGGCCGCACTTCCCGGTCACCAGCGCGCCCGCTACCTCTATGCGCTGGCCCGTCTCATTCAGCGCCACAGCCGCCTCTTCTCGGTGGTGGAAACGCTCGACAACGGCAAGCCGATCCGCGAGACGCGCGACATCGACATCCCGCTCGTCGCCCGCCATTTCTACCACCACGCCGGCTGGGCGCAGCTCATGGATGGCGAGCTTGCCGACCGCGAGGCGCTCGGCGTTTGCGGCCAGATCATCCCGTGGAATTTCCCGCTGCTGATGCTCGCCTGGAAGATCGCGCCGGCCATCGCGCTCGGCAACACGGTCGTGCTGAAGCCCGCCGAATACACCTCGCTGACCGCGCTTCTTTTCGCCGAAATGTGCCAGAAGGCCGGCCTGCCGGAGGGCGTGGTCAACATCATTACCGGCGATGGCGCGACGGGCGAGGAGATCGTCAAGCACCCCGGCATCGCCAAGATCGCCTTCACAGGCTCGACCGAAGTCGGCCGCCGCATTCGCGAGGCGACTGCCGGCACCGGCAAGAGCCTGACGCTGGAACTCGGCGGCAAGTCGCCCTTCATCGTCTTCGACGATGCCGATCTCGACGCGGCTGTCGAAGGCGTGGTCGATGCCATCTGGTTCAACCAGGGTCAGGTCTGCTGCGCCGGCTCCCGCCTGCTGGTGCAGGAGAGCATCCACGATCGTTTCATCGCCAAGCTCAAGGCGCGCATGGAGACGCTGCGCGTCGGTGATCCGCTCGACAAGGTCATCGATATCGGCGCCATCGTGCATCCGGTACAGTTGGAACGTATCCGCTCGCTGGTGGAGGCGGGCGTCAAGGAAGGCGCCACCCTGCACCAGCCGAAGGCCGGCGTTCCGGGCAAGGGCTGCTTCTATCCGCCGACGCTGCTGACCGGCGTGCATCCGGCCTCCACCGTCTCGCGCGTCGAGATTTTCGGTCCGGTGCTCGTTGCCACGACGTTCCGCACGCCCTCCGAGGCCGTGGAACTTGCCAACAACACGGAATACGGCCTCGCCGCCTCGATCTGGAGCGAGACCCTTTCGCTCGCACTCGACATAGCACCGAAACTGAAATGCGGCGTCGTCTGGGTGAATGGCACCAACATGTTCGATGCCGGCGTCGGCTTCGGCGGCTACAAGGAATCCGGCTTCGGCCGCGAGGGCGGTCGCGAGGGGCTTTCTGCCTATAGTCGGCCGAAATGGCTGGCCAAGGCGAAGGCGATCGTCGAGAAGCCGGCGGCACAGGCGACCGGCGACGTGCTCTCCACCGGCTTCGTCGATCGTACGGCAAAATTCTATGTCGGCGGCAAGCAGGCGCGGCCCGATGGCGGTTATTCGCGCGCCATCGTCTCGCCCTCTGGCGCGCTTGTCGGCGAAGTCGGTGAGGGTAACCGCAAGGACATCCGCAACGCCGTGGAAGCTGCGCGCAAGGCGACCTCCTGGAGCACCGCGAGCGAGCACAACCGCGCGCAGATCCTCTACTACATCGCCGAAAACCTCGATGCCCGCGCCGGCGAATTCGCCGACCGCCTCGCCGCCATGACCGGCCAGCGCCGGCACGATACGATGCGCGAGGTCTCCGCGAGCGTGTCGCGCCTGTTCTCCTACGGCGCCTGGGCCGACAAGTACGAGGGCGCCGTGCACAAGCCGCCGATGCGCGGCGTGGCGCTTGCCATGAACGAGCCTGTCGGCACGCTTGGCATTATTTGCCCGGAAGAGCCCGGCCTGCTCGGCTTCGTCTCCACCTTCGCGCCGGCCATTGCGCTCGGCAACCGCGTCGTCGTCGTACCGTCGGCAAGCCAGGCGCTCGCCGCCACCGACTTCTACCAGGTGCTGGAGACATCCGACGTGCCGGACGGCGTGGTCAACATCGTGACGGGCGACCGGGATGCGCTGGCACTCGACCTCGCCAAGCACGAGGAAGTCGACGGCATCTGGTATTTCGGCACCGCGGCCACGGCTGGCGCCATCGAAAAGGCGTCCTCCGGCAACCTCAAGCAGGTCTGGACCGAACAGGTGCAGCGCGACTGGTTTGATGCGCGCCAGGGCGAGGGCCGCGAGTTCCTCGCGCGCGCCACGCAGGTGAAGAATATCTGGGTGCCTTACGGCGAGTAAGGCACGCGAGCACGGCGGGCCACCCCGGCTCGCCTGAAAAAATGCCGGGTGGCCGCGATGGCCTCCCGCATCGATTTCGAAGACCGACGGTTCGCAGCCGAGGGCAGCGCTTTTGCGCGCCCACCCTTTCTTGCGGCCGGAGATCAGGCATTTTAGACGGAGGAAAGACGTGTATCTCGAACGTTTCAGGCTCGACGGCGAACTGGCAGTCATCACGGGGGGAGGGCGCGGCATCGGGCTTGCGAGCGCCGATGCGCTTGGCGAGGCCGGCGCACGGCTTGCCCTCATCGAGCGCGATCCAGCCCTGCTGGAAGAGGCACGCGCGACCCTTCAGGCCAAGGGCTACGACGTCTCCGTGCATGAGGGCGACGTCACCGATGCCAAGCGCATGCAGGCGATCGCCGACGAACTGGCCGCCAAGGGCGGCGCCTCCATCCTCGTCAACAATGCGGGCATTGCACTGAGCGACATCCCGGCCGAGGACATGGAAGACGAGCGCTGGCTCAAGGTCATCGATGTCAATCTCAACGGCGTCTACTGGTGCTCGCGCTCGTTCGGCCGCCACATGCTCGACGCCGGCCGCGGCGCCATCGTCAATGTCGGCTCGATGTCCGGCTTCATCGTCAACCGGCCGCAGCCGCAGGCGCATTACAACGCCTCGAAGGCCGCCGTGCACCACCTGACCAAGTCGCTCGCCGCCGAATGGGCGCCGCGCGGCGTGCGCGTCAATGCAGTGGCGCCCACCTATATCGAAACGCCGCTCAATGCGCTCGTCGAGAACAACCGACCCATGTTCGATCGCTGGATCGATTCCACGCCCATGGCGCGCATGGGCAAGGACCACGAGGTCGCAAGCGTGATCCTCTTCCTGTCCTCCCAGGCAGCCAGCCTGATGACCGGATCGATCGTGCTTGTGGATGGAGGATACACGCTCTGGTGACCGCATCCCGTGCCGGGTGCCGCACCGCATCGTGTTTGCCGCAATAGCATGCAAACAAGTCAACTAGGAGGAGTTAATATGACCACTATCAAGACGCTTCTGGCAGGGTCCGTCGCCCTGTTCTGCCTCACATCCGCCGCCATGGCCGCGGATTGCAAGGTGGGCCTCACCATGCCCTCGCTCAACGCGCCCTACTTCGCCGCGCAGGTCGCTGCCGTCGAAAAGGCCGCCAAGGATGCAGGCTGCGAAATCACCACGGCGGACAGCCAGAGCGATTTCTCCAAGCAGATCAACGAGGTGGAAGACATGATCGCCAAGGGCATCAACATCCTCATCATCAACCCGCGTGACCAGGAAGCGCTCGTGCCAGTCGTCAATGCGGCAACGGCTGCCGGCGTCAAGGTCGTGGCCATGGACTCGACGCTGAACCCGAAGGCCAATTTCATCTCGCAGGTGCGCTCTTCCAGTGACGAGAACGGCCGGCTGGTCGGCGACTGGATCGCCAAGACGATGAAGGGCACGCCGATCAAGATGATCCTGCTGTCCGGCAACCAGGGCAATCCGGGCGGGCTTGAGCGCCGCATGGGCGTCATCAAGGGCATTACCGAAGCGCAGCTCGTCAACGAAGGCGCCGTTAACCTGCAGATCCTCGGCCAGGGCTGGGGCGACTGGGCGACGGACGGCGGCCTGAAGGCGGCGGAAGACCTGTTCCAGGCCCATCCGGACGCCAACCTCGTCGTCGGCGAGAACGACTCCATGGTGCTCGGCGCCGTGCAGGCGGCGAAGGCCGCAGGCCTCGACAAGATCCTCTTCGCTGCCGCTGCCGACGGACAGCGCGAGGCGCTGGCGATGATCAAGGACGGCGCCTATGGCGCGACCGGTCTCAACGATCCGGACCTCGTCGGCCGCACCGCCTTCGACGTCGCCTACAAGGCGTTGAAGGGCGAACTGCCGTCGGACTTCCCGAAGGAGTATTTCACGCCCGCAGACGTGATCTCCAAGGACAATGTCGACAAGTATTACAAGCCCGATTCTGTATTCTAAATCGACAGCAAGAGAAGGATGCACCGGTTTCCGGTGCATCCTTTTGGGAGCCCAATGACAGAACTTGTCAGTCTATCCGGTATCCGGAAGAACTATGCCGGCGTGCAGGCGCTGAAAGGCGTGGATTTCGACCTGAAGGCCGGCGAAGTGCATGCGCTCGTCGGCGAAAACGGCGCGGGCAAATCCACGCTGATGCGCGTGCTCGGCGGCGAAACGCCCCCGACCTCTGGCACGGTCAGCCTCTACGGCGAGATGGTCGCACTGTCCGGCCCACGGGATGCGACGAGCCGCGGCGTGTCCGTCATCCACCAGGAACTGGCGCTGGCGCCGGACCTGACGGTGGCCGAAAACATCTTTCTCGGGCGCCTGCCGGGCTTCGTCAATCACGGCGCGCTGCGCAAGGCGGCACGCGATATCCTCGATCGCCTCGGCTTTGCCATCGACCCCGCCGTGCAGGCCGGTCGTCTGACGGTCGCCCACCAGCAGGTGGTTGAGATCGCCAAGGCGCTGTCCAACAAGGCGCGCATCATCGTCTTCGACGAACCGACCGCCGTGCTCGCCAACAGCGATGCCGAGCGGCTGCTCGCGATCATCCGCGAGCTGCGCGCCGGCGGCACCGGCGTCGTCTATATTTCCCATCGCCTGAACGAGGTCTTCGACCTCTCCGACCGCATCACGGTGATGAAGGACGGTTCCCATGTCGAGACGCTGGAGACCGTCGCGACCGATGTCGATGCGGTGATCGCCCGCATGGTCGGCCGCCAGATGTCCGCGCTGTTTCCGCCCAAGGACGGGCGCGTGCCCGGCAAGGTGGTCGTCGACGTGCGCAACGTCACCCGCGGCCGCAAGGTCCGCGATGTGAGCTTTTCCGTCCGCGCGGGCGAGGTCGTCGGTCTCGGCGGGCTCGTCGGCTCGGGCCGCACGGAGGTCGCGCGCCTCGTCTTCGGCGCCGACAAGATGGATTCCGGCACGGTCGAGCTTAACGGCAAGCCTTTGCACCTCTCGTCGCCGCGCGATGCCGTGCGCGCCCAGATCGGGCTCGTTCCGGAAGACCGCAAGGAGCACGGCGTCATCCTCGATGCGCCGATCCGCATCAACACGACGCTCGCCAAGATCCGCAGCATCACCCGTTTCGGCATCCTGAACGTCACCAAGGAACGGCAGGTTGCCACAGCGCTCGGCGCCGAGATGCGCCTCAAGGCGTCGAGCGTCGATGCGCCGGTTTCCAGCCTTTCGGGCGGCAACCAGCAAAAGGTGGCGCTCGCCAAGTGGTTCCATGCGGACTGCGACCTGCTCATTCTCGACGAGCCGACACGCGGCGTCGATGTCGGGGCGAAAAGCGAAATCTACAATTTGATCAACGACCTGGCCAAAGCCGGCAAGGCGGTTCTCGTCATCTCGTCCGAACACCAGGAGCTGTTCGGCATTTGCGACCGCATTCTCGTGATGGCGGAAGGCGCCATCGTCGGCGAACTCGCCGAAGGCGCGTTCACCGAGCAGCAGCTTTTGACGCTGGCAATGACCCAGTCGGCCAGGAACAGGGATGAGGCAAGCCTATGACCACTACACCCGCAAGCGCCGCTGCGCCGTCGTCGCTTACGCCCCGCATTCTGGAGGCCGTCCGCCACTACGGCACGCTCGGCATCTTCCTGGTGCTGGTGATCGTCGCCTCGCTCTGGTCCGATGCGTTCCTGACCGAGCGCAACCTGATGAACGTGGTGCGCCAAGTCGCCTCCGGTGCCGGCATCATGGCCGTCGGCATGCTCTTCGTCGTGCTGACGCGCGGCATCGACCTTTCGGTTGGCTCGATCGCCGCCGTCGGCTCGGTGCTCTGCGCCCATCTCATTGCCGCGCAGGGATTCAGCGTGCCGCTGGCGATCCTGCTCGTCATCGCAACCGGCGCGGCCTGCGGCGTGGTCACCGGTTTCTTCGTCGCCTATATGCGGCTGCCGTCCTTCGTCATCTCGCTCGCCATGATGGCGATCGCGCGCGGCATTTCGCTGATCGTCAGCGCCGGCCGGCCGATCACCATGGGAGAGCCCGGTGCGTCGCTCGTCGATTTCGGCAGCGGCTTCTTCCTCGGCATTCCGCAGCCGGCGATCCTGATGCTGCTCATCTACGCCATCGGCGCGGCGGTTTTGACCTATACGAGCTTCGGCCGTATCGTTACCGCCATCGGCTCCAACGAGGAAGCCGTGCGGCTCTCCGGCGTGCCGGTCGAGCGTTACGTGCTGTCGGTCTATGTCATCAGCGGCGCATTGGCGGCCGTTGCGGGCATCGTGGCGGCCGGGCGTACGGGCATCGGCACGCCGCAAGTCGGCGTCGGCGCGGAACTCGATGTCATCGCGGCCGTGGTCATCGGCGGGGCGAGCCTGATGGGCGGGCGCGGCAACATGTTCAACACGCTGCTCGGCGCGCTGATCCTCGGCATTATTACCAACATCATGAACCTTGCCGGCGTGCCGGGCTATCACCAGAACGTCTATCTCGGACTGATCATCATCCTGGCGATGCTCATCCAGTACGTCACCGCCCGTTCGCGGCGCTAAATCGGAGAACAGCATGTCCCGTTCCTTCGGCAGCCCCAGCCGCTACATCCAGCGCCGCGGTGAAATCGCGCGCCTCGGCGAACACCTGGCGCCGCTTGGCCGCAAGCCGCTCGTGCTCATCGATGCCTTCCTCTTCGAGCGTTACGCCGAAACGCTCGGCACGAACCTGAAAGAGGGTTTCGAGGTCAGGTTCGAAAAATTCGGCGGCGAATGCAGCGACCGCGAGATCGCGCGGGTGACGGCGATCGCGGCCGAACATGGCGCGGATGTCGTCGTCGGCATCGGCGGCGGCAAGACGCTCGACACCGCCAAGATGGCGGCGCACAGGACCAATGCGCGCATGCTGGCCGTGCCCACCATCGCCTCCACCGATGCGCCGACAAGCGCCGTGGTGGTCGTCTATTCCGATGAGGGCGTCTTGCAGGAGGCACACAACCTGCCGCGCAATCCCGATCTCGTGTTGGTCGATCCGGAGGTCATCGTCGCAGCACCCGTGCGCTTTCTTGTTGCCGGCATGGGGGATGCGCTCTCCACCTGGTACGAGGCGCGCGCCAATATCGAGGCCGGCACGTTCAACTACATTTCCGGCGGTTTCCCGGCCACCCGCGCCGCTATCGCCATCGCCCGCGAATGCCATGCGGTGATCATGGAACAGGCGGTGAAGGCCAAGCTTGCGGCGGAAGCCGGCGTCGTCACACAGGCCGTCGAGGATATCATCGAGGCGAACACGCTTCTTTCCGGCCTCGGCTTCGAGAATTGCGGCGTCTCCGCCGCGCATGGCATCCATGACGCGCTGACCGTGCTGCCGGAAATCCACGGCCTCCTGCACGGCGAGAAGGTCGCCTTCGGCGTGCTCTGCCTGCTCGTCCTGGAAAACCGCCCGCAAAGCGAGATCGACGAGACGCTCCGCTTCTGCCGCACCCTCGGCCTGCCGACAACGCTGGCGGACCTGAACATCACCGAGGATGTGCCAGCCAAGGTGCGCTGGGTCGCCGAAGCCGCCGTCAAGGGCAACATTACGCACGCCACCCGCGCACCCGTGGGCGTGCAGGAAATTGAAGCGGCTATTCTCGCCGCCGACGCCCTCGGGCGGGCGGCCTGAGCAGCTTTGATACTGCGAACTAAATCGAAACCCCGGCCGAGAGGCCGGGGTTTCTTATTTGACGCTTTAGAAACCACCGACCACGAAGCCGCCATCGACAGGCAGGTCCGCGCCGGTGATGAAGACGGCGGCGGGGGAGGCGAGGAAAAGCGCGGTGCCGACGAGGTCGTCCACCGTGCCCCAGCGCTTCAGCGCCGAACGCTGGGCGATCTTTTCGGCCGGCACGGGGTCGGTCCACAGGCCCTTGGTCATGTCGGTCTTGTGGTAGCCGGGCGAGATCGCGTTGACGCGAATGCCATCCGGGCCGAAGGCATGGGCGAGATGGCGGGTGAGGCCGAGCACGCCGGACTTGCTGGCGCCATAGGCCGGCACGAGCGGATCGCTGACATAGCTCAGCATGGAGGCCGTGTTGAGGATGACGCCCTTTGAGGCCTTCAGCAGCGGCAGCACGGCCATGGCGAAGCGCATCTGGCTGTTCAGGTTGACATCCATCACCTCCATATAGGTTTCATCCTCGAACTCGGCTTCGGGACGGGCGATGCCCGCGCCGTTGACGAGAACGTCGAGCTTGGAAAGCGTCTTGGCGAAAGTCTTGATCGCCTCTGGGTCGCGCACGTCGACGCGCTCGAAGCGTATACCCTTGTTTTCCGGGTCGGCTGCCGCGGCCTTCAGCTTCGTCTCCGAACTGCCGAGTGCCACGACCGAGCCGCCGAGCCGGGCAAAACCCTGGGCGATGGCAAGGCCGATGCCGGACGAGCCGCCGGTGACCAGGATGTCCTTGCCGGCAAACAGATCCGGGCGAAACGTGTCGATGATGTCCTTCATAATTTCCTCCTCCAATGGGGTGATTCAGGGCCGATCGCCGGCCGGGCGGATCTGGGCGGCAAGCGCGTCCATGTCGTCGTAGAGCGTCTTGCTGTGATGGTAGAGCCGGTCGAACACCGGCTGGACATGGCTGTAGACCTCGACCCAGGCGGGATCGGGCGCGATTTCGTCCGCATAACGGACATAGGCTTCCGCCGCATCCTCGGGCCGGGAGAAACGGCCCGTCGCGGTCGCGGCCATCGCGGCGCAGCCGACAAGGCCGCATTCCGGCTCCTGCGGCACGAGCACCGGCGTGTCGAAGACGCTCGCCTTGATCTTCAGCCAGAGTTTTGTGCGCGCCCCGCCGCCGGCGGCGATCATGCGCTCCAGCCGCTTGCCGGAGCTCGCCTCCATGATGCGGATATGGCGGGCCATGGCAAAGGCGATGCCTTCGAGGATCGCGCGGTGCAGGTGCTCCATCCCGTGCACCGCACCAAGCCCGAAGAACTGCGCGCGCGCGTTGCGGTGCTGGCCGAGACGCTCGCCGGTGAGGAAGGGCATGAACAGCAACGCCTCGGAACCGGGCGGTGCCTTTTCGGCTCGCTCGACGATATCGCTGTAGCTCAACGCGCCGTCGTGGAAGGCGCGGCGCGCCCAGCGCATGCCGTCACCGCCCGTTTCGAGCAGCACGAAGGGTGCCCAATTGCCCTCGATCGTCGCGACGTTGGAGATTTCGGGATCGAGCAGCGGTTTTTCCGCGATCATCGTGACGATCGCGCCGGTGCCGGTGCTGTCCGAGCCGAGGCCGGGCCGGCAGGCGCCCGAGCCGAGCAGCGCCATCGGATAATCCGCCCCGCCCACCATGACGGGCGTGCCGGCGGCAAGCCCCGTCGCTAGCGCGGCTTCCTCCGTGACGTGGCCGATGATGTCGAGCGGATTGCGGATCGGCGGCAGGAGGCGGGCGTCCAGGCCCATGCGCTCGATCATCACCGGCGACCATGCGACCGTCTCGGGGTTCATCAGGAAGCTGCAGGAGGCGTCGCCGGTATCCATGGCGATTTCGCCGGTCAGCCGGAAGTTGATGTAGTCCTTCGGCATGATGGCGACGGCGCTGCGCTTGTAGGCCGCAGGGTCGGCATCGCGCACCCATTGCAGCTTGAAGCCCGGCCAGGCGGGCGTTGGCGTATTACCGCTTTCGCCGAGATAGCTTTCGGGCGCGTTCTCGGCCTCGAATTTTCGCACAAGATTGAGCGTGCGCTTATCGTTCCAGAGCGGCGCGGTATCGCGGGTCAGGTGCCCCGCATCGTCGAGCAGCACGAGGCCGTGCATCTGGCCGCAGATGGCGACGATGGAGATGCGCTCGCGCGCGCCCTCGCTCTTGTCCAGCACGGCGCGCACTGCCGTGCAAGCGCCCTCCCACCAGTCGAGCGGACGCTGTTCCGCCCAGCCGAATTGCGGCACGATCTGGTCGTGTTCACGTGCCGCGATCTCGACGATCCGGCCCGCGGTATCGATAAGAGCCGCCCGCACGCTGCCGGTGCCGACGTCGATGGCGAGAAAGAGCTCCCCGGTCACGATGCAACCTCCCTGAGCGCGGCGAGTGCGCCCGACAATGCCTGCTGTTGTTCGGCGGCCTGGCGATAGGCGACAAGCGCGGCTTGGTAGACGGCGCGTGTCTCCGCCAAGGGTTCACTGCGCCCTTCCGCGACATGCAAAGCGCGGATCGGCAGGAAATCCGTCCAGAGCCCCATGCCGACGAAAGCCAAGGCTGCTGCGCCCAAAGCCGCTGCCTGCTGGTCGATCTTCGTCTTGACGATCGTGCAATCGAAGACGTCGGAAAAGACCTGCCGCCAGAAGGCGCTGCGCGCACCGCCGCCCACGATGATCATTTCCGAGCCGATCGCGGTCATGCGGCGCAACTCGTCGAGTGCGACGCGCAGGCCGAGCGCCACACCCTCCAGCGTCGCGCGCAGAATGTCGGCGCGGCCGTGCTGGAGGTCCAGCCCGACGAATCCGCCGCGCACCGCAGGCCCGCCTTCGAAGCTCGTGCCGCCGCCGAGCGTGGGCACGAAGATCAGGCCGCGTGCGCCGGCTGGCGCTTCGCCGGCAAGGCGGAACAGTTCGTCATGCACGTCGAGGCCGGCGGCCTTGGCCGCCTGTTTGACGTCCGGCAGCAGCGTGTCGGTCACCCAGTTGACGCTGGTGCCGGAGGAGAAGATCGAGGTCGCCGAAATGAACATGCCCGGCGCCACGTGGGCGAAGACGAAGGGGCGCACCCGGTCGTCAAGCAGCGGCTCGGAAGAGGAAACGGTGATCCAGCTCGATGAGCCCATCGAGGCATAGGCATCGCCCTCCAGGAAGGTGCGGCCGCCGAGCGCCATGCAGCTGTTGTCCACGCCACCCGCGACCACCTTGACGCCCGGCGGCAGGCCGAGTTGCTTCGCGACATCGGGCAGGACTTCGCCGAGAATGGCGGTAGAGGCGACGATTGCCGGGAAGAAATCCGGGCTGAGACCCGCCGCTTCGATCAGCTCCGGCGCATAGCGTCCGGCCTTCAGATCATAGACGCCGGTGCCCGAGGCATAGGACGGGTCGGTGGCGACGCGGCCGGTCAGCCGCAGGTTGATATAATCCTTGGTGCCGATGATCGTTCTTGTGCGGGCAAAAATGTCAGGCGCATTCCTGCGCAGCCAGATCGCCTTGAACACGGTGTAGAGCGGGGCCGGAAAGCCGTTGCCGGTCTTGCGATACCAGGCGTCCGGATCGACCCGCGTGAAGAAGTCCTCCGCTTCCGCGACGGCGCGACCATCCGACCAGAGCGGCACGAATTCCTGCAACAGGGCGCCGGTCTCGTCGAGCGGAATGCAGCCGAGGCTGTGGCCGGAAATGGCGATGGCGCGGATGGAAGCGGCATCCACTGCGGGATTGCTGAGCAGCGTCTTCAGGCTCGCGCAAATGGCATCCCACCAGTCCTCCGGGCGCTGCTCGTGGTGCGAGGAGGAGGGGTAGAACGTCTTGTAGGACACGACCTCTTCCGCAATGCAGGTGCCGTCCGGGCGGAAGATCGCCGCCTTGACGCCCCCTGTGCCGAGGTCGAATGCTGCAACGGTATCGACCATGGTCTCACCCCACCGTGCCGGTTATGTCGAGGCGCCCGCCGGGCAGGGCGGCGCACTGGCGCACGAGATCGACCGCGACCTTCGTGTTGATGCCGAAGCGGGTGACGCCAAGGCGCACCATGGCGGCAATACTCTCCAGCGAGCGAATGCCGCCCGATGCTTTCACCTCGACCGCGCCATCGACGGTGTCGATGATGAGCTTCAGCTTTTCCGGCGTGGTGGCGCTCGGCGTCCAGCCGGTGCCGGTCTTGACGAAGGCGGCGCCGCTCTCGGCGACAATGGCTGAGGCGGTGCGGATCTCGTCGTCCGTCAGATGGGCGAGTTCCAGGATGACCTTGAGAGGGACCGGCGCAATCGCCTCCACCACCGCGCGGATATCGCTGCGCACATAGTCGAGATCGCCGGATTTGAGGCGGCCGACATTGATCATCATGTCGAGTTCCTGCGCGCCGTTTGCGGCAAGTTCCGTGGCCTCCGCCACCTTGGTGCGGGTCGTATGCCCACCGGACGGGAAACCGACCGGGCCGCCGACGAGGGTCAGCCCGCCCGCAGGCACGAGGCTGCGCAGCAGCGGCACGAAATTCGGCAGCACATGGGCGGCGATGAAACCTTCGGCAACGGCGATTTCCGCCAGCTCCCGCACGTCCGCCTCGGTATGGAAGGCCTGGACGGCGCTGACGTCGATCAGGGCGGCGAGCTCGCGGGGCGAGAGCGATGCCGGCGTCTGGGAGCGGTGGCGGGTGTTGTGCATCTCTATGTCTCGTTGCTCATTCTCAGATAGCGGAGGTTGCGCTTCATGCCGGTGAAGAGTTCGACATGTTCGGCGCCGCGGCGCAGCGCCACGCTGGTGGACAGGATGTCGATCACCGTCAGCGCGGCGATGCGGGAAATGGTGGGCGTGTAGATATTGGTGTTTTCCAGCGTCTCGACCTTCAGCACGAGATCGCAGAACTCGACGAGCGGCCCATCCGCACCGACGATGCCGATGATCTGGCAGCCGTTTTCGCGCGCCCGGCGGGCGGTCTCGATGATCGCGAGCGTCGCGCCCGTATTGGAGATGACGACGGCGACGTCGCCCGGCTTCAGCATGGAGACGACCATGATCTGCTGGTGGGCATCCGTCTCCGCGCCGCAGGGCACGCCGAACAGCGGGAATTTCTGCTGCGCATCACGCGCGACGATGCCCGAGGCGCCGAAGCCGAAGAAGTCGATGCGGTTCGCCTTGGCCAGCATGTCGACGACCTGGCCGACCTTGACCGGGTCGAGATGGTTGCGCACCCAGTCGAGGCTGGTGATTGTGTAGTCGAAGATTTTTTCTGAGACCTGGGCCGGCGTGTCGTTGCCGTCGATGACCGAATGGGTGGCGGATACGCCGAGCGCCAGGCTCTGGGCGAGGCGCAGCTTGAAATCCTGGTAGCCCTGGCAGCCGACGGAGGCGCAGAAGCGGATGACTGTCGGCTGGCTGACATCCGCCCATTCGGCGGCCTCCGCGATGGTCGCGTTGATGACGCGCTTCGGATCGGCGAGCACGAGTTCGGCCACCTTGCGATCCGACTTGCGGAGCTCTCCGCGCTTCATGCGGATGACCTCCAATATGTTGTTATTGTTGCCGCCAATCGGTTTGGGCTGGAGCGCGCTGGTTGACATGGAGACCCCCGGTTCACTTAGACAATCGGTATTCAACCGACAGCTTTGCCCGATGGAGCCGCGCCCTGCAATCAGCCGCCGCCGATTTGGCGTCGATCGTCGCAGGGTCCTCGGTGTTGAAGGCAAACATGCCGTAGTGGTGGGCGATCATGTCCGCCGCGCCGATCTGGTCCGAAAGCACACAAGCTTCGTCCAGCGTCAGATTGCCGGCGATGCCAGCTTGCGTGAGCTCAGGCCGACGCCCATTGACCGGCAATAGCGCGAGATCGACCTTGAAGGGCGCGACCTCGTCGACGAGCCCTTCGAAGGGGATCGTATCGCCGGAATGATAGAGGCAAACGCCCTCGCTCTCGACCACATAGCCGAGGAATTTGTGCCAGCCTTCTTCGGAGCGCTCCAATGTTTCGTGCGCGGCGCGGATGGCGGTGATGATGAGGCCGGGCAGGGGTTCGATGCGCTCACCAGCATCGATGGTGATGAGGCGTTCAGGCCCGACGCCGATGCGCTCCTTCGCGGCCTCGATCGCGGCGCGCGGCACGACGAAGCGGCAATCCGGATTGGCCGTAGCGATCGGCGTCAGCGTCTGCTGGTCCATGTGGTCGGTATGGTGATGCGTCACCAGCACGAGATCGACCGGGCCGATTTCGGACGGCTGGATGGGTGCGGCCATAAGACGGTCGTGCTCGAAACGCTTGCCTTGGTATTTCTCCGCCAGGCTATCGGAAAGATAGGGATCGATGACGATGCGATATCGGCTGGTCGCGATGACGAAACCGGCCTGCCCGAGCCAGTAAAGCCGGACGTCGCCGGCCGGCGGCGTAGAGAGCCGCGCGGCGAGCGTTTCCGAAAATGGCACGGGCGAGAGCGGCGTCATGCGGCGTCCTCCCTGACCAGCGCGGCGAGCAGGTTTTCCACGGCGATCGTCGTCGCCTTGCTGACACTCTCGTCCGTCAGGCCGCCGATATGGCTGGTGGCGATGACGCGCGGATGGCTGGCAAGCGAGCCGGGGGCCGGCGGTTCCTCGACGAAGACGTCGGTGGCGTAGGTCTGCAAGCGGCCCTCGTCGAGTGCGGCGCGCACGGCATCCTCGTCCACCAGCGTCGCGCGGGCGGTGTTGATGAGGATGGCGTTGGGCGGCATGATCGCAAGACGTTTCGCATCGACGATAGGCTTGCCATCGGCGGGCGCGGGGCAATGCAGCGAGACGATGTCCGCTTCCGCAAACACCTCGTCTAGGCTTGCCCATTTGAACGGGCCATAGACTTCGACATTCGGGCGGAAGGGATCGTGCGCGACGACATTGGCCCGCATCGATGAGACGGCGCGCGCGACGCGCTTGCCGATCGCGCCGCAGCCGATGATGCCGACGGTGCGCTCGGCGATTTCCTTGCCGCGCGAACGCGGCCAGCCGCCGGCTCGGATGCCGGCCGTCTCGGTGGGGATGTGGCGGAGGGAGGCTAGGATGAGGCCCATGGCAAGCTCCGCCACGCCAACGGCATTGGCACCCTCGGCCTTGAGCACGCGGATGCCCCGACCCTTGAGCAGCGCCAGCGGCAGGTTGTCGATGCCGGTGCCGTTGCGGCTGATGGCGCGCAGGCTGTCGGCGGCGGCGATAACCCGGTCGGAGACCGGTTCGATGCCGGCGAGCCAGCCGACGCAGCCGGGCACGAGATCGAGCAGTTCGGCCTCGTCCGGCATGCGGCCGGGCGTCGGGAATACGAGGTCGAAACCGGCTTGGCGTAGCGGCTCCAGTTCCGGCGGTGGATCGAGCGAGAGCGAACGGGGCGTGACGAGAATACGCTTCACCACATCACCCCTTCGCCGCTTCGATGGCGATGCGCGAAATCTCGTCGAAGGACGGGCCAGAGGTCGGGATATCGATATCGAACACTTCGGCGATGACCTGCGTCCATCCATGCAGGAAATAGGTCCAGCCGTCCTCGACCTGCAACCCGCGCGCCGCCTGCTGGCGCCGTGCCTGGTCGAGAAAGACGAGATCGCCGCGGTAGTTCAGGTCCCAGGCAATCGCTCGCTCGGGGAAAATACCCGCATCGGTGATCGGCGAGCCCGGCGCGTCCTTGCCGAGGCCGGTGGCGTTGATGACGAGCGAGCCGGGTTTCAGCGCGGCCATGGCGGCGTCGTTCAGTTCCGGCCGGTCGGCCAGCACATAGTCGATCTTCACGCGGGCTTTCATGTCCTGGTGAATGCGCCGCAGCTCGTCGAGACGCGGCTGTGAGCGGTTGGTAACGACGATGCGGGACGGCACGTCGGCTCCACGGCTTGCCTGCATGAGGTGCCAGGTGATGGCGATGGTAGAGCCGCCGGCGCCCATCGAGAGGACCTCGGCGCCAGTGTCGGCAAAGTGGCCGGCCGGCACGAAGCCGTCGATCGCGAGGCCGGAGGAAATGGGGTCCTTGGCGTGGCAGATGAGCTTGCCGTCGCGCTTCGACAGGCAGCTCGTCTCATGCATCAGCAGCGCATGCGGATCGATCACGTCGAACATGTCGCGTGCCGCGTTAAACAGGTCGATCTTGTGCGTGGTGACCAGCGCGCCGAGCGACAGCGGGTCCGTCTTGATGAAGGCGACGGCCTCGCGATAGGCGGCCGGGTCGGCATGCAGTGGAAAATCGATGCCCTTCAGCACCGCGTCCTTAAGCCCGAGATGGCGCGCCCAGGCGGGAAAAACCCGCATGATGGAGCTTTTCGCCGTCGTCACGCCGATGAAGTAGAAGGTCGGCTGGGTCGCGGGTTGATAGCGGCTCATCGGTTCGCCTCGCGTGCCTCTTTGGCCTTTGCCACCGCCGCGCGCGCCTTCGCCGTGATGTCGGCCCAGCGGCCTTCGCTAATGTCGGCCTTGGTCGCGATCCAAGTGCCGCCGACAGCGGCCACCGCGCTCAGCTTCAGCCATTCGTGCATGTTGTCGAGGCTGACGCCGCCGGTCGGCACGAAACGGGTGCCGAGATGCGCGAAGGGCGCGCTGATCGCCTCCAGCATGGCGGGGCCGCCGGCCGCTTTCGCCGGGAAAAATTTTGCCAGTTTCAGCCCGTGGCGGGTGACGGCGGTCAGGTCTGAGGGCGTCATGATGCCGGGCGCGAAGGGAAAGCCCTTGCCGTTCGCCGCCACGACGATCTCGGCATCGAAACCGGGCGCAAGGCCGAAACGGGCGCCAGCGCTGATTGCTGCGTCGAGCGCTTCCGGCGTCAAGATCGTGCCGGCACCGACCAGCAGTTCCGGCCGTTTGTCGGCCATGATGGCGATGACCTCGGCGGCGGCTTCGGTGCGGAAGGTGATCTCGGCGAGCGGGAGCCCGCCTTCGAGAAGCGCGTCTGCCAACGCGACGGCGTCGGAGGCGCGCTCGATGGCGATGACCGGAACGACGCCGAGCTTGGCTGCCTGATCGAATGGGGCACTCATGCTGTTTCTTCCTTCTGCTGATGGCCATAGAGGGCGGCGATCGTCGCAGCGTCCCGCATCCGCCAGCCGGCATTGTCGACCTGTTTCCATCCGCCTTTGCCGTCGTCGACTATGCGGGCGCGCATGCCGCCGGCTTTGGCGATGCAGTCATAGTCCTGGCCGGAATCGGCGGGGTAGCAGAACAGCATCACCAGCTCCTCGTCGCCGACATTGACGGAGCGGTGGATCCAGTAGGGCGGCACGTAGCAGACCGTCTGGGCGTCGATTTCGACGACGCGGATCTCGCCCTCCGGCGATTCCATCAGCATGAGGCCGCGGCCCTTCTGGCCATAGTAGATTTCCGGCCGGTCGGCCTGCCGGTGGATATGGCCGCGGGTGACGAAATACTCGGTTCCCACCTTGCCGGGCAGCATGCGGGTGACGCCGAAGATGAGATCGCCGGACCGTTCGTTCGGCCGGAACTCCGAGACTTCGTAGACGACCGTGTCGTTCCACTCGGCCTGCATGGCAGAGAAGGCATCCGCATCCGCATAGAGACCCTCAAGGTCTCGAAAACGCTTCTGGTAATCGCCCGTGGCATCGCTCATGGCGCCGGTCTGAAGATCGACCTTGCACCCGACGGGCTCGAATAGCTGTGTCAAAACTGGGTCCTCGTCTCTGTCAATTTTTCGATCAAACGATGGTATAGCCGCCGTCGATCATCAGGTTGGCGCCGTTCACCATCGCGGCCGCACCGCTGGCGAGGTAGAGCACCGAGGCGGCGATCTCCCACGGCTTGGCGAAGCGCCGCGTCGGGATGGCAGCGCGGGCGCGCTCGCCCTTTTCGCCGGCCCAGCCGGTGAGCCCGAGTTCCGTCTCCACCACGGTCGGCGACAGCGCGTTGACCGTGACGCCGCGCGGTCCCCATTCCAGCGCCATGCAGTTCGTCATGCCGACAATGCCCGCCTTGCTGGCGCAATAGGCGACATGGCCCTCGATGCCGATGATGGCGGCCTGCGAGGCCATGTTGACGATGCGGCCGGATTTGCGCTCCAGCATGCCGGGCGCGACGGCACGCGCCATCAGAAAGGAGCCCTTGAGATTGATGGCGAGCGTGCGGTCCCATTCCGCCGTCGGATAACTTTCCGCCGGCGCCAGCGGCCCGATACCTGCATTGTTGACGAGAATGTCGATCCGGCCAAAGGCCTCGATTACCGCCTGAACGGCACGCTCGACGCCCGGCTCGTCCGTCACGTCCACGACATGTGAAATGTGGTAGGCGCCGAGCGAGGCGGCAACATCAGCAACGGAGGGATCGCGGTCGAGCAGCGCGACGCGCGCCTTCTTCGCCGCGAAGGCTTCGGCAATCGCCCGCCCGATGCCGGTCGCCGCGCCCGTGACCACCACGGTCTTGCCGCTGAAATCCAGCAGGTCGTCGAAGGAGGGGGTGTCCGTCATGTCAGAATTCCTGGCCAGTATGGGTGATCGTCATCTCCTGCAGATTGACGTCCTGCGGCAGTTGGTAAGCAAAGAGCATGGTGCGCGCGATGTCGTTGACGTCGAGGCCGCCATCCAGCTTCTTGCGGCCGTTGTCCCAGAATTCGTAGGCATTCTGGTGAGTGATGGTCTTGTCGATCTCCGACTTGGCGACGCCCGGCGAGATGACCATGACGCGCACCCGATGGGCCGACATGGTCTGGCGCATCCCCTCGCTCACGGCATGCACAAAGTGCTTGGTGCCGCCATAGACATCATGGTGCGGATAGACCTTTCGGCCGGCAATCGAGGAGACGTTGATAATCGTGCCGTGCCGGCGTTCCTTCATGCCGGGGGCCACCGCATGCATGCCGTTCAGCACGCCGAGGCAGTTGATATCGACGAGGTCGCGCCATTGCTCGGGGTCCTGCTCGTCGAGACGCGCGAGGCGGGAAATGCCGGCATTGTTGATGAGGCAGTCGACCGGGCCGAACTTTGCCTCGCCCTCGGCGATCGCCGCGACCAGCGCCGCATGGTCTCGCACGTCGGCGTTGACGGCCAGCGTATCGGGAAGGCCCATCGCCTCGATCAGCTCGGGGCGGCGGGCGATGAGGAGCAGCGGATAACCGGCGGCGGAAAAGACGCGGGCGGTTTCCTGGCCGATGCCGGCGCTGGCGCCGGTGATCATGACGAGGGGTTTTCTGTCGGTCATGGCTTACCTCCCGCGGTCAAGCGATGCTGCGCGAAAAGGCATCGAGCGCCAGGATCGCATCGCGAACCGCCGGCACAGTGATGGTGACGGGCGTGGCATAGATGATGTTGCCCGGCCGGCACGCGGCCTCCGCCACGCGCTCGATCTTGGCGGGCACGTCTTCCACGACGCCAAGGTCCGAAAGCTTCGTCGGCAGGCCGACGCTGCGGCAGAAGCGGATCATCGCCTCGATTTCAGCGTGCTCGCGGTTTTCCAGCATCAGCAGGCAGAGCGTGCCGAAGGCGACCTTTTCGCCGTGGAAATAGCCGTGGATTTCTTCGAGCACCGTGAGCCCGTCATGGATGCCGTGCGCAGCCGAGCAGCCGCAATTCTCGAAGCCAAGGCCGGAGAGCAGCGTGTTCGCCTCGATGATGTTTTCCACCGCCGGGGTCAATAGACCGGCCTCGACGGCGATCTTCGCCTTGACGGCATCGCGCATCAGCACACTCTGGCAATGCTTGGCGATCGCCATGCCGGCCTCGGTGGTCGGAAAACCGCCGGCGACATAGTTGTTCGTGCGCGATTCGATGTTGGAGCGCGCCTCGAACCAGGTCGAAAGCGCGTCCCCAATGCCGGCGACAAGGAAGCGCGCGGGTGCTGCCGCGACCAGCGCGGAATCGACGACGACGACATCCGGATTGCGCGGCAGGCGGAGGGAATCCTCATAGACCCCATGTTCCGAATAGCGCACGGCAATCGCGCTGCAGGGCGCATCCGTCGAGGCGATGGTGGGTGCGATGACGATGCGGGCACCGGTGTCGATGGCGACGATCTTGGCGGTATCCGCCGTCTTGCCGCCGCCGACGCCGACCAGCACGTCGCTGCCGTGTTCGAGGGCGATTGCCCGCACACGCTCGATTTCGGATGTGCAGCACTCGCCGCCGAACCGCTCGAAGCGGATGTCGAGGGCGTCGCCCGTGCTCTTGCGGATGCGCTCGCTGAGCGCGTCGAACAGCACGCGGTCGATCAGTACGAGGGCGCGTTTGCCGAGCGGTGCCAGGTAGCTCGCCAGCTTGTCGATCTCGCCTGCGCGCTGGATATATTTGTTCGGACCGCCGAATGCGCGTGCCATTCAATTGCTCCCGTATCTCTTTTTGTGAAATTCAGTGGATGGTGTAGCCGCCGTCGATGGTGAGCACCGAGCCGGTGACGTAGCTGGCGGCATCGGAGGCCAGGTACAGCACGGCCGCCGCCACTTCGCTCGGCTTGCCGGTGCGGCCCAGCGGCGTCATGCCGAGCCAGATCTTCGACCATTCCGGATCGTCCAGCCCGCCCTGCGTCATGGCGGTTTCGATATAGCCGGGCGCCACCGCGTTGATGCGGATGTTGTTCTTGGCGAATTCGCCGGCCAGCGACTTGGTCAGCATGTGCACGCCGGCCTTGCTGGCATTGTAGGCGACCTGGTTCTGCGGAAGATTGCTGATATAGCCGGAGATCGAGCCGATATTGACGATCGACCCGCGCCCCGCCGCGACCATCGTCTCGATGGCCGCCCGGCAGCACCAGAAGAGGCCGGTGAGGTTGGTGTTGATCACCTCGTCCCAGGTCTCTGGCTTGACGTCGAGGCTGTCGCCATGGCGCGCGATGCCGGCATTGTTGACGAGGATATCGAGCCCGCCAAGCTCGGCGGCCGCCTGCTTCACGACCGCCTGGGCGGCGCTCTCGCTGGAAATATCGGCGGGCAGGTAGAGCGCTTCGATGCCCTTGCCGGCCAGGTGCCGCACCGCCTTTTCACCCTCGTCGCGAGAGCGCGCGGAGATGGCGATGCGCGCGCCGGCCTCCCCAAGCGCCTCGGCGCAGGCAAGCCCGATGCCTCGACTGCCGCCCGTCACCAGCGCGACACGACCATCCAATCTGAAAAGCTCAGCGTACACGATCCCCTCCCGAATAGCGCCCTCCTTGGCGCCTCTAAAAATGTAGTTTAGCTACCTTGACAATCGAGTGTCAATCCGAAAATCTATGTCTCAGGGATGGAATTTACCGAAATCAAAGGCAGGCGAGACATAATTCGCGCCGTGATTTCGATAAAATGTAGCTTAGCTACGGGAGGACAGCAAAATGGGCGTTCAGCCGCGCTACCGTTTTCGGTCGGGCGACGTGGGTGGCGATGTGTCAGCGGCGCGTCGTTCGGCGCCGTCCCTTGGCCGGCGCCACGGCGGCTTCCGCCTCCCGCGCCGTCACCGCAGCCAGATAATGTTCGCGCGTCGCCTCGATGTGGCGGCCCATGAGGTCCACGATGGCCTCGTCGTCGCCGGCCGCCACCAGCTCCGCCAGCCGCACATGCTCCTCGAACGAGGTGGCGTTGAGCGAGGGGGCGAGCGACAGGCGGTTGCGCAGCGCCTGCACCCGGAAGGCGATCAGCTCGTAGGCCTCCATGAGATAGGCGTTGTCGGCAAGCTCGAAGAGCACCCGGTGGAAGCCGCCGTCGAGCGTGCGGTAGAGCTCCGCGTCGTTGGCGTCGAGCGACTTGCGCATCTTCTTGACGATGTCGGCCCATTGCTTGGCGAGTGCCCGGCGATCGGTGGCAAGCGCCATGCGAAGGGCGGCGAGTTCCAGCACTTCGCGCAGTTCGGAAAGTTTTCGGACCTGGTTTGCATCCATGTCGAAGACAAACGAGCCACGCTGCGGATGCACCTCAATGAGACCCTGGCGCTTCAGCACCATCAGCGCCTCGCGCACGGGCGTCTTGGAGACGCCGAGCTCGGTGGCCAGCGCGATTTCCGAGAGCGGTTCGCCGAGCTGGAACACGCCGCGCACGATGCGGTTGCGTATTTCCTGCGCCGCCAGGTCGGTCAGCGACGGACCGCGGTCGAGTGTATTCATAGGGTCTCCCTTCCTTGCAGGGGTCGACGCAGGTTCACCGAGCCCCTCAACTATTTACACTGAGATATTAGATATGATACGCCAATTCTCGTCGTCTGCAATCTCCTAGGTTGGGTCCGATATGTCCGTCCAGACTCTAGTTGCCCCCGATTTGCTCCAAGCGCGAGTCGAAACTGCGCTGCGCAACGCCGGCGCGTGCGAAGCGTCCGCCACTGCCGCGGTGCGGGCGTTGATGCATGCCTCGCGCATCGGGGTCGACAGTCACGGCGTGCGTCTGGTGGTCCATTACGACAAGGTTCTGCGCGGCGGACGGGTCAACGGAACGCCGAACATCACGGTCCGCAAGACGGCGGCTGCGACGGCGATTGTTGATGGCGACAATGCGCTTGGCCACCATGCCGCCTATGTCGCGATGGACACGGCGATCGGGCTGGCGCGCGACAGCGGCATCGGTGCGGTCGGCGTCATCAATTCCTCGCATTTCGGTGCGGCCGGTGCCTATGCGCGGGTCGCCGCGGAAGCCGGTATGATCGGCTTTGCGACCACCAATTCCGATAGCGTCGTGGCCCTCTTCCAGGGCCGCGAAGCCTTTCATGGCACGAACCCGTTGGCCTTTGCGGCACCGAGCGTCGGTGAAAAGCCCTGGTTGCTCGACATGGCGACATCGTCGATCCCGCTGAACCGGCTGCTGCTCTACAAGTCGCTGGGCGTGCAACTGCCGCAAGGCGTCGCGGTCGACGAGGCGGGCGCGCCGACCACGGACCCCGCTTCGGGCAAGACGCTCCTCCCGCTCGGCGGCGTGGATTTCGCCTTCAAAGGGGCGGCGCTTGCCGGCGTTGCGACGCTGCTGTCGGCCATTCTTCAGGGCATGACACTCGATCACGCCTTCATCCCCATGGTCGGCGGCGACGATTATTCGACGCCGCGCCAGATGGGGCATTTCCTTCTCGCCATCGATCCAGACCGCTTTGGCGGCCGGGACGTCTTCCATGCCGGCATGGCCGCCTATCTGGCGGCTTTGAGGAGCGCGCCGGCGCAGGAAGGCGGCGAGATCCTGGCGCCCGGCGACCGCGAATGGCGGGTCGAAGCCGAGCGTCTCGTGGCCGGCATTCCGGTCGATCCCGATACCGCGGCGTTCCTTGAACTGCCGCGGAGCCCGGCCGGACCGGCCGGACATTCCAAGGAGAACACAGCAGCATAACCAATCACGCGCCGGGGCAGGGAGCCCACGGCCGTCAACCGGGAGGAATGAAATGAAATCCATGCTGAAAAAGGGTTTGCTGGTCGCAGCGCTGATGACCTCGACGGCGCCGGTCGCCATGGCGCAGGAATGCGTCGACGCCGACCGCGTGCCGATCACCTGGTCGACGATCGCCGGCTTCTATACTGATGCCATGGCGAACCTCGTCGCCGGCTTCGAGGCGAAGAACTGCGTCAAGGTCAATGTCGTCAACATCGACAATTCGCAGCTCTACAACAAGCAGGTCATCGAGATGGTCGGCCAGACCGGCGCCTATGACGTCGTGACGCTGGAAACCTCCGAAAAGGCGGAATTCGCCGAAAACGGCTTCATCCTGCCGATGACGGACTACTTTGCCGACAAGAAGGCGCAGCTCGACGACGTGGCGCCGACGCTCGCAGCCCTGACGACCCAGTACAAGGGCGACGTCTGGGGCCTGCCCTATTACACCTACACCGCCGGCTACATCTATCGCGCCGACCTGTTCGAGGATGCGACCGAGAAGGAAGCCTTCAAGAAGCGCTTCAACTATGATCTCGCCGTACCCACCACCTGGGCGCAGCACCGCGATATCGCCGAATTCTTCACGCGCAAGGCCGGCGAGAACCTCAAGGGCGAAGCGCTCGCCAAGGACTTTTACGGCGTCGGCTTGATGGCCGGTCCCTTCCCGGAAATCCAGGACGAAATGTCCGGCGTGCTCTGGTCGCAGGGCGCGGACTGGCTGACGGACGAAGGCAAGGTGCCGGTCGACGCGGTCGAAAAGGCCATGAACGACTATCTGGCGCTGATGAAATTCGCCCCGCCGGCAGCGCTTACCGTCACCTATGACGGCGTGATGAACCAGATGAAGGACGGGCAGATCGCCCAGACCTATTCCTTCTTCCTCGATCAATGGCCGAATGCCGTGACGACCGAAACCAGCGTGCCGGGCGCCAAGATGGGCGTTGCCGAAGCGCCGGAGAAGAAGGCCTATATCGGCGGCTTCCTGCTCGCCGTCTCCGCATCGTCCGCCCATCCGCAGGAGGCGATGGACTTCGTCGCCTATATCGGCGGCCATGATGCGCAGATGGAGTTCGCCAAGGCGGGCGGCACCTCGACGCTGATGAGCGTGCTCTCCGACCCCGCCTTTGCCGCACCGGAAAGCCGCACGAAGACCGGCCACTTCTCGACGCTGCTGAAGATCTTCGATTCCATGAAGGGTTTCCGCTCGAACCTGTTCGACACTCCGTTCGGCGCGAAGATCTACAACACGATGCAGATCCCGCTGCAATCGGCGGCTGCCGGCCAGATCGACGCCCGTGCGGCGGCCGAACAGCTCGCTGCCGAAGTCGAGAAGATTTGCGGCGGCCCGTGCCCGATCGGCAAGTGATCGAAGCATCGATCCAAGCTTTGCATGGTGGGCACCCGCCCACCATGCAGTTTGATTTGAAAGGCGGGTTTGCCCGCCCAAAAGTTTCTTCTGGAGGAGTTTGATGTCGCAGTCGCTATCCGTGTCGGCGTCGCAGGAAAAAGGCGTGGCGAGCCCAACCGCCATGTCCGATCGCTGGTTCTCGATCCTTCTTGTCGTGCCTGCGATGTTGGTCATCCTTGTCTTCGCGCTGCTGCCGCTCGCCTATGCGCTCGACGTGTCCTTCCGGTTCGCGGACCTGACGCGCGGCCGCATCGGCGATTTCGTCGGCCTCGACAACTACCGGACGGTCCTGCATGACAGCGCCTTCTGGAGTTCCGTCTGGGTCACGCTGAAATTCACGCTGACGGCCGTCACGCTCGAAATGGTGCTGGGCATCGCCATCGCCTTCCTGATCCACGGCGCAACCGTCGGCAAGGGCGTCATCCGCAGCCTGATGATCCTGCCGCTGGCCACTTCGGCGGCGGTGACGGGCCTGTTCTGGCGCTATCTCTATGATCCCCAGTTCGGCCTGATCAACTATTTCCTCGGTCTCATCGGCCTGCCCGAACCCAACTGGCTCGGCGACTATACGATCGCGCTCTGGTCCGTCATCCTGTTCGACGTCTGGCAATGGACGCCCTTCGTGGCGCTGATCGCGCTTGCCGGTTTGCAGGCGCTGCCGAAGGAGCCGTTCGAGGCCGCCGAATTGGATGGCGCCAGCACCTTCCGCGTGCTGCGCACCCTGACCTTCCCGATGCTGAAGCCGGTGCTGTTCCTCGTCCTCGTGCTGCGCACCATCGACAGCGTGCGCCTCTACGACGCGGTGGCGGTGCTGACGCGCGGCGGGCCGGGCACGGTGACGGAAACCATGACCTTCTATCTCTATCGCACGGGGCTGAAGCTGTTCCGGATGGACTATGCCTCCACCATGGCGATCTTCTTCCTCTACGCCATGCTGGTCGCAAGCCTCTTCGCGCTTCGCCCGCTGCTCACCCAATTTTCGTCGCGCGCATCCGAAGGCTGAGGAGATCGCCATGCTGCAACGTGAATCAAGCTTCCCGAAGGAAGCGCTCCGCTACGGCCTGATCGTCATCGTGCTCGGCTTCATCGTGTTCCCGATCGCCTGGATGATCATCACGTCGTTCAAGCCGGCCGATGCCATCATGGTGTCGCCGCCGCGCTTCCTGTTCACCCCGACGCTGGATAATTACGTCCACGCGATCTACGACAAGAACTTCCTGTTCTACATCAAGAACACGCTGTTCATCTCCGTCGCCTCGACGATCATCGTCGTCATCACCGGTTCGCTCGCCGCCTACAGCTTCGCGCGCTACAATGTCGGCGACGGCCATATCCTGTTCTTCATCCTGTCGACCAAGATGTTCCCGGCGATCGCCGTCATACTGCCCTACTTCCTGATCTTCCGCGAAGTCGGCAGGACGGGGGCCGGTAAGTTCCTCGGCATCGGCCTCGACCAGCCGGGCGCGCTGATCATCTCCTATACGGTGTTCAACCTGCCCTTCGCCATCTGGCTGCTGGTGTCGTTCTTCCAGGATATTCCGCGCGAACTCGAACATTCCGCCCGCCTCGACGGCCTGTCGCGGCTGAAGGTGCTGGCCAAGGTCGTCTGCCCGCTCGCAGCCCCCGGCATCGCAGTCACCGGCGTCTTCACGCTGATCTTCAGCTGGAACGAGTTCCTGTTCGCCTACATCCTGACCCGCAAGGCCGCGAGCACCGTCACCGTCGGCGTCGAATCCTTCTTCACGCTGCAGGGCATTCTCTGGGGGCCTGTTGCGGCAGCCGCCACCATCAGCGTCCTGCCGATGTTGGTCTTCGTGCTCGCCATGCAACGCTACATGGTGCGCGGCCTCACCTTCGGCGCTGTGAGAGGATAAGATCATGAGCTTCAGTCAAGGCTGGGATACCGGCTTCCGCGTCATCCTTCTCTATGTCGGCGTCGTCTTCGTCTGGCTCGGTTTCATCGAGCCGTATTTCGCCAGCCAGTCGATGTCGGTGGTCATCATGAACATCGTTGCTTTCGTGATCTCGGCGGCCTTCGTCGTGCGCGCCCGCAGCCGCTTTATCGCCGAGCGCCAACAGGCGGAGGCGGAAGTTGCCGCCCTCATGCAGGAGGACGTCTGATGTACGAACTGAAATCGGTCCACAAGCGCTACGGTCTCGCCAAGGTCGCCCTTCGTAAGATCGATCTTACGGTGCGCGACCGCGAATTCCTTGTGATCTACGGGCCGGCCGGTGCCGGCAAGAGCACGCTCCTCAACATACTCGCCGGCATCACCAAGCCGACCAGCGGCGACGTGTTGCGCAACGGCGTCTCCATCCTGCGTGTACCGCCGGAAAAGCGCGATGCGGCGATGGCCTTCGAAAACTATGCGCTCTATTCGCACCTCTCGGTCGGCGAGAACCTGGCCTTTCCATTGAAGGCCCGCGGCATCGGCCGTGCGGAAGTCGAGGAACGCGTGAAGCGAATCTCCGGCATTCTGGGCATCGGCCACTTGCTCGATCGACGCCCCGGCTTCCTCTCTGGCGGCCAGCGCCAGCGCGTGGCACTCGGCCGCGCGATCATCCGGCCGGCGGACATTTATCTGCTCGACGAACCGGTCGGCCATCTCGACGCGAAACTGCGCCACAAGATCCGTGCCGAACTCAAGGCGCTCGCCGAGGACTTGTCGGCGACTGTCGTCTTCACCACGACGTCGTCACGCGAGGCCCTGGCGCTTGGCGACCGGGTGGCCGTGCTCAATGCCGGCAAGCTGGAGCAGCTCGGCAAACCGGCCGATCTCTATCATCGGCCGGCAAACGCTTTCGTCGCCTCCTTCGTCGGCGATCCGCCGATGAGCTTCATTTCCGTGCAGCCGCGCCGCCATGACGGCAGGGTCGATTTCGTGACGGCGGATGGCATGCCGGTCGCCTCGCTTGCGGCCGAGGCCGTCAGCGATCTCAACGAAGAGGTCGGCTCGAAAATCCAGGTCGGCTTCCGCTCCAACGAGGTGCGGATCGCCCAGGAAAGTGACTCCAATGCGCTGCGCGGCCGCGTCGATGTCATCGAGAACCTCGGCTACATGAAGATCGCCCTTGTCGGCATCGGCAATGACCAGGTTTCCGTCTCGGTGCCCGCCGGCACGTCGCTCGGTGTGGGCGAAACGGTCGCCATCGCCTTCCCGCGCGATGCCGTCCACTTGTTCCAGAATGCCCGGGCGGTCACGCACGCCACGCCTTCCGCAGGAGTTTGACCCCATGGCCTCCATCAAAGCCGAAAGACTCGTCAAGCGCTACGGCGCCGTCCAGGCCGTGCACGGCATCGATTTCGAGATCGCCGATGGCGAGTTCGTCGCCATCCTCGGTCCGTCCGGCTGCGGCAAATCCTCGACCATGCGCATGATCGCGGGCCTGGAGACGGTCACTGAAGGCTCTATCTATTTCGACGGCAAGCGCGTCAACGATGTGCGTGCGCGCGACCGCAACGTCGCGATGTCGTTCGAGTCCTACGCGCTCTACACGACCATCTCGATCTACGAGAACATCGCGTTCCCGCTGCGCTCGGCCAATGTCGACAGCAAGGAGATTGATCGCCAGGTCCGCGACATTGCCGAGAAGATGGAGCTGACGGCGCTTTTGCACCTGAAACCCAAGGGCCTTTCCTCGGGCCAGGCGCAGCGTGTCGGTCTGGCGCGTGCACTGGTGCGCAAACCTGAAGTGTTCCTGCTCGACGAGCCGATCTCGCATCTCGACACACGCCAGCGCTACCGCATGCGCCGCTTCATCAAGAGCCTGCACCAGAAGTTCAACTACACGATGATCTACGTCACCCACGATCAGGAGGAGGCCTTGGCGCTCGCCGACCGCGTCATGGTGATGAGCGACGGCGAGATCCAGCAGATGGCGGTGCCGGACGAGGTCTATGCCCGGCCGAAGAACGCCTTCGTCGCCGGCTTCGTCGGCGAGCCGCCGATCAACTTCTTCGACTGCCGCGTGGCGGCGGCGGATGGCGGTTGGTCGATCGAGTTCGAAGGCCGCAAGCTTGCCTTGCCCCAACGCCTGCATGCGGCGGCACAGGATATCGGCGATGGCGGGCTTGCCGCCATCCGCCCACACTTCCTGTCGATCGGCGGCGACAGCCCGCTGCGTGTCGATGGCAAGGTCTTCATCACCGAGGAATTGCAGGACCAGAACCTGATCTTCGTCGATGTTGGCGAGACGCGCTTCACGCTAGTCGCCCATCCCTCGGTGACGCCCAAGCGCGGCGAGGCCGTGCCGGTGTCGATCGATCCGGATCACCTGCTGCTCTTCCCGCGCTCGCAGGCCGGCAAGGTGGAGAGCATCGTCGCATGAGCTACGACCACATCGTCGTCGGCGGGGGAACGGCGGGCTGCCTTGCGGCGGGCAAGCTCGCGGGCGAGCATGGCGCGCGCGTGCTCGTGCTGGAGGCCGGGCCGGATGACCGCAACCCGCTGATCCGCATGCCCGCCGGCTTCGTCAAGCTGCTCGGCGTCGAGAAATATATGTGGTTCTACAAGTCCGTGGCGCAGGCGCGGCTCGGCGGCCGCAGGCCCATCGTCCCACAGGGCCGCGTGCTCGGCGGCGGGTCGTCAGTCAATGCGATGGTCTATATGCGCGGCCAGCCGGCGGATTACGACGGCTGGGCCGACGAGATCGGCGACGAGCATTGGTCCTATGATGCGCTGCTGCCCTATTTTACGGGCATGGAGGACAATGCGCGGCTGAACGACGACTATCATGGCGTCGGTGGCCCGTGGAAGGTCTCCGATCTTGACCACATCTGCGAACTCTCCCGCGCCTTCGTGCTCGCCGCGCAGGGCATCGGCCTGCCGCACAACAGCGACTTCAACGGCCGCAGCCAGCGTGGCGTCGGCGCCTATCAGGTGACGACCCGCGATGGCCGGCGCTGCTCCGCGGTCGATGCCTTCCTGCGGCCTGCCATGGCGAGTGGCCGGCTGGAGGTAAAGACCTCTTGCCTGGTGCATTCGCTGATCATCGAGGACGGCCGCGCGGTCGGCGTGCGCTATTCGCAGGGCGAGGGGCGGACGGTGTTGGAAGCCCGCTGCGACGGCGAGGTGCTGCTTGCCGCCGGTGCCATCGCGACGCCGAAGTTGCTGATGCTCTCCGGCATCGGCCCCGCTGATCATCTCAAAACCCACGGCATCCACGCGCTAGTCGATTTGCCCGGCGTCGGCGCCAATCTTCAGGACCATACGGAGACGCCGGTCGTGGCGCTCTGCAATGGTCCCTATGGCTATTACGGCCACGATCGCGGCTGGAAGCAGATGCGCAACGGCCTCGAATATCTTGTCAACCGCACCGGGCCGGTGACGTCCAATGGCGTGGAGGCCGGCGCATTCTTCGATCCGGACGATCTCTCCAATGATCCAAAAATCCAGCAGTTCTGCGTGCCGACCGTCTATCTCGACAAGGACCATACCGACCAGCAGGCAAGCCACGGCCTGACGCTGAATTCCTGCGTCGCCAAGCCGCGGTCGCGGGGCTCGGTGCAGCTTGCCTCGGCCGACCCGAAGGACCAGCCGCTGGTCGATCCGAACTATCTGGCCGATCCCGAAGACCTGCGCCTGTCGATCGGCGGCGTGCGCCGCGCCCGCGAAATTCTTCAGCAGGAACCGCTGCGTTCGATGATCGCGCGAGAAATCTTCCCCGGTCCGGACAAGATGTCCGATGCGGACCTCGCCGAACATGCGAAGCGCTTCGTCAAGACCGTCTATCACCCGGTCGGTACCTGCCGCATGGCGCGCGAAGGCGACATCGGCGGCGTGCTCGGTGCCGATATGCGGGTGCGCGGCGTCGAGGGGCTTCGGGTCATCGATGCGTCCGCAATCCCCACCATCATCGCCGGCAACACCAATGCCGCCGTGCTGGTCGTTGCCGACAAGGCGGTGGAATTCATCACCGGCGCGAAACGCCGCCAGCCTGCGGGCATCGCGCCACGGCGCGAGCCCAGCACTCTCCAGACAGCTTGAGGACTACGCCGATGCCTCCCATGAAGACCGATCCCAATCCGCGCATGCCTTACCAGTTTCCCATGCCGAAGGAGTCGCTGCCGGATATCGTCATTCCGGACGCCATTCCCCTCGACGACCGGGTCTGGGTGCCGCAGGGCACGAATGTCTGGTTCCGCCCGCTCTGCCTCAACCGCTCCGCCGGCTACTGGATGAACCTGCTGAAGGTTCGCAAGTCCGGCGTGCTGAGCCGCCACCGGCATCCGCAGGCGGTGCACGGCTTCGTGCTGAAGGGCCGCTGGCACTATCTGGAGCATGACTGGGTCGCCGAAGAAGGCGGCTACGTCTTCGAGCCGCCGGGCGAAACACACACGCTGGTCGTCCCCGACGATGTCGAGGAGATGATCACCTTCTTCCAGGTCAACGGCATCATGTATTACGTCGATGCTTACGGCGAGCCGCTCGGCTTCGAGGACGTGTTCACCAAGATCGACATGTGTCGTGCGCATTACGAGGCGGTTGGGCTGGGAGCGGATTATGTCGACCAGTTCATCCGCTGACGGGCGGACCAGCGCGATCGGCAACCCCGCCGCCTACCTTCGCCCCGGCCTGTTCGAGGGCCGTCAGGTGCTGGTAAGCGGCGGGACCTCCGGCATCGGTGCTGCGATCTGCCAGGCCTTCGTCGCGCTCGGCGCGGACGTGGTGGCGACGGGCGTCACCGACGCCGAGATCGCCGCCGCCGGAGACCGGCCCGAGATGAAGGGTGCGCTCTTCGCCACGCTCGACGTGCGCGACAAGTCGGCCGTCGATGCCCTCATCGCCGGCCTGCCACGGCTCGATCATGTGGTGAACTGCGCCGGCATTATCCGGCGAAATGACGAACTCGAACCGGACGTCTTCGCCGAGGTCGTCGATATCAATCTCAACGGTTCCATGCGCGTCTGCGCCGCCGCGCGTCCGCGCCTTGCGGAAACCGGCGGCACGATCGTCAACACTGCTTCCATGCTGTCGTTCTTCGGCGGCGGGCTGGTGCCCGGTTATTCGGCCTCCAAGGGCGGCATCGCGCAGCTCACCAAGTCGCTGGCGATTGCCTATGCGGCAGACGGCATTCGCGTCAATGCGATCGCACCCGGCTGGATCGCCACGCCGCTGACCAAGGGCCTGCGTGAAAACGCGGAGCGCAACGCGGCCATCGTCGCCCGCACGCCGCTCAACCGCTGGGGCGAACCGGCCGAACTTGCCGGCGGCGTCCTTTATCTCTCCTCGCCGCTTGCGAGCTTCGTTACCGGCAGCGTGCTGGTCATCGATGGCGGCTACCTGATCACATGAGGCACCCTATGAAGGCGATTGTTGTTTCCGATGCAAAGGCCCGGCTTGACGATGTGGCCCTGGCCGACCTGCCGATCCCTGAGCCCGGTCCTGGCCAGTTGCGCCTCAAGGTCATCGCCGTCTCGATCAACCCGGTCGACTGGAAGCTGGCGCTCGATCACAAGCCGGAATGGATCTATCCCCATGTGCTGGGGCTCGATGCCGCCGGCATCATCGACGCGGTCGGTCCCGGCGTTGAAGGTTGGAAAGTCGGCGAACGGGTGGTGGTGCACAACAACCTCTGGAAGTCCGGCGTCTTTGCCGAATATTGCCTGGCGCCGGCCCACGCGACATCGCGCCTGCCTGAAGGCATCAGCTTCACGGATGCGGCCGCCGTTCCCTGTGCCGGTTACACCGCCTATCAGGCGCTCTTCCGCAAGGCGCGGATCGAGGCGGGGCAGACCGTTCTCATCCAGGGCGCGAATGGCGGCGTCGGCGGGTTTGCGACGCAGCTTGCCCATCAGGCGGGCGCGAAAGTGATTGCGCTGACGCGTGCCGAACATTTCGATGCCGTGCGCGCTTTCGGTGCCGATATCGTCTTCGATTATCGCGATCCGGATTTGCTGCAAAAGGTGAAGGCCGAGACGGAAGGCGGCTACGGCGTGGACGTCATGGTGGAAGTGGCGAACCCCGGCGACGCCCGCAAGTCGCTCGCCTTCGTGCATTATAACGGGCATCTCGTATCGGTCGATCCGCTGCCTGTCATGACCGATGTGCCGTCCTATACCTATGCCGCTTCCATCCACGAGATCGGGCTCGGTGGCGCCTACAATGCCGGCCATGTGCCCACCCAGCGGGACTTCGCCCGCATGGGCGATGACCTGATGGCGCGGCTTGCGGCGGGCAAGCTCGATCCGATGGTGGAGGAGATCGTCACGCTGGAAGACATTCCGGATGCCTTGCAGCGCCTGCGTGCTCGCGCGGTGACGGGCAAGATCGTCGCCCGCGTCGTGCCGGATGCCTGATGACAACACAGCACTACGGGAGGAAAGACATGCCCAGGAACACTCACTACATCAACGGCCGGTTTGTCGAGGACAGCGCCTCCGACCGCATCGCCGTCTACAACCCGGCAACCGAGGAGCAGATCGCGGAAATCCCCGATGCGTCTGCCGAGACCGTCGACGCCGCCGTGGATGCGGCCCGCAAGGCACAGCCCGGCTGGGCCGACCTGCCGCCGATTGAGCGGGCGGGTTACGTCAAGGCGATCGCCGGCAAGATTCGCGACAAGGTCGATGTGCTGGCCGAGACGATTTCCCGCGAGCAGGGCAAGACGCTTGGTCTAGCGCGCGGCGAGGTGCTCGGCATGGCCGGACTGATGGACTACATGGCCGAGTGGGCACGCCGCATAGAGGGCGAGATCATCGCCAGCGATCGCAAGGGCGAGACGATCTACCTGAACCGCGTGCCGATCGGCGTCGTCGCCGGCATCCTGCCCTGGAACTTTCCGTTCTACCTGATCGGCCGCAAGCTCGCGCCGGCGCTGGTGGCGGGCAACACGATCGTGGTGAAGCCCAGCGAGGAGACGCCGCTCAACGCCTTCCTCTTCGCGGAAATCGCGGATGAGGTGGGCCTGCCGAAGGGCGTGTTCAACATGGTCTCAGGCCGCGGCCGCACGACGGGTGCCGCCCTTTCCGGCCACACCGGCATCGACCTCGTCAGCTTCACCGGCAGCGTGCCGACGGGCGTCGCCATCATGGAGGCGGCGGCGAAGAACCTCACGCGGGTCAATCTGGAACTCGGCGGCAAGGCGCCGGCCATCGTGCTGAAGGATGCCGATCTCGACCTCGCGGTGGAGGCGATCACAGCCTCGCGGATCATCAACACCGGTCAGGTCTGCAATTGCGCCGAACGCATCTTCGTCGAGCGCCAGGTGGCGGACGATTTTACCGAACGCTTCATCAAGCGCATGTCCACCGTCAGCTATGGCGACCCGCTCACGGAGCGCGATGTCGATATGGGGCCGCTGGTCAATGCGGTGCAGCTTGGCAAGGTGGAAACCATGGTCGACCGGGCACGGCAGGCGGGCGCCACCGTGGCGCTTGGCGGACAGCGGGCCGATCGCAACCGCGGCCACCACTATGAGCCGACGGTGCTGACGGGCTGCACGCCGGACATGGAGATCATGCGCAAGGAAATTTTTGGCCCCGTCGCGCCGATCGCCGTGGTCAATGATGCCGACGAGGCGGTCTACCATGCCAACGACACCGAATACGGCCTGACATCCTCGCTCTATACGCAGGATCTCAACAAGGCGATGCAGGTCACGCGGCGCTTGCAATTCGGCGAGACCTATATCAACCGCGAGAATGGCGAGGCCTACCAGGGCTTTCACGCCGGCCGCAAGAAATCCGGCATCGGCGGTGCGGACGGCAAACACGGCTTCTACGAGTATATGGAGACGCAGGCCGTCTACATCCAGCACGGGTGAGGGTGGCCGCGAGGCATGGGCCGCGACCTGCGGCCGGAAAGGAACGGGATGTATCTTCAGAAATTCGATCTGTCCGGCCGCGTGGCGGTGGTCACCGGTGCCGGGCAGGGGATCGGGCTTGCCTGCGCCGAGGCGCTCTGCGAGGCGGGCGCGCATGTCGTGCTCACCGATATCAGCACTGAACGCAGCGAAGCCGGCCGCGCGGCGCTGGCCGCCAAGGGCTATTCCGCCGAGGCTGACGTGATTGATATCGGCGACAGCGCGTCGGTCAATGCGGTGGCGGACCGGCTGGCAAGTGCCGGCCGGGCGGCGGATATCCTCGTCGCCAATGCCGGCATCGCCCAGGCGGGCGTGCCTGGGGAGGACCTGTCAGATGCCGATTGGGAGCGGATGATCAACATCAACCTCAACGGTGCCTTCCGCTCGTGCCGCGCCTTCGGGAAACACATGCTGGCGAAGGGCAAGGGATCGATCGTCACCATCGGTTCCATGTCTGGCACCATCGTCAATAGGCCGCAGCAGCAGGTCCACTACAATGCGGCAAAGGCCGGCGTGCACCACATGACCCGCTCGTTTGCCGCCGAATGGGCGACGCGCGGCGTGCGGGTCAATTCCGTGGCGCCGACCTATATCGACACGCCGCTGCTGACCTTCGCCAAGGAGGACAAGCCGATGTACGAGCAATGGCTGGACATGACGCCGATGCACCGGCTCGGCCATCCGGACGAGATTGCCGCAATCGTGCTGTTCCTCGCCTCCGACGCCTCCAGCCTGATGACGGGTTCGATCGTCACTGCGGATGCCGGTTACACCTGCTGGTAAGGCCGCAGGTGGCATTTATCTCGCTGCCCGCGCTGCAATTTCACGGCGCGGGCGCAAGACTTGCCGAAGCTTTCGGCCTTGAATCATTATCCTGACATGCTATACGTACAACATGACAAATTGAGCTTTTAGCCGGTGCCGTCCGTAGCTGGACAGAGCCCGCGCGCAAAAATTTGGTGCGCCTCGCGCCCGAAAAGAATTAAGTAGCTTAACTACATTCTGACGTGGTTGATTGGTTGAATTCGATCCGCCACGACGTTGCTTTTGCGCTAAATTCACTGAAATCGACGCAAGAGATTGTGATTATAATCGCAAAAAATGTAGTTGAATTACCTTATCGCTTTGTCTAGCATCCAATTAACGTGAGGGGTGGGAGCGCCGATCGGCGCCCATTGCGCGCGTTGGAGGAGATTTTTTCGACAGGGAGGGAGCTATGTTCAAGACGCTCGCAAAAGCATCATTGTTTGCTGCAGCCGCGACTGTTGCACTCTGGCCGGCACTGGGTGCCGCGCCGGCCGTGGCACAGGAAGGTGACAATATCGACATCACGATCGGCTGGGTGCCGCCGGACATTACCGGCGTCTTCAAGACCGCGACGAACTTCTTCGAACTGGCCGCCGCGGACGCCAACAAGAATGGCTTCAACGTCACGGTCCTGACCAAGTCGCCGACCAGCCCGACGGCCTTTGCCGAGCAGGTCAGCATCATCGAGGACATGATCCAGCGGAAGGTCGACCTGATCGCCGTGTCGCCGGCTGAAGTCGCGACCGTCAAGCCGGCGCTCGTGCGCGCCACCGAAGCCGGCATTCCGGTCATCATCGTCAACCTGCTCGAGCCGATCGACGGCGTGAACGTCTCGTCCTATATCGGCTTCGACAACACGCAGGGTGCCGAAGTCAGCGCCTATTCGGTCGTCGATTATTTCGGCGGTCCGGGCGTGCTGGGCACGGGTGACAAGGTCACCGTCGAGCCCGGCGCCTATCTCGACCTGAAGTTCTGGCAGGATCTTGCCGCAAAACTTTCGGATGAGGACAAGGCGAAGATCAAGGCGCGCGGCGCCATCATCGAGGGCGTTGCCGGCGGCTTTTTCTCGACGGCTCGCCTCAACGGTTTCCGTAAGGTGCTCGAACAGTTCCCGGGCATCGAGATCGTTGGCGGCACCTGCGCCGGCGACTGGAACCGCGAAAAGGGCACGCGTTGCGCCGAGGATATCCTTCAGGCCAACCCGGAGAACCTCGACTTCATCTGGGCGGCATCGAACGAAATGGGCCTCGGCGCCATGCTCGTCGCCGGTTCCAGCGGTCGTCTCGAAACCGTGCAGGACGGCGCGAACATCGGCGACAAGAAGGTGGCGGTCTTCACCAATGACGTGACGCCGGAATCGGTCGATCGCATTGCCGAAGGCAAGATGATTGCCGAAACGACCCACGGCTTTGCCGATTGGGGCTGGTTCGGCACCAAGTTCGCCGTCGAGCTCGCCTGCGGCCTCGAGGTGCCGAAGACCTTCGATATCCGCCCACGCACCGTCTACGAGGCGAATGCGCGCAACTTCTATCCGGAGCCGAAGCTCGAAGCGATCGACTGGAAGACCATCCGGACGAATTGCAAGAAAGCCAACTAAGGTTTCTCCCAGGACGCGGGGCGCATCTTCTCGTGGAGAGGTGCCCCGCGCCGCCGTTCGCCTGCAAGGCGGGCGCGTTAGGAGATGAAGCGGCACGCTCGGTGCCGGTTGAATGGTAGTCGAGGCGCATGGACCAGCACGAAATCCTTCTGAAACTCCAAAATATCGAGAAGCGTTTTCCCGGCGTCGTGGCCTTGAAGTCGATCTCGCTCGACGTGCGTGCGGGCGAGGTGCAGGTGCTTCTCGGCGAGAATGGTGCCGGCAAGTCGACGCTGATGAAGATCCTCGCCGGCGAGCACGCGCCGACCGCCGGAGACATCGAGATCGGCGGCAAACGGGTTTCGGCGCTCACGCCGACGCTCGCCACGGACCTCGGCATCGGCCTTGTGCATCAGGAGCTGAGCCTCATTCCGGCGCTGAGTGTCACGGAAAACATCTTTCTCGGCCGCTTGCCGCGCAATGCCTTTGGCAAGATCAACTGGGCCAAGGCCCATGAGGCCGCGCGGCACGCGCTGGAGGCGCTCGGCGTCGCGATCGATCCGACGGCCGAGGTGCGCACGCTCGAAGTGGCCGAGCAGCAACTGATCGAGATCACCCGCGTGCTGGCGCGCGGCCCGCGCATCCTGCTGCTTGACGAGCCTACCTCGGCACTGTCGGACAGCGAGCGCAGCCGGCTTTTCGATGTCATCCGCCGCCTCAAGCAGCGCGGCCACGGCATCATCTATATTTCGCACCACCTGTCGGAAATCCCGATGATCGCCGATCGCGTGACGATCCTGCGCGACGGCATCGTCGTCAATACGCTGCCCGCTGAACAGGCGGACGAGGAGACGGTGATCGGCCTGATGGTCGGCCGCAGGCTGGAAGAACAGTTTCCCAAGGAGACGGTGACCCTCGGCGCGCCGGTGCTGGCCGTTGAAAACCTTGCCTCCGGCGGCACGCTGAAGGACCTGTCCTTCTCGCTTCGCCGCGGCGAGATCCTCGGCATCTATGGCCTGATGGGGGCCGGGCAGGCGGAGATTGCCGGCGCGCTGTTCGGCTTGCAGACGGTCAAAGCCGGGTCGATCGAGGTCGAGAGCAAACGCGCCGATTTCCGGCATTCGTCGGATGCGATTGCGGCGGGCCTCGGCCTGATCTCGCGCGACCGCCGCCAAAGCCTCGTGCCCATGCAGCCGGTCGGCCCCAATCTCAGCCTGTCCTGGTTGGCCGGCAAGTCGCTGCTGTCGCGGCTCGATCTGGGGCGCGAGCGCGAGGAGGGCAAGCGCTACATTTCGGACCTGCGCATCCGGCCGGCCTCCACCACGCACAAGCTCTTCTTCTTCAGCGGCGGCAACCAGCAGAAGGTCATCCTGGCGCGCTGGATGTCGAGCGGCGCGCGGATCCTGATTTTCGACGAGCCGACGCGCGGCATCGATGTCGGCGCCAAGGCGGAAGTCTTTGCGGTGATGAGCCGACTGGTATCGGAAGGCGCATCGATCCTGATGATCTCCTCGGAACTCAACGAGCTGATCGGCATGGCGGATCGCGTGCTGGTTATGCGGGGCGGACGGCTCTCGGCGGAGTTGCCGCGGGACGAGATTACGCAGCAGAACATGCTGCGCTATGCGAGCTAGGAAGTGGGAGACAGCATGAGTGCGGAAAAGAATTCGGACACGCCGGCAGCGGCCGTGGGTGGCCGCGGGGCGAAGATCAAAGGGATCGTCTTCCAGGCCGGTCCGCTGATCGCGCTTGTCTTGCTGATGGCCTATCTCGCCTTCGCCACGTCCAACTTCCTGACCTTCGACAACCTCTCCAACGTGGCGCGCCAGTCCGCCTTCGTCGCCATCCTGGCAGTGGGGCAGACCTTCGTCATCCTGACCGGCGGCATCGATTTGTCCGTCGCGGCCATCGCCGCACTGGCGGGGTCGATCACGGCCGTCCTGCTCACCCAGTCGCTCGTGCTGTTCGGCGTCGATCTCGGCTTCGTGCCGCCGCCGGTGGCGATCCTGATCGGGCTTGCCGTCGGCGTCGTTGCCGGCGCGCTCAATGGCTGGCTGATTTCCACGTTCAAGATTCCGGATTTCATCGCGACGCTCGGCACGATGACCGCGTTCCGCGGCGCGGCGCTGCTGGTGACCGATGGCATGCCGGTTCCCTCGTTCAATGCGACCCGGCAACTGCCCGAAACGCTGACCTGGGTCGGCGGCGGCCAGCTCTTCGGCGTGCCGGTGAGCGCGCTCATTGCGCTGCTCTGTGCAGTCGCCGGCTGGTACGTGCTGCGCTACACGGCGCTCGGCCGCGCCATCTATGCCGTTGGCGGCAATCGTGCCGCTGCCCATTCCTCAGGCATCAGCATCACCCGCACCAAGATCATGACCTATGCCATCTCCGGCCTCCTGGCCGCGATTGCCGGCATCATCCTGGTCGGGCGGCTCAATTCCGGCAATGCGCTGATGGCGGAAGGCGAGGAGCTGCGCTCCATCGCCTCCGTTGTCATCGGCGGCACCAATCTCTTCGGCGGCGAGGGCGGCGTTTGGGGATCGATCATCGGCGCGACCATCATCGGCGTGCTCGGCAACGGCCTCAACCTGCTCGATGTCAGCCCGTTCTGGCAGCGCATCGCACAAGGGGTGGTCATCGTGGTCGTCGTCATCTTCGACCAATGGCGCCGCCGCAGCATGACACGCGTCTGACGAGGGAGGACAGCATGAACAAGCTTGGGCTGCACGCCAATGTCTGGGTGCGCGACTGGAGCCGCGAGGAGTGTATCCTGGCGGTGAACAAAACCGCCGAACTCGGCTTCGACATCATCGAAATCTCCGCGCCCGACCCGAAGGCCATGGACATCGCCTTCACCGCAAAGGAGTTGCAGAAGGCGGGCATTAAGGCCAACCTGTCGCTCGGACTCGATGCCGCAAGCGACATATCGAGCGGTGATCCGGACCGAGTGAAAGCCGGCGAGACACGGCTGCGCGAGGTCATCGCCGCTGCCGCCGAACTCGGCTCGTCGCATGTCTGCGGCATCCTCTATTCCGCCTTCCAGAAATACAGCGAACCACCGACCGCCGCCGGCATTGCCGGGGCCGTCGAGGTGCTCACACGCATTGGCGAGGAGGCCGCCCGGCACGGCATCACGCTCGGCCTCGAAGTGGTCAACCGCTATGAAACCAACGTGCTCAACACCGCCGGCCAAGGCGTCGAACTGTGCAAGCGGGTCGGCCTGCCCAACGTCAAGGTCCATCTCGATTCCTACCACATGAACATCGAGGAAGCCGATGTGGAGATGGCGATCGTCGATGCCGGCGAGCATCTCGGCTATTTCCACATCGGCGAATCGAACCGCGGCTATCTCGGCGCCGGCTCCGTCGATTTCATGGCGATCTTCAACGGGCTCGCCCGGATAAACTATGCCGGCCCCATCGTCTTCGAATCCTTCTCCTCCACCGTCGTCGGCCAGCCCCTCTGCGGCATCCTCGGCATCTGGCGCAACCTGTGGACCGACGGCGAAGACCTGGCCCGCCACGCGAAGGCGTTCATTACGGCGCACCAGCAGTCAGCCAGGGAAGTCGGCAGAGAGGCGCCGCGATCGGCGCTTCCGTGAGGATTGCGCGCCGTCGCCTCCTATATGTCGAGCGGCTGTCTCCTTAGGCAAACTTCGAAGTTCTGCATCCTTGCTTTCTTGATCAATATAGTTGTATTATGCAACCATATTGACCGAGAGTCCTAAATGAGCACCTCCCCACGATTGGTTGAAGAGATCCGTGCCGCCTCCCGTTCGATGGTGCGCGAATGGGGCTTTATGGGCGGCGATTTTGCTGGGACGGATCTGTCCCCTTCGGCCGTCCATGCGTTGATCGAGATCGAGCAGGGCGGCATGACTGCGCGTGAGCTTGGGGTTCGCCTCCGTCTCGAAAAGTCGAGCGTCAGCCGGATGTTGCGCAAACTGGTGGAGGCTGGCGATGTCAGCGAGGATACGAGGGAAGAGGACGGCCGTGTCAAGAGGCTGTCGCTGACACCCGCCGGCAAGCAGCGCGTGCAGGCGATCCATGCCTATGCGGGTGCGCAGGTTGCCAATGCCCTCGGCCACTTGGAGAGGGGACAGGAGCGCACGGTGCTGGATGGTTTGCGGCTATACACGGCGGCCCTTGGTGCCGCGGCTGGCGAAGGCATTGCGGCTCCTGCCATCGAGATCGTCAGGGGATACCAGATCGGGCTCATCGCCCGCATCACGCAAATGCATGCGCTCTATTATGCAAGGACATCCGACTTCGGACAAAAGTTCGAGAGCGTCGTTGCCGGCGGCCTCGCCGAATTCTGCAACCGTTTGGAAAACCCATGCAACGGGATTTGGACCGCAATGCGTGGTGGCGAGATCATCGGCTCGGTTGCGATCGACGGTGAGGACCTTGGCGACGACAAGGCGCACCTGCGCTGGTTTATCGTCGATGAGGGTGTGCGTGGCGGTGGGGTGGGCCGCAAGCTACTTTCCGCCGCACTCGGCTTCGTGGACGCGCAGGGTTTCGCGGAAACGCATCTCTGGACGTTCAGCGGTCTTCTGGCGGCCCGCCACCTGTACGAGGATTTCGGCTTCACATGCAGGCAGGAGCAATCTGGCGCTCAGTGGGGCAGACAGGTCATGGAACAACGCTTCGTCCGGTTGCGCCCTTGACGACAAGCCCTGCTTGCGGCCTCGATCACCCCACCGTCTTCTTCTCCGGCAGGCTGGGCGAGGTCATCGAAACGTTCACGCTCGGCTGCGAGCGTGGTCGAACGGCGCCGTTTTCGTAACCCCGACAAGCCGCTTGAGCATCTCTAGGAGGTCGTCGACGAAGGTGAAGATGACCGGGATGACGACGAGGCTGAGCAGGGTGGAGGTCATCAGGCCGCCGATGACGACGATTGCCATCGGCTGGCGGAAGCTGCCGTCACCACCGCTGAGGCTGAGCGCCACTGGCAGCATGCCGCCGGCCATCGCGATCGTCGTCATGACGATCGGGCGGGCACGCTTGTGGCAGGCGTCGACGAGGGCGTAGAACCGTGACAGGCCAGCGCGGCGCGAGACGATCGCGTATTCGACCAGCAGGATCGAGTTCTTCGTCACCACGCCCATCAGCATCAGCAGGCCGATCACCACCGGCATGGAGAAGCCGGTTCCGGTGACGACCAGCGGCAGCAGAGCACCGCCGAGCGAGAGCGGAAGCGCCATGAGGATCGTCAGCGGCTGGAGGAAATCGTGGAAGAGCAGGACCAGGACGGCATAGATGCAGAAGACGCCGATCGCCATGGCGATGGCGAAACTGCCGAAAAGCTCGGAGCTGCGCTCCAGCTCCCCATGTTCGACGAGTTTTACCCCATCGGGAAGGTCGCGAAGCGCCGGCAGTGCCTGCGCCTCGCGATAGACGTCGCCCAGGATGCGCCCGTTCAGTTCGAGAGACAGCGTCACGTTTCGTGACCGGTCGATGCGGCTGATCTCCGACGGGCTGCCGCCGATGCGGATATCGGCGACGGAGCCGAGATCGACGCTGCCGCGGCTACCGGCAACGCGGATGTTGGCGATGTCGTCGAGCGTCGTGCGGTGATCAGGGTCGAACCGGACGCGGATGGCGAGTTGTCGTTGCGGAAGGTTGAGCTTGGCGAGTGCGGCGGCGTAGTCGCCGTTCGTCGCGACGCGGACCGCCTCGGAAATCGCCTCCGCCGTGACGCCGAGGGCTGCGGCGCGGTCGAGATCCGGCACGATCTGGATTTCGGGTGCCTGCAGGGCGGCGCTGGAGGTGACCGCTCCGATGCCCCGGAGCGTGCGCAACTGGTCTTCAAGGGCGCCGGCGGTCCGGTCGAGGGCATCGGGATCGTCGCTGGCAAGCGTGATTTGAAGCGTCGTGCCGTTGCCGCCCGTGCCGACCTCCACCCTGATGCCCGGAAGAACGGCGAGGGCCTGGCGGATGTCGTTTTCGATTTCGCTCTGCGTTCGGTCCCGATCTCCGATTTTCTTGAGGTCGACGACGAGCGAGGCCGTCGCCGTATCGACGGTCGTGGACGTGTCGAGCAGGTCGCCGGATGAGACGCTCCCGACGGCGGAAAACACGCGGGTGACGCCGGGCAGGCCCGACACGATCTCCGCCGCCCGCAACGTGGCCCTGTCCGTCTGCTCGATCGGGCTGCCGGGTTGCAGCGTCAGGGCGACCTGCGTCTGCGCATCGTCCGACGCGGGCAGGAAACTGGTGCTCAGCAAGGTGATCGTCGAGAGCGACAGGGCGAGAAAGATGCAGACACCGAGGATCGTCAGTTTGCGATGGCTGAGGCAGGTCTTCACGAGCGCCATGTAGGTGCGCATGATCCAGCCGTCTTTTACAGCGACGGGATGCGCCTTCATCATATAGGCGGCCATCATCGGGGTCAGCAGGCGAGCGACGAGCAGGGAGGCGAGAACCGCAACGGCGGCCGCCACGCCGAACTGGCGGAAGATGAGGCCCGGAATCCCGCTCATGAAGGCGGTGGGCAGGAAGACTGCGACGAGCGTGAAGGTCGTGGCGATAACGGCGAGGCCGATCTCGTCCGCCGCCTCAAGGGCCGCTTGCTTTGGCGTTTTGCCCATTTGCAGATGGCGGGCGATGTTCTCGATCTCGACGATCGCGTCGTCGACGAGGATGCCGACCACCAGCGAGAGGGCCAGCAGCGTCACCGTGTTCAGGCTGAAATCCGCAAAATACATGACGAGGAAGGTCGGAATGACCGAGAGCGGCAGCGCGACCGCCGAGAGGAAGGTCGCTCGCCAGTCGCGCAGGAAGAGCCAGACCACGACGACCGCCAGGATCGCGCCCTCATAGAGCATGTTCATGGAGCCGTCGTAGTTTTCGACGATCGGCCCGATCGTGCTGTAGGCCTCGACGATCTCGACATCGGGATTGGCGGCGGAAAAATCCTTCATCGCCGTTTCGATGGCGGCTGCGACGCCGGTGTCCGAAAACCCGTTCGAACGCTTGACCTGGACGGCGATCACGGCTTCGCCGTCGAGATAGGCGATCGACGACCGGTCGGCAAAGCTGTCCGTCACGCTGCCGATCTCGTCGAGCCGCACCAGTTCGCCGCTCGGAAGCGGGATGGGCAGCGCCTTCAGCGCCTCGATCGAGGACACGGCGCCGAGCGTGCGGATCGCCTGCTTGGCTCCGCCGATCTCCGCCCGGCCGCCTGACGTGTCCGACTGCATCGACCTCAGACGATCGGAAACGGTCGCCGCGCTCAGATCGAGCGAGGCCATGATGCCGGCGTCCAGATCGACATGCACTTCGCGGTCGACGCCGCCGAGACGGCTGACCTCGCCGACACCGGAGACGGCGAGCAGCGCCTTCGTCATGTCATTGTCGACGAACCAGGAGAGTTCCGTCTCGTCCAGCTGGGTGGAGCGCACGGCATAGGTGAGGAGAGGCGAGCCCTGTACCGTAACCTTGGTGACGCCGGGCGTCTGCATCTGGGAGGGCAGGTAGCCGCTTGCGCTGTCGACGGCGTTGCGCACTTCGTTCAGCGCCGCCTCGCTGTCCTTCTCCAGTTGGAAGGAGACGGTGATGGAGACGGCGCCGTCGGTGATCGTCGTCGTGATGTGGTCGAGCAGGCTCAGCGGGGCAAGCTTGTCTTCGATCTTGCGCGCGACTTCCGTTTCCAGCTGGGCAGGTGCGGCGCCTTCGAGCGTGGCGTTGATCTTGATCGTCGGCAGCACCATGTCGGGAAAGTTCTGGACCGCCAGCCGGTCGAAGGCGAGAAGGCCGCCCGCGGTCAGCAGGATGAACAGGAGTATGGCGGGAACGGGATTGCGGATCGACCAGGCCGAGACGTTCATCGGATGGTTTCCTCCACCCTGACAAGCGTTCGGTCCGAAAGAAACGCGCCGCCCGCCGTCACGACATCGGCCGAGCGATCGGCGCCGGAGAGGATTTCCACCTCGCTGTTCTTGCGGCGCCCGGTCTCCACGCGGATACGGGACGTGCGCCGGTCCGCATCCACCGTGAAGAGGTAGCTGATGCCATCCCGCAGCACGAGCGCCGATTCCGGTACGGTGAGGGCCGGCGTGCTATCGAGTTCGATCTGGCCGGTGGCGTAGAGGCCGGTGGGCGGGCGTGCCTCGGAAGGCAGCGTCACATAGGCGAGCGCACGTCCCGTATCCGTGCTGACGGTCGGCCCGACGAGCCGGACGGTTCCCTTGAGGCGTCGGCCATCGGGACCGATGATCGTCGCGGTCAGGCCCTCCTTGATGCGCGGCAGATAGCGGGCGGAGACTTCCGCCTGCCATTCGACGCGCTGCTGGCGGATGAGGCGGAACAGCTCCGTGCCGGAGGAGACGACGGCGCCGAGCTGGGCGGAGCGCGACGTGATCAAGCCGTCGTCGGGTGCCACGATGATCGTCTGGGCAAGCTTGATCGTCTGGCTGTCCAGCAGGGCTTGCGCCGCCTCGACACCCGCCGTCGCCGTTTGTTCGGCGATCAGATATTCGGTGATCTTCTCATCCGACAGCGCGCCGCTTGTCCGCATCCTGCGCGCCCGGTCGGCATTGGCTTTTGCCTTGGCGAGGTCCGCCCTGGCGCTCGCGAGTGCGGCCTCTTCCTTGCGCAGTTCCGCCCGCACGGCCTCGTCGGCGAGCCGGACGAGGGGCTGCCCTTTGGAGACCACCGAGCCGACATCGACAAGCACATCGGTCACGCGCAGGCCGCCGGTCTCCGCGGCGACGACCGCCTCATGCCAGGGTTTCAGCCAGCCGCTGGCCGGCACGGTTTCGGGCCATTGGCGCTCCACGGGTTTTGCCACCGCGACGGTGAGCGCGACCGCCGCCTCATCCTGTGGCGCGAGCGCGGCTTCGGCGGCAGAAACGGGATTCACGCCCAGGAAAAGCGCAAGAAAAAGAAGTGTCGGTCGCATCGTGCGGGTTTCCTTTCGGTTTTTGGGAAGGCTCGCACGGATGTAGCGGATCGCATGTGAAGTGCGGTCAAGTTGGGTTAAGATAGATTAAGTTGGCTGGCGAAACCCGTAGCCCACGCGATAGAAGAACGTGCCCGCCACGCTGCCATTCTTCTGCACGGCCCGCCTTTCGACGGGGCCGATAGTGTCGAACCACTTTGCAAGCCCGTCGCCGGAAACGCTGTTTTCCTTCAGTCCGTACAGGATGACGACGCGGCCCGCGGATGCCTTCCCGGCGTGCCAGTTGGCGAACATCAGGCCGTTCTGTCCGAAAAGATTCTGGCTGGTGATGTCGTCCAAGGCCGTTCGCCCCTGGCCGTAGAAGCCGAGTTGGCTCGCGATATTGTAGGCATCCATGCCGACGAGCAGCGGCGAATATCCGGTTTCGGCTGCGACCTTGGCCTTGATCTGCTCGGCGCCGGTGGAAAACTCCTCCCAGGCGACCGGCAGGCCGCGCAGGGTGCCGGAATAGCCGGTGAACGGAAGGCCCAGCGCCAGGTAGTGCAGGAACAGCGCGAAGCACAGGATGCTCGCTGCCGTGCCGATTTTCAACGCCGCAACCAGCCGTGCCCTGCGGCCTTGTTTCACGGCGTCTGCAACGATCTTCGCCATCGCCGGCAGCAGGGCAAGCCAGAGCGGCCCGGTCCAGTTCAGCTTGACGCCGTGCAGCAGGCTGAAGCCGAGGAAGACGGACAGCGGGACGAGGGTGAAGACCAGGATGAACGTGGCAGGCCCGCGCATGGCGAGATGGTCGGCAAGCCGCGGAAGTCTGGCCATCGTGATGCCTGCCAGTCCAAGCCCGATGGGGCCAAGCAAGGCTGTGACGAACATCGCCAGCGTGTGTGTGGAGAAGCGGATATCCGCCAGCCATCGCCGGCTTCCCTGGAACTGGAAGGACGCCCAGTCGTGGGTGGCGTTCCAGAGGATAACGGGCGAAAACAATGCGACGGCGATGGCTGCGCAGAGATAGGGCCATTTCGACAGGAACCAGTGCCGAGATTGCGGGTGGATGATCAGGAAAACGATCGTCGCCGGCCCGAGCAAGGCGATCGTGTATTTCGACAACATGCCGAGGCCGATGCAGATGCCCACCCCGAGCCAGGCTCTTCGGCGCCGTCCGATCAAGGCGCGCTCCAGAAAATACAAGGCTCCCGCCCAGGCAGCCGTCAGCGGCGCGTCCGGCGTCATGATGGTGCCGATGGCGAAGAAGAACGGGAGGATGGACACGAGCAGCAGGGCCAGGAAGGCGGATGTGCGGCCGAACAGGTTGTCGGTAAGGCGAAAGAGGAAGAACGCCGTCAGCAGCCAGCACAGGGTTGCGCCCGCGCGCACGCCGAACTCGGAATTGCCGAAGATCGACGTGCCGAGCCATATCAGCCACGCGACCATCGGCGGGTGATCCAGATAGCCCCAGGCCGGATGCTGGGCATAATTCCAGTAATAGGCTTCCTGCGGGATGAGGTCGATGCTGCCCTGGTAGACGAGCCGGATCATGACGACATAGACGGCAACGGCGACCGCTGCGAGTTTCCACCGGGTCGTCGACGGCAGGAACGTATCGCTGCGGAAGACGTAGAACTCGTTTCCGACGTAGCTGACGATCCCGCCGCCGGCGATGCCCAACATCAGCACCCATAGGAAGGGAAGCCCGAGGTCGGAGGCTGTCGCGATGAAGCCGCCGCGCATGGCCAGGGCCAGCACGGACAGAAGCAGAAATCGCGCGAACCGCGTGCTGTTCCCGGCGCGGTCTTTGAAGGACCATTCCGCGTGCGCCAGGTAGTTGAAGAGGGCCGCAAAGCAGAAACCGGACATGTGCGCGACGGTGATGTCGGCGCCAAGAATGCGCATCATCGACACGATGGCGAAGTCCAGCACGAAGCCAGCAAAACCCACCACCGCAAAACGATGAAAGGTGTCAGAGGCGGCCGTTCCCCTGGAAAACCGCACCAGCTGGCCGAGATAGGCCGCGAACTGGCGCGCGCCGATCTTCGATTTCCCCTTGACTCGGTCGGTGAAGGAGATCGGAACCTCGGTGACCGTCAGCGCGTCGCCACCGGCGAAAATCGCCTCCAGGCCGATCTTGAAGCCTTCGGCATGGGAACCGGCCGCCAGAAGACGGTCGCGCTTTACGGCGAAAAAGCCCGAAAGCGGATCGTTCACGTCGGTGAAGGGCGAGGCGAATGCGCCGCCGAGGCGGGAGAGAAGGCGGCGGTGGAGCGGCCATCCGACGGTGCGCCCACCCTCGACATAGCGGCTGCCGACGGCCATGTCGAAGCGCCCGGACGAGAGAGGGCGAACGAGATCCGGAATGGAGCTCGCCGGGTGGCTGCCGTCAGCGTCGAGAACGACGAGGATCGGAAACCGCGCCTTCGCCGCTGCTGAAAACACATCCTCCGCCAGTCCGCCGGTCCCGGCGTTCCTGACCAAGCGAACGGGGTGCCGCCTTGTCCAGAGCGTCACCCTTTCGCATGTGCCGTCGGTCGATCCGCCATCCGTGACGATGATTTCGAAATTGAAGTGCTCACGCACGCTGTCGACGATGTCACCGAGGATGCGGTCTATATTCTCCGCTTCATTCAGCGTCGGTACGATGATCGAAACGGCGGGGCGGATGTCCTGGACATCCGAAAGCTGGAAGGCCTTGACGTGTTCCGCCTCATGCGACGGCATCCGATATGAAAACATGGAACTCTCCGGGCAATGCAACGCGCAGTCGGCAATCCGACGACGCCATTGCCTGGAACTAGCCGCTCCCCCGGCCGGATGGTTTTAAGACTTATTAACGTTTGCTCGGAGTTGTTGCCTCGGCAGGCATGGGAGAAACATCTCTTAACAAGACAAAACCCATCCCAAAGCGAATCCCCACCAATGTCCGCCCCGCGGCTCCTCCGGCCTGCAGAATGCTAACGCACCCAGGAGTGAACATTGTCTTCCGAGATAAAACAGACGGGCAACTGGTTCGTCAGGAGCCAGACGGAACTCGTCATCCTGACCGGCGGTGCGAAAAACAGCCCCATCGTCCAGAAAGACACCCAGCCGTCGGTCATGATGTTGGTGGGCTACAAGTTCTGAGGCGCGGCAGCGAGAGAGCCGCAGCAACAAAAATAAACACAATTGTTGCTGACAGCCACGATGGCGGGCGGGATAGTCTTTGCCGGGAGGGCGACAGGAATGGCTGAGGTCATGAACAACACTGCGAGCAATGTTCTCGCCCAGGCGTCCGCCCGCATCCTCGTCGTCGAGGATGACCGCGATATCGCGAGCATGCTCATCGAGCTTATGCGCGAGGCTGGATACGCCGCCGAGGCGGTCGGTTCGGCGCTCGACATGGACCGCCTGCTGAGAAAGAAGGAGTTCCAGCTTATCATCCTGGATGGAATGCTGCCGGGTGAGGATGGCTTCAGCATCTGCAGGCGAATCCGGTCGTCCGATACGATACCCATCCTCATGCTGACCGCCCTTTCGAAAGAAATCGATCGGGTCGTCGGGCTGGAACTGGGCGCGGACGACTATGTCACCAAGCCGTTCAATTCCAGGGAGTTGCTGGCAAGAGTGAAGGCGCTCCTGCGGCGTTCGTCCTATTCGATGCAGGTTAAGCCGAGCCTGGAAAGCATGACATTCGCCGGCTGGCGGATCGACCCCGTCACCCGCGAACTGACCGACAGCGACGGCGTGCATGTGTCGCTCACCACGGCGGAATTCGATGTGCTGCTCGTCTTCTGCCAGAACCCGCGGCGCGTCATGACGCGGCAGGACATCTTGACCCGCACACATGCCGGATCCGCCGGGCCTGTAGAGCGCAGCATCGACGTGCATGTCAGCCGCGTCCGCCAGAAGATAGAGCCGAACTACAAGGACCCGACTTTCATTAAAACCGTTCGCCTCGGCGGCTACATCTTCACGCCGGAGGTGGAGGTAGAGACATGATCGACCGCTTTCGCAAGGCGTCCATACGGTGGCAGTTCATAGCAGTGGCGTTGTTTCCGATCCCGGTGATCATCGTGTTTATCATTGCCATGCTTCCCGAGCCTCTCATTTTCTACAATGAGAAGCTGCTGATGGTCAGGCGCACGCAAATCGAGATGATCGTCACGCAGTTCAGAAATGCGGGCGACAATCCCGAGGTCCAGGACCTGGTGCGCTCCAGCGCGCCTCTCGGCCTTGAATTGACGGTCGTGCCGTGGAGCGCCGCGAGCGAAGCGCAGGCGCGCGCGGAGGATACCCATGCGGTCTCGGACGAGCTGCGCCGCCTCCTGCCTGACGATTTCGAGGCAGTGGCGCTGCAAAACCCGCCGGGAAGCGAGCGGCACAATTCGGTGGCGGTGCGCCTTGATGCCAAGCGTGCCCTCGTGATCGGCTTCTCCAAGGCCTACAATTCCCCGTCGTTTCTCAGCCTGGTTCTGGAATTTGTCGCCAAGCTCACCATCCTGATGCTGCCGATGCTTCTGCTGGTGCTCTACATGGGGCGCATGATCACTTCGCCTCTCGTGCGCTTTGCGGATGCGGCGAAAAGATTGCGTCTCGACGACAACGAGGACGAGTTGTTCACGGCCGAAGGCGCCAAGGAACTTCATACGCTCGCGACGTCGCTCAACAACATGCGGCGGCGTATTCGTAAGATGGTCGATGACCGGACGCGGATGCTGACGGCCGTGAGCCACGATCTGCGAACACCGCTGACCCGGCTGCGCATGCGCGTCGAGCGCTCCAGGGACCCCGCGTCACGGGACGCGATGCTCGCGGATATCGAAACGCTGACCACCATGATCGAGGAAAGCCTGCAATATCTGAGCAGCAATGCGACCGCCGAGCCGATGAAAAAGGTCGACATTTCCAGCCTCTTGCAGACGATCACCTCGGGATTCTGGGATCTTGGCCATACGGTGCGCTATAGCGGGCCTGAGCGGCTTGGATATCTGTGCCGGCAAAAAGCGCTTGTCCGCGCGATCACCAACATCGTGGAAAATGCGGTGCGGTTCGGCACGGTCGTCAGCGTCGAATTGCGCAGCAATCCGCAAGGCGGCGCAGTGATCACCGTGAGCGACAACGGCCCCGGCCTTGAAGAAGGACTTGAAGAAAAAGTGCTGGAGCCCTTCTTCAAGGCCGACGAGGCGCGGTCGCCGAATTCCAATAGCGGTTTCGGATTAGGACTTTCGATCGCGGACGAAGTCATAAAAGGCCATGGCGGTTCGCTCGCAATGGAGAATATCCTGCCGCATGGCCTGCGCGTGACGATACATCTGCCGGCGATCCAGGCCATCTCGGTTCAAACCAGCACGCGCTTCGTCGCCAAAGGGAAGGCCATCGCCTAAGCCTCCGGCCTTGGCGAAGCCTTCTCCCGTGCGACCATCCCCGGAAAGGCGCAGGCATGCCTCTCGGCCGTCCGGGCACGGGCTGCGTCGCGCAGCAGTTGCCGCATCTGCCTCAAGGATACTCCGTCTGCCCGCATCACCTGCCGGATGAGCGGGTCCTTCAGGATCTCCGCTATCGTCATTTCGCGCTCGGTCATCGTGATCTCCGTTCTGCTGCCGTTTGGATAGCCGCGGCACAAAACCTCGCGATGTCAAAACGGGGACGAAACCAAGGCGTTTGGTGAAGTTTTGTTGCCAGGCGCCAAAAGCCGGTGCGCGCCAATATCTCTTAACAACACGAAACCCAAGGCAATGATGAATCAGACCTAATGCCATCAGATGCGATTTCGAAGGAAGTTTGGCATGACACAACGGCGGCCTGCTGCGGCTGAAAACCAAAGCTCTATCGGCGCTCGACAGCCGTTTTCTTTCTTCACCTGAGAGCGGTGAACGTGCTTCGATGCATTGCCATCCTCATGCTGGTTTTCCTCGCCGGCTGCGTGGCGCCGGACCGCATCGCCTACGGGCCGCGTGCCGCGGCCAACGCGACGATCGAGGGCTTCGAGCATATCCGCATCTATGCGGATACCGGGCGAGACCTGCCCGATGCGCGGGGTTGGCTGCCGGTCCCGGCCCGCAACGAAATCAACTATCTCGTCCTGTCCGGTGGCGGCGCGGGCGGCGCCTTCAGCGTCGGCGCGCTGAAGGCCTGGTCGGATAAGGGCGGGCGACCGCAGTTCGACATCGTCAGCGGTGTCAGCACGGGCGCGCTAATTGCGCCTTACGCTTTCCTCGGCTCCGCCTACGACGACACCCTCGTCGACCTCTATACGAGCGGCGTCGCAAAAGAGCTGATCGATGCGGACTTCCTGCCGAAGGGCCTGCTCGGCGCGAGCCTCCTGAAGCAGGCGCCGCTTCGCACGATGGTGGAGCGCTACCTGACGCGCGACATTCTGGCGAAGATCGCTGCGGAGCATCGCAAGGGTCGGCGCCTGCTTGTCCTGACCTCGAACCTCGATTCCCAGCGGGCGGTGATCTGGAACATGGGCGCCATCGCCAATAGCGGCCGGGCCGATGCCCTGAAACTGTTCCAGGACGTCATCATCGCCTCGGCAAGCATCCCCGGCCTCTATCCCGCCGTCCTCATCAAGGCGACATCCGAGGGCAGGGCATTCGAGGAGATGCATTCCGACGGCGGTTCGGCCTCCCAGATCCTCACGATCCCCGAAGGCTGGATGGCAAGCTCCGACAAGGTCGACTGGCCAAAAGGCTTCAAGTTCAACATGTTCATCATCGTCAACAATACGCTCATTCCGGAATTCTCGACGACGACGAACAACACGTTTGCCGTCATGGCGCGGGCGAATTCCGCTCTCATCAAGGCGCAGACGCGCAGCGCGCTGCTCGCCACCTATGTCTATGCCCAGAAGACCGGCATCCGGTTTCATGTGGCCTCGATAGATACGCAGGTCCCATACAAGATGACCGACCCGTTCAACACCAACTACATGCGCGCCGTCTACAATCTTGGTTATGCAAAAGCGGCAAGCGGCAGCCTGTGGAAAGACAGGCCGTCCTTCAGCGAGCCGTTGAGGATCGCCCAGCCGTTGGAGCAGGCGCCATAAATGCACCGGCCCGTCCTCACTTTAAAAAATACCGACAGGAGACTGAAAATGCTACCTCTTTCCCTTGGCCAGCACCGAGTGTTCGGTGCCGCGCTTCTGCCCTGCCTCGTCGTGTCGATCCTTGGCGGGTGCGCCTCGGTGCCGCTGGAGCAGGCGAATTCGCTGGCATCCTATGAAGGCCTCACGCCGGTCGACGGGCGCCTGAGAAAGGCGAAGTATAAGGCCGTGCCCGGTGACCTCGGCACGATCCGCACGGTCTACATCGAGCCGACCCGGATCTCGCCGACCGCCGCACTGTCGACCCAAAAATCCTCGGAACAAGCCCTGGTGGCGAACGCCATCAGCCGCGCGCTGTGCATCGGCGTCAGCGACCGGTTCGCGGTCGTCGAGCGGAAGGAGGATGCGGACCTCGTCGTCCATGCCACCATTGTCCGCATCGTGCCGACCAATCCCACGGTCGCCGGCGTCTCGACGGTCGCCTCGCTCGGCTCCTCCTTCGTGCTTCCCGTGAGCGTGCCGAGACTGCCCTTCGGCCTCGGTGGGCTCGCCGTCGAGGCCGAGGCGACGACCAGGGAGGGTAAGCAGCTCGGCGCCATGGTCTGGGCCAAGGGTGCGAATTCCCTGACCACGGATGCGCGGGTGTCCCAGGTCGGCGATGCCTATTCGCTCGCAAGCAGTTTCGGCAACGATTTTTCAAAGATGCTCGTCACGGGCAAGACGCCGTTCAAGGGCCTGCCGAAGCTGCCGTCCTCGCAGAAGCTGAAATCCAATCTGGGCGGCAAGCCCAAATATCTTGCATGCGAACGGTTCGGCCGGGCGCCCGGCCTGAAGAATTTTGCCGGCGCGCAACTCGGCATGCCGCCCTCCTGGACCGACAAGGCGGGCGCGGAGCAGAAACGCTAGCACGCGCTGCCCAAACGCAATCTTTCGTAATGCGATGAAACACCGGCAGCGTCCTGGATCGGTAGCCTTTGATCCGGATCATGCCGGGGCGATGTGCCTTCGGATCAATCGGAAGGTGGTTTCATGCGTGAGAAATCCAGCTCACATTCAACGCGCGCCCGTCTGCTGCTGGGCGTCCTGCTGCTGTCTTGCCCCGTGACGCTGAAAGCCCAGGAGCAGATGCCGGTAACGGTCGTCGTTGCCCGGCAGAGCACGGTGACCGAGCAGGTTTCCGTCATAGGCTCGGTGGTTTCGCGCGAGGAAGTGCAGGTGCATTCCTTCATCGAGGGGCAGGAGATACGGCAGATTCTCGTCGAGGTCGGGCAGTATGTCGAAAAGGGTCAGCCGCTCGCCGTGCTCGACACGACCGACGCCCGGATGCGGCTCGATCGCAATGCCGTCAGCATGCTGCGCGCCACGGCAGCCGTCGCCGTAGAGGCGGCCCGGGTGGATGTGGCGCGGGTGACGGAAGCGGAAACCGCCAGCGTTTTCGAGCGCAGCCGCGTGCTGCATGCCAGAAACGTCATCTCGCAACAGGTGTTGGATCAGCATCGCAACGCCCATGAGAGGGCGGCCGCCGAACTGGGCCTGGCGCGCCAGTCTCTGGCCCTTGCGGAGGCGGAAGCTGCTTTGGTGACCCGCGAACGCGCGGAAATCGAGCTGACGGTCGAGCGCAGCACGGTGCGGGCTCCGATGGCCGGGCTCATCCTCAGCCGCACGGCACGCCTCGGCGCGATGACCTCGGACACCGCCACGCCGCTGTTCCTCATCGCGGAAGAGGGGAGCATGGAATTCGTCGCTTCCGTGGTGGAAACGAATTTCGTTCGCCTGCAAAACGGCATGCGCGCCGACGTGACGCTTCCCGGCCACGAGGACCCCGTTTCCGGCACGCTGAGGCTGAAGGCCGCGCAGCTCGATCCCGCGACCCGCAGCGGTCAGGTGCATATCGCGCTCGACAGGCGGGAAGGCCTCACACCCGGCGTTTTCGCGCAGGGACGCATCGATGTTTCCGAACGCCAAAACATTCTTCTTCCGGGCAGCGCGGTGAAAACCGTGCGCGGCGCGGACACGATCTTCGTCGTGACGGAAGGTGCTGTGGATGTGCGGCCCGTCACGGTGGGTGCCCGTCAGGACGGCTTGGTGGAGATCACGCAGGGCGTCGATGACGGGGAGATGGTGGTCCTGAAAGCGGGCGGGTTCCTCAAGGCGCAGGACAGGGTGCAGCCGGTCGTCGCCACGCTGGATGCCGCTCCCGTGGACAGATTGGCCGCCTCGCTGCCGAGCGTTGATGAAACAAGGGAGATCCGGTGATGAACGCCAACATTTCGGCCTGGGCCATTCGGAACCCGCTGCCGTCTTTCCTGCTCTTCGTGGTGCTGACCGTTGCCGGGCTCTACAGCTTCTCCCGGCTGCCCGTGACTTATTTCCCGGCGATCGTCACCCCGCTCGTGCGCATCACCGTCGAGCAGTCAGGCGCCACGCCGGTCGAGCTCGAAACCGAAGTCACGCGGCCGATCGAGAACGCGGTCGCGTCCCTGCCTGCGGTGAAGGAACTGACATCGACGGTCGATCAGGGCCGCTCCGTGACCACCGTCGAGTTCGAGCTCGGCCTGGTCTCGCCCGACCGCGCGATGGACGATGTGCGGGATGCGGTGGCGCGCGTGCGGGGCGACCTGCCCGATGGTATCGACGAGCCCGTGATCGAACGGCTGGAAGAGGAAGCCCAGTCCGTCGTCACCTACGCCGTTTTCAGCCAGGACATGACGGTCTCGGACCTGTCGTGGTTCGTCGACGACGTGGTGGCGCGCGATCTCCAGGGACTGCGCGGCGTCAGCCGTGTCGAACGCATCGGTGGCGGCGACCGCGAGATCCGCGTCGAACTCGATGCCGACAAATTGCAGGCGCTGGCACTCACCGCCGGCGCGGTCAACGAAACGATCCGCCAGAGCCAGCTCGAGCGATCGGGCGGGCGACAAGAGATCAACGGCCGCGAACAGGTGCTGACGACCGCCGCCTCCGCCGAGACGGTTTCGAGCCTGGCCGAGCGGCGCCTTGCGCTGGCGGGCGACAGTTCCGTTCGGCTTGCGGACATTGCAAGCGTTCGCGACACCATCGCCGAGCCGCGGTCCTTTGCGACCCTGGACGGTGAAGAGATCGTGAGCTTCGCCGTCTCGCGCTCGCAGGGTGCCAGCGAGGTGGGCGTTGCCGAGGTTGTCGCGGCCGCCGTCGCGGAACTGGCGGCGAAGAACCCGGCCGTCCAGTTCCGGCTGGTGGATGACAATGTCTCCTACACGACAGGCAATTACCGCTCGGCGATGAACACCTTGCTGGAGGGTGCGGCACTTTCCATCGTCGTGGTCTTCCTGTTCCTGCGCGACTGGCGGGCGACCATCGTTGCCGCCGTGGCGCTGCCATTGTCGATCATCCCGACCTTCTTCGCGATCGACCTTCTCGGCTTTTCGCTTAACATCCTCAGCCTGCTGGCCATCACGCTGGTGACCGGCATCCTTGTCGATGATGCGATCGTCGAGATCGAGAACGTCGTCCGCCATCGCAACATGGGCAAGTCCGCCTATCGGGCAGCGCTCGATGCCTCCGACGAAATCGGGCTTGCCGTCATCGCGATCTCTGCGACCATCATCGCGGTCTTTGCGCCCGTCGGGCTGATGAGCGGCATCGTCGGCCTCTATTTTCGCGAATTCGGCCTGACCGTCGCCATTGCGGTGTTCTTCTCCCTGCTGGTCGCACGGCTGATAACACCCATCCTCGCCGCCTATTTCATGACCGGCCATCCGCGGACGGAGTCGCGCGACGGCCGCCTGTTGCGGGCCTACCAGAGCCTGTTGAGGGTGAGCCTTCGGTGGCGATGGGCGACGATCGGTGGCGCCTTCGGCCTGTTCGCGCTCTCCGTCATGTCGCTTGCATCGGTGCCGACGGCCTTCCTGCCGGAGGAGGACATGGGCCGGCTGACGCTCACCGTGGAACTGCCGCCCGGCGCGACATTGGAAGAGACCCGCGCCGTCACCGATGAGATCGCGGCTCGCGCGGGTGCATTCCTCGAGGTCGAGGGTGTTTTCGCACGCGCGGGGGCCAGCATGAACGGGCAGCAGGATCTGCGCTATGCGGTGATCCTCATCGACCTCGTGCACAAGACGAAGCGGGACAGCTCCTCCTTCGCCATCGAGGCGGACATGGAAAACAAGCTTGCCTCCATCGCCGACGTGCGCTTGAGGTTCCTCAACAATCGTGGCGGTCGCGACCTGTCCTTCGCGGTGCTGGGAAGCGATGGAGAGGCGGTGCAACAGGCCGCCGATGCCATCCTGAACGAAATGTCCGGCGAGCCGAGCTTCGTCAAGCCCGCAAGCGACAACGTCGCCACGCGCCCGGAACTACGGATGTCCGTGTTGACCGACAAGGCAGCGCTGCTTGGCGTAACGCCCGCCGCGATCGCCGACACGATCCGCCTCTCGACGATCGGCGACACGGACAGCAGGCTGGCGAGCTTCATCGACGGCTCCCGCCAGATCCCCATACGCGTCGTGCTCTCGCCTGGCGCACGCGACCGGCTTCCGATCCTGCAAATGTTGTCCGTGCCATCAGACAAGGGCAACCATATCCCCTTGTCCGCCGTCGCCGACATCAGCTTCGACGAGACGGTCGCCGCGATCGATCGTTTCGATCGCCAGCGCCGGATCGAGATCGGCGTGGACCTGAAGGACGGCATGACATCGGGACAGGGCCTCGACCGGCTGATGCAGTTGGCGAGCGTGAAGGCCCTCCCAGAAGGTGTCCGCCTTCAGGCCACCGGCGATTCCGATTCCGAGGGGGATGTCTTCGAGAGTTTCTTCGTGGCGATGGGATCGGGCATCATGCTGGTTCTCATCGTGCTGATCCTGCTGTTTCGCAGCGTTTTGGCGCCATGGACCATCCTCGCCTCCCTTCCGCTATCGATCGGCGGCGTTGCCGCCGGGCTTCTCTTCAGCGGAAATGCCATGTCGCTTCCCGTGGTCATCGGCATCCTCATGTTGATGGGTATCGTCACCAAGAACGCCATCATGCTGCTCGACTTCGCGATCGAGCGCGAGGCGCATGGGCTTTCCCGCACGGAGGCCATCGTCGAGGCCTGCCTGGAGCGGGTGCGCCCCATCGTCATGACGACGCTCGCGATGGTGGGAGGAATGGCGCCCTCCGCCTTCGGACTGGGCGATGGCGGCGAGTTTCGCGCGCCAATGGCGATTGCCGTCATCGGCGGGCTGCTGGTGTCCACGGTGCTGTCGCTGATCGTAATCCCGTCGCTGCACCTCGTCATGTCCGGCCTGGGTGATCGCGTGAGCCGGACGTTCGGGCCGATGGTCCGTCCAGCCGAGACGCAATAAGGCGTACAACTTCTTAATCCGTCGAAACAAATCTTTAAGCCGGCGCGATCCCGCCCGTGGGAAGGAAATCCATCGACTTTCCTTCAAGCACGGATGTTGCGACATGCTCTTCATCGTTTGCCGATCACGGAAACTGCACCCAAGTACGGGCAAGCGGGCAGGGGAGGCGGATCATGGCTGAGGTCCGTACTCCCTTCCTGCAGCAATACCGCATCAATACGCTCCGCCTCTTCGGCGCCGTCGCGTTCGCACTGCTGGCCGTGACGGCGTCGCCTCCCGGTGCACCGCTTGTGAACTCCCTCTTCGAGCTGACGGGATTGCTGGCAATCTTCACGGCCATTGCCGGCCGCGTATGGTCGCTGTTCTATATCGGCGGCCGCAAGAATGCCGAGCTCGTCACCGACGGCCCCTATTCGATCACCCGCAATCCCCTTTACCTGTTCAGCCTGATCGGGATTGCCGGGCTCGGGGCGCAGACCGAGAGCCTGTTGTCGATGGTCGCGATGACGGGCATCGCCTATTTCGCCTTCGACATGGCGATGCGGGGCGAAGAGGCCTTCCTCGCCGGCCGCTATGGCCACAGCTTCGAGCACTATCGCCAGGTAACACCAAGGCTCCTGCCGGATTTCTCGCTCTGGCGGGAGGCCGACGATACCCCATTGCGCTCCGTCAAAGCCGTCAGCGGCCTGAAGGACGGCGCCGTCTTCCTGGCCGCCTGGCTGGGCATCGAGCTCATCAAGCTGGGGCAGGCGGCGGAATTGCTGCCGGTCTTCTGGACATTGCCGTTCTAGCACCTGCCGCGCAGTCGCCCCATTTCCTCGCAACAAAACATAACAAAGCGAAATGTTTGTCGCCCGCGTGATAAGCATTATATGCGCGTTCAGGTTGGGAAGACGAGAATGCAATCGAGTTCCGCAAATGCAAGAATCCTGATTGTCGAAGACGATCCGGAGATCGGCAGTCTCCTCGCGCTGACGGTGCAGGAGAGCGGGATGATCGCGACCGTCGCGGAAGACGGGCGGGTGATGCAATCCCTGCTGCGCAACAACGAATTCGACCTGATCATTCTGGACGTGATGCTTCCCGGCGAGGATGGCCTCAGCATTTGCAGGCGCATCCGCTCGGAGAAGACCACGCCGATCATCCTGCTCACGGCGCTGGGGGAAGAGATCGATCGCATCGTCGGGCTGGAAGTGGGCGCCGATGACTATGTCACCAAACCCTTCAGCCCCCGGGAGATCGTTGCCCGTATCCGCAGCCTTCTGAGGCGGGCGTCCTACGGCCTGGCGAACAATGTCGATCAGCGCAAGCTGCGCTTCGATGGCTGGCAGATCGATCCGCTGCGCCGGCAGCTGCATGATCCGAGCAATGCCAGGGTGGCGCTGACCACGACGGAGTTCGATCTGTTGCTGGCTTTTTGCCGGAATCCCGGCCGGATCATCACCCGCGAGGAGCTTCTGTCCCTGACCCATAGCGGCCTTGCCGGACCGATCGAGCGCAGCATCGATGTGCATATCAGCCGGCTGCGCCAGAAGATCGAAGTGGACCCGAAAACGCCGGCACTGCTGCACACGGTGCGGCTCGGCGGCTACATGTTCACCGCCCGGGTCGAGCAATCCTAGGGCCAATCGACATTCAGCCCATGCCGGTCTGCAAACGGCAATTTTCCGCGCTTCCGGTGCTCACGTACCAAAAGTACGCTGCGCTCCTGATCGCGGAAACTCACGATTTTCGGCCCGGCCTGAACTGAATGTCGATTGGTCCTGGCCGTTGTCTTGGGCAAGAAGCCGGAATTGCTCCGGCTTCTTTGATCGCATCAATCAGAATTTGTAGCCGACGAAGATCGAGGCCGAGGGCTGAAGCTTCTTTTCCACGATCGGGCTGTCGGCGGCGTCTCCGGTCAGGATGCCCAGCGCCGCCTCGCCCCGCACGAACCAGTCTTCACTGAGCCCATAGGTGGCGGAGGCCGATACGTTGACGCGCTTGATGCCGGCTTCCGCCTTGTATTCGGAAAGGCCGGATGCGGCCGCCTGTGCGGCGTTTACGCCGAAATAGGCCTGCATGTGCTTGTCGTTGGCAACGACAACCTCCGCCCCGGCACTGACCATCAGCCGTTCGGTCACGGGCGCCGAATACTCGACGCCGACCGTTCCAATGAGGCTTTCGCTTCCCTCGATCGTCTGGTCGAGCGTTGCGTAGAACTCGAAGGCGTTCCAGGTATAGGCCGCTTTGGCACCGACGGTTGCGGCGAAATCGATGTCGCCGAGGCCATTCAGGCGGTCATGGTCATCCTGGTCGCGCCCGGTTTCATAACCGACCTTGCCCGCGAGCGAGAAGCCGCCGTTGCGAAGCGCGGTAATGGTTGCGCCTGTCGGATCGATCTCCAGCCATTCGCCATAGGTGAAGATGACGAGCGGAACGGGGCTGGCCTTGAACTCGTCGCTGCCTTCATATTCCGGTTCGTAGATGCCGCCGGCACCGATGATGAGGCTCCAGCTCGGTTTGACGGCCTCGTTGTTGAACCGCTCCTGGTCGAAGGGCGGCTCCTGTGCCTGGTCCGCGAGGCTGGCATCGGCAGCCAGCACGGTGGATGCCGTTCCGAGCGATGTGAACGTGACGAACAGCGCGCTCCGGGTAAGGCGCCAGTCGATATACTTGGTACAAAACATGAGTGCTCCAGTGATTTGACACGGGATGCCGGCCGCAGCGGCGAACCGTGTGTGCAACCTCCTTGTCTTTTCATGGATCAGGATTGGACTGGATGTTGTTGTGTTACGGTTTGTTGCCGGCGGGCGATGGCGTCGGATCAGCGGATGTCCGGCCGGCCTTAATAAATCGACACAAAACGTAACGCAGTTTGGCCGCGCGGACCTGTTTCCATTACCCTATCGATGACAGGGTCGGTTGGACAGGCAGAGTTTGTGCGCGGCGAAGGCCTGCGCGAGGAGGCGCGTTGAGGTTTCGCTTATCCAAGTTGATTTCGACGATTCATGGACAGATCACGATCATCGTCTTTCTCGCCCTCGTCATGGTCATCTCCGCCGGCTCCGCGCTGGAGCGCTGGATGCGTTCGGACTTCAAGATCATCGACCTCGAAAATATTTCCGAGCGCGTCTCCGCGATCGGCTCGGTGCTGGCTGAAGCCAAGCCATCGGAACGCGTGACCATTCTGGAGATCGCCAATCGCGGCGATTGGAAATTCTCGATTCGTCCTCTCTCCCTGTCGCAGCAGTTCACCACATCGTCGCCCACCGAGCCCTTTGTCGACGTGGTCGTGGACTGGCTGTTCCCCCCGGACGACGGCGCGGAGCCGCTTGGGGGCTGGCGAACCTTCATCGACGGCAAACGCATCATCGCCGCCAAGATCGACGATAGCGAGATGCTGGTTCTGGAAAGCTTGCCGGGGCCTTTCCTGCGCGGCGATGCCTTGAATTTGGGTTCCAACTACCTTCTCGCGGTTGTCATCCTGATGATTCTGTTTTCCGCCTTCGCTGTCTGGACGATCACGCGTCCGTTGCGCCGCATTGCGGCGGCGGCAATGCGGGCGGATCTCTCTGTCGGCCCGGCGCTGTTCGAGGAGCGTGGAAGCGAGGAGATCGTGGCTTTGGCACGCGCGCTGAATGGCATGCAAAGACGCATCTCGACGATGGTTGATTCGCGCACAAGAATGCTGCGCGGCGTCAGCCACGATCTGCGCACGCCGCTCACCCGGCTGCGGCTTCGCGTCGAGCGCGTGGACCAGGAGGAGGTGCGGGAGGCCCTTCTCGCCGATGTCGAGCGCATCGATCGTCTTCTGAAGGAAAGCCTCAGCTATCTGCGCGACAACCACCGGACCGAAGCGTTTGAACGCGCCGACCTCGCCTCGATCATCCAGACGGTGTGCGACGAATTCGAGGACATTGGCCATGACATCACCTATCGCGGCCCCGCTCGGTTGATCGCGAATTTCAAGCCGCTCGCGATCACGCGCGCGGTGACGAACCTGTGCGAGAACGCCACCAAGTTCGGCAGTAGCGTTCGCGTCGAGCTCGGCGCAAGCGCGGGTATGGCGACGATCGACGTGGCCGACGACGGCCCCGGCATTCCCGCCGAGCATCGCAGCCGGGTGCTGGAACCCTTTTACAAGGTCGATGCGGCCCGCGGAGGAACCAACGTCGGCTTCGGCCTCGGCCTCTCCATCGTCGCCGAGATCGTGCAGGACCACGCTGGGAAACTGGAGCTGCTCGATCGGCATCCGAACGGGTTGATCGCACGGATTGCAATCCCGACCTGAAGGCGGGGAACTCGACAGCCGCACCCGGGCGGGCTAGATCATGACCATGAGTTTACGCTTCGATCCCGCGTCTTTCGTGCGCGCTGCTCTGCTGTTCGTGGTTTTGGTGTTGCTGGCGACGTTCGGCCGGAATCTGGGCTGGGTTCGCAGCTTTCTCGGCGATGTACTGGCTGTGGGATGGGTCTTTTACGCCATACGGGCCTTCGTAAAGGCGCGAGCATGCTCGATAGCTGCCATCGCCTTCGCCATCGGCGTCGCGGTGGAATTGGTGCAACTCCTTCTGACCAGCTTCGATGTGCAGATACCCAACCGAATCCTCCGCATCGTCTTTGGCGCGACGCCGGACTGGTGGGATATTCTGGCCTACGCCATGGGTGCGGCGCTTGTCCTTGGCGTGAATTTGCTGAGCTCCGCACGAGAGAGGGAAATACAAGGCAAGTCCTGATCGCTTTTCCGCGGCGCCGTGACCTATGCGAAGCGGTCACCCGAAGCTACAAGGAGAATCCTGCTTGTGTGATCGCGAAGGGTGAAATGGTTCGAAAACCGGCGACTTTGAAGGATGTGGCGGCGCTGGCCAATGTGTCGCGCGCAACCGCCGCCCGCGCCCTGAACAGTTATGGTTATGTCGGCGACGAGACCGCGCAGAAGGTTCAGGCGGCGGCGGAACAGCTCGGTTATCGCGGCAACCGCCTGGCGCAGGCGCTCCGCAACGGGCAGTTGCCGATCGTCGGCTGCATCCTCGGCGATATCCAGAACCCGTTCTTCGCCCGCATCGCGCACGATATCGAAGTGCTCGCCCGCGAGCGTGGGCACAATCTCGTCATCGGCAGCAGCGAGGAAGAACTGGCGCAGGAAATCTCCCTGTTGGCGAGCCTCCAGTCGCTCAGCATCCGCGGCTTCATCGTCGCGCCGACATCGGCCGACAACAACGCTCATTTGCAGGGCCTGATTGCGGAAAATGTGCCGTTGGTGCTGATCGACCGCGTCGCCGAGGGCGTCGATTGCGACAACGTTCTCGTCGACAACGAGGGTGGCGCGCGCAAGGCCGTCGAGTATCTCATCGCGATGGGCCACCGTCACATCGGCCTGCTGCAGGACGACATGCGCATCTTCACCTCGCGTGAGCGCATGAGCGGATATCAGGCAGCGCTCGCCGCGGCCGGCATTGCGCCGGACGACCGGATGGTCTCCGTCTCGCAATCCACGGTGGAACATGCGGTCGACGCGACGATCCGCCTCTTTAGCCAGAAGAGCCCGCCGACGGCACTTTTCACGGTCGACAGTTTGATGACGCAAGGGGCTCTTCTCGCCTTCCGCTCCATGGGCATTTCCATTCCGCACGACGTTTCGCTGATCGGTTTCGACGACTTCAATCTGGCGACGTTCACCGATCCGCAGATCACCGTCGTCTCGCAGCCAGTCTCGGAAATCGGCCGTGCGGCGGCGCGCCTGTTGTTCGACAGGCTCTCCGGCAAAAACGAACCGCCACAGAAAATCCGCTTTGAAACCAAACTGATAGTGCGCGGCTCTGTCAGCCGGCGAAGCGACGGCTGAGCGTCGTACACAAGTCCTGAAAAAATTCTGGAACCCTACTTGCCAGCGCAAAATTCTTGTGCGGTAATAGATGTGAGATCGATCTCACATCGTCTCAAAGATCATTTTCGCGCAGACGCCGTCGCGATTTGACGGCGATTTGGCGGAGCGCAAAACGGGAAGGTTCTAATGCTCAACTTCGATAGAGATCGCTTTGTGAAGATACAAAGCGGCGCAGTCGCCATCGCCGACGATATGCGCGCGCTGATGCGCGATCTGCTCAACGACGGTCTGGAACGCATTTTCTTCATGGGGACCGGCGGCGTGCAGTTCCTCACCCAGCCGGCCATCGAGCTTGCGCGCGTTTCGACCGTGTTTCCGGTCTCGGCGGCCTATTCCGCGCAGGTCGTCCTGGAGCCGCCGGCCGGCCTCAACAAGAAGGCACTGGTCGTGCTTCCCTCGCTGTCGGGCACGACCAAGGAAAGCGTGCAGCTTCTCGCCTTCCTGAAGGAGCGGGGCGTGAGGACGCTGTCGCTCACCGGCCACAAGGACACGCCGCTCGGCCGCGACGCCGATTACAATTTCACCAATTTCGCCGAAGACGACACGTCTTCGGAATCGTTCTATCTGCAAACCCTGATCATCGTGCTGGCCCTTCTCGCCGAGCGCGGCGAATACCCCGATTTCGACGCGACAGTCGCCGAACTTAAGCTTCTGCCTGAGTTGTTGGTCGCGGTGAAGGAAAGCTACGAGGCGGATGCCGCCGCGCTCGCTAACGACATCAAGGACGAGACTTACCACATCTTCACGGGTGCAGGCTCCGTTTGGCCGGAAGCGCACTATTACGGCATGTGCATCCTTGAGGAAATGCAGTGGATCCGCACCCGTCCGGTCCAGGCATCCGACTTCTTCCACGGCACGCTGGAGCTCGTCGAACCGGGCGTCAGTCTGTTCATCTTCAAGGGCGAGGATGCCTGCCGGCCGCTGACCGACCGGGTGGAAAGTTTCGCCAAGCGCTACACCGACAAGGTGCGCGTGCTGGATGCGGCCTCCGCCAGCCTTCCCGGCGTTTCCGCGAAGACCCGCAGCCTGATTTCCCCGGTCATCCTGGCCACGATGCTGGAGCGCCTGAGCGCCCATCTGGAAGTCCTGCGCGACCATCCGCTGACGACGCGCCGCTACTATAAGCGCGTCGAATATTGAGTTTTTCCCGGTCCGGCGGTGACGCCGGACCGGGCTCCAGATTTTTGCATGCCCCAAGAAACCAAAGACAACAGAGAGGAACTGCGAAATGAAAGCCAACACGTTCTTGAGCACGACGAGCCTCGGATCGCTTGCCGTCGCCGCATTCGTCATCGGCGCTGTCGCCAGCGCTTCTGCGGCCGATCCGGTCGTGGCCGACCCCAGCGCGACGGTCGAATATTCGGGCACGGTCAGCGTGCTGACGAAATTCGGCCTGCAGCAGCTTTCCCCCTTCTTCGTCAATGCGGCCAAGGAATATGAAAAGCTTCATCCGGACGTGAAGGTCGAACTCATCCAGGAGAGCGACGACAGCGTGAAGGGCAAGACGAAGGCGCTCGTCGCGTCCAATTCGCTGCCGGATGTCTATTTCACCTGGACGGGAAGCTGGGGCGAGAATTTCGTACGCGGCAACCGCGCCGTGGACCTGACGCCGGTCATCGGCCCGGACACCGAGTGGGGCAAGACGCTCGCCACCGCTGCGGTCTCCGCCTTCCAGTACAACGGCAAGCTCTACGGCATTCCGCTCTACCTCGACGCCAAGTTTATGGGCTACAACAAGAGCCTGTTCGAAAAGGCGGGTGTTTCCGAACCCAAGACCTTTGACGAACTGCTGACCGCCTGCGCGACGCTGCGCAAGTCGGGTGTGACGCCGGTCTCCTTCGGCAACAAGGAAGGCTGGCCGGGCGTGCACTATGCGGGCCAGTTGCTCGCCTACAACGTGCCGCAGGCGACGCTCGAAAAGGATTTCGTCCCGGCCACGGCCGACTATGCCGATCCCGGTTATGTCGTCAGCCTGACGCAGTTCAAGAAGCTGATCGATGAGTGCTCGGACGGATCGGGCACGAACGGCTCGTCCTATGCCTCGGCCATACAGCAGTTCGGCAGCGGCAAGGCCGCCATGTACTATCAGGAGATCATCGAGTTCGACCAGGCAACGGCCGAAGGCGCGCTGAAGCGGGAGGATTTCGGTTTCTTCAAGCTGCCGGCGCCTGCCGATGCCAAGGGCGACGTCAAATCCATCGAGGGCGCGCCGGAAGGCTACATGATCAGCGCAGCCTCGAAGAACATTCCGCTCGCAATCGATTTCATGCGTTTCGTCACCTCGGCTGAAAACGGCAAGGTTCTCTCTGCGCCGCCCTACGGCCAGCCGAGTGCGACCGTCGGCGGCTATTCCGCCGACAGCATGAACCCGGCCGTCGTCGGTGGCCTGAAGGTGATCGCGGATTCCTCCTATCTCATGCCCTGGCTCGATACGGCCAATCCGCCGCGCGTAGCGGCTGCCTGGCTTTCCGGCCTGCAGGCGCTGGTCGGCGGCACCATGAGCCCCGAAGAGGTCATGGAACGCGTCAAGGAAGCGGCGGCTTCGTCCAAATAAGGATAGGGCCGGCAATGGCTGTCATGAAGCATGAACACGAAGGTGAAGCCGCCAAAATCGGCTTTACCGGGCCGAGCCGGGTCGAGAAAGACCGGTTCGGCCCGATCGCCGGGGTCCTGTCGTTCCGCTGGGTCCTCATCGCCTTCGTCCTGATCCTCTGGTTCGTCTACTACCCGATCATCGACAATTTCATCGTCAGCACGAAGAACCAGGACATCTTCACCGGCGAGACCGCCTTCATCGGACTGGACAATTACCGTCGCCTGCAAGGCGATCCGGTCTTCTGGACGGCGATCGTCAACAACACGCTCTATGCCGTCATCTCCGTCGTCTTCCAGGTTTTCGGCGCCTTCGTGCTGGCGGCACTCATCGAGGGGCTCACCGAAGAGAGATGGCGCCGGTTCTGGCGCGCGGTCTATTTCGTGCCCTCGGCCATCTCGATTACCGTCACCGGCCTCCTGTTCTATTTCATTTATCAACCCGATATCGGCCTCCTAGATTCCGCACTGACGCAGATCGGGCTTGCGGAGTGGTCGCGCGCCTGGCTCGGCGAGGAAGGCACCGCGATCTACGCCATCATCGCCATGAGCCAGTGGCAGGGTTTCGGCTATTCGACGCTGCTCTTCGCCATTGCGATCCAGAAGATCCCGCGCGAACTCTACGATGCGGCGATCATGGACGGGGCAGGGACCTGGCGGCGCCTGTGGAACATTACCTTTCCGCTCACCCGCGAAATGACGGGTCTCATGGTGATCGTCACGATCACCGGCGCCTTCCAGGTCTTCAACGAGGTCATGGTGATGACCGGCGGCGGGCCCAACAACAGCAGCCAGGTGCTCGGCACATGGCTTTACCAGCAGGGTTTCATCGAAAACGACTTCGGTTATGGCGCGGCCATCGCAACGGTCATCTTCGTCATCACGCTGATCACCGGCTTCGCGCAGCTCTGGTACACCAAGAGACGGAGGGTCGATCTGTGAGCGTCTCCCATCACCCGCGGGAAACCGAACGCACAGACTTCGTCGCCGTGCTCGCGAAGACCTGCCTCGTCACCTTCCTCATCAGCCTCGGCTTCGTTGTGCTCTATCCGCTGTTCTGGATGGCGACGAACGGCTTCAAGACCAATGCCGAAATCTTCGGCAACCCCTTCGCGCTGCCGAGCGGCTTCAGCATTGCGAACTATATTTCGGCCTGGAACCAGGGTATCCGGAACTATATCGCGACAAGCGTCATCGTCACGCTCGGCTCGGCTGTCTGCACGGTGCTTGTCAGCGCCTGGACAGCCTATGGCCTGACCCGCTCGAAATTGCCGGGAAAGCCGTTCTTCGTCGGCATCGTGCTCGGCGGCCTCATGCTGAGCCCGACGGTCGCCGTCATCCCGCTGGTGCGCATGATGCAGGATCTCGGCCTCTACAACACCTATTGGGCGCTGATCATCCTCTACACCGCCTTCCGCATCCCCTTCACGACCTTCCTCATTCGCGCCTACATGCTCGGGCTGCCGCGCGATCTGGACGAGGCGGCCATCATGGATGGCGCCAGTGAAGGCCAGATCTTCTGGCGCGTGACGCTGCCGCTCTGCAAGCCGATCCTGGTGTCCTGCGTGATCCTGCATGTGCTCTTCGCGTGGAACGAATATCTCTTCGCAATGATCTTCACCAGCGGCGCGGACCTCCAGACGCTGCCCGTCGGCCTTACCTCCATCATGGCGAAGCATGGGACGAACTATGCCATCGTCTTCGCGGCGATGACGCTCTCCGCACTTCCCATCGTCATTACCTTCTTTGCGGCCCAGCGTTTCTTCATCCGAGGACTGGCCGAGGGCATCGGGAAATAGTATGAACAACGCCAATCCCACCCTCATCGCCGTCGGCGACAATTGCCTCGACGCCTATCTCACCAAGGGTTTCGTCACCGTGGGCGGCAATGCCCTCAACGTCGCCGTGCAATGGCGGCGGCAAGGACTGAACGCCCGCTATTTTGGCGCGCTGGGGCCGGACGAAGAAGCCGAAATCATGTTCGGCGCCATCGAGGACGTGGGCTTCGACCGGGCGGATGTCGAAATACGCCCTGGCTCTTCGGCCGTGACGCTTTTGACCGACGATGCCGGCGAGCGGCGCTTTCTCCTCGAATCCCTCGGCGTCGGCGAGGACTATGTCCCAAGCCCCGAGCGCTACGCCGCGTTGCTCCATGCGGACTGGGTGCATCTCGGCACCAATTCCAGCGAACGGCTGGTCCGCCGGCTCGTCGCGGATGGCGCGCCGTTCAGCATCGACGTCTCCACGCGGCATTTCGACCTTTCTCTCGAAGGCGTGCCGCTGGTTTTCGCCTCCGGCCCGGACGATCCGTCCGAACCGGTCGAGCCGCTGATTGCGCGGTTCAAGGCGGCGGGCGCGCGCCAGGTCGTGATCACCTGCGGTAAACGCGGCTCCTTCTATCACAATGGCAGCGTCCTGTTTTCCGCGGGCTCAGTGCCGGTGGCCGTGGTCGACACCTGCGGCGCGGGCGACAGGTTCATCGCGAGTTTCGTCGTGTCGCGCCTGTTCGAGAAACAGTCGGAAGAAGCCGCCCTTGAACGAGCCGCGGCCGAGGCTGCGGAAACCTGCACCCATCTCGGCGGCTTTCCCCAGCCGGTCCTCGCGATCCCGCAATGGCTGCTCGACAAATACGACAGCGTCATCCGCACGGCACAGAGGGCCTGAGCATGAACACCATCACGATGAGGCCGCCCGTGACGGCGGCGAAGGCGGATCGCTCCTTCTGGCTGCAAAGCATCGATGCGGACGCCGTCACCGCGCCCTTGTCGGGAAGCGAGACCTGCGACGTGGCGATCGTCGGCGGCGGCTATGCCGGCCTGTGGACGGCGCTCCGAATCAAGGAACAGTCTCCGCAGACGGAGGTGACCGTGCTCGAAGCGGATTTCTGCGGCTCCGGCGCCTCCGGCCGCAACGGCGGGCAGGTCCACACCTGGTTTGCCGAAATCGACATGCTGCGCGCACTTGTCGGCGAGGACGACGCGCTCATGCTGTGCCGGGCGACCGCTGATGCTATCGAGGAATTGCAAGGCTTGCAGGCCTCCGGCACCATCGACATGGACCTGAGGCTCGACGGCTGGCTGTGGACGGCAAGTTCGACTGCGCAGGAAGGTGCATGGGCGCAAGCCGAGGCCCTCAGCCGTGCGTTGGGCGAAGCGCGCTTCCAGCCGCTTCAGCGTGCCGAAATCCTGCGCCGCACCGGCTCTGCCGCATCTTATGTCGGTATCATGGAGGGGAGGGCGGGCACTGTGCAGCCGGCAAAACTCGCCCTTGGCCTGCGCCAGCTCGCCCTTTCCAAGGGTATCGTCATCCACGAGCACAGCCCAGTCATCGAAATCGCCCCGGGTCCGCGACCGCAATTGCGCACAGTGAAGGGCGCGCTGTTCGCCGGCAAGGTCGTGCTTGCCGCGAACGCCTGGCTCTCCGCCATCCCGGAACTGCATCCCTATCTCTACGTGGTCAGCAGCCAGGTCATCGCCACCGCGCCGGCGACCGGTATCTTGGAGCGGATCGGCTGGGTCGATGGAGCGTCGATCTGCGATGCGCAGCATCATGTGCTCTACTATCAGCGCACGCCGGCCGGCAACGTCATCTTCGGGCGCGGCACGGGCGGCATCGCCTATCGGGATCACATCGACGGTCGTTTCAACCGCAGCGGCGATGCGGGGGCGGACAATATCCGCGAACTGCACCGGGTCTATCCGCAGCTTAAGGACGTGCCCGTTCTCTACGACTGGAGCGGCCCGATCGACTGCACGGCGCAGCACCTGCCGGTCTTCGGACATCTCAAGGACCACGCGAACATCTTCTACGCCATGGGCTTTAATGGCACCGGCATTGCGCAGGCGCCCATCGCCGGCCGTATCATGGCGAGCCTCGTTCTCGGCCGCGACGACGCCTGGTCCCGATGCGGACTGGTCGGCCTTGACAACCGCACCAAGCTGCCGCCCGAACCCTTCCGCTATGTCGGCGCGAAGGTCGTGCGCCGGGCCATTCGGCGAAAGAACGATCTCGAAATCCTCAACCGGAAACCGGATCGACTGACGCGGTTCCTCGCCGGGCTCGCCCCCTGACGGCGCGCTGCCCGCAAGGGTGAAATCAAGAAAATGGAATGGGAACGATGGTCGATTTGTCACTGAGAAACATCCGCAAGGCCTATGCCGATCTCGAAGTCTTGCACGGCATCGACCTCGACATAAAATCGGGCGAGTTCATCGTCTTCGTCGGCCCGTCCGGCTGCGGCAAATCCACCCTGCTGCGCTCCATCGCCGGCCTCGAGAGCATCACCTCCGGCGACCTCGTCATCGACGGCGAGCGGATGAATGCCGTCGCGCCCTCCAAGCGCGGCATCTCCATGGTATTCCAGTCCTATGCGCTCTATCCGCACATGACCGTCTACGAGAACATGGCCTTCGGTCTGCGCATCGCCGGCATGCCGAAGGCCGAGATCGACACGCGCGTGCGCCGCGCCGCTGGGATCCTGCAACTCGACAAATATCTGCAAAGACAGCCGAAAGCGCTATCGGGCGGACAGCGGCAGCGCGTCGCGATCGGCCGCGCGATCGTGCGCAATCCGCGCGTCTTCCTCTTCGACGAGCCGCTGTCCAACCTCGACGCGGCGTTGCGCGTTGCAACGCGCATCGAGATCGCCAAGCTGAAGCAGAGCATGCCTGATGTGACGATGATCTATGTCACCCATGACCAGGTGGAGGCGATGACGCTTGCCGACCGCATCGTCGTCTTCAAGGACGGCTATGTGGAACAGATGGGTACGCCGACCGAACTCTACAGGAAACCCGCAAACCTGTTCGTCGCCCAGTTCATCGGCTCGCCGGCCATGAACATCCTGAAGGGAAAGATCATCGACCGCTCGGGCGAGGTCGCGCGCTGCCAGCTCGACTGCGGTCTTCTCCTCGATATCGAGGAAGGGCAGGGGAGGCTTTCCAAGGGCGAAACGATCAGCATCGGCATCCGCCCGGAAAACACCCGGACCACTGGGGAAGACGCATCCGATCCGGCCTTCTCCGGCACTATCGATCTGGTAGAGCACCTCGGCGATGTGCAGATCCTTTACGTGGACCTGTCCGGCCACGGCGAAAAATTCCTAGTCAAGGCGGATGGCGAGAGCGCCTTGGCGCGCGGGCAGAACATCCGCTTCACGCCGCGCCGCCAGGATATCCACATTTTCGACGCTGCCGGTGCTGTCGTCGCCTGCCGGGTCCTGCCGCCAACTTGAACGAAACGGCGGGGAGGGTGCCCCGCCGTTTGTTGGAATGGCTCAGGCCGCCATGGCCTTGCGGAGGTTTTCGTCGATCTTGTCGAGGAAGCCGGTGGTGGAGAGCCAGGGCTGGTCGGGACCGATGAGAAGGGCGAGGTCCTTCGTCATGAAGCCGGATTCGACCGTGTCGACGCAGACCTTTTCCAGCGTGTCGGCAAAGCGCGCCAGCTCCGCATTGTTGTCGAGCTTGGCGCGGTGCGCGAGGCCGCGCGTCCAGGCGAAGATAGAGGCGATGGAGTTGGTCGAGGTTTCCTCGCCCTTCTGGTGCTGGCGGTAGTGGCGCGTCACCGTGCCGTGCGCGGCTTCCGCTTCCACCGTCTGGCCATCCGGCGTCATCAGCACGGAGGTCATGAGGCCGAGCGAGCCAAAACCCTGGGCGACAATGTCGGACTGCACGTCGCCGTCGTAGTTCTTGCACGCCCAGACGTAGCCGCCCGACCACTTCAGCGCCGAGGCGACCATGTCGTCGATCAGGCGGTGTTCGTACCAGATCTTCGCTTCCTTGAACTTGTCGGCGAATTCCTTGTCGAAGACCTCCTGGAAGATGTCCTTGAAGCGGCCGTCATAGACTTTCAGGATGGTGTTCTTGGTCGAAAGATAGACCGGCACCTTGCGCTGCAGGCCGTAGTTCAGCGAGGCGCGGGCGAATTCGGTGATCGAATCGTCGAGGTTGTACATGCCCATGGCGACACCGGCGGACGGCGCTTCGAACACGTCGTATTCGATCTCCTTGCCGTCCTCGCCGACGAACTTCATCGTCAGCTTGCCCTTGCCGGGGAACTTGAAATCGGTGGCGCGGTACTGGTCGCCGAAGGCGTGGCGGCCGACGATGATCGGCTTGGTCCAGCCGGGAACGAGGCGGGGAACGTTCTTGCAGATGATCGGCTCGCGGAAAATGACGCCGCCGAGGATGTTGCGGATCGTGCCGTTCGGCGACTTCCACATCTTCTTCAGCTTGAATTCCTCGACGCGTCCCTCATCGGCCGTGATGGTGGCGCATTTCACGCCGACGCCGTGTTTGCGGATCGCATGCGCCGCATCGATCGTCACCTGATCGTCCGTCGCATCGCGGTTCTCGATGCTGAGGTCGTAATAGTCGAGATCCACGTCGAGATACGGGTGGATCAGCTTGTCCTTGATGAACTGCCAGATGATGCGTGTCATCTCGTCGCCGTCGAGCTCGACGACCGGGTTGGCGACCTTGATCTTCGTCATTCCATGTTCTCCCTTGGGCTGCTTTTGCCGCCCCTCCTCGGATTTCGGTTCAGCGCATATCGCGCATATGGCCTTCGACGCTGCGCAGGTGCCGACGCATCGCATCCGCTGCCGCAGCGCCGTCGCGGTTGGCGATCGCCTCGACGATGCGCTCATGTTCCGCGAAGGAATGGTGGTCCGGCGGTGGGCGGACCGGCGTGTCGCGCAGCCGCCCCCAGGTGACGGCGCGGCGCACCGCATTCAGCGTGTCGAGCAGGCCGAGCAGCAGCGAATTCTGCGAGGATTCGCCGATCAGGCGATGCAGGCGGTTGTCCCACTGCTCATAGAGCCGCCAGGTCGGCGCCTGCTGCGCCTTCAGCATGCAGCTGCGCAATTCGGCGATCTGGCTCGGCGTGGCATTGAGCGCGGCGCAGCGCGCGACCTCCGGCTCGAAAGCGATGCGCGCACCCATGACCTCCAGCGGATTGGTCCGCTGCACCATGGCATTAATATCCGCGACGGTGTCGATCGGCCGCTCGCCGGTAAAGGTCCCCTTGCCGACATGGCGCCAGACGACGCCTTCCGCCTGCAAGGTCGCCAAGGCCTTGCGCAGCGCGCTGCGCCCGACATCCAGCGATTCCGCGAGGTCGCGCTCCGGCGGCAGGCGCCCGCCCTCGGCGAGCTGCGCCGTTGCAAGGAAGTCTCTGAGCCGGGAAAGCACGGTGGCGTCGGTGTTTTCAAGCATGGTATGGTCCGAACCAATTCAGGATTGGTTTGCTTATATTGAACATATTGGCTGCTGTCAACGCGCCGTTATCCAGGCATCGAGCCGGAAATTTTTATAGTGTAAAATCAATATATTAAATCAATTAAAGGCTAGAAGTGGCCTGCCTATGTCGCATCGCAGCACGTTTAATTGGTTGACACAATGTCCGATTAATGAAGAATTGGTTTTATATTGGGTTGGGAGAACCCGATTTTGGGAGGAAGAAAAATGAACATGTTTGCCAGACGAATGAGGGCGTCCGCGGTCGCCGCCGTACTTTGCCTTTCTGCCGCAGTGCCCGGATTGGCCTTTGCCGATCCGATGCGTGTTGCTTTCGGTGATATCGCGACGGTCGAATCCCTCCATCTGCTTGCGGCGCTGGAACGCGCCAAGGAAAAGGGCGTCGACGTGCAGGTGACGTTCCTTAAGAGCGAGGACATCGCCGCGCAGGCCGTCGTCAGCGGTCAGGCCGATATCGGCATCGGCGGCCCCTATGCGCTGCTCCAGAAGGTGAAGGCGCCGATCCGCATCTTCCTGCAATTGTCGAAGCTCCAGTTCTACCCGGTGGTCAACACCGAGTTCTACAAGGAGTGGAAGGATCTCAACGGCCAGGAAATCGCCGTGCATTCGCGCGGCTCCGGCACCGAGGCGATCATGCAGCTGATGGCCGACAAGAACGGCATCGCCTATTCCAACATCTCCTATGTCCCGGGTGCCGAGGTGCGCACGGGCGCGCTGCTCCAGGGCAACGTCAAGGCGACGATCGTCGATTCCTCCGGCAAGCGCATCCTGGAAAAGGAAGCGCCGGGCAAGTTCGCCTTCCTGCCGCTGGGCGAGGTGGCAGCGACCGACGAGGCGCTCTTTGCCAATACCGATTATCTCTCGAAGAACACGAAGGACGTGGAAATCCTGGTCGAGGCCATCCTGACCACCTGGCGCGAGGTCGCGGCGGACCCGAAGGCGACCATCGCGCTACGTGAAAAATACAAGCTGCTGCCGGATGCGACGCCGGAAATGGTCGCCGACATCGACCCGTACTTTGCCGAAGCCGCAGCCACCCTGCCGCTCAACGGCGGCGGCGAGGATGCCGCGAAGGACGATTTCGACTTCTACACCGTCTCCGGCGCGCTGGAAGGCAAAGCCGCGGACCTGAAGGTCGAGGACTTCTGGGACCTCACGGCACTCAATGCGGTGCTCGCCAAAATCGGAACCAAATAATGCACATGGCCGCTACACCCCACAAGGTGAGCGCGACGGGAGGGGCCGGCAGCGGCTCCTCCACCATCGTCGAAACGCTCGCCGAATTCGCCCGGCGCCGGAAGTCCTTCTGGGTCGTGCTGTCGCTCGCAATTCTCTTCACCGCCTGGGAAATCGCCGGCCGCGTCCCGATCAGCTTCGCCTTCCCGACCTTCCTTGAAACCTTCGCAGCCCTGATAGAAATGACGCTCGACGGCACGCTGCTGCCGGCCTATGCCATCACTTTCCAGCCACTCCTCATCGGCGTCGCCGTCTCCGCGGTGCTCGGCATCGGGCTCGGCATCGCCATGGGCCTGTCCGACAAGGCGGAATGGCTGCTTGCTCCGGTCTTCATCGTGCTCCAGGCGGCACCGATGGCCGCGCTCGTGCCGCTCGTCACCTTCGTCTACGGCATCGGCCTCGTCGCCAAGACGCTTGCCGTCATCATGCTGGCGCTGCCGGTGATCGTGCTCAACTCCTACAAGGCGGTGCGTCACGTCAATCCGTCGCTGGTCGACATGTGCCGCTCGTTTCAGGGCACGCGCCTGCAGCAGATCTTCAAGATCATCATTCCGGATGCGACGCCCGTGCTGTTTGCCGGCCTGCGCCTCGGCATCGCCGCCGGCTTCATCGGCGTCATGCTCGCCGAACTGCTGATCACGCCCACGGGCATCGGCGACCTCATCACCTACCACCGCTCGATCGCCAACTACGCCCACATGTACGCGGCCGTCGCTTCCATCATCGCCGTCTCGACGATCACGCTTGCCGTCCTGCAATATGTCGAGGTCCGCTTCCTGCGTCCCGAAAAGAGGAGAAAGTGACATGGCCAATCCCATGCCGGCCCGCGCGGCCGAACAATCCGGAACCGCCACGTCCGATGCCATCGTCGAGGTGCGCGACATCTGCAAGCGCTATGGCGATATCGAGGCGTTGCGCGGCATCAACCTCGAATTCGAACGCGGCAAGCTGACGACGCTGCTCGGCCCCTCCGGCTGCGGCAAGACCACGCTTCTGAAGATCATCGCCGGCCTCGTGCCCGCCACCTCCGGCCAGATCCGCATCAACGGCAAGGTCGTGACCGGCCCGGGCCCCGAGCGCGCCTTCGTTTTCCAGGATTTCGCGCTGATGCCCTGGGCGACGGTACTGCGCAATGTCAGCTTTGGCCTGGAACTGAAGGGCGTGCCGCAGGCGGAGCGCCACCGCATCGCCAAGCACTATATTAGCGAAGTGGGCCTCTCCGGCTTCGAGGAAAAGTACCCGCACGAGCTTTCGGGCGGCATGCGCCAGCGTGTCGGCATCGCGCGCGCCTTTTCGGTCAATGCAGACGTGCTGTTGCTCGACGAGCCGTTCTCCGCGGTCGACGAACAGAACCGCCGCAAATTCCAGGAGGACCTGCTCCAGCTCGTCGAGAAGGAGCGCAAGACCTTCCTTTTCGTCACCCACTCGATCGAGGAGGCGGTCTACGTTTCCGACCGCATCGTGCTGCTGTCGCCACGCCCCGGCCGCGTCTCCCAGATCATCGAACCCAATATCGACCGCTCCGCCGCACCGGACGTCATCCGGCGCGACAAGGGCTATCTCGATGTGGTGGAGGAGATCTGGCAGGGCCTCCGGCAATATGCGGAGTAGGGCGCCATGAAACTCTTTGGCTTCAAGGTCCCCATGATGACGTCGCTCCTGTTCTGGGCGCTCGTCTGGGAAGTCGTCGGCCGGATGGATGTGATCTTCCTGATCCCGCCGATGAGTGCAATCGTTTCGGCCGGCTTCGAGCTCGTCGCGACGAATTCCTGGCAGAACGCCTCGCTGGTAACGCTGCGATCCTTCGTCGTCGGCATGGCGCTGGCGATTGGCGTCGGCGTACCGCTCGGCATCGCCATGGGGCGCTTCAAGATCGTCGACAACATCTTCGGCTTGTGGGTCAACATGTTCGTCAGCGCGCCGCTGTCGGCCCTCGTGCCCGTGCTGATGATCCTTTTCGGCCTGGGAGAGACGACCGTCGTCGTGACCGTCTTCCTCTTCGCCGTCTGGATCATCGTGCTCGATGCACGGGCCGGTGTCATGCAGGTGCCACCGTCGCTGATCGAAATGGGGCGCTGCTACGGTGCTTCAAGCATCACGATCTTTTCCAAGATCATCCTGCTTTCCGCCCTTCCGGAAATCCTCGCGGGCATCCGTATCGGTCTCATCCGCGGGGTGAAGGGCGTGGTGATCGGCCAGATTCTCGTGTCGATCATCGGCTATGGCGAACTCTTCGAGCTCTATTCCCGCTCGTTCGACATGGAGCGGTTCTGGGCTCTGACAATCATCCTCTTCGCGGCAGCCATGCTGTTGTCCGCGGCTGTGGAACTCTTTGAAAAACGCATCGAATATTACGCAGGAGCGCGATAATGAACGACATGTCCTCCATCAATGCCGCTTACGTCTTCAAGCCGGCAGCCGTCCCCACGCTACCTGTCGTCGACAGCCAGGCGCTCTTCCCGGTGCACCGCATCTACTGCGTCGGCCGCAACTTCGCCGACCACGCCATCGAGATGGGCCACGACCCGGACAAGGAGCCGCCGTTCTTCTTCCAGAAGAACCCTGATACGCTTGTCCTGCCCGGCACCGATTTCCCCTATCCGGCCGAGACGAACGACGTGCATCACGAGGTTGAGCTCGTCGTGGCGCTGAAGAGCGGCGGCGACAACATCCCGCTCGATAAGGCGCTCGATTGCGTCTACGGCTATGCCGTCGGCCTCGACATGACCCGGCGCGACCTGCAAGGGGAGGCCAAGAAACTCGGCCGCCCATGGGAGACCGGCAAGGCCTTCGAAAGCTCCGCGCCCTGCGGTCCCGTCCACCCGGTCGAAAAGGTCGGCCACCCGACGGACGGCTCAATCTGGCTCAAGGTCAACGGCGAGACCCGCCAGGAAGGCGACCTCAACCAGATGATTTGGAAAGTCCCGGAAATGATCTCCTACCTCTCGCGCCTCTTCACCCTGCAACCCGGCGACCTGATCTACGCAGGCACCCCAGCCGGCGTCGGCGCGATCGTCAAGGGCGACGTGATGGTGGCCCATGTGGACGGTGTCGACGAGGTCGCCTTCAAGGTTGGCTGAATACGAGGCGGCGCGCTCCGGCGCGCCGTCCTTTCTTATTTGGCCCGAAAGCTTGGGCAGGGAACATAGAAACTTCGGCGTTTATTTTTCCCAAAGCCGTACTTCATTTTCGAACCAAACGGTGACGTTGATCGTCCAGCCTCTCCGACCATCGATCACCGAAAAACAGAGGATGTCGCAGCGGCCACATGCTCCGCGCCCGACCATCGGTTCGTGATGGTATCAGTTCAAGGATACTTTGGGCTGTAGTCGGCGTAGACACCCCACTCCGGCAGGGCAGAGTAGGCGAGCGATCCGCGCACGAAGGAATTCTTGTCGAAGGTGCTTTGAGGATAGCTGATATGACGTGCGGAGCGGCCAACACCAGCCGCGTGAATCTGATTGTGTGCCAACCCGCTACGAATCCAGTCAGACAAACTCAAGACGACGTTCCGAACTTCCGCAGCAGGCCCGCCGCCGCCGAGAACAACACGATCAGCGTGCCATAACCGAGCGTCGTCGCCGTCAGGCCGAAAGCGCCGACGGCGATGCCGGCCAGCAGGGTGGGTAGGCCGAAGGCAAGGTAACTCAATGTGAACAGGGCGGCGAAGAGTTCGCCGCGCTCGTCTTGTCGAACGGTCGGGACGATGGACCGCAACACGCCGTAGAAGCAGGTCCCGAAGCCGGTCCCGGCAATGACGAGGGCGGCGAGATAGGCCGGCAGGGACTGCCAGGCGATCGCAGCGAGTGTCAATGCCGTGCCGATCGAGAGCGCTGTGGTTCCGTAAAGCGTCACCTGCCGCGAGGAATGGCCGCGCGCGGCATAACAGGCGGCGGCGCCGGCAGCGCAGAGCAGCACGATGACGCTCGCTTGCGTCAGATGATGCTCGGCGCCGAAGACGTGCCGGATGATCGGCGCGCCGAGTGCAAGATAGAGCCCGCCCGTCGCCCAGCCTGCAATAACGGCCGGTGCGCTCCGCCAGAAGGCCTTGGCAGCCGTAGCCGGTACGCCGATCCGCGGCCGAAGCGAGGCCCAGACACCCCCATGCCGCGGCGCGGTCTCGGGGATGGACCAGATCACGGCGGCAAACAGCACATAGGCGGCGACGAGGGTGCCGAACACATCCGCTTCCGCCATCTCGGTCACGTCCATTAAAATGCCCGCGGCGAGAGCCCCTATGGCAAGCCCACCCAGTGGAATAACCGAGTTCCACACCGAGGCGCTTCCCGGCCTGTCCTGCGGCTCGAAATCGACCACCGCCGCAGAGAGCGCCGACAGCAGCATCCCGGCCGCGATGCCCTGCAGCACCCGTGCCACCATCAAACCGGCCACGTCGCCCGCCTGCCAGAACAGCAGCAGGCTAAGCGCCATCAGCGCAAAGCCCCCGGATATGACCGGCCGCCGGCCGACATGATCAGACAGCGATCCCGTAACAAGCAAGGATGCGAGCAGCGCAACGGTATAGACGGCGAAGATGCCGGTCAGCATCGCCGCCGAAAAGCCGATCTCCTGTTGGAGCACAGGATAGAAGGGCGAGGGCGCGCTGGCGCCAGCCATCATGACGGCCATTCCGGCAAGGGTAATGCGAAAGCCCGTGAGGCTGCGCAGCGGCATGGATTGCGTCATATCCGTCAAGGTGCACCTGATAGTTCGAATAATTTCGAACAATTCTCTACTATCATTTTCACGACGGTTCAACTAAATTCGAACCATGGCGTCCGATACCGACCTTCACCACCCCGCCCGCCACGATCTGCGGCTGACCGACGTTCTCTTCGCCTTGAGCGATCCGGAGCGCCTGGCCATCGTACGCCAGCTTTCCGATGGACCGCTTGAAATGGCGCAATGCTATCTCTCCGACCCTTCGATGCCCAAATCGACCAAGTCGCATTTGATGAAGGTTCTGCGCGAGGCGGGTGTCATCCGCAACGAGCCCCTGGGCCGCGGCCGCCGACTCAGCATCCGCCACGACGACCTAGAGGCGCGGTTCCCGGGATTGATCGGTTCAGTGCTCGGCGCTTCCGTCGATGCTTAGCGGAGGTATGACCTGATGGGCGCTGAGGGGACTCAGGGCGGATTTCCGACCAATTGCTCCGAATGCGGGTCACATCGTTCTGTATTTGGAATAGCAGTCGAAATATAGAACAATATTCGATTTTCTATTTGACATGCCGGACGGTTGTTCCTCTTATTGTTTGTATCGGGACAGAAACCCAAGGGGTGGAGGCCGATGAAGTAGAGGGAGGAACTGGCTTTGATACTCAACGAAGCAGTCGTTCGTGCAATCGACATCATCAGCCTGATCGCCGCTTCAAGCAGGCCGCTGACCCTCTCCGAGATATGCAAGAAGACCGGAATTCCGAAGACGAGCGCTTTCGGTATCGTCAACACGTTGGTGCACAAAAGGGCGCTCGAAATTGCCGACGATCAGGTGAAATCCTTTCGCATCGGATTGGGGATCCTCGAAACCACACTGGCCGCGCTTTCGGAATCGGATCTCCTGAAGGCGGCGCGGCCGACACTGGAAGAACTGAACGGACTCATCGGGGAGACGATCCTTTTCGCGGTCGAAGACAACGGCCAGATGGTCTTCCTCGACATGTTGCAGGGTGAGGCCTATCTGCGCGCCATCGTAAAGCTTGGTACACGCGTCGAGATGCATTGCTCGGCAATCGGCAAGGCCGTTCTGGCAGCGATGCCCGAGATTGAACTTCTGACGTTCCTCAACGACTCGCCCCTGATGAAGAAAACCACGCACACGATCACCAGCCGCGCGGAACTTATGAAGGATTTGCAGGCGACGCGTCAGCGGAAGTTTTCTCTGGACGACGAAGAGAATGTTGAAGACGTGCGTTGCGTCGGTGCCCCGATCTACTCGCGATCCCGCAAAGTGATTGCCGGCGTCAGCATCACGACTCATGCTTCCCGGGTGGACCGGGACAAACTCGAATACTACGGGGCGCTGATCCACAATGCCGCGCTGAAGATTTCGCGGCGCATGGGATTTAGCGAAACGGACCTCTACTGGAATGAACTGGCATCCACCGGCTGACCATCCTTCGACCGATGGTTTTCCGAGGACGACCGGGCCGTCGCTGAACGGCGGCCCGATGCCGAACTGAGTCTTCTTCTCAGGAAGATCGGAAGAGCCTGCGCCCACCGGCGCCGGAATGCCCACCTGTGTGTAAAAATGGAGGAAAAACAATGGGTTTGAAAACCACCCGCGAGATCGCTGACTACGTGCACGACTTCAAGTATGAGCAGTTGCCGTCGGATCTCGTTTCACATGTCAAGGACATCGTCAGCGGCTATATGTCGTCCACGCTGGCGGGTTCGATCCTGCCGATCGGGCGGGTCGCGACGGCCTATGCCAGGCAGCAGGCCAGCACTCAGCATGCCGGTGTGTTTGGCGGCGGATTCAAGACGACGCTCGAAGCAGCGGCGGCGGCGAACGCTACCATGGCGCATGCGACCGAACTCGAGGATGTCGCCTTTCCAGAGGGGCTTTATACGCTCACCGTTCTTGCACCGGTCTTTGCCATCGCAGAGCATCAGCGGATGACGGGCCGCGAGGCCATCGAGGCGTTCGTTCTCGGATATGAAGTTGCGGGAAAGCTCGGCGTGGCTTGTGCCGACGCCGGAGCGAAGGGCTGGATGCTGTCCGCCGTCTTCGCATCTGTCGGCAATGCCGCGGCGGCCGCCAGGCTCTTCAAGCTCGACCGTGAGCAGACACTCAATGCCATCAGCATTGGTGCTTCGCAGGGCACGGGCCTGGTCAAGCAGGCCGGCATGGGCGCCCACACATTCGAGGCAGGGTTCGCCGCTCGCAACGGCATTTGCGCTGCCACGCTCGCCAAGCTGGGCCTGGACGGTGCACCCGGTATTCTCGAAGGCGTCGGCGGAATGGCGGACCTGATCGGCGGCATGCCGGATTTCGAGCTGGTCGAAGGATTTCGGACAGCGGAGATCGGTATTCGCAAATATCCATGCTGCGGGCTGCTTCAGCGGACGATCGACGGTATGTCCGACCTTATCGCGGCAGAGAAGCTGACGATCGATGCGGTGGAAAGCATCGAGGTCGAAGTAAACCACACCTTTGCGATGTACATGAAGTACGCCGATCCCCGCACAGCCGCCCAGACGCGCTTCAGCATCGAGCATGCCATGGCCGCCTGCTTCATCGAGCAACCGGTCTTCCTCGCATCCTTCACCGACGAGGCGGCTCATGATCCACGCTACGCCGCAATCCGCCGGAAGGTGACAATGAAGGTTCACCCCGAATGGGAACGCGGTTACTTCCCGCAGCCCGCCATTATCACGGTCACAAAGAAGGACGGAACGGTTCTGAAACGCGAGTGCGTCTTCGCCCGCGGAGATGCGGGCCATCCCGCTTCCCGCGAAGACATCGGCGGCAAGTACCAGGGCGCCATCGATTTCGTCGGCGTCCTCTCGCAGGAGCAGGCCGACAAGGCCTCGCGCATCATCGAAACGCTCGACGACATTGAGGACATCTCTGAATTGACGACGATCTTTGCCTTCCCTGACCAGCTCAAGGCATCGGAACGCAAGGTCGCGTGAGGATGAATGGTCGGCGGGCGCCGCTGGCGTCCGCCGATGTTCGAAAGGTGGGAATGATGAGGGGAGGCATCGCATGAAAATCACCAATGTCGAAGCGCTTCTATGCGATGGTGGCTGGTGGCCCTGGATATTCATCAAGGTCCAGACCGACGAGGGAATTGTCGGCTATGGCGAATGCAGCGACAATCGCGTCAATCCCTACGGAATCCTTGGCTGTGTCGAAGACCTGAAGCCGCTGCTCGTGGGCTCGGACCCTTTCGCGGTCGAAGCCCTGTACTGGCAAATGTTCCGGCTGACGCGCCCCAACCTCGGGGGCGTGGTACAGAAGGCGATCGCTGGCATCGAGATCGCGCTATGGGACATCAAGGCGAAGGCGCTCGGCGTGACGGTCAGCGAACTGTTCGGCGGGCCGATCCGGGACAAAATCAGAGTATATTGGAGCCATTGCGGCACCTATCGCGCGCTCTACCCCGACATGGTTGGTTCGATGCCGCTCCGCTCGCTCGGCGATATCGCCGAACTCGGTGCGGAAGTCGTGGAGCGCGGGTATACCGCACTAAAGACCAACATGGTGGTGCCGGGGGAGCCTGCGTCGACGATCTGGAGCGCCGACGGAAATGTCACGACCGAAACCTGCCGGTCGATCGAGAAGCTGCTCGGGACGTTCCGCGATGCCGTCGGCGATACGGTCGACATTGCCCTCGACCTCAACTTCAATTTCCGGGCGGACGGAAACATTCGCATCGCCCGCCTCGTCGAACAGTTTGATCTGATGTGGCTGGAGCTCGATTGCTACGATCCCGTAGCACTTCTGCAGGTGAAGAACGCCGCACGCACACCCATCTGCTCGGGCGAAAGCCTCTATACGATGCGGCAATACAAGCCTTTCCTGGATGCCCACGCGGTGGACGTTGCGATGGTTGACGTAGCTTGGAACGGCCTGTCCGAATCAAGGCGCATCGCTGCGCTCGCCGATATCTGCGAAACGCCGGTCGCCCCGCACAATTATTACAGCCATCTATCGACGCTGCTGAGCGCGCATTTCTGCGCCGCCGTGCCGAACCTCAAGATCCTTGAGGTCGATGTCGACAGCGTTCCGTGGCGCGATGACCTTTTGACCGAACCGCTCGAGATCAAGGACGGCTATCTGACTCTGCCGAAGAAGCCAGGCCTAGGGGCCGACCTCAACGAGGCCGAAGTTCGCAAGCGCCCTTGGGTGCCCAAGGCAGATCCCCTCAAACTTCGACGCGTGCGTGGCGCCTGATCGCGGCCGGAAAGAGAACCATGAACGACACCCGCCATATTCGACATCAGGAACCGATCGGCCGGCAGGATGAACGGATTTTCGATCCTGCACGGCTCTATCACGTCGGCATCTGTGTGAAGGACATTGCCGCGACGGTCCAGTTTTACAGCGACGCCTTCGGCATCGGTCCGTTCACCTATCGAGATGTCAACTTCACGAACGCTACCTACTACGGAGAGGTCGCGGGCTACAGCGGTAAACGCGCCTTTGCCCAGCTCGGCCCGATGACGCTGGAACTCATCGAGCTTGGCGAAGGGCCGACGATCCAGAAGGATTTCATGGAACAGCACGGCGAGGGCCTGCACCATCTCGGGTTCGAGGTCGACGACCTCGCCATGGCGATGGACGAGGCCAGCCGCAAGGGATTGACGATCACGCAGAGCTTCACACGTCCAGACGGGACCGGATTCGCCTATGTCGATTCCGACCGGGTGGGAGGCACGATTTTTGAAGTCGTCGAGAAGGTACGGCCGTGATGCACGGAGACCTTGCAGCAGCAACGCGAACGGAAGACAGGACATGACAATTGCCGAAAGACAGATAGAGGCCTCGACAACGTCGGGAGCGGAGCTGATCGCCTCGACGCTGAAAGGCTATGGCGTTACCCACGTTTTCTTCATGGAGTCGGTCCTGCGTCAAACGCTGATAAGGCTGGAAGAGCTGGGCGTGAGACGCGTGCTGGCCCATAGCGAGGCGGCCGCCGTCTACATGGCGGACGGTTATGCGCGCATAGCCCGCCGGCCTGGTGTCTGCCTGGCCCAGTCCGTCGGCGCTGCGAACCTTGCCGCTGCCTGCCAGGACCCGTTTCTCGGCAAATCGCCTGTGCTTGCACTCACGGGCAAGAAGGCGCCGCATGCGCAACACCGCAACGCCTATCAGGAGATCGACCACCGGCTGATGTTCGAGGCCGTTACGAAATTCAACGCGACCGTCGAGACGTTCGAGCAGCTGCCACGTCTTCTCCGGCAGGCGCTCCGTGAGGCGATGTCGGGTTCGCCCGGTCCGGCGCATCTCGATATTGCCGGCGGTTTTGCGGGGGAACTGATCGAAACGGCGACTGGTGTCTCGAACGTCATCATCGATGCGCCCTTTACCCATTACCCCACGCATCGTCCCGGCGCCGATGTGGACAGCATCGCGCGGGCGGCACGCCTCGTGACAGCGGCGAAGCGCCCCGTCATTCTTGCAGGAGGAGGCGCGCGCCTCTCCGATGCGGGCGCCGCGATCCGGCGCCTCGCCGAGCAGCATGCCATCCCGGTCGCAACGTCTCTGAATGCCAAGGATATCATTCGGGGTGATCATCCATTCTCGGTGGGCGTCATCGGAACCTATTCGCGATGGACCGCCAATCGCACCGTCCACGAGGCCGATCTCGTCATCCTCGTCGGCACGCAGACGAGCGATCAGGTCACTGCAAACTGGACAATCCCCGCTGTGGGCACGCCCGTCATCCAGATCGACATCGATCCGCGTGAACTGGGGCGGAACTATCCCAACACGGTTTCGATCTGCGGTGATGCGAGGACGTCGATTGAACAGTTGACCGAAGTTTTGCAGGAGCCGGTGCAGCGACAGGCGTGGACCGAACACTGGCGTGCGCTCAACAAAGCTTGGGACGAGGCGTATGACGGCCCTTGCACGAGCGACGCTATGCCGATCAAGCCCGAGCGTCTCTGCCGTGAGATCACTGAAGCACTGCCCGAAAACGGCATCCTTGTTTCCGACACCGGTTATGCTGGAATCTGGACCGGGGCGTTGGTCGATCTGAAGCATGAGAGCCAGAATTATATCCGCGCAGCCGGCTCGCTCGGCTGGGGTTTTCCTGCTTCTCTTGGTGCAAAATGCGCGGCGCCGGACCGACCCGTCTTGTGTTTTACGGGCGATGGCGGCTTCTGGTACCACATGAGCGAGCTTGAGACGGCGCGCCGCTGCGGCATCAACACGGTGACCGTGATCAACAACAACAGCGGTTTTGGACAATGCATCGATGCGATCCATCGAAACTATGGCAGTCGGCCGGGACACCCGACCGATCTCTATGAATTCAGGAACACGGACTTCGCACGGATCGCCGAGAATCTCGGATGCATCGGCATGCGCGTCACTGATCCTTCGGACTTGCAGGAATGCTTGTCGCAGGCGTTCGCAGCCGAGCGGCCCGTGGTGATCGACGTGGTGACGGATCAGGCCGCGCGGGCGCCCGCACCGTGGTTTCCAGCAAATTGAGCGTGCCTGGGGAGGGACCGAAATGACGAATTACGAGAATCCGGCGGTTGTCATTGTCGGTGCCGGCGCAATGGGATGCCTGTTTGGCGGGCTTCTGGCGGAGGGCGGTCTGAATGTCACACTGGTTGATGTCTGGCAGGACCATGTCGATCGCATAAACCGTGACGGCCTGAAGGTCGTCGGGTTCGGGGGCGATCGCCATATTAGGATGCGTGCCGTGCCGAACGGTGCCGAAGTCCAGCGTGCAGATGTCGTCTTCTTCCAGTGCAAGGCGACCGCCAACAAGGCAGCGGCGGGCAGCGTCCGACACCTCTTTTCGGGCGGAGAGACCGTCGGCATCAGTTTCCAGAATGGTATGGGCAGTGAAGACGAGATTGGCGGCATCGTCGGTCCCCAACAGATGCTGATGGGACTGACCGCCCAATCGGCGATGCTGGAGGAACCCGGTGTCGTCCGTGGTTTTGCAGATCTGCCGAGCTATATCGGAGAACTTCAGGGTGGAGCCTCGGAGCGCGCGACCCGGGTTGCATCCGTGTTGACGCGACCCGGCCTCAAGATCGTCGCGAGCGAGGATATCCTGCGCGAAAAATGGTCCAAGCTGCTCGTCAACATCGCCTTCGCGGGCACAAGCGGCACCACCGGGCTGACACTCGGTGAGGTGATCGAGCACCCCGAACTCCGCTCCGTCGCAGAGGCAGCGATGGAGGAAGCGGCGATGGTCGCAGCGGCAAAGGGCGTCGTGCTGGATCCAGCGGCTCGCACGAAAACGTTCGACCAAATCCTGTCGGGTGCGGCACGAAACAACAAGGCCAGTGTCCTGGCTGACCTAACCGCGGGTCGCCTAACAGAAGTGGATTACATTTACGGCACTGTGATCCGCTATGCCAGTGAACTCGGCATCTCTGTGCCAACCATGAGGGCGCTCGCTGCGTTGATCAAGGGCTGCGAGGCAGCGGCAAAGCGCCCCGCCACCTAGGTAGGACAATACGCATATCGAGATTATCCGAGACCCATGGTGGGGAGTGACCGTGGTGATCGAGTGCATTTGCGTCGTGAGACCGGCTCGAAGCAAATGTTGGGCTTACCGGTTTTTGGAGGAACACCGATGACTACGCTTGTGGAGAGGACCACTATCAACAAAGTCGCCTGGCGACTGATGCCCTTTCTGTTCATTTGCTACTTCTTCAACGTGATCGACCGCGTCAATGTCGGCTTCGCGGCGCTGACGATGAATGCGGACCTGAAGTTCACCGCAACCGCTTTCGGGACGGGCGCGAGCATATTCTTCGTCTCCTACGTGCTGGCCGAAGTGCCATCCAATGTCCTGATGCACCGCTTTGGTGCCCGGATCTGGATCGCTCGTGTCATGATCACCTGGGGCATCCTGTCTGGTGCGCAGGCGTTCGTCTGGGACGAATTTACTTTCTATTCTGTGCGGTTCGCCCTAGGCCTTGCCGAGGCCGGTTTCTTCCCAGGCATGATCTATTATCTCGCGCAGTGGTATCCGGCACAGTACCGTTCGCGGACCTTCGCACAGCTCATGGCTGTCAGCCCATTCAGCAGCGTGGTCGGCGCTCCTGTCTCCGCCTGGTTGCTTGGCTTTACGGCATTCGGCTTCGCCGGCTGGCAGCTCATGTTCATCATCGAGGCAGTCCCCTCCGTCATTCTCGGCGTCATTTGCCTCATCTTCCTGACCAATCGTCCCGAGGATGCGCACTGGCTGACCCGCGAGGAGAAGACGTGGCTGACGCAGACGCTGAAGGCCGAGGAAGAGGCCAAGCAGAAGGTCCGCAATTTCACCTTCTGGCAGGCCTTGCTCAATCGGAAGGTCCTCATGCTTGCCGTTCTGGAATTCGGTCTTGTCATGGCCAATTGGGGCATGAGCTTCTGGCTTCCGCAGATCGTCAAAGGATTCGGCGGCCTGAGCAATATCCAGGTCGGCTTCATCAGTGCCATTCCATTTCTCGGAGCCCTGGTCGGCATGCAACTCTGGGCACGCAGTTCGGATCGCACATTGGAGCGCCGCTTCCATCTCGCATTCGCCTGTCTGGTTGCCGCGCTGGGTATTGCTGCCGGAGCGCTTATCGCCAGCCCCGTGCTCAAGATCATCGCCCTGTCGATCGGCATCATGGGCTTTTGGTCAGCTCTCTCGGTCTTCTGGACGGTACCGACCGCTTTCCTGGGTGGTTTGGCGGGTGCCGGCGCAATCGCGCTCATCAACTCGCTTGCGCAGTTCGGCGGAATCATATCGCCATGGCTCATGGGCTATTCGAAGGATGTGACGGGCGACTTCACCGTCGGCCTTTTGGTGATCGCCGGGTTCTGCATGGTCTCTGTCATTCTTTCGCTCTTTGTCACCAATGATGAGCGCAATCAGAAGGCGGGCAAGCTTGTTGCCGCGCCCGCAGGAGAATGACATCCGGGTGAGGAAGCCCTGAACTAGCGAACCGCACCCGGGAAACCGTGTGCGGTGTCGCCGCAGATAAAGCCGGCGGCACCCTGCGTTTCAGGGATTGACCCATCGCCAATCAGAAACCGTACCTGCCTCATCACAGGCGATAGCAGCCCTTCAGGGTTTTAGCCGCTCCTTTCGGCTCCCTGTCAATGTCTACAGAGCGGCGCGCTTGTCATATCGCGCAAGGCGAGACAACAGATAATCCACCTCCGCCTTGGCAGTCGAAGATAGCGACTGAGCGGGCTTGCGCTGAGTATCGGTCGTGATGACGCCGCGGCGTTTGAGGACATGCTTGCGGACGGCGAGCCCCACGCCGAGCTGCTGTTCGTAACGGATGAGCGGCAGGTGGGCATCGAAGAGACCATGTGCTTCATCCCGCTTCCCGGCGGCAAAAAGGCCGATCAGCTCCGTCAACATGTCCGGGAAGCCGTAGCCGGTCATCGCGCCGTCGGCCCCACGTTCCGGTTCGAAATCCAGGAACATGCCTCCGTTGCCGCAGAGAATCGAGAATGGCCTGAGCTCGCCAGCAATTTGCAGGCTGCGCAACGTCGAGATTTTTTCCAGACCCGGCCAATCTTCGTGCTTGAGCATCAGGCAGGAGGAATGGTTCGTCATGATCCGCGCGATCACGCCCGGCGACATAACGACCGTCAAGGTAAGCGGATAATCTTGCAGCACCCACGGCACATCGTCTCCAATGGCATCCACCGCGCCCGCGAAATAACCGACGATCTGGTCATCGGTCCGCAGCGCCGGCGGAGGGGCGATCATAACGCCGGCAGCTCCCATCTCCATGGAGTCGCGTGCCAGAGACCGCATGCCTGCGAAGCCGGGAGCCGAAACGCCAACGATGACTGGGACCTTGGCTCGGGAAACCACCCGCTTCACGATGGCACGGCTTTCCTCGGGCTCCAATTTAGGCGCCTCGCCCATGATCCCGAGTATCGTGATGCCGGTGCAGCCGCTTTCCTCGTAAAAGTCCGTCAGTCGATCGATAGAAGTAAAATCGACCGATCCGTCGTTGAGAAAGGGTGTTGTCGCGATTGCGTACACGCCTTTGGAGCTCACGCTGAATGCCATTTTTACGGTCCTCCCGAACCCGTCAATGCGCCTCTGTTTGGCGTCCATTGGATCGCGGCGGTTACGCGATCCGTCATCGTTTATCGCAGCCAGGCAGCACTGATGGGCCTCAAGCTCGTGATGAGCTTGCCCCTATTTTGAACGGCGCCTTTCGATCAGCGACGAGAGCGCTGTAACAATTGCATTTCGGTTATATGGTTTTCGGACAATCGGCACACCCGTCAGTGTCTCAGGAAGTTCAGCGCCCTCTCCGTAGCCAGTCGCAAATACAAAAGGAGTGCCCCTTTTTTTCAGCTCCTCGGCAACCGCGAAGGAATTCGTGGCGCCAAGATTGATGTCCAGGATGGCGAAGTCGGGTGGACTGGCTTCGATCTGCGCCATTGCCTGTTTGACGGAACTGGTGGTGGCGACCTGCGACAACCCCTCGTCGGCAAGCATGGCTTCCAGATCGAGGGCAATGAGGATCTGATCCTCGACGATGAGGACCGAAGGATCTGTTGCACTCAGCCTTTTTGGGCGAGGGGAGGCATCCTCCTCCAACCGCACTGCCACTCCCGAGCCTGGTGCCGTCAGCCTGACGTGGGGAGGGGGAATTTTGAATGTTGCCTCCAGTCCGGATGCTTCGAAGCGGATCGCGCTTTCGCCATTGAGGTCGTAGGGAACGCTCCGCTCGATGAGTGCACTGCCAAAGCCGCTGCGGGAGGGCACATGCACGACAGGGCCTCCGTGCTCGCGCCAGCAGATTTCGCAAGCATCATTCTTCGCCATCGACCAGGAAACGTCCACCGTGCCCGAAGCGACGGAAAGCGCGCCATATTTGGCGGCATTCGTCGCGAGTTCGTGAAACACCAGCGCCATGACGGAGAATGCGCGGCTGTCGAGCCATACGGCCGGCCCAGCAAGGCTCACGGTCGATGCTTTCGATCGGTAGGGCTGAAGCTCTGCTTGCAGGAGATCGCTGAGAATGCCACCGCCATCGCCGCGAACCACCTGGTCATGGGCGACCGACAGGGCTTCGATGCGACCTTGAAGGGTGGCGACATAGTCTTCGAGTGTGCTCTTGTGCTGCTGCGGGCTCGTCACGAGCGACTTGATGACAGCCAGGATGTTTTTCACGCGATGACTGAGCTCCTGGTTCAGCATGCGCTGCCTCACCTCGGACTTGCGCCGTTCCCCCGCCATCAGTTCGTTGTGCCTCAGCACGATTTCGACGATGGAGATGCGTGCAATGTCGGCAATTTCACGATCCGCATCCGTCCAGGCCTGGGCTTGGGCCTTCACCGTCTCCTTCCAGATCGCGAAGCTCTTGCGCGGCGTGAGCCGGTCACCGAGGGGGCCGGTATCGTAGGTCTTTTCCGGATTGCCCGCCCAGTCGAGGGTTTGCACCAGCTCCTTTCGAAAGAAGAGGAGGCAGTCCGATCCTGTTTGGGAGAGCGGAATGGCAAGCACCCCGGACACGCGATCGCTGTAAGATGCAGCTTCCGGCAATTTTTGCGACAGTGCGTGGGTTGCCCATACACGACCTTCGCTGATGATCCTGATGAACTCGAGGAGATGGGGGACCGCTTCGTCCGGCGGAGTGGTGCCATAGCCGGCCCATTTTCCGTCAAACATCACGCCGATGCCGTCGTTTGGCAGGAGTTGGGCGAATTCCTGCAAGCTCTGCCTCAGAAGCTCACCGACATTTTCATGGTGGGACGAAAGAATGAGGAAACGATCGAGCGCCTCCCGGATACCGGCAACGGCCGCGACCCGCTTGCGCTCCTTCAGTGACTTGAGATGAAGCGAGAAAAACTCGCCGAACACCTCCATCGCCACGCGTTGCGCCATGGGCAGGGCTTGGGGAGAGTAGTGGTGACAGGCGATCAGGCCCCAAAGGGCGCCATCGAGGATAATGGAGATCGACATAGAGGCCGCGACACCCATATTGCGCAAATATTCGCAATGGATAGGCGAAACGCTGCGCAGATGCGCGAAGCTGAGATCGAGCGGCTCGCCGGACGCATCCAGCAGTGGATTGACAGGCACTCGCTCGCCACTGGCGTCGGCGATGACGCGGATCGTGTTCTTGAGGTACAGCGCGCGCGCCTGCTGTGGAATGTCGCTCGCCGGAAAATACTGGCCGAGGAAGCTTTCAAGATCGGCGCGTTTTGTCTCGCTGACGACCTTTCCTGAACCGTCCTGCTCGAAACGATAGATCATCACGCGGTCGTAGCCGGTCGCGCCGGCAACGATCCGACCTGCCCGTTGCACGAGACGGTCGACATCGGTGATGTCGCTGATGCGGCCGATCATCTCGCGTGCGATATGCAGGGGCTGGCCAATCGAAGGCGCCTGTTCGAACTCGACGATGACCGCGGATTTGTGGTGATGGATGGCAATGTCGAACACACGCTCCCCGCACACCATGTCGAGAAGAAGCGCTGGCCGCGACGCAGTCGAGACGGTTGCGAGCGCGTTGCGCAGGTCGTGTAGCAGTTGTTGTCCGACCACGTCGCCGACATCGCGGCCGAGAAGATCAGCGTCATAGCCGAGGACGGTCCGTGCGTTTTCGGAAGCTCGCTCGATGGTCGTCAGGCCGATATCACAGGCGAGAAGGCATCCGTGCGACTGAATGCTGCCTGGTATGTGGATGGGCTCGCGATCGCAGGTATCGAGATTGACGGGTTCAGTCGGCGACAAGAAGTTCACTTTCAAAGCATTGCAGCGCAAGGGCGAAGACGGCATTGGCAGACGTGGCCGCCCGCTCGATATCGAAGTCAGAGGCCTCGTCCAAGAGTACGAGAAAGGACTGCCACTGCGCTATGTCCTTTGACATAACGGCGAGATGCCGCGCTCCAAAAGCCTCATCAAGGCCGAGGGCAGCCGCCCGCTGGCGAAGAACTCGGGCTCCAAGCGTGGAGCCTTCCAGCACATAAAGCGCACCAAGCAAGACACTGTGGTCATTCAGGTCCATGTCGTGAGCGGCATTTCCAGCCGCTGGCAAGCCCAGGTCGATAGCGTCTCTGTTAAGAGACTTTGCAAGCGTTATCGGGCGCCAGGACCAGCCGGCCGGCCAGACGACATGCTGCAACGCGCCCTCCATTGCAGCGCGGAACCTGCTCACGCTCGTCAGATAGCGCCCATATTCGTCGACGGTATTGAAACTGCCCACGGAAGCGTCCAGTCGCTCATGTGCCGCCTGTGTGCGTCTCCTGAGAGAAAAGCGTCGTTCGCTACCTGCCAATCTTTCCTCCAAAGTGGGACCGCCAACATCTCCCCAAAGCGGCGTCGCAACGAAACACGTCTTAAGCGATGGATCGAACACAAAAATCGTCGTGGAATCTATGCGCTCCCATCTTGTCGGGCAAGGGCAAGGCTGCACTGCTGGGCCAGCTCAATAGCAGTTTTTGCTCATGCGAGCACGAAAGTGGAGTCTCACAAGAGTCACATCTGGACGCTTCAAACCGGAAGATCTGCTATGAACAACGCCGCAATTGCCAATACATTTTGATCATCTTTTGTCCGCTGCTCGCATCGTTCTTTCACGGATTCCACCTTGTCTATGACATCACGCTGGGTCGTGAACTCCGAACGGTGGGTTTTGTTCCGATACAGATTTCATCGCGCCTATCGAGGCGTCGGATAGCCTCGCGTCTAAAGAGTGACGACGACTTTACCGAACTGACTGTTCGATTCGAGATAGCGGTAAGCTTCCACGATATCATCGAACGCAAAGGTCCTGGCGATTGTCGGAACAAGTGTGCTGGAGGCCAGGCCATCGACAATAAAAGCCTTAGCGTGTTCCAGCCGGTTCGGATCCCGAATGAGTTCGTGCACCAGATAGCCGCGCAGGGTCAGGGTCTTCGACAAGGCTGCGAGCAGCGGAAATGGCGTCGGCTGCGGATCGAGACCACCATATTCAATGAGGATGCCGCCTTTTGACATGGCATCCGACAGAGCGCCGACCATGGGGCCGCCGACCGCGTCGAGAACGACCCGGATATTCTCACATCCTGTAATCTGCCGCAGCCGCTGTGAAAGCGGCTCCTCGGTCGTTGCGATCACATATTCCGCTCCCGCATCGAGCAGTCCCTGCCGCTTCGCCGATGTGCGGGTGAGTGCTACAGGGACGGCGCCGATCTTGCGGGCAATCTGGATCGCCGCGATGCCGACGCTGCTCGATGCCGCCGTTATGACGACGGGTTCGCCCGGTTGCAGTTGTGCCAAATCCACAAGGGCGCCGTAGGCAGTCAGGTAGGGCATCCAGACGGCCGCAGCCTCCGTCCAGCCAAGGTTCGCAGGGTTCTTGACGACATGGTTGGCGGGAAGGACGGCAAACTCGCCGTGCGTGGGATAAGTGGTCATCGATATAGGAGGTATGACGCTCACCGCATCGCCCGACGAGAACCCGTCGACGCCTGCGCCGACGGCATCGACAACGCCGGATGCCTCAAGCCCCAGCCGGGCCGGCAATGTCGGTGTTTCGATATAAGTACCCGCCCGTATCAATGTTTCGGCACGATTCAGCCCCAAGGCCTTTACGCGAATGCGAACCTCGCCGAGGCCAGGCCCAGGAATGTCGATTTCCTCGATCTGCAGGACCTCCGGTCCGCCGTGCCGGTGGAATACGATAGCGCGTGCCATAGGGTAACCCCGAAATAATGATTTGGAATGATCTATGAATGACGCGGACCTCGCGATAAATGACGAATACTTTATGTCAGAAATAATCAATGGTTATGAATATGGATCGTTTGACAAGCATGGCAGTCTTCGTCAAGGCGGTCGACCTCGGGTCGTTCGCTGCAACTGCGGACGCCTTCGAGATTTCCGGGCCGATGGTGGGGAAGCACATAAAATTTCTCGAAGATCGGCTCGGCATTACCCTGCTGCATCGCACCACGAGAAAGCAAAATTTGACGGAGCCTGGCAAAGCTTATTACGCGCGATGCCGTTCGATCCTTGCTGAGGTGGATTCCGCCGACGCCTTGGTCGCCGGGGATCTGACACAACCCCGCGGGCGACTGAGGGTGAGTTTGCCCGTCCATTTCGGAAGACGCTGCGTGGCGCCCATACTCCTGCAGTTGACGCGCCGCTTTCCGGGGCTCGAACTTGACCTATCCTTCACCGATCGCATCAGCGACCTCGCGGAAGAGGGGTATGACTTCGCCGTACGTACCGGGGAACTGGCGGATAGGACGGACCACATCGCCCGACGGATTGCCACGCAGAAGATGATCGTCGTCGCATCTCCCGCCTATCTCCAAGCGAACGGGACGCTGGAGACGATTTCTGACATCGCGGCGCATGTGGTGGTACTCTACCGCCGCTCGGGAATTGTCGCTCCATGGATTTTTCCACGTGGATCCGAGCCGGATGCTAAGGTCTCTGTTACCGGACGTCTGCGTCTTGACGATTTAAATGCGATCGCCGATGCAGCGGCCGACGGCGAAGGCTTGGCTTGGCTGCCGCTGTGGCTGGTAAAGGACAGGCTAGAGGCTGGAACTCTCATCAATGTGCTGCCGACCGAGAGGCCGTTTCTATATCCTGTGCATGCGGTATGGATGAAGACAGCGCATTTGCCATTCAGCGTGCGGCTGGCGATCGACGAGTTGGCCAAATCTCTACCCGACAAGATGTAGTCTCGCCGCTTCGACACTAGGGGCATTTTATGCCTCGGCACTCCGGGCGCAGCTTTTTCCCTGCCTTGCTGTGGTGTGATCGGCTTATCGGTCGAGCACGCCAGCAGGCGTCATGTCTTGGCCTTCCCATGCTCGGCATCGATCGAGCGGGTTTCGCCGGTTGCGATCATGGTGCGTGTTGCGTCGATGGAGGCATAGGTCCAGAAGATGCGCATGGGCTTGTCCGAGGCGTTGATGAAGCGATGCGGGACGTTGGCGGGGATCCAGGTCGTGTCGTTGGTGTCGAGATGATGTTCGACACCGTCGATCTCCGCGATCGCCCGGCCTTCGATTACCATGACGCTTTCCTCGCAATTGTGGCTATGCAGCCCGATCGCCGCCCCCGGATCGAAGGCCGTGATGCCGTTGATCATGCTGGTGGAGCCGCAGGCGCGGGTGACCAATGGCGTGGTGCGCGCGCCGCCACCGCGGTCGTTGGTCTTCATCTCTCTCGGGCGAAGGATGGCGGCTCCGGTCATGCTTGGTCTCCTCATGCTGCTGGCTTGGCTGGACCGATCCAGACGGACTTGATGTTGACGAATTCGCGGATGCCGTAGACGCCGAGTTCGCGCCCGTAGCCGGACCGCTTGATGCCGCCGAAGGGGTAGCGTGGGTCGGAAGCGACCATGCCGTTGATGACGACGGCACCGGCGTCGATGTCACGGGCAAGCGTGCGTGCGCGGGCGATGTTCCGCGTCCAGATTGCCGATCCCAAGCCAAATTCGGTTTGGTTCGCCAGCCGCACAGCGTCTTCTGCATCCTTTGCCCGGATGATCGCGGCGACGGGACCGAACGTCACCTCGCAAAAGGCGACCATGTCGGGCGTTACATGATCGAGCGCGGTCGGCGCATAGAAATAGCCCGGACGGTCGACCGGCGCGCCGCCGGCCTTCAGTTCGGCACCGGCAGCAATTGTCTTCTCGACCTGCGCGTGAAGTGCGGCCATCAGGTTTTCGCGCGCCATCGGGCCGATATTGGTGTCGCGCTCGGTGGGGTCGCCGACCTTCAACTTGGCAACCCCTGCGCAAAATAGCGCGACGAAACGATCGGCGATGCTGTCCTCGACAATGAAGCGCTTCGCGTTGACGCAGGACTGGCCGACATTGATGTAGCGTGCTTTTACAGCAACGGCGACAGCCTCGTCCAGATTGGCATCGGCGAGCACGATGAACGCGTCCGATCCGCTGAGTTCGAGCACCTGCTTCTTCAGCGCCTTGCCGGCCTGCGTGGCGTAGAAATCGCAATTGTAGGCGCATTTCTCGATCTCGGCTTCCGCTTCCACAATCGGCTTGCCCATTTCCTGCGTGATCGGGGCCGCATATTTCGGTTTGCCCGCCCGCAGAACACGCGCCATGCCGGCGAGGAGCTTGGCGCGATCGTCGACCGACACTCTGCGCCACGCCTTCTGCGCATCCGCCGCCGCCGTCAAAGCCCTGTCTACGTAGGCATCGTCATGGGGTTCGAATGCGGCAATCTCCGCGCCGGTTGCGGGGTTGGTGGTGACGATGGCTTTCTCCGCCATCGTCACACCCTTGCGCTAAGCGTGGCAATGCCGAGCTCGGTAGCAAGCGCATCGAGTTGCGTGACGAGAGGGGCGGCGAGGGGAACACCCGTCGACGAGCGCTCTGCGCGGCGCGCCGTGCGTTGCTCACCCGGCATGCGGATTCGCATGCCGGCGATTGTCTGGCCGGACCGCAGGTTGGCCAATTGCTCGCTCAGCACCGCCGCGAATACGTCCGGTGGCATGAAGCGTGCAATATCCAGCGCAAGGATGAAATGACCGGTATTGGTGGCCGACGTGTTGTCGGCGTTGAAGTCGATGACCTCTTTGCCAAAGGCGGCGCCATTGAGAGTTCCGGCCAGAATGCCCAGGACAAGGGCAAGGCCGCTGCCCTTGTATCCGCCGATGGGAAGAAGCACCCCGTCAGCCGTGCGCGTCTGGTCGGTCAACGGAGCTCCATCCTCCTTCGAGACCATCCAGCCCTCCGGCAGGGGTTTGTCTTGAAGGACCCGCCCTTTGACCGTGCCATAGGACACGACGGTCGTTGCGATGTCGAGGAGCACGGGAGGGCCGTTTCCGGCGGGGATACCCACCGCAAGGGGGTTCGTTCCCAACAACGCCTCCGTGCCGCCCCAGACGGCCATGTGGTTTGCACTTGCAACGGCGGAGTAGATACCGATCATTCCGGCCTTCACCGGCATCTCGGCGTAAAGCGCGCCGGGGCCGGCATGGTTCGATCCTCGCACGCCGACCCATCCGATGCCGGTTTCCCGAGCGAGAGAAATGGCAGTCTCGGCCGCTTTGCTCATCACCAGATGGCCCATGCCGTTATCGCCATCAACGACTGCAACGGATGGCCCCCGTATTTCGGCGCGAATATCGGGTGTTGTATTAACCGCATCGCCACGGATACGGCGGACATATTGCGGCAGCCTGAAGATGCCATGACCATCGGCGCCGGTTAGGTCCGCCTCTGCCATCAACTCCGCGACCCGGTCAGCGTCTGCAGCGGACAGGTTGCAGGCGCGCATCGCATCGCGAATGAGGCCGTGGATGGCAGCGATGGGCGTGGCGATGGTGGCGGCAGAGCTGTTCACGCTCATCACGCTTCTCCATGTCTTTTATTCTAAAGCAGGATTGGCCTCGACCTGGCTTTGTCGTGGCCGTATCGCTCAACGGCCATGGACCAGCTTGTCTTCGAACCAGCTCCACATCGTGGCGGTGCCGTAAGTGAGATAGTCGCGCTGGCAATGCTGTGCCCCGCCTTCCTCGCCATCGAAGACGCGGATGGTCTTGTCCGCGGAGCCGATGGCGTCGAAAAGGGCCTGGGCGTCTTTGAGCGGCACCTGCTCGTCATCCGCGCCATGGGTGACGAGGAAGGGGCATTTCATGTTCTGCACGACGCCGTCGAGCCGGAAAGGCTCGAGCTTTTCGAGTGCCTCTTCGAGGGTGTCTACGCCGAGGATCCAGGTGATGTGGTGGCCCGGCACGGACATGGAGGCGTTGAACGAGGCTTCGATGCGGCGCTTCCACACCGCGTGGTAATCCCAGATAGCACCCCAGGCGACACAGGCGGCAAAGCGCGGCTCCATGGCTGCGCAACGCGGGGCGTAATATCCGCCGAGGCTGATGGCTACGACGCCGATTTTCTTCGAGTCGACGTCTTCACGCGTTTCCAGGTAATCGATGCAGGCGCCGCCGGCGGCTTCGTAGTCGTGGCGCAGGTGAAGGCCGCGGAAGCGGATCGCCTCGCCCGTGCCGGGGCCGTCCATGACGAGAACCGAGATGCCGCGCTTGATGAGGTCAGGCACCCCGAGCACGAACTGAATCTCCTTGGTCACATCCAGGCCGTCGAAGAAGACCACGCAGGGCGTCCGTTCGGATTTCGCATTCTGCGCCGGGACGAAATAGCCCGGCAGGTTGCCGCCTTCGAAGGGAACCTCGACGATCTCTATATTGTAGTCACCCAGTTTCGCGAATTTGTGGAAGCACTCGACGCCGGTGCGGTAGGCATCGAGCGCACGCTGGTCTTTGGGCGTGCGGAAGCGTTCGCCCATCTGATAATAGTGGCATGCCCTCAGATAGAATGCTGCGGCCGAGACCGGATGGCCGGACGCCTCGAAGGCTTCGCCGCGCTGCCGCACTTCATCCGCGACGGGGATAAAGGCATTGAACCAGGCCTCGTCATCGTCCGCTCTTTTCCCCTGCAATTGACGCCCAACCTTGTGCAACTCGCTGATGTCGGTGCCGCCATAGGGGGTTCGTCCAAGCATGTTGATGAAGGCGGAAGACCATCGGTAATTGCCGGGGAAGTACATGAAATACTTGGGCACGTCGGACATTGTCAGTTCCTGTAGCTGTTGCGATTTATAGCGAGAAGGGGATCGGGCAATCGAGTTGGTGCGCAAGGTCCGCAAGTCGTTTCGCGACGCTGCGGTCGAGCGGGATGCCTCCCTTCGAGCGTTTGGCACATATTGCGGCGCGGCGGGCACCAGGCCAGCGAACAGCGCTTGCCCCAAGTGTTGGCGTGCTTTCGGCAAAACTATCGAGATGGCGGGCGACTTCGGCCTCGAACTGTGCCCGTTGCATGAAGCGACCGGGATCGACGGCGATGACCATATGGCCGACATTCGCCGGAGCGTCGGCGGGCTGATCGAAGGGGCGTATGTCGCGGCCGAACGCCGCGCCGCTCATCACGCCGGCTAAAAGCCCAATCGCGAGGGCGAGCCCGCTGCCCTTATGTCCGGCGATGGGGGCAAGCGTGCCTTGTGAAAGCTTTGTGGGATCGGTAAGCGTCTCGCCCGTCATGCGATCGAGAACCCAACCACCCGGCAAGCTTTGGCCGGCCATGGCAAGCGTCTTCACGGCGCCGAACGCGGCCACTGATGTCGCGAAGTCCAGTACGAAGGGCGCTTGGCCTGCCGACGGTACGGCAATCGCCAGCGGATTTGTGCCGAGAAGCGGCTCAGCGCCACCCCACGGCGCCATATGGTTGGCGGCAGCAACAGATGCGCATATGCCAACAAGGCCTTTGCGGGCGATATGTTCGGCGTAGATTGCCGTTGCGCCCGCATGGTTTGAGCGTCTCACGCCGACCCAGGCGACGCCGGCTGTCAGCGCAAGCTCGCCCGCCAGTTCTGCCGCGCGCAAGGCCGAGAGATGGCCGATGCCGCCATCGCCATCCACAAGCGCGACCGCAGGGCCGCGTATATCCGATGTTACCAACGGGCGGGGATTGATGAGGCCTTTCCGAAGGAGCGCGGAATAGTCCGGAAGACGGAAAACGCCGTGAGCATCCGCTCCGCAAAGGTTGGCTTCGACGATCAGGTTGGCTGCGGTCGCCGCATCCCCGTCGCCCATCCCGCTTGCCGCGAGAATGCCGGCAGCCAGCGCTGCAAGCCGATCATGCGAAACGAGCAATGCGCTCTCAACGCCAAGGGTACTCATCAGCTAATCCAATGCCGGCTCGTACGAGCGGTGCACTTGCTGCTGCTATACGCGTTCATGGTCAGGCTCCTCCCTGATCGGGTGGTATCAGCCCAGGCCATGAAAGGCGGAAGGAGGACAGTCCCGATGTCGGAACAGTGCGGCAATTGCCTGTCCTCAACAAATTCGAACAGCCGCAATGTCCATAAAAAAAATCTGAACCCTTCTTTGGTGAATGGAGAAGAATTGGCATAAGCTGATGGGGAAGAGAGGGAAGGAACGGCCGAAAAAATCGGCAAATCCCCATAAAGCCACGGACCTGGCCATGCCTTGAGAGAATGCGTGGTATAGGATTTTGTGAAGGGTGGCCATTTGTTGGTAGCGATACCTCGATGCCTGGGAGGGCGCATCATGAAGGACTTGGACGATCTCGACACACTGCATACGGGCCTTCCCGCACTGCCCAATCCTCGGCATCTGCGTGTGATGGAGGCCGTTGCAAAGCATGCCAGTGTCAGCCGCGCAGCAGAGGATGTGGGGCTCTCCCAGCCTGCGGTTTCGCAGGCGATTTCCGTGCTGGAGGAGCGTTATGGACGCCCGCTGTTCGACCGGTCGCGCAACGGCACCTTTCCAACTCCAGCCGGAGACGTATTGCTCAAACGCGTCAGGCGGGCATTGGCGCAGATCGAGGCTGCCATCGCCACTTTGTCCCGGGGGCAGGCAAATCCTGCCGTTGTGCGCAATATTACGAGCACGCAGATCCGCTGCTTGATGGCAATCGCCGGGCGCAATTCGTTTTCGCAGGCGGCGCGTGATATCGGTGTTTCGATCGCCTCGCTGCAGCGCGCTGCGCGCGAGCTGGAGGCCAACGTCTCGGTCTCCCTATACACGGCGTCGAAGAACGGCCAGCAGGCGAATGGCGCCGGCATGGAACTGGCGCGCCGCTTTGCTCTCGCGCTTCGTGAGATGGACGCAGCGGTTGACGATATCCGCTTTCTGGACGGCGTCGAAAGCGGGCGCGTGCTGGTCGGCACGCTGCCGATGTCCGGCGCCTATCTTATAGGCACGACGATCGCAAAGCTGACGAATGCGGTCCCGGATGCGCAGGTATATGTAACCAACGCCCCATACGACATGCAGATCGACAGTCTGCGTCGCGGTGAGATCGATCTGATTTTCGGTGTGCTGAGGGCGGGTGATACCACGGATGAATTACAGACAGAAATGATGTTCACGGACCCCTACTGCCTGATCTGCCGAAGCGGGCATCCGCTGACGGAGCGGTCCAGCGTTACGGCCGACGATCTCCGCGTCAATAACTGGGTCGTGCCTAAGGCGGGCAGCCCGCGCCGCAGCCAGTTCGATTGGCTGCTGCGCAAGCTTGGCGTCACGGCAACGCTCGGCATCGAGGCAAGTTCGCTGAACACGATCCTCGCGGTTTTGAACTCGAGCGACCGGCTGGCGCTCGTCAGCCGCCATGAAGCTGACACCGCGCTTATGCTCAAGCTGGTACACGTCATCGATTCCCCCATTCCCTTCGCTTCGCAAGAGAAGGGCGTCACAATGCGGCAGGGATGGGTACCGACACCTGTCCAGGCGCGTTTTCTCAATATTCTTCGTGCGGAGGCTTCAAACTTCTCCGGGAGTGGTAATCGTTGAGCATCCCGAGACGGCGATCGCCGTCGTTGGTGCTTCTGCTTTTTTTTATACGGGGCAGACCAATTCCAATTGGAGAACTTCCACCGACTGCGCGTAACGTACATCGTGTCGTCGCAGGACGTTTTCGGACGGAGGAGGTCCCGAAAACGCCGGCCCAGCGCCAATCGCTTCAAAGAAATTTGTTCGCGCAAGCGCCAAGCCGGGCACTGCTTCAGACTTGCTGATGAGCGATCTTATGCCGCTCGTCGTCCCAGCCCCTCCTCAAAGTATCTCGGCGAATGGTGTTGTCCTTCGTCACCGGTCCCGCGTTCGGCGGGGCGACAAGAGGATCAAAATGAACGTGCCAGTCATAGACATCCACCCTCATATCATTTCAGACGACCAGCAGCGCTATCCGCATGCACCGATCTTCGGTGAGCGCTCCGAGTGGTCCCGCCATCAGTCGCTCACGATCGAGCAGCTTATCGAGGCGATGGACGAGGCGGGCGTCCGCAAGGCCGCCGTCGTGCAACCCTCGACCTGCTACGGCTACGACAATTCCTATGTCGCCGATGCGACGGCGCATCATTCCGACCGTTTTACAGGTGTCGGAGCCATCGACATGGCGGCGCCGGACGCGGAAGAAAAGATCCGCTACTGGGTCGGGCGCAACCTGAGCGGCGTACGGCTCTTCACTGGTGGCGGCAGCACGAAGTCCTTTGACAATAATGCGCTGGACGACCCGGCATCCTTCCCAGCCTGGGCCTTGTGCACCGAACTCGGTTTGCCGGTGTGCATCCAGACCGTTCCGTCCGGGCATGCGCAGGTCGCCGGCATGGCCAAGCGTTTTTCAGGGGTCAACATCATCCTGGATCATCTCGGCCGGCCCGACGTGCAGGATGGCCCGCCCTACAATGGAGCACGAAGCCTTTTCGCTCTGTCCGCTTTCGAGAACATCTACTTGAAGCTGACGCCGCGCGGTGTGCGCGAGGCACGCAAGGCGCCGGCGAGCTGCGAGACCTTCTTTCCGAAGCTCGTTTCCGTCTTCGGGGCGAACCGCATTGCCTGGGGCTCGAACCATCCGGCAACCGCAGGCGTGCTCAAGGAGAATCTCTACGACATGAAAATCGCCCTCTCGTCGCTGACCGACAGCGATCGAGACGCGATTTTCTCGACAACCGCGCAAAAGCTGTACCCTTCTCTTAGGGATTGAACCGCTTGGACCTATTGGAGGAGGAACCAATGGAACACAGGATCAAACTATCCGCGGAGAAGGTCTCGAAGACCTTTCGAATCCGCGGAGGGGGAGGGACGCCTGACAGTTTCCTGCCCGTGCTTCGTAATGTCAGCTTCGACATCTTCGAAGGCGAGATCGTCTCGATCATCGGCGAGAGCGGCTGTGGCAAGACAACGCTTCTCAGGATCATCCAGGGGCTCATCCGCCACGATGCCGGCGACGTGAAGGTCGATGACAAAGTAGTGGTCAAACCTGGGCGCGACCGCGGCTTCGTCTTCCAGCAGGCAAGCCTGCTTCCCTGGCGCACTGCACGGGCCAATGTGGAGTTCGGTCTTGAGCTGCAGAACATCCCGCCGGCCAAGCGCCGCGAGAAGGCCCAGGACCTGCTTGCGCTCGTCGGTCTCAGCCATGCACAGGAGCAGTTTCCGCACGAGCTTTCCGGCGGCATGCAGCAGCGTGTCAACCTTGCGCGGGCGCTCGCTATCGACCCGGCCATCATGCTGATGGACGAGCCCTTCAGCGCCCTCGATGCACAGACACGCGAGGTTTTGCAGGCAGAGCTTCTGCGAATTCAACAGGAGGTCGGCAAAACCACAATCTTCGTCACCCATGACCTCGACGAGGCGATCTATCTCAGCAATCGCGTCATCGTTCTGGCTGCAAAGCCGGGTCGGGTGAAGGAAGTGATCGATATTCCCTTCGACCACCCCCGCCCGCCGCTTCCCGAGCTTCGCGGCGACCCGCGTTTCCAGGAATTGCGCGGCCGCATGTGGGAGCTGATCCGCTCGGCTCCCGCTGTCGCGGCGTAAATCGAAGGGAACAGAACAATGACAGTACAATCCATATCCGGCGAGCTCGACATAGGTTCGGCCAAGACTACAGAAACCAATCCTGTGCCGAATATCGACTACGAGGACATCGAGCCGCCAAAGGTCAAAAAATCCCACCTGTGGGCCGTACGGCTCGCTTCGATTGTGTTTACGGTCGGCAGCTGGGAAATCCTTGGCCGGCAAGTCGATCCGCTGTTCATGTCCTATCCGTCGGCAATTGCCGCAGCCGCCGTGCGCCTCACCGCATCAGGTGAACTGATCAGCGCTACCTATTCGAGCCTGCGCATCGTCGCGATTTCTTTTGGCCTTGCAACGATCATCGGCCTTGCACTTGGTCTTCTGATCGGTCGTTACCGCTATGTCGAGGCCGCGGCGGACTGGCTGGTCAATGCCCTTTACTGCACGCCGAAAGTGGCGATTGTTCCGCTCGTCATCATCTGGTTCGGTCTCGGCGACAGCGCCAAGATCTTCATCGTCACGCTGCTGACTGTGTTCCCGATCCTCATCAATGCGATTGCCGGGGTAAAGAACGTTCCCCGCAACCTCATTGATGTCGGCGCGGCATTCGATGCGACCGAACCGGAAATCTTTAGAAAGATCATCCTGCCATCGGCTCTGCCTTACATGATGACTGGTCTGAGGCTTGGTATCGGCCGCGGTCTGATTGGAATGGTCGTCGCGGAGTTCTACACCGCCATCAACGGTCTCGGCGCGATGATCGTGAAATACGGCAACCAGTACGACACCGCATCTATGTTCGTGCCGATCCTCGTGCTGATGTTGCTGGGCGTGACGCTCACGATCGCGCTGAGAAGCCTCGACAAGTACTTCGCGCCCTGGCGCTACGTGGACGACTAGACCGTACGGCGGCGTCCTGCGGCGTGCCGTAGCTCTCCGCAGACCCGCAAGCCGAATGCCCGGCATGCTTCATTTCCATTTCAACGGTCAGGGAGGACCCAGATGAAACAGGAATCCTACACCATCAGTCGCCGAAATTTCCTCGCGGGAGCCGCAGGTCTTGCAGGCGGCATGCTCGTCGCACGTGTCGGCTGGGCGCAGTCCGGCTTCTCGGGTCACGTAAACATTGCCACCGCCTCCAGTAATCTCGCCACCACCATGCAGACGCTGCTGCAGCAGGGTGGTTTCCTGAAGCGGTTTGGTCTTACCGCCGATCTGACCTTTGTGCAGGATGGTAACAAGCTGATGGGCAGTGTCCTTGCGGGTGATATCGATCTGTGTCCGCTTTCCGGCTTTTCGCAGCTTTTCCCTGCAGTCAGCAAGGGTGCGGCGGTAAAGCTCGTGAACGGCTCCGTCCGTTATGGTCAGCAAGCAATCTTCAGCAAGAATCCCGACGTCAAGTCGATCGCCGACCTGCGTGGCAAAAGCATCGGCATCGGTGCGATCGGCGCTCAGTTGCACCAGGTGACACTCGCCCTGTTGCTCAAGAACGGTGTCGACCCCGATGAGGTGACATTCGCCAATGTCGGAAGCAGCGCCGACGTTTTCCGGGCGATTGTCGCAGGCGTCGTCGATGCAGGCTCGAGCCAGATCGACAACATTCCGATCGCCGAGGAAAAGGGCGTCCACATCGTCGAAGGCGGCCGTATGTGGATCGATCTCAAGGAATTCCCGTTCCAAGGCGGCTATGCATCCGATGATGCGATCACATCCAAGCGGGAGTTGCTGGTGCACACGCTAGCCGCCTATGCAGCCCTGTTTCGCCACGTATCGAGTCCCGATTCACTCGAAGCCTTCAAAGAGGCGCGCCGCACTGCCTTGAGTGGAACGGGTGCCGATTTTGACGCTGCATCCGAGTTCCAATGGAAATTCATGCAGGAGAACCAACCCTTCGCCAACGACCTCGAAATTACGCCTGAAGGCGTGGATTACGTTCAGGACCTGAACATCCGCGTCAAGGTGCAACAGGAGAAGCTCCCCTTCGACAAGACCGTCGACATGTCGCTGGCGGCGGAAGCGATCAAGCTTCTCTGATCTTCTAGACAATCTCCTGGCGCCCTCGGGCGCCGGGGCCACTAGTCCCTGCCGACCGCTCTGCGGCGGACGGCATTTCTTTGACCAATTTGATCCTTCAGGTGGCGTCCGTGTTCGAACCGAGATCCTATCCCAGCCAAGGCAAGGTGCGTCTTCACACGCTTCTTGGCGACAATCCCAGTACCCGTTCGCTCAAGGATGGGACGCTGAAAAGCGAGCTTTTGAGTTTCGATTTCGACGACAGCTTTAAGATCACGCATGACGGGTTCAAGCCGATGGTCCGTGAGGGCCGGTTCGATTGCGGTGAGCTTGCCATCGTCACCTATCTGCAGGCGCGCGCGCTCGGGCGCCCGTTACTGCTTCTGCCGGCTCCGATCGGCGGACGGTTCCAGCACCATACGCTCGCGCATGACGCCTCGCGTGGCACGCTGTTGCCGCAGGGCCTTGCTGGTAAGCGCATCGGTATTCGCTCCTACACGCAGACGACGGTCACCTGGGTGCGCGGCATCCTGCGCACCGAATATGGCGTGTCACCGCAGGATGTGCATTGGATCGCGCAAGAGGACGCGCATATGGCCGAGTATCGCGAGCCCGACAATGTCAGTCGGATCGAGGATCGCTCACTGTCCCAACTGCTGCTCGACGGTGATGTCGATGCGGCAATCCTCGGCAACAAAAAGCCGGATGATCCGCGTCTGCAGCCGGTGATCGCCGAGCCAGAAGCAGTCGCGTCCGACTGGAACTACCGAACCGGCATCGTGCCGATGAACCACATTTTCGTCGCGCGGGCCGATCTCAGCCGTCAGCGGCCGGACGTGATCTGTGCGCTCTACGACTCACTGCTTGAAAGCCGCGATCGCGACATTCCCTCGGAGCAAGGGCGGCAGATGCGGCCGTTCACACTTGCTGCGCTACGCCCTTCGCTGGAGGCAATCATCGACTTCGCCCTGTTCGACGGCCTGATTGATCGCCGTCTGTCGGTCGATGAGCTGTTCGACGAAACGACCGCTGCGCTCGGCGCCTGATTTTTCCACACAACATGCGAGACGGACGATGATCATCGATTGCCACGGCCATTATACCACCGCACCTGCGCAGCACGAAGGCTGGCGCAAAGCGCAGATCGACGCGAAAGGCGACCTGTCGCAGCTTGGCGGGCGTGAAGGCGCGGTCATCACCGACGACGAAATCCGCGAGAGCCTAGAAAAGACGCAACTTCGCATGCAGCGCGAACGCGGGACCGATCTCGCGATCTTTTCGCCACGCGCCGGCGGTATGGGCCATCATATCGGCGACGAGAGGATGAGTCAGCAATGGTCCCGCGTGTGCAACGATCTCATTCGACGGGTGTGCGATCTATATCCGAAAAACTTCGCCCCTGTCTGCCAGCTCCCGCAATCCCGGGGTTGCCGGCCGGAAAACGCAATCCCGGAACTCGACCGTTGCGTCGAGGAGATGGGGTTCATCGGCTGCAACCTCAATCCCGACCCGTCCGGTGGCCACTGGACGGAGCCGCCGCTCACTGATCCATGGTGGTTCAAACTCTACGAGCGATTGGAGGAACTTGGCGTACCGGCGATGATCCATGTCAGCCAATCCTGCAATCCCAATCACCATTTTACCGGGGCCTATTACATCAACGCCGATACGTCCGCCTTCATGCAGATCCTCGAGTCCGATCTGTTCGAGCGTTTCCCCGGTCTGAAGATGATCATCCCGCATGGTGGCGGAGCGGTGCCCTATCACTGGGGCCGCTACCGCGGTATGGCGCTCGACAGGAAACGCCCAGAGCCGGCGGTTATGATGGGCGAGAACCTGTTCTTCGACACCTGCGTCTACCATCAGCCCGGCATCAATCTGCTGGCCGAGGTCATTCCAGTCGATAACGTTCTTTTCGCCTCCGAGATGCACGGCGCGGTGCGCTGCGTGGACCCGGACAGCGGCTACTTCTTCGACGACACGAAGCGCTATATCGATCGTCTCGACCATCTCGATGAGGATGGCCGCCGCAAGATCTTCGAGGGTAATGCCCGGCGCGTCTTCCCCCGTCTCAACCAGCTTATTGCACGTTAAGAGGAGGACCCACCATGACCCGCCTCAACCAGCTTATCCGCACACTGGAATCCGGCAGCAAGGCCTTCGCCACCTTCGCTCCGGCAGAACCCGAAGCCGCGCTCTGGGTAAGCGCTGCGCGCTATGACGGCGTCATCTATGAGATGGAGCATCGGCCATGGGATGCCGTGCGCCTGCGTGACACCTTGCAATATATGGTCAATGCCCCGCGCGCGATCGCGACCGGCCTGCCGTCGCCCGCCGTTACCCCGATCGTGCGCATTCCCGCCAATGGCGGCGAAATGAACCAGTGGCTTGCAAAGCAGGCGCTGGACATGGGTGCCTTCGGCATCGTCTGGCCACATGTCAGCACGGCGGAACAGGCCTACAATGCTGTCTCGGCTTGCCGGTATCCGCGGCTGAAATCCGTACCGGGCTACGAGCCCGCGGGTCTTCGCGGCGACAGTCCGGGAACCGCTGCGCGCATCTGGGGCGTCGGCACCGACGAATATTACCGCAAGGCCGATGTGTGGCCGCTGGCACCAGAGGGCGAAATACTCGTGGTCCTGATGATCGAGGACACGCTGGCGATCGACAATCTCGACGAAATCCTCTCACGAGTTCCCGGTATTGGCGCGGTGATGATCGGGGAGGGAGATCTGAGCCAGGAGTTGGGCTATCCGCGCCAGTACGAACACCCCGATGTCGTTCGGGCGATGACGGAAATCGTGCGCATTTGCAAGGCGCATGCCGTCCCGGTCGGTCATCCGCACGTCGGCTCGAAGAACCTTTCCGCCGTCTTGGAGGCGGGCTACGACATCCTCGCCGCAGGTGCTGTTCGCTCTTTTGGGACGTTGGAAAGGGGTCTCGAGATGTCGAACAGGCTGTAGCGACCGAGCCAGCTTCTGGGACGATCGGGTGGCAACCTCTTGAAATTGCAATGGGGTCTCTTACTTAGACTCATATTTTGAGGAGGCGTTCGTGGACCACATTTTCGTCAAGACAGCATTTCAGCCGGAAGAATTAAGCGCCCTTAAATTACTATTCGAAGAAATTACATCGCAACCGTGGTTTGACCTGTCAGATGGTGCGAAGGAGGCCTTCGCTAAGTATCTTATCGAGACATTTCCGGCGGGCGCCTTCGACGCAACGAAACATCGCTCGGTACTCGAGGCGTCGGCGAGGATGTTCTACAGTCGAGACACGGCCGCCTAGATGTTCACTGCGGGTGTTCATCGCCGATGTAACAAGGCTAACCACGCAGTAGTCTACGATCCCTATCATTTCGAGACCGTTTCGAATTAACATTGTGTCAGTGGCAATGCTGGGAGCGCCAGAGGTCAATCACCTAGATTTGCAGCTCGAGCTGATCCGCATCGCTTGCCTCGTCGTCAACGAAAGACGAAAGCGTCACGCCGAGCAGACGGATGCCTTTCTCGGTGGGAAACAGAGGATCAAGAAGGGACTGACTGACGGCTTCGAGAACACCCATCGCGCCAATCGGCGCCGCGGTTGTTTTGCTTCGGGTAATGATCTGGAAGTCGGCGTATTTGACTTTCAGTGTCACTGTACGGCCATGGACGCCGTTGATCTCACAATGACGCCAGACCTTGGCTGCGAGCGGTGCGATTTCGTTTCGAGCAGCATCGAGGTCGAAGATATCGACCATGAACGTGTCCTCTGCGCCGACGGATTTGCGGGGTCGATCCGGCTGGACTGCCCGACGATCAATGCCGCGGGAGATATCATAGTACCAGGCGCCTGACTTGCCGAAATACTCCTGAAGAAAGGCAAGCGATTTCGCTTTGAGGTCTGCACCGGTCAGGATCCCAAGCCGCTCCATTTTTGCGGCGGTCGCCGGCCCAACGCCGTGGAACTTCTTCACCGCGAGCGCCTCAACGAAGGCCGGTCCATTCTTCGGCGTGATCACCGCCTGGCCGTTGGGCTTGTTGAGGTCCGATGCCATCTTGGCGAGGAACTTGCAATAGGAGATGCCTGCGGAGGCGTTGAGGCCGGTGACCTCCTTGATGCGCGCCCGGATCATGGTGGCGATCTCGGTTGCGACAGAAATCTCCCGCTTGTTGTCCGTGACGTCGAGATAGGCCTCATCAAGCGATAGGGGTTCGATCAGGTCGGTGTGTTCCGCAAAAATTTCCCTGATCTGCTTGGAAACAGCACGGTAGACATCAAAGTGAGGCGGCACGAAGATCAAGTCCGGGCAGCGCCGCTTCGCCGTAACCGAGGGAAGTGCCGAGCGAACGCCAAAGGCGCGGGCTTCATAGCTCGCCGCGGCAACAACGCCGCGCGCGGCCGACCCGCCGACGGCGACGGGCTTGCCGCGAAGCTCCGGATTGTCGCGCTGTTCGACAGACGCATAGAAGGCATCCATGTCCACATGGATGATCTTTCTGACTATCGTTTGGATCTCATCGCTCATTTCACTTCCACATGGACCGCATGCGGGCACCCACGTCGATCCTGATCTGCCGGGCGCTGCGCTCGCTGGCGGCGGCAGAGACCTTCGGCCAACTCGTCACCTCGAAATATTGCAGCAAGGTCACGGGAATGAACCGGGTCCGCGAAGCATAGACATGGCGGTCACCCTGAGCGTTCTGGCCATGGGTGAAGAACCGTTGCGGCGTGATGAGCGAAAGATTGTCGCGCGCTCGAGTCATGCCGACATAGAGCAGGCGTCGCTCCTCCTCCATCTCCGCGGTCGTGCCCACGCCGAGATCGGACGGAATGCAGCCGTCGACGACGTTAAGCATGAAGACTGAGCGCCATTCTTGACCCTTGGCGGAATGGATCGTCGAAAGGATCAGATAGTCCTCGTCGAGAAGCGGAACGCCCGCCTGGTCACTGGTCGCGCTCGGCGGATCGAGCGTCAGCTCGGTCAGAAACCGTTCCCTACTTAGGTAGCCTGCCGCAATCTGCTCGAGTTGCAGGAGATCGGCTTTGCGGGTGTTAGCATCTTCATGGATACGATCAAGGTGAGGCTCGTACCACGACCGCGCCGTCGCAACCTCGCCCGGCCAACCGCTATCGGCGTTCCTCAGGCCGGAAAGCAGCGTGATGAGGGCAGGCCAGGCCTCGCCTGTCTTGGGCGGCCGCGGGATCTCGGCAAGCGATAGCAAGGGCTCAGGATCAGCGCTGATCGTGTCGAGGATTTTCGCTGCCGTCTGCGAGCCGACCCCCGGCAATAGCTTAAGCAGCCGGAAACCCGTTACCCGATCGCGGGGGTTCTGGGCAAAACGCAGGATAGCAAGCAGGTCTTTGACATGCGCACTGTCTAGGAATTTGAGCCCCCCGAATTTCACGAAGGGAATATTGCGCCTTGTCAACTCAACCTCAAGGGTGCTGCTGTGATCGGAAGCGCGGAACAGGACGGCCTGTTCCTTCAGCGTCATGCCGTCCTCGCGGTTCGCCAGCACCTGCTCGACGATGTAGTTCGCCTGGTCCGTCTCGTCCTTCACGGTCACGAGCATGGGCCGTTGTTCAGATTCCCGGTCCGTCCAGAGGTTCTTGGTGAAGCGCTCGCGAGCGAGGTCGATGACGCCGTTGGCCGCGGCAAGGATCGGCTGTGTCGAGCGATAGTTGCGATCGAGCGTGATGACGTCGGCCGGCTTTGGCGAGAACTGGTTCGGAAAGTCGAGGATGTTGCGCACGGTTGCGGCGCGGAAAGAATAGATCGACTGGGCATCGTCACCCACAACAGTCAGGCCGCGACCGCCCGGCTTCAGACCCATCAGGATTGAGGCCTGCAGGCGATTGGTGTCCTGGTACTCGTCGACAAGAACGTAGTCGAAGCGCCCACCGATATCGTCGGCAAGCTCCGGGTCAGACATGACCTGCGCCCAGTAGAGCAGCAGGTCATCGTAATCGAGGACATTTTGCATCTGCTTGGCCTCGACATAGCCGGCGAAAAGCTGCTTCAGCTGCTCCTCCCAGCCGAGCACGTAGGTGTAGGATGCCTTCAGGACCTCGTTGATCGAACTCTCGGAGTTGACGACGCGCGAGTAGATCGCAAGGCACGTCCCCTTGGTCGGAAACCGGCTTTCCGTCTTCGAGAAACCAAGCTCATGGCGAACGAGGTTCATCAGGTCGGCGCTGTCCTCGCGATCATGGATCGTGAAATCGACGTTGAGGCCGATCTGTTCGGAATACATGCGCAGCAGCCGTGCGCCGATGCCATGGAAGGTGCCGGCCCAGGCCATGGCGTCGGTCATGACCGCAGCATTGTCACCGAACACCTGCCGGCAGATGCGCTGAACACGCCGCGCCATTTCCGACGAGGCGCGGCGAGAGAAGGTCATGAGGAGGATACGGCGTGGATCGGCGCCATTGACGATGAGATGGCCCACGCGATGGGCCAGCGTGTTGGTCTTGCCCGAGCCTGCGCCGGCGATGATCAGCAAAGGGCCACCGGTGACTCCATCGGGCAGGCCAATGCCATGCTCGACTGCCTCGCGCTGACGGTCGTTCAGTTTCTCAAGATAGGCTGCCGTCATGTGAAACCAATTTTCCTAAGAAAAAATTCCGGACCCGTTCGGGTTTCCCATTCTTTTGATTGGCCGTGTGGCGTTCACAAATTCGATTTGTCAAAGGCAGCCACCGCGATCGGGAACGCGAATCTTTGCAAGACCATTGTACGGGCGAATCGCTGTCATGCTAAGCGGTATGGATCCATCAATAGGCCTATTGGGAACGGCGTGCGAGAGCAGCCTGCCGATGAGCAATAAGCTGCCTTTTCCAGTAAATATCGCCACGACAAGGACGTTTGCCAGACGAAAAGGATTGGTGGCGCAGCAGCAAACACTCCAGCCTGGTCTTCGATCGAGAGTTGAACGGTCGCTCTTGCAAATGCTGCGACGCCAGATCAATCTGGGAGTAGGTGCGCTTCAGGGTTCGTTCCTTGCAAGCGATCACCGTTGTTTTCTGTTGCAAGTCGCACTTCATCCTTGAACCCATCCGATCGAGGTTTATGAGTCACATAAGCTGAATTATGGAACACTTGCTTCATTATTCTTCAGCCATGGAAAAAGTGGTCTGGCGTGAAACGCAGATCGGGGAATCGTATAGAACTTGATATCTCCAAGATCTCGTCGAGTGGGTGCGGCCACGTATCAGCAGATGCTCTGATCGAGAGAGCGAGCTGCTTTAGCCTGGAATATCCTCCGCCATCGCGCCGCGGGCGTTGCGGCGGATCGCCTGGGGCGGTTGGCCGAAGGTGCGCACGAAAGCGCGGCGCATTCGCTCGCGGTCGGCAAAGCCGGTCTCGGAGGCGACCACGTCGACCGGATGCCGGCTCTGCGCCATCATCATGCGCGCCGCCTCCAGCCGCAGGTTCTCGACCGCCTTGGCCGGGGTCTGCCCCGTCTCCGCCCGGAAGGCGCGGCTGAACTGGCGGGGGCTCAGATGGGCCACCTCGGCAAGCTCCTCCACGCTCAGCGCCGAGCGCAGGTTGCTTCGCGCATAGGTCAGCGCGGTCTGGATGCGATCCGATTTGGGGGTCAGCGCGAGCAGTTCGGAATGCTGCGACTGGCCGCCGCCGCGACGATGGTAGAGCACGAGGCGCTGGGCCACCGACTGCGCCAGGTCCGCGCCAAAATCCTTTTCGATCATGCCCAGCGCCATGTCGATGCCGGCGCTCATCCCCGCCGAGGTCCAGATCGAGCCGTCGATGATGAAGATCCGGTCCTCCTCGACGCGAATCTGGGGATAGGCCGCCTGAAGCTTGCGGGCGGCCAGCCAATGGGTCGTCGCGCGCCGGCCGTCGAGCAGGCCCGCTTCGGCGAGCACGAAGGCGCCGACGCAGATCGCCGCGACGCGTCGCGTCGTATGAAACGCCTCCCGTGCAAAGGCGACGAGGGCCGGCGGTGTGGGTTCAAGATCGACCCCGGTGCCGAAGATCAGTGTGTCGTGCCCAGGGGTGCCGATTGGTTGCGTATCGATGGTGTTGCCCAGCGAGGTTGCGAGCGGGCCGCCCTCTGCGGACAGGAAATCGATCGAATAGAGGGTTTCGCCGGCCGTGAGATTGGCGAATTCGAACGCCGAGGCTGCCGCCAGGCTCATCATCTGGAAGTCGGGCGACAATACGAAACCGATCCGCAACACGGGCCTGTCCTCTTCATGGGCTATGTCCTTAATAGTGGCATATATGACATTTGAGACAAAGGAAAGGCGGCCTACTCTCCTCCCATGCCCTGGAACTGGTCCAGGCCTTCAAGGAGATCCAACATGTCGAATGCACATAAGGGTACGGCGCTCGTGACGGGCGCTTCGTCGGGGATCGGCGCCATCTATGCCGACCGGCTGGCCAAGCAGGGTTACGACTTGATCCTGGTGGCGCGCAGCGTCGACAAGCTGCGGAGCCTCGCCTCCGTGATCAGCGACACGACCGGGCGATCGGTCGAAGTGGTGCAGGCGGACCTAGGCCGCCGCGACGACCTGCGGCGCGTGGAACAGGTGCTGCGCACCGACCAAAGTATCACGATGCTGGTCAACAATGCCGGCGTCGGCGCCGCCGCACCGCTGCTCGACGGCGATGTGGACTCGATGCAGGCCATGATCGACCTCAACGTGACCGCGCTGACGCGGCTGACCTATGCCGCGGCACCCGCCTTCGTGGCGCGCGGCGGCGGCACGATCATCAATATCGCGTCCATCGTGGCTGTTGCGCCCGAACTGCTGAACGGCGTCTATGGCGGCAGCAAGGCTTTCGTCCTCGCCTTCTCCCAATCGCTCCACCACGAACTCGCCGACAAGGGCGTGCGCATCCACGCGGTGCTGCCGGGTGCCACGGCGACGGACTTCTGGGCGGTCGCGGGCGTACCGATCGAGCTTCTGCCGGGCGAAATCGTCATGCCGGCCACGGCCATGGTCGACGCGGCCCTTGCCGGCTTCGCCGCCGGGGAACTGGTGACCATTCCCGCCTTGCCTGACGCCGCGGATTGGGAGCGGTTCGAAGCGGCACGCGTGGCGCTCAAGCCAAACCTGTCGCACTCAAGCCCCGCCGCGCGCTACGCCGCCCAACCGGCAGTCGCCTGAATTCTCAAGTAGGAGATCTGAAATGCGCAACGACAGTAAAAGCGGACCGGCATGCATCCAGCACCTGTCGCTCAGTCAGGAGCAGCAATGCGTCGCATCGTGATAACGGGAATGGGCGCGCTCAGCCCTTTGGCGGCAGGGGTCGAGGCGACATGGTCGCGACTTCTTGCCGGGCAATCGGGGGTTCGGCGTCTTCCCGAAGACATTGTCGCCGATCTCGGCTGCAAGATCGGGGGAACGGTGCCTTCGCTGGCGGATGACGCTGCGGCCGGCTTCGATCCCGATCGAACCGTCCCGGCGAAGGATCAGCGCAAGATGGACCGCTTTATCCTCTTTGCCCTGGCGGCGGCGGCCGAGGCGCTGGAACAGGCGGGCTGGACGCCGGTTACACCAGGCGAACAGCAACGCACGGCCACGGTGATCGCCACCGGCGTCGGCGGGTTCCCGGCGATTTCCGAAGCGGTGCGCACGGCAGACCAGCGCGGCGTTCGGCGGCTGTCGCCCTTCACCATCCCCTCGTTCCTGGCAAACCTTGCCGCCGGCCAGGTCTCGATCCGCCACGGGTTCAAAGGGCCGATCGGCACGCCGGTGACGGCCTGCGCCGCCGGCGTCCAGGCGATCGGCGACGCCGCACGCCTCATCCGGGCGGACGAGGCCGACATCGCGATCTGCGGCGGGACGGAAGCCTGCATCAACGCCGTCAGCCTCGGCGGCTTCGCGGCGGCGCGGTCCGTCTCCACGGGTTTCAACGAGACGCCGCAGCGCGCCTCGCGGCCCTTCGATGCCGACCGCGATGGCTTCGTCATGGGCGAAGGCGCCGGCATCCTCGTGATAGAGGCGCTGGACCATGCCCTGGCGCGCGGGGCGAAACCCATCGCGGAGCTCGTCGGCTATGGCACGACGGCCGACGCCCACCACATCACATCCGGCCCGGAGGACGGATCGGGCGCGCGGCGCGCCATGGAACTCGCCATCGCGCAGGCGGGCATCGCGCCGGGGGACATCGGCCACCTGAATGCCCATGCCACCTCGACGCCCGTGGGCGACAAGGGTGAAATCGAGGCCATCAAGGCGGTGTTCGGGCGCGACGGCCGGATCGCCGTGAGCGCGACGAAATCCGCAACCGGGCACCTGCTCGGTGCGGCGGGCGGGCTGGAAGCCATCTTCACCCTGCTCGCGCTCCGCGACCAGGTCGCGCCGCCGAGCTTGAACCTCGAAATGCCCGACCCTGCCGCCGAGGGGATAGACTTCGTCACCGGCCGGGCACGGGCGATGGCGTTCGACCATGCCATTTCCAACGGTTTTGGTTTTGGCGGCGTGAATGCCAGCGTCCTGTTTCGCCGATGGGTGGGGTGAACGACACGAGATAACGCGGCCGGCCCATGAACGGGCCGGCCTCGGCAGAGGCGACACCGGGTCGTATTGTTCATAAAAAAGGGACTTGCCGCGCAACGTCGTCAGGCGTAAATGGCGTTTACCGCGAAAAGCGGCTGCTTCCCTTGATCCGCCCACTGGCGGAGTAAACAGGTGGACGAATTGTCGTCCAGGCGGCCAAGCACACGCCCTCCATGCATTTTTGAGCATGGTTCGGCCAGCGTTCCCAAGAAACCCATCGCCTGAGGTCCCTCAGGCCAAATCGCAAGCCGTCTGCGCCTCGCGGCGTCGTGCGCTTGCGTCGACCGGAACCCGCTATGAACAAATCCCTCATCGTCATCTTCACCGCCATTGTCCTCGATGCCGTCGGCATCGGCCTCATCTTTCCCATTCTCCCCTCGCTGCTGCAGGAGGTGACGCACGCCGACAACGTTGCGCCCACCATCGGCATCATGACGGCGCTCTATGCGATCATGCAGTTCATCTTCGCACCGGTACTCGGCTCGCTGAGCGACCGGCTCGGCCGGCGCCCGGTCCTGCTGATCTCGCTCGGCGGTGCGGCCATCAACTACCTGTTCCTCGCTTTCGCCCCCAGCCTCTGGATGCTGCTGCTCGGCCGCGCCATCGCCGGCGTGACGAGCGCCAATATCTCGGTGGCGACCGCCTACATCACCGACATTTCCCCCGAGGACAAACGCGCGCGCCGCTTTGGCCTCTTCAACGCGATGTTCGGCATGGGCTTCATCATCGGCCCCGTACTCGGCGGCGCGCTGGGTGATTACTGGCTGCGGCTGCCGTTCGTCGCCGCTGCCGTGCTGAACGGCTGCAATCTCTTGCTGGCGCACTTCGCGCTGCCGGAATCGCGCATCCCGACCCGCGAGAAGATCGACCTCTCGGCGCTCAATCCGCTCCGACCGCTGCGTTGGGTCTTCTCGATGAAGCGCCTGCTGCCGATCGTCATCATCTTCTTCGTCTTCAGCGCCACCGGCGAGGTCTACGGCATCTGCTGGGCGCTCTGGGGCAGCGACACCTTCCACTGGAACGGGCTCTGGATCGGCCTTTCGCTCGGCACCTTCGGCGTCTGCCAGACGCTGGCCCAGGCTTTCCTTCCCGGCCCTGCCGTCAAACATTTCGGCGAGCGTGCCACCATCCTGACGGGCGTCGCCGGCGCCTGCGTGGCGCTCATCGTCATGGCCTTCGCCACCGAAGGCTGGATGATCTTCGCGATCATGCCGGTATTCGCGCTTGCCGGCATCGGCGTGCCGGCGTTGCAGTCGCTCGCGACCCGGCAGGTGGACGAGACCCAGCAGGGCCAGTTCCAGGGCGTGCTGGCGTCGGCCGTAAGCCTCGCCTCGATCGTCACTCCATTGGGGTTCTCAAGCTTCTATTTCGTCGTCAGGGAGGAATGGCCGGGCGCGATCTGGCTGTCGGTCGTCGTCGTTTACGCGATCAGCGTGCCCCTCGTGCTCGGCTTGCGCTTCAAGAGGCCCGTGGCGGCTCCGGCACTTTAGAAAGGTGCTGCCAGGCGCCGCTTAAATATAGAGCGGCGCCATTCTCCGCCACGCGCCGGCACGGTGGGCGCGGCCATCCCAGAAATGCAGCTGGTGGCCAACGCCCTTGTCGGTCAACACCTGGCTGAGATGGCGGTTGTTGTCGAGGAACGGATCCTCATTGCCGATGGTCAGGACGATGTCGACCTGCTTGAGCCTGTCCAGCCGCCAGTCGCAGGAAAGCTGCGGCAGGAAATGCGTTGGCGTGTGAAAATAGATGGTGTCGTCGTAATAGCCGCTAAAAAGGTCGTCGAAGCTTTCCACCTTCAATGTCAGGTCATAACGGCCCGAAAAGGCGACGAGCTTGCGGAAGAGATGCGGGTGGCGAAACACCAGACTGGCAGCCTGATAGGCGCCGAGGCTGCATCCCTGCACGATGGTGCAGTCATGCGCATTCTTCTGCGCCATCAGCGGCAGCACTTCGTTGAGCACATAATCTTCAAGTGCTGCGTGACGCCGGATGCGATCCGCCGGATGCCGGTGGGAACCGTAAAAACTCTCATTGGCCAGCCCGTCGATGCAATAGAGCTGAAGATGGCCGGCCGAGAGCTTCTCGCCGAGGCTGCCGACGATGCCGAGCTGCTCATATTCCCAGAACCGCCCGTCCCGTGTCGGAAACATCAGCACCTTGGCACCGGCATGGCCGAATACCAGGAGTTCCATATCGCGATGAAGCCTGGGGCTGTACCAGCGGAAATATTCGCGGTTCATGGCGCCTTGAAGAGTTTTCCGATCTTCTCTCGCAACAAAGCTCTCTGTGCTGCGGCGCCAACGTAGTCGAAATGACCTGCGTCCAGTATGAAACTTTCGTTAAATTTCGGCGGTGCATTTGCCACGGCGAACTGGCAGGGCGGGGCCACCGCGGGATCAAAAAGGGCCGGCGCCATCAGCATCGGCACGGCAATGCGCGACGCCGCCGTCGCCGCATCGAACAGGCGCAGATTTTCAAGCACATCGGGATGCCGCCGCTGGTAGATCTGCACGGCCTGCGCGCTGCCGGTGGTGGGCAAGGTCAGCCACAGTGGCCGGTGCCCGAAGGTCGGCACCTCCAGATATCCACGGTCTATCCTCTTATCGAACGGAATGGCCAGTGCCCCGATGCCGCCGCCGAAACTGATGCCGCTATAGCCGATATGCCCGGCGGTCTCGGGAAAAAGGCGGATGAGCGCGGAGACGGCAAGCCACAGGTCTTCGACGCAACCGGCGATGATGTAGTCGTCGGGTTTGTCGATGTCATTGAGGACGTGCCATGCCGGGCTTTCAGAAATCGGCGGCCTCGCGCTGCGCGACAATCCCCGGAAACAGGGAAACAGGATCGCCGTCTCCTCGACCGGGATGTCGAAATCGGGTTGCTCGCGCCCGCCGTAACCATGGCCGACCACGAGGCCGCGCCGGACGATGCCGGTGCGAGGAACAAGCAGCCATCCGCCGATCTGGAAGGAGCCTGTCGAGGTGTAGACGATGTCGCTGACCTGCCAGTCCGGATGGCTGGCCGTGCTCCCGCTGAGGGACGGCATAGGATCGACGGCAAGCGCCTTGCGATAGCGCCCTTCCCAGAATGCCGCGAAGCCTTCCGGCGCCGGGGGCGGCCGGACGGCGAGAAGCTGTTCGAGCGTCATGCCATAGGTCGGATCGAAGTCGAAAGGATGGGGCGTCGGAACGCTCATGGGGCCGGCTTTGCTGCGGAATCGGACAACCTGGATACCATGAGTTGTCGATCCGGCGGATATCAGGCTTCGGGGCCGTATCCCGGCATTCTGTATATCGTGGCGGAACGTTCCTGGATATCCGGCCCATAGACCTTGGCCATCCATTCCTCGTCCTTGAAATCCTCGATCGCGACGGACACGAGATTTTCGCCGCAGCCCAACGATTCCGTCACGGCCCTTGTCAGCGCCTCCGTGAGCGCCTGCTTCTGCTCCTCCGTGCGACCTTCGAGCATTTTCAATATGACGTGCGGCATCGTGGTCTCCTCAACAGCCGAGCGTGCGTTCGACGCTCCGCGGCGATTCTTATCGCCGCATCGGCAAACTGAGAAGAGGCCACTGAAAGTGAGTGGCGCAAGACCCCTATATGGACTGAAATCAGAAGAAACGCGTATCAGCCGACGAGGCCGAAGACGACGGCGCTGACGAAGAGGAAGGCGACGACGACGGCGATGTTGCTCACCAGGACCTGCCGCTCCGCGCGGCGAGCCCTGCGGTCGCTCGTTGCGCTGAAGGAACCATAGGTGGAACGGCCGCCGAGTTTCGCATTGCTCATTCGCAATCATCCCTTGCTGTGGAGGCCGGATTTTCCAGTCTCTCCGTGGCGGACATTCATGCCCGCCCGTTCTCTAGAGATGATTTATATATTATCCCTATAAGATTGGTAGGGTATTTTTTCTCATTTTCGCCACACTCGTGAATTCGCCTTTCACACTTTCGTCATGAGACAATTTTTGCGATACGGAATTTCCGTTTTTCCAGTTCCGGAAAATAAGTCGCGACGTCGAAATAGCTTTCCGGCGCGTGCACGCCCGGCTTCTTCGGATTGGCGAGAATGAGCTGCGCGGCGATGGAGGCATTCATCGAGGTGCAGGCATCGACATAGGGTGCATACATCGGATTCGGCGAGACCGTCACCTCGACCCGCACCGTGCGCTCCACGCCATCCTTCCGGCCGCGGCCGATGGCGAAATGGATTTCGTGGCTGTCCTGCGCCGGGATCTTGTTGGCATTCTTGCGGATATTGCGCTCGATCACCTTGTTCAGCACGTCAAGCGGCTTGACCTTGACCCCGCCGATCTCGACCGGCTCGTCGAAGTCGCCGAAGCCCGCCTTTACCAGGCCGATCCACGCCTCGTGTTCGCGATGCGGCAGGTGCAGCTTCCAGGAGAATTCCCGGATACCCTTCTCGCGGATGCCGTCTGCGAGTGGCACGGTGAGCTGCTCGGAATGCGGCGAATGCAGGAATTCGCAGCGTCCCCACGGCTCCGGCAGGTCGAGGAATTCGCTACCGCTCATCGGCGCGCATTCGACATGTTTGCCGTCGTAGAACTGCGTGCTCGGATGGGCATATTCGGCAAGCACCGTCGAGACGCTGTAGGGCGGCACGAGGACGGGGTTTTCATCGCCGGTAAGTTCTGCCGCCCAGTAGAGGTTGATCCTGTCGATTTCGTCCAGTTCGTCGGCGACCGCCCGGCAGATGACGTTTGACATGCCCGGATCCGCACCGCAGCCGATGACCGCCGGCACGCCCGCCGCCTTGAAGCGCTCATGCTCGGCAAGCTGCTTGACCGTATAGGTGCCGAGGCCGCCGAGATCCATGTAAGGCACCTTGAGCGCGAGTGCGGCCTCGAAAATCCTCATCTGGAAGCCGAGCAGCGTCGGCACGCAATTGATGCAGATATCGGCGCCGGCGATCGCCGCACTCAGCGCGTCCGGGTTCGTCACGTCGAGATCGACGAGCGTGATGCGCGGGTCGCCGAGTTCGCGCGCCAGTGCCTCCATCTTCTCCCGCGAGGCGTCGCACAGACGGATGGTGGTAATATCAATGATGGCGCGGTTGGAGACGAGGTCGCGCACGATGCCCGCGCCCATGAAGCCCGCGCCGCCGAGAAGGGTGATGATCATTGTATTTTCCTCAAAAAGTTGCCAGCTTCAGACGTGCTTGCGCCCGCCCTCCTCGTAGAACCAGTCGTCCGGATAGGGATACCACCAGCTCTGGATCACTGGCTTGTGGTCGATGATGACCATCTTGGAGCGGCGGAAGGCATCGAGGCCGAGTTTCGAAAGCTCGCGGCCGAGGCCGGACTTCTTCCAGCCGCCGAAGGGCAGCGCGTCGTTGTCGATCAGCGGATTGTTGACCCAGACCATGCCCGCCTCCAGCCGGTCCGCCGCCTCCATCGCCTCTTCGAGCGAGGTGGTGAAGATGGAGGCGCCGAGGCCGAACTCACTGTCGTTCGCCCGCTCGATCGCCTCGTCGAAGTCGGCGACCCGCATCACCGCCGCGACGGGGCCGAAGCACTCTTCCCGCATGATGGCCATGTCAGGCGTGCAGCCGGTGAGAATGGTCGGCTCGTAGAACCAGCCCGTCGGCTCGCTTTCCGGGATCTTTCCGCCGACCACGACGGTGGCGCCCTTGGCCTTCGCATCCTCGACCAGCCGGATGACCTTGACCCGCGCCGCCTCGCTCACCAGCGGGCCGATTTCTGCGCGGGTCAGGCCGTTGCCGATGCGCAGCCGCTTCGTCTCGGCCGTGAACTTTTCGATGAAGGCATCGTGCACGGCATCGACAACGAAGAAGCGCTCCGCCGAAGTGCAGACCTGGCCGGACATGTGGAAGGCGGCGGTGACGGCACCTGCGGCCGCGACATCGAGCGGCGCATGCGCCGTGATGATCATCGGATCGGACCCGCCCGCCTCGATCACCGCCGTCTTCATCTCCCCCGCCGCCGCCATCGCCACGGCCTTGCCCGCAGCAACCGAGCCGGTAAAGGCCACCGCATGGGTCTTGGGCGAGGCGATCAGCGCGCTGCCGAGTTCCGCCCCGCCCGGCAGGCAGGCGATCAAGCCATCCGGCAAGGCCTCGAAGACAGCCATGAATTCCAACGTGGAGAGCGTCGTCGCGGGTGCCGGCTTGATGATGCAGGCATTGCCGGAGGCAAGCGACGCGGCGACCGTCCAGCACATCAGCAGGATCGGGAAATTGAACGGCATGATATGCACGCTGGTGCCGAGCGCCTCATAGCGCGCGTGCTGGAAGGAACCCGCCTGTGTCGTGCCGGCCACCTTGCCCGCCTCGTCGCGCGCCATTTCGGCGAAATAGTGGAAGGCGCCGGCGCAATTGGCAACCTCGCCGATCGCCTCGGGATAGGGTTTGCCCATCTCGCGCGACATCAGCTCCGCGCAGCGCCGCATGTCCGTCGCCTCGATGCGGTTCGCGATGCGGTGGAGGATGGCGGCACGCGTCTTGGCGTCGAGCCGCTTCCACTCACGCTGCGCCTTGGCGGCGTCGTCCAGTACCGTCTCCATCTCCGCTAGCGTGGTATCGGCGATGGTGCCGACGGTCGCGAGCGTCGCCGGGTCGATCACGGCGTGGCGCGTGCCATCGCTCGGGAGATAGGCCGGATGCCGGTAGAACACGGGTTCGGCGGGGTTGAACATGGCATTTTCCTTTGCTGTCGGCGGGAGCAGCAGCCCCCTCACCCTGCCCTCTCCCCGAGGGGAGAGGGGGATGCCGCATGTGCGGCGCTGGCGAATACCCCCTCAACGGTCACTTCTCCCCGGCGGGGAGAAGGTGCCCCGAAAGGGGCGAATGAGGGGTATCCTGCTACCGGATCATGTAGACCTTCTTCACCGTCTCATGGACCGTGCATTCGCCCTTCCAGTCCTTCGGGAAGAAAGCGGCCGTATCCGGCGTGATCTCGATCACCTCGCCGCTTTCATGCACATAGGTGCACCGGCCTTCGAGGAAATGGCAGAACTCGTCGCTGGTGACGTGGCAGAACCATTTGCCGGGTGTGCAGATCCACAGGCCGCTTTCGGATTCGCCGTTCGGGCCTTTGTAGATGACCTTGCCGGAGGTGCGGCTTTCGCCCTCGATCATGGTGGGGATGACGCCCCAGTCCTTGAGGTCGGTTTCTTCCAGCGGCTTGCGCATCAGGGGTGTCGCGGTCATTGAGGGTTTCCTTTCGGTTTCTTCTTGCGTCAGGCCAGCATGTAGATGTTGCGCATGGTCTCGATAACAGTGCATTCGCCGGTCCAGCCGGCCCGGAACAGGACGACAGTGCCGGCCTCGACTTCGATCACCTCGCCGTCATCCGAGCGATAGACCGCCCTGCCCGCCACGAAATGGCAGAACTCGTCGCGCGGGATCGACAGCCGCCAGCGGCCGGGCGTGCAGACCCAGATGCCGGATTCCGGCTGGTTGTTCGGCCCCTTGAAGACCAGTCGGCCGGAGGAATTGGACTGCCCTTCCAGGCTGTCCGGCTGGCTGCCCCAGTCGACGAGGTCGGAAAAGGTCGTGGCCTCGTAGATATGCGGCGCGGAAGAATTCGTCGTTTCAACCATTGTAGGCGCCCGTCTTCACGAGTTCGTCGAGGATGCCGGCCGCTTTCTTCGGGCCGTTGCGCGCCTGCATATGCGCGCTGGTGGCGGCGAGGCGCGTCTTCATGGTCGGGTTGTTGACGCAGGCATCGAGCTTTGCCGCAAGGTCTGCATCCGTCCAGTCGTAGCGCGGCATCTTGAAGCCGTGGCCGGTCTCGTCGACGCGCGTCGCATTGTCGTGGCCATCCCAGACATAGGGCATGATGATCGCCGGCTTGCCGAAATAGAGGCACTCCGTGAACGAGTTGTTGCCGCCGTGATGGATGACCGCATCGACCTGAGGGATGACGGACGGTTGCGGGAACCAGCTGTCGACGATGATATTGCCCGGCAGATCCTCATACTGATCCTTGTAATCGCCGACATTGACCAGCGCGCGATAGGGCAGCTTCCCGATCGTCGCGATCAGGCGCTTCAGGAGATCCGTGTCCCCTGCCCCGAGCGAGCCGAAGGAAATGTAGAGCAGCGGCTTGTCGTTGTTCTCAGCGAATTCCGGCACCTCGTAGGGCTTTTCCTTGCGCACGCAGCCTTCGAGATATTGGAACTGCTTTGGATCAAGCGGATGTTCCCGGTCGAATTTCACCGCTTCCGGATAGAGCAGCAGGTTCATGAAGGGCGAGGCCTCGAAGAACTGGCCGATCGGATAGGCCGCCTCGCCATTCTCACCCAGGAATCCGTTGAAGTCGTCATGGATCGGCTTGATGACTTCATTGAAGTGATCGCGATAGGCGGCATGGCCGGCGAAATCCTTCTCGCCGCAACCGGAAAGATGCGGCGGGATTTTCGGGTCCTCGATCTCGTTTTCCGAGCAGGAGATGATGCGCACCCAGGGCTTGCCGAACTGCTTGATCGCCGGAAAGAGGATGACGTTGTCGACGCAGATGAGGTTCGGCTTGATCCTGGCCAGCACGCCCGGCAGGTCCTTCTGCGCCCATTTGGCGCTGTCGACGATCGCCGTCCAGCAGTCCTTCACGTAGTTGTCGACCTGGTCGTAAGGCGATTTGCGGAAATTCGGGATGTGGCCATTGATGAAATCCTCCCAGAATTTCGCCATCTGCTCCGGCGGCATGGGCTCGGAGAGGTTCACCGCATGCGCCTCGAAACCATAACCTTCATAGACGGAGACGAAGCCGGGGTCGGAGAGGAAGACCGCCTTGTGGCCGAGCGCCTCGACGGCTTGGGCGATGCCGACGGAGTTCAGCGCCGGGCCGAAGGCCGCTTCCGGGAAGAATGCTATCGTCTTGGACATGGTGTTTCCCTCTTTATGCATTGAAGAGCCGGCATTTCGCCGGGTCGATCTTGAGGCTCAGCGCGTCGCCGATCTTCCAGTTGCCCGCCCCGCTTGCGGGAATACGGACCTGAAGCGGCGTCTCGGAAGCGGCCGTTTTGACATGCAGCACCCGGTCGAGCCCGTGATAGGCGATATCGGTGATCGTGCCGGCGACCGGATGATCTCCCGGCGGGCCGATGGCGATGTTTTCCGGGCGGATGGCGAGCGTTGCCGCTCCGGCTTTTGCGCCCGCGGCCTTCACCTGCAGGCCTTCCGCCGCGAAAAGGCCATCGGCACCCACCTTGCCATCGATGAAATTCATCACGCCGATGAAGTTCGCCACGAACCGGTCGGCCGGACGCTCATAGACTTCCTCCGGCGCTCCGACCTGCAACAGGCGCCCATCCTTGAGGATCGCCATGCGGTCGGCCATCACCAGGGCCTCTTCCTGATCGTGCGTCACGATGATGAAGGTGATGCCGGCTTCATTCTGCATGCGCTTCAGTTCGAGTTGCATGCGCTCGCGCAGCTTCTTGTCGAGCGCGCCGAGCGGCTCGTCGAGCAGCAGCACCTTGGGGCGCTTCACCAGCGCGCGGGCGAGCGCCACGCGCTGCTTCTGGCCGCCGGAAAGCTGCTCCGGCTTGCGGTCAGCGAAGGGCGTGAGGTCGGTCATCGCCATGGTTTCGTCGACCCGGCGGCGAATTTCCGCCTTGGCGAGCCGCTCCATTTCGAGGCCGTAGGAGAGGTTCTGCCGCACCGTCATATGCGGAAACAGTGCATAGGACTGGAACATCAGGTTGAGCGGCCGCTTTTCCGGCGGCAGCGGCGAAATATCCTTGCCTTCAAGCAGGATGCGGCCGGTGTTCGGGCTTTCGAAGCCGGCGAGCATGCGCAGAAGCGTGGTCTTGCCGCAGCCGGAGGGACCGAGCAGCGCGAAGAACTCGTTCTCGCGGATATCGAGCGTCACATTGTCGACGGCCGTCACCGGCCCGAACGACTTGCCGACGCCCTCGATGCGCAGGATCGGGTTGCTCGATGAATTCATGGGACCTGCTGTTCTCTGTTGAGCCATTGCGAGATCAGGAGCGCCGTCGCGCTGACGCCCATGACGATGGTGGCGAGCGCGTTGACCTCCGGCGTGATGCCGAAGCGGATCATCGAATAGATCTGCATGGGAAGGGTGATCGACGAGCGCCCGGCCCCCGCCGTGAAGAAGGCGATGATGAACTCATCCACCGAGAGCGTGAAGGCGAGCAACGCGCCCGCGACGATCGACGGCAGCAGCACCGGGAAGGTGATGCGCCAGAAGGTCGTCCAGCCGGAGGCGCCGAGATCGCGCGAGGCCTCGACGATGGAAAAGTCGAAATGCTTCAGCCGTGCCCGCACCACCGAGCAGACGAAGGCGAGGTCGAAGATGACATGGCTGATGATGATCGTGTGCAGGCCCATCGCGAGGCCAAGGCGCGAGAAGAAGGTGAGCAGCGCCACGGCGAGCACGATGTCGGGAATGACCATCGGCGCGAAGGCGAGCGCTTCCAACCCGTTGCTCTTGCGCCGCCGCGTCTCCATGCCGAGCGCCAGCAGCGTGCCGAGCACGGTCGAGATGACGGTTGCGAAGACGGCGACGATCAGCGTGTTCCAGGCGGCGCGCAGGATATCGGTATTGGCGAGCAGCGCACCGTACCAGCGCGTGGAAAAGCCGGACCAGGAGGTGGGCAGGCCGCTGTCGTTGAAGGAAAGCAGCACCAGCACGGCGATCGGCAGGTAGAGGAAACCAAAGACCAGCACCAGCACGATGCGGCCCGGCAGCTTGCGGGAAAGCGCGGCACTCATCGCTCCGCCTCCCCTTTCCGCTCGCCGGAGGCGTGGGCCGTGGCGCGCGCTTGCAATAGCAGAAGCACGATCATCGTCAGGATCAGTGCCGCACCCAGCGCTGCGCCGAAGGGCCAGTCGTTGGCGGTCAGGAACTGGTCGTAGACGAGGTTTCCGACCATCTGGAACCGCCCACCGCCGAGCAGCGCCGGCGTCACGAAATTGCCGATGGAGAGCACGAAGACGAAGACCCCACCGGCCGCGACGCCCGGCAGGGTGAGCGGCAGCGTGACACGCAGGAAGGTGCGGACGGGGCCGGCGCCGAGATCGCGCGAGGCCTCCATCAGCTCCGGGTTCAGACGCGACAGCGTGGAGTAGATCGCGAGGATGACGAAGGGCAGGTAATTGTAGACGAGGCCGGTGATGACGGCGCTCTCGGTGTAGAGCATGGACAGCGGTTCGCCCGTGTAGCCGAGCGCGCGCAGCAAGTTGTTGATCAGGCCTTCACGGTTGAGCAGCACGATCCAGGCATAGGTGCGGATCAGGTAATTGCTCCAGAAGGGCAGCACGGCGAAGAACAGCAGGATCGGCTGCGTCATTCTGGGTGCGCGGCTGATCGCGTAGGCGGCGGGATAGGCGATGAGGATCGCGACCACGGTCGCCGTCAGCGCGATGCGGGCGGAATTGAGGAAGATCTTCGCGTAGAGCGGATCGGCAACGCGGGCGAAATTTTCCAGCGTGAACGTATATTCCACTCCGCCCCAGACGCCGCGCTGGAAGAAGGCATAGCTCAGCACCAGCAGGCACGGCACCACCATGAAGGCGACGAGCCAGGCGACGCCGGGCGCGGCGAGCAGGGTCGGTCTGGTGGCGTTGAAGGACACTATTTCACTCCCGCGGGGCCACAACCGGCGCCCGCGCATCGATGGATTCAGGACTGGAATTGCCCGTGGCGGCACGAACCGCCACGGCGGGGCGTGCGATCAGTTCGCGGCCTTGATCTCGCTCACGATGCGCGAATAGTCTTTCTGCGCAGTGCCGAGGTCGCGCAGCAGCTCGTATTTCACGAGGTCAGCCGGGGCCATCGCCATGTTCGGATATTGCTCGGCCAGCGCCTTGTCGAGACTTTCCATCGCGGCCTTGTTCGGCACCTTGTAGAGGATGTTCTGCGCGGCCCAGGCGTGGTTCTTGGCGTCGAGGATGAAGTTGATGAACTTCATCGCCGCTTCCTTGTTTTCCGAACTCTTCATCACGACGATCGTGTCGATCCAGAGGTCGGAGCCTTCCTTCGGCACGATGAACTTGATGGCCTTGTTCTCGGTGATGCCGTAGTTGCACCAGCCGTCCCAGGCCTGCACCAGCGAGGCTTCCCCTGAAACGAGCTTGGAATAGAAGGTCGTGTCGTCATAGGCGAGCAGGGTCTTCTTCGCCTCGACCAGGAGGTTTTTTACCTCTTCCAGCTTCGCCGGGTCCTTCTCGTTGACCGAATAGCCCTTGGCAAGTTCCCCCGCGGCCATCAGCCAGCGGTCGGTAGCGAGCATCGTCGTCTTGCCCTTCAGCGCATCGGCCGGCTGGAGCAGGTTCATCCAGCTGTCCGGCGTGCCTTCCACGAGGTCGGAGCGGTAGCAGAGGCCCGTCGAGCCCCAGGTATAGGGCACGGAGAAGGTGTTGCCGGGGTCATAGGCAAGCGCGGTCGCCTCGGGATAGAGGTTCGCAAGGTTCGGCACGGCCGCCTTGTCGATCGGCTCGGCGAGCCCCTGCCCGTTCAGGATTTCGGCGAAGGGCGAGGAGACGAAGACGACGTCGTAGCCCTTGCCGCCGCTCGCCATCAGCTTGCCCATGACCTCTTCGTTGGTGGCGTGGTTGACCACCTCGATCTCCAGCCCCGTCGCGGCCTTGAAGGCATCGGCGATGTCGGGCGCCATGTAGCCATCCCAGTTCGAGATGACGAGATCGGCGGCGGAGGCCGCGCCCGCCGCAAGGCTTGCGGCAATGAGTGCCGCGGCCGCGCAGGTCGCAGTCAGTCGGTTCTTCGCGTTCACGGAAGACTCCCTTGTTCGATTGTTCCAACCTCTTCGACGGGCGCGCCGGTTCTCCGGTCTCATTCCTGTCGGAGTGGCAGTATTATTTATAAAAAAAATACGTCAATAGGCTTTGGCGATTTTGTGCACCGAAACGAAATCCGCGTGCGGCGGACTTGCGAAAAGCGGGCGCAAAGGGCAGCATGCGCAGTGATGGATGTGAGATGCCGCAGATGACCCCGGAGCCGAAGCGCACCAATTTCCGCCATGTCGAACTGGCGCAAAAAATACTGGACGTCGCCGGCGAGCGCGGCATGGCGCCCGGCGAACGGCTTGCCGAACAGGCGCTGGCCTCTTTGTGCAACGTCTCCAGAACGCCGATCCGCAAGGCTTTGCAGATACTTGCCGAGCGTGGCGTGGTGACGGCGGATGCCGAGGGTGGATATCTTCTGGCCGTGGACCCGGTGGCGACGGCACGCCTCGAGGACACAGCGGAGGGCGATGGCGAGAGCGAAATCTACGCCGCGATCCTGCGCGATCTTTCCGCCGGACGCATCGCTGAGAACCAGACGGTCGCCGCTCTCCAGCGTCGTTATGACGTCTCGCGCCAGACGGTACAAAATGCGCTGATGAAACTGGCGGAGGAAAATCTTGCCGAGCGCGGTGCCGGGCAGCAATGGTTGCTAAAGCAGTTCGCGATCAGCGGTGATGCGGCGGCGAAGAGCTATGAGTTTCGGCTCGCGACCGAGCCGCTCGCGCTGACGCTGCCGGATTTCAAGCGCGACATCCCGGCGATGACGGCGCTGCGCCAGTCCATGCTGATCCTGCGCAGCATGAACGAGACGAGCTTCGACCGAAAACTCTTCGACCGCACGGATTTCGATTTCCACCTGCTGATCGCGCGCTCCTGCGGCAATCCCTTCATGGCCGAAGCGCTGGTCAACCATCACCGCCGCCGGCGCGCCAGCCCGCCGGCCGGCCATGTCAATGCCTTCCGGCTGATGCAGTCTAATCTCGAACATATCCAGATCCTTGAGCAGATCGAGCGCGGCCAGATGGAGCTTGCCGCCGATCTGATGCGTGTGCATATACAGCTCTCCCAATCGCAGCGCCCCCGGCTTGCCGGCCGCGGCGTTCCCCCCGCCTTCAAGCTTGTCGTGCGTTAGCCCCATGGCGCCAGCAAAGACCATCGCCCTGTTTCCCGAAGCGAGCTACGGCGCGGCGCTGAATTGCGTCGGCATCGCGCAGGAGCTGCGGCGCCTGGGGCATCGGCCGGTCTTCATCTGCCATCCGGGTTTTTCCGGCGTCTTTGCCGAATATGGTTTTGCCGAATATCAGCTCTCGGACGCCGAGGCGGGCGCGCCGACGGACTGGACCGATTTCATCGAGCGCCACCAGGATGCCTTCCGCCAGACGCCGCTCGACCAGCTCGAAAGTTATGTCGGCCCGACCTGGGAGGCGATCGTCGACACGGCGATGCGCGTGGAAGAACCGCTGCGGCAGCTTCTCGCCCGGCTGAAGCCCGATGCGATCGTGCTCGACAACGTCGTGATGTTCCCGGCCATCGCCAATGCCGGCGTGCCCTGGATCCGCATCGTCTCCTGCGCCGAGACAGAAATCCCCGACGAAAACGTGCCGCCCTATCTTTCCGGCTGCGGGGATGAGGAACGCGGGGCGTGGGAGATCTTCGCGGCCGGCTACGAAAAGACCGTTGCGCCGGCCCACAAGCGGTTTGCCAGCTTTCTTGGCGACTGCGGCCTCAAGGCGCCGCCCGCACCCAATTTCCTCGATCCGTCACCCTGGCTGAACCTGCTGCTCGCGCCGGAAATCATCCGGCACGAGCGCCATCAGCCACTCGATCCGAAAACCTTCCTCTTCCTCGACGGCTGCGTGCGCCACGAGGCGCCCTATGCGCCGCCGCGTTTTGCCAGCCACAACGAGGCACCGCTCGTGCTGACGAGCTTCGGCTCGCTCGGCGCGATGGACGTGGCGATGATGAAGCGCATGATCGGCGTCTTTGCCACCCTGCCCTATCGTTTCCTCGTTAATGCCGGGCACTGGCGCGACGACTATCGCGAGGTGCCTGACAATGTCTTCATCGACAGCTGGTTCCCGCAGCCCTCGGTGGTCGAGCAGGCGAGCCTCTTCATCCACCACGGCGGCAACAATTCCTTCTGCGAGGCGCTCTATTACGGCGTGCCGTCGCTCGTCATGCCCTATTGCTGGGATGGCCACGATAATGCGGCGCGGGCGGCCGAAGCCGGCGTCGGCCAGCGGCTCGCAAGATACGACTGGAGTGACGCCGAGCTTGCCGCAGCGATTGAAGCCTTGCTTGGCGACACGGCCATGCATGCGCGCCTGAAGGCGAATGCAGAAAAGATGCACAAGGCGGCGGGCGTGACGCTGGCCGCGGAGGAAATCGTGCGTGTCGCGACCGGTGCCGCACGGGCCTCCAGCTAAAGAACGGGAGACAGGGGATGCGCGAACAACTCTTCATCGACGGCAAATGGGTGTCGCCTGCGAAGGGCGGCACCTTCGTGGTCATCGATCCGGCGACCGAAGAGGTCGTGCATCACGCCCCGGCCGGCACGGCCGAGGATATCGATGCCGCGGTTCAGGCCGCGCGCCGGGCTTTCGATAAAGGCCCGTGGCCAAAAATGTCCGGCAGGGAACGGGCCGCCGTGCTGCGGCACATCTCGGACATCATCCTTGCCCGCAAACATGACCTCGCCCGGCTCGAAGTGATCGACAACGGCAAGCCGATGCCGGAAGCCGTGTGGGACATGGAGGATACGGCCGGCTGTTTCGCCTTCTATGCCGGCCTCGCCGAGGAACTGGACGACAAGCCGGAAGAGACGATCGCGCTTTCCGAGCCGCGCTTCTCCTCCAAGGTGGTGCGCGAGCCGATCGGCGTCGCGGGCGCGATCATCCCGTGGAACTATCCGCTGCTGATGGCCTCGTGGAAGGTGGCGCCGGCGCTGGCCGCCGGCTGCACCCTGGTGCTGAAACCCTCCGAACTGACGCCGCTCACCGCGCTGGAACTCGGCGCTATCGTCACGGAGGCCGGGCTTCCGGCGGGCGTGCTCAACATCGTGACGGGGCTCGGCCCCGAGGCCGGCCAGCCGCTCTCCGAACATTCTGGCGTCGACAAGCTCGCCTTCACCGGCTCGGTGCCGACCGGCGCGAAGATCATGGCCGCCGCGGCGCGCGACATCAAGAATGTCAGCCTCGAACTCGGCGGCAAGTCGCCCTTCGTCGTCTTCGCCGACAGCGATATCGAGAAGGCGGTCGAATGGATCCTGTTCGGCATCTTCTGGAACCAGGGCCAGGTCTGCTCGGCCACGTCGCGCGTGCTGGTCGAGGAAAGCCTCTATCCGACGCTTCTGGAGCGGCTCGTCGCGGAGGCGGCAAAAATCCGCATCGGCAACGGACTCGACGAGGGAACGCTGCTCGGACCGCTCGTCTCCAAGGGACAGTACGACAAGGTTCTCGCCGCAATCGAGCGCGGCAAGGCGGAGGGCGCGACGGTTGCCGGCGGCGGCGAGCGGCCGGCAGGGCTCGACACCGGCTATTTCCTCGAACCGACCATCCTCACCGACATGGCGGAGGACAGTTTCGTGTGGAAGGAGGAAATCTTTGGGCCGGTCGTCTGCGTAAAGCCGTTCAAGGACGAGGCGGACGCGATCCGCATGGCGAACGACAGCCGTTTTGGCCTCGCCGCCGCCGTGATGTCGAAGGACAAGGCGCGCTGCGAGCGGGTGGCGCGGGCGTTTCGCGCCGGCATCGTCTGGATCAACTGCTCGCAGCCTACCTTCACCGAAGCGCCCTGGGGCGGCTACAAGCAGTCCGGCATCGGGCGCGAACTCGGCCGCTGGGGTCTTTCCAACTATCTGGAAGTCAAGCAGATCACCTCCTTCAACAGCGACGAGCCCTGGGGCTGGTACATCAAACCCGCTTGAGCGTGGGTTGCGACGCCAGCCGTTCTGGGCCATAAATCCCCTCCCCACCTGTCGAGGCCAGCCGTCATTGCGAGCGTTGCGGGCCGTGCGTGATCTTCACGCCACGGTATCTCTCCCCGCGCTCCGGCTGTCCGAGGCTCAAGGGCACGATAAATGCGGACCGATCAAAAAGGAGAACGCATCATGGGCGCAACGGGACATCTTGGCACGGCTTGGCGCAAGCGCGACTATCACCGCCAATGGCTCTGGCGGGAAGCAAACCGCCTGTTCGATTTCTTCCAGAACCGGGCCTTCAATCCGGTCGGCGGCTTCCACGAGCTCGATGCGGACGGTCGTCCGCTCAATCCCGGCAATCCGGTGCGCGGCATCCATTCGACCGCGCGCATGGTCCATTGCTTCGCCATCGGCAGCCTGCTCGGCCGCCCCGGCTCCGACGATATCGTTGACCACGGCATGAAATATCTCTGGGAAAAACACCGCGACCAGGAGCGCGGCGGCTACCATTGGTCGCTTGACAATTCCGGCCTGCTGGATGCCAGCAAGCAGGGTTACGGTCACGCCTTCGTGCTGCTGGCGTCTTCCAGCGCCAAGCTCGCCGGCCACCCGGATGCCGACCGCATGATCGCGGATGTCACCGAAATCCTGGAGCGGCGCTTCTGGGAAGAAAAACACGGTGCGATCGCGGAAGAATTCGATGCCGACTGGACGCCGGTCCCCGGCTATCACGGCCAGAATTCCAACATGCACCTGACGGAAGCCCTGATGGCCGCCTTCGAGGCGACCGGCGAGAAGAGCTATCTCGACAAGGCGGAAAGCATCGCCGACCTCGTCATCCGCCGCCGCGCCGGCGAAAACGGCTTTCGCGTGCCAGAACATTTCGACGAGAACTGGGTGCTCGACAAGGAGTATCGCGGCAACGAGATGTTCCGCCCCTCCGGCACCACGCCCGGCCACTGGCTGGAATGGGCGCGCCTCATCCTCCAGCTCTATGCGCTGGGCGGCAAGAAACACGGCTGGATGCCGGAGGCGGCCAAGGCGCTCTTCGCGCAATCCATCGCGCTCGGCTGGGACAAGGAGAAGGGCGGCTTCTTCTACACGCTCGACTGGAACGACGAGCCGGCAAAGCGCAACAAGCTCTGGTGGCCGATGGCCGAGGGCGTGGGCGCCGCAGCCTTCCTGGCAGAACACCTGCCGAGCGAGTTCCACGAGACCTGGTATCGCAAGATCTGGGATTCGATCGCCCGCCATTTCCTCGATCAGGACCGCGGCGGCTGGCATGAAGAGCTCACCGAGGATCTTCTGCCAAGTTACACCCTGTTCGCCGGCAAGGGCGACATCTATCATGCGCTCCAGGCCTGCCTCATTCCGCTCTATCCGGCGACGGGCAGCCTGACCAAGGGCATCATCGAGGCAGGCGGCCGATAAGGCCGTCTGTCGACCGGACGGGAGCGGAATGATCGATATACCCGACCAGATCTCGACTGTGTGGATCGCCGCCGCCTCGGTGGCGTTCCTCGTCAAACATTTTTTGGCGGATTTCGTCTTCCAGACGAGCCGGATGGTGGTGGGCAAGGACCGGCCGGTGGGCTGGTTCAAGCCGCTGGCGATCCATGCCAGCGTGCACGGCGTCATCACCGCCATGCTCTTCCTCGTCGTGTCGCCGCCGCTCGCCTGGCTCGGCCTCGCCGATGCCCTGGTGCATGGAACCATCGACCGGCTGAAAAGCATCGCGACGCGGCGCCAGAAACTGACGCCGGGCCAGACGACATTCTGGTGGTTCTTCGGCGCAGACCAGACGCTGCACCACCTGACGCATGTGCTGCTGGCGATCCTTCTCGCCGCCGCAGGCTCCGGGGGTTCCGCGGGTTAGGCGGCAGCGGCGGGCTGCACCTGCGCTACCGCCTCGCGCAGCAGCAAGTCCGTCAAAGCGAGTTTGTCGGCAAACCAGCGGTCTGCGGCATGCCACATCGTCGGCGTCAGGCGGATGTCGTGGCCGCCGCGGGCCGTGGTGGTCACCAGGCCGGCATCGCGCGCGGCTTCGACGATACGGCGGACATGGGTGCGCGAAACACCGGTCTGCGTGGCAAGGCGCTGGTAGCCCGTGGAAATGGTGTTGTCGCCGCTTTCCCGCCCGCCGCGCAGCAGAAGCAGCAGGATCATGTAGCCGCAATCATGGGCGAAGAACGGCGCCAGCGGCAGATGCCGGCGGATGATGCGGCTGAGGCCCGGCAGAAGCGGCAGCGTGGCGCGCCGCATGCCGCGATGGAGTTCCGCGGGCAGCGGCCCCCTGCGTCCATCCGTCGGCGAAAGCCCGAAATCCGACAATCCATCGACGAGAAGCCCGAGGATGCCCGCATCGCGCGCCAGAAGGGCGGCACTCGGCACGAGCAGGCGCACCCGCCGGTCCGAGGCATGCGGCTGCTGTGTGAGAAAACCGTATTTGCGCAGGCACGAGACCTGCGCCTCGACCCGGTTGCGGCTGGCGACGCCGAGCTCGGTGACCTCTCGCTGGAGACGCCCGAGCGTCAGCCAGGTGGAGGGCTGCGCCATGTCCTGGCTGGCATGGAGCGACAGTGCGGCCAGATAACAGAGGAACCGGCCCTCCTCCAGGATCAGCCGGTTGAAGAGGTGGTTGCCTTCATAGAGCGCGAGCTTGCCGGTAATCAACCGGTCCCTCGTCTCTGCAAAACCCGGTGCACTCAAGAATTCGAACGGCGGCACCTTGAATGCCACCGAGCCATCGTCAAAGGAAATCTGGTCCATGCCTGCTGTACCCCAAATACGAATCGGCACGCCTTGTTATGTTCTTGTCACGGTGCCGCAGGCCCGAATGGACCCTTTATTTTCCATGGGGTTGCAGTGTGGGGAAACTGTCAATTGTATTACTTAGCGCAACCCGCAATATGAGACGGGGGGACAAAAGAATGAGACGCGGTGCCAAGCCTTCAATTCCCGTGCGCTGGTGAATTTTCGGGAACCTTCGACCGTACCCATCCTTTGATAGGCATGTTGTCCGTTGTCCCAGCATCGTGAGAGAGAATGAGTTCTGCTGCCAAGCTGCCATCCAACTCCGTGCTTGCCGAAGCCGGCGCGGATTGTCGTCGCAAAAGCCAGCTCTTCGCCGAGACGCTTGATCCCGTCTTCGGCACGACAATGGCGACACCTGAAAAGATTACGGATTTCCGCGCGGGGCTCTCGACCTATTTCATGGGGCCGGCCGTGTTCTTCGTCGCGGATCTGCTCGGCACCACCTATACTTTTTCCCGCGATTCCGAGCGCATCGCCCGCAGCGGCCTCGACCTCATCTTCGTGCAGAAGACGCTGGAAGGCAGCGATGTGCGCACCGTCAACGGCGAGACGATGCTGGTGGAGGCGGGTGACATCTCGATCTTCGACCTCTCGCGCCCCATGCATGCCGAGACGCAGCATTGCCGCAACCTCACGCTCGTCTTGCCGCGCCATCTCCTCTTCAGCAAGGATGTGCAGAACGATGCCCTGCACGGCCTCCTCCTCAAGCGCTCGACAAGCAGCGCCCGGCTGATCGGCAGCCACCTGCGCGCCCTTTTCGAGGATCTTGCGGATATCAGCCAGGAGGAAGCGCCGGCCATCGTCACGGCCACGGCGAATCTCGTCACCAACCTCGTCGGCCCGCAGGTTGCCGATCGCAGCCTTCCCTCGCCCACGGTGCGCGGCGCCGTCATCATGCAGATCCGCCGTTATATCGAGCAGCACATCGCGCTGCCGGATCTCGGCCCGGATCATCTTTGCAAGATGTTCGGTCTGTCGCGTGCCTCGCTTTACCGGCTGTTCGAGCCGATCGGCGGCGTCACCGACTATATCCGCACCCGCCGCCTGCGCGCCGCCTTCGACATGCTGGCGAACGAGCGCCATCGCACCGTCGGCGAGATCGCCTATGTCTGCGGTTTTGCCGATATTTCCGCCTTCTCCCGCGCCTTCCGCCATCAGTTCGGCATGAGCCCGAGCGAGGTGCGCGACATGGGCGGCGGCATGCCGCATGCCCGTGGCTCCGCCGATAGGCAGGCGGCCACCTCCGTGCACGACTGGCTGCGCATCGTCAGCGCATTGTAGCCATCTTGTCGTTTGACACTTGAAATCACATCAACCAATATGTGATCACATTTCATTGGGGGTACGGCATGGAGAGGGCGAACCTGGAGGCGCGCGCCCGCGCGCTCATCGAGGCGGAAGCAGAGGTTTTTCGCGCAAGGCGGCCGCGCTGCGCAGCCGCGCATGACGAAGCGGCATCGGGCTTCTTCGACGGCGTTCCGCAGCATTGGATGCTCGACTGGCCCACTCCCTTCCCCATGGTCGTCGACCAGGCGAGCGGCGTCGAGCTCGTCGATCTTGACGGCAACCGCGTCGTCGATGTCTGCCTGGGTGATACCGGCGCGATGTTCGGCCATGGTCCGGCCCCCGTGCTGGAAGCGCTGAAGAACGCTGGCACACGCGGCCTCACCACCATGTTGCCCTCCTCTGATGCGCAGGCCGTTGGCCGCCTGCTCGTCGAGCGCTTCGGTCTGCCGCGCTGGCAGCTCGGCGCCACGGCGAGTGACGCCAACCGTTTCGCGATCCGCATCGCCCGCGCCGTGACCGGCCGCGCCAAACTGCTGGTCTTCGATGGCTGCTACCACGGTGCGGTGGACGATACGCTGGTCGATCTCGTCGACGGCAAGACCATCTCCCGCCGCAACCTGCTCGGCCAGGTCCGCGATCTCGGCGAGTTGACTGTCTCCATCCCCTTCAACGACGAGGCGGCGCTCGAAAAGGCGCTCGCGGCGCACGACATCGCCTGTGTGCTCGCCGAACCGGTCATGACGAATTGCGGCATGATCCCGCCCGCGCCGGGTTTCCATGACGCGCTGCGTCGCCTGACGCGTGCGGCCGGCACGCTGCTGCTCATCGACGAGACGCACACCATCTCCACCGGCCTTGGCGGCTACACGAAGGTGCATGGGCTCGATCCCGACCTGATCGTCATGGGCAAGCCGATCGGCGGCGGTGTTCCGGTCAGCGTCTGGGGCATGAGCCAGGCGATTTCCGACCGCCTGCACGTCATCCGCCGCGAGCAGAGCGGCCACGGCCATTCCGGCATCGGCACGACGCTTTCCGGCAGTGCCCTGCAACTCGCTTGCCTGCGCGCCTGCCTGGAACACGTCATGACCGAGGAGGCCTACCGCATCATGCAGTCCCGCGCGGACCGCATCGAAGCGGGCTTCAAGGCGGCGATCGCCGCGGCCGGCCTTGACTGGACCGTTTCGCGCGTCGGCGCTCGGCTGGAAGTGGTCTTTTCGCCCGTGCCCGTCCGCAATGCCGAGGAAGCCCGTGCGGCCGCCTCCGACACGATCGAGGCGGCCCTGCACCTTTCCATGCTGAACCTCGGCTATCTGCTCACCCCCTTCCACAATATGGTGCTGGTCAGCCCGGCGCTTTCCGAAAAACAGGCCGATGGCCTCGTGGAGGCCTTTGCGACCGTCATCGGCCGCCTTGCAGAACGGAGGGCCGCCGCGTGAGCCGCGATCTCGCCACACGGCCGCCTGAGGCCGCGGATATTGCGGAGGCCGAAGCCTTCCTCGCCGCCCATCCGGACATCACCGCCTTCGATCTCGTCCTGATCGACCTCAACGGCATTGCGCGCGGAAAGATCATCCGGCGGCACGAATTGCTGCCGATCTTCCGCTCCGGCCGGCACTTGCCCGGCTCCATCCTCGGTCTCGACGTGACCGGCGAGGATGTCGAGGAGACCGGCCTCGTCTGGTCGGATGGTGACGCCGACCGCCGCGCCTGGCCGGTCGCCGGCTCGCTCGTGCCGCTTCCCTGGACCTCGCCGCCGCGCGGCGAACTGCGCCTGGCGCTCTTCGAACTCGACGGCGCGCCGATGGCCTGCGACCCGCGCCATGCGCTGGCGCGACAGGTGAAGCTGCTCGAAGCCGATGGTTTCCACCCCGTGCTTGCCTATGAGTTGGAATTCTACCTGCTCGATCGCGAGCGCACCGCCGAGGGGCAATTCCAGCCGTTGCGCCTGCCGCTCTCTGGCGAACGGCCGGATGGCATCCAGGTCTATGGCGTGACGGAACTCGACCGGCTGGAGCCCTTCATTGACGCCGTCTATCGCGGTGCAGAGGCACAGGGCCTGCCTGTCGAAACGATGATTTCCGAATATGCCCAGGGCCAGTTCGAACTGACGCTGCGCCACGGCAATGCGCTGCGTGCCGCCGATGATATCGTCATGCTCAAGCGCCTGATCCGCGCCCTTGCCGTGCGTCACGGTATGATGGCCTGCTTCATGGCAAAACCCTTCGCCGGCCGCGCCGGTTCCGGCATGCATGTGCATGCGAGCCTCACCGATGCCGAGGGCACGAACCGCTTCGCCGATCAGGCCGAAGCGCTGTCACCCCTGTTGAAACACGCTGTCGCCGGCCTGCTCACGACGATGCAGGAATCCATGCTCGTCTTCGCCCCGCATTTCAATTCCTGGCGCCGCTTCGCGGCCCAGAGCTACGCGCCGACGACGCCCACCTGGGGCACCAACAACCGCAGTGTCGCCGTGCGCATTCCCGCCGGCTCTCCCGCCGGCCGCCATCTCGAACAGCGTGCCGCCGGCATCGATTCCAACCCCTATCTGGTCGGCGCAACGGTGCTTGCTGGCATGCGCAAGGGTATTCTCGCAAAAGCCGATCCCGGCCCCGAGACGACAGCCTATGCCGAAACCGCGGGCGACGACCTGCCGCCGGACTGGCGCAGCGCCATCGAGACGGCAACACGCTCCGCCTTCCTGAAGGAGGCGCTGGGCGAGCGCCTGCATCACGTCTTCCTCGCCCTCAAGCGCGCCGAATACCGCCGTTTCGCAGCCGAAGTCACGGCGCTTGAACGCACGCTCTATGGTGAAACCGTCTGATGAAAACCTTCTACACGGCAGACCATCACCTGCATCACAGCGGCATGGAGCTTTCCTTCGGCCGCATCGTCGAAACCTTCGAAAAGCCGGTGCGCGCCGAAATCGTGCAGCGGCGCGTAAACGAGGTCGGCCTCGGCCCGGTCATCGAGCCGCCATCCTACGAGCGCGCCGCAATCGAGCGCATCCACACGCCCGACTACCTTGATTTCCTCGAAACCGTCTTCGCCGAATGGCGCGCCGCCGGCCGCGACGGCGAAGTCTGGCCCTACAGCTGGCGCCACCGCTCCATGCCGATGATCGACGCCCCGCCCTCCGGCCTCGATGCCCGCCTCTCCTACTATTCCTTCGACATGGCCGGCTCGATCACCGAAACCACCTGGCAAGCGGCCAAGCGTGCCGCCGACACTGCGCTTGCCGGTGCAGATGCCGTGCTTGCCGGCGACCGCGCCGCCTTCTCGCTCTGCCGCCCGCCGGGCCACCATGCCGGCCGCGATTTCTTCGGCGGCTACTGCTACCTCAACAACGCCGCCATCGCCGCCCAGCACTTCCTCGACAACGGCCACGCCCGCGTCGCGATCTTCGACATCGACTACCACCACGGCAACGGCACACAGGAGATCTTCTACGACCGCGACGACGTGCTGCTCGCCAGCCTGCACGGCGATCCCGATTTCGAATTCCCCTTCCACCTCGGCTACGCCCGCGAACGCGGCGCCGGCAAGGGTGAAGGTTTCAACCTGAATTATCCCCTCCCCGCGAACACCGCCTGGCCCGAATGGCAAACCGCCTTCGAAGACGCCCACGAAAAGATCCGCACCTACACCCCGACCGCCCTCGTCATCTCCCTCGGCGTCGACACGTTCAAGGACGACCCGATCTCGAAATTCATGCTGGAGACCGAGCACTTTTCGACCATCGGCCGCCGCATCGCCGATTTCGACCTGCCGACGCTTTTTGTGATGGAAGGCGGCTACGCGGTCGATGCCCTGGGTGTCAATGCGGTGAATGTTTTGCAGGGGTTTGAGGGCGGCTGAGGCTCAGAACGTTTCTGGCCATTCCCGTGCGCCGTGCTGCACAAAGAGCACTTCGACGCGGGTTTCGAGCACGCGATAGGCGACGATATAGGGTGTGCCGGGCACGACGAGTTCTCGCGTGCCTTCGATTTCCCCGACTCGGCCGATGAAGGGGTTGTCGGATAACAGGCGCTGGGTGCGTGTATGGATGGTGGTCACGACCCTGACCGCCGCGGCGGGATTGCGCTCCGCGATATAGTCGTCAATGGATTCAAGCTCGCGGAGATAGTGCCGGGTCCAGACGACCGCAGTCATCCGCGCTTATCGCGTCGCGTATTTGTTGAGGACGAGCGCGATCTCGTCTTCGGTCGCGAAGTCGCCACGCTCCGCCTCTTCGAGTCCGGCCTGGACACCCTCGACCCACTTTTCCTGCCAGGCAAGCGAGCGGCCATGCGCGAGCGCGTCCTCGATGATCTGGCCGCGGGTCAGCGAGGACCGGTTCGCCAGGGCGTCGATGCGACGATCGAGATCTTTCGAGATGTCGTTACGCTTGTCCATGATCCATTATCGCATGAACCGCGCCGGCTCACAAATCCTTGTGCAGGTTGTTGCGCGACAGGTTCTTCACGTCGCGCTCGCCGCAGAGCGCCATGGTCACATCGAGTTCCTTGCGGATGATTTCGAGCGTGCGGCGGACGCCGGCCTTGCCGCCGGCGCCGAGGCCGTAGAGGAAGGGGCGGCCGATATAGGTGCCTTTGGCGCCGTAGCAGAGCGCCTTCAGCACGTCCTGGCCGGAGCGGATGCCGCCGTCGAGATGGACTTCCATCTTGTCGCCGACAGCGTCGACGATGCGTGGCAGCATGCTGATGGAGGAGGCGGCGCCGTCGAGCTGGCGGCCGCCGTGGTTGGAGACGATGATGGCGTCCGCGCCGCTATCCAGCGACATGCGCGCGTCTTCCTCGTCCAGAATGCCCTTGAGGATCAGCTTGCCGCCCCAGCGGTCGCGGATCCACGCAATATCCTTCCAGGAGAGCTGCGGATCGAACTGTTCCGAGGTCCATGAGGAGAGCGACGAGAGGTCGCCGACACCCTTGGCGTGGCCGACGATATTGCCGAAGGTGTGGCGCTTGGTGCCGAGCATGTCGAGGCACCAGAACGGCCGCGTCGCCATCTGCCAGAGATGTTTCGGCGTGAAGCGCGGGGGCGCCGACAGGCCGTTGCGCAGGTCCTTGTGGCGCTGACCGAGGATTTGCAGGTCGAGCGTCAGTACCAGCGCCGAGCAGCCGGCCGCCTTGGCGCGGTCGATGAGGTTGAGGACGAAATCCCGGTCCTGCATCACGTAGAGCTGGAACCAGAAGGGTTTTGACGTGACGGACCGCACGTCCTCGATCGAGCAGATGCTCATCGTGGAGAGCGTGAAGGGCACGCCGAATTCTTCCGCAGCCTGCGCGGCGAGCATTTCGCCGTCCGCGTGCTGCATGCCGGTGAAGCCGGTCGGCGCGAGCGCGACGGGCATCGAAACCTTTTCGCCGATCATCTCGCTTGCCAGCGACCGGTTGGTCATGTCGACGAGCACGCGCTGGCGCAGCTTGATCTTGTGGAAGTCGTCCTCGTTGGCGCGGTAGGTGCCCTCGGTCCAGGCGCCGGAATCCGCATATTCGAAGAACATTTTTGGCACGCGACGGCGCGCCTGGTTCTTGAGGTCTGCGATCGTCAGGGCCTGGTTCACGCTCATGCTGTCTGTCCTCGCACCGTCCGGCTGTTCCGGGATCACATCCTTTTACGAGGCGGCACACCCGCTCGCAACGGAAACGTTGGAGCGAAGTCGCACTCATATGAATGAGGTATTCACGCATAAATGATAGGGAAGTGCTGTCAATGCGGATTCAGCGCGATGGCGGCCGCCCGCCGGGAAAATCGCCCTCCCGACGGTGCCGGGAGGGCGAAAGTCTTATGCCGTGGCGTAGAATTTCGCCATGTCGGGCAGACGCTTGACGCGGATGCTGGAGGCCTTGCCGGCGGTGCGGAAGGCTTCGAAACGCTCGCGGCAGACTTCCGTCATGCGGGCGGTCGCCGGCTTCAGGTAGGTGCGCGGGTCGAAATTGTCCGGCTTTTCCTTAAAATTCTTGCGGATCGTGCCGGTCATGGCGAGGCGAAGGTCGGTGTCGATATTGACCTTGCGCACGCCGAGCGGGATCGCCTTCTGGATTTCGGCAACCGGCACGCCCCAGGTCTGCTTCATCTCGCCGCCATAGGTGGTGAAGAGGTCCTGCAGGTCCTGCGGCACCGAGGAGGAGCCGTGCATGACGAGGTGCGTGTTCGGCAGCTTCCTGTTGATGTTAGCGATCGTCTCGATCGACAGGATGTCGCCGTCCGGCGCGCGGGTGAACTTGTAGGCGCCGTGGCTGGTGCCGATGGCGACCGCAAGCGCGTCCACGCCGGTCTTGGAGACGAAGTCGAGCGCCTGGTCCGGGTCGGTCAGCAGCTCCTCGCGGGTCAGCTTGCCCTCGAAGCCATGGCCGTCTTCTTTCTCGCCGGCACCCGTTTCCAGATTGCCGAGACAGCCGAGCTCACCTTCGACCGAGACGCCGGCCGCATGCGCGATCTTCACGACTTCCGCCGTCACGTCGACATTGTATTCGTAGCTGGCGATCGACTTGCCATCGGCGAGCAGCGAACCGTCCATCATGACGGAGGTGAAGCCGTTGGTGATGGCCGAGATGCAGGTGGAGGGCTGGTCGCCGTGGTCGAGATGCAGGCAGACCGGAATATGCGGGTATTCTTCGGCAGCACCCAGGATGAGGTGGCGCAGGAAGGCGTCGCCGGCATAGGCACGCGCACCGCGGCTCGCCTGCAGGATCACCGGGGAATCCGTCGCATCCGCCGCGCGCATGACTGCCTGGATATATTCCAGGTTGTTAACGTTGAATGCGGGCAGTGCGTAGTCGTTTTCCGCTGCGTGATCGAGCAATTGCCGCATGGTGATCAATGCCATTCCTGTCCTCCTTGGATGCAGTCTTCACGGGTCGGCGGCACTATTCACACATCGTCCGCCATATGCAACAGGCCTCAAAGACGGCACTGTAAGCCAAATCGATTAAATGGCGCGCGTGGAATAAATTTCCCGTGGGCATGGCAAAAATCCGGCCCGCGAGTGCAGGCCGGATCCAGAAAATCCATCGGATTCAAATAAGTAGGACAATTGCCCGGCCGCTGGGCACATGCGGCCGGGAAAATCTCATTCCGCGTCGTCGGCTTCCGGCGGCGCCTGGAAGCTGCCACGCTCGCCGCTGATGATCTCGCGCTTGCCGACATGGTTGGCGGGTCCGACGAGGCCTTCCTTCTCCATGCGCTCGACGAGGGAAGCGGCGCGATTGTAACCGACGGCGAGACGGCGCTGGATGTAGGAGGTCGAGCACTTGCGGTCGCGCATGACGACCTTGATGGCCTTTTCGTAAAGGTCGTCGCCGTCTTCGGCGGCAATGTCGCCCTTGTCGAAGACCGCGCCGCCGCTGGCCGGCTTTTCGTCCTCGTCGTCCTCTTCCTCGGCGGTCACCGTTTCCAGATATTCCGGACGGCCCTGCGCCTTCAGGTGCAGCACGACCTTCTCCACTTCCTCGTCGGAGACGAAGGGACCGTGCACGCGCGAAATGCGCCCGCCGCCGGCCATGTGCAGCATGTCGCCCTGGCCGAGAAGCTGTTCGGCGCCCTGTTCGCCCAGAATGGTGCGGCTGTCGATCTTCGAGGTGACCTGGAAGGAGATGCGGGTCGGGAAGTTGGCCTTGATCGTGCCGGTGATGACGTCGACCGAAGGGCGCTGCGTCGCCATGATCAGGTGGATGCCGGCGGCACGCGCCATCTGGGCAAGCCGCTGGATCGCGCCTTCGATCTCCTTGCCGGCCACCATCATCAGATCGGCCATCTCGTCGACGATGACGACGATATAGGGCATCGGGTCGAGGGCGAGTTCCTGCTCTTCGTTGATCGCCTCGCCGGTCCCCTTGTCGAAGCCGGTCTGCACGCTGATGGTGATCGTCTCGCCCTTGTCGCGCGCGCCGGCCACACGGTTGTTGTAGCCGTCGATATTGCGCACGCCGAGGCGCGACATCTTGCGGTAGCGATCCTCCATCTCGCGCACGGCCCATTTCAGCGCCATGACGGCCTTCTTGGGATCGGTGACGACGGGGGTCAAGAGATGCGGGATGCCGTCATAGATCGACAGTTCCAGCATCTTGGGATCGACCATGATCAGGCGGCACTCTTCCGGGCGGAACCTGTAGAGCAGCGACAGGATCATCGTGTTGATGGCGACGGACTTGCCCGAACCGGTGGTGCCGGCGACGAGCAGGTGGGGCATCTTCGCGAGCTCGGCGACCACCGGCTCGCCGCCAATCGTCTTGCCGAGGCAGATCGGCAGCTTGTAGCCGGACTTGGCGAAATCGGCCGAGTCGATCATCTCGCGGAAATAGACCGTTTCGCGCGTCTGGTTCGGCAGTTCGATGCCGATGACGTTGCGGCCGGGCACCACGGCGACACGGGCCGACAGCGCCGACATGGAACGGGCGATATCGTCGGCAAGGCCGATGACGCGGGAGGATTTCACGCCCGGCGCCGGCTCGAATTCATAGAGCGTGACGACCGGGCCGGGGCGGACATGGATGATCTCGCCGCGAACGCCGAAATCTTCCAGCACGCTTTCGAGAAGGCCGGCATTCTGCTCAAGTTGTTCCTGCGTCAGCACGAAGCCGACGGTGCGCGGCGGCTCCTGCAGCAGTTCTCGCGGCGGGTATTCGTAGGCGTCGCCGGCCGGGGCCGCCAGGGTGACCTGGAACGGCTTGGCGCGGGAGAGCACCGAGGACGGCATTTCGCGCACGGGCTCGACGACGGCGGCCGGGGTGATGACGACCGGCGCGGGCTTGATCTCGGCTGCGACCGGGACGATTTCCGCCACGGCTTCGATGACGGGCGTTTTGACCGGCTCGACCTTCGCCTCGGGTACGGCAACAACAACGGTCTCTGCGACCGGCTGTCGGGCAACCGGTGGGCGGCATTCGACGACCCGGAAGAGCGCGGTGATGGAATTCGGCTCGTCCCGCTTTTTCGCAGGCACGGCCACAGGCATGGGCGTGGCGACGGCGACCGGCAGGGCGGGCGTCGGCGCCGGCATGCGCACGACCGTGGCAGCCTTCCTCACCGGCATTTCGGATGCATCCTCGTCCGGAACCAGCGTTTCCCAGAAGGCGTGGTCGGAGAGATGCGCGAACCGGCTGATCGCGGCGCGCACATCCGCCTTGGCGACCGGTTTTGCGACCGCGACGGGTGCCGGCAACGGCACGGCGGGCTTGTAGAAGACGGCCGCATCGGCGGGCGTGCCGGTCGTTCCGGCGGCAACGACGGCCTGGACCAGCGGTGGCACGGGCTCGGCAGGAGCGGCGGCCTGCTGTTCCTCGAAACGGCGGCGACGATCGTCGAGCGCTTCGCGCAGGCGCTGGAGCAGCTCCGATTGGGAGAGCTGCGCCGCCTCGGAAAGTTTGGTTGCAGGCACGGCCTGTTCGACGACCGGCTCGGCCTGCTGCACCTCTTCGGCGGCCGCCTCTTCGATCTTGGCGGCGACCTTGTCCGGGGTGCGCGTGAAGCGGACGTTCGGGGCCATGTAGAAGTGGCTTTCCCAGCTTCCGTCGGCATATTGGCCGGGGTCGTAGCTTCTCAGCGCCGGCGAGCGGAATCGCGGGCGATAGTCCTCATCGTTGGCAACCGGCTCGTCTGCCGCATGCCACTCTTCCGCCTCCGGCACAAATTCCGGCAAGGCATTGTTTTCATGGGTGTAATACGGCGCTTGCGCGTCGCTTTCCCCTTCGGTCTCTAGGATGGGATAGAAGTTTGTTCTGGAAATACGCATGAACCTGCAAACTCGACGATCATTGCCGATAGGGATGCGTAGATGGTTAGGAAATGAAGGTTAACATTGTCTTTGGAACGGACGGAAATCGTCGTCACGATCTCGTTTCAATCCACTCGTGTGCCCTCCGTGCCGAACAGGTGAAGCTTGTCCCGCGGCAGGTCGACGCGGACATTCGGCCCCGGATTGAGCATCGCCCGGTCGAGCGTAAAAATTTTCATCGGAATATCGTGGATGGTGACGTGCATGATGATGCCGAAGCCTGTCGGCTCGATGAGGTCGACCTTTGCTTCCAGCGCACCGCCATCGGCGATCACGACATGTTCCGGGCGGATGCCGAGCGTCGCCACCGAACCTGATTCGATGCCGAGCCGTTTTCCGAGCGGCAGCGTCGCGCCATTCGCCAGTTGTAACTCGGCACCCTCGCCCGAGGCGACGTAACGCCCCTCGAAAAAGTTCATGCCCGGCGAGCCGATGAAGCCGGCAACGAAGAGATTGGCCGGCCGGTCATAGAGATCGAGCGGCGTGCCGACCTGCTGCACCACGCCGGCATGCATGGCGACGATTCGGTCTGCGAGCGTCATCGCCTCGATCTGGTCGTGGGTGACGTAGATGGAGGTCGCGCGAAGGTCGCCGTGCAACTTCTTGATTTCCGCACGCATCTGCTCGCGCAGGCGCGCATCGAGGTTGGAGAGCGGCTCGTCGAAGAGAAAGGCTTTCGGCTGGCGCACGATGGCGCGGCCCATGGCGACGCGCTGGCGCTGGCCGCCGGAAAGTGCGCGCGGACGGCGCTCCAGCAACGGATCGAGGCCGAGTTTCGACGCGGCATTGCCGACGGCGCTGGCGATCTTCTCCTTGGTGGAGCGGCGCAGCCGTAGGCTGTAGCTCATGTTGTCGGCGACGCTCATATGCGGGTAGAGCGCGTAGCTCTGGAACACCATGGCGATGTCGCGGTCCTTCGGCGCGAGGTCGTTCACCCGCTTGCCGTCGATGCGGATTTCGCCGGCTGTGACGTCCTCCAGGCCGGCGATCATGCGCAGCAGGGTCGATTTTCCGCAGCCGGAGGGGCCGACCAGCACGATGAACTCGCCGTCGCGGATGGTGAGGTCGACGCCGTGCAGGACGGGAAAGGTGCCAAAACTCTTGCGGATGCCGTGGATATCGATGGAAGCCATGAAAGACCCTTTCAGCCTTTGACCGCGCCGGCCGTGAGGCCCTGTACGAGATAGCGCTGGATGAGGAGGAAGAAGAGGCAGGCCGGGATGAGCGCAAGAATGCCCGCCGCCATCATCTGCCCGAAATCGACCGAGAATTTCGAAACGAAGGTGAGGAGGCCGACCGGGAAGGTCGCCGCGTCGTTGCCGGAGATCAGCATCAGCGCGAAGAGCAGCTCGCTCCAGGCGGCAGTGAAGACGAAGCCGAGTGTGGCGGCGATGCCGGGAAGTGTCAGAGGCAGGATGATCTGGCGGAAGGCGACGAACTGCGTCGCCCCGTCGATCATCGCCGCCTCTTCCAGGTCCTTCGGAATGCCGTCGAAGAAGGACTGCATCAGGAACGTGGCGAAGGGCACGTTGAAGGCGGTGTAGACGATGACGAGGCCGGTGAGGCTGTTGGTGAGGCCGAGTGGCGAGAGCATCTTGAAGATCGGCGCGACCAGCATGACGAGCGGGAACATCTGCGTGATCAGCATCAGCGCGACGATCCAGTATTTTGCCCGGAAATTGAAGCGCGACAGCGCATAGCCGGCGAGCGAGGCGAGGATGGTCACGGCAATGGCCGTGGAGCCTGCGACGATCAGGCTGTTCTTGAAGAAGGTCGGGAAGGCGCTGTGGGCGATGACGAATTCGTAGTGCTCGAAAGTGGCGCGCGACGGCCACATGCGCACGCCCTCGCTGTAGAGCAGGTCGTTCGGCGTCACCGAGACCTTCAAAAGCCAGAACAACGGGAAGAGCGCCACGACGATATAGGCGAGGATGGCGAGGCGGTGCGCGACGGTGAGGAGGAGCTTGCTGGTGCGCATGGTGTCAGCCCTTGTTCAGCAGCGTCTGGCGCAGCAGCACGATCAGCATCGAATAGGCGAGCAGCAACACCAGCAGCACCAGGGCAATGGCCGAGGCATAGCCGAAATCGAGCCTTTTGAAGGCCTGGGTGAAGATGTAGCTCGCGACGATCTGCGTGCGGTCGGCAGGTCCACCGTTCGTCATGACGACGATGAGATCGGCGAAATTGGAAATCCAGACGGTGCGCAGCAGGATGGTGATGGCGATGGTCGGCGCGAGGAACGGCAGCGTGATCGAGAGGAAACGCTGCACCGGCCCTGCCCCGTCGATGCTGGCCGCCTCATAGAGATCGCGCGGGATCGCCTGAAGTGCGGCGAGCAGCGTGATCGCGAAGAACGGAATGCCCCACCAGACATTGGCGACGATCGGCCCCCACATGGCGAGATGCGGGTCGGAAAGAATGTTGTTCGGCGCATCCATGATGCCGAGCGCATACATCCAGTGCGGCAGCGGTCCGATGACCGGGTTGAACAGCCACGCCCAGTTGAGGCCGGCGAGAAAGCTCGGCACCGCCCAGGGCAGGAAGACCAGCGCCTGCGCAATCCCACGGCCTGCAAAGGGCTTGTCCAGCAGCAGCGCGAGGATGAGGCCGAAGAGGAATTGCAGGAAGACCGAGGCGCCCGTCCACCACAGCGTGTTGCGCAGCGCGCGGAAGAAGGCCTGGTCCTCGCTCAGCGCCCGGAAATGATCGAGCCCGATAAAGCCGCCGGACAGCGGGTTCAGAAGCTGGATATCGCGGAACGCATAGGAAATGCCGAGCGCCAGCGGCACCAGCATGACGGTGATGATGAGGATCAGCGCAGGCGCGCTGTAGAGATAGGGCTCCGACGCGTCTGCGATCCGCTTTTTAAGCGGTCGCACGGCTTGCGGATGGGCAGCAATGGTCATCGTCTCGCTTCCGTTCTCGGGTTGCGCGGCGTCTCATAAAGATGGCTCCGGGCGGAGCCTCGTATCTCCGCCCGGAGGTTCCCCGGCCTATTTCTTGGCGAGGAACTTCTGCTGTGCCTTGGTCAGGTAGTCCGCCCACTGGTTGGCGAGGTCTTCCGGCGTGATGTCGCCGAGAAGGGCTTCCTGCGAGGTCTTGATGACCAGCGAATCCTTGAAGAAGGCGAATTCTTCGAGATGCGTCGGCATCACGGTCGGCACGGCGTCCTTGTCCTCAAGTTCGGCGAACCAGCCCTTGAACTGCTCGCTCGCATAGAACGGGTCCTTTTCCGCAGAAGTGTGCACCGGCAGCGCGCCCGTGCGCTTGTTCCACTCGATATTGCCTTCCGGCCCTTCGAGCGTCTCGATCAGCTTCCAGGACAGGTCCTTGTTGGCGCTGGAGGAGAACATCGACCAGCCGGCGAAACCGATCGTTGGGAAGGTCTTGCCGTCCGGCCCCTTCGGCATGGTCATGATGCCGTAGTCTTCAGCCTTCATGCGCTCTGCAATGGCGATGAGCGCGTCCGGGTCCTGGTCGAGGAAGGCGCAGGTGCCGCTGTAGAAACCGGCGACGATCTCGTTGAAGCCCCAGTTGACGCTGTCCTTCGGGGCATAGCCGTTCTTGTAGAGATCGATCACCCAGGTGAGGCCCTTCACCCAGCCTTCGCTGTTGAAGGTGGAGGTGCCATCCTCGTTGAAGAATTTGTTGTCGCCGGCCATGGAGGCGCCGAACATCACCCAGCCGTTGAGGCCGCCGGGGCCGCCGCGCAGGCAATAGCCGTATTTGCCGGGCAGCGCCGAGACCTTCTTGGAGGCTTCCGCGAATTCGTCCATCGTCTTCGGCGGCTCGGAAACGCCGGCCTCGGCGAGCAGCTTCTTGTTGTAGAACATGGCGCGCAGATAGAAGCCGTAGGGCAGCATATAGGCCGTGTCCTTGATGTCGCGGCCGAGTTCCAGCGCGCGCGGCGTCAGGCCGGCAGTGTGCTCCCACTTCGCGAGATAGGGCTCCAGGCTTTCGAGCATGCCGTTGTTGGCATAGAGCGACAGCCAGGTGTCGGGCATTTCCATGACATCCGGCACTTCGCCGGCGGAGACCATGGTCGCGAATTTCTGGAACGCCTCCCCCCAGGGCAGCGAGATGATCTCGACCTTGGTGCCGGGGTTTGCGGCCTCGAACTTACCGACGATGGATTTCAGCGTTTCGGTGCGCTCGGGGCTGGTGATCACCTCGACGAGCTTCAGCGTCGTATCGGCCAATGCGCTCGATGCCATCAGGGTGGTGATGAGAGCGGCAGTCAAAAGTCTCTTCATGGTCGTTCCCTCTTTTCTGGTTTGCTTCTGATGTTTGACGTCAGTTTGCGGATGCGGCTGTTATCGCCGCTTCCAGATCCCTCCACAGGGCCTCGGTTCCCTCCAGGCCGACATGGAGACGCACGGACCGCGCATCGATGCCGAAGGCATGCGCGGAATTCGGTTGGGCCTTCTGCTGCAACACCACCTCGCCCGGCACGATCAGGCTCTCATGCCCGCCCCAGGAGACGCCGAGCTTGAAAAGCTGGAGGTGATCGGCAAAGGCGCGGATATCGATGCCCTCGCGGAAGGTGAAGGAGAACAGGCCGGACGTGCCGGTGAGCCCCGGCGGCAGGCGGTTGGCGAGCGCTGGGTGAAACACCTTGTCGACGATATCGAGCGCTTGCAGGCGGTTGGCGATGTCGAGCGCCGAGGCCTCGTGCGCCTTCATGCGGATCGGCAGCGTGCGCAGCCCGCGCACCAGCAGCCAGGCATCGAAGGGCGAGAGCTTTCCGCCGAGATAGGGATAGGCCTCCGAGCGGATGCGGCCGATCAGCTCCTTGGAGCCTGCGACGACACCGGCAACGACATCGCTGTGCCCGCCGATATATTTCGAGGCCGAATGCAGCACGAGATCGACGCCAAGCGTCAGCGGGCGCTGGAAGATCGGGCTCGCCCAGCTGTTGTCGATGACGCTGACGACGCCGTGGCTCTTGGCAAGGGCCGCAAGCGCACCGACATCATGCGCCTCCATCACCCAGCTCGTCGGGCTTTCCAGGTAGAGCAGCTTTGCACCCGGCAGCGCCTTGGCAACCGCCTCCTCGTCGCGACCGTCGACATAGGTCACCTCGACCTTCATGCGCTTGAGGTGCGTGCCGAACAGGCGGAAGGCATCCGGGTAGCAATGGCGCACCGCCACGATGCGGTCGCCCGGCTCGACGAAGGTGAGCACGGTGGACGAAATCGACGCCATGCCGCTCGCAAACCCCAGCGCATCCTCGGCGCCTTCGAGCTTCGCCAGCATGTCCTCGAAGGCCCGCACCGTCGGGTTCAGGCCGCGCGTATAGATCGGCCGCACGATCTCGCCGCGATAGGCGGCCACCATCTCGTCATAGCTGCCGAAGGTGAAGAGCGAGGTCTGCACGATCGGCGGCACCACGGCCTCGAAGGCGTTCGCCTCGTCATGGGCGACGATAAGGGAGGCAAAGTCGAACGGATCGGCTCCGTTGATCATCGGGACATGTCCTTGATGTCTTCCTCGACCACGGCGAGGATTTTTAAGGTTTCCACCCGCGCAGCCTCGGGGTCTTCGGCGGCGATGGCGTTGAAGAGTGTGCGGTGGAAGGGAAAGGAGCGGCGGGCGAAATCCGGCCGGTTGAACGGCTTTTCCCAGAACCGCTCGAAGGCGCCGCGCATCTGCTCCAGAAGCTGCTTGAACAGCGGATTGTGCGTGGCATCGTAAATGGCGAGGTGGAAGGCCAGGTCTTCCGGGCCGGACGTGCCCTTGGCGAGATGCACGCGCTCCATCTCGTCGAGCTTCTCCTCGATATTGACGAGATCCTCCGTCGTGCGCCGCCGCGCGGCCACCATGCCGGCCTCGCATTCGATGCCGCGGCGAACCTCCAGCGTCTGGAGCAGCACGTCGCGCAGATGGATCGCATCGAAGGAGAGCGGCATGTGCACGGTGGCGCTGGTCACCGGCTTCAAGAGATAGGTGCCGCTGCCCTTGCGGCTTTCCATCACGCCGAGCGCCTGAAAATGCCGGATCGCCTCGCGGATCGTCGAGCGGCCCACGGCAAGCGCCGCCATCAGCTCGCGTTCGGCGGGCAGCCGGTCGCCGGCCTGCAGGTTCGCGCGGTCGATATAGGACGCCACGGCCTCGGTCACCTGTCGCGCCCGGTCGATGGGCGGCAACGGCTCGATCTGCGGCCTGTCGCTCGGCTCGGTTGGCATGATGCCAATTCCCCTGTTCGTGTCAGCTTCTCAAATTGGTCTGACATCTTAGCATTATGCGGCACGCTTGCTCTGTCAAGCGGCAATCAAGGGGATTAATTCGCGGGCCGCATGGGAACGACGGAGCGGCACCAGTCCTCCAGCACGCGCCGCATCGCCGTCTCGAAGGGCTCGGCCTGCGTGAATGCCAACCAGGTATGGGCGCCCTGCCAGATGCAGGCCATCTGCCAGCCGAGGCGCTCCGCCTCCTGCGGTTCGGCGGAAAGGCGCCGCCCGAGCGCCTCGACGATCTGCCGCGCCCACCGCGCGCCCCGCGCCCGCAGCACGGGATCGCGCACGTCTTCCCGAAGCAGCAGCAGCCCGTCGCTGGCGTTCTGGTCGGCAAGCTCCGGCGGCATCAGCCGCATCAGCAGATCCACGGCGCCGGCGACGGTGACAGGCAGCTCGGCATCAGCCGCGGCCGTATCCGCATCGAGGCGATCCCAGCTTCGCAGCAGGATCGACCGGACCAGGCCCTGCCGGTCGCCATAGCGTTGAACGAGGGTTGCCGCCGCCAGCCCGCAGGCCCCCGCCGCCTTGGCGAAGGTCAGGTTGTCCGGGCCAATGGTGAGGATGAGCGACAGCAGCGAATCGAGCACCGCTTCGTCGGAAATGGTCTTGTTTCTTGTCATGATTCTTTTTATAAACGTATGTTCATTTATGTAAAGGAGGAGCGTTCGATGGCAAGGATTCTGGGTTACATCGCGGCAAGTCTCGACGGTTACATTGCTACCGAGGATGACGGGCTCGACTGGCTGTTCAAATATGACAGCGACAATCTCGGCGAACACGATTACCGCCTCTTCATCAAGCACATCCGCACCGTCGTCATGGGCCGCGGCACCTATGATTTCATTGCGAAAGAACCTTCGCCCTGGGCCTACGGCGACCAGCGCGTCATCGTGGTCACATCCAACCCTATCCCCGATCCCAAGGGCGCTCTGGAGGTCAGAGACGACGTCGACGCCCTCATCGCCGAACTGCGCGCGCTCGACGACGGCGATGTCTGGATGCTCGGTGGAGGAAAGCTGCAGATGGCGTTCCTGGAGCGCGATGCACTGGATGAAATCGAGATCTACATCATCCCGGAAATGCTGGGTGGCGGACGTCCGCTTTTTCCCGCAACGGGCTTTCGCTCCACCCCGACGCTGGTCAGCGCCAAGGCGTTGGGCCAGGGCGTGCGCCTGCACTACAAATGGCGTTGAGGCGAGCCGGGCCGCGTAACCCTCCAGGGTTATTGGCTTTGCCGCCGGTTTCCCCGACCCTTCGGGCCTGTCTTCTGAGGAGGGGAACATGACGCAAAATACTATCAAGCTGGACCGCACCCTTGGCCTGTGGTCCGTGGTGCTGTTCGGTCTCGCCTATATGACGCCGATGATCGTCTTCGGCACGTTCGGGGCTCTCGCCTCGGCGAGCCAGGGCACCACGGCGATGGCCTATTTCATCGCGGCGCTGGCGATTTTCCTGACGGCAGCGAGCTACGGCATCATGGCGAAGGTCTATCCGGTTGCCGGATCGGCCTATACCTATGCCCGCAAGTCGCTGAATTCCGGCGCCGGCTTTCTCGTCGGCTGGGCCGTGCTGCTCGATTATTTCTTCCTGCCGATGGTCATCTGGCTGATCGGTGCCGCCTATCTGAGCTCGGCCTTCCCGGCGGTTCCGGCCTGGCTGTGGATCGTCGGTTTCATCGTGCTGACGACCGCCGTCAACGTCATCGGCATCGCCTTCGCCAACCGGGTGAACGTCGTGCTCATGCTGGTGCAGCTCGCGGTTCTGGTCGCTTTCGTGGCGCTCGCCGCCCGCTATGTCGCCGCCCTCAACGGCGCGTCCGGCCTCGTCTCGGTCCGGCCGTTCTTCGAGGCCGGCGTGCCCTTCAGCGCCTCCGTCGCGGGTGCAGCCATCGCCGCCTATTCGTTCCTCGGCTTCGATGCCGTCTCCACGCTGACGGAAGAGACCCGGGATCCCACCCGCACCATGCCGAAGGCGATCATGATCATCGCCGTCATCGGCGGCATCATCTTCACCGGCTCGGCCTACATCACCCAGCTCGCGCATCCCGGCGGCGAGTTCACTTCCGTCGATTCCGCCGCATCGGAAATCGCCCTGATGATCGGCGGCGACCTGTTCGTCACGGTGTTCCTTGCCACGCTGGTGGTCGCGCAGTTCACCTCCGGCCTTGCCGCGCAGGCGAGCGTCGGCCGGCTGCTCTTCGCCATGGGGCGCGACGGCGTGCTGCCGGCGAGCATCTTCGGCAAACTGCATGAAAAATGGCGCACGCCTGTGCTCAACCTCGTCGTCGTCGGCATCGTCGGCCTGCTCGCGCTGACGCTCGACATCACGACCTCGACGTCCTTCATCAACTTCGGCGCCTTCCTCGCCTTCACTGCCGTCAACGTCTCGGTGATCGCGCTCTACCTGAAGGAAAATCCGATCGTCCGGCCGCTCGGCCCGCTTCTCGGGCTTGCCGTTCCGGCCGTTGGCGCGGTCTGCGACCTGTTCCTGCTGTGGAACCTCGATGGGCACGCCAAGCTGCTGGGCGTGATCTGGCTGGCGATCGGCGTCTGCTACCTCGCCTATCTCACCCGGTTCTTCCAGGCCGCACCGCCCGAAGTGGAGTTCGTCGAATAGTCAGCGACGGCTCAAGAAGAGATGGAAGAGTTCCGCCTGGCTGGAAATGGTGAGTTTTGCATAGACCTGCCGGCGGTGCACTTTCACCGTATTGGGCGAAAGCCCGAGCGTCGCGGCGATGGAATAGGTCGAGTGACCCTTGAGGATGAGGGTCACGATCTCCAGCTCCCGTTTCGAAAGCAACGGATGGCTGATCGTCGCCGCGGCATTCGCCTCCCCGGCCTGCGGCTGGAACCGGGCATGCCAGTGTTTTTCGGCAAGTGCGCGCACCAGCGGCGCCGCACTTTCCAGCCGCGCGATGTCGCGCTTGGAGAAGACGGGCACCGCGCCGATGCGCGAGAGCGACAGCACCGCATCGACATGCTGAAGCTTCAGGATGAAGCCGATCTCGTCGACGATGCCCGTCGCCTGGTAGTGGCGCCGGTAATATTCCGTCTCGGTAAAGCGGTCCGGCGCCAGCCGCCGCATCACCAGCACGGTCGGCTGCGGCGAATTGCGGACGGCATCGTAGAACGGGTCGAGAATATAGGCGCCTGCCAAATAGTGCTCGACGATGGTGGTGCGGTCGCCGACGATGCGATCGTTGTCGAGATCGAAGGCCTTGCCGTTTGCGGCATAGGCAAAGCCGTTCATCATCTCGAAGGACACGAGATGGCGCAGCGCGCGCTCCAGTGCTTCGGGGAAACCCGGCTCGCCGAGCGCCCATACCGCCTTGGCGATCCCCGCGTTCCACAGGTCGGCATGGTTTCCCGTCAGGCCCGCTTTCGTTACCAAGTCCAACCCCCGTTTGTCGAAACCAAGACCTAGCACGGAGTCCGCCGCCATGCAGACTGTTTCTCGCGCCGCCTCGCAGGCCCATCCGCTCGATCTTCCGGCAACGGAAATCGCGGCCGGCATTCGCGCCGGCGCTTTCTCGGCCGAGTCCGTGGTGGCCGAATCCCTGCGCCGTGCAAAAATCGTCGACCAGGCGCTGAACGCCTTCACGCTCCTTCGGGAAGAGGCCGCGCTGGCCTCGGCGCGGGAGGCCGATCGGCAGGTTACGTCCGGCGCCGCGACGCCCGGCCTGATCGGTGTTCCCTTCGCCGCCAAGGATCTCACGCCCACCCGCGGCGACCTCACGACGCTCGGGTCGTGGACGCAGGGGGGTTGGGTTCCCACCGAAACGGCGCTGTGCATCGCCCGCCTCGAAGCCGCCGGCGCGATCCTCATCGGCAAGACGACGACGCCGGAATTCGCCCATTCCAGCTTCACCGCCAGCCCGCGCTGGGGCATCACGCGCAATCCGTGGAATGTTTCGCGGACCTGCGGCGGCTCGTCGGGCGGCTCGGCGGTGGCGGTGGCGACGGGCGTCGTGCCCTTTGCCGAAGGCACCGACATGGGCGGCTCCGTGCGCATCCCCGCCGCCCTTTCCGGCATCGTGGGCTTCAAGCCGAGCCTCGGGCGCATCCCCATGACGATCCTGCCCAGTGTCTTCGACAATATCTCGCATTTCGGTCCGCTGGCGCGCACCATCGAGGATGCCGTCGCCTTCATGGCGGTCGCATCCGGTCCCGACGACGCGGACATCACCTCGTTGCCTCTGCCCTTCTCGCCGGAAAAGGCACTCCGTAGCCGTCTCGCGGGCCGCCGCTTCGCGCTGTCCCTTGACTTCGGCTACTACAGCGTGGACGCACCCGTGCGGTCCGCCATTCTCGCGGCGGTAGATGAGATCCGTGCCGCCGGCGCCATCGTCGAAACCGTGGATCTTGGCTGGTCGCGGGCCGTCAATGATGGCTGGTACGATCTGTGGTGCGTGTTCATGTCAGCGTTTTTCGGCGATACGCTCGAAGCATACCGCGAGCGCATGGATCCGCTCGTCGTCGAACTGATCGAACGCGGCCGCACGATGGGCGCCACGCAATACAAGCGCGTGGAACTGCTGCGCACCGCGATGTGGAAGGACCTGTCCGCCGTCCTCGCCCGCTATGACGCCCTGCTCTGCCCCACCTGCGCCGTAACCGCGCCCTCGGCCGAGGCGAACGACAACGACTATGTCGCCGATCTACCGGACGGTCGCTTCCAGGGACTGGATATGACCTGTCCGTTCAACCTCCTCCCGAAATGCCCTGCTTTGTCGGTGCCCGTGGGCTTGGCCGAGGACGGCCTGCCCGTCGGCCTCCAGATCGTCGGCCGCCGTTACGCCGACGAGGACGTCCTGTCGATCGGCGGCGCCATCGAGGGCACGCTTCGCCCAATCGGCCGGCCGGAAGGCTGGCGCTGGTAGATGGCTGTCAAATGACATACAATCTATAGGCGATTTTCAGGTGTATGACGGCGTTGAGCGTATGAGTAATTGGGTAGCATTCAACTCGCCCTACGCGCGAGTTGGTTCAACCTGTGTTCTGAGTGCGCTTTAATCGCGCTGTAGATGTATCTCGTTCTGAGGCTGTTGTGGATTCAGAATAAATATCAGATTTTTCAGTGCATTGTATCCCGACTTCTTCCGTAAGCTTTGCAAAGATCAGCTTTTATAAAACTTAATTCAATATTTACCAGTTAACCAAATATTTACGATCTGCTTAAATCTCATGGTAGCATGGTGTAAATCACTTCAATCAGAGGCGATGCTCCGTGACAGGTATCGACAAGAGTTTCCGAAATAGCCTCGGCGAAAAAATACACCTATTGGTAGAGTTTGGTTACGGCCTCCTTCTCCACCGTCATCCGGCGAATTCACCCTGGTCTAGCGGCCGAACCACCTCGCGCCGGAGCCCTGGGAATCTTCGCGGCGGCGCAGCGCCGACATGACCAGCTTGCCGTCATAGGCGCGAAAATCCTCGTCGACCGTCCAGCTCGAAAGGTTGCAGCGGACGGCCTCGACGCCCGGATGGTGGAAGTAGAGCGTGAGCATGACGCCGACGACCCACCCCTCGCTCACCAGCGCATAGCCGTAGCGCGGAAAATCGCCGACGGCAGGACGCCGCGCCATGCGGGCTAGCGCTTCATCCCAATGCCGCGGCGCGCGCTCGGGAAAACCCCGGCCAAGGCAATCGATGACGCCGGGCCAGTCGGCATCCTCGATCGGGCGGCAGACGAGACCTTCCGGCAGAGCACCCAGGACACCCATTTCGGCTCCAGTCTAAATCTATGAGTGTGAATCAGTTATTACACACTTAGAGATAGAAAACATGGATTGGCAATCCACTGTTGCGATCAGCGGCGCAAGAGCGATCGGCGCAATGTGGGTTCAGGCAGCCGCCAGGGCGGCTGCTACGGCTGCGGAATCGTAGGGTTTTTGCAGGAGGATGGCCGGGCGGTCGCCGGGAATGCTGGGCAGGCTGTTATGGCCGGTGGCGAAGACGACGCCGATGGCGGGGTTTTCCTCGCGCGCAAGGGTGGCCAGCTCCGTTCCGGGCATGGCCGGCAGGCCGATATCCGTCAGCAGGATATCGAAAGCCTGGGTCTTCAGCAGCGGCAGCGCCTCCTCCGCGGTCGTCGCCTCGACGATGTCGTGGCCGAGTTCCTGCAGCAGATCGGCGGCATTGAGCCGGATCAGGAAATCGTCCTCGACCAGCAGGATTTTGAGCGTCTTGGCCTTCATCGCCCCTTTCCCGGATTGGCCCTCGTCGGCCGGGCCTTCGGTATCCGCCTTCTTGCGGCCCGTCAGCGTCGCGCGCACTTTTCGCGCCAGCGCCTCGCGGCTGTAGGGTTTCGACAGGAGCTCCACGCCGGCATCGAGCCGGCCTTCATGCACGATCGAATTTTCCGTGTAGCCGGAGGTGAAAAGCACCGCGAGGTTCGGCAGGCGCTCGCGCGCCTTGCGGGCGAGATCGGGGCTGCGCAGTGGCCCTGGCATGACGACATCGGTAAACAGCAGGTCGATCGATACGCCGCTTTCGATGACCGTCAGGGCACTGGCCGCATCCCGCGCCTTCAGCACCGAATAGCCGAGGTCGCCCAGCATTTCGACCACGGTGGCGCGCACCTCATCGTCGTCCTCGGCGACCAGGATCGTCTCCGTGCCGCCGGTGACCGGGCCGTAGTCAATATCGGTGAGCCGGTCTTCCTCTTCCTTCGAGCGCGGCAGGTAGATGCGCACCGTCGTGCCCTCGCCCGGCTCGCTGTAGATTTTCACATGCCCGCCCGACTGCTTGACGAAGCCATAGACCATGGAGAGCCCGAGCCCGCTGCCCTTGCCGACAGGCTTGGTGGAGAAGAAGGGCTCGAAGGCGCGTTCCAGCACGTCGGCGGTCATGCCCTCGCCGGTATCGGTGACGGCGAGCAGCACATATTGCCCCGGCTTGATATCCGGATGGTGGCGGGCATAGGTGTCGTCGATGTAGGCATTGCCCACCTCCACCGTCAGCTTGCCGATGCCGTTCATGGCGTCGCGCGCATTGATGGCGAGGTTGAGCACGGCGTTCTCGATCTGCGATGGATCGATATAGGTGTTCCACAGGCCGCTGGAGCGGATCGTCTCGACTTCGATCGCCTCGCCGATCGTGCGGCGTAGCAGGTCCTCCAGGGCGGAGATGAAGCGGCCGATATTGATGACCTTCGGCTCCAGCGCCTGCCGGCGGCCGAAGGCGAGGAGCTGGTTGGCGAGCTTGGAACCGCGCCCGACGCCGGCAATGGCATTGGCGATGCGCTGTTCCGCCCGCGCATTGCCGGCAATGTCCTTGCTCAGCAGTTGAAGATTTCCCGATATGACTTGCAAAAGATTGTTGAAATCGTGCGCAACGCCACCGGTGAGCTGGCCGATCGCCTCCATCTTCTGCGCCTGGCGCAACTGCTCCGAGGCGTCGGTCAGCGCGCGAGCCTGTTCCCGTTCCGCTGTCACGTCACGCCCATAGGCAAAGGTCAGCCCCTCCTCGACGAAGATGCGCCAGGAGATCCAGCGCGCCGATCCGTCGAGATGGCGAAAGCGCACATCGAGATCCGGCATGCGCCGGTCGCCTGTCAGGAACATTGCCGCATCGTCCGGCCAGACGAAGGTGCCGAGGCGCCGGCCGACGCTTTCGCGCGCCGGAAAACCCAGCACCGCCGACCAGGCCGGGTTGACCGAGCGGATCGTGCCGTCCTCGCCGGTCACCACCAGCAGGTCGCGCGCGTTGCGCCAGAGGCGGTTGACCTCGGCGGTGCGCTCGCTGACCTGGCGCTCCAGCGAGTTGGCCAGCTGTTCGAGCTTCTGCTCGGCGCGGCGCCGTTCCACGGCGACGCGGGTTCGCGCGGCGACGTCGCGCACGAAATCCAGGTCGCTCGGCGCCCATTCGCGTGCTTCCTCGTGGTTCAGATAGAGTAGTGCCACGAGGCCGGAGGCCTCGGTAATCGGCATGTTGATGAAGGCCCGCGCCTTGATCGCCTTCAGGGCGTCTGCGGTCGTCTTCGTGCGGGGATCGGTCTCGGCATCCGTGACGACGACGGTTTCGCCGCGCCGGAGGTCTTCGATATAGCTGCCATAGTCGCGGAATTTCAGCACGCCGGCGATCGTGTCGACGCCGGGCGCGTTCCAGTCCCGCTCGATGGTGATCGTCTCGCCGACGAGGTCGATGGTGCCATAGCCGGCGCGGCTGACATTGTGCACCTTCGCCAGCGTCTCGGCCGCCGCAAAGGCTATGTCGGCGGGCTCGGTCAGTTCGCTGAACCGGTCGGCCAGCTCGATCAGCGCATTGCGCCGCATTTCCTCCGCCCGCACCTCGGTGACGTCGACATTGACGCCGATCATGCCCATGAATTCGCCGCCCGCGCCAAAACGCGGCTGGGCCTCCGTGTGCAGCAGCCGGTAACAGCCGAGCTTGCGGCGATAGCGCGCCTCCACGGAAAACGGCACCTGCCGGCGCATGGCGTCGCCCACGGTTTCCACGAGCGCCGGAAGGTCGTCGGGATGGACGGTGTCGTTCCAGTCGAAGCCGGCGACATCCTCCGGTGCGACGCCCCAGAATTCCCGCTTCGCGGCGTTCAGGTAGAGGCATCTGCCGTTTTCGTCGCCCATCCACAGCATGACCGGCGCATTGTCGGCCGCCAGCCGGAACCGGGCCTCGCTCTCCCGCAACGCATCCTCGGCGCCCCGCTGCTCGGTGACGTCGTGGCCCTGCACGAAGACGCCGGTCGCCCGGCCGGCCTCGTCGAACACCGGCTGGTAGATGAAATCGAGGTAGCGCTCGTCGGGCGCGCTGTCGTGGCGGCGGCGCAGCAGCACGCGCGAGCCCCTGCCGACATAGGGGCGGCGGGTGGACAGCACCCGGTCGAGCAGGGCGACGAAACCCTGTTCCACGACCTCGGGCAGCGCCTCGCGGATGGGCTTTCCGAGGATGTCGCGGTGGTCGACAAGCTGGAGATAGGCATTGTTGGCGATCTCGAAGACGTGGTCCGGCCCGGCGAGCGTCGCCACGAAGCCGGGCGCCTGCTCGAACATCTGGCGCAGCCGCTCGCCCTCCGATTTCAGCCGCTCCTCCGCCTTCACCTTGGCGGTGGTTTCGACCACGATGGCGATGACGCCGGCTGGGCGACCATCCTCGCCGAGCACCGGCGAATAGTCGAGGTTCATCCACACCTGTTCCGGCTCGCCCCGGTGCCGGTAGAGTGTCAGGTCCTGGTCCTTGTAAGCGAGCGTGCCGCCGGCTAGGCCGACCCTCATGACATTGTCGTTGAAGTCGGCGACCTCCGGCCAGCCTTCCCGCACCTTGCTGCCGAAGAGTTCCGGGTGCCGCCCGCCGGCAAACACCGAATAGCCCTCGTTGTAGATCATGATGCCGTCTTCGCCCCAGAGCAGCACCATGGGCACCGGCGAGCGCAGCATCAGGCTCACCGTGGTCTTGAGGCTCTGCGGCCATCCGCCGATGGGGCCGAGCGGCGTTGTGGACCAGTCGAAGGCGACGATCAGGCTTGCGGCATCGCCGCCTCCGCTGAGGAACGGATGCTGCCCATCATGTTGCGACGCCATTCAAACCTCTTTCCCAACCGCCAGGTGGCAATCTTATTAGCGCAGCTTCCCCGCGAAAACCGCAATCGATCTCGTCCATCCAAACTTGTCCGGCCTAACGATACGGCCCTGACCGCGACCACAAATAGGGCGCTGCGGCACCACGTCAAATCCGGCAGGGGGAAGGCCCACGCAATTTTCCGGCATGCGCGGAACATCGCGCGGACAAGCCGGTTGTTGTCCGGTCCGGCGCTCGCCGGAGCCCAATCAAGGAGAACATCGAAATGGCTGAGAAGACACTCAACGATCTGTTCTACGATACGCTGAAGGACATCTATTACGCCGAGCGGCAAATCGTGAAGGCGCTGCCGAAGATGGCCCGTGCCGCCCAGGCGCCGGCGCTGAAGAAGGCCTTCGAAAAGCACAAGGAAGAAACCGAAGGCCATATCGAGCGCCTGCAGCAGGTGTTCGAGGCGATCGGCAAGCGCGCGCAGGGCAAGACCTGCGAGGCGATCCAGGGCATCCTTTCCGAGGGTGAGGAAATCATCGAGGACTTCAAGGGCACGGCTGCCCTCGATGCCGGCCTGATTTCCTCCGCGCAGGCGGTCGAGCACTATGAGATCACCCGCTATGGCACGCTGAAGGCCTGGGCGGAACAGCTCGGCCACCGCGACGCGGCAAAACTGCTCGATGCGACGCTGAAGGAAGAATCGAAGACGGATGAAGCCTTGACCACGCTTGCCGAAAGCGCCGTCAACGCCGCCGCGCAGAAGAAGGTGGCATGATATGTGAACGGCCGGGCGCGATGTCGCGCCCGGCCTGCCAGCTTCATACAAGCTTGCTGCGTGATGCTTTCTCCGGGAGAGATTCCGGAGATAGAGGGCATGGAACAAGCGCGGTTCAGGATTGTCGGCGGAACGGACATCAACCCGCCCGATCGAACGTTGCCGACGGCCGAGGATGTGCTGCGGGAAGCGCGCCGTCGGCTTGCCGCCGGCGATAACGATCCGCACCGCCTGCGTGCGCTCGCAAATGGCCGCCCCGTGCCGAGCGCCACGCGCTACCGCATGATGCAGATCGAGTTCGTCGCCAGTACGCTTTCCGCGCTCCGGCCCATTCCGGCGGACTTCGCCGACGACCGGTACTGGCCCGGCGGCTAACGCAGCCAGATCGCGAGGTCGGAAGCCTTGCTTGCCCGGCGGCTCTTCAGTCCGAGTTTTTCCCAGGCGAATTTCTGGGCCGCGGCCTGCGCAGCCTCCTTGCTCGGATAGGTATCCGGCAGCACATAATCCTTGCCCTCGCAGGACAGCAGTGCCCGGCAACTCAGAACGTCGAAATGCAACTGAATATTCGCGTGTTGTTCCATCTTGCCCTCCCTTCAAGGCAAGGGATGAAATGGCCTTGGCGTGCGGAAGTTCCCGACCGCACGCAATTTGTCCGAGACCGTCCGCCTATTCGATTTCCAGATCGGCGCAGAGCGGCAGGTGATCGGAAGCGCGGCGTGCAAGCGGGCTGTTGTGCACGAAGGTCTTTCGCACCCGGATGCCCGCGCCGACGAAGATATGGTCGATGCGCAGCAGCGGCAGGCGGGAGGGGAACGTCGCCCTGGGCTTACCGCCCGACGCGATCTGCGCATCCGTGAGACGCCGCGCCAGCATGCGATAGGACGTGGAGCGGGAGATCGCGTTAAGATCGCCGACGAAAATGGTGCGCGACGTTTCCGCCATGTCCGCGCCGAGCCAGCCCGGCCCCATCAAGGCCTCGGTCTGGCGCACGCGCTCGGCGCCGAAAAGGCCGAGATGCGTGACGAAAATCTGCAACTTCACCTCCCCGACCGGCACCTCGACCCAGAGCGCACCTCGCGGTTCGCCGCGTGACGGCAGGCCGGCTGCCTTGACGAGACGGGTCGGCAGCGCGGTCAGCAACGCATCGCCATAACGCTCTTCTTCAAGGTGAAGGGCCGGATGGAAGTGCGAAACCATGCGCAGATGGTTGGCGATCGTCTGCGCCTGGTCGATGCCGCCGCTGCGGGCCCGCGCCACGTCCACCTCCTGCAACGCGACGATATCCGCCTCGCATTCCGCAATCACCTCGGCGATGCGGCCGGGATCGAGCCGGCGGTCGGTGCCGAAGCAGCTATGTACATTGTAGGTCGCGATCCTGAGGCGCGTGCCCATGCCGTTCCTTTCGATATTTCGCACCCCCGGGAACACGAAAAGCCCCGTTTTCGTTCCGCCCCAACAGATTCAGGAAAGATCGAGCGAATGAAACGAGCCCATATCCTCCACGCGCTGGTCGCCTGCGCGGTCCTCGTCGCCGGCTGGCTGGTCTACCGGACCTTGAGCCAATATTCGTGGACGGATATCACCGGTTCGATCGCCGAAATCCCCGGCACGAATTTCGCGCTCGCGCTCGCCTTCGCCGCTTGTTCCTATCTCTGCCTGACGTTCTTCGACTTCCTTGCCCTGCGCTACGTCGAGAAGCCGCTCGCCTATCCGCGCGCAGCGCTTGCCTCCTTCACCAGTCTCGCGATCGGCCACAATGTCGGCGTCGCCGCACTCAGCAGCGGTGCCGTGCGTTATCGCTTCTATTCCCGCTGGGGCCTCACCGCCGAGGAGATCGCCAAGCTGATCGTCTTCTGCGGCGTGACGGTCGGCCTTGGCCTTATCACGCTGGCCGGCCTCTGCCTGATCCTGCTTCCCGGCACGGCCGGCAAGGTGGCCGGGCTTGGCACAGCGGCCTCCGTCGCACTCGGCGCCTTCTGCCTGGCGCTCGGCGCCGGCTATCTGGCGCTTTCCGCCTTCGTGCGCGGAGAGCTCAAGGTGCGGAGCTGGTGCTTTGCCCTGCCGACGCCGCGCATCGCGGCCTTGCAGATTGGCGTGGGAACGCTGAACTTCGCCTTCGTCGCTGCCTCCTTGCACCAGCTCCTCGCGGGTGCCGCCGGCTATATGGAAACGACGGCGGCCTATGTGGTGGGCAACCTCACCGCGCTCGTCAGCCATGTGCCGGGCGGGCTCGGCGTGCTGGAGGCGACGATCGGCTTTCTGCTCGGCGGTTCGGCGTCGATCGGCGCGCTGATCGCCTTCCGCGTCGTCTACTTCTTCATCCCGCTTCCGCTCGGGCTCGTTTCGCTGCTGGCAAGTGAAGCCTTGCTAGGACCGAACGAGGACACCGGCCTGCGCAACAGCCCGAGCTGACGGCGGAGGGAATCCACGAAGGTGGAGAGTGGCCACCACGGCGCCACCGGGTCGACCAGCCCCGTGCCGAAAACCGGCTCGGTGGCGCCCTCGCCTTTTGCCTCGTTGAACGTCCGCAAGCCGCGTGCGCGAGTGTTGAAGGCGTCGATGGCCGTGACGAGCGAGTTTTCTGCCCGGACGGAAGCCGCAAATGTTGCGGGGTCCGCGTCGAGATGCTCCGCCAACAGCCGGTCCCTCAGCGCGACTATGCTCTGCCGTTCCGCTTCCGTGCGGGCTTCGATTGCGATGTCCAGTTCCGTATCCAGCCCCTCACTCCGCTGGTTGAGGTTGGAGGAGCCGATGCGCAGGAAGATGTCGTCGACAATCAGCGCTTTCGAGTGGATAACGATCTCCTGCTCCGTGCCATCAGGCTTCGGCATGACGGGATAGAAGGCCCGCATGCGGCCGAATTTATCGGATTGGTGAAGCCGCCGGACAAAACGATCGCGGTTCGCGCCGAGCACCATGCGTTCGATCATGCCATGCGAACTCAAGGTCGAGATCACCACGACCTCTGGGCCATCGGGCTCGGCGAGCTTTTCACACAGCACGTCGCAGACCTTCTTCGAGGCGAAATACTGGCTTTCGATGTAGATATGCCGGCGCGCTGCCGAAAGGGCTGCAAGCGTGAGGTCCATCGCCTCCGTGCAGCAGGCCCGGCCGCGAAGCGCCGGTTCGGTGCGGGCAAGGGCGACGGTGCTATTCGACATGTCGGCGACGATGCCGTCGAGGCGCACGGTAGAGTCCGTCCCGCTGGCCGCCACCGCTTCATCCGTTGCAAACAGCCAGCGGCCGCGCGCAATCTCGCCGGCCAGCCATGCGGCCTCGCCTTCCAGCGCCACCTGCATGTCATGCACCGGCTCGTAGCGCTCGCCGGATGGCAGCGCGCGGCGGGGGTCCTCCACGCGGTGCTCGCTGGTGTCCCAGCGTTTCGCCGTGAGATCGATGCCGCCGACAAAGGCCACGCGGTCGTCCACCACCACCATTTTCTGATGGTGCGATCCGCGCAGCGGATGCCGGTTATCGAAGGCGAGCACGATGCGCGGATGCGAGGACCACCGCCGCTTGCGGAACATTTTCAGTGATTTTCCAGAATAGATCGGCCCCATCGACCAGATCAGCACCCGGATCGTGAGCGACGGCCGCGTTTCGGCGAGGTTCAGCAGGAAGGCGCCAAGGGTCGGCGATTGCGGGTCGTCGGGCCGCAGCCGGATATCCGGATTGAAGTCCCAGCCGATGATCCATACCTCGCGCTGTGCCTGTTCCAGCACGCTTTCCAGCGCCCGGAAATAGGCCTCGCCATCCACGAGCACGCTCAGCCGGTCGGCTTTTGCCGTGCGCCAGACATTGCATCCGGGGCGTATGATGGTGGACGAGGTGTCTTCGGTCGGGACGCGCAACGGAAACTCTTCAATTCGCACGATCTGCTGCCTTGCCTTGGTAACGCCAATTCGTTCTGCGCGGAAAGTCTTGGAAACGACTTTGGTTCCCGATGCTGGAAAAAGCCGGAACAAATGACGCCGGCCGGCATTGCTTCCGCTTTGGAGCGGGAGTGCGGCAGCGTGGCGCCACGAGCGAACTGGAAGGGTTTTTTGAAGGTGGCAGAGCTCGTCTGCCCGGTCGCCCTCTACACGGCCGCCTCGACGAACGAGCGCATTTCCTTTCACATGCTGAACCGCGCGACGGGGCACCGGCTGAGGCGCGAATTCATCGATAGCGAGACCGGCAAGCCGGTGGAGCGCGACGACCAGGTGAAGGGCTACGAGACCGGCAAGGACGACTATATCGTGCTCGACCCGGACGAAGTCGCCGCCGCGGTGCCGGAAAGCGACAAGACGATGGATGTCGAAGCCTTCATCGCCTGCGACGAGATCGACGACCTGTTTTTCGACAAGCCCTATTACCTCGCGCCCGCCGACCGGCACGCCGAGGAGATTTTCATCCTGATCCGCGAGGGCATGAAGAGCCGGAAGGTGGCGGCTTTGGCCGAGACCGTGCTCTTCCGCCGGGTGCGCACCGTGCTGATCCGCCCGCACGGCGATGGGCTCATCGCGACCACGCTCAACTACGACTATGAAGTGCGCTCCGCCGAGGAGACGTTTTCCGAAATTCCAGACATCAAGCTGAAGGGCGAGATGCTGGAACTCGCCGAACACATCATCAAGACGAAGAGCGGCCGCTTCGATCCGAAGACGTTCGATGATCGCTACGATGCGGCGCTGGCCGAGGTTGTGAAGGCGAAGATCGAGGGCCGCAAGATCAAGCCGCAGAAACAGAAGGCCGAGGGCAAGGTCATCGACCTGATGGAAGCGCTGCGGCAGAGCGCGGGCAAAGACGGCAAGCCAGCGAAGCGCAGCACGAAGAAAACCGCCACACGCAAGCCGGCCGCCAGCCGGCAAAAGGCAGGCTGAGCATGGCGACGCTGGATGTCTATCGACAGAAACGGGATTTCAAGACGACCGCCGAGCCGAAGGGCCGCAAGGGGCGCAAGAGCGGCAACAGCTTCGTCATCCAGAAACATGACGCGACCCGCCTGCACTACGATTTCCGACTCGAAATGGACGGTGTGTTGAAAAGCTGGGCGGTGACGCGCGGCCCGAGCCTGGTGCCGAGCGAAAAGCGGCTCGCCGTGCATGTCGAGGACCATCCGCTGGCCTATGGCGACTTTGAAGGCACGATCCCCAAGGGCGAATATGGCGGCGGTACGGTGATCGTCTGGGATCGCGGGACCTGGCAGCCGCTTGGCGATGCAAAGAAGGCCTATGCCAAGGGGCATCTAGAATTCGAGCTCGATGGCGAGAAACTGCATGGCCGCTGGCATCTCGTGCGCATGCAGGGCAAGCCGGGCGAGAAACGCGAGAACTGGCTGCTGATCAAAGGCGACGACGAGTTCGCCATGCCGGACGGCGAGGACGGCCTTCTTAACGAGCGGCCGGAATCGGTGAAGACGGGACGGGAGATCGCGGACGTCGCCAGTGAGGCGCCGGGCTGGTCGTCGAAGACGGGGCGCATCCGGAAATCTGCAAAGCCGAAAGCGGCCGAGAAGGCAAAGCCGGAGGTCAAGACGGCCCCCGTGCCCGATCCCTCCGGCCTCAAGGGCGCCCGCAAGGCAAAGCTTCCGGATTTCCTGCCGCCGACGCTGGCGACGCTTGCTGCAGCGCCGCCCGCCGGCGAACGATGGCTGCATGAAATCAAGTTCGACGGCTACCGTCTTCAAGCCCGCATCGAGGCCGGCCGGGTGAGGCTCCTCACCCGCAGCGGCTTGGACTGGACGAAGAAATTCGGCAAGGCTGTGCCGGAGGCGCTGCGCGACCTGCCGATCGGCACGGCGATCATCGATGGCGAACTGGTCGTCGAAACCGCCGCCGGTGCTTCCGATTTCTCCGCCCTCCAGGCCGATCTCAGCGAAGGGCGTGACGACCGCTTCATCTTCTATGTGTTCGATATTCTCTACCTTGACGGCTACGACCTGACGCGCCTGCCGCTGGACGAGCGAAAATCCGTGCTCAACGCGCTCGTGCCCGGCACGGAGGGCACGCTGCGTTACAGCGGCCATTTCGACGAGAACGGCGCGCTCGTGCTGCGCCATGCCTGCCGGCTGAGCCTCGAAGGCGTCGTTTCCAAACTGCGCGACGCGCCCTATCGTGGCGGGCGCAGCAAGAGCTGGATCAAATCGAAATGTTCGGCCCGGCAGGAGTTCGTGGTGGGCGGTTTCGTGCCCTCCTCGGTATCGCGCCAGGCGATCGGCTCGCTGGTACTCGGCGTCTACAAGAACGGCAAGCTCGAACCGGTCGGCCGTGTCGGAACCGGGTTCAGCGCCTCGGTCGCCGCCGATCTCTTCAAGCGGTTGAACCGCATGCGGACGGACGAAAGCCCGTTCGGCCGGCCGCTGACGGCGGATGAGGCGCGGCAGGCGCGATATGTGCGGCCGGAACTGGTGGCGGAGGTCGAATTTCGCGCCTGGACGGCCGACGGCCATCTGCGGCATGCTTCCTTCCGCGGTTTGAGGGAAGACAAGCCCGCAACGGAGGTCGTCGCCGAAGTGCCCAGATCGAAAACCACCCCGAAAGACGAAAAGCCGCAGCGCCGCACCGTGCGCCTCACCCATCCTGACCGGGTCTACTGGCCCGACGAGGGCGTCACCAAGGAGGGTCTTGCGGATTATTACACCGAGGTCTGGCGCTATATCGCCCCGCATATCGTCGGCCGGCCGCTCGCGCTGTTGCGCGCGCCAAGCGGCATCGACGGCCAGACCTTCTTCCAGAAACACGCCTGGAAGGGCATCAACGCGAATATCGTCGAGGTGCAGGATCCGGCGGAGAAGGATGACGAGCCCTATGTCGCGATCAACGATCTCGACGGGCTGCTGGGTCTCGTGCAGTCGGCTACGCTGGAGATCCACCCCTGGGGCTCGACCCTTGCCGACTGGGAACGGCCCGATCGCATCATCATGGATCTCGATCCCGGCGACGGCGTGGACTGGCCCGCGATCATCGAGGCGGCGGAGGAAACCCGTAAGCGCCTCGAAACCGCGGGGCTCAACGCCTTCGTCAAGACCTCCGGCGGCAAGGGCCTGCACGTCGTCGCGCCGCTGAAACCTTCCGCTCAGTGGCCGGCGGTGAAGGCCTTCTGCAAGGGCATTGCCGACGCCATGGCGAAGGACAGCCCGGACAAATATGTCTCGACCATCACCAAGTCGAAGCGCAGCGGCAAGATCCTCATCGACTACCTGCGCAACCAGCGCGGCATGACGGCGGTCGCGCCGTATTCCACCCGCGCCCGTCGCGGTGCCGCCGTGTCGATGCCGCTTGCCTGGAACGAGCTCAGCCCGGATATCGGCCCCGCATATTTCACCGTCGAAAACACGCCGACGCGGCTCCAGGCGCTCGACGCCGATCCCTGGGCGGAGTTCAAGGCGGCGGCGGAGCCGCTGAAGGCTGCAAAGGGCAAGGCGAAGGGTTGAGGGCTACTTGCCCTTGCCCTCGGCCTTGATGCTCTTGCGCAGCGCATCCATGATGTTGATGACATTGCCGGAGGTCGGCGGGGGCGTCTTCGCCTTGGCCGGGCGCTTGCGGCCCTTCTTCTTCGTGGCGATGATGTCGAGAAGGCGGTCCTGCACCGGGTCGTCCGCCATTTTCGGATCCCACGGCTTCGTGCGCTCCTTGATGAGCGTCTTGACCAAGCTTAGCGCCTTGGCCTCCGGTTTGCCCGCCTTCATTCCCATAAAATAGTCCTTCTCCTCGCGCACCTCGTCGCCGTAGCGCAGCGTCCACAGCACGATGCCCTTGCCCCGCGGCTCCAGCATCACTGCGCGCTCGCGGCGATAGAGCACCAGCCGGGAAATGCCGACCGTGCCGGTCGCCGCCATCGCCTCGCGGATCACCGAAAACGCCTCTTCCCCGACAGTATCGTTCGGCACGAGAAAGTGCGGCGCGTCGTACCAGATCCATTCGATCGTCTCGCGGGGCACGAAGGTCTCGATGTCGATCGTGCGGGTGCTTTCGAGCGCTACTGCCTCGATCTCCTCGTCCTCCAGCATGACGTAATCGTCCTCGCCACGCGGATAGCCCTTCACCTCGTCGTCCTCGCCGACCGCCTTGCCGGTAACGCCATCGACGTAGCGGCTGACGACGGGATTGCCGGTCTTGCCGTTCAGCGTGCGGAAACGCACCTTGTCCTCCTCGGAAATCGCCGGCGTCATCGCCACCGGGCAGGTGACGAGCGAGAGCTTGAGATAGCCCTTCCAGAAGGAGCGCGGCGCCATCAGCTTTTCCTCTCGATCGGCAGGTGCTTGGAGAGCGCAAACCGTTCGGCGAACGCGATATCCTCCTGCGTGACGATCGGGATCGGGTCGGACAGGATCGCCATCAGCGTTTCGCGCGAAATGGAATCCTCCTCTAATACCTCCAGTAGGGCGCCGCGGGTTTCGCGCTCGGCGCGCAGAAGCGCGGCCAGCGCCAGGATCAGGCGGTCCTTGTTGTCCATGGCGAGTATCTCCGTTCGACCCCCTAATGCGGCATGGCGCCGTCGGTTCCCGGAACATTCGGTCGCGTGGGCAGTTTCGCGGTATAAAGACGCTGGAACACGGTGAACGAGGTCGAGATGACGAACCCGGAGATGCATTTCTTCCCCGCCAGCGAGTGGGTGCCGAACCATCCGTTCCTGCCGGTCCTCGTTTACAGGCAGGTTTTTGACGCTGCGGAGAGGGATCGCGCGCATGGCTTCGAACGCCGATTTTCCGATGCCGGATGGCAAGGCCTCTGGCGCAACGGCGTCTTCTCCTATCAGCACTATCATGTCGGGGCGCATGAGGTGCTCGGCATCGCCGAAGGCAAGGCCGAACTGTTGATCGGCGGGCCTGATGGCGCCACGCTGGAGGTGCGCGCGGGCGATTGCCTGGTGCTTCCGGCCGGCACCGGCCATATGCGGATTTCCGCCAGCGACGATTTCCTCGTGGTCGGGGGCTATCCACAGGGCCAGCACGCCGATATCGAGACGGCGGCGGCCACACCGGGCGAGTTGAAGATCATCGCCAGCCTGCCCGTTCCCCACAGCGATCCGCTCTATGGCGCCGCCGGGCCGCTGGTTTCCCTCTGGAAAGAGGCATCCGGCAGCCCGGACTAACCGAGGTCGATGAGGGCGATGCCGAGATCGGCGCGGTGTTTGCGCCTGAGATCGGCCGGCGTTTCCCGCAGAATGACTTCCAGCGTCGGCCGCACGTAGCCTTCCAGGAAATGACCGCCCTTCGTGCTGCCGTCGGAAAGGCCCAGCACGACATGCAGATGCGGGCTCGCCTTGCCTTCGTCGTCGATCGCGATATCGCCGAGCATGCTCAGCACCTCCGACTGGACCGCGACGGGGATCTTCTCGTAGCTCTTCGTCTCGAAGTCGAAGAAGGCGATCGTCGCCGAACGAAACGCGCCGATCGCGGTGATCGAAGCGGCCGTAACGCCCTCTCTTTCTGCGAAGTCGACGATGCAGCGGAAGGCCTCGTCCCCCTCGTCGAGAACGAGAATGAAGGTGCGTTCACCCGCGTCGCTGGCCAGAAGTTTGTGTTTCATCGTTGTCTCCCTTTGCCGAAGGGGAAAGGCGCCAAGGCCGCTTCTGTTCCGGATGATCAGGAGGCGGACGCGGCCCTTTGCTCGTGCGCAGTGGCGATGGTGGCGAGCGCGGAGCGGATGGCCGAGGGCGACGAGGCTTTGGCGAGCGCGCAGGTGGCCGTGGAAAGCGAGCCGACCCGGATCGACTGCCCGCCGCGCGCATTTGCCAGCGCAAACATGGATTCGTCCGTCAGGTCGTCGCCGATCGTGATGGGCAGGCGGCCGGCGAAGGCGGGCTCTTCGAGATAGGAGGCGACCGCGTCGCCCTTGTCGGCGCGGGCGGGACGGATTTCGAAGACCATCTTGCCGGGTTGCAGCACCCAGTCGGGCCCCGCCTCGTCCGCAAGGTGGCGCATCATCGTTTCGAGGGCGGTGTCATAGGCGGGCGCCAGCCGGTAATGCGCGGCGACGGCCGCCCCCTTGTCCTCGATCAGCACGCCCTCCATCCAGGCCGTCTGCTCGACGAGGCGCTGTTTCAGCGCGGTGAAGGCAGGCGTTTGCGTGACGATCGAAGTCTCGCCGTCAGCGCCCCGGAATTCCGCGCCGTGCAGGCCGGCGATCGGGAAGCGGAAGGGTGCGAAGAGCCCGTCCGCATAGGGCAGGCTGCGTCCCGTCACCAGCGCCAGCGCGCCGCGCAACCGGGCGGAGACGGCATCCAGGGTGCCGGGCAGCGACAGCGGCACCTGGATGGCATCCGGCGTCGTCGCGAGATCGATGAGGGTGCCGTCGATGTCGAGGAAGAGCGCCCAGCGGTCGGGCTCCTCGACCAGACGGCGGATGAGATGGCGGGTTGCGGCATCGGACGGCCGCAATTTTTCCTGTTCGCTCATCGACCAGCAAGTAGATCGCGATTGCCTCCCGGCAAGGGCAGATGTTCGCGCTCCCGGCAGGAACAAGTTTTTCCCGGGCGCATTGTGGTCTCGCATCGAACAAAGGAACGGACATGGCCAAACAGAAATCGCGACCGGTCGAGGAGAACGAGGCGCCCGTCACCCACGGGGCGGAAGAGCTGCCGACGGTGACCGTCGCAAGCTACAATCTCGAACGGCGCGACAAGGACGGCTTCATCGGCGACCGGGCCAACAAGGGCGCCTTCCGCGACGCGATCAACGACTGGCGCAAGCGGGTTCGCGAAGGCGGCGACGATCCGCTCGGCGGCGTTCCGACAGACGATCTCTCGAAGAAGGAGGTCGATGCGCTGCTGAAGGACCCGGAATCGGAGGCGGCCGCTCTCGTGATGGCGGCGATCGGCGACTTCGCGAAGACGCTCGCGGACGTGCTTGCCCGCTACATGAAGGAAGATTCGTGGAAGGATACCGAAACGATCGCCGTGGGCGGCGGCTTTCGCGACAGCAAGGTCGGCATGATGGCAATTGCGCGCGCCCAGATCCTGCTCAAGGCGGAAGGCCTGAAGGTGGCGCTGACGCCGATCGCCCACCATCCGGACGAGGCGGGGCTCATCGGCGCCGTGCACCTCATTCCCTCCTGGATGCTGAAGGGGCACGACGCGATCCTCGCCGTCGATATCGGCGGCACGAACATCCGCGCCGGTGTCGTCAAGCTCAACCTCGGCGAAAAGGCGGATTTCTCCAAGGCCAAGGTCTGGAAGTCCGAACTTTGGCGCCATGCCGATGATGAGCCCCGCCGCACCGCGACCATCGAATATCTGGTCCGCATGATCGAGGCGCTGATCGCCAAGGCCGAGAAGGCCAAGCTGGCGCTGGCGCCCGTCATCGGCATCGGCTGCCCCGGCATCATCGCAGCGGATGGGTCGATTGCCCGCGGTGGGCAGAACCTGCCGGGCGGCAATTGGGAAAGCACGCATTTCAACCTGCCGGAGGCGCTGCGTACCGCCATTCCGCGCATCACCGACCAGCCGACCTTCGTCATCATGCACAACGATGCCGTCGTTCAGGGCCTTTCGGAGGTGCCGCGCATGAAGGACGTCAAAAGCTGGGCCGCGGTGACGATCGGCACCGGGCTCGGCAATGCCAGCTTCGTCAACAAGAAAAGCTAGCGCGCGAAGGCGAGCGGGCGGCCGGAGGATTGCTGGCGTACCACATCCATGGCGACACCGAAGATGCGATCGAGTTCTGCCGGCGTCATGATGCTCTCCGGCGTGCCGATCGAGACCACCTCGCCACCCCGCAAGGCGACGATGTCGTCGCAGTAGCGTGCCGCCATGTTGACGTCGTGCAGCACGGTGACGATGGTGACGTTCTTCTGCGTTGTCAGGTCGCGCACCAGCGAGAGAACCTCGATCTGATGGGCGATGTCGAGGGCGGAGATCGGCTCGTCGAGCAGCATGCAGCGGGCGTCCTGGGCCACCAGCATGGCGATCCAGGCGCGCTGGCGTTCGCCGCCCGAAAGGCTGTCGACCAGGCGATCGGCGAGCGGGCCGAGATGGGTCAGTTCGATCGCTTCTTCGACCTTGCGGCGATCCTCGGCAGAAAACCGGCCAAGCGCGCCGTGCCAGGGATAACGGCCGAGCGCCACCAGTTCCTTCACCAGCATGCCCGGCGCCAGCGGCAGGGACTGCGGCAGGTGGGCGAGGCGACGCGCCAGCGGGCGGCGGTCCCAGCTTTCGAGCGGCTGGTCCTCGAAGCGGATGCGGCCCGATGTCGGCGTGGCAAGCCGGCCGAGAAGTTTCAGCAGCGTCGACTTGCCCGATCCGTTATGGCCGATCAGCGCGACCGAGCGACCTTCGACGATCTCCAGTGAGATGGAGCGCAGCAGCGCCCGCCCCTCCAGTTCCATGCCGACATCGTGCAGGGAGAACACGGAGGCCGGAGCGGTGGAAGGTCTGGTTGCGTGTGCCGCCGATGCGCTCATGGAAAGCAGATCCTCGCAAATATGATTTGCGCTTTCATATTTTCGCGCGCGCGGCTCGGCAAGCGCCAAGTTGCGGGGAATGTCATGCGGCCCGCTGCTTGCGGACGAGATAGATGCCCGCGAGGCTCATCACGGCCAGCGCATACCAGGTGAGCGCGTAGACGAGATGGCTGTTGCGGAAGGCGACGACGGTGAGCCCGCCGACCGGCAGGCCGCCCGGATTGGGCGTCGCGTCCGCATCGATGAAGTAGGGCGCGACATTGCTCAGGCCTTTGGCGGCAGCGATGGCGACGATATCGCGGGAGAACCACCGGTCGTTTGCCGGATCGTTGGCGCGCAGGAAGCCGCCGCCGGGTTCGCTGAGGCGCAGTAGGCCGGTCACGGTCACGGGACCGGCGGCAATCTCGCTTGCCACGCGCGCGGCGGGATCGCGCTTCTCGGCGGGCACGAAGCCGCGGTTGATGACGATGGTCGATTCATCCGGCAGAAGGAGCGGCGTCAGCACCCAGATGCCGGCGCCGCGCTCCGTCACGGCCTGCACCAGCACCGTCTTGTCGTGCTGGAAGAGGCCGGTGGCGGTAACGTGGCGGTATTCGTCCTTTTCCGGGCCGATCGCCGGCCACTCCGCCCCGCCCGGTGCCGGCACGGGATCGGCGTGGACGCGGCTTTCGACGCGCGCAATGAGGTCAAGCTTCCAGAACAGCCGCTGCACCTGCCAGGTGCCGAGCGCAAGGAATACGGCGACGAGGACGAGCAGGAAGCCCGTGAGAAGCCATTTGGCGCGCGAGGAGGAGGCGCCCTCCCCTGCGGCTTGCGGGTCAACGGTCATGGCGCCCTCGTCAGGGCATGTTCTTCATCATCTCGTGGGTCATCGGCATCATGTTCTGGTTGAGGTGATGCATGACCCAGAGGGAGCCGGCGAGCGCAATGCCGACGATGATCAGCGTGAAGATCAGCGCCATCATGGTCCAGCCGCCTTCCGAGCGCGGGTTCATGTGCAGGAAATAGACCATGTGCACGACGATCTGCACGACGCCAATGCCCATGACGATGACGGCGGTGAGAAGCTTGCTGTCCAGCACGCCGGCCATGACGAGCCAAAAGGGAATGGCCGTCAGGATCACCGACAGGATGAAGCCGGTCATGTAGCCCTTGAACGAGCCGTGGCCGGCATCGTGTCCGTGGCTATGCGCGTGGTGGGTGTCAGCAGCGCTTTCGTGGTTCGGGCTCATCCGATCACTCCAAGGAGGTAGACGAAGGAGAAGACGCCGATCCAGATGACGTCGAGGAAGTGCCAGAACATCGACAGGCACATCAGGCGGCGGCGGTTTTCCGGGATCAGCCCATGCCTGCCGACCTGCACCATCAGCGTGATCAGCCAGATGATGCCGAAGGTGACATGCAGGCCGTGCGTTCCGACCAGCGTGAAGAAGGACGACAGGAAGGCCGAGCGCGTCGGACCGGCACCTTCGTGGATCAGGTGGTAGAATTCGTAGAGTTCCAGCGCCAGGAAGATCGCGCCGAACACGCCTGTAATGCCGAGCCAGACCAGCGTCTCCATCTTGGCGTTGCGCTCCATCTGGAGCATGGCGAAGCCGTAGGTGATGGAGGAGAGCAGCAGCATCGCCGTGTTGATGGCGACGATGTTGAGGTCGAACAGATCGGCCGGCGACGGACCGGCCGCATAGTTGCGGCCGAGCACGCCGTGGGTGGCGAAGAGCACGGCGAAGATCAGGCAGTCGCTCATCAGGTAGAGCCAGAAACCCAGCATGGTGCTGTTTTCCGGATGGTGGTCTTCCGTCAGGTAGAACTGCGGCTTTTCGTCGGTTTGCTGGACTTGGGTCGCGCTCATGGCTCAGGTCCGTTCTTGAAGCAGCTTGGAACGCGCGTCTTCGGTCGCCGCCACCGTTTCGGCGGGGATGAAGAAATCGCGATTGTAGTTGAAGGTATGGGCGATCGACACCGCGATGATGCCGATGAAGGACACGGCGACCAGCCACCACATGTACCAGATCATCGCGAAGGCGAGCACGACGCTGATGCCGGCGAGGATGACGCCCGTGCCGGTGTTCTTCGGCATGTGGATCGGCTTGAAGCCTTGGAGCGGACGCTCGTAGCCACGGCTCTTCATGTCGTACCAGCTGTCATGGTCGTGCACGACGGGCGTGAAGGCGAAGTTGTAGTCCGGCGGCGGCGAGGACGTCGACCATTCGAGCGTGCGGCCGTCCCACGGATCGCCCGAGATCACGCGCAGTTCGTCGCGTCGGAGGTAGCTCACCACGAGCTGGACGATGAAGGAGCCGATGCCGAGCGCGATCAGGCCGGCGCCGAAGGCGGCGATGATGAACCAGATCTGCAGCGACGGGTCTTCGAACTGGCTGACGCGGCGGGTGACGCCCATCAGGCCGAGCACGTAGAGCGGCATGAAGGCGAAGAAGAAGCCGATCTGCCAGAACCAGAAGGTCATCTTGCCCCAGAACGGATCGAGCTTGTAGCCGAAGGCCTTCGGCCACCAGTAGACGAGGCCCGCCATCAGCCCGAACAGCACGCCGCCAATGATGACGTTGTGGAAGTGGGCGATCAGGAACAGCGAATTGTGCAGCACGAAATCGGCCGGCGGGATGGCCAGCATCACACCGGTCATCCCGCCGATGACGAAGGTGATCATGAAGCCGACCGTCCACAGCATCGGCACCTCGTAGCGGATTCGGCCGCGATACATGGTGAAGAGCCAGTTGAACATTTTTGCGCCCGTCGGGATCGAGATGATCATCGTGGTGATGCCGAAGAAGGCGTTGACCGAGGCGCCCGAGCCCATCGTGAAGAAGTGGTGCAGCCAGACGATGTAGGAGAGGATCATGATGACGCAGGTGGCGTAGACCATGGAGGCATAGCCGAACAGGCGCTTGCCGCAGAAGGTGGCGACCACCTCGGAGAAGATGCCGAAGGCCGGTAGCACGAGGATGTACACTTCCGGATGGCCCCAGATCCAGATGAGGTTGATATACATCATCGGATTGCCGCCGAGGTCGTTGGTGAAGAAGTTCGTGCCAACGTAGCGGTCGAGCGACAGCAGGGCGAGCGTCGCGGTCAGGATCGGGAAGGTCGCGACGATCAGGATGTTGGTGCAGAGCGAGGTCCAGGTGAAGACTGGCATCTTCATGAAGGTCATGCCAGGGGCGCGCATCTTCACGATGGTCGCGATCAGGTTGATGCCGGAGAGTGTCGTCCCCACACCGGCCACCTGAAGACCCCAGATATAATAATCGACGCCGACGCCGGGACTGTAGTCCACGCCGGAGAGCGGCGGATAGGCGAGCCAGCCGGTGCGTGCGAATTCACCGACGAAGAGCGACATCATCACGATGATCGCACCGCCCGTGGTCATCCAGAAGGAGAAATTATTGAGGAAGGGGAAGGAGACGTCGCGGGCACCGATCTGGAGCGGCACGACATAGTTCATGAAGCCGGTGACGAAGGGCATCGCCACAAAGAAGATCATGATCACGCCATGCGCGGTGAAGATCTGGTCGTAGTGGTGCGGGTTGAGGTAACCCTCGTTGCCGTTGAAGGCGATCGCCTGCTGGATGCGCATCATGATCGCATCGGCAAAGCCGCGCAGAAGCATGACGATCGCCAGGATGATGTACATGATGCCGATCTTCTTGTGATCGACGCTGGTGAACCACTCGTGCCAGAGATAGCCCCAGAGCTTGAACTTTGTGATGAGGCCGAGGAGCGCGATGCCGCCGAGCGCCACGACTGCGAAGGTCACGACGAGGATGGGCTCGTGATAGGGGATCGCCTCCCAGGTAAGCCGTCCGAAGATGAATTGCGTGAGGCTGATGTCACCGAACATGGGTTGTCCAATATCTTTCGAATGCGAGCCCCAGGGCTCGTGAGGGCCGCTCGTGAGGTCTCTCAGCGCCCGCTAGACCCGGCGAGCGCGGTGAGGTCCCGTTACATCTTGTGCATGTCGTGGTTCATCGTGGCCGGCTCCTCCTGCCGCTCCTCGACGCCCTCTGCCGGCTCTTCGCTACGCGCGGGGTTGCCGGTTTCCGGGAAGGTGGCGCCGGGCGTCTCCTCTGACGCATGGCGGTTGTCGTGCTCCAGCTTCGCCCGGTTCTCATGGCTCTCGACGCCAGCGCCGCCCATCATGTCGATATGCATCATGTCCTTCATGCACATCTGGCCGGGGCGTGCGCACATGTTGAGCACCGCCTCGTAGAGCCCGTCCTCGACGGTGGCGTAGTAGCGGACCGGTTCCTTGATGCTCGGCTTTTCGAGCTTCAGGTAGGCGTCGCGGTTGAGCATCGTGCCGTTCTGCTTCACCCGGGCGACCCAGGCGTCGAAGCCCGCCTGGTCGACGCCATGGAACTTGAAGCGCATGTGGGAGAAGCCATCGCCGCTGTAATTGGACGACAGGCCTTCATATTCGCCGGGCTTGTTGATGACGGCGTGCAGCCGGGTCTGCATGCCCGGCATCGTGTAGATCATGCCGGCGAGCGCGGGCACGTAGAACGAGTTCATCACCGACGAGGCGGTGAGCTTGAAATTGATCGGCACGTCGACAGGGGCGGCCATCTCGTTGACCGTGGCGATGCCGTAGTCCGGATAGAAGAACAGCCATTTCCAGTCGAGCGCCACGACCTCCACATTGATCGGCTTCACCTCTTCGGTGACGGGCCGCGCGGCATCGATCCGGTCGAGCGGACGGTAGGGGTCGAGCTTGTGGGTGCTGACCCAGGTGATCGCGCCGAGCGCGATGATGATGGCGAGCGGCGCCGACCAGATGATGACTTCGAGGCCCGTCGAGTGGTGCCATTCCGGATCGTACTTGGCGGCCGTATTCGACTGGCGGTAGTGCCAGGCGAAATAGAGCGTCAGGCAGATGACGGGGATGATGATGATCAGCATCAAGAAGGTCGAGATGACGATCAGGTCCCGCTGCTGCGCCGCGATATCGCCGGAGGGCGACATGACGACCATGTTGCACCCCGAAAGCGTCGCGAGCATCAGCGTGAATAGGATCGATCGTCTGGCTAAACTGAATGGCTTCGGCATTTCGGCCTCAACTTGTGTTCTGTCTAGTCGGCAATAGGCGGGTGCGGCCACGCTTGAAAATGAGGTCGTTCGTCGCAGCGCAGCATTCTGTCGCAGTAGGCTAGTGAAGTTGGGGCTTTCTGTCGATGCGCGTTTGTACTAGCCCAATAGAAATGTTTGTTGTCAATTGAGGCCGGCTCGCGGGCTTTCTGCGTCTTGTCCTTGATATCGGGCGCCGATTGGTCAACATTCTAACGACATGACGCAAATCCCCGTGGAGAAGTTCATGAGCTCGGCCAGCAACCCCACATCGTCCGGTCTCGAGCGAGACGCCCGCCGCATGCATGACGACGACAAGCCGCTGTCGCCGGGCAGCGTCGCCATCGGCGTGGTGATCGGCCGGACCTCGGAATTCTTCGACTTCTTCGTCTACGGCCTCGGCTCCATCCTCGTCTTCCCGAAGCTCATCTTTCCGTTCGCGCCCAATCCGGTCGCCGCGACCCTGATGTCTTTCGCGCTGTTCCCGCTGGCCTTTCTCTCTCGCCCTGTGGGCTCCTTCGTCTTCATGTGGATCGACCGCAACTATGGCCGCGGCACCAAGCTGACGGTCGCGCTGGTCATCCTCGGCGGCTCGACCGCGTCGATCGCCTTCCTGCCCGGCTACGAGACGCTCGGATACTGGGCCGTGGCGCTGCTGGCGCTGTTCCGGCTGGGCCAGGGTTTTGCGCTGGGCGGCGCGTGGGACGGCCTCGCCTCGCTGTTGAACCTCAGCGCGCCGCCGAATCGCCGCGGCTGGTATGCTATGATCCCGCAGCTCGGCGCGCCGATCGGCTTTGCGCTGGCGAGCATCCTCTTCGGCTACATGGTTTCCAGCCTTTCCGAAGCCGATTTCCTCGCCTGGGGCTGGCGTTATCCCTTCTTCGTCGCCTTCGCGATCAACGTCGTGGCGCTCTTCGCGCGCCTGCGCATCGTTGCCAGCAAGGAATTCGGCGCGGCGATGGAAGCGCAGGAATTGCAGGCCCGGCCGATCTTCGAGATGCTCAGCAAACACAGCATGGACGTGGTGCTCGGCGCCTTCGTGCCGCTCGCGAGCTTCGCGATGTTCCACCTCGTCACCATCTTCCCGCTGAGCTGGATCACGCTCTTCGGCGGTCAGTCGGCGGCACAGTTCCTCTGGGTGCAGGTCGCGGGCGCGGCACTCGGCGCCGTCGGCATCGTGCTGTCCGGCTTCATCGCCGACCGTATCGGCCGGCGCAACGAACTGATGCTCGGCGCGATCCTGATCGCGATCTTCAGCTTTTCCGCGCCGTTCCTGCTCGATGCCGGCGGCAAGGGCCAGGATGCCTATATCCTGATCGGCTTCTTCATCCTCGGCCTTACTTTCGGCCAGTCCTCCGGCGCCGTCTCCTCGCGCTTCACGCAATACTACCGTTATACCGGTGCCGCCCTCACCTCAGACCTCGCCTGGCTTCTCGGCGCCGGCTTCGCGCCGCTCGTGGCACTCGGCCTCGCCAGCAGCTTCGGCATCATCTTCATCGGCGGCTACCTGATCTCCGGCGCGATCTGCACGATTGCGGCGCTCACGCTGACACGGGCACTCGACCAGCACTGAGGGGCTTGAGGGCCTCCGGCTGCTACTCGGCCGGTGCGGGCTGCTCCGCTTCGCCGGCGGGCTCGACCGGCGCTTCGGCCGGCACCTCCGGATTGCCCTCCGCCCGGTCGCGGTGGAGCGCTGCGCGAGCGAGCAGCATCAGCGTCACCGGCGTGGTGACCGTCACGAAGATGCCGATCAGGATTTCATGCACGACGAGCCGCGTGGAAAGCACGGTGAAGAAGATCATCGAGGCCATGACGATGCCGCCGGTGCCCCAGCTCGTGCCGAGTGTGGGCGCATGGATGCGTTCGTAGAAGGTCGGCAGGCGGGTGAAGCCGATCGTGCCGATCAGCGTGAGGCCTGCGCCGATGACCAGGAAGAAGGAGACGGCGAGTGCGGCCCAGGCCGGCAGGTCGCCCGCATGTTCGATCGTGCTCATTCGACCACCTCCCCGCGCATCAGGAATTTGGCGAGCGCCACCGTCGCGACGAAGCCGAGCATGCCGATGACCAGCGACGCCTCGAAATAGATGACCTTGCCGGTGCGGATGCCGAAGACCATCAGCAGCAGCATCGAGTTGACGTAAAGCGTGTCGAGCGCCAGCACACGGTCCTGCGCGCGTGGCCCCCGTGACATGCGTATCGCGGCGAGCGCCATGGCGAGCGCGAGCATGATTTGCGCGATGGTGACGGACCAGGCGAGGATCATGTGGCTCATTCGAAAATCTCCATCAGCAGCGCTTCGTAGCGCGTCTTGATCAGCACCCGCCATTCCTCCTCGTCGACGAGGTCGAGTACGTGGATCAGCACGGTCCTGTTCAAGGAATTGTATTCGAGCCAGGCGGTGCCCGGCGTGCTCGTCACCACCACGGCGAGCACGGCGAGCGCCGTCGGGTTTTCGAGGTCGAGCGGCACGGTCATGAAGCCGGACTTGTGGCTGCGCTTGCCGCCCGTCAGCAGGATCGAGGCGACGGCGATGTTCGAGCGCAGGATATCGTAGAGCACGATGCCGACGAGTTTGGGCAGCAGATACCATTTGTTCAGGCGCGGCTTAGCGGGCCGGAGCGATGCCATGCCCCAGGAGGCGAGCACGGCGACGATGCAGCCGAGGATGAACTGGCCGATCGTGAAGCCGTTGAGGGCCAGCCACATGAGGACGAGCGAGGCGCTGAGGAGCGGATAGGGCAGCATGTCAGAGCCCTCCCCCGCCGTCCGGCCCGCTCGCCTCCGCCACGCCGGCGCGCCGCGCGTTTATCACGGCGTCGATATAGGTGGCCGGCTGCTGCAGGTTGCGCACCGTCTCCTCCATGTAGGTCATCGCCGGGCCGGCCTTGATCGTTAGCGTCAGCGTCAGCGCGATGAGCAGCATGACCGGCGCCATTTCCATGACGAGCACGCGCGGCACGGTGCCTTCCATGGAGGCCCAGAAGGTGCGGATACCGGCGCGGGTCATCGAGATGAGTGCCGCGAGGCCCGACAGGATGAGCAGGCCGACGATCCACCAGACGGAGGCGGAGATCGGTCCCTCCTGGGCGTTCATGCCGATCATGCCGGTGAGCATGGCGAACTTCGCGACGAAGCCGGAGAGCGGCGGCAGGCCGGACAGCAGGATGCCGCAGGCGGCAAAGCAGATGCCGAGCACGGCGATCGTTCCCGGCATGGTGATGCCGACCTCGACCTCCCGCTCCTCCTCGTCCGCATCGCCATAGGCCTCCATGGTGACCGCGAGAACCGAGGCGCCGGCATCCTGCCCGCGTTCCACGAGTTCGATCAGCATGAAGAAGGCGCAGATCGTCATCGTCGAACTGACCATGTAGAAGAGCGCACCGGCCGTGACCTGACCGTTGCTGAGGCCGAGCACCGCGAGCAGCGTACCGGAGGAGACGAGCACGGAGTAACTCGCGAGCCGCCCGAGCGCCTGTGAGGCGAGCACCCCGATCGTGCCGAAGGCGATGGTCGCCATGCCACCGTAAAGCAGCACGTTGAGCCCGAGGCCGGCGGATTCGCCCTGCCCGAAGACCAGCAGCGACAGGCGCAGGATGACGTAGATGCCGACCTTGCTCATTATGGCGAAGATACCGGCGACGGGCGCGGTCGCGGCGCTGTAGGCGCCGGGCAGCCAGAAGTTCAGCGGCCACATGCCGGCCTTGATGAGGAAGACGATGCCGAGAATGCCGGCGCCCGCCTCCAGCAGCATGCGCCGCTCGCCCTCGATCTCGCCGATGCGCACGGCGAGATCCGCCATGTTGAGCGTGCCGGCCGAGCCGTAGATGGCGCTGACGCCGATCAGGAAGCAGAGCGCGGCCGCAAGATTGACCGCGATGTAGTGCATGCCGGCCTTGACGCGCATGGAGCCGGAGCCGTGCATCAGCAGGCCGTAGGAGGCGGCGAGCATCACCTCGAAGAAGACGAAGAGGTTGAACAGGTCGCCGGTGAGGAACGCGCCGTTGAGGCCCATCAGCAGGAGCTGGAACAGCGTGTGGAAATGCGCGCCGGCCGCATGCCAGCGGGCGAGTGCGAAAACCAGCGCCGGAATGGCAAGGATCGAGGTCAGCACCAGCATCAGCGCCGAGAGGCGGTCGACCACCAGCACGATGCCAAAGGGGGCCGGCCAGTTGCCGAGCAGGTAGACGCCCTCGAAGCCGCCTTCGCCGCTGCCGCCATTTGCCAGCCGGAACAGAGTGATGGCGACGGCGGCGAGCGCCAGGCACGAGACGACGCTGATCATCGCTTTGACGACACGCTCGCGCTCGTCGAAAAACAGGAGGAGCGCGCCCGCGACAAGCGGGATGAGGATCGGCGCGATGATGAGATGTTGCTGCCAACCGCTCATTTCGGCTGCTCCCTGCCATCGACATGGTCGGTACCGGTGAGGCCGCGGGCGGCGAGCAGCACGACGAGGAAGAGTGCCGTCGTGGCAAAGCCGATGACGATGGCAGTCAGCACCAGGGCGTGCGGCACAGGATCGGTGAGCGTCGAGATGTCGATGCCCTCGCCGAGCAGCGGTGCGGCATTGGACTTCACGCCGCCGACGCCAAAGATGAAGAGGTTGACGGCATAGGAGAGCAGCGAGAGACCGATGATGACCTGGTAGGTGCGCGGGCGCAGGATGAGCCAGACGCCCGAGCCGGTCATGACGCCGATGCCGATTGCGAGAACGAGTTCCATCAGGCTTCCTCCGCCTTTGTGGCGTCGAGATTGCGGACCCGATGCGTGCGTATGGATTGGTGGGCGAGCGCGATGAGAATGAGCACCGTCGCGCCGACGACGAGGGAGAAGACGCCGAGATCGAACAGCAGCGCGGTCGCCGCCGGCACCTTTCCGATGAACGCCACCTCGATATATTGCGAATGGGATGTCAGGAACGGATAGCCGAGGAACCAGGCCCCGATCCCGGTCGCCGCCGCCAGCAGCAGGCCAAAACCCATCCAGCGCAGCGGCAGGATGCGCAGCCGGTCTTCCGCCCAGCGCACGCCGCCCGCCAGATATTGCAGCAGGAAGGCGATCGCCATGGTGATGCCCGCGGCAAAACCGCCACCCGGCAGGTCATGGCCGCGCAGGAAGAGATAGACCGAGAAGGTGATCACCACCGGGAACATCCACTGCATGATGACCGAGGGCACGAGCAGGTAGTCGCGCACCGTATCGCCGGCCGAGCGCTCGGGGCGTTCCGCGTCATAGGCGTTCTGGATGCGCTGCTGCTCCGGCTTCTCGATGCTGTCGGCTGCGGGACGGAAACGACGCAGCAGCGCGAAGACCGTCAGTGCGACGATCGCGAGCACCGCGATCTCGCCCATCGTGTCGAAGCCGCGGAAGTCGACGAGGATGACGTTGACGACATTGCGCCCGCCACCTTCCGTATAGGCCTTTTCGAGGAAGTAGCTGGCGATCGCGTCCGGCACCGGCTGTTTCATGATGGCGTAGGAGAAGATGAACATGCCGAAGCCGCAGGAGATCGCCAGCAGGAAATCGCGGAAACGGCGGCTGCGCGCGGCGAGCGACACGGAGTTGTCGACTTTTTCCGAGCGCTTGGGCAGCCAGCGCAGGCCGAGCAGCAGCAGGACTGTCGTGACGATTTCGACCAGAAGCTGGGTGATGGCGAGGTCGGGCGCCGACAGCCAGACGAAGGTGATGCAGGTGGTGATGCCGGCACCGCCGAGCAGGACGAGGGCGGCAAGCCGGTGATACTTCGCCTGGTAGGCGGCGGCGAGCGCGCAGAAGGCGCCGACGCACCAGACGGCGGCGAAGATCGGGTCGACATCGCCGAATTCCGGCGGTTTTGGTGTGAAGCCGGCGAGATAGAGCGGCACGACGCCGGCAAGCAGTCCCGCGGCTGCGACGAGGCGCAGCTGCGGCTGGAGATTGCGCGTGCCGAGGTGGCTTTCCAGCCAGCGCGCCCATTTCCACGACACCGTCACGAGCACGCGCTCGAAGATGCGCTGGCCGCCGAGATGGCGGAACAGCGGCGGCCCGTCATCGCATTTGGCGAGATAATCCTTCAGCACCGCATAGAGCGCCGCGCCGCCGATGAGCGCGATCATGCTCATGATCAGCGGCGTGTTGATGCCGTGCCAGACAGCGAGGCTGTAATCCGGCGTGCGCTCGCCCAGCACCGAGACGACGGCGGAATGCAGGAACGGGCCGATCGACAGGCTGGGGATGATGCCGACGACGAGGCAGGCGAGCACGAGGAACTCGATCGGGAAGCGCATCCAGTGCGGCGGCTCGTGCGGCTTGGGCTTGGGCAGGTCGACGGGCGGCGGGCCGAAGAACACCATGTGGATGAAGCGGAGCGAATAGGCGACGGAGAAGGCGCCGGCCAGCGTCGCGACATAGGGCAGGATGCGGTCGAGCACGGAATCGGCGTGTGTTTCAACGGCTTCCGCGAAGAACATCTCCTTGGAGATGAAGCCGTTTAGGAGCGGCACCCCGGCCATGGCCGCACTCGCCACCATGGCGAGCGTGCCGGTGATCGGCAGGTATTTGAAGAGCCCGCTTAATCGTCGCATGTCGCGGGTGCCGGTCTCGTGGTCGATGATGCCGGCGGCCATGAAGAGCGAGGCCTTGAAGGTCGCGTGGTTGACCATGTGGAAGATCGCGGCGACGGCGGCGAGCGGACTGCCGAGGCTCAGCAGCGTCGTGATGAGGCCGAGATGGCTGATCGTCGAATAGGCGAGCAGGCCCTTCAGGTCCTGCTGGAACATCGCGAAATAGGCACCGAGGATCAGCGTGCTGATGCCGGCAATGCCGAGCAGCATGAACCATTCATAGGTGCCAGACAGCGGCGGCCAGAAGCGCACCAGAAGGAAGACGCCCGCCTTCACCATTGTCGCGGAATGCAGGTAGGCCGAGACCGGCGTCGGCGCGGCCATGGCATTCGGCAGCCAGAAATGGAACGGCACCTGCGCGCTCTTGGTCAGGGCGCCGATGAGGATCAGCACCAGCGACGTCAGGTAGAGCGGATGGGCCTTGATCTTCTCGCCGGCGGCAAGCACCACGTCGAGATCGTAGCTGCCGGCGATATGGCCGAGCACGATGAGGCCGGCGAGCAGGCAGAAGCCGCCGATGCCGGTGATCGTCAGCGCCATGCGCGCGCCGTCACGCGCGGCGGCATTGTGGTGCCAGTAGCTGATCAGGAGGAAGGAGAAGATGCTGGTGAGTTCCCAGAACACCGAGAGCAGGATGATGTTGCCCGACAGCACGATGCCGAGCATCGAGCCCATGAAGGCGAGCAGGAACGAGAAGAAGCGCGGGACCGGGTCCTCTTCCGACATGTAATACCGCGCATAGAGCACGACGAGGCAGCCGATGCCGGTGACGAGCATGGCGAAGAGCCAGGCGAAACCATCCATGCGCAGCGTGACGTTCAGGCCGAGCTGCGGAAGCCATTGCAGATCGACGCGGACCTTGCCGCCATCGCGCACCGCGGGGTAGAGCACCGCCGTCATGACGAAGCCGGCAAAGGCGACGACGCCCGCCATGCGCGCCGCGAGCACCCGCGAATCCGTCCGCAGCAGAATGGTCGCGGCGAGGCTTCCCGCGAAGGGAAGGCAGACCAGCAGGACCAGAATCATTTCACCTGTCATCGTTTAAATCGATCGCTTTACGTCAGAGCTTCTCACGCCGGCATGCCGGCGACATCGGGAAGACCGCGCGCGATCGACGGGACGATCGAAGCGGTCGTCAGGCGAAATGGAACGGAGGGGCACGGGCCCCGCGCGTTTCGATGCGGCCGCTACCGCAGCGGCACTGCGGAACGATGGCGACAGCGACGTCCGCGTCCGCCACGTGCAAAACGCCTTGCCCCGGCGGACAGCCGATGCCGTCGCCGCCGTCAAGCTGCGTGACCTTGCCGGCGACGGGGCGCTTGCGGCACTCCAGGTCGGCAAGTGCAGATGGATGACCAAAAGTCTTCTGCGTGCCGTAACGAAGCAATTTAGAGCTGGCGCTGACGGCAGAAGGTGCGGACAGCGTGGATATCAACAGCAAAAGACAGGTGAACGTGGCGCAGAAAAGGCGGAAAGCCCGACGAACCGGTCGATGCTGTTGCCCTGTTGCTGCCAAACGCCCTGCCTCTCGATTTCGTCGTCCGCGTTGAATATTCTCTCATCCGGACAATACGTTGGCGGGCTCGACACTGTCCACCCGCCAGCATGAAACTTTTCCAAAATTACGCCGATTTGCCGCAACCTGGGGCATGATTTTCTTACCATGCGGGCTGAAGGCCAGGATGCCGCGGCCGGCTCGGCTTGATGCCCTGTCGCTTTCGGCGCATTCTAGTCTTGCGAATCGCATGAAGCAGACCTGCTCCAGGAAGGGCCTTGCCCCGGAGCGTATGGTGCGTCGAATATCTGGACCTGCCGGTCGAACGCTCCCGGCCCTCCAGCGAGTTCCGTGTCCCGGTCCTGCCTGCACATCCTGCGCGGCACATTGGCGACATGGCGTCAGTCAACCCTTGAACGGGCAACTCTTGAACGGGGATTAGCGATGTCGGATGTGCGTTTGGAATGGATCAGCAAGCGAGCCTATGCGATCTGGGAAGAGGCCGGCCGGCCGCATGGCCAGGACGCCGAACATTGGGAACAGGCCGCGCGCGAGCGCGACGAGTTCGAGCGCGTGGCGCTCGCCGAGGATCCCAAGCCGGCCAGTGCGAAAAAGCCGCTGATCGAGATCTCCAAGAAGGCGCAGACGAAAAAGTCCGAGGCGAAGCCGAAGAAGAAGGCGGATGCCGGCGCCGAAAAACCCGTCGCCGCCAAGGCCGTCGCAAAAGCGAAATCGGCCAAGGGCGCGGCGAACAGCAAGCCGATCTGACCGGCTTCAGAGTGTCGCAAGGGTTCGGTTGGTGATGGCGCCCGCATAGGCGTCGCGCTGGGCGACCTTCTGCTCCAGCGCGGCGATGATGCTGTCGGCAAAATCGATGTCGTAGAGATCGAGCATCACGTTGAGGCCGCCCGGCGTGAAGACGTTGATCTCCAGAATCTTGTCGCCAACGATATCGAGGCCGACGAGGAACATGCCGTCCTCAACGAGTTTGGGCCGCACCATGTCCGCAATCGCAAGGATTTCCGGCGTGATCTCGACGGAGACCGCGGTGCCGGCCGCGTGGATGTTCGAGCGCACCTCGCCCTTGGCCGGCACCCGGCGGATCGCGGCATACTTGCCGTCGCGCTCCAGCGGCCGGCCGTTCATCAGGAAGAGCCGGATGTCGCCCTCGGTCGCGGCGGGCAGGTAGTTCTGCGCGATGAGATAACCCTCGCCGCTGACGGCCTCGAAGATCTGGTTGAGGTTTGCCTCGTCGGGAGAGCCGATCTTGAAGACGTTCTTGCCGCCGGAGCCCTGGAGCGGCTTCATGATGACGCCCTCCTTGTGGGTGTCGATGAAGGTGCGGATTTCGTCGATGCTCTTGGAAATCAGCGTTTCCGGCCGCACGGCGCGCGGAAAACCCTGGAAATAGAGCTTGTTCTGCGCCAGCGACAGGCCGTCCGGATCGTTGACGACGATGGTCCCGCGCGCCGCCGCAAGCCGGCCGAACATCGCGCCGACATGGGCCGCCCAGGGCCGGTCGTCGGCATCGAGCGACGGGTCGTTGCGCAGGAACAGCACGTCGACATCGCTCGTGTCCATCGTCTCGATGGCAGTGTCATCGCCCTGGAGGGCCGCGTGAAAACTCTCCGCCTTCTTGTAGCGTTTTCCCGGCAGCACGCGGCCGCGCACCGACAGGCTGTCATCGGCCCTGAGCACGAAATCGCCCGGCGTCACGTAGCAGATCTCATGCCCGCGCCCGAGTGCGGCCATGGCAAGGCCGGTGGTGGTATAGGTCGAGGTTTCCCCCTCGATCGAATTGACGAAAAAGGCGATACGCATTGTTGCTCTCCTCAAGCTTCGAGCATTGTCAGGGGTGTCAGTCCGGCACGGGCGCGCTCCAGCCTTGCGCGCCCGCGATCGGTTTCGAGACAGAGTGGCCGCAGGATCGGCGCCTTCAGCAGGCCGCGGGCGCCGAGTTCCTCCATCACGCTGAAATGGCCTGCCGAAATCTTGCCCATCCAGAACGGATCGAGCGCCCCGCCACCCTTCAGATGGCTCAGCAGCGAGAGCAGCCCGCGCAGATAGATGGCGTCCTTGGCGAGCCCCCCGCCGCGGAAGACGCGCAGCAGCAGGCCGAAGGCGGTCTCGGCGTCGAAATCGTAATCCTGCGTCAGCGTGCGAAAGCTCTCGACGAATGAGGCACCGGCGAGCATCAGGTCGCAGCCGACGACACGGGCGGCGAGCAGCCGCAGCCGCTCCGGCGTGAAGCCGCCGGCGAGGAATTCGGCGAAGACCGCCAGCCCTTCCTGCATGCCCTCATAGCCCGAAAGACCGGTGCGGAAGACGCGCAGGCCCTGCGCCGAGCCGTTGAAATAGGTGAGCAGGTGCACGCCGACCTCGTGGCTCAGCAGCGCATCGACGCGGTGGCGCATCATGCGCGTGCGCCGCGAAATCAGCAGGCGGCGACCGGAAACGAGCAGGCCGGCCGGCACGTCGTCGCGCAATTCGATCGCCGCGTCGAAACCGTCATAATGCTGATGATAGTGCATCATCATGGAGCGCGCCTTGCGCTCGACATAGAAGCAATCCACCACCTCGTCGTCATCGGCGAGCGCCGGCATGCGCTTGGCATTGCCCGTGCCGTCGAGAACCTCGGCAGCGGCCTTGCGCAGCGATGGCTCGACGGGACCGTAGAGCGCGCGGCCGAACTCGACGAAACGCGCCTTCTCCCGCTCGCCGATCAGCGTCAGTTGCAGGTCGAGTTCCTGCTGCTTTTCGCGGTAGATCTGGTGCAGGACGGGATCTTCCAGCCGGTCGAGCGAAATAGAATAGAGGCGGCGCTTCTGCCCCTCCACCAGGAGGGGCAGCGGACGGTAGAGGAAGCGCGGCGGCCGGTCGTAATGGTTGGCCTTGAATTCCTGCCAAGCGGCGTTTGCGTTGATCGGCGTTACGGCCAGCAGGAAATCGAAGCTGGAGGCGACATCGTCCATGCCGCGATCGGCCCGCTCGACCGCGTCGATGAAGGCCTTGCGGCCGAAGGCCCGGTAGGTGGCGGGTTTCGGAAAACCGTCCGCCTCCAGAAAGGCCGCGAAGGCGCGCAGGCCGGCGTCGAGGAAATTGTCGACCAGGCGTTCGCGCAGGTCCGGATAGGTGGCGTCGGATCCCGTGACGCGATAGATCGGCGCGAAGCGCAGGGTCAGAAGCGGCAGCTTGAGGTTTAGAAGCTCCGGCCGCGCGCAGGGATCGTCTTCCGCCGCGCAAAGCTCGACATGCGGCGTGCGGAAGCGGGCCTCGAACGCCTCCACCGCCGTCTCGAACGCCTCCATTGCCCGCCTGGCTGCGGGCTGGCGCGTCGCCGAGAGCATGACCTCGAAGGGCTGGAGGAACGGCGCATCGTCGGACAGCAGCCGGTCGCGCTGCAACTCGTCCACGTCGAGCAGCACGAAGGTGCCGAATTTCTTGCGCAGCGCCGCGGCAATCGGGGCAATAAGCTCGACGGCGTCCTCAATGCGCGGCGTGACGAGATAGGAGGCGTTCGCGGCGGCGACCTCGCGCGCCACGACATGGGTGTCCGGCTCGCCGACATGCAGGCAGAGAAACGGCAGCGGCCGGTCGATATGCAGGCGCCCGCCATCCAAGTCGCGGCGCACCGGCTTGCCGGCCTCTAGCGCTTCGATCACGTCCTGAACAAGCGTCTTTTCCTGCTTCTGGCGCGGCTTGCGCGCCGTCTTCGCTGGGCTCATGCGACCTCCCGCAGCGCCCGTTCGAGCACCGGCGCAGCGCCCGCGACGAGCGCCTGAAGGGCTGCGAGCGCCTGCCAGTCCGGCGCACCGGTCCACTCGTCCATGAAGACTTTCTTGAATTCGACGGCGATGGCACAGCCGTTTTGCGGGAAACGCTCGTGGATGAAGCGCGTCTGCTCGCCGCGCCCCTCGAAGGCAATGTTCTCGCGCACGTCCAGCCTGCGGCCGAGAAAATCGAAATCGGCGGCGAAGTTCATGAAGGCGTCGACCACCGGCGCCCATCGGGACCGATCCATCGAGGAGGTGCCGATGTTGATTTCCGGCGCGTCGCTCGTTTCGGTCGGCGGCGCCGAAGGGCCGGCGCGGCGGTGGTTGTAGCTGTGCATGTCCAGCACGACGAAGCGGCCGTGCTGCGCCTCCACGCCGCGAAGATAGTTTTCCAGCATGCCGTAATAGGCGTCATGCACGGCGAGGCTTTCGGCAAGCTCGGCCTCCGATGGCGGCGTGCGCCAGACCTTCAGGCCCCAGGCCTGTTCCGGCCGCAGGTAGATCGCGCCGTCGCGGGCGCGGTTGAGGTCGATCTCGAAGCGGGAGCGGTGGAAGACGATGCGATTGCTGAGGCCGCGAATGGTTTCGGCCGTGAACGGGTCTTCCTCGCGCAATCGCTCGTTGTCGTCGAGCGCCATGTTCATGAGGAGGTTCTCTCGCACGGCGTGGCCATTGTGGATGGCGGTGCCGACGATCGGCGAGGCGCCGCGCTGCGTCGTCCACCAGGCATGCTCGTCTCCGCGGTCGATATCGTCCAACATTCGCCTCGCCCTGCCCTGTTTCCGTCCGCAAGGAATGCCCGAGGATGACGTTCGTTCCACCCGTTGCGGTACGATGGCCCCTTGGAGGCGGACGCAAAGCACTCTATCTGAACGGCGACGCGTTTTTTGAACGAGGATCCCTGTGCGCTCGCTCTACATGCTGGCCGGCCTGCTGATGACGGCGCTCGGCATTATCGGCGCTTTCCTGCCCCTGCTCCCGACGACACCCTTCCTGCTCGTCGCCGTCTGGTGTTTTTCGCGCTCCTCGCCGCGCCTCGAACAATGGCTGCTGAACCACCGCACGCTCGGGCCGCCGCTCCAGAACTGGCGGCGCGAGGGCGCCATCTCCGCGCGCGCCAAAATCGTCTCCGTCTGCCTTATCGTCGCGAGCTACGGCTTCTTCTACTACCGCACGCAGCCCTCGCTGCTTCTCGCCGGAACGGTCGCGCTCATCCTGTCGGGAAGCGTGCTGTTCATCCTGACCCGTCCCCTGCCGAAAAGGAGCTGAAGAGATGGCTGCGAGCGAAAATCCGGTCATCGTCTGGTTCCGCAAGGACCTGCGCGTCGACGACAACGCCGCACTCGCCGCCGCCGTGGAGACGGGACGCCCCATCGTTACGCTCTACATCCGCGAGCCGGAGAAAGCCGGAACAGGCCCGCTCGGGGGGGCGCAGCAGTGGTGGCTGCATCATTCACTGGCGTCGCTCTGCAAGACGCTTCAGAAGCTCGGCTCACCGCTGGTGCTGCGCAGCGGTGCGGCGGATGCGGTGCTTGCCGCTCTGATCGAGGAGACCGGCGCCGACACCGTGCACTGGAACCGCCGGCACGATCCCGCGGGCATCGCGATCGACACGGAGATCAAGGCGGGGCTGAAGGGGCGCGGCATTGCCGCCAAGAGTTTCGCCGGACAGTTGCTGCACGACCCGACGCGCCTGATGACCGGGGAGAAAAGGCCGTACCGCGTCTATACGCCGTTCTGGAAGGCGCTGGAGCGGGAGGGCGAGCCGCATGAGCCGATCGACGCGCCGGAGAAACTGACTTCTCTCCGCAAGAAGCCGGCATCCGAGACGCTCGATGACTGGGACTTGCTGCCAAAGAAGCCGAATTGGGCGGCCGCTTTCCCCGAGGTCTGGACGCCCGGGGAAGAGGCGGCGCGCGAACGGCTGGAAAGCTTCGTCGACGGCGCGATCGGCGGCTACAAGGAGGACCGCGACCACCCCGCGATCGAAGCAACCTCGATGCTGTCGCCGCATCTGGCGCTGGGCGAAATCTCGCCCGCCCGGATCTGGCATGCCACGCGCGGCCTGAAGGCGCCGGCGGAGGACGTCGTGCATTTCCGCAAGGAGCTCGCCTGGCGGGAATTCTGCTACCACCTGCATTTCCATTTCCCGCAGCTTGCGGAAAAAAACTGGAACGACCGTTTCGACGCCTTTCCCTGGGAAGCGGCCGGCAAGAACTTCAAGCTCTGGACCCGTGGCCAGACGGGCTACCCCATCGTCGACGCCGGCATGCGGCAGCTCTGGAAACATGGCTGGATGCACAACCGCGTGCGCATGATCACCGCTTCCTTCCTGATCAAACACCTGATGATCGACTGGCGGCGCGGGGAAGAATGGTTTCGCGACACGCTGGTGGATGCCGATGCGGCCTCGAATGCGGCGAACTGGCAATGGGTGGCGGGCTCGGGCGCGGATGCCTCGCCCTTCTTCCGCATCTTCAACCCGATCCTGCAGGGCGAGAAATTCGATGCGGACGGCACCTATGTCCGCACCTTCGTGCCGGAACTGGAGAAGCTCGATGCGGCCTGGATCCACAAGCCCTTCGACGCGCCGGAAAGCGCCCTGAAGAAGGCCGGCGTCGAGCTTGGGAAAACCTATCCGAAGCCGATCGTCGATCACGGCAAGGCGCGCGAACGCGCGCTTGCCGCCTACAAAGCACTGAAGGGCGACTGAATCAGTCTTCGCGCGCGAGTGCGGAGGCGAGCAGCGAGACGAAGGCCTCGCCCGCCTCTTCCAGTGCGCCGCTATTGTCGATGACGACGGTATCGGCGGCGACGACGATTTCCGGCACGGCACGATCGAGGCGCTTGGCGATGCCCTCCGCACTTTCCCGGCCACGCGCGGCAAGGCGGGCGGCGAGAATGTCGGGCCGCGCGGTGATGACCACCACCTTCAGCTGCGAATACGCATCTGCGAAGGCGGGCAAGGCCGAACGGCTGCCATTGGCGACGAGCGTGACACCGGTCACCAGCGCGTCCAGCGTTTCGCGCGGGATGCCGTAGGACAGGCCGTGCGCCTCCCAGGAGACGGCGAAGCCGCCTTCGGCCGCGCGTGTGCGAAACCCTTCCGCATCGATCGCCTCATGCGCCTCCCCGCCGGCATCGGCCGGGCGGGTGATGACGCGGCGAACGAAGCGCACACGGGCTTCCTGGGCAAAATGCCGCGCGGCATAGGACATCACGCTGTCCTTGCCGGCACCGCTCGGGCCGACGACGACGACCATTGTGCCGGCCGCAACGGCTAACGGCTGGCGGACGGCGGCTTCGGCGTCGAGGCTCATGCCACGCGCCTGCCCTGGCGCCAGACGGAGCGCACGACCGGAACGCCGGAGGGGCGGCGCACGCGCACGAGATCGGCGCGCAGGCCCTTGGCAATGGCGCCGCGATCGTCGAGGCCGACGGTGCGGGCGGGGGTCGTAGAGACCATGTTGATGGCCTTCGGCAGGTCCATGCCCTCATCGGCGAGGATGAAGGGCGCGTGCATCAGGCTGAAGGGCACGTAGTCGGAGGACAGCACGTCGAGCACGCCGATGTTCGCGAGGTCGCGGGCGGCAATGTTGCCGGAATGCGACTTGCCGCGCACGATGTTCGGCGCGCCCATCAGCACGCTCATGCCGGCGCCATGCGAGGCCTTCGCGGCTTCGACGCTGGTCGGGAATTCGGCAAGCCGGATGCCGTAGCCGATCGCTTCCTCGACATGTTCCAGCGTCGCATCGTCGTGGCTCGCGACCGAGATGTTGCGGGCAGCGCAGGACGCGGCGATCGCATCGCGATGCGGCTTGGCATAGCGGGCGGAGAGGTCCTGCTGGCGCTTGCAGAAGGCGTCGAACTCGTCGTCCGTCAGGCCGCGCTTCTTCTTGTAGTAGAGGATATATTGCTCCAGCGTCTGGAACTGGCGCTGGCCGGGCGCATGGTCCATCAGCGAGACGAGGCGGACGAGCGGGTCATCCTCGAATTCCTCGTAGTGCTCCAGCACGTTGTCGGTCGAGACCTCGCAGCGCAGGTGAATGAGGTGTTCCGCCCGCAGGCGGTCCTCGTTCTGCGCCTCGGCGATGGCGTTGGCCATGGCGCGCATCTCGCCCTTCTCGAAGCCGCCGTCCTCGTCCGAGCCCATGCGCAGGCAGTCGAAGACGGTGGTGATACCGGAGGTAACGACCTGGGCGTCGTGCGACTGGATGGCGGCCGTCAGGCCCCAGCGCACGCCGGGGCGCGGCGAATAGTGGGCTTCCAGGTGGTCGGTGTGCAGTTCGACGAGGCCGGGGATGAGGAAGTCGCCTTCCATGTCCTCGCCCTCAGTGGAGGAGCCTTCGGAGATGTCGGCGATCAGGCCATCGCGCAACACCAGCGTGCCGTCGAGGATCTTGTCCTCAAGCACGATACGGGCATTGGAGAGAACGGTTTCGCGGGTCATGTCAGGCGGTCTTTCTGTTGGCTGCGGCTGCGAGCGGGAAGAGCGAATGGACGGTGAAATCGGCGCCGCGCGACGGCTCCCGGAAGAGCGCAAGGCCGGCAATCGTCAGCGGGCGGCCGTGGAAATCGGCGAACTGATCGAGAAGCACGCCTTCGACGGCATCGCGGCGCTCCGCCGGAACACGCCCCGTCAGCGTCATGTGGAAGCGGAACTCGTCGAACACGTAGGGATATCCCCACTGCACGAGGTTCTGGCGTTCGGCGGCCGTGAGTTCGTCGGGCTTGCGGCGCGATATATCCGCCGAGGTCAGCGGCGCGCGAAAACGCTCGAAACGGCGCACGACCTCGCCGGCAAAGCTCTGCAATTCGTCGCATTGGTCGCCCGGCACGAGCGCGAAGAACGAGCCGAGCCGGCCGACGACGAGTTCCGGAATGTCGAACGGTTCCGTCTCGGAGACGAACCGGCCGATTTCTGCCACGAGCTCGGCCTCGCTGCGGCCTTCCGCAAGCGCAAAGGGCGCCTTCATCGTGGCGTGGAAACCATAGCGGCGCGGGTCTGCCGTGAGGCCCGAAAGCGTCGCCGCGTCGAACCCGCCCACGGCCGGCTGCTCCAGGGCTGCACCCGTAAACGCATTGCGCCCCAGCCAGCGCTGGGCGGAAAGGGTCAGCGGATCGCTTGCAGGCGGGGTGAAATAGAGGGCGTAGCGCAAGGGCTCATTCCTATAAAATTCAAGTCATGCCGCCGGATCGGCGGCATCGGATCTTGTAGGGATTCGTGTGGCAGCATCATGCCGCCACGCCGATCAATGCGAGGGCTTGCCCATCAGGCGGGAACGCAGCGCATTCGATATGCCGTCGAAGACAAAAACCACCATGAGGATCAGCAGTACCATGTAGGCGACGTTCTCCCAGTCGGAATTCGTGCGCATCGCCTCCCAGAGCTTCAGGCCGATGCCGCCGGCGCCGACCGCGCCGATGATCGTGGCGGAACGGGTGTTCGATTCCCAGAAGTAGAGCGCCTGCGAGGCGAAGAGCGGCATGACCTGCGGCAGCACGCCGAAGCGCTGCACGGCGACCGGTGCCGCGCCCACAGACTTCACGCCTTCGCGCTGCTTGTCGTCGATGTTCTCCAGCGCCTCGGAATAGAGTTTGCCGAGCGTGCCGGTGTCGGTGAAGAAGATCGCCGACATGCCGGCGAGCGGCCCGGGACCGAAGGCGCGGGTGAAGAACAGCGCCCAGATCAGCATGTCCACGGAGCGCAGGAAGTCGAACAGGCGCTTGGTGATCTGGTTGGAAAACCAGTTGCGCGTGATGTTGCGCGCCGCCAGGAAGGCCAGCGGAAAGGCCAGCAGCATGGCGAACAGCGTGCCGACGAAGGCCATGACGATGGTTTGGAGCAGCTTGGTCCAGACGTCGAGATGCTGCCATTCGGAATTGTAGAGGATGTTGTCCCAAGCAAGCGACAGGTTCGACTGTTTCGGATCGATGCGCTCGTCCGAGGTGATCAGCGACGCCACCTCCGATGTCGATTTTCCGTGGAAGGGCGAGTTGGTGTCGAACAGGAAGTTCGCCCAGCCGAGGAAGCGCTTGCGGATCGAGATATCGTCCGCCTCGATCTCGCCCCAGCCGGCAAAGCCGAAGGCCAATGTGATCTTCTGGCCGGGCGTCTTCTGCGTCGCCCAGGCCGGCAGCGTGCCTTCGGGCTTTACCTCGGAACCGTCCACGTCCACCACCAGTGTCTCGCCGGCATGCTGGACGGTCACGCGCTCCGGCACGACCTCGACGCTCGTCGATGAATTGAGCGTGATCTTGGCGCGCTTGACCACCTCTTCCTCGCGCGTCGTCGCCGTTGCAAGGCCCTCGGCCGCGGCAGCCGAGCCGCCGATGACGGCGCCTTCGCCCATGAAGCCTATGGAGGCTGGCTTCTTTTCCGTCGTGGTCATGGCACCGGCAGCCGGCATCGTGCGGGTCATCGTGCCAAGTTCGATTTCCACCCAGTCGGGCTTGGCATTCGGGCCGAGCGGCGAGAAGCGCGGATAGGTGAGCTTCATCGCGCCATCGGGCTCGATCGCCACTTCCGGGCGCACCTCGTAGGACACCCAGTCGGCGAGATAGGTGCCGGCGATGTTCCAGTTCGCGGTGCCGAGCACATGGCCGATCGCGAAGAACCACCAGCAATAGAGCGCATAGAGCACGAAGCCGCCGGTGATGATGGCAATACGAAAACGCTGCCAGAACGAGCGGTGAAAGACGGCCGGGTGGCGTGCCGCGATCTCATCCATCTGTGAGGAATTGAGGGTCGTCATGGCGCACTCCTATTGAGCCAGCCGGAAGGCATGATCGCCGACCAGCTTGCGGCGCAGCCAGGCGGAAAACTGGTCGACGGCGATGATGGTGATGAGGAGAAGCAGCACGATGGCGAGCGTCTTCGCCTGGTGGTTCTGGCCGATCGACAGGCGCAGCAACTCGCCGATGCCGCCGCCGCCGACGGCGCCGATGATCGTCGAGGCGCGCACATTGATCTCCAAGCGCAGCAGGAAATAGCTCATGAAGTTCGGCAGCACCTGCGGCACGATGCCGAACCAGACGCGCTCCACCCAGCTGGCACCCACGGCGCGAAGCCCCTCCTCGGCCTTCATGTCGGCATTCTCGACGACCTCGAAGAACAGCTTTCCGAGTGCACCCACCGTGTGGATCGACACGGCGATGACGGCGGGCAGCGGCCCGAGCGACAGGATGGCGAGGAAGAAGCCGGCGAGCACGACTTCCGGGAAGGCGCGCAGGATTTCCATGAAGCGGCGCACGAAACCGCGCAGCAGGCGGTTGGCGACGAGATTCTTGGCGGCGAGGAAACAGAGCAGGAAGCCGAAGAACATGCCGATGATGGTGGAGAACAGTGCGATGTTCAGTGTTTCCAGCATCTTGTGGAAATATTCCGGCACGTAGAGGCTCTCGGTGATGTAGAGCCGGCCTTCCGGATAATTGTACTTGAAGCTGCCGTCGTCATAGGGCGACGGCAGGTCGAACAGTGCGCGGAAGACCTCAAAGCCATCGCGTGGAACCATGTCGCCGACGAAGTCGAAGAGATAGGGCAGCCGGTCGAAGAACTTGCCGGCATTCGTCTCGTTGGCGAACCACAGCGAGCCGGAGAGTGCGACCGCGAGGATGGCGAGGCCCAGCCAGGTATAGAGGCGCCGGCGCGCGTTCAGCTCCTGCCAGTGCCGCTCGATCAGAGCGCCCTTCTCGCTGAAGCCGTCGTGGAGCGTGTTCGTGGCCATGGTCTATCCCGGCTTGTTCAAAAAACAGAGGCGCCGGCCGGGGTGCGGCCGGCGCCGATGTCAGTATGGCGATCAGCCGCCGATCGTTGCCTTGCGGGCGTCGATGATCGGCTTGTAGAAGTCGACATTGACTTCCGTGAACGAGGTGAAGTCACCGCCCATGACGGCGGAGAAGCAGGCTGCGTCCTTCTTCGGCAGGTCGAGCATGAACTGCTTGAACTTCGCCTTGGTCTCGTCAGCCATAGAGGTGCGAACGACGATCGGGCCGTTCGGGATCAGCGGCGACTTCCAGAGTTCGACGAGGTCGTTCATGTCGAGAATGCCCTTCTCGACCATCTTGTGCAGGTTGCCGGAGGTGTAGCCGTCCTTGAATTCGCCTACGCCCGAACCGAAGGTCGTGCCGGCATCGAAGGTGCCCTTCAGCACTTCGAGAACGAGGTTTTCGTGACCGCCGCCGAAGCCGGTTTCAGCGAAATATTCCTTGACCGGGCCGCCGATGGCTTCCGGCAGCGTGACGAGCGGAACGAGGTAGCCGGAGGTCGAGTCCGGATCGGCGAAGCCGAGCTTCTTGCCCTTCAGGTCTTCGAGCTTGGTGATGCCGGAATCCTTGCGGGCGACCATGATCGAGTGGTAGCCGGTCGAGCCGTCGGTCTGGACGGTCGTCAGGATCGGCTCGACGGCGTCAGCCTTGGCGAGGTAGATCTTGGCAAAGCCGGAAGCGCCGAGTTCGGCGTAGTCGAGCGTGCCGCCGAGCAGACCCTGGATAACGCCGTCATAGTCGGCAGCCGGGAAGAACGAGACCTTCTCGAAGCCGAGGTCGGCCTTCAGGTGATCGCCGAGGCACTGGTAGTTGCGCAGGCGATCCGCTTCGTTTTCGCCGCCGATGATGCCGACGCGGAATTCCTTGAGGTCTTCAGCCTGTACGTGGCCGGCGAGCGCGATGAGCGCGACGGCGCCGAGAAGAACTTTCTTCAGCATGGTCTCTCTCCTGTTTGACCGGCTTTGCCGGCTGGAAGTTTATGACCCTTCACGCGGGTCCTTCGATCCTGGCGGGGGCGTTTAAAGCCCGGCCAGTGCCAGCGGTGTCGGGCTGGCGGATTCCTTGATATTGTCCTGTTTGGCGGGGTTGCGGATCGCCGTGGAGGTCATGCTCTCGTCGATCTCTGCGCCATCGGCGCCCGTGCCGTAGATCGTGCGCACCGCTTCACTGTCGAGCTCGCGTGCCGAGCCGTCGAAGACGACGCGGCCATGCGCCATGCCGATGATGCGCTCGCAATAGGCGCGCGCCGTATCCAGCGTGTGCAGGTTGGTGATGACCGTGATGCCCTCGCGCTCGTTGATGTCGCGCAGCGCGTCCATGACGATCTTGGCGTTCAGCGGATCGAGCGAGGCGATCGGCTCGTCGGCAAGCAGCATCTTCGGGTTCTGCATCAGCGCACGGGCAATCGCCACGCGTTGCTGCTGGCCGCCGGAAAGCGTGCCGGCCGGCTGAAGCGCGGTCTGCTCGATGCCGAGGCGCTCAAGGGCCGCAATCGCCATGATGCGCTCTTCGCGGGTGAAGAGGTTGAGGATGCTGAGCGTGGTCGAGCGGTGGTTGAGGCGGCCGAGCAGCACATTGGTCAGCACGTCGAGGCGCGGCACCAGGTTGAACTGCTGGAAGATCATCGCGCAGTCGCGCTGCCAGTTGCGCAGGCCGGAGCCGCGCAGCGACGAGACCTCGATATCGTTGAAATGGATCGAACCTTCGCTCGGATCGGCGAGCCGGTTGATCATGCGCAGCATGGTGGACTTGCCGGCGCCCGAGCGGCCGATGACGCCGACCATCTGGCCCTGCGGGATGTCGAAGGTCACATCGTCGACCGCAACGCGCTCGCCAAAACGGCGGGTGACATTCTTCAGTCGGAACATGGCGGATCCCTCTTTTTTCAGGCTGAGCCCAAAGTCGGGCAGTGTCGTTTTCGGGACTGGCTGTAAACGCTGTTGATGAAGCGGCAATGTCAGTTTCATGTCGGAAAGATTACAGTCCACAGGGCTGAAATTCCGGCTTCTCGCGCGCCCTCTTACCCGTCGTGACGGGCAAGAAAGGCTTCTGCGTCAAGTTTGCGAAAATCGTCCAAAGCGGTGCGCAACCGGGCATGATCCCAGTCCCACCAGGCGAGTTTTTCCATGCGCTCGGCGATGTTTCGGGGGAAACGTTCGCGGATGACTTTCGCCGCCACGCCGCCGACGATCGTGTAGGGTTCGACGTCTTTTGTGACAACCGCGCCCGATCCTATGACAGCGCCGTTGCCGATTGTGACACCGGGCAGAACCGTCGATCCGTGGCCGATCCAGACGTCATGGCCGATGGTGACGCGGTGTTCGCGCCGCCAGGCGAAGAAGTCCGGTTCGGGCTCGGCATCGGGCCAGTAGTCGTTGGCCCGATAGGTGAAGTGGTGCAGCGTCGCGCGCCACATCGGATGGTTGGTGGCGTTGATGCGGACCGCCGAAGCGATGTTGGCGAACTTGCCGATCGTCGCGCACCAGACCGAGCCATCCTCCATGATGTAGGAATAGTCGCCGATCTCGGCCTCGCTGATGCGGCAGCGCTCGGCGATCTCGGTATAGCGGCCGAGCGTGCTATCGGCGACAGTCGCCGTCGGATGGATCAGCGGCGTTTCGGACAGTTTTGTCATGCGGCGGCCTTTCGCGGCGAAAAGGCGGACACATCCACGATACGGTCGGCGACCTTTTCGCGCACGTCCTCGTCGTGGAAGATGCCGAGCAGCGCCACGCCGGCCGCCTTCTTCTCCTCGATCATGCTGACGACGACGGCGCGGTTCTTCGCGTCGAGCGAGGCGGTCGGTTCGTCGAGCAGCAGGATGCGGTGATCGGTGATGAAACCGCGCGCGATGTTGACGCGCTGCTGCTCGCCGCCGGAGAAGGTGGCGGGCGGAAGCTGCCAGAGTTCGCGCGGCAGGTTGAGGCGGGCGAGCATCGCTTCCGCGATCTCCCTCGCCTCGGCCGCAGCGGTCCCGCGGCCGAGCAGCGGCTCGGCGACGACATCGACGGCCGCGACGCGCGGCACGGTGCGCAGGAACTGGCTGACATAACCGAGTGTAGCGCGGCGCACCGACAGGATCGTGCGCGGATCGGCGGTCGCGAGATCGAGCAGGCGACCGCCATGTTCGATCAGGATCTGACCGCTATCGACGGCATAGTTGCCATAGACCATTTTCAAGAGCGAGCTCTTGCCGATGCCGGAGGGACCGCCCAGCACGACGCATTCGCCTGCCTTAACCGAGAAGGCGACATTCGACATCACCGGCAGGCGGATGCCGTCACGAAGATGCATGGTAAAGCTCTTCGCCACTTCTGAGACAACAAGGGGTGTGGGCATGTCATTTTTCCTTTTGACGCATGGTCTTGTCCGAAAACCGGGGTCCACTTTTCGGGACCATGCTTTCACACCTGAAGGATCGAGGAGACGAGGAGCTGGGTATAGGCTTCGCGCGGATCGTCGAGCACGCGGTCGGTCAGCCCCTGCTCGATGACGACGCCGTCCTTCATCACCATCATGCGGTGCGAAAGCAGGCGCGCCACGGCGAGGTCGTGCGTGACGATGATCGCCGACAAGCCTAGGTCCTGAACGAGGCCACGCAGCAGGTCGAGCAGGCGTGCCTGCACGGAGACGTCGAGGCCGCCGGTCGGCTCGTCCATGAAGATGAGGCGCGGCGAGGTCACGAGGTTGCGGGCGATCTGCAACCGCTGGCGCATGCCGCCGGAAAAGGCGCGTGGCTGGTCGTCGATGCGGTCGACGCTGATCTCGACGCGGCCAAGCCAGTTGCCCGCCGTCTCGCGGATATTGCCATAGTGCCGTTCGCCGACCGCCATCAGCCGCTCGCCGACATTGGCGCCGGCCGACACGGCCATGCGAAGGCCATCGGCCGGGTTTTGGTGCACGAAGCCCCAGTCGGTGCGCATCAGGAAGCGGCGCTCCGCCTCGCTCATGCGGGAGAGTTCGCGCATTTCCCCATCGCGCATGCGGTATTCGACGGCGCCGGAGCTCGGCATCAGGCGGGTCGCAAGGCAATTGAGCAGCGTCGTCTTGCCGGAGCCGGATTCGCCGACCACCGCCAGCACTTCGCCGGGCCAGAGATCGAAGGAGACATTCTTGCAGCCGATGCGCGCACCGTAGAACTTCGAGATGTCACGGACTTTGAGCAGAGGGGCGTCAGTCATTCGGCGGCCTCCTTGTTATAGGCGAGATGACCGCGGTGGCCATTGGCGCAACGTTCCTCGCAATGGTCGGTGTCGGAGCAGACGAACATCCGCCCGCCCTTGTCGTCGAGCACAACTTCGTCGAGATAGACATTCTCGGCACCGCACAGAGCGCAGGGCTTGTCGAAGGTCTGGATCTCGAAGGGATGGTCCTCGAAATCGAGGCTGACGACTTCGGTATAGGGCGGCACGGCGTAGATGCGTTTTTCACGACCTGCGCCGAAAAGCTGGAGCGCCTCCGAGCGGTGCATCTTCGGATTGTCGAATTTCGGCGTCGGCGACGGGTCCATCACGTAGCGCCCCTCGACCTTCACCGGATAGGCATAGGTCGTGGCGATATGGCCGTTCTTGGCGATGTCCTCATAGAGCTTCACATGCATCAGGCCGTATTCTTCCAGCGCATGCATCTTGCGCGTCTCGGTCTCGCGCGGTTCCAGGAAACGCAAGGGCTCCGGGATCGGCACCTGGTAGACGAGCGTCTGGCCGGCCGTGAGCTTCTCTTCCGGAATGCGGTGGCGCGTCTGGATGATCGTCGCCTCGCGGGTCTTCGTCGTCACCGCGACATTCGCCACCTTCTGGAAGAAGGCACGGATGGAGACGGCGTTGGTCGTGTCGTCGGCGCCCTGGTCGATGACTTTCAGCACATCCTTCGGTCCAAGGATCGCTGCCGTCACTTGCACGCCGCCGGTGCCCCAGCCATAGGGCATCGGCATTTCGCGGCTTGCGAAGGGCACCTGGTAGCCGGGAATGGCGATCGCTTTGAGGATCGCACGACGGATCATGCGTTTCGTCTGTTCGTCGAGATAGGCGAAGTTATAGGTCGCGAGCCCGGCGCTCGTCGGAACATCAGGAGTCATGGGTCGTTTCCTGCTGGGAAAGGAGGAGGACATGGAACTGACCACCTTCATCGTGATCATGATCGCGATACTGGTCGCTATCGGCGTTTTTTCTCGACGGCGAAGGAAGGATTGAGCTCATTCGGCGGCATCCCTCATGACGGCGTCCGCCCTCTCCTCGTATTCCCGCCGCATGCGGCGCACGAGATCGAGTTCGGCCTGGAAATCCACGTAATGCGGCAGCTTCAGGTGCTCGACAAAACCGGTCGCCTGCACGTTGTCAGAATGGGAAATGACGAATTCCTCATCCTGCGCCGGCGCCACGATGTCCTCGCCGAACTCTTCGGCGCGAAGAGCGCGATCGACCAGCGACATGGCCATGGCCTTGCGCTCGCTCTGGCCGAAAACGAGGCCGTAGCCACGGGTGAATTGCGGCGGGTTCTTTGCCGAGCCCTTGAACTGGTTGACCATCTGGCATTCGGTGACCTGGATGCGGCCGAGCGAGACAGAAAAGCCAAGCTCCGGCATGTCCAGCTCCACCTCGACCTCGCCGATGCGCACTTCCCCCACGAAGGGGTGGGTGCGGGCATAACCGCGCTGGGTAGAGTAACCGAGCGCCAGCAGAAAACCCTCGTCGCCACGAGCAAGCGCCTGCAAGCGCAGGTCCCGCGCCATCGGGAATTCCAGCGGCTCGCGCGTGAGATCCCCCGCGACGTGGCCCTCCGGCAGGTTGCCATCGTCCTCGACGAGGCCTTCGCCGGCCAGAATGTCGGAGACGCGCATCACCGGCTCACCAGGCTCGTCGCGTTCAAGGGCCGTGTCGACCGGTTCGTCGCCAAGCAGCGACGGGTCGAGCAGGCGATGCGTATAGTCGAAGGTCGGCCCGAGAAGCTGGCCGCCCGGCAGGTCCTTGTAGGTCGCCGAAACGCGGCGTTCGACGAGCATGACGCCCGTCTCGACCGGCTTGGAATAGCCGAAGCGCGGCAGCGTCGTGCGGTAGGCGCGCAGGATGAAGATCGCCTCGATCATGTCGCCACGGGCCTGCCGGACGGCAAGGGCCGCTAGCGCCCGGTCGTAGAGCGAGGCTTCCGCCATCACGCGGTCGACGGCAAGCCCAAGCTGGGCGACGATCTGCTCGATGCCGATCGCCGGCAGCGAACGGTCACCGCGGCGGCGGTCGGCGAGAAGGCGGTGGGCGTTGGAGATAGCGGCTTCGCCACCCTTGACGGCAACATACATGGCTCAGGCCTCCTTCACGCGAAGAACGGTGGTGCGCGGCAGGCAGAGGATCCGGTCGCCGGCAACGAGGATCAGGTCCACGCCGCGCGGAAAATTCTGCCGGTTCTCCGACCAGAAATGCGGAAACATGTCCGGCAGGCCGAGCGGTGCGATCTCTTCTTCCGTGCGAATGCCCGGACCGGTCAGCACCAGCGGGCGGCCACCTTCGAAAGCTTCGATCTCGACGACGAGCGTCGTGGAACGATCCGGATATTCCTGCGTGCCCTGCGCGAAGAGGCAGAGATTGGGCAGCATCGCGCCCTTTTCCACGAAGGCGAAGCGGGCGTTCTGGCGCTCTTCCGTCAGCGTCGCGCCGGCATTGAAGGCGAGCCAGCCGGGCAGCGCCGAGGCGCCGAGTTTCGGCGTCAGCCAGACGGTGGTGTCGTGGTCGCACAGGGTGAGCGCGACGGCGCCGGCGGCGGCATTGAGCGGGGCCGGCGGCGTGACGGTTGCGGCAATCTGGCCGATCGTTCCTGGGCGGGCCATGCAGTCCATCAGCGTGCGGAAGACGGCCTGTGCCTCGAACACCGGCTGTGCAAAACCGCCGGCAAAGGCGAGCGTATCGAGTGACATCAGTCCTCTCCCCGAACCATGGTGAAGAAATCGACGCGGGTGGCGGCCGTCTGGCGCGCCTTTTCGGCGTCCTCGTCGGCAATGCGCGCCGCGATGGCATCAAGCAGCGTCTCGACGTCCGCCTTGCGGGCCGGCTGCTGGAAGAGCGCATCGAAAGTCGCGGCAAGCCGCGCCTTGACGGGATCCGTGCCGAGCGACTGGCCGTGGCCGACCGTGCCGTCTTCCAGCCGGATGCTGGCGCGGGTCACCGTCGCCTCGCCGAGATTGAACGGCGCGCCGCCGCCGCCGATGCGGCCGCGCACCATGACGAGGCCGGTTTCCGGTCCGCGCACGGGCTGGGCCGCCGGTTTGTCGCCAATCGTGTCCCAGGCCGCCTGCAATTCCGCCCGGCTCGCCTTCGCCAGCAGGCCCATCGCCCTCTGCCGCTCGCCGGCAGCACCTTTAGCAGCGCTCTCGGCAGATTTCTGTGTTGATGTCATTGTCATCTCTCCAAATGTCTATTAATCTAGACAACCGAACATCTAAGTCTTGTCTTATTGGTCGGGAATGACAAGGGTGTGACAGAGGGTATTCGCGGGGGCGAAAATGGTGGAACGACAATCAGGCGTGGCGCTTTGGCGCCAGATCGCGGACCGCATGCGGCTGGCGATCAACAATGGCGATTTTGACGAGACCGGCATGATGCCGCCGGAAGTGGTGCTGGCCGGCCGCTTCGGCGTGAACCGGCATACGGTGCGCAGTGCCATGGCGGCGCTTACGGAAGAAGGCATCGTGCGGCCGATCCAAGGCATCGGCACCCGCATCGAGCGGCGGGATCGCTTGCGCTTCCCGATTTCCCGGCGCACGCGCTTTTCGCAAGGCCTCGGCAACCAGGCGCGTGATCTCGAAGGCAAGTTGCTGGACGCCGCGACGGAAGCGGCACCGGCCATCGTTACGGAAGCTTTGGGGCTCGCGGCGGGTTCACGCTGCGTGCGGCTGGAAATCGTCAGCAGCGCGGACAAGCGACCGATCTCGCGCTCCACGAGCTATTTCCCGGCCGATCGCTTTGCCGGGATGGCGGAGGCATACGAGAAGACCCGGTCGATCACCGCGTCCTTCCGCGAACTCGGCCTTCCCGACTATGTGCGCCGCTCCACCGAAATATCGGCTATCCATGCCGAGGGCGACGACATGCGGCAGCTAAAACTGTCGCCCGGCGCCATCATCCTCGTGGCGGTGGCCACCAATACGGACCTCGACGGCACGCCGATCCAGTTTTCCCGCACGCGTTTTGCCGCCGACCGCGTCAAGCTGACGGTGGAGCCGGAGCCCGAGGTTATTTCCGGCAGCAGAGGATGAAGCGGCGGTAAAGCAGCGTGCGCAGCTTGTTGCGCAGATCCGCGGTGCGGCGTTGCGCGGCCGCGATCGGGGCATGCGAGCCGATCGTCATGTCACGAAAACCCGCCGCTTCCAGCAGCGGCAGCACGCGCTCGACGCTGAGGCCGTCTCCAAACGGAAGCCGTTCCATGATGCTGGCATGCCGCTCACTCATCGCGCCGTCATAGTGGGGATCGGCGCCGGCAAACCTGTCGATGACCGCGATGGCGCGGCTTGCCAGCCGGCCGAGCCGGGTGGGCGCCGCCCAGTCGCCATCGAAGAACAGCAGCGTGCCGCCGGGCTTCAGCATGCGGTGCCATTCGGCAAAGGCCTGTTGCGGCGTCGTCAGCGTCCAGACCAAGTGCCGACAGACGATCGCGTCATAGCTCTCGTCCGGCTCCATCGGGTTTTCCGCATCGGCGAGCAGGAAACGCAGCCCCTTCGCGCCAGCATGTTTTCGCTGCGCGACCTCCAGCATCGCTTCGGAAAAATCGAGCGCCGTCACTTCGTGGCCGAGCGACAGCAGCAGGCGCGTCACCTCCCCCGTGCCGCAGGCAAGCTCCAGCACGCGGCGCGGCTCCGGCCCGAGCCGTTCGCGGATCGCCGCCGCCCAAGCGTCGAATTCCGGGCCTTCAGGAATGCGATGGCCAAAGGCGAGGTCGAAGGTTTCCGAGCGTCGCGACCAGTAGTCGCGAATGTCTTCCTTGAGGTGGTTGTTGGGGAGGGCTCGGTGCATCAATTCCCCTCGCCTGCCACGAGTTTCAGGCGCGGCGGCCGCGGATCGGGCCGGCGATAGCGGATGAAGCAGCCGCCGGCGCCGTCGCGTTCGACATCGACGGTCACGCCGAAGACGTCATGTAGCCGCTGCGGCTCCAGCACCTTGGCGGGCGTGCCGAGGGCGACGATCCGGCCGCCTTGCATGACGGCGATGCGGTCGCAGAACATGGCGGCGTGGTTGAGGTCGTGCAGGGCCGCGACCACGGTGAGGTCCTGTTCGCGTACGAGCTGGAGCAGGCCGATCTGGTGGCCGATGTCGAGATGGTTGGTCGGCTCGTCGAGCAGCAGGATCGGCGATTGCTGGGCGAGTGCGCGGGCGATGTGCAGCCGCTGCCGCTCGCCGCCGGAAAGCGTGTGCCAGAGCCGATCGGCGAAATGCGCCATGTCGACCTCCTCCAGCGCCCGGTCGACGATCGCATCGTCCGCCTTCGACCACGGCGTCAGCGCCCCGAGATGCGGCGTGCGCCCGAGCTCGACGGCTTGGCGCGCGGTGATGCGCTCGGTCGTCTCCGCCTGCTGCTCGACGAAGGCGATGCGCTGGGCGATCTCGCGCCGGCCATGCGCCTGCAAGGGCTTGCCGCCGAGCAGGACGTCGCCGCGCTGCGGCCTGCGGATGCCGGCGATCAGCGCCATCAGGCTGGTCTTGCCGGAGCCGTTCGGGCCGATAATGCCTAGAAATTCGCCGGGGCGGACATCCAGCGACACATCCGACAGGATGGTCGTGCCGCCGGCCGACCAGAAGAGACCATTTGCCGAGAGCGTCATAGCGCCGATCTCCGCTGGCTGAGGATGAGGGCGAAGGCCGGTGCGCCGAACAGCGCCGTGATGACGCCGATGGGCAGCACCTGGCCCGGAATGATGACGCGCGACAGCACGTCTGCCGCGATCATGAAGATGGCGCCGATCAGCGCCGAGGCCGGCAGCAGCAGGCCGTGGCGCACGCCGACGACCATGCGCGCGGCATGCGGAATGACGAGGCCGACGAAGCCGATCGAGCCGACGATCGACACCATGGTCGCCGTCATCAGCGCGGAGATGGCGATCAGCACGATATAGACACGGCGCACCGGAATGCCGAGCGAGGCGGCCGATTCCGTGCCGAAGGTGAAGGCGTCGAGCGCTCGGGCATGCCACAGGCAGACGAGGAGGCCGAGGATCGCCACCGGCAGTGCCAGCCAGACATCCGGCCAGCGCACACCGGAGAGGTTGCCGAGCAGCCAGAACATGATGCCGCGCGCCTGTTCGGCGCTCGCGGCCTTGGTGACGATGAAGGAGGTGAGCGCATTGAACAGCTGCGAGCCGGCGATGCCGGCAAGGATGATCGCGCCGGTGCCTCGCCCTGCCCGCACGGCAAGCGCGCTGACAAGGCCGAAGGCGACGAGTGCGCCGAGGAATGCGCCGGCCGGCAGCGTCAAGGCGCCGGCCCCGATGCCGAGGATAGCGACGGAGACCGCGCCGGTGGACGCCCCGGCCGAAATGCCGAGGATATAGGGATCGGCGAGCGCATTGCGCAGCAGCGATTGCAGGATGACGCCGCAGAGCGCCAGCGCCGAGCCGCAGCAGGCGGCGACGACCGCCCGGCTCAGCCGGTAGTTCCAGATGATGCCCTCGTCGATCGGCTCGATCGCATGCCCCGCCTGCCAGAGGCGGTTCGCCACCGTCTTGGCGACGATATCGAGCGGTATCGCCGTCTCGCCGACGGCGGCGCCGACGCCGAGCGCGACGACCAGCAGAACGAGCGCCGCGAATGCGGCGCCCGTGCGGAACAAGAGGGGGCGTTCCGCTATCACTTCGCCAGACCAGCCTTTTCAATGGCATCGGCAAGCTGCTCGATGCCCTCGATCGTGCGGATCGTGGGGTTCATCGCCTGTGCGTCCATATCGAAGACATGGTTGTTCTTCACTGCCGGCATCAGGCTTGCCACCGGGTCCGTCTTCAGGAAGTCGAGCTTTGCCTCGAGGCTGTCGAGCGGATAGCGGCGGCGTTCCATCGAGCCGGCCACGATGATCGTCGGACCCGACTTGGCGATCGTTTCCCAGCCCACCATCGGCCATTCGTCATCGGTCTTGATGATGTTGTCGATGCCCAATGCCGACATGATGTAGCCGGGCGCACCGTTCTTGCCCGCGACATAGGGATCGGAATCAGCCGCGCTGGAGAACCAGAACACGGCCGACAACTTGCCATCCGCAGCCGCGACTTTTGCGCGGGCGGCCGCCTCGCGCGCCTTCAGTTCGGCAACGACCTCTTCGCCCTTGTCCTGCACGTTGTAGATCTGCGCCAGTTCGCGCACTTCCTGATAGACGAGGTCCATCGTGAAGACCTGATGGCGCACGCCGTCGCTTGCTGCGCTGTTCTCCTTGCCGACGCAGTCGGAAGGGGACGTGTAGACCGGAATGCCGAGCTCCTCGAACTGTTCCGGCTTGGCGACCACGCCTTCCGGGCCGATCTGCCATTGGAACTGGACCGTGACGATATCCGGCTTCTTGCCGAGCACGCTCTCGAAGCTCGGGTCATTGTCCGCAAGGCGGTCGATCTTGGCGTTGACCTCTTCATAGCCCTTCAGAACGGGGCCGACCCAGAGCGCAGTGCCGACCACGCGGTCGGCAAGACCCAGCATGTAGAGGATTTCGGTCGAGCTCTGGCCGACCGAGACGGTTTGCGTCGGCGCTTTCTGGAACGTGACCGGACGGCCGCAATTCTGCAGCGTCAGCGGATACTGCGTCTCGGCAGCCGCAGCGGTGTAGGCTGAAAGCAGAAGCGCCGTAGAGCCGGCGACGAGCGAGAGCAGCGATGCGGACCGCGCGGCCGCAGAAAACAGGGTCATGTATTTCTCCCGGATGAATGAAAGCGTGCGGCCTCAGCCGACGCGCCGAAGGGGGCGGATCGATCGCGGGCGGGAGAAAACGAGGGAAGGTCTGCCGGGTGCGGCAGTCAGATTCGTCATAACGTCTCCGTTCCGGGCATCCCCGCCCGTGACTTGGATTGTTGCTATGACGGCAGGTCTCCTGGCTCACGGATATCTGCTGCCCGTCTGCCTTCCCGCGGAAAACCGCAGTGGCATGACGCGAAAACGCGTCCCAAGGACAGGCGGCAATCCGCCTACAGTTGCGGGGGCAGCCACGGAATGGGTCCCTGTTGGGTCGTCCGTACCGTGTTCCCTATTAATCCCCTGGGAGTCATCCTTCAGGGAACCGTCATCCCATCCTTAGTCCCCGGCAGTCGGCAGCGTCAAGGCGCTCAGCTCTCGAAATCCCCGAAGACGTCCTGAAGGCGGGTCAGCGTATCGACGCGCTCGCTCACCGCCTCGCCCATCACGACGATGATGTTGGAGAGCATCAGGTCCATGACGGCGGTCATGGTGGCCGCGCCATCCCACAGCGGCCCGTGCGAGCCCGGAACGATGAGGCAGATGTCGGAAACCTCCGGCCCCCAGGGGCAGAACTCGTCTGTCAGGAGCACGACCTTAACGCCCGCGCGACGTGCCTCCAGCGCCAGAGGTCGCGCCTTGGCGGCAAAGCGGCGCACGTCATGCAGGAACAACAGCCGTCCTTCGACGGAGCCGTCCAGCAGTTCGGAATAGGTGCCGTTCAGCCCGTCGACGAACTGCACGCGCGGCCGCGTATAGGACAACTGGCTTGCAAAATACTGCGCGATGCCGCGCACGTTCTGGTAGGCGGCGACATAGATTTCTGTCGCGCCGACCAGCGCGTCGATCGTCTGCTGCCATTCCGGCGCATTGGTGATCTCGTAGATCTGGCCGAGATTGTCGATCTGCTGCTGGATGAGGCCGGCGAGAAGTTTGCCTTCCTTGCGGTCCTGCTCCAGCCGGTCGACCTGGCCTTTGACCTGCCAGGCGGGGTTTGAACTGCCGCGGCGCAACTCCCCCTTCAGCTCGTCGAGACCGTCGAAACCCATGCGGCGCAGATACCGTCCGACGGTCATCGGCGAAAGCTCCAGCCGCTGCGCGATGGAGCGCGCCGTCTCGAAGGGTAGATCGGCGATATTGCGCTCGATATAGTTGGCGATCAGCTTGTCGGATTTGGACCGCCTGAGGTCATCGGACTGAACGAGCTTCAGAATGCGTTTCGACACGTCGCCCTCCCCCAAAGAGACCGCCCGTCCGGAGACGGGCGGGATAGTCACGCCTTTACTGCGCCGTCTTCACCCGCGTCCAGACACGGTCTAGCTGGCGAAGCGCCGGGCCGAGATCCTCGAAGATCTGGAGACGCGCCATGGTCTCGGCCGGCGGATTGATCTCCTTGCTATTCTTGATCTTTTCCGGGGTCAATTCCCGCGCCGGCACGTTGGCCGTGCCGTTGGTCTGCTGCGAGACGTTGAGCGCCGCGATCTCCGGCCGCGTGTAGAACTGGAGGAATTTGACGGCGTTCTCCTTGTTCGGCGCGCTCTTCAGCACGCAGACATCCTCCTGGTACATGGTGCCGCCTTCTTCCGGGATCACGTAGCCGAGGTCCTTCTCGTCGGCGAAGACGTCGACCATGGCGCCGACGAAGAAATGGCCGGCCGCGACGTCGCCGGATTGCACCATCGGCCGCGTGTCATAGGTGAAGGCCGCGACATAGGGTTTCATCGCAATGATCGTCTCCGCCGCCTGCTGCAATTCGGCCGGATCGGTGGAGTTGATCTTGTGGCCGTTCAGCATGAGGCCGACGGCGAGCACCTCACGCATGTCGTCGAGCAGGGTGAATTTCAGCCCCTTGGCCTTCACCGTCTCGATCAGGTCCTTCCAGCCGGTGATATCCTTGCCGAGGATCGTGCGGTCATAGAAGATGCCGACCGAGCCCCAGGCATAAGGCAGGCAATATTCGCCCTTCGGGTCGCTTTTCGCGCGCAGGAAGGCAGGGTCGATGTTCTTGAAACCCTCATAGGTGTTGATGTCGGTCTTTTCGAGCAGGTCCAGCTTGGCCATGATGTCGTGCATGTGCACGGACGGGAAGACGATGTCGTAACCCGTCGCACCACCCTGGATTTTTGCCAGCATCTCCTCGTTGGAGGAGTAGGTCGAGAGGTTGACCTTGATCTGGGTCTCCTCCTCGAACTTCTTCAAAACCTCCGGATTGATGTATTCGCCCCAGTTGTAGATGTTGAGCTCGGCGGCACTTGCTACGCCCGCCATGGCCACGAGGGCGGCAAGCGAGAGAGCGGTCTGGCGCGTCCATGCGCGAAGGCCGGATGCGCCGGCGTTGGAAATTTTGATCATCGATAGTCTCCTCTGGTGGTTGGCCCGTCGTGGCCGCGGCGCTTTCCTTTGCGCCGCCTGTTCCTGTCCCGGCTTCTTTCGGCCGTTGACTTGGATGAACAAATGGTATCCAGATATCTAAATCGCACAAGCGTTATTTTTATAACATAATGGGGAACGACGATGCGAGATTCCATAGTCCGCCTGGAAAAGGCGGCGAAGGCCTTTGCCACGCCCGAAGGCCAGACCGTGACGGCGCTCGATGCGATCGACCTCGATGTCAGCCGCAACGAATTCCTGACGCTGCTCGGCCCTTCCGGCTGCGGCAAGACCACGCTGCTCCAGGCGATCAGCGGTTTCGTCGAGCTCGATGCCGGGCGCATCCTGATCGACGACGAGGACATCACCGACCGGCCGCCCTATCGCCGCCCGGTCAATACGGTCTTCCAGAACTACGCGCTCTTCCCGCACATGACGGTCGGCGAAAACACCGCCTACGCGCTGGAGGTGGCCGGTGTCGCCAGGCCCGAGCGGGCAAACCGGGTCGCCGACGCATTGCGAATGGTCGGCCTCGAAGGCATGGAGGGCCGCAAGCCGCGCCAGCTTTCCGGCGGCCAGCAGCAGCGCGTGGCGCTCGCCCGCGCGATTATCGCCCGCCCGAAGCTGCTGCTGCTCGACGAACCGCTCTCTGCGCTGGACAAGAACCTGCGCCAGGCCATGCAGATCGAGCTGAAGACGCTCCAGCACGAACTCGGCATCTCCTTCATCTTCGTGACGCACGACCAGCAGGAGGCGCTGACCATGTCGGACCGGGTGGCTGTGCTGTCCGGCGGCCGCATCCAGCAGCTCGATACGCCGCGCGCCATCTACGACCAGCCGAAGAACAGTTTTGTTGCCACCTTCGTCGGTGCCAGCAATCTCTTCGAGGGCGAGGCGGTCGGCGGACAGTTGCTGACGACGGACGGCCTCTCCATTTCGCATGCCAAGGCGCAAACCACAGGCACGGCGACCGCCCTCATCCGCCCCGAACAGTTCTTCCTCGCTGAGCAAGGCGACAGCGCGCCGAGCCTCGACGTCGATCTCGAACAGATCGTCTTCGTCGGCTCCACCTTCGAATTGTTCGGCCGCACCGCGACCGGCCGGCGGGTGATCGCCGAAATCCCGGCGACACGCCGCAACCTCGTCGGCGAAATCGAGCAGTCACGCCGCGCGCGCCTCTCCTATGATCCGGCCGCCGTCCACCTCATCCCGGCGGAGGCCGCCTGACATGTCGTCGATCGCCTTTCGCCGCCGCGCCCAACTCGGCCTGCTTCTCGGGCCGGTCTCGCTGTTCCTTGCCGTCTTCTTCCTCGGTCCGCTCGCCATCATGATCGTGACGAGCTTTCTGGCGCCCGGCCTCTACGGCGGGGTGGAATGGACCTGGTATCGGCACAATTACGGCCGCATCCTCGGTTTCGCCGACCCGATGTTCGAGGATTTCGATCCGGTCTATATCGCGATCTTCCTGCGCTCGCTGAAGATCTCGGCACTCACCGTCGTCGCCACGCTTATCGTCTGCTACCCGGCCGCCTTCTGCATCAGCCGGCTTTCCGAGCGCTGGAAGAATTTCTGCCTGTTCCTCATCACCCTGCCCTTCTTCACCAGCCTGATCGTGCGGCTGTTCATCTGGGTGCTGATCCTGCGCCAGACCGGCCTCGTCAACGCGGTGCTGCTCAACACCGGCGTCATCGCCCGGCCGCTGGAGCTGATCTATACGGACGGCGCGATCATTCTCGGCATGGTCTATATCTTCATCCCGTTCATGTTCATGCCGGTCTATGCCAGTGTCGAAAAGCTCGACTGGACGCTGGTGCGCGCCTCGCTCGATCTCGGCGCCGGGCCGATCCGCACGTTCCTGCGTATCATCCTACCGCTGACGGCGCCCGGCATTGCCGGCGGTGCGGTGATCGTCTTCATTCCCGCGCTCGGCAATTTCGTCGTGCCGGCCATCCTTGGCGGCGCCAAGGTCATGATGCTCGGCAACCTCATCGAGCAGCAGTTCCTCGCGGCGCGCAACTGGCCCTTCGGCTCGGCGCTTGCCATGATGGTGATGTGCGTGATGCTGGTGCTGCTTTTCGCCTATGTCATCGTGTCCGGCCGCCGCGGCATTGATGCCGCGACCGGGCGGTGAGGGAGACCGGCCATGAAGATCATCGCCTCCCTCGCCCGCGGCAGCCTCATCGGCTACACCGCGCTCTTCTTCGCCTTCATCTACATCCCGCTGGTGCTGATCGCGGTCTATTCGTTCAATTCCAATCCGGTCAACATGATGACCTGGACCGGCTTCACCACCGAATGGTACGCTCAGGTCCTCGGCTTCAAGACGGCGGTTTCGGAAAGCGCGCTCTATATCGAATCGACCGACCAGCTCGTTCAGGCCGTCTGGAACAGCCTGATGATCGCCGCCTCCACCACCACCATCGCCACCGTGCTCGGCACGGCGATCGCCATCGCGCTTTACCGCTTCGATTTCTTCGGACGGCGTTTCTACCGCGTCGTCATGTTCATGCCGATGCTGATGCCCGATATCGTGCTCGGCATCGCGCTGCTGATCTTCTTCGTCAATGCCGGCGTCAACCTGGGCCTGAAGACGATCATCATCGGCCAGTGCACCTTCCTGATCTCCTACGTCTTCATCGTCGTCTCCGCCCGGCTTGCCGGGATGGACCGCACGCTTGAACACGCCTCCGCCGATCTCGGCGCGAACGAATGGACGACGTTTCGCAGGGTGGTGTTCCCGCAGCTCCTGCCCGGCATCGTCGGCGGCGCGCTGCTCGCCTTCATCATCTCGATGGACGACCTGGTCATCACCTACTTCATCGCCGGCGTCGATGTGACGACGCTGCCGATGTTCATCTTCGCCATGCTTCGGCGCGGCATCAAGCCGGAGATCAACGCCATCGCTGTGATGATGCTGACCTTCTCCTTCGTCGTCGCCTCGCTCGGCCTCTACCTTCGCTCCCGGCAGAAATGACCATGACCCAGACAAAACCTCGCGCCCGCGAACTCGGCCTGCCCTTCACCGCCCGCACAGGCCCCTTCAACGCCATCACGGATGTCGAGGGCGTCGCCGTCGGCTTCCGCACCATTGTCGAAGAGACCCCGCGCCCCGGCCGCAAGCTGCCGGTGCGCACCGGCGTTACCGCCATCCTGTCCCATGCCGACAGCGAAACGCCCGTGCCCGTCTATGCCGGCGTGCACCGCTTCAACGGCAATGGCGAGATGACCGGCACCCACTGGATCGAGGACGGCGGCACGTTCCTGGGGCCGGTGATGATCACCAACACCCACGGCGTCGGCATCACCCATCACGCGACGACCCGCTGGATGCTGGAACGTTACACGTCGACCTACGAGGTCAGTGATTTCCTCTGGCTGATGCCCGTCATCGCCGAAACCTATGACGGCGTGCTGAACGACATCAACGGCATGCCGGTAACGGAAGCGGACGTGCGCGCGGCGCTGGAAAACCTGTCCCGCGGCCCCGTCTCGGAAGGCAATTGCGGCGGCGGCACCGGCATGATCACTTATGGCTTCAAGGGTGGCACCGGCACTGCCTCCCGCGTCGTCACCGTCGGCGACCGGGACTACACGATCGGCACGCTGGTGCAAGCCAACCACGGCCAGCGCGACTGGCTGACGATCTGCGGCGTCCCCGTCGGCAAACACCTGCAGGACAACACACCGCAAAGCCAGCTCAAGGAGCGCGGCTCGATCATCGTCGTCATCGCCACTGACCTGCCGATGGCGCCCCACCAGTTGAAACGCCTCGCGCGGCGCGCCGCCATCGGCATCGGCCGCAACGGCACGCCGGGCGGCAACAATTCCGGCGACATCTTCCTCGCCTTTTCCACCGCCAACCCACAGCCGATGGCGCATCGCGCGCCCGCCCTGCTCGACCTGGCGATGGTCAACGACGAGCATCTCGACCCGGTCTATCTGGCGGCGGTGGAGAGTGTGGAGGAAGCTGTGGTCAACGCCATGCTGGCGGCGGAAGACAGCGGCGGCACACCGCATGACCGTTTCCGCATCGACGCAATCAAGCACGACCAGCTCATCGCCGTCATGCAGCAATACGACCGGTACCTTTAGGCACCGGCCTGGTCGATATCAGTTGGCCGTCCCGTCCGGCGTGATGCTCTGGCTGTCGCCACCGCTGCCGGATTGCGAAGTCGGATCGCGTTCCGTCGGAACCGTCTCGCTGCCGCCGGGAACGGTATTGTCGATCGTATCCTGCGTCGACGTGCCGTTCGAGGTGGAGGACGTCTGCTCGGTGTCGACCGTCGGATCGACCCGCTCACCCCAAATCTCGACACCGCCCCATACCAGGACGGCAAGCGCAAGGCTGATGCCGAGCACCTTCAGCATCGGTTTGCCGAGGCGGCCCTGGCGGGTTTCCTGCGCCGCATAATTCTTGCGGGCGGGATCGTGGGTGCGGGTCAGCGGATCGCCGCGTTCGTCTTGCTGATGGGTCATGGCAGCACTCCCTGCTTTTCGCGTCAGGGAAGGAACTTGCGGTGAAGACGAAAGTTCCCGCCGTCTCTATGCCTCCGCAGGGCCATCCAGTCCCAACGCTTCTAGAAGAAGGCGTTGGCGCAGCAGCAGATGGGTCAGCGCGATCACGTCGCCCTTTGCCGGCTGGTGCGTCATGCCCTCGTCGACGGCCTCGACGATCGCCTCCAGCGTATCGGCGATTTCGCGGGAGACGCCGTGAAGCTCGGCAAAGCGCCGGTCGGCGACCGCCGCCGCCAGCGTCAGGGTGTTCACGCGCCCGATGCCGCGTGGCACCTTTGCGCCGGCATCGACATAACCATCCGGCAGGCCGCCCTTGAGATTGGCGATCCGGCGGTAACGGATGGCATCGATGATCTGGTCGACCGCCTGGCAGGCTCCGGCGACACGGGAGGGATGGTCCGTATCGGCCGCTGCATGCGGCAGCAGTTCGAGTTTGCCGGGGTGGCGGCCGGCAAGCGTGAGATAGGGCAACATCGGCCCGCTGAGCGCCCCGCTTTCCGCATCCTTGAAAAGATCGGCGTCGATTGCCGCGTGGCGTACCTGTCCGGCCGCCAGCGCACGGTCGAGCGCCCCCGCATCCACGACCTCGCCGCGATCGTAGTTGACGACCACCGCCCCGCGGTTCATCGCCGACAGCACGGCCTCGCCGACGATGCCGGCATTGGCATAGGCCCGTGTCACCGCATCGAGCCGGCCAAGGCCGACATGGACGGTGAGCACATCCGCCCCCTGCGCCGCCGCGGCCGGTGTTTCCGCGTGCTCGAACCCTTCCGCCTCGATCCATTGCCGGTGTTTCGCCCGCGCATGTACCACGACATGCATGCCGAAGGCGCGCGCGAGTTTGGCGACCTCGCGGCCGATATTGCCATAGCCGAGCACCGCCATCCGGCGGCCTTCCAGCTTGCCGGTCGGGTAGGATTTGAGGTCGCGGCCGGTATCGAAATCGCCGGCGACGACCCGTTGGTGAAGCAGGTCGACCGGCAGGTCCGGCGTGACCTTGAGCACCGCCTTCATCACCATCTGCGCCGTTGCGCGGCTGTTGATGCCGGGCGTGTTCATCAGCGGTGCGACGCCGCCTTCGCCATCGCCGCCGCCCCAGGAGGCAGAGCCCATATTACCCGTACCAGCACCGATGCGCACGCCGCCGAGCGGGAACAGGGCCTGCATCGGAATGAAGGTCGCCGCGGCGATCAGCGCGTCATATTGGCCATGGGCGGTCTGCGCGAGGATGTCGTCCTTGGTGCTCAGGTCCGGCTGGTAGAAGAAATGGATGCCGGGCGGCAAGGCCCCGCCCGCATAGGGGCCATCATGGAACGTGCCACCCTGCGCCTCGATATGCGCTTGCACCTCGCCGTGATCGGGCCGGCCGTTCGCATCGAAGCGAAGGCCGATCAGGTCGGCGATCAGGATTCGATAGGCGCGCTCGGGGTCGTCCAGCCGCGTCCGGTCTTCAAAAGCCGCGTGTCGATCCTGCATGGCGCCCCTCCCTGCTTGTCCCCCATTTTTCGTAGGCGAGTTTTCCCGGGTCGGCAAGCACCAAGACAAAAGCGACATGCAAGGTCAAAACAACCATATTGCCCGCCCCGCGCGCCCCCGCCATAAAGAGGCGCACGAGAGGATTTCCAATGACAGACCGCGCCTTCACCGTCATCGAAAACCAATGGATCACGCTTGCCGACGGCACGAGGCTCGCCGCCCGCATCTGGATGCCGGAGGGTGCGGAACAAGATCCCGTGCCCGCCGTCTTCGAATTCCTGCCTTACAGGAAGCGCGATGGAACGAGCCCGCGCGATGAATCGACCTATCCGGTCTTCGCCGCCGCCGGCATTGCGGGCGTGCGGGTCGATATCCGCGGCTCGGGCGAATCCGACGGCGTCATCGATGGTGAATACACGCCGCTGGAATTGGCCAATGCCTGCGAACTCATCGCCTGGATCGCCGCGCAGCCCTGGTCGAACGGTGCGGTCGGCATGATGGGCATCTCCTGGGGCGGCTTCAACTGCCTGCAAGTCGCGGCACTCAAGCCCCCGGCACTGAAGGCCGTCATCTCCATTGCCTCCACCGTCGACCGCTATAACGACGACATCCATTACAAAAACGGCACGCACCTTTCCGCCCAGCTCTCCTGGGCCGCCACCATGCTCGCCTACCAGTCGCGCTCGCCCGATCCCGAGATCGTCGGCGATCGCTGGAAGGCCATGTGGCTGGAGCGGCTCGAAAACGAGCCCTTCTTCCTGGAGGAATGGCTGCAACACCAGCGCCGCGATGCTTTCTGGAAACACGGTTCGATCGCAGAGGATTTTGCCGGCTTCCCCGTGCCTGCCCTCGTCATCGCCGGCTGGGCGGATGGCTATCGCAGCACGCCGCTGAAGGCCGTCGAAGGTCTTGGGGACAAGGCGAAAGCGCTCATCGGCCCGTGGGTGCACAAATATCCGCATTTCGCCTGGCCGAAGCCCCGCATGGATTTCCACGCCGAGGCGATCGCTTGGTGGAACCGCTGGCTGCGCGGCGAGGAGAACGGCGCGGAAAACACACCGCAGGTGCGCGCCTATATCCAGGACGCCGCCCGCCCTTCGCTGCGCCGAGAAATCGACCCCGGTTTCTGGATCGCCAAGGATCGTTGGCAGACGCCGGACATGGCGACCTTCTACGTGGAGCAATACGGCACGCTCGCGCCCGGTATGCCGATTGCCGGCGCCGTCGGCCATGACCGTTTTCTGAAATCGCCGCTCGACACCGGCATCATGGCCGGCGAGTGGTTCACGCTGAAGCCGGATGCGGAAATGGCGCTCGACCAGCGGCTCGACGATGCCGGTTCGCTCGTCATCGAGACGCCGCCGCTTGGAGAGCCCCAGGATTTCCTCGGCCAACCGGTGCTGGAACTCGACATCGCGACAGAGGCCGACATCGTCAATCTCTGCGCCCGCCTCGTCGATGTGCATCCAGACGGTACGGCGACGCGCGTCACCTTCGGCGTCGTGAACCTCGCGCATCGCGGCGGCAATGCCGCACCGGAGGCCATGCCGCGTAGCGAAAAAACCCGCATCCGCCTCGTGCTTGACGCGATGGGCTATCGTTTTCGCGCCGGCCATCGCATCCGCCTGTCGCTTTCGACAGCCTACTGGCCGATGGTACTGCCGCCGCCGACGGATGCCGGTGTGACGATCGACCTCGCCTCGCTCGGCCTTGCCCTGCCGAAGCTTGGCGCGCATCGTGTCATCGAGCTTCCCGAGCCGGAAAACCCCGATCCGCTGCCGAAATATACCGAGCTTGCGCCCGGCGAGACGGCGCGCGGCGTGGAGCGCGACCTGACGAACGGCCTCACCGAATATTCGATCTACGAGGACACCGGCCTCTATGAGCATCCCGGCACCGGGCTCGCCACGCGGCAGGTGCGCGACGAACTCTGGTCGATCGCCGAAAACGATCCGCTCTCGATGACCGGCACGGCGGTCTGGACCTGCGACATGCAGCGCCCCGGCTGGTTCGTGCGCACGGTCTCGATCGCGACCATCGCCTGCACCGCGACGGACTGGCTGATCTCGGCAAGCGTGCGCGCCTTCGAGGGCGAGGCACAGGTTTTCGAGAAGACCTTCGAAAAGGCGATCCCGCGCGACTTCATGTGAGCCGGTCAGTGGAAGTCGCGGGATTTGACGCGGATTTCATCGATATGGCCGTAGCCGTCGACGAGATTTCGCGGTTTTGCAAGTTTTGGCGCGCCACGCGGATCGTGTGGCGGGCTGCCGTGATGGAATTCGTCGCCGCGCCCATGCGGTAGGGGAAACGGCCCGTCCCGATGGCCGACGCTGGCGAGCATGCCGGAAAGGTCCGTAAGGTGCTGGGCCACCACATGCACCACCTCCCCCTCTCGCTGGATGTAGCCCTTCACGCCGAGCATGGAGGCGCCCATCACGACCTTGCGATAGGCGATAAAAACCTTTCTCCAGACGACGAGGTTGGCAATGCCCGTCTCGTCTTCGAGCGTCACGAAGATGACGCCCTTGGCTGAACCCGGCCGCTGGCGCACGAGGATCACGCCGGCCGTCTCGACCCGGGTGCGGTCGCGCAGGTTCGTCGCGACATGGCAGGAGAGGATTTTCTGCCGTTGCAGATCCTCCCGCAGGAAGCTGACGGGATGGGCCCGCAGCGTCAGCCCGACATGGCCATAGTCCTCGACGACCTCGTTGCCAGCCGTCATGGGGCGAAGCGCAACGGCCGGCTCGTCCAGTTCCGCGATCACCGCCGCCTCCCTTTCAGCTGCCGCGACGAAGAGTGGAAGCGGTTCGTCGCGCAAAGCACGGATAGCCCAGAGCGCCTCGCGCCGGGCTAGCCCCAGCGACGGCCGAAAGGCATCCGCCTCGGCCAGTTCGACAAGGGGTGACACCGGCAGTTCGGCGCGACGCCAGAGATCGTCCACGGAAACGAAAGGTTCGTCGGCCCGCTTCGAGATGAGTTTTCCGGCCTCCGCATTGCTGAGACCCTTGATCATTTTGAGGCCAAGCCGCACCGCAAAGCGCTTCTTGTCCTCCGTCGGCTCCAGCGTGCAATCCCACCGGCTCGCATTGACGCAGACCGGCCGAACCTCCACCCCATGCTCCTGCGCATCGCGCACGATCTGCGCCGGCGCGTAGAAGCCCATGGGTTGCGAGTTGAGCAGCGCTGCGCAGAAAATATCCGGGTGATGGCACTTCATCCACGCGGAGGCGTAGGCGATGATGGCGAAACTATAGGCGTGGCTTTCCGGAAAACCATAGGAGCCGAAGCCTTCGAGTTGGCGGCACATACGTTCGGCGAATTCGATTGGATAATTGTTCTTGGTCATGCCAGAGATGAGTTCTTGCCGAAATTTATCGACGCCACCCGTGTGTTTGAAGGTCGCCATAGCCCGCCGCAACTGATCGGCCCTGCCGGCTGAAAAGCCGGCCCCAACAATAGCCACTTGCATGGCCTGCTCCTGAAACAAGGGCACACCCAGTGTCTTTTTGAGGACATTCTTTAAGTTTTCGTCATCAGGATAATCTGGTTTTTCCAACTTCTGACGACGGCGCAAATAGGGATGCACCATGTCCCCCTGGATCGGGCCGGGCCGGACAATCGCCACTTGGATGACGATGTCGTAGAATTCTTTCGGCCTAAGTCTTGGCAACATGGACATTTGCGCCCGACTCTCGATCTGGAAGGTGCCGAGCGTATCTGCCTTGGAAATCATCTCGTAAGTTGGCTCATCATCCAGGCTAATGTTCCAGAGGCCTTTTTGAATGCCCTTGAGGTCTTCCAGATATTCGAAAGCCCGGCGCATGCAGGACAGCATGCCGAGCGCCAGCACATCCACCTTCATGAATTCCAGGAACTCGACATCGTCCTTGTCCCATTCGATGACCTGGCGATCATCCATGGCGGCAGGCTCGATCGGCACGAGATCGTCGAGCCGATCACGGGTCAGCACGAAGCCGCCGGGATGCTGGGAAAGATGGCGCGGCACACCGGTCAATTGCCGGGAGAGCTCTACCAACAGCCGGATGCGTCGATCGTCGACATTAAAGCCGATATCTTCGATCTGTGCCTTCGGAATATCGTTGGACCAACCCCAGACCTGCGACGACAAGGCTTTGAGCACGTCCTCGGGCATGCCGAGTGCACGCCCGACATCCCGCATGGCGCCGCGGGAGCGATAGCGGGTGACCGTGGCGCAAAGCGCAGCGCGATCATGGCCATAGGTATCGTAGACCCACTGGATGACCTCTTCGCGCCGTTCATGCTCGAAATCGACGTCGATGTCGGGTGGCTCACCGCGCTGCTCCGAAACGAACCGCTCGAAAAGCAAACCATTGTTGGTTGCATTAATTGAGGTAATACCGAGAGCGTAGCACACCGCGCTGTTTGCCGCCGATCCCCTGCCCTGGCAAAGAATGCCGATCGATCGGGCATGGCGGACAATCGAGTTCACTGTCAGGAAGTAAGGGGCATACTTCATCTTCTCGATGAGACGCAGTTCATAGTTCAGCTTCTTGCAGACGATATCCGGCACGCCGTCCGGGTATCGGTTCGCGGCTCCCTCCCAGGTGTATTTCTCCAGTGCCTCCTGTGGCGTAAGGTGGGCATACTCCTTCTCGTCGGGATATTGGTATTGCAATTCATCCAGTGAGAACTGGCAACGCTCCATAACCTCAAGCGTGCGTCGAAGCGCTTCCGGAAAGCGCGTGAAGAGGCGGTGCATTTCTTCCGGGGGTTTCAGGTAGCGGTCGGCATGACGCTCGCGCAAGAAGCCGGCATTGTCGATGGTGACGTTGTGGCGGATGCAGGTCACGATGTCCTGCAACATCCGCCGGCCTGGTTCGTGGTAGAGCACGTCATTGGTAACGACGGTCGGCACGCGATATTGCGTGGCTAGGTTGGAGAGGTCAAAGAGGCGGAGCTGATCGTTCGGCCGACGGCGAAGCGTCAGGGCGAGGTAGCAGCGGTCCTTGAATGTTTCACGCATGCGGCGGAGCTGGAAGGCCGCGGTCTCGTCCGCTTCGTCGGGGACCAGAACGGCGATGAGGCCTTCGTTCCAATCCACGACGTCTGACCAGTCGAGATGGCATTTGCCCTTGCCCGCTTTCTTCTTGCCGATAGTGAGCATGCGGCAGAGGCGCCCGTACGCGTCGCGGTCGGTGGGATAGACGAGCAGCGACATGCCGTCGACAAGGTCGAGCCGGCAACCGACGATGAGGCGCACGATGTTGGCGTCCGCAGGCAGCTCCTTCGCCGCCCTATGGGCCTGAACGACGCCGGCAAGGCTGTTGCGGTCGACAACGGCCAGGGCCTCGATGCCGAGAGCACTCGCCTGGGCGAACAATTCCGCGCTGCTGCTGGCGCCCCTCAGGAACGAGAAGTGGGACGTGACCTGGAGCTCTGCGTAGCGCGGCTTCATGCGAAAATTCCGTGCAGGAACCAGCGGCCGAGGCCGGCTGTCACCTGCTGTTCGTCGCCCGAGCGGAAGAGCCAGAAGCGTTCCCCGGCGGCATCCTCCACCTGGAAATAGTCGCGTACGGCGGCAAGTTCGGCGTCGCGCTTCCACCATTCGCCGAAGATGCGTTCAGGACCGTCTGCCCGTTTCACCAGCCGGCGCTTTCCGCGCCAGGTGAAGGAGGCGGGCGGGTGGTCGGGCAGGAGCGCCATGACCTCGATCGGCTCGGGCCGGGCCAGCAGGCGCGCCGGACGTGGCCAGCGGTTCTGCCAGGTCGTGCCGACATCGGGTGAGAGCGGCGAAATGCGGCGGAAGGAGCGTTCCGGCACGTCGCTTTCGACGGGGGCGATGCGGTAGAGGCGGGCGGCCCCGATGCGGTTGGCGATCACGTCGACGAGACCGGCAATGTCGGCCTGCTCCTCCTCGATCAGCGAGGAGACCGCCTGTTGCAGGACGAGCGGTTCGGCAAGCTTGGCGGTCAGGTCCATGATCTCGATGCCGAAACCCGGATCGATCGTCTCGATGCGGTCCGAGAGGAGCCGGGTGAGGCGGTCCTCGTCGCGAACGGCGCGTGCAGTGCCGACGCGGATCGCCTGGAGCGAACTGTCGACGCGGTGGAAGAGGAGATCGAGCCGGCGGGCGCCGAGGCCGCGTTTTTCCAGCGCCTGGCAGAGATCGTGCACGAGGCCCTTCGTGTAGCGCGCGATGGTTTCGGGCGCGCCGATCGGCTCGCCGAACACTTTGCGGGCCGTCACGACATCGGGATCGCGCAGCGGATCGACGGGCTCCGAGATCGTGCCCTGGATCTGGTCGAGCCGGCGGCCGAGGAGCGGGCCGAAGCGCAGCACCAGCGGCGCGCGGGGCACGGCCAGCACGTCGCCGATAGTGGCGAAGCCGAGCACGCGTAGTCCCGTGACGGTTTCCGGCGGTATCCGCAGCCCGAGGATCGGCAGCGGCGCGACGGTTTCGCCCACCGTGCCCGGCGCAATGACGCGCACGGGATCGGCAAGGAAACGGGCGGCGGCATGCGCGGCACCCCAGCTATCCGCCACCGCCGCGCGCGCAAAAATGCCGGAGGCCGCGAGGCGGTTGACGAGGCCGGTCAGCATGCGTTCCTCGCCGCCATGCAGATGGTCGGCGCCGGTCGTGTCGATGACCAGGCCATCCGGCGGATCGGGCGCGACGATGGGCGCATAATGCTGCAAGGCCCAGAGCGACAGGCGCTCCAGCGCCGCCGCATCCGCCGCGGGATCGGCCGGCATGGTCACGATCTCGGGCACCAGCGCATGGGCCTTGGTGAGCGGCATTCCGACGCGCAGGCCCGCCTGTTCGGCCGGCTTGCTCACGGCGGTCAGGATGCGGCGCGAGCCCTCCCGGCCGACGAGCACGAGCCGCTTGTCAGGCGGAGGCGCCGAGGCGCCAAGCGCCCGCCTCAGACGATCGATCGGCCAGCCGGGAAGAAAAAGCGATACGACCCTCGGCATCGGGTGCCTCCACGTCAAAGTCTGCCGCCTCGCCGGCCCGGCAGCGCACGAGTTGCAAAAGCCACTGCGCCCGGCCGATGCCGGGCACGGGAAGGGCGACGGACGGCCGGACGGCAACCCGCCAGCGCGTCACGGCGGAAGAGGGTTGCCCAAAGGCACTCTCCTCCGACCGGTGCTTGAAACGGCGCAGCGCAATGCCGAGCGTGCCACCGGCCTCGGCCGCCAGTTGCAGGCGGCGCGAGGCGGTCAGCGACAATCGCGCCACCTCCGCCACCACCGCGCCGAGCCCGCCATGGCGCAGGCCCTCCTCGAAACAGAGGAGCAGGCTTTTTTCATCGCCCGCCTCCACATAGATGACGCGGCCGGGGGCGAGCCCCGCCTGCGCGAGTGCAGGCGCGAAAAGATCGGGCCGGGTCAGGATCCAGAGCACCTGTCCCTTGGTGCGCGCCGCGATGCCGGCGGCAAAGAGCATGGCGGCCGCCCCCTCGACCGCATCGTTGCCTCCGCCGCAGACCTCGTGCAGGCTCGCAAGCGCCAGCCCGCCGCCCGGCAGCCTGTCGTCTATGTCCGGCACGCCGAAGGGCAGCACCGCCCGGTCACGCGCGGCACGGCCATCGAACTGCCGGATGCGGTCGCGCAGATCGGCGACAACGGCATGGGCGGCGGAGGCAGACATCGGCGTTGCGGCTCCCGGGTTTGAGAAGGTTTGTTCTTTATTTGTTCTCAAAGTGCGCGAGAGTCAATCACTGAGTCGCAGGGGAAAGATCACAGTTTGAATCATCGGCTGGAACCAACGGGCGCGGCGGTCGTTCTTGCTCATGCCATTCCATCAAATCCAGGAGACATGTCCATGGCTGACGAAAAGAGCACCGGCAAGCGCACGCTTGGTGTCGTTGAAAGTGGCGATAGCATTTCGGAGGATGCCCGTGCGGCGGCTGCGGAAGCGACGGTCAGCGAACAGATCGAAGTGCTGAAGGCGGAAATCAGCCGGCTGAAGGAAACCGCGGGGCTGATCGCCGAAGGCACCGGCCAGCTTGCCGTCGCCAAGGCGGAATCGCTGCGCGAGGATATCCGCCAGACGATCCAGGCCAATCCGCTCGCCACGCTCGCAGGCGCCGCGTTTATCGGCTACCTCTTCGGCCTGCGGCACCGGTAAGAATAAGCGGAGGCAATGGTTTGCCTTCGTTTGTTGAAGCACATGAAAAAGCCCGGCAGTGCCGGGCTTTTCCAGTTCAGAACCAGCGCTGCTGGCGCCGCGGCGGCTCGCTTTCGAGGGAACCGAGCAGATAGCCGATGACGACACCGGCAAGGCCGGCCGTCAACACCACGGTGGACAGTGCGGCCGGATGCTCGCGTGCGGCCTGGGCCACGGCAGCACCTTCGTTGCGCACATATTTCGTTGCCGAACGGACAGCGGGCCGGGCAGCCTCGACGGCATTGCCGGCGCGATCGCGGATCGTGTCATAGGCTTCGCTGCCCCGTTCGCCGAGGTCCTTCTGAAGCGCGGCGATTTCTGCGCGAAGAGCGGAAATCTGGGATTGAACGTCGTTGCTTGCCATTACGGTCTCCTTATCAGCAATGGAGACCGAACGGCTGGCGGGCGGCTTGGTTCCAAGCGGCCGGAAAAGTTGCCCGTCAGCTTGCCCTCCTCAGCCTGCTTGGCGGCGGCCGTCGCGGCGGATCTGCGAGGGCGTGTCGCCGAAGGCGGCGCGGAAACGGCGGGTGAAGTGCGACAGGCTCTCGAAGCCGGTTTCGAGCGCGATCTCGATCAGCGGCTTGTTGGTGCGCACCACCATGTTGAGCGCCGCCGCCATGCGGATCTTCATGTAGATCGCGCTCGGCGAAGCGCCCATGTCGCTTTCGAACAGGCGTTCGAGCTGGCGGCGGGAGACGTTCGTCATGGTGGCGATGCTGTCGATCGACAGCAGGTCTTCGGTGTGCTGCTCCATCATCATGATGGCAAGGTGCACGCGGCGGTCGCGCGCTTCGAGGCCGAGCGGGTTGCGCGGCTGGAGGTCGGTGGCGTCGCGGCGGTGGCGGATTTGCAGGATTTCCAGCGCATTGCGCTCCGCCGCCTCGCCGACATGGTGGCGCACGAGGGTGGCTGCGAGATCGGCGACGCTGCTGCCGCCGGCACAGGTGGCGACCTTGCCGTCGAAGCGGAAGATCTGCTCCGACGTCGCCTCGATATCGGGAAAACGGCCGCGGAATTCGCGGTGGTGCAGCCAACTCACGCAGGCCGTGTGCCCCTTCAGCAGGCCGGCTTCGGCGAGGATGAAGCTGCCGGTACACAGGCCGATCAGCCCGACGCCGGCATTCGCCGCCTTGCGCAGATAGGCGAGCGCATAGCTGTCGATCGGCTCGTCGACCTTCAAGAGGCCGCCGACGACGGCGATATAGTCGAAACAGGAGGGATCGGCGAAGGGCGCGGTGGGGGCAACCTGGATGCCGCTCGACGAGGAGATGAAATTGCGCGTGCTGCTGAGTACGTCCCAGTCGCAATGGACGCGCCGGGAGCGGTCCTCGCTGTCGCTGGCCAGCCGCAGCGTATCCACAAACAGCGCGAAGGCGGAAAGCGTAAAGCTCTTCGACAGGATGAAGCCGACGCGCAACGCCTTGGGACTTGCGGCCCCGCTCACATCCTTCGACGTCCGAACATCCACCGCCATCCAGATCTCCCAGAGCGTTTTGCCGGACACGATCGTCGCAGGCAAGGACGGCTCACGACACAGCCATAGCAGATTCCCCCCGCTGGCTCCATTCCTTGCACCGACCTTTGTGCGTTCCGAAGCGGCTGCATTTGCACCGCGGCGCGTCTGATGCAGGGTGGACCGATCGACTTCGACCCGGGAGGAACCGTGAGCACCGAACTCTTCGACCTGACGGGCAAACGCGCCCTCGTCACCGGCTCCTCGCAGGGCATCGGTCTTGCGCTCGCGCGCGGCCTTGCGGCGGCGGGCGCCGAGGTCATCCTCAATGGGCGCGATGCGGCCAGGCTAACGGCGGCTGCGGAAAGTCTCGAGGCGAAACACACGCTCGCTTTCGACGCCACGGACCACGAGGTCGTGCGCGCGGCCATCGATGGCTTCGAGGCGCAGGTCGGCGCCATCGATATCCTGGTCAACAATGCCGGCATGCAGCATCGTACGGCGCTCGAAGACTTTCCGGCGGATGCCTTCGAGCGGCTGTTGAAGACCAATATCTCGACCGTCTTCAATGTCGGCCAGGCCGTTGCCCGGCACATGATCAGGCGCGGTGCGGGCAAGATCATCAACATCGCGAGCGTCCAGACGGCGCTCGCCCGCCCCGGCATCGCGCCCTACACGGCCACCAAGGGCGCCGTCGGCAACCTCACCAAGGGCATGGCAGCCGACTGGGCGAAATACGGCCTGCAATGCAACGCCATTGCGCCCGGCTATTTCGACACGCCGCTGAATGCCGCCCTCGTCGCCGACCCCGCCTTCTCCGACTGGCTGGAAAAACGCACGCCGGCCGGCCGCTGGGGCAAGATCGAGGAACTCGTCGGCGCCTGCATCTTCTTGTCCTCGAATGCCTCCTCCTTCGTGAACGGGCACATCCTCTATGTCGACGGCGGTATCACGGCCTCGCTTTGACCCTCTAGCGTGCGAATTTCCGCGCGCCCGCAACGCAGAGCACGATGGCAAGCGTGGTGACGACCATCAGCGGGCTGACCTTTTCGTGCAGCAGGAAGGCGGCGAGCAGCAGGCCGAAGAAGGGTTGCAGCAACTGTAGCTGGCCGACCGCGGCGATGCCGCCGAGTGCCAGGCCGCGATACCAGAAGACGAAGCCGATCAGCATGCTGAAGACCGAGACATAGGCGAGCCCCGCCCATGCCCCGCCATCGATGCCGACCCAGGTCTGCGGCAGCGAGATGAGCGCGATGATCGCCATTAGCGGCAGCGAGAGGATCAGCGCCCAGGAGATGACCTGCCAGCCGCCCAGCGTGCGCGAGAGCTTCGCGCCCTCCGCATAACCCAGCCCGCAGACCACGACCGCGGCGACCATCAAGAGATCGCCGACCAGCGAGACCTCTGCGCCGGAATTGAGCGCGAAGCCGACCACCGTCGCGCTGCCGATGCCGGAAAACAGCCAGAACAGCGGTTTCGGCCGCTCCCCGCCCCGCAGCACGCCGAAGATCGCGGTGGCCAGCGGCAGAAGCCCGATGAAGACGATGGAATGGGCGGACGTGATGTATTGCAGCGCCACCGCGGTCAGCATCGGGAAGCCGACGACGACGCCCAGCGCCACGATCGTCAGCGAGAACAGCGCATCGCGCGAGGGTTTCGGCTGGCGCAGCGCGAAGAGAAGCGCTGCGCCCAGCAACCCGGCAATGACGGCGCGCGCCGATGTCAGGAACAATGGCGAAAAATCCGACACGGCCACGCGGGTCGCCGGCAGCGAACCGCTGAAAATGATGACGCCGACGAGCCCGCTGCCCCAGCCTTCCATAGATGATTTCATGACACCTCGCATTCGCACTCTTCGTACATTCATGGGGCTGGCGAAAACAGGAACGGAGCAGTACAATTCGAAAGAACTGTATGTGTTCAAGGACCAGTACAATGAAAGCAGGCTTCGTAAGCGACGTGGCGGCGGGAACCCGGATTTCCGAGGTCGTGGCGGCGATCGGCGGCCGGATCGCCAGCCGTGCCCTTGCACCCGGCGATCGGCTTCCCTCGATCCGGCGGTTTGCGGCTTCCATGGGGGTTTCGCCCTCCACCGTGGTCGAGGCCTATGATCGCCTCGCGGCGGAAGGGCTGATCCGGGCGCAGCGCGGGTCCGGGTTCTATGTCTCGAATGCCGGCCTGCATCCGCTGAAACTGGCGGAAGCGGAGACGCCGAAGGCGCGCGCGGTCGATCCCTTCTGGGTGTCGCGGCAATCGCTCGATGCGGATGCCGCGGTGCTGAAACCCGGCTGCGGCTGGCTGCCGGCGGACTGGATGCCGGATGAGGCGCTGCGCCGCGCGATCCGCAGCCTTGCGCGCAGCGACGGCGATTTGCTTTCCTATTATGGCAGCACGCGCGGGTCCCAGGCGTTGCGCCGGCTGCTGCTCGGGCGGCTGGCGGAGGAAGGCATTGAGGCCGGGCCGGACCACCTGATGCTGACGAGCTCGGGCACGCAGGCGCTCGATCTGATCTGCCGCTTCCTGCTTCGCCCCGGCGATACGGTGCTCATCGACGACCCCTGCTACTTCAATTTCCAGGCCTTGCTGAAGGCGCATCAGGTGACGGTCGTCGGCGTGCCCTATACGCCATCGGGGCCGGATGTCGCGACCTTCGAGACCGTGCTGAATGCCGTGCGGCCGCGGCTTTACATCACCAATTCGGCAATCCACAACCCGACCGGCGCCACCCTGTCGCCGCAGGTCGCCCATCGCCTGTTGAATGCCGCGGCGGGTGGCGAGACGATCCTCGTGGAGGACGACATCTTTGCCGATTTCGAGCCGGAGCCGTCGACGCGGCTTGCAGCCCTCGACGGGCTCGACCGTGTCATCCGCATCGGCAGTTTTTCCAAGACGCTCTCGGCTTCGGCACGCTGCGGTTACATCGCGGCGCGGCCGGACTGGATCGAGGGGCTGGTGGACTTGCAGATCGCCACGAATTTCGGCGGCCCGAGCCCGATGTCCAGCGAGATCATCGCGCATATGCTGGCCGGCGGCGGCTATCGCAAACATATGGAGGAGTTGCGGCGCAAGCTCGTGCGTGTCCGGCGCGAGACGGCTGACCGGCTGTCGCGGCTCGGCATCGAACCCTGGCTTTCGCCGCGCGGCGGCTTCTATCTCTGGTGCCGGCTGCCGGAGGGGGTGGATTCCGGCGAGGTGGCGCAGGCCGCCGTTGCCGAGGGCGTCGTGCTTGCCCCCGGCAACGTGTTCAGCGTCTCGCAGAACGCCACCGGCTTCATGCGCTTCAACGTCGCGCATATGCTGGAGCCGCGCGTCTATGACGTCCTCGCCGCCGTGCTGAGACGCTAGCGCCGCTTGGCCAGCATGGAGCGCGACAGCACCACGACGAGGCCGATGAGGACTGTCGCGGCGATGAAGAGGAAGGCGGCGGCGGCGATCGCCGGGCTGATATTCTCGCGGATGCTGGAGAACATCTGCCGGGCCAGCGTGCGCTGGTTGGGGCCGGCGACGAACAGCGTCAGCACCACCTCGTCGAGCGAGGTCGCGAAGGCGAGCACGGCGCCGGAGAGCACGCCGGGCATGGCGAGCGGCAGGGTCACGCGGCGGAAGACCGTGATGGGCGCGGCGCCCAGGCTTTGGGCGGCGAGTTCCACGCGCTCGTCGATGCCGGCCAGCGCGCCGGTGACACTGACGATGACGAAGGGTACGGCGACGACCGTATGGGCGATGATCACGCCCGCATAACTGTTCGTAAGGCCGAAGCCGGCGAGCAGCACCTGCATGCCGACGCCGAGCACGACGGCGGGCACCACCATCGGCAACAGGAAGAGCGTGCGCATCGAGCCGCGGAAGAAGATCAGGCGGTTGCGCAGGCCGAGCGAGGCCGCGGTGCCGAGCACGGTGGCGAGCAGCGTCGTGCCCGTGCCGATGATCAGGCTGTTGATGATCGCGCGGCGCCAGGCATCCGCCGTGAACAGTTCCTCGAACCAGCGCAGCGACCAGGACGGGATTGGGTAGGTGAGGATGACGCTCGACGTGAAGGCGAGCGGCAGGATGGCGATGAGCGGGGCGACGAGAAACAGGATCGTCAGCGTTGCGAAGGTGACTTTGGCGAGTTTCATCGGCATGGCCTAGCGCCTCCCCGGTTCGTCGCTGGAGAGCCGCGCATAGACGCTGTAGAGCAGGAGCGTGGCGACGAGCAGCACGACGCCGAGCGCGCCGGCCATGCCCCAGTTTGCAGAGCCCGTCGCATAGAAGGCGATGATCGAGGAGATCATCTGGTCGCCCGGCCCGCCGATCAGCGCCGGCGTGATGTAGTAGCCGATCGCCGAGATGAAGACGAGCAGGCTGCCGGAGGCGACGCCCCGCAGGCTCAAGGGAAGCAGCACGCGCAGGAAGGCCCGCCAGGGCGGCGCTCCGAGGGACGCGGCCGCCGGCATCAGGTTCTTCGGGATGGTAATCAGCACCGAATAGATCGGCAGCACCATGAAGGGCAGCAGCACATGGGTCATGGCGATGATGACGCCGGTGCGGTTGAAGATCAGCGGCAGCGGCGCGTTTATGAGGCCGATCGCGCGCAGCAGATCGTTAATGAGGCCCTGTTCCTGCAACAGGATGAACCAGGCGGCGGTGCGCACCAGAAGCGAGGTCCAGAGCGGCAGCAGCACGGCGCCAAGCATCAGATCACGCTTCCAGCCGTCGAGCGAGGCCGCGATAATGGCATAGGGGAACCCGATGCAGGCGCAGAAAAAGGTGACGAGGGCCGCGATCCAGAAGGTGCGCACGAGAATGACGCGGTTGACGGACTGGTCGGCCGGCAGGTGCTCGATATCGCCGGCGGCATTGCGGCCGAGATCGACGGCGGCGAGCAGGTTGCGGTCGGTCAGCGGCGACAGCGCATCGGCGATCGCCAGCCAGAATTCCGGTCTCTCCCAGCGCTTGTCTATGGAAACGAGGTCGGCGGGCGGGTTTTCGACGTCGTTAAGCGCACTCGTCGTCTTCGACATCAGCGTGCGGAAGCCGGAGCGGGCGCTGTTGAGGCGGCGCACCATGTCGCCGAGCGCCTGGTCGTCGTCGACGGCCTTCAGGTCCTCCATCAGCGCCGCCTGCATGGGCATGGTCGGCGGCGACTTGCGGTCCCAGTCCGGCAGCACCTGCGCGCTGCGGGGGAGCAGGCGCAGCACGGCCGGATCCGACACCGCCTGTGACATCATGCTGAACAGCGGCCAGACGAAGAAGCCGATGAGGAAGATCAGCAATGGCGCCAGCAGGATCAGCGAGCGCCCGGTGCGTGACGAGCCCGCGCTCATTGCGCGATGACCCGGCAGTCGCCGGCCGAAAAGGCCGCATAGACCCGCGTCCCCGGCGCGAATTCGCGCGAGCGGCGGCCGAGTTTGGCGATCAGCGGATGGGCGGCATTCTGCAATTGCACACGAAGATGATCGCCCTGGTAGACGGAATCGGTGACCTCCGTTTCCAGGCAGTTGCGCTGGTCGCCGCGCGTCTCGCTGAGATCGACCCGCTCTGGCCGAATGGAGAGCAGCACCGGCTGGCCGGAGGCGACGCTGCCGGACACGGCCGAGACGATCTGCGCGCCCGAGGACAGCCGCACGGTCGCCTCCTGCCCCTGCACGCCCTCGACGACACCCTCGACCAGGTTCGTCTCGCCGATGAATTCGGCAACGAAACGCGTCGCCGGTTCGTCATAGACCTGCCGCGGCGTGCCGATCTGCTCGATCTTGCCCTTGTTGAAGACCGCCACCCGATCAGACATTGTGAGCGCTTCCGACTGGTCATGCGTGACGAAGACGATCGTCAGGCCGAGCCTGCGGTGCAGGTCGCGGATATCGAGCTGCATCTGTTCGCGCAACTGCTTGTCGAGCGCGCCGAGCGGCTCGTCCATCAGCACGACGCGCGGTTCGAAGACCAGCGCGCGCGACAGCGCCACGCGCTGCTGCTGGCCACCCGAAAGCTGCGACGGCCGGCGATCGACGAAGGCCGACAGTTGCACCATGTCCAGCGCGCGGGTTACGCGCTCGGCGATTTCCGCCTTGCCAAGCCCGCGCATCTGCAAGGGGAAGGCGACGTTTTCGCCGACCGACATATGCGGGAACAGGGCATAACTCTGGAAGACGACGCCCATGTCCCGCTTGTGCGTCGGCACGTCGTTGATCGCCGTGCCGTCCAGCACGATGTTACCCGAGGTCGGCTGCTCGAAGCCCGCCAACATCATCAGGAGCGTCGTCTTGCCGGAGCCGGAGGGGCCGAGCAGGCTGACGAACTCACCCTTGCCGATGCCGAGATCGAGGTTTTCGACCACGCAGAGCGGGCCGTAGAATTTGGTGATGCGGTCGAAGCGGATGAATTCGGCCACGAAAGACTCCATCGCTAGAGGCGAAGGACACGTCCCTCGGGACCCCCGCGGGAACGCATCCGGCCAGACAGGAAGGGCGCCGGCGGCGCCCTTCGTCATGGATGTTCTTACTGGGCCAGCCAGGCGTTGAAGCGCTGGGTCAGCGTTTCGGCGTTGTCGATCCAGAAATCGACGTTGAGCGCGATCGAGTCCTTCATGTTGGCGGGATCAGTCGGCAGGTCCTTGGCGAATTCCGCCGGGACTTTGGCAGCCGCATCCTTGTTCGGCAGGCCGTAGGCGACGAATTCCGGCAGTTTTGCCTGATGCTCGGGCAGGCTCGCAAAGGCGATGAAGTCCTGCGCGGCGTCCTTGTTCTCAGCGTCCTTCAGCACGACCCAGCTATCGACGGCGTAGATGCTGCCGGGGAAGACGACCTTGAAGTTCTTGCCTTCCGTGCGGTTGATGCCGGTGATGCAGCCATTATAGGCCGAGGTCATCGCCACTTCGCCGGAGGCGAGGAACTGCAGCGGCTGCGCGCCCGATTCCCACCAGACGATGTTCGCCTTCAGCTCGTCGAGCTTCTTGAAGGCACGCTCGACGCCCTCATCGGTGCCGAGCACGTCGTAGAGTTCGTCCTTCGACACGCCATCGGCGAGCAGCGCGAATTCCAGCGTGTATTTCGGGCCCTTGCGCAGTGCGCGCTTGCCGGGGAACTTTTCGACGTTCCAGAAATCCGCCCAGGAGGCCGGGCCTTCCTTCAGCTTGTCGCCGTCATAGGCGATCGCCGTGGACCAGACGATGGCGCCGACGCCACAGTCGTTGACGGCGCTGTCGAGGAACTTGTCCTTGCCGCCCATCTTGTCCCAGTCGATTTTTTCATAGAGGCCGTCGGCACAGCCGAGCGCCAGCTCTTCGGCCTCCACCTGCACGGCATCCCAGTTCGGCGCGCCGGCCTTGACCTTCGACTGGATGACGCCGATGCCGCCATCCCAGGCTTCGTCGAGCACCGGTTTGCCGGACTTTTCCGCGAAGGGCTTGAAGTAGATGTCGCGCTGCGCATCCTGATAATTGCCGCCCCAGGAGACGACGGTCAGGTCGCGGGCGAAAGCCGGCGAGGCAAGGCTTGCCGACAGCAGGATTGCCGCGGCGGCCAGAACACCCGATTGAATCTTCGTTTTCATGACATTCCCCTTTTCTTCGTTTGTGAAGGAACCGGTGTGATGCCGGCCCCGATGACGAACTCCTGCGGACTGCTGGCACCACCCTCGCCTTTGGCGTATCGGCGGTTTTGCAGCCTCTCCGGCCGTCGCGCCCTTTCCCCGGGGCGTTTCCCGCCGATTGATGCATTCCGGTCCCTGCCGGTCAACGGGATTTTCCTGCGATTGACAGGCGTCAGACGTGTTGCCCTCCGTTGATGTGGATTTCCGCGCCGTTGATGTAGGAGGACGGCTCGGTGCACAGGAAATAGATGGTCTCCGCGACTTCGCGCGGTTCGCCCAACCTGCCCATCGGCACTTCCGCCGCCACCAGCGCGTCCGTTCCGGGCGACAGGATCGAGGTTTCGATTTCACCCGGCGCGATGGCATTGGCCCGCACGCCGCGTTTGCCGAATTCATGCGCCATCTCGCGCGTCAGCGAGCCGAGGGCCGCCTTCGATGCCGCATAGGCGACACCCGCGAAGGGATGCACGCGCGTTCCGGCGATGGAGGTGACGTTGACGATCGAGCCCTTCGCCGCTTCGAGTTCCGGCATCAGCGCGCGGGCGATCAGCGCCGTCGAGACGACATTGACATTCAGCACATGCGTCCAGACATCCGCGTCCGTGCCCATCACGCCGAGGCGGCTCTTTTCCGGGCCTTTCGGCGAAATGCCGGCATTGTTGACGAGCGCATGCAGCCGGCCGTTCGGCAGGCGCTCGCGCACGGTGGCGGCCAGCCGGTCGATCTGGCTGAGATCGGCGAGGTCGGCCTGGATATGGCTTTCGCGGGCAGAGGGCCAGGCGCAGTCTTCGGAGAACGGCTGGCGGGAGACGGTGAGGATGCGCCAGCCCTTCGACTGGAACAGCTTGACCGTCGCGTGGCCGATACCGCGGCTCGCCCCGGTCAGCAGCATGGTGCGGCGTTCTTCGGTCATGCGCCCAGTCTCCTTTGATGCTTGATGCATCGTAATTGGCGGTTTTCGAAATGCAAGCCTTCTTTTTAAAGCGTCTTCAAGCCCGGCGAACCTTGCGCTCCGTGCCGCGCTCGATGCGCTCGAGGATCGGCTTGCCGCCAAGCAGGATATCGTCGACGATCGCCATCGAAGCGGCGGCCGAATCATGCCGTTTCAGCGCCTCGACGACCGGATAGTGATGGTCGATCATCGCACGTCCGCCTTCTATATAGGCATCGGAAATGTTCGGTCCCATCTGTAACCAGAGCCGCCGCAGGATGGTGTTCAGCACCGGAAGCCCGGCGATCTGCGGCAGCATGAAGTGAAAAGCCTGGTTGAGCTGCGTGCCTCTCAGCCGGTCGCCGGCCGCGATAGCCTGCTCGTTTTCAAGCAAAATGCCTTCCAAGGCCCTGATATCCGCGCTGGTCGCCACTTGCGCGGCCGTCTCTGCCGCAAGCCCCTCCAGCCGCACGCGAATCGCCCGGATTTCCCGGTAGCGGCTTTCGCTCATTTCGGGAATGCGGATGTCGCGCGGCGAGCGGAAGGTGATCGCCTCGTCATTGGCAAGGCGGAGGATGGCGTCGCGGATCGGGGTCACGCTGGTGCCGAACTGTTCCGCCAGGTCGCGGATCTTCAGCCGGTCGCCAGGCTGGAACCGTCCCTGCATGAGCGCATCGCACAGCGCGCCATAAACGACGCTGTTGAGGTTCTCATGGTCCAGTGTGGTGAATTCAGGCATGGAACTGGTCCGCAAAATCGACTAATAAGATACTTGATGCATCTTTTCCGGCGTGTTTCAAGGTGAACGTCGAGAAAATGCGGAAAACCGCGCCAACGGAGCCACTATGACGAAACCAGCGCCCGCCGCCAAGAAGGCCGATTCCATGTCGGCGACGTGGAGCCCGACGTCGCTTGCAGATGCCGAAGCCGCGGTGCTGCGGGTCTATGGCCAGAGCGGTGCAATCAGGCGGCTTTCCAGCGAGCGGGACGAGACCTTCCTCTTCACCCGCGCGGACGGAACGGAGTTCATCCTGAAGATCGCCAATCCCGCCGAGGACCCGGCGGCGCTGGAATTCCAGGATGGCGCGCTGCTGCATCTCGCCCGTGCCGCACCCTCCGTGCCGGTGCCGCGGCTGGTGCTGACGACGGACGGCGCACCGAGCCACACGCTTTCCACCGCCGACGGCCCGCGTATCATGCGCCTGCTCACCTTCCTCGGCGGCGAATTGCAGTACCGCACGCCGGCCACCGAGGCGCAGAGCCGCAATGTCGGCCGCGCGCTCGCCGAGCTGGGGCGGGGCCTTGAGGACTATGACGGGCGCCCGCCGGCGGGCAAGCTGATGTGGGACATCTCCCACACGCTCGATCTCGCCGCCGTCGTCGATCACGTCGCGCCGGAACGCCGGGCGCAGGCGGAGGCAGTGCTTGCCGAATTCGAGCGCGCGCTTCCCATCATTTCCGGGCTGCGGCGCCGCCAGATCATCCACAACGATTTCAACCCGCACAATATCCTGCTCGATCCGGCGGCCCCCACCACGGTCGTCGGCATCATCGATTTCGGCGACATGGTGCACGCGCCGCTCATCAACGATCTCGCGGTCGCGCTCTCATATCATCTCGCGACGGAAAACTGGGCAGCGCGGGTCGGGGCGTTCCTGGAAGGCTTCCTGTCCGCCCGCGCGCTGGAGCCGGCAGAGGTCGAGCTTCTGCCACTCCTCACCCGGTCGCGGCTGGCGATGTCGATCATCATCGCAGAATGGCGGTCCGCACGGTTTCCGGAAAACCGCGACTACATCATGCGCAACCACGCCACCGCCTGGTGCGGCCTGCAAAACATATCCGATCTGACGCCAGCCGGGCTGAAGCAGCTCGTGCCCAACCTTTCCGAGGGCTGAATCATGTCGATGGTAAATGCGTTTTCGCGAGCCGATTTCGAACGGCTGGACGAGACCGAGCGGGCGCTCATCGCGCGCCGTGAAAAGGTGCTCGGCCCCGCCTACCGCCTGTTTTACGAGAAGCCGCTGCATCTGGTGCGCGGCGAAGGCGTCTTCCTCTATGATGCGGCCGGCGAAAAATATCTCGACGCCTATAACAATGTCGCCTCGCTCGGCCATTGCCATCCGCGCGTGGTGGAGGCGATCACCAGGCAGACCGCCGTGCTCAACACGCACACGCGCTACCTGCACGAAGGCATCATCGACTATGCCGAGACGCTGACCGCCACGTTTCCGGAAGCCCTCAGCCAGGCCATGTTCACCTGCACCGGCAGCGAGGCGAACGACCTTGCCGTGCGCATCGCCCGCCACGTCACCGGCGGCACCGGCATCATCGCGACAGAGCTCGCCTATCATGGCCTGACGAGCGCGGTCGCCGAATTCTCGCCCTCGCTCGGCGAATCCGTGACGCTCGGCCCGCATGTGCGCACCGTGCCAGCGCCGGACAGCTATCGCCATTCGCCGGACGAGATGATGGAAAAGTTCGGCCGCGATGTTGCGGCGGCTATCGCCGACCTGAAGCGCCACGGCATCAAGCCGGCCATGCTGATCACCGACACGATCTTTTCGAGCGACGGCATCTTCGCCGGCCCGAAAGGTTTTTTGAAGCCGGCGGTGGACGCGATCCATGCGGCCGGCGGCCTCTTCGTGGCGGATGAGGTGCAGCCCGGCTTCGGCCGCACCGGGGAAGCCAAGTGGGGCTTCGAGCGCCACGACGTCGCGCCAGACATGGTGACGATCGGCAAGCCGATGGGCAACGGCTACCCGATGGCCGGCATCGTGCTGCGCCCGGAGGTCATTGCCGATTTCGGCCCGCGCGCCCGCTACTTCAACACATTCGGCGGCAACCCGATCGCCGCCGCGGCCGGCAAGGCGGTGCTCGATACGATCCGCATCGAAGGCCTGCAACAAAATGCGCTGGACGTCGGCCAGTATCTGATGGATGGCCTCAGAAGCCTCTCCCATGCGTCGATCGGCGATGTGCGCGGCTCCGGCCTGTTCATCGGCGTCGAGATCGTCGCCGACCCGGCGGCGAAGAGCCCCGATGCGGCGCTGACCACCCGCATCGTCAACGGCCTGCGCGAGCGCCGCATCCTGATCAGCGCCTCCGGCCCCAACGCCAATGTCCTGAAAATCCGCCCGCCGCTGGTCTTCTCCCGCGAGAATGCCGACACGCTGGTGGATGCGCTGGGCGATGTGCTGAAGGGGCTCTGAACGAAAAAAGCCGAGGCCGCGTTAACAGCCTCGGCTCTCGATCGATTTCAAAAGGCTCAGACGAGCGCGGTGACCTGGATCTCGACCAGCAGCTCCGGGGCCGCGAGGCGGGCTTCCACCGTGGCACGGACCGGTAGGTTGTCCTTGTCGATCCACTGGTCCCAGACTTCGTTCATCTGGCTGAAATGGGCGATGTCGCGCAGCCAGATGTTGGCGCTGATCAGCTTGGCCTTGGATGAGCCGGCCTCGGCCAGCAGGCCGTCGATCGTGGCCAGGATGTCGCGCGTCTGGGCGACGGTGTCCGCACCGCTACCAGTGACACCGGCCGTGGTGACGACGCCGTTGACGACGACGGCTTGGCAGAAGCGCGCGCCGGGCTTGATACGCTTGATCATGAAAGGTCTCCCATTGTTGTGATCAGAGAATGGTCTTGCCGAAAGCCGACAGGATGAAATTGGCGCATTCCGCACCGATCGGCGATGGCAGCGCGGCATCAATGCCGGAAATGCTGAGCGAGCGCAACTTGCCGCTGAGCGCTACCATCTCCATTGTCGAATGGGTCTCGCGCACCGTGATGCCGCCAATGCCGCCGCTCCAGCCGGACATGTCGGTGGCCGTCGGCGAATAGCAGAGATGGAAGCCGCGCGTGCCGGCGCACACCAAAGCGATCGCCTCGCGCATCGCCTGGCGCAGCCCCACCGCATCGATTTCTGCCATGGTGAAGACGCGCATGCGGGATGCCTTCAGCGCCGCGACCTCTTCCGGTGCGGCATTGCGCAGGCCGATCAGCACGATGTTTTCCGGTGCGACATGCGGCGGCAGGCGGCTGAGCATGCGGCGGAGCACGGCGTTTTCAGCCGGCGCGTTGGCGCCTTCGTCCGGCATCATCGCGGCATCGGAATCGATCCAGATCATGCCCAGCGCGTCGTGCCGGCGGCCCGCCGCCTCCACGAAACGAATGACATCGCGCCGGCGGGCGCAGACGGAGAGCGCCAGCGCATTTTCACCGGTGCCCTTTTCGAAGCCCAACTGTTCGATGCGCTCGGCAATGTTCTGCACGACGACCAGCGCGCCGCCGATCGCATCCGTCTCGATCGCGAAGGTCCTCGCCTCGCCCGCCTCCTGCACATCCCGCATCGGAACCTTCTCCACATATTCGGACGTCATCACCGTCAGCAGCGCGCCGTAATTCATGCGAAAACTGACATTCTCGCCGACAGCCAAGGGCGGTTCCGCCTCGGTGAGGTCGAGCACCAGATGGTCGCTGGAGGCGCCGAGCACGCGCACGCCCGGCCGCGTCGGGATCAGCCCTTCGGCGATCACATCCTCGCGGCCGATATTGGCGATGCCGCGCAGCCGGTCGCCTTCGTCGATGAAGACCGGCACATTGCCGAAAGCGTCGATGCCGGAGAGGCCGATCGGCATGGAGGGTTTCGTCTTGACCTCCAGAAGCTCGCCGGTGAGTTCGAAGGCATCGCGGTCGAGCGCGTCCCACGGGTCGGTCAGGAACGTATCGCGCCCGCCTTGCAGGATGGCCTCGCCAATGCGCAGGTTGTTTACGCCGGCCGGCATGCCGCCGGCCAGCAGCAGCGGCAGCGACGAGGAATTGCCGCCGGACACCCAGTCGAGCGGGCGGCCGGTGATGCTCTCCACCTTGTAGGCATGGGCGACGAGCTGGGTGAGGTTCTCCCGCGTCGGGATGATGGCGCCGAAACAGGTGAGGTTCGTGCCCACACCGGCGATGCGCACGCCGGGCAGCTCCAGCACCGCTTCGACTGTGGGGATGAGGTCGCTCGGCCAGATGCCCTCGCGCAGATCCCCGAGGTCGATTATCAGGATGACATCGTGCACGCGGCCGAGCCGTTCGGCGACGCGCGAGATTTCGCGCATCAATTGCAGCTCGGATTGAAGGCTGATGTCGACCGTGCGCACCAGCTCCTCGACGCGCGTCAGTGGCGGGCTGCGCAGCAGCATGATCGGGCAGTCGATGCCGGCATCGCGCAGCCGGCGGATGTTCTCGAAGCGGGATTCGGCGATGCCGGCCACCCCGCCGCGCAGCATGGCGCGCGCCACCTGCGGCATGCCGCAGGTGCCCTTGGTGACGCCGAAGGGCGTGATGCCGGACTGGCGGCACAGGTCCACGACGGTCCGGGCATTCTTTTCGATGCGGGCGAGGTCGATCGAGATTTGCGGGTCGGACATCGCATTCCTTTGTTTGTCGCATTTCCGAACGGAAAACCGGTTCCCACTTTTCCTGGAAACGCTCAGTTCCTGTAGAGCAGGCCCGCCGTATCGATCTCTGGCTTGCGGCCAGATACCAGATCGGCGACCAGTCTTCCCGAACCGCAGGCCATGGTCCAGCCGACATGGCCGTGGCCCGTATCGAGGAAGAGGTTTTCGTAGCGCGCGCCATGCACCGGCACGGAACCCGAGATCATCGGCCGGAGGCCCGACCAGAACACGGCCTTTTTCTCATCGATCGCGCCGGGGAAGAGATCGTGCGCCGTGCGGAGGTGGTGAGGGCCGCGGGCGAGGCCCAGGCGGTGGAATCGCCTGGCGAGACTAGGCCGGCATTGCTCTGGCTCGTGCCGCGCGCCACATCCTCGTGCCGTTCCAGCACGGTCACGTCATGGCCGTCCTTCGACAAATACCAGGCCGCAGCGGTGCCGACGACACCGCCCCCCAGAACCACTACTTTCACGTCTTCCCCCTAGCGTTAACGGCTGACTGCGCCCTGCTTGAACGTCGGCGCGAAGCCGCCCGAATCCCGTCGTTGAAGCGGATGATGCGCACCACCTCCTCGAATTTTTCACAGGACTGCCGCCACACCGAACCGGGCCAAACCAGTTACGCCGAGGCATCGAGCGGCCGGTAGAGCGCCGTATAGAGCGTGCCGTAGCCGCGCCCGTAAGAGGTCTGGTAGACCGGCGGGTGGCGGAACCCCGCAAGCACGCGCTGCGTATCGGCGCCACCGGCGAACGACTTCTCCACCGCCGCTTCGCTCTCAACCGGCGAGCGCTATCGCCGTCCGTTTCCTGTCCATGGGCGCCGGGCGGCCAAGGTGATATCCCTGCGCCTCCACACAACCCTCGATGCGCAGGAATGCCAGCTGCTCTCCGGTCTCGACGCCCTCTGCCAGAACGGGAATGCCGAGGCTCCGGCCCAACGCAAGCACGGAGCGGACGATCGCCCGCGCTTCCGAGCTGTGCTCCGCATCCCGCGTGAAGCAGCCGTCGATCTTGATCTTGTCGAAGGGAAAGCTGCGCAGCGTATCGAAGGAGGAATAGCCGACACCGAAATCGTCGATCGACAGGCTGACGCCGAGCGCTTTGATCTGGCGCAGGACATGCAGCGCCTTCGCCTTGTCGGCGATGAAGGTCGACTCGGTGATTTCGAGATCCAGCCGCTCTGGCGGAAGCCCTGTTTCCATGAGGACGTTCTGCAGCAGGCCCGGTATATCCGCATTGATGAATTGAACCGGCGAAAGATTTACGGCTATCCTGTGCGGCAGCTCCCACGTTGTTGCCTCCGCGCAAGCCGTGCGCAGCACCCATTCGCCGATCGCGATGATATGGCCGGTTTCCTCGGCGATCGGAATGAAGACCGCGGGCGAAATGTAGCCCTCCCGCGGATGTCGCCAGCGCAACAACGCCTCGTAGCCGACGGTCTCGCCGGTAGCGACGCATTTCTGCACCTGATAGTGCAGCGCGAACTGCCCGAGGTCCAACGCCCGGCCGAGATCCTGCACGAGGGCATAGCGTTCCAGGATTGCACGCTCCATCTCTGCTTCGTAAAAGGAGATGCGATGTGTAAGGTCGGTCTTGGACTGGTACATCGCCACATCCGCATGACAGATCAGCCCTTCGCGATCGGCCGCGTCGTCTGGATAGATCGCGACCCCGATGCTTGCGGCACTCGCCAGATCCGTGCTGCCTATGCGCAGCGGAGCGGTTAGTGCCGCGTCGAGACGGGCGAGGAAAACCTCGAGCTGAGATCGCTCTTCGAAACGCTTCACAGCCATGAATTCATCACCACCGATCCTTGCGATGAATTCCCCCTCCTCCAGCAACGCGGCCAGCCGCCGGCCGATCGTGGCGAGAACGTCATCCCCCGCCTTGTGGCCATGCACGTCGTTGATCTCCTTGAAGCGGTCGAGATCGATGCCGATGACTGCGACTTTCAGGCCCGTCCGGGTTGCCGCCGCCAGCTCGCTGTCGAGATGGTCGAGGGCGCTGGGGCGGTTCGGCAGGCCAGTCAGCGTATCGTGTAGGGCGAGTTGCCTGAGGCGCTTCAGCGTCTCTTGCGAAGTCTGCTCGTCGATGAGGTAGCTGATGGCGCCGGAACCCGCCACAAGCATGCCGACACCCACGACGGCGAAAGCCGCAAGCGCCGAGGATGCCGCCGAACTTTCGGCGGCTGCGGCGGGCGTCACCGTGATTGCTGCCATTCCGGTAAAATGTAGGCTGACGACGGTGAGCACAAAAAGCCCGACCGGCAGCAGGCCGGCATTCTTCACGAGGGGTTTTACCGCCTGTCGAAACGTCAACGCCCCGAGCAAAACTGCGAAAATCAGCGAGAGCAGGATGTAACCGGCTTCCCATTCGATCGTGCCCTCGATGCGGAAGGCGAACATGCCGCTGTAGTGCATTGCGGAGATTGCAAGGCCGACGATGGCGCCGCCCAGTTCCGGTGCTGCGCGCAGCGATGGGGAGAGTGCCAGCCACAGGCCGTAGGTCGAGCCGGCCACCGCGACGAAGAGTGAGACCATCGTCCACGCCGGATCGAAGGTTATGGGCGTGCCTGCGTCATAGGCGACAACGGCGATGAAATGCATGCACCAGATCGAAGAGCCCGCCGCCTGCGAGGCCAACAGCACCCAGCCCGCGCGCTGCCTCCCCTCTCGCGCCTGTGCCTGTCGAAACAGGCGGAACGTCACCCAGCTTCCGGCGATACCGACGAGGAGGGCAAGCAGGACGAGCCATAAATTGTGCTCGACCACCAGGCACGAAATGACACGCATTCAAATACCCCGGAGACGGGCGGCGCGAACGCATAACGCGTGTATTCGCATTAAATTCCGCACGCCTAGCGAGAACCAAGAATGTGCAAAACTCTCTAAAATTCGGCTAGCGGTTATGGTTAATACGAAGATGCACTTTTTGAGTGCAATCCCGAATTGGGTCAGGTCCAAGCGTAGCGCACGATATGGAAGAACACGGGGGCTGCGAAGACGAGGCTGTCGGCGCGATCGAGCACGCCGCCATGGCCCTCGATCATGTGGCCCCAGTCCTTCACGCCGCGGTCGCGCTTGATGGCGGAGGCGACGAGGCCGCCGAAGAAGCCCATGATGCAGGCGAGCCCCGCAAGGGCACCCGCTTCGAGCGGCGAAAAGGGTGTCAGCCAGTAGAGGCCGGCGCCCAGCACTGAGGCGCTCAAAATGCCGCCGATCAGGCCCTCCCAGGTTTTTGATGGCGAGACGTTGGGTGCGATCTTGTGGCGGCCGAAGAGCTTTCCAAAAATGTATTGCAGCACGTCGCTGCCCTGGACGGTGGCGATCAGGAAGGCGATCAGGAGCAGGCCGCGGCCCTCGTTGCCGGGAATGGGCAGCGTCACCAGCGCCGGCACATGGCTGATGCAATAGACCGACAGCATGATGCCCCATTGCTGCTCGCTGACCCGTTCGAGGAAGCGGGACGTGTCGCCGCGAATGGCGGTGAGCGCCGGCATGGCGAGGAAGCAGTAGACTGGCACGAAGATCGAATAGAGCCCATACCAGTCGATCCAGATCAGGTAATATTGCACCGGGATGACGACCAGGAACATGCCGAGCAGCGTCCAGCGGTCGGCATGGCGCGTGTTGGTGAGGGTGACGTACTCGCGAAGGGCCGCGAAGGAGACGAAGGCAAAGAGCAGGATGACGCCGCCGGTGCCGAACAGGAAGGCGACGCTGATGCCCGCGACCATGATCCACCATGCCTTGATGCGGGCATTGAGATTGTCGAGCGTCGCCGGCAGCGGCTTTTCGCTGCGGTAGGACAGTACGCCCGCGACGAGGCTCGCCGTCACGAGCACGGCGACGAGGCCCAGGAAGAGGCGGGTGGTGTCTTCGCTCATCGGTGAACATCCTTTTGCGGCGCGAGCAGGAGAAGAGACTGGCGGGCGCGATCGAGAAAGACCTTGCGGTCCTCTCCCTCTTCCAAAGTCAGCGGCGCGCCAAAAACGACACGGCAGAGCAGCGGGACCGGCAGCACCGCGCCCTTGGGCAGAACGCGCGACATGTTCTCGATCCAGCAGGGCACGAGCTCGACATCCGGCCGGGCGAGCGCGAGATTGTAGAGGCCGGAGCGGAAGCGCAGCAGCGGCTCCTCCGTCATGTTGCGCGTGCCCTCGGGAAAGAAGATCAGGGATTCGCCGGCCGCAAGCGCGTCGAGCATCACCTGCATCGGATCGGCGGTGCGCTCCACCCAGTTGCGCTCGACGAGGACGGTGCGTAGCAGTTTTTTCGCGATGACGCGGCGGATGGCGCCGGCATTCCAATAGTCCGCGCCGGCGACGGCGGCGGTGCGGGCACGCTCGCCGGGCGGCAGGCAGGTCGAGACCAGGATGAAATCGCCATGGCTTGCATGATTGGCGAAATAGATGCGCTGCCGGCCGGTCGGTGCCGATCCGGCCCAGATCGGCCGCACGCCGGTGACGACGCGCGCAAGGCCGGCAAGGGCCGCACCGGACACGACTTGCAACACGGAGGCCCCGCCGCCGCTCAGCATAGGCAGGCTCCATCCGTCGCGTCGATGAGCAGGATGGCATAGAGCGCCACGGCGATGAGCAGCGATGTGCGTTGCAGCCAGAGGAGCCGGCGGCAGCCTGCAAGGCGCGTGGCCAACGGTGCCGGTGCGCCGTCGCGGGCGCGAAGCCCCATGCGGGCTAGCACGTCGTCGACGGCGGAGAGGCCAACGGCCTCCTCGTCATGCGACCCGGCGAGCCGGAACAGGGCGGCATCGAACAGCAGGTGGACCGACAGGGCGAGCGGCATTAGGCAGAAGGCGAGCAGCAGCCACCAGGCGAGCGGCGCGGCAAAACCATGGGCACCAGCCGTCGGCGGGGCGATGGCGAGGATCAGCAGGGCCACCGCCCCGCCAATGAAACCATTGCGCCGCAGGCGGCGGGTCGCATCGGCCGTCAGCACGCTCCATTCCGTCATCGCGCCGCCTCTTCGATGACGACATAGGTCTCCAGCGCGATATGCACGGGGCGCCCCGTGGCCTTGATCTGGGCGACGGCTGCGGCGCCGCCGGTCGCAAGGCCCGACCGGATCAGCCAGCAGGCCGCAACGACGACGCTGCGCTGGAAGCCGAGCGCGCAGCAGATGAGGACGGGGCCGTGCCGCCGGGCTTCCTCCACCGCAACAGCCGCTTCGCGGATGCGCGCGGCGGGGACGGGAAGCAGGTCGAGCGTCGGGAAGGCATACCAGGCGAGGCCGGGGGCCACGACGCCCGGTAGCTCCGCCGCCATGTCGATGACGGCGGCGTAGGTGGAAAGCTCGCTACGGTTCGGAACCCGGCCGAGGAAGACGCCGTCCGCAATCTCCACCGCCGCCGGAAGCCGTCGCGTCCACCAGCGGACATTTGCGCGCGCGCCGAGCCGGTAGGGTAAGAGCAGCCAGCGGCTCGCAAGGCTGATGCGGCCATCCGCTCGCTTCTGGAAGACGCCGACACCGGCGCCGGCAAAACCGGCCGCGACGATGGCGAGCGCGAGCGACGGCCAGAGCAGCAGCAGCCCTGCCCCGGAATCCAGTGTCGCGAGCACGGTCAAAACGAGGAAGGCCGCGGCGCCGGCGGCATAGTAGGTCGCGAGCCGCCATGCCTTGGCATCGTCTGTCCGGCGGAAGCCGGCGAGCGGCGAAGGGTTGTCCGCGGGGAAAAGCCAGAGCGCGAAGAGGCCGAGCAGCGCGCCGGTCGGGATGTCGATGGCGTGGTGCTGCCAGGTGGTCAGCACGGAAGCGCCGATCAGCAGGCTCCAGACATGCCACAGAGCGAGTGTTTTGCCGCGCAGCCGCACGCGCCAGTGATCCCAGATGATGACGAGCAGCGCGATATGCAACGACGGCGCCTGGTTGAACGGCTTGTCGAAGCCGCCGAGCACGTCGAACATGAAACCGGGCAGCCCATCCGTCTCCGGCCGCACGAAGATCGCCTGCAAGGGAAAGGCGATGAAGCAGAGGACGGCGGCGACCTGCGCCGTCAGATATCGCCGCGCCAGCCGGCCGACCTCCGTTGGCGTGTCGTTGACGAAGAGCGAGAGCGCGTAGAAGGCGTTGATCGACCAATAGGGCAGGATCGTCCAGGCGATGAAGGGAATGTGTTTTTCCCAGCCGAAGGCGAGGTTCGGCACGTCGGTCCTCAGCGACGCCAGCCAGTTCGCCGTGCCGTAGGTCAGGTAGAAGAACGGTGCCAGAAAGACGAGCCACAGGGCCGCAGCGCGGAAAACCGCGCGGCGGTCGACGGCTGGAACGGATGCGACGCCCTCCCCCATGCTCGCCTCAGACGCGCTCGGCCAGCGACACGGTGAAGATGCCCCATTTGTCGATGCGTTGCTCGATCTTGCGAAAGCCGGCGGCAGCGACGAGCTGGTCCATCTCCTGCTGGGTGCGCCGGCGCATGATCCAGGCCTCGCCGCCGCGATGCGAGGTGAGCGCGCGGGCGATCATTTCGAGCTGCGGATGCCAGGGCTGGCCGGTATAGATGAGCAGCGATCCGGGCTCCAGCGCGCGCGAGAGGCCGGCGAGCGAAGCCTCGATCAGGGCATTGTCCGGGAAGAGTTCGTAGAGGCCGGAGACGATGGCGAGCGTCGGCCGCGGCTCGGTGGCCGCCAGTCCCTCCCCGTCGAAGGCATCGGCCCGGTGGAAGGCGGCGACATCTTGCAGGCCGCGCTCGGCGATCAGCGCCGTGCCTTTCTCCACGTTGATCGGCGAATAATCCTGCAGGCGGATGTTTTCCGGCTTGGCCTCGGATGCCGCCACCGCATCGAGCACGTAGCGCCCGTGGCCGGCGGCAATGTCGAGCACGCGCAACGGCTTGCCCTCCGCCTTGAGGCGCGACAGCGCGCTGCCGATCAGCTCTTGCAGATGGACCTTGCGCTGGCGGATGCCGCGCCAGCCGATCGCGTCGAGGAATTGCCGGTCGATGAGCCGGCCGCCAGGGCCGAGCCCGCGCGCCTCGTCCTCATAGACATAATCCAGCGTCGAGCCGGAATCGAAGCCTGTCTTCACGCCCGTCTCGATGCCCTTGGAGAAGAGGCCGCCAAAGCGGATCGAGGCGCGGGTGATGGCCCAATAGAGCCCGCGCGCGGAAAAAAGCGAAAGCGGCGTCGCCAGCCGGTCGGCCTCGTCGCGGGTATAGCCGGAAAGATGCGCCTGCCGGATATCCGCCACCACCGGCGGCTCGGCAAAACGCGCGGAGAGGAAGGCGCGCACTTTTTCCAGTGCTTTGGCACGGTCCCTTTCCCCGAGCGTGTCGTGATAGAAGCCGGGCAGGACGTGGCGTTCCTTGATCGTGCTGCCGAGGTTTTCGAAGAAGCGATGTTGCGGCGCGTGGCGCACGACGAAGTCGCTGCCGGAGATAAGAAGCTGCGTCGGCACGGTGATGGCACGCGCATCGGCGACCACCCGGTCTGCGGCCTCATACAGTTCCAGCAGGATGTTCGAGGCGATGGGGCGGGTGATCAGCGGGTCGCTCTCGAAGGAGGCGATGCGCGCAGGATCATGCGTCAGGAAGCGCGCCTTGACGTAGGAATTGACGAAGAACGTGCCCTTGAGCTTCTGCCAGAGCGCGATGCCCTCATTGGCGAAGGGCACGTAGAGCTTCACATCGAAGGCCGGCGAGGCGAGCACCAGCGCGCGGATATGCGGCGCATAATCGTGCACCCAGGTCGACGCGAGAACCGCGCCGACGCTCTGCGCGACGACGGCGATCTGATGCGTCGCGAAACCGCCGGTCTCGCTGATATGGCGAACGAAGCAGTCGAGATCGCGCACCGAATGGGCGAAGGAGGGTGAATAGCCGCGTTCGCCGGGCGACCGGCCGTGGCCGCGCGCATCCCAGGCGTAGAAGGCGAAATCATCGAGCCCGAGTTCCTCGACGAGATGCGCCACCCGGCCGCCATGCTCGTGGCCGCGGTGCAAAAGCACGATCGCGCCCTTCGCGGTGCCGGAACGGGCTGGCCAGGCGCGGTAGAAAAGCTCCACGCCATCATGGCTCGCAAACGCCGATTCGATCATTCTGTCCCTCTCCCATGCAAAGCTCACCCCACCTATACGGATGAGACGCCATGTTTGCAGTTGATTTCATGGCGTTGCGTCTGCATTTGTTGAGCGCAATCGAGCGGATTCGAGCTTTCATGTCGATCTATAAACTGAAATCGTCCTTCCAGAATATGCTTCGCCCGCTTGTCGGCCGGCTGGCGGCCATGGGCGTCACCGCCAACCAGGTGACGCTGATCGCCGCGGTCGTCTCGGTGGCGATCGGCGCGCTCCTCGTCGTGAACCCCGCGCCCGCGCTCTTCGCGCTCGTGCCGGTCTGGATGTTCCTGCGCATGGCCTTCAATGCGGTGGACGGCATGCTGGCCCGCGAACACGGCCAGAAGAGCCCGCTCGGCGGCTATCTCAACGAGATTTCCGACGTGGTTTCCGATGCCGCGCTTTACATCCCCTTCGCGTTGGTGGCGCCGTTTTCGCTGCCATGGTTCATGGCCATCGTCTTCCTTGCGACGCTGACGGAATTTGCCGGCGTGCTCGGCGTCGCCCATGGCAACGGGCGCAGCTACGAGGGACCCATGGGCAAGAGCGACCGTGCGCTTCTCTTCGGCGCGCTCGGGGTGCTGGTCGCGGGCTTCGGCACGCTGCCGGCCTGGACCTGGCATATCCAGCCGATGGCCTGCGTGCTGCTCGCCTGGACGGTCGTCAACCGCGTGCGTGCGGGCCTTACCGAAGCTTAGCGTCCGAACCGGCGCGGCGTCGGCCGGCCGGTCACCTGGTCCCAATGTTCGTCGGCGCGCCGCTCGAAGGTCGCTGCATCGCGGGCGTCACTCTGGTAGAAGCTGCCGCGCGATACGTCCGGCGCATAGGTTTGCTCGCTCCAGCCACGGCCGTCGTCATGCGGGAAGGCATAGCCGACGTGACCGAGCGCGGCCGCGCCCTTGTAATGCGCATCGCGCAGATGCATCGGCACGGACGACGGCGCCTCCTTCGCCACATGGGCAAGCGCCAGCGAAATGCCGCGGCAGGCGGAATTGGATTTTGGCGCCCGCGCGACTTGCAGTGCCGCATGGGCGAGGATGATCTGCGCTTCGGGATAACCGATCTTCTCCACCGCATGCAGCGCCGCGACAGCGGTCTGGAGTGCGGTGTTGTCGGCGAGGCCGACGTCTTCCGATGCGTGGATCATGATGCGGCGGGCAATGTAACGCGGGTCCTCGCCGCCATGGATCAGCCGCGCCAGCCAGTAGAGCGTCGCATCGGGATCGGAACCGCGCATCGATTTCACGAAGGCCGAGACGACGTCGTAATGCGCATCGCCCGACCGGTCATGATTGACGGGCGCTGCCGCATAGGCCTCCTCGATCATCGCCTCAGTGATGACGACCGGCTTGCCCGGCGCATGTCCGACCGCGAGGCTTTCCAGCACCGTCAGGGCCCGGCGCGCGTCACCCCCGGAGCGCCCGGCGATACGGCGCAGCATGGCGGGCTCCAGCACGACGTCGATGCCGCGCTCCGCCAGATGGCTGAGGCCGCGGCGCACCACCTCTTCCATCTCCTCGATGGCGAGCGGCTCCAGCTTGAGGATGGTCGAGCGCGAGATGAGCGCGGGTGTCAGTGTGTGGTAAGGGTTGCCGGTCGTCGCTCCGATAAAGTCGGCGACGCCCTCCTCGCAAAGTGCCAGTAGATGATCCTGCTGCGTTGCGCTGAAGCGGTGCACCTCGTCGGCGAAGAGCAAAGTGGGTCGCATGCGCGCCTCGTCGGCGATCTTGCGGATGTCGGCGACGTTGTTGTGTGCAGCATGCAGTGGGCGGAAACTCTTGCCCAGCATATTGCCGATGGCGCGTGCGATGGACGTCTTGCCGAGGCCGGGCGGGCCGTAGAGGATGATGCTGCCCAGCCGGCCGGCAGCGATGCGCCGCCGCAGCATCGATCCCTCGCCGATGATCTTCTCCTGCCCGATCACGTCGTCCAGCGTCGCCGGGCGCAATTCGGCCGCAAGTGGCATGGAGCCGGTGCGCGGTGCGGCGTCGAAAAGATCGGTCATGGGATCCCCGTCGAAAAGTTGTCCGCCGACCGGGCGCGAGAAAGCCCGCTCCGGCCGGATGACGTCCGTCTATCGGCCGGAGCGGGCAGGGTCAAATGCCGGTTTCAATGCAAGCCGAAGAGGCGGAGCAATTCCTCGCGGTGGCGCACGAATTCCGGCGAACTGCGGTCGCGCGGGCGCGGCAGGTCGATCTCGATCAGCCGCGGCTCGGCGTTTTTCTCGCGCGGCAGGATGAGGATGCGGTCGGCAAGGTAGATCGCCTCCTCCAGATCGTGGGTGACGAGGATGGTGGTCACGTCCTCGTCGCGCCAGATGCGGGTCAATTCCTGCTGCATGCTGATCTTCGTCATGGCGTCGAGCGCGCCGAGCGGCTCGTCGAGCAGCAGGATTTCCGGCTGGACGGCAAGGGCCCGGGCAATGCCGACGCGCTGCGCCATGCCGCCGGAAAGCTGGCGGGGATAGGCGTTCTCGAAGGATTGCAGCCCGACGAGCTGGACATAGCGCCGCGCCCGGCTTCGCGCCTCCTGCCGGCTCACGCCGCGGGTATCGAGGCCGAAGGCGACGTTTTCGAGCACGGTCAGCCAGGGCAGCAGGCGCGGCTCCTGGAAAATGACGGCCCGCTCCGACCCGACGCCCTTGACAGCCCGGCCGTCGATCAGCACCTCGCCGCTATCGGCATCGTCCAGCCCGGCGAGGATGCGCAGCAGCGTCGTCTTGCCGGAGCCGCTGGCGCCGACGATGGCGAGGCTTTCGCCCGAGCGGACCTGCAGGTTGACATCGGCCAGAACCGGCAGCGGGCGGCCGTCGAGGGTGAAGGACTTCGAGAGGTGACGGATCGTCACCTCTCCGCGGAGCGTTGCGGGTGCGAGGCTCATGGTCTCGCCTCAGTTCGTGGCTGTGTCGGGCGAATAGAGCACGTCCTTGGCTGCGAGCTGGCCTTCCTTCAGCTTGCCCTCGCGCACCAGCACGTCGATCCAGAACTGCACGTCGCGCTCGACCGGCAGACCGCCGGCGCGAACACCGTAACCGCGGAAATATTGTGCGATGTCGGGGTTTTCACCACGTTCCTTCAAAGCCTTTGCAAAGACCTGGCGGGTTTCTTCCGGATGCTCGCGGGCATAGTCGAGCGCGCGGGCGGACTGTTCCACAAAGGTCTTTGCCGCTTCCGGATGCGCCTTGACGAAATCGCGGCTCAGCACGACGAAGCCGCCGGCGATTTCGCCGAGCACGTCCGTATCGTCGAAGATCGCGCGCAGGCCGCCGGTCTTCCGCGCCGCGCCTTCGAAGGTCGTCTGCCAGTAGCCGAAGGCGGAAATATCGACCTGGCCGGAACGCAGCACCTGTTCCAGCTGCGGACCCGGCACGACGACCTGGTTGGCGCCGTCCGTCGGCAAGCCGACCGAATGCAGCGCCTCGCGGATCGTGTAGTCGAGATGGGCGCCGAGCGTGTTGACGGCAATGCTCTTGCCGGCAATGTCCTTGATATCCTTGATGGGGCTGTCTTCCAGCACGTAGAAGATCGACTGGACCTCGTCGTTGATGCCGTTCGACGGGTAGGCCGCGACGAAGTCGTTGCCGCTGATGATGGCGTTGAGCACAGCGGAGGTCGCCGCGCTGCCGATTTCCACATCGCCGGAGGCGAGCGCGATCAGCGAGGCCGGGCCGCCGGCCGCATAACCGACATTCTCGATGGTGATGCCGGTTCCCTCGAAATAGCCGAGTTCGGCGGCGAGTTCATGGGCCGTCAGGCCGCCTTGGCTGGCGAGGTAGCGCAGGTTGACGTCTTCCGCCGAAGCGGCGCCGGCAAAGCCGAGAAGGAAGGCTGCGGAGAGGAGGAGCTTTCGCGAATGGAAGGTCATGGCGGTGTCCTTTGACAAAGAGGGTAAGGGATCAGGCGTTCGGCTGCGCCCAGCGGCAGAGCCTGCGCTGGAGGAGAACGAGCACCGCATTGGCAACGAGGCCGAGAAGCGCGAGCAGAAGGATCGCGGCGAACATCAGCGGGATCTGGAAATTGTACTGGGCGTTCATCACCTGGAAGCCGATGCCCTTGTTGGCGCCGATCATCTCGGCGGCAATCAACAGCAGCAGCGCCGTGGTGGCGGAGAGACGCAGGCCCACGAAGATCGCCGGAACCGAGGCCGGCAGCACGACACGGCGGAAGATCGTCAGGCGGCCGGCGCCATAGGTGCGGGCCATTTCGACGAGTTTTGTATCGACCTCCTTCACGCCGCCGATCGTCGCCAGCAGGATCGGGAAGAGCGTCGCCCAGAAGATGACGAAGACCTTCGAGGTTTCGCCGAGCCCAAGCAGCAGGATGAAGACCGGGTAGAGCGCGAGTGCGGACGTCTGGCGGAAGAATTGCAGCAGCGGGTCGAGCGCCTGTTCCACAATGCGCGCCTGGCCCATGACGAGGCCGAGCGGGATGCCGATTACCACGGCGGCGGCAAAGGCGATGCCGGAGCGCTGGAGGCTGATGGCGATATCATCGAGCAGCGCGCCGCTCGCAAGGCTGTCCCACAGGGCGGAGAGGATGAGGTCGAGCGGCGGGAAGACGGAAGGATTGACCCAGCCTTGCGTGCTCGCAATCTGCCAGAGCGCCAGAAAGCCCAGCACGATGCCGTAGCGGGCGAGGAGCGGCGACACAAACGCTTGCACCTGGCTGGCGAACCGCGGCGTGGCGCTGGGCCGCAGGCGAAAATCGGCGCCGAGCGTGGAGTTGACGTTTTCGTAGGACATCGACGCCTCCCTATTCGGCTGCCTGGGCGGCCGAACGCGCGCCGGCCCAGCGGTTGACGGGGAACGGCAGGCCGAGGTTTTCGCGCAGCGTCGTGCCCTCGTATTCCGTGCGGAACAGGCCGCGGCGCTGAAGCTCGGGGATAACCAGATCGACGAAATCGTCGAGCGCGGTCGGAAGCCATGGCGGCAGGATGTTGAAGCCGTCGGCGGCCTCGTTCTCGAACCATTCCTGGAGCGTATCGACGATCGTCTCGGGCGTGCCGACGATCGTGTAGTGGCCGCGGGCCGAGGCGATCCACTGGTAGAGCTGGCGGATGGTGAAATTGTTCTCGTCGGCGATCTGGCGGATCAGCGCCTGCCTGCTCTTCATGCCTTCCGTCGGCGGGGCGGGCGGCAGCGGGCCATCAAGATCGTAGCCGCGGAGATCCAGCGTGCCACCGGTCAGCCCGTTGAGCAGGCCGACACCATCCTCCTCGACGATCAGCGCAGTCAGGCGGTCGTATTTTTCGCGCGCCTCCTCCAGCGTGCGGCCGACGAAGGCGGAGACGCCGGGCATGATGAGGATATGGTCCGGGTTGCGGCCGAGGCCGCGGGCGCGCGCCTTGATGTCACGGTAGAATTCCTGCGCCGTCCCGATGTGCTGGTGGGCGGTGAAGATCACTTCCGCCGTGGCGGCGGCAAGCCCGCGGCCGTCGTCCGACTGGCCGGCCTGCACGATGACCGGATGGCCCTGCGGCGAGCGGGCGATGTTGAGCGGCCCGCGCACCTGGAAATGCTCACCGCGGTGTTCGCTCTCGTGCAGCTTCTCCTGGTCGTAGAAGACGCCGCTTTCCTTGTCGCGCAAGAAGGCGTCGTCCTCGAAACTATCCCAGAGCTTCTTGACCACGTCTACATGCTCGGCGGCGCGGCGATAGCGCGCAGCGTGCGGAAGCTGGGTCTCGCGGTTGAAGTTCTGCGCGGTCGGATCGCCCGTTGTGGTGACGACGTTCCAGCCGGCGCGCCCGCCTGAGATCAGGTCCAGCGAGGCGAATTTGCGGGCCGTGTTGTAGGGCTCCTCGTAGGTCGTGGAGGCCGTGGCGATGAAGCCGAGGTTCTTGGTGAAGGGTGCGAGCGCGGAAAACAGCGTCACCGGCTCGAAGCCCGCGATGCGTGCATTGCCGCCTTCGCGAGCGCCGCCGAAGCCGACGGCGAGATTGTCGGCGAGGAAATAGGCGTCGAACAGGCCGCGTTCGGCGGTGAGCGCCAGCCGCTTGTGGAATTCGAAGCTGGTCGCCCCGTCGGCCGGCTGGTCGGGATGCCGCCAGGAGGCGACGTGCTGGCCGCCGCCGGGAAGAAATGCGCCAAGCCTGATCTTGCGTGTCATCTCGTTTCCTTTCGCTTCATCTCGAAGGGCCTTTTCAGGCCACAGGTTCGCGGTCCCGCCCGCGGCGGGTCATGGCAGTGGAGATTGCTGGTTGGGTGGCCGGCTTAGCCTTTAGCGGGACACGGCATGATAGCGTCCGTCCTGGTAGAGCAGCGAATGGCCGTTGCCGATGCGGATCGCCAGCACCTTGCCGATGACGATGATGTGGCTGTGCCGCTCGATCGCTTCTTCCACGACGCAGTCGATCGCCGCCACCGCATCGACGAGCAACGGCGCGCCGCTGACGGCAGTGGTCCACTCGCCGCCGCGGTAGCGCTCGGCGCCGCGCAGCCCGCCGCGGCCGGCGAACTGGTTGGCGAGTGCCTCGTGCTCGGCGCCGACGATGTTGATGCCGAGATGGCCGAAGCGTTCGACGACGGGCCAGGTGGAGGAGGAGCGGTTGAGGGAGACGAGCATGCGGGCTGGCTCGACGGAAAGTGCCGTCGCCGAGGTGACGGTGGCGCCCGTGCGGGCCTCGCCCTCGCCTGCCGTGATGATGCTGACGCCGCCGCCCAGCGTGCGCAGCGCTGCCTTCAGGTGGTCGGCATCGGCCGGATGATCGATCACCGGCGTATCGCGTGTGGTGAAAAGAGTGTTTTCGGCATGCGCATTCATCGTGTCCGCTCCGCTTGAGACCCCGGATGTCCATAGGGATAACAAAGGTCAACGCGGCGGTGCAGGCACGGCTTTCTGAAATATACTAATTTTATAGAAAATATGAACGCGCTGAAACGCGCCCGGATATTGGCTTGCCCTGCGCCGAAGGCAAGCGCGCCGCCCGGTCGGCGGCGCACCCTGCCAAGCTCGGGGCTATCTGCGCCGGGCCGCGAGCGCCGTCACCTCCACCCGCATCTCCGGATCGGCGAGTGCCGCGACGCCGACGGCGCAGCGGACGGGATAGGGTTTCTTGAAATAGGCGCAGTAGACCTCGTTGAAGGCCGGGCGCTCCGCGATGTCCGTCAGATAGATCGTCAGGTGGATCACATCGGCAAGGCTGCTTCCGGCCTTTTCCAGCGAGTTTTTCAGGCTCTCCAGCGTGGCGATGCTCTGCGTGCGGATATCGCCGGTCTCCAGCGAGCCATCGGCGCGCAGCGGGATATGCGTGGTGGCGAGCAGGTTGCCGACGCCGGCGACGTCGGAGGAAATTTCGTCCTCGTCGGTATCCTCGATGAAAAAGGGGGCGTCGTTTTCAGCCATGGGCGTTTCTCCTTCGATGCTTCTTGTCGTTGAATTCACCACACCGTTCCGCGCGCGGCGACATCCTCCACGCGGGTGACGACGCCGTTGCGGTGGAAGACCATGCGATCGAAAAGATTGCTGACGACGCAGGTATGGTTGGGCACGATATGCACCACGCTGCCGATGGCGGGAAAGCTCTTCCGGCAGTCGCCGATATCGACCACGGCATGTTCTTCCGAAAGCGAGACGATGCGCGCACCCTCGTAGCCTTCGATTTCGCCGAAATCGCTGAAGCCGAGCAGGTCGGAGGTCAGCGCCTTGGAGCCGGCATCGAGCACCGCTCGGTCTTCCGCCGGGCGCGAGACGACGGTTGCGAGGATGTGCATGGCAAGGTCGCCGCGCGTGCAATGGCCGGCGCGCACCATGCTGCGGTCGTTGTAGACATAGGTTCCCGCGCGGTGCTCCGTGGCGGAGGGCACGAGATGGGACTTCCACAGGTCCGGCGAGCCGCCGCTGGAACGCACCGGGCAGTCGATGCCCTTGGCGGCGAGCAAGGCTATTGTCTCGGCCATGAAGGCCTCCACTGCCATTGCGCCGCCCGGTGCGGGATAGGTGAGGATGCCGCCGAAGCGGAGAGCGGGAGCGGCTGCGATGCGCACCGCCAGTTCCGTCGCCGCCTCGGGCGTCTGCACGCCGCAGCGCCGGCCGCCCGTATCGCACTCGACAAGCACGGTCAGCGGGCGGGCGCCATCGAAGGCGGCGGCGAGGCCGTCGACGGTCGTCGCGCTGTCGGCCACGACGCTGAGGTGCGCCATCCGCTCGTGCAGTGCGCGCAGCCGCGCCAGCTTCGCCGCGCCGAGAATGTTGTAGGTGATCAGGATATCCTCGAAGCCGGCATCGGCGAAAACCTCCGCCTCGCTGATCTTCTGGCAGTTGATGCCGACGGCGCCCGCTGCGCGTTGCGCCTCGGCGACGGCGACGATCTTGTGCGTCTTGATATGCGGGCGGAAGGCCTTGCCGTGCTCGTCGAAATAGGCCTGCGCGCGGCGGATGTTGGCGGCGAGCCGGTCCTCGTCGATCACAGGCATGGGGGTGAGGATCTGTTCAAGTGGCGTGCCGATGTCGGGCCAGGGAGACGTCATGGAAAAACCTTCCGGTCTTGGCGCCTGCGGCGCGTGTTGTTGCTCGACTCCAGGGTGCAAGGCCGTTCAGGCCTTGCGTTCTTGGAGGATGTTTCCGCCGTCCACCACGAGCACGGCGCCGTTGATATAGCTCGCCTTGGGCGAAGCGAGGAAGGCGACGGCCGCGGCGACCTCGTCCGGCCGGCCGGCGCGCCCAACAGGGGTGGCCCGTGCGGCGCGGCGTTCGTCCTCGGTCGAGGCCCCGGTCTCGATCCACCCGGGCGCCACGGCATTGACGGTGACGCCCTGCGGGCCGGCCTCAAGCGCCAGCGCATGTGTCAGGCCCACCATGCCGGCCTTCGCAGCAGAATAGGCCGTCTCGCCCGGATTGGCGACATAGGGTCCGGTCACCGAGGCGACGTTGACGATCCGGCCGTGGCCATCAACCAGCATATCCGGCATGTAGAGGCGGGTCGCGAGAAAGGTGGTCTTGAGGCTCACCGAGATGCCGCGGTCCCAATCCCTCTCCTCCAGTTCGACGAAGCTTCGCTGGAGCGCCGGCTCCGAAACGCTGCCCATGCCGGCATTGTTGACGAGCACCCCGGCCGGCCCCGTCACCTGGCGGAGCTTTTCAACGTCGGACTTCACCGTCAGGTCGCAGATATGGCCCGTCGCGGAAAAGCCTTCGCCGCGCAGCGTCTCCGCGCGGGCGAAAATGCGCTCGCTCGTCGCGACGAGATGCACGGTAAAGCCCTCTTCTGCGAGGCTCCGCGCGCAGGCGAAGCCGATGCCGTCTTCGGCGCCCGCGCCCGTGATGATCGCCGTCCTGCGCTGCATCCGCCCCTCCTCAGTAGCCGGCCGTCACGCCGAAATCGATGGACAGCGCCGCGCCGGTGATGGGCGCCGCGTCCGGCTCGCAGAGATAGGCGACCATGCGGGCGATCTCTTCCGGCCGTATGAACCGCGCCGCTGCCCCTTGCGGATAGTTGGAGAGCAGCTTCGCCTTGTAGCCGTCCGGATCGCCGCCGCCGTAGCGCTCCGCCTGGAACTCGATCATCGGCGTTGCGACGTCACCCGGGCAGACGGCGTTGACGCGGATCTGGCGGGGCGCGAGTTCGAGCGCCAGGGCTTTCGTGAGCAGCACGAGCCCGCCCTTCGAGGCGCAGTAGATCGATGCGCCATTGTTGCCGACCAAGCCGGCATCCGACGCGATGTTGACGATCGAGGCGCCGGGGCCGAGATGCGGAATGGCGGCCTGGATCAGGAAGAACGCGCCCTTGAGATTGACGTCCATGACGATGTCCCAGTCGTCTTCCGTCATCGCCCCGGCCTCGCCCTCCCGCCAGACACCCGCGGCATTGACGACCACGTCGAGACGGCCCCGCCAGCCCAGCACCGCCTCGACGGCGGCGGCACAGGAGGCGATCTTGCGCATGTCGAGCGGCACGGGAAGCACGTCGCGTCCCTCGGCGCGCAGCTTTTCCGCCGCCGCCGTCAGGCGTTCGCCTGCGAGGTCTGCAATTGCGACCGCGTATCCGGCGGCCGAAAGCCGTGCGGCAATCGCCGCTCCCATGCCGCCGGCCCCGCCGGCAATGAGCGCTGTTCGGGTCTGGTCGGTCATGCCTGCCTCTGCGTCAAAGGAATTCCGAGCAAGATGAACGGGCTGCCGGGGGGAGTGTCAACAGCAGAAGTCTAGAGTTGGTGCAGCACGAAGGGTTTTCCCTCGATCGTCTCCACGCGCATGGGAAAGCCGAAGACGGTTTCCAGCCTGTCCGGCGTCAGGATGGCGGCCGGCGCTCCGTCCGCGACGATGCGGCCCGCCTTCATGGCGATGATCCGGTCCGCGTGCGCGCTCGCCTGGTTGATGTCGTGCAGCACAATGACGATGGTCTTGCCCTTCTCGTCGGCGACTTTGCGCAGCGAGCGCATCAACTCGCGGGCGTAATACATGTCGAGATTGTTCAGGGGTTCGTCGAGCAGCAGGTAATCCGTCCCCTGCGCGAAAACCATGGCGACGAGCGCGCGCTGGCGCTGGCCGCCAGAGAGCGTCTCGATGAAACGATCGGCGAGATCGGCGAGGTCGAACTGGGCGATGGCCGCTTCGATGATGGCATGGTCCGCTTCGGTCAGGCGCCCGCGGCCATGCGGGAAACGGCCGAAGCCGACGAGTTCGCGCACCTTGAGGCGGCTTGCGACCGTCGTGTCCTGGCGGAGGATGGCAATGACCTTCGCAAGTTCCCGGCCGGGTGTCGTGTTCACCGGCAGGCCGTCGATCTCGATTGCGCCCGTCTGGAGCGGATGCAGCCGGGCCACGAGCGAGAGCAGCGTGGACTTGCCGGCACCATTCGGGCCGATCAGCGCCACGACGCCGCCCTTCGGGATCGTCAGGGTGATATCGGTGAGGATCGGTGTCGTGCGGTGCTTGAAGGAGACGTTTTCGATGCGGATCATTTGCGGCTCCCGAGGACCAGCAGCAGGAGGAAGACGAGCCCGCCGACGAATTCGATGACGACGCCGAGCGCCGTCGCATTGCCGAGCGCATGCTGGAACAGCGTCTGCCCGCCGACGAGCACGATGATGCCGGCAAAGGCGGCGGCCGGCAGCAGCAGGCCGTGGCGGCGGCTTTCCACGATGCGTTCGGCAAGGGCGGCGACCAGCAGGCCGAAGAAGGCGACCGGGCCGACGAGCGCGGTCGAGACGGCGACGAGGGCGGCGACGACAAGCAGCAGCCCGGTCACCGTTCCGGCCCAGCCGACGCCGAGGCCGGTCGCGGTATCCGGTCCGAGCGAGATCACGTCGAGCACATGGCGCGCGCGCCAGGCGATGATGGCGGCGATGACGGTGACGATGGCGGCGAAGACCAGCAGGTCGGTGCGCACGGCATTGAAATTGGCAAAACTTGCCGATTGCGCCACGGCGAATTCGTTGGGATCGATGAGGCGGGCAAGCAGGGAATAGAGGCTGCGGAACAGTACGCCGAAGACGACGCCAGCGAGCAGCATCAGGCCCATGTCGAGGCGGCTTTTCAACATGGGCAGAAGCAATGCGGCGGCGAGCGCCATCAGCAGAAGAACCTCCATGCCGAATTTCAGCTGCGGATCGAGCGCCACGTAGCCGACGCCGCCGAGCAGGAAGACCATCAGCATCTGGCCGAAGAGATAGAGCGCATCGAGCCCCATGATCGAGGGCGTCAGGATGCGGTTGCCGGTGACGGTCTGGAAGATCACCGTCGAAATGGCGATTGCCACGCCGACCTGTACGAGGGCCGCGAGTTTCAGCAGGCGCAGTTCCAGCACGAAGGCGATGTTGCCCCTGAGACCGATCGCCAGGAATGCCACCGCGGCAAGCAGCGCCGCGACGGCAAGGCCCAGAAGACGACGCTCAGCCATGCGCGCGTCCCCGGAAGATGAGCCAGAGAAAGACCGCGCCGCCGACCACGCCCATCACTGTGCCGACGGGGATTTCATAGGGGTAGCGGATGAGGCGGCCGGCAATGTCGCAGGCGAGCACCAGCCCTGCGCCCCCGGCCGCGACCCAGCCCAGCGTGCCGCGCACATTGTCGCCCATCAGTCGCGAGACGATGTTGGGCACGGCCAGCCCGACGAAGGGGATCATGCCGACGACGGTGACGGCGAGTGCGGTGATGACGGAGACGATGACGAGGCCGATCTGCATCATGCGGGCATAGTCGATGCCGAGCCCGATGCTCGCCTCGCGGCCGAGCGCCATGATAGTCAACCGGTCGGCGACGAACCAGGCGACTGCGACCATCAGCGCCGAGATCCACAAGAGCTCGTAGCGCCCGCGCAGCACGCCGGAAAAGTCGCCATTGGTCCAGACGGAGAGGAACTGCAGGAGGTCGGCCTGCCAGGCGGCGAAGGTGACCGCGGCGCCGATGACGCCGCCGTAGACGATGCCGAACAGCGGGACGAGATAGGGCTGCGCCGGCGGCAGGCGATGGGCGGTGGCGAGGAAGACCGACGTGCCGACAAGCGCCGCGCCGCTCGCGACGAGTGTTTTCTCCCAGAGGGCGGCGGCGGGGAAGAGAAGCGTGACGAGGAGGATGCCGAGCTCCGCGCTCTGGGCCGTGCCGGCGGTCGCCGGCTCGACGAAGCGGTTGCGCGAGAGCGTCTGCATGATCAGCCCGGCAATCGCCAGCCCGGCGCCGCACAGCACGGCCGCAAGCGTGCGCGGCAGGCGGCTGACGACGAGAAGCTGGAGGGCTTCCGGATCGCTCAGCACCCTGTTCAGCGGCAAAGGGCTGACGCCGACGGCAAGGCTCAGCACGAAAAGCACCGCGAGCCCGAGGCCCGCGATCGTTCCGGTTCGAGGACGCTGTTTTGCGGCGGCAGCAGTCATGTCGCGGTTTGAGACGCATCCTGCCGCCGCCAGTCGAGCGGCTGAAGGTCTTCGCGGAAGGCGAAACGCAGGAGATGCGATTCGATGACGTGCTGCGTCTGGGCAAGCCCCTCCTCGTCCTCGGACGTCGCGACCAGGCGAAGCCCCTTTTCATCCGCATCGAGAAGGCTGGTGCCGCAGGAAAACTGGCATTCGCCGTGGGTTTCCGAATAGGAAACCGTGATCTTGTGCGCGAAATGTTTGCAGAGCTGCACCAGGTATTTGGAGCCGCTGGCGGTTTCCAGATAGGCGGCGGATTCGAGCATGGCCTTCCCTTTCATCCCTGGACGGCGGCCGGAACCTGGGCCCCGCCCCGTCAAAAACATAACGTCTTTACTCATGTTTTCCCGGCGAGGGAAGCCGGCCATTTTTCGTTGATGTAAACTTGACTACGCAAATCAAGTTAAGCTATTTCTCATGCAGAAGCGGTCGGCGGCATGAGCACGGCCGATGAAGTTTGAAAGGGTGGCAATGGCGGCGGCGCTTGGCGATGCCGAAGATCGTGGGTGTGTCGTGCGCCGGTCTCGGCGCCGCGGCGGCGTTTTGCTTTTCTGTAGAAGGACCGCGCCGTGACGGAGGGAGATGCCACCTCGCTGCTCTACGCGACCCACCGCCCTGCCCTCGTTCGCTATGCGACGCGCATCCTCGGCTCGCGCGAGGCGGCGGAGGATATCGTGCAGGATGCCTTCCTGCGATTCTCGCCGGCCAATGCCTATGGCGCCTCGGCCAGCCAGACGCTCGCCTATCTCTACCGTATCGTCCGCAACCTGTGCCTCGACCTCATCAAGCGGCGCAAGATCGAGATGCGGGAGCGTGACACGGAGCCGCCGTTCTGGTCCATGCCGCGCGCCATCGAGACGCCGGAGGAGACGGTGCTGCTGTCCGACGAGGTGCGCATGATCACCGAGGTGCTCGACGGCTTTCCGCTGGATGTGCGCGTCGCGGTCGAAATGCACCGGTTCGGCGGTTACACGCTGGAGGAGGTCGCCGCCCATCTCGGCATCTCGGTCGCCACCGCCCACCGCCATGTGCGTGCTGCACTGGTGGAGATCACGCTGAAGCTCGGCAGCGCCTCGTGACGGGCAGGCGCCCGCCGTGAAAAAAAATCGTGCGCAAATCGTCCCTACGCAGCAATTCGATATTCGGCTAGAACCGTGCACGGCACGGAGCGCCGGGGCATAGGGTATATCTTGATTCAGGACGACAGCGAAAAGCGCCGCGCGGTGGAAGAGGCCATGGACTGGCTGCTGCAGCTGAAGGCCGACCCCGATTGTCCGCAAACCCTGCGCGAACACGGGGAGTGGCTGGCGCGCACCGAGACCAACCGCTCCGCCTGGCGCGCCGCGCTCACGACCTGGGAGGCGCTCGGCGAGGTGAAGCCGCGCCATGCCGACCTGTGGCCGGCCCGCCCAACACCCGCCCTGCCCCGCCGCAGCCGGCGCATGTGGGCCACCGGCGCGGCGTTCGCGCTCGCCGCCGCCCTCCTGCTGGTGCTGGCTGCACCTGCCCTGATGATCTGGCTGCAGGCCGATTTCCGCACCGGCACGGGCGAAAGCCGGGTGGTGACGCTTGCCGATGGCAGCGCGGTCAACCTTTCCGCCGACAGCGCCATCGATGTCGATCTGACGCCGCAGGGACGCCATGTGCGCCTTCTCTCCGGCCAAGCCTTCTTCGACGTGGCGCATGACGGCAGGCGTCCTTTCACGGTCGATGCCGGCAACGCCAAAGTGGTCGTGCTCGGCACGGCCTTCGACGTCGCGCTCGACGATGCGGCGACGACGGTGCAGCTTGCCCGCGGCGTGGTCGGCATTTCCGGCGAGGGCGCGGCACGCGGCGTTGCCGAAATGGCGCCGGGCGACATGGCGACCGTCGATGGCGAGACGGGCCTGATCACCCACGCCACCGTGCCACTCGAAGAAATCGGCGCTTGGCGCAACGGCCTGCTCTTCGTCAACGACGTCACCGTCGACAGCGTCGTCGCGCGGCTGCGGCGCTATCATCCGGCCTGGATCAGCGTGCCGGACCGCGCGCTTGGCCGCCAGCGCGTCACCGGGCTTTACGACCTGCGCGACCCGGACCGCGCGCTCGCCGCCCTCGTCCAGCCACTCGGCGGCAAGGTGCGCTCGGTCTCCGCCTATGCCCGCATCGTCACGCGGTTCTGACTTTCGTTAAAACTTTTCAGGAAAAATCAGGAAAATTGCAGAGGGCGTGAAAAATATCCCCGAGGCGGTCGTCTCTGCACCGGGAATGCGCGCCTGGGGCAGCGCATTCCGAGGTATGACACCGGGGGTAAAATGCGTTTGCATAGCGATCGATCGACCACGACGCGCGCCAAGGGGCGTGTGCGCACCGTCTTCTTCACCAGGCTGATGGTTTCCACCGCGGCGGCACTTCTGTTCAGCCTGCCGCAGGCGGCCGTGCAGCCGGCGGCAGCGCAGGCGAAAACCGCCCGCATCGGCGCCATGGCCTTCGATATCCCGGCGCAGTCGCTGGCAGCCGCCCTCAACGCCTTCGGCCGGCAGTCCGGCCTCCAGGTGTCGCTTGCCGCCGCGACCTCGCGCGGCGTGACCTCGAAGGCGGTGAAGGGCACGTTCACGCCAAAGGAGGCGCTTGCAGCGCTTCTGCAAGGCACTGAGACGCAGCATTCGATCACCCCGGACGGCACGGCGATCGTCACGTCCAAGCATCTTTCGCCGCTCGTCACCGGCTCCGTCGAAAACGGCTCGACGACGCTCGACCGCATCACGGTGGAAGGCGAGCAGGTCGGCGAGGGCGACGTCAGCGAGCTCAACATCACCTCCGAGGATCTGGAGCGCAAGAACCCCGCCACCATCCAGGACGTGTTCCGCGAGGAGCCGAGCGTCAAGGTCGGCAGCTCGCTGCCCATGTCGCAGAAGGTCTATGTCAACGGCATCGAGGAAACCAACCTCGCCATCTCTATCGACGGCAGCCGCCAGAACAACAAGGTGTTCCACCACAATGCGACGACGCTGATCGACCCGACGCTGCTGAAGGCCGTCAGCGTCGATGAAGGCGTGGCGCCGGCCGATGCAGGCCCGGGCGCTCTTGCCGGCTCGATCGTCTACGAGACCAAGGATGTCGGCGATTTCCTCGACGGCAACGGCTATGGCGGCTTCGTCAATTCGAGCTTCAACACCAACGGCAACATCTTCACCACCGGCCTCTCGACCTTCGGCAAGCAGGACGGTTTCGAATATCTCGGCTATTTCAACATCGGCCGCGGCGAGGAATTTTCCGCCGGCAATGGCGACGAGGTGCTGGGCACGCGCACGCATTTCTTGAGCGGCATCGGCAAGGTCGCCTATGAGTTCGAGAGCGGCGATCGCATCGAGATCAGCCATGAGGCGATCAAGGACGAGGCGCCGCGCCCGTTCCGCGCCAATATGGGCTCGACGACCGGCGCAAAGCCCTGGGAGCCGCTGATCCGCGACTACCGGCTCGACCGCCAGAACACGGTCTTCACCTATACGGACGCCACGCCGGAAGGCTGGTGGGACCCGAAGCTGGTGCTCGCCTATGGCGAGACGGATGTCACCACCAAGGTCTATCTAAAGCCCGGCACGGTGCCGGAAACCTATGACGTCACCGGCACGACGGGCACGTTCAACGGCAAGTTCGAAAACCGCTTCCACACCGCCATCGGCACGGTGACCGCCGGCGTCGACTTCTATGACGACAAGGCGGAACTCGACGACCTTTTCGAGCCGGCGACGGAAAAGGCGAAAAACCTCGGCGCCTATGTGCAGGCGCGGCTGGAGTCCTTCGAGCGCACACGGATCTCCGTCGGCGGCCGTGCCGACCATCAGTGGTTCACCGGCACGGGCGGCCAGGAATTCAACAATTCCGGCCTCAGCGGCAACATTTCCGGCGAATACGACATCATTCCGGAATATCTGACAGCCAAGGCGGGCTATTCCCACGTCTGGGCCGGTATTCCACTCGCGGAAAACTTCATCATGAACCCGGCTTGGGCCTATGATGTCGAGCCGGACCCGACGACATCGGACAACTACACGGTCGGGCTCGTCGCCAAATATAACGGCTTCTCGCTCGAAGGCTCGGTCTTCCGCACCGAAATGGACAATGCCCGCGCCGCCCGCTACGCCTATGCCTACGCGGCGCGCCAGGTGGAATCCGAAGGCTTTTCGATCGGCGCCGGCTATGACTGGGCGGATGGCTATGTCCGCGTGAAATACGCCAATATCGACACGCTGATCGACGGCAAGCCGGCCGATTCCGATACAGGCACCTATCTGACGACGCCGGTCGGCGAGATCATCACAGTCTCCGCCGCCCACACCTTCGCCGATTGGGGCCTCACCGTCGGCGGCGACGTGGAGCTTGCGCCGAAATACGACAAGGTTCCGGACGGCAGCCCCGCCTTCAAGGCCTACCAGGTCGTCAACAGCTTCGTCGAATACAAGCCGCCGACGCACCAGAACCTGACGCTGCGCGCTGAGGTGAAGAACATCTTCAACGAGGCCTATTCCGACCGCGCCACCTACGGCCAGGAGTTCGGCGAGGTGACGCCGCTCTACCAGCCCGGACGCTCGTTCATCGTGAGCCTGCGCGCCACGTTCTGACGGATACGGTCCCGGCTCACCGCCGGGACCGCCCTACCGGAGACCAAGATGAAGGCCTGCTTGAAATTCTTCGCGTTGACGGCTGCGCTCCTTGCAGCCGGCACTGCAATTGCCGCCGAACTCGAAATCGGCACGGCAGCCGGACCGAAGACCGTGAAGACACCGGTCGAAACGGTCGCCGTCTTCGACATCGCGGCCGTCGATACGCTGGACAAGCTCGGCGTCAAGCCGGCAGGCCTGCCATCCAATCTCTACCTTCAGGAGCTTTCCCACCTGAAGGACGGCGCGGCTGTCGTCGGCGACATCTTCGAGCCGGACCTCGAAGCGCTGAGCGCGCTCGCGCCCGATCTCATCATCCTCGGCGGCCGTTCCTCGACGAAGGTAGACGCGACCACGCAGGTGGCCCCGACGATCGATATGACGATGGACGGCGACGACCTGCTGGAACAGGCGCGCGAGCGGCTTTCGACCTACGGCCGTCTTTTCGGCAAGGAAACGGAGGCGGAGGCCGCGGTCAAGGAACTGAACGCTGCCGTCGAAACTGCCCGCACCGCGGTTGCCGGCAAGGGCAAGGCGCTCATCGTCATGACCAATGGGCCGAAGGTCACGGCCTATGGCCCCGGCTCGCGTTTTGGCTGGCTGCACCGCTCGCTCGACCTGCCGGCGGCGATCTCGGACGTTCAGGCGGCGACGCATGGCGAGGCGGTGTCCTTCGAGTTCATCCGCGAGGCGAACCCGGACTGGCTGATTGTGCTCGACCGCGCGGCCGCGATCGGTTCCAACGACCAGAACGCAAAAATCACGCTCGACAATGAACTCGTCGCGCAGACCGTTGCGTGGCAGAAGGGCCAGGTCGTCTACCTGCCCTCCGGCGATTTCTACATCGCCGCCGGCGGCGCGCAGGCGATGACGCGTGTCTATGCCGCGATCACCGAGGCCTTTGCCGCCGCGAAATAGGCGGTCAGTTCAGGCGCTGCTCCGTTTCCGCATCGAAGACGTGGAACAGGGCGGGGTCGGCGCTGAGCGCGATTTCGTCGCCCGGCTTGATTTTTGTCGAAGCCGGCAGGGTCGCAACGAGGCGCTGGCTGCCGATGATGGCCGTGACGACAAGCTCCGGCCCGGTCAATTCCGCCACCTCGCAGCGCGCCGCAAGCGGCAGCCCCTGCCCGGACGTCCCGATCGCCTCCGGCCGGATGCCGAGCACCAGGCGGCGGCCCGGCGGAACGCTTTCGAGGCCCGGCACCGGCACGGCGATATCCGTACCGTCGATCCGCACACCACCCCTGTCCGCCGCTCCCGCCAGCAGGTTCATCGGCGGCGCGCCGACGAAGGTCGCGACATAGAGCGTTGCCGGGCGGTTGTAGATGGTTTCCGGCGTGTCGAGCTGCTCGATCCGGCCGTTGCGCATCACGGCGATGCGGGTGGCGAGCGTCATCGCCTCGATCTGGTCATGCGTAACGTAGACAACGGTCGTCTTCGTCAACTGGTGCAGGCGCTTCAGCTCGGTGCGCATCTCCATGCGCAGCTTCGCGTCGAGGTTCGACAACGGCTCGTCGAACAGGAAAATCTTTGGGTTGCGCACGAGCGCGCGGCCGATCGCGACACGCTGGCGCTGGCCGCCGGAAAGCTGGCCGGGCTTGCGCTCCAGCAGGTTTTCGATCTGCAACAGCTTCGCCGTCTCGTGCACCGCCCGGTCGCGTGTTGCCTTGTCGACCTTGCGCATTTCCAGGCCGAAGCCGATGTTCCGGTGCACGGTCAGATTGGGATAGAGCGCATAGGACTGGAACACCATGGCGATGTCGCGATCTTTCGGATGCACGCCGATGATCGAGCGCTCGTCGATGCGGATGTCGCCGCTCGTCGGCTCGGCGAGGCCGGCGATGATGTTGAGCAGCGTGGACTTGCCGCAGCCGGACGCCCCGAGCAGCACGAGGAACTCGCCGCTTTCGAGCGCGACGTCGATGCCCTTCAGCGTCTCGACGGTGCCGTAGCTCTTGCGGATGGCGCTGATCGTCAGGGTGCTCATGCCACGGCTTCCTGCAAGGTGGGTGCGTAGGTTCTGGGATGGGTGGAAATGGCGCGCGAGGCGACGCCGATGCCGGCCGCAAGGCTCGCCCCCAGCCCTTCACCTGCCGCAAAGGACGCCAGAAACGCGGCATTGAAGACATCGCCCGCGCCGATCGTGTCGACGACGGTGACGCGCGGCGCATCGGCGCGCAAAACCGTACCGTTGGTGTCGACAGCGATCGCACCCTTCGGCCCGCATTTCACCACGACGATCGCGTCCGCCGGCATGCCCTGCCGCAGCACCTGGCCCGCCTCAGCCGGGTCGGAGACGCCCGCGAGGCTCGTCGTCTCCACCTCGTTGAACAGCGCGATCCGGCAGCGCGACAGCCATCTCCTTGCCGCCGCCTTATTCCGCTCGGTCCAGCCATCCAGCGGCCAGCCGGTGTCGAGCGCCACCGCGATATCATGGCGATCCGCCCAGTCGAAGAAGCGGTCGTAGTCTTCCACCAGCTTCTCCGTCAGGAACGAACCGCAGAGGAGCGCGATACCGCCCTCAAGCCGCTGGCCGTCGAGCACGGCGAGGACATCCTCCAGGCTGAACAGCGGCAGGTGTCCGCGCGTCGTGAAGAAAGTGCGCTCGCCGTCGGGATGGGTAATGCCGACGGAGAGCGTCGTGCTGTCGCCGTGCACCGGCCAATGCCGGGCGTGATCGCCAAAGCCCTTTGCCAGCCAGGTGCCGAACTGGTCGGCGCCGATGCTGGCGGCGATCTCGAAGGGCGTGCCGAGTGCCAACCAGGTGAGCGCCGAATTGCCCGCCGAGCCACCGACGCGCAGCTCGTCATGGTCGACGATGGTCTCCGTGCCCGGCTGCGGCCAGGGGGCGGCCGGCCCCATGATCAGGTCGACATTGACGTTTCCGACGACGGCAAGCGGTCTCACTCATTCACTCCGGGTAATCTTCGTCGAGCGCACCGGCGTGCCGGCATTGTCAACGCGCGCGGCGGCGAAGGCGATCATCAGCCGCTGGGCGGTCGGCAGCATGGTGAAGACGGCGGCGAGGCCATCGAGCGGCGGGAAGGTGATGGTTGCAGCGCCCGCGACCGGCGGCCGGCCAGAAGCGTCGAACAGTACCAGCTTCGCCCCGGCCTCGACCACCGAGGTCGCCATCGCCGTCACCAAGTCGGCCGTCGCATCGTCGCCGCGGAAGAGGATGACGCCCATCTGCGGTGATAGCATTTCCATCGGCCCATGCCGCAACTGCCCGCCCTCCAGCGAAAAGCACGGCACACGCGAGAGTTCCGTCAGACCAAGCGCGATGGCCTCTGCGAGGCCCTGCAAGTGCCGTCCCGACGTCACCACCGAGCGCACACCGGAGAGCGTCGCAAGCGCCTCATCGATTGCCGGCTCCTGCGGGTTTTCCAATGCGCTGATCGCCTGTGCCGGGTCTTCGCCCAAGGCGGCGAGGATGGCGAGGTGCAGCGCAAAACTCACCGTCAGGCTGCGGGTTGCCGCAAACGCCTGCTCGGTGCCGCCATGGCCGACAAGGCACGGCGCGGTGCGGGCAAGGAAGGAGTTGCCTTCGAGCGAGAAACCAAAGGTTTCGGCATTGCCGCCGGTCTCGTCGAACCAGCGAAGGACTTCTGCGCTTTCGCCGGATTGCGACGTGATGAAGACCGTGCGGCCGTCAAGCGTGAGCGGCGCGCCGAGCTGTTCGGAGAGCGGCAGGGCGATCGCATCCACGCCGAGGCGCCGGTAGAGCGGCTCGACGGCGCGGCCGACTGCATGCGAACCACCCATGCCAAGCAGCAGGAGCTTGCCCGTGCGCTTCAGGCTGGCGGCGGCCTTTTCAGCCATCTCGCGATTGCTGTGGAAGGAGGCGAGCGCATCGGCATGCTGCCGGGCCATTTCCCGGTCGATTGCCTGAAGACCTTCCGGCCGTGTCGTCGTGTTCATCGTCATCCTTTCACACCACCGCTGGTGAGGCCCGAAATCAGGGCGCGTTGCATGATGAGGCCGACCAGCACCGGCGGCAGTGCGGCGAGCACGCCGGCCGTGGCGATCAGCCCGTAGTCGGAAACCCGCCCGCCCGCGAGATCGGCAATGGCGACCGTCAAAGTTCGCGCGCGCTGGTCGGAGGTAAAGAGCAGAGCATAGAAGAATTCGTCCCAGCCGAGCAGGAAGGCGAAGAGCGCCGAGGTCGCGACGATGGGCATGGCGAGCGGCAGGGTGACGATGCGCAGCGTGGCGAAAAGGCTCGCCCCGTCGATCATCGCCGCCTGCTCGATTTCGCGCGGGATACCGTCGAAGCCGGATTTCATCAGCCAAGTGGTGAAGGGTGCGAGAATGCTGAGATAGACGAGTGCCAGGCCGAACACCGAATTCAGCAGCCCGAAGGTCGCGAGCGCCATGTAGAGCGGCACGGCAAGCGCCACCGGCGGCAGCATGTAGGTGGCGATCACCAGCGACAGCGACCAGCCGATCGACGGCGTGCGCGACACGGCCCAGCCGGCCGGAACCGCGAGCACGATCGCCGCGATGGTCGCCATTCCGGCGACGAGTATGCTGTTGACGAGCGAGGCGACGAAGGCCGCACCGGCACTGTTCGGAATGGTCGAGAGCAGCGTGGCATAACGCGAAAAATCCATCTCGCTCGGCCACCACTTCAAGGGTCGCGCGACGAGATCGGCGGCGGGCGAAATGCTCATCACGAAGAGCCAGAAGATCGGCGCGAGGATGACGGCGGCGAGCAGCAGGGCCGCGCCGTGGATGAGGATCGATGCGAGGAGGCTGCGGCGTTCCATCAGGTGGCGCTCCCCGCGGTGCGGCGCACGAGCATGCCGTAGCCGACCGCCAGCACCGTCACGATGAGCGTGACGACGAGCGCCAGCGAGGCGCCGGAGCCGGCGCGCTGGAAGGAGAACGCCTCCTGGTAGACGAGGATCGACAGGGTGCGCGTCGAATTGGCCGGGCCACCGCGCGTCATCACCCAGATGATGTCGAACACCTTGAAGGCCTCGATGGTGCGCAGCACCAGCGCAACCATCAGGGGGCCGGCGAGATAGGGCAGGATGACGAAGCGGAAGCGGTTGAAGGGACCCGCGCCATCGACGAGCGAGGCGGCGGTGATATCGCGCGGCACGGCCTGGAGGGCGGCAAGCGCGATAAAGGCGACGAGCGGAAAATTCTTCCAGCAATCGGCGACGATCAGCGCCGTCATGGCGGTGCCCGGCTCGCCGAGCCAGGAGCGATAGCTGTCGAGCAGGCCGATCTGCGTCAGCGCGGAATTCAGCGCGCCATATTCCGGATTATAGATCAGCCGCCACAGCGTTGCATTGACGACGGTCGGCAAGGCCCAGGGCAGGATCAGCAGGGCGCGCAACACGGCGCGGCCATAGAACTGCTGGTTCAGCAGGAGCGCCGCGAGAACGCCGATCACCATTTCCGCCGCCACGGAGACCACGGCAAACCAGGTGGTAGCGTAGAGCGCGCGCTGGAAATTGCTGCTCGACAGCATCTTCACATAATTGTCGATGCCGACGAAACTGCCGCCCGTGCCGACGAGCTTGGCATCGGTGAAGGACAGCCGGACCGTATCGATCATCGGCCAGCCGATCACGGCGATCATGATCACCAGAAGCGGCAGCATGAGCAGCCATGCCCGGGTCGTCATCCAGGTGCTGGACATAGCGTCCTCTTCATATCGTCTGGGTGGTCAGTGTGCGGGCGGCCGGAACCGCCCGCAAGTCCGGGTGATCAGAGGCCGCTGTTTTCCGCAGCCGACTTCAGGGCATCCTCAGGCGAAGCCTGATCGAGCAGGGCTTCCTGGATGGCCTGCTGCAGGGCCGTGGAAAGCTCCTGGTATTTCGGCGTGGTCGGGCGCGGATACATGGCGGCAAGGCCGAGCTTAGCGGCGGCGATCAGCTCTTCCTGGCCGGCGGTGACGGCCGGGTCCTCGTAGGACGAGGCCCAGATCGGCAGGCTGAGCTTCGCATAGGCGTTCTGCGTTTCCTGCGAGGTCATGTGAACGATGTATTTCCAGGCTTCTTCCGGGCTCTTGCTCGTCGCGGTGATGCCGAGGCCCATCGAGCCGTTGACGGCCGAAACCTCGCTCTTGCCTTCGACGCCGGGTGCCGGCACGACGCCGACCTTGCCCTTGACCTTGCTGTCTTCGCCGCCATTGGCCATGTTGTACATGTAGGTCCAGTTGAGCGCGAAGGCCGCCTCGCCGTTCTGGAAGACGTTGCGCACGTCCTCTTCGAGGAATTCCTTGGAGTTCGGGTTGGTGAGGCCGGACTTGTAGCTGTCGACCATGTAGGTCAGCGCTTCGAGACCGCCGCCCTCGGTGAAGGCCGGCTTGCCGTCCTTCAGGAACGCGCCGCCATAGGCGCTGACCAGCGTGGTGTAATCGCAGATCGCGGCTTCGGCCTGCGACCAGCTCCAGGCGATCGGCGTGGCGAGCAGGCCCTTGTCCTTGATGACCTTCGCCTGTTCGCTGAGCTCGGCCCAGGTCTTCGGCGGTGCCTTGATGCCGGCCTTTTCGAGGATTTCCTTGTTGTAGAACAGGTATTTGGTGTCGAGGATCCACGGCATGCCGTAGGACTTGCCGTCATAATCGACGGTCGTCCAGGCGCCGGGCAGAACACCCTTCTTCATGTCGTCGGTGATGCGGGCCGAAACGTCGACCAGCACGTTGTTCGTCGCATATTCGGCGGGCCAGATCACGTCGAACAGCACGACGTCGTAGCCACTGCCGGACCCTTGCGCGAGCACGGCCTTGTCGTGCAGGCCTTCGTAGGGCACGAATTCCAGGTTCACCTTTATGTCCGGGTTCGCCTTGGTGAAGGCGTCGGTCATGGCGCGCACATCGGCTTCGCTATAGGCGGCCTGCGCCATGAAGAGTGCGTTGAGCGTCGTCTCCGCGAGGGCGTGCGGGGCGGAAACAGCCGCAATCAGCGCTGCACCGAGCAAGGTCTTCTTTATGGATTTCAACATGATTGCGTCCTCCTGTTTGTGAAGTCGTTTCGGCGCGGCACCAGACCCCGCCGTTCCCTGAAACTCTCTGGTCTCTTATTAAGTCAAATGGCTTGACTTAAATGTTCTGTATTATTCAAATGGTGTCAAGAGGGAAGTGCCGATGAACGAACTGCGGACGATCCGGGCCAAGAGCGGGACCAATCAGGAAGGCACCAGCGCGCACAACCGGCGCGTCCTCATCGAGGCCATCCGCCTGAACGGGCCGCTTTCGCGCGCCGATCTCGCCCGCGCCACGCGGCTGACCAAGCAGACCGTCTCGAACCTCATCGAAAGCCTGGAGGCGGACGGTCTCGTCGCCTCGGAGGATGTTGTGCGCGGCGCGCGCGGCCAGCCCTCGACGCCCTATCGGCTGGTGCCCGAGGGGGCTTTTGCGCTCGGCGTGCAGATCGACCGGCACCTGACGCGCGTCGTTGCCGTGGACCTCCTGGGGCGCGAGGTTGCGCGGGCCATGGCGAACCTGCCGCCCGGCGGCCCTGCGGAGGGCAGCAAGCTTATCCTGCGCCTCATCGAGACCGTACGCCAGGATCTTGCCGGCCGTATCCCTGAATCGGCGCACCGGCTTGCGGGGCTCGGCGTGGCGATGCCCGGGCCATTCGGGCTGGAACCGTCGGACGATGATACCTGGATGATGGCGCAGTGGCAGGATTTCCCGCTGGTGGAAACGCTCGCCGCCGGCACCGGCCTTGCCACCAGCCTCCAGAACGACGCGAGCGCCTGCGCGACGGCGGAGCGGATGAACGGTTCGGCCGACGGGCTCGACCATGTCGTCTGCATCTATTTCGGCTACGGCATCGGCGCCGGCCTCATCCTCGGGGGCGAACTCTATACCGGCAGCAACCGCAATGCCGGCGAGATCGGCATGGTGCTTTTTTCGCGCGGCGGGGTGCAGTCGCCGCTGGAACACCGCGCTTCGCTGGCCTCGCTCTTCCAGCATCTCGGCCTCGATTCGGCGACCACCGAAGCCTATGCCGAAGTCGAGCGGCTGACGCTGGCAGACGATCCGCGCGTGCTGGAATGGCTGGCTGGCGCCGCCGCCGACATGCGTCATGCGGTGCACATGGTCGAGACGATTTTCGACCCCGAGACCGTCATCCTCTCCGGCAGCGCACCCGAACCGCTGGCCAAGCGCCTCTTCGCCGAAATGTTCCCCCTCATCCCGTCGAATGCCGACCGCCAGAACCGCGCGCTTCCGCGCCTGCAACTCGGCATGATCGGCCCTTGGGCCGTGGCCCTCGGCGCCGCCGCAGAACCCATCCGCCGCGCCTTCGATCCGCTCTTCTCGGCGATCCTGAAGGAAGCCTTCTGATCTGCCCATTGCGTAGGCATTTTTTGCTCAAGGGGCGGGCAAAAGTGTACGGGGGTGCAATTTATTTGCACAGGCGTACCGGAATCGCCGAATCAGACCTTCCCTGGACGGGGGCAAGACCTTATCCGGATACCACTCGCGTAACCCGCGAGCTTCCCCGCGTCATTGGGAGCCAAACCGTGGCGCTCGCTGCCCCGCTTCGTGCGGGGCTTCTTTTTTTTCGCCACTCGCTCAGGCCGTCTGGAAGTTCCGCTTGTATGTCGAGGCGATCAGGGTCGCAGCGGTGCTGGCGGCCGTCTCCTCGTCGCGCGCTTCGATGGCAACGAGGATCGCCTCGTGCTGGGCCAGCGACTGGCCGAACCCGCCGGATGCCGCCATGGTCTTGGGAATGCTGATCGACAGGGCGGCGCGGATGACCGAGGCGACGGGCAGCAGGAAACGATTGTGCGCCGCCTGGAAGATCTGCAGGTGGAAGTCGATATCCGCCTCGATCGCCTCTTCGAGGCCGGCCCGCTCCTCCGCCATGCGCAGGTAGGCGGCGCGGATCTGCGCATGTTCGCGTGCCGAACCCCTCCGGGCCGCCAGCCGCGCGGCCAGCGGCTCGATCGACAGGCGGATCTCGAAGAGTTCTTCGGCAAGCGCCTCCTGGTCGTCGGCGTCGCCCTGCCAGGAAAGCACGACCGGATCGAGCGTGTTCCAGTGTTCGGCTGCCCGCACGCGCGTACCCAGGCGGGGTTTCGCTTCGATAAAGCCTTTGGTCGAGAGGATTTTCAGCGCTTCGCGCAGCGTCGTGCGGCTGACGCCGAGGCCGGCCAGCATGTCGGCTTCCTTCGGCAGGGTGTCGCCGACCTTCAACTCGCCGAGCGTGATGCGCCGGCCGATATCGCCTGCGATGCGGGCCGGCAGGCCGCGATCCTCCCGAGCGATAACCTTCATACGCGCCCTCTCCCCTGCTTTTCTCCCTCGTTCATAGACCGTCGTCCCTATTCGGGAAAGCCACCCATCGCGGTGGCGTAGCGCCGGGTCATGTCGAGGCCGATCGATGTCGGCCGCATGGCCGGTGCGCGGTCGTGGATGGCGATGCCTGCCCGTTCGCCGAACAGGCGCTTGCCGTAGCAGATGAGGTTCTCGATGCCCTGCATGGTGAAGACCACGCCCGGCATCATGCGGCGGTATTCCTCCTCTGCGTGCTCGTCCCAGCCATCGCAGAAGAATTCATAGGCGCGCACGGCAAGATCGATGGAATCGGGCGCCAGGATCAGGCCGCGGCAGCCGATGCGCAGGTTTTCGAGCAGTTCCAGCCCGGCGCGGCCGTTGAACACCGGCAGTTGCCCTTCCGTTACCTCGATGAGATGAGCGATGTCGACAACCGGCCCCTCGCCCTTCACCAGGCGGATATTCGGATGCTGGCGCACCAGTTCGCGGATGTCGGCGGCCGTCAGCCCGCGGCCCATCAAAGCCGGCGCGTTCTGGATGGCAAGCGGCAGGTCGGTGCGGTCGGCGACGCGGCCGAAGAAGCGGATATATTCGGCGGCGGAATATTGGCCGACCATCGGCGGCTGGAGGATCAGCCAGTCGGCGCCGGCTGCAGTCGCATGCCGCGCCTGGCGCACCTGCTCCTCGATGGAGGCGCCGAAGATCGTCAGCGCGACGGGCACGCGGCCGGCCGTATCCTCCACCACCCAGTCCATCACGGCCATGCGCTCGCGCTCATTGAGCTTGGCGGCTTCCGTTGCAAGGCCGAGCGCGGCCATGCCATGCACGCCGCTCGCCAGGCAGATCTCCGTCTGCCGGCGCATGGCTGCGCGGTCGAGCCTCTCCTCGCCGTCGAAAAGCGCGTAGAGAATGGCGTGGATGCCGTGAAGGTCTTCGACCCGAAAATCGTTCATCGACACTTCCTCAATGGCTTTCGCGCGGAACCGCGTGGCCGCGGCTGCCGACGAGGAAATCGAGGTCGGCCCCCGTATCCGCCTGCATGACGCGCTCGACATAGAGGCCCTGGTAGCCGCCGGCCATCGCCGGCACCGGCGCTGTCCAGGCCGCCCGTCGGCGCGCGAGTTCGGCCTCGTCGACATCGAGATGAAGCCTGCGGCCCGCGACGTCGAGCTCGATCCAATCGCCATCCTTGACCAGTGCCAGCGTGCCGCCGACGGCGGCTTCGGGTGCCGTGTGCAGCACCACCGTGCCGAAGGCCGTGCCGGACATGCGGGCATCGGAGATGCGCACCATGTCGCGCACGCCCTGCTTCAGCAGCTTCTGCGGCAGCGCCATGTTGCCAACCTCGGCCATGCCGGGATAACCCTTCGGCCCGCAGTTCTTCAGCACCATGATCGAGGTCTCGCCGATCTCGAGCGCCGGATCGTCGATGCGCGCCTTGTAGTGATCGATCGTCTCGAAGACGACGGCGCGGCCGCGATGCTGCATCAGCGCCGGTGTCGCGGCGGAGGGTTTGATGATGGCGCCGCCGGGCGCGAGATTGCCGCGCAGCACGGCGATGCCGCCACTTGCGGTCAGTGCCTTGTCGCGCGGCAGGATGACGTCGTCATTGTAGTTCTCGACGCCTTCGATATTGGCGCCGACGCTTTGCCCGGTCACCGTCAGGGCGTCGAGATGTAGCAGGTCGGCGATCTCCTTCATGACGACGGGAAGGCCGCCGGCATAACAGAAATCCTCCATCAGATAGGCGCCCGATGGCATCAGGTTGAGGATCGTCGGCACGTCGCGACCAAAATTGTCCCAGTCGTCGAGCGTCAGTTCGGTGCCGATCCGGCCGGCGATCGCCAGCAGATGCACGACGGCATTGGTCGAGCCGCCGATCGCGCCATTGATGCGGATGGCATTGGCAAAGGCGTCCCGCGTCAGGATCTGTGACAGGCGCAGGTCCTCGGCGACCATCTCAACGATCCGCCGCCCGGTGAGCCGCGCCAGTCGTGCGCGGTGGGCATCGACGGCGGGATAGGCGGCGTTGCCGGGCAGCGCGAGGCCGAGGGCCTCCACCATCGAGGCCATGGTGGAGGCCGTGCCCATGGTCATGCAATGGCCGGGCGAGCGCGACATGGCGCTTTCGGCGGCCTGGAAATCCTTCTGCGACATCACACCGGCGCGCACATCCTCGGAGAATTTCCAGACATCGGTGCCGGAGCCGATGGTGCGGCCCTTCAGCCGTCCGTTCAGCATCGGCCCGCCCGAAATGACGATGGACGGCAGGTCGCAGGAGGCGGCGCCCATGACCAGCGACGGCGTGGTCTTGTCGCAGCCCGCCATCAACACGACGCCGTCCATCGGATTGCCGCGGATCGCCTCCTCCACATCCATCGAGGCGAGGTTGCGGAAGAGCATGGCGGTCGGGCGCAGGTTCGATTCGCCGCAGGAGAAGACCGGGAACTCCAAGGGCAGGCCACCCGCCTCCAGCACGCCCGCCTTGATATGCTCGACCAGCCCGCGGAAATGCGCGTTGCAGGGGGTGAGTTCGGAGAAGGTGTTGCAGATGCCGATGACCGGCCGCCCGTCGAAAGCGTCGTCCGGCAGTCCGTTGTTCTTCATCCAGCTCCGGTGAATGAACGCATCCTTGTCCATCCCGCCGAACCAGTGCTGCGACCGCAATTTCCGGGACATGTCCCCTCCTCACTTCCATATGATGCCGATTTTCATATTCTCATATAATCGGAGTTATTATTGGTCAAGCAAGGAACGGGCAAAGAAAAACCTCCGGCGAAGGGTGCGCCGGAGGTTCGGATGGTTTGAAGAAAGGTGGGTGTTCAGGGGTGGTGCAGGACGCTCAGGCCGCCATCCACCGTCAGGCATGTGGCGTTCATGAAAGGGCACTCATCGGATGTCATGAAGAGAGCGGCCTTGGCGATCTCTTCCGGCGTCGCGATGCGCCCGCCCGGATGCAGCGTCATCGTCGCCGCTTCCGCCGCGACGGGATCGGGAAAACTGTTCCAGTATTCGACGGCCTTCTGGGTGCGCACGTAACCGGGCGCGAGCGCGTTCACGCGAACCCCCTGCCCGGCATATTCGAGGCCGAGCGCCTTGGTCATGCCGAGCAACGCATGTTTGGCGACGGGGTAGGGAAAGGTGTGCGGGATGATGGTGAAGGCATGGGTCGAGGCGATGTTGAGGATGACACCGCCGCCGTCCTCGATCATGCCTGGCAGCACGGCCCTGCTGCAATTCCAGGCGCCTTTGAGGTTGATGTCGAAACAGCGCTGCCAGTCGGCATCCGAGAGTTTCAGCGGCTCGAAGAAGACGTTGACGCCGGCATTGTTGACGAGTGCGTTCGGCCGACCGATTTCGCTGGTCGCAACAGCAACGGCACGCTCGATGGCGTCGGCATCCGTGATGTCCGCCGACGCATGAGCCACCCGCCCACCGGTTGCCCGAAGCCGCGCGGCTTCCGCCGCAAGCAGGTCGCCATCGCGATCGATCAGGAAGAGGCTCGCCCCCTCGCCAAGAAAGACCTCGGCAATGGCAAGGCCGATGCCCTGCGCTGCGCCCGTGACGACGACGCGTTTTCCCTCAAGACGTCCAGCCATATCCGCTCTCCTCACCACTCGGCCACGCTGCCATCCTCATGGCGCCAGACGGGGTTGCGCCAGCGATGGCCTTCCTTGGCCCGCTCGATGACATAGGCCTCGTCCACCTCGATGCCGAGGCCCGGTCCCTGCGGGATCGACACGAAGCCATCCGCATAGTGGAACACCTCCTTGTTCGAGA
>NZ_WHSB02000030.1 GCF_010994755.1 Shinella lacus
CTCGAAAGGCTCAGTTACCATGGGTGACGGAGCAAGTTTTGTAATGAAGTGACAACGCCGCCTTCAAGCGATGCGTCGATCGTGACGCCTAGCAACGCGGATGTCCGCAAACTTACACGCGGGCATACGCGAGCAATCCGATAACGACGCAACGCTAGATGTGCTGAGCAGCGGGTTCTCGGTTGAGCGTTAGCTCCCCACGATGGAACTGTCGCAAGGGACGGCCAAGACATCGCCGATCAAGTGATCGCCGTTCAACCGGCAAGCTTTAAAAAGTCATTGAGCCGGGAACTCGAGCTTTCTAACATCATAGCTGAGCTCGCTCGCCTTTCGCACCATCCGCTCTAGCCTCTTTTTCGAAGGAACGGTTCGAGAGTAGATCCAAAGTTCCTTCATCGACGGACTAGCGCTAATGAACCAAGAATTGTCCGGGGACTTGTAGAGGACCCAGTAGTTGAATTTGATCAGCAGCGGATAACGGACACGCATCTTGGCGTTTGTTGTCCCGAAATCTTCTATTTTTCCGCTACCGGTGACAGTCTTCAAGCGGCCTTCTGGGGTATCGACGCGGCAACCGTCTTCGACCAGGACTTCGTCGGGGGCCCTACCCTTCCGGTAGGTCGAATACCCTGCGACGCAACCGTCGGTCAAGAACATGGGCGTCCGCGCGATTTCGAGCCACGTGCCGCGATAGTGGTCAAGCCCAACCTTGACCACTTTTGGGGAGGCACTAGCACTGGCAGCGACTCCCGCAGTCAGGCTGGCCGCCAAGGCCAGAATAACTAAGAAGCGAACTTTTAATGGCATGGTCGTTTCCAAAGCAATTGTACGCAAATGCACGCTCCCACGTTGGCGGCAGAAGGATGCGGTCTTTCTTGTCGATCGTGCGCATAAGCGCATTCGTTCAACAGCGTCCATTACGAGAATTTTTGCGCACCGGTTCAGTCGCACCGTCCCAAAAAGCCTGCCTTTCAAAAATTTGAGGTATCGCGAAGAGTGCTGCCGCATGCGGTTGGCGTCCTCGACAGCGCGGAAGAGATACTGCGGTTCGGAGGCGTGGCGGTGATGGTTGTCGAGCTTGTGCGCCTGCCACTGGTGGCATCTCGCCGTCTCCAGTTGGCGGCGGAGAAGTCGGGCACGAAAGGGCTCATTATCTGCCGATGGCGCCGGCAGGCAGAAGCCACGGATTATGGCCAGCCCGCCTCGGCCACACAGTGGCGCATATCCATGATGCCCTCAGAATGTCTGCCGGTGGCAGGCGTTGTCCGCCCAAGATGGTTATTGGAACTGATGCGCGCCAGTGCGGGTGACTGCTTCGACATCGAGGTGGGCGCCTGTGATGAGCGCGGACGGCTGCAAGCGCTCCATGCTGGTCAGGATCAATGGAGAATTGCGCAATGACGCGGCCAAGACTGAAGGATTTCCGCGGAGAGACGATCGACATGGATTGCCGTAGATACGACCGGCACGGCGTCTATGACCGCAAGGCGCTGGTGAAAAAGTTCGGCGCCCGGATTGAGTTCATGGAAATCCGTCGCCGGCTCGCCATCGGTTGCGACCTCTACGGGACCGACCGATGCGAAGCGAATTTTCCCTGCTTGCTTGCCGCTAACATTCTGATCGATAGGGGGAAGACGTGAGCGACGACACCCCCCGCCCAACGCAAGAGTTACGAGCGGGGCAACAGTGCCTGAATAGGGCACTTACCCCACCTTCAGCATCCGCTCCAACTTCCGCAACGCTTCGTGCGGCTCGTTCTGGACTTGCTTCCTGGCAGCCGTCTCTTTTGGGTTTTCGTTCTCCTGGACGGCCATTTCGGCCAAATATCGGAGAACAGGAAGCGAGCTTTCGTCCGCTAACTCGATGACACTTTCCAGGTGATAACGGATCAGGTCTCTGTTTCGGTGCATCGATATACTCCATTCGGTTGCAACCGAATAAGATTGCCTCAACCGAAAAGATCCAACAGTCCGAAATCTGCTCTATGAAGATTGGCATTACGGTACGTAAGTGGTTAACGCCGTAACGGTTGTGTCACGCTGTCAGGCAAGGACCCGCCGTAGTCCCAGATATAAGCTCTTCATCACCGCAGCCGTGTTAATGCATCCGAACTTCCCTGGCGGCTGCGATGAATTCTTCGCGCGCAGCCTCTGCTTCAAGGCGCCCTTCAACCGCTGCTTTGCAAGCCACCCGCGCTTTAGCAAAGCGGGGTCCGGATCGATTTGGCCATTGATCCGTCAAATAGATCAGAGCGTCGAATGGTCCTGACACTGTGCGCGTTCCAATCATCCCGAAATGGATTTCAACCGGCGCCTTCCATGCGTTGGTCATGGCACTCCTCCCAGTTTAGCGATGTCCGTAACGCGGCTCGTCTCTTTTCGTTTCATCGAGAATGTCGAAGAAAATTCCTAATCCGTGGCCTTCGCCGAAGCGCCGTCAGAGGGCCGTTGATGCGCGAGACGCTTCGCGCGCAGTTCGCGAGTTTTCTCCTCGCGCGCCTTCCGTGCCGCGTCTTCAAGCTCTTGTGCGACGCGTTTGCTTTCATCAAGGTCCCCCCAAAGCGACCCGAACTTTGCCTTGGGTCTTCCGTCACTCATTGTTCGCCTTTCTCCTCGTGTTAGGAGCCGCTGTGCTTATTCACGTATCGTCGCCAATTCACCGGTCATCTCGCGCATAAAACATGCGCGCCGACGTTTCGATGATGGATCGGTGCTTTCTCGGGTCGAAATGCACAGCCGGGAAAGTTTCGAAGAGATACTTCGCGAAGCTCTCCACGTTCTGTGGCGTCTTATCGAACCACGGCTGCGCGATTATTTCGTCGAATAGCGACTTGAGCGCTCCCAGTTCCTCAGGCTCGAATGTGCCTTTGGTGAAAAAGCTGGAGCCCATCTCAACCTCCTCAAATTGCCTCCGGCTTCAACAATAATTCTCAGATTTTGGGCGTTCAAGATGCATTTTTTCATGCGCCCAATCATTTTCGAGCGGGTGCAAGCCGGCCTAGAAACGAGGGTCTGCTTGTCGAGCTGACACGACCGCCCTATCCTTCGCGGATGCCAATTCTTGGACCACGACCGACGGAACAGCCCGAGGACCGCTTCCTCCAATGCGAAGAAGAATTAGAGGCCGAATTCCAGGCGTTGGTCTGGAAGGCGTTGAGGGCAGGATGGGATGAGGGCGAGGCTTGCGTGGCCATCGCTTCCTTGGCGGACCATCACATCCTGTCCTTGGGGTGCAATGAAAACGCGTACGCGATTATGCGAAAGCTGACAGGGTGAGCAAGCATGTGCGGCCATTTCACGCAAATGTTGTCCTCGCGGGAGCTGGTGGCTCTCTACCGGCTGACCGACAGAATCAAAAGCCGAAACGCCGAGGCCCGGTACAACATCGCGCCAACGCAAACCGTTCCCTTTATCCGGCTTGACGACGATGGTGAACAGGTGGTCGACAACGGTCGTTGGTGGCTTGTGCCGCACTGGGCGAAGGCACTTCCGAAGGCGGCGATGTTCAACGCCCGCATCGAAACCGTCGATACCGCGCCGGGATTTCGCGATGCCTTCAAGGCGCGGCGGTGCCTTATCCCGGCGGATGGCTTCTACGAATGGACCAAGGCTGACGACGGCGGGCGAGACCCCTGGCTTATTCAGATGCCGGGAGAACGCCCCTTCGCCTTTGCAGGGCTTTGGGCGCACAACACCAAGCTCGAATTGGCAGTCACGAGCTGCACCATTGTCATCGCGCCGGCCGTGGCCCCAATCAGTCAGATCCATGATCGTATGCCGGTCATCCTCGATCTGGCCGCCTTCGATGCCTGGCTCAGCCCGCAAACGCCGATCGAGAATCTGAAGGGTATCCTTTTGGGGCGCAATCAGGACGCCAGCATGCAGTTTCACCGCGTAAGCCGCGCAGTGAACAAGTCCACTTTCGAAGGACGCCCGGAGCCGATTGTGAACTCGCTTTAGGGAACTATTGCCTCGATTACGCATTCTCATCGCGCCAACCACTTTCTGTTCAGCACTTGCCCCGCCCCGTGCGGGGCATTTTCTTCTCTCGTAGGCCGACCCTCTTGAAGGCAATTTCTGACGTCGCCGCAGAATTGATCCATGCCGCGAACATCCCCGGACTGCTGTCCGACTCCGAGAAGCTAATGCTGCTTATTCGCGCCTACATCACGATACAGGAGGGTGGCGAGGCACTCGGCGATGTCGAAGTAACTGCGAACTCTGACGTCGCGATCGACATTATCAGCTCGACGGGGATGGTTTCCCAACTCTCAAACGAAGAGTTCAAGACTCACCTACTTGAGGCGGCCGACCAAATCCGCGGTACCAAAATTGCGCTTGACCGCAAGAGAGCCCGGCCTTCCGCTCCGTAATCTGATCGAAACAAATGCCTGTTGGACTGGGCGCATGATCAAATGCCCGTCGAAGCCAACGCGCCTGGTCCCTCTCCTCCAGGAAGATGATGGTACGCTGCGCGGCCAGCGTTGCCGCTCACGTAATCCGGATCAACCACAACTCTCCTTCGACCCTATACCGGCTCGTATCGAGCCGTGCTTGGCGAGGCTGGTGTCAAAGGCTCCATCGGAAACGAACTGGCTATTTGAGATCAAGTGGGATGGATATCGCCTGGCCGTTCACCTCGAACATGGCAAGGTGAGGATACCCACACGCGGCGGGAAGAATGGACAGAGCGGTTCCCCAGCGATACCAGAGGCCGCCGCGGCGCTGCCAGTCAGCACGGCAATCCTAGATGGGGAGGCTGTAGTCCTCGACGAGATAGGCCGATCGGACTTCAATGGCTTGCAAGACGCGCTCCGCGGCCGCGGCTGAGAAAAAGCCGCCGTCAGCGCGATCTTTTGTGCCTTCGACATGCTTTATTTCGACGGGCACGATATGACGCGCATGGATGAGGAAGACCGGCGGCGGTTGCTGGAGGATCTGGTGCCGGAGGAGGCCGATGGCCCCATCCGTCTTTCTCAGGAGATCGAAGGCGATGGAGCAGCAAACTTTCGAACGGCCTGCGGGCATGGAGCGCGTGGACGGCTGACGGAAACCTCCGACACGCGTCCTATAAGGGTCTGCGCGAGGACGCCGACGTCTACAAAATCAACATGTAGGCCAGACCGCGGAACATCTGTTCTCACTCACTGTTAGCTGCTTGCGGCAATGCGTAACCTGCGACGCGCCGTGACGGGGGGCCGCTTTTGTCCATGGAGAGGCCCTTCGCCTGGCTTTAATCTCCCGATCTGCCCACATCGATACCTGATGGATTAGCAGGCACGTGTCGATGTTGATCTCACGCCGGGGCGAATAGATTCGACATCCCGCTTGATGGGCGTATGCTGTTCGGATTGGCGGTCGTTGATGCGGGCGCCGCTGAGGAGAGCTAAGGCCATCGCCCTAATGATCGGGGATGGGCCTTGTCACCTCACTCTCTCGACCTTTTTCAAGACGGCCACGAGTGAGTTGTCATGCTTAAGGAAAACGGCATTGAGACTAGCCGTAGCATGCCCACAAATCATCGCCCGAAAATATCCAGTGCTTATGGACGAATTATCAATCGCTCACATCCGTTCCTGTAGTTGCCGCCGTCAAAGTCAAAGGCGCCGGCTCCTCAAGCCATATCGGCAGAGGAAAGCGGGTGGGAACCCGAGGGAGTTTGTCTTGAAAAAACTGGTGATGTTGGCGCTTGCCGCGGGTTTGTTCTCTGGCGGCAGTGTAGTCGCGCACGCTCAGACTGTTGGTGACTGGGTGCTCGGAAATTGGCAGGGCGCTGGTTATTGGTATCCAGGCGTCGTTTCCAAGATTGGCGGCGGTAAAATCACCATTCGCTACGACGATGGCGACAAAGAAACGGTCTCGATCAGCGACGTCCGCCCCTACGACTGGATGATCGGCATGAAGGTCGAATGCAATTACAAAAACGCTGGCGAATGGTTCCCCGGCAAGATTGCTTCGCTGGCCGGTGAAAAGATCGGCATCGCCTATGACGATGGCGACAAGGAAACGACCCGCACGGGCCGCTGCCGCACCAACTGAGTTACAATAAGGGGCAGGTATTGAGCCTGCCCCAGTCTTTTATCGGGTGCTTCTTGCATAGGGTCTAACGCGTTTGCCGTCCGATCGGATGTAGCCACCAACAAGTTTTGTGCGCCTTTTGCGGGTGACCTCAGAAATTTCGCCGTAGCCGATAGCGGAACTGTGGCGTCGAGCCATTTCCATTCTCGCAAAATGTTCCCCTTGTCGCCCGTTAGCACAATAACGCTGGCGATCGAGCGCTTGCTCCTACGCGATTGATTTCCTGGAAGAATGGCCGCAGCGGGATCGGGACGTTTTCTACGATGCAACGTTGAAGACCTGCTCTATGGCCTGGGATGGGCATAAGCGTATTGGAGTGTGCGAGACGAAATTCGGTCTTTTGGAAAGATGAAGGGCATTCTGGTGAATTCGCCAGGTGTACAGCCCCGGATGATAAGGTCACGGTACGGCGGTCGGCGGGTGTCCGCCTAGACGGCGCAAGGGCTCGGTGGCAATACCTCAACGGTAAACCGAGCCCCTCTTTTCGCATACGACTCAATCGCCGCTGGTAGCACGCGCTATTATGCTGTCCCTGTGTCATCCTCGATATCCAGCAAACTGGCAATATCCATCAACAGTCGCTGAGCACCAGGCCCGATGGTGTTTCGATTAGCGTCGATTGTCATGCGGATGTTCGCAGCGTAATGCGCCGGGTCGAGATGTCCGCTTTCGTTGAGAGTTTTCACCAGAACAATAAGTGCATTGGTATGTGCCGCATGTATAGCCGAGACGGCTTCAACAAGTTCCTTCGTATCTTTGTTCAATGGGTCCTTCCCCGTGCCTGTCTCGCTTGCTCTTCATTTAGCAATCCGGCAACTTGTTGAGCTTCCTCGACATACAATCCGCGGAGTGGACTCCCATTGAGGACAACGACGAGTCCCGTCGAGAGGTGATATACTTCCCACTGGCCTGCGGGGCTCCTACGGATGTCATACTGGTCAAGTTCGCTGTCGTCTTCGATTAGCATTAATCCCTCCGGCTGCTCTGAACATAGCGCTCAACAACCACGCCCCGTCAACCGTTGAGCGTTTCGCAATTAACTCAACGCCCAAATTTGGCCGTGTCGGTTTAGCCAACCGCCTTGCATGAGTGTAGAACGTTTGGCTTAATTAGTGTGTGCGCAGCCGCGCATTTCCATTTTTGGGGAAAATACATGACACCTACCGGACGGACGGGCCTCAGCGCCCTTGTCCTCGTAACTGCCTTTGCGCTTTCGAACACGTCGGCCCTTGCATGGGGCTGTACTGCCGTTTCGGAGGAGGGAACGTACGGCTATAGCTACAGCTATGACAACGAGGGCGCTGCCCGCGAGCGAGCACTTAACGAATGTGCGAACAGAACATCGACTGACTCGGTGTGCGAAATTGTCGAGTGCGATGAAGACGAATAATCCGCCCGGACCAAGGCTTGAAGCAGGGATATAAAAACGAGCGCCCGAGGGGCATGGGGCGCTCGTTAATTTGCTCGTGGAGTTAGGGCGCACGAATCAAAAGCTAGTCGCGGTACCGGAGCTGTTCTAGAGCGAAACGACGTTTTCGCTCTCGGCCGGAAGGCGAGCGGTGTTAGCGTTGCTTTTCCCCCGCACTCTTTCCGTCCGAACTCTTGGACCGTTCCTCGAAGCGATCCGCCCCCTTCGCAAGGTCGGAACCTTTCTCAGCCTCGGTCTGGCGCTCCTCAGCCTTGGCCGCTTTATGGAGCCCTCTTGCGCCTTCTTTACCTTTTTCTGTCGGTGCGTTCTCGATTACCATGGTTCGTCCTCCTGTAGGTACGATGAGAACGGCCATCTGGTTCGGTAGTTCCTGCCGGCTTGAATCTTGACTCTCTGCGGCGCGATGGCACGTTGCGCGAATGAAGAGAAAAACAGAAAACCGCTATGCCACACGAGAGGACGGAACGGGACTCTGGGCCGTCTACGACATATTTACCGGGCTAACGGCTGAGGTGAGCGGCACACCGCAAGACGGACTGGACAACGAGCAGGCCGACGACCTGGTTGATCTTTTGAATGCCGAGTACATCGCCCGGCGTAAAGGGACGACGAATTGAGCAGAAAGCGCAAAACTTTAATGGCTAACCTCTGGCAAAATTTCACCTCCGCCATTTCGCCCACGAGGAAGTTGTCGTGTCTTTGCGGGCGGAGGCGCAATAACTTTCCTAATTCTCTGGTTCGAAGTCGGACCCTAGCGCAGCGCTGAAGCGGACTGCCCCTGGGCATAGAAGCCGTTTTGGAACCTTTTGCTATCTCGCCGTCATTCTCGATGCTTGCAGCCGGAAAGTCGTTGGCTATGGCCTGTCAAAACGCCTAGATACGCCCCTGGCATTAGCAGCATTGCGTTAGGCGCTTGAGAACAGAAAGCCTCCACCCGGCTGCGTCCACCACACGAACCGCGGATACCACGCGAGTGAGACCTATCGACGAGCGCTCGATGCCGCCGGTATGGCTCCATGAGCGCGGTCGGCAACCCTTATCACAATGCTCAGGCAGAGAGCTTCATGAAAACCCTGAAAGTCGAGGACGTTTACATCGCCGGCTACGAGACATCCGCGGATTGCCCAGGTTCATTGAGGAGATCTACAATGCCAAGCGGCTGCACTCGGCCCTTGCCTACATATCGCCAGCAGAATTTGAAACCCATCTCGCCCAGCAGCCGGCTTAGTTTGAAGCGCCTCGCTGGTCCAACCCGAAGGGTTCACTCCACCAAGAACTGAAATTCAGAGCCCTAGTCCATGCGGACGCTGCGACGCCGAACGTTTAACGGGCTCGGGCGGCGCGACCTTTCACCCTTTACCTAAAAAGCTTATCGAGCGTTATCGGCAGGTCACGCACGCGCTTCCCGGTCGCGTTATACACCGCATTCGCAATCGCCGCCCCGGTTCCGGTAATGCCGATTTCTCCAACGCCATGCGCTCCCATTGGCGTGTGCGGATCGGGAATATCCGTCCACATGATCTCGATCTCCGGCACGTCCAGATGCACCGGAATGTGATAGTCGGCAAGACTCGGGTTCACGATTCGGCCGTTGCGCTCATCGAACTGCGTTTCCTCGGTCAGAGCGAGTCCGATGCCCATGATGATGCCGCCGCGGAACTGGCTCGCTGCGGTCTTTGGGTTGAGAATTTTCCCACAGTCGAACGATCCGAGGAAACGGCTAACGCGCGGTTCCCCGGTAATGGCGTTGACCCGAATCTCGCAGAACATCGCACCATAGGAATGCATCGACCAGTGCTGAAGTTCGAACGGCATGGGCGGCGTGCCGTCCGCGACGAGTTCGTGGCGATTGGCACGGGTCAGGATGGAGGCATAGTTTTCGAAGCGTTCCGGCTTGTTCCTATGGGCGAGACCGCCGTTGATCCCGACGACCTCATCCGGTTTTAACCCTGCCAGCGGTGAGTCGTTGCCGGCAAGCTTCAGGAGTTCGCCGACCAGTCCGTTATAAGCCGACATGACCGCCATGCCGATGGCGGCCGTCTGTTGCGAACCGCCGGCGAGAATGACGCCCGGCAAGGTCGAGTCGCCATAGCGGACGGTGACCTTGTCCAGAGGAAGCCCGAGCCGATCCGCCGTCACTTGGGTCTGGACCGTCGAGGTTCCCATACCCATCTCATGCGCGGCAAAATCGACGGTCGCGCGACCATTGTCCGACAAGGTGATGCGCGCTGCGGCGCCCGGCATGCGGTAATAGGGGTAGGTTGCGGTCGCGCAACCCATGCCGATCAGCCATTCGCCTTCGCGGCGGCTGCCGGGTGCGGCATTGCGCATGTCCCAGCCGAAGCGCTCCGCGCCGCTGCGATAGGCCTCGACGATATTGCGTGACGAGAACGGCACGCCGCCCACCGGATCCTTGTCTGGCTCGTTGCGGGCGCGCAACTCGATCGGGTCAATGCCGAGCTTTTCCGCCAACTCGTCCATGGCGCTTTCCAGCGCGAACGTCCCGACCGCTTCACCCGGAGCCCGCATGAAGGTATTGGCCATCATGTCGAGCGTACAGACCTGCACGTCCAGCGTCATGTTATCGACCGCATAGGCGCTGCGGGTCGGCACGATGAAGGGTTCCGGCAGGGCGCTGTTCGGCGATTTCGGAGTAATCCCGCTATGGATCAGCGCCGTTAGCTTTCCGTAACGGTCGCTGCCGAGTGCCACGCGTTGCTCCGTCTCGCTTCGGCCGCCGATGATGCGGTAGACGCCTTCGCGCGACAGCGCGATCCGCACCGGCCGGCCGGACAGGCGCGCTGCCGCTGCCGCCAGGATCTGATGCTGCCACAGGGTCTTGCCGCCGAAACCGCCGCCGACATAGGGCGAGGTGACATGGACATCAGTTTCATCGAGATCGAAGATCTGCGCCATCGACCACGCCGTATGGGCGACCGCCTGGGTGGCGTCGTGAATAATAAGCCGGTCGCCCTCCCAGACGATCGTTGCCGCGTGCGGCTCCATAGCGTTGTGATTGTGTCGGGGCGAACGATAGACGCTGTCCACCGTGAAGGCAGCATCGGCAAACGCCTTGTCGGCATTGCCGATTTCGTTGTGAAGCGGCTCGCCCATGAAGCTACCGGTCTCGGTGCCCTTGCCGATCGCTTCCGAAAGCGAGGTCGCCGCAGGCTCAGCGGCATAGGCCACCTCGATCAGCGATATGGCGTGATCGGCCTCTTCCTGGGTTTCGGCAAGGACCAGCGCCACCGGCTGGCCGTTCCAGTGGATACGCTCGTCCTGCATGACCGGAAGATCGTCGCCGCCGGCGGCCTTGTTCTGCGACAGGAATTTCGGCGGCGGGTTGAGACGCGGTGCATTACAATGGGTCATGACCAGCACGACGCCGGGTGCCGCCTGCGCGGCGGCGATGTTGATATCGGCAATGCGGCCCTTGGCGATCGTGCTGTAGGACAGTGCGGCGTAGACCATGCCGTCCAGGCGGAATTCGGCCGCAAAGCGTGCAGCACCCTTCGCCTTCAAGGGACCGTCGATGCGCGAGACAGGACGGCCGATATGACCGTGTTTCGCCGCGATCAGCGGATCGGGCACACCGCCCGGCATCCAGCTGTCAGGCGCGACCTCGACCGCTTTCTTCATCACCGTCTGCATCACGCCCTGGGCCGTTTCCCTGGCTTTTTCAAACATGCTCATGCGGCGTCTCCCGAAAGATCGGTAAGAACGGCGGCAATCGTGCGCTTGGCCAGCTCCACCTTGAATGCGTTATGCGCTTGCGCCTTTGCATCGGCGAGTTCCAGCTCTGCGGCCGCGCGGAATGACACGTCGGTGGCTGGCTGCCCGCGCAAAGCGGCCTCGGCCTTCATCGCCCGCCATGGCTTATGGGCGACGCCTCCAAGCGCGATGCGGACGTCGCCGACCACACCGGCTTCGATCTTGATCGCGGCTGCGACAGAGACGAGAGCGAACGCGTAGCTCGCGCGGTCGCGAACCTTGCGATAGGTAGAGTTGACCGCCATCGGCTTCGGCGGAAGTTCGACGGCGGTGATGAGTTCGCCCGGACGCATCACGGTTTCGATGTCGGGCCGGTCGCCCGGAAGCCGGTGGAAGTCGCTGAGTGGTACGGTCCGCTTGCCCTCCGTGCCCTGGAGATACACGACCGCATCGAGCGCCGCCAGCGCTACGCACATGTCAGACGGATGGGTCGCGATGCAGGCGGACGAAGCGCCGAGGATCGCGTGATATCGATTGAAGCCTTCGATGGCATCGCAACCTTGGCCCGGCTCACGTTTATTGCAGCGGGCCGCGTCATTGTCGTAGAAATAGGCACAGCGCGTGCGCTGAAGGACGTTTCCAGCGGTCGTCGCCATGTTGCGGATCTGCGGCGAGGCCCCGGCAACGATGGCGCGTGACAAGAGCGGAAACCGCGTGCGGATCAACCGGTGTTCGGCGATGGCCGTGTTTCGAGCCGCGCCACCGATCACGATGCCACCATCCGCCGTTTCCTCGATCGAGTCCGAAAGGCTTGTTACATCGATCAGCCGAGCCGGGCGCTCGATGGTTTCGCGCATGAGATCGACGAGATTGGTGCCGCCGCCAAGATATTTGGCGGCGCCGTTGGCGAAAAACTGAAGGGCGGCAGCCGCGTCGTTTGCGCGGGCGTAGGAGAACGGGATCATTCTGCGGCCTCCCGGAAAACATCCTCGATTGCGTCGACAATGCCGTTATGAGCGCCGCATCGACAGAGATTGCCACTCATGCGTTCGCGCACCTCATCTCGATCAAAAGCGACCACTTCTGCACAGAGATCGCCGGTCAACTGGCTCGGGACACCACGGCGCATTTCTTCCAACATGCCGATCGCGGAACAGATCTGGCCCGGCGTGCAATAGCCGCACTGAAATCCGTCATGTTCTATGAACGCTTGCTGCAAGGGATGAAGTACGCCGTCGCTCGAAAGTCCCTCGATCGTGGTGATGTCGCGCTCGCTGCACTGAACGGCGAGCGTCAGGCAGGAAAGCACCCTTTGCCCATCGACGAGGACGGTGCAGGCTCCGCAGGCACCTTGGTTACAACCCTTCTTGGTGCCGGACAGGTGAAGATGTTCGCGCAGGAAATCCAAGAGCGATACGCGCGGGTCGTTAGGGATCGATACGGTGTTGCCGTTCACGGTCATGGTCATTCTGGTGCCTCCACGTCGTGTCGATTCACTGGACCGAAATCTCAGATAACTGACGTAACGCGCAGGCGTGCCATTTGTGCCGAGCGGTCACGGAAATGCCGCGAACTATGCGGGCAATGACCTCAAGCACGAGATGAAAGCAATGGAGCTTATCTACGACGCTTATGGCGAAGGTATTCGTCAGCCTGTTGAGACCAAGCTCGTGCGGCCCCCCGGGCTGACGGGCAAAGATCCCGTTTCGGTCGAAACTACGATGGCAGCCGGCGTTGAAAGATGGATGATCTCACACCTCGATCCGGACAGGAATTGCCTTTGACGCCGGCGTCTTCGACAGTTCGTCGTGATGGTCTATCGCGTTGAGGACGTTGGCTTCCGGGTAATAGGCGCCGATCGTGCCGCTTGGCAGATTATGCGCCGTCACCTTGAGCCCACCCAGCTCGCGGCGGATGCCGTCACCGAAATCGCTGACGAGTTTGACGATCTGGCCTTCGACGAGACCGGCCGCGTCGATATCCGATTTGCTCATCAGCACGACATCGCGGGTGCCTTCTATACCGCGGAAACGATCGGAATACCCGTAGATCGTCGTGTTGAACTGGTCATTGGAACGCATGGTCAAAAGGCGGAAACGACCATCGGCATCGCCAAACGACAGGGCATTCAACTGCTTCGGTGCGGTAAACACTGCCTTTTTCTCTTCAGTATTCCAGACCCGCTCATGCGCATCGTTGCCGCGATAGAAACCGCCCGGCTGGAACAGGCGTGCGTTGTAGTCTTTGAAATCCTTCGGGTATGTAAATTCGATCAGGTCCCGCACAAGGCTGTAATCGCCCGTCCATGCGTCCCATTTAAGCTTGGGGTGCGGATCGAGGGCTACCTTGGCGATCCCTGTGACGATGGCGAGCTCGCTCTTCAGAAGTTTCGACGCGGGCGTTCGCTTTCCGGTCGAGCCCGAGATATGCGAAAAGCTGTCCTCGGTGGAAACCGACTGGTTGCCACCTGCCTGAACGTCCATTTCGAAGCGTGACAGGCAGGGCAGGATGTAGGCCTGTTTGGCCGGAAACAAATGTGTCCGATTGAGCTTGGTCGATACGACGACGGTGAGATCTTGTCTTGCCCACACGTCTTGCATCGCCTTCTGGTCCGGCACGGCGCGAACCAGATTACCGCCGAGCGAGATGAACGCCTTGATCTTGCCGGCCATCAATCCCTTGACGGCATCGACAATGGTCGTGCCATCCTTGATGGGCGGATCGAAGTCGAAAAGCTGTTTGAGCTTATCCATCGGGATGAGCTTGGTTTTTTCGGCGATCCCGACCGTACGCTGGCCCTGCACATTGGAATGGCCGCGCACCGGACAGCAGCCGGCGCCCTCGCGGCCGATATTGCCACGCAGAAGCAGGAGATTGACGACCATGGCGACGTTGAGCGCGCCTTGGTAATGCTGGGTCAGACCCATGCCATAGACGCCGATCACACGTTCGGCAGCAATATAGATTTCGCCGGCGCGGCGGATGGCGGCCTCGATCAGCCCGCTCTCGCGTTCGATTTCCGCCCAGCCTGTTTGTCTGACGAGGGCAATGAACGAGTCAAAGCCGGTGGTATGTTCGTTGATGAACGCAATATCGAGCACACGCTCCGAACCTTTCGCGACCGCTCGATCGTCGGCCTCGACGACGACTTTGCAGAGGCCAAGCATCGCGGCAATATCGCCGCCCGCCCGGACCTGAAGATACTCGTCGGAAATCTGCGTCTCATGACCGGTCAGCATATCGACCGGGCTTTGCGGATTGACGAAGGAGACGAGGCCCTGCTCGACCACCGGATTGAAGGTGACGATGCGCGCACCGCGATTTTTCGCTTCTTGCAAAGGATGCAGGAAGCGCGGGCTATTCGATCCCGGATTTTGCCCAAAGAAAAAGAATGCGTCAGCTTTTTCCAGATCCTCCCAGATGACGGTTCCGACTGGCGAGCCGATCACCTTGTTGAGGCCAACGGAGGTAGTCTCATGGCACATGTTGGAGCTTTGTGGCAGGTTGTTATTGCCATAGGCGCGGGCAAGCAGCGCATAAAGGTAGGAGGCCTCCAGCCCGGCATGGCCGGACGAATAAAAGACGACGCTTTCCTTCGGCAGGCTTTTCAACGTATCGCCGATCTTTTCGAATGCCTCATCCCAGGTAACTTCGACATAACGATCCGTCCCGGCGTCATAGCGCAAAGGGTGTGTCAGCCGCCCTGTCTGCTCCAGATCGTAGTCTTTCCAGTCGCGAAGCTCGGTGACAGTGTGGTCGTTCCAGAAATCCGGGCCGCAACGGGCACTGGTCAGATCTGCCATTGTCGCCTTGGCGCCGTTCTCGCAGAATTCGAACGGATGATAGTTGACGGGCTTCGGCCAGGCGCAAGATACGCACATCACGCCGCCCGGTTTGTTTTGGTGCGTCAACGCCTCCAAAACGGCTACGGGGGGTCGGGTATCACCATAGATGCGGGCGATCGATTTGACCGAGCCCCAGCCACCTGAAGGACCTTCGGATTCTGGATTGGCGATGATGTCGGCCATTGGGCGCCCCGCAATAGTATCAGTCGATCGAAAACCGGCGCCGAGTTCCGCTTAGGCGCCGGTTCATTGGCCTGCGTTTACTGGCGCGGCTCGTGGAAGGGACAGCCGTTAAAATTCGCCCGGAAGTCCGCCGAGTGCCGATAGGTGTCCTTGCGCGCACGATTGATGCTGCCGAGCGGCTGATGATCCGCAAGGCCGGTCCAGACGCTGAAACGCATCTCCTCGTCGACCTTCTGGACCTTGGCATCGCTCCAGCTGTCCTGCGGCGCGGCACTGACTTTGGCGACGGTGACGAAAGGCGCCTCGTCCTCTTTCCATTCCACGGTCGGGTCCTCGATAGGCTGTGCTTCGATGTCACGACAGAGCTGCACCTGGAATTCCCATTCGCCGACGGTCGTCTGCATCTCGGCCTGCACGGTTTCGCGGATAGCATCATGGCGCACGCTGGCGTCGATCTCGGTACCCGTACGCTTTGTCAGATCCGGCGAGATCGGCTTCAAGCGGAACTTCGCAACGTAGTCGCCATAGCGAAACGGCGTGACGCTGAAATAGGTCTCGCCAAGCGGATCAACATTTGGCGCGCCGCCCAGTCCCTGCACGGTAGGGCTTGCGATACCGACGGCTTCGAGCCCTTTGTTGACCGTCTGCAACACGCTCGACAGGACGGTTTTCGTCCCCTCCATCCTGTCTGTCGTGCGCGCAAGCAGCTTCAGGCTGGACAGAAACTTTTCCGGATTGGGCGCCTGGAAGATCGGCCCGTTCACCATCACGAAATCCTGGGTGCCGCCTTCAGCGTCCGGCAGCCGCACGCCCTCCACATCGACGACCTTCATCGCGAGACCGCGAGGCAAGGCGATCGCATCCGGCAGGATGTCGCCGGCATTGGTGGAAAGCCGCATATAGACGGCATGTTCACCGGGTGTTGCAAACATCCCCTGGGCGAGTTCGGTGGCCAATCCATCCAGCACGGTAAGCTTGCCTTCGATGATGCCGTGGGCCTTGGCATGAACCGACCGAACGGCATGCCCGTAATCCTCGGCGGTTTTCTCCAGAATGATATCGAACTGCTCGTTCAGCCCCGCGACGGTTTCATGCTCGTCTGGCTTGATGGTCTCAAGCTCGGGTGAAAATCTGACGGGTAAGGATTGTGTCATAGGAGCCTCCATGCGACGGACCTGAAAACGGCCGGCCATCGCGGGGAGTAAGGTGCGGAACACCAAAAGGTTTCCCAGAAAAATAGGCTGCGTAAAAAGAAAAATCCAATCGCGTTTCGACGAGACGCGCGATCCTTCCCGCCCGTCCGAAATCGAGCATGAACGCGTCCGCTCTAAGCGATAGTACCCCAGTCGGCGGCACGGGCGCCACGGCCCTTGCCGTCGGCGCATCACATTCCCTCGATTTGTCGCCGCCGCCGAGTTCAAACGCCCGAAACTCCGTTGGCTTCCGTGCGTTACTGGACTGTTAGAATGACGGACGGCAGGGGCAGGCATGAAAGCAGATTCTGGATCGACCGATCCGAAAGGGCGCAACGCGGACGCACCTGGCGAAATCCCCGCGCTGGGACTTCGCGATGTGGCATGGCGGCTGTACGGCGGTCTCGCCTCCGACCGAATCCTGTTGATCTCAGCCGGCGTGACTTTCTATCTGCTTCTGTCGATCTTCCCCGCCATCAGCGTGTTCGTATCGCTCTACGGGCTGGTCGCCGATCCCGCATCGGTCATAGACCGCTTGTCCTTCTTCGGGTCGGCTATGCCGGAAGAGGCATTCGAACTGATCCTTGGGCAATTGCGGAGCCTGACCTCCGCGCCGCCGGCGAGCCTTTCCCTGACATTGCTCGGCAGTCTCGCGATTGCACTTTGGTCCGCCAACGCTGGGATGAAGGCGCTCTTCGAGGCGATGAACGTCGCCTATGGTGAGAACGAGAAACGCGGCTTGATCCGGCTGAACCTCACCTCCGTTTTCTTCACATTCGCCAGTCTTGCTCTCGTCGTGTTGATCATCACACTTGCTGGCGTCGTTCCGGCAATCCTGAACTACCTCTGGCTTGGTCGATGGACAGAACTGATCGTCCGCTTGGCGCGTTGGCCGCTGCTACTGGGGCTGATTGGCGCCGCGATCACGGCGCTCTACCGACTTGGACCAAGCCGGGAACCCGCAAAGCTGCGTTGGCTGAGTTGGGGCGCAGTCTTCTCGACTTTCGCCTGGCTTGCAGCCGCCCTCGCCATCACTTTCTATCTGGGGCACATCGCCGACTACAACGCAACCTACGGTGCGCTAGGCGCTCGATCGGCTTCATGGTCTGGGTCTGGGTATCCGTCATCATCGTTATCCTCGGCGCTGAACTCAACGCCGAACTTGAACACCAAACGGCACGCGACAGCACCACCGGTCCGCCGCAGGAGATGGGTCGCCGCGGGGCGTACATGGCCGACACGATCGGCGAGGATGCCTGATCATTTATGAAAGATCAGACCTATCCCGATAGACGACAGTTCCGCGTCCGCCTGATCGATCCGCGCGCCGTCGCGCCAATGGTACTCGTCTTCGCCTCGGACGAAGCGCGCATGGCATCTGCCGGCACCTATTCGATAACCGGCGGGGACAGCGCCAACATCCAGAGCTGTCGAGCGCGTAAGTGCAGTTTTTGGAACTCTAGAACGGCGAGGCCGTCAGCAGCACCGCGACCGGCACGCTGATCACCGATGCGGCTAGCGCTATCATCGATACCGCCTTGATCAATTGCGCACGCCGCGCACGGCCTGCATCCCATTCATACGCCATACTCGCGTCCTCCGGGCGAGCAATGAAGCATTCGCGCTATCAGGAGTCCAGCCCGCTCTTGCGGCTCCAAAGGAGGGGAAAATCGCCATAATCAGGTCCGGTGTTGCCGGCGACGAAACCAACCGGCAGAAGCGGCGTTGTCCGGTCTTGGCAACTCATTCTAAGGTGACGATGGTGAACCAAGGCACGACAACGACAGAAGGTGAGCTGCACAGCATCATCGATGAGAAGTTGACCGCTTTCATGCGCGAGATGCAGGAGGCTGGCTGGGGCGCCGAGGACGTCGCCTTCGCGATTGACGTCGTCTTGAGGGAAAGGTGGATCGACCGGGCCCTGGCGCATCGGGCCGCTCGCGAAGAGCTCCCGAAAGACTTTGTCTCCGATGGAAATGAAGGCTGACCCATCTCGGCGCATTCGGAAGGAATGATCATGGCAACAAGGTTTCAGGTTATCGCGCTGAGCTCGGTGGACCCCTTCGGAGAGGACCGGCGTTACGAGCCGACACTGCTCTATCCGGACGCGCTGAAAACCGCGCAAGCATTGAAGGCTCAGGGAAAGGCGTTTCGCGTCTTTGCAGATGGGGTTTCGACCGACGACCAGTGGCGCGCATTCCGAGAACTCGGCGGCGTAGAATAGCCGACGTTCCATCGCTCTAGGTATCAGCCATGCCCGTACCAGGTATATGTTCCATCTTCTTGGAAGGGCGTGCGCGCGTGTCTGCGCTGGAACCGGCTCTCCGCGATCGACGAAGCCTTGTCCAGAAGATCGCGCAGCCGACGGGTGTCGTCATCGACCTGGCGAAAAACCTCCTCGAGCAGGTTCGCTGCCGTTGTGTGTGTTGGATCGACGTTCGCCGGACGGGCCGGCGCCACGGAGATGCGCGTTCCGACGCGGTCCTGAAACTGGGCGAGCGTATAACCGGCAGACGATAGCGCCCTTCGCACGTCGCCGCGGGGCTCCGTGGCGATCACCAGCCTGAAAGCGTTGATGAGCGAAGATTTACTTGCCGGCAGGCAACGCGCGTCGAGGATGTCGTTTTTCGGCCGCTCCAGCCGCAGGAAGGTCAGAAAGGTTTCGACGAGGTCGTGCGCCTTGGCGAGGATTTCGGTGTCCGACCATTCGGTCTCGAGATCGGATGGGTTTCCATATGCTCTGGCCACGCAATATTCTCCGGCTTCGAACAGGTAATGTCGCTGGACAGCAAAAGGTTTCGAGCAGCATGTCGATGCAGGTCTGGTCAAGCTGGATCGGGCATCCGAATTCTTTTGCTCAAAATGAGCGTTGGCTCTCTGAGGAACAAGCGCGGCGCCAGCGGGCGCAGCGCATCTGAGGTGACAGGTAAAAGCATCGGGGACTTGGTCGTCGAGCTCATCGGATCGAAGGGCAAGCTCGGCGGCTCAAGATGACACTTGCTTACCGGCGGGATTCGAGCGTTGCGCTGGGTCCGGCATAACGGAGAATGGCGGCTCGACGTTTCGGTTTCATGACGCCCGTTTTCCCTTGCTGCCGGCGGCCAAGCTCTTGCGCAGCGCATCCACGATATCGATGACGGTGCTGGCAGCGGCGCCGCCTTCCTGCTTGGTCTTGCCCTTTTTTGATCGCCGCAGTGATCTCCTTTTCTTGGCGATAGTGTTGAACAGCCATTATGGACGGAGCCCGAGACCACATCGGGTGACCAAGCCTTCGTGTGCTCATTGATGAAATTTAGGATCAGCGGAATAAGATCCGCATCCGCCTTGTTGTCGATGACGGTGAAATACGACTCCTCCGGTCGGACCTCGTCGCCGAAGCGGAGCGTCCAGAGAACGATACCCTCGCCGTGCGGTTCGAGCACGATCGCCCGCGCGCGTCGGCCGATCACTAGTTTCGATATGCCGAGCACCTTACCGGCGGCCATGGGGCCGCGGATGACAGCAAAGGCTTCATGGCCGACGGGGTCACCGGGCACGAGGTAATGCGGCTTGTCGAGACAGACCCACTCGATGCTGTCTCCGGCCACGAATTTCTCAATTTCAGTGGTCTTGACTGTGTTGAGTGCGACGGCGTCGAGGTCTTCGTCGGTGACGATCACATAACGCTTGCACTTGAAGGTGATAGACAGATCGATCTCGCCTCCCTGGAGATGACCGTCCGCGTCGGCGTGGTCGACATCGATGGTAGCATCGACAGCGAGGGCGAACGTCGCCACCTCATCGGCTCGATCCGTGCGGTTGCGGGCGTTCGCAATGTGCATGCGCAGGAGCTGCTGACGCGGGGCGTCGATAGTCATATCCCCAGCGATAGCGAAGAATAGCACCCAACGGCGAAGGCGCCTCCGTCCCAGAGCATGGGGCGGACGACGCCAGAGCGACTCGGCTGGCAGGACGCGCCCTCCTACTAGGACGGCGCGTCCCTTGCCGAGCTTTATTTGGCGGGCTGCGATGCCTTGCCGAGCTTCACGGATGGCTCTCGGCCCCATACGCGCAACTTGCCCAGTTCCGCCACGAAACCGGAAAGCCCATCCTCGCCGGGAAGGGCAAG
>NZ_WHSB02000031.1 GCF_010994755.1 Shinella lacus
AGCCGGGTTCGGTCAAGCCGCACAAGAAGTTCATGGCAGAAGCCTACATCCTGACGAAGGAAGAAGGCGGCCGTCATACGCCGTTCTTCACGAACTACCGTCCGCAGTTCTACTTCCGCACGACGGACGTGACGGGCATCGTTTCGCTGCCGGAAGGCACGGAAATGGTCATGCCGGGCGACAACGTCACGGTTGCCGTCGAGCTGATCGTTCCGATCGCGATGGAAGAAAAGCTGCGCTTCGCGATCCGCGAAGGCGGCCGCACCGTCGGCGCCGGCATCGTTGCTTCGATCGTCGAGTAAGCTTTAGGTCTTTGACCTGATTGAGAGCCCCGCGGGAAACCGCGGGGCTTTTTCTTTGCATGGACTGTTTTAGCCGCTGGGCATAACTCGCCAGTTCTGGGGATGGAGGCGGTGGGCGCCAGGGGGTAGGTTTGCCGCGTCGCTTCGAGCGACACGGCCAGGGCGCTGTGTGCCCAGGTCCGGCGCCGATGGATCGTTTCGATCCGGTATCTTGCGGAGGCGCCTCTGCGTGTGGCGGACACGAGGTCGTGCCGCGCGCATCACGGCAACCGGAAACAGGCCCGCACTCCCATGAACGCATTTGCACGCGCGGCGCGCGCAGCGCTCGCTGTTTCGACGATTCTTTTGATTCTTCCGGCAGCCGAAGCCCAGGCTGATGATTCTCTTTTGATATGGTCGCCGGCGAAACTCTCCAGCTATGCCTATCGCCTGCGCATGGGCGCCAAGGCCGCGACCGCTGCCGAGATGAGCGCGGGCGTCGATGTCTCCATCACCACGTCCTCCACCGGCCGGATACGCGATACACGCGACAATGCAAGGCTCTGGGCGGAACTGCGCGGGCAGGGGCATTCCGGCAGCGAGCGCAGCGCCACGGCGGGCTACAATCCCCTGACGGGGCGTGTCTCCGCCAGCGCCGGCGTCTCGCGCCGCTGGATGGCGTCGCCCTCCTTCGACGTGGTGGTCACGCCGTCCGTGTCGGCCGATGCGAATGTGCGGCACGGCTATCGCGGCTCGGTGCGCATGGTGCAGAAGGCGCAGCTCCAGGCGCTGCCGACCGGCACCTCTTTCGTCGCAGCCGGCACGGCCGTAAGCGGCGAGCGCCGGATCGGGACGGAATTCGGCATCGAGCAGCGGGTCTTCGACGGGCTTGATCTCGGTGCGTCCGTGCGGCGGCAGGAGGCCGGCCTGACCGGCACCATCCGGGCGCGCCTCCGTTTCGCCTGGTAAGGTGCGACAGGCAGCGCGCTGCGTTGTTAAACTGTGAAAAAATCTCGTCTTCGGGCTTGCCAAGTCGATCCGTGCGCCGTAAAGACGCCATGCCTTGCCGGCGACGGGCGTTTCGTTCAGGAGCGGCAAGCATCTAGGGGTATAGCTCAGTTGGTAGAGCGGCGGTCTCCAAAACCGCAGGTCGCAGGTTCGAGCCCTGCTGCCCCTGCCATTCCAAACCGGACAGCGCGGACGACTTGCAGCGACGGGGAGGGGATGGCGTGACGGCGTTCGACCGTCTAAATTCGCGAAAAGCCCGGTTGCCTCTTGTTAAAAAGGGAATCGGGCTTTATGTAGGGCAAAACAGACACGCGGTGCGTGGGGCTGATAGTTCAGCTTTACGCGCCGTAATGGCGTGGACATTCAATGGCATCGAAAACGAATCCGATTGCGTTTCTGCAGCAGGTACGCTCCGAGACGGCGAAAGTGACTTGGCCCTCGCGGCGCGAGACGATGATCTCGACCATCATGGTTTTTGTCATGGTCTTCCTTGCGGCAGTGTTCTTCTTTGCTGCTGACCAGTTGATGGGCTGGCTGATCGGCCTCGTCCTCAGCGCTAGCGCTTGATTGGTTGGAGATGAACATGGCTGCGCGTTGGTACATCGTCCACGCTTATTCGAATTTCGAAAAGAAGGTCGCCGAGGACATCGAGAACAAGGCACGTCAGAAGGGCCTTGAGCACCTGTTCGAGAAGATCATCGTGCCGACCGAAAAGGTCGTCGAGGTGCGTCGCGGCCGCAAGGTCGATTCCGAGCGCAAGTTCTTCCCGGGCTACGTGATGGTGCGGGCGAACCTGACGGACGAGGCATACCACCTCATCAAGAATACGCCGAAGGTCACGGGTTTCCTCGGTTCCGACAACAAGCCGGTTCCGATCCCTGACTCCGAGGCTGATCGCATCCTGTCGCAGGTCCAGGACGGTGTCGATCGTCCGAAGCCCTCGGTCTCCTTCGAGATCGGCGAGCAGGTTCGCGTTTCCGACGGTCCGTTCGCGTCGTTCAACGGCATCGTTCAGGACGTCGACGAGGAGCGTTCGCGCCTCAAGGTGGAAGTGTCGATCTTCGGTCGCGCCACCCCGGTCGAGCTGGAATACGCCCAGGTCGAGAAAATCTGATTTCGGCGGCGTCCTTCGGGGCGCTGCTTGTGTGAAATCCGGCCCTCGTCAGAGGGTTGGTGGCGGAGATTTCCGCCGATCGCGTGGAAGGACAGTCGCCTTATAAGCCGGGCGCCAGAAATCCGCACCACGCAACCGCAGCCGCCGGTCTTCGGACCGGCATCATGGACCGGGAAACCGGTCGCATTCTGAAAGGCAGAGAGAAATGGCTAAGAAAGTTGCAGGCCAGCTCAAGCTTCAGGTCAAGGCAGGATCGGCAAACCCGTCCCCGCCGATCGGCCCGGCGCTTGGTCAGCGTGGCATTAACATCATGGAATTCTGCAAGTCGTTCAACGCGGCTACGCAGGAAATGGAAAAGGGCATGCCGATTCCGGTCGTCATCACCTATTACCAGGACAAGTCCTTCACATTTGTGATGAAGCAGCCCCCGGTGACCTACTTCCTCAAGAAGGAAGCCAAGATCACCTCCGGTTCGAAGACCCCGGGCAAGGGTGCCACCGTCGGCAAGCTCACCAAGGCTCAGATCAAGTCGATCGCCGAAGCCAAGATGAAGGATCTCAACGCCGCCGATATCGAAGGCGCGATGGCAATGGTCGAGGGCTCCGCCCGCGCCATGGGCCTGGAAGTGGTAGGTTGATCATGGCCAAGGTAGCAAAGCGTCTCCAGAAGATCCGTGAAGGCATCGACCCGACCAAGCTCGTCGCCCTTTCCGACGCCATCGCTCTCGTCAAGGAGCGTGCCGTCGCCAAGTTCGACGAAACCATCGAAGTCGCCATGAACCTCGGCGTCGACCCGCGCCACGCAGACCAGATGGTCCGCGGCGTGGTCAACCTGCCGAACGGCACGGGCCGCGACGTTCGCGTCGCCGTCTTCGCTCGTGGCGCCAAGGCTGATGAAGCCAAGGCTGCCGGTGCTGACATCGTCGGCGCCGAAGACCTCGTCGAAATCGTCCAGGGCGGCAAGATCGATTTCGATCGCTGCATCGCCACCCCGGACATGATGCCGCTCGTCGGCCGCCTCGGTAAGGTTCTCGGCCCGCGCGGCATGATGCCGAACCCGAAGGTCGGCACCGTGACCATGGACGTCACCGGCGCCGTCAAGGCATCCAAGGGCGGTGCTGTCGAGTTCCGCGTCGAGAAGGCTGGTATCATCCACGCCGGCATCGGCAAGGCTTCCTTCGACGCCAAGGCTCTGGAAGAGAACATCAAGGCATTCGCCGACGCGGTCATCAAGGCCAAGCCGACGGGCGCCAAGGGCAACTACGTCAAGCGCGTAGCCATCTCTTCAACGATGGGCCCGGGCGTCAAGATCGACCCGGCAACCGTCGCCTAATTTACGGCTCGGCTCCGGCCGAACCGCAACAGAATTCCCGGCCTTGTCTGGCCGGGGATTTCCGGGGCAACCCGGAACTCCTGTCCGAGATTGCAGGTGGTTATCCCTTAATCACTTTAGCCTGCATGAGACGGGGTGAGACCTGGATTTCTTCCGCGTCGGATGACGCCGAAATTCGGTTCGAACCTACCTTACCTTGTGTCGCGGCCATCCGGTCGAGCGCGGGGGGACAGGATCCTCGAGCGTCGCTCGGGATCCCTTTTGAAGCGGATCCCTGGCGGCAAAGGTAAACCCGGCAGGTCCCGTGAGAAGTCACGGTCCTGTCAACTGGAGATAGGCACAGTGGAAAGAGCGGAAAAACGCGAATTCGTCACGGAGCTGAACGAAGTCTTCAAGGCTTCCGGTTCGGTTGTCGTGGCCCGCTACGCCGGTATCACCGTCGCACAGATGAACGATCTTCGTACGAAGATGCGTGCAGCGGGCGGTACCGTCAAGGTCGCGAAGAACCGCCTGGCCAAAATTGCCCTTCAGGGTACGGAGTCGGAAGGGATGTCTGATCTCTTCCAGGGTCAGACGCTCATTGCTTACGCAAATGATCCGATGATTGCTCCCAAGGTAGCCATGGATTTCGCCAAGACCAACGACAAGCTCGTTGTTCTCGGTGGTGCCATGGGTGCGACCACACTCGACGCTGATGCAGTCAAGTCGCTTGCGACCCTGCCTTCGCTCGACGAGCTTCGTGCAAAGCTCCTGGGCCTGCTTGCAGCCCCGGCCACGCGCGTCGCCACGGTCGTTGCAGCACCGGCAAGCCAGCTTGCTCGTGTGTTCGCCGCCTACGCCAAGAAGGACGAAGCCGCTTGAGGCGGTTTTTCGCTGTAAATCAAACTAACCAGTTCGAACCGAATATAAGGAACTATGACAATGGCTGATCTCGCAAAGATCGTAGAAGACCTCTCCTCGCTGACCGTTCTGGAAGCTGCTGAGCTTTCCAAGCTGCTCGAAGAGAAGTGGGGCGTTTCGGCTGCTGCACCGGTAGCCGTCGCTGCTGCTGGCGGTGGCGCTGCTGCTGCTGTGGTCGAAGAAGAAAAGACCGAGTTCGACGTCATCCTCGTTGAGGCCGGCGCCAACAAGATCAACGTCATCAAGGAAGTCCGCGCCATCACCGGCCTCGGCCTCAAGGAAGCCAAGGACCTCGTCGAAGGCGCTCCGAAGGCTGTCAAGGAAGCCGTCTCGAAGGGCGAAGCTGCCGACCTCAAGAAGAAGCTTGAAGACGCCGGCGCCAAGGTCGACGTTAAGTAATACCGGAATGCGATGGGGGAGGGTGAAAACCCTCTCCCATTGATGATTCCTCCGAACTGATTACCCAAAAGCCGTGAAAACCGGCTTTTGGGTAATGGGTTCTTCAAGAGGATGGTCTTCTACCCAAGCGATCGGGCAATCCGGCCCGTGGCTTAGGCGGTAAGACGAGATTGAACAAACCCATGATAGACGGGATCGACTGGCCAGCGAACCCCGTCCGTTGCAGGCCCGGATGCAAATTTTGAAGGAGCGACGATGGCTCAGACCCTTTCGTTTAACGGTCGTAGGCGCGTACGCAAGTTTTTTGGTAAAATCCCTGAAGTCGCAGTCATGCCGAACCTCATCGAGGTTCAGAAAGCATCTTACGACCAGTTTCTGATGGTTGAAGAGCCCGCCGGCGGTCGTCCGGAAGAGGGCCTCCAGTCCGTTTTCAAGTCGGTCTTCCCGATCACCGACTTCTCCGGCGCTTCCATGCTCGAATTCGTCTCCTACGAATTCGAACAGCCGAAGTTCGACGTCGAGGAATGCCGCCAGCGTGACCTGACCTATGCAGCGCCCCTCAAGGTGACGCTGCGCCTCATCGTGTTCGATATCGACGAGGATACCGGCGCGAAGTCGATCAAGGACATCAAGGAACAGAACGTCTACATGGGCGACATGCCGCTCATGACCGACAACGGTACGTTCATCGTCAACGGCACCGAGCGCGTCATCGTCTCCCAGATGCACCGTTCGCCGGGCGTGTTCTTCGACCACGACAAGGGCAAGAGCCACTCTTCCGGCAAGCTGCTCTTCGCTGCCCGCGTCATCCCGTATCGCGGTTCCTGGCTCGACATCGAGTTCGACGCCAAGGACATCGTGCATGCGCGCATCGACCGCCGCCGCAAGATCCCCGTCACGTCGCTGCTCATGGCACTCGGCATGGACGGTGAAGAAATCCTGTCGACCTTCTACACGAAGTCGTTCTACCAGCGCGACGGCGAAGGCTGGCGCGTGCCCTTCAATCCGGACGCGCTGAAAGGCCAGAAGGCCGTCTCGGACATGGTGGACGCCGACACCGGCGAAGTCGTCGTGGAAATCGGCAAGAAGCTGACGCCGCGCCTCCTGAAGACGCTCTCCGAAAAGGGCCTCAAGGCCCTCAAGGCGACCGACGACGAGCTCTACGGCAACTACCTCGCCGAAGACATCGTCAACTTCTCGACGGGTGAGATCTACCTCGAAGCCGGCGACGAAATCGACGAGAAGACCCTCCCGGTCATCCTGTCGGCCGGTTTCGACGAGATCCCCGTCCTCGACATCGACCACATCAACGTCGGCGCCTACATCCGCTCGACGCTGGCCGTGGACAAGAACGAGAACCGCCAGGACGCGCTGTTCGACATCTACCGCGTCATGCGCCCGGGTGAACCGCCGACGATGGATTCGGCCGAAGCCATGTTCAACACGCTGTTCTTCGATGCGGAGCGTTACGACCTCTCCGCCGTCGGCCGCGTGAAGATGAACATGCGCCTCGACCTCGACGTCGCCGACACGGTCCGTACGCTGCGCAAGGACGACATCCTGGCCGTGGTCCGGATGCTGGTCGAACTGCGCGACGGCAAGGGCGAGATCGACGACATCGACAACCTCGGCAACCGCCGTGTTCGTTCGGTCGGCGAATTGATGGAGAACCAGTACCGTCTCGGCCTGCTGCGCATGGAGCGCGCGATCAAGGAACGCATGTCCTCGATCGAGATCGACACGGTGATGCCGCAGGACCTGATCAATGCGAAGCCGGCTGCTGCCGCGGTTCGCGAATTCTTCGGCTCCTCGCAGCTCTCCCAGTTCATGGACCAGGTGAACCCGCTCTCGGAAATCACCCACAAGCGCCGTCTTTCGGCTCTTGGCCCGGGTGGTCTGACCCGCGAGCGCGCCGGCTTCGAAGTCCGCGACGTTCACCCGACCCACTACGGCCGTATCTGCCCGATCGAAACGCCGGAAGGCCCGAACATCGGTCTGATCAACTCGCTCGCAACCTTCGCCCGCGTCAACAAGTACGGCTTCATCGAAAGCCCGTACCGCAAGATCACGGACGGCAAGGTCACGACCGAAGTGGTCTACCTCTCGGCCATGGAAGAAGCGAAGTACTACGTCGCCCAGGCAAACTCGGAACTCACCTCGGACGGTTCGTTCGTGGAAGAATTCGTCGTTTGCCGTCACTCGGGCGAAGTGATGCTCGCGCCGCGCGACACGGTCAACCTGATGGACGTTTCGCCGAAGCAGCTCGTTTCGGTCGCAGCCGCGCTCATCCCGTTCCTTGAGAACGACGACGCGAACCGCGCGCTCATGGGCTCGAACATGCAGCGCCAGGCCGTGCCGCTCCTGCGGGCCGAAGCCCCGTTCGTCGGCACCGGCATGGAACCGGTCGTTGCCCGTGACTCGGGCGCTGCCATCGCGGCCCGCCGCGGCGGCGTCGTCGACCAGGTCGACGCGACCCGTATCGTTATCCGCGCTACCGAAGACCTCGATCCGTCGAAGTCCGGCGTCGATATCTACCGCCTGCAGAAGTTCCAGCGCTCCAACCAGAACACCTGCGTCAACCAGCGCCCGCTGGTCACCGTCGGCGACGTTCTGAACAAGGGCGACATCATCGCGGACGGTCCGTCGACCGACCTCGGCGACCTGGCACTCGGCCGCAACGCGCTCGTCGCGTTCATGCCGTGGAACGGCTACAACTACGAGGACTCGATCCTCCTGTCCGAACGCATCGTGCGCGATGACGTCTTCACCTCGATCCATATCGAAGAGTTCGAAGTCATGGCCCGCGACACCAAGCTCGGTCCGGAAGAAATCACGCGTGACATTCCGAACGTGTCGGAAGAAGCGCTGAAGAACCTCGACGAAGCCGGTATCGTGTACATCGGTGCGGAAGTTCAGCCCGGCGACATCCTCGTCGGCAAGATCACGCCGAAGGGCGAAAGCCCGATGACGCCGGAAGAAAAGCTTCTGCGCGCCATCTTCGGCGAAAAGGCTTCCGACGTGCGCGACACCTCCATGCGCATGCCGCCCGGCACCTTCGGCACCGTCGTCGAAGTTCGCGTCTTCAACCGCCATGGCGTGGAGAAGGACGAACGTGCAATGGCGATCGAGCGCGAAGAGATCGAGCGTCTGGCGAAGGACCGCGACGACGAGCAGGCGATCCTCGACCGTAACGTCTACGGCCGCCTGATCGACATGCTGCGCGGCAACGTCGCCGTTGCCGGCCCGAAGAGCTTCAAGAAAGGCACCGAGCTTTCGAACGCCGTCGTCTCCGAATATCCCCGCTCGCAGTGGTGGATGTTCGCCGTCGAGGACGAGAAGGTTCAGGGCGAGATCGAAGCGCTCCGTGGCCAGTACGACGAATCCAAGTCGCGCCTTGAACAGCGCTTCATGGACAAGGTCGAAAAGGTTCAGCGCGGCGACGAAATGCCCCCGGGCGTCATGAAGATGGTCAAGGTCTTCGTCGCTGTGAAGCGCAAGATCCAGCCGGGCGACAAGATGGCCGGCCGTCACGGCAACAAGGGTGTGGTTTCGCGCATCGTTCCGATCGAAGACATGCCGTTCCTGGAAGACGGCACGCATGTCGACGTCGTTCTGAACCCGCTGGGCGTGCCTTCGCGCATGAACGTCGGCCAGATCCTGGAAACGCATCTCGGTTGGGCTTGCGCCGGCATGGGCAAGCAGATCGGCGCGATGCTCGACGCCTACAAGGCAGGTGCCGAAATCCAGCCGCTGCGCGATGTCATCGACAGCGTCATCGGTTCCGGCCCGAAGGGCGAGCCGATCAAGCAGTATGACGACGAGTCCATCGTCCGCCTTGCGGAACAGACCCGTCGTGGTGTGTCGATCGCGACCCCCGTCTTCGACGGCGCCGTCGAGAAGGACGTCAACGAGATGCTCGAACAGGCCGGCCTCAAGGTCACCGGCCAGTCGACGCTCTATGACGGCCGGACCGGCGACCAGTTCGACCGCCAGGTGACCGTCGGCTACATCTACATGCTGAAGCTGAACCACCTTGTGGACGACAAGATCCACGCCCGTTCGATCGGCCCGTACTCGCTCGTTACCCAGCAGCCGCTGGGCGGCAAGGCGCAGTTCGGCGGCCAGCGCTTCGGGGAAATGGAGGTCTGGGCGCTCGAAGCCTACGGCGCCGCCTATACGCTGCAGGAAATGCTGACTGTGAAGTCGGACGACGTCGCGGGCCGCACCAAGGTGTACGAGGCGATCGTTCGTGGCGACGACACGTTCGAAGCGGGCATTCCGGAGAGCTTCAACGTTCTCGTCAAGGAAATGCGCTCGCTCGGCCTGTCGGTCGAACTCGAGAACTCCAAGCTCGACGCAGCCAACGAAGCCGGCCAGCTTCCGGACGCCGCGGAATAATCATGATCGGGTGCGCGCCTTCAGGGCGCGCACCGTTTCCGCTCCGCCCGCTCGGGCTGGGGCGGCTCATCCGTTTCAAGCAGCCTTGCGGCACCCGGGTATCGCCGCAATCGCTTGCTAAGCAGAGGGCCAATGGCCCACGAAGGAGATAGGCATGAACCAAGAGGTCATGAACCTTTTCAATCCGCAGGTGCCTGCGCAGACGTTCGATTCCATCCGGATCTCGATCGCTTCTCCGGAAAAGATTCTTTCCTGGTCTTACGGTGAGATCAAGAAGCCGGAAACGATCAACTATCGCACGTTCAAGCCGGAACGCGACGGTCTGTTCTGCGCGCGCATCTTCGGCCCGATCAAGGACTACGAGTGCCTGTGCGGCAAGTACAAGCGCATGAAGTACAAGGGCATCATCTGCGAAAAGTGCGGCGTCGAAGTCACGCTGTCGCGCGTTCGCCGCGAGCGCATGGGCCATATCGAGCTCGCCGCGCCCGTCGCCCACATCTGGTTCCTGAAGTCGCTTCCCTCGCGTATCTCGACTTTGCTCGACATGACGCTGAAGGATGTCGAGCGCGTTCTCTATTTCGAGAACTACATCGTGACCGAGCCGGGCCTGACCGCGCTCAAGGAAAACCAGCTTCTTTCCGAAGAAGAATACATGATCGCCGTCGATGAATATGGTGAAGACCAGTTCACCGCGATGATCGGCGCCGAGGCCATCTACGAGATGCTTGCCTCGATGAATCTCGAGAAGATCGCTGGCGATCTGCGTTCGGATCTGGCCGAGACCACCTCGGATCTGAAGCAGAAGAAGCTGATGAAGCGCCTGAAGATCGTCGAGAACTTCATGGAATCCGGCAACCGTCCGGAATGGATGATCATGAAGGTCGTCCCGGTGATCCCGCCGGACCTGCGTCCGCTGGTTCCGCTGGACGGCGGCCGCTTCGCGACGTCGGACCTGAACGATCTGTACCGCCGCGTCATCAACCGCAACAACCGTCTGAAGCGCCTCATCGAGCTTCGCGCACCGGGCATCATCATCCGCAACGAGAAGCGCATGCTTCAGGAATCGGTTGACGCCCTGTTCGACAACGGCCGCCGTGGTCGCGTCATCACGGGTGCCAACAAGCGTCCGCTGAAGTCGCTGTCCGACATGCTCAAGGGCAAGCAGGGCCGCTTCCGCCAGAACCTTCTCGGCAAGCGCGTCGACTATTCCGGCCGTTCGGTCATCGTGACCGGTCCGGAACTGAAGCTGCACCAGTGCGGCCTGCCGAAGAAGATGGCGCTCGAACTGTTCAAGCCGTTCATCTACGCCCGCCTCGACGCCAAGGGTTACTCCTCGACCGTCAAGCAGGCCAAGAAGCTCGTTGAAAAGGAAAAGCCGGAAGTCTGGGATATCCTCGACGAGGTCATCCGCGAACATCCGGTTCTGTTGAACCGCGCACCGACGCTGCACCGCCTGGGCATCCAGGCCTTCGAACCGACGCTGGTCGAAGGCAAGGCCATCCAGCTGCACCCGCTCGTCTGCACGGCCTTCAACGCCGACTTCGACGGTGACCAGATGGCTGTTCACGTTCCGCTCTCGCTGGAAGCCCAGCTGGAAGCGCGCGTGCTCATGATGTCGACCAACAACATCCTGCATCCGGCAAACGGCGCGCCGATCATCGTTCCTTCGCAGGACATGGTTCTCGGCCTGTACTATCTGTCGATCCAGAACCAGAACGAGCCGGGCGAAGGCATGGCCTTCTCCGACATGGGCGAACTGCATCACGCTCTGGAAAACAAGGTCGTCACGCTGCATGCCAAGATCAAGGGCCGCTACAAGTCGGTCGATGGTGAAGGCAAGCCCTACACCAAGATCTTCGAAACGACGCCCGGCCGCATGATCATCGGCGAACTGCTGCCGAAGAACGGCAACATTCCGTTCGACATCTGCAACCAGGAAATGACCAAGAAGAACATCTCCAAGATGATCGACTCGGTCTACCGTCACTGCGGCCAGAAAGACACGGTCATCTTCTGCGACCGCATCATGCAGCTTGGCTTCGTCCACGCCTGCCGCGCCGGCATTTCGTTCGGCAAGGACGACATGGTCATTCCGGAAACCAAGGTGAAGATCGTTGGCGACACCGAAAACCTGGTGAAGGAATACGAGCAGCAGTACAATGACGGCCTGATCACCCAGGGCGAAAAGTACAACAAGGTCGTCGACGCCTGGGGCAAGGCCACCGAGAAGGTCGCGGAAGACATGATGGCCCGCATCAAGGCCGTCGAGTTCGACCCCGCGACCGGTCGCCAGAAGCCGATGAACGCCATCTACATGATGTCGCACTCCGGCGCCCGCGGCTCTCCGAGCCAGATGCGTCAGCTTGGCGGCATGCGCGGCCTCATGGCCAAGCCGTCGGGCGAGATCATCGAAACGCCGATCATCTCGAACTTCAAGGAAGGCCTGACCGTTAACGAGTACTTCAACTCGACGCACGGTGCCCGCAAGGGTCTGGCAGACACCGCCTTGAAGACCGCGAACTCCGGTTACCTGACCCGCCGTCTCGTCGACGTCGCGCAGGATTGCATCGTCACGCATGTCGACTGCGGCACGGAAACGGGCCTCACGATGACGGCGATCGTCGATGCCGGCCAGGTCGTGGCTTCGATCGGCACCCGCGTGCTCGGCCGTACCGCGCTGGACGATATCGATCACCCGGTCACGGGTGAGCGCATCGTCGATGCGGGCCGGATGATCCTCGAGGCCGACGTCGTCCAGATCGAAAAGGCTGGTATCCAGTCGATCCGCATCCGTTCGGCGCTGACCTGCGAAATCCAGACCGGCGTCTGCGGCGTCTGCTACGGTCGCGACCTTGCACGCGGCACGCCCGTCAACATGGGCGAAGCCGTCGGCGTCATCGCGGCGCAGTCGATCGGTGAACCGGGCACCCAGCTCACCATGCGTACCTTCCACCTGGGCGGCACGGCGACCGTGGTCGACCAGTCGTTCCTGGAAGCGTCGTATGAAGGCACGGTGCAGATCAAGAACCGCAACATGCTGCGCAACTCCGAAGGCGTTCTCGTCGCAATGGGCCGCAACATGGCGATCCAGATCCTCGACGAGCGCGGCGTGGAACGCTCCTCGCAGCGCGTCGCCTACGGTTCGAAGATTTTCGTCGACGATGCCGACAAGGTGAAGCGCGGCCAGCGTCTCGCCGAGTGGGACCCCTACACCCGTCCGATGATGACGGAAGTCGAGGGCACCGTTCACTTCGAAGACGTGGTCGACGGTATCTCGGTTCTGGAATCGACGGACGAATCCACGGGCATCACCAAGCGTTCGGTCATCGACTGGCGCTCGACGCCGCGCGGTACGGACCTGAAGCCGGCGATCATCATCAAGGACAAGAATGGCGCCGTTGCCAAGCTGTCCCGCGGTGGCGAAGCCCGCTTCCTGCTCTCGGTCGACGCGATCCTGTCGGTCGAACCGGGCCAGAAGGTCTCGCAGGGTGACGTTCTTGCCCGCTCGCCGCTGGAAAGCGCCAAGACCAAGGACATCACCGGTGGTCTGCCGCGCGTTGCCGAACTGTTCGAAGCTCGTCGTCCGAAGGACCACGCCATCATCGCTGAGATCGATGGTACGGTTCGCTTCGGCCGCGACTACAAGAACAAGCGTCGCGTGATGATCGAGCCGGCGGAAGATGGTGTCGAGCCGGTCGAATACCTGATCCCGAAGGGCAAGCCCTTCCACCTTCAGGACGGCGACTACATCGAAAAGGGTGACTACATCCTCGACGGCAACCCGGCGCCGCACGACATCCTGGCGATCAAGGGCGTGGAAGCACTCGCTTCCTACCTCGTGAACGAAATCCAGGAAGTCTACCGTCTGCAGGGCGTTGTGATCAACGACAAGCACATCGAGGTGATCGTTCGCCAGATGCTGCAGAAGGTCGAGATCACGGATGCCGGCGACTCGACCTACATCGTCGGCGACAACGTCGACCGTATCGAGCTCGAAGACGTCAACGACGGCCTGATCGAGGAAGGCAAGAAGCCGGCTTACGGCGATCCGGTCCTCCTCGGCATCACCAAGGCGTCGCTGCAGACCCCGTCGTTCATCTCGGCCGCATCCTTCCAGGAAACCACCAAGGTTCTCACGGAAGCTGCGATCGCCGGCAAGACCGACGGCCTGCAGGGTCTCAAGGAAAACGTCATCGTCGGCCGCCTCATCCCGGCCGGTACGGGCGGCACCATGACCCAGATCCGCCGCATCGCGACGGCTCGCGACGAGATGATCCTCGACGAGCGCCGCAAGTCGACGGGTGCAGGCGTTGCAACCCCGATGCTGGCGGACCTCGCCGGCGGCGAGAACGCCGCAGCCGAATAAGCTGTCGTTCTTTTAAAGATGAAAAAGCCGCCCGAGCGTTTCGGGCGGCTTTTTGTTTATGGGAGACGGGGCAGCGCCTAGGGCTTGTAGCCGATCGCCCTGACCTGGCTGACGCCCGTCATTACCCGTCCATAGGCAATGCAGATGAGGTTCATCATCCGCTTGCCGACGATGGGGCCGACGATCCACCAGTAGCGCGGCCAGCGGTGGTGGACCGGCGCCGCGGCGATCCCGGTGAAACCGGCACGCTTCAGCAGATTGCCGAGGTTGCTGGGCGACCAGGTGAACAGGTGGAAGTTCGGCTCGTCCTCGCGGTAGCCTATCTTGAAGGACTCGTTCGGCGTCACGAGCACGACCTTGCCGCCCTTGCGGAGCTTGGTGAACATCTGCCGCACCATGCCGAGTGGATCGTCGACATGCTCAAGCGCATGGTGGGAGATGATGGTGTCGGCCCAGCCGTCCTCGATCTGATCAAGGCTCCCGAAGACCCGGATGCCGTTCTTGCGGGCCGCCGCGGCGGCCGCCTCGTTGACCTCGACACCAACGCGCTCTTTCACGTCGAGGCTGGAGAGGATGTAGCCGCCACCGCAGCCGAAATCGATCACGCGGTCCGACGGACCGACGAATTTCTCGAACTTCAGGCGATCGAAGTAAGCCGCATAGCGCTGGTGTTCGAACGTCTTGTCGAAATAGCTCTTGTCGTAATAGTCGTTCTTTTCGCCAACCGCTGTCGCTGTATCGGAAACGGTCATCTTTTCCCCCGTTAGGCCAGGCCGGACAGGCTGAGCGACCATGTCGACCACCATGCCCGAGCCCCCGGAGGCTGATAAGCCGCCAATAGGGCGTAGAACCTCACCTGAACGGATAGGAGCCTACTACCCCTTGCTGCCGGCAGAGGCGGGCGACACGCCTCTGCCAAGGGGAGCAATCGGACTGACGGGGGCGCGGCGTCACGCGAAGCGGATGATCGCCACTTCCCCTTCGAGCGCGCCGCGATAGGCCGACGCATGTGGCTCCTCGTCCGGCACGTCGTTCAGCGTGCCGATCTGGTCAAGGTCTGCCTCAAGGAAGCCTTCCTCCGAAAGGGCGTTCAGCGCCTCGCGCACGGCGCTGTCGTCGTCCGGCGCGCGCAGCATGACGTGGATGTCGATGCCCTCGTCGCCGTCGCGCTCATAGGCCTTGCCGATGATGATGAAGACCATCGGGTCGTCGAGCGTATTGTTGTCGTTGTCGGCACTGGCCATGGCAGGCTCCTTTCGGGATGAAATGATGCAAGCTCTATAAAGGGTAGGGCGGTCGGACCCAATCGCAAAAATCACGATCCCGTCAAAAGCCGCGCTGCAAGAGAATCGGTGGATGTAATTAGCGCGGAGCGACTCTTCCGGTTGATTCCTTGTTCATGCTTTCTTAATGCAGATCGGCGAAGGCTGGTTGTCTGAAAATCGCCGTGAAGAGGGCAGGGGTGCACCCTGAAAGCCCTGCTTCTCAGGCAAAGCAGGCATTCCCGGGCAGGATTCTTTCGCGCCGCCCCTTGACCTTTCGCCCTTTAATCAGTAGACCGCCCGCTATCAGAGCCTATGTGAGGCTGGCTGGTTCGGAACGACTCGTTCTGGAGTTCGCCTCAAACAGGGCTCGACGCACGTTGAGAACATGAATGCTGCACGCATGACGCGGTTATCGCGTCCTCTGCCTATGAAGGTCATCCGCAAAAGCGGATCGGCCTTTTATTGCGCATGAACACGCGTGTGGCCATGTATCCGCCCGCAAGGGTAAACGAGACTAGATTTGCAAGGGATGGTTAAATGCCTACCGTAAACCAGTTGATCCGCAAGCCGCGCCAGGCGTCGGTAAAGCGCAACAAGGTTCCTGCTCTGCAGGAAAACCCACAGAAGCGCGGCGTTTGCACCCGCGTCTACACGACGACCCCGAAGAAGCCGAACTCGGCTCTGCGTAAGGTCGCCAAGATCCGCCTGACCAATGGCTTCGAAGTCATCGGCTACATTCCGGGCGAAGGCCACAACCTGCAGGAACACTCCGTCGTCATGATCCGTGGCGGCCGCGTAAAGGACTTGCCGGGCGTTCGTTACCACATCATCCGCGGCGTTCTCGACACCCAGGGCGTCAAGAACCGCAAGCAGCGCCGCTCCAAGTACGGCGCGAAGCGTCCGAAATAATAAGTCAACCGGCGCCATTTCGCTGGTCAGATCAGTTACAAGTTTGAGAGACAAAAAGTATGTCCCGTCGCCATAGAGCAGAAAAGCGCGAGATCAACCCGGACCCGAAGTTCGGCGATCTCGTAGTCACCAAGTTCATGAATGCCATCATGCTGGACGGCAAGAAGTCCGTCGCCGAAACGATCGTTTACGGCGCCTTCGATGTCGTTCAGGGCAAGGCTAAAGCGGACCCGGTCACGGTGTTCCATTCGGCTCTGGACAACGTTGCGCCGCACGTCGAAGTGCGTTCGCGCCGCGTTGGTGGTGCGACCTACCAGGTTCCGGTCGATGTTCGTCCGGAGCGCCGCCAGGCTCTCGCAATCCGTTGGCTGATCGCAGCTGCCCGCAAGCGTAACGAAACGACCATGGTCGAGCGCCTCTCCGGCGAACTCATGGACGCAGCGAACAATCGCGGCAGCGCCGTCAAGAAGCGCGAAGATACGCACAAGATGGCTGACGCCAACCGTGCCTTCTCGCACTACCGCTGGTAACCGAAACTAGACGTCTCGAAAGGAGTCCCAGATGGCTCGCGAATATAAAATCGAAGACTACCGAAATTTCGGTATCATGGCGCATATCGACGCCGGCAAGACGACGACGACCGAGCGTATCCTTTACTACACCGGCAAGTCCCACAAGATCGGCGAAGTCCATGACGGCGCCGCTACGATGGACTGGATGGAGCAGGAGCAGGAACGCGGCATCACGATCACGTCCGCTGCCACCACGACCTACTGGAAGGGCCGTGACGGCAAGACCCGCCGCTTCAACATCATCGACACCCCCGGCCACGTCGACTTCACCATCGAAGTCGAGCGTTCGCTGCGCGTTCTCGACGGTGCGATCGCCCTTCTCGATGCCAACGCCGGCGTAGAGCCGCAGACGGAAACCGTCTGGCGTCAGGCTGAGAAGTACAACGTTCCGCGCATGATCTTCTGCAACAAGATGGACAAGACCGGTGCGGACTTCTACCGCTCGGTGTCCATGATCAAGTCGCGCCTCGGTGCGATCCCGGTCGTCATGCAGCTGCCGATCGGCGCCGAGACCGAGTTCAAGGGCGTCGTCGACCTGATCGAGATGAACGCTCTCGTCTGGCGCGATGAATCGCTCGGCGCCCAGTGGGACGTCGTCGAAATCCCGGAAGACATGAAGGCCCAGGCCGAAGAATACCGCGAGAAGCTCATCGAGACCGTCGTCGAAATCGACGAAGCCGCGATGGAAGCCTATCTCGAAGGCAACTACCCGGACAACGACCAGATCCGTGCGCTCGTTCGCCGCGGCACCATCGACGTGAAGTTCCACCCGATGTTCTGCGGTACCGCGTTCAAGAACAAGGGCGTTCAGCCGCTGCTCGACGCCGTCGTCGATTACCTGCCGTCCCCGGCAGACATCCCGGCGATCAAGGGCATCGACGTCAAGACGGAAGCCGAAATCGAGCGTCACGCTGACGACGCCGAGCCGCTTTCCATGCTCGCGTTCAAGATCATGAACGACCCCTTCGTCGGTTCGCTCACCTTCGCCCGCATCTATTCCGGCAAGCTCGAAAAGGGCACGTCGGTCATGAACACGGTCAAGGAAAAGCGCGAGCGCGTCGGCCGTATGCTGCAGATGCATTCCAACTCGCGTGAAGACATCGAAGAAGCCTTTGCAGGCGACATCGTTGCTCTCGCCGGCCTCAAGGACACGACGACGGGCGACACGCTCTGCGATCCCCTGAAGCCGGTCATCCTCGAGCGCATGGAATTCCCTGAGCCGGTCATCCAGATCGCGATCGAGCCTAAGACCAAGAACGACCAGGAAAAGATGGGCCTCGCGCTCAACCGCCTGGCCGCCGAAGACCCGTCCTTCCGCGTCAAGACCGACGAAGAGTCGGGCCAGACGATCATCGCAGGCATGGGTGAACTTCACCTCGACATCATCGTCGATCGCATGCGTCGCGAGTTCAAGGTCGAAGCCAATGTCGGCGCCCCGCAGGTTGCCTACCGCGAAACCATCACGCGCAAGACCGAAAAGGACTACACGCACAAGAAGCAGACCGGTGGTACCGGCCAGTTCGCCCGCGTGAAGCTCGTTTTCGAACCGAACCCGGAAGGCGAAGACTTCCTGTTCGAATCCAAGATCGTCGGCGGTTCCGTTCCGAAGGAATATATCCCGGGCGTTCAGAAGGGTATCGAAAGCGTTTTGTCCTCGGGTCCGCTCGCAGGCTTCCCGATGCTCGGCGTCAAGGCGACGCTCATCGACGGCGCCTTCCACGACGTCGACTCCTCGGTCCTCGCCTTCGAAATCGCATCGCGTGCCTGCTTCCGTGAAGCGTCGCGTGAAGCCGGCGCCCAGCTGCTGGAACCGATGATGAAGGTCGAAGTCGTCACGCCGGAAGACTATGTCGGCGACGTCATCGGCGACCTGAACTCCCGTCGTGGCCAGATCCAGGGCCAGGAATCGCGCGGCGTCGCCGTCGTGATCTCCGCCAACGTGCCGCTGGCCAACATGTTCAAGTACGTGGACAACCTGCGCTCGATGTCGCAGGGCCGCGCCCAGTACACGATGACCTTCGATCACTATGCGCCGGTTCCCTCGAACGTCGCGCAGGAAATCCAGGCAAAGTACTCCGGTCAGAAGTGACCGGGGTACGCCCCTAAGAAAATTGTATGAATTTCCCTTCGCGGGACAAGGAACGGAGAGCCGGAAATGGCAAAGAGCAAGTTTGAGCGCAACAAGCCTCACGTAAACATCGGCACGATCGGCCACGTCGACCATGGCAAGACGTCGCTGACGGCCGCGATCACGAAGTATTTCGGCGAATACAAGGCGTATG
>NZ_WHSB02000032.1 GCF_010994755.1 Shinella lacus
TTCGCCGCCGATCCGGACCTTGAGCTTGCCGTCCGCGACCCACTGAAAGAGCTGCGCCGCATGCTTGCGAAGCAGGACCGGGGTATGCACGTGATCGAAGAAGACCGCGTAGCCGATCTTGATGCTCCTGGGCAGGCTCATGATATCGAGTGGCCCCGGACCGCCCAGCACCGGGCCATACCAGCAAAAGGTGCCAGAGCGGCGTAGAACGTCGAGCGACCCCTGAAACGTCGTCGGTCCCGATCCGTCATAGACGACATGGACGCCCTCTCCATCGGTCAGGCGCAGCGCCTCTTCGGCAAATCGCCCTTCCGTGTCGACAATGACATGGTCTGCGCCCACTTCCCGGGCGACGGCGACCTTGTCCTCAGATGAAACCCGACCGATCACCCGGCCACCGCGCAACTTGATGATCTGGGTCAGGAGCAGGCCGACACCTCCTGCCGCAGCGTGAACGAAGGCAACATCACCGGGCTGCACCGGATAGAAGTCGGTCGCGAAATGGCTGGCGGTCAGCCCCTGCATCATGATCGAGGCCGCCGTTCGATCGTCGACCGCATCGGGAACCGGCACCAGCGACGTTGCCGGGATCGCGATCCGCTCAGCATAACTGCCGGGCGCATAGACCCAGGCGACACGCTGGCCGGGCTGAACAGCCTCGACGCCTTCGCCGACTGCCAGAACTCGACCGACGCCTTCGACGCCCAGGATCTTGGGATTGGGCATGTCAGTCCAGGCAATCCCCTGACGCACGCCGATATCCATGAAGTTGACCCCGGCAACCGCGATCTCGACCAGCGCCTCGCCCGGCCCGGCGACAGGCTCCGGTCGCTCGATCTGCTCCAGCACCTCGCGGCCACCGGTCGCGGTCATCACTACTGCTCGCATGTCTTTCTCCTATCTTGAATGATCGTTCCGCAATCGGTCAAAAAAGGGGTCAGCGCAGCGCGCGCATGACCATCTCCTGCAGGGCAGCCAGGGTTGATCGGTCGGCGCCGCCACGCCCGGCGACGCGGATCCCGGCGATATTGGCGATCAGGAATTGCGCGAGAGCCTCGGGATCGAGGCTGGCTGCAACATCGCCCTCACGCTGCGCGTCGCGCATGCGGGCGACGATGGCCATGTGCAATGTCCTGCCCAGTGCCGCATGGATATCGACCAGGTCCGGCCGCGAGGCACCGAACTCGCAGGTCGAGCCGACGCCGAGACAGGGCGTGTACGCTGTCTCCACGACATGGCGCAGCATGGCGGCAATCCCGTCGATGGCGCGCGCGCCGCTGCGAAGCGCCTCGAAATGCGCCGCGCATTCGCCCATGCCGTAGCGCCGCACCGCCGCGCAATAGAGCTGCCACTTGTCGCCGAAGGCCGCGTAGAGGCTCTGCCGCCCGATGCCCATGGCGTCCACGAGCATCTGCGCCGAACTGCCCTCATACCCATGCTCGCTGAACACGGCGATCGCACCGTCCAGGGCAGCATCCGTATCGAATTCTCGAGGTCTTGCCATAAGCCATGTATAGCGATTCTGGAACGATCATTCAAGTTTGGCGGCTCGGTTTTGCTTTCAGCACAATTTGCGGGTGGCAGTGGCCGTTAGGTGAGGATCGCCCGATCGTCAGATCTTCAAGGCGCGCAATCGCAGCGAATTGCCAATGACGCTGACGGACGACAGCGCCATCGCCGCCGCAGCGATGATCGGCGACAGCAGCAGTCCAAACGTGGGATAGAGCGCCCCCGCCGCGATCGGCACGCCTGCCGCATTGTAGATGAAAGCGAAGGCGAGGTTCTGGCGGATGTTGGCCATCGTCGCCTGCGACAGGCGTCGCGCGCGGACAATGCCGGTGAGATCGCCCTTGAGCAGCGTTACCCCCGCGCTCTCGATGGCAACGTCGGTCCCTGATCCCATGGCTATGCCGACATCAGCGGCGGCGAGCGCCGGCGCGTCATTTACGCCGTCACCCGCCATGGCCACCACCTTGCCCTGCGCCTTCAGGCGCTCTACCACCGCCGCCTTCTGGTCCGGCAGCACATCGGCCTCGACCTCATCAATGCCGAGCTTTCTGGCGACGGCTTCGGCCGTGGTGCGATTGTCGCCGGTCAGCATGACGATGCGGATGCCTTCGGCATGCAGGGCCTTCAGTGCCTCAGGCGTGGTCGCCTTGATCGGGTCGGCGATGGCGAAGATGCCGCCGATGGCATTGCCTATCCCGATATAGATCGCCGTCGCACCGTCGCGGCGCAACTCATCCGCCTGCCCGGCGAGCGACGCCGTATCGATCCCATGCTCGGCGAGAAAGGCGGTGCTGCCGAGCACCACTTGCCGTCCCTCGATCACGCCGACCGCGCCCTTACCGGTCGGCGAGTCGAAATCGGCGACATCGGGGATGGCGATCTTTCGTTCCTCGGCAGCCGCCACGATCGCGCGCGCAAGCGGATGCTCCGAGGCTTTTTCAACACCTGCCGCCAGCCGCAGGATGATCTCCTCGACAAATCCCGGCGCCGCGACGATCCGGGTCACCGCCGGTTTGCCTTCGGTAAGCGTCCCGGTCTTGTCGATCACCAGAGTATCGATCTTCTCCATCCGCTCGAGCGCCTCCGCGTTCTTGATCAGAACGCCGGCGGCCGCCCCCTTGCCGATACCGACCATGATCGACATCGGCGTCGCAAGCCCGAGCGCGCAGGGGCAGGCAATGATCAGCACGGAAACGGCCGCGATCAGGCCATGCGCCAGACGCGGCTCTAGCCCCCATACACCCCAGGCCGCGAAGGCGAGCAGCGCTACGGCGATGACGACCGGCACGAACCAGCCCGACACCTGATCAGCCATGCGCTGGATCGGCGCACGCGAGCGCTGGGCATCCGCGACCATCTGGACGATGCGAGCCAGCATCGTGTCGCGCCCGACTTTTTCCGCCCGGATGACGAGCGCGCCGGTCTGATTCAGCGTCCCTCCTACGACCGCTTCGCCGACTACGCGCGTCACCGGCATGGATTCGCCGGTCACCATCGATTCATCGATCGATGAGCGCCCCTGCTCGACCACGCCATCCACCGGCACGGTTTCCCCGGGCCGGACCCTGAGCCGCTCGCCGATCGCAATCGCCTCGACCGGCACATCTTCTTCCACACCGTCTGCCCCGATGCGTCGTGCGGTCTTCGGCGCGAGATTGAGAAGCGCGCGGATCGCGCCGGACGTCTGTTCCCGGGCGCGCAACTCCATAACCTGACCAAGCAGCACCAGCACGGTGATGACGGCGGCCGCCTCATAATAGACCGCGACCGCGCCATCAGCGTCACGGAAAGCCTGCGGGAAGAGCTGCGGCGCGAATGTCGCGACGATGCTGTATCCCCAGGCGACGCCGGTCCCCATCGCGATCAGCGTGAACATGTTGAGGCTGCGGTTGACGATCGACGCCCAGCCACGCGCGAAGAACGGCCATCCGGCCCACAGCACCACCGGCGTCGCCAGGGCGAACTGGATCCAGATCGAGATGTGCATCGGCACCAGATGGTGCAGCGCCGGGATCAGGTGGCCGCCCATCTCCAGCAGGAACACGGGCAAGGCGAGCGCGAGGCCGATCCAGAAGCGCCGGGTCATATCGGCAAGTTCGGGACTGGGTCCGGCATCCGCCGCCGCGATCAGCGGCTCCAGCGCCATGCCGCAGATCGGACAACTGCCCGGCGCGTCCCGGCGGATTTCCGGATGCATCGGGCAGGTCCAGATCGTGCCCTCCGTTACGGCTGCCGTTAACGCCGCAACGGGGTGATGCTCATGGCGATCAAGTCTATGGGTGTGGCTAGGGTGGGAATGATCGCCATGGGTAGCAGCACCCTCATGGTGCGGCTCGGCATGCGCTACCCGTGCTGCATAATGCACGGGGTCGGCGTCGAACTTCGCCTTACAGCCGGCCGAGCAGAAGGCGTAACGCTCGCCTTCATACTCAGCCTTGTGAGCGGTCCTGGCGGGATCGACCACCATGCCACAGACCGGATCATGGTCGACGTGACCGGACGGCGTTTCGCCGTCCGGCTCATGATGGTGATGATGGCCGTGCGCCCCAGTCACCTCGGCGGCGCGTTCGCTCTTCTGATCGTCGTCGGCCATTCATCACCTTTCACACGCCGCGCGTGCCTTCCGGTCTTTGTTCACTCCTCGATCAGATGGAACTCTTCGAGCAGCTTGGCGATCTCCGTGCCTTCGAGCTTCTTCATCAGCAGCTTGCGCAGGAAGGCCGGTCCGGGAAGATCGATGCCCTTGCCGTCCCGCAGCGGACCGATCGCAGCAAGAAGTGTACGAATATCATAGGTCGAGTTGAAGACCTCCGGCACGCCGCGCTCGACATTCATCAGCGTGTAGACGGCCTCCATCGGGGTTCTCACCGAATATTCCGTGGTGAAGATGCAGTCCCGCTGCTTCGATTCCGCGAACTGGCCGATGAAGGCGAAGTTGACCGCGCCCTCCGGCACCACGTCCGGCCGGTCACCCGCCTGGCGCGGCATGAAGAAGGCGGTAATATAGGGCATCATCGTGGGAACGGTGCTGGCGCCGGATGCCGCGAGTTCGGGAATGTCCTCGACCGGCACGCCGAGGTGATAGAGCCATTCCTGGGTGATCTCCTCACCGGTGCATTCCTGCATCGGCTTCTTCACGAAGTCGCCGGGGCAATCGACAAAGAGCGCGTAGAACCAGGCGATCATCTGATCTTTGGGCTGCTTCTTGAAATGCGGCTGGCGATGAACCGTCCAGCTCAGCAGCCACGCCGAGTCCTTCACCGTGACGATACCGGCGGAGACGATCTTGCCGGTAAAGGGGTTCCGCTTGGTGATCTTCTCGACATAGGCCGGAATGCGGGCGTCGAGGGCAGTGATGGAGGCGGAGGCCCATTTCGTCTCCGGGATATGGGCGCCGAACACGTCGGGGCGGCCGAAGGCCGGATCCTTCGCGGCGATGCGGCGCCACAGGTCCCAGGCCGGCGCCGGTCCTTCATTGAGCTTCGCCGGCGTCCTGTGGTCGCCATTGTCGGAATTCTCGGTCAGCGAGCCGATCGTGATGAAGACGAGATCGTCTGGCCCGAGATCGACGCCGCCTTCGACGCCGCGCTCTTTCCAGTGAATGCGGGTCGCTTGCTTGCGGCCGGGCTGGATGTCGAAATCGACATCGGTGACCTCGACGCCGTAGCGGAACGTGACGCCGTGATCGGTCAGCCACTTCACCAGCGGCAGGACCATCGATTCATACTGGTTATAGCGGTTGAACTTGAGCGAGGAGAAGTCGGCGAGACTGCCGATATGATGGATGAAGCGGTGCAGGTAGAGCTTCATCTCCAGCGCGGAATGCCATTCCTCGAAGGCGAACATGGTGCGCCAGTAGAGCCAGAAATTGCTTTTGAGGAAGTCTTCGCCGAAGACCTCGTTGATACGCTTGTTCTCCATCTCCTCGCGCGTCGCGAGGAAGACCGAGAGCAGGTCCTTCTGGGCCTTGTCGTTTAGCGTCAACAGCGCTTTGTCGGGCACGTCCTGGCCCTGGTTCTGCGTCGTGCGCTGGAGCGAAAAGTTGGGATCGTCCTTGTTGAGCCGGTAGAACTCGTCGAGCACGCTGGCGTCCTCGATCTCCAGCGAGGGGATCGAGCGATAAAGGTCCCACAGGCACTCGAAATGTTCTTCCATTTCGCGGCCGCCGCGAATGACGAAGCCCTTTTCGGGCACGTCCAGACCATCGAGCGCGCCACCAGGGATTTCCAGCTCTTCAAGGATGGTGATGCGGTCGCCGGAAACGCCGCCGTCGCGGATCAGGAAGGCCGCGCCGGCAAGCCCCGCCAGCCCCGAACCGACAAACCAGGCCGTCTTCTTGTCGGCGCCCTCGGGCTTGCGGGGACGCACGAAGGCTTCATAGTTTCCGCTGCTATAGTGCATGGCGAACTCCTGTTCTTCTTGTTGGGATCAGTCTGCGGAGGGCTTGTAGCTGTAGAAGCCTTCGCCCGAGGCGATGCCGAGCCTGCCCTTGTCGATGTAGTTTTCCTTCAGCCAGGCGGCGAGCGACTGAGCATGCTCGTCGCCATGCGAGAGGATGTTGTAGGGGGTGTTCAATCCGATGATGTCGTAGATCTGGAACGGCCCCATCGGCGCGCCGGTGGCGATCCGCCAGACCTTGTCGACATCTTCCGGCTCGGCATAGCCGCCGGCCGCCAGATCGGCGGCCGCGTTCAGGAGCGGCACCAAAAGCGAATTGAGGACGTAACCCGCTTTCTCCTTGCGCACCGGGATCGGCACCATGCCGATGGCGGAGGCGAAGGCGATCAGGGAATCGAACACGGCCGGATCGGTGTCGTCCGTGCCCATCACCTCGGCGGTGTTGAACTTCCAGATGCTGTTGGCGAAGTGCAGCGCCAGAAACCGGTCCGGTCGGCCGGTGTAAGCCTTCAGGTCGCTCGGCAGCAGGGTCGAGCTATTGGTGGCGAAGATCGTCCTGTCCGGCGCGAGCCCCGCCAGTTTCTCGTAGAGCGCCTGCTTGATCGAAAGAACCTCCGGAACCGCCTCGATCACGAGGTCCGCGTCCGCGACGGCCGCGCCGAGATCGCTCAGCAGAGCGATCCGCTTGAGCGCCCCGGCCGCCTTGCCGCCAGCCGCGCCCGACACCTCGTTCGTGTAGGTTTCGACGAGCGCCGCCAGCCGTGCGCGCGCCTGTTCGAGCGCTTCCTCGCTGATGTCGTAGGCGACAACATCGAAGCCGCTATAGGCCGTCTGGAAGGCGATCTGGCTCCCGAGGACTCCCGTGCCGAGAACCGCCACTTTCCTGATATCGCTCATCCAATTTCCTTCTGCGCGGTATCGTCACTTAGAAACGGAGCCGCCACCTCCACCGGGACGCGGGCCAGCTTGCCGGTTTCCCGATCGACCAGGGCCCATTGGGTCAGCGAGGCGACGATCGTCCGGCCGTCTTCGGCATGGAATTCGACACATCGTGCATAGCGGGCACCCCGCGGCGCTCGGACGACCCAGGTGATCGCACTGACCTCGTCTCCCGCCCGGACATTGCCGCGATAGTCGACCTCATGGCGCAGCACGACCGCGACGAACCGGTCGCGATCCTGCGGCCGCGCGGCCGTCAGCCAATGCGCCACCGACGCATCCTGAATCCAGGTCACCCAGACCGCATTGTTGACATGGCCGAGTTCGTCGATGTCGGCGTCCCGGGCGCGGAAGCGGATATGGAAGCGCCGATGCTCATCCACCTCGCCGACGAGTGGGTGTCCGTGCTCATCGCAGCCGATGCGTCGACGATCTGACACGATCCCGCTCACGAATACGCCTGCTCCTCATGCGACGAACCCAGTCCTGCCATGGCGCGGAAGAAGCCGACGAGCATCTCGTCGCGCGGCATGGCGCCTTCGACATCGCCCTGCACCGCCAGTCCCATCCAGAGCGCGTAAAGACCGATACCGGTCTGCATCGGCGGCAAGGCCGGACGAAGTGCGAAGCGTTGCGTCAGATCGGCGACGAGCTCACCGAACATCCGATAGCAGGCCGCCTTGCCCTCCCGGTGCCGCTCGGCGAAAGCCGGATCGCGCCGGGCATGGAGCTGCAATTCGATCGAGAGCAGTGACCATTGTGCCTCGTCGGCCAACTTCGCGAGCCGCGCGGCCAGCACCTGCAGCGTCGCCTCGATATCGTCGCCGGAGCAGTGCGCGACCAGGTCGCGAAGCAGTGTGACCTCGTCCTGGATATGGCTTTGCAGGATCTCGACCAGCAGATCATCCTTGCTGGCGAAGTTCGAGTAGAAGGCGCCCTGCGAATGCCCTGCGGCGCTGCAGATGTTGCGAATCGACATGGCAGCGACCCCCTCCTCGATAATCGAGGAATGCGCGGCCGCGATCAGCCGGTCCCGCGTCTGGCGCTGCGTGTCCTTGCGCGTAAGCGGCATGGGTTCATTCTCCAACCAACGGGCGAGACGTGCGAAACCTTTTCGGAGGTTCCGCGTTCTCAGTGAAACCGATATCAACTGATATCCGAAATCAACGGCGATTTCGACCCGAAATCGTTCCTGGGCAACGAAATCTCAGTGTGAAGGAGCGCTCTTGGCTCAAACCTACATTGGCTATTCCCCGGACGTGGAGGTTCTAGGCGAGGACGAGGAGCGGCTGACCGCCGAGATCCTCGAGATCATGGCCACCACCAACCGGCGGGCCTTCGAGCGTCATCGCCACGCCGTGCGCGACGCCCATGCCAAAAGCCATGGGTTCCTGAAGGGCGAACTGATCGTTCACGAACTGCCCTCGCATCTGCGCCAGGGCTTGTTCGCCCGACCCGCCAACTATCCGGTGGTGATCCGCCTCTCTTCGGCGCCGGGCGACATCCACTCCGATACCATTCCCGCGCCGCGTGGCATGGCGATCAAGGTGATCGGTGTCGATGGCGAGCGGCTTCTCCCCGAAGACCAGGGCCACAACCAGGATTTCCTGCTCGTCAACATCCCGACCTTGAGCTTCGGCACGATCGGTAAATATCGCCAGCTCATCAGCCTTCTGGAGAAGAATGCCCATAACCCGGCCTTTCTCCAGCGAGCGATGGCTGGGGTCGCGCGCGGCGTGGAGGCGGCAGTCGAAGCGGTCGGCGTCGAGCCCGGCGCCACGCTGCGCGGGCTCGCTCGCGACAATAACCATCTGCTGGGCGAAACCTATCATTCGATGGCGGCGATCCGCTTCGGCGACCATATCGCCAAGATCAGTGCCGCGCCGTTCTCCGACAACGTCCGTGCACTGACCGGCAAGGATGTCGGCGCGGTTGAGGATTCCACCATGCGCGATCTGGTGGTTGAACATTTCCGCGAGCAAGGCGCAGAGTATCAGCTCCGTGCTCAGCTCTGTGCCGATCTCGACAGGATGCCGGTCGAGGACGCCGCCGTGCTCTGGCCGGAAGACCTTTCGCCGCACCAGCCGATCGCGACCCTGCGCATCCCGCCACAGGAGGCCTATTCGCCGGCGCGGCGCGTCTACGGCGATGATGTGCTGTCGTTCAATCCCTGGCACGGTATCCGCGATCATCAGCCACTCGGCTCGATCATGCGCGTGCGCATCGCCGCCTATGAACGATCCACCCGCTACCGCCACGAAATGAACGCGCAACCGCGCGTCGAGCCGGCGAGCATCGACGTCATTCCGGACTGACGATCCGATCGTCACACGCAATCACGAAAGGAGGCCAGCCATGGCCGAGACCGAAGAAACCCCGCAGATCGATGAAACCCGCTTGCAGGCCATCCGCCGCCGCATCGAGGAAGTGGTTGGCGATGCGCCACAGCTCGCCAAGCTCGCCCTCGAGCAGATGGTGACGAAGCATAATCCCGACCTCAAGGGCACAGCCGGCTCGGCCGGTCGCGTCGGCGCGCAGTCCGGCAATGTCTCCGAGCTCACCGCCATCGCCAACCTCAAGCCCGGCGGCGCGGATCGGCTGAAACGCATATTCGGGCTGGTGAACGGCAATTTCGACGGGGCGCAGAAGGTCGGCACGCTGCACAACATGCGGTTCGTGTTCTTCGACAACGACACCCGCATCCTGTTCGCCACCGCCTATGACGGCGACTGGGACACCTATATCAACGACTTCGCCACCAAGATCCCCGATCTGATGGACCTGATCTTCGCCTCGGTCGAGGGCTGGCCGGGCATCGCCAGCCCCGAGGTCAAGGACTTCATCGCCGAGCATCAGATCACCGCCGCCGGCTGGTTCGTCGCCAATCCGCAGGTCACCGTCGTCGATGTGCGCCGGCTCCAACGGCTCGAACATGCCGTCAACGAATTCCTGGACAAGGTGGGCTGAGCCATGGCGATCCTTCAGAAACTAAAAGAGCACTTCTCGCGGGATAGCGTCACGCTCGACCTGCAGGACATCCAGGCGCTGATCCTCAGAAGCCGGCCGGAACCCTATGTCGGCGTTCACGCCATGCTCCATTTCGACGAGGCAGCGGGAGCCCGCAATCTTCTCGGCCGGCTGGCACCGCATATCGCTTCGGCCGACAATTGGAGCGAGGATCTCGATTTCTGGATCGGCGCTGCGCTCAGCTTCGAGGGTCTGAAGGCGCTTGGCGTTCCCGACGCCCAGCTCAAGACCTTTCCGCTCCCGTTCCAGCAGGGCATGGCCGCACGCGCGGAGCAGCTTCGCGACTTCGGACCCAACGCGCCGGAAAACTGGGAAGACGTGTTCAAGCCGGGCAACTGCCATCTCGCGCTGACCATCTACGCGGTCGACGATGATGCGCTCGACAAGGCGCTGGCGACGGCGCGCACCGAACTCGACCGGAGCAGCGGCGTCACCTTGCTCGGCGAGCATCGCTTCGGCGCGCCGGACGGCGCGAAAAACCCGTTCGGTTTCCGGGATTCGATCTCCCAGCCCGCAGTGGAGGGCAGCGGCGTTGATCCGCTGCCAGGCGAGGAGCGGCCGATCAAGGCCGGCGAATTCATCCTCGGCTATGAGAGCGAGAACGGCCAGCCGCTCGGCATGCCCGAGCCTGCGGTTCTCGGAAGGAACGGCACCTTCGTCGTAATGCGCAAGTATAACAGCCGGGTCGGTTGCTTCAACGCCTTCCTCAAGGCACATGGCGACACGCCGGAGGAACGCGAGCGCCTTGCCGCCAAGATGTTCGGGCGCTGGCGCTCCGGCGCACCCTTGACGCTGGCGCACGATCACGACGATCCCGACCTCGGCGCCGATCCGCAGCGCAACAACGACTTCACCTTCAAGGACGATCCCAAAGGCCGCGTCGTGCCGCTCGGCTGCCATATGCGACGGCTCAATCCCCGCGATTCCGAGTTGACGCTGCTCACCGACGTCAACATCCACCGCATCATTCGCCGTTCCTCGACCTTCGGGCCGGTTTATTCCGAGGATGTGGGGCCTGAGGACGATGCCAACGGCGATCGCGGCCTGTTCTTCATCTTCATCAGCGCGCGTGCCTACGACACGATCGAGTTCATGCAGCAGGAGTGGATCAACCGAGGCAATTTCGTCGACCTTGGCGAAGAGCGCGATCCGATCGTTGGCCTGCATGAGGATGATGGCCGGTTCACGATCCCGCAGGCGCCGGCGCGCAAGCGCATCGACGGTTTGCAGACTTTCAATGTCATGAAGGGCGGCGAATATCTGTTCATGCCAAGCCTGTCCGCGCTCAAATGGCTGGCGGCCGGGAGCTGGGGTTAGGAACCCGCCGGTCAGTCGTTGGCCTTTGTGAAGATGAACGTGCAATTCATCAGGATCGCTGCGCTCGGCCTCACCATGATCTTTGCCAGTCGCGTCTGGCCCGATCGGTAATCCTGACGTCTGCAAAAACTGCCTCTAACGCATGATCGGCGAGGACGCTTCGGTCATCCGGACCGCTTGAGCGCAGGCGTTTCGGATCCCGGGTGGCTTTTGCTCTTCATAAGAGCTTGTCCTTCAGCAGCGTCTCAAGCCAATCGGCAAATACCTGCAGCCGGTGTGAAAGGTGCTGGCGGTGGGGATAGAGTAACGTCATAGGCATCAGCTCGGCTCGATGGCCGGGCATCACCTCGACCAATTCTCCCGCCTCAAGATGCTGTTTCACGTCATAGGCTGGGATCTGGATCATGCCGAGGCCTGCGAGGCAACAGGCGATGTAGGCCTCGGCGCTGTTGACAGTGACCCGCCCGCGCAACGGAACCCGATGCAGCTTCCCTTGCTCCAGCCACTCCCAATCCTCAACACGGCCGCTGGTCGGAGAAGCATAATTGACCGCCCAGTGATCTCCCAGATCTTCAGGAGAGCCTGGCGTGCCATGCCGCGTCACATAGGCTGGGCTGACGACGTTGATCAGTAGCAACTTTCCAATAGGCCGCGCGATCAGGCCTGAGTCGTTGAGCGGCCCCACACGCAGCACACAGTCGATGCTGTCTTCGACCAGGTTCACCGCGCGGTCGGTGACGCCGAGGTCGATGTCGATCTCGGGAAATTTGTCGAGGAAGCCGGGCAGAGCCGGCGCGATGATCAGACGCCCGATCCGCCCCGGGACATCGACCCGCAGCTTGCCCGACGGTTTGGCGGCGGTCTGCCGGAAAAGATTTTCCGTATCCTCGACGTCGGCGATGACCCGCTGGCAGCGCTCATAGAAGGCGATGCCGTCCTGTGTCGGGGAGACCTTGCGGGTCGTGCGGTGTAGCAGCCGCGCCCCAACCCGTCCCTCCAATTCCTGAATGCCGGCCGATACGGAGGACCGCGGAACGCCCAGCGTGTCGGCCGCGCGGGTGAAACTCGCACATTCAACGACACGCACAAACATGCGGAACAGATCGACGCGGTCCAAACAGTCAGAACTCCAATTGTGCTGATTTTCTGACAAGTGATGTCAGAATGATCAGCTTTATTGGCCAATCCTAGCGGATATGGTTGCTCAACAAAAGCGGTCGCCGGTGCGATTGCAGCCCGGCAAAGGAGGCCGTCCATGACCGATCACAGCATCAAAGGCAAAACCGTCATCATCGCCGGAGGGGCGAAGAACCTCGGCGGACTGATCGCCCGCGATCTCGCCGCCCATGGCGCGAAAGCCATTGCGATCCACTACAACAGCGCCGCCAGCAAGGCGGATGCCGATGCGACCGTTGCCGCCGTCAAGGCTGCGGGCGCGGAAGCGGTGGCCTTCCAGGCCGACCTGACCAGCGCCGGGGCCGTCGAGAAACTGTTCGCCGATGCTGTCGCCGCCATCGGCCGTCCGGACATCGCCATCAACACCGTCGGCAAGGTACTGAAGAAGCCCATCGTCGAGATCAGCGAGGCCGAATATGACGGGATGAGCGCCGTCAACTCCAAGACGGCCTTCTTCTTCATCAAGGAAGCCGGCAAGCACCTGAACGACAACGGCAAGCTGGTGACGGTCGTCACCTCTTTGCTCGGCGCCTTCACGCCCTTCTATTCTAGCTATGCCGGCACCAAGGCTCCGGTCGAACACTTTACCCGCGCAGCCTCCAAGGAGTTCGGCGAGCGTGGCATCTCAGTGACGGCAATTGGTCCAGGTCCGATGGATACGCCGTTCTTCTATCCGGCCGAAGGCGCCGATGCCGTCGCCTACCATAAGACCGCCGCAGCTCTGTCGGGATACTCGAAGACCGGCCTCACCGACATTGAGGACATCGTCCCGTATATTCGCTTCATGGTCTCTGACGGCTGGTGGATGACGGGCCAGACGATTCTCGTCAATGGCGGCTACACCACGAAATAGAGTCCTATGTAGTTCTCGATTACCTCCCTGAAGCGCCGTATGGGCAGAGCCATGTCTTGGCGGGGCACCGGACATTCGGCGCGGCGATCTCTTTCAGGGCGACGGGAGGTCAGGAGGCAGCAACGTTGGCTTGGCGGGAGGAGACGAAGCCGCTGAACCCTGCCGTGGCGCCGGCTTTTCGGTGCGGGAGGGCACCATTTTCTCCGTTGTCTGACCGTGCCTCGATCGCTCCAAACGGTCTCTCCAATGGCCTGATCTGGCTGAAGACCGGCTTCGCCTCGATCGCCTATGCCGCAACAGCCGCGTCAAACTTTCTTCCCCTGCCGGCTGCGCCGTCATTCCGCGCGCAACAAGAAAGCCCTCCTTGGCTGTCTAGCCCCATTCTCACCCCCAGCGCGCAACTGCGCCGGGGACCCTGAGCAAGGGGTGCGCCGTCGATCGCCTCCGGCCTGCCGATCGCCATCGAGACCGCATGGTGCGGGCTCGGGAACGGAAAACGGAGATTTACAATGGCGACCATCGGCACCTTTAAGAAGACCGGCTCGAACGAGTTCACCGGCGACATCGTCACCCTCAGCGTCCAGGCCAAGAACGTGCGCATCGTCCCCGACCAGCGCGCCGCCGGCGAGAACGCCCCCAGCCACCGGGTCCTGGTCGGCCGCGCCGAGATCGGCGCCGCCTGGTCCAAGCGCTCCAACGAGGGTCGCGACTATCTGGGCCTCAAGCTCGACGATCCGAGCTTCAACGCCCCGATCTACGCCAACCTCTTCGACGACGAGGGCGAAGATACCTTCTCGCTAATCTGGTCCCGCCCCAACGGCAGGCGCGCCGACTGAGGCTCCCCCGCAAGGCCCCGACCCAAAGCAGGCTGTGTGGAAACTGATTGGAGGCTCCGGTATTTCCGGGGCCTCTTTGGTTTCAGGCGATGGCGGTTTTGATGTTGGCGGCTCTCATGATGTTGTAGGCGAGGATGGAAAGGGCCATTTCGGTTCTGGTTCCTTTCAGGTTCCTGGTCAGGAAGCGCCCGCCGGCTGTCATTCGTTTGATGGTGCCGAAGGGATGTTCGACGGCACATCGCCTGGCTTTCATCATCTGCGGCGTGGCGCGGGCATCCATGCGGTTGAGCGCCTCGTCGTCGAGGTGGCGTTTGACGGTGCGCCGCTCGGCGGTGGTACAGGACGGCTTGAGCGCGCAGCCGGAACAGTCCTGTGAGACGTAAGTGACGTTGCGCTTCTTGCGGTGGAGTTGCTTCCGCACGAGGGTGCGACCCGCCGGGCAGGCGAGCGTGTCAGTTGCCGCATCGTAGGCGAAGGCGGTGCGGTCGAACAGCGTGCCGTCCCCCTGATTGTTGATCGAGCGCTGCGAGGGCACGCAGGTGATGATGCCATCCCGCTCGCAGGCGCTGGCATGCTCGCCGTTGTCGAAGCCTTTGTCGGCCACGACCGTCAAGGTGTCGAGGTCGAGGCTCTCTTTGGTGGCGCTGGCCATCGGATGAAGTTGGCGACGGTCGGTCGGCTCGTCAGTGACCTCGTGATGCACGATCAGGCCCGTGTCGGTATCGACGGCGGTCTGTACGTTGTAGCAGGGCGGCTTCTGGCCGCCGCCGCTGCGCATCGGACGGGCATCCTCCTCGCCTTCGACGAGCGTATTGCGCTCTTGCGTCTCCAGCTTTCCAGCCATCCGGTCCAGTTCGGCGCGCCGGGCGCGAAGGACAGCAAGCGCTACGCCATACGCATCCGGTTCATCGTCGGGTTCGTTCGCGTCGGCAGCGTCCAGCCCGGAAAGGTAGGTGGCGATCCTGTTGTCGAGACGGGCTTGCTCCTCGGCGATCTCCCGGCTGCCGATCACCTTCTTCGGGCTGGCGGCGGCGCGGAACTTCGAGCCGTCCAGCGCCACGAGACGGGCCGCAAATAGACCGGCCTCCCGGCACACGAGCACGAAGGCACGGCATGTCCCGACGATGGCGGGGCCGTTGTCGCGGCGGAAATCGGCAATCGTCTTGAAGTCGGGGGCAAGCCTTCGCATCAGCCACATCGCCTCGACATCGCGCCGGCATGCCCGCTCCAGCCGGCGCGACGAGCGCACCTCGTTGAAATAACCCCAGACATACAACTTCAGAAGGTCACGCGGATCATAGCCGGGCCGTCCCGTCGATGCCGCAACTGCGCGCACAAAGCCGAGCGCCATCAGATCCAGACCATCCGCAAAAGCGTCGATCACCCGAACCGCAGCGTCCGGCGCCACGTAGTCCTCGATCCGTGACGGCAGAAGCGATGCCTGTTCCCGATCCTCGCCGATGATATATCCCATGAAAATGGCCGCCCTGTTCCCAAGGCGGCCATCCTATCTGATTTGCAAGGCTTTCCACACAGCCTGTCATCGCCGGGGCCTTCATTCAGAACGACCGAATCAGTTTCACTGGATCGCTCCCTAGCGACGGAACCAGCAGCGCCTTTTGGCTCGCAAAATAAGCCAAGAACGACTATTATAGTCGTAGTTCTGGCG
>NZ_WHSB02000033.1 GCF_010994755.1 Shinella lacus
TATCGTCTCGCCCAAAGCCACGCCCGAAAGGCCGGCTGAAACTTCCAACATAAAATCGCCGCGCCGGCCTGAGACCCCCGCTCGGGCTACGCCCTCCCGGCGGTCTCAGGCCGGCGCCACCGTGGCCGACTGTTGCTCCGCCCCGTGGCCGGTTTTTACTCCGCCGTTGACAATTCTACCTGAAACGTGAGGAATAACAGAGTAAATCCCCTTAGCGTTGTTGACAAATCAGGTCGAAGAAGGCGTTAGTTTTACTAACCGGGGGTAGCTATGAACTTCACATTCGACGTCTCAAATTTTGTTCTTGGGTTGCTGACTGGCGGCGTCGGCGGAGCCTTGATCACCTATCAAGTCACGAAGACATTGCGTGCCGGAACCAACGGGACCGCGGTCGATCAAAGTCGTGCGAACGCCGGTGGAGACGTTGTAGGGCGCGACAAGACTACGCACGGTTCGTAAGCCAACCCATGAATTCGGTGAACCAAACGAACGCCTGCGCTGACGGCGATATCGTCGGTCGTGACAAGATCACCAAGATCGAATCGCCGAAAGGCAAAATCGAAAAGTTGCTCCTGCGCCTTAAGGAGCAGTACGACGCGAGCGACGAGACGAAAATCACGATTGATGAGCTAGCGCGGTATCATCTGCGCCGCGCGCAGGATGGTATCGAAGGCCTTGAGAACAAGCTGATCGCGGCCAATATGTATCATTACTATGATGATGCGATCGAAAAAAAAGAAATGTTCGTGAAGCTGCTCGAGCGGTGGTCACTCTACTCCTCGGCACAGATGATCTTCGTCCACGTTTTGGCGAAAGCAGAGACCGAATTCTCTCACGTGATCTATCCGGAGATTCCGAAAATTTCGGAAGGACAGATGAACGCGATGATTATGGACCGGATCGTCAATCCCATCGTGGAAGAATGCAGCAGTGACCTTATGATCGTCAGCCACAACGTTGTGTTCGGCATGGTCTACTGGCTGGCCGAGCAATGCTTCATCCGATGGCACCACGCGCAGAGAGCGATCGCATGACACAGCTATCGTACAACGAGGCCTTCGATCCCTATCACACTGTGTTTCGCTTCCTGCGGCTGTTCTTCGGCTGCAAGCTTGAACGCGCCGTTCCGTACGATAAGTTTCGCATTCTCGACTTCTACCTGCTCCACCCGTACCGGCTACAAAACCTTCATTTCTTTGCCGACGATACCCGTTGGCGATCCGTGAGCAGAAGTTATGCCAGATTGAAGCCGTACGGCGAGTTGCCGGACGATAATTCGCTCTTCGAACGAATGGCCGTTTTCCAAAAGGCGGCTGCAGGCAGTCTGGCCAGGGTAGGGATTATCTCCGAGGACGAATGGACGCGAAACCAAGTGCTGTTTGTCCGCGATCCCGTTCCTAGCGAAGTCGAGCAGCGGTGCCAGGAGCTCAATGACACGATGCCCGATATCATCCGCATACTGTGTGAAATCAATGAACGCTACGCCCTCAATGGTCGTGATGGCCTGAAAGCACGAAGTGGGTTGCTGGAGTATCGCTATGATCCGGTTTGACCCTTGTTTGATCGTCCGCCGTCTTGTTGTGAAGCGTGGCGTACAGCTTGCCTACGACGAGCAATTTCATGTCGGCGTGAACGTGGTCCGTGGAGACAACTCCTCGGGAAAGTCGACGATCCTCAACTTCATCTTCTTCGGGCTTGGGGGTGACCTCAGCAAACTCGACTGGAGCGGCCACGCCCTCCTATGCGATCACGTGTGGGTGGAAGTAGAGTTGAACGGCAATCCAGCCGTTCTGCGACGTAAGATCGACGCCGCATCCCAGTCCGATATGGAAATTTTCGGCGGGCGCTATGAGGCAGCTGTCGAAGCGCCGATCGAATCCTGGCTTCGGTACTCTTACTCTAGGTCGCAAAACAAGGAGAGCTTCTCGCAAGCCCTGTTCCGTCTCCTTGGCATGCCGGATGTGGCGGTTGAGGGCACGTCAAGCATTACGATGCATCAGATCCTGCGATTGCTCTACGCCGATCAGCTCTCGCCGACAGACAGTCTTTTCCGATTTGAAGGGTATGATCCGGAGAACCTGCGGGAAGCTATCGGCAACCTTCTCTGCGGTGCCTTTGATACTGCGATCTACGAGTCGCAGCAGCTGCGCCGAGTGAAGGAGCGGGAGCTGCAGGAAGTCTCGGCCGAGCTCAGAAGTATTTTCAGGGTTGTCGGCGGCGAGGAGAGTCTGGGGCTCGGTTGGATTTCTCAAAAGCGAGCATCACTTTTAGCGGATCGCGAGCGCGTCCTTGAATCGATCACACAAAAGGAAGAGCTTTTTTATTCCTCTGCTGCCTCCGACAGGTTGACCCTGACGCAGCAAAAGGAGCTCTACAATGCAGTCCAAAAATTGCAGCAGGATCTGGCCGCGGCGCAGGAAGCATTAAGCGGGATTGAGTTCGAAATTTCAGACTCGCAATCGTTCATCGAGAGCTTGAAGCGGAAAGTCGATGCCCTGAGGGATGCCAGGCTGGCAGCGGACATCGTCCCAGACGTGCACTTCGCGACATGCCCCGCATGTTATGCCGACGTTCTTGAGGCAGAGGAGCAAGCCTTCTCCTGCCATCTTTGCAAAACGCCGATCGACCCTGATAGAGCACGCGATCGTGTCACCGGGATCATCAACGAGCTCTCGATTCAGATTAAACAGTCCGAACGATTGCAGGGTATTCGCGGCGAACGTCTTAGGACACAAACGGTGAAGGTCGAGAGTTTGAAGACGGCGTGGACCACCAAGTCGCGAGAGCTTTCGGCGATCACGGCGCGGCCGACCTCGAAAGTACGGGAGGATATCAGGGAGTTACATCGGCAACTTGGCTACATCGACAAGTCGATCGAGGATGTCGACGCTCAGGTTAAGCTCGCCAATAAGATCGGTGATCTCTCAGCGAGACGGGAAAGCCTTGATCTTGCAATCAAGGATCTGGACACCCGAATTCAGTCACTGAAAAGAAGCCAAACGGACAGGCTTCGCGTTGCAAGAACCGCGATCGAGAGAGAGACGATAACGATACTCAAGGGTGACCTGAAGCGTCAGGATTCCTTCGTCGATCCCAAGCGCGTCGACTTCTCGTTCGGGAAAAACTCGATCACCGTCGATGATCACACGTATTTCTCGGCAAGCTCTCGTGTCGTGCTCAAAACTGCCTTTCTTGTTGGTTTTTTGGCAGCTGCCCTGAAAGATCCTGAGTTCCGCCATCCACGTTTCCTGATGATCGACATCACGGAGGACAAGGGGATGGAGCAAGCACGCAGTCACAACTTCCAACGGCAGGTGATCGAAACCTCTGCGGCCTCAGCAGTCGAGCACCAGGTTATACTTGCCACCGCTATGCCCTGGAGCGAAATTCCAGAGCAGCTCTTTGTCGGTCGGTTTTCGACTCTCGAAAAAGGGTCCTTAAATTTTCTCTGATGCGAAACCTGAGGATGTGATGGCGCGGCGGCAGGATATGGTTATTGGCGGAGAGGTCTTCACCACTCAGGCGCAGGCGCGCGAGCGCTTCCGTAGCATCCTCTACAAATACCGTCTCGGTGAAACGATTGATGCTGCCGATGCGCAGTTTATGACCTTTGCGCTACAAAGACATCCTGAGGCGGCAAGCAAGATCGGTTCTGGAATTCAATCATTTCAGGTGCGGGCGGCTGACTTCGGCACGCGGTGCTTTTGGGTTACCCGAATAGATGGCACGTCAGAGAAGTTCTCCTTCAACGCCTGCTACAAACCGGCTAGCACAGAATAGCGCTACCGGTCACAACTGGTTTGAGGCCGATTTTCACCTAAAATGCCGAGCTGCAGGACCGCAGTGCGGGGGCTTCCTCAGCACCGAATTCTGTCGCAAAAGGGTCGATTAAGGTGGGCGATGTGCCATCCGCACCTAGTCGAGTATTCTTGTGACTGGGCGGACAAAAGTATCCGGGAAAAAAAGCGAGGTCTCACGAAATGCTTTTGCTGCTGAAGGCCTCCACCAAGTAGTCGACAAACACCCTGACCTTGCGTGGGGTGTGGCGTCGCTGAGCATAGAAAGCGAAAATGGGTTGCTCGACGGGTTCATAATCCGGCAACAAGCGCACGAAGCGGTTCTGCGCTATATCCTGGGCGACCATGAAATCCCCCAGGAGTGTGTAACCCCCTCCCGCTAGACAGGCGTTTTTCACCGCTCGCGCTGAGTTCATAATGACATGCTGCGGGACTTCGAATTCAATAACCTTTCCTTGATGCGAAAACCTGTGTTCACGCCCCCATTCCCCGGTGACCTGAGTAACGGATGGGCACTCCTTGATCTCGTCCAAAGTGCTCGGTGTCCCATATTGCTCGCAAAACTGTGGCGTAGCGACGAACACGATCCTCTGTGTAGAAATCTTCTGCGCAATCAGGGATGAATCATTCAGCGGCCCGACCCGAATGGCGACATCGAAGTGCTCTCCGATAAGATCGACCAAGCGATTGCTAAGGTCGATTGAGACATTGAGCTGCGGAAACCGTCTCACAAACTCGGGAAGCGCTGGAGCCAGGCACTCGTTGCCAAAGGCTGTTACGCAGGAGACGTGGAGCTGGCCGCGAGGGGTTTCGTGGCGTTCGCGTACCGCACTCCGCATCAGATCAAGTTCCTCCAGAAGGCCGATGCTCTTTTGAACGAACTCCATTCCGGCACCCGTCAGATTGATCTGCCTGGTGGTGCGGTTAAAGAGACGTACGCCGAGATCGGCCTCAAGGTCTGCCACAATGCGGCTCACAGAGGCAGCGGAAAGGCGCAACTCCCGGCTCGCAGATGAGAAGCTGTTATGCCTGGCGACTGCCACTGCCACCTTCATGGCCTCGATCACATCCATGCGCCATTCTTTCAAAATTCAAAACAATGTCTCTTACCCATCGCCCATTAACACGGAAATCGGACTCATGCATCAATGGGACGAACGCTGAATTTAAGGAGATCGACATGTCTACGAATCCTAGCTGGATACTTCGGAGCTACCCTTCCGCAATGCCTTCCGTTGAGAACTGGAGCCTGGAGGACCGTCCAATTTCCGAGGCTGCGGATGGTGAGTTGCTAGTGAAAACGCTTTGGCTCTCTGTCGATCCCTATATGCGCGGTCGGATCAGCCCCGCGAAGAACTATGCTACTGGTTTTAAAATTGGTGATCTGATGTGCGGCGGCGGAATTGGCGAGGTCATTACCTCTGAGTCCCCCGACTTCAAGCCAGGCGACGTCGTGATGAGCGATCATTTTGGTTGGCAGCCGTTCAGCGTAATCCCGGCCACGTCAGCTAAGCCGGTGACGACTTCCGACGCTCCGATTCAGTCCGCGCTAAGCTATCTCGGCATGCCCGGCCTCACGGCCTATTTTGCCCTGCTCAAAACTGCAACACCAAAGGTCGGGGAGACGGTGTTGATTTCAGCCGCGTCAGGAGCTGTGGGGCAGATTGCGGGACAGATCGCACGGATTAAAGGGTTCGACCCCGTCGCTGTGGCGGGCTCCGACGAGAAGCTGGAGTGGTGTAGAGACCTTGGCTATCGTAGCGGCATCAATCATCGATGCTCGGCTGACCTCGTGGCGGATGTTGCTGCGGCATGCCCCAAAGGGGTCGATGTATTCATCGACAACACCGCGGGGCCGATCCACGACGCGGCCATGTTAAACCTCAACACCTTCGGCAGAGTGGTGGTGGTCGGGACAATCGCCTTGGTCGACAGGTTTGACCAGCCCGATACCGGTCTGAGGCATCTAAGAAGGACGTTAATCACCCGTGCACGAATAGAAGGGTTCCTTCTCGACGACCACGAGGGTGAATACGAGACGGCGATTGCCGATCTCCTGTCATGGTACAGGCAAGGACTGCTTCAGACACGAGAAGATGTTGTGGAAGGGATCGAGACCGTGCCCCACGCTTTCGTTCGAATGCTGAAGGGAGAGTGTCCCGGATCAGCGCCCTTGAGACAGATTTGGTTTAATTGAGAAGAGAGGATTTTCGGCTCATCGTAGCTCTATCAAAGGAAGCGAAGATGAGACAGAAAACCGGGCCGCAGACATCGGCGGCCGAGAAGACGATCAAGGACATCCGGCGCGCGACGCGCAAGCACCACTCGGCGGAGGACAAAATCCGCATTGTTTTGGAGGGGCTGCGTGGCGAAGACAGCATTGCCGGGATATGCCGCCGTGAAGGGATCGCCGAGAGCCTGTATTATAGTTGGTCAAAGGAATTCCTCGAAGCAGGCAAGAAGCGTCTTGCTGGTGACACTGCCCGCTCGGCGACCAGTGACGAGGTGAAGGCGCTGCGCCGTGAAAGCCGCGACCTGAAGGAGGCGCTGGCCGACCTCACCCTGGAAAATCGCCTGCTCAAAAAAAGCATGATCGCGGATGGGGGCGACGAAGAATGAGATACCCCGCCTCAGAGAAGCTTGAGATCATCCGGATCGTGGAACAGTCGCATTTGTCGGTCAGGCAGACCCTCGACAAGCTCGGCATTCCAAGACCGACCTTTTACCGCTGGTATGATCGTTTCCTGACCCACGGCGTCGAAGGGCTGGAAGACCGGACATCTGCGCCATCACGGGTGTGGAACCGCATCCCCGACGACATCCGCGACCGTATTGTCACCATGGCGCTGGATCATGCCGATCTGTCGCCGCGCGAGTTGGCGGTGAAGTTCACCGACACGGAAAGCTATTTCGTGTCAGAGGCTTCGGTCTATCGCCTGCTCAAGGCCCATGACCTGATCACCTCGCCAGCCTATATCGTCATCAAGGCCAACGACGAGTTCAAGGACAAGACCACGCGGCCGAACGAGATGTGGCAAACCGACTTCACCTACCTGAAAGTCATCGGCTGGGGCTGGTTTTACCTGTCGACCATCCTCGACGATTATTCCCGCTACATCATTGCGTGGAAGCTGTGCACGAGCATGAAGGTGGACGATGTCACCGACACGCTCGACCTGGCACTGGCCGCCTCAGGCTGCGACAAGGTCAAGGTCGAACATAGGCCGCGTCTGCTGTCCGACAACGGTCCGTGTTACGTCGCTTCCGATCTCGGTGAATGGCTTGAGAAATACAAGATCGACCAGGTCCATGGCGCTCCCGGCCATCCGCAAACGCAGGGCAAGATCGAACGCTGGCACCAGACGCTGAAGAACCGCATCCTCCTGGAAAACTACTTCTTCCAGGAAGACCTCGAAGATCAGATCGCGGCTTTCATCGAGCACTACAATCATCGCCGATACCACGAGAGCCTCGACAATCTTACCCCGGCCGACGTCTACTTCGGACGCGGCCAGACCATCCTGCTCGAACGTGAAAGGATCAAACGAGACACCATCAGACAGCGCCGCTTGAACCATCACGCCAAAGCGGCTTAAATCAACCTGCAAACCGAGCCGGAAACTCCGTTCTTCCAAAGCCCAAAAAGTCTCAAATCATTCGACGACGGACAAGTTCTACAGCAAGGCCGTCACCGAAGCGCGCGACGCCACGGCCAAGGCCGCGAACGACGCCCGTGACGAAGATCTCGACGGCCCCGTCGGTTATGACAGTGCCGCCCACCGCAAGCGGGAGTTCGCCGCTGACATGGGGATCCAGGCCCACGCATTGCGCATAGCCGCCGAAGGTGCCGTCGCAGCCTACAAGCACATCGTCGGCGAGGCCTGGAAGCCTTTCGATCGCCCGGTCGAAAACCCCGGTCATTCCGTCGACCGCAAAGCGGCAGCAGCGCAGATCTCGGCCTTCGACTGACACTATTCCCGCGGGGCTCGCCCCGCCACACTCCCATCAGGTCGTCCCAAGCGGGCGGCCTTTTTTGCATGTGGACTCCCACTAAAGCAAAAGTGAAGGGAGAAGTTTGACCCGGCCGACGCGGCCCGTCTCTTGCGGTGGACCTGCAGGAGCCGCCGACAGCAGGCAACGGCTTCGCCGTCCTCCACGTCGTTTCGGCCGTACCGGTGCATGCAGTCGGCTGATTGCTCCTGCCCTTAGTCCTCCGCGACGGGCCGCGATTGGCGCGGTCCCTGAGACGTGGAGAAGAAAGATGAGCAAGACCAACGAAAGCCAGCGTACCGACATCTATTCCCGGATCACCGATCGGATCATCGAGGATCTCGCTTGCGGGGTACGTCCCTGGATGAAACCTTGGAACGCGGCTAACACCGATGGCCGTATATCCCGGCCGCTGCGCCACAATGGTGAGCCCTATTCGGGCATGAACGTGCTTCTGCTCTGGTCCGAGCAGATGTCGCGCGGCTTTACCGCTTCGATGTGGATGACGTTCAAGCAGGCGCTCGAACTCGGGGCCGCTGTTCGAAAGGGCGAGACCGGTTCGACAGTCGTGTTCGCCAGCCGTTTTACCAAAACTCAAGCCGATGGAAAGGGCGGTGAGGTCGATCGGGAAATTCCCTTCCTGAAAGCCTATTCCGTGTTCAACGTCGAGCAGATCGACGGCCTGCCCGACACATACTACCATCGGCCGGACATTGTGCTCGATCCCGTCGCGCGGATCGCGCAAGCGGACCTGTTTTTCCGCAATACCGGTGCGGTGATCCGCCATGGCGGCAATCAGGCATTTTATGCACCCGGTCCTGACGTCATCCAGATGCCACCCTTCGAGACCTTCAAGGATGCCGCAAGCTACTATGCGACCCTCAGCCATGAGGCCACGCATTGGACGGCGGCGGAGAGCCGGGTCCGACGAGACCTTTCCCGCTATGCCAAGGACAGGAGCGAGCGTGCCCGTGAGGAGCTGATTGCCGAACTGGGCAGTTGCTTTCTCTGCGCCGACCTCGGGATTGCACCCGAGCTTGAACCGCGGCCGGAACATGCCTCCTACCTCCAGTCCTGGCTGAAGCTGCTTGCCGATGACAAGCGGGCGATCTTCCAGGCTGCCGCACATGCGCAGCGCGCGGTCACATATCTGCATGCTCTCCAGGCACTGAAGTCAGAAGATTTGCGGGCCGCGTAAAGGCACACACCCATATCGCAAATTTATCGAGGGGCCGCCAAGGGCGGCCCTCATCGTTTCCTTCAGCGGCGCGAGCGAAGCTGCAGGACCGCAACAAGGAGAGCGGCCACAGCCACCGCAAGAGAGATATATTCGTATAATCCGACGCTCATCTCGCTCTCCTTACACCGTTGCCTTGGTGCGCTTTCGAGCGCCCGGGCGGACGGCCTTCCTTTTTGCCTGGTCTGCCTCTTCCTTCGCTTGTGCCATATCGAGCGAGATGGACTTGATACGCTCGACCAGCGGCAACAGGTCGTATTCGTTGGAGATCCGCCGTCCATTCTGGAAGCGGTCCACGCGTTTTAGGAGCTTCTCAGCCTCAAGGCGGGCAATGGACCGCTGAACCGTCTTGGGCGTCACCGCCAGCCTCTCGGCAATTCTCGCTTTCTTCGGCCACGGCATCTCGCCCGGCCTCCACCAATGCTCGATCAGGTGGATCAGCACCGCGAGGTCCGTCGCGTTGATCTTCAAGCGGGCCTGGCCCTGCAGGAGTGCTTTCGGCAATACGGTGTAACCGACATCGATTGCTTCCTTGCCCCACTTCTTGATCAGGACCTTGTCGTCCTTCTTGTCGGCGTCGTCACCCTGCGGTGCTGATGCCTTAACATTGCTTTCTTCAGTCACATTGGCCTCCATTGGCTTGTTTGTGACCTGTATTTCGGGCATAAATAGCTGGAAATAAAGGGTATCCACCCCGATCACGTATGGACATATGAGGGCATACGTGTGGACGTTCAAGACCCGGCCCGGTCTGGTCGGAGATGTCCACTGAAGTAGAACGCAATCCCGATATAGGATCAGCGGAAAGAGGATGCTGGAGTATAGCCAAATGTCCTGGACAAATTTGTCCATACAAAATGGCTAGATTGCATTGTCTGGTGGAGTCTGATGCAGCGTCGAGCGGGTCGCATCGACGGTGTCTCGGTCAAGAGCATCGCGCCGACGGAGCTCTCCGAGACGATGATCAGAGGCCAGCTTCAAATCGAGGTTGCCCCAGATCGACGGTTTCCGCGTGTCGGGCTTCAGTTTCCGGGACTGTTTGATTTCGACGATAAACGGCTTGGTCTGCTTTGGCATTGTTCCTCCAGGCGACGAATCGCAGCGCAACTCTATCGCGGCATAGTCTTCTCGCAAGCGGACCTGGTCGGAGTTTTCCACGATGGAGCGGCGTATCTTTCCTCCGTCGTGTACAGGTGGTTGGAGCCGGGTGAGGCCATTCGCTTTGGGGTTTCCCGTGCGGATCGCCATGGTCGTATTCCTTTTCCGCCTGATAGTGGCTCCATGTGCGGGCTCGATGTGGCATGTCTGACCGGAGACCGGCTGCGCCTCGATCGTATTCCCGCAACAGCGCTCCGAAACTTTCATCCCCTGCCGGCTCCGCCGTCATTCCTCGCGAAACAAGAAAGTGTCTCCGCGCCGCCCTCCACGTTGTTTCGGCCTTGTCAGGTGCGGCCCGATCGTCACCGGCCTTTACGACTGCCATCGAGGCCGCACTGAAGCGGCCCGATTGAGCAAAAAGGAATATGACAATGGCTACCATCGGCACCTTCACCTCTACCGAAAACGGCTTCAGTGGCTCGATCCGCACCCTCGCCCTCAACGTCAAGGCTCGCATCGCCCGCATCGAGAACCCCTCGGACAAGGGCCCGCAGTTCCGCATCTTTGCCGGAGCCGTGGATTATGCTGAGAGTGTGATTATGCGGAGTGCCTGTCGCTGAAGGCTGGATTTGGCGGCGGTTGCGGCGATTTCGTCTCCGCATAATTCCGCTGGTGTGGAGGGGCGCCCCGCCGTGAAGCGGAGCG
>NZ_WHSB02000034.1 GCF_010994755.1 Shinella lacus
TGCTATTCATGTACATCTCGATCGCCATGGCCTTGGTCTTCGCGCTAAACCGGGGCTGACTGTCGGTGCTATAGCGGCCGCAGGCGCGACATCGATAGCGTTGATGGCCGGCCTTGCTGCCGCGCTTCATCAGATCGACACCACCACAGCCCGGGCAATCCATCACCTGCCTCCACGCAAATCACCCCCATAGCAGAACCTCAAAAGCGTTCCGTGTAAACACTCCCCCCCTTGAGGGGGGGAGATGCCCGGCAGGGCAGAGGGGGGTATCTGCGGGTTAAACCCGCCCCCGTTGCCAATTCCCCCCTCCAATGCTACCCATACCCCTAGTTCGCAACACGTAAGAGAGGGGCTGCGCGTGAAGATCGACTTCCTGCCTAATCGCACGCATGGCCCTGGTCGTGCCCTGCAGATGCGTTTGCAGGGCTGATCGGAACGAACACTTTTCCTTCTGGTCTGCCTTTCCGGCGACGCGGTTTGCCGCGTCATTTACCCTTGAGCCTTTGTGCGTGACTGACGGCTGAATGCCGCGCCGCCAGAGGCCCTGAAAGACCAGAGAACTCCCATGTCGCTCATCACCATCCGTGCGCTCGACGTCACGCTGTCCACCCCCCTCTTTGCCAATCTCACCCTCTCCGTCGCCGCCGGCGACCGCATTGGACTCGTCGCCGCCAATGGGCGGGGCAAATCCACGCTTTTGAAATGCATCACCGGCGACTTCGAGCCGACGACGGGCGAGATTTTTCGCGCCCGCGGGCTGACGCTCGGCCATATGGAGCAGAACCTGCCCGCCGGGCTCGACGGCCTCACCTTTCGCGAGGCGGTGCTCGCCGCACTTTCGCCGGACCAGCAGGAAAGCGAAAGCTGGCGGGCCGATGTCACGCTGGAAGAGCTTGAGGTGCCGGAAGAATTGCGGGACCGGCCGCTCGCAAAACTCAGCGGCGGCTGGCAGCGCATCGCGCTGATCGCCCGCGTGCGCGTCGGCGAGCCGGACGTGCTGCTGCTCGACGAGCCGACCAACCATCTCGACCTCACCAAGATCGCCCGGCTGGAAGCGTGGCTTGCGACGCTGCCGCGCGACATGCCGGTCGTCATCTCCAGCCACGACCGCGCCTTCCTCGATGCCGTGACGAACCGCACGCTGTTCCTGCGCCCCGAACGCTCGCAGCTCTTTGCGCTGCCCTATTCCCGCGCCCGGGCGGCGCTGGACGAGATGGATGCAGCGGAAGAGAAGCGCTTCGAGAAGGACATGAAGGCGGCGCAGCAGCTTCGCCAGCAGGCGGCCAAGCTCAACAATATCGGCATCAACTCCGGCAGCGACCTGCTGGTGGTGAAGACCAAGCAGCTCAAGGAACGGGCGGAGCGCATCGAGGAGACCGCGAAACCCGCGCATCTGGAGCGTTCCGCCGGCGCGATCCGGCTCGCCAACCGCGGCACCCATGCCAAGGTGCTGGTGACGCTGGAAGATGCTTTGGTCGAGACGCCGGACGGCACGCCGCTCTTTCGCACCGGCCAGAAATTCATTTGCCAGGGCGACCGCATCGTGCTGCTCGGCCCGAACGGCGCCGGCAAGACGCGGCTGGTGCGGCTCCTGCGCCAGGCGGTCGAGGCGGCGGGGGCTAACCATCACGGCATCAAGGCGACGCCGTCGCTGGTGCTCGGTTATGGCGACCAGTCGCTTTCCGATCTCTCGGACAGCGAGACGCCGCATGGCACGATCATCCACCGCTTCGATGTCGGCGATCAGAAGGCGCGGAGCCTCCTTGCGGGCGCCGGCCTTTCGATCGAGATGCAGGGGCGGCCGATCGGCCTGCTTTCCGGCGGGCAGAAGGCGCGGCTCGGCATGCTGGTGCTCAGGCTCACCAACCCGAACTTCTACCTGCTCGACGAGCCGACCAACCATCTAGACATCGAGGGGCAGGAAGCGCTGGAGCGGGAATTGACGGCGCGCGAGGCAAGCTGCCTGTTCGTCTCGCACGACCGCGCCTTCGTGCGCGCGGTGGCGAACCGCTTCTGGGTGATCGAGAAGCGGCGGCTGATCGAGGTGGAGGGGCCGGAGGAGTTCTTCGCCGAGGCCGCCTTGTCGGCGTGAGCCGTTCGCGAGCTTCCTGCATCTCCCCTTGCCGATAGAAGGAAACCGTTGCCACATCCCCTTCTCCCCCGTGGGGAGAAGGTGGCCCGAAGGGTCGGATGAGGGGGGGTGGTTCGGATCGAGCCTTTGCGCCTTCGGCATCCCCCTCATCCGCCTGCCGGCACCTTCTCCCCGCGGGGAGAAGGGGAGAAAGGCACCGTCCAATGCAATATGCGCGCCCCTCGCCCGGAAATCACGGCCCTCAGCTGATGCGTGGGTCGGCGCGAAAATCCTCGCGGGAAAAGCCGATGCGGCGTGGCGGGTGATCACACAAAGCCTGCACGCCGAGCGCCGACAGCCGGATGCGCCAGGTCTGGCGCTCCACCGGTTTGGGCTGGGCGAAGGCGGTGGCGGTGAGCAGCGCCATGTTGGTGCCGGCCGCGGGGTCGCGCACCGAGCGGTAGAGGATGGCGCCCACGCCCGCCGCCCGCGCGCCGTCCGCCAGCGACTGGCAGGCGGCGTAGTCGGTCGGGTGCGCCCACAGCGCCGCGTCGCGGTCGAGCGGCGGGGTGGTGAGGTCGATGGCGTGCTCCGTGCCGATCGCGGCGGAGAAAGCGGTGTAGTCGGCTGCGTTGGCCGGCAGCGGCGTCGCGGGCGATTCGGCGAAGAACAGCAGGCGGTAAAAGGCCATTTCGGACAGCGCCGTCTCCACCGACAGCGCGGCATAATAGACGCCGAGCGTGCGCCCTGCCCTGCGGAAGCGCGAGCCGTGCGGATAGACCGCGCCATAACGAAAGGGCGTGGCGAGCAGGTAGTCGAGGCCGGCGCATTCCGGCGGCAGCACCGGCTTGCTCTCCTCCAGGATGTCCTCCAGCAGCGCCTGCTCCTCCAGCGTATCGACGAGCTTCAGCGTCGATACGCGGTGCTGCGCCTCGACGAACCGCCAGACGGGACCCGAGAAGGGCCGCGCCTCAGACGAGAGCGCGGCGGGCGTCCAGATAGGCAAGGACATCGACAAGACCGGAAATGGAGATGATACGATCGACAGGGCGGGCGCCGAGCGCGGTGTTTTCCGCCGTCATCCAGGCACGCGCGACACCCTCGTCGCCGCCGGTAATAGCATCGAGCGAGCGGAACAGGCGCACGAGCAGCACGGCCAGCTCGAAGGGCTTGGTGCCGCGTTCCAACAGCACGTCCTGCCGCTTCAGCCGCGACACCGTCGCTTCCGAAACGCCGATGACCGCCGAGAGGATGCGCGCCGTCAGCCCCAGCCGGTCCGCCGCGCTGACGGCCGCCTTGGTGAGCACAGTGCCTTCTGCATTGGCCTGCGGTATGGGTTTGCGCTGCATGGGACCATCTCCTTTCATGAGAAAGAATATAGTCTCTATTTTTCTAATGACAAGGGAAAACGGCAGAAGGCCCGGAGGCTGGGGCTCCGGGCCTTCGCACAAGGTCTGTGCCTGGGACGCTTACTTGCAGACCTTGATCTTCTTGATGATGACGTTGCCGTAGTAATCGTAGGACTTCACCTTCTTGATGAAGCAGTGCGGCTTGTAGCCGTAGCTGTAATAGCCGGCCTGCGAGGGGGCGGCAAAGGAGATGGCGGCGACGGCTGCGATGGCGGCGGAAATGATGATCTTGCGCATGGAAGTTTCTCCTGATCTCTGGGGGATGAGCCTCTCTCATCCAGTGATCAGACTTTCCCACATCGCTGAGGGGCGCGCTGTTCCAGATGGAACAGGCAAATTACAGCGCCTGCGCGACTGGCCTCGGGTGCACTCAACTAAAGTTAGATAATTCTAAATTTAATAGAAGCTAAACAAAATTATAATACTGTTCGAGCACCCCCCGGATTCCCGAAAAGCAGGGCCTTTCCATGAAGATATCGACGAAACTCGGTGCCGTGACGCTCTTTCTGACGCTGCTGCTCGCCGGCGCCATTCTCTCCACCTATCTCGTGCTCAATGCCATGTCGGCCTCGATGAGCACCATCGTCGTCGACCGGCTGGTGCCGGCCGCGAGCCTCAAGAAGGTCGGCGATCTCTATGCGGTCAACATCGTCGACACGGCGCACAAGGTGCGCAGCGGCGCGCTATCCTGGGAGGAAGGCCATCGGCTGAACGCCGAGGCGGTCGCCACCATCCAGAAGCTCTGGGACGCCTATGCCGCGACCTACCTGACCGCCGAGGAAAGCGGCCTCGCCCGGCAGATGACCGCGGAAATGCAGAAGCAGGCCGGCAGCATCGACGACCTCTTGAAGATCATGCAGGCGAAGGACAAGGCGGCGCTCGACGCCTATGTGGAAACCCGGCTCTACCCGACGATCGACCCGATCGGCACCTATGTCGCCGCACTGATCGACCTCCAGATCCGCGTGGGCGAGGAAGAATTCGCCAAGGCCGGCGCCACCAAGGATTTCAACCTGTTGCTGCTTGCGATCTTCGGCGCCGTGGCGCTCGCCGTCTCCGCCCTCTCCTTCTGGATTATCCTTGCCGGCGTGTCGCGCCCGCTCAACGCGATCACCGCCATCATGCAGACGCTCGCGCGCGGCGTGACGGATTTCGAGGTGCCCTTCCGCGCCCGCCGCGACGAGATCGGCAGCATTGCTGGCGCGGTGGAGGTCTTCCGCCAGTCGGCGATCGACAAACATAGCCTGGAACAGCAGGCCGAGGCGACGCGTCTCCAGGTGGAGGCCGATCGCGTGCGCCTGCAGGAGGAGGCCGAGGCGGCCGCCCAGCAGCGCCTGCGCCAGGCGACCTCCGGCCTTGCGGCGGGCCTGCGCCGGCTTTCGGCCGGCGAACTGGATTTCGAGCTGAACGAACCCTTCGCGCCGGATTTCGACGCGCTGCGCAGCGACCTCAACTCGGCGGTCGGGCAGCTCGGCGAGGCGCTGCGCGCCGTCGCGCAATCGGTCGACGAGATGGACACCGGCACGCGGGAAATCAGCACCGGCGCCGACGCGCTGTCCAAGCGCACGGAACAGCAGGCTGCCTCGCTGGAGGAGACCGCAGCCGCCCTCGACGAAATCACCGCCAACGTGACGAATTCGACGCGCCGGGCGGAAGAGGCCCGCACGGTGGCGGCGCAGGCCAACGGTTCGGCCGCCCGCTCCGGCGACGTCGTCGCCAATGCGGTCAACGCCATGCAGCGCATCGAACAGTCGTCGAGCCAGATTTCCAGCATCATCGGCGTGATCGACGAGATCGCCTTCCAGACCAACCTCTTGGCGCTCAATGCCGGCGTGGAAGCGGCACGCGCGGGCGACGCGGGCAAGGGTTTTGCCGTCGTGGCGCAGGAGGTGCGCGAGCTTGCCCAGCGCTCCGCCCAGGCGGCGCGCGAGATCAAGGAGCTGATCCGCAATTCCGAAGCCGAGGTGCGCAACGGCGTCAAGCTCGTCAGCGAGACCGGCGAGGCGCTGCAATCGATCGGCGGCTTCGTCGCGACGATCAACCAGCATATGGAGGCGATCGCCGTTTCCGCCCGCGAACAATCCGTCGGGCTTTCGGAGATCAACACGGCCGTCAACCAGATGGACCAAACGACCCAGCAGAATGCCGCCATGGTGGAGGAAACCAACGCCGCCTCCGCGACGCTGGTGGCGCAGGCCGAAAAGCTGCGCCGCCTGATCGGCCGCTTCACCCTCGGCCAGCCGGCGCGCCAGGCGCAGCCCGCCCCGCAAGCCCGCCCCCGCTTCGCCGGCAACACGGCGCTGAAGGTGGAGAGCTGGGAGGAGTTCTGAGCGTCCCGAAGAAAAGAGAGACGGCTGCGGCAATCTCCCACTGATCTCCCCCCTTGAGGGGGAGATGTCGCGAAGCGACAGAGGGGGGTGGCGACGGTGCGGCAAGCACAATTGCCGATGATAGATGAGGCTTACCCCCCTCTGCCCTGCCGGGCATCTCCCCCTCAAGGGGGAGTGTTCATGTTGGACTCGCGAGGCGTTTTCTTGCGAGGAAGATGTCGAGTGTGATCTGGAGCATTTCGAGTGTCTTTGAGGCGCG
>NZ_WHSB02000035.1 GCF_010994755.1 Shinella lacus
GCGCGCCCAAGGTGGACGGCCCCGTCGCCGGCGATCCGGCGACGAAGACCTTCGTGGCCGGCCGGCGCTATGGGTCTTGCCGTATCGATGAAAGTAATGCCGCTTTCGGAGCGTCATAACGGCCGTCGGTCACATATGCCGGATGGGAGCGGAACAAGACCCGTGTTGACCGGCGACCGTCATGAGACGGCTGGCTCGCTCAGGAAAGGTCTATCTCCTCCGGTGTCTCGTACGTAGCCACGATGACCTGACCAAATGAACAGGTTTTGATCTGCCAAAGCACACCGCTAATAAATAGTTCACCGCCGTATAGAGCCTCGTTGGCTGCCATGACGGCTCGATTGGTCATGTTCTGCAAAGACGGTAAAACGTCCAGCTTTCCATCGCCATCTGTGGGGCACGATAGCATCGCAAGGCCACCTGGCTGGTCCCATGCAAGCCATCCCTCGGCAATCAGCGCAATTTTCGGTCCATTCTCGGTCAGCATCGTAACCGTAAACGGCACGAATTGTCCTTCGTCAGAGTTGCCGAGATAAGCCCAACGGCCTGTCAGCACGATCGGATCGGATGTCAGGCGGGAGGCGCTTTCGACGATCGCGTCGCGCCGATCTGCAACGAACGCGTTGATCGGATGCCAGGCATCCGCAGGCTCGGCATCGATCCGGCAGAACGTTTCGCCCTGGTCGATGAGGATAGCCGCATCGCTGCCATATGGCAGCAACCGGCCGTGGACACGGTCGGCATCCGTTGTCAGAGCCACATTGATGGCATCGCTGGTCAGCAAGGTCGACATCGCGAGCACGCACCTGTCCATCAATGCATCCCAGGTCCACGAGCCTCCGCTATCGACAATACCTGGAACGACAACCGTGCTTGCACCACCCGGATTATCTCTTGCGATAGCGTCGTTATTACTTGTCGTTTCGGTCATCGATTTACTACTGCCCAAGCCTGATGAGATCGATTGTCCGGCGGATCGACGGCCGCGTCAACACGAAAGCCATTGTCAACACTGAGTTTTTTCGAGAACCGCGCAACAGCCTGTGAATCCGCACTGTTCGATGAGTGAACACGCCCTCCTAAACGCAGTCAACAACGCAATTTTCTCAGGGAATATAAAATAAGTTGTTTTCGGGGATTGCACTTTCAAAAATTCGAAGTGACCATTGTAACAAGACACGAGACATGGAGATTAAAAGTGTTGACAATGAAGACGCAGGAATTCGAAGCACAGTTTGAGAATGCGTGGAAAGGTGGAAGGAGGCAGATGATCGAATACTGCGGCAAACTCCTGTTGCCGGGTGAGGACGCGGCCATCGTGATGACGGCAGATCGTATCGAGGCGGTGCTCGATGGAGTTCCTGCTCCCGCCAATCATAAGTTCAAAAAGTTCGTCGCCCGGTACGAGAATAGTATCCGGGAGGCGACCGCAAACGAGTTCCGGCACTTCCAGTCGAAGATCGTAATCCTTGGACGGTGGCATGACATCGGCCCCAACCAGAAGGACTTTGAACCTTACATCGTTCACAAGTGTGATTGGGACGGGAATGCCCTGAACAATAAGTACGACTACGAGATTTTTCCATTCGACGGCCTCGGCTCAGGCGAGGGGTACTACATGAACTTCCGTCGGGACGATCAGGGCGTTTCCGCACGCAGCCATCTAACCCATTTCTCTGAACACATCACCTCTCGCACGGGACTGAGTGAACAGGCCGCTGTCCGCCTCGGCCTGCCGACAGGTCTGGTTTGGTATCCGCCGAACGGCTCAAACTTTCCGATCCTCGCGACGGAACGCAGCAGACCTGGACGCCGGAGCACCGGACCCGTGGGTACGCGGCAGTTCGCCTGATCAACCAATTCTGACGTCAGCGCATGAGAGCCGTCTTTGTGCCGCGTCGACCCAACGACTTATGTCAGTAAAACCGAAAGGACTAAACATGACCGAACTTTCCCAGACTGCACTCGAAGCCATGATCGCTGCAGCATTCGCAGGGTTTCCAGGATCGGGCGAGCATCTTCCAGCACGCCTGGTTCGTGACCTGACAAACGGCTCCATCAGGCCTGATGCGTCACCGCGCACCTTGGCGCGTCGATATCCAGCCGCCAAGGAAGGAGAACTCGAGGTCGCGATGAAGACCGCATTCCGCTGGCTTGAGTCTATCGCGGGCGGCTTGGTCATCGTCAGCGATGGCAACAGCGGAGAGATCATCGAGCAGATCGCCATGCCCCCCGTATCTGGCGGTTACGGCGGGCGAAGCCCCGTCGGGCTCGGTCTTTCCGCCATGACCGCGATGCTGGATCGTCGCAAGCGTTACCGCAATGCACGCGATTTCTTCCTGCACGTTCACATCATGCCAGACGGCACCTATCGCAAGAAGCAGGGCAAGCATGTCGAACAGTTCGGAGAGCTCCTCCTGACGTATCGCGGTTGGGACAAGGAGGCCGAGGACCTCGACGTGCCCTTCCCCGACGGCATGCCGTCGCTCGATCGCGAGGTCTGCTACCGGTACAGCCCGCAGAAAGGTTATGTCGGTTTCGATGGCGAGCGTTGGCGCTGCGAGTGGTGACGGCCTATGCCGATGTCCTGTTCCCGAACGCCGGGCGGCATCCTTGCCGCCCTTTTCCAGGCCGCACCGGTATCTTGCTGACCCACCGCACGATCGCGTGTTCGAATATGGCTCGTTAACTATTTCGACAGAAGCCGCCCCTCGGCCGACCTGTTTCCAATTGCAATCCGGGATCCTCGCCTTATTTTGGCATTACGACGTGCTGTCCCGGCGCAGGTGAGAGTGTAATGGGAACTACGGCTCGTCGTCGAAGAAGCCAGCAGCGGTCAGGCTCGCTCTCAGGGTCCCGCATCGTTTCAGAACATTGATGATGAACAAAACGATGCGCGGAGCTATAAGGAGAACCTATGTCCGCTAATGCGCTTGACCAGGTATTGGCTACGACCAATGCCGATATCAATCCGATCCTGAAGATGCTCAGCATCTTCAACGAAGGCGAGCGAGCGTTCAATGTTAACGCAGCGCTTTTGAGGCGCGGCCGCCATTTCAGACATATCGACAGATACCCTGTCGGTACGCGTAAGGGGCGGCTCGGTGAATGCTACAAGAACTGCACACAAGCACTCATGCCTGTCATCTGCGATCCCGATCCGCCATACTTCTACGCGGAAGGATATGCGATGAACGCCGAACTGGGACTGCCGCTCCAGCATGCCTGGCTGGTTAACACCGACGACCAGGCTATCGATCTGACCTGGCGCGACAACAAAAGTGTCACCTACTACGGCGTCATCTTCAGACCCGCGTTCCTGCTCGAGGCTATGCGCTTCACTGAGGTATACGGCGTCCTGTTTAATCCCGGTCTTCAAGATCGCCTGTTCCACGACGCCGACGTGTTCAAATCGACGCTCTGCCGCCCTGGCTTGCCGGGCCTGCCTCGCGGCGCCGTCGCATAGTCGGTCGCCACAACCGTCGCCGGCCGGAAAGCATCTTTCGCTCGGCGGCGATCGCAGGATTTTTCCCAGCGTAGACTGAGCCGTTTCCCGTCCAGAGGCTTCATGAGCACGAACGTCATCATTTACACCCGCTATTCCACCGACCGCCAGGACGAACAGTCGATCGAGACGCAGGTCGCGCTTGGCCGGGACTTCGCAAGCACCCGCGGCTGGTTGGTGGAGGAGGTGTTCGAAGATCGCGCAATCAGCGGTACGAAGCTCAAGTCGCGCCCCGGCATCCAGGCGGTGTTGCACCGGATCAAACGCGGCGGCGTCAACGTCCTGCTCTGCATGTCGGTCGATCGTATTTCGCGCGACATGGAGCACAGCTCGGCCATCCTGAAGCAGCTACGTCATCGCGGCGTCGAACTCTGGACAGTCCAGAACGCGGCGCCGGTCAACGATATGGAACTCGGCCTGCGGTCGATCATCAGTCACGATATGATCGAGCAGACGCGCTACAAGACGCGCGAAGGCATGAAGACGGCCGTTCGCAAAGGCAAGGCCGCCGGCGGCATTGCGTATGGCTATCAGGCGAAGCTTGTATACGACGATCGCGGCGATCGCATCCCGGGTCTGCGCGAAGTCAATGAAGAGCAGGCTGAAATCGTCCGATGGATTTTCCAGCAGTATGTGCTCGGCCGCTCTCCCAAGGAGATGGCGATCGACCTCAACATTCGCGTGCCGAAGGTTCCAGGCCCTAGAGGACTGAGATGGCGTGACACGGCAATCCGCGGCAGCAAGGAGCGAGGTTCCGGCATTCTGAACAACGAGACATATGTCGGCCGTCTTGTCTTCAATCGTCGCAAGTTCAGCAAGAACCCGGAAACGGAACAGCGGGAAGCCCGCATGAACGCCGAGAGCGAATGGGTCGTGTCCGAAGTCCCCGAGTTGCGCATCATCGACGATGAACTCTGGGCGAAGGTGAAGCAGCGGCAGCTCGAGGTCGAAGCCCTGTTCGATCATACGAAGACGAACCGCCTCAACCGCACCCATCGCCCGTCCTATCTCCTGAGCGGACTCATCGAATGCGCCCACTGCGGCGGCCCATACGCCATCATGGCCAAAGATCGCTATGGCTGCACAAACCGGCAGAAGAAACTGCCGATCGACCACCTCGGCGATATCGTTTGCCCGAACTCGAAGACGATCAGCCGGAATGAGCTGGAAGGTCGCGTGCTCGACGCAATCCCGGCACGCCTCCTATCGCCCGACAACACCGCATCGATTCAGGACGAGATCAACAAGCAATTGGAAGCTGCACGAACGGCAGGCGAGCGAGACCAGGAGAAGCTCCAGGCCCGACTGCAACAGGTCTCCCGCACACAGGATATCGTTGCCGCTCAAATCACCGAGCGCCTCCTTAACGGCCACTCCCATGTCGAGGCCTTCAACAGACAGCTTGACGAGTTGCAGAAGCAGCGGGACGAGATCGAGGCATCGCTTGCGCGTCCACAACGCAAGCGCAGCGGACCGGCAAAACCGATCGTCATCAATCCCGCCGTATACACCCTGGCCATCAAAGCGCTGACAGCAGTTGCGCGCACCGGCGCAAGCCAGCACGACGACGTCCAGCGCCATTTCAACTTCCTGAGAGAGCTGGTGCAGAAGGTGGTGATCGCGCCGTCGGCCGATGGCAAATCCGCCAATCTCATCATTCACGGACGCCTTGCCGGCGTTCTTGCATCGATGCAGGCGTTTCAGGAGCACAGCGCCGGTTTGCGCGAGCGCCATAAAAACGACTTCGCCCGCCGGGTTAGGGCGGGCGATTTCGCAAATAGCGCCGAGAAGCTGGCTTATCTGGACCGTTTCCGGGCCATTCTGGCCTCGGAGGAGGCTGAATGGCGCCGGTTACAAGTCTCAGTGGTTGCGGGGGCAGGATTTGAACCTGCGGCCTTCAGGTTATGAGCCTGACGAGCTACCGGGCTGCTCCACCCCGCGCCAAGGTTTTTGCCTTCGGCAAAATACCGGTGCGATGAACCTGAGGGGTT
>NZ_WHSB02000036.1 GCF_010994755.1 Shinella lacus
GGGCGGCCGGCGATGTCAGGGGCGAAAGAGATGATGCGGCCCGTCGCCGGGCCTCAGTGCCGGGGGCGCAAGCCACCGACCGGACAAGCGATCGTTACCGGGATCGGCGGAGACGGCCGAAGGCTGGCTCCGTGCGCGCATAGAGCGCGGCCGACCGGAACGGGCGGTGGCCCAACCAACTATATCATTGCATATTTCGCATGAAATACGTATATTAGGTACATCCAGAATCGAGGCTGACGATGAAGCAGTTCACCTTTTCCGACATGAATCGGGCATCCGGGGAAATCCTCGAAGCCGCCCTTATCGAGCCCGTCGCGCTCACCAAGCGCGGCAAGCAAAAGCTGGTGATCCTGACGGCCGACGCCTATCAGCGCCTGAAGGGCGAGACACATGCCAAGGCGTACCGCCTGGAGGACGCGCCCGACGAGATCCACAATGAGCTGATGACCGGCATCGACGCAATCCTCGACGATGCGGGGCGCGATGTTTGAACGGGGGCAGGTCGTCCGATTCCATTATCTGTGGGCGCGGCAAGCAAGCGCGGGCGAAGAATCCGGTCGCAAAGCGCGTCCGGTCTGCATTGTCGTGCGCACGCCCGGCAATCCGGGCGCGGTCTATCTCTTCCCGATCACATCGCAGGAGCCAAAGAGCGACCGCGTTTCACTTTCGCTCTCCGAAATGGAATGCCGCCGCGTGGGCTTGTCCTTTCCTTGCTGGATCATCCTTGATGAATACAATCGTGTGGAACTCGACAAGGCATTCGATTTCGACTCGACCAAACCAATCGGCAGCGTGAGCGCCGCCTTTCTCGAAAAGGTCGCGGCCGTGATCAAGCAAGCTTCCGCCAACCGCCAGGTCAAGGGCGTCAACCGAACATAGGGGGGAATGACATGGCAATGACCGATTATGAACGCGCCGCATTCGAGCGTCTTCTGAAAATCGCCAGAAGCGACACCGGGCAATCCCGACGGGCCGCGGCATTTCTTCTGGCATGGTGGAATGCTGACCGCCTCGGCGGATTCGACCTGACGGACCTGTTCGGCGTGGATCAGGTGATTGCCGCCGATATGGGGACTGTGTTCGTCTGCCTCGGCCGCCAGTCCCAGGCATTCTACCCCGAAGAGTATCGAACCGAGATCGAGGCTCTTATCGAGGCTTGGCGGCCCGAGATCTGGGCCGAGAGCCAGAGCTAAGGCCCTATGGGCGGGAAGGGAGCTCGAGGGGTGGGGCTCCGGGGCACCCCTCGACCTGGCCGGCGCCGCTCGATGCGGCAAGGGACAGGAACACGAGCGCCGGCGCGAAACAGTCTCGCAATCCCGTAAATGCAAAGGGACGCCCCTCCTTTCGGCGGGGCATCCCTTCTGGCTGCGCGGCGTGATGCCTATGGCGCGTTTTTCGCCGCTGGCCCTTTAGAAATCAACCGCTTGATATGCGCGCGAAGCTCAGCCTCCGTTCCGGCAAACCGATCCTGCCCTTCGGGATAGGTGATCGTCCAAGCTTCGTTTTTCGAGGCCCTCGTCGCTTCGTAGATGTCGCCATTGTCGGCGGTCACAGCTATCACAGCGGACGGGCGTTCGGATGCCGACTTCGGCTTCGGTAAGGTATACGACACCAGCCAGCTTGGGCCATGCGTGTTTCGCAGCGCCTGCAATATGCCGATCGTGCGGGCATTCATCCAATCGTCGTTCAGCTTTGACTTCCAACGGCGACCGTTCTCGAGCGCGAAAGCCTGAATGGCGGCGTGCTCCTTCGGGGTCAGGGAGCGAAGCTTGTTCATTGCTGATCCTCCGGCCTGCTCGCTCAAAGCGGCACTGACCGCGATGCCATCCTCCAGCCAGGCGATTGCCGACCTGATTGCTTCAAGATCACCGTCAATGCCGTCCTGCAGAGGATCGCCTTCAAAGCCGCACATGAACCGTTCGGCCCGCCGGAGCGCGTCGAGCACGGCGTCACTGCTGTCTATCCCTGACAAAGGCTTGGCAACGTCGGCGCGGCGCGCCACCTTGGCGATAATGGCATCCGCGCCGGGCAGCCATGCGCTAAGGATCGGATCGCCTTCGGCGCTCGCCACCCTTACGCGCGCCACGGCGAATTTCAGCGAGTGCAACACCTCCGCCAGCGCTGTATCCTCTTCATGGGAAAGGGCGGCTTCAAGCGCGATGCGGACCTTCCATTGAAGGCGATTTTTTTCAGTTCCGCGCCCAAAGGCGTCACCCCAAAAGTGTTGCTGCTCGATAAAACGCGGCTCTTTTGTCCAATAGATTTCAAATTGCTCATCGGACCACCCGTAGGTGGATTGCTTGACCATCTTTTCGACAGCCTTCGCGGCGCGCTCGATCATCTCATTCGTTACCTGCATCTGAGCCTCCAATAGCTGCGCGGGCGGGTTTGCCGGTCTTGAAGTCAACGATCTTCCATTCCCATTCCGGATTTTCTTCCCTGTTGTCGTCTATGAGGGTTTGGGCCTTTTCCGGGGTTGCGAATTGGGCTGCATGGATGCGCAAGGGGTTGGTCCCTCGACGGGTCAGGAAAGACCATTTTTTCTTCCCGACCATGCGGACTTTGATTGCGTAGCTCATGCGTCACCGCCTTTCGATGCAATGGGGCTCCCGACCTGGGATTCATCGTCTGGGGCTGTTTCGAGCGCGGCGGCCGTGCGGGGGAGGGAGCAAAAGTGAAGGCGATCGCGAACGATGCAGGAAAAGCCGCTATCGGTGGAAATCCGGAATCCTTCGGGAGTCTCTTCCTCAAACCATCGGTCTCCGGCTTCGATGCAATCCCGAATATTGTTTAAGGTGATGAAAAATGCGCCGCCCCAGGACGAGGGAAAGCGAGAGTGAATTGCATTGGCCAATGCCATGGGACGGACATGGCCAGTGATCTCCCCACTATTGGAGATGACGACTGGATGCGCGGGCTTCATGGTCTACCCTCCGATATGGTGGTGATGAATGCGAGCGCCGCCATTGCCGGCGGCGCTCCTATTGTCCCGATCAGGATTTCAGGGCGGCCATCCGCTCGCCAAGCAGCCAAAGGGCCTTGTTCAGCTTGATATCCTGATCGATCCCGTTGACCGCGCGGGATGTCGCACGGCGCGGCCTGCCGAGGTCGTCGCGACCCACGCCGCGCAAACCGCCCTTGATGGCGTTTTCCTGCACCACGTTCCACGTCGTCCAAAGATCGTTGGCACGGTCGTGGTGGCGGCGCGGGACAAGCAACTGCTCCGGCTTGATCGGCGTGGTCGTCTCGCCTTCATTGTCTCCGAAGCGGAGAACATGGGCGGCATCCGCCAGAATTTGAGCCTCCTCGGGCTTCATGCGCATGGTCGACCAATCTTGCGGGGCCGCAAGGGTGCGTTCTGCCTCGCCGAGAACGCGATAGGTGCCCTCGATGACCTTGTGCTGCACGTCGCCGGAATGGCGGACCTTGATGGCGTCGATGGTACCGGTCTGCGTCACCAGGGAATTGAGGCAGCGGACGCGGAAAAGCCCGGCCATCAATTCGTAGGCGCTGGTTCCGTCATTGGCGTTCTTGAGGAGGATTTCGCAGACGGTATCCCCGACGTTATAGACCTTGCCGTCATCGACGCGGCGCATGCGAATGAGGTGCTTGGTAAAATCGGCCTTGCCTTCGGTGCGGCTGCGGGACTGCTTGACACCGACCGGCATGAAGCCTTCGTTCATGAGGCCGCGCAACACCTCGATGGTCGGGATGGGTTTGAAACGCTCGGACCTGCTCTCATGGGCGGTCACGGCAAAGATGGACGGCGCGAAGCTGCGCATTTCGGTTTCGGTCAGGGCGCGGCCGGTGTCGAAACGGGCGGTCTGGGTGTAGATGCTCATTTTCTGTCTCCATGTTTCCCGAACTCCCGCAGGGGGAGCCCCCTTGGGCGAAGCCTCCCCGGTCTTTCCGGGGGAATGGCCTCTGACATTCCCCCGGACAGAGGGGGGAGGGCGCAGCCCGCCCCATGGCGGCGGTCGTTCGGGTCAAGGGGTCGTGGCGGGG
>NZ_WHSB02000037.1 GCF_010994755.1 Shinella lacus
CCATCTGATCCGAGAAAAAAGCGCTGCTCTGTCCCTTTGCTCGCAAACGCAAGGGTGAGGCCGGAAAAGCTGTCCGCCGACGCTGGAATGGCTTGGAAACCTTCGATTTGTTCGACGCGCCGGACTCTTCCGGCACCAACGATCAAATCGAGGAAGCAGAATGACAAAGCGAAAGTACAGACATCGCCGCAGTGTCGATGTTCGGATCACTTGGCTGCAACCACATGTCAACGGATTCAAGCACTGGCTTGGCCAGCGGAATTATTCGGGCGCAACAATCGTGGAGGTGGTGCGCCTACTGGCACTGTGGGGTGATTGGGTGCGTGCCGCCGGCTTCGGTGTCGAAACACTCGCCGAGGGTCTGAACGCATCGGCATCGGTGTTCAAAGGCAGCAAGACCGCCCGTGCGCCACAGGGTGCTGCCGCACTGTTCGTCACGTATCTGCGCGAGTGCAACATTCTGCTGCAGGAGCAGGCTCCGTCACTGGAGGAGACGTGGCCGGCCCTGGCCGCCTTTAGTCGCTGGATGCGGGAACAACGCGGCATCAAGGACTCGACGCTCAACCTGTACCAGCCGGTATTGGCCGATTTACTGATATCGCTTGGATCAGATCCCGCGGCTTATACGGCCGAGGCGATCCGCAACTTCGTGCTTGTTCGAGCGAGGCCGCACGGCCGTTCGCGGGCGCGATGCATCGCCGTCGCCACGCGCATGTACCTCAAATATCTCGTCGCGATGGGGCATTGCCCGGCGGGGCGGGAACACGCGGTCCCGAGCTTTGCGAACTGGCAACTGGCGACGACACCGCGCTTTCTTGGTCAAAGTGATATCGACCGCCTCCTTGCCAACTGTGAGGGCGAAAGCCGCTTGCGCGACCGCGCTGTCATGTTGCTTCTGGCTCGGTTGGGCCTCAGGGCGAGCGAAGTTGCCAATATCACTTTTGGTCAAATCGATTGGAAGAATGGTCGGATAACGCTGATCGGAAAGGTCCGGCGCGAGGAATGGCTCCCGCTGCCTCAGGACGTCGGCGATGCCATATTAGCCTATATCGAAAGGGCAAGGCCGCACATTGCAAGGACGCGTGTGTTCCTGACGGATATCGCGCCGATCAGACCGCTAAGCCGCATTGCCGTAAAGTGCATCGTGCGTCGCGCGCTCGACAGAGCCGGAATTAAAAGCATCCACCGTGGCGCGCATGTGCTTCGGCACTCAGCGGCGACCGCGATGCTGCGGAGCGGCGCAAGCCTTGCCGGCGTCGGAGCTGTATTGCGTCACCGTTCTCCATCGACGACCGCGCTCTACGCCAAAGTAGACATTGGCCTCTTGTCCGAGATCGCGCAGCCATGGGGCGGGAGGTTGCCATGCTGAGCGCCGACGTCACCCGCTACATCAGTTTACGCCGCGCGCTGGGCTACAAACTTGCCCGGGTGGACCGGTATCTCCTGGCGTTCGCGCGCTTTGCAGCGGAACGCAACGAGAGCCACATTCGCACGGCAACCGCTCTTTCTTGGTTGCCGGTGGCAGCCAAGAGCCCAAACGCCATGTCGCATCGGCTGACGGCCCTGATCGCCTTTGCCCGCTTCATGCAGGCGGAAGATCCTCGTCACGAGATACCGCCCGCAGATATCAAGCGGTCCACCAATCGACCTGTTCCCTACATCTACAGCGCGGAGGAGATCGCCCGTATTCTCGTTGTGGCCGGCAATCTGAGGCGCCAGCAGCCCAATCCACTGCGTCGCGAGCTCTATGTCATGCTTTTTGGGCTGATCGCAGCGACTGGACTGCGCATCTCCGAAGCTCTCGCGCTCAAGCTCGACGACATCCTGCCAGACGGCGTGTTACACATTCGCGAAACCAAGTTCCGCAAGAGCCGGCTGGTACCGCTGCACGCCACCGTCATGGAAGCGCTCCAACGCTATCTTCAAGCTCGGCGTCAACACGCCGGCGAGAGCGATTGGCTCTTCCCATCTGTCCAGCACCGACGGCTCTACCCGACTACGGTGAACTATACGTTCCGGTGCATCTTACGACGGGCAGGCATCGCGCCGGCGCGAAGTCAGCAGCCACGCATCCACGACCTTCGACATACCTTCGCAACCCGCGTCCTGGAACAATGCGGCGCCGATCGCGGCGAAGTTGCCCGGCACTTCGTCGCTCTGTCGACCTACCTTGGCCATGTCAGTATCCACAATACGTACTGGTATCTCGAGGCGACGCCGGACATGATGACCGACATCGCCGCCGCGGCAGAAACTCTGGTCGGGGAGGACGGCTTATGACGGAGCTCGCCCCTCTCATCACTGGCTTCCTGCGAGATTATATGCCGCGACAGCGAGGTTACAGCCCGCAAAGCTGCGAGACATACGCGTTCAGCTTCAAGCTGCTGTTCAACTTCACAGCCAAACGGCTCGGCACGCGTCCGTCTCTGCTCGCCATCGAAGACCTGGACGCATCGATGATCGTGGCCTTCCTGGAGCACATTGAGCAGGATCGTGGCAATAGCGCGTCCACCCGTAATATGCGGCTTGCCGCCATCAAGGCGTTCATGCGCTATCTCGAGCACAAGGTTCCCTCCGCGCTTCAGCAGATCGGCCGGGTCCATGCGATTCCGACCAAGCGCCATGACCAGAAGCTCATCCGTCATCTGACGATGGACGAAATCCGCGCGATCTTAAACGCGCCCGATCTGGCGACGAGATCTGGCATCCGTGATCGGGCAATGATGCATCTCTGCTTCGCCGGAGGCTTGCGGGTCTCCGAACTGGTCGGCCTTCAGACAGAGAACCTTTCGCTTCAGAACGGTGCGAGCGTGAAGGTCATGGGAAAGGGCCGCAAGGAACGTTGCCTGCCGCTCTGGAAGGAAACTGCGCGGGACCTTCGTGCGTGGCTGAGTGTTCGTGGCGCAGTCCGCGTACCGGAGCTCTTCGTCAATGCTCAGGGCGACCCGATGACCCGCGCCGGCTTCGAGTATGTGCTCGACAAACATGTCGGCAAGGCAGCCGAGAGCTACGCATCGCTTCGCGGCCGTCGCGTCTCACCACATCAGCTTCGCCATGGCTGCGCAGTTGTGATGCTGCAGGCAACCCGCGACATCCGCAAGGTCGCCCTATGGCTCGGCCACGCCGATATCCGCACGACCGAGGTCTACCTCCGCATCGACCCATCCGAGAAGTTGGAAGCGGTCGAGGCGGTAATTCCACCTGAGCTGAGGCGTGGCCGGTTCAAGGCACCGGATGCCCTGATCGCATCATTGCTCTCGGACTAGAAGGTATCCGCGGGTTCCGAACGGGTGCACTCTTGAGCGGAGTTCTACACCGCTACGGTCTGTTCCGGTTCATCTGATATCGCGCTCGACATAGCCGGTGTGCCTTGTCGGGCGCGGCTAGCGTGGTGGATTGGA
>NZ_WHSB02000004.1 GCF_010994755.1 Shinella lacus
TGCTATTCATGTACATCTCGATCGCCATGGCCTTGGTCTTCGCGCTAAACCGGGGCTGACTGTCGGTGCTATAGCGGCCGCAGGCGCGACATCGATAGCGTTGATGGCCGGCCTTGCTGCCGCGCTTGATCAGATCGACACCACCACAGCCCGGGCAATCCATCACCTGCCTCCACGCAAATCACCCCCATAGCAGAATCTCAAAAGCGTTCAATGTAAACACTCCCCCTTGAGGGGGAGATGCCCGGCAGGGCAGAGGGGGGTGCAGAGGCGCTGTTGCTTCTTTTCTCTCCAGCGAACGCCCGGATCAAGCCGCGAGGCGTTCCTTGCCGAGCAGGCGGCCGAGGCGGGAGATGCCTTCCTCGATCGTCGCGGCGTCGGCGCAGGAGAAGCTGAGGCGTAGCGTGTTGGCGCCGCTGCCATCGGCGTGGAACGCCTGGCCGGGTACGAAGGCGACCTTTTCGGTCTCGATGGAACGGGCGAGCAGCGCCGCGCCATCCATGCCGGCCGGCAGCGTGACCCAGACGAACATACCACCCTCGGGCTTCGTCCAGCTGACACCTTCCGGCATGTATTTCTGAAGGGCGGCCAGCATGGCGTTGCGGCGCACGCTATAGGCGGCGCGGATCTTTTCGACCTGCGCGTCGAAACCGCGCTCAGCGACATGAGCGATCGCCATCTGGTTGATGGTGGAGGAATGCAGGTCCGCCGCCTGCTTCATCAAGACAAGCTTGCGGATGACGGGGGCCGCCGCGACGATGTAGCCGACGCGCAGGCCCGGGGCCAGCGTCTTCGAAAAGCTGCCGCAATAGATGGTGCGGGCGGCGTCGATATCGCCCTTGGCGGCGATTTCCAGCGCCAGGATCGGCGGCACGGCCTCGCCGTCGTAACGCAGCGACTGATAGGCGGCGTCCTCGATGATCGGGATATCCAGCTCTTCGGCAAGCGTCAGAAGCTTCTCGCGGCCGGCACGGTCGACCGTTTCGCCGGTCGGATTGGCGAAGTCGGCGGAGAGATAGGCGAACTTCACCCGCCCGCCCGCATCCGCCGCCGTCACCCGGTAGGCATCCGGCGTGCGGTTGCCGGAAAGGTTCAGCCGGTCATAGGTCGGCTCGTAGGCATTGAAGGCCTGGAGCGCGCCGAGATAGGTCGGCCAGGTCACAAGCGCCGTGTCGTTCGGCGACAGGAAGAGCTTTCCGAGATAATCGAGGCCCTGCTGCGAGCCGGAGACGATGAAGACATTGTCGGCCGAACAGGGAATGCCGAGCTTGCCCATTTCGCCGGCGAGCCAGTCGCGCAGCGGCTTGTAGCCTTCGCTGACGGAATATTGCAGGCCGGCCGCGGCCCCCTCGCCCGAAAGCACGTCCGTATAGGCGGCGGAAAAGGCTTCCTTTGGAAACAGCGCCGGATCCGGGATGCCGCCGGCGAACGAGATGATGTCGGGCCGTTCGAGCAGTTTCAGCAGCTCACGGATTTCGGACGCCTTCATGCGCGACGCACGCGTCGCGAAGGCCTGTTCCCATTTGAACATAGGGGTTTCCTCGGTCTGTTGTTTGAACGCACCTCATCACGGCGCCGTTTTTATGTCAATAATGCTGACCTAAATATTCGCACCAAGAAGACATGCGCACGCGACCGAGGTTTCGTGCGAATTTAATCTCGCCGGAGCGGCGTCACCCCGGCTGCCTTTTCACGCGCCGGACGCGCTCAGGTCGCCCGGTCGCTGTAGAGGCTGAGCAGCACAAGCGTGGCTATACTGCCCAGGATCAAAAGATCGAACCAAGCGAAGTATTGGATAATCGTGGTCATCGCACTATCCTCCTGACAGCGGAACGAAACACTACTGTATTTTGTTCCTGTTCGGCGCTTCGCGCAAGTTTATTACTTGCTGCACCGCAGCGTCGCGGAAGGATGCACTGCATTATTTCAGTCTGACTGAAATAAAAAACCGGGCGGAAAACCGCCCGGCCTTGTATGCCCGGAAGGGGCAGATGCGCTTAGTTGACGGCCTTGTCGACCAGCTTGTTCTTGCCGATCACCGCATTGCCGCAGGCATGCAAGCAAAGAACGGGGATCGGCAAGCTGCTTAGTTCACGGCCTTGTCGACGAGCTTGTTCTTGCCGATCCACGGCATCATGCCGCGCAGCTTCGCGCCGACTTCTTCGATCTGGTGCGAGTCGTTGTTGCGGCGGATGCCCTTGAAGCGTGCGCCGCCGGCCTTCCATTCCTGCATCCACTCGGAGGTGAACTTGCCGGTCTGGATGTCCGTCAGGACGCGCTTCATCTCGGCCTTCGTTTCGGCGGTGATGATGCGCGGGCCGGAGACGTATTCGCCCCACTCGGCCGTGTTGGAGATCGAGTAGTTCATGTTGGCGATGCCGCCTTCATAGATAAGGTCGACGATCAGCTTAACTTCGTGCAGGCACTCGAAATAGGCCATTTCCGGCGCGTAGCCGCCTTCGACCAGCGTTTCGAAACCGGCGCGGATCAGTTCGACGAGACCGCCGCACAGAACGACCTGTTCGCCGAAGAGGTCGGTTTCGCACTCTTCCTTGAAGTTGGTCTCGATGATGCCCGAACGGCCGCCGCCGACGCCGCAGGCGTAGGAGAGTGCGAGGTCAAGCGCGTTGCCCGAAGCGTTCTGGTGAACGGCAACGAGGCAGGGAACGCCGCCGCCCTTCTGGTATTCGCCGCGAACCGTGTGGCCCGGGCCCTTCGGCGCGATCATGACGACGTCGACCGAGGACTTCGGCTCGATGAGGCCGAAATGCACGTTGAGGCCGTGCGCGAAGGCGATGGCAGCGCCGTCGCGGATGTTGCCGGCGATGTCGGCCTTGTAGATGTCGGCCTGGAGCTCGTCCGGCGTCGCCATCATCAGGAGGTCGCCCCACTTGGCGGCGTCGGCGACGGTCATGACCTTGAAGCCGTCGGCTTCGGCCTTCTTGACGGTCGGCGAACCGGCCTTGAGCGCGATCACGACGTTCTTGGCGCCGGAATCCTTGAGGTTGAGGGCGTGGGCGCGGCCCTGGGAGCCGTAGCCGACGATGACGACATTCTTCGCCTTGATGAGGTTGAGATCGGCATCACGATCGTAATAGACGCGCATCGATGTTTCCTTCCCTTGCTGTCTGTTTGAATTGAACCGGCGGTTCGTCCGGCCGGTCTTACCCTTTCGCGCCGTAGAGCGTCAGGAAGGCATCCACCGCCTTCTCCGCCCGCGGCGAGAATTCCTTTTTCAATGCCCCGGCATCTTCCCCGAGCAGCATGCGCAGATGCATGTCGGAGACGATCAAGCCGTAGAGCGTGCCGTATGCCTCGTCTGCACTGTCGAAGGCAAGCAGCTTTGCCTTGCGGCCGGCTTCGAGCAGCGCTGCGGCGCGTTTGCCGATCTGCCGGCGGCCGCGCTCCTGCAACAGGCGGCCGAGCCCGGCGCCCTCGCGGCTCGCCTGGCCGATGGCGAGGCGGTTCAGCGCCAGCGACACATCGCCCAAAAGCACGTCGATGAGGTCGCAGGCAAAAGCGAAGAGATGTTTGCGCAGCGTCTCTGCCGTCAGCGCGCCCGCGCTCACCTCGACCGTGCGCACCTTGCCGGCCTGGTATGTGATCATCGCGGAGATCAGCCCGTCGCGATCCCCGAACCATTTATAGAGGCTTTCCTTCGAGCAATTCGCCGCGCGCGCCACACCGGCCGTCGTCAACGCCCGCTCGCCGCCTTCGACCAGCAGGCCGAGCGCACGCTCCAGCACCGCGCCCTGACGTTCCGTCAGTCCCGCGGCGGCTGCGCCCGCTCTGCCCTGCTCCACGAAATGCACGATGTTCCCCTGTCGAAATCTTGCGTACCGTACCGTACGGTTCGGCATCTTCTAGCGATCTCCGCCGGCCCGGTCAACACACTTCTTGCAAGGGAGGGAAAGCGGGTGATTTGCGGGGCAAAATCCTGCTTCCGAGGCCTGCTGCAGCACGCAATAATCGCTGCAATGCACAACGATGAAGAAATTTTTATTCCGCTATGTCGCTGATTTGAAACAGAAGTCCTTCCAAATCGTTTAGGCACCACAGCCCGCACAAAATTTTTCGCTTCCCAAGACGTTTCCGATTGTTAAGATTTGTGAGACCTGCGGTGCAGCAGGCCGTTCTGGACAAGCACGGCCATGCCGGCATCGAGGCCTGAGTATCAGGAGTACGAAGCGAAACGCCCTTACGCCAAGGAGACAGAAAATGTTGAATTTCCTGCCAGACCTTCACGAAGGACATGCTCCCATCACTCTGCAGCAAGTGTTCGGCGACGCCCTGGAAGCCTTTGACGCCTGGGAAGACGAACGCGCCGAACCGATGGTGATCTACGAAGACCAGATCATTCCCATCGGCATCGTCTTCGAAAGCATGCGCGAGTGCACGGATATCCTGCCACGCACCATGGCGGAGATCGTTGCCGACACCCTTGCCCGCAATCCGGCCACCGCCGGCGCGGACATCCTTACCTTCGGCGATGCCGCCCGGCTGGCCGTGGCTCTCGTCGAACAGCGTCGCCTCTACGGCGAGGCTGCCATTGCCGCCTTCCTCGACCATCACCGCGTCGACAAGCGGCGTCCTGCCTGATCCAGAAAGAGTCCCGTTCTGACGGGACTTTTTCTTTTCATCGCATGGGAATACGGGAATAAGGGGCAGGCGCTACCCGTTATGGGAGTGCCTGCCCTCCTGCGACGGATTCCCGCCATGTTTCGCCTCGCCGCTGCCGCCCTTCTTCTCTCCGCCCTGCCCGCAATCGCCGCCGAGGAGCCGCCCTATGTCGGCACCTGGAATTGCGAGGTCGCGACATTCACGTTCACCGCCGACACCTATGATTCGGGCGAAGGCCCAATGCCGATCGTCAAAAGCGAAAAGGACGGCGGCGCCTATACGCTGACCTTTGCCGACGACTACCGCATCGGCCTTGCCAACATCACCGACAGCGAGATGGACTGGGCGTCGGAAGCGAGCGGCGACATGTTTCACTGCAAGAAGATCGTGAAGTGAGGATATGGCGATGAAAAGACTGCTCCTGAGTGCCCTCCTGATCGCTCTTGCCGGCACGGCCGCTGACGCCGCCGAAAACCGCTGCGGCTGGCTGCACAATCCCACACCGGCGAACTGGTGGCTGAACGATGCCGACGGAAGCTGGACATTGATGACGCAGGGTGGCGGGGAGGAGCCTGACGGCATCGACATCATCCCGGACATTTCTGCCGGCGACTATGTGCGCACCAACGGCAATTATGGGTATGCCTGCGCCTGCATGAGCGTCGACACCGACGATGCCGACGGCCGCATCCTCGCCATCCATTCCTTCCGCCAGTTGCCGATCGCGAAATGTGCGAACGATCCAGCCCTCTCACCGCCGGATTGATCAAGCACAAAAGCCGGCGCGCTCCTGTCTTGACCCGGGGCGTCGAAGCACTTATTTCTCCCGCATCGAGATTTGAACGTTGACTTCTGCATTTGCAGGCGTTCCCGCCTGCAGTACGAACCTACCCTTCAAATTCGACCTCCCATGGTCGCCAAACCGGCGACCGAAGATTGATTTGACGGCTTAGAAAGGTTTCGTCATGGCAACTGGTACCGTAAAGTGGTTCAACACGACCAAGGGCTACGGCTTCATTCAGCAGGACAGCGGTGAGCCGGACGTTTTCGTCCACATCTCCGCCGTTCAGCGCGCCGGCCTCACGGGTCTGGACGAAGGTCAGAAGGTCAGCTTCGAGCTGGTCCGCGACCGCAAGTCCGGCAAGATGTCGGCTGATCAGCTCGCCGCAGCCTGATCGGCGCCACGGCACTGAAATGGAAAGGCCGGTTTCGACCGGCTTTTTTATGCCCGCTATTCGGCGTGATCGACCGGCAGGCGCGATCCGCTTTTCAGCACCTCCATGGAAATCGAGGCGGAAACGTCGAAAAGCTCGACCTTGCGCACGATGCGCTTGTAGACCACGTCGTAATGCTCGACCCGCGGCAGCACGATCTTGAGAATATAGTCGTAATTGCCCGTCAGCCGATGCGCCTCGACGACCTCGGGAATATCGGCGATCGCCCGGGAAAACAGCGCGATCCAGTCATCGCTGTGATGCGCCGTCTTGATCAGCGCAAAAACCGTCGTCGGCACGCCCATCTTGTCGCGGTCGAGCAGCGCCACCCGCCCCGCAATGTGCCCGCTTTCCTCCAGCCGCTGGATGCGGCGCGCACAGGCTGAGAGCGACAGGTTCACCTTCTCCGCCAGCACGGCGACGGGCGCGCCCGCATCCTCCTGCAACAGCGCCAGCAATTTCCGGTCCCGCTCATCCAGCACGCCGAGATTCTCCGCTCAATTCAAAGACGGGGCAATGAAAGCGCGCATATTACCAATATGGCAATAATAATTAGCGCATCCATGCCAAATCGGTCGAAACTTTGCGAACAATCGCCGCGAAGGGCGCGGCACTCTGGTTGTCATGGACATCACCAGCGGGAGACGAGCATGAAGACGATCGGCCTTATCGGCGGCATGAGCTTTGAGAGCACGGCGGTCTATTACCGCATGATCAACGAGGCGGTGCGTGCGCGGCTGGGCGGCCTGCATTCGGCGGACGTGCTGGTGCATTCGGTGGATTTTCAGTCGATCGTCGACCTTCAGAAGGCGGGCCGCTGGGATGCCGCCGGCGAGCGCCTCGGCGCCGTGGCCGCCGGTCTCGAAAAGGCCGGCGCGGACTGCGTGCTGATCTGCACCAACACCATGCATCTCGTCGCCGATGCGGTTCAGGCCGCCGTCAAGGCGCCGCTCCTCAACATCATCGATGAGACCGCACGCGAAATTTTCGCGGCCGGCAAGCGCCGCCCGCTGCTGCTCGCCACGCGCTACACGATGGAACATGGTTTTTACGCGGACCGCATGAAGGCGGCCGGCCTCGACGTGGTGGTGCCGGATGACGCCGGCCGCACGCTGATCCACGACGTCATCTTCAACGAGCTCTGCCAGGGCAAGGTGCTTGAAACCTCCCGCGAGCACGTGCTCGCCCTGATAGAGGCGGCGCGCGAACAGGGTGCGGACTGCGTCATCCTCGGCTGCACGGAAATCTGCCTGCTGCTCGATCCCGAAAACCTGCCGCTGCCGGGCTTCGATTCGACCGCGATCCATGCCAGGGCGGCCGTCGATTTCGCGCTTGGCCCGATCGTTGCCAGCAAGGCCGCCTGAAGCCGCTCAAGCCTCGCGAAGCGCTTTCTCCCGCCAGCGGCATTCCTCCAGCCCGGCCCGTGCGAACGGGTCGCTCAGCGTGCCGGAGACGATCGCCGCCAGGATCTGCGGCGCCGGCGGAATTTTCGCGACGGTCGCGACCAGCCGGTCGCGCAGCCACGCGATCGCCTGCGAATCCGACTGATAGAACGGCGTGAAGACATAGGAGAGAAGCTGGAACAGCCGCACATGGTTGCGCCGGGCGGCCGCATAGGCCGCCAGCCCCTCCTCCAGCGACGCCGCCGATGACAGGGCATGCGCCAGCGCGGCCGCGTCGAGCAGCGCCATGTTCGCCCCCTGCCCGAGCTGCGGGCTCGTCGAATGGGCGCTGTCGCCGATGAAGACAATGCCATCCGCATAGGGCGGCAGCGTGGTGCGGTGGGCGTAGCGGGCGGGCGTCAGCTGGTCCCAATCCGTGATCTGGTCGAGAAAGGGCGCCGTCTCCGGCCAATAGCCGCGGATGCCGGCCTTCCAGCGCTCCAGCCCCGCCTGTTTCACCGCCTCCGCCTCCGCCGTCTTGAGGCTCCAGAAGAAGGCGGCCTTGCGCCCCTCGCCCGCATGCGCCCGCCCGACCGGCAGGACGCCGATCATCACCTTCGCAGCGTCATAGCGTTGGGCAAGTGCGCGCGCATCATGCGCGATGCCGTCGCAATCGAGCGTCGCCCAGAAGGCACCCCAGGGCAGCTCCCGCACATGCGGCGAGACGATAGAGGCCGCGACGAGCTGCGAGCGCGCGCCGGTCGCATCGATCACCAGGTCATAATCGCCGACGATCTCGCCGTCCGGATCGTGCAGCGCCGTGCGGGCCTGGCGGGTTTCCGCCTTGGCCAGCGTGATGCCGGTGCGGATGGGCAGCCCTTCGGCCACCACCGCATCATGCAAAACAGAAAACAGCGCCGCCCGGTGCACGGCAAGGCCATAACGACCGCCGGAAAGCGCGTCGTAGCGCACGTCGAGCACGGTTCTTCCGCTGCGGGCATCCGCGCCGTGCAGCCGGTCGATGCGGTTGCCGAGCGCGTGGATGGCCGGGGACAGGCCGAGGGCGTCGAGCACGGTGAGCCCCGTCGGCTGCATCAGCAGGCCGGAGCCGACGGGCGATGGTTGGTCGAAGCGCTCGATGAGCTCCACCCGATGGCCGACGCGCGCCAGAAAGAGCGCGGTCGCAAGCCCCGCAGGCCCCGCGCCGGCAATGCCGATATCCAGTCGCTTCATGCCGCCTTCCCCGGTGCGTCAGTCCTTCGCGGCGTCATAGACCAAGCGTGCAGCCCGGATCGCGCCGTGGTTCTCCGTAGACCACTGCACGAGGGAGCGCAGAAGCGCAAGGAAGGAGTGGCCAAGCGGCGTCAGCCCATATTCGACGCTTGGCGGCTGGGTGGGGTAGACGGTGCGCGTCAGGTAGCCGTCGCGCTGGAGGTCGCGCAGCGTCTGGGTCAGCATGCGCTGCGAAATGTCCGGGATGAAGCGGCGGAGCTGCGAAAAGCGGCGGGGGCCGTCGGCAAGGCCGAGGATCATCAACGAGGTCCACTTGCCGCCGACGCTGTCCAGCACGTCGCGCACCGGACAATCGTCCATTGACATGGCGATGCCGTCGATCAGCATGACGCGTTCGCCCTCGGCGCGCTCGACGATCTTGTTCATAGAAGGTTCCCTCCAGGTAACCACCGCAGAAAAAACTGCCTCCTTTACAGGCTCTAGCAGATCACCAGATAAGAGCAAGTCTCAATAAGAGACCAACCCTCAGCAGGAATCGTAGGCGCCTCCCCGCCAGCCCTGCCAGAAAGGCCATAGACATGACCGACACAGTTCTCGTTACCGGCGCCTCCGGCCAGCTCGGCCGCCTCGTCCTCGACAAGCTCATCGCCTCCGGCAAGGTCGCACCGGCCGATATCATCGCCACGACGCGCGACACCGCCAAGCTGGAGGCCTATGCCGCCAAGGGCGTCACGGTCCGCGCCGCCGATTTCGACGATGAGGCCTCGCTCGACGCCGCCTTTGCCGGTGCCGGCAAGGTGCTGATCATCTCGACGGACGCGCTCGACAAGCCGGGCCGCCGCCTCGCCCAGCACAAGGCCGCCGTCGCCGCCGCAAAGAAGGCCGGCGCGAAGCACATTCTCTACACCTCCATGCCGCAGCCGGACGATTCGCTCGTCACCTTCGCGCCCGACCATCTCGGCACCGAACAGGCGATCAAGGCGACCGGCATCCCCTACACGATCCTGCGCGACGGCTGGTATGCGGAAAACCTCTTCATGTCGCTGCCCCACGCACTTGCAACCGGCTCCTGGTACACCGCCACCGGTGAGGGCAAGATCGCCCATATCACCCGCGACGACACCGCCGCCGCCATCACCGGCGCGGTGCTGAAGGCCGGCGACGAAAGCAAAACCTACACGCTGACCGGCCCGCAGACCCACACGGCGGAAGAGATCGCCGCCATCGTTTCCGCTGCAACCGGCAAGCCGCTCAATGTGGTGCATGTGACGGACGCCCAGCTTGCCGAGGGCCTCAAGGGCGCCGGCCTGCCGGAAGGCTTCATCCCCACCATCGTCTCCTTCGACGCCAACACGCGCGAGGGCAAGATCGCGGTGGTGACCAGCGATGCCGAAACGCTGTCCGGCCGCCCGCTGACCGCGTTCGAGGATTTCGTCGCCGCCAGCAAGGCAGCGTTTCTCGGCTGATGTTTTTTTGGTGCGGCGCTCCTAAAGGGCGCCGCACTACGCGGTCAGACGTCCTGGCCGCAGGCGCGGCAGAAGCGGCGCACCGATTCCGCCATGCCATATTCCAGCGCATCGGCAGTCAGGCCGTGGCCGATCGACACCTCGGCAAGACGCGGAATGCGCGCCACCAGCATCGGCAGGTTGGCGACCGTCAGGTCGTGGCCGGCATTGACGTCGAGGCCGAGATCGAAGGCGATATCCGCCGTCTCGCCGAGCACGTCGGCAATGCGCTGGGCTTCCGCCGGATCGTCGTAGCAGCCGCCATAGGGGCCGGTATAAAGCTCGATCCGGTCGGCGCCGACCTCTTTCGCGATCGTCAACGCCTCGCGGTCCGGCGCGCCATCGGCAAAGACCGAGACACGAAGCCCGAGCTTCTTCAGCCGGCCGACGATATTGCCGAGAAGATTGTGGCTCCTGCGAAAATCCCAGCCATGGTCCGAGGTCGCCTGCGACGGATCGTCCGGCACCAGCGTCACCTGTTCGGGGCGATGCTCCTCGACGAGGCGCATGAACCCCTCTTCCGGAAAACCTTCGATGTTGAATTCCAGCCCGGCAAATTCGCTGTCGATGAGGTTGCGGATCGGCGCGAGGTCGGAGAAGCGCACATGGCGCTGGTCCGGCCGCGGATGCACGGTAAGCCCGCTGGCGCCGGCCTGAAGGGCGATCCGGCCAAGGCTCGTGACGCTCGGCCAGGGCAGGTCCCGGCGGTTGCGCAGCATGGCGATGGCGTTGAGATTGACCGACAGTTTCGCAGGCATGACGAAGCGGGCTCCTGTTGCAGGACACAGGTCTAGCCTGTTGTTTCCACAAGGGCAATCGCCGCAAGAGCCGCAGGAACGGGGCGCGCGCGCGATTTGGCCGGGAGGGATCGCCTCGCCCCTTGCCCATCATCAAGAATCACCGATAAACTCCCCCAGAATTTTGGGGATAGCGCGCTCCAGCGACTCGATATCGGAACGGGAAGGAAACCAGGCAGCGAAGATGGCCTCCTCTGTGGCAACACCATGAGCAGGACCGACAGGCCGGCGTGCGATCTCGTGCGGCGCGCGCTCAACGCCGTCATCACCAGCGAGACCTTCGCCCGTTCCGAGCGGCTGCGCTCGTTCCTCTCCTACATCGTCGAGAACGAACTGTCCGGCAAGGCGGCCCAATTGAAGGGCTACAGCATCGGCATCGACGTCTTCGCCCGTCCATCGGGTTTCGACGCCGGCAACGATCCGCTGGTACGCGTCCAGGCCGGCAAGCTCAGAAAGCTTCTCGAACACTATTACGAGACGGAAGGTGCAGCGGATCACCTGCGCATTCGCGTGCCGCTCGGCAGCTACGTTCCCGAATACAGCATCCTCAAGTATCGCCCGGAACCGGCTCCGGCCGTAGCGGCCATCGCGCGTCCGCTGGTGCGGCAGAAGCCCGCTCCACGCCGCTCCTGGCTGCCGGCGCCGATCTCCTCGCCGATCGCCCTGTTCTCGCTGTTGCCGCTGTTCTTCCTGGCGCCCTCCGTCTACCCGGAGGCGACCAATGCGGCGATCGCCAAGGCGCAGCTCGTGCTCTCGGTGCAGAACCGGCTTGCCGGCCGCGCCCAGGCCCTGCCGAGCCTGCACATCGTGCAATGCTGGCCGTCGGGCGGCGAATGCAATGCGCTCGCCCGCGCCATTGCTGGCTCCGCCGGCTATCACCGGACCGTGCACCTCGTCGACAAGCGCGAGGCGGCCGACACGCATCCGCTCTCCTATTCGATCCGCATCGAGAATCGGTCGGACGGCCATGGCATCTATGCGCGCCTGATCCACGAACAATCCGGCGACACGGTCTATGCGCGGCATTTCTCCCCCGAGCAGCTGCGCAGCAAGGCGGGCATTGCCTACGAGGCGGTCAATTTCGCCGCCCGCACCCTGTCGGCGACCGGGCCGCTCTATCGCCACGCCATGCGCACGGGCACGGCAAGCGGCACGATGGAATGTCTTGCGCATAGCGAACAGGGTCCGCCGCGCGGCACGCCCCCGCTCGGCCGGCCGTCCGCCTGCACGCTGCAGCCCTCCGCGGCCCTTGCCGAAGCGCCGATTCCGGACGGAACGAGCTTCAGCCTGACCCGGTAGCACTCGCCTTTTCCTTGCAGCCCACGCGCCCGCGCCACCAGAAAATACATCCCTAGATATAACGATAGGCACGCCCAAGCCTTGGGTTTATTTTACGATGCTGGGCGGATTGGTAATGTGTGCCGCTCGGGTTCATGATCCTGCACAATCGCGTCGCGAAACGGATCGGGAACCTTTGCGCGATCGTATACAGTTCCATCGGCCTGCACAGCCGGGGGAATGGTGGGCATTGTCCGCCGGCATTAGATCCAGACTTCACGGGGAAGAGGATTTTTGCCGGCGACCGGGGGTTAAGCACATGACCAGATTTCTTATTTGCGGGCCGCTTTCATGATGACCAATGAGTCGAAGAAGGCCGACAGCCGGACGGGCGCGCGCAAATCCATTCGTTTCCTGCCCGTCGCACCCTTGCCGGAAAACCTGCCGGAAGGGCGCCTTGCCATCGCCGACATGGCGAATGCCTTCGGCGTGACCCATCGCACGCTGCATTTCTACGAGGAAAAGGGCTTGCTGACGGCGGCCCGCGTCGGCCCCATGCGGGTCTACGGCCCCGAGGAAATCCAGCAGATGGCGGTGGTCAATACCTGCCGCGAGACGGGCATGCCTGTCGCCGTGATCCAGGAACTGCTGGAGCACCTCTCGGCGGCCGAAAGCCAGGAAGAGGCCGACGGAGTCTTCCGCAACGCCATGACCGCCCGCAAGCGCGAACTCGCCGCGCAGCAATCGACGATCCGCCGGCAGATGCAGCAGATCAACGAGCTGCTCGATTTCAGTGCCGCCCATGAAAGCGAGACCAATGACAACACGCCCAGCGCCAGCCTCGCGGCGGCGGAGCTGCGTTGCCTCACCCTGATGGCGGAAGGTTACCCGACGAGCCGCATCGCCCGCGCACTCGAAATCGAGCCCGGCGAAGTGCAGGTGATGGAAAAGAACATCATCGCCAAGTTCAACAGCAACAACCGTTTCCAGGCCGTCGCCAAGGCGGTCATGCTCGGGATCGTCGGCCACTGAGGCCGACGCATAGGCCGGACATGACGACCGGCCCTTCTATCCGCTCCCTGATGGGCGGTCCGTCGTGCGGGGTCCTGGCTACCGGACGATGGTAAGCGTTTCCGCGGCGCGCGTGATGGCGGTGTAGAGCCAGCGTTCGCGCGTGTCGCGGAATGCGTAACTTTCATCGAACAGCACGACATTGTTCCACTGCGAACCCTGCGCTTTGTGCACGGTCAGCGCATAGCCGAAATCGAAGTCGTCGTAGCGCTTGCGCGTCGTCCAGGGAATTTCCTCGGTGACATTCTCGAAGGCGGCCTTCAGGAGCTTGATCTTGGCCGCGCCGCGATCCATGTCGTCGTCTTCCGGCCGGATCATCAGGTTGATGCCGGGCTTCACAGTCTCCTTGGACGAACTCATCACCTGCCAGAGCGAACCGTTGAGCAGGCCCTTGGCAGGATCGTTGCGCAGGCACACCAGCTTGTCGCCGGATTGCGGGTATTCGGTCGTAAACCCCTTGAGTTCCCGGAGCCGCTGGTTGTAGCGGCGCCGCGTCTTGTTGGTGCCGACAAGCACCTGGTCGGCATCGAGAACCAGCGACTGGTCGACCTCGTTGCGCCCGATGACGCGCGCTGCGCCATAATCGCCGTAAGCGATATCGCCGCCCTCACGGATCTGCATGGCGAGATGAAGGATCGGGTTATCTCGCGCCTGCCGATGAATATCCGTCAGCAGGTAGTCCGGCTCCTGGTTGGTAAAGTAGCCGCCGCCGGAGACCGGTGGAAGCTGGCCGGGATCGCCGAGCACGAGGATCGGCGTGCCGAAGCTCATCAGGTCCTTGCCGAGCGCCTCGTCGACCATCGAGCATTCGTCCACGACGACGAGCGCGGCCTTGCTGACGGGGCTCTGGCGGTTGATCGTGAACATCGGCGAGATCGAGGTTTTGCCCGTCTCCTCGTCCGACACCTCTTCCTCGCCGCGCGAACGATAGATCAGCGAATGGATCGTGCGGGCATTGGTGGCGCCCTTCGAGCGCAGCACCTGGGCCGCCTTGCCGGTGAAGGCGGCGAACAGCACCTCGCCATCGACATTTTCGGCAAAGTGGCGCGCCAGGGTCGTCTTGCCCGTGCCGGCATAACCGAACAGCCGGAACAGCGGCGCGCGCCCTTCCTTCAGCCATCGTGCGACGGCCTTCAGCGCTTCATCCTGTTGGGGTGCAAATTCCATGCCCGGACTTGGCAGGATTCGCGCCTGCGAAGCAAGGGGCGGGACGCCGAGTTCACAAGAGTGCCGAAGGAATCGCCTACCCCCTGATTTGACCCTGTTCGCCGCGCGCGCTTGCCTGTATTGAGACGCTAACCTTCCGGAGCGATGATTTGCCCGCCTCCCGAAATCCGAATGACGACACGAGCGCACCGAGCGGCGCCGGCCGGTTGCCGGCCTGGCTGCAGTGGGGCCTTGTCGGCTGCCTGTCGCTCTTCACCACAGTGCCACTGGAGATCGCCGGCTTTCCCGCCGCCCTCCTGATGGGGCCGATGCTCGCCGGCATATTCGTGGCGCTTGCCGGCGGCACGATCCGCCTGCCGCGCATCTTCTTCTTTTTCGTGCAGGTCGTGCTGGCGCTGATGATCGCCACCATGGTGTCGCAGGATTTCGTCGGCACGTTCACGGAAAACTGGCTGCTGATGATGTTCGTCGTGCTCTCCGTCATCGGCATGAGCACGTTCTCCGGCTGGATGATCGCCCGCACCGGCCTCCTGCCGGGCACCACGGCGATCTGGGGATCGTCCCCCGGCGCCGCCTCCACCATGCTGATGATGGCGGAGGCCTATGGCGCGGATGCGCGGCTCGTCGCCTTCATGCAATATCTGCGCGTCGTCTTCGTCGCGAGCGTCGCGACGCTCGTCGCCCATTTCGGCGGCCATGACGGCGCGGTGATACCGCCGCATGCCTGGTTCGAGCCGGTGCCGATGCTGCCGCTGGCCGCCATGCTGGTGATCGGCGTCACCGCCGGCCTCGTCGGGCAGAAGCTGCGCATCCCGGCCGGCGCCTTCCTGCTGCCCTTCGCGCTCGCCGCGGTGCTGAACTCCTCCGGCACGGTGACGATAGAGCTGCCGCAATGGCTGCTGGTCATCGCCTTCACCTTGCTCGGCTGGAACATCGGCCTCGGCTTCACCCGCGCCATCCTTATGCATGCGCGCCGCGCGCTTCTACCGACCGTCGTCTCGATCCTCGCACTGATCAGCTTTTCCGGCCTGCTCGCCGGCCTGCTGATCCTCGTACTCGGCGTCGATCCGCTCACCGCCTATCTCTCGACCAGCCCCGGCGGGCTCGACTCGATTGCCGTCATCGCGGCATCGAGCAATGTCGACATCGCCTTCGTCATGACGCTGCAGACGGCGCGGCTGGTTCTCGTCACGCTGATCGGGCCATGGCTCGCCCGCTTCGTCGCCGACCGGTCTTAATCCGGCGCATTCTCCAGCAGGATCGGCTTGCCATGCGGCGTCGCCTCGGCGGCACGCTCCCAGCGGTGGGACAGCGCATCCTGCTCGGCCTCGCTCGCGACGCCGCGCTCCGAAACGAGCGACGAAAGGGCGGCGACCCAGCAATCGAAATAGTCGCGGCCATCGTCGGCGCGACCGGGACGATGCACCTCGCGCGACAGCGCCGACGCCCATTCCGCCCAGGTGAACATGCCCTGCTCGTGCAGGCGCACCGTCATGGCGAAGGCCTGCGCCTGCCAGGGCTCGGCAAAAACCGGATCGCCCTCGGCGGATTTCGGCAGGCCGGGAGAATCGGCCGGCGTCTCACACCGGCTCAAGATAGCTCTCCCAGGCATCGATCGAGACGGTAAGGCCGGGTGCCGCGCCCTCGCCCCAGATCTCCCCGCCGTCGAAGACGACGGTATAGACCCATTGCGGATTTTCGCCCCGGCCATGTGCATTGTCGTCGGGGAAGACGAAGGAGCCCTGCACCGTCTCGACCACGCCGACCTTATCGCGCGCATAACGCGGCAGGCGGGTATGCGTCGTCGGATTGAAGTTGCGCGTACGCACCCGCTCGCCGGCGGCAAAGCGCGGCGCGGTGTCGAGCGGACGGTCGCACGGCCCGCCCTTCGCCAGGACGGCGGCCACCATGTCGGCCTTCAGCACGCGCTTTGGTGCCGCACCCTTTTCCAGCATCCTGCCCTCGGCGAGTTCCGCCGCGCTGACGAAACCGTGCCGCTGAAGCAGCACCTCCAGCGCGCGGATCCAGATCTCGTAATAGCTCGCGGCGAGATAGGTGGCGGGTGGGATGTTTTCGCGCGCATGGCGGCTTTCATCGAGCGTCCAGGCGCCGAAAGCGCCGCAGGAGATCGTCACGCCCAGCGCCTGCCGCTCCCATTCGGCGTGGAAATACGGCTCGTTGGGCTCGGGCGCGACCGGCCCCATGCCATGCTGGCCGCCAAGGTCGTGCGGCCCGTTCATGGCCGTGCCTCCGGCGCGAGCGCCAGCCCGGTGCCGATCATGGCGTCGCGCGTCACGAGATCAGCAAGCGCTGCCTGGTCGAGCCCTTCCGTGCCCGCGGGCCGCTCGGGAATGACGAGGTAGCGCAATTCCGCGGTCGAATCCCAGACGCGGATTTTCTTGTCCGGCGAAAGCGTTACGCCGAACTCTTCCAGCACGCCGCGCGGATCGATGACGGCGCGCGACCGATAGGCCGGCGCCTTGTACCAGACGGGCGGCAGGCCGAGCACGGACCAGGGATAACAGGAGCAGAGCGTGCAGACGACGAGGTTGTGCGTCTGCGCATCGTTGAACACCGCCCGCATATGTTCGCCCTGCCGGCCGGTATAGCTGAGGCTGGCGATCGCCTCCGTCGCGTCCCGCCGCAGCCAGTCGGCAAAATCCGGTTCCGCCCAGGCCTTGGCGACGACGCGCGCGCCGTTGCGCGGGCCGATCTTCGTCTCGTAGGTCTCGACGATGGCGTCGATCGCCTGCGGGTCGATCAGCCCCTTCTGCGTCAGGATGGTTTCGAGCGCGCGCACCCGCGCTTCCATCGGCGAAAAATGGTTGTCTTGGTGATGGTGGTCGTCATGGTCATGAGACAAGGCGGTCCCTCCGGCTTGGCTTGTCCTTCATACGCTAGACCCTTTTGTGCTCGTTTGTCTTTCGGGAAAACCGGTTTCCACTTTTCCCTGACAAACTCTAGCGCAGCATCGGCCAGAGGCTGGCGACGAGCAGCAGCGCCATGGTGATGTTGAACCACTTGAGCCGCACGGGATCCGACAGCCACTGGCGTAGCGCCGAGCCGAAGCCGGCCCAGGTGGAAACGCTCGGGAAATTGACCAGCGCGAAGGCGACGCCGACGATGAGCACGCTCAGCGTATAGTTCGCCGCGTTGGTATAGGTCGCCATGGCGGAGACGGCCATCACCCAGGCCTTGGGGTTCACCCATTGGAAAGCGGCGGCCTGGAGAAAGCTCATCGGCCTTGCCCCCGCCTTGCCTTCCGAGAGCGTGCGCGACATGGCGATCTTCCAGGCGATCCACAACAGATAGGCGCCGCCCGCGAATTTCAGCACCGTATAGACCAGCGGTACGGCCTCCAACAACGCACCGAGCCCGAAGCCGACGGCGAGCAACAACACGAGGAAACCGACGCCAATGCCGCACATATGCGGGATCGTGCGCACGAAACCGAAGTTCACGCCCGAGGCGAAGAGCATCATGTTGTTCGGGCCGGGGGTGATGGACGTGGTGAAGGCGAAGACCAGCAGCGCCAGAAAGATTTCGATCTGCATGCAGGTTCTCGCATATTCCAGTTGTTTTTTGCGATTGATAGTCCATCTCTTTGCGACGACCAGCCAATTCTTGTCATGCATACAATTCGTATCGCTGATGCATGGCGCCTGAACGGAGTAGAAACATGAAAGCGGAACTTCCCGCAGTCACCTTCCCCGGCGGACGGCAGGTGCCGGCGCTCGGCCTCGGCACCTGGCATATGGGCGAGAGCGGGTCATCACCGGCCGAGGAAGCCGCAAGCCTGCGCGCCGGGCTCGACCTCGGCATGACGCTGATCGACACCGCGGAAATGTATGCCGACGGCGGCGCGGAGACGGTGGTCGGCGAGGCGATCAGGGGCCGCCGCGACGGGGTTTTCGTCGTCAGCAAGGTGCTACCCTACAATGCCAGCCGCACCGGTACGGTCGCCGCCTGCGAGGCGAGCCTGAAGCGCCTCGGCACCGACCATATCGAGCTCTACCTGCTGCACTGGCGCGGCAACCACCCGCTCGCCGAGACCGTCGAGGCCTTCGAGACGCTGAAGGCACAAGGCAAGATCGGCGCCTGGGGCGTCTCCAACTTCGACCAGGACGACATGGTGGAACTGCTCGACGTGGCGGAGCCGGCGCGCCCGCTCGCCAACCAGGTGCTCTACAACCTCGCCCGCCGCGGCATCGAATATGACCTGTTGCGCTGGAGCCAGGTGCAGGGCGTGCCGATCATGGCCTATTCGCCGCTCGACGAGGGCCGCCTGGTCGGCCATCCGGTGCTGGAGGAAATCGGCCGTATCCACCATGCGAGCTCCGCGCAGGTCGCGCTTGCCTTCCTGCTGACGAAGCCGGGCGTCATCGCCATCCCGAAATCCGGCTCGCCGGAGCGCGTGCGCGAAAATTTCCGCGCCTCGGAGATTCGGCTCACCTCGGAGGATCTTCGTATCCTCGACGAAGCCTTCCCGCCGCCGACCCGCAAGCGGCCGCTGGAGATGATCTAGCCTACTGCTCCTTGCTGTCGAGGTCCTGCATCAGGCTCTTGGCGAAGTCGCAGGCGGGGAAATCCGGGTTGATCTCGCAGGATTGCAGATAGTGCCGGCGTGCCGCGCCGGCATCCCGGCCGACGCCCTCGCCGATCTGGTAGGATTGCCCGAGCATGGTGCAGCCCCAGGCGTCGCCGTCACCGCAGCTGATGGAAAATGTCCGGAAGTAGCAGGATGACAGCGCCTCGGGCGCGGCCTCCCCCATCGGATCGCCGTCATATTGCCCGTTGCGGATGCCGGAAGCGCGGTTTGTGCAGCCGCCGCGGCTGCCGAGCGCGCAGGCCTCGGCAAACAGCATCTGCGCCAGATGCGGCGAGACGGCGGGTTTCGCATCCTCGAAGACGCGGCCAAGCGCGAAGCAGGCATTCTCGTTGCGCCATTCCATGCAGTCGCGGTGGCAGGCGTCGAGATCACGCTCGCAGCGTTCTTCCGACCAGTCGGCGCTCGCCCAGACGCCCTTCCAGAGCGGCCGGGCCGTCTTGGCGATATCGGCGGGGCAGACCTTGTAATGCGACTGGATTTCTTGGCTGTCGCGAACCAGCGCGCCGACGGCATCGTAGCTACTGACGACGGATGGCGCGGCATCGTCGCCCTCCGCCCGGACCACCGGTGATGCAAGCATCACGGCGATGGCCGAGGCAGCAAGCAGGCAATGCCGCGCCGCCGCCAATTACATGCCCTGCGGGCCGCGGTTCATCGCCGCGATGCCGGTACGGCAGACTTCGGAGAGGCCGAGCGGCTTCATGACGGCCACGAACTGGTCGACCTTGGAGGATTTGCCGGTGATCTCGAAGATGAAGTGATCGACCGTCGCATCGACCACCTTGGCGTGGAAAGCGTCCGCCAGGCGCAGCGTTTCCGCCCGCATCTCGCCGGAGCCGGTGACCTTGACCAGCGCCACTTCGCGCTCGATCGGCCGCTCCTGCCCCATGATCTTGGCGCGAACGGTGAGATCGACGACCCGGTGGACCGGTACGATGCGCTCAAGCTGCGACTTGATCTGTTCCAGCACGCCCGGCGTGCCGCGCGTCACGATGGTGATGCGCGACAGGTGCGATTCATGCTCGGTCTCGGAGACTGTGAGGCTTTCGATATTGTAGCCGCGGCCGGAAAACAGGCCGATGACGCGCGCAAGCACGCCCGGCTCGTTGTCGACGAGCACGGAGAGCGTGTGGCTCTCCGCGACCTGGGTTTCCTTGGCGATGAAATAGGCAGAGCCCGTGGGCTGTAGGTGTGCGTTCATAATCTTCTCTACCTTTTCATCAAACGAGCTGGCGGCCCTTGGCGTCGATCGCATTGGCGACCGCTTCGTCCGTGGCCTCGTCGGGAAGCAGCATTTCGTTATGCGCCTTGCCGGACGGGATCATCGGGAAGCAGTTGGCGAGGTTGGCGACGCGGCAATCGAAGATGACTGGACGCTTGACGTCGATCATCTCCTGGATCGCGCCGTCGAGATCACCCGGCTTGTCGCAGGAAATGCCGACACCGCCATAGGCATCCGCAAGCTTGACGAAGTCCGGCATCGCTTCCGTGTAGGAATTCGACAGGCGGTTGCCGTGCAAGAGCTGCTGCCACTGGCGCACCATGCCCATGTATTGGTTGTTCAGGATGAAGATCTTGACCGGCAGGTTATACTGAACCGCACAGCTCATTTCCTGAATGCACATCTGGATCGAGGCGTCGCCGGCAATGTCGATGACGAGGCTGTCGCGATGCGCGACCTGCACCCCGATCGCCGCCGGGAAGCCGTAGCCCATCGTGCCGAGGCCGCCCGAGGTCATCCAGCGGTTCGGCTGCTCGAAACCGTAGAACTGCGCCGCCCACATCTGGTGCTGGCCGACTTCCGTCGTGATGTAGGTGTCGCGGTCCTTGGTCAGCTCATAGAGCCGCTGGATCGCATATTGCGGCATGATGACGTCGTTGCTCTGCTTGTAGGCAAACGAGTTGCGTGCCCGCCACCGGGCGATTGACGACCACCAGTCGCCCTGGATCGCCTTGTCGTAATCCTTGGAGCCTGCGCGCCACAGCCGGACCATGTCTTCCAGGATATTGCCGACATCGCCGAGGATCGGAACGTCGACGCGGACATTCTTGTTGATCGAGGACGGGTCGATATCGATGTGGATCTTCTTCGAGTTCGGCGAAAAGGCGTTCAGGCGGCCGGTGATACGGTCGTCGAAGCGCGCGCCGATGCAGATCATGACGTCGCAATCATGCATCGCCATGTTCGCCTCGTAGGAACCGTGCATGCCGAGCATGCCCAGCCAGTTCTTGCCGGAATGCGGATAGGCGCCGAGGCCCATCAGGGTCGAGGTGATCGGGAAGCCGGTGATCTCGACCAGCTCGCGCAGCAGCCGCGAAGCCTCCGGGCCGGAATTGATGACGCCGCCGCCGGAATAGATGACCGGACGGCGCGCCGTCTTCATCAGGTGGACGGCCGCCTCGATCTGGCGGGCATCGCCCTGCAATTTCGGCTGGTAGCTCTTCTGGATGGGGGCTGCGGACGGCGGCGTATAGGTGCCGGTCGCAAACTGCACGTCCTTCGGGATATCGACGACGACCGGGCCGGGACGACCGGACTGGGCGACGCGGAAGGCCTCATGGATGATGCGGGCGAGATCGTTGACGTCCTTGACCAGCCAGTTGTGCTTGGTGCAGGGGCGCGTGATGCCGACCGTGTCACACTCCTGGAAGGCATCCGAGCCGATGAGCGTGGTCGGGACCTGGCCGGTGAGGCAGACGAGCGGGATCGAATCCATCAGCGCGTCCTGCAGCGGCGTGACGGCATTGGTCGCGCCCGGGCCGGAGGTGACGAGCATGACGCCGACCTTGCCGGTGGAGCGGGCATAGCCTTCGGCCATGTGGCCGGCGCCCTGCTCGTGGCGCACGAGGATATGCTCGATGTCGTCCTGCTGGAAGATCTCGTCATAGATCGGCAGGACGGCACCGCCCGGATAGCCGAAAATATGTTCTACGCCATTGTCCCGCAGCGCCTGCAAGACAATTTCCGCGCCCGTCATCTGGTTTTCTGTTCCGCTCATCGGATTCCCGTCCGTCTCTATTCGTATTTCGGGGTGATTATCGAATTTCTGGGCATAAAAAAAGGCCCCTTGGAGGAGCCTGCTTACCGCGCATGGGTGCTTTCGCCGGATGGTTACACCATCCTGCCCATGCGCGTTCCCACCACAAGAATGTTTGCCGTCAGATTTTTCATGGGGCGAAGTGTTAGCCACAAAGCCCACGCACGTCAACGCCCTTTCCATCTGTTTCGAAACGGCACGGATTCCCGCATATTTGAGAAACTACAACTCAAAGATGCGTCGCGCCGAAACGTCTTATTAAGCGGCAGCCGATAAGGTCACTCTTTGATGGCAAGGAGTGCCGTGATTGCTGAACAATGATTTCCAAAATTCGATCGTCGCCGGCGAGCAGGAGCGCCGGGATGGCATGGTGGGCAACCGTCTGCTCGGGCGCATCGTCGCCTGCAACGGGTCCCGTGCCACGATCAGCGCTGTCGCCGAGGGTGGCCAGACGGCGCTTACGGAACTCTGGGCGGTCGGCCGCCTCATCTCCATCTCCGTCGGTCGCAACCGCGTCGTGGCGCTGGTCTATTCCATGTCCACCGACCAGCAGAGCTGGGTGGAGAACCACGACACGGTCTTCCGCATCGAGGTCGAGCTTCTCGGCGAAGTGAATGTCAGCGCGGATGGACGCGAGACTTTCTCCGCCGGCATCACGGACTATCCCCATCTCGGCGCGATCGCCCACCGCATCCGCGCCTCCGACCTCGCCAAGGTCTATGACACCGGCAAGAACGACGTCTGCACGATCGGCAAGCTGACGCAGGACGAGACGCTCGACGCGACGATCCATGTACCCTCCATGCTGGAGAAACATTTCGCCATCGTCGGCACGACTGGCGTCGGCAAGTCCACTTCCGTCACGCTGCTGCTGCACAAGGCGATCCAGGCCGATCCGCGCCTGCGCGTGCTGATCCTCGACCCGCACAACGAATTCGCCTCCGCCTTCGGCGACCTCGCCGTCGTCATCGATACGGATACGCTCGACCTGCCCTTCTGGCTGTTCCGGCTGGAGGAATTCGCCGAAGTCGTCTTCCGCGGCCGCCCGCCGGTGCCGGAGGAGATGGACATTCTCCGCGACCTGATCCCGGAAGCCAAACGCGCCTTCCGCGGCACGAGCGAAAACGGCCTGATGCGCCGCGCGACCGAGAAGAGCTCGGTGACGGCCGATACGCCGGTGCCCTTCCGCATCGCCGACCTGCTGGCGCTCGTCGACGAGCGCATCGGCAGGCTCGAAGGCCGGTCGGAAAAGCCGCATCTGCGCTCGCTCAAGGTCAAGATCATGTCGGCGATCAACGACCCGCGCTATCATTTCATGTTCTCCTCGAACACGATCACCGACACGATCCTCGACACGATCGCCCGCATCTTCCGCATTCCCGGCGACGGCAAGCCGGTAACGACCTTCCAGCTTGCCGGCATCCCGTCGGAAGTCGTCAATTCGGTCGCCTCCGTGCTCTGCCGCATGGCCTTCGAAATCGGCCTGTGGAGCAATGGCGGCGTGCATATGCTGGTGGTCTGCGAAGAGGCGCACCGCTACGTGCCGGCCGATCCCAAGCTCGGCTTCACGCCGACGCGCCAGGCGATCGCCCGCATCGCCAAGGAAGGCCGCAAATACGGCGTCTCGCTCGGCATCATCACGCAGCGCCCCGGCGAACTCGACCCGACCATCCTCTCGCAGTGCTCGACGATCTTCGCCATGCGCCTTGCCAACGAGCACGACCAGGAAATCATCCGCTCGGCGATCCCCAATTCCTCATCCTCGACGACGAGCTTCATCTCCTCAATCGGCAATGGCGAGGCGATTGCGTTTGGCGAGGCCGTCGCGGTGCCGATGCGCATGCGCTTCACGCGCGTGGAGGCGGACCGCCTGCCGAAGACCAACGGCACCAGCGTCAAGGTCACCGACGAAACGCCACAGAGCGTCGACCTGCGCTCGATCGTGTCGCGCATGCGCGCGATCTCCGGGCCGGATATTTCCGGATTCCAGAATTCCTACCTCGCCTCGCAGCCCCAGGGCGCCCTGCCAACCGGCTACGAGGATGCGCCCTACGAGGACGAGGAAGACTATATCGACACGCTCCAGGCCGCCGCTGCCACCGCCGCAGCGCGACCGGCAACGCCGCCCATGCCGGAACCCTACCGACCGGACATGCTGCCTGGCGCCCAGGGCGCCTACGAACCGTCGACACAGGAGCGCTTCGAGTCGATCCGCCGCGAGCTCACCTCCGAGCCGCCGCGCCCGGCCGCCGATCCCTACCGCCAGCCGGCGCGCCCCGCCCCGGCCTTCGGCGAACAGCAGGAGCCCCGGCGCGAAGGATCTTCGATCCGCGAGCAGCTTTTGAAGAAACCGCTAAGCAGTCTTATTCGACGCTAGAGGATAGCGGATCGATCCGCTGCCAGCTGTCATCGAGCTGGTTGCGGAACCAGGTCATCTGGCGCTTGGCATATTGCCGGGTCGCCGCCGCGCCGCGTTCGATGACCTCGGCCTCGCTCATCTCGCCCACCAGCATCGCCGCGATCTGCGGCACACCGATCGCCTTCATGACCGGCATGGCGGGCGAAAGATCGAGCGCCAGCAGTGCCTTCACCTCCTCCACCGCGCCGGATGTCAGCATGGTGGCGAACCGCCGGTTGATGCGCTTGGCAAGCACGGCGCGGTCGGGCAGCACGACAATCTTTTCCGCCCGCTCCGGATCGATCACCGCCGGCCCCGCCGCCGCCTGGAACGTGGAAATCGACCGCCCCGTCGTCTCCAGCACCTCCAGCGCGCGAAGAATGCGCTGGCCGTCGCCCGGTTTCAGGCGGGCGGCCGTCTGCGGGTCGCGCCCCGCAAGGTCTCGGTGCAGGGCCTCTGTCCCTTCAGCGGCAAGTCGGCCGCGAACGCGCTCGCGAACATCGTCGGGAATGACGGGCATATCCGCAAGCCCGCCGGTCAGTGCACGAAAATAAAGGCCCGTGCCGCCGACGAAGACCGGCAGCTTGCCGCGCGCCCTGAGCTCAGCCACGAGGCCCGTCGCCTCGCGCTGCCAGTCGCCGGTGGAATAGGCGGCACCCGCCGGCACATGACCATAGAGGCGATGGTCGATGCCGCCCATATCCTCCGGCTGCGGCCGCGCGGTGAGGATGTTCAGCGTGTCGTAGACCTGCATGCTGTCGGCATTGACCACCACGCCATCGTGCTCGCGCGCCAGCCGTACGGCGAGCGCGGACTTGCCGCTTGCCGTCGGTCCGGTTATCAGGATCGCGTCCTGCTTTCGATCAAGGTTTCTCATCATGGCTTTCGTTGCCACGCTTGTCGCCAATCCGTCAAATCCTGTCCTGACCCCAGCGCTCGCCGAAAAGGCCGCCGATCACGTCAAGGCCTCCGGCCTCTACTGGCTCGCCGACGGCATCGCCTGCGACATCGCGCTGCGCGACGACAGCGATATCGCCGCCGCGCGCGACAAAATCTCCGCGACAATCGGCAACGCGCCGGTCGATTTCGCCATTCAGGACGCGGAAACGCGGCGCAAGAAGCTCCTGATCGCCGACATGGATTCCACCATGATCGGCCAGGAATGCATCGACGAGCTCGCCGCCGAAGTCGGCCTCAAGGACCGGGTGGCAACCATCACCGCGCGCGCCATGAACGGCGAAATCGCCTTCGAGCCCGCCCTTCGCGAGCGCGTCGCGCTGCTGAAGGGCCTGCCCGTCTCCGTCATCGACGAGGTCATCGCCAAGCGCATCACGCTGACGCCCGGCGGGCGCGAACTGATCGCGACCATGAAGGCCAAGGGCTTTTACACCGCCCTCGTCTCGGGCGGTTTCACTGTGTTCACCAGCCGCATCGCCGCCATGCTCGGCTTCGACGAGAACCGCGCCAACCTGCTGCTCGATGCCGACGGAAAGCTCACCGGCGAAGTGGCCGAACCGATCCTCGGCAAGCAAGCGAAGGTGGATGCCCTCATCGAGATTTCCGAACGCCTCGGCATTTCGCCGGAAGAGGCGATGGCCGTCGGCGACGGCGCCAACGACCTCGGCATGCTGCACCTCTCCGGCGCCGGCGTCGCCCTGCACGCCAAGCCGGCCGTAGCAGCGGAAGCCAGGATCCGCATCGACCACGGCGACCTCACCGCGCTGCTCTATCTCCAGGGATATCGCAAATCGGATTTCGTGACGACGTAAGCCGGTCGCGGAAAACCTCGCTCCGCACGCTCCGCCATCCTTGGACACACACCTCTCCTCCGTCATCCTCGGGCTTGACCCGAGGATCCACGTGCCACGGCACGCCTTGAGCTCGTGGCATGGGTCCTCGGGTCAAGCCCGAGGATGACGGAGGAGAGGTGTGGCGGATTGGCCGCTGAAGCAGTGCTCCAGCGGCCCGATTCTATCCGGCAATTTTCGCCGGCAAGCTCCTGAACGGACTCGCCTTTAGTCGATGCGCACCGTGATGTAGCGCAACGCGCCGGTGCGGTTGGCGATCATCAGGAGCGCGTTGCGCCGGTCTTCCGATTTCAGCTTGGCGACGCGGGTCTTCACCTCTTCGGCGGTCGTCACGGCCTCCTGGCCGACCTCGACGATCACATCGCCCGGCACGATGCCGCGCTCGGAGGCGGCCGATTCCGGCGTCACTTCGGTGATCACGACGCCCTTGACGCTTTCGAGGATCTCAAAGGTCTTGCGCGCCTGCTCGTCGAGGTCGCTGATGCCCATGCCGAGCACCGTGTCGGCCTTGCTGGGCTGCACCTGCTCGCCGGTCTGCGGCGTCGTGCCGTCCTCGGTCGGGGTGTCCTCCTGGGTCACGGCGTCGTCGCCGGCCTCCTTCTCGCCGTCCTCGAGGCGGCCGAGGGTGACCTTGACGGTCATCTCCTTGCCGTCGCGCAAGAGCACGACGTCGACCGCCTTGCCGACCGGGCTTTCGGCCACGACGCGCGGCAGGTCGCGCATCTCATCGACTTCCTTGCCGTCGAAACGGATGATGACGTCGCCGGTCTCGATCGAGCCGTTGTCGACCGGCCCGCCCTTGATGATGCCGGCAACGAGCGCGCCCTTCGCCTCGGCCATGCTGAGGCTTTCCGCAATATCGTCGGTGACCGGCTGGATGCGCACGCCAAGCCAGCCGCGCCGCGTCTCGCCGAAATCGCGAAGCTGCGTGAAGATGTTCTGCGCAAGCTCCGTCGGCACGGAGAAGCCGATGCCGATCGAGCCGCCCGACGGCGAGATGATCGCCGTGTTGATGCCGATGACCTCGCCCTTCATGTTGAAGAGCGGGCCGCCGGAATTGCCGCGGTTGATCGCGGCATCCGTCTGGATGAAGTTGTCGTAGGGGCCGGCATTGATGTTACGGCCACGGGCAGAAATGATGCCGACCGTCACCGAACCGCCAAGCCCGAACGGGTTGCCGATGGCCATCACCCAGTCGCCGATGCGCATGGTGCGGGAATCACCGAAGGGCACCGCCTTCAGCGGCGCTTTCGGCTCGACCTTCAAGAGCGCAAGGTCGGTCTTCGGGTCGGTGCCGACGAGCTTCGCCTTCAGCTTCGAGCCGTTGGCGAAATTCACCTCGATATCGTCCGCGCCCTCGATGACGTGATTGTTCGTGGCGATGAAGCCCGAGGGATCGATGACGAAGCCCGAACCGAGTGAATTGACCGTCTGCCCCTGGTTGCCGCCGCCCTCGCCGCCTTCGCCCTTGAAGAATTCGTCGAAGAAATCCTGGAAGGGCGAACCTTCCGGCACCTGCGGCACGGGTGCCTTGTCGTCGCTCTTGACGTTCTGCGAGGTGGAAATGTTGACCACCGCGTCAAGCAGACTTTCGGCAAGGTCGGCGACCGAATCCGGGCCTGCCGCCGGCTTCACCTGTGCTAGCGCCGGCGCCACGAACGGCCCACCCGCGACCAGCGAAAAACTCATCGCGAGCGCGAGTGCCGTCTGCGCTGCGCTGGACCTCATCTTCAAAGCCATATTCGGCATCCTCTTGTCCTGGCCATCGTGGCGAGTGTTTGCCGCGGATACGGCGAAAATCAGTCCGCCGCGTTGAATTTGATGTGAAGTCTTGCCCGTCTTCGCGGGCGGCTGCAAGCCGTCGCGTTCACCCGCCCCGAATGAACCAGACCATGACCACGCCGAGCGCCACGGCAACGAGCCCCGAGACGCGCAACTGGCTTTCCGGAATCTGCGGCAACATTTCCGCCATGCGCTTCAAAATCGAAGGGGCCAGTGCGTACACCAGCCCCTCGATGATCATGAAGAAGGCGATTCCCGTCAGGAAATCGGCCACGGCGTCAGTTTGCCGTCGTCGTCGGCGTCGTTGCCGTGCCGTTCGTCGTGCCCGTCGCAGCCCCCGAGGTGGTGGGCGTCGTGCCCGCCGCATCCTCGAAGTAGCGGAAGAATTCCGACTGCGGCGACAGCACCAGCGTGGTGTCGGACGACGTCATGGACGCAGCGTAGGCGCTCATCGACCGGTAGAAGTCGAAGAAGGCCGGGTCCTGCGAGAAGGCTTCGCCGAAGACGCGGTTGCGCTCGCCTTCGCCCTCGCCTCGCAGGATTTCCGAATCGCGCTGGGCCGCGGCGATGAACTCGACGACCTGGCGGTCGGCGATGGCGCGGCGGCGCTGGCCTGCTTCGTTACCGCGGGCGCGGATGAGTTCGGCTTCCGCCAGACGCTCGGCCTTCATGCGCTCGAAGGTCTGCTGCGAGACTTCCTGCGTGAGGTCCGTGCGACGGATACGCACGTCCGAGATCGTGAGACCCAGGTTGGAGGCGTCGTTCGTCAGTTCGCCGCGGACTTCGCGCATCATCGACGCGCGCTCTTCCGACAGTGCGGATTCGAAGCCGCGCAGACCGTAGACCCGGCGAAGGGCCGCATCGAGACGGGTGCGCAGGCGCGATTCGGCCGATTCCCGGTCACCCGAGACCGCTTCGCGGAAGCGGCGCGCATCCGTGATCTTGTAGACCACGAAGGCATCGACTTCGTAGAACTTGCCGCCCGAAACCTGGACGCGGATATCGTCGAGATCGAAGCGCAGGGCCTGGTCCTGGATGTACTGCACGCTGTCGGCATCCATGAAGCCGAAGGGCAGCTTGAAGTAGAGGCCGGGCTCGGCCTTGACGTCCTGGATCTGACCGAAGCGGATGACGATCGCCTGCTGGCGCTCGTTGACGACGAACACCGACGAATAGGCGATGAACAGGAGAACGCCGACGGCGATCAGAATGGCTGGTAGACGGTTGCCCATTACTGAGTGCCCCCCGTGCTCTGCTGTTGCTGGGTCGTTCCGCGGCCGAGTTCGTTCAGCGGCAGGAAGGGTACGACGCCCTGTCCGCCCTGCTTCTCGTCGATGATGACCTTCTTGGAGTTCTTCATCACGCCTTCCATCGTTTCGAGGAAGAGGCGCTTGCGGGTCACGTCGGGAGCCAGCTTGTATTGCTCGTAGACCGAGAGGAAGCGGGACGCTTCACCTTCCGCCTCCTTGACGACACGGTCCTTGTAGGCGGCAGCTTCTTCACGCAACTGCGCCGACTGACCACGCGCAAGGCCGAGCTTCTGGTTGGCATACTGGTTGGCTTCTTCGAGGAAACGGTCTTCATCCTGCTCGGCGCGCTGCACTTCGTCGAAGGCGTCAGCCACTTCGCGCGGCGGGGCCGCATCCTCGATCGCGACGGTGTTGATCGAGATGCCGGCGCCATAGGCATCCATGGTCGCCTGGATCGTCGTCTTCACACCTTCCGCAATCGCCTGGCGGTTGTCGCGGAAAATGTCCTGGGCCGGACGGCGGCCGACGACTTCGCGCATGGCGCTTTCGGAAACCTGCTGCAGCGTCTCTGCGGGATATTCGAGGTTGAAGAGGTAGGCTTCCGGATCCGTGACCGAATAGAGCACCGAGAACTGCACGTTGACGATGTTCTGGTCGCCGGTCAGCATCAGGCCGGAGGCATCCGAATTCGACGCTGCCGTGCGGCGGCCGATATTCTGCTGCTGCTCGGTGATCTTGACGAGTTCGACGGTTTCGAACGGCCACATGTGGAAGTGCAGGCCGGGCATGGAGATTTCCTGCTTCGGCTTGCCGAAGCGCAGTTCAACGCCGCGCTCGTCCGGCTGGACGGTATAGATGGAGTTCATCAGCCAGAAGACGCCGACGAGCAGCAGCGCGATGACGACCGCGCCACCATTGATGCCGCCGGGCATGACGCTCTTCAGCCGGTCCTGGCCGCGCCGGATGATATCCTCAAGGTCCGGCGGGCCGCCATTGCTGCCTCCGCCGCCGCCGCGGGGACGGTTCGGTCCCTGCCCCCATGGCCCCTGATTGTTTCCGCCACCGCCGCCGCCGCCGCCCCAAGGGCCGCCGCCGCCGTTCTGATTACTCCAGGGCATCAATACCTCTTTCTCTCAAATCCCCATGAAGCATGTCCGCATTTCTCCGAAACACGAAAACACTCCATTTCTTGTTTATGCGCAGTTCCGGATGCAAAACCGCATCGCACTTTTGCCGGAACTGCTTCAGGCCGCATCTCGCGGAATGTTTCGCCGCGCTACGCAAGGTGAACCCGTTATAGGTATCCCTCCGGCACCTTTCAACAAATCCGCGTGACCTGACGGGTTTGTGCGGCAAAATAGTTCGTGATCGGCACGATTTATGGTTTACGCGGCCGTCTTCCGGCGCCAGGTGACGAAGCGCATGGCGTGGCTGTCCTTCTCGCCCTGCGGGATCGGCTCTTCGATAGTCTTTTCGAAAACGCCCGGATCGATCTCGGGAAAGCGCGTATCGCCCTCCACATCCGCCTCGACATGGGTGACATGCAGCACGTCCGCGCGGTCGAAGACCTGCGCATAGATCTGCCCGCCGCCGATGACGCAGATTTCGTCCACGCCGAGGTCCTTTGCCTCACGACGCGCGGCGACCAGTCCCTCGTCGAGAGACGAGACGACTTCGGCGCCCGGCGCCGCAAAACTTGCATCGCGGGTGATGACGATGTTCGGCCGGCCCGGCAGCGGCTTGCCGATCGAAGCCCAGGTCTTGCGCCCCATCAGCACCGGCTTGCCGAGCGTCAGCTGCTTGAAGCGCTTTAGGTCCGACGGCAGGCGCCACGGCAGGTCGCCATCGCGGCCGATGACGCCGTTTCGCGCGACGGCCACGACGAGGACGATCTTGGCTTCGGTCATGCGGGTTCCTGAAAATCAAACGGCTATGGGCGCCTTGATGGTTGAATCGGCTTCGTAGCCGATAAGGGTGAAGTCATCGAATTTGAAGGAGAAAAGGTCCTTCACGTCCGGATTGAGCTTCATGAAGGGCAAGGGTTTCGGCCGGCGCGTCAATTGCGTGCGCGCCTGCTCGAAATGGTTGGCATAGATATGCGCGTCGCCCAGCGTGTGCACGAAATCGCCCGGCTGCAAACCGCTCACCTGCGCCACCATCATGGTGAGCAGGGCATAGGAGGCGATGTTGAAGGGCACGCCGAGGAAGATGTCGGCGGAGCGCTGGTAGAGCTGGCACGAGAGCTTGCCGTCCGCCACGTAGAACTGGAACAGGCAATGGCAGGGCGGCAGCGCCATTTCGTCGACGAGCGCCGGGTTCCAGGCCGAGACGATATGGCGGCGCGAATTCGGGTTGCGCTTGATGCCGTCGAGCACCGCGACGATCTGGTCGAGATGCCTGCCGTCATGGGTCGGCCAGGAGCGCCACTGATAGCCGTAGACCGGGCCGAGCTCGCCATTCTCGTCGGCCCATTCGTCCCAGATGGTGACGCCGTTTTCGTGCAGGTAGGCGATGTTGGTGTCGCCCTTCAGGAACCATAGCAGCTCATGGATGATCGAGCGCAGGTGCAGCTTCTTGGTGGTCAGCACCGGAAAACCTTCGGAAAGGTCAAAGCGCATCTGGTGGCCGAAGACGCCGCGCGTGCCGGTGCCCGTCCGGTCCGGCCGGTCGGTGCCGTTTTCCATCACATGGGCGAGAAGATCGAGATATTGCTGCATGGGCGCCGCCGATTCGTTGTCCAGCGTGAGATACTAAAGCGAGAGCGGCGGCGACCATAGGGCGAAAAGGGATTTCCCCGGTTTTCCTTAGGCCAGCGCGCCGAGCGTTCCGAGTTCCTTGGCGGTGAGATAATAGAAGGTGACGCGCGATTTCGTGCGGTCGTCGGCCATGGCCTTGCAGACTGCTTCGACCGCCTTGTCGGCGGCCTCGCCGGTGATGCCGAACTTCTTGGCACACCACTTTTCCTTGACGCGGTTCAGTTCGTCGGGGTCGGAGCAGGAGACCAGCGAGGAGTCGCGGTTGCGCAGCGCGATGCCGAGATGGCTTACGATCTTCTTGACGATGGCCTCGTCCGCACCGCTGTCATATTTGCGGACATCTGCGAGATAGTCGGTCATGGGGTCTCCTCTCCGGTCACTCGGCCGCCGCCGTCATGGTGGTCCTGCCGACGCCCATGTTTTTCACGCTGTGATGGCAAGTCAAGCGCTAATAAACGCCTGATCTGCGGCGCGTCCTGGCGCCTGCCCTCGCCTTCTGGTGGCATTTTTGTACTTTCTGAAGGAATTTCCGGTAGGTGTATCCGGATGGCCGGCCCGGTGGGGCAGGCCGCAACGAACGGTCGCCGCCCGTGAAACAGACTGAGGACTATTCGCACCGTTTCCGGCTTGCCTATGGCATGGCCTCTCTTGCCGTGGGCGCGCTGACGATCGGCTGGGGCCTGGTTTTCGCCTATATGCAGGCGTGGTCGCTGGCGGCGATGGATGCGGCCGTGGTGATGACGGCGATTGCCAGCTTCGCGCTGGCGCGCGGCAACCAGCTTTCGGCCGCCCTCATGTTCTCGCAGATCGCCTTTTTCGTCATCGTCGTCGTCTTCTGCCTGCTGTTCGACGTGCCGAACGATGCCGCCCCGCGGGTCTGTCATCTCTTCCTGCTGGTGCTCACCCTGCTCGGCTACATCAATTACCGGCGCGAGCAGTCGGTTGCGCAGCTCGTGATCATCGCGCTTTGCCTTGCCGCCTTCGTGGTCTTCGCCAGCACCGAGGCAGCCCTGCCCTTCGCACAGCCGATCGCCGACGAATACCGGCTTGTCGGCGCCTGGGTGAACACGATCATCGCCGTCGTCATGCTGTGCGGCGGCGTCTACGTCATGCAGCTCGAATTCGCGCGAAATCTCGACCAGGCGCGTGAGATCCGCATCGCACTCGCCAACCGCGAATTCGAACTCTTCTACCAGCCGCAAGTGGACGAGACCGGCCGGCTGATGGGCGCGGAAGCGTTGTTGCGCTGGAAGAAGGCCGATGGCAGCTATGCGCCGCCGATCGATTTCATTCCGCTTGCCGAACAGGCCGGGCTGATGCCGGCGATCGGCGGATGGGTGGTGCTGGAAGCCTGCAAGACGCTCGCCCTCTGGCAGCAGGAGGAAGGCGCGCGCGATCTCGTGCTCTCGATCAATGTCAGCGTCGACCAGTTCATGAAACCCGATTTCGTCGCCTCCGTGCTCAGCCGCATCGAGGCGCTCAAGGTCGATCCGGCCCGGCTGAAGCTGGAATTGACCGAAAGCCTGATGGCGACGGACATCGATACGATCGTGGAGAAGATGCGGGCGCTGCGTGCGGCCGGCCTTACCATCTCGCTCGACGATTTCGGCACCGGTTATTCCTCCCTCAGCTACCTGCGCCAGTTGCCCATCCACGAGATCAAGATCGACCGCTCCTTCGTGCAGGAGGCGCCGGAAAACCTGCGCAACCGCTTCCTGCTGAAAAGCATCTTCGATATCGCCCGCATGCTCGATCTCTCCGTCGTCGCCGAGGGCATCGAGACGAAGGAACAGTTCGTTTTCCTGCAATCCTTCGGCTGCACCGAGTTCCAGGGCTATTATTTCGGCCGCCCGATGCCGCTTGCGGATTTCCAGAAACACTGGGCGCAGGACAGCGCCCCGCCGCTGGCCGAAACCGCCTGAGCCAAACTTCCACATATCCTTGTCATAAAACCCTTTTCTTGGCGCAAGAGAGCGCCTATATGTGAAGTGCTGCTTCGGCAGCTACGGCAATAAATGAGCGGTGTAATAAACCCATTGGACCCGGGGGCGGTACCCGGCGCCTCCACCAAAAACCGGTCATACGCGACCGACCGGCTTTTGATGGGGGCGAAATAGGATCGACAAGGGCGTAAAGATCGACTTTTTGCTCGGCATTGTACCACCGTTATCGGGCTAAACTTGTAGTTGCAAACGACAACTATGCGGAAGCTCGTCTCGCTGCTTAATCGCGGTGTGACACTTCACTCAAAGTCCTAAGGGGTCGCACTCTTAGGCGGGGTCCGAAGGCACCTGGCAACAGAAGCCTTCACCTTCTCCAATCCCTTGAAATGGTCTATAGCTGTGCCAGATGACTCGTGCCGGAAGGTATGAGAACGCGTTGCAATGCCTGATGACAAAGGCTGGAAGAAAGACAGGAACTGATGGCGCAAGACCACATTCGTTACGACATTCTCGCCCAGGACGCGCTGCGCAGCGTCATTCGCAAGGTTCTGTCCGAAGTTGCGGTCACGGGACACTTGCCCGGCGAGCACCATTTTTTCATCACCTTCCTGACCAATGCCCCCGGCGTGCGCATCTCGCAGCACCTGAAGGCGAAATATGCCGAACAGATGACCATCGTCGTCCAGCACCAGTTCTGGGACCTCAAGGTCACCGAGAGCCTGTTCGAGATCGGCCTCTCCTTCTCCGACACGCCGGAAAAGCTCGTCATCCCGTTCAACGCGATCCGCGGCTTCTATGACCCGTCGGTCAGCTTCGAGCTGGAATTCGACGTGCCGGCCGTGGAGGAGGAAGAAGAGCACTCCGCCGAGATCACCGCCTATCCCGCTTTTGCGGAAAAGGTCGAGGAGACCACCACGGAAGAGCCGACCCCGCCCACCGGTGGCGACGACAACAACAAGGGTGGCTCCGTCGTCTCGCTCGATTCCTTCCGCAAGAAGAACTGAGTTTTTCGCGATGAGCGGCGACGTCGTCAATCTCCGCCAGTTCCGCAAGCAGAAAGCCCGCTCCGAAAAGGAAAAGCAGGCCGAGCAGAACCGCGCCGCCTTCGGTCGTACGAAGGCGGAGAAGACGCTGACGCGCGCGCTGAACGAAAAGGCGCAGAAGTCGCTCGACCAGGGCCGCATCGAGCGGTCCGACGACGATAAGGACTGAGATTTCAAACGCTTGCCGGAAATATCGGATTCGATCTGCCAATCGCCTGATTCACTGCGTAAGGATGGGCATGATCCGCAAATATTCCACCACGCTGCACGGCCACCGCACGAGCTTCTCGCTCGAACCGGCCTTTCACGACGAGCTGAGGGCCATTGCCGATGCGCGCGGTATTCCCGTCGCCGCCCTCATCCGCGAGATCGACGACGGCCGCGGTGTCGACGGCAACCTCTCCTCGGCGCTGCGCCTGCATGTGCTGGAATGGCTGAAGGAAAAGGCCGGCGCCGCTAATTGAGGCCCGGCAGCGCGTCGAAGTTCAGGCTTTGCCCGCCCTCCAGCGGCGGCAGTTCGCCGCCCCGCTCGACGCCCTCTTCCGGGTTTACCGGCAGGCGCCGCCGCGCCGCTTCGTCTTCCGCCTTGCGCGCCTCGGCCGCTGCCCGCTGTTCGGCCAGGCGACGAGCCTCTTCCTGCGCCTCCAGCAGGAGGCGGGCGTCGTCCGCGGCCTTGCGGCGCGCGCGCTCGGCCTCTTCGGCGGCCTCCCGGGCGGTGCGCTCCTTCTCGGCGCGTTCACGCGCCTCCGCACGCCGCCGCGTCTCTTCCTCGACCTGCAGGCGCATCGCTTCGGCAAGTGCGGCGCGCGCATCCGCCCGCGAGCGGTAGAGCGCCGCCTCGCGCCGCAGGCGCTGCTTTTCCAGCACATTGGCCTGCAAGGTCTCCACCCGCCGGCGCTCCGTCTCGAAGCGGCGCAGCGAAAGGTAGTTGGCGAGCGGCTGCACATCGAGCTCGAAGCCCGGCGCCTCGACGAGGCCGCGATAGGAAAGCGCCACTTCCGGCTCGGCGCCGGCCAGCGCGTCCTCGCCCGCCTTGTAGGTGACGGAGAGGCGCCCCGTCATGGTATCACCGGCGAGATCGATATCCGCGTCGCCCGAAAGCCCCGCCTTACCGTCCTCGGCCGCGACGCTCTGGACACGCAGCTTGCCGCCCGCCAGCGCGAAGGGGATGCGCACCGCGCCCAGCACCGCCTCGCCCTTCAGGATGGCGTTCGACGCAAAACCGGCCACGCGTTCCTGCGTGATGTCGCCCTCGATGCGATCGGCTTCCGCCAGAAGCGACGGCAGCGCGCCGGTATCGAGCCCGCGCAGGACGAGATCGGACACCCGCACCTCGCCCGAGCCGCTGGCGCCCTCGACCATCGTGCGCACGCTCTTGCCCGAGGCATCGACGGCGAGCGTCACATCCGCCTTGCCCGTCGCAGCCGCCCCTTCCGGCCCGGCCCAGACGATCTTCGACAGGTCGACGCCCGCAAGTTCTGTACGCGCTTCGAACAGGCCGTTCTCCTCGGCATTGGCAACCTTGACGCGGCCGGAGAGCTTGCCGCCGAGCCAGTCACCGGCCATGTCGGTCATCGTGAGTTCGCCGCCCTTCCAGACGAGGTTTGCCTTGAACCCTTCGACAGCGCCATAAAGCCCCGGCCAGAACGCGCCGGCTTCGAGCGCCACGGAAATATCGGCCGCATCCTGGAGCGGCTGCACCAGCGGCGCGGCATTCAGCCCGCCTTCGAGGACATCGCTCACCGGCCCGGCAATGGCCTCCGCCAGGAAGGCGAAATCCACCGTATCGAAGCGTAGCGCACCGGCACCCTTCAGCGTGGCGGCCGCGCGATCAAGCGTCAGGTTGCCGGAGAAGGTGTTGCGATCGGCCTCGCCAGTTATGTCGGTGATCGCGATCGCCTGCGCATTGGTTGCAACGGACGCCTGCGCCGTCAGCGGCAGGCCTGCGCCGGCCTGCGGAACGGCGATGCCGTTCATCATCAGATAGGGCTCGATATCGTCGCTCTTGGCCGAAATCGCGAGCGTGCCGGCGAGAAAATCCTCGGCGGAAAGTGCTGCGGTGCCCTTGGCGGAGATCGACGTGCTGCCCGCCTTGAACGCCGCCGAAACGGTCGCCGCGCCGTCTTCCGGCTGGGTCACGCGGAAGGTGACGCTGCCGTCCGGATCGGCGTCGAAGGGCAACGGATCTAGGCCGACCTGGCCGGCAAGCACGACGGATTGCGGGTTGAAGATGCTGCCATCCAGCTCGAAATTGCGCCCCAGCAGCAGATCGGCGGGCGTGGCGGTGGAAAGCTTGAACTCGACCCGCCCCTCGTTGACGGGGCCGGAAACGCTGATCGTCGCCGGGCTGCCCGCCTCGCCGGACACGGCGGCGCGAACGGCGAGATCGGCATTGTCGTAATAGCCGGCATTGGCGACGAAGCGCGACAGCAGCGGATGGGCCGGCAGATGCCGCGCCAGAAGGGCCGCGACCGGCTCCATCGCCGCCGCCTTCAGCCGGATTTCAAGGCCCGCGCTCGGAGCCGCGAGCGAGCCGCCCAGCGTGCCGCTTGCCGAGAGCGTCGCGCCTTCGAGCGAGGCGACGTTGAGGCGGGTGAGCGTCAGGAGGCCGTCCTTCACCGAGAGCGCAGCGCTCACATCCGTCGCACTTTCACCGAAAGCGAGGAACCGGTCCGCCGTCAAGTCGAGGGCTATGGAATGGTCGAGAACGGTCGTCAACGACGCATCGCCGGCGACGAGGCCGACAAGGGCACGCAGCGAATCCAGCTGCACCTCGTTGCCGCGCAGTTCCAGCGACAGCGCGGGTGTCGCGTCCGACCGGGATTCCCGCTCCAGCCGCCCGGTCAGCGAGGCGCCGCCGATGGCGATTTCTAGGTTTTCGAAGCGCTGCAACTCGTCGGTCAGGTTCACCTGCGCGGAAAAGCCGGCGGTCTTCAGCTTGCGAATTTCCGGGTCCACCGAGCCGGCGAGCCACGTGGCAAGCCCCGAGGGCTGGTTGGAGGCGATCAGCAGGTCGCCGACGAAGCCGCGGTTTTCGCGCAGCATCAGCCGCCCCTTGGCCTCCAGCGCGGTGCGGCCGGGCAGGATCGCATCCGCCCGCTCGATCCGCCAGCCATCGCCGTCCGGCTTCACGTCGAGGCGGATTTCGCGCACCGTCGTATCGCCGACCACCACGGCCGGCAGGAACAGGCTGGCACGGCCGGGCACCTGCGGGATGGGGATATCGGCGGCGATCGCCAGCAGCGCCTGAAGCCGCTGGCGGGCGGACATCTGCGGGTCGCGGCCGGTCTTGCCGGTCTCGCCGCTATTGCCGATGCGGTTGACGTCGATCTGCTGGCCGTCAGCAATCAACAGGAATTCCGGCTTGCGGCCGGTGTCGAGCGTCGCCTCGCCGGTCACCACATAGGGATCGGCGGCAGGCCCCGCTTCAAGGCGGTATTCGGGCACGCGGATGCGCTCGTTGGAAAGCTCGAACTTGCCCGTCACCCGGATCGGATCGGCCGGCCCCTCGCCCTTCGGGCGCGGTTTTTCCGAGACGGTGAAATTGCCGTCGTAAAGCGGGCGGAAGTCGGCGACCTTGATCGCGCCTTCGAGATCGGCGTTGAAGGCGAGCCGGTCGGGCACGATGCGGGCGCGCAGCGACAGCGCGCCGTTCTCCACCTGCCCGCTCGAGAGCTGGAAAGCGCCGCTTTCGCCATCGAGCGCCCCGCGCCCGTCAATGCGCCACGGGCCGCCCAGCGATTTCGCCGAAACCTGCGCGTCGAGCCCGGTGACATGGCGTGTGCGACCGGTCTGTTCGTCGACGAATTCGATCTCGCCGCCGGTGATCGCGACGTTTTCCAGGATCACGGTACGGGCCGGGATGTCGGACTTGCGGCCGCGCGCCCAGTCCAGCGTGCCATCTTGATAGAGTTTGATGCGCGCCTTGGGTTCCTCAAGGCGCATGTCGAAGATCAATGCCTCGCCGGACAGGAACGGCGCCAGTTCCGCATCCATCGAGAAGCGCGCGACCTCGACCAGTGGCCGGCCATCCTCCGGCGAGCCGACGCGCACGTCGTTGAGCGTGACGGACGGGAACGGGATCAGCCGCGCATCGACGCTGCCGTGCACGACCACGGTGCGGCCCATGATGCGGCTCGCCTCGCGCTCGAAATCCTGCCGAAAGCTCGTCCAGTCGACGAAGAGCGGCGCGAGCAGCGCTGCAAAGAGCGCCACGACCACCAGGCCGCCAACGAAGAGCATGATCCTAGAAAGCACGCCGCATGCCTCGAATTTCCTTCAACCACATAAGGATAACGTCTAATTGTCCGAGAGGGTCGAAAAAATCTTGCCAGGGTTCAGAATGTTGTCCGGATCGAGCGCCCGCTTGATCTGTTGCATGACGAGAACCGACCCGCCGAGCTCCCCCGGCAGGAAAGCCTGCTTGCCCTGCCCGATCCCATGTTCGCCCGTGCAGGTGCCGTCCATGGCGAGCGCCCGCGCATTGAGCCGGCCGACGAAGGCCTCCACCTGTTCCACATGGGCCGGGTCCTTGTCGTCGAAGACGAGGCTGACATGGAAATTGCCGTCGCCGGCATGGCCGACGATCGGCGCGAGCAGGCCATGCTCTTCGATGTCGGCTTCGGTATCCGCCACGCAATCGGCAAGCCGCGAGATCGGCACGCAGACATCGGTCGCGATGACGGCATAACCCGGCCGCAGCGCCTTCGCCGCCCAGTAGACATTGTGCCGCGCCTTCCAGAGTTTCGCGCGCTCCTCGGCATCCGCGGTCCACTGGAATTCACCACCGCCGAAATCCGCCGCGATCGCGCCAAATTCTTCCGATTGCAGGCGCACGCTTTCCGCATTGCCGTGAAACTCGACGAAAAGCGTCGGCTGTTCAGGCAGCGTCAGGCCCGAATAGGCATTGCAGGCCTTGATCTGCAACGTGTTGACGAGCTCGATGCGGGCGACGGGAATGCCGAGCTGGATGGTCATGATCACGGCGTCGCAGGCATCCTTCAGTGTCGGGAAGCCGCAGATGCCACCGGCGATGACCGCGGGAATGCCCTGGAGACGCAGCGTGATCGAGGTGAGCACGCCGAGCGTGCCCTCGGCGCCGACGAAGAGGCGCGTCAGGTCATAGCCGGCGGAGGATTTTCGTGCGCGCCGGGCGGTGCGGATTTCCTCGCCGGTCGCCGTCACGGCGGTGACGGCCAGCACATTGTCCTTCATCGTGCCGTAGCGCACGGCGTTCGTGCCGGAGGCGCGCGTCGAGGCCATGCCGCCGATCGAGGCGTTCGCGCCGGGATCGATCGGGAAGAACAGACCGGTGTCGCGCAGATAAGTGTTCAACTCCTCGCGGGTGATGCCGGGCTCGACGGTGCAGTCGAGATCCTCGGCATTCACTTCGAGCACGCGCTTCATGTTGTTGAAATCGATGGAAATGCCGCCGTTCGGCGCGTTGACCTGCCCTTCCAGCGAGGAGCCCGTGCCGAAGGGGATGACCGGCACCTTCAGCTCCGCGCAAAGTGCCACGACCGCCTTCACCTCCTCGGCAGTCTCGACGAAGACGACGCCGTCGGGAAGCTGGGCGGGGATATAGGTGGTGGTGTGCGCGTGCTGGCTCCGGATCGCCTCTCCGGTCTGGAACCGCGGGCCGAAACGATCGGCAAGCCGTGCCAGCGCCTCGGCGATGCCCGCCTCGTTGCGCGCGCCGCTCCTGATATCCGTCAATGCCATCGTTTCCCCCTCACTGCCTGTGCGGGTTTACTCAGCAAATTGGCGCCCGGCTGTCCAGCCGCAATATCAGGTCATGGCCGCAGAGGCTCATTCCGCCGCCTGCGGCAGGGCGCCGTTGCCGGCCTTGGCGAGGGCGTCGGCATGCTGCAATTCGGCGGCAAGGCGCTTTTCCTCGTCCGCATGCGGGCTCGTATAGCGGGCGATCACCAGATAGGCGACGGGCGTCAGGTAGAGGGTGACGACCGTCGCAAGGCCGAGGCCGCCGACCAGCACCCAGCCAAGCGAGATGCGCGCTTCCGCGCCCGCACCGCTCGCCAGCACCAGCGGCACCGCGCCGACGACGGTGGCGATCATCGTCATCAGCACCGGGCGCAGGCGGATGTTTGCGGCGTCCTCGATGGCGCTGCGCACATCCTGGCCGCGGTCGCGCAACTGGTTGGCGAATTCGACGATCAGGATGCCGTTCTTGGCCATGATGCCCACGAGCAGCACGAGCCCGATCTGGCTGTAGATGTTGAGCGTCGTGCCCGTCAGGATCATCGCGAAGACGGCGCAGGCAAGGCCCAGCGGCACCGTCACCATGATGATCACGGCGCTGACGAAACTCTCGAACTGCGCGGCGAGCACGAGGAAGATGATGACGATGGCAAAGCCGAAGGTGACGAAGAGGCCGCCCGAATTTTCCTGAAGCGTGGCGGCTTCCGCCATCGGCATCAGACGCGAGCCTTCCGGCAGCAGCGGTTCGGCCATGTCCTGCACCAGCGTCAGGGCATCGCCGAGCGCCAGACCATCCTTCAGCCCCGCCGAAAGCGAGACCGCGCGCAACTGCTGCTCGCGCGACAACTGGGGCGCGACCGCGCGCTCCTCCAGCGAGGCGATGGAGGACATCGGCACGATCTTGCCGTCGCCGGTCTTGAGGAAGATGTTTTCCAGATCCGTCGGATCGTTGATCGGCTGCGTCGTCGAGGAGAGCTTTACGGGATAGGCCTGCCCCTCGACATAGATGTCGACGACGCTCGTGCCCTCCAGCATGGCCTGCAAGGCGGCCGAAAGCCCGGTAATGTCGATGCCGAGATCGGCGGCGCGTTCGCGGTCGACGGTCACCGAAAGCTGCGCCTGGTTCGCTTCGTAATTCAGCCGCACGTTCTGGAAGCGGCCGCTGTCCTCGATCTTGCGCACCAGCTCGGCGGCGGCATTGCCGAGCTTGGTATAGTCGTTGCCGACGAGCGCCACCTGCAGGCCGTTGCCGGCGCCGCGGATGCCGAGACTGTTCGGCTGCATGGCGAAGGCGCGCACAGAGGGCACCGAACCGACCGCCTGGTTGATGTCCTGTACGATCTGCTGCTGCGTGCGATCGCGCTGGTCCCACTGGGCGAGTGTGAGCACCATGAACCCGCTGTTCGTGGAACCGCCCTGCCCCGAAATGGAGAAGATGTTGACGATTTCCCCCTTGTCGTAGAGCGGACGAAGCTTGTTTTCGATCAGCTTCATCTGCTCCTGCGCATATTCCAGCGACACGCCCTGCGGCGCGTTCACGCGCAGCATCACCATCGAGCGGTCTTCGCTTGGCGTCAGCTCCGATTTGATGGTGAAGAAGGAAGTCGCACCGGCGGCGGTGAAGAGAAGCGCAACGACGAAGACGATGAACGGCGCGCCGAGGCAGGCACTTAGCGTCGAGCGGTAAAAGCGCGAGCAGGCGCCGCCTATGCGGGCGAGAAGGCCCGTATGTCCGTGCGACATATCCTTGGTCAGCATGCGTGAGGCAAGCATCGGGCACAGCGTGAGCGCCACGAAGGAGGAAAGCAGGATGGCAAAGGCGAGCACGAAGCCGAATTCGCGGAAGAGACGCCCCGCCTGGCCCGGCAGGAAGGAGAGCGGTATGAAGACGGCGGCGAGCGTGGCGGTCGTCGCGATGACGGCGAAGAACACTTCCAGCGTGCCGAGGATGGCGGCCGCGCGCGGCTTCAGGCCTTCTGCGCGCCGCCGCACGATGTTTTCCAGCACCACGATCGCGTCGTCCACGACGAGGCCCGTCGCCAGAACGATGGCGAGCAGCGTCAGGATGTTGACGGAGAAGCCGGCCATGTAGATGGCGGCGATCGTACCGATCAGCGCGATCGGCATGCTGATCGTGGGGATGAGCGTCGCCCGCCAGTCAAGCAGGAAGAGATAGATGACGAGCGTGACGATCACGACGGCAACGACGAGCGCGATCTCCACCTCGTGGATCGCGCCATCGATGAAGACGGCGTCGTCGCTGGTGATCTTGATCTCGGTGCCCTTGGGCAGAATGGTCTCGAACTGCGCCACCATCTGCTTCACGCCGGCGGAAATATCGAGCGTGTTCGACTGCGCCTGACGGATGATGCCAAGCCCGATGCCCTGGCGCCCATTGGAACGCAACGCCGTCGAGCCCTCGTCCGGCCCCATCGTCACCATGGAGACGTCGCCGAGGCGCACGCGGTTCTTGATGATGAGGTTCTCGAAATCGGCCGGGGTCGCAAGGTCGGCCGTTGCGCGCACCGTGATGTCCTGGCTCTGGCTCTTCAACGAGCCGGCCGGCACGTCGAAGGCGGCGGTCGCCAGCGCATTGCGGAGATCCGCGACCGTCAGGCCGCGCGCCGCAAGCTTCGACTGATCGACGTCGACGCGAAAAATCTTCTCCTGGTCGCCATAAACGGCGACGTCGGCAACGCCTTCCACCGAGGCGAGCCGGTCGGTGATCTCGTTTTCGGCCAGCAGCGTCAGGTCTTCGAGCGATTGCGTATCGGAGGTCAGCGCGAGCCGCATGATCGGCTGGCTATCGGCATCGGCTTTCACGACGCGCGGCTCGTCCGCGCCATCGGGAAGCTGGTTTGCCACGCGGCCAAGCGCGTCGCGCACGTCGTTTGCCGCCTGGTTGACGTCCGTCGTGTCGGAGAATTGCAGGGTGACGCGGCTGCGCTCGAAGGACGACTGCGAGGAAATGTCCTTGATGCCCTGGACGCGCGAGACCGCCCCTTCGATCACATCCGTCAGTTCGCGGTCGACCGTTTCCGGCGAAGCGCCGTCGAATTCCGTCGAGACGCTGATGACCGGCTGGTCGACGGAGGGGAGTTCGCGGATTTCCACGCCGTTGAAGGCGGCGAGGCCGGCAACGACGATCAGCGTGTTGAGCACGAGGGCGAAGATCGGCCGGCGAATGAAAAGCGCGGTAAAACCCGCCTTGCCGGATTCGTTGACGCCGTTCCCCTCGCCCGACATTACGTGCCCTCCGTCACGGAGGACGTGACCTGGCCGTCCTGCTCGGCGGTGCGCACTGCACCACCCGGCCGCAGCGTCTGCACGCCTTCGGTGACGATCTGGTCGCCCTCGCCGATCTCGGCCTTGATGAGCACCTTGTCCGGGTTGCGCTGGATGATGTGGATCGGCACGCGCTCGACCTTCTCGCCCTTGACGCGCCAGACATAGGAGCCTTCGGCGCTCCACTGCACGGAGAGCGGATCGACGCTTGGATAGAGATCACCGGCAAACTGCATGGTCACCTGGAAGGACATGCCGGCGCGCAGCAGGTCCTCGGGATTTTCGATGCGCGCACGCACGCGCAAAGTCCTGCTCTCCTGGTCGATGCGGTTGTCGATCGCCTGTACCTTGCCGTTGAAGGTTTCGCCCGGCCGCGCCACCGCGGTCGCCGAGACGTCGCCGCCGACGCGTATGCTCGTCGCGAACCGCTCCGGCACCCAGTAGTCGACGAGGATTTCCGAGCGGTCGTCGATGCGGGCGATCGCCGTGGTGGTGGTGACGTAATCGCCGGCATTGACGGAGATGATGCCGACCACGCCGCCATAGGGCGCGGTGATGTCGCGGCGGCGCAGCGTCAGCTCGGCATTCTGCAACACCAGTTCCGCCGCCTTCAGCGCGGTCTCGGCATCCTGCAATTCGGCGACGCTCATGGAGGACTTGATGCTCTGGACGCGCTTCAGCTTCTGCTGCGCGCTTTCACGCGCCACGCGTGCCTGGTCGGCGGCGATGCGCTGCTCGTCGCTGTCGAGGCGGGCGATCACCTGGCCCTGCTCCACCCGGTCGCCGGATTCGACGAGCACTTCGGTCAGGTTGCCGGTGGCATAGGGCGTCACCGTGACGGTGCGGATCGCCTCGCCGTCGCCGATGGCATTCAGCCGGTCGTTGACGACGGACATGGCGACAGGCTTGGTGGCGACGAGCACCGGCCCACCGCCGAAACCGCCGCGGCGGCCGCCTTCGCGGCCTCCCTCGGCCTGGCCTTCACCGGCCGGCGCAATCGCGGCAACGAGCGTGCCGGGCAGGCCTGCGGCCTCCAGCATGTCGTTCGCCCCGGGCACGAAGCGACCCCAGAGCAAGACCCCGGCCGAAATGACGCCGAGGCTTATGAGGAGCTGTTTCCAAACCCGCATGCAATCTGTCTCCGATGGAAGCGAACCGTCACCTGTTGCAGTGCGACATAGACCAAGTATCCCGCTTTGCAAATGAACGGGCAATGAAAGAATACGATCATTACCGAAATGTAAGATTGGCGGTCTGTTCTGTTACCGAAATGTAAGAAAAGGTGGAGAAATCTTCCCTCGCCACCCCCTATCCGAGCATGCGCGTGACTGGACCGATCCGGTGCGTGTGATAGCTTTCTTGCGCCAGTATGGCCGAGCCTTATTTCAGTATTGTTTCATCAACGCATTCACCGACAGGGGGAAGAACCATGTGCGACGCCTGCGTCATCGATACCGTCAAGAACCGCATGCTTTCGAGAAGAAACTTTTTCCGTGCCGCCGCTGCAGGCGCCGCAACGGTTGCGGCTGCCAGCTCCGGTGCGCTGAGCCCGGCGCTCGCGCAAGCGCCGAGCAAGGCGACGGACCTCACCCACGAACTCTACGAGGAGTTTCCGACTTTCTTCGGGCAGCAGCAGTTCTGGCGCGAGCAGAAGTTCAACTACAAGGAACACAAGTTCAATCTCTTCGAACTGCGGGTGAACGAGCACACCGGCACCCATGTCGATGCGCCGCTGCACTTTTCCGAGGACGGCAAATCGGTCGCCGAAATCCCGGTCTCCGACCTCGTCGTGCCGCTCGCCGTCATCGACATCCGCGAGAAGGCGGCGGCGAACGCGGATGCGCAGCTGACACCGGACGACATCAAGGCCTGGATTGCCGCCAATGGCGACCTGCCGGAAAAGGCCTGCGTGGCGCTGCTCTCCGGTTGGGACAAGCATCTGGGCACCGACAAGTTCCGCAATGCGGATGCCGAGGGCAAGATGCACTTCCCCGGCTTCCACGTCGAAGCCGTGCAGTATCTGGCGGAAAACTCCAGCGCCGTGGGCATCGCGGTCGATACGCTGTCGCTCGACTACGGCATCTCGCCGGATTTCGCGACGCACTATTCCTGGCTTGCCTCAGGCCATTGGGGGCTTGAAGCGGCCGCCAATCTGCACCAGCTTCCGGCCAAGGGCGCGACCCTCATCGTGGGCGCGCCAAAGGTGCGCGGCGGTACGGGCGGCCCTGCCCGCGTGTTCGCGCTGGCCTGAACCCATCGGCCGGCGGCTTTCCCGCCGGCCTTTTCTTCCGGAGGAACCATGAGCACCGTCAAGCCAGCCCAAGACATCGAAGCCGATCCGCGCGTCAGGGCGGTGTTCGACGACATCCGCGCCACCCGCAAATCCGACTTCGTCAACAATATGTGGCGCTACCTCGCCTTCGACCCGGCGCTCCTGGAGCACACCTGGGCGGAGGTGAAGGCGGTGATGGCGACACCCTCGACGCTCGATCCGCTGGTCAAGGAAATGCTCTATATCGCCGTCTCGGTGACGAACGGGTGCAGCTACTGCGTCCACTCCCACACGGCCGCCGCCAAGGCCAAGGGCATGACGGATGCGCAATATGCCGAGCTGCTCGCCATCGTCTCGCTTGCCGGCAAGACGAACCAGCTTGCGACCGCCCTCCAGCTGCCCGTGGACGCCGTCTTCGATGCGGACCGCGCCACGCCCTGAAGGGCGCGGCTTTCCACAATCTTCTGGCCATTGTTTTTCCCCGCGGAATAAAAGCAGAACGGAAAACTGGTCTTTCGAGACCGAATCACTACATTGAGCCGCATGATCAGCGGTTACGACGACATTCCCTTCTTCGACGAGGACCCGCAGCTTTCCGGAAAGCCCCCGGCGCCAAAGGAAAAGCCGGCGGGCGGTATCGCCGCGCGCGCCATGGCCGCCCGCGATGCCCACCGCACGCCCGACTACCTCTCCGGCCTCAATCCGGAGCAGCGCGAGGCGGTGGAGACGCTAGACGGCCCCCTGCTGGTGCTCGCGGGCGCCGGCACCGGCAAGACGCGCGTGCTGACCACCCGCATCGCCCATATCCTGGCGACCGGCCGCGCCTATCCCAGCCAGATGCTGGCCGTGACCTTCACAAACAAGGCCGCGCGCGAGATGAAGGAGCGCATCGGCCTCCTCGTCGGCGGCGCTGTCGAAGGCATGCCCTGGCTCGGCACCTTCCACTCGATCGGCGTGAAGCTGCTGCGCCGCCATGCCGAACTCGTCGGCCTGCGCTCGGATTTCTCCATCCTCGACACCGACGACGTCGTGCGCCTGATCAAGCAGATCATCCAGGCCGAGGGCATCGACGACAAGCGCTGGCCGGCAAAGCAGTTCGCCGGCATGATCGACGGCTGGAAGAACAAGGGCCTTGATCCGGCGCAGATCCCCGAGGGTGACGCGCGCGCCTTTGCCAACGGCAAGGGCCGCGAACTCTATATCGCCTACCAGAACCGCCTGAAGACGCTGAACGCCTGCGATTTCGGCGACCTGCTGCTGCACCCGATCCGCCTGTTCCGCGCCAATCCGGATGTGCTGGCCGAATACCACCAGAAATTCCGCTATATCCTCGTCGATGAGTATCAGGACACCAACACCGCCCAGTATATGTGGCTGCGCCTGCTCGCCCAGCGCCAAAAGGGCACGCCGCAGAATGTCTGCTGCGTCGGCGACGACGACCAGTCGATCTACGGCTGGCGCGGCGCGGAGGTGGACAACATCCTGCGCTTCGAGAAGGATTTCCCGGGCGCCCGCGTCGTCAAGCTGGAGCGCAACTACCGCTCGACCGCCCATATCCTCGGCGCTGCCGGCCACCTCATCGCGCATAACGAGGACCGGCTGGGCAAGACGCTCTTCACCGACCGCAAGGATCCTGACGACGACAAGGTCGTCGTGCATGCGGCCTGGGATTCCGAGGAAGAAGCCCGCGCCGTCGGCGAGGAGATCGAGCAGCTCCAGCGCCAGAAGCACAAGCTCAACGACATGGCGATCCTCGTGCGCGCCTCCTTCCAGATGCGCGAGTTCGAAGACCGTTTCGTCACGCTCGGCATCAACTACCGTGTCATCGGCGGCCCGCGCTTCTACGAGCGGCTCGAAATCCGCGATGCCATGGCCTATTTCCGCCTGGTCAGCCAACCGGCCGACGACCTCGCCTTCGAGCGCATCGTCAACACGCCGAAGCGCGGTCTCGGCGACACGACGATCCGCAACCTGCACGACTATGCGCGCGCCCGCGACATCCCCATGCTCGCCGCCGCATCCGACATCATCGAGACCGACGAGCTGAAGCCGAAGGCCCGCAAGGCGCTGTTCGACGTCGTCACGGATTTCCGCCGCTGGCAGTCGCTCCTGGAGACCATGCCGCACACCGACCTTGCCGAGCAGATCCTCGACGAGAGCGGCTATACGGCCATGTGGCAGGCCGACAAATCGGCGGAAGGCCCGGGGCGCCTCGACAACCTCAAGGAACTGATCCGCTCGATGGAGGCCTTCGAATCCATGCGCGGCTTCCTCGACCACGTCTCGCTGGTCATGGATGCCGAGCAGAATGCCGAGCTCGACGCCGTCTCGATCATGACGCTGCACTCGGCAAAAGGCCTCGAATTCGAGACGGTCTTCCTGCCCGGCTGGGAGGAAGGCCTGTTCCCGCACCAGCGCGCACTCGACGAGGGCGGCCGCTCGGGGCTGGAGGAGGAGCGCCGCCTCGCCTATGTCGGCATCACGCGTGCAAAACGCCGCTGCCATATCTGGTTCGTCTCCAACCGCCGCATCCACGGCCTCTGGCAATCGACGCTGCCCTCCCGCTTCCTCGACGAATTGCCGGAAGCGCATGTGGAAGTGGCCGAGGTGGAACAGTCCTATGGCGGTTACGGCCGCGGCGGTTATGGCCAGTCGCGCTTCGACAAGCAGGAGCCGTTCCAGAACGCCTATTCGACGCCCGGCTGGCGCCGCGCCCAGGCGAACCGCACGGAAGCCACGCGCGACAACTGGGGCTCGCGCTCCGGCCACGCCGTCGAGCGCGTCGGTTATGGCGAGAGCGGCCCGCGCTCGCGCATGATCGAAGGGGAGCTGGTGGCGAAATCGACCACGAGCGAACCGTCGAAATTCGCCGTCGGCGACCGGGTCTTCCACCTGAAATTCGGCAACGGCAATGTCGCGGCGATCGAGGGCAACAAGCTGACGATCGACTTCGACCGCGCCGGACAGAAACGCGTGCTGGACGGTTTCGTCGAAAGGAAATGACGGGGCCATAAGAGCGGCCCTGCCTTCAATCGGTCAGGAGGCCTTGCGCACCGCGCCGAGCCGGGCGGCGCGCTCTTCCGGCGTCCAGATTTCGCTTCCGTCACGGCGAAGCGTGCGACGGTTGAGTTGGAACCGGTTGACAAGGTCGCTGAGCGTTATCGCACCGTCGGCTAGGGATTGGCTCGTGGAGGTCGTACGCTCTACCATGGCGGCGTTTTCCTGCGTGATGCGGTCGACGTCCGAAACAGCGGCACTGATCTCTTCGAGACCGCTCGCCTGTTCGGCGGCAGAGGTCGCTATCGCGTCGACATTGTGGTCGATCTCTTCGACGAAGTTTTCGATCTCGCGAAGGGCTCGGCCGGTCTCGCCGACGAGACGCACACCATCCTTAACTTCAGCGCTGGAATTGGTGATCAGCGTCTTGATCTCGCGCGCCGCCTTTGCGGAGCGCTGCGCCAGTTCGCGAACCTCCTGCGCAACGACCGCAAAGCCCCTGCCCGCTTCGCCCGCCCGCGCAGCCTCCACGCCGGCATTCAGCGCAAGCAGATTGGTCTGGAATGCGATCTCGTCGATGACGCCGATGATCTGGCTGATCTCGCTTGAAGCGGCCTCGATGCGCTGCATGGCGGTCACGGTATTGTTCACGACGTCGGCAGAGCTGTTTGCCGAGGCGCGGGCGTCCTGGACGAGCTTGCGCGTCTCCCGCGTCCGGTCGGTCGAGGAGCGCACGGCGACGGTTGCCTGCGTCAGTGCTGCTGCGGTTTCTTCGAGTGCGACGGCCTGTTGGCGCGTACGTTCCGAGAGATCCTCGGCCGCCTTGCGCATCTCCTGGCCACTACGGTTCTGGATATAGGTCTGGTCGAGCACCTGCGAGAGGGTTTCCTGGAAGGCGCCGATCGAATTGTTGAAATCCCGCCGCAGCGGCTCGAATTCGCGGATGAATTCACGGTCGATCGTCATGCGGATGTTGCATTCGGCAAGGCGCCCGAGCCCCGCACCGATCTCCTCGATCGCCCGCACGCGCTCCGTCACATCGGTCGCGAACTTCACCACCTTGAACACCTTGCCATCGGCATCGAGGATCGGGTTGTAGGAGGCCTGGATATGGATACGGCTGCCACCCTTGGTGACGCGGGTGAACTGGTCGGACACGAAATGCCCTTCGGCAAGCCGCGCCCAGAAATCCTTGTAGGCCGCACTCGCCACATAGTCCGGCGCGCAGAACAGGGAATGATGCCGGCCGACGATCTCCGAAAGCTGGTAGCCGAGGGTGGCGAGGAAATTCTCGTTGGCGCCGAGGATGTCGCCCTTCGGCGTGAATTCGATGATCGCCTGCGCCCGGCTCAGCGCCGCGAGCTTGCCCTCATCCTCCATCGCCTTGCGCTTCATGGCCGTGATGTCGGTCGCAAACTTCACCACCTTCACCGGCTTCTTGCCGCGGAAGACGGGATTGTAGGAGGCCTCGATCCAGATCTCGCGGCCACCCTTGGCGATGCGCTTGTACTGGCGCCGGTCGAAATGCCCTTCGGCAAGCCGCGCCCAGAAGGCCGCATATTCCGCCGATGCGGCCTCCGCCGGGTCGACGAACATGCGGTGGTGCTGGCCGACGACCTCCGAAAGCTCATAGCCGACGGCCTGCAGGAAATTCTCGTTGGCGTGCAGGATCCTGCCGGAAAGGTCGAATTCGATGATCGCCTGGGAGCGGTTCATCGCGGCAAGCACGGAGCGGGAATTCAATCCGAAATCGAAGGCAGTCACGTCTGGGTCCCCACGTCGATGTGGCTTAGGCAAAGCTAGCCATCAAAAGAAGTTGGTTAAATTTGACCCGAAATTCTTAGCATTTGCTAAACCAAATGGTTATTGCTCACAACATTTGGAGAAAATCTCCGCGCCCGACCGGAAAATGCAGAAAACCGGCACCAAGGGCGCCGGTTTCAGGGTTCACGCGAAAAATGTCAGGCGCCGGCCTTGCGGTAGAGCGCGGCAAGCTGGGTGCGCGACGACGGCAGTTCCGGCACCACGATCATCATGGTGATGTGCCCACGCTTGAAGGCGTTGAGGAACGGCTCGTAGTTCTGGAAGGCGACGCAGCCATGCGAGCCCTTCTGGTTGCGCAGAAGGTTGGTGTGCGTCAGGAGGCCCGTGCGGTTCTTCGGGTCACGCCCGTCGATGGAGGTCATACGGATTGCCTCGACGCCGTGGAAACGCCGCTCGCGCATCTTCAGGCGATAGATGCCGGCCGGCGTCGGCCCGTTCATCTTGACGTGCTCGTAGCGCGGATTGTCGCGCATCTTGCCGATGCCGGAATGGGCGCGCAGCTTCGTGCCGTCGGGCATGTAGACCGTCGCGTTGGAGACGTCGTAGATCGCGACGCGCGTTCCCTTGCCGAGCCAACCCGTGCCATTGCTGCTGCCGCTGCCGCCCTTGAACAGGTTGCCGAACAGCGACCGGTCGGGCTTGGCGTAGGCGACCTCTTCCTTGTCCTTGTCTTTCGCCTTTTCGCGCTTGTTGCGCGCGACCGGCTTTTCTCCTTCCATCACCACCGGCTTTTCGATGACGACGGTCTCGAGCGCGGGCTTGGCTTCCGGCAGCGGGATCTGGCTGAGGAGGTTTTCCTCTTCCGTCTGCGGCTTCTGCATGACGAGGCCGAAGGGCTGGATGTCCTTGCGGGCGGAGGTATCCTCGACGAGCGCGGTCACCATGGCCGGCTGGCCGGTGATCGCCTTCTCCTGTTCGACGGAGCGCTCGGCGCGGGCATAGGCCGCCTCGATCAACGCCGCCTTGGCCTTCTCGCGCTTCACGGCGGAGGCGAGCTGGACCGAAATCTTGCGCTGGTGCGCGACCTGGATCGCCTCGGCGGTCAGCTGCTTCTGGCGAAGCTCGCTTTCCGAGGGCTGCGAGAGCCGCGAGAATTTCGCGATCTTCACCACCCTATCGGCGGCCTTTTCCCTGGCGGGTGTCTTGATATGGAGCGTGCCGGCAATGGCCTTCTTGCCGTCCGAAAGCGACGTTGCCGCCTCCTGCATGGCACCGAGCGTCGAGACGACGGCCCAGGCGGACCCGGCGATGACGCCGCAGGCAAGCAATGTGCTGAGAAGGATGCCCGCGGAACGGCCCCGACGGGATTTCGACGCGGAACGCGCGGAACAGTACACAGACGCCATGATACTCGTTACCCGATACTCGTTACTCGACGCGGCCGCGGAACAGACAGTCCGAGGGCCTTTACGCTGGCGGCAGGCATCGGGGCCACGCGCCCCGGACTTCTGCCGAACGAGCAAAGAATGACGAAATATGGTAAGCAATTCCTAAACGGCGCCTCGTGTTTTTGAAGGAATCCGCCGGGGTGTCCTCACCGCCCGGCAAGGCTGCCTGTCACGAGAATGCGGCGATGACGTGGCCTTGCGGCCCGCATCCCTAAAACTGGGGAGGCCGGGCGAGCCAGTCGGTGGCCTTTTCATAGGCCGCAGCGGCCGCCAGCACGTCACGATCGGCCCGCGCGCGGCCGATGATCTGGATGCCCGCGGGCAGCCCGTTTGCCCCGAAGCCGGCCGGCATTGCGGCGACGGGAAGGCCGGCGAGCGTCGGCCCGATGACCACTTCCATCCAGCGGTGATAGGTGTCCATCGCCCGCCCGTCGATCGCCTTCGGCCAGTCTAGTTCGGCCTCGAACGGGAAGACCTGGGCTGAAGGCAGGATGAGGAAATCGTAGCGCTCGAAGAGGCCAGAGACATAGCGATGCCAGTCGCTGCGGCCGAGCGACGCCGCATAGACCTCCGCCGCCGAAAGCGCGCGGCCGTTGTCGACTTCCCACAGCATCTCCGGCTTCATGTTCGCGCGCCGCGCCGGATCGTCGTAATCGGCGGCCTGCCCGCCGGCGACGAGGAAATGGCGCAGCGTGCGCCAGGTCTGCCACAGCCGCGCCATGTCGAAGCCCGGCGCGACCTCCTCCACCGTGCAGCCGAGCCGCCGGAAGACGTCGAGCGTCTCGCGGCAAAGCTCCAGCACGCCCGGCTCGAACGGCAGGTAGCCGCCGAAATCGCCAAGCCAGCCGATGCGGGCGCCGGAGAGATCGCGGCTGCCGTCCAGCGAGAGATCCTCGTCGACCAGCGACAGCGGATCGCGCGGATCATGCCCCGCCTGCGTCGCGAGAAGGGCCGCGACATCGGCGACGCTGCGCCCCATCGGCCCATTGACGGCGAGCTGGCCAAGGAAAAGCTCGTTGCCGAGCGAGGGCACGCGGCCGAAGGACGGGCGGAAGCCGACGACATTGTTGAAGCCGGCGGGATTGCGCAGAGAGCCCATCATGTCGCTGCCATCGGCCACCGGCAGCAGCCGCGCCGCAAGCGCTGCCGCCGCACCGCCGGAGGAGCCGCCGGCGCTCTTGCCGGTATCGTAGGGGTTCCGCGTAACGCCGAAGACCGGGTTGTAGCTGTGCGAGCCGAGGCCCATTTCCGGCGCATTAGTCTTGCCGATGACGATGGCGCCGGCCGCCCGGATGCGCTCGACATGGATGTCGTCATAATCCGGCACGAAATCCGCATAGTTCGCGGAACCGAAGGAACAGAGGATGCCCTTCGCCTCGGAGAGGTCCTTCACCGCGAAGGGCAAGCCGTGCAGCCAGCCGCGATAGTCTCCCGCCGCAAGCGCCCGGTCGGCCTCGTCCGCCTCGGCCAGCAGCTCTTCCGCCGGGCGGAGGCTGACGATGGCGTTGATGCGCGGATTGATCGCCTCGATGCGGGCAAGGTAGGCCGCCATGACGCTTCGGGAGTCGAGCCTGCGCTCGGCGATGGCGGCGGAAAGGGCAAGGGCGGAAAGGTCTGTAATGTCCTGCAAGGTCGGCTCCGGCGGTCTCTGATGCAAGAGCTAGCAGGCCGAAGGGGCGAGCGCCAGCCCGGCCTCAGCCGAGCGGCACCCCCTGGCGGAAGGCGAGCGCGAAAAGCCCGACGGCGGCAAGCGAGCCGAGCGTGCGCACATGGTTCCATGGCGTCCAGACGTCGAGATAGCGCTGCCAGAGCGTCGCCTGTTCCGCGCTGCCGGCGGGGGCCGCGGCGAGCGCATCGTTGAGCGGCACGTTGAAGACCATCGTCACGCCAATGACCGCGACGAGGAAGACCAAGCCGCCGGCCACGGCCATGAGCCCGCCAGCCCCGCCCTGCAGGAAGCCGATGACGACGAGTGCCAGCGACAAAGCCGCGGCACCGAAGAAGGCTGTGGCAAACCATGGGTTCAGGATGACGACATTGATGGCGTTCATCGCCGCCGCCCCTTCCGCGGGCGTCAGGCGCGCAAAGGCGGCCATGATGCAGACGGAAAAGATGAAGAACAGGCCGGCATTGAGCGCTGCCGCGAGGATGGCGAAAAAGGTCAGGATGGGGAAAACGCTTGCCATGATCAGCTCCTCCAGAAACCGGTTGCCGCGACATCGCGGGCGAAATCTGCAAAATCGCGCGGCGGCCGGCCGAGCACCTGCTCGATGTCGGTCCTGAGCGACTCGTTGCGCCCGTCGAGCACCGAGCCGAACAGGTAGGTGACGAGCCAGATGACATCCTCCGGAATGCCGGCCTCGCGCAGGATGCCAGCATAGGCCTCGACGGTCACCGGCGTATAGGCGACCGCGCGCCCGCCCGCCGCGGAAAACTCCGCTACCGCCTCGCGAAAGGTCATCAGCCGCGGGCCGGTCAGTTCATAGGTCCTGCCGGCGTGCCCCTCCTCCGTCAGCGCCGCCACGGCCACGTCGGCAATGTCGCGCGTATCGACGAAGGGCTCGCGGACCGTGCTGGAGGGCAGCACCAGCTCGCCCGCCAGGATCTGTTCGGCAAACAGGCCCTCGCTGAAATTCTGGAAGAACCAGCTTCCGCGCAGCACGGTCCAGGGGATGCCCGCCTCCTTCATCGCCTCCTCGCTCGCCTCCGCCGCATCCTCGCCGCGGCCGGAAAGCAGCACGATGCGCTGGACGCCGGCCTCGGCGGCAAGGCGGGAGAGCCGGCGGATATCGTCGTCGGAGCCCGGCACCGCGAGGTCCGGTTGATAGGCGATGTAGAGCGCATCCACGCCCGCCAGCACCGCCGGCCAGCCGGATGCATCGCGCCAGTCGAACGGGATGCCCGCCGAGCGCGAGGCGACCCGCACCGCATATCCCTTTTCCCGCAATCTTTCGGCGATCGGCCGCCCCGTCTTGCCCTCGCCGCCCAGAAGCAGAATGCGCTTGTTCATCATCTTTCCATCCTCCAAAATGTGAGCATCACTCATGTTTGCAAAATGTGAGGAATCCTCGTATTTGTCAAGACGGATTATTCGAGCCTTTGGAGCTGACGGTGGAACGAGAGCCGAGCGAAACGCAGATACGCCGCGCGCCGACCCAGAAACGCAGCCGCGACCGGGTAGACGCGATCCTTGCGAACGCGACGGAAATGATTGCCGAAACGGGCAGCGATGCGCTGCGCATGAGCGAGCTCGCCCAGCGCACGGGCATCTCGATCGGCTCACTCTACCAGTATTTTCCCGACAAGAGCGCCGTGGTGCATGCGCTCGCCGAACGCTGCAACGAGGACAGCCGCGCCTGCATCGCCGAAGGCCTCGCCGCCGTCGAAAGCATGAACGACCTCGGCACCGCCTTCGCCAGCCTGATCGATACCTATTACGCGATCTTCCTCGCAGAACCCGTCATCCGCGACATCTGGTCGGCGGTGCAGGCGGACGGGGCGCTGCGGGCCATGGAGGTCGAGGAAAGCCGGCGCAACGGCGCGCTGCTCGCCGCCCGGCTGACGGCGCTGCGGCCGCAGGCCGATCCGCAAAGGATCGAGGCGACCGCCCTTCTCGTCATGCATCTCGGCGAGGCAACCATGCGCCTTGCCGTCTCGGTCGCGCGGGCGGAGGGCAATCTGCTGGTCGAGGCCTACAAGCGCATGGCGATCCGCGAGCTGACGGCGCTTTAAGCCATCAGGCGCGTTTGCGGGCGCGGCGCTGTTCCAGCACGTCGGCTGCTTCCAGCAGCGTGTCGAAGACGTAGGAAATCTTCTCGCCGCGCGTGTCGCCGTACCAGATCTGCGGCACCATCACGCGGAAACGGGTCTCCAGAAGATCGGCAAGCGCCTCGGTATCGCCCATCCATTCGAGCATGTCGGCGTAAAGGTTCATCACGCTCGGCGCCGGGAAGCGGGCAAGCAGGTCCTCGAAGCCCTGCTTGACGAGGGCCGGATCGCAGAGCGTATCGGCAAGCTCGTGATCGCCGACATCGGTGTTCGCCTGCTGGATCAGCGCATAGAAGCCGAGGCCGAAACGCTCCCGGGTCAGTTCGACCGCCCGTCGCGCAAAGTTTTCGAGGTCGTGCGCGTCGCGGCCGAGCCAGCGCGGCATGATCATGCGGGCATGCGCCCGGCAGAGATCGACATTGTAGCGGTCGAGCAGCCAGGCCCTCTCGAAGCGCGCCTTGAAGATCTCGAAGCTGCCCTCATTCGCCGCGCGGCGGTAATCGCTCATCCGCCAGCTGAAATTTTCCGGGTCCGGATGGCTGTCGAGCACGTCGTCCGCTTCTTTCAGCAGCTCCTCGTAGCTCTTCCACTGCTCCGGCCGCACGAAACGCCCATAGGCGGTGCCGCGCCGCGCGAAGGCGGTTACGCGCAGCGCATCGGCATAGGTGGCGGCGGAAAACGGCGACGGGCTGCGCTGGAAGAAGGCCCGGAACGGCTTGAGCATCTCCTCATGCGCCGGCGCTTCCTCGTCCGGCAGCTCCAGGAAGGGTTCGAAGAACCAGTCCTTCACCAGGGAATAGTGCGGCCGGCCGCTCTCAGTGATCATGCCACCGGCCCGCGCGGCCTCGAAGGCGCGCTGGTAGGCCTCGAAATCGCCGTTGCCCCAGGCGATCCGCATGGCGTCGCGCTGCGGAACGAGGGCCGGAATCTCGTCATAGAGGTCGATGAGGTAGAGATCGTAGTCGCGGACCAGCCGTTCCTGCGGCGAAAGCGGCTCCGCCGGCGTGCTCTCGGCGCGGCCGAACATCCTGTTGCGAAGCGTGCTGAAAATATCCTTGAAGCCCATCTCGATCTGCTTTCTCTGCCCGAAGGCAAGTCCCGTTCCCGGCGTCCGAAAATCGCTGGAACAGCAATCTGACGGTCGCGGGCGGGCGGCTATTCGCCGGCATCACCGATTTTTGAACTGTGCCCGTCCTTTCCTTCCGCGGTTCGTGATACATTTGCCGTCCGGGATATGCACATAGGTGACGGCCATGCTGACAACGCTTGCCTTGCTGATGAGCCTGACGGCCGGCGCCGAGATCGCCGCCGCCTCCGACCAGGAGGTCGATGTGGAGCTGGTGCTCGCGGTCGACGTCTCCGGCTCGATGGACCTGGAGGAGGCGCAGGTACAGCGCGCCGGCTACGTGGATGCGCTCCGACACCCCGATTTCGTCAATGCCGTGCGCGACGGCCTGACCGGCCGCATCGCCATCAGCTATTTCGAATGGGCCGGCACGATCCGCGACAGCTCGCACCTGCCCTGGCAGATCATCTCCGGGCCGGAAGACGCCAAGGCCTTCGCCGCACAATTGGAGGCCCGACCGATCGCAACGCGCCGCGGCACGTCGATCTCCGGCGCCATCGTCTACGGCGCGAAACTCTTCGATGGGAACGGTTATTCCGGCATGCGCCGCGTCATCGACGTTTCCGGCGACGGCCCGAACAATTTCGGACCGCCCGTGACGCCCGCTCGCGATGCCGCCACCGCGCTCGGCATCATCATCAACGGCCTCGCCATCATGATCCGCCCCTCGGCCGCCTATGGCTCGCTCGACGACTATTATTCGAACTGCGTCATCGGCGGTCCGGGCGCCTTCGTGCTGCCGGTGCAGGAGTCGGAGGATTTCGCCATCGCCATCCGCCGCAAGCTGATCCTCGAAGTCAGCGGCGCCGAACCGCCCGCCCGCGTGATCCGCGCCGCCGGCGAAAGCGCCGATTGCATGATCGGCGAGAAGCTGAGGCCCAGCTACATGGAACGCTACTACCCGGAACTCGACCGGTAACGCGCGTCAAAACCTGCCGTTAAGCTGCGACACCGACGCGGTTTTCGCCGAAAATCCGCCCCTCCTCGGCCGCGCCGCGACCGAGTTTTTCTTGATTCAAAAACAACAGCTCTTCGCAAGCTATTCCTTTTGAACGGAAATTGTGCTTATATTGAATGAACGTTCAGCAAAATAAGGGGAGCGACATGAACGAGATGATCCGCGATATCAATGTTCCGAACGACTGGGACAGGAGCGGACTCCCGGGCTGGTGCTACCATAGCCCCGCCCTGCTGGAGCTCGAAAAGCAGCATGTCTTCCGCGAGCACTGGCAGATCGCCTGCCACGTCTCCGACATTCCCGAGCCCGGCAACTACCTTGCCATGGACGTCGTCGGCGAGCGCGCACTCATCCTGCGCGGGCAGGACGGCGCCGTGCGCGCCTTCCACAATATCTGCCGCCACCGGGGCTCGCGCCTCGTCGCCGATGAAAAGGGCAGCTGCCGCAACGCGCTCGTCTGTCCCTTCCACGGCTGGGTCTACAATCTCGACGGCACCTTGCGTGGCGCCGCCCGCCCGCGCAGCTTCCCGCCGCTCGACAAGAACGAATTCGCGCTGAAATCGCTCGAATGCGAAATCTGGCAGGGTTTCGTCTTCATCCGCTTCGCGCCCGGCCCCCAACCCTCCGTCGCCGAACTGATGAAGCCCTTCGAGGACGAACTTTCGCACTACCGTTCCGAGGAGATGGTGCCGGCGGGCGGCATCTGGACACAGGAAAGCCCGGTCAACTGGAAGTCCGTGCGCGACGTCGACAACGAGGGCTACCATGTCGCGATGGCGCATCCGGCCCTTCAGGATCTCTACGGCTCGACCTATTACGACGAACCCTTCGTCGACGGCCTCTGCCGGTCCTTCGCCACCTACAATCCCCATGCCGGCCGGCGCTGGAGCGTGCGCAACTACGTCAAGATCTCGCAGGACAACCCGCGGCTTCCCGAACGGCTGCGCAAGGCCTGGATCTATTTCGGCCTGTTCCCCAACTGCGTGATTGCAGTGACGCCGGAGACCATGCAGTTCTACCAGGAATTCCCCATCGGCGTCGGCAAGACGCTGCTGCGCGGCGGCATCTACCGCTACCGCGAGGAAGACCGCGCCCAGCGCCTCGCCCGCTACCTCGCCTATCGCATCGACCGCGACACGCAGTCCGAAGACGTGCAGCTCACCGTCTGGTCGAACGAGGCGATGACCTCCAACGCCTTTGCCGGCTTCTACCTCTCCGACCTCGAATATGGCGTGCGCACCCACCACGACCACATTCGCAAGGTGCTGCCGGTGGTGACGCTGAAGGAGGCGCCGGAGGAGAAGGCGATGGCGGAGGTCAATGCCGGCCTCGTCGAAAGCCGCTAAACCACCAACCAAAAAAGAGGCCCGCTTTCGCGGGCCTCAAACGTTTGGACCAGGGAATGTCGGTCCAAACAGGGTCTTGTCCGGACGGGCTCAGCCCTTCCAGAGCCCCTCGCGGGTCAGGTCGTCCATGGTGAGCTCGATGCCGCGGCGCAGGATCGCCGCCATGTCGTCGATCTGGGCTGTCGAGATGGTGAGCGGCGGCGACATCACGCACATGCTGATGAGCGGACGCACCAGGAGGCCGAGTTCCTGGCAATGCCGGTCGATGCGTTTTCCCACTTCGAGATCGAGCGTCAGCGGATTGTTGCTGACCCGATCGGCGACACATTCGACGCAGGCCATCAGCCCGAGGCCGCGCACCTCGCCGACGAGCGGCAGGTCTTCCAGCGCCTTGAGGCTCGTCTGGAAATGATCCGACACCGCCCGTGCATGCGCCAGAAGGCCGCCTTCCAGGATGTCGAGATTCTTCAGCGCTACGGCGCAGCCGACCGGATGGCTGGAGTAGGTGAGCCCATGCGCGAACATCGCCTCCGAATGGTTGGAGCGGCGCAGTTCCTCGAACAGCCGGCCCGCGATCATCACGCCGCCGAGCGGGAAATAACCGGACGTGACGCCCTTGGCGAAGGTGATCATGTCCGGCTCGATATCGAAGACATCCTTCGACGCGAAGACATGGCCGAGGCGCCCGAAGGCCGTCACCACCTCGTCGGCGATGAAGAGGATGTCGTTGGCGCGGCAAAGCGCATGCATGCGCTTGAGGTAGCCGGCGGGCGGCACGATGACGCCGCCGGAGGCCATGACGGGCTCGGCGATTAAGGCGCCGATATTCTCGGCCCCCTTCTCCTTGATGACGCCGCGGAATTCTTCCACGAGGAAATCGCAGAAGGCTTCGACGCTCATGCCCTCCGGCCGGCGGAACGGGTCCGGGCAGGAGAGTTTCACGACGAGGTCCGACGCGCTGTCCATCCAGTCATGGTCGCGCGGCCGGCCGTTGAGCGAGGCGGAAAGATAGGTCGAGCCGTGATAGCCGCCCTGCCGCGAGACGATCAGCTTCTTCTCCGGCCGGCCCTTCACATTGTTGGCGAACTGCATGAAGCGCAGCGCCGTCTCCACTGCCGAGGAACCGCCCGTCGTGTAGAAGACATGGTCGACGCCGTCCGGCGCGTGCTCGGCGAGCCGCGCGGATAGCACGGCGGAGGGCGTGTTCGTCGTGTACCAGGGCGAATTGTAGGAAAGCTCCATGGCCTGCGACGCCATGACGTCGGCGAGTTCCTTGTTGCGATGGCCGGCATTGACGCACCACATGCCGGCAGGCCCGTCGATCAGTTTTCGGCCGCTGGCATCCGTCACATAGATGCCCTCGCCCGCTTCGATGCGCCCGCGCGCCTCGGCACCGATCGAGCCGGAGACCGGCCAGGGCTGCACGAGATGGCGCTCGGCCAGCCGGGTGATCTCATCACCGGCGGCCTCGTCGGCACGCAGGTCCTCGTTCGCCGTCTTCGGAATTGCCGCCATGTCCCGCTCCATCGATTATTTACCAGGAAGATTCTGACCACAACAATATGAAAGATTTTGTATTTCCCAATCATATTGAATGTTCGTTCAATCAATATTGCAGAAGTGGGGCTTGATTTCAACGGGGATTCGGGCGCATGTTGTCATTAGGGAACACACAAAGCCGAAAAGGCGCACCACATGGGAACGGGAAGTCTCACGCTCTATGAATGTTGCCGCGACCGGAGCCCCGCCCCATGACGGCGGCGGCGTTCGACAGGATCGCTGACACGCCCTCCCCGGCAAAACGCCGGGCCTGGACACGCAGCGAAGAGGCCCGCGGCCTCGCCATGATCTCGCCGACCTTCCTCTATGCGCTGGCGCTGCTTTTTCTCCCGGTCCTCATCGTCATCGCCTACAGTTTCTGGACCCAGAACTATCTCGACATCGACCGCACCTTCACGCTGGAAAACTACCGCCAAGCGCTGACCGAACCGATCTATCGCGACCTCTTCATCCGCTCGCTGTGGATCTCGCTGACGGTGAGCGTGGTCACGGTCGTCTTCTCCTACCCCATCGCCTGGTTCATCTCCTTCCATGGCGGGGTGCACAAGAACCTCTGGCTCTTCCTCGTCACCGTGCCGTGCTGGACCAGCTACCTGCTGCGCGTCATGTCCTGGAAGGTCATCCTCGGCTATGGCGGCGTCATGAACACCGGCCTCATCTCGATGGGCCTCATCGACAAGCCGGTGGCCTCGCTCCTCTACAATTCCAACGCCGTCGTCATCACGCTGGTGCACAGCTGGGCCGCCTTCGCCATCCTGCCGATCTACGTCTCGCTGCAGAAGATCGACCGCACCTATATCGAGGCCGCGCGCGACCTCGGCGACAGCCGGCTGCGCGCCTTCTTCCGCGTCACCCTGCCGCTGTCTCTGCCGGGCGTCGTCTCGGCCTTCCTCATCGTGATGATCCCGACCGTCGGCGACTACGTGACGCCGCGCCTCGTCGGCGGCAAGGACGGCGTGATGATCGCGACCGCCATCCAGGCGCAGTTCGGCAAGGGCGCGAACTGGCCGCTCGGCGCCGCCCTCTCCGTGACGACGATGATCCTCGTCTCGCTCGCCGCAGCCGCCGTCGTGCTCGCGCTGAAATTCATCGTCAGGAGGATCAAATGAGCGTCCTCACGCAGCGCCTGCGCTTCATTCCCTGGCTGCCGGTCTATGTCGCGGTCTATTTCCTCTTCCTCTACCTGCCGATCCTGCTGCTGCCGGTCTTCTCCTTCAACAATGCGGCGACGACGACCTTCCCGCTCGCCGGCTTCACCACCAAATGGTACGCCTCGCTTGCCGGCAATTCGGTGATGATGGAAGCGGCCTGGAACAGCCTCGTCGTCGGCATATCGGTGGCAGTGCTCTCCACCGTGCTCGGCATCTGCGCGGCGCGCGCCATCACGCGCTACAGGTTTCGCGGGCAGAGGACGGCGGCAGGCCTCATCATGGCGCCGCTCTTCCTGCCGGAAATCATCGTCGCGGTATCGCTGCTGATGATCGTGCTGGCCATAGGCATCGAGCTGTCGCTCGTCACCGTCATCCTCGGCCAGACCGTGTTCTGCGTGCCCTATGCGATGTCCGTGCTCGTCTCCGGCTTCGAGGGCTTCGACCGCAGCCTGGAAGAAGCCTCCTACGACCTCGGCGAAACCGCCATCGGCACTTTCCGGCGCGTCACGCTGCCGGTCGTGGCGCCTGCCATCGTCTCCAGCCTGCTCGTCACCTTCACCATCTCGCTCGACGAGTTCATCCTCGCCTTCTTCCTGTCCGGCACCGCGCCGACGCTGCCGGTCTATATCTGGGGCCAGCTGCGCTTCGCCGCCAAGCTGCCCGGCGTGCTGGCGCTCGGCACGATCATGCTCGTCGCCTCGATCCTGATGCTGACCCTCGCCGAAATCCTGCGCCGCCGTGCCGAAAAACGCACGCAGCTGGCGCTCATGCTGCCCTAGAGCAGGTCTGGTTCAGACTGAACCAGACCTGCTCTAGATTCTTTTGTTTTCGTTTGTCTTCTCGGGAAAACCGGTTTCCACTTTCCCCTGACAAATTCTAGGAGCGATCCATGCCCGACCGTCCCATGATCGAGATCCAGAACGTGTCGAAGTTCTACGGCATCTACAAGGCGCTCGACGACGTCTCGCTGACCATCGGCGAAGGCGAGTTCTTCTCGCTGCTCGGCCCCTCCGGTTGCGGCAAGACCACGCTGCTGCGCTCGATTGCCGGCTTCGAGACGCCGACGGCCGGCGAGATCTTTATCGATGGCGCCCCCTCGCTGACGCTGCCGCCGAACAAGCGGCCGACCAACATGGTGTTCCAGAACTACGCCATCTTCCCCCATCTCGACGTCGCCGAAAACGTCGCCTACGGCCTGAAGCGGCTGAAACTCTCGCCGGAAGACGAGAAGAAACGCGTAGGCGACGCGCTCGACCAGGTGCGCCTGTCCAGCCTCGGAAAACGCAAGGCGCACGAACTTTCCGGCGGCCAGCGCCAGCGCGTGGCGCTCGCCCGCGCCCTCGTCATGCGCCCGAAGGTGCTGCTGCTCGACGAGCCGCTGTCGGCCCTCGACAAGAAGCTGCGCGAGGAAATGCAGGTGGAACTGCGCACGCTGCAAAAGGCCGTCGGGATTACCTTCATCCTCGTCACGCACGACCAGTACGAGGCGCTGGCGCTTTCCGACCGCATCGCCGTGATGTTCGGCGGCCGCATTGCGCAGATCGCGACGCCGAAGGAAATCTACCAGCGCCCGCGCACGCGAAAAGTCGCCGACTTCCTGGGCGGCATGAACTTCCTGACGGCGAAGGTGCTGGGCGAACAGGGCAACGCCGTCTCGGTCGACGCCGCCCGCTTCGGCGCCGTCAACCTCGACAAGCCGCACGGTTTTACGGCCGAGAACGGCCACGTCACCGTCGGCATTCGCCCGGAACGCCTGCGCCTGCTCTGGGACAACGACCGCGCCCCGCACGAACTCGCCGGCCGCATCGAGAACCGCGCCTATTTCGGCGAAGTCACGCATCTGACCGTCGGCGTCGACGGGCTGGAACAGCCGCTCTCCATGGTCGAGACCAACGATCACGGCGCGGACGACCTGCCGATCGGCGCAGAAATCCGCCTCGCCTATGATCCGGATGCGTTCGTGCTTCTGGCGGAGTATGAAGCGGTACGTCGGGTCTAAAAAAGGCCGTTCGAGATTCACTTTTCCCGTACGAAAACGTGTGCCTCGACGGCGGCGGCAATGAAGGCGTTTCTCGCCTCCGAGGGCGGCTTCCTGCCGGCAAGCACCGCCACGCACATCTTGCGCGCTTCCTTGAGCTGCCGCCCCTTTTCCACGGGCCAGTCGTTCTCAAGCGCCCTTGCCGCTTCCTGTGTGCTGGCGATCGTCCTGTACTGGCCAAGACGGGGCGTTTCGAATGTGATCGGTTTACTCCAGCGTTTCGGGTCCATGACGCAATACCTCACGCAAACTGAGGCAAGCAAAACGCGGGTAGCTGCGAGACGTTCCAAGAAGATCGGGCTCCCATCTTCGTCGTTCGAAGCCGGGAGCCCCTCTGCCCCTCAATACCCCGATTTGATCTTCTCGAACTCGGCGATCATCTTCTGCCGCAACTCCGTCGGGATCGGCGCCTGGAAGAGCGTGTTGGCGACGAAGGATTCGACATCCGCATAGCCCTTGTCGGCAAGGATTTTCGGGTCGACGGCGGCCATGCCCTTGGCGTTGGAATGGCCATAACCCCAGCTTTCCACCATATAGGCGGCAACGGCCGGATCGGTGACGGCGTTCAGGTAGTCATAGGCGAGATCGGGGCTGCCTTCGCCGCCCTTCAGCCGCGAATAGCCACAAACCCAGGTCGAAAGCCCTTCCGTCGTATCCTTCTTGATCACCACCGGCTGGCCCTCGGCCTGCAGCGTCGTCGCCGTCTCGTTCCACGCCCAGGCGAGATCGACCTCGCCGCTCGCCATCGCCTGGCTGAGATCGGTGTTGTCCGTCCAGTAGAGCCGCACGTTCTGGTGCACGGCGCGCAGGAAGGCCGACGCCTCCTGGAACTGCGCATCCGTCATCGCCGTCAGGTCCTTGAGGCCGATGGCGAGGCCCGCCAGCGCGTAGGCGTCGTCGACATTGTCGCCGATCGACACGCGGTCCTTGAATTTCGGATCGGCAAAGGCCTTCAGCGAGGCGACTTCTTCCGGCTTCACCGTATCGGTGCGATAGGTCAGCACTGTGTTGCCCCATTCGAAGGGGATGAACCAGGCCGTACCGTCCTCGGCCGTCATCAGGTTCTTCATCGACTTGAAGGCCGGCAGCATGTCGTTCCAGGCCGTGAGCTTGGCGGTGTCGAGCGGCTCCAGCAGACCGGCCTCGCGCCATTTCACGATGCTTTGCGCGCAGGGATGCGCGATATCGGCCTTGAAGCCGGAGCGCAGTTTCTGGAAAGCTTCCTCCTCATCGCCGAAGAAGGAAAAATCCGGCGAGCCGCCGTGTTTTTCGGTGTAGGCGGGGTGGAAGGCGGGGTCCTCGTAGCCGGACCAGTCGAAGACGGTAAGCGTATCGGCGGCGAAGGCGGGAAGCGCGGTTGTGAGGGCGAGGAGAGCGGCCAATGCCGCCGTTGTGGTGCGCCTGGCCGTGTTAGCAGTCTTCATGCCGTACTCCTTCCCCGTTTTCGGGTTCCCTATTGTGGTTGTGGTCCTTGGATCGTGAGATGTTTCGGGAAAGCGATCGCGACGAAGGCGATCGCCGCCTCCAGCGCCTTCTCCCGCGTGGTGCCGTCGCCCATCATCAGGCGCAGCCACAGCCCTTCCAGCATGGCGCAGAGCGACAGCGCCATCGGCTCCGGCTCGTAGGCATAGCCGCCCTCGGCCTTCAGCTCGGTGCAGAGCGAGATCACTGTTTCCTGGTATTTGACGTCACGCGCGCCGCAGAGCGCCTGGTAGGTCGGCCGCGACTTCGCCTCGCCCCAGAAGGCGCACCAGGCCGCCAGCTTGCGCTTGGTGCAGATCTTGCGGTCGAAATCCGCGTGAACGATGGCCCACAGGCGGCTGGCGACGCTTGGACCGGCCTTTTCCAGCGCGGCATTCCAATGGTCGCCGTACTCTTCCGACATATATTGCAGCGTCGCGATGAGCAGGTTTTCCTTGCTCTCGAAATGGAAGTTGACGATGCCGCGGGAAAGGCCGGCGCCGTCAGCCACGTCGGCGAGCGTGGTGTCGGAATAACCGCGCTTGGCGAGCGAATCGATCGTCGCCTCGATGAGCTGCTGCCGCCTCGTTTCCTTGGAGGCCTTGCGGCCCCGCTTCTCGCCGTCGCCCGAGCCCTGTTCAGCCCCGCCTGCCCGCATCTTCACCGTCACCTTGCCCTTGGGATTTCTGAGCAGCACGGTCACGGGCTCACTCCCGCGGCCGGCTTGCTGCCGCGCAGATGAGTGGGACAATGCTCCCCGCTGTCAAGAACCTTCTGCATGGCCGTCCAAGTGCGGATATTCTTCTCGACATGGGCTTCGCCCACGGCCGCCACCGCGGCGGCGTAGAGCGGTCCCTTCAGTCGCGCGAGCTCCTCGCGCGCCACGTCGCGATACCAGGCATTGCGGCTTTCCACCGCGCCGTCCACGAACCCCGCCGCCGCCATCGCGCGCAGGTAGCGGCGCGACGAGGCCATGCCGAAGCTCAGGCCCTCGGCGGCGATATAGTCCTTCATCTCGGGGCTCGGCTCGCCGTCATGGGCGATCAGCCAGTCGGATGCGGCAAAGACCCCGCCGGGCTTCAGCACGCGAAAAAGCTCGGAAAACAGCGCCTCCTTGTCGCGCACATGGATCATCGCATCCTTGGAGAAGATGACGTCGAATTGCCCGTCGTCGAACGGCAGCCGGCCGGGCGGGCTGGAAACGAAGTGCGCGACGGATGAAAACCCCGCGGCGATCGCGGCCGCACGCGCCCGGTCGATCACCGGCTGCTCGACATCGTAGCCGACGATTTCGGCCGGCGCATAGGTCCTGGCGATATGCAGGGTGATGCCACCCGCACCGCAGCCGAAATCGAGAACATGCCGGCCTTGCAGCGCGACGCCGGAAAGCACGCGATCGACCTCCGCCGGCCCGCCGGGCGAAAGATAGCCCTCGCCCCACAGCACGCCGAGAAAGCGGATCGCCGCCTCGTCATATTCGGGCTCCAGGGCCGCACCGTCCTCAACCGTCGCCGTCATGGCCTCCGTCACCCTAGCGGCCGCGTGGCCGTGCGCTTGTCGATGGGTCGAAATTCTAGCGCATAATCAGGAGATTGCAAGATACTTGCTGAATGATCATTCAGAATCTCTGGACAACATTTTGCTTTTGATGCAGCTTTTAGAAACAAGGGAGACATCGAAAATGCAAAAGTACGACGCCCTGATCGTCGGCGGCGGCCATAATGGGCTGGTCACGGCGTGTTATCTCCAGCGCTCCGGCCTCAAGGTCGCGGTGCTGGAAAAGAATGGGTGGGTCGGCGGTGCCGCGACCAGCCGCGAGCTCACGCCCGGCTTCCTCTATTCCAACTGTTCCTATGTCTGCTCGCTGTTCCGGCCCGAGATCATGCGCGACCTCGAACTGCCGAAACATGGCCTCCAGGTCATCGCCTACGAGGGTGGCGCGGTCTTCACCCGCGACGGCGACTACCTCGCCTCCTACCGCGACCACGACAGCCACCGCCGCGAATTCGCGCGCTATTCGAAGCGCGACGCGGAAGCCTACGAGCGCTACGCTCGCGACGTCACCCGCCAGTGCCGCTTCATCCAGCCGCTCTTGATGCGCACCGCACCCGACCCGTTCAGCTTCCGCCCGCGCGACATTTCCGAGCTGCTCTATCTCGCCAAGAAGTTCGGCGAGTTCAGCCCGCACGAAATGGCCGAGACGCTGCGCTTCTGGACCATGTCGATCTCCGACTATCTCGATGAATATTTCGAGACGGACGTCATCAAGGCCTACCTCGCCCTTTCCGGCATCATCGGCACCGCGCTCGGCCCGATGTCGCCCGGCACGGCCTATGTCCTGCTGCACCACTATATGGGCGAAGTGGACGGCTCGGTCGGCGCCTGGGGTTATGCCCGCGGTGGCATGGGCGCGGTGACGCAGGCCCTCGCCCGCTCCTTCGAGGCTGCCGGCGGCGTGATCCGCACCGATGCCGAAGTCTCGAAGATCCTCGCCCGCGGCGGCCGCACGACGGGCGTCGTGCTCGCCAATGGCGACGAGGTGCGCGCCGATCTCGTCGTCTCGAGTGCCGATGTGAAGCGCACCTTCCTGAAACTCGTCGACGAGGACGCGCTGCCCGGCGACTTCGTCCACCGCGTCAAGCATTTCAAGATGCGCGGCTCGTCGGGCAAGGTGAACATCGCGCTCGACAGCCTGCCGGAATTCCCGGCGCTCCCCGAGGGCTCCTCCTGCATGCGCGGCGACATGCATTTCACCGATTCGATCGAGCGCATGGAGCGCGCCTATGACGACTGGAAGGACGGGCGCTGGTCGACCGATCCCTTCCTCGACATGGTCATCCCGACGACGCTCGACCCGACCATGGCCTCGCCCGGCAAACATTTCATGAGCTGCTTCGTGCAATATTGCCCGCCGAAGGTGGAGGGCCGCGACTGGACGGATGCCGACCGCGACGCCTTCGCCGAAACCGTCATCAGCCAGATCGCCAGCTATTCGCCGGGCTTTCGCGAGCGCATCGTGCATATGGAAGTGCGCACGCCGCGCGAAATCGAGAATGAGGTGGGCCTCACAGAAGGCAACATCTTCCAGGGTGAACTCACCTTCGACCAGCTTCTCTTCAACCGGCCGGTGCCGGGTTATGCCCAGTATCGCAGCCCCATTCACGGGCTCTACATGTGCGGCTCCTCCACCCATCCGGGCGGCGGCGTGATGGGCGCGCCCGGCCGCAACGCCGCCGCCGAAATCCTGCGCGATCTGAAGCGTACCCCCGAACAGATGAGCAAAGCCCATGACGTCATTTGATGCGATCGTTATCGGCGCCGGCCACAATGGGCTCGCCGCCGCCACCCGCCTCGCCAAGGGCGGCCGCAAGGTGCTGGTGCTGGAAGCAGCGAACGAACCGGGCGGCGCGACCCGGGGCCGCGAATTCGCCCCCGGCTTCCGCTCCGCCGGCCTCGCCCATCTCGTCAACCGGCTGGATGCCGAAGTCGCCCGCGACCTCGGCCTCGATCTTGCAGGCGGCGAGACGCTGCTGCCAACGACCGTGCTCGACGGCTCAGGCAAGGCCGTCGTGCTCAAGGGTGCCTATGGCGAGACCATCGACGGCGTCTCCGCCGAAGAGGCCGCCGCGTTCGCCGCCATGCGCACGAAGCTCGCCTTCCAGGCCGGCGTGCTGAAGCGTTTCCTGCGCCGCCCGCCGCCGCAGATCGGCGCCATCGCGCTCGGCGATTTCGCGACCTTTGCCGCCGCCGGCCTCGGGCTGATCCGCAAGGGCCGCAGCGAAGGCCGCGATTTCCTGCGCATGCTGCTGATGAACGTCGCCGACGTGGCGGACGAATATCTGACCGACGACCGCCTGAAGGGCCTCGTCGCCTTCGACGCGACGCTCGGCGTGCATCTCGGCCCACGCTCCCCCACCTCGCTGCTCGGCCTCTACTATCGCCTGACCGGCGACGTGGCCGGCAAGACGGGCGGCCAATATGTGCCGTCCGGCGGCATGGCGAGCGTCGCCCCCGCCTTCGTGCGCGCGGCGGAAAAGGCCGGCGTGACCATCCGCTGTGGCACGCCCGTCGGCCGCATCCTCGCCGACCGCGGCCGCACCAGCGGTGTCGTCACGCGCGACGGCACGGAGATCACCGCCCCCATTGTCGTCTCGGCGATCCACCCGCAGACTACTTTCCTCAACCTTGTCGATCCCGCCGAAAGCGGCACCGGCTTCGTGCGCTCGGTGAAGAACGTGCGCAGCTACGGCAATGTCGCCAAGCTCGACCTCGCGCTGGACAGTGTCCCGAATTTCGAAGGCCTTCCGGCGGCGGCCCGCAATGGGCGCATCGTGCTGGTGCGCTCGATGCAGCAGGTGGAAAGCGCCTTCAACCCGGCCAAGTACGGCGAGTTCTCCACCGATCCGGTCATGGAGATAACCTTGCCAAGCCTTGCCGATCCCTCGCTGGCGCTGGCCGGCGGCTGCACGCTCTCGGCGCTCGTGCAATACGCGCCCTATCGCCTCAAGGCGGGCTGGGAGGCTGGCAAACCGGCTTTCCTGAAGATCGTGCTGGAGACGCTGGAGCGTCACGCGCCGGGCATCGGAAAATCCGTCGTCGCCGCCAGCCTGATGACGCCGGTCGATATCGAGGCGGAGTACAATCTGCCTGGCGGGCATTGGCATCATGGCGAATTGCAAGCCGACCAACTGCTGATCAACCGACCGACCAGTGCGGCCTCCGGTTACAAAACGCCAATCGAGGGGCTCTATCTCGCGAGCGCCGGCGCGCATCCGGGCGGCGGCATTTCCGGCCTGCCAGGCTGGAACGCCGCGCGCCACATCCTTTCGGGAGCGAAAGCATGAACGCCATGACAAAATCCGCCGCCGAACTGCGCCGCGCCGCCCGCGACCATATCCGCCTGCCCCGCCTGGAAACGCCGTTCCACGACCGGCTGATGGCGCTGAGCGAAGTCAACGACTGGTACAACTGGGCGGGCTACAAGGCGCCGCATTCGCTGTTCGACGGCGAGCTCGAATATTTCGCCATCCGCTCCACCGCCGCGCTCTTCGACATCTCGCCCATGGTGAAATACCGCATCACCGGCGCGGATGCCGAACGCTACCTCAACCGCCTGACGCTGCGCGACGTGCGGAAACTCGGCGTCAACCGCGTGCATTACACCGCTTGGTGCGACGACCACGGCCATGTGCTGGACGACGGCACGCTCTTCCGCCTCGGCGAGCAGGAATTCCGCCTCTGCTGCCAGGAACGCCATCTGCCCTGGCTGCTCGATAGCGCCTTCGGCTTTTCCGTCGATATCCGCGAGGAGACGGAGGAGATCGCCGGCCTCGCCTTGCAGGGACCGACCAGCCATGCGGTGCTGCGCGACGCCGGCTTCGTCGGCACGGAAAAACTGAAACCCTTCGACATCGCCACCTTCCCGCATGAGGACGGCACGGTGACGATCTCGCGCACCGGCTTCACCGGCGACCTCGGCTACGAACTCTTCGTGCCGCGCGCAAAAGCGCTCTCGCTGTGGGACCGCCTGTGGAATGCCGGGCAGGAACACGCCATCCGCGCGATCGGCTTCGGCGCGCTGGATCAGGCGCGCATCGAGACGGGCTTCATCGTCGCCAATGCGGATTTTGTCACTGCCGAAGGGGCGTTGCGCGCCGACCGGGTGCGCATGCCTGATGAAATCGGCCTGGAATGGCTGGTCGATCCCGACAAGCCGAACTTCAACGGGCGGCGCGCGATCCTCGATGCGCGGCGGAATCAAACTCTGAAGCACATCCTCGTCGGCCTTGAAATCGAAGGGAATATTCCCGCCGAGCATGCCCTCGTCTATCATCGCCAGAAACACGAGGCCGGCCTCGTCACCGCCGCGATCTGGTCGCCGACGGCCAAGCGCAACATCGCGATCGCCAGCCTCGAACGGCCTTACGGCTCGAAGTTCACGGACGACCTGTGGGTGGAGATCTATGCGATGCGGGAGCTGAAATACCAGAAGATGATGAAACGCGCGAAGATCGTGCCGCGGCCCTTCGTCAAGCTCGCCCGCCGCACGGCCACACCGCCCGGCCTCAAGTAACATGGACGAGGAAACCCGCTGCAACTGGCAGATCATCGCGACACCACCCGGCGCCGAATGGTCCGGGCGGGCGCGCTATGCGGCGGCGATGTATTTCTGCCAGCGCGGCGAGATGACGCCGGAAGTGCTGGAAATCTACCGCATCTGTTCGCGACTCGATGCGGAAGATCCGGTTTCGGTGCTCAGGCGCTGGAAGATCGGCGCCGACTGGATCGCGCGGCTGGAGGCCTATCGCGCTGACGGCGCGTGCGAGGCATAGGTCGCAAACAGCCGGTGTAGAGCGTCCTTGCCTTCGCTGGCAATGTCGAAGCGGCGGCCGAACAGCAGCCATTCCGAGCATAGCCCCTTGATGACCCAGCGCAACATGGACGCCGCGGAGCGTGGCGTCCAGGCGCCGTCGAGCTTGCCCTGGCCCTCCGCCTTGGCAAAGGCGGCTTCCAGCGCCTGCATGTGCTCGTCGTCGAGATCGTTCTGGCGTTCGGAAATGGCGGCGAATTCGCCGCTTGTATCGCAGCGCAGCAGGATCGAGAGGATGCGCTGGCGGTGCTCGTCGGTGGCGAGCAGTTCCAGCCATTCCCGGCCCACCCGCTCCAGAACGCCGAAGACATCCGCGTTCTCCGCCTCCAATTCGCGGGCGATGAGATCTTCCTGCGGCATGGGCAGCGAGTTGTAGAGTTCCAGCACGAGATCCGCCCGATTGGCGAAGTGCCAGTAGATGGCGCCGCGGGTGACCCCCGCGGCGCGCGCCACATCCTCCATAGAGGCATGGGCGACACCCTTTTCGTAGAAGACCTTTTCGGCCGCCAGCAGGATCTGCTGGCGGGTTTCCTTGGCCTCTGCCTTGGTCCGGCGCATGGCGGCCTACTCCGCCGGGCTTGCGACCGGAGCCGGCTCCTCCTTTTTCTTCTTGCCGTAGCCGAACAGCTTCATCACGAAGACGAAGAAGATCGGCACGAAGAAGATGGCGAGCACCGTGGCGGTGATCATGCCGCCCATCACGCCGGTGCCGATGGCACGCTGGCTGCCCGAGCTTGCGCCCGTCGCGATCGCGAGCGGCAGAACGCCGAGCGTGAAGGCAAGCGAGGTCATCAGGATCGGGCGGAAACGCAGGTGGCAGGCCTCGATCGTCGCATCGATCAGCGACTTGCCGTCCTCCATCAGCTCCTTGGCGAACTCGATGATCAAAATCGCGTTCTTCGCCGAGAGGCCGATGATCGCGATCAGGCCGACCTTGAAGTACACGTCGTTCGACATGTCGCGCAGCGTCACCGCGATGACCGCGCCGATGACGCCGAGCGGCACGACGAGGATGACAGCAAACGGGATCGACCAGCTTTCATAGAGCGCCGCAAGGCACAGGAACACCAGGAGGATCGACAGGCCGACAAGGATCGGCGCCTGCGAACCGGACTGGATTTCCTGCAACGACTGGCCCGTCCACTCGTAGCCGAAGCCCGGCGGAAGCTGGGCGGCAAGCCGCTGCATTTCCGCAATCGCATCACCGGAGGAGAAGCCGGGCTTCGTATCTCCGCTGAAGCGCACGGCGGGATAGCCGTTGTAGCCGACCGTCTGCGTCGGCGCCATCGTCCACTCCGCGGTCGCAAAGGCCGAGAGCGGCACCATGCCCCCGCTCGAATTGCGCACGTTGAGTTTCAAGAGATCGGCCACCTGCATGCGTTCGTTCTGATCCGCCTGGACCGTCACGCGCTGCATGCGCCCGGCATTCGGGAAGTCGTTGACATAGGTTGAGCCGAGATTGGTCGAGATCGTCGAGTTGATGTCGGCGAAGGTCACGCCGAAGGTGTTGGCCTTCTCGCGATCGATCACGACATTGACCTGCGCCGCATCCGGCATGCCCTCGACGCGCACGCCCGCAACCACATTGCTCTGGGCCGCAAGGCCGAGAAGCTGGGCACTTGCGGCCGACAGCGCCTGCTGGCCGAGGCCGCCGCGGTCCTGCAGACGGAACGAGAAGCCGCCCGTCGTGCCGAGACCCTGGATCGGCGGCGGCGACAGCGCGAAGCTGATCGCATCCTTGATCTGGCTCATCGCCATGCTGGCGCGTCCGGCAATCGCCTGCGCCGAGTTCTCCGGCCCGCGCTCGCTCCAGTCCTTCAGCGTCACGAAGGCCAGGCCCGCGTTCTGCCCCGAACCGAAGAAGGAGAAGCCGTTGATGCCGACGATCGTCTCGACCGCGGGCTCCTTGCCGAAGATCTGCTCGACCTGAGTGAGCACTTCGTCGGTCCGGTGGCCCGTCGCTTCCGAGGGAAGCTGCATCATGACGATGGCAAAGCCCTGGTCCTCGTCCGGCAGGAACGACGACGGCAGCTTCATGAACAGGTAGCCGAGGCCGGCGAGGATGGCGAGGTAGATCACCATGAACCGGCCGGTGCGGCGGATCAACCAGCTCACGCTGCCGCTATAGCCTTTCGAAGAGCGGTCGAAACCGCGGTTGAACCAGCCGAAGAAGCCGCGCTTGGTGTGGTGGTGCCCCTTCGGAACCTGCTTCAGGAAGCTGCCCGCCAGCGCCGGTGTCAGCGAGAGCGCGAGGAAGGCGGAGAACAGGATCGAGACGACCATCGTCAGCGAGAACTGCTGGTAGATGACGCCAACGGCGCCCGGAAAGAAGCCCATCGGGATGAACACCGAGGCAAGCACCAGCGTGATGCCGATGACAGCGCCGGTGATCTGCTTCATCGCCTTGCGGGTCGCCTCCTTCGGGGGCAGCCCCTCTTCCGACATGATGCGCTCGACGTTCTCCACCACGATGATCGCATCGTCGACGAGAATGCCGATGGCGAGCACCATGGCGAACATCGTCAGCACGTTGATGGAGAAGCCCATGGCGAGCATGACGGCGCAGGTGCCGAGAAGGGCGACCGGCACGACGAGCGTCGGGATGATCGTGTAGCGGATGTTCTGCAGGAACAGGAACATCACGAGGAAGACGAGGCCGACGGCTTCAAGCAGCGTGTGCAGCACCTTCTCGATCGACACCTTGACGAAGGGCGAAGTGTCGTAGGGCGTCGAATATTCGAGGCCCGGCGGGAAGAATTCCGCAAGCTCGTCCATGCGCGCCTTGATCGCCTCCGAGGTCGCCATGGCGTTGCCGGTCGGCGAAAGCTGCACGGCGACGGCGGCCGACGGCTGCCCGTTGAGGCGCGTCGAGAAGGAATAGGTCTCGCCGCCCACTTCGATGCGCGCGACGTCACGCAGGCGCACAGCCGAGCCGTCCGCATTCGCACGCAGCACGATGGCGCCGAACTCTTCCGGCGTCGTGAGCTGGCCCTTGATGTTGACGGGTGCCGCGATCTGCTGGGTGATCGGGTTTGGCTGCGCGCCGATGCTGCCGGCCGCGATCTGTGCGTTCTGCGCCTGGACGGCGGCGGTGATGTCGGCGGCCGTCAGGTTGAGGCCGAGCATCTTGGCGGGATCGAGCCAGATGCGCATGGAGCGCTGCGTGGCAAAAAGCTGCGCACGGCCGACGCCGGGCACGCGCTGGATTTCGGAGAGGACGTTGCGGTTGACGTAGTCGCCGAGGCTGATGGCATCCATCGAGCCATCGGTGGAGGTCAGCGCGACGATCAACAGGAAGCCGGAGCCGGCCTCTTCGACCTGCACGCCCTGGCGGCGCACGGAATCGGGCAGGCGCGGCTCAACGCGGCTGACGCGGTTCTGCACGTCGACCGAGACCTGGCTCGGATCGGTGCCGGGTGCGAAGGTGATGTTGATTTCAGCCGAACCCGAGGCACTCGAGGTCGATTCGAAATAGAGCATGCCCTCGACGCCGTTCAGCTCATCCTCGATGAGCTTGGTGACGCTCTGGTAGGTGTCCTGTGAGGACGCGCCGGAATAGGTCGTCGATACCGTGATCTGCGGCGGGGCGACGTCCGGATATTGCGCGATCGGCAAGAGCGGGATGGAGATGGCGCCGGCGATCATGATGAAGATCGCGACGACCCAGGCGAAAATCGGCCTGTCGATGAAAAAACTGGGCATCGTTCAGATCCTCACTTCGCCGGCTCGGTCTTGGCAGCGTCCTCGCCGCCTTCCGCCTTGCCAGCCTCGTCGGTCTTTGCAGCACCGTCTTCAGCCTTGCCGGCTTCACCGGCCTTGGCAGCATCACCTTCGGCAGCCGGCTGCGAGTCCCTGGCAACCGCGTTCGGGTCCCATTCGGCCGGCACGACCTCGCCGCCCGGCTGAACCTTCTGGAAGCCCTCGACGATGATCTTTTCGCCGTTCTTCAGGCCATCGGTGATGACCCAGTTCGTGCCGGCGGCGCGGCCGACGCGCACGCTGCGGGTGCCGGCCTTGTTATCGGCGGAAACGACGTAGACGAGCGCGCTGCCCGAAGCGTCGCGCTGCACCGCCTGCTGCGGCACGATGACGGCGTCCTTCTCGATGCCCTGCTCGATCTGCACGCGCACATACATGCCCGGCAGCAGGTCGCCGTCCGGGTTCGGGAACTCGCCGCGCAGCGTCACCTGGCCGGTCGTCTCGTCGACGGCGGCTTCGGAGAACAGCAGTTTGCCTGGATGCGCATAGGCCGTGCCGTCGTCCAGCACCAGCTTGACCTTCGCAGAATTGTTGTCAGCCATCAGGGCGCCGTCCTGCAACGCCTTGCGCAGCCGGATGAGGTCCGTCGCCGACTGGGTGAAGTCGGCATAGACGGGGTCGAGCTGCTGGATCGTCGCGAGATTTTCCGTGCCGTTGGCCGAAACCAGCGCACCCTCGGTGATCAGCGCGCGCCCGATGCGGCCGCTGATCGGCGCCTTGACGTCGGTATATTCGAGATTGAGCTTGGCGGTCGCCAGGCTCGCCTCGGCGATCGCAACATCGGCATCCGCCTGTGCGAGCTGCGCTACGGCGTCGTCGTAGGTCTGCGCGGAGGCAACATTCGACTTGCGAAGCTGCTCCTGGCGGTCGGCGGTGTTGCGCGCCTGGGCCTGCACGGCCCTGGCGCGGCGCAGCGTCGCTTCGGCGCTGGTGACCTGTACTTGGAACGAGGCCGGGTCGATGCGGTAGAGAACGTCGCCTTCCTTGACCAGCGAACCTTGCTCGAAGATGCGTTCGATGATGATGCCGGTCGCGCGCGGGCGCACTTCCGCCGTGCGGGTCGCGGCAATGCGGCCTGGCAGGTCGTTGGTGATCGGCACGTCCTCGGCCTTCACGGTGACCACGGCCACCTGCGGCGGCGGAAATGCAGCGCCTCCCTGCTGTGCCTGTTCTTCCTGGCAGCCGGCGAGAATCAAAAGGGCGCCAAAGGTCACAATCGAAATCGGTTTCGCGAAACGCATGGGTTCTTCCATAGGCAGTGCCGGCCGGAATTGGCGGCAGGGTGCTGAAAACATGAAGGTGCGGTGATCACAGGACCACCGCACCGCAACATACAAACAAGGCTGTATGTTAGTTTCTGACGTTTGACAATCGTAGATCACAGCTCGACTTGCCGCAATCCACCCTGATCACCGGATCGTGATGAGGGTCCTCAACGTATCGCTTTGCCGTTCGCATCGAAACGATGCAACTGGCCGGCGCCCGGCGTGGCGAAGACCACGTCATCGACGGCATAGTGATGTTCACCGAACAGGCGGACGGTGAAGAAGCCCACCTTTTCCGATTCGAGATAAACGATCGTGTCGGCGCCAAGGTGTTCGACATGCACGGCTTTTGCCTGCCACTCGCCACTGTCGCGCGACAGGGCCAGGTGCTCCGGCCGGATACCGATGGTCTTCGCATCGGCAATACCGAGCCGGCCCGCATCGATGAAGTTCATCGCCGGCGACCCGATGAAACCGGCAACGAAGAGGTTGGCCGGCCGGTTGTAGAGCTCCATCGGCGAACCGATCTGCTGGATCACGCCGGCATCCAGCACGACGATCTTGTCGGCCAGCGTCATCGCCTCGACCTGGTCGTGCGTGACATAGATCATCGTCGCCTTGAGTTCCCGATGCAGCCTCGCGATCTCCAGGCGGGTGTTGACGCGCAGCGCCGCATCGAGGTTGGAAAGCGGCTCGTCGAACAGGAACAACTTCGGTTCACGCACGATGGCCCGGCCGATCGCGACGCGCTGGCGCTGGCCACCGGACAGTTCGGCCGGGCGGCGGGCCAGGTATTTGTCCAGCGACAGCATGTTCGACGCCTTGTCGACGCGGCTTTCGATCTCCGCCTTCGGCGTGCCCGCCTGCTTGAGGCCGAGGCCCATATTGTCCTTCACCGTCAGGTGCGGATAAAGCGCGTAGGACTGGAACACCATGGCGATGCCGCGCTTGGCCGGCGGCACGGTCGCCACTTCCGTCCCGTCGATGCTGATTGAGCCGGAGGTCGCATCCTCAAGGCCGGCGATGATGCGCAGAAGCGTCGATTTCCCGCAGCCGGAGGGGCCGACGAAGATGACGAATTCGCCGTCCTGCACGTCGAGGTCGATGCCCTTGATGACATCGACATTGCCGAAGGACTTGCGCACGGATTTAAGTTGAAGAGAGCCCACTGATATCCCCTTAAAGCTTGACCGGTTGGCCGGTTCTGACACTTTCATCGGCCGCGAGGCAGATTTTCAGCGACTGCACCGCATCGTCCATGTGGCGCGAGAGATCGATATCCTCACGGATCGCCTTCAGCACGAAGGCCTGTTCGCGGTCGCAGAGTTCCTGGTGGCCGGGCTCGCCCGCCATGCGCAGGTCCTCGTCCGGCGACAGGAACTTGCCGTCCGGGCCAGTGGCCGCATTGTGCAGGCGGATGACCGCGGTCTTGGTGTGCGTGTCGATGTCGTCGGACTTGGCGTTCGGGTCCATGACGATCGAGACCGAGCCGTTCGGCGACATGACGTCCTTCACGAAGAAGGCCGTTTCGGAGATCATCGGCCCCCAGCCCGCCTCGTACCAGCCGAGCGAGCCGTCGTCGAAAAACACCTGGAGATGGCCGTAATTGTACATGTCCGGCGCGATTTCGTTCGAAAGGCGCAGGCCCATGCCGCGCACCTCGACGGGTTTCGCGTCGGTGATCTGGCACATCACGTCGAGATAGTGCACGCCGCAGTCGACGATCGGCGGTGTGGTCTGCATCAGCGCCTTGTGGGTCGCCCAGGTCGGCCCGCTCGACTGCTGGTTCAGGTTCATGCGGAACACATAGGGACCGCCGAGCTTGCGGGCTTCCTCGATGAGCCGCATCCAGGACGGATGGTGGCGCAGGATGTAGCCGACGATCAGCTTGCGGCCGTTTTCCCGGGCGCAGGCGACGACCCGCTCCGCATCCGCCGTCGTGGTCGCCAGCGGCTTTTCCACGAAGACATGGGCGCCGGCTTCCATCGCCGCGATGGCATATTCGGCATGGCTGTCCGAATAGGTGTTGATCGAGCAGAGCTCCGGCTTCAGCTCCTTCAGCGCCTCGTGGAAGGAGGGCAGGATCTCATAGCCTTCGAGCCCGGCCGGAACCGGAACCTTCGAGCGGTTGACGAGCCCGACGATCTCGAAACCCGGATTTTCGTGATAGGCGAGCGCATGGCTGCGGCCCATATTGCCGAGGCCGGCGGAAAGAACGCGAATGGCAGAACTCACTTGACTGCTCCCGAGGTGATGCCGCGGATCAGCTGCCGCGAGAAGATGAAGTAGAGGACGAGGACCGGCAGGATCGCGAGCGACAGCGCCGCAAGCACCGCATTCCAGTTGGTGACGAACTGGCCGATGAAGATCTGCGAGCCGAGCGTCACCGTCTTGGTCGCCTCGCTCGGCGCCAGGATCAGCGGAAACCACAGGTCGTTCCAGATCGGGATCATCGTGAAGACCGCGACCGTCGCCATGGCCGGCCTGACGAGCGGCAGGACGAGGCGGAAGAAGATCGAATATTCCGAAAGCCCGTCGATGCGCCCGGCATTCTTCAGGTCGTCGGAGACGGTCCGCATGAATTCCGACAGGATGAAGACGGCGAGCGGAATGCCCTGCGCGGTATAGACGAGCACCAGTGCCGTCAGCGTGTTGACCAGCCCCGTCGCCACCATGCCCTGGAGGATCGCCACCGTGCCGAGGCGGATCGGGATCATGATGCCGATGGCGAGGTAGAGCCCCATCAGCATGTTGCCGCGGAAGCGGTATTCCGAAAGCGCGAAGGCGGCCATGGCGCCGAACAGCAGCACGAGCGCGATGGAGACCACCGTCACGATGAAGCTGTTCTGGAAGTAGGTCGCAAAATCACCCTGCCCCAGCACCGTCGTGTAGCCCACGAGGTCGAAGGTTTCGAAAGTCGGCACCTGCATGGGATTGCGGAAGATCGCGTTGCGATCCTTCATCGAGTTGATCAGCGTCAGGAACACGGGGAAGATGGAGATCACCGCGTAGCCGATCAGCGCCAGATGGACGAGCCCGGTACGGGTCAGCGAATGGCGTGCTTTGGACATATCCGGCCCTCCCGATCAGAACTGGTAGCGGCGGATGCGCCGCTGGATGACGAAGAGATACAGCGAGACGCCGGCGAGGATGATGAGAAACATGACCGTCGCGATCGTCGCCCCCATCGAGCGGTCGCCGAGCTGGAGCTGGAACCCGAAGAAGGTGCGGTAGAGCAGCGTGCCGAGAATGTCCGTCGCCCCGTCCGGCCCGGCGAGCGCGCCCTGCACGGTATAGACCAGGTCGAAGGCGTTGAAGTTGCCGACGAAGGTGAGGATCGAGATGATGCCGATGGCGGGCAGGATCAGCGGCAGCTTGATCTTCCAGAACTGGCTCCAGCCCGTCACACCGTCGCATTCGGCGGCCTCGATCACCTCTTCGGGGATATTGAGCAGCGCCGCATAGATCAGCATCATCGGGATGCCGACATATTGCCAGACCGAGATCAGCGACACCGCGATCAGCGCCGAGTTCGGCTTGCCGAGCCAGGGCGAGAAGAACGACTTCAGGCCGACAAGATCCATCAGGTAGGGCGACACGCCCCAGATCGGCGAGAGGATCAGCTTCCAGATGAAGCCGACGATGACGAAGGACAAAAGCGTCGGCAGGAAGATCGCCGTGCGGTAGAAGGCCGCGAAGCGCAGCTTCTGGATCGACAGCATGGCCGCGAGCGCCACGCCGATCGGGTTCTGCACCAGCATGTGGATGATAAAGAAGATGACGTTGTTCTTCAGCGCGTTCCAGAAATCCTCGGACCAGCGCTCGTCGCCGAACAACACCTTGAAATTGCCGAGGCCCACGAAGGTCGACTGGCCGTCCACCGTGTTGAACAGCGAGAGGCGCAGCGTCTCGATAAGCGGCAGGATCATCACCGCCGAATAGACGATGAAGGCCGGCAGCAGGAAAACGCCGATATGCCAGCGCTTCGGCCGCTTGATCAGCCCTGTTGCATCATGAGAAGAAGGTATGTCGGTCATGGCCCAGCTCGCCCCTCCGGTTCTTGTTCGTTGACGTCCGCATGCACGAACGCCGTGCGCGGCGGTTGTGCCGCACATGACGATTTCAGCATACACGATAGTGCCGGGGTCGCTCCCCGAATTTGCCCTTCGGCACCCTCTGTCCACCGGGACGAAAAGGGATATGGCATGCGCCGGTCGCTTCGAGCAGCACTGCCTCAAATCCCTCCCCCCAGGATTTATGGGGAGAGGGCCGGCGCAGGCATCGCCTGCGCCTCAAGCAGAATTCAGCAGCCGAAACTGAGGCTTACTTGGCCGGCTTGTACCAGCTATCGAGGCCCTTCTGGAGCTTCTCGCCAGCCACTTCCGGCGTATCCGTGCCGTTGATGACGTTGGCGGATTCCGTCCAGGTCTCGTTTTCGAGGTTCGGCGTGCCGCGCGACAGGATCTGGTAGGTCGAGCGGATCGACGGCTGGCACTTTTCACGCCAGGAAACGAATTCCTGGGCGAGCGGATCGGCCATCTTCACCGCGGTCGAATTCAGGCTGAAGAAGCCCGGCAGCGAGTTGGCGTAGATGTCGGCGAATTCGGGGGACGCGATGAAGGTCAGGAGCTTCTTTGCGGCTTCCGAATTGGCGCTCTTGGCATTGAGGCCGACGCCGATGTCGTTGTGGTCGGAGATGTAGCAGGTGTCGCCGGCATTCTTCACCGGCGGCGGGAAGGCGCCCATCTTGAACTGTGCCTGGGTGTTGAACAGGCCGATTTCCCACGAGCCGGCCGGATAGATGGCAGCGCGGCCGAGCGTGAAGAGGTTCTGGCTGTCCGGATAGGTCTGGGCTTCGAAGCCGTCGCCGAGGTAATCCTTCCACTTGGCCAGCACGCGGTAGGGCTCGACCCAGCCTTCGTCGGTCAGCTTCTGCTCGCCCTTGATGAGCGCCTTGCGGCCTTCCTCGCCCTTCCAGTAGGTCGGGCCGATGTTCTGGTAGCCCATGGTCGCGGCTTCCCAGAGGTCCTTCGTGCCCATGGCGAGCGGAATGAAGTTGCCGTCGGCCTTGATCTTGTCGAGGGCGGCGAAGAATTCGGCTTCCGTCGCCGGAACCGCGATGCCGAGCTGGTCGAAGGCATCCTTGTTGTAGATGAAGCCGTGGATGACCGAGGCCATCGGCACGCAGAACGACGTCGCGCCATCGTCCGTCGTCCAGGCGGACTTGGCGACGTCGGAGAAGTTCTCCATGCCCGGCAGGTCGTTCAGGCTGGCAAGGTGGCCCTTGTTGAAGAGTTCCAGCGAGGCGTCGAACGGACGGCAGGTGATGAGGTCGCCTGCGGAACCGGCATCGAGCTTGGCGTTCAGCGCGGCGTTATATTCGGTCGGCGCGGTCGGCGAGAAGACGACCTTGATGCCGGGGTTCTTCGCTTCGAAGGCCGGGATGATCTTTTCCTGCCAGATCGACAGGTCGTCGTTGCGCCAGCTTTCGATGGTGAGCGTCACGTCCTGCGCCTGCGCGAGCCCGGCCGTGCCGAGAATGCTCGTTGCAAGGAGCAGCCCCTTGATTGCGTTGCGTGTCATTTCATTCTCCCCTTTTATGCGCCGCAGCGCGTTTTGAGACCATGTTATCCGAGAGCCTTGAGGGCGCGCCGGAGGCTTTGCCCCGACCGCTCCAGCACCGCCGCAGCGACGCTGGCGTCCTCTGCCCCCGCGGCGAGCAGGACGGCCGTCTTGACCGAGCCTTCTGAACGCGCAAGCAGGCGTTCCGCCTCATCGAGCCCGACACCGGAAATGTCGGACACGATGCGGCAGGCCCGCCCCTTCAGCTTGATATTGTCGGCCTTGAGATTGACCATGTGGCCATCGTGCACGTGGCCGAGATGCACGCCGACCAGCGTGGAAAACAGGTTGAAGGCGATCTTCTGGGCCGTGCCCGCCCCCATGCGCGTCGAGCCGGAAATCACCTCCGGCGGCGTCTGCAACAGGATCGAGACATCGGCACCTTCGAAAAGCACCGCACCCGGATTGTTGGCAAGCGCCACGACGGAGGCGCCCTTCTCGCGCGCATAATCGGCGATCGCCAGCACATAGGGCGTGCTGCCGCTCGCGGAAACGGCAATCACGCAGTCTCCCGCACCGATCGAAGCAGCCGAGGCATCATTGAAGGCAAGGTCGCGGTCGTCCTCATAACCGCCGGCGAGATCTTCGAGGCTCGCAGCGCCGCCAGCCAACAGGATGACGATGCGATCACGGGCGATGCCGTAGGTGCCGGGAAGTTCGAGCGCATCGGCCATGGCCATCAGGCCGGAGCTGCCGGCGCCCACATAGACGAGGCGCCGGCCGGCCAGAATCGCATCGGCGGCAAGGCGCGCCGCAGCGGCTATATCGGCGAGCGCGGCATCGACCACGGCGGCCGCGGCCTTCTGCGCATCGGCCAGCACTTTCAGGACATCCACGGGCTGACGCTCGTCGAGCCCGCTTGCCTGATCATGCCTGCCTTCGGTCCTGCCTGCAGTCATCGCCATATCTCCTCTGCCCGAAATTAATGCCAAAAAAATACCAATTGTCCATAGGAAATTAATTTTTGAGACCACTTTTTTGGCACCAGATATTTTTATTATTTAAAATCAATAATTTGCACGAAAGCTTATTTTCGATACCACCATACCCCTTGGTTAATGGTATTTTTTTGGTATCGTTGTCTCCGGAGGTGCCCATGACGGATTACATTCTCGGTATCGACGGGGGAGGAACGAGTTGCCGTGCCGCGGTCGCAGACCCGCATGGCGTCATTCTCGGCCGCGGCAAGAGCGGCGCGGCCAATATCCTGACCGACCCCAACAATGCGATCATTTCGATCACGGAAGCCGCCAAGGCCGCCTATCGCGATGCCGGGTTCGACGAGACCGGTGTCACCGGCGCCTCCGCCTTTCTCGGCCTTGCCGGCACCAATGTCGGCGATCTCACCCGTTATGTGCACGACCGCTTACCCTTCCGCCACACCGACATTGATTCCGACGGCCTGATCGCCCTCCAGGGCGCGATCGGCGATGAGGACGGTGCGGTGGCGATCCTCGGCACCGGCTCCATCTATATGGGGCGCAAGAACAATGTGGTCCGCTACATCGGCGGCTGGGGTTTTACCGTCGGCGATCTCGGCGGCGGCGCGCGCGTCGGCCATGCGCTGTTGCAGGAAGCGCTGCTCGCCCATGACGGCGTCATTCCCCGCTCGGGCGTCACGGATGCCGTGCTGGACGAGTTCAAGCATGATCCGCGCGGCATCGTCGAATTCGCCCGTCTCTCCAAGCCCGGCGATTTCGGCCGCTACGCACCTTTGGTCTTCGACCATGCCCGCCAGGGCGACCCGCAGGCAATCGCCATCGTCAAGGCAGGGGCCGCATCGGTGAACGCCTCCCTCGATGCCATCATGGCGCTTGCCGGCGCACCGCGCCTCTGCCTGCTCGGCGGGCTGGCACCGCTCTATCCGGAATGGCTGTCCGAGCGGCACCGGTCGATCCTGGTGGAGGCCGAAGCGGATGCCCTGACGGGCGCCGTGGCTCTCGCCGCCAACCGATACAGACAGCGCACGGGAGCCGCCGCATGAGCACGCCCCTCGCCGCGATCCTCACCCCGGAAAGCCTGCAATCGGGCGTGCCCGGCCCGCTCTACCTGAAACTGCGCCAGACGCTGGAAGACGCCATCACCTCCGGCAAGCTGAACCACGGCGATGCGCTGCCGGCCGAACGCGACCTCGCCGACCACGCCAATGTCAGCCGCGTCACGGTGCGAAAGGCGGTCGACGACCTCGTCAAGGATGGCCTGCTGGTGCGCCGCCACGGCTCTGGCACCTTCGTCGCCAAACCGGTCGCCAAGGTGCAGCAGTCGCTCTCCCGCCTCACCTCCTTTACCGAGGACATGGCGCGCCGCGGCCTGACGACCAAGGCCGAATGGCTCGACCGCGGCCTGTTCCACCCCTCGCCCGACGAGATGATGATGCTTGGCCTCCCCGCAGACGCCCTCGTCGCCCGCCTCGGGCGCCTGCGCGTGGCGGACGACATGCCGCTCGCCATCGAGCGCGCCTGCATCTCGGCGGAATTCCTGCCGGATCCGTTGCAGGTACAGGGTTCGCTCTATGCGGCGCTGGAAAAGCGCGGCTGCCGGCCGGTGCGCGCGGTGCAGCGCATTTCCGCCTACAACATGAAGGACCCCGATGCCGCCATGCTCGGCGTGCCAGCCGGATCGGCAGGGCTTTCCATCGAGCGGGTCTCCTATCTTCGTTCCGGCCGGGTCGTCGAATTTACCCGGTCGATCTATCGCGGCGACGCCTACGATTTCGTCGCCGAACTGACGCTCTCCGAGACGTAAGCGTCCAAACAGACAAAGGTAATGCCATGCAGACCAACATGCGGAAAGAAATCAACGAGATCCCGGAAGCGGCAGCCCGCCTGCTGGCCAATTCCGCCAGCGCCATCACGGCCGCCGGCAAGGCGCTACGCGAACGCGACCCGCAGTTCTTCGTGACCGTCGCCCGTGGCTCGTCCGACCACGCCGCCCTCTTCCTGAAATATGCGATCGAACTCACCGCCGGCCGGCCGGTCGCCTCCCTCGGCCCGTCGCTCGCCTCCATCTACGGCGCCAAGCTGAAGCTCGGCGGTGCTGCCGCCATCGCCATCTCCCAGTCCGGCAAGAGCCCGGACATCGTCGCCATGGCGGAAGGCGCGACGAAGGGCGGCGCGATCTCGATTGCGCTCACCAACACGCTGCCCTCGCCGCTGGCAGACGCCTGCCTGCATTCGCTCGACCTCTCGGCCGGCCCAGAAATCAGCGTTGCCGCCACGAAGTCCTACGTGAACTCCATCGTCGCCGGCCTTGCCGTGCTCGCCGAATGGACGGGCGACACCGACCTCGACCGCGCCGTCAAGAACCTGCCGGAACAGTTCGCCAAGGCCGTGGCGCTCGACTGGAGCGAGCTTGCCGACGACCTCAAGGACGCCCAGTCGCTCTACGTGCTCGGCCGCGGCCCGGGCCTGGCGATCGCCAGCGAGGCGGCGCTGAAGTTCAAGGAAACCTCGGGCATGCATGCCGAGGCCTATTCCTCCGCGGAAGTGCTGCACGGCCCGGTCGCCCTCGTCGGCCCGTCCTTCCCAGTCGTGGCCCTTGCCGCCCGCGACGCGGCGGAAGCCTCCGTCACCGGCATGGCCGACAGCCTCGCCGACCGCGGCGCCTATGCCGGCGTCACCGCCGCCGGTGCGAAAAGCGCGCGCAAACTGCCCTTCGTCGCCACCGGCCACCCGATCACCGATGCGCTTGCCCTCATCGTACCCTTCTATGGCTTCGTCGAAGCCTGGTCGCGCGGGCGCGGCCTCGATCCCGACAAGCCGGTCAACCTCAAGAAAGTGACGGAAACCCGATGACTGCGCGCACCGCCATTACCGGCGCCCGGATTTTCGACGGCGATCTGTGGCATGAGGACAGCGCGCTCCTGATCGACGGCGGCAAGGTCGCCGGCATCGTCGCGCGGAAAGAGCTGCCGGGCGACGCCCGCATCGTGCCGATGGACGGGCTGTCGCTCGTCCCCGGCTTCATCGACCTCCAGGTCAATGGCGGCGGCGGCGTGCTGCTGAACGAGCGGCCGGACCTCGACGGCATCCGCACCATTTGCGCGGCCCATGCCCGCTTCGGCACGACCGCGCTGCTGCCGACGCTGATCACCGACAACCGCGCGGTGACCACCGATACGATCGCCGCCGGCCTTGCGGCCCGTAAGGCAAACGTGCCCGGCTTCCTCGGCCTGCATCTCGAAGGCCCGCATCTCTCCGTCGCCCGCAAGGGCGCGCACGACCCGCAGCTGATCCGCCCGATGGAACAGGCCGATCTCGACCGCACCATCGCGGCCCGCCAGGGCCTCGAAGCGCTGCTAATGACGCTCGCGCCGGAAAACGCCAGCAACGCGCAGATCGCGGCACTCAAGGCCGCCGGCGTCACCGTCAGCCTCGGCCATTCGGATTGCGGCTACCGCACGGCCGCTGCCGCCGTCGAGGCGGGCGCCAGCATGATGACGCACCTCTTCAACGCCATGAGCCCGCTCGGCCACCGTGAGCCCGGCATGGTCGGCGCCGCCTTGGACCTCGGCCACCTGAATGCCGGCCTGATCGCCGACGGCTTCCACGTCGATCCCGCCTCGATCGGCGTCGCATTGCGGGCAAAACGCGGCCCCGGCCGCATCTTCCTCGTCACCGACGCCATGTCGACCATCGGCACCGACATGACGAGCTTCTTCCTCAACGGCCGCGAAATCTTTCGCGAGGGCGGGCGCCTGACGCTGGCCGACGGCACGCTGGCCGGCGCCGACATCGACATGGCCTCCTGCATCCGCTTCATGCGCGACCACGCCGGCATCGGCCTGGAGGAAGCACTGCGCATGGCCTCGCTCTATCCGGCGGAAGCCATCGGCATGACGGGCCGCAAGGGCCGCCTCACCCATGGCCACGATGCGGATTTCGCCGTCATCGGCCGCGATGTCGACGTCGTCTCCACCTGGATTGCCGGCACGCCGGTCTTCGCCGCCTGAGAGCGACCGCCGTCGCCTTGCGGGCATCGGCGGAATCGGTTCTACCCAACCGATCGGATGCGTTTCTTTTTCGGAGCGGCACATGCAATTGATCTTCGACGGCCATAACGACGTTCTCCTGCGCCTTTGGGAAAATGCACAGAAGGGAGCCGACCCGATCGCCGAATTCGTCGAGGGCACGGACAAGGGCCATATCGACGCGCCCCGCGCCCGCAAGGGCGGCCTGGCCGGCGGCTTCTGCGCCATGTTCATCCCGCCGAAGGAAGATTATCCGGCCCGCGAAGTGGACCAGAACGGCCATTACAGTGTCCGCATGGTCGGCCCGCGCGATCAGGCCGAAGCGCTGAAGATCGCGCTTGAAATGACGGACATCGCCTCAAGGCTGGAGCAGGCCGGCGGCCTGTCAATCTGCCGCTCCACCGCAGACATTCGCGCCGCGATGGACAGCGGCCGCTTCGCCGCCGTCCTCCATATCGAGGGCTGCGAGCCGATTGCAAAGGACCTCTCGAACCTCGAAACCTTCCATGCCAAGGGCCTGCGCTCGCTCGGCCCCGTCTGGAGCCGCCACAACCTGTTCGGCCATGGCGTGCCCTTCGCCTTCCCCTCCTCGCCCGATACCGGCCCCGGCCTCACCGATGCCGGCTTCGAGCTGATCAAGGCCTGCGACCGGCTCGGCATCATGATCGACCTCGCCCACATTACCGAACAAGGTTTCTGGGACGTCGAGCGCATCAGCACCGCGCCGCTCGTCGCCACCCATTCCAATGCGCACGCGCTGACGCCGATCTCGCGCAACCTCACCGACCGCCAGCTCGACGCGATCCGCGAGCGCAAGGGCATTGCCGGCCTCAACTATGCCACCACCATGCTGCGCCCCGACGGCCTCGAAAATGCCGATACGCCCCTTTCCGACATGGTGCGCCATATCGACCACATGGTGGATCGCATGGGCATCGACTGCGTGGCGCTCGGCTCGGATTTCGACGGCGCGACCATCCCCGCCGCGATCGGCGATGCCGCCGGCAACCAGGCGCTCGTCGAGGCGCTGCGCTGCGCCGGCTACGGCGAAGACGACCTTGCGAAGCTTTGCCGGGAAAACTGGCTGCGGCTCCTGAAAACCGTCTGGCGCGAAGCCTGACCTCGAAGACCGGAAAAACGCCATGACCAAGCCCCTCATCGAACTCTGCGTCGAAGGCATCGACGGTTTTCTCGCCGCGCAGGACGCCGGTGCCGACCGGGTGGAGCTCTGCGCGAGCCTGGTCGAAGGCGGCCTGACGCCGAGCCTCGCCACGATCCGCGCCACGGTGAAGGCGGCAAAAATCCCCGTCCACGTCATCATTCGCCCCCGCGGCGGCGATTTTCTGTATTCGGAAACGGAATTCGAGACGATGGTCGAAGACATCAAGGCGCTGCGCGAGGAAGGTGTCGCGGGTGTCGTCATCGGCTGCCTGACGCCGGACGGCCGGATCGACGAGGCGCGCACCAAGACGCTGGTCGAGGCCGCGCGCCCGATGTCCGTCACCTGCCATCGCGCCTTCGACATGACGGCGGATGCCGGCGAGGCGCTGGAAGCGCTCATCCGCTGCGGCGTGAACCGCGTGCTGACCTCCGGCCAGCGCGACACCGCGCTTGAAGGCATTGCCATCCTGAAAAGCGCCCACGAACAGGCTGGCGGCCGTATCGTCGTCATGGGCTGCGGCGCGCTCGATGCGGAAAACATCCAAAAGGTCCGCGACGAGACCGGCCTCACCGAACTGCACTTCGCGGCGCTGACGACCGTGCCGAGCGGCATGACCTTCCGCAATCCGCATGTCGGCATGGGCGGCACGGAGAAGGACCGCGAATACGAACTGACGTTGACCGACAGGGACGCCGTGCGCGCCATCATCGCCGCCGCGAAATCCTGACGCGGCACCTTGCAAGCGGCGGTCCGTCCCTTACGTGATAGCGGAACAAGGAGACCAATGATGCCGCTCAAGACTTTTGCCTCTTTCCGCCCCCGCACAGTCATCGCCGCCGGCCTCTTGGCGCTCGCCGCCGTGCCTGCGACCGCCGAGACCGTCGGCAAGGTCGGCGTCGACTGGATCGGCAACGATATCTATGTCGATGCGGTCACCGATCCCGAGGTCTCCGGCGTCACCTGCCATGTCACCTATTTCGACCGTTCCGTCATCGACCGCCTGAAGAAGGGCAACTGGTTCGAAGACCCATCGAACAACGCCATCTCCTGCCAGCAGACCGGCCCGATCACCATCGGCGACATAGAGCTCGACCGCGAGGGCGAAGAGGTCTTCAAGTCCGGCCTGTCGCTGATCTGGAAGGCGCTGATCGTCACGCGCATCTACGACAAGAAGAACGATACGCTGATCTATCTCGCCCATTCGCGCGAACTCACCGAGGGATCGGCAAAGATGTCGATCTCCACCGTGCCGCTCTATGGCGAGACCGTCACCTGGGAAAACGGCAAACCATAAAAAACGCCCCGGCACCTGAAAGGTCCGGGGCATTTTTCGCGGTGATTGGCCATTTACTTGACGTAGACGACCTTGCCGCCGGTCGCAGAGGTCTGGATTTCAACGACGTTCTCAAGCTGGACGTTCTTGGAGGCCAGCGCATCGGCCAGGCCCGGCACGCCCTGCAGCTCGCTCTGGACCTTTTCCATAGTGGCCGGATCGTTTGCCTTCAGCGTCAGGCGCTCGGCCTCGCCGCGCTGGCTGTCATCGGCTTCAAGCGAGGAAATCTTCACGACGTCCACGCTATCGGCCGCGATGGAGCCCGTCGACATGCCGTCGGAGGTCATGGGTGCCGTTGCATCCTGCGCATAGGCAATGCCGGCGGCGGGTGCGATGGCGAGAAGCGAAGCAAGAGCGATGGTGACTGTCTTCTTCATGGGAATTCTCCATTGTTTCTCTTTGGAAGCATGGAGGAAACGGCAACACCTTCGCTTGGTTCCTAATAAATCATCACAAGATCGTGCATTCAAAAGCGCAAATATTCGAAACTTCAGATGGAACTACTTGCCGACATGCAAAAGCACCCGACCGAAAAACGGTCGGGTGCACAAGGCCCGAGATGCTTCCCTAGACCCGATCAGGCGGCCTGGGCGAGTTCGTCGGCGATGACGGTGTCGAGGTTGAGGAAGCAGACCATCGACTTTTCCAGCGCCACGATGCCGCGGCAGAAGGCGCGCTGGGCTTCCGGAATGATCTCCGGCGCCGGCTGAAGGTCCTCGCTCTTGATGGTCATCATGTCGGAGACCTGCTCGACCAGCAGGCCGACCAGCTTGCCGGCAATGTCGGTGACGATGATGGCGGAACGCTCGGACGGCTCCGTCATCTTCATGCCGAGGCGGCAGGCCATGTCGATGACCGGGATCACCGCGCCGCGCAGGTTGATGAGGCCGAGCACGTAGGGCGGCGTGTGCGGCATCGGCGTCACCGGTGCCCAGCCGCGGATTTCGCGGATGGCCATGATGTCAATGCAGAATTCCTGTTCCCCTAAGTGAAAGGAGACGATTTCGAGAAAGGCGCCGGACTGTTTGATGGCGTTGGACATGATCAGAACTCTTCCCAGTTCTCGGCGGCGGCCTGGGCATTGCCTTTGGACGCTGCACTGCTGCTGAATGCTCCGGCAACCTTGGAGACAAGGTTTCTTGCCGGGGACGGGGCGGGACGGGAGGCGGTGGAGACCGCCCTCGGGCTACCGACGGAGGCGCGTGCGCCCTCGCGGATCTGGAACTGGCCGACGAGGCGCGAGAGGTTTTCCGCGTCCTGGGCCAGCGTATGGCTTGCCGCATTGGTCTCTTCGACCATGGCGGCGTTCTGCTGCGTCACCTGGTCCATCTGGGTGACGGCGACGTTGATTTCCTGGAGGCCGCTCGTCTGTTCGCGCGCGGCGGTGACGATCGAGCTCATGTGTTCGTGGATGCGCAGCACGTCGCCGCCGATGCGGCCGAGCGATTCGCCGGTCGCCTGCACCAGGCGGGAGCCGGTCTTCACCTCGTCCGAGGAGCGCGTGACGAGGCTCTTGATGTCCTTGGCAGCACCGGCCGCGCGCTGGGCGAGTTCACGCACCTCCTGCGCCACGACCGCAAAGCCTTTGCCGGCCTCGCCTGCACGGGCAGCCTCGACGCCGGCATTCAGCGCCAAGAGGTTGGTCTGGAAGGCGATCTCGTCGATGACGTTGATGATCTTGCCGATCTCGCTGGACGCACCTTCGATGCGCTGCATGGCGGCCATGGCGTCGCTGACGATGCGCTCGGATTCCACCGCGCTCGCCTTGGTCGAATCGACCATCTGGCCGGCCTCTTCCGCCCGCGCCGTCGCCGTGCGCACCGTGGTCATGATCTCTTCGAGCGCTGCGGAGGTTTCCTCCAGCGAGGCCGCCTGCTGCTCGGTCCGCCGAGCGAGGTCGTCGGCCGCCGCGCGCATCTGCCCGCTGTTCGACTGGATGGAGCCGGTATTGTCCTTCACCTCGGCCATGACATTGCGCAGGCGCTCGACGGTGTTGTTGAAGTCGGTGCGCAATTGCTCGAGATCGGCGCGGAAGGGATCGAGGAGAACGACCGTCAGGTCGCCGTCCGACAACCGGTTGAGGCCGCGGCCGAGCGCCTCGACGGCCACCTTCACCTGCTGTTCGTCGTCGCGGGCAACCGCCTCGCGGCCATGCCGTTCGGTTTCGATTTTCGTGCGGGTCTCTTCGTTCGCGTGTTCCAGTGCGCGCTTTTCGACGGCGGCGTGGCGAAAGGCTTCCGCGGAGCGCGCCATCTCGCCGATCTCGTCGCCCCGTTCGGTGGCGGCGACGACGGTGTTGAGGTCGCCGGACAGAATGCGCTGCATGCTGTCGCGCACGGCGAAGATACCCCGGCGCAGCATGTTGCCGTGATAGACGATCAGGCCGAGCAGCGTGATCATGCCGAAAAGGCCAATGGCGATCTGGTACTGGATGGATGTCGACGAGGCATGCTGCGCATCGTTGACGCGCGCCTGAAGCAGCGCCGAGCCTTCCTCCGCCAGTGCGCCCAGCGCCGTCGTCATGCGCTCGCCGCCGCTGTCGATGGCGTCGTCGATCGCCGCGAAGGCCTCGATCGGCGCGCCCTCCTCGATCATCTTCTTGAGATCGACGGAGATCGCGGTTTCGATCTGCTGCAGGTCGCCGGCGTAAGAATCGAGCAGCGCCGGCTTGCCGAGTTCGGCTGCGAGGCGCTTTGCCGCCTCCGAGCCATCTTTCAGCGTCTTCAGCGATGCCGCAATCGTTTCCAGCCGCGCCGGCTGGATGGCCTTCTCGTCGCGGTCGATGATGCTGTCCATCGCGACGAGCACCAGATCGACATTGGCAAGGCGCATGGCCTCGACCTGATCGACATTGTTCTGGATGGAGACGGCGGCTTCGGAGGCCGCGCGGATCGTCGTGCCGCCGTACCAGCCAGCCGCGAGCATCGCGCCGAAGCCGAGGAACGCGGCGGCGCCGAGCGTCGCAAGACGGGAACTGACGGAAAGGGTCCGGCCCTTCGCTGAATTTTCGTGAGACATGATGCGGTTCGCCCGATCGAGCCCGGCCCTCGCCGCGGCATCCCTTCTGGATCCTGGGTGAAATACGCTTCCTCGCCGTCTCCCGCGGTCGATGGACATCATGCCCGATGGACCGATTCCGGCCCTTATGCGTATCCGGACCGTGACAAAGAGAGATTAAACAATGGCTAAGGATTGAGTGCGGGAACCTGTATTTTAGTAAAAATTGATAGATTCCGACCCGCCGGATTATCAAACGTTGCGTGAGGGGGAGCGGTTCCAAAACCTGCCGTTTCACGCTATATTCGCGCACATGGAAAAGACGACCAGCCGATATATCGCTCTGCCCGCTGCGCTCATCGCGCTCGGCCTCGGCGTCATGGCCGCCACCGCCGCCTTTGCCGGCTGGCTGGAGCATGGCTCGGCGATCTTTTTGAGCCTTGCCGAATCCGGCATGGCCTGGTGCTTCTGATCACAATCCCGCGAGCATTTCCCGTTGCGGCAATTGGCGCCTTTGCTCCCGCCCCGGCGAAGGACTATGACACCGGCGAACACCTGCCGACATAGCCCCATCGAAGGACTGCCATGAAGACCCTGCGCCTCGTACTCTGGATCGCCGTCGCCCTCGTCGCCGCGCTGCTCGGCTGGCTGACGCTGGAAATGACCGGCGCGAAGAACGAGGTGACGGGCGGCCCGTTCGGCGTGCCCTTCACGCTCGTCGCGCAGGATGGCAAGCCGATCAGCGAAAAGGCCTTCACCGGCAAGCCGACCGCCCTGTTCTTCGGCTTCACCCATTGCCCGGAGGTCTGCCCGACCACGCTGTTCGAGCTGAACGGCTGGCTGAGCAAGGTCGATCCGGACGGCTCGAAGATGCAGGCCTATTTCATTACCGTCGATCCCGAGCGCGATACGCCGGAACTGATCGGCCAGTATGTCGGCAACGTCTCCAAGCGCATCACCGGCATTTCCGGCCCGCCGGAAAAGGTTCTGGAGATGGTCAAGGGTTTCCGCGTCTACTATCGCAAGGTGCCGCTCGACGAAAAGAAGCCGGATGGCGACTACACGATGGACCATACCGCATCCGTCTTCCTGCTCGACGCGACCGGCCGCTTCACCGGCACCATCGCCTACGGCGAGAATGCCGACGTCGCCGAACAGAAGCTCGCCAACCTCATCAAGGGATAAGCGGCTGGGCGGGCGATCCGCCTTTGCCCTCGGCTTTCGGACATGCTAGGCGGAGCCCTGACAACAGGGACCCCAGCCGTGAGCGAAATCCGCCTCTACATCACCACGACCGAGAAGCTGGCCGATGCCGCACTCTCGCTGATGACCGACGCCTTCGAGGAAGAAGGCTACGCCATCGCGACGATGGAGATCGACGAGAAGCGGGACATCTGGGAAGCCTCCATCTACATGTTCCGCCCGGACGAGGCGGAGATCCACGAACGCTTCGCAGCCCTTCTCGCCGCCGATTTCCCCGATAGCGAAATCCAGCGCGAGGAACTGCCGGACATCGACTGGATCGCCAAGTCGCTGGAAGGGCTGAAGCCCGTGCGCGCCGCCCGCTTCGTGGTGCACGGCTCGCATGACCGCGGCAAGGTGCGCGCCGGCGAGATCGCCATCGAGATCGACGCCGGCCAGGCCTTCGGCACCGGCCATCACGGCACGACGGCGGGCTGCCTTGAGGTCATCTCCGGCGTGATGCGTTCGCGCAGAGTCAGGCGCGTGCTTGACCTTGGGACAGGCAGCGGCGTGCTGGCGATCGCCGCGCGCAAGCTCGGCCCCGTCCAGGTGCTCGCCACCGACATCGACCCGATCGCCACCCGCGTCGCGCGCGAAAACGTCCGCCTCAATGGCATCGCTTCCGGCATCGCGCTGGAAACCGCGCCGGGCTTCCACTCCACCGCCTTCGGCCGCCACGGCCCCTTCGACCTGATCATCGCCAACATCCTCGCCCGCCCGCTGATGCGCATGGCGCCGCAGCTTGCGGCGCAGCTCGCGCCGGGCGGCGACGTCATCCTGTCGGGTATCCTCGCCTCGCAGCGCTGGAAGGTGCTCGCCGCCTATAACGGTGCCGGCCTGCGCCATGTGCGCACCATCTGGCGCGAAGGCTGGGTGACGATCCATCTCGATCGTCGCTAAGGGGGCGGGAGAAAAGAAAAAGGCGGTGCCAGAGGCACCGCCTATGGACCGGCGAACCGGCCATGCCCGCGAGCTTGAGGAGGAGGAGCGCTCAAGCGGGCCTATGTGTTCCGAGCGCCTTCCCGGAGGAGGGAGGAGGAGTGACCGGCAAGACGCCTGATCGGAACACCTAGCTTTTTGCGATTCGAAGGACTGGAGGAACTTTCACTTCGTTTCGCTTGAAGCGCGTTTTAAGTTCGCTTCGTTGGCGCTGCTTATAATCGATTCAGAAAATCGCGACAGAGCCTTTGTGGAATAGGTGCCATGCGCAAGATGCATAAGTCCAATCCAAGACCTCTTCAAACCACGGCCGGACCCCTCTGACCATGGCTGCGACCATCATCCCGCTCATCGCGCTCGCCATCATCGTCTTCGTGCTCTGGGTCGCGATCCGCGCCACCATCCAGGCCCGCCGCAACCCGCAGGCCGTCGAGAGCACGACACGCTCGGAGGAAGACCGCCGCCGGGTTTCGGAATCGCTTCGCGATGCGCTGGACAAAAGACCGCTCGGTGCGCCGCTGGCCGAGCGCATATGGCGCAAGCTGATGGCGGAAGAGCCGAACCACGGCGTGATCTACGATTTTCACCGCGATTTCTGCGGTCAGGGCCTCATCCGCACCGAGGCCGGTGTGATGCTGGCGGACGTGCAGGATGGCGGCGTCTATTTCGGCGCGCCGATCGCCGAATGGGCCACCGAAGCGGAATTCGTCGCCTTCTTCGCCCGCCAGTCGGATTTTTCGATGAGCGGCTGGGATGCGGGCGAACCCGTCTTCTTCACCGATGACGACTGGTATCGCAACAACCAGCGCCTCACCCGCGCCGTGCTGGAAGGATACCTTTCCCGCCTTTGACGCGGGGGAACGATCGGCTAGATTGCCGGCACGATTCATCGCCTTACCGGAAGTCCCCCATGTTCCAGAGTTTCGACGTCACCTCCACGCCCCAGTTCGGTCGCGAACGCACGGATGCGCTGCGCGCCTCCTTCGACGCGCTCGGCATCGACGGTTTCCTCGTGCCGCGCGCCGACGAATACCAGGGCGAATATGTGCCGGCCTCGGCCGAGCGTCTGTCCTGGCTGACGGGTTTTACCGGCTCGGCCGGCGTCGCCCTCGTCATGCGCGGCCAGGCGATCGTCTTCGTCGATGGCCGCTACGTCACCCAGCTTGCCGAACAGGTGGACGGCAGCGTCTTCACCGGCGGCGACCTTGTTGGCGAGCCGCCGCATCTCTGGCTGCAAAACCATGCGCCGAAGGGTTTTCGGCTCGGCATCGACCCCTGGCTGCACACCGGCGCAGAAGTGCGCCGGCTGGAAAAGGCGCTCGCCGGCCTTGGCGGCACGCTCGTCTTCTTGCCGCACAATCCGCTCGACAAGGCCTGGACCGGCCGCCCGGCCGAACCGCTCGGCCGCGTGACCATCCAGGCCATCGACCAGGCCGGCGAACTCGCCCGCGATAAACTCGTGAAGATGGCGGAAGCCACCGCCAAGGCCGGCGCCGACGCGCTCGCCGTCACCGACCCCTCCTCCATCGCCTGGATCTTCAACATCCGCGGTAGCGACGTGCCGCACACGCCGCATCCGCTCGCCCGCGCCATCATCCCGGCGGACGGCCGTCCGCAGCTCTTCCTCGACAAGCGCAAGACCGGCATCGAGCAGGAAGCCTATCTAACCCAGCTCGCCGACCTCGTGGCGCCCTCGCAGTTCGACGAGCGCATTACGGCGCTGGCGGCGGACGGAAAACGCATCCTCATCGATCCCGACCAGGCGCCCTTCGCACTCGCCGAGATCGTGCGCGCCAAGGCCGGCACGCTGGTCGAGGCGGTCGATCCCGCCCGCCTGCCCCGCGCCTGCAAGAATGCCGTCGAGCTTCAGGGCTCGGCGCGCGCGCATCTGCAGGACGGTGCCGCCATGGTCGAGTTCCTGGCATGGCTGGACAGCACGACCCCGGGCTCGCAGACCGAAATCGCCGTGACCAGGAAGCTGGAAGAGGTGCGCCGCAATGTCGGCGAGCGCCAGCAGAACCCGCTGAAGGACGTCTCCTTCGACACGATCGCCGGCGCCGGCGCGCACGCCGCCATCATGCACTACCGCGTGACGACCGAAACGGACACGACCCTCGAGCCGGGCACGCTTTTTCTCATCGATTCCGGCGCGCAATATATCAACGGCACGACGGACATCACCCGCACCGTGGCGATCGGCGCGGTGCCGGAGGAACAGAAGCGCTTCTTCACGCTGGTGCTGAAGGGCATGATCGCGATCAGCACGGCGCGTTTCCCGAAGGGCTCGCGCGGCTGCGACCTCGATCCGCTCGCCCGCATCGCGCTGTGGAAGGCGGGTGCGGACTTCGCCCACGGCACCGGCCACGGCGTCGGCTCCTACCTCTCGGTGCATGAAGGCCCGCAGCGCATCGCGCGGCTGTCAACGCAGGAGCTTCTTGCCGGCATGATCCTGTCGAACGAGCCCGGCTACTACCGCCCCGGCGCCTTCGGCATCCGCATCGAGAACCTGATCCACGTGCTGCCGGCAGCCCCCGTCGAGGGCGGCGATCTCGACATGCTCAGCTTCGAGACGCTGACCTTCTGCCCGATCGACCGCCGCCTCGTGGTCGCATCACTACTGACGGACGAAGAGCTCGCCTGGCTCAACGCCTATCACGCGGAAACGCGCGAAAAGCTCCTGCCGCTGCTGTCGGATGACGCAACGAAACGCTGGCTCGAACAGGCAACGGCGGTGATCAGCCGATGACGTGACGCAGAGTCATCACGACGATCCAGCCGATCGCCAGCATCGGCAGGACGGAAAGGCGCAGGCCGACGACGAGCGCGACGAGCAGGGTGAGGCTCACGTCGAGTCCACCCGTTACGGCAGCCGGCGCCACCAGCGTGGTGAGCACGGCCGCCGGGACGGCGTTCAGCGCCGCCTCGACGCGCGGCGGAATGCGCTTCATGCGCGTGATGAATACATAGCCGCCGATGCGCGTGAGATAGGTTGCGATGGCGCCGGCGGCGATGATCAGCAGCGTCTGCGTGTGAAAGAACGTTTCCATGCTCACGCCTCCCCTTCCACGGTCTCGCCGAGGGTCGCGGCCTCCTTGCCGTCGAGCGGCAGCACGGCCGCAACGAGGATGCCGGCGAGCGCGCCGAGGCTGACATGCCAGGGCGAGCCGACGAAATGCAGCGCCAGGATCGAGCCCGCGCCCGAGGCAAGCACCACCGGCAGCCAGTTCGCCCGGCTGCGGAAACCAAGAACGAGGCCCATGAAATAGATCGGCAGCAGCACGTCGATGCCGATAGCCTTGGGATCGCCGATCAGGTTGCCGAGAAAGCCGCCGATAATGGTGAGGCACAGCCAGGGCACATAGACGCTGAGGCCGAGCACCATGGACCAGATATAGCTGACGCGGATGCCGGAATCGGCACGCCGCTCGGTTTCGGCGAATTGCGGGTCGGTCAGCAGGAACAGCGACGTCGCCTTCTGCCAGAAGGTCAGGTGCCGGATATGCGCGGCGATCGCCGCCGAATAGAGCACATGGCGGAAGTTGACGGCGAAGATCGACAGCACCACCAACCACGGCGCCACATGATGGTTGAAGAGCTCGACGCCGACGAGCTGGCTCGCCCCGGCATAAAGCGTGGCGCTCATCAGCGCCGCTTCCGCGATCGTCAGGCCATTATCGACGGCGACGGCGCCGAAGAGTACGGCGAACGGGGCGGCGGCGATTGCGACGGCACTGCCACGCCGGAAGGCGTCGCGGATTTCTTCTTTCGTGGCGGGGGTCATGGGTCTGCTCAATGTTGCAATGGCGAAGCCATAGAGCAGCGACGGTCCACCCGCAAACCAATATGGCTGATGGACCGTTCAGCGCCGTTGATCATTCAATGCCGTTTTTAGCCCGGCGCTGATGGATGCCGCCTCACTCTCCTCCGTCATCCTCGGGCTTGACCCGAGGATCCAAGCAACGAATTCAAGGCGTGCCGCAGGATATGAATCCTCGGTCAAGCCCGAGGATGACGGAGGAGAGATTTTACCAAGCGGCGCTGAGGTCAGCTCTTTTTGAGCTGAAATGTGTGCTCGGGACCGGGGAAGCTGCGCGCCTTTACCTCTTCAGCATAGGTCGCGAAGGCCTCGCTCATGACCGGGGCCAGGTTGGCGAAATGCTTGACGAAGCGCGGCTTGAAATCGGTGAAGATACCGAGCACGTCGTCGACCACCAGCACTTGACCGTCGCATTCCGGCGACGCGCCGATGCCGATGGTCGGCGCCTTGACCTTGCCGGTGATTTCGCGCGCCAGCGGCTCCACCGTGCCCTCGATGACGATGGCGAAGGCGCCGGCATCGTCGATGGCCGCGGCATCCCGGCGGATCTTTTCGACTTCCTTGTCATTGCGGCCGAGCGAGCGATAGCCGCCGGTCGTGTTGATGAGCTGCGGCATCAGGCCGACATGGCCGAGCACCGGAATGCCGCGCTGCGTGAGGAAATCCACGGTCTCGGCCATTTCCGCGCCGCCTTCCAGCTTGATCGCCGAACAGCCGGTTTCCTTCAGCACGCGGGCGGCGGTGGCGAAGGCCTGTTCCTTCGACTGCTGGTAGGAGCCGAACGGCAGGTCGACGACGACACAGGCATTCGACGAGCCGCGCATGACGGCCTGGCCGTGCGCGATCATCATCTCGATCGTCACGCCGACGGTCGAATCCAGGCCGTAGAGCACCATGCCGAGGCTGTCGCCAACCAGCATGAAATCGACATGCGGATCCATGAGCTTGGCAATCGGCGTCGTATAGGCGGTGAGGCTGACGATGGGCCGGTCACCCTTGAGGGCGCGGATGTCGGCGGGCGCCAGACGGCGTTTCGCAGTGTGTACGCTCATGTCACGCTACCTTTGCAATTTTCACGTTTTTCGGGTCGATGACCCGGTTGTCGAGGAGTTTCGTGCTCCCGAAGCGCACAAAAAGCAACAAAAGAACCGGATTTTCACCAATTCCGTCTATGTCGGCCAGCGTTTCCGGGTCGCGCAGCGCGACCACTTCGGGCCTGGCCAGGGGCTCGGCGCGCAGGAAGGCGGTGACAGCCTCCTCCACCCGCGCCGCATCCGTTTCACCGGCGGCGATCAGCCGTTCGGCCTCGTTGAGCGCCCGCGGCACGATGGCGGCGGCGGCACGTTCCTCCGCCGAAAGATAGACATTGCGCGACGAACAGGCGAGCCCGTCGGCCTCGCGCACCGTGGGGACGCCGACCACCTCGACGGGCTGGGCGAGGTCCTCGGCCATGCGGCGGATGATGGTGAGCTGCTGGAAATCCTTCTCGCCGAAATAGGCGCGGTCCGGGCCGGCAATGTTGAAGAGTTTCGTCACGACCGTTGCGACGCCCGCGAAATGGCCGGGGCGCACGGAGCCTTCCAGCTCGGCGCCGAGCTTCGGCACGTCGACCACCGTCTCCATCGGCCGCGGATACATGTCCGCCACGCCGGGCGCGAAGAGATAGTGCACGCCTTCGGCTTCCAGCATCGCCTGGTCGCGGGCGAGATCGCGCGGATAGCGCGCCAGATCCTCGTTGGCGCCGAACTGCAGCGGATTGACGAAAATGGTGGCGACGACGATATCGTTTTCGGCGCGCGCGCGGCGGGCGAGCTCCATATGGCCGACATGAAGATAGCCCATGGTGGGCACGAGGCCGATGGTGCGGCCGTCCAGCCGATGCGGCGCAAGGGCCGCGCGCAAATCCGCGATGGTGGTGAACGTCTGCATCGGCGGCTCCTCCTTGCTCTCGCCCTCTCCCGCAGGCGATGCCGCCCGCGCGGTCTCTTCCGGACCATCTTGAGGGGGCGCCGTTTTCTATCTTGTGCAGCGCAAAAAGACAATCGGCAAACACCTTTGCCGGCGATCGGCCGGCCCGCTGGGCAGCGTTGCGTTTTGCGCACTGTACATTTCGGCCAATCGCCGGTAGAGAGCGCACCACATGCCTGTCACGGATGGGCTGAGAGTGCGACGCCAGTCCGTCGCGGAACCCGAATTCCGAAAGACCCTAGATGACAAGTTTTGAAGGCCTCGCTCCGGCGATGGCAAAGGCGTTGGAAAAACGCGGCTACACCACGCTGACGCCCGTCCAGATCACCGTCTCCGACCCCAAGCTGAGCGACGCCGACGCGCTGGTCTCCGCGCAGACCGGCTCCGGCAAGACCGTGGCCTTCGGCCTGGCGCTCGCGCCCACGCTGCTCGGCGGCGCGGAACGCTTCGAGCGCGCCGCAAGCCCGCTCGCCCTCGTCATCGCGCCGACCCGCGAACTCGCCATGCAGGTCAACCGTGAGCTGGACTGGCTCTACGAGATGACCGGCGCCGTCATGGCCTCCTGCGTCGGCGGCATGGACATGCGCACCGAACGCCGCGTGCTTGAGCGCGGCGCGCATATCATCGTCGGCACGCCCGGCCGCCTGCGCGACCACATCACCCGTGGCAACCTCGATCTCAGCGCCATCCGCGCCGTCGTGCTCGACGAAGCCGACGAGATGCTCGACCTCGGTTTCCGCGAAGACCTCGAATTCATCCTCGAAGCCGCACCCGAAGACCGCCGCACGCTGATGTTCTCGGCCACCGTGCCGAAGGAAATCGCGGCTCTTGCGAAAAACTACCAGCGCAACGCGATGCGCATCTCGACCGCCGCCGAACGCGAGCAGCATGTCGATATCGACTATCGCGCCCTGCTCGTGGCGCCCTCCGACCGCGAGAACGCCATCATCAACGTTCTGCGCTTCTATGACGCCCAGAACGCCATCGTGTTCTGTTCGACGCGCGCTGCGGTGAACCACCTCACCGCCCGCTTCAACAATCGCGGCTTCTCGGTCGTGGCGCTGTCGGGCGAACTCAGCCAGAACGAACGCACCCACGCGCTCCAAGCCATGCGCGACGGCCGCGCCCGCGTCTGCATCGCGACCGACGTCGCGGCCCGGGGCATCGACTTGCCGAACCTCGAACTCGTCATCCACGCGGACCTGCCGACCAATCCGGACACGCTGCTGCACCGTTCGGGCCGCACCGGCCGCGCCGGCCGCAAGGGCGTCAGCGCCCTCATCGTGCCGCTGAGCGCCCGCCGCAAGGCCGAGCGCCTGCTCCAGATCGCCAATCTCAAGGCGAACTGGGCAACCCCGCCCTCGGCCGAGGACATCCTGCGCCGCGACGACGAGCGCCTGCTCGCCGACCCGACGCTGACCGACAAGATCGGCGAGGACGAGATCGAAACCATCGACGCCCTCGTCGCACGCTACGATGCGAAACAGCTCGCCGCCGCCGTCGCCCGCTTCTTCAAGGCCGGCCGTTCGGCGCCGGAAGACCTGATCGAGGTGTCGCTCGAACAGCGCAAGCCGCGCGAGCGCGGCAACGATTTCATCCCGGCCGAAACCAAGCGCCCGCGCGACGGCTTTGGCTCCAGCGTCTGGATTTCCGTCTCGGTCGGCCGCAAGCAGCGCGCCGAGCCGCGCTGGCTGATCCCGATGCTCTGCCGCAACGGCAACATCACCAAGAACGAGATCGGCGCGATCAAGATGCAGCCGGAGGAGACCTTCGTGGAACTCTCCGCCGCAGCCGCCGATGGTTTCCTCGGCCATCTCGGCCCGACCAGCATGCTGGAGCGCGGCATCCGCGTGACGAAGCTCGACGGCCAGCCGGACCTCACCCCGCAGCCCTATGAGCGCATGCCGGGCGAGAAGAACCCGCGCTACGACAAGCCGGAGCGCCGCCCCGACTGGAAGCCGAAGGGCGAATTCGACAAGAAGCCGCGTTTCGAGAAGCGTGACGGCGACAAGTCGGCGGGTGCCGCCGCCAAGCCGCACTGGAAGGACCGCGACGGCGACAGCAAGAAGCCGGCAAAACCCTTCGCAGGCGCAAAGCCCTTCAAGGGCAAGCGCGACGAGAAATTCGCCAAGCCGGACGGCGCCCCGCGCAAGCCGAAGGCGAAGAAGCCGGATTACTCCTGACGGCCTTCGGCGGCGCGGAACTATCATGACCGCGCCGCGTTTCCCTCGCGCTTTTGCGAGGGGATTTTGAATGGCAGGCGAAGCGGCATCCGCCCGGGACGAGAGAAGTGAATTCAGCCGCTTCGTGACCGGCCTCGGCCGCGGCGTCGCCGGCGCGCTTTTCCTGGCGCTGCCCATGCTGATGACCATGGAAATGTGGTATCTCGGCTTCTACATGGCGCGCGAACGCCTGCTGCTGCTTCTCCTCATCAACATTCCCCTGCTGGTACTCCTCGCCCATCGCATCGGCTTCGAGGAGACCTTCACCTGGCGCGAGGCGGTCCGCGACGCGATCATCGCCTATGGCATCGGCATTCTCACCAGCCTCGTCGTGCTGTCGGCGCTCGGCCTGCTGAAAGGCGGCATGCCGGCAAGCGAACTCGTCGGCAAGGTTGCGCTGCAATCGGTGCCGGCCAGCATCGGCGCCATGCTCGGCCGCAGCCAGCTCGGCCATGACGACGACGAGGACAGCGACGACGCGACGGAAACGCGCTACCCCGCCGAACTCCTCATGATGGGAGCAGGCGCGCTCTTCCTCTCGCTCAACATCGCGCCCACCGACGAGATGATGGTGCTCGCCTACAAGATGACGATCTGGCACGCCATCGTCGTCACCGTCCTCTCCATCGCGCTCATGCACGGCTTCGTCTATGCGGTGTCCTTTACCGGCGGGCACGAGCTTTCACCGGAAACCCCCTGGTGGCACGCCTTCGTGCGCTTCACCTTACCGGGCTACGTCATCGCGCTGTCGATCAGCGTCTTCACGCTGTGGATCTTCGAGCGGCTCGGCGACAGTTCCGCCGTCGAGATCATGCTCTCCGTCATCGTGCTCGGTTTTCCCGCTTCGCTCGGCGCCGCCGCCGCGCGGCTCATCCTGTGAGGCGACGATGACGAAGACCGAAAAGGGCCGCCACCGCGAACGCCACGATCCGCACTGGATCGAATGGCTGACCGGCCTCGTCTCCGCCGTGCTGATCGCCGGCATGCTCGGCTGGCTCGGCTGGGAGGCCTTTACCCGTGAGGCGACGCCGCCGGACCTCTCCATCACCGTGCTGACGACGGAGAAGGCCACCACCGGCCGCCGCGTCACCTTCGACATCTACAACACCGCGACCACCACCGCCGCGGCCGTCACCGTCATCGGCCGGCTGACGGAGGGAGACAGGGTAATCGAGGAAAACCACGTCGTCTTCGACTATGTCGCAGCGGAATCGAAGGCGACCGGCGCCATCCTGTTCCAGGCCGATCCGGCGGGCCGCACGCTCGATATCCGGCCTGCGGGATATACCGATCCGTAAATCAACGACAAGCTGTGGACGACGGCCGGCAAGGTGGAACCAATTTCGCCCCGATGGATTGAGCAGGAGGCAACCGTCCGTGTCCGCCGACGAGAAAAGGGCATGGCAGATCCCGCAAGGCTCGAACCATGGAAATGCCCCTTCTCATCCTGCTGACGACGCAGGTTCTCCTGCCAGCCTTCTTTCTTCTATGGCTATGGCTGCCGCGCCCGCCCGACAGGCTGGGCTGGATCATGCGCGTGCTGTACGGCGCATCCTATTTCGCCTTCATCGCCGTCATCGGCCGCTGGGATTTTCTGAGCACAACGCTGGCGATCCTGCTGCCGGTCGCCTACGCCGCCTGCGCCGCCCTCTCCTACCAGCGCCTGCGCGGCCGCGACTGGAACCGCTCGCCCTCGACGATGCGCGCGCACGGCTTCACCGCGGCGATGGCGGTGTTCTTCCTGGCGCTCACCGCCCGCGCGCTGTCGGGCTACGGCTATCAGGATAGCGCCGTGGAGCTCGCCTTCCCCTTCGCCGCCGGCCACTACTATATCGGCCAGGGTGGCAGCGCGACGGCCATCAACAATCACCATGCCGACCAGAGCCAGCGCTTCGCGCTCGATATCGTCGCGCTCAACGGTTTTGGCGCCCGCGCCGACGGGCTGATGCCGAAAGAGCTTTCCGACTACGAGATCTTCGACCGGGAGGTGAAAAGCCCGTGCACCGGCGTCGCCATCTCGATCCATGACGGCGTCGACGACAATCGCATCTTCGAAACCAACACCGAGCAGCCGGCCGGCAACCACGTCATCCTTGCCTGCGGCACGGCGCGCATCCTGCTTGCGCATTTCCGCAAGGGCTCGATTGCGGTCGCGGCCGGGTCCATCGTCAGCGAAGGCGAAACGCTCGGCCGCGTCGGCAATTCCGGCAATTCGACCGAACCGCACCTGCATATGCACGCCTATCTCGGCGGCACGCTCGACTACAATGCCGGACAGGGCGTGCCGATGACCTTCGACGGCCGCTTCCTCGTGCGCGGCTCGACCGTCACTGTTCCCCAAAACTAGGATTTGATCCGCTCGAACCAGCCGTCCTCGTCGATCACCTCGACATTGAATTCCTTCGCCTTGTCGAGCTTGGAGCCGGCGCCCGGTCCGGCCACCACGAGATCGGTCTTCTTGGACACCGAGCCCGCCACCTTGGCGCCCAGCCGCTCCGCCATCGCCTTCGCCTCGTCACGCGTCATCTTCTCCAGCGAGCCGGTGAACACCACCGTTTTGCCGGAGACCGGGCTTGAGGTGACGACCACCGCTTCGGCAGCCTCCGGCGTCACCTCCTGCAACAGCCGGCCGATCACGTCGAGATTGCGCGGCTCCTTGTAGAATTCCACCATCGCCCGCGCGACGACCTCGCCGATACCGTCGATGCTGTTGAGCTCGCTCCAGGCCTCGCCCGAGAGCGAGACGGACGCCGTCATCGCTTCCGCGAAAGCGGCATAGGTGCCGTAGGCACGCGCCAGAAGCTTGGCATTCGTCTCGCCGACATGGCGGATGCCGAGCGCGTAAATGAAGCGGTTGAGGGAAATCGACCGGCGCGCATCGATGGCGTCATAGAGTTTGCGCACGCTCACCTTGCCGAAGCCATCGATGTTTTCGAGCTTCGTCAGAGAATCCGCCTGCCGCTTTTCCAGCGTAAAAATATCCGGCGCGGTGCGGATCGTCAGCGACGGGTCTTCCGCCTCGAAGAAGAAGTCGATCTGCTTCGAGCCCAACCCCTCGATATCGAAGGCATTGCGCGAGACGAAATGTTTGAGATGCTCCACCGCCTGCGCGCGGCAGACGAAGCCGCCGGTGCAGCGCGTGACCGAATCGAGCCGGCCGGTTTTTTCGTTGCGCTCACGCACCGCATGGCTGCCGCAGACCGGGCAGGTTTTCGGGAACTCATAGGCAACGGCATCCGCCGGCCGCTTTTCCATCACCACGTCCAGCACCTGCGGGATCACGTCGCCCGCGCGCTGCACGATGACGGTGTCGCCGATGCGGATATCGTGCTCCTCGGCGCGGATGCGCTCGCCGCTATTGCCGATGCCCTCGATATAATCGGCATTGTGCAGCGTCGCATTGGTGACCACCACGCCGCCAACGGTGACGGGCGTGAGGCGCGCGACGGGCGTCAGCGCGCCGGTGCGGCCCACCTGGATGTCGATCTTCTCCACGGTCGTGAAGGCCTGCTCGGCCGGAAACTTGTGTGCGGTCGCCCAGCGCGGCGAGCGCGAGCGGAAGCCGAGGCGCTCCTGCAGCGCCAGTTCGTCCACCTTGTAGACGACGCCGTCGATGTCATAATCGAGGTCCGGGCGGGCAAGGCCGATCTCGCGGTAATGCGCGATGATGTCATCGACGCGCGACAGCCGCTTCGTCATCGGATTGACGGGGAAGCCCCAGGATTTCAGCACCTCGATCATGCCATATTGCGTGTCGGCCGGCATGGCGGACATTTCGCCCCAGGCATAGGCGAAGAAGCGCAGCTTGCGGCTCGCGGTCACCGTCGCATCGAGCTGGCGCAACGAGCCGGCGGCGGTGTTGCGCGGGTTGACGTAGGTCTGCTTGCCGTCCGCCGCCATCTTTTCGTTCAGCGCGAGGAAGTCGCTCTTGGCCATGTAGACTTCGCCGCGTACCTCGACGACGTCAGGCGCACCGGCCGGCAGGCGGTTGGGGATTTCGCCGATGGTCAGCACGTTGGCCGTGACGTTTTCGCCCGTCGTACCATCGCCGCGCGTCGCGGCGCTGACCAGCCGGCCGTTCTCGTAGCGGATCGACATCGAGAGCCCGTCGATCTTCGGTTCGGCGGTAAACGCGATCGATTCGTCCGGCAGGCGGCCGAGGAAGCGATAGACCGAATTGACGAAATCGCGCACGTCCTCGTCGGAAAACGTGTTGTCGAGCGACAGCATCGGGCGGGAATGGGTGATCGGCGCGAAGGTCGGCAGCGGCGCGGAGCCCACCCGGCGCGAGGGGCTGTCATCGCGCACCAATGCGGGAAACCGCGCCTCGATCTCCTCGTTGCGCCGCTTCAGCGCATCATAGTCGGCGTCCGAAATCTCGGGCGCATCCTGCCCGTGATAGAGCTCGTCATTGCGCGCGATCTCCGCCGCCAGAAAGGCCAGCTCGGCCGCAGCCTCTTCTTCGGTCAGGGTCTCGACGGGTGTTTTCGCGTTCGCCATGGCATGCTCCGGATTTGGAGTCGTTTTAGAGCAAACTTGGCGAAAGGAAAGATGGGAGCGATGCTCAGACGCCGCCGGACAACAACCGCGCCGCCGCCGCCCTCGCCTCGTCTGTCACCGAGGCGCCGGCGAGCATGCGGGCGATTTCTTCCGTGCGGGCGCTGTCGTCCATGCGGGCAACGCGGGTGGCGACGGTCTCGCTGCCTTCGACGGGGCCTTTGGAGATCAGCAGATGCGTCGCGGCACGGGCGGCGACCTGGGGGGCGTGGGTGACGGAGAGCACCTGCACCGTCGCGGAGAGACGCTTCAGGCGCTGGCCGATCGCGTCTGCGACGGCGCCGCCGACACCGGTGTCGATTTCGTCGAAGACGAGCGTGGGCGCCGAACCGCGGTCGGCCAGCGCCACCTTCAGCGCCAGCAGGAAACGCGAGAGTTCGCCGCCCGAGGCGACCTTCATGATCGGGCCGGGGCGCGTGCCGGGGTTGGTCTGGACGTGGAACTCGACCGTGTCGATCCCCTCCTCCGCGCCACCGTCCGGATCGGTGGCGATCTGGACGGTAAAGCGCGCGCGCTCCAGCTTCAGCGCCGGCAGTTCCGCCATGACGGCGGCGGCGAGCGCTTCGGCCGTGTGGTGGCGTTTTTCAGACAAGGACCGGGCGGCAAGCTCGAAGGCGGCGCGCATCTCGGTGAGCCGCGCCTGGAGCTGCACCAGCTTCTCCTCGCCGGCATCGAGATCGGCCAGATCGGCGATCATCTTTGCCGCAAGCGCCGGCAGGCCGGTGACGGGAACCGAATATTTGCGGGCAGCGGCCCGCAGCGCAAAGAGGCGTTCTTCCGTGCGCTCCAGTTCCTTGGGATCGTATTCCGTCTTGCGCAGCGCCGCCTCGACGGCCATCTGCGCGTCAGAAAGCTGGCCCAGCGCCTGGTCGAGCAGTTCGACGGTTTCCTCCAGCAGGCCCGGCGCCTCGTGGCTCTTGCGCTCCAGCCGGCGCACGAGGGCGGCGATCAGCGGCACGGGCGAGGCATGGCCGTTCAGGAATTCGCTCGCCTCGTTGATGTCGCCGGCAATGCGCTCGGCCTTCATCATGCGGGCGCGCACTTCCGCCAGCGCATCCTCCTCGCCGTCCTGCGGCGAGAGTGCTTCCAGTTCGTCGACAGAGGAGCGCAGGTAATCGGCCTCGCGGGCGGCGGCCTCGACCTTGTCGCGGTGACGCCGCAGCGTGCGCTCGGCCTCCTTCCAGCGGTGGTAGAGCGTGCCGACCTCGGTCGCCGCCTCGCCGAGACCGCCGAAGGCGTCTAGCAGCAGGCGGTGCGCGTCCGTATCGACGAGCGCGCGGTCGTCGTGCTGGCCGTGGATTTCGACGAGAAGCTGGCCGGCTTGGCGCATGAGCTGCACGGAAACCGGCTGGTCGTTGACATAGGCCTTGGTGCGGCCGTCGGCGGATTGCTGGCGGCGGAAGATCAGGTCGCCGTCGTCGTCGATGCCGTTGTCGCGCAAAAGCGCGCGGGCGGCATGGGCGTTCGGCACGTCGAAGACGGCCGTCACCTGGCCGCGCTCCGTGCCATGGCGCACCAGCGAACCATCGCCGCGCCCGCCGAGCGCCAGCGAAAGGCTGTCGAGGAGGATGGATTTACCCGCGCCCGTCTCGCCCGTCAGCACGGAGAGACCGGGCTCGAACGCAAGGTCGAGCCGTTCGATCAGGACGATATCGCGGATCGATAGCTGCGCCAGCATGGCCCTGTCATATCTCTTTTGCGTCAGACGCCGAGCAGATTCTTGCCTGCACGCGAAATCCAGGACCCACTGTTTTCACGCGGCTCCAGACCCTTGGACTGAAGCAGCTTGTAGCTGTCGGCATACCACTGGCTATCGGGATAGTTATGGCCGAGCACGGCGGCGGCGGTCTGCGCCTCGGTCTCGACGCCCATTGCATAATAGGTCTCGACGAGACGGGCGAGCGCTTCCTCGATCTGGTTGGTCATCGGGTACTTTTCGACGACCACGCGGAAGCGGCTGGCAGCCGCGATGAATTCCTTGCGTTCGAGATAATAGCGGCCGACCTGCATTTCCTTGCCGGCGAGCTGGTCGCGGGCGAAACGGATCTTGGTCTGCGCGTCCTCGACATATTCCGAATCGGGGTAGTTCTCGACGACGGCCTGCATGGCTTCCAGCGTCTGCGCGGAGGCGCGCTGGTCCTGCGTCACGCTCGGGATCTGCTTCCAGTAGGCGAGGCCGACGATATATTGCGCGTAGGCCGCATCGGACGAACCCGGATAGAGATTGAGGTAACGCTTGCCGGCGGCGATCGCCTCTTCGTTGCGGCCCTGGCGATAATTCGTGAAGGCCGACATGACGAGCGCCTTGCGCGCCTGCTCGGAGAACGGATGCTGGCGGTCGACGGCCTCGAACTTGCGGCCCGCCTCCGTCACCTTGCCGGCATTGAGGTTGGCAAGGCCCTGATTGTAGAGCGTATCGGAAGATTCGGTCTCAGCCGAAAGCTTCGTGATGTCGATGTCCGGATCCGACTGGCATGCGGAAAGAGCGACGGAGGATCCCGCCGCGAAAAGCGTAAGATAGACAATGCGCGCCGTCTTCTTCACACCAACAGACCCTGCAACAACCATGTGATAATCCCAGTTCAACGGCGCCCCATGCGGTCAGCCCGACACACGCGCGCCCCGCGTTCTATCTCCAAATGCCTGAAGACCGCAACGCCATGCCGGCGCATTAACGCATTTTTATGGCGGAGGTGTCGGGAAAGCGGCAACCGGAACCGGCCACTACCCTTAAAGGGACCAGGGGGCGAATTCCGGGGCGTTGACGGCGATCAGTTCGCGCTGTCCGGCGCGCGAGCGCGGGACAGCCGCTTCGACCACTTCATAAGCGGTGCGGTCGCTGAGCAGCGCCTTCAGCGCATAGGCGTTCATCTTGTGGCCGCCGCGATAGGAGCGGTAGCAGCCGATGAACTGCGCGCCGGCAAGTGCCAGGTCGCCCACGGCGTCGAGCGTCTTGTGGCGCACGAACTCGTCCTTGGCGTAGCGCAGGCCCTCGACGTTGATGACCGTGTTGTCGTCGGAGATGACGACGGAATTTTCCAGCGACGAGCCGAGCGCATGGCCGGATGCCCAGAGCTTTTCCACATCGCGCATGAAGCCGAAGGTGCGGGCGCGCGACAATTCGTTGCGGAAGGTCAGCGGCGTCAGGTCGCCCTTCCAGGCCTGGCGGCCGATCAGCGGGCAGTCGAAATCAATCTCGACTTCGAATCGCGTGCCGTCATAGGGCGAGAACTCGGCCCAGGAGGCGCCTGCCTCGACACGGACCGGCTTGATGATTCGGATGTAGCGGCGCTTGACCGAAAGCGGGATGAGGCCGACCTGGTCGATCGCGTCGATGAAGGGCGCGGAGCTGCCGTCCATGATCGGCATTTCGGCGCCGTGCACTTCGATCAGCACATTGTCGAGGCCGAGCGCATAGAGCGCGGCCATGACATGCTCGACCGTGGCGATCGACGTCGTCGGCGAAAAGCCGAGAACGGTGCACAGATCCGTGTTGCCGACCTGCGAGGAGACCGCGCGATATTCGCTGACCGTGCCGTCGTCATGCTGGCGCTGGAAGACGATGCCGAAGTCGGCTTCGGCAGGATTGAAGGTGATCGACACGGCTGCGCCGGAATGGACGCCCGTCCCGGCAATCGTCACCGGGTGGGAAATCGTCGTCTGGAAACCGAGCATACCGATCGTCATGTGCATTCGCCTCGTCTTACTATCGGCTGATTCTTCGCCGACATCTTATTTCACGGCCCAAGGAAACCCTTGGCCGGGCGCGTTGCGCCCACCGACAAAGTTCGCCCGAAAGTCTGGAGTGATTTGGTGCGTTCCGGCTTGCGCCGACGATCCGATTCCTGACTGGCCCCTGTGCCCACGCTGAATGTAGTAGGTCCCTCAGTGTCAGACAAATCACTGTTTCTTTCGCTTTGTTACGCTTGCTTCAGCCCCCAAGCCCTTGAAGATAAAGCACAATAGAAAATGCCCGGACCTGGATCCGGGCATTCTGTAACACGACCCTGCGGGCGGCCTCAGTTCGACTGGCGACGGAGGAACGCCGGGATCTCCAGCTGGTCGTCCTCGCCGAGTGCACGCGGCTGCGGGTTGACGCGGCCGTGGTCGTCGAGCTGGCCGCGACGCGGGGCGTAGAGGCTGGCTTCCGGCGAAAGCGGGCGGCGCTGCTGCTGGGCCGGTGCCGCCGGCTCCTGGGCGGCCTGCGTTTCCTCATGACGGCCGAGCGACGAGGTCAGGCGCTTCAAGAGGCCCATCGGACCACGCTCTTCGTGGTGCGAGGCGACCGGCTGCTGGGCCGAACGGTGGTCCATCTCTGCCTGCACGACCGGCGGAAAATCCTCGATCTTCGGCATGCGCATGGTCTGCGGCTCCTGGCGGATGATCGGAGCGGCAGGCTCGACGCGCTGCTGCATGACCGGAGCCTGCTGCACCGGCTGCTGCTGGACCGGGCGCTGCACCGGCGTTTCGGCCGGGGCGGAGAACAGGCGGTTCTGCAGGCGCGGCTCTTCCTGGATGGAAGCGACCGGCTGCTGCATCTGCGCCGGGCGGCTGACCGGAATGGCAAGCTCGCGCTCGAGGCTCTCTTCCGAGGCGCGGATGGCTTCGGCGATCGGATCGACCATGGGCTGCTGGACGACCGGCTGCTGCATGACCGGCTGCTGGGCGACCGGCTGGGGAGCGGGTGCCACGGCCTGGACCGGAACGGCGGCGGACGGGCGAACTACCGGCTTGCTGAGGTTGCGAAAGTCAGCATTACGTGCAGCCACCTCCGAGGCCGCGCGGTCGATACCGGTTGCAACAACGGAAACGCGGATCAGGCCTTCGAGCTCTTCATCGAAGGTAGCGCCGAGTATGATGTTTGCGTCCGGATCGACTTCCTCGCGGATACGGGTTGCGGCTTCGTCGACTTCGAAGAGGGTAAGGTCACGGCCGCCGGTGATCGAGATCAGCAGGCCCTGCGCGCCCTTCATCGAGGTTTCGTCGAGCAGCGGGTTGGCGATTGCGGCTTCAGCGGCGGCCATGGCGCGGCCTTCGCCCGAAGCTTCGCCCGTACCCATCATGGCGCGGCCCATCTCGCGCATCACCGAACGGACGTCGGCGAAGTCGAGGTTGATCAGGCCTTCCTTGACCATCAGGTCGGTGATGCAGGCGACGCCCGAATAGAGCACCTGGTCGGCCATCGCGAAGGCGTCGGCGAAGGTGGTCTTGTCGTTGGCGATGCGGAAGAGGTTCTGGTTCGGGATGACGATCAGGGTGTCGACCGACTTCTGCAGTTCCTGGATGCCCTCTTCGGCAAGACGCATACGGCGGCCGCCTTCGAAGTGGAACGGCTTGGTGACAACGCCGACGGTCAGGATGCCCTTGTTGCGGGCGGCCTGGGCGACGACCGGAGCCGCACCGGTGCCCGTGCCGCCGCCCATGCCGGCGGTGACGAAGCACATGTGGGTGCCGTTCAGGTGGTCGATGATCTCATCGATGCACTCTTCGGCGGCAGCGCGGCCGACTTCCGGCTGCGAGCCGGCGCCGAGACCTTCGGTGACGGCGACACCCATTTGGATGATCCGCGTCGCCTTGGTCATGGTCAGCGCCTGGGCGTCGGTGTTGGCAACGACGAAATCGACGCCTTCCAGGCCCGCGGTGATCATGTTGTTGACGGCGTTGCCGCCGCCGCCCCCGACGCCGAAGACGGTGATGCGGGGCTTCAGCTCGGTGATGTCCGGCTTCTGGAGCTTGATAGTCATTGCAGTGTTCCTTTCGTTTCCGGCCGCTTCGCCCAGCCGGTCTATTCCCAAAACTCAGATGTCGGTCTTTCCCGGCACTACGCCGCCGGGAAACCCGTCAGAAACTTTCCTTCAGCCACTGGCCCATGCGGGCGATACGGCCGTTGCCACCCGTGAGCTGCGAGAGCATGCCGCCCTGCACAGCGTGTTCTTCCAGTTCCGCTACCTGCGGATAGATCATCAGCCCGACCGCCGTCGAAAAGGCCGGTCCCTTCGCCGCCGTCGGCAGGCCGGACACGCCGAGCGGGCGGCCGATGCGGACGTTGCGGGCGAGGATGCGGCGGGCCACTTCTGGCAGGCCGGTGAGCTGGCTGGCGCCACCCGTCAGCACGATGCGTTTTCCGACGATCGGCGAGAAGCCGGATCGCTGGATGCGGTCGCGGATGAGCTCGATGGTCTCTTCGATGCGGGCCCGCACGATGCGCGACAGCAGCGCGCGTGGCACATGGGTCGGCTGGTCGCGGTCGTCGTCGCCGATCGGCGGGACGGTGACGATATCGCGGTCGTCGCTGGCGTTCGGCAGCGCCGAGCCGTGTACGACCTTGAGGCGTTCGGCATCCTCGATGCGGGTCGAAAGGCCGCGCGCAAGGTCCGTGGTGACGTGGTGGCCGCCGAGCGAGACCGCATCGGAATGCACCAGCTTGCCTTCGGCGAACACCGAGATCGTCGTCGTGCCGCCGCCCATGTCGATGCAGGCGCAGCCGAGTTCGACTTCGTCGTCAACGAGCGCCGAAAGGCCGCTCGCATAGGGCGTCGCAACCATGCCCTCGACGGAGAGGTGTGCACGATTGATGCAGAGTTCGAGGTTCTTCAGCGATGCGCGTTCGGCGGTCAGCACATGCATGTCGACGCCGAGCACGTCGCCGAACATGGAGAGCGGATCGCGGATGCCGCGTTCGCCGTCGAGCGAGAAACCGGTCGGCAGCGAGTGCAGGATGGCGCGGTCCTGGCGCAGCGACTGCTGGCCGGCCACCGCAAGCACCTTGCGCAGGTCGTTCGCATCGACTTCCTGGCCGCCGAGATCGATGGTCGCGGTGTAGACGTCGCTCTGCAGGCGGCCGGCGGAGACGTTGACGATCAGGCTCTCGATGGTGAGGCCGGCCATGCGCTCGGCCGCATCGACGGCAAGCCGCACGACGCTTTCAGCCGCATCGAGATCGGTGATGACGCCGTTCTTCACCCCGCGGGATTTCTGGTGGCCGATGCCGATGACTTCGACATTGTGCGTGCGGCCGGGCAGGATCTCGCTCTCGGCGCGCGGCGTCAGCCGGCCGATCATGCAGACGACCTTGGTGGAGCCGATGTCGAGGACCGAAACGACATGCGCCCGCTTGGAGGAAAGCGGCTTCAGGCGCGGCAGGCCAAAATGGGACGAACCGAAAATGCTCATGTGCGCTTCGCTGCCTTCTTCAGGTCCTTTGCCCTCTGCTCGACCGCCGCATTGCGACGTTCCAGCGCCCCTTCCGTCAGACGGACCGTCGTGCGGTCTTCCAACCGCAGGTCGACCGCCGCGATATCCCGCTCCAACAGCCCCTGCTCCGCTTCCAGCGTCGCCAGCACGTCCATGGCGCGCGGCACATTGTGTTCCGGCAGTTTCACGACGATGCCGTTGTCGAGGCGCAGGTCCCAGCGGCGGCCGGCGACCCGGATATAGGCCTTCACCCGCGTCTTGATTTCCGGCCAGCTCTCGAATTCGGCTGCGAACTCCGCCGCCGCCGTCTCGGCATCTCGGCCGACGAACAGCGGCAGCGTGGAAAACTTGTTGTCGCGCAGCGGCGCGATCACGCTGCCGTTCTTCTCGATCAGCGACAGGTCGGTGCCGTGCTGCCAAATCCCGAAGGCTTCACGCTCGTTGAGCGTGATCTCGATGGTGCCCGGATAGACCTTGCGGACCGAGGCATCCTCGACCCAGGGCAATTCGATCAGCTGCTTGCGCGCTTCGTTGACGTCGAGCGCGACCAGCGAGGTCGTGCCGTCGAGGCCGAGGCGCTCCAGGATGTCGATTTCCGAGGTCTCGTTGTTGCCCGAAACCTTGACGTCCTCGATGGCAAAGCCGATTGCCGTCGTGGAGGCCTGGGCGACATCCTGCGAGTGTCCGCCGAGCGACATGCCGTAGAGACCCGTGGCGCCGAGGAAGAGCGCGGTCGCGACACTGCCGGTGTGGCTGGGAATATAGATGCGGCCGGCCGCAAGGCTGACCAGGAAACGCACGATCCGGCGCAGCGGGCGTGGCAGCACGCGACCGGCTTCCGTATCCGGAAGTCCGACGGGGCGCACCCTGCTCTTCTTGACGCTCAACGCAAACACGACGCGTCCTCCACCATCCACCGCAAGAATTCACCAAAGGAATGGCCGGCATGAACGGCCATTTCGGGCACCAGGGAGGTAGGGGTCATGCCTGGCTGGGTGTTGATCTCCAGCCATACAAGCTCGCCATTCTCGGAGAATCGATCGTCGTAGCGGAAGTCGGAACGGCTGACGCCACGGCACCCGATCGCTTGATGCGCCTTGAGGGAGAGTGTTTGTACTTTTTGGTAAATATTCGGTGAAATTTGCGCCGGGATGACGTGTTTCGAGCCGCCTTTCACATATTTGGAATCATAGTCATAGAAGGCGTGGCCCTGCGGCACCACTTCCGTGACACCAAGCGCGACATCGCCCATGACGCCGCAGGTGAGCTCGCGGCCATAGATGTAGCGCTCGACCATGACGCTATCGCCGTAGCGCCATTCCGAGGACGTGATGATCTGCGGCGGATGTGATTGGTCTTCCTTGACCATGACCACGCCGAAGGACGAGCCCTCGCGCACCGGCTTCACCACATAGGGCGGCTTCATCGGGTGGGCGGAGGTGAAATCGAAACGGTTCATCAGCCGCTGTTCGGCGATCGGAATGCCGGCCGCCTTGGCGATGATCTTCGCCTGCGCCTTATCCATGGCGAGCGCGGAAGCGAGCACGCCGGAATGGGTATAGGGGATTTCGAGAAATTCGAGGATGCCCTGGATGGTGCCGTCCTCGCCGAAGGGACCGTGCAGCGCATTGAAGGCGACGTCCGGCTTCAATTCGCCCAGCACGCTTGCAATGTCGTGGCCGACATCGACGCGGGTCACCTGGTAGCCCTCGGCCTCAAGCGCGTCGGCGCAGGCGTTGCCCGACGAAAGGCTCACCGGCCGTTCCGACGAAAAACCACCCATCAGCATCGCGACATGCTTCACGCTCATAGAACCCCCAACTTAAGTCCCAACACTGCCCCTCGTCGCTTGTGCGGACCTGATTTGCGTCTGCGGTCCGACTCGGCGAACGAGATGGGATCACTAGAGCGTCATTAAGGTTAATGAAGCGTTTACTTTCGTTAACCGGACGCGACCGTGAGAAAATTTTCCTCGGGCCGAATCAAGTCACGCTTCGATTCTCTCTCTGGAATCAGAGAGTTGCGAAGTGTGCAAGAGGATGGCCGAAACCGGGACGCGAGAGCGGGTGGTAAACGCGGCCGCGAAGCCTTGGTAAATAAGGCGGCCGCGCGGGCGCACGAAAAGTACGATTTTCCGCTCTTTCGGGCACATTTATTGTTTCATCGACCAGTCGGTTGGCGTATTAGCCCCCTGCTGCCTCCCAAGACGGCAAGGAAAAACAATCAAAAAGGCACCCACGATGAGCGATTCAATCGCATCCGGGTCGCCGACCGCGACGCATGCCAACCGCGCCGGGCTTAACTCCCCGGCGCGTGTTCTCTTTGCAAGCCTGGTCGGAACGACCATCGAATTCTTCGATTTCTACGTCTACGCCACGGCCGCCGTGCTGGTCTTCCCGACGCTGTTCTTCCCGAACAGCGATCCGACGACCGCACTTCTCGCGTCCTTCGCGACCTTCTCCATCGCCTTCTTCGCCCGCCCGCTTGGCGCCATCGTCTTCGGCCATTACGGCGACCGCGTCGGCCGCAAGACGACGCTCGTCGCGGCGCTTCTGACCATGGGCGTCTCGACCGTCATCATCGGCCTGCTGCCGTCCTACGAGACGATCGGCGTGCTGGCGCCGCTGCTGCTGGCACTCTGCCGCTTCGGCCAGGGCTTCGGGCTTGGCGGCGAATGGGGCGGTGCCGTGCTGCTCGCCACCGAAAACGCCCCTCCGGGCAAGCGCAGCTGGTACGGCATGTTTCCGCAGCTCGGCGCACCGGTCGGCCTGTTCCTCTCCTCCGGCGTCTTCTGGCTGCTGCTGCATGTCATGTCGCAGGAATCGCTGCTCGCCTGGGGCTGGCGCGTGCCCTTCATCGCGTCGATCGTGCTGATCGCCGTCGGACTGTGGGTGCGCCTGTCGATCACCGAGACGCCGGCCTTCCAGAAGGCCATCGAGAAGCAGGAGCGCGTCGAAGTGCCGGTCGTGGAGCTCTTCCGCAACCACAAGCGCAGCCTCGTGCTCGGCACCTTCGTGGCGCTGGCGACCTTCGTGCTGTTCTATATCGGCTCGGCCTACCTTCTGTCCTACAACATCAAGGTGCTCGGCATCCCCTTCGTCGAGGCGCTGGAAATCCAGCTCGTCGGCTCGGTGCTCTTCGGCATCTTCATCCCGATCGCCGGCAAGCTGGCGGAGAAATTCGGCCGCCGCGAGGTGCTGATCGCCACCACGGTCCTGATCGGCATCTTCTCGTTCTTCCTGCCCGGCCTGATGACGAGCGGCGAAACGGCGATCTTCATCTTCGTGGTCCTCGCCATGGCGCTGATGGGCATGACCTACGGCCTGATCGGCACGGCGCTTGCCGCCCCCTTCCCCACGAAGGTGCGCTATACCGGCTCGTCGATCACCTTCAACTTCGCCGGCATCTTCGGTGCGTCGCTCGCGCCTTACATCGCGACGTGGCTGCAGGCGAATTACGGCATGACCTATGTCGGCTATTACCTCGGCATCGCGGCACTCATCACGCTCGCCTGCATCCTGCTTTCGGGCAAGGAAGAGGTCTGAGCCTTCCAAGATTGAAAAACCCGCCGCGGCAACGCGGCGGGTCTTTTTTTGCCCTGCGATCAGTCGTCTTCGCCGACGATCTTCCAGGCCACGGCGCCGATCACCGCGCCGACGATCGGCGCGAGCCAGAACAGCCAGAGCTGCGACAGCGCCGCCGTCTCGGCGAAGAGCGCCACGCCCGTGGAGCGCGCCGGGTTGACCGAGGTGTTCGTCACCGGGATCGACACGAGATGGATCAGCGTCAGGCTGAGGCCGATGGCGATCGGCGCGAAGCCGACCGGCGCACGGCCATGCGTCGAGCCGAGAATGATGATCAGGAAGAACGCCGTCAGCACCACTTCGGCAACGAGCGCCGCCGTCAGCGAGTAACCGCCCGGCGAAAGCTCGCTATAGCCGTTAGAGGCAAAACCGCCCGCCTGGAAACCGGTCTTGCCGGAGGCGATGAGGTAGAGCACGCCAGCGGCCACGACCGCACCCACGACCTGCGCCACGATATAGGGCACGAGGCTTGCGGCCGGGAATTTGCCGGCAACCGTCAGGCCCACGGAAACCGCCGGGTTGAAGTGCCCGCCCGAAATGCCGCCGACCGTATAGGCCATGGTGAGAACGGTCAGGCCGAAGGCGAAGGAGACGCCGACATAGCCGATACCGAGGCCCGGGAAAGCGGCGGCGAGCACGGCACTGCCGCAGCCGCCGAAGACGAGCCAGAACGTGCCGAGAAATTCGGCAGAAAGTTTTTTAAACATGAGAGCCCCCTATTCCAAGCGCGGCTGGAGCAGCGCCAATCGCGCAACCATCGCGCGATTTGAATAGGTGTCGCTAAACTTCCCTGAACGGAAGCTGAATGAAAATGGAAATCTGCACGATTTCTAATAATCATACAATTCCCGTCATGCGGTCGTTTCTTCCGTGCGCTCAACCGTCCTCGCCGACCACCTTCCAGACCACCGCACCGATGACCGCGCCAAGCATCGGCGCCAGCCAGAACAGCCACAACTGCGACAGCGCCGCCGTCTCGGCGAAGAACGCCACACCCGTCGAACGGGCCGGGTTCAGCGAGGTGTTGGTGATCGGGATCGAGACGAGGATGATCACCGTCAGGCTGAGGCCAATGACGACGGGCGCTATGTCCTTCGTCGCGCGGCGATGGGTCGAGCCGAGGATGATGAAAAGGAAGAGCGCCATCAGCACCACTTCGGCGACGAAACCCGCCGCCAGCGAATAGCCGCCCGGTGAAAGATCGCCGTAACCGTTCGAGGCGAAACCGCCCGGCTGGAAGCTCGCCTTACCGGACGCGACGAGAAAGAGTACGGCCGCCGCCGCGGTCGCCCCCGCGACCTGCGCCAGGATATAGGGCAGGATGTGGCGGGCCGGAAACTTGCCGGCAACCGCCAGGCCCACGGAAACGGCCGGGTTCATGTGCCCGCCGGAAACGCCGCCGATCGCATAGATCATCGCCATCAGCGCGAGGCCCGCGGACAGAGAAACGCCGAGCAGGCCGATACCGACCTCCGGAACGGCGGCAGCCAGCACGCCGCTGCCGCAGCCGCAAAAGATCAGCCAGAAGGTGCCGATGAACTCGGCAGAGAGTTTTTTGAACAAGAAATGCCCCCATCCACCCCGCACAAGCAGGGTGCGTCGCGCACAGGATGCGCGATCTCACACAGTTTTTGAGATACTTGCCTGATGGGGGAGAGGGAGTGGCGCGACGTTCGAAAAACGCCCGCGAACTCCCCAGCAAGGGTACGACGTATCAGGCCGTTGCGCGGCCCAGGAATTCCTTTACCTCATAGCCCGGCATGAACCTGCCGAGGCGCTTGATTTCCCATTGCAGCAGGATGCCGGAATGCTCCTGCACGCGGCTGCGCACGGTCTCGCCGAGATATTCCAGCTCGTAGCCCGTCGCCTGCCCGGTGTTGATCATGAAGTTGCAATGCATCGGCGACATCTGCGCACCGCCGATCATCATGCCGCGGCAGCCGGCCTCGTCGATCAGCTTCCAGGCGGAATGGCCTTCCGGATTCTTGAAGGTCGAACCGCCGGTCTTTTCACGGATCGGCTGCACCGTCTCGCGGTGCTGACGCACCGCATCCATCTTGGCGCGGATCTCCGTCTTGTCACCCGCCTCGCCCTGGAAGACCGCGTGCGTGAAGATCAGGTCGGGGGATGCCGCGGAATGGCGGTAGGTGTAACCCATGTCGGCATTGCTCAGCACATGCTGGTTCCCCTTGCGGTCGACGGCGTGCACCTCGACGACGACATCCTTCGTTTCCCCGCCATTGGCGCCGGCATTCATGCGCAGTGCACCGCCGATGGCGCCGGGAATGCCGTAATAGAATTCGAAGCCGGCAAGGCCGTGGTCGAGCGCCATGGCGGCCAGGTTCTTGTCCGGGCAGATGCAGCCCGCCTTGATGCGGTTTTCGCCGGCAAGCTCCACATCGCCGAAACCCTTGGCCGAAAGCCGGATGACGATGCCGGGAATGCCGCCGTCGCGCACCAGCAGGTTCGAGCCAACGCCGATGACGGTGAGCGGAACTTCTTCCGGCACGATCTTCAGGAAGGTGACGAGATCGTCGACATCATGCGGATGGAACATCAGCTCGGCGAGACCGCCGGCGCGGAACCAGGTCACGCGGTCCATCGGTGCATCCGGCGTCAGGCGGCCGCGGACTTGCCCGATCCCCTCGCCCAGCGACGCCAGTAGTTTTGCACCATCCACCTGCTTCATGCCACCTGTCCCGAAATGTCTGCCAGTTCCTTCGGCAGCGCCTGCGCCCAATATGTAATGCTGCCAGCGCCCAAGAGAACCACAAAGTCGCCCGGCTTTGCAATGGCGGCGACGATCGGCGCCAATGCTTCCGGTGATTGCAGGAAGCGGGCATCGCGGTGGCCGCCGGATTTGATGCGCGAAACCAGCTCTTCCGCACTCACGCCCTCGATCGGATCCTCGCCCGCCGCATAGACCGGCGCAATCATCACGGTGTCCGCATCGTTGAAGCAGCCGGCGAATTCCTCGAACAGGCTCGCCACGCGGCTGTAGCGGTGCGGCTGGTGGATCGCGATGATGCGGCCGGCACAGGCCTCGCGCGCGGCACGCAGCACGGCCTTGATCTCGACCGGATGGTGGCCGTAGTCGTCATAGACGCTGACGCCGTTCCAGTTGCCGGTCAGCGTGAAGCGACGCTTGACGCCGCCAAAACTTGCCAGCCCCCTGGCGATCGCCTCCGGCGACATGCCGAGGCGCTGGGCGACGGCAATGGCGGCCGTGGCGTTGGAAACGTTGTGGCGACCCGGCATCGGCAGGCGCAGGTCCTTCAGCGAAATCACCTGCCCCGTGCGGCGGCGGCGGATTTCCACGTCGAAGACCGAGGTCGCGCCGTCCATGCGGATATTGCCGAATCGCACGTCGGCCTGCGGATTTTCGCCATAGGTGATGACCTTGCGGTCCTCGATGCGGCTGACCATCGCCTGCACTTCCGGATGGTCGAGGCACATGACGCCGAAACCATAGAACGGCACGTTCTCGACGAACTGGCGGAAGGCCGCGCGCACGGCATCGAAATTGCCGTAGTGGTCGAGATGTTCCGGGTCGATATTGGTGACGACGGCGATGTCGGCGGGCAGCTTCAGGAAAGTGCCGTCCGATTCGTCGGCCTCGACGACCATCCACTCGCCCTCGCCCATGCGGGCGTTGGTGCCATAGGCGTTGATGATGCCGCCATTGATGACCGTCGGATCGAGTCCGCCGGCTTCCAGCAGCGTCGCGACCATCGAGGTCGTCGTCGTCTTGCCATGCGTGCCACCGATGGCGATGGCATTGCGGAAGCGCATCAGCTCGGCGAGCATTTCGGCCCGGCGCACCACCGGCAGCAGCTTTTCGCGCGCCGCGACGAGTTCCGGATTGTTCTTGCGAATGGCGGTCGAGACGACGACCACTTCGGCTTCACCGAGGTTTTCCGGCTTGTGGCCGACGAAAACCTCGATGCCCTTTTCGCGCAGGCGCTGCACGTTGGCGCTCTCCGCCTGGTCGGAGCCCTGGACCTTGTGGCCGAGATTGTGCAGCACCTCGGCAATGCCGCTCATGCCGATGCCGCCAATGCCGATGAAATGAACGAGCCCTATGCTCTGCGGCATCTTCATGGCCGTTCTCCCTTGAATTGTGCTATCGTCCTGCCGCCCGCAATAGCCTCAACCATCGATGCGAGCAAGCGCGCGGCATCCGGTTTTCCGGCCTTTCTGGCGCTCTCGGCCATGGCCGTCATGCGGGCCGGGTCATGCATCGCCTTGGTAACGATGCTGGCGAGCCGCTCCGTGGAAAGCTCCGCCTGCGCAATGACCTTCGCACCACCACCCGAAGCAAGGGCCGCAGCATTCGCCGCCTGGTCGTGATCCAGCGCATAGGGATAGGGCACGAGCACGGCAGGCCGGCCGATGACCGAGACTTCCGAAACCGTCGAGGCGCCTGAGCGGCTGATGATCAGGTGCGCGCGCCCGATGCGCTCCGCCATGTCGTTGAAGAAGGGCGAGACATCGGCCGGAATGCCGAGCTCGGCATAGGTCCGCACCACCTCGTCGCGGTCTTCCGTCCGCGCCTGCTGGGTGATTCTCAGCCGTGCACGGTCGGCCGGTTCCATCGCGGCAATCGCCGAGGGGATGGCCTTGGAGAAGAACTGCGCGCCCTGGCTGCCGCCGAAGACGACGAGACGGAATTCGCCGTCCGTCGAGGGCTCGTAGGGAATGGCCGCAGCCTCAAGCACGGCGGGGCGGACCGGGTTGCCCGTCGTCACCGTCTTGTCGGCATATTGACCGCCGGTCTCCGGCAGGAACCCGCCGGCAATCGCCTTGACGCGGTTCGCCAGCGCCTTGTTGGCGCGGCCCATCACGGCGTTCTGCTCATGGATCATCGAGGGGATGCCCATGCCGGTCGCGGCAAGCAGCGGCGGCACGGTCGGATACCCGCCGAAACCGACGACCACCTTCGGCCTCAGCCGCGCCATCAGTTTTCGCGCGGCGCGCATGCCGGTCCACAGCGTGAAGAGCGAGCGGGCGACGCTGATCGGGTTCTTCGAGCCGATTGTGGCGGAGGGCACGACATGGATCGCCTCCGCCGGGAACTTCCCCGCAAAACGCTCCGCGCGGCTGTCGGTCACGAGATGCACCGACCAGCCGCCGGCCTTCAGCTCATGCGCCAGCGCCTCTGCGGGAAAGAGATGGCCGCCGGTGCCACCCGCGGCGAGAAGAACGATGCCTTTGTCCATGCAAAACCCTTATTCGGCCGGCGCCACGATACCGCCGCGGAAGAGGCTGCGCTCGGAAGCGCGCTTTTCCGGACGGTGGCGGGTCAGCGCCAGGATGAAGCCGGCCGTCACGCAGATCGCGATCATCGACGAGCCGCCGTAGGAAATCAGCGGCAGCGTCATGCCCTTGGCCGGCAGCAGTTCGAGGTTCACGCCGATATTGATCATCGACTGCGTGCCCATCTGCAAGACGAGGCCGGCGACGGCAAACCGCGTGAAATCGTTGCGCTCCTTGAAGGCATGGTTGAGGCCGCGCATCACCACGAAGGCGAAGATCAGCACGATGACCATGCAGAACAGGATGCCGAACTCTTCGGCCGCAACGGAGAAGATGAAGTCGGTATGGCTGTCCGGGATGATGCGCTTGACGGTGCCCTCACCCGGCCCCTGGCCGAACCAGTCGCCGCGGATGATGGCTTCGCGCGCCGTATCCATCTGGAACGTGTCGCCCTCGCCGGTCATGAATTTGTCGATACGGCCCGCCACGTGCGGCAGGAACGTATAGGCCGTCAGAAGGCCGCCGACGGCTGCACCGCCGAGCACGATGATCCACAGCCAGGGCATGCCGGCCATGAAGAACATGCCGCCCCATACGGCGGCCGTCAGGATGGTCTGGCCAAGGTCGGGCTGGGCGACGAGCAGTGCCGCGACGATACCGAAGAGGATGATAGCGAAGAGGTTGCCGGGGATTTCCGGCTGGCGGGCATGTTCGGCGAAAAGCCAGGCGCAGATGACGACGAAGGCCGGCTTCATGAATTCCGACGGCTGGATGGAGAAGCTGCCGATGGAAATCCAGCGCCGCGACCCCTTGACCTCGACGCCGAAGAACAGCGCCAGCACCATGGCAGCGAGCGAAATGACGAGAAGGATCATCGCTGCGCGCCGCACCTGGCGCGGCGACATGAAGGAGATGCCGAACATCACGGCAATCGCCGGCAGCAGGAACACCGCATGGCGCTTGACGAAGTGGAAGCTGTCGAGCCCGAGACGCTCGGCGACCGGTGGGCTCGCCGCAAAGGACAGCATGAAGCCGAGGCCCATCAAAAGGATGAAGGCCGCGAGGAAGAACCGGTCTATCGTCCAGAACCAGTCCGCCAATGCACCACGTTCGGCACGACTAACCATGTCTCTTTCCTCTGTTGCAAAACAATTCCAAACGCCGCCGCCGCACACGTTTACGGGAATTGCTTCCGTTCAAACTTCAATAAGCATGGACACGCCCGGCAGCGCCGCGACATGTTTCACGAAGGCGTCGCCTCTGACTTCAAAGTTCTTGTACTGGTCGAAGCTTGCGCAAGCCGGGGATAGGAGAACGGCAACGGGGCCGCTCCCATCCCGCCCGGCATCCGCCGCCGCATCCTCGACGGCGCGCTCCAGCGTGCCGGACATCTCGAAAGGCACCGCCTCGCCGAGCGTCGCCGCAAAGGCAGGCGCCGCCTCGCCGATCAGATAGGCCTTGGCGATCTTCGGGAAGAATTCGCCGAGCGCGGAAATGCCGCCTTCTTTCGGGACACCACCGGCAATCCAGTAGATGCGCTCGAAGCTCGACAGCGCCGGGGCCGCGGCATCGGCATTGGTGGCCTTGGAATCGTTGACGAACAGCGTGTCGCCCTTGCGCCCGACAGGCTGCATGCGGTGCTTCAGTCCCGGGAACGAGGCAAGGCCGGCGCGGATCTCATCCTCGCTGACGCCGACCGCAAGGCAGGCGCCGACGGCGGCCGCAGCGTTCTGGGCATTGTGGGCGCCGCGCAGCGTCTGGATCAGCGAGAGATCGGCGACCTCATGCGTCGCACCATTCCGGGCGAGCACAAGACGAGCGCCATCGGCATAGATGCCATCGGCGAGCACATTGCGCTTGGAGACGCGCACGACGTTGGTGCCGGCCCGCTCGATGCGGTCGGCGATGCGTTCGCAATAGCTGTCGTCGACACCGACGATCGCGGTCCTGCTGCCGGCGACCAGGCGCTCCTTGATGTCGGCATAGTGCTCGATCGAGCCATGGCGATCGAGATGATCGGGCGTCACGTTGAGCAGGATGCCGGCCGAGGGGTTGAGCGTCGGCGCGAGGTCGATCTGGTAGGACGAGCACTCGACCACGTAGAAGCGGCCGGCCTTCGGCGGATCGAGCGTCAGCACGGCCGTGCCGATATTGCCGCCGAGCTGCGTGTCGCGGCCGCTCGATTTCAGGATATGGGCGATCAGCGCCGTGGTGGTCGACTTGCCGTTCGTGCCGGTGATGGCGATGAAGGGGCAATCCGGGGCGTGGACGCGGCGCTCGCGCACGAAAAGCTCGATGTCGCCGATCACTTCCACGCCGGCGGCGCGCGCGAGATCGGCGCTCCAATGGGGCTTCGGATGGGTCAGCGGCACGCCGGGCGAGAGCACCAGTGCGGCGATGGTGGTCCAGTCGAGATTGCGCAGGTCACCGGTCTTCACGCCGGCAGTGGCGGCATTCTCGACGCTCGCCGCGCTGTCGTCCCAGGCGGTCACGTCCGCACCGCCGGCGGCAAGCGCCAGCGCCGTCGCAAGGCCGGAGCCGCCGAGCCCGAAGAGCGCGACCGCCTTGCCCTTGAAGGTGGTGACGGGGATCATCGACGCCTCACCGCAGCTTGAGCGTGGAGAGGCCGACCAGGCCGAGCACGACGGCGATGATCCAGAAGCGCACGACGACCTGGCTTTCCGTCCAGCCCTTCTTCTCGAAATGGTGGTGGATCGGCGCCATGAGGAAGACGCGTTTTCCCGTGAGCTTGAACGAGGCGACCTGGATGATGACCGACAGCGTCTCCATGACGAAGAGGCCGCCGATGATCGCCATGACGATCTCGTGCTTGGTGGCGACCGCCACCGTCCCGATCAGGCCGCCGAGCGCCAGCGAACCCGTATCGCCCATGAAGATGGCAGCGGGCGGCGCGTTGAACCACAGGAAGCCGAGGCCGGCGCCTATGACCGCGCCGAGCACGACGGCCAGTTCCCCAGTGCCGGGCACGAAATGGATCTGCAGGTAATTCGCGAACACCGCGTTGCCAGCGAGATAGGCGATGACGCCGAAGGAGGCCGCGGAAATCATCACTGGAACGGTGGCGAGGCCGTCGAGGCCGTCCGTCAGGTTCACCGCATTGCCGGCCGCGACGATGACGAAGCCGCCGAACAGCACGAAGAAGATGCCAAGATTGACCATGAAGTCCTTGGCGAAGGGGAAGGCGATCGAGGAGCCGAAGGTCGAGCCCGCCGGTCCCGTCGCCAGCGAGGCGCGCATCATGAAATAGGTCGCAGCACCCGCGATGATGAATTCCAGCGCGAGGCGCGCCTTACCGGAAAAGCCCTTGTCGGTCTGCTTGGTGACCTTCAAGTAGTCGTCGTAGAAGCCGATAGCGCCGAAGCCGAGCGTCACGAGCAGCGTGGCGACCACATAGACGTTGGAGAGATCCGCCCAGAGCAGCGCGCTGCCGACGATGCCGGCGAGGATCATCAGGCCGCCCATAGTGGGGGTGCCGGCCTTCTTGAAATGGGTCTGCGGCCCGTCGGCGCGGATCGGCTGACCCTTGCCCTGGCGGATGCGCAGGGAGGCGATGATCATCGGCCCGAACAGGAAGACGATGGTGGCCGAGGTGAACAGCGCAGCGCCCGTCCGGAAGGTAATGTAGCGGAACAGGTTGAACACCTGAACGGTGTCAGCCAGCTCGACGAGCCAAAGCAGCATTGTCACCCTTTCCCCAAAAGGTTCCCCGAAACGCCCGCGGCGTGACGGGCCGACAGACAGAGAAGTAAATTACATAAAGAACGAGGTCCGACGGACGTCTGCCCGGCCGAACCTCCTCAACTCTCGCGTCCCCTCTCGGAGAACGCCGGATATTTGTCAAGCAGGGCCGCCACGATGCGGCTGAATCCCGTGCCCTTCGACGATTTGACGACCAGCACGTCGCCCGCCCGCACTGCGCCAAGCGCGAAGGCGGCGAGGTCGTCGGCGGTGTCGCGATAGTCCCTCTGCACGCCCTCCGGTAGCGCATCCCTCAGCGCCGCCATGTCGGGGCCGGCAAGCCAGACGTCGCCTATACCGGCTTCCACCAGCGGTTCGGCAAGGCCGGCATGGACAGCGGGCGAGTGCTCGCCCATTTCCAGCATGTCGCCAAGCACGGCGATGCGCCGGCCACCCTCATGCGGCTCGGCATCGCGCAAGAGCGCGATTGCGGCGCGCATCGAGGCCGGGTTGGCATTGTAGCTTTCGTCGATCAGCGTGAACCAGCCGCCATCCCGGGCAAGCTGGTAACGGCGCCCGCGGCCCTTTTCGGCCTGCATGGTAGCAAGGCCCGCCATCGCCTTCTCGATATCGCCGCCGGTGAGGTGCACGGCGCCGAGCACGGCCACGGCGTTTTCCGCGATGTGCCGGCCGGGCGCACCCATCGGCACTTCCAGCGTCTGCCCGCCGATTGCCGCGCGAAGCAGGCCGCCCTCGGCGCTCGGCATGAAATCGAGCAGGCGGAACTCCGCCTTCGGATCGGCGCCGAAACTGTGGATATGCGAAACGCCGGCTGCCTTCGCGGCCTTTTCCAGGAAGGCGAACTGCTCGTTGTCGCGGTTGAGGATGGCATGGCCGCCCGGCACGACGCCCTCGAAGATTTCCGCCTTGGCGGCGGCAATTTCTTCGAGGTCGCGGAAATTGCCGAGATGGGCCGGCGCGATCGTCGTGATCATCGCCACATGCGGGCGCACCATGGCGACCAACGGACGGATCTCGTTGGCATGGTTCATGCCGATTTCGAAAATGCCGAAATCCGTGGTTTCCGCCATGCGGGCGAGCGTCAGCGGCACACCCCAATGGTTATTAAAAGAGGCGACGGAGGCATGCACGCTGCCGGACGGCGACAGTGCCTGGCGCAGCATCTCCTTGCTGGTCGTCTTGCCGACGGAGCCGGTGACCGCGATGATGCGGGCCGCGGTGCGATCGCGCGCAGCGCAGCCGAGATCGACCAGTGCCTGGAGAACGTCCGGCACCACGATCATCGGCGTCACGAGCCGGCCGAGTGCCGGCAGCTTGCCCTCGCTGACGACGAGCAGTGCGGCGCCATTGGCGACGGCGAAACTTGCGAAATCATGGCCGTCGACGCGGTCGCCCTTGATGGCGAAGAAGGCTTCGCCGGCCCCGATCGCGCGGCTGTCGATGGAAATGCCGGTCACGCCCTGCGGCAGGTTGCCGATGGGACGGCCATGCATGGCCGCGACGAGATCAGCGCTGGTCCAGAGCCATTTCACCGGTCGAGCTCCTCCAAGGCCTTGCGCAATTCGGCATGGTCGGAGAACGGCAGCGTCACCGCGCCAACGGTCTGCCCCTCCTCATGCCCCTTGCCCGCGACGATCAGCGTATCGCCCGACTGCAACATGCGCACGGCGCTGCGGATCGCCTCCGCCCGGTCGCCGATCTCGGTGGCGCCCTTGGCGGCGTCCAAGATCTCGGCGCGGATGGTGGCCGGCACTTCGGAGCGCGGATTGTCGTCGGTGACGATGACCACGTCGGCAAGCCGCGTGGCGATCTCGCCCATGATCGGTCGTTTGCCCCTGTCCCGGTCGCCGCCGCAGCCGAAGACCACGATGACGCGGCCGGTCGTGAAGGGGCGAACGGAGGTCAGCACGTTTTCCAGCGCATCCGGCTTATGGGCGTAGTCGACATAGGCGAGCGCGCCGTTCTTCGCATGGCCGACCAGTTCGAGGCGGCCGGAGGCGCCGATGAGCTTTTCGAGTGCGGCCATCGCGATAGGTGCGGGAACGCCGGTCGACATGGCGAGGCCCGCCGCGACCAATGCATTCGCCACCTGGAAATCGCCGGCGAGCGGAATGTGCACTTCATAGATATCGTCGCCGACATGCACTTCGGCGGTCTGCTTGTGGCGGAAATGCTCGACGCGCTTCAGCGCCAGATAGTCGCCCTTGCGGCCGACCGTGCGCACGTCGAGCCCGGCCTTGCGCGCGGCATCCGTCGCAACGCCAGACCATTCGTCGTCGGCATAGATGATGGCGGGAAAACCCTTCGGCAGCAGCGTATCGAACAGCCGCATCTTGGAGGCCATGTAGTGCTCGACCGTCGGATGGTAATCCATATGGTCGCGGCCGAGATTGGTGAAGGCCGCGGCGGCGAGCTTCACGCCGTCGAGGCGCGCCTGGTCGAGGCCATGGCTTGAGGCTTCCATCGCCGCATGTGTAACGCCGGCATCGGCCAGTTCGGCGAGGAGTTCATGCAACGACACCGGATCGGGCGTCGTCAGCGAGCCGTAATCGTTGCGGCCGGGCGCGACGACACCGGTCGTGCCGATCATCGCGGCCGCATGGCCGGCATGCGCCCAGATCTGGCGCGTGAAGGAGGCGACGGAGGTCTTTCCCGCGGTGCCGGTGACGGCGACCATGGTCTCCGGCTGGCGGCCATGGAAACGGGCGGCGGCGAGCGCCAGGAAACGGCGCGGCTCGGCAACGGAAATGACCGGAACGGCGGCTTCGACGGCGGCACCAGTGGACACCACGACGGCAGCGGCACCCCGGGAAACCGCATCGGCAACGAAGGCGCTGCCATCGGCCTTGGTGCCCGAAAGAGCGACGAAGAGGTCGCCCGGCTTCACCTTCCGGCTGTCGCTGGTTATGCCGCTGATGTCTATCGCGGCGGCGGCGCCCAGGTCGTTGGTTTCGGGTCCGGCAAGGTCACTGATCTTCATTGTCTGCTCTGTTGCTTTCCATGGGCCGCCGTTTCGCTTCCGAATCGGCGTCCCGTCTTCTCCATTCAATAAGACACAAGCAAGGCAGACCCGTCCTCACCAAATTTCGGCTTTACACCGAGAAGGGCTGCCGAGCGGCGGATGATCTCGCCGACCATCGGAGCGGCGTTGAGGCCGGCGGTGCGACCCCCGCCCTCGCCCGTCTGCGGCGCGTCGATGAAGGTCAGAACCACGTATTTCGGGTCGTCGATCGGGAAGGCCGAGAGGAAGGCGTTGAAGTTCTGCGTGTTGGAATACCGCCCGCCGACGACCTTGTTGGCCGTGCCTGTCTTTCCGCCGACATTGAAGCCCGGAACCAGCGCGCGGCGGCCGGAACCGTCGTTTGCGTTGAGCTTGAAGAGGTAGCGCATCTGCTCGCCGGTTTCCGGCTTGACGACCACCTTGGCCACCTCGTTCGCCTCTTCGGCCGTGCGCGGCAGGAAGGTCGGGTTGATGAGCAGGCCGCCGTTCATCAGCGCTGCCGCCGCCACCGCCGTCTGCAACGGCGTCGTCGAGACGCCGTGGCCGAAGGAGATGGTGATCGAGTTGATCTTCTTCCATTCGCGCGGCTGCGACGGGGTCTTCACCTCCGGCAGTTCCGTGTCGAGCTTGGTGAGCAGGCCCATGCGGGTCAGGAATTCCTTGTGCCCGGCAATGCCGACGACGTCGGCCATCTTCGCCGTGCCGATGTTCGAGGAATACTGGAAGATTTCCGGCACGGTCAGCACGCGGTGTTTTCCGTGGAAGTCCTTGATGGTGAAGCCGCCGATGCGGATCGGCGCGCGCGCGTCAAAACTGTCGGTAAGCTTCACCTTGCCCGAATCGAGCGCCATCGCGGTGGTGAAGCTCTTGAAGGTCGAGCCCATCTCGAACGTGCCGTTCGACATGCGGTTCATCCAGCCGTCCTTGGCGCCGGCGGCCGGGTTGTTCGGGTCATAATCCGGCACGGAGGCCATGGCGAGGATCTCGCCGGTGTGCACGTCCATCACGACGGCACCGGCGGCCAGCGCCTTGTATTTCTCCATGCCCGTCGCAACGACATCGCGCACGATGGCCTGGACGCGCAGGTCGATCGAAAGCCGCACCGGCTCCAGCTTGGCGTCGCTCGTCATGCCGATGGCGGCAAGGTCGGCGAGACCCTGGCTGTCGATGTAGCGCTCCATGCCGGCAATGCCGCGGTTGTCGATATTGACGTGGCCGACGATGTGCGAGGCGGTGACGCCGCCCGGATAGAAGCGGCGCTTTTCCGGCCGGAAGCCGACGCCGGGAATGCCGAGCGCGAGAATGCGGCTCTGCTGCTTGGGGGTCAGCTGGCGCTTCAGCCACTGGAAACGGGATTTCGAGGTGAGCTTGCGGTAGATGCCGCGCCGGTCGAGTTCCGGCAGCACGGTGGCGAGCATTTCGACCGCCTCGTCCGCATCGACGATCTTGTGCGGTTCGGCATAGAGCGAGACCGTGCGGATGTCGGTGGCGAGGATTTCGCCGTTGCGGTCGACGATGTCGGGGCGCGAGGCCATCAGGTGGTCGGCCGGGCCGATCGAGGACACGGTCTCCGGCGAGGCCATGCCATATTGCACCAGGCGCCCGCCGATCACGGCATAGACCATGCCGAAGCAGCAGATGATGACGGCGACGCGGCTGCGGGCCTGCGAGCCCGTGCGCTTGCGCGTGCCCTCGAAGGCCTGGCCGCCATTGCCGCCGGTCCTATTGTTATTGTTGCCGCCGGCGTTGAAATGCGCCTTGCTCTTGACGTCCATGATGCGGGAGAGAAACGACATCAGTTGGCCACCGATCCGGTTTGGATTGCGTCCGTGGTCTTCTTCTTGGTCTTCTTGCCGTCCTGGGCGACCTTCTCGTCCTTCTCCGGCTCCAGCGCCGGCAGCTCGGCCGTCGCCATGGGCAGCTCGCTCGGCTGCGCAAGCTGGGTCGATTCGGTCGGCACGAGCTTCAGGTCGGTCTCGTAGGCTTTGACCAGGCGGTTGAGGCGGTTCGGCTGGGTCAGCAGCGCCCAGTCGGCCTTCAGCAGGTCGATCGTGTCTTCTTCCAGCTTGATCTCGGCATCGAGCTTGCGCACCTGCTCGAGCTTGTTCTCGGCCTGGTGCTTGATCGAGTAGGTGACGGTGGCTGCTGCGGTCATGACGGCGATCATCACGACATCAAGGGTACGGAACATCACTCAGCTTCCCATCTTCTCAAGGCTGGCAAGGTTGGGCAGGTTGAAAATGGACAGATCATCCGTCCCGGCAGGAGCGCTGGTGCGCTCGCCTGCCCTAAGCTTCGCGGATCTTGCGCGCGGATTGACCGCACTCTCCTCGTCGCTGGCCGCCACCATAGGGCGCCCGACTGGTGCGAAGGTTGCGGCTTTGTCGTGAACTTCGGGCAAATGCCGGGATCCGGCAGCCTTTCCGGCGCGATCCAGGAAGAATTTCTTGACGATCCGGTCTTCCAGCGAATGAAAACTGACGACGATCAGCCGTCCACCCGGCTTCAAGGCACGCTCGGCGGCAAACAGCGCTTCGGCGAGTTCGCCGAGCTCGTCGTTGACGAAGACGCGCAGCGCCTGGAAGACGCGCGTCGCCGGATGGATCTTGTCCTTCGCCTTGCGCGGCGTCGTCAGCTCGATGAGGTTGGCAAGCTGGCGCGTCGTGGTGAAGGGTTCCTTCTCGCGCGCCTTCTCGATGGCGCGGGCGATGCGGCCGGCCTGCTTCTCCTCGCCGAGGAAACCGAAGATGCGGATGAGGTCGGAGACTTTTGCACGGTTGACGACATCGGCCGCCGAAACGCCCGAGGCCGACATGCGCATGTCGAGCGGGCCGTTCTTCTGGAAAGAGAAGCCGCGTTCGGCCTCGTCGATCTGCATGGACGAAACGCCGATATCGAGCACGACGCCGTCGAGACCGCCCGCGGGCGCGTGATCGGCAAGCTCGGAAAAGCGGGAGTGGATGAGGGAAAGCCGTCCGCCCGAAGCTTCGACCAGCGGCTGGCCGCCGGCAATCGCGTTGGGATCGCGGTCGAGCCCGATGACATTTGCCCCTTCGGCCAGGATGGCGGATGTGTAGCCGCCGGCGCCGAAGGTGCCGTCAAGAATGACCTGGCCGGGTTTGGGCGCGAGCGCCGCGATGACCTCCGAGAGAAGAACCGGAATGTGACGGACCGGTCCGTCATCGGCTTCAGTAAAACCTCCGCCAAGATCCGCCGTCATTCCGATTCTCCGTCTTACCCCGAGCCCAGACCTCGCAACCTGAACTCTTCCCGGGCGGCCGCCTGCGTCTCTTCGAATGCTTGCGGTGCCCAGAGCTGAAAATGATCCGCCCGACCGACAAAGGTCACGTCCGTGGTGATGCCCGTATAGTCCCGGATGAAATCCGTGACCGGCAGGCGCCCCTCCGAATCGAGCTTCATGAAGACGCCGCCCCCGTGAATGAGGAGCGACATCCGATTGGCTTTCGGCGAAAAAACATCCTCGCTGGCGATCTGGCGCTCCAAACGATCGAGCAAATCCAGCCCACCGACGCTGATGGCCGGAAAGGTGAAATCCTGAAAGCAGTACAGCTCCCGGATGTCGCGCTGCGACAGAACGGAACGGAATGCCGAGGGGACGGAAACCCTCCCCTTTGCATCGATCCTGTTTGTCGCATTCGACAGGAATCGGTTCATGACACGCTACAGCCGCTTCCCCTACCGGAACGCTGTGCATCCGCCCCGGCATAACCAACACAACACCACGCGCATGGACCAGCCCAGATGCAACGCATTCGCGTCGCACCGTCCCCAGCCGGTTAGCCTCAAAGCTTTGCGATGGTCGGACGCTCATGCGTCCTCGTGCAGTGTGATTTTGGGATACCATGGGACCATATGGGCGTCAATGGGAAGGAACCTCTTTCCCGGTCATCGGACCGTCAAACGTTTATAAGGCGTTAAGTTTAACAAATGGTTAGAAAACGCCGCCCAAGGCCTTGTATTTACACATTCTGAAACACCGGTCGCGTGCGTTTCAACGCGCGGCAAGGCATGCGCGAACCCCAAGGATTTCAGCGCATTAGCACTTCATAAAAAATCATCGTCAGGAGGAGGTTTTTTGCCAGTTGGCCTGTAAGCCGGGTTCTGTATGGCTCCGGTCGAAACCGGAACGTGGCAGCCATTCATCTGGGACCGGACTTGCGCCCGGCCTCTTGCAACCCACCCGGATGACCGGCCCGGAAACGGGCTGAAACGCTTGCGCGTTTCGCGTCATCCCTATTCGGTTTTGCTCCCGGTGGGGTTTGCCTTGCCAGCCCTGTCGCCAGGACCGCGGTGGGCTCTTACCCCACCCTTTCACCCTTACCTTCCGAGGAAGGCGGTTTGCTTTCTGTGGCACTTTCCCTGGGGTCGCCCCCGCCGGACGTTATCCGGCACCGTGTTTCCGTGGAGCCCGGACTTTCCTCACCCTGCGGCCTTTCGGCACTTGCAAGGCGCGGCTGCCCGGCCAACTGGCAGGCGCTGACTAGCCTATGCGGAACGGAAAGACCAGAGAGAAACGGAGCTTAGCGGAAATGAACCGCGAAATCCGACTTGTAGTCCGGTTCGTCCATCCGGCCGCGAATCACCAGGTCCGCACCGATACGGCCGATCTCGTCGGAACTTTTCGCCGCCGTCCCGTTGCCGCCCGTCAGAAGCGCCACGCGCTCGCCCCCGACGAAGCCGGCATAGGGATAGCCGTGCACCGTGTACGTCGTGACGCAGGGAACGGAGACGAGCCGCACCGGATCGAGATCCGGAATGGAACGGGCCAGCAGCCGCTTCAGATGGGCGGCCGCTTCCGGACCACCCTCGCCGCGGAACCAGTCGCGGATCGCCTGCTCCTCCTCGATCTCGATGTCCGTCGGATCGCCACCGATCTTCAGGTAGGACTGGCCGTCCGGATAGACGATCGGCGGCAGGAAGTAGAAATGCTCCGAGGGGATGGTGCTCTCGTCGATCCAGGACGGCATCTCCTGGTAAGCTGCCGCCTGCCCCGGCGAAAGCTGCGCCAGCACGACCGTGCGCGCCTTGATCGTCAGCGCCGGCACCTTCGGCAACAGCCCTGGTGCCCGCGAAAAGCCGCCGGTCGCCACCAGCACGCGCCCGCCCGTCACGACCTCGCCCGACTTCAGCGTGACCGTCGCCCAGTCGCCCGCATCGGTCACCGAGACCACATCCTCAAGAATAGAAACACCGCCCGCCTTCTCGAAGCAGACGATCTGCGCGGCGACGAGCTTGCGCGGGTCGATATAACCGGCACCCTTCGCCTCGAAGACGCCCGCCGAGGTTTCCGGAAGGTCGAACCAGGGGAAACGCGAGCGCAGTTCCGCGCGGTCGAGCACGGGTGCGTCGAGCCCGTGGCGCTTCGCCACCGCCTCGACCGAATTGACGAAGTCGCCGCCGGCGGGACCGCAGATCAGGCAGCCGGTCTCGCCGTAGAAGGCGATGCCGCTCTCGGCCTCGATCTCGCGATAGCGCGCAATGGAGCGATTGGCGAGCAGCGCCCAGTCCGGGTCCTCGTCGATCGTGCGGGTGATGCGGCCGCTGTCGTAATGGCTGGAGAAGACGCCGTCATGGTTTTGCCAGTCGGTCGGTTCGCCCCGGCCGACGAGCGCCACGGAAGCGCCCGTTCTCGACAGGTGCCGCGCTGCCGCAGCCCCCATCATGCCCCTGCCGACGACGACGAAATCGAAATGCCGATCCATGCTGCATCCTCACCTGAACGCTGACGGCATAGCATGCTCGCGGGCCGAATCCAGCCCGCGAAACGTTACCGTCGACATTAGTCGATGATGCTCTGGACCTTGCCGCAATAGCGCTTGGAGACCGGGTTCATGCGCTTGGCGCCATGGCCGGCATTGTATTTCAGGATCGTGCCGCAGGTCGTGCCGCCGCCGAGCTCATGGGCCATGGCGAGATACTTCATGCCGAACTTGATGTTGGTTTCCGGATCGTAGAGACCCTTGGCGCCGCCGCTATAGCCCATGGCGCGTGCTGTTGCCGGCTTGATCTGCATGAGGCCGATTTCGCCGGCACTGCCGCGCGCCCGCGGGTTGAAATTGCTCTCGACGCGAACGACGGCATGGGCGAGATCCACCGGCACGCCATAGGTCTTCGCATAGGTCTGGATCAGGCTGGAATAGCTTGCCGACTTGAGGTCCGCCGTCAGCGGGTTTTCCGCCTTGGGGTAACCGGTCGTGCTGTTGAAGGTCTTCAGCTTGCCGACGACCACGCCGTCCTTGTCGACGACCGTCGTGCGCTTGGAGCGCTTGCTGGATACTTTGCGGGATTTCGTCTTGCTGGCTACCTTTTGGGATTTCGCCTTGCTGGAAACCTTGGTGGGTTTCGCCTTGCTGCCCGCATCTTCCTTGGCGGAGGGCTGGAAGAGATATTGTTTTTTCGTCGGCCCGTTGGTGGCCTCGGCATGCGCCATTCCGGCGGAAAAAACGGACACACAAAAGCAGGCCGCGCTAAGGGCAGCAAGAAGTCTTCTCATCTAGTTTTCGTCTCCAAAAGGCGCAAAGGCAGAGCCCTGGCCGGCGGCATCTCAAGCCGCACAGACCGCGCAAACGTCTCGATCCTCGTTGATAGCGATCAGGCCCTGACCGCATGTTGCGCTGCACTGAACGCAGCCGGAAAAGACATGGCCAATCGGGTCAGGATGTGGCGAAGCGGTAAACTTCTGTTACAGTCTGTAATATTCGAATATTCGTAAAGGCTGTCAGGCGGCCAGCCGCGGCAGGGCGGAAAGCAGCCTGTGCAGCGTGTCTATGGTCGAAAAATCGGCAATGCCATCGACCCGTTCCGGCCGGAAATGACGCTGGAAAGCGGCCACGTCCCCTTCGGTTTTTTCCGAGTAAAAACCATTGATTTCAGTGCCATAGCCGTAGAGCGACAGCATCGTCTGCAAGGCTTCGACGGGTTGGCCCAAATCGCCGCGCTGGAAGAAGCGCCCGCCGGCGATCGGCGATGGCGTCACCCAGTGCCCGACACCCGCGGCATGGAGGCGCATCCAGGGGAATTTTTCACCCGGATCGACCTTGCGAATGGGGGCCACATCGCTGTGCGCCAGCACCCGCTCGGGGGCGATTTCCCACCTTCTGCCACAATCGAGACACAGTTCGACGACCGCTTTCACCTGCATTTCGGGGAAATCCGGCAGCCCGCCGGGATGGCCGGCATTGGCGATCTCGATGCCGATGGAGGCCGAATTGATGTCGGCCTCACCCTTCCAGACGCTTTTCCCGGCATGCCAGGCGCGGTCCGCCTCGCGCACGAGCTGCTCGACGCGCCCATCCTCATGCACGAAGTAATGACAGGAGACCTGGCTTTCCGGCGCGCGAAGCCACTTCAGCGCGCCGTCTGCCGTTGCCATGCCGGTATAATGCAGGAGGATGATGTCCGGGGAGCGCCCGCCCGCCCGTTCGCCAAAGTTCGGCGACGGCGCGGCGGTCGCACCGGAATAGTCACATGTGAATGCGCTCATGCAGCGCAGCGTTCCTTCTCGATCGCCTCATAGGCAGCGTTGAGCGCGGCCATGCGGTCGTTCGCGATCTGATGGAACTCGGCCGGCACGCCACGCGCCACCAGCCTATCAGGATGGTTCTCCGAGGCAAGCACCCGGTAGCGCTTGCGGATCTCGGCAAAATCGTCGCTCGGCTTGACGCCCAGAACTTTATAAGGGTCACGACCGCTGACATGGACGTGGCGCGCGGTGATCTGCTCGAAGCGCTCGTCGGCCATGCCGAAGATTTCGGCGACACGGCCGAGGAAGGCCATCTCGTTCTCGTGGATCAGACCGTCAGCCTTGGCGATATGGAACAGGCCATCGACGATGTCTTCCAGGATCGGGCAATTCTTCTCGCAGGAGACGCAGAGCGCCTTCATCTTCTCCGCATAGGCCTCGTAGCCGGCGACATCCTGGCGCGCGAGGTTATAGAGCCGGGCGACATTGGCCGCCTGGTTATCCGGATATTTGAAGATGTCCTTGAAGGCATCCACCTCGGCCGTCGTGACGATGCCGTCCGCCTTCGCCATCTTGGCGGAAAGCGCGATCATCGCGATCGAGAAGGCAACCTGCTTGCGCGTTTCCGGATCCCCTTCGAAAAGGGTACGCACGGCTTCCACCACGCCGGACAGCACGTTGCTGGCGGCATCCGAGACCATGCCGACGAGGCGATCCCACACGGCACTGATGAAGCAACTGGGCGAATTCTGGAACATAAGGTGATCTTGATCAGACAATTGCAGGGAAAGCAAGGCACGGAACCCGCATTTCTTGTCCGGATGACGAAATTTTGATGGCCCTCATGAAGTGGAGGCATCGGAAATCCGGCGCTGCGGGATTTTCGCCTGTGGAGCACGAAAGACAATCCGTCATGGAGTGCGGATAAGTTCACCGCGCCGTTTCCCTTGAGGGGGATTCTGCGCTAGACAACGCCCACCCATCCAGACGTGCTGAAGCCGAGGAGGAATTATGGCCAAGCAGAAAGTCGCAATGCTGACCGCCGGCGGGCTCGCGCCCTGCCTGTCGTCCGCCGTCGGAGGCCTCATCGAGCGTTACAGCGACGTCGCACCGGAGATCGAGCTGGTCGCCTATCGCTCGGGCTACCAGGGCGTGCTGCTTGGCGACCGCATCGAGATCACCAAGGACATGCGCGAAAAGGCGCCGCTCCTGCACCGTTACGGCGGCTCGCCGATCGGCAACAGCCGCGTCAAGCTGACGAACGCCGCCGACTGCGTGAAGCGCGGCCTCGTCAAGGAAGGCGAGAACCCGCTGCGTGTGGCCGCCGAGCGCCTCGCCAAGGACGGCATCACCATACTGCACACGATCGGCGGCGACGACACCAACACGACGGCCGCCGACCTTGCCGCCTATCTTGGCGCCAACGGCTACAACCTCACCGTCGTCGGCCTGCCGAAGACGGTCGACAACGACGTCGTGCCGATCCGCCAGTCGCTCGGCGCCTGGACGGCAGCCGAAGTCGGCGCCGGCTTCTTCGACCATGTCAGCAACGAACAAAGTGCGGCACCGAAGACGCTGGTCGTACATGAAGTGATGGGCCGCCATTGCGGCTGGCTCACCGCCGCCACCGCGCGCGCCTATATCCAGAAAACCGGCGCCAACGAATATGTCGACGGCTTCATGATGAACAAGCAACTGAAGAACATCGACGGCCTCTACCTGCCGGAGCTGGACTTCAACCTGGAGGCCGAGGCCGAACGCCTGAAGGCCACCATGGACCGCGCCGGCTTCGTCACGCTCTTCGTTTCGGAAGGCGCCTGCCTCGACGCCATCGTCGCCGAGCGGGAAGCGGCCGGCGAAACCGTCAAGCGCGACGCCTTCGGCCACGTGAAGATCGACACGATCAATGTCGGCAACTGGTTCTCCAAGCAGTTCGCGGCGCTTCTCGGCGCAGAACGTTCCATGGTTCAGAAGTCCGGCTACTACGCCCGCTCGGCACCGGCCAACCGCGACGACCTGCGCCTGATCCAGAGCATGACCGACCTCGCCGTCGAAAGCGCGCTGAACAAGGTCTCCGGCGTCACCGGCCATGACGAGGGCCAGGGCGGGAAGCTCCGCACCATCGAGTTCCCGCGCATCAAGGGCGGCAAGCACTTCGATACCTCGGCAAAGTGGTTCGGCGAGGTGATGGATGTCATCGGCCAGAAGTGGAAGCCGGCGGACTGATGATTGTTCTTGACGCCAAAATAGCGTGATGGCTTGCTCCCCGGATCGATACTGATCCGGGGAGTTTTTTATGTCCTTCGAACATTGGCTGGCCTTCGCCGCAGCCTCCGCCGTCATGCTGGCCATTCCAGGCCCGACGATCCTCCTCGTGATCTCCTATGCGCTCGGCCATGGCCGCCGCACCGCAGGCGCCACCGTTGCGGGCGTGGCCCTCGGCGATTTCACCGCCATGACCGCCTCCATGCTCGGCCTCGGCGCGCTGCTCGCGACCTCCGCCGCCGTCTTCACCGTGTTGAAATGGGTGGGCGCCGCCTATCTCATCTGGCTCGGCATCAAGCTGTGGCGGGCACCCGTCTCCAGCGGTGCCGAAGGCGAGGCGCCCGCGGAGGAAAAGCCGTTCCGCATCTTCGCCCACGCCTATGTGGTGACGGCGCTGAACCCCAAGAGCATCATCTTCTTCGTCGCCTTCCTGCCGCAGTTCCTCGACCTTACCCAGCCGGTGCTGCCGCAGATGGTGATCTTCGAAGTGACCTTCCTCGTGCTCGCCACGCTGAACGCCTTTTCCTACGCCCTGCTCGCCGCCGCCGCCCGCAAGACCATCCGCAAACCCTCGGTCCAGAAGGCCGTCAACCGCACCGGCGGCACGCTGCTGATCGGTGCCGGATTGCTCACCGCCGGCCTCAAGCGGGCGACCACCTGAGACGTCGGTAAGCCTACGGGTTGCCGCTTCGCGCCTGATCGGCTATGGACGGGGACGGCCACGGCCGATTGATTTGCAAAACGTGCGGGCGTTCCAGCGCCCGCGCATCCCGGCAAACCGAGAGCGACGACCATGGCTGATACTTCCGTTTCCCGTCCAGCACGCCTTGCCACGCTTGCCTGCGCAGGCCTTCTTGTTACGCTTGCCGGCTGCGCCAGCGTCGCCGACGACGCGACCTCGGCGAAAACCGTGTCGCCCACGTCGACCACGGAGATTGCCGCTGCGGACGGCACGACGACCGAAGTCGCCTATGCCGCCCTCCCCGCCGCAAAGCCCGGCACGGAGAACACGGCACAAGCCCTGCCCACACCGATCATGGTTGCCGTTGCGACCGATGCCGAAGGCGGTGCCGTGCCGGTCTCGGCCCTTACGGAATCAAAATCCATGACGGGTGCAGCCGCCGCGACGGCCGCCCTTGCCGGCAACACGGCGACCAAGGTCCAGCCCATGGACACGGTCATCGGCGTCTCGGTGATGGAGCCGGGCTTCGACAGCGGCGAGCCCGAAGGCCTCGAACAGCTTGTCGCCAGCCGCAAGATCGTGCCGATGGCCAAGCCGGCGCTCATCAGCAACGCCGTGCTGACGACACAGACGCGTCTCGTCGTGACGCAGGGCGATCAGCCTTTCAAGAAGTCCGGCACGCCGATCGACGCGATCATCAGCAAATATGCGGCGCTCTATGGCATACCGGAATCGCTGCTGCATCGCGTCGTCAAGCGCGAGAGCACCTACAATCCCAAGGCCTATAATCGCGGCCATTACGGCCTGATGCAGATCAAATATGCGACGGCCAAGAGCATGGGCTTCGACGGCCCGGCCGAAGGCCTGTTCGACGCCGAGACGAACATCAAATATGCCGGCAAATACCTGCGCGGCGCCTGGATGGTCGCGGACGACAAGAACGACGGCGCGGTGCGCCTCTACGCCGCCGGTTATTATTACCACGCCAAGCGCAAGGGCCTGCTCGACGAGACCGGCCTGAGATAAGCCGCTACCGCGCGGCCTTCAGCCAGAACGACATCGGCTTTTCCGTCTCGTTGTCTTCCCCGATATCCTGCCAGGCCAGCATCGTGCGCAGATCCGCGCGGTGCTCGTATCCGCGCTTGCCCCAGAATGCATCGAGCGGCACATAGTCCGTCGGGCGCAGGGGATGGTCCTGCGGCCGTTCGACGGCGCAGAAGCTGCACCAGTCGAAGCGGCCGAGGCGGCGCGCATAGGCTTCGCGCTCCTCGAAGAAGCGCACGCCGAGCCCCCTGCCCCGGTAGCTTGAAAGCAGCACCGATTCGCCGAAATAGAAGATCTTTTCCGGCGCGATGCCGGCGGCGATGAACGGCGCTTGAAAAACGTCCGACGCATCCGGCATCGGCACGCCGGTCGAGGCGCCGACGATGCGCTCGCCGTCGAGCGCCAGCACGAACAGGCTTTCGGGCGACCTTGCATAGGTCGCGAGATAGGAGGCCTCGTAGTCCTCGCTGCCTTCGTAGAGGTACGGAAAAGCACGGAAAACGTGCGTGCGCAGCCGCGCGAGGTCCGCGATATGCGGCGTCACGGCTTCTCCCTGGACGATCTTGATGTGCATGATCCGTGAATGTTCCCAAAGGCTTGAACAATGCTATAAGGCGATCTGGTTCCGCCTGACGCCATTGATATGAGGGATGACATGCCAGCAAAAGAGACGATCCGCGCCTATTACGATGCTTTCAACAGGCAGGATATGGAGGCCTTCCTCGATCTCTTGCACGACGACGTCGTCCACGACATCAACCAGGGCGGTCGCCAGGTCGGCAAGCAGGCATTTCGCGACTTCATGGCGCATATGAACCGCAGCTACCGCGAGACGCTGACCGACATCGTCATCATGTCGAGCGAGGACGGCAAACGGGGTGCGGCGGAATTCGTCGTCAACGGCCAGTATCTCGCCACCGACGAGGGCCTGCCGGAGGCAAACGGCCAGACCTATGTGCTGCCCGCCGGCGCCTTCTTCGATATCCGCGACGGCAAGGTCGCGCGCATCTCCAACACCTACAACCTCAACGACTGGATCGCTCAGGTCGGTGCCTGAGCGGTTTTCGCATCCAGCACGTCGAGGATGCGCTTGATCAGGACCTGGGGCCGATAGCCGCGTTTCGACGGCGTCAGCCCCAGCCGGATCACCGCCAGCTTGCGCGAAGGGATGATCGCGGCCGACTGCCCGTCATGGCCGAGTATCCAGAACGTCTCATCCGGCAGGCCGTAATCCGTGTCGCTCTCCCGGCCCGGCCCCATGGTCCAGGTCTGCATCTGGCTATAGGCGCCGCCCGAGGCCCTGGTCGGCGTCGCCATGGCGCCGACGAACCCTGCCGGCAGCAGCCGGCTCCCCTTCCAGACACCGTCGTTCAAGAGAAACAGCGAGAACCGCGCCCAGTCGCGCGCCGTCGCATACATGTAGGACGAACCGACGAAGATGCCGGTCTCGTCCGGCTCCATCACCGCGCTTGCCATGCCGAGCGGCGCAAACAGCGCCTTTGCCGGGAAGGACAGCGCCTGGCTGCGGCCGCCGAGCGCGCCCATCCACAGGCGTGACAGCAGCATCGCGGTGCCGCTCGAATAGTTGAACTTTTCGCCTGGATTGGCCTCCAGCGGCAGCGAAAGTACGAATCGCGTCATGTCCGGCTCCAGGAAGAGCATGCGCGTGACATCGGCGACATCGCCGTAGCTCTCGTTGAAGGCGAGCCCGCTTTCCATGGCGAGAAGCTGGGCGAGCGTGATCTCGGAGCGCGCATCCTCCCGCCATTCCGGAAACAGGCCCTTCATCTCCGGCGAAAGCGCCCCGGCCTGCATCAGCCGCCCGACGAGCGCCGCATTGACCGACTTGGTCATCGACCAGCCGAGCAGCGGTGTCTTGGCGTCAAAACCGTCACCATAGGCTTCCGCGACGATGCGCCCGTCATGCACCACCACGGTCGCGCGCATGCCCGGCCCGGTGAGGCTCGTATCGGCAAGCAGCGCCAACAGGTCTGCGTCCAGCGTCACAGCCTCGCCATCCGGCCAGGCCACGGCCGGGTCCGCGACAGGCAGTTTCGGCAGCGCGATATCGGAAACGGCCTGATGCGCGGCGCGGAAATCGCCGTCCGGCACGCTGGAGCAGCCGAATCCTTCGTGCCAGGCGGCATAACCCGGTGCGAAGAGGCCGAGCAGATGGGTCGTCACGGTCTTGCCCGCGAGATCGACGTCCTGCCGCATCAGCTTCAACAGCGGATGGCCGGGCGCCTGCACGTCCTCGGCAAGCACTTGCGCCGGGTCGCGGCCGGAAACGAAGACGCTGGAGCAGACGATTTTTGCGGCATAACCGGAGCCGACACTGAGCAGCGCGGGCGGCGATACGATGAGCCAGCTCGCCCCCACCAGGACGACGAGGGCAAGGAGGGAAAGCACCCAAGCGGCCAGCCTGTAGAATCGTCTCATAACGGCCTCTCCTTCCAGTCGCGAGACAAGCAGGATTCCACTGTCATGAAAAGGCTTTTCGCGCTTGTGACAACGTCAGGCCGAACGACGATTTTCCGTGTGTAGAAGGAAGCGCATCACATCCTGAGCGGCCACCGGCCCGGAAATCAGGAAACCCTGGGCCTCGGAAGCGCCACGCTGGCGGATGAAATCAAGCTGGCCTTCCGATTCGATGCCCTCCACCGTGGTCGTCACCTGGAATGTCTGGCCGAGCTTCAGGATGATATCGACCAGGTCGGCGTCCCGCTTGCTCTCCATCATCGCGCGCGCAAAGGAGCGGTCGATCTTCAACTGGTCGATCGGGAAGGCGCGCAGGTTGTTGATAGAGGAAAAGCCGATGCCGAAATCGTCGAGCGCGACGCGCACGCCATGGTCGCGCAGCTCGCAGAGGCTCTCGCGGATCACCGTCTCGTCGACCGAGAACACCGATTCCGTCACCTCGATGGTGAGGCGTCCCGGCGCAAGCCCGGCCTCGGCCAGGCACGTCTTCACATAGTCGACGAAGGCGCGGTCCTTGAACTGGTCGCCGACGACATTGACGGCGACGCCGGCCGGTGCGGGCCACTTCGCGGCCTCCCGGCAGGCCTCGCGCACCACCCAGTTGCCGAGCGGCAGGATGAGGCCGGTCTTTTCCGCCGCCGGAATGAACAGGTCCGGCATGATCCGCCCCTTTTCGGGATGCCGCCAGCGCAGCAGCGCCTCGAAGGAGCGCACGACGCGGCTCTCGACGCCGACGATCGGCTGGTATTCGAGGAAGAATTCCTCCGCACCCATTGCGCGGGCGAGATCGTGCTCGATGGCCGCGCGTGCCTGGACGGCGGCGGCGAGCGCCGCATCGAAGAAGCGGAAGCCGCTGCCCGGCATGCCCTTCGCCTCATAGAGCGCGACATCGGCGCGCTTCAGGAGCTCCGACATCGAGTTGTCACCGGCCTCCATATAGGTCACGCCGATGCTGCAGCCGCTGGAAACCCGGTGGCGCTTCAGCTCGAACGGGTCCTGGAACAGATCGCAGATCGTGCGGCAGACATTCTCGATCTTGCCCTCGGAGGGCCGTCCGGCGATCGTCACGACGAATTCGTCGCCGCCGAGCCGGTAGACGCGCGCCGTTGCCGAAAGCGCGCGCTGGAGGCGCACGGCAATAGCCGCGAGCAGCGCATCGCCCACATCATGGCCGAGGCTGTCATTGACGAACTTGAAACGGTCGAGATCGAGCAGCAGCAGCGCCGGACGGTCGTCCTCGTCGCTGCCCTCCACGACCGCCTGGATATCGCGCTCCAGGCAGAAGCGGTTCGCAAGCCCGGTCAGCCGGTCGTGATAGGCCTCGTGCGTCAGCCGCTGCTCCGTCTGCCGGCGCTGGTGAAGTTCGGCGACAAGCCGCGCCTTCGACCGGCCGATCTCGTAGAAGCCGACGCCAAAAAAGACCGGCATGAGGGCAAGTGCGGTGGCGGTCGGCGCGGAAAAACCGAAAAGGCTGGCCTGCGTATGGTCGCGCAGAAACTGGTCGGCGGCTACACATATTGTCGGTAGGAAGGCTCCGAAAACCGATCCCACCAACGCATAGCGCTGCTCGATCTTCGGGGAGAAGTTTTTCAACATCATGTAACCCTAAACCGTTGTTATCATGACAACAGGGCGCATTCGACCGGGCATCGGCCGCACGAATGTTTCTAGAGGACAAAGAATGACAGAGTGTTAAGGGAGCGTTGGCATTCGCCCCCAAGATTCAACGGGATTCCGTCTCCAGGGAACCATGGCCGGCTTCAGGCGTTCGGGCCTTGTTGTCATTCGTGCGTGGGGCTTTGCGCGACTATCGAGTGGGAAGGACCATCAGATGAAATCCATGATCTTCGGTGCCGCCGGCATCCTCGTTTCCGCCGGTGCGCTTCCGGTCTTCGCGGCCGACATGGCCGTTGCCGAACCGCCGATCGAAACACCAATCGTCGAGACGGCCGGCATCTACGATTGGGGCGGCTTCTATGTCGGTGTGAACGGCGGTTACGGCTGGACGAACGCCGATTCGGGTGGCCCGGCGCCTGCCATCGACCAGGATCTCGGCGGCTTCGCGCTTGGCGCCTTCGCCGGCTATAACTTCTTCAACAATGGTTGGGTCTACGGTGTCGAAGCCGACGTCAAACACGACTTCAACAACGAGCGCTTCTCGTCCGGCGGCACGCGCTACGAGGCAGAGACGAACTGGGGCGGGTCGGTCCGCGCGCGTCTCGGCTACGCCTTCGACCGCACGCTGATCTACGGCACCGGCGGCTGGGCCTTCACCCGCGCCGAACTCCGGGACCGCGATGCCGGCGTGACGGAAAAGGACACGGCGCATGGCTGGACGGTCGGCGCCGGCGTCGAGCAGGCCTTCACCGACACGGTGGCGGGCCGCGTCGAGTATCGCTACACCGACTACGGCAATTCCGACATCTTCGATGCGGCAGGCCGCCGGGGCGACCTCGATTCGCACTCCATCATGCTCGGCGTCAGCATGAAGTTCTGACATTGATCCGGGCGGCGGTATCAGCCGCCGCCCCGGTTTAACGTCCCGCTAACCGTAATTTTACGAAAATAAGCGATAGGTCATGGGACCTGCTCGCGCGCTCCCCTTTACGGCCCGCCCCATTCGAGGCAGGATTGGTAAACGCGCGAAACACGGGACCTCCATGCGTCGGCTCATTCTGGCTCTCCTGCCCCTCGCCTTCCTCGCCACGTCCTGTTCCACCACCGACTACGATCTCGTGGCGACCGCTTCCGTGCCGCCGCGCTTCGAGGACAAGGATCCACAGGATTTCGGCGCGCGCACGCCGCATCGTCATCAGGTGCACGGCATCGACGTTTCGAAGTGGAACGGCGATATCGACTGGCACGCCGTGAAGAAGGGCGGCGTCTCCTTCGCCTTCCTGAAGGCGACCGAGGGCACGGACCGTCTGGACAGCCGGTTCAACGAATATTGGAGCGGTGCCCGCGCCGCCGGTGTCGCGCACGCGCCCTATCACTTCTATTATTTCTGCTCGACGGCGGATGCGCAGGCCGACTGGTTCATCGCCAATGTGCCCAAGCAGGCCGTGCAGCTTCCTCCGGTGCTGGATGCCGAATGGAACCCCGCCTCGCCGACCTGCAAGACCCGCCCGCCGGCCGACGAGGTGCGCGTCGCGCTCAAGCGCTTCATGGACCGCCTCGAAGCACATTACGGCAAGCGGCCGATCATCTACACGACCGTCGACTTCCACCGCGAAAATCTCGTCGGCCATTTCGAGAACTATCCCTTCTGGCTGCGCGCGGTGGCCGAGCATCCGGAAAACATCTATTCGTCACGCAAGTGGGCGTTCTGGCAGTACACCTCGACGGGCGTGGTTCCGGGCATTTCCGGCGACACGGATATCAACGTCTTCGCGGGTTCCGCCAAGAACTGGAACACCTGGGTGGCGACGGTTTCCCGCTGATTCCAGCACAATTGCGTGACAAAAAGCGGCAGCACGCCGAGGTTGCCTTTTTCTTCTTGCTTCCGTCACATTCATCTGAGACAGCCGGGCCAATCTGAGATAGCAGGGCAACGGACCCAAGGAGCATTCACGATGCGGCAAAACCTGAAGACGATACTCGCGGCAAGCCTCACGGCGCTTCTCCTCGCCGGCGGCGCCCATGCCCAGACGGCCGCAGGCACGGCAGCAGAGCCCGCCGCGGTCTGTGGTGGCGATATCAGCGCCTTCCTTCAGGGCGTGAAGGCCGAGGCGCTGACGCGCGGCGTTTCCGCCGAGATCGCCGACCGCGCGCTTGCCGGTGCCGCGATCGACCCGAAAGTGCTGTCGCGTGACCGCGCCCAGGGCGTCTTCCGCCAGACCTTCCTCGAATTTTCCAAGCGCACGGTCAGCCAGTCGCGCCTCGACATCGGCCGCAAGAAGCTGACGGACCTCTCCTCCGTCTTCGCCCGCTCCGAGCAGGAATTCGGCGTGCCCGGCGCGGTCATCGCCGCCTTCTGGGCGATGGAAACCGACTTCGGCGCCGTGCAGGGCGATTTCAACACCCGCAACGCCCTGGTGACACTGTCGCATGACTGCCGCCGCCCGGAACTCTTCCGTCCGCAGCTTCTCGCAGCCGTCGAGATGGTCGGCCATGGCGACCTCGACCCGAACGGCACGACGGGCGCCTGGGCCGGCGAAATCGGCCAGGTGCAGATGCTGCCGAAGGACATCATCGAATTCGGCGTGGACGGCGACGGCGACGGCCATATCGACGTCAAGAAGAGCTCGCCGGACGCCATCCTGACGGCCGCGAAATTCATCCAGCATCTCGGCTTCGTGAAGGGCCAGCCCTGGATCCAGGAAGTCTCCGTGCCGGACGTGCTGCCCTTCGAAAAGACCGGCCTGCAGCCGGGCATGAAGGCCGCCGACTGGTTCGCGCTCGGCGTGACGCCGCGCGACGGCGACACCTCCTTCGGCAATCTCGAAGCCTCGCTGGTGATCCCGCAGGGCCGCAAGGGCCCAGCCTTCATCACCTATCCGAACTTCAACATCTATCTCGAATGGAACCAGTCCTTCATCTACACGACGTCGGCCGCCTACTTCGCGACGCGTCTCGCCGGCGCTCCGCCCTATGAGCGCGGCACGCCGGAAGAGGGCCTTTCCGAAGACGGCATGAAGCAGCTCCAGACCAAGCTGCAAGGCCTCGGCCACGACGTCGGCAAGGTCGACGGCATCCTTGGCTCCGGCACGCGCGCCGCGATCCAGAAGGAACAGCTCCGCCTCGGCCTGCCGGCCGACGGCTGGGCGACGCAGGCCCTGCTCTCCGCCCTCTGACGAAATCGGGTGGCCGCGCGCCGCCCGGTATTATAGGACAGGACGAGACCAAGAACGCAGCCCGGTCATGCCGGGCTGTTTCTATTTTGACGACATGCCCTGGGAGGGGATGATGGAACAGCGCGCCGCCCCGGCAGCAACGGGCATGAGCATCCAGACCTGGGGCCTGCTGGCCCTCCTCGGCATGATCTGGGGCGGCTCCTTCTTCTTCGCCCGCGTGGCCGTCGCCTACATACCGCCGGCGACGCTGGTGCTGCTGCGCGTCGGCATCGCCGCCCTCGCCCTCCATATCTATATTGCCGGCCGTTTCGGCATCTACCCGACGCTGCGCGCCCGCTGGCGTGAATTCCTGTTGCTCGGCCTCATCAACAACGCCGTGCCGCACATGCTGATCTTCCTCGGCCAGACGCAGATCGGCGCCGGGCTTGCCGCCATCTTGAACGCCACGACGCCGATCTTCACGGTTCTCATTGCCAACAAGATGACGGAAGACGAAAAGCTCTCCTCGCAGAAGATCGCCGGCTGCCTCATCGGCCTCGTCGGCACCGCGGTGCTGATCGGCCCGCGCGCGCTTGCCCCCTTTACGGGCGACAGCGGCCCACCGCTCTGGGCCGTGCTGCTGCCCGTGTTCGCCGCCGTCTCCTACGGCCTAGCCGCGACCTATGGCAAACGCTTCCGCGGCGTCGCCCCGCCGGTCACGGCCGCCGGCCAGCTCACCGCCTCGACGCTGCTGATGCTGCCGGTCTCCTTCGCGCTCGACACGCCCTGGCAGCTTTCCCTGCCGCCGCTGACCGCCATCCTCGCCGTGCTGGCGCTGGCGCTCATCTCGACCGCCTACGGCTACATCCTGTTCTTCCGAATCATGGCGGCGGCCGGCGCGACCAATACGTCCCTCGTCACCCTGCTCGTGCCGCCGAGCGCCATCCTCGCCGGCATGCTCTTCCTCGGTGAAGAACTGACGGCGCTCGGCATGCTCGGCATGGCCCTCGTGCTGTTCGGCCTGGTGGTGCTCGACGGGCGCGTTTTCGCCCGTTTCCGGCGCGCCTGAAAAAGCCGGGAACAAAGCGCGCTGCCGGCCGTTTCATGGCAATCCGCCGGATCGTCGGCCCGACTTGCGCCACAATGGTAAATGCACAATGTCGGCATTCGTCATCTGGTAGGGATTGTGAATTTTTTGTGGCATCCACATTAAGGGAGGAAATTCAGCAGGTTAGCGCTGTGAATAACCGGCCGCCATTGGCCGTATGTTGCAGCGCAGCAACAAAACACCTTTCCAACACGCTTTTTTCGGTCGTAATATCAGGCCGCAAACGCAAGGAGGTAAGCCATGGGACTCACACATTCCTTGAATGTTCTGATGATCAGTGCAGCGTTCCTCTTCATCGCAACGATGATCTTCATCTGAAGCGAACCAAGCGCAGTCCGGGAGGTCAGGGACGAAAAATAACAAAAGACCCTGCCGAAACGAATTCATGAAAGATGCATGGCCCCGGAGACGGCGCCATGCATTTTCATTTCAGGCAGCGTTTTGAAGGCTCAGGCCGCGGCGCCGGCGGCGGGCCGGCGGTCGATCTTGGCGAAGCCGACACGGTCGCAGACGGCCGAGACCAGCGTGGCGCGGTTCATCGTATAGAAATGGAACTCGCCGATGCCGCGGGCGATGAGATCCTCGATCTGCCTGGCCGCAAGGTCGATTGCCACTGCCGCGCGCTCCTGAGGCCGGTCGTCGACCGGCGCCAGCCGATCGGCAAGCCAGCCCGGCACCGAGGCGCCGCACATGCCGGCAAATTTCTGGACCTGGGAAAGGTTGTGCACCGGCAGGATGCCCGGCACGACGGGGATCGTGATTCCCGCCTTGCGCACACGCTCCAGGTAACGCTCGAAATCGTCGTTCTCGAAGAAGAACTGGGTGAGGGCGCGCGTCGCACCGCCATCCACCTTGCGCTTCAGCATGTCGATATCGGCCGCGACATCCGGGCTCTGCGGGTGTTTTTCCGGATAGGCGGACACCGAGATCTCGAAATCGGCGAGACCGCGCAGGCCGGCGGCGAGTTCCGCAGCATTGGCATAGCCGCCCGGATGCGGATGGTAAGCCGTGCCCACGCCGCCCGGCGGATCGCCACGCAGGGCCACGAAGTGCCGCACCCCGACCGCCTGGAAATCGGCCACCACGGCATGCACCTCTTCCTTCGTCGCGCCGACGCAGGTGAGGTGCGAGGCGGCAGGCAGGCCCATCTTCAGGAGCTGGCGCACGGTCGACAGCGTCGGCACCTTGGTGGAGCCGCCGGCGCCGTAGGTCACCGACATGAAACCCGGATCATAGGCCGAAAGCTCGGCGGCCGTTTCCCAGAGCTGGCCTTCGGCCTCCGCCGATTTCGGCGGGAAGAACTCGAAAGACAGGCGGATGTCCTTGCGGGCTGGGCTTAGGGTCGCCGGTTTCATGTCAACTCCTCCTGCGGATCGCGATGGGGTCGGCCGCCCGCACGCGCTGGTCGCGGGCAAGCCAGATGGTAACGGTCAGCGCATCATTGGTCGAATGCGCGGGGTTGAGGTCGACGACCTGCTCGACGGCGAGTCCTGCCTTCTCCAGCCATTCGGACATCGTCTGGTGCGAAAAGCCGAGGCGGATATGGGCGTGTTCGTCGCGCAGGTGCTCCAGCGCGTGCGGCGCGAGGTCGATGATGGCGAGGCGCCCGCCGGGGGCCAGCATGCGCGCCGCCTCCCCGATCGCCGCTTCCGGCTCTTCGAGGAAGTGCAGGACCTGATGGATCGTCACGACGTCGAACTCGTCGCGCTCCAGGGGCAGGTTGAAAATGTCGCCGTGGCGGATCGAGGCCTTGGTGATGCCGGCGCGGTCGAGATTGGCGCGCGCGACCGCGAGCATGTCACGGCTGGCATCGACGCCGACGCCGCGCCGGTAAAGCCCTTCGAAGAGCTGGAGGATGCGCCCCGTGCCGGTGCCGAGGTCGAGAAAGGCATCGACGGGCTCGGTGCCGATCAACTCGGCGAGCTTCGCCTCGACTTCCGCCTCGCTGACATGCAGACGGCGCACGGCATCCCACTCCGCCGCGTTGCGGCTGAAATAGGCCTGCGCCTTGTCGGAGCGGATCTTCTTGAGCGCCCGAAGCCGCTCGTCGTCGCGGGCGAAAACCGCATCCGCCCGATCGCTGGCTTCAAGGAGCTGACGGGCGAGCGCCACGGCCGGACCACCCTGGCTCAGCCGGAAGAACGCCCAGGCGCCCTCCTGGTAGCGATCGATGAGGGCCGCTTCCGCAAGGAGCTTCAGGTGGCGCGAGATGCGCGGCTGGGACTGGCCGAGGATGTCGGTGAGATCCGTCACGGTGAGATCGCCATGCGCGAGCAGCGCGATGAGGCGAAGGCGCGTCGGTTCGCCCGCCGCCTTCAGGATCTCCACGATGTCGTCCAGTCCGAGTTTCTGCATGTCGCCCATGACCAATCCAATCAAGACATAAAGATATGTTTATGTGATTAACCCGCGTCGCGCAAGGGCAAATCCGTGTCGCTGATCTTCCCACCAACGGACCCAAAGAAAAACCCCGGCAAGCCGGGGTTTCTCAAAGCCTGTGATGGCGCTTCGGCTCAGCGCGTCAAGCGCTTGTAGGCCTGGCTGCCGGGGTTGAGGGCATCGGGGCCGAGACGGCGGACCTTGTCCTCTTCGTAGTCCTCGAAGTTGCCCTCGAACCATTCGACATGACCGTCGCCTTCGAAGGCCAGGATGTGGGTCGCGAGGCGGTCGAGGAACATGCGATCGTGGCTGATGATGATCGCGCAACCGGCAAAGCTCTCAAGCGCGCTTTCAAGCGCACCGAGCGTTTCCGTGTCGAGGTCATTGGTCGGTTCGTCGAGCAGCAGCACGTTGCCGCCGGCCTTCAGCATCTTGGCAAGGTGCACGCGGTTGCGCTGGCCGCCCGAAAGATTGCCGACCTTCTGCTGCTGGTCGCCGCCCTTGAAGTTGAAGGCACCGCAATAGGCGCGCGAATTCATCTCGAACTTGCCGAGCTTGACGACTTCGGCGCCGCCGGAGATTTCCTCCCAGACCGTCTTGTTGCCGTCGAGCGCGTCGCGGCTCTGGTCGACATAGCCGAGGTGCACGGTATCGCCGATACGGATCGAGCCGCTATCGGGCGTTTCCTGGCCGGTGATCATCTTGAACAGCGTCGATTTGCCGGCGCCGTTCGGGCCGATAATGCCGACGATGCCGCCCGGCGGCAGCTTGATCGACAGGTCGTTGATCAGCGTGCGACCGTCAAAACCCTTGGTGATGCCTTCCAGCTCGATGACCACGTTGCCGAGGCGCTCGGAGACCGGGATGATGATCTGGGCGTCGCCGGGCCGGATGTTTTCCGCCGCATCGACCAGTTGTTCGTAGGCCTTGATACGGGCCTTGGACTTCGCCTGACGCGCCTTCGGGCTGGAGGCGATCCACTCCTGTTCGCGCGACAGCGCCTTCTGGCGGCCGGCTTCTTCGCGGCTTTCCTGCTTCATGCGCTTGGCCTTGGCCTGGAGATAGGCAGAGTAGTTGCCTTCATAGGGAATGCCGCGGCCGCGGTCGAGTTCGAGGATCCAGCCCGTCACGTTGTCGAGGAAGTAGCGATCGTGGGTGATCATCATCACGGCGCCCGGATAGTCGCGCAGATGCTTTTCCAGCCAGGCGATGGTTTCGGCGTCGAGATGGTTGGTCGGTTCGTCGAGCAGCAGCAGGTCCGGCTGCGACAGCAGCAGGCGGCAGAGCGCGATACGGCGGCGTTCGCCACCCGACAGCAGCGTGACGTCGGAATCCTTCGGCGGGCAGCGCAGCGCTTCCATCGCCATCTCGACCTGCTGTTCCAGGTCCCAGAGGTTCTGGCTGTCGATGATATCCTGAAGCTTGGCGCCCTCGTCCGCCGTCTCGTCGGAATAGTTCATCATCAGCTCGTTGTAGCGGTCGATGATGGCGGTCTTGTCGGCAACGCCGACCATGACGTTCTCGAAGGCGGTCTTGGTCGGGTCGAGATGCGGTTCCTGCTCCAGGTAGCCGACGGTCGCGCCATCGGCGAGCCAGGCTTCACCGGTATATTCCTTGTCCTGGCCGGCGATGATGCGCAGCACCGTCGATTTACCGGCGCCGTTCGGGCCGAGGATACCGATCTTGGCATCCGGGTAGAAGGACAGGTTGACGTTTTCGAGGATCTTCTTGGCGCCGTAGGACTTGTTGAGCCCCGACATGTGGTAGATGAATTGACGTGCCATGCAAACGTGCTCCGGGTCGGACGAATTTGCCCGCTATGTAGGCGAATTCTCTGCCCGCGGCAATGTAAGAAAGCCGCGTTATCGGCCTCCGCACGCATGGACCGCCCGTTCGCTCCCGGCGATCAGCCCGCCTGCGCAACTCCTGTGATACCCTCTATGCAGCGCGACTTCGTCGGCGACGCGCCGCCGATCAGCGCTGCCAGCTTGCCGTCGTCCCCGGCAATGCCGATGGTGAGGCCGATCACCACGGTCTTGTCGCCCGTCTTGCGGCAGCTCAGACGCACCCGCTCGCCGGCACCGGCGCCAAAAGCCTTGTCGAAGGCCGCCCGGACGTCGGCGAGTTTGATGGGCCCGCCCGCCTTTTCCGTGAAGAGCGTGCGCACCGGCGAGGCATTGAGCTGGTCGAGCAGGTCCAGCGACCGGCTGTAATAGGCTTCTGCGGAGGCCGCGACGCAACTGCCGCTTCTCAGCCATTGCTGGCGGTCGAGGCCGAGGCGCGCGGCGGGCATGGCGGCGAGCAGGCGCTGCTTGGTGCCGGAGGCGAGCATGATGTCCGGCAACTCCGTCCATTTGCCCTTGCGCGCCCGCTGTTTCAGATCGGCCTCGATGCCGCAATAGCTCTTGCGCACCTGGAAGAGGCTCACCAGCGAGAATTGCCGGGCGGCAGGCGACGTGGCGGAGAAATCCGCGCAGCCGCGGCTTTTCGGCCGCGCCGCGCAATAGCCGGGCTGCCAGCTGATCGAAAGAACCTCGCGCACCGGCTCCCCGGCCGGCACCGATTGGGCGATCGCGAGACCGGGGCCTGCGAAGAACGATAGACATAGGACGAGAAAGGACAATGCGGCTTTGAAAGTCAGTGCAGCTTGCGTCTTCATGACCGGCCCCTGATGAGAACAAAACAAGATCATATGCAACCAAAAATCCAGAAATTGCAACCCTGAATCGGAAAAATCCCGAAATGCGCGAGGATTTCCAAAAATACACGCCGCATCCCATTGTCTTTGCATGGCAAATCGCGTTGACCTTGCGCAAACGGGAGGAATGGCGGTGTTTTCTGAAGCCGGGACGCTGAAAAGCCCCAGTGGGGCGACGCTGGCGCTGCGCCACGAGCCCGCCCGCGGCGAGGCGAGCGGCATCCTGCTTTTGAGCCACGGCCTTGCCGAACACAGCGTGCGTTACGCGGATTTTGCCGCGTGCATGGCCTCCGAAGGCTTTCATGTCTACGCCCATGATCATCGCGGCCATGGCTTCACCACGGCACCCGATGCGCCGCGCGGGCAGTTCGCGCCACGGAACGGCATTGCCCGCGTGATCGAGGACATGCGGGCGGTGCGCGATTACGCGGCCGCGCGCCATCCGGGCCTGCCGATCGTGCTGTTCGGCCATTCGATGGGCGGCCTGCTGGCGCTCGCCTTCGCGCAAAACCATGCCGCGGATATCGACGCGCTCGCCGTCTGGAATTCCAACTTCGAACCCGGCCTTGCGGGCCGCGTGGCGCAGATCGTGCTGGCGGCGGAGCGCATGCTGAAGGGATCGGACGTGCCGAGCGGCATCCTACCGCGCCTCACCTTCGGCGCCTGGGGCAGATCGATCGCCGGACGGCGGACGGAATTCGACTGGCTGTCCCACGATGCGGCTGAGGTGGACGCCTATGTCGCCGATCCGCTCTGCGGCTTCGACGTCAATGTCTCGATGTGGATCGACATCTTTGCCGTCACCTTTGCCGGCGCCTCCGCGGACGGCCTCGCGCGCCTGCCAAAAAGCTTGCCGATCCACCTGGCGGGCGGCGACGAGGACCCGGCAACCGATTGCGGCCGGGCGACGCTCGCCTTTGCCGAACGACTGAAGAAATCGCGGCTTGAGGACGTCACGACGATCGTCTATCGCGGCCTGCGTCACGAAACACTGAAGGAGAGCCGGGCTCTGCGCGAGCCCGCCATCGACGCCTTCGCCTGCTGGTGCCAGCGGGTGGTCGCCGAGCGGCGCCGCGCACCGGAACACGCATGACCACAACAGCCATCACGCCGCTGCGCAACGAGGTCAGCCTTGGGCTCGTCCTCATGGTGCTCTCGGTGCTCATCTCGCCGATCATCGATATTTTCGCAAAACTCGCCGTCACCTCCGTGCCGGCGACCGAGATCACCTTCGTGCGCCTGCTCTTCCAGATGACGGTGCTGGGACCGATCTGTCTGATGCGCGGCACGCTGTTCGACGTGACCTGGAGGAAGACCGGGCTGCATGCCGCACGAGGCCTCCTGATGGCCATCACCATGATCACCTTCGTCACGCCGCTCGCTGTCATGGAAGTGGCGGATGCGATTGCGATCTTCTTCGTCGAGCCGATCATCCTGACCATCCTCGGCTCGATCGTGCTGAAGGAGACCATCGGCTGGCGACGCTATACGGCCTGCGGCGTCGGCTTCTTCGGCTCGCTGCTGGTCATCCAGCCGAGCCTGCAGGAGGTCGGCCCGATCGCGCTGCTGCCGGTCGTCTCGGCCTTTTCGCTGGCGCTGTTCTTCCTGCTGACGCGGCTCGTCTCGCAGAAGGAAGATCCCTGGTCGATGCAGTTCTATGCGGGGCTCTGGGGCGGGCTGTTCTCCGGCCTGCTCCTCGTCTTCGGCAGCGCCACCGGCATCGCCTTCCTGACGCCCGTGATGCCGGACATGGCGAACACGCTCTATATTGCCGCGGCCGCCGTCGCGGCCACCATTGCCGGCGTGCTCGGCGTCTATGCCTATCGCGCGGCCCCCGCCTCCACGCTGGCGCCGCTGCAATATCTGGAGATCGTCTCGGCCAGCATTCTCGGCTGGTGGGTGTTCGGCGACCTGCCGGATGCGGTGAAATGGCTCGGCATCGCCATCATCATCGCCTCGGGCCTCTATGTCATCTGGCGCGAACGCAAGCTCAACAAGACGGCGACGATCCCGCCGGTTTCAACACCCATCTGACGCGGCCGCGCGCGAAAAACATCATGTCAGTCTCAGCCGTCATGATGTCCCGCCGGCCCGCGGCTATCGTGCCTGCCGCCTTTTTGTTATCCAGAGCAAAACGGGCGAAAAGCCCGGCGGTCGGCCGTATCGCGGCCGTCGAAGAGGGAGTGCACGATGGAGAAGTCGAACCTGCCGCTTTCCGGCATCCGGGTCATCGAGCTGGCGCGGGTTCTTGCCGGCCCCTGGGCCGGGCAGATGCTGGCCGATCTCGGCGCTGACGTCATCAAGATCGAAAATCCGGAGGGCGGCGACGACACGCGCGCCTGGGGCCCGCCCTTCGTAACGGGCAAGGACGGCGAAAACCTGTCGGCCGCCTATTACCACTCCACCAACCGCGGCAAACGCTCGATCTCAGTCGATCTCAGGACCGAGGAAGGCCGGGACACCGTGCACCGCCTGATCGCGACCGCCGACGTGGTGATCGAGAATTTCAAGGTCGGCGGCCTCGTGAAATACGGGCTCGACTACCGGAGCCTCGCCGAGAAACACCCGAAACTCGTCTATTGCTCGATCACCGGCTTCGGCCAGGATGGTCCCTATGCCGCTCGTGCCGGCTACGATTATATCGTGCAGGGCATGTCCGGCTTCATGTCGGTGACGGGTGCGCCGGATGGCGAGCCGATGAAGGCGGGCGTGGCGATCGCCGATATCTTCACCGGCATCTATGCCGTCACCGCCATTCAGGCGGCGCTCATCCATGTCATGAAGACCGGCCATGGCCAGCATGTCGACATGGCGCTGCTCGACGTGCAATCCGCCGTCATGGCGAACCAGAACATGAATTTTCTGGCCTCCGGCACGGCGCCCAGGCGGCTCGGCAATGCGCATCCCAACATCTCGCCCTACGAGGTCGTGCCGACGTCGGATGGCTACATTATTTTGGCCGTCGGCAATGACGGGCAGTTCCGCAAGCTCTGCGGGCTCCTGAAGCTCGATGGCGTGGCCGACGACGAGCGCTTCGCCACCAACCGCGCCCGCGTCGCCAACCGCGACGAGGTTCGCCGCCGCGTTACGGGCGCGACCGCCAAGGTCACCAAGGCCGAATTGCTCGATGCCTGCGAGCGCGAGGGCGTGCCGGCCGGGCCGATCAACTCCATCGCCGAAACCTTCGACGACCCGCAGGTGAAGGCGCGCGGGCTGCGCGTCGACCTGCCGGATGCCGATGGCAACCTTATTCCGGGCGTGCGCACCCCGATCGTTTTCTCCGAGACGCCGCTTGTCTACGACCGGCCGAGCCCGCGGCTTGGCGAACATACCGATGCCGTGATGGCAGAACTGCAATCCCTCGAAGCAGGAAAGAAAAGCGCATGAAGACCGGTGGCCAGTTGATCGTCGACGCCCTCGTTGCCAACGGCGTCAAGCGCGTCGCCTGCGTGCCGGGCGAAAGCTATCTCGCCGTGCTCGATGCGCTGCACGATACGGATATCGACGTGCTCGTCTGCCGCCAGGAAGGCGGCGCGGCGATGATGGCGGATTGCTGGGGCCGGCTCACCGGCCAGCCCGGCATCTGCATGGTCACCCGCGGCCCCGGCGCCACCAATGCTTCGGCCGGCCTGCATATCGCGCGGCAGGATTCGATCCCGATGATCCTGTTCATCGGCCAGGTGCAGCGCGATGCGCGCGAGCGCGAGGCCTTCCAGGAAGTGGAATATCGCCGCGCCTTCACCGAAGTCGCCAAGTGGGTGGCTGATATCGACGATGCGCGGCGCATTCCGGAATTCATCACCCGCGCCTTCGCCGTCGCCACGTCGGGACGGCCCGGCCCGGTCGTGCTGGCGCTGCCGGAGGATATGCTGACGGACGAAGTCGAGACCGTCGAGGCCAGGCCCTACATGCCCGTCGAGGCCCATCCGGGCCGCAGGCAGGTAGAGGAACTGGCGCGGCTTCTGGAGGCGGCAGAACGCCCGCTCGTCATTCTCGGCGGCACGCGCTGGTCCGAGGCCAGCGTTTCGGCCTTCACCGCCTTTGCCGAGCGCTGGTCGCTGCCGGTCGCCTGTTCGTTCCGCCGGCAGATGCTGTTCGATCACCTGCATCCGAATTATGCGGGCGATTCCGGTATCGGCATCAACCCGGCGCTGGGCAAGGAAATCCGCGAGGCGGATCTCGTCGTGTTGCTCGGCGGGCGCTATTCCGAGATGCCGTCCTCGACCTACAGCCTGATTCAGAGCCCCTACCCGCAGCAAAAGCTGGTGCATGTCTATCCCGATCCGTCCGAGCTCGGCCGCGTCTACCGCCCGGATCTCGCGATCTCGGCGGCGCCCGAGGATTTCGTCGCAGCGCTCGAGGATCTCGCGCCGAAAACCGCACCCCGCTGGACGGCGCGCACGGCCGCCATGCACCAGGCCTATCTCGCCTGGTCGACGCCGCCGCAAAGCGGCCCCGGCGACGTGCAGATGGGGCCGATCGTCGCGTGGCTGGAAGAAAACACGCCGGAAGACACGATCTTCACCAATGGCGCCGGAAATTATGCGACCTGGGTGCACCGCTTCCACCGGTTCCGCCGCTTCGCCACGCAGGCCGCTCCAACCTCCGGCTCGATGGGCTATGGCCTGCCGGCCGCCGTGGCCGCGAAGCGCCTGTTTCCCGAGCGCGAAGTCATCTGCTTTGCCGGCGACGGCTGCTTCCTCATGCACGGCCAGGAATTCGCGACCGCCGTGCGCTACAACCTCCCGATCATCACCGTCGTCGTCAACAACGGCATCTACGGCACGATCCGCATGCATCAGGAGCGGGATTATCCCGGCCGCGTCAGCGCCACGGACCTCACCAATCCGGATTTTGCAGCGCTGGCCTTCGCCTATGGCGGGCATGGCGAGACGGTTGAGAAGACGGAAGAGTTCGCAGCCGCCTTCCTGCGGGCACGCGCCAGCGGCAAGCCGGCGATCATCGAGGTGAAGCTCGACCCCGAAGCGATAACGCCGACGCGCACGCTGTCGGATATTCGTAGCGGGAAGTAACGCTGTATGAGGGGCGTGGAACGCCCCTCACCGTCTCAGCCGCGAATGTGCTGCGTCTGCTCGTAAATCTTCGTCGAGCGCGCACCGGAGCGGCAATAGCCGAGCATCGGGCGGGGCAATTCGTCGAGCGCGTCGACCATGCCGTGCACGGCTTCGGCCGTCACACCCATCGAGCCGACCGGCACATGCGCCACTTCGATGCCGAGTTCCTTCGCGCGCGCGGCGATGGCGGAAAACTCCGGCTGGTCGGGCTGCTCATGGTCGGGGCGGTGGCAGACGATGGATTTGAACCCCAGGTTGGCGATCGCGTCGAGGTCTTCGACTTCGATCTGGCCGGAGACGGAATATTCGTCGTTGATCGCGCGGATATCCATGGGTGGTTCCTTTTCAAAAATGGGGTGCTCACCGTTTACGCCCGCGGCGCAGGAGCGTCAATCATGCGAAATCTAGCGTGGCGGCGGCACGGGCGCGAAGCGCTTTTGTGTCCGCAATCGCATGGAAACAAAAAGCGTTTTCGCTTTTCGGGCAAATGAAGAAACGCTCTACCGGACCTCGAAGGCCAGCCCGTAACCGACGCTTTCACCAGGCGCGAAATCCGGCGCATCGCCGGCAGCGATCAGTTCTTCGCGGGGCGCAAGGCGATGCGACACCGGCTCGATGCCGAGCACGGCACAGCCCGGCGACTGGTTCCGCCAGACCTGAAGATAAGGCAACGTATCGGTGCGGAAGCGGATCTGCACGCTGCGGCCGCCAAGCGCTGCGATCGGGCCGATCGCGATCTCCGCCCAGCCGTGTTTCGCCGTCTCCGCCGCCGGCACGCAGAAGATCTTCATGTCACCCTCGTCGAACCGCCACGGCAGGCTGCCGCCGGGCAGCATCGCGCCGGTCAGCCGCGTGTTCTCGTCGAAGAGGCCGGTGCCGAAATTGATGTGGTACATGCCGAAGGGCGGCCAGGAGGTCTCGCCGCGGTTGGTGACGACGTCCTCCAGCGTGATATGGCCGGTGCCCCGGTCGACGCGCCAGCGGCGGGCGAGATCGGCCGCACCGCCATGCGCAAGCGCGACGGCGACCCGCCCCTCGCACACCAGTTCGCCCTCGTCCTCCTCGATCAGGATGTCGCGCGCCGGGCTGGACGACAGCGAGCCGTGCAGCGGGTAGCGCCGCCCGTCGGCAGCCCCTTCGATCGGCACCGGATGGCGGATATGATCCGGCCCGCAGGTGAACATGAAACCCGGCAGCGCCTTGTCGATGCGCGGATCGCCATCCGAGGGAACCGCGGCGCCCGGCGCGAGTTCCACCCCATGGAAGACCGCGCTGCCGACATCGAGCGCCGATTGCGGCGTCAGCGCGAGGCGGAACGACTGGTCTGGCGTGTCGGCGGTCAAGGCAAAGGTCATCCGGGGCTCCGGTGAAAGGGACAATGAAAGCGGGCATGCTAGGATCAAAGGCGTCGCGAGGCTATGGGGCGTATAATCTTTCCGCGGGAACCAACGCGGGCGATCACAAGTTTTTGCCATGCGCGTTGACCTTACGTTCACCATCGATTCAGATTTTCCATATTAAGGTCTGAATTGAAGTGTTCCGTCCGCGCGTTATGTGCAAGCTGGCAGGTCTAGAGTCGTGAATTCTATTTTTAAAACAAGCGTTTCGCTTCTTACTGCGGCATCCGTGCTCGGATTCGCGCTGGCCCCTGCCCATGCGCAGACCTATCTCTCGAACGATACGGTGCTGGTTTCGCCCGAAGGCGACCTGCTCGACTACATTCCCGACGATGCCCGCGTGATGCGCGACAATCGCGGACGCACGGTCTATGTCGATGGCTGGGGCAATATCATCGCCACGGCCCAGTCCGCCGACCGCTATTTCGCCCGCGGCGATTCCCGCCCGCGGCGCGATCGCTACCGCGCGGTGCAGGGCTACCCGGAAACCAACCCCGACTATTTTCCGCCGGCACCCGAATCCGAGTTCGGCGACGAGCTGACGACCAGTTCCGTGCCGGAGATGCGCGAAGCGCTGCCGGGCGATATCGAGCGCCAGGAACTGCCGGATGCCGATTTCGGCGGCTCGCAGCCCCTGCCCGATTTCGACGGCAACGGCGACAATGCGGCCCTGCCGGAAAACGGCGTCGACCCCAATGCGGAATTCGTGCCCGGCCCGAAATTCGAGCCGGCCATCGCCATCGGCAAGATGTCCTCGGCCGAGATCACAGCGCTCCAGGTCTTTCTCGACCGCGAGGGTTTCTCGCCGGGCGTGATCGACGGCAAGAAGGGCTCCAACGTCACCAAGGCGATCGAGGCCTGGCAGAGCGTGTCGGGCGAGACGCTCGACCCGAACAATGCCGACGACATCCTGGAGCGCCTGCGCCTGTCGGGCGGCATGGCGTTCACCACCTACGAAATAACCGCCGCCGATGCCGCCGGCCCCTATGTCGCCGCCATCCCGGAAGACTACGCCCAGAAGGCGGCGCTGCCGCATCTCTCCTTCACGTCCACGACGGAGATGCTGGCCGAAAAGTTCCACATGGACGAGGCCTATCTCAAGGAGATCAATCCGGGCGTCGACTTCACCATCCCCGGCACGATCGTCAAGGTCATCGACACCGGCGTGGCGAAGACCGGCAAGGTGGCAAAAATCCTCGCCGACAAGGGCCGCAAGCAGATTCTCGCCTATGCCGCGGACGGCACGCTGATCGCCGCCTATCCGGCCAGCATCGGTTCCGCCGACACGCCCTCGCCCTCCGGCCTGGTCACCGTCGAGCGCATCGCGCTCAATCCGGGTTACACCTACAATCCGAAGATCAACTTCCAGCAGGGCGAAAACAACAAGGTGCTGACGCTGCAGCCCGGCCCGAACGGCCCGGTCGGCACCGTGTGGATCGCGCTGTCGAAGCCGACCTACGGCATCCACGGCACGCCGGAACCCTCGAAGATCGGCAAGACGCAGAGCCACGGCTGCATCCGCATGACCAACTGGGATGCGACCGAGCTCGCCAAGATGACGAGCGCCGGCGTCACGGTCGAATTCGTCGACTGACACGCTCCATGGCATGATCCGAAGCCGGCCTTATGGGCCGGCTTTTGTTTGCGCGATGGAAAGGCGCGCTTCCGCCACGAAGCGAACCGGAAAATGCCCATTTTTGCGGCGAAGCATCCGGCCGTCCTCCGGCTCCCTGACGGGCCGCATTCACGCATTCGGTGTCCCATGCTCGCAAAATTCCGCCCCGCCCTCCTCTGTCTCGCGCTGGCCTGCACCCCAGCCTCCGCCGCCGATCTCATGACCTTTTGGGACAGCCCGCAAAAGGGCGGCAACAGTTTTAATGCCGGCGAGCCGGATGCCGCCTATTTCGAGGCACTGGCGGCAACGGGCGCCTCCTGGGTGCGCCTCACCTTCAGCAAATGGAAGGGTGAAGGTCGCGATTTTCTCATCGGCAACGCCGATCACTATGAGGGTCTTCCGGCGAAGGATCTGGAGAGGCTGAAGAAAGCACTCGATGCCGCGCATGCCGCCGGCCTCAAGGTCGTGGTGACGCCGCTCAGCCTGCCCGGCGCCCGTTGGAAGCAGCAGAACGGCGGCAAATTCGACGATCGGCTGTGGTCCGATCCGGCCTTTGCCGGCCAGGCCGTCAAATTCTGGGGCGATCTCGCCGGCGCGCTGAAAGACCACCCTGCCGTCGCCGCCTATAACCTGCTCAACGAGCCGGCGCCGGAAAAGACCACCGGGCTTACGGAAAACGCCGCCATGGCGGACATCCAGGCTTGGCAGCAGAAGAATGCCGGTGGCACCCGCGACCTGCCGCAGCTCTATGCACGCATGATCGAAGCAATCCGCGCCGTCGATCCGGTGACGCCGGTCATGGTGGATGGCGGCTACTATGCCAATCCGCGTGCTCTCGCCGCCTGGCCGAAGCGGCTTGCCGACGACAAGGTGCTCTACGCCTTCCACATGTACGAACCCTATGACGCGACCAGCGCGCCGAACATGAAGCGCGAAACGCCGCTCTCCTATCCCGGCATCACGACGGACTATGCCGGCGGCAGGACGACATGGGATCGCAAGGCCGTCGCACAGCATATCGACACGGCCTTCGATTGGGCGAAGGCGCAGGGCCTGCCGCCGACGCGCGTGGTCGCCGCTGAATTCGGCTGCATGCGGCTCTGGGCCGATTGCGGCACCTATCTCACCGACGTGATGGATGCGGTGGAGGAAAAAGGCGGCCACTGGGCCTTCTATTCCTTCCGCGAGGATGAGTGGGAAGGCATGGACTACGAGCTGTCGGCAAAGGTGAAGCCCGGCCAGTTCTACTGGCTGAAAGACCAGGGCAAGGCCGATACGCTACCGAGAAATGGCAAGCTGATGGACCTGCTGAAGGCGCGCATGCAGAAATAGAGCGGCGTGCCACGCCGCTCTGATGCCGATGGTTCAGGCGGCGCGTGTGTAACCGGAGCCGTGCGCCGGCTGGGCCGTCCCACCGGTGCGGAAGGCGCTGAGCTGGGCGGCGATGGAAGCGGCTTCCTGCGTCAGCGCCTGGCTGGCGGCATTGGCCTGCTCGACCATGGCGGCATTCTGCTGGGTGATCTGGTCCATGGCGTTGACCGCCTGGTTCACCGCCTGCAGGCCCGTCGCCTGCTCCGCCGTGCTGGAGCGGATGGTGTTGAAGACCGCGCTGACATCCACCACCTGCGACACGATCTGGCGCAGCGACTGGGCGACCTCGTTGACCGAGCGCACGCCATCCTCGACCTGGCCATGCGACTTAACGATGAGGTTCTGGATGTCCTTGGCGGCATCCGCACAGCGCTGGGCAAGGGCGCGCACTTCCGAGGCGACGACCGCGAAGCCGCGCCCCGCCTCGCCCGCCCGCGCGGCCTCGATGCCGGCATTGAGCGCGAGCAGGTTGGTCTGGAAGGCAATCTCGTCGATCACCTCGACAATGTTGGCAATGGCCGAAGACGAGGCCTGGATCTCGCCCATGGCGACGATCGCATGCTCCACCACCTCGCCGCCGCGCTGCGCATTGTCACGCGCCGCCATCACGAGGGCATTCGCCTCGTTGGCGCTCTGCGCGGTTTGGCGCACGGTGGTCGTGACCTGCTCGACGGCGGCCGCCGTCTCTTCGAGGTTTGCCGCCTGCCGCTCCGTGCGCTTGGCGAGATCGTCGGACGCGGCCGCGATCTCCTGGGCGCTGAGATGGATCGAGCCGGCACCGACGCCGATATTGCCGATGGCCTGTGCCAGCGTGGACATGGCATGGTTGAAGTCGTCGCGCAGCGCCTCATAGGCCTGCGGCAGCGGGCCGGTGATGCGCGCCGTCAGGTCGCCGTCGGAAATGCGCTTCAAAGCCGCGCCAAAACTGTCGCCGACGATCTTACGCTCTTCGGCCACGACTTGCGCCTGCACCGCCTGCTGCTTGGTGACGTCGGACGTGTCCATATAGACCGAGATCGAAAGGTCCATGTCGAGGAACATCGCCTTGAGCAAGCTGGAGAACTTTGCGGCAAATTCGTCCGGCGTGATCTCCTGGCGGCTGAAGAGGCCCGGCTTCGGCCAGAGCGATTTCACGGCCTCGGCGAGCAGATGTTCGACGATCAGCGCATAACCGCCGATATACCAGCGCGGCTCCAGCCCGATGCGCGCATGAACATGGCCGATCGTCTGCACCTTGGCGGCATAATCGCCGGTGAAATCGCCGGCGGCGATGTTTGCCCAATGGCCGATCTGCGCCTTCTTGGCGCGGTCGATATGGGCGTCGGAGGAAAACAGGTGGTTGACCTCCGGGCTCTTGCGCACGATCGCATAGAACTTGTCGAGCGCCGGGCCGAGCTCCTTCTCGATGAAGGGTTTGAGGCTGCGCAGCCGCTTCAGGGCCGGTTCGTCGAGGCCGAGATAATCCAGACGGCGCGCGATGTCGTGATTCTGGCTGGCGGTCGCAGGGGTCGGCTTCATACTTGCGGGTATCCTGACGGCTATGGAAATGGAAGAACAATGTCCATCGGGGCGGCGATGCCGGTCCCGCGACCCGTCATAGGTCCTGCCGGAGGCACCGGGCCTCCGTGGATCAAGCTTTCTGTTGCGATATCACTAGGTTAGCCGTGGTAAATTGTTCATTACCAGCGGGCGTGCAATCTTGGGAAACGGCTGCGCAATTGGTCGCAGCCGTTTTTGTCTTTCGTCAAGTCCGGGGATCAGGCCGCCCGCTGGATCGTGCGGAAGAAGCCGCGCTCCGTCGATGTGCGCTTGGGCACCGGCATGAGGCGCAGCACTTCCTCGGCGAAGAGCCGCGCGTTTTCGCGCGCCTTGTCGAGGTTGCTCACCTTGGCCGGGTCCATCGAATAGAGCGTGCCGCCACAGTCGAAAATGTCGCGGAAGGCGGTGCGCTCGCCGATCGGCGTATCGAGCACGGTGACACCGCGGGCCGACAGCAGCCCCTTGATGGTGGTCATGGCGCGGGTCGTCACCATGGCGTTCATGCGGGTGAGCACGACCGAATGGTTGATGCGGATACCCGCCTTCTCGTCGAGCTGCTTCAGCAGTTCAAGGATCTGCGCCGCGCCGCGCGCATCCATCGCACAGCCCTGCACCGGGATCATCACATGGTCCGACAGGCCGATGGCGGTGGCGACGAGCGCATCGCGCGCACCGGCGAGGTCGATGATGAAATAGTCGGTCGTGTCGCGGTTCTCGCGGATATGGCACTGGATGGAGGCCATCGAGACTTCCGAGATCACGGCGATATTGCGCTGGCGGCCGGAAATCTCGTGCCAGTGGCTGATCCAGCGCTGCGGGTCGGCGTCGAGAATGGTGACGCGATGGCCCTGGCTTGCAAGCTCCGTTGCAAGGATGAGGGCAGCGGTGGTCTTGCCCGCGCCGCCCTTGGCATTGGCAAATGTGATGACTGGCATGTCGTACCTCAAAAAATGCTGCGAGCTTGGTCATCGCTCTCGTCAGGCGACCCCGTGCAAATGGCGCCCGCTTCCTCAAATCTTTCAAAACATGGTTAACGAAGTGGAAATTTCCGCATCGCGAAGATTAATGAGATGACGGCGCGAATTTGCGCCCGGACAGGAAAAAGCCCGGCAAACCTGTGGTTTCCGGGCTTTTGTCAATAATTAACGGTAAGAATTGAGGGGTGCCTACCACGCCGCCGCCGGCTGTCCATCCGACGCGGCGGTGCGAATCTCCGCCCTCGCCCGCGGCTTCCAGCTTTCCTCCGCGCCGACGAGCCGAAGCACGTCGCTGGCAAAGGCCTGCATGTTGAGGACCGCCTTGTCGAGATTGCTGATCCGGCCGCCCTGCATCGAATGAAGCGTGCCGCCGGTCTCGAACATGTCGCGAAACGCGCTGCGCTCGATGATCGGCGTCGAGACCACCGGAATTTTCGCCGCATCCAGCACCGACTTCACATTGCGCAGCGCCCGGGTGGTGACGAGCGGATTGACGCGCGACAGCACGACGGCCCGGTTGATCGGCTTGTGTGCATTGGCGCTGACGAGATCGATGAGTTCGAGCACATGGGCGGCCCCGCGGCTATCCATGGCGCAACCCTGCACGGGCACCAGCACCAGATCGGAAAGCCCGACGGCCAGCGCCACCAGCGCATCGCGCGCGCCGGAAAGATCGATGATGACGTGATGGTGGCTGCTGCGCATGGCCCTGAGCGGGCTGGCGAGATTGGAGGCGGCGACGTTTTCCACCAGCGTCAGGCCTTCGCCGAGCCGTGCGGCCCGCGCCCAGGCGGCAGCCAGTTTCAGGTCGTCGCAATCGAGAAGGCAGATGCGTGCGCCACGCTCAACGAGTTCACTCGCCAGCAGCACCGCCGCTGTAGTCTTGCCCGAACCGCCCTTGGCGTTCGCTATGGATATGACCGCCATCACTTTACCGCCGCATCAGACCGTCACGCCGCGCCGGAAAAAGCGGCTCGCAAATCATGACAGTAGAATGACATTTTGATGACAACCGGTGCGCGATGCAATCCGTAATATTGAGGGAGTAGAAATCGGGGCGGCGATCCTGCGACCGCCGCCCTTCTTGATTGTCAGATGCACTCGACGAAGAGACGCTTTGCGGCGTCCAGCGTCAGTTCCACCGGGTTGCCGCCGGCCGTCGGGTCGACGATCGCCATGGCCGACATCTCGTCGATCCGGTCCGTACCGACGCCGAGCGCCGACAGCTTGTCCGGCACGCCGAGCTCTTCGCGCAGGCGCAACACGTAGTCGAAGAAGCCGTCGAAACCGCCGGCAATGCCGAGATAGGCGGCGGCGCTGGCGATCTTCGCTTCGATCGCCGGACGGTTGAAGGTCAGCACCGGCGGCATCACGACGGCATTGGTCATGCCATGGTGCGTGTTGTAGATCGCGCCGACCGGGTGCGACAGCGAGTGGATCGCGCCGAGACCCTTCTGGAAGGCGACGGCGCCCATGGCGGCGGCCGACATCATGTTGGCGCGGGCCTCGATATCCGTGCCGTCCTTGTAGGCGCGCGGCAGGTATTCCTTGACGAGGCGCAGGCCTTCGAGCGCGATGCCCTGGCTCATCGGGTGGTAGAACGGCGAGCAATAGGCTTCCAGGCAATGGGCAAAGGCGTCCATGCCGGTGCCGGCCGTGATGACCTTTGGCATGCCGACCGTCAGTTCCGGGTCGCAGATCGTCACCGAAGGCAGGAACTTCGGGTGGAAGATCACCTTCTTGGTGTGCGTCTCGGAATTGGTGACGACCGAGGCGCGGCCGGCTTCCGAGCCGGTGCCGGCCGTCGTCGGCACGGCGACGATCGGCGCGATGCCGTCGGAATTGGCGCGCGTCCACCAGTCGCCGATATCCTCGAAATCCCAGACCGGGCGCGTCTGGCCCGACATGAAGGCGACCGCCTTGCCGAGGTCGAGGCCCGAGCCGCCGCCGAAGGCGACGACGCCGTCATGGCCGCCGTCCTTGAAGGCTTTTACGCCGGCATCGAGGTTCTTGTCGTTCGGGTTCGGGTCGACATCGGCGAACATCGCCCGGCCGAGGCCGGCGGCGTCCAGGATATCGAGTGCGTTCTGCGTGATCGGCATCGTGGACAGGCCGCGATCGGTGACGAGCAGCGGCTTCTTCATGCCGACCGCCTTGCAATGATCGGCCAGTTCCTTGATGCGCCCTGCCCCGAACTTGATGGCGGTCGGGTAGCTCCAGTTGGCGGTGATGGTCATGCTCTTCAAGCTTTCCTGAAGTGATAGGATTTCGGTCGGGTGAGGTTGTGGAAACCGATGACGGAGAGCGAGCCGCCACGGCCCGTTTCCTTGACGCCGGTCCAGCAGAGCGCCGGATCGAGATAGTCGGCGCGGTTCTGGAACACGGTGCCGGTCTCCAGATCGCGGGCGATGCGGGCGGCGCGGTCAGAGTCTTTCGTCCAGAGCGAAACGGTAAGGCCGTACTTGCAGTCGTTCATCAGGGCGAGCGCCTCTTCGTCGCTCTTCACCTTCATGATGCCAACGGCGGGGCCGAAGGTTTCTTCCGTCATGAACTCCATCGAATGATCGACATCGACGAGCACCTGCGGGGCGACATAGGCGCCGCCGTCATCGGCCGGGAACAGCTTGGGATCGACCAGCGCCTTGGCGCCCTTCGAAACCGCATCGGCGATCTGCGACCGCACGGTCGCGGCAAAGCGCTTGTGCGCCATCGGGCCGAGCGTCGTTTCGGGATCGAGCGGGTTGCCGAGCTTGTAGTTCGACACCCAGGCGACCGACTTTTCGACGAAGGCGTCGTAGAGCTTCTCGTTGACGTAGACGCGCTCGATGCCGCAGCAGCACTGGCCGGAATTGTAGGTGGCGCCGTCCATCAGCGTGTCGACGGCGGCGTCCAGGTCCGCGTCTTCCATGACGTAGCCCGGGTCCTTGCCGCCGAGTTCCAGACCGACCGGCGTGAACGTGCCGGCAGCGGCGCGCTCGATGGAGCGGCCGCCCTCGACGGAGCCGGTGAAGTTGATGAAATCGAACGCATTGCCGGCGATCAACGCCGAGGTCGTGTCATGGTCGAGGAAGACGTTCTGGAAGACGTCTTCCGGCACGCCGGCCTCGTTGAAGGCGCGCACCAGCCGCTCGCCGACGAGCAGCGTCTGCGCGGCATGCTTGATGATGACCGTGTTGCCGGCCATCAGCGCCGGCGCGATCGTGTTGATCGCGGTCATGTAGGGATAGTTCCACGGCGCAATAACAAAGACGACGCCATGCGGCTCGCGCTCGATGCGGCGCTCGAAGCGCTCGCTGTTCTCGATGACGATCGGCGCCAGCGACGAGCCGGCGATCTCGGCGACGTAGTTGGAACGCTCGTTGAAGCCCTTGAACTCGCCACCGTAGCGGACCGGGCGGCCCATCTGCCAGGCGATTTCCGGCACGATCTCGTCGGCCATCTCGTTGACGCGGGCCACACCCTTCAGCACGAGCTGGATACGGTCTTCCAGCGGGCGCTTCGCCCAGGATTTCTGCGCCTTCTTCGCGCGGGCGACGACGTCCTGCGCCGCTGCCAGCGGCAGCGACTCACGCTCGGCGTAAACCGAGCCATCCACGGGGGATATGCATTTGATCACAGTCATGATCGACTTCCTGTTGGTTCTTTCGGAATTCTGGTTTTGACGGCGGTCGCCGCGCCTGAACGCCTGCGAGATGGTCTCCCGCAGGCGTCGAGGGGCAGACCCGCGCCGTTCTTACGCTCTCTCGAAGCCCCGCGCCACCTCCCAGTCGGTGATGCGGCGATCGTACTCTTCCTGCTCCCATTCGGCCGCGCGGACATAATGTTCGATGACGTCGTCGCCGAAAGCGTCGCGCAGCATCTTGGAATCCTTCAGCGCCGCGGTGGCGCCGCGCAGGGTCTTCGGGATTTCGCGGGCATCCTTGCCGCCATAGGCATCGCCGACGAAGGGCGCCTCAAGCTCCAGCTTCTCCTCGATGCCGGCAATGCCGGCGGCGAGCAGCGCGGCCATAGCGAGATACGGATTGAGGTCCGAACCGCCGACGCGGCATTCGATGCGGATGCCCTTGGTGCCTTCGCCGCACAGGCGATAGCCGGCCGTGCGGTTGTCCTTGCTCCAGATCGCCTTGGTCGGCGCGAAAGTGCCGGCGACGAAGCGCTTGTAGGAATTGATGTAGGGCGCGAGGAAGTAGGTGATTTCGCTGGCATGCGCCAAGAGGCCGGCCACATAGTTCCGCATCAGCTCCGACATGCCGTACTTGGCTTCCTTGTCGAAGAACTTCGCTTCCTTGCCGTCGACGCTCCACAGCGACTGGTGGATATGCGACGAGGAGCCTGCGGAATTGTAGTTCCACTTTGCAAGGAAGGTGACGGACTTGCCGCGCTGCCAGGCGATTTCCTTGGTGGCGTTCTTGATGATCGAATGCCGGTCGGCCATCGTGACGGCCTCGGCATACCGCACGTTGATCTCTTCCTGGCCGGGCGAAGCCTCGCCCTTGGAATTCTCCACCGGAATGCCGGCGCCCTGCAGGCCATTGCGCAGCGCCCGCATCACGTCCTCTTCCTTGGTGGTCTGGAAGATGTGGTAGTCCTCGTTATAGCCCGAGGCGGGGCGCAGATCGCGGTAGCCGCTCTCGCGTGCGTCGTCGAAGGTCTGGTCGAACAGGAAGAATTCGAGCTCGCTCGCCATGAACGGCTTCAGGCCCATGGCTTCGAGGCGCTTGACCTGCTTCTTTAGGATGGCGCGCGGCGAATGCGGCACTTCCTCATGGGTGTGGTGGTCAAGCACGTCGCAGAGAACCAGCGCCGTGCCTTCGAGCCAGGGCAGCTTGCGCAGCGTCGAAAGGTCCGGCTTCATCGTATAGTCGCCGTAGCCCGCTTCCCAGCTCGTCGACTTGTAGCCGGCAACGGTCTCCATCTCGATGTCGGTGGCGAGCAGGTAGTTGCAGCTATGCGTCTCCTCGAAGGCGCTTTCCACGAAATAGACCGCGTGAAAACGCTTGCCCATGAGACGGCCCTGCATGTCGACGAGGCAGGCGAGAACGGTGTCGATGCGGCCGTCGGCAACATCCTTCTTCAGATCATTAAAGCTATAGGTCATGGTCATGGGGCGGTCCTGGGGGTTATGGCGTCGTGCCGGACCGGGCCGTCAAGGCCCGGTCCGAGGAGTTTGGCGGGATCAGCCGTTGACGTAGGGCGGTCCGGCCTTGTTGATGACGGCGTTGTAATCCTCGAAGATCTTGACGACCTTGGCGGCCACTTCGCCCTGCTCCGCGATCTCCTTCCAGAATACCTTTGCGGCATCCTCGACCGGCTTCCATTCGGCAGCCGGAATGCTGGTGAGTTTCAGCTTCGTACCCTCGGCGCGCAGCTTCGCCTCACCACCCCAGTACCACTGGTCGCGGTAGTTGTTGCCGGCCTCGATCGCCGTCATGACAAGCTTCTTCAGATGGTCCGGCAGTTCCGCCCACTTCTTCTCGTTGACGAAGAACGAGCCGATCCAGGCGCCCGAAATGTTGTTGGTCAGGAAGTGCTCGGTGACGTCGGCCCAGCCGACCGTGTAGTCTTCGGTGATGCCCGACCAGGCCATGCCGTCGAGTTCGCCCGTCTGAACGGCCACCTGCGCATCCTCGTAGGGGATCGTCACCGGCACGACGCCGAACTGGCTCAGGAACCGGCCGGCCGTTGGGAAGGTGTAGAGACGCAGGCCCTGGAGGTCGGCAAGGGTGTTGATGGGCTTCTTGGTGTTAAAGTGGCACGGATCCTGGCCCGAGGACGACAGCCAGACAACGCCGCCGACTTTCTCGTAGGCCGTCCTCCAGATATCGGCGAGGCCGTATTGCTTGAACAGCACCGGCACGTCGAGGATCTGCTTGGTGGCGAGCGGGAAATAGCCGCCGAAGGTCGCGACCTCCGCAGGCGAGGCCATTGAATCGTCGTCCGAATGAACGGCGTCGATCGTGCCGGCCTGGAGCGCGCGGAACAGTTCGCCGGTCGGCACGATCTGGTCGGCGTAGAAGAGTTCGATTTCGAGCTCGCCCTTGGCGGTAGCATTGATCGCGTCGATGATCGGCTTGGTGACATGCTCGCCAAGTGCAGCACCAGCATAGGTCTGGAAGCGCCACTTGATGGCCGTCTGCGCCTTGACGACGGCAGGCGCCGCAAGCGTTACGGCACCGGCAGCACCGATCGTCGCGGCACCGGCCCTGGTAAGAAACTGCCTTCTGTTGGTCATATCTATATCCCTCTGGTTATCGTTTGGTTTTCTGCCGGGAACGGCCGTTTGCCCCGGTCTGTCAATGGTCTTTTCTTCTATCCGGCCTCATTGCTCCGTGGAAACCGGCGGCCGTGGCCGCCGGGCATAATTGGTCATTTTGCGTAGAAATTCTCCGGCAGCCACGTCGCGATCTCCGGGAAGCAGCCGATGATGATCAGGCTTGCGACCATGATCCCGACGAAAGGCCAGATCGATTTGTAGATGTCGGACATGCCAATGCCGGGCGGCGCCATGGCACGCATCATGAACAGGTTGTAGCCGAAGGGCGGCGTGATGTAGGCGATCTGGCAGGTAATCGTGTAGAGCACGCCGTACCAGACGAGATCGAAGCCGAGTTTCTGGACGAGCGGAATGTAGAGCGGCGCCACGATGACGAGCATCGCCGTGTCGTCGAGGAACATCCCCATGATCAGGAACGACAGTTGCATCAGCACCAGCACCTGCCACGGCTCAAGGCCGAGGTCGCCGAGGAAGAAACGCTCGATCGACTTGACCGCGCCGAGGCCGTCGAAAACGGCACCGAAGCAGAGCGAGGCGATCAGAATCCACATGAACATGCAGGTGATGCCAAGCGTCTTCTGCAGCACGTCGTTCCACAGCCGGCCGGTGAGCCGGCCGCGCCACCAGGCGACCAGCGCCGAGGAGATCGCGCCGATGGCGGAGCTTTCCACTAGGCTGGTAATACCGCTCAGGAACAGCGACATCATCAGCGCGAAGATGCCGAGCGGCAGAATACCCGCTGTAAGCAGCTTCAGCTTTTCGCCCAGGGGCACGTTGCGTTCTTCCATCGGCAGCGCCGGTCCAAGCAACGGATTGATCCGGCAGCGCACATAGACGTAGATCGCCATCAGCGTCGCCATCAGAAGGCCCGGAAGCAGGCCAGCGAGCCAGAGTTGGCCGACCGGCACGCGGGCGATCATGCCGTAAAGCACGAGCACGATGCTCGGCGGGATGAGGATGCCGAGCGTCGAGCCGCCCTGCACGACGCCCGTCGTCATTACCTTGTCGTACCCGCGGCGCAACAGCTCCGGCAGTGCGATCGTAGCACCGATCGCCATGCCGGCAACCGAAAGCCCGTTCATGGCGGATATGATCACCATCAGGCCGATCGTGCCGAGCGCCAGTCCGCCGTTGATCGGCCCCATCCAGACGTGGAATGCCTTGTAGAGGTCTTCGGCGATGCCCGATTCCGACAGCATGTAGCCCATGAACACGAACATCGGCACCGTCAGCATCGGATACCATTTGACGAGCTTCATGGCCGATGCGAAGCCCATTTCCGAACCGCCCTCGCCCCACAGCAGATAGGCGGCGACGACGCCGACGAAACCGATGACGGCAAAGACCCGCTGCCCCGTGAGCAGCAGCACCATCATGGCCGCAAACATCGTGATTGCGATGAATTCATAACTCATGCGATGGGCCTTCCCCGCAATTCAGCGATATCCTTGAACAGCGAGGAAAATGCCTGAGCAAGCATCATCACGACGCCGAAGGTCATGACGATCTTGATCGGCGCCATATAAGGCGCCCATGCGCTAAAACTCTTTTCCTTAAACTGGATGGCGTAGGTGGTGCTGGCGATACCGCCGTAAAGCATGAAACCGAGGAAGATGATCAGCGCGATGACGGTGATCGTGTCGAACGCGGCCCGCTTGCGCACCGACCAGTCGCTGTAGAAAAGGTCCATGCGCACATGGTCGCTGGTCTGCATGGCAAAGGCACCGCCGAGCATATAGTAGGCGGCCATGGTGAACTGCGCGGATTCCAGCGTCCAGTTCGCCGGCAGGTGGAATGCCTTCGAGACGGATGAATAGAGTAGGATCGCGAACATCGCAAAAATCAAATACATGGCAAGAATGCCGACGCGCCGGTTGAACGTGTCGACGACGCGCACATAGCGCTTGATGAAATCAGGCATGACCCCTGCCTTTGCTGGCAGTGACGGCATTTTCAGCCCGGCCGGCCCTCCGATACGACAACATAAGCATCCGCTTGGCCTCTCCAGTTCGTGTTCATTTCCGTCTCCACAGACGCTTGTTCCCCGGGTCGGTTCTTATTGTACTTTGGGCAGGCTCTCGAGGAGCAGTCCCGTCAGATAGTCGGCCACGACCCCTTGGCCGGCTTCGTCTTTAATGAGGTCGTTGCGGACCTCTATCATCACATTGGGCAGGCCGTTCGCGAGGCCATGCTCTTTCAAAGTATGCGTCACGCCGTCTTCAGGCCCGTAGGGCTCGTTGCGGCGGGTGTCGTAAAGGCTTTTTTCGCCGGCCGCGGCCAGCATGGCATCGGCAAGCCGCGTATCCGCATCGTGCAGGATGCCGATCTCGACGGCACGCGGCTTTCCGAAATAGACCGGCGTGAAACTGTGCATCGTCACGATGACCGGCGGCCGCCCCTCGGCGATCCGGTTTTCGACGAGGCGGCCGAGCCCCTTGCGGAACGGCAGGTAGAGAGCCTCGGTGCGGGCATCGCGCGCCGCCTGGTCGAGGCCGGCATTGCCCGGCACCTCGAAGACCTCGCTCTTTTCCGGCATGGCGGCCGGCGATTCGGGCGGGCGGTTGCAATCATAGACGAGGCGCGAAAAACGCTGGAAAACCAGCGTCGCATCAAGGCTTCTGGCCATCAGGCGCGATACGGCGAGCGCGCCGGGATCCCAGGCGATATGGCTTGCGAGCGCTTCTTCCGTAAGACCCAGCGTACCGAGCGCCTTCGGAAGCAAGCGGGAGGCATGCTCGCAGACGAGGATCACCCGGCCACGCGCAGCACTGTTTTCAAGGGCGACGGGGTCGCCCTCCTCTCCAGTCAGAATTCCCATCGGGCCTGATCCCCTCGACCGGCTCTTGTCATTTCTGAAGAGAATTCTTCACAGTTTTGTCCATGTCAACGGTCCAATGAAAAAATCTCTTCAAAAAAACATTTGACTTGAATTGTGACAGTGCGTTTTATCTTCAAAAGCCCGGCGAAAGACCGGGCCGCAGGGGAAGAATTTGACGCTTAACCAAGCATCCATGACGGTGTCGGATGTGATCCATGCTCATTTCGCCACGCTGACCCGTGCCGAAAAACAGCTGGCCGCATCGCTGCTCGACAATTATCCCGTCTCCGGCCTCGGTTCCATCACGACGGTCGCGGAAAACGCCGGCGTGTCGACCCCGACGGTCGCCCGCATGGTGCAGAAGCTTGGGTTCCGCGGCTTTCCGGATTTCCAGGCCCGCCTGCACCATGAGCTGGAGGCGACGCTTTCCAGCCCGATCAGCAAACACGACCGCTGGGCGGCCAACGCGCCGGGCACGCATATCCTCAACCGTTTTGCCGACGCGATCATGAACAACCTGCGCCAGACCCTGTCGCAGGTCGAGACCGCCGAGTTCAACGGGGCGAGCGCCCTCCTCGCCGACCGCCAGCGCAGCATCTACATCATCGGCGGGCGCATCACCAAGGCGCTTGCCGACTACCTCTTCACGCATTTGCAGGTCATCCGCCCGCACGTCACCCAGATCGCGTCCAATCCGAGTTCATGGCCGCACTACGTGCTGAACATGAAGGCGGGCGACGTGCTCGTCATCTTCGACATCCGCCGCTACGAGCAGGAAATGGAGACGCTCGGTCGGATCGCCCGCGAGCGCGGCGTCGAGATCGTGCTCTTCACCGACCAGTGGGCCTCGCCCGTCGCCAAGGTCGCCGCGAAGGTTTTTCGCGTCCATATCGAGGCGCCGTCGGCCTGGGATTCGTCCGTCGTGACGCTTTTTATCGTCGAGGCGCTCATCGAAGCGGTGCAGAGTTCGGGCTGGGAAGAGACCAGCGATCGCATGAAGACGCTGGAGGGCCTCTTCGAGGCCAGCCGGCTTTTTCGAAAACCCCGGCCGGAGGTCTCTGGCAAATCCTAACAGGCATACGAAAAAACCGAAACAAAACTGTCACATAAGCTTCATCTGTCGCCAGTATCAGCTTCGCCGAAGTTGACTGACTCACAACAAGGAGAACACCCGTGATGTCACATACGAGACGCCTGCTTTCGCTCTCCACCGCAATGGTGGTTGCGTCCTCCTCGTTTGCCTTTGCCGAGCCGAGCGCCGAGCTCGTCGCTGCCGCCAAGGCCGAAGGCAAGCTGACGACCATCGCGCTTCCGCATTCCTGGTGCGGCTACGGCGACATTATTGCCGGCTTCAAGGCCAAGTACCCGGAAATCACGGTCAACGAACTGAACCCGGACGCAGGCTCGGGCGACGAAATCGAAGCCATCAAGGCCAACAAGGGCAACACCGGCGACCAGGCTCCTGACGTCATCGACGTCGGCCTGTCCTTCGGCCCGTCGTCCAAGGCCGAAGGCCTGATCCAGCCCTACAAGGTCGAAACCTGGGATTCGATCCCGGACAGCGCCAAGGATGCTGACGGCCACTGGTACGGCGACTATTACGGCGTTCTCTCGTTCGTCGTGAACACCGACATCGTCAAGGAAGTTCCGAAGGACTGGAAGGACCTGACCAAGGCCGACTACGCCAACGCCGTAGCACTCGCCGGCGACCCGCGCACGTCGAACCAGGCCGTTCAGGCCGCCTACGCTGCCGGGCTCGCCACCGGTGAAAAGGACGCCGCGAAGATCGGTGAAGCCGGTCTGGCGCTGTTTGCCGAAGTCAACAAGGCCGGCAACTTCGTTCCGGTCATCGGCAAGTCGGCTTCGCTCGCCCAGGGCTCGACCCCGATCGTCATCGCATGGGACTATAACGGCCTGTCCTGGCGCGACACGCTCGGCGGCAACCCGCCGCTCGAAGTCGTCGTTCCGGCAACCGGCGTCGTCGCCGGCGTCTACGTCCAGGCGATCTCGGCCTTCGCACCGCACCCGAACGCTGCCAAGCTCTGGATGGAGTACCTCTATTCCGACGAAGGCCAGCTCGGCTACCTGAAGGGCTATTGCCACCCCATCCGCTTCAACGATCTCGCCAAGAACGGCAAGATCCCGCAGGAAATGCTCGACAAGCTGCCGCCGGCAGAAGCCTATGAAAAGGCTGTCTTCCCGACGCTCGAAGAGCAGGAAGCCGGCAAGGGCGTGATCACCACGAAGTGGGACAGCGTCGTCGGCGCCAACGTCCAGTAACATCGTGCAGATACCCCTTCCCGCCGTCCGCGGCGGGAAGGGCCTGGCATTCCCGGCTGGTGTGCGTCACGATTGCGCGCCAGCCGTTTCCGTCTGAAATTCTTTTCTCTAAAATTCTTTCCTCGCCTCGCACCCGGGACCCGCCGCCCCTATGAGCACCGCAACCCTGATAGACCGTCGCAAGGTCATCGATTGGCTCGGTATCGCGCCCTTCATGATCTTTGCGCTGATGTTCCTCATCCTGCCGACGCTCTATCTGGTGGCCGGCGCCTTCTTCAACCCGCAGGGCGAATTCACCTTCCAGAACATCAAAGACCTGACGCATCCGACGATCCTCAGCGCCTACTGGATCTCGATCAAGGTCTCCGTCGCCTCCTCGCTCGGCGGCGCGCTCATCGGTTTCTTCCTCGCCTGGGCTATCGTGCTCGGCGGGCTGCCGAGCTGGATCCGCTCGGGCATGCTCACCTTCTCCGGCGTCGCCTCCAACTTCGCCGGCGTGCCGCTCGCCTTCGCCTTCATCGCCACGCTCGGCCGCACCGGCCTCGTGACGGTGTTCCTCAACGAGTGGTTCGGTTTCAACCTCTATTCGACCGGCTTCAACCTCCTCTCCTTCTTCGGCCTCACCATCACCTACATGTTCTTCCAGATTCCGCTGATGGTGCTGATCTTGACGCCGGCGCTGGACGGCCTGAAGAAGGAATGGCGCGAAGCTTCGGAAATCCTCGGTGCCTCGAACTGGCAATACTGGCGCCTGGTGGCCTTGCCGATCCTCTGGCCGAGCCTGATGGGCACGACGCTGCTGCTGTTCGCCAATGCCTTCGGCGCCATCGCCACGGCCTATGCGCTGACCGGCTCCTCGCTCAACATCGTGCCAATCCTGCTCTATGCGCAGATCCGCGGCGACGTGCTGCACAACCCCAATCTCGGCTATGCGCTGGCGCTCGGCATGATCGTCATCACCGGCGCCTCCAATATCCTCTACATCTGGCTGCGCTCGCGCGCTGAACGGTGGCAGAAATGAAGTCGTCCCGCCTCCTCGCCTGGATCGCCATCGCCATCGGCGTCATCTATTTCATCGTGCCGCTCATCGGCACCTTCGAATTCTCGTTGCGCATGCGGCGCGGCGAATACACGTTCGACGCCTACCAGTCGGTCTTCTCCGACCTGCAGTTCCGCGCCACCTTCGGCTATTCCATGCTGATGGCGCTCTTGACGATCGTCTTCGGCATGCTGCTCGTGGTGCCGACCGCCTACTGGGTGCGCCTGCGCCTGCCGCAGATCCGCCCGGTCATCGAGTTCATCACGCTCTTACCGCTCGTCATCCCGGCCATCGTCATCGTCTTCGGCTACCTGCGCCTCTACAATTCGTCGTCCTGGCTGCCGCTCACCAACACGACCAGCGGCACCAACGTGCTTTTGATGTTCTCCTACATGACGCTGTCGCTGCCCTACATGTACCGGGCGGTCGACACGGCGATGCGCGCCATCGACGTCGCGACCTTGACCGAGGCCGCCGAAAGCCTCGGCGCCAAGTGGCCGACGATCATGTTCCGCTGCATCTTCCCGAATGTCATGAGCGGCGTGCTCTCCGGCGCCTTCATCACCTTTGCCATCGTCATGGGCGAGTTCACCATGGCCGCCCTGCTGAACCGGCCGGCTTTCGGTCCCTATCTCCAGCTCGTCGGCGCCAACAAGGCCTATGAGCCCTCCGCGCTCGCCATCATCGCCTTCGCGATCACCTGGCTGAGCATGGGCTTCCTGCAACTCGTCTCCCGCTTCCAGAAAACCGCGCCGCTCAAGGCCTGAGGATCTCCATGTCGTTTCTCAATCTCAGCAACATCCAGAAGGCCTTCGGCCCGGTGCAGGTCGTTAAGGATTTCAACATGGCCATCGAGAAGGGCGAGTTCGTCTCCTTTCTCGGCCCGTCGGGCTGCGGCAAGACGACGGTTCTGCGCATGATCGCCGGCTTCGAAACGCCGACCGGCGGCTCGATCACCGTCAACGGCAAGAGCCAGGCGAACCTGAAGCCCAACCAACGCAACATCGGCATGGTCTTCCAGGCCTACGCCCTCTTCCCGAACATGAACGTCGCCGAAAACGTCGCCTTCGGCCTCAAGATCGCCGGCAAGCCGAAAGCCGAGATCGACGCCCGCGTCAAGGAAATGCTCGGCCTCATCAAGCTCGACCACCTTGCCGAACGCTACCCCTACCAGATGTCCGGCGGCCAGCAGCAGCGCGTGGCGCTCGCCCGCGCGCTGGCACCGAAGCCGCAGGTGCTGCTGCTCGACGAGCCGCTCTCGGCCCTCGACGCCAAGATCCGCGTGTCGCTGCGCGAAGAAATCCGCATGATCCAGCAGCAACTCGGCATCACCACGGTCTTCGTCACGCATGACCAGGAAGAGGCGCTGTCGATCTCCGACCGCATCGTCGTCATGAACGCCGGCAAGGCCGACCAGATCGGCAAGCCGGCCGAGATCTACAACCGCCCCGCCACTCGCTTCGTCGCCAACTTCGTCGGCACGCTGAACCTGATCGAGGCGAAGGTCGTCGACCCGGTGGCCAACCGCATCACCATCGGCGACCAGGGCGTGACGCTGCGCGAACCGCTCGGCAATGTGAAGGTCGGCGACACGGTCTCCCTGGCGCTGCGCCCGGAAGCGGGCTCGACGGCGCCGGATGCCAAGGGCGACACGGCGCTGACCGGCGAGGTCATCTCCTCGAACTTCCTCGGCTCGGTCATCCGCACCCGCATGAAGGTCGGCCCCGCCGTCATCTCCTTCGACATGTTCAACAGCCCCGGCCTCGTGCCGCCGGCCGTCGGCGAGACCGCCACGCTGCGATTCACCGCCGGCGATCTTCTGATCATCCGCGACTGAGCGAGAGCATTTCCAGCCGAAGCGGCATCGCGTCGGCGTCGGATAATGCGGCGAGAACAAAAACCTGGAGCGTTCCCGGTGAACCGGAGTTCACCGGAAGCGCTCCAGTCATTCTATTTTTCCGCCGCGGCGTGGAAAAATCTGTCGTGATTTGCGTGTTTTCCGTCGCCTCGGGATTTGATCTCCGGGCGACGGCCGGCTAATCTTCCATCGTTCTCAGGGCGGGGTGAAACTCCCCACCGGCGGTATCTGGAGCGATCCAGGAGCCCGCGAGCGCCTTCCGCCCCAAACGGAAGGGTCAGCAGATCCGGTGCGATGCCGGAGCCGACGGTCATAGTCCGGATGGAAGAGGGCAAGCAGGAGGCACCCGATTTCGGTCGGGTTTCAAACCTCGTGCGTGTTCGCCCAAGGGGATCATTGAAAAATGGCTCAACCCTTGAAAGGCCTAGACATGAATGCGAATGCAACCCCCGTCTCCCGGATCGCCGTCATCCGTGCCCGCTGGCACGCCGGCATCGTCGATCGGGCAGTCGATTCCTTTGTTGCCGAATGGGCAGCACTCGGCGGCCGCGCGGAAGACGTCGACATCATCGACGTGCCCGGCGCACTCGAAATCCCGCTGCACGCCCAGCTCCTCGCCCGCACCGGCCGCTATTCGGCCATCCTCGGCGTAGCGCTCGTCGTCGACGGCGGCATCTACCGCCACGATTTCGTCGCCGGCACCGTGGTCGACGCCATCGTCCGCGTCGGCCTGGACACCAACGTGCCCGTGCTCTCCGCCGTGCTGACGCCGCACAATTTCCAGGAATCCGAAGCCCACATCGCCTTCTTCCGCGATCACTTCGTCCTCAAGGGCAAGGAAGCCGCGAACGCGGCGCGCCAGATCATCGACGCGCGGGCGCAGGTGGCACTGGCAACCGTTTCCTGAATCGACGTCTCAATGACCGGAATCGTTCCGGCAGCTTGAGATGGCAAGCCATTGAAATGTTTAGAGAGCTCGGTAGCGATGCCGGGCTTTCGTCGATTCAGGACTGAAGGTTCTTCAAATAGATCGACAGCAACTGGATCTGCGACGAGATCCCGAGCTTGCGGTAGACGTTGCGGCGGTGGACCTTTACCGTGCCGGTGGAAATGTCGAGTTTCAGGCCGATCGATTCCGACGAATGGCCCTGCAACACAAGCTCGATGATCGAGGCCTCGCGGTCCGTGAGGTTGAGCTTGCGCCACACCCGGTCCGCCTCGCTCACCGGCTCTGCGCGCCGCCCTCGCCCCGGCCCAGCAAAGCGGCCGGCAAGATCGCCCCACGCACGGCGCACGAAGGCGGCGACGAAGGGTTCGGCGTCGTTAAGCAAGGCAAGCTCCGGGGCCGGGAAGACGCCGGTCTTTTCCCGGCGCATCAGCGACACGACCACCGTCACGCCATCCGCCGTCGGCACGAAGAAGCCGAGTTCCTCGGCAAGCCGGGTCTGCGAATAATAGGTTCGAAAATATTCGCTGGAGAAGAACCGGTCCGGCGCCAGTTCCCGCATGCGAAAAACGCCGGCCTTCTCCGCGCGGGTCGTGTGGTAGAACGGATCGAGCAGGTAGGGGCCGGCCTGGTAGAGCGTGACGTAGATGTGGTGGTCATCCGCATCGAAGGTGCTGAACAGGTCGATCGGCCGGGCCTTGTCGCGATAGGCGAAGATGACGATATCGTCGAAGCGCACCAGGGCGCGCATCATGGCGAGCAGGGTTTCGCCGGTCTGCCGGTCGGAAACCTCCGTCTCGCCGGCCCAGCCGGCAAGCGCGCGGAAAAGGCCCGTGAAATCGACTCGCATGACGCCGACGCTCCTCCGATTCCCCAATGGCGGCCGTTTTTCGCCGCTCGTGAGATATACTCCTCCCACAGCCGATTTACGGATAAAATACCTCTCTCGGGGTATATACCGCCCACCGGCGGCTGACTAGCATTCCTCCCGACGGTGGCCAAAGCGGCAGAGATCGCTGAGAGACCAACAACCGCAGGGAACAGACGTGACATCCGCCCCAACGAACGACATCGAGTTCCGTTCGGTGACCAAGCGCTATGGCGCGGTGACCGCGGTCTCCGACATCAATCTCGCCGTGCCCAAGGGCGCGTTCGTCGCCCTTCTAGGGCCGTCCGGCTGCGGCAAGACGACATGCCTGCGCATGATCGGCGGCTTCGAGCAGCCGACGGAGGGCGAGGTGCTGATCGCCGGCAATGTGGCCAATGGAGTTCCGGCCTATCGCCGCCCGGTCAACATGGTCTTCCAGCAATATGCCCTCTTCCCGCATTTCGACGTCGAGCAAAACGTCGCCTACGGGCTGAAGCAGCTACGGCCGAGACTGCCGGCAGCGGAAATCTCACGCCGCGTCGGCGAGGCACTGGAAATGGTGCGCCTTTCCGGCTTTTCGAAGCGCCGCATCCATGAAATGTCCGGCGGCCAGCAGCAGCGCGTGGCGCTGGCGCGTGCGCTCGTCAACAAGCCTTCCGTGCTGCTGCTCGACGAGCCGCTCGCCGCCCTCGACAAGAAGCTGCGCACCGCCATGCAGATCGAGCTGCAGACGCTGCAACGCGACCTCGGCATCACCTTCGTTCTCGTCACCCACGACCAGGAGGAAGCGCTGTCGATGAGCGACCTCGTCTGCGTGATGAGCGCCGGCAGCATCCGTCAGCTTGCCACGCCCCAAGAAGTCTACGACCGTCCCGCCGATCTCTTCGTCGCCGATTTCGTCGGCAAGACCAACCGCTTCGACGGCACGATGGAAGCCGGCGGCATGGTGCGCCTCGGCAATGGTTCGGCGCTCGCCTCCGGGCGAACGGACCTCGCCCCCGGCGCCGTCACCGTGGCGCTCCGGCCGGAGGCGATCCGCCTCTCCCGCCAGGCCGGCGCCACCACGCTGGAAGGCACCGTCACGCACCGCATCTTCCTCGGCTCGGCCGCCGAATATTCCGTCGCCGTCGATGGCCTCGGCGACTTCCTCATCACGGCCGAACGCCAGAGCCAATCAGAAAACGACCTCGTCGCACCGGGCGAGCGGGTCGCAATAAGCTTCGATCCCGGTACAGCGCATATCTTTCCGGCCTGAGGGAAACAGGCCCGTCACGACAACAAGGGAACAGTGTGATGTCCAAATGGTTCAGAGAGAATGCCCCGATCAGTGCCCGTGATCTGACGGAAGAATTCATGCGCCTGAAGCGCGGTTCGGTCACCCGCCGCCACTTCCTTGGCGTCACCGGCCTCGGCCTTGCCGCCGCCGTGCTCGCCCGCCAGCCCGGCCTCTTCTCGTCGGAAGCCTATGCGGCGGAAGACCTCGGCTCCGCCATGTCGCTCGCCACCTGGCCGAACTATCACGACCCGGCGACCTTCGAGGCCTTCACCGCCGCGACCGGCGTTGCCGTCGAGGTCAATGTCTTCGGCTCGAACGAGGAAATGCTCGCAAAGCTCCAGGCCGGCGGCACCGGCTGGGACCTGTTCGTGCCCACCAACTACACGATCTCCACCTATGTCAGCCTCGGCCTGATCGACCCGATCGACCTTGCCAAGGTGCCGAATTTCGACCCGAAGACCCAGAACACCCGCTTCACCAACGAAGGCACCGTCGACGGCAAGGTTTTCGCCCTGCCGAAGAACTGGGGCACGACGGGCATCGCCTTCAACTCTGACAAGGTGAAGTCGCCGGTCACGAGCTGGAAGGAATTCTTCGAGGTCGCGATGACCGAGGCCGATGGCCGCGCCATGGTGCACGACTACCAGCTCACCACCATCGGCAACGCGCTCGTCTCGCTCGGCTTCTCGTTCAATTCCGTGAAGCCCGAAGAGCTTGCCAAGGCCGAGGAGCTGCTGATCAAGGTCAAGCCGCATCTCTACGCCATCAACAGCGACTACCAGCCCTCCATGCGCGCTTCGGACGCGTGGATGACCATGTGCTGGACCAATGACGGCGCGCAGCTCAACCGCGACATCCCGGAAATCCAGTTCGTGCTCGGCACGGATGGCGGCGAAATCTGGTCGGATTTCTACGCGGTCCCGACGAGCGCCGCCAACAAGCCGGCCGGTTATGCGCTGCTGAACTTCCTGATGGACCCGCAAAACGCCGTGAAGGAACACGTCGCCAACGGCGCGCCCACCACCGACAGCCGCGTGCTCTCGCTGCTGCCCGCCGAGATCACCGGCAACAAGATCGTCTATCCGGACGAGGCAGCGCTGACCCCGCTGGAGTTCGGCGCAGCCGTGACGCTGACCGACCCGGCGCGCGCGGAGCTGATGGCGCGGTTCAAGTCGGCGTAGCGGGAAGCCCCTCATCCGGCTGCCGCCACCTTCTCCCCGCAAGCGGGGCGAAGGGATCAGCGGCGCCGTATCATTCCTTTCCAGAGGGAACGGGACGCAGCCACACATTTCCTTCTCCCCGCTTGCGGGGAGAAGGTGGCCGGCAGGCCGGATGAGGGGCGACCCTCTTATGCGCAACAGGACTCGAAACAATGCCCCTGACGATGACGACAAAGAGACGGCTGGTGACGACGGCGCTGCTGGCGCCGGCGTCCGTCTGGCTGTTCGTCTTCCTCGTGCTGCCCTTCATCGCCATGATGGTGTTTTCCGTCGGCGAGCGCGGACCGGCGGGCGGTTACCAGACGGCGTTCACCTTCGCGCAATATGCCAACCTGCCGGCCCGGTCCGCCGCCTACTGGAACACGCTGATGCTCGCGCCGGTCGGCGCCTTCGTCTGCCTCATCGTCGCGTATCCCACGGCCTATTACCTCGCCGTCAAGGCGAACCCGCGCTACCGGCTGCTGCTGGTCTCACTGGTCGTCGTCCCCTTCTGGACGAGCCTGCTGGTGCGCACCTATGCCTGGATGTACATCCTCGGCTCGCGCGGCATTCCGAACCTGCTGGACATGATCGGCATCGAAGACGTGCGCCTGCTCAACACGCCCGGCGCCGTGCTGCTCGGCATCGTCTACGGCTACCTGCCGCTGATGATCATGCCGATCTATGTCAGCCTCGAAAAGCTCGACCGGCGCCTGCTGGAAGCCTCGGCCGATCTCGGCGCCAAACCCGTCTCGACCTTCTTCTCCGTCACGCTGCCGCTGTCGCTGCCGGGCGTCATGACGGGGGTGGCGCTCGTCACCATCCTGCTGCTCGGCGAGTACCTCATCCCGCAGCTCTTGGGCGGCGGCAAGGTGTTCTTCATCGGCAATGCGCTGGTCGATCTTTTCCTGCAATCGCGCAACTGGCCCTTCGGCTCGGCCATCGCCGTCACGCTGGTCGCCATCGTCGTGGTGGTGCTGATGGTCGCCATGCGCATCGCCTGGCGGATTTCCGGCACCAGACAGGTGGATCTCGTCTGATGCGCGCGCTGATCACGTCCGTCTATCTTTTCCTCTACGCGCCAATCGCGCTGGTCGTGCTGTTCTCCTTCAATGCGGGGCGCAATGCGAGCGAGTTCACCGGCTTCTCCACGGAGTGGTACGGCAAGGCGCTGGCCAACCCGTTCCTCGTCACGGCTTTGCAGAACAGCCTGATCATCGCCGTCGTCAGCGCCACGCTCGCCGCCGTCTTCGGCACGATGGCCGCGCTTGGCCTCGAACGGCTGGGCAGCCGCGCCCGCGCCGTCTTCGATGGCCTGCTCGCCGCCGCGATCGTCGTGCCGGGCGTCGTCATCGGCATCGCGACGCTGGTCGCCCTCGTTGCTGTCTTCGGCGCCATCAACCCGGCCATCGCCGCCATCTGGCCCGGCGAGAAACCACCGCAGCTCGGCCTCGGCTACGGCTCGATCATCGCCGCGCACGGTCTTTTCACCATGGCGCTCGTCACCATGATCGTGAAGGCGCGCATCGCCACGCTGGGGCGCGATATCGTCGAGGCCTCGGCCGATCTTTACGCCACACCGCTCACCACCTTCCGCCAGATCGTGCTGCCGCAGATCCTGCCGTCGGTGCTCGCCGGCTTCCTGCTTGCGTTCACCTTCTCCTTCGACGATTTTATCGTGGCCTTCTTCGTCGCGGGCTCGAAGACGACGCTGCCGATCTACGTCTTCGCCTCGATCCGTCGCGGCGTGACGCCGGAGGTCAATGCGATCGCCACCATGGTCCTCGTCGCCTCGCTCATGCTTATCCTGATCGCCCGCCTGCTGATGCGGGAGAAAACCAGAAAATCGCCTGCCGGGGAGTGAGACCGATGATCCTGAAGAACCGTGTCGCCATCGTCACCGGAGCGGGCTCCGGCATCGGCCGGGCCGGCGCGCGCATCATGGCGCGCGAGGGTGCCACCGTCTGCGTCGCCGACCTCGACGAGACGCGCGCCGGCGAAACCGTCGATTTCATCAAGGCCGAGGGCGGCAAGGCGGAGGCGGTCATCGTCGACGTCACCGACGACGTGGAGCTGAAGATGGCGGTCGCCGCCGTGCTCTCGCGCCACGGCCGCATCGATATCCTGCACAATCATGCCGGCGCGCAGGTGGCCGGCGACCTCGAAAGCGTGCCGCTCGACGGGCTGGACCTCTCGTGGAACCTCAATGTGCGCGCCCACCTCATGGCCGCCCGCCTCGTCATGCCGGCCATGAAGGCGCAGGGCAAGGGCGTCATCCTCAACACCGCGTCCTCCTCCGGCGTGCTCTACGACCGCGAGATGATCGCCTACACCACGACGAAACACGCCGTCATCGCCATGACCAAGCAGATGGCCGGCGACTATGCGCGCCACGGCGTGCGCGTCAACGCGCTCTGCCCCGGCTGGGTCGATACGCCCTTCAACCGGCCCTTCATCAGCCAGATGGGCGGGCGCGAGGCGATCGAGGCCTATATCAAGGAAAAGGTGCCGATGGGCCGATGGGCGGATGTCGAAGAAATCGCCGAGCCGATCCTCTTCCTCGTCTCCGACCGGTCAAGCTACATGACCGGCCAGATTCTCGTGGTCGACGGCGGCGAAACCGTGACTTAGGCACACTCTTAACGCAATTCCGGACGCAAAACCGCTGCACACTTTTGCTGGAATTGCTTAGACCGCCGCGCCCATCGCCCCCTGATGCACGACGATGCGAGCGTGGTAGCCAACACGCTTGTAGAGATCAAGCACATCCTGGTTGATCAGCCGTACGCAGCCCGACGACGTCGCCTTGCCGATCGACGCCCATTCCGGCGAGCCGTGCAGGCGGTAGAGCGTATCCTGACCGTTCTGGAAGATGTAGAGCGCACGCGCGCCGAGCGGGTTCTTGATGCCCGGCTCCATGCCGCCGTTTTCCACGGAGTATTTTGCGAGGCTCGGCGTGCGGGCGATCATGTCCGCCGGCACCTTCCAGCGCGGCCAGGGCTGGCGCCAGTGGATGATGCCCTCGCCCTCCCAGGCAAAACCGTCGCGGCCGATGCCGACACCATAGCGCATCGCCGTGCCGCCCGGCTCCACCACATAGAGGAAGCGGCCGGGCGTATCGACGACAACCGTGCCGGCCGGCTCGCCGGTCGGGTCCTTGACGCGCTGGCGGTAATATTTCGGGTCGATCTGCGTGTAGGGAATGGCCGGAATGACGTGCCCGCCGTCTTCCACTGCGGCGTAGCGCGCCTCCAGTTCCTCCACCGTCGCCGGCACGATGGGATAGCTGACCGTCTTGGGAACCGGTGCGACCTTTACCGATGTCGACGTGGTCGCGCAGCCCGCAAGCGTCGCGGCGGCGCCCAGGAAAAACGCGCGGCGCGACAATGAGCAAACCGTAGGCATTCTCGATATGAACTCCAAATGGGGAAAACGGGTTAGCACCGATGGCTAGCCAAAGCGGGAGCAGGCTGGCAAGAAGCGGGGGCATCACATCTTCGGCATACCCCATCATTGAGGACCGGCAGATGCAAAGCGGCCACGCCGAACGGCAGATCAGGGGAAAACGAGATGGCGCCTGTGGAAATCAATCCCGCTCATGTCCGGGAATTTCCAGACCCCGAAAGCTTCTACCGCTGGCTCGGCGAAAACCACGACACGGCGCCGGAGGTGTGGATCAAGATCCACAAGCGCGGCTCAGGCCTCAAGTCCATCACGGCGGAAGAAGCAATCGAAGCGGTGCTCTGCTGGGGCTGGATCGACGCCATCCGCAAGGCCTTGGACGAAAAGAGCTTTTTCCAGCGCTACTGCCCGCGCGGGCGCAAGAGCGTGTGGAGCAAGAAAAATGTCGACACGGTCGCCCGCCTGGTCGAAGAGGGCCGCATGACGGAACACGGCCTGAAGCACGTCGAGGCGGCGAAGGCGGATGGCCGCTGGGACAAGGCCTATGGCAGCGGCAAGGACCTGAAAATCCCGCCGGACCTGCAAGCCGCAATCGACGCAGACCCCGCCGCCAAGGACATGCTCGGCAGGCTCACTGAACAGAACCGCTTCGCGCTCGCCTTCCGCATGCACAACATCAAGACGGACGCCGCCCGCAAGCGGAACATCGAGGCCTTCGTGGACATGCTGAAGCGCGGCGAGACGATCTATCCGCAGAAACAGAAGTAGATCGTCCCGATTATCCGCGGGATCTCATCGGCAATCAGTCGCGGCTCGCCGTTTTTGTACCCGACTGACCGTTCAGCCAGTTGTGCCAATCGCTCTCGCTGCCGGCAAAGACGTTGAGGTCGATCTTCCCCGTTACGCCGTGCGACAGGCCGGAACCGGAATACTGCCAGAACATCCAGCGGCGGTTCGGGTAGCGCTTCGACGGGTGCGCGGCAACCGAGCGCAGCCAGAACGGATGGTTCTTGAGTTCACCCGAAAGGTTGTCCTCGTAAAAATCCGGCGCCGTATAGATGATCGGCCGCTTGCCATAATGGCGTTCCAGCATATCGGAGAAGACCTGGATCTTCTCGACATATTGCGCGCGGGTGAGACGCCGCTTGCAGCTCGATTCGCCGTTATATTCCGCGTCGATCACCGGCGGCAGCGCATCCGGATCCTTCGGAACGTTGCGGATGAACCATTCGGCCTGCGAGCTCGCGACGCGGCACCAGTAAAAGAAGTGGTACGCGCCGCGCCGGATGCCAGCTTCCTTGGCCCTGCGCCAGTTCTTCTGGAACATCGGGTCGAGATGGTCGCCGCCGTCGGTCGCCTTGATGAAGGCGAAGTTGGCGCCCTGCGTGCGCAGCTTCATCCAGTCGATATCGCCCTGCCAGCGCGACACGTCGACGCCGTGCACCTGGTAATGCCGCGGCGCGCGCTTGCCGAAATTGATCGGATGCGCATCGCGGAACTGCTGGCTGTAGATGCGCGACCGTTTTTTCGAGCGACCTTCTGAGGGCGTCTCGACGGCCGTCAGCGCCTCTTCCGGCCGTTCAGAGGGAATTGCCGATTGTTTGGTGACGCTTTCGAAAACGTGGGAATCCGCACCCGGCCCTGCCCAGGCGAGCATTTCGGCACCTTCCGCCGTCACCTTGCTTTCGCCGACCGCAACTTCCGGAACGGGATTGCTGCCCTTGGAAACGGAGCTCGTGATTTCCGCCGACGGCTTGATCGACAGCGCCGCCGTGGGATTCGAGCTCGACGCACAGCCGGCCATCGAGGCACAGCCGAGGAGGATCGCTGAAAGGATCGAAAGACGCATTGGCACTCGCACGCAAAACTAACCGAAGGCCCGCCCTTTCGACACAGGGACGGAATTACTAACGGAAGATTACCGCGAAATGTTAAATGCGAGGTTTACGGAGGACTCGACATTTCAGGTACTTAGCCCTGGGAGCTGTCACGATCCTTGACGACGCCCTTCACGAAAGCGTGTCCACGCGGCGAAAGCCGATAGCCGACGGCAAGGCTCTCCGTCAGCCCCAACTCCTTGAGCTGGCGTATCTTTCGCTTGAGCGCCAGTTTCTCCACGCCGAGCCGCTCAGCCATCTCCGCCGCCGTCCGGCCGTCCTTTTCCGCAATCATGGAGAGCACCGAACCGGTCCATGGCTGGTCGCGGTCGAGCCTTTCCAGCCGGGCTTTCAGTGCCGCCATATCGTCAGCGTCAAGCGTATCGTTTTCGCGCAGGTTTTCCCGCGGGTCCGCGCCCGCGACATGGAAGGCGATGCGGTAGAGATCGCCCGCCGGCCGAAGGTCGCGCTCGAGCGCCTCCCGCGACGCATAGCCCGCCGCACGGATATCGGCCTCGGAAAACGCCGCCAGGTCCACCGGCTCGACGCTGTCGATGGCAAGCACGCCGGCCGCGGTGCGAAGCGTGCCGCCGGCCCTGACCGTCGGCTTCGTCCAGCGGCGAAAGGCGAGTGTCACCTCACCCCGCCCGATCCTCTCCAGCACCGCCGCCTTGAACAGCATCGCACCCTTCCGGGTTTACCCAACCCTGACGTAGCCGATGCTCTTCTTTTCGATCTCGTCGAGCGACTCGTCATAACCGGCATCGGCGTAGCGGATCACACCGAGCGAGGTGTCGTTCGTCAAGGCATGGTCGAGCCGTTCCGCGCCCGCTTCCGTGCCATCCGCGACCAGCGTCACGCCGCAGCTCGTCATGTAGCCCGCATAACCACCGCCGCCGGAATGGATGACGACGAGGTCGGCCATCGAGGAGGTGAGCAGCATGGCATCGAGCAGCGGCCAGTCGGCAATGGCATCCGACCCATCCTTCATGCGCTCCGTCATGATGTTCGGATGCGCCATGGCCCCGGCATCGAGATGGTCACGCGAAAAAGCGATCGGCCCCTTGAGTTCACCCGCCGCGACCAGCTTGTTGACCGCCAGTGCAAGCTCCGTGCGCTCGCCGTGACCGAGCCAGGCAATGCGCGCCGGCAACCCCTCGAAGGGCACGTTTTCGCGGGCAAGCCGGATCCAGTTGGTGACGATCCGGTTGTCCGGAAACATCTGCAAGACAAGATCATCGATGCGCGCGATATCGCTTTCCTCGCCGGACAGCGCCATCCAGCGGAACGGCCCGATGGCGCGCGCAAACAGCGGCCGCAGATAGGCTTCGGTGAAAATCGGAATGTCGAAGGCATTGGCAACGCCGCCTTCCCGCGCCTGCGTGCGGATGAGGTTGCCATTGTCGAAGACTTCCGAGCCTTGCTTCTGGAACTCCAGCATCGCCGAGACGTGCTCGACGATCGAGGCCCGGCTTGCCGCCATCAGCTGCCCCTGCCCGTCATCGCGCAGCCCCTTCACCTGGTCGAGGCTCATGCCCTTCGGCACATAGCCGTAGACGAGATCATGCGCCGAGGTCTGGTCGGTGACGATATCCGGCACGATGCCGCGCCGCGCGATCTCCGGGTAGATTTCCGCAGCATTGCCGACGAGGCCGATCGAGGTCGCGCGTTTGTCCTTCACCGCCTCGTCGATCATCGCCAGCGCCGTGTCGAGATCCGGCGCCACATGTTCGAGATAGCCGACCGCCTTGCGCGCCGCCGCGCGCGCCGGATCGATATCGACGCAAAGGATGGCCGCCCCCGCCATGCGGCCGGCCAGCGGTTGCGCGCCGCCCATGCCGCCGAGGCCGGCGGTGAGGATGAATCGGCCGGCAAGGCTGCCGCCAAACCGCTTTTCCGCGATGCGCATAAAGACTTCATAGGTGCCCTGGATGACGCCCTGGCTGCCGATATATTGCCAGGCCCCGGCCGTCAGCCCGCCCCAGCAGATCAGCCCCTTGCGCTGAAGTTCATAGAACACCTCGGCCTTGGCCCATTGCCCGACGATGTTGCAGTTCGCCATGATGACGAGCGGCGCCTTCGCATGGGTCCTGAGCAGCCCGACCGGCTTGCCGGACTGGATGACCAGCGTCTGGTCCTCGTCCATGTCAGTCAGCGCCTTGACGATCGCTCGATGCGCCGCCCAGTTGCGCGCCGCCTTGCCGAGGGCCGCGTAGACTATGAGATTGTCCGGATCCTCACCAACCGACAGCACGTTTTCAAGCAACCGCAACAACCCCTCCTGCCGCCAGCCCTTGGCGCGCAGCACGTCGCCGCTGGGGATCGGATAGTTCGGATGGCGCGGATTGGGTTTGGGCATGGTTGTCTCCTCAAGTCTCTTCAGGCCAGCGCGTAGCTCACCAGATCGATCCCCATCGCCTTCTCCACAGACGGATACACCGTCGGATCGAGCACGCTGGAGGCGAGCGGGATGATGGTCTTGGGCACATGCAGCACGAAGAGCTTCATGCCGACTTCGAGCTGGCCGACGCTGAGCGGCTCGCCTTCCGGCGAAAGCGTGGTGATGACATCCGGGAAGGTCGCGAGGCGTTTGCCCGCGGCCGATTCCACCGCCATGTATTCGTTCATGACATGCAGCACCGTCGCGCTGTCGCCCTTGCCGAGCGTCACGGTGCCGATGTCGAAGGCTTCCTTGGTATAGACCACCGACTTGTCGGTGATCGTGCCTTCGGAAAGGATCGCGCCGCCCGTCGTCTTGACGATCGCGTCGATGATCGCCGAGCCGCCCTTGCCCTCCGCCGCGAGGATCGCCTCACCGAGGGTCAGCGCCAGTGAAATGCCGCCGAGCGCCGCATTCTTGCGCACATAGGAGGCCCGCAGCGGATTGCGGCAGGAGGCGATGAAGCCGCCGGACATGTCGGAGGCGGTTCGCAGGATGGGCGAGACCTTTGCGGTCGCGCCGCGCACGACGAGCTCGATATAGCGGTTCTCGTCGCGGTTTCCGCCGACGGCCGTCTGGATCATCTGTTCGGGGGAGCCGGCCATGCCGATCGACCCCATGTCGCCGGTCGGGTGCGCGCGCATGTCACCCACGGCATCCAGCACCTTGGTGCCGAGGATGGCCGACGGCAGCCAGCCATTCAGCGTCGACGACTTGCCGTTCTGGCCGACCATCAGCGCGGCGACCTTCTCGCCAAGCGCCTCCTGCAAAAGCTCGACGGCCTTCACGTAATCGACGCCGCGCATCTCCCACGGTGTGGTCGAGGCCGGGGCGCCAATGGCCGCCGCCGTCGCCACCCAGTCGTCGTCGGAAAGCTCGTCGATGGAGACCAGTTCCGGCTTGCCGATCGACACTGCGGCATAGCCGAGCATGCGGCCATGATCCGCCCAGCCGCCACCGCCGGCGGCATAGACCGAGCCGCCCTTGACCGCCGCCTCGACGTCTTTTTCCTTTAGAATCCGGCCCATCAGACGTCCTCCTGACTCAAGATCTTATCCAGCTGAATCACTGCGTTAAAAAGCACCGCCGCGCCGAGCGCGATGTCGTCCGTTTCGGCGAACTCTTCGGGCGCATGGCTGCGACCGCCAAGGCAGGGCACGAAGATCATCGCCGAGCGCGTCACCCGCGCCATCCAGGCCGTGTCGTGACCGGCACCGGACGCCATGCGGCGATGCGTGGCGCCCGCAACCTCGCAAGCGGCGTCCAGCACGTCGAGCAGCATCGGATCGCCGGGCGTCGGTGGGTTGTCGGAGATGCGGCGCGGCGCTTCGATGACGGTGCCCGTCTCGCGCCCCAGTTGCTCGGCCATCAGGTCCAGCGATGCCGCGAAGAGGTCCATCGCGGCGCGATCCTCCGCCCGCGCATCGATCAGCAGGCGCACGCGGGAGGGAACGACATTGGCGGCATTCGGCTCGATGGAGAACTCGCCGACCGTCGCCGTGAAATGGCTTGGCCCGTCGGAGAGCGATTTCGCCAGCGCCTCGATGCCCGTCACCAGCCGCGCGGCCGCCGCGAGCGCATCGGCACGATTGCCCATCGGCGTGGTGCCGGCATGGTCCGCGCGGCCCTGCACGATGATCTCGATGCGCGTAATGCCGGCGATTGCCGTCACCACGCCGATATCGCGCTTTTCGGTTTCGAGCACCGGGCCTTGCTCGATATGCAGTTCTAGAAAGGCCGCGATATCCTTGCGCGCTTCGACGGCAATGCGCGCCGGATCGCCGCCGGCATCGCGAATGCCCTGTTCCAACGTCAGCCCGTTGCTTTCGCGCGAAAACCACTCCTCCGGCAACACGCCGGCCATGCCGCGGCTGCCGATGCAGGACACGCCGAAGATCGACACTTCCTCGGCGAGGAAATCGACGACCTCCAGGTCGTGGTCGAGCTCGATGCCCTGGTCGGCGAGCGACCGGGCCACTTCCAGCGCCACTGCCACGCCGGCAATGCCGTCATAACGCCCGCCATCCGGCACCGTGTCGGAATGGGAACCGAGCATGATCGTGCCGAGGCCGGGCTTTTTGCCCGCGCGCCGAGCGACGAGATTGCCCGCGGCATCCACGCGTGTCTCAAGCCCCGCGGCCTGAAATTTTTCGAGAAGAAAATCCCGCCCCGCCGGGAACAGAGCGGTAAAGGCACGCCGCGTATAGGGCCGGCCGGGCTCGGTGAGCCGGGCGAGGCCGTCGATCACATCCTGTATGCGGGCGGGATCGACCGGCAGATTGGTTTTTGGCGCGGCCATCAGGCGCGGCCCGAAACGAGCGTCGGCAGCGGGCGCACGAAGGCGCCGGTGCCGGGCTCGGCCAGCACCTTGGTGCCGTCGAAGGCGAGCTTGCCGCGCAGATAGGTGGCGGAAACGCGCCACGGCAGGCGAATGCCGTTATAGGGCGACCAGCCGACGACGTTGTGGCCGCTGGCGACCGAGTCGTAGGTGTAGGGCTCGGGCGTCAGCACGGTGATGTCGGCATCCTTGCCGGCCTCCAACGCACCCTTGACGTGGTCAAGCCGGAAATGGCGGGCCGGGTTCAGCGTCATCAGCTCGGCGGCACGGGTCAGCGGAATGCCGCGCTCCAGCGCACCCTTGACGAAGAGCGGCACCATAACCTCCAGCCCCGGCACGCCCGACGCGTTCGCCAGCATGTCCGGATTGGTCTTGCGGTCCTCCGACCAGCTGACATGGTCGGTGGAAACCAGCGTGACATTGCCTTCGGCGACATGGCGCCAAAGCTTTTCCACCTCGACGCGCGGGCGGATCGGCGGGTTGATCTTCGCCTTGCCGCCGAGGCGGGCGACGTCGTTCTCCTCGTCGAGCGTCAGGTAGTGGATGCAGCATTCGATGGTGGCGCGGTGCCCTTGCGCGCGGTAGGCGGCGGCGATCTCGTAGCCGCGGCCGAGCGAGCAATGCACCACATGCGCCGGGCAGCCGGTTTCGGCGCCGGTCTCGTAGATCTGGTTGGAGGCCAGCAGCTCCGTCAGCGGCGGGCGCGACAGGCCGTGGGCGCGGTAGTCGGTGATGCCCAGGGCTTTGACCTTGGCGATCGCCGCACGCACCGCCTCGTCATCCTCGTTGTGCACGCCGGCCGTCAGCCCCGTCGGAGCGATGGCGCGGAAGCAGTCTTCCAGGAGGGCGGCGGGAATGCGTGGAAACCGCTTCGGGTCGGTGCCGAAGGTGGAGAACTTGAACGCGGCGACGCCGGCCTCGACCATCTCGCTGATACGCGCCGGCCCCTCCTCCGGATCGACCGTGCCATAGAGCGCGAAATCGACGCGGGCCTGCGGCGACGCATGGTCGACCTTGATTTTCACGGCCTCGGCTGAGCAGACGAGATTGCCCTCGTCATAGGGCATGTCGACGATGGTCGTCACACCACCGGCCGCCGCCGAGCGCGTCGACCAGAGGAAATCCTCCTGGTTCTTCTGCGACAGCGAATGCACCTGCGCGTCGATGGCGCCAGGCAGGATCAGCGCGCCGGAAAGGTCGTGCCGTTCCTTGGCTGCCGGCATCGCGCCCTGCCCGACATGCACCACCTTGCCATCACGGACGGCGACATGGCCGCCCTCGACGACGCGGTTCGCGAGCACCACGGTGCCTTTCAGAACGAGATCGAAATCGGCCATCTGGTTCTCCCGTCAGAATTTAAGGGCGAAGAAAGTGTCGATGCCCGCCATCGGCGCCGCCTCGACGAAGGCGGCGAGCGCCTCGGGGCTCGCCAGGTCGCGGTCGAGCGCCTCGATCTCGGCGGAAAGCGGCCGGTCCTTGCGATAGAACGGGCTCACCGCCCGCGTGCGGGCATAGGCAACGGCAACCACGCCCTCGACATTGTCGCCGGCAAGGTCGATTGCCTGTGCGGACAGCATGGCTTCGAGGGCGGCGAGCTGGCGGAGGTCGCGCACCTGGCTTTCCATGCGCTCGACGATGAGAGGCAGGAAGGTCGCCTCCTCTTCGAGGCCGCCGGCAACCACGATCGACTGCGCCGAGATCGGCACCGCCAGCGACTGGATGCGCATGTAGAGTTCGACGGCGAGTTTCAGCAGCGGGCCGAACCCCGTCGCCGCCTCGCCGGGCGCCACGAGATTGACCGGCAGGTTGCGTCGCACCCCGTTCGCCAGCAGCACACAGCGGTTCAGCACGTTGCGGGCGAGATGGGCAAAGCCCGTCTGCGCCGCCTCGACATAGAGCGTGGTCGAGAGCGGCAGCGAACCGCCGGAGGCCATGACGTGGTTGTCCATCACCACCGGATTGTCGTCCGACTGCGCGGTCGCCTCGACGATGCGCTCGGCGGCCAGCAGCAGCGTATCGAGGCAGGCGCCGAACACCTGGGCGGTCATGCGCAGGCTGAGCGGATCGTGGATGGCGGACGGTTTCGGCCAATGGCCGGAAGAAGCCTGCGCCTCGAACCAGCAGCCGGCCAGCGCCTCGCCATGGGCGGAGAGCCGGGCGGCCACCCGCCAAGGATCGGCCGAGGCGCCGAGCGCCAGCGAAGAGAGCAGGCCCGTCACCATGAGATTGCGGATGGCCTTTGCCGCCTCGCGCACCACATTGGCGGCGGCGGCATGCGAGATGGCATTGACGCTGAGCGCCGCCAGCGCATCGCGCGGCTGCATGCGATAGGGGGCGAGGCCGGCGCGCTTCAGCGCGTCCGCGGCCGGCAGGCGCTCGCCGCCATACCAGGCCTCGCCGTCGCCGGTTATCACCGAGGCGATCTGCCCCATCAGGCCGATATCGGCGCAGCCCATCGAGCCATGCCGGCGCACGACGGGCACGACATCCTTTTCGAGCAGCGCGAGGAAGGCGTCGATCAGCTCCGGGCTGCAGCCGGAATAGCCGCCGAGCGCGGTGTTGACGCGGATCGCCATCGCCTTGCGCACGATCGGCAAGGTGAAGGGCTCGCCGGTGCCGAAATGGTGGGCCTTCACCAGGTTGTTGTTGAACTCCACCAGGTCGTCGGCCGTCCAGAGCTTGTCCTTCATCGAGCCGACGCCCGTATTGGCGCCGTAGATCGGCAGGCCCGTGGCAAGACGATCCGTGATGACGAGGCGCGAGGCGCCGACGCGGCCCATGCCGATCTCGCAGGCGACCGGCCGTCGCGTGGCAGCGCCGATCGCCTCCAGCGTTGCGAAGTCGAGCGGTTGACCGGTGAGATAGAGCGTATCGGCGGAAGCGAGCATGTTTGGAAGCCTGTTTTTCCCTAAGCAATTCCAGGAAAAGTGTGAAGCGGTTTTCCGTCCGGAATTGCGTAGAAACTAGAGATGGATGTTATGCGCATCGTGGCGCAAACAGATATCCCAAAATCCGTACGGTCCATGTTATAAACCGAACGGAAGACGGCAGCGCGAAGGACCGCACCCTTGGATCTATCCACCCTCTGCCTTGTGCACAGCATTCTTGAAGAACGCGGCATCCGCAGGGCGGCCGCCGCGATGGGCCGCCCGGCCTCCAGCGCCAGCGCGGCGCTGCGGCGCGTCGAGGCCAGCCTGTCGGTGCCGCTGGTGCGCCGTGACGGGCAGGCGCTGGTGCCGACGCTGGAGGCCGAAACCCGCCTGCCGCGCTTTGCAGAGATCGCCGGATCCGCCGCCGCCCTTGCCGCGCTCGGCGAAGGATCACGAGACGCCATCTCGCTCTCCGCCCTCGCCCGTTTCGCCACCGTTGCCAGAACCGGCAGCATCAACGGCGCCGCCAAAAGCCTCGGCCTCGGCCAGCCGCAACTCACCCGCCAGCTCAGCCATCTGGAAGAGGCGCTTGGCTGCAAATTGCTGGAGCGTTCGGCGACGGGGATCAGCTGCACGCCGGCCGGCCTCGAGGCGCTGGCGCTTGCCGAGCGCATCGGCGCGGCCTGGGAGGCGCTGTCGGCCGCCTCGGCGGAACGGTTTCGCCGCAGCGCCGCCACCTGGCGGCTCGGCACGATCATCCCCTTCGGCCATGAAAGCGAGATCGCCGCCATGCTCGCCCGCCTGACGGTCGAATGGCGGGCGGCGCGGCCGCGCCAGCCGCTCTTCCTCTCCTCCACCACGGCGGATGATCTTATCTCCGGCCTGAAGAACCGCCGTTTCGACCTGATCCTGCTCGACACCGACCACTACCCCGCCGAATTCGAGGGCCAACTGATCGGCCGCTCGCAACTGGCGCTCGCCGGCCCGCGCTCACTGGACGAGGCGGAACGGCAGGATTTCGCAGCCCTGCTGCGGCGCTATCCCATTGCCGTGCCGAGCCCGCGGAGCGGCCTGCGGCAGATGACGGACCGCTTCCTCGAAGCGACGCTGACCCCGGCGGAACGCTCGCGCCTGACGCTGGTCGAAGTTGATTCGATCCCGGTCATCATCAACCTCGTGCTCCGCCACGGCCATCTCTCCGTGCTGCCGGAACATTCCGTCGCCAACATCAACCCGCCGCCGACGCTGCTGCCGCTCTACCCGGCCTACCAGCAATCGCTGAGCCTCGTCTGGCCGCGCGATGCGCTCTCCCGGCAGGCGGCCGAGACGATGCTGCCTTTGCTCGCGAAGACTTAGCCCTTCGCCCCAGCCCTCAGCCGCCGCCGGGTCTCCGTCGGGCTTTCGTGATAGTGCGCCCGGTAGCTGCGCGAGAAGGCGGAGGAGGAGTTGAAACCGGTCAGCGCGGCGATGTCGGCGAATTCCGATTTGGTCTCGATCACCTTGCGCCGGGCCGCGTTGAGCCTGAGCGCCAGATAATGCTGGTGCGGCGCCACGCCCATCGATTCCTGGAACAGGTCCTGCAAATGCCGCGCGCTGATGCCGACGCGTTTGGCAAGCCGCGTCAGCGTCAGCGGCGCGTCCACCGTCTCCTCCATCAGCCGCACCGCCTGGCTGACGCGCTGGTCGGCGACACGCATATTGCCCAGCGCCGGCACCTGAAGCAGGCCGCCGGTGCGCTCGTGCTCGTAGATGAAGAGCCGCGACACTTCGAGCGCCAGCGAATAGCCCTGCCGGCGGCGGATGATCTCCAGCATCAAATCCAGCGTTGGCAATGAGCCGCCCGTCGTGATGCGCTTGCCATCGATCACATAACGCTCGCGCACCACGCCGATCTGCGGAAAGGCGGAGGCGAATTCCTCCATGTCCTCCCAGTGGATCGTCACCGAATGGCCGTCGAGCAGGCTCGCCTGCGCCAGCAGCCAGCTGCCCGATTCGATGCCGGCCATCATGCTGCGATAACGCGCCGTCTGCGAAAGCTGGCGCCGCAACAGAGGCGTCGCACTCATCTGCCATTGATAGGAGGAAAGCACGAAAAGCGGCTGGGTCTCCTTCTCCGGCCGGAACAGGCCATCGACCGGCACGGGAATGCGGCTGCGCGTCTCGATCGGCTGGCCATCCGGCGAGAAGATGCGCCAGCAGTAGAGGTCCTGCCCGGAGATGCGGTTTGCCGCGCGCAAGGGTTCGATGACCGAGGCGACGAGGATGAGGTTCGTCTCGGGCAGGACGAGGATATCGATGTCGAGTGTCTCGGAGGATGGATCCAGCATGGCGAAAGCATGCGTGCTCACCTCTCGAATTGTCAAGGATAGATCCGAAAAGTGAAAGCACTGCGCCTCCTCTTGGCTCGTAATGTCCCCCACAAGAATTCTGGGAGAGACCACATGCCCTTAGCCATGAACCGTGATGTCTTCATCACCTGCGCCGTCACCGGCTCCGGCGACACCGCCGGCAAATCGCCCCACGTACCGCGCTCGCCCAAGCAGATCGCCGAATCGGCGATCGACGCCGCCAAGGCCGGCGCCGCCGTCGTGCATTGCCACGTCCGCGATCCGGAGACCGGCGCGCCGAGCCGCCGCAACGATCTCTATCGCGAAGTGACCGAGCGCATCCGCGATGCCGAGGTGGACGTGGTGCTGAACCTCACCGCCGGAATGGGCGGCGACATGATCTTCGGCAACACCGAACAGCCGCTGCCGCTGAACCCCAACGGCACCGACATGGTCGGCGCCACCGAGCGTGTTTCCCACGTCGCCGAATGCCTGCCGGAAATCTGTACGCTCGATTGCGGCACGATGAACTTTTCGCTCGGCGACTATGTGATGACCAACACGCCGTCCATGCTGCGCGCCATGGGCAAGATGATGACGGACCTCGGCGTCCGCCCGGAAATCGAGGCCTTCGACACCGGTCATCTCTGGTTCGCCAAGCAGCTCGTCGAGGAAGGCATCATCGAGGACCCGGTGCTCATCCAGCTCTGCATGGGCATTCCGTGGGGCGCGCCCGACGACCTCAACACCTTCATGGCGATGGTCAACAACGTACCGTCGTCCTGGACCTTCTCCGCCTTCTCGATCGGCCGCAACGCCATGGCCTATCCGGCCGCGGCCGTGCTCGCCGGCGGCAATGTCCGCGTCGGTCTTGAAGACAACCTCTATGTCGGCAAGGGCCAGCTCGCCACCAATGCGCAGCTCGTCGAAAAGGCCGTCAACGTCGTCGAAAGCATGGGCGCACGCATCATCGGCCCGGCCGAAGTGCGCGAAAAGCTGAAACTCCAGAAGCGGGCACCGAAATGAGCACGATCAACAAGGCGGCCTGCGTCGGCGGCGGTGTCATCGGCGGGGCCTGGGTCGCGCGTTTCGCGCTCGCCGGCATCGACGTCAATATTTTCGATCCGCATCCGGAAGCCGAGCGCATCATCGGCGAAGTGATGGCGAACGCCGAGCGTGCCTATGGCATGCTCACCATGGCGCCGCTGCCGCCAAAGGGTAAAATCACCTTCTGCAAAAGCTTGGAAGAAGCCGTCCAAGACGCTGACTGGATTCAGGAAAGCGTGCCCGAGCGGCTGGAAATGAAGCGCGGCGTCCTCACCCAGATCGACGCGGCCGCAAAGCCCGAAGCCCTGATCGGCTCCTCCACCTCCGGCCTCATGCCGACCGATCTGCAGCGCGACATGAAGCACCCCGAACGCCTGTTCGTGGCGCATCCCTACAACCCCGTCTACCTGCTGCCGCTGGCCGAGCTCGTCGGTGGCGAAAAGACCAGCAAGCAGACGCTCGAAGACGCCAAGGCGAAACTGGCGCCGATCGGCATGAAGGGCGTGATCATCAAGAAGGAGATCGAGGCCTTCGTCGGCGATCGTCTGCTCGAAGCCGTCTGGCGCGAGGGCCTCTGGCTCATCAAGGACGACATCTGCGACACCGAGACGCTCGACGACGTGATCCGCTATTCGTTCGGCATCCGCTGGGCGCAGATGGGCATGTTCGAGACCTACCGCATCGCCGGCGGCGAGGCCGGCATGCGCCACTTCCTCGCCCAGTTCGGCCCCTGCCTCTCCTGGCCCTGGACGAAGCTCACCGACGTCGTCGATCTCAACGACGAGTTGGTGGAAAAGATCGCCCAGCAGTCGGACGACCAGTCCGGCGCCCGCGGCATCCGCGACCTGGAGCGCATCCGCGACCAGAACCTCGTCGGCATCATGCATGCGCTGAAGGCCGGCGACGACGGCAAGGGCTGGGGCGCAGGCAAGCTGCTCGCCGAGTTCGAGGAACATCTCTGGTCGAAGGCCGGCAAGGCGAAGGTCGAGGTCTCGGCCGCCGAACCGCTACGCCTTGTCGACACCAAGGTCAACGCCGCCTGGGTCGATTACAACGGCCATATGACCGAGCACCGCTATCTCCAGCTCTTCGGCGATACGATGGATGCGCTGCTCCGGCTGATCGGCGTCGACTTCGCCTATGTTGAGGCCGGCCACAGCTACTACACGGTGGAAACCCACATCCGCCATCTCGGCGAAGGCAAGCTCGGCCAGGCGCTCTACACCACGCTCCAGCTTCTCTCCTCCGACAACAAGCGGCTGCACTTCTTCACCCGCATCCACGACGCCGCGACCGGCGACGTTATCGCGACGGCCGAGCAGATGGCGCTGCACGTCGACAGCAAAGCAGGCAAGAGCGTCGATGCGCCTGCGGACGTGCTGGCGAAGGTTGCGGAGATTGCGCAAGCCCATGCCAAGCTGCCGGCGCCGGACGGTGTCGGGCGGCATGTCGGGCAGAAGCGCGCCTGAAACATCCGCCAGGGCGCCGAAGAGGAACGGCGCCGGACGCGAAACTCGGTCTCTCCCGGCAATCGGGGGAGACGCCCGCAAAGGGCATCAGGCCGCCACGCGGCCCGCAAAAATACGAGGGGGACTGCCATGAATTTCGCATTGACCGACGAACAGCAGATGATCGTGGACACGGTCCGCTCCTTCGTCGAAACGGAAATCTATCCGCACGAAAACGAGGTCGAGCGCACCGGCCATGTGCCGCCAGAACTCGGCCGGGAAATCGCCCGCAAGTGCAAGGAAATCGGCTTCTTCGGCTGCAACATGCCGGAAGAGGTCGGCGGCGCCGGCCTCGACCACGCCTCCTTCACCCTCGTCGAGCGTGAACTCGGCCGCGGCTCCATGGCGCTGACGGTCTTCTTCGGCCGCCCCTCCGGCATCCTGATGGCCTGCAACGACGAGCAGCGCGAACGCTACCTGCTGCCCGCCGTCAGCGGCGAAAAGTTCGATGCGCTCGCCATGACCGAGCCGGATGCCGGCTCCGACGTGCGCGGCATGAAGTGTTTCGCCCGAAAGGACGGCGACGACTGGATCGTCAACGGCACGAAGCATTTCATCAGCCACGCCAACATCGCCGATTTCGTCATCGTCTTCATCGCGACCGGCGAGGAAGACACGCCGCGCGGCAAGAAGAAACTCATCACCTGCTTCCTCGTCGACCGCGGCACGCCCGGCTTCGAAATCCGCGACGGCTACGAATCCGTCTCGCACCGCGGCTACAAGAACTGCATCCTGAACTTCGACGATTGCCGCCTGTCCTCCGCCCAGATCCTCGGCGAGGTGCACAAGGGCTTCGACATCGCCAACGACTGGCTCTATGCGACCCGCCTCACCGTCGCCGCCACCTCTGTCGGCCGCGCGCGGCGCGCCTTCGACTACGCGCTCAACTACGCCGCCGAGCGCAAGCAGTTCGGCAAGCCGATCGGCGCCAACCAGGGCGTCTCCTTCAAACTCGCCGACATGATCACCGAGATCGACGCCGCCGACCTGCTCACGCTGTCGGCCGCCTGGCGCCTCGATCAGGGCCTGCCGTCGAACCGCGAGATCGCATCCGCAAAGGTCTACGCCACGGAAATGCTTGCCCGCGTCACCGACGAGGCGATCCAGATCTATGGCGGCATGGGCCTGATGGACGACCTGCCGCTCGCCCGCTTCTGGCGCGATGCCCGCGTCGAGCGCATCTGGGACGGCACGTCGGAAATCCAGCGGCACATCATCAGCCGTGATCTGCTCAGGCCGCTCGGAGCGTAATGTCGACATGACACGATCCCTCGACCGTCTGATCCGGCCCCGCTCCATCGCCGTCTTCGGCGGCAAGGAAGCGCGCCGCGTCATCTTCCAGTGCGACAAGATGGGTTTTTCCGGCGAGATCTGGCCGGTGCATCCGCGCGAGGAGGAAATCCTAGGGCGCAAATGCTACCGCTCCGTCGCCGACCTGCCGGGCGCGCCCGACGCCTCCTTCGTCGGCGTCAACCGCGAACTGACCATCAGCATCATCCGCGACCTCTCGGCCCGTGGTGCCGGCGGCGCGGTCTGCTACGCCTCGGGTTTCCGCGAGGCCGTCAGCGAGCTTGCCGATGGCGACGATTTGCAGAAGGCGCTGGTGGAGGCCGCCGGCGATATGCCGATCCTCGGCCCGAACTGCTACGGCTTCATCAACATGCTGGACGGCGCCCTGCTCTGGCCCGACCAGCACGGCATGCTGCGCATCGACAAGGGCGTCGCCGTCCTCACGCAGTCCTCCAACATCGCCTGCAACATTTCCATGCAGCAGCGTGGCCTGCCGCTGGCCTATATCCTGACCGCCGGCAACCAGGCGCAAACCGGCCTCGCCGACCTCGCCTGCGCCGTGCTGGAAGACCCCCGCGTCACCGCCGTCGGCCTGCATATCGAGGGTTTTGACAGCCTTGAATCGCTGGAGCGCCTGGCGCTTCGTTCCCGCGAACTGAAGAAGCCGGTCGTCACCCTGAAGGTCGGCAAGTCCGAGCAGGCGCAGCTTGCCACAGTCTCGCACACGGCCTCGCTCGCCGGAAACGACGCGGTCTCCTCCGCACTGCTGTCGCGCCTCGGCATCGGCCGCGTCGAAACGCTGCCCGAACTGCTCGAAACGCTGAAGCTGCTGCATGTCGCCGGCCCGCTCACAAATTACGACATCTCGTCGATGAGCTGCTCCGGCGGCGAAGCCTCGCTGATGGCGGATGCCGGGGTGAAGCGGAAGGTCAACTACCGCGAGCTGAAGCAGGAGCAGCGCCAGCCGCTGCGCGAGACGCTCGGCCAGATGGTGACGATCTCCAATCCGCTCGACTACCACACCTTCGTCTGGGGCAACCGTGAGAAGCAGACTGCCGCCTTCACGACCATGATGCAGGGCGGCTATGCGCTGAACCTCGTCGTGCTCGATTTCCCCCGCCTCGACCGCTGCGACGCCGCCGACTGGATCACCACCTGCCACGCCGTCATCGACGCCTCGAAGGCGACCGGGGCGAATGCCGGCATCGTCGCCAGCATGGGCGAAAACATGCCGGAAGCGACGGCCGAAATGCTGATGCAGAACGGCGTCGTGCCCTTCTACGGTATCGAGGAGGCGCTCGCCGCCGCGGAAGCCGCCGCCGGCATCGGCGAAATCTGGGCAAAACCCCTGCCCGCGCCGCTGCTGAAGACCGCGGTCGGCGAAGGTGAAGCCGTCACGCTCACCGAACACGAGGCCAAGCAGGCACTCGCCGCGCACGGCCTGCCCGTGCCGAAGGGCCTCACCGCCGAGACCGCGGAAGCCGCGGCTGATGCCGCGCAAGATCTCGGCTTTCCGGTGGTTCTCAAGGGCCTTGGCGTCGCGCACAAGACCGAGGCCGGCGCGGTCAAGCTCAACCTCGCCAGTCGCGAGGCCGTGCTCGATGCGGCCAAGGCCATGGCGGGCGTCGCCTCCGGTTTCCTCGTCGAAAAGATGGTGGGCAAACCCGTCGCCGAACTCATCGTCGGCGCGATGCGCGATCCCGTTGCCGGTCCGGTCCTGACCATCGGCGCCGGCGGCATCCTGGTCGAACTGCTCGAAGATTCCGCCATCCTGACCCTGCCGACGGACGAGAAAACCATTCGCGCGGCCATCGCCGGATTGAAGATTTCGAAGCTTCTCGGCGGTTATCGCGGCGCTGCGAAGGGCGATATCGACGCTCTTGTCGCCGCCGTCGCATCAGCGGCATCCTATGTCGTTTCAAACGCTTCAATAATCGAAGAACTGGACGTTAATCCCGTAATGGTGCTGCCAGCTGGCGACGGTGTCGTCGCAGCCGACGCGCTGATCCGTCTAAGGAAAAACCCATGACCGGACCGATCCTGCAACGCCGCGAAGGCGGCATCCTGGAAATCACGATCGATCGCCCGAAGGCCAACGCCATCGACCTCGTGACGAGCCGCCTCATGGGCAAGATCTTTGCCGATTTCCGCGACGACGACAGCCTGCGCGTCGCCATTATCACGGGTGCGGGGGAAAAATTCTTCTGTCCAGGATGGGACCTGAAAGCGGCGGCCGCGGGCGATGCGGTCGACGGCGATTACGGTGTCGGCGGCTTCGGCGGCATGCAGGAACTGCGCGACCTCAACAAGCCGATCATCGCGGCCATCAACGGCATCTGCTGCGGCGGCGGACTCGAAATCGCGCTCTCCACCGACCTCATCCTCGCCGCCGAACACGCGACCTTCGCGCTGCCGGAAATTCGCTCCGGCACCGTGGCGGATGCCGCCTCGATCAAGCTGCCGAAGCGCATCCCCTACCACATCGCCATGGACATGCTTCTGACCGGCCGCTGGCTCGACGTGCAGGAGGCGCATCGCTGGGGTTTCGTCAACGAAATCCTGCCCGCCGACAAGCTGCTCGACCGGGCGTGGGAGCTTGCCCGTCTGCTCGAAAGCGGCCCGCCGCTCGTCTATGCCGCCATCAAGGAAGTGGTGCGCGCCGCCGAGGGCGAGACCTTCCAGGCGACCATGAACAAGATCACCCGCCGGCAGTTCAAGACGGTGGATATTCTCTATTCCAGCGAGGATCAGCTCGAAGGCGCGCGCGCCTTCGCCGAAAAACGCGATCCCGTCTGGAAGGGACGATAGCGTCCGCGCCCCTGCATCGGGCGCGGCCTGCATCCTTCCATAAGCCAGGCTTTTGGAAGACCAAGATAAATTAGGGCGTTACAGACGCCCTGCATTTGAATAGCTTTATGGAACAGGGCCGCTGCTCGGCAGGAAGAGGAGGCTTTCGGAAGACGAGGACATGCACCGCCACCGTCACAAATCTCGGACGGGAGGTTGCCATGGAGGCCAAAAACAGAAATTCTGCCAATCACAATAACAATTGCCCACTTCAGGGCCAGCAAAAGGGAACAGGGGAATGACTGATTACACCAAATACCTCACCAGCCAGGTCACGCTCGGCCAGATGAACCGCCGCGAATTCATGGGCCGTGCCGCTGCATTCGGCATCACGCTCGCCGTCGCCGGCACCATGTTCGACACTGCCGCCAAGGCGCAGGAGCCGAAGCGCGGCGGAGCCCTCAAGCTCGGCCTCGAAGGCGCTGCCGCGACCGACTCGAAGGACCCGGCCAAGGCGCTTTCGCAGTTCATGTTCGTCGTCGGCCGCAACTGGGGCGACATGCTTGTCGAATCCGAGCCGCTGACCGGCAAGCCGGTTCCGGCACTTGCCGAATCCTGGGAGCCGTCCGCCGACGCCTCGACCTGGACCTTCGCCATCCGCAAGGGCGTGAAATTCCACGACGGCAAGGAACTGACGGTCGACGACGTCATCAAGACGCTGCAACGCCACACCGACGAGAAGTCGGAATCGGGCGCGCTCGGCGTCATGAAGTCGATCAAGGAAATCAAGGCCGACGGCGACAAGCTCGTGCTCGTGCTGACGGAAGGCAATGCCGACCTGCCGCTGCTGCTCACCGACTACCACCTCGTCATCCAGCCGAATGGCGGCCTCGACGATCCGAATGCCATGATCGGCACCGGCCCCTACAAGGTCACGAGCTTCGAGGCCGGCGTACGCGCCACCTTCGAGCGCAATGCGGACGACTGGCGCCAGGACCGCGGCTTCGTAGACTCGATCGAAATGATCGCGATGAACGACGCGACGGCCCGCATCGCGGCCCTGTCCTCCGGCCAGGTGCACTATATCAACCGCGTCGATCCGAAGACCGTCGACCTCCTGAAGCGCGCGCCGACCGTGGACATTCTCTCCACCTCCGGCCGCGGCCACTACGTGTTCATCATGCATTGCAACACGGCGCCGTTCGACAACAACGACCTGCGTCTGGCGCTGAAATATGCGATGGACCGCGAGACGATGCTGGAAAAGGTGCTCGGCGGCTACGGCAAGATCGGCAACGACTTCCCGATCAACGAGACCTATGCCCTCTTCCCGGAAGGCATCGAGCAGCGCGCCTATGACCCGGACAAGGCGGCCTTCCACTACAAGAAGTCGGGCCACAGCGGCTCTGTCCTGCTGCGCACGTCCGACGTCGCCTTCCCGGGTGCAGTCGACGCCGCCGTTCTCTACCAGGAGAGCGCCAAGAAGGCCGGCATCGAGATCGAAGTGAAGCGCGAGCCCGGCGACGGCTACTGGTCGAACGTCTGGAACGTCCAGCCCTTCTCGACCTCCTACTGGGGCGGCCGCCCGACCCAGGACCAGATGTACTCGACCGCCTACCTCTCGAAGGCCGACTGGAACGACACGCGCTTCCTGCGCGAAGACTTCGACAAGATGGTTCTCGAAGCCCGCTCGGAACTCGACGAGGCCAAGCGCAAGGAAATGTACCGCACCATGGCCATGATGGTGCGTGACGAAGGCGGCCTGATCCTGCCGATGTTCAACGACTTCGTGAACGCCTGCGGCAAGAACGTGAAGGGCTACGTGCACGATATCGGCAACGACATGTCGAACGGCTATGTCGCAACCCGCGTGTGGCTCGACGCCTGATGACCGGCCGCGGACCGGCGCACGGTCCGGAGCTGACAGCAACGACGACTGCGGGCGAAGCCCCGCAGTCTGTCGGCGTTGCCGGGTCGGTTGCGTCCACTGGAGCCCCCTTCAACGAAGGGTCGCCCTCGTTCTGGGCGAAACTCAGCAAGAGCAGCCCCCTCGCTGCGCTCATCCTGCAACGCCTCGCGCTCAGCGTGGCCTTGCTCTTCGCCGTGTCCCTGATGATCTTCGGGGGCGTGGAAGCCCTGCCCGGCGACTTCGCCACCACCTATCTCGGCCAGTCCGCAACGCCGCAGGCCATCGAGAACATCCGCAAGGATCTCGGCCTCGACCAGCCGGCCACCACCCGCTACTTCAAATGGCTCGGCGGCGCCGTCCAGGGTGATTTCGGCAATTCCTGGGCGTCGAAAAACTCGGTCAGCGAGCAGATCGGCAAGCGCCTCGGCAATTCGCTGTTCCTCGCCTTCTTCGCGGCCATCATCTCCGTGCCGCTCGCCGTCGGCCTCGGCATGCTCGCGGTGCAATATCGAAACCGCCTGCCGGACAAGATCATCAACGTCATCTCGCTTGCGGCGATCTCGCTTCCCGAGTTCTTCGTCGGTTACCTGCTGATCCTGTTCTTCGCCGTGCAGATGGGCGTCGCGACCTTCCCCGCGACGGTCTATGAATCGATGACCATCGGCCAGCGCCTCTCCGCCATCGCATTGCCGACGGCAACGCTGGTGCTCGTCGTGCTCGCCCACATGATGCGCATGACGCGGGCCGCGATCCTCAACGTCATGTCGTCTGCCTATGTGGAGACGGCCGAACTCAAGGGTCTCGGCAGCCTTCGCGTCATCGCGAAACATGCCGCCCCGAACGCGCTGGCGCCGGTCATCAACGTCATCGCGCTCAACCTCGCCTATCTCGTGGTCGGCGTCGTCGTCGTGGAAGTGGTCTTCGTCTATCCCGGCATGGGCCAGTACATGGTCGACGCCGTGACGGTGCGCGACATGCCGGTGGTGCAGGCCTGCGGCCTGATCTTCGCCGCCTTCTACATCTTCCTCAACATGTTCGCCGATATCCTTGCGATCATCGCGAACCCCAGATTGAGGCACCCGCGATGAGACTTTCCTCCATTCCTGTCAGCGCCTGGGTCGGCATCCTGGGCATCGCGCTCTCCCTCTTCTGTGCCGTCTTCGCCCCCCTCATCGCGCCTTATGGCGAAAGCCAGATCGTCGGCTCCGTCTGGGAGCCGATGGGTGGCGCCTATCTTCTCGGCACCGACAATCTCGGCCGCGACCTCTTCTCGCGGCTGATCTTCGGCGCCCGCACCACGATCTTCGTGGCGCTGGCGGCAACCGTGCTTTCCTTCTCGCTGGGCATGCTGCTCTCCTTCATCGCGGCGGTGACGGGCGGGCTGATCGACCAGATCTTCTCGCGCTTCAACGACCTGATGATGGCGATCCCGACGCTGATCTTCGCACTCGTCGTGCTCGCCGTGCTGCCGCAGCAGCTCTGGATCCTCATCCTCGTGATGGCGGTCCTCGACTCAACCCGCGTCTACCGCATCGGCCGCGCCGTAGCACTCGACGTGGCCGTCATGGAGTTCGTGGAAGCGGCGCGGCTTCGCGGCGAAGGCACGGGCTGGATCATCTTCCGGGAAATCCTGCCCAACACGCTCTCGCCGCTGCTCGCCGAATTCGGCCTGCGCTTCGCCTTCTCCATCCTGTTCCTCTCCACCCTCTCCTTCCTCGGCCTCGGCATCCAGCCGCCGGCAGCGGACTGGGGCGGCATGGTGAAGGACAACAAGGACGGCATCATCTTCGGCATTTCGGCCGCCCTCATTCCGGGCGGTGCGATTGCGGGGCTGGCCATCTGCGTCAACCTCGTCGTCGACTGGCTGATGAAACGCACCTCGAGCCTCAAGGGAGGGCGCGGCGATGCCTGATCTGCTGTCTGTCAAGAACCTCAAGATCGAGGCGACCAGCTACCCGCCGGGCGAGCCGCCGCGCACCGTCACCCTCGTCGAAGGCGTGTCCTTCGACGTCGAAAAAGGCAAGGTGCTCGGCCTCATCGGCGAATCCGGCGCCGGCAAGTCGACGATCGGCCTCACCGCGCTCGCCTATGGGCGCGGCGGGGTGCGGATTACCGGCGGCGAGGTGCTGCTCAACGGGCAGGACCTGCTGAAGCTCGGTCCGAACGGCATCCGCAAGGTGCGCGGCGCCAAGGTCTGCTACGTCGCGCAATCGGCGGCAGCGGCCTTCAATCCTGCCCACCGGCTCGGCGAACAGGTGATCGAAGCGTCGCTGAAACACGGCATCATGAGCCGTGCGGACGCGGAAAAACGTGCGCTCTACCTCTTCAAGGTGCTCGGCCTGCCGAACCCCGAAACCTTCGGCCAGCGCTACCCGCATCAGGTCTCGGGCGGCCAGCTCCAGCGCGCCATGACCGCCATGGCGCTCTGCCCGAACCCGGAACTCATCGTCTTCGACGAGCCCACCACCGCGCTTGACGTGACGACGCAGATCGACGTGCTTGCCGCCATCAAGCATGCGATCGAGGAAACGAATACGGCCGCGCTCTACATCACCCACGACCTCGCCGTCGTGGCGCAGATCACGGACGACATCCTCGTGCTCCGGCACGGCAAGATGGTGGAATACGGCTCGGTGAAGCAGATCATCGAGGCGCCGACCCAGGACTATACCCGCGCGCTGGTCAACGTGCGCGGCACCAAGCGCGAGGAAGCCCCCGACCAGTCGGACACACTTTTGAAGGTGGAGAACATCACCGCTGGTTATTCCAACGGTTTCAAGGTGTTGCAGAACGTCTCGCTGCACCTGCCGAAGGGCCAGACGCTGGCGGTGGTGGGCGAATCGGGCTCTGGAAAATCCACCCTCGCCCGCGTCATCACCGGCCTGCTGCCGCCACAGGAAGGCACGATCAGCTTCGACGGCAAGCCCTTGCCGAAGGCGCTGAAGGGCCGGTCGAACGACGAGCTGCGCCGCGTTCAGATGATCTACCAGATGGCCGACACGGCGATGAACCCGCGCCAGACGGTGCGCGACATCGTCGGCCGTCCACTCACCTTCTATTATGGCCTGCGTGGCGCAAAGAAGACCGAGCGGGTGAAGGAACTGCTGGAGCAGATCGAAATGGGCGGCCGCTTCGCAGATCGGTATCCGGCCGAGCTTTCCGGCGGCCAGAAGCAGCGCGTGGCGATCGCGCGCGCGCTTGCGGCCAAGCCGGAACTCATCCTCTGCGACGAGCCGACCTCCGCCCTCGACCCGCTGGTGGCCGAAGGCATCCTGAAGCTGCTGCTCAAACTCCAGGACGAAACCCACGTCTCCTACATGTTCATCACCCACGACATCGCTATCGTGCGCGCCATCGCCGACTCGGTGGCGGTGATGCACCGGGGAAAACTCGTCCGCTTCGGCCCGAAATCGAAGGTGCTGTCACCGCCCTTCGACGACTACACCGACCTGCTGCTCAAGTCGGTTCCCGAGATGGAAATCGGCTGGCTGGAAAAGGTGCTGACGACCCGACGCATGGAAAGCGCCGGCAACTGACAAAGCGGCGGGTGGCTTTGTCACCCGCCGCCGCCTGTCAAAAACCCGAAAACCTCTCCTCCGTCATCCTCGGGCTTGACCCGAGGATCCATCACTCGACGCAAACAGTGGATCCTCGGGTCAAGCCCAAGGATGACGGAGAGGATAGGGTTGGCCTCGCCAACAAACTCCGGCGGGCTTCAATCCCTCAATTCTGCGTGCAGGTCACATCCCCAAGCCGGCTGGCAGAGCCGCCTTCGACGCTCACCGTCTCATCACCCCGCGCCGTGCAATTGCCCTTCTCGCCGACGCCCGAGCGGAATTTCACCATGGGCTGGCCTTCGATCATGATGCTCGGCACGATCTCGTAAAGCTCCGGCGGGCAATTCACCACGTCGGAGAGGCGCAGCGCCGGGGCGCCGCCGATGAAGACGCTTTTCGAACCGGAGAGGGCGCAGGCCGGGATGGGCACGGCCGCATCCTCGGCAAAGGACATCAACGGCACCGCCGCAAACATACCGAACGCCAGGGCGACACCGGCAAACCGCAGAACCTTCATCATGCTTCTCCCTTTTCACGCGCCGCGCGGGACAAGGCCCGCAAGGTTTCGAGCGCCCGTTCGGCATCCCGCTCCGGCACGAATATATGGTCGTGATGGTAGCCGGCAACCACGTTGGCGCTGATGCCGTCCACGGTCAACGCCGTGGCAAAGGCCGCCGTCAGGCCGACGGCCTCCAGCGAGGAATGCACGGTGAGCGTGATCATCCGCATCGGCGAACTTGCGGCAAGGCCATCCGCAGCGTCGGCGGGCAGGATCAGCGTGATGCCCTCCTCCTCGCGGAAAAGCCCGATCGGTCCGCGCGACAGATGCGCCGCAAGCTCGCCAGCCGGCACGCTGGCATAGACGAAGCCGCCCTCCACCAGCGCCGGCTCCATGGTCGCGAGCAGCACGTCGAGATTGGTGATGCCGCTCATGGCCGTGCCATCCGGCGGACTGCATCGCACAGCGCCGCAAAGCCGACCCTCGCCCCCTCGCTCATGAAGCGCGCCCGTAGCCAGGCATGGATCATCTGCTTCTCCTCGCGAAATTCCACCGGCACGCCGGCCAGCGCCAGCCGCGCCGCATAGGCCCGCGCATCGTCACGCAGCGGATCGAAAAAAGCGCCGGTGATGAAGGCGGGCGGCAGGCCGGCCAGGTTTTCCGACCGGAGCGGAAAGGCGTGTGCCGCATCCTCCGGCGCCTTGTAGATCTCGCGGTAATAGCTGGTATCGGCCGTCGAAAGCCCCGGCGCCTCGGCCATCTCCTCAAAGGAGCCCGACACCAGATCGCCGCCAAGGCCGGGATAGACCAACGCCTGCCCGACAATGCCTTCCAGCCCCTCGTCGCGCGCCCGCAGCACGATGCCGGCCGCAAGATTGCCGCCCGCGCTGTCGCCGATCACGACGACGGGATGCGGCTCCAGCAGGAGATCGATCAGCACCGCCCAGCAATCGTCGAAGGCCGCGGGCCAGACGTGCTCCGGCGAAAGCCGGTAATCGACGGAGACGAGTTCGGCCCCCGCGGCCTCGGAAATCTCCGCGCAGATCGCATCATGGCTCTCAAGCGACCCGACGACGAACCCGCCGCCATGGATGTAGAAAAGCCGCGTCTCGGTCGAGACCGTGGCCGGCCGGTAGCGGCGGATCGGGATGCGCTCCGCGACAAGCCCGTCGACCTTGACCATGCCCGCCGGCGCCGGCGCATCGAAGACGGCGCAGAGCGCGTTGTACCAGGCGCGCTGCTGCACGATATCCGCATCGACGGCATCGGCGGGATAAAAATCCTCGCAGCGCTGGTGGAAGGCAAGAATGCCCGCTTCGCTGGGCATGGGACGTCCGGTCATGGCAACTCCTCGTCGATTGCCGGCATCATAACCATGCTACGCAACAAGACCTGTCCCGTCAGCGGCTTTCCCACGGAATTTTCGCCGCTTGCCTCGCCCGACCCGGCCATATTAACTGCCGCCATGGCATTCACCTTCCGGCAATTGCAATATTTCGTCGCCGTCGCAGAGCAGGGTTCGGTGACGCGCGCGGCGCAAAACCTCTCGATCTCGCAATCCTCGATCACCGAGGCGATCAAGGAACTCGAATCCGATCTCGGCGTCGAGCTGTTCGATCGCCACCCGCGCGGCCTGACCACGACGCATAACGGCCACCAGTTCCTGCGCCACGCGACAAAGATCCTCGCCGACGTCTCCGATGCGCGCCGTTCCTTCTCCGACAACCGCACGGCCGAAAAGGGCCAGCTCAATCTCGGCGTCACCTCGCTCGTCGCCGGCTACGTGCTCTCGGACCTGCTCTCGCGCTACCGCCGCGGCTTCCCCGGCATCGATGTCAGCGCCATCGAGGACAACGGCTCCTATCTCGAACACCTGCTGGTCGGCGGCGAGCTCGACGTCGCGGTCATGGTCATCTCGAATCTCCGCGACCGCATGGCGCTCCAGGCGGAAATCATCGAGACCTCGCCCTATCGGCTCTGGCTGCCGATCGGCCATCCCCTCGTCTCCGCCGATATCATCTCCGTCAGCGATATCGCCAAGGAACCGCTGATCATGCTGACGGTCGACGAAATCGAGGAGAACACGGGAAAACTGCTCTCCGCACTCGGCGCCCGCCCGCACGTCGCCTTCCGCACGCGCTCGGTGGAAGCCGTGCGCAGCTTGGTCGCCACCGGCGCCGGCATCGCGCTGCTGCCCGATCTCGTCTACCGCCCCTGGTCGCTGGAAGGCGACCGCATCGAAAGCCGCGACGTTTCCGGCGCGCTGCCCGTCGTGCAGGTCGGCATGGTCTGGCGCAAGGGCTCCAGCCTGCCGCAGGCGGCGCGGGATTTCGTCGGGCTGGCGGAGGCATTGCGCAGCGGGCGTGGGCGATAAATGCCGCCGGTTTCGGAATTTCCGATAGCGACATTCTGATTAATGAATTTGCGAAAGCGGCGAAAGCGCGGCACCTTTTCTTTCGGGAACAATACCGCACGAAGCGGATCACACCGGGAGACTGACATGAAGCGACTTCTGCATTCCTGCACCGCGCTCACCCTTTCGCTCGCCTTCACCGCATCCGCCCTCGCCCAAGAGCCGCTGAAGGAGCTTGGCGCCGGCGAAGGCGAAGTGTCCATCGTCGCCTGGGCCGGCTATATCGAGCGCGGCGAGACGGACAAGAACTACGACTGGGTCACCGAATTCGAGAAGAAGACGAGCTGCAAGGTCACCGTGAAGACCGCCGCCACCTCCGACGAAATGGTCGCCCTGATGAACGAAGGCGGCTTCGACCTCGTCACCGCCTCGGGCGACGCGTCGCTGCGCCTCGTTGCGGGCAAGCGCGTGCAGCCGATCAACACCGACCTCATTCCGAGCTGGAAGACCGTCGACGAGCGCCTGCAGAACGCACCCTGGCACACGGTGAACGGCGTGCACTACGGCACCCCCTATCTCTGGGGCCCGAACGTGCTGATGTACAACACCGATGCCTTCAAGGACGAAGCGCCGAAGAGCTGGAACGTCGTCTTCGAGGAAATGACGCTGCCGGATGGCAAGTCGAACAAGGGCCGCGTGCAGGCCTATGACGGCCCGATCCACATTGCCGACGCCGCGCAGTACCTGATGGCGCACAAGCCGGATCTCGGCATCAAGGATCCCTACGAGCTCAACGAAGACCAGTACAAGGCCGCCCTCGACCTGCTGCGCGTCCAGCGCACGCTCGTCGGCCGCTACTGGCACGATGCGATGATCCAGATCGACGACTTCAAGAACGAAGGCGTCGTGGCGTCCGGCTCCTGGCCGTTCCAGGTGAACCTGATGCAGGCGGAAAAGCAGAAGATCGCCTCGACCTTCCCGGAAGAGGGCGTGACGGGCTGGTCGGACACGACAATGCTGCATGCCGAAAGCCAGCATCCGAACTGCGCCTATATGTGGATGGAACATTCGCTTTCCGCCAAGGTGCAGGGTGACGCGGCCGCCTGGTTCGGCGCCGTGCCTTCGGTTCCGGCAGCCTGCAAGGGCAATGCGCTGCTGACCGACGAAGGCTGCAAGACCAACGGTTTTGAGAACTTCGAGAAGATCCACTTCTGGCGCACGCCGGTTGCCAAGTGCGAAAGCCAAAGCGAATGCGTGCCCTACCACCGCTGGGTCTCCGACTATATCGGCGTGATCGGCGGACGTTGATTTAGAACGGCGCGGCCTACACCAACCGATCTCCCCCTTGTGGGGGAGATGTCACCGAAGGTGACAGAGGGGGGTGGCCGCGAAGCGGCACATCGAAACGCGGGCGGTAGATACCCCCCTCTGCCCTGCCGGGCATCTCCCCCACAAGGGGGGAGATTGACGAGTTGCGCCGTCTTCTACCCATGACGACGATTTGCGATGGGCGCTCGCTGCCCTTGCCCAAAATAACACCCGGAGCCCCCATGACCGCCGTCCTGTTCCAGCAAGTCTCCCGCCATTTCGGTGCCGTGCGCGCCGTAGATAGTGTGGATTTGGCGATTGCCGAGGGCGAGTTCTTCGCCATGCTGGGGCCGTCGGGGTCCGGCAAGACGACGTGCCTGCGCCTGATGGCGGGCTTCGAGCAGCCGACGTCCGGCCATATCGAGATCTTCGGCGAGACGGCGGAGGGCGTGCCGCCCTACCGGCGCAACGTCAACACGGTGTTCCAGGACTATGCGCTGTTCCCGCATCTCTCGATCCTCGAAAACGTCGCCTATGGGCTGATGGTCAAGGGCGTCGCCAAGGCCGAACGGCTGAAGGCGGCGGAAGAGGCGCTCGCCATGGTGAAGCTGCCCGGCTACGGCACGCGCCGGCCCGGCCAGCTTTCCGGCGGCCAGCGGCAGCGCGTGGCGCTGGCACGAGCCCTCGTCAACCGCCCCCGCGTGCTGCTGCTCGACGAACCGCTCGGCGCGCTCGACCTCAAGCTGCGCGAACAGATGCAGGAAGAGCTGAAATCGTTGCAGAAATCGCTCGGCATCACCTTCGTGTTCGTCACGCACGACCAGGGCGAGGCGCTCTCCATGGCAGACCGTATCGCCGTGTTCAACGACGGCAAGATCCAGCAGCTCGGCACGCCGGAAGAGGTCTACAAGCGACCGAAGACGCGTTTCGTCGCGGATTTCGTCGGCTCCTCCAATGTGCTGCCGCCGGATTTCGTGGCAGGCCTCGGCTTCAGCAAGGGCTATGCGAGCCTGCGCCCGGAGGCGATCACGCTTGGCGAGAGCGGGCCGGGCCGCAAACATTTCACCGGCCGCGTCGTCGCCGCGAGCTTTTTGGGTGCCGCGAACCGCGTGACAGTCGAGGCGGCGGGCGCCCGGGTCGCCGCTATGGTGCCGGCCTCGCTTGCGGTGCCGGCCGAGGGCGAGACCGTCACCTTCTCCTTCCTAGCCGACGACCTGCATCAGATGGACGGCGCCCAATGACGATCGCCGCCGACACCTCCATCCTCGCGCGCCGCGAAAACACCTCCGGGCGGCTTTCGGATTTCTTCTGGCGCAACCCGAAGATTCTGCTGCTGCTGATGCTGACGCCGCCGCTGCTCTGGCTCGGCGTCATCTATCTCGGCTCGCTGTTCGCGCTGCTGTTGCAGAGCTTCTTCTCGATCGACGATTTCTCCGGGCTGATCAATTACGAGTTTACGCTCGCGACCTATCGCCAGCTCCTCATCCCATCGAATTTCGACATCATCCTGCGCACCGTCGTCATGGCCGTGCTGGTGACGCTCGCTTCCGCCGTTATCGCCTTCCCGATCGCCTATTATGCGGCGCGGTACGCCAGGGGAAAGTGGAAGGTCATCTTCTATCTCGGCGTCATGCTGCCGCTGTGGTCGAGCTATCTGGTGAAGGTCTATGCCTGGAAGCTGATCCTCGCCAAGGAGGGCATCGTCACCTGGGCGCTCGCTAAGCTGAACCTGCTCTGGGTGCTGGATGCCTGGCTGTCGCTGCCGGTCGTCGGCGGCACGTCGCTGTCGATCAGCTACACCGGCACCTTCATCGTCTTCATCTATGTCTGGATGCCCTTCATGATCCTGCCGATCCAGGCGGCGCTGGAGCGCGTGCCGGGCAACCTCATCGAGGCCTCCGCCGATCTCGGCGGCCACCCGGCGCAGACCTTCCGCTACGTGCTGTTTCCGCTCGCGCTGCCCGGCATCATCGCCGGCTCGATCTTCACCTTCTCGCTGACCTTGGGCGACTACATCATCCCACAGATCATCGGCTCGTCGCGGCTCTTTATCGGCCAGGCGGTCTATGCCCAGCAGGGCACGGCCGGCAACATCCCGCTCGCCGCCGCCTTCACCGTCGTACCGATCGTCATCATGGGCCTCTATCTCTGGATGGCCAAGCGACAGGGGGCCTTCGATGCGCTCTGACCGGAACAACGCCGCGCCGCTGGGCCTGAAGATCGCCGCCGGTGCCGGCCTCGCCTTCCTGCACCTGCCGATCCTGCTGATCTTCCTCTATGCGTTCACCACGGAGGAGAAGAGCTACCAGTTCCCCCCGCCGGGCTATACGTTGCAATGGTTCGCCGTCACCTGGAACCGGCCGGACGTCTGGGCGGCGATGGGCCTTTCGGTGCGCGTCGCCGCGATCTCCACGGCCATCGCGCTGGTGCTCGGCACGCTCTGCGCCGCCGCCGTCAGCCAGACGAAATTCTTCGGCCGCGAGACGATCTCGCTGCTCGTCATCCTGCCGATCGCGCTGCCCGGCATCATCACCGGCATCGCACTGCGCTCGGCCTTTTCCTTCGCGGAAATCCCCTTCTCGTTCTGGACGATCGTGCTCGGCCACGCGACCTTCTGCGTCGTGGTCGTCTACAACAATGCGGTCGCCCGCTTCCGCCGCGTCTCGGGCTCGCTGATCGAAGCGTCGATGGACCTTGGCGCCGATGGTTTCCAGACCTTCCGCTACATCATCCTGCCGAATATCGGCACGGCACTGCTTGCCGGCGGCATGCTCGCCTTCGCGCTCTCCTTCGACGAGGTGATCGTGACGACCTTCACCGCCGGCCAGCAATCGACCCTGCCGATCTGGATGCTGGAGGAGCTGGTGCGCCCGCGCCAGCGGCCGGTGACGAACGTCGTCGCCATGGTCGTCGTGCTGCTGACCTTCCTGCCGATCCTCGGCGCCTACTACCTCACCCGCGACGGCGACCAGGTCGCCGGCGGCGGCAAATGACGACACAAGGGAGAACATCGATGGACACCCAAATGCTGATCGGCGCGCGCTTCGAGGCCGGCACGGAAGTCGAGGAGCACATCCTGAACCCGAAGACCGGCGCCAAGATCGTCGACCTGCCGGAAGCCTCCTATGCGCAGATCGACGCTGCGGTGGATGCCGCCGAAAAGGCCTTCGTCTCCTGGGCCACCACCACGCCCGCCGAACGCTCGGGCTACCTCTTGCGGATCGCCGACGCGATCGAGAAGGACGCCGACGCCTTCGCGGCACTGGAATCGCTGAATTGCGGCAAGCCGATCAACGCGGCGCGCAATGACGAACTGCCGGCCATCGTCGATTGCTGGCGCTTTTTCGCCGGGGCCATCCGCTCGCTCAATGCCCCCGTCGCCGCCGAATACCTGCCCGGCTTCACATCCATGGTGCGCCGCGACCCGATCGGCATCGTCGGCTCGATTGCGCCGTGGAACTATCCGCTGATGATGATGGCCTGGAAGCTGGCGCCCGCCATTGCCGGCGGCAACACGGTGGTCTTCAAGCCCTCCGAGCAGACGCCGCTGACGGCTCTGAAGATGGCCAAGCTGCTTGCCGATATACTGCCGGAGGGCGTGGTCAACATCGTGCTCGGCCGCGGCGAGACGGTCGGCAATGCGCTGATCAACCATCCGAAGATTAACATGGTCTCGATCACCGGCGATGTGGCGACCGGCAAGAAGGTGCTGGCGGCGGCGGCAAAGACCGTGAAACGCACCCATCTGGAACTCGGCGGCAAGGCCCCGGTCGTCGTCTTCGACGATGCGGACCTGGAGGCCGTCGTCGCGGGCATCCGCGCCTTCGGCTATTACAATGCCGGCCAGGACTGCACGGCGGCCTGCCGCATCTATGCGCAGGACGGCATCTACGAAAAGCTCGTCGCCGATCTTTCGGCGGCCGTCTCGACCATCAAGTACAACGACCCGGACGACTCGCTGAACGAGATCGGCCCGCTGATCTCCAAGCGCCAGCGCGACCGGGTGGCGAGCTTCGTCGAGCGCGCATCCGAACTCAAACATGTCGAGATCACCACGGGCGGCCGCGCGGGCAGCGACGAGGGCTATTTCTTCCAGCCGACGGTGGTTGCCGGCGCCACGCAGGACGACGAGATCGTGCGGCGCGAGGTGTTCGGCCCCGTCGTCTCCGTCACCCGCTTTTCCGAGGCCGACCAGGCGGTCGCCTGGGCGAATGACAGCGATTACGGCCTCGCCTCCTCCGTCTGGACCAAGGACATCGGAAAGGCGATGAAGGCCGCCGCCCGCCTGCAATATGGCTGCACCTGGATCAACACGCATTTCATGCTGACGACCGAAATGCCGCATGGCGGCGTCAAGCAGTCGGGCTATGGCAAGGACATGTCGATCTATGCGCTGGAGGACTATACCGCCGTGCGCCACGTCATGATCAGCCACGGCTGACGGAAACTTTTGGCCGCTCCGGCGGTTCCGCTCTCGGGATGTGATGTCCCGGGAGAACGGCATGAGGATTTTGTCCCGCACCGCGACTGCAACCGCCGCCTTAGTCGGCGCGCTCGCCTTTTCGCAGGCGCCGGAATTCGCGCAGCAATACCAGCAGCGCCTCGGCGGCGCGCTCGATGAACTGCGCATCATCGTCGCCGATTTCGACCGCGACGCCACGCTTGCCGGCATCGACCGCACACAGGCGCTCGCGATCTATGACGGCGCCGGCGAACCCTTCCTGCGCAATCGCGGCCAGTCGATGCGCCGCACCCTCACCCGCTTCGAGACGATCGCCCGCCAATCCGCCGGCATGGCCCGGACGTCGCCCTTCGCAAAACCCTTCGCGCTCCTGCGCAATGCCGACGACATGATCCTCACCAATGCGTGGCGGGATTTCCAGCCGGCCGTTCCCGTGACACCGGCCGGCCTCCTCTGGGCCACGACAGGCGCGTGCCTCGGCTGGGGGCTGGTGGGCGCGGCGAGAATGCTGCGCCGCTTCCGCCGCCATCGCCCAGTCCCGGCTGATCAACTCACCTAGACGGGAACTTTTTTTGCCCTCGCGCGTCCTTCTGTCCATACATCTGGAGACAACGCCATGCTGAAATGGGCACTGATTTTCCTCGTCATCTCGCTGATCGCCGGCTTCCTCGGCTTCTCCGGCGTCTCGGCGGCAACGGCGACGATCGCCAAGATCCTGTTCGCGATCGCCATCGTCATCTTCTTGATTTTCCTAGTGCTTGCACTGATGGCCGGCAGCCTCGCCTTCTGAGTGCAATTCATCCCCAGCCTGTGTTGCACGTTGGCAACACAGGCTGAATCATGACTGTTCTAGTCATATAATATGTTGCAGCGAGCTGAATCCTGATAAAAACGGTCATCTTATTGATCCGCTTCGTCAGAAAGACCCCGCATGCACAACTCTTCCCGCACGATGTACCGCCTGGCGCTCGCCGGCACGTCCCTCCTCACGCTCGCCACGGTCGCCCTTGCACAGGACCAGGCGACGGCGACGCAGGGCGGCGCGACCGTTCTCGAAGACATCGTCGTGGATGGCGGCAGCGGCGGCGTCATCACCGCGGATGGCTATGTCGGCAAGAGCAGCGCGACGGGCGCCAAGATCGATACGCCCTTCATCCAGACCCCGCAGTCGATCTCCTCGGTCACGCAGCAGCAGCTCGAAGACCGCAACCCGCAGACCCTGCTCGACACGCTGGCCTATACACCCGGCACCCGCGTCGGCGGCTACGGTTTTGACCCGCGCTTCGACAGTTTCACGGTGCGCGGCTTCGACGTGACCTATACCGGCGTCTTCCGCGACAACCTGCGCCAGCCGGGCGCCGGCTCCTCGCTGTTCAAAACAGAGCCCTACGGCCTCGAAGGCGTGTCGATCCTGCGCGGCCCCTCCTCGGCGCTCTACGGCGCCTCCGGTGCCGGCGGCCTCTACAACCTCATCAGCAAGCGCCCGACGGAAGAGGCGCTGCGCGAAGTGCAGGTGCAGTACGGCAGCCACGACCGCTACCAGGGCCAGTTCGACCTTTCCGGCCCGATCAACGACGAAGACCCCTTCTACTACCGCCTGACCGGCCTCATGCGCAGCGCCGACACCGAGCAGGTCGGCGTGCCCGACGACCGCGCCTATATCGCGCCGGCCTTCACCTGGAAGCCGGACGAGGACACGCGCCTCACCATCCTCGGCGAATATTCGCGCACCAAGACGGGCGGCACGGCGGCCTATTATTATGATCCGGCCACCGGCAAGGTCAGCGATTTCTTCGCCGGCAACCCGGCCTATAACGACTCCATCCAGAACCAGGGCCGCATCGGCTACGAGTTCGAGCGTCGCCTGAACGAGACCTTCACCTTCCGCCAGAACGCTCGCGCCTCCTGGCTCAACGTCGATGCCGACTGGGCCTTCGCCTACCAGCCGAACGCCGCCGACCCGACGCTACTCGACAGCAGCGCCGGCACATTCGAGGAGTGGCTGAACACCTACACGATCGACAACCAGCTCGAAGCCAAGTTCGAGACCGGCGCGCTGGAACACACGCTGCTCACCGGCGTCGATTTCACCAAGGTCTATTGGAAGTCGTTGAACGGCTATGGCGTCTCGCCGCCGCTCGACATCAACGACCCGACGCGCGGCCGCCCGGTCGATCCGATCGCCTTCCAGACGAAGAGCGTGCAGGACCAGTTGATCACCGGCCTCTACATGCAGGACCAGATCCGCTACGACGCGCTGACCTTCACGCTCGGCGGCCGCTACGACTGGGTCTCCACCGATACCGACAACACGGACCTCGCCTCCGGCGCCCTCGACACGATCAGCCAGGACGACCGCGCCTTCACCTGGCGCGCCGGCGTGACCTATGAGACCGAATGGGGCATCACGCCCTATGCCAGCTACTCGACCGCGTTTTCGCCCAATGCCGGCGTGAACATGGCGACCGGCAACCCCTTCAAGCCGACCGAGAGCGAACAACAGGAAGTCGGCGTGAAATACCTGCTGCCGGACAGCAACACGCTCATCACCGCCGCGCTCTTCAACATCGACCAGACGAACGGCCTCTATTACGAAGTCGTCGATCTGCCGACCGGCCCGGCCAACATCCAGGTGCAGCGCGGCAAGCTCCGCTCGCGCGGCCTGGAACTCGAAGCCTCCACCAGCCTCGACAACGGCCTGTCGCTGATCGCCTCCTACACCTATACGCAGGCGAAGATCATCGACGGCCCGGCCGGCACCATCGGCAACGACGTCTCCTCCATCCCGCGCCACATGGCCTCGCTCTGGGCGCATTACGATATGCCGGAAGACGGCGCGCTTGCCGGCCTCGGTTTTGGCGCGGGCGTGCGCTTCACCGGCTCCAGCTACGGCAGCGACGAAAATGTCTCGAAGAACGCCTCGCGCGCCTTTGTCGACGCGTCGATCGACTACGATTTCGCCGCGATCAACAAGGAGTTCGAGGGCCTGAAGCTGCAGGTCAACGCGACGAACCTGTTCGACCGTCAGGATGCCGTGTGCTCGGCCGGTTTCTGCTACCGCGACCAGGGCCGCACGGTCATCGGCAGCCTGAAATATTCGTGGTAAGCCCTTGACGAACCTTTCCTCCCAGGACGGCGAAACCGCTTTCAGGCCCCAGGGCCTGAAAGCGGTCTTTACCGGCGAGCACGCCTGGTGCGGCGAGAAGATGATGCTCTCGTCCGACCTTGACGGCGCCGTGCCGCTCGGCGATTTCCTGGCGGGGGACGGGTTTTCGCAAACGCTCGACCGCTATGCCGCGGTCCACGGCAGCGCGGACCGACGCGCGGTCGCCTCCTTCTGGTCACTCTACTATTTTTCCGCGCTGACCATCCCCTATGTCGTCGCGCGCCGGGCGGAGATTACGCCGCCCATCGCCCTTGACGAGATGACCATCGCCATCGGCGAAGACGGCCTGCCGCGTGCCTTCGGCCTGCCGCATGAGGGCGACTGGAGCGAAAGCAAGGACCTCGTCGACGTCATCACGCCGCTGGTCGACTGCCACCTCGCCCGCGTCGTCGCGCTGTTCAAGGAAAAGACCGGCATTGCGCCGAAACTCGCCTGGAACAATGCGGCCGTCTATATCGACTATGCCTTCAACGCGACGGACCGGTCGCCCGCCGAAGGCGACGACCATTGGCCGTCGCGCCAACTCTTCGATTGCCCGCAACTGGCAAATGGCAGCCGCAATCCCTTCCACGGCTGCCTGCGCCATGAGATGGAATACGGCGCGGTCCACTGTCGCCGGAAAGTCTGCTGCCTGCGCTACATGCTGCCCGGCATTCCCGGCTGCGGCGAACTCTGCGCCCTGCCGGAACTGAGAAAACAATGACCATGCGCCTCCTCGCCCTCGCCGCCTTCCTGATCCTCGCCGCGCTGCCGGCCCGCGCCGAGGTGCAGTACCCGTTGACCGTCACGGACGCGCTCGGCCGCGAAGTCACCATTCCGGCCGAGCCCAAGGCCGTGCTGCTTGGCAGCGGCTTCAACCTGGTGGCGCTGTCGCTGGTGCATCCCGATCCTGTCAGCATCCTTGCCGGCTGGGCGAGCGACATGAAGGGCGACAACCCGGAAATCTATGCGCGCTTCAAGGACAAGTTCCCGAAGATCGAGGAGGTGCCGATCATCGGCGACGGCATCACCGTGTCCTTCGAGGCAGCACTTTCGCTCAAGGCCGACCTCGCCATCCTCGCCAACTGGCAGGCCGATACCGAGCTTGGCAAGCAGGCGATCGGCTATCTGGAACAGACCGGCGTGCCCGTCGTCGTCGTCGATTTCAACAGCGACGCGCTGAACAACACCGCCGGCAACATGCGCCTGCTCGGCCAGGTGATGAACCGCGAGGAGCAGGCGAACGCGTTTGCCGATTTTTACGAGGCGCGCGTCAAGCGCATCCGCAACCGGGTGGCCGAACACAAGGAACCCGGCCCGACCGTGCTGATGGACGCCTTCCCCAATCCGGAAAAGTGCTGCTATGCCTATGGAACCGGCGGGCTTGGCGCCTTCATCGCCATCACCGGCAGCCGCAACATCGCCGAAAGCTTGCCGGCGCAGGGCGGCATCATCAGCTCGGAATTCCTCGTTGCGGCCAATCCGGACGTCTATATCGCCACCGCCTCGCCGGGCGGCACCTACAGCGCCTTCTCCATCGGCCCCGGCGTCGATCCGAACGAGGCGCGCGAGACGCTGGCACGCGCCGTCTCCAGCCCCTTCCTCACCAATCTGAAGGCGGTGAAGGACGAACGCGTCCATGGCCTGTGGAATTTCTTCAACGCCGTGCCGCTCAATATCCTCGCCGCCGAGGCCTTCGCGCACTGGCTGCGCCCGGAGATTTTCGGCGATATCGATCCCAATCAGACGATGAAGGAAATCAACGAGCGCTTCGCCGCCGTGCCCTTCGACGGCGCCTATTGGATCAGCCTCAAGGCAAAGTGAGGGGAGCGGCCTTTCGACGGGCCGCCGCGCACGCTATATGATGCCCAGGAGGACCTGAATGATCTGGGCATTCGCAGTCGCAGCGGCGGCAATTCTTTATCTCGCACTGCGCTTCCGGCGCTTTCAGAGCTGGGTCGAGCCCGCACTCACCATCGTGGTGGCCATCGGCCTTGCCGCGGCACTGCTCATATGGTTCGTGGAAGAGCGAGCTCCCTCCGGCGAGGTCGTGGTGCAGGACGCTGCGGCACCGGCGCTTTCGGCGGACAATGTCGAGCTCTCCGAAACGGAGGCCATTGCCGGCCAGACGAAGACGAGTTTTCGGGTAACGGGCCGCATCACCAACAAGGGCACCGTGCCCATGCAGTCCTTCCGCCTCGACGTCGTGCTCTCCGATTGCCCGAACGGCACCTGCCGGGAGGTCGGCCGCGACGACGCGCTGATCGTGCTGCGCGTGCTGCCGGGCGAAAGCCAGGCCTTCAGCACCTTCGCCGTCTTCCCCGGCAGCGACATCACCCCCGTGACCACGCCCGAATGGGATTTTGGCGTGCGCGACGTGCGGGCCTACGGGCGCTAGGCTTCGTCGGCACCTTCATCGAGCATCGCGTTGACCCGGTCGCCGGAGATTGCAGCGGACAATTTGACGAAGCTGCCATCCTTGACGATGGCCTCCATCTGCTCGGCGATCGCCGCATGGGTGACGCGGGCGATGGTCGAGCCGAGCGAGATGCGGCGCACGCCCATCTCCGCGAATTGCGGCACCGTAAGCTGGCGCAGCGGCCCCGCGGCGAGCGCATTGACCGGTTTCGAAACCGACTGCACGACGCGACGCAACTCATCCGCACCCGGCGGCACTGGCACATAGACGAGATCGGCGCCGGCCTTTTCGAAGGCCTGGATGCGCCGGATGGCCTCATCCAGATCGTAGACGCCGTTCATCACGCCATCGGCACGCGCACAGAGAATGAAGGGTTGGCCGAGCGACCGGGCGGCATCGGCCGCCGCGCGGATGCGCTCCACGGCGAGGTCGAACCCATAGGCCGGGTTGCCCTCGACCATCTGCGTATCCTCGATCGAGCAACCGGAAAGGCCCACCCCGGCCGCAAGCCGGATGGTTTCGGCAACCTCGTCCGGCGCATCGGCAAAACCGTTCTCGAAATCGCCGGAGACGGGCAGCGGCGTGGCGCGCACGAGGTCCTCGGCATGTTTCAGCGCCTCCTCGCGGGTGACGCGGCCCATGTCCGGCCGGCCGAGCGTGAAGGCGAAGCCGGCGGAGGTGGTGGCAAGCGCCACGGCGCCGGCAGCCGCCATCATGCGGGCGGAGCCGATATCCCAGGGGTTCGGGATGACGAAGCAGCCCGACTGGTGCAGCGCGTAAAAGCGTTCGTGGCGTTCGGCAAGTGTCGTCATGCCCTTACCCTTTCCGACTTTGGATCGTACATCGGAACAAGCGAGGCTTCAGCCTTCACCCGCACGCCGGCGATCTCGATCTCGTAGCGGGAGGCAAGTATATCCGCCTCGCTCTCGCCGGCGCAGGGAACATAGCCCATGCCGATCGCGCCGCCGAGATGGTGGCCGTAATTGCCCGACGTGATGGTCGAGACGATCTTGCCGTCGCGCACCAGCGCCTCGTTGTGGAAGAGCAGCGGCTGCGGATCGGTAAGCCGGAACTGCACCATGCGGCGCTTCAGCCCCTCCTCTTCCTTCCGCAACACCGCGTCGCGGCCGAGGAAGTCGCCCTTCTTGGTGCGCACGGCAAAGCCGAGGCCGGCTTCGAGCACATGGTCCTCGTCGGTGATATCATGGCCGAAATGGCGGAAGGCCTTTTCGATGCGGCACGAATCGAGCGTGTGCAGGCCGCAGAGTTTCAGCCCCACATCCACGCCGGCTTCCTCCAACGCCCCAAAGACATGCGCCGTCTGGTCGGTGGAGACATAAAGCTCCCAGCCGAGTTCGCCGACATAGGTGACGCGGTGGGCGCGGGCGAGGCCCATCCCGACCTCGATCTGCCGGGCGGAGGCGAAGGGATGCGCCGCATTGGAAAAATCGTTCGGGCTCACCTTCTGCATGAGGTCGCGCGCCTTCGGACCCATGACGCAGAGCACGCTTTCAGCCGCCGTGACATCGGTGATGACGACGAACTCGTCATTGAGATGCTTGCGCAGCCAGGCAAGGTCGCGCTGGAGCGTAGCGCCCGGCACGACGAGGAAGAAGGCGGTTTCCGACAGGCGCGTCACCGTCAGGTCGCTCTCGATGCCGCCGCGTTGGTTCAGCATCTGGGTATAAACGATCTTGCCGGGCGCGACGTCCATCTGGTTGGCGCACAGACGTTGCAGGAAGGCGAGCGCATCGCGGCCCTCCACGCGGATCTTGCCGAAGGACGTCATGTCGAAGAGGCCGACGCCGTTGCGGACCGCGAGGTGCTCTTGCCTCTGGTTTTCGAACCAGTTCTGCCGCTTCCACGAATAGCGGTATTCCCGCTCCTGCCCCTCTTTGGCGAACCAGTTGGCGCGCTCCCAGCCCGCCACCTCACCGAAGACGGCACCGCGGGCCTTCAGGTGCTCATGCAGCGGCGAGCGCCGCACGCCGCGGGCCGTCGCCATCTGACGATAGGGGAAGTGGTCGGCATAGAGCAGGCCAAGCGTTTCGGAGACGCGGTCCTTGAGATAGGCGCGGTTCTTCTGGAACGGTTGCGCGCGGCGGATATCGACCTCCCACAGATCGAACGGCGCCTCGCCGTCATTCATCCATTGCGCCAGCGCCATGCCGGCGCCGCCGGAGGAGACGATGCCGATGGAATTGTAGCCGGCGGCAACCCAATAGCCCTTCAGCTCCGGCGCCTCGCCGAGATAGTAGCGGTCGTCCGGCGTAAAGCTTTCCGGGCCGTTGAAGAAGGTATGGATGCCGGCAGTTTCCAGCATCGGCATGCGGTTGATGGCGTTTTCGAGGATCGGCTGGAAGTGATCGAAATCCTCCGGCAACTGGTCGAAGCAGAAATCTTCCGAGATGCCTTCCATGCCCCAGGGCTTGGCCTTCAGCTCGAAAGCGCCGATCAGCATCTTGCCGGCGTCTTCCTTGTAGTAGGTGCACTCATCCGGCACGCGCAGCACCGGCAACCGTTGCAGGTTCGGGATCGGCTCCGTGACGATGTAGAAATGCTCGCAGGCATGCAGCGGCAGCGTGACGCCCGACATGTCGGCGAGCGTGCGCCCCCACATGCCGGCGGCATTGACGACGTTGTCGGTCTCGATGGTAAAGGTCTCGCCGTTCTGCTCGCAGGTAACGCCCGTCACGCGACCGTCCTTGGTCACGACCGACGTCACTTTGACGCCCTCGATAACCGTCGCGCCGTTCTGCCGCGCCCCCTTGGCGAGCGCCATGGCGATGTTCGCCGGGTCGCACTGGCCGTCGAGCGGCAGCTGCACGGCTGCCTTCACATCCGCCGTGTTGAGGTGCGGATACATCGCCTTCACCTCGTCGACGGTGATTTCGCGCACGTCGATGTCGAAGGCGCGGGCGAGCGAGGCCTGGCGGTAGATCTCCTCCTTGCGCTCCTCGGTGAGCGCCACGGTCATCGAGCCGCACTGGCGCATGCCGGTGCCGATGCCGGTCTCCGCTTCGAGCTTGGTGTAGAGGTCGGCTGAATATTTCGCGAGCCGCGTCATGTTCTGCGAGGCGCGCAGCTGGCCGATCAGGCCCGCCGCATGCCAGGTGGTGCCGGAGGTAAGCTGCTTGCGCTCCAGGAGCACCACATCCGTCCAGCCGAGTTTGGCGAGATGATAGGCGACCGAACAGCCGGAGACACCGCCGCCGATGATGACGGCTCTCGCCTTCGAAGGGATGGGCTTGCTCATGCACGCAGTCTTTCATTGTTGGGATCGAAGAGCGGGCCGTCGGGCTGGACCACCGCCTTGAAACGGTCGCCATAGATCTCGACCTCGATTTCCGTGCCGGGCACGGTGAGGTCGGCCCTGAGCATGCCGAGCGCAATGGACTTGCCGGTTCGATAGCCCCAGTTGCCCGAGGTCGTCTCGCCGACCACTTTCCCGTCATGCCACAGCGTCGACATGTAGGGCGCGTCGCACTCGCCGGCCTCCACGGTCAGCGTCACGAAGCGTTTTGTCACGCCCTGCTGCTTCTCCCGCTCCAGCGCCGCCTTGCCCTTGAAGTCAGGCTTGGTCCAGTCGACGAAGCGGTCGAGGCCGCCCTGAAGGATGGTGTAGTCGGTCGAAAGGTCCCCCTTCCAGGAGCGATAGCTCTTCTCGATGCGCAGCGAATCCAGCGCTTCCATGCCGAAAGGCCTGAGCCCGTGCTTCTGCCCCGCCTCCCAGACGGCATCGAAGATCGTCGCCGTGTCCTCGACCTTGGTGTGGATTTCCCAGCCGAGTTCACCGGCAAAGGAGACGCGCACGAGCTGGCACCAGCGGCCGGCGATCTGGCAGCTCTGGTGGGTGAGCCAGCCCTTCTGGAGATCCGCATCCGTCACGTCGGCGAGGATGGCGCGGGACTTCGGGCCGGAAAGGATCTGGCAGGAAAAACTTTCCGTCACGTCGTCGATGGTGAAGGCGGCATCCTTGGGCAGGTGCTTTTGCAGCCATTCGAAATCGTGCCACTGCGCGGTCGCGGCCGTGATCAGGAAGAAGAAATCCTCGTCCAGCATCATCACGGACATTTCCGTGACGATGCGGCCCTTGTCGTCGGAGAAATAGGCAAGGCCGATGCGGCCGGGTTTCGGCAGCTTGCCGGTGGTCAGCGTCGAGAGCCATGCTGTCGCCCCCTCGCCCTTCACGCGGAAGCGCGAGAAGCCGGGCAGGTCGAGAATGCCGGCTGCCTCGGTGACGGCACGGCATTCCGCTTCGATGCGCGCCCGCCAGGGGCCTTCGCGGTTCCAGGTCTGGGTCGATTCTTCCGAAAGGTCGTCGCCAGGCTGGGCATACCAGTTGGCGCGCTCCCAGCCGTTATAGGGCTTGAACTGTGCGCCCAGCGCCTTGATGCGATCATGGATCGGCGAAAGTTTCCGGTCGCGTCCGGCCGGCCAGGCGTGTTTCGGGAAATGCATGGCATATTCGTGGCCGTAGATTTCCATGCCCTTGGCGACGCAATAATCCTTGTCGGCTGCGAAGCTGGTGTAGCGGCGCGGGTCGCAGGACCACATGTCCCACTCCGTCTCGCCTTCGGTGACCCATTCCGCCAGCACCTTGCCCGCACCACCCGCCTGGCAGATGCCGAAGGTGAAGACGCAGGCTTCAAAAGCGTTCGGCACGCCCGGCATCGGCCCGAGCAACGGGTTGCCGTCCGGCGCATAGGGGATCGGCCCGTTGATCATGCGAGACAGGCCGGCGGTACCGAGGATCGGCACGCGCTCGACGGCGTCGTTCAGATACCATTCCAGCCGGTCGAGATCGTCCGGGAAGAGCTGGAACGAAAAATCGTCCGGCATCGGATCGTCCGGCGTCACCCAATGCGCCTTGCAATTGCGCTCGTACGGGCCGAGGTTCATGCCGGTCTTTTCCTGCCGCAGATAGTAGGAACTATCCACATCGCGCAGCAGCGGCAGCTTGTGGCCGGCTTCGCGCGACCAGGCGGCGAGTTCGGGAATTTCCTCGAACAGCATGTACTGATGGCTCATCACCATCATCGGCACGTCACGGCCGAACCATTTGCCGACCTCCCGCGCATAATAGCCGGCGGCATTGACGACCTTCTCGCAGCGGATTTCGCCCTGCGGCGTGGAAATCACCCATTCATCCCCCTCCCGGCGTGCGCCGGTGGCGGGACAGAAGCGGAAGATTTTCGCACCCATGTCGCGCGCGCCCTTGGCCAGCGCCTGGGTGAGCTGCGCCGGGTCGATGTCGCCGTCGTAGGGGTCGTAGAGCGCGCCGGTCAGGTCGTGCGTTTCGAGGAAGGGATACTTTCCGCGCATCTCGTCGGGCGAGAGGATGTCGAGGTCCATGCCCTGGTAGCGGCCCATGCCGACGACGCGCTTAAACTCCTGCAACCGCTCCTTCGAATGGCCGAGGCGGATCGAGCCGGTGACGTGGTAGTTCATCGGGTAATCGACCAGCGCGCCCAGTTCCCGGTAGAGCGAGGCCGAATAGCGCTGCATGTTCATGATCGACCAGGACGAGGAAAACGTCGGCACGTTGCCGGCGGCGTGCCAGGTGGAGCCGGCGGTCAGCTCGTTCTTTTCCAGCAGCACGCAATCCGTCCACCCGGCCTTGGCCAGGTGGTAGAGCGCCGAGGCGCCCACGGCGCCTCCGCCGATGATGACGACACGGGCATGGCTAGGCAGTGCGGACATTCTCGTTCCCCTTCTTTGCGCCCCGAATTTGTGTCAACCAAAGCGCTGCGCAGCAAGCCGCGGAATTCCCTTTATTAATCGATACCTTCGATTACACTTGCGCCAAACACTGGGAAAAAATGGCGCATCCATGCAGATTATCCTGATCGAGACGTTCCTGGACCTCATGGAAACCCGGAATTTCAACCGCACGGCGGAGCGCCTGAACATCACGCAATCGACCGTCACCCACCGCATCAATGCGCTGGAAGCCACGTTCGCGCGAAAACTCTTCGCGCGCAACAAGGGCGGCACGCAGCCAACCGCCGCGGGCCTGCGCTTCCTCGATCACGCCAAGGCGCTGCAACACCAGTGGCACGAGGCGGCGCGCGCAGTGGAAACGGCCGGCGCCTACGAGCGCTCCATGCGCATCGGCCTGCAGCACGACCTCGCCGCCCACTATGCCGGCGACTGGCTTTCGGCGGTGCGCAAGGAACTGCCGGGCACCTCGATCTACCTGGAGGTCGACTATTCCAACCAGATGAACCGTGATCTCGACGCGGGCGACCTCGACCTCGCCATTCTCTTCACGCCGCATTACCTGCCGGACCTGCACTATGAGCGCATCGGCGACGTGATCTACGAGATGGTGAGCAACAGGGTGGCTGATATCGCGGAGGTGAAGCCGGAGGACTATATCCAGGCGGTCTATTCGCCGGCCTTCGACCGGCTGCACCGGCAGGCCCATCCGGGGCTCTCCACCGCGCCCATCGCCAGCGGCGAGACGACCGCCATCCTGGCGCTGATGCAGAAGCTCGGCGGCTCCGCCTATGTGCCGGCCGCCGATGCCAGGCGGCTCATCGGCACCGGCACGGCAAGCCGGGTCGCCGGCGCCGAGCCGATCGCGCAGGCCGTCTATGCCGCCGTCAACGTGCGCACGCGCCACGCCCACCAGCACCGGCGCATCATCGCCATCCTTCAGGCGCTGCTTGCGCCCTGAGCCATTGAAACCACCGGGCACCATGCCTATTAACGGCGAACCAGCATCTGACGCCAGAATCTCACAAAGGAGTCGTCCATGGCCGCCCGTGACCGCTACTCGCGCAAGCTCGAATGCGCCATGTGCGGCAATTCCGGCTATGCCGAAGTCTCCGAAGACGACATGCCGAGCCGGAAGAACCCGGATTTCGCCGTCGATTCGCTGCCGCGCGGCTTCCTCACGGAACGCCCGTCGAAATATCCAGACAAGCACATGATCCGCTGCCGCTGCGGCCACGTCTTCAAGTTCCAGCAGAAGACAGTCTACGCCGAAGGCGGCGAGCCACGGCGGCGGTAGCGCCCTACCCGCGCCCGACGAAGGGCATCGCCGTCGCCATCACCGTCATCGTCAGCACATTGGCGTCGAGCGGAAGGCTGGCCATGTAGATCACGGCATCGGCGACGTGTTTGACCGACATGGTCGGTTCGCTGGCGATGTCGCCATTCGCCTGGAGCACGCCGGCGTTCATCCGCGCCGTCATGTCGGTCGCCGCGTTGCCGATATCGATCTGGCCGCAGGCGATGTCGTATTTGCGGCCGTCGAGCGCAATCGACTTGGTGAGGCCGGTGATGGCGTGTTTCGTGGCGGTATAGGGCGCGGAATTGGGCCGCGGCGCGGTGGCGGATATCGAGCCGTTGTTGATGATGCGCCCGCCCCGCGGGTTCTGGTCCTTCATGAGCTTGAAGGCCTGCTGAGTGCAAAGGAAGGCGCCCGTCAGGTTGGCCGCAAGGATGTTGCTCCACTCCGCGAAGGGAATGTCTTCCAGGAGCGCCGGCGAGACGTTGGAGCCGGCATTGTTGACCAGCACGTCGAGCCGGCCGAACTCCTGCTTCACCTGTTCGAAGGCCGCCGCGACCTGCGCGGGGTCGCCAACGTCGCAGGCGATGGCGCGCACCGGATTGCCCGTTTCAGTGGAAATCTCCGCCGCCGCCGTCTCCAGCACCGCGGCCCGGCGGCCGGTGATGATGACGGCATAACCCTCGGCGCTGAGGCCGCGCGCGACCGCCAGCCCAATGCCCGTGCCGCCACCCGTGACCAGTGCGATCCTGTCCTTGCCGGTCCTGCCCCATTCGGTCATACCATCCTCCTCGTGTCTGCAACCCCTCTCGTTTGGTCGAAATGCAAGAACGCCGCAAGGGCAAAAAAGAAAGCCCCCGGCGCGAACCGGGGGCTTCGAAGCGTTCCTTGAAGGCTCTTAGAACAACGCGGCGGTGTTCTTGACCGTCACCCAGATGCCCCAGATGAGCGGAATGCCGACAACGGCCCAGGCGAGCGCCGCCTTGCCGTCGAAGCCACCCTTGCCGATGCCGAAGGAGCCGGTCGGGCCGGCATTCGCGGCAGCCGTCTTCGCCTGTAACGACGCGACCTCTTCGTCCGACATGAACCATTTCTCCGCAAGGGGCCGCACCAGCGAATTGGCGACGAGCCCCACCGCCAGCATGCCGGCGAGGATATACATCGTGCCGGTATAGAGCGACGGCCCCGGCTCGACGCCGGCGGCGATCTGCGCCTCGCGGATATAGTTGACCACGACGGGGCCGACGATGCCGGCGGTCGCCCAGGCCGTCAGCAGGCGGCCGTGGATTGCGCCCACGAACTGCGTGCCGAAAATGTCGGCGAGATAGGCCGGGATAGTGGCAAAGCCGCCGCCATACATCGACAGGATGATGCCGAAGGCCAGCACGAAGAGCGCCTTGTTGCCCATGTCGGCGAGCGTCGGTGCGGCGGCATAGAGCACGATGCCGAGCACGAAGAAGGTGTAATAGGTGTTCTTGCGGCCGATCTTGTCGGAGAGCGATGCCCAGAAGAACCGCCCGCCGATGTTGAAGAGCGACAGCAGGCCGGTAAAGCCCGCCGCGATCGCCGCGATGGCCGCCTTCTGGTCGGTGCCGAGCTGGCTGAAGGTCAGGTCCGGCTGGCCGATCAGGCGGCCACCGAAGATTTCCTGCAGCATGGGCGAGGCCATGCCGATCACGCCGATGCCGGCCGAGACGTTGAGGCACAGCACCAGCCAGATCAGCCAGAACTGCGTGGTCTTGTGCGCATCGCGCAGGTGAACGTGCTTGGTGGTGATCATCGTCGACTTGGAGGCCGGCGGCGTCCAGCCTTCCGGACGCCAGCCGGCCGGCGGGATGCGGTAGCCAAAGGCGCCGCCCATCATGAAGCAGAAGTAGATCGCCGCCATCACGAGGAAGGTCTGCCACACGCCGGCGGTGACGTCCGTCTTGAAGGCGTTCATCAGCAGGTTGGCGAGCGGCGCACCGATCATCGCGCCGCCGCCAAAACCCATGATCGCCATGCCGGTCGCCATGCCGCGCCGGTCTGGGAACCACTTGATCAGCGTGGAAACGGGGGAGATATAGCCGAGGCCGAGGCCGACGCCGCCGATGACGCCCGCACCGAGCCACATCAGCCACAATTGATGGCTCATGACGCCGAGCGCTGCGACGACGATGCCGCCGCACCAGCAGCAGGCCGAGACGAAGCCCGCCTTGCGCGGGCCGACGCGCTCCAGCCAGCCGCCCCAGATGGCGGCGGAGCAGCCGAGCAGCACGAAGAACAGCGTGTAGATCCAGCCGAGATCGGCGACACGCCAGTTGCAGCTCGTGGTGAAGAGCGCGGAGATGAGGTTGAGATCGGCGCAGGCCGGATCCGTTACCGGAATGGCTTTGGACAGCGGCAGCCAGAACACGCTGAAGCCATAGGCCATGCCGATACAGAGATGGATGGCAAGGGCTGCCGGCGGAACGAGCCAGCGGTTGAAGCCGGGTTTCGCGATAATGCGCTCCCGGTCGAGGATGCTGCCGGAATAAGTTCCGGCATAGGTCTCGGTCGATGCAGTCATTGGGTCTCCTCCGCGACGCACCCCTCGGTGCGAAGATTTTCGTGATGGGGAGCCGGGCGAAAACCGCCCCTTCGGCACCGCCCGCCCGCATCCTCCGTGCGAAACGCCAGCCACCGAACCTCCCGCGCGAAACCTTGCAAGGCACGTGCCAAAGCGGATTTCCTGAAAAATCAAAGATTTGAGGGAAAGAGCGGAATCAGAATGGACAGTTTGTCCGGATGCGACGGACAAACTGTCCGGTCAGTCGACCTCGGGCAGCCAGACCGTGAAGGTCGCGCCCTCGCCCGGACGGCTGGCGACGGATATGGCGCCGCCCTGCCGCGTCACCAGCGTCTGGCTGATGGAAAGACCGAGGCCGGTCCCCTCCTGCCGCTTGGTGGTGAAGAACGGATCGAAGACCTTGGCGACGAGGTCCGGGTCCATGCCGACGCCCGTATCGCTGACGACGAGCTCGACGCCCGGCCGCCCCTCGCGATCCCGATCGCGGGTCGCAATCGTCAGCCGTCCGCCATCCGGCATGGCGTGGATGGCGTTGACGACGAGGTTGACGACGACCTGTTGCAGCTCGGTGCGGTTCATCAGCACCAGTCGCTCGGCGGTGTTTTCCAGCCGCACCTCGATGGCCGCTCTCGCCAGCAGGTGCTGGACGAGCGGCATGCAATCCGCCACCGCAAGGCCCGGCGCATGCCGATCGACGAAGCCGGCGAACTCTTCCGGCTTGGCGAATTGCAGGAGTTTCGTGACGATCTGGCTGATGCGCTGGATCTGTTCGTCGAGAAGCTGGAATTCCACCTTCGCCAGTTCCGCCCGGTCGCCCACCACGGCGCGCACGACCTCCAGATTGCCCTGCATCACGGCGATCGGGTTGTTGATCTCATGCGCGACGCCGGCCGTGATCTCGCCGATGGCCGCGAGTTTTTCCGAGAGGATGAGCTGCTTGGTCGTCGCCTCAAGCTGGCGGTTGGCGAGTTGCAGCTCGCGGGTGCGCTCGTCGACACGCGCGTTCAGCTCCTCGTTCCAACGCCGCAGTTCCTGGTCGCTTCGTTCGAGCTGGTTCAAGAGGTCGTCGAGATGCACGGCGACGCGGCCGATCTCGTCCTGGCTGTCGACGGGGCCGGTGCGCGCGCCGAGATCGCCGCTCTCCACCCGCGCGATAGTGGCGTCAACCCGTTCCAGCGGCTCGAAGATACCGCGCGCCCAGCGCAGGAAAATCGGCACGCTCGCCGCGGTGATGGCGAAGAAGGCAGCGACGATGGTGAGCACGGTCTGGTATTTCGCTGCCGTGAAGGGCGCTTCCAAGAAGCCGACATAGAGCATGCCGACGCGCTTGCCGTGGCTGTCCGTGATCGGTTCGTAGGCGGAAATATACCAGTCGTTGACGACGAAGGCGCTGTCGAGCCAGGTGCGCCCCTCGCCGAGCACGGCCGAGCGCACGGCGGCGGAAACGCGCGTGCCAAGCGCACGCCGCCCCTCGAACAGCCGAACATTGGTGCTGATGCGCACGTCGTCAAGGAACAGCGTCGCCGTGCCCTGGCTGCCCTCAGGCAGGCTCGCCTCGCGGTAGACGAGGTCGTTGATCGTGTCGATGAAGACGAGGTTCTGGTTGAGCAGGATGCCGCCGACAAGCACCGCCTGGCGCCCCTCGCCGAGCGTGACGGGGCTGGCGCTCTGTATGACCATGCCGCGCGCCTCCTCCTTGCGCTCGGTCGGCACCGCATTCGGCGTCGAGACGAGCGGCAGCTTGGCGCGGGCGGCGAGGTCCGGGGAGAGCTTTTCGAGGTCGGCATTCTCGAAGATATCGACCCCCGTCGAGGGTTTTCCCGCGAGTGCGTCGCGAATGACCGGCCAGTCGGTGCGGAGCGCACCCGCGGTCTCCTCCGTCACCGAAGCGACGAGACCTCCATCCGGCGCGATCACATAGAGGAAATCGAGTTCCAACCGCGCGCGGGCGTCGTTCAAAAGGGTCTTCAGCGCCGCACCGTCATTCGCGACATCGCGGAACCGCGCCGAGGCGCCGAGCGCGGTGACGTGCTCGCCGGTATTGTCGAGGATGTGCGCGAGATACTGGTGCGCGATCGTCAGGTCGCCATTGACCTTGGAGATCAGCGTCGCATCGAATTTCTCGTTCCAGCGATAGACGGTGACGCCGAGCAAGAGCGGCAGGATCACCAGCATGGGCAGGAGGGCGATGGCGAGCAGCCGGTAGCGCACCGAGCGCGCCGGCCGGATGGCGTGCCTGCCGTCAGCCATCCCAGGCAGCCAGTTTTCTGTCGATCGTCTTGCGCGAAATGCCGAGCTGGCGCGCCGCCTCGTCGCGCTGGCCGTTGCAGGCGGAAAGCACCGCCAGGATGTGGCGCCGCTCGACATCGGCAAGCGACCCGCCCGCCTCAGCGGCCAGTGCCGGCGCGCCGGAGCCGAACCCCTCCGGGAAGCGGCCGAGGATCAGCGTGCGCTCGATGAGGTTGCGCAATTCGCGCACATTGCCTGGCCAGTCATAGGCGGAAAGCGCCCGGCGCACCGTCGCGTCGATCGGCACGACCGGCATGGCGAGCTGCGCCGAGAGCTTCTTCATGAAGAGCGTCGCAAGCTCCACCGCGTCGCCATCCCGCTCCTTCAGCGGCGGAAGATGGATCTGCATGACATTGATGCGGAAGAACAGGTCGGCGCGGAAGCGCCCGGCCTGCACTTCCTTCTCCAGCTCCGCATTGGTGGCGAAGACGAAACGCAGGTCGACCGGCACCTCGCGCTCGGAGCCGACCGGGCGCACCTTGCGGTCCTCCAGCACGCGCAGCAGCTTGCTCTGCGTCGCCGGCGGCATTTCGCTGATCTCGTCGAGGAACAGCGTGCCGCCCTGCGCATGCAGGAACAGACCCTCGCGCGCCCGTTCCGCGCCGGTAAAGGCGCCCTTGAGATGCCCGAACAGCTCGCTTTCGATCATGTCCGGCGGGATCGCCCCGCAATTGACCGGCACGAAGGGTTTCGCCTCCCGGTCGGAGAGCGTGTGCAGTGAGCGCGCCGCCACCTCCTTGCCGGTGCCGGACTGGCCGGTGAGCAGCACCGTCGTCGGCAAAGGCGCAACGCGGGCGATGGTGTCGCGCACGCGGGCGATGGCGGAGGATTCGCCGATCAGCCGGTCGCGCAGCAGGATATGATCGGAGGTCGCCTTCAGCTCGTAGCGCAGCACATAGTTTTCGCGTTGCAGGCGGATACGGTCGAGGCAGCGCGCCACCGCGTTGAGCAGCTGGTTGGAGCGGAAGGGTTTCAGCACGAAATCGACCGCGCCGGCGCGCAGCGCCTGGATGGCGGTTTCGAGATCGGCATAGGCCGTCATCAGGATGGCGTCGGCGAAGAAGCCGATGGCGCGCTGTTCGGCAAGCCATTCGACGCCGTTCTTGCGTGGCATGATGTTGTCGAGGATCACCACGTCGAAATGGTGCTGGTCGAGCTTGCGCGAGGCCTCGTCCGTATCGGCGGCCAGCTCCAGCCGCTTGCAGCGCGGCGAAAGCGTTCGCATCAGGAAGTTGCGCATGCCCGGCTCGTCATCGACGACGAGGATCGAGGCCTGCGCCAGCCACGGCCCGAATTCCGGGTCGGCGGACGTATCGCGCACCACGCGCGCGGCTTCAGTCGGCACCTCGTCTCCTCCCGATGGTCAGGCGCGTTTGACGTATCGCGCAATTCCGAACGCAAAACAGCTCAACACGTTTGCTGGAATTGCTAGCACCTACCATAAAAAGCCGCCGCCGCGAGCACAAGCACACACGGCGGCGCAGACTGGAGAGACGTCAGGAATGTAAATGTATGCGTTCGCGGCGTTCGAGCAACGCCGCATGTTCCTGATCTATTTGAATTTTCCGGGCATCTTCCATCGCCGCGGCGATGGTTTCGCTGATCACCCGCACACTGTCTTCAGAGATGAGGGGCGATGCCCCACGGCATTCCGCTGCATGCAACTTGCAAAGCGCGCTGGCGAGCAGCCGCGCGTAGTCTTCCGGTTTGCGACCCATGTTCCCCACCTTTTCTTGATTATGACCACAGAAAACCACAGAATAAGTCAGAAAGCCACATATTTCTCACATGCTAATAGAAAAAATTGTGAGTATCCGCCTGCCCCTGCGGAAGGCGGGAATGCTGGAAAACGAGACTGTTCGGAAATGGCGCAGATGGTGCCGCAATGATGCGGTCAGCGGGCGTCCGGAAACATGACGTCTGCCTGGAATCCATCAACACGCCCGGGAATGGGCGAGGTCAGGACAAGGCTTGCGCGCATCTGCGCAAGCAGCCGGTCGGCGATGGACAGGCCGAGCCCGGAACCGGCGGCAAGCGTCTTGCCGCGGGAGAACCGTTTGCGCACGGTTGACAGCTCCGCATCGGACAAACGGGCCGCCCCGTTTAGGATCCGTACATTGCCTTCCCCCGTCAGGAGGATCTCGACCGGTTCGTCTACCCGCCCATGCAGCAGGGCATTTTCGACGAGGTTGCGCAGCACGATGGCAAAGGCATCGGCTGTGCCTTCGCGTTGTCCCTGCCCGGCGAAATCGTTGCGGAAGCGGATGCGGCCCGCATCTTCCGATGCACGCTGGAAATCCGTCACGACGACCCCGACCACATCGGCGACGTCGAAGGTGGTTTCGCTGACGCCGATGCCGGCCTCGGCGCGGGCGAGTTGGAGCAGCTTTTCGGTGAGTTTTGTGAGTTTTTGCAACGATGCCTCGATCTGCTGGGCACGGGCGCGCACCGGCGCGTCCTTCAGCTCGGAGAGGAGAAGCTGCGTCTGCGCCAGCGCGCCGGCAATGGGCGTGCGCAGCTCATGCGCACTGTTCGAGGTGAATTCCCGCTCGGCGGCGAGCACCGAACGCAGGCGCGCCAGCAGTAGATTGACCGAACGCAGGATCGGCTGAAGCTCTTGCGGCAGGCTGACGGCCTCGATCGCTGCGAGATTGCCACCGTCCTTTTCGCCGATCGCCGCCCGCAGCGTCTCGACGGGCGACAGCACGCGCCGCACGACGAACCAGACGGCGAGGACCGTCACCGGCACGATGAGCAGCACCGGCAGTAGCAGCGCGAGCGTGCCTTCGAACATCGCCTCCTGCCGCTCGGCGGCAGAATCCTTCACCTGCACGAAGATGGAACCGTCCGGCGTCGAGGCCGTGTAGAACCGCCCCGTCTCCCCATCGCGGAAACCGACCTTCAGCGGTGCCTCGAAGGGCTGTTCGGATGCCGTGTGGGAATGCAGCAGCACATGACCACTCGCGTCGCGCACCTGGTAAGTCAGGTATTCCTCGCCCGGCTGCGACGGCGAGCGCTCGATGCGGCGCGGCTCGTTGATGTCGTTGCGCCGGCGTAGGTCGTCGACGACCAGCGGCACCAGCCGCTCCGCCGTTTCCTGCAACGAGCTGTCGAAGATCTCGCCGAACTCGTCATGCATGACCAACGCGCCAAAACCCACGGCGACAAGCCACAGCGCCGTGACGCTCGCAGTGATCCACAGCATGAGCTGGCCGGCCAGGCTCTTCGGCGGGAAGGCGAAGGGCTTCCTCATCGGCCGAGCCTGTAGCCGATGCCGCGCAGCGTCTCGACGCAATCCTTGCCGAGCTTCTTGCGCAGCCGGCTGACATAGACTTCCACCGTGTTGCTCTCGATCTCCGAGCCGAAGGCGTAGAGCGCCTCCTCGATCTGCCCCTTGGAAACGATGGCGTCGGGCCGTGCGGCGAGCCGCGCCAGCACCGCCCATTCGCGGCTGGAGAGATCGACCGGCGTGCCTTCGCGCAGCACGCGGCGGTCGGCCAGCTGGATGGTCAGCGGCCCTGCCTCAAGAACAGGAACGGCGGCACCGGCATAACGCCGCGCGACGGCGAGCATGCGCGCGCCGAGTTCACCGAGATTGAACGGCTTGACGAGATAGTCGTCCGCCCCGCTGTTCAGCCCCTCGATGCGGTCGGAAATCTGGTCATGCGCGGTGAGGATGATGACGGGCGTGACGGCGCCTGCCCGGCGCAGGTCCTTGAGCAGGCTGAGCCCGCTGCCATCCGGCAGGCGCAGGTCGAGCAGTACGAGGTCGTAATCGACCGTGCCGGAGGCCGTGCGGCCATCATCGAGCGTCTGCATCCAGTCGACGGCATGGCCGAGCCCGGCGACGTAGTCACGCACCGCCTCGCCCAGCACGGCATCGTCCTCGATCAGCAGAATTCTCAAATGCCCGTCTCTCCGCATCGCTGCGACGGTTTTCGCAGGCGCCCTTCGGCGCCGATCACCGTCCGAAGCGGGAGAATACACGGGACAGTTCCCGTTGCCAGCACCCTTGCCGATCAGGAGAGCGCCCCCGACCGGCAACGGGAAACGAGATCGAGCGCCGGATCACGCACTTTCGTCTCCACCCGCATCAGGCCGAGCACGGTGTGGAAGAGGTTATCGTGCGATTGCGGCTTCGTGGTCTCGGCATCGAGGCAGGCGGCGGAATAGGCGGCCTTGGCATCCTTGCCGAGCCAGAGCACGAAGGGCACATGGGTCTGCTGGCTCGGCGCGATCATATAGGGCGCGCCATGCAGGTACAGGCCGAATTCGCCGAGCGATTCGCCGTGGTCGGACATATAGAGCATGGAGACGTCGAGCCGGCCCTGCTCCTTCTCCAGCCGGTCGATCACGCCGGCAAGAATGTGGTCCGTATAGAGGATCGTGTTGTCATAGGCGTTGACGATTTCCTCGCGCGTGCAGTCGGAAAACTCGGCGGTGCGGCAATCGGGCGTGAACCGGCGGAATTCCTGCGGATAACGCTCGAAATAGGCCGGGCCGTGGCTTCCGATCTGATGAAGAACCAGCACGGTGTCCTTCTGGACCGAGCCGATCCAGCCGTCGAGATTGTCGAGCAGCACCTGGTCCCGGCACTCGCCGCCCGAACAATAACGCGGGTCGCCGCCTTCGATCAGCGAGCGTTCCTTGACGCGTGCGGCGATCTTCTTGCTGCCGGTATTGTTGTCCCACCACTCGACGTCCACGCCCGCATGGGAGAGCACGTCGAGCAGGTTCTGCGTCGCCAGCCCCTTGTCATGCGAATAGGCGCTGCGGGTATAGACGGAGAACATGCAGGGCAGCGAGACGGCCGTCGCGGTGCCGCAGCTCGTCGTGTCGGAAAAATAGCGAATGTCCTTCGCCTTCAGTTCCGGATTGGTCTCGCGACCGTAACCGCCGAGCGAAAAATTGTCGGCCCGCGCGGTCTCGCCGGCAACGACGATCATCAGCCGCGGCTTGCGCACGCCAAGCGGTGCGTCGCCGATCCGGGCATCCTCGCCGATGGGCGCGGCGACCACATTGCGGTCCGCCGTCTGGCGGACCGCGAAGCGGGCGGCGGTGACGAGCGGGATGACGGGGTTCAGCGTCTGGAACCAGTCGCGATGCGTGCGCGCGGTTGCGGCATAGACCCGGGCATGGGAGAAGCCGGCCACCAGCGCGATGATGAGCGCCGGCACGATGACGACGAGATTGGCCCGCAGTTTCCAGAAGAACGTGTAATGCTGAACGTTCACCCAAACGAGAAGCGCCGAGGGCAACACGCCGAAGACCAGCATGTGGAAGAGAAAGCCCGGCGTGATCAGGTGTCCGGCCTCGGCACTGTTCGTCTCGGCCGCGTTGCGCAGCATCTCCATGTCGATGATCGTCCCGTAGCTGTCCATGAACCAGGCGCCGGACGCGCTCGTCAGGATCAGCAGGATGAAGATCGGCTTCATCACATATTTCACCGATACGGTGACGCAGAGCGCGATGTAGAGGCAGGCGATGCCGATGACGATGGAGGCGAAGGTCGTCGCCCGGCCATCGAGATAGAGCCAGCCCTTTTCCCAGAAGCTCCGGTTGGTCAAGGCCAGCAGATAGATCGCCGTCAGGATGCTGACCGCAATGCTGCCGAGTTGCGGCCGCCAGAAAACGGCTCTGCCGGCCGGGCCGGTTCTTTCGCGCATCGGATGTCCTTTCACGTCTTGTGTCCGGCGCTTCCTGGCGGAGCAAACTGACAGCCGGCTGAACGCGACGTTCAGCGCGGCGTCAGGTTCGGCGTGGATAGATCGGCCATTCGAGTATGAGGTGACGCGTGAAATCGAGATTGCTGCATCCGGGAATGCTGTTCGTGACGGCGCTGGTCGTTCTGGTTCTGGCAATCCCGGTCGCCCAGATGCAATTTTCCAGGCCGCATGGCGAGAGCCTGCGGCAGGTGCTGCTGCTGCGCGCCGGCTGACCTCAAAATCCGATTGCAATTTGCAAGCAGATTTGCGACAACCGTTCCGCAGACGCGGAGGTTGCCATGAAACCCGTTCTCTACGCCCATCCCTTCTCGAGCTACTGCCAGAAGGCGCTGATCGCGCTTTATGAAAACGGCATCGATTTCGAATACCGCATGCTCGACCACAACGATCCCGATACGCTTGCGGATTTCGAGGCGCGCTGGCCGATCAAGCGCTTTCCGATCCTCGTCGACGGCGAGCGCACCGTCATGGAGGCGAGCGTGGTCATCGAATATCTCGGGCTCTATTATCCGGGACCGGTCAAACTCGTTCCCGACGATCCGAAGGTGGCACTCGACGTGCGCATGCTGGACCGCTTCTTCGACAACTATGTCTCGACGCCGCAGCAGCGCATCGTCTTCAATGCCATCCGGCAGGAAAAGGACCGCGATCCCCTCGGCGATGCCGAGGCGCGAAAGATGCTGGAATGCGCCTATGCCTGGCTCGACCAGCACATGGAGGGCAGGCTCTGGGCCTGCGGCGATGCCTTCACGCTCGCCGACTGCGCCGCCGCACCCTTCCTGTTCTACGCGGACTGGACGCATGCCATCGACCCGGCCTTCGAGCGCGTGCACGCCTACCGCAGGCGCCTGCTCGCCCGCCCCTCCTTCGCCCGCGCCGTGGATGAAGGGCGTCCGTACCGCGCGTATTTCCCGCTCGGTGCGCCCGACCGCGATTAACCGGCGCGGCAGTGCCGCCGCTCGGCGGCCGTGGATTCGCGCGCGATACCGGTGATGACGAGGACCGGCAGGCTCTGGCGCTTGCCCGCAATATCCTGCTCGCGGTTTTCCGTGTGCCCGCTCAGCACGAGCCTGCCGTAATAGAGTGCATCCGTTTCACGGATACGTTGCTGGTCGGCGTCCGAAAGCCCGGCGATATCGGGAGCCACGCCCCTGAATTCCTCGCCGGTTTCGAGATTGCGCATGGTGGAGGACGGGCACGGCGCCTTCACGCAGCGAAGGCCGTTGTCGCAGACGACATAGAGGTTTTCCGCCGCGGCGACCGGCGAGACAAACAGGGCAAAGATGAGAAACCCGAGACGCATGGCCCACATCCTCCCCGGCGATTGCGGCCAAATCGCGTTACTGGCGCCCGTCCCGTTCCCGGCGCATCTCGGCAAGCGCGCGGATGGCGTCCTGCCGGCCGGTCTCGCTGAGCGCCTCGAAGAGCCGCTGGGCGTCGATGCGCATGCCGAGGTTCTTATAGGCATAGGCGCGCAGCACCATCAGGTCCGTCGGCTCGGCGCGGAACTGCGCCCGCTGGTCGAGATAGACCAGGGTCTCGCGAAACCGTTTCGCCCGGAAACTGCTGACGGCGCGGTCGGAGAGGATGGCGGTCTGCAGTTCGGCGCCGCGGCTCTGGTCGAGCGTCGCCTTGGTGGCCGCCACGGCGGCGTCGCTGGTCAGCCCGGCGCGCAGGTAGGCGAGGCTCTGGCCATAGGCGGCGTCGCTGCGCGTGCGGCCCTCGCCGGAGAGCGCGGCCTCGAAGGCCTGCGCGGCTTCCAGCGGCCGGTTGATCTCCATCAGGCACCAGCCGAGCGACAGCGCACTTGCGGGAGAAAGGCTGCGCGGATCACGCGTGCTGCGGCAATCGACGGCGCCTTCCGCCCGGCGCGCCGTGCGCACGATGCGCTGCGGCTTCAGCGCGACCTCCTCGACCGCCGTCTCACGCGCCGGCAGGCGCCGCTGGGTGCGGGCGACGAGCGCCTCGCGCCCGCGCCGCACGGGGGCCGCGTCGTCGCTGGTGTCACGCTCGCCAAGCAGCGCGATACGTTCCGAGCGCTCGCCCCAGGCCTGCTTGACCGCGGCAAGGCCGGCAAGGTCCTCCAGCCGCAGGCGCACCACGCCGAGGCCATAGGCGGCGGGCTCGTAATCGGCCTTCCACTTCAGCACCTGGGCAAACCACTCCTCGGCCGTCGTCGGCTGGTCCATGGCGAGCGCATACCAGCCGAACTGCTCGCCGGTCTCCGGGTGCTTTTCTTCAAGCGTCACCTGCGCGATGCGGTTCAGCACCTTGGCGTCAAGTTTCGGCGGCGGATCGAGCGCGAGCAGGTTGGCGGTCGCGGCGAGATAGGTCGCCATCGCCTGGTCGGATGTGGTGCGCCAGGCATACATCACATCCTCCGCCTCGATCGGCATCTTGCGGGCGAGCAGGATGAGCGCCAGGCCCTGCGAGGCCGAGGCTGAATCCTCGACGGCACGCGCCTTGCGGAAGAAAGGTTCGGCGGCGGCGTTCTGCTCGCGGCGCAGGTGATACCAGCCGAGCAGCAGCGCATCGGAGGCAAGCCCCTCGTCCGCCACCAGCTTTTCGACGATCTTCAGATAGGCCGGCGCCACTGTGATCGCGGCATCCTCGTCGCCCTCGCCGACGAAGCGCCGGGCAAGGTCGCCGCGGATCGTCTCGAATTCCTTCACGCCGTCCGTGCCGGTGCGCTCGCGGGCGATGAGATCCTGCATGTCGCCGTATTTCAGCAGAGTCGAAGCCTTCTGCACGGTCGCGATGCGCACCGGCCCGTCCGTGCAATTGTCGAGCATGTAGCCATAGGCATCCTTGCCGCGCTGCATGCGGTCGGTCTTCACGAAGGCCTCGGCGACGCGCCAGAGCACGTCGGCATCGCTGCATGTGAGCAGGCTCGGCGTCTCCGCGCCGAGGCGCACGACATCCTCGCTCTTGCCGGCATTGGAGGCGGCGACGAGGGCCGCGCGCTTCTCCGCCACGTCGAGGCGATCGACTAGGTCGGCGGGCGGCGTCCATTGCGGGTCTTCCTGCTGGCGCTTGGCGATCGCCGCGCGCACGTCGGCATACCGCGACTGGCTGTAGAGCGCCCACATCTCCTCGAGCTGCTTGTCTTCGTTGACCGGAACGGCGAGCGGATTTTCCGGCGGTATCCAGGTGGGATAGAGCGTGCGCAGCCGGGCGATCTCTGCGTTCAGCCGGGCGGTATCGCCGCGGGCCGCGAAGTAGCGTAGCGCACTTTCGTCGACGACCGGCTTGTTCGCGGTGACCGCCGTAACCGGCGTTTGCTCCGTACCCGTCGCCTGCGCCGTCTGCTGGGCTTGCGCGATTTCCACGCGGTCCTGCTTGGCGAGGCGGGGAAGGCTTTCCTGCGTGCTGCTGGTGGCGAAATCGTCGGTTCCCGCGCTAAGGCGCGGCAAACCCTTCCGCAGCCCTTCAGGCACGCCGAACGACACGCCTGCGACGCTTGCCACGCCGGCGGAGACGAGGACGAACGCAAGAAGGATCGACTTCATCCCGAATATCCTTCGGTACATCACCAACACCAAGCTCCGGCTTGAACCGCGACGACACCATGCGCCATGAACGTGGAACGCGTCGCCGCGTCCCCCAAGAAGAGCCAACCAGTTGTGATAAAACCCTGTTACGGTTAACCGCCGGTAAACGGGCGGCTCAGCCGCCCCGTCCGAAGCGGCGAAGCAGACCCGAAGTCGCGATGCCGAGCAGGATCGCCAGCGCGCAGAACAGCACGGCATAGGCGAGGATATTGGAGGACAGCCAGTTCGCCGCGACAAGCCGCATGTTGGCAAAGGTCCAGGGCTGCGTGGCGACGAAGCGGGTGCGGCTCACCGCGCGCGTATCGAGCGCTTGCACGCCCTTGCTGTCGAGGCTCACATAACCGTCGAGCTGCTGCCAGCGATCGTCCTGCGCCATTGCCACCATGCCGGCCTTGAGATCGACGCCGGTGGGCGCGGAAAGCACGGTCCAGGTCGCGCTCTCCTCCGGGCTGTTACCCTGTGCGACGAGGAAGCGCGCGGTGTCGTCCGGCACGACGAGTTCCTCTTCGCCGGGAAGCAGGCGCAACGAAGAAAGAGAAATGTCGAACGTTTCCTGCAACCAGGTTTCGAGCGCCGAAATCTGCCCGCGCCAAGAGCCGCCACGCACGCGCGACTGCCATTCGTCGAAGGCTTCCTGCGTCGCACCGCGTTCGCCGCCGCCATCGGCCGGACCGCCCCAGGAGGAGGCGCTTTCGGCGGCAATATGCGTCTGGCCGAGGACCAGAGGCGGAAGCTGCGAAATGGTGCCGACGAGAATGGCGTTGCGCTCGCCGATCGCCAGCGCCGAGGATTCCGGCCTCACCAGCAGCGCCCGCCCGCTCGAAACCGCCATCTTGCCAAGGAAGGTCGCGCTCGTCGAAAGCGTGTCCGCGTCGAGACGGTCGAGGTAGAGCGCCGTCGGATCGACCTGGCCGTTATAGGGAAAACCCGTGCCGGACAGAGCGGACAGGTTCGGCAGGCGCGCGACGCGGGCGAAGCGCGGCATGCGGAATTCGGACGAATCGAACAGCGCGAACCGCGGCTCCTCGCTGGCGCTGGCGCCCGGCGCGCAGATCTTGTCCGCCTCCGTCATCAGCACGGTCTCGATGTCGACGCGGTTCGGCCCCGGCCGGAAATGCCGCATGGTCACGCGGATCGGCAGATGGCGGAAAATGCCGCCGTTGCGGCTGGTGATCGGCACGGTGGTGGCGATGTTGCCGTTGACATAGATATCGATATGGCTGCCCGGCAGCACTTCCGGCGAGTAGGCCGCATCGAGCAGCAGCCGCGCCTCGCCATAGGCATCCGCATAGAAGTCCGAGGGGATGCCGATGTCGAAGCCGGTGCGGTAGCGCCGCCCAGTGAATTCGCCGGTGCGCACGCCGAGCGAGGCGAAGGATAGCGACATCTCGCCGGAGACCAGCGGCATTTCGGTGGCATTGCGCTGGCGCACGCTGAGCGCTTCGCGCGTGACGCCGAGCGGCCGGTCGATGGGCGCCAGCATGCCCTCCACCGCTCCCTCGATCGAGGGCCAGTCCGGCCCACTGACGACGAAGATCTTGCGGTTGCCCGCAGGCGCATCAACGAAGGTGGCGACCGCGGAGGACCGCGCCGTTACCGGCAGGCTCGGCAGCATCGCCGCCAGGTCGTCGGCGGTGCCGACCAGCACCGTCATCTCGCCGGCACCGGCCGTCGCCGGCAGCGCGTCAACGATATCAAATGTCTGGTTCGGCATCTTCGCCATCAGCGCGAGGCCCTGGCTCAGCCGCATCAGCGCATTGGTGGCGACCGGCTGGCCCATGTCCGGCGCCACCATGACGAATTTCGTCTGCCCGGTCGGCCCGAGGCCGATGGCGGCGATGTCGTCGGTGGTCAGAAGCCGGCCGCTGGTATCGGCCGGCACCGTCAGGAAGGTGCGCGCCGGATCGACCGCGGTCCACAGGTCGTAGGTCGAGCGGACCGTACAGTCGGTGCGGTGGCGGTGCACGGCGTTGAAGGTGACGCGGTTGAGACCCGGCCGGAGCAATCCCTTCGGCAGGTCGAACCGCATGTCCTTGGTGCCCTCGGCCGACTGCACCGGCAGTTCGCCGACCGAAACGTCGTTGACGACGACGGTCAGCCGCGAGGATTCCGGCGCCACCACGACGGCGTTGGAATAGCCGAGGTTGATCGACGTCGCGCTCTCGGCCTGCTGCGGGGTGAGGAAGACCGGGAAGGACTGGCTCGCCGCCTCGCCTTCGAGAAGCAGCGAGGTCGCGGGAACGATATAGCGCCGGGTCAGCGGATCGGGCGTCGCGACCTTCTTTTCCGGCTCCTTGGTTTCGGTCGTCGTCACAGGCGTGCCGCCCTCGACCACCGGCTTCTGCTCCGTACCCGGTGTGCGTTCGCCGGACATGTCGAAGGGTACAGCCGAATCCTGTCCGAACGCGACGGAGGCGGTCAGCGCGAAAACGAGGCCGATGAGCGCGGTCCTTGCAGGAGGGAGCATCACGGTGCAGCCTCCCGCTTGCCGCCGCCGAAGCTGCGCGCGAAATAGACGAGCCCGCGGCTCGTCTGGTAGAGGGCGACGCCCAGGAACCACAGCGAACCGCGGAACAGGCCCGGATTGTAGCGCCGCGACACCTGGAAATCGCTCCACTGGTTGGAGTTGGCGAAGATCAGGTCGGCGACGAGCGAATGGTGCCGCGCCTCCTCCGGCAGGAAGCGGCAGCCGACGGCGACCACGCTGCCCTGGTTTTCCACATTGCGCACATCGACCGGCAGGGCCTCCTCATGATCGGAGCCGTAGGGCGTGAAACGCAGTTCGCCCCGCACACCCGTCGCAAGCTCCGCCTCCAGGCCGAAGACCTGCACGCGCGCGCCATGTGCCGAAACGTTCTCCAGCGTCGCCGGATGGTGCAGGCCGCCGGCGACGAAGGTGCAGCGCCGCTTGACGGTCACGCGCCGGCTCGCCGCCCGCTCGCTGCGCTCCGAAACGACACCGAGCGCGCAGCCGGCGATGAGGAGGTTCAAGAGGTTCCAGGCGCCGACGACGAGTGTGACGTCCGCCTTGTAGGGTTCGGAATAGAAGCGGTAGATGCTCATCAGGAAGGCGATGAACAGCACGGCGAAGATGACGAAGAACGGCCGGCTGATTTCCGACAGCCGCGCCACCGCGATCGATTCGTCCTTCGCCGTCACCTTGAAGGTCGGCTTGGTCGGGTTCAGCATCACCGAGACGACGGCGGGCAGCAGGTGCACGCTCTGCACATATTCGTAGAGTTCGGAAATCCACGGCCAGCGGAACGAGCCGTAGAGATAGTTCTGCATCATCAGGTTCACGAGCATGTAGGCGAGCGTATAGCCGAGGAACTCGCCACCCGATGCCGTGAAGATTTCGAGATCGAAGAACAGGTAGAACAGCGGCGCGAAGAGGAAGATCGTGCGCGGGAACGGGAACAGCCAGAACAGCATCGACGACATGTAACAAAGGCGCTGCGGCACGGTGAGCCCGCGCTTGAACAGCGGAAAGCGGAAACGCAGGATCTGCATCATGCCCTGCGCCCAGCGGCTGCGCTGGCCGATGAAGCTGGCGAAGGTGGCAGGCTGCAGGCCGGCGATCAGCGGCTTGTCGACATACACGCTGTTCCAGCCGCGCGAATGCAGCGCGAGCGCCGTCTCGCAGTCCTCGGTGATCGAAAGGCCGGAAAAGCCGCCGGCCTCGTTGAGCGCGGTGCGCCGGAGCACCGCCGCCGAGCCGCAGAAGAACGAGGCGTTCCACTTGTCGAGGCCGCGCTGGATGATGCCGTAGAACATCTCGTTTTCGCTCGGCATCGTCTCGAAGGTGCGCAGGTTGCGCTCCAGCGGGTCCGGGTTGAGGAAGAAGTGCGGCGTCTGGACGAGGAAGAGTTTTTGGTCGTCCGCGAAATAGCCGACCGTCTCGCGCAGGAAGTCGCGTGCCGGTGCATGGTCCGCATCGAAGATGGCGATGAGTTCACCCGTCGAATGCTGCATGCCGTTGTTCATGTTGCCGGCCTTGGCATGTTCGTTGCGGGCGCGGGTCAGGTAGTTGACGTTGAGATCGCGGCAGAGCGCCTGGAGCTCGCGGTGGCGGGCTTCGGCCATCTGCGCCTCTATGACGGCGGCCGCATTGCGCTTCTGCTCCGTGCCGCCATCGTCGAGCAGCCAGACGGTCAGCTTTTCCGGCGGATAATCCATCGCCTTGGCGGCGGCGAGCGTGTTGGCGAGAAGGCCGATATCCTCGTTGTAGCTCGGCACGAACACGTCGACGGAAGGCAGCTTGCCCGTCTCCGCGACACGGCTCTTGCGCGGCGGCAGCGGCATGGCGACGACGAAGAGGCTGAGCGCCAGCATCATCACGCTGTACATTTCGGCGAGGTAGAGCAGGAAGCCGGGAATGAAGTTTTCCAGCTGGTTCAGCGGCGGCAGCGTACTGGTCGAGCGCCAGTAGACATAACGCAGCACGACGGCCGTGCCGAAGGCGAGCGCGATCAGGCGCCAGATTCCCTCGGCGCGCAGCACCTTGATGACCGCCATGAAGGTGACGACCGCGATGCTGGCAACAAGCTGGGTCTGGAGGTTGATGGGCAGCGTGATCACGAGGATCACCACGGCGGAAATCATCGCCCACAGGATGACCGTGCCAATATGTCTCATTCGCCGTCCTTCGCCGTCATAGCGCGTTTGGGCAAACCTTACGCACCATTATGTTAACGAAAAATGAGGTTGGCGGCCCCTAAATCAATTGCAGGTTGTCGATCCGGTAGTCGATGTAACACATACGGGCGACGGCACCACGACGGCCTCGCCTTCGGTTTCCGTGCTCGCCCCGCCCGAAGGCGACGGCACGATGACGGCGTCTCCCGTGTCGAGAAGCGTAGGCTTCTTCTCCGGCAGGCGGCGGGTCGCGGGCACGCGTGCTTCGGTCTCCACGCGAACGGTTGCCACCGGCACCTTGCGCTCCTCCACCGCAACGCGCAGCGGTTGGCCGCCGCCGATCTGGCTATCGACGGAGGCCGGCGTGCCGTATGGGTTCCAGGTCGTGCCGGAAAAGCCGCCGACGATGGTGTAGCCATACATCATCTCGACCAGCTCCTTTTCGCTTGCGCCCGTCTGGCAGACGCGCAGGCGGATCTGGAGCATGCCAAGGCTGTTCAGGTGGTTGCGATCGGCCTCGTCCGAGCGGATCTGCTGCCAGCCGTAGAGGCAGCCGTCATCGCCAGCACCCCGTCCATAGGCATAGCCGAAGGGTCCATAGTTGTTGCGCACGAAATTCGCCGAGATCGCGAGCGAACGGCCCGGCAGGTAGGTGCGCATCTCGCTGCGGATGGCACCGTGCTGCACGGGCTTGAAGGCGAGCGCGCCGGCCGGCAGGGCCACCGTTTCCGCTGGCCCCAAGGCCTGGATACTGATGAAATTCTGGCCGGAAGTGGCGGCCGACGTCGAAAGAGCGATCTGCTGCTCGATCGCATTGGTATATTGCCGCTGGACCACGCTGATAATCGACAGGGAGCCCGGCGCGGGCAGAACCAGCGCGCTCGACGTCGGCACGGTGGTCGAAAGCGTCGCGATGCCGACGCCCGGCCGCGCTGCACAGCCGGCGACCATCGCTGCCGCCGCAAAGGTTGCGAGCAGGGAGACCGTCCGGAACGCCCTGCCGCAACGATCGGAAAATCGAATCGCTGCCGAATCATCCATGAATCACTCATATTTCGCCCGGCCGCGAATAGGAATCCCAGAAATGACGGTGGCGACCGTCGTCACCAGCTTGATGCAAGGCACGCAAACGCGAAAAGCCCCGATGTCCGCACGACACCGGGGCTTTTTCTCAAGCGAATGAATTACTTCAGCTTGGCGCTGACCGCTTCGATGCCGGCGCGGGCGCATTCGTCGTCGATGTCGCCGCTCGGTGCACCGCCGACGCCGATGGCGCCGATCGTCTCTTCGCCGGCCTTCACCGGTACGCCGCCGGCAAGCACGAGCAGGTTTTCGATCGAGACGAGCTGGGCTGCGGCCGGGTTCTTGCCGACATTTTCAGCGATCTTCTGAGTCGGGGTGCGGAAGGACGCGGCGGTGTAGGCCTTGCGGACGGCGCTGTCGAGCGTGTGCGGGCCGGCGCGGTCGGCGCGCAGCACGACGCGGGTGACGCCGGCGCGGTCGACCACGGCCACCGTCACGTTGAACTTCTTGGCCGCGCAGGCCTTGACCGCGGCATCGGCCGCTTCGACGGCGATGTCGAGCGGCATGTTGCGCTCGGTGAGGATTTCAGCCTGGGCGGCGCCGGCAAGCGTGAGGGCGGCAAAGGCAGCGGCTACGAACGTCTTCATCGTTATCTCCATCTGGGCCGCCCGGGTCTCGTTGGCGGCGACGGCCCTCTTTTCGGAGATTTCCGCTTGTGGCGGTATCGGTGGACGGACGGAGCGGGGTCCGTAGGACTACGGAGCCTGGCCGATCAAGGCGAGGCGCGCGAACTCGGCGACCGAGGTCGTGCCGAGTTTCTGGGCGATGTTCGCCCGGTGCGTATCCACCGTGCGGGGCGAGAGTTGCAGGGCCTCCGCGATCTCCCGCGTCGACCAGCCGCGGCCGACCATGTCCAGCACCTCGCGCTCGCGATCGGTCAGTTGCGCCACGAGCTTCGCCGCCTCCGCCCGCTCCGCATGCACGTCGAGCGCGCCGGACGCCTGTTGCAGGGCCTCGATCAGCACCTGCTCGTCGACCGGCTTCGTCAGGAAGTCGACGACGCCCGCCTTGAAGGCGCGGCGGCAGGCATGCACGTCACCATGGCCGGTGCAGATGATGGTCGGCCAGTCGCAGCCGATGGCCGCAAGTTTTTCGTGCAGTTGCAAGCCGGTGATCGCCGGCATGCGCAAGTCGAGCAGCAGCACGCCGGGTTTCAGTTTTGGCGCACGCGCCAGGAAGGCTGCGGGGTCGCCAAACGTCTCGATGCGGATGCCGTAGGTGCCGAGCAGCAGCGACAGGGCGCTGCGAACGCCCTCGTCGTCATCGACCAGATAGACCGGCGCCATCGTCATTCCGCTGCTTCCTCTTGTGTCTGCGTCTCGTGCGCGGCGGGCAGGCGCACGGTGAACACCGCCCCGCCCCCTGCTCCGTTTGCCGCCGAGATGCTGCCGTCGAAACGCTCGACGATGCTTTCGCACAGGCTGAGCCCAAGCCCCATACCGTCCGGCTTGCTGGAGAAGAATGGCTCGAACAGCCGCGGCAGGACATTGTCGGCAATGCCCGTGCCGTTGTCCGCGACCAGGATCTCATAGGTCTGCCCCGCAGCCCGCAAGGAGACCGAAACCCGTCCATCCGCCCGGCCTGCCTGCTCCACCGCATCGGCGGCGTTGCGGACGAGGTTGTGGATAACCTGCTCGATCTCCACCGGATCGACGCGCGCCGGCGCCGGGGCATCGGGCAGGTCGAGATCGAGCGCGATGCCGCGCCGGTCGAGGTCGATGCGTGACAGCGCCACGATATCGGCGACGTGGCGGCAGAGGTCGTGCACGCCCGGCGCCTCCGCGCTCTTGCCGACATAGGCGCGCAGCCGCACCAGAATAGCCGCCGCGCGCTTGGCCTGGAGCACATTGGCGGCGAGCACGGTGTCGATCGGCGTGTCCTGCAAGCCATTAGCCGCCGCGATGCGCCGCCCGGCCTGGCTCTGGCTCAGAAGTGCCGTCAGCGGCTGGGTCAGCTCATGGGCGATGCCCGACGCCATCTCGCCCATGCTGTTGATGCGCAGCGCATGAGCAAGCTTCGTCTCATGCTGCCGCAGCGCCTCGCGCCGCGACGCGGCCTCGACCGCCGCCCGCGCCACGGCCGCGTCCTGCCGGTGCCGCAGCAGCGAGCGCACGAGCACCAGCCCGGCGAGCGATATCGCCGCGAAGAGCGCGAGCGGCAGTACGGGCAGAAGCTCGGCGAGCGTGACATGCCGTTGCAGCGAGAGTCGCAGCGGCTGCGTGGCGCTGGCGATCGGCGCATCGAAGCGGATGGTGCGCGCGAGGAAGGAGGATGCGGCGGGCTGTTTCGCGCCGGTTTCGATGAGCGGCCCGTCGGCGGTCGCCAGCGTCAGTGCGGCCCAGCGCGGCAGTTCCTCGCCCTCGATAAGTTTGGCGCCGTCGATATCTAGGCTGACGGCCAGGGTGTCGTTCATGCGCTTCATCAGGCGATAATGGCCGGACCGGGTATCCGCGCCATAGACGGCCTTGCCGGAGGCGAGGCCCTCGACCGCCTTTGCGACCTGCGCGGGGTCGACCGTCGAGCCGTCCGCGGATTTTGCGGAGCTCACCACCTCGCCGGCCGGCAGGCGGATGAGGTCGATGGCGACGACGCGCGGATAGAAGCGCAGGATCGATCTGGCGACGAGGTCGAAATCCGCCGATGGCTGCGCCTGCGCGAGGCCGAGCGCGCTGAGGCTCGTCAGATGGGCATCATGCTGGGCGACGCGCTGCGAGATGGCGCGCTGCAACGAACGCCCGCTTTCCGACACGTCCTGCTCCAGCGCCTGCCGGTGACTTGTCGCCGAATAGAGGCCGAAAGCGACCAGCAAGAGCAGCCAGCCGCCGGCAAGGGCGGCCGAGGTGCGGAGAAAGGTCAGACGTCGGGGCATGGTCGGCGAAGCTGCGTCAGGGATCGGGAGAAGCATCATAGGGCCTCCCCCGCGCCTTGGCGATCCGCAGCATCACGGATGCGGCAGCACCGGCAACGAGAGCGGCGCCAGTTCCGAAGCGGGGCGTCCGCGCGGATCGTTCGCCGGCAAGCGGCGCACCGCGAAATCCTGCACCGCCTGCAATTCCTGAAGCGCGCCGTCATAGTCGACCAGCGTCGGCCGGTCGTTCTCCATCACGCAGGTGCCGTCGACATAGACGGCGGCAACCGCGCGCTCGGCCGCGCAATGCAGCAGGTTGCGCAGCGGATCATAGACCGGCTGCATGCCGGGATGCTTGAGGTCGATCAGCGAAAAATCCGCCTTGGCGCCCGGGGCGATGCGGCCAATATCGCTGCGTCCGAGAGCCTTGGCACCGGTCAGCGTCGCCGCTTCGAAGACATCAGCCGTCGAAACGTCAAACACCGAGCCGCCGGCGATGCGGGCGCAGATCATCGCCATGCGCATCTCCTCCAGCATGTTGAACGGATAGCTGTCCGTGCCGAGAGCCACGTTGACACCGTTTGTCCGGTAACGCCCGAGCGACTGCAAAACCATGCCGCTGCGCGAAAACGTGACCGGGCAATGGGCGACGGTAGTGCCGCTTTTCGCCAGCCGCTCCAGGTCGAGCGCCGTGCGCTGGCGCGTCCAGCTGTGGCTGTCGATGAAGATGCAATGGCCGAGGATGAGGTCCGGCCCGAGAATGCCGAGCTTTTCGAGATAGTGCACGGCGGTGAGGCCGTGGCGGCGCAGGAGTTCCTCGTGTTCGGCCATGGTCTGCGCGGCATGGATGGTGATCGGCACGCCGCGCGAGCGCGCCGCCTCGGCCGCCTCCTGCAACAGTTCCGGCGAGCAAGTCTCGACCTGTGCCGGCGCGATCACGCCGCCGAGCCGGCCGGAGGGATGGGCCTCGGCGGCATCGACCGTTTCCAGCGCCCGGGCAAAGGCCTCTCGGCCGCGCGCCTCGTTCCAGCGGAAATCGAGCCGGTGGCTGTCTTCCACATGCCAGGCGGCCTCGCGGAAGCCGGGGGCGACATAGGCGCGCGCGCCGCTCTGCGCGAGCGTCGGCAGCCAGCACTCGTGCGTGCCGGCGATATCGACGAAGGTGGTGACACCGCTGCGCAGCAGGTCGCCGAGCATGACGGTGAGTGCCGCCTGCACCGCATCGTCGCCGATCTCGATCAGCGTCGAATATTCGTACATCGCCTGGCCCCAGAGCGCCGCCGTGCCGGCATCCTCGAACAGGCTCTTGGAAATCGGCTCCTCGCCGGAATGGCAATGCACGTTGACGAAGCCCGGCAGGACCATGCGATCGCGGCCGGAAATTTCGCGCTCGAACGGCCCGTCATAGTGGCCGCCGACCTGAACGAACCCGTTCGCGTCGAAGACGACGTCCGCATCATACATATAGGCATGCCCGCCGCGGGCCGCGTCATAGGCGACGATCGTATGGGCGTTGCGGATGACGGTTCTAGGCATGGGTCGTCCTGAAATGCTGTTCGAGGAAGCGGCTATAGGCTCCCATCAGGGCGCTGAAGGTGAAGTAGACGGCGGCGGCGACGAGGTAGCCTTCGAGCACGGCAATGCCCTGCCATTCCGGGTCGCGGATGGCGGAGCGCACCGTATCGAGGAAATCCACGAGGCCGACGATGGTGACGAGCGTCGTATCCTGGAAGAAACCGATGAACAGACCCACCATCGGCGGGATGACCTTCTTCAAGGCCTGCGGCAGCACGATCTTGCGCATGACCTGCCAGTAATGCAGCCCGAGCGATTTTCCCGCCTCGAACTGGCCGACGGGAACGTCCTGAAGACCGCCACGCACGATCTCGGCAATATAGGCCGAGGCGAAAAGGATGATCGCCACCTGCGCACGCACCAGTTTGTCGATGGTCACGCCATCCGGCATGAACAGCGGCAGCATCACCGTGGCCATGAAGAGGATGCTGATCAGCGGCACGCCGCGCACGATCTCGATGAAACCGACGGCCAGCACGCGAATTGCCGGCAGGTTGGAGGCGCGCGCAAGCGCCAGCACGATGCCGAGCGGCATGGCGAGCGTCAGCCCGATGAAGGAGAGCAGGAAGGACAGCGGCAGGCCGCCCCAGCTCGTGGTCGGCACCGGCGTCAGCCCGAAGAGACCGCCCGCCATCAGAATATAGAGCACCGGCAGGATGACGACGATCCAGGCGACGAGCAGGGCTCGGCTCCAGAAGCGCGGGACCATCGAGACGCCGCAGGCACCGAACAGCAGGAGAAGCGCCGTGAGCGGCCGCCATTGCTCCTCGTAAGGGTAGAAGCCGAACAGCATGTAGCGCAGTTTTTGCGCGACGAACGGCCAGCAGGCGCCGCCCGATACCTTGCAGGTCTCGCCATTGCCGGAAAACACCGCATCGACGACCAGCCAGCCGAAGGCGAGCTTGATGACGAACAGGATGATGGCGATCGATGCCACGCTGATGATCGTGTTGCCCGGCGTGCCGAAATAGGCGGAGAGCTTGCCGAGGCGTTGGGCGGTCGGCGCCGGTTGCGGCGGGGCGAGTGCCAGCATTTGAACATCGGCCATGTCAGCGCTCCTTCAGCGCGACATGCGCATTGTACCAGTTCATGATCAGCGAGATGGTGATCGACAGCGCGAGATAGACGCCCATGAAGATTGCGATGGTCTCGATCGCCTGGCCGGTCTGGTTCATCACCGTGTTGGAGACCATGACGAGGTCCGGATAACCGATGGCAATCGCCAGCGAACTGTTCTTGAAGACGGTGAGATAGGTGTTGGTGAGCGGCGGGATGATGATGCGCAGCGCCTGCGGCAGCACGACGAGCCGCATGGTTTTTCCCCGCGAAAGCCCGAGCGCCGCGGATGCCTCCCACTGCCCCTTGCCGACCGCCTGAATGCCGGCGCGCACGATTTCCGCGACATTGGCCGAGGCGCTGAGCGCCAGCCCGAAAAGCAGCGCCACGAATTCCGGCCGCACATGCAGCCCGGCCGTCAGGCGGAACTTTCCAGCCGTCGGGAAATCCCAATCGACGCTGAACCCGCCGGCAAGCCAGAGAAGAAAGACAGGTGCGAGCAATGCGGCAATCGCAAGCAAGCCGCCCTGGTTCGGCTGGCCGGTCGCAATGCGCCTGCGCGTCGCCACCGTGCGGATGAAGAACGCCGCCGCCGCGCCGCCGACGAGGCAGGCGAGAAGCGCCAGGCCACCGCTTTGCAGCAGGGCCGCCGGCACGACGAGGCCGCTGTTTGAGAGGTAGACGCCGGGCAGAAGGTTCAGCGCCTGCTTGACCGGCGGCAGCACGAGGATGATCAGCGAATACCAGAGGAAGAGATAGAGCAGCAGCGGCACATTGCGCAGAAGCTCGACATAGGTGAGCGCAAGGCGCGCCAGCAGCGGATTGTGTGACATGCGCGCGATGCCGACGCCAAGGCCGAGCAGCGTGCCGAAGATGGCGGCGAGCAGCGACACCTTCACCGTATTGGCGATGCCGACGAGGATCGCCCGGCCGACCGTATCCGTCGCCTCGAAGGCGATAGCGGCCTCGGTGATGACGAAGCCCGCCGGCCGCGTCAGGAAGTCGAAGCCGGTCGCGATGTTCTGCTTGGCGAGGTTGTCGCTGGCCGTCGAAAACATCGTCCAACCGGCCAACACCACGAAACCGATCGCGACGACCTGATAAAAATAGGCGCGAAAGCGCATGTCATGCAGGAAAGCCATGAAACCTCGCCGCCGGATATAGGGAAAGGGGACGCGCGCAAAAAAGGCGCGCGTCCGGCTATGGGGCGATCAGCGGATCGGCGGCGAGTAGATCAGTCCGCCGGCATTCCACAGGGCGTTCGGGCCGCGGGTCAGACCGAGCTTGGTGCCCTCGCCGAGGTTGCGCTCGAAGACTTCGCCGTAATTGCCGACGCTCTTGATGACGTTGTAGCCCCACTTGTTATCGAGGCCGAGCATCTTGCCGAGTTCCTCGGTGGCGCCCAGCATGCGCTGCACGTCCGGGTCCTCGCTCTTCAGCTTCTCGTCGACATTCGCCTGGGTGATGCCCTTCTCTTCCGCCGCCATCAGCAGCCAGACCGACCAGGAAACGATATCACCCCAGTTGGAATCGTTCTGGCGGAAGGCCGGCGCCAGCGGCTCCTTGGAGATGGTCTCCGGCAGGACGATATAGTCGTCCGGATTGTTGGCGACGGCGCGGATCGAGGCGAGGTCCGAGCGGTCCGAGGTGATCGCCTCGCAGCGGCCGGAATAGAAGGCGGCGCGGTTCTCGTCCGGGCTTTCGAAGACGACGAGTTCGAACTTGCCGTTGATGGCGCGGAAGAAGTCGGAAATGTTCTGCGCCGTCGTGGTGCCCGGCAGGGTGCAGATCGCGGCTTCCGTCAGCTCCTTGGCGCTGGAAACGCCGAGCGACTTGGCGACCATCAGGCCCTGGCCGTCATAAAACACCGTCGGGCCGAAATCGAGGCCGAGCGAAGCGTCGCGCGAGAAGGTGTGGGTGGTCTGGCGCGACAGAACGTCGATTTCGCCGGATTGCAGCGCCTGGAAGCGCGTGTTGATGTTGGTCGGGACGAAATCGACCTTGTCGCCATCACCGAACACCGCAGCCGCAATCGAGCGGCAGATATCGGCATCGAAGCCCTGCATGCGGCCCTTGTCATCCGGCGCCGCAAAGCCCGGCGTTGCCAGCGATACGCCGCAGACGAGCTTGCCGCGCGCCTTCACGGTTTCAAGCGTGCCCGCCGCCGATGCCGCCCCGGCAACCGAAAGCCCGAGCGCCGCCGCGCAGATCGTCAGAAGTGCCTGTTTCATGCTTCCCCTCCCAATCGGGTGTTGTTGGGTGCGGCAGGCAACGCCGCCCTCCAGCAGCCCCGCCCCCACACCGCGACCATTTGGATCGCAATTATTGTGTACGATGCAAAAAAATTATCATCAACACTTTCAGACATGAAATGTCGACAATCCGCCCGGACTTCCCATGTACAATGGTCATCAAGCTATGTACGTCCGACATGAACAGGTTGGAGGCGCCGTATAAAAAGCCATTTCGCCATATGAAAAGGCTTGCCGGCGAGCTGAAACAACGACAAAATACAATCAACCGGGTCTCACGGTATGCAATTTACGTGTGACGAATTTTAGATGCGCGCGCCGGTAGCAGGCTCCTGAAAAGTTTCTCCCGGACGGCGGGGTCGGATCGTGAATGCTCCGGCCCCGTCTCTGTTTCGCCCGGTTCGCGCGGCAGTTTTCCCACCAGGCCTCGCATCATTCAGCGCGGCACAAGCGGGCTGGCGCTCCGCCCGAATTTTTCCCCGCACCCATCGGAACAATCGCCCGCCTTTCCGGTTGAAGGACCGTCGAAGACCATTAGGCGTGATCGCATATGCCGGACCAATCCAAGCTCTTTCCCGACCATCGAAGGCTCTCGGGAGAACGCTACACGGTGGAAACCTTTCGCGCGGCCTATGACCTGCCCGCGCAGGAGGCCAGGCGCCTGTTCGAGAAGTTCGGTCCCTCCAAGCGGGAGCTGGACCTTCTCATGCGCGCCCGCCGCGACCCCGAGCAGTTCCTGAACTTTTGAGGAGACGCACCATGACGAACCCAAAAAATCCTTCTCCCGAGAAACGCAAGCCCGAGGACGGCGCTCCCGTCGAGGGCAGCGAGATGGAAACGGAAGACGAGAAAATCAAACGCGAGCAGGCCACCAAGCCCGCTTTGATGCCGATCGGCGATCCCGCCGGCGCGGCATAACAACCATGATCTCGAACAAAACCCGCCGTCCTTTGACGGCGGGTTTTTCGTGCGTCGCGATCAAGCTGCCGCAAGCGCTTCCCGCGCCTTCGGCACCGGCTTGAAGGTCATGGCGATCAGGAAAGCGCCGATGCCGATGCCCCAGGAGCCGACATAGAGCCAGGTGTAGCTGGCGAAAGTATCGTAGATCAGCCCGCCGGCAACCGGCCCGAGCGCCATGCCGAGGCTGCCGGCCATGGCCGTGCCGCCGATGACCGTGCCCATCATGCGCAGCGGAAAGTTTTCCCGCGCGATCACCGCATAAAGCGGCATCACGCCCGCATAGATGAAGCCGAACAGGCCGGCGACGATGTAGAACGAGGCAAGCCCGCCGGTGAAGACGTAAGCCAGCGCGCCAAAAGCCTGCGCGAGCAACCCGAGCACGAGGATGTGCTTGGCGCCGAACCGGTCGCCGAGGATGCCGAAGGCGACACGGCCGCCGAGGCCGGCCAGCCCTTCGATGCTGTAGATCGAGACGGCCGCGATCATCGGGATGCCGCAGGTGATGGCATAACTCACCGTGTGGAAGATCGGCCCCGAATGGGTGGCGCAGCAGAAGAAGTTCGTCAGGCAGAGAATGACGAATTGCGGCGATTTCAGCACGTCGCGCGTACTCATGCCGCCCTGCGGCTCGTCGGCCTCAACCAGATCGGCGCCGCCCGCCTCGAGCGCCGGCGCACGCCGCACCAGAAGCGAGACCGGGATCATCACCACCGCGACGACGACGGCGATGATCTGCATGGAGGTGCGCCAGTCGTAGCCGGAGACCAGCCAGGCGGCGAAGGGCGACATGGTCATCGGCGCCATGCCCATGCCCGCCGAAACCAGCGAGACGGCAAGGCTGCGATGCGTGTCGAACCAGCCCGTCACGCAGGCCATCATCGGCGCGAAGACCGCGGCGGCAGCGATACCGACGAGCAGGCCGAAGACGAACTGGAAGGCGACGAGCGACGTCGCGATGCTGGCAAGCCCCAGGCTTGCGGCGAGCAGCACCGAGCCGGTGAGCACCACCGGCCGCGGCCCCCAGCGGTCCGACAGGCCGCCCCAGACCATGCTGGCGAAGGCCATGGCCAGGAAGCCGATGGTCATGGCGGTGGAAACGCCCGTCACCGACCAGCCCGTGTCCTTCGATATGGGCAGCAGGAAGACCGGCAGCGAGAACATGGCGCCGATGGCGATGCAGCCGAGCAGGCCGCCCGCAGCGACGATCACCCAGCGATAATGCGTATGGATCATTGTCATCTCCCTTCGCGGCCGGCCGGATTTTTGGCCGGAGCCGCCCCAAAATCAATACTCATCGTGCCGCTTCACCCATTCCATCGGATAGCGCAGGCCGCCTTCGTCGCGGCCCTTCGGCACGAGGTCGAGGTAGTGATAGGCACCGTTCAGCATCTCGACCCCGCGCGCGTAGCAGGAATAGGTGTGGTACACCTCACCCGGCCCGCTCCTGTAAAAGACGCTGACGCCGACCATTTCCGACACCGTGACCGGACGAATCGCAAAATTGTAGACGGCGCGGCCCGCCGCGAGCTCTTCGGGCGTCGCCGACGCCTGGTAATCGAAGTTGAAATCGCTGGCGCCGGACGACACCCAGGGGAAATGCCAGCCCATGCGCTGCCGGTAGGCCTCGATCTGCGGCAGCGGCGCGCGCGAGATCGCCGTGAAGGTCACGTCGCGCTGAGCCAGATGGACCGGAATGCCGTCGAAATTGTCAGCCCAGAAGGAGCAGTGCTTGCAGCCCTCCTGCCAGTCCGGCCCGAGCATGAAATGATAGACGAGGAGCTGCGAGCGACCGCCGAACAGATCCTCCAGCGTCGCCACGCCCTTCGGTCCCTCGAAACGATAGGGTTTCTCCACGCGTTCCCAGGGCATGGCCATGCGGCGGCGCGTCAGCGCCTCGCGCTGGCGGGAAAATTCCTTCTCGGCGGCGAGCAATTCCAGGCGGGCCGCCAACCAGTCCTCGTGCGAAACGACTTGATTGCGCATCGGGAAACTCCATTCTCCTGTTTCGGTGCGCCCAAAATAGGCGGGCAACACCGGAGCGCGGGAGTTACAAGTGTGACGGGAAAACCATGGACTCGATGATCACAGCCGCCGCCCGGGCCCTTGCCACCGGCGATCCGCTCGGCGCGCTGAACCGCGTGGCGTTACGTGACGACGCGCCCGCGCTGGCCCTGCGCGGCATCGCCATGGCGCAGCTCGGCGAGCTCGACCGCGCGAAAACCCTGCTGAAAAGTGCAGCCCGCGCCTTCGGCCCGCGGGAGGCCGTGGCGCGGGCGCGCTGCGTCGTCGCCGAGGCGGAAATCGCCCTCGTGTCGCGCGATCTCACCTGGCCGGTAAAGGCGCTCGCCGCAGCCGGCGCGACGCTCGCGGCCCACGGCGACCGCCTTAACGCCGCCCATGCCAGAACGCTCGCGATCCGCCGCCTGCTGCTGATCGGCCGGCTGGACGATGCCGCGGCCCTGCTCGCCGAGGTCGATCCGGCGACGCTTCCCCCGCCGCTGCGCACCGCGCACGAACTGGCCGCCGCCGGCATCGCGATCCGCCGGCTGCGCACCACGATGGCCCGCGAGGCCTTCGCCCGCGCCGCAGACGCCGCCAGGCAGGCCCGCATCCCGGCCCTGATGGCGGAGGTGGAGGACGCCGCCGCCATCCTGCAAAAACCGGCCGCCCGCCTGATAACCCGCGGCGCGGAACGCCCGCTGCTTCCCGACGCCGTCGAAGCGCTGCTTGCAACGCAAACGCTCGTCGTCGACGCCTGCCGCCACGTCGTCCGCTGCGGGGAGCGGTCGATTTCGCTCGCCACCCGGCCGATCCTGTTTTCCCTGCTCAGGACGCTGGCCGAGGCCTGGCCCGATGATGCCGGCCGGAAAACGCTGCTCTTCAACGCCTTCCGCGCCAGGCATGCCGACGAATCCCACCGCGCCCGGCTGCGTGTGGAAATGGGCCGGCTGCGCGCGGAGCTGGAGCCGCTGGCGGACATCACCGCCACAAAGGATGGTTTCCTGCTGGCGCCACGCGAGGACCGGCCGGTCGCCGTGCTCGCCCCGCCGCTGGACGAACCGCATGCCGAGGTGCTGGCGCTCTTCGCCGATGGCGAGGCCTGGTCGAGCTCCGCGCTTTCGATCGCGCTCGGCACCAGCGCGCGCACCGTGCAGCGCGCGCTCGAACAGCTTTCGGCCGCCGGAAAGGTGCAGGCGATCGGCGGCGGGCGCACCCGCCGCTGGCTCACGCCCACGGCCGGCGCTTTCTCGACACTCTTGTTACTCCCGGGTCCGCTGCCGGGCGATTAGGATCGCATCATTCAACGATCCAAAGGAGACAGACGATGACCACTTCCCAAGCAGATATCATCCGCGAATACGGCCCGTTCCCCGGCGTGGAGCAGGTCCATGGCGTCACCTATGACGGTAAAACCGTCTGGTTCGCCTCCGGCGACAAGGTCAATGCGGTGGACCCGGACGAGGGCACCGTGCTGCGCTCGATCGACATCGCCGCCCATGCCGGCACCGCCTATGACGGCCGCCACCTCTTCCAGATCGCGGAAGACCGCATCCGCAAGATCGATCCCGCCTCCGGCGCGGTGCTCGCCACCATCCCCGCCCCCGGCGAAGGCGGCGATTCCGGCCTCACCTGGGCGGAAGGCTCGCTCTGGGTCGGGCAATATCGCAGCAAGCAGATCCACCAGATCGATCCCGAGACCGGCGCCGTCCTCCGCGTCATCCAGAGCAACCGCATGGTGACCGGCGTCACCTGGGTGGATGGCGAATTGTGGCACGGCACCTGGGAGGGCGAGGAAAGCGACCTGCGCCGCCTGGACCCGAAGACGGGCGCGGTGCTCGACACCATCGTCATGCCCGAGGGAACCGGCGTATCCGGCCTCGAATCCGACGGCGGCGACCGCTTCTTCTGCGGCGGCGGCCGAAGCGGAAAGATCCGCGCCGTCCGCCGGCCGCGCTGACGCTTAAAGCCCGTGGGTGCCGTCGTAGCCGTTCACGGCCGGCGGCGCCCAGCCCTCCGGCAGGCCGGCGGGCTTGTAGATCTCAACGACCATTGGATAGCACTTCGCCGTGTCGGAGGAATGCTGCGCCGAGCAATCCCCGCCCGGGCAGGCCGACATGCAGCCAAGCAGATCGATCTCCGCAAAGAACTCCAGATAATCCCCCGGCCGCACCGGGCTCGCCTTCATGAAATACTGTCCCGTATCGCGCGTGAAGCCCGTGCACATGAAGACGTTCAGGACGTCATGCACATAGCTCTCCGCCTCGCGCAGTGCCATGCCCGTCTTCGCCGCGAAGGCGCGCGTCAGGTTCGAGTGGCAGCAGTGATGATACTGCCCGCCATGGCTCAGGAGATTGTGCGTATAGGGATCGCAGCGCGTGCCGATGACATCATGCACCGCCCCGCCGAACTCGTCGAAACCGTACCAGTCCAGCGTGTCATGCGTGATGGTGGCGATCGGCCGAAGATAGGGGAAATTGGAAAACAGCTGGTCGCCAAGCCCGACATGCGTGCCGTTCAGCGCCCGTGTCTTGCCCGTATAAAGCCGCTCCTTCAGATCCTTCGCATTGAACAGGTTGAGATCGCCGACCTGCGCCCCTTCGCTGCAAACGATCCGGCAAAAATACCCCGCCGGCACCGCCCACGTCGCCGCCTCGCGCGGCGGCACGACGACGGTCTCGACCAGCGTAAGACCATCCCTCAGCGCCCGATAGCTCGCAAGATCGGGCCGCGGCAACGTCTCTACCGGATAACAAACCACCGGAGCGATTGCCTTGCGCGCCACGGCATCGGCGGGCTGCGCGGTTATCGGATTAGGCTTCATGAAACTCCCTCCTCCTTACGGCGGCGCAAAACGCCGATCGCAATCTTGTTGAATAACATTACTACGATTGTTCAACAGAATGCAATATGAGCCTGCGCGCCATCTGGCTGCGCCGGAGAGCGGCAGCACCGTTATTGTCTGGCGCCGAAATCGGCTTTTAACGGCTGGATATCATTGGTGATTATCCGATTTTCTATTGACCCAAATTTGGCTGGATTCGCCCGAAGGTTTTCGCCACCAACTGATTGCCAAAGCACCGGAAGAACCCGAAGACGGAGGTTCACGGACGATAACGCCGCTAAAAGAGACCGCGCCTTGGCGGCAACGAAGGGAGACGGGCAGTTGGCTAAGCATGAAATCGCGCAGGTGATCAGGGGCATGGTCGATACCAAGACACGCCGGTCCAACCTTTTCCATTACTCAACGACAGCATATTCCGCCAATGAAACGGGCTTTTACCTGCTTGTCGAAGAATATCGCAAAACGGGAAGTAAAGGACAGGCGAGCTTCCTCCGTGACACCTACCTCAAAGGCGTTGTCGTGAAAGGCCTGGAAAAGGTCACCGGGCAGATAAACCTTGACCGCCGCGACAAGACCGATGACCTCATAAACAAGATATCGTCCCAAGTGGATGGCGTCGGCCTATCGATGATGGACAAGATCAGGGACAACGGCCTCCTCAAAGCGATAGAACTTAAGATGGGCAATACTGCGATCGATACAACATTGTTCGACGACGCCCAGGAAGAGGCAGCGGCAAACATCTACAGAAGCCTTGAAAATTACAGCTTCCAACTGGACAAGAAATACCAGCCAAAGCCGGACTGCCAGGCGCAAGTCGCGAAATTTCGCCAAAAGCTCATTCTCCTGAAATTCGACATGTTCGCGCTGGGAATGTGGTAGTCGGCCGGCCCAGAAATATTCCTGCCGTCAAGCAGGTCGCTCGCCGTGAAACAGTGGCCGTAGCGCCTGGAATTCCTTTGCAAGGAATTCAGATAGAACCCTGATGCGCCTAGTGTGGCGCAGTTCGCTATGCGTCAGGAACCAAAGATCGCTCGAGAGTTCGTCAATAGGTTCGCCCACCCGGGTGAGCCTCGGGTCGAGGTCCGCCAGATAGCAGGGCAGGATGCCGGAGCCGATGCCGCTGGCGACGGCTTCGGTGAGCGTATAGAGGCTGTTGACCTGAAGTGCGGCGCCGGAATACCGGCCGGTGTCCTTCAGCCATCGCGCCGAGGCCAGATGGGCGAGCTCGGCGTTGGGGACAACCCAGGCCTTGTCGTCAGCCATGCCATCACCGTCTCCACTGCTGCGGTAAACCGAAACGGCGATCCGGCAGAGCTTCCGACCGACAAGGCTTTCGGGCGGTTCGCCGCCGGCGCGTAGCGCGGCATCGACTTCCCGCTGGCGCAGATCCGACATGCTTACGCTTGAGCGCAAATCAAGCAAGATGGCAGGATGTTCCGACCCGAAGCGCCGGATCAACGGCATCAAGGGGCCTGCCACAAGGGTATCCACGGTCGCCAACCGGACTGTCCCAGCCGCGTCGGAATTCTCGTTGCCGACACGCGCCTCGAGCGCACCGATATCCTCATCGATACGTTCGGCCAAGGCGGCAGCCTCTCTCCCGGCGGCGGTGAGAGACACACCGGTCGTGTCACGATGAAAGACCAGGGTTCCCAGCCGCTCCTCCACCGCCCTGGCGTGGCGAAACACTGTGGGCGTGCTCACCCCGAGCCGCACGGCGGCACCCGCAAATGAGCCCGACCGCGCCACAGCGAGGATCAGGCTCAGATCATTCCATTGAAGTCGCTGCTGCACGAAATCCGGCATTTCATTTTTGCCACTACCCGAATTCCACTTTTAGCGGCAAATCTCCTTTCAAGCAATGGAGACTGTCATGGCGACCAACAGCATCAAATGGACAGACGGTGCGACATCCTGGGACGGCGAGTTTCAGGGCGGCGGCTTTGGATCCGGCGTGTCGATCATATTCACCCGGCTCGACAGACCGGGCGGAGGGCCGGCACTCCACCGTCATCCCTATTCGGAGACTTTTCTCGTCCGGAAGGGAGTGGTGCGTTTCACGGTCGGCACACAGAGCCTGGACGCTGTAGCGGGGGAGATCGTTGTGGTCGCCCCGGATACGCCTCACCGGTTCACAGGCGTCAGTGACGAGGTCGAGATGATCGACATCCACGCCAGCCGCCGGTTCATCACGGAGTGGCTGTAGCCACGGCCGACAAGCAACCCGCGCCGCCACTTCAGCGCGCATAAAAATTCAACCAAAGGAGAATAGGCAATGCCAAAGATGATTTTCGTCAACCTGCCGGTAAAGGATCTGGCTGCCGCAACCCGCTTCTACGAGGCGATCGGCTGCCGGAAAAACGCCCAGTTCAGTGATGAACAGGCGTCCAGCATGGTTTGGTCAGATGACATCACATTTCAGTTGTTGTCGCGCGACTATTTTTCGACCTTCACCCCGAAGCCGGTCGCTGATGCGCATGCAAGCTGCCAAGTGCTGATCGCGCTCAGCCATGACAGCAGGGAGCATGTCGACGCGATCGCCGATGCGGGCGCAGTAGCGGGCGGCAAGGCCGATATTCGCGAGCCGCTGGACATGGGCTTCCTCTACAACCGCGCCGTCGAAGATCCCGACGGCCACGTCTTGGAGCTAGCCTGGATGGATATGAGCCAAGCAGGCGAAATGGCGGGCGTATAGATTAGCTAGCACGCCTCCCAATAAGGCCGGATGTCACCGCTCGACCGAGAGCCGTATTGGATGTTGTCTGACACGGGTATCCGGAATTCTAGGAATATATGGGAAGTCGGCGGATTATCTGAAAAAGCGTCGGAAGTTCAGCGGCTTGGCGCGAGGGGCCGCATTCCGGGGCGCGGCGCGGTTTGTCAGCGGATTGCGCGCTGGCGGCCTGCCGGCGTGGCCAAACGGCAGAGGATCGCGGGCGGCCTCAAGCGGGCTTCAGAAAACCCCCGGACGCCTTTAACGCGGCTTCAAACCATTGAAAATATTCGATGGAGCCGCCTTTAAGGCAGAGCGCTGTTTTCAGCTATCAGGGCTCCAACTCGGCTGAAAAATCAAATCCAAGAATGAAGTCCCTTCACTCCTGCCGGGAAACGTTGGAAATCCGGCTCCTCTACGCGGGAAGCGGCAATTTTCAAGAATGAAGTGCGGTGCGGGTTCGGGTGCAAAAAGCGGACACACATTCGCCCTGCAGGTCGCTCGACGAGGCCCGATCGCCTTTGCCCGAAAACCGGTTGGAAGGCAATAATCCGTTTGCTCGCGCGCGGGGCGGGCAACTATAACGGTAGCGGGCTTGAACACCCTGACTTCACATAGGCGCGCCGCCATAGCGGCAGCCGAACACATGCGCAGCCTGGCGGCTGGCGCATTCGCCGTGGCCTTTTCGGCCGGGGGCGATGTGCCATGTCCAAGCTCCGGCTAAAAGCGCATCGGCGTGTCTGTGAAGCGCGTGTTCAACCCCCGGCTCCGGCGCCGACTGCCGGTACCGTGGCGACCGGAATTTACCATCATTGCACTTACAGCAGGGATTGTTTGAACCGCCGCCACTCAACCACTAGCTTTTAGGCTGTAGTGGTTTGCGCTGTTTGGGGTTGTGCTTTGATTTAAGGCGTGTGGGGGCGGCCATCCCGGGGCCGAGGGAGTTGGGACTTTCTCTTCCGGGCTCGAAAAACATCTTCGACAGTAGCACCTGGTACGCGTTTCCGGGCGCCGTCGATCCTGCGTCTTTCTTCCGCTGCTCGTCGCTCATCTCGACGATCATGAGGCCTCGCGTTTCCTCGAGCCGGGTTCGAGACTTGCCTCATACAATTCCCGTTTCAGCTTTGCAGTTTCCGCAGCCAGTATCCCATCCACCTCATCAGGCCCAGCCTTCGGGTCGAGGGCTTCGATGACGTCGTCGAAGATGCTGCGCACCATCGTCGCGAGCGTTCTCGGAGGAAGCGTGATGTTCGCATTTTGGTGTTCTTCTTGGACCATGTCGCTGATCCGGATGAATATCTCATCTTCCACTGCCGCGCTTAGCCATGTGACGGCGCTTCTTGGGCCAAGCCCGGTCAGAATCCATCCTGGGTTAACACCGACCTTTCCGAAATTCAGCAACGTCTCGCCGCTGGGCGTGCCCTCATCTCGCTCCATTTTCTGCCAGGCCCGGAGAGATACGCTCATCCTATCAGCGATGGCCTGCTGACTTAGCTCAAGATCCTCACGCACTTTTTTAGCACGCGATCCGATCGTTTCCGTGTTTGGCTTTTCCTTCATAGAAGCCAGCACATTTGTGCTTGTCATAAAGCATAAATGTGCTTATCCTTTCTGTGTTCGCAGATTTCAACACCCCAAAAAAGGAGGCCGGCCAGGGCCTCCCTTCTGGAAGGATCATTTTATGCACCGTGCCGATGAGACCGGCAAGCTTGAGCGCGCCAAGTCGCGCCGTCTGAAAGAGGTGGGCCGCATCCGCGACCTGCTTGCCCGCAAAGAACTGACGCTCGCGCAGATCGACGAGGATTACCGGCTACCCCGTGGCACCGCAGGCAATGCGGTCCACGAGCCGCATGTTGCCGGCGAACGGGCGATTGCCGCCGCGCTCGGGCGGCGCCCCGAGCATCTCTGGTTCTCTCGCTATCACGCTGACGGCACGCGCAAGAGCCCGCAGCCGGCCGAGAACTATCGCTATGCGCGCCGTCAGACGCCAGCGGATGGCATGTCCTGCGGAGCAGCGGCATGACTGGCCGCGTCACCGACATTGATGCGGCCCGCCAACACGCAAGAGATCGCCGCGCGTACCTCAAGGCTGCGCAGGCGGCTCATCGTCATTTTTTGGCGCTGCGCCCACAAGAGTTAGCTGAGGAGATCGGCGTTGATCTTTGGCAGGCTCGTCATGACGGGACATCGGAAGGTGATCCACAATGATCCGGCACGATCTCTCGTACAGCCGGCGGGCTTGGGATTTCGGCATCCCTTGCGTCTTGATGATTTGCTCGAAATGCTCCTTCTCCATCCGAAGGATTTTGCCCCGCAGTTCGGCCACCGAGAAGCCTGGCGCGACGACTTCCAGATATCGCAGCAGGTTCGTGATGATCGAATCCTGCGCCAGCAGCTGCTCGGCCACTGAAACCTCGCCGTCTTCCGTGGCCCCGTCTTCGTCGGCCCCGGTCCAGCCTTCCAGCTGCGCGATGCGCCGCTCCATCGCATTGATCCGCGCCACCAGCATTTCATCTGCTGTCATCCGGTCGGTCATCTCTGGTCTCCATTTCCGTTCCTTGTCCTCACCCTCCCGCATTTTCGGAGCTTCGCCAATGTCGAAACGACAGAGCGAAATCGACATGCCGCACCCGCTTTTCATCCCCGCCCGCCGGCCGCTCTGCACGGCGGCGCAGACCGTGTTGATTTTCAGTACCGCGTTCCTCGGCCTCGCCGCCTCGCTGATCAGCCTGCTCAACCAGGTCTCAGGAGGCCTCCAATGATCGCACTGGTAAATGCTGCAGTAATCCCCTTCTTCGACCGGATACCGCCGCGCGCCATTCCGGTGGTACGCCGCGCCATCGAGCGTATCCGGCACCAGGAGCTCGGCTCGCAGACCACCGATTTCAGCTACAATCTCTTCTGCACCGAGCTTCGCGCCGTCGATATCGCCGGCCCCTCCGTCGACGAGTGGGCGGTTTGGGTTCGCGACGTGCAAACGGAGCTGGCCGAAATTGCCAACGATCTGGCGGGCGGCTTGTCTTCGGCCGCTGCGAAGGCGCGTACGGCCTACCGGATCGTCGCGATGGCGGTCAGCCTGCAACAGGCAATGATCGACGGCGGCTACAGCCCCGACAGCGTCGAGTTGGAAAACCAGATCGTCGCCGAGGCCATCAAGGAATGGCTGACCGCCGAGGCCAAGGGCTGGGGCGAGGCCATGAACATTCCCTACTCGCCCGGCGAAATGGCCATGAGCCTGCTCTCCAGCCCCGACAGCGACCAGAACGCCAAGCTGCTCGACGTGTTCGCCCTGCACATGCAGCGCGAACTTGCGCAGGCGATCGTCAAAACCACCCCGAAGGAAAACGCACAATGAACGACGTGATCCCCTTCTTTTCTGACCTTGATGTCAGGGCCATCCCGGCCGTGCAGCGCCTTTACGATGAGGCGCAGGAGCCCGGCTACAGCCTGCCGATCCTCTATTCCAATTTCATTTCCCGCCTGAACTCTGCGGGGGTTGCGCCGCCGGCACGGAAGCTGGTGGTGCAGTGGCTCGCCGCCGTTAAAATCGGCATGGCGGGCCGGCCGGAGATATCGGCCGGCATTGCCACGCCGGTCAGCCCGCTGGCGCCGACGCCTGGCTATTTCGAGAACCTGCCGGAAGGCGCGATGCCGGCGCTTGCAGCAGCTTGGGACGCGATCCAGACCGCCGGAGCCGACCCCGACGACGCGGACGAAAAGGCGTTTGAAGCCTTCTTCGACGCCATGCGTGCCATCGGGCACATGGAACCTTCATGGCGCGGCTTTGTGGCCTATGCCAAGGCCGTGCGCGCTGGCCAGGTCGACCGGCCGGCCCGCCAGATCGTCGAGCCTGACGCGATTGCGCAGCCGGCGCCGGAAGAGCCCGTCAAACGGAAAGGGCGACCGCCGAGGGTGGCAGCCGAGCCGAAGGTGCCCTCGATCGTCGACGCCCAGCCGGCAGCGAGTGAGGCCCAAGTTCTGGTGCAGCCGGAGGCCCTGGCCGCAGACGCCTTCGTGCCCCTCACCCCTCAGAGCTTCCTCGCGGCGGCTTCGCCGGAGATGCGCACGCCCACGGATGTGATGGCATCGCAGCTCCATGCCATCCGCGACCGTATGGTTGAGGAAACCATCGTCCAGCTTCACGCCGAGGTGCGCCGGAAGGCCGAGGCGATCGTTGCCGGCCAGCTTCGCGCCCTTGCTGACGAGATGGAAAGCAGGGTCGCATGCTGAACCGATACGACCAGAAGCAGGTCTATGAAGCGACGGTTCATGCCTGCCTTTGCGCGGTGCGGGAGGGTTTCCCGCACCTTGCGATCCGCGACATCGTCGACCCGCCGCACGAATGGTTCGACGCAGCGCTTGCCCGGCAGATCGCCATGCACCTGGTCATCCGCGAATTCGCCTGGCCGAAGCGCCGCGTGGTCGAGATGGAGGACCGCTCCCGCGAGGCGATCAACCGTGCAATCCGCACCGTTGATGCCCGCATCGCGCATGACCGCTTTGCCCAGCACTACCAGACCATGGCCGAACGCGCGCGGGTGCTCCTGTTCCTGCGCATGACCGACGACGAGCAGCCCTATGACGAGGTCGCCTGATGGCATCCTTTAAGACCATCCCCGTTTCCTCCATCTTCGTCGGCGAGCGCGCTCGCCCCGTCGACGAAGAGGTTGCAACCGCAATCGCCGCCTCCATGGCCGATCGCGGGCTCATTAATCCGCTGACCGTGCGCTCGACGCCGGCCGCCAATGGCGGAACGACACCGTGGACGTTGATCGCTGGTGGGCACCGCCTGTTCGGCGCCAAGCTGAACAAGTGGGAAGAGATCGACGTCATCGTTGTATCGGCCGATGCCGAAGAGGCGCAGCTAATCGAGATCTCGGAGAACCTGTATCGCAACGATCTGACCGCTCTCGATCGCGGCATATTCGTCGCGAAGTTCCGGGAACTCTATGAGGAGAAGTTCGGCAAAATCGGTCGTGGAGGCGATAGAAAATCAAACCGCAACGATTGCGGTTTGATTTTCACGCCCGGGCGCGAGATCTCGGACCGCATCAAAGACCGCTTCGGTTTCGGCCAGCGGACATATGAATACGCCTCGCGGATCGGGCTGAAACTGCATCCCGCCCTTCGCAACGCTGTACGCGGTACCGATGCGGAAAACGACCAGAAGCTTCTCTTGAAGCTCGCCGGCCTTCCCGAGGCCAAACAGGCCGGGATCGCAGCCGGCCTCAAGATTGAGCCGGATGTCCGCAAAGTGCTCGGTGCCGACAAGCCGGCCGCGCCGCCGATCGACCTGCAGGCCGCGCTGCTGAAGAAGCTGACCGCCGCCTGGGACGAGGCCGACGAGCAGACCCGTTACGAGTTCCTCGTGCATGCCGGTATCGATCCGCTCGATATCTCGGGTACGGCGCTCGGCGACATGATGGACGAAGCCCGGCGCGAGGCGGTGGCGGCATGACGAAGCGCGACCCCTCCCAGCTCGACTTCTGGAAAGAGCAGCTTTTTCCCGTCCGCGCCGCCGCCGACCGGATCGATATCGACCGGTTCCGCGCCCGCCTGAAGCGCGACATGGCCCGCGCCATTCGCGAATGCCCCTTCGATCGCCCGACGATCGCCGCGCGCATGGCAGATTATCTCGCGGTCGCTGGCGTCTCCAAGGCCACGCTCGACGCCTATACGGCCGAGAGTGCAGCGGCCCACGATATCAGCCTGGTGCGGTTCAAGGCCTTCGTCCGCGCCACCGGCGCCACCTGGCTATGGGACACCATCGTTTCCGATGACGGCTTGCTGCTGCTCGAAGGCGACGAAGCGCGCCTTGCCGAAATCGCCCGTATCCAGCAGGAGCGCCGCGCGCTCACGGCCGAGCTGAAGGTGCTCCAGGCCACCCCCGTCACCATTCGGCGGGGGCGCAAATGAGCGGCGAGTGGTTCACGATCCCCATGCTGGCCGAGCTGCGCCTGCCGGGCCTGCCGACCACAGAACGCGGCATCCACGACATGGCGAACCGTTGCGGATGGAAGAGCGACGTCGAGCGGGTGCGCAAGCTCGATCGTCGCGGCGGCGGCTACGAATACCATGTCACGCTGCTGCCGCGCTCTGCACAATTGAAGCTCGCCGTCATCGCGGGCGAGGAAGCCGCCCGCGCTGAAAGCCGCGAGAAGCGGAAACGTCTCCATTGGGTCGCCTTCGAGGCGATGACCGACGATCACCGCGCGATCTGCCACGCGCGTCTCAACGTCATCATGGATGCGGAGAAGGCCCTTGCGGCGCGCCTCATCTCCTGTGACAGCGCCAGCGTCGAAGCCGCCCTCACCCGCGTGCTTGACCGTCACGGCGTTTCGTCTTCGACCTATTACGAGTGGCGCGCCCGGCTGAAGGGCATTGACCAGGAAGACTGGCTCCCCGCGCTTGCCCCCAAGTACACGGAAGACGGCCTCGTTCACGAAAACCGCGCCGATTGCCACCCGGATGCCTGGGCGGCTCTGAAGTCGGATTATCTTCGACCGGAGGGCTCCGGCTTCTCGGCGTGCTATCGCCGGATGGAAGCAGCGGCAAAGAAAAAGAATTGGTCGCCAATCCCGTCCGAGCGCGCCTTGCGCCGCCGCCTCGATGCCGAGGTGGAGAAGGCCGTGCAGGTCTATGCCCGCCTCGGCAAGAAGAAGGCCGAGCAGCTCTATCCGCCGCAGGTGCGCACGAAGGATCACCTGCACGCGCTGGAGATCGTCAACACGGATGGCCACCAGCTCGACCTTTTCGTATGGGCGCCCTGGAATGCCAAGAACCCTGTTCGCGTCATCCTGCTCGGCATCCAGGACATTTTCTCTGGCAAGATCCTGTCATGGCGCCTTGCCTCCGCCGAGACATGGGACGTGGTGCGCGCCTGCATCGGCGACATGATCGAGGACTTCGGCATTCCCGAACACTTCTACATGGATAATGGCCGCGCCTTCGCCAGCGAGGCGATCTCAGGACGCGCCACGCACCGCAACCGCTTCAGAAAGAAGCCGAAGAAGGTGAATCGGTTTGGCATCGACGAGGACGAAGTTGCTGGCATCCTTGTGAATTTCGGGTCCGAGCCGCATTTCACGAGGCCCTATGCGGGCCAATCGAAGCCGATCGAGCGCGCCTGGAAGGATCTCGCCGAGGAGATCTCGAAGCATCCCGCCATGTCCGGCTGCTACACCGGCCGCAACACCAACGAAAAGCCCGAGAACTATCGCAAGCGCGCCGTCCAGCTCGACGTGTTGCAGCAGCATGTTGCCGAGCGCATCGCCGAACACAACGCCCGCACCGGCCGGAAGTCAGAGACCGCCAAGGGCAGGAGCTTCGACGAGACGTTCGAGGCGAGCTTCCGCCACCCCTCGACGATCATTCGCCAGGCGACCCAGGCGCAACGGGATTTCTGGCTGCTGGCCGAAAAGGTGCTGCACGCCCGCAAGGGCCGAGGCGATATCCACTACGAGAAGAACGTCTATTGGTCGGATGCGCTCATCGAATGGGCCGGGCGGAAGGTCAAAATCCGCTTCGATCCCGACGCGCTGCACGAGCCGATCAAGGTTTACGCCCCCGACGGCCACCTCATCTGCTCGGCACCCTGCACCGAAAAGGGCAAGTTCCGCGACGTTGAAGCCGCGAACATCCACAACCGGAACCGCAAGGCCTGGCTGAAGAGCAAGAAGACCCTCCTCGACATGGAGCGCAAGTTCTCCGCCGACGAGCTGGCCGACCTCTACAGCGTCGAAGACACGCCCGCGCCGAAGCGGAAAATCCGCCCGGCCGTCACGCGCCTGGTCACCGGCAACCTCGCCATCGAGGCCGACGACGACGTGATGTCCGACGAGGAGTTCGAGGCCGGCATTACCGCGACCCTTTCCAAGATTTCGGGCGACAGCTCGATCATCCCATTCCCTCCGGCATCAGTCGCCGGGCGGAAGCATAGAGCCGAAAAGTAGTGAGTACGGTTCCTGACAAAAAAGCGGCCGGGGACAACCCGGCCGCGACAATAGCCCCTATGGGCACTCCACAAGGAACCATTGTAATGAACATGAACGTAAGCACAAGCATGAGCGCCCGTTGGCCCGAACTGGAGCCTTCGGCGAAGTTTCTGGCGAAGCACCCCGCCGACGAGGTAGGCGCCTGGCGCGACCTCCGAAGCCGCGTCGTCGATATCGCCTCGAAAAATAGCTGGACGAAGTCCGAAACCAGCAAGCGCATCGGCATGGCCGATAGCTCGTTTTCGCTGTGGATGTCCGGCACGCTCGACGGCATCCTTGAAAACGCGAACGTCACGATCGCCCGCTGGTTGGACGCGGTCGAAGACGCCGCCAGCCTGACCTCTACCCTTCCGAGATCGCCGGATTTCTTTCCGTCGAATGCCTCGGCCGAAATCCACAAGACCCTGCTGCTTGCGCAGACCATTGCCGGTTTCGTGACCGTCACTCTCGATGCAGGGCGCGGCAAGACGGTCGCCTGCGAAGCCTACCGCCGCGCGAAGCCGCACGTTCACATGGTCACGTTGCACGAGAAGGCCACGACCGTGACCGGCGCGATGAACATGCTGGCACGCCAGTTCGGCGTGCGTGTCTTCAACCAGGGCGAAGTCGTTGAGGTGCTTGGCGAGCGGTTAAAGCGCAGCGGCAATTCGCTCCTGATCATCGACGAGGCCCAGCATGCCGATGGCCGGGCGGTCAACCAGTTCCGGCATTTCTCGGACAAGTACGACTGCGGCGTGGCGCTCGTCGGCAATTCCGGCATCCGTCGCCGCATCAGCCAGGACGGTCCGAACGCGGCAAGCCGTGACCAGATCGTCAGTCGGATCGACAAGAACCTCAAGCGCGACCCCGGCCGGGAGGATGACGTGCGCGCCTTTATCGAGCAATGGGGCATCCTGGATGCTTCCTGCACCCGGTTCCTGTTCGGGATCGGCATGAAGGGCGGCGCGCTTCGGCAGATCGACCGCACCATCAAGATTGCGTGCTTCGCAGCCGGCCGGCCGGCGCCGGAGCTTGAGAAGAAGCATTTGGAAGCCGCCTGGCGCAACCGCGACGTCGAGGATCTCTGATGCGCCGGGCCCAGACATTGAACTTGAGCGATGGGCTTCAGATGCTTTCTGACACCTTCGCTCCTCACCGCAAGATTGCCGATGACGAAACAATCGTCATCGGCGGCGCGGATGTGCGCAACCTGCTGAAGGTCATTCGCACGCTTCGCCATCTGGCCATCCTCCAGGAGCGCGAGATAGGTGCGTTGCGCCATTTGGAAGCGGCCCGTGAACTTCGCCAGGTCGTGACGAGCGAGTTGAAGGCTGCAGCGGAAACCTTGCCCGGCGACAATGTCATTCGACCGGATTTCGGGGGCAAGCCATGATCACTTGCCGCCTTATCACCGAGGCCGTCTCGTCCGCCTATTCCGTGCCGGTGCTTCAGCTCTATTCGCGGCGCCGGGATGCGGGGACCGTTCTGCCCCGGCATATGGCCTGGACGCTGGCGAGCCGCCTGACGACGCATTCTTATTCCGCGATCGGGCGATTCATGGGCGGTCGCGATCATGCGACCGTCTCGCACGGCGTCTCCAAGATCACGGCAGCGCTGGAAACCGATCCGCAGGTTGCCACCAATTATCGGGCACTGGTCGACGCTGTCACCCTGTTGGCAGAGGCCGGGCAAAGCGCCGATCGTGTGCGCCAGTGCTTCAACGACATCGATCCGCTCGATGTAGCGGAACGCATCCTCTCCTCTGCCTTCCGCGACGTGCTCCCCTCGATGGAGGAGATCCGGGCGCTTTGTTTCGGCGTCACCCACTACGCCGCCGAATGCAGCCGGCTTCTCGGCGAAACCGACGTGCTCGACCAGACCGCTCTCTCCCCCGCCTTAACCGACCTTTGAAAGGACTTTAAATCATGGACGCCATCAATTACGAGGAACAGCCGGGCACCGGCATCGTCATTGTTAAAGGCCGCGAATGCATGATCGACGGCAAAGGTCAGGCGATCCCGCTGACCAACGTCGCGCCGGCCGACAAGCTTCAGGACGAGCTCGTCCGCAAAATCATCGGCTTTGCCGCCGACCTCAACGGCAGGATTTCCCGCTTTCGCGATCACACGATGGGTGACCTGTGTAGCTTCGACGCGCTGCTCGCACAGGAATATGGGGCGAAGATCGGCGGGAAGAAGGGGAACCGCACATATCAGAGTTATGACGGCCTGATGCAGGTTCGCGTGCAGGTTTCCGACCGCATCGAATTCGGCCCTGAACTCCAGATCGCCAAGAGCCTTATCGACGAATGCCTCACGGAATGGTCGGCCGAAAGCCGGCCGGAAATTCAGTCGATCGTCGCGCGCGCGTTCAATACCGATCGCGAAGGCCAGATCAACAAATCAGAGCTGTTCATGCTTCTGCGGCTGGAGATTGAGGAGGAGCGTTGGAAGCGCGCTATGGAAGCCATTCGCGCCTCGATCCGCGTCACCGGCTCCAAGGAATATGTCCGCTTCTACAGTCGCCGCAACCTCGAAGCGGCTTGGGAAGCAATCACGATCGACCTAGCCAAAGCGTGAGGCCCTTCCCATGGCCCTTCTTTCCTCAAACCACGCAAAAAAGCTGCTGGCTCAATCCCGGTGCCCGGCGTGTGGCGCGCTGCGCACGGAACTGATCGACGAGCGCATGATCGTCATCGCCACCTTTGAGTGCTCCGCGCGGTTCGCTGCCCAGGGCGAGCGCGAGATCTTTGCGCACACTATCTGCCCGGCCGCATCTCATATTGCGGCCTGGACGCTCAACGCAGAAGTGGTCGCCGAAGCTGGCGACAAGGCGGGTGCGGAATGACGGGCCAGTATGAATACATCTTCCGTTATTACGGCGTCCGTCCCGTCGTCGGCGGGCGCGTCGAGCATAGCGTCACCGGTGAATTCGGGACCATCCTGAAGGAGGCCGATACACACAAGCACTATGTGCATGTGCGATTCGATGGCTGCGAGCAGCCCGGCCTCTGCCACCCGCTGGAGCTCGACTTCCTCGCGCCCGACGAGATCGAAGTGCGCCAGCGCGACGAGGTGAAGCGCGGCGTGCTTACGATGTGCGAGCATTTCCGGGCCGATTACGAGAATTGCCCGGAATGCCGCGCCCTCGGATCGATCACCATCGAAATCCACCGAGACCGGGATCATTTCGAGCGCCTGGCAGACGAGGTGTTGAAAGAGCTCGACGCCTCCGCCCCATCATCAAAGGGATCGGTCGAATGATCATTATTCCCGAAAAAGAACTGGTCCTGATCACGCCGCCGCGCACTGGCAGCACGTCACTTTCCGATCAGATCGCGAAAAATTATCCCATGTCTTTCCGTCCGTATCGCCACATGGAGGCAGACGGCATTCCTTTCGGCTATGATCGCTGGAGACGCGTTGGCGTCTTTCGTGAGCCGGTCGCGCGGCTGTGGTCCGTCTACCATTACTGCAAGTCCGTCGCGATCTCCGACCGTGGCACACCGGCATGGCGCGAAAAGTTGTTGCGATCGGTTTCCGCGCCCTTTGAGGAATGGCTTATCGAAAACCCGATCGTCTTTACCGATCCGTTCGATAGCGCCGGCACCCGATATTATCCCAGATATGCCGTGCGCAGTCCGGTTCCCGAAAATCGGAAAAGCCTCTTCATGTACCTGCGCCCGGATCTCGGAACGGAGATCATGGAGCTAAACGATCTGATGTTGCTTCTGGACCTCGATCCGAGCGAGCGCAAAAACAGCTCGTCTTGCCCCGCGGCGCCTCGCTACAGCGACCTCCCCCTGCCGGCGCGCGAACATTTTTACACGTTCTTCGATTGGGATTTCCGCCGACATTTCGGCGGCACCACCAGAACCAGGATCGGGGGCGAGCCATGAGCAACACGCGCCTTCAGCTGCGATGGGAAGCGACAGACAAGCCCGCCGACGAATTCGGCTACCGCGACTGGGTTTGCAAGTACGAGTTGAGCATCGCACTCAATGAGTACGACATTCGCCGAGAAGATGAGAACTACGCGAAGGTGCGGGATTCGATCGTTATCGAGATCGGCTCCACCAAGCGCGGCTCATCACAGGAACCCTGCATCGGTCCGGGTGGCGCGCATTACTTCGACCCACCCTACCGCGATGCTTCGCATGCAACTTGGGATGCCGCCAAGCTTGGAAATCTGCCGATCGTGTGCATCGCGATCGACGGGACCATTATTCCCAAGCCGACCCCAAGCACGACCGAGCACTTCAATCCGGCCAACGGTTCGCAAGCGACGGCAGATCAAATGGCTGCGGTCATGTTGCAGCACGGCACAACAGAGCAGCGCGAGGACGCCCTCGATTACGCCACAAACACGGGCGGAGCCGGCCGTGTCTGACAAACTCACCTGGTTTACGTGCAGCTATCGCGTCGGCGAGCAAACCTTTGCAGTTCATATCGAGGGCCGGGACTGGGCGGATGCGTCGGCCAGGCTCCGCGCGATCGGCACGCGCGGCAAAGTCGATGGCGAGCTTATCCTTCACGGTGACCTCTTCCCCTCATTCAGCATGAAGAGGCTGGCCAAGAAGGTCGCCCACATCCTTCTTTACGGGGAGTGGGTCTGAAATGGCGCACATCGTTTGCTGGAGAACAGGGAAAGTCAGCGTGTCGCGCCGCGTCCCGAAGGGCGCCATGGGCGTTGTCGCGGGGCACGGCAATCGCCTTCGCCGCGTCCTGCGCCAGCATGGCGGCCTTCAGCGCGATGGCCAGGCGTATTTGTTGCCTGCCCTTCGAACCGCCGTTGGAGACCGGGCGGCAATTCTCGCGATCGAAGCCTTCATGGCATCGGTTCGCGAGATCCTCGCACGCGGCCCGCATCGCCGCTTCCGTGGGGGGCGCCTGCTTTGACGTCGCGTCTCTTCCCCCCTTCCTTCACCCAGGGCTATGCGATCATGACGCCGGGCGGCTCGATCATAGAGCACACCTATCGACGGACACCGGCCGAGGCGATTGCGACGATCGCCACGCCAGAAGACCCGGATCGCTGGCGGGCCTTCGAGGAACACGGCTGCACCGTCCAGTTCGTCTATGCCCGCATTTTCGTGCCGCAATTTTCCCCGAGCAAACCCGAAGCCGAAGGAGCCGAGCCATGAGCCTGGTCGGACGCATTCATGCCGCTGCCAAACAGGCCGGCCTCGACGACGACACCCGCCGCGCCAAATGTATGGCCATTGTCGGCAAATCATCGACGAAAGAGATGACGGATCCCGAGCTGTGGAAGGTGCTGCAAACCTTCGAGAACGAGGGTTACGCCTCCCGCAAGTCGCCGCGTGTCGACGGCCGCACCCGCAAATCCCCCTTCACCGGGAAGTATGTTCCGAAGATGCGGGCGCTCTGGATCGCGCTTTACAATCTCGGCGTCATCGCCGATCGGCGCGATAGCGCCATCGAAAGCTTCGCGCTCGGCCACCAGGTCAAGGGCATCGACGACGTGCGGTTCATCCATGCGCACAGCGACGGCCAGTCCGTCATCGAAGCCATGAAAGCGATGCTTGCCCGCCATGGCGTCGACTGGACGGACCACAAGCCTTGCCCGGACTGGATGACCCGCCACGGCTATAAGATCGCCCGCGCGCAGTGGGCAAAGCTCAGCCCGAACGGCAGCCGGGATTTCTGGAAGGTCGTCACGGACCTGCTCGACCTGGACGAAACGATCCGCGATCTGACCGACCAGCAGTGGATCGACGCCATGAACCTGCTCGGCCAGCGCATCCGCAAGATGCCGAAAGGTCAGGCATGACCGAGATACCGGAAGCCCACGCCAACATTTTCGAAGTGCTGCTGGTTTGCCTGATGCAGAAGGCGGACATGGTGGCGGCCGGCGAGGATCGCCGAACCGTGGAATGCTCCCGGTGCGGCGGTCAGCTTCATCTCGCCCTGGTCGGCGCGCGCAAGCATCTGCGCATGGCATGCGACGGCGGCTGCGGCATGGAGGCGATGGAATAGCCAAATGAGTGAGCAGCTTCCCGAGCGCGCCTGGTTCTCGCCCCTGCTGAACGAAATCGCCGACGTTGCCGGCGATCGGGCGGCGCTATTGCTCGGGCGGGAAAAGGCGTGTTGCCGGATCTTCATCCCGAAAAACCTTAAACCCGGTCACTGGCTCGTGGAGCTTGTCGGCGACGAGGCCGCGGGCAAGCTTGTGAAGCGGTATGCGGACAGCTACCTTGACATCCCGCCTGCACTCGGCGGACAAATGCGCCGCCGTCGCCGTGCCATCACGGACATGACGATGCAGGGCTGGTCGATTGCCCGCATCACACGCGCTCTGGGCGTGGCACGATCGACGGTGACCGATCAGCGCCGCAAGATCGGCCGACCTGCTCCTCAAGACGACCTCTTCAGCAATAGCGAAGACTGACGGTCCGAAATCGGACCATTCGACCCACGCCACCCCCATAGCATTGTGCCCCCACGACAGCCGCCGTCGCCGGCTGTCCCGACCTGGGGGCTTTCATGAACTTCGACGAATGGCTGATCGCACGTCTGCGCGTGCACGGCGCTTATGGCGGCGCAATGGATGGCGTGCCCGGCCGGGAAATGTACCGCGCCCTTGAGCGGTTCCAGGCGAGCGAACATCTGGACATCACGGGTGTGGCCGATCGGGCCACCGTCAATGCGCTCCGCAAAGCACCGAATACCAAAGCCAGCGGCCTCACCGTCTATGAGAAAGCGCCGGAGTTGCCGGCTGAACCGGTCTGGATGCGCGAAGCCCGTCGTCTAATCGGCGTGCGCGAAGTCGTCGGCAAGGGCAGTAATCCGACGATCATGGACTGGGCAAAGCGCCTCGGCGGTTGGGTCGCCAGCTTCTTCAAAGATGACGACATCGCCTGGTGCGGGCTGTTCATGGCGCATGTGCTGGGCCTGACGCTGCCACGCGAACCTTTGCCCGCAAATCCGCTCGGCGCCCTTCAGTACAACAAACTCGGCCGCCAGCTCGCCGCGCCTGCCCTCGGGGCGATCATGACATTCACTCGCGATGGCGGCGGCCATGTCGGAATCTATGTCGGCGAGGACAAGACCCACTTCCATATCCTTGGCGGCAACCAGGGCAACAGCGTGCGGATCTCCCGCATCGAGAAGGATCGGCTTTCCGATACCCGCTGGCCGAGAACCGGCGAGCCCGAGCGTCCCGGCCGCGTCTACTTGACGGCCGCAGGCGTTCCCGCATCTTCGAATGAGCGCTGAACGATGATCCCGGAAAAGCCCTCCTATTCGACCTCCAAGCGGCATCTGCTTTACTCGTCGGTTCTGGCCTGGACCGTCATCCTGCTCTGCGCCATCGGCGCGTTGCTGGGCAGGTCCGAGGCCGTAGCCTTCGGCACGATTGCCGTCCCGTCCATGGTAGCGTTGATCGCCGCCATGCTCGGCATCCATCGCATCTCCGGCTCCATGGATTTTCGCGCCTCCAACTTGCCTCGCGATCAGCCGGGAGGTGAATCGTGATTGATGGGATGTTTCGTCAAGCAGCGCTTCCCGTCCTCGCCGGGTTAGCGCTGCTCTGTTTCGGCCTGCTCGTCTTATGGCTTATCCTGGTCAAGTTCGATGACATGATCGGGCGGGCGGCAAAAGCGGCCACCGAAAGCCGGGACGCCCATTGGTCGGCGCAGATTGAGCGCGCGAATGCGGACGCAAACCGCCAGATTGCCAACCAGGCGAAGGCGGCATTGGCCATCGAGACGGAAGCGAACGCGCGTGTGCGTGCCGTCGAGGAACAGCTCACCACCATGGAGATTGCGAATGCGGCCTTGCCTTTCGGCGATGCTTGCGGCCTCGGCCGTGATCGCGTCCGCCTGCTCCCGAACTGAACCCGTGCCGCTCGTGCGTGTCGAACAGCGCCCCGTCATGCTGCCCGAGGTTGCCCGTCAGCCCTGCGCCGATCCCCGCGAACTTCCCGACCGCGATCTTTCCTCGCGGGAGGTTGCGACCAACTGGGGCGCCGATCGGGCGGCCCTGACGACCTGTGAAACTAGGCGGGCGGCTGCGGTCGCGGCCGTCGCTGCCGTTGAAGGGAATCCATGATGGACGTCTCTCCCCTGAAGGACTGGCTAGGCCTGATCGCACTGCTGATCTCGGTCGGCTCGTCTGTCGTGCTCTTCCTCAAATCCGACGCGAAGAGGGCCGCCGTGACGATCTCGGACCACGATAAGCGCATCCAGCGCCTGGAAGATGAGATGCGGCACATGCCCGACAAGGAGACGGTGCACAAGCTCCAGCTCGATTTGACCGAGATGAAGGGGCAGATGTCGACCATGGTGAAATCGTCGGAGGCCACGGAGCGCGCGACCAGGCGCGTCGAGGACTTCCTTATGAGCAAAGCAGCCTGAGGGGCGCGAAATGCTGACAGAAGACTACGCGACTTGGGTAGATCAGAACATCAGGCTGATCATCTTGAAGGACTTGGCCGACCCGAAATCTGGCGGCACCACCAACACGTTCCTCATCCAGTTGAGCCTTGAGCGGTTCTCCTACCGCAAGAGCCGGGATTACATCCGCAACCAGCTGCTCTGGCTTGAGAGCGAGGTAGGCGCGGTGCGCACCCGTACGGAGGGCACCGAAACTTCGGCGGAAATCACCCGCCGTGGCCGTGACCATGTCGAGCGGCGCACGGTGCTTGCCGGCGTTCAGGCACCCGGCGATGCGGAGTAATCCGCCATGACGCCGCACACGAGACCCCGGCCATCCGCCATCGATCAGTTGCCCGAGGAATGCGAAGCCATTGTTGCCTGGGCGGCGCAAGAGCTTGCCAACACCCCGAAAAGCCAGACGGAAATCTATGCCGAATTCCGCATGAAGCTGATTGCCCTGCAGGGCGAGCTCGGCCTTGCCTTCGACATCCCGCATTTCTCGTCCTTCAACCGGCATGCCCTGCGCCTGGCGAAGGTGACGCATCGGCTTCAGCGTAGCCAGATGATCGCCGACGCCGTGGTCGCGCGTACTGATGGCGAAGACGCCGACAAGCTGACGCAGGCTTCCACCCGGCTCCTGAAGACCATCATTTTCGAGATGATGGAGAACGCGGCCGACGACGGATTCGTGCCGAAGGAAGCGCACCAGGCCGCCGCCGCGCTCTATCGCCTTTCCATGGCGGAGAATGTCTCGACGCAGCGCCGGCAGAAGCTCCAGGCGGAAATTGCCAGCCAGGCGCGGGAGGCGGTCGAAACCGTCGCCAAGGCGAAGGGGCTTTCCGACGACACCGCGCAGGAAATCCTTTCCAAGATCCTCGGGGTTGAAAAGGCATGACCGTCGCCATCACGCCGGAGCAGTGGGCGGAAGCTCGCCGCCAGGCGACCGACGTCATTCCTGAGATCATCGAGAAATTCGGCCTGCCCAAGGCGCTGCTCGGCTATCAAAGCCGGACGATCGCGCTTCTGGAGACCGCCGCCTGCCGTGTGCTTTTCATCGAGAAGTCGCGGCGCATCGGCGAGACCTGGGCGCTCGCCGCCTATGCCGTGCTGCGCGCAGCGCGCGCCAAAAAGGCCGGCGGTAAGGACGCACTTTATATCTCCTATTCGCAGGAGATGACCCGCGAGTTCATCGACGCGTGCGCCATGTGGGCCAAGGCTTATTCCTTTGCGGCCTCGGAAGTCGATGAATTCCTGTTCAAGGATGAGACCGCCGAGGGCAATCAGTCTATCCAGGCGTTCCGCATCAAGTTCGCGAGCGGCTTTGAAGTCGTCGGCCTCTCATCTGCACCGCGATCACTTCGCGGTAAGGATGGCCTCCTGATCATCGACGAAGCGGCGTTTGTCGATAATCTGAAGGAACTGCTGAAAGCCGGCCTTGCGTTCCTCACCTGGGGCGGCCAGGTCGTTGTCTGCTCGACCCACAACGGCGCCGAGAACGAATTCAACGTCAAGATTCAGGATATTCTTGGCGGCCGCCTCAAATACAAACATCTGCGCATCGACCTCGACGATGCGCTGAATGATGGCCTCTATCAGCGCATCTGCCTCGTCAATGGCCTTGAATGGTCGCCCGAGGCGGAGGCAAAGTGGCGGCAGGAACTCATCGAATTTTACGACGAAGCTTCCGACGAGGAACTATACTGCGTGCCAAGCCAGGGCTCCGGCGCCTGGCTGACCACGCCGCTCATCGAAGCCCGGATGACGTCGGACGCACCCGTGCTCACGCTCGACCTGCCCGATAACTATCTGCTTCTCTCCAAGCTGGAGCAGGCTGCCCTTATGGCGCCCTTCATGGAGCAGCTGCGCGAGGCGCTGAGAGCTCTGGACCCGGAGAAGCAGCACGCTTTCGGCTTCGACTTTGCCCGCGTCGGCGACCTCACCGTCGGCACCCTCCTGTCGATCGACAAGGTGCTCAAGCGCGAAACCGCGCTGACGGTCGAACTGCGCCGCGTACCAGGTGACGAGCAGAAACTCATCACCAGGACGATTCTGAAAGCTGCACCTCGCTTGATCGGCGCCGCCTTCGACGCCACCGGCATGGGCTGGACGGTCGCGGAAGACATGGGCCGCATCTTCGGCTTCCGCGAGAGCGAAGAAGATGCCGGCATGATCTGGTCCATCAAATTCAGCATGGACTGGTATCGCATCAACATGCCGCCGCTGAAGGTCGCCTTCGAAGATGCGGCGATCGCCATTTCGAAGAACGTCAACCACCTACTCGATCTTCGCCTCGTCAAGATGATCGCCGGTGTTCCGCGCGTCCCTGACCTTCGATCGGGTGAGACCGGCAAGAAGCGGCATGGCGACTTCGCCATTGCGCTGGCGCTCGCTCACTTCGCGAGCCGCTTCATGGGGCGGGAATATGCCTACACCCCGATATCCGACATCGACGACGACGACTGGTCCGAACGCGATCGGAGCGACGACGCTTCGCCGTTCGGGCGCGGAGGACTTTGGTAATGACCCTGCTCGACCGTTTTGGAAATCCGCTCAAGGCTCCGCAAAAACAGGTGCTCCTCGAGGAGCAGAGCGCGCCCACGCTGACGGGCGTTCGCTCGCTCTGGAATGAGAATGTCGCGTCCGGCCTCACGCCTTCCCGGTTAGCCCGCATCCTCAAGGAAAGTGGCGATCCCGGTGGCGATTTCCGCGACTATCTCACCCTTGCCGAGGAGATGGAGGAACGCGAACCGCAGTACCGGATGGCGCTCGCCCAGCGCAAACTCGCGATTCGAAACCTCGCACCTGTCGTCGAGGCAGCCAGCAAGAGCGCGAAGGACAAGGAAATTTCCGCCAGCGTCCAGCGCATGCTCGACACGACAGCCTTCCGTAGCACGATGATGCACCTTGCCGATGGCATCGCCAAGGGCTTTGCGGTGGCCGAAAACCTCTGGCGGATGGACGGCTCGTTCTGGTCGTTGCCCCGCATCGTCCAGCGCGACCAGCGGCATTTCCAGTTCGACCGCATCACCGGCCGAGAATTGCGGCTGCGCCATGACGGCGTCTTCGAGGGCGTCGAACTTCCCCAGGCAAAGTATGTAGTGCACATCCCGACGCTCTTGTCCGGTCTGCCGATCCGCCAGGGCCTCGCGCGCACGGCCTGCTGGATATTCATGCTGAAGAGCTTCAGCCTGAAGGACTGGATGTCGTTTCTTGAAATCTACGGCATGCCATTCCGTATCGGCAAATACGGGCCGAACGCCTCGAAGGAAGACAAGCGTGCGCTCCTGAAGGCCGTGGCGAACGTCGCGGCTGACGGCGGCTGCATCATCCCGGAAAGCATGCTGCTGGAATTCATCGAGACCAAGGCGGGCAATGCCGGGGAAAATGCCTTCAAGGGCATGGCCGAATATCTCGATGACCAGTTCGCAAAGCTGATCCTCGGTCAGACGATGACGTCGGATGATGGCTCATCTGAAGCCCAGGCGAACGTACATGACGATATTCGCTTGCTGATTCTGCGCGCTGACGGCGACGACATGGCGGCGACGGTGCAGCGCGACGTGGTCGATCCGTTTGTCGCTTTCAACCACGGCGCTCATGTGGACGCGCCTCAGGTCACGTTCCCGGTGCCTGACCCGGAAGACATCAAACTGCTCATGGACGCGACGAAAACCTTCGTCGAAATGGGCGGCACGGTCCCGGCCGGGCCGGTGCGTGAGAAGCTCGGGTGGCGCGATCCGGTCGATGGCGAGGAGGTGCTCGGCGGAACGAAGAAGGAAGAGCCGCCGAAGGAGCCCACGCCGAAGGATGCGGCCGAGGCCATGCGCCGTCTGTTCGACAAGACGGCATCGCCCATGTCGATCGCCGCCGACGATATAACCGAAGGTTTCGCCGAGGAAATGACGGCGGAATGGGAAGAGCAGCTCTCTCCGCTGATGGACGCCATCCGAAAAGCGACGGCGGCGGCCACTGACTTTCCCTCCCTGCTTAAGGCGCTGGAAAACGTAACTACCGGAGATGTCGGCCTGGGAGGTCGCCTGGCGGCGGCAACCTTTGTTGCCCGCATTATGGGCGGCGGCCGCGAAGATGGCTGATAACGTTCGCCGCCGGAACCCGCCCCCGGAGGCCATCGCACACGTTGAGAGCAAAGGCTATCGGGTTTCGTTTCACCACCTCGACACCTGGGCCGAAGAGCACGCCCATGAGTTCACCGTGGCCAAGGCCATGGAAATGGACGTCCTCCGCACGGTACGACAGGAAATAGAGCGCGCTATACGCGACGGCATCCCCTTTGAGCAGTTTCGCCAGGAGCTGACACCGCGCCTGGTCGCGCTCGGCTGGTGGGGCAAGAGGCCGATGGTAGACCCCGCGACGGGCGAACAGAAGATCGTGCAGCTCGGAAGCCCGCGCCGCCTTCAAACGATCTATTGGGCCAACACCAGGTCGGCCTATGCCGCCGGTCAGTGGGAGCGTGCCCAGCGCACCAAGCGCGGCTTGCCCTATTTCGTGTACGAGCTCGGCCCGAGCGAACAGCACCGCCCGCATCATGAGGCCATCGCCAATCGCCCGACCGTGCTTCCTGTCGACGATCCATTCTGGGATACGCACTATCCTCCCAACGGGTGGGGCTGCAAATGCCGGCTCCGCCAGATCACACAGTTCGAAGCCAACGAGATCGGTGCGCCTGAAGGAGCACCCGAGGTCAAGCTGAAGGAGTTCCGCAACAAGCGCACCGGCGAAGTCTCCATGATCCCCGAGGGCATCGACCCCGGCTGGCATACCAATCCGGGCAAGGCCAGGGCGAAGACCCTCGTTAGCGCGTTGTCGCAGCGCCTAGAGCAAGCACCGATCGCGGAAGCGAAGAAGGTCATCGCAGATTTCTGGCAGAGCCGGGCGCCGGAAGCCTACATGCGCATGGCCGAGCAGGTCGACCTTCCTGTCGCCATCGCTCCGGATCTCGCGGCCGAGCTGGGCGCGACCGGCACGCTGATCTCGGTGAGCAACCGCGCCATCGGCGTGAAGACCGAAAAGCACGCCATGACGGAGCTGGGACGCTTCGCCGAGTTTCAGGCGATGGTCGACGAGGACGAGAAGGTCAAGCGGCCGGACGGCAGCCGGCAGTTCTGGAAGCAACTCGACGGGACTTTCTTTGTCGGCGCCGTGCGCAAGATGGCCTCGGGCTTCCTGCGCCTGGTCACATTCCATAGCGCGTCTCCCGATCGGCTCGACCAGGTGAGACGTGTTGAACAACGATTGAAGGGGGAGTGATGCGCGCGGAGGACGTGATCCCTCCCAGCCCTCAGACGGACAGCACACTAATCGGCGCGCACCATCAACATACGCCTTCCCGCAGGCATTTTCAACTTTCAGTTCCGTCATCGTCAGGGCGGCGTGGGACGCGCGGAGCGACTCCGGCCGGGCGACGACAGCGACCAGGGGGCAATCGCGCGCCCACGGCCTTTAAAAGTGCTTTAAATCTGACAGTGTTGTTGCGTGGTCGGCCCCTCTTGCGCCTGCCGACCGTGATGGCTAGGTTTCCTTCAGCCGGTTCGCGCAACGCCCACCGGTCTTTCCCCCAAGATCTCGATTGACGGTCCGATTTCGGACCCGGCAAAAAGCCCCTGCGATGTTGTTTATTCGCCGGCATGCAAAACGCACTCGCCGCCATTCTCTGCTCGCAGCTCCTGCCCGACAGCGCCACCGCGCCGGACTGGATTCTGCTCGTCCCCGCTGGTGACATCGTCGCCCGCGACGGCCGCGCCTTTTCCAACCGCACGCCGGACGCCGTCGTCACCGCGTTTCGCGCCGATCGCAAGGACATGCCCGTCGACTACGAGCACGCCACGCACCTGCGCGCACCGGAAGGCCTGTCCGCGCCGGCCGTTGCCTGGGTGAAGGATATCGAGGTCCGCGAGGGCGCCCTGTGGGGCAAGGTCGACTGGAACCGCGATGGCCGTGAGGCCGTCGAGGGCAAAGCCTATCGCTACATTTCCCCCGTCGTGCATCCGGACGCCAGCCGAAACGTCGTGCGCATCTCCTCTGTCGCGCTGACCAACGACCCCGCCCTCTTTCTGCCGGCGCTGTTGCGCCGCGACCCAACCGAAAAGGACCAGGACATGAAAACCATCGCGCTTGCGCTCGGCCTGAAGGAAGACGCCACCGAGACGGAAATCCTCTCCAAGATCAATGCTGACAAGACCAGCGTCGAGCTGCTCACCCGCAAGGCGGAGAAGCCGGACCCGGAACTCTTCGTCGCCCGCAAGGATCATGACGCTGTTGTCGAGCTGTGCTCGCAGCAGAAGACCGAGATCGAGACCCTGAAGAACGCCGATACCGATCGCGCCGTCACCTCGGCCGTCGAAGGCGCCATTGCTGAAGGCAAGGTCATTCCGGCCGTGAAGGAAAGCGAGCTGGAGCTGTGCCGCGCGATCGGCGTCACGAAGTACCAGGAGCGCCTCTCCCGCCTGTCGCCGATCGTCAAGCCCGGCGAAGACGCGACGACGCGCGCCGCTGAACTCGGCAAGGGCGCGGCCTTCTCCCGCGAGGAGGTCGAAGTGCTGCGCCGCATGGGCATCTCCGAAGAGGACGCCAAGAAAACCCGCGACGGCGCCTGAGCGCCGCCGAACCTGACCCCGCAACGGCGCCGGTAGCTGCGCCACCTCGAAAGGACTTTCCGCATGGCCGCCGCAGGACCGCGCAACACCATCACCCGCCAGGGCGAAGATCGTGAGATCGGCGTCAAGGCTGCGACCCGCATCTGGCAGGGCACCATTGCCGTCAACGACGCGGGCGTAGCCGCGCCTGGTCGCACCGCGACCGGCCTCGTCGCTCTCGGCCTCGCCCAGGAGACGGCCGATAATTCCGGCGGCGCCGCGAACGCCATCCGCGTCAAGATCCGGCGCGGCACCTTCTACCTGAAGAATTCGTCCGGCGATCCGGTGACGGCTGCCTCGATCGGCAAAGACGTCTTTATCGTCGATGACGAAACCGTCTCGGCGACCAATGCCGGCGGCAACACCCAATCCGTTGCCGGGAAGTGCCACGACGTCGATGCCGGCGGCGTCTGGGTCACCTTCGGCTAATCGGCCGGAACCTTCATCACCAACACGAGAACCGACCGATGATCATCAACAAGACCAACCTCTCGATCATGAACACCGGCTTCAAGACGGCGTTCCGCAATGCCTTTTCCGGGGTCGAACAGACCTATCTGCGCATCACCACGGTCATTCCGTCGTCGACGCTGATCGAGACCTATGGCTGGATGAAGCAGACATCCGGCATGCGGGAGTGGATTGGCGAACGTTTCGTCAAGAACCTCGACAGCGAAGCCTACCAGCTCAAGAACAAGAAGTACGAAGAGACCGTCGCGGTCATCCGCGATGCAATCTCCGACGATCAGTACGGCACCTACACCCCCGCCATCGCCATGATGGGCGAGAACGCCGCGCGCCTACCCGAAGAACTCATCTATCAGGAGGCCTTGCCCGGGGGCTTCACCTCGAAGTGCTATGACGGGCAGTACTTCTTCGATACCGACCATCCCGTGGTTGACGCTGCCGGCGTCGAGCAGTCGGTTTCCAATATGCAGGCGGGTTCGTCCGCACCTTGGTATCTGCTCTGCACCAATCGCAGCCTGAAGCCGTTTATCTACCAGGACCGCGAAAAGGCCGAGCTGATCATCAAGGACAGCCCCGAGACGTCGGACGATGTCTTCAATCGCGACGAGTTCCGCTATGGCACGCGCGCCCGAGGTGCGGCCGGCTACGGCTTCTGGCAGATGGCCTTCGGCTCCAAGGCTGTGCTCGACACGGCGAATTTCGATGCGGCGTACCTCGCCATGATGCAGTTCAAGCGCGACGGCGGAAAGCCGCTCGGCGTGGTTCCCAACCTTCTCGTCTGCGGCCCGAGCAACATGAAGAAGGCCGACGAGATCCTGAACCTTCAGCGCCTGTCGAACGGCTCCGACAACCCGAACTACAAGAAGGTCGAAACCCTCGTGGTGCCGTGGCTCCCCTGATCCGCGCGTCGTGAGCGACGTGCATGCCGCTGGCGGTATCCTCCCGCCGCCAGCGGGTTTCCGGAAACGGGTGCCTCGCCCGTTTCCCGAGACCCGCAAAGGAGAAACGACATGGCGAAAGCCCCGACTAGCACCAATGAGAACGAGAATGCCAACGCCGAAGGCAGTGAGAAGAGGGAAGGCCGTGTGCTGAAGCTGATGTCCATCAACGGCATCCGCCGTGCCGGCATTCGCTTCCCCGCCCGCGAGGCGGTCCCGGTCGACCTCGCCGACCTGACCGAAGAGCAGGTGAAGCTGCTCGAAAACGAGCCGGACCTGCGCCCGGTTCGCTGAAATACCTGCGGGGAGCGCCGCGAGCGGTAGAAGCCGGAGGTGCCGATAGGCCAGAGCCGGCAGCAAACCCGAAGCCCCCCGATGGAACAGGAACCCGCAAGGGACCATCGGAAACAGTGGCATTCACTTTACCCAAAGCCAAGGCACGTCGATGACCCAGTATGCGACGATCGAGGATATGGAACTGGCGTTTGGGGCGGCGTACGTCCTGAAGCTTTCCGACCGCGACAACACGCGGGTCCGCAATGACGCGGCGCTGAACAGCGTGCTCACCAAGGCGACCAGCCTTGCCAACAGCTACGTCGACAAGAAGTACGCCGTGCCGCTGGTCAATCCGCCGGACTTCCTGGTGTCGGCGGTTATCGACGTGGCGATCTACATGCAGTCGCGTGACCGCGCGACGGGCACGAGCGAAATGCGCCAGCGCTACGAGGATGCGCTGAAGCTGTTTCAACAGGTCGCGAAGGGTGAAGTCACCCTTGCCGGCAACGAACCGGCCTCCAATCCCGATACCGGCATGCCGGGCACGACAGGTTCCGACGACGTCTTCGTCATCTCCCGCGAGCGGTATTTCGACCGCAAGACGGAGATCATTTGAGATGGCCGTGAGGATCGTTGCAAGCGGGCTTGAAGAGGCCGCGAAGGTCATCGCGCAGATCGCCGATCCGGATGTGCCGCAGTATCTCGATGAGCTTGGCGGCATCGTCACGTCGCAGACCCAGAAGCGCATCCGATCGGAGAAGACCTCGCCGGCCGGTGAGGCGTGGAAGCCCAACCGCGAAGGCACCTCCATCCTGTTTCGCTCGGGCGCCCTCGACGACAGCATCCACCACGAGGTGGCGGGCAATTCCGTAGAGGTCGGCTCCAACCTGGTCTATGCCGGCATCCACCAGCATGGCGGCAAGATCGTGCCGAAGAACAAGAACGCGCTCGCATTCTCCAGCGGTGGTCAGTTCTTCATGGCGAAAAGCGTGACAATGCCGGCGCGCCCCTATGTCGGGATCTCGGCCGCCAACGAGCCAGAAATCATCGCCTTCACCGAAGCCTTCATTTCCGCAGGAGCTGGTGATGCTCGCTGAAATCAACAAGCGCCTCTCGATCCTGCTTGAGACCCGGCATCCTGAGTTCCGCGACGTCGGCCGCCATCGTGGCCGCATGAGCGTTGAAGACATCAAGGCGATCGGCGTCTTCGCGCCGGCCCTTCGCATCGGCCTCTTCGGCAAGCTCACCACCGAAGATCTTCCGTCCGGCGAACGCGTCCTGGTCGTTCCCTTCGCCGCTGCCGTCATCACCGCAGAAGGCGATTTGCTCGATAGCCAGGACAGGGCGATCGCCTTGGCACTCGCCGTTGAGACATCGCTCGCCCGCATCACCCCCGGCGCGGCCGACGAGGACCGCGACTGGCCAGCGCTTTCCGGCGTCGGCCTGGCCGAGGACCTCTCGATCGACATCGCCGATGGCAACGACCTTGACGATGAGGGTATCGCGCTTTGGGCGGTCCTCTTCAAGATCCGCGTGATCATCGGCGAGAACTTTGCCCGCGAAGGTGCCGAGGAAGCAATCCAGATCATCTGGCCCGAGGGCTTCGACCCGGCGGAGATCGCACCATGAGCGGAGCCCAGGCGTCCAACACCTTCCTGCTGCGCACCATGCTGCGCCAGCACATCGAGATCCGCGAGCTGAAGCGCCGGCTGCTGAACATGGTGCGTGAAGGCAAGGTCATCGAGCATCATCCCGATGATCCCAAAAAGCTGAAGGCCGACCTTGGCCCGGAAGGTTCTCCGGTCCCTTCACCGTGGTTGGAATTCTCGGAGCGCGCCGGGGCGGTAAAGTCGATCTCGCGCCCATCGATCGGCGAGCGCGTCACGGTCATCTCGCCGGACGGCGAGCTCGGCCAGGCGTCCCGTGTCATCCTTGGCGGCTTCTCCGATCAGAACGCTCACCCGGAGCAAGCGGCCGATGGCGAGCTGATCCAGACGATCGGCGGAGCCGTGCTGCGCTTCCACAGTGGCGGCCTCGATATCAAGGGCCGGCTGCATGTCGACGGCGACGTCCGCGCCGAGGGTGGAGCCTTCGAGCACGAAGGCGTCAATGTCGGCAATAATCACATCCATACCGGTGACGACATGGACGGTCTCACCGGGCCGCCACAAAGCTGAAGGAAGCACCATGGAAAAGAAGACCTACGAAATCCTCACCGACACGTTCCCGGCGCGCGCGCCTCTTGGCACCGGCGCGACGATCGACCTGACCGAGGGCGAGGCAAAGTACCCGCTGCTCTCCGAGGAAATCCGCCTTGCCGGCTCCAAGCCTGCCGTAAAACCGAAGGGCAAGGCCGGCGGCTCGGAAGGCGAAGGAGCCTGACATGCGCATTCCGCGTGGCCTCGACCGGAACACATTCCAGATCGTCGAAGGCTGGCCCTATGTCGAGGTCCTGCTGATCGACGTCTTCGGAACCCGCGTCGGGCTGCGTGTCCTGCGCCGCTGGTATGGCTCGGATGTGCCGGACTATGTCGACGCGCCTGGCGATCGCACCGAGATCCTTGAGCTGCTGGCCGACATCGCCGCTGCCACCGACACCATCCGCGACCTTGAGACTGGTGAAGCCGTCGTTCGCTTCACCCATGCCTCCGAGGTGACGGCCGGCCGCGACGGCCAGTATGGCGTGCTTTGCCACTTTGACGATCTCTTCTCCGGCGAAAGCCATGACATCGCCCTTGAGCGGCTGAAGGCGGCAGCATGACGACGACGCTCGACATTTCCAGCCTTCCCGCGCCGCAAGTCGTTCGCACCATCGATCCCGAAGCCGAGGTTGCCGCCTTCGTCGCGGCGCTGAAAGAAGCCCTCCCGCAATGGCGTGGCGTCTTCGAGGGCGATAGCTTTCAGAAGATCTGCCAAGTGTGGGCGCTCCGCCTCATCATGAAGGAGCAGGAGCACAACGAGGATGCCCGCTCGATCCTGCTTGCCTATGCAAAAGGCCCGGCGCTCGACCACATCCTCACCACCTATCATCGCACGCCACGCCTGCCGGGCGAACTCGACGAAGACTATCGCGCGCGCGGCCAGCTCGCGCCCGAAGCCATGGCGGATCTCGGCATTACCCATGGCGGCTATATATTCCGCGTTCGAAGTGCCTTCAAAGACGCCATAAAGGACGTTCGACCGATCCGCCGTGACGGCGGGCGCATCGAACTGCGCCTGCTTGGCCGCAATGAAACGGGCGCGGTTTCCGATGCGGTGCTCGCCGCGATCATCCGCGCCTTCCAGCCGGAAGGCGCAACCCAGTCGACAGACATTCTCACGGTCCTGCCCGCCGAGATCGACGAGCGGCATGTGACGGTGCGGCTTGCCATTCCGCGTGGCCCTGACCCGACGCCGGTGCGCTTGGCAGCGCGCACGAAGCTTGAAGCCTATGCCGCGTCAGTGCATCGCATCAATGCCGGCCTCTATGTCGACGCGCTCTATGCCGCCGCCCATGTGCCGCCCGTCATCACGGTCAGCATGACGGGCCTGACGGAAAACATCTTGCGGCGCCCCGAGGTGGCGATCCGGCTCGTCATCGATGACGTCATTGTCGAGGTGATGCCGTGAGCAATCCTTTGCCGCCTGAGCTGCACCTGCTGCCGCTGCAATCATCGACCATCCCACAACGCGCAGCCGCCGCAATCGGCGCGCTCGCGGCCGACCTGGACGATCCGATCGCCCTGATGGCGAACCCTGTCCTGGTCCCGGCAGAAGCCCTGCCGCATCTTGCCTGGGGATGGTCGACGGATTACTGGCGCGCCGATTGGCCAGAACATCGCAAGCGCCAGGTCGTGCTGGAGCAGCCCGCATTCCATCGCCTCAAGGGCACAATCCCGGCCGATCGCATGGCCTGCGGTTATGCCGATGCCGAGCTGATTTCCTACCATCTGCCACGCGACGGTTTCATGATCGGTCGATCGCCGACGCCGGAAGCTTATGAGGCATGGCTTCGCGCCCTGCCGGAGATCCGCATCTATCCGCTGCCGCCGCGCGCGACGAAGACGCCGCCGCTCGGCGGGGCACTCGGACGCCATCCAGTGTTTCGCGGCTCGCCCATGCAGCAGGCGCGCCGGGCCGAGCTGCGCAAGGGTGACAAGGTCACCGCTCTCGTGGTCTCCGGCGAGGCGTTCGATCCGGATGGCGTGGCGATCGCCGAGATCGAGCGCGTCTCTGTTCCGGTCGCGCCCTCCGCAACGCTTGCCGTAGGCCAAGGCCCGCTCACCCGTCCGATCGGCAAGCCGGCATCGACGCGCCGTGTCTTCGACTTCGACTGGCGGCCGGTATCGACCGACCCGTTCGACATGAAGCCCGGCCTTCCATCGATGATGCCGGCAGAGGCGACACCGCGCCGCGTGCCGATCCCGCATCCACATCGCCCCTGGCGCATCGTCGTCGGCCGCACGCCCGTTGGCGGCGCGGTCGCCGCCGCACCGGCGCGCGAGGATTTCTATCTGGCGCTTCGGGTTGCCGATGGCACCGGGCCATCCGGCTCCCGGCCGCGCACCGGTGCCATCGGCCGTTCGCGTCTGCCGCGCGCCGCCTTCACCAAGGAACTGGCCGTCCTGGTGGCGCGGCCGAGGAAGCGCGGCTTTCCGTTTTCCGGAAGCCGCATCACGCCCGACCCGATCGACAAAACCAAGGACGTCTTGTCGGCGATCGCCAGTGCCCAGGTCGCCCGCGATCTCGTCACCGTGAACTTCAACGTGGTGCGCGACCTCACTGTCGCGGACTTCAACGACATCGACGAACGCACCCGCATCGGCGCGGTCAAACTTATGAGCAGGAGATAGCCTCATGTATCAACGCGTCACAATCAGCCAGGACGAACACTTCCGCCAGGAAGACGTCGATCGCCTGGGCACGTTCCCGCAGGCCGGCGACGAGATGTTGACCCAGGACTGGCTCGGCACGGCCCGCTATCGCGGGTTCTCCACCGTCAAGGACGGGCAGAACGCCGTCGTCGTCGCCACCGGCGCTGCCTATGTGAACTTCCGCCAGTATGCGCTCGAAGCGCCCGTCACAGTCAGCCTGGTCGCGGAAAAGCCGCTGATCGCGGGCCAGAAGCGCGTCGTGGTGCTCGCAGGACAGGGCATCGACGATCGCCCGGCGCCGGCCGTCTCTCGTGATAAGACGGTCGAGGTGCCGGATGGCGCTGGTGGAACGACCACGCAGGACATCGTCACCACCGTTTCGCCCTACGTTCGCAACGTCGTCGAGATCGCAAAGCTTGCCTCCGGTCTGTCCACCCAGGAGCTTGATCCGCCGATCCCCGCAAACGTCGTGCCGTTCTGCCGCATCGTCCTCGATGTCAACGGCATCGTCGGCGATCCGGAAATGCTCGACGATCACCGCATCCGGTCGGTCAACGATCTCGACGCGATTATTTCTCAGCAGGGCGCCATCCTCGACGTGGTGCGCGGCGAGGTGCAGGCGCTGCGCAACGACCTGGTCGGCATCTCCGGCTTCCTGAAGTCCACCGTCAGCTACGCGACCCTCGACCAGATCATCTACGACGTCGCGACGCTGAAGGACGTCAACGATATCGGCGACACGGGCGCACCCTATGCGCTCGATCGGCTTGCCAATGACAGCGAGGTCAACACGGCGCATCCCGACTTCAAGGGTCGTGTCGACGAAGGCTTGCAGGCGCCTTATGCCGCAGAAGACCGCGTTCCGCTCTCACTGTTCAACGCGAACGACATCCGCCTGATGCACCAGGACAAGGGCGTGCTCTTCCCCGCCTACGATCCCGAGATCGGCCATATCGTGCATTCGACGGGCCAGACCGCGCCGCTCGGCGGGACCGTCACACAGACCATGTCGCTTGTCCGCATGCACATGACCCGCGTCCGCATCCGCTATGGCGGCTACTACCATTATATGAACCCGCTGCTCTGGCATCCGCTGCGCTACCAGACGGACATTGTGTATCGCGTCTGGGCGCAGCAGGCAGAGGCGTTCGCCTATCCCTACGGCTACTACATCAACCGCTATCCCTACTGGAACCGCTACTGGCGCTATGGCGTCATCGTCGATCGCTACGTCTACAGCTATGACGTCTGGCGCAAGACGAACCTGACCATCCAGGGCGTCATCAAGGCGCAGACCTGGTTGCAGTCGCAGGAACGTTATATCCCGGCGATCCGCCTCGGCCTGCTCAATTGGGAGAACGGCGCGGAAATCACAGTAGCACTCTGCAAGCTGCGGCCAGACGGCTCTCCGGACCCGGAAAAGACGCTCCAGACCGTCACGCTGAATTCGTCCAGCTTTGTTCGCTATGTCCGCGGCAAGGATGCGACGATGACGCGCTTTGCCTTCCCGGTTCCGGCGCATGTTGGGCGCGAGGGCGTCGGTTACGTCACCTCTGTTACCGGCAACGTCACGGTTGCAATGGCAACCGGTGACCAGTTCCTTGGTGGCAACTACTTCGAGAGCACGGACGGCAACTTCTTCGTCGGTTCGATCACGCAGGACATGGCTCACGCCGTAGAATACTGTAAGTTCCGCGCCACGACGCTGGATGTTCGCTTGAACAACCTGTCGCTTTCGGGTGGCGTGCAAAACGTCGACATCAACTGCCCGGCGGTAGTGCCGGACAACACGGGTGTTGCCTGGCAGGCCAATTCGGGCGGGGCATGGAAGACGATGGCGAACCTGCCGTCGGACGAAACGGCCCCGGATCCTGATCCCACCGACGTCTTTGGCGTTGGCACCACAGCAACCTACGACTTCCGGGCTTTCCTGACCGGGAACGAGTGGGTGATGCCGGTGCTTGATCTCACGGGCTCGGAACGCACGGTGTTTCGTGCAGATGACGACGTTCATTACATCAGCAAGGCCCGTACCGTGCCGTCTGGCACGACATGGGTGAAACTTTATGTCACCGCGACGATCCCCAAATATGACGCGGCCCGCCATACGCTGAGCGCCAAGATTCACCACGGCACGGCGCTGACGACGGTCGTCAACCCTGTTGGCGCACCGGTTATCAAACCGATCCCCGAAAACAACGCCGTCGAGGCGACATGGGAATTCACGGTCGATCCGTCAAATGACGTCTACCAGACGCATGTGCTGGCCTCGACCAACAATATCGCGTTCCCGATCGCCATCGCGAAAGTGTTCTCGAAGGTCACGCAGTAAATGGCAACCAACCCTGCCTCCCTCTTCGACCTTCCGGGCGACCGGCTGCTGGACAACCTGAAGCGGGCCTTGAGCCTGCTTCACGAGCGCGGTGAAGCAGCGGCCGAGGCCATCTCGGATCTCCAGGCGGGCCAGGTCGCCGCCGTCGATGATCTCGTCCAGCAGATCACGACGAACTTTTCCGAGCTGTTCACGGACGGTTCGGTTGTCGTGCAGGCCCTTCAGGAGGGCCACTACACCTCGGCCGATATCGATGGTCCGGTGATCTTCGACGTCCAGAACGGGCTTTCCCTCTCGCTCGACGTCTCCGGGCCGATCGGCTTTTCGCCAGCTCCGATCGTCATGATCGGCCATAATGCGAGCGCGGCCGATTTCGCGGCTGCCCGTGTCGTCTCCTGGAACAAGGAGACCAGCACGCTCGTGGTCAACATCCTCACCGTGAACGGCAGTGAGGGACCGCACAATGACTGCTACGTCGAGGTCGGACTGCTGTCGGCTCTTGCCGAGGTCTCGATGCTGGAGCAGGTGCAGGCGCTTCTCGGCCTGACACAAGACGCGCGGGATGCGGCGGCGGCTCACGTTGCCACGGCGGCGGGCCACGTTTCGAGCGCGGCATCGGCACAGTCCGCAGCCGAGACGGCGCGGTTCAGTGCGCAGGGTTTTGCCTCGGCCGCTGCCGGTTACCGCGATACCGCTCTCGGCTATCGCGATCAGGCGGCGACGTCTGCCGCGCTGGCTGCGTCTTCGGCCGGTCAGATCGTCAACGTGCTCGATCGCGTGGATGTGTTGCCGACGCTCAATCTCGATCTTACCGACATCAATGGAGCGCCGTTCAAGGGCAACCTGACACGCGCGACGGGTGGTGGGTATCGGCAGAATTCCAAGGGCGTCTTGGTTCCGACCGCTGCCAATGCGCCGGTGATCGACTACGATGTAGATGGAAAGCCGAAGGGGGCGGGGTTCTTTAGTGCTTACACGAACCTGCTGCTTTACTCGGAGCAGTTCGATAATGCGGCCTGGTTCAAGGCTAACCTGACTGTCTCAGCCGATGCGACGATTGCTCCAGACGGAAACCTGACGATGGATGCTCTGGTTGAGGATGCAGCAACGTCCCAGCACAGCATTTCGAGGGTGGCGACCAAGAGCGCCAGCGCTCTGCCTTACACTCTCTCTCTTTTTGTGAAGGCCGGCAAGGGCCGCCAGATTGTTCTGAACCTCTTCGGGGCTGGGTATGCCGGTGGCGTCCAGATGCGCTTCAACCCGGAGGCGGGTGCAATTACCACCGCAGCTTTCGCTTATGGAACCGGCTTTGCCTCGGGTTCGGGCTCATTCGCGAAGGTTAGCGATGGGGTCTATCTAGTATGGGTCACTGCAACATCTGACACTACAACGTCGATCGGCGGGCAGTTTGGACTGCATAATGGGACGGCGCTGTCGTACACCGGCGACGGCACGTCCGGGGTCAACGCATGGGGCGCCCAACTCACCCAAACCGCCTTCCCCGGGCCCTACGTCCCGACCACCTCGGCGGCGGTCGTGCGCAATGCGGATAGTATGGTCATCAGCGGGACGGATTTTACGGATTTCTTTAATCCGATCGAGGGGACGATTTTCGCGGAATTCAGGGCCCCCGCGTATGGCGCATCGCAACTAGCATGGACGCTGTCCGATGGGACCTACCCTAATGCCTTATTTGGCGCTTTGAATACAGACGGCAGAATTTATACTCTGGGCGGCGGGGGCTGGAATTTGAGCCTGCCCCCTGGGCCAACAATCGACGCGGCGACAGCGAAGATGGCGACAACCTACGCCACGAGCGCGGTGCGTATGTCTGTGAACGGGGCCGTGGCTGTAGCTGATACATCGGTTACAGTACCAGCGTTGTCACGCCTCTCAATAGGCGGCGATTGGCTTGGTACTGGAAACCATCTTCGTGGGTTTATCCGCCGCATCATCTATTGGCCCAAGGCCCTGAGCGCCACTGACCTACAGAGGATCACGGCATGATCGACCATATCTTGATTTATGCCGATGACGCCGCTCGCGATGCGGCCTGGCCCGCGCCGGAAGACAACCCGCCAAGCTGGACGGACGGCGAGCGATCCATCATGCCGACGCGCATCGTGCATGCGCGGGCCAGCTATGACGCCGAAGGCAATGAGACCTCGCCAGAGGTGACGGCGCCCGGCTCATATCTGGTGATCCGCACGCCGAGCCGTGACGCGGAGATCGAGGCGATGGCCGAATGCATCATCGCCACCGATGCCGGCCTGATGGCGGACGGTCAGCCCTACGTCCTCAAATGCTCGCTCCAGCCGGAGACCGTCCTCGGCCAGGTCGATCCGGTCTGGGCGGGCTCGCCCTATGCCATCCCGGTCGGCTCGCCGGCCTCTGCTCTCGATGACTGGAGGGTCTGATGCCGACACCTGTTGCCAATAAGAACCGCGCCGGCCTGATGGGGCCGGAGCACGTTAAGCAGCTCGACGGCAAAGCAGACCAGACGGCGCTCGACGCTGCCGCCACCACGGCCGCCAATGCGACCGCTGCCGTCAAGGCCGACCTCGCGACGGTCATCACCGCAAACCGTACGGCCATCGTCGGTGACAAGCTGGTTGCCAACACGGCAAGCGGTGCGATCGTGGTGACACTTCCCGTAACGCCGGCCGCTGGCACGCCCGTCAGGGTCTACCGAGATGGCGCCAACACCGTCACGATCGCTCGCAACGGCTCGACCATCGAGGGCGCCGCCGAAGACCTCGTCCTCGACGAGGACAAGCGCGGCGTCCGGATGACGTACCTGTTCGGGACGTGGAAAGCTTTTCCAGAGGTGCTTGCATGAATTACTCCGCTCTTTTTGGCTCAACCGCAGCACCATCCGCTCAAATTGTTATCGCGCTGAAGGCCAGAACCTGGACAGCGCCTCGCGACTGCACGGTTAAAGCTTCCGCCTTCGGCGCGTCCGGAAGTGGGGGTGCTCGCCGTGGGGCCGGCGGTAACGCGACCGGCGGCGGCTCCGGCGCGCGATGCACAAAGATCATCAAGCTGAAGGCCGGTGATACTCTTACCCTCGCTCCAGGGGCTGGTGGCGCTGGTGTGTCCACCACCAACGGGACCGTCCAAGGCAATGCCGGGGGCAACTCGACGATCACGGGTCCGAACGGGCTGAACATGATCGCAGGAGGGGGTGGACCCGGCCAGGCGAATGCGGCTGGCAACGTTGCTCTCCCTGGCGGAGCAGGAGGCATCGCGACGGGTGGTGATGAGAACGTATCGGGATGCAGAGGCGGAAATGCTGCGGCCGGCAATTCGTCGACAGATGTCCGCGCGACTGGTGGCGGCTCGGTTCCTCTTCTCGACAGCAATGGACGTGGCGGCGATATCCTCGGCAATCATAACCAGATCGCGACCGGCGGTGGCGGTGTCGGCGGTCACGGTGGTGACGCGAATGCTGGCTTGCTTGCGACGGGCGGAGGCGGCTCCCACGGCGACGGTGAGACCAGGACATCGGGGGCCGGAGATGGCGCTCCGGGCACCACGATCTCGCCAAGCGTCTCGCTGGCCTCATGGCTCCTGGCATCCGGTTCCGGATCCGCTGGGAAAAATACAACGGCAGACCCGGCCGGTTTAGGAGGCGGGGGTGGCGGCGCATATCAGAACAGCACGAGCGCCGCGTTCTCCGGAATTCCGGGCTTCTTGGGCGGGGGTGGCGGCGCGCAAGGACAGTCCGGCTCGGCCACAGCGAGAGGCAACAGCGAAGCGCTCTTTGGTGCAACCGGCGGCGCGTGTTGCGCGAGCGGGACCGCGGCCACAGAAAAGGGCGGCGACGGCTTCTTCATCCTGGAGGTCTATTGATGCGGTACAAAATCTTCGACATCGAAGGAAACCACGTCAACTCGATCGTCGCCGACGAAGCGTTCGTCGAGCAGCATTTTCCCGGCAGATACGAGCTTTTGCCGTCGCCACCACCGCCTGCGCCTTTGCCGCCGACCTCGGCCGACGTTGATGCAGAACGCGATCGCCGCATCTCAGCCGGTTTCGTGTTCGGGGGCATCCTCTACCAGTCGCGCCCAGAGGACCGCGAAAACATCACCGGCGCATCTCTCGCAGCACTCGCCGCCATGATGAACGGCGCCGTTGTAGGGAACCTTCGCTGGCATGGTGGCGACAGCGACTTCATGTGGATCGCAGCCGATAACTCGGTCTATCCGATGGACGCCCAGACCGTCTTTACGTTCGGTCAGACGGCCATGGCGCACAAGCAGGGCTTGATTTTCGCGGCCCGTGCCATCAAGGATGAAGAACCGATCCCGGCTGATTATACCGACGACGGTTACTGGCCCTAGTGCCGAAGGTCCGAATTCGGACCATTCGTTTTCCTCCTTTGCGGCTCCATGGATTGCGGTGACAACCGCAATCACCGAAGGAGGCCGCGTTGACGGCACTTGGATACAAGCACGGCTCTTTCGTCGAGAGCGTTCCGGAAGGCTCCGTCAGCTTCACCACCGTCGAGCAGGGGACATTCGGCATTCTCGGCACGGCGCCCGCTGCCGATGCCGGCGAATTCCCGATCAACCAGCCGATCGGCCTGATCGGCGATCCCGCCCAGATCGAAGCGCTGGGTGCGACGGGCACACTCCGCGACCAGATCAACAACCTCATTGTCGCAGCCGGTGGCTCCTACCTCCCGCGCATCGCAATCGTTCGTGTCACCGAGGGCGCGGACGCCGAGGCGACCATCGCCAACATGGTCGGTTCGGCTGGATCGGCGACCGGCTGGCACGCCTTCAAACATGCGAAGTCCGAACTCGGTTTCAAGCCGAAGACCTATATGCTGCCGGGCTTCACCCAGCGGATCAGCAACGCCGCCAATCCTGTCGTCGCGGCCATGGTGCCGTGGCTGGAGCGCCAGCGCTCCCGCATGCTCGTCGGTCTCCCGACCGCCAAGGCCGACGCGCTCGCCGCTCGGGCGGATTTCAGCTCCATGGCCCTCGACCTGATCGCACCGCGCGTGCTGGCGCCCGATCCGGACACCGGCCTCAACATCATCCAGCCGGCGGAAGCCTTCGTCGCTGGCCTCGGCCTCAAGATCATGCGCGATGGCGATATCGCCGCCAAGAAGCCGGCCGGGTTCTGGGTGTCCTGGTCGAACTCCGTCATTGGCGGGATCGTCGGCACGGAACGGCCGATCAGCTTCGACTATACGGACGCGGACACCGAGGCGACACTCCTCAACGAGAACCGCATCAACACCATCGTGCGCGAGGGCGGCTGGCGTTACTGGGGTGGTCTCACCGCATCCAACGACGACGACTGGATGTTCTCCAATGTCGTGCGCACCCGCTACGCGCTCGAAGAAATGGTCGCTGCCGGCTTCGCCCCGGTGGTCGATGCGCCGATGCAGTCGACGGTGGCCGTCGAGGCGATCTCTTCCCTCGGCGACAAGCTGCTGGAGTTCAAGGAAGCCGGCGCCATCATCGACGGCCGCGCATTTTTCCTGCCGGAGCTGAACCAGAGCAGCCAACTCCGTCGCGGCATCATTCGCTTCGAGTTTGACGCGGAGGAAACCCCGCCGATGCACGCCATCATCGCCGGCAGTCGCCGGAACAAGAAGTATTTCGATGTGCTGGTCGAGGACATCGTCCGCGACCTCGCCGCTGCGGCTTAAAGGGGAAGATCATGAAGGATATCGGCCGCGCCTGGTCCGCATTCATCGACGGCAAGGGCAAGTTTGCCGAGGCCGCGAGCTTTGAGGAGCCCGACTTCAAATGGATCCGCGAGAAGATCGCGGGTGGCGGCATGTCCGGCGAAACGTCCGTGCCGATGATGCTCGAAGAGCAAACGGCCACGCTCGGCCTCTACACCTATGACGTCGACGCCATGCGGGTCTTCGGTCTCAGCGTGAAGGCGCCGCAGTCGTTCATCTTTCGCCGGGAGCTGTTCGACAGCCGCTCGCAGGTGACGTCGAACATCACCATCCGCTGCCTTGCCACGATGGACCTTGAGTTTCCAGACTGGGACCGCAAGAAGCCGGAAGGCATCAAGATCCCGCTCTTCCTGGTCAACTACCGGCGCTTCCGCAACGGCATCCTGGAATTGCACCACGATCCCGAGAACGGGATATTTGACGACGGCTCGGGCAACCTGCTTGCAGAGAGCAGCCGCGCGATCGGGAGACGCTGACCATGCCGGCCGAAACCATCCACTTTTCCCGCAAGGTCGACTTCGGCGATCAGGCGTTCACCAGCATCACGCTTCGCGAGATGGAGGCCGGCGACTATTTCGACGCCGCCGCCATGATCCGCGAGGGCGCCAGCCGCGCCGAACTGGAGGCACAGGTTGCCGCCATCTGCGCGGACGTGCCCTTCGCGCTGATCCGCAAGCTGCGACCCGCCGACATCGTCAAGGTGTCGAGCTGGTACGATCGCCAGTGGCAAAGCGACAAGGCCAGCGGGGATGAAGGCGACGTCGAGGACCCTTCGAAGGCCGGCGCGGCGGGGCAGCCCTCCTAGGGGTCATTGAGGAGATCGCGTCGGTCTATCCTTTCTCCTTCGCCGATCTCCGGCGGTTTCCGCTCGATCGGCTTCGCTTCTTTGCCATCACGGCCGGCGCCCGGCGCCAGGCGCAAGGCGGATCCCTCAAGGCGCTTTTGACGGTTCTTGGAAGAGGTGTTTAAGGGCCGATGAAAGCCTCAGTCGTCATCGAATTTTTGATGAAGGGCCTGGACAAGGCCAAGGCGGGCGAGCGATCGCTTCGCGACCTCGCGCGTGCCGCCGATGGCGCCGAGCGCGAGGCGTCTGGCCTTGCCCGCGCCAATGACCGCCTCCGTGACAGCTCCGGACGCTTCGTCGCCAATGAGCAGCGGGCGACCCAGGCTATCCATCGCTCCACGGAAGCCATGCGCCGGCAGAAGATCGAAGCCAGCGCCCTGGAGCGCCAGCAAGAGCGGCTCATCCGCAGACAACAGCAGCAGGTTCGCAGCAGCACCGCGCTTGCGGCCGGCGGCGCGCTGTCCGGCATTCGCGGCATCGGTGGCGCCTTCATCGGCGGCCTCGGCCTTGGTGTCGGCGGCGTGGCGGGCGCCGGTCTCATACTCAAGGAGTCGATGCAGCTGGCGGCCGCCGTCGAATATGAGCGCGATCAGCTCCAGGTGCTCGGGGAATATTCCGACGAGAAGGCGGCGCTCTTCGACAAGATCCTGAAGCCCGCTGGCGTGCGCGCCGGTGTCGGCACGAAGGGCGCCTATGGCGTCTTCGGCGAGCTGATGGCGGGCGGTCTCGGCGGCGATGACGCTGCCGCGATGACCGACAGCGTTCTGACCTTCGCCAAGGCGACCAGGGCGGAAACGATCGACGCCGGCAAGACGGCTGTCGCTCTCCAGAACAATATGAAGGTCGGCGCCAATGAACTGATGACAGCCTTCGACGCCATGGCGCTCGCCGGCAAGGAAGGCCAGTTCGAAGTTCGCGACATGGCGCGCAATGCGCCATCCATCTTCGCCAAAATGGCAAAGCTCGGGTCTACCGGCCTTGAAGGCGTGCGCAATTTTTCCGCCATGGCGCAGGCGATCCGTGCGACGGCCGGCACCTCGGATGAAGCGGCGACGAACTTCGAGAACATGCTCGACAAGTTCACCTCGGGCGACTTCATCAAAAACGCCTCGAAGATGGGCATCAACGTCAAGAAGGTGTTTGCCGACGCCAACAAAAAGGGCCTCGACCCGACCTTCGAGCTGCTCAAGAAAATCCGCGACGTGACGAAGGGCGACACGTTCAAGCTCAAGGAATTGATGCCCGACGTTCAGGCGAACTCGGCGCTCTCCTCGCTGATTTCCAAGCTCGATGAGGTCTTCGCTGCTGCCAGCCGTTATGGAAATGCCGGTGGCACGGTCATGCGGGATTTCACGAAGGCGACAGACAACGCAACGGAAAGCTGGAACCGCCTTTCAAGCAATATTCAAAACCAAGCCGAGATGATTGCATCCAAGGCAATCCCGTTCGTGACAGACGCCATGAACCGCCTGTCGAAGTCCATGGAGGATATCGAGGCTCGCCGTAACGCCATGAGCGGCGATAGTGGCGACATGGTCAACAACGACCGTGACGAATTCATGCGGCGGTATCGAGCCTACAATCCTAACGCTGGCCCGATGGACGGTTCTTACTTTTATGAGCAGGCGCTCGCCCGCAAGGGACGCGGTGAAATCCCGTCGATCATGACGGTGATCGAAGAGATGGAAAGCCGACAACGCGCCCGTGAGATCTATACGGCGGGCAAGGCGCGCCCCTCGACCGGTCGCCATAGTCAGCAGTTTCTCGGCATCAGCACAGGTACGATCCCCACCCCGAGCCGGCGCGAGGACAACCTGCCAGCCGAGCCCGGATCGGCGCGATGGCTTGCGGAACGCTATGGCAAGGGCACAGGCCGCGAGTATGTCGCTGGCGCCGAGGAGCCTGCACGCAACTGGGGCCGTCAGAACCGCCGGGCGCTTTTGAAGAAGGCCAGCCTTTCAGAACTTGGCATGCAGGGCATGGGTGGTGCCGAACTGGAAACGGCCGCAGCCGGCCAGAAGGCTGGAGACGGTCTCGCCAAGGGGATGGAACAGGGCGGCAAGAAGGCGGAGCAGGCGATCAAGGCGACGGCCAGCGCAATTGAAGCAACCATCAATGCCATCTCGGCCTATACCTCCGGCTACAAGGTGGGCGTACAGTTCGCGGCCGGCATTCAGGCGGCCGCACCTTTGATCGCGGCAGCGGCTTCAGCCGCACTGGTATCCCCAGTTGCCGGGCGGCTTCCACAATCCCCGGCGAAGATCGGCCCTCTGCGCAACCTGCCTCTCATGGGCCGCAAGATCGCCCAGCAGCTCGCAGGCGGCATGGAGAGCGAGCAGAGCCCGCTCCGCGCCGCCCAGGGTATTGCCGGCCGCATAGCCGCAGCCTCGACCGGCAGTGCTGGCGGGGTGGCGTCGGTGCAGGTTGCCGGTGGCGCTGGCGGGCGGTCGCTCACGATCGGCTCGATCGTCCTGAACGGCGTCAAGGACGCGGCCGAGGGGGTCAATAGTCTCGGCATCGAACTCGAAAGGCGGCTCGCGGGAACGCTGGCCGACGTGGGTTAGCCATGTCGCTCATGCAGTTCGGCGGCTTCAAGTTTGAGATGCGCGGCGTCTCCCCGCGCCGGGTGACCAGCCTGGACGAATGGCGCTGGCCTTCGACAGAGCGCCTCTCTGGCGAGAGCGCCATCCAGTTCCTCGGCCGTGGACCCGGAGAATTGAGCATGGAGGCCGTGCTGTTCCCGCTCGCCCGATCGGGCCATTCCGAAAGCGCGATCGGACGTCTGCAGGCGGTCGGCGATGCCGGCATTCCCTTGCCCTTCATTCGCGGCGACTGGCGCATGCTTGGCTGGTACGCGCTCACCTCGATCGAGCAGGACCATAGCTATCTCGACCAGCGCGGTCGGCCCGGTATGATCGGCCTCCTCGCCAGCTGGTCGCGCTTTGGCGCTGATGGTCCTGGTGGCGGCCTCACCGGCTTCTTTGGATTGTGAGATGGCAAAGATCATCATCACGACCGAAGGAGACATGGCCGACGAGATCGCCTGGAAGGTTTATGGAGACCGGCCGGAAGGCCTCGTTGCCATCCTCGAAGCCAATCCCGGCCTGTGCCGCTATCCGCCGATGTTGCCCGCCGGCCTTCGAATTGTCTGCCCCGACCTGCCGGAACGCCCGATCGCGCCGGCCGCCAGCGTGAGGATATTCACATGAAGGGCTTCACGCCGCAGATCTACTGCTCGATTAACGGTCGCAACGTCTCCGGCCTCATGCAGCCGCGCCTCATCCGCGCGACCGTCACGGATGGCACCGGCATTGAGAGCGACGGCGTTACCGTCGAGCTGGACAATGCCGGCGACGTCATCGACCGGCCACAGAAGGGCGATCCGCTCGTTTTTGGTGGCGGCTACCGCGAGACCGGAGGACCGAAGCGGTTCGGCAGCTATACGATCGAGGATGCCGAGAAGAGCGGGCCGAAGCGCCGGCTCACCGTTATCGCCCGTGCGGGCGGCGTCGGCGAAAAGTCGAAGGAGAAAAAGAACCGTGCCTGGGACGGCAAAACGATCAAGGAAATTGTCAACCAGATCGCCGGCGAAATGAACCTGTCGCCGGCCGTGGATCCCGACCTCGCCAACATAAAGATCCCGTATCGCGCCCAGCTCAACGAGAGCGACTGGCATATGCTGAGCCAGATCGGTCAGCGCCTCGGCGCGGTCCCGACATCAAAGGACGGCCATCTCGTCTTCGCCCGCAAGGGAAAGGGCATGTCGATCTCCGGCCAGGCGCTGCCCGATGTCGAGATTGGCCCGGACGATCTCCATGGCGAAGACGCCTACCGCCTGCGCGGTTGCGCCCGCGCCAAATACGGCACCGTGCGCGCCTATTGGCACGACCCGGCGACTGTGACCCGAAAGAAGGTCGAGGAAAAGGATGGCGACGGCCCGGTCTACGAGATCCCGGAACTGTACCAGGACGAGGCGGAGGCGAAGGAGGCGGTTAAGGGCCAGCGCAAGAATTCCGATCGGGAAGAGGAAAAGCTGTCCTTGACCGTCGTCGGGAAGGAAACGCGCCAGGCCGAGGCCAAGCTGAAGGTTTCTGGCATCGACCGCGATGCTGATGGGGAATGGTCGATCGACAGCATCACCCACAACTTCATTGGCTCGGCGATCTACACCAATAACATCGAAGCGGTGCGGAAGGAGAAGAAATGAATAAAAAGAACGGGCCGCCTGAATTCGACAACCTCGCCCCCTTCAGGCAGCGGCTCGCCGCCCTCATTAAAGAAGGGGTCTTTAGTGACGTTGTATCTTCTTTTCGCGAAGCAAACCGATCAAGTATGCAAACCCTTTCCGATGCACGTCAGCTTCTTGCGGCCCTCAAAGCCCATTTGATTCGCCTTTAAAGCCGATTTTGTCACCCACTCCGGAATTTCAAAAATTCCGGTTTCTCGTGTCAAAATTCCGAAAATTCGCGGCGAGCTACATTGGATAAATAGGTAGCGCGAACACGTTGAAAAGCCGTGATTATCCTGCATCCCCTCGCCCAATCTGGACTTTACTGGACGAAGGGGAGTGGTGGGCCCGGAGGGACTCGAACCCCCAACCAAGCGGTTATGAGCCGCCGGCTCTAACCATTGAGCTACAGGCCCTTCCCAGTCTCGACCAGGGGCCGTCGGTCAATGGCGGCCGACGGTTAGAGATCGTCTAGACGAATTCGGCGGGCCTCACAAGCACCGCCGTATTCTCTACACAATCCCGGGCGAAGAACGGCGCGAGGGACACAACCATCAGGAGATAGTCTTCATGTTCTACGGAACACTGGGCCGCCGCGCGGGTGCCGGCCTCTTCGCGCTTTCGCTCGCTCTCGCCGCTGCCGTTCCCATGGCCGCCCGCGCGCAGGACGCCGCAAAGCCGCGCGAGGCCACCATCGTCGTTACCGGCGAAGGCAGCGCGGAAATCGCGCCCGACATGGCACTGATCGACCTTGGCGTCGTCAAGGATGCCAAGACCGCCCGCGAGGCGCTCGATGCCAACAACAAGGCGATGGCCGAGATTCTTGCAGCCCTCAAGGACGCCGGCATCGCGGAACGCGACCTGCAGACCTCCGGCTTCATGATCAACCCGCAATACCAGTATCCGCAGAGCTCGACGGGCGAAAACCCGCCGCCGATTCTGACGGGCTTCCAGGTCACCAACACGGTGACGCTGCGTGTGCGCGATCTTTCCAAGCTCGGCGAGATCCTCGACAAGGCCGTGACGCTTGGCGCCAACCAGGGCGGCGGCATCCGCTTCACCAACGACAAGCCGGACACGGCCGTCAGCGCGGCGCGCAAGAAGGCCGTCGAGAATGCCATCGCCAAGGCCAAGGAACTGACGTCCGCTGCCGGCGTCGGCCTCGGCCGCGTGCTGGAGATTTCCGAAACCAACTACCGCGCGGAACCCGTGCCGATGATGCGCGCCATGGCCAAGGACTATGCCGAAGGGGCCTCCGTGCCGCTCGCGACCGGCGAGAACAGCTATTCCGTCGTCGTCAACGTAACCTTCGCGCTCGGCACCTGAGACGCGCGAAAGCCATGAACGAAAGGGCCGGGAAACCGGCCCTTTTTCGTTTGCGGGTTCACAATGCCCGTACCAGAACGCAAAGAACCCTCCCGGCGCAAACCGGGAGGGTAGCCGTTCGCCGGCCGGGGGTGACGAGGCGAGCGGCGTCCGTCAGGCAGAAGCCGGAAGGCCGGTCGCCCTTAACGCCAGAGAACCGGGCAATGACGGTCGTTTGCGAAGACCATGCGGCTGTAGCCCTGGTAGCGGAAGCCCTCGACGACGACCTTGCGCGGCGTCACATCGGCCACGCGGGCGCGGCGCAGGCCGAAATCGCGCGCCTTGGCGACGGCAAGGCCGATATCGCAGCGGCCGCGGCCACCGCCCCAGTTGCCATGGCGGCGGTCGTGGCGGCGATCCCAGCGGTCGCGGCCGCGATCATGATCGCGCACTTCGAGGAAGCCGTTGCGGTAACCGACGGTCTCGACCGACAGCTCGATATTCGCGGCGGACGCAGCCGGGGCGAAAGCGGTCAGGGCACCGAGGCCGAGCACGGCGGCAAGAAGGGTGTTTTTCAGAAAGCTGGTCATCGGGATCTCCTGTTCGCTTGCACCGGACCGTCGTGTCCGGCGATTGAGGAGACCTTAGCGGGGGGAGGCTGAACGCAGGCCGAAGCCGCCGTTCAGCCGCCGTTCAACTTCATGAACCGGAAAAGAACGCAATGCGGGTGATGGATCCCTCCTCGAGCTCGAGCAGCAGGATCTTCTCCTTCGAATAGGTGGCGCCGGCGGCGGATTTGCCGTGCGCCGTCAGGCGGATCGCGACGTTGTGGCCGAGCGCATCGCTCATCACCAGCGCATCGCCATAGTTTTCATCAAACGCTTCGAAATGCCGGGCGAGACGGTCGCGCAGCGCGTCGCGGCCGTTGTCCATACCCTCGCCGATGCCGGAGATCGAGACGTCCTCATGGACCTTTGCGGCGAGTGCGGCAAAATCCCGGGCATTCAGCGCCTCGATGACGGCGTGGTTGATGCTTTCCGTGTCTGACATGGATCTCTCCTCTCGTGAGCCACGCCAGGAACGTTCCTCCGTGTGAACGGGTTCCGTCAAGGGCCGAGATGCAGCACGATTTCGCGCCGGTGCGGCCGGTCGCGGTGCTCGAAGAGGTAGAGGCCCTGCCATGTGCCGAGCGCCAGGCGCCCGGCGATGACAGGAATGCCGACCGAGACCTGGGTCAGCGCTGCCTTGATATGGGCCGGCATGTCGTCCGGCCCTTCCATCGTGTGCACGATCCAGCGCATGGAGGGATCGTCGGAGGGCGGCACGAGGCGGCGGAAGAACTGGTCGAGATCGCGCCGGACATCCGGATCGGCATTTTCCTGGATGAGCAGCGAGCAGGAGGTGTGGCGGACGAAGACCGTCAGCAACCCCTCCTCCCCGCCGGCCTCCTGCACAAAGGCAGCGGCCTCGCGGGTGAACTCGTAGAGCCCCTGCCCGCGGGTCGCGACCGTCAGGATCTTTTGCGGCATGGCGCCCGCCTCAGCCGCCGATCGCCCAGAACAGGGTGCCGACGACCGCGATGAAGACGATGATCACGCCCATGAAGCGCGCGAGACCCATATTCGTATCCGTGGTGGTGCCGACGATCGCGTAATAAAGGTCCTTCATGGCGCATCCCTTTCATCGTGTTGGATGCGGTGATAGCGCACCCGCGCTTCGCTCACAACTCGACGAAGGCGCGGAAGCCGCCATAGATCATGCGCTTGCCGTCGAAGACGTTCTTCCACTGGTCGCCCTTCAGACGCTCGTCCGCCATCACCTTGGCCATGATTTCGTCGCGCTTTTCGCGCGATTCATAGGTGATCCAGGAAAAGACGACGACCTCGTCCTCCTTCGCCTGCACGGCGCGCGGAAACGAGGTGAGCTCGCCATAGGGCACGTCGTCGCCGATGCATTCGACATAATCGATCGCGCCATATTCCTTCCACACCTCGCCCCCCAGGCGCGCCATATCCTTATAAGCCTCCAGATTGGCCTTCGGCACGGCCACCAGGAATCCATCGACATAGGTCATGATCGTCTCCTCCTTTGGGTTGGACATGCCAAGGACGTGTGTCACCGGGCGGATCCGACAAGGGGGTGCGTTTTTTTGTGAAGACCAAGGCGAACCAACCACGAACGCTCTACGGTGATGGTGGATCCTCGGGTCAAGCCCGAGGATGACAGTGGGGAGGTGACGTGCTGCCCCCTTGAATGGTCGCGGCATACGGGGCGGCCGTTTTGCACGCCGCCCTCTCTTCTTTCGTCATCCTCGGGCTTGACCCGAGGATCCAGAACGGCACACATTTCCCGCATGGCGGGATATGTTTACATCGTGACCAACCAGAGGCATGGCACGCTCTACATTGGCGTCACCTCCGACCTTGAGCGACGCGTTCATGAACATCGCGAGGGCCTGACACCAGGCTTTACGCGGCAACACAGTTGCACAAGGCTGGTCTGGTACGAGGAGCACCTGGGTATCGGCACCGCCATTCAGCGTGAAAAGTCGCTGAAGCGCTGGTATCGGCAATGGAAAATCGAACTGATCGAGGCATTCAACCCGCAATGGCGGGATTTGTATCCGGAACTCTGGTGAAGATCAAGCTGTTGCTCTCGACCGGCCCTACCGCACCTACCAAGACCCGCAGTCGCGCAACTGGCGCGAATAGCTGGACGCCATGTTGGCGGCGCGCTTGGCGCCGGCCTTTGCCGTGCCGCTCCAGTTGCCGCGCTTGTAGCCGGCATGGCCGTGGTAATAGGCGATGTAGAGCCGGTAGGTGTCGTTGAGCGCGATGCCGTTCTTTCGGTTGCTCTCGCTGTGATACCAACCGATGAAGCGGATCGCGTCGGAGAAATCCGTGCGGTTTGCCGTCCAGCGGCCCGTCACGCGCTTGTAGCGTGCCCAGGTGCCATCGAGCGCCTGGGAGAAGCCCAGCGCCGTCGACTGGCGCTTCCACGGAATGAAGCCCAGGAGTTTGGTGCGCGGCGGGCGGGCATTATGGCGGAAGCCGGACTCCGTGTAGATCGTCGCCATCAGCACGGGCACAGGCACGCCATATTCCCGCTCGGCGCGGTAGGCGGCTCGCCGCCAGTTATCGAACATGCCGTCACGTTGCTCGAAGATGGCACAGGCGTTCTGCGTCTGTCGGGGGACGGACGCGCAGCCGGCAAGCAACAGGAGGACGACGACCAAGACGCAACGCATCGCAGTTCCTCAGAATTTCCGGATATTTATAAATCGTAAATCTTAACAATCCGTTTTGATTCAAATGCCGGGAACAGCGCTTCCATTCACGGGTGTGATCCGCCCATCAAATATGCAAATGCATTATTTTGTTGCGCTTTTTGGCCTTCCGGCCTAATCAATCTGCAGCACGCCGGCCTTTCGCGCACGATTGTTCCGGACCGTGAAAGAACCCGCTCTGCCATCGGATCTGGACCTCGCCATCCGTGAGCGTTTGCGACCGGGCCTTCCCAAGGCCCCAGCCAGGAGAAAAATCATGAAGAAGCCAATTTTCGCCGGAGCCCTGCTCGCGGCTTCCGTCGCCTTTGCGCCGCTCGCCCATGCCGATATCGTCATCGGCCTCGTCGCACCGCTGACCGGCCCGGTCGCAGCCTACGGCGACCAGGTCAAGAACGGTGCCGAAGCGGCCGTTGCCGAGATCAACAAGAACGGCGGCATTCTCGGCGAACAGGTCGTGCTGAAGCTGGCGGACGATGCCGGCGAGCCCAAGCAGGGTGTTTCGGCCGCCAACCAGATCGTCGGCGAAGGCATCCGCTTCGTCGTCGGACCAGTGACCTCGGGCGTCGCGATCCCGGCCTCGGACGTTTTCGCTGAAAACGGCGTGCTGATGGTCACTCCGACGGCAACCGCGCCGGACCTGACGGCCCGCGGCCTTACCAACGTGCTGCGCACCTGCGGTCGCGACGACCAGCAGGCGGAAGTCGCCGCCGCCTATGTCGTCAACACGCTCAAGGACAAGAAGGTCGCCATCGTTCACGACAAGGGCGCCTATGGCAAGGGCCTGGCGGATGCATTCAAGGCGGCGCTCAACAAGGGTGGCATCACCGAAGCGCTCTACGATTCGGTCACGCCCGGCGACAAGGATTTCAGCGCGCTGATCACCCGCCTCAAGGCCGATGGCGTCGAGGTCATCTATTTTGGCGGTTACCATCCGGAAGGCGGCCTGCTCGCCCGCCAGCTGAAGGATCTTTCGGTCAATGCCACGATCATCGGCGGCGAAGGCCTGTCGAACAGCGAATATTGGGCGATCGGCAACGAAGCCGCTGGCGGCACGCTGTTCACCAACGCCTCGGACGCGCTGAAAAGCGCTGATTCGCAGGCAGCCGTCTCAGTGCTCAAGGAAAAGGGCATCCCGCCGGAAGCCTTCACGCTCAACGCCTATGCCGCCGTCGAAGTGCTGAAGGCCGGCATCGAGAAGGCCGGCAGCGCGGAAGACTCCGCCGCCGTTGCCGCGGCGCTGAAGTCCGGCGAAGCCATCCCCACCGCCATCGGCAAGCTCACCTACGGCGAAACGGGCGACCTCACCTCGCAGAGCTTCTCGCTCTTCAAGTGGGAAGACGGCAAGATCGTCGCTGCCGAGTAAGGTTTGCGATTTGGAATGGGAAACGCCGGGGGAAACCCCGGCGTTTTTGTTTGTGGATGGGAGCTTCCCCTCAACGCCCTGCGCGAAATTTCTCCTTGAGCCGCGCAACATCCGCCTCGCTCCAGTCCGTCACCCCCGTCACCGCGATCCACGGATCGACATAGTGCTCCCCGGCATAGACGTGGCCGAGCCCCATCGGCGTGGTCGTCGCCATCGCCATGTCGAGCGTCAGTTGCAGGAAGGTAACGACGGGATACCAGGCAAAATCCGGCGAGACATCCGGACCGCGCGGCACCGTCATCCATTCCGGTTGGCGATAGAAGGAATAGGGATCGTAGAAGACGATCGGGTCGCTGGCATATTGCAGGTAGACGATGCGCATCGGCCCCCAATGGTCGCCCGCCTGCGGCAGCACATTGCGCTGGCTGGTGAAGCGCACATAGGAGCCGTCGCGAAAACGCGGCAGCCAGGCGGGCGTGCCGGGATTGCGGTCCGCCGTCATCTTGCGCCAGATGCGGCTCGGAAATGGCGGGCCGGCCCAGAGCGCACCCTGGTAGGGATCGCCGATCACCTCGAAGAGTTCGGCCGATTGTTCGGAGGAGAGCGCGCCGAGGCTAAGGCCATAGAGATAGAGTTTGGGGCGGCTCTCCTTCGGCAGCGTGGTCCAGTGGCCATAGACGGCGCGGAACAACGCGCGGGCGGCCTCCGCGCCATAATCCGGCTCGGCCAGCAGCGAGAGCCAGCTCGCGAGATAGGAATACTGGATGGCAACGCTCGCGATGTCGCCATGGTGCAGGTACTCGACCGTGTCGATGCCTTCCGGATCGATCCAGCCGGTGCCGGTCGGCATGACGACGAGCAGCGTCGAGCGCTCGAAGCCGCCGACGCGGATAAGCTCGTCGAGCGCGATTTTTGCGCGCGCCTCCGGCGTCTCGGCCGCGTTGAGGCCGGCATAGACACGCAGCGGCTCAAAAGCCGGTTTGCCGGTGAAGGCGGCAATATCCTTGGCCGCCGGACCCGTGGCGACGAACGAGCGGCCCATGCGGCCGAGGTCATCCCAGCGCACCAGCGAGGCGGCGCTGCCGGATTTCAACGGATCGGAGGGCTCGGCCGTATCCGGCTCGATCACCTGGTCGAGCCGTCGGAAGGACGAATCGGCCGTGTGCAGCACGAAGCGCACGAGAAGCCCGTCGGCGAGCGTCCAGAACAGGGTCGCGGCAAGCACCGTGCCGATGACATAGGAGAGCCGCCGCGGGGCCGCGCGGCGCGAGGTGCTGGCGAAAAGCCGGACGAGAAACGCAAAAAGACGCCCGAGGCCGAACAGCACGAGAAACAGGGCAAGCGCGATGAGGCCGACATAGAAGGGATGCGCCGTCTCGATCGGCGGCAGGTCCATCAGCGCGCGAATGGAATTCTGCCATTCGGCGGTGCGCCACAGGAACACCAGCACCACCACGCCGCACACACCGCCCGCCGCCGCCTTCAGCCACAGCCGCACACGATCCTTCGGCTCCGGCAGTTCGAGCCAGAACCAGAGCGCGGCCAGGAGCACGCCGAGGCCATAACCACAGGCCATGGCAACGCCGGAAAGCAGGCCCTGCGTGACATAGGGGCGCGGCAACAAGCTCGGCGTCAGCGATGCGGCAAAGAGCAACGTGCCGAGCACGAGGCCTGTGGCCGAGAAAGACAGAGCGAGGCGCCAGAACCAATCCCGCATGACCATCCCTTCTTCCGCTGCCTGTGTCATGGCCGCAAACCTTGCATGCCGCTCGAGCCGGTGCAACCGCTGGCACGGCGACGGCTTTTCGCGATAGGATCGCTGAGCGGGAGGAAAGCCCATGATGCGCAAGGAAAAGCCGGCGGAGAGCCCCGAAGCCTATGTCGCCGCCCAGAGCGGCTGGCATCGGCAGATCTTGGAGGCCCTGCGCGCCGCGGTTCTTGCCGCGGGCGACCTCGACGAACGCATCAAATGGGGCCACCTCGTCTATTTCTCCAACGGCCCTGCCCTCTTGATCCGCACCGAAGAAACCCGCGTGCTCTTCGGCTTCTGGCGCGGCCAGCGGCTGCGCGGCAGCGAACCACGCCTGAAACCCGGCGGCAAATACGAGATGGCGACGATGACCTTTGTCGAGGGTGACAGCGTCGATGCGGAAAGTGCAAGCCTGCTGGTGCGCGAAGCGATACGGCTGAATGCCGAGTTCGGCGATCCGACAAAGCTGGCCTAGATATAAAAAGCCCCGCGACCTTTTGGGTAACGGGGCTTTCTTTGTCTGTCTATCGCCTCAGCTATCCAGGAACGAGCGCAGCTTCCTGGAGCGGCTCGGGTGCTTCAGCTTGCGCAGCGCCTTCGCTTCGATCTGGCGGATACGTTCGCGGGTGACCGAGAACTGCTGGCCGACTTCTTCGAGCGTGTGGTCGGTGTTCATGCCGATGCCGAAGCGCATGCGCAGGACGCGCTCTTCGCGCGGCGTGAGCGATGCCAGCACGCGGGTCGTCGTTTCGCGCAGGTTCGCCTGGATGGCGGCGTCGATCGGCAGCAGCGCGTTCTTGTCCTCGATGAAATCGCCGAGATGCGAATCCTCTTCGTCACCCACCGGGGTTTCGAGCGAGATCGGCTCCTTCGCGATCTTCAGGACCTTGCGGACCTTTTCGAGCGGCATGGCGAGCTTTTCGGCCAGTTCTTCCGGGGTCGGCTCGCGGCCGATCTCGTGCAGCATCTGGCGCGAGGTGCGCACGATCTTGTTGATCGTCTCGATCATGTGCACCGGAATGCGGATCGTGCGGGCCTGGTCGGCGATCGAACGGGTGATCGCCTGCCGGATCCACCACGTCGCGTAGGTGGAGAACTTGTAGCCGCGGCGATACTCGAACTTGTCGACCGCCTTCATGAGGCCAATATTGCCCTCCTGAATGAGATCGAGGAACTGAAGCCCGCGGTTCGTGTACTTCTTGGCGATCGAGATCACGAGACGGAGGTTGGCTTCCACCATCTCCTTCTTGGCGATGCGCGCCTCGCGCTCGCCCTTCTGTACCATGTGTACGATGCGGCGGAATTCCGAGATGGAAATGCCGGTCTCGGTGGCGAGGTTCTGGATCTCCTGGCGGATGTCGCGGATCGTCGTGTTTTCGCTCTTGGCGAATTCCTTCCAGCCACGGGCGGCCAGGTTGGCGATCGACTTCATCCAGTTCGGATCGAGTTCCGCACCGTTATACTGTTCCAGGAACGAGTCACGCTTGACGCCGTAGCTTTCAGCCAGACGCAGCAGGCGGCCCTCGTTCTGCACGAGGCGCTTGTTGATGTCGTAGAGCTGCTCGACGAGGCTGTCGACGCGGTTCTGGTTCAGCGACAGCGACTTGACGGCCGTGATCAGCTCGTCCTTGAGCTCCTTGTAGCGGCGCTCCTGGGCGGGCGAGAGCGTACCGGTCGCCTGCAGGCGGGCTTCCACCTGCTGGTCCTGCAGCTTGCGCAGCTTCTTGTAGGTCTCGGCGATCGTGTCGAGCGTTTCCATGACCTGCGGGCGCAGTTCCGCTTCCATGGCGGCGAGCGAGAGGTTCGACTCGTCGTCGTCCTCTTCCTCCTCCTCCGGCGGCATGCCGTCGCCGCCGACATTGGTGATGTCGTCGTCGTTGGCGGCGCGCGGGCGGCGGTTCTTTTCCTTCTCTTCGGCCGCCTTACGGTCGGCCTCGATTTTTTCCGGGCTCTGGAACTGGGGAGCAGCCTTCGCCTCGGGACCCGAATAGGTCGTCTCGAGGTCGATGATCTCGCGCAGCAGCGTCTGGCCTTCGTTGAGTTCATCCCGCCAGATGATGATGGCCTGGAACGTCAGCGGGCTCTCACAGAGGCCGGCGATCATCGTCTCGCGGCCGGCTTCGATGCGCTTGGCGATGGCGATTTCGCCTTCGCGCGACAACAGTTCGACGGACCCCATTTCGCGCAGGTACATGCGCACCGGGTCGTCCGTACGGTCGGTCGGCTCCTTCTTCTTCGCGGTCGCAAGCGCGGTGCCGCTCGAAGAAGCGATTTCGCCGCCTTCGCTCTCGTTGTCGTCGTCGCTCGACTCGTCGTCGCCGCCCTGGCTCGCCTCTTCGGCGTCCTCGTCCTCGATGACGTTGATGCCCATGTCGGAGAGCATGGCCATCGTGTCCTCGATCTGCTCCGAGGTGACTTCCTCGGAAGGCAGGACCGAATTCAGCTCGTCCATGGTGACATAGCCGCGCTTCTTGGCGGCCTTGATCATCTTCTTGACTGCATCATCGGAAAGATCGAGAAGTGGGCCGTCGGATGCGCCTTCGCGTTCGTTTTCGACTTCCTCGTTCTCTTTGACCTTTGTCGCCATTTATTTCGTCGCTTTCCTGAGCATCCAGTTTTCAAGCGGTCAGGGTTTCCGCAGCCGATCGCCCTTCGGCATGCGCAATCGCCTCACGGCATCCCTCACCTAACGGATTGACAATTAAATCCCGATTAACCACATCCCGGCCCGCGGGACTGTGGACATGTTGCCGAGGCAACACAATTGACATGACTTCCCGATCCGCCGTACCCATTCCTTGCTCGCCAACAATGGTGATTCCCAGAATTTTCGGTTACGTCAAGCTTTTCCGGCAAAAAAGCCGCAAAAGGTTCCGATTCGGGTTCGCGGACAGGAAAGTCGGCGGATCCGGGCGATTGAGCCTTCATGTAGGCGCAAATCCCGAAAAGACAAGAGCCGCATTACCCGCGCCCCCACGCGTCTCACGACAGCGATTCGCACGTCAGGGTTTCAAAACGACTTTCCGTCCACCTTTGTGATCGCCAGTGTCTCAAGATCGATCGCCGGAATGCAGCGCAGATTGACCGCCGCCATGCCGTTTCCCTTCGGGTCCTTGCCCTCGCCATAGGGCGCAATGCCGCATTTGGCACAGAAATGATGCTCGATCATGTGGCGGTTGAACTGGTAGGTCGAGACGTTCGCCTCCGGCGTCGTCAGCACCAGGCTGTCCCGCGGCACGAAGGCGAGCAGGCCGCCGCGTCGGCGGCACAGCGAACAGTTGCAGTCGAGCCCCGTATCGAATTCGCCCTCCACCTCAAAGGCGATGGCGCCGCAATGACAGCTTCCCTCGTATTTCATTCGAAAAACTCCTCCCGATTCTTTTATCGCACCGCTGCACGCGTTCGCGGCCTGCTCAGTGCCAGTCCATGACGACCTTGCCGGAATTGCCCGAGCGCATCGCCTCGAACCCGTCGCGGAATTCGTCGATCCTGATGCGGTGGGTGATGATCGGCGAAAGATCCAGCCCGCCCTGCACGAAGGCGATCATCTTGTACCAGGTCTCGAACATCTCGCGGCCGTAGATGCCCTTCAGCGTCAGCATCTTGAAGATCACCTTGTTCCAGTCGATGCCGAAACCGTCCGGCGCGATGCCGAGAATGGCGATCTTGCCGCCATTGTTCATCGTGTCGATCATCGAGCGGAAGGCCGGCGGCGCGCCGGACATTTCAAGGCCGACGTCAAAGCCCTCGGTCATGCCGATCTCGGTCATCACCTCGGCGAGATCCTGCTTCGAGGCGTCGACGACATACTCGATGCCGACCTTGCGGGCGAGATCGAGGCGGACAGGATTGATGTCGGTGATCACGACCTTGCGTGCGCCGGAGCGCTTCGCGACCATCGCGCCCATGATGCCGATCGGCCCCGCGCCCGTCACCAGCACGTCCTCGCCCACCAGATCGAAGGAGAGTGCGGTGTGCACGGCATTGCCGAAGGGATCGAAGATCGCGGCCACCTCATCGGGAACATCGTCCGGGATCGGCACGACATTGTGCTCGGGAATGCAGACATATTCGCCGAAGGAGCCGGGGCGGTTGACGCCGACGCCCTTGGTGTAGTGGCAGAGGTGCCCGCGGCCGGCGCGGCAGTTGCGGCACTTGCCGCAGACGATGTGCCCCTCGCCCGAGACCCGCTCGCCGACATGGTATTTCGTAACGGAGGAGCCAATCTCGGCAATCTCGCCGACGAATTCATGGCCGACGACCATCGGCACCGGAATGGTCTTCTGGGCCCAGTGGTCCCAGTTCCAGATATGCACGTCCGTGCCGCAGATCGCCGACTTCTTCACCCGGATCAGCACGTCGTTCGGCCCGACCTCCGGCACGGGGACATTCTCCATCCAGAGGCCGACTTCAGGTTTCGCTTTAACCAGCGCACGCATCATGTTCGACATGACGAAATCTCCGCAAGGGATTCAGAGGATTCTTTAAATCACACCCAGTTCGCGCCCGACCTCGGCGAAGACGGCGATCGCCTTGCGGACATCCGCCTCGCTATGCGCCGCCGACATCTGGGTGCGGATGCGCGCCTGGCCGCGCGGCACGACGGGGAAGGAAAAGCCGATGACATAGACCCCCTTCGCCAGCATGCGCGACGCCATGTCCTGCGCCAGTGCCGCATCGCCCAGCATGACCGGAATGATCGCATGCCCCTCGCCCGCAAGCGTGAAGCCGAGCTTCGTCATCTCGGTGCGGAAGAGATCCGCATTGGCATAGAGCCGCTGGCGAAGCGCATCGCCATTGTCGATGAGGTCGAAGACCTTCAGCGAGGCGCTCGCGATGACGGGGGCGAGCGTGTTGGAGAAGAGATAGGGCCGCGAGCGCTGGCGCAGCCACTCCACGACCTCGCGCTTGCCGGACGTGTACCCGCCGGAAGCCCCGCCCAGCGCCTTGCCGAGTGTGCCGGTGATGATATCGACCCGGCCCTCGACACCGCAATGTTCCGCCGAGCCGCGGCCATGTTTGCCGACGAAGCCGACCGCGTGGCTGTCGTCCACCATGACCATGGCGCCGTATTTTTCCGCGAGGTCGCAGACGCCGCGGAGATTGGCGATGATGCCGTCCATCGAGAAGACGCCATCGGTGGCGATCAGCTTGAAGCGCGCGCCTTCCGCCTTCTTCAGCTCCTCTTCGAGCGCCGCCATGTCATTGTTGGCATAGCGGAAGCGCTTCGCCTTGGAGAGCCGCACGCCGTCGATGATCGAGGCGTGGTTCAGCGCATCGGAGATGATGGCGTCCTCCTCGCCGAGCAGCGTCTCGAACAGCCCGCCATTCGCATCGAAACAGGAGGAATAGAGGATCGTGTCTTCCAACCCGAGGAAGGCTGAGATGCGCGCTTCGAGTTGCTTGTGCTCCTTCTGCGTGCCGCAGATGAAGCGCACCGAGGCCATGCCGTAGCCATAGCGGTCGAGCGCCGCCTTGCCGGCTTCCGCCAGTTCCGCATTGTCGGCTAGGCCGAGATAGTTGTTGGCGCAGAAATTCAGCACGCGCTCGCCGGAGATCACGGTGATCTCGCCGGCCTGCTTGGAGGTGATGACGCGCTCGGCCTTGTAGAGGCCGCCGGCCTTGAGGCCGTCGATTTCGGATTGCAGATGGGCGATGAAGGCGGAGGTCATGGGCACGCACTCACGGCTTTGAGAAAGGGGCGGCTTAGGCGATGCTCGCGGCATAACCGGCCATCAGCGGCTGAAAATCCTCCATCGGGGGGAATTTTTCATAGCTGTGCTTGGCGGGCGTCGTCGCCCAGGCGAGCTTTTCACTCACATAGGTCTCGACGAAGGGGCTGTACCAGCTCACATCGTCGAGCATGGTCGGGCGCACATTGACAAAGAAATCGAGCCCCTGCGGCCGCGTGAACATCCATGTCATGCAATCCGGGCAGAAATGATGGCCGGCCTCGGGGCTGGCGCCGGCGATGACCGGCTCGCCCTCGATAACGGCAAAACCCTCCGTCGGGATCGCCGCGCTCAGGGAATAGGCGCTGCCCGACATGCGCTGGCAGCCGGTGCAATGACAGGCCATGGCGATGAGCGGCGGCGCGCTGATGCGGATTTTGACGCGCCCGCAGCGGCAGGCACCGTCGAGCGGCAATTTCAGTTTTCCCATCGCTTGGCTCCCCTTCCGATTGAACGCGGGCTGTCTTTTTGATCGTGATGCCGGCGATTTCCACGGGGATAGTTCTAGCGCAGCCGCAAGCCGCGTAAAGGGCTCTCGTCGCCCTTTCGCTGTTTTCAACCGCGCGCGCAGGCGATCAGCAGGAACATCGGCCGGTTCAGTTCCACCTGCCATTCCGGATGCTCGGCAAGCTGTGCCGCACTCGGCCGCCACTCCTCGACATGGCGGATCGTGAAGCCCGCCGCAATCAGCGCATTCAGCGTCGTGCCGAGCGTGCGGTGATATTTGACGACGCCCTTGGCGAGCCAATCCGTCGTGCGCGGGCCTTCGACCAGGTAGCCATCAACCGGCCAGACCGTCCGTCCGCCGACCTCCGCCCAGTCCGGTGCCGACGGCGCCATGAAAACCGGATGTTCGATGGTGAAGACGAAGGACGCGCCCGGCGTCAGCGCGGCATGGACCGTACGCGCCAGCCGGTCGAAATCCGCGACATAGTGGAAGGCGAGCGACGAATAGGCGAAATCGAAGGCGCCCTGCGGCAGGTCGAGCGTGTCGAGATCGGCGATCTCGTAGCGCACGGCCGGCGAGGCCGTTTCCGCCCGGGCGCGCGCGATCATGTTTTCCGAAAGATCGAGGCCGAGCACACTTTCAGCCCCTTCCGCCGCCGCATGCCGCGCGAACCAGCCGAATCCGCAGCCGAGATCGACGATGCGGCGGCCCTTGAGATCCGGCAGCAGCGCGCGCACCGAGCCCCATTCCGCCGCCCCCGCAAGCCCGTGCACCGAGCGCGGAAGGCTACTGTAGCCTTCGAAAAAGGCGGGCTGGTCGTAGATATTCTGGGCCATGGCAAAGTCCTTTTCCTGCCGGACATAGCCGTTTTTTTCCCGGCAGGCAAAGCCGTGCCCGGATTGACGGAAGGGATTGACAGAACCGGCCTGCGCCTGTCCGGTGGCGGCCGGAAAAAGGGTGCGACGATGACGATACTGGACAGGTTTTCCCAGAAGGGCCACGTGGCGCTGGTGACGGGTGCCGCCCGCGGCCTCGGCTTCGAGATCGCCAAGGCGCTCGCCGAGGCGGGCGCCCATGTCGTGCTGACCGGCCGCACCGCCGCAACGCTGGAGGCCGCCGTGGCCGCGATCACGGAAGCAGGCGGCAGCGCGTCCGCGAGCGCCTTCGACATCGCCGACCGCGCCGCCCAGCGCGAAACGCTGGCCGCGATCGACCGCGAACATGGCCGGCTCGACGTGCTCGTCAACAATGTCGGCGCCCGCGACCGCCGGCCGCTTTCCGAGATGGACGACGAGGCCATCGACGAGCTGATCCGCACCGATCTTCTCGCCGCCGCCAGCCTCGCCCGAGACGCGGCCGCCCTGATGAAACGCCACTGCCACGGCCGCCTCATCTCCATCACCTCGATCGGCGGCCATGTCGCCATGCCGAACGACGGCATCTACCCGGCTGCAAAACACGGCCTGACCGGCCTGATGCGCAGCATGGCCGTCGAATACGGCCCGCACGGCATCACCAGCAACGCCATCGCGCCCGGCTGGTTCGCCACGGAAACCAACGCCGTGCTCGCCGCCGACGAGGAGCTTATGCCCTTCGTGCGCCAGCGCATCCCCGTCCAGCGCTGGGCGCGCGCCGACGAAATCGCCGGCGCCGCCCTGTTCCTCGCCAGCGACGCCGCCTCCTTCGTCAACGGCCATGTGCTGGTGGTGGACGGCGGGATGACGGTCCGGATGTAAAGGCGCCCCTCAGCCAACGCCGGAACAACGGTCGATCAACGCGCCGCGGCGGCGGCCTCCAAGCCGGCAATGTCCAGCTTCACCATCGTCAGCATCGCCTCGGTGACGCGCTTGACCTTCGCCTGATCGGGGTCGCTCATCAACTCGCCAAGCCGCGCCGGCGCGATCTGCCAGGAGAGGCCCCAGCGGTCCTTCAGCCAGCCGCATTGTTCCACCGAGCCGCCCTCCCTCAGCGCATCCCACAACCGGTCGAGATCGCCCTGCGTCTCGCATTCGACCATGATGGAAAAGCTGTGGTTGAACGGATCGAGCGGGCCGGCCTCGATCGCCATGTAGCGCTGGTCGCCCAGCGTGAAGCTCGCGATCTTGACGCTGCCCGGCGGGCCACTCGGCGTTTCCGCAAGCAGCGGCGAAACCCAGTGGACCGAAGAGCCGGGGATCAGCGACGTATAGAGGCCGATGGCGGCCTCCATGTCCTTTTCGAACCAGAGATGCTGCGTGACTTTCATCGTGACGTCCTCCTTGGTGAACTACAGCAAGGACGAACGAGCCACGAACGTTCCGACAGGCTTATAAAAAACTACCCGGCAAATTCCTCGATGACGGCCAGAAAGGCATCACCGAACCGGTCGCGCTTGGAAACACCGATGCCGGGGATGTCCAGAAGTTCCTCCCGGTCACGCGGCCGCTCCTTGGCGAGCGCGATCAGCGTCGTATCCGGGAACACGACATAGGGCGGTACGTCGAGGTCCTTGGCGATGGCGAGGCGCTCGGCGCGCAGCAGCTCGAAAAGCTCGCGTTCCGAGCCGGCAAGGTTGGAGCGCTCGCGGGCGGCGGGCGAGTTTCCGGCCTTGCCCTTGCGGCCCGCCTGCGGCCGGTCCTTGCGGAAAAACACCTCCCGCTCGCGGCGGAAGACGGCGCGCGCCTCCTCCTCCAGCTTCAGCGCACCGAAGGCGGCATGATCGACGCTGATCAGGCCGGACGCCAGCAACTGCCGGAAGATCGACTGCCAGATGCGCGGCGCGATGTCCTTGCCCGCACCGAAGACCGGCATTTCGGTATGGCCGAAGCGCTCCGTCTTCTCGTTAACCGACCCCATCAGCACGTCGATGACATGCGCCGCGCCAAAACGCTCGCCGGTGCGGTAGACCGCGGCAAGCGCCTTGATGGCGGCCTCGGTACCATCCCAGGTCTCGACCGGGTTGCGGCAGGTATCGCAATTGTCGCACTGGTCGGCATGCGATTCGCCGAAATGCGCCAGGATCGCCTTGCGCCTGCAACCGGACGTTTCGCAGATGGCGAGCAGCGCCATCAGCTTGGCGCGCTCGATGCGTTTGATCTCGTCGGCCGCATTGCCCTCGTCGATCATCCTGCGGCGCTGCACGACGTCGGCCATGCCATAGGCCATCCAGGCATCCGACGGCAGGCCGTCACGCCCGGCGCGCCCCGTCTCCTGGTAATAGGCCTCCACCGAACCCGGCAGGTCGAGATGGGCGACATAGCGCACATCCGGCTTGTCGATGCCCATGCCGAAGGCGACGGTCGCGACAAGGCAGAGGTTTTCCTCCTTCAGGAAGGCATCCTGGTTGGCATCGCGCACGGCACGGTCGAAGCCCGCATGATAGGGCAGCGCGCGAACACCCTGCGTGTTCAGCCATTCGGCCGTGTCCTCGACCTTGGCGCGCGACAGGCAGTAGACGATGCCGCTCTCGCCCTGGTGGCGTCCGAGGAAACGCAACAACTGCTGACGCGCCTGGTCGCGCTCGGCGATCTCGTAGGAAATGTTCGGCCGGTCGAAGCTGGTGGTGAAAACCTCGGCATCCTGCAAGCCGAGCCGCTCGATGATATCGCCGCGGGTATGCGGGTCGGCGGTCGCCGTCAGCGCGATGCGCGGCACGCCGGGGTATCGCTCGCCGAGCATGCCGAGCGTGCGGTATTCCGGCCGGAAATCGTGCCCCCATTGCGACACGCAATGCGCCTCGTCGATGGCGAAGAGCGCGATGCGGGCATCGGCCACCAGCTCGGCGAACCCCTCCGTGACGATGCGCTCCGGTGTGACGTAGAGCAGGTCGAGCGTGCCCGCGCGCATCGAATCGCGCACAGCAAAGAACTCGTCACGTGTCAGCGAGGAATTGAGCGCCGCCGCGCTGACGCCAAGCTGCTTCAATGCCTCCACCTGGTCGCGCATCAGCGCAATCAGTGGAGAGATGACGATGCCGACACCCTCGCGGCAGAGCGCCGGGATCTGGAAGCACAGCGATTTGCCCGCGCCCGTCGGAAACAGCACGACCGCATCGCCCCCCGCGGCCACATGCTCCACAACCGCCTGCTGCTTGCCGCGGAAGGCGTCGTAGCCGTAGACGCGCTTCAACACGTCGAGCGGCGCCGACGGCGCGTCGAACAGCGCGGAGAGAGAACGGGACGGTTTGGTCTGGGTCATCAATGGCACCTTCCTCCTTTCATTCTGGCCAAGTGCACCACCATGGGCAACCGCCCGACCGCCAGCTTTTGCCTTCACACACAATGTTCTTGATTTGTTCTGATTTCAAGGCTAAGTTGCAAATAAATTGAGAGAAGGGAGAAAAACGGTGGGCATCGGCGCGACACTTGCCCTGTTGGGCGCCATCCTCTGCGGATTGTTCCGGCAGGCCATGCTCACTCCCACCGGGGTCGCAAGAGCGCTCCTACTTCCCCGCCGGCCCTTTTACCCTGCCGGACAGCACGCCAAAACCCTCGATGATGGCTTCCTGGTTTTCCATGCGCATCGTCTCCATCTGCACCTCCTGAAGGGCGCGCAGGATCTGCGGCACGCGTTCGCCGTCGCCCTCTTCGGTCGAGACCGCGAGTTCGCGCTCCAGCTCGCGGCGCTGCCAGAGCAGCGCTCGGGTGCGCTTGTGCAGCGCGAGCGCCTGGAGGAAGCCTTCGCGGGCGTCCTCGGGGGCGGCCTCCGCCGTCGCGGTCCAGAGGCGGGAGTTGCGGACCTGCTGGTCGAGGCCCTTGAGCAGCCCATCGAAACCCGCCGTCTCCAGCTCCTCGATCAACCGGTCGCGCGCGAGCCTCGCACCGACGGAGCCGGCAATGCCGAGCAGCGACGACCACAGCCGCTGCAGGTCGCGGTGCTCATATTCGATGATGGCGATCTCGTCGTAGTCGCTGAAGAACAGGCCGGGATGGTTGACGACGGTGAGCGCCAGCACGCTTTCGCGCAAGGGCGGCAGCCCTTCGGCGCCGCGCACAAGCGAGGATCGCGCCAGCCGATCCGATATGCCGGACGAGACCGCATTGCCCTGCGGCGCATTGCGCCCGCCCCGGCCCTGCCGATTGCCGGAAAAGGTGCCGCCGCCCTGCCGCTGCTGGGCGGGGCGGAAGAAGGCGTTCAGCCGGTCGCGCATGTTCTGCTGGTAGTGGCGCCGCACGTCCTCGTCGACGATCGCAGCCGTCACCTGGCGCAGGCGCGCTTCGAGCGCGGCGCGGCTTTCCGGCGTGTCGAAGGAGGCGCCCTGCACTTCCCGGTTCCAGATCATCTCGGCAAGCGGGCGCGCGGCGGCCATCACCTTGTCGAAGGGCGCGCGGCCCTCGTTGCGCACCAGGTCGTCCGGGTCCTTGCCATCCGGCAGCAATGCGAAGCGTATGGTGCGCTCCGGCTTGATGAAGGGCAGCGCGAGCTCGGCGGCGCGGTTTGCCGCACGGATGCCGGCACCATCGCCATCGAAGCACAGCACCGGTTCCGGCGTCATCTTCCACAAGAGGTCGAGCTGGTTTTCGGTGAGCGCCGTGCCGAGTGGCGCCACGGCATTCTCGATGCCCGCCTGGTAGAGCGCGATCACGTCCATATAGCCTTCGACGGCGATGATCGTGCCGGCGCCGTCAACTCCTTGAGCGCCCTTTCGGGCGCGGGCGTGGTTGTAGAGCACGCTGCCCTTGTGGAAGAGCTCGGTCTCGTTGGAGTTGAGGTATTTCGCCTGCGCATCCGGCGACATCGCGCGGCCGCCGAAGGCGATGACCTTTTCGCGCACGGAGAGGATGGGGAACATGATGCGGTCGCGGAACCGGTCGTAAGAGACAGGGCGATCTGGCCCGTGCACGACGAGGCCGCAGGCCTCGATCGATTCCTTCGGCACGCCCTTGCCGGCCAGGAATTCCTTCAGCGCATTGCGGCTTTCCGGCGCGTAGCCGAGCCGGAACGTCTCGATGGTGCGGCCCGTCAGCCCGCGGTCGCGCAGATACGCGCGCGCCTTGGCGCCGGCCGGCGTCTGGAGCTGGTCCTCGAAGAAGCGCGCCGCCATCTCCATGACCTCGACGAGGCCGGTGCGCTCCTTCTCCCGCTGCTCGGCCTCGCGGTCCGGTTGAGGCATGGCGACGCCCGCCAGGTCGGCGATCTGCTGTACGGCCTCGGGGAAGGAAAGCCCGTCGAGATCGGTGAGGAAGCGGAAATGGTCGCCGGAGACGCCGCAGCCGAAACAATGATAGCGGCCCTTGCGGTCCTCGCAGTGGAAGCTCGGCGACTTTTCACCATGGAACGGGCAGCAGGCCCAATAGTCGCCGCGCGACACATTGGTCTTGCGGCGATCCCAGGTCACGCGCTTGCCGATCACGTCGGAAATGGAGACGCGGTCGCGGATCTCGTCTAGGAAGGCGTTGGAAAAGCGCATGGATACCTCGATCAGGCTCCATATAACCATGCGGGGGAGCTATCGCCAGCACTACTCGGCTGCCCACAGCAATTCACAGGCTGCCCGTCAAAAGCCCATGTCCGGCGCGTAGAAACAGCGCGGCGTGTCCTCGGTCGGGTAGAGGCAGAGATGATATTCGCCATCCGGCGAGTGGCGGGTCGTATCCTGCGGCAGGCGGAAGATATGGGCGCGCGTGGCAAGCCGGTGGTCACCGGGCGCGAGCGTCACCTGGTAGCCGCCCTTGATGATGCGCACGGTCGTCGCCGGGATCATCTGGCAGTCGCCATTGTGGCTGTTGCCGTTGCAACAGAACTGCTCGTATTGCCAGCCGCTCGCCGCGTCATGCGCAAGGGCGGGGCCGGCAAGGGCGAACATGCCAAGGGGAAAAAGAAGAAAGGTCACGCGCATCGGCTCGGTCTCCGTTAACGAGAACGGCCACCGGGGCGTCTACGCATGAACAAAACCGGCGGCACAGCATGCACTTCGCCGGGGCGGGCCGATGCGCGCACGCATCGTCAGGCTCCTGTTTCGCGGTGTTTAACTGTGCGCGGCGTTTTTGGTTCCCGTCAAGGGCGCTGGATCGTGCCGCGACACGAAACGTCCACAAACAAAAAGGGCGGCTGACGCCGCCCTTCCCTGTAGATCCGGTAGTTACCGGATTATTTCAGCAGTTCCTTCACCACGCCGGAGGCCTTGGCGAAGTCCATCTGGCCGGGATAGCGCTCCTTCAAAGCGTTCATGCACTTGCCCATGTCGCGCAGGCCATGCGCGCCGGTTTCGCTGACCAGCGAGGCACAGAGTTCCTTCATCTTCTCTTCCGGAATCTGCGCCGGCATGAAGCTTTCGATCACGACGATTTCCTGGCGCTCCTGGGCGGCAAGCTCCGGGCGGCCGTTTTCGCCGAAGATCTTGGCGGATTCCTCGCGCTGCTTGATCATCTTGGCGAGGATCTGCATGATCTCGTCGTCGGCGACCGGGCCCTTGCCCACGCCGCGATTGGCGATATCGCGATCCTTGATCGTTGCCTGAATCAACCTGAGCGTCGAAACGCGGCAGGAATCCTTGGCCTTCAGCGCATCCTTCAGCGCATTTGCGAATTGCTCGCGCATCATTTTCTCCATAGGAAGCCGCCCGGCGCCGGATGCGCGAGCGGTCTTCGATAGTGCTTTCTCGTGCATGCTCATAGACCGGCAAAGGGGCCGCGGGCAAACGGATTACATAAGCGTTTGAATTTCAACGCTTTATAATTCCACGCAATCCACAGGCGGCGGTTGACCCCGTCATCCGCTTTGTCTATTTTCCGGCACCTGCACGAAATTTGGCAATCAGGGCGAACCAACGCGGGTTTCCGCGCGCCCTTGCCTGCGAGATAAATGGTGCGCGGCCGCCCGGCTTTCAAGCCTTACGCCCGGCACCGGAAACGGGATACTCATGACCTCGACCCCCGCATGGACCACCGACAAGCCGACCGCCCTGCTCGTCCTCGCCGACGGCACGGTGATCGAAGGCAAGGGCATCGGCGCCACCGGCAAGGTGACCGCCGAAGTCTGCTTCAACACGGCGCTGACGGGCTACCAGGAAATCCTGACCGACCCCTCCTATCTCGGCCAGATCGTCACCTTCACCTTCCCGCATATCGGCAATATCGGCGCCAATGACGAGGACATCGAGGACCTGACGCCCGCCGCCCGCCACGGCGCCGTGGGCACGATCTTCAAGGCCGACATCACCGACCCTTCGAGCTACCGCTCTGCAAAACATCTCGACGGCTGGCTGAAGGCCCGCGGCATCATCGGCCTCTCGGGCATCGACACGCGGGCGCTGACCGCCTGGATCCGCGAGAATGGCGCGCCGAACGCGGTCATCGCGCATGACCCGAACGGCGTCTTCGACATCGAGACGCTGAAGGCGGAAGCCAAGGCCTGGAGCGGCCTCGTCGGCCTCGACCTCGCCAAGGTCGCCTCCTCCGGCCAGTCCTCGCGCTGGAGCCAGGAGCCCTGGGTCTGGAACGAAGGCTACGCGGACCTCGCGGACGCGGACGTGAAATACCACATCGTGGCACTCGACTACGGCGTGAAGCGCAACATCCTGCGCCTCTTCGCCGGCCTCGGCTGCAAGGTTACCGTCATGCCGGCAACCTCCACCGCGGACGAAGTGCTGGCGCAGAAGCCGGACGGCATCTTCCTGTCGAACGGCCCGGGCGACCCGGCGGCGACCGGCGAATATGCCGTGCCGGTCATCAGGACGCTGATCGAGACGGGTATTCCGGTCTTCGGCATCTGCCTCGGCCACCAGATGCTCGGCCTTGCCGTCGGCGCCACGACCGAAAAGATGCACCAGGGCCACCACGGCGCCAACCATCCGGTGAAGGACCACACGACCGGCAAGGTCGAGATCGTCTCGATGAACCACGGTTTTGCCGTGGCCTCGGCCTCGCTGCCGGAAGGCGTGGAAGAAACCCACGTCTCGCTGTTCGACGGCTCGAATTGCGGCCTGCGCCTCGTTGGCAAGCCGGTCTTTTCCGTACAGCACCATCCCGAGGCCTCGCCCGGCCCGCAGGACAGCCACTACCTCTTCCGCCGCTTCATCAACCTGGTGCGCGAGAAGAAGGGCGAAGAGGCCATTCCGGAACGGGCGTAAGCTTCACCTTCCGCAAAACAAAAGGCCCCGGACGTCGCGTCCGGGGCCTTTTTTTGCATTCAGGCGGGCCGCGCCGCGCCCTGGGTCACAAGGCGATAGAAGCGCCAGTTGAGCAGGATGGCGGCGGCGGCAAGACCGCTGACGAAGCCGAACCAGACGCCGACGCCGCCGAAGCCGGCCGGGAAGGCGAAGAACCAGGCGCAGAGGAAGCCGATCGGCCAATAGGAGATCAGCGCCAGGATCATCGGAATGCGCGTGTCCTTCAGCCCGCGCAGCAGGCCGGCGGCAATCGCCTGGAGCCCGTCGACGAGCTGAAAGATACCCGCGATCACCACGAAGGGACCGGCGATCGCCAGGACGGCGGCCGAATCCTTGCCGGCCGTGTCGAGGAAGATCGAGGCGAGCGTGGTGGGTGCGACCGCAAAGAGAATGCCGCCGCCGACAGCGATGGCCGCCGCGACGACCAGCACTGCCCAGGATGCGCGGACCACGCCGAGGCGATCACCCCGGCCATGCGCCACGCCGACGCGCACCGTGCCGGCCTGCGCCAGGCCGAGCGGAATCATGAAGGCGATCGAGGCGAGCTGGAGCGCAATACCGTGCGCGGCGAGTTCCAGCGTGCCGATATTGCCCATCAGCAGCGAGGCGCCGGTGAAAAGCGTGACTTCGGCGAGCATCGTCAGGCCGATCGGCAGACCGAGCTGAACGACCTCGCGGAAGGCCTGCCAGTCCGGCCGCCAGAAACGCACGAATAGCTCGTAGCGCCGCAGCTCCGGGCGAAGCTGGATATAGGCGGTAAGCAGCAAGAAGCTCAAAATATTGACCGCGACGGAAACGATCGCCGCCCCCTCGATGCCGAGTGCCGGGAAGCCGAAATGGCCAAGCACCAGCGCATAGGCGAAGAAGGCGTTGACCGACAGGATGACGATCGTGACATAAAGTACGACGCCCGCCCGGCCATGCGCGCTGACGAGGCCGCGCAGCGTCATGAAGAGCAGCGCCGGCGCCATGGCCCATTGCGCGATCTTCAGGTAGCTGCCGGCAAGGGCCGCCACCTCCGGCTTCTGGCCGGCATAGAGCAGGATGCCCTCGACATTGTAGAAGACCGGGATCATCAGCGCCGCATAGATCAGCACCACCCACATGCCCATGCGCACCGAGCGGCGCACGGAGACGGCATCGCCCCGGCCATAGGCCTGCGCCACCATGGGCATCACGGCATTGGCGAAGCCGGAACCGAGGATGAAGATGGTGAAGAAGAACTGGCTCGCCAGCACGATTGCCGCCAGATGCGCGGCCCCCAGGCGGCCGAGGATGACCACGTCCGTCGTGTGAATGCCGAGCTGGGCGAGCTGCGCGCCGATCAACGGCACGCCGAGGGTGAAGGTCGCCCGGAAATGGGCGCCCCAGCTATTGTCCGCGCGGTGCGTGGCCATGTGCATCATAATTCTCACTTTCGTGACGCTTCGGATCACAAAGTCCCGCCGCGATCAATCGAGTAGCTGTGATCTTTTCATCAAAAATGCGCTGAATCGGGTTTCTCGCGCAGGTTTTGCGCGAAAATTTCGTCAAAACGTCACGGTTGAAAGCGCTTCAGGGCGATTGCGCGGCCAGAGTCTCGCTTGGCCCCGCATCGGCGCCGCGCAGCTTCACGATGAAAATCACGAGGCCGATGAAAAGGATCACCGCCGCCAGCGCATAGGGCGCGCCGGCAAAGACCACCGGCGCGGCCGGCCCCGTGAAGTGGCTGAAGACCTGCGTGAAGATCAGCGGCCCGACAATCGTCGTGATGCTGGAGACGCTGGTGAGCGCGCCCTGCAACTCGCCCTGGGCCGATGGCGGCACACGGACCGATGCGATCGAGCGCAGCGGCGGGTCGGCAAGGCTTTCCAGTGCCGTCAGCGCGATCACCGCATAGACCATCCAGCCCTGCCACGCTGCGGCATAACCGGAGAGGCCGAGTGCGGCGAAGGCGAGGCCGACGATCGCGGTGCGGTATTCGCCGAGCTTCGGCACGACGCGCGGCAGCACGAAGGCCATGACGACCGCCCCGCCGATGCCGAAAACGCCGAGCGACAGCCCGATCTGCCCTTCGCTCCAGCCGTAGCGGAGCGCTGCAACGAAGGGCCAGACGGAGGGGTAGACGGCATGCGCCAGCCAGTAACAGAAGAACACGAGCCCGACCCAGAGCACGCCCGGATATTGCCGCATCTGCAAGAGCGCGCCGAGCGGATTGGCGCGGGAGAACTCGAAGCGGCGGCGGTTGGCGGGCTCCAGGCTTTCCGGCAGCAGGACCCAGGCCGCGACGAAATTGAGAAAGGCGAGCGCCGCCGCGCCATAGAAAGGAATGCGGGGCCCGAATTCGCCGAGCAGGCCGCCGATGACCGGCCCGAGCGCGAAACCCGTGCCGAAGGCGATGCCCATCAGCCCGAAATTTTTCGCGCGCGTCTCGTCGGTGGAGACGTCGGCGATATAGGCGGCTGCGGTGCCGAAGCTTGCGCCGCTGATGCCGGCCAGCACCCGGCCGATGAAGAGCATCCAGTAGCTGGTGGCGAGCGCGCAGATGAGGTTGTCGATGGCGAAGGTGAGGATGCAGGCGAGCAGCACCGGCCGCCGGCCGAACCGATCCGACAGGTTGCCGATGAAGGGCGCGAACAGGAACTGCATGCCGGCATAGACGAGCAGCAGCCAGCCGCCGTCGATCGCCGCCTGGCTGATGTCGTCACCGGTCAGTTCGCGCAGATAGGTCGGCAGCACCGGCATGATGATGGCGATGCCGATCACGTCGAGAAACATGATCATGAAGACGAGAAAGAGCCCCCGCCGGGTGGACCTGGCATCGATCATGGTGTCACCTCTGGAATGATCGGCGCCCATCGCGGCGGGCAAAACGTCAGGCGAGGAGTTGTATTTCACTTTTTCCCGCGAAACAATCCGTGAACATCGCAAAATTTTTGATGATGCGGATGCGGCACACTGATGCTTCGCCTCATTCGGGCCAGGGATTGGCCTTCACGAAATCGACGAAAGCGCGCAACGGCGCCGGCATCAGGATGCGGCTCGGATAGTAGAGGAAAGGGCCGGAAAAGGTCTGGACCCACTCCGGCATTACGATCCGGAGCGCGCCGGTGGCAAGCGCCGGCGCGAGGAACTCCTCGAAGGTGCAGACGAGGCCGAGGCCGGCCTCGGCGGCGTGCAGTTCCACCTCGTTCGATCCGGAGATGAGGCAGGCGGGCGGCATCAGGGACATCTTCTCCTCACCGCGTTCGAAGGCCCAGGGCAGCACGCGGCCGCTGGCGAACCGGTGCAGGATGCAGCGATGCTGCATCAGGTCGCGCGGATGGTCCGGCGCGCCGTGCTCGGTGATGTAGGATGGTGCGGCGGCGACGACAAAACGCTGCCGGCGCGGGCCGATCGGCACGGCGATCATGTCCTGGTGCAGCGCCTCCTCATAGCGGATGCCGGCGTCGAAACCTTCGGCGAGCACGTCGACCAGGGCATCGTTGGAGGCGACCTCCAGCGTGATGCCGGGATAGGCCTGGAGGAAGGGTGTCGCGATCGGCGGCAGCACGAAGCGGGCGACGACGCCCGGCACGTTGAGCCGCAGCCGGCCGACCGGGCGGTTGCGCAGGCTGTTGACGCCATCGATCGCCGCCTCGACTTCGGCAAGCGCCGGCGCCAGGCGTTCCAGCAGGCGCTCGCCGGCATCGGTCAGCGTCACGCTGCGCGTCGTGCGGTTGAACAGGCGCAGGTCGAGCCGCCCTTCCAGCCGCCGCATCGCCTCTGACAGCGCCGAGGCGGAAACGCCGCGAAGTTTCGCGGCCGCGCGAAAACTCTTCACCCGGGCGATGGCCACGAAGGCATCGAGATCGGCAAGGGGGATTTGGCTCATTGTTTGGAAAACCGCACAAGCTGTTCAGGAGAGGACGGATTATCGCACAAAGGCCGGCGCGGTAAAAGGCTCTCGACCGAACGGCAGATCACAGGAGAGACGCCATGAAGACCACCCACCTCGGCAAGACCGGCCCCGCCGTTTCCACCATCGGGCTCGGCTGCATGGGCATGTCCGGCATGTATGGCCCGGCCGACCGGGCCGAAAGCATCGCCACCATCCACGCCGCCCTCGACGCCGGCATCAACCTGCTCGACACCGGCGATTTCTACGGCATGGGCCACAACGAGATGCTGATCGCCGAAGCGCTCAGCGACCGCCTGCGCGAGGACGTGGTGATCAGCGTGAAGTTCGGCGCGCTGCGCGGTCCGGACGGCGCGTGGAGCGGCTACGATTCGCGCCCGGCGGCGATCCGGAATTTCCTCGCCTATTCGCTGCAACGGCTCGGCACCGATTATATCGATATCTACCGCCCCTCCCGCCTCGACCCGGCCGTGCCGATCGAGGAGACCGTCGGTGTGCTCGCCGACCTCGTGAAGGCCGGGTACATCCGCCATATCGGGCTGTCGGAAGTGGGGTCGGAAACCATCCGCCGCGCCGCCGCCGTTCACCCGATCGCGGATTTGCAGATCGAATATTCGCTGATCTCGCGCGGCATCGAGGCGGACATCCTGCCGACCTGCCGGGCGCTCGGCGTCCCGATCACCGCCTATGGCGTGCTGTCGCGCGGCCTGATCAGCGGCCATTGGCAAAAGGGCGCGAGCGCCGGCGGCGATTTCCGCAGCATCAGCCCGCGCTTCCAGGAGGGCAATGTCGAGCAGAACCTCGCCCTCGTCGAGGCGCTGCGCCGCGTCGCCGAGGAGAAGGGTGCGAGCGTCGCCCAGCTCGCCATCGCCTGGGTCGCCGCGAAGGGCGCGGATATTGTCCCCCTCATCGGCGCCCGCCGCCGCGACCGGCTGGCGGAAGCGCTGGGCGCGCAGGCGGTTTCGCTGAGCGAGGCCGATCTGGCGGCCATCGAAGCCGCCATGCCGAAGGATGCGGCGGCCGGCGAGCGTTACCCCGCCGCGCAGCTTGCCCATATGGACAGCGAAAAGCGCGCCTGATTCCCCTGACGACGGGCCGCGCAGCACGGCCCGTCGTCAGCGTCCTGTCAGGTTCCTCGTGAGAGAAATGCGCGGATACACGCGGATTGTCATGCGCCGGTAACGGTGCGCGCCGAGATGTGTGCCTGCGCATCAGTTCTTGAGGACCGGCAATGTCGACCCGCTCTGCCCCGAGCCATCTTTCCGCCAGACCCAGCTTCGCGAGCCTGACGGTGAGCCTGGCGACCGGCCTCTATCTCTTCCTGATCACCAGCCGCGATTTCTGGATGGAGACCTGGGCGCTGCTCGGCGCGCGGCCGGACACGCTGGTGTTGGTGACGAGCGGCTTCTTCTGCCTGTTCATCGCCACCTGCGTCATCTTCTCGTGGAAAAACGTGATGAAGCCGCTCTTCATCCTGCTGCTGCTCATTGCAGCGGCCGCCGCCTGGTTCATGGACGATGACGGGGTGTTTCGCGCCGCGGAACAGGGCGAAGGTGCTCCCTTCCAGCCGCTGCGCTTCGCCTTTCACATGCTGGCCTTCGCCGGCATTCCGGCGGCCTTCCTGCTGTGGGTAAAGGTCGTGCACCGGCCGTTCTTCTGGCAGTTGCGCGGCAATCTCGCGATCGCCGTGCCGACGCTCGTCGTGGCGCTGGCGGTCGCGCTCACCCATTCCGGCAAATATGCCTCGATCGTCGAGGAAGACCTGAAGGTCGCCGACGGCGGCAGTGCCGCCGGCGCATCCCTCATCACACATCGCCCTTGAACGTATCGCAGGCATCGACCCGGCCGGTGTCGAAGCCGCGCTTGAACCAGCGGCGGCGCTGCTCGGATGTGCCGTGGTTGAAGCTTTCCGGCACGACGTAACCCTGCGTGCGCTTCTGCAGCGTGTCGTCGCCGATCTGGGTTGCGGCGTTCAGCGCCTCCTCCAGGTCGCCGCGCTCCAGAAGACCCTTCTGCTCGGTATATTTGCCCCAGATGCCGGCATAGCAATCGGCCTGGAGCTCGACGCGGATCGACATCTGGTTGGCCTCGACCTCGCTCATGCGCTGGCGCTGCTGGTTGAAGCGCGGCAGCACGCCGGTGAGGTTCTGCACATGGTGGCCGACCTCGTGGGCGACGACATAGGCCTGCGCGAAATCGCCCGACGCGTCGAACTTGTTGGCGAGTTCGTCGAAGAAGCTCATGTCGAGATAGAGCTTGCGGTCGCCCGGGCAATAGAACGGGCCGGACGCCGCCGAGGCAAAGCCGCAGGCGGACTGAACGGAGCCCGAGAAGAGCACCATCTTGGGCTCCTCGTAGCGTTCGCCGGCCGTCTGGAAGATGCCGTTCCAGGTGTCTTCGGTCTCGGCAAGCACCGTCGCCATGAAGGCCTTGCGTTCCTCTTCCTGCGGCGAGGAGCGCTGGCTGGCGCTTTCCGTCTGCTCGAAGCCCGGCACGCTGACCTGCCCGCCGCCCTCGCCCATCACCTGCAACAGGTCGATGCCCATCGCCTTGAAGATGAAGTAGATGACGACGAGGAAGATGATCGTGCCGATGCTCATACCGCCGCCGGCGCGACGTCCGCCGCCCATCGGAATACGGAACCCGCCATTGCCGCGGCCGAGCGAAGGGCCGCCCCCGGCCCCGCGCTGGTCCTCGACATTGCTCGACTGACGGCGACCTTTCCATTCCATGGCGCATTTCCCCGAATTGATTGCCGACGAACGTCCACAAAGTGAATTCGTTCCTCAGCACCAGCTTATAGGGCCTGGCGGGCGCCTTGCAAAATGAAAAGCAGCCGTCAGCGCCGACGGAAAACCGCCGGCAGGCGATCGAGCCAACCGGCCTCGCGAACGGCCAGCCCACCCGCCGCGACGAGCAGCACGCTGACGATGGCGGCCGCCAGCCCGCTTGCCAGACCGGAGGCGCCATCGAAGATCATGGCGCCCATCACGCGGTGCGGCACCAGCGTGAAAAGCCCGGCCACGACGATGCCGCCGAAATACATGCCGGCCACATGCGCGCGGTGCGCGCGGATATCGCGGCGGCGCGCGGCACGGATCGCCGGCACGCTGCCGACGATGACGTAGACGGAGAGCAGATGGATCGGGCTGAAGTCGCCGATCACCTTTAGGTCGTGGATGAAGAAGGTCGAAAAACTCGTCGCAACCATCAGCAACAACCAGATTTTTCCAAGGAGACGATGGGCCGGCGTGCCCTTCGGACGGGCGAGCAGGACGGCGCCGAGCACGGCCGCCGGCAGCACGGTCGCCACATGGAACTGGACGGCGGAAGGGGCGTTGAGAAGCGGCTCGAAGGTCATGGCGGGCTCCGGATGCGGTTGAAATCGCTCCGGTCTTCAGACATTGATCGGATCGCCTCAAACGCTTTGGCCCGAATGGACGGAAAACTTCGTGGAACGCCCCTTCCTGCAATCCGCGCTTCGTGAACTGCAGGTCTTCCTGCGCTCGCCCCGCTTCTGGGCGACCTTCGGCGCCGTCGTTCTGATCTTCTGGGTGACCGGCCCCTACGGCACGTCTCAGCGGCTTGCCGCCGTGCCGCGCCTCGGCTTCTGGCTCGTGCTGCACGCCGTCGCCTGGGGCATAGCCATCGTCACCATCGTCGTCGTCAACACGCTGTTTGCCCACCGCATCCCGAGCCTTTTCGGCCGCATGGCGCTCGGCACGCTGATTGCCGGCGTGCCCGTCGGGCTTGCGACGGAAGCGATCAGCCTGCTGACCTTCGGCGGCACGATCACTCCTTCCGTGCTCGCCGAAAGCATCGCGACCGGCCTCCTGCTCTCCGCTCTGTTCTGCGGCCTGACCTTCATGACGATGAGCAGCAAGCAGGCGCAAGCGCTCTCTCCGGCGCCTGCGCGGGAGGAACGGGCCGAGGTCTTGCTGCTGCGGCGCCTGAAGCCGGAAAACCGCGGTGCGATCTTGCATCTCACCGTCGCCGACCACTATACCGAGGTGACGACGAGCCGCGGCCGGGAATTGATCCTGCTGCGCTTTTCCGATGCGCTGGAGGAACTCGGCCCCACGCCCGGCCTTTCCGTGCACCGTTCGCATTTCGTCGCCGACGCCCATGTCGAAAAACTCCTGCGCGGCGATGGCCGGCTCACGATCCTGCTCAAGGACGGGCGGGAAATACCGGTGAGCCGCAGCCGGGCCGAGGCGGTGCGCGCCCGCTGGGGCCGCGGCTGATAATTTTTCAGCCCCGTGTCGGATCGCCCTTTCGCCGCGCGTCTCTAGATATCAGTCAAGCGATCACGCGAGGAGAAGACCCATGAGAAAGATCAATGTCGGCGCATTCGTCAGCCTCGACGGCGTCATGCAGGCGCCGGGCGGGCCGCTGGAGGACCCGATCGGTGGCTTCAAGTTCGGCGGCTGGGTGGCCCCGCTTTTCGACGAGAAGGGCGGTGCCGCGGTCGGCGAGATGTTTGCAAAACCCTTCGACCTGCTGCTCGGCCGCAAGACCTACGACATCTTCGCCGCCCATTGGCCCTATGTCGAGAAGGACGACCCGATCGGCCCGCTCTTCGACCGCATCAACAAATATGTCGCGACCCGCAACCCGGCCTTCAGGGCCACCTGGCAGAACAGCCACGTTCTTGGCGCAGACGCAATCGCCGCCGTGAGGGCGTTGAAAAACGAGGACGGACCGGACCTGCTGACGCAGGGCTCGACGGAGTTCCTGAAGGCGCTGTTCGAAAACGACCTCGTCGACGAGATCAACGTTTTCACCTTCCCGGTCATCCTGGGCAAGGGCAAGCGGCTGTTCGGCGACACCGCCTTCCCGCGCGCGCTGACGCTCGTCGATTCGCGCACCAGCGACACCGGCGTCGTCATCAGCAAATATGCCCGCGCCGGCGAGGTCACCACCGGCTCCTTCGAGTTCGACACGCCGACCGATGCCGAACTAAAGCGTCGCCGCAACCTGACTTGACCGCGCCGGCCGTTCCCGCTCCTAATCCTCTCGAGGAAAATGGGAGGACGGCATGAAGGCGGCGCGGCTGGAAGCGATCGGCGGATTTTTCGTGCGCGAGGTGGAAAAGCCGGTGCCCGGCCCGGACGACCTGCTCGTGCGGATTGAAGCCGCCGGCATCTGCGGCACGGACCGCCACCTCTTCCACGGCGAATTCCCCTGCAAGCCGCCGGTGACGCTTGGCCATGAATTTTCCGGCATCGTCGAGGCGGTCGGCCATGCCGTCATCCATTTTCGCCCCGGCATGCGCATCACCGGCGATCCGAACATCCATTGCGGCCGCTGCGCCCAATGCCAGCGCGGCCGCGTCAACCTCTGCGAAAACCTGCAGGCGATCGGCATTCACCGCGACGGCGGTTTTGCCGAATATGTTCTGGTGCCGCAGAAGCAGGCCTATGAACTGCCCCTCTCGCTGCCGCCGGAACACGGCGCTTTCTGCGAACCGCTCGCCTGCTGCCTGCACGGCATCGACATGGCGGGCATAGAGCCCGGCAGCTCCGTCGTGATGCTCGGCGGCGGGGTGATCGGCATGCTGGTCGTGCAGCTCGCCCGCCTTGCCGGTGCCGCCTCCGTCATCCTGGTCACCCGTCAGGCGGTGCGCCGGGCGCTCGCCGAGGAGATCGGCGCAACCGGTTCCTTCGACCCCACCGCCAGCGACGTCATCCAGGGCATCGCCGGAAAGGCCGGCCTGCTGCCGGGCGGGGCGGACGTGGTCATCGAATGCGCCGGCGTGGCCGAAACGGTGGAGCAGGCGCCGAGACTTGCGCGCAATGGCGGCACGGTGGTCATTCTCGGCGTGATGCCGCAGGGGGAAACCGTGGCGTTCGAGCCCTTCGACCTGCTCTTCCGCGAGGTGAAAATCCTGACCTCCTTCGTCAATCCCTTCACGCACGGCCGCGCCGCCGCCCTCATCGCCGCCGGCACGATCAAGGTCGACCGCCTGGTCTCCCGCCGCATCGGCCTCGATGAACTGCCGGATGCGGTGACCAATCCGCCACGACCGGGCGAGGTGAAGGTGCTGGTCATGCCGGGACTGGCCTAGGACCAATCGACATTCAGCTCAGCCCCTCCTCCGCCACCGCCTGTTCCAGCCAGGCCGCGAAGGCGGACATGGCGGGGCTGACGCTGCGCGACTGCAGTCGGGTCAGCCAGTAGCTGCCGAGCGTCACGCTGGTCTTGAACGGCTGCACCACCGCCCCCGCCCCCAGCAACCGCGAAAACATCAAGGGCGGCGCGAGGCCGACGCCCGCCCCTTGCAGCACCACCTCCATCATGGCGAGCGAGGTATCGAAGACGATGGCGTTCTGCGGCGGCGGCGTGCGCGGCAGCCCGGCGGCCTCGAACCAGCGCGTCCACTCATCGCGGCGGTAGGAGCGCAGCAGCGTCATGCCGAGCAAGTCGGCGGGCTCCTTCAGGTCGCGCGCCACCGCGGGAATGGCGAGCACCGAGAGCGGCGCGTCGAACAGGCGGACCGCATCCGTGCCATGCCAGGCGCCGGCACCGAAGCGGATGGCAAAGTCGAGGCCCTCGGCGGCGAGGTCCACGCGGTTGTTGTTGGTGGAAAGCCGCACCTCCACGAAGGGATGGCGCTCGCGGAAACTCGCCAGCCGCGGCAGCAGCCAGCCGACCGCAAAGGTGCCGACGGCGCCGATCGTCAGGATTTCCCGCACATGCCCGCCGCGAAAGCGCTCCACCACGTCAGCCATGCGGTCGAAGCTGTCGCGCAGCACCGGCAGCAGGCTTTCGCCCTCCGCCGTGATCATCAGCCCGCGCGGCAGGCGCTTGAACAGCACGACACCCAGCTGGTCCTCCAGGCTCTTCACCTGATGGCTGACGGCCGCCTGCGTCACGTTCAGCTCGATCGCCGCGCGCGTAAAACTCAGGTGCCGGGCGGAGGCTTCGAAAGCGCGAAACGCGTTCAGCGGCAGATATGGCCGAACCATGGCAATGCCCCAGTTTTCCTCATGGCTGAGACCAGTATTGATCTTTTGCCAGACCATCAAAGCATTGCTATCCAGAATGCGCAAGCCATTCAAAATTCGAGGAAAACGTGATGGACATCCGTCTTTTCGCGGCCGGCGTCCTGCTGGCCGCGGGCATGAGCGTGCCGGCGCAAGCCCGCATTATTTGTACCATCGTCGCCGATGCGGGAAGCGACGAGGTCTTTCTGGAAAAGGGCGACTGCACGACCCGCGTGACGCCCGCCTCCACCTTCAAGGTGCCGCTCGCCGTGATGGGCTACGATTCGGGCTATCTCGAAGACGCCGAGGAACCGGTGCTGCCCTTCATGAAGGGTTATCCGGACTGGGGCGGCGATGCCTGGCGGCAGCCGACCAGCCCGAAGCGCTGGATGGAATTGTCCGTCGTCTGGTATTCGCAGCGCATCGCCGAATTCCTCGGCTACGAGCAGCTGCGCGACTATGCCGACGCTTTCGGATACGGCAATGCCGACATGGCGGGCGATCCCGGCAAGGACAACGGCCTGGAACGCGCCTGGATCGCCTCCTCGCTGAAAATCTCGCCGCGCGAACAGGTGGAATTCCTGAAAAAGCTGGTGAACCACGAACTACCGGTCGCCGCCGATGCGATGGACAGGGCCATGGAGATCGTCGAGCGGCGCGACATCGAGGACGGCTGGGGCGTGCAGGGCAAGACGGGCATGGCCTATTCCCGCAAGGCCGACGGTACGCCGGAATACGGCCGCCCCTATGGCTGGTATGTCGGCTGGGCGCGCCGCGACGAGCGCACCGTCGTCTTCGCCCGGCTGATACAGGACGAGAAGAAACAGGAACCGCGCACCAGCCTCAGGGCACGCGACAGCATCCTGAAGGAACTGCCCGGCATTCTCGCGACGGACTGACCCGCGCTCAGCGCGTGGGAACCATTCCAAGCCCTTTGCGGGCAAGGCCCGAGACGTTGAGGGCGAGCTTGCGGCAGAAGACGGGCGAGGTGCCGAGAAGCCGCAGGGCGATATTGCGCAAGGTCCGGCCGATGCGGCTGCGGACCGTCGCGATCTTCGTCAGGCGGCCTGCCAGTTCCAGCACCTCGGCCGCCGCCGGCCGACGCTTCTCCTCATAGAGGTCCAGCGTCGCCTCCGGCGCCTTGCCGGTGAGCACGTCGGCCAGCAGCCGGCCAAGCACGACGGCATCGACGAGCCCCGTGTTCATGCCCTGCCCGCCGGCCGGGCTATGCACATGCGCGGCATCGCCCATGAGGAAGAACGGCCCGGCGCGGTAACGCGAGGCGACCCGGTGGTGCACGCGAAACCGCGAACTCCAGATCACGTCGCGCACCCTGCTGACGCCCTTGCGCAGCCCGCGCGCGTCGAGAATCGCCTGCACCAAGGCCACGTCCGGCGCCTCCGGCGCGTCCTCGACGGGGGCCACGATGCGATAGCGCCCGCCCGGCAGCGGCGCGACGACGGCCATGCCCTCCGGCGAAAAGAACAGCGACACCTCGTCGCTCAGTGCCCAGTCCATATGCACGTCGGCGAGCACGAAGGATTCGCTGTAGGTCTCGCCATCGAAGGTGATGCCGGCAGCGCTGCGCACCACACTGTGCATGCCGTCGCCGCCGACGACATAGCGGGCGCGGATGCTCTGCACACCCTCGGGCGTATCGAGATGGACGACCGCACCCGTCGCGTCCGGCTCGATCGTCGTCGCCGAAGCGCCGCGATATATCGTGCCGCCGAGGCTCGACAGCCGCTCGGCAAGGATCGTCTCCGTCTCGTCCTGCGGGATCATCAGGATCTGCGCATAGCGCGACGGCAGCATGGAAAAGTCGAGCTCCAGCAGCGCCTTGTCATGCTCGCGCAGCGCAAAGCGCGTGAGCGGCAGGCCACGCTGCTCCAACACGTCGGTGACGCCGATATGCTCCAGCACCTCCAGCGTATGCGCATGGATGACGGCCGCCCGCGACGTGTTCTGGCCGGCGGCCAGCCGGTCGACGATCACATGGGCAACGCCCGCCTGTTGCAGGGTGACGGCCAGCGCAAGGCCGGTCGGCCCTGCCCCGACGATCAGGACATCCGTTTCTTGCGGCAGCATGGTCCGGCCTCCCAGATCAACATATATTTCCGCTCGCTTTCGGCCTTGCCTCGGGCCGTTCGAACCAAGGGTATATCGGGCGGGCGCGGCGCTGGAAACAGAGCGGCACTTTTCCTGTCGATTGCTCCATTTTCGGGGTTCCGCTCGCCTCCGCATTTGCCTATAAGCCGCTTCTAGCCTTGACAGACCATTTTTGCGCGCCCGGCCGGTGAACCCATCACCTTGGCCGGATTTTCGCGCACGCGGAAGAACGGATAGAGACATGCCCAAGCGCCAAGATTTGAAATCGATCCTCATCATCGGCGCGGGGCCGATCGTCATCGGCCAGGCCTGCGAATTCGACTATTCCGGCACCCAGGCCTGCAAGGCGCTGAAGGAGGAGGGCTACCGCGTCATCCTCGTCAACTCCAACCCGGCAACGATCATGACCGACCCAGGCCTGGCCGACGCCACCTACGTCGAGCCGATCACGCCGGAAGTCGTCGCCAAGATCATCGCCAAGGAACGCCCGGACGCGCTGCTGCCGACCATGGGCGGCCAGACCGCGCTCAACACCGCGCTCTCCCTGAAGCGCATGGGCGTGCTGGAGCGCTACAATGTCGAGATGATCGGCGCCAAGCCCGCCGCCATCGACATGGCCGAGGACCGCGCACTCTTCCGCGAGGCGATGGCCCGCATCGGCCTCGAAACGCCGAAGTCGCTGCTCGCCAACGCCACCGAGATCAAGGACCTCGACCGCAAGGTGCACGAGGCCGAGCGCGCCAGGGTGAAGGCCGAGCTTTCCGGCGATGCGCTGGACAAGGCGCTGGACGAGCTGGAAAACCAGTGGAACCTCGGCGAGACCGACCGCAAGCAGCGCTATATGAGCCACGCCATGGCGATCGGTGCGCAGGCGCTCGACGTGATCGGCCTGCCCGCCATCATCCGCCCGTCCTTCACGCTCGGCGGCACTGGCGGCGGCATCGCCTACAACCGCTCGGAATTCTTCGAAATCGTCAATTCCGGCCTCGACGCCTCCCCGACCACGGAAGTGCTGATCGAGGAATCGGTGCTCGGCTGGAAGGAATATGAGATGGAGGTCGTCCGCGACACGGCGGACAACTGCATCATCATCTGCTCGATCGAAAACATCGACCCGATGGGCGTGCACACCGGCGATAGTATCACCGTCGCACCTGCCTTGACCCTGACGGACAAGGAATACCAGATCATGCGCAACGCCTCGATCGCGGTGCTGCGCGAGATCGGCGTCGAGACCGGCGGCTCGAACGTGCAGTTCGCCGTCAACCCCGCCAACGGCCGCCTCGTCGTCATCGAAATGAACCCGCGCGTCTCGCGCTCCTCCGCGCTCGCCTCCAAGGCGACCGGCTTCCCGATCGCCAAGATCGCGGCAAAACTCGCCATCGGCTACACGCTCGACGAGCTGGAAAACGACATCACCGGTGGTGCGACCCCGGCCTCCTTTGAACCGTCGATCGATTACGTGGTGACGAAGATCCCGCGCTTCGCCTTCGAAAAATTCCCCGGCGCCGAGCCGACGCTGACCACCGCGATGAAGTCGGTCGGTGAAGTGATGGCGATCGGCCGCACCTTCGCCGAATCCTTGCAGAAGGCCCTGCGCGGCCTCGAAACCGGCCTGACCGGTCTCGACGAGATCGAAATCCCGGGCCTCGGCGACGGCAACGACCGCAACGCCATCCGCGCCGCGATCTCCCGCCCGACGCCCGATCGCCTGCGCATGGTCGCCCAGGCGCTGCGCCTCGGCCTCACCCCCGAAGAGGTACATGACGGTTCCAAGATCGACCCGTGGTTCATCGAGCAGTTCAAGGCGATCGTCGACATGGAGGCCCGCATCCGCGAGCACGGCCTGCCGGAAGACGCCGAAAACCTGCGCATGCTGAAGGCCATGGGCTTCTCCGACGCGCGCCTCGCCACCCTTTCGGCCAAGCGCCCGAAGGAAGTGGCCGAACTGCGCAATCACCTCGACGTGCGCCCGGTCTTCAAGCGCATCGATACCTGCGCGGCCGAATTCGCCTCGCCGACCGCCTATATGTACTCGACCTACGAGACGCCGTTTGCAGGAGCCGCGCGCTCCGAGGCCGGCATTTCGGATCGCAAGAAGGTCGTCATCCTCGGCGGCGGCCCGAACCGCATCGGCCAGGGCATCGAGTTCGATTATTGCTGCTGCCACGCCGCCTTCGCGCTGAAGGATGCCGGCTATGAAGCGATCATGATCAACTGCAACCCGGAAACCGTCTCGACCGACTACGACACCTCCGACCGTCTCTATTTCGAGCCGCTGACGGCCGAAGACGTCATCGAGATCCTGAAGGCCGAGCAGACCAGGGGCGAACTCGTCGGCGTCATCGTGCAGTTCGGCGGCCAGACTCCGCTGAAGCTCGCCGAGGCACTGGAAAAGAACGGCATCCCGATCCTCGGCACCGCGCCCGACATGATCGACCTGGCCGAAGACCGCGACCGCTTCCAGAAGCTGCTCCAGAAGCTCGACCTCGCCCAGCCGAACAACGGCATCGCCTATTCGGTCGAGCAGTCGCGCCTCGTCGCCGCCGAGATCGGCTTCCCGCTCGTCGTGCGCCCGTCCTACGTGCTCGGCGGCCGCGCCATGCAGATCATCCATTCGGAATCGATGCTGCAGACCTACCTGCTCGACACCGTGCCGGAACTGGTGCCGGAAGACATCAAGCAGCGCTACCCGAACGACAAGACTGGCCAGATCAACACGCTGCTCGGCAAGAACCCGCTGCTCTTCGACAGCTACCTGTCGAATGCCGTCGAAGTCGATGTCGACGCCATCTCGGACGGCAAGGACGTCTTCGTCTCCGGCATCATGGAGCATATCGAGGAAGCCGGCATCCATTCGGGCGACAGCGCCTGCTCGCTGCCGGTCCACACGCTCTCCAGCGAGACCGTCGACGAGCTGGAACGCCAGACCAAGGCGCTTGCCAAGGCGCTGAATGTCGGCGGCCTGATGAACGTGCAATATGCCATCAAGGACGGCACGATCTACGTGCTGGAAGTCAACCCGCGTGCCTCGCGCACGGTGCCTTTCGTCGCCAAGACCATCGGCGCGCCGATCGCCAAGATCGCCGCCCGCATCATGGCCGGCGAGAGCCTCGACGCGGCGATCGCCGCCTATGGCGAAAAGCCGGACCCGCGCAACCTCAAGCACATCGCCGTCAAGGAAGCCGTGTTCCCCTTCGCCCGCTTCCCGGGCGTCGATACGCTGCTCGGCCCCGAAATGCGCTCGACCGGCGAGGTCATCGGCCTCGACACCGATTTCGCGCTGGCCTTCGCCAAATCGCAGCTCGGCGCCGGCGTCGACCTGCCGCGCGAAGGAACCGTCTTCGTCTCGGTGCGCGACGAGGACAAGGACCGCGTGCTGCCGGCCATCAACATCCTCACCGGCATCGGCTTCAAGGTGATGGCGACCTCCGGCACCGCCCGCTTCCTCGCCGAAAAGGGCATCGAGGCGGTCAAGATCAACAAGGTGCAGGAAGGCCGCCCGCATATCGAGGACGCCATCCGCAACCGCCAGGTCCAGCTTGTCATCAACACGACGGACGGCAACAAGGCCATCTCGGACTCCAAGTCGCTCCGCCGCGCCGCGCTGATGCAGAAGGTGCCCTACTACACCACCATGGCCGGCGCCCTTGCCGCCGCCCAGGCGATCCGGGCGCTCAAGCAGGGCCAGCTCGAAGTGCGGCCGTTGCAGTCGTATTTCTGAGAGGCCATAATGGACAAGCCCTTGCGCTACTCGCTTCACGCCGAAACCGTGATGCGGGAGCGCAAGCTTGATCCAGCCTGGATCGAGGCTACCGTTCGTGCGCCTGAATGGCGTTTGAGCGACCCGTCCGGACCCGAGGTGGAGCGACGCTATCGCGCGATAGAGGCACTCGACGGGCGCATATTGCGCGTCGTTTGTGTTGAAGCGAGCGATGAGGTACGAATAATATCCGCATTTATCGACAGAGGCGCCAGGAAGCCGGCATGACCGTGAAAGTCGAATACGACCCCGTCGTGGACGCGGCCTATATCCGCTTCTCGCATGAGGACATCATCGAGACGGAAGAGGTGTCGCAGGGCATCATGCTCGATTTCGACAAGGACGGCCGCATCGTCGGCCTCGAAGTGCTCGACGCGCGCGCGCATCTGCCCAAGGACCTGCTTTCGCAGGCTGCATAACCTACCCCATCGTCTCCTTCAAATGCCCGACCATCAGCATGTCCTCGACGAACAGCGCGTGCTGGCGTTGGCGTTCGGCCTCATTCGGCAGGCGGAGCAGGTAGGACGGGTGGATGGTCGGGTATAGGACCATGTCGCCCTGCATGGCGATCGGTTTGCCGCGGACCTGATTGAGCGGCCTTTGTTCACCGCTCAGCGCATAGAGCGCGGTGGCGCCCATCGCCACGATCAGACGTGGCTTGACGAGTTCGACCTCCTTTGCCAGCCACCAGCGGCAATGGTCGATTTCGCCGCGGTCCGGTTTCTGGTGGATGCGGCGTTTGCCGCGCGGCTCATATTTGAAATGTTTCACCGCATTGGTGAGATAGAGGGACGGCCGGGGGATGCCGGCCTCCTTCAGCACCGCGTCAAAAACCTTGCCCGCCGGGCCGACGAAGGGGCGGCCGGCGAGGTCTTCCTGGTCGCCCGGCTGCTCGCCGACCATCATCACGCTTGCATCCTGCGGCCCCTCGCCGAAAACGGTCTGCGTCGCTGTGCAATGTAGCGGGCAGCGCGTGCAGTGGCGCGCCTCCTCGCGCACCGCCTCGATCGTGCCGGCGCCGGCAGGCACGATCTGCGACAGGGGCTGCGCGGCCTCCTGGAGGCGATAGTGGAAGAGCGGCGGGTCGCTCGCGGCGCGCTCGGCCATGGCGCGCACATTCGCCTCGGCATTGGCGATCATCTCGGGAATGAGATCGGCTTCCGGCAGGTTGCGCCAGTATTTCTTCGGCATCTCGGCCTGCATGGCCTTCAGCTTCAGGCGGGCCGGATTGAAGATGCTTGCATAATAGGTGCGCCAGAGTTCATCGGTCGGGTCGCCATGGCCGGGATTTTCGCCGGGGCGCGTGTCGAAGATCAGGGTCTCGCCATCCCAGCTTGCCGTGCCGTTCGGCGTCGCGATGATCCAGTCCATGTCGGCAAAGCGCCGGCGGAAGAACGGTGCGGTGCGCGCCACGACGAAATGCGACGGCTCGAACCAGGCAAAAAACCGTCGGCGCCCCGCCGTCTCGCCGGCAATCTCCTTGAAACGCACGAAGGCCGTCATCTTGTGGCTGTCGCGATGGACGTTCTTGGCGAGAAGCCGCGCCCAGGCGACATCCTTGTCCGCCGTCAGTTCCAGCAGGCGGCGATCCGATTGCAGGCGCCAGAGCAGCCGGTAGAGCATGTGAAACCGGCCGGGCTCCGTATGGCAGACGACAGCCTCGGCCAGGGGCAGGAAGGCCGGCGGCACGGTGAGCGGCGGGGCGGCGGCATCCGGCTTCGGCAATTGCGGCGGCGCGACGGCATCGAAAAGCTCATGCTCCACCCCGCAAATGCGCCAGTCCGCCTCGCGCGGCGAAATGCCGGCGGCAGCGAGTGCGCGGGCGGCGTCGCGCCACTCGGAAAAATCGCCTCGTCCGACAAGAGGGATCGTGTGCATCAGAGCAACGAAAGCTGTTCCGGTTTGCGCGCAAAAAGCGTCTTCAGGTCGGCGCGATCGGCCAGCCGCCGCGGCGTCCAACCCTCCGCCTCGATGAAGGCGCGCACCTTGCGCAGCGACACGCCGAGCCGCGCCAGATCCTCCAGCCGCAGGCGGCGGAAGCGGCGGCTGGAGAGGATGGCATCCACCGTCTTCGTGCCGAGGCCCGGCACGCGCAGCAGCCGTTCGCGCTCCGCCCGGTTGACGTTCATCGGAAAGGCGTCGCGGTTGGCAAGCGCCCAGGCAAGCTTGGGGTCCATGTCGAGATCCAGCATGCCGCCGGTCCCGGAGGTGATCTCGTCCACGCCGAACCCATAGAAGCGGTAGAGCCAGTCTGCCTGGTAGAGCCGGTGCTCGCGCACCAGAGGCGGCTTGATCAGCGGCAGCGCGCGCGACGCATCGGGAATGGGGCTGAAGGCGGAATAATAGACGCGCTTCAGGCCGTAGCTGCCGTAAAGCCGGGCACTCGTCTTCAGGATCGTCGCATCGTCCGCGCCATCGGCGCCGACGATCATCTGCGTGCTCTGGCCACCCGGCACGAAGCGCTTGCGCCGCTTGGTCTGGAGAGTGGGATCGTCCGCCGCCTCAATCTTGCGGCGCAGGTCACCCATCGCGCGGCGAATGCCGTCCGGTCGCTTTTCCGGCGCAAACCGGCCTATGCCGGCATCCGTCGGTAGCTCGATGTTGAGCGAGAGGCGATCGGCATAAAGCCCCGCCTCCTCGATCAGCTCCGGTGCGGCGTCGGGAATGGACTTGAGATGGATATAGCCGCGAAAGCCGTGCACGGTGCGCAGTTCACGCGCCACCCGCACCATCTCGCCCATCGTATGATCCGGCGAGCGGATGATGCCGGAGGAAAGGAAAAGCCCCTCGATATAGTTGCGCCGGTAGAATTCCAGCGTCAGCCAGACCACCTCCTCCGGCGTGAAGCGGGCGCGCTCGACATTGCTGGAGGAGCGGTTGATGCAATAGGCGCAATCGAAGATGCAGAAATTGGTGAGCAGGATCTTCAAGAGCGAGATGCAGCGCCCGTCCGGCGCATAGGCATGGCAGATCCCCGCCCCTTCCGTCGAGCCCAGCCCGCCCGACGCAACGGAGTCGCGCTTGACCGTTCCGCTGGAAGCGCACGAGGCATCGTATTTGGCGGCATCGGATAGGATGGCCAAGCGTTGTTGCAGCGATTTCTTCATATTTGTTCACTATATGTTCTAGAGAGCGCAGTCAATGAAAAAGCGGTTGGCATCGGCGGCTCAATAGCCGCCGATGATGGGAAGGACTTCGCCGGTGATATAGCTGGAGCATTGCGGCGAGGCGAGGAAGACATAGGCGGGCGCCAGCTCCTCTGGCTGGGCGGGGCGCTTCATCGGCGTGTCGGCGCCAAATTTGGCGACGTCTTCCGCCTCCTTGTCCGAGGGGTTGAGCGGCGTCCAGACCGGGCCGGGCGCCACCGCATTGACGCGGATGCCGCGCGGCACGAGCTGGCTTGCCAGCGAGCGCGTAAAGGCATGGATGCCGCCCTTGGTCATCGAATAGTCGAGCAGGGCCTTGGAGCCTTCGAGGCCGGTCACAGAGCCGGTGTTGATGATGGCGGAACCCGCCTCCATGTGCGGCACCGCCGCCTGCGCCATGAAGAAATAGCCATAGAGATTGGTCTTCAGCGTCTCGTCGAAATGCTCTTCCGAGAGGTCCAGAATATCCTTGGCATGGACCTGGAAGGCGGCGTTGTTGACGAGAACGTCGAGCCGGCCAAGCTCCTTCACCGTGCGTTTGACCGCAATGCGGCAAAAAACCTTGTCCTTAACGTCGCCGGAAAGCGCGATGCAGCGCCGACCCTCCGCCTCGACGGCGGCGATCGTGTCCTTCGCGTCGCCGCCTTCGGCAAGATGGGCGATCGCCACGTCCGCACCCTCGCGGGCGAAGAGCACGGCGACGGCCCGGCCGATGCCGGAATCGCCGCCGGTGATGAGCGCCACCTTGCCCTTCAGCTTTTCCGAGCCCTTATAGAAGGGCGCGTCATACATCGGTGCAGGATCGAGCTTGGCCTCATTGCCGGGTTTCGGCTGGTGCTGCTCGGGAAAGGGCGGCACGGGATAGAGGCGCGCGCCGGCCTGCATGGCCTTCGCCTTGTCCTCCCCGGCTTTGCGGTCGGCCGCCGCCACCTCGTCCTGAATGTCACGCTGTTTGGCCGCCGTGCGGGCGGATTGGCTGCGGGTCATGGCGACCTCCTCAAAGCTCGGTTGGGCGGATGTTGTCGACACGCACGGTGCCGGCGACGACTTCCCGCGGGCCGTCCAGCGGATAGGCCGGATCGCTCTCATCGACGACGGCGTAAAGTTTCTCGTTGCGGAAGGCGCTGGACGAGGTGGTGGAATTGCCGTCCGCAGGCAGCGCATCGATTTCCAGATAATCGAGCTCCGCTTCAGCTGCGACCACGCGGGCGTCGCCCGAGGAGCGGGCACGCACCACCACTTCGCCCTGGTTCGGCGCGAGATCCCAGTTGGTGTCCGTGGCGGACGCGAGCGGGACGAGGCGGTATAGCTTCAGTTGTTCGGGGTCGGAATAATCGGTGACGCCGGTCTCGGTATCCTGCCGCGGTGCGGTCTCATCGAAACCGGCGGACCAGTCGCGGGCGGGCGCCGCTATGCCGGGCGGCGTGCGGTGCACAGTGGCATCGTCGCTGCCGGTGATGACGCGCGGCTTGGCGCTCGAAACGCCGTCATTGCTGCGGCCGGCCTGCGAAACCTCGAACTGCGGCACCGCATCGGCATGGATGACCTTTTCGCGGCCGGTCTCTGCCGACACGACGCTTTCTGCACCCGGCACCGTGCGCGGCTCGACGGGCACCACCTGCTCGTGTTTTTCCTGGTAGCCGGTCTCCGCCGCCTCGCGGCGCCCTTCGTCGTGCATGGCCTGGTTGCCCGACACTTCGCCGGCGAGCTGCTTGAAATAACCGGAAATCTTCTGCATCACGCTCATGGTCTGCTCCTCATGTCCGTGTCCGAATTGTCGATTGTCATGCACGCCTCCCGCGATATTCGGCTAACTGGAAGACGCGGCCGATTGTTCCGGGCGCTGTGGGCGGATGCTGCACCTGCGGCGAAAAAACTGGCTTTCGCCCGACGCAATCTGCTATAAGCATCGTTCAAATGCTTTCGACGGTTCCGGGGAATCTTCTCCGGAGACCGTTTTCTTTTGCGTTCATGCGGGCGGGAGCCCGCGCGACGCGGGCTGAAGGACGGGATAAAATGGTTGAAAAAGTACCGATGACTCACGGCGGTTTCGTCAAGCTGCAGGAAGAACTGCGCTGGCGCCAGCAGGAAGAGCGTCCGAGAATCATCGAAGCGATCGCCGAAGCACGCGCCCATGGCGACCTGTCCGAAAACGCCGAATACCACGCTGCCAAGGAAGCCCAGAGCCACAATGAAGGCCGCATCGCCGAGGTCGAGGACTACGTCGCGCGCGCCGAGGTCATCGACCTTTCCAAGATGTCCGGCGCCAAGATCAAGTTCGGCGCCAAGGTGAAGCTCGTCGACGAGGACACCGAGGAAGAGAAGGTCTACCAGATCGTCGGCGACCAGGAAGCCGACGTGAAGCAGGGCCGCATCTCCATCTCCTCGCCGATCGCCCGTGCGCTGATCGGCAAGGAAGTCGGCGATTCGATCGAAGTGAACGCACCCGGCGGCGCCAAGGCCTACGAGATCCTTGCCGTCACCTGGGGCTGATCGCGAGCGGCCGTTCGAAGGAGAACCGCCATTCTTTCCGAAGACGACAATAGCCCAGCCGGTGGCGGCAGCACTGCCACCGTGGTCAAGGTCATGGGCCCGATCAACCGGGGGCATGGCATAAGCCCGCTTGCCCGGCAGCTTTCTGCAGGCTTTGCGCAACGCCACGGCGTGACCTTCACCTTCGATCCGGATGCGCGCGACTACGACTGGCTGGCGGTCTACGAGAACATGCCGCCTGCCGGTGGCGAACGCCGCCCGATGCGGGTGGAAACGCTTGCCTGCGCGCCGCAAAACACCATCCTCTTCACGACGGAACCCTCCGGCATCAAGATCTACAGCCGTGCCTATACGCGGCAGTTCGGCCATGTGGTGACGAGCCAGGAGCCCTTCGCGCTGCGCCATCCCGGCCGGATCTACAGCCAGGCGGGCCTGCGCTGGTTCTACGGCAACGGCAGCCAGCACCTGATGACCGCCGATGAAATTGCCGGGCACTTTCCGGAAAAGACGAAAGTCATCGGCACGGTCTGCTCGACCAAGCGGCAGGGCCACACGCTGCACCGGCTGCGCTACGATTTCACGCAGGCCATGGCCGCGCGCATGCCCGACCTCGACGTTTTCGGCCGCGGCCACCGGCCAGTCGATGACAAGGCGGAATCGATCGATCCCTACAAGTATCATCTCGCGATCGAGAACCACCTCGCCCCGCACCATTTCACCGAAAAGCTCGCCGACCCCTTCCTCGGCCTGTCGCTGCCCTTCTATTTCGGCGCACCGAACGCTGCCGATTATTTCCCGGCCGAGAGCTTCATCGCCATCGACATCCGCAAGCCGGACGAGGCCTTCGCCATCACGCGCGCGGCGATCGACAACGGTGAATACGAGAAGCGCCTGCCCGCCATCATCGAGGCGCGCCGCCGCGTGCTGGAAGACCACAATATCCTCACGCTGATCGCCAATATCGTCGCCAAGAACGGCACCGCGCCGCGCGGCAACGGCGCGGCCGTGCTGAAGAGCCAGCGCGCGTCCCGCAAGGGCCATCCGCTGCTGACGGCAGGTGATTTTGCCTTCCGCGAGGCGCTTCACCTGAAGAACCGCATCGCCGGCCTCCTGGCGCGATAACATCCGCCGCCCGGATTCGGCGGTTGATCGCCCGGGCGTTCGGGTTTAAGCCGCTTGCACCTTCACCCTGGAGAACAGACTTGTCCAAGAAACCGGTGGCTTTGATTACGGGCGTAACGGGTCAGGATGGCGCCTATCTCGCGCAATTGCTGCTCGATAAGGGCTACATCGTGCACGGCATCAAGCGCCGCTCCTCCTCGTTCAATACCGGGCGCATCGAGCACATCTACGAGGACCCGCACGAGCCCGATCCGCAGTTCTTCCTGCATTACGGCGACATGACGGATGCGACGAACCTCGTGCGCATCGTGCAGCAGACCCAGCCAGACGAGATCTACAACCTCGCCGCCCAGAGCCATGTGCAGGTGAGCTTCGAGACGCCGGAATATACCGCCAATGCCGACGCGATCGGGACGCTGCGCATGTTGGAGGCGATCCGCATCCTGGGGCTGGAGAAGAAGACACGCTTCTACCAGGCCTCCACCTCCGAACTCTACGGCAAGGCGCAGGAGGTTCCCCAGAGCGAGACGACGCCGTTTTATCCGCGCTCGCCCTATGCGGCGGCCAAGCTCTACGCCTACTGGATCGTCGTGAACTACCGCGAGGCCTATGGCCTGCACGCCTCGAACGGTATCCTCTTCAACCACGAAAGCCCGCTGCGCGGCGAAACCTTCGTGACGCGAAAGATCACCCGCGCCGTCGCCGCCATCAAGCTCGGCCAGCAGGACCAGCTCTTCCTCGGCAATCTCGACGCCAAGCGCGACTGGGGCCATGCCAAGGAATATGTGCGCGGCATGTGGCTGATGCTGCAACAGCCGCAGGGCAACGACTACGTGCTGGCGACCGGCACCACGACCACCGTGCGCCAGTTCGCCGAATGGTGCTTTGCCGAGGTCGGCATGACCATCCGCTGGGAGGGCCAGGGCGCCGACGAGAAGGGTTTTGACGCCGCGACCGGCAAATGCCTGATCAGCATCGACCCGCGGTACTTCCGCCCGACGGAAGTGGACCTCCTGCTCGGCGATCCCAAAAAGGCCGAGACGGTGCTCGGCTGGCGCCACGAGACGAGTGCGCACGAGCTTGCCCGCGAAATGGTACGGGAAGACCTGAAGCTCATGCAGAAAGAGTTCTCCGACAAGGGCCGGCTCTGACATGTATGAGCTCAAGGGAAAACGCGTCTGGGTCGCCGGCCATCGCGGCATGGTCGGCAGCGCCGTCGCGAGGCGGCTCGAAGCAGAGAATTGCGAGATCCTCTTCGCCCAGCGCGACACGGTCGATCTCGAAGAACGGTCCGATGTCGAGCGCTTCCTCGCAGAACACCGGCCGCACGCCGTGGTCATGGCGGCCGCCAAGGTCGGCGGCATCCTCGCCAATGACCGCAACCCGGTGGAGTTCCTCCAGCGCAACCTGACGATGGAACTGAACGTCATCAAATCCGCCCATGAGGCGGGTGTCGAAAAGCTGCTCTTCCTCGGGTCGAGCTGCATCTACCCGAAATTCGCGCCGCAGCCGATCAAGGAAAATGCGCTGCTCACCGGCGACCTTGAGCCGACCAACGAGTGGTACGCGATCGCCAAGATCGCCGGCATCAAGCTGTGCCAGGCCTATATGAAGCAGCATGGCGCCCGCTTCATCTCCGCCATGCCGACGAACCTCTACGGCCCCCACGACAATTTCGACCTCCAGACCAGCCACGTCGTGCCGGCGCTCATCCGCAAGGCGCATGAGGCGAAGCTTGCAGGCCTCGACCATGTAACGATCTGGGGTTCCGGCACGCCGCGCCGCGAATTCCTGTTCAGCGAGGACTGCGCTGATGCGCTCGTCTTCATCCTGAAGAACTATGAGGACTACGAGCACATCAATGTCGGCTCGGGCGAAGACATCCCGATTCTCGACCTGATGAAGCTCATCGCTGACGTCGTCGGCTTCGAAGGCCGGATCGAGACCGATCCGTCAAAACCGGACGGCACGCCGCGCAAGCTGATGTCGAACGAAAAGCTGGCGCGCCTGGGCTGGCGGCCGGCCACGGACCTGCGCCAAGGCATTTCCCGCGCCTATCGATGGTATCTGGAGAATGTGCGCTGAGCATTTCCGGCCAAAGCAGCATCGCTTTGGCGTCGGACAATGCGGCAAAACAAAAATCTAGCGCCAGTTCTCGTCGATCCACTTCGTCGGCCGCACGTGTTTGTAGGCCTTCTTCCACCAGGCCTTGACCGGCCATTCGCCGATCACCGCCTCGTCCGGGTCCGGCTTGCCGGTGAACGCGACGATGCGGGTGGCCGACGGCAGCGGCACGTCCTTGAAGAAATTCATCGGCCAGCGCGGCAAAAGCGTGTGCTTGAAGCTGACGCACCATTCGGCCGGCCAATAGGTCATGCCCTCGGCGGCAGCGGAGACGTAACGCTGCGAGATGATATGCTTGTTGACCTTGGCATCCGGGTCGCGGATGAAGTCGTTGAAGATGTGTGTGTTGGTGCCGACGGTCCAGCGATAGACCGAGGTGTTGCCGATGCCCTTACCAAGCTGCGTCCAGTTTTCCGCGATGCAGAATCGGCCCGGCGCATAATCGAAGAAGTCGTCGAGCGGCCCGGTGATGACCACGTCGAGATCGACGAACAGCACATCGCCTTCGAGATCGGCCAGCGGCGCCTGCCACAGCGAGATCTTGCGCCACGGCTTCCAGGCGACGCGCTCGGGAATATTGATCGGCGGCAGCGGGAAGACGGCGACGGCCGGGTCGATGCCGCTGGGATCTTCCGTAAAACAAACGAGCCGGGTGGGGCGAACGGTGTTGCGCTTGATCATGGACCACAGGCGGTTGACATAATCCGCCGGATATCGCGTGCCCCATTTCATGCATGCTATCGTCTGCATTCGTCATCGTCTCCTGTCGCGCGCGCCTCCATAGACCATATCGGCCCGCGGTGATAGGAGTTCTGCGAAACATGCCGCCGCCATCGCGCGCGGGCAGTCCCATCGAGCCCCGACAGCCTATCATCACGATGAACATCCTTATACTGACGCAATGTTTTCCGCCTGACGTCGGCGGGATCGAAAACATGATGGGATCGATGGCGCTCGCGCTTCAGGAAAGCGGGCACACCGTCACGGTTCTCGCCGACGGCAAAGCGGACGCGGCGGATCCGAAGCGGCCGTTCCGCATCACGCGCTTTTCCGGCTGGAAACCGCTGCGGCGCTGGCGCAAGGCGCGCGCGGCGGAGAAACTCACCCGCAAAGGCGCTTTCGACCAGATCATCGCCGATACCTGGAAAAGCGTCGAAAACCTCGGCACCGTCGCCGTGCCGATCACCGTGCTCGCCCACGGCATGGAGTTCCCGGCAACGCCCTCCCCGCGCAAGGCCGAGCGCATCCGCGCCGCCATGGCCAAGGCGGCGGACGTCATCGCCAATTCCTCCTTCACCGCCGGCCTTGCAGCGCCTTACGTGAAGGCCGAGCGGCTGCGCGTCGTCACCCCCACCGTTCCCGCCCAGGCGGACGCCGATCCGGAACGGGTGCAGGCGCTGCGCACCCTCCATGGCGACGGCTTGCAGATCATGACGCTCTGCCGGCTGGAGCCGCGCAAGGGCGTCGACAAGCTAATCGAAGCCGTGGCGAAACTCGGCCCCGCCTATCCCGGCCTGAAACTTCATGTCGCCGGTGACGGCGCGGATCGCGCGCGGCTGGAAACCCTCGCCCGGGAGGCCGGCGTCGCGGATGCCGTGATCTTCCACGGCCGCGTCTCGGAGGACGAAAAGGCCGCCCTTCTCCAACTCGCCGATGTCTTCGCCATGCCCGCCCGCCGCGAGGGCAACTCCGTCGAAGGCTTCGGCCTTGTCTATCTCGAAGCCGCCTGGCATGGCGTGCCGAGCCTCGCCGGCCGCGACGGCGGCGCCTCCGACGCCGTGCTCGACGGCGAGACCGGCCTGCTCTGCGACGGCGCCGACGGCGCCTCCGTGACGGCGGCGCTGGACAGACTGCTCGGCGACCGCGCGCTTCGCGAGCGCCTCGGCGAAAACGCCGCCCGGCACGCCCGCGAACAGACCTGGCAGCGCAAGATCAAGGATTTTGCCGTGCGCGACGGAGAGGCCGCGGCACCCCGCATCATCCAGCTTCTGCCGGCGCTTGGCGATGGCGGGGTGGAGCGCAGCGCGGTGGAAATGGCCGGCCATCTCGGCACCCTCGGCGTGGCGAACTGGATCGCCAGCGCCGGCGGACCGCTGGTCGCGGCGGCAGAGGCTGCCGGCGCCCGGCATGTGACAATCCCGGTCGGCAAGAAATCGCCCTTCGCCGCCGTTTCGGCAGCACGCGCCATCGCGCGGCTCGTCGACGCGGAAGGCATCGACATCATCCATGCCCGCAGCCGCGTGCCGGCCTGGGTCGGCCTGCTAGCGCGGCGCCTCGCGAAACGGCCGGTGCATTTCGTGACGACCTTTCACGGCGTCTACAGCCACGGCAATGCCCTGAAACGCTTCTACAACAGCGCCATGTTGCGCGCGCCGCTGGTCATCGCGAACTCGCAGTTCATCCGCCGGCACATCACCGAGGTCTACGGCTTTCCGGAATCTCGCGTGGTCGTCGCCCCCCGCGGCGTCGAGCCGGCGCTTTTCGACCCCGCGAGCATTTCCGCCAAGACACGGGCGGCGTTGCGGGCCGAACTCGGGGCAACAGCCGACGGTCCGCTGGTGGTGATGGTCGGCCGCGTCACGCGGTGGAAGGGCCATGCCGTGCTCCTGGAAGCCGCCGCCCGCCTCGCCCGGCCCGACCTGTGCCTCGCCTTCGTCGGCGGCGGCTCCGAGGCGCTGGTTGCCGAATTGCAGCGCGACAGCGCCCGCCTCGGCCTCGAAGGCCGCCTGCATTTCACCGGTAGCCGGCGAGACGTGCCCGCCCTCCTCGCCGCCGCCGACCTCGCCGTCTCCGCCTCCACGGACCCGGAAGCCTTCGGCCGCGCGGCGATCGAGGCCCAGGCGATGGGAACGCCTGTCATCGCCACCAACCACGGCGGCAGCCTCGAAACGGTGCTGCCCGGCGAGACCGGCTGGCTCGTGCCACCCGGCGACGTCGCCGCGCTGGCCGCCGCGCTGGAAGACGCACTCTCCAATCCCGAGCGTCTGGCCGCCATGGGCGAAAACGGCCGGCGACACGTCCTGGCGAATTTCACCACCCGGCAGATGCTGGAAAAGGAGTTTTCCGTCTACGAAAAACTCCTGACGGGACCGCGGTCCTGAGATGGCGGAAAGCGGCGCCCCCGTCGTCTGGGTCCTGACGGACGGCAAGGCCGGCGACGAACAGCCGCTGGTCGGCCTTGCGGAGGCGTTGGGTGCCGCGCCAATCCTGCGCCGCGTCACGCCGCGCCGCGCCTTCACCTGGCTGATGCCCTGGGGGCCGATCGACCCGAAGGACGCACCGTCGAAGACTGGCTCACCGCTCGTGCCACCGTGGCCCGACATCTGCCTCGCCACGGGCCGGCGCGCGGTGCCCTATCTGCGCAAGCTGAAATCGCTGTCGCCGGCCACCTTCTGCGTGCTCTTCAAGGACCCGCGCACCTGCCGGCACGGCGCGGACCTGATGATTGTGCAGCAGCACGACGCACCGCGCGGCGACGATGTGCTCGTCGTCACCACCGCCCCCAACCGGCTCTCGCCGCAACGGCTGGCAGAGGCGCATGCTGCCTTCGAGGCCGCCCTGACACCCCTGCCCCAACCGCGCATCACCGTGCTCGTCGGCGGGAACGGCCGGCATCACCGGTTCACGCAAGGCGATATCGACCGCCTGCTCGGCGGGCTGCGCGCAAAACTCGACGAAGGATGTGGGCTGATGATCACGGCCTCGCGCCGCACACCGCCCTCGCTCGCCAAGGCGCTCGCAGACCTCGCGAAGGAACCGAACGCTCGCTTCTGGGATGGCACGGGCGAAAACCCGCTGCTCGCCTATCTCGCCTGGGCCGACGAGATCGTCGTGACCGGCGATTCGACCAACATGGTGGGCGAGGCAGCCGCTTTGGGCGTGCCCGTGCAAATTTTCCAGCCCTCCGGCCGGCACGACAAGATAGACCGCTTCATCGCGGCACTTTCCCGGGAAACCACCATCGGCCAGTTTCCCGAGGCCCCGGCAAGCGGCAGCCATGCGCCGGTGAATTCCACGCCGGCACTTGCGGAAGAAATCCTGTCGCGTTTTTGGAATTTCAGAGCTCGACCAGCCCGACCTTCTTGACCTGGCGGATGGTCAGCATGGTGCGCACGGTATCGACCTGCGCATTGGCCGTCAGCACCTCGATGACGAAATCCTGGAATCGGGTGAGGTTTTCGGCAACGCAGTGCAGCAGGAAATCGCTGTCGCCGGAGACCATCCAGGCCTGACGCACCATCGACCATTCGCCGGTTGCGGCGGCAAAGGCCTTGAGGTTCGCCTCCGACTGGTGCTTCAGCCCGACCATGCAGAAGGCGACGAGATCGTAGCCGAGCGACGGCGCGTTCAGGAGCGCCGTATAACCCTCGATGATGCCTGCCTCCTCCAGCTTTCGCACACGGCGCAAACAGGGCGGCGCGGAAATACCGGCGCGGGCGGCCAGCTCCACATTGGTCATCCGGCCGTCGGCCTGAAGCTCTTTCAGGATACGCATGTCGATAGCGTCGAGTTCGGCACGGAACATGGGACTTTTCGAAACCTTTCAGGATGACGACCGGATGTGACCCGAATCGCCGCATCAGCGCAACATTGTTAGTGCAAGAGGCACAAATATGTCACGCGCCTTCGCTTGTCTGTTGGCAAAGCCGCGCGCGCACTTGAAACTCGCGGCACTCCCTTCATAAATGAAGGTCGAACAACGACACGCTGGCCGATGCCTGCGCGCAACCGCGCGGCTTGGCGATTGGGGCAAGAACCCCGAAAGGAACGACCATGTCTGCCCGTCATGTAAAGGTGCTCATCATCGGGTCCGGCCCTGCCGGCTACACCGCCGCCATCTACACCGCCCGCGCCATGCTGGAGCCCGTGCTGATCGCCGGCATGGAACAGGGCGGCCAGCTGATGATCACCACCGACGTGGAAAACTATCCGGGTTATGCCGATCCGGTCCAGGGCCCCTGGATGATGGAACAGATGCTGAAGCAGGCGCAACATGTCGGCGCCGAGATCGTCAACGACCTCGTCACCAATGTCGACATGAACGTGCGCCCCTTCCGCGTCTCCACCGACAGCGGCACCGAATGGACCGCCGACGCGCTGATCATCGCCACGGGCGCGAAGGCGAAGTGGCTCGGCATCGAGACCGAGCACAAGTTCATGGGCTTTGGCGTATCGGCCTGCGCCACCTGCGACGGCTTCTTCTACCGCAACAAGGACGTCATCGTCGTTGGCGGCGGCAATTCGGCCGTCGAGGAGGCGCTTTACCTTTCGAACCTCGCCAAGACCGTGACCGTGGTTCACCGCCGCGACGGTTTCCGTGCGGAAAAAATCCTTCAGGAGCGCCTGTTCGCCAAGGAGAACGTGAAGATCGTCTGGGACCATGAGGTCGTCGAATATCTGGGCGCCGATCCGAAGCCCCCGATGCCGGCCTCCGTCAACGGCGTGAAGCTGCGCAACGTGAAGACCGGCGAGACGCGCGACGTCGCCATCGACGGCGTCTTCGTGGCGATCGGCCATGCGCCGGCGGTCGAACTCTTCAAGGGCAAGCTGCGCCAGAAGCCGAACGGCTACCTCTGGACGGCGGCCGATTCCACGGCGACGGACGTGCCGGGCGTTTTTGCCGCAGGCGATGTCACCGACGACATCTATCGCCAGGCGGTCACGGCCGCCGGCATGGGCTGCATGGCGGCTCTGGAAACCGAAAAATACCTTGCAGGTCATATGCCTGTCGCAATTGCGGCCGAGTAGAAGCCGCCAACTAAGGGAGGCGGATACGATCCGACCTCCCACGTGGGAACAGTTGAATCAGCGACCAGGCGGGAAACCTATGGTTCCCCGCCATAAAGACATATGGGGGATAGAATGCCGCTGGATTGGGACAAGCTGCGGATTTTTCATGCCGCGGCCGAGGCCGGCTCGTTCACGCATGCGGCAGACAAGCTGCACCTCTCGCAGTCGGCCATCAGCCGCCAGGTGAGTGCGCTGGAGCAGGATGTCGGCATCAAACTCTTCCATCGCCATGCCCGCGGCCTGATCCTCACCGAACAGGGCGAAATCCTCTATCGAACCGCCCACGACGTGCTGATGAAGCTCGAAAGCGTGCGCGTGCAGCTCACCGAAAACACCGAGAAGCCGAGCGGCAAGCTGCGCATCACCACCACGGTCGGTCTCGGCCAGGGCTGGCTGACCGACAAGGTACAGGAATTCCTCGCCCTCTACCCGGACATGCAGGTGCAGCTCATCCTCGACAACGAGGAGCTGGACGTGAACATGCGCCATGCCGACTGCGCCATTCGGCTCCGCGAGCCCCAGCAGTCGGACCTCATCCAGCGCAAGCTCTTCACCGTGCACATGCACGTCTATGCCGCACCCTCCTACATCAACCGCTACGGCGAGCCGCAGTCGATCGACGATCTCGACAACCACAAGATCATCACCTTCGGGGAGCCGGCACCGAACTACCTGCTCGACGTCAACTGGCTGGAGATCGCGGGCCGCGATTCGGACAATCCCCGCCCCTCCATCCTGCAAATCAACAGCCAGACCTCGATCAAGCGCGCCTGCCTGCTCGGCATCGGCGTCGCGATGCTGCCGGACTATATTGTCGGACGCGATCCCGGCCTCCTGCAGTTGCCGGTGAGCGCCGACATCCCGTCCTTCGATACCTATTTCTGCTATCCGAGCGAGATGAAGAACTCCGCGAAACTCAAGGTTTTCAGGGATTTCATCGTCGCCAAGGCACGCAACTGGAACTTCTAAAAAGGGTGATCGGCAAGGCCTGCGCCTAATGCATGGCTGGCATGCACATTAAATGATTGATGTATGCCCAAAAAACCACCATATCGCAGCCAGCTGATGCACTTTGGTGGCTTTTTCCTCCCAGTGCCACCGCAGCAGCTGTTCCCCTCTGGAGGTTTTATTACCTTCAAAACTATAAAGGGCCCAAGTTGATCTTGCGGCCCTCTTTTTTTGCCTTTCATTAACCAAGGCAAAATTTTCAACATTGTTAGAAAACTTGGCACGTCCTTCTCTTGAAGAAGCGGCTCGCCTTCTCCATATTCGTGATAGCCAACGCACTTGCGGTCTTTCTCCTCCCAGTGCCGCGCGTTGGCTGTTCCCCTCTGGAGGTTATAAACCTTCACAACTGTAGGGCCCAGGCTTCGCTTGTGGCCCTCTTTTTTTGCCGATTTTTTGTAGCCTTTTTTGGGGTGGCCCCCTTGTATCGGCAAGCGGCGAACACAATATCGGGAACATACGATATAATCATCGACAGATCACGATAGAGATGACCGCGCCCGACACCGACGAAATCGAAATCCTGAAGGCGCTTGCCCATCCCAAGCGGCTGGAGATCCTTGCCTGGCTCAAGGATCCGGGCGAGCATTTCGCCGGGCAGGAGCATCCTTTGGACTTCGGCGTCTGCGCCGGCCAGATCGAAAAGCGCTGCGAACTCTCGCAGTCCACGGTTTCCGCCCACCTTGCCACCTTGCAGCGCGCCGGTCTCGTCACCACGCGCAAGGTCGGCCAGTGGGTGTTCTTCAAACGCGACGACGAAAAGATCGCGGCCTTTCTCCACCACATCAACCGCGCACTCTGAGCGCTTCCCAAGCCAGAATAGGACCCTTCATGACCTCGCTCTTCGACCCCCTCAAGATCGGTGATATCCAGCTCGCAAACCGCATCGTCATGGCGCCGCTGACGCGCAACCGCTCGCCGGGCGCCGTGCCGAACACGCTGAACGCCGCCTATTACGAGCAGCGCGCCACCGCCGGCCTGCTGATCACCGAAGCGACCGCCATCACCCACCAGGGCCAGGGCTATGCCGACGTGCCGGGCCTCTACAAGCCGGAAGCGCTCGAAGGCTGGAAGCAGGTCACCGACGCCGTGCACAAGGCCGGCGGCAAGATCGTCGTGCAGATGTGGCATGTCGGCCGTATCTCGCATGACACGCTCCAGCCGAACGGCGGCAAGCCGGTCGCCCCGTCGGCGATCCGCGCCAAGTCGAAGACCTACCTCATCAACGAGGACGGCACCGGCACCTTCGCCGAAACCTCCGAGCCGCGTGCCCTTGAGCTTAACGAGCTTCCGGGCATCATCGAGGATTACCGCCGCGCCGCCCGCGCCGCGATCGATGCCGGCTTCGACGGCGTCGAGATCCACGCCGCCAATGGCTACCTCATCGACCAGTTCCTGCGCTCCGGCAGCAATGTCCGCACGGATGAATATGGCGGCTCGATCGAAAACCGCGCCCGCCTGCTCTTCCAGGTCGTCGATGCGATCACCGCGGAAATCGGCGCCGGCCGCACGGCCATCCGCATCTCGCCGGTAACGCCCGCCAACGATTCCTCCGACCCGAACCCGCAGCCGCTCTTCACCTATGTCGTCGAAGGCCTCGCCAAATACGGCCTCGCCTATATCCACGTCATCGAAGGCGCCACGGGCGGCCCGCGCGATCACCAGCAGGGCGACACGCCGTTCGACTATGCGGCACTGCGCGCAGCCTACCAGGCGGCCGGCGGCAAGGCGGCCTGGATGGTCAACAACGGCTACAACCGCGAACTCGCGATCGACGCCATTGAAGAAAACAAGGCCGACCTCGTCGCCTTCGGCAAGCTCTTCATCGCCAACCCGGACCTCGTCGAGCGGCTGAAGAACGACACGGTGCTGAACGCCCCGGACCAGGGCACGTTCTACGGCGGCGGCGCCAAGGGCTACACGGATTACCCGATCCTCGAAAACGTCGCCTGACATCCCGTGCGGGCACGTCGCCGCAATCCGGCGCGCCCGCACCCGCCTCCCCCGTGGAGGTAAAACGCCCGCGGTTTCCTCCACCGCGGGCGTTTCCTTTTGGCGCAGCTCGGCTACATCTAGGGCAGCCGCATCTGCCGAGGAGCCCGCCCGCCCATGCTCTCCAGCCTTATGAAGGAACGTGTCCTGTTCGTCGGCCTCGCGGCCGCCATCCTCGCCTATGCGACGGAACACAGCCTCCTGGAGATGGGGCGCCTGCCGCTGCTCGTCGCGGCTTTCGCGCTGGTCGTCGCGATCATCCTCGTCTCGACGCGCATCGCGCACCATGCGGAAATCCTCGCCTCGAAGGTCGGCGATCCCTATGGCACGATGATCCTGACGCTGGCGGCGGTGCTGGTGGAGGTGGTCGTGCTGGCGATCATGATGCAGGGCGAGACCTCGCCGACGCTGGTGCGCGACACGATCTATGCCGCGGTGATGCTCGACATCAACGGCATCCTCGGCCTCGCGGCGCTGCTTGGCGGCATCCGCCATGGCGAACAGCCCTACAATGACGATTCGGGAAAGACCTATGGCGTGATGATCCTGACGGCCATGGGCATTTCCATGGTCGTGCCGGAATTCGTGCCGCGCGAAAGCTGGCACCTCTATTCCGCCTTCACCATCGGCGCGATGATCGCGCTCTACGGCGTCTTCCTGCGCATGCAGGTCGGCCCGCACTCTTATTTCTTCAGCTATGCCTATCCGCGCGCCGAGCGGAAGGAAGGCCTGCCGCGCAAGGCGCCGGTCGAGAACGAACCGGCGACCTTCTCAATCGTCGTGATCGTTCTCGGCGTCGTGCTGATCGGCGCACTTGCGGAAGTGATGTCCGTGCTGCTTGGCGTGGGCTTAAAAGGCTCCGGTGCACCGCCCGCACTCATGGCGGTAGTCGTGGCGGCGATCTCGGCGGCGCCGGAAATCCTGACGGCGCTGCGCGCTGCACTTGCCAACCGCATGCAGTCCGTCGTCAACATCGCCATGGGCGCCTCGCTCTCCACCGTCATCCTGACGGTGCCGGTGATGGAGGCGATCGCGCTCTATACCGGCCAGCCCTTCGTCATGGCGATGACGCCGGTTCAGACGGTCATGGTGATGATCACGCTGATCGCCGCCGCCATCAACCTCAATGACGGCGAGACGAACGCCATCGAGGGCATGACGCACTTCATCCTCTTCGCCACCTTCATCATGCTGACGATGATCGGCTTATAGAGGGAGGATTGGCCTTTAGCGGTCGTACTCGCGGGTCAGGCCCTTGTAATATTCGCCCGGATCGAAGCGCACGGTGCGGGACTTGCCCGGATTGTTCAGGAAATAATCGTAGATCGACATCGCCTCGGCGCGGTCGTTGACCACGATCCTGCCATGCGGCGCTGCCTCGCCCCGCTCGGCATTGCCATAGCCGTCCGCGGCAAGCGCAGATGTGGCGGCGAGAAGGGTCACCAGGCCGGCGATGGGGAGTGACTTGGCTTTCATGGTCCTGCTCCGATGTTCGTCTTTTCCCTATATCGGAAGCGAAAGCGGAAATGTCACGGCCCGGAAACAAAAAACCCGCCGTCTCCGGCGGGTTTCGATCGTGGTGGCAAAGCCGTGTTACTTGCAGGCCGCGCAGAAGCGCTGGATGCGCTTGCAGGCCTCTTCGAGTTGCTCTTCCGAGGTGGCGTAGGAAATGCGGAAGTTCGGGCCGAGGCCGAAGGCCGAGCCGTGCACGACGGCGACACCTTCCGATTCCAAGAGTTCCGACACGAAATCCTCGTCCGTCTCGATGACCTTGCCCGACGGCGCGGTCTTGCCGATCAGCCCCTTGCAGGACGGATAGACGTAGAAGGCACCTTCCGGCGACGGGCACTCGATGCCCTTGGCCTGGTTCAGCATGGAGACGACGAGGTCGCGGCGGCCTTCGAAGATCTTCTTGTTTTCCGGAATGAAGGCCTGCGTGCCGTTCAGCGCCTCGACGGCCGCCCACTGGGCGATCGAGCACGCACCGGAGGTCTGCTGGCCCTGGATCATGTCCATCGCCTTGATGAGCGAGAGCGGGCCGGCCGCATAGCCGATACGCCAGCCGGTCATCGCATAGGCCTTGGAGACGCCGTTCATCGTCAGCGTGCGGTCGTAGAGGCCGGGCTCGACTTCGACCGGCGTCGCGAACTTGAAGTCGCCATAGGTCAGGTGCTCGTACATGTCGTCGGTCAACACCCAGACCTGCGGATGGCGCATCAGCACGTCCGTCAGCGCCTTCAACTCGTCATGGCTATAGGCAGCGCCCGACGGGTTGGAGGGCGAGTTGAAGATGAACCACTTGGTCTTCGGCGTGATCGCCTTTTCGAGATCTTCGGCCTTCAGCTTGAAATTGTTTTCCTGCGTCGTCGCGACGAAGACCGGCGTGCCGCCGCACAGCGACACCATTTCCGGGTAGGACACCCAGTAAGGTGTCGGGATAACGACTTCATCGCCCGCATTCATGGTGGCCATGAAGGCGTTGAAAAGAATCTGCTTTCCGCCGGTGCCGACGATCGTCTGCGCGGCCGTGTAGTCGAGGTTGTTTTCGCGCTTGAACTTCTTGGCGATCGCCTCGCGCAGCTCCGGAATGCCGGAGACCGGCGTGTACTTCGTCTCGCCGCGGTTGATCGCGTCGATGGCCGCCTGCTTGATATTGTCCGGCGTGTCGAAGTCGGGTTCACCTGCACCAAGCCCGATGACGTCACGGCCTTTGGCTTTCAGCTCGCGCGCTTTCTGGGAAACGGCGATGGTGGCGGAAGGCTTCACACGGGAAAGGGCGTCGGCAAGAAAGGCCATGATGGAGATGTCCTCATCGGGTTCAAAGACGGCTTGACGCCATGGACCCGGAGCGCCGGGCTCCATAGCGGTTAGGTCTATGTCGAATGTGCGCCGGTCTTGCAAGCGCGAAGGGCGAAAAAAGCGGAAAAGCCGGGCGTGCACGCAAAATTTCATGAACGCCATCAACGACGCGAATGAATTGTGGCGGCGTCGTGAAATCATCACACTAATTGGTTGAAACGACTTTTAACAATGGAGATTTTTACGCGAAAGATTAAGGTGCCGTTAAGGGGTGCCGCCTATGCTGGCCCCGTCGTGATCGTTCCGGCGGATGGTGCGCTGCATGAGCGAAAGAAGCATATTTTCCAATCTCGTCCGTCAACCGGACGGCGCCCTCAGCGCGCTCTATGGCCCCTATCTGCTGCAATCCGCCCTCCAGCCGATCTTTTCGGAACGGGCGGACGGCCGGTTGCAGATCGCAGCGTTCAAGGGCCTGATCCGCGCCAGCATGGGCGACATGCCCTGCTCGCCCGCCGATTTCTTCCAGCGCGTGCCGCCGGAGGAGCGCGCCGCGGTGGACGGCCTTTGCCGCAGCCTGCATATCCTGAATGCCGGGGCGCTCGGCCGCCGAGACGCGGCGCTGATCATCAACTTCCAGGCGGGCCTCTATTTGACGCAGCCGGCGATCCGCCAGGAGGTGGAGTGGCTGCGGCTTGCGGCCCATGAGGCCGGCCTGCCGCCGGCACGTATTGCCTGCGAGATCCGCGAACATCCCTATGACGACCCGGACGTGCTGTCGCGTTTCGCCACGCGGCTGCACGAAAGCGGCTTCGCCATCGCCATCGATGACTATACCGGGGAAGACCGCGACCTCGAACGCCTGCAACGGTTGCAGCCGCAATTCGTGACCTTCGATACGGCCTGGCTCGGCAGCTTTGCCGAAAACTCCGCCGGCCTTGCGCTGCTGCGCGTCGTCATCGGCCAGTTCGCCCAGAAGGGCATCACCGCCATCGTGGCCGGCATCGAGGAGCCGGAGATGATCGAGATGTGCCGCGAGATGGGCGGTCCGCTGATGCAGGGCTACCTGCTCGCCCGTCCGGAACTGGCGCCGACGAGCTTCAATCTCACCTACCCCGAGCTTGAGGACGAGCCCGTGCAGGCGCTGGCCGAACTCACCGCGGCAGCAAGCGCCGCACCCGCCGAAACGCGTGTCGTCCGGCCCCTCCGCCAGTTCGGCCGAAGAGGCATCTAGAACGGCGGAACCGGGCGGTCTATTCGGCCGAAAACACTGAAAATCCGGCTTTTTTACCCTGCCATCTTTTCGCCACAATAAATGCCGTGCCTTGCCGCAATTCGGTCCTTCAAGCGCCGACTTCGGCGGGCTTTTTCGATGTCACAGCGAAGCGGAAGACGAAGGGGAAAACGATGTTTCTGGACGAGGACAAGGTCGGCAACAAGCCGAAGGTGCGCGAGGCCCGCGCCATGTTCCTGATCGCCATGACGGCGCTCGCCGCCTGCGTCGCGATGGTCATCAGCCTGATGTCGCCGCCGGCCGTGGCGCTGGACACGATCAAGACGTCCGGCATCGAGAAGACCGCCACCGACCTTCAGCCCACGCAAAAGTGACGCCACCGCGCCGACTGCGCTCTTGAAAGCCGCCCCGCTCTGGGCCAGTTAACGGCGAAGGACGGGAGACGGTGATGCGACAGGACATTCGGCGCGTGCAAGCCATTGTAAAGAGCGCGACCGCGGCATTCCTTTTCGCCGCCACACTTGCCACCTCCCCCGCCGCCGCAGAAACCCGCGAATTCCCCAGCAAGAAGGCCCCGCTCGTCGTCGAGACGCTGGCGACCGGCCTGAAGCAGCCCTGGTCCGTCGAAGTCCTGCCGGATGGCGGCTACCTCGTCTCGGAAAAGCAGGGCACGCTCCGCCTCGTGAAGAACGGCCGGATCTCCGCCCCGATCAGCGGTGTGCCCGCCGTCGCGACGACCGGCCAGGGCGGCCTGCTCGATATCGCGCTCGCCCCCGATTTCGCGACGAGCCGCACGCTCTACCTGACCTACAGCGCCAGGGGCGATGGCGGCGCCGGCACGGCGGTCGCCAAGGCCAAACTCTCGGCCGACGACACCGCGCTCGAAGACACGACACGCATCTTCCTGATGAGCCGGCTTACGCCGCGCGGCCAGCATTTCGGCTTGCGCATCGCGGTTGCCAAGGACGGCAGCCTGTTCTTCGGCATCGGCGACCGCGGCGAGGACGAACGCGCGCAGGACCCGCGCGACCATGCCGGCGCCATCCTGCACATCAACCCGGACGGCAGCCCGCATGCCGACAATCCCTTCCTCGGCACCTCCGACGGGCTTGCCGAAATCTGGTCGAAGGGCCACCGCAACCCGCAAGGCCTGGCGATCGACCCGAAGAACGGCACGCTCCTGTCGGCCGAGCATGGCGCGCGCGGCGGCGACGAGATCAACAACCCGCAGCCCGGCCGCAACTACGGCTGGCCGCTCGTTTCCTATGGCCGGCATTATTCGGGCGCCGAATTCGACCTCGGCTCGTCGGCCAAGGGTTTCGAGGACCCGCTTTATTATTGGGACCCGTCCATTGCGCCGGGCGCGATAGCCGTCTACCGCGGCGCGATGTTCCCGGAATGGGACGGCAACCTTCTCGTCGCGGCGCTCAAATACCAGCTCCTCGCTCGCCTAGAGCGCGACGAGAGCGGGGCGATCGTCTCGGAAGAGCGGCTGTTCGACGGCGAGTTCGGCCGCATCCGCGACGTGGTCGTGGCGCCCGACGGAGCCCTGCTTCTCCTGACCGACGATGCCAGCGGCACACTACTGCGCGTGTCCCGCGCGAGCGCGACGGAGTGACGGCGGCGCCCGCCGCGCACGTTGCTTTGAGCCTCACAATATAAGTCATACCAGACGGTGCGATGCGCCTGTAACCTGCGGCATTTTTCGGCAATCGCCCGGAATTTGACCAAAGTGAGGCACATCAAACACACCCCAAAACTTTTGCTTGCCAATTTCACACAAACGCATCACTCTTGCGCCGTTCGGGCAATTTGCGAACACGGGAAGACCTTGAATAAAAGCGCGCCGGAGACGCGAAATAATTCCGGGCAGCCAAGATCCGCACAGTCCATAAGATTGTCTGGGGATGGCTGGCTGCGGTGAAAACAGGACCCTTTCCTCAACCTCGAGAACTGCCTGCCTAACGCCCCTTGGGGCAAAACTATATGCTGCCCGCCGCCAAATATACGGGCAGAGAGAAAAGGACCTGACGCATGGCCGAGACTGGCACCGTAAAATTCTTCAACACCGAGAAGGGCTTTGGCTTCATCAAGCCCGACAACGGTGGTGCAGATATCTTCGTACACATTTCCGCTGTGCAGGCTTCCGGCCTGAACGGCCTTTCCGAGAACCAGAAGGTAAGCTTCGACACGGAACCTGATCGTCGCGGCAAGGGGCCGAAGGCGGTCAACCTGCAGATCGCCGGCTGAACCGGCTTTCACTCAGGATTTTCAAGTTGGAGCCCGGCAGAGATGCCGGGTTTTTTCGTTCAGCCACCGTTCAGCCGTACTCTTTTAGTTTGTTCCCGTCATCACCGGCAAAGGCCGGCGTCCAAAGGAACGGCACTATGAACAAATTCATCAAGACACTCGTGTTGTCCGCTGCCGTCGCCGCGACGACGCTCACCGCAACCGCGGGCGTCGTTGAAGCACGCGACCGCAATCGTGACGGCTACTGGCGCGAAGGCGACCCCTACGAATATCGCAAGCCGCGCCGCCATAACCGCGACCGCGACTATGGCCGCAATCACGGTCGCAACCATGGCCGCGATGCCGTCATCGGCGGTGCGCTGGGCTTGGCCACGGGCGTCATCATCGGCAACGCGATCGCCAACCAGCCGCGTTATGAAGAACGCCGCGTCTATGTGGAGCCGGATTATTACCCGGAGCCCGAGCCGCGCGTGATCTATCGCCAGCCGGTCGTCGTGCCGACCTATGAGCCGTGGACCCAGTCCTGGTATAACTACTGCTCGCAGCGCTACCGGTCGTTCAACCCGAACACCGGAACCTTCGTCGGTTACGACGGCCTGGAGCACTTCTGCACCGCCGGCTGAGGCGAAAGCGGTCTCACATCAAAAGGCGGGCGCCACATGGCGCCCGCCTTTTTCACTTCTAGAGACCCCGCAGGAACGGGTTGGTGCGGCGCTCCTCGCCGATCTTGCCGCCCGGGCCGTGGCCGCAGAGGAAGCCGACCTCGTCGCCGAGCGGAAACACCTTGTCGCGGATCGAATCCAGCAGTTGCTGGTGGTTGCCGCCCGGCAGGTCCGTGCGGCCGATCGAGCCTTGGAACAGCACGTCGCCAAGATGGGCGAAACCCTGGCCGCGGTTGAAGTAGATGACGTGGCCGGGCGCATGGCCCGGCGTGTGATAGACCTCGAACTCGTGGTCGCCGAAGGACACCTTGTCGCCATCCTCCAGCCAGCGGTCCGGCACGACGTTGCTGACCTTCATCGGCACACCGAACATGGAGGCCTGCGCTTCCAGCCGCTGCAACAGGGAGAGATCGTCCTTGTGCGGGCCGACGATGTCGATGCCGAGCGCTTCCTTCAGTTCCTTGGCGCCGCCGGCATGGTCGATATGGCCGTGCGTCAGCCAGATTTCCTTCACCGTGATGCCGTTGTCCTTCACCGTCTGCAGGATCACCTCCACGTCGCCGCCGGGATCGACGACCACGCCTTCCTTCGTCTCGTTGTCGAAGAGAATGGTGCAGTTCTGCTGGAAGGGGGTGACGGGAATGATGCCCGCCTGAAGCATGCCCATGGGGTCCTCGCTCGGTTGCCGCTTTGCGCCTGATATAGCCGCAAGGCAGAGCGAAGACCAAGCGCGAACTCAGCGCAGGCTTGCCAGTTCCTGCGCAGGGCCGGTCGCAAGCGTCGGCGAGACGGTGGAGAAGAGCAGAGCGACGACGGCGATATTGACCGCGGCATAGAGGTAGACGACGGGACGCAGGCGCGTCGCGACCGGGTTCTGCTGGCTGGTGGAGTTCGACTGCATTGTCCTGTTCCCTGACATCTTGTCCGTGTGTGTCTGGTTTCTACAACGGCACCGGACTCCAACGTGTTCCGCCGGGAACAGGGCAATGCGGACGGCTGTTGCCGAAGGGCAACAATCCTCAGAGCGGCAAGGCGGTCGTTTCCTTCAAGGTGTCGAGCACGATCGCCGTCTTCACATGCGAGACGGATTCGTGCGGCAGCAGCACGTCGTTGACGAAGGCGGAGAGCGCCTTGAGGTTCGGCACCACCACCTTGATGATGTAGTCCATCTCGCCCGTCAGCGAAAACGCCTCCAGCACTTCCGGCAGGTTGGAGATCAGCCGCGCGAAGCGCACCGCATTGTCGCGGTTGTGCGTGGAGAGCGTCACCGTGACGACGATGACGATGCCGAGGCCGAGCTTTTCCCGGTCGAGCTCCGCCCGGTAGGCGCGGATGACGCCTTCCTCCTCCAGCCGGATGCGCCGGCGCGAACATTGCGAGGGCGACAGGTTGATGCGCTCCGACAGCTCGTTGTTCGTCAGGCGCGCATCCTGCTGCAAATGCATCAGCAGCTTTCGGTCGAAGTCGTCGAGCTGCATGGATTGCCCTCCTTTACTCATATTCATGCACGAACATCGCATCGATTTGCCAAAATGCAAGTACTATGCACGCACATTGCATGGAAGACGCGCCATACTCCTCCCACATCCAATCGAGGAGGACGAACCATGGGACCTTTCCCGCATGACGCACCGCCGGCCGTGATCACCGCCGACAACCCGGCCGGCACCGACGGGTTCGAGTTCGTCGAGTTCGCCCATCCCGAGCCGGAAAAGCTGGAAGAGCTTTTTGCCCGCATGGGCTACAGCAAGGTCGCAACCCACCGCGAGAAGGCGATCTCCGTCTGGCGCCAGGGCGACATCAACTATGTCATCAATGCCGAGCCCGGCTCGCATGCCATGAAATTCGCCGACGTGCACGGCCCCTGCGCCGCCTCGATGGCCTGGCGCGTGGTCGATGCGAAACATGCCTTCGAGCATGCCGTCTCCAAGGGTGCCACGCCCTATGACGGCGACGACAAGGCGCTCGATGTGCCGGCCATCGTCGGCATCGGCGGCTCCCTGCTCTACTTCATCGAGAAATACGGCGCCAAGGGTTCCGCCTATGACGCGGAATTCGACTGGACGGGCGCGCGCGATCCGAAGCCGGAAGGTGTCGGCTTCTATTTCCTCGATCACCTGACCCACAATGTCTATCGCGGCAACATGGACAAGTGGTGGGATTTCTACCGCGAACTCTTCAACTTCAAGCAGATCCATTTCTTCGACATTGACGGCCGCATCACCGGCCTCGTCTCGCGCGCCATCACGTCCGCCTGCGGCAAGATCCGCATCCCGCTGAACGAATCGAAGGACGAGACGAGCCAGATCGTCGAATACCTGAAGAAATACAAGGGCGAAGGCATCCAGCACATCGCCGTCGGCACGGACGGGATCTACGACGCCACCGACAAGCTCGCGGCAAACGGCGTGAAATTCATGCCCGGCCCGCCGGAGACCTATTACGACCGCTCCTATGTGCGCGTCGTCGGTCATGAGGAGCCTGTCGAGCGCATGAAGAAACACGGCATCCTGATCGACGGCGAAGGCGTCGTCGATGGCGGCATGACGAAGATCCTTTTGCAGATCTTCTCGAAAACCGTGATCGGCCCGATCTTCTTCGAGTTCATCCAGAGGAAGGGCGACGAAGGTTTCGGCGAGGGCAATTTCCGCGCCCTCTTCGAATCGATCGAGGAAGACCAGATCCGCCGCGGCGTCATCGCGGCAGCAGAATAACAACCGCGGCACCAAGCCATGCGGGGAAGGAGGAGGCGGTCGCGCAAGCGGCCGCCTCTTTTCATGGCCAGATCTGCGGGGCAAATCTCCGGTGCAGGACGCACACGGGTAAATTGACTTATCCCAAAATTGTTCGCACGTTGCAGCTGCCGAATTTTTCGGCAACGGCGCGCGGGCTCCAGACCGCGCCCGGCAGCGAGGCAAGCGTCCGGCTCGGGCACTCTCATTCCGGGTGGACCTTTCGGAGGGGAAGTCATGGAAGCATTGGTACCCATCATCACGCAGCTCATCGCCGGCGCCATCGGCGGCAATGTGGCCGGTGCCGCGTTGAAACAGGCAGCCGTGAGCGCGATCGTGCGCACCGTGGTCGGCGCCATCGGCGGGGTCGGGGGCGGCCTTCTCTTGCAGATGCTGGGCGGTGAAGCCGGCCTCAGCGGCCTGGTCGCCGACGGCATCGGCGGCCTCGTCGGCGGCGGCGTGCTGACGGCGATCGTCGGCGCCGTGCTCGGCAAGCGGTAAGCTGCGGGCCTATTTGAAAAAGAGAAGGCGGCCCTTGTGGCCGCCTTTGTTGTGGTGGGGTTTACCCCCCTCTGCCCGGCAGGGCAGAGGGGGGTGTTTCCACACCCGCAGCCGCTTATTCCGCAGCTGCCGCGACCGGGTAGACTTCTTTCATGTAGTCGTTCATCAGCGTTTCGCAGATCGTGCCCGGCGTGAAGCGGTAGGGACCGATTTCCGAGACCGGCGTCACTTCGGCGGCCGAACCGGTCAGGAAGCATTCGGAGAAGTCCGAAAGCTCTTCCGGCATGATCACCCGCTCGACGACCTCATAGCCGCGGCGCTTGGCGAGACCGATAACCGTGCGGCGCGTAATACCGTCGAGGAAGCAGTCCGGCACCGGCGTGTGGATGACGCCGTCCTTGACGAAGAAGACGTTGGCGCCGGTGGCTTCCGCCACCTGGCCGCGATAGTCGAGCATCAACGCATCCGCATAGCCCTTGGCTTCGGCGGCGTGCTTGGAGATCGTGCAGATCATGTAGAGGCCGGCAGCCTTCGACTTCGACGGCGCGGTCTTCGGGTCCGGGCGGCGGTACTCGGCAATATCGAGGCGGATGCCCTTCAGCTTTTCGGCCGGATTGAAGTAGCTGCCCCACTGCCAGATGGCGATTGCCACGTTGATGCGGTTGTTCTGCGCCGAAACGCCCATCATCTCCGAACCGCGCCAGGCGATCGGCCGCGCATAGGCTTCCGAAAAGCCCTGGCGCTTCAGGAGTTCGGTGGTGGCCGCATCGAGCTCTTCCACCGAATAGGGGATCTTGAAGCCGAGGATTTCGGCCGAGGCATGCAGGCGCTGGTTATGCTCGGTGAGCTTGAAGATGCGCCCGCCATAGGCGCGCTCGCCTTCGAACACCGCGCTTGCATAATGCAGGCCGTGCGTCAGCACGTGAATCTTTGCGTCCTTCCAGTCGACGAATTCGCCGTTGAACCAGATTTGTCCGTCCAGTTGGTCAAAGGGAACTGCCATCGTGTCATCCTCCGGCGCTGCCGCGCCATTCTTTCAAGTTGATTGTTTCGCCCGTTACGGTCTAACCAGAAACGGGCAGGATTACCTGATTGAGAGCGTAATCCGGATTGGGGATCGGCAAAACACCGGAATTCTTCGGCGCCCGGGGACCGCAATGCGCGCGGACCCTATCAAGGGCGGAAAAATATGTCAATAAAACTGACGTATTTTGCTATAAATTACGCGGGGACGGCAAGGCATGAAAGGAAATGACAACGTGGCCCGGCAGGTGGCGGACAAGAGCGGCGAAGACGAGCTGCACGAGGATGCCATGACAGGCGGCGGACGCATCGATTTCGAGATCATCGAGGGCTTCTTCTTCGCCTATCGCGACTTCATTTCCGATCCCGACGCGATCCTGGAAAAGAGCGGCTTCGGCCGCGCGCACCACCGCGTCGTGCACTTTGTCAACCGCGAGCCCGGCATGACGGTCGCCGACCTGCTCGACACGCTGAAGATCACCAAGCAGAGCCTGGCGCGCGTCTTGAAGCAGCTGATCGATTCCGGCTATATCCAGCAGGTGGCCGGCCCCGAGGATCGCCGCCAGCGAAAGCTCTACCCGACACGGGCCGGACGGGACCTGGCGCTGGCGCTTGCCGAGCCGCAATCCCGCCGCATCGCCCGTGCATTTGAGGCGATGAACGCGGACGACCGCCGGGTGGTGATCCAGTTCCTCACCGGCATGCAGAACGCCAAGACCGAATGAAAGACTAAAGGAGGAAGACGATGACCGCTGCCGGCGCACCCTCCGACGACGCATCCCATCTTCTCGTCGTCGACGACGACACCCGCATCCGCGAGCTGCTCAACCGCTACCTGATGGAGCAGGGTTTTCGCGTGACCGTGGCGGGCGATGCGGACGAGGCACGGCGGAAGCTGCGCGGCCTCGATTTCGACCTCATCATCATGGACGTGATGATGCCCGGCGAAAGCGGCCTGTCGCTGACGAAAAGCCTGCGCGACATCCGCCCCGTGCCGATCCTGATGCTGACGGCGCTCGCCGAATCCAAGGCCCGCATCGAAGGCCTGGAGGCCGGCGCGGACGATTATCTCTCCAAACCCTTCGAGCCGCGCGAACTGGTGCTGCGCATCAACAACATCCTCAAGCGCAACGCCCCGCCGACGACGCCGAAGATCGAGCAGGTCATGTTCGGCCCCTACACCTTCTCCATCGTGCGCAAGGAGCTGAAGCGCGGCAGCGACGCCATCCGGCTGACCGACCGCGAGCAGGAGATCATGCTGCTCTTCTCGCTGCGCGCCGGCGAAACCATTCCGCGCCACGAGCTGATCGGCGAAGAAACAGAAGTGGGAGAACGCACAATCGACGTGCAGATCAATCGCTTGAGGCGTAAGATCGAGGACGATCCGTCCAACCCGGTGTGGCTGCAAACCGTGCGCGGCATCGGCTATCGATTGAGCGTGGAGCAAGGCTGACCGTGCGCTGCCGAGGTCACTTCAACAAAAGCTTTAACGCGGTTTTCCGTGCGCCTTTGCATGAAAACCCGAAGGCAAGCTCTTGGCGCGACTCGCAGAAACGCCACCGCGCCCATAGGGAAATACCGGTCCGATGACCACGTTCGAGACCTTCAAGCGGGATATCGAGCGCGCGCCGGCCGCCGGCTGGAAGCGTCTCGGCCGCTGGCTGCGCCGCCAGTTGCCGACAGGTCTTTATGCGCGCTCGCTGCTCATCATCATCATCCCGATGGTGCTGCTGCAATCGGTCGTCGCCTTCGTCTTCATGGAGCGCCACTGGCAGCTCGTGACGCAGCGCCTGTCGACCGCCGTCACGCGCGACATCGCCGCCATCATCGATCTCATCGACACCTACCCGCAGGATGCCAACTATACCGAGATCATCCGCATCGCGCGCGAGCGGCTGGAGTTGAACGTCGCCATCGAACCCGGCACCGAGTTGCCGGCGCCACGCACCAAGCCGTTCTTCAACATCCTGGATGAAATCCTGAGCGAAGAAATCGTGCGCCAGATACGCCGCCCGTTCTGGATCGACACCGTCGGCGAAAGCAATCTTGTCGAGATCCGCATCCTGCTCGACAACAAGATCCTGCGCGTCTACGCCCGGCGCAACCAGGCCTATGCCTCCAACACCCATATCTTCCTGCTCTGGATGGTCGGCACCTCGCTGGTGCTGATCACCATCTCGATCCTCTTCCTGCGCGGCCAGATCCGGCCGATCCTGGCGCTGGCGCAGGCGGCGGAAAGCTTTGGCAAGGGCCAGAAGATGCCGGAGGATTTCGCGCCGCGCGGCGCCGACGAGGTGCGCCGCGCCGGACTCGCCTTCATCCTCATGCGCGAGCGCATCGAGCGCCAGATGGAACAGCGCACCGCCATGCTGACCGGCGTCAGCCACGACCTGCGCACGATCCTCACCCGCTTCAAGCTGCAGCTGGCGCTCGCCGGCGACAATCCGGACCTGCAGGGCCTGCACAAGGATGTCGCCGACATGCAGACCATGCTCGAAGGCTATCTCTCCTTCGCGCGCGGCGATGTCGAGGAGGATGTGGGGCAATTGCGGCTCTCCGACCTCTTCGAAAAGTTCGCCATGGAAGCCGAACTGCACGAACGCGCCTTCTCCAGCGAGATCGACGGCGAAGAAGACGTCATGGTGCGCCCGAACGCCTTCAGCCGGCTCGTCGGCAACCTCGTCTCGAATTCGATGCGCTATGCCAAGACGGTGCATGTCGAGGCGCGCCACCGCGCCAAATGGCTGACCATCACCGTCGACGACGACGGACCGGGCATTCCGGAGCGCTCGCGCGACGACGTCTTCAAGCCGTTCTTCCGCCTCGACGAGGCGCGCAATCTCGATGCGTCGGGCACCGGCCTCGGCCTTGCCATCGCCCGCGACATCGCGCGCAGCCACGGCGGCAATGTCACGCTGTCGGACAGCCCGATGGGCGGGCTCCGCGCGACGATCCGCATTCCTGCATGATCGACAGGAGGAACCGATGAGCGATTTTCCCTTTGACGGCATGACCTGGTTTAATCCGCCGCCGGCAGGTGCCGTCCGCGACGGCCACCTCCACATCAAGACCGGCCTCAAGACGGATTTCTGGCAGCGCACCTATTACGGCTTCCAGCCTGACAGCGGCCATTTCCTGCACCGATCATGGACCGGCGACTTCACGCTGGAGACGACGTTTCGCGGGCATTACGACACGCTCTACGACCAGGCCGGTCTTATGATCCGCCACGACGAAACCCTGTGGGTGAAATGCGGCATCGAATTCACCGACGGCGCGAAACATTTCAGCGTGGTGGTGACGCGCGGCCATTCCGACTGGTCCGCCTTCCGCATCGACCACGAGTTCGACCTGATCTCGGTGCGGGTGACACGCAACGGCGACGCGCTTTTCATCCAGTATCGGACGGACGCCCTGACGGAATGGCGGGTGGCCCGCCTCGCCTATTTCCCGCCGGAGGTTCCGGACCTCTCGGTCGGCGTCACGGCCTGCTCGCCGCAGCGCGAAGGTTTTGAGGCCGAATTTACCGACTTCCGGCTAGGACCGCCGGTGTCGCGGGATATCCACTAGGCCTGGCTCTCCAGACCACAGGCCTCCAACCCCTCCTCCGTCATGCTCGGCCTTGAGCCGAGCATCCACCCGCAGCGGGTGGGCGTGGATCCTCGGGTCGAGCCCGAGGATGACGATGGTGGGTGAGGTAAGGCTAGTCGTCTCTCGCGGGCTCAGCACATCTTCTTGCCGTTGGGCACCGGCTGGCCGACGCCGGCGAGAACGATCGCGCCAGTCTCGTCCTCGAAGCCGAGCGTCAGCACTTCCGAGCGCACCGGACCGATCTGGCGCGGCGGGAAGTTGACGACGGCCAGCACCTGGCGACCGACGAGTTCTTCCAGCGTGTAGTGTACGGTGATCTGCGCCGAGGATTTCTTCGTGCCGATCTCGGGGCCGAAATCGATCGTCAGCTTGTAGGCCGGCTTCCGCGCTTCCGGAAAGGGCAGCGCCTCGATGATGGTGCCGACGCGAATATCGACACGTTCGAAATCGGCATAGGTAATGGTGTCGCTCATGGGAAATCCTTGGAAGCAATTCCAGGAAAAGTGTGAAGCGGTCTTCCGTCAGGAATTGCGTAAAACAACGAGCTCAGCCCGCCAGTTCCTCGGCGCGCGTGCGGGCGGCGGCGATGGCCTTGTCGAAGAGCGGCTGCATGCCGTTCTCCGCCATCAGGACCGAGAGGGCCGCGGCCGTGGTGCCGCCGGGCGAGGTGACGTTCTGGCGCAGGCGGCCGGCGTCGTCGGGGGACTGGTGAAGCAATTCACCAGCCCCCGCGACGGTTTCCCGTGCGAGCCGCATGGCGAGGTCCGCCGGCAGGCCCAATTTGCGCCCTGCCTCCGCCATGCACTCGACGAGATAGAAAACATAGGCCGGGCCGCTGCCCGAGACCGCCGTGACGGCGTCGATATCGCCCTCGGTCGCGACCCATTCGACGGGACCGCTGACCTTCAGCAGGGAATGCACGAAATCGCGCTGCGTTTCGGAAACCCGGGCATTGGCAAAGGCGCCCGTCACGCCGCGGCCGATCATCGCCGGCGTGTTCGGCATGGCGCGCACGGTGGCGGCCTCGCCGAGATGACCTTCGAGATTGGCGATCGTCTTGCCGGCGGCAACCGAAACCACGACGGTCTCCGGCCCGACCAGCCCCTTCAGGCCCGGCAGGACCTGATCGATGAGCTGCGGCTTGAGTGCGACGAAGAGGATGCCGGCCTTCAAGCCCTCGGGGGCTGCCGTTTCATGGCGCGCACCGTTATCGGCGATCAGCTTGGCCATGGCCGGCTGCGGGCCGGGATCGATCACGATCACCGAGGAGCCGGCAATGCCGCTCTTCAACCAGCCGGCCAGCATCGCGCCGCCCATATTGCCGGCGCCGATGAGAACGATTGGCCCTGAACCTGCAACTGCCATTTTTACGCTTCTCCGACGGTCTCGAAGAGCACCGCATCGACGGCGGCTTCAGCCGCCATGCCGGACCAGACGACGAACTGGAAGGCCTGGAAATAGGCTTCGCAGGCTTCAAGCGCGCTGGAGAGCAGCACCTCGACCTGCTTGTTGGTGGGCTCGGCACCGCCGGCAAGCAGCAGCGACTGGCGGAAGATCACCACGTCCTCGCGGCGCCACAGGTCGAAATGGCCCATCAGCACCTGGCCGTTCACATGCGAGAGCAGGCAGTGCACCTCGGCGACGCGGCTTTCGGGAACCTTGATGTCGAAGGCGCAGGCAAGGTGCAGCGCCTCGAACTCTTCCATCCACGAGAAGGAGACGTGGTAGTCCGTCCACTTGCCCTCGACGGTCATCGCGATCTCGTCTTCGCCGGAGCGTTCGAAGGTCCAATCATTGTTGGCCGCGACGAACTCGATCATGTCGACCGGGTTGGACTGACGCCCGATATCCAATTCCATAAGGCTCATGCATCACCTTCTCGACCGGCAGGCGTGCAAAATCGCGCTCACACCGCGACGCTGCAAACCATACTCGGAGATACAACACTGAATGATTGCTCGGCACTAAACGCAATCTGGACGACTTACCCTGCCCGAAGCTTGCGCTGCCCGTCTCGAATCATCATTTAAAATCAGTGTATAACGGCGGAGTCACGACGCCAGCCCCCGCCCCGCCATTTTCTCCGCCCGGTTGTGGACAGAGGTTGCGAAAAAGATTCAGGTCGGAGGCTTAAAGGACTCTGCGAAAAGGGCTTTTCGGATGTGTCCACAGGGGTAAAAATTTTATTAAAAAAAACGGTTGGCGCGATGTGAATCACGCCAACCGGCTCTCGTCTAGCAAAACCTGTCCTGAAACAGCTCAGTTGCCCGTGTTGAGGCGGGCTTCGAGGGCCTCGATGCGCTTCAGCAGCGCGTCGTTTTCGTCCCGCGCCTTGATCGCCATTTCGCGCACCGCTTCGAATTCCTCGCGCTTGACGAGGTCCATGCCGTTGATGAAGCGTTCGGCCTGCGCGCGGAACACCGTCTCGGCCTCCTTGCGCACGCCCTGGGCGGCGCCGGCGGCATCGGTCATCAGCTTGGCGAAGTCGTCGAGAATGCGGTTGGCACCGGTGGTCATGGTCTGCCCTCCTCGGGTGTCGATGGTGGTCCTGCGGGCAATCCTCGCCCGCGCCTTGGCACTGAGGTAGGGTCTGGAACCGTTCCTTGCAAGCGGATTCCGGTGGATCGCCGGCCGTTCGGGCCACTCGGCGGCGCCCTATCACGATTTATCGCCTTGACCCTGCCGTAAGGCGCCTCCATCTTCCGCGCGAAAACCGGAAGACATTAGCCTTGACGAACATAGCCCAACTCTTCGCCATCATGCCCTACCCGGAGATCGATCCGATCGCCTTCTCCATCGGCCCGGTGGCCGTGCACTGGTACGGCATCGCCTATGTCGTGGGCATCCTGCTCGGCTGGGTCTATGCGCGCCGGCTGATCGAGACGCCGCGGCTGTGGGTGGGCGGCGCGCCGATGAGCCGCACCCAGCTCGACGACTTCCTCGTCTGGGCCGCCGTCGGCATCATTCTGGGCGGCCGCATCGGCTATATCCTGTTCTACGATTTCCCGAACGTCGCGGCCGATCCGCTGCGCGCCCTCCAGGTCTGGAACGGCGGCATGTCCTTCCATGGCGGCCTTGCGGGCACGACGCTCGCCATGATCCTCTTCGCCCGCCGCAACGGTATCGCGATGTGGAGCCTGTTCGACATCGTCGCCGCCGTCGTGCCGATCGGCCTGTTCTTCGGCCGCATCGCCAATTTCGTCAACGGCGAGCTCTGGGGCCGCCTGTCGGACGCGCCCTGGGCCGTCATCTTCCCGGAGGCCGGCCCCTTCGCCCGCCATCCGAGCCAGCTCTATGAGGCAGGCCTCGAAGGCATCGTCCTTCTCGCCGTGCTCGCCATCGCCATCTATCGGTTCGGCGCCCTGAAGCGCCCCGGCATCGTCACCGGCATCTTCGTCGCAGGCTATGCGCTGTCGCGCATCACGGTGGAGTTCTTCCGCGAGCCGGACCCGCAGCTCGGCTATCTCGTCGGCGGCTGGCTCACCATGGGCATGCTGCTCTCGCTGCCCATGCTCGCCCTCGGCCTGTGGGCGATCGTTCGTGCCCGCGCGGCCCGGCCGGCAAGCGCCTGAGCACGCCCATGCCGACACCCCTCGCCCGCAAGATCAAGGCGCTGATCCGCACCAACGGCCCGATCAGCGTCACCGACTATTTCGCGCTCTGCCTCGCCGATCCCGAACACGGCTATTACCGCACCCGAGACCCCTTCGGCCGCGCCGGCGATTTCGTCACGGCACCGGAGGTGAGCCAACTATTCGGCGAGATGCTCGGCATCTTCCTCGTCCATGCCTGGCAGAAACACGGCGGGCCTTCCGAGGTGCGCATCGCCGAGATCGGCCCCGGCCGCGGCACGATGATGGCCGACATGCTGCGCGTCATCGCCAAGCTCGCGCCGCAGCTCTATGACAGCGCGACGATCCACCTGATCGAGACGAGCCCGAAGCTGCGCACCATCCAGCACGAGACGCTCGGCACACACGCCTCCCGCGTCACCTGGCACGACAGTTTCGAGGAACTGCCGGACGGTTTCGTCCTGCTCGCCGCCAACGAGCTTTTCGACGCGATCCCGATCCGCCAGTTCATCAAGACCACGGCCGGGTTTCGCGAACGCCTGGTTGGCCTCGACGCCGAGGATGAACTCACCTTCGCCGCCGGTGTCGCCAGCCTCGACCCGGCGCTCATGCCGGAACATCACAAGTCCGTGCCGAACGGCACAATCTTCGAGATCGCGCCGGCCCGCGAAGCCGTGATGGCGACGATCGGCGAGCGTATCGCCCGTTTCGGCGGCACCGCGCTGGTGATCGACTACGGCCATTTCGTCACCGGCTTCGGCGATACGTTGCAGGCGGTACTGAAACACGATTTCGACCCGCCGCTCGCCCATCCCGGCGAGGCGGACCTGACGAGCCATGTCGACTTCGAACGCCTGGCCGGTGCTGCCCTCAGTGCGGGCCTGCATGTGCACGGCATGCTGCACCAGGGTGATTTCCTCGTCGGCCTCGGCATCGGCGAACGCGCCTCCGCGCTCGGCCGCCACCGCGACGAGGCGACGCAGCAGTCGATTCTTGCCGATGTCGACCGGCTGGCAGGCTCGGGTGCGGGTAAAATGGGCGATCTTTTCAAGGTGTTAGCCGTCGGCAGCACGCAGCTCGCACTGTCTCCCTTCCGCCAGCCGGATTGACACCGGGCCTCGGGCCGGACAACATCCGGCCCGATTTGCACCCCGAATGCCCCGGCGGAATCCTTGCCCGGCAGCCCGTCCCCAAGCCCAGCCGAGAGACCATGCAGGATAAAGCGCTTCCCTCCCCGATCGAAAGCCCGCTGTTGGCGAAAGGCGCCGGTTATGCGGCGCAGCACGGCTTCTTCACCCGGGCCGGCGGCGTATCGGAGGGAATCTATCGCGGCCTCAATGTCGGTCTCGGCTCGAAGGACGCGCGCGGCAATGTCGAGGAGAATCGCGCCCGCGTCGCGCGCTGGTTCGCAGCCGCGCCGGAGCGGCTCGCCACCGTGCACCAGGTCCATTCGCCCGACGTGATCGTGGTCGACGACAGCTATGACGGCGCGCGGCCACAGGCCGACGCGCTGGTCAGCGCCACGCCCGGCATCGTGCTCGGCGTGCTGGCGGCCGATTGCGGCCCGATCCTGTTCTGCGACCCGCAGGCACGCGTCGTCGGCGCGGCGCACGCCGGCTGGAAGGGCGCGCTCTATGGCGTGCTGGAAAACACCATCGCCGCGATGGAAGCGCTTGGCGCGAAACGCGAAAACATCCTCGCCAGCCTCGGCCCTTCGATCGGGCGTGAAAATTACGAGGTCGGCCCGGAATTCGTCGAACGCTTCCTCGCGGTCGATAAAGCCTACGAGCGCTATTTCACGCCCTCGCAAAAGGCCGGGCATGCCATGTTCGACCTGCCGGGACTGACCACGCAGCGGCTGAGCGATGCCGGGGTGACGGCAGAAAACCTCGATATCTGCACCTATCCCGACGAGGATCGCTTCTACTCCTACCGGCGCACGACCCACCGGCAGGAGCCCGATTACGGACGCCAGATTTCGGCGATCATGATAAGGGCGTAAGCCCACAGATTAGATGAGGACGGGGGAGAACACCGCCATGGCCCTTCACTTCGACACCGAGGAATACGCCAACCGGCTCCAGCGCCTGACGTCGCGCATGCGCGAAGAGAAGATCGAGGCCATGCTGCTGTTTTCGCAGGAGAGCATGTACTGGCTGACCGGCTACGACACGTTCGGCTACTGCTTCTTCCAGACGCTCATCGTCAAGGCGAACGGCCAGATGGTGCTGCTGACGCGCTCCGCGGACCTGCGCCAGGCCCGCCACACCTCCAACATCGAAAAAATCGAGATCTGGGTCGACCGCGTCAATGCGGACCCGACGATGGACCTGAAGAACCTGCTCTCCGACCTCGACCTTCTCGGCTGCCGCATCGGCATCGAATATGACACGCATGGCCTCACCGGCCGCAATGCGCGCCTGCTCGACAACCAGCTCCAGAGTTTCGGCCAGATCGTCGACGCCTCGGCGATCGTCAGCCGCCTGCGCCTCATCAAGAGCCCGGCCGAGATCGCCTATGTCGAGCGTGCCGCCGCCCTGTCCGACGACGCGCTGGCAGCGGCCCTGCCGCTGATCGTTCCCGGCGGCGACGAGGCGACGATCCTGGCCGCGCTCCAGGGTGCGGTGCTGGCCGGCGGCGGCGATTATCCCGCCAACGAGTTCGTCATCGGCTCCGGCGCCGATGCCCTGCTCTGCCGCTCCAAGTCCGGCCGACGCAAGCTCGATGCCGAGGACCAACTGACCCTCGAATGGGCCGGCGTCAGCGCCCGCTACCATGCGCCGATGATGCGCACCGCCCTCATCGGTACGCCGTCCAACCGCCACCGCGAGCTCTACAGCGCCTGCCGCGAGGCAATCCAGGCGATGGAAATGGTGCTGCGCCCCGGCAATACCTTCGGCACCGTCTTCGAGACCTTCGCCCGCCTCATCGACGAGCGCGGCCTTGCGCGCCACCGGCTGAACACCTGCGGCTATTCCGTCGGCGCGCGCTTTGCGCCCTCCTGGATGGACCAGCAGATGTTCCTGCTCGGCAACCCGCAGGAGATCGAGCCGAACATGTCGCTCTTCGTCCACACGATCATCCTGGACTCCGACACCGGCACCGCGATGACGCTCGGCCAGACCTATCTGACGACGACGGACACGCCAAAACCACTGTCGCGCTACGGACTGGATTTCATCGAAGTCTGACGGGCCGGTGAGGGCTCACAAGATCCCGCAATTGACAGGCAATGGAGCGCCACCCATAAATCGTTGCGGGGACGGAGGAGGCAAAAAGGCCTCCCACAGGACACGGACGAAAACGATGCAGGAGCTGATGACGCGGCTAGCACTGATCGGCCTCATTGCCACCCTTGCCGGCTGCAACAGCACGGATGCGCTGACGCCGCAGGTCGATGTCGGCGGCGGCAGCTTCAACTCGCCGCCCGTCACCCAGAACGACCTCGACCAGATGAGCGCGCAGTCGACGCCGGTCACCACGACCACGCAGGAAACCGCCTTCACGCCCGCCAACGGCAACGGCACCTCGACCGGCACGGACACCGCCGGCACGCTTGAGGCCCAGGCCGACGCGCTCGCCCGCAACAGCGGCACGCGGCGCGACACCACGCAATCCGACGCCGCCCTTGCCCGCACCACGGCGCAGCGCTCGCTGGCAGCGGAAACCTCGGTCGGCGCCGAGGAGATCGCGGCCGTCCCGACCGCTGCCGAGGCCGGCGAGACGATCCGCTTCCTACCGATCATCGGCGCGCCGGTCGAGGCGGTCACGCCGCTCTCCAAGCGGCTGGGCGCGGAAGCACGCACCAACGGCCTGACGATCCGCAGCGCTTCCGACAATTCCAGCAAATACATCCTGAAGGGCTACTTTTCCGCGATGAACGACAATGGCAAGACGACCGTGGTCTATGTCTGGGACGTGCTCGACGGCAGCGGCGCGCGGCTCCATCGCATCCAGGGGCAGGAAAGTGTCTCGGGCACGGCATCCGATCCGTGGGCGGCTGTACCGGCACGCACGATGGAGGGCATCGCCCAGAAGACGATCCGCGAGTATCTCGACTGGCGCGGCGCCACGCGCGGTTAAGCACGTCCGGGGTTTAATCACAGGCAAATGCGAAGAAACGCTTTTCCCATACGGCAAAGCCCTTGCATTCGCAGGCATTGCCGGTAAAAGGCCCCCCATCAGCATAAGCACAGGCGGACCATAGATGAAGGTTTTCGCGGGCAATTCGAACCGGCTTCTGGCCGAAGCGATCTGCAATTATCTGAATGTCCCGCTCGGCCGTGCCACGGTCAGACGCTTCGCAGACCAGGAGATCTTCGTCGAAATCCAGGAAAACGTGCGCGGCGAAGACGTGTTCGTCGTGCAGTCGACCTCGTTCCCGACCAACGACCACCTGATGGAACTGCTGATCATGATCGATGCCATGCGCCGCTCCTCGGCGCGGCGCATCACCGCCGTGATCCCCTATTTCGGTTACGCCCGCCAGGACCGCAAGCCGGGTCCGCGCACACCGATCTCGGCAAAGCTCGTCGCCAACCTCATCACCGAGGCGGGCGCCGACCGCGTGCTGACGCTCGACCTGCATGCCGGCCAGATCCAGGGCTTCTTCGACATTCCGACCGACAACCTCTACGCCGTGCCGATCCTGGCGCGTGACGTGAAGGAAAACTACAATCTCGAAAACGTCATGGTCGTCTCGCCGGACGTCGGCGGCGTGGTGCGCGCCCGTGCGCTCGCCAAGCGCCTCGATTGCCAACTGGCGATCGTCGACAAGCGCCGCGAACGCGCAGGCGAATCCGAAGTGATGAACGTCATCGGCGATGTCACCGGCAAGGACTGTCTGCTGATCGACGATATCGTCGATTCGGGCGGCACGCTCTGCAACGCGGCCGAAGCGCTGCTGAAGAACGGCGCGACCAGCGTCACCGCCTACATCACGCACGGCGTGCTCTCCGGTGGTGCCGTGGCCCGCGTGACCTCCTCCAAGCTCAAGGAGCTTGTGATCACCGACTCGATCCAGCCGACCACCTCCGTCCAGTCGGCGCACAACATCCGCGTCATCTCGACGGCCAACCTGCTCGGCGAGGCGATCAACCGCACCAGCGCGGAAGAGTCGGTATCGAGCCTCTTCGACTGATTTTCCACCGTTTCGATTTCTGCCCGCGGCCGATACCGGCTCCTCGCTTTATGCGCTAAGTTCCGCATAGATTCGTTAGGGGAAATCCATGATTTCGATGTCGCCATTCTTCCGCCGGCTGGCGGGCCGCCTTGCCATCCTTCTTGCCGCCGGCACGCTTGCGGCCTGCTCGGTCGAGGTCGACCAGGGCGGCAGCGGCTACAATCCGCGCCCGCCGCAAATGTGCACGCGCGAATATGCGCCGGTCTGCGGCGAGCGCGGCCGTGACCGCCAGACCTTCGCCAATGCCTGCGAAGCGCGCGCCAGCGGCTACGGCATCGTCGGCCGCGGGGAATGCCAGTTCCGCCGCCCGGATCGCGACAATGTCGGCTGGCAGGACCAGGATCAGGATCGCGACGGCTGGAGCCGTCCCGACCGCGACAGGGACCAGAACCGCGACCGTGATCGCAATCGCAACGACAGGGACCGCCGGGATCGCGATCGTGAGGGCGACAATCGGGGCGACCGCGAGCGGCCGCGCGACCAGCGGGCCTGCACGATGGACTTCAATCCGGTCTGCGGCCGCCGCGGCAACGATCTGAAGGAGTTCGGCAATGCCTGCTCGGCCGAAGCCGCCGGCTTCCGCGTCTTCAAGTCCGGCCAGTGCCCGGTGCGCTGAGAACGTCATTATATGAAACGACGAGCCCGCCGTTACCGCGGGTCAGACTGCTGACACAATCCGCCAAACCTCTCCTCCGTCATGGTCGGGCTTGACCCGACCATCCACCCTCCGAGCGTGCAGATGGATCCTCGGCTTAAGGCCGAGGATGACGTCGGGGATGGAGCGAGGGTATTCTTCAGCTTCAACGCCCCGGCAGCGGGCAGGCCTCGCCGCCGCCGAACAGGCGCGAGCGGGTGAGGAAGCGTTTCTCCCGGCCATTGTCGAGCGAGAACATGCCGCCCCGGCCGGGCACGACATCGATGATCAGCTGCGTGTGCTGCCACACGCCGAACTGGCTCTCGCTGATATAGACCGGCACCCCGCCGATTTCGCCAAGCTTCACGTCCCGGTCGCCGACGATGTAGTCGTCCGTCGGGTAACACATCGGCGAGGAGCCGTCGCAGCACCCGCCGGACTGGTGGAACAGGATTTTCGGATAATCCGCCTGGATTTCCCGGATCAGCGCAAGCGCTGCATCGGTCGCCACCACGCGCGGCTCGCCAGTCGTCTCGGTCATGCGGCTCTCCTCCAAAAGCGTACCCTCTCCCCGCTGGGGGAGAGGGTCGGGCGGTTGGGCAAGGTGGGGGTCACGCCCCGGTCCGCCCGTCTGTTGCCTTCGCCCCGCAGGCGGGGAGAAGGGAGGCGGTCGCTCAGAAGAAGCCGAGCGCCTTGGGAGAGTAGCTGACCAGCATGTTCTTGGTCTGCTGGTAGTGGTCCAGCATCATCTTGTGCGTTTCGCGGCCGATGCCCGACTGCTTGTAACCACCGAAGGCGGCGTGGGCCGGATAGGCATGGTAGCAATTGGTCCACACGCGGCCAGACTGGATGTCGCGGCCGAAATGGTAGCAGCGGTTCGCATCGCGGCTCCACACGCCGGCACCGAGGCCGTAAAGCGTGTCGTTGGCGATTTCGAGCGCTTCCGCGTCGTCCTTGAAGGTCGTGACCGAGACCACCGGCCCGAAGATTTCCTCTTGGAAGACGCGCATCTTGTTGTGACCCCGGAAGATGGTCGGCTTGACGTAATAACCGCCGGCAAGGTCGCCTTCAAGTTCGTTGCGCCCGCCGCCGGTCAGCACTTCCGCGCCTTCCTGGCGGCCGATATCCATGTAGGACAGGATCTTTTCGAGCTGTTCGGAGGATGCCTGCGCACCGATCATCGTCGCCATGTCGAGCGGGTTGCCCTGTACGATCTTCTCGACGCGCTTGACGGCCTTTTCCATGAAACGATCGTAGATCTTCTCATGCACCAGCGCACGGCTCGGGCATGTGCAGACCTCGCCCTGGTTCAGCGCGAACATCGCAAAACCTTCGAGCGCCTTGTCGAGATAGTCGTCGTCTTCGTTCATCACGTCGGCGAAGAAGATGTTCGGCGACTTGCCGCCGAGTTCCAGCGTGACGGGAATGAGGTTCTGGCTGGCATATTGCATGATCAGGCGGCCGGTCGTCGTCTCGCCGGTGAACGCGATCTTGGCGATGCGCGGGTTGGAGGCGAGCGGCTTGCCGGCTTCCAGACCAAAGCCGTTGACGATGTTGAGCACACCGGCCGGCAGCAGGTCGCCGACGAGTTCGGCCCAGAGCAGGATCGAGGACGGCGTCTGTTCGGCGGGCTTCAGCACGACGCAATTGCCGGCGGCAAGTGCGGGAGCGAGTTTCCATGTCGCCATCAGGATCGGGAAGTTCCAGGGGATGATCTGGCCGACGACGCCGAGCGGCTCGTGAAAGTGGTAGGCGATCGTCTCATGGTCGACCTCGCCGATCGAGCCTTCCTGCGCGCGAACGCACGAGGCGAAATAGCGGAAATGGTCGATGGCGAGCGGAATGTCGGCTGCCATGGTTTCGCGCAGCGGCTTGCCGTTGTCCCAGGTTTCCGCGCGGGCGAGAAGGTCGAGATTGTCCTCCATACGCTGGGCGATCTTCATGAGGATGTTGGAGCGCTCGGTGGCCGAAGTGCGGCCCCACTTGTCCTTGGCGGCATGTGCGGCGTCGAGCGCGAGTTCGATGTCGGCGGCGTCGGAGCGCGCGATCTCGCACAGCTTGCCGCCGGTGATCGGCGTGATGTTGTCGAAGTAGCGGCCGGCGACCGGCTCCTTCCACTCGCCACCGATGAAGTTGCCGTACTTCGTCTTGTACGGGTTTTCGACGATCTTCTGATGCAGCATGGTCTTTCCTCCCACGAAAAGGCCCCGGATGGGCCGTCGGAGAGGATGGTGCTGCGCTTCGCGCGTTCATGATAGGGGCGTGCCGGCGATGGCGGCGGGGACTGTTTCAGAATTGAGACAGAGCGATGCGACAGGCTGTGCTGCGCCGCAGCATCAGTTGATCGAGAGCTTCTTCATCTTCCGGTAAAGCGTCGCGCGGCTGATGCCGAGCTGGTCGGCCGCCTGGCTGACATTGCCGCCGGCGCGCGAAAGCACGCGGCGAAGCGCTGCGCGCTCGGCATCGTCGAGGTCGCCGCCTTCCTCCGCCCGGTTCTCATGCAGGAGATCGGACGCGGGAACGCCGGCGGCGATACGCCGGTCGTCGAGGCCCAGGAACTGGCGCGCCGCGCGGGTGGCGCCGAGCACGAGATCGTCGCGGTCGACGGCAAGAAGCGCCGGTGCCGCGCGGCCATCGACGGGGACGAGCAGGATGCGGGCGGCGGCGAAGGCGCGGCGGAACAACCCCGCCTCGATGCGGGCGGCCGCGTCGCGCACGGCCTGCGAGAGGATCGACATGGTCATCTCGTTCGCATCGTCGCGGCAGGTGGAGATGTCGATCGCGGCAGCGATGCGGCCGGTATGATCGCGGATCGGCGCCGTCGTGCAGGAGAGCCCGGTATTCTGCGAGAGGAAATGCTGGTCGCGGAGGATCAGCACCGGCCGCTCGTCGGCAAGCGCCGTGCCGATGCCATTGGTGCCGACGCTCGCCTCGCTCCAGACCGTGCCGGACCAGAGCCCGACGCCGCGGAAATCGCGATCGTCGCCGGCAGCACCCCGGCGTTCCAGCGCAATGCCGTTCTCGTCCGTCAGGAGCAGGCAGCAGCCGGCCTTGCCGACGGTGGCAAACAGCCGGTCGATCTCGCCGGATGCTTCCTCGATGAGGGCGCTGGAGCGGGCGCGGGCCTGGCGGAATTCCGATTCGGTGAGCCGCCAGGGCACGCGCGCCTCTTCCGGAGAAAGGCCATGCAGGGTGAGGCAGCGCCGCCACGAGGCGGCAACGGGCGAACTCGCCGCAGCCGAGGCATGGGCCGCAACGGTCTGAACATGATCCGCGTGATCGAAACGCGCAGGCATCCGCTCTCCTCCCCGAAAGCTTCCGACCGATCGTCGCATTAGAATACAACGCTCAAGGACTATAGCCACGTTTCTGCCGGCTGGTCCAGCAGCACCAAGGTCGAAGCCTCCATGTGGTAACGGCGCCCTGCCCCGACAAGGCTGTTTCCAAGCACCACGCCGCCTGTTACGACTGCGCCTCCCTTTCCATGACCGATTTCATCATGCTTCGTGACTTTTCCGCCCAGGCCCTTTTCATGGGCGTCCTCACCGCCTTCGTCGGCTTTGCCAGCTCCTTCGCGGTCGTGCTGCACGGCCTCACCGGCGTCGGCGCCACGGAGGCGCAGGCCACGTCCGGCCTCATGGCCGTCTGCGTGGCGCTTGGCGTGAGCATGATCCTGCTCAGCGCCGTGACCAGGCTTCCGATCGCCATCGCCTGGTCGACGCCGGGCGCGGCCCTGCTCGCCAATTCCGGTCCCATCGAGGGCGGTTTCCAGACGGCGGTCGGCGGGTTTCTCGTCTGTGGCGTGCTGATCGTCATTGCCGGCCTCTGGAAGCCGCTCGGGCGCATGGTCGCCGCCATTCCAACCTCGCTCGCCAACGCCATGCTTGCGGGCGTGCTGATCGGCCTTTGTTTCGCGCCAGCCAAGGCGATCGCCTTCAATCCCTTGCTCGGCCTGCCGATCGTGCTGGCCTGGGCAATCGTCGGCGCGTTCAACCGGCTCTATGCGGTGCCGGCGGCGCTTGCCGCCTTCATCGCCGTACTGGCCTTCGGCGTCGAGGTGCCGCCGGGCGCGCTGGCCGGCCTCGCTGATTCGCTGGCGCCGAACCCGGAATTCGTGATGCCAATCTTCACAGTGGCGGGCTTCGTCGGCATCGCCTTGCCGCTGTTCATCGTCACCATGGCCTCGCAGAATATTCCGGGCATCGCCGTGCTGAAGGTCAACGGCTACGAACCCGCGCCAGCGCCCCTTTTCGCCACGACCGGCGTCTTTTCCCTGCTCTCGGCCCCCTTCGGCAGCCACGCGGTGAACCTCGCGGCCATCACCGCCGCCATGTGCGCCGGCAGCGATGCCCATCCGGACCCGAAGAGACGCTATTGGGCGCCGATCGTCGCGGGTGTCTGCTATGTGGTGTTCGGCCCCTTCGTCGGCGCGGTCACAGCCTTCGTCGCCCTCGCCCCGCCGATCCTCATACAGGCGGTCGCCGGCCTCGCGCTGATCAGCGCCTTCGCCAATTCCGCGCTCAATGCCTTCAAGGAAATCGAGGGACGCGAAGCGGCGGCAGTGACCTTCCTCGTTACCGCCTCGGGCGTCTCGTTTGCCGGCATTTCCGGCGCGTTCTGGGGACTGGTCGCCGGCGGCCTGATGCTGGGGCTCGCCCGGCTCACCGCCAAGCGCCGCGGCTGAAACCTTACTGCTGGAACGGCAGCGGCTGGCCGTTGATCAGCACCTTGCCGTCCTCGCCGACCTTGAGGTCCCAGACCTGCGCGCCGCCGCCCGCGTCACGCGCGAGGCCCTTCATCATCAAAAGCCCGAAGGCCGCCTGGCCGAACTCCGGCACGGTGGCGGCATTCTTCTGGAGATAGGCGACCGTCTTGTCGAACTCGCGCATGGTGATCTTCACGTCGGCGCTGTGGCGATCCTTCTGTTCCGGATAGACGAGCATCGTGCCGGACAGGTGCACGTCATAGATCGGCGAGACCGCCGAGACGTCCTCGAACTGCACCGTCATCGAGCCGTCCGGCAGGATGATGCGGCCGATCTCCTTGTTCTGCGCCTCGGTCAGCGGTTCCGTCTTGGTGAAATCCGCATTGTCGAGCAGATAGGTGACAGCGCCGGCAAGGTCGAGATTGGTGACGGCCGCCTTGAAGGTCGCCCGCTCCGGCAGCGCGCCCTCGAAGGCGACGGGCAGCACGCCGGCCGGCGGCTTCGGTCCTTCGACGTCGAAACCGAACCCGAAGCGGGTCGAATGCGCGATGCCGTTCATGTCGAGATTGTAGCTGACGGCCGCCGCGCCGAACGTGCCCTTGTCCGTTCCGACCGTCACGTTCGAAGCCTTGATCGTCTCCGTCAGGTTGTCGAAGATCGGCATGGAGGCGCGCAGCAACTCCTTCAGCCGCGCCGCATCCGGCGCTTCGAGCTTGTCCTTGTGCATGTTGTCGAGCACGAAGAAGACGAGTTCCTGCATCACCTTGTAGCGCGCGCCATCCAGGCTGACATCGATATCGACCGTGTCCGCCCCGATATCGACGCGGCCACTCGGGCCTCCGGTGATCGTCTCGGCAAAGGCCTTCATCACGCCGGTGCTGGTGATGTCGAGCGTGCCGGCATCCTTCTTCTCGGCCGCAACGCGCATCGCCGTCTCGCCGACGCTGGCCGTCACGCTTTCCTGCGAGGAGGTGCTGGTGAAGGCGAGCCGCTTTGCCGTCCAGTCGGCGGAGGTGAAATAGAGGATTTCCGGATCGTAGATGCCGTCGAGCTTCATCGACTCGACGAGATAGGTGAAGGAGTTCTTGCCGGGTGCGGCGTCGATCGTGCCCTTGATGTCGAGACTGTCGTTCGCCTCGATGCGGTAGGTGCCCTCCGGCATCGGCCGCAGATAGGCCGTCAGCGGCTTCAGGCCCTCGACCTGCACCGCGCCGGTCTTCGCCTTGTCGATGAGCACCGTCGGGTTGAAGCGCAGCTCGTAGAACGAGCTTGCGGCCTTCACCGTCACCAGGCCGGCGTCGATCATATCCTGCGGCAGGTAGCGCGTCAGCTTCTGCTGCATGCTCTCGGCCCCGGATGCCGAGACCTCCTGTGCCAGAGCAGGGCTTGCGCAGACGAGCGCAAGGGCGGCCGAGGCCATCAGGATCTGTCGTCGCATCGTGGTCTCCTTCGCCGATCTGGTCTATACCCAACATCCAATCGTGACCGCACCATGTCAATGCGGGGGTCAATCGGGGCGCGGGCCTTGCATTTCCGGGCATTCTCGTTTATCGAGCCCCCGTCCGCGTAGACACCCTTGGAGGCAATGCGGATGAGGCTTTCAAAAAATCCTCAAGTTTTACGCAGCCGCGGTTCACTCCGCCTGCGCAAAGCTCTCCAGTAACACACGAAAGGTTAAGCCATGAGCCACGACACTTACGAGCTCAAGGCCGAAACGCGCGAACGGGTTGGTAAGGGGTCCTCCCGTGAACTTCGCCGCAACGGTCTTATTCCTGCAGTTATCTATGGCGACAAGCAGTCCCCGCTTTCGATCGCCATCTCGACCAAGGACGTCACCCAGCGTATCCACGCCGGCGGCTTCAAGACGACGGTCGCCACGATCGACGTCAACGGCGAGAAGATCAAGGTGCTCCCGAAGGACTACCAGCTTGATCCGGTCCGCGACTTCACCATGCATGTCGACTTCCTCCGCGTTTCGGGCGACACCCATGTCGTCGTCGAAGTGCCGGTTCACTTCGTCAACGAAGAGAAGTCCCCGGGCATCAAGGCCGGCGGCGTTCTGAACATCGTACGCCACGCTGTCGAGCTGCATGCTTCGGCCGGCGACATTCCGGAATTCCTGACGGCCGACCTCGCTGGCCTCAAGGTCGGCGACGGCATCCACATTTCCAACATCAAGCTGCCCAAGGGCACGAGCCCGGTCATCACCGACCGCGACTTCACGATCGCCACCATCGCCGTTCCGGCTGCTGGCGTGAAGGAAGAAGAAGAAGTGGCTGCTACGGAAGAATAATCCCTCTTAACGGGATCCTTCTCGAAAACCCCGCATCCGCCCGGATGCGGGGTTTTTCTTTGTCAAAATGCCAGCGCTACCGTTGCGGGAAGTCTGAATTATCAGCACTTTTCCGGATCGGCATTTCAGCAACATTTAAGACTTTGGTGAAAGGCTAAGCCCGGGAAGAACGACGAAAGCCTAAGAGGGGCACTATGGGCTGGCTTCGCATCATGGCAGGGGGGCAACCGGCATGAAAATGCATTCGGTGGAGAGCCGCTTCATTGCCATCGTCATCGGCGCCCTGCTCGTTTTCGTGGCACCGCTCTTCGTGCTCTTCCTCATCCTGTCGTCCGACCGCGTGGCGCGCGAGCGCCTGGAAAACACCGAAGTGCTGCTGAAGGCCAATGTGCAGGCGCTCGGAAAACCGCTGTGGGATTTCGACAAGGACAGCATCGACCAGATCGTCGGCGCGCTCCAGGCGGACGCCGATATCAGCTTCGTGCGCGTGCGCGACACCTCGGATGTGATCGACATCCGCAAGCCCGAACTCAGCCCCGATCCGAACGACGCGCGCTCCATCGTCAAGACCGATATCCTCTACCGCGCCAGCGACGGCATCAAGAAGGTCGGCTCGGCGGAAATCTGGATCCGCAAGGAAGGCCTGTTCTCGCGCTTCACCAAGGACGAGATGGGCATCTTCGCCATCTTCTTCTTTGCCGTGGCAACGCTCTTCACCGCTGCCATCATCGGCAACCGCATCACCATCATCCGCCCGCTGATGCGCCTGACGGCGGCGATCGAGGCGACCCGGCGGCTCGGCTCGCGCCATCATGTCGACTGGACCTCGAACGACGAGATGGGCGCGCTCGCCCATAATTTCAACGAGATGCAGAGCAAGCTGGAGCGCGAGGAAAACGAGCTGAAGCTGGCGCATACCCGCGCCACCGACATCTACAACCTCACGCCCGCCATGCTCTTCTCCATCGATGCGGCGAACCGCATCACCGCCGTCAGCGACTACTGGCTGACCGCGACCGGCTACCGCCGCGAGCATGTGATCGGCCAGGAATTCACCGATTTCGTCGCCGAGGAATGCCGCGAAACCTACCGCAAACGCCACGCGACCAGCAAATCGGAGGCCGGCATCTGCGAGGTGACGGTGCGCTTCCGCTGCGCCGATGGCAGCGTGATCGACGTGCTGATCCTTGAAACCGGCGCGGAGGCGAGCAGCGGCCGCCAGGCGCTGTCGCTCTCGGTCATGACCGATGTCACCGACCTCAAGGAGGCGGAAAACCGCAACCACCGCCAGGCGATCACCGACCACCTGACGGGCCTGCTCAACCGCCAGGGCTTCGAGGGCGTGCTCGACGAGCTGATCGGCGAGGTCGACACGCTCGGCCACCAACTCGCCTGCCTCTTCGTCGACCTCGACCGCTTCAAGTGGATCAACGACAATCTCGGCCATGCCGCCGGCGACGACGTGCTCTGCCAGGTGGCGATGCGCCTGCGCCGGCAGTTGCGCGCCAATGACCGGATCGCGCGGCTCGGCGGCGACGAATTCGCCATCCTGCTTTCCGCGCCGAACGCCCGCCAGCTCGCCCTGGATGTCAGCGAACGCCTGGTTTCAAGCCTGCGCGCGCCGCTCGTCGTCAACGGCGCCGAACTCAATGTCAGCGCCAGCATCGGCGTCGCGATCTATCCCGACCACGCCGCCACGGCCGCCTGCCTGCTGCAAAAGTCGGACATGGCCATGTATGCCCGCAAGCGCGACGGCAAGAACGGCGTGCAGCTCTTCGACAACAACATGGTCGATATCGCCCGCAAGCGCCTGGAAACCGAGCAGTTCATCGATCAGGGCCTGCGCGACGACTGGTTTACCGCCTATCTCCAGCCGATCGTCTGCCTGTCCGACGGGCGCGTGGCCGGCTTCGAGGCGCTGATGCGCCTGAACCACCCCGAGCGCGGCCTGCTGCCGCCGGCCGAGATCATCGGCATTGCCGAGGAGAACGGCTCGATCGGCCGCATCGGCGATTGCATCCTGTCGAAATCCATCGCCAGCCTCGCCGTCATCTCCAAGCTCGACGGGCTGTCCGACACCTATCTCGCGGTCAATTTCTCGCCCTTGCAGTTCGAGCCGGTCCTGCCGAACCGCCTTGCCGCCCTGCTGCTCGAAAACGGCATCACGCCCTCGCGCATCGTCGTGGAAATCACCGAGGCCGTGCTGATGCTCGACAATCCGGTGGTGCGCGACGTGCTCGACGCGCTCTCCGAGCTCGGCTGCCGCATCGCGCTCGACGATTTCGGCACCGGCTATTCGTCGCTTTCCTACCTGAACCGCTTCCCCGTCGATATCGTCAAGGTCGACCAGTCCTTCACCCGCTCGCTGTCCTCCGACCAGCCGGACGTGCGCCGCAAGAGCCGCATGCTGGTCGAAGGCATCCGCACCATCTCGCACCAGATGGGCTGCGCGGTCGTGGCCGAGGGCATCGAGACGGAGGAACAATGGGACATCCTCCAGGCGATGAACATCGAGTTCGGCCAGGGCTATCTGCTGAGCCGGCCGCTGCCGCTTGACGCGCTGCTTCAAAAGCTGGACGAATTCACGATGCCGGCCAGGCCGCCCGAGCGCCTGGCCGCCGCCTCCTGACGAGGAACGAGGACGAGACGATGAAGACGCTGTTTTTGACGCTCAGCCTGTCGCTCGCCCCCCTCTCCGCACCGCTTGCCGAAACGCTGCATTTCGTCACCGAGGAATACGCCCCTTTCAACTACACGAAGGACGGCAAGATCACCGGCATCGCGGTCGACCAGGTCGAGGCGATCGCCAAGGCGGCCGGCATCGACTACACGCTGGAAATCATGCCCTGGGCGCGTGCCTTCGCCATGGCCGAAAACCAGCCGATGCATTGCGTCTTCACCACGGGCTACAACCGCGAGCGCGCCGAGCGCTTCGTCTGGGTCAATCCGCTCCTCAAGGACCAGATGGTTCTCCTGAAGCGCAAGGGCGAAAAATACGATGGGCTGACGATCGTCAAGGCGCGCGAATTGAGGGTCGGCTCGCAGCGCGGCGACTTCGCCGTCGAGGCGCTCGAACTGATCGGCTTCAAGGACATCGATCTCGCAAGCGATATCGACATCACCGTGCGCAAGCTCCTGAGCGGCCGCATCGACCTGATGCCCACCTCCATCAAGACCTACGAGAAAATGGTGAAGGACGGCCAGCCGGTCGAAAAGGCGATGATGTTGGCCGGCCAGGTCTACGGCATCGCCTGCCACAAGGACACGCCGCCAGACCTCATCAAGAGCCTGCAGGCCGAACTCGACAAGCTGATCATGAGCGGAGAGCAGGACCGCATCTTCACCGCCTACGGCCTGCCGCCGAGCACCCGCACCGCGGAGAACGGCGCGAAGAAATAATCTTCAACGGTTGACTTTAGGCCACTTTCGCGGTGGTGAAAGCGGCAACAGATCGTTTTGACGGATCCTTCCATGCTGATCATCGCCGGGCTCGGCAATCCGGGCGCAAAATATGCGGGCAACCGCCACAATATCGGTTTCATGGCGGTGGACGCGATCCACCGCAAGAACCCGTTCTCGCCCTGGTCGAAGAAGTTCAAGGCGGAAATCTCCGAAGGCGAGATTGCCGGGGAGAAGGTGCTGCTCGTCAAGCCGCAGACCTTCATGAACCTGTCGGGCGAATCCGTCGGCGAGGCGATGCGCTTTTTCAAGCTCGAACCCAAGGACATCGTCGCGATCTACGACGAACTGGACCTTGCCCCCGGCAAGGCACGCATCAAGACCGGCGGCGGCCATGGCGGGCACAACGGCATCAAGTCGATCGACGCCCATTGCGGCCGGGAATACCGCCGGCTGCGCCTCGGCATCGGCCATCCGGGTGTGAAGGAACTCGTCACCAACCATGTGCTCGGCGACTTCGCCAAAGCCGACCACACCTGGCTCGACCCGCTGCTCGACGAACTGGCCCTCAATGCCGAGATGCTGGTGCGCGGCGAGGATTCGCAGCTGATGAACAAGCTGGCGCTCGCCACCGGCAGCAAGCCGGACGGGGAAAAAGCACCCGCGCAAAAACCCGCCGCCCAATCCCACATCCGCGCGGCCCGCAACCACGCCCAGCCCAAGATTCTCCCGACGACGGGACCGATGGCGGAGATGCTGAAGAAGCTGCTCGGCAACAAGGGCGAGTGATCGCTACAGCCAGCGCAGCGTCTGGAGACGGTAGAGAAACAGGTCCCACAGCCAGGCAAACCCGGTCTCGATGCCGTGCGCGATAACACCGGACGCACCCTCGGAGCACAGCATCACGGCGATGCCGGCAAACCCGCAGCCGAGGGTGGAATTGCGGAAATTCCGCCAGGAATCGAGCCGGTAATAGCCGGCATCGTCATATTCTGTGCCGAGGATATGGTCGTCCATATTGTAACCGTCGCTGATCATGAGATCCAGCATCGGCTTGTCCGACAGCCGGTCGGGCAGGACGTTGAAGACCGCGCGGCAGACATGCCCGACCGCCCCCAGAATGAGGAAGAGCACGAAGGCGACGGCATAATGCCAGGTGGAGGCTTCTTCGAACATGACGGCATGTTAGACAGAAACCGCTAATATCGGGTGAAACTACTCTTCCGGCTCCGTCTGGAACATCAGCGGGAATCCCGCCTCCTTGGCGAGGTCGGTCGCCTCCTTCGCCTTGGTTTCGGCGATGTCGCGGGCGCAGACGACGACCACGCAGGTGCCGAGCTTGTGCGCGGTGATCATCACGCGCTGGCTCGCATCCGCGTTCATGCGGAAGACGGCCTTCAGCACCAGCACGACGAATTCGCGCGGCGTGTAATCGTCGTTGACGAGGATGACCTTGTAGAGCTTCGGCCGTTCGAGCTTGGGCTTCGTGTCGATCTTCGGGGTGAGGGTAACATCACCATTGCTCATCGAAAGTCTCCTCGCGATTTGCCTTCGAGCGGTGTCAGAAACCTATTGTGCACCGCACGAAGCTCGACTTCAAGGCCTTGCGTGCCGCAAACACTTGACCCTGCCCCGTCCTTCGCCCATAGCGATGGCAACGAATTTCGAGACGAATGGACCACCTCAATGGGCTTCAAATGCGGTATCGTCGGTCTGCCGAATGTCGGCAAGTCGACCCTCTTCAACGCGCTGACCAAGACGGCGGCGGCGCAGGCGGCAAACTATCCCTTCTGCACCATCGAGCCGAACACCGGCGAAGTGGCGGTGCCGGACCCGCGCATGAAGGCGCTCGCGTCCATCGCCGGCTCCAAGGAGATCATCCCGACGCGCATCTCCTTCGTCGACATCGCCGGCCTCGTGCGCGGCGCGTCGAAGGGTGAAGGCCTCGGCAACAAGTTCCTCGCCAACATCCGCGAAGTCGATGCCGTGGTGCATGTGCTGCGCTGCTTCGAGGACGACGACATCACCCATGTCGAGGGCCGCATCAATCCGGTCAGCGATGCCGACACGATCGAGACCGAGCTGATGCTCGCCGACCTCGAAAGCCTGGAACGCCGCGTCGAGCAGACCCGCAAGCGCGCGGCCAGCAAGGACAAGGATTCGCTCGCACAACTGCCGATCATGGAAGCCGTGGTCAAGCTGTTGAACGAGGGCAAGCCGGCCCGCCTTCTGCTGAAGACGCTGGCGCCGGAAGAGATCGAGGTCCTGAAGGGCCTGAACCTCCTGACCTCGCATCCCGTCCTCTACGTCTGCAACGTTTCGGAAGCCGACGCGTCGACCGGCAATGCGCATACCGAAGCCGTCGCCGCCATGGCGAAGGAACAGGGTGCGGAATGCGTCATCATCTCGGCCGCGATCGAATCCGAGGTCGCCCAGCTTCCGGAAGAGGAATCAGTCGAATTCCTCTCGGCGCTCGGCCTTGAGGAAGCGGGCCTCGACCGGCTGATCCGCGCCGGTTACCACCTGCTCGACCTGATCACCTATTTCACGGTCGGCCCCAAGGAAACCCGCGCCTGGACCATCGTGCGCGGCACCAAGGCCCCGCAGGCGGCCGGCGTCATCCACACAGATTTCGAACGCGGCTTCATCCGCGCCTTCACCATCGCCTATGACGACTACATCGCCTACAAGGGCGAAGTGGGCGCCAAGGAAGCCGGCAAGGGCCGCGACGAAGGCAAGGAATATGTCGTCCAGGACGGCGACGTCATCCACTTCCGCTTCAACACCTGAAGCAACAGCCCGACATTCCCGACACCGTTCAAGCTGCCGCCCTTCACCGAAGGGGCGGCAGTTTTTCTTTGAGCGTCGCGGGCAGCGGCGTCATCGTCCAGCGCCGGAAATGCGGCCAGCCGATGCCGATGGTCAGCACCACCAGGCCGACGATCAGCAGCGTCAGGAAGACGTAGCTCTCGGGTGCCGCCTCAACGCCTTGCAGCAGGCTCGCGACCGCCAGGCCGAGCGAAACCAGCCCGGAGGTGACGAATGCCCGCCGGTCGAGAACCAGCCCGATTGCCATGAGCACCACGACGACGCCGACGATGATGAGCGCGTCCGGCAGGCCCTTGCTGCCGCTGAACAGCCGCTCATTGGCGAAATCGCCGAGGAACACGAAGGCCAGCGTCGAATAGAGCAGCGCCGGCGCCGTGATCAGGTGCAGCCAGAAGGCGACGTCGGAGCGGCGCGTGACGCGGAACCGGTCCGACAGGTCATAGACCATGGCCACGGCAAACAGCACCAGTGCGGCCGCCAAGAAGATGGCCGACGAGATGATGGGATGATCGGCGATCACTTCGGTGCTTCCGGTGAGGCGCGAAAGCCCGAGGAAAATCAAGGCGAGAACGACGGCGGCGACCGACAGGAAGCACAGGCTGAGCGACAGCGGAATGCGATAGCGCCAGTAGAAGGGCGGCAGCAGCACGGCGAACGGCAGGAGGACGAGCACGAAATGCAGCACCGGTTCCGGCTCCGGCTGCCCCATGAAGCTGTCCAGCGCGATGATCGTCGTGACGAAGATCCAGTGCACATAAAGAAGCGTCAGCAGCACGGCCGGCAGCGCCAGCCGCTGCCGCCTCACCAGAATTTCGGCCAGGATGATGATGGCCGGCAGCGCGGCGAAGAACGCGCCGACGCCCCACACACCCGCCATGACGATGGCGACGCCGATGGTGATCAGCACATCATGGAAACCGCGCACGAAACGCGGCGCCTCGGTATCCTCGATCGGCGCAATGGCGCGATCCTCCTCCGCGCCGGCAATATCCACTGCATCCGTGCGCGGCGGCTGCAAAAGCACGCCGCGCGCCTCCATATAGGGCAGCAGGCTGCCGGCCTGATCGGCGGAGATGATGCCCTCGCCGGCTGCGCCCTCGAGCACGGATTTCAAGGTCTGCATGGATCGTCGTCTCCTCGTGTCCGCAACCGGCGCCACCTTACGCACGGGGGGCCCGCTGGCAAGCGATCGGCCCGTCAGGACCTTGCAAAACCCTGCCGCGCTCGCCATTGTTCGCCCGCAACAAGACGGATCTGGATGTGACGCGCTACACTTTTGAAGATTTTACGCCGGGCCGCCGCTTCGACTTTGTCGAGCGGACCCTGACGGCAGACGAGATCATCGCGTTCGCGACGGAATTCGATCCGCAGCCGATGCATCTCGACGAAGAGGCCGGCCGCGCCAGCATTCTGGGCGGACTCGCAGCCTCCGGCTGGCACACCAGCGCGGTGATGATGCGCATGCTCTACGAGGCCTATATCAACGGCTCGACTTCGGAAGGCTCGCCCGGCGTGGACCTCATGGAATGGAAGCGGCCGGTGCTGGCCGGCGATACGCTCGGCGGCCATTGCGTGGTGCTAGACGCCCGTGCCTCGCGCTCGCGCCCGGAGATCGGCATCGTGCGCTTTCGCGCCGAGGTGACGAACCAACGCGGCGAGATCGTCGCCGTCAGCGAATATATCAACATGATGCGCCTGGCGCCGAGCGAAGGAGCCGCCCATGCGCATGGTTGAACTCTATGCCCTCGGCCAGACGGTCGAGATCGGCAGCCTGACCTTCACTGCTGAAGACATCATCCGCTTCGCGAAGAACTTCGACCCGCAACCCTTCCACCTCGACGAGGAACTGGCGAAAGAGGCCCTGTTCGGCGGCCTCTGCGCCTCGGGCTGGCATTCCAGCGCCGGCTGGATGAAATGTTTCGTGCCGTTCTGGCTCGGCGAATGCAAGCGGCTCGTCCGCGAAGGCATCACGCCGCCGAACCTCGGCCCCTCCCCGGGTTTTACGAAGCTAAGCTGGCTGAAGCCGGTCTTTGCCGGCGATACCATTACCTATTCGGTGACCCTGCTGGCGTCCCGCGAGCTCACCTCCCGCGCCGGCCGCCTGGTCAACACGATCCTGTGTGCGGGCAAGAACCAGAACGGCGAACCGGTCATCCGATTCGAAAGCACGGTGCTGGAATTCGTTTGATCGTCGAGGGGCTCAGTGCCCCTCGAACGCCACCAGCGTGCGCACTTCCACGTTCAGCGCTTCGAGCTTCTTGCGCCCGCCGAGATCCGGCAGGTCGATTACGAAGCAAGCCGCCACGATGTCGGCGCCGATCTGGCGCAGGAGCTTCACCGCCGCCTCCGCCGTGCCGCCGGTGGCAATCAGGTCGTCGACGAGGATCACCTTCTCGCCGGGCTTGATGGCGTCCTTGTGCATTTCCATCTCGTCCACGCCATATTCCAGGCTGTAGGCGATGCGCACGGTCTCGTGCGGCAGCTTGCCCTTCTTGCGGATCGGCACGAAGCCGGTCGACAGCTGGTGCGCCATGGCGCCGCCGAGGATGAAGCCGCGCGCCTCGATGCCGGCGACCTTGGCGATGCCGATGCCCGCATAGGGATGCACCAGCTCGTCCACCGCGCGGCGGAAGGCCCGCGGGTTACCGAGCAGCGTGGTGATGTCGCGGAACATGATGCCGGGCTTGGGATAATCCGGAATGTTGCGGATCGCGGCGACGAGTTCGTTTTCGAGCGTGGACATGGGGATTCCCGACTGCGGAGGGCTTTCCTCCGGTTATTGCAGGTGAGGCGCTGGCCCTCAACAAAAAAGGCGGCCCGGAGGCCGCCTTTGCTGCCGAGCGGTGTAGCCGCTCAGTGTTCCTTGTTCGCGTAGACCGACTTCTTCGTCAGGTAGATCAGGCCGGTGAAGATCACCAGGAAGACCATGACCATGAAGCCGGTACGCTTGCGCTCTTCGAGATGCGGCTCTGCGGCCCACATCAGGAAGGCGGCAACGTCGTGCGCGTACTGGTCGACCGTCTGCGGCGAACCGTCGTCATAGGTGACCTGGTCGTCGGAGAGCGGCTTGGCCATGGCGAGTGCGGCGGCATTGGCGAAGTACGGGTTGAAGTGCGTGCCTTCGGCGACTTCGAGATGCGCCGGCTTCTCTTCGTCGTATCCGGTCAGCAGCGAGTAGATGTAGTCCGGTCCGCCGGACTGGTACTGCGTGAAGATGTCGAAGACGAACTGCGGGAAGCCGCGGGTGATGCCGCGCGCCTTGGCGATCAGCGAGAAGTCCGGCGGGGCCGCGCCATTGTTCGAGGCGGCAGCCGCCTCGTGGTTTGCATAGGGCGACGGGAAATAGTCGGACGGAACGGCCTTGCGGGTGAACATTTCACCGTCGCTGTTCGGGCCGTCCTGCACTTCGTAGTTCGCCGCGAATGCTTTGACCTGCGCCTCCGAGTAACCAAGACCTTCCAGCGTGCGGAAGGAGACCAGGCTCATCGAATGGCAGGCCGAACAGACTTCGGTGTAGACCTTCAGGCCGCGCTGGAGCTGGCCCTTGTCATACTTGCCGAACGGACCGGCAAACGACCATTCCTGTTCCTTCGGCTTATGCATCGGATAGTGCGGCGTGGCGTGTTCCGCCTCTGCACCGGCGGCGGGCGCTGCCTCTTCCGCCGTGGCGAAGGAGACGCCGAGACCGGCGACGAGTGCGAGCGACAGAAGGCCTGCAACAAGCTTTTTCATTGACATGGTTCCTAGTCCTCGCTCTCAGGCCTTGGCCAGCTTGGCGTTCTTCTTTTCCAGAACCGCTTCCGTAATCGAATTCGGAATGCGCTTCGGGGTCTCGATCAGGCCGAGGATCGGCATGATGACGAGGAAGAAGCCGAAGTAGTAGAGCGTGCCGAGCTGCGAGAGGATGACATAGATGCCTTCTGCCGGCATGGCGCCGAGCCAGCCGAGCAGGATGGCGTTGGCCACGAAGATCCAGAAGAACAGCTTGTACCACGGGCGGTAGACGGCGGACCGAACCTTGGACGTATCGAGCCAGGGCAGGAAGAACAGCACGATGATCGCGCCAAACATCACGAGGACGCCGCCGAGCTTGGAGTCGATCGGGCCGACGTTGAAGGTGATGGCGCGCAGCATCGCGTAGAACGGCAGGTAGTACCATTCCGGAACGATGTGGGCGGGGGTCTTCAGCGGGTCAGCCGGAATGTAGTTGTCCGGGTGGCCGAGATAGTTCGGCATGTAGAAGACGAACCAGGCGAAGATGATCAGGAAGACCGAGACGCCGAGAGCGTCCTTCAGCGTGGCATAGGGCGTGAAGGCGACCGTGTCGGTCTTGGACTTCACCTCGACGCCGGTCGGGTTGGTCTGGCCGGTGACGTGCAGCGCCCAGACGTGCAGAACGACGACGCCGGCGATCATGAAGGGCAGCAGGTAATGCAGCGCGAAGAAGCGGTTCAGCGTCGGATTGTCGACCGCGAAGCCGCCGAGCAGGAACTGCTGGATCCACTCGCCGACCCACGGGAAGGCCGAGAAGAAGCCGGTGATAACCGTCGCACCCCAGAAGGACATCTGGCCCCAGGGCAGAACGTAGCCCATGAAGCCCGTCGCCATCATCAGGAGGTAGATGACCACGCCGAGGATCCAGAGGATTTCGCGCGGCGCCTTGTAGGAGCCGTAGTAAAGGCCGCGGGCAATGTGCAGGTAGACCGCGATGAAGAAGAACGACGCACCGTTGGCGTGCATGTAGCGCAGCAGCCAGCCGTGGTTCACGTCGCGCATGATCTTCTCGACCGAGTTGAACGCGACGGTGGTTTCGGCCGCATAGTGCATGGCCAGAACGATACCGGTCAGGATCTGCACGATCAGCATCACCGACAGCATGGCGCCGAAGGTGTAGGCATAGTTCAGGTTGCGCGGAACCGGGTAGGAGACGAAGCTGTCATGGATCATGCGCGGCAGAGGCAGGCGCGAGTCGACCCATTTTTCGATGCCAGTCGTCGGCTGGTAGGTGGAATGATCAGCACTCATTATCAGGTGTCCCCTCAACCGATCTTGATAACTGTGTCGGTAACGAACGCGAAGGTCGGCACGGCGAGGTTCTCGGGGGCCGGACCCTTACGAATACGACCAGCGGTATCGTAGTGAGAACCATGACAGGGACAGAACCACCCGCCGAAATCGCCGGCCTGGCCGAGCGGAATACAGCCGAGGTGGGTACAGACACCGACCATGATGATCCAGTTTTCCTTGCCCGCGCCCGCCGAACGATCAAGGTCCGTCGCCTGGGCGTCGGTCGCGATATTGGCGTTGCGTGCGACCGGGTCCTTGAGGTCGCCAAGCTCGACGGCCTTGGCTTCCGCAACTTCCTGGTCCGTCCGGTTACGGATGAACACCGGCTTGCCGCGCCACTTGACGGTCAGGGACATGCCGGGCGTCAGGCTGGAGACGTCGACATCGATGGCGCCGAGCGCCAGCGTCGACGCATCCGGACGCATCTGGTCGATGAACGGCCAGGCAACTGCCACGCCGCCCACGACGCCAGCCATCCCGGTGGTCAGGTAAAGGAAATCGCGGCGAGTGGGCTCGCCCAGGGATTCGCTTGATGTCTCGTGTTCGCTCACGGCTAAACCATCCTCTCACGCAAAGTCTGCGGAAACCCGCCACGCCCCTTGGAAACCGGTCAGATCCGGACACAATACGGCCATAGATTCCCCGTCAATCCGGCGCGTTCTATGCTTGATCGCAAATTATGTCCAGCCTTGGCAAGGGGAGGTGGGCACATTGTCGCGGGAAAAACGGGGCATCTTGACAAGCCACCCCCATCACCTTGAACATCCAGCGCTTCCCGTCTGAAAAAGCAGTCGCGAAACGACGCTTTGCGGCCCTATTGCGCCGCTTCCTCGTGTCCGAGGAACCCGCCGGACTGGCGCGACCAGAGATCCGCATAGAGCCCGCCGCGCGAGACGAGCTCGGCATGGGTGCCCTCCTCCACGATGGAACCGCGGTCCATGACGATCAGGCGATCGAGGGCGGCGATGGTGGAGAGGCGATGGGCGATGGCGAGCACGGTCTTGCCACGCATCAGGCGTTCGAGATTGGACTGGATCGCCGCCTCGACCTCGCTATCGAGCGCCGAGGTCGCCTCGTCGAGCACGAGGATCGGCGCGTCCTTCAGCATGACGCGGGCGATCGCGATGCGCTGGCGCTGGCCGCCGGAGAGTTTCACCCCGCGCTCGCCGACATGGGCGTCATAGCCGGTGCGGCCGCGCTGGTCTTCGAGCGACAGGATGAAATCGTGCGCCTCGGCCTTCTTCGCCGCCTCGATCACCTCGGCCTCGGTGGCATCCGGATTGCCGAACAGGATATTGTCGCGGATCGAGCGGTGCAAAAGCGCGGTATCCTGGCTGACCATGCCGATATTGGCGCGCAGGCTCTCCTGCGTCACGCGCGCAATGTTCTCGCCGCCGACGAGGATGCGGCCGCCTTCCAGATCGTAGAAGCGCAACAGCAGGTTGACCAGCGTCGACTTGCCGGCGCCCGACCGGCCGACAATGCCCACCTTCTCGCCCGGCCGGATCGACAGCGTCAGGTCGTCGATGACGCCGGACTGGCGGCCGTAATGGAAGCGGACGTTCTCGAAGCGGATTTCCGGCCGCGTGACCTTCATCTCCGTCGCATCCGGCACATCGACGAGGCCGATCGGCTGTGAGATGAGGTCGGCGGAATTCTGGATCGTGCCGATATTGCGCATGATGCTGTTCAACTGCGTCATCAGCCGGTTGAGCAAAAAGTTCAGCCGCAGCACCAGCGCCATGGTGAAGGCGACAGCGCCGGAACTGGCGATGCCGCCGAGCCAGAGATGGATGGACAGCACCGCCATGGCGACGATCATCAGGCCGGAAACGAGCGCCATCGAGGCCCGCACGCCGGTGAGGAACCGCGTGAAGTTCAACGTAGTTGTCTGGAAGATGTCGAAGCCGTTGCGCATGTAGCGGTCGTTCGCGTCGTCGCGCCCGAACAGTTTCAGCGTCTGGATGTTGGAATAGGCATCGACCATGCGGCCGCTGAGCATGGACGCGGCCTCGGCGGTCTGGCGCGAATGTTCGCGGATGCGCGGCACGAAATAGCGCGCGAGCACCGAGAAGACCAGGAGCCACACGGCCAGCACGGCGGCCAGCCGCCAGTCCAGCCCGCCGAGCAGCACCAGCGTCGAGGCCGTGTAGATCGTCACGAACCAGATGCTTTCCATGAACGACGTGATGACGTCGCCGGTCGCCTGCCCCGCCGACCAGACCTTCGTGACGATTCGGCCGGAGAAATCGTTCTGGAAGAAGGAGAGCGACTGGCGCGCGACATGCACATAGGACTGCCAGCGCACCAGATTGTAGAAGCCCGGCGTGATCACCTGCTGGTCGACCAGCGCCGTCAGGAAGGTGACGACGAATCGCACGAGGCCGATGAGACCGAGCATCAGGAGCAGTTCCGGCCCATGCGCCGCAATCAGCCCGCTCCACCCGTCACCGGGTTTGACCGTCGCCAGGATGTCGACCAGCCGCCCGACGAACCAGAAGGTCGCCGCCTCGATGCCCGCCGTAATACCGCCCAGCACCAGCATCGCCGCAAACGGCGCCTTGGCCTGGCTGACATAGAACCAGATGAAGGCGAGCAGCCCCTGCGGCGGCCGAAGGTCATCCCGCCGCGCAAAGGGCTGAATCCAGTTCTCGAACCAGGAGAAGAGCGTGCGGAAGATCATGCCTCCGATATAGGCGGTTTTGGGCGGGGGACAAATTAAAGATTGGAAAGGTGGTGACGATCTACGACCGTTCTCAACGTGCACCACTTTTGCGCGGGCTCGCGGATAAGAACTATTATGAAGACACCCCTTCTGCTGGAAAGGGGTGTCTTCTGTCCGGTTACTCCGCCGCCACTTCCGCTTCGGCGTCGTCGGCGATGAAGCCGCCGGACTGGCGGGCCCAGAGGTCGGCGTAGATGCCGCCCCTGGCGACGAGCTCGGCATGGGTGCCGGTCTCGTGCAGATGGCCCTTTTCGAGCACGACGACACGGTCCATCTCCGTCAGCGTCGAGAGGCGGTGGGCAATCGCGATCACCGTCTTACCCTGCATGAGGGCGAAGAGGTTTTCCTGGATCGCCGCCTCGACTTCCGAATCGAGCGCCGAGGTCGCCTCGTCCAGCACCAGGATCGGCGCGTCCTTCAGGAAGACGCGGGCGATCGCGATGCGCTGGCGCTGGCCGCCAGAGAGTTTGACGCCGCGTTCGCCGACCTGGGCATCGAGGCCGGCACGACCCTGCTGGTCGACGAGGCTTTCGATGAACTCCCAGGCATTCGCGCGCTTGGCCGCCTCGATGATCTCCGCGTCCGTCGCTTCCGGCTTGCCGTAGGCGATGTTGTCGCGGATCGAGCGGTGCAGCAGCGAGGTATCCTGCGTCACCACGCCGATCTGCGAGCGCAGGCTGTCCTGCGTGACCGTCGCGATGTCCTTGCCGTCGATCGTGATCTTGCCGGATTCGAGATCGTAAAACCGCAAAAGCACGTTCATCAGCGTCGTCTTGCCGGCGCCGGAGCGGCCGACGAGGCCGACCTTTTCGCCGGCACCGATCGACAGCGACAGGTCCTCGATTACGCCCTTATTCTTGCCGTAGTGGAAGCGGACGTGGTCGAAGCTGATCGCACCCTTGGAAACCGGCAGCGGCGGCGCTTCGGGACCATCCTTGATGTCGTGCGGCTTGGTCATCATACCCATGCCGTCATAGACCGTGCCGATATTCTCGAACAGCGCGGTCACTTCCCACATCACCCACTGCGACATGCCGTTGATGCGCATGGCAAGGCCCACGGCCACCGCCACGGCACCGACCGAAACGTCGCCGTTCATCCAGAAGTAGATGCCGACCGCCGCGGTGAAGAACATCGTCACGACATTGTTGATGTCGATCGTGATGTTGAACAGCGTGATGAGGCGCATCTGCTTGTGCACGGTCTGCAGGAAGCCATCCATGCCTTCGCGGGCATAGGTTTCCTCCCGGCCGGCATGCGAGAACAGCTTCACCGTCGCGATGTTGGTATAGCTGTCGACGATCCGGCCCGTCATCATCGAGCGCGCATCCGCCTGCTCGCGCGAGATCACCATGAGCTTCGGCACGAAATAGCGCAGGATGCAGACGTAGACGACGAACCACACGAGCAGCGGCACGACGAGACGCAGGTCCGCCGAGGCGATGATCGCGATCATCGAGATGAAATAGCTGACGACATAGATGAAGACGTCGATGATCTTCATCACGGTCTCACGCACGGCAAGCGCCGTCTGCATCACCTTCGTCGAAACGCGTCCGGCGAACTCGTTGGAGAAGAAGGTCATGCTCTGGCGGATCAGGTAGCGGTGCATCTGCCAGCGGGCGATCATCGGGAAATTGCCCGCGAGCGCCTGGTGCATGGTCATGGTGTGCAACGCGCCCACGCCCGGGATGACGATAAGCAGCAGCGCCGCCATCCAGATCAGCGTGCCGCCCTCACGCGACAGGAACGTGTTCGGGTCGCTGTTCGACAGCCAGTCGATGATGTTGCCGAGGAACTGGAACAGCAGCACTTCCGCGATGCCGAGCACCATGGAGCAGAAGCCGAGCACGAAGAGCCACAGGCCCGCGGGCCTGGTATAGTGCCACAGGAAGGCGAAAAGGCCCTTCGGCGGCAGCGAGGGCGCCTCGGAAGGATAGGGATTCAAACGTCTTTCGAACCAGCCGAACATGGCTTTCTCCGTAATACATAAAGACGGAACCGAGACGGACAACGCAAAACGGCGCGGTCAGGAACGGAGTTCCGGCAGGACTGCCGCGCGGCGAGGAAAACGTCACACAGCGAATTGAATAAGGTATGCGATGGGATTTTGTGCGGCGAGGTGCCTAAGCGAGAAGAGGCGTGATTCCAGCCGGGAGGCGCAATCGATGCGTGGTATCCATCATGATCCTCCCTCTTCTCGCGTTGTAGATGCGCCTTGGTTAGCCTGAAACGACGCAATTTGCCAGTGACTTTGTCGCAATTTCATCGCTCCGGCCAATTCTGTTGCCTTGTCGCCACATCTGGAATAGGCGACAGCCCATGTCCGCGCTCCACATCGCCCTCTACCAGCCCGATATCGCCGGCAATACCGGCACGATCCTGCGTTTCGCCGCCTGCCTCGGCCTGTCGGTCGACATTATAGAGCCGGCCGGCTTCGACATCTCCGACCGCAGCCTGAAACGCGCCGGCATGGACTACCTCGCCGCCGTGACGCTGACGCGACATGTGAGCTGGGAGCATTTCGAGGCGTGGCGGGCTGCAAGCGGCCGCCGCCTCGTGCTCGCCTCCACCAAGGCGGCGGAGCGCTACACGGATTTCGCCTATCGGCCGGACGACATCCTGCTCTTCGGCCGCGAAAGTGCGGGCGTGCCGGACCGCGTGCACGACACGGCGGATGGCCGGGTGCTCATTCCGATGGTCGAGGGACAGCGCTCCATCAATGTCGCGCTCTCCGCCGCGATGATCTGCGGCGAGGCGCTGCGCCAGACGGGTTTCGTCTGACCTAACCATGACCCGGCCGCGCCAGCCGCACCGCCGCGGCCGCGATGCCGAAGACCAGCACCACCGAGCCGACGATCATGTAAGCGCCGTCATAACCCGTGGCGGTGATCAGCGGCTGCGAGACGATCGGCGACAGGAACTGGCCGGCAAAGATGCCCGATACCAGCAGGCCCGAGATGCGGCCGCGCAGTGCCGGCGGCGCCAGCAGCATGGCGGCAGCGGCGAAATTCGGCATGATCGTGCCCATGCAGATGCCCGACACCGCCATGGCCGCCAGCACGCTGCCGTAGCTTTCCGCCCCCGAAAGCAGCAGGAACGACAGCCCGGCCGAGACGAAGCCGAGGCCGAAGACACCCATGATGCCGAGCAGGCGGCGGAACGGCGCGAAGGCGAGCGCGCTCGCCACCCCGACGAGCTGTCCAGCGCCGATCGCCGTGCCGGCAAGGCTGGGTGCGGCGAAGCCAAGGGATTCGAGATAGAAGGGAAGCTGCGTCGGGATCATGTAGAAGGCGATCATGTTGACGGCGGCGGCGAGGAACAGCAGGGCGAGCAGCGCCGTCGTGCGCCCGTCGAGCCTGCCCCTCCCCGTGGCGGGACCGGCCGGGCGAACCCGGCGCGGCTCCGGCAGGAAGGCGAGTGCTGCCGGCACCAGCAGGATCGCCACCGTGTAGATAAAGAACGGCCCGCGCCAGTGCACTTCGGCGAGGAACCCGCCGCCGGTCAGGAAGATCGTGCCGCCGATGCCGGCGAAGGCCTGTTGCAGGCCCATATAGCGATCACGCGCCGGCCCCTGGAAGAAATCGCCGACCAGCGCCGTCGTCGCCGTCATGATGCCGCCGACGGCAAGGCCCAGCACGGCGCGCCCGATGAGGAGGCCGGGCAGCGTGTCGAGGATGAGGCCGGAGGCACCCGCAACGGCGAACAGCCCGAGCGAGGCAAGCAGCAGCGGCTTGCGACCGAAACGGTCGACGAGGAAACCCGCCGCCGGAGAAAACAACGCAATGAACATCGCCGGCAGCGTCAGCACCAGCCGGCTCAGCAGCGCGACATTCTCCACATCGGCAAACCGCGCGGCGATGCCGGGCAGCGAGGCTGAGATCGTCGCGCCCGACATGATGGTGAGCGTGCTGATGAAGAGCAGCGTCGCATTGCGCCGGCGTTCGTCGCGGGAGCGGGCGACTTCTGCCGTCGCATAAAAGTCCGGCTTCATGCCGCCACCTCGTCATAGCGCGTCGCGATGCGCGCCGCCTTCAGAGCATGCGCCCACCAGGAAAGCCGCTTCATGAGCACGGCAAGCTGGCCGTTGAGCTGGCCGGGGCGGAAGGGATTGCCGACCGGGTCGAACTGCGTCCAGGCGTGCGACAGGCTCACCGTTTCACGGATCGCCACGGCGTGCAGCTCGGCGAAGACCAGGCGGAGTTGCTCGACGGCGCGCAGGCCGCCGGAAACGCCGCCATAGGAGACGAAGGCGATGGGCTTGGCATGCCAGGGCCTGAAGCAGCAATCGATGATCGCCTTCAGCGCCGCCGGATAGGCGTGGTTGTATTCCGGCGTGACGATGAGGAATGCATCCGCCTGCGAGATCCGGCTTTCGACCAGCTGTGCCGAGGCCTCGTCGAGGCCGCCGGGCGTGAAGGTCAGCTCCACCGGATCGATGCGGATGATGGTGTATTGCCCGAAGCCCGCCAGCGCCGGTTCCAGCCATCCCGCGATCGTATCGGCGAAACGCCCTTCGCGGCCGCTGCCATAGATGAGGGCGATGGTCAGTCTGTCTGTCATGCGGTTCAGCTCCATGTTGGAAAAGCAGGGAGCCGCTGGTATAAAACCTCAAGCAAAGTTGAGGTCAACAGCCATGACTGAAAAAAACGCGCGCGACGCCATCCCCCGGGAACTCAGCGTCGGCGAGGTCGCCGAACGCAGCGGGGTGGCGGTGTCCACGTTGCATTTCTACGAGACGAAAGGGCTGATCCGCAGCCAGCGCAACCGCGGCAACCAGCGGCGCTATCCGCGCAGCATCCTGCGCCGCGTCGCGGTCATCAAGGTGGCGCAGCGCACCGGCATTCCCCTGTCGGAAATCGCGGACGCGCTGTCCGTGCTGCCGCACGACCGCCCGCTGACGGCGCAGGACTGGCGCAAGCTCTCTGAGACCTGGCGCAGCCTGCTCGACGAGCGCATCGCGCGGCTTACCAAGCTGCGCAACCAGCTCGACGGCTGCATCGGCTGCGGGTGCCTGTCCATGCAGGAATGTCCGCTGCGCAACCCGTGGGACACGCTTGCCGCGGAAGGGCCGGGTCCGAGATTGCTCGAACCCGATCCGGCTTAATCGAGGCGCGTGGCGAGCAGCTTGTCGACGCGGCGACCGTCCATGTCGACGACTTCGAAGCGCCAGCCCTGGGTTTCCGTGACCTCGCCGGTCTTCGGCAGCTTCTGCAGCGATTCAATGACCATGCCGGCGGCGGTCTGGTAGCTGCGGCGGGCCGGCAGCAGCAGGCCGAGGCGGTCGGCCATCTCGTCGATCGGCATGGAACCGGCGATCAGCCAGGAGCCGTCCTCGCGCTGCACGGCATGTTCGTCGTCGCCTTCCTCGATATCGGCGCGGAAGACGCCGGCGATCGCTTCCAGCACGTCGGCGGGCGTAATGACGCCTTCGAAGTGGCCGTATTCGTCATGCACGAGCATCATCGGCACTTCGGAATTGCGCAGCTTTTCAAGCACGCGCATCGCATCCATCGTATCCGGCACGATCGGCGCGGGACGGATGAAGGTGCGGATGTCGAGCGGCTGGCCGGTGAGCAGCGCGGAGAGCAGCTCGCGCTTCTGCACGATGCCGACGATGGTCTCCGGCCCGCCATCGGCGACCGGCAGGCGGCCATGCTGGCTGTCGACGAGCTGCTGGTGGATTTCCTCCACCGTATCGCCGAGGTCGATCCAGTCGACGTCGTTTCGCGGCGTCATGAGGCCGCGCGCCTCGCGGTCGGAAAAGCGCATGACGCCGGCGATCATCAGTTTCTCGCCGCCTTCGATGACGCCGGCGGCTTCGGCTTCGGCGACGATCGTCTTGATCTCCTCGTCGGTGACGATGCTTTCGGCAACCTGGTGCTGGCCGAGCAGGCGGAAGATCAGCCGCGTCGAGGCATCGAGGATCCAGACGGCCGGCGCACCGATCTTGGAGAGCAGCGACATGGCCGGCGCCACGAGCGTTGCGAAACGCTCCGGGTTCTTCAGCGCGATCTGCTTGGGCACCAGTTCGCCGACGACGACCGAGAGATAGGTGATGAGGAAGATGACGATACCGTAGCCGAGCGGATCGGCCAGCCAGTCCGGCACGCCCTCGGCAAACAGGATGTCACGCAGGCGGCTACCGAGGGCCGCACCCGAAAAGGCACCCGCAAGAACGCCGATGAGCGTGATGCCGATCTGCACGGTGGAGAGGAATTTCCCGGGGTTTTCCGCCAGCCGCAGCGCGGCGGCGGCACCGCGCGAGCCCTGCGCGGCCATGGTCTTCAGGCGCGGTTTACGCGCGGAAACGATGGAAAGTTCGGAAAGGGCAAAGACCCCGTTGAGGAGGATGAGGAAGACGGCAATCGCGAGTTCGAACAAGGACTGTAAGCCGTGCTTTAGAACCGCAACGGCGCCTTTCTGTTGATGATGATGGCGGCAAGATAGGGGGGCGGCGGTCCGGCGTCAATCGAACTTCCCGCGGTTGGTGCCATCAGGACGGGACAACAAGCATTTCGAGCAAAATATCCCGCAGACGCGACACCGGTGCGGCGGGCACGGCCTCGGCGGTGTGCAGCATCAGGTCGACGCTGCCGAGCGCCGGCAAGCCGGCCCGCTCGGGATCAAGCACGCGCAGATGCGGCGGCACCGCCGTCATGGTGCGGATGGTCACGCCGAGCCCCGCCGTCACCGCCGCCCAGAGCCCGGCAAGGCCAGGGCTGGCAAAGACTTGCCGCCAGTCGCGCCCCGTGGCCGAGAGCGCATCGACGGCGGCGGCGCGGAAGGAACAGGGCGGGTCGAAGGCGATGAGCGGCACCGGCTCGCCGGGCGGCAGGTCATAATCCGCCGCCGCGATCCAGACGATCGGGTGCGTGGCGATATGCCGGCAATGGGCGCTCTTCTGCCCGCCCCAGGTGACCGCCATGTCGAGATCGCCGCGTTCCACCGCCGCTACCAGCTTGGCGCCGCGATCGACCCGCGCCTCCACCCGAAGCTTCGGATGCGCCCGCGAAAACCGGCCGAGCACCGGCGGCAGCGAGGTTTCGGCAAAATCCTGCGGGATACCGATGCGCAGCCAGCCATCGAGCGAGCGGCTGGAGCCAAGCATCATCATCGCCTCGTCGTTCAGTTCCAGAATGCGCACCGCATAATCGTAGAGCGCCTCGCCGGCATCGGTGAGCGCCAGCCCCCTGCCCTGTTTGGTGAACAGCGTCTGCCCGCTCATATCCGACAGCTTTTTCAGTTGCAGGCTGACGGCCGGGGGCGTGCGACCCCGCGCCTCCGCGGCCTTGGCGAAACTGCCGAAGCGCACCCCGGTGACGAAGGTGCGCAGCACGTCCATGTCGAAATTGCGCGACGAAAACATTCAGTTTTCCAAAACCATTACGATAACACTTCTCAATTTTAAAAACGATAGTCGCGCAATAGGCTCATCCCGTCAACAGCGACAGGAGACGACCATGCCCTTCCTTCATATCCGCATTGCCGGCCGCAGCCTCACCTATGCCGAGCGCCTGCATCTCCAGGACGAGGCCACCCGCCTTGCGGCAACCCTGCTCAACAAGCGCGCCGAGGCGACCGCCGTCTTCATCGAGGAGACGAACGCCGAGGCCTGGACCGTCGGCGTGCGCCGGCAGCCGGCCGCCGGCTATCTCGAAGTCACCGTCAGCGAGGGCACCAACACGGCGGAGGAAAAGGAGCGCTTCATCGCCGCCGCCTATGCGCTGCTGGAAGAGGCCGTCGGCGCGCCGCTCCACCCGGTCACCTACGTGATCGTGCGCGAAGTCCCGATGGAAAGCTGGGGGTATGGCGGACGCACGCAGGAAAGCCGGCGCATCGCGATGGCGGCGTAGGACCGATCGACATTCAGCACAGGCCGCGGCGAAAATGGTGATTTTGCGTGACCCGGAGCGCAGCGTACTCAATGTACGTGAGCACCGGAAGCGCGCAAAAGCGCCATTTTGCAGACCGGCATGGGCTGAATGTCGATCGGTCCTAGGCCTCAGTCGGCGCTGGGCAGGCGGCGCATGGTGAATTCGATGCGGTCGCCTTCCATGGCGCGCCAGCTCTCGACCTCCGTCCAGTAGGCGGCTTTGGGCCATTGGTCGAACCATTCGCGCGCCTTTTCCCGCGCCGCCTGCCGCTCGAGGCAGAAGGTCTCGCGCACGAAATGGCCGTCGCCCGCGGGGTTTTCGCGGCGGCGGCGCTCGATCTGGCGCCGGAGCCCCTGCATCGGGGGCGGACCGGGAACACGCGCCATACAGATTTCCTCCGGCAGCACATTCAACGTAAGGAAGATAAGCCGCCGCGGCACGTTTTGCGAGTCCTGCCGCCCCGGCCGATCGCGCTGCGCGGTTGCCAAATGGCGCAAAGTTGGGAACTGTGGCGAAAATGCGATTCGGCGGCGCTCCGCCGGCAGCGGGAAGCACCATGGAACGACCAGACCTGCCGAAAGGCCTGCCCGAGGATATCGAAGACAAGAAGGCCGACGCCCGCGCCTGGTTCGAACATCTTCGCGACGCGATCTGCGCCAGCTTCGAGGCGCTGGAAGACGAACTGGAAGGCCCGCTGTCCGACCTGCCGCCCGGCCGCTTCGTCGGCAAGGACTGGCAGCGCGACAATGGCGAAGGCGGCGGCGGCCGCATGTCGATGATGGACGGCCGCGTCTTCGAGAAGGTCGGCGTGCACACCTCCACCGTCCATGGCGAGTTCTCGCCGGAATTCCGCGGCCAGATTCCCGGCGCCGACGAGGACCCGCGCTTCTGGGCCTCCGGCATCTCGCTGATCGCCCATCCGGTGAACCCCAACGTGCCGGCCGTGCACATGAACACCCGCATGGTCGTCACCACCAGCCGCTGGTTCGGCGGCGGCGCGGACCTGACGCCGGTGCTCGACCGCCGCCGCGTGATGGACGATCCCGATACCCAGCTCTTCCACAAGGCGATGGAGATCACCTGCAACCGCCATCCGGTCGCAGACCACGCGAAGTTCAAGGACTGGTGCGACGACTACTTCTTCCTGAAGCACCGCAATGAGCCGCGCGGCACCGGCGGCATCTTCTACGACTGGCTGCATTCGCCGGAAGAGATCGGCGGCTGGGAGGCGGATTTCGCCTTCACCCAGGATGTCGGCCGCGCCTTCGCCATGGTCTATCCGCGCATCGTGCGCTCGAACTTCAACAAGGGCTGGACGGAAGAGGACCGCGACGAGCAGCTCGTGCGACGCGGCCGCTACGTCGAGTTCAACCTGCTCTACGACCGCGGCACGATCTTCGGCCTGAAGACCGGCGGCAATGTCGATTCCATCCTTTCGTCGCTGCCCCCGGTGGTGCGCTGGCCTTGAAATAACGGTGGGCAATACGGCCTTGTGATTAACGGCTCTACCCCTTTCGTGGTATCATGCTCGGGCATGATCTCATGGAGGAGGTTATCATGACAGTCGCGACACAGCATGCGGCAACGTCGGGCATCGACCCGCAATCCGCCGATTTTCTCGATCGTTTTGCAGAAACCATGCGCGTCGAAAGCGGCATGGACCTTCCACATTCCTATTTCGTCGAAGAAGCCCGGCGGCGCATTGCCGGCGGCACGGTCCACCACCTCGCCGACCACCATACACGGCCGGAACAGTTGCAGTCGTCCGCCTGCTTCGACGCCTGGGCAAAGGACGAAGACGCCGCCTGACGGCTGTCTGGGAGCGCCTCGAATATTCCTAAGCCGGAGCGGAACTCCGGGCGGCTTTTGCCGTTTCTGACGACGGCTCTTTCAGCCGCGGGTCCGGTCCCGGTTTGGCCGATCGGGCCTCATCTGCTACACTGGTTCCGTTGAAACGACAGGAGATAGGTCATGAGACTTTTTGAATGCGGTTCACTCGTCCCCGGATGCGACTGGCATACGCGGGCCAATGACGACGCCGAAGTCGTGCGCCGCGCCGTCGAGCACATGCGCACCGCACATGGCGAGACGATGATCCGGGAAAGCACCGTCGATCACATCAAGGAACGCATCGTCGACGAAAAAGCCGCCGACGCCGCGTGACATTTCTCAGCCTTCCCTGACGAGGGCTTCCAGCCGGGCAAGCAACTTTGCCCGGCCCTCATGGAAATTGCCCGCCACCCATTCCTCTTCGATCGCGCCAAGCAGCGTGCCGACCTTCGGCCCCGCCGGAAGACCGGCTGCCAGCACATCCGCGCCGTTCAACGGGAAGGATGGTTTCTGCCATTTCTGTACCCGCGCCAGCAGCCGCTGGCACAGGCCGGCGAAAGCCAGCGCGTCTGCATCGCCGAGGCCGCGCGCCCGGGCGCCGGCGAGCGCCAGTTTCAGCCGCATCGTCAGCCCCTGCGGGCCGTTGCGATAGAGCAACCGGTCGAAGGCCGTTTCCGCCAGTTTTGGCGCGATCTCCGGCGCAGAAGCCCAATAATCAAGCGTCGCCGCCTCCGCCTTGGACAGGCGCAGACGCTCGGCGAGCACCTTCAGCCGCTCGCGGTCCGCCGGCACCATGGCGGCCAGCCGCAGCAGCGCATCCGGCGTCCAGCCGAAGGCCTTTTCGGCGTCGATCAGCCCGGGAATGGCGTCGATGCCCCATTTTTCCGTCTCGGGCAGGATTTCGGTGAGCACGCCGGCCTGGCGCATCCAGAGCAGCGCGCGGCCGGGATCAGGCGCCGCCAGCAGCTTCTTCGTCTCCGACCAGACCCGTTCGGCCGAGAGCTTTCCGAGCTTGTCCTTCGCCCGCGCGCAGGCCTTCAGGCCCTCGGCATCCGGCCGCCCGCTGCCATAGAGCGCGAAGAAGCGGAAGAAGCGCAGGATGCGCAGGTGATCCTCCGCGATGCGCGTCGCGGCATCGCCGATGAACCGCACCGTGCGGCTCTCGATATCGGCCAAGCCGTTCACGAGATCGACGACCGTGCCCTCCGCGGTCGCATAGAGCGCGTTGATGGTGAGGTCGCGCCGCTCGGCATCCATCTGCCAGTCCGCGCCGAAGGCGACCTCGGCGTGCCGGCCGTCGGTCTCGACGTCGCGGCGCAGCGTCGTCACCTCGAAGGGTTTTCCGTCGATCACCAGCGTCACCGTGCCATGCTCGATGCCGGTCGGCACCGCCTTGATGTCGGCGACATTCGCCCGCTCGGCAACCGCCTCCGGCTTCAGCGTCGTGGCGATATCGACATCGGCGACCGGCAGGCCCATCAGGCTGTTGCGCACGGCACCGCCCGCCACGCGCCCCTCGCCGCCGTCGCTGTTGAGCAGCGCCAGCACGCGCACGAGCGCCGGATCGGTAAACCACGCCTCGCCCGAAACAGAGGTCATGCATAAAGCCTTTCATAGATCATCCGCACGATGCCGGCGGTGATACCCCAGATGTTCCGCCCCTCATAGGGCAGACGATAATAGTGCCGCTCGGCGCCGAGCCAGACGCCGCTGCCGCGTTCGTGGTTGCGCGGGTCCATCAGGAAGGAGAGCGGCACATCGAAGACCGCTTCCACCTCGTCGGGGTTGGCGATCAGCTCGAAGCCCGGCTGCACCACCGCCAGCACCGGCGTAATGGAAAAGCCGGACAGCGCCTTGTACTGCGGCAGGCGGCCGACCGGCTCGACGAAACGGCGGTCGAGACTGATCTCTTCCTCCGCCTCGCGCATCGCCGCCGCTTCCACGTCCGCATCCTCGTCATCGACCGCTCCGCCCGGAAAGGCGACCTGGCCGGAATGTTTGCGCATGGTGGTGGTGCGCTGCGTGAAGATGACGCGCGCCTCCTCGCCATCGTCGACGACGGGGATCAGCACGGCGGCGTCGCGCAGGTGCATGCCTTCGAGATGGGGAATGACCGAGGGATTGAGCAGGCTGTCGCCATGATCGCGCCAGCTCTCGTCGCCGAGCGTGAGGGTCTGCTGCATGGCCCGGCGGCGGAATTCCGCGGCGCTGTAAGGTGGAAAACTCATCGGGAAAGCTGATCCAGCTCGGCCGCCGGCATGACCGGGAAAACCACGCCACCGGAGCGTAGCGCAAACATCTCCACGCCGTCGATCTCGATCGTCTCGCCGAGCTCGACCAGTTCGTACATCACCGCCCGCGAGACGAGCGCCTCCAGCCGGCCGCGAACGAGAAGATACGGCTTCAACTCATTGTTTTCACCGGCAATCACGAAACGCAGCGGATGCTCCGCCCCCGCCTCCACGACATCGCCGACATTGGTGCGAAAGGTCAGGGTCTGCGCCTCGCCCTCGCCCGCCGCATTCATCTCGACCGCCAGGAACGGCGCATCGACGACGCGGATTCCGACCCGCTCGACCGGCGTCACCAGGTAAGTGTTGCCGTCCTCGTCCTTGCGCAGCACCGTCGAGAACAGCCGCACCAGCGGCGCGCGGCCGATCGGCGTGCCCATGTAGAACCAGGTGCCGTCGGCGCGGATCTCCATGTCGATGTCGCCGCAGAACGGCGGGTTCCAGCGCTCGACCGGCGGCAGGCCGCGCCCGCCGGTTTCCGCGGCTGCCCGCGAGATCAAGGCGGCCAGTCCCGCCGCGTCGCTGCTTTCGCGAATTTCGCCCGTTGCCATTGTTCCGTCCCGGTTGAACCCTATCTCCGCGAGAGGGTCCTCTTGATTGAGGCCCTCTTGATCGAGGAAAGGGTGGATACACCTCTTTCTCACGAGATAGTCATTTCGTGGCCGCTTGTCAGCCACGGGTGAGCTAATAAGCTCTCTATGAAGCATGCGAACATGGCAAAGCCACGATTCGTGTTACGTTGGAACCGACACTGGAGACGACCATGGGCGTTCAGAATTCCCCCGAGGCAGGCCTGGACGAAAAAGCGGTCATCGCCGCCGCCGAGCGCGCGCTCTCCGATATCGCCATCATCCGCCAGAAAGTGGGCAAGGTGATCTTCGGCCAGGAAAGCGTGGTCGAGCAGACCATGCTTGCCGTGCTCTCCGGGGGCCATGCGCTCTTGGTCGGCGTGCCGGGCCTCGCCAAGACCAAGCTGGTCGCCACGCTCGGCACCGTGCTCGGGCTTGCCTCCAGCCGCATCCAGTTCACGCCCGACCTGATGCCCTCCGATATCCTCGGCTCCGAAGTGATGGACCAGGACGAGAACGGCAAGCGCTCCTTCCGCTTCGTGCCCGGCCCGATCTTCACGCAGCTCCTGATGGCCGACGAGATCAACCGCGCCTCGCCGCGCACCCAGTCCGCCCTGCTCCAGGCCATGCAGGAATATCACGTGACGGTCGCCGGCCAGACCAACGACCTGCCGAAGCCCTTCCACGTGCTCGCGACGCAGAACCCGCTGGAGCAGGAAGGCACCTATCCGCTGCCGGAAGCCCAGCTTGACCGCTTCCTGCTGCAGGTCGATGTCGATTACCCGGAACTCGCCGCCGAGCGGCAGATCCTGCTGGAAACCACCGGCGTGCACGAGGCGCATGCCAGTGCGGCAATCTCCGCCGAACGGCTCATCGAAATTCAGACCCTCATCCGCCAGATGCCGGTCAGCGAAAAGGTGCTCGACGCGATCCTCTCGCTGGTGCGCTCCGCCCGCCCGGGCAATGGCGTCGCCGGCACCGACAAGCACGTCGCCTGGGGTCCAGGCCCGCGCGCCGGCCAGGCGCTGATGCTCTGTGCCCGTGCCCGCGCGCTTTACGAAGGCCGCCTCGCGCCCTCCGTCGACGACGTGCTGGCGCTGGCCGAACCCGTCCTGCAGCACCGCATGGCGCTGACTTTTGGCGCCCGCGCCGAGGGCATGTCCGTGCGTGATGTCATCGCAGGCCTTGTCCGGCAGGCGGGCGGCTGAGCGGAGCAAAGAGCATGGCGTCCGTCGGCCAGATCGTCCAACCGACCCCGACCCGCGAGGTGCTCTCGCGGGCGCAGGCCCGGGCTGCCTTCATCCCCGACTGCATGGTCGAGGCGCAACGCCTCGCCAACACCGTCATCGCCGGCTGGCACGGCCGCCGCAAGCGCGGCATCGGCGAGAATTTCTGGCAGTTCCGCCCCTATGTCGACGGCGAAAGCCTGTCGCGCATCGACTGGCGCCGCTCGGCGCGCGACGACCACACCTATGTTCGCGACCGCGAATGGGAGGCAGCCCACACCGTCTGGATCTGGGCCGATCTCTCGCCGTCGATGATGTACAAATCCACCTTCGGCAGCGTCTCGAAGGAGAGCCGCGCGCTCGTGCTGCTGTTGGCACTCGCCGAAATCCTCGCCCGCTCCGGCGAGCGCATCGGCTGCCCCGGCATCATGGAGCCGATCGCCGCGCGCAACGCCGCCGAGCGTCTGGCAACCGCCCTCATGCACAACGGCACGACCGGCGGCCTGCCGGATACCAGCATGATCCGCGGCAGCAGCGACATCGTGCTGATCGGCGATTTTCTCGATCCCGTCGAGGACGTGATGGACCGGCTCGGGCCGCTTGCCCGCCGCGGCCTGCGCGGCCATGTCGTCGAGATCGCCGATCCGGCGGAAGAAGTGTTCCCCTATGTCGGGCGCACCGAATTCACCGATCCGGAATCCGGCCAGAAGCTCACCGCCGGCCGCGCCGAGACGCTGAAGGACGAGTATGCCCGCGCCTATGTCGCGCGCCGGGAGGCGCTGGCCGACAATCTGCGCCATCTCGGCTGGAGCTTCGTGCCCCACCGCACCGACCGGCTCGCCTCCGAGGCGCTGGTCGCCGTGCACATGTACCTTTCCGGCATGCCGGCGATGAAGACGGAGGGCCGCGGCCGATGAGCGCTTTCGCCTTCGCCTTTCCCGCCGTTCTCACGACGCTGGTGCTGCTGCCCGTCATCTGGTGGCTGCTGCGCCTGACGCCGCCGAAGCCGCTCGTCGAGGTCTTCCCGCCCTTCGCCATCCTCGCTTCCATCATGAAGCGCGAGGAAACGCCGGCGCAGAGCCCCTGGTGGCTGACGCTGCTGCGCATGCTGATGGCCGCCGCCATCATCTTCGCCATCGCCGACCCGGTCTTCAACCCGCGCACCAACACGCTCGCCAGCACCGGCCCGCTGGTGCTCGTCGTCGACAACAGTTGGGCCTCCGCCACCGACTGGCAGCGCCGCGTCGATACCGTATCCACGCTGATCGATGATGCGGAAAGCCGCGACGTGCCGATCTCGCTGGTGCTGACCGCCGACCGCCAGCACGACGCCGTGCCGGTCGATGCCGCGACCGCCCGCAACCGCCTCGCCGCCGCCGAACCCCGCCCGTTGCCCGCCGACCGCGCCACCGCCGTCGCATCGCTCAGCACCGCGCTCGACGGGACAGCACCGGGCACCATCGCCTTCATCAGCGACGGCATGGCGACCGGCGAGACCGACGAGACGGTCGCCGCCCTGCAGGCGTTGTCCCCCGCCGAATTCCGCATGATTCAGGGGGACGGCGCCTCCGCCGTCGCCATCACTGCCGCCACGAACGGTGCGGATGCGCTCTCCCTGACGCTCACCCGCCTTGAGGGCGGCGCGGCGCAAAGCCTGCCGCTGACGGCGCATGATTCGCGCGGCCGGCCGATCGCCACTGGCACGGCCGATTTCGCAGCCGGCAGCACGACCACGACGGGCACGATCACCGCGCCCTTCGAACTGCGCAACGACTTCGCCCGCGTGACGATCGACGGGCTCGCCAATGCCGGCGGCACCTACCTGCTGGATGACGGTTTCCGCCGCCGCCGCGTCGCCTTCCTGTCCGGCGAGGTGGTGGATGCCAGCCAGCCGCTGCTTTCGCCGCTGCACTATATCAACCGCGCGCTCGCGCCCTATGCCGACCTGCTGGAGCCGAGCGTCGCCGACCTTTCGGTGGCGATCCCCGAACTCCTGGAACAGAACCCCTCCGTGCTGATCATGGCCGATATCGGCCGCCTGCCGGAGGATGCGCAGGGCGAGGTTCGCCGCTGGATCGAGGCGGGCGGCATGCTGATCCGCTTTGCCGGCCCGCGCCTCGCCGCCGCCCCTGCCGACGATCCGCTGGTGCCGGTGCTGCTGCGCAAGGGCGAACGCGCGCTCGGCGGCGCTCTGTCCTGGTCCGAGCCCCAGCCGCTCTCCGCCTATCCGCAAAACAGCCCGTTCTTCGGCATGCGCGCGCCGGACAACATCCTCATCAAGCGCCAGGTGCTCGCCGAACCGACGCCGGACCTTGCCGAACGCACCTGGGCAAGCCTTGCCGACGGCACGCCACTGGTGACGACCGGCCCGCTCGGCTCCGGCCGCCTCGTGCTGTTCCACATCAGCGCCGAAACCGGCTGGTCCAACCTGCCGCTGTCGGGCGATTTCGTCGAAATGCTTCGCCGCACCGTACAGCTTTCGCGCGGCGGCGGCGTCTCGACCAGCGATGGCGAGCAAAGCCCCGGCCTGCCGCCCTACCGCCTGATGACCGCGAACGGCACGCTCGCCGCCGCCACCGGCGAAGCCAAACCGCTCGCCACTGGCGACGGCACGCGCCGGATCGCAAGCTTCGACAATCCGCCCGGCCTCTACGGCACGGAGGACGGTTATGTCGCGCACAACCTCTTCCCGCCGGGCCACGAAATCCGCCCGCTTATGGTCGCCGAGGGCACGTCGGTCCTACGCGAACCGCTGGCCGGCAGGGAGACCTGGTCGCTGAAACCGCATCTCTTCACGCTCGCAGCCCTGCTGCTCCTGGCCGACTGCGCCATCGTGCTCTTCATCGGCGGCGCCTTCGCCGCTGCGGTCCGCCGCCGGCCGGCGCGCGGCGCTACCGCTGCCCTGCTGCTGGCGCTCTTCGCCACCACACTCCTGGCGTTTCCCTCGGAAAGCCGGGCGGATGATGCTAAGCCCGGCGACGAGGCGATCCTGTCGCGGCTCGACACGACGCATCTCGCCTATGTCGTCACCGGCGAGGGCGAGGTGGACCGGATTTCCGAACGCGGCCTCGCCGGCCTCACGGAATTCCTCACCTACCGCACGACGCTGGAGCCCGGCCAGCCGGTCGGCGTGGATATTTCCAAGGATGAGCTGTCGCTCTACCCGATCATCTACTGGCCGGTGAGCGCCACGGCCGCGATGCCGTCGAGCGCCGCGATCAGCCGCATCGACGCCTATATGCGCAATGGCGGAACGGTGCTGTTCGATACGCGCGACCAGTTCGTCTCGCTCAACGACACGGCGACGAGCCCGAACACCGAGCGCCTCCAGGCGATCCTCGCCAACCTCGACATTCCGCCGCTGGAGCCGGTGCCGGCCGATCACGTTCTCACCAAGGCCTTCTATCTGCTTGCGAATTTCCCCGGCCGTTATGCCGGAAGCCCGCTGTGGATCGAGGCGGAGCTCGACCGCGCCGAAGACCCGACCCGCCCGGCGCGCGCCGGCGACGGCGTCTCGCCGATCATGATCACGGGCAACGACTTTGCCGGCGCCTGGGCGATCGACGCCAATGGCATGGCGCTGCTGCCGACGGTGCCGCCGGACGAGGTGCAGCGCGACCACGCCTTCCGCTCCGGCGTCAACATCATGATGTACATGCTCACCGGCAACTACAAGGCGGACCAGGTACATGTGCCCGCCCTCCTCGAACGGCTGGGACAATGACATGACCATCCAGTTCTCCCCCTTCCTGCCCTGGATCGCCATCGCCTTGATCGCGCTGGCCGGCGTGGCGCTGGCGGCACTCGGTTTCTGGCGGGGCCTGCGCGGGTCCTTCGTGCGCGCCATCGCGCTGGCGCTGCTCGTGCTGGCGCTCGCCAACCCGGTCTTCCTGCAGGAGGACCGCGAGGCGCTGTCGACGGTCGTGCCGGTCATCGTCGACCGCAGCCAGAGCCAGGACAGCGAAGCGCGCACTGCCGCGACCAATGCCGCGCTGGAAGGGCTCAGGGAACGCTTTGCGCGCTATCCCCGCATCGAGCCGCGCATCGTGGAGGCGGGCGACGACGGCACGTCCGACACGCCCTCGACACGCCTGTTCGACGCCCTCAACGCGGCCATCGCTGACGTGCCGCGCTCGCGCGTCGGCGGCGCGATCCTGATTACCGACGGCCAGGTGCACGACATTCCGGAGGCGTCCGCCTTTTCCGGCTTCGACGCGCCGATCCACGGGCTGATCACCGGCCGGCCGGACGAGTTCGACCGCCGCATCGAGGTGGTCAGCGCCCCGCGCTTCGGCATCGTCGGCGAACCGCAGGAGCTGAAGTTCCGCGTGGTGGACGATGGCGCCGGCACCGACGCGGCCGCCCGCGTCACCGTGCGCCTCAACGGCAACGAGATCGCCTCGGAGATCTCCGAGCCCGGCACCGAGCAGCCGCTGGGCTTCACCGTTCCGCGCGGCGGCAACAACATTCTGGAATTCGAGGTCGCCCCGGTCGAGGGCGAGATCACCACGGCGAACAACCGCGCGGTCCATGTCATCGAGGGCATCCGCGAGAACCTGCGCGTGCTGCTGGTCTCCGGCGAACCGCATGCAGGTGAGCGCGCCTGGCGCAATCTCTTGAAGTCCGACACGGCCATCGACCTCGTGCACTTCACGATTTTGCGGCCACCGGAAAAGCAGGACGGAACGCCGATCAACGAACTGTCGCTGATCGCCTTCCCGACGCGCGAACTCTTCGTCGACAAGATCAACGAGTTCGACCTGATCATCTTCGACCGCTACCAGCACCGTGGCGTGCTGCCGATCCTCTACTACGACAACATCGCGCAATATGTCGAAAACGGCGGCGCGCTGCTGATCGCGGCAGGGCCGGAACATGCGGGCAACGATTCGATCGCCAGCACGCCGCTGTCCGTCGTGCTGCCGGCCAACCCGACCGGCTCGATGAACGAGGCCGCCTTCTATCCGCGCCTGTCCGAACAGGGCCGCAAGCACCCCGTCACCCGCGGGCTCGAAGGGGCCGGCGAAGAGCCGCCGCGCTGGGGCCGCTGGTTCCGCACCGTCGACGTGCAGCGCCCCGAGGGCAATGTCGTGATGGAAGCGAACGAGGGCAAGCCGCTGCTGGTACTGAACCGCGCCGGCAAGGGCCGCGTCGCCATGCTGCTCTCCGACCAGGGCTGGCTCTGGGCGCGCGGCTTCGAAGGCGGCGGCCCGCATGTCTCGCTCTATCGCCGCACCGCCCATTGGCTGATGCAGGAGCCGGCGCTGGAAGAGGAAGCTCTGACGGCGCGCACGTTCGGCCGCACGCTCCAGATTAACCGCCAGACGATCGGCGATGCGCCCGGTGAGGCGACGCTGAAGCTGCCCTCCGGCGCCACGCAACAGGTGGCGCTCACCGAAGCCGAGCCCGGCCTCTACCGCGCCGAAGTGCCGACCACCGAGACGGGCCTCTACGAGATCACCAATGACGATCTGAGCGCGCTCGTGCATGTCGGCGCGGTCGATGCGCCGGAATTCAAGGCGACGATCTCGACGACGGAGACGCTGAAGCCCCTCGCCGACGCCACCAGGGGCACCGTGCGCCGCCTCGTCGACGAGAATGGCGACGCGATCTCGCTGCCGCCGCTCTTGCCGGTCACCGGCCAGGTGCGCACGGCGGATGCAAACCGCCTGTCGCTGCGAATGACGGACGAGACCGTGCTGAAGGGCATCAACTCGCTGCCGCTCTTCGCCGGTTTTGCCGGCGTCGGCCTGCTGTTGCTCGCCTTCTCCGCCACCTGGTATCGCGAAGGACGCTGACCCCTTTTCGGCTGGAATCGCCCGTGCCGTTCGGCCAAAGCATTTCCAGCCGAAGCGGCATCGCTTCGGCGTCGGACAATGCGTCAAAAACAAAAATCTAAAACATTTCCGGCGAACCGGAAATGTTTTAGCCTGGCCGCACGGCCGGAGGCGGCCGGCAGATCCGCGCCTTTCCAAGGCATGGCGAACGCCTCCCCAGAAAACCTTTCTCCACCGTTCATCGTTGGGCGAAGGCGTCGGCAATGCGGGCACTGACGAAGACTTCGCCGGAGATGAGGAACGGATATGCGCGACTATCGCGATGCCAAAACCATGGCGAAAACCCTGCGGGAGGCGCTCGCCGCCCGCACGATCGAGATCACCCACAGCGAAGCGCTGGAAATCGTCGCCCGCCAGTTCGGCGTCGAAACGTGGAACATCCTGTCCGCGAAAATCGAGGCGAAGCCGCCGGCGAGCGGTCCGCAATTCGAGCAGGCCGTGCCGATCGTGCGCATCTTCGATGTGGCGAAGGCGCATGAATTCTATCTCGGCTTCCTCGGCTTTTCCGTAGACTGGGAGCATCGCTATGGCGACAATTTCCCGCTCTACACCCAGGTGTCGCGCGGCGGGCTGCGGCTGCACCTTTCCGAACATGCGGGCGACGCCACGCCGGGCGGCAACATGGTCGTCTACATGAAGGGCATCCGCGGCTTCCAGAAGGAGCTGATCGGCAAGGACTATCGCTACATGAAGCCGGGGCTGGAGGATGAAGGCTCGCGGTGGGAGGTGACCGTGACCGACCCCTTCCAGAACCGCATCCGCTTCATGGAATTGAAGGACTGATCAATCCCGGCGGGGGGCTTGCCCCTCGTCGCAGCGCCAGGCGATGACGCCCTTCAGCCGTTCATGCGTATCCGTCGCAAAGGGCATGACCAGCACCCGCGCCGGATCGACCGGCCCCGGAAATGTGAGCGCGTTCCACGCGACCTTCTCAAAGCCGAGCGGGCCGTAATAGGGCGGATCGCCGACGAGGACCACGGCTTCCGAGCCCTTGCGCTTGGCGGCGGCGCAGGCGATGCGCAGCAGTTCGCGGCCGATGCCCTGGTTCTTGTGCGAGGGGCGCACGGCGAGCGGGCCGAGCAAGTGGCCCTTCACGCCGCCGGCCAGCACCGGCGTCATGCGCACGGAGGCGATCGTCTCGCCGTCATCGGTGCAGATGAAGGAGAGCGACAGGTCGTGCGGGCCCTGCTCGCGGATGCGGGCGGCGGCGCGCACATGCCGGCCGGGGCCGAAGGCTTCTTCGTTGATGTGTTCGATGGCCGCGTCGTGGGACGCATCTTCCGTCAGGTAGACGAGATCGTGCTTGAGCATGTTCATGGGAAGCGAGAAACCGTATGCGAAGCTGTGGATGCGGGTGATCGCGCACCGTCGAAGGGTGCGTGCGGGGGCATCAGCGTCGTCGTGGGCTTCCCGGGTAGAACATTCGTTCGTCTTCCTTGCCGGCCAATCGCGCCGGTCCTGACCAGCGCGGATAGCAGAAAATCGCCGCTTGTCAAAGAGCAAAACGCACTGTTCATCAAAATGCGCCTATCCACGCCCCGCCCATGCGCTATCTAAAAGCGAAGATACAAAGCGGAAGGAACGATCATGGGCATGCTGGTGGACGGCGTCTGGCACGACGTCTGGTACGATACGAAGGCGACGAAGGGCCGTTTCGAGCGCGCCGCCTCGCAGTTCCGCAACTGGATCACGCCGGATGGCGCGCCCGGCCCCTCGGGAGAAGGCGGCTTTGCGGCCGAAGCCGGGCGCTACCACCTCTACGTCTCCTATGCCTGCCCCTGGGCGCACCGCACGCTGATCTTCCGCAAGCTGAAAAAGCTGGAGGACTTGATCACCGTCTCCGTTGTCGATCCGCTGATGCTGGCGAAGGGCTGGGAATTCAAGGGCGAGAATGGCGGCACGCTCGACCCGCTGTTCGGCGCGTCCGCGCTCTACGAGGTCTACCAGAAAGCCGATCCGCATTATTCCGGCCGCGTCACCGTGCCCGTCCTGTGGGACAAGAAACAGAACCGCATGGTCTCCAACGAATCAGCCGAGATCATCCGCATGTTCAACACCGCCTTCGATGGCATTACCGGCTCGCGCGACGACTTTTATCCGCAAGACCTGCGCGCCGAGATCGATGCGCTGAACGACACGATCTACGACAGCGTCAACAACGGCGTCTACAAGGCCGGGTTTGCCACGACGCAGGCCGCCTATGACGACGCTGTCGTAAAGATTTTCGAGACGCTGGACAGGCTGGAGACGCGGCTTTCCCAAAAACGCTACCTCACCGGCGACCGTATCACGGAGGCCGACTGGCGGCTCTTCACGACGCTGGTGCGCTTCGATCCGGTCTATGTCGGCCACTTCAAGTGCAACATCCGCCGCATCGCCGATTACCCGAGCCTTGCCGGCTACCTGCGCGAGCTTTACCAGGTGCCCGGCATCGCCGGGATGGTGAACATGCGCCACATCAAGGAGCACTATTACCGCTCGCACACGGCGATCAACCCGACGGGCATCGTGCCGGTCGGCCCGGAGATCGACCTCGAAGCGCCGCATGGCCGGGAGTAACTCAAGGCCGCCTGACCTACCAGAAATCCGCAAACGGCGCCCGGCCGGCGAGTTCCTCCAGCCGCCGGCTCGTGGCGAGCGTGGTGGCGACCGGCAGCGCATCCAGCGCAAAGAAGCCCGCCTCGACGATCTCGCGGTCCTTGAGGCGCGGCGCCGTCTGCGTGACGCCGTCGCAGCGATAGAGCAGCACATGGTCGCGCCGGCTGGTCTGCCGGTTGAAATAGACATGAACGAGCGCTGGCGGCGCGCCGAGGGCGAGGTTGCCCTCCTCCCGCATTTCCTTCTCCAGCGCCTCCAGCGCCGTCTCGCCGCGCTCGATGCCGCCACCCGGCAGGTGCCAGCCGGGCACGTAGCTGTGGCGAACCAGGAAGACGCGGCCTGCATCGTCGAAACAGGCCGCGCGCACGCCCATCGTCATGCCGCGGGCAAGCGCGAAGTAACCATGCGCCATGCGCGTTACCAGCCGCGCCAGCAGGCGGCGGGTCGGCGGCGTAGTGCTTGTCGGCGTGTCGTGTTCCATTCTGGCACTTCGCCGGAACCTTTGGGCCAAATCAAGTCTTGCAGCGTCAAAGCGTCGCGAATATCCACGCCTTGCGTTTCCCTTAACGGCCTTATGCTCTAAGGAAAGGTATGTTCAGACTTGCCCATATATCGGACGTCCATCTTGGGCCTCTGCCCGCCCTGACATTCCTGGAGCTGTTTTCTAAGCGCATCACCGGCTTCGTCAACTGGCACCGCAACCGCCGCCGGCACCTGTTCACCAACACGCTCGACCTGGTGCTCGACGATATCGAGCGGCGCGACCCGGACCATCTGGCAATCACCGGCGACCTGGTGAACCTCGCCTCCTCGCTCGAATTCGCGGCCGTGAAGAAATGGCTGCCGGAAGCGGGCACGCCGGAGCACGTCTCGGTCGTGCCGGGCAACCACGACGCCTATGTGCGCGGCGCCTACGAGAAGTCGACACGCGCCTGGTATCCCTACATGCGCGGCGACGCGGCCCCTGCGGAATGGGAAGAGGACGTGCACGTCTTCCCCTATCTGCGCGTGCGCGGCCAGGTGGCGATCATCGGCTGCTCGACGGCGGTGGCGACGCCGCCCTTTTCCGCTTCGGGCTATTTCGGCAGCCGGCAGGCGCGCGAGGCGGTCAACATGCTGCGCGCGGCGGGTGAAGCGGGCCTCTTCCGCGTCGTGATGATCCACCATCCGCCGATCCGCGGCGCGACATCCTTCCACAAGCGCATGATCGGTATCCGCCGCTTCGCCGCCACCATCTCCACCGGCGGTGCGGAGCTCGTGCTGCACGGCCACACCCATCTCAACACCGTGCACTGGCTGCCCGGCCAGACGAAGCAGGTGCCGGTCGTCGGCATCGCATCCGCCTCGCAGGGACCTGGCGGCCACAAGCCGCCGGCCGGCTACAATCTCTTCTCGATTTCCGGTGCGCCGGGGAACTGGAACGTCATGCGCGAGCGCTACGCGCTGACCCAGGACGGCCTTGCGCTGACGCTCGCGGAGACGACGCGTTTCTAAAGCGAGGCCGAATAAATCCCTCCCGCCATCCGTAACAACTCCTCAGAGAGACCTGCCTGCGATATGCAGGAAGGGCAGGTCCAAACGAGACGGCCAGCGCCCGGCAGACGATCCGATAGAGAGGGGAACCCATGACAATGCTCCGCCACACCATGCTGCTTTCATTCTGCGCCGCCGCCTCGCTGACGGCGCTTGTCGCCGCCCGCGCGGCGGATTCCGACACCACGACGCCGCCGGTCGCCACCGAAACGACGACCACCTGCACGGACGGCAAGATCTGGAACGAGGAAAAGAAGGAATGCGTCGCGCCCGAGGACCTGAAGCCGGCGGAAGTGACGCCGACCGAAGGCACGCCGGCCGAGGAAAAGCCGCCGGAAGGCGAAGAGAAGAAGAGCCAGATCGAGATCGACAACAAGCTCTATGAGGCGGCCCGCGAATTCGCCTATGCCGGCCAGTACGAGAACGCGCTGCGGGCGCTGCGCGCCGCTTCCGACCAGGAAGACCCGCGCATTCTCAACTACATGGGCTACAACACCCGCAAGCTCGGCGACATGCAGCTCGGCATGACCTATTACAAGCGGGCGCTGCAGAAGGACGAAAACTACATTCTCGCCCGCTCCTATATGGGCCAGGCCCTGATCGAGCAGGGTGACATCGAGGGTGCCCGCGTCCAGCTCGTCGAAATCCGCGATCGCGGCGGCGAGAACACCTGGGCTTACCGCGCCCTGCTCCAGTCGCTCGGTGGCGAGCGCACCACTTACTGACATCGCTGGCCGCGCCGTCCGAAAACGGGACGGCGCCGGCCAACAAAAGATCAATCGTTGAGGGAACGCGGGAAACTGCGCTCCGGGTTGCCGTTCATGCTTGCAGAGCTTAGGAAGAATGTTTCATATCAGACACTCGCTGCCCACCCGGGGGCGAATAGAGTTTTGATCCCGAACGTTTCCTTGGAAAAGCAATGCGTCCGACGGCAGAATCGAATGAGTTCCGACGAGAATTGGTCAATTTGCTGCCGAAGCTGCGTCGTTTCGCCATGACACTGACGCGAAACGGCAGCGATGCCGACGACCTCGTACAGGAGGCATGCGAGCGAGCCATCACGCGAAGCCATCTCTGGAACGGGGAAGGCCGGCTGGAAAGCTGGGTTTATGCCATGACGCGCAATCTCTGGGTGGACGAAATCCGCAAGCGAAAGGTCCGCACAGGGTCCGGCACGGTAGATGTTGCCGAGCAGGATAACCTGCATGTCGAGGCATCAGCGGACAAGGCGGTCTATGCCAAGCAGTTGCACAAGTTGATCATGACCATGCCGGAAGGCCTTTCGAGCGTCTTCCTCCTGGTGAATGTGGAAGGCCATAGCTACCGGGAGGCAGCGGATATCCTGGGGATACCGATCGGCACCGTGATGAGCCGGCTTTCGGCGGCCCGCATCAGGCTTGCGGCCATGATCTCCGAACAGATGGAAAGGAGGGCCTGATCGTGGAAAGCACACAGGGTCTCCCGCTCGAAGTACGCTTGTCGGCCTATCTCGATGGCCAGCTTCCGGATTCGGAAGTGGACGAAATCAACGCCATCCTCGCCGAGGACGACGACGCGCGCGGCGTCTACGAGAAACTGAAGCTCGGCAGCGAATTCGGTGCGCGCGCCTTCGACAGGCTGTTGCAGGAACCGATCCCGCTCGATCTGGTGCGCAACATCAAGGACGCCGGCAAGACCGAGGACGAACCGCCGAAATCGGGTTTCGCCGCCATTCCGATCGCCACCGCCGCCCCGCGCAGAAAATCGCCGTTCTGGCCGAAGGCGCTTGCCGCCTCGATGGCGCTGTTCATCGCCGGCGGTGCCGCCGGCTACCTCGTCTCCGAGCAGCGGGACGCCGCGCAGGAACTCGCCTCCACCCAGTTCGCCCCTGCCCGCACCTGGCTCGACGACATCGCCGACTATCACCGCATCTATTCGCGCCAGACGCGCCATCTCGTGGAAGTGCCGGCGAGCGAGCAGGATCACATCGTCGAATGGCTTTCGGCCAGCACCGGCGTGAATTTTGCCCTGCCCGACCTGTCCGGCCAGAACCTCACGTTCGAAGGCGCACGCCTGCTGGTCGCCGGCGGCAAGCCGACAGCGCAGCTTCTCTACCGCAACGCCGAAAACGAGATCTTCGCCATCTGCTTCCTCCAGAGCGACCCGGTCGGAAGCGCGACGGCCCTCTCCGAGAGCATGCGCAACGACATCGGCCTCGTCTCCTGGCAGAAGGGCAACGCCTCCTATGTAGTGGTCGGCCCCTCGGCCGATCCTGGGCTGGAGCGGCTGGCGGAAACCGTGTCCGCGTCGATCTGACGGCAAAACAGAACCGGCCGGATTCGTTGGAATCCAGCCGGCTTGATCAGATCGCTGCAACGATCAGAAGTCTTCCCATTCGCTCGCCTTGAGGGCCGCATTGCCGTGTGACGCCGGTGCGGAACGCCGTGCCGGCGCGGAGCGGGCCTGCGACGACGCAACCGCTGCCGGGCGGCGCTGGCCGCCGTCGCGGAACTGCGCGAGCAGGCCGGAAAGCGAGACGGATTCGCTTGCAAGCGTCTGGCTGGCGGCGGATGTCTCCTCTACCATCGCCGCGTTCTGCTGGATCGACTGGTCCATGCTGTTGACGGCGGCGTTGATCTCCTTCAGCGCGGTCGCCTGCTCACGGGCAGCCTCCACGATCGAGACGACGTGACGGTTGATCTCCTGCACGCCGGAGACGATGCCCGTCAGCGCCGTGCCGGTCTGCCCGACGAGGGACACGCCGGCGCGGACCTGTTCGCCGGAACTGTTGATCAATTGCTTGATCTCCTTTGCCGCCGTGGCGGAGCGCTGGGCGAGTTCACGGACCTCCTGCGCGACGACGGCAAAACCCTTGCCCGCCTCGCCGGCCCGCGCCGCCTCGACGCCGGCATTGAGCGCCAGCAGGTTTGTCTGGAAGGCGATGTCGTCGATGACGCTGATGATGTTGTTGATCTCGGTGGACGAGCGCTCGATCTCGCCCATTGCGGCAACCGCCTGGGCGACGACGTCACCGGACTTTTCCGCGTTGCGGCGGGTTTCGGCAACGAGCGAGCCCGCCTCTTCCGCCCGCTTGGTCGAGTCGGCGACCGTCGTCGATATCTCGTCCAGCGCCGCCGCCGTCTCCTCGACGGAGGCCGCCTGCTGCTCCGTGCGGCGGGCGAGATCGTTGGTGGCACCGCTGATCTCGCGGGCACCGGCATCGATGGAGCCGGCAATGCGGCCGATCGCCTCGACGGTCTCCTGCAACTTGCCGATCGAGGCGTTGAAGTTGACGCGCAGCGTATCGAGTTCGGCGTCGAAGCCCTGCGTGATGCGGTAGTCGAGGCGGCCGTTTGCCATCTCTTCGAGGGCGAGCCCGATCTCGCCGACAGCGGTCGCGGTGCGCGAGGCCTGGATGGAGCGGGCATCCGCATCGGCGCTCATGCGGGCATGCTCGGCGGCGGCGCGGTCTGCATCGACACGCGAGCGTTCGTCAGCCCGGGCGCGGGTCGCATCGCGAACCTCGGCAACGGCGCGCGCCAGGTCGCCGATCTCGTCCTTGCGGCCGTCGGTCACCGACTAGCTGTCCAGTTCGCCGCGGGCCATTGCCCCAAGCGTGGCGCGCAGCTGGCCGACCGGGCGCGTGATCGAGCGGCTCGCCAGGAAGGCAGCGGCAAGCGCCAGCACGACGGCGACCGAAAGCTCGATCATCGCCAGGTTCCCGAAGCCGCTCGCCGACGTGCGGACATCGCCGCCGATCGTCTTGTTGAGGTTCTCTTGGTAGTCGATGAACTTGTTGATGGCGCCGAGCCAGGAGACGAAGAGCGGACGGGCCTTTTCGAGCAGCACAGTATGTGCGTTTGCCGCGTCGCCCTTGGCGATCAGATCGATGATCTCGGCCACGAGCGGATTGGTCTTCGCCTGGATGTCGGCGATTTCCGCGAGGATCGTGCGTTCCTCGGCGGTTGCACCATCGGGCGGCGTCACCATGTCCGCCATCTTCTTTTCGTTTTCGGCATAGGTGGCGGCGAGCTTGTCGATCAGCGCGATCGCCTCCTTGCGCTCGTCGTCCGAACTGACGAGCACCACGTCACGGATGGCGATGGCGCGGTCGTGCACGCTGCCGCGATAGTTGATCGCGAAACGCTGCTTGACGCTGTTAACATCGTTGATGCGGCCAAGGTCGTGGTTGATGCTGTTGACCTGCGAGACCGATGTCCACGTCAACACCATCATCAAAACGACGAGAAAGCCGAAGCCTAGCCCGAGACGGGTGGAAATTCCGAAGCGCATGCCCATAGTCACATCTCCCCCGATGAGTAGCCACGCGACATGGCCAGCCATAAGCCGGGTCGCGACTGGCATTCCGTAATGTCCTGAAAAGCAGAAATTTGCGGCTTTTCGCGCCGCGCACGCAATGGGTATCGGCCGCCAGAGGCAGCTCCGCGATCAAGCAATCATTGCCGCCACCTCATCGATCGAGGCAGCCTTTCGCTATGAACTATAATATTTCACAGGATAGTTAAGAATGTACTGATACAAAAAACCCCGGCCGCAAGGCGACCGGGGCGCATTCGATTGTGACGCGCAAACGGCTCAGCCGCGGATCGCGAGCACGCGGTTGGCGGCCGAAACGATGGCTTCGAGCGAGGCCGTCACGATGTTGGTGTTGATGCCGACGCCGAACAGTTTGCCGCCCGGATGCTCGACTTCCACATAGGCGATGGCGGCGGCGTTCGAGCCGTGCTGGAGCGAATGCTCGGAATAATCCGCCACGGACATCGGGATGCCGAGATAGATCGACAGCGCGTTGATGAAGCCGTCGATCGGGCCGGTGCCCTTGCCTTCGATGCGCTTCGTCTCGCCGCCGTCGGTGACCTCGGCCGCAACGATGCGCGTGCCTTTCTGACCGGCATCGTCCGGATAGGTGTGGTGATCGACGAAGCGCAGGCGCGTGCCGGGCTGCGTGACATACCGATCCATGAAGCTCTGGTGGATGCGCTTCGAGGGCAGCTCCACGCCCTCCTCGTCGGTGATGCGCTGGATTTCCTCGCGGAACTCGACCTGCAGGTTGCGCGGCAGGTTGATGCCGTAGTCTTCCTGCAGGATATAGGCGATGCCACCCTTGCCGGACTGCGAGTTGATGCGGATGATCGCCTCGTAGGAGCGGCCGACATCCTGCGGGTCGATCGGCAGGTAGGGCACTTCCCAAAGCGGCTTGTTGGCCTTCTTGATGGCCTTCATGCCCTTGTTGATGGCGTCCTGGTGCGAGCCGGAGAAGGCCGTGTAGACAAGTTCGCCGACATAGGGGTGGCGCTCGGGAATGGCCATCTCGTTGGAATATTCGTAGACCGCCTTGATGCGCTCGATGTCGGAGCAGTCGAGCTTGGGATCGACGCCCTGCGTGTACATGTTCAAGGCCAGCGTGACGACGTCGACATTGCCGGTGCGCTCGCCATTGCCGAACAGCGTGCCTTCGACGCGGTCCGCACCCGCCATCAAGGCGAGTTCGGTGGCGGCGATGCCGGTGCCGCGGTCGTTGTGCGGGTGCAGCGAGATGATGACGTTCTCGCGGTTGTCGATGTTGCGGCACATCCACTCGATCTGGTCGGCATAGATGTTGGGCGTCGCCATCTCGACGGTCGAGGGCAGGTTGAGGATCAGCTTGTTGTCGGCCGTCGGCTTGACGATCTCGACGACCGCGTTGCAGATCTCGAGCGCCACTTCCAGCTCGGTGCCGGTGAAGCTTTCCGGCGAATATTCGAAGCGGTAGCCGCCGCCGGCCATGGCGGCCATGTCGGTGATCATCTTGGCCGCATCGGTCGCGATCTGCTTGATGCCGGAAACATCCTTGGCAAACACCACGCGGCGCTGCAACTCGCTGGTGGAATTGTAGAAGTGGATGATCGGGTTATGCGCGCCTTCCAGCGCCTCGAAGGTGCGGGTGATCAGCTCCGGCCGGCACTGCACCAGCACCTGGAGGGAAACATCCTTTGGCACGTTGCCCTGCTCGACGCACCAGCGGGCGAAGTCGAAATCGGTCTGCGAGGCGGAGGGGAAACCGATCTCGATTTCCTTGAAACCCATGTCGAGCAAGAGCTGGAACATGCGGGCCTTGCGGTCGTGGCCCATCGGGTTGATCAGCGACTGGTTGCCGTCGCGCAGGTCCACCGAACACCAGATCGGCGCCTCGGTGATCACCTTGCCGGGCCAGGTGCGGTCCGGGATGTTGATGGTCGGGTAGGCCTGGTACTTGGCGGCGGCCTCGGGCATGCCCTGCTTGGGCGTATGGGTCTTCAAAATCATCGTCTTCGTCTCTTCGTCGTCCCGGCATTCGCGAAAGCGTCTTAGCGCAAGCGTGCGCATTTTGCGACGGCGAATGCTGGCCGTGGGCGGCCAAACCGGAATTAATGCGTAGGGTGAAACGAGGAGCTATGGCCTGGGCGGGCTTTTCGGCCGCCGGGCGCTCCTCAACGAACCCGGCAACCGCGCGTAAGGCCGAGAAGAAGAAGCGAGGAGAAGCCGCGCGAACGCTCACGAACAGCTGCGCTGCCGCGGGAAACTCGTTCGATGATCTGTGCGCTGGTCTTCAACATGAGGCCGTCTATACCGGCGGGAGGCGCAAAGCGCAAGCGCCCAAAAGAAAAAGCCCTCCACGACGGGAGGGCTTCGTCAATTCGGAAAGGCGGAAAGCCTCAGATGTCGCCCTGCGAGGTGACGATGCGTGAGACCAGGCCGTAGCCCTTGGCCTCTTCGGCCGAAAGCCAGTAGTCGCGGTCCGTGTCCTTGGCGATCTTCTCGATCGGCTGGCCGGTGGCCTCGGCGAAGATCCGGTTCAGGCGCTCGTTCATCTTGATGATTTCGCGGGCCTGGATCTCGATGTCAGACGCCATGCCACGGGTGCCGCCCGACGGTTGATGAAGCAGGAAGCGGGTGTTCGGCAGGCAAAGCCGGCGTTCCTTCGGCGTCGCGACATAGATCAGCGCACCGGCGGAGGCGACCCAGCCCGTGCCGATCATCCAGACCTTCGGCTTGATGAACTTGATCATGTCATGGATCGAATCGCCCGATTCGACATGGCCGCCCGGCGAATTCACGTAGATGCGGATGTCCTCGTCGCTGGCGGCGGCGAGCGCCACGAGCTGCGAGCAGACCTTCTGCGCCAGTTCCTGGTTGATCGGCCCATAGATGAAGATCGAACGCGACTTGAAAAGGTTCGCCTCCGTTTCCTTGCCCAGGGGCAGTTCCGTCTTCTTGTCGTCCTCGTCGCTCATGCAAAATCTCCGATTGCTCGTCAGAATAGTCCTGTCGCTGTCAGATAATGCGACTCACCGGCCAAGACAATGCAACAAAACCGATAGCGCGCGATAGAGCACGTCCGCGCCACCGGAAAACAGGGTAAATGCCGCCGCCCGCACTTACGCAATTTGCGTATGGACTTGCCCGGAGCCTAGCTCCTAGGATGCGGTTCTCATTGACAAAACGCCGGGGCTCCCACCGGCGCAACAGGGGACACCATGATCAGACGCATCACGCTGGCGCTTGCAGCGCTCGCCGCCACGACGGCACCGGCCTTTGCCCATCTCAACCCGCAAGAGCACGGCTCCTTCATGGCCGGCTTCTCGCATCCGCTGTTCGGCCTCGACCATATCCTCGTCATGGTCGCCGTCGGCCTCTGGGCGGCGCAGATCGGTGGCAAGGCGCTGTGGGCCGTGCCCACCGCCTTCGTTGCGACCATGGCGCTCGGCTTCAGCCTTGCGCTCGCCGGCATCGCCCTGCCCTTCGTCGAGCCCGCCATCCTCGCCTCGGTCGTGGCCCTAGGCCTGCTCGTCGCCATGGCGGTGAAGCTCGACACGGTCGTGTCGGCCGCGATCGTCGCTGTCTTCGCGCTCTTCCACGGCCATGCCCATGGCGGCGAACTCGGATCGGCCGGCGCGCTGTCCTTCGGCATCGGCTTCGTCATCGCGACCGCGCTGCTGCATGGCGCCGGCATCGGGCTTGGTCTCGGCATCGCGCGGCTTTCCGGCGGCGCGATCGCGGCCCGTATCATCGGTGGCGCAACGGCACTCGCCGGCCTCGCCCTCGCCTTCGGCTGATTTTTAAGAGGCGGCGGGCAACCGCCGCCGCCTTATCCGCGTCCGCGATAGGGCTGCACGCCCTGGTCGGGCAGCCAGACGCCCTTCGGCGCCTCCCCCGTCTGCCAGAACACGTCGATCGGAATGCCGCCGCGCGGATACCAGTAGGCGCCGATCCTCAGCCATTTCGGCTGCAAGAGATCGACGAGCCGCTTGGCGATGTCGATCGTGCAATCCTCGTGGAAGGCGCCATGGTTGCGGAAGGAATGCAGGTAAAGCTTCAGCGACTTCGATTCGACCAGCCAGCCATCCGGCACATAGTCGATGACGATATGCGCGAAGTCCGGCTGGCCGGTCATCGGGCAGAGCGAGGTGAATTCCGGCGCCGTGAAGCGCACGACGAAATCCGTGCCGGCGTGGTTGCTCGGCACCTTTTCCAGCACCGCGGTGTCCGGATTGACGGGAAGCTCCACCGCCTGCCCCAGTTGCGACAGTCCCGATACGTCCGTCTTGCTCATCGTCATGCCTCCTCGATCTTGACCCTGATACCATGCGCCTTTTCCGTCTCGGGCTCGACATGGATGGCGATCTGCGCGCCGGGCTGGACGGCGCGGATGGCATCCTCCAGCCGGTCGCAGATATCATGCGCCTGCCCGACCGGCATCGACGCCGGCACGACCAGATGGAAATCGACGAAGGTCGCCGAGCCTGCCCGCCGCGTCTTCAGGTCGTGCACGCCGAGCGAGCCCGCGCCATGGGCGGCGATGGCCGCCTGGATGGCATCGGCTTCCTCCGGCTCCACCGCATGGTCCATCAGCCCGTCGACCGAATGCGCGATGACCTTCCAGCCCTGGTAGAGAATGTTGAGCGCAACGAGCACCGCCAGCAGCGGATCGAGCACCGCATAGCCCGTCGCGATCGCCAGCACGAGGCCGACGAGCACGCCGATCGATGTGACGACGTCGGACAGGATATGCTGGCCATCCGCCGACAGCGCCGGCGAGCGATAGCGCCGGCCGGCGCGGATGAGCACGAAGGCCCAGATCGCATTGATGACGCCTGCCAGGAAGTTGATGGCGAGGCCGAGCGCCGGCGCTTCGATCGGCGTCGGCGCCATGACCGCGGGCAGCGCTTCCGCAACGATAAGCAGCGCCGCGACGACGATCAGCACGCCCTCCAGAACCGCCGAAAGATATTCCGCCTTGTGGTGGCCGAAGGGATGCGTCTTGTCGGCGGGCTTTGCCGCATAGGTGATGGCCGCGAAGGCGACGATGGCGGCAACCACGTTGACGCTCGATTCCATGCCATCCGAGAGCAGCGCCACCGAACCCGTCACCCACCAGGCGACGAGCTTCAGCCCCATCACGCCGAGCGACAGCGGAATGCCCCACAGCGCCAGCCGCTTGACCGTCTTGCTATCCGTGTTTTCCATGGCCGTTCTTTCCATGCAGATGCAACCGAGTTGCAAAAGCCGTGCCCATCAACGCAAAACCGCGCGCACGGGGACGTGCACGCGGTTTTCTCTTGGGCCTGCTATCGGCCAGTTCGGCCGTTTTGTCAAAGCCTCAGGCGGCTTTTACCTTGGCTTTTTTGGACAGGTGCGCCACCACGTTCTCGATCATGCGCATGCCGGCATCCTGGCCGAGCGTCATGATCGATTCCGGATGGAACTGCACCGCGGCGACCGGTTCGCTGGCATGTTCGATGCCCATGATCGTGCCGTCCTCGCTCTCCGCCGTGATGATGAAATCGCGCGGCAGGGTCGAGGGATCGGCGAAGATCGAGTGGTAACGGCCGACCGTCACCTCGCGGCCGAGGCCGGAAAAGACGATGCCGGGCTCCAGCACGCGGATGCGCGAGGGCTTACCGTGCATGGGAATGGCGAGCTGGCGCAAATCCCCGCCATAGGCCTCGGCGAGCGCCTGGAGGCCGAGGCAGACGCCGAAGATCGGGAGGTTGCGGGCGCGCGCCTTCTTGATCGTCGCCTTGCAGTCGAAATCCTTCGGCGTGCCGGGGCCGGGCGACAGCACGACGAGGTCCGGCTTCAGGCGGTCGAACACCTCCCCCGGCACCGGCGTGCGCACCGTCGTCACATTCGCGCCGGTCTGGCGGAAGTAGTTGGCCAGCGTGTGCACGAAGCTGTCCTCGTGGTCGACGAGCAGGATGTTCACCCCCGCCCCGACGGAGGCGACGTCGCGCTGGACCTTCGCGGCATTGCCGGCCTTGGCGTCACGGATGGCTGCAATCATGGCGGATGCCTTCAGTTCGGTTTCGGCTTCTTCTTCTTCCGGGTTCGAATCGTAGAGCAGCGTCGCGCCGGCCCGCACTTCCGCAATGCCGTCCTTGATGCGGATGGTGCGCAGCGTCAGCCCCGTGTTCATGTCGCCGTTGAAGCCGACCATGCCGATTGCCCCACCATACCATGCGCGCGGGCTCTTCTCATGCGCCTCGATGAAGCGCATCGCCCACAGCTTTGGTGCGCCGGTGACGGTGACGGCCCAGGCATGCGACAGGAAGCCGTCGAAGGCGTCCATGTCGTCGCGCAGGCGGCCTTCAATATGATCGACGGTGTGGATGAGGCGCGAATACATCTCGATCTGCCGGCGGCCGATGACCTTGACGGAGCCCGGCTCGCAGACGCGGCTCTTGTCGTTGCGATCGACGTCCGAGCACATGGTGAGCTCGGATTCGTCCTTCTTCGAATTGAGCAGCTTCAGGATCTGTTCCGAATCGGCGATCGGGTCTTCGCCGCGCTTGATCGTGCCGGAGATCGGGCAGGTCTCGATGCGCCGGCCGGACACGCGCACGAACATTTCCGGCGAGGCGCCGACGAGATATTCCTGGTTGCCGAGATTGATGAAGAACGAATAGGGCGACGGATTGATCGCCTTGAGCCGCTTGGAAATTTCCGACGGCTTGCTCTCGCAGCGCTCGAAGAATTTCTGGCCAGGCACCACTTCAAACAGGTCGCCGCGGCGAAAACTTTCCTTCGCCTTGACGACGAGCTCGGCATATTCGCCGGGGCGATGATCGCCATGCGGTGGGATGACATCGACCGTCTGGAACGGCTCGGGCTCGATCGCCTCGCCCTTGCCTTCCGTCGAAAGCCCGTCCTTGGCGAAATCATAGCGGTCGATCCAGGCCTTGGCGGCATAGTGGTCGACGACGAGGATTTCGTCCGGCAGAAAAAGCACCATGTCGCGCTGGTCGTCCGGGCGCTTCAGCTTCAGGTCGATCGCGTCGAACTGGAAGGCGAGGTCGTAGCCGAAGGCGCCGTAGAGGCCGAGGCTGGCATCCTGGTCAGAATGGAAGAGGTCGGTGACGGCGCGCAGCACCGTGAACACCGTCGGCATCTTGGAGCGCTCTTCCTCGGTGAAGACCCGGTCGGGCAGGTTCACGTCGAGATCGAGACGCGTCGCCGTGCGGGCGCCGAGAGCGAGTTCCGGCACCGCGGCCAGGCGATCGGCGATCAGGGAAAGCAGCACCTCGCCGCGCGCATTATACGCTTCGATCCAGACGGCGCGGCCGAAGGAGGAGATGCCGAGCGGCGGATCGACGACGGCGGTGTCCCAGCGGGTGTAGCGGCCGGGATATTCATAGTTCGACGAGAAGACCGCGCCGCGCCGCTCGTCGAGCTTGTCGACATAGGCGGAAATCGAGTTCGCGTAATCTGTGGCGCGACGACGACGCGTGACGGTCACGCCGCCCTTCGTCTCGTAGGCTTCCGCGCCGTCTTCCAGAATTTTCGTGGCCATTCCCCAACTCCGTTTCAGGCCCGCTCCCTTGAAGGCGGCTTAAAAAAGCAAAAGCCGCCTCGAAGGTTTCGGGCGGCTTGTCGTCTCAATCACGCATGACTGGTCAAGGCCGCCTCAGCGAGCCCACCACCAACCAGCAATGATGATCATCTTTTCCATGGCGACGAGTGTTAGCCTGAAGTTTTGCGGCGCGCAAGACCGATTGCGGCCGTTTACCGCTGGCTTTCCGGATGTTGCGCCGGCGCACCACCGGCCGTTACACACCATGCGTGGCGGCTTAGTGCGGCGAAACAATCTGTCAATATGGCGAATTTTCACCATGCCGCGGCATTTGCTCCTTTCTTGAGCATGTGCTAATGGCGGCCAGAGAAGAGTATTGATATCAAGGTAAATACCCATGGTTTCCGTCATGGTGGAACAGTTCCGCGAAATGCAGCTCCTGCTGGCGGATACGATCGAGCAATACGAGTCCCCCGAATTCAAGGCGCTGGACGGCCGCATCGCCAGCGTCTTCGATGCGATCTATCGCCATGAGCCGCGCACGGTCGACGAGGCGCACGCCATGGTGCGGCTGTTCCTCGAGCTCATCGAAAACAACGACGCCGGCGACAGCATCCACCTCATCGAACGCGTGCGCACGATCATCGACGACTGTGCCGGCTCCTGCCCGCCCTCCATGGAAATCGTGTACGGCGCCGGCATCTAACGAAAATCCGGCAACCAAATCCATTCCCCGGCGTTTCCCCGCTGATACGATCAGCCTGTCGGCTGATATAATCAGCCGGGGGACGGACCCATCGCAACGCTCCATCGCATAGTTCTGCTTGCCGCCACGCTGGTGCTCACCGGCGCTGCCGACCTGCCGAAGGAAGGCCCGCTGCCCGCTACCCGGCCGGAACAGCAGGTCAAGGAAGACGCCAAGGAGACGCCCGATCAAGCCGTGCCCGACAAGGCCGTAAAGGACGACGCCGCGAAGGCCGAGGCCGCGCGCAAGGCGAAGGAAGAGGAAGACAAGGCCAAGGAGCGCCCGCAGGAAGACGGCCAGGAACAGGCGGCGTGTCGGGCGGAGCTCAAAACCATCGGCGCGACCTTCGAGGAGGCGCCCGCCGTCGAGGATGGCAAGGCCTGCGGCATCGACAAGCCGGTGCTGCTAAAGGGCCTGCCGGGCGGCATCAAGGTCGAGCCCGAGGCGACGGTGCGCTGCGACACCGCGCTCCAGCTTTCGCGCTGGATGGAAGGATCGGTCAAACCGTCGCTCGAAGCCGCCATGCCGGGCGAGACGATCACGGTCCTCGCCCAGGCCTCCGCCTATGTCTGCAAGAACCGCAACGGCGCCGAAGAGGGCAGGATTTCCGAACACGCTTTCGGCAATGCGGTGGATGTGGCGGGCTTCACGCTGAAGAGCGGCAAGACCCTCACCATCCGCCCGGCCGACAAGGATTCCACCATGGAAGGCGCCTTCCAGCGCGCCATCACCGAGGCCGCCTGCCTCTATTTCACGACCGTGCTCGACCCCGGCAGCGACGCCGCCCACCAGAACCACCTGCATCTCGACGTGAAGGAACGGCGCGGCGGCTACCGCTATTGCTGGTAGGCAGCGTTTATTTCCTAGAGTAATTCCAGCAAAAGTGCGCAGCGGTTTTGCGTCCGGAATTTCGTTAAAACAAAGAGATAGGGCGTTTTCGCGATTCGAAGAAAAGCGGAAATGTTCTAGCGCTCCTCAAAAGGCGGTGTGGCGGCACCTATCTGTAGGGCGGCCGGCTCCGGCCCAATCATTCCACCTCAAAGGTCCCCACCATGTCGATCTCCCCCTACGAAATCTCGATCCCTACCTTCCAGCGCGGCTTCACCGTGCTGACGAAACTGCTGGACAAGGCCGAGGCCTTTGCGGAAGAAAAGAAGATCAAGACGGACGTGCTGGTGAATGCCCGCCTCTCGCCCGACATGCTCTCGCTCGCCGGCCAGATCCAGCGCCTGAGCGACACGGCAAAGGGCGCCGCCTCCCGCCTCACCGGCACGGACGCTCCGAGCTTCCCCGATGACGAGACGACGCTGGCCGACCTGCGCACCCGCATCGCAAAGACCGTCTCCTATCTCGCCACCGTGCCGGAATCGGGCTTCGAGGGTGCCGCGGAACGCACGGTCGTCATAAAGTCGCGCGGCCAGGATGTGACCTACACCGGCAAGGACTATCTGCTGACCTTCGCGCTGCCGAATTTTTACTTCCACCTCACGACCGCCTACGCGATCCTGCGCCACAACGGCGTGCCCGTCGGCAAACTCGACTTCCTCGGCCGCACGTAAGCCGAAAGCGAGAGGGGCGCCGAAGCGCCCCTCTTTTCGTCAGAACAGGCCCTCGATAAAACCTTCTTCGTTCAAAAAGATCTTCTCTGAGGACGGCACCTTGGGCAGGCCCGGCATGGTCATGATCTCGCCCGTGATGACGACGACGAAGCCGGCGCCGGCCGATAGCCGCACCTCGCGCACCGGCACCGTATGGCCGGAGGGCGCGCCGCGCAGGTTCGGGTCGGTCGAGAAGGAATATTGTGTCTTCGCCATGCACACCGGCAGGTGGCCGTAACCCTGGTCCTCCCAGACACGCAACTGGTCGCGCACCGACTTGTCGGCGATGACCTCGCCGGCATGGTAGATGTCCTTGGCGATCGTCTCGATCTTCTGGAACAGCGGCATCTCATCCGGATAGAGCGGCGAGAACTGCGACAGGCCGGATTCCGCAAGCTCGACGATCCGGTGCGCCAGCGCCTCGATGCCAGCGGAGCCCTGCGCCCAGTGTTTGCAAAGGATCGCCTCGGCACCGAGCGTCGCCACATAATCCTTCACCGCCTGGATTTCCGCATCCGTATCCGAGATGAAGTGGTTGATGGCGACGACGACGGGCACGCCGAACTTCTTGACGTTCTGCACATGGCGGCCAAGGTTCGCGCAGCCCTTGCGGACCGCTTCGATATTCTCCTTGCCGAGTTCATCCTTCTTGATGCCGCCATTCATCTTCATGGCGCGCACGGTGGCGACGATGACCGCCGCATCCGGCTTCAGCCCGGCCTTGCGGCACTTGATGTCGAAGAATTTTTCTGCCCCGAGATCGGCGCCGAAACCGGCTTCCGTCACCACATAGTCGGCAAGCTTCAGTGCCGTGGTCGTCGCGATCACCGAGTTACAGCCATGCGCGATATTGGCGAAGGGGCCGCCGTGCACGAAGGCCGGGTTGTTCTCCAGCGTCTGCACGAGGTTCGGCTGCATGGCGTCCTTGAGCAGCACCGTCATCGCCCCGTCCGCCTTGATATCGCGGGCGAAGACCGGCGACTTGTCGCGGCGATAGCCGATGATGATGTTGCCGAGGCGCTTTTCGAGATCCTTGAGGTCCATCGAAAGACACAGGATCGCCATGACTTCGGAGGCCACCGTGATGTCGAAACCCGTCTCGCGCGGATAGCCGTTGGCCACGCCGCCGAGCGAGCCGACGATGTGGCGCAGCGCCCGGTCGTTCATATCCATCACGCGCCGCCAGGCGATGCGGCGGATGTCGATGTTCTGCTCGTTGCCCCAGTAGATATGGTTGTCGATCAGCGCGGAGAGCAGGTTGTGCGCCGAGGTGATGGCGTGGAAATCACCGGTGAAGTGGAGGTTCATGTCCTCCATCGGCACGACCTGCGCATAACCGCCGCCGGCAGCCCCGCCCTTCACGCCGAAGCACGGGCCGAGCGAGGCTTCGCGGATGCAGGTGATGGCCTTTTTGCCGATGCGGTTGAGGCCGTCGCCAAGCCCGACCGTCGTCGTCGTCTTGCCCTCGCCCGCCGGCGTCGGATTGATGGCGGTGACGAGGATCAGCTTGCCGTTCTTCTTGCCCTTCTGCGCGGCGATGAACTCGGCGCTGATCTTCGCCTTGTCATGGCCATAGGGCAGCAGGTGCTCGGGCGGAATGCCGAGCTTGCCGCCGATCTCGATGATCGGTTTCTTGCTTGCGGCGCGGGCAATTTCGATGTCGGATTTCACGTCGGCCATGCAGTGTCGCTCCCTTTTGGCAAAACGTCCGCAGCCGGGTCTCCTCTCCCGAAGGCGGCGTTTTCCCTTGTTATTTGCCACGCCATTTCAGCGTGAAGCCGCCCGCCGCGCCACGCCGGAATTTGCCGCTTGCTGGGTTAAAAACGACACGGAGCGATAAATTTGCGGCGGAAGTGAATAGCGAATGGCGAATAGAATTTAGCCCTATTCGCTATTCGCCATTCGCCATTCGCTCACCGTGCCAGCACGTCGCGCATTTCGACGAGGTTGGAACGCACGCGCAGGATATAGAAACCCATCGTCGCCAGATGCGTCGGCATGATCCAGCCATCCTCGCGGCCGTTCGAGATGATGGCCGGCTGGATGCTGAGCGCGGAGCGCAACTGCTTGATGCTTTCCGCCCAGATCGGCTCGATGCCGCGCGCCTTGATGACCGCGTCGAAATCCGCGCCGGCCGCAGACAAGATGCCGTAATAGCCATAGAGCTGGCCATAGGCGAACCAGAAGCGATCGTCGGCGCGCGTATCGAACCAGCCGCCATTGTGGAATTCCGAGCGCTCGCGAATGATCGCGGAGGTCGAGCCGATGTCGTTGGCGATGCGGTCGAGGAACTCGATCAGGTTGTCCGAGCGGCCGTCAAAGATCGCCTCGCAGGATTCGAGCGAAGTGTTGAACTTGCGCAGGTCCGCCATCGCCGTACGGTAATAGTTCGGCGTCGGCGTCTTCGGCAAAAGCGAATCCGAGCCGAAATACCAGGTCTCCTCATCGAACTGGATATTGCCGCGGGCGCGCTGGAGATCGGCGTTGATGCCCGACGTGCCGCGCACGCGGCCGAGGGAATCGACGAGCTCGACGGAGGTGCGGCGCACCGCCTGGTTGATGCCGCGCTGGAACGACGCCTTGTTGTCGAACCACGGCGTCTTGTCCCAGTCGAGCCCGAACAGCCCGAGCTTGTAGAGCAGCATCGAGGAGATCCAGGCATTCTGGTTGACATTGTAGTCGATCAGGTCCGCCGTGACGTCGACGATTGCCGAACGCACGCAGGTCTTCGGCTCCGGCTCCGCCACCTCGCCTGCTGCCGGCGTGGTTGCGGCCGCACCCGTCGAGGCGACGCCGGCATCCTGCTTGCGCTGGGCGAGATTGTAATTGTTCACATAATCCGGGTTGAAGCCGCTCCACACCTGGGCCTGCCAGATGAAATAGGCATAGAGGCCGAAGAGGACCAGCAGGCCGATGCCGATCGGCCCCTTGATGATCCAGCCGCGCGCCCGATACCAGTTCGCCGCCGCCATGAACGGCCAGAGGATCCAGGCGATCACCAGGCCGATGCCCCGGCCGATGGCCGCGAAGATGCGCTGGAAAAACGCCACGATCGGGTCAAGCATTGGTATCGTCCTCTCTGATGCCGTACAGCTTTCGGCGGAAGCCAGCCTTGTCTTGCAGATAGGTCCGCGTCAACGTCGCAACAACGTACTCGCGGAACTTTTCGCTATATTGCTCGTAGGCCGCGTAGAAACCCTGCTTGTCGAAGACGAAGCGTGACACAAAATCATAAGGAACCATCTGTGAAATCAGGCGGTTGACCAGCCACTGGTCGGGATGTTCGGGGGCTGCGCGCACCACGAGGAAACGCCGTTCCGGCGGCACCTCGTTGATCTTGATCTCGCCGGTCGCCGCCACCGTGCGGATCGCCTCCTGCAGGAACGGATAGGTGCCGTCGCGCGCCACAAGCTCCGAATTGCGGTGCATCCAGGTCTGCAGCCAGATCCTGTCGGCCTTTTCAAGATCGCTCGTCGGATCGCCCTGGTTGACGAGATTGACGACCGTCATGTCCGCGCGATGCTGGAACAGGCCGGACTGCTCGACCCAGGAGGCGCGCGGCAGTTCCAGCCGTTTGGTCGAGGAGAGGAACTCGAAGATGCGCTTGTGGTCGTTCAGCGCGATGTAGCTCACCTGCCAGGGCCGCGAGCGACGAAAGCCCGGTACGGCCGGATCACAGATCACCGTCGTCGTCTTGTCGTCGAGGAAGACATAGACGCCACCGAAATGGTTCGCCCAATAGGCCTCGTGGCGGAAGACGAGCTGGTCGGGCACCAGCGCATTCTGGCGGATGTCTCCGGTCTGCTTGGCAAGCTCCACCATGCGGTTGAGCATGGCATCGTCCGACCAGGCATTCGGCACGGTCTTCAGCCGATCGACCAGCCCGCGCAATTCGCCTGCCTTGCCGAGCATGTCCTCGGCCGACAGCACCTTGAAGCGCACCTCGTTGATCGACAGCAGGTCGTCGATATCGTTGACCACCGAGACCGAATCCTCGATCTCGCCATAGAGCGCATCGCGGATGGTGATCGCGTTGATCGCCCGGGCATTGGCCGAAAAGAACTCATGCATCAGGGCCGCGGTGTTCGAAAAGCTCGTATGCACCACCGGCAGGTTCACCTGCTCCGGCGTCATGATGACGAAGCGACGGTTGACGCGGTTCGGATCGAGATAATCCCGATCGCCGAGTTCATCGGCGATCTCCGGCGAAAACCCCGTCATGTCGATGCGAAAACTCGAAAGCGCCGTGCGCCGCATGCCGAACCCGTCCAGCGCCTTGTTGTAGCGCTCGACCAGATGCGGCTCGTCGACCGGCAACAGCCGCCCGTAGATCAATTCGGCTTCGAGGAGGCGTTTCATGCGTCTTGGATCACTCGCTTACCGGCCGTTTGCTGTCCTCGCCCCAGAAGAGATCGTCGAGATCGACACGAAGCGCCTTGGCGATGCTCCTGAAAACCGAAATGCTGCCTTCCTTCTTGCCGGTCTCGATCTCGGAAAGATAGCCCGCACTTATTCCGATCGCCTTTGCCAGGTCCTTGCTCGTCATGCCACGGAAATCGCGCCAGACACGGATCGGGTTTTCTCCATCGATCAGCCGGTCGACGAATTCGGAAGGAACCAGTAGATCATCGCCCTCTGCGATGCGCCGTTTCGCTTCATCGTATGCGGCCACGTCCTCAAGCATTTCCGCCATTTCGACGAGCGCATCATATTCGGCGCGCGCAAGCACGACCATCTCCTCACCGCTCGGCGTGGTAAACTTGGTTACCTTGTTCATCACACGCTCCCTTCAGTAAATGCTTCCGCGACTATCAACTTCAAGTACGTCAAGAACGTCGCCATTCTCGTCGAAAATCACACGCCAGTTTCCAACCCGCAATCTGAAGCCCGTCCGTCCCTGGAGCTTCTTCACATTCGCCTTCAGCGCCTCCGGATCAGCAGCATACTGATAAATCTTCGCTCTGATCCTGTCGGCCTCGTTTCGCGGTATGCGCGCGAGCGTCCGCAAGGCAGGGGCATGGAAAACAACCTGTTTCATAGACACTAAGCCCCGCCATCGGAACAGGCAATAGAATTCGCTGTCAGCTAATCCCCACCTCTACCACCGCCCCTCCGCCTTCATCGCCTCCATCTCGCGGATCGCCTTTTCGCGCTGGCGTTCGCGGCGGATGATGTCGGTGACGGCGGCATCGTCGGATTTGTCGGTGTAGCGGAATTCGGAATCGGCGTAACGGTTGATCTCCTGGAGCACCATTTCCATCGAGATGGGGCCGCGCAGTTCCTCGATCATCGCCTTCTTCTCGTCGTAGCCCTTGTGCATGAAGGCGTCGGCGGTGGTGAACCAGTCGTCCGGCAGTTCCACGTCCATGGCGCGCATCTTGATCGCGTCGGTGATGTTCTTGATGGCGCGGCCGGTGAAGCGCGGTTCGGCGATCTTGATGCGGTGCAGGTAGGCGCCGACATCGGCGAGCGACTTGACCGCGCCGTGCTCCTTCTCATGCGCCTCCCAGACGGCAAGCAGGCCGTCTTCCTGGGGTTTCGCATGCTGCTCGTAGGAGGTCGAGACGGCGCGCTTGATCTCCTGGCCTTCGAAGAGCTTGTGCTCGCCGAGCGGAATCGAATGGTTCTTGCCGACCAGCATCGCAAAAATGTCGATATAGTCGTCCTCGGTTTGCGGGCCGTCCACCAGCCAGCGGGCGCCGGCGCGCTGACGCAGAGCGTCATCAACGTTTTCCGGATAGTTGGAGAACATGCCGAAGGTGCAGTTGCCGCGAATGACCGTCGAGGCACCGGCAAAACTTTCCATCAGCACCGCCGTCACCTCGTGCTGGCCGGCAGACGCGCGATCGTCGGAGCGTTTGGCCGCGACCTGGTCGACGTCGTCGATCGTGCCGAAGCCGATTGCCTTGGGGTTGATGACGTTGTTGACGAATTCCTTGCAGTTCTGGCCGGATTTGCCCTGATAGGAGGAAATCTGGTCGACGCCGAAATTCTCGTAATGGAAGGCGTAACCGGCGGTCTGGCAGTAATCGTTGACGAGGCCGGCGAGCATCTGGATGAGGATCGTCTTGCCGGTGCCGGGCATGCCGTCGCCGATGAAGGTGAAGAGGAAGCCGCCGAGTTCGACGAAGGGATTGAGCTGCCGCTCGAAATCATAGGCGACCAGCATCTTTGCGAGCTTCATCGCCTGGTATTTGGCGATGTGGTTGCCGATGATCTCCTCGGGCTTCTTGAAAGTCATCGTCAGCGGCTTGCGCTTCTGGCCGGGCGCGACGTCGAAGCCGGAAAGCGTGAAATCGTCCTGCTCGATGCGGATATGCGCATTCTCGAACCCGGCAAGGCCGGTGAAGCGCGCGCGGCGGGAAATCAGGCCCTCGATGGCGACGCGCGAAAAGGCGCGCGCGCGGCTAACGAGTGCTGCATCGTCCGGCGCACCGGCGATCGTGTGCTCGAGGCCGGCGATCATGCTTTTCAGCGCATCCTGCGGCGTGTCGAACAGGTAGTCCGGCTCGCCGCCATCCTCCACCGGCTCGCCCTCACCCGGCAGCGTCGCGCCGAGATAGGCGGCGAAGGTGAAGGCGGCGATATAGGCGGAGGCGGCGAGCAATGCCTTAAACTGGTTCGCCTCGTCGCCCGCCAGGGGCGAGGCAAGATTGCGCGATTGCAGGCCTTCAAGATTTGTCTGACGGGAGAAGGCGTCAGTGACGGCGAGCGCCACTTGCAAGCCGCGCCGCGAGCGGAACAGCACGGCATGCTGCTGCGGCGAGAGCAGCGGATCGGCGGCGCGCACGGACTGGATGGTCTTTGCCAGTTCCACCTCGCGGGTGCGCCGCGTGCCCGCCGTCGAAACGGTGGAGACGAAACGCCGGCCCGTGCCGGCGAGCGTCGTGCCGCTCTTGCCGTCCTCGCTTTCGAGGATGACGAGCTTGGTGACGAGGCTCTGCGCCGCCGCCTGATGTTTGGCGATGTCGTCTTCGTGGATCGTCGTCAGTCCGGCATTGAGGCTCATGGCGGAGTCCTTTTGAAAATTCGGCGGGAAGGGCTCTACCCCTCGCTGATCACCTGGTTTCCGGAAATAACATGCACCTTGTAGGCGCCGAAGATGCCGGCGGTCTCGCCTGCGGCGTAAAGCGCCTGGTAGGCATCGTGCGGCACAAGCGCATGTTTTTCGTATGTGCTGACGCCCATGCGGGCGGCTTCGAGATCATTGGTCTCGATGTGGAATTCCTCCTGCGCCGGGGTGGAGCTCCAGAAACCCTTCTGCGCGGGGCGCTCGGCCTTGGAAAACACCTCCTGCACCGTCCAGGTCAGCAGCCAGGCGTTTTCCGGCTTGCGCACCTTGGAGAGGATCTCGTTGACCCGCGCATTGTTCTCGGTGATGCCGGCCGAATAGAACGGGCCGAGCACGATGCGGCGCAGTTGCTTGGGGTGCAGCGTCGGGAAATCCTTGTCTAGATTGGTGGCGATCGTCGCGGGCGTCAGCGAATAGGCGCTGTTCTTCAGCGTGAAATCGTCGAAGCGGCTGGCAAGCTCCGGATTGAGCAGGCCGCCGACGGGCAGCGGGATGTCGACGTCCGGGTTGAGCTTGCCGTCCTGCCCCACCAGCATCTTCACGACGTTCTCGCTCGAATCCTCGATGGTCGCCATGTAGACCATCGGCAATGTCGCAGTGCCGTCGAAGGCGCCCCAGCAGACGATGTAATAGGGCCGCATGGTCTTGGGGTTGACCGCGACGCGGATCGTCTCCGGCAGCACGAAGGGCGAAAAGATGTCGCCCTTGCCGATCTGTTCCAGATAGAGCCGCTCGGCCATGCGCCCCTGAAGATCGGTCGGGAAAGCCTTCTGGCGCAGGATGAAATCCGCCATCTCGCCGCGCAGCTGGTCGGCATTCGGAATGGCGGCGAGCCGCTTTTCTGCCGTCTGTCGGTCGTTTTCCAGTTCCAGCACGTTCTGGAACACCGGAAAGCCGCTTTCGGCGCGCGAGACGCGGAACTGGTCGATGAAGCCGATGCGGTTCTCCCAGCAGGCGAAGGACGCCTTCAGCCGGGCGAGATAAGGCACGACGATCTCGCCGACCACGGAGTTGCGGTAGAGCGGCGAGTTGCGGTCGGCCAGGAAGATTTCGAGGCCACCGAGGGCGGAGCGGATGGTGGAGAAATACTGCGCGACGGCGCTGTCGGCGGGGGCGTTCATTGGGGGTGTACCCCTTCAGAGGAGAATACCCCCCTCTGCCCTGCCGGGCATCTCCCCCACAAGGGGGGAGATTGAAAGAGGCCAGGTTTTCGCCAATCCCGAACGCCGAAATATGAGGAGTGCCATTGCACCTTGCCGATCTCCCCCCTTGAGGGGGAGATGCCCGGCAGGGCAGAGGGGGGTGAAACGGCACCCGATAGCAAACCCGGCGTCGGCATGCGAACCATCACTGCTTCACGTAATTCGCAGTGTTGTGCTTGTCCATCACCGCCTGGAACCGCCGCGCAAAAGCATCGTCCGCGAGCTTCTTGCGGCGCTGGATATCCTGCGTCGACAGCATGTTCTTCTCGTGCATTTCGAGAAGGTCGCCGATATGGCGCTGGGCGGCCGAGCCGATGCCGGCCATGGTCTCTTCCGCCGCGGTATCGACCTGCGAACCGAGCGTGTTGATCTTGTGCGCCACGTCCTGCTGGGCGGCCGTCTTCAACGAATCTTCCAGCGCCTTGTAGAGCACGATGCGCTGCTCGGTATCGATCGTCAGCTTGTTGATCAGCGTGTTCTGCGCGGCGATTTGGTTGTTGAGCGAATCGACGAAGGTCTGGAACATCGAGGTGTAGCGTTCCAGCGTCTGGCTTTCGGCCAAAAGCTCCTGCTCCTTCGCCTGCATCATGTTGTATTCGGTCGCCAGCGCCGAGCGTTCGCCTTCGAGTTCCGTGCGGCTCTTCTGGTCGGTCGAGGCGGCGATGCGGTTTTCGAGGTCCATGAGCAGTGGGTTCAGCTCCTCGATACGCTTCTGGGTCGCTTCGAGGTTAACCATCGTGCCCTTGCGGCGCTCGATCACCTGCACGAGGCTCGCTTCCGAGGTCTTGTAGCGCTGGTCGAGGATCGACTTCTGCTCTTTCAAAATGCCGACGATCGTGTCGGACTTGGAGAGCAATTCCTGAAGGTTGCCGGCGAGCGACATATTGCGCACGCGGTCGGTGCGCATGCGCTGCATCTTCTGCTTGGAGAAGATGCCGATGAACTTTTCATAGCCCGTATAGCTCTTCATGCTCTCGAATTCGGTGCCGAAGATGTTGGTCGCATCCTCCAGCCCGATGATGAGATCGGCAATATTGCCCTCCATCACCTTCTGCTGGTTGATGACATCCGAGATACGGGCGTTCTCTATGTCGAAATTGACGTCGCCGAGCTTGGTGTCGGCCTTGGCGAACTGGTCGAGCACGACGCCCGACTGCTCCATCTTGCTGCGCATCTGGCTGACGACGCTGCGGGTCTTCTCGATTTCCGCATCGAAATTCTGAAGTGTGGCCATGCCTTGTCCCCTTGAAACTCTCCACGGCAGACGTCTTCGCCGCCCGATTTATTCCGTTGCGGCAACACTATACGATTTCAGACGGATAGGAACCTGCCCGACGGCGTTACCGGAACAAGATGTGGGACAGTACGGGACGCCCGCAAGGCCGGCGGGCAAAAATTCTTGGGCACGCCTACTCTTGCGCCGGGCTCTTCAAGTAGGCAATGAGATTGGCGATGTCCTCGATCTTCTTGAGCCCGGCGAAGGTCATGCGCGTGCCCGGCACCATCGCCTTGGGCGCCGTCAGATATTCGGCGATCAGCCCCTCGCTCCATTGCTTGCCGCCCTCGGCAAAGGCCGTCATGGCCGGGGAATAGCCGTAATCCGCGATGGAGGCGACCGGCCGGCCGATGATGCCGGACAAGGTCGGCCCAACCTTGTTGACCGGCTCCGTCGAGTGGCAGGCCATGCATTTCTTGAACACCGTCTTGCCGGCGATTGGATCACCCTCCGCCAGCGCGGAGGTGGTCAGACAGAGGAAAGCGGCTGCACCTGCAAGAAGATGTTTCATCGTCCGTCCTTCGCCGCTCGATGCCGTCAATCGGCGTTCATGATGTCGTCCCAGTGGCGGCGGCAGTAGGAAACGTACTTGTCGTTGCCGCCGATTTCCACCTGTGCGCCCTCGCGTGCCACCTTGCCGTCCGCGCCGAGCCGCACGACCATCGTCGCCTTGCGGCCGCAATGGCAGATGGTGCGCACTTCGCGCAGCTCGTCGGCGATGGCGAGCAGCGCCTGCGAGCCCGGAAAGAGCTTGCCCTGGAAATCGGTGCGCAGGCCATAGGCCATGATGGGGATGTGCAGGCGGTCGGCGGCACGGGCGAGCTGCCAGACCTGCTCTTCCGACAGGAACTGCGCCTCGTCGACGAAGACGCAGGCGACCTCGCCATCGCCATCGCCGTTCAGCTGTTCGATATGGCGGTAGAGATCGTCCGTATGGTCGAAGGCGATGGCATCCGAGGTCAGCCCGATGCGTGACGAGATGCGGCCCTGGCCGGCGCGATCGTCGAAGGAGGCGATGAAGATCGCCGTGCGCATGCCGCGTTCACGGTAGTTGTAGGACGCCTGCAGGAGCAGCGTCGACTTGCCCGCGTTCATCGTCGCGTAACTGAAATAGAGCTTGGCCATGATTTTCTCCGTCCCCGCGTCATGGCGCGGGAACGCACGATTTTCCAGCCGCAAAGGGCGGAAAACCACAGAAAACAGCGCGGCCCATCCGTTGCGACATTCATGGGCGCAATTGCGAACAGGCGCGAAATTTATTGGACGTTTCAGTGGCTTCGGGCTACGCCAAGGTGCTTGAAAGCATGTCGTTTTGATGATTGGCTATACCACCAATTATAAGGGGAGCAAAAAATGAAGACTGCATCACCATTCAAAACCATTCTTGCCGCAGCCGTATCCGTCCTCGCCCTCGGCGTCGCCCATGTTTCGGCCGCCGAAGCCGAAAGCTGTGGCAAGGTTCGGTTCTCGGATGTGGGCTGGACGGACATTACCGCCACGACCGCGACGGCCGCCACCATCCTGAAGGGCCTCGGCTACGAGACGGAAACCACCGTTCTCTCCGTGCCGGTCACCTATACCTCGCTGAAGAACAAGGACATCGACGTCTTCCTCGGCAACTGGATGCCGACCATGGAAGCCGACATCAAGCCGTTCCGCGAGGACGGCTCGGTCGAGACCGTGCGCGAGAACCTCGAGGGCGCGAAGTACACGCTCGCGACCAACGCCAAGGGCGCCGAACTCGGCATCAAGGATTTCAAGGACATCGCCGCGCAGAAGGATGCGCTCGGCGCCAAGATCTACGGCATCGAGCCGGGCAATGACGGCAACCGCCTGATCATCGACATGGTCTCGGGCGATAAGTTCGGCCTCACCGGCTTCGAAGTGGTCGAATCCTCCGAGCAGGGCATGCTGGCGGAAGTCGCCCGCGCCGAGCAGGATGGCACCCCGGTCGTCTTCCTCGGCTGGGAACCGCACCCGATGAACGCCAACTTCAAGCTGACGTATCTCACCGGCGGCGACGACGTCTTCGGCCCGAACCTCGGCGGCGCGACCATCTACACCAACGTGCGCCAGGGCTATGTCGCCGAATGCCCGAATGTCGGCAAGTTCCTGCAGAACCTCAAGTTCTCGCTGGAAATGGAAAACCAGATCATGGGCAAGATCCTGAACGACGGCAAGGACCCGGAAGCGGCTGCGACCGAGTGGATCAAGGCCAACCCGGCGGCCATCGAGCCGTGGCTTGCCGGCGTCACGACCAAGGACGGCAGCGGCGAGGCCCTGCCGGCCGTAAAAACGGCACTCGGTCTCTAACAGGCCAGAATAGGGCGGGAAGGAAACTTTCCCGCCCTTCTTGCCTCTGGATACTGCAATTCCAGCAAAAGTGTGCAACGGTTTTGCACCCGGAATTGCGCGGGCATTTCTGCTCATCCTCAACCTCCAGAACGGGGCTTGCTGCCGTGGATTGGCTTACCGTTTCTAAAATTCCGATCGGCCCGATTGCCAAGGAAGCCGTCAACTGGCTGACGACGAATGGCAAAGGCCTGTTCGATTTCCTGAAGGTCTTCCTGCAGGCCGGTATCGATGCCGTGCTCTTCCTGCTGCAGGGGCCGTTCATCACCAGCGCCGGCGGCAAGCTCGCCTATGCGTTCTTCTTCATCGCGCTGGTGACGGGGCTGAGCTGGTATTTCCGCCGCTCGCTGGGCGTCGCGATCTTCACCTTCCTCGGCCTGCTGCTCATCGTGAACCAGGGCTACTGGAAGGAGACGACGGAGACGCTGGCGCTCGTGCTGGCCGCGACCGGCGTCAGCATGATCGTGGGAGTGCCGCTCGGCATCGCCGCCGCGCGCCGGCCCTGGTTCTACTCGATCCTGCGGCCGATCCTCGATCTCATGCAGACGATCCCGACCTTCGTCTACCTGATCCCGGCGCTCATCCTCTTCGGCCTCGGCATGGTGCCCGGCCTGATCGCCACCGTGATCTTCGCCATTCCCGCGCCGATCCGCCTCACCCGCCTCGGCATCATCTCCACGCCGCCTTCGCTGGTCGAAGCCGCCCAGGCGTTTGGCGCGACGCCGAGCCAGGTGCTGCGCAAGGTGGAACTGCCCTATGCCACGCCGCAGATCATGGCGGGCCTCACGCAGACCATCATGCTGTCGCTGTCGATGGTGGTCATCGCAGCACTCGTCGGCGCCAAGGGGCTTGGCGTTCCCGTGGTGCGCGCGCTCAACACCGTGAACATCTCCATGGGCTTCGAGGCCGGCCTCTGTATCGTCATCCTGGCGATCATCCTCGACCGCCTCTTCCGCTCCTCCGATGACGGAGACGCCCAATGACCGACACCGTCATCTTCCAGAACGTCTCGATCATCTTCGGCGACAGCCCGCAAAAGGCGCTCGCCATGGTCGATGCGGGCAAGACCCGCGACGAGATCGGCGCGGAAACCGGGCTAGTTCTCGGTGTCGCCGATGCGACCCTGTCGATCACCGAGGGCGAGATCCTCGTGCTGATGGGCCTGTCCGGCTCCGGCAAATCGACGCTGCTGCGCGCCGTCAACGGGCTTGCCCCGGTGGTGCGCGGCGATGTGCAGGTGAAGGCCGGCAACGGTTCGGTGAACCCGTATAAATCGACGCCCAAGGCGTTGCGCGATTTCCGCATGCACACCGTCTCCATGGTGTTCCAGCAGTTCGCGCTCCTGCCCTGGCGCACCGTGGCCGACAATGTCGGCTTCGGCCTCGAACTCGCCAACGTGCCGGACAACGAGCGCAAGGCGCGCGTCGCCGAACAGCTCGAACTCGTCAACCTCACCAAATGGGCGAGCCGCAAGGTGAACGAGCTGTCGGGCGGCATGCAGCAGCGCGTGGGCCTCGCCCGGGCGTTCGCCACCGGCGCGTCGATCCTGCTGATGGACGAGCCGTTCTCCGCGCTCGATCCGCTGATCCGCACGCGTTTGCAGGACGAGCTTCTGGAATTCCAGCGCCGGCTGAAGAAGACCATCCTCTTCGTCAGCCACGATCTCGACGAAGCCTTCCGCATCGGCAACCGCATCGCCATCATGGAGGGCGGGCGGATCATCCAGTGCGGCACGCCGCAGGATATCGTGAAGAACCCGGCCAACCAGTATGTCGCGGATTTCGTGCAGAACATGAACCCGATCAACATGCTGACGGCACAGGACGTCATGCAGCACGGCGCCTCCAACAATGGCGGCGTCACCGCGACGGCAACACCTCAGACGCCTCTCATCGACATCCTCGACGCCATGTCGCGCACGCCCGGCAATGTCGGCGTCGTCGACAACGGCACGGTGATCGGCACGATCAGCGCGCAGGATGTCGTCAACGGTTTGACGCGGCACCGCCGCCGCGGCTGACAGCCGCCCTCAATCGGACTAGAAAAGGCAGCGCTCCGCAAGGGCGCTGCCTTTTGCATTCGCGATACGGGGAGCAAGCACCATGGCCGAGAAGGACAAACCCAGCGTTCTGCGCGAAACGGACGACGACGCCCGCCGCCTCGCGCGCACGCTGCTGCGCTCGGCGCGAAGCTGCGCGCTTGCGGTCATCGAGCCGGAAAGCGGCGCGCCCTTCGCCAGCCGCACGCTGACCGGCACCGATACGGACGGTACGCCGGTCATCCTCGTCTCGGCGCTGTCCGTCCACACCCAGGCGTTGCGGCGCGATCCGCGCGCCTCGCTCCTCGCCGGCGAGCCCGGCAAGGGCGATCCGCTCGCCCATCCGCGCCTCACCGTCATCTGCGAGGCCGAGGAGGTGGCGCGCGAAAGCGATTCGCATGCGGCGCTGCGCGAACGCTTCATCCGCCGCCATCCGAAGGCCAAGCTCTATGTCGATTTCCCAGATTTCGCCTTCTTCCGCCTCGTGCCGCTGCGCGCCCATCTGAACGGCGGCTTCGGCAAGGCCTTCCTGCTCACCGCCAACGACCTGCTGATTCGCTCGCCCGCCCGCGGCGCGCTCGCCGAGATGGAAACCGGCGCCGTCGAGCACATGAACAGCGATCATGCGGAGGCAGCCGGCATCTATGCCCGCCATTATTGCGGCGCAAAGGACGGCGAATGGATCATCGTCGGCCTCGATGCGGCCGGCGTGGACCTTGCGAGCGGCGATAAATTGAAGCGATTGGAATTTTCACGCGAACTTGATCAGGCGTCGGAACTCAGGGGCGAGCTTGCGCGTTTGCTTCGCGAAGCACGGGCGGCTGGCTGAAAAGCGGCGTTTCCGCGTCCGTCCGCTTTGGCGTGTTCCGGGTTTTCGGCCTGCGCCTATCGCTATGCGTGCAGCATACCCCCATTTCTGGCTCTTGATGAGGGGTATTTTGTTTATATGCTAACAAGCGGATTCACATAAAATCATATGATTTGAAGCGGAAACGCCCAAAGGAGTTTCAGATGGACAAGATTTCAGACGCAGAACACGCGCAGGCCGAAGTTGCATCGGACTTTCTTTCCGCCATGGCGAACCCCAAACGCCTGCTCATCCTGAAAGTGCTGGTCGAAGGCGAGATCGCGGTCGGCGCCCTGGCAAACCAGGTCGGCCTCAGCCAGTCGGCGCTGTCCCAGCACCTTTCGAAGCTGCGCGCACAGAACCTGGTGACCACGCGCCGCGATGCCCAGACCATCTATTATTCGAGCAAGTCGGATGCCGTGCTGACCATCCTCGACGCGCTCGAGCGCATCTATCGGGCTTCCGGCAGCGGCGCCGCCGAAAAGAAGCTGCGCATCGCCTGAACAGAATGAAATCACCCGGCATAGGCCGCCCCGGATGTCCGTCCGGGGCGTTTTGCATGGCTGCGTGCCCAAGGCTGCTTGACGCCCCGGGGCGCCTTGATACTTTGACCGCCGGGTAAAATTTGCCATCCGCATGGCCCCGCATTCAAAAGCCCCCGCATTCAGAAGCACCGGAGAGACCGCATGTCCAACCGCCTCAACACCCCCAACGATCTGCGCGCCTTCTGGATGCCGTTCACGGCGAACCGGCAGTTCAAGAAGGAACCGCGCCTCTTCGTCGGCGCCAAGGACATGCACTACACGACCCATGACGGCCGGCAGGTGCTCGACGGCACGGCGGGCCTCTGGTGCGTCAACGCCGGCCACTGCCGCCCGAAGATCACCGAGGCGATCCGCGAACAGGCCGGCGAACTCGACTATGCCCCCGCCTTCCAGCTCGGCCACCCCAAGGCCTTCGAGCTTGCCAACCGCCTGGTCGACATTGCTCCCGAGGGCATGAACCACGTGCTCTACACGAATTCCGGCTCCGAATCGGTCGAGACCGCGCTGAAGGTGGCCCTCGCCTATCACCGCGCCAAGGGTGACGGTTCGCGCTTCCGCCTGGTTGGCCGCGAGCGCGGCTACCACGGCGTCAATTTCGGCGGCATCTCCGTCGGCGGCATCGTCTCGAACCGCAAGATGTTCGGCACGCTGCTCACCGGCGTCGACCACATGCCGCACACCCACTTCCCGGACAAAAACGCGTTTTCGCGCGGCGAGCCGGAACATGGCGGCGACATTGCCAGCGAACTCCAGCGCATCATTACCCTGCACGACGCCTCGACGATTGCCGCCGTCATCGTCGAGCCCGTCGCCGGCTCCACCGGCGTGCTCATCCCGCCGAAGGGCTATCTCCAGAAGCTGCGCGAGATCTGCACGCAGCATGGCATCCTGCTGATCTTCGACGAAGTCATCACCGGTTTCGGCCGCCTCGGCGCGCCGTTTGCCGCGCAATATTTCGACGTGAAGCCGGACATCATCACCACCGCCAAGGGCCTCACCAACGGCGTGATCCCGATGGGCGCCGTCTTCGTGACCTCCGAGATCCATGATGCCTTCATGAATGGCCCGGAGCACATGATCGAGTTCTTCCACGGCTACACCTATTCCGGCAATCCGCTGGCCTGCGCCGCAGCCCTCGGCACGCTCGATACCTACAAAGAAGAAGGCCTACTGACCCGCGCCGCCGAACTCGCCTCCTACTGGGAGGACGGCCTGCATTCGCTGAAGGATTGCCCCAACGTCATCGACATCAGAAATGTCGGCCTGATCGGCGCCGTCGAACTCGCGCCCATCGCCGGCGAGCCGACCAAACGCGCCTTCAACGCCTTCCTCAAGGCCTATGAAAAGGGCCTGCTCATCCGCACGACGGGCGACATCATCGCGCTCTCCCCGCCGCTGATCATCGAAAAACACCATATCGACGACCTGTTCGGCAAGCTGCGCGAGGTCTTGCAGAACAATATCTGATCGCCACCGCCCCTCCTCCGTCATGGTCGGGCTTGACCCGACCATCCATTCACCCGATTACGCCAGTGGATCCTCGGCTCAAGGCCGAGGATGACGTTGTGGGTGGGGCAAGGTTTGGCAACCGATCGAAATGGCGGCCTCGGCCGCCATTTTCGTTTGGGGGTTAAATTCGTCGCAGGCGGCCGGAATAGTGCACGATGGTGCCGATGCCCGGCAGCGCGATCGGCACGTCGAAGCAGAAATCCTCGCCCTCCGCCCATTCCCGCGCCTCGCTGCGCGGCGCGAGCCATAGCGGCATGGGGATGCCAAGGACGGACCATCCGCGCATCACCATCGTGAGGCCGGTGGCGTCCGAAGGCAGGTCGAAGGAGAAGCGCATCGGGCCGAAACGTTCGGTGAGACGGTCGCCCTTCTGGCTGAGTTCGCTCGTGAAAGCATGGCCAGCAAAATCGCGCGTCCAGCGCTCGGCGCCGTCACGCTCCTCAAAGAAGACATGCAGGTCGTGTTCGCCTTCCGGGGGAAAGCGCATGACGGCGCAGACGATACCCGCGGGCAGCGAGGTTCCACGCCGCACCCTCGCCCGCCCGGCGGCGCCGGCATCGCCGATCAGGTCGTGCATCGCGCGAACGGGTTGCGGCAGTGTCGCATAGGCCGGGCCGATGACGCGGCGGTAAAGTGGCTCATAGGTCTGGTTTTCGACTGCCCGGAAGATGGCGAGCTTGTTGAAATGCGGGCTGAAATCGTCAAGCACCACCTCGCCCGCCGTATGGCGCGCGCCTGGCACCAACCGCCCCACCGCCACGGCATTCGCCAGCACATGCGCGGCAATCGTCGGAATCTCCGGCCCGTCGCCGTTCTCGGCAATCAGCGTCCAGCGGCGCACCGACGCCTCGCCCCCGGAAAATCCCTTGAGCTCGACCGCCATGGCGGAACGATCCGTGCCGAAACGAGCGCTCAGCTTCTGGAGCGGCAGCAGCCATCCGGCGAAGGGTGAAAGCGAGCGAACCCAACCCCATTTCACCGGCCAACTCAGGAGCCAGAGCGTCAGGAGCTGGAAGGCGAATTCTGGCCCCGCACGAAAAACCGTGGCCGGCCTTCCGGGGATGGTGGCTGGCACGATATCGTGGTCCGGCACATCCGCGAGCGCCACCAGCCGACGGATCGGCGCCCGGCCGGCAATGTGATAGCGCGCGACATGCAGCCGGTGCCAGCCGGTCTCCTGCCGAGAGCGCCGTCCGCGCCACAGCCGCACCGGCTTTCCGACATAACTCAGGATCGCCGCCGCGACCGACGCGCCCGCCGTTGCCCGGTTGGAGGCGCTGATCGAGGTTTCGACCGAGCACACAGCCTCTATGTCCCGCGACAATTCCGCAATGACGGCGCCGGAAAGCGCTGGCACGCTGGAACCACCGGAGATGACCGCGACACCGGCTGCCCGCGCCGCATCATCCAGCCGCCCGATGCCGCAGACGAAATCCCGTGCATCCGCAAGGTCGAGATAGTGCACGCCGCAGGCGATGCAGGCTTCCGCGACCTGGTAGCCGCTGCCCTGGAACGGCCCGGCCGCATCGACCAGCAGGAAGGGACTATGGGCTTCGAGGAGTGGGCGAAGGTCGGCATTGCGATCCGCCACCAGCGCGCGGGCATTGGGCAGGTCCGCGGCAAGGCGCTCGGCCGCGGGACCGTTGCGGCCGGCGACCAGCACCGCCCAGCCATCCGCTGCCAACCGTCTCGAAAGCCGGGCACCAAAACCGCCATAGCCGCCGAGCACGATGACGCTTTTCACAGCACCCGATCCGCATCGTCCGGCGATGGCACCCAGCAGGCTTCGCGCCGCCCGAAAATGCGGTAGCGGTTGCGCGCAAGCCAGCGATAGGCCGGGTCGCGCAGGAAACGGGGAACGAAGCGCAGCGCCGCAAAAGCCTTCCATGGCCAGCCGAGGCCGGCATAGATCGCCAGCACCGCATCGCTATCCTTGAAGAGCCGGTCGCCTTCGACGACGATCATCGATTCGGGATCGGCCGGATCGATGCCGAAGCGGCGGTAGAGGCTCGCACCCACCGCGTTCTGCATGGAGGCGAGGCGGAAACGGCGGGCGTGATCGTGCCGGAGCACGAATTGCGCATTGGCCGAGCAGAGAATGCACTCCGCATCGAAGACGATGATCGGGCCTGCCGCGTCGTTCCGGTTCATGACCTGAACATATGGTGCCGGCCTCGCGCCATCAACCACTATGCGGTGGGGACAAGCGTCTTTTCATAGCGCCAGACGTCGAGATCGAACGGCCCTTCGATCGTGTCCGTCCTGATGGTGACGGTGCCTGTCAGCTTCCAGCCGCATTTTTCATAAAAGCGCGCGGCCCTGTCATTGCCGATCGCGCAGGCAAGCCAGGCGGTTGTTACGCCATCGGCGGCAAGCCGCTCTTCGGCATGGGCGACGAGGGCTGCGGCGATGCCCGCACCGCGCCCGTCCGGTGCCACGAAAAGCTGGTCCAACTCGTCATGCTTGATGTAGCAGAAACCGAGCAGCGCGCCGGGCTCGCCGATGACGCGCACGTCGTCCAGCATGGCCGGCAGGCGGTCTTCGAAACTTCTGAGCGTGCGCAGGCGGGTCAGTTCGACTGGCAGCAACGCCGCATGGCCATCCTGCCAGCCGGCATGCCAGAGCCGCGCAAGGGCGGGGATCTCCGAGGTCTCGGCGGGGCGTATGGTATGTGCCGTCTGCATATCGTTCTCCATGCGGGGCCGAAGGTTAGCCGTGCCCTGATACCACTTGCAAGCCCGCCCGGTTTCGGGGCTATTGTGCCCACGATAAAACCAGGGGAGAGCCTCATGCCGACCATCACCCGCATAGAGAACGACCACCTCTCGATCGATGTCTCCTCGCTCGGCGCCGAAATGCAGGCGATAACATCGCGCGACGGGGCGAACTGGCTGTGGAACGGCGACGCCGCCTTCTGGACCGGGCGCTCGCCGGTGCTCTTCCCGATCGTCGGCAAGGCGCCGGACGACACCCTGCTGATCGACGGCAAGCCCTACCCCATGGCGCAGCACGGCCTCGCCCGGCGGCGGGAATTTTCGCCCGCCGGCGCCAGCGCGACGGCCTGCCGCTTCACGCTGGATGCCTCCGAGGACACCCTCGCCATCTACCCGTTCGATTTCCGGCTTTCCGTCGAACACAGCCTCGATGGCGCCACGCTGACCGTCGCTGCCGAGGTGGAGAACCGCGGGCAGGACCCGATGCCCTTTGGCTTCGGCTTCCACCCCGCCTTCGCCTGGCCCCTGCCCGGCGCGGAAGGCAGGGCGCACAGCGTCATCCTCGACAACGGCGCTGAGCCGGACCGCCAGCCGCTGGAAAACGGCCTGCTCTCCCCGGAGCGTCAGGCCTCGCCCTTCAACAAGGGCCGGCTCTTGCTCGCCCACGGCCTGTTCGAGAACGACGCGCTGGTCTTCCCCGAAGGCGCGGGCGACGGCCTGACCTACGAAGCCGAGGGCGGGCCGGCGCTGAAATTCCGCTTCGAAAACCTGCCGAACCTCGCACTCTGGACAAAACCCGGCGCACCTTTCCTCTGCGTCGAGCCGTGGCACGGCACCGCGGCGGAATTGGGCAGATCGCGCGAGCTGAAAGATCGACCTTCTACGACGGTGCTTGCCAGCGGCGAAACGAAGCGCTTCGCTTTTTCCGTCACCTTCCCGGTCTAGCAATTCGGCGCGCCGGCCCTTCCCTCTCGCCGCCGCGCCGCTAGAGTCTCTGCAAAAGGATTCGGAGACTTTGCCATGACCGACTTGGAACGCTTCATCGACCAGGGGACCGGACGCGAACCGGCCGATATCGTGCTGAAGGGCGGGCAGTTCTTCGATCTCGTGACGGGCGAGCTCGTCGCCTCCGACATCGCGATTTCCGGCGAGCGCATCGTCGGCACTTGCGGCGATTACACCGGCCGCACCGAGATCGACATTTCCGGCCGCATCGTCGTGCCGGGCTTCATCGATACGCATCTCCACATCGAATCGTCACTGGTCACGCCGCATGAATTCGACCGCTGCGTGCTGCCCTATGGCGTGACGACGGTGATCTGCGATCCGCACGAGATCGCCAACGTGCTGGGCACGGAGGGCATCCAGTTCTTCCTCGACAGCGCGCTGGAAACCATCATGGACATCCGCGTGCAGCTTTCGAGCTGCGTGCCGGCAACGCATCTGGAGACCTCCGGCGCCGACCTGCCGATCGAGCGCCTGCTGCCCTTCCGCGACCACCCGAAGGTTATCGGCCTTGCCGAATTCATGAATTTCCCCGGCGTCGTCCACAAGGACCCGATCTGTCTCGCCAAGCTCGAAGCCTTCCAGGGCGGCCATATCGATGGCCACGCCCCGCTTTTGCGCGGCAACGACCTCAACGGCTATCTCTCCGCCGGCATCCGCACCGAGCATGAATGCACGACGGCCGAGGAGGCGCTGGAAAAGATCCGCAAGGGCATGCACATCCTCGTGCGCGAGGGCTCGGTCTCCAAGGACCTGCTGGCGCTGCTGCCTATTATCACCGAGCGGCTGTCACCCTTCATCGCGCTCTGCACGGATGACCGCAACCCGCTCGACATCGCCGAGCAGGGCCATCTCGACTATATGATCCGCACCGCGATCGGCCATGGCCGTGCGCCGCTCGCCATGTATCGCGCCGCCTCGATCTCCGCCGCCAAGGCCTTCGGGCTCGGCGACCGCGGCCTCGTGGCACCCGGCTGGCGCGCCGACCTCGTCGTCATCGACACGCTGGAAAACTGCAAGGCGGAGATCGTGTTCTCCGCCGGCCGCAGGGTCGACGACGCACTGTTTGCAACGCGCCAATCCGTCGCCCCGGTCGGCCTCGACAGCGTCAAGGCGCGACCGGTCAATGCCGCGCATTTTGCCGTGCCGGTCACGGATGGCGAGACGCCGGTCATCGGCGTGCTGCCGGGAAAGATCATCACCGAGCACCGGCGCTACCAGCTGCCCGCGAAAGGCAACCAGACGACCGTCGATCTCGCGCAGGATATCATCAAGGTCGCCGTCATCGAGCGCCACGGCAAGAACGGCAACCACGCCAACGGCTTCGTCCAGGGTTTCGGCCTGAAGAAGGGCGCGATCGCCTCGACGGTCGGCCATGACAGCCACAATATCTGCGTCGTCGGCGTCGACGAGGACGACATGGCGCTCGCCGCCAACCGTTTGGGCGAAATCAAGGGCGGCTTCGTCGTGGTCGAGGACGGCAAGGTCACCGGCGAGATCGCACTGCCCGTCGCCGGCGTGATGAGCCTCGAACCCTACGAGACCGTCCGCGACACCCTGCATCACCTGCGCCAGGCCGCCTTCGCGCTCGGCGCGACGCTGCAGGAACCCTTCCTCCAGCTCGCCTTCCTGCCCCTGCCGGTGATCCCGCATTTGAAGATTTCGGACAAGGGCATGGTGGATGTGGACCGGTTTGCGCTGATCGGGTGAGGTTTGCATTCCGGCGCCCCCTTCGCGTACAATACGTACGATAAGGAGTGTGCATGACAAAACTGGAGCAAATCGAGAAGAGCGTCTCAGAGCTTAGCCCAGACGAGTTCGAGCGATTCTCGGCCTGGTTTGAGGCGCTTCAGGCTGAACGTTGGGACCGGGATCTGACCGAAGACGCCGCCAACGGAGCATTGGACGAGTTCGCTGAGCTCGCCTTGTCTGAGTTCCGCAGCAATCGGACCCGCCCGCTTTGAAACATCACGCCACGAACGCGTTCTGGACGTGTTACGAGGCACTGCCATCGCACATACGCGAACAAGCCGACAGGAATTTTGCTCTCCTCAAGGCCAACCCGGCTCATCCATCCTTGCAGCTCAAATCCGTCGGCCGTTTCTGGTCCGCGCGCGTCGGCATCTCCTGGCGTGCGCTTGCCGTCAGGGATAGCGACACGGAGACACTCATCTGGTTCTGGATCGGCTCACATGCCGAATACGACCGGCTCGTCGGGCGAAAACGCTAAATCCGCACGCAAGCCATATCCAGCCCATCCAACTCGATCGTCCCATCCTTCAGCTTCGCGCCAAACCCGGGCACCGGCAGCGGTTCGCCGAGCTTCAGCGACTTTGCCGGCACGAACTCCGCCTTTTCACGCGTCAGGTTGAAGACGAAGAGCAGTTTTTCGCCGCCCTTCTCGCGGGTGAAGGCGAGGATATCCTGGTTGGAATGGAGGAAGGACATGTCGCCGTCGTGCAGCGTCTCGTGTTCCTTCCGGAAGGCGAGCGTGGCGCGGTAGTGGTTGAGCACGGAGCCGGAGACCTTTTCCTGCGCGTCGACGGAGAGGCGCGAATGTTCCTCCGGCACCGGCAGCCAGGGTTTTCCCGTGCTGAAGCCGGAATGGGCCTCGCTGCGCTGCCAGGGCATCGGCGTGCGGCATCCGTCGCGGCCCTTGAAGGCCGGCCAGAAGCGGATGCCGTAGGGATCGCGCAGGTCCTCGAAGGCGAGGTCCGCCTCCGTGAGCCCGAGCTCTTCGCCCTGGTAGAGGCAGATCGAGCCGCGCAACGTCGAAAGCAGGGTGACCGCGAGCTTGGCAACGCGCTCGCGCTCCTCCGGCGTCTTGATGAAACGGCTGACATGCCGGTTAACGTCGTGGTTGGAAAAGGCCCAGCAGACCCAGCCGTCCGTCACCGCTCGCTGGAAACTCTGCACGCATTTGCGCACATGTTCTGCCGTAAAGTCCGGCCCCAGCAGGTCGAACGTGTAGCACATGTTGAGCTTGTCGCCGCCGCTCGTATACTCGGCAACCGTTTTCAGCGAACGTGCGCCATCGCCCACCTCGCCGACCGTCATGCGGCCCTCGTATTCATTGAGCAAAGCGCGAAACCGCCGGAGAAACTCGACATTCTCCGGCTGCGTCTTGTCGTAGCGGTGTGTCTGCATGCCATAGGGATTGACGTCCGGCGCGTCGAGGCCGACCCCGTCGGGATCGGGTTCATGGGGCGGGTTGTCGCGCAGCTTCTTGTCGTGGAAGTAGAAATTCACCGTGTCGAGCCGGAAACCGTCCACGCCACGGTCGAGCCAGAAGCGCACGGTTTTCAGCAAGGCCTCCTGCACATCCGGGTTGTGGAAGTTGAGATCCGGCTGCGACATGAGGAAATTGTGCATGTAATATTGCTTGCGCACGCCGTCCCATTCCCAGCCCGGCCCGCCGAAGATCGACAGCCAGTTGTTGGGCGCCGTACCGTCCGGTTTCGGATCGGCCCAGACATACCAGTCGGCCTTGGCATTCGTGCGGCTGGAGCGGCTTTCGACGAACCAGGGATGTTGGTCGGAAGTGTGCGAGATCACCTGGTCGATGACGACCTTGAGGCCGAGGCGGTGGGCTTCGGAAAGCATCGCGTCGAAATCGGCAAGCGTGCCGAACATCGGGTCGACGTCGCAATAATCCGAGACGTCATAGCCCATGTCGGCCATCGGCGACTTGAAGAAGGGCGACAGCCAGATCGCATCGACACCGAGCGAGGCGATGTGCCCGAGCCGCTTGGTGACGCCCCGAAGATCCCCCATGCCGTCGCCGGTCGTGTCCTGGAACGAGCGGGGATAGACCTGGTAGATGACCGCGCCGCGCCACCAGTCGTCGGCCTTCTTGCGGGGCTTTGCCATGCGTTCTCGCTCCGGTTTCCAATTGCGTTCAACAAGATGTAACGCGCGCACCCTAGGGCGTAAACGGCACAACCCGCGATTTTTCGAAGGTTGACGAAGGGCGGATCGGTCGGGATGATGCCGGCGATTTCCAGAGAGAAGGCTGACCGCATGACCGATGACGTCACCCTTTCCCCCGCGGAAGCCATCGAGCTTGCCAAAACGGCGCTGATGCGCGTCGGCATGGTCGAGGCGGGGGCCACAGCCCTTGCCGGCGCCACGGTGGATGCCGAAATGGCCGGCAAACGGGCGGTCGGCTTCGCCCACCTGACGGACTATCTCAGGAGCCTCGTCGATGGGCGGATCGTCGCGCGCGCCGAACCCCTCCTCACCTCGCCGGTGCCGGCGATCCTCAAATGCGATGCGATGGGCGGCGTGGCGCAGCACGGGTTTTCCGTCGCGCATGAAGAACTGGTGACGAAGGCGAAGGCGCTCGGCATCGCGATCTTCACCGCGCACAACAGCTACACGACGGGCGAACTCGGCTGGTATGTCGCCCGGCTGGCGCAGGAGGGCCTTGTGGCCATCGCCGCGACCAATGGGCCGGCGCTGCTTGCCGGGTCCGGCAGCCGCCAGCCGGTCTATTGCACCAATCCGCTCGCCTTCGCCGCTCCCCTCCACGACGGGCGCTTCCTGCTGATCGACCAGGCCTCCAGCGCCACCGCCTTTTTGAAGATCCGCGAGGCGGCGGCACGCGGCGAGGCTATTCCCGAGGGTTGGGCGCTCGACCAGGACGGCGAGCCGACCATCGATCCTTTCGCGGCCATGCAAGGCGCGCTGCTGGCCTTCGGCGGAGAGCGCGGCGCCAATATCGCGCTGATGGTGGAAGTGCTCGCCGCCGGCCTCACCGGGGCGAACTGGTCGGTCGATGCGCCGGATTTCCAGGCGGGCGAGACCTCGCCCGGCGCCGGCCTCTTCGTGCTGGCGCTCGCGCCGCAGCTTCTCGCCGATGGATTTTCCGCCCGCCTCGCCGCGCATGTGGAGCGGCTTTCGGGCGAATACGGCGTGCATATTCCCGGCATCGGCCGCGTGGAGCGGCAACGGCAGGCGGAAAGCGCCGGCATCGTCTTGCCCCGCCAACTCTTTGACAGTATTTCCTCTTTCCGGCGGAATTAGCCGGGAGGATTTCGACATGGCGGGACGGCTGCTCTCGATCGGCGAGTGCATGGTGGAACTGATGCAGGCGGACGGCGGCCTGATGCGCAAGAGTTTCGCCGGCGACACCTTCAACACCGCCTATTATGCCCGCCAATACCTGCCGTCCGACTGGAGCGTCGACTATTTCTCCGCCGTCGGCACCGACATGATTTCAGACGAGATGCTCGCCTTCATGGCCGGCCACGGCATCGGCACCGACCATGTCGCACGCATCGAAGGCCGCTCACCGGGCCTCTACATGATCCACCTGAAGGACGGCGAGCGCAGCTTCTCCTACTGGCGCTCCGTCTCCGCGGCAAAACTGCTCGCCCAGGACGGCGACCGGCTGCGCGCCGCCATCGAGGCCTCCGACGTGGTCGTCTTTTCCGGCATCACGCTGGCGATCCTGCCGGCCGAGGATATCGAAACCCTGCTCGCCGAGCTTCGCCGCGGCAAGGCCGCCGGCAAGCGCATCGTCTTCGACCCCAACATCCGCCCGCGCCTCTGGGACGATGCCGAACGTATGCGCGCGACGATCACCGAAGGCGCGCGCGCCGCAACGCTGGTCATGCCGAGCCTCGACGACGAAACCACCCATTTCGGCGATGCCGGGCTGGAAGAGACGATCGCCCGCTACCGCGCGCTCGGCGTCGGCGAGATCGTCGTGAAGGATGGCGCCGAGGGCGCAACGCTGGTCTTCGGCGGCGCGCGCAGCCACGCGCCCTCCGCAAAAGTCGAAAAAATCATCGACACGACGAGCGCCGGCGACAGCTTCAACGGCGCCTTCCTCGCCCGCCTGGTAACGGGCGCACGCCCGGACGAAGCGGCCCGATTTGCCGCCGATGTCGCGGCCAGCGTCATCCAGCACCACGGCGCGCTGGTGGCGAAGGACAAGCTGCCCGGCTGCTGATTGATCGGATCGGTGCCAAAATCGATCGATCTCGCGCCGACCGTTGCCATGAATCGTCCTAGTTTCTCCCCGTTACCCCCGAAGACGGAAAGAAACCATGACGACATCACGCTTCATGGCGGCCTTCGCCGCCGCGCTCTCCCTTTGCCCGCAGGCCGGCTTATCGGCCGATTTCACCGTTACCAGCGCTGCCTTCGCCTCCGGCGCCGTGCAGAAGGAACAGTTTGCCGACAGCATGGGCTGCACCGGCGGAAACATCTCGCCGGATATCCGCTGGTCGAACGCACCGGTAGGGACCAAAAGCTTCGTCGTGACGATCTACGACAAGGATGCGCCGACCGGCTCCGGCTGGTGGCACTGGGTTGTCATCGACCTGCCTGCCGACGCAAACTCGCTTGCTGCGGGTGCCGGCAACGGCAAGGCGGCGCTGCCGCACAGCACGCGCATGACGCCAACGGACCTGGGCACACCCGGCTTTCTCGGAGCCTGCCCGCCGGACGGGCCGGAGCATGACTACACGATCACGATAAAGGCGCTCGGCATCGAGAGGCTGCCGGTGCCGGACGACGCCACGCCCGCCATGGTCGGCTTCGTCAGCAACATGAACACGCTTGCCACCGCAACAATCTCCGCCAAGGGCAAGCGCTAACAATCCTTGCCCGGGCTCAGCCAACGGGGATAGGCGCGGGCGGGACGACAGGATGAACCGGATGAACATCGCCATACGCCCGGAAATCGGCGCTTCTGCCCGCATCGTGCAGTATAACCGGCTGCGTTATGCAAACATCCTGATCACCCGCCCTCTTCTCATCCTCGTCGAACACGGCACCAAGATCCTGCGCGCCGGCGAAGAGGAATGGGGCGTTCCGGCCGGCGGCTGCATTGCGCTCGCCCAGGGCGAGACGTTCGACGTGATCAATGCCGCGGATGGTGCGAGCGCCTATGTCGCGCGCTGGATCGCCTTCGAACCGGAAACCGTGGCCGCCTTTGCCGCAACACCCGGCAAAGGCCGCCCTTTCGAGCGCGCCTTCACGATCGACCACCCGCATCGCGGCTTTCAGGACGCCTTCGCGGATTGTGCGCAGGCAATCACGGAACCCGCCAGCATCCCCGTCGAAATTGCCCGCCACCGGCTTTCCGAACTGCTGCTTTGGCTCGATCTCGCGGGCGGGCGTTTCGTTGTGCCAAAGCCCGCGGGCGTCAGCGACCGTGTGCGCGCTATCCTCTCCGCAGAACCGCACGCGAATTGGACAAGTACCGATCTCTGCCGGGCGCTGAATGTCAGCGAGGCGACGCTGCGGCGAAAGCTTGCCGCCGAAAGGTGGTCTTTTCAGTCGCTGCTGATCGATGTGCGCATGTCGCTCGCCATGCAGCTCCTGCAATCGACGGAGCTTTCCATCCTCAGCATTGCGCAAACCGTCGGCTACGAATCGCAATCGCGGTTTGCCACGCGCTTCCGCGCCCGCTTCGGCTTCCCGCCGAGCGCGATCCGCGGGCACATGAGGCCCGACCCGAAAATCAGCGCCGCTTCTTCGCCTTGCTGGCGAACGGATTGTCCGACGCCTTGAAGTGGATGCGGATCGGCACGCCGGGCAGGTTGAAGTCGTTGCGCAGGCCGTTCGTCAGGTAGCGGATATAGGATTCCGGCAGCGCATCGGGGCGCGTGCAGGAGATCATGAAACCCGGCGGGCGGGCTTTGACCTGCGTCATATATTTCAGCTTCAGGCGGCGGCCGGAGACGGCCGGTGGCGGATGCTGGATCTGTTGCGCATCGAGCCAGCGGTTGAGCTTGGCGGTGGAGATGCGGCGGTTCCAGGTGCGGTCCGTATCGATGACGGCCTGCATCAGCTTGTCGAGGCCGCGGCCGGTCTGGCCGGAGACCGGCACGGCGCGGATGCCGCGTGCCTGCGGCAGCAGCCGGTCGGTCTTTTCGCGCAGTTCCGCGAGGACGGCCTGCGGGTCGTCGATCAGGTCCCACTTGTTGAAGGCGAGCACGGCGGCGCGGCCCTCGCGCAGCACGAAATCGACGATCTGCAGATCCTGCTTTTCGAAGGGGATCGTCGCGTCGAACATGATGACCACGGTCTCGGCAAAGCGGATCGCGCGCAGCCCATCGGCGACGGAGAGCTTTTCCAGCTTCTCCTGCACGCGCGCCTTGCGCCGCATGCCGGCCGTGTCGAACATTTTTATCGTGCGGCCTTTCCAGTCCCATTCGACGGAAATCGAATCGCGCGTGATGCCGGCTTCCGGGCCGGTCAGGAGCCGGTCCTCGCCGAGGAAGCGGTTGATCAGCGTCGATTTGCCGGCATTCGGGCGGCCGACGATGGCGACGCGCAGCGGCTTCGTCTCGTCATATTCCGGCTCGAAATCCTCGTCCTGCTCCGCGCCTTCGGCAGCGGCTTCCGCGCGCACGTCGACATCGGTTTCGGCCTCGTCGTCCTCGGGATAGGCGCGCTCCTCGCCGATCGCGGCAACGATCGCGTCGCGCAGGTCCAGCATGCCCTGGCCGTGTTCGGCAGAGATCGGTGTCGGCTCGCCGAGACCGAGCGTGTAGGAGTCGTAGAAGCCGCCGTCGGAGCCGCGGGCTTCCGACTTGTTGGCGACGAGCACGACCGGCTTGCCCTTGCGGCGCAGCATGTCGGCGAGCGCCGTGTCGACGGGCGTGAGGCCCGTCTTGGCATCGACGACGAAGAGCGACAGGTCGGCCTCGTCGATCGCCGCTTCCGTCTGGGCGCGCATGCGGCCCTGCAACGTCTCGGGTGCTGCCTCTTCCAGGCCGGCCGTGTCGATGATGCGGAATTTCAGGTCGATGAGGCGCGCGTCGCCGGGACGGCGGTCACGGGTGACGCCGGGCGTGTCGTCGACGAGCGCGAGCTTCTTGCCGACGAGCCTGTTGAACAGGGTGGACTTGCCGACATTGGGGCGTCCGACAATGGCGACCGTGAAGCTCATGATGTGTTCCGTTCAGGTGAACCGGCGAAGGCCGGTTTAGGAGGACAGCTTGCCGCTTGCAGCAATCAGGTCAAGCAGCATCTGCGCGCGGTTGGCGACATTGCGCGGGCTTTCGCTGTCGGCGAGGATCGCGTCGAACCATTCCTTGGCGCGCGCATAGTCCTCGTGTTTATAGGCGGAGAGGCCGAGAACCTCGCGGGCCGAGTGGCGCAGCGCGCTCTGCGGCGTGGCGAGCTGTTCAGCCTCGGCGGAAACCTGGTCGTAGGTGCCGGTATCGACGAGCAGGTAGGCGGCGCGCAGGCGGGCTGCATCGCGCAGCGCCTGCGGCACCGAGGTGTCCTTGGAAATCGCGGTGAAGGCGCTGACGGCGCCTGCGGCATCCGTCGTCGCCAGAAGCGAGGCGGAGCGCATGCGGGCAAGCACCGGATAGGAGCCGAAACCGTCCTTTTCCAGCGCGGTCAGCGCGGCAAGCGCTTCCTCGTTCTTGCCTTCGCGGGCAAGCGTGAGGGCGGCGAGGAAGCTGTCGCCGGCGGCGGATGCCTCGCTGTCGCGCCAGTAATCGTAGCTCACCTTGCCGATCGTGCCGAGAACGACCAGCACGGCGATGCCGATGAGGATACGACCAAAACGCCTCCAGACCAGACGCATCTGGTCGGAGCGGAGTTCATCGTTGACCTCGCGGATAAAGCTGTCGTCCTGATTTACCATTCCCTGCCCGGCTCTTGCTGACGATTGGAGTTTGCGCCTTCTACTCCATTTTGGCCGCAAAGTAAGGGGGCAGGCGCGAAAAGCCCGGGATCAGCGCGCCGATCACGCCATCGGTGCGACGCCGATCACCCACTCGTGAAGCCAGAAGACGATGACGACGTAAAGCGCGAGGCCGACGACGACGGCAATCAGGTCGTTTTTCGCCGAGACGAAGACCGGCAGTTTCGTCTCGCCGGCAGCGATGCGCTTCTTCAGCGATATGCGCAGGATGACCGCCCAGGCGAGGATCGTCACGAAGAGCAGGACCGAATAGCTCTCGCCATTCGCCAAAAGATGGGCGAGCGCCCAGATCTTGATGGCGACGAGGATCGGGAACTTCAGCTTCGTGCGGATATGGCCGGCCGGCAGGAAGCCGGCGACGAGACAGATCGAGGCGATCAGCATCAGCGTCAGCGCGATATGCGACATGAAGGTCGGCGGGTAATAGAGCATCGCGCCGCCATTCGCCCGCGCCTCGACAAAGCCGTAGGCGATGAGCACGAGGCTTGCGAGCGATACGATGCCGTGCAGCGCCATCCAGGCGGGCTTGCCGAGTGCGTCGATACCGGCATTGCGCAGGCCGGGCGCGAAGGGGCGGATGAGATGGGTGACGATGAAGAGAACGAGACCGGCGATGAGCAACGTCATGGAAATGTCCCTGGAAAAAAGGCGGCGCGTGGCCGATCCCGTCTGGAATAGCCGTCAAGGCCGGACAATTCCAGCCCGATCAAAGGATTGCCGCATTCGGAAACCATGACAGACCCTTTGCAAATTGCCGCAGGTGCCCATGTCTTTCGCAATATCGTCCCGAATCCTCCCTTCCCTTCTCGCCGCCGGCCTCATCGCCGGTCCGGCGCTTGCCAAGGACGACACGATCGGGACGACCAAGCGCAAGCAGCTCGTCATCGTCTCCTTCGACGGCGCGCATGACAACCTGCTCTGGGAGAAGAGCCGCGCCATGGCAAAGCGCACCGGCGCGCATTTCACCTATTTCCTCTCCTGCACCTTCCTCTTCCCGAAGGACGAGCGCGCCAAATACCAGGCGCCGCATGAAAAGCGCGGCCGCTCCAATGTCGGCTTTTCGCCGGACCGGGAGGACACGATCCTGCGGCTCGGCGAAATCTGGCTGGCGAAGCTGGAGGGCCACGATATCGGCAGCCACGGCTGCGGCCATTTCGACGGCGGCAAGTGGAGCGCGGACGACTGGAAGGCCGAGTTCGCCTTCTTCCACGAGGCGCTGAAGAACGGCTGGAAGAATGCCGGTGTCGGCGAGCGCGAGCCCGCGGACTGGCAGCGTTTCGTGAAGGAAGACATCAAGGGCTTTCGCGCGCCCTATTTTTCCGCCGGCAGCGGGCTGGTCAAGGCGCTGGAGGCCAATGGCTTCACCTACGACGCCAGCCTCGTTTCGAAGGGGCCGGCCATGCCGGTGGCAAGCGGCGCGCTCGCCCGCTTCGCGCTCCCCCTCGTTCCGGAAGGCGACGCACAGCGTCCGGTCATCGCCATGGACTACAATCTCTACGTCCGCCATTCCAAGGGCAAGGAGAAGCCGGAGAAGAGCGCCGCCTTCGAGGAAAGCACGCTAAAGGCCTATCGCGACGCCTTCGCCAAACAATATGACGGCGACCGCATCCCCCTCCAGCTCGGCTTCCACTTCGTCGAGATGAATGCCGGCGCCTATTGGCGCGCACTCGACCGGTTCCTGACGGAGACCTGCGGAGAAAAGGACGTCGCCTGCGTCAGCTATGTCGAGGCGATGGACATTCTCGCAAAAGAAAAGAGGGCGACTGGCGCCGCCCTCTAGGTCTGTTATCCGCGCGGAGGCCGATCAGGCGGGCTCGGCGTCTTCTTCCGTCTGGCGTGCCAGGTAACGCTGGTCGATCTCCGGCAGCGGCTTGTCGTCGATCGCTGCCTCGAAGGCCTTCAGACGTTTGTGGATCGACAGCAGTTCGACGATCGTCGACCAGTAGTTCACCAGATACTGGAAGGAATTGCTCACCTCGCCGAAGGCGGTGGCGATCTGCTGCCAGGTGCCCATGGTGATGCGGCCGGCCACGATGGTCGGGATCAGGATGAAGTTCAGGAAGATCGCGTCGAGCTGGCCATAGCCGAAGCGCGCCACGTTGAAGTAGCAATAGTGCCAGTACATGCGGAAATAGTTGCGCCGCACGTTGGAGAAGAGCTCGCGCACGCTGACGGGATCTGCACGGTCCGCATGGTCCTCACCATAGACGAGCTCCTTACGATAGGCCGCCTCGACGCGCTGGTTGCGGAACTGCAGGCCTGGCAGCTTGATACCGGCGACAGCCAAGAGCACCGTACCGAACAGCGACCAGCCGATCGCCAGCCAGAACAGCGAATGCGGCACGGCGCCGAGTATCGGCAGGTCGCCGACGAATTCCGACATGCGGAAGAGCAGCGGCAGGAACACGACCAGCGTCATGATCGAGTTGATGAAGGTGACGCCCAGCCCTTCGAGAATGTTGGCAAAGCGCATCGTGTCTTCCTGCACACGCTGCGAGGCGCCTTCGATGTGGCGCAGCTTCGGCCACATGGACATGTAATAGTCGTTCATGGCGGTGCGCCAGCGGAAGACATAGTGGTTGGTGAAGAACGCCGTGATCACGTTGAGCGCGACGCCGACCATGCCGATTTCCAGAAAGCGCAGCTGCAACGAGAAGAGCTGCTCGGCCGTGACGTTGCCCTGTTTCGACAGCGCCCCCTGGAACAGGTCGAAGAACGGCCCGCGCCAGTTGTTCAGCGCCACCGATACCTGGACGGAGAAATAGGCGATGAAGATGATGAAGGCGGAGCCCCAGATCGACCAGTTCGTCCAGGGATGGTCACGCGCGATCACCTTCCAGGCGAGGCCGAAGATCAGCACGAAGATCGTGAAGTAGAGGTAGAACCAGAGGTTATCCGGCGAAACGAAATAGGCAAGGCCGATCGCGGCCTTCTCATTCGGGCCGAGCGGCGGCAGGCCGATCGCGGCGCCGATTTGCGGCCCCACCGTATACCAGACGGCGATACACACGGCGGCCCAGAGGATGCCGGAGGTAAAGAACAACTTCGGCTGCGGGAAGAAGGAGTGGAACAAGGTGCGAAACTCTCGTTTGCATAGGGCGGCAACGCCGCCGGTTCGCGCAGAACCTAGAGGAGTTTGCGCATCGCAACAATCGTTCGCGACTTGTATTACCGAGATTTAATGGAAAGCGCCCCACCGGCGACGGTGATGGCGGCAGCCAGAAGCAGCGTGCCGGCGGCGGCGAGGCTCGGCAGCACGTAGCTTCCCGTGCGCGCCGCGAGAAAGCCCGCGCCGAGCGGCCCGAGGATCTGCCCCACGCCGAACGCCGCCGTCATCAGCGCCAGCACACGGCGCGGGCTTTCGCTGGCGAGTACCCGGCCGAGCTGCAAGCCATAGGCGGTGATGACGATGAAGGTGAGGCCGAGCAGCGCGCCGCCAATCAGCGCCGAGGCGGGAAAGGGCAGCGTGACCGTGACCGCGACGCCCACCATCTCCAGGAGGAGCGCCGCGAGATAGGCCCTCGCCACGCCGTAGCGCCGCTCCATCGGCTTCCAGGCCATAAGGGAAATCGCCGCGCAGGCACCGGTAACGAGCCAGGTGAGGCATTCGAGCAGCGGGCTTTGCGCGCCCTCCCGCGCGATGGCGACGATGAAGGTGGCCGTCACGACATAGCCGATGCCGAACAATCCATAGCTCAGCGTCAGCGCCACCATGGGCCGGGTCCACACGATGGCAGGCTCGCGCACGGCCGTTGCACCACCCACCGGGCGCGGCAGCAGCAGCATGACGACGGCGAGGCCGATGGCACCGAGCACGGCGCCTGCAAGCCAGTCGACGCGCCAAGGCGCAATCGTCGAGACGTGGACGAGCGACAGCAGGTAGACGAGCACCGCCGACACCGCGATGCCAATGCCGACGCCGGAAAAATGCGCCATCTGCACGCGCGGATCCCGATGCGCGAGGCCGACGGAAAGCACGATGCCGGTTGTGAAGATCAGGGCGAAGGCGCTGGCGAGACCCGCGAGGAAGCGTACGACGGAGAGCGCGGCCACCCCGGATAGCAGGCTCATGGCGAGGAGCAGCAGCACCGTAGCGACCAATGAGCCGAGCGCCAGGCGCCGCTCGAAGCCGGCCGCCCAGCCATAGGCGGCGAGCACCGCACCGAGCAGGTAACCCGCGAAATTCGCCGCCGCGATGATGCCGGCATCGGCGGCGTTGAGCCCGAGGCCGGCCATCATGCCGGGCAGCACGGGCGTATAGAAGAAGCGGCCGAGCCCCATGGCGACGGCCATGGCGAGCGCGCCGGCAATGGCCGCCCGGACGGGTTCGCGCGACAGGACGGGCGTGCTTTGTATCATCGTCATGCCGCGACCTTCGCACTGCAACATGAGAGCGGCAAACGACAATTATTGATCGACGGATCAGCGCCGGTGAAGGCTTAACCTGGCAGCGTCACGACGATCGGCCCGCTGCGGGTGGCAACGACCGTATGCTCGAACTGCACCGTCGGCGCACTCGGCTCGCTGTAGAGCGTCCATTCGTCCTTCGTGCCGCTTTCCGCCCAGTTGGCGCCGAGCGACAGGAACGGCTCGACGGTGAAGACGAGGCCATCCGTCATGCGGCGCTTTTCCTGCGGATCGGGCCAGGTGGCGATTTCCGTCGGCTCCTCGTGCAGCGAGCGGCCGACGCCGTGGCTCGCGAGGTTCGCGATCAGCGTATAGCGATTCTTGCGCGCGAATTCGCCGATGGCCTTGCCGACTTCGGCGAGCGGTTTGCCGGCTTTCACTTCCTTGAGGCCGACCCAGAGCGCCCGCTTGCCATCGCGGCAAAGGCGCTCCACGGCCGGCGTCGAGCGCCCGACGGTGAAGGAGGCGCCGGTATCGGCGAAATAGCCGTCGAGCTCGGCGGAGACGTCGATGTTGATGAGGTCGCCCTGCTTGATCACCCGGTCGCCCGGAATGCCATGCGCCACCTCTTCATTGATGCTGATGCAGGTGGCGCCCGGAAACTTGTAGCAGCTCTCCGGTGCAGAAACTGCCCCCGCCGCCTCCAGCATGCGCCGGCCGATGAGGTCCAGTTCGGCGGTGGTCATGCCCGGCTGGATGGAGGTCGACATGTGCTGGAGCACATTGGCGCAAATCCGCCCGATCGCCTTCAGGCCGTTGAGGTCTTCATCGTTTTCCAGGGTCATCGCATCTCTCTTTCGCGGGCGGTCTTATCACGCCCGCGGGTGCTTGTCAGGCCGAAGCGGCCGCCGGCACCTCCGCCAGCATCTCGCGCACCAGCGGCGCGACCTTCGTGCCGTAAAGCTCGATGCCACGCATGATCTTGTCATGCGGCATCTGGCCGATCGCCATCTGGAGCAGGAATCGGTCGTTTTTAAAAATCCGCTGATGCGCGGCGATCTTCGTCGCCACCGTCTCCGGATCCCCGAGGAAGAGGTGCCCTGTAGGCCCGGTCGACTGGTCGAACTGCACCCGGCTGGTCGGCCCCCAGCCACGCTCGCGGCCGATGCGGTTCATCACCTCGGCCTGCGGGCCGTAGAAGGCATCGGCCGCAGCCTCCGTCGTGTCGGCGATGAAGCCGTGCACGTTGATGCTGGTCTTCAGCTTCGCCTCGTCCTGCCCGGCGCGGCGCGCGGCCTCGCGGTAGAGATCGAAAAGCGGCGCATAACGCGACGGCGTGCCACCGATGATGGCGAGCGCCAGTGGCAGGCCATAGGCGCCCGCGCGCGCCACCGATTGCGGCGTGCCACCGACGGCAATCCAGATCGGCAACCTGCCATGCGCCGGGCGCGGATAGACACCAAGCCCCGGTAGCGGCGGCCGCATCGTGCCGTTCCACGAGACCTTTTCGCTCTCGTTCAGTGCCAGCAGCAGGTCCAACTTCTCCTCGAAGAGCTGGTCGTAATCATCGAGTGCATAGCCGAAGAGCGGGAAGGATTCGATGAAGGAGCCGCGCCCCGCCATGATCTCCGCCCGGCCGCCGGAAATGAGATCGACGGTCGAATATTGCTGGAAGACGCGCACCGGATCGTCCGAGGACAGAACCGTCACGGCGCTCGTCAGCCGGATGTTTTTCGTGCGCGCGGCTGCGGCCGCCAGCACGACGGCGGGTGCCGAGGCGGCATAATCCGGCCGGTGATGTTCGCCCAGCCCGAAGACATCGAGCCCCACCTGATCGGCAAGCTCGATCTCTTCCAGCAGGTTCTTCAGCCGCCGCTCCCCTTCCCGCCCCTTGTCGGCGGCATTGGGATCGACGTCGGCGAATGTATAGAGGCCAAGTTCCATGGGATGTTCCGCGCAGGAGGGATTTGACCGGAGATATGTCCCGCGGCGGCGGTTTGAAAGGGCGGATCGGGAAACAGTGTGTTTACCGATAGGGAACGGGGCGGTTACCCGCCCCGTTCATCCGTTCAAAGCTTCGAGGCAACCTCTTCGAGCTGCGTGGCAACCTGCCCCCAGCCTTCATGGAAGCCCATCTTTTCATGCGCCTCGGCATCCTCGACATTCCAGTGGCGGGCGATGGCCGTGTAGCGGGTCTGGCCGTTGCCGAGGTCGTCGAACAGGATTTCCGCGCTGAAGAAGGCCTTTTCCGTCGGCTTCCAGTCCGGGCCGAAGGCATCCGTGGTGATGATGCGCTTGTCCTGCTCCACCTTCAGGAACACGCCGGTGCTGTCCATGTGGAAACCGTCCGGGCCGGTCATGACAGTGCGGAACTTGCCGCCGTCGCGCGGCTCCATGTCGACGAGCGCCAGCGCATAGGGCTTCGGCATGAACCACTCCTTCAGGATTTCCGGCGTCGTCCAGGCCTTGAAGAGCTGGGCAGGCGTGGCGTTCAGCACGCGGGTCAGCACCAGTTCGCGGTTGTTGGCGGGCTTGATTTCGTTGATCTCGGTCATGGTCCGTTTCCTCTTTGGGTGTGATCGGTTGGTTCGTATCAAGGACGGCCGGCGGGCGGCAGAACCGACATCGAAGCCGCATTATTTTTCCGCATTCGCCATCTCGCGCTGCACGCTGTCGAGATGCTGGCGGATATGGGCCGCCTCGGCCGGCGTGGTGGCGAGCGCAATGGCGCGGTCGAAGGCCTCATGCGCCTCGCGGTAGCGGCCGAGCTGCTTCAGAAGGCCGCCGCGCAGGCCGTGGAAATAGAAATAGCCGTTGAGTTTGTCCGCCAGCGGCTCGACCAGCGCTAGCGCCGCCTCCGGCCCTTCCCGCTTCGAAACGGCGACCGCCCGGTTGAGCCGCACCACCGGCGATGGCTGCAGGCGTTCGAGCGTCTGGTAGAGCAGGTCGATCTGCAACCAGTCCGTCTCCGCCGCCGTTTTGGCGCGGGCATGCAGGGCTGCGATTGCCGCCTGGATCTGGAAGGCGCCCGGCATGCGGTGCCGGATCGCCTTGTCGATCAGCACCAGCGCCTCGTCGATCAGCCCGCGATCCCAGAGCGTGCGGTCCTGGTCTTCGAGCAGCACGATCTGGCCTTGCCTGTCGAAGCGCGCATCGAGCCGCGAATGCTGGATGAGGATCAGCGCCGTCAGCCCCATGATCTCCGGCTCGGAGGGAAAAAGCGTGAGCAGCAGCCGGCAGAGCCGGATCGCCTCCGCGCAGAACGGCGCGTCCGCCCGCTCCGGCACGCCGGCCGAATAGCCCTCGTTGAAGACGAGATAGATCATCGCCGCGACGATGCCGAGCCGCTCAGCGCGCGCCACCGCATCCGGCGTCTCGAAGGGAATGCCGGCCGCCCCCACCTTCGCCTTCGCCCGAGTGATGCGCTGCTCCATCGCCGCTTCCGAGACGAGGAAGGCCCGCGCGATTTGCTTCACCGAAAGGCCGGAGACGATGCGCAGCGCCAGCGCGATCTGCTGTGTGGCCGGCAGGTCCGGATGACAGCAGACGAAGAGCAGGCGCAGGATATCGTCGCGGTAATGCGCGCCGTCCAGCCGGTCCGCGAGGTCGCTTTCGGTATCCTCCAGATCGGACAGAACCTCTTCGGGCGGAAGCGGCTGGTGCTTGGCGCGTTTGCGCACCTGGTCGATGCCGCTGTTGCGGCCGACGAAGATCAGCCATGCTGCCGGATCGCGCGGCGGACCTTTTTCGGGCCAGTTTTTCAGCGCGCGAAGGCAGGCCTCCTGAAAAGCCTCCTCCGCAAGGTCGAGGTTGCGGAAGTAGCGCAGAAGCGCCCCCATGGCCTGCGGCCGTGCCGACGTCAGCGCCAGATCGATCCAGGCAAGCTCTGTCATTTTATGGGACCTCCCGGATTGAAGAACTGCAACGGCCGGATTTCATAGGTGCCGTTGGCCGGATTGGCGGCGGAAAGCTCGCGCGCAAAAGTGATCGCCTCCTCCAGCGTTTCCACCTGGATGACGAAGAAGCCGAGGAACTGTTCCTTGGTTTCGGCAAAAGGCCCGTCCATGACGATATCGTCCGTCGCACCCTTGCGTACCGTGACCGCCGCCGTCGTCGGCATCAGCCGCGCGACGGGACCGAGCTTGCCCGCCTCCGCATAGCGCTGGTTGACGGCGCCGAGATCGGCCATGACCTTGTCGTCCAGCTCCTTGCTCCAGGCGCTGACTTCACTTTCGCTATCATAACAAAGAACGGCATACAGCATGGTGAACTCCCGTTGGTTGGAAGACGTAGAAGTAGCGTCTCAGCCGACAGGGCGGAACGGAATATTTTTGATTTTTGGATCAGGGTGGGCGGAGGAGAGGGTGCGGGCGCTGATCTCCAGGTCGCCTTCCTGTGCAGCCCACTTCTAGCCGGAACAGAGAAAGAGGTAAGCGCGTAATGAATAAGAAAGCCCATGTGGGTGATGTTTTTTTGATCCCCATCGACGGTTCCCGGTTCGGAATCGGTCAGATTGCCGGTGACTGGATAGGCGAACTTTACATCGTCATTTATGATGCTGTTCATTCCACCGAAGATGTCGATCCCAACAGTGTCGCCTCCGAGCAGCTTTTGTTGGCGGCACTGTCACTCGATGCAAAAATCCACTGTGGCGATTGGCGGATAATCGGCAATGTTACCGACAATCTCGACCGCATTCCGCAGCCGGTTTTCAAGGTAAATCAAGATGGGCAGGTCTTTCTGGAGTCGCGCGATCGTTCGATCACTCGTCCTGCATCTCGTTCCGAATCCGAGACGCTGAGGCTCAGAACCGTGGTAGCGCCGGTTCGTTTGGAGAATGCCCTCAAAGCCTTGAAGGGCGTCGGCGACTGGAATGCAAAATATGACGAATTGCGAGTGGATTATGTGCTCGAATCCTCTCGTCTTAACATTGGCTGAACATCTCGGTGAAAGTGTCCCTAACTGGCAGGGAGAGCTTTTGATGTTCGCTCCTACCCCTCGCTCAGCGTCCGCCGAACCGCATCCTTCCAGCCCTTGATCTTCGTGGCCCGCGTCTTCTCATCCATCTTCGGCTCGAATCGCGTATCGCGCGCCCAGGACTTGGCAAAACCCTTGCGGCCCGGCCAGACACCGGCACGCTGCCCCGCAAGCCAGGCCGCACCGAGCGCCGTCGTCTCCAGAATGGTCGGGCGGTCCACCGGCGCGTCCAGGATGTCGGCAAGGCGTTGCATGGTCCAGTCGGAGGCGACCATGCCGCCGTCGACGCGCAGGACCGTCTCCTTGCCGTTGGCCTTCCAGTCCTTGTGCATGGCGTCGAGCAGGTCGCGCGTCTGGTAGCAGACGGCCTCCAGTGCTGCGCGGGCGAATTCCGCGGGGCCGGTGTTGCGCGTCATGCCATAGATCGCGGCGCGCGCCTCCGGGTCCCAATGCGGCGCACCAAGCCCGGTGAAGGCAGGCACGAGATAGACGTTCTGCGTCGGGTCGGCCTGCGCCGCGAGATCGCCGGTATGGGGTGCTGCCTTGATGACCTTCAGCCCGTCGCGCAGCCATTGCACGGCGGCACCCGCGATGAAGATCGAGCCCTCCAGCGCATAGGTCGTCTCGCCATCGAGGCGGTAGGCGATGGTGGTGAGCAGACGGTTCTTCGAGCGCACCATGTCGGCGCCCGTGTTGAGCAGCGCGAAGCAGCCGGTGCCGTAGGTGGATTTCATCATGCCCGGCTCGAAGCAGGCCTGGCCGATGGTGGCGGCCTGCTGGTCGCCGGCGACACCGAGGATCGGGATTTCCGCGCCGAACAGCGCCTTTTCCGTCACGCCGAAATCGGCTGCGCAATCCAGCACCTCCGGCAGCATGGCTTTGGGCACGCGCAGGATGTCGAGAAGCTCGTTGTCCCAGTCGTTTGCCGCGATGTTGTACATCAACGTGCGGCTGGCATTGGTGGCATCGGTCACATGCGACTTGCCGCCCGTCAGCCGCCAGATCAGGAAGGTGTCGATCGTGCCGAAGCAGAGGTCGCCCTTGGCACCCCGCGCCCGCGCACCCTTCACGTTGGAGAGCATCCACGACAGTTTCGTGCCGGAAAAATAGGGGTCGAGCAGCAGGCCAGTCTTCTTGGTAAAGGTCTTTTCGAGGTCCTGCTTCTTCAGCTTCTCGCAATAGGAGGCGGTGCGGCGGTCCTGCCAGACGATGGCATTGTGGATGGGCTTGCCGCTCTCGCGCTCCCAGACCACCACAGTCTCGCGCTGGTTGGTGATGCCGATGGCGGAAATGTCGGCGGCCTTGACGTCGGCCTTCTTCAGCGCAGCCTTGACCGACCAGACGACGCTGTCCCAGATCTCTTCCGGATCGTGCTCGACCCAGCCGGATTGCGGAAAGATCTGCGTGAATTCCTTCTGGCCGGAGCCGACGACCTTCTGTTTGCCGTCGAAGACGATCGCCCGGCTCGAGGTCGTGCCCTGATCGATCGCGAGAACATATCCGCCCATGCTTGCCTCCCAGCTGAAGGTCGCTCCCAGACCCTTCGGAATCTTCAATACGACATCAAAACGAATGTCAAAGGAAAATAAAACGCAAATCGCGTTACCCGCCCCACGCCACTCTACAGCGCGGAAAACGCAATTGTCATCGCGTTGTTTTTAGGCGTAGGCTGACGCGAAGCAGCATATCGGGAGTTGAAAAGCATGAAGAGTGTCGTCGTAACCGGCTCCACCAGCGGCATCGGCCTCGCCATCGCCACCGCCTTTGCGCAAAGCGACGCCAATGTCGTCATCAACGGTTTTGGCGCGGCCGACGAGATCGAGGCGGCCCGCGCGAAGCTCGACGGCCTCGGCAAGGGCCGCGTCATCTACCACCCGGCCGACATGACCAAACCGCACGAAATCTCCGACCTTATCCAGACCGCCGTGGAACAGTTCGACGGCGTCGACATCCTCGTCAACAATGCCGGCATCCAGCATGTCGAGAAGATCGAGGACTTTCCGCCGGAAAAGTGGGACCAGATCATTGCGATCAACCTGTCGAGCTCGTTCCACACCATCCGCAACGCCATTCCGCATATGAAGCGCAAGGGTTTTGGCCGCATCATCAACGTGGCCTCCGCGCACGGCCTCGTCGCCTCGCCGTTCAAGGCGGCCTATGTCGCGGCGAAACATGGTATCATGGGCCTCACGAAGACCGTGGCGCTCGAAATCGCCGAAAACGGCATCACCGCGAACGCGATCTGCCCCGGCTACGTGCTGACGCCGCTCGTCGAAAAGCAAATCCCCGACACGGCGAAGGCGCGCGGCATCAGCGAAGCGCAGGTGAAGTCCGACGTCATGCTGAAATTCCAGCCGACCAAGGAATTCGTCGGCGTCGACGAGGTGGCGGCCATCGCGCTTTTCCTCGCGTCCGATGCGGCAAAATCGATCAACGGCACCCATATATCCGTCGATGGCGGCTGGACCGCCCAATAAGGATAAAGATGCACACGGACACCGGCAGCATCCGCTTCATCATGAATGGCGAGGACATCGCGCTCCGCCATGTGCCGCCGACGGGCACCCTGCTCGACTGGCTGCGGCTCAGCCGCCGCCTCACCGGCACGAAAGAAGGCTGCGCGGAGGGCGACTGCGGTGCCTGCACCGTGCTGGTCGGCCGCGTGGTCGAGGGCCGGCTCGCCTATGAAAGCGTCAATGCCTGCATCCGCCTGCTGGGCTCGATGAATGCGACCCATGTCGTCACCGTCGAGCATCTGGCGGGTGCGGACGGCGTGCTGCATCCCGTGCAGCAGGCGATGGTAGACTATCACGGCTCGCAATGCGGCTTCTGTACGCCCGGCTTCGTCATGTCGCTCTACGGCCTCTGGCTTGCCGATCCGGCGCCGGGCCGCGCGCGCATCGAAAAGGCGCTGCAAGGCAATCTCTGTCGTTGCACCGGCTACGAGCCGATCGTGCGCGCCGCCGAGGCGATTGCCGCCGCGCGGCCGAGCGCCGTGTTCGATCCCATCGAGCGCACGCGGGCGGCGGTGCTGGCGAAGCTCACCGCCATGGCGCCGGCGGAAACCATTCGCATCAGCGAGGGCGACGGCCGGGTGATCGTGCCCGCCTCGCTCGACGATCTCGCCGGCATCCTCGCTGAAGAACCGAAGGCGACCGTCGTCGCCGGCTCCACCGATGTCGGCCTCTGGGTGACGAAACAGTTCCGTGACCTCAACCCCGTCGTCTTCATCAACCACCTCACCGAGTTGCAATCGATCGAGGAGACGGCGGACGGTGTGCGCATCGGCGCCGGTGTCACCTATAGCCAGGCCTTCGACGCGCTCTGTCGCATGATCTCGCCGTTGCGGCCGCTGATCGACCGCATCGGCGGCGAGCAGGTGCGCAACATGGGCACGATCGGCGGCAACATCGCCAACGGCTCCCCCATCGGCGATACGCCACCGCCGCTGATCGCGCTTGGCGCCACGCTCACCCTGCGTTCCAAAGACGGCCGGCGCGACCTGCCGCTCGAAAGCTACTTCATCGACTACGGCAAGCAGGACCGCCGCGCGCACGAGTTCGTCGAAAGCTTCTACGTGCCCGCCCTGCCCGCGAACACTCACTTCGCCGTCTACAAGATCACGAAGCGCCGCGACGAGGACATTTCAGCACTGTGCGGCGCCTTCCGCATAACACTTTCGCCGGACGGGACCGTCACCGACGCCCGCCTCTGCTTCGGCGGCATGGCCGGCACGCCGAAGCGGGCGAGTAATGTCGAGGCAGCACTGATCGGCAAACCCTGGACGGAAGCCACCATCGACGCCGCCCGGACAGCCTTCGACGCGGACTACAAGCCGCTGACCGATTGGCGCGCCACGGCCGACTACCGCATGCTGACGGCCAAGAACCTGCTGACGCGGTTCTATCTCGAAACCTCCGGCGAAATCGCGCAGGTGCGGCGGTTCGAGGAGGTGGCATGAGAGCGAGCACATTCGGAAGGTGGATCCTCGGGTCAAGCCCGAGGATGACGGAGGGGAGGACATGGAGGCGCCTGCGAAGCGGACTTCCGGATAAGGCGGCGCTTCTTCCTGTCCCTCGCACCACCCTCTATCCCGTCATCCTCGGGCTTGACCCGAGGATCCACCCGCACGGCACGCCGCCCACCGCTTTCGTCGTGGCATCCGGTACAGGAGGACCCCGCTGATGGACCAGTCCACCTTCGAAGACCGCAAGACGATCTCCGCGCCCATGCACGCATCGCTGCGCCACGATTCGGCGCACAAGCATGTCACCGGCACCGCCGACTACATCGACGACATGCCGGAGCCCGAAGGCACGCTGCATGCGGCGCTCGGCATGAGCGACCGGGCGCATGCTGACATCCTTTCCGTCGATCTTTCTGCCGTGAAGGCCTATCCCGGCGTCGTCCTCGTCCTGACCGGCGCCGACATGCCTGGCGTCAACGACATCAGCCCCTCCGGCTGCCATGACGAGCCGGTGCTCGCGGAGGGCAAGGTGGAGTTCCACGGCCAGGCGATCTTCTGCGTCATCGCCGAGACCCGCGACAGTGCCCGCCGCGCCGCGCGGCTGGCGAAGATCGACTACCGCGACCTGCCGCACTGGACCGACGTTACCGATACGCTCGCCCATGGCGCGGCCCTCGTCACCGAACCGCTGACGTTGAAACGCGGCGATGCGGAGGCCGCGCTCGAAACGGCACCGCACCGGCTGAAGGGCCAGATGCGCGTCGGCGGGCAGGATCATTTTTATCTCGAAGGCCATATCGCGCTCGCCATTCCCGGTGAAGACGACGAGGTCACCGTCTGGTCCTCCACGCAGCACCCGAGCGAGGTGCAGCACATGGTGGGCCATGTGCTCGGCGTGCCCTCCAACGCCGTGACCGTGCAGGTGCGCCGCATGGGCGGCGGTTTCGGCGGCAAGGAAACGCAGTCCAACCAGTTCGCCGCCCTCGCCGCCGTCTCGGCAAAAAAGCTGAACCGCGCCGTCAAATTCCGCCCCGACCGCGACGAGGACATGACGGCGACCGGCAAGCGGCACGACTTCCTCATCGACTACGAGGCGGGTTACGACGACGAGGGCCGCATCCAGGCAGTGAAGGCGAACTATGCCGCGCGTTGCGGCTATTCCTCCGACCTCTCCGGCCCCGTCACCGACCGCGCGCTGTTCCATGCGGACAATGCCTATTTCTACCCGCATGTGCTGCTCACCTCGCAGCCGCTGAAGACGCACACCGTCTCCAACACGGCCTTCCGCGGTTTCGGCGGGCCGCAGGGGCTGGTCGGCGGCGAGCGCATCATCGAGGAGATCGCCTATGCGCTGGGAAAGGACCCGCTGGAGATCCGCAAGGCGAATTTCTATGGCCTGCCCGGCTCGGACCGCGTGCTGACGCCCTATCACCAGACGGTCGAGGACAACATCATCCACCGCATCGTGGACGAGTTGGAGACCTCGTCCAACTATCAGGCACGCCGCCAGGAAATCCTCGCCTTCAACGAGACGAGCCGCGTCATCCGCAAGGGCATTGCGCTGACTCCGGTCAAGTTCGGCATCTCGTTTACAGCGACCTGGTACAATCAGGCGGGTGCGCTGGTGCATGTCTACCAGGACGGCTCGATCCACCTGAACCATGGTGGCACGGAGATGGGCCAGGGCCTGTTCACCAAGGTCGCGCAGGTTCTCGCCGATGCCTTCCAGGTCGATATTTCGCGGGTCAAGATCACCGCGACGACGACGGCCAAGGTGCCGAACACATCGGCCACCGCCGCCTCCTCCGGCTCGGACCTGAACGGCATGGCGGCCTATGACGCCGCCCGCCAGATCAAGCAGCGCCTCGTCGCCTTCGCCGTTGAAAAATGGGGCGTGGCGCCGGAAGACGTCGCGTTCGTGCCGCATCATGTGCGCGTCGGCGATGCGCTCATCCCCTTCGCGGACTTCGTCAAGCAGGCCTATATGGCCCGCGTGCAGCTCTCCGCCGCAGGCTTCTACAAGACGCCGAAAATCCATTGGGACCGGGCGAAGGGCATGGGCACGCCCTTCTATTATTTCGCCTATGGCGCCTCGGTCTCGGAAGTCTCGATCGACACGTTGACCGGCGAATATCTCGTCGACCGCGTCGATATCCTGCACGATGTCGGCCGCTCGCTGAACCCGGCGATCGACAAGGGTCAGGTCGAGGGCGCCTTCGTGCAGGGCATGGGGTGGCTGACGACCGAGGAACTGTGGTGGGACGGCAAGGGCCGCCTGCGCACGCATGCCCCCTCGACCTACAAGATCCCGCTCGCCTCCGACCGCCCGAAAATCTTCAACGTCAAGCTCGCCGAATGGGCGGAGGCGGCCGAGCCGACCATCGGCCGCTCCAAGGCCGTCGGCGAGCCGCCCTTCATGCTGGCGGTCTCCGTTCTGGAGGCGCTCTCCATGGCCGTCGCCAGCACCGCCGGCTACTGCCAATGCCCGAAACTCGATGCGCCGGCCACGCCGGAACGCGTGCTGATGGCCATAGAGCGCCTGAAAGCCCGCAAAGAAGGATGAAATGAACTTTCTGCAGGACAGTCTAGAGGGCTTTCTGGCCCGGGAACACCGTGTCGTCATCGTCGAAGTCACCGCCGTCAAGGGCTCCGCACCGCGCGACGAAGGCACGTTCATGCTGGTGGCGCCAACCGAAATCCACGGCACCGTCGGCGGCGGCCAGCTCGAACATATAGCGATCGAGAATGCGCGAAAGATGCTGGGCAGCGCCGGTGGCGAGGCGACGCTCGACATCCCCCTCGGCCCCGATATCGGCCAATGCTGCGGCGGGCGCGTCGAGCTCACCTTCACCTTCGCCGACGAGGCGGCGCGCGCGGCACTCGACAAGCGCGTGGCGGACGAGGAACGGCGCAAGCCGCAGGTCTGGGTGTTCGGCGCCGGCCATGTCGGCCGGGCGCTCGCCGAGGCGCTGACGCTGTTGCCGCTCAAGGTCTTCGCCGTGGAGGCGCGCGAGACCGAGCTCAACCAGCTGACCTCGGAGGTTCACCGCCGCATGGTCGCCATGCCGGAATCGCTGATTGCGGATATCCCCGCGGGTTCCGCCGTGGTGATCGTCACGCATGACCACGCCCTCGACTTCCTGATCGGACAGGAAGCGCTGAAACGCACCGACCTTGCCTATATCGGCATGGTCGGCTCGAAATCGAAGCGCGGCGCCTTCGTCCATCATCTGGAGGAGCAGGGCGTGAACCGCGCGGAGGCCGACCGGCTTGTCCTGCCGATCGGCGGCACTGATGTCGATGACAAGCGGCCGGAGGTCATCGCCGCGATGACTGCCTCGGAGGTGCTGCTCGCCTTCGCCGCCTGGCGCAACAAATCGGCTTAGCGTCCGTCGAGAAACCCGAGGTCCCGCTTCAGATGGTCGGACAACGCGTGCGGATCGAGCCTCGGGACGCGATCTCTCTTCTTCCTGCGAAAGACGAGAGAGAGCTTATACAAAAAGCCTGGCCTACGGAATTCCAGCGTGCCCATCGGCGCGTCTTCGGTGATGCATGTCATTGGGAAATCCTCGTAAATTCTTGTCCATTGCTTGCAGGGTGCGCCGAAAGGTGATGAAATTCCAATCGAACCTTTGTCTGTATGCATGAAGAGAACTTGGCCATGAAGATGTCGCGCAACTTCCCGCTGAATGCGCTCCGCGTCTTCGAGGCCGCCGCCCGGCATGCGAGCTTCACCCGCGCCGGCGACGAGCTCGGCATGACGCAGACCGCCGTCAGCTATCAGGTCAAGCTCCTGGAGGAGACGCTGGGCGAGACGCTGTTCCTGCGCCAGCCGCGGCAGGTGATGCTGAGCGAGGCCGGCGAACGGCTCGCGCCGAAGGTCGCCGAAGGGCTCGCCAAGCTCGCGGAGGCGGTGGCGGACCTGCGCGGGGCGGCGGAGCAGAAGCTGCACATCCATTCGACGCCCACCTTCGCCACGCAATGGCTGAGCCGCACGCTCGGCGATTTCCAGCTCAAGCACCCCAACATCGCCGTCAGGCTTTCCACCTCGCAGGAGGTGATCGACTTTTCCAGGGAGGAGGCGGATGTCTCGATCCGCTGGGGCAAGGGCGACTGGCCGGGCCTCGAATGCCACCGCGTCATGCGCATGGATTTCGGGCCCATGCTGAGCCCGGCGCTGGCAGAGACGATCGGCGGCGTGCATGAGCCGGCCGATCTCCTGAAACTGCCGATCATCAGCGCACCGGATATCTGGTGGCCCCTCTGGTTTTCGGCCGCCGGCATCGACAATCCGGGCCTGGAACGCTATCCCCGCAACGAACTCGGCGTACAGACGATCGACGCGCAGGTGGCGATGGCCGGCCAGGGGGTGGCGATCCTCAATCCCGGCCATTTCCGGGCGGAGGTCGCCGCCGGCCTGCTCTACCAGCCGTTCACCCTCACCTGCAACGACGGCCGCGACTACTGGCTGGCCTACCCGGAAAACCGCCGCAACATTTTGAAGATCCGCGCGTTTCGCGAGTGGATTCTGGCGACCCTGCCGACAGAGGCGTAAGGTGGCTCGCACCAAGAGCCTGGAAGTGGAGTTTTATCTTGAGCGTTGCCTTCATGAAGGAAGAGAGTGCCGAAGCCGCATCGGAAACCCAGCTGCCCGACCGGCCGATCTCGCCGCATCCGAACCTGGTGACGCCGGCCGGCCTGAAGGCGCTCGAAACGCAGCTTGCCGAAGCGCGCGCGGCCTGCGAGGCCGCGAACACCGTCGAGGACATCAATGAGCGGCGCCGGCAGACGGCGGGTCCGCTGCGCGACCTGCGCTATTTCGCCGAGCGCGTTCACACGGCGCAGGTGATGCCCGACCCGGCTTCGAGCGAGACCGTGGCCTTCGGCAGCACCGTCACCTTCAGCCGCGACGACGGCCGCACCCAGACCTACCGCATTGTCGGCGAGGACGAGGCGGACCCCAAGGCCGGCTCGATTTCCTATGTGTCGCCGGTGGCGCGCCTCCTCATGGGCAAGGCGGTCGGCGAGGTGGTGAGCGTCGGCGCGCAGGAACTGGAGATCACTGCCATATCCTGAGGCCCGTCCCTATAGGGTCCCTTCCCTCGCCCGCGAATATTGCGCAATGTGCACACTGGGAGACAGGACGGAAGGGAACGCGCACGCATGTATGAATATGCCATCGCCTGGGAATGGCTGACTTTCGCGGTCCGCTGGCTGCATGTCATCACCGCCATCGCCTGGATCGGATCGTCCTTCTATTTCATCGCGCTCGACCTCGGCCTGGTGCGGCGGCCGCATCTGCCGCCGGGGGCTTATGGCGAGGAATGGCAGGTGCACGGGGGCGGCTTCTACCATATCCAGAAATATCTCGTGGCGCCGGCCGCGATGCCGGAACACCTGACCTGGTTCAAATGGGAAAGCTACGTGACGTGGCTTTCCGGCTTCGCGCTGCTCTGTCTGGTCTATTACGGCGGCGCGGACCTCTTCCTGATCGATCGCAACGTGCTGGACGTCTCGACGCCCGTGGCGATCCTCATTTCGCTCGCTTCGCTCGGCCTCGGCTGGGTCCTTTACGACCTGCTCTGCAAGTCGCCGCTGGGGAAAAACACCTGGGGGCTGATGATCGTCCTCTACTTCATCCTCGTCGCGATGGCCTGGGGTTATACGCAGGTCTTCACCGGCCGCGCCGCCTTCCTGCATCTCGGCGCCTTCACGGCGACGATCATGTCGGCCAACGTCTTCTTCATCATCATGCCGAACCAGCGGGTCGTAGTGGCGGATCTGATCGCCGGGCGCATTCCGGACCCGAAATACGGCGTCATCGCCAAGCAGCGCTCGACGCACAACAACTACCTGACGCTGCCCGTCATCTTCTTCATGCTGTCGAACCACTATCCGCTCGCCTTCGCCACGGCCTTCAACTGGATCATCGCGGCGCTGGTCTTCCTGATGGGCGTGACGATCCGGCACTGGTTCAACACGACGCATGCGCGCAAGGGCAAGCCGACCTGGACCTGGCTCGTCACCGCCCTCCTCTTCGTGCTCATCATGTGGCTTTCCACCGTGCCGAAAGTGCTGACCGGCGAAAGTGCGGGCCTCGCGCCGTCTGCGCAACGCTTCGCCTCGAACGACCATTTCCCGGCCGTGCGCGATCTCGTCTCGACGCGCTGTTCGATGTGCCATGCGGCGGAACCCGTCTGGGAGGGGCTGCGCGCGGCACCAAAGGACGTGATCTTCGAAAGCGAATCCCAGATTGCCCTCCATGCCCGCGAGATCTATCTGCAGGCGGGCCGCAGCCACGCCATGCCGCCGGGCAATGTCACCGGCATGACGAAGGAGGAGCGCGCGCTCATCACCGCCTGGTTCGAAACCGCCGCAGAAGGAAGCTGACCGCCCATGACGAAAACCTTCATCCGCGGGCGCCTGCTCTCCTTCCTCCGCCGGCCGGACGCGATCGACGATGCGGCGAGCTATCGCTATGAGGAAGACGGCGGCCTGCTGGTCGAGGATGGCCGGATCGCAGCCGTCGGTCCCTATGCGCAAGTGCGTGCAGCGGCACCCGAGGATGCAGAGGAGATCGACCACCGCCCGCACCTCATCCTGCCCGGCCTCATCGACACGCACCTGCATTTCCCGCAGATGCAGGTGATCGGCTCCTATGCCGCCAACCTGCTGGAATGGCTGAACACCTATACGTTTCCGGAGGAATGCCGCTTCGTCGAAAGCGCGCATGCCGCCCGCATCGCCCGGCATTTCTACGACGAGATGATCCGCCACGGCACGACGACGGCGGTCGCCTATTGCTCGGTGCACAAGGCCTCCGCCGATGCCTATTTCGCCGAAGCGCTGGCGCGCGGCATGTGCATGGTCGGCGGCAAGGTGATGATGGACCGCAACGCCCCGCAGGGCCTGCTCGACACGCCGCAGATGGGTTATGACGAGACCCGTGCCGTCATCGCGGAATGGCACGGCAAGGGCCGCAACCACGTCGCCATCACCCCGCGCTTCGCCATCACCTCGACGCCGGCGCAGATGGAGATGGCGGCAGCACTTGCGCGCGAGTTCCCCGACCTGCACATCCAGACGCATCTGTCCGAAAACCACGACGAGATCCGCTTCACCAGCGAGCTCTATCCGGATGCGATCGACTATACGGATGTCTACGCGAAATACGGCCTGCTCGGACACAAGAGCCTGTTCGGCCACTGCATCCACCTGTCGGACCGCGAGGCCGATGCCATGAGCGAGGCGGGTGCCGTGGCGGTGCACTGCCCCACCTCCAACCTCTTCCTCGGCTCCGGCCTGTTCCCGCTCAAGAACCTTTCGCGGCGGGAGAAGCCGGTGCGGATCGCGGTGGCCACCGATATCGGCGGCGGTACGAGCTATTCCATGGTGAAGACGATGGACGAGGCCTACAAGATCCAGCAATTGCTCGGCGAGCGGCTGAACCCGTTCGACAGCTTCTACCACATGACGCTCGGCAATGCCGAAGCCCTGTCGCTCGCCGACCGCATCGGCACGCTGGAAGTGGGTACGGATGCCGACTTCGTGGTGCTGGATGCGGCAGCGACCCCTGCCATGGCGCTGAAGATGGAGGTCGTGCGCTCGCTCACCGACGAACTCTTCCTGCTCCAGACGATGGGCGACGACCGCGCGGTGCGCGAGACCTATGTGGCGGGTCGGCCGATGAAGGCAGGGCTCTAACTGCCGCGATAGGTCGAGTAGCTGTAAGCCGAGAGCAGCAGCGGCACGTGGTAGTGGCTCGACGGATCGGCGATGCCGAAACGCAGCGGGATGCGGTCGAGGAAGGCGGGCTCGGTGATGGCGGCACCGCTCGCGCGCAGGTAATCACCGGCGTGGAAGACCAGTTCATAGGTGCCGGCCATGAAGCCGACGCCTTCGACGAGCGGCGCATCGACCCGGCCGTCATCGTTCGTCACCGCGCTGACGATATGCTGGTGGTCCTCGTTCTCGATCCAGTAGAGGTCGATCTTCAGGCCGGCGGCCGGCTTGCCGAGTGCGGTGTCGAGGACATGGGTCGTCAAGCGGCCGGGCTTGTTCATGGTTTTCTCTCAGGGCTGTTCGATGATGAACGGGGTCTCGAAGAAGAACTCTTCCAGGTTGACGCCGCCGCCGAGGCGATCGACCACGAGGAAATCGCTCGGCGCGCCCAGCGTCATCAGCGGATGGTGCCAGACATTGCGGCGGTAGTTGACGCCCTGCCGCCCGCCGGCGCGAAAGACCTGCGGCCGGCCCGGCCTGCCGCCCTCATCCTCGGCCGCAATCACCAGCCAGGGCCGGTCGTCGATCGGCGAAAAACTCTGGCTGCCGAAGGGATGGCGCTCCATCATGTCGACGGCATAGGGGAAGGCGCGCGGGGCGCCGCGGAACAGGTTGATGATCACCTTCGCATCCTCGCCCACGGCCTCGGCTTCGGCGAGCGCGTGATAGCGCTCCGTCGTGCCGCCGTTGATATGGCGCATCGATGCAGGATCGGCCTCGATCACCGTGCCGAAAGGCGCGAAGGCCTCCCGTGTCAGCGGCTGGATGGTGAGTTTTTCAGCCATCAGACTGCCCTCCCGGGGAGAGGAAGGGCGGTCATTCGGTCATCGGGCATTGTCAATCTCCGGGGAGAGCAGCTTTCAATCTGAGGAGCGCGATGCGCTCCACCTGGGTTTTCGCGGTTTCGAATTCCTCGTCGGCCGTGTTGCCGACGCGGGCTTCGAAGGCCGCGAGAATATCGTCCTTGGTAAGCCCCTTTACCGCGATGATGAAGGGGAAACCGAATTTTTCCACATAGGCGGCGTTGAGCGCGGTGAAACGAGCGTGTTCGTCCGGGCTCAACCGGTCGAGACCGGCGCCGGCCTGCTCCTTCCGGCTGTCCTCGGTCAGCCCGCCGGCAATCGCCAGCTTGCCGGCGAGGTCCGGATGGGCTTTCAGCACGTCGAGCTGTTCGGCCGCGCTTGCCTCGCGGAAGGCGTCCGTCAACGCGGCATGCACGCCTTCCGCCGTCAGCGGTTGCGCAATGCTGCCCGCATCGAGCGTCCGCTCGGCGATGAAAGGCGAGTGCTCGAAGACGCCGCCGAAACGGGCGAGGAAATCGGCGCGGTCGATCATGCGCCCTTGCTCTTCGTGGGGTGATAATTCTCGATCCAGTGGTGCGCGATATCGATGCGGCGCGGGATCCACACCTTCTTGTGCTCCAGCACGTAGTCGACGAAGCGGGCGAGTGCCGCGACGCGGCCCGGGCGGCCGACGAGGCGGCAGTGCAGGCCGATATTGAGCATCTTCGGGCTGCCCTCCTTGCCCTCCTGGTAGAGCACGTCGAAGGCGTCCTTCAGGTAGTTGAAGAACTGGTCGCCCGCGTTGAAACCCTGCGGCGTCGCAAAACGCATGTCGTTCGTATCGAGCGTATAGGGGATGATGAGGAAGGGCTGGCCGTCGAGGCCCGGAACGAAGTAAGGCAGATCGTCGGCATAGGAATCCGAGGAATAGACGAAACCGCCCTCCTCCATGACGAGGCGCAGCGTGTTGGACGACGGCTTGCCCTGGTACATGCCGAGCGGGTGGGAGCCGGTCAGTTCCTTGTGCAGGCGCACCGCTTCGAGAATGTGCTCGCGCTCCTTCTCCTCGGAAAAATCCTTGTATTCCAGCCAGCGATAGCCATGGCTGGCGATTTCCCAATCGGCTTCCTTCATGGCCGCGACCGCGTCCGGGTTGCGCGCCATGGCGAGCGTCACGCCGTAGACTGTGACGGGCACGCTGCGGCTGGTGAACAGACGCTGCAGCCGCCAGAAACCGGCGCGCGAGCCATATTCGTAGATCGATTCCATGTTGAGGTTGCGCTGGCCCGGCCAGGGCTGCGCGCCGACGATTTCCGAGAGCAGGGATTCCGACGCCGGATCATCGTCGAGGATGCAGCTTTCGCCGCCCTCTTCGTAATTCACCACGAACTGCACGGCGATGCGTGCGTCGCCCGGCCAGCGCACCTTGGGCAGGTTGCGGCCGTAGCCGATGAGGTCGCGCGCGTAAGTCTTCTCGGTCATTCTGTCACCTCGGGAATGGGCATTGAGGAACCAATACCGCCTTGCGCCGTTTCCTGTCCATCACAACCAAGGAGAAACACCTATGGCCATGCAGGACGCAAACATTCGCGAAACCCAGGACCTGATTTCCAGCGACAAGGTGGAAGGCACCAGTGTCTACGGCGCCGACGGCAAGCATATCGGCTCGGTGGAACGCCTGATCCTCGACAAGCGCAGCGGGCATGTCTCCTATGCCGTGCTCAGCTTCGGCGGCTTCCTGGGCATCGGTCACGATCACTATCCGCTACCCTGGGGCAAGCTCAACTATGACGAAGGCCTCGGCGGCTACCGCGTCGATGTGACGAAGGAACAGGTCGAAAAGGCGCCGCACTATGAAAGCGACGCGGAATACGACTGGAACCGCCGCAACGGCAAGGTGATCAGCGACTATTACGGCGTGCCGCCGTACTGGATGTAAAAAGGCGGACTAATCCCGTCCGGCCTCCTCCAGATGGGCTGCGACGGTGAACGAGGGCGGTACGTCAAGCGTGCCGCCCTTGATTTCGTTGAGGACCTGGCGCGCCAGCGCATGCGCCATGCCGAAACTCACCTTGAAGCCGCCGGTCATCAGGCTGACATTCGCATGATCCGGATGCCGGCCGACCATCGGCTCCCGGCCGATCGCCTTGGGGCGCAGACCCGCCCAGCGCTCGACGACAGGCGCCTCCGCCAGAACCGGCGCCATGCGCCGCGCCTTGTCGATGAGGGTATCGAGAAGGCCGTCGGTTGCCAGCGGATCGGTAAAGCTGTTTTCGCTGGTGCTGCCGATGGCGACGAGGCCGTTTTCATGCGGCACGATATAGAGACCGTCTGCAAAAATCACCGGAAGCGCCGGGTCGACCGGGGCCTTCAGCAGCGCCGCCTGCCCTTTGACCGCGGCACCGACCGGCTTGGTGAGCGGCGGGTTGAGGGGCGCAAGCAAGCCGAAGGTCTCGACGCCGGCCGCCAGAGCGCAATGGCCGAAGCGCAGGCTGGTGCCGTCATCGAAGCGGGCGAGACCGGCAGCGGGCTCGATCGTTTCAACGCCGACGCCCTCGGCAATCGTGACATTCGGCAGGCGTTCGAGCGCCGCACGCAAGGCCGCCAGCAGGCTTCGCGGCGCAAGGCGGGCGGCGAGGTGATCGTGCACGAGCCCGTGCGCCATCGCCGCCTCGGCGGGCCAGCCGGTAACGTGGGCAGCGTCCAGAACCTCGAAAGAGAAAGCGCGGTCGGGGGTGTTCCAGACCGAAAGCGCATCCCGCGCATGGCCGAGCGCGATGTCGCGATTGTGCGGCTTCGGAAGCGGAATGAGGCGGCCGGAGCGGCGGTAGCCGGTGGAAAAACCCGTCTCCGCTTCGAGATCGGCAATCTCCGCTTCGAGCGAGATCAGGGCGGCGAGTTGAAAGGCCTTCTTGGCGTTCCAGCGGTCCGGCAGGTGCGGCATCAGCGCGCCGAGCACGCCACCGCTGGCACCCGCACCGATCATGCGGCGTTCGACGAGGCGCACGGAAAACCCGTCGCGGGCGGCGAAAAGCGCTGTCCACAGGCCCATGATCCCGCCGCCGACGACGAGCAGGTCCACGCCCGGTTGACCGGCGGCCTTCACGCGACTATCGGCATCCGTCATGGCTGAGCACGATCCTGAAAACGTCCCGCAAAACGAAGCGGTCCTCGACTGGCACGAGGGCGATATGCCCTATTCCCGGGCCTTTGACGACCACTTTTATTGCCGCAGCGACGGCCGGCTGGAATGCGGCCACGTCTTCCTCGCCGGCAACGACCTGCCGCACCGTTGGCAAAGCGAAAAACCGTTCCGCATCGCCGAGCTCGGCTTCGGCACCGGCCTCAATCTCTGCGAGACCTGGCGGCAATGGCGGGACACGGCACCGGACGGCGCGAGCCTCTCCTTCACCTCCTTCGAGCGTTTCCCGATGGCGCGCGCCGATATCGACCGGGCACTCTCGCACTGGCCGGAGATCGACCGCGAGCGCGCCATCCTCACCGAAAACTGGCCGGAAACACCGGCCGGCCGCGTCGAAATCGATCTGGAACCCCATGTCCACCTCACCCTCGTCTGCGGCGCGGCCCTCGGAAGCCTCAGCCGGGAGGAGATGCCCTTCGACGCCTGGTATCTCGATGGTTTCGCGCCGTCGCGCAATCCGGACATGTGGTCAGCCGAGCTGATGGCGGAGGTTTTTCGCCTGACCGCGCCGGGCGGGCGTTTCGCGACCTATGCGGCTGCGGGTTTCGTGCGGCGCAACCTGGCGGCCGCCGGTTTCGCCGTGGAGCGCCGTCCGGGTTTTGCCGGCAAACGCGAAATGCTCTGCGGGGAGAAGCCGGCGGCCTGAAGCCTCAGTGCAGGGTGCCGGTCGCGGCCTGCGTCTTGCCGCGCTTCAGCCAGCGGTCGAGCTTTTCTTCGAGCTTCTCGATGCTGATCGGCTTCGCCAGATAGTCGTCCATGCCGGCGGCAAGGCATTCTTCACGGTCGCCATCGAGCACATGGGCGGTAACGGCGACGATCGGCACGCGATGGCCGCTGCCGCTTTCGATCTCGCGGATCGCCCGGCTCGCCTGCAACCCGTTCATGACCGGCATGGAAATATCCATCAGGATCATGCGGGGGCGGACGGCGCGAAAGACCGCGACGGCCTCTTCGCCATTGCCGACAAGCCGGAACTTCAGGCCCGAGGCGAGCAGCATCTGCGTGAAGAGGATCTGGTTGACCTCGTTGTCCTCGGCGACGAGCACGTCCAGCACTTCGCCCTCCGCTGCGACGGGAGCGGGCGGAGCCACAAGGGGGCGGAGCGGCAGGACCTTGCCCTCGGGCGCGGCTGCGGCCGGCCGGACGCCGCGCGTCGCGCGCAGCACTTCCGAGACCGTCTCGCGCAACAGGTCGGCGCGGGCCGGCTTCATGAGATGGGCCTGGATATCCTGCGAAGACAGGAGCCTGTCCTCCGATGAAAGGTTCATGGAGGTGAGCACGATCACGGAGACATCGGCCGTCGCAGGGCTTTCCCTGAGCGCGCGGATGAAATCGGGCGCGTGGTCCGGCTGGTAATCCAGTAGGATCGCATCCACCGAAAGGCCCATGCCGGTCGCAGCCGCAAGCACCGCGAGCGCCTCGGTCTCGGAGGCGACGGCGGTCGCATCGAAACCCCAGTCGAGCAGCATGTCGTGCGAGGCCTTGCGGGACAGATCGTGCGCATCGACGACGAGGATGCGCGCGTCCGGCGTTTTCGCCGGCACGATGCGCGCCGGCAGCGAGGCGACCGCGAGCGTCATCGGCAGGCGCGCGGTGAAGACGGAGCCCTTGCCGACCTCGCTCATCGCCTCCAGCGTGCCGCCGAAAAGCCGTGTCAGGCCGTCGGTGATGGCAAGCCCGAGGCCGGTGCCCTCGTGGCGGCGTGTCGAGGAGGCATCCACCTGCGAGAACTTTTCGAAGATCGATTCCATCTTCTCGGTCGGGATGCCTGCACCAGTATCCTCGACGCGGATGACGATCTCGATGCCGCCGTCGGCCTTCGTGTTGCACGCGAGGTCGATCAGCACATGGCCGCGATCGGTGAACTTGACTGCATTGCCGACGAGATTGGTGACGATCTGGCGGAAGCGACCGGCATCCCCCATCACGGCGGCCGGCATGTTGGCCGCACCGCGCACGACGAGCTCGATATCCTTCTCCGCGGCCTTGGCCGAAAGCAGCGTCGCCACGTCCTCGATCGCCTCGACCGGGTTGAAGGCGACATCGCGCAGCGTCATCTGGCCGGCATCGATCTTCGAAAAATCGAGGATGTCGTTGATGATGGTCAAAAGCGCATTGCCGGACTTCACCATGATGTCGATGAAGGTTTTCTGCCGCGTATCGAGATTGGACTTGGCGAGCAGTTCCGCCATGCCGAGCACGCCGTTCATCGGCGTGCGGATTTCATGGCTCATATTGGCCAGGAATTCCGACTTTGCCTTGTCGGCGGTCTCGGCGCGGGTGACGAGCTGGCGCAGCTCCTCCTCGCGGCTCTTGAGGTCGGTAATATCGGAGAACACCATGACGGAGCGACCGCGGCCCGTCGGAGTGACATCGAGGCGCAGCCAGCGCTGGTAGCCGCTGAACACCGTCAGCGAGGCCGGCTTGCCGGTGAAGAGGATGGTTCGGAACTTGCTCGCATCGACCGGCTCCTCGCCAACAAAGCCGGCGATCTTGCGGTCGATGCAGCTTTGCAGCACGTCCTTGACCAGCGCACCGGGCTGCAACAGTTCGCGCGGCATGGCGATCATCGTGGCAAGCGCTTCGTTCGAGAGCACGACCCGGTCGTCCTCGATGATCAGCAGGCCCTGGCTCATGGAGGAGACGGCATCCTTGACGAGGCTGCCGACCTCTTCCAGCGCGCTGCGGGTTTCCAGCACCTCGCGTTCGCGCTCGCGCCGCTCGGTGATGTCGATATAGGTGAGCAGGCAGCGGCCGCCGGAAATCGCACAGCCCGCCTCGATCACAGTGCGGCCGTTGGCATAGGCGACCTCGCGCACCGGCATCTCGCCGGAGCGGATGCCGGAAAGGCACTGTTCGTAGCCCTGGTCGCAATCGCCGTCCTCGCAGGTGCCGCCCTGCGCCTGCTGGAAGCGCAGGAGCACGCCGAGCGCCTCGCCCCTGATCGGCGGCAGCGCGCCATCCCACAGGTCTTCGAAAGCGCCGTTCACCAGTTCGATGATGCCGGTCTCGTCGACCACGACGATGCCGACGGGAAGCGAGGCGACGATGCTTTCGAGGTCGGAGCGCGCCGCCTCCGCCGCGCGCTGCGCCTCGATGAGCTGGTCTTCGCGCTTCTTCAGCACCGTCGTGTCGGTGATCGAGCCGATCAGGTAGCTCTTCTCGTCAAGCGTCGTGACGCGGTAGAGCCTGGAGATCGTCGGGAGGGTGGAGCCGTCCGGGCGCACATAGTCGATCTCGGATTCGACGAGTTCGCCGGTATCGAGCACGAACTGGTTCTGCTCGTGGAATTCCTGCCCCTGTTCGGGGTACATTTCGAGCGTCGTCAGGCCGAGCAGCTGCTCCGGCTGCTTGCCGGTCATCTCGACATAGGCTCGGTTGGCGAAGATCATGCGCTGGCTCTCGTCGCGCATGAAGCTTGCGACCGGCAGCTCGTCGAGCAGCGCCCGGTAGAGGCTGATCTCCTGCGAATGCTGCTTCAGCCGCCCTTCGCTCTCCTTGAGCGCCGTCACGTCCAGCCGCAGTGCCACGAGTGCGCCATCCGGTCGGCGCTGCGTGACGAGACGCATCCAGCCGCCCGCAAGACGCGCAACGGATTCGTAGACCGGCAGGTCGTAGCTCGCGAGCCGCGCGGCAACCCAGCGCTCGCGCTCCGCCGCGGGCGTGCGCCCCACTTCTATATCGTGCAGCGCCTCCGTGAGCGTCGTCAGGCTCACCGGCCCATCCGCAAGCTCGCCGACCAGCACCCGATAGAATTCCCGCATGCTGCGGTTCGCATAGCTCAGCCGGTTGTCGGCATCGAACACGGCGACGCCCGCGCCGAGCGCATCGAGCGCGCCCTGGACATGATCGGATGGGCTGTCCTGCCCGTCATCGTCGTAAGCGTTCGACGGCCGCACGGCATCGGCGTTCGCATTGGCGGCGGCGCGCAGCGTCGTGGCCAGCGCCTCGATCGAGGGCGTGAAGAGGCCGACGAGGATCGACAGCGTGGGAGAGATGCGTTCGCGTTTCAGCGCGATCTCGAAGCTGCCGCCGCCGAAGGGGTGGATGTAGCGCGCGCGTTCGGGATTGCCGAAAATCAGGCAGCGGCGTTCCGGATCGTCCCGGTCGCCGTGGCCGAGCGCTTCGCCGATCTCGTCGCTGCGAAGGCCGATCATCTCCGCGGCTGTATGGCCGAACAGGCGGGCATAGGCGTCGTTCACCGCCAGGTAGCGCAACTCGCTGCTTTTGACGTAAGCCGGATGCGGGTGTTCGCGAACGCGCTCACAGGCCGCCACCAGCAATTCGTCTTGAGATTCAGCCACGCCAAGCGCTCCCCGAAGCGGGACGGAGGGAGAGATTCATACCCCTTGGGGAGTACCAGCAATCCTTGAACGGATGGTTAACCGTTCGTTGCCGGAAATCACTCATGGCGGCTGCGAGCGCCCTCTTATCCAAGAGAGCATTTCCCTGTCGCAAATGACGGGGGCATCGCGCGGCGGGATATGCGACAAGGAGAAAAGACAAACCAGACCGGGGTTCTCTTGCACATGGGCGACGTGATCAAACTCGAAAATCACCTCGAACAACCGGAGGCCGAGGCCGCCGAAACACCCGTCGAACGCCGGCGCCGAAGCGGCGGGCGGGGTGCCGAGCGCAGCCGGCGCGCACCGGCCAGCTCGAAATATCTCAATCTCGTCAACACGACCGCCAAGTCCACCGTGCTGTCCGAGGATGCGCTGGAGGCCGTGCACCAGGCCTCGCTGACCATCCTCGAAGAGATCGGCATGGACGTCATCCTGCCGGAGGCCCGCGAGCGCATGAAGGCGGCGGGCGCAGACGTGACTTCGGGCACAGACCGCGTGCGCTTCGACCGCGGGCTCATCCTCGACATGATGGCGAGTGTGCCGCCGGCCTTCACGCTGCATGCCCGCAACCCGATCCGCAATGTCGAGATCGGCGGCAACAACCTGGTCTTCGCGCAGATCGCCTCCGCCCCCTTCGTCGCCGATCGCGACGGCGGCAGGCGGGCCGGCAACCAGGAGGATTTCCGCAAGCTGGTGAAGCTCGCGCAATCCTACGACATCATCCACACGACGGGCGGCTATCCCGTCGAGCCGATCGACATCCACGCCTCGATCCGCCATCTCGATTGCCTGTCGGACATGGTGAAGCTGACCGACAAGGCCTTCCACGTCTATTCGCTGGGCAAGCAGCGCAACCTCGACGGCATCGAGATTGCCCGCATCGGCCGCGGCATTTCGATGGAGCAGATGGAGCGGGAACCCTCGCTGTTCACCATCATCAACACTTCCTCGCCGCTGCGTCTCGACGGGCCGATGTTGCAGGGCATCATCGAAATGTCCTCGCGCAACCAGGTCGTGGTGGTGACGCCGTTCACGCTTGCTGGCGCCATGGCGCCGGTGACGATCGCGGGCGCGGTGGTGCAGCAGAATGCGGAAGCGCTGGCCGGCATCGCCTTCACCCAGATGGTGCGCCGCGGGGCGCCGGTCATGTATGGCGGCTTCACCTCGAATGTCGACATGAAGACGGGCGCGCCGGCCTTCGGCACGCCGGAATATATGAAGGCAGTGGTGGCCGGTGGCCAGCTCGCCCGCAAATACAACATCCCCTACCGCACCTCGAACACCAATGCCTCCAACACGCTCGATGCGCAGGCGGCCTATGAATCCGCCTTCTCGCTCTGGGCACTGACGCAGGGCGGCGGCAATTTCATCATGCATTCGGCGGGCTGGAGTGAGGGCGGCCTGACGGCCTCCTTCGAAAAATTCATCCTCGATGTCGACATGCTGCAGATGGTTGCGGAATATCTCCAGCCGCTCGATGTCAGCGACGATGCACTCGGCCTCGATGCCGTGCGCGATGTCGGCCCCGGCGGGCATTTCTTCGGCACGCCGCACACGCTGGCGCGCTACGAGACCGCCTTCTACGCGCCGATCCTTTCGGACTGGCGCAATTTCGAGACCTGGACGGAAGCCGGCCGGCCGACCACCTACGACCATGCCAACCGGGTCTTCAAGGAAAAGCTCAACACCTATGAACGGCCGCCGCTCGACCCGGCGATCGAGGACGAACTGGATGCCTTCGTCGCAAAGCGCAAGGAAGAGGGCGGCGTTCCGACCGACTTTTAAGCGTCGAACATGATGGAGCGGACGGAGGAGATCAGTTTCTCCGTCGGTAGGTTGGAAAAGTTCTTGTCGATCTCGGCCATGGTCAGCGTGCGGGATTTATCCGAGAGCTTGTTGCGGAGATCCCCCAGCGTCTGCGGTGCTGCGCAAACCACCAGTCGGTCGAAGGCGCCCTCGGCGGCGTAGTCGTCGATACGGCCGGCGACTTCAGCGGTGAATTTCTGCTGTTCCTCCCGCACCGGATCGCTCGAATATTCCATGGCGGAGCGGCCGTGGCCGACGGAGGAATGGCTGCGACCGGGCTTGTCGGTCATGATGTCCTGCGCCTTCTTCGGTTCAGAGCGATAAATTTCCTGCTCCGGGCTCTGTTGGCCATCCTTCAACAGGTTCACCCCCTTGAGCAGGCGGGCCTGGTTGCCATCGGCGGCGAGAATCCAAGTCGTAGCGGTCATGTTTCACTCCCGTAGCGCGGTTCATGGATAGGCAGACGAATCTGCTTAGAGAAGCATCCAGCGAGATCGTGGCCAGGATGCGCAGGGACCCAACGCAAGAGGTCGGCCGCATGTTCCGGGTGGCGCGCGACACGAAGCTGTTGGAAAGGCGAAGGCACCCCTATCGCCATGCTGCAAAGGCTGGCTAGGGTGCCCCGAAACGACAGGAGAAGACCGTGGCCGAACCGCTGAAGAACCTGCTGCATCCCGGCTTGGTGACGGACATGGCGGGGCATATTTCCAGCCACGCACCGGATTTCGACGCCGCCCGCTTCACCCGTCTCGCAACGGACGGCATGGCGGCGCTGGAGCTGATGCAGCGCGCGGAGCGGATCAAGGATGCGCTCGCTGAAACGCTGCCTGCCGACTATGCCGCCGCAGCGGACATCTTGCGCAAGGCCCTGCCGGAAAATGGCAATCCAGGCCTGACCGGCTGGGCGCTCCTTCCGGTCAACCAGTTCGTCTCCCAGCACGGTCTCCAGCATTTCGAGCTGTCGCTCGCGCTCCTTAAGGCGCTGACGCCGCATTTCACCGCGGAGTTCGGCATCCGCCGCTTCATCCACGCCGAGCAGGACCGGGCGCTCGCCGAAATCTCCGGCTGGGTGACGGATGCCAACCACCATGTCCGCCGGCTTGCCAGCGAAGGCACCCGCCCGCGCCTGCCCTGGGCGATGCGCCTGCCCGCACTCGTCAAGGACCCGCAGCCGATCCTGCCGATCCTCGTCGCCCTGCTGGACGATCCGGAAGACTATGTGCGCCGCTCAGTCGCCAACAGCCTCAACGACATCGCCAAGGATCACCCGGTCCTCGTCACCGATTTCGTCGAGCGGCACATCGCGGGCGCCTCGGCCGAGCGGCGGCAATTGCTGCGCCACGCCTCGCGCACCCTGCTCAAGAGGGGCGATGCGAAGGCGCTCGCCAATTTCGGCTTCGCAGCCGCCAAGGGCATAGCGGCCACGCTGACGCTCGCCACACCGGTCGTCGACTTCGGCGACAAGCTCGGCTTCTCCATCGTCGTGACCAACGCCGAGACCGCGCCCCAACGGCTGATGATCGACTACGCGATCCACCATGTGAAGGCGAACGGCACGCTGGCGCCGAAGGTCTTCAAGTGGAAACAGCTCGACCTGCCGGCCGGCGCCAGCCAGGCGATCGCCAAGGACCACGCGATCCGGGCGATCACCACCAGGCGCTACTACCCCGGCGCGCACCGTATCGAGATCCTGATCAACGGCGCGATCTGCGCCTCTGCCGACTTCGATCTCCGCATGGAATGAGGCCGGTCTTTTCGCACCTGCGAAAAACTAGGGCTTGACTTTCCGACGCAAAACAACGACATGAGCCCCAGCGTCGCCCTTCGGCCGCCGCGTGAGCGAGCCAAAGATGTCCCGATATCGGGATGCTGAGAAGGACTAGCGCAAGAGAACGATCCGCCTCCCATTTGCGGATGCCTGCGCAGACGACTACCCAACCAACCCACAAGTTCCCAATTCACGCGGGGTTCTTGACGCCAGACGAAACCGGAAGCGCATGGTGCGATTCCGGTCCAAAGCAGTTCGAGCAAAAGTGTGACGCGGTTTGCGTCCCGAACTGCCTATGGAAAAGTCGTTTGGCGCCCCGAAAGGTATTTGACTTGACCACTTTCCACGACCTCGGCCTCTCGAAGACCATCGTCGACACGCTCACCACGCTCGGTTTTGAAAAAGCAACGCCGATCCAGGAAAAGGCCATCCCGCTCGTCATGGAAGGCTCGGACCTGATCGGCCTCGCCCAGACCGGCACCGGCAAGACGGCCGCCTTCGGCCTGCCGATGATCGAAAAGCTCCTCGCCGACACCCGCCGTCCCGACCCGCGCAACATCCGCGCGCTCATCCTCGCGCCGACCCGCGAACTGGTGAACCAGATCGCCGACAACCTGCGCGACTTTGTGAAGAAGACCCCGCTGCGCGTCGTCACCGTCGTCGGCGGCGCTTCCATCAACAAGCAGTCGGAGATGCTCTCGCGCGGCACCGACATCCTCGTCGCCACGCCCGGCCGCCTGCTCGACCTCGTCAACCGCAAGGCCGTGACGCTGACCCAGGCCCGCTACCTCGTGCTCGACGAAGCCGACCAGATGCTCGACCTCGGCTTCATCCACGATCTGCGCAAGATCTCCAAGATGGTGCCGAAGAACCGCCAGACGCTGCTCTTCTCGGCCACCATGCCGAAGCTGATCGGCGAACTTGCCGGCGAATATCTCGTCAACCCGAAGAAGGTCGAAGTCACGCCCCCCGGCAAGGCTGCCGACAAGGTGGAACAGTATGTCCACCACGTTCCGGGCAAGGACCAGAAGGCGCAGATCCTGCGCAAGACGCTCACCGACAATCCGGATGGCCTGTCGCTCGTCTTCTCGCGCACCAAGCATGGCGCCGAGAAGCTGATGAAGCATCTCGACCATATCGGCTTCAAGGCCGCCTCCATCCACGGCAACAAGAGCCAGGGCCAGCGCGAGCGCGCCCTCAAGGCCTTCCGTGACGGCGAAATCCGCGTGCTGGTCGCCACCGACGTCGCCGCCCGCGGCATCGACATTCCCGGCGTCACCCACGTCTACAACTACGATCTGCCGGAAGTGCCGGACGCCTATGTCCACCGGATCGGCCGCACGGCCCGCAACGGCCGCGACGGCATCGCCATCGCCTTCTGCACGCCGGACGAAGCGCACCTGCTGCGCGATATCGAAAAGCTGATGGGCATCCAGATCACCGTCGCAAGCGGTGAAGCGCCTGCCGTCATCACCGCCGGTCCCGGCGGCAAGTCGCGCAAGCCCCGCTCGGGCAGCGGCCACCGTGCCAGCCAGGGTCGCGCAGGCCAGCGTCCGGCGCGCAAGCCGTTCGGCGAAGGTGCGCAGGCCGATGGCGGCGCACCGGCAGCCGGCAAGCGCGCGCATGGCAATCGCCCGCCGCAGAAGCAGGGCGAACGCCAGAACCGCAACCACGGCGCCGGCAACGGCCAGGGCCGCCCGAACCAGAGCGGCAAGCCGCGCCGTTCGGAAGGCCAGCGCCGCGAACAGGCGTAAACATGTATTTCTGAAATGAGGAAACGGCGGGCTTCGGCCCGCCGTTTTCGTTTGCTCACTCCGCGGGCGCGGGGTCCTTGCGGTTGGTGAGGTAGACGCCCGCCACGACGATCAGCGTGCCCAGGATCATCGAGATCGTCAGTTCCTCGCCGAAGATGGCGGCGGCCTGGAGGGCGGCGATCGGCGGCACGAGATAGATGAGGGACGCCGCACGGGAAACCTGGCCGCGGCGCAGCAGGTAGAGCAGCAGCAGGACCGCCCCCATCGAAATGCCGAGCACCGACCAGGCAAGCGCCGCGACGAAGGCCCAGCCGAAATCGACATGCAGGCTTTCGAGGCCCAGCGCAAGCGGCACGGTGACGATCAAGGCCCCGGCATATTGCAGGGTCGCGATCGCCCTGATGTCCCCGGTCGGCAGATATTGCTTCTGGTAGATCGTGCCATAGGTGACGGCGGCCATGCCGAGCATGTTGATGACAAGCGCGAAGGCCGGGATTTCCGCCGCCCCCTGGCCGAAGAATTTCGGCAGCACCGCCAGCAGGACGCCGAGGAAGCCGAGACAGAGGCCCGCCTTCTGCGTGCCGCTCAGCCGCTCGCCGATGAAATAGGGCGCGGCCAAAGCCGTCATCAGCGGCTGGAGTGCGGCAATGATGGAGGAGAGCGCCGCCGGCACGCCCTCCCCGATCGCCCACCAGACCGCCCCCAGATAGAGCCCGTGCAGGAAGGCGCCGGAGACCACGGCATGCACGATGGTGCGCCTGTCGCGCGGCCAGGCGACGCCGGAGACGACGCACAGCCCGCCGAAGAGAATGGCGGCGGCGATATAGCGGATGCTGAGGAAGGTCAGCGGCTCAGAGACGATGGCGCCGAACTTCGCGACGACCCAGCCGGTCGACCAGAGCAGGACGAAGATGGCCGGAGCCAGGCGATCGAGGGACATGGGACTTTCGGCAGAAGGACAATCGGTGGGCGAGCGATAGGCGCCGCCCACGTGATGGTCAAAGGAATTTCCTTGATGATTAGGTTCAACGAAAGGCGCGACGGTGCAGCTTTTCGGCATCTGCCCATGTTTTCGGCACATCGCGCACAGGACGCCGGCGCGGGTAATGCATCGGCCGGTTCGTTCCCACCGGAAAACCGTCCTGCCGGCCGGTTTAGCCGCGCTCAAAGCGGTATGAGAATTCTTCAGCGCTAATTGAGCATGGTTCTTGCATTGCCCCTGATGTTGTACTCAAATGGCGAAAAATAGGGAACACGCCTTTGGCATTTGACGAAATGATGAGCGCGGACTCCAACCCGCGGCAGCCATATGAAAACTACCATGACTGGTACGAGGGGCAGGATCGGGCTCGCCTGATTGCCAAATCGAGGGACGCCGAAAACCTCTTTCGAAAAACCGGCATCACTTTCGCGGTCTACGGACACGAAGACAGTTCTGAAAAACTCATCCCCTTCGACATCATCCCCCGCATCATTTCCGGCCGAGAATGGCGCAGGCTCGCCCAGGGCATCGAACAGCGGGTCATCGCCCTCAACGCCTTCCTCGACGATATTTACCACAAGCAGGAGATCATCAAGGCGGGCCGCGTGCCGCGCGAGCTGATCGAGCGCAATGTCGCCTTCCTGCCGCAGATGATCGGCTTCAAGCCGCCGGGCGGCGTCTATACCCACATCGTCGGCACCGACATCGTGCGCACCGGCGAAGACCAGTTCTACGTGCTGGAAGACAATGCCCGCACGCCCTCCGGCGTCAGCTACATGCTGGAAAACCGGGAAACCATGATGCAGATGTTCCCGGAGCTGTTCCACCTGAACAAGGTGCGCCCGGTGGAAGACTATCCGAAGACCCTGCGCCAGAGCCTCGCTTCCCTCGCGCCGCCCGGCTGTTCCGGCAAGCCGCGCATCGCCGTCCTGACCCCCGGCATCTTCAATTCCGCCTATTACGAACATTCCTTCCTCGCCGACATGATGGGCGTGGAGCTGGTCGAGGGCTCGGACCTGCGCGTCGTCGACGGCAAGGTGAAGATGCGCACGACCCGCGGCTACGAGGCGATCGACGTGCTCTACCGCCGCGTCGACGACGATTTCCTCGACCCCCTCACCTTCCGGCCGGATTCCGCACTCGGCATCCCCGGCATCATGGACGTCTACAAGGCCGGCAACATCACGATCGCCAATGCGCCGGGCACCGGAATTTGCGACGACAAGGCCATCTATTCCTACATGCCGGAGATCGTGGAGTTCTATACGGGCCGCAAGGCGCTGCTCGAAAACGTGCCGACCTGGCGCTGCTCGGAAGAAGACAGCCTGAAATATGTGCTCGAACATCTCGAAGAGCTCGTCGTCAAGGAGGTGCACGGCTCGGGCGGCTACGGCATGCTCGTCGGCCCGACCGCCTCGAAGAAGGAATGCGCAGCCTTTGCCGAAAAGCTGAAGGCCCGGCCGTCGAACTACATCGCGCAGCCGACGCTGTCGCTCTCCACAGTCCCCATCCTCGTCAACAAGGGCATCGCGCCCCGGCACGTCGACCTCCGGCCCTACGTGCTCGTTTCCGACAAGGTGAAGATCATTCCGGGCGGGTTGACCCGCGTGGCGCTGAAAGAAGGCTCGCTGGTGGTGAACTCCAGCCAGGGCGGCGGCACGAAGGACACCTGGGTACTGGAGGACTGACGCCGATGCTGGGAAGAACTGCAAACGGCCTATACTGGATGTTCCGCTACATCGAGCGGGGCGAAAACATTGCCCGCCTCATCGATGCGGGCCTGCGCATGGCGCTGACGCGCAGCGGCTCCAGCGACGAGGACTGGGACGGCGTGCTGCAAAGTGCCGGCGTGCGCGAGGATTTCGACGAGGTGCACGGCAAGCTCACGGGCGCCGACGCCATCGACTACCTGCTGCGCGACCCCGCCAACCCGTCGAGCGTGATGTCCTGCATCGAATCGGCGCGCAACAATGCCCGCATGGTGCGGACGGCGCTGACGCGGGAAACCTGGGAAGCAACCAACGAGTGCTGGATCGAGCTGAAGCTGGCGCTCTCCAAACGCGTAAAGCCCGCCGACATGCCGGAGGTGATCGGTACGATCAAGCGTTGCACCGCCCTCATCCGCGGTGCCTTCCACGGCACCATGCTGCGCGACGACATCTACAATTTCTCGCGCATCGGCACATTCATCGAGCGGGCGGACAACACCGCGCGCATCCTCGACGTGAAGTATTACGTGCTCCTGCCGGCGATCGCCAAGGTCGGTTCCTCGCTCGACAACATGCAGTGGGAATCGATCCTGCGCTCGGTCTCGGCGCACCGCTCCTACAGCTGGGTCTATGACGGCGACTATTCCGCCACCAACATCTCGGACTTCCTGATCCTCAACGACCGCATGCCGCGCTCGCTCGCCTATAGCTACGACAAGATCGTCAGCAATCTCGGTTATCTCGCCAAGCTCTACGGCGACAACCACGCGGCGCACGAGACGGCCTCCGCCACGCTGATGCTTCTCAGGAGCCGCAACATCGACGACATCATGGAACAGGGTCTCCATGAATTCATCGAGGAGTTCATCGTGCACAACAACCGCCTCGGAGAGGAAATCTCCGAAGGCTACCGCTTCTACCGATAGGCTGACGGGGCAACCAATGCGACTGAAGATCAGCCACACGACGGAATATCACTATGACGACCCGGTGCAGTATTCGCTGCAACGGCTGCGGCTGACGCCCAAGACCCAGCCCGGCCAGCGCGTGCGCGACTGGAAGACGACGGTGCACGGCGCCCGCCTGGAGGCCGGCTACACCGATCACTTCGGCAACCATGTCGACCTCGTCAGCACCAATGCCGAGCAGGTGACGATCCGCATCGTCGCCGAGGGCGAGGTGGAGACGGAGGACCGCGCCGGCGTCTTCGGCCCGCACCAGGGGTTCGTGCCGCTCTGGCTGTATCTGCGCGAAACGCCGCTGACCAAGCCCGGCGCGCTGATCCACGAACTGGCCAAGGCCGCCAGCGGCGAAAACGAACTGGCGCGCATGCACGCGCTCATGGAAGCGATCCACGAGGCCGTGGCCTACAAGCCGGGCGAAACCGCCTCCGACACCACGGCCGAGGAAGCGCTGGAGAAGAAGCAGGGTGTCTGCCAGGACCACGCGCATATCTTCATCTCCGCCGCGCGTTCGCTCGGCTTGCCGGCCCGCTACATTTCCGGCTACCTGCTGATGGAAACGCCCGAGCAGACAGCGAGCCACGCCTGGGCGGAGGTGCACCTGCAGGGGCTCGGCTGGGTCGGCTTCGATGCCGCCAACAAGATCTGCCCGGACGCACGCTATGTCCGCCTGTCCAGCGGCCTCGACTATACCGACGCCGCCCCCATTTCCGGCATGGTGGTGGGCACGGCGGCGGAAACGATGAGCGTTGCCATCACGGTGGAAACGTCCGGCCAGAGCCAATCGCAAAGCCAGAGCTGACGGCAGTTGAATCAGGATTCCCAAAGGGCGCCGTAACGCCCTGAATCTGCTGCACAAGCCCTCAAATCGAATCCGCTTTAAGGGCTTGTGCAATCGCTTTAACGCGACGCCGTTTCGAGCAGGCGGCAGAGTTTCACGAGGGCGGCATCATAACCGCCGCTGTCAACGCCGCGACAGCGCTTGATGAGCTGCATGCGATCGTTGCCGGAAAGCCGTGAGAATTCGCGAACGACCGTGCGGTCATCCGGGTCGCCGCGCCGGTCGTCATCGCCGAGCGAGCGCGGCTCGCGGCGGTCCGGCCGGCCGAGCACGTCGTCGTCGCCGAGGCTGACATCCACGTCGGCATCCAGCAAGCTGCGACCGCCGATCGTGGCACCGACATCCGCTGCGAGGCCATCGCGCCCGCCAACGGTCGCCCGCACGTCCGCATCCGCAAGGCCGCGCGATCCGCCGACATTCGCCCTGACGCCGGCATTAACGCCATCGCGCCCGCCGAGCCCGGCCTTCACATCCGCATCGGCAAGTCCACGGGCACCACCGACATTCGCCTTGGCATCGGCCTTCAGGCCGTTCCGGCCGCCGACCCGCGCGCCGACATTGGCATCGGCGAGCCCCTTGCTGCCGCCGACCCGGGCATCGACGCCGGCCCGGACGCTGCCGAGGCTCACGCCGACACCCACGCCGAGGCCGCCCCGATTGCCGCGATCGGCCGCGTGAACCGGCACGGCAAGAACCGCCGCGGCCAGCACGACCGCAGAGAGTTTTGGAATCGATACACCGTCTGATGCTCTGAACATGGAAACCTCCCATTCAGCGACCGACCCGGGAGTGGACCGGTATCGTGAAATGGAAGGGGAAGACGACCTCCGCGGTTCCTCGCGCAGGACGGCAGGCGGCTGCAAAGGAAAAGGAAAGGTTGCATTCGGCCGGAAGAGCGGGCCAATCCGTGCCGGAACGACACAGATCGGGCGCGACCATGAAAGCCGCGCCCGAAAAAGCTTAGTGGCTATCCTTGCCGACCGCGCTGCCGCGACACCCTTTCAGGAAGTCGAGATCGGCGCCGGTATCAGCCCCCTGCACATGCTGCTGGTGCAGCCAGGCATAGCCCGACTCAGGCAGGTCATGGTTCGGCGTCCAGGCGGCGAGCCGGCGCGCCAGCTCCTCCTCGGGAATGTCGAGATGCAGGCGGCGGTTCGGCACATCCAGCTCGATCATGTCGCCGTCCTTCACCACCGCAAGCGGCCCGCCGACAGCCGCTTCCGGCGAGGTGTGCAGCACGACGGTGCCGTAGGCGGTGCCCGACATGCGCGCATCCGAGATACGCACCATGTCGGTGATGCCCTTCTTCAGCACCTTCGGCGGAAGGCCCATATTGCCGACCTCGGCCATGCCGGGATAACCCTTCGGCCCACAGTTCTTCATGACCATGACGCAGGTCTCGTCGATGTCGAGAGCGTCGTCGTTGATCTTGGCCTTGTAGTCGTCGATATCCTCGAACACGACCGCCCTGCCCCGGTGCGTCAGAAGATGCGGCGAGGCAGCTGAAGGCTTCAGCACCGCGCCCTTGGGCGCAAGATTGCCGCGCACGACGACGATGCCGCCCGATTGCGTCAGCGCCTTTTCGGCCGGAAGGATGACATCCTCGTTCCAGTTGACGACGTCCTTGACCTCGTTCCAGACGGTTTCGCCGGAGACCGTGATCGCATCCTTGTGCAGGAGGCCGGCCTCGCCGAGGCGCTTGAGAACGACCGGCAGGCCGCCGGCATAGAAGAACTCTTCCATCAGGTATTTGCCCGACGGCATCAGGTTGACGATGGTCGGCACATCGCGGCCACAGCGATCCCAGTCGTCCAGCGTCAGGTCGATACCGACGCGGCCCGCCATGGCGAGAAGGTGGATGACGGCATTGGTCGATCCGCCGATCGCCGCATTGGTGCGGATGGCGTTCTCGAAGGCCTGCTTCGTCATGATGTCCGATGGCTTCAGGTCGTCCTTCACCATCTGCACGATACGCCGGCCGGTAAGCTGCGCCATGACCTTGCGGCGGGAATCGACGCCCGGAATGGCGGCATTGCCGGACAAAGCCATGCCAAGCGCCTCTGCCATGGAGGCCATGGTGGACGCCGTGCCCATGGTGTTGCAGGTGCCGGAGGAACGGCTCATCGAGGCTTCCGCCTCCAGGAACTCTTCCTGCGTCATCTCCCCGGCCTTCACCATCTCGGAGAACTTCCACAGATGCGTGCCGGAGCCGACGCGCTCGCCGCGGAAATAGCCGTTGAGCATCGGACCGCCGGTGACGACGATCGACGGCAGATCGACGGAGGCTGCCGCCATGATCAGCGACGGCGTGGTCTTGTCGCAGCCGACCATCAGCACGCAACCGTCCATCGGTTGGCCGCGGATCGTTTCCTCGATCGCGAGCGCCGCGAGGTTGCGGTACATCATCGCGGTCGGGCGGAAGGTGTTTTCGGAGGCCGAGAACACCGGCACTTCCATCGGGAAACCGCCGGCTTCCCAGATGCCTGCCTTCACCTTTTCGGCGAGTTCGCGCAGATGGCCGTTGCACGGCGTCATATCCGACCAAGTGTTGAGGATGCCAATCACCGGACGACCGTCGAACAGGTCGTGCGGATAGCCCTGGTTCTTCATCCAGCCGCGGTGGTAGATCACATCACGGCTGGTGCCGCCGTACCATTCCTGCGATCTCAGCCTGCGCGGCCATTCCGCTTTCTTCTTCATGTCTCTCAGTCCTTGAAGGGCCTGCCCCGAAAAGCCGGGCGGCCTTTGCCTCACGCCAGGGTGTAGGCGGTCTTGACGGTTGTGTAGAATTCGTTGGCGTATTTGCCCTGCTCGCGCGAGCCGTGCGACGAGCCCTTGCGGCCGCCGAACGGCACATGGAAATCGACGCCCGCCGTCGGCAGGTTCACCATCACCATGCCGGCCTCCGCATTGCGCTTGAAATGCGTCGCATGCTTGAGGCTCGTGGTGGCGATGCCGGAAGAGAGACCGAACGGCGTGTCGTTGGCGACGGCCAGCGCTTCCTCGTAATCCTTGACGCGGATGACCGCGGCGACCGGGCCGAAAATCTCTTCGCGCGAGATGCGCATGTCGTTCGTCGCTTCGGTGAAGAGCGCCGGCGCGAGGTAGAAGCCGGGCGTATCGCGCTTCAGGCGCTCGCCACCGAAGGCAAGCCTGGCGCCTTCCTTCTGGCCGATCTCGATATAGTCGGTGTCCTGCTTGAGCTGGCCCTCGTCGACGACCGGGCCGATATGCGTGCCCGCCTTGAGGGCATCGTCGACGACGATGCTCTTCAGCCGCTCGCCAACGGCGGCGACGAAGCGGTCGTGGATACCTTCCGTCACGATGACACGCGAGGAGGCGGTGCAGCGCTGGCCGGTCGAGAAGAAGGCCGAGTTGACGGCGGCCTCGACGGCGACGGTGAGGTCCGCATCGTCTAGCACTACGAACGGGTTCTTGCCGCCCATCTCCAGCTGGTATTTGCGGTTATGTTCGATGGAGGCGGAAGCGACGCGCTTGCCCGTACCGGTCGAGCCGGTGAAGGTGATGGCGTGCACGTCCGGGCTGTCGAGCATGGTCTGGCCGACGACGGAGCCCTTGCCCATGACGAGGTTCAACACACCCTTCGGCAGGCCGGCGCGCACGAGGATATCGACGATCGCCCACGAGCAGCCCGGCACCAGTTCGGCCGGCTTGAAGACAACCGTATTGCCGTAGCAGAGCGCGGGCGCGATCTTCCAGGCGGGGATGGCGATCGGGAAATTCCAGGGCGTAATGATGCCGACGACGCCGACCGGTTCGCGGGTGATCTCGACGCCGATATTCGGGCGAACGGAGGGCAGCACCTCGCCGGCAAGGCGCAGGATTTCGCCTGCGAAGAAATCGAAGATCTGGCTAGCGCGCACCGTCTCGCCGATGCCTTCGGCGAGCGTCTTGCCCTCTTCGCGCGACAGCAGGCGGCCGAGTTCGTCCTTGCGGGCGAGGATCTCGTCGGCGGTCTTGCGCAGGATCGCGTGGCGCTCAAGGATGCCGGAGCGCGACCAAGCCGGGAAAGCCGCCTTTGCCGCAGCGATTGCGGCTTTCGTGTCCTCGACGGAGGCGCGGGCATATTCGCCCACCACGTCGTCGGTGTTCGACGGGTTGATGTTGCGGATCGCGTCAGAGCCGACCCATTCGCCGGCAATCAGGTTCTGGTGCATGGTCATGGGCTGTCGAGCCTCCTGTGTGTCATGGCGGCCGAGCGGCCGTCGCATCGATTACAATTGGCGGATTTCGATCTCGTCTTCCCCGGCGATCGCCAGTGGATTGCGCAGCGGCAGGCCAAAACCGTCGGCGCCGATCTCGAACACGTCGCCCTCTTCCGTGCGGATGCCGTCGCCGAAGGACAGCGTCGCCGTACCGAACATGTGGACATGCACATCACCCGGCGCGCGGAACAGGCCGTATTTGAAGTGGTGGTATTCGAGGTTGGCGAAAGTGTGGGACATGTTCGCCTCGCCGGAGACGAAGGGCTTTTCCCACAGGACCGCGCCGCCGCGCAGGATGCGCGAGAAGCCGCGGATATCGTCCGGCGCTGCGCCGACGCGGATTTCCGGGCCAAAACTCGCCTGCCGCAGCTTGGAATGGGCGAGATAGAGATAGTTGATGCGCTCCGTCACATGATCGGAAAATTCGTTCGAGACGGCAAAGCCGATGCGGAACGGCGAACCATCGGCCGCGATGATGTAAATGCCGGCCATTTCCGGCTCCTCGCCGCCATCGAGCGCGAAGGAGGGCGAGGTCAGCGCGGCACCGGGCGCGACAGCCTGCGAGCCGTTGCCCTTGTAGAACCATTCCGGCTGCACTCCCTTCTCGCCGGGTTTCGGCTTGCCGTTTTCGAGGCCCATGCGGAACATCTTCATGGAATCCGTCAGTGTCTCTTCGGCCGCTTCCGTCGTCTTCTTGTGCATGGAATCGCGCGTCGCGGCGGAGCCGAGATGGGTGAGGCCCGTGCCGGTCAGGTGCAGGTGGGCGGCGTCCGGATGGGTGATCGGCGACAGCAGCCGGCCATCGGCATAGGCCTCTTCCAGATCGACCTCATCGCCCAGTCCCTTGGCATCGATGACAGCCTTCAGCGACCGGCCGCTAGTGGCCGCTTCCATGGCGAGCGCATAGACGCTTGCCGCACCCTTGACCGCGCGGGCCTGGCCGCCCTCTTCCCGCACGACGACCGTGATCGAACCGTCGGGATTTCCGACCTGCGAAATCAGCATTTCCATTTCCTTCCTGGAGCCGGCTCTGGCCAAGGCTCCGCACCTGCGGTGGACGGACGCCACCACACTGGCCGCCTCGGCGGCTCGTCAGATACACATGCAATTCGGAGGGTTGGCCGGTTTCCGGTCAGCCCTTGTTCTTGTTGTAGACGTCGAAGAACACGGCAGCGAGCAGCACCAGGCCCTTGATGAGCTGCTGGTAATCGATGCCGATGCCCATGATCGACATGCCGTTGTTCATGACGCCCATGATGAAGGCGCCGATAACGGCACCGGTGATCTTGCCGACGCCGCCGGATGCCGACGCGCCGCCGATGAAGCAGGCCGCGATGACGTCGAGCTCGAAGCCGACGCCGGCTTTGGGGGTCGCGGAGTTGAGGCGGGCGGCGATGATCATGCCGGCAAGGGCCGCAAGCGCGCCCATGTTGACGAAGGTGTAGAAGGTCAGCCGCTCGGTATTGATGCCCGAAAGCTTCGCCGCCTTCTCGTTGCCGCCCATCGCATAGATGCGCCGGCCGATCGTCGTGCGGGTCGTGACAAACGTGTAGAGCACGATCAAGAGGCCCATGATGACGAGCACGTTCGGCAGGCCGCGATAGGTGGAAAGCTGGAAGCCGAGGAAGACCGCCACCGCGCTGATGATCACCATCTGCCCGGCGAAGAAGGCGAAGGGCTCATTCTCGGTCTCATGCAGCGCGTTCTGGCTGCGCTCGCGAAGGCCGGCATAGATGGCGTAGCCGACGAGCAGAATGACCACGACGAGCGCGAAATAGTTCTTGATGAGGCTCGTCGCCGGGTCGGTGATCGACAGGAAATCCGGCACGAAACCGGTGGAGAGAATCTGGAAGTCCTTGGGGAACGGGCCGACCGGGCGGCCGCCGAGCACGACATAGGTCATGCCGCGGAAGACGAGCATGCCGGCGAGCGTGACGATGAAGGACGGGATCTTCTGGTAGGCGACCCAATAGCCCTGTGCCGCGCCCATGAGAGCGCCGACGAGAATGCAGGCCGGCACGACGATGATTGCCGGCACGCCCCATTTTACCAGCATGATCGCCGATATCGCCCCGATGAAGGCGACGATGGAGCCGACCGACAGGTCGATATGCCCCGCCACGATGATCAGCAGCATGCCGAGCGCCATGATGACGATGAACGAGTTCTGCAGCACCAGGTTGGTGATGTTGACCGGGCGGAAGAGCACGCCGTTGGTGATGACCTGGAAGAAGATCATGATCACGACCAGCGCGACCAGGAGGCCATATTCGCGGATGTTCTTCTTGAGGTATTCCCCCACCGAAGGCTGGGTCGTCTTTGTCGCGGTGTCGGTGGACATCAGTGTTTCTCCCCGGAGCGCATGATGGCGCGCATGATGGATTCCTGGCTTGCTTCCGCCTTGGAGAGCTCGGCCACGATGCGTCCTTCGTTCATGACATAGATGCGATCGCAGGTCCCGAGCAGTTCCGGCATCTCCGATGAGATCATGAGGATGCCCTTGCCCTCGGCGGCAAGCTGGTTGATGATTGTATAGATTTCGAACTTCGCGCCGACATCGATGCCGCGCGTCGGCTCGTCGAGGATCAGCACCTGCGGATCGGTGAACAGCCACTTCGACAGCACGACCTTCTGCTGGTTGCCGCCCGAAAGATTGACCGCTTCCTGATAGATCGAATGGGACCGGATGCGCAGCCGCGAGCGGTAGCCGGAGGCGACTTTGGTCTCCTGGTGATTGTCGATCACCGCCGCCTTGGAGACGCCCTTGAGGTTGGCGAGCGTCGTGTTGTGCATGATGTTGTCGATCAGCACGAGGCCGAGATGCTTGCGGTCTTCCGTCACATAGGCAAGGCCCGCATCGATCGCCTTGGGGATCGTGCTGACATCGACCGGCTTGCCGCGCATCGCGACCTCGCCGGTGATCTTGTGGCCCCAGGACTTGCCGAAGATGCTCATCGCCGTCTCGGTGCGCCCTGCCCCCATCAGCCCGGCAATGCCGACCACTTCGCCGGCGCGCACGTTGAAGCTGATATTGTGCAGGAACTGACGGTCGCGGTGATGCTGGTGGAAGACGTTCCAGTTCTTCACTTCAAGCAGCGTCTCGCCGATCTTCGGCTCGCGCGCCGGATAGCGGTCTTCCATCTCGCGGCCGACCATGCCCTTGATGATGCGGTCTTCGGAAATGTCCTCGTGATGACAGTCGAGGGTTTCCACGGTGCCGCCGTCACGCAGGATGGTGATCTGGTCGGCGACCTTTTTGATCTCGTTCAGCTTGTGCGAGATGATGATCGACGTCATGCCCTGCGCGCGGAACTCCACCAGCAGCTTCAGCAGCGCGTCGGAATCCTTCTCGTTGAGCGAGGCGGTCGGCTCGTCGAGGATGAGCAGGCGCACCTTCTTGGAGAGCGCCTTGGCGATCTCGACGAGCTGCTGCTTGCCGACGCCGATATCGGTGATCAGCGTGCCCGGCGGCTCCCTGAGGCCCACCTTGTTCAACAGTTCCTGCGTGCGGCGGAAGGCGAGCTTCCAGTCGATGATGCCGTTGGTCGCCACCTCGTTGCCGAGAAAAATGTTTTCGGCAATCGACAGAAGCGGCACCAGCGCCAGCTCCTGGTGGATGATGATGATGCCCAGATGCTCACTGTCGGAGATCGTGGAGAAACGGCGGACTTCGCCGTCGAAATGGATTTCGCCCTCATAGGAGCCGGCCGGATAGACGCCACTCAACACTTTCATGAGGGTGGATTTGCCGGCACCGTTTTCGCCGACAAGGGCGTGAATCTCGCCTTCGCGGACTTTCAGGTTGACGTTGTCGAGCGCCTTTACGCCCGGAAACGTCTTCGTGATGCCACGCATTTCGAGAAGGGTCTTGCTCATGTATCAGTTTCCAGCAGCCGGTCCTCCACCATGCGGCGGTAAACCGAGCCTATTCGCTCTGCGATCCGGAGAAAAGAGGGTTCGCGCAGCTTGGCGCGAACCCCGGAGAATGGAGAACGATCAGTTCTTCAGCTGGTCGGCCGTGTAGTAGGCCGAGTCCGTGACGAGGATCTTCTCGGCATTGGACTTGTCCACGGCAACCGGCTTCAGCAGGTAGGACGGAACGACCTTGACGCCATTGTCATAGGTCTTGGTGTCGTTCACTTCCGGCTCCTTGCCTTCGAGGATCGCGTTGACCATGCTGACCGTGACCTTGGCCAGTTCGCGCGTGTCCTTGAAGACCGTCGAATACTGTTCGTCGGCGAGGATCGACTTGACGGACGGCAGTTCGGCGTCCTGGCCGGTGACGATCGCCATCGGCTGGTCGCCCGAGCCGTAGCCGACGCCCTTCAGGGCCGACAGGATACCGATCGAGAGACCGTCATAGGGCGACAGAACGCCATCGACGCGGCCATCGGTGTAGGTCGAGGACAGCAGGTTTTCCATGCGGGCCTGGGCCACGGCACCGTCCCAACGCAGCGTGCCGACGGTTTCCATGCCGGTCTGGCCGGACTTGATGACGATGTCGCCGCTGTCGATCAGCGGCTGGATGACCGACATTGCGCCGTCATAGAAGAAGAAGGCGTTGTTGTCGTCCGGCGAACCGCCGAAGAGCTCGACGTTCCACGGCTTGGTGTCCGGGAACTTCGCCTTGAGGCCGTCAACGAGGCTGGTGGCCTGGAGAACGCCGACCTGGAAGTTGTCGAAGGTGGCGTAGTAGTCGACATTGCCCGAATCGCGGATCAGGCGGTCATAGGCGATGACCTTCACGCCGGCATCGGCCGACTTCTGGAGAATGTCGGAGAGCGTCGTGCCGTCGATGGCGCCGATGACGAGAACCTTGGCACCCTTGGTGACCATGTTTTCGATCTGGGCGAGCTGGTTCGGGATGTCGTCGTCAGCAAACTGCAGGTCCGGCGTGTAGCCGGCTTCCTTGAAGAGCTTTTCCATCGTCTCGCCGTCAGAAATCCAGCGGGTCGAGGTCTTGGTGGGCATGGAAATGCCGACCATGCCCTTGTCCTGGGCGAAGGACGGCGCCACGAACGACGCGACGCTGATGGCGGCGGCGGCGAGAAGCGAAGTGATCATTTTCATTGAAAGGTCTCTCCCTTGTGCGCACTGGCCGATATTGCGGCCAGGCATTGTTCTGTGCGCGACGGGGTCGCATTCAGACGACGGTCCAGACTGGCCGGGCGCAAGACCCGCCGGTCCCCACTCCCAAGGACCCCAGCGCACATTGGCGCAAGGTCGTACGAATTGCCATAACTGTCAAATGCAATAAGCTTCTAAATCGATATCAGAACTGATATATTATGGGGCAAATATACTATTTTATGGATCGGAGTAACCATGCGTTTGGAGGACGATATCGACGAACGCCTCTTTTCCGATGACAGCGCCGACAACCTGCAGGGCGTCAGCCTGCTGCGCAGCGGCCTGAAGCTCAGCCATCTGCGCATGATCGTCGCGATCGAGGAGCACAAGCAGGTGAGCGCCGCAGCCGATGCGCTGAATATTTCGCAACCCGCGGCCTCGCGCATGCTGACGGAAATGGAGACGATCCTCAAGGCCCAGTTGTGCGAGCGCGTCTCGCGCGGCGTGGCGCTCACGGCCTTCGGCCGCGCCTTCGCGCGCCGGGCACGCACCATCCTGCTCGAACTGCGCGAGGTGGACCGCGAGCTTTCGGCGCTGAAATCCGGCACCGGCGGCTCGGTCTTTCTGGGTTCGGTGACCGCACCGGCGATCAGCCTCGCCGTGCCGGCGATCCAGCAGGTCAGCGCCGCCTATCCCGGCATCGAGGTGAATGTGCGCGTCGAGACGAGCAACGTGCTCGCCCGGGAGTTGCTGGCGGCAAGGCAGGATTTCATCATCGCCCGCGTGCCGGACGATCTCAATCCGCGCCTCTTCAACGTCACCGAGATCGGCATCGAAAAGGCCTGTCTCATCGTGCGCAAGGGCCATCCCCTGCTGGAAAAACCCGTCGTCGGCCTTGCCGACCTGCCGCATTACGACTGGGTGTTCCAGCCGGCCGGCACGCTTTTGCGCCGGCGCATCGAGGAGCTGTTCATCGCGGCAGGCGTGGCGCTGCCCTCCACCGTGGTCAACACCTCGTCGATCCTGCTCACCACAGCCATCGTCTGCGGCTCGAATGCGATTGCCCCGGTCGCGCGCGACATGGCGGTCTTCATCGCCGATGTCGGCGCGCAGGCGGGCGACGTGCGCATCCTCAACACCGATTTCGAGATTGACATCAAGCCGTACAGCCTCATTTCCGTCAAAGGCAGGGCGCTGCCGCCGAGCGCCAAACTGCTCTATGATCTGATCCTGCAACGCAGCCGGATGCTTTCGCCGGACTGAGGAGACTTTTGATGTTCGGCCTGACCGTTTTCGAATCCGTGCTGGAAAGGCTGAAGGCCGAGGCGCGCCAAGCGGAGGAAGACGAAGAGCTTGAGGAAGAAGGCTCGGGCGAGATTCGCGGCCTGACCTCCGGCTTTACCGGTCTGGGAATGGGCGGAACCTTCGTCTCCGGCTCGCAGGCAGCCGCCGCCTATCTCGATCTCTACGAAGAGCCCGCTCCCATGCCACCGGAGCCGGAACCGTTGCCGCCCGAGCCGCCGCTGCATCTCCTGCGCATCGCGCCGGCAGAGGTGGCGGAAGACCTCGCCTTGCACGGCAAGGAAAGCGTGGACGACCTGCTCGCCCGCCGCCGCAGCTTTGCGCGCGAAAACCACCCGGACGGCGTTCCGCCCGACCTGCGCGACAACGCGACTCTGCGCATGAAAATCGCCAACATGCTGATCGACGAGACGATCCGGCGGATCAATGTCGAGAAGAGCCTGGGATTGGTGCGCTAGCTCTTGGGCTGCTCTTCCGGGGGCTTTGCGGCCGGATCGGAGGGTTTGAAGAACAGGATGAGGTTGGCAAAGGCATAGGCGGTGACGACGAGGAAGATCGTGCCCCAGGTCTGCTCGCCGTTATAGTACTCCACCCCTGTCCATGCGGCACAGACCCCGACCAGAAGCAGCCGCCGCCAGAGCGGGCGGTAGAACGGATGGTCGGTATCGATGATTTTCATGAACGTCTCCTCACGCCTTCGCCCGTCTATAGGCGGTTTTTCCGCGCGGGGAAACCGGCTTTTCAGGCATCGAGACGATCGAGGAAGGCGGCAAGCTCCGAGGGCTCGATGCCGACGAGATGGCTCTTCTCCGGATAGGCGCCGGAACGCACGTCCTCCGCATATTCGCGGAAGGCGGCGATGCGCTCCTGCTGGAGCCGGTCGTATTCGGCCGCGAAATTGCGATAGACCTTGGCATGACGCGGATAGTGGCCGCGGTTCTGGCCGAGCACGTCGTCGGCAAAGAGATATTGCGCATCGCAGCCCGCACCGGCGCCCATCGAGAGCATGAGGAGCGACGTCTTCGCGCTGATCGCAGCCGCAACCTCGCCCGGCACGACCTCGATTTCGGCGGCAAAGGCGCCGGCCTCTTCCAAGGCCTTCACCTGCCGCCAGATTTCCAGCGCACTCGCCGCCGTCTTGCCGACCGCCTTGAAGCCGCCCGTCCACGTTGCCTTCGAAGGGATAAGCCCGACATGGCCGCAGACCGGAATGCCCTCCTCGCGCAGACGCCGGACGGTGGAAAAGCCGGCCGCGCAATAGACCGCATCGCCGCCCGCCTTCATCACCTGGAAGGCGCCGCGCAGATAGTCGTCCGCGGTGATGAAATCACCATATTCGAGGCCGGGAAAGGCGAAGACCGTGGGTGCCGCCTCGCGAAAGGCGGGTCCGAGCAGCGCAGGCGGCACGGAGACGAGGTCGATGCCCGCCTGCTCGGCGGCGGCAGCCTCCTCCAGCGTCACGACGCGCAGCATGGTGAGCTGGCGCTTGCCCTTCATCGCCTGAAGGTCGGCGACGGTCGGTCTCTTGTTCTTCACGGTGATCTCCAGGGTTCAGGCGGCAAGCAGTTTCTTGAGTTTGGTCTCCGGCGCGGCAAGCTCGGCTGGATCGGGATGGATTCGTGCGGCGATCAGCATTTCCGCAAGGCGGATATCGCGCGCCACCGCATTGCCCGGCCCGATGCCGCTTGCGGCGATCAGACGGCCCTCGGCATCGAGGTGGAACAGGATAAAAGCCCCCTCGCCCATGTCGCGCCGGACCATCGTCGCAGCGCCGTCGGCAAGGCCTGCGATCTGCAAGGTCATGTCGTATTGATCCGACCAGAACCATGGCACGGCGGAATGTGCCTCGGCACCACCCAGCATGTTGGCCGCTGCAAGCTGACCCTGCTCCTGCGCATTGCGCCAGGATTCGAGCCTGATGCGGCGCTCGCCGTAGAGCGGCAGCGGATAGGACGTGCAGTCGCCGGCCGCGAAGATATCCGGATCGGAGGTGCGCAGCATTCCATCGACGGCGATGCCGTTTTCCGTCGCAAGACCCGCCGCTTCCGCCAGTTCCGTATTCGGCACCGCGCCGATGCCGACGATGAGAAGATTTGCCGAGACGACGCGTCCGTCCTCAAGCGCGATGCGAACCTCGCCCGGCAAGTCCTCGACACCCGCCACCTTGGCGCCGCAGAGAATCTCGACGCCCTCCGCCGCATGGCGCTCCGCCACGATCGCGGCGATCTCGGCCGGCACGCCGCGCGTCAGCACGCGGGGCAGCCCCTCGACCAGCGTCACCGTCGCCCCAAGCTTGCGGGCGCTCGCCGCCAGTTCGAGGCCGATAAAGCCACCGCCAAGGATGGCGATATGGCTGCCATCGACCAGATGCGCACGAATGGCCGCGGCATCGTCATGGCTGCGCAGCGCGACGACGCGTCCACAGGCATACGGCGTCCCCGGCAGGGCGCGTGGCCGGGCACCGGTCGCGAGCAACAGCTTGTCATAGGCAAGCGCGGTGCCATCACTAAGCACGATGCGTTTTCCGGCGCGTTCGATCTCGGACACCGTCCGGCGGGTGAGCACGACGATGCGCGCCGCCGCATAGCGCTCCTGTTCGGCGACGAGTTTCGGGCCGGCGCCGGCCACGAGCGCATCCTTGGAGAGCGGCGGGCGCTCGTAGGGCAGATGCATCTCGCTACCGATCAGTGTGATCGTGCCATCGAAACCCTTGCCGCGCAGTGCGAAGGCTGCGCGCGCGCCGCATTCGCCGGCGCCGACGATGACGAAGTTTGCCATGGAATGATTCCTCAGAGCCCGATGAAGACGGTGCCGCTTTCGACCTTGACCGGATAGGTTTTCAGGTCGACGCAGACGGGCGCGCCCTTGGCCTCGCCGGTCTTGTAGTTGAAGCGGCCGTTGTGCTTGGGACATTCGATGACGTGGTCCATCACGAGGCCATCGGCGAGATGGATTTTCTCGTGGGTGCAGAGCCCGTCGGTGGCGTGATAGGTGTCCTCCGGGCTGCGATAGACCGCGAAGGTGCGGCCGGCATGGTCGAAGCGGATGACATCCTCCTCGTCGATTTCGTCCGCTGCGCAGACCTCGATCCAGGTGTCGCTCATGGTCGTCTCCTCCAAAGACTGGGGTTTTACTCGGCGGCCGCGACGGCCGGTTCGGCGTGGAACTCTTCCTTGTAGGGCCGGGCCGTCATCGGTAGGTCGCGCTTCAGAAAGTAGTCCTCGTTGCGCAGCTGCCGCAGGAAGGCCGGCAGCATTTCGCGATAGCCGTGCCACATGGACGGGTTCGGCGCCGGCAGGTCGTGCTTGATCATGGCGTGCAGCCGCGGCAGCGCGTGGTAAGGCACCATCGGGAACATGTGGTGTTCCACATGGTAGTTCATGTTCCAGTAGATGAAGCGGCTGAAGGCGTTCATGTAGACCGTGCGGCTGTTCAGCCGGTGGTCGATAACGTTGTCGGCAAGGCCGCCGTGCTGGAGCAGGCCGGTCAGGACGTGATGCCAGGCGCCGTAAAGCCGCGGCAGGCCGATCAGCATGGCCGGCAGGATCGAGCCGGTGGCAAAACAGAGGGCGATGGTCGCGAGATAGATCGCCATCCAGATGCGCGCGACGCGGATCGCCTTCGGCTGCTCGGATTCGGGGATGAAGGTCTTTTCGGCAGCACTCATCACCCCGGAGGCATTGCGCACCATGTCGATGACGGCATGCCAGGCGTCGAGCAGGCCGAAGAAATTGAGCACCAGGCGAAAAAGGTCCGGCGGGCGCATGACGGCGATTTCGGGATCGCGGCCGACGATGACCGTGTCCGTGTGGTGGCGGGTATGGCTCCAGCGCCAGGTCACCGGATTGCGCATGATCATGAAACAGGCGATCTGGTAGACGGCGTCGTTCATCCACATCGTCTTGAAGGCCGTGCCGTGGCCGCATTCGTGCCAGCGGGAATCGGACGCCGAACCGTAGAGCACGCCGTAGACCAGGAAGAACGGGACCGCCCACCAGCTTCCCCAGAGCCAGATGCCGAGAGCGCCACTGACCAGCATCGTGCCGAGCCAGATTGCGGTGTCGCGGATCGCCGGGCCGTCGCTGCGCTGCATCAGCGCCTTCATCTCCTTGCGCGGGATGTCGGTGTGATACCACTCGGCCGCGGCAAGGCCATTTGCCACGGCGGCCTCGGCATCGCGGCCAAGAAGGCTGTAGTCCCGCTTCGTCGGCTTCATCGCCCGTCTCCTCCATCTGATGGGCAAACGATAATACCGATGCTTGCGTCCCTCAATCCTGCCATGATATAATGCGTCAAATCCTATCATTAACCATCATTTGGTTTTGATGGAAAGCTTTCAGGGAGGGGAACATGGCATCGCGGCCCACCATTACGGATCTCGCCAACGCGGCGGGCGTCAGCGTCGCGACCGTCGACCGCGTGCTGAACGGCCGCCACAAGGTGCGCGAGGAAACGGCGCGCCGCGTCTACGATGCCGCCAATGCAATCGGCTATCACGCGCTCGGCCTCATCCGGCAACGCGTCTTCGAGGACCTGCCGCAATATCGGCTGGGCTTCAGCTTCCAGCGCCCCAACCAGGCTTTTTACCAGAACTTTGCCCGCGAGATCGAAATCGCCTGCAATGCCTGCACCACGGCGCGCATCGTGCCGCAGATCGATTTCATCCCCACGCAGACGCCGGCCGCGATGGCCGAAATGCTGCGCCAGCTCTCGACCCGCAACCAGGCGCTCGCCGTCGTTGCACCGGACTATCCGGCGACGACGACCATGGTGGAAGACCTGAAAAGCCGCGGCATTCCGCTGTTCTGCCTGCTCTCCGACTTCGCCATGGATGTGCGCCAGGGCTATATCGGCCTCAACAATATGAAAGTCGGGCGCACGGCAGCGTGGATGATCGCCAAGGGCGCCAAACGCCCGGGCAAAGTGGCGATCTTCGTCGGCAGCCATCGGTTCCACGGCCATGAACTGCGCGAGATCGGCTTCCGCTCCTTCTTCCGCGAGAAGGGTGAAGGTTTCGAGGTGCTCGACACGCTGGTCAATCTCGACACCAGCGAAATCACCCACGAGGCGACCGCCAACCTGCTGGCGCAACACCCCGATCTGGTCGGCCTCTACGTCGCCGGCGGCGGCATGGAGGGGGCGATTTCCGCTGTGCGCGAAGAGGGTTATGCGGGAAAGGTGCAGTTGATCGTCAACGAGTTGACTCCGGAATCGAAGGCGGCCCTTGCCGACGACGTGGTCACCATGGCCATCCACACACCGCTCGCGGCGCTTTGCCGCGAACTCGTCACGCTGATGATCACCGCCATCGAAAAGGGTGGAAACGCGGTTCCCGGCCAGACCTTCTTGCCGTTCGACATCTTCACGCCGGAAAATATTTGAGGCGGAAATGATGGCTTTCCCTCACGCCCACCGCTAATCTTTCAGCAATGAGGGCGCATCAGCGACCTTCGGCTTTGACGCCCGCAAAACCCTTCCCGATCCTCATGCGTGCATGCGAGGCCGCCCTGTCGCCGCCTCGAAGACCGGAGGACCCATTCCATGCCCGCCCTGACTTTCGCCCTCAACCACATGACGGCGCCCGCGCTGACGCTCGACGCCTTCTTCGCCCTTGCCGTCTCGCTCGGCATGACGTCAGTCGAAATCCGCAACGACCTTGACGGCAACGCCATCCTCGACGCCACGACGCCGGCCGAGGTGAAGGCGCTTGCCGCGCGCCACGGCCTTACCATCATCTCGATCAACGCCCTCCAGCGCTTCAACGAATGGACCCCGGCCCGCGCCGCCGAGGCCAAGGAGCTCATCGACTATGCGAGCGCCTGCGGCGCCCGCGCGCTCGTGCTCGTGCCGAAGAACGACGGCACCGGCCAGGCCGATGGCGAGCGGCAGGCGAACCTGCGGGAAGCGCTGACCGCGCTGAACCCCCTGCTGGACGCTGCCGGCATCATCGGCCTCGTCGAGCCGCTCGGCTTCGAAATCTGCTCGCTGCGCTCCAAGCGCGAGGCCGTGGAGGCGATCAAGGCTGTCGGCGGGGAACAGACATTCCGTCTGGTGCACGACACGTTCCATCATCATCTCGCCGGCGAGCCCGACCTCTTCGCCGACCTGACCGGCCTCGTGCACATTTCTGGCGTCGAGGACCCTGCCGTCTCCGTTTCCGACATGCGCGACGGCCACCGCGTTCTCGTCGGCCCGATGGATCGGCTTGGAAATATCAGCCAGATCAAGGCTTTGCTTGCCGCCGGCTATAGCGGTCCGCTCTCCTTCGAGCCCTTCTCGCCGGCCGTGCACGACGTTGGAGACCCGCAGGCAGCGGTCGCCGAAAGCGTTGCCTTCCTGCGTGAAAACATCTGAAAACCGGGTGCTGGCGGGTGCTCCGCCGGCACTTTTCCCCAAGCGGAATGAATCGCGCATCGGAAAAAATGGAACAGGCTTGACGTTCTCCGCAGAAAATGGAATAAACATTCCGTAAGACGGAATTCGCGGTTTGTTTATTCTGTTTTGACCCCTGCCTCCCGGGAGGAGCAAGGGTCGGCCACCCGCAAGGGCGCGCCATCCGGATCAGTCTGTGGTGCGACCGGACACCACGTTGAGGAGGAGAACGACATGAAAAAATTCATTCTTGGCTCGGCACTCGCCGTCATGATGTCCACCGCCGCCCATGCCGAGACGATCGGCGTGACGATGGCGCAGTTCGACGACAACTTCCTGACCGTCCTGCGCAACGGCATGTCCGACTATGCCAAGACGCTCGACGGCGTCGAACTGCAGATCGAGGACGCACAGAACGACGTCGCCAAGCAGCAGAGCCAGATCCAGAACTTCATCGCTTCCGGCGTCAGCGCCATCATCGTGAACCCGGTCGATACCGACGCCACCGCCGCCATGTCGAAGGCTGCCGCGGATGCCGGCATTGCGCTCGTCTATGTCAACCGCGAGCCGGTCAACGTCAACGAACTGCCGGAAAAGCAGGCCTTCGTCGCGTCCAATGAAATGGAATCCGGCACGCTGGAAACCAAGGAAGTCTGCCGGCTCCTCAACGGCAAGGGCAAGGTCGTCGTCATGATGGGCGAGCTTTCCAACCAGGCCGCCCGCATGCGCACGCAGGACGTCAAGGACGTGATTGCGACCGACGAGTGCAAGGGCCTCGAAATCGTCGAGGAGCAGACCGCCAACTGGTCGCGTACCCAGGGCTCCGACCTCATGACCAACTGGCTCTCCGCCGGCCTGGAATTCGACGCCGTCATCTCCAACAACGATGAAATGGCGATCGGCGCCATCCAGGCGCTGAAGGCCGCCGGCCGCTCGATGGACAGCGTCGTCGTCGCCGGTGTCGATGCCACGCAGGACGCACTCGCCGCCATGGCTGCGGGCGACCTCGACGTGACGGTGTTCCAGGATGCCGCCGGCCAGGGCAAGGGCTCGGTCGATGCCGCGCTGAAGCTTGCCAAGGGCGAAAAGGTCGAGACGAAGGTCTACATCCCCTTCCAGCTCGTGACCCCGGCCAACATCGCCGACTTCCAGTCGAAGAACTGATCGGCTCTCGCCGGTCAAGCAAGAACGGCTAGACTGTTATGGACGCGCGCACGCCTGCGTGCGCGCGTCCGACCCGTTTCAGGTTGCAAGGGAGGGGACGATGGTCAGTCCGACCACCATGGCCGCGGTTCGTGCCAGCGGCGCCATTCCGAATGCCGAATATCTCTTGTCCGCGGAAGGTGTCCGCAAGGAATTCCCCGGCGTCGTCGCCCTCGACGACGTCCAGTTCAAGCTGAAGCGCGGCACCGTGCATGCCCTGATGGGCGAAAACGGCGCAGGCAAATCCACGCTGATGAAGATCCTCGCCGGCATCTACACGCCGGACCAGGGCGAGGTGCTGCTGAAGGGCCAGAAGATCCGGCTCGGCTCGCCGCTCGATGCGCTGGAAAACGGCATCGCCATGATCCATCAGGAACTGAACCTGATGCCGTTCATGACGGTGGCGGAAAACATCTGGATCCGCCGCGAGCCGAAGAACCGCTTCGGCTTCGTCGATCACGGCGAGATGCACCGCAAGACGGCCGAGCTCTTCAAGCGCCTCAACATTATCATGGACCCGGAAGTGCAGGTGCGCGATCTTTCGGTCGCCAACCGCCAGATGGTCGAGATTGCCAAGGCCGTCTCCTACGAATCCGACGTGCTGATCATGGACGAGCCGACCTCGGCGCTGACCGAGCGCGAGGTGGAGCACCTCTTCACCATCATCCGGGATCTCCGTTCGCAGGGCATCGGCATCGTCTACATTACGCACAAGATGAACGAGCTGTTTGAGATCGCCGACGAATTCTCGGTGTTCCGCGACGGCAAATATATCGGCACGCACGCCTCCACCGACGTGACGCGCGACGACATCATCCGCATGATGGTCGGTCGCGAGATCACCCAGATGTTCCCCAAGGAAGAGGTGCCGATCGGCGACGTCGTGTTGTCGGTCAAAAACCTCTCGCTCAAGGGCGTCTTCCACGACGTGTCCTTCGATGTGCGCGCAGGCGAAATCCTGGGCCTTGCCGGCCTCGTCGGTTCCGGCCGCTCGAATGTCGCCGAGACGATCTTCGGCGTGACGCCGGCGACCTCGGGCACGATCGAGATCAACGGCAAAAAGGTCACCATCGACAGCCCGAACACCGCGATCCGCAACCGCATGGCCTTCCTCACGGAAGACCGCAAGGAGACCGGCTGTCTGCTCATCCTCGACGTGCTGGAAAACATGCAGATCGCCGTGCTTCAGGACAAGTTCGTGAAGAACGGCTTCGTTTCCGAGGGCGCGCTGACCAAGGTCTGCGAAGAGATGAGCAAGAAGCTGCGTGTCAAGACGCCGAACCTGTCGGAGCGCATCGAGAACCTGTCGGGCGGCAACCAGCAGAAGGTGCTGATCGGCCGCTGGCTGCTCACCCATCCGCGCATCCTGATCCTCGACGAGCCTACGCGCGGCATCGATGTCGGCGCCAAGGCGGAAATCCACCGCTTTGTCACCGAACTCGCCCGCGACGGCGTCGCCGTCATCATGATCTCGTCGGAAATGCCGGAAGTGCTCGGCATGAGCGACCGCGTGATGGTCATGCACGAGGGCCGCGTCACCGGCATTATCGACCGCGCGGACGCCACGCAGGTCGCGGTGATGGAACTGGCTGCCCAGTAAGTTTTTGGGCCGCTACGCGGCCACAAGGGAGGTAATCATGAGCACGAATTCCGCAGCGCAAGCCCAGGTCGCCGCGCAGAAATCTGCCCGCCGGCTCCCGCCGGAACTCAGCATCTTTCTCGTCCTCATCGGCATCGCGCTGGTCTACGAAATCCTCGGCTGGATTTTTGTCGGCCAGAGCTTTCTGATGAACACGCAGCGCCTGACGATCATCATCCTGCAGGTTTCCGTCATCGGCATCATCGCCGTCGGCGTCACGCAGGTCATCATCACGGGCGGCATCGATCTGTCCTCCGGCTCGGTGGTCGGCATGACCGCCATGTTCTCTGCGAGCCTCGCGCAATCCTCCACCTGGCCGCGCGCGCTCTATCCCTCATTGACCGACATGCCCGTCATCGTGCCGGTGGCGCTCGGCATCGGCGTCGGCCTCTTGGCCGGCTTCATCAACGGCCAGCTCATCGCCAAGACGAAAATCCCGCCCTTCATCGCCACGCTCGGCATGATGGTCTCGGCGCGCGGCATCTCCAAGTGGTACACGAAGGGCCAGCCGGTCTCGGGCCTCACCGACCAGTTCAGCTTCATCGGCACCGGCATCTGGCCCGTTGTCATCTTCCTCGTCGTCGCCGTCATCTTCCACATCGCGCTGCGCTACACCCGCTACGGCAAGTTCACCTATGCGATCGGCGCCAATGTGCAGGCCGCCCGCGTCTCCGGCATCAATGTCGAATCGCATCTGGTGAAGGTCTACGCCATCGCCGGTGCGCTGGCCGGTCTCGCCGGCGTCGTCACCGCGGCGCGCGCCCAGACGGCGCAGGCCGGCATGGGCGTGATGTACGAACTCGACGCGATTGCCGCGACCGTCATCGGCGGCACCTCGCTTGCCGGCGGCGTCGGGCGCATCACCGGCACGGTCATCGGCACCGTCATCCTCGGCGTCATGACATCGGGCTTTACCTTCCTGCGCGTCGATGCTTTCTACCAGGAAATCGTCAAGGGCGTGATCATCGTGGCCGCCGTCGTCGTCGACGTCTACCGCCAGAAGAAGCGCAAGACGTAGTTAAATGAGCGAATAGGGAGTGGCGAATAGCGAATAGTTCGCCGACAACCGCTCCCCATTCGCTATTCCCTATTCGCTAATCGCTCACATGAGGACAACATGACTGTAAGATTTGGTCTTCTCGGCGCCGGCCGCATCGGCAAGGTGCATGCCAAGGCCGTGACCGGCAATCCGGACGCCGTGCTCGTGGCCGTCGCCGATGCCTTCCCGGCGGCTGCCGACGCCATCGCCAAGCAGTATGGCTGCGACGTGCGCACCATCGAGGCGATCGAGGCGGCCAAGGACATCGACGCCGTCGTGATCTGCACGCCGACCGACACCCATGCCGACCTGATCGAGCGCTTTTCGCGCGCCGGCAAGGCGATCTTCTGCGAAAAGCCGATCGACCTCGATGTCGATCGCGTGCGCGCCTGCATGAAGGTGGTGGAAGACACCAAGGGCAAGCTGATGGTCGGCTTCAACCGCCGCTTCGACCCGCATTTCATGGCCGTGCGCAAGGCGATCGACGAGGGCAAAATCGGTGATGTCGAGATGGTCACCATCACGTCGCGCGACCCCGGCGCTCCGCCGGTCGACTACATCAAGCGCTCCGGCGGCATCTTCCGCGACATGACGATCCATGACTTCGACATGGCCCGCTTCCTGCTCGGCGAAGAGGTCGTCTCGGTCTCCGCAACCGCTGCCGTGCTGGTCGATCCGGAAATCGGCAAGGCCGGCGACTATGACAGCGTCTCCGTCATACTCCAGACGAAGTCCGGCAAGCAGGCCGTCATCTCCAATTCGCGGCGCGCCACCTACGGCTACGACCAGCGCATCGAGGTGCACGGCTCGAAGGGCATGGTCGCCGCCGAAAACCAGCGCCCGGTCTCCATCGAAATCGCCAACGGCGAAGGCTACACCCGCCCGCCGCTGCACGATTTCTTCATGACCCGCTACACGGAAGCCTACGCCAACGAAATCGCGGCCTTTATCGCCGCCATCGAAAAGGGCGCTACCATCTCGCCGTCCGGCGCCGATGGCCTCGCAGCCCTAGCCCTCGCCGATGCCGCGGTAAAATCCGTACAGGAAAAGCGCCAGATTTCTGTCGGCTGACGGACAAAGCCTCCCAAGGCAACTGGCCGGGCGATTTTGTCGCCCGGTCTTTTTGTGCGGCCCTCGTAATCGACCCGAGCATGACGGAGGAGAGGTGCTTGAGAGACCGGGAAAGCCTAAACGGGCTTTCCCCACCTGCCCTCAATCCCCATCCGTCCGGGCAGCAATAATATCGTGGTCCATCTCCGCCAGTGCACGGGCAAAGTGCCCCTCCAGCACCAAGGTCGCCTCCTCCGGCACGACCGAAATCGGCGGTGCGCCGAGCAGGCGCACTTGCTGCGACTGTGCCAGCCCCTCCTCCAGTCCGCGCTGGATGAGGTCGAAATAGCGGGTGCCCGGCCCGGTGATGGCGATGGGCATGTTTTCGTAGAGGCTCACCATGCGTGAAAGCCCCTGCCCCAGCGCGAGACCGGCCTGGCGGAAGGCGTATTCGGACATGCGGTGGCCCTGGCGGGCGCGCAGCGCGATCTTGTCCATCTCGGCAAGCGGCACGAATTTTGCGGGGATCGTGTCCGGCGGCACTTCGAAGGCGGTGCGCAGGATGCCGTAGAAACCGGCGGACGCCTCGATGCAGCCCTGCGAGCCGCAGCGGCACAATTTGCCATCCGATGAATTCAGCATGTGCCCGAAATTCGGCGCGGTGACGGAGAGTTCGCCGGAGCGATCGAACCGCGCAATTCCAAGCCCGATGCTGTGGCCGAGAGACAGCGCCGCGACGGCCTGCAGGTTTTTCACGCCCGCTTTTTCCATGCGCAGCGCCATGGCGTGTGCCACGAGCAGCGTCTCGTTGCTGAGCAGGATTTTCGCCCGCCAATGCGGCTCCAGCAGTGCCGCAAAATCCACCTGCTGCGCGCCAAAAACCGGCGACCAGACGAGACGCGCCAGGGCGGGATCGACCAGGCCCTTGCTGCTGATGGAGACGACGAGCACCTGCCCTCGCTCAATGCGCGAGCGGCTCACCAGCTTTTCCAGCGCGGCGACGAAGGCCTCCGCAAAGGGCCGCGTCGAAGTGTCGGCGTGGTTGCGCGCCTCCTCGAACCGGTCGATCAGCGTGCCGGCATAGTCGGCCAGCGAATATTGCACGATATCGGACGAGATACGTACCGTGACGAGATAACCCGCCCCGCGCCGCTGACCGAAGATGACGCGAGGGCGGCCGCGCGAGGCAGACGCCTGCTGCTCGCGGCGCTCCAGCACATCGGCCTTTTCAAGCTCTGCGGTAATCGCCGAAACCGTCGCCGAGGCGAGCCCGGTATGCTGGGAAATATCGGTGTGCGCGAGCGGACCATGCCGGCGCAGAGAGGCGAGCACGAGCGCGCTGTTCTGCTGACGCACAAGCTCCGTGCTCGACTTGGTCAGCATCCCCGGGTTCCACTCGTTTTCATAGGCTGCAACACATGCCCCTCCCAAAGCATCTGTCGTGCTGCCGATCAAGGTCTCGATGCCTTGTTGACAGCCCGAAAAACTTCTGACATTTATTTTCTCGACTGTCGAGAAAAAAGTCCCGGCACCGTCGGGAGGGGCATCGAGACAGTATTATCGTGGCCGGTCGTTGAAAGGGCGGGAGGTTCGTCCAAGCGGCCGGTATTCACTTGGGAGGATAATATGAAGTTCGTTCTGAAGCTGATGGCAGGGGCTGCCATCATCGTTTCCCTGCATTCCGTTGCGCACGCCAAGGACCTCGTGGTCGGCGTTTCCTGGTCGAACTTCCAGGAAGAGCGCTGGAAAACCGACGAAGCCGCCATCAAGGCAGCGCTCGAAGCCTCCGGCGACAAGTACATCTCGGCTGACGCTCAGTCTTCCGCAGCAAAGCAGCTGACGGACGTCGAATCGCTGATCGCCCAGGGCGCCAACGCCATCATCGTTCTCGCCCAGGATTCGGAAGCCATCGGCCCGGCCATCGAAAAGGCCGCTGCTGAAGGCATCCCGGTCGTCGGCTACGACCGCCTGATCGAAAACCCGGCCGCCTTCTACATCACCTTCGACAACAAGGAAGTCGGCCGTATGCAGGCCCGCGAAGTGTTCAAGGTGAAGCCGGAAGGCAACTATGTCTTCATCAAGGGCTCCTCGTCCGACCCGAACGCCGACTTCCTCTTCGCTGGCCAGCAGGAAGTGCTGAAGGAAGCGATCGACGCCGGCAAGATCAAGACGGTGGGCGAAGCCTATACCGATGGCTGGAAGCCGGAAAACGCCCAGAAGAACATGGAACAGTTCCTGACGGCGAACGACAACAAGGTCGACGCGGTCGTCGCCTCGAACGACGGCACGGCCGGCGGCGCAATCGCTGCGCTGACGGCACAGGGCCTCGCCGGCTCCGTCCCGGTCTCCGGCCAGGACGCCGACCACGCCGCGCTGAACCGCGTGGCGCTCGGCACCCAGACCGTTTCCGTCTGGAAGGATAGCCGTGAACTCGGCAAGCGCGCTGCGGAAATCGCAGCCTCGCTCGCCAGCGGCAAGACCATGGACGAAATCGAAGGCGTGACCACCTTCAACGGCGGCCCGAAGGGCGTCGAAATGAAGTCGGTCTTCCTCGCCCCGCTGCCGATCACCAAGGACAACCTGAACGTCGTCATCGACGCAGGCTGGATCCCGAAGGAAACGGCTTGCCAGGGCGTTGCTGCCGGCTCGGTCGCAGCCTGCAACTGAGTAGCCGCCATCCGGTACTGATCTGACCATCGCCAGGCGCCGCAACGTCAAACGTTGCGGCGCTTGCGCAAGATGGGCAGCGGGCGGAGGATGAAGACGGCGAACATCCTCGAAGCGGGATGCGGAAAAGTGGGAACCGGTTTTCCGTGACATCCCGCTTGAACTTCAGACCACGCCCGAAGAACACGTCAACAAAGTGGGGGGACGGCAAAGCCATGGCCGACATCACGACTACCGCACAAGCCAATCGCGCGCGATCGGCAAGCGAGAACCCGGTAAAGCGCTTCTTCCGCGCAACCGAGATCGACACGCGCCTGCTCGGCATGATCGGCGCCATGCTGATCATCTGGATCGGCTTCAACATCCTGTCCGGCGGCCTGTTCCTGACGCCGCGCAACCTCTGGAACCTTTCCGTCCAGACCGCCTCCGTCGCCGTGATGGCGACCGGCATGGTGCTCGTCATCGTCACGCGCAACATCGACCTGTCCGTCGGTTCCATCCTCGGCTTCGTGGGCATGAGCATGGGCGTTCTGCAGGCCGAACTGCTGCCGCAGCTGCTCGGCTTCAACCACCCCGCCATCTGGGTCGTGACGCTTCTCGCCGGCATCCTGCTGGGCGCCGCCATCGGCGCGCTGCACGGCTCCATCATCGCCTTCCTCAACGTGCCCTCCTTCATCGTCACGCTCGGCGGCCTGCTGGTCTGGCGCGGCGCAACCTGGTTCGTGACCAGCGGCCGCACGGTCGCCCCGATGGATTCGACCTTCCGCCTGATGGGCGGCGGCACCGAGGGCTCGATCGGCGCCACGGCGAGCTGGGTCGTCGGCATCCTCGCCTGCATCGCCATCGTCGCCACCATCATCAATTCGCGAAAACAGCGCCAGCGCTTCGGCTTCCCGCAGCGCCCGATGTGGGCGGAGTATTTCCTCACCGCCGTAGGCTGCGCGCTGGTGCTCGGCGCCATCGCCGTCGTCAACAGCTACCCCTGGCCCGTCGCCATCGCCCGCAAATATGCCGACGCCAACGGCATCGCCTGGCCGGACGGCGGCCTGTTCATCCCGCACGGCATCGCCATTCCGGTGCTCATCGCCATCGTCGTCGGCATCGTGATGACCTTCATCTCGACGCGCCTGCGCTTCGGCCGCTATGTCTTCGCCATCGGCGGCAACCAGGAGGCGGCGGAACTCGCCGGCATCAAGACCCGCTGGGTGACGGTAAAGATCTTCGCGCTGATGGGCATTCTCTGCGCCATCGCCGCTGCCATCTCCACCGCCCGCCTCAATGCCGCGACCAACGCGCAGGGCGAGCTCGACGAGCTCTACACCATCGCCGCAGCCGTCATCGGCGGCACGTCGCTTGGCGGTGGCATGGGCACAATCGCAGGCGCCATGCTCGGCGCCCTCGTCATGCAATCGCTGCAATCGGGCATGGTGCTGGTCGGCATCGATACCCCGTTCCAGCGCATCGTGGTGGGCATGGTCCTTGTCGTCGCCGTCTGGCTCGACACGGTCTACCGCGCCCGCGCCAAGTAAGAGGAGCCCATCCAATGACGGACACCCGTACGCCCCTCGTGGAAATGAAGAACGTTTCCATCTCCTTCGGCGGCATCCACGCCGTGGACAATGCCTCCATCGACCTCTATCCCGGCGAGGTCGTGGCGCTGCTCGGCCATAACGGCGCCGGCAAGTCGACGCTGATCAAGATCCTCTCCGGCGCCTACAAGCGCGATGGCGGCGAGATCCTGATCAACGGCGAACCAGCCGAGATCAACAACCCGCGAGACGCCAAGAAATACGGCATCGAGACGATCTACCAGACGCTCGCCGTCGCCGACAATGTCGACGCCGCCGCCAACCTCTATCTCGGCCGGGAACTGCGCACCCCCTGGGGCACGCTCGACGACGTGGCGATGGAAGCGAAGACCCGCGAAGTGATGGGCCGCCTCAACCCGAACTTCCAGCGGTTCAAGGAGCCAGTGAAGGCGCTCTCCGGCGGCCAGCGCCAGTCGGTGGCGATCGCCCGCGCGATCCTGTTCAACGCCCGCATCCTGATCATGGACGAGCCCACCGCGGCACTCGGCCCCCAGGAAACGGCACAGGTCGGCGAACTGATCAAGCAGCTGAAAAAGGAAGGCATCGGCATCTTCCTGATCAGCCACGACATCCACGATGTCTTCGACCTCGCCGACCGTGTCTCGGTGATGAAGAACGGCCAGGTCGTCGGCCACGCCCGCACGGAAGACGTCACCAAGGACGAGGTCCTCGGCATGATCATCCTCGGCAAGGTCCCCCCCAAGGCCATCCCCGGCCCCGGCGCCATGCAGACCGCCTGAGCAAATGAGGGCGGGCCGCCGGCAACAGCCGGCGGCCCGCACCACGAAACAGATCGCCTTTCGACATTTTCCCGATTGAAGCCCGCCCTCACCTAGGCTAAGAACCCTCTCATCGGACAGGCGAGTCATCGCCTAGGGCAAGCACCCGTAGCTCAGCTGGATAGAGTGTTGGATTCCGATTCCAAAGGTCACAGGTTCGAATCCTGTCGGGTGCGCCATTTCAGTACAGAACTGCGAACCGCAAACGCCGCCGTTTCCCCGCTCGAAGCGGCGACGAGGCTTTGAAGCAGGTCCGATTTCCTCCCCATGATGCGAACTTCGTCATCGGCGACCTCAACGCGCTGGGCAAAGGCGCGCAGGTGGTCCCGCCGATAGCCGCCTCCTTCGATCCGCAGGCTGCTGCGTGCGGTTTCCGAAAGCGCGTCGATCATGTCTGGCGTAACGGCCCGGTGCCCGGAGCTGTCAAGTGTCGCCCGTATCCGCTCGGCGTCCGCCGCCGCCTGATCGCGGATCGCTTTGAGATTGGCGATCCGGTCTTTCAGTCCTATGTCGTCCAGCGCGGCCACACCCGTTTCGATCGCATCGTAGAGCCGACCCAATCGCTGATCCGTCTCGGTGATTCGCCGATTTAAATCAGCCAGGTGTTCGCGCCGGCGTTCGGCTCGTTCCTGCCGGCGATCGAGAAGGCTCGACAGGATCGTCTCCAACCGCTTCGGTTGGAGAAGGCGCTCTTCAAGATGGCGCGCGACCAGATGATCGAGCTTATCCATTCGGATCGAACGCCCTTCGCAGCCGACCTTGCCTTGCCGCGCTTTGGTCGAGCAGGTGTAATAGGTGTACTGCCCGCCATTGCCCTTGCCGGTGCGCAGCGTCATCGCACCGCCGCACTTCGCGCAGAAGCAGATGCCGGTGAGCAGCGTCGGACCACTCGTAACTCGTGCGGGCACCAACATCGGATTGCGCGATTTGAGACGCGCCTGAACGGCGTCGAACGTCTCCCTCTCTATCAGCGGCGGCACCGCCATGATCGAGACCTCGTTCTCCGGCTTCCTCTCGCGGTTCTTGAAAGAGCGTGTGTTGAATCGGTGCTCGCCGATATAGGTCGTGCGGGTCAGGATCGCGTGGATTTGCGCTAGGCCCCATTTCCCGCCGTCACGGGTGAACATGCGGCGTTCGTTGAGATAGGTCGCAATGGCCTTGACGCCCTTCGGGCCAGACGTACCGCCGCCTTCGAGGAACAGGCGATAAATGAGCCTGACCGTTTCCGCGTGCAGCGGATCGATCTCCAGCTTCTTCTTGATCTTCGATCCACGCTGCTCGGCCGCGACGACGCGATAGCCAATGGGCGGTCGCGCGCCGTTCCAGAAACCCTGACGGGCGTTCTCGTTCATGGCGCGCAGGACGTGCTTGGCGTTCTCCTTCGATTGGTATTCGTCGAACAGGGCCATGATCTGCCGCATCATGACGTGCATGGGATCGTCGCCCATCTCCTGCGTGATGGAGACGAGCTTGACGCCATTCTTCGCCAGCTTCCTGACATAGAATTCCAGCTCGAAGTGATCGCGGAAGAAGCGCGAGAAACTGTGAACCACGACGATATCGAACGGCGCAGGCTTCGATGTGCCGGCTTCGATCATGCGCTGGAATTCCGGGCGGCGGTCATTGGTGGCGGAAGCTCCAGCCTCCACGAAGGTTTCGACAAGCTGGTATCCACGCGAAGCACAATAGGTTTCACCCTGCTTGCGCTGATCCGGGATCGACACGTCATGCTCGGCCTGCCGCGTCGTCGAGACGCGCAGATAGAGCGCCGCGCGCTGCACGATATGCGGACTTTGAATGTTCATGGGCGGCCTCCCTTCGCTTCGCGCCGTTCGAGCAAGGGCAGTTCCAGGGCCACCCGATCGTGCAATACCTTCGGCATGATCTTCCGGCCTTTGCCAGGCTCCATACTGACGAGACCGTAGCCCGCCATGGTCTTGAGGGTTCGAGACAGGCTCGACTTCGCCCGCCCGGTGATCTGCGACAGCTCCTCCAGCGAACCGGGTGCTTGCTCGTCGATGACTCGCAGCAGTTCGCGATTTCCGCTGGAGAGCACCTGCGCGAAAGATTCAGTGGAGGTGAACCACACCTTCGGATCGTCCGCCGCCGACTTTTCCTCGCCGCGCGCGATCCGCATGGTGCGGGCCTTCATCTCGTCGTAGTCGGCAATCCCGACTTTCAAGGTGGTCATAACACGCCTCGCTCCTTCAACATCGCGTCCACCGCCTGCCAGAAGTCGGCCAGTAGCGTGGCCGCGTCCTCCCAGGCGTATGGCTTCACGGTCTGGAGGCGGTGGCGATGGTCCATCGGCTCTCCCCTTCTGCCCCGGCCGACCGGATGGGCGTTGTCAAAGCCGACCAGCCGTTCGCCCGAAGGCCCGTGAAGCGTGAGCGAGTAATCGAGGCCGTGCGGCTTTTCCGGTGAGACCGGAATGCGGGTGACGACGAACTTCACCCAATGACCGCCCTCGGGATCGACAACAAGCACCTGACCGTCAAGGTCCAGTAGCGTGTCGAGGCTCGGGTCACGATCCTCGCTCATGGCTTATTGTTAACATCTGATGTTAACTTATTCAAGCCCTCACTACCTTCGGCATCAAGAGGGCCGAACAGCCGGTCGAGAACATCGCCGAAATAGCGCTCGAAAATGTCCACCTCGGCTTCGGTGACCGGCACACGCTCCGGCCAATCGTCGATGACGGGCAGCTTCTCGACATCGAAAGTGCCAGACCACGGGTTGCGGCGGCGTGGCGCGCGCGACGGCGCGAGATCGTCGCCATAATTGTAAAGGTCGTCAGGAAGTGCTTGCGGGGCTGGCCGTTGTGGCCGCCCCCTGCGGGCGCGGGAATCTTGCGCGGACATTGAATCCTCCGTGGTTCGCGATTGAAAACCGAGCGTCAGGAGGCCCGGATTTATGCGAAGCATGGAGGGAGATCGGCGGCCGGTAGCGTGCCGCATTTGCGCTCGCGCGCCAGCGGCACCCCAGCATAGAAAGCGGGGGCCGCGGCGGCGGATCAGCTTGGCGTCCGCCGTGCTTTCGCAAAGCCGCGATCGGTGGCAATGAAGCGCTCCAGCATCGGCACGATCAGCTTGGCCGGCTCGATCGGCGCGCCACCTTCGGCCAGGAGCCGGCCGTATTCGATCAGGTCGCGGTGGAGTGCGGCGGGTAGCTCCAGCGCGATCCTGACGGGCTTGTCGTCAGCGATGGGACCGAGTTTCAGTTTGGTCATGGTCAGCTCCTATAGGGCTCGAACACGATGTCGCGCGTGACGATGACCCTGACCGGGAAACCGGGCCGGATGGTCAGCGTGGGTGCGACCTGCAACTGTCGTTGGATGATCTGCTGACCGGCCTGGTTGACCGTATCCTGTGCGCCGTCTCGGATGGCGCGGATCAGGCGGTCATTGTCGTCGGTGGCGAGTTCCGCGCCGACGCCGAGCAAGGTCGAGAGCGCAGTGGCCTTGGCGAGGTCCCACCAGTGATAATCGACGCCATCCTCAAGGCCGGCGTACCCTTGCGTGTCGGCGCCGGGCTGGCGCTCGAGAACGATCGAGCGGCCATTCGGCATGATGAGCCGGTTCCAGACAAGCAGCACGCGGCGCTGTCCGAACTGCACGTTGTTGTCATACTGGCCGATCAGGCGCGTGCCCTGCGGTACGAGGAGGATACGCCCGGTCGGGCTGTCGTAGATGTTCTCCGTGACCTGCGCAGTGATCTGGCCGGGAAGATCGGAACGGATGCCGGTGATGAGCGCCGCCGAGATGACGGCGCCGGCCTGAAGCACGAAGGGCGACGCCGGCGGCGTGACGCGATCGGGCGTGACGGTGCGGCGGTCGGCCGCCGCGTTGAGGAAAGCGAGCTGCTTGTCCTGTCCGGTGGCGGGCTGGCCCGCTGCGCCGGCCAAGTCGAGGCCCGCGAGACCTGGCATCGCGCCGGATGGCGTGGCGGCCGTCGAGCCCTGCCGCGACTGGAAGAAGACGGTGCTGAGACGGGCGGCCTCTTCCTCGGCGCGGCGTCGCTGTTCGGCCTCGCTGACGCCGGGCGTCGGAACCGCGGGTGTCACGACGGGCTGGCCGTTGTTCTGGGCGTCGAGGATCGGTCGGCCGAGATCGCCGGGCAGCGCCGGTCCCAGGACCGGGCCGGTATAGTCCTTCGGCAATCCGGCGAGACCATCGGCGGTCTGGCGGTTGTTGGTCGAATAAAGCTCTTCGCCGCCATCTCCGGGCGCACGGGTCTGGAGCGCGTAGATCAGCGATCCGCCGATGCCGACCAGGGCGACGGCGGCGACGCTGGCGAGCATCTTGCGCGACAGGCGGGTGACGCGCGGCGGCTCGCTGCGCAGTCGCATGGGTTCGGCGTTGGTTTCGGCTTCGGTCATGATTGCGGCCTCCCGTTGGTGCGGACGATCCTGACGGTCTGCTGGCGGTCGCCAGCGCCAAGGCGCAGCTCGGCCGCGCCGAACAGACGATCGACGATCAGGATGTGTTGATAGATGCGGCTGTTGACGATCTGGGTTTCGCCATTGGGGCCGAGGACGAAGATCGGCGGCATCTCGCCCTGCACGATCCCGCGCGGGAACTCGACATAGACGCGGCGGCCATCGTCATAGACGGCGAGCGGCTTCCATGGCGGATTGTCGCCGGTGAGGCCGTAGCGATAGTTGCGTGACGCGACAGCCGGAATGACCGGTGTTGCCGGAAGGGCTTGGCTCCCACCGCCTGCCGGCTGCGGATAGGCCCAGGCGACGGCGGGCATATAGGGCTTCTCGCCCGAACGCAGCTCGATCATGTAGGTGCGCTTGTCGGTCGTGATGACGAGATTGGTGGTGATGTCGGCGCGCGAGGGCTTCACCAGCACGAGGACGCGGCGGCCGACGCCGGAGCCGGATTCGGTATCGCCGATGATCCAGCGGGCGGTGTCGCCCGCCGCGATCGGCCCGGAGCCGGTCAGGCTCTCGCCCGGTTCGAGCGCGATGCTCGTGATCTGGCCGGGTGCGGCATAGACCTGATAGAGCGCGCCTTCCGACCACGGATAGACCTGGATGGCGTTGTAATAACCCTCGCGGCGCGGCTGCACGCGTGCAGCGGCATTGGCGTTCTCGACGCGGCCCGTGGGCGTGCCGGCGGTCTCGCCACCGCGCGCGACGGTCCAGGCCGGCGGCGTGTTGAGCGGCTTGGGGCGCTCGTCCGTGACGGTGACGGGCACGACGGGCAGCGGCGGCACACTGGCGTCGTAGTTGATCTCGGGCGGCTTGAAGGTCGCGCAGCCGGCGAGTGCCGAGGCGGACAGCAAAAGGGCGATGGCGGCAGGCGTGCGGAAAGTGCTCCTCATTGGCCCATCTCCCGCGACCAATTGATGGCGTTGACGTATATGCCGAGCGGATTGGCTTTCAGCCGCTCAGTGTCTCGGGGCGGCTGGACGGCGATGGTCAAGATCGCCGTCCATCGCTCCGTCGCGGCGAGCACGCCGTTCTCGAAGCGCCGTTCCATCCAGGCGACGCGGAACGAATCCGGCGATGCACGGATGACGCTGGAGACGTCGACGGCGATCTGCTGCTTGCCGACCTTGGCGAAGGGATCATTGGTGCGGGCATAGTCGTTGAGCGCGCCCGCGCCGCGATCGGTGGTCCAGTCATAGGCGCGAAGCCAGTTCTGCCGGACGATGATCGGATCGGCGGGAATGCTCCTGACCTGCTCGATGAAGCGGGCGAGATGCCATGCGATTTGCGGATCGGTCGGGCGGAAATCCGCCGTGGCCGGCGCGATCGCTTGCGCCTGGCCGAGCTTGTCGACCTGTACCACCCACGGCACGACGGTCCCACGCGCGGACTGGATCACCAGCGCGCCCGCGAAGCCCGCCGAAAGGATCAGCGCGCCGAAGGCCATATAGCGCCAGTTCTTGGCCTGGACACGGGCCGAGCCGATGCGCTCGTCCCAGACCTGGGCGGCCTTTTGATAAGGCGTTTCGGGTTGGACTGTCTTGCCGTAATGCGCGGCGGGTCGTTTGAAGAGGTTCATGAGCGGTCGCTTTCAGAGAGGTTGATGGAAGAACCGGAGCCGTTGCTGTCGCCGGAGCGGACGGCATGAGCGGCAGCGCTGACGCCGTGGCTGACCGTCTGGCCGCGCTTCATGCGCTTGGCCCAATCGGGCGGCGTGCCGTCCGTCGTGGCCGATGGCGTGGGTGCGGCAGCGGTAGCTTCGCCGCCGACCGTTCCCATGGTCGATGAGCCGCCGGTTGCCCCGAAGCCGGCCTTCGTGCCGTCGCTGAAGCTGGATTTGAGGCTGGAGGCCGCACGGCGAAGCGGCGAGGACGCGGCGTTGCTCGCGGCGCTGCCGGCTGCGCGGGCCACACCGCCGATGCCCGATGCGACGCCGGAGGCGCCGGACTTGCCGAGCGATCCGAGCGAATAGGCAGACGATGCCGCACCCACCGCGGTCGCGCCGCCACGTGCTGCTGCCGCGCCACCGGAGAGCATGGCGCCTCCGCCCTTGGCGGCAAGCATCGCACCGCCGCCGACGGCCATGGCAGCGCCGCCGACAGCAAGGCCGGTGCCGACCGCTGCGCCCGCGCCGAGCTGCGGGCCGCCGGAGACGAGGCCGTTGGCGATGCCGGGGCCGAAGATGCCGAGACCGACCAGCGAGAGCGCGGCGAGCACGACGGCCATGGCGTCGTCGATGCTCGGAGTCTGTCCGCCGAAGCCTTGGGTGAACTGGCTGAACAGCGTCGAGCCGATGCCGATGATTACGGCGAGCACCAGAACCTTGATGCCGCTGGAGATGACGTTGCCGAGCACCTTTTCGGCCATGAACGAGGTCTTGCCGAACAGGCCGAACGGGATGAGGACGAAGCCCGCCAGCGTCGCCAGTTTGAATTCGATCAGGGTGACGAAGAGCTGGATGGCGAGGATGAAGAAGGCGAGGATCACCAGCGCCCAGGCGAAAAGCAGGCACGCGATCTGGATGAAGTTCTCGAAGAAGGCGACCCAGCCCATCAGGTCGGAGATGGATTCGAGCAGCGGCCGGGCGGCGTCGAGGCCGGTCTGTGCGACCTTGCCGGGACGGAGCAGGTCGGCGGCCGAAAAGCCGGTGCCGCTGGCCTTGAGGCCGAGGCCGGCGAAGCTGTCGAAGACGATCTTCGCCAGGTTGCTCCAGTTGCCGATCAGGTAGGCGAAGATGCCGACGAACAGCGTCTTCTTGACGAGCCGCGCCATGATGTCGTCATCAGCGGCCCAGGACCAGAAGAGCGCGGCCAGGGTCACGTCGATGACGATCAGCGTCGTGGCGATGAAGGCCACTTCGCCGGACAGAAGGCCGAAGCCTGAGTCGATGTAGCGGGTGAAGGTTCCGAGGAAATTGTCGATGACGCCTGCGCCGCCCATGGCTCATCGTCCTTCCGGTGCGGCCGGTGCGGACGCACGGCCAAGGAAGCGGTCGCGGGTCTCGGACCAGACGCGCAGGCAATCGGCATCGTCGGCCGCTTTCTGGCCGAGCCTCTGGCATCGGCGCTGGCCTTCGCGCAGCGGATCGCGGTCGGGTTGGTAAAGAGCAGCCGGCGAAGATGCCGGCGCGTCCTCCTTGCGGGTCATCTCGATCGCCGTTGCCGTGACGGCGACAGCGACGAACACAATAGCGCCGAGGCGGGCCAGCATCTTGCCGTCCATAGAAAAATGCTCCTTCTGGTGGTTACTTGCCGCTGTTGAACATCTGGGCGTTGCCAGGCTGGTAGCCGGCGCCCGGCGTCAGGAAGCGGCGGCGCTGTTCACGCCCCTGTTCGGCAGCGGCGGCGCGTTCCGCATCGGCCAGCGCGCTCGCCCGGCCATTGGCCGAGACGACCGCGACGAGATCGGAAAGCTGCTGCGACTGGAGTGCGAGGAGCTGGTTGCCCGCCTGCGTCGCCTGAAGCGCGCCGGTCGCGCCCTGGCTCTGGCTGACAAGCGCCGACATCTGCGTGCGGTTCGAGTCGATGTTGCCGACGACGCCGGCCTGCACGCGCATCGCGTCCTGCAAGCCACCGACGGTGTTCTGCCAGCGCGAACGGGCATTGGCCACGAGCTGCTGATCGCTCGTGGACATCGAGACGTTCCCGTATTTCTGGGAGAACATCTGGTCGATCTGCTGGACGTTGAAGGCGATGCCCTGCGCCTGCTGGAGAAGCTGCTGGGTGCGCTGGACGTTCTGCTGAAGCTGCTGGAGCGCCGAGAACGGCAGGCTGGTGAGGTTCTTCGCTTGATTGATGAGCATCTGCGCTTCGTTCTGAAGCGAGGTGATCTGGTGGGTGATCTGCTCCAGCGTGCGCGCGGCGGTCAGGACGTTTTGCGCGTAATTGCTGGGATCGAAGACGATGATGGCGTGGGCCGGCGTCGCCACCATTGGCGACAGCGCGAGCGGCGCGGCCGCGAGCATGGTGGCGGCGAGTGCCATGGCGCGCGAGCGGAAACGACGGATAATCATGGTCAGGACTCCTTTGCTGCTTCGGGGATCGGGAAAGTTGGGATGAGGTCGGCCGCCCAGGCGGCGTCGCGGGCGCGCAGCCACGCGGCGAGAAAGCCGTCGCGGCCGTGTTCGACGACGAGGTTGGCGATCAGCGTCTGATCGGATTTGGAGGAGGCGGCGCAGAGCGCGAGGCCGACTTGCGCTAGGCCCAGCTCGAACAGGCGGTTGCCGCGCCGCGACTGGCAGTAATAGTCCCGCTTGGGCGTCGCCCGCGCCAGGATTTCGATCTGGCGATCGTTGAGCCCGAAGCGGCGATAGATCGCCGTGATCTGCGGCTCGATCGCGCGTTCGTTCGGCAGCAAGAGCCGCGTCGGGCAGCTTTCGATGATGGCCGGGGCGATGCTCGAATTGTCGATGTCGCTGAGCGACTGCGTGGCGAAGATGACGGATGCATTCTTCTTGCGCAGCGTCTTCAGCCATTCGCGTAGCTGGCCGGCGAAGCCGTCATCGTCCAGCGCCAGCCACCCTTCGTCGATGATGAGCAGCGTCGGGCGGCCGTCGAGCCGGTCGCCGATGCGATGGAAGAGATAGGCGAGCACGGCGGGCGCGGCCCCGGTGCCGACCAGCCCTTCAATCTCGAACGCCTGCACGTCGGCGCTGCCCAGATGTTCGGCCTCGGCATCGAGCAGCCGGCCATAGGCCCCGCCGACGCAATAGGGCCGGAGCGCCTGCTTGATGTCGTTGGACTGGAGCAGGACGGCGAAGCCGGTGATGGTGCGCTCTTCGACCGGGGCGGACGCGAGCGAGGTCAGTGCCGTCCAGATGTGCTCCTTCACCTCGGGCGTGATCGCAATGCCCTCGCGCATCAGGATCGCGACGATCCAGTCGGCCGCCCAGGCGCGTTCGTAAGAATCGTGGATGCGCGCGAGCGGCTGAAGCGAAACGGAAACGTCGGCGCCTTCTGTGAGGCCGCCACCGAGATCGTGCCAGTCGCCGCCCATGGCGAGCGCGGCGGCGCGGATCGAACCGCCAAAGTCGAAGGCGAAGACCTGGGAGCGTTCGTAGCGCCGGAACTGCAAGGCCATGAGGGCGAGCAGCACGGACTTGCCCGCGCCGGTCGGGCCGACGACCAGCGTATGGCCGACATCGCCGACATGAAGAGATAACCGGAACGGGGTCGAGCCTTCGGTCTTGCCGTAGAGCAAGGGGGGCGCACCGAAATGCTCGTCCCGTTCCGGCCCCGCCCACATCGCCGAAAGCGGGATCATGTGGGCGAGATTCAAAGTGCTGATGGGTGGCTGGCGGACGTTGGCGTAGGCATGGCCGGGCAAGCTGCCGAGCCAGGCGTCCACCGCGTTGACGGTCTCGACCATAGCCGTGAAGTCCCGGCCCTGGATAACCTTCTCGACAAGGCGTAGCTTCTCGTCGGCAAGACGCGGATCGGCGTCCCAGACGGTGATCGTGGCCGTCACGTAGGCCATGCCCGCCATGTCGGCCCCGAGTTCCTGCAAGGCCATGTCGGCGTCGAGCGCCTTGTTGGCAGCGTCGGTATCGACAAGCGCCGACGCCTCGTTGGTCATGACTTCCTTGAGGATCGCGGCGATCGACTTGCGCTTGGCGAACCACTGGCGGCGGATTTTGGTGAGGAGCTTGGTCGCGTCGGTCTTGTCGAGCAGGATCGCGCGGGTGCTCCAGCGATACGGGAACGCGAGCCGATTCAAATCGTCGAGCAGGCCGGGCGTCGTCGCGGTCGGAAAACCGACGATGGTGAGGATGCGCAGATGTTCGCTGCCAAGGCGCGGTTCGAGCCCGCCGGTGAGCGGCTGATCGGCGAGCAGCGCATCGAGATAGATCGGCGTTTCGGGAACGCGGACGCGATGCCGGTTGGTCGAGACAGTCGAATGCAGATAGGTCAGTGTTTCGCTGTCATCGAGCCAGGCGCATTCCGGCATGAAGCCATCGAGCAGCGCCAGCACGCGATCGGTCCGATCGGCGAAGCTGCGCAGGATCTCTTGCGGATCGACGCCGGTGCGCTCGCGGCCCTCGTAAAGCCAGGTCTCGGCGCGGGCGGCTTCCTCTGCCGGGGGCAGATAGAGGAAGGTCAGATAGTAGCCCGACACGAAATGCGCGCCGGCTTCCTCGAAATCGGCCTTGCGCTCGGCGTCGACCAGGCCGGACGCCGGGTCGGGAAGGATGCTGTCGGGATAGGTCGCGGCCTCATGGCGCTGCGCCTCGACGAAGATCGACCAGCCGGAGCCGAGACGGCGGAAGGCGTTGTTGATGCGGCCGGCGACGGCGACCAACTCGGCGGCGACGGCGCTGTCGAGATCGGGACCGCGAAAGCGCGCCGTGCGCTGGAAGCTGCCGTCCTTGTTGAGCACGACGCCTTCGGCTGCGAGCGCGACCCAGGGCAGATAGTCGGCAAGGCGGCTGGCGGTGCGGCGATATTCGGCGAGGTTCATCATTGCTTGCGCCTCCTTCAGACCGCGAGATGACCGGGAATGCGCAGATGCCGGCGCCCGACCTCCACGAAGAGCGGATCGCGCTTGGCCGCCCAGACCGCCGCGAAATGGCCGACGGCCCAGATGAGCAGGCCGACCAACCAGAGGCGCAGGCCGAGGCCCACGGCCCCGGCCAGCGTCCCGTTGAGGATCGCGATGGAGCGCGGCGCGCCGCCGAGCAGGATGTGCTCGGTCAGCGCGCGGTGAACCGGGACGGTGAAGCCCGGCACGTCCAGTTGCTCGAACGCGACCGCCATCAGACGAGCGCCCCGCCGCCGAACGAGAAGAACGACAGGAAGAAGCTCGACGCCGCGAAGGCGATCGACAGGCCGAACACGATCTGGATCAGCTTGCGGAAGCCGCCCGACGTGTCACCGAAGGCGAGCGCCAGGCCCGTCGCGATGATGATGATGACCGCGACGATCTTGGCGACAGGTCCCTCGATCGACTGAAGGATTTTCTGAAGCGGCGCTTCCCACGGCATGGATGAGCCGGAGGCATGGGCAGCCGGAACGAGGATGAGATTGACGTAGGCGAAGGTGGCGGCGGTCGCGATCGTGCGACGCACGCGCGTGGTGGCGCGGATCATGAGGGTTCTCCTGTGCTGGTGAGGGTGGCCAAAGGGCTGGGGTGCGTGATGCGGTAGTCGCCGTCCGGGCCGAGCCCTTCGACACGGGCGAGTTCGACGAGCCGTCGCGCGGACCCGCGGCCGGAGAGGACGGCAACAAGGTCGATGGTCTCCGCGATCAGCGCGCGCGAGACCGTGACGACGGCTTCCTGGATGAGCTGTTCGAGCCGGCGCAGCGCCCCGATGCCGGTTCCGGCATGGATGGTGCCGACGCCGCCGGGATGGCCGGTGCCCCAGGCTTTGAGGAGGTCGAGCGCTTCGGCGCCGCGCACCTCGCCGATCGGGATGCGATCAGGGCGCAGGCGCAGCGACGAGCGGACGAGATCGGAGAGCGTCGCCACGCCATCTTTCGTTCGCAGCGAGACGAGGTTTTCCGCGCGGCATTGCAGCTCGCGCGTATCCTCGATGATGACGACGCGATCGGCGGTCTTCGCCACTTCGGCGAGCAGCGCGTTGGTCAGCGTGGTCTTGCCGGTGGAGGTGCCGCCCGCGACGAGGATGTTGGCGCGCGCTGCGACGGCTTCGCGCAGCGTCACGGCCTGATCGGCGCGCATGATTCCGGCGGCCACATAGTCGTCGAGCGTGAAGACGGCGACGGCGGGTTTGCGGATGGCGAAGGCTGGTGACGCGACGACGGGAGGAAGCAGGCCCTCGAACCGCTCGCCGGTTTCGGGCAGCTCGGCCGAGACGCGCGGGCTTCGGGCGTGAACCTCCGCGCCGACATGATGGGCGACCAGGCGCACGATGCGCTCACCGTCGGCGGGCGACAGGATTTCGCCGGTGTCGGACAGTCCTTCGGAGAGCCGGTCGATCCAGATGCGCCCGTCAGGGTTCAGCATCACCTCGACGACGGCGGGGTCTTCCAGAAAGCGTGCGATGGCCGGGCCGAGCGCGGTGCGGAGCATTCGCGCGCCGCGTTGGATCGCCTCCGGTTTCTGGTGAGAAGAAGTCATGTCGTCCCCAAGATTTGAAGGGGATGCAACAGACAGTTCCCCGATCGGGGATGATTAAAAGAGCCCGAAATCGGGCCTGTTCAACAAGTATCGAGAGCCGTGCGGCGGTCGACGGCTATCGGCGGTGAATAGGACGGGTCGATTATTCTTGCGGTACGCCGTTCGTATCTTTCTGGTCTGTTGCCGGACCTTCGGGGATGGACTCGACGTCGCGCGAAAGCTCTTTCAGGAACCTGTCGCCGCTCGCCAGACGGCGGCCGAGATTCTGTATGAAGCCCTCGAACCGCTCGGCGCCTTTCGCGCGTGCGGCGGCCTGAGCGTTCTCCGGCAGCGGCGGCGTAGAGGAGAGCCAGATCAGGACGAAGAGCGAGAGCGTCTCGCCGAGCACGGCGAGATCTTCGTCGAGCGTGTCGATCTGGCGGCCGAGCTTGTCGAGGCGGCGCGACATGGCCGCCTCCAGCTTCTCGGTCGTGTCGCCGGAGAGGAACGACGCGACGGCGGCCTCCACGATGGCTGATGCCGAGACCTTGCGGCGCATCGCCAGGGCGTCGACCTGTTTGAGCAAGGTGGGATCGAAATAGACATTCCTGCGGGTGCGGGTCGGCATGGCGCGGTCCTTACAGTTCGATGCCGTCGCCGGGGTCGAGCGAGGCTTGCCGCGCGACCATCCGCATGCGGCTGCGCATGGCGTTGGCCTTGGCGGCATCGACATCGGGGTCGTCGTCCAGAAGCTCGAACTCCTGTGCCGGCGACGGCGGCGGGGTGATCTCTTCGTGCTCGGGCAATTCCGGCTCACGGCGGATACCGGCATTGGCCGGATCGCCGCCGTCTTCGCCCGCGCCCGTCGCGCTCGTCTGACCTGCCGCCGCGACGACGCGGCCCGACCAGTCGTCGGACGTGGCGGTGTTCGCGGGAGCGGTCGCCAGCTCGGGTGGCGTGATGATGCGCTCCTGCAAACGCGCATCCTCGAAATAGCGGGCCTTGGTGGCGCGGATCGGCGGCGTGCCGGCGACCATGACGATTTCCTCGGACGGCGGGAGCTGCATGATTTCTCCGGGCGTCATCAGCGGCCGGGCCGTTTCCTGCCGCGAGACCATCAGATGGCCGAGCCAGGGCGAGAGACGATGGCCGGCATAGTTGGTGGAATCGCGCAGTTCGGTCGCCGTGCCGAGCGCATCGGACACGCGCTTGGCGGTGCGCTCGTCGTTGGTCGCGAAGCTGACGCGCACATGGCAATTGTCGAGGATGGCGTTGTTCGGCCCATAGGCACGTTCGATCTGGTTGAGCGATTGGGCGATCAGGAAGCCCTTGAGGCCGTAGCCCGCCATGAAGGCGAGCGCCGATTCAAAGAAGTCGAGGCGCCCCAGCGCCGGAAACTCGTCGAGCATCAAGAGCAGCCGGTGGCGCTTCGTCGTCGCGGTCAACTCCTCGGTGAGCCGGCGGCCGATCTGGTTGAGGATGAGGCGGATGAGCGGCTTGGTGCGATTGATGTCGGATGGCGGCACGACGAGGTAGAGGCTGACCGCCCTCTTGCCGCCGACGAGATCGGCGATGCGCCAGTCGCAGCGCGCCGTGACGCGGGCCACGACGGGATCGCGGTAGAGGCCGAGAAACGACATGGCGGTCGAGAGCACGCCGGAGCGTTCGTTGTCGGATTTGTTCAGCAGCTCGCGCGCCGACGATGCAATGACGGGATGGACGCCGGCTTCGCCGAGATGCGGCGTGTCCATCATCTTCCGCAAGGTGGCTTCTACCGGGCGGCGCGGATCGGAGAGGAAATTGGCGACGCCCGCCAGCGTCTTGTCCTTCTCCGCGTAGAGGACGTGCAGGATCGCCCCGACAAGCAGGCTGTGGCTGGTCTTTTCCCAGTGATTGCGCTTGTCGAGACTGCCTTCGGGATCGACCAGAATGTCCGCGATGTTCTGCACGTCGCGGACCTCCCATTCCCCCTGCCGGACTTCGAGCAGCGGATTGTAGGCCGACGATCGGGCATTGGTCGGATCGAACAGCAGCACGCGGCCGTGCCTGGCGCGAAAGCCCGCCGTCAGCGTCCAGTTCTCACCCTTGATGTCGTGGACGATGCAGCTTCCCGGCCAGGTCAGCAGCGTCGGTACGACCAGGCCGACGCCCTTGCCGGATCGCGTCGGCGCGAAGCACAGGACATGCTCCGGGCCGTCATGGCGCAGATAGTCCCGTTCGTATTTTCCGAGCACGACGCCATCAAGGTCGAGCAGGCCCGCCACAAGCACCTCCTCCTTCTCAGCCCATCGCGCCGAACCGTAGGTCGCGACGTTGCGGGCTTCGCGCGCGCGGATGAGGGACATGAGAATCGCGGCGGCGATGGCGATGAAGCCGCCGGATGCGGCGATGATCGAGCCTTCGGTGAAGATCGACGGCGCATAGGCGTCGTAGGAAAACCACCACCAGAAGAAGGCCGGCGGGTAGTAGATCGGAACGCCCGCCAGCTCGAACCAAGGCTGACCGAGTTGCGGCTGAAAGCCGAGCCGCCACGCGGTCCATTGCGTCGCCGCCCAGGTCATGACGAGAACTATGGTCAGAACGACGGTGATCTGACCCCAGAGGATTCGGCCGCCACGCATACAGGCTCCAATCGGCAAAAATGTCGGAGCCGATCAGAGAATGGGTGTTTTCGCGACAGGCAACAGGAAAGATGGAGCGGGAGGGCTGCCGGATACTCTGGCGTACAAATTGGATAGGTTTGCGTTATGCCTTGGTTTGTTCGCGGGATTGTGGAGTCGAGCCGCTAAGAACCTGAGTGAGCTGGGCTGAGCGCCCCATTTCGTCAGCGAGTGCAAGTAGGTTCCGCAGCGCCGCGCCGCGGTGATGCGGCGACCAGACTGCGGAAAATGAAACCGACACAGGTTCGTCTGCAATGAGAAGAAAGACCAAGCCGGAAGTTGGCAAAAGCGACGCGGCCTGCCCGACAATGGTGATGCCGAATCCTTGCTCGACCATTGATTGCAACGTGGTTTGCCCGACATCGAAACGGAGGATTGAGGGGGCGGACCAGCGACCGGCTAGGCGCGCCAAGATATGGTCATAAACTTGCGGCCCGGCGCCACTATATCGGACGAGGAACGTCTCCGCTGCCAGATCTGACCACGTGACGTAGGAGCGCTCGGCAAGCGGATGGTTTGTTGGTAGCGCTGCCATCAGCGCTTCGGTCCATATCTGTCGTGAGTGGCAATCCGGAGGGTCGGGTGTTCCTGCTACGAATGCTATGTCCAAGTGGGCAGCGCGGAGCTGCATTACCGCCTCGCGCGCAGTGCCTTCGGTGATCTCTACCTCAATACCTGGATGCCGCTCTCGATAATGTTGCAAAAGAGTAGCGAGGAAGCCGCCAGGGATCAGAGCGTGAATACCGACTCGAAGACGCCCCTGCTCACCGCGCGAGAACATGCCGGCGGTTCTAACGGTCTGGTCGAGTTGATCGATTGCCAAAGCAACGCCTTCGATAAAGTGCCGGCCCGCTTGTGTGATGCGCACGCCTCGCGTGTGGCGTTCGAAGAGAAGTATACCAAGTTCTTCTTCGAGCATTTTCACGCGCGCGCTGACACTCGATTGAGTAACCCCAAGCGCATTGGCCGCGTGACGGAAATTCAGATGCTCAGCGACAGCGAGTGTCTGTACAAGTGACATCATCGGAATACGACCGCCAAGCAGCAATGGGTTTGCTGGCATTTGAGGCATCTTGCTCAGTTTCCGACGGCGCATTTCTAGTCCCTACTGAAAGATTGTAATGGCGCGATCCTCTCTAGGGATGGACCCGCGAGCCGAATGATCACATGCAGCGCCAGTCATCGCCGCCGGTATGATTCCTCCGGGCTATTTGTGCTGAAGCGGCTGCGATCTTAGCGGGACGACATTCGGCGCTGTTTTGGCCGCTTCCGCGATGTCGTGATCACGTTCGTCGTGGGCGAGCGTCTTTCGGTCACCGCGATCCGAGGCCGCCGAAACTGCTTCACCGAAATACCGCGCGGGCGTTGTTCCCAGCATTCGCCTGAACATTGAGATGAAAGCGCTGACACTCTCATAGCCGAGATCCATGGCAATGTTCGTAACCAGTTCGCCTTGCGCGAGGCGCTGCAGCGCCAGACCGATATGCAGTTGCTGGCGCCAGCGAATGAACGACATGCCGGTTTCGCGCTGAAACAGCCGGCTCAGGGTTCGATTGCTCGCCCCGACGCGCGCACCCCACTCGTCGATGGTGAAACGCAGGCCCGGATTTTCGATCATGGATTCGGTCAGCCGCCGGATCCTCCGGTCGTTTGGCATCGGCAGGTAGAATGGTTCAAGTGGCGCCGCGGCCAGTTCATCAAGCAGCACTGAAATGAGTCGTGTTTCGCGCTCGCGGTCCATGTTTTCCAGCGGTGATTCAAAATCGAAGCGCAGGATCAATTCGCGTAGGAAGGGCTGTATGAACAAAATGCCGCAATCCTGATCAAGCGGAACGGCCAAACCCGGATCGATGTACAAACTCCCGATCTTGATGTGACCATCCATCCTGCCGGCATGGGAGACGCCGCTGGGTATCCATAAGGCGCAATGCGGCGGAACCGTCCAGATGCCGCCTGCGGCCTGAACCGTCAAGACGCCACTGATGACATACATCAATTGCGCCTTGTTGTGGCAATGAGGCTCCGTTTCACCGACGAAGGTCGCTTCAGTGATCAGACTGAAGACGGGGCGTGGAATCTCATCCACCGCGTCGATGTCAGTTTTAGGCGGAAACTCCATTACATTATTCCAATCCGGCCTCATTGCCCTGAACAGGGTATCGTACCCCTTAATGATGAGTGTTTTTCCACTCGCCATTGTGGCTCAGGCGGCATGCTTTTCAAGCAAGAGTAAGCCCTTGGCAGCAGCTTGCTCTTCGTCGGCTGCGAACTGGACGGAAAAGCCCAAAGCTTTGCTTGCCGCCGACGCGGCGACCCGTGCCGCGGCGTTTATCGGAGAGTGGCCTTCGATCACAATCAACCCAAGGCAATACTTCCTCATCCGGTCCTTGATCCGCTTGAAGAACAGCGCCTTTGCCTTGCGCTCCTCGGGCGTCTCGTCATCGTGATCGTGCGTAGAGTGATCGGCAATCAGCACGAACGGTGTCTGCTTGTCCAGAAGGCTTTCAAGCTGATTGTTCCTCTCCAGCACCTCGTCAATGGACGAGCCGTCGTCCTCATGCTCGCGCAGGAAGACAAGGGGAAAGCGGGAATCATCTAGGAGCATCGTCTTACCTTTCGTTGACCGTGCAAGATGTCGGGAGCCGCCGAAGGCCGACATCACTATTCGGTCAACAGGCAAGTCCACGGGCAATAACTGACGCAGTTATCCATATCACAGGCGGCAGGCCGACCGCTCCGGCAAGCCTGCCAACAAATACCGCGATCCTGCCATCTGCCGGCCGCTGGCTATGCCTTGCTTCGCCACAGTAAGCCACGGCTGTCAGCAACCGCGCGCGCTCCAACAAGATGATTGGCCGGTTTGAGAGATATCTTGGCGGGATCGTTCGATGTGGCGTGCTGACCACCAGCGTATCTGAGTTCGGAACCGGGGACGCATCGACGCCGGCCGGCAACGATCATGTGAGCCGCACAGCCTCCGGCACATGCTGAACAGTTTTTTAGGAACGCTTTTATGCCTCGTCATTCCCCTCGATCATGGCCCGCCCTTCTGATCGTCCTGCTAGTCCTTCAAGGTTGCAATGATGGGGATGAACCTGAAGCGGCGACGGATCCCGCTCCGGTCGTCAGCATCGTGCGCGCACAAATCCTGCCCCTGGTTTCTTCCATCACGGTGACCGGTTCGCTGATACCGCATCGTGTGGCGCTGGTTCACGCACAGACGTCCGGCCTGGTGGTGACCGAACTCCTGGCCGAAGAGGGCCAGACGGTCCGCTCCGGCCAGGTTCTGGCACGCCTGTCCTCCGAGCGGCAGAGCGCTGAGTTGTCCGGTGCGCGTGGAGAACTTCATCGTGCCGAGCAGGCGCTGGCTCGCGCCCAAGCACTTAAGACTTCTGGCACGATGGCGGGCAGTGCCGCCGATGCAGCAACGGCCAGCTATGTAGAAGCACAGGCGCGTGTGCGCGCGTTGGAAATCGACGTTGCACGCGCCGAAGTTCGCGCACCCGTGGCAGGATTGCTTCAGCGACGGAACATCGAAATCGGCGAGGTCGCGAATGAAAAGCCCCTGTTCGAGATCGCCGCTGAGAGGGCCATGGAACTGGTGGTCGACTTAAGCGAAACGGCATGGAGCCAAACCAGCGTCGGCCAAAGCGCCGACATCACCCTGGCAGACGGGCAAGCGATGTCGGGCACAGTGCGTCGCCTGTCCGGCGCACTGGACAGCAAGACCCGACTGGGCCGGGCCTGGATCAGCCTCAACAACGCGCCCTCTGGCCTCGTCTCCGGCGCTGGCGCCAGCGCCCGCCTGCGGATAGGCCGTGCCGATCTCCTCGCCATTCCGCAATCCAGCCTCCTGTTCGACCAACAAGGAGCCTATGTCTTCGTCGTCGCGGACGGCAAGGCCCTGCGACGGGCCGTGACGCTGGGCGCGCAGAACGCCGAGCATGCCGAAATCATCGAGGGGCTGAATGCTGGCGATGCTGTCGTGGCGAGAGCGGGCTCGCTGCTGCGCGATGGCGATCCCGTTCGGATCGCTGCAGTCGGCGATGACGCAAGGGGCATCGCGCGATGAATCTCAATATTTCCGCCTGGGCAATCCGCCAGCCCGTCCCCTCGCTGGTGCTGTTCGTCTTGCTGATCTTGCTGGGCGTGTCATCCTTCCTGTCGTTGCCGGTCGGGCGCACCCCCAACATCGACCTGCCGCTGGTCAACGTGTCCATTTCGCAGCCTGGAGCCGCGCCCGAAGAGTTGGAAACGGACGTGACACGTCTGGTCGAGAACGCGGTGGCGGGGATCACCGGCATACGCCATGTGAGTTCTTCGATCACCGATGGACTTTCCTCCACTCGGATCGAGTTCCAACTGAATGTGGCGCCCGACACCGCGCTCTTCGAGGTCAAGAGTCGCGTCGATGCGCTGCGCAGCCAACTGCCTGCCGACGTCGACGCGCCGATCGTTTCCAAGGTCGATACGGAAGGTGTGGCGTTGGTGACGTGGCAGGTTTCGTCACCCGGCAGATCCCTTGCGGAACTGTCATGGTTCATCGACGATGCCGTTTCCCAACACCTGCGCGGACTGCCTGGTGTCGGCGATGTCGTGCGCCGGGGCGGGAGTGCGAGGGAGATTGAAATCGCCCTCTATCCGGACCGGCTATTGTCCCTGGGCATCACTGTCGGCGACGTGCAAAACGCCCTTCGAGGCGGCCGCGTCGATCTGCCCGCCGGGCATTGGAATGCGGCCGATAGCCAGCAACCGGTACGCATACTGGCGCGCGCACGCTCGGTTGAGGAACTGGCCGGCACGCTCCTGCCTCTGGCCGGCCGCAGCCTGCGCCTCGGCGACATCGCGCGCGTAACGGATACGACAGCCGACGCTCAGACATTCCTGCGCCGCGATGGCGAGCAGGCCGCGGCTGCCTTCTCCGTGTTTCGCGCGCGAGGCGCCGACGAGATCGCGGTGGCGCGTGCGGTCGCCGATGCGCTGCCAACGCTACAGGCCTCGGCACCGGATATCACGTTCACGCGCATCGACGAGACCGTCACCCCCACGCAGGAGACTTTCGATGCAGCAATGAGCACGTTGCTCGAGGGCGCGGCACTGGCTGTCTTCGTGGTCTTCGTCTTTCTGCGCGACTGGCGCGCCACCCTGATCGCCGCGACCTCCTTGCCGCTGGCCATCGTTCCGACCTTCTGGGTGCTCGATCTGGCGGGCTACACGCTGAACATGCTCAGCCTCCTTGGCGTGACGCTGGTGACCGGCATCCTGGTGGACGACGCCATCGTCGAGATCGAGAACATCGAGCGGCACATGCACATGGGCAAGACGCCCCGGCAGGCCACATTCGACGCCACCGCCGAGATCGGCCTAGCGGTGATGGCCATCTCGACCAGCGTCGCCGTGGTGTTCGCGCCGGTGGGCTTCATGAGCGGCGTCGCAGGCCAATACTTCAAGCAGTTCGGCCTGACGGTCTCGGTTTCGGTCCTGTTCTCGCTGCTGGTGGCCCGGCTGATCACGCCCATCATGGCGGCCAACTTGCTGCGCTCTTCGACAAAGCCGCTATCCGAGGAGACGTCCCCGGTATCATCGACCGGCTGGTATGCGCACATACTGGGCTGGGTGGTTCGCCGAAAAGGTACGGTGATCATCGTCAGTGTCCTGGGCTTTGCGCTGTCACTGGCGGCTGCCAGTCAGTTGCCGGATGATCTGGTGCCGGCGGAAGATACCGGCCGTCTTATATTCGCCGTGGAAGCCTCTCCCGGAATCACACTGACGCAGTTGGCCGACCGGACCGATGCCATGGCAAAGCGCGTGCGTGCCGAAATACCCGACGTTGCGTACGTCCTGGTGGAAGGCGGTGTGTCGCCTTCGGGAAGGCAGGAGCTTCGACTTTCCACCTTGATCGTCCACCTGAAACCGAGGGACGAGCGGCGGCGGAGCCAGCGTCAGGTGCAGCTTGCCGTTCGCGATTTGCTGCGCACCCTGCCGGACCTGCGGGCTTGGCCGCTGAACAGCAATCTCGGGCGCGAGGTGGAAATCTCCGTCGCTGCGGCTTCGCCCGCACAGTTGCACGAAGCAACAGCGCTGGTTGGGACACAGATGCAGGCGATGGGTCTGGCGAACGTCTCCACGGATTCCGGCTTCACGCGCAGCGAGATCCACATCACGCCGCGGCTGCCTGATGCCTCCCGGCTCGATATCTCGACCGTGCAGATTGCCGATGCGGTGCGCCTGGCCGCGGTGGGCGACGCAGATATCGTGTTGCCGAAGTTCAAGGCGGAAGACCGTCTGGTCCCCATACGCATACGTTTGGATGCTGCCGCCCGGCGTGACATCGAATTGCTGCATGCACTCCCGGTTACGCGGATCGACGGACGGCCCGTTCCGCTCTCCGCCGTTGCCGACGTTCGGTGGCAAGGCGGGCCTTCGTCGATCGAACGATATGACCGCCAACGTCGTGTCTTGGTTGGCGCCGACCTCGCGGCCGGGCAGACCCTCGGCACAGCGCTCTCCGGAATTCGTGCCTCCGAAGAGGTGCGGGCGTTGTCGTCCAGCATATCAATCCAGGCTGCTGGCGACGGCGAACTCATGGATGAGGTCATGAACGGCTTCGTCGGCGCGCTGGGCCTCGGGTTGCTGCTGATGTTCGCCGTCCTGGTATTGCTGTTCTCGGGCGTGCGTCAGCCTCTGATCATCCTGTTGTCCCTGCCGCTGGCCCTGACGGGCGCGATCCTGGCATTGTTCGTGACCGGCACACCGATCAATCTGCCCGTGCTGATCGGCGTTCTCATGCTGATGGGAATCGTGGCCAAGAATGCGATCCTGCTCGTGGACTTCGCCAAGATCGGTGAGGATCACGGGATGCCGCCTGCCGACGCCATCATCCATGCCTGCTGCACCCGGGCTCGGCCCATCCTGATGACCACGCTGGCGATGGTGGCAGGCATGTTGCCGAGTGCATTGGGTGCTGCCGTCGGCGGCGGGTTCCGCGCCCCTATGGCGATCGTCGTGATAGGCGGCCTGATTGTGGCAACGGTGCTGTCGCTCCTGACCACGCCGGCGCTGTTTCTGGCAATCGAGGGCCTTCATGGCCGTTTCCGGCGCGCTCCCGCACCTGCCGAGCCATCCCCGGCGCATTCGAAATAGTCGCCGATCTGTGTGGTGGAAAGGAAGCGAATGGCCGGTTCGAGATTTTGGCGGGATCGTTCGATGCGGCGTTCCGCCGGCCAGGAGAAGCAGGCATGGATGGTTTGGAAACTGCATTGCAGTACGTGCAACGGGACGTCGCTCGAATCGACAGGATTCCTCGGCCTGTCGTCGCTATCGGTCTCAAGCAAGTCGCAGACCGCCTTGAGGTTTTAGAGCATCAGCACCGCAGATGCGAACTGATCTATACCGTCAAAGGTGTCCTCACTTGCGAGATCGAGCGTAGCCTCTGGACGGTCTCTCCGCAAAGCGCGGTATGGATTCCATCCGGCACGCCGCATAAGTGTCAGGCTTTCGGCAAGACCGAATATTACGTTCTGTTCTTCGATCCCAACGTCTATCCGAACCTTCCACGGGCCTGCTGTACGATGTCTGTCTCGCCCCTGCTGCGAGAGGCACTGATCCGCGCCGCGCAGTTTAGTGCGCTTTACCCCCTGGATGGGCCGGAGGTCCGGTTGCTTCCTGTCATCCTCGATGAACTGAGCACTGCCCGGACCGAACACCACCGACTTCCATTGCCGTCCGATCCCAGCCTGCGACGTCTCGCCGACATGATGATGTCCGCTCCTGATGACAAGTTATCGGTGGCGCAGTGGGCGGTGCGTTGCGCGATGAGCGAGAGAACGCTGAGCCGGAAGATGCGACACGAGACCGGCATGAGTCTCTGGCGCTGGCGTCACCAGCTTCACGTTACACTGGCAGTCCAGCGCATGGCGGGCGGCGACAGCGTTCAGGCGGTGGCGCTGGACCTCGGCTACGAGACGGCCAGCAGCTTCATCACCATGTTCAAGAAGACGACCGGCAAGTCGCCCGGCCGCTATTTCGCGGAGCGCAGCAGTTGCGATGATGCTCGGGGACAGCGAAAGACGCCTTCTCCCGATAGCCTGGCAGCAACGAGAAATTCATCTATCGTTTAACGTCTTCCAGCAGGTCGGGGTGAACTTGCCGATGGAGTTCTTCAAACAATGATTGATCGTGAGCGGATTCAGTCCGCCGCACACCTCTTTTACTTCCAACTGGCACTCGCGGAGAGTGGCCCAGAGAACTCTGCACGTCGAGGAGAGCTTGAGGCGATTTTCCTCGACACAGCTCGATATAGCATCGGGCGTAAGCCGCCACGGCCGCACGCAGATTGACAGAATCTCCGCCTCGCAAGTTTTCTTGATAGAAGACTCAGGAGCGCCAGCCAGCACGGGTTGCGGGAAATCCGCGATAAGGCAGATCAGCATACATGCCGAACGAAGATGCAAACGCCCGGACCCCGATATCATCGCTACCAGCCCCTGGACGCCGGTCTGTTTGACGGAGAACGCCTCCAGGAATCGATCATCAATGGAATCCTTGTCTGCCGAACCATTGCCCGTTTCGAATAGCGGTGTCGCCAGAGCGTCATTTCAAAGGGCATAGATAAGCTGATTGCTCCGAGCGGGCGCCAATAAATAGTCCCTTCCGATAACCCCAAAAGCCCATAACGAGCATTTTGGCGGGATCGGAAATCTGTTTGGCGGAACAGCGAAAGGCGAGTTTCAGCCTCAAGTTTATCAACGTCGATAATGCGGATCGTTCGCAGATATGTCCGTCAAATCGTCGTTGGGGGCTGGTATGTCACTTTGGAATAAAAGTAAGCTGATGTTGAGCGGGGTTTCTGCGATTACGCTGAGCTTCGTTGTCTCTGGAATCGAACCGGCCTACGCGCAGGAAAACCGCCGCTCATCGCGCCAAGAAGCCGACAATATCACAGTCCTCGATCCTATTATTATCACCGCGCGCAAAACGGACGAGCGACTTCAGGACGTGCCTGAGAGCATCACCGTGGTCTCGCCGGAAGACCTGGCCGCAGCTCCCTTTGCATCCGCCCCGGCCATCGCGCGCAATTCCCCCAACGTTCAATGGGTCGACCGTGGCGCGGGAACGCAGTTCTTTTCGATCCGCGGCATAAGCTCGCTTGGAACGCCGCTCAACTTCTCCGACGGCACCGTTGGTTTCAATGTCGATGGTGTTCCCAACAGCATGATGAGCGCTTCCAGCGTTCTGCTCGATGTCAATCGCGTCGAGGTCCTGCGGGGGCCGCAGGGCACGCTCTGGGGCACCAACGCGCTTGGCGGCGCCATCAACGTCGTGACCAACGAGCCTGACGGGGAACGCGATATTCGCTTCACGACAGAGATCGGATCGAACGGCTATCGGATGGGCGAAGCGGTTCTTGGAGGCAATATCATTCCCGGTGCGCTGGACGGGCGGATGGCGGTTCGCTTTGGACACCAGAACGGGGACATCGACAGTCTGTTCACCGAAGATCTCGGTAAACGTGATATCGGCGCTTTCCGTGGAGGACTGCGCTTTAACGGCCTGGAGAACACAACGATCACCTTGTCCGGCTCATATTTGAGCGACAAGGGCAACGCCCCGGCAATTCTGTTACGCGACACGCCTGGCTTCCCGATCAGCGGAACGCTGACGGAACCCTACGCAAAAACGACGCATGGGGATGTGACACTGAAGGTCGAACACGATTTCGATCAATTCAGGTTCACGTCGATCAGCGCATACCAGCGCAACGAAAGCGAAAGATGGTCGAGTTTTGCTGACAAGCTCGTTTTCGACAAGATCGGTTTGCCTGCTATCCCTGGCGTTGGCGGCACGATCGACAAGGAGAACATCTACAGTCAGGAATTTCGACTGAGTTCGCTTGAAGGCGATCCGATCCGCTGGGTGGTGGGCGCGAGCGTGGTGCGCACCGAAGGCAGCCGTTTGTGCGACGCCCTGCAATGCACGCTCCCGCCGAACACGACCACGGCGTCCATCGACAGCACGAATCTTGGTCTATACGGTGACATATCGATACCGTTCGCCGAGCGCTGGGAAGTCTCCGCCGGCGCTCGTCTAAGCCATGACGATATTAATGCAGGCTTCACCAACGCGCTGAACTTGTCGGGCCTGACCGGCCGCAATTCGACCACGCAGACATATCCGACCGGCAGGCTTGCACTGTCGTACAAGTGGACCGACGACATTCAGACGTATATTTCCGTCGCCCGCGGACACTCGACGCGCGTCTACTCGCTCCTGCCGACTGTCGTGAACGGCGTCCTACCCGATCCATACCCCGCCGCGACAGGCTGGACCTATGAAGCCGGTGTGAAAGCGAGCCTGTTCGATGACCGCCTGCAACTCGACGGGAGCGTGTTTCACAACGATATCAAGAATGGCCTTATCGCCTACCTCGATCCGCGGGCGCCTCTCGCATTCAAGACCACCTATCAGGACTATACAACGAGCGGATTCGAGCTTCAGGCCCGTGCCCGCATCACGGAAAGCCTGAGCTTCATCGGCGGCGTTGGTTATACGCACAGCTCTCTTGGCGCGAACGGCGCGAACTACGCCAGGGTGAAGGGCAATCGCGTCCCGAACACAGCCGACTGGACGTTCTCGACCGCACTTCAATACGATGCGCCGGGATCGGTCCTGAACCTGCCGGGGGCGTTCTCATTCAACGTCCAGTATCAATTCAACGGTTCTCGCGCGGCCGATCCCGAAGATTCCTTCGACCTCGATCCCTACCATATCGTGAACGCGCGTGTCGGCTGGAAGAACGACGGCGGGGATTTCGAAGTCTACGCCTTCGGTCGCAACCTGCTGGATGAGCGTTACGAAGCTTTTGGCGCGCCCCTCAATGGCGTCCCGACAGTCAATGTCGGCCAAGGGCGCATCGTGGGTGTCGGCGTCACCAAGACTTTCTGAGCGTCGTCTCGGTCCCGTGTCGAGTTTTTGCCGACCGGGACCAACACGCTCGCTCACGTTTCGACGGAACCAGCCTGTGCCTATTCCCAGCCAAGAACCTGTTGCTTCGCGCCGCCGGCGTTACAGCACACGAATGATCCTGATCGCGGCGGCTCTCGGTGCAGCGATCGGCATTATTCTGGTCCCGGTCAATCTTGCCCTTGTCGGCTTTACGACCGCCTTTCCGCCCGTCGCCTCCGCTTCGTTCGGTTTGTGGGGCATGGCCGCGTTGCTGCCGCTTGCCGTGCTCCGACGCGGCGGCTCGGGTGTGATCGGCGCGGCCGCTGCCGGTGTCGTGTTGATCGTGTCTCCAGGCGCCTTGCTGATGGTCGTTGTGATGGCGATGTGGGGTACCGTCATGGAGATGCCATTCTTCGTGACCCGATACCGCTGGTTTGGCTGGATCATGTTCACCGCCGCAGGCGTGATCTCCGGCCTCATCTCCTGCGCCATCAGTATCTATACGTACAACCTGCCGAGTATGGACGGCGGTCTGGTCGCTTTGATCTGCACCGTCCAAATCGCCTCCTTTGTCGCGGGAAGCCTGTTGTCCCTCGTCGTCGCTCGTGCGCTGGCCCGAGCTGGCATTGCGGGAGGACTTCGTGGCGACGACAGCCGATAAGACGAACCCCGTCATCTCTCTGAAAGACGTCAGCATACGCTATGACACGAGCGACAGATGGATCGGCGATCAGATCGATCTCGACATCTATCCCGGTGAGACGGTTTTGCTGCTCGGTCCTTCCGGCTGCGGCAAGTCCACTGTCATGCTGGCCCTCGCGGGCCTCATTCCGACAAGTCTGGAAGCGGACCTGCGCGGTCGGGTGCTGTGCGGCGGCATCAATACCAGGCATGTCGACGCCGGACAGCTTGCTGGAAAGGTCGGCATCGTCTTTCAGGACCCTGATGCTCAGGTCGTAACCGGAAGCTTGCTGGATGAAGTGTGCTTCGGGCTGGAAAATCTTCTCGCGCCGGTGGACGAGATCGAGACCCGTGCGCTCACCGCTCTTCGCAGAATGGGTTTAGCCGATAGCCGCGAGGAAGCGCTCCGCACTCCGACCGAGTTGTCCGGCGGTGGCCGGCAACGTCTTGCCATTGCCTGTGCGCTTGCTCTTGACCCGCCGGTGCTTGTGCTCGACGAACCGACCGCGAACCTTGATCCAGTCGCTTCGGCCGAGTTTTACGCTGCTCTCACAACCCTCAAGGACGCCTCGCGTGCGATTGTCCTGGTTGAACACGAACTCGATGACGCTCTCCAACTGGCCGATCGTGTCGTCGTGCTCGACGGCAACGGCACCATAATTCACGATGGCGCTCCTGCCGAAGTGCTCGGCAGACATGCCCGCGATCTTTCTGAACGCGGAATTTGGCTTCCAACCGCAACCGGCGTCGCTCTCCGTCTGGGTCTTGACGCCGATCCGGAACGGGAGTTGCCGCTGACAGTCAGCGAGCTTGCTCCGGCTCTCGATGCGGTCGAAGCGCCTGAGGGCACGATCGTATCGACTACCGATCCGGGCAGATCGCGCGATCAGGTGCTTGCCCAGCAAGATGTTCTCATCGACGTTCACGCCGCCAGTGTCAGGCTTGGGGGCGTGACTGTGCTCCACGGCGTTGATCTTCGGATAATGTCCGGGGAGTTTCTTGCCATTGCCGGTATCAACGGGGCTGGAAAGAGCACGCTCACGCGCGCGATCGCAGGTCTGGTTCCGCTCTCGTCCGGTTCGATCGCGCTTGCCGGCACCCCGCTCACCGCCCTGGACGTCCGGCAGGTAGGTGATCGGATCGGCTATGTGTTCCAGAATCCCGAGCATCAGTTCCTCGCACGCACCGCCCGCGATGAACTCGCTTACGGCCTGCGCGTCCGGCGCCGTCCGAAACACGAAGTCGACGATCGTGTCGATCGCATGCTCGCGCGTTTTGAACTGGCCCGCTATGCCGATGTGAATCCGTTTCTCCTTTCCCATGGAGAGAAGCGCCGCCTTTCCGTCGCAACTGCTCTGATTACGGAGCCGAAAATTCTCATCCTGGACGAACCGACCTTCGGGCAGGATCAAGCCCGTGCGCGTGAAATCGTAAACATGATCTGCGAACTCAACGCTACGGGCATCACCATCATAATAATCACACACGATCTGCAGCTCATCGCGGATTATGCGGATCGTGTGACGCTGCTTTCACAGGGGCGTCTCCTCGACGTGGGCGCGACAGGAGAAATCCTTTGCGACACCAGGCTGATTGAGCGCGCAGGCCTCCGTCCGCCGCCGGTGCGCCACATCGCGCTCGCACTCGCGCGAGAAAAACCTGAATGGCGGACGGTCTATCGCACCGGGCAGATCCGGGAAATCGCGCCATGAGCGACGGGCACAATACCGCAACCCGCCGGGGCTGGCTGGCGACGATCAACCCAGTCGCCAAACTCGCCGCAACGCTCCCGCCGCTCGCTCTACTCTTGTTCACCCGCGACATCGCCACACCTGCCGTCGTCGCAGGGTTCGCGCTTGTCGCTATTGTCTCTGGTGTCCCGCTGCGGCTTCGTACGTTGTTCGCCGGAGCCGCAGCGATACTGCTGGTCGGCGCCTGGACGACCCTTGTCTTCGCTCTGCTCACCCGATCCGATCTCGTCAAGGACTCGCCTATTATCATCGACGGGTGGATTACTTTGCGCGCGGCCGCCATGCATTCTGGCGCCTCAACCGCTGTGCGCTTGGCGGCGATGATGATGTTAGCGCTGCTTGGCTCCTTCGGCACCACGACCAACCAGCTCGCAAGCGCACTGGTCCACCAATGCCGCATTCCCTATCGCTTTGCATACGGTTCGATCGCCGCAATGCGATTCGCACCCCGTTACCGTCAGGACCTCCTCACATTGCGCGCGGCTCAGCGGGCGCGCGGCATAATTGATTCTGCTGGTCCGGTCGGCTATTTTCTTCGCACAGGTCGATCGATCATTCCGCTGCTCGCGGCCGGTGCCCGCTACGCGACACGTCTCTCCCTTGCCATGGATGCACGCGGGTTCGGTGCCTTCAGCTCTCGTAGCGATCGTCAGCCGTCGGTGGTCCGTGCTCGCGACGTGATATTCGTCATGACGGTCTGGGCTGGCTTCGCGGCGGTCTTCGTCACAACTGGGATGCTCGGACTTCTATCCATAAGCGGAGATTTGCACGATCCAAGGTAACGTACGGTCGGGTTTGCCTTATCCCAAGAGCGGCCCTCGGCGCCTTCATCCGGCAACCGAAACATCGCTATAGAGCTAGGCCCCGTTGTCGCCCAATCTGCCACGACACCGATCCGCCCTGCACAATACCGCTCACCTCACGGCCGAGTTGGCGGTCGATGACCGGGCGCCACGGGACAAGGGTGAACTCGTGGCTCTGCTCGACGACGGCGAACTTGCCGCTCGATAACTGGACGGTCCCGGTGAATCTGCCGCTGACGGTCTCGCCGTCGCTGGCGGCGCGGAACGGCAGGTTCTTCGTTGCAGCCATCTCACCGCCGATGCGTTCGATCTCCCGCGCGCGCAGCGTGGCGAGGAGATTGCGCCGATAGAGCGTGCCGCCGTTCAGGCCGAGCGTCGCGTCGCCACGGTCGATATGATGCTCGCGGCGGCGGTCGATCGCCTGGCGCACCTCAAGGCCGAAGCCGGTCGGCGCGAGGTCGGATGTATCCGCCGTCATGAGCCGCCGGTCGAGCCAGGTCGCGCCGTCCGCGCCGATCTGTTGTTCGAGCTGGGCGGCTGAGAGGATGCGGATATTGGCATGCTTGTTGCGGCCCGCGTCATAGGCGGTGGCGCGGCTCTCGAAGTCGTCGGGGATGCGCCATTGGTGGGCGTCGATCCGCTCGACGATGCCGGCGCGGCGCAGCGCCTCCAGCCGGCGCACATGGGCGTCGACATAGCCGTCATAGTCGCCGCCCGGCACGCGGGCCTCGAACTTCGCCTGTTCGAGATGACGGCTCGGCCGATAGACGCCGCCTTCGGCGACTGTCGCGATGGTGCGGTCGGACGGACGGCTCGCGGTGTCGGCGGGGCCGATCTCGACGACGCTGCCGATCCGTGCATCCGCGACACGGGCAGCGTCGATGCCGTCGACATGGTGCGTGCGGCCGTCGATGCCGTCGACCACCACGGTCAGATTCTCGCCCAGCTCGTCGGTCAGATATTTGTCGACGACGCGGCCGGCGATAGGAGTCTTCGGCGGCCCATCGTGAATCTGGAAGGTCATGGGGTCGCGCTCCAGCCCGTCAGCCTTGAGCGCCTTGTGCATGTTGCGGATGATGTCGCCGTGCTCGCCCAGCTCGCGCAGCGCCGGTTCCATGCGCTCGCCCAATTCCCAAACGGCCGGCGCGTGCTCGGTGGCGAGGCCCATCTTCTCCAGCTTGGCGAGACGGCGCAGGCGCAGCGTCCGGTTGAACTGGCGCTTCGGATCGGTGGCCTCATGACGCAGGTCGAGGAAGCGTTCATCGGCTTCCTCAACCATCGCACGGTCGATGCGGGTGAAACGATCCTGATCGATTTCGGCCGAGAGCTTGCGGCTCTGCTCGATCTCGGTGACGGGGCCTAGCTCCAGCGTGGTCAGCTCACTCGCCCGCTCGCGGATACCGTTGGCGAGATAGTCGCCGTTGATGATGAGGTTTTCGCCCAGCTCGTCCTTGCCGCGCACGATGACATGGACGTGGGGATGGCCGGTATTGTGGTGATTGACCGCGACCCAATCGAGCCGGGTGCCGAGATCGGTTTCGACCTGGCGCATGAGGTCGCGGGTATAGGCCGTGAGGTCGGAGAGGTCCGCGGCGTCCTCGGGCGAGACGATGAACCGGAACTGGTGGCGATCATCCGCGCCGCGCTCGACGAAGGCCGCACCGTCGGCGCGATCCTCGGTCGCCGAATAGAGCTGGCCGCGTTCGCCGTCGCGCGAGGTGCCGTCGCGCTGGATGTAGCGCAGATGGGCGGCGGACTTTCCATTCTTACCCGCGCCCTGAACGTAGCGGGTCTTGACGACGACGCGGCGATGACCGGGCGCGTTGTGCCTCCAGCCGCCCGACAAGGTGCGGGCGCGAACGAAGGCCGCGCCACGTCCGCGCTTCAGGCCCGGCGCGCTCGTCCGCGACGCCTTGCCGCCCTTGGCGGTCGCCGAGAATTGAGAGCGCGATGGCGATGACGCGGATGACCGCGACGGGCTGTTGCTCTGCTGGCGGGCGATCTTCTTCGCCTGGGTGAGAAAGCTCTTGGCCTTGCCGAGCTTCGGCGTGTCGGCGCGGATGCGGCCGGGCTTCGGCCGGAAACGGAATTCGTCGTCGGCGCTCAAGGGCGCGCCTCCGGCCAAAAATGCGGAAAACCGTCCGATTTCGGGCTATGGTGCCGGTCGAAACCCAGCAAAGCCGAGGCTTTGCACTGAGGCGCGGCACGTGGCCTCAAGAAGCAAGGTGCCGGAAACGGCGCTCCAAAACAGTGTGCAGACAAGGGCTTGGCCTGAAACCGCCACCCCGTGGTGCCGGTTTCCTTTATCTTGCCCTCCGCCCTTTCTTCCCTTCCTGCCCTGAGAACCGGGAATGCAGCCAGGCGCGACCCTGCCTGACTGCACACCGGATGCGGCCCGCTCGAACGCGATAATTCGATGCTCATCGCATTCCCCCGCCGTTCGCACGGGCCACAAACATGACGCCGCGCTGCGGCTCCGCATCGACGGAATCGCGCACTGGCGCGGCAGCGTTGCCCGATCGTCCGTTGGATTGCTCATCTGACTGTCTGCCGGATGACGGCGCGGCTGCGGTTTGCGTGCCGCCCGCGCGCAGGATGAACAGCGGGGCCTCGCGCCAATCGGGCGGCGGCTCTGCACGCTTCTCCGGCGTCTCGGGCGCGGCCGCCCCGCCGAGCAATGGCAGCAACGCGGCAACATAGGCGCGGGTCTCGGCGGGCAGCGGGCGGCCCGTCGCGCGATGATCGTCATAGCGGCCGGGACCCGCATTGTAGGCGGCGAGCATCGCCGCGACATTGCCGTAGCGGTCCCACATCTCGCGCAGATAGGCGGTGCCTGCGAGGATGTTGTCGTGCGGATCGTAGGGATCGCCGCCAAGACGATAGCGCACGCGCAGGGCTGCCCAGGTGTCGGGCATGACCTGCATCAAGCCGAGCGCGCCGGCCGTCGAGATCGCGCGCACGTCGCCCGCGCTCTCGGCGCGCAGCACGGCGCATATCCAGTGCTCGGGAATGCCGAAGCGCTGCGACGCTTCGGTGATGTGCGCGCGGTACGAATCGGCGACCAGGCGCATGACGGACGCCGATTGCGCGATTGTGACCGTTGGCCCCGCTGGCAGCGCGAGCGCGACGGCGAGGAGAAAAACGGCATAGCGCCGTGAAGGCCTTTCTCCGCCGAACCGCCACCTTGCCAGCGTGCTCGCTGCGGTCAAGGGTGCGCGCGAAGCGCCGACCGGTGGCCGCCCTTGACCTTCGCTGCGCGCGCCGGCCGACTTGTGGTCGAGCGGGACGAAGGAATGAGACGGCTTTCCCGCGAACAAAGGAATACGGATTTTGCGCGCGGTGATGACACGGGACCGCATGGCTTCAGTCCCGCTCTTCGCGCGGTTTCGGGCGCGTCCAGTGCAGCGACCATGACGAGCCTGCATCGTCGTCACGGAAGAGATTGGCGCGGATGGGCTGCGGCAAGGCGGGATCGTCGAGCAAGACGGAGAGATATTCGCCGGCCTTCTCGCCAGTGCGTTTCCACGCCGCGCCAATCTCCGGGCCGTCATCGGCGCCGTGATGGACGCGGTAGTCCGGCGCGTTCTCGGCGTCGGAATGCTCGGCGGGAACCATGGTGAGTTCGCGATAGAGCGTGACGGTGTGAACTCGGCCGTTGAAGCCGGAACCTTCGCGCGTGAATTGACCGATTTGCAGCATGACTGTCTCCATGCGGTGGTGTTGGAAAAGCCTTCGGCGGACACCGCTTCCGCCGATGGGGAAGCGCTCAGTGGGTCGGCGCGCGCCAGACGAAGCGGCCGTCGCCGTCCTCATCGGTCCAGAGCGGCAGCGCGCGGCCGATGACGGAGCTTGCGGGGATCGGTCCGAAGTAGCGGCCGTCGAGGCTGTCAGGAACCTCCCAATTCATGAGGAAGAGCTGGCCGTCGGCTATGACGCGGCAGCCCTGCCAGATGGGCAGGGCGCGACCGATCCGGTCGCGGTCGAGCGCATCGCCCATCTCCACGTCATCGACCGTGATGGCGCTGCCGGTGCGGCAAACCCGCTGGCCGGGAAGACCGACGACGCGCTTCAACAGCGGCACGCCGCGCCCGACATAGCCGCGCTCTATCATGAAACCGGCAAGCGGTTCCGATGGCCTGACGGCGACCAGCTCCGGCACTTCGATCCGGTCGGTCGGCTCAATGGTGTAGAACCCGACCGGTGCGCTCGCCGTGGCGTTCCAGAGGAGTTTTGTCGGCATATCGGCCGCGCTGATGGCGGCGATGCAGATGACGGCGAGCAACGTCACCGCGAGAATGCGGCGGCGGCTCATGGGTCGATCCTCCGGCGGCCCATCCACGCCGCATGGCGCTCGGGCGTGTAGGTGCTCGGCTCCAGACCGGCGGAGAGCCGGTTATGGACGTGCCGCCAATGGTCGGGCGATGCCTCGGCCGGATCGAGGCGGAGCGCTTCCACCGCGTCGATCGCGGCAAGCGCGCGCTGGACCTTCGGCCAGCCGTCGAGGCGCAACAGAATGTCGCCGCCAGGCCGGACGAAGGGAAGCGTCTGGAACGGCTCGCCGCGGCGGATGGCGCGCACGACGTCGATGCGCGAGATGATCGTGCCATACTCGCCTGCGGCCCAGCGGACGAAGGCGAAGATGCTGTCGGGCGCGAAGCCGACGACGCTGCGGCGGCGGTCGAGGATCTGTTCGTAGCTCTTGCGTCCGAACCTGATCCAGTGCTCGACCTTGCGTTTCTCGAAGGTCAGCTCGACCAAGGTAGTAAACGGCGCTGGCCCGTCCGTCAGCGGACGGCCGTGCGCGCGGTGGGAGGCTCTGCCGCTCATGACCGGCCTCCATGGCGATCATCAGCGGCGAGCATGTCGCGCAGCACGTCGGCGATAGATCGGGCGGCACCGGCACCACGCCTCGCGTGCGCGTGCGTCAAAGAAGAAGAGTTAGATTCTCTGTTAGACTCTAAGTTAGCAGCCGGATTCCGCGTTTCAGGCCAGAGGCTTAACTGCGGTCCGTGCGCCTGATGTACCGATAGGGCTGCGCCTGATGTGCCGATACCGCGTGCGCCTGATGTGCCGATGGTTTCCACAGGCGTTTCCACAGGCACTGTGGACAGGATTTCGGGGCGGATGCGCAGCAGCTCGCGACCGTGTTCGCGCTCGATCTGAAGGCGATAGCCGGGGAGCGGCTGGCGGGCAGCGATACGGCGCAGGTCGAGCGCGAAGTCGGAGACGCGGGCGAGACTGCCGGACTTCACATGGAGATGCGCGACCTCGAACAGCCAGCCATGGCGCTGGTGGCCGGCGTGCTTGCGGGCGACACGATAGAGCCAGCGTTCGATGCCGCCGGTCAGCCGGAAATAAGCCGGGTCGATGGTGAGGACGAGCGAGCGGTCGACGACGCTGTTGTAGAACCATTCGGGTAGGACGAATTCCATGCCCTCGACGCGGCCGGTGCGCGTCGTCATCTCTTCCCACTCGTTGATCCACGAGAATTGCCGGCGCCGCCAATGCGGGCCGTTGCGGATCGTCGTGGCGATGACGGTCGATTGCAGACGCGCGAGGGCTGCCTTCAGCAGCACATATTGGCGGTTTCCGGTCGGCCGCCCGATGGCGCGCAGCAGGTGATAGGGCGTGAAGCGGAAGAAGCGCGAAGTGCGCAGGCCATCGTTCTCGGCCGCGACGAGCTGCGAGGCCGCCCAGATCAGCACGTCGGCGTCCCAGATGGTCGCCATGCCGTGTTCGGGCATCGCGAGCACCTGCACCTCGACATCGGCGGCCTTGTAGAGAATGGGCTTCGTGCGCGGCGTCTTGGCCAGCGAGAAGAACGGCCGCTCCATCAAATCGCGCTGGTCGCGCGGGGCGGCATCGCCGGTCGCTACCACGAAAGGGTTGAGATGGCTGCGCTCGCTCGCATCGGTCGGCTGCGCGGGTCTATGATCGTCGTCGCGCAGCATTCAGCATTTGCCCCGCTCTTCGGGCGTCAGCGGACGCGCGGGGAAAACCGTGCCGGCCGTCATCTCGCGGGTGGATTTGCGGCTGCCGATCTCCGACCAGGATTCGAGGTCTTGGACGGTGTAGAGGACGCGGCCACCGATCTTGCGGTAAGTCGGGCCGGTGCCATAAGTTCGATGCTTCTCAAGGGTGCGCATGGAAATGCCGAGGAAGCGGGCAGCTTCCTGCGTACGCAAGAGTCGTGGCGGCAGGCCCGCCAAGGGGTTGGCCATGGGATCACCTCTGGAGTTCGTCGTTGATGCGCGCCGCAGGCAAAGCGACGGGCTACGGCGAACCATGGCGAGGGATCGGCGGCAGGTAGCGTGCCGCATTTGCGCTCATGCGCTGGCGGCACCCCTCCGGCTGTTGTGGCTGGGATTGTCGTTACGGTCACTCGGCGGACCTAGCCAGCGACGTTCGGCCCTCTGATCGGCCTGCTATTTTGGCGCGCCGACCTTCTTCAGTAATTCACCGGGCTCGATCTCAAGGGCATCGGCAATCTGGCCAAGGACGGTGACGCTGGCGGACACGTCGCCACGCTCGATCGCGCCGACATAGCGCATACTCAGGCCTGCCCGATCGGCGAGTTCTTCTTGCGTCAGCTTCTTGTCATGACGTGCCCGACGCAGATTCCTCGCCATGACCTCCTTGAGATCCATAACAAGAGGGGAACCAGCATAGGAACGATCATTCTAGGAACGATCATTCCTATTCGTATCAAGCCATGCTATTCATCGGGTTGTCCTGAACTTGCTTCATTATGTCCGCGTTCCCAATGGAAAATGACAGAATTCATGCGTGAACGGCCTCAGCTTAATCCAGATGTTGAAGATGAGGCTCCCAGCGGGCCAGATATTACGACCTATGACGAACAGCACTACGTCACCTATCTGCGGCTGTTGGATGCCAGCCGAGATGGCGCGGACTGGCAGGAGGTCGCGCGTATCGTCCTGCACCGCGACCCCATCGCTGAGGAAGCGCGCAGCCACCATTGCTGGGAAAGCCATCTTGCCCGCGCGCAGTGGCTCTCAGGCTCAGGCTATCGGCGCATTCTGGAACAGGCGGTCGCACTGGCTGCGCGCGGTGGCAGGCAGGCGTAGGCTTATTTGCTTACAGCCTTGATGGGATAATGCAGGAGCAGCCGATAGCCGCCGCGCATCATCTTGATCCCGTGAGCGACGAGTCGACGGGCCTTGTTCTTGCGCGGATCGCCCTCGAAATCCTCCTTGGTGCCGCTGAACCCAAGCAAAACCTCGGCGACGGTGCGGTAGCTTTCGTCGCGCAAGCGCGCGTCGAGCGCACGCAGGGACAGAATGTGCCATTGCCGAAGCTGCTCCGGCAGCGCGCGAAAATCAGGACCGGGCGGTCGGCCTTTGAGGGAGCGCCAAAGCCTCCGGGCAGCGTGAGCGCGCAGATCGTAGAGGTCGTCTATCGGCAGGACTGTTCCATAGAAAGTCGCGGCGTCAGGAACGGCGTGGGGCAACCAGAATTGATGTGCTACGCCCTCGACCAGCCAGATGCCATGCCAGCCATCTGCGGCCTGGCGCAGATCGAGGCCGTCGAGATTCGCCAGCGTTATGATCGGCTCCGTTTCGCTGTCGTGATGCTGCAGGGGAGAGAGCCATATGGCTTTCGGCTGAAGGCTTGGGCTCCAGAACAGGGATTGCCGATCCGATCGGGTTTCAGGATCGGTCGGAAAATCGCAGCCCCCAGCGTTGCACGAAGGCTTCCAACCGCTCCGGCTCTGGCTCGTGCGACGCGGTTATCGTCTGAAACTCGCGACGATATTCGTCATCGCGGCGAAGATATTCCCAGGCGAAACCGGCGGCGGGGATGCTCTTGGCAAATCTGTATGCCGCCGGAGAACGCCAGTCGATGCTTAGCATGGCGCTACCTCTCTACACCGGACACGCGTAAAGCAACGCCCGGACTGAGAACTTCAAGCATCGGTTGAAACAACTGTAGCCGCGCTATCGAGATAACTAGATCGGCTAACGAGATCAATCTCTTGGTTATTTTCTTCTTAACCGTGCTTACGTGTGCCTGCGAGCCGGGCGTAGCCGGGCGGCGCGATTTTTTCCGCCCCTGTGATCGCCGGGAGAGGCAGGGCCGCCGGGGCGGCGGCCCTGTCGCGTTCGAGGTCAAAGCCCCTTCAATCGCTGCATACCCTCCGCCAGCGTCCAGAGCGCGCGATTGAGGCCGACATTCTGGTCGATGCCATTGATGGCGCGGGTCTGGGTGCGGAGGATGCGTCCGTGCGAAGTCTGGCGGCGTCCATGCAATCCGCCCCGCACAAGGTTTTCCTGAATGACATTGAAGGTCTGCCACACGCTCTGCCCGACATCTTCGCGGCGGCGCGGCGCGATGATCTGATCCGGGCGGACCGGACTTTCCTCCTCGCCGTAGCGGGCGACAAGGCTGGCCTCGGCCAAAACCCGTTGCTCGTCCTGCGAAAGCCTCGTTTCCTTCATGCCTTCCGTGGCGTCGATCAGGCGCGGGAAATCCTCTGCCACGGTATAGACGCCCTCAATGATCTGATCCTGTATCCCGCCCTTATGGGGAACGCGGACTTCCTCGAAACGCTCGCCCGCAATCATGCTGTTGGTGCACACGAAACGTAGCACGCCCGCAAACATCTGATAGGCGCTCGTCCCGTCATGCGAATTGACGATGATGACTTCTGCCGCTTCCTGCTTGCCGATGCCGTCATCCCGGCGCAGGCGCAGCATGTGCTTGGCATGGCCCATGCGCTCGCCGTCACGCGGCACCGCCTGCACGGCGAAGAATGGGAACCATCCTTCCCGGCGCAGCCCCTCTACGATCTCAATAGTGGGGACGTAAACATAACGCTCCGAACGGCTGTCATGGGCTTCGCGGGCGAAGATGGATGGGACGTGACGGAAAAGGGTTTCGTTGTCGAGGGCTTCACGCCCGCTGATCTGGTGAGAGTTGCGGCCGAACCGGGTGGCGAGACGATAGGTCATTGTCTTGATCCTCATTGGCTTGGGTTGGAGCGCAGCGCTGCGCTGCAACCCTGGCCGTCGCCGAGACCGGGGGTGGAAGGAGCAAGGGCGGGCGGGACGGAGGGGGATCACCCGGCCTGCACGGAACGGAGGAACGACGTGGAGGAAGGCTGGGGATACCGTCCCGGCCGAGCGTCAGCGATCCCTTGCGCCGCGCCAGGGGGAGCCCCCCAAGCAACCCGCCCGGCGTGAGCGTCAGCGGGAGACGGGCATAAAGCCGGATCAGGATGTGCAAAGTTGCTGAACCTGGAAGCCGAGCATCTTGATCGCCGTTTTTGTTATTCTATCGCGATATAGTTGGTATCGCTTAGAAATTGATCATCGGCCATACTGACCGAATCGGTCCCCATAGAGACTGGCGAGAGGACGCGCTTGGACATTCACGAGCTTAAACTGCTGTTGCAACAACATCTGACAGACGGCCTAGTAACGGTTGTGGGCTCGGGCCTGTCATGTGCGGAAGGACTGCCGGGTATGGGCGAGTTAGCCGCCCATCTCGATGCAACAGTGACAACTGGCTTGGCAGCAGCGGAAGTAGATCGATGGAACGCGATATCACCGCTGTTGTCGGCACAGGGCCTCGAAGCGGCTCTTCTTGAGGTGCCTCCGACGCCGGGACTGGAAATCGCGATCGTTGCGAGCACGGCCGAACTGATCGCTTTGCGTGAGCGCCAAATCGTTACCGAAGTTTTCTCGCGGACCCGGACGCTGCGTTTTACCGGGCTCGTCAAGCACTTGTTAAAACCTCACACCGGACTTCCGGTCGTCACGACCAACTATGATCGCTTGGTTGAGGTCGCCGTGGAGGAAGCCGGCCTCGGCGTCGATACGTTGTTCGTCGGCCAGTTTGCAGGTGAGTTGAACGAGCAGGAAAGCCGCTTGAGTTTCTGCCGGGAAGTGACGCTTAAGGCCGGACGAGCACAGTATCGTTATCGTCCGCGCGCCAATATTTTCAAACCTCATGGCAGTCTCGATTGGTATCACCGCGATGGGAAGCCCGTCCGCTACTCTGGCGATCTCGATCTACCGCGGCTCATCATCACTCCGGGGTTGAACAAGTTCCGCAACGGCTACGAAAGCCCGTTTGACCGCCATCGGGAACGGGCAAATTCGGCGATCGACCGTGCCAGCCGCTTTCTTGTGATCGGCTATGGTTTCAACGACGATCACCTGGAAACTCACCTGACGCCCCGTATCCGCAGTGGCGTGCCCACGCTCCTTTTGACCTACGGACTCTCGGATAATGCGGTGAAGCTCGTAAACGAGTGCCGCAATGTCATCGCGATTCAGCGCGCCGAACAAGCTGGCGTTTCCGGCTCTGGCGTCTTTGTCGCTGGCGTTGAGACCTTCTTTCCCGGTCTGGACCTGTGGGATCTGGGCTCATTCGTTGCCGAGGTGCTTGAACCATGACTGAAGCCGCTCTCCAATTTGCTGACGAGGATAAAATCGGGCGCGTTGCGTCGGTCGATACCAGCCGGGTTGCTATCGATGTGACGAACTCCGTCCTGCTCACGCGGATCGGCATCGGACAGCTTATCGCCATTCGCGGAGCGACAGAGCGCGAATATCTCATCGCCATGACTGAGCGCGTGACCCGCAGCGTCAGGGAAGAATTGCCCGGCCCGGACGATGAGGATGCCGATGGCGGGCTTTTGGCAGCGGTGCCGACCGACCTGATCCAGGGCGTGTTGATCGGTACATTTAGAACGGTAGAGGGAGATCGGCGGAATACCTTCAAGCGCGGTGCGGATAGCTTTCCGCAGATCGACCGGGATTGCTTCGTCATTGAAGGCGGAAACCTTCAGCGTTTCATGGGAATCCTGGGTGCAGGTTTCTCCGCCGATGAGAGGCTCAAGCTCGGCACTTTCGTTGCGGATCGCACGGCCGACGCGATCGCCAGTGGCGACAAGTTCTTTCAGCGGCACGCGGCGATCCTCGGAAGCACCGGATCGGGCAAAAGTTGGGCGGTTGCGCTGATCCTCGAACGGGCTGCTAAGCTGAAGTTTCCAAACATCATCGTGTTCGACATGCACGGCGAATACGCTCCGCTGGCGGATAAGGTGAACGGAGGATTTGCGACGCGCTTCCGTGTCGCTGGTCCCGGCGATCTAGAAAATCCCGGCAACGACACGCTGTTCCTGCCATATTGGTTGCTCAACCGCGATGAAATGCTGTCGATGATCCTCGATCGCAGCGACCAGAACGCGCCCAATCAGGCATCGCGGTTCACGCTGCATGTCCGTTCCTTAAAAGGGCAGACGCTTGATGCCGAGAAGAAGGCGGACATCAAGAAAACGTACACCGTCGATTCGCCCATTCCTTACGATGTCAAAGAGTTGGTAGGGCTTCTGAACACAGACAACACGACAAAAGGTATCGGCGCTAAGGGCGCGCCTGTAAAAGGCGAATGGGAAGATAAGCTGACACGCTTCCTGTCGCGCCTCGAAGCGAAACTGGACGATCGTCGCTACGGTTTCATGTTCACACCGCCGCCTGCTGCGATGAAATACGACTGGCTTGCAGCGCAGGTGCTCAAGCTACTGCAATCTGGCGATGACACTGGCATCAAGGTTATCGATTTCTCCGAAGTCCCCGCCGACGTGCTCCCCGTAGTGACGGGGACACTGGCGAGGCTACTTTATGATGTTCAGTTCTGGATGAACGGGAAGAGCCGGACTCCGGTTACGCTGCTGTGCGACGAGGCGCACCTCTATCTTCCGGTTCGCGATGACGCTGATGCGGTCCAGCGCCAGGCCCTCGGATCATTCGAACGGATCGCCAAGGAAGGCCGCAAATACGGCTTCTCGCTGTTGGTGGTGAGCCAGCGCCCCTCGGATGTCAGCCGGACGATCCTCAGCCAGTGCAATAATTTCTTGGCTTTGCGCCTGACGAACGAAACCGATCAGGGCGTCATTAAGCGCCTGATGCCAGATTCGCTGGCGGGATTGACGAGCATCTTGCCGTTGCTTGATACAGGAGAGGCGCTGTTGCTGGGTGACGCTGTTCTGCTACCGACGCGGATCAAGCTCGACATGCCCAGAGTACCGCCGGATAGCGCGACGCGAGATTTCTGGCGGGAATGGGGATCAGCGAAGCCAGACGACGCTGCAATTGCAGCAGCGATCGAATGCTTGCGTGGACAATCGAGAAATGGCTGAGAACAGACGTGGGAGCTATCCTTTCTGATGCCTAATGTTACGGTGAAGCCAGTTCATTTTGAAGATTTCGGCGGCAGCGACTTCGAGCGGCTGGTGTTTGCCTATCATCTTCGCATCGGCTGGGCCGCGTTGGCTTGGTATGGGCAAACCGGGAGCGATCAGGGCCGCGACATTGTTGGTATTGAGCCATCTGACCAAGGGCGGGACCGGCGCACCGTCATTCAATGCGTAAATCGCGAAAGCTTGACCCAGGCGAAGGCCGAACACGACATGGCCAATGCCGTTGCAGCACCCACGGGCGCACCTGACGCTTTCCGATTCGTCTGCCGCAGCGCCGTCTCGGCGCAACGTCGCGATGAGATAGCGCAGGCGGCCCGCAATCTCGGGGTTCGCGACGTAACCATATGGTCAGGCTCCGAATTTGAAGAGCATCTACGCCTCCATGCAGAATTCTTGCTCCGCCGTTTTACCGAAGGCGTGGTATTTCCCGATGATGGCGTTGGGCTTCGAGCCTTCGTCGATGACTTCTCTGAACTGGACGATGCTGGAGCGCTGAGTCTCATCGGTCGTGCTTTTGATCGCCCGGCATTCCGCACGCCCTTCATGAGCGAGAGCTATCTGCCTGCGTTCTTGCAAGCGATAGAGGATACCATCGGCGCCCTGAATACCGGCATCTGGAAGACGAGAGATGGCATTGAAATCCGGCGCATCCCGTCGCTTCATCACATCCGCGACGCACGGATACGTGGGGAATTGCAACAGACGGTGCGTGCGCTCGATGCGCTGCGTCGCCTCTTCAAACGCGGACTGGAGGAAGGCCGCATCCGGCACTGTCAGTGCAGTCAACCTAATTGTCCGACCTTCATGGTGGAACCTAGTGCCGCCGCCGAATTGGATCTTGAGCGAACCCGAATGCTCGACCGCCTCAATAGAATCATCCCGCACTTCGATGTGCGAATCGACTGAACGGGTTATGAAGAAGAACGGGTTGCGGATCGACGCGAACTACACTGAGGATGTCGTGGGCTTTGCCTTAGAGTCCTTTCTGACTCTGCTCGGGTTTCCACGTCAGCGCTTTACAATTGAACCCTTCTCGCGCGCGGAGGAGCGATGGTTGGGTGCGGATGCGCGGTTGCATAGCGCGATACGCGGGTTTCGCCCCTTTTACATGCAGTTCAAACGACCCGCTGCTTTCCCGGACATTAGCACGTCGAAAATCATCCGCGATCGCCGCACGGCAGGACTGAGCGTCGCACCCCGCGCACTCTATTTTCCTCTGCGCCAGAAACAGGAAAGCCATCGGGACTTTCAGCACAATGTGCTGTTTCGCCTGCGCGAGAAACTGCTTCACCGTGATCTGGGCGATGCCGCTTATGTGTGTCCGTTATTCCTTGACCGTTCGGCCTATCGATTTAGCCTGCACTGGTCCGGCTTAACACGCTGGCCGCGTTTCTGGCGCCATCATCCGTGGGAATGGGAAGACTTCCTGTTGGAGGACGGCGGGCGCACTGCACGCTTTGAGCGTATTCCGGTGTTGGCCGAGCATATCACGGTGCCTCCGCACAAACGCATCACGTCGGCGGCGCATAGCTACAGTTTCACTGAGCAGGGAACGGAACTCTGTTTCCACTCTCCGCAAGCTTTGCCGGAGGGCTCGATGAGCCTTGCCGTCTTTCTCGGAAAGCTCGTGAACGGCTTCCTTCGTGGTGAAAAACTTTCTCCTGACCGATCAGACGAGACTCTGGCTGAGTTAATCGGTGCAATGTACGGCGACAGTGGTGAGGAGACGCCGCGCTACCTACTGGAAGGTGACGCCCCACTTGGCCACTGGTTTGCCTGGGGCGAGCATCTGCGCACCCACTATGCCATCGAACAATATGCCTTGGTCAGGTGGGAAGAAGGTCTGCCCGAACTCTTTTAGACGAGTGGACAGATCAGGGCGTGGCAGCAGGACGACGAAAATCAGCGGTCGAAGCGGGTAGATACTCCGTCGAACATCAGAAATGGCCGACGATTACCGTACGCCACCATGCGGCATAGAGAACCGCCGCTTCCACGCTCGTTTCCTATGATTCCGTGTGCAGGCCGGCAGCGCGGCAGCTCCCGCCCCCAACTGTCGCCATTGTAGAGCTTACCTTAGTGTTCTAAACCTGTCGCTCGTTCAGTTCCATCAAACGACAGTGGCCGGGGACGAAGGTAGACTGGGCGAATTGGGGAACCACGAAGTAGCCATCTCACGAAAGCCCTGGTACTTTCCCGGCCCGCAGATCCTCCCAGCTGACCACCAGAATGATCTCCGATCCGCTGCTGTTGCTGGACATCAGGACTTCCTTGGTCACGTTATCAACCACCGGCATCCAGGGCATTGGGGGTAGGATACTCACGGCAATTTCGCCACCTGCGCCAATGGAGATGCAGGGGTGTTTCTCCCCACGCGCACGGGCGGCGGCGATCTGCTGCTCTAACCAGTCCCAATCATGGCCAACCGATGCCACGGGTGCCAATTTGTGGGCGAGTTGTGGGTGCCAAGTATCGACGATGCTGGGAATGTCAGTCAGCAGCTTTTCGATCAGGATCGCCGGAGTGAGCGCATCGATCGCTGCCAACGCAGCGTCTTTCCCTTCACTCAAAGGCACCTGATCGCCAAAGCTTACGGCGATGGCCGTAGTCGCAGCTTCGGCATCCCGACCATTGCTCGTTGCCGCGACAACAGACCATTTCAGCCAGTCCCGCGCCCTTGCCACTGCCAGATAACGCAGAGAAGCAACCTGCGGATTGTCCTGCCTTGCATCGAATTGTGGGTCGAAAATGGGGTATACGTGCCAACCAATGGTAAACGCCGCGTGCATCAACTCTTCATCTTCATCGATAAAGGTACGCGAGATCCAGTCAGCAAAAGCCGAAACGGACGCAAATGCCTCCTCTCCGGTTTTGCATCGACGCACAGATATGGTGGGCGGGGCCTCATCCATGTCTTCAGCGGAATTATAGCGCAGCGCTACTTCTTGAAGCATACCGGCCATATCGACCTCCGTCCAAAAGGAGCTGGCTTGCAACAAGCGCTTCTGCTCTGGCTCGGCATCCGCAATCTGAGCAGAAAGTGAGCCGAATCGGCCGAGAAGCAATCCCATTCTGAACAGGGCGGAAAAGGTCCACTGGCCGTCGATCAGCGGGGGCGCCGAAGCAATTTCGTCGAGCAGCAGCACGCCGAGGATCGGATTGCGCCAGTCCATGCCTGGTTTGGCGCAGCTCGACATGAAATTCCGCATTCGCTCGACATTGCGGACGGCATCTCGCGCATAGTCACCCAACACGCCCCAGAAGTCGATCGAGACCGGCATGATGTGGCGATCCAGAGTCAATCCTGGATAGCGCCACCGCTCGATCTTCCGGATGTCTTCCCATCTTTGGGCCAGCGCCCATTTCGGCGAACCATATCCTTCCAAGTACTGGACGGCAGCACCGCCGTCGTTCGATAGCCAGGACCAGCATGCCGAAAGCTCGCGCGTTCGACTGTCCTCAAGGATGTAGTCGGATATGGGGGAGCGGCTATTCTTTAGAAACCCTTCGCTTTGTGCCCTCTCCAGAAAGCTGAATGGATTCACGACACCCGCGAGGATCAGATAGGGTGAGTCTGCCATCCTCGGATAGAGATGGTTGTACGCCACCATCGCAAAGCCGGAGCCACCGGAACGCTCGGCCTCTCGGACCATCAGACTGGCCGCAGTCGAGCAAATGGCATGGATATCGTCCTCTTCAAGGTCCGGTGCGGGTGTGAAGGACAAGGTTGCCGTGACGATGCCATCGGCCGTTAGGCCCTTTTGACCGATCGCGCTCCAGGCGGTTGGAATATGAACAACCAGTCGAGGATCAGCTTCGCTATCCTCGAAGCGTAGGCACAGAACACGGCGGCGGGACCAGCTATTGAGGCCAGTCACAGCGTGATCGAGAAGCGTCGAGAAGTCGCGCGAGACGATCACCATAATGACATCGTTTGCGCTGGAGAAGGGCGTATGGTTCAGCGCCTCATGCTCATAGGCCGTGATCTCCGTCACGGCCTCGCGGGCGCTGCCATCCTGGTTCTTTATTTCGAACAGAATGAAGCGGGAGGTTTCTCGCGCGCAGTAAAGCAAGTCGACAAAGAGACGCTCCCCCTTCTCGCGGGAAATGCTGCGATTGTTTTTACTGACCAACTCAAGGGTATGAAGCTCTCCCAGCACATGCTGGGCTGCCCTCAGATTTCCCAGTCGGGTCAGATAGTCGATGGGAAATGGCGGCTTGAACTCAGGCGATTCCGACCATGCCAGCGATTCGTGGACCTTGTCAGCGCCAACGATGACTTCTGATAATCTGTCTTCCGCAATGATTGATTCAAGCCAGTCCTGTACCTGCTGCTCTTTGTCGAACTTCTGTTTATCTACGTTCATCATCCGCGCGCCATCTCAACACAAATATTTTAATCTCTGAAATTATCTCTTAGCGTGTGGTGTGCCGAAGGGCATGGGTTCTCGGCAGGCCGAACACACGCGACGCATAGGGCATGGTGCGAATGTATCGGCCACCACTCCCGAAATGAGAAACCGCTTGCGGTGGGGCGTATACCCAGTCGGCTTCGACGGTGACCAGCGCCACCGCTTTTCCAAACCGGGAAGCGTGCGAATGTCGATTTTGTCGACGCAAAGCGAGAGCGGCGATGAGTAGTATAGAAATACACCGTCCATCCGCACCCCACCGCTTTATGTCAAAGCGAACTTGCTACGTATGATGCCGAGGATGGGTAGTCCGATTTGCCAGACATGATCCAATTCAAACTCCTTCATCGCCGCCTGGCGCGCCGCGTAAAGCGTCTCATCACTGCGCGATTCATCAGCGTCCTCTTCCCGGCGCACGATGAGTTCGACTCTGCATCGTGCCTTTTGCTCGCTGTTTGTGGGCGAACCGAACACCTCCCAGTCGCCCTTTCGGACAATCTGTATTCTGGTCGTGGCCATAAGATCCGCCCATTCGGAAAGTTTTGATTGGAGGTTGGTAGTGCTCGGATGATAGTCGATTATCGCCACGGCGTCGTGCGACCTGCCGCTATCAAACGCGCCCTGGAGCAGGCCAAGCGCTTCGTCGGGCGATGTGGATTTCAGCCGTGCGAAATTCGCCGCGAGAAACTGCGCGTTCCATTTCCTCCGCGCTGTTTCGTCTTTGGGCACCGTCGCGGTGTCTCTTGCCCATTCGATCACGGCGGCAAGAACGCACAGTGCTTTCGCGGCTACGGCCTTGCTGCCGTAATTGAGCCGGGTGCCGTGCAGGATGCCGTTGCGCAGCGGTAATGTAAGTTGTTCTTCCGAATAGCCCTTCTTTGTGCGGATCAACTGGCCGAGGACGGCCTTCAAGCCGCTCTGATGCCCTCCGACACTGGCTTCCGATTCGAACAGATCGCTGAGGTCTGGAAGGTCCGAGAAAATGCTTTTGGTTCCGGTTTTCGTTACCCCGAACCCATCTATGAGCATGAGCAAGAGCGGAACGCAGGCAATGAAATCCGCCTCGCGATACGCGCGGAAAGCGCGTTCGACTACCTCCACTCTGACTGGATGAATTGGCTCCGCCACGGCACCGCCCAAAAGCTTCTTCGCCTGCCAATAAAGTGGCTCATAGTTGATAAAGCGGTCGGCGAGGTACGCGTCGATCTCTTCAGGCGAACTTCCCTGCGCCTTCATCGCCAGCGCCTCGGCCGCGGGTTCGTGACCGCAGCAGAATTCAACAAATACCCAACCTTGGGCGGTGAACGCCGCGTTGAACCGGTCGGCCAAATCCAGTGTGAAACGCATCGCATCCGCCAGCTTGCGAGGTTCCGAACCCATCGGAAGTGCTGAGGCGAGATCGATCAGCTTCTCTGCCGCTTGATGGATTGGACTACTGCGGCGAATACTCTTGCTCATATTGGAATCCTATGGCTGCCCCCTGGGGAAAACCAAGGGAATCCAGAATGCTTACGTTTGTTATTGTTCATTTTTTGTTCTATGAAAAGATCTATGACTGACTCAAATGCATTGATGACAATACCTGCACCCGCACCGCCGGAGTTAGCGGGAGGAGCCGGATACACATTTGAAGACGCGGTTGCGGCATTTTATCTCGTGGCGTTGCTCGGCGAGCAATCCAGCCCTGGATTGCTGCATTTCGCCGTTACGCGGGTAGCCGTCCAGCAAACGACTCAGGATGAGCCACTCGACGATCTTGTTGTCGATGGCGTTCGCTTCGATGGCATGAAAGCTCGCCTGCGCTTGCAGACCAAGCGCTCGCTTACCGTTGGTGCCGCCGCTGGCGGCGATTTCCGCGATATTATTTTGCGCGCTTGGGCGACGGTGGAAAAGCTGGACTTCCGCGAGGGTGTCGATCGTGTAGGCGCGGCGACGGGGTCTATCACCGAGAGTACAAGGCGAGCCTTGGTTGAAATCTGTGAATGGGCGCGAGCAAGCGAGTCGGCGACAACCTTCTTTGCGCGGTTCGCAGCGAAAGGCGTTGCGGGTGCTGATCGCCAGCGGGTCCTGAAGGTTTTTCGCGACATTCTCGAGGGTGGCCAAAGCGAAGAGATTCGCGATGAAAAGGTGTTCCGCCTGCTGAGACACTTCGTGCTCGTAACGTTTGATGTTCTGCATGAAGGGGCAAAAGACGAAGCGGCCGCCATCGAACGACTGGGACAGTGTTTGATGCCGACTGCAGCCAGCCAGGCGCCCGAGCTATGGGCGCGTTTGCTGAATGTTTCCAGGATGGCTGCTGGGCGGGCCGGCGAGCTGTCGCGACCTTCACTCATAGAGCAACTGCGAGGAGCTTATCATCTTCGTGCGCTGCCGTCATTGGCGAATGATCTAGCCGTTTTGCACGACGAAGGTGGCAGGTCACTTGCGAGTATCCGCCATGAGATCGAAGGTGTTGAAATACCACGTGCCAATGCCGCGAATGCCATCAGCGGTATCCTCGCCAATCACCGGTTTGTGCGCCTGATCGGCCTTCCTGGAACAGGAAAATCAGCGGCACTTCGGTCGTTCGCTCAACGAAAACTGGAAGCGGGTAATCTTCTCTTCCTGAAGTCCGACCGCCTGCAAGGCTCAAGCTGGGCAAGCTATGCACGGTCGATAGGCGTGAGTGCCGCACCCCTGGAGACGTTGCTATTTGAGATCGGCGTGAATGGAGCAGCTGCTCTATGCATTGACGGTATTGACCGTATCGAGACGCAGCATCAGGGGATTATTCTCGATCTCGTCGATGCAATTATCAACTCCCCTTTATTGATGAATTGGACGATTGTCGCTACAGCGCGCGACAATGGTATCGAGCCTCTACGCACCTGGCTTCCCAAGGAAATCCTAGGTGGAGACGGCGTCGGCACTGTCGAGATCAACGGCTTTGACGATGACGAAGCAGCCGCTTTGGCCGACGCTATTCCAGCGTTGCAGCCGGTACTGTTCGGCGATGATCGTGTCAGGGAAATCGCCCGCCGTCCGTTCTTCGCGGAAGTCTTGTCGAGAACCATCGCGCGGACTTCAAATGAAGCGGCTCCCAAGTCGGAGGTCGAGCTGATTGAGGAATGGTGGCGACTCGGCGGATACAATGCAGGTCCGCAGAAGGTGCAGCAACGCCAGCGAGCACTCATTCGTCTTGCAAAGACAGGGGCGAATACACTCGGCCGGAGAATCCGGCTGAATGAGGTCGATGTAAACACGGTTGCCGACCTCAAGACCGACGGCGTCTTGCGCGATGTTCGGGCCGGGCATACCGTACAGTTCTCGCATGATATTTTTTTCGAGTGGGCGCTCCTGCACTTCCTCATCGATCAGGATGAACACTGGATAGAAAGCATGCGCGAGCTTGGCGAGCCGCCTGTGCTAGGACGTACTGTCGAGTTGCTTTCGCAAGCGACTCTGCCAAACGGCCAGGACTGGAAGCAAACGCTGAAGCAGTTGGAATCGGCGCAATTGCGCTCGCAATGGATGAGAGCATGGCTGCTTGCTCCCCTCTCTTTGCCGACCTTCCTCGATCACGCGCAAACGTTCCAAGACGCCGCGCTTGAGCCAGGCACGAACAGGCTTCGCCGGCTAGCCACCTGGTTCCAGGCGGAGCGCACGATGGCGAATCCACAGATACTCAATCACAGTGCAAGTCGCGACGATCTCAGCCCACGCGAGATTTTGAGGATCGCCGAAAGCCTCGCATGGCCGTCCGATGTCCGAACATGGTCGCGATTTTGCGACTGGCTGTTGGCCAATTTGGAGAAAAGCCCTGCCAGCGCGGTGCCAGACATCGTGTCTGTGTTTGAAGTCTGGCAGCATTTATGCGCCGACATACCCAACGCTATCTCTTCTCGAATTGTCGCCGCCGTCGCTGGCTGGCTGTACGATATTGAAGACCGCGAGCATCCCGAAAAATTCACCTTCGACCGAGGGCCGTGGGATGATGTGGGGAGCGCGGGCATCAAGGAGCTGGAAGAGAGGCTCCGCAATCTGCTTTTGCGGGCAGCACGGACACATGAGAAGGAGATTCGCGACTATCTCATCAGGGTTGCAAAGCTTGGAAGGCTGCGTCACCACACCTACCGGCTTATCATGCCGTGGACACGTATCCTGGCCGAGAAGCACGCCCATGAGGTCGTCTTGCTGGCGCTTGCCGAGCTTCGCGCCGATCTACCGGAAACAGAAGCAAGACGTCAGAGGCGGAGCCCCTACGGATCGGATTTTTCACCTCACGATTGGCAACGCCTTGCGATCAACGAGCACGGCAGCGATTGCTTTCCCTCATCGCCGTTGCGTGAGCCGTTTCATTCTCTCTTCGAGATTGCGCCAAACCGAGCGCTGGAATTGGTCCGCCATCTCACCAACCATGCCATCACGGCTTGGCGGCAACTACATGATGTTGCCCGTCGGAATGGTCGACGTGCCCCGATCCCTTTGCCGCTTACACTGCACTTCCCATGGGGCGAACAACAGTTTTGGGGCGGACAACGAGCCTATATGTGGCCGCGTGGCCATTGGGCTAACCCACCTATTGTCAGCGGCCTGATGGCATTGCAGCGCTGGGCGTTCGCCGAGCGTGCCCGCGGACGTGATATGGATGGCATTCTCAAGGACGTGATTTCCGAGCACGAAGCTACCGCTGTGCTTAATATCGCCGTTGCGTTGCTTCTTAGCGAGAACCACGTATCGACAACAGCGTTGCCGCTGGCGGCTTCGCAGGCACTTTGGCATTGGGATTTGCACCGCCTCGTAAACGACGGCGCTGGAACGAACCTGCTGGGCTTCTCCAAGCCTTCAGATCGCTCATCGATGGAAGCGGTCAAGCAACTGAATGAACACTCGCCGCGTATGATGCAGCTGAAATGGCTGGCACAGCTATTCGTCCTATCGGGCGACGAGGCTTTGCGGACGGAGGCCCGAAAGCGAATCCTCGCATTTCCCGATGAGCTGCCTTTTCAAACCGAGAACGAAAAGGAGCATCCGGACCATGTCGCCAAACTTCTGAGTACGGCCGAGCTATGGGCGGAAATCGGCAAGACGGAAAACTATTCGGCGAAAGCGACGGAAGATGGCAGCGGCGTGCTTATCGAGCACCAGAATCCAAAGGATGCCGATCCCGATGTGGTGGCCACATTGGCGCGAGGCGAGAGAACAAATCAGCAGTTCGCCCTGCTCAATTGGGTGTTTGATTCGCTTGAGAGGAAGGCGATCGGTCCCACGCTCTCGATAGCGGATGCCATAGACAACGCCAGACGCCGGGACCACGCGGAGTTATTCTTGCGTCCTTACGGAAGTGCGGACCATGAGGGCATGGATCACGCGATGGAGCAAGGCGCCGTCGCTGGCACGGCTGCCGTAGTGTTGCTTTTTGCCGGGCCGCTCGATCCCGAGGACCAAGCCTGGTGCCGGGACGTACTTTTGCGCGCGAGCCGCACCAAGGAACAACGCGACGAATTATGGTTCGCGGGCTCTATCCTGCTTCAACATCCTTGCCTTTTCGCTGCTAAGGGTTTGGCCGGCCTGATCCGGCGCGGGCTTTCCGACCGCGAAGCAACAGAGGCATTACTAACTCTTGCAGGCCATCCGCTGGAACAGGTTTCAGAAGAGGCCATTGCATCGGCGCTGTCCCTTTGGAATTGCTATCCGGCTTTGTCCTGGGTCGCCTTGACGTTAGCCACTCAACTCTCGACTGGCTCCCACGATGCGCCGATCTCCGCATACGGTTACGATCATGCGACGGAACCGGAACGGATTGCCACCGCCGTCCACGCAGCAATCGCAGCTTTGAAAGTAGGTGCCGGCTCTAACGCCCTGCCTGATCCTCCGGCTCCTTGGGTTTTTGCTCCGCCGCGTCCTACCGACCTCCCATATTTTGACGACCAGCCAGGCGCCGCCGCCGCTTGGCGTGATCCGGATGTCTTCCTGCGATGGGATTTCCTACCCAAAATCCTAAAGCATGTGCCGGTTGAGGAGATCATGGCGGACCCGGTTCGAGGGCCGCTTTTCCGTGACTATTGTTATTCCGTGCTAAATTGGATGCTGGAGCGGATCAATCCGTCATGGCGCGATGAAGACGAGGATAGGCGCGAGGATCGAGCACTCAATCTTTTCGATCTGCGCCTGACCTTCATGCGGCTTCTGGCTCGCGTCGCCCTGCAAACCGACACCGAAGAGATTCAGGCAAAGATTCTCGATCGCATCTTTGCGCTGAACGACGATACCTCCGCCGCCTTTGTCGAACCGTTTGCCGATTGGCTCTGCGCCGCAGGTATCTATGACGCCCCGGTCATTTCCGATCGCGCATTGACCGCGCTGCAAGCATGCGTGGGACGTGTACTTCAGCATCGAACATGGACGCAGGCCCGATGGCGCGACGGCGACATTTATGGTCACGACGTACCGGAGCTGGTGCGGTGTTTCCTGTTTGTCACCATTGAGTATGCCGGCGGCGCTGCCCGTTTCGCGAATGGGGACTGGCGCGAGATTGGGCGTGTTCTTCCGGTGATTGATCCGTTTGTGCGGGCTGTGGGTGATATCCCCTATGTGGCATCGAGTTTCCTGACTTTGTGCGAGCGCTCTGTCGAGCACTATCCCGCCGACGCCTTTGTCTCACAGGTGATGCAGCTATTGGAGAACCAAGCTGACACGCCTGTCGGATGGCGAAAGTCGACCGTACCGGCCCGCATCGCGGCGCTGGTTCACGCATTTGCCGAACGCACTCAACCGCTCCCAGTGGAGCTAGCGCAGCGCATGCTGCGTATCTTGGATCGGCTGGTCGATATGGGCGACCGGCGTAGCGCCGCCTTGCAGCAAAGTGAAATATTCAAAGCCGTGCGCGTTTGAGGCACTCGAGTACGGCCGCTACGCCCCTGGAGCAGCAAGCTTGCTGAAATGCGTGATCGTCCCCGACGTGTCATCGGGAAGCCGCGTTGTGGTTTCAAGCTTACTGCCCAAGGCCTTGATATACCGACGCAGGCCGCTGCTCCGGCCACGCTTTGGCGGCTATCCGCCAGCGCGAACTGAAACCAAGCTTTCAGGGAATGCGCCCATCTCCAACGGTGGGGACATCCGGTGCGTCACAGGTTCAGGCCCAGCCTTGCAAATGTTGCCCGAACGAGCGGACCAGCGACCGCGGCGAAGCCGTCCTGCCCGCTGGCATGCGCACGGATTAATGCAACTTCCTCGAGGAAGAGCGTCTCGTAGCGGTCACGCTGCAGCGGTGGTGCCTCGTCCATGAGTTCCATGAAGAGTTCGACGGCGGAGAGGCTCTGTTTGAGTCGCCGGAGTGCACGGGAACGTTCCAGCACGAGGCCGGCGCGGTTCAGCCCGTAGACGTCGATCGACGTCCGTGCGCGGCGATAGGCGAGCGACGTCTGGTCCGCAGACAGGGGGCGGACAATAGAGTCTCCGTCCTCCTCGAAGAAGTCGAGGTAGGCGGCGGGGTCGTCCGTTGCCGGATCGAGGAGCAGCGGCGTCTCCCCTGTCTCCGTCCCTCGACCCGCCGCACGGGTGGCCTCGTCGTCGATGGGGAAACGGTCACCCTTCCCGGAAGTCAGCTTCGATCCGTCGTAGAGGATATGCTCCTCCACCCGATTGCAGCGTATGCAAGAAGGCAGAAGATTGTCCCACGTGGAGGCGAGCCACCAGTAGCCGGGTTTCCGCTTGCCCTGCGGCGTGTCGATGCGGCCCTTCGGGCGATAGTGCTCCACGTCCTGCGGTGCGGTGGAATCGTAGTAGGCTTCGCAGTAGGCGCATCTGCCGCCGGTCATGTCGCCTAACGCAGTGCGGACCGCCTTAACGGCGTAGAGCTTGAACTTGAAGCCGTCCCTACGGCCGTCGTCCTCGAAGTGGCGGATGGCACGTGCGCGCTCGTGCTCTGGGGCGACGGAATCAGCCAGCTCGGGCGGGCATGCGGGGCGCGTCAGGACCTTCAAGGCACTTCTGTCCTGCTTGCGTCCAGCAGCTGCTGAAGGCGCAAGATCGTCGCCTCGGAGGCCGCCTGGCGGACTTGCATACCTCCGCGCGCGGACGCGGACCGAAGGAACTCGTCGGTAGCCAGAAGTGCGATCTGCTCGCGCCGATTGCCCCCCAGCGCCTCGCGGTCACCGATGGTGTCGCGTAACTCTGCGATACGCTCTGATGTATCGTTGGTTCGAGGCAGCGAGCGCAAGTAGTAGAGTTCCGTGAGCCGCGCCTCGACCTCAGGATCGAGCAGGCTATCCAGCCCGAAGTGACGTGAGGTCAGCAGATCCTCGACGTTCATTCCCTCGATCGGCGGCAAATCCTGGTCGATCATCGTGCCCTGGCCCGGGACACGCCGTAGGACGGCGACCTCATTGTTCCTGATGCCGCGGAGGACGAGCGGATCGTGTGTACTGGCGACGAACTGGACCTGTGGGAACGCCTTTCGCAGCGAAGAGACGATTCGCATCTTCCAGCGCGGATGGAGGTGTGCGTCGAGCTCGTCTATCAGGACGATCGCTGACGCGCTGAGGAGGTTTTCCCAGCGCTCGAAGAGCATCCTCATGATTGCGCAGGCCATCCCAACGACGGTTTGGTATCCCGCAGACAGGTCGTTCAGCGGGGCCTGGTGGTCGCCGATCGTGAAGAGAATGCGCGATCCTCTCTTCACGATGTCGCTTTCGTCGCCGATCGGCAGAAGCTCGCGCAGCGCCAGCGCGGCCGCGCCGAATCGATGCTCGTCGAGGTCCAGCAGCCACGCTGCAGGATGCGGTATGCGGGCCACCGATTGCAGGAGCGGCGCCACTTTGGCGAACTGCGTCGCAGGATCCTCCGCGCGTCTGGAGCGCCGCGGCTCCGCGTAGCGCAATGCCCCGAAGCCGAGGACGACAGCTGAAGGTCGGGGCGTCCCTTCGAAACTCTTGGAGCCCCGGTGAAAGTGGAGCTCGGTCGGCATCTCCTTATCGAAGAACGTCAGGCGGACCCAGCCTTCGTTGGCTCCGATGGAGAGCACTCGCGATGGCCGCATGAAGCGGGAGGCCTCCTCCGCGCCGGCCAGCGCGAGCCCGATCGCCTGCAGGACGTTACTCTTCCCCGCGGCGTTCTCGCCGAGCAGCATGAGCCACGGAGCCGCGTCGCCTGTCTGCTCGGCAAAAGTCACGTCCAGCTGCCGGAGCGACTTGAAGTTACTGATCTCGACCCTTGCGATCGATCGGGCGTTGAGGCGAAAGGAGTCGGCGTCGAGGATCACCTCGTCGGCGCTCCGGCGTTCCTCGGGAACGGCGAAATTCGGTTGCAGAGTGGGCCGGCCGCGCTCCCTTTCGTCAAAGGCTTGGCGAATGACAGCGACGTAAGGCGGATGGTCGTCGAGCAGCTGATCTAGAAGCCGCCATGTTGGGACGCGTCCGGAGCGCTCGGACGCCTCGATTGCCGAGACCGTTCTACTGTATGTTTCCTTCCGCTCACGGACTAGGGGCGCCCGGTTGAGGTTGAGGATCTGTATTGTAGCGGCGCCCCTTTCGGTCAGCGCTCGGACGGTGCCGTCGGAACTAAACGAGAGGTGCTGCCCCGGGTCGTCCCTGCACGGATCGACGAGGATGGCCCGCTCGGTTTCGATGATAGCCTCGATAGGGGTCATCGGCTCGGCTCGCTCACCCTCGACTGGGAAGATCGCCCGCTTCGCGCGGTTGCACGCGGGGCAGCTGGCGTAGTGGTTCAGCCATTCCAGTGTAAGCCAAGCGTAGTGATCGGGACTAGCGGTGCCCTTAACGTCCGTCGCTCCGGACTTCGGCCTGAAGTGGTCGATGACGAGGTCGGCGGTTATGCCGATCGCAGACTCGCAATAGGCGCACTTGCCGTGGAACGCCTGCTGGAGCGCCTCGCGGGCGGGTCTGACGATACGGGTCCAGAGCTTCTCGACCGGGTTGCGCCGCTGTTCCCGTCGAGCCGGCGGCAGCGCTGCGTAAAATCGGTCGATCTCGAACCAACCTTCTTGGACGAGAGAAGGCGGGTATGGGGACGTGGCGTCGCGTTCGATCCGTATCATGTTTTGCTGACTGCCTTCAATTCGCCGATGCGATCCAAGTCGCTAGGTACAAATTATTCCTGCCACGCCTGTGAAGTCCAGCGGCGATCGGTCGGCATTGCTCTGTCAGAGAAATCACACCGGCAGGGTGCCATGGTCAGGTCCGATACTCCGTCGCGCAGCGCGGGCACCGCTACCCAGCATCAGGCCGATTTGTGCGGTCCCTACGCTCGTGGGCTTCGTCCCTTACTCCCGTGAGGGCTGGTAAGCGTTATCGAGCCTCAGGTCGCGCGGCTTGCCGGGCGGATCGGTTAAGGACCAGCGACGTAGCCAAGGCAATCGCGGCGCTTGGCGATCCTGAACCATCGCAATGCCAGAGGGTGTTCGGTCATCAGTAGTCTCTTCCTTAGGAATGGCCGATGGCGCGGCCAAATGAGCGGCGGCTTTCCGGAGCGACAGCAACGAACTCAAATGGCCGAAATGAAGGCGCTGCTCTCCGTCGCGGCGCGGCCCCTCTCTGTCTACGAAGAAGCGGACCGCCCAAATTTAGCGCTGCTTTAGAGGCTTTTTGACGCCACCTGTCGACCGGCGTTCCATGCCGGTCGGCCGAGCACGTTAGGATCATATTGTGCTATACCCATAGCGGTTCTGCTTAGGCCACCATTGGCCATTGGAAGAACGAGCAGGTTCTAGGTTTCAAAGGGTGGGGGCCGCTTTTCGTCGGCGTCACGCTGGGAGCCGCCCATCTTCATCTGGTGCGAGCTCGTACTTCTTGAGTGCGATCCAGGGACCGGCGGTGTGCTGACCCACGACGTCCGGCGGTTGAGGTTATTTCACTTTACCGGCCACCTTCGCGTGCGGTACCGAGTACTTAGCTGCACAGGTGCGGACAGATGCTGGACTTCACTAAAATTATATCAGGCGTTGCCGGGCAACGCGATACTTTCGAGGAACTGGTGTGTCAGATCGCGCGGCGTGTTCCGCCACCCGGACACGCCGAGTTTCGGCGTATCCACGGCGCCGGCGGGGATGGCGGGGTCGAAGCGGTATGGATTCTCACGACGGGGGATGAACACGGATATCAAGCGAAATTCTATACCAAATCGGGTGATGTCGATTGGAGTGCGATTGACAATTCGGTTGCCACTGCTCTCGCCACACATCCCAGGCTGACCACGATGATCATCGCGATTGCCTGCGCACTTACCGGCCGCACGCAGCGGGTGACCAAGAAGGGCCAGCCGCAGGCAAATGGCTGGGACGCGTGGGATCAGCATAAGGCAAAATGGGAGGCATCTGCAAAAGCGCTCGGACGGAACGTCGCCTTCGTGCCTTGGACTGCGCCTGATCTTGAGGAGATGCTTACCCGTGCTGAGACGACCGGGCTGACAGCCTATTGGTTCGGCGGGATTGAGCTTTCGCCAGAATGGCTTGCACGGCAGTGCCAGCGTACCGTGGCAGCGCTCGAAGAACGTTATCATCCAGAGGATCATGTTGACGTCTCTACCGCGCAGGTATTCGACGGACTGCTCCGCAATGTGCCGTTCCGTACTATGCTTCGGGGCGCCCGCGAGGACGTGCTAGAGAACGGTCGGCTTGGCGCTACGCCTAAGACCCTGCTCGATGCCGAAAAGCAGAAGCTAACCACAATCGCTGAGAAAATCCGGAAGTTTGATGAAGCGACGGCTATTCTGGAGCTAAATACCGATAGCGCCTTTGACTACACGAATTGGAGGGATCAAGCGGTCGATCTGCGTAAGTACGTCGTTGAGGTGATTCAAGCTGTTAACGAAATCGCTCGCGCAGCAAAAGCCAGGCGGCCATCAACAACCGGCCCGCACATGGTTGACGAGGATCACGAGTGGCCAAGCGTTGACTATTTTATACAGGCCCTGCGTAATCTGCAGTCGTCACTGGGACAATTTCTCGAGGCCGTCGATTCACCCGGCAGTCTAAGCGACCAGTGCCGCTTCGCGCTGCTCGATGGCCGTGCCGGGTCCGGAAAATCGCACCTTATCGCGTCTCAGGTGGAGCGTGCGCTTGGCGAAAACGCACCTGCCTTATTCTTGCTCGGCACTGATTTCACCCTGCACGGCACGATCGAGAACCAGATGATCGCGCACTTCGAGCTTGGCGGGAACAAATTCGATCAGTTCCTCGGCGCGCTAAGCGCGCGCGCCGAAGCCCTAGGGAAGCGTGCCCTGATCGCGATCGACGCCGTCAACGAAGGTGCCGGCGTACATTTGTGGCGCAGCGCGCTACAGGGTTTGGCGCAACGTATCCTAGCCTATCCCCGTCTTGCCCTGTGCGTTTCCTGCCGACGAGAATACGTCGACCATCTAGTGACACCAGCGGTCAATGCGATGGCGACACGAGCCGAAGTCACCGGCTTCGAGACGCCAGAGGAGATCGAGGCGGCAGCAAGGGTGTACATGGACAGGCGCGGAATAGTGCGTCCGGCTACGCCCTGGCTCAACCCGGAATTTTCAAACCCGCTGTTCCTCCGTACGGCGTGCCTCGCGATCGAACGAGATGGCCGTACTACCTTCCCGCGTGGTATGCGGGGGACAAGCGAGGTCCTCAACTTTTTGCTCGATTCCACCGGGCGTCATCTCGGCACAATCTATGACGGCGCCGATACGCTGGTCGGGCCGGTAAGACGTGCGCTGCTTGCCCTGACAGGCGCAATGGCGTCGGACCAACGTGACTACATCACGCGCGGGCGAGCCCATACCCTAGTTGAAGCGGTTTTTCAGGGATTCGCACCCCCGCCAAGCAAGACGTGGCTGGAGTTGCTGCGATTCCGTGGCCTGCTGCGATACGATCCCAATCCGGCGCACGACCCCGCAGATCCCCTGTCAGATCAGGACGATGTTCTGCGAATCTCATTCCAGCGCTTCCAGGATCATCTCGTCGCGAATGCACTTCTGCAGCATGTGACTGATCCCGCGGGTCTGTTCGACGCGGGTGGAAGCCTCTCATTCGTTCTTGGCAAGCATGGCGTGCAATGGGAGTGGCGAGGGCTATTCTATGCGCTGTTTCTGCATTTCGCCGATCGCTATAAAGTCGAACTAGTCGATCTGCTACCCGGTGGCGTCGATGCATGGTGGGATCAATGGCCGGTCCAGGACGCCTATATTGACAGCGTACGCTGGCGCACCGTGGGAGCGTTCGGTGATCGGACGCTGGAACTGCTCAATCGGCTGGATTGCCATGACGAGGACATCATCGCGTTGCTCATCGAGTTGGCAGTGGTCGAGAATCACCCATGGAATGCGGAGCTCCTTGACCGCAATCTTGCGCGCCGCAAGCTTCCTCAAAGGGATGCGTTCTGGACTCGGCGGATCAATATCGCGCATAACGATGCCGGCCATCCGCTAACGCGCCTGATTAGCTGGTGCCTCAACCCTGGCATCGGTCGCGCCGAGGACGGAACTCTCGGCCTGGCATTGGTCTTGCTGGCTTGGGCCTGCACCTCAAGCAGTGCGAACGTGCGCGATACCGCAAGCAAGTCGATGATTCGCATCTTCCTTGAGCGCCCGGCGCTAATCGAGCCGCTGTTCATTCGCTTCGTAACTTGCGACGATCCCTACGTTGTCGAGCGGTTGTTCGGCGCGCTCTACGGCGCAAGTCTGCGCACTCGCGACCCGGCGCGCCTTGCCGAGTATGCGATGACCGCTTGGCGTCATGCCTTTAGCTGCGGCCAACCCCCGGTGCATATACTGACGCGCGATTATGCGCGAGGTGTCATCGAGCTATCGTCGAGTGCCGGCGGCCTCGATCCATCCATCGATCTTGTTCGCTGCCGCCCCCCATACGGTGCCAAGGCACCGACGTTCAATTTCACTGAGGCAAAGGTAGAGGCGCGAGCAAAACGCGTCGGAGCCGATTCAATCCTGCGGTCTTGTTATAAAGGGCTGGCCGATTTCGGCAGATATACACTTCAATATCGAGTCGAACGCTTCGCGGCTGCGCCCCTAAAGGGCCCTCGGCCGTTGACATCCGCAGAGACTGGCCGAGCATTTCTTGAAGATGTGTCGCGGGGTCGCCCCGATATTTCCGAGGCGTTTGAGGCGCTGCGCAATGCACATCGCCTTAAGCGTATCTCGTTCGACGCCAAGAAGTTCAAGGTGACTGTTCCAACGTCGGATCGCAAACGCATAGAAGTCGCCGAGAAGGCATTGCTAGCTTTGCTCACGCCTGCTCAGGCGCGGCGTTACGCGTCCGACGCCAAACGTTGGGCGGCAAACGAAACAGACCATGCCTGGATCATGCCCGGTAAGGGTTTGGGAAAGCAAGTTGATTCGCATCGCGCAAAGCTATGGGTGGCCAACCGCGCAATCGACCTAGGTTGGACAGAAACAATTTTCCCGCGCGACCATACCAGTGGCGAGGGACAGGGTAATCGCGGACGGGTTGAGCGGATCGGCAAGAAGTACCAGCGCATTGCGATGATGGAGTTACTAGCTCGACTTGCAGACAATAATTGGTTGAAACCCGATTGGGGTTCGCCCGCCAAGACCTACTCTGATCCGCTTGACGTCGAGTTCATTCGCGATATCGAGCCGTCTGTCCTGCCAAGTGATAACGAGATGCGGCCGGCAGCAGGGATGCCGGGTGTGCCCCTATTGCGTTGTCCTAACCTCGGAGCCGGCGAACGCGAGGCCTGGGTTCTCGACCCCAAACTTGCACCGCAAAGGCTCGCGTTGGCGTTGGGATCGGATCTAGATAGCGGTGCTTGGCTTACGCTGTATCGCTATGCCTCGCACGATGTCGAAGCGCCGCGTCGCAGGGGATCTTGGGATGTTTCCTGGGAGCAAAGCGACTTTCACTTCGTTAGCATGCTTCTGATGCCGCCAGGGACACGGGAGCAGTTCGTTGAAGAGACCGAAAAGCACGGGGACGATTTTCATGAGTGGCTGCCTGGCAACGTCACCGATGGCCCGTATATTGGCGAGCTTGGCCGGCGAGCCACCTGGCCAAGCGATCCTTGGTCGACACTTGATGTCCGAGGCCGTAACACAGATCGCAGCTACCGGGTGATCAAGCCGACTATCGGTTACCATTGGGAAAGCCATCTTGACGCAAGTCTAGGCAACGGCTTTTCCCGGCATGTGCCGATCCCCTGGCTGATCACGGCGCTAGGGTTGCGTCCTGATATCGAAAATGTCGGTGTTTACGCGGACAGCCAAGGACTGCCGATCATCGTCAGCGGCAGAGATGACCGTCATAGCTATATTCTGGTGCGTCGCGACGCGTTGCTCGCTATGGCACGACGGAACGAAGTCGAACCGGTCTGGACGGTAATTGGCGAAAGATCCGCGCGTACAGAAGGCAACAACCGGACATCCGATGTTCGCGTGCGCTACAACGGGTCGCTTTGGTTGGACGCGGACATTGCAGTTCTACGGCACTGGTCTCGATCAGACTAGCCAATGCCCACGCCGAGAATCCGGTTTATGAAATCGAACCGACATTAGCATTTGAGCAATCCACAACGACACACAGCGCTGTATCGAAGCCGCTGATCCGTCAGCAAGAAAGAACGCGGGTGGCGAGAATGGACGGTTCTTGTTCACATGTAGTCCTCCCTGATAGGGGACTTGCCCCCGTCTCTTTGTAGTAAACGGCGAAATTCGTGCTGTTGGAGGATATATCGTCGCGCCCTATCTGAAGGTGCGCGATAGTAATTTTGTAAGGCTGCATGGGCACTCCAGGCGTGGGCCTGCGGAGCAGACGATTTCATAAACGTTTGGGGATGGCGCTTTAGCAATCATTGAACTCGACCACCTTTGTTCCGATACTCAATAGAATAACTGAGATGGGGCAGATGCGCGACATTGCCGACACTATCAAAGCCGGTGAGCGTAACCGCGACACAATGGTGCTCGTGCACAATTACTGCGCGAATGCGCGTGTCGAGAAGTTCGGCGGAACCGGCATGATCGAGCAGGCTACGGGCCTGCCGATCGGACATCACAGCATGCGCTGCGATTTCGCGCCTGAAGGCGGTATGGCGTGCTGGGATCTTCGCGACGCCGTCATCGATTTCTACGACAGGAACTGTGCTGGCTGCCAGCAACGTCAACCCCTGCGGCTGCCGAACTTGCTTGAAATCATCACTGAGCGCGACCGTGCACTAGCCGCCCAAGAGGCCCGCGACGCATTCGATGCCAGGCTTGCGGCAAAAGCACTTGAGAAAAGGAACGCAATCCGCGCGCTCCTTGCCCCAAGCCTTGGTGCGATCGCCCGCACTTTGCTTGACGATATCGGCCTGTTCGATGCCAATCGCACTAGGGAAAACTTCGAACGCGTAACCCAGAGCGCGCGGCTCGCGCCCGAGCATTTCACGCCCGAACTGGTGGTATACGTATCAGGGCTAGCCAAGGACCAACCCTGGTTCGCCGAGGCGGCTCTCATCATCCTTGATGCCGTCAGTGCCGATGACGTCGAGATAGTCGCGCTGGCAACGGCGATGCTTCGCTGGGGATATTCGGATCGCTTCGCGGTGGAGAAGCTGCTGCCGCGCATTCATGCAGTCTCTGCCAACGTCATACCTGACATCGTCGGCTCCGCCATCGACGTTGCCGATCCCGACGACGATGAATTCTTATACGGCGATGGCGAGCAGCGCATTTCCCGCAATCCCGCATTTCTCGTGGCGTTGTATCGACGGTTTCAAAGTGAAGTGACCGCAGCGATTGAGCGCATGTTATTGAGCGGCAAGCGCGCGTCGGTCGAGCGTGCCGGCCGCGGCTTGCACGCGTTGAGGGTCTCGGACGCGAAGGTCGCGGCGCCGATTTTGCGCACTCTGGTGTCGGTCTATGTCCGCGCTCCGTCGCTGGTGAGCGACCTGAAGGACGATGACGACCGACTTCCCGATCTGGCGGAAGCCGTGAACGATGCGTTCGACGCCTCGCCACAAGAGGTCGATGGGCTGCTGCAATCGTTCAATAAGGGAGCACCACCTTCCCACCGCGCACGGGTTACGATGGCATACGCGCTGGCTGTCCATGTCGGATACAATGAGCCGCCGGTTCCCGCCACGTCACCACGCCACTCGCTGGCACTGACTCGTCTCATCTGGACGCCCACGGTCGAGCGTGACGACAAGGTTCTCGAAGAAGTGACATCGGCATTTCGCGCGGGTTCGAGCGGCCTAGAGCTCGTGGTTCGGGCGCAGCTCGATGCGTTCGTCGGCGCGCTTTTCCTGCTGGATGACCGACTGGCAGATCTGGACGCCGAGAAAGGGCAGCCTGGAGAAAATTTCCTGACCGCCATGGAGCGCAGCACCCGGCGTTCCGTGATGCGCGGGCTAATGGATAAATTCGTCGAATGGGCAAGCGAGGCGGCGGCGGGCGATGATGCGTCAGTGGCTAAGATCATCGGCATGTTCGATACCATCCCGGATGGGCGCGACAATCTTCGTGGTGCGCTGCTCGGCGCGACGAAGGAGCTTTCCGGCGACCTCGCCGGATTGAAGTTGGTGCTGCCGCACCTCTATAGGGCGCTTGTTGGATCATCGGTTCTGGGCCGCTCCTATGCCGCAACAGCTGTCGGAGAGCTCCCCTACCGGAGTAGGTCGAATATTCCCGACCTCCTATTCGAGGCGTTTGGAGCTTTGTTGTGGGATCAGTATGTCGCTGTCCACAAGGCGGCGGTGAATGCCTTCCAACACTCAATCGTGCCCGAGCAATTTCGGCCTAACGCTGCACAAGCTATCCTGAACCTGATCCACTATTATCGGGTCCAGTCTAATGAGGACCAGTTCCTTGCCAAATGCGTCCGTATTCTCGCCGGTATGGCCGATCTCTTTGGCAAGGGCAACGGGGCGCTCAGGCGCTATCTGATCGAAGTTGCGATGGGGATCGACCCGCTGTATCTGCGCTCCGATATCCTGTCATTGTCTTACAGTCTGGGTACCGAACCCGAGTTCGCCAAGCTCGCGGCGCGCATGATCCCGCATCTCGCTGACCGTTACAATCAGTCTGACAAAGCCATGAATCTTCTGGGCAGAGTAACTCCTGACGGTTTGAGGGCGAACGCGCAGGCCTTTCATGACGCAGCGATTGCCGTACTGGATCGCGAGTTGATAACGGCGCTTGGCATTGTCGAAGCGTTTCTCCGAGCGGATATGCCCAACGAGGCTGACACGCTCGTGACCGCGCTCCTGGCGACTAATGGTGACACGGTGAGAATGCGACGTCGCGCGACATTGTTGCGCTGGCCACAGCTCGCGCTGCGTTTCGAGCGAGCTGTCTCTGCTCGGGATGCGGACGCGATCAGCAAAGCAAGCCGCGCCTGGAGCGAGGCCGCCGCGGTCGACACACAGGATAAGGAGGATGGGCGTGAACGTCGTGCTCGCTCAGGCTTACCCTTCTAGGATCGCCGCGATCGAAGCGATCGCCGTCTATCCGGACACTGCAGGCGGCGATGAATTGCGCGCCAGGGCCGAAGCCGTGTCTTCGGCTGCCCAGCTTTTCGGATCGGCGGCCGCGGCGCGGGACTGGCAGGCGTTCGGGATTACGCTCGAAATCTTGGGCCTACTCGCCGACTGGAGTCAGGCGGTACATAGTGCAGTGATTGACGCCGATCGGTTCCTTCGTGCGGGCCGGCTTCGGTATCGCAGCTTCGCCGCCGCCGCTGACCACTCGGCCTATGGCTTGGCGCTTGTCGCCACGCTTGCCACTATCAATGATGATCTCGATGTCTCGGTGGTGCCGGCGCTGCGTGGCGCGATTGCGCAACTGGAAATGCCCATTGCCATCTTCGGCATCGAGAAGCGCGATCGTTTTGGCCCGTTCACGGCCGAAGACGTGGCTGCCAAGCCCGAAGAGATCGCCGTCGCTTTTCTAGAGTTCATGATCGACGGAAAGCCCGCAGATACGGTGCATAGTCTGAGCACGGGACAGGTTCATGATCTCGATCTGACCATCCGGGTGTCGCGCTGGCCCGAAGACGCGGAACGGCTCGTGATAGAACCAGTCTCGATCGAGCCGCCCAGCACTTGGGACTTCCCGCCTTTCGAATTTCTGAAGCCCGACGGTCCACCGCCCTATGTCTTTCAACGTCAGGGCCGGATGGCTTTGCACGCCTCACAGGGGTTCAATGCGAGGCCGCTTGAATTCCGCTACGCAGCCGAGTTTCAGCCGCAACCGAAGCGTGACGAGTCGATCGTGCTCGCCGGCCAACGAACGCTCCGTCTCGATGGCACCGACACATCGCGGCATCCGCTGACCGGCTATGGCGAACTGGATGCTAAAATCATCCAGCTGCGTGAGAGGCTGCGGCTTGAGCCACAGGTTTCGGAAACCGATGTTCGCGACCTGCTGAGGTTGCTTACCCCGGTGGCGAACCTCATGGGTCAGGCGGTGCAGGACAAGCGCTATCCAAAGCCTATCAACGAGGCCATGTTCCAAACCGATCTTCAAGCCTTTTTGCGTTCTAACGCCGCCATTGGCAGTGAGCTTGACGTTCAAGGTGAGGTCGCGGGCGGTAAGGTCGACCTCAGTTTTCGAGGGATCAAGATCGAGCTCAAATCAGAGCAGTCAAAACGGCTTCTGCCTGACGACTGCAAGAAGTTTGCGGAGCAGGCAGCGAGCTACGCGGTCGGGGTCGGCCGTCGGATCGCTCTTCTTTGCGTGCTGGACTGCAGCCCAAAGACGATCGCCCCCTTCCCGGTAGCGGATGGACTGACGGTCATTCCTGTCGAATCTGGGACCAGTCCCGTATACATCATCAGCTGCCTGTTTCAGGGTGGTCTTGCCCGCCCGAGCGATCTGTCGCGGTAGATCAACAAGCCTGAAAATGGCAGTTGGATACCTCGGCTAGGCTAGGCGACGAAGGCCCTGCCAAGAAACTGGTTAAAGGAGGGCTATGGCGTAGACATAGTTCTCATCATCACCCGGCGCGGCGCGCCAATCTTATTTGCCCGGCACATAACCGGGCACTGTCAGCGTGAAGCGTGTGCGCTCATCGTCCGACACGACAGTCAATGTTCCCCCGTGCGCTTTGGCTATCTCCGAGGCGATGAACAGGCCGAGCCCTAAGCCCTGAAGACTATCGCGTACTTTGCCCCTTCGAAACGGCTGGAAAAGTTGCTCCAGGGTTTCGGGCGGGATTTTTGTGCCGCCGTTTTCGACTACCAGCGTGAAACCGGCCGGATTGGTCGTCACTTCAACGCGGACGGGGCTGTCTTCCGAGCCGTGCGCGATCGCGTTTCCGAGAAGGTTCGAGAAGAGCTGCCCGAGACGGGCGTGATCGCCATGAACGTCATGGGCGAGCGCAAGACTGATTTCGATCTGTCGATGCGGAAAAGCGGCTTTGATCTCGTCCATAACGGTAACGAGCATCGGCTCCAGCGATTTGGTCGTTTTGGTCAACGTCAAACCGCCACCGAGGCGGCCCCGTGCGAAATCCATGACATTGTCGATGAGCCCCGCCATTCGCTGAACGCTGGCGGCCATCTTCTGCAGGACCGATCTCGACTGATCATCGTCGATCCTGCGCAAGAGGAAGTTCGTCCCGCCGCTGATTGCGGCCAGTGGATTGCGAAGGTCGTGGCCAAGAACGGCGATGAACTGTTCGCGGAGTTCCGAGGCAGCTTGCGCATCCAGCAATTTGCCCTGCGACGCGGCAAGTCTCTCATTCTCAAGGACGAGACTTTCTCGCGAGGCAATGAGGGCAGACCGGGCATCGACATGCACGGCGATCAGTTCGGCGAACAGCTTGAACATGCCGATGGTTTCCGGCGTGTTCAAGCGCATGGGTCGCGGATCGATGGCGCATAGCGTACCGAAAAAACTTCCATCTGCTAGAATGATCGGCATCGATATATAGCTTTGGAAGCCATACAGCGCCGGCGTATGATGGCTGGAAAACGTTTTGTCTTCAGACACGTGGTCGATGATCACGGCCTGCCGGCTATCGCGGATTTCGTTGCATATCGTGGTTTCGATGCGCAGCTCGCCGCCGGATTTCAAGCCGAAGTCGATATTGTCCAGGACCTCGCAGGCGATCCATCGATCTTCGGTCACCCGTGCCACGGCCGCGAAGCCCATTCCTGTGACCTTGCAAACCACATCCAGGATCGATGGCACCGCCGGAATTTGGCGAACCATCTCGACATCACCATCGTAATTCTGACCCATCAACCCAAAACACTCGGTACGTTATTGCTTGAAAGCACGTTATCAAATGCCGCCCCTCCGTGCGAGGAACATCATGGGCTGATCTCGTTCGAAGCCTCGCGTGCTCACGTTATCAATAGGCTAGCTGGCTGAACCTGCCGCCCGTTCAAGATCTTCCCAGCTTTCATCCATCGCATAGGTCGGCGACAAAAATGGGACACCGATGTGACCGTAGCGGAGAGAGAGCTGGCGCTCGGCGGTTTCCTCGTCGATCTTTGCGATGCGGGCGAGGTAGATGACGGAAGCCAGGCCCGTGCGGTCGGCGCCGGAGCGACAATGGATCAGGATGGGGCGTGGGGCGTCGCGCAGGACAGTGAGGAGTTTTGCGGCGGTCGCGGGGTCGAGGCGGCGGTCGGCCTGCAGGGGGAAATCGATGAGGTTCAGGCCGAGGCTCGTGGCTGCCGCGGCCTCGTCCTTGTACCAGTTGGCCGTCTCGTGGCGGCCGCGGAGGTTGATGATGGTGCGGATATTGTAGCGGGCGGCGTAGGTCGTGATGTCGGCGCTGGTGGGCTGGTTCGAGCGGTAGACTTCGCCGGGGACGACCGTGGCGAAATTGCCGGTCATCTGGATGACGGTGAGGTAGAAGCCGAGCGCGGCGGCGGCGGTGCCGAGAAAGAGGCCCGCCCTTTTTAAATGTCGGTTCATGAGGTCCTGTCCTGCCAATCGTGATGGCAGGATCAGGCAAGCGGCTGACAGGGCGCTGAACGTTACACGGCGGAAGGCTCAGACTGGTTTGCGCAGGGCGGCGACATGCATCGGGCTGCGCAGCGTAAAGCCGATCGCCTCGTAGAGCGTGATGGCGGCAGCGTTGCTGGCATAGGCGTGCAGGTATGGCTGGTCGCCGCCCTGTGTGATTTGGGCGGCGACGTGCAGGGATAGCCGCCGGGCATAGCCTTTGCCGCGGTGATCGGGGTGGGTGCAGACGCCGCTGAGTTCGGTGAAGCCGGGCTGCTTCATGCGCTCGCCGGCCATGGCGACGAGCGTCTTGCCCTCCCGCACGCCCCAGAAACGGCCGAGCGCCTGGGACTTCAGCGAAAATGGGCCGGGCTTCGTGAGAGTCGCCAGCGCCAGCATGTCTTCGGCGTCGCTTTCGCCGAGCGGCACAATGGCCTCGTCCGAGGCGGCCGTCGGCACATTCCGCGCGATCATCTGGACCGCGGGAGCGGATGTCAGCACCTCGAAACCGGGCGGCGGCACGATGGGGTCAACCATCAGGAAAATGAGCGCCTCGCCCGGCTGCGCGAGAGCCGCCAGATCCGCCAGCGCTCGGGGGGCATCGGATTCAGTCGCGGCAAGCGGCAGGATGCCGGGCCGGTAGCGACGGGCGAGGCCGGCGCCCTCGCCGAGCTCTCTATGGCGGGTGGTGAGCGCGCTCCAGATCGGTCTGTCGAGCAGGGCTTTCATGATGGGCGTCCTTCGTTTTCAAGCGCGCGGCGATGGAGGGGTTTTTCCTGGAGCGCATCCTCCAGCCGGTCGAGCTGGGCGATGAAGCTGCCGTCGAGCCCGTCGCAGATGTCGCGCACCGCCGCCTCGATGGCCGGCCAGATGTCCTGTTTCGAACGGTCGATGAGCGCCTGGCCCTCCTGCGTCAGCGAGAGGCGCCGGATGCGCTGGTCGCCCTTCTCCTTGCGCGCGGTAAGGTATCCCGCTTCGGCCAGCAGGCCCGCCGCCCGCGTCACGCCCGGCTGCGTGACGGCAAGCGCTTCGGCGAGTTCGCCGATCGAAAGCGGGCCGAGCCGGTCGATGGCGGCCAGGAGCGGGTACTGCCCTGCCTGCAAGGGCACGTCCAGCCGCTCCATGATGCGCTGCGTATCCGACTGCACCTGCTCGCCGATACGCTTGAGCCGGCTGCCAAGGCAGAGGTAGCCGAGGGCGCGAACGATATCTTCCATGCCATATCCATTCCAAGTTATATAACGCGTTATATTTTTATCTGGAGATGGCGTCAAGGGCTCAGACGGACTTGACGATCGGCCGGCATCGCGTAAGCCATCGTCGTACAAACGCCGCTCTCGAAAGGCCGGAACCATGGACGCGATCATCTACCACAATGCGAAATGCGGCACCTCGCGCAACACGCTCGCCCTCATCCGCAATGCAGGCATCGAGCCGACAGTGATCGACTATCTCGCCACCCCACCCTCGAAAGACGATCTGAAGGCGATGATCGCGGCGGCGGGGCTGAGCGTGCGCGCAGCACTTCGCGAGAAGGACACGCCCTATGCGGCGCTCGGTCTCAACGACCCGTCGCTTTCCGACGACGCCCTGCTCGAGCATATGCTTGCCGAGCCGATCCTGATCAACCGGCCTTTCGTGAAGACGCCGCTCGGCACACGGCTCTGCCGGCCGTCGGAGCTGGTGCTCGACATCCTGCCGGACACGCACAAGGGCGCCTTCGCGAAGGAGGATGGCGAGAAGGTGATCGGCGAGGACGGCAAGCGCCTCGTCTGACTAGCCTTCCAGCGGCCCTCGCCTCGCCGTCAGGCCCAGAGCCGCGCGCAGCGTCGCCTCGCTCTGGCGGGCGAAGCGGTTTGCGGCGAGACGCCCGCGGGCCTCGTCGCGCGGCGGCAGCGGCCCGGCGAGCCGTTCCGCCACACCATCCGCCGTTGCCGGCACATGCGTGAGGTTCTCGACAATACAGAGGCGATGCGCGAGCGACCCCTGCCGCACGACGACGGGTATGCCAAGCTGCGCCGCCCGTCCGAGCACGCCGGAAGCATGGTCGCCGACCGGCGGATAGAGACACCAGACCGCATCGCTCGCCGCATAGGCGCCGAGCAGTTCGGCATCCGAGACCGCACGGTCGACCTTGACCCCGCCCGCCTCGCAGAAGGCCGCGGCATAGTCGGAGACATCAGGCGCGAATTTTCCGCAGGCGATGAACCGGAAGCGCGCGCGCAGGCCGGCGATCCGCGCGTAGATATCGGCAAAGAGATCGAAACCCTTGTGCGGGCTCTGCGTGCCGATCGCCGTCAGCACCAGGCGGTCGCCCGGCCGCCGCTCGCTGCGCAGCAGCTCCACCGCCTCGCGCTCCGCATCCGTCAGGTCCCAGAGCTGGAAATCGTAGATCCAACCCTTGGCGATGGCGGAAGACGCCGGCAGCACGCTGAAAGGCAGGATGGTCAGCGTCTCGATGGCGTCAAAGCGCTTCAGCCAGCCGAGCACCCGTCGTTTCCAACGGTAGCGCCGGCGCGGCGACACGGTGATGGGCATGGGCCGGAGCAGCAGGCCCGCGGTGCGCCGCCCGGTGAGCGCCCGCAGCAGACCGACCGCCACATAGAGCAGGAAGGCCTCCTCCACCATCAGGAAGAGTACCGGTGCGCGAGAAAACACGAGGTCGCGCAACCCCGCCCGGCGGGCACCGAACAGACGCTCCAGGTGGCGCAAATAGGCGGGACGGCGGCCACACTCCCGCCGCGAATAAAGCAGCGGCGCGTCCGGACAGACCGTCCCCTTTGCCTTGCGTGTCCGCCAAAGCCATCGGTCTGCCGATGTGCCACGATTGTCCGGCCGCAGATCCGATCGCGCAGACGGACCCGTTGCAGCCGGCAGCTCCGAGCCCGCCTGCATGATATTCCTCCGAAAATGGTCGCCAAATGCCTTCCGGGCCGCCCCTGCCGCGGAAGGAAAGGGGCGGTGCGCCAGGTTCGCCTCCTCGGCCCACCACCCATTTAACGTCAATCTTTCGCGGATGTCTTACACCCGCGAAATACAACCTTATCGCTAATATTTAGACTTTAACTTGCTATTATCAAAATTCAAGGCGGATTATACAACCTCCGCTAATTGTCCGGATGTGCCATTCCGGCCATCGCTTGCTGCCCCGCGCCCGGACGTTCATAAAGGCTGGAGCCTATCGAACAGCCGCAGGGAGGCAGAATGAACCTCAAGGAATTTGCCGCCCGCATCGGCCTGTCCCCCACGACGGTAAGCCGGGCGATGAGCGGTTATCCGGAGGTGAAGTCGCAGACGCGGGCGCGTGTGCTGGAAGCGGCGGAACGGCTCGGCTACCGCCCGAACATCAGCGCGCAGCGGCTTGCCACCGGGCGGGCCGGCGCGATCGGTATCGTCTTCCAGGGCGGCGGGCGCTTCGGGCCGCATTCCAGCGAGTTCATGGGCGGGCTTTCCACCCGGCTGCAAGAGGATGGCATCGACATTCTCGTCTCGACCGTCGAGACGGAGGCGGACGAGGAGGCGGCATATCGCCGGCTTGCCGCCAGCAAGCGGGTGGATGCGGTGATCCTGCACATGCCCGCCTGCACGGACGCCCGTATTACGCTTCTGCAAGCGCTGGACCTGCCCTTCATCGTGCACGGCCGAAGTGCGGCGCAAAAGCCCTTCGCCTTTCTCGACATCGACAATTTCGGGGCGATCGAGACGGCGACGCAGCACCTGGCCGGGCTCGGCCACCGGCGCATCGCCCTCATCAACGGCGACACCGTGAGCACCTATGCGCGTGACCGGGACGACGGGTTTCGCGCTGCACTCGCGGCCCACGGTATCACCATCGATCCGGCGCTGATCGGCCATGGCGAATTCACCGACGAGACCGGTTTTCGCCTCATGCAGTCTTTCCTGGCGCAGCGCCCTGCCCCGACCGCCGTCATTGCCGGGTCGATGATGTCGGCGCTCGGCGCCATGCGGGCGATCCGCATTGCAGGGTTAACCGTCGGGCAGGACGTCTCCCTCATCGCGCATGACGACGTCTTCCCCTATCTGAGCCCGGACAACCTGATGCCGGCTGTCACCACGACGCAATCGCCGATCCGCGCGGCACCGCCAGACGCGCCCGACAAAGGTTCCCTGCGAAAAATCTCCTGCCGTCACCGTCACGCGCGTTCCTCCCAGAATCCTCGTCCC
>NZ_WHSB02000038.1 GCF_010994755.1 Shinella lacus
CAGAGCAGCGCGGCATAGACCTGAAATTCGCCGATGCGCAGCAGAAGCAGGAAAACCAGATCAAGGCTCTGCGTTCCTTCATTGCCCAAGACGTCGATGCCATCCTCGTGGCGCCCGTCGTGGCAACTGGCTGGGATGAGGTGTTGCAGGAAGCCAAGGATGCGGAAATCCCGGTCATTCTGCTCGACCGCACGGTCGATGCTTCCGACGACCTCTACATGACCGCCGTCACCTCCGACCTCGTGCATGAGGGCAAGGTTGCCGGCCAGTGGCTGGTGGACACGGTTGCCGGAAAACCCTGCAATGTCGTTGAGCTCCAGGGCACGACCGGCTCCTCGCCGGCGATCGACCGCAAGAAGGGTTTTGAGGAAGCGCTGGCCGGTAAAGACAACTTGAAGATTGTCCGCAGCCAGACCGGCGATTTCACACGCACGAAGGGCAAGGAAGTCATGGAAAGCTTCCTGAAGGCGGAAGACGGCGGCAAGAACATCTGCGCGCTCTATGCCCATAATGACGATATGGCCGTCGGCGCCATCCAGGCGATTAAGGAAGCCGGCCTGAAGCCGGGCACAGATATCCTCGTCGTCTCGATCGATGCCGTGCCGGATATCTTCCAGGCGATGGCAGCCGGTGAGGCGAACGCCACCGTCGAGCTGACGCCGAACATGGCAGGCCCCGCTTTCGACGCGCTCGATGCCTTCCTGAAGGACGGTAAGGCGCCGCCGAAGTGGATCCAGACCGAATCGATGCTCTACACCCAGGCCGACGATCCGGCGAAGGTGTACGAGGAGAAGAAGGGCCTCGGCTACTGATCTCTCCCCCCAGCACGCCCCATGTCCTGCTCCTAACTTGGCGTGGGGCGTGCGCGAAAAATTTCATGCGGGGTCGGGATCATGCAGCCGGTCAGTTCCTATGTTCTTTCGGCGACGGGGATCGACAAGGTCTTCCCGGGCGCCAAGGCGCTCAGCCGGGTTGATTTTTCTCTCCGGCACGGCGAAGTGCACGCGTTGCTCGGCGAAAACGGCGCGGGAAAATCGACGCTCGTGAAATGCCTGACGGGTGCCTACCGCCGGGATGGCGGGCGCATTCTCGTTGATGGCGCGGATGTCGATCCGCAGAGCACGCTGGAAGCCCAGGCGCTGGGCATCGGCACGGTCTACCAGGAGGTGAACCTGTTGGCGAACCTGACGGTCGCCGAGAACCTCTTCCTAGGCCGCCAGCCGACGCGGTTTGGCCTCGTCAGCCCGCGTGAGATGAACCAGCGGGCGCGGACGCTGCTTGCCGAATACGAACTCGACATCGATGTCACCGCTGAGCTTGCCGCCTTTTCCGTCGCCGTGCAGCAGGTGGTGGCAATTGCGCGTGCGGTCGATCTCTCCGGCAAGGTGCTGATCCTCGACGAGCCGACGGCGAGCCTTGATGCGCTTGAGGTCGCAATGCTGTTTGGCATCGTGCGGCGGCTGAAGGCGCGCGGCCTCGGCATCGTTTTCATCACGCACTTCCTCGAACAGGTCTATGAGATATCGGACCGCATCACCGTGCTGCGCAATGGCCAGCTCGTCGGCACGCGCGAAACGGCGGCGCTGCCGCGCCGGGAGCTGATCGCCATGATGCTCGGCCGCGAGCTGGTGCAGGAAGTCGCCGCCGGACACGGACCGAAAGGCGAGGACGGCGCGGTGCGCTTCCGTTTCCGCGATTTCGGCCGCAAGGGCCATATCCAGCCGTTCGATCTCGACGTGCGGACGGGCGAGGTCGTCGGTATCGCCGGCCTGCTCGGCTCGGGGCGCACTGAGACGGCGGAAATAATGTTCGGCGCCGAGCGTGCCGACAGCGGCACGGCGGAGGCCGACGGTCGCGCACTCGACCTTTCATCGCCGCGCGCCGCCATCCGCGAAAAATTTGGCTTCTGCCCGGAGGATCGTAAGGTGGACGGCATCGTCGGCGATCTGTCCGTGCGCGAAAACATTGCGCTCGCCTTGCAGGCCCGACGCGGCTGGGCGCGGCCGATCAGCCGTGGCGAGCAGGATCGCCTCGCCGACCAATACATCAAGGCACTCGATATCCGCACGAGCGACCGTGAAAAGCCGATCAAGCTGCTCTCCGGCGGCAACCAGCAGAAGGCGATCCTCGCCCGCTGGCTCGCCACCAATCCGGACTTTCTGATCCTCGATGAGCCGACGCGCGGCATCGATGTCGGCGCGCATGCGGAAATCATCCGCCTCATCGAATCCCTGTGCGAAAAAGGCATGTCGCTGATCGTGATTTCCTCCGAACTCGAAGAACTCGTCGCCTATTCGAGTCGTGTCATCGTGTTGCGCGACCGGGCGCATGTCGCGGAACTGACCGGCGAGCGCGTCACCACGCATGGCATCGTCGAAGCGATCGCCGCTTCCGCCGGGAAGGTGGACGCATGAGCGCGACACTGAAAACCTATGCCATTCGCCTCTTGCCGCAGGTCGCAGCCCTCGCCGTCATTCTCGTTATGGTGTCGATCGCCTTTCCCGGCTTCTTCCGGCTCGAAATGCAGAACGGCCGGCTGTACGGCAGCGTGATCGACATCCTCAACCGCGGCGCGCCGGTGGCGCTGTTGGCGATCGGCATGACGGTGGTCATCGCCACCAAGGGTATCGACCTGTCTGTGGGCGCCGTCATGGCGATCTGCGGCGCGGTCGCCGCCGCCTGCATCACATCCGGCCATTCGCTTGCTATCACGCT
>NZ_WHSB02000039.1 GCF_010994755.1 Shinella lacus
TATCGTGGCTCTGGACGTGCGGATATCCATCTTGGCCACGGCATGCCCGTGAGACCGAATACGTTGAAGCAGACTGGCAGGGATCAAAAAAACACTTGCAAGCAGGGCGGGCCATACGTTTCCACGCGGAACTGAGCCGGTTTTTCCACCGAGAAGTGAGCCACCTCTAAGTATGGTTTTCTGATCAGGGTTTGGTCAAGGGTTTGGCTTTTTCTCCTCTCTTCTGCGCTGCGGCGGCCGAGCTGGCTTTGAAGCGGAAGCTGTCGTTCCCGGTTTCCAGGATATGGCAACGGTGGGTGAGACGGTCGAGGAGAGCGGTCGTCATTTTGGCGTCGCCGAAGACGGTTGCCCATTCGCTGAAGCTCAGGTTGGTGGTGATCACCACGCTGGTCCGCTCGTAGAGCTTGCTCAGCAGGTGGAACAGCAGTGCTCCGCCTGAGGCGCTGAATGGCAGGTATCCCAACTCGTCCAGGATGAGCAGATCGAGGCGCACCAAGGTCTCCGCGATCTGGCCCGCCTTGCCCTTGGCCTTCTCCTGCTCGAGAGCATTGACCAGTTCGATGGTCGAGAAGAAGCGGACCTTTCGGCGATGATGCTCGATGGCTTGGATTCCAAGAGCGGTCGCGACATGCGTTTTTCCAGTGCCAGGGCCACCGATTAGGACAACGTTGTGCGCCCCATCCATGAACTCGCATCGGTGCAGTTGGCGCACGGTAGCCTCGTTGATCTCGCTGGCAGCGAAGTCGAAGCCGGAGATGTCTTTGTACGCAGGAAAGCGAGCGGCCTTCATATGATAGGCGATGGAGCGGACCTCGCGCTCGGCCATCTCGGCCTTCAGCAACTGTGACAGGATCGGCACGGCCGCATCAAAGGCAGGAGCCCCTTGCTCGATAAGGTCCGTGACGGCTTGGGCCATGCCATACATCTTCAGGCTCCGTAGCATGATGACGACGGCAGCACTTGCGGGGTCATGACGCATGACGACCCCCTGCGATTCGGGCGCGTAGGCCATCATAGCGTTCGACATTGGCCTTGGGTTCACGCAGCAAGGTCAGCGCCTGTGGCGTATCGATGTCGGGACCATCGATTGTCTTGCCGTCGATCAGCCGATGCAGCAGGTTCAGCACATGCGTCTTGGTCGCGACCCCCGCATCCAAGGCCAGTTCCACAGCCCTGAGGACGACCTGTTCGTCGTGATGGAGGACAAGGGCAAGAATATCGGCCATCTCACGATCACCGCCGGGGCGGCGAAGCATCTGGTCCTGCAGTTGTCGAAAGGCCAGCGGCAATTCCAGGAAGGGCGCACCATTGCGTAAAGCGCCGGGCTTACGTTGGATGACGGCAAGGTAATGCCGCCAGTCGTAAATCGTTCGTGGCGGTTTGTCGTGGCTGCGCTCAATGATCCGCACATGTTCGCATAGGATATTGCCCTCAGCCGCAACGACCAGTCGGTCGGGATAGATCCGCAGGCTGACAGGCCGGTTCGCAAACGATGCTGGCACGCTGTAACGATTACGCTCGAAGGTGATCAGGCATGTCGGCGAGACGCGCTTGCTCTGCTCGACGAAGCCGTCAAACATGGCGGGGAGCGCCATCAATGCTGCCCGTTCATCAGCCCAAACATCCGCGATCGTGCCGGACAAGGTGCCATGCGGCGTCTCCCGCCACAGGGCCTGGCAATGCTGCTCCAGCCAGTCATTCAACGCCGCCAAATCTGGAAAGTCCGGCATCTGTTGCCACAGCCGTGGTCGGGCATCCTGGACGTTTTTCTCGACCTGCCCCTTCTCCCAGCCTGCCGCTGGATTGCAGAACTCAGGCGCAAAGACGTAATGGTTCGTCATCGCGAGGAAACGGATGTTGACCTGCCGCTCCTTGCCGCGGCCGACACGATCGACCGCCGTCTTCATGTTATCGTAGATGCCGCGACTAGGTATGCCGCCAAACGCCCGGAAGCCGTGCCAGTGGGCATCGAAGAGCATCTCATGCGTCTGGAGCAGGTAGGCTCTGACCAGAAAAGCCCGACTGTGCGATAGCTTGATATGTGCGACCTGAAGCTTCGTGCGCTCGCCGCCGATCACGGCATAGTCCTCACTCCAATCGAATTGGAATGCTTCACCTGGGCGGAAAGAAAGCGGAACGAATATGCCGCGGCCAGCCGTCTGCTGTTCAGCCCGCCACTCACGGGCGAACGCGGCGACCCGACCATAGGAGCCGGTAAAGCCGAGAGCCATCAGATCGGCATGAAGCTGCTTCAGCGTTCGGCGCTGCTTGCGCGATCTCCCGGCCTCGGTCTTTAGCCAGCCAGCAAGTTTGTCTGTAAAAGGATCAAGCTTGCTCGGTCGTTCCGGTACCGTGAACGTCGGCTCGATCGTGCCAGCGCTCAGATACTTCGCAATCGTGTTGCGTGACAGCCCAGTCCGCCGGCTGATCTCCCGGATCGACTGCTTCTCGCGCAGCGCCATCCGACGGATGATGTTTAAAAGTCCCATGTGGATCACTCCGTTGCCCCCGTCGCTCACCGCGTTTGGGGGGAAGTGAACCGCGCCGGCTGTGCCGGAGACCGTTTGGTTTAAGTTACGCGGCCATGGCTGGCGCGTCCAGCATGGCGTAGTATCGTTCTTCGGCCTCGGCTGGCGGGATATTTCCGATGGGCTCCAGAAGG
>NZ_WHSB02000040.1 GCF_010994755.1 Shinella lacus
TTGCCGAGCTTTATTTGGCGGGCTGCGATGCCTTGCCGAGCTTCACGGATGGCTCTCGGCCCCATACGCGCAACTTGCCCAGTTCCGCCACGAAACCGGAAAGCCCATCCTCGCCGGGAAGGGCAAGGATACCCTCATCGAGCGCATCGGCGATCCCGGCCTTGGCCAGCAACGGCATGGCCGACTGGTCGTAACCAATGAACTTGCAGTGCTGGAAGGCGTCCGCCACGAAGTCGCGCGCAGCCGCCTCCGCCACCAGGTCGTCGATCGCCTCGACAGAGGTCAGCAACGCGACCGCGTCGAAAAGGACCGACGGCCCGCCGTCGATCATGTGGTGGGCTTTGACCAACGATCCATCCGATGCCGTCACGCCGCCGACTTTGGGCGCGATCAGTTCGCACGTGCCCTTTTCCTTGTTGACCGCCGTGATCAGCCCATTCAGCAGCTTGGCATCGACACCGTCGGTGACAAGGATGCCGAGCTTGCGGCCTTCGAAGCGCTTCGGCCCGTTCTCGACGATGCTGAGCGCGGGCGAGGGTTCGAGATCCTGGCGCGTCGCAACAGCCGCATCGGCCGGCTTCGGCATGGGCTGGAGGCCGAGCTTCTGGGCCACTGTCGTCGCGAGCGTCTCGTCTATGTTCAGAAGGTGCGACACCATGCGCTCTCGGATAGCCGGCGTTTCGACCTTGCTGAGTTCGAAGGTGAGGGCGGCTGCGATGTGGCGTTGCTCCGGCGGTGTCTGGCTGATGAAGAACTGCCGGGCCTGGCTATAGTGGTCGGCGAAGCTTTCCGGGCGCAGCCGGGCCTTGGTGCCCTGCTCTTCGGCAGGGAAGGGGCGGTGGCCGCGCGTTGGCGACTCACGCGGACCTTCGTTGAACGAATTCGGCTGGTAATTCACACGGCCGACCGGATTGCGCATCGCCATGTGCCCATCCTGCTGGAAATGCGCGAAGGGACACTTCGGCGCGTTGATCGGCAGATGGGTGAAGTTCGGGCCGCCGAGGCGCTTCAGCTGCGTATCCAGATAGGAGAAGTTGCGGCCCTGCAGCAGCGGGTCGTTGCTGAAGTCGATGCCCGGGGGCACGTTTTGCGTCATGAACGCGACCTGCTCGGTCTCGGCGAAGAAATTCTCCGGCATGCGATCGAGCACCAATCGACCGATCGGCTGCGGCTTGAGGATTTCCTCCGGAATGAGCTTTGTCGGGTCGAGCACGTCGAAATCGAAGCTGTCGGCGAACTCCTGGTCGAAAAGCTGGACCTGCAATTCCCATTCGGGGAAGTTGCCGGACTGGATCGCCTGCCAGAGGTCGCGGCGGTGGAAGTCCGGGTCGGCGCCGTTGATCTTGACCGCCTCGTTCCAGGCGACGGACTGAAGGCCCAGCTTCGGCTTCCAGTGGAATTTGACGAAGGTCGACTCGTCCTTTGCATTGACGAAGCGGAAGGTATGAACGCCAAAACCCTCCATGAAGCGCAGGGACCGCGGAATGGCCCGGTCCGACATGGTCCACATGACCATGTGCATGCTTTCCGGCGTCAGGCTGATGAAGTCCCAGAAATTGTCATGGGCGGTCTGTGCCTGCGGGAACGCCCGGTCGGGCTCCTGCTTGGCGGCATGGATCAGGTCGGGAAATTTGATGGCGTCCTGGATGAAGAACACGGGAATGTTGTTGCCGACGAGATCCCAGTTACCCTCTTGGGTGTAGAGCTTGACTGCGAAGCCGCGCACGTCGCGGGCAAGATCTGCCGAACCCTTGTTGCCGGCCACCGTGGAGAAGCGCACGAAAGCCGGCGTGCGTTCGCCCGCGCGCTGGAAGAGGTCGGCCTTGGTATAGGCGGCGAGCGACTCGTAGGTCTCGAAGAAGCCGTGCGCGCCGTATCCTCGGGCATGGACGACGCGCTCGGGAATACGCTCGTGGTCGAAGTGGAAGATTTTTTCACGGAAGTGAAAGTCGTCGACGACAAGCGGCCCGCGCGGGCCGACGCGAAGTGAATTCTGGTCGTCGGCGACAGGCCCGCCCTGGGCAGTCGTCAGCACGGGCGTGTCGCCTTCTGCCGTCTGGTGAAGCTCGCCACCCGCACCGCGTCGCAGCTTCACGTCGTGGATCGTGGCGGTGTCGGTTGCGTCTCTCGGCGCGGCGGCGGTTCTTTTCTTGGCCATGGATGCGGCTCCTGGTGAACTCGTTTGAGGGCAAGGTTG
>NZ_WHSB02000041.1 GCF_010994755.1 Shinella lacus
GCATAATCACACTCTCAGCATAATCCACGGCTCCGGCAAAGATGCGGAACTGCGGGCCCTTGTCCGAGGGGTTCTCGATGCGGGCGATGCGAGCCTTGACGTTGAGGGCGAGGGTGCGGATCGAGCCGCTGAAGCCGTTTTCGGTAGAGGTGAAGGTGCCGATGGTAGCCATTGTCGTATTCCTTTTTGCCGTTTCGGGCCGCTCTAGTGCGGCCTCGATGGCAGTCGCAAAGGCCGGTGACGATCGGACTGCACCTGACAAGGCCGAAACAGCGTGGAGGGCGGCACGCAGACACTTTCTTGTTTCGCGAGGAATGGCGGCGCAGACGCCAGGGGATGAAAGTTTCGCAGCGCCGTTGCGGGAATACGATCGAGGCGAAGCCGGTCTCCGGTCAGACATGCCCAATCGAGCCCACACATGGAGCCACGGGAATTGCGGAGCGGGAATATGGCTTTGGCGGCGTGCGCTGGATAGACCCTCGCATATCGGCCAAATGGACTGCGCCGTCCTATCGCCACCTGTTTTCCTGGCACGGCTTGAATGAACTGGGTCGATACCCAACGCGGGTCTTTGCGTGCCCACAAATGATTGCTATATTCGGGGAACAGGTTGGAGCAGACATGGCCAAAGTCGTCGTCAAGAAGTTCGGCAATTCCAGGATCGATGCGCGTGATACCGCGGTGACGCAGAAGCGCGTGCGGGATGGGGACAGCGGTCAGTTCACGACTGTTCGAACGATCGACGCGCAGAGCAAGACCCTCGGGAAAGATCTGAGCTACGTGTTCAGCAAGAATGTCGATAAGGCGCGCCGTGACAACAAGGCTGTGACCGGCGTGCGTGATCGTGCTCCCGTCCAGGATTGAGCAACCAGTCTTCCTGATCATTGCAGGGCCAAACGGATCCGGCAAAAGCAGCGTGTATGCGAATGCCGATCTGGAAATGGAAGGTCGATCCGTCTGGATCGTCAATCCGGACCTTCTTGCTGCACGGATCAGCAAGGTAGAAGCAAAGCCCCTCGTCGAAGCTAATCTGACCGCAGTCCAACGCATCGAGGCGTGGCTCGATGCCTCGATCAATGTCCACAAAACGATCGGTGTCGAGACAGTCTTGTCGACCGGCAAGTACCGGCGACTGGTCGAAGCGGCCAAAGCACTCGGATTTGCGATCTGGTTTCTATATGTCGTGCTCGACAGCCCGGAACGCTCGATCGAGCGGATCAAACTCCGTGTGGCGAAAGGCGGGCACCCGGTACCAGACGAGAAGGTCCGCCAGCGTTACCAGAGATCTCTGGAGCAGTTCCCCTGGTTCCTCGAGCAGGCGGACAAGGCCTGGATCTGGGACAATAGTGGCGCAAGCCCAAAGACGATTGGCGAAAAGTCGGACGGGATCATCGAACTCGACGAGAACGCTCTTAAGGTCGTCGCCAGAGCGGTCCAGTCCATCGCGACCGACTAGCAGCCATCGCCAGCCATAAGAAAAGGGCCGCACTGGCGCGGCCCTTTTTCAATCATCACGATTGACGAACTTACAGTCCACGGACGAGGCTGTGGATGTTCCCACGCGCGACGCCGATGTCGTTCAGGACGCGGTCGTCAAGGACAGATAGCTCGCGAATAGCGCGGCGCTCTGCAATGGCTTTCTTCAGCCGTTCAGCGATTTTCATGTTGCTCACCTTTGTAATTTTGATGATCAGTATATGTGCAATTCTTCGCCCGAAAAGAAGGCATATGCTTGCAAGGAAGGCATGCGCAATCGGCGGGGCTGGTTAATCGGCGCCATTTGTGTTGCCCTTGGTGCGGCAGCGCGCGTGCCATTGGCTCGTGCTACCATTCGAAGAGCGGCGACCGGCTCAACACCTCCTTCCGACTAGAGTGAATGGACAAGAGGAAAGCCCCGCCTCGCGGCGGGGCCGATCTCCTCAATCGCGGTTCGGGCGGGACCAGATCAGTTGGTAACCGTCTTCACCTTCGACTTCCGTGAGCGTCGCGTAGATCGGAGCGGGAAAGCTCGGATCGTCGAGCTTGACCGAGAGGTAGTCGCGATCGCTCTCGTTGGAGCGCTTCTGCCAGGCGGCGCCGAGTTCTACGTTTTGCGGTGCACCGCAAAACGTCGATTATGCTGAGAGTGTGATTATGCGGAGTGCCTGTCGCTGAAGGCTGGATTTGGCGGCGGTTGCGGCG
>NZ_WHSB02000042.1 GCF_010994755.1 Shinella lacus
CGACCGCAAGAAGGGTTTTGAGGAAGCGCTGGCCGGTAAAGACAACTTGAAGATTGTCCGCAGCCAGACCGGCGATTTCACACGCACGAAGGGCAAGGAAGTCATGGAAAGCTTCCTGAAGGCGGAAAACGGCGGCAAGAACATCTGCGCGCTCTATGCCCATAATGACGACATGGCCGTCGGCGCCATCCAGGCGATCAAGGAAGCTGGCCTGAAACCGGGCACGGATATCCTCGTCGTCTCGATCGATGCCGTGCCGGATATCTTCCAGGCTATGGCTGCCGGCGAGGCAAACGCCACCGTCGAACTGACGCCGAACATGGCAGGCCCCGCCTTCGACGCGCTCGATGCCTTCCTTAAGGACGGTAAGGCGCCGCCGAAGTGGATCCAGACCGAATCGAAGCTCTACACTCAGGCCGATGATCCGGCGAAGGTGTACGAGGCGAAGAAGGGCCTCGGCTACTGATCTCTCCCCAGCGCGCCCCACGTCCAGCTCCTAACTTGGCGTGGAGCGCGCGCGAAAAATTTCATGCGGGGTCGGGATCATGCAGCCGGTCAGTTCCTATGTTCTTTCGGCGACGGGGATCGACAAGGTCTTCCCGGGCGCCAAGGCGCTCAGCCGGGTTGATTTTTCTCTCCGGCACGGCGAAGTGCACGCGTTGCTCGGCGAAAACGGCGCGGGAAAATCGACGCTCGTGAAATGCCTGACGGGTGCCTACCGCCGGGATGGCGGGCGCATTCTCGTCGATGGCGCGGATGTCGATCCGCAGAGCACGCTGGAAGCCCAGGCGCTGGGCATCGGCACGGTCTACCAGGAGGTGAACCTGTTGGCGAACCTGACGGTCGCCGAGAACCTCTTTTTAGGCCGCCAGCCGAAGCGGTTTGGCCTCGTCAGCCCGCGCGAGATGAACCGGCGGGCGCGGACGCTGCTTGCCGAATACGAACTCGACATCGATGTCACCGCTGAGCTTGCCGCCTATTCTGTCGCCGTGCAGCAGGTGGTGGCAATTGCGCGTGCGGTCGATCTCTCCGGCAAGGTGCTGATCCTCGACGAGCCGACGGCGAGCCTTGATGCGCATGAGGTCACGATGCTGTTCGGCATCGTCCGGCGGCTGAAGGCGCGGGGCCTCGGCATCGTTTTCATCACGCATTTCCTCGAACAGGTCTATGAGATATCAGACCGCATCACCGTGCTGCGCAATGGCCAGCTCGTCGGCACGCGCGAAACGGCGGCGCTGCGGCGCCGGGAGCTGATCGCCATGATGCTCGGCCGCGAGCTGGTGCAGGAAGTCGCCGCCGGACACGGACCGAAAGGCGAGGACGGCGCGGTGCGCTTCCGTTTCCGCGATTTCGGCCGCAGGGGCCATATCCAGCCGTTCGATCTCGATGTGCGCACGGGCGAGGTCATCGGTATCGCCGGCCTGCTCGGCTCGGGGCGCACCGAGACGGCGGAAATAATGTTCGGCGCCGAGCGTGCCGACAGCGGCACGGCGGAGGCCGACGGCCGTGCACTCGACCTTTCATCGCCGCGCGCCGCCATCCGCGAAAAATTTGGCTTCTGCCCGGAGGATCGTAAGGTGGACGGCATCGTCGGCGATCTGTCCGTGCGCGAAAACATTGCACTCGCCTTGCAGGCCCGACACGGCTGGGCGCGGCCGATCAGCCGTGGCGAGCAGGATCGCCTCGCCGACCAATACATCAAGGCACTCGATATCCGCACGAGCGACCGTGAAAAGCCGATCAAACTGCTCTCCGGCGGCAACCAGCAGAAGGCGATCCTCGCCCGCTGGCTCGCCACCAATCCGGACTTTCTGATCCTCGATGAGCCGACGCGCGGCATCGATGTCGGCGCGCATGCGGAAATCATCCGCC
>NZ_WHSB02000043.1 GCF_010994755.1 Shinella lacus
ACCTGCCAGTCGTTCGGCGCGTAGCCCGCATCGACTGCCGCGCGCGAGGCACCGACGGCAGCACCGAGCTTGTCGGCAACCGGAAGGATGACCTCCTGGAATTTTTCAGACGAACCAAGCGCACGCCCGCCCGAGATGATGATCTTCGCCGAGGTCAGTTCCGGACGATCCGACGAGGACAACGCGTCCTTGACGTGGGTCGAGAGGCCGGGGTCCGCAGCGGCCGAGACGCTTTCGATCGATGCGCTGCCGCCTTCAGAGGCCGCGGCGAAGGATGCCGTGCGCACCGTGATCACCTTCTTGGCGTCAGTGGACTGTACCGTCTGGATCGCATTGCCCGCATAGATCGGACGCTTGAACGTATCGGCCGAGACGACCTCGATGATTTCCGAGACCTGCGCGACATCGAGAAGCGCTGCCACGCGCGGCAGAACGTTCTTGCCGACGGAGGTGGCGGCAGAGACGATTGCCTCATAGCTACCGGCAAGCGACACGATGAGCGCTGCAAGCGGTTCTGCGAGATTGTTGGCAAGGGTCTGATCCTCGGCAACAAGCACCTTCGAAACGCCTGCGAGCTTTGCCGCCTGTTCGGCGGCCGCCTTGGCACCGGCACCGGCGACGAGCACATGCACGTCGGAACCGATCTTCGATGCCGCCGTCAGCGCCTTCGCCGTCTGGTCGGAAAGGTGGGCATTGTCGTGATCTGCCAGAAGAAGAATGGCCATGATGATGTTCTCCCTTTCCTGCCTTACAGCACGCCGGCTTCGTTTTTCAGCTTGTCGACGAGTTCCGCGACGCTCTTGACCTTGACGCCTGCCTTACGGCCGGACGGTTCCTCGGTCTTCAGCACCTTGAGGCGCGGGCTCGTGTCGACGCCGAAATCGGATGGCGTCTTTTTGTCGAGCGGCTTCTTCTTCGCCTTCATGATGTTGGGCAGCGAGGCATAACGCGGCTCGTTGAGGCGCAGGTCCGTGGTGACCACGGCAGGCAGCTTCACTTCGATCGTCTGGAGACCGCCGTCGACTTCGCGGGTGACCTGGGCGGAACCCTCACCGATCTCGACCTTCGAGGCGAAGGTTGCCTGTGCCCAGCCGAGCAGGGCCGAGAGCATCTGGCCCGTCTGGTTGCTGTCATCGTCGATCGCCTGCTTGCCGACGATGATCAGGCCGGGCTGTTCAGCTTCTGCCACGCCCTTGAGGATCTTGGCCACGGCGAGCGGCTCGACGGCATCTTCCGTCTCGACCAGCACGGCGCGGTCGGCGCCCATGGCGAGCGCGGTGCGCAGCGTCTCTTCGGCCTTGGCCGGACCAATCGACACGACAACCACTTCCGACGCCTTGCCGGCTTCCTTCAGCCGCAACGCCTCCTCGACCGAAATCTCGTCGAACGGGTTCATCGACATCTTCACATTCGAAAGCTCGACACCCGAGCCATCCGCCTTCACGCGAATTTTGACGTTGTAATCAACGACCCGCTTTACAGGGACCAAGATCTTCATGGC
>NZ_WHSB02000005.1:0-95270 GCF_010994755.1 Shinella lacus
AGAATCGAAAAGGCCGTGGTGGGAAACCACCACGGCCTTTTCGTTTCAGTTGACGCTGACCGGCTTCGAGCGCATGCGCGACACCGTCTCGCGCTCGGCGCGCTTGCAGCGCATCGGCGGCAGGCCGCGGTCCATCAGCGCCATATCCTCCAGCACCATGTCGCCCATCTTCTTGAAGGCGCTGTCGAGCGCGCCGGCGCGATGCGCCGAGCGTACGAAACCGGCAAGCGTTCGCACCGGATGGTCGAGCGGCAGTGGTTCCTCCGGATAGACGTCACTTGCCGCAACGATATGGCCGGATGCGACGGCCGCCATCAGTGCCGGGAAATCGACCACGTCGGCGCGGCTGAGCAGGATGAAACCCGCGCCCTTGCGCATGGAGGCAAAGGCCTCGGCGCCGAGAAAACCCTTGTTCTCGCTCGTCACCGAGGCGACGACGAAGACGAAATCGCTCATCGCCAGCACTTCGGAAAGCGACGCCGGCTCGACGCCCGCCTCGCGCAGCATCGACGGCGGCAGCCAGGGATCGAACACGCGGATTTTCGCCCGGAAGCCGGAAAGCACGCGGTTCAGCGCCCGGCCGAGATCGCCGAAACCGACGATGCCGATTTCGGAGCCGGAGAGAAGACGGGCGGACTGGTTGCCCTCGCCGCCCCAGAGCTCTTTGCCCTCGCGGAAGGCGACGTCCGCATCGATCACCCCGCGCGCGAGGTTCAAGGCCATGGCGAGGCCGAGTTCCGCGACCGGCTCGGCAAAGACCTGCCCCGTCGTCACAACGTGGATGCCGCGCGAAAACAGGATTTCGTAGGGCATGTTGTTGAGGAGATTGCTCTCGACATTGAGAATGGCGCGCAGTTTCGGCATGCGCGCCAGCGTCTCGGCGGAGAGCGGTGGCTGGCCGAGGATGTAGCGCGCCTCGCCGAGCACATCGTCGGAAAGCCCGCCGATGTTTTCCGGATCGGCCTCGACGATGTGGTAGGTCCTGCGCAGTTCGGCCTCGGCCTCCCGCGTGAAGATCAAGTCCAGCGAGCGCGGCTCGGGCGCGCTGATCACCAGCGGCAGGGGGGCATCGGTCATGGCTGCTCCGGAGAATGGATGGGGGAATGTTACCAGTCGAGGCCGCGCAGGTTGCGCTCGCGCGACAGCGGCATGCCGCTGCCCGTCGTGGTCACGCCGCTGCGCGTGCAGTCATAGACCGTGCGGCCCCAATGCTGCTGCGTGCTGTTTTCCGGCGGCGGAATGTAGCGCGGCGTGCAGTCCACCCGCTCCTCGGCTTCATGCTCCTGTGTCGTCACGACACCCGGCAGATCATGAAAAACCTGCGCCTGCGTGGCGGCCGGGGCAAACAGGAGGGGCAGGGCGACAAGGGCCAATCGTATCTTCATCGTCTCTTCCGGCCGGCGGCCGGTCCTTCGTCTTCCACAAAGAAGTACCGCGAGCCGGAAACATGCGCTATAGGCCTCACGATAATCGTGCAGCTTAGATGGGGTTTTTCATGGCAAGTGCAATCCGCTATCACGAAGGCGACATTTCCGCGGCGGATGCGGCCCGCTATACCGGCGCCATCGCCATCGACACCGAGACGCTCGGCCTCATCCCGCGGCGCGACCGGCTCTGCGTGGTGCAGCTTTCGCCGGGCGACGGCACGGCGGATGTCATCCGCATCGCCGCCGGCCAGAAGGAGGCGCCGAACCTGACGGCCATGCTGGAAGACCCGGCCCGCCAGAAGATTTTCCACTACGGCCGCTTCGATATCGCCGTGCTGTTCCACACCTTCGGTGTCACCACCACGCCGGTGTTCTGCACCAAGATCGCCTCGCGGCTGACGCGCACCTATACCGACCGGCATGGCCTGAAGGACAATCTCAAGGAAATGCTCGAGGTCGACATTTCCAAGCACCAGCAGTCCTCCGACTGGGCGGCCGAAACGCTCTCGCCGGCGCAGCTCGAATATGCCGCCTCCGACGTGCTGCACCTGCATGCGCTGCGCGACAAGCTGAATGCGCGCCTCGTGCGCGACGGCCGACTGGCCCATGCGGAAGCCTGTTTCGCCTTCCTGCCGACCCGCGCCAAGCTCGACCTCATCGGCTGGGAAGAGACCGACATTTTTGCGCATAGCTGAGCCTTTTCGTGCAGGAGCAGCACCAGACCGGGCCGACGCTGGAGCCGCTGCGCCGCGTGATCCGCGGCCGGCTGGCGGCGTTGCCGCCGGGGCTTGCAGAATTCGTGCTGTTCGGGCTGAAGCAGGCCTGGGCCTGCCTGTTCGGCGGGCTGATGCTCGGCCTGATCATCCTGACGAAACTCGTCTGGCAGCCGGACTGGCCGATCCATCGCTACGACGCGCTTTTCGTGATGGCGCTCGCCATCCAGATCACCTTCCTCAAGCTCAAGATGGAGAGCTTCGAGGAAGCGAAGGTCATCCTGATCTATCACCTCGTCGGCACGGCCATGGAGATCTTCAAGGTCCATATGGGCTCGTGGGTGTATCCGGAGGAGGCGCTCATCCGCATCGGCGGCGTGCCGCTGTTTTCCGGCTTCATGTATGCCTCGGTCGGCAGCTACATGGCGCGCGCCATCCGCATCTTCGACATGCGCTTCACCCACTATCCGCCCTTCTGGGCGACGGCGCTCCTGGCGATCGCCATCTACGTCAATTTCTACATGCACCATTTTTTCATCGACATCCGCATGGTGCTCTTTGCGGCGACCGTGCTGCTGTTCTGGCGGGTGCGCATCTACTATACGGTCGAGCAGAAACCGCGCTGGATGCCGCTCGTGCTCGCGGCTTTCTTCACCAGCATTTTTCTCTGGATCGCCGAAAACATCGGCACGGCGACGGGCGTCTGGCTCTACCCGGGCCAGAAGATCTGGCACATGGTGCCCTTCACCAAGCTCGGCTCGTGGTATCTGCTGCTCTATGTCAGCTTCGTGCTGGTCACGGTCGTCTGCCGGCCGCAGCCGCCGGATACCCCCGAAATCCGACGGGCACAGGCTTAACGTTCGGTTAATCGCCTGCGGACTATCCTCCGGCAAGACTGGAGGTTGCCATGTTGACACCCCTGCAAAGCGCGCAGTCCACCGCCGCCGTCTCGGCGATGCAGTCGATCGTCGAGACGATCGAGGATAGGCGCCGCGAGGAAGCGGAAAAGACCAGCGGGCGCAAGACCGATGACGTCCTGCAGCCGGCGGCCCTGCGTTCGGATGACACCGCGCGGCAGGCGAATGCCCGCATCAACGAACATTTCTTCGGCAGCAACGGCCGCGGCGAGGATACGCTTGCCAAGCTGATCTCCCGCTTCAGCGACGCGCTCGGCGTCACACAGCAGGAGGGCGAAACGCCCCGCGCCTTCGCGCAACGCCTTTCCGACATGCTGACGCTCGTTGACGGCATCGCGCTGCCGGCGAAGGGCAGCACGCTCAACGTGACACTCGGCGGGCTCGGCACGACGCTGACCGCCGTCAAGCAGGCGATGGCCGGCCCCTCGGACGACCAGACTGCCAACCTCGTCGCCCGCCTCGCCTTCGCCTCCGGCGTGGAGCAGGGCGAGGAGGAAGCCGACGCCGATTTCGAAAAACGCCTTTCCACCATGCTGACGCGCCTGCGCGGCGAATTGCCGACGGACGTGGCGACGCTGGAAAGCAAATCCGGCCTTTCCGACCTCGGCCTCAAGGCCACGGATCTCGTCGCGGCGATCCGCAGCCCCTATGGCGCGGAAGCGGAGCGCGTGAAGGAAGCGCTCGCCGAGAAGGCGCGCGACGAAAAGGCGCTGACGCCCGAGATGCGCAAGGTGCTCGCCCGTCTGGAAGACGCGGCCGACCCGAAGAGCATCGAGGAACTCAAGCTCGACCGCACGAAGCGCGACCCGACCCGTGTCGAGGATGCCGAGACCCGCGCCGAGCGCGAGGAAACCATCCAATCGCTGGAAGCCGGCGAGAAGCTTGAAGACGTGCAGAAGCTGCAGGACGCCGTCGGCCGCGCCCATGAGGATGCGACGAAGGACAAGACGGACGGCAAGGCGGCGGACGACCCGGCCAAGGCCGCGGTCGACACGATCCAGCTGCTCGCCGCCGGTGCCGCGGCGACGGCACTTGCCGAGAAGACGCCGGCGACATCCGACAAGGCTCCGACCGACGCCAAGGACATCACGGCGGAAACCGTTCGTGATCTCGATGCCGCCAGCGTGCGCGAGCAGGAGGAACGGGAAGAGGCCAAGAAGGAAATCTTCACGCTGCGCGTCGACGACAACGGCATCTACGACCTCATCACCCGCCAGCTCGTGGCCTGACGATCAGGGCTTGCGCCGCACGATGCCGAGCCGGGCGATGACTTCCGGCGGAATGGCGTAGCGTCGGACCGCATCCTTCTGGCTGCGCAGGCCGCACATTTCCCGCTGGATGAAGAAGGCCCAGACTTTGTCTGCCGCGTCGTTCAGGAGGTCCTCGCGTTCCAGCTCGGTGCAGCCGGCGGCGAGGCGCTCGGCGAGCAGCGCCAGTGCCTTCTCGACCTTCAGCCCGTGCCGGCCGAGCGCGTCCGCCCGTTCCGACATCAGCTCGTATTCCAGGATGTTCAGCCCCGTATCCTTGGTGAAGGAGGGGGCGAGCGCCTGCGGCGGGCGTACCGTCATCTCTCGTCTCCAGTCATCGAAGCCAAGATGGAGCGGCGGACGCCCGTCTGCAAGGGGATCAGGCGGCGCGGGCGCGTACCTCGTCGAAGGTCCAGTCGCGCAAAAGCTTGCCGTCACGCCAGACCGGCTGGAGCAGGTTTTCGCGGCCGACCAGCTGGTCGATGCGCGCGGCTTCCAACCCGCCGACGCCCGTAACCACCGCCTGCCGACCGGCCTTCGAGGCTTTCAGGTTCATCGTCGCCGGGCGCTTGTAGACGTCGTGCCAGGCGCCGGCCGTATCCTGCCGGGCATTGGCCTTCATGGCGAAGGAATAGGTGTCGCGGTTGACCTTCTGCAACAGCCCCGCGCCCATGCCGAAGGCGATGTTTTCCGCGGAGAAGCCGAAGGCCTCCAGGCGGCCGAGGATGAGGCCGATATCGGCGGGTGAAATGCCGTCGCCCTGGATGACGCGCACGCTGTCGTCGAGCACCTTGTAGCCCTTGGCATTCAGGTGCGTGCCGAAGGCATAGGCGAGCTGGCGCACGACCTGCACCGGTGTCTCCACCGGATCGCCGCTGTCGGGCCGCACGACCAGCGTGCCACCCGCCGTCTGCACCCGCTCCTTCAGTTGCTTGCCCCAGATTTCCGCGACGGCATTGTTGATGTCGTAGCTGTCGGAGACGACGGCATAGAGGCCCTTCGCCCCGAACTTGTCGATCATGTTGCCATAGGCTTCCGCCTCATGCTCCTGGCCCCAGGACGTCATGGTCGAGTGTTCGGAGGCCGGGATCGAGAAGCCTGCCATGTCCGCGCCGTAGTAGCGGCGGGCAAAGAGCACCGCGCTCACCGTATCCGTGCCCATGAAATTGACGAGATGCGCCGCACCGCCGATGCCCGCCTGCTCGAAGCTCGTCGTGCCGCGCGCGCCAAAATCGTGCAGGCGGAAGGGGAGGACGGCGGCCGGGTCGTCGCAGGTCTTTTCCAAGAGGGGCTGGATGATCTGCTTCACCTTGCGCGAATTGGAGGCGACCGTGCTCGGATACCAGATGGCGCGCAGAAGAGAGGTCTCGATATAGGAGGTCAGCCAGTAGCAGGCCGGATCGGTGTTCACCACCTGCACGACCGGCACGCCGCGGCGCACCATGGTTCCCTCCGGCAGCGCCTCGATCAGCAATGGCAGGAAGCCGCCGTGCTTGTTGACGATATGCGCCCAGCCCTCGCGATTGAACGGCAGGCCATGCGCCGTCACGATGCCCTCGGCCTCCTCGATATCCTCGCGCGTGACCGGCTTCGACAGATAATCCTTGAGGAACATCTGGAGGCCGAAGAACAGCACTTCCGGCTGCTCGGAATGGCCGCGGGCCTCGACATAGGAGGAAATCGCGCGCGTTTCCGGCGGATATTGCAGGTAGTGGCTGAACTTGTAGCTGTCGGTGTTGAGGATGGGATTGGTGAGGTTCATCGAGGGGGTCTCCGCCGCATCCGCGGCCCGCAAAACACCGGCGGCCAACAGTGCCGAGAAGATTTACGCGAGCTGAGCATAAGGGGCAAGGCCCGTTTCGCGCGACAATTCGGGATGAACAATGCTGCATGCGCGAAGCGTTTCTGCACGCGTTAGCAATTCGTTAACCATAAAATGCCAATTCTAATGGATAGGAAGTTGTTCGGAATAGCGGGCTCACCCGTCCGGCACAGTTGCAGCGGTTCAGTGCTTCGCCGGGTTACCCGTCGCCTCCGCAGAAATGCCCGGTTCGTCCGGGCCGAAGATCATCACCTCGCAGCGTCGCGCATGATGCGCCATCCGACGAACGATGGAACATTGGCAGGCTTTGCGATGCGGATAGCATCGGCCGGGAAGAACAGGAGGCGGGCATGCTGCCACGAGTGGCACCTACGACCGGGGCACTACAGCCCTCCCCCGCCCTTCAGGCCGGCACCCCCGTCGAGGCCGCCGTCAAGCCGCAGCTTTCCGCCGCCGCCCTCGCCAACCTCCGCGCCGAGGTGCTGTTGCGCCTCATCGAGACCATGCTCAAGCACATGCCGCGCACGAGCGAGCCGAGCCCGAGCCGCGACCTGCTCGAAACGCTGCTTGCCGCGCTGAAGACCCTGCCCGGCCGGGAGGGCGAAGGCGGGCGCAAGCTTGCCGACATCCTCGCCAAGCTGCCGCCGGAACTTCGCCCCGCCGTGGAAAAACTGATCGGCACCGTGCTTTCCGCCATGCCGACGCGCAGCCTCGTCGAGGTGGTGCGCAACCCGAACGGGCCGGAAGCGCAAAAGCTCGCCATCCTGCTGACGGCAAGCCTCGATGCCGACGATCTTCCCGCCGCCGGCGCGGAACGCCAGCAGAAGCCGCTCGGTCTCACCGCCCAGCAGCTCGCCGCCGTCGGCCGCCATGGTCCGCAGCAGACCGCTCAGGCAACGCAGATCGCCGGCGATGCGCGCGCCCTCCAGACCGTGCTGAAGCGCATCTTCGATCTCGACAGCGGCAGCAAGCCGCGGACCGTGAGCACGGCGCGCGCGGTGGAGACGGAGCTGGCCCGCCCCGCCGCCCTCGCCGGCACGAACCGCCTGCCGGTTCAAGCAAATATAACAGTGCGGACGGAGCTGCCCGTGCCGGCTCCCATCGCCAAGGTCGCCGACCGACCGCCGGTGGAAGCAACCGAGGCCGTGACCCGCGACAACGTCGATACGGAAGAAACGCAGAAAGCGGCCCCGGCCGTGAAGCGGGACGAGATGCCCGCCAAGGCGCAGACCGCCAATGCCACGGGCCAGGCGCTCGCCCGCAGCGTGCTGCAAGCCGTGGCACGCGACCTGCCGCAGGCACTCGTGATGCAGGCCGTCGCCCATCTCGTCGAAAACCTCTCGCCGGAAGAGGCGAAGTTCCTGCAAGCGCTGCTGGAACAGCCCATCGATCCGCCGGCGGAGCAGAACCAGAATCCCCTCAGCACCGAACTGCCGGAACAGGCCGCAGAACAGGCAGTGGAGGCCGAAACGGTCGCCGATGGCGGCAAGGTGCGCGCCGAGACCGCACAATCGACCCCGGCCCTGCCGCGTCAGACGGCCGAGCTGGACGACGCCCTGCCGCTGCCGCAGGCCCGAGAAACCGTCCGGGCCGCCGTCGCGGCCGACACGACACCCGAGAGACTGCTTGCGGCAACGGTCTTGCCGCGCGAGGGCGTGCCGCTCGCCTTCGTGCCCTACCTGCCGGCGGAAGAGGACCTTGAATGGTTCGAAACCCGCGACACGGAGAAGGATGAGGATCAGGCGGAGGGTGAAGGCGAAGGGGACGGCGAGGATGCGGAGCCCGATGCCTCGGGCGACGAACCGGAAGAGGTCACCCCGGAAACCACCGAGATGGTGCGCCGGCGCGAGAAGACGGCGGAGATGGTCGGCGTCATCGAGCCGGGCCTCGTCTTCTACCAGAAGCTCGGCGACTACTGGACCTGAACAAAAAAGCCCGCGGAGATCGCTCTCCGCGGGCTTCTTATTTTTCAAGCAAGCAAGGCTTACTCGGCGTTGTTGCGGTTCTTCAGAGCCGCGCCGAGGATGTCGCCGAGCGACGCGCCGCTGTCGGACGAACCGAACTGCGCGACGGCTTCCTTCTCTTCGGCGATTTCGAGCGCCTTGATCGAAAGCTGGATCTTGCGATCCTTCTTCGAGAAGTTCAGCACGCGGGCGTCGACGGTCTGGCCGACCGAGAAACGCTCCGGACGCTGTTCGTCACGGTCACGTGACAGATCGTTGCGGCGGATGAACGAGGTGAGGTCTTCGTGGTTGACGAGACGCACTTCGATGCCGCCATCGTTGATCGCGATGACTTCAGCCGAAACGACAGCGTTCTTGCGCAGGTCGCCGGACGCAGCGGCGTCGCCGACCGAGTCCTTGCCGAGCTGCTTGATGCCGAGCGAGATGCGCTCCTTGTCGACGTCCACATCCAGAACGACAGCCTTGACGACGTCGCCCTTGTTGAACTCCTCGATGACCTGCTCGCCCGGACGGTTCCAGTCGAGGTCGGAGAGGTGCACCATGCCGTCCACGTCGCCGTCGAGGCCGATGAACAGGCCGAATTCGGTCTTGTTCTTGACTTCGCCTTCGACTTCCGTGCCAGCCGGGTGGCTGTGCGCGAAGGCCTGCCACGGGTTCTCGAGGGTCTGCTTGAGACCGAGCGAGATGCGGCGCTTCGTCGGGTCGACTTCGAGAACGACCACGTCGACTTCCTGGCTCGTGGACAGGATCTTGCCGGGGTGAACGTTCTTCTTGGTCCAGGACATTTCGGAGATGTGGATCAGGCCTTCGATGCCCGGCTCCAGCTCAACGAACGCACCGTAGTCGGTGATGTTCGTGACCGTACCGGAGATCTTCTTGCCGGTCGGGTACTTGGTGCCGATGCCATCCCACGGATCCGACTCGAGCTGCTTCATGCCGAGCGAGATGCGGTGGGTTTCCTGGTTGATGCGGATGATCTGAACCTTGACCTGCTGGCCAATGGACAGGATTTCCGACGGATGGTTGACGCGGCGCCAGGCCATGTCGGTGACGTGCAGCAGGCCATCGATGCCGCCGAGGTCAACGAACGCACCGTAATCGGTGATGTTCTTGACGACGCCGTCAACAACCTGGCCTTCTTCGAGGTTCTGAACGATTTCAGAACGCTGCTCGGCGCGCGATTCTTCGAGAACCGTACGGCGCGAAACGACGATGTTGCCGCGACGCTTGTCCATCTTGAGGATTTCGAAGGGCTGCGGGTTGTGCATGAGCGGCGTGACGTCGCGGATCGGACGGATGTCGACCTGCGAACGCGGCAGGAAGGCAACGGCGCCGTCGAGATCGACGGTGAAGCCACCCTTGACCTGGTTGAAGATCACGCCTTCGACGCGCTCGCCGGCTTCGAACTTGACTTCGAGCTTGGCCCAGCTCTCTTCGCGGCGAGCCTTTTCGCGCGAAAGAACAGCTTCGCCCAGCGCGTTTTCGATGCGCTCGACATAGACTTCGACTTCGTCGCCGACCTTCAGCGTGCCGTCCTTGGACTTGGCACCGAATTCCTTCAGCGGTACGCGACCTTCGACCTTGAGGCCGACGTCGACGATGGCGACGTCCTTCTCGATGGCCGTAACGATGCCCTTGGCGACATAGCCTTCGGCCAGATCGTTAGACGCAAAGGATTCCTGCAGAAGGGCTGCGAAATCTTCGCGCGTGGGGTTTGCTTGAGACATGAAAACTCCTGGTGTGCCACTCGGGCACGGGCGCCGGGGGTTAGCGTTGATGATAAACGGAGCTTTGTCCGCTGCCTCGGGAGGCAGCAAATCCGGCGCGGGGACAGGCTTCGTTCTAGTGCTTCAGAGCGGCGTCGATGATCGATTTAGCCGCCGAAAACGCCGCCTCTATACTCATTTCCGAGGTATCAAGCAAGTGCGCATCGTCGGCGGGGCGAAGCGGGCTGTCGGCGCGGCCCATGTCGCGCTCGTCGCGGCGGCGGATATCGTCGAGGATCGTCTCGAAATCAGCCACCCCGCCGCCCGCCACGATCTCGTCCAGCCGGCGCGTCGCGCGCACTTCCGGCGAGGCCGTGACATAGAGTTTCACCGCCGCATCGGGGCAGACCACGGTGCCGATATCGCGTCCATCGAGCACCGTGCCGGGCTCGCGCGCCGCAAAACCGCGCTGCGCCTCGACCAGCGCCCGGCGCACCGAGGGCATCACGGCGATCTTCGACGCCGCCTCGCCGATGTCATGGGCGGACAGCACCGTGCGGTCGAGCCCGCCGAGATCGAGATTGCGCGCCACGCCGGCCGCCACCGCCTCGTCGTCGAGCGGCAGCCCGCGATCGATCAGCGCCTTCGCCGTCGCGCGATAGGTCAGGCCCGTATCGAGGTGATGAAAGCCATAGTCCTCCGCAATGCGGCGCGACAGCGTGCCCTTGCCGGCAGCGGCGGGACCATCGATGGCAATCGTTTTCATAGAACACCCATGTGTCACATGTTTTTCATGAAGGGTGTTAGCGGAAGACGAGGGGCGATGCCAAGAGGCAAGACATTGTCCTGGAACTCATTGGCCATAGCTTTTTGCCCTCGACCTACAGAAGTCAACGCCGCTCGTGCTCAGCCGCCCTACGTGCGCGAAGCACGAGCAGTAGGCACAGACCATAGGTAGCCGACAGTGTGACAAGAATAGCAGGATGAATGTCCGGAGCTATTTGAGCTTTCCCTCGCACTTGCTCAACAAGAGCGAAAAGCGCTCCGAAAAACGTTATCCCCAGATACAGCAGCAATGCCCAGAACACCAACCGGGGCGCCCTAACAATGCTATTCCTCAGGATAATCCGAAGTGCCTTTATCTGAGATGGAACAGCCTCAAGGCGGTCTGCCGCAGAAACAGGAGCAGCATCGAGCATGGCGTTCGCGCGGGTCAAGAGGCGTTTCTCAGCTATTGTCGCCAACACCACCAGAACAGCCACGAAGATGACAAGCACAACCGACGAAACGATGCCGTGCCTGTATAAATGAAGCGAGAGCAACACCGAAAGTAAAATTCCGATGCCACTGATCACGCCGATCAGCCATCTCCGTAAGACCAGCCTTTCAACGGCCTGAAATTCGACTTCGCTCAGCACAACCGCCTTCGCCCGCAAATGCAGGCGATAAACTACGCGTCCGTCGTCAAGACGTCGCACGAGGCGGCCGGGAAATTTCGTCATGCTCTGTCTTTCGGCTTCGGTGAAACCTAGGCGGAAGCCATTAACGCTCCATTCCCGTCCAAGTCGAAAGTTTAATCGTTCACCTCGATCTTCGCCCCAAGCCCCGCCATCAGGTCCATGAACTCCGGGAAGCTCGTGGCGATCATCGTGGCGTCGTCCACGGTCACGGGATGTTCCGAAACGAGGCCCATGACGAGGAAGCTCATGGCGATGCGGTGGTCGAGATGCGTGGCGACGGCGGCACCCGCGGCATTGCCGAGGCCCTTGCCATCCGGGCGGCCGCGCACGACGAGCGAGGATTCGCCCTCGTCGCAGTCCACGCCGTTAAGCTTGAGGCCGATCGCGACGGCGGAGAGGCGGTCGCTTTCCTTGACGCGCAGCTCTTCGAGGCCGTTCATCACGGTCGTGCCCTCGGCAAAGGCAGCGGCGACGGCGAGCACCGGATATTCGTCGATCATCGACGGCGCGCGGTCTTCCGGCACTGTCACGCCCTTGAGCTCGGAGGAGCGTACGCGCAGGTCGGCCACGTCTTCGCCGCCGGCAAGACGCGCGTTCAGCACGTCGATATTGGCGCCCATTTCCTGCAAGGTGAGGATCAGGCCGGTGCGGGTCGGGTTCATCAGCACGTTGAGGATCGTGATGTCCGAGCCCGGCACGAGCAGGGCCGCCACCAGCGGGAAGGCCGTCGAGGACGGATCGCCCGGCACGTCGATGACCTGGCCGGTGAGCTTGCCACGACCTTCAAGCCGGATCGTGCGTACGCCGTCCGCATCCGTCTCGACAGTCAGGTTGGCGCCAAAACCCTGCAGCATCTTTTCCGTATGGTCGCGCGTCATGATCGGCTCGATGACCGTCGTGATGCCCGGCGTGTTGAGGCCCGCGAGCAGCACCGCGGACTTCACCTGGGCGGAGGCCATCGGCACGCGGTAGGTGATCGGCGTCGGGGTCTTCGGGCCATGCAGCGTCACGGGCAGGCGGTCGCCGTCGACGGATGTCACCTGCACACCCATTTCGCGCAGCGGATTGAGCACGCGACCCATCGGGCGCTTGGTCAGCGAAGCATCGCCGATGAAGGTGGACGAGAAATCGTATACCCCGACGAGGCCCATGGTCAGGCGGCAGCCGGTGCCGGCATTGCCGAAATCGAGCGGCGCTTCCGGCGCGAGAAGCGCGCCGTTGCCGAGGCCGTTGATGATCCAGGTGTCGCCGTCCTTGCGGATCTTGGCGCCCATGGCCTGCATGGCCTTGCCGGTGTTGATGACGTCCTCGCCTTCGAGCAGGCCGGTGATGCGCGTCTCGCCGCTGGCCAGGCCGCCGAACATGAAGGAGCGGTGGGAAATCGACTTGTCGCCGGGGATGCGGACGGTCCCGGAAAGGCCTGAGGATTTGCGGGCGGTTGCGGGCCGGCTGCTTGCGCCGTGCGACATGGGCGTCTTCCTTATATACATCCACCGCTCCCCGGAGAGGATCGCCCGGGGAGAACGCGGGCTTGCTATCACAAACGATTTAAAGCGTCATCATCCCGCCGGAAAACATTCGTCCGGGAGCGGCGGCCGTTTCCTCCCGAAGTTTGGCTTTGACAGGATTGCCCAAGACGACTATGGGGACCGGCTAATCATTCTACCGTTCAACGCGCCGGCAACCCGGCCCCGCCGGAAACATACGGCACAGAGAAGGCTTCGACTGTGGCAAAAGCGGAACTCGGAACCAAACGCATCGATCCGGAAACGGGCAGGAAGTTCTACGACCTGAACCGCGATCCGATCGTCTCCCCCTACACGGGCAAGTCCTACCCACTGTCCTATTTCGAGGAAACGGCTGCTGTCGCCGTTCTCGAAAAGGCTGAGGAAGAGGACGTCAACGAAGTCGATACGGAGAACACCGAAGTCGAACTCGTCTCGCTCGAGGATGCCGACGACGAAGCAGCGGCCGGCGACGACATCCCGGACCTGGGCGATGACGACGTCGAAATCGACGGCGACGAGGACGATACCTTCCTGGAACAGGAAGAAGACGACGATGACGACATGACCGGCCTGATCGGCGTCACCGGCGACGAAGACGAAGTTTAAGCTTTTGATTTTCCGGCCGGTTTCAAAAAAACCGGCCGGATCTCATTTTTCGGCTTGCCATCTCCGATCACCGGAAGTAATAAGCCGCACACCGAACGGACACACCGCTTCGGTTCCCGGAAAACCGGCCATGCCGGACCCGTTATGGGGCTATAGCTCAGCTGGGAGAGCGCTTGCATGGCATGCAAGAGGTCAGCGGTTCGATCCCGCTTAGCTCCACCAAACTTCCCTTGATCCATAAAAGACTGAAACCGCCAGCACCCTACGGCTGTTCGCGTGTGCCCGGCACCTCGCGCTGGTCGGCGTCTTCAAGGTCGGTCTTCACGACGAAGGCGTCCGTGTGCTGGCGGGCGGCTTCGCGTACTGCGGCGAGGTTGGGGACGTCGTCGCCCTCGATTTCGCCGTCGCCCTGGTCGATTTCGCGGGCCGCCTGAAACCAGTGATCGTCGGGCTTGCCGTCAGGCTGGCCTTCCTGCCGCCAGAGTTCGTGGGCGCGTTTGCGGATTTTTTCTTCGCGGTCGTCGGTCATGGAGTTGCTCCCTTCGCATTTCAGCAATGAACGAAGGGCGTGGCGGGATGTTCCGCGCCCTGCCCTTCGCCCCCGCTGAATTATGTGCCCGCTTGCGCAGGTAAGGAAGCGCGAATAAGCATGAGCTTTCGGGCGTCTCAGGGATTGGACGCACGCCTTGTCGGGGGACAACATGAGCTTTACGGAAACGACGACCACCTCTTGGTTCTCCAGGCTGAAGGGCGCGCTGATCAAGATCGTGGTCGGCTTCATCCTTCTCATCGCCTGCATCTGGCTGCTGTTCTGGAATGAAGGCCGGTCGGTGAAGACCTATCGCGCGCTCGTCGAGGGTGCTGGCCTCGTCGTTTCGGTCGACAATGGCAGCGTCGATCCGGCAAACGACGGAAAGCTCGTGCATATTTCCGGGCCGGTGAAGCCGGTGGGCGTGCCGGAGGACGACGTGCTCGGCATTTCGGCGGATGGCGCGGTCGGCGTCAACCGCATCGTCGAGATGTACCAGTGGATCGAGACCTCGAAGTCGGAGACGCGCAAGCAGCTCGGCGGCAGCGAGGAAACGGTCACCACCTATTCCTACCACAAGGAATGGAAGAGCAACGAAGTCAACTCCAACAACTTCCGCCAGTCGGGCCATGACAATCCGCAGAAGCCCATCGACGATGCGAGCTTCCCGGTGAAATCCGCCACGATCGGCGCCTTCAGCGTGGAGGGCCGCGCGGTCGCCCGCCTTGGCGACGAGCGCCCCGTGCCGCTGACCGCCATCGAGGCGAACCGGATGGGCGAGGCGGTGACGCTCGGCAAGCCGGTCTCGACGATCGCCGGCCAGGCCGTCTTCTCCTTCAACCCGGAGGACCCGCAGGTCGGCGATATCCGCATCCGCTTCGAGCGCTCGGACATTTCCGAGGCAAGCTTTATCGGCGCGCAGCGCGGCAGCGGGCTGACGCCCTACAAGACAACAAACGGGCGCGACCTCTTCCTGAGCGACGCCGGCCTTCTCGATGCGCCGGCCATGTTCGACGCGGCGCAGAGCGAGAACACGATCATCACCTGGCTGGTGCGGGTCGGCGGCCTCGTCGGCATCTTCGTCGGCTTCGCCTTCATCCTGTCGATCCTCGGCGTCATCGCCGACGTGGTGCCCTTCATCGGCTCCATCGTGCGCTTCGGCACGACGGCGATCGCCCTCATCTTCACCCTGCTGATCGGCCCGGCCGTCATCGCCATCGCCTGGATCGCCTATCGCCCGTTCGTTGCCATTGCGGTTTTCGCCGCCGGCATTGCGATCGCGGCCGGCATCCTCTATCTGCGGCGCGGCAAGGCGGCGGCGACAACGCCGGCTCTCGGGAGAGCGTGAACGCGCCCGCACGACGACAACAGGGCGGGTGACGCTTGACCTATTATGCCTCGAAGATCTTCTGGCTCGCGGCCCAGCCCCTGTCGCTTGCCCTTCTGCTGGTCGTGTTCGGCCTGCTGGCCGGGCTGATGCGCTGGAAGCGGCTGCGGACGACGGCAAATATTTTTGCTGCCCTCCTGCTCTTTGTCACGCTGTTCACCTCGACCGGCGCGGTGCTGCTGCAAACCCTGGAAGACCGCATCCCGCGGGCGGAGCTACCGGCCGGCGGACCGGGCTGCGTCATCATGCTCGGCGGTGGCATCGAGGCGGAAGTGATTGCGGCGCGTGGCGGCTTCGAGATGAACCAGGCCGGCGACCGCTTCATCGAGACGCTGCGGCTGGCGCGGGAGTTTCCCGCGGCACGCATCCTGATTTCCGGCGGCGATGGCTCGTTCAGCGGCAACTATGAGGGCGATGCGGCGGTGGCGACGCGCTTCTTCGAAGCCTTTGGGGTTCCTGCCGACCGGCTGATCCGCGAGACGGAATCACGCACCACCTTCGAGAATGTCGAGAACACCAAGGCACTATTGGCGGCAAACGGCCTCGGCCGCTGCCTGCTGGTGACCTCTGCCTTCCACATGCCGCGCTCGGTCGGCCTGTTCCGCAAGCTCGACATCGACGTGCTCCCCTGGCCAACAGATTTCCGCACGACGGGCCAGGCCGGACTTGCCTTCGATTTCAGCCAGCCCTCGACGAACAGCCAGCTGATGACGACGGCACTCAGGGAATGGACGGGCCTGCTCGCCTACTATCTCGCCGGCCGCACGCACGCGCTCTTCCCGCAATAGAAGCTATTTTTTCGAGATCGTGTCGAACTGGGCGCCGCGCACGCGGATCGTCATGATGCAATATTCGGAATCGTCGCGCCCGCAGCTTGCGGCATTGGCCTTCAGTTCCAGCACCATGTTGCCGTAGCGCTTCTTCAGCTCGTAGCCGTAGAGATCGGCATTGGCGGCGAGGAAATAGCCGCCCTCGGCCACCTGGATGTAGAATTCGTAGGGGCAGCCGACATTGCCGCACAGGCCGCCGGGCGTGCCGTCGCAATTGACCGCGCCGAGATTGACGATGGCGTCGGGAAGGCTGTCATTGTTGAAATCGATGGTTTCGGAAAAGTCCTCGCCGTAGATCGGCGTCTTGCAGCGCTTGGCGACTTCGGCCTGCGCCGTCGCGATGGCATCCGGCACGATTTCCGCCGCGCGGACCGGCAGGACGGTCGAAACGAGCGCTGCGCAGACAAGCGCCAGGATTCTGATGCGGATGGCCATCTCTCAAACCTTTCCATGGCAGGCGATTCGGTCATTATGCGGACAAGCCGGCGCGCTGCCTGATTCTGCCCGGGTACACGGGCGCGCACTCTAACGCGGCAAAGCTGTCGCGAGGCTTGGCCCGAGAACGGGCCTGTGATGGAAGGGGACAACAAGCGTGCCGATCCTGGAACTGCTCGACTATACCGGCGTGGCGGTCTTCGCCGCCACCGGCGCGCTTTCGGCCTCGCGCAAGCAGCTCGACATCATCGGCTTCCTGTTCCTTGCGGCCGCGACCGGCATCGGCGGCGGCACGTTCCGTGACGTGATCCTCGGCGCTACACCGGTCTTCTGGGTGGTGAACCCGACCTATCTCATCGTCTGCGTGGTGGTGGCGCTTGTCGTCTTCGTGCTCGCGCACCGCATCGAGTCGCGCTACCGCCTGCTGCTCTGGCTCGATGCGATGGGGGTCTCGGCCTATTGCGTCATGGGGGCCGCCAAGGGGCTTGCCGCAACCGGATCGCCGACGGTCGCGATCACCACCGGCGTGCTGACCGCAAGTTTCGGCGGCATCCTGCGGGACCTGCTGGCTGGCGAGCCTTCCGTGCTGCTGCGGCCGGAGGTCTACGTCACCGCGGCACTCATCGGCTCCGCGGCCTTCACGGCGGCGAGCGTCGCCGGCGTACCACTCTGGCTCGCCTCGGCAATCGGAATTGGCGCGGCCTTCATCGTGCGCGGCGGGGCGTTGCGGTTCGGCTGGCGGTTTCCGGTCTACAGGCCGCGGCCGGGGCGGCATCCGGATGACGTGATGTGAGGGCTTAGAGTGCTCTCAAGGCTTGCGCGGGCGCAGGCGGATGATCACATCAACGTGAGCGATCTCCATGCCTTCCGGCGGCTCCGGCAGGTTGCCGATCGCGATATTGCTCACCGGAATGTCGAGAACGTGGTTTTCGCCCTCGACGAAGAAATGGTGGTGGTCGGAGACATTCGTGTCGAAGTAGGTCTTCGAGCTTTCGACCGCGAGAACACGGATCAGGCCCGCCTCGGTGAACTGGTGCAGCGTGTTGTAGACGGTTGCGAGAGACACCGGAACGCCCGCAGTCACGGCTTCTTCGTGCAGTTCTTCCACCGTCAGGTGGCGATCGCCCTTGGCGAACAGCAGGTCGGCGAGAGCCACGCGCTGGCGCGTCGGGCGCAGGCCGGAATGGCGCAGGCGCTCTTCGATGGGCAACTCGTGTGCATGCGTCATGGGCGACGGATCCGCTTGTCTGGCCTTGAACAACAATCTTGATATTTCGATATAACTTTAGCGCCGCCGGGATTCAATAGGATTACGGCGCTTGAAAGGCGCGCAACAGGCGGAAAAACCGGGGCCTTTGCTTGCCCCGCCCGAATTTAGGCTGGCTGTCACCGCAAGCATCATGTATGCGGACTGCTGAATTAACGTATCGCCCGGCCAGGGCGCGACGATAAAAAGGGGTGGTCCGGGGTGCTTCAATTCGCGCCTTAGCTGCTCTAAATCTAAACGCAATAAGCGTCTACGCGACCGGGGATGAGACATTCGATGACGACCAGGCAATCCAGCTACAACTATGAGGAAATTCTGAGCTGCGGCCGCGGCGAGCTTTTCGGCCCCGGCAATGCCCAGCTTCCTCTGCCTCCCATGCTGATGGTCCATCGCATTACTGACATTTCCGAAACGGGCGGTGCCTTCGACAAGGGCTATATCCGCGCCGAATACGATGTGCGCCCCGACGACTGGTATTTCCCCTGCCACTTCCAGGGCAACCCGATCATGCCGGGCTGCCTCGGCCTCGACGGCATGTGGCAGCTCACCGGCTTCTTCCTCGGCTGGCTCGGCGAACCCGGCCGCGGCATGGCGCTCTCCACCGGCGAAGTGAAATTCAAGGGCATGATCCGCCCGACCACGAAGCTCCTGGAATACGGCATCGATTTCAAGCGCGTCATGCGCGGCCGCCTCGTGCTTGGCACGGCCGACGGCTGGCTGAAGGCCGACGGCGAGACTATCTATCAGGCATCCGACCTGCGCGTCGGCCTGTCCAAGGACAAGGAAGCCTGAGGCGGCGGCCTACGCCGCCTTCACCACGAGACGTTCTAGATAAAGGTCAGAAACATGAGACGGGTTGTTGTCACGGGTCTGGGGATCGTATCCTCCATCGGGAACAATGCTGACGAAGTAACGGCGTCGCTGCGCGATGCGCGCTCCGGCATCAGCTTTTCCCAGGATTTCGCCGACCACGGCTTCAAGTGCCAGGTCTGGGGTGCGCCGAACATCGACACGGCCGACCTCGTGGATCGCCGCGCGGCCCGCTTCCTGTCGCAGGGCGGCTCCTGGAACCATGTCGCCATGAAGCAGGCGATCGCCGATTCCGGCCTGGAAGAAGCCGATTACGCCGCCAACGAGCGCGCCGGCATCATCATGGGCTCGGGCGGCCCCTCCACCCGCACGCTGATCGAGGCGGCCGAGATCACGCTGAAGAACAACTCGCCCAAGCGCATCGGCCCGTTCGCCGTGCCGAAGGCGATGTCGTCCACGGCATCGGCGACGCTTGCCACCTGGTTCAAGATCCACGGCGTCAACTATTCCATCTCCTCGGCCTGCTCGACCTCGGCGCACTGCATCGGCAATGCCGCGGAAATGATCCAGTGGGGCAAGCAGGACATCATGTTCGCCGGCGGCCACGAGGACCTCGACTGGACCATGTCGAACCTCTTCGACGCCATGGGCGCCATGTCGTCCAAGTACAATGACACGCCTGCCACCGCCTCGCGCGCCTATGACGTCAGCCGCGACGGCTTCGTCATCGCCGGCGGCGCCGGCGTGCTGGTGCTGGAAGAATACGAGCGTGCCAAGGCCCGCGGCGCCAAGATCTATGCGGAAATCGTCGGCTACGGCGCGACCTCGGACGGCTACGACATGGTCGCTCCGTCGGGCGAAGGCGCGATCCGCTGCATGCGCCAGGCGCTTGCCACGGTGAAAGGCGACGTCGACTATATCAACACGCACGGCACCTCGACGCCCGTCGGCGATTCGAAGGAGATCGGCGCGATCCGCGAAGTCTTCGGCGACAAGATCCCGCACATCCAGTCGACCAAGTCGCTGACCGGCCATTCGCTGGGTGCAGCCGGCGTGCAGGAATCGATCTACGGCCTCCTGATGATGCAGGCCGGCTTCATCGGCGAGAGCGCGCATATCACCGAGCTCGACCCGGAATTCGACGGCGTGCCGATCGTGCGCAAGCGCATCGACAATGCCAAGATCGACACCGTTCTTTCCAATTCCTTCGGCTTCGGCGGCACGAACGCCACGCTGGTCTTCCAGCGCCACAACGGATGACCAGCATGACGGGGATCATGAACGGCAAGCGCGGCCTCATCATGGGGGTCGCGAACAACCACTCCATCGCCTGGGGCATCGCCCAGAAGCTGGCGGGCCAGGGCGCGGAACTCGCCTTCACCTACCAGGGCGAAGCGCTCGGCAAGCGCGTGAAGCCGCTTGCCGCCGAGCTCGGCTCGGATTTCGTCATCCCCTGCGACGTCGAGGACATCGCCTCGGTGGATTCGACGATCGAGGCCATCAAGGAAAAGTGGGGCAAGCTCGATTTCGTCGTGCACGCCATCGGTTTTTCCGACAAGAACGAGCTGAAGGGCCTCTACGCCGACACCTCGCGCGACAATTTTTCGCGCACCATGGTGATCTCCTGCTTCTCGTTTACGGAGATTGCCAAGCGGGCGGCAGAGCTGATGACGGAAGGCGGCTCGCTCCTGACGCTGACCTATGGCGGCTCGGTGCGCATCATGCCGAACTACAATGTCATGGGTGTCGCCAAGGCGGCTCTGGAAGCCTCCGTGCGCTATCTTGCCGGGGACTACGGCCCGCGCGGCATCCGCGTCAACGCGATCTCGGCTGGCCCGATCCGCACGCTCGCCGGTGCCGGCATTTCCGATGCACGCGCCATGCTCTCCTGGCAGCAGAAGAATGCGCCGCTGCGCCGCACCGTCACCATCGAGGATGTCGGCAATTCGGCGCTGTACCTGCTTTCCGACCTGTCGAGCGGCGTCACCGGCGAAATCCACTACGTGGACGCCGGCTACAACATCACCTCCATGCCGACGCTGGAGCGTCTGGCAAAGGCCGACAGCGAATAGGATTTGCGGCGCGAAGCGGAAGCTTCGCGCCGTCTTCCCCTGCGCTCAAAGCGCCATCAGCACGACGACGAGCAGGATGACCACGGCGAGCACGCCGAGGAACAGCACGCGCACGCGGCTGTTCATTTCCGGCACTTTTCCCTCCGCGGCGCGCTTCAGGAAGGCGAGCGGCACTTCGGAGGTCGGCGTATGCCCCTCCGCCTCCTTCACATCCTTGACGATGACTTCCGCCACATCTTCCGTGATCGGCGGTCTTGCAGGTCCAAAAGCCATTACGGATCTCCTGAACGGAACGGTTCCGTGATGGTGGACCTCTTTCATTGAAATGGCAATCGGTCGCTATTCCAGCACGACCGGCACAAGCGAGAGGACGAGCAGCAGCGCCATCGCCCGGTTGAACAGCCGGAGGCTGCGCTCGCGCGTAATGAACCGCGCGGCTCCCACGCCGACGGCGGTCCAGGCCAAGGTGCTGACGAGGGTCGCACCGCCGAAGATGACGGCGAAGGCGGCCGGAACCGTCAGGTCTCCGGCGATGCCGCTGCCATAGGTGACGACGGCGCCCGCCACCATCACCCAGAGCTTTGGATTGACGAGTTGCAGCAGCGCGCCTTCCACGACCGTGAACGGCCGCTGCCTGCCATTCTCCGCGGCAAAGCCTGCGGGCGCGGCATTGGCAATGCGCCAGGCGAGCCAGAGCAGATAGGAGACGCCCACCCACTTCAGCACCAGATGCACGCGCGGCTCCGAGACGATCGATCCGCCCGCCGCCGCAACGACGAAGATGATGACGGCGACACCGATGCCCATGCCGATCGCCACCGGAAGCGTGCGGCGGAAGCCGTAATTCGCGCCGGAGGCCGTCACCATCGTGTTGTTCGGCCCCGGCGTGCCCGCCATGGCGAATGCAAAGCCCGATGCCGCCAGAACCCAAGCCCAGTCCATATCGCTCTCCTCGTCAAACCGAGGCAAGCCTAGCCGACCCCGTGCGCAACGGGGTTGCCAAGATGCCAAAGCTGGGGAAGAGTTTGGCATCAGCTGCCGTCAAGCGGCTTGAACGTTTGTGAGGATTCCAATGCAGCTCGACGACATAGATCGCCGCATCCTGCGCGAGTTACAGCAGGACGGTCGGATGCAGAATATCGAACTGGCAAGGCGCGTCGGCCTGTCGCCCTCGCCCTGTCTGCGCCGGGTCAAGCTGCTGGAGGAGGCGGGCGTGATCAGCCGTTACGTGGCGGTGGTCGACCAGGCGAAGGTCGGTCTGCAACTTTCCATGTTCGCCCGCGTCTGGCTCACGGCACAGGATGCCGAGACGATCGACCATTTCATCGCCGCGATGAAGCGGCTGCCCGAGGTGGTGGAGTGTTACATCATGCTCGGCGAGAGCGACGCGCTGTTGCGCGTCGTCGTGTCGGACCTTGCGGACTACCGCCGCTTCCAGGCGGCCAACCTTACCCGCAAGAACGGCATCCAGAACGTCAAGACGGACGTGCCGAGCGAGACGATCAAACAGACCTTCGCGCTGCCGCTGTGAGCATTTAGACTAGCGCTTGCCCCAGAGGACCTTGAAGCGGGCGTTGCGGCAGACCTCGCCCGATTCCTTGAAGGCTTCCTTCAGCACCGGCTCGTAAGGCAGGCCGCGGTTGGCGACCATCAGCAGGCGGCCGCCGACCTTGAGCGCCTTCGCCGCCGCCTGGATCATGCCGGCGCCGAGCGCGTGGTCGGCCGCATGGCCCTCGTGGAAGGGCGGGTTCATGACGATGAGGTCGTAGTGGTCGCGCGGCGTCTCGGCTGTCAGGTCGAACCAGTAGTAGCGCGTCGGAATGTTCGGGCAGTTCTCCGCCATGTTCTCCTTGGCGGCTTCGAGCGCTTCGTAATGCGCCTCGAACAGGTCGATGCCCTTCACCTGCGGCGCGCGGCCGCCGAGCATGACGGAGAGGTAGCCCCAGCCCGCGCCGAAATCGGCGGCGTGGCCGTGGAAATCTTCCGGAATGCGGGTCGCGAGCAGTTCGGAGCCGTCGTCGATCCGGTCATGCGAGAACATGCCCGGGGCTGCGGTAAAGCGGCCGACGATGCGCACCGGCTTGGCCGCCAGCTTGGCGATCGCATCGGCCGGGTCTTCCGGACGGGCGAACCAGATGGCGAGGCCGTGATATTTCGGCATGTAGTCGCCGGTCAGGCCCAATTGGTCCAGGCGCTTGCGCATGGACTGGATGCCGTCTTCCTTGCCGCCGGCAACGATGATGATGCCGCCGGTGCGCACGCGGCGCAGCGCTTCCGCGATGCGGTTCTCGTTCTCGCCCTTGTGCTTGTTGATCAGGATGAGCGCGCCGTCATAGTCCTCGCCCTCGACCAGCGGCTTGACGGGCACGCGCACCGCCTCCAGGCCGCGATAGAGCGGGCGAAGCGGCTGGACCGCGTCGAGCACCGCCCCAAAGCCTTCCGGCGGCCGCTGGCCGGCCTCTGCGCCGAGGAACAGATAGCGCTCGTCCTCGCCGGGCATGGCAAGCGTGCCGGAGGCGAAAGGATGGAACAGGGTTTTCAGGGCTTCGCGGGTCATATGGGTGGGCTTTCGGACGGGCGGGAGAACAGATTGAGCATAAGTAAAAGGGGCGCGGAACGTGCCGCTCCGCGCCCCTTTCAAAGGTAGAGAGTAGGCTTACTCGGCGGCTTCGCCGTCGCCCTTTTTCTCGGCAGCGACTTCCTTGCCGGTCGCCTGGTCGACGACCTTCATGGAGAGGCGAACCTTGCCGCGCTCGTCGAAGCCCATCAGCTTGACCCAGACCTTGTCGCCTTCCTTGACGACGTCGGAGGTCTTGGCAACGCGCTCCTGGGCGAGCTGCGAGATGTGCACGAGGCCGTCGCGCGGGCCGAAGAAGTTGACGAAGGCGCCGAAGTCGGCGGTCTTGACGACCGTGCCTTCGTAGATCTGGCCGACTTCCGGTTCCGCGACGATCGAGTGGATCCACTTGCGGGCCGCTTCGATCTCCTTGCCGGAGGACGATGCGATCTTGATCGTGCCGTCGTCTTCGATGTTGATCTTGGCGCCGGTCTTCTCGACGATTTCGCGGATGACCTTGCCGCCCGTGCCGATGACTTCACGGATCTTGTCGACCGGGATGTTCATGACTTCGATGCGCGGTGCGAATTCGCCGAGCTGCGAGCGGCCTTCGGAGATGGCATTGGCCATTTCGCCGAGGATGTGCTTGCGGCCGCCCTGTGCCTGGCTGAGCGCGACCTTCATGATCTCTTCGGTGATACCGGCGATCTTGATGTCCATCTGCAGCGAGGTGATGCCGTCGGCGGTGCCGGCGACCTTGAAGTCCATGTCGCCGAGGTGGTCTTCGTCACCGAGGATGTCGGAGAGAACGGCGAAACGGTCGCCTTCGAGGATCAGGCCCATGGCGATGCCGGCAACCGGCTTGGCCAGCGGAACGCCGGCGTCCATCAGCGCGAGCGAGGTGCCGCAAACCGTTGCCATCGAGGACGAGCCGTTCGACTCGGTGATCTCGGAGACGACGCGCAGCGTGTAGGGGAACTGTTCCGCCGTCGGCAGCATCGGGCGGATAGCGCGCCAGGCGAGCTTGCCGTGGCCGATTTCGCGGCGGCCCGGGGAGCCCATGCGGCCCGTTTCACCGACCGAGTAGGGCGGGAAGTTGTAGTGCAGCAGGAAACGTTCCTTGTACATGCCGGTCAGGCTATCGACATACTGCTCGTCTTCGCCGGTGCCCAGCGTCGCAACGACGACAGCCTGGGTTTCACCGCGGGTGAAGAGCGCCGAACCGTGCGTGCGCGGCAGGATGCCGACTTCGGAGACGATGGCGCGAACGGTGTCGAGGTCGCGGCCGTCGATGCGGCTCTTGGTGTCGAGGATGTTCCAGCGAACGATCTTGGCCTGGAGGTGCTTGAAGACGGCGCCGATGACTTCGGCCGTGTACTTCGGCTCAACGCCTTCCGGGAAGAAGTGGGCCTTCACCTTCGCCTTGACGGCGTCGACGGCGGCGTAACGATCGGCCTTCTGGGTGATCTTGTAGGCAGCGCGCAGTTCGGTTTCGGCAAGGCCGAGCATTTCGGCTTCGAGCGCGGAATGGTCTTCCGGGTTGAAGTCGCGCGGTTCCTTGGCAGCCACTTCAGCGAGCTTGATGATCGCGTCGATGACCGGCTGGAAGCCCTTGTGGCCGAACATGACGGCGCCGAGCATGACGTCTTCGTTCAGTTCCTTGGCTTCGGATTCGACCATCAGGACGGCGTCCTGCGTGCCGGCGACGACGAGGTCGAGAACGGACTCGTCCATCTCGTCGAGATGCGGGTTCAGGACGTATTCGCCATTGATGTAGCCGACGCGCGCACCGCCGACCGGGCCCATGAAGGGAACGCCGGAGATCGTGAGCGCTGCGGAAGCGGCAACCATCGACAGGACGTCGGGATCGTTTTCGAGGTCATGCTGGACGACGGTGACGACGACCTGCGTGTCGTTCTTGTAGCCTTCCGGGAAGAGCGGGCGGATCGGGCGGTCGATCAGGCGGGAAACCAGCGTTTCCTTTTCCGACGGGCGGCCTTCGCGCTTGAAGTAGCCACCCGGAATCTTGCCGGCGGCGTAGGTCTTTTCCTGGTAGTTGACGGTCAGCGGGAAGAAATCCTGGCCCGGCTTCGGCGCCTTGGCGGAAACGACGGTGGCGAGAACGACGGTTTCGCCGTAGGTCGCGAGAACCGCGCCATCAGCCTGACGGGCGATCTTGCCGGTTTCCAGCTTGAGCGGACGGCCCGCCCATTCGATTTCAACCGTATGGGTATCGAACATGTCTTGTCCTTCTTGGCAGATACGCGCACCGCCGCCCGAAAAGGCGCAGGTGGTCTATCCGCTTTCATGACGCATCATGGGCAAGACAACGGGAGGCTTCCGGGTGGTGGCTCGCGAACTCTGCGGGCGAAGGCTCTTTGAGCCCGGCCGACGACAGGCGCGCGCCTGAAGCATCCTGCAATCCTGCCCCATGACAGGTCATCGGTTGGTTCCGCAGGACCGGCCCATCCGGCCTGCTGGAGAATTCCGTTTCACGAGGCGGTCGCAACCGGCACAGGGGGAACGGTCTGGCGAAGCGTCTGCTCCGCAAAAGAAAGCGGCGGGCGCTCACGAAGAACGCCCGCCGAAAAGGCTTAGCGGCGAATGCCCAGGGCAGCAATCAGCTTGCTGTAACGGGCTTCGTCCTTCTTCTTGAGGTAATCAAGAAGCGAGCGACGGCTGGAAACCATGGTCAGAAGGCCACGACGGGAGTGGTTGTCCTTCTTGTGGTCCTTGAAATGGCCGGTCAGGTTGTTGATCCGCTCGGTCAGGATAGCAACCTGGACTTCCGGGGAACCGGTGTCGCCTTCGACAGTTGCATATTCCTTGATCAGCGCAGCCTTGCGCTCAGCAGTAATCGACATCGTATGTCCTTTCATGAATGGAGAACTTAGGACGCCAAAAGCCGGGATGTCGTCCAGCAATGGCCGTGAATGCAAGCGGAGCCTAGGCCCGCATTGCTGGCGGTGCCTATAAACCATTCCCTTATGAAAGGGAAGAGCCGTCGTTCGGGACGCCTAGCGCTGCTCGGCCGGCTGGCTCGGTCCCGCCTCGCGCGTTTCTCCCGGCTGCTTGCACACGACATAGGCGCCGAAGATCCAGCCGAGCCGTTCACCCTGCCGCGCCACGAAGAGCCAGTGTTTCTGGCCGACCTTCATCTCGTCGACCACCTCGACGATCGAGCCGTTCGCAAGCGTCGTCAGGATCGTGCCGTTGGGCGCCGTGCGCACGTTGAGCGGCGTGCCCGTCGGGTCGTCGACGTAACATTCGCCATAGGCGGCGAAGGCGGAAGGGATGGAGGCGACAAGGCATGCCAGGACGGCGAACACACGCAAGAAGGACGTCATGAAATAGACCTGCAATGGATATGTCGGAAGAAAGCCGGCTTGCTCATGGCGCGGTGCCCTGCTGGTGGACGTCCTCATCGCGCAGCCGCGCCAGGGGGATCGTCACCCGCCATTCGATGCCGTCGTCATGCACGATGAAGTCGAGTTTGGCATCGAGCGCCATGCCGAGCATGCGTTCCAGCACGACGCTGCCGAAACCCTTGCGGCTTGCGGCGATGGCATCCTTGTCGATCGTCGCCCGGCTTTCGCGCCAGATGAGATTGAGGTCGTCGCCCGATGTCACCCAGCTCAGCGAGACCACGCCCGTCTCATTGGCGAGCGCACCGTATTTCGTGGCATTGGTGGAAAGCTCGTGCAGCGCCATGCCGAGGGTCTGGGAGGCCTGCGGATCGAGCAGCACAGCGGGGCCGGCGATGCGCACGCGCGTCGTGTCGTCCGGCGTGAAGGGTTTTAGCTGGTTCTTGGCGAGTTCGGCGAGGTTTACGCCCTGGGTGGCATTGGCGATCATCAGGTCCGTCGAGCGGGCGAGACCGGCGACGCGCTTGCGGAAGGTATCCGCAAAGTCGGCCGCATTGTCCGCACCCGCCGCCGACTGGTTCAGCATGGCCTGGATGACGGTCAGTTGGTTCTTCGAGCGGTGCGCCACCTCGCGCATCAGGAAGCGCACCTCGTTTTCCGATTTGACACGGGCATCGGCCGCCTCGGCGAGCGCGCGCGATACTGTCTCCAGCTCGGAAATGGCATAGGGGCGCGGCGCGACCCGTTCGCCGTGGCCGAGCCGGCGCGCATCATGCGCCAGCAGCCTGACGTCGCGCGACAGCACGCGGGCGATGCCGACGGCGCTGGCCGCGGCGAGCGCCGCAAAGACCGCGCCGCCGATCGTCAGCCAGAGGAAGGAGGAGACGGCCGGCCCCTGCACATCCGACGATTTCGCCCAGGCGATCATGCGCCAGCCGGCAAGCGAGGAGAATTCCGTGACGACCTGATACTCGGTGCCGCCCTGCCGCATGGTGCTGACGCCGAGGCGCAGCGACGGCACGACGCGCAGGAAGAAGGGCGTTCCCGTCTTCTGCTTGTCATCCGTCGAGACGATGACCGTGCCTTCGGAATCCAGCACCGCCGCATTCCAGCCGGGCGAGAGAATATCCGGATTGACCGCGCGCCGGAGCGACTCGGCGTTCTTCGTCAGCGTCAGCAGCACATGCTGGCCATTGGCAAGGCGCATCGGCTGGTAAACATTGAACACCCATTGCTGCGCGGTCCTGCCGAAGAACAGGTCCGAGACGATGCGCTCGCCGCGCTCCAGCGCCAGGCCGGCGGAGACCGGCTCGGAGGTCGTTTTCAGCACCGTGCCGTAGGGCACGCGCGTGTTGAGCAACTGCCGCATCGTCTGGTCGATGACGAGGAAATAGATGTCCGTGCCTTCGAGCGCCTTGGTCGCCTGCCCATGCAGGGACGCGTAATCGCCCTTTTCCAGGCTGTCCGAGGTCGACAGGAAGTTGAGCGTCGAGAACATGCCGGAAATCTCGCGCTCGACCGCACGGTTCACGGCGCCCGTCGACGTGCGCAGCAGCGATTCGAAGATGCGTTCCTGCGCCTCATTGGTGCGCTTCAGCACGACGATCGAAAACAGGAAGGACGGAATGACGATGACGAGGATGAGGCAGACGAGGTAGAAGACGACCGGGTGGTGCATGCGCCGGCGGCTCTGAACAGGGCCTGCGCCCTCACCCGCGTCCTCATCGGACACCGTTCTGTCAGTCGGCGCAATCGTCAACGGCCAGCCCTTTCACCCTTCGCCCGCGACCGGGCGAGACGGCAATGCGCCGCCCTGCCCGCTTGTGAGCGAACCTCGCCGGCCATAAAGCCTGTAGCTTGTGGTGAAATCAAGTCGGCAGCGATTGGTTCCGCCGACCCATTGTTAGCCGGCAAAGACCCGCTTGGGCCGGAATTCGCCGCCGCCGATCTCGCCGATCGCCACCAGTTTTCCGCGCGCCGTGGCATAGGCCTCGTCCGCCGAAACCGGCGCATCGCGACCGCGCAGGATGATCGGATTGCCCATGCGCAGGCGATGCGCCTGGTCGTCGTTGATGACGATCTGCGGCAGGCTGGAGAGCGCCTCGCCAGTATCGATCAGGAAAGCGTCGAGGGCAGCCAGGCGCTCGGCCTCATCCTCGATCTTTTCCAGCGCCGTAAGCTCGGCGAGCGGCACCATGTCGTCCTCGCCGAAGGGCGCGACGAAGCTGCGGCGCAGCCCGGAAATATGGCCGTAACAGCCGAGCTGGCGGCCGAAATCGCGGGCGAGCGCGCGCACATAGGTGCCCTTGCCGCATTCGACCTCGAATTCCGCCGTGTTCTCGTCCGGGCAGCCGATCAGCGTCAGCCGATGGATTTCCACCTCGCGCGACGGGATTTCGACGACTTCGCCTTCGCGGGCGAGATCGTAGGCGCGCTCGCCGTCGATCTTGATTGCGGAAAACTGCGGCGGAATCTGCTGGATGGTGCCGGTATATTCGCCGAGGATCGCCTTGATCGCGTCGGCCGTGGGGCGCTTGTCGGCGCTCTGCGTCACCGTACCTTCGAGGTCGTCTGTGCTGCGCTCCTCGCCCCAGGTGACGGTGAATTCGTAGATCTTGCGGCCATCCATGACATAAGGCACGGTCTTGGTGGCGTCGCCCAGCGCGATCGGCAGCATGCCGGAGGCGAGCGGATCGAGCGTGCCGGCATGGCCGGCCTTCTGCGCCTTGAACAGCCACTTGATCTTGGCGACGGCTTCGGTCGAGCCGAAATCGAACGGCTTGTCGAGGATAAGCCAGCCGGAAATCGGCCGGCCCTTGGGCTTGCGGGGCTTGGACATCTTATTCCTAGTTTATTTGTCGCCGTCGTCGTCGGCGGCAAGATCGCGGGCGACTTCCGGCGAACGCAGGATTTCGTCGATCTTCTTGTAATTGTCGAAGCTCGTATCGTCGCGGAAGCGCACGTCGGGCATGTACTTCATCTGGCGAAGCTGGGAGCCCATACGGCCGCGGATGAACTTTGCGTTCCGGTTGAGCGCCTCGATCACCGTGTCGTGGTCCTTGACGCCGAGCGGCGTCACGAAGGCCGTGGCGTGCTTGAGGTCGGGCGACATGCGCACCTCCGAGATGGAGATCACCGTCGTCTCGATCAGCGGATCGCGCACTTCGCCGCGCTGAAGCACCTGGGTGATCGCCGCGCGCACCTGCTCGCCCACGCGCAGCATGCGTTGCGAAGGCGCTGAGGATGTTGCTCTTACCATGGTCGTCACCTTTAAAAAAATGCGAGCGCCGAAACGATCCGGCGCTCGCATGATGTTTGGATCGCCGGACGCTTAGAGCGTGCGCGTGATGTGCTCCACGCGGAAGCACTCGATCGTGTCGCCGGCGCGGATGTCTTCGTAGTTCTCGAAGGCCATGCCGCATTCCTGGCCCATCGGCACTTCGGCGACTTCGTCCTTGAAGCGCTTGAGCGTCTTGAGCTTGCCTTCGTGGATGACGACGTTGTCGCGTACGAGACGCACGCCGGCACCACGCTCGACCTTGCCTTCGATGACGCGGCAACCCGCGACCTTGCCGACCTTCGTGATGTTGAACACCTCGAGGATTTCGGCATTGCCGAGGAAGGTTTCGCGCCGTTCCGGCGAGAGCAGGCCCGACATGGCCGCCTTCACGTCATCCACCAGATCGTAGATGATGTTGTAGTAGCGGATTTCGAGACCGGCACGCTCGGCCGCGGTGCGGGCCTGTGCGTTGGCACGGACGTTGAAGCCGATGATGGCCGCATTCGACGCCTCGGCGAGCGAGATGTCGGATTCGGTGATGCCGCCGGCGCCCGAATGCACGATGCGTGCACGGACTTCGTCGGTGCCGAGCTTGTCGAGAGCGCCGGCAATGGCTTCGATCGAGCCCTGCACGTCGCCCTTGATGACCAGCGGGAACTCCTTGAGACCCGTGGACTGGAGCTGGCTCATCATCTGCTCGAGCGAGCCGCGCGACCCGGCCTGGCGGGCAACCTGCTTCTCGCGGGCGAGACGCAGACGGTATTCCGAGATTTCGCGGGCACGGCTTTCGTTTTCGACGACGGCGAAGCGATCGCCGGCAGCCGGCGTACCGGAGAGACCGAGCACTTCGACGGGCATGGAAGGCCCTGCCGACTTGACGTGTTCACCCTTGTCGTTGACGAGCGCGCGCACACGGCCCCACTGGTCGCCGGCCACGATGATCTGGCCGGGCGTCAGCGTGCCCTTCTGCACGAGAACCGTCGCGACGGCACCGCGGCCGCGGTCGAGTTCGGCTTCGACGACGACGCCCTCGGCGGTGCGGTTGACGTTCGCCTTGAGGTCGAGGATTTCGGCCTGCAGCAGCACGGCTTCGAGCAGCTTGTCGAGATTCAGGCCGTTCTTGGCCGAGACTTCGACGTCGAGCGTTTCACCGCCCATCGATTCGACGAAGACCTCGTGCTGAAGGAGCTGGTTGCGCACCTTCTGCGGGTCGGCTTCGTGCTTGTCGATCTTGTTGATCGCCACGATGATCGGAACACCGGCCGCCTTGGCGTGGTTGATGGACTCGATCGTCTGCGGCATCACGCTGTCGTCGGCCGCGACCACGAGGATCGCGATGTCCGTCGCCTGCGCACCACGGGCACGCATCGCAGTAAACGCGGCGTGGCCGGGGGTGTCGATGAAGGTGATCTTGTGGCCGTTGTGCTCGACCTGGTAGGCGCCGATATGCTGCGTGATGCCGCCGGCTTCGCCGGAGACGACGCTCGTCTTGCGGATAGCGTCGAGCAGCGAGGTCTTGCCGTGGTCGACGTGACCCATGATGGTCACGATCGGCGGACGGGCTTCCAGATCGCCGTCGTCGTCGGATACATTGAAGATGCCCTCTTCGACGTCGGATTCCGAAACGCGCTTGACCGTATGGCCGAATTCGCCAGCGATGATTTCAGCCAGGTCGGCGTCGATCAGATCGCCGGGCTTCATCATCTGCCCTTCCTTCATCAGGTACTTGATGACGTCGACGGCGCGTTCGGACATGCGCTGCGACAGTTCCTGGATGGTGATGGTTTCCGGCAGGATGACTTCGCGCATGACCTTTTCGCGGGTCTCCTGCATCTGGCTGCGCTTGAACTTCTCCTGGCGACGGCGCATGGCCGAGAGCGAACGGCCACGCTGCGTGGCGTCCTCGTCGGTCGAAGCGGTGGTCAGCGTCAGCTTGCCCTGGCGGCGGCCGTCGTCGGCCTTCGGACGGGCCGGGACCTTGGCAGGTTCCGGACGCGTGACCTTGCCACGGTTGACCGGGGCACCGCCGCGCGGGCGTGCTGCCTCTTCCTCTTCCGTCTCGCGACGGCCACGGCCGGGAACGGCTGCAGGCGTCACGGCCGGAGTGGTGCGGGTCGGCTGCGGGCGGCTGTCGGCACCTGCGGGCGCCGTAACGGCGGGCTTGGCGACAACGACCGGCTCGGCGGCAACCTCGGCCACGGCCGGGGCCGGCGAAGCGGCCTCGATGGCGCGGCGCTCGGCTTCTTCCTTCTCCAGGCGCAGACGCTCTTCTTCGGCGGCCTTCTGGCGCGCTTCCTCTTCCACCTTGCGGCGGGCCTCGTCCTCGGCGCGCTGGCGCGCTTCGGCGGCGTCGCGGATCTGCGCTTCTGCAAGCGCGCGGCGACGGGCCTCGACTTCATCGGGGGAAAGCTGGTTCAGCACGACGCCGCCGCGCGGACGGCTATGTTCCACCTGCGGCGTCTGGCGCTGCACCGGGCGCGGCTGCTGCGGCTGCGGCGCGGGCTGGCGCTGCTGCACCGGTGCAACAGGTGCTGCTACCGTGCGTTCGTCTCCCGGGCGGCTGAAGTGGCGCTTCGTGCGGGTCTCGACCACGACGGCCTTCGTCCGGCCACGACCCATGTCCTGGCGAACGGTTCCCTGCTGAACCCCCGAGGGCTTCAGGCTCAGGGTCTTCTTGCCAGCCACACTGATCGTCTTGTCGTCTTCGTTGTCGGTCATTCCGTTCCGTTCCTAAGATCAGAGCCGGATGCGTATCACCAGACTCCGTCGTTCAATTGTGTTCGTCCAATGCGATTTCGGCCGGCCGAATGCCGGTAACCGCGTCATCGGTTGGTATGGCCAGCGCCACCTTTTGCCATCATTTGGCTGTCGCCCCGGTACTTTTCGAGCATGATTGCGCGCTTCACTACACCCTCACCCGCCTGCCCTGCAAGCGCTGCGGCGTGGATAAAAGCATTCTGGCCCAAAAGGCCCTCCAATTCACTCTCCGAGAAGAGCTTGAAGGACGGTATTTCCGTCTCGTCATCGCGCAGGAAGCTTGCCGCCTTGCGCGCCTGGTCAATTTTTCGCACGCCATCGGCGGCGGCATCCGTCGCGTGGAAGACCGCAAGTGCCGCCAATGCACGCACCGCCTGGTCGACCTTCGACGAACCGGTGATGAACTGGGCCGCCTTGCGCGCCATGTTCATCATGCCGCCAAGCTGGCCCGCCAGAAGACGGTCCACTTCGGCGCCGAGTTCCGCATCCGCCCTGGCTTCCGCCTTCAGCGCCCGCGAAAAAAGCTTCTTGGCGACCGCCTTGTCGACGATCGCCCGTTCGGCCTTCACCCAGCATCCACGTCCGGGGAGCTGACGCTTCAGGTCCGGCACGACATTCCCGTCCGGGCCGGCGACGAAGCGGATCAGATCATCCGCCTCACCTTTTTCGCGCGTCACGATGCACATGCGGTCGTTCACGCCGTCGTCGTCCTTCTTACCCATATAGGTCCTCGCAATTCCGTCCGCAAAACCGTTCATACACTTTTGCTGGAATGCTCGGCCAACGGCGTCTCCAGCGCGCGGGACGCCGATCAGGCGTCCTGCTCGCCGCCTTCGACGACCGGTTCTTCCTCGGTAGCCAGGTCCTCTTCCGTGATCCAGCCAACCGCAAGGCGGGCCTGAACGACCATGGCTTCGGCTTCGGCGCGCGAAACTTCGAGCTTCGAGAACAGGCCCTCGAACTTCTTCGTCTCGCCGTCCTTGCGCTCCGACCAGCCGACGAGATCGTCAGCCGCGCAGCCCGCAAAGTCTTCCATCGTCTTGATACTGTCCTCGCCGAGCGCGACGAGCATCTGGCCCGTCATGCCGTCGATCTGGCGCAGCTCATCGGCAACGCCGAGTTCCTTGCGCTTGGCGTCCATCTCGGCCTCGATGCGGTCAAGATATTCGCGGGCACGCGTCTGGATTTCCTGGGCCGTGTCTTCGTCGAAACCGTCGATCGAGGCGATTTCATCGAGATCGACGTAGGCCAGTTCCTCGACGGCGGCAAAGCCTTCGGAGGCCAGAACCTGGCCGACCATCTCGTCGACGTCGAGCGAATCCATGAACAGGTTGGTGCGCTCGTTGAATTCCTTCTGGCGGCGCTCGGACTCCTCGGCTTCCGTCAGGATGTCGATATCCCAGCCGGTGAGCTGCGACGCGAGGCGCACGTTCTGGCCGCGGCGGCCGATGGCGAGCGACAGCTGCTCGTCCGGCACGACCACTTCGATGCGCTCCGCATCCTCATCCAGAACGACCTTGGCGACTTCCGCCGGCTGAAGGGCGTTGACGATGAAGGACGCCGGATCCTGCGACCACGGAATGATGTCGATCTTCTCGCCCTGAAGCTCGCCGACGACGGCCTGGACGCGCGAACCGCGCATACCGACGCAGGCGCCGACCGGATCGATCGAACTATCGTTCGAGATGACGGCGATCTTGGCGCGCGAACCCGGATCACGGGCGACCGACTTGATCTGGATGATGCCGTCGTAGATTTCTGGCACTTCCATGGTGAAGAGCTTCACCATGAACTGCGGATGGGTACGCGACAGGAAGATCTGCGGACCGCGCTGCTCGCGGCGCACGTCGTAGACGAAGGCGCGAACGCGGTCGCCGTAGCGCATGTTTTCGCGCGGGATCATCTCGTCGCGGCGGATGATGCCTTCGCCACGGCCGAGATCGACGATGACGTTGCCGTATTCGACGCGCTTGACCGTGCCGTTGACGATCTCGCCGATGCGATCCTTGTATTCGTCGAACTGGCGGTCACGCTCGGCTTCGCGCACCTTCTGCACGATGACCTGCTTGGCCGACTGGGCGGCGATGCGGCCGAAATCCATCGGCGGCAGCGGATCGGCGATGAAGTCGCCGAGCTTGGCGTCCGGGTTGCGGTCGCGGGCAAGCTCCAGCGGGATCTGCGTCGAATAATCCTCGGCCTTCTCGACGACTTCCAGCAGGCGCTGGAGGCGGATTTCGCCGGTCTTGGAATTGATGTCGGCGCGGATGTTCGATTCCGTGCCGTAACGCGAGCGGGCCGCCTTCTGGATGGCGTCGGCCATCGCGGCAAGCACGATCTCGCGGTCGATGACCTTTTCACGGGCCACGGCATCCGCGATCTGCAGAAGCTCAAGCCGGTTCGCACTGACTGCCATTGTCTCAGGTCTCCATGATCAAGCCGGGGCGAAGCCTCCGGTTCCGTCCTCTCCGTTTCGCCCGCATCGGGGGCAAAACGCACTCACATAGTCATTCGTCGTCTTCGACTTCGTCGTTCTGGTTCGCGGCCTGCGCAGCCTTCGCCTTTTTGTCGGCGGTCAGCGCGTCGCGGATCAGGTCGTCGGTCAGGATCAGCTTACCCTCGGCGAGCGCCGTGAACGGGATGACGACCGAGGGCTCCTCGCCATAGGCGGGCTGGTCCCGCTCCAGCGTAAAACCGTTTTCGTCGGCGGCGACGATCTTGCCGCGGAAGCGCTTGCGGCTGTCGACGAGGATCGACGTCTCGCACTTTACCAGATGGCCGAGCCAGCGCGTGAAATCCGACTTGCGGACCATCGGCCGGTCGATGCCGGGCGACGACACTTCGAGATGATACGCCTTGTCGATCGGATCCTCAACGTCGAGCACCGGCGAGACGGCCATCGAGACCTTCTCGCAGTCCTCGACGGTCATCGTGCCGTCCGGCCGCTCGGCCATGATCTGCAGGGTCGCGCCGTTCTGCGCCGAAAGGCGAACGCGCACCAGCCGGTAGCCGATTTGCTCGATGCTCGGCTCGATGATCTCGGCGACGCGCCGGTCGAGACCGGTCTCGACGATCAGGCGCGGCTCGACGGCCGCATTTTCTGTCTGGGTCGTGTCGTTCATGACATGCCCTCCCGGGGTAGTCGTTATCATGCGCTCGATCGGGGCAATAAAAAAGAGCGGGTCCTCGCGGGCCCACTCTTCATCTGACGATCAAGAATTTGAGGGTGATATAGACGCTCTCGCCCGCAATTGCAAGTTCGGCTTCCCAGGCCGGTTTTTCGCCCGGCTTCGACTTGCCGCATTCCCCCGATGGGCTAGATTGCTCGTAACGCTGCGTCGAGAATGAGTGCCTGCCCGTGCCAGACCGGACATCCCCCCTTGCCCCCTTCCGGAACGAAACCTTTCGGCTGATCTGGGCGGCAAGCCTGGTCTCCAACTTCGGCGGGCTCATCCAGGCCGTCGGTGCCGCCTGGATGATGGCCTCGATCTCGTCTTCCGCCAACATGGTGGCGCTGGTGCAGGCCTCGACCTCGCTGCCGATCATGCTTTTCTCCGTCGCCGCCGGCGCGCTCGCCGACAATTTCGACCGGCGCAAGCTGATGCTGACCGCCCAGTGTTTCATGCTGACGGTGGCGATCGCGCTGACGCTCTGTACCTGGTACGGCGTCATCACGCCCTGGCTTCTGCTTACCTTCACTTTCCTGCTCGGCTGCGGGACGGCGCTGAACAACCCGGCCTGGCAGGCCTCCGTTGGTGATATGGTGCCGCGTGAGGACCTCCCCGCCGCCGTCTCGCTCAACAGCATGGGCTTCAACCTCACCCGCAGCGTCGGTCCGGCCATCGGCGGCGCGATCGTGGCGGCTGCGGGCGCGGCAGCGGCCTTTGCGGCGAATGTGCTGAGTTACTTTGCGCTTCTCTTCGTGCTGTTTCGCTGGAAGCCGGCCATTCCGCCGCGCACTCTGCCGCGCGAGGATTTCATCCGCGCCATCTCGGCCGGCCTGCGCTACGTCTCGATGTCTCCGAACATCGGCAAGGTGCTCCTGCGCGGCTTTGCCTTCGGCCTCGCGACCAGCTCCATCCTCTCGCTGCTGCCGCTGATAGCGCGCGACCTCGTCTCCGGCGGGCCGCTGACCTACGGCGTGCTGCTCGGCTGTTTCGGGCTCGGCGCCATCGGCGGCGCGCTGATGAATGCGCGGCTGCGCGAACGCTTCACCAGCGAGACCATCGCCCGCCTCGCCTTTACCGGCTTTGCCGTCAGCGCGAGCGTTTCCGCCATCAGCACTTCGGCGTTCCTGACCGGCGCGGTGCTGCTGATCGCCGGGGGCTCCTGGGTCATGGCGCTGTCCCTGTTCAATACGACCGTGCAGCTCTCGACGCCGCGGTGGGTGGTGGCACGCGCGCTCTCGCTCTACCAGACGACGACCTTCGGCGGCATTGCGGCGGGAAGCTGGATCTGGGGCACGACGGCGGATACGCACGGCGCGCAGACTGCGCTTCTCGCCTCCGCCGTGGTGATGATCGCCGGTGCAGCGCTTGGCCTACGCTTTGCACTGCCGGAATTGCAGAGCCTCAATGTCGACCCGCTCAACCGTTTCAGCGAGCCGGACCTGCCGCTGGACCTGAAGCCGAGAAGCGGCCCGATCGTCATCCTGATCGACTACGAGATCGCCGAGGGCGACATTCCGGACTTCCTGGAGGCGATGACCGAGCGGCGGCGCATCCGCATCCGCGACGGCGCCGGGCAGTGGGCGCTGATGCGCGACCTCGAAAACCCGACCGTCTGGACCGAGACCTACCATGTGCCGACCTGGGTGGAATATGTGCGCCACAACCAGCGCCGCACCCATGCGGATGCCGCCAATGGTGAAAAGCTGAACCAGCTGCACAGCGGTGCCGAGCCGCCCCGCGTTCACCGCATGATCGAGCGACAGACGATCATTCCGCACGAATACGAGCGGTTCAAGCAGCAGGTGGAAATTCACTAACTCCTAGCGGAGCTTGGATTTCAGCGAAGCATCCGGATAGCAGGTCGGCGCGAGGCCGGCCTTGGCTTGCCAGTCGCCCAGCGAGCGGCGCGTCTTGTAGCCCGGCAGCCCATCGACCTTGCCGACATCATAGCCCTTGGCGACCAGCGCCTTCTGCATGGCCAGCACATCCGAGCGCAGCATCTTGCCGACATCGCCCCATTCGCCGCGGAACGGGCCGCTGCCATAGGCGATGCGATCGGCGAGATTGCCGATGAAGAGGGCGTAGAGGTCGGAGTTGTTATATTCCTTCAGCACGTAGAAATTCGGCGTGACGATGAATTCCGGTCCATGCGTGCCGGCCGGCACCAGCATCATGCCGGAGGCCTTCGCCTCGCCGGAGGAAAAGCCCTTGCCGGAAACGCGCGTGATGCCGGTCGATGCCCAGGCCGAGATCGGCTTTTCAAGGTCCGGCCCCTCCTGCGCGCAGGAAACACCGGCCGGAATCGTGACCTCGTAGCCCCAGCCGCGACCGGCCTGCCAGCCCTTCTTGGCAAGATAGTTGGCGATCGACGCCAGGCTGTCCGGCACCGAACCCCAGATGTCGCGCACGCCATCGCCATCGAAATCGACGGCATATTGCAGGAAGCTCGTCGGCATGAACTGCGGCTGGCCGAGCGCGCCGGCCCAGGAGCCCTTCAACTGCGCCACCGTCCGGTCGCCGCCATCGACGATGTGGAGGGCTGCGATCAGCTCCTTGCGGAACATGTCCTTGCGTGTCGACATGAAGGCTTTCGTCGCGAGCACCTCTACCGCCGAATAGGGGATCTTCGCGCTGCCGAAGCCGGATTCGCGGCCCCAGATCGCGACGACGATCTCGCCCGGAACGCCGAAGCGCTGCTCGACCTTGCGCAGCGTCGCGGCATGGGTTTTCGCAAGGCTGCTGCCCCGCCCCGCCAGCCCTTGCAGGCGCTTTTCGGAGAAATAGGCGCCGGGCGAGGAGAATTCCGCCTGGCTCTGCGACTGTTCCTTCCTGGGCTTCGAGCCCGGCGGCACGAGATCGGGCAGGTCCCAATTGAGCGTCACACCCTCCATCGCCGCGCGAAAGGTCTTTTCGCTGACGCCGGTTTTTTGCGCGGCCGGCCAGAGGTCCTTGTCGATCCAGGCCCGGAACATCTTTTCGACCTCGCCCTTGGAGGCGGCGTGGGCGGGAAGGGCAGCGGCGAAGAGCGCCAGTGCAAGTATGGGTGCGAAGCGGGCGCGAATACCCCCCTCTGCCCTGCCGGGCATCTCCCCCTCAAGGGGGGAGATCGAATCGTGGCACCGCCTTGCCCCCAGCCGATCTCCCCCCTTGAGGGGGAGATGCCCGGCAGGGCAGAGGGGGGTGAGCCGCAGGAGCCAACCTATCATAATCGAAACCCTTCCCTCAGATCGCCGTGCGGGCGCGCAAAGCGGCCGTCAATGTTCCTTCGTCGAGATAATCGAGCTCGCCGCCGACCGGCACGCCGTGTGCGAGCCGTGTAATCTTCACGCCGAGGCCGGAGAGCTGGTCGGTGATATAATGGGCCGTCGTCTGGCCCTCGACGGTCGCGTTGACCGCGATGATCAGCTCCCGCACGCCGCCCTTCGCCACGCGGTCGACGAGGCCGCGGATGTTGAGGTCGTCGGGGCCGATGCCGTCGAGCGGCGAAAGCGTGCCGCCGAGCACATGGTAGGCGGCGTTCATCGCCGCGGCGCGCTCCAGCGCCCAGAGATCGGAGACGTCCTCGACGACGATGATGACCGTGTGGTCGCGGCGCACGTCCGTGCAGACGGTGCAGGGATCGCTGGTATCGACATTGCCGCAGCACGAGCAGATGCGCACCTTGCGATGCGCCTCGCCCATCGCGTCGGCGAGCGGCCCAAGCAGCTGGTCCTTCTTCTTGACGAGATGCAGCGCCGCGCGGCGCGCCGAACGCGGCCCGAGACCCGGCACTTTCGCCAGGAGCTGGATCAGTTTTTCGATTTCGGGGCCGGTGACTCGTTTTGCCATTGCCGGTATCTAGCCCATATCCAGGGGAAACGGAATCTCGGGAGTTCGACGCGTGATCAAAATCCTCGCCGTGTGCACGGGCGTCGCCCGCCCGGTCCCTGGCAAAAGCTACAAGACCGGCATTTTCAAGACGCCGACCGATGCGGCTATCATGGTAGACCGCGAAGGCCTGCTCGGCGATGCGATCTGCAACAGCAAACACCATGGCGGGCCGGAACAGGCGGTCTACGGCCTCGGCTCGATCGACCTCGACTGGTGGTCGAAGGAACTCGGCCGGACGATCGAGCCCGGAACCTTCGGCGAAAACCTCGTCATCGAGGGCGTCGACAGTCGCGCGGTCTCCGTCGGCGACCGGTTCGAGACGGAAAGCGTGCTGATGGAGGTGACCTCCACACGCATTCCCTGCAACACGCTGACCGCACGCATGGGCGACCCGGGTTTTGCCAAACGCTTCATGCAGGCCGGCCGGCCGGGCTTTTACTGCCGTGTGCTGCGCGACGGCGTGGTTCAGGCCGGTGACGCGGTGACCTACGCGCCGTTCGACGGCGAGCCGGTCTCGATGCCGGAGCTTCTGCGCACCTATGGCAGGAACCTGCCGGAGGATGACCGGCTGCGCTACCTCGCGGCCCCCATCAACGATAAGCTGCGGGCCGCGCTGACCGGCTGATCAGCGCGCGGCGATCGCCGCCGCCGCACCCGCCATCGTTCCGGCGCTGACGCGGTTGGCGATGCGCACGGCGCGTGGGCTCTTCAGGAACAGGCGCGCGCGAGAGGCGAGGAATACCCAGGCAAGGTCGATCGCCACCAGCACGACGAACATCGTCACGACCAGTTCCACCCAGCCGACCACCGTGACGGCGCCGAGATCGATGATCGCCGGCAGGAGGGCCACGTAGAACATCATGATCTTGGGATTGCCGAGAGTCACGGTCAGCCCGGCGAAGAACAGTTTCAGGCCGGAACGCGCTTCGGGAAGTGCCGCTTCGTCCGCATCGGTCGGGGCGAACCACATCTTCCAGGCGAGATAGAGCAGATAGGCGACGCCGAACCATTTGATGGCGACGAAGGCGGCGTGGAAGGTCTCGGCAATCGCGGCGAGGCCGAGCACGGCGCAGGTGAGCCAGATGCCCTCACCGATCCACATGGCGGCGAGGAAGGGAAACACGTCCCTGGCGCCACGCGACAGAACACGGGCGACCAGCGCCGCGATGCTCGGGCCGGGCGAGCCCGCCGCCATCATCAGCGCGCCGGCGAAGACAAGCAGGGTCATCAGGCTCATCGAAATCCTCCTCGAAAAACCCGACCTTATAGAATCAGAACGGCAGTTTGAAGCCGGGCGGGATCGGCAGGCCGGCGGTGAGCGCCTTGGTCTTTTCGGCGGTCAGCGCCTCGGCCTTGTCCTTGGCGTCCTTGTGGGCGGCGACGATCAGGTCTTCGAGGATCTCGACGTCGTCTTCCTTGAACAGCGACGGATCGACCTTCAGGCCCTTGAGGTTGCCCTTGCCGTCGAGCGTGACCGAGACGAGACCGCCGCCGGAGGTGCCGGCGACTTCGAGCGCCGCGATCTCCTCCTGCATCTTCTCCATCTTGGCCTGCATTTCCTTGACCTTGCCCATCATGCCCATGATGTCACGCATCGGTCTCTCCTCTTTTTATTGACTGTCAGGTTTCGATATCGTCGCCGGGCAGGATGTCGCCCTCGGCGGATTCCGCAACGGCCGCGACCTCGATGGTCTCCGGCTCGTCTTCCGTTTCCTGCACCTTGATGCGCACATCGGTGATCTTGGCGCCCGGGAAGCGCTGCAGGATCGCCGCCACGTCCGGGTCCTGGCGTGCATCGGCGACGCGGGCCTCCTGCGCCTGGGACTCGGCTTCCGAAAGGGTCGGGCCGCCGGCTTCGCGCGACAGGATCACCATCCAGCGCGCACCGGTCCATTCCTGCAAGCGGTTCTGGAGGTCGGGCACCAGCGATTTCGGCGCGTCATTGGCAAGGCTGATTTCCAGCCGTCCGGCCTCGACGCTGACCGGCCGCACGAAGGCGCGAACCAGGGCGCGCAGCCGGATGTCACGGTTCTTGGTGCAGAGATCGGCGACGTCCGAGAGCGACTTGACCGGCACCAGCGGCACCGCCGCCGGCTGCTCGGCCGGCACGGGCTCGATGCGGCCGACCGGTTCGGGCGCGGGATCGGCCTGCGGCACGGGGCGCAGCATGGTCACGGTCGCGCCGCCCGACTGGGCGCGCTGGGCCGGGGCGTCCGGCTGCCGTGACATGGCCGAAACGGCGGCGGCCTGCGACGTCGGCTGGCCACCGTTGCCGCTATAACCGGCGGATTGCGGCGCGCGGGCGCCATCGCTGCCGGAAAACTCGGCGAGGCGGCGGGCGGCGTCTTCCGGCGAGGGCAGGTTGGCGGCATGCGCCAGGCGGATGATGACCATTTCGGCGGCACCGGCCGGGCGACTGGAGGATTCCGTTTCCGGAATACCCTTCAACAGCATCTGCCACATGCGCGACAGCGCGGTGACCGCGATGGAATTGGCGAACTCGACGCCGCGCACCCGCTCGATCTCGCTCAGCGACTGGTCGCCGGTGGCGTCGGGCACATATTTCATGCGGGTGACGAGATGGGTGAAATCGGCAAGGTCCGTCAGCACGACGGGCGGGCTCGCACCGGCCTCGTATTGCGCGGCGAATTCGGCGAGCGCCGAAGCCGCGTCGCCCTTCACGATATGCTCGAAGAGATCGACGATGCGGGCACGGTCGGCAAGGCCAAGCATGGAGCGTACGGCATCTACCTCGACGCGGCCGCCGCCATGCGCGATCGCCTGGTCGAGCAGCGAGAGGCCATCGCGGGCGGAGCCTTCTGCGGCGCGCGCGATCATGGCAAGCGCATCGGCTTCGGCCTCCACGCCTTCCTTGCCGAGAATGGTGGTGAAGAGGCCGACGAGATCAGACGCATCGATGCGGCGCAGGTCGAAGCGCTGGCAGCGCGACAGCACCGTAATCGGGACCTTGCGGATTTCCGTCGTCGCGAAGATGAACTTGACGTGCTCCGGCGGCTCTTCGAGCGTCTTCAACAGGCCGTTGAAGGCCTGCGTCGAGAGCATGTGCACTTCGTCGATGATGTAGACTTTATAACGCGCCGAAACCGGGCGGTAGCGCACCTGCTCGATGATCTCGCGGATATCGTCGATGCCGGTATGGGAGGCGGCGTCCATCTCGATGACGTCGACATGGCGGCCTTCCATGATCGCCTGGCAATGTTCGCCGGGCACACGAAGGTCGATCGTCGGGCGGTCGATCTCGGGGGTCTTGTAGTTCAGCGCGCGGGCGAGAATGCGGGCGGTCGTCGTCTTGCCGACGCCGCGAACGCCCGTCAGCATATAGGCCTGCGCGATGCGCCCGGTCTCGAACGCGTTGGTCAGCGTGCGGACCATCGGTTCCTGACCGACCATCAGGTCGGAGAAATCCTTGGGGCGGTATTTTCGCGCGAGCACCCGGTAGGCGGCGGGCTTTTCGCTGGACGGATTTTTGATGTCGTCGCTCATCGACCCTGCCGTTATTCAAATGTCTGTCCCGACAGGACGGCCAGAAGCAGGACGGTAAGGTGGGAGGCTGGCACGATGACCCGTGCCGGGCTCGTTGGGGCTGCTTCCTTCCGGACCTGACCCGGTTGGCGAGTGGCTCGTCCACCACCAACCTCCCGTCCCCCATATCGGCAATATTCCAACCGAATGCAAGCGCGAGCGACAAAAAACTATTGGGGGAATTTCGATGCCATGGCATGACTCTCTTCCATGATCGCAATTCCGGACGCAAAACCGCAGCGCCCTTTTGCTGGAGTTGCTCATAACAAGCATGCCGGAGGCCCCCGTGAGCGAATTTCGACCCGATGAACGGCTGGCGCGCGACAGCGATCTCCTGACGAAGATCGGCCTGTGCGAACTGCGCCTGATGAAGGATGGCCGCTGGCCCTGGCTGGTGCTGGTGCCGCAGCGCCCGGATGTCAGCGAGATCTTCGACCTGACGCCGCTCGACCAGACCATGCTCGCCTTCGAGACGACGCTGGTCGCCGAAGCGCTGAAGGCCGCGACCGGGGCGACGAAGATCAATACGGGCGCGCTCGGCAATATCGTGCGCCAGCTTCACGTCCATGTCATCGCGCGCAGCGAAGGTGACCCGAACTGGCCCGGCCCCGTCTGGGGCTACGGCGCCGCCGAACCCCGCTCGGCCGACGACACCAAGGCCTTTGCAGCCAAGATCCTGGACGCGCTCTCGCCATGAAGCCATCGCTTTTCGATCTCTACCGCCCGCATCCCGAACCGAGCACCATGGTCGCCTTTGCGGAAAACAGCCTCGACCGCCAGTCGGAGCACCGTGCGCCCGATTGCCTGGAGCAGGCCTTCAAGGCCGAGACGGTGCATGCCTTTGCGCTGGCCGGCGGCAAGCTCGTCGTCAAGCATGACGAGAAGATCATCGACCCGCTGTTTGCGCCCTACGAGCTTGCCGAACTCGACCCGATCCCGGAGGAATCCATCCTTCTCGGCTACCTGAAGAACGGCGAGCCGCGGCTGGCGATCCCCGTGCGGGCCGATCCGGATACCTTGCAGGAACCGCTGAAGGCCACGGACGGGCGCACGCTCTATCGCCAGCAGATGCTCGACGACGACCTGCTCGGCCAGTTCGCGCAGGCCTCCAGCCTGATGACGTGGAACGGCAACAACCGCTTCTGCGGCAAGTGCGGCTCACCGACGCGCTCGGAGATCGGCGGCTATCGCCGGGTCTGCGAGGCGTGCAGCCACACGATCTTCCCGCGCACCGACCCGGTCGCGATCATGCTGGTCATCGATATCGAGCGCGACCTGTGTCTCCTCGGCCGCTCGCCGCATTTTCCGGAAGGCATGTATTCGTGCCTGGCCGGTTTCCTTGAGCCCGGCGAGACGATCGAGCACACGGTGCGCCGCGAAACATTCGAGGAATCCGGCATCAAGGTCGGCCGCGTGCGCTACCACGCCTCGCAGCCCTGGCCGATGCCGCACTCGCTGATGATCGGCTGCTACGGCGAGGCGATCTCCTTCGAGATCCACCGCGACGACAAGGAACTGGAAGATTGCCGCTGGTTCACCCGCGAGGAAACCGCAGCGATGATCGAGCGCAGCGCCTCCTCGGGCGTCGCCCCCGGTTCCACCACCCCGCCGCCGAAAGGTGCCATCGCGCACCGGCTGATGCGCGACTGGCTGGACTGGAAAGGTTAGAAAGCACTCCGCATCGGATGCGCCCGGTAGGTGCCGAGGATGCGGACCTTTTCGGAGAAGAAGCGCAGTTCTTCCAGCGCCTGGCGGACATGCGGCTCGTCCGGATGGCCTTCGATATCGGCATAGAACTGCGTGGCGATGAACTTGCCGCCGATCTGGTAGCTTTCGAGCTTCGTCATGTTGATGCCGTTGGTGGCAAAACCGCCGAGCGCCTTGTAGAGGGCGGCCGGGATGTTGCGCACATTGAAGACGAAGGTGGTGACGACGATATCGTCGCCGCTCTGCTCCGCCTTCTTCTCGTCGCGCGACAGCACGACGAAACGCGTCATGTTGCTTTCGGTGTCCTCGACGTTTTCCTGAAGGATCGACAGGCCGTAGAGATCGGCGGCAAGCCGCGGGGCAAGCGCCGCCATGGAGCGGTCGCCGGTTTCCGCCACCAGCTTTGCCGCGCCGGCCGTGTCGCCGGCGATCACCGGCTTCCAGCCGTTGAGGCGGACGATCTTGCGGCACTGGCCGAGCGCATGGATATGGCTGTGCACGGTGCGGATCTCATCCTTCGTCACGCCCGGCAGCACCATGAGCTGGAAGCGGATCGGCATGAAATATTCGCCGACGATGTGCAGGCGCGATTCCGGCAGGAGATGGTGGATATCGGCGACGCGGCCGGCGATCGTGTTCTCGATCGGGATCATGCCGAGATCGGCATCGCCGTTCTCCACGGCGAGAAAGGCATCCTCGAAGGTCTGGCAGGGCAGCGGCTCCATGTTGGGGAACATGTCGCGGCTCGCCATGTCCGAATTGGCGCCGAACTCGCCCTGGAAGGCGATCTTGTTGGTCTTCATGATCATGACGGTTCGCCTCAGACTGGGTTGGCCGCGAGGATGGCGCGGGCTTTTTCGAGGTCGGCCGGGGTATCGACGCCGAGCGGCACGGTATCGACGATCTCGGCATCGATGCGCATGCCGGCTTCGAGCGCCCGCAACTGCTCCAATGATTCGCGCTTTTCCAGCGTCGAGGGCTTCAGCGCGACGAAGGCTTCCAGCGCCTTGCGGCGGTACGCATAGAGACCGATGTGGTGGTAGAGCGGGCCCTTGCCGTGCGGCGCCGTCGCGCGCGTGAAATAGAGGGCGCGCAGGCGGCTGTCGCTGAGCGGCGAGCCGACGATCTTCACGACGTTCGGATTGGTCTTCTCTTCCTCGTCGCTGATCTCGGTCGTCAGCGTGGCGATGTCGGTCGAGGCGTTTTCCAGCGGGCGGAGGGCGGCGCGGATCGTTTCCGGGTCGATCGTCGGCAGATCGCCCTGCACGTTGATGATGATCTCGGCGCGGCCCTCCGGGTCGCTCTTGGTCAGCGCCTCGTAGATGCGGTCGGAACCGGACTGGTGATCGACCCGGGTCATCACCGCCTCGAAGCCCGCTGCCACGACAGCGTCAAAAATATCCGTATGATCGACGGCCACGACGACACGACCGACATCGGCCGCGGCCGCCCGGCGGGCCACCTGCACGATCATCGGCAGGCCGGCAATATCGGCCAGCGGCTTGCCCGGAAGCCGCGTCGAGGCCATGCGCGCCGGAATGAGGACGAGGGTCGTGTCAAAATTGGCGGGTTTCATCTCAGGCCCTTCAAAACCCCCGGGAAAAGTGTCAAAACGTCTCAGTGCGGGGGCTACAATCACTGTTGCAACGAAGCAGCAAAAGACATAGGTTCCGCGCGATTTCAAGACTGGCCGGCGCATGTCCGCTGGTTCCTAGGGGAGCGTTTGGATGAACTCTTATGTGAACATGGGCGTGGGTGCCCTATTGGGCACCGTCTTCGTACTGATGTCCGTGTCGATCGCTTCTGAAGGCATTTTCCACTCGGCGCACCCCGAGAAGGAAGGTTTTGCCATCGTGGCCGAGGAGACCGGCGGCGAGGAAGCGGGCGGCGACGCCCCCGCAGCTGTTCCGATCGCGACCCTGCTCGCCACCGCCGATGCCGGCGCCGGCGAGACCGTCTTCAAGAAATGTGCGAGCTGTCACACCCCAGAGAAGGGCGGACCGAACAAGGTCGGACCCGGTCTCTGGGACATCGTGAACCGCCCGATCGCTTCGCATGAAGGCTTCAGCTATTCCGCCGGCATGACCACCTTCTCCGAAGGCCACAAGGTCGTGTGGGACTATGACCACCTGAACTTCTTCCTCGAAGCACCGAAGAAGCACGTTCCGGGCACCGCCATGGGCTTTGCCGGTCTCAAGAAGAACGACGAGCGCGCCAACCTGATCGCCTACCTGCGCACGCTTTCCGACAGCCCGGCGGCCCTGCCGACCGCATCGAACGAAGGCGCTGCTGCCACGACCGAGGGTGCAACCACCACCGAAGGTGCCGCTCCCGCCGATGGCGCGGCGACGACCACCGAGGGCGCAGCCCCGGCGGATGGCGGCGCAGCCGCCACGACGACGACCGAAGGGACGGCACCGGCCGAAGGCACGACCACCGAAGGCACCACGGAAAAGCCGGCTCAATAAAAGCGGCCCGCATCCGAGACGACAAAACCCGGCCTTCGTGCCGGGTTTTTTGTTGCCGTCAGGTGAGTAGCCAGGCCCAGAAGGAGACGGTGAAGACGCCGAGCGCCGTCGTCATGGTGATCGTCGAGGAGGCGAGCGCGTGGCCGACACCGAAATGGTTGGCGAGCAGCCAGGCATTGACGCCGGTCGGCACCGAAGAGGTCAGCACCATCGCGGCCGTCCATTCCGGGCTGAGGCCCAAAAGCCGGCACGCGACATAGACGCAGCCCGGCAGCAGAACGAGCTTGAGGCTGGTCATGGCGAACGCGATGCCGGCATTGCCGCCGACCTTGTACTTGTTGAGCGCCATGCCGATCGAGACGAGGGCTGCCGGTGCCGCCGTCGCCGCCAACTGGTCGACCACCACCTTGACCGGCCCCGCGAGCGGCACGCCGCCGACATGGAACAGCGCACCGGCCGCAAGGCCGATCACCAGCGGATTGCGCACGAGGCTCTTGCCGATGCCGAGCAGCAGGGCGCCGAAACGCTGCGGCTCGCGCGTGCCACTTTTGCGCTCCGCACGCTCCATCAGCACGGTGCCGGCGATCATCATGACCGGCAGGTGCACGGAGAGCAGCACGGAGATCGCCACCAGCCCGTCCTCACCCACGATGCGCGAGACGAGCGGCAGGCCGATGAAGACCGTATTGGCGAAGGCGGAGGAGACGCCGGCGAGCACGCCGATGCGCCGGTCGCGCTTGAAGCCGAGCGTCGCCACCAGATGGGCGATCGTCCAGGTGACGGCGACGCCGGCGAAATAGGCAAGCCAGATGCGCAGCGGCGATTCGCCGGCAAAATCCGCCTCGGCAATCGTGCGGAACAGCAGCACCGGAACCGCCACGCGGAAGACGAATTCGCCAAGCCCCTCGCCCAGCTCCTCCCGCAGATAACGGGTGCGCACGAGCACCCAGCCGATCAGGATCAGCGCGAAGATGGGCAAGACATTGAGGGCGACGTCCGACATGAAACCGTCCGGAAAACAGGGGAATGAGAGACGACGGACAGCCGCCTTACAGGCGTCATGGGTAGGCCAAACGTCGGGGAGGGTCCAGCGCGAAGCCGGCGCGAGGGGGCGCCGGAAATGAAAAAAGCGAGGGTTATCCCCCCGCTTCCTCATCCCGACCTAGCCGGGGAAGTGCTTCGCGCGGTGCCAGTACATCCGTGGTCACTGCTGTGCGAAACACGACTTTCGTGTCTGACGAGGTTCTACCGAGCCGCTATTACAGCGGTATGACAGAGGAATGCCCGTCGATGAAAACAAGTCTGCGCGCATATGGTTAACAAAAGGTTAACGCGCCATCGGGCAAAATTTTCGCATTTCCGGCGATTGAACGGCAGATCTGAAACGTCTTCCCCCTGGTTCCATGCGCCACCCCTTCCGGCCTCCCCGACGCGCCCTGTCTTTCGATTGACAAGCCGATCCCGGGTCTGGACAGTGGCGGCGGCAACGAGACGGGCAGCGTTAGAGCATTTCCGCTTTTCTTCGAAGCGCGCAAACGCCCTAATTCTTGGTTTTTACGCAATTCCGGACGCAAAACCGCGTTTTGCCCTTTTGCTGGAATTGCTTGAGGAGGACTTGATGTCTATGCGCGCATTCTTCGGTTTCTCGGCACTTCTTCTTATGGCCGTGGCCTCCCCTCCCCTTCCCGCCAGCGCCCAGGAGACGCGCACCGTCGTGACGACGGAAAACCGCGATTATTTCGGCTTTGATCTGCGCACCGTGCAGGACGTGACGCTGGACCAGTGCAAGGCCGACTGCGTCGACGACCTTTCCTGCCGCGCCTTCACCTACAATCCCAAGGTGAAATGGTGCTTCCTGAAGAGCGATTTCAACCAGCTCAACCCCTTCCAGGGCGCGATTGCCGGCAAGATCGTCAAGGCCGACACGGCAGCCGATATCGGCGCGCCGGCCGCCCTGCCGTTCATCACCGAATATATGATGAGCGACGCCCGCTCCTTCCGCAACGGCCTGTCGCTTGCCGCCGACCAGCAGGGCCAGGGTGCTGAAAGCCTCGCCTCGCTTGGCCGCATCGAGACGGCATCCGGCCGCTTCGACTACGCGCTGACCGCCTTCAGGGGCGCCCTGTCGCTCGCGCCGGACGACTACTATCTCTGGATGGAGACGGCCGAGTCGATGGCGCGCGCCTTCAACAACAGCTATCTCGCCAGCCAGGGCGCGCTCGCCGCCATCAACGCCTATGAGCTCTCGCGCACGACCGAGACCCGCGCCAGGGCGCTCGCCGTGCTTGCCGACACGCTCGACAAGTCGAGCAACTACCGCGCCGGCATCAACGCCTACAAGGCGAGCCTGGACCTGAAGGACGACGTCGCGGTGCGCTCGGCCTATCTGGGGCTTCGCGCGCGCCAGGGTTTCCGCATCGTCAACCACACGATCGATTCGGACAGCGCGACGCCGCGCGCTTGCGTCGAATTCTCCGAGCCGCTCGTCAAGTCGGGTGCCGACTACGCCTCCTTCGTCACGCTGGACGGTGCCGCTCCCAAGGCCGTGGACGCCAAGGACCGGCAGATCTGCGTCGAGGGCCTGACCCATGGCCAGCGCTACAAGATCGCCTTCCGCCCCGGCCTGCCGTCCGCCGTCGACGAGCCGCTGGCATCCATGGTCGACCTCGACATCTACGTGCAGGACCGCGCCTCCATGGTGCGCTTCACCGGCGACAGCTTCGTGCTGCCGGGCAGCGCGCGCCGCGGCATCCCGATCGTCTCGGTCAACACCGACAGCGCCGACCTGAAGCTCTACCGCGTGGGCGACCGCGCCATCGCCTCGCTGCTCGCCGACAGCCAGTTCCTCACGCAGCTCGACGGCTATTCGGCCGAACGCATCGAAAGCCAGAGCGGCCAGCTCGTCTGGCAGGGCAAGATCGACATTTCGCCAGAGCTCAACAAGGACGTCGTCACCAGCTTCCCGGTCGACGAGGCCCTGCCGGAGCGCAAGCCCGGCGTCTACGTGTTGACCGCCGCCGCCTCGAACGGCCGCACCAACGAATGGGAGGCGAAGGCCACCCAGTGGTTCGTCGTCTCCGACGTCGGCCTCACCACCTATGCCGGCACGGACGGCCTCAACGTCTTCGCCCGCTCGCTGGACAGTGCCGCACCCATCGACGGTGTCGAACTCCAGCTGATCGCCAAGAACAACGAAGTGCTCGGCACCGCGACGACCGATGCGGACGGCCGCGCGACCTTTACCGCCGGCCTGATGCGCGGCACCGCCGCCATGACGCCCGCCGTGATCCTCGCGAAAAAGGGCGATTCGGACTTCGTCTTCCTCGACATGACGCGCGCCGGCTTCGACCTTTCCGACCGCGGCGTCACCGGCCGCCCGGCACCGGGCGCGATCGATGTGCTCGCCTGGACCGAGCGCGGCATCTACCGCGCCGGCGAGACGGTGCATGCGACGGCGCTTGCCCGCGACATCGAGGCGAATGCCGTCGAGAAACTGCCGCTCACCTTCGTCTTCAACCGGCCGGACGGCGTGGAAGATCGCCGCATCGTCAGCGACGGCGCAGCCCTCGGCGGCCATGCTGTGGACCTGCCGCTGCAGGCCAACAGCATGCGCGGCACCTGGACCATGCAGGTCTATACCGACCCCAAGGGTACGGCGATCGGCGAAAAGCAGTTCCTCGTCGACGATTTCGTGCCGGATCGCATCGAATTCGACATGACGAGTGAGGCCAAGGCCATCGAAACCGGCGTTCCGGCGCAGGTATCCGTGGAAGGCCGCTATCTCTACGGCGCGCCAGGTGCGGGCCTGGAGATCGAGGGCGATGTCACGCTGAAGCCGACGCGCGCGGACACCGCTTATCCCGATTATGTCTTCGGTCTGGCGGATGAAGAGGCGATCGAGGCCAGCAGCACGGCGCTGGTAGGCCTCGACGTGCTCGACGACGACGGCAAGGCGACCTTCGACGTCAATGTCACCGACCTGCCCGCGACGACGCAACGCCTCGAAGCGCTCGTGACGCTGCGCATGACGGAAGCCGGCGGGCGCGCCGTCGAGCGTTCGCTCACCCTGCCGGTCAAGGCGACCGGCCCGATGATCGGCATCAAGCCGGAGTTCAAGGACGAGCTTACGGAAAACAGCGTCGCGAATTTCAACGTCATCGCTGTTGGTGCCGATGGCGCAAAGCAGGTGATGCAGGGCATGCCCTGGAAGCTGCTCGCCGTCGAGCGGAACTACCAATGGTATCGCGACGGCAGCTCATGGCGGTATGAGCCGGTGCTTTCGACCAAGCAGTTGGCCAACGGTACTGTCGATGCCACGGTAGATGGCGGCCAGATCTCGGTTCCCGTCACCTGGGGCCGCTACCGCCTGGAAGTGGAAAGCGCCGAGCCGGACGGCCCGGCCACCAGCATCGAATTCGATGCTGGCTGGTACGTCGCCGCCACCTCGACGGAAACGCCCGACGCGCTGGAAATCTCGCTCGACAAAGAAAACTATACGGTCGGCGACACGGCGAAGCTGAAGATTTCGCCGCGCCATGCCGGCCAGGTTCTCATCACCATCGGCGCCGAAAGCCTGATCGCCACCCAGACCGCCGCCATCGGCGCCGAGGGCGGCGAGGTGGAAATCCCGATCACCGAGGAATGGGGCCCCGGCTCCTACGTCACCGCGACGCTGTTCCGCCCCGGTGCGGACCGCGAAAGCCGCATGCCGATGCGCGCGATCGGCATCACCTGGCTGAAGGTCGACCCCGCGGAGCGCAAGCTCAACGTCGCGCTCGACGTGCCGGAAAAGACGCTGCCGCGCCAGGCGCTCGAAATCTCGCTCCAGGTCGCCGGTGCGGGCGCCAACGAGGACGCCTATGTCACGGTTGCCGCCGTCGACGTCGGTATCCTCAACCTCACCCGCTATGAAGCGCCCGATCCGGCCGGCTGGTACTTTGGCCAGCGCCGCCTCGGCATGGAAATCCGCGACCTCTACGGCCGCCTGATCGACGGCTCGCTCGGCGCCACCGGGCGGCTGCGCACCGGCGGCGACGGCGGCGAAGGCGCTCTCCAGGGCAACCCGCCGACCGAAAAGCTCGTCGCCTTCTTCTCCGGCCCCGTAAAGCTCGACGCGGAAGGCAAGGCCAAGGTCAGCTTCGACATTCCGCAGTTCAACGGCACGGCCCGCCTCATGGCCGTCGCCTGGACGAAGACCGGTGTCGGCAGCGCCACGAAGGATGTCATCATCCGCGATCCGGTCGTCGTGACCGCCAGCCTGCCGAAGTTCCTCTCCCCCGGGGACCGCGCCGACCTGAGGCTCGACATCGCCAACACGGATGCGCCTGCCGGCGACTACACGGTCGAGATCACGCACAATGCGTCGGTGATGGTCGAGCAGACCGGCACCGGCCAGACTCTGCGCCTCGAACCCGGTGCAAAGTCCGCGCTCACCCTGCCGCTGATCGGCGGCGAGGTCGGCGACGGCGTCGTCACCGTAAAACTCTCGAACGGTGCGGGCATGTCGCTCGAACAGGCGCTCAACATTCCGGTGCGCCCGGCCGCCATGCCGATCACCACGCGCCGGCCGATCGAGATCGCCGCAAACGGCAGCCTTACGATCGACGACCAATTGCTCGCCGACAGCCAGCTTGCCGGCGCCTCCGTCAGCCTCAGCGTCTCGCGCGCTGCCGCCTTCGACATCCCGGCACTGCTGATGGCGCTCGACCGCTACCCCTATGGCTGCGCCGAGCAGACGACGAGCCGCGCCCTGCCGCTGCTCTATCTCAGCGAGCTCTCCAAGCAATCCGGCCTGCCGGAAGACACGGAGACGCAGAAGCGCGTGCAGGATGCGATCTACCGCGTGCTCGCCTATCAGTCGTCTTCGGGCAGCTTCGGCCTCTGGGGTCCGGGTTACGGCGATCTCTGGCTCGATTCCTTCGTCACCGACTTCCTGACGCGGGCCCGCGAACAGAAGTTCGACGTGCCGGAGCAGGCCATGCTTCAGGCGCTCTCAAACCTGCAGAACGCCATCTCCTACGACGTGAATGTCACCAACCAGGGCAACGAGATCGCCTATGCGCTCTACGTGCTTGCCCGCAACCGCAAGGCCGCGATCAGCGACCTGCGCTACTATGCCGACACGAAGCTCTCGGAGTTTTCCTCGCCGCTGTCGCGCGCCCATCTTGCCGCAGCGCTTGGCCTCTATGGCGATGCCCAGCGTTCGATGACGATCTTTTCGAATGCGCTCGGCCTCTCGCGCGACAGCATCCTGAACGCCAGCCTCTCGCGCAACGATTATGGTTCTTCGCTGCGTGACGGGGCCGCCGTTCTGGCGCTCGCCGCCGAAGCCCGTCCGGTTCCGGACATCATTCCGCAACTGACGAAGATCGTCGCCAAGCAATGGGAAGAAAAGCGCTGGACCAGCACGCAGGAACAGACCTGGATGCTGCTTGCCGCCCGCTCCGTGAAGGACGCCGACAAGGACCTGAAGCTTGAAATCAACGGCGTCGCCCGCGATGGCGGCTATGCCGCGCAGATGACCGGCAAGGCCCTGCTTGAAAACCCGCTGACGGTCGCCAACCGCACCGGCGAGCCGGTCTCGGCCGTGCTCACCACCGTCGCGGCCCCGGTGGACCCGCTGCCGGCCGGCGGCGACGGCTTTGCCATCGAGCGCACCTATTACACGCTCGACGGCGAGGAGGCGAACGTCTCCGAGGCGACCCAAAACGAGCGTTACGTCGTGGTGCTGAAGGTGACGGAGAGCAACGACTGGCCGTCACGCATCATCATCACGGACCTGCTGCCGGCCGGCTTCGAGATCGACAATCCGAGCCTCGTCGACAGCGCGAAACTGGCGAATTTCGACTGGGTCGGCGAAGTGGAGCCGGCGCATACGGAGTTCCGCTATGATCGTTTCGTCGCTGCCTTCAACCGCAGCGGGGGCGATACCCGCGAAGTGACGCTCGCCTATGTCGTGCGCGCCGTCACCCCCGGTACCTATGACCATCCGGCCGCGCAGGTGGAGGACATGTACCGTCCGCAATACTCCGCCCGCACGGCGACCGGCCGCATGCAGGTCGTCAAGGCCGAGTAAGAGGACCAGTCCATGGCGCTCTGGCGCAAGCTCGTTATCGGCTCCCTTGGCGGGGCGGCGTCCATCGCCGCCCTCGCCTTCGGCCTCGACTATGCCGACAAGGCTTATCCGCCGCCGATCGCGGTTGCCGGCACCGTGTCCAAGGAAGTGCTTGACCGCGACGGCCGGCTGCTGCGCGCCTTCGCCACGCCGGATGGCCTCTGGCGGCTGAAGACCACGGCGGCCGATGTCGACCCGCAGTTCCTGCGCATGCTCGTCGCCTATGAGGACCGGCGCTTTAACGAGCACGCCGGCATCGACCCGCTGGCGCTGCTGCGCGCCGCCGGGCAGTTCGTCACCAACGGCCGCATCGTTTCGGGCGCCTCGACGCTCTCCATGCAGGTCGCCCGCCTGATCGAGCCGCGCGAAAACCGCTCGATGCTGGCGAAACTGCGCCAGATGGCCCGCGCCATCCAGCTCGAACGGCGGCTCTCCAAGGCGGAAATCCTCGATCTCTACCTGACGCTCGCCCCCTATGGCGGCAATCTGGAAGGGGTTCGCGCCGCAAGCCTCGCCTGGTTCGGCAAGGAGCCGAAGCGGCTTTCGGTGGCCGAGGCCGCCCTGCTCGTCGCCCTGCCGCAGCTTCCGGAAAAGCGCCGGCCGGACCGGCACCGTGCGGTGGCGGAAAAGGCCCGCGAGCGCGTGCTGAACCGCATGGCGGTCTCCGAGATCATCGGCGAGGGCGAGGCGGAACGCGCCTCCGCCGAAGCCGTGCCGGATCGTCGTCGCCAGCTCCCCTCCTATGCCGCCCATCTTTCCGAAATGGCGCTGCGCAAGGACCCGAAGGCGACCGAACACAGGACGACGCTTGACCGCACGGTGCAGGACGGGCTGGAAACCGTCGCCCGCGAGGCCGCCGAACGACTCGGCGCGAAAATCTCGATCGCCATGGTGATGGCGGATGCCCGCACCGGCGAGATTCTCGGCGAGGTCGGCTCGGCGGACTACTTTGATGGCAGCCGCGCCGGCTGGATCGACATGACGCGCATCCGCCGCTCGCCCGGTTCCGCGCTGAAACCCTTCATCTATGGGCTTGCCTTCGAGGAGGGCCTGGTCGCACAGGAGACGATCGTCGAGGATCGGCCGTCCGACTTTTCCGGTTATCGCCCGCGCAATTTCGACATGACCTATCAAGGTGATGTCAGTGTGCGCAAAGCGCTGCAACTGTCGTTGAACGTGCCCGCCGTGCGCCTGCTGGAGGCTGTCGGCCCGACGCGGCTGATGGTGCGCTTCCGTCGCGCCGAGGTGCATGCGGAACTGCCGCCGGGCGAAACGCCGGGGCTCGCGATCGGCCTTGGCGGCGTTGGCGTGACGCTGCGCGAGCTCACCCAGCTCTATGCGGCGCTCGCCAATCGCGGCATGCCGGTGCGGCTCGGCGACGGCATTTCGCGCAACGCGTCGCAAATCGAGGGCGAACCGCTGCTCGACCCCGTCGCCACCTGGCAGGTTTCCGACGTGCTTTCCGGCGTCACCCCGCCGACCGGCAGCCGCCGCCTCGGCATCGCTTACAAGACCGGCACCAGCTACGGCTACCGCGACGCCTGGTCCGTCGGCTACGATGGCCGCCATGTGCTCGGCGTCTGGGTCGGCCGTGCCGATAACGGCGCCGTGCCCGGCCTGACCGGCTATGGCGCCGCCGCCCCCATCCTTTTCGAGGCCTTCTCGCGCTCCGGCATCGCCATCACCGCGCTCCCGCGCGCGCCGTCCGGCGCCGTGCGCATCGCGCAGGCCGAACTGCCCGCCAGCCTGCGCCGCTTCTCCACCACGACGGGCGGCCTCGTCGCAACGGTGGCGCGCGAGCCGGCGCCGGAAATCATCTACCCGCCGGAAGGCGCCCATGTGGAACTCGGCGCCACCACGAGCACGGATATCTCACCGCTCGTGCTGAAGCTGCAAGGCGGCCGCGCGCCCTTCCGCTGGCTCGCCAACGGCAAGGTCCTGCCGGACGCCTCCCGCCGGCGCACGACGCAGTGGATGCCGGAAGGTGCCGGTTTCTCGACGCTGACGGTGATCGACGCGGCTGGGCGGGCGGCGAGCGTTCGGGTGTTCATCGAGTAGCGAGGCCGCAAAGCCCCTCATCCGGCCTGCCGGCCACCTTCTCCCCGTAAACGGGGCGAAGGAGATGTGCCGCGCCGGCTTCCCATCCAAAAGCGTTACGTGGGCCACGTCCCCTCTCCCTGCTTGCGGGGAGAGGGTTAGGGTGAGGGGCAAAGCCAGGACCGCAGGGCGTTATTTCGTTGTATCCCCCGGCACCCACCCCGGCTTGCGCTTCTCCAGAAACGCCGCAATTCCCTCCGCCGCTTCCGGCGTTTCCCAGGTATCGGCAAGCCGCGTCAGCGTCATCTCGATCACCTTCTCGTCGATCGGCGGAGCCAGCGCGTGCGCCAGCGCCTTGGTGGCCGCCACCGCTTCAGGAGAGGCCGCGAAATAGGGCGTGATCTCCGCCTCGATCGCCCCATCCAGTTCGTCACCCGCGGCGACACCGCTGACGAGCCCGATGCCACGCGCGGTCGGCGCGTCGAACAGGCGAGCGGAGGTGGCGAAGCGCAGCAGGGCCGCGGGGCCGATGCGGGCGGCGACATAGGGGCTGATCGTTGCGGGGATAAGGCCGAGGCGGGTTTCCGTCAGGCCGAAGCGGGCGCCTTCCACGGCGATCGCCGCGTCGCAAACGCTGATCAGGCCGACGCCGCCACCATAGGCCTGGCCGTTGACGCGGGCGATCAACGGTTTCGGCAGGTCGCGCAGCGCCTTCAGCATCAAGGCGAGCCGGCGCGCCTCCGCGATGCGCGCCTCGCGGGTGGCGGCCATCTGCTCCTTCATCCAGTTCAGGTCGCCGCCCGCGCAAAAACTCTCGCCCTCGCCTGTCAGCACGACGACGCGCACCGCCTTGTCCTCGCCCAGCAGGCTCGCGACGGCCGTCAATTCGCGGATCATCAGGCCCGAAAGCGCATTGTGCTGCGCGTGGCGGCGAAGCGTCAGCGATGCCACGCCGCGCCGATCGACGGATATGGAAATCGTTTCGAAATGCATTGGCTGTACCTCCTCTGCGCAGTGCGGGCGCAAATCGCTAGGCACTTTTCCTGGCGGTGCTCTTGCCGGTGATCTGCCGGGCAAAGGCCGCGGCCGCCGCCAGTTTCTCCCGGTCGAGCCCTGTCTCGTATCCCTCGGCCGCCAGCATGTCGGCGACGGCGAGCGTATCAACATTGCCGCGTGCGCCCGGCGCATAGGGGCAGCCGCCGAGCCCGCCGACCGAGGCGTCGAAGACGGTGAGCCCGTGATCGAGCGCCACGCGGATATTGTCGAGCGCCAGCCCGTTCGTATCGTGGAAATGGCCGGCGAGATTTTCCGGAAAGGCGACGGCGAGCACGACATCCAGCATGGCCGCAACCTCGCCCGGCTTGGCGCGGCCGATCGTATCGCCAAGGCTCACCTCGTGGCAGCCGAGACGCAGGAGCTGTCCGGTGACACGCGCCACCGCGCAAGGCTCCACCGGGCCATCATAGGGGCACTGCACGACGCAACTGACATAACCGCGCAGCGGAATGCCGTCCGCCTTTGCCGCTTCGGCGACCGGCCGGGCGCGCTCGATGCTTTCGGCGATCGAGCAGTTGAGATTGGCGCGGGAAAAGCCTTCGGAGGCCGAGAGGAAGACGGCAACCTCGTCGACGCCGGCGGCCTTCGCCGCCTCGTAGCCCTTCATGTTGGGCACCAGCGCCGCATAGGAAAGGCCCGGCCGGCGCGCGATGCCGGCCATCACCTTGGCGCCATCGGCAAGCTGCGGCACCCATTTGGGGCTGACGAAACTCGTCGCCTCGATGCGCTGGAAGCCGCAATCCGACAAGAGGTCGATCAGCGCGATCTTGTCGGCAGACGGGATGATCGCCTTCTCGTTCTGCAACCCGTCGCGGGCCGCCATCTCGACGATTTCGATGCGCCGGCTCATGCGGCCTCCTCGGGCTCCAGCGAGAGCAGCAGCGCGCCTTCCGCCACCTGATCGCCGACCGCGACCGGCACCGTCGCCACCACGCCATCGCGGGGTGCTGCCAGCACCAGCTCCATCTTCATCGCCTCCATGGTGACGAGCGCATCACCCTTGGCGACGCGCGCACCCGGCTCTGCCGAGACGATGCGGACCAGTCCTGGCATGGGGGCCGAAAGCCGATCGCCGCCAGCCGTCGCCTCGCCATGATGGCCGGCCTCTTCGGCGATAGCGAAGGTGTGGGCGTGGCCGGCGAAGAAGACGAGGATATCAGTCCCTTCGCGATGCACGGTTGCGGACAAAACCCGGTCTTCAAACGCTACGCGGACGGAACGTCCGTCGGTCGATTTCACGGCGATATCGGTGATGATGCCGTTATGTTCGACATGGAAGCGATTTTTCTCGCGCGCTGTCACGCGCAGCGCATGTTCCGCATCGCCGTGATCAAGGAAAACCGTCTGCGCCGCCTCGCCCCACAGCCGGAAGCTGCGGAGATGGCCCCATGGATCCGGATCGGCCGGGGCTTCGAGGAAACCGAGCGCCGACAAAGCGGCCAGCGCAAAGGCCTCCTCCGAGGCGTCGGGTTCGTTGAGCAGGCTTTCGCCCGCGCGGCCGATCAGGCCCGTATCGACGTCGCCCGCCGCAAAGGCCGGCAGGCGGCAGAGGCGGGCGAGGAAACCGGCATTGGTCGTGACCCCGCCGACGCGGCAGGTTTCGAGCGCCGTTTCCAGCTTTGCCAACGCCTCCGCGCGGGTGCGGCCGTGCACGATCACCTTGGCGATCATCGGGTCGTAATAGGGCGTGATCAGGTCGCCGGCACGCACGCCGGAATCGGTGCGGGCGTCCTGCGGCAGGTCAAAGACGGAGAGGCGGCCGGTCGCGGGCAGGAAATCGCGCGCCGGGTTTTCCGCGTAGAGCCGCGCCTCGAAGGCCCAGCCGTTAATCGAAAGCTCCTCCTGCCGTTTCGCCAACGGTCCGCCAGCGGCGACGTGGAGCTGCCATTCGACGAGGTCGAGGCCGGTGATCGCCTCCGTCACGGGATGCTCGACCTGGAGGCGCGTGTTCATTTCCATGAAGTAGAAGCGGTCCTGCCGGAGCCCCTCGGAGACGTCGGCGATGAACTCGACGGTGCCGGCGCCGCTATAGCCGATCGCTGCGGCTGCTCGCACCGCAGCCTGCCCCATCGCCGCGCGCATTTCCGCCGTCATGCCGGGGGCCGGGGCCTCCTCGATCACCTTCTGGTGCCGGCGCTGGAGGGAGCAGTCGCGCTCGAAAAGGTGCACGACATTGCCGTGTTTATCGCCGAAAACCTGCACCTCGATGTGGCGGGGTTTCGTCATGTATTTTTCGACGAGCACGCGGCCGTCGCCGAAGGCGCTTTCGCCCTCGCGCCGGGCGCTTTCCAGCGCGGCGGCAAAATCGGCGGGGCGCTCGACACGCCGCATGCCCTTGCCGCCACCGCCGGCGCGCGCCTTGATCAGCACCGGATAGCCCATGGCCTCGGCCTCGCCGGCAAGGAAGGCGGCGTCCTGCCGCTCGCCATGGTAGCCGGGCACGACGGGCACGCCCGCCTTTTCCATCAGCGCCTTGGCCGCATCCTTGAGGCCCATGGCGCGGATGGCGCTCGCCGAAGGACCGATGAAGACGAGGCCGGCCGCCTCCACCGCCTCGACGAAATCCGGGTTTTCCGACAGGAACCCGTAGCCGGGATGCACGGCTTCGGCGCCGCTCGCCTTGGCCGCCTCGATGATCGCCGGAATGTTCAGGTAGCTTTTTGCCGCCTCCGCCGGGCCGATGCGGATCGCCTCGTCGGCCATCGCGACATGCAGCGCATCGCGGTCGGCATCGGAAAAGACGGCGACCGTCGAAACGCCCACCTGCCGGGCGGTGCGGATGACGCGGCAGGCGATTTCGCCGCGGTTGGCGATGAGGATTTTTCTGAACATCCCAGATCCGGCTTTCTATTGCGCTGCTATGGCTTCGACTTCCAGCAGCCACTTCTCGTCGAAGATCGAGCAGATGACGACGCTCATCGCCGGCGCGTTGGCGCCAAGATAGTCGCTGCGGATCTCGCGATTGGCGGTGGCGTGGTGGCGGTCGGAAAGGTAGGTCGTGACCTTGACGAGGTCGGACTTCGCCATGCCGGCAGCCTTCAACTGGGCATCGATATTGCGCCAGACAAGCCGGGCTTGCGCCTCGAAACCCTCCGGCACCTTGTCGTCGTCCGAAACGGGGATCTGGCCGCTGATGAACACCAGCGTCTTGAAATCCTCGATCTTCACGGCTTGCGAGTAACCACCGCGCGGGTCGGGCGCGTTCTTGGCATTGATCGATTCGCGGTTCATGGACTTCCCTCCTCTACATCCGGAAAATGCCGAAACGGGTGGGCTCGATCGGCGCATTGAGCGCCGCCGAGAGCGAGAGCGCCAGCACGTCGCGCGTCTTGCGCGGATCGACGATGCCGTCGTCCCAAAGCCGCGCCGAGGCGTAGAGCGGGTGGCTCTGGCGGGCGAACATGTCGATGGTCGGCTGCTTGAAGGCGGCCTCCTCCTCGGCGCTCCAGCTACCGCCCGAGCGCTCGATGCCCTCGCGCTTGACGGTCGCCAGCACGCCGGCCGCCTGCTCGCCGCCCATCACGGAGATGCGGCTGTTCGGCCAGGTCCAGAGGAAACGCGGCGAATAGGCCCGGCCGCACATGCCGTAATTGCCGGCGCCGTAGGAGCCGCCGATCAGCACGGTGAGTTTGGGCACGTTGGCTGTCGCGACTGCCATGACGAGCTTGGCCCCGTTCTTGGCGATGCCCTCCGCCTCGTATTTGCGGCCGACCATGAAGCCGGTGATGTTTTGCAGAAAGACGAGCGGGATGCCGCGCTGGGCGCAGAGCTCGATGAAATGCGCGCCCTTCAGCGCGGCCTCGGAGAAGAGCACGCCGTTGTTGGCAATGATGCCGACGGTGAGGCCATGCAGGGCGGCAAAGCCACAGACGAGCGTCGTGCCGAAGCGGGCCTTGAACTCATCGAAGCGGGAACCGTCAACCACGCGGGTGATCACCTCACGCACGTCATAGGGCGTGCGGGTGTCGGCGGGCACGATGCCGAGCAGCTCTTCCGGGTCATAGAGCGGGGCGTCGCCGTCGCTAGATTTGGTAATCTTAGGCTTACGCGTGTTGAGATTAGCGGCGATCTGGCGGGCGATGGCGAGCGCATGGCGGTCGTCGCGGGCGAGGTGATCAGCGACGCCGGAGAGGCGCGTGTGCACGTCACCGCCGCCGAGGTCTTCGGCCGTCACGATCTCGCCCGTCGCGGCCTTAACCAGCGGCGGGCCGGCGAGGAAGATCGTGCCCTGGTTCTCGACGATCACGGTCTCGTCGCTCATTGCCGGCACATATGCGCCGCCCGCCGTGCAACTTCCCATGACAACGGCGACCTGTGGGATGCCGGCGGCGGACATCTGCGCCTGGTTGTAGAAGATGCGGCCGAAATGATCGCGGTCGGGGAACACCTCGTCCTGGTTCGGCAGGTTGGCGCCACCGGAATCGACGAGGTAGATGCAGGGCAGCCGGTTCTCGGCCGCGATCTCTTGCGCACGCAGATGTTTTTTCACGGTAATCGGGTAGTAGGTGCCGCCTTTCACCGTGGCGTCGTTGCAGACGATCATGCATTCGCGGCCGGAGACGCGGCCGATGCCGGCAATCATGCCGCCGGAGGGCGAGGCGCCGTCATAGAGACCGTGGCCGGCGGTGAGGCCGATTTCGAGGAAGGGGGAGCCCGGATCGAGCAGTTGCGCGACGCGGTCGCGCGGCAGCAGTTTGCCGCGGGAAACGTGGCGGTCGCGCGCCTTGGCGCCACCGCCATCCATGGCGAGGCTTGTGGCCGCCTCCACCAGCGCCAGCGCGTCGAGCATTGCCTTGCGGTTTGCCGCAAAGGTCTCGCTGCGAGTGTTCACGGCCGAGGGGATGACCGGCATCACAGCGTCTCCTGGAAGATTTCGCGGCCGATCAGCATGCGGCGGATTTCCGACGTGCCGGCGCCGATCTCGTAGAGTTTGGCGTCGCGCAGCAGGCGGCCGGTCGGGTAGTCGTTGATGTAGCCGTTGCCGCCGAGCGCCTGAATGGCTTCGAGCGCGAGCTTCGTCGCCATTTCGGCGGAGAAGAGGATGCAGCCGGCGGCGTCCTTGCGCGTCGTCTCGCCGCGGTCGCAGGCGCTCGCGACGGCATAGACATAGGCGCGCGCGGCGTTGAAGGCGACATACATGTCGGCGACCTTGCCCTGCATCAGCTGGAACTCGCCGATCGACTGGCCGAACTGTTTTCGCTCGTGCAGGTAGGGCACGACCACGTCGAGGCAGGCGGCCATGATGCCGAGCGGGCCTCCGGACAGCACGACGCGCTCATAATCGAGGCCGGACATCAGCACGTTGACGCCGCGCCCGACCGTGCCCATCACGTTCTCCTCCGGCACCTCGCAATCGGTAAAGACGAGTTCGCAGGTGTTGGAGCCGCGCATGCCGAGCTTGTCGAGTTTCTGGGCGGTCGAGAAACCGGCAAAGCCCTTCTCGATCAGGAAGGCGGTGATGCCGCGGGAGCCGGCCTCCGGGTCGGTCTTGGCGTAGACCACCAGCACGTCCGCATCGGGGCCGTTGGTGATCCACATCTTGTTACCGTTCAGCACATAGCGGTCGCCGCGCTTTTCGGCCTTGAGCTTCATGGAGACGACATCGGAGCCCGCACCCGGCTCGGACATGGCCAGCGCGCCGACATTCTCGCCGGAAATCAGCTTCGGCAGGTATTTCTGGCGCTGCTCCGGCGTCGCGTTGCGCACGAGCTGGTTGACGCAGAGGTTGGAATGGGCGCCGTAGCTGAGGCCCACCGAGGCCGAGGCGCGGCTGATCTCCTCCATCGCCACGCAATGGGCGACATAGCCCATGCCGGAGCCGCCATAGCTCTCCGGCGCGGTGATGCCGAGCAGGCCGAGATCGCCCATCTCGCGCCAGAGCGGCATGGGGAAAGTGTTGCTGCGGTCGATTTCGGCGGCCTGCGGGGCGATGCGATCCGTCGCGAAGCGCCGCACGCTTTCGCGCAACGCCTCGATATCTTCGCCGAGCCCGAAACTCATTCCGGCTTCATACATGTTCGTCCTCCCCAATTTCGCGACCTCAGGCGGCCGTCTTCTGCTGCCCTGCCGTGTCGAAGGCCGCGCGCATCTGCGGCTCACGCGCCCTCACCCGCCTTGCCGCCTCCTCCTTCACCGGCCCATAACCGCGAATCTCGCCGTAAAGCGAGAGAAGCGCAACGGCGGCGTCGAGCGTCTCGCGGCAAAGATTTTGCAGCACATGCGCCACCAGCGCCTCGTAATCGGCGATAAGCTGTCGTTCCATGCGGCGTTCTTCCGTGCGGCCGAACGGGTCGAAGGCCGTGCCGCGCAAGCCCTTGAGCTTTGCAAGTAGCCCGAAGGCCGGCAGCATCCAGCGGCCGAAGCGGCGTTTTTTCGGTCGGCCATTGGTGTCCTCGCCCTTCAGGAACGGCGGCGCGAGGTTGAAGGCGATGCGGTAATTTCCTTCGAACTGCTCCGTCAGCCCCGCCTTGAAGGCCGGATCGGTGAAGAGCCGTGCCACCTCGTATTCGTCCTTGTAGGCGAGGAGCTGGGCGTAGACATGGGCGACGGCGCGGGTCAGCCGGTCGTCCGGCCCGAGCGCCTTTTCCGCCTGGCGGACCTTGTCGACGAGGGTGGTGTAGCGGCCGGCAAGCGCCGTGTTCTGATAGGCCGTGAGATGCTTGACGCGGTGGGCGATCAGCTCTGCTGTCGCCATGGTTTCCAGCGTTGCGGTGCGTTTTCCCGGCTCCAGCAAGCGCTCGGCGCGGGCGGGATCGGCGGCGATCAGGCGGCCCCAGCCGAATGCGGAGAGCGTGGCATCAACCGCCACGCCGTTCAGCGCGATCGCCTGTTCGATCGACTGGCGCGTCAGCGGGATCAGGCCCTTCTGCCAGGCAAAGCCGGTCATCAGGATGTTCGTCGCCATGGCGTTGCCGGCGACCTTTTCCGCGATCGTCGTAAAATCGAGCAGGTGCGAGGGCTCACGAAGGGCCGCGCGTACCGTGCTCTCGACATCGCCGCGGCGGAAGTCGAAGTCGCGTTTGCGCACGAAATCGGCGACCGGCGTCAGCTTGGTGTTGACGACGCCCGTCGTGCGGTGGTGGTCGCAGAGCGTTACGGCGTCCTTGGAGGAGGCTACGACATCGTCGGCGGCGATCAGCAGGTCCGCGCCGCCGGTGATGATGCGCGGCGAGGAGACGTCCTGGTCGGAGAGGCCGATGCGAAGGTGGCTCATCACGGCGCCGCCCTTTTGCGCAAGGCCGGCCATGTCGAGGATCATCGGCGACTTGCCGTCGAGATGGGCGGCCATGCCGAGGATGGCGCTGATGGTGAGGATGCCCGTGCCGCCGATGCCGGCGATGGCGACATTGTAGGAGCGGTCGCCGATCCGGACGATCTCCGGTTCGGGGATGCCCGTGAGATCCGGGTTCGAGCGCGCGGTCTTGCGCAGGCGACCGCCTTCCACCGTCACGAAGGAGGGGCAAAAGCCCTTGAGGCAGGAATAGTCCTTGTTGCAGGTCGACTGGTTGATCTTGCGCTTGCGGCCGAGTTCCGTGTCGAGCGGCTCGACGGAGACGCAGTTCGACTGGGTGGAACAGTCACCGCAGCCTTCGCAGACGGCCGGGTTGATCATCAGGCGGACCGGCGGGTCCTCCATCAGGCCGCGCGAGCGGCGGCGGCGCTTTTCGGCCGCACAGGTCTGCACGTAGACGATCGCCGAACAGCCGGGCGCCTCGCGGATATCGCGCATCACCCGGTCCATCTCGTCGCGGTGGCGAATGATGACACCGGGTGCGAGCATGGACGGCGAGTAGGCTTCCGGATGATCGGAGACGAGATAGATCGGCGCGACGCCTTCGTCGTGGATCTGCCGCGTCACCGCCTCGGGGCTGATCGGACCGTCGACGGCCTGCCCGCCGGTCATCGCCACCGCGTCGTTATAGAGCAGCTTGTAGGTGATGTTGACGCGTGCGGCGACCGACTGGCGGATCGCGAGAATACCGGAATGGTAATAGGTGCCATCGCCGAGATTGACGAAGATGTGCTTTTCATCGGTGAAGGGCGCGATGCCCGACCACGGCACGCCCTCGGCGCCCATATGGGTGAAGGTCGTGGTGTCGCGGTCCATCCACTGGACCATGTAATGACAGCCGATGCCGGCCGTGGCGCGGCTTCCTTCGGGCACCTTCGTGGACGTGTTGTGCGGACAGCCGGAGCAGAAATAGGGCACGCGCTCGATGGGGGCGGCGTGCGCCTTTCGGATCTTCTCGCGCTCCAGCAGGTAGGCGAGCTCGTCGGCGATGACCTTCTTGAGGCCGGCGTCGAACTCGAAATGCAGGAGGCGCGCGGCAATCGCCCGGGCCACCATGCCAACCGTCAGCGCCTGAGACAGCGGCAGGAACGCATGGTCCTCATGGTCGAACTTGCCGATGATGCGCGGGCGCTCGCCGTGATGCCAGTTGAAAAGCTGCTGCTTGATCTGGTTTTCGATGATCTCGCGGCGTTCCTCGACGACGAGCACCTCTTCGAGGCCCTGCGAGAACTCGCGCACGCCTTCCGGCTCCAGCGGCCAGGGCATGCGGACCTTGTAGATGCGCATGCCGATCTCGGCCATCTCGGCCGGGCCGAGGGAGAGCTCCTTCAGCGCTTGGAGCACATCCTCATAGGCCTTGCCGGACGCTATGATGCCGAAGCGTGCCTTCGGAACGTCATGCGTCACCTCATCCACGCGGTTGGCGCGAGCAAAGGCGATTGCGGCATATCCCTTGTAGGTCTGCAGCCGCTCGTCCTGCGGCAATGGCGGATCGGGCCAGCGCAGGCTGAGGCCGCCGGGCGGCAGATCGAAATTCTCGGGCAGGACGAACTGGCGGCGCTCGCCGGCGAGATCGACGGAGGCCGTGGTCTCGACCGTATCGGAAATGAACTTCATGCCGACCCAGCAGCCGGAATAGCGCGACATGGCAGTGCCGAGCAGGCCGTATTCGACGAATTCGTGGATCGACGAGGGATAGAGCACCGGCATCAGCGCCGACATGAAGGCGTGGTCGGACTGGTGCGGGATGGAGGACGACTTTGCCGAATGGTCGTCGCCGGCAAAACAGAGAACGCCGCCATGTTTCGAGGTGCCGGCGGCATTGGCGTGCTTGAACACGTCGCCGCAGCGATCGACGCCCGGCCCCTTGCCGTACCAGTAGCCGGCGACGCCATCCTTCAGCGCGCCGGGCGAAAGATGGAGCTGCTGGGTGCCCCAGACGGCGGCGGCGGCCAGGTCCTCGTTGACGCCCGGCCGGAACACGATGTCGTGCGCCGCCAGGTGCTTGCCGGCTTTGGCCAGCTGCTGGTCGTAACTTCCGAGTGGCGATCCGCGATAACCCGAGATGAATGCGGCGGTGTTCAGCCCCGCGGCACGGTCGCGCCGCATCTGAACGATCGGCAGGCGCACGAGTGCCTGGATGCCGGAAAGGAAGATCCTCCCACTTTCCGCCGTATACTTGTCCTCGAGAGAAAAGCTCTGCTTCAGCATGACTTCCTCCTCGATGGCCCTCCTCCGTGAAAGCCATCCTCCATATGTAGGAGCCTACGCCTGGATTGGGAGGAGCGGGTCCTTATTTTCCCCTTGCAGCATCACGATTTAGGGATGGCATCCGCAAAGCGGGCCTCTCGACGCAAAGCCATCCTAGTGGCGCGTCAGATCGGTACGCGGTGCGTGTTCTTCAGCTCGTCAAGGGCGAAGCTGGAATTGACGAAACCGACGCCCGGAAGCTTCAGCAGCGCCTTCTTCAGGATCTCCTCGTACTGGCGCACATTGCTCGTCAGCACGCGCAGAACATAGTCGTGCTCGCCGGTCATCGAATAACATTGCACGACCTCCGGCATGTTCTTCACCGCCTTCTCGAACTCCAGCAGCGTCTCCTCGTCATGCTGCTTCAGCCGCACGAAACAGAAGACGGAAACCTCGAAGCCGACGAGTTTCGGGTCGATCGCGACGATGCGGCCGCGGATGATGCCGAGCCGCTCCATCTCCTTGATGCGCCGCCAGCACGGCGTGTGGCTGAGGCCGACGCGCTCGCCGATCTCGGCGACCGTCAGGTCCGGTTCGCTCTGGAGCAGCCGCAGGATCTTGCGGCTCGTCTCGTCCATGCCGCCCTCGGCCATGGGCTAGAGAAGCCCGCGAGAGGAGAGATTGCGCATCAGCGCGGTGATGCCGAAGGTCCAGGGCGGGCATTCGGTGGAGAGGCGGACGGTGTTGGTGAGGGCGCCCAGTTCGGCATTGGAGATCGTCACCCGGTCGCCGGTCTTGTGGGTGAAGCCCTGGCCCGGCACATCGCGGTCCTCGACCGGCGCAAACAGCGTGCCCATGAACAGCATGAAGCCATCGGGATATTGATGGTGCTTGCCGGTGGTCTGGGACACGAGGTCGAGCGGATCGCGGCTGATCTCGCGCATCGTGCTGCGGCCCTTCAGCACGAAACCATCCTCGCCCTCAATCAGGAGGTCGAGATCGGCCTTGCGCACCTCATCGATCGCATAGGTCTCGTCGAACAGGCGGATGAAGGGGCCGATGGCGGAGGAGGCATTGTTGTCCTTCGCCTTGCCGAGCAGGAGCGCCGAGCGGCCCTCCACGTCGCGCAGGTTGACGTCGTTGCCGAGCGTCGCACCCTTAACGCGGCCCTGGCTATCGACGGCGAGCACGATTTCCGGCTCCGGATTGTTCCACTTGGAAATCGGATGCAGGCCGACCGAGGCGCCCCAGCCGACGGACGCCAGCACCGGCGCCTTGGTGAAGACCTCCGCATCCGGCCCGATGCCGACTTCGAGATATTGCGACCAGACGCCCTCCTCGATCAGCGCCGCCTTGACCTTGGCGGCCGCTTCCGAGCCTGCCTTCAGGTCGCGCAGGCTGTCGCCGATGATGGCGGTGACGCGGCCGCGCACCTTTTCCGCCATGGCCGGATTGCCCGCGGCCTTCTCCTCGATCACACGTTCGATCATCGAGCGGGCGAAGGTGACGCCGCAGGCCTTGACGGCCTGGAGATCGCAGGGAGCGAGGAGGTGAAGGCGGGAGAAATCGCCCGCCCCTTCGACCGAGGTTTCGAGCACGGCGCCAACGGCGCCGAGAGATTCGCACGGCGCAGCGCGGGCAATCGCGGCCGGATCGTCCTTTTCCAGCAGATCGCGCATCGTCGGGAGATCCGCCGACGTGATGTCGAAGAGCGTGCCGTCGCGCACGACCACGATGGCCGGCCCCTGCACATCCGGCCGCCAGACGCGCCCGACAAAGGTTCCCTGCGAAAAATCTCCTGCCGTCACCGTCACGCGCGTTCCTCCCAGAATCCTCGTCCCGAGTTCTAGACCGAAAGAGGCGCCGGCGAACAGGGCGAAGACGGCCGCTGGCCGATTTTCCGCTCAGCCATGCACACCGAGCGCTTGGGCGACGATCATCGTTGCGGCCAGCAGCAGCACCGTCGCTTCCGCCACCGTCCGCAGGACGAGCCAGACGGCTGCAAGGCGACCCACATGCAGGTCATGCTCGAACCAGCGGACCTCGACGATGACGTACCAAAGCAGCGAAAGCAGCGAGATCGCCGTGCCGACGGCGACCATCTCCTGGTGGCCGGTGCGGGCGATGTTCATGCCGGCGCTGAGGCCGAAGGCAAAGGGAGCAGCGACGTAGCACTGGCTGTAGAAGGGCGGCTTCAGCGTCTCGCGGTCGAGCGCCGCGCCCGTGCGCCCCAGCAGCCGCACAGCCATCAGCAGCGGAAAGATGCTGAAGAGGAAGGCGCGGAAAATCAGGAGATTGGTGTCGTTGCGCAGCATCTCCGGCAGCATGGCATCGTCCCGGTGGGCGATCAGCGCCAGTTCGAGCCCGTGGGCAAAGAGCAGCGTCAGCAACAGGAAGAGCGGCGGGCTCAGCGTATCCTTGTAGCGCTCCTCCTGCGCATCGCCGAGTTCGACATCGGCATAACGCATCATCTGCTGCGGCCGGCGCAGCGTGCGCCAGAGTGTGACCGGATAGAACACGAGCCACGAGACGAGCTCATAGAGCAGTTCTTCCAGCGACTGCAAGAGGCGCATGAAATCCATTTTTGGCATCCCCGTGGCGCGGTCGTTCCGGCATACCGGGTTTTCATGCCAGCGAGAAGGCTTGGAAATGGCGGCTCCGGCGGAGCCGCCATCCATGTCATGCCGGGCGGGTGTGCACGGCCGAAACGATGGTGATCGCGGCCAGGAACAGCACCACGCCGCTTGCGACGAAGACGCTCGAAACACCGTTCGCATCGAACAGCGCCCCGCCGGCAGCGGCACCGGTCGCGATCGCGAAATTGATCGCGGCGACGAAGAGGCCGCCCGCACTTTCGGCTTCATCCGGCACGGCGCGGGTGATCCAGGTCGACCAGGCGACCGGCACCGCACCGAAGGCGAGGCCCCAGAGCGCCACCATGGCGGCATCGGCCACGAGATCGCCGCCGAACATCGAGAGAGACAGCGCCAGCGCGCCCATCACCACAGGCATGATCGTCAGCGTCAGGCGCATGGAGCGCTCCAGCAGCACGGCACCCAGATAGTTGCCGAAGAAGGTCGCGATGCCGAAGCCGAGCAGCACGGCCGAAACACCTTCCACGCCGACGCCCGTTACATTCTCAAGGAACGGCCTGATATATGTGAAGAAGGCGAAGTGGCCGGTGAAGACGAGCAGGATCGCGAACATCGCGAAGCCCACGCCCGGTCGCGCCAGAACCTCGATCAGCGTTCCGAAGCGCGAATGCCCGCGCGGCGGCAGCGACGGCAAGGTCGCAAGCTGCACGACGAGCGCCAGCGCGCCGAGCACGGCAGCCCCGAGGAAGACATTCCGCCAGCCGACGATATCGCCGACATAACTTCCGACCGGCGCGGCGAAGACCGTCGCCGCCGAAACGCCGAGGAACATCACCGACAGCGCCTTCGGCACCACGGCCTCCGGCACCAGCCGCATCATGGTCGCGGCCGACAGCGTCCAGAACCCGCCGAGCGCCATGCCGAGCAGCACGCGGCCGACGAGCAGCATGGCGAGGTTCGACGACATCGCCACGAGCAGGTTGGAAAAGATCAGCAGGACCGAAAGGCCGATCAGCACGAGCCGGCGGTCGAGCTTGCGCGTCACCACCGTGATCAAGAGGCTGGTCACCAGTGCCACCGCGGCCGTCGCCGTCACCGCCTGTCCGGCCATGCCCTCCGAAATCCTCAAATCCGCCGCCATCGGCGTCAGCAGGCTTGCGGGCAGAAATTCCGCGCCCACCAGCCCGAACACGCCGAGCGTCATCGCGATCACGGCCCCCCAAGCCGGCCGGACATCCGCCTCGCTCTCCGGCGCGGCTATCGTTGCATCCGTCATGTGCAGTCCCTTTCCTGTTGCAATGCGTGCTCCAACAGGTGGGTTGAAATGCCAGACGCACAATGCCATTTTATCCGCAATGTTTGATCGATCGTCCGACCCAGCCAAAAATGCGCATGATCCCGTCAGCGAACTTCTGATGGGCATGCGCCTGCGCGGTGCGAGCTATGGCAGGCTCCAGCTGACGCCGCCCTTCGGTATCCGCTTTCCGGCGGGTCCGGAAGCCCGTTTCCACTTCGTCGCCCGCGGCAAGGTCTTTTTGCGAACCCATGGCGAGGCGGGCCGGGAACTCGCCTGCGGCGATGCCGTGCTGCTGCCGAGCGGCGGACCGCACGAGATCGTCACCGGCCCGAACGTCCAGATACGCGATTACGATAGCTACAAGATGACACCGCTCTGCCCCGACGTGGCGGCGGTGGAGGCCTGCGTCAAGGAGACAAGCCGGGAAAACGACACGCTGATCTTCACCGGCCGCATGGAATTCGAGCTCGACACGCTGCATCCGCTCGTCGGCCTCATGCCGCAGGTCATGTCCGTCGGCGCGCTGATCGGCCGCCAGCCGGAGCTGATGCCGCTGCTCGACGCCATGGAGCGGGAAATGTCGGAGGAGCGCGTCGGCGCGGCCGGCATCCTCGCCCGCCTTGCCGACGTCATCGCCGCCTCCATCGTACGCGGCTGGGTGGAATGCGGCTGCGGCGATGCGACAGGCTGGATCGAGGCGCTGCGCGACCCGCGCCTCGGCCGCGTCATCGCCGCCCTCCACCGCGAGCCCGGCCGCAACTGGACGCTCGCCGAAATGGCGCACGAGATGGGCAGCTCCCGCTCGGTCTTCGCCAAGCGCTTCGTCGACGTCACGGGCATGACCCCGCAGCGCTACGTGCTGGCGCTGCGCATGCGGCTTGCCGAACAATGGTTCCGCCGCGACAAGCTCTCCATCGACACAGCCGCCCGCCGCCTCGGCTTCGGCTCCCAAGCCGCCTTCGCCCGCGCCTTCAAACGCGTCGTCGGTGAACCACCCGGTCATACGCGCAAGAAGGCGGCGCCAAACGGGGCGGAGATGGGCAAAACGGGACGCGGAAATGGCGCCGCCGGAAGGCCTTGACCTGGATCGCGGCGTTTACGGGCATTGACGCCGTTTAGCGGGAAAGTCGGATTTATTTGGCCCTGTCCTAAAACAGAGTCCGAAAAAATCTTTTAGCATAAGCGGTAGAAGCGCTATCGCGCTGGAACATGCGCGCGTACCGCGTAGATCGGCGCCATATGGAACGCTAACCTGTCCTCCACGTTCTCAAAGTGTGTATCGAACTTAGGGAGAGCACGATGGACGAGAACCTTATTGCCCAGCTCAACGCAACGGGCGCCGATTTGCGGCGGCGAGCACTGGAAATCGACAAGTCAAGCGAAGAGCAAGATACCGCTCTGATAATGCATGGCCTGGCAACGGCAATGGACGCGATCCGTGCTCTTGCCGCGACGGCAGGCCGACTAGACGGCCCCCATGGCCTCGGAAAGAGTGGACACTAGGAGCGGCAATCGACGAAAGCGAGCGCCCTGGGGGAAGGGCGCCCGCATATTTACTTGTGGGTTGGAACGCTTGGAGCAACTGGTCAGGCCGGCTGCGAAATCTAGAGCAAGTAATCCGCTTCCGCTCCGAGACCGAGCCCGCCGAGCAGGCCACCCAGCACATCTCCGAGATCATCCAGAACGTCATCGACGAGGTTGCCGAGACCGTTGTTATTCAGGAGGTTGGTCAAGCCGTCCTCCATGCCACTCTGGCCACCAAGAGACGACAGCAGATCATCGACACCTAGCCCATCGACCAGGCTTTCCAGCGAGAACTCATCGACACCAAGGCCGCCAAGCACGCCGCCAAGCCCGAGTTCATCAAGCAGATCGCCCACACCAAGGCCGTCCAGCAAGTCATCAACAGCCCCGGTCAGACCGGACAGGCCGACACCCAGATCGAGAACGGCATTGTCACCGGTGACGATTTTTTCGACGCTGTAGAAGTTCTGCGTTTCACCCCCACCGAGGAGATTGAATCCTCCGTCGATATTGAGGGAAATCAGAACGTCCTGGGCATCGCCTTGGATGTACGCGGTGTCGGTTCCATCGCCGCCGTAAACGGTGTCGTTGCCGTCGGCATAAAGAATGTCGTCGCCCGCGCCGCCGCCGATGATGTCGTCACCTTCGCCGCCACGCACAGTGTCGTTTCTGTCGCCGGCATAGACTGTGTCGTTACCCGCCCCACCGTCGATGTCGTCGGAGCCAGAGTTCGGGGAAATCTTCGGGCCGCCGTAGACGATATCGTTGCCAGCGCCCCCGCGGACAATATCGTCGCCGGCGCCGTGAAAGAGCGTGTCGTTGCCCGCGCCGCCATCGATCTCATCGTTGCCTGCATTGCCCCAGATCAAATCGGCGCCGCCGCCGCCTTGGGCATTATCATCGCCAATACCGAGGCCGATCGTGTTGTCGCCGTCGTTGCCGACAACCGTATCGTTACCACCCTGGGCGAATACGCTTCCCTGCCGATCGCCAAAAACAAATGTGTCGCTGTCGGCGGTGAGAAAATAGGTCTTTGCCATTTGTCCACTCCTGCGAACCTTGAGTTGAACGGGCCGGTATTGGCTCGTGCTACAAATACGGACGCGGATGATAAAAGTTCAATCAAGGCGGGTAAATTGTAATGCTCTGGTAATTGAACGATTAATCGACTATCGCTAGCGTTGCAGGATGAAGCAAGTTTTGTTCCGTCAAGGCAGCAACCTAGGAACGAACAGGCATTGCTAATCTTTCGTTGACTCCAAGACGGAATCACACGCTAAGAATGTGCAAACTCAAAGCTTTTGGGGTAATCTGGTGCAATCGCGGATTAACCAATGGTTAGTTTGGATCACGAGGTGCACATGTATACAGGGCACAGTTTATCCATTCCGCCTTTGCAGCCAGAAGAAGTGGCGGGGCTACGAGCTATTATAGACGAGTGGTGTCACGAGTATGGTTGTAACATCACGGGTAAGCTTGCACAGGACAGGGCGAAAAAGCTCTTACTTGCGTATAGCGCGGGCGTTAGGGACGCCGAGGCGCTTCGCAATCTGATCCGGCCATTTTAGATCCCGTCCGAGCGACTAGACGCCGCAAATGTCGTCCCGCTTTATGCAACTTTAATTTCTGGCACGACAAGTCGATTCGGCCGACAATCATAGATATCGCGCTTTTTTCATCGAAGCCCTTATTGAGCATGCAACTGAAAGCCATGGCGCTGATGGCAATCTACCTTGGCTTCACCCTCGCAACAACGAGGCCAGGTAATTTCATGCACGGATCAAGAGCAGCGTTCATCGAGACAAATGGGCGGCGTAGGGACAGCACCCTGCTTACGCCGCCCGATCGCACTGGCTAGAAGACTGCGATGTACTTCAGCAACGCAATGATGCCGATAATGATGACGACAATTTGCGCGATCTGTTTTGCACGTCCATCGAGCGGCAATCGTCCGATGAGATAGAGGACCAGCACGATTACGAGGAAGGTAATCAAAATGCTGACGAGAACCGATGTAGCCAAAGCCCCAACTCCTTAAGCCAGCGCTGAATTGCGCTGTAAGGGCGTAACTATGGCCCTTTGCGAGTATGACAAGTGCCCCGCAACGAGCTTGTGGCCGCTGGCATCGCGGCAAACAGTCTCGTCGATCTACACCGTGTCGGACCGACGCTCGTTCTGGCTGGCTTTATGGAGGAGAAATGGCGGCCGGCTTGCTTACACCGACCGACGATATGTCGAGCTCACAAAAATCCGCTCACCCCGGAAGAGGCGAGCGGATTTGGAACAGTACAGGTTTTTCCGGAAGTGAAGGCTAAGCGGCCTTCTTAGCCGCCGTGGTCTTGTTGATCGCCGTCACTGCGAGGTTCGTCAGCTTGTTGTTGGTCGCCTTTTCCTGGTCGAGGATTTCACTCAGGAGCTTGTGCGCCTCGTCGTGGCCGAGATCCTTCGCCCATTCGCGAAGCGACCCGTAACGGGCGATTTCGTAGTGCTCCACGGCCTGGCAGGCGGCGAGCAAGCCGGCATCGAGCGCCGTTCCTTCCGCCTCTTCCATCAGCCCGTCTGCTTCCTTGATAAGGCCCTCGATCGCATCGCACTTCTCGCCAGACGCCTTCTTGCCGATCGACTTGAAGACCTGCTCAAGCTTCTTGATCTGATCCTTCGTTTCCGAAAGGTGATCCTCGGCCGCCTTCTTAAGTTCGGCGCTCTTTGCAGCCTTCGCTACCTTGGGCAAAGCCTTCGTCATAGCGTTCTCGGCGTAATAGATGTCTTGGAGTGTGTGTTCGAATATATCGGCGAGCGTTTTCATGTTGGGACTTCCTTCTGGCTGAGACTGGAGCACCAACAATGGGAGGTGAGGCAGATAGTTCCGTTAACCTACCGAGCTTTGATCTCGATAGCCCCAAAATACTGGGCGCAAGCCGCTATTGGGGTACGCTCTGTGAGTTTTGTGTCGCTAACGCGTTCACAGTTGCCATGGTCGGCTGCGAGCCCGTCGAAAGAGTGTCATGGTCAATCATGCTCAACACGGATCCAAAAATGACGATGAAGGTTGCGAGCAGACATATACCCATGAGATTGATCTTTTGGGTCAACGGCACGATCCAATCAAAATGGCGCTAAAGGGAGCCGCATCGGTTTACGCCCTTCCACGCGCCATCAGCCGGGTCCGGATCCTCTGCATACGCTTGGCCCTGGTGCTCCACCACATTTCTCAATGCAGCGTAAGACGCACGAGGCGACCAGCCAGCCAGTAGATCGAATCCACGAACCCCATTTGCTCTCGGTTTCCTGGATACGTGTAGGAAGAGTGCTCCCAGCACGACCTTTGCATGGTCGCTCAAGCGACGCCCGGCGGGCATCATCCATACGGCGTAATGCGATGCACCAATTCTCTAATCGCTTTCTAATCGTTCGGTAGGCGTTCCACGCGCTTTAGCGGATTAGAATATTTATTGAGACTCGCGGAGCGTGAGGCCGGAACAACGGAGCTAGATGAGTGTTCACGAGCAGTCCTAGCACCAAGCGAGCAACCTCATGAAACAGGTCAGCCAGCATAAAGAGAACGATCGGACTTTGTTGGCCGCGGCGGCGTTGGTCGTGGCCGGCCTTCTCGCCATAGGCGTCCCGCCCATATACCTATTCATGATATAGAGATCTCTGGCTCGGCGATGCTTCAAAATTCGCCGCCCCCAGAAGTGGGCCGAGCGCCGAGTTCGCGCTATGCCAGTAGCGGGAACTCGGCCGCAGTGACTTGTTCCAAAACCCGGAACCGTTCGCTGCTGGCAATCTTGTCGATCTGGTCTTAAAGCTCAGCAATAACCGCCGTGTTCTGCCCGCTTTTCAAGCGTCCTATTCGTTATGCGATGCATCCCTGTCGGCTTGGGGGCGCCAGCCTCTTGTGAAGCCGCAGCTCATTGCTCTAGCGGCAAGCTCGACCTGTCGGCGCAAATGTCCGCAGTCGGCGAGCAGCGTCTCGATGGTGGCTCGGGCGTCTCCATTGTGCCAGGCGAGCGCTTCATCAATCGGGTCGGGGGTTTCATTTTTCCGTTCGAGCGGGCGCAAGTCGTCTTTCTCCTGTGTTGTGCCACAGCAGGCATGAAGCCCCCTGGTTGTCAGATTGGCGTCCGCATCGCCGTTCGTTCTTAGTATGTTCTGCGAGGGAGAGGAGTCAATTGGGATTCGCGTAGAGCTCCAGGGAGAAACTATCAAAACGTACTTGCCCAATCGTATTTAGCTGGATCGTCAAATTAGGGACGATTGCATTAGCTTCTTCGGCCGCCCTTGGATTCTCCGCTGAAATATCTTGAGCGAATTGCCGGGGTGGTGCAGGTTCTCGCAGATAAGAACAGAAGTATGGGCTGATGCTATATTAACGATCTGCCCGCATTCCCTTATGAGGATAGGCGGTAACTTTGCGGGAACAACAATGCGGCATACCCTCGGCGAATCCTCCGTAAGGCGCCTCAGTGCAGAGCTAGATGACGCAATCAACGCCGCGACTTTCAGCGGCGAGGGGTGGGATCTGATCCCGGCTCTACTAAGCAATGCCATGCCCGGATCCTTCGCGGGGCTTTGGAATATGAATTTTCGGGAGAGCAATCTCAATTTTCAATCATGGGCGAATGTAGATCCCGGTTTTGCTAAGTCTTATGGCGAGCATTTCGCCCATATAAACCCGTGGACGCCATATTGGACGTCAGCGAGAAACGGTCATATTGCCTTGTCGGAAGAAGCTTGTCCGGCGCGGCTGTTCACGAAGACCGAATTCTACAATGACTGGCTGCGACCGCAGAGGGACGCGGAGGCAGGGGCCGGATTGAAACTCCTTGGCGGTCGAGATGAGAGCATTCAACTCGTCTTGCACTTCCCTCTGCACTTTTCCGATGCCTATGGCCAAGTCGCGGCAGAAGTGATGACGCGTATCCGCAGCAGCCTCAAGCGCTCGATCAGTCTAGCAAATGCGCTGCGCGAGAAGATCGAGAACGCGGTTAGTACCGCGGCGCTCTTAGAGCGGACCCGATGCGCTGCGTTCGTCATCGACCGCAATCGCTTGATTCATGAAGCGAACCCGATGGCAGTTAAGTTGTTCTCGTCAGGACAATTTCTGGCCATGCGAAAGAGCCGCTGTTTCCTTAAGGACGACAAGGCGGACAGACGCTTTGACTGGATATTGGATCGGCTTTGCAGTGCAACTTCAATCGATGACACGACAATCTCCTTCCGGACGCCTGGTGGGGCCTGTCAGATCACGTTGGCCGCACTTCCTACGACAGCGGTGCCCATGACAGGATCGCTGCTCAGTCCGCGCTCACTCTTTCTGGTTCTGGTCACCGACCTTACCCCAGTTGCAGAAATGCCCGATTTCTCGGCACTCAGCAATTTCGCAGACCTGACCCGATCGGAAATCCTTTTCTGCCGACGGCTCCTCCTCGGCGAGTCGATCTCTGAAGCTGCCGACAGACTCGGTATTTCGGTTGAAACGGCGAGAAGCAAGATCAAGGTCATCTTTCAAAAAACCGGCACGTCCCGACAGGGGCAGTTGATGTTGCTACTTTCGAAGTTGAGGTGAGCCAGCCATGATGAAGTTCCATGACACCCCATTTGGGGGTGTCATGCTCCCCAAGCTCAATTCTATAATGCCGACAAGCCACCGGCTGCGGAGCCAGGTTAAGCGTAATTTTTATTGAAGCGCCGATCGTTCAACGACCGAGGGTGGGCGTAGACGCCCACCGACTGTTAATGTGGAGATTATAAAGTGGGGACAACGCAACTCTATTCGGAGCTCACCAGGGGCGATACGTTTAATCACGGTATCTACACGAGCGGTGACGAGTATTACCCAATATTCAAGATTGGCAGGGATGTGGTAGGCCGCTTTACCGGCTCAATCGATGAGTATCTAGGGGCAGATCATGACGACTATTTCGTCATAGACCTTGCCGGGTCCGGGTTGAAAGCGGGCGACACGCTGCTCGTCACGATGACGGCGGACACAGGAAGCGACCTCTCTCTTCGATGGGGCGGTTACGGCTACGAGTTTCTGGATGCGTACGGACCTGACTACCAGCATCATTTTCTGAGCAATGAAAAGACTTATGGAAAAATAACGATACCTGACGGCGTTGATGTCATTTCGTTTCAAGTCTACAGTTACAGTGATAACAAAAGTAACTATAATATAGACTTGATGCATACCGGAAAATTGCGACCGCTCCTGAAATTTTCCGGTGTAGGGGAGCGTCCTGAGCTCTTTAACCTCTCCGATGCAGTCGAGCCGGTTGAAGTCGTAGCCGGGAATGGAAACGATTTTACTTGGACTGGGAAGGCAGACGATATAATTTATTGCGGTTTCGGCCGCGACATAGCAGTTGGCCTCGACGGCAATGACTTAATCTATGGCTTCAACAAGTCAGATATCTCTGGCTTGAAAGCCGGTGACAATACTGCGAGCGCTTCCAACCCGGGCGCTAAAGATGGTGCGGACCAACTCCTAGGTGGACGGGGCAACGACAAAATCTACGGCGGCGCCGGCGGCGACTATATCCACGGCGAGTGGAATAATGACACCCTGTATGGCCAGGATGGCAACGACCTGATGTATGGCGGCTATGGAGCCGATGTCATGAATGGCGGCAGAGGCAACGACGTCATGTATGGCGGTTCGGAAGCGAAGCCACGCGGTGACTGGTTCGGTGAGGCTCTTACACTCACATGGGATGGCACAACAGGCAAGGTAATGACGCCGCAGGCGTGGACCATCGCGGGCGAGGCGCAGGCAGACGACAAGAGCAATGATCGTATGTCGGGTGGTGATGGCAACGACCGCATGTGGGGTCAGGGCGGCAATGACAAGCTTTATGGCGGCCTGGGCAAAGATTTGCTGGTCGGTGGCAGCGGAAAAGACACCTTCGTTTTCGACACGAAACTCGGGTCAAAAAACATTGACACGATCGATGATTTTTCCGTGAAGGACGACACGATTTTTCTAGATCGGAGTATCTTCACTAAGGTCGGCAAAGTCGGGGATCTGTCTTCCCAAAGCTTCTATGTCGGCGTTAAAGCGCATGATGCCTCCGACCGCATCATATACGATAAGGCGACCGGGAAGCTGTGGTACGACGCGGATGGCAGCGGCGGTGGAAAGGCCATCCAGTTTGGCCTGCTAGATAAAGGCCTGAACATGACCGCCTCAGACTTCGACATAATCTCCTGATCCGTATCTGGAACGAGTGGTGTCAGCTCGATATGGAGAATGTTGGCGATCTTTGCTACGGTTTTAATTTAAGCGCTCGATGCAATCGCCGGCCTTCCTCCTGAGAACAAGACCATAGCAAGCGACGATACGATTCGTCTTGGGTGAGAGTTCCGGTGTCCAGGTCAGGTTTCGCGTCAAGCTGACGCGTGCGTCCAACGTTCGGCCCTGTCATCAAAATCGGCGGCTAACGAAACCGTGCTAGACTTTCCTACCGCGCCCGCAAAGGTGGGCTAAAAGGTGAATTCAACAATAGAACACAGCTAAATGCTTAGTTTAATTCGCTAAAAGCGAAAGAATGGTGCTGCTAGAGAGATTTGAACTCTCGGCCTCTCCCTTACCAAGGGAGTGCTCTACCCCTGAGCTATAGCAGCATCTTGCGAAGCGGAAGGCGCTTTCGCGTGAGCGAGGGCCTATTGCCACAGGTGATCGGGCAGCGCAAGCGCCGATGTGGCGATTGTCGAAACAAATCTGACACGGACCACGCTTTTTTCCCGCGGGCAAGTTCGCTAAGAGGAGAGGCATGAGTGGTAATGACGACAAGAAAAGCGGGAAGATCCGCACGGAAGCGGAGATTCGCGCCGAGCGGCTGGCCAAGACGCTGCGCGACAATCTCCAGCGCCGCAAGCAGCAGGCGCGTTCGCGTCGTGCGGGCGCCGCGGATGAGACCATCGGGCTGCCCGGCGGTGCGCCTGCCGCAAAAAAAGACGAATCGGACGCTTAGTCGAGCGGGTCTTCACCATGAAGGCTGCGGGGGTGGTTGCGAACCGGGTGCGCGAAAAAAGGCGGGCGGCCGGCATGGACTTCATTTTTCGATTGCGATGCTCTAAAGAGGCCGCCATCTCCGAAAGCCGAAATTCTTTGAGAAAGGCGGGCCCGGCCCGTAATCGCACATGGATCGCATCCGAATTGTAGGCGGCAACGAACTCAAGGGCACCATCCCGATTTCCGGCGCCAAGAATGCTGCGCTGCCGCTGATGATCGCCTCGCTGCTCACCGACGACACGCTGACGCTCGAAAACGTGCCGCATCTGGCCGATGTCGAGCAGCTTATCCGCATCCTCGGCAACCACGGCGCCGACATTTCCGTAAACGGCCGCCGCGAGCGCCAGGGCGAGGGTTATTCCCGCACGGTCCACTTCACCTCGCGCAACATCGTCGACACGACGGCGCCCTACGAGCTGGTCTCGAAGATGCGCGCGTCCTTCTGGGTCATCGGCCCGCTGCTTGCCCGCGAAGGCAAGGCCCGCGTTTCGCTGCCGGGCGGCTGCGCCATCGGCACGCGGCCGGTCGACCTCTTCATCGAGGCGCTGACGGCGCTCGGTGCCAAGATCGAGATCGACGGCGGTTATATCGAGGCGACGGCGCCGCAGGGCGGGCTGATCGGCGCGCGCTACACGTTCCCGAAGGTTTCGGTGGGTGCCACGCATGTCCTGATGATGGCGGCGACGCTTGCGCGCGGCACGACGGTGATCGGCAATGCCGCCCGCGAGCCGGAAGTGCAGGACCTTGCCAAGTGCCTGAACGCGATGGGTGCCAAGATCACCGGTGCCGGCACGGCCACCATCACCATCGAAGGCGTCGACCAGCTTTCCGGTGCCCGCCACCGCGTGCTGCCGGACCGCATCGAGACCGGCACCTATGCCATGGCGGTCGCGATGACCGGCGGCGATGTCGTGCTGGAAGGCACGGACGCGTCCCTGCTCGATACGGCCCTTGAGGCGATCCGCCGCTCCGGCGCCGAGATCACCTCCACGGAAAGTGGCCTGCGCGTCGTGCGCAACGGCGGCGGCATCAAGCCGGTCGACGTGGTGACGGACCCCTTCCCCGGCTTCCCGACCGACCTGCAGGCGCAGTTCATGGGCCTGATGACAAAGTCGAGCGGCATTTCGCACATCACCGAGACGATCTTCGAAAACCGCTTCATGCATGTGCAGGAGTTGGCCCGCCTCGGCGCGAAGATCTCGCTCTCCGGCCAGACGGCCAAGATCGAGGGTGTCGAGCGGCTGCGCGGCGCACCGGTCATGGCGACCGACCTTCGCGCCTCCGTCTCGCTCGTCATCGCCGGCCTTGCGGCGGAAGGCGAGACCATGGTGTCGCGCGTCTACCATCTCGACCGCGGCTTCGAGCGGCTGGAAGAGAAGCTCACGCGCTGCGGCGCCGTGGTTGAGCGCGTCAGCGACTAATCTTCGAAACGCGGCGGAGTTGCAGTCCGCCGCGTACCGTCCTATCTCGTGATGGAAGATCGGGAGGCCGCAACCCGCGGCGTCCCCGGGAAGGACTACTCTATGGACAGCCTGAAACTGCTTGCCCTCGACACGGAAGACCTGTCCGTTGTCTCGGCCCATCTCCAGGACGCGGTCTTCAAGACCGACGGCCTCTCCTATGACGCCCGCCACCACGTCTTTTCCGTCGTCGTCAATCGCTTCGTCTGGGAAACGGCGACCGGCCGCGGCAAGGTCTTCGAGCGCCGCCGTGCCGTCGTCGCCTTCAAGCGCGTCAATGCCGTGCGTTCGCTCGGGATCGACCGGAAGGACAAGGACAGCGTCTTCTCCCTGCTCGCCGTCAATTTCACGCCGCAGGGTGAAGGACCGGACGGCACGCTCGAACTCGTGCTCTCCGGCAATGCCTCCGTCGCGCTCGATGTGGAATGCGTCGAAGTTCAGCTTGCAGATACCGGCGGAGCATGGGAAACCAGCTTGAAACCCCGCCATCCGGCGGTTTGAGGCAGGCGCCGGCGATTTTTCGCCGGAAGACGACAGGGACGGACGACTTGGCGATCAGACTTGACTACCAGAGCAGCGATTTCGAAAGCCGGTTCGCTGCCTTCCTGACGACCAAGCGGGAAGTCTCCGAAGACGTGAATGCCATCGTACGCACGATCATCGACGACGTGCGCGCCCGCGGCGATGCGGCCCTTGCCGACTATTCCAAGAAGTTCGACGGCCTCGATTTTGCCACCACCTCCATGCGCGTGTCGCTGGAGGAGATCGAACAGGCCTATGACGCCGTCGATCCGAAGATCATCGCTGCGCTGGAACTCGCTGCCCAGCGCATCGAGAAGCACCACGCCCGCCAGCGGCCGAAGGACGACATCTACGAGGACGATATCGGCGTGGGTCTCGGCTCGCGCTGGACGGCGATCGATGCCGTCGGCCTTTACGTTCCGGGCGGCACGGCGAGCTATCCAAGCTCCGTGCTGATGAATGCCGTGCCGGCCAAGGTGGCCGGCGTGCCGCGCGTCGTCATGGTGGTGCCGGCGAAGAGCGGCGAGATCAACCCGGCCGTGCTTGCCGCCGCCCGCATTGCCGGTGTCGACGAGATCTACCGCATCGGCGGCGCGCAGGCTGTTGCGGCCCTTGCCTATGGCACCGAGACGATCCGCCCCGTCGCCAAGATCACCGGCCCGGGCAATGCCTTCGTCGCCGCCGCCAAGCGCCATGTCTTCGGCACCGTCGGCATCGACATGATCGCCGGCCCCTCCGAAGTCCTCGTCATCGCGGATGCGGAGAACGATCCGGACTGGCTTGCCGCCGACCTGCTCGCCCAGGCTGAACACGATGTCGGCGCCCAGTCGATCCTCGTTACCGACAGTGTAGCGCTGGCCGAGGCGGTGGAAGCCGCCGTGGAGCGCCAGCTGAAGACGCTGGAGCGCGCGGAAACCGCAGCGGCCAGCTGGCGCGATTTCGGCGCCGTCATCCTCGTACCGAACCTGAAAAAGGCCATCCCGCTGGCAAACCGCATTGCCGCCGAGCACCTGGAGATTGCGACCGCCGATCCGGATGCGCTGCTAGGCGAAATCCGCAATGCCGGCGCCATCTTCGTCGGGCGCCACACGCCGGAGGTCATCGGCGATTATGTCGGCGGCTCCAACCATGTGCTGCCGACCGCCCGTTCCGCCCGCTTCTCCTCCGGCCTGTCCGTGCTCGACTATATGAAGCGCACCTCGATCCTGCGGCTCGGCCCGGATCAGCTGCGCGCGCTCGGCCCCGCCGCCATCACGCTCGCCGAAGCCGAAGGGCTCGGCGCCCATGCCCGTTCGGTCGCCATCCGGCTCAACCGGGAAGGATAGGCGATGGGCACGAGTGGCAGTTTCCGCCTCTGTGACGTGGTGCTGGACGACACGATCGGTCGCGCCACGCCGGATGTGGAGCACGAGCGTGCCGTTGCCATTTTCGACCTCATCGAGGAAAATTCCTTCGAGCCGATCGGCCATGCCGGCGGCCCCTATCGCCTGAATATCTCGCTTCTCGATTCCAAGCTCGTCTTCGCCATCCGCACCGAGGCGGGCGATCCGGTCGCCACCCATATCCTTTCGCTCACGCCGTTCCGGCGCATCGTGAAGGACTATTTCATGATCTGCGAAAGCTATTACCAGGCGATCCGCTCGGCGACGCCCAGCCAGATCGAGGCGATCGACATGGGCCGGCGCGGCATCCACAACGAGGGCTCGCAGACGCTGATGGACCGGCTCTCGGGCAAGATCAAATTCGACTTCGACACCGCTCGCCGCCTGTTTACGCTCGTCTGCGTTCTCTACTGGCGCGGGTGAGCGGATGGAGGGTGTTTCCCCCGTACCCGAGGAAGCAAAGTCGCGAACGCCCCGTTCGATCCTCTTCATGTGCCGCATGAATGCCGTGCGCTCGCCGATGGCCGAGACGATCGCCCGCAGCCTGCTGCCCGGCACCTATGTCGCCTCCGCCGGCGTGCGCCCCGGCGAGCGCGACCCGTTCGTCGATGCCGTGCTGAACGAGGTGGGTCTCACGCTCGGCCGCCACTCGCCCCATTCGCTGGATGAGCTGGAGGACGACTATTTCGACCTCATCGTGACGCTAGCGCCCGAGGCGCATCATGCGGCGCTCGAACTCACCCGCTCCATGGCCGTCGACGTCATGTACTGGCCGACGCCCGACCCGACGGTGGCGACCGGCACGCGCGAACAGATCCTCTCCTCGTACCGGGAGGTTCGCGAGTTCCTGAAAATGCTGATAGAGAAGCGTTTGAAGGCCCCCGGATAGGCGCCAGACAGGCCGATTTCCAGCAAATGCAGAAAGCCGGCGCTTCGGTGTTCACAAAGGACCGGGGATTGTGTAGTTTCCGGCAAATTTTTCGAGGCGGGCATCCGGCTCGCCCTCATCCACCCTACAGGAATAACATCACAAGATGGCAAAAGAAGAAGTCCTCGAATTTCCCGGCATCGTGACGGAACTGCTCCCGAATGCCACGTTCCGCGTCAAGCTCGAAAACGAGCACGAGATCATCGCGCACACCGCTGGCCGCATGCGCAAGAACCGCATCCGCGTTCTCGCCGGCGACAAGGTTCTGGTCGAGATGACCCCGTACGACCTCACCAAGGGCCGCATCACCTACCGTTTCAAGTAAGCCAAAGGGCTGCGTCTTTCTTTCAAGGCGCTTCCCGGAGACCCCATGGCGCAGAACGACAAGCTCATCCTTGCATCCGGCTCGCCGCGCCGCGTCGAGTTGCTCGCGCAGGCGGGCATCGAGCCCACGCGCCTGATGCCGATGGATATCGACGAGACGCCGAAGCGCTCCGAGCATCCCCGCTCGCTGGCACGGCGCCTGTCGACCGGCAAGGCGCAGGCGGCACTTGCAGCCATCAAGGGCGACCCAGCCTATGCCGGCAGCTATATCCTGGCCGCCGACACGGTCGTCTCGGTCGGCCGGCGCATCCTGCCGAAGACGGAGATGATCGACGAGGCGTCGAGCGCCCTGCATCTGCTCTCCGGCCGCAGCCACCGCGTCTTCACCGGCGTCTGCCTCATCACGCCGGACCGCACCGTGCGCCAGAAGGTCATCGATACAAAGGTGCGCTTCAAGCGCCTGTCGACCACCGACATCGAACGCTACCTCGCCTCCGGCCAGTGGCGCGGCAAGGCGGGCGGCTACGGCATCCAGGGCATTGCCGGCAGCTTCGTCGTCAAGCTGGTCGGCTCCTACACCAATGTCGTCGGCCTGCCGCTCTACGAGACGCTCACGCTGCTCTCCGGCGAAGGTTTCGACGTGCATGCCGGCTGGGCGGACGCCTGACATGAGCGGTGACAGCGAAAAACCGGTCGCAAAGGTCGCGCCGCTGCGCAAGGCCGTGCCCTGCCCGATCTGCCGCCGCCCCTCCGCGCGCGAGCACTATCCCTTCTGCTCGGATCGCTGCCGCGACGTCGACCTCAACCGCTGGCTCTCCGGCTCCTACGCCATCCCCGTCGCCGACGACGAGGCGAAAGCCGACGAAGACGACGTGTGACAGTCCCTGTCACACGAAGAAAACCTAATCTTTTCTGATATTTGAAAAGCCCGCCATTTTTCCCGCAAAAAACCGCCGACAGGGCTGGACACATTTTTGCAAGATGCTATAACCCCGCTCGCTTCCGGGGCGCAACCAAACGCCCCACGGATTTCAAACCGAAATCCACCAGATGCCCGGATAGCTCAGTTGGTAGAGCAGCGGATTGAAAATCCGCGTGTCGGTGGTTCAAATCCGCCTCCGGGCACCACTCTAAGCCATTAAAATCATTGAAATTTTAAAAAATTTGAGTCTGCTTGCGCTGACAGACGTTGTTTTACTACGCGTCCTCTGCGCCCTCCACGCACAAGGGTGGACGAAATGCTTTGCGTCTGCCACAACCGGTTTGGACGCGACTGCCGATAGTTTTAGATCGGGGTCGGGCGACCGATTGACGTCACGTTGCTGCCGCGAGATCACGCTGGCCGTCCTGTTCTGTCGCATTCCCTGATCAGGGCACCAAGGGTGCCCTGATCGGGAGACGCGCTTTTCGAGGATCTTCTGCCGTGGCCAAACAACCGAAACTGGAACATTCCGAACTCTCCGGGGAATATACCGAAGAGGACATCACCGTGCTCGTCGATATCTACAGGCCGGCCGGCACGCAGAACGACTGGAAGCTGGAGGTCGTCACGCAGAACGAGGACCTGTTTGAATGGGGCGAACCATTCGCCACGGACCGTGAGGCCTTCGATGAATTCCTGGCCACCGTGGCGCGGGATGGCATACGGTCGTTCCTGGAAGAAGATGACGTGCCGACGACGCACTAGGCGTTCTACTCCGCCGCTCGCGAAACGACCCGCGCGGCGGGGAACCTCGGCTGATTTCCGGAAAACAGTGCTTCGTTGCGCTTCAGCAGCACTGCCAGGCGGTCGAGGGTGGTGCGGACTTCGGGGCGTTGGCGGTCGTCGTCATTGACGGCGAGCCAGATGGGATGGGTGAGGTCTTCGATGAGCTCGCCTTCCCGCATCAGGGCGGGCATGCTGTCTCCGAGATAGGCGGGCAGCACGCCGCGGCCGGCGCCGCCGGCGATCAGCTTCGGCAGAAGTTCGGGGGCGTTGGTCCAGGTGTGGATCTGGCCTTCGCGATGGCGGAACACCCATTTTTCGACTTCCGACAGGGCGACCTCCGTGCCGATGGAAATCCAGGGCAGGTCGTCGCTGGTGTCGGCCGCTATCGCGCGGTAGGCGCAATAGGCCACATCGGCAGTGCGGCGTACCGCGAAATTGCCGCTCTTCGGCGGGGCGGCGAAAAGCGCCACGGTGCCGCGGCGGAAGGTCAGGTCGTCCTCCGGCAGCCAGCGTTTGCAGCAGAGACGGAAAGCGTCACCCGCGTGGCGGAGTGCCGCGGTGTTTTCCGCGACGAAGCCGGAAAGCCAGATGTCGCCGGCAATGGAGACGATCGGCAGGGCGAAGGCGTCGCCGTGCCATTGGGTGATGTCTGCGACGGTCTTGCGCAGCGTCTGCACGTGTTCCATCAGGATCTGGCCGTCCGGCGCCAACCGATAACCCTGCTGGCTGCGGATGAACAGAGTGCGGCCCATGGTGCGTTCCAGCGCCAGCATGCGCCGACCGATCGTCGGCGGGCTGATGCCTGTCAGCATGGAGGCGCCGGCGAGGCCGCCCTCCGCGGCCACATGATAGAAGAGCTTCAGATCGTCCCAGTCGACTTCGTTCACGTTCGTCTCCACGCCATGGGTCGGACTATAGCGGAAAGTCGGGGCGCCTGCATCGAACGCGGGTGAAACGGCCGTTTCATGCCTGCGTCTACGATCCCACGGCGCACCCGCCTATCTCTGCTGCAACACGAGACAAGTTGTCAGGAGCAGACCATGAGCCCGGAATGGATGATGGCATTCGATACCGCCGCCGGGCGGAACGATAAACGCAGGAAGACGCTTGCTGATCCGCTGGAGCGGCCGGAATGGCAGGGGCTCGATGCCCTGTCGCGCCTCTTTTCGCGCTTGCTTTCGCGGCGCATGGCGGAACGGCGACGCCGGCCGATGCAGCCTCTCAAATATGCGAGCGCTTCCATCAATGAATTCAATGGGAGCGTCAGATAAACTGGCGTGAACCGGCGCGCGAAACCGGCTAGAGCTTGTCCGCCCCTGCGCGGGCGAGATCTTGCCGGAGTGATTTGCATGACCCTTATCGAAAGCCTCAGCCCGCGATCGCTTCAGGCGCCGGAAAGCGGGATCGTCGAGGTGGTGAATTATGCGCGCGGGCGCGAGGGGCTGATTCCGCTATGGGTGGGCGAAGGGGATTTGCCGACGCCGGAGTTCATTTCCCGCGCCGCCTCCGATGCTCTGTTGCGCGGCGAGACCTTTTATACCTGGCAGCGGGGCATTCCGGAATTGCGCTCGGCGCTTTCGCGCTACTATGCCCGTCGCTTCGGCGCGGCGCTGCCGGCGGAGCATTTTTATGTCGTCGGCTCCGGCATGCAGGCGATCAAGCTTGCCATCGAGGCGCTCGTTTCGCCGGGCGACGATGTCGTCTACCTGACGCCGGCGTGGCCGAATTTCGCAGCGGCGGCGGAGCTTTCCGGCGCCAATCCCATCGCCGTGCCGCTCGACTTTGCCGGCGGGCGCTGGCAGGTGGATCTCGACCGGGTGGAAGCGGCGATCACGCCGAAGACGCGTGTGCTCTTCGTCAACACACCCTCCAACCCGACCGGCTGGACGGCGACGCGGGAGGACCTTGCCAACCTGCTCGCCATCGCCAGGAGGCATGATCTCTGGATCATGGCCGACGAGATCTATGCGCTTTATCACTATGCAGGCGGGCGGGCGCCGTCCTTCCTCGACGTGATGGCAGAGGGCGACCGGGTCATTTTCGTCAATTCCTTCTCGAAGAACTGGTCGATGACGGGCTGGCGCGTCGGCTGGATCGTCGCGCCGCCGGAAATCGGCCAGGTGCTGGAAAACCTTATTCAATATTCCACCTCCGGCGTGCCGCAGTTCTTGCAGCAGGGCGCGGTCGTGGCGCTCGACGAGGGCGACACGTTCGTGCAGGGGAATATCGACAAGGCGGCGAAGAACCGCGACGTCTTCTGCGATGCGCTGATCGCCACCAACCGGGTGGAGACGCTGAAGCCGGATGGAGCGCTCTATGCGTTCTTGAAGATCGACGGCGTCACGGATTCGCGGCTCACGGCGCTCGACATCGTCGATCGGACCAATGTGGGCCTGGCACCGGGAACGGCCTTCGGCCCCGGCGGCGAACTCTTCATGCGCGCCTGCTTCCTGCGCGATCCGAAGGACGTTGCGGAAGCCGCCGATCGCCTCGCCCGCTATATCGCGGCGCGCTGACCATCAGGACAGGTGGCGGAGCACGAAATCGGCGCGCTCGGCGACCGTCACTTTCGGCAGGATGATCGCTTCGTAGCCGAGTGCCGGGTAGACGTCTTTGAGGCGATCATATTCGGCGAGTGCGGCGTCGAGGCCGTGTCGGCGTTCCGGGTCGCCGGCGTAGATTTCCGGCCATGGCGGGGTGAGAAAAACCAGCCGGTTGTAACGATGTTCAGCCGCGAGCGCGGCCAGCACGGGCTCGCCGCTATGCGCCTCAAGTGCCGATGCGGCATCGATCAGGCCGCGGTCGAAGAAGACGAGGCCGGGGTGGTCCCGCATCGCCTGCCGGTCGGCGAGCGCCATGTCGATCGCGAGACGGGCGAAGGCCGCAAGGTCCTGCCACGGCAAGGCGCTGCCGCCGGTTGCCAGTTCCTGCTGCACGATGCGGCGGCCCGGCTCCTCGACGACGGCATGGCCGCGCTGGCGAAGCGCTTCCAGCAGCGTGGATTTTCCGCCGCCGGAGCAGCCGGAGAGCACGATGAAACGGTCGGACATTTCGTCTATCCTTTGAAGCGAGGGGCGTGCGCGGGGTTGCGTCCGGCCGGTGTGCGGGGTGATATGCCTGCCATTCGGACGATTCGGAGGTTGGCATGGCGGTTCTGGTTACGGGTGGCGCGGGGTATATAGGCAGCCACATGGTCTGGGCGCTCGTCGATGCCGGGGAAGAGGTCGTCGTGCTCGACCGGCTTTCCACCGGCTTCCGCTGGGCCGTGGCGCCCGAGGCGCGGTTCTACGAGGGCGATATCGCCGATCCGTCCGTGCTTTCGACGATCTTTGCCGAAAACCGCATCGATGCGATCATCCATTTCGCCGGGTCGATCATCGTGCCGGAATCGGTCGCCGATCCCCTCTCCTATTACGAGAACAATACGGTCAAGTCACGGGCGCTGATCGCGGCCGCCGTAGCGGCGAAGGTGCCGCATTTCGTGTTCTCCTCCACCGCTGCCGTCTACGGCACGCCGGATGGAACGGAGCCAGTGCTGGAAAGTGCTGCCCTTCGGCCGGAATCGCCCTATGGCTCCTCCAAGCTGATGACCGAGATCATGCTGCGCGATACCGCCGCCGCGCATGACTTCACCTATACGGCGCTGCGCTACTTCAACGTCGCCGGCGCCGATCCGCGCGGCCGCACCGGCCAATCGACGGCAGGCGCCACGCATCTGATCAAGGTCGCCAGCGAAGCCGCGCTTGGCAAGCGCAACGGCATGGATGTTTACGGCACGGATTATCCGACGCCGGACGGCACCTGCGTGCGCGACTATATCCACGTTACCGACCTCGCCAATGCACACCTCAAGGCCTTGCAGCGCATGCGGGCCGGCGGCGGCTCGATCGTCGCGAATTGCGGCTATGGCCGCGGCTTCTCGGTGCTGGAGGTGCTGGAGCAGGTGAAGGCGGTGTCCGGCGTGGAATTTCCGGTGCGCTTTGCCGCCCGCCGCCCGGGCGATGCGGTGCTCATCGTCGCCAATCCGTCGGTCGCCATGCAGGAACTCGACTGGAAGCCAGAGCATGACAACCTCGCCTTCATCGTGCGCACAGCGCTCGATTGGGAAGATCACCTCGGCAAGCGCAACCAGCTCTGAGGTTTATCCCTCGCCAAGCAGTTTCTTTTCGTGCTCGATGGCGTGCTGGATGAGCTCAGCCCAGATCCCTTCGTAGAAATCGCCGTCGAGGCCGTGCTCCGTCGCGTTGCGGTGGGCGTTGTCTCGCACTTCCTTCACGCGTTCCGGCACGTCGGCCGGGATGCCGAGCCCGACCTTGATCTCGGCCGCGCGGTTGATGAAGCTCCAGCGTTCGGCGAAGAGCGCCATCAGTGCCTGGTCGACCCGGTCGATGTTTTCCCGGATGTCCGTCATCGTCGTGCAGTCTGCCGCAGTCTTCGCCATGCCGGTCTCCTTCATGGGCAACCGGATAGCAGAGGAATGTTTGGGGGGAAAGGTATCTCTCTGTCGCGAGACACTAGGCCACATGCAGGCCCGGGGGTTAAGCGAAAGGAGGGTGCGGTCCTGTCTTCCACTTGCGGGCCTGCATGCTGGCCGAGGCGGAACCTAGGCATATAAGCTGGCGCGAAGCTGGCTATTTTAACGTTACGTTAGGTTACGTGCCGATGGCGAGCTTGATGGCAAAACCGAGGATCGTCACCGCCAGCACGCCACCCGCCCAGAGCCCCACGAACCACAATAGTTTTCGCGCGGTGGAATTCTCCGTCATCAGTGATAGCCCTCCTCCGGGTCGACCTTGCCGCGGAAGACCCAGTAGGCATAGGCCGTGTAGCCGAGGATCATCGGCACCAGCACGACCGCGCCGACCAGCAGGAAGGCAAGGCTTTCATGCGGGGCGGCTGCTTCCCAGATCGTCAGCGAGGTCGGCACGATATAGGGGTAGAAGCTGATGCCGATGCCGGCGAAGCCGAGCACGAAGAGGCCGAGCGCGGCGAGGAACGGCCGGGAATCGTGCTCCGTGCGCAGGCCGTGGATCAGCAGCGCGAAGCAGCCGAGCACGAGCAGCGGCACCAGCAGGCTGAAGATGACGGTCGGCCAGCCGAACCAGCGTTCGAAGTAGAGCGGTTCGAGGAAGGGCGTCCACAGGCTTACGATGCCCATGGCCAGCAGCATGCCGGTGCCTGCCCTCAGCGCATAGCGCCGCGCGCGTTCGGCAAGCGGGCCGCTCGTCTTCATCACCAGCCAGGTGGCACCGAGCAGCGCATAGCCGATCAAGAGTGCCAAGCCGGTCGCGATGGAGAACGGCGTCAGCCAGTCCCACCAGCCGCCGGTATAGGCGCGGTTGGCGACCGGAATGCCCTGCACGAGGGCGCCCAGCGCCACGCCTTGCGAGAAGGCCGCGACCATGGAACCGCCGGCAAAGGCGATGTCCCAGAGGAATTCGCCGCGCTTCGTGCGCCAGCGATATTCGAAGGCGACGCCGCGGAAGATGAGGCCGAGCAGCATCAGCACGAGCGGCATGTAGAGCGCCGGCAGGATCGTCGCATAGGCGAGCGGGAAGACCGCCATCAGCCCGCCGCCGCCGAGCACCAGCCATGTCTCGTTGCCGTCCCAGACGGGGGCGACGGAGTTCATCATCACGTCGCGGTCGTGTTTTTCCTTGAAGAAGGGAAAGAGGATGCCGACGCCGAGATCGAAGCCGTCGAGGATGACATAGGCGAGCACCGCGAAGGCGATGATGGCCGCCCAGATGAAGGGGAGGTCAAGCGCCATGGTGGTGGCTCCCGGTTTTGGTGGCGATGGCGGGCGTGATGCCGGCGGTGCGCAGCGGACCGTCCTGCAAATCCGGCATGGGATCGCGCGGCAGGCGGCCCATCAGGCGCAGGATGTAGAAGGTGCCGGCGCCGAAGACGAGGAAATAGACCACGATGAAGGCGATCAGCGATGTCGCGACGGCGGGCGCATCGATCGGCGCTACCGAATTGGCGGTCAGCAGGTGACCATACACCGTATAGGGCTGGCGACCGACCTCCGTCGTCACCCAGCCGGCGAGCACGGCGACGAAACCGGCGGGACCCATCAGGACGGCGGCGCGGTGCAGCCAGCGGTTCTCGCCGAGCGTGCCCCGCCACCGACACCACAGCGACCAGAGCCCGATGCTCAACATCGCGAAACCGATACCGACCATGATGCGGAACGCCCAGAAGACGATGCCGACCGGCGGATGCAGTTCTTTCGGCACGGAATCGAGGCCGGCGAGCGGCGCGTTCAGGTCGTGTTTCAGGATGAGGCTCGAAAGCTTCGGGATTTCGATCGCGTAATCGACGCGCTGTTCGGCCGAATTCGGAATGCCGAACAGGATGAGCGGCGCGCCGTCCGGATGGCTCTGGTAGTGCCCCTCCATCGCCATCACCTTGACGGGCTGGTGTTCCAGCGTGTTGAGACCGTGCATGTCGCCGGCGAAAATCTGGATGGGCGCGACGATCGCCGCCATCCACATGGCCATGGAGAACATCTTTTTCGCGCGCTTCGGTGCGTCGCCGCGCAGGAGGTGGTAGGCGCCGACGCCGCCGACCACGAAGGCGGTCGTGAGGTAGGCGGCGAGCACCATATGCACGAGCCGGTAGGGGAAGGACGGATTGAAGATCACCGCCCACCAGTCGACCGGCACGAACTGGCCGACATCGTTGACCGCAAAGCCGGCCGGCGTCTGCATCCAGGAATTGGCGGCGAGGATCCAGGTGGCCGAGATCAGGGTGCCGACGGCGACCATGAGGGTGGCGAAGAAGTGCAGTTTCGGGCCGACGCGGTTGAGGCCGAACAGCATGACGCCGAGGAAGCCCGCCTCCAGGAAGAAGGCCGTCAGCACCTCGTAGCCCATCAGCGGGCCGATGACCGGCCCGGCCTTGTCGGAGAAGACGCTCCAGTTCGTGCCGAACTGGTAGGACATGACGATGCCGGAGACGACGCCCATGCCGAAGGCGAGCGCGAAGATCGTCTTCCAGAAATTGAACAGGGCGAAATAGACCTCGTCCTTCGTCCAGAGCCACAGGCCTTCCAGCACGGCGAGGTAGCTCGCAAGGCCGATCGAGAAGGCCGGGAAGACGATGTGGAACGACACCGTGAAGGCGAACTGGAACCGGGCGAGCAGCGTTGCGTCCAACGATTCGAACATGGACCGCGTCCTTTCATGAGGCTGCCGCAGGTGACTGCACGCTGCGGCTGCACGAAAGAATGCGGCGCAAAACAGGCAAAGGTCAATTCGGCAACCCGGCCCACGTTGCCGCACCGCGACAATCGCCCGCGTGCGGCATTTCGGCCGCCGCCGGCTTAAACGCGCGAAGCTCCCGGTTCGCACCGGGAGCTTCGAGAGTGGAATGACGGAAGGTCTTGGCCGCTTAGCGATCGGCCAGCGTGGAGCTGTCGAGGCCCGGATAATAGTCGCCATCGGCGGGGCCGACGCGCTTCGCGCGGACGTCCTGCCTGGTATAATCCGAATAGGCGCGCGGGTTGCTCTGGCGCTTTTCCTCGATCATCCGGTCCTGCTTCGCGCTGGGCCAGATGCCGTCGTAGTAGCTGCCGCCGGCCAGCGCGGCGGAACCGCCGAAGAGCGTGGCGGCCGCCAGCGTGGTGGCGAAGGCAAGGTTGAGGGTCTTGGTCATTGTCATGGTCCTGGTTCAGTCCTGGGAGGAGTATTGGGTAGAAAAGCCGGGTTAGCGGTCGTTGCGGTCGACGCCGCGGTAGTAGTCGCCGTTGGCCGGGCCGATGTTTTCCGTGCTCCGGGTGCTGGTCACCGCATCGCCGTTGCGAATGCTCTGCGTGGTGAAGCGGTCGATCTTCTGGCTGTGGGTCGGCTCGCGGGAGACACCGGAATAGTAGTCGCCGTCACCGCCGGCGAAGGCTGCAGTGCCGCCGAAAACGGAGGCGGCGATAAGGGCGGCAGCAAAGGTCGTGTTAAGGATCTTGGTCATTGTGGTGGTCCTTTTCTATGCGCTTTTGATATGTCTCTGTTTCAAAACTGGCGGGTGAATTTCACCGCGGCCGCGTGACATCGCGCGCTGGTGGCGGGGTCGGTGCGGAGCGCTTTTCTGGGGCGTCCAGAGCGGTCTTTCGGTCGGCGCGCTTCGACATCGTCGTTTCCCATCAGTCTTCCGGGAGCGTTATGTCGCTCTCGTGAAATAAAGATGGTCCCTCAAATTGAAGGATGGAAGGGTCTAAAATTGGAAACAGGTGTCAACGTTTTCTGAACGATGAAAATCGTGTTCGGGCGATGCAACCGAACGCGTAGGAAAACGTGAAACCGTCCGGATGGACGGTATTCTGAGTGAAATGACTATCTTCGCAAGTTAGTGATTTCAATCGCCAAAAACCGGCGCATCTGCTGTTCGCCGCCGGAAAGCTGCGAGCCAAGGTTT
>NZ_WHSB02000005.1:95280-493116 GCF_010994755.1 Shinella lacus
GCGCCGGGGGGGCGCCCGCTTGCGCGGTAAAAGTGTACAAGAGAGACGCATTGTTAAAGATTTATGACGGTAAAAATCCGCTAAGCTGATTTCAAGGGTTTCACGAATGTGTGAAGCCCGAAAAATCGGCGAAAAAACTCGCTCCCGCGCGTCCCAATTGTGGCAGGATTGTGTCGATCAGCCAGCCCGAAGGTAGTGTTCGGCAAGCTCCGTCCAGAATGCGGCGCCGATGGGCAGCAGGTCGTCGTTGAAATTGTAACCGGGGTGATGGAGCGACTTGTCGTTCTCGCCGCCCTTGCCGCCGAGGAAGAAATAGGTGCCCGGCCGTTCCTTCAGCATGTAGGCGAAATCTTCGCTGCCCATGAAGGGCCGCTCCAGGTCGACGACCTTGTCGGCGCCGGCAAAGCGGGTGGCGAGTTGGCGCACCAGGTCCGTCTCGGCCGTGTGGTTGACCGTCGCATCGTAGAAGCGCTGGTAATCCACCGTCGCCGTCATGCCGTAGCTTTCGGCCTGGCGCTCGGCGATGAGGCGGATGCGGCGCTCCAGCTCGTCGCGCACCGCGGGATCGAAGGAGCGGATGCCGACGACAATTTCGGCGCGGCTCGGGATGATGTTGCTGGCGGAGCCCGAATGGAAGGAGCCGACCGTCACCACCGTCGGATCGAGCGGATGGATGTTGCGCGAGACAATGGTCTGGAGCGCCATGACGATGGAGGCACCGCCGACGATCGGGTCCAGCGTCTCCTGCGGCTCCGCGCCGTGGCCGCCCACGCCATTCACAGTGATGCGCGCCTCGTCGACCGCCGCCATGATTGGGCCGTCGCGCAGCGCGAACTGGCCGAAGGGCAGGCCCGGCTCGTTATGCAGTGCGAAGACGGCGTCGCAGGGGAATTTGTCGAACAGCCCCTCCTCCACCATGATCTTGGCGCCACCGAAATTCTCTTCGGCCGGCTGAAAGATCAGGTGTACCGTGCCGTCGAAATTGCGCCGCTCGGCGATCGCCTTCGCAGCCCCCAGCAGCATGGTCGTGTGCCCGTCGTGGCCGCAGGCGTGCATCTTGCCCGGCGTCTTGCTGGCATAGGGAAGGCCGGTCTCCTCGAAGATCGGCAGGGCATCGATATCGGCGCGGATGCCGATCGACTTGCGGCTGGTGCCGTTTACCAGCGTCGCGACCAGGCCGGTCTTGGCGAAACCGCGCGTGACCTTGTAGCCGTAGCTTTCCAGATGGCGCGCGATGACATCGGAGGTGCGCACCTCCTCCAGGCCCAGTTCCGGGTGCTCGTGCAGGTCGCGGCGGATCGCCACCATTTCGGGCATGGAATTTTGCAGCGTCGTATGGATCGTCATTTCAGGCACCACGTGTGGGGATTTTGCTCTCGAAGTAGCGGAAGCCGACCACCAGGATGGCGGTCAGGCAGAGATAGATGAGCGCCAGCAGCAGCAGCGGCTCATAGGTCAAATAGGTCTTCTGCCGCACCTGGGAGATGATGGCGTAGACATCGATGACGGTGATCGTCGCGACGAGCGGCGTCGCCTTCAGTTGCAGCACGGTCTCGCCGGTTAACGTCGGCAGGGCGCGATGCACGGCGCGCGGCAGCCAGATACGGCGGAAGACGGTGAAGGGGCTCATGCCATAGGCGCGCGCTGCCTCTAGCTCGCCCGAAGGCACACCGGCAAAGGCGCCGCGCATAACCTCGCCCTCATAGGCAGCGAAGGAGAGGGTCAACGCCACCACGCCATAGGGCCAGGATTCACGCAAATAGGGCCAGAGGAAGGAATTACGGATTTCCGGGAACTGCGGAAAGAGCGAACCGAGCCCATAATAGAGCAGCCAAAGCTGGAGGAGAAGCGGCGTGCCTCGGATCACCGTGCAGAAGACCTGCGCCAGCATTTTCAGCGGCCACGGCCCCGTCACCTGTACAAGGCCGATCGGCACGGCCAGGAGAAAGCCGAGAATCGAGGTGCTGGCGAGCATTATCAGCGTCATACCAACACCGTCGGCAAGACGATCAGAATATTCCGGCACCCAGTCCCAGCGCATGAACCAGACGATGCAGAAGACAACGGCGGCAGCGATCGCCATCAGCACGATGCGATGCGGCTTGAAGATGCTTTTCTTCGTCGGCAGGTCTGTCAATGCGAGGGCGGTGATGGTCGGGTCGCTCATCAGGCGGCCCTCGCCATGCCGCGTCGGTAGTGCCGCTCGATGAAGCCGATCAGCACATTGGAGACCAGCGTGATCATCAGGTAGAGCACGCCGGCCGCGCAGAAGAACAGCAGGTAGGCCTTGGTGCTGCCCGCCGCCTGGCGGGTGACCAGCGTCAGCTCGCTGAAGCCGACCACCGCGAGAAGGGCCGTGTCCTTGGTGGCGATCAGCCAGAGATTGGAGAGGCCGGGAATGGCATGCGGCAGCATGGCCGGCAGCGTGATGCGGCGCATGACCTGGAACGGCGACATGCCGTAAGCGCGCGCCGCCTCCATCTGCCCCGCCGGCACCGCCTTGATCGCGCCGCGCAGAACCTCGGTGGAATAGGCGCCCTGCACGACGCCGATGACGAAGATGCCAGCCGCAAGGCCGCTGATATCGACAGGGCCGAAGCCGACGAGCGCCGAGAGCTGATTCAGCACGTCCGTGCCGGCATAATAGAGAATGAGGATCAGCACGAGCTCCGGCACCGCGCGCACCAGCGTGGTGTAGACCTCCAAGAGGTCCTTGGTGACCGGGCCGCCATAGAGCTTGCCCATGGCGCCGCCGGTGCCGAGGATCAGGCCGAGCGCATAACCACCGACGGCAATCTGGAGGGACTGCCAGAGCCCCGCCAGCATCACCCCGCCCCAGCCGGGCGGCTCAAGCGCAAGCAGGCTCCAGTTGATCAGCGATCCGGCATCGGCCATGGGGTCTCGTGTCCATTCGAGGAGAAAGGCCGGCGGCAAGTGCCGCCGGCATCAGGGACAGGGCAGACTATCAGCCGCCGTAGACGTCGAAGTCGAAATACTTCTTCGAGAAGGTGTCATAAGTGCCGTTGGCGCGGATCGCCTTGATGGCAGCGTTGATCTTGTCCTTCAGTTCCGTTTCGCCCTTGCGAAGGCCGACGCCGACGCCCAGCCCGAGGATTTCCGGATCGTCCTTCACCGTGCCCTTCATGTCGCAGCAGGCGCCCTGCTCGGTCTTCAGGAAGTCGGTAAGCGCAATGGAATCGGCCTGCACCGCATCGATGCGACCGGCGGCGAGGTCGTTGTTGGCCTCATCCTGCGTCTGGTATTCCTTGACCGTGGCACCCGCCTCGCCGAAATATTTGTTCGCATAGACCTGGTGGATGGTCGCAACCTGCACGCCGAGCGTCTTGCCGGCGAGGCCTTCCGGCGTCGCCTCGAACTTCACGTCCTTGGCGCCGATGATGCCCGGAGGCGAGTTGTAATATTTGTCGGAGAAGTCGATCGTCTGCAGGCGTTCCGCCGTGATCGACATGGAGCCGATGATCATGTCGATCTTGTTGGTGGTCAGCGCCGGGATGATGCCGTCCCAGGCGACCGGCGTGATGACGCAGTCGAGCTTCGCTTCGGCGCAGATCGCCTTCATGAAGTCCACTTCCCAGCCCTGCCAGTTGCCGGAAGCGTCCGGCGAGGTGAAGGGCGGATAGGGCTCGGCGGCAAAACCGACGCGGACCTGCTGGGCAGCCGCGCCCGAAATGGCCGCAAGGCCGATCGCGGCAGCAAGGGCGATTGTCTTCAAGGCACTCTTCATGATTTTCCCTCTGTTGGTTTTTTTGGTTCTCAATGGATGGAGCTGATGAATTTCTTCAGCCGCTCCGATTTCGGCGATCCGAACAGTTCGTCCGGCGGGCCTTGTTCCTCGATGACCCCATTCGCCAGGAAGACGACGTGGCTCGCGACGTTGCGCGCGAACTTCATCTCGTGGGTGACGAGGATCATCGTGCGCTTCTCCTTGGCGAGGTCGCCGATGACGGAGAGCACCTCGCCCACCAGTTCGGGATCGAGCGCGGATGTCGGTTCGTCGAAGAGCATGACATGGGGCTGGATGGCGAGTGCGCGCGCGATGGCGGCGCGCTGCTGCTGGCCGCCGGAGAGGAAGGCGGGATAGGCGTCGCGCTTCTCATAGAGCCCGACGCGGCGCAGCAGCGCCTCGGCGCGGCTGATCGCCTCGTCCTTCTTGACGCCCAGCACATGCACGGGCGCCTCGATGACGTTTTCGAGGATGGTCATGTGCTGCCAGAGATTGAAGCTCTGGAACACCATGCCGAGGCGGGAGCGCAGGCGCTGCACCTGCTTGCGGTCGGATGGCGTCATGCCGCCATGGCCGTCCTTCTTCATGGCGATCGTCTCGCCATGGATCGTCACCGATCCGGCGCTCGGCAGCTCCAGCATGTTGATACAGCGCAGGAAGGTGGACTTGCCGGAACCCGAACCGCCGATGATGGCGATGACATCGCCCTCATGCGCGGTGAGTGATACGCCCTTGAGAACTTCAAGCGGCCCGAAGCGCTTGTGCAGGTCCCTGACCGCGATAGCCTCGGCGCGTTCCGTCATCGTGGAGAGGTCTCCAGCGCACGGAAAATCGATGCATGGATCATGCCAAACTTCCCCTGTTTTTCAGCGTTCCCGCGGGCATCTTCGGCCCGTCGTGGCGTCTTGTGGAAAGCATCGTGGCACTTGTTAAGAAATTATTCAAGCGTATAATAGGTCAAACGCTGACTTTTCTGGCAGCGCCCACCCATGATCAAATTTCCAGCAGGAGCATTGAATGACCGCCTACGGTTCGCAGGAAATGTCGGCCCCCCTGATGCGCGTTCTGATGCGCCGCCCCGGCGAGAGCCTGAAGGGGGCCGACGCCGCCAAGTGGCATTACGGCCCGACCTTCGACGGCGCACGCGCCGTGCACCAGTACAAGGCCTTCGCCGAGCTGGTCGAAAAATCCGGCACCGAGATCATCTGGCTGGAGGACGAGGGCGATGGTCTTGCCGACGCCATGTTCACCCATGACCCGTCGCTGATGTCCGACCATGGCGCCATCCTGCTGCGCATGGGCAAGCCGCTGCGTGTCGCCGAGACCGCCCTGCATGAAAAGGCCTATGCCGAGCGCCAGATCCCGATCCTGGGCCGCATCCACGGCGAAGGCACCGTCGAGGGCGGCGACTGCATCTGGCTCGACGCCAAGACGCTGGTCATCGGCCGCGGCGTGCGCACCAACCAGGAAGGCATCGACCAGATTTCCTCCCTCCTCGCGCCGCACGGCATCACCGTGCTCGCCTATGACCTGCCGCTCTGGCATGGCGAGGAGGCCTGCCTGCACCTGATGAGCGTGATGAGCCCGCTTGCCGAGGACCTGGCGCTCGTCTTCGCGCCGCTGCTGCCGGCGGCCTTCTACCAGCTGCTCAAGAAGCGCGGCATCCGCCTCATCGAAGCGCCGGCCGACGAATTCCACGCCAGCAACGGCCTGTCGCTCAACGTCCTGCCGACCAAGCCGTACGAGGTCATCATGGTGGAAGGCTTCCCGGCCACCAAGGCGGCGATGGAAGCGGCCGGCTGCACCGTCGAGACCTTCGAGGCGGATGCGCTGTGCATCGCCTGCGAGGGCGGCCCGACCTGCCTGACGCGGCCGGTGCTGCGCCGCGCGGCTTAACGGAGGAAAAATGGCCCGCCGGACCTTTCATCGCGCCCCAGAAGCCGAACGCCGCCACGACCTGATCGAGGCGACGCTCGACTGCATTGCCGAATACGGCCTTGAGGGTGCGACGGTCCGGCAGATCGCCATCAAGGCGGGGGTGACGGCGGGCCTCATCCGGCACTATTTCCAGTCGAAGGAGCATATCCTTCAGGAGGCCTATCGCATCGTCATCGGCCGGCTCACCGAAAAGGCCGAGCGGGTGACGGGCGATCCGGAAACGCGGCTGCGTGACTTCATCGTCATCAACCTGACGGAGCCGGTCGCCAACAGCCGCAGCCTCTCGCTCTGGGCTTCGTTCATCAGCCGGGTCAGCGTCGATCCCGAACTCGCCGCCATCCACCGCGAAGGCTATCTGAGCTTTCGCAACGCGCTGGAAAGCCTGCTTGCCGATTTCCTGACGGAGCGCGGCCAGGATGCCTCGCCGGAGCGCTGCCGGACGCTGGCCATCGCCATCAACGGCCTGCTCGACGGACTGTGGCTGGAGGGCTGCCTCGCCGGCGAACTTTTCGGCGAGAGCGAACTGGTCGAAATCGCGCTCAACTCGATCGAAACGCTGCTGGGACTACGCCTGAGGCCGGTCGACGCGACGAGCGCCTGAACCTAAACGACATCAATTGAAATGCGGAGAACGGCCATGCGCTATGCATCCATCACAGATCGGCTTCAGAATCTCGGCTCGGAAAAATGGGCCATCCATGCCGAAGCGCGGCGCATGAAGGCCGAGGGCAAGCCGATCATCGAGCTCACCATCGGCGAGCCGGACGTGCCGCCGGATCCGATGCTGCTGGCCGAGGCCGTGCGCGCCATGCATGCCGGCCGCTACCGCTACTCCAACGGCCGCGGCGAGCCCTCCATCGTCGATGCGCTGGTGCGCAAGTACAGCAAGCGCCGCAACGACGTCACGACCGCCAACGTGCTGTGTTTCCCCGGCACTCAGACCGCCCTCTTCGCCGTCATGCTCGGCCTCGTGGAAGCGGGCGATGCCGTGCTCGTCGGCGACCCGCTCTATGCGACCTATGAAGGCGTCATCCGCTCGACGGGGGCGGAGCGCATCGCCGTGCCGCTGCGCCCGGAAAACGGTTTCCACATGAAGGCGGCCGATCTCGAAGCGGCGATTACGCCGCAATGCCGCGTGCTGCTGCTCAACACGCCGCACAACCCGACCGGCGCGGTGCTGAGCGCTGACGAGATCGCCGAAATCGGCGCGGTCTGCCGCAAGCATGACCTGTGGATCGTCTGTGACGAAGTCTACGAACAGCTCGTGTTCGGCGCGACCTTCGCCTCGCCCTTCGACAATCCGGACCTTGCCGAGCGCACCATCGTCGTCTCCTCCATCTCCAAGTCGCATGCCGCCCCGGGCTTTCGCAGCGGCTGGGCGATCGGGCCTGCGGATTTCTGCACGCGCCTGCTGTCGGTTTCGGAGACGATGCTGTTCGGCGGCCAGCCCTTCATCGCCGACATGACGGCCTATGCGCTCGACAACCCGATCGCCACCGCCGCCACGATGCGCGAGACCTATAAGGCACGCGCCGCCCGCTTCGTCGCCGCCCTTTCGCGTGCGCCCGGCCTCGTGCCGCTGCCGCCGGAGGCCGGGATGTTCATCGTCGTCGACGTTGCCGAAACCGGCATGAGCGGCGAGGATTTCGCCTGGGCGCTGCTCCGCGAAGAACTGGTCGCCGTGATGCCGGGTTCGTCCTTCGGCGACGAGGCGGAGGACTATATCCGCCTCAGTTTGACCGTACCCGATGCCCATATCGACGAGGCCTGCCGGCGCATCACCGCGCTTGCCGCCCGATCCGCAAGCCCCAAGGAGCGCCGCGCATGACCACGAAAACCGTAGGCGAAGTTCTCGTCGACCTGCTGGAGGCCAATGGCGTCGACGTCGTGTTCGGCATTCCGGGCGTGCACACGGTCGAGCTCTATCGCGGCCTCGCCGCCTCGAAGATCCGCCACATCACGCCGCGCCACGAACAGGGCGCCGGCTTCATGGCGGACGGTTATGCGCGTGTCTCCGGCAAGCCGGGCGTCGCTTTGGTCATCACCGGCCCCGGCCTCACCAACACCATCACGGCGATGGCGCAGGCGCGCCAGGATTCCGTGCCGATGCTGGTCATCTCCGGCGTCAACCGGCGCGATTCGCTCGGCCATGGCCGCGGCCTCCTGCATGAACTGCCGGACCAGCAGGGCATGATGAAGACGCTGGCGCTCTATTCGCACACGCTGCTCAATCCCGCCGACCTGCCGCTCGTCGTCGAGCGCGCCTTTGCCGTGCTGCTCTCCGGCCGTCCCGGCCCGGTGCATATCGAAATCCCGACCGACGTGATGGCCAAGCCCATCGAGACCGGCAGTTTCCCCCGTGCCGTCGCGACCCGTCCGCGTGCCGATGCGGAAACCCTGCAGCGCGCGGCGATCCTCTGCACCAATGCGACGCGGCCCGTGATCCTTGCCGGCGGCGGCGCGGTGACGGCGGAAGACGAAATCCGCGAGCTTGCGGAGCGCATCGGCGCCCCGGTCGTCACCACGGTCAATGCCCGCGGCATGCTCGCCGGCAATGCGCTCTGCGTGCCGGCAAGTCCGAGCCTCAAGGCCGTGCGCCGGCTGCTTGCCGATGCCGACCTCGTCGTCGCCTTCGGCACGGAATTCGGCCCGACCGACTACGACATCAACGTCGACGGTGGTTTTCCGCGGTTGAAAACGCTGATCCGCATCGATATCGACGCCGCGCAGCTTGCCCGCACACCGCAATCGGGCCTGTCGATCTTCTCCAGCGCCAAGACGGCGGCGGCCGGCATGCTCGGCTTCCTCGAAGGCCACAAGCCGATCGGCAACGGCGCTTCGCGCGCCGAAACCGCGCGCAAGAACGCCTGGAAGGAACTGACGCCGAAGATGCAGGTGGAAGTCGGCGTTATCGACGCGGTCTACCGTGCGCTGCCGAAGGCGATCATCGTCGGGGATTCCACCCAGGCCGTCTATGCCGGCAACTACTATTGCGATGCGCCGCGCGCGCGTAGCTGGTTCAATGCGGCGACCGGTTATGGCGCACTCGGTTACGCCCCGCCGGCGGCGATCGGCGCCGCCCTTGCCGAGCCGGATGCGCCGATCGTCTGCCTTGTTGGCGATGGCGGCCTGCAGTTCTCGCTGTCGGAAATCGGCTCGGCGGCGGATGCGGAGGCGCGCGTGATCTTCCTCGTCTGGAACAATGACGGCTACCAGGAGATCGAGAACTACATGGTGGATGCCGGCATCACGCCGGAAGGCGTAAAGCCCTCCGCGCCGGATTTCATCGCCATCGGCACCGCCTATGGCGTGCCCTCCGAACGGCTCGCGGACGTGCGCGACCTGCCGGCGGCGCTGGAGCGGGCGGGTTCGCGCAACGGCCCGAGCCTCATCGAAATCCACCAGACGAAGACGGCCGGCGCGACAGCGTGATTCGCAGGCACGGCACGCCGGGCGACAAAAAGGCATCGACCGGGGCGGGTGATCCCGTTCCGGCAAAGCCTGAAATCTCCGGGGTTTCGGTCGGGCAGACGCCTCGTTCAGCCGCCTTGCTTTGCAAAACCGTCGTTTATTTGTCATGGATGACCGCGCTGTTTGCCGCCCACCCGCGTCGACGGCTATGGGCAACGGGCTCGGGCAAAGGTTGACGGACCAGCAGAAACTTCCACGACCGGTCTATCAAAGGGTGCCGCCCGGTGCGCGGCCGCCCGCGCCGTCTTTTGTCCAGAAGGTGCTCGACTGGGTGCCGATGCGCGATTTCCTGGCGGCCCAGGCGGGCTTCACCGGACGGTTCAACCGCGCGGTGAGGCGGCTCGATCGCGAGGGCGGCCCGGCCATCCCGGCCGCGCAAAGCCACTTCCATTTCGGCGAACAGCTGGTCATCCCCGTCGCCGCAAAGAGCCTGACGACGCGGCTTCGCGACAATATTTCCGATCGCGAACGACTGCGCTGGATCGGCACGCATTTCCTCGACGGCAGCGACTGGAGCCGGATCGTCGAACCGCTGGAAAACTCCTCCTCGCACGCGGAGATCCTGGAGCTCATCAATACGCGGCAGGATTTTCGCGAGGGCAAGCGCTATCGCGGCTATGCAAAACGCATCCATGACGGCGCCGTCGTCAAGCGCAACCGCATCGTGATCGACACGATCGACAAGCTCGACAACTATTTCGAATATTACTTGGCACTGATCGCCGACATCGAGACGAACGGCATCGTGCCGCATTCCGATCTCGGCCTGCTCGGCCAGACCGGCCGGCGCCACCGCTGGACGCGCACGCTCTGGCAGGACCTCGCCGAACGCGACATCGGCGTGGCGGTCGATGCGGAAGGCCGTCTCGTCCGCCATACCAACGGCAAGCACCGCATGGCGGCGGCGCTGGCGCTCGGCATCGAGCGCATCCCGGTGGAAATCCGCCTCGTGCATGCCGGCTGGCTCCGGCAGCAGGCCGACCTGCTCGGGCTTTCCCCGGCCGATGCCCTGCTCGCGACGCTCGAACAGGCCCGCGCGACGGGCTGGCCCGCAATGTAAAAAGGCCCGGCGAACCGGGCCTTCCATTCGCACTATAGGGGCGAAACCTCAGACGGCCGGGCGGCTCTTCAGGAGGTCGCGGATTTCGGTAAGAAGCAGCACGTCTTCCGGCGGCGGCGCGGGCTCGGCAGCACCGGCGGCCTTTTCCTTCTCCAGCGATGCGCGCATGCGGTTCACGCCCTTGATCATCAGGAAGATGATCCAGGCGAGGATCAGGAAGTTGATGAGGACGGTGATGAAGCTGCCATAGGCGAAGACGGCGCCCTGCTCGCGGGCGGCGGCGAGCGACGTTGCCGTCACATTGCCGGAGAGCGCGATGAAGTAGTTGGAAAAGTCGAAACCACCCCCGGTCAAAGCACCGACGATCGGCATGACGAGGTCGTTGACGATGGATTCGACGATCTTGTTGAAGGCTGCACCAATGATGACACCCACGGCGAGGTCCATAACATTGCCGCGGGCGATGAACGCCTTGAACTCATTGAGCATGCGGGTCTCCTTTTGCTGCGACGCAAGGGCAACCTAGTGTAGTTTTTCACGGGAGGAAACTGGGGCCTGTCAATATCTAGGGGTTTACACACCGTCCATGTCCACCCCCAACCTTAGACGCAATTTCCTTCCCGGCGTCTTTGGCCTATTCTGCGCCAAGAAGGCCGAAGGACTGCGGGAGGAAGCATGCCGGGCTCGCTGATATTCGCCTTGGCGCTCGCCTATCTGCTGCTGCTCTTCGCGGTCGCAAGTTACGGAGATCGCAAGGCCAAGCACTCCGGCCGAGCATCCAAGGGCCGGCCGCTGGTCTATGCGCTGAGCCTCGCGATCTACTGCACCTCCTGGACCTATTTCGGCGGCGTCGGCCTCGCCACCACGCACGGCCTGGAATTCGCCGGCATCTATATCGGCCCGATCCTGATGTTCACGCTCGGCATGCCGCTGGTGCGCCGCATCGTGACGCTGGCGAAATCCGAGCGCCTCACCTCGATCGCCGACTTCGTCGCCGCCCGCTACGGCAAGAACCCCGGCGTCGCCGCCGTCGTCGCGCTGATCTCGCTGATCGGCTACATTCCCTATATCGCGCTCCAGCTGAAGGCGGTTTCGAGCTCCGTCTCGGCCATGGTCGATACGACAGGCTTCGGAATCGCGTCCTCGGGCGGCCTCGTCGACCTGCCGCTGGTCGTGACGCTCTTCCTCGCCTGTTTCGCCATCGTCTTCGGCACGCGGCATACGGACGCCACCGAGCACCAGGACGGCCTGATCCTCGCCATCTCTATGGAATCGCTGGTGAAGCTCGTCGCCATCGCCTCGATCGGCATCTACGTCATCTATTTCATGTTCGATGGGCCGGGCGACCTCTGGCAACAGGCATCGCAAAACGAACGCGTCATGCAGTCGCTGAGCTACGAGACGCCGGTCGCGCGCTGGATCCTGCTGATCGTGCTGTCGGCCTTCGCCATCGTCATGCTGCCGCGCCAGTTCCACGTCACCGTGGTGGAGAACCGCACGGCCGGCGAATTGCGCATGGCGGGCATCCTCTTCCCGCTCTATCTCGTCGCGATCAACCTCTTCGTCCTGCCGGTGGCGATCGGCGGCGTTTTGACCTTCAACGGCACGGGCGACGGCGACCTCTATGTGCTGACGCTGCCCATCGCGCTCGACCAGCCGGTGCTGACACTGGTGGCCTTCATCGGCGGCTTTTCCGCCGCCACCGCCATGGTCATCGTCGCCTCGGTGGCGCTCTCCATCATGGTATCGAACGACATCGTCATCCCGGTGGTGCTGCGCCGCAACCTCATCGGCGGCGTCGAGCAGCAGGACGACCTGTCGCGCATGCTGCTGCGCATCCGGAGGCTCGCGATCTTCTTCGTGCTGCTGCTCGGCTACGCCTATTACCGCGCCGCCACCGCCAATGCCGGCCTCGCCTCGATGGGCCTGCTCGCCTTTGCCGCCATATCGCAGGTGGCGCCGACGCTCCTCGGCGGCCTGTTCTGGCGCAATGCCAATGCGCGCGGCGCCATGGCCGGCATGATTTCCGGCCTCGTCGTCTGGGCCTACCTGCTGTTCCTGCCGAGCATCGGCGTCGCGGACAATGCCTATGTCGCCGAAACGGTGCTTGGCTTCCTCTTCCCCGGCTCCACTATCTTCACCGGCGACAATGCCGATCCGCTGGTCAACGCGACGCTGGTCGCGATGATGGTCAATATCGGTGCCTATGTGGTCGGCTCGCTGACGCGCAATCCGACCTCGCTGGAGCGGCTCCAGGCCGCCACCTTCATCCCCTCCAAGCCCCGCCTCGAACGCGCCTTCCGCGGCCGCCGCACCAAGGTGACGGTGAAGGACCTCAAGACGACGATCGCCAAATATCTCGGCGAGGAGCGCATGCAGCGCTCGTTCCACACCTATGAGCGCCAGGTCGGCCGGTGGCTGGAGGACAATGCGCCGGCGGACGCCGCGATCGTGCATTTCTCCGAGCAGCTGCTCGGCAGCGCCATCGGCTCGTCTTCCGCGCGCCTCGTGCTGTCCCTCGTGCTCCAGCGCATCGACGACACGCCGACGGATACCGACTGGCTGCTCGACCAGGCGAGCGAGGCGCTGCAATATAACCAGGACATGCTGCAGACCGCGCTCGGCCAGATGGACCAGGGCATCGCCGTCTTCGACAGCGCCGGCAACCTCACCGTCTGGAACCGCCGCTTCCGCCAGTTGCTCGACCTGCCGGAATATGTCGGCCAGGTCGGCTTTCCGCTGGCCGATATCGTCGACATCCTCGTGGAGCGCGGCGATATCGCGGAGGCCGACCGCGAGGCGGCGGTGACGCGCACCATGATCTATGACGAACCCTTCGCGCTGGTGCTTTCGGGCGGCGAGCGCATCATCGAAGTGCGCACCAACGCCATGCCGGAAAAGGGCTTCGTCTCCACCTATACCGACATCACCGACCGGGTGGCGGCCGACCGCGCGCTGAAACAGGTCAACGAGACGCTGGAACAGCGCGTCGTTCAGCGCACGGCCGAACTGACCCGCGTCAATACAGAGCTTGCGGAAGCCCGCGCCGCCGCGGAAGAAGCGAATATCAGCAAGACGCGCTTCTTCGCCGCCGCCGGTCACGACATCCTCCAGCCGCTCAATGCTGCGCGCCTCTATTCCTCCTCCCTCGTCGAGCGGCTCGGCGAGACGGAAAACCGGGAGATGATCCACAACATCGATTCCTCGCTGGAATCGGTGGAGGCCATCCTGGGCGCGGTGCTCGACATTTCACGCCTCGATACCGGCGCCATGAAGCCGCGCGTGCAGACGGTTCCCCTCAAGGACCTGCTCAGGCGCATCGAGACCGATTTTGCACCGATGGCGCGCGCGAAGAACCTGAAGTTCACTGTGCTCTCCTCCTCGCTCGCCATCCGCACGGACCCGAACCTGCTCCGACGCGTCGTGCAGAACCTCGTTTCGAACGCCATCAAATACACCAACTCCGGCAAGGTGCTGGTCGGCGTGCGGCGCAAGGGCGGACAGGCCATTCTCCAGGTGCTCGATTCCGGCATCGGCATTCCTGCCTCGAAATTCCGCACGGTGTTCAAGGAGTTCGCCCGCCTCGACGAGGGCGCGCGCACGGCACCGGGCCTCGGCCTCGGCCTTTCCATCGTCGACCGCATCTCGCGCGTGCTGTCCCACCCGGTCGAGCTGCAATCGACGCCGGGGCGCGGCACCAGCTTCAAGGTGCGGGTACCCGTCGATGCCGCCGCAAGCCGCCCTGTCGCCGACAAGCCGGCGATCGTGCCGGCGAGCGACGAGCCGCTGCGAGGCCTGCGCGTGCTCTGCATCGACAACGAGCCGAAGATCCTCGACGGCATGCGCCTGCTGCTCTCCGGCTGGGGCTGCGCGGTGACGCTGGCCGAATCGGTGGCGGCGGTCGAGGCGCTGGTGGCAGCCGGGCCGCCCGCCATCGACGCCGTCATTGCGGACTATCACCTCGACGATGGTACGGGGATTGCCGCGATTGCCACGCTGCGGCGCGCGGCCGGGCGCGAAGTGCCGGCGCTGCTGGTGACGGCTGATCGCACGCCGGATGTGCGCGCCGAAGCGGAACGCGACAATATCCTCGTGCAGAACAAGCCCGTGCGCCCCGCCTCCATGCGGGCCTGGCTGACGCAGTTTTCCGCGCTGGAGCGCGCGGCCGCCGAATAGGGTTAGGCCGCCGCCTGCGCGCTGCCGATCTTGCCGAGCTGGATGACGGCCTGGGTGCGGCTGTCGACGTTGAGCTTCAACAGGATCGCCGAGACATGTGCCTTGATGGTCGCCTCGGAGACGCCCAGCTCATAGGCGATCTGCTTGTTGAGCAGGCCTTCGGCGAGCATGGCGAGCACGCGCGACTGCTGCGGCGTGAGCGTGCGCAGGCGCGCGATGAGATCGGCCACCTCACTGTCCTGCTCCGGCCCGCGCACATAACCGCCCGGCGTGTAGATATTGCCGTCGAGCACCGAGCCGATGCCCTCGCGGATATCCTCGATGGAGGCGGATTTGGAGATGAAGCCGGAGGCGCCGAGATCGAGCGCGCGGCGGATCGTCGCCGGATCGTCGCTTGCCGAGACCACCACGACGGGCAGGCTCTGGAATTCGGCGCGAAGCGAGATGAGGCCGGAAAGGCCGCTGACGCCGGGCATGGCGAGGTCGAGCAGCAGCAGGTCGGCATTCGGATTGGCCGTGGCGGCCTGTCGTGCCGCCTCGAAATCGCCCGCCTCGACGATATCCGGATTGCCCGCCATTCCGGTGAGCGCCTGTTTCAAGGCGCCGCGGAACAGCGGATGGTCATCCGCGATGATGATCGTGAGTGCCGATGCCATGCGCTCCCTCCCCAGAGTACAAAGACCAGTATGGACCTCGCGACGGATGCGGCACGGTCTTCGCCGGCTAAGGATGCTCCGTCAGGTCTTTTCGGGGATCGCGTCCGTCCCGGGGGCGGTTTCCTCCTCGCCGTCCTCCAGGTTTTTCACGATGCCCATGAACCTTTGCATCATCTTTTCCATGATGCTCATGGTCCGGTCAATCTCTTCATCCGTGGGTAGTGACGGTTTTACGGCCGTTTGCCCGGTTGCGCCGCCTTTTTCCAACGCTTCGACGCGCTTGGTCAGGAGGTCCAGTTCCTTCTCGAAGGCCGCGCGCTCATCGGCCGCCATGCGGCAGACGATCTGGCCGTCCTGCTCCCGGCACAGCGAAACCTCGCCCGACACCGTGTCGAGGCGCACGAAGCCGCTGTCGGTCTTGTCCATGCGATAGCGGCCTTCGCCTTCCGCCTGGGCGGAGCCCGCCAGGAGGACGGCGACGAAGACGAGGGGCAGAGAGCGAATTCGCATGCAAAATCCTCCAAGGACCGGTTCCCGGGCGTGTCGCCGGTGGACATTCGCCGTTCTTTGCGGCAAGCGCTACCGTTGAGAACGGCAGGCAAGGGAGAAACGGGCGAGATGGCCAAAACAATCTACAAGATCGTTCCGGCAAGTCTGTGGCAAAAAGCAAAGGAAGCCGGGATTTTCGAGGGCGCCGCGATCGACCTCACCGACGGCTTCATTCATTTCTCCACCAGCGCCCAGGCAATCGAGACCGCCGCCCGCCATTTCGCCGGCCAGAGCGATCTCCTGCTGGTCGCCGTCGATGGTGATGCGCTCGGCGAAAAGCTGGTCTATGAGCCCTCGCGCGGCGGCGATCTCTTCCCCCATCTCTACGCCGCCCTGCCGCTTGCCGCCGTGCTTTGGGAAAGGCCCCTGCCGCTCGGCCCCGATGGCGCCCACCAGTTTCCGGAGATGAATGCGTGATGTCGCTGCTTTCGACGCTCGGCCGCAAGGGCCTCTTCCTGTTCGATCCCGAAACCGCGCACGGCATGTCGATCGCCGCGCTGAAGACCGGCATTGTGCCGGCCTGCCCCGCGAAGGCCGATCCGCGTCTCGCGCAGACCATCGCCGGCCTCACCTTCCCCAACCCGCTCGGCATGGCCGCCGGCTACGACAAGAACGCCGACGTGCCGGAAGCGCTGCTGCGCCTCGGCTTCGGCTTCACGGAGATCGGCACGGTGACGCCGCGCGCGCAGGAGGGCAACCCGAAGCCGCGCATCTTCCGCCTCGTCGAGGACGACGCCGTCATCAACCGCCTCGGTTTCAACAATGCCGGCCATGCCGCCGCGCTGGAACGCCTGAAGACCTGCCGGCGAGATGCGCTGATCGGCGTCAATATCGGCGCAAACAAGGACAGCGCCGACCGGGTCGCGGACTATGTGGCGGGCATCCGCACCTTCTACGACGTCGCGCGCTACTTCACCGCCAACATCTCCTCGCCCAACACGCCGGGCCTGCGCGATCTCCAGGCGAAGGACAGTCTGCACGCATTGCTCTCCGCCGTGCTTGCCGCCCGCGCGGAGGAAGCGGCGCGCAGCGGCCGGCAGGTGCCGGTCTTCCTGAAGATCGCGCCGGATTTGACGGAAGAGGGTCTCGACGACATCGCCGAGGTGGCGCTCGCGCATCCGCTCGACGGCCTCATCGTCTCCAACACGACGCTGTCGCGCGAAGGCCTGCGCGATACGCGCCAGGCCGGCGAGGCGGGCGGGCTTTCCGGCAAGCCGCTCTTCGAGAAATCGACCACCGTGCTCGCCAAGATGCGCCGGCGCGTCGGCGAAAACCTGCCGCTCATCGGCGTCGGCGGCGTCTCCTCGGCGGAGACGGCGGCGGAGAAGATTCGCGCCGGCGCAAACCTCGTCCAGCTCTATTCCTGCATGGTCTATGCCGGCCCGGGGCTGGCCGGCGAGATCATCGGCGGGCTCTCGCGCATTTGTGATCGCGAGCAGATCGCCTCGATTTCCGCGCTTCGCGATACGCGGCTTGCGCACTGGGCCGACCGGTCCCTCTGAGCGGCACGACGGAACCAAACTCGCCCGGCAGGGTTTCTCTCTTGCGGGTGGAGTGCGCGGCAGAAGCCGATAACGATCGACGGTAGCCTGCACCGATCCCGCCCAATAACGGCCAAAAAGGCAGGAAGGGACAAGACCATGGACGATCACAACGAAAGGATCCGGCAAAGGGCCCACGAAATTTGGGAAGAAGAAGGTCGCCCGGAAGGCCGCGAATATTCGCACTGGCTGCGTGCCCGGGCGGACGTGAACGAGGCTGAGACCTCAGGGGCGGAGCGGGCCAGCAAGGCCGATATCGCGCAGAGCACGCTTCCTCCCGGCACCGTGCCGGAAAATCCCACGGCGGAAAATCCCGACCGCATCGTGCGGCTGACGCCGGTGCCCGCGAAAAAGCCGCTTGATGTTCGGGACATCGACACCCAGCTCGACCAGCCATTCTGACCATCGAGCGCCCGGGCCGGGGTTGCGCTCCGGCCCGACGAGCCTGAGCATTTCCAGCCGAAGCGGCATCGCTTCGGCGTCGGATAATGCGGCAAGACAAAAACCGGAAATGCTTCAGGCGAATTGCCGCCCGGCCAGCACGGGCAGCCGCAAGGCCAGGAAAATCCCGCGAAATGCGAGAAACAGATTGAGCGACAGCCAGAGGCCGTGATTGCCGAAGAGCGGCACGAAGACGGCCAGCGCCAATAGATAACCGGCAAAGGCCGCCAGCATCATGTTGCGCATGGCCGACGACCAGGTGGCGCCGATGAACACCCCGTCCATCTGGAAGGCGAGCGCGCCGGTGATCGCCGTCAGCGCCGCCCATGGCAGGTAGGCTGCCGCCTCCGCCCGCACGCTTTCCGTCGTGGTGAGCAGGCCGATCACATCCGCCCCGAAGGCGAGGAACAGCGCCGTCGTAAAGGCGCCAAGCCCGAAGGACCAGAGCATGGTGAGCTTCACCGCGCGGTCGAAGGCCGGCCGGAAATTCGCGCCGAAGGCGCGGCCGACGAGCTGTTCGGCCGCATTGGCGATGCCATCGAGATAATAGCCGGCGACGAGGAAGATGTTCATCAGCACCGCATTGGCGGCGAGCACGAGCGGGCCGAACGAGGAGCCGATGCGCGTCATGATGGCGAAGGCGCCGATCAGCACGAAGGTGCGGATCATGATGTCGCGGTTGAGCGAGAAGAGCGCTTTCAGCCGCGTGCGCGCGAAGATTTCCGCGCGCGTCGGCCGGTTCGCCCGGTCGAAGCGCGAGACGACGATGAGGAGGCCGGCCACCATGCCGATGGTTTCACCGGCGAAGGTGGCCCAGGCGATGCCGGCAATGCCCCAGCCAAGCCCGAGGCCCAGCGTGATCGACAGCACGATGTTGATGCCGTTGATGATCGCCTGCAGCAGCAGCCCCGTCGTGCCCTGCCCGCGGCCGAGCACGAAGCCGAGCAGCGCATAATTGGCGAGCGCCATGGGGGCGGAGAGCACGCGGATCGTGAAATAGGTCGTGGTCACCGCGGCAACACCCGGGCCGGGCGCCATCAGGAAGAGGCCGGCGGAGAGCAGCAGCGGCGACAGCAGCGCGATCGCCAGCCCGCAACAGAGCGCGATGGTCAGCGAGCGCCAGTAGACCGCCTGCTCCTCGCGCCGGTCGCCGCGGCCGAAGGCCTGCGCAACGAGCCCCGTCGTGGAGGCGCGCAAAAAGTTGAAGCTGCCGAGCAGGAGATCGAAAATCACCGCGCCGACGGCCATTCCTGCCAGCGCGTCCGCGGAACCCAGCCGGCCGGCCACGGCCGTGCCGGTAAGCCCGATCAGCGGCGTCGTCAGGAAGCCGAGCGTCATGGGAATGGCGATCGCCAGCACGAGCCGGTGCGTCACCTCGAAGGGACCGGCCTCGCCGTTTTCGCCTGCTGCCGTCGCATTCATGGTCCCGCCCCGCCCTAGGCTTCAGTTCAGCTCGACAGCACCATGGCCCAATAGGGCCGGTTGCCGGTTGCGGGATTGGAGACGACCGCGACGCCGAGGCCGCGATAGCCGGCACCCAGCATGTTTTCGAGATGTTTCGGCGAGCGATACCAGGCGTCGAACGCGTCCGCGGCGCTATCCTGCCCGGCAGCGATGTTTTCCGCCGCCGGCAGGGCGACTTCCATACCCTTCATGCGCTTCAGGAAATTCGCGCCGAAGCCGATATTGTGCTCCATCTTGCCGGCGGCGGCCATGCGGCTTGCCTGGTCCATTGCCGCGCGGCTCGCCGCCTTGTCGATGGCGAGCGTCGGCAGGCCGCGATCACTGCGCAGCTTGTTGATCAGCGCGAGCGAGGGCGGCGTCTGGTCGCTGCCGGTGCCGGCGGATGGCGTCAGCACGCTGGTGGTGGAACAGCCCGCGGCCAGTGCTGCGACGGCGGCCGCGGAAGCGGCAAGAAGGGTGCGTCGGGAAACCATGGTCAGCGGCGATAGCTCAACATGCGGATGAGGATGAAGACCGGCACGACGATGACGGCGCCGAGCAGCAGGTAGTCACCGATGCGGCCGAGCGCCTTGAAGCCGGTGTTCCACAGGTCGACCACGAAATCGCGGGCGGCGAAGAGGATGTCGTCCGGGTAGAGCCCGAAGACCGACATCAGGAAGCCCACGGCCACCGACAGGATCAGGAGCTTGATAAACACGCGCAGCGGTGTGTCGCCGAGAAACCCGTTCACGCCATTGGACATGGGCTGATTCTCCAAAAATTCGTTCGCTTTCAGATAAGCTGTCACCGGTCCCGCGGCAAGCAAGCGGCTTCCCAACGAGAATTCGCTTGCCTTTTGCCGCGGCCCTGCCATGTAGCTCCGCCAGTTTCCCCGTTTCCACAGGCCCCGATGACGAGCCCGCATTTCTCCTCCGGCGACCTCATCGCCGACCGTCGCGCCGATTATGCCCGCATGTTCGCGGAATCGGGCGAGTTCGCGGAGGCGCAGGAACTCATGGAACAGGCGCTCGAGCAGGTGCCGATGTGGGCCGCCGGCTGGTTCCGGCTCGCCGAATATGCGGAAAAATCAGGCCGGAAGGAGGCGGCGACGGCAGCGCTCGAAAAAGTCGTCGCCCTCGACCCCACCGACATTTTTGGCGCCGGCCTGAAACTCGCCGTGCTCGGCGCCGCGACCGCGCCCGCGGCTCCGCCAAGCCCCTATGTCGCGCGCCTCTTCGACGACTATGCCGACCGCTTCGATACGGCGCTTGTCGAGCGGCTGGAATACACTGTGCCGCGCACGCTCGCCCGGCTCGTGCTTCAGCATGCGGGCGAGGACGCGCATTTCGGCCTCGTCTGCGATATCGGCTGCGGCACCGGCCTGTTCGGCGTGGAAATCCGCGGCCAGACCGGCCGGCTGGAAGGGTTCGACCTTTCCGCCGGCATGCTGGCCAAGGCGGCGGAAAAGGCGGTCTACGACCATCTCGCGCAGGCCGACCTGTCGCGGCCGGCGGAGACTAGCGGCCTGTTTACCGATGCGCCGGAGGGCCGCGCCGATCTCGTCAGCGCCGCGGATGTGCTGATGTATCTCGGCGATCTCGCCGAGGTGTTTCCAAGCGCCGCGCAACTTGCGAAGCCCGGCGGCCTCTTCGCCTTTTCGGTGGAGAATGGCGGCGAGGGGGATGCGCCGCTGCTGCGCCCGTCGCTGCGGTATGCCCATCCGGAAGCCTTCATCCGCCGGCGGATGGCGGAGAGCGGCTTCGATCTCATCGCCCTCGAAAGGAGCGTGATCCGGCAGGATGCCGGCCAGCCGGTGCATGGCCTGCTCTTCCTGGCGCGCCGGCAGGCATAGGCTTGCGCCGGCAGCGCTGCGCTATACAACAGCAAAAGACCATCGGAGATCAGGCATGGACGTGGACAAACGGCGTTTCGGCTTCTGGAACCCCACCCCTACCCGCCATACGCCGCTGGAAGATGCGCAGGGCCTGTTTGCGAGCAGCATGATCGCCGCCCTCGGCCTCGCGCTGATGAGCAGCGCCGGGCTGGTGGCCAGCGGCACCGCCGGCGTCGCCTTCATCCTGCACTACCTCACCGGCTACAGCTTCGGCCTGTTCTACACCGTCGTGAACATCCCCTTCTACGTGCTGGCGCTCAAACGCCTTGGCTGGGCTTTCACGATCAAGACCATCATCGCGGTCTCGCTCACCTCTTTGATCACCGAGCTGCAACCGCATTTCGTGCGCATCGAGAGCATCGATCCGATGTGGACGGCGGTGCTGGCCGGCATATTGCTCGGCTTCGGCCTGCTCGGGCTCTACCGCCACCGCGCCAGCCTCGGCGGCGTCGGCGTGCTGGCGGTCTATCTGCAGGAGCGCTTCGGCATCCGCGCCGGCCTCGTGCAGCTCGCCTTCGATCTCGTGGTGCTGGTCGCGGCCTTTCTGGTTGCACCGCCCTTCATCGTGCTCTGCTCGGTCGTCGGCGCCGTGGTGCTCAACCTGTTCCTCACCGTCAACCACCGCGCCGACCGCTATATTGCCATGTGATCCGATTTTTCGCGGGGCGCGGCTTCACATTCGATGGGCCGTCACTAGCTTAAAAGCGTGAACAGCTTCGATTCTATCTCTGGCGAAACCGCCGCCGGCCTTGCCCTGCTGCCAAAACCCTTCGCCGACTGGTTCGCGGCCAAGGGCTGGCAGCCACGCGCGCACCAGATGGAACTGCTCGCCCGCGCCACGGCCGGCGAAAGCCTGCTTCTCATCGCGCCGACCGGTGCCGGCAAGACGCTTGCTGGTTTTCTTCCCGCGCTGACCGATCTCACGCGGCGCGGGAAAATCCCGCCCGGCTCCGCCTTCACCGGCATCCACACGCTCTACATCTCGCCCTTGAAGGCGCTCGCCGTCGATATCGAGCGCAACCTGATGAAGCCGGTTTCCGAGATGGGCCTGCCGATTTTGGTCGAGACGCGCACCGGCGACACGCCGCAGGCCAAGCGCCAGCGCCAGCGGTTGAACCCGCCCGACATCCTGCTGACCACGCCCGAGCAGGTGGCGCTGCTGATCGCCAATGGCGAGGCGGAGCGCTTCTTCAAGGACCTGAAATACGTGATCTTCGACGAGCTGCATTCGCTCGTCACCTCCAAACGCGGCCACCTGCTGTCGCTCGGCCTCGCGCGGCTGCGGCGGCTGGCGCCGGGGCTTCGCACCATCGGACTTTCGGCCACCGTCGCCGAGCCGATGGACCTGCGCCGCTGGCTGGTCGAGCAGGCATCGGAGCAGCAAAACCATGCCGGCCTCGTCACGGCACCGGGCGGGGCGAAGCCGATCATCACCATCCTGAAGAGCGAGGAGCGGGTGCCGTGGTCCGGCCATTCGGCGAAATATGCCATGCCGGAGGTCTACGAGGCGATCAAGGCGCACCAGACGTCGCTGCTCTTCGTCAACACGCGCAGCCAGGCGGAAATCCTCTTCCAGGCGCTCTGGAACATCAACGAGGACACGCTGCCCATCGCGCTGCATCATGGCTCGCTCGATGTCGGCCAGCGCCGCCGGGTGGAGGCCGCGATGGCGGAGAACCGGCTGCGCGCCGTCGTCGCCACCTCGACGCTCGATCTCGGCATCGACTGGGGCGACGTCGATCTCGTCATCCATGTCGGCGCGCCGAAGGGCGCCTCGCGGCTGGCGCAGCGCATCGGCCGCGCCAACCATCGCATGGACGAGCCGAGCCGCGCCATCCTGGTGCCCGCCAACCGCTTCGAGGTGATGGAATGCCAGGCGGCCCTCGACGCCAATTATCTCGGCGCGCAGGATACGCCGCCGGTGGGGCAAGGCGCGCTCGACGTGCTCGCCCAGCATGTGCTCGGCATGGCCTGCGCCGGGCCCTTCGACGAGGACGCGCTGTTTGCCGAAGTCACCTCCGCCTCGCCCTATACCGAGCTGCCGCGGGAAAAATTCGGCCGCATCGTGCAGTTCGTCGCGACCGGCGGGTATGCGCTGAAGACCTATGAGCGGTATGCCCGCATACGCAAGACGGCGGACGGGCTGTGGCGCGTCTCCAACCCTGGGGTCGCCCAGCAATATCGCCTGAACCTCGGCACGATCGTCGAAATGCCGATGCTGAACGTTCGCATGGTCAAGCGTGGCGCAAAGGGCGTGGTCGGCCGTGGCGGCGCGTCGCTCGGCAAGGTGGAAGAGTATTTTCTGGAGATGCTGGCGCCCGGCGACACCTTCCTGTTCTCCGGCAAGGTGCTGCGCTTCGAGGGCATCCGCGAGAACGAATGTCTCGTCTCCCAGGCCTTCTCGCTCGATGCGAAGGTGCCCGCCTATGCGGGCGGGAAATTCCCGCTCTCCACCTATCTCGCCGACCAGGTGCGCAGCATGCTGGACGATCCGCAGCGCTGGGGCGCGCTTCCGGACCAGGTGCGCGACTGGCTGGCGCTGCAACGGGACGTCTCCACCCTGCCGAAGCGCGACGAGCTGTTGATCGAGACCTTTCCGCGCGGCAGCCGGCATTACATGGTCGCCTATCCCTTCGAGGGACGGCTGGCGCACCAGACGCTCGGCATGCTGCTCACCCGCCGGCTGGAGCGCGCCGGCCGGCGACCGCTCGGCTTCGTCGCCACCGACTATTCGCTCGCCATCTGGGCGCTCGACGATCTCGGCTATACGTTTGCCGTCGAACGGCCGTCGCTTTCAAGCCTGTTCGACGAGGACATGCTGGGCGACGATCTGGAGGCCTGGCTCGATGAAAGCTTCATGCTGAAGCGCACCTTCCGCAATTGCGCCGTGATTGCCGGCCTTATCGAGCAGCGCCATCCGGGCAAGGAAAAGACCGGCCGGCAGGTCACCGTTTCCGCCGACCTGATCTACGACGTCTTGAGAAGCCACGAGCCGGATCACATCCTGCTGGAAGCGACCCGCAACGATGCCGCGGCGGGGCTTTTGGATATTCAGCGATTGGGCGATATGCTGGTGCGAATCAAGGGCCACATCACCCACCGCCGGCTCGACCGCATTTCGCCGCTCGCCGTGCCGATCATGCTGGAAATCGGCAAGGAACTGGTGGCGGGCGAGGCGCAGGATTCACTGCTGGCGGAAGCGGCGGAGGACCTGATCGCCGAGGCGATGGGCGAGACACAGATTTAAGGGTTCAAGACGGCATGCAGAGGCTCGCTCTGGCATCGATGGAGATACAGGATTTCGGTGCCGTCTCGGCCCGCACCGTCGTTGCCGGCGTCGAGGCGGTGTGCGATCCGCTCGGCGCGCTTTACCTGCCGGAAACCCGCCTGCTCGTCGTCTCCGACCTGCATCTCGAAAAAGGCGCCGCCTTTGCTCGCCGCGGCATGCTGCTGCCGCCCTACGATACGCTGGCGACGCTGAAGGTGCTGGAAGCCGTGATCACCCGGCACGATCCGGCGATTGTCGTCAGCCTCGGCGACAATTTTCACGATCGCGTCGGTTCCGCCCACCTGCCGGAGATGTTCCGCACGAAGATAACGGAGCTCGCGCGCGGGCGCGACTGGATCTGGATCAACGGCAACCATGATCCGGACGGCACCGTGGACCTGCCCGGCCAATCGGCCGACGAACTGCATTATGCCGGCCTCGCCTTCCGCCACGAGCCGTCGCTGCTTTCGCCGGCCGGCGAGATCGCCGGGCACCTGCATCCGGCCGCCACCGTCATTCGCCGCGAGAAGGCGGTGCGCCGCCCCTGTTTTGCGACCGATGGCAAGCGCATGCTGATGCCCGCCTTCGGCATCATGACCGGCGGTCTCGATCTCCGCCACAAGGCGATGACCGGCCTCTTCGACCGGCCAAGCCTCGTCGCCCACATGCTCGGCCGCGACCGCATCTATTCGGTGCGTTTTGCCAACCTGATCGGCTAGCTCGCCTTCACCAGCCGGATGATCGTCGATTCGCCGCCGCGCTGCTCGGTGATGGCAAAGACCGTGCCGTCGGGTCCGACCTTGACGTCGCGGATGCGGGCGTCGAGGGCCACGCGCTCCTCGTTGCGCACCCTGTCGCCATCCATATGCAGCACGACGAGACCCTGGCTGACGAGGCCTCCGATGAGGAATGCGCCCTTCCATTCCGGAATGGCATCGCCATTGTAGAAGGCCATGCCGGAGGGGCCGATCACCGGGTCCCAGTAATAGACGGGCTGCTCGGTGCCTTGCAGCGTGGTGATGCCCTCGCCGACCGGGCCGCCGCTATATTCGATGCCGTAGGTCACCTTCGGCCAGCCGTAGTTCTTGCCTGCTTCCGGGCGATTCAGCTCGTCGCCGCCCTTCGGCCCGTGCTCGACGGTCCAGAGCCGGCCCTGGCTATCCAGCGCGGCGGATTGCAGGTTGCGGTGGCCGTAGCTCCAGATTTCCGGCAGCGCGCCGTCCGTGCCGACGAAGGGATTGTCGGCGAGCGCCTTGCCGTCCGCATCGATGCGGAAAACCTTGCCGAACCCCTTGTCGAGATCCTGCGCGCCGACGCGGGTCTCGCGGTCCGAGCGCTCGCCCACCGTCACATAAAGCTGGCCTTCCGGCCCGAAGGCGAGCCGCGAGCCAAAATGCTTGTCGCCGTCATAGGTCGGCATCTGCTGGAAGATGACCTTGACGTCCTTCAGCGCGAGCTTGCCGTCCTCCTCCGTCAGCTCAGCCGCGGCGACCGACGTGCCGTTGCCGCCGTCGCGCGGTTCGGAGAAGGAGAAGTAGATGCGGTTGGAGCTTTCGAAATCCGGCGCCAGCGCCACATCGAGCAGACCGCCCTGCCCTTCCGACATCACCGCCGGCACGCCCTCGATCGGCGGGCTCGCCTCACCGTTCTCCTGCGAGACCACATGCATGGCGCCTTCCTTCGTCGTCACCAGGATGCGGCCGTCCGGCAGGAACTCCATCGCCCAGAGCTGCGGCAGGCCTTCCGCCACGACATCGACACTGATCTGCGGCACCGCGGCGGGAAGGGCTGCGCGGGTCTGGTTTTCGAAGGCCGGGGTCTGGTCCGGCGCGTTGGCCTCCTCGGTCTCCGCCGTCTGGGCGAAGGCCGGGGCGGAAAGGAGGGTTACGGCGAGCATGGTTCCGGCAAGAAGAGAGGTCGTTCGCATGGCTGTTTCCCTTGGGTTCGATCGCAACGAGACGGCGGATCGCGCATCCGCAATCCGCCCTTAACGTCCGAAGGGGTCGGCACCATGATTTGTTTCAACACATCTCTTCAAGAAATGGTTATCGGTCTCAAGCCGCGGCCGGCGCATAGCGCGTCAGGATCGCGCCGTTGGAAAGCGTCTTGGCCTCGATCAGGTCGAAATCGCGCCGCGCACCGTCCTTGAAGAACGGCGTGCCCTTGCCGAGCTGCACCGGCACGATCGCCAGCATAACCTCGTCGACGAGCCCGGCTTTCAGGAGCGAATTCACCAGGTCGGCGCTGCCGAAGATGTAGATCGTCTTGTCGAGCGCCTGCTTGCGCTGGGTGATCTCGCCGACGATGTCGGCCGTCACCTCGGTGTTGTTCCAGTCGGAGGCCGTGATGGTGCGCGAGGCGACGAGCTTCGGCAGCGCGTTCATATAGTTTTTCACCTCGGCCTCGCCCTCCGCCGTCGTCCAGTAGGCCTTCATGCCCTCATAGGTCACGCGGCCGAAGACGAGCAGGCCGGCGCTCTCGCCGAATTCGCTGCTGAGCTTTTCCAGTTCCGGCCCCCAGGCCCTGTTGTGGAAGTCGAGGTCCCATTTCTTCTCGCCCTCGAAGAAGCCGTCGAGCGTTACGAGATTCCAGACGATTACCTTTGCCATCTTTCCGTCCTCCCTTGCGGCATGAGCCGCGTGAAACTTAACCGGTTGCGATTTGCAACTGGTTGATGGATAGCGAAACTGATTGTACTATGCAAGCAGTTTTTGGAGAATCGCATGAAAGATGCCCGCCGCTCGGGTTGCCCGATCAACCTGACGCTCGAAATCCTGGGCGACCGCTGGAGCCTGATTGTGCTGCGCGACATGATGTTCGGCAACCGCCGCCACTTTCGCGAGTTGCTGACGAAATCCGACGAAGGCATCGCCTCCAACATCCTGGCGGACCGGCTGCGCCGGCTGGTCGAGGAAGGCCTGATCAGCAAGGCGGACGATCCGAGCCACAAGCAGAAATCGCTCTACAGCCTGACGGAGATGGGCATCGCGCTGGTGCCGGTCTTCGCCATGATGGGCGCTTGGGGCCGGCGCTTCCTGCCGGTGACGGAAGAACTGTCGATCCGGGCCGAACTGCTGGAAGACGGCGGTCCTGCGCTTTGGGACGACTTCATGGAGGAACTGCGCGCCATCCATCTTGGGGCACCACGCCCGGCCCGCTCGGTGTTCGGCGAGTTGCAGGCCGCCTATGAGGCGACCGTGGCACGGCGGCTGACCGCAGCCGCCTGCTGATCAATCCTTGCGGAAGACGACGCTTGCAAGCCAGCCCGTGATGAGGGCGAGGAAAACGGAGAAGGCACCGTAGGCGAGCGAATTGTTATAGGCGGCATTCGAGATCATCTGCTCGATGCCGGTCTTCATCACGCGCAGCGGCAGCGCCTTTTCGGCGATGAAGACGCCGTCGCGGAAAAGGTGGGCACGCACGACGTGGGTGCCGTTCGGCACGCTTGCCGGCAGCTTCACCGTCGCCTTGAACAGGCTCGCGCTGATGAACTGCACGCCGCCCGGATCACGCTGGTAGAAACCGCCGCTTTCCTTGAGCCTGCGGAAGGCCTCGCGGAACTCGGTGATGTTGCTGCCGTCGCCAAGGAAGCCGACCGGCGAAAGGCGGATATGCTGGATGCCGACGCCCACGCCGTTCAGCATGGCGGGTTCGGCGATCGTCTCGACATCGCGCGTGCTCGACAGCGAATAGGATTCCGGCACGAGCTCGAAGGTCATCGAGCGGCGGTTGACCCAGATGCCGAAGATGCGCTCCTTGATGCGCACCGTGTTGTTGTCCTTCGGCCCTTCCAGCGCCACGACGATATCGTATTTGCGCTGGGTGAGCAGCGCCGGGTCGTAGCCTTCGATGGCGCCGAAGATCGTGAGGTCGGCACCGCGGAAATCCGAGGAGATCGCGATCTCGTCGGTCGAGATGCCGATTTCCAGCTTTTCGGGGAATTCCACCGGCGGGTCTTCCAGCACCTGGGCTGCGGCCGGAAAGGCAAGGCCGAGGGCGAAGAGAAGGGCGAAGAGGGCTCTCATCGATAGACCCCCTCGCTGACGACGGAATAGATATCGGCGGGCGTGGCGACGAGATCGACGGCAAGGCGGGCGCCGACGGCGAGAACCAGCAGCGCCAGCAGGGCGCGCAGCTGTTCGCCGCGCAGCTTCTGGCCGACGCGCACGCCATATTGCGCGCCGATCACGCCCGCCACCATCAGGATGAATGCCAGTACGATATCGACGGAATAGTTCGTCGTCGCCTGCACGATGGTCGTGTAGGCCGTCACGAAGATGATCTGGAACAGCGAAGTGCCGACGACGACGTTTGTCGGGATGCGCAGCAGGTAGATCATGGCCGGCACCATGATGAAGCCGCCGCCGACACCCATGATGGAGGTGAGGATGCCGATGCCGAAGCCGAGGCCTATGACCGGAATGACGCTCAGATAGATCTTCGACTTCTTGAAGCGCATCTTCAGCGGCAGGCGATGCACCCAGCTGTGCTGACCCGGCCGGCGCAGCGAGACGGGCTGGTTGTTCGCCGCGCGGCGCAGCGCCCGGATGCTTTCGAGCAGCATCAGCGTGCCGACGGTGCCGAGCAGGACCACGTAGAGCAGCGAAATGACGAGATCGAGCTGGCCGATGCTGCGCAGGATCGAGAAGACCCATATGCCCGCGGTGGCGCCCGCAAGACCGCCGACCAGCAGCACCGAGCCGAGCTTCACGTCGAGCGTGCCGCGCCTAAAATGCGAGAGCGCACCGGAAATCGAGGAGGCGACGACCTGGTTGGCGCCTGTCGCGACGGCGACGATCGGGGGGATGTTGTAGAAGATCAGGAGCGGCGTGATCAGAAAGCCGCCGCCGACGCCGAACATGCCGGACAGGAAGCCGACGGCCGCACCCATGCCGAGAATGATGAAGATGTTCACCGAGAGCTCTGCGATGGGCAGATAGACAGTCACAACGATACCCCGATCGGCAATATTTTTTCCCGCACGCGCGGATTTATCCAGCAGTCGCTTCACCTGTTCTGCCCGCCGCCGAGTTTCCTCGTCCGGCCAGGCTGCGGATACACGGAAACGCCGCGCCGCGGGAAGGGAGGCCCCCTCCATCGGCCGGTCGCACCTTGCATCACACAAGGATCGGTCACGTTGCCGTCCTCCATGATAAGACGTCTCAGCGACGCGTATCATCTTGGAGCGACACGTAATTTTTCTACTGCATAATTCCTGAAATCAGGGCCGATTTAAGGATGAGACGTGCAGCGCATACAAAATGCCACAGCGACCTTTGCGTATCATTAACGACACGCGGTGCTGTGGCGACTGTCATGCCTGCAGGTATGGTCAAAGCCGGAGAACCAGGTTCTCCGGCGATTAGTAGCCGATTAGCCGATCAGCTCGGCTGCTTGTTGCGCTTCAGCAGTTCCGTCACCAGCGCGTCATCGATCTCGCCGGTTTCCTTCTGGCCAACGGACTTCTGGAAGGCCTTGATGGCGGCGACCGTTTTCTTGCCCATCTCGCCATCCGGCGCGCCGGCCTTGAAGCCGTTGTTGTTGAGGATCGCCTGAATGTTGCGGATCGCCTTCTTCATGTCGACGCTGGCGGTCTTGGTCGGCTTGCCGACCCATTCATCCGGCAGGTCGGCCGAGTTGGTCTTCTCGTCCAGCGGCTGCGGCTTCCACAGTTCCATCTTGGCCTTGGCGCTCGAAAGCTGCTCGGGGCGCATGGCGTTCACCACCTCGTCACGCTTCTGCGCCGCATCGTTGTCGCCGTCGCGGGCGGCGATGGCGAACCACTTGTAGGATTCTTCCAGGTCCTGCTTCACGCCGTTGCCGCGCGCATAGAGGATCGCCAGGTTGAACTGGCTGTCGCGGACGCCGAGCTCGGATGCCTTCTGGAACCACTTTGCGGCACCGTCGAAGTCCGGCTGCGCCGTGCCCATGCCGGTGGCGAGCAGGACGGCGAGGTTGTGCATGGCGCTCGCATTGCCCTTATTGGCCGCGATTTCGTAGAGTTCGCGGGCACGCGCGAGGTCGCGCTCCACGCCCTGGCCCTTTTCATAAAGGTTGGCGAGGCGGTATTCGGCCGGGGCAAAACCGCGGGCGGCGGCAAGTTCGTACCAGCGGGCGGCTTCCGCCAGATCCGTCGCGACGCCGCGGCCTTCCGTGTAGCGCGCGCCGATCTCGAACAGCGCCAGCGCGTCGCCCTCGGTCGCAGCCTTGGAAAGCGAGGCCGGGGTGATGGCTTCCGGAACGACGATCGCCGCCGTCTGGGTCTGGTCTAGCGGCGCGGTCGCGGTGGCGGCCGTCGTGTCCTTTTCTTCAGCAAGCGGCTCGGCTTCCGGCGTCGTCACCGGCTCGAAGCCTGCGGTGGCAGCGTCGTCGGTCGTCGCCGGAGCGGTCAGGGCGTCGGAGCCCGTCGCGGAGGTCTCCGTCGAAGGCGATTCGATGACCAGGTCGTTGTCCGTGCCGGCAAGGCCGCGTTCCTCGGCATCCTCGACGGGAGCGGGATCTGTCAGGGCAGCGTCGCCCGTGGGCTCCGTCACGGCGCTGTCGCCGGTGGACTCCGTTACGGTCTCCTCACCGGCAACCGGTGAGGCGGCGGTGTTCGCCGTCACGGCTTCGCCCGTGCCCGTCACCGTGTCGACCGGCGCGGCTTCGTTCGTGTTGATCGCCGTCTGCTCGACGACGACCGGGGCCTCGTCGCCGGTCACCAGCGTGCTGACCAGCGGATAGGACATGATCACCAGCAGAATGGCGCCGACGGCAAGCAGGATCGGCCGGCGGTGGCGCGACAGCGCGGAGGCGGGCGCATCGCCCTTGGCGACCTTGTCCGACTTCTTGGCCGGGGCAACGCGGGAAATCGTGTCGGCTTCCTCGGCGGCAACCTTTGCGGCGCGGCGGGCGGCGGCGATCTGCGCTGCCACCCGGTCGCCTTCGCCGGCCGTTGCCGTGCGATTGCCCGAGGCCTGGCCGGCGCGCACGCGCTCCAGAATGCGGCGCACGTCCGGCACGCCGGAGCCGGGCTCCAGCAGCTGGTTCGCCTCTTCCGGTGCCAGTTCGTCGGTGGGGTCGATCGAGGGCGTCGGGTCGATCTGGCGGCGCTCGACGACGGGAGCGGCCTCCTTGCGACCCGGCTTGAAGCGGCGCTTCAGGCCGGCCAGCAAGCCAACCTTCTTCTGGGCTTCCGCCGTCTGCTCGACGGCAAGGGCCACGGTCTCTTCCGCGATCGCCTCGACAGGCTCCGGCCGCTCGGGAACCGGAATGGTCTCGACCTCGATCTCGGCGAAGCGGGATTCTTCCTCGCGCGGCTCCGCGACTTCGGCCCTGTGGGTCTCGCCTGCGCCGAAGCCGTCATCGTCAAAAGGGTAGTCGTTACCGTACTGGCTGGAGGCGCGCTCGTTGCCGCGGTCCATGTCCATAGCCATGGCGGGCATTTCGGCGCGCGGCATCGGGCTCTCGCGGCGGCCGAAATTTTCGCGCGGGGCGTCGAGCTGTTCGAGGCGGCCGGCGATCTGCACCAGCGTGTCGTGCAGGGCATCGAAGGTGCGCGCGGTGCGCTCCTCGCTGGAGCGGGTCAGCTCTTCGAGCACGCGCAGGTCGTCGGCAAGGGCGGCGATCGCTTCCATATCGGTCGAGGCGGCCGCAGCCGGGCCGGCATGGCGATAGGCTTCCATCACGGCTTCCGCCGCCTGGCGGGCCGCCTCGACGATATATTCGTCGTTGGTCGCCATGTAGTCTTCGATCGTCGCGAGGCGGTTCTCGACCTCGACGGGCACGGCGGCGGTCGACGGCGTGCTGATCAGCGTGGAGAGATGGGCGATCTGGGCTTCCAGGCCGCGCAGCGCCTCATGGTCGCCGACGGGCGCCGTGCGGGTCGCGTCCAGCCGGTCGGCGATTGCCGAAAGACGGCCCTCGATATGGTTGAAGCGGTCTTCCTGGAACGGGCTGCCGACGGGCGCGTCGAGGCCGTCGATGCGGCGGGCGAGTGCGTCCAGCCGCTCGGCCAGCTCGCCGGTGACGCTGCCCTGGTCGAGCGCGTCGATCTTGCGGGAAATGTCGGAGAGGTAATAGGCGAGCTCTTCGTTGTCCTGGGTCTGGGCGGGTGCGGCCTGCTGGCTCTGCTCCAGCATCAGCGAAAGCTGCTCGATGCGCTCTTCCAGGCGAAGGGCTGCGCGCTCGTTCGACATTTCCTCGATGCGGCTCGCCAGCGCCTCGATGCGCAGGCCGAGGCCCTGCTCCGGCGCCACCGGGGCCGGGCGGCGGGCGATCATGTCGAGCTGGCCGGCGAGATCGGCGATGCGGCCTTCGAGGCGCTGCATCATCGGATTGTCGGTGACGGAGGCCTGCTGCATGCGGCCGGCGGCGGCAATCGCCCGGCTGATCTCGTCGAGGCGCGTATCCAGTCCCTCGAACTGCGAGGTGACGGCGGAGACGAAACGGCCGTCATCCGGCTGGGACTGGCGGGCCAGCATGTCGATGGCGCGGGCGATCGTCTCCAGCTTGCCTTCCAGCGCATGGATGGCCGGCGTGGCGCTGAGGCCGCCGATCTGGGTCTTCAGCTCGTCGAGCCGGTAGGCAAGCGCCACCAGTTCGTCGTCCCGCGTCTGGTCGAAAATGGTCAGCTTCTGCTCGACACCGCTCCAGCGGTCTTCCATGCGGCGCACGGAATCCTCGCGGGCAAGACCGTCGAGCACGGAGCGCAGCTCGTCGAACTCGACGCGCAGCCCGTCGGTCTGGCCGGACTGGCGGCCGAGCTGGTTGATGCCGGTGGAAAGACGCAGCAGCTCTTCGCGCACATCGTCATTGCCATTGCGGCCTTCGGCCACCTGGCGGATGCCGCGGATTTCCGAGCGCAGCGACTGCATCTCGCGCTCCAGCCCGTCGGCGATGTCCTTCTTCAGATCCTGGCGGAGCGAAACGAGCGCCTTGGCGATGTCCTCGACAGACCCTTCCGCGCGCGCCGGTGCGGCGGCAGCGGCATAACCGGCGTTGGAGGTGCCATAGGCGGTGTGCGCCTGCTGGGCGGCGGCATAATGATCGCTGGAAACGGGGCGGCGCTCCATGCGGGGCACGACGCGCTCGCGCGTGCCTTCGATGGCGCGCTGGCGCTGCATGATCTCGGAGACCGGATCGTCGCGCAGGGGAATGTTGCGCGCCGGCTCGTAGCGGGCGGTTTCGCTGCGCGGCGCGAGCCGCTCGTCCGTCCGCCCACGCGCCTCGCGGCCGTTCGCCATCAGGCCCTCAATACGGGCTTCGAGCCCCTCGATGGTGCGATTGAGCGCATCGAGCGAGGATCTTTCGCCGTGACGTTGCGGGTTTCGCGATCCGTTCATCTTTCGCCTCGCTTTGGCGGCCATCCAGCCTGCCGGGAGATACCCTAGAAGGCACTGCCGCCCCGGCTGCGCCCTTTTATTTCCACTCCGGTACGGGCCTTCGCCCGCCGCCGTCAGCCGTCGGAAACAGTATCGTCCCTGTCTATCCCCGGCCTGCCGCCCGGAATGCACAGAGGGAAACGAATTGATTCCCGATCCCACGCCCTCAAGCGCCACAATTCACGAAACGTGGTAAACAAGGGGTTAATCATCGCGGAAATTTTTTAACGATTTGCTCATAGAATGGCGTTCGGGAGGAAAGGCGACCGGTTGCGGCACAGCAGCGGGCGTCGTGGGCGCAGCGTCTCCCCTCCTCTCCCATCCCTCTCCGGCGAAAAATTCCACGCCCTTGCGTTTTGACGTTTACGCAAACGTCAAAGTTTTATAGTATCCCTTGCCAAGGACCGGACTCATGTCCGTGGGATAGGTGAGGAACGCAAAAGATGCCGATCTACAAGGCCCCCGTGAATGACACGCTTTTCATCCTGAACGACGTTCTGGCGCTGGAGCGGTACAACAACCTGCCCGGCTTTGCCGACGCGACGGGGGACATGGTCGAGGCGATTGCCGGCGAGGCCGCGAAGGTGGCGGAAGAGGTGCTGTTCCCGGTCAACCTTTCCGGCGACCAGGAAGGCTGCACGCGCAACGACGACGCGACCGTCAAAACGCCGAAGGGTTTCAAGCAGGCCTACGACCTCTACCGCCAGGGCGGCTGGATCGGCCTTGCGGTTCCGGAAGAATTCGGCGGCCAGGGCCTGCCCTACGTGCTGCACACCGCCGTCGGCGAATATATGTCGTCGGCCAACATGGCGCTCACCATGTATCCCGGCCTGACGCAGGGCGCGATCGCCGCGATCCTCGTGCACGGCTCCGACGAACAGAAGGCCGCCTACCTGCCGAAGATGGTGGAAGGCACCTGGACCGGCACGATGAACCTGACCGAGCCCCATTGCGGCACCGACCTCGGCCTGCTCCGCACCAAGGCCGTGCCGCAGGCCGACGGTTCCTACCGGATTTCCGGCCAGAAGATTTTTATCTCCGCCGGCGACCACGACATGTCAGAGAACATCGTGCACCTCGTGCTCGCCCGCATTGAGGGCGCACCGGAGGGCACCAAGGGCATTTCGCTCTTCATTGTGCCGAAATTCATCCTCAAGGATGACGGCACGCCGGGCACGAAGAACGGCGTTTCCTGCGGCGCGATCGAACACAAGATGGGCATCCACGGCAACGCCACCTGCGTCATGAACTATGACGAGGCGACGGGCTTCCTCATCGGCGCGGAGAACAAGGGGCTCAACGCCATGTTCGTCATGATGAACGAGGCCCGCCTCGGTGTCGGCCTACAGGGCCTGTCGATTGCCGAGATCGCCTACCAGAACGCCGCCAACTATGCCCGCGAGCGCCTGCAGGGCCGCTCGCTCTCCGGCGTGAAGAACCCGAACGGCAAGGCCGATCCGCTCATCGTGCACCCGGACATCCGCCGCACGCTGATGACCATCAAGGCCTGGACCGAGGGCGGCCGCGCCTTCACGCTATGGACGGCGCTGAAGTCCGACATCGCCCACCGCTCGGCAGACGAGAAGGAACGCCAGGCCGCCGACGACATCCTCGGCCTGATGACGCCCATCCTCAAGGGCGTGCTCACCGACAAGGGTTTCGACCACGCCGTCATGGCTCAGCAGGTCTTCGGCGGCCACGGCTATATCGAAGAGCACGGCATGAGCCAGTATGTGCGCGATGCGCGCATCGCCATGATCTACGAGGGCGCCAACGGCATCCAGGCGCTCGACCTCGTCGGCCGCAAGCTCGGCATGAATGGCGGGCGCGCCGTCATGGCGCTCTTTAAGGAAATCGGCGATTTCTGCGAGGAAAACCGCAATGACGAGAAGCTCGCCTTCTTCACCAAGCACCTCAAGAAGGGCTTGAACGACCTCCAGGCCGGAACCATGTGGTTCATGCAGAATGCCATGGCCAAGCCCGACAATGCCGGTGCCGGCTCGACCGACTACATGCACCTCTTCGGCCTCGTCACCGTCGGCTATATGTGGGCGAAGATCGCCAAGGCTGCCGAGGATGGCCTTGCGGCAGGTGCCGGCGAGCGCGCGGACTTCTTGAAGAACAAGCTGATCACCGCAAAGTTCTTCATGGAACGCCTGATGCCGGAAACGGCGCTGCGCAAGACCCGCATCGAGGCCGGCGCCGACACGACGATGGAATTGGCGGCCGAAGCGTTCTAGCCTCGAAGAATCAGGCGACCCATTGCGAGTTTGACGGCGCCCGGCGCCGCTAGGGAGAAGAGACCAATGACCGACGTCTTCATCTACGATCATGTGCGCACGCCGCGCGGGCGGGGCAAGAAGGACGGCTCGCTGCACGAAGTGCCGTCCGTCCGCCTTGCCGCCAAGGTGCTGGAAGCGGTGCGCGACCGCAACGGGCTGGATACCGCCAAGGTTGACGACATCGTCATGGGCTGCGTCGATCCGGTGATGGATGCGGGCTCCGTCATCCCGAAGGCCGCCGCCTTCGAGGCCGGCTATTCGACCAAGGCGCCCGGCATGCAGATCTCGCGCTTCTGCGCCTCCGGCCTCGACGCCGTGAATTTCGGGGCGGCGAAGATTGCGCAGGGTGCGGACGATATCGTCATTGCCGGCGGCGTCGAGAGCATGTCGCGCGTCGGGCTCGGCATGTCGGGCGGCTCCTGGTTCATGGACCCCTCCGTCAACTTCCCGGCCTACTTCATGCCGCAGGGCGTCTCGGCTGATCTCATCGCCACCAAATACGGCTTCTCCCGCGACGACGTCGACGCCTATGCCGTCGAGAGCCAGAAGCGCGCCGCGCATGCCTGGCAGAACGGCTATTTCAAGAATTCCGTCGTGCCGGTGAAGGATATCAACGGCCTGACGATCCTCGCCCATGACGAGCATATGCGCCCCGGGACCGACATGCAGGCGCTCGCCTCGCTCAACCCGTCCTTCCAGATGCCCGGCGAGATGGGCGGCTTCGAAGCCGTCGCCATCCAGGCCCATCCGGAAATCGAAGGCATCACCTACGTGCACCATGCCGGCAATTCCTCCGGCATCGTCGACGGCGCCGCCGCCGTGCTGCTCGGCTCGAAGGAAGGTGGAAACATCCTCGGCAAGAAAGCGCGCGGCCGCATCAAGGCCTTCGCCAATATCGGCTCCGACCCGGCGCTGATGCTGACCGGCCCGGTCGACGTCACGGAAAAGCTGCTCGCCCGCAGCGGCATGCAGCTCGCCAACATCGACCTCTTCGAACTCAACGAAGCCTTCGCCGCCGTGGTGCTGCGCTACATGCAGGCTTTCGACATCCCGCATGACCGGATCAACGTCAACGGCGGCGCGATCGCCATGGGCCACCCGCTCGGCGCCACCGGCGCGATGATCCTCGGCACCGTGCTCGACGAGCTGGAACGCCGCGACCTCAACACCGCCCTCGTCACGCTCTGCATCGGCGCCGGCATGGGCACCGCGACGATCATCGAACGCGTCTGATTTCGGGAGGAAGACATGAGCTACACGAACTTCACCATCGAGACCGACGCCGACGGCATTGCTCTGGTCACCTGGGACATGCCCGACAAGTCGATGAACGTCTTCACCATCGAGGTGATGGACGAGCTGGACAAGATCATCGACCAGGTCGTGGCCGACGGCGCCGTCAAGGGCGTGGTCATCACGTCGGGCAAATCCTCCTTCTCCGGCGGCGCCGACCTTTCCATGATCAAGGCGAGCTTCGACCTGTTGAAGGATGCGCAGGCGAAGGATCCGGCCACCGCCGTCGAAAAACTGTTTGAAGCCACCGGCCGCATGACCTGGCTGTTCCGCAAGCTCGAAACCTGCGGCAAGCCGTGGGTCTCCGCCATCAACGGCACCTGCATGGGCGGCGCCTTCGAGATGTCGCTTGCCTGCCATGGGCGCGTCGCCTCGAACGCCAAGTCGGTCAAGATCGCGCTGCCGGAAGTCAAGGTCGGCATCTTCCCGGGCGCCGGCGGCACCCAGCGCGTACCGCGGCTTGCCAATGCGCAGGACGCGCTCCAGATGATGACGACGGGCTCCTCGCTGACGGCTGCGCGTGCCAAGGCGATGAACCTGCTGCATCAGGTTGTCGAGCCCGACCAGTTGATCCCGGCCGCCAGGCAGATGATCAAGGACGGCCTGAAGCCGGTGCAGCCGTGGGACGAGAAGGGTTTCAAGGTGCCCGGCGGCGGCATCTGGACGCCGGCTTCGGCGCAGCTCTGGCCGGCAGCACCTGCGATCCTGCGCCGCGAGACCGCGGGCAACTATCCGGGTGCGCTCGCCATCCTGAAGTGCGTCTATGAGGGCCTGCAAGTGCCCTTCGAGACGGGGCTGAAGATCGAGCAGCGCTACTTCACCCATATCCTCCAGACGACCGAAGCCTTTTCGATGATCCGGTCGCTGTTCATTTCCATGCAGGAGCTCGGCAAGGGCGCGCGCCGACCGGCGGGCGTGCCGAAGGCGGAGTTCAGGAAGGTCGCCGTCATCGGCGCCGGCTTCATGGGCGCGTCGATCGCCTATGTGACGGCCGCTGCCGGCATTCCGGTCGTGCTGGTCGACCGCGACCAGGAAGCGGCCGACAAGGGCAAGACCGTCTCGGAAGGCCTTGTTGCCGGCGCCGTCGGCAAGGGCCGCATGTCGAAGGAAGACGGCGAGAAGCTGCTTTCCCTCATCACGCCGACTCCGGACTATGCCAACCTCGCCGATGCCGACCTCGCCGATGCCGACCTCGTCATCGAAGCAGTCTTCGAGGACCGCACCGTCAAGAAGGAAGTCACCGAGAAGATCGAGGCCGTGTTGAAGGAGGATGCGATCCTCGCTTCCAACACCTCGACGCTGCCGATCACCGGGCTTGCCAAGAACTCCAAGCGCCCCGACCAGTTTATCGGCATCCACTTCTTCTCGCCGGTCGACAAGATGATGCTGGTGGAAGTCATCCTCGGCAAGGAGACGGGCGACAAGGCGCTTGCAACCGCGCTTGACTATGTCGCGGCCATCAAGAAGACGCCGATCGTCGTCAACGACACGCGCGGCTTCTACGTCAACCGCTGCGTCTTCCGCTACATGGCGGAAGCCTATGACATGCTGATCGAAGGCGTGCCGGCGGCGATGATCGAGAATGCCGCCAAGATGGCCGGCATGCCGGTCGGCCCGCTGTCGCTGAACGACGAAGTGGCCGTCGATCTCTCCTACAAGGTCTTCAAGGCCGCCATCGCCGATCTCGGCGAGAAGGCTGTCGATCCGCGCCACCTGGACCTCGTGACGAAGCTGGTGGAGGGCGAAGGCCGCCTCGGCCGCAAGGCCGGCAAGGGCTTTTACGACTACCCGCCGAAGCCCGCCAAGAAGAAGCTGTGGCCGGGCCTGAAGGCGCTCTACCCGCAGCAGAAGGCGGACGATGTGGACGTGAAGGTGCTGGAGGAGCGCCTGCTCGTTACTATCGCGTTGGAAGCGGCGCGCACCATGGAAGAAGGCATCGTCACCGATCCGCGCGAGGCCGATGTCGGCTCCATCCTCGGCTTCGGCTTTGCGCCCTATACCGGCGGCACGCTGTCCTATATCGACGGCATGAGTGTCAAAACCTTCGTCGCGCTCTGCGAAAAGCTCGCCGCCAGCTACGGCAGCCACTTCCAGCCGACACCGCTGCTGAAGGACATGGCCGCCAAGGGCGAGACCTTCTACAGCCGTTTCGCACCGCAGGAGAAGAAGGCGGCCTGAGCCGCCTTCCCCTTTCATGACACTGGACTGACCGCTCGAAGCAGAAGCAGCGCGCCCTAGAAGGTGATCTTAATCGAAGGTGCGCTGCGCTTCGCCTCGCCGTGGTACACGGCCTCGATGTTGTTGCCGTCGGGATCGATGAGGAAGGCGGCGTAATAGCCGGGGTGATAGGGCCGCAGGCCGGGGGTGCCATTGTCCTTGCCGCCGGCGTCGAGGCCGGCCTGGTGGAAGGCCTCGACCATGGCGTTGTCGGCCGCCTGGAAGGCGACGTGGTGGCGGCCGGTCAGCTTGCCCGCTGCCGCCTCGCTGTCGATGCTGGAGACGACGAACTCGTCCACCCAGAAAAAATCCTCTCCGACACCGCCGATCGGAATTTTCAGCGCATCGAAGATTGCTTCGTAGAACCGGCGGCTTGCCGACAGGTCGCGCACCACGAGCTGGATATGGTCGATGAGGCGACCGCGATAGAGTTCCTGCGTTTCCATGCCTGAAGCTCCCTTGACGATGAAAGCCTTCTAGCTAGGTCGCAGGCGCAAACCGTCAACGGCGAAAGCCTGTTCCATCCGGAACAGCGGGCGGCGGGGCAATGTGGGAAAGTCTGATCACTGGATGAGAGAGGCTCATCCCCAACCAGAGATCAGGAGAAACCCCCATGCGCAAGATCATCGTTTCCGCCACCGTCGCCCTCGTCGCCGCTGTTTCCTTCGCAGCCCCGTCGCAGGCCGGCTACTACAGCTACGGCTACAAGCCGCATTGCTTCGTCAAGAAGATCCATTCCTACGACTACTACGGCAACCTGATCGTCAAGAAGATCAAGATCTGCAAATAAGCGCCCCCCGCTGACCTCCCCGAAGGCCCGGATGTTCCCCTGCATCCGGGTCTTTTGCCGTCCGGGATCACGCCGGGCGCGGGGCCTCGGCCATCTGCACCAGCAGCTCTGCGCGCGTGCCGACCGGGCGGGTGGCATAAGCGAGCTTGGCGCCGAGGCTGGAAGCCATGGCGCCGATGATCTTGGAACCAAGGCCGGTGCCGCGCACCGGGCCTTCGCCGCGCCAGCCGATGCCGTCGTCCTCGACGAAGAGCAGCGCATTTTCCGGATCGAGGCGGGTGAAACCGACGCGCACCTCGCCGCCCGTTTCGCCATAGGCATATTTGAAGGCGTTGGTGACGAGCTCCGTGACGATGACGCCGAGCGAGACGGCGCGGTCGGTTGGCACGTGCAGCGGCTCCAGCATGCGGTTGAGTCGGACATTGCGGCCCTGGCCCTGCATGGACGTGTCGAGCTCGGACAGCAGCGTCGAAAGGTAGGCGCCCATATCGACATGGCGCACGTCTTCCGACGTGTAGAGCCGGCGATGGATGCCGGCGATGGCGGTGATGCGGGCCTGCGTCTCGGAAAGAGCCTGCCTGACGGCCTCGTCGGAGGCGCTCGACATCTGTAGCCGGATAAGGGCTGCGGCGAGTGCCAGCGAATTGCCGACGCGGTGATTGACCTCGGCGAGTAGAACCTCAGCGCGCTCCTTGGCGAGCCGGATCTCCAGCTCGGCCTTCAGTTTCGCCCGCTTCAGCTCGGCATTTTCCAGCGCCTGGCCCAGTGCATTGGCCAGCAGCGGGATGAAATCGTCGCCGACCGATTTGATGACATAGTCCGCCGCACCGGCCTTCAGCGCCTCAACGGCGACCTGGGCGTCGCTCGAACCCGTCACATAGACGACCGGCACCGCGCCCGGCGCATTGGCGAACTCCTTTAGGAAGGACAGGCCTGTGCCGGCTTTCAGGAAGTGATCGAGCACGACGGCATCGATATCGCCTTCGGCAAGCAGCTCGCGGCCGCGCTCCAGGTCCTCCGCATGCAGCACTGTATAACCGATACGACCGAGCGCCCGCTCGGCAAGCCGCGCGAGGATCGGGTCGTCGTCGATATAGAGGATGCGGACAGGACCTTCCTTCATTTACTGCGTCTCGGGGATCTGGATGACGGAGAAGAACAGGCCGAGCTGGCGGATCGCATGCGCGAAGCTCTCATATTCGACCGGCTTGGTAATGTAGACATTGGCGCCGAGATCGTAGCAGCGCTGGATTTCCCGCTCGTCGTCCGTCGTCGTGAGGATGACGACCGGCAGGCGCTTGGTGTGGGTGTTCGTCTTGATCTTCTGGAGGATGTCGATGCCCGACATGTCCGGCAGGTTGAGGTCGAGCAGGATCAGCAGGAACCGGCCGGCGCTGGCGAGACCCGAGCGATCCTTGCCGAGCACGAAATCGAGCGCTTCCGTGCCGTTCGTGAAGGGCACGACCTCGTTGTGCACGCCGGCGCGGCGAATGTTCTTCTCGATGAGGCGCGCATGGCCCTCGTCGTCCTCGATCATGACGATGGTGACTTCCTTGCCCAATCCGTTCATGCCTGCATACTCCTGACTACTTTGCTGAGATCGGGCGGCAGACGCAGCACGAAGGTGGCCCCCTGCCCGAGTTCCGATCGGATGACGATATCACCGCCAAGATTGCGCATCAGTGAACGCACATGCGCAAGGCCAATGCCTTCGCCGGGTTTGTCCTGGGTGCCGGAGCGGCGGAACAGCTCGAAGACCCGCTCGTGGTCTTCCGGCGCGATGCCGCGGCCGTTGTCGGTGAATTCGATGACGAAGCCGGCGCGGCCGCCATTGCGCGCGCTGACGGAAACGCGCAGCGGCCGGCCGGGCGACTGGTACTTGATGGCGTTGTCGAACAGGTTGCCGAACACCTGCTCCAGCGACAGCCGGTCTGAAATGACGGTCGGCAGATTGCCGTCGATGGTAACTTCGCCGTCGGATTCGCTGACCTGGTGGTTGACCGCGGCAGCGCCCCCTTCGACGAGGGCCTTCAGGTCCACCCGCTCGATCCGCAGTTCCCGCCGGCCGTCGCGCGAGATCTTCAGGATGGCGTTGATCAACCCGTCCATCTTCTTGGTGGAGGAACGGATGAAGCCAATCGCTTCCGGCAGGTCTTCGGAGGCCGCCCGGCGGGCTTCGAGGATGTCGGCCTCGCTCGGCGCCTTGCCGTCGGCGAGCACGTAGTTCTGGATGGAGGACAGCGAAGCCTGGAGCTCGCTGGTGAAACCCATGATGTTGACGAGCGGGGCGCGCAGGTCGTGCGTGACGATATAGGCGAAGCGTTGGACTTCCTGGTTGGCGCGGATCAGTTCTTCCGTACGCTCGTCGACACGCCTTTCCAGCGTGGCGTTCAGCGTCTCCACTTCACGCCGAGCAACGACGATGTCGCGGGTATATTGCGCAACGACCGTGGCCGCGCCCCCCATGACGCCGATGATGGCGATGGCACCGATGATCGTCGTCCACCGCAGCGCACCGGCCGACCACAGCATATCGACCACGCCCTCCTGAAGGCGGCGGTCGGCATCGTCCATGATATTGCCGAGCTGGTCGCGGAGCTGGTCCATCAGGATGCGGCCGCGATCCGTCTTGACCTGGGCTACGGCATCCGACGACCGACCTTCCTGGATGGCCGTCACCGTATCGGCAAGCTCGCCGAGCTTGTCGGCGATGAGGCGATCGATTGTGGGAATGCGTGCAGCATATTCGGGGAAACGCGCAGCCTTTTCCGCCAACGACTTCTGCCGCTCGGAAACGGCTTTCAGCGCATCGTCATAGGGTGCGCGAAAACCCGCTTCCCCCGTGATGACGAAGCCGCGCTGGCCGGTTTCGGCGTCCTTGAGGGTGGACAGAAGGTCGGCGGCGGCGCTGCGCGTCGCGCGGATCTCGATCAGTTCGGCAAAATAGGCCTGCACCTTGCTGCCGAGCAAAAGCGACGTGCCCACGATGCCGAGCAAAGCAATCATGCCTGCGATGAGCAGGATAATCGTCGAGCGCACGAATGCGGCGTTCGATATCGGCATTCCACCCCCCGGTTAGAGCCGTCCACAGGACGGCGACAATATCGTTATAGGGCCTGCATGCAACTGACTGGCGCCAAGTACAAGGGGAATCTTTTGGTTGTTTCGCGACTTAACAGCTCAAACACGTTCCCGGAAACGTCCGGCGAAGCGTTCGCTGGCAATGATGATCATGCCGGCCGAAATGATCAGCGCGGCGCCGGCGAAAACGTTCGAGCCGGGCACGTCGCTCCAGATGAGATAACCGAGCACAAAGGCCCAGACGAGCGAGGAATATTCGAAGGGGGCGAGTACCGAGACGGGCGCCCGTCGCATGCCCTCGAACATCGCGAACTGGCCGATGCCGGCTACCACGCCGGTTCCCGCCATCAGCGCAATATCGGTCGCCGAGATCGACTGCCAGACGAAGGGCATGGCGAGGGCCGTGTAGAACACGAAGAAGCCGCTCGATATGGTCATCTGCACCGGCGTGCGCTCGTGCAGCGCTGTTTTGCGCAGCAGGACCGTCGCGATCGCCCAGAAGATGGCGGCCTGCAAGGCGAGATACACGGGCAGCGACAGCTCGAGCCCCTTGACCGCCACGCCGCAGGCAATGACCACGCCGACAAAGCCGGTCGCCACCGCAAGCCAGCGATAGCCCGGCACCTTCTCGCCGAGGATCGGCACCGAGAGGATCGTCATGACGATCGGCGAGGCATAGTAGAGCGTCGTCAGCTCGGCGAGCCCGAGGTCGCGCGCGGCGGTGTAGTAGGAAAGCCAGGCGGCAAGGAGCAGCAGGTTGCGCAAAAAGAGTGGCTTCAGCACCGGCGAATAGCGCGCGCTGCGCAGAAGCGGGCGACCGCCCCAGGCAAGACAGAGCGAGAAGATCGTTACGCTGCGCACGAAAAGGATCTGCCAAACCGGCAGCGCCGCGACGAGCCATTTGACCGACGCATCCTGCACAGAAAACAGGAAATAGGCGAAGGACGTCAGCAAAATGCCGGAAGTGACGGTCTTGTGCACGGGATGGACCTCGAAAACGCGACGAAGCCGCGCAATCCTTGATAGCGCGCAGTTCGTTGCAGCGAAAGTGGCTGAAAATCACGGGTTGAAGGAAATTTTTCCCACCCTGCCACGCACCTCCCGCGACCCGCCGCGAAAAGTCCGCCGGGCGCCAAATTTCAGCGTGCAAGCGGGGCGTGACGGGTATATGCGCGGGACATGGACTCCAAACGACTCGGCTATGTCTTCACCCTGCTCGCCATCCTGATTTTCAGCCTGCAGGACTCCATCTCGAAACATCTCGGCAGCGTCTATCCGCCGGTCTTCATCGCCATGATACGCTTCTGGGCGTTCGCGGCCTTCGCCATCGTGCTCGGCGCGCGCAGCCCGGGCGGGCTACGGGCGGCAGCGGCGACGAAACGGCCGGTTTTGCAGATCATGCGCGGCGCCATCCTCGCGTTCCAGATCGTCGTCACCATCACCGCCTTTACGACCGTCGGCCTCGCCCGCTCGCAGGCAATCCTGGCTTCCGGGCCGATCTTCGTGGCACTGCTCTCGATGCCGCTGCTCGGCGAGCGCGTCGGCTGGCGGCGCTGGACGGCGATCGGCGTCGGCCTTTGCGGCGTGCTGATCATCGTCAATCCGGGCGGCGTCGCCTTCGACCTCACCGTGCTGCTGCCACTCCTCTCGGCGCTGATGTTCGCGATCTATGTCATCGCGACCCGCCTCGCCAGCCGCGAAGACAGCGCTTCGACAAGCTTCTTCTATATCGGCGTCGCAGGTGCCGTGGCGATCTCGCTGATCGGCCCGTTCTACTGGACCAATCTCGCTCCCGTCGACTGGATCTGGATGGGCATCGTCTGCATCACCGGCATGTCGAGCCACTATTTCCTGATCCGCGCCTACGACCTGCTCGATGCTGCGGCCGTGCAGCCGCTCACCTATCTCCAGGTCGTGCTGGCGGCGATCGTCGGCGTCACCGTCTTCGGAGAGACGCTGAACCTCAACATGGTCGTCGGCTCGGCCATCGTGGTGGGTGCGGGCATCTTCACCATCTGGCGCGAAAGCGTGGTGGCGCGGCGGCGGGCGGCCGAAAAATCGTCCGGAAATGAAACAGGAAAATAATCCTTTTTTCTTTACTCGGAAAACGTCCTTCGCTATGCTTCCGGGTAATCGGACCGGCGCGTGCCGGTCCGCCGCCTTGGCAGGGTTTCTCAGCATGTTCTCCCACGACCGGATCTGGGCGGCAATCGACGCCCTCGCCGAGCGCAACCGGCTCTCCCCGTCCGGCCTTGCCCGCCGCGCCGGGCTCGACCCCACGTCCTTCAACAAATCAAAGCGACAGGGTGTGGACGGCCGCCAGCGCTGGCCCTCGACGGAATCGATCGCCAAGGTGCTCGACGCGACCGGCGCCTCGATCGACGAGTTCTTCACGATCTCAGACGTCACGCGCGATATCGCGCTGCCGCAGGGCGCCTTTCCGCCACAGACGGGCACCATCCCGCTGCTCGGCTTCGCGCAGGCGGGCGCCGGCGGCTTTTTCGACGATGGCGGCTTTCCCGCCGGCCAGGGCTGGGACGTGGTCGAATTCCCCGCCGGGCCGGAACGCAAGGCCGGCGTCTATGCGCTGGAGGTGCAGGGCGACAGCATGATGCCGCTCTACCGCGACGGTGACGTGCTGATCGTCGAGCCCGGCGCGCAGGTGCGCCGCGGCGACCGCGTCGTAGTGAAGACCCGCGAAGGCGAGGTCATGGCCAAGGTGCTGCACCGCCAGAGCCCGCGCACGATCGAGCTCGTCTCGCTCAATCCCGAGCACCCAAACCGCAATTTCGACATGGACGAGGTAGACTGGATCGCCCGCATCATCTGGGCGAGCCAATAGGACGCCGGTCCTTACCCACCGTAGAGATTGACCGGGAAATAGCGCAGGTAAATCTCCTGCAGGCGGCCGTTGCGCGACAGCGCCAGAAGCGCGTGGTCGATGGCGCCGGCGATCGCCGTATCCTCCTTGCGGAACATGATCGTCAGGCCTTCGCCGAGAAACTGCTCCGAAACATAAGGCCCGTCGAACAGGCGGCAGCAGCCGGCGGATTCCGTTCCGTTCGTCCAGAAGGCAAGCTGCATGCCGTCGCCGAAGACCGCGTCGACCTTGCCTTCCTTAAGGCTTGCGAGCAGGGCCGTGCGATCGGGAAAGACTTCCGCTTTCAGGCGCGGGAAAAACGCCTTCAGCATCGCCTCGTGTGCGCTGGCCGCAACGACCCCAACACGCTTGCCATCGAGGGCCGCCGCGGTCTCGCCTGCGGGCGGCGCCTTCTTCGTCACGGCGAAGCGGGCCGGTAGGCGCATGAAGGGGCGTGAGAAGAGAAAGCGCTTGCGCAGATCGGCGGTGACGGCAACACCCGCGGCGACCGCCTCGCCATTGCCGTCAACCAGCGCTTTTTCGAGCTCCGGGAAGGTCACCGCCTGGATCTGGCACTTCTCCGTCAGCGCCAATTCCCGACAGATCTCGCGCACCAGATCGACATGAAATCCGGCGAGCTTGCCGGTCTGGTCGATGAAATTGAACGGCGGAAAATCGACCGTGGTCAGGAACCGCAGGCGCACGATGCCCGAGAGATCCGGCCGCGCGATGCGCTCGCGCGTATCGAACAGGATAGGCAGATCGACCGCCGAGCGCTCCTGCGCCGCAGCGGCCCGCGGCATCATCACCGCCATCACCAGGCAAAGCGCAAAAAACCCATAGATTTTGAGAGGTGAAATTTCGCTATGTCTCATTACAATCAACTTAGGGTTAAAAAAGGGTAGCACCGATAAACGGGAGCGATAGCTGCATGCGACTGGCAGAATATCCTGACGATATCGCTTTCGCCACCGCAATCGGCATCCTGCCGAGGCCATGCGGCCCACCCTGCGAGGAACACATCCCACCGCGCCTGATGACGGAAGCCCGGTTCTTCCGTCGGCTCGGCCTGTCGAAGACGCTGATCTCGACCATGCTGGTGCGCGCCAGCCAGCACGGAACGACGCTGGAATCGGAACTGCTGGCGAGCGGTGCAGTGTCGGAAGAGATCTATTACGAGGCGCTTGCCGAAATCCTGCATCTTCCCTTTCTCACCCGTATCGACCCGACCCAGCTCGAAGACCTTCCCGGCGTGGATACGCAGCTCGTCGAGCCCACCGTTGTGCGGCTTCGCCATCCTACCCGCGCGCCAACGACGGCGATCGTTCCGAGCGCCGAGCGGCTGGGCTATCTCACCGAGCGGCTTGCCCATGCGCCGGCCCTGCGCACGATGATGGCCGCGACCACGCCCTCGGCCTTGCGGGCCGCCCTCTGGCAGGCTGGCTGCAACCGGCGGGTGCGCGACACGGTGGACCAGCTTTTTGCCACGATGCCGGAGGCAAGCGCCCGCATCACGCTCTGGGGGCGGCAAGGGTTTTACACCGGCATCGTGTTGGCGCTCCTGCTCTCGCTCGCCACAGCTGCGCCCAAGCTCGCCCTGATCCTCCTGCACATCGTGACGACCCTGCTTTTCTTCGCCACCTTCCTGGTCCGTCTCGTGGCGCTTGTCGCCAAAAAGCGGGAGGCAGGACGAGCTCTGGCCCGTCCCCCTGCCCGACCGCGCCCGGTCTATTCCGTCTTCGTCGCGCTCTACCGGGAGGCGGCGGTCATGCCGCAGCTCATCGAGACCCTGAACAAGATCGAATGGCCGGTCGCCTGCCTCGACATCAAGCTGATCTGCGAGGCCGACGACCAGGAGACGCTCGACGCGCTGGCAGCCATACCGCTCGGCCGGCAATATGAAGTGGTCGCGGTGCCGCCCGGCCGGCCGCGCACCAAGCCCAAGGCGCTCTCCTATGCGCTGGGTGCCGCGCGCGGCGAATATCTGGTGATCTACGACGCGGAGGATCGGATCGATCCCCTCCAGCTTGAAGAAGCCTGGCGCACCTTCGAGAGCGGCCCCCTGGACATCGTCTGTCTGCAAGCGCCGCTCGTCATCACCAATGTGCGGGAGAGCTGGCTGAGCGCCCTCTTCGCGCTCGAATATGCCGGACTGTTCCGGGTGCTGCTGCCGCGGCTTGCCGCCGCCCGCCTGCCCATGCCGCTCGGCGGCACGTCCAACCATTTTCGCACGCGCGTGCTTCAGCAAGTGGGCGGTTGGGATCCCTACAATGTCACCGAGGATGCCGACCTGGGGCTGCGGCTCTACCGGCTCGGCTATCGCTGCGGCACGATCACCCGGCCGACCTATGAAGAGGCGCCGAGCGGGCGGGACGCCTGGCTTGGCCAGCGCACGCGCTGGTTCAAGGGCTGGCTGCAAACCTGGCTGGTGCTGATGCGGCGCCCTTCGCGGCTGATGCAGGAGATGGGCCTCTGGCCGAGCTTCGTCTTTCAGGTGCTGATCGGCGGGCTCATCCTCTCCTCACTCGCCCATCCACTCATCATCGCCTATATCGGCGTGATCACCTGGTCGCTGTTCTTCAAATCCGCCTATACGGTCGGGCCATTCGAGCTCACCATGTTCACCATCGACATGGTCAACATCTTCGGCAGCTACGCTGTCTTCGTCGCCCTCGGGCGAGGTGGAATGACGCCCGGCGAGCAGGCCGCCCTGGGCTGGCGCTGGGTGCTGACGCCGGTGTACTGGCTGTTCCTGTCATTTGCCGCCTGGCGCGCGGTCAAGGAACTCTGCAACGATCCGTTCTTCTGGAACAAGACGACTCACCGCCCGGCGCAGACGGTGACCGAGGCGGAAGCCGGATAAACGGTTCGGCCGTCACCCTTCCATCCAGATTGCCACATCCACCGGCGCAAGCTCCCTTGTGCCGACAAAGAAGGTCGCGTCCGTAAAGGCCGGCACGCTGGCCGCGCTGCTGCCGTAGTTGAAGGCGAAATGCAGCTTGCCGCGGCGGGCGAGCCTGAGGTCGCCGAGGTCGGGCAAGTTTTTCACGTCGGCCCAACCGAGCGTATCGCCCATCAGCTTCGACAGGAATTCGCCACGCGGCAACGTCCCGACATACCGCGCGCGCTCATTGCCGATAACCGCCGGCGAGCCCGGGCGATGTTCGCCCTCGAAGATCGCCAGCACCGGCTCTGTCGTGCGGATGCGTTCGCGCCAGCCGGTCACCGGATAGCTGGTATTGCCATAAAGCACCTGCTCGCTGTGGAAGTCCGGCAGGGATTCCACGCGCGTTACGCGGAAATCCAGCAATGCGGCCAGCGGGCCGGGCGGAAGATCCGCGGGGATGTGCATGTCGCGCGTCTTGCTGCCGCTGCGCGGGCCGAGCAGCGCCTTGGCGCCGGAGGCCTTTAGCCGGGCAATGAAATTGGCATCGGGAATGACGAGATCGGGCGCCAGCACCAGCTTGTAGTCGGAGAGATCGGAATGCTGACCGATGAAATCGACATCCACACCGAGGCGGGCGACGGCAGAATACCAGTCGAGCGCGATGGAAGAGGCAGCGTAACCGCGTCCCTGCGGCAGGGCTCGAGTGGCAAAGCGGGACTCGTAATCGAGCATGATGGCGACCGAGGCCTTTTCCCGCACCTCTCCCTTCGGCAGCCGCGCCATTTCCTCGGCAACCTGCGCCACCTCCAGATAACCCTGGTCCACCTCGCTGTTCGGCAACAGCAGCCCGGCATGGAATTGCTCTTGTGCGAAGGGCGCCTGGCGCCAGCGGAAATAGGAGACCATGTCGACGCCGTGCGCATAGGCGAGCCAGGTCCACAGCCGCACCATGCCATCAGCCGGCGACTGGTTGTAGGACGCCCAGTTGACTGGGCCCGGCTGCTGCTCCATCACCCAGACCCGACCGCTGCCAACCGCACGGTAGAGATCGTGATTGAAGGCTGTCTGGTCCGGATCGCCGACGCGCAGATAACGGGCCTTTTCCTCGGCGCTGAGCCGCCCATTGATGAGCCCGCCCATCGGATAGACATCCCAGGAGGCGATATCGATATCCTCGCCAACCTTGTAGTGATCGAAGTCGGTATTCTGCGACATGAAATTATGCGTTACTGGGCGTCCGGGCGAGTGCTTCCGGATGAGATCGGCCTGTGCCTTGTTGAAGCTCTTCACCTGGTCGGAGGAGAAGCGGAAATAATCGACCAGATGGGTTGGGCTCGGCTCCTCAACGAGATTGTTGGGCAGGTCCACCTCATCGAAGGCGTTGTACCGCATGCTCCAGAACGCGGCGCCCCAGGCGCGGTTCATCTCCTCGATCGTGCCGTAGCGGGCAGCAAGCCATTCGCGGAAGGCCCGCAGCGCCTCGTCCGAATAGCTATGGATCGTGTCGTGGTCGCCGTATTCGTTGTCCGTCTGCCAGGCGTGCACGAAGGGGTTTTCGCCGTAACGGCGGACCATCGCCTCGGTGATGCGGGCGGCCTCCACACGGTAGCGCCGGCTGGAGAAACAATAGTGCCGGCGCGCGCCGAACTTGCGCACCACGCCGCGTTCATCAACGGGCAGGATATCCGGGTAACGATCGACCAGCCATTTCGGCGGGGCCGCCGTCGGCGTGCCGAGAATGACCTTGAGCCCCGCGCAGCCCAACACCTCGATCGCCTCGTCCATCCATTCCCATTGGAAGGCGCCGGATTGCGGCTCGATATGCGACCACGCGAACTCGCCGATGCGCACCCAGGCAAGGCCCAGTTCCACCATGCGGCGCGCGTCCTCGTCCCATTTCTCGCGCGGCCACTGCTCCGGATAATAGCAGACGCCAAGCTCGAGCATGCTGGCGTCCTGCCGGCTGGTGTCGAAGCGGTTCTGTTTGGGGAGCGGCTTATGCACGGGTCTGTCCTTCATTCTTCACGGCGCCGGAGAACCGGGCGCCGCTTTCGTCACGATTCAATCTGGTCACCAAAGCACCGGTCCGCCGTCATAGGCCCGGAAACTGCCGGTATCGGCCATCGTCGTTCCGTCGATCAGCACCTTCAGGCCCGCCGCACTTTCGGCAACGTCGATCGCGGCCTCCGACCCGCCCATATCCGTGCGCACCCAGCCGGGATGCAGCGCGATGACGGCGATGCCGTCGCTGCGGAAATCCTGCGCGAGCTTGACCGTCGCCATGTTCAGCGCCGCCTTCGAGCAGCGGTAGGCGTAGTCGCCGTCCTCGTCGTCGATCGTGCCCTCGGCCAGCGAGCCGGCGCGGCTACTGATATTGACCAGCACCGGCCGCGGCGTCGCGCGCAGATTGGAGCGAAGCGCGCGGGCGACCAGCAGCGGCGCCAGCGCATTGATCCGCATCGCCTCCAGGAAATCGCCCGTTTCCAGCGTGTCGAGGCCGCCGGTATCGCCGCGGACCGCGGCATTGTTGATGACGACGTCGATCGGCTCGCCCTTCAGCGTCTCGCCGAGCGCCGCGATCGAGGCGGCGTCCGCGACATCGAGCGGCAAGGCGTCGGTCGTCCCCTGCCGCGTGCAGGCGATCACGCGAAAGCCCACCGCCGCATAGAGATCGGCAAGCGCCCGGCCGAGACCGCGGGAGGCACCGGTGACGAGCACCGTGCCGGCGTCACCGGTGCTTGACGTCATATTTCTTCTCGATGAGGCTGATGAGGCTGGCGGCCGCGAGCGTCAGCAGGATGTAGAGGATCGCCGCCGAATTATAGGGCGCGAAGGGCAGGAAGCTCGCCGACTGGAACTCGCGCATGCGCTGCGTGATGTCGCGGATCGACAGAATGGAGAGCAGCGACGTGTCCTTCAGGATGGCGATCAGCTCGTTGCCGAGCGGCGGAATGACGATGCGGAAGGCCTGCGGCAGGATGATCAGCCGCGCCGTCTGCCAGCGGTTGAGCCCGATGCTGGCCGCCGCCTCCACCTGGCCGGCCGGAATGGCATTGATGCCCGAGCGAAAAATCTCGGCGAGATAGGCGGAATACGCGATCGCCATGGCGACGATGCCGCGCACGAGGTTCGGCGGGTCGAAGACACCCGCCGTCGCATCTTTCAGCGCGCCGGACAGCGGCAGGCCGACATAGAGCACGATGACCAGCATGGGGATGCCGCGGATCGTGTCGACGATGAATTCCGAGCCGATCGACAGCGGATGGCGGCGATGCAGGACGCCGCCAAGCGTCAGGAGGCCGGTCACGATGGCCAGCACGGCAAACGTGATGCCGGCCGCACGATCGCGGTCGTTCAGCGCCTCGACCTCCCAGAGGCGCGGCCAATCGGCCGGCACCGCGGCGGCGGGCAGCAGCGCGCCGCTGACGTCTTCCTTTTTGCCGACGGCCTCGATCGCCTGCGCCGGGCTGACGAAGGTGCGCACCGGCGTCTCCGTCGTCGGCCCGCCTTCGTACTGGCCGAAGCGCACCGCGCCGATCAGGCCGGACGGCGTGTTGGTGACAATGCCGATCTTGCCCTCCAGCGTGCCGGCAAGCACGTAGCCGTCGCGCGGCTGCAGCAGGAACCAGGCGGAAAGCGCCGCCAGCGCGAGCGTCATCGCAGCGAAGAAGACGAGGCTTTGCCGCGTATACCGCAGCTTCAACAAGCCGACCCAGACGAGGCCCAGAATGGCCGCGAGGATATAGGCGGCGATCGCCGCGCGGATGGTCGTCGCGAGCCCGGAGGCGAAAGCGAGATGGGCGAAAAGGAAGACGAAGACGAGCCCGGCGCCGTTGACGAGGCCGACGATCCAGGCCCCCGCCCGGCGCGCAAGACTCTCGGACGGGACCGGCGCGCGGCTGCCGGCGAAGGTGAGGCCAAAGCCGGCGAGGAGCAGCACCGCATAAGCCGGCCAGAGCCAGGCTTCCACACCGCGCAGCCAGAGGTCAGCGGCTTCAGTTAGCTGGCGCGGTGTCGCGCCCTTGACGACGAGATCGGACTTGAAGGAATCGACGCCGTTCGCGACGACCGAAACGATGAAGGGATGGACGAGATCGCCCGCGAGGATGGCCGCCGTCGCGAGCAGGCTCACGAGGCCAGCGGCAATGGTCAGGCGCGGCCGCGCCACCTTTCCCCGCGATAGGACGAGCACGGCAAAGCCAGCGGAAAAGGCGATCGCCAGCACCAGGAAACCCGGCACGAAGGCGCCCGAGCCGAGCTCGACACCCAGAATGGCGCGCAACGACCGCTGGTAATCCGGCGACGAGGCGAACAGGTAGACGATGAAGGGGAGCGCGGCGAGGATTACCAGATTGCTGGGCCTCACGCTTCTGACGAACGACATTCCCGCCTCCGGCGTCACGATCGGGGAAAAACCGGGAGTGCGCGCCGCGCGCTCCCGGCGACAGCCTTACTTGAGGCCCCAGTATTTGGCGACGATCTGGTCGAGCGTGCCATCGTCCTTAATTGCCGTCAGGCCCTCGTTGAAGGCCGCGACATTCTCGTCGCCCTTGCGGAAGACGAGGCCGAGCGGATCGGATTCGAGATCCTTGATGGAGGCGACGAGTTCGCCGGCGAATTCGCGCTCATAGGCAGCAGCGTTGGCGCCATTAATCACCACGCCGTCGACGTCCTTGTTCTTGAGCGCGATGATGGCGGCGCTGAAGCTGTCATAGGCGACGACGTTTTCCTTGCCGACGACACCTTCCGCCACCTCCGCATCCGTCGTGTTGGCCTGGGCGGAGAGTTTCTTGCCCTCGGCCTTGAACATGTCGAGCGTCATGCCCTGATCTTCGGCGCGCGTCAGCACGGCCTGGCTGTTGATGATGTAGGGCTCGGAGAAGTCCATCGCCTTCTTGCGCTCATCCGTGATCGAGACGCCGGACGCGACGAGGTCGAAACTGCCCTGGTCGAGGGCCGCGAAAATGCCGTCCCAGCCGGTCGTCACGAATTCGGCCTGGCAGTTGATCTTGGCGCAGATGGCGTTGACCACGTCGACATCGAAGCCCACGATCTGGCCGGAGGCCGGGTCGATGCTTTCCATCGGCGGCGACGTGGTATCGGAGCCGACCTTCAGCAGCTTGCCACCGAGATCGGCCGCCTGCGCGCTGCCTACAGCAAAGACGGCGAGCGCGATTGTCACAACGAATTTCCTCATCTCTTCCTCCTCAACCGTCGGCGACCGCCACTCCCGGCAAGCGCTCGACAACTTTTTTGCGCACGGCAGATCGTGCGGCTTTCTCATCCTGGCAGAAACGGTAACAAGGAATATAAACGTTTTCAATAGCAAATATAAACGTTTTTATTTTGCGTAATGTGCATCTTGCCAGCATGCGTCACGCGCGGTTGTGCAGCCGGTGAAGGAGGAAAAATATGGGGAAGCGGTGTCGGGCGGCTGGAGCGGGTAGCGGGAATCGAACCCGCGCGTTCAGCTTGGGAAGCTGACAGGCTACCATTACATCATACCCGCAAGGCAGCGCGACGGCGCAGTCATTCAACAGTTCGCCCGGCGTGTCAAGCGCGCGACATGCCCGGTGGCCTATACTAGATTGGCGTCCGGATTTCATCGATTCGTTCGGAGCCAAAACAACCTATGATCCAGTTCACCACCTCCACCGGGACGGTCTCGGTCAAAAATTGGGGCTACGAACTGCAAGGCCTGAATGGCAATGCGCTTGATCCGGCCCTGCTCGCCTCGGCCACCCATGACCTGCTGGTGATCGACGCCTCGCGGGACGGAACCGATGCCGGTCGGTTTTCGCAAGACGAGATCACGCGCATGAAGGATGGCATGGGCGGCCGCACCGTCGTCGTCTCCTATACCTCGATCGGCGAAGCCTCGGACTTCCGCGACTATTGGGACAAGGACTGGACGACCACCGGCACGGCGACGGGACGATTGACCGGCGAAGCGCCGGACTGGCTGGGACCGGTCAATCCCGACTGGCCGGAGAGCCGGAAGGTCCGCTACTGGGATTCCGACTGGCAGAAGAACATCTTCAACGACCAGAAGACCGGCGAAGTGGATGCCATCGTCAAGGCAGGTTTTGACGCGGCCTATCTCGATATCGTCGATGGCTATTATTTCTGGGGCGCGGAGGTTTCCGCGAAGGACAAGCAGGTGGGCGACCCGGCAAACGTCAAGCAGGCGGCGCAGCGCATGGTCGATTTCATCGTGGACCTGACCGCACATGCGCGCGAAAGCAATCCGGATTTCTTCGTGATCCCGCAGAACGGCGCATGGATCCTCGACGATCTCGGCTCCGACACCGCGCGCAAAAAAGCCTATCTCGATGCCATCGGCGGCATTGCGGTGGAAGACCTCTACTTTCGCGGCGATGCGGACGAGAACAATCCGCTCCGCCCGGACGAGGAGACCATCGCCACTCTGAAGCGGGATTTTCTGGACAAGGGCATACCGGTCTTCGTCGTCGACTACATCAACGGCAGCAAGCGGGTCGCCGACTTCAACAAGATGGTGCTGGAAGACGGTTTCATCCCCTTCGCCTCGCCGGACCGGGATCTCGACCGGCTGGTCGGCACCCATGACGGCGATCCGGCCTATATAACACCTTCGGCTAAGGCCGATGTGCTGCGCGGCTCGAAGCTTGCGGACACCATCCATGCGCTGGCCGGCAATGACAGGATCGACGGCCGAGCCGGCAACGACTGGCTCTATGGCGGCGCGGGCAAGGATACGCTCACGGGTGGCGCAGGCGCCGACAGGCTGAAGGGTGGTGCCGGCGCCGATACCTTCGTCTTCAAGTCCATCAAGGATTCGACCTTAGCTGCCACTGGGCGCGATACGGTCGGCGATTTTTCGGCAAAGGACGGCGACAGGATCGACCTGAAGGTTATCGACGCGAGCACGAAATCCACAGGCGACCAGGCCTTCGCCTTCATCGGCACCCAGGCCTTCCACAAAAAGGCGGGCGAGTTGCGTTATGAGACCAAGGCTGGCGATACATATGTGTTTGGCGACGTGAACGGCGATGGCAAGGCTGATTTTTCCATCCAATTCGACGCTGCCATCACGTTCACGAAGAGCGATTTCATTCTTTAGCCGGCTTAAATTTTCACCAACCGGTCGTCCGACCGCTCGATCAGCTTCGGCATGATGAGCGTCTGCAGCGCTTCCGGCGGCTCGCCTTCCATGCGGCGCAGGATATAGCTGCCGAGCATCTCGCTCGGCTCATGGATCGGCAGGAAATAGGTGGTGATCGGCGGGGCGAAATACTGGCTGACGTTCAGGTCGTCCGTCGCGTTGATGACCGCGTCGCGCCCATGCATCAGCCCGCGGGCATGGAAACCGGAAAAGGCACCGAGCGCCGAGGCCTCGTTGGCGCAGATATAGGCGGTTGGCGGGTCGGAAAGCTCGGACATGGTCAGCACGTTTTGCCGGCCGAAGGCGGGCGTCAGGGGACCGTGCGCGACCAGTGCCGGATCGAAGGCGAGGCCCGCCGTTTCGAGTGCCCGGCAATAGGCCTCGAGCCGGGTGATCGCATAGGTCAGCTCCGCCATCGGGTTGACCAGCGCGATGCGGCAGTGGCCGCGTTCGGCAAGCCGCGCCACGGAATGGCGGATCATCTGCTCGTTGTCGGCATCGACATGGGCATGCGGCGCATTGTGGATCGTCGTGCCGTAGGTGACGAAGGGAAAATCCGCCGCCTGCATGATGCGCACGCGCGGGTCGTCGGCCCGCGTGCCGGAGACGATGATGCCGTCCGCCTTCTTCAACGAGACGATCTGCCGGATGGTAGCCAGGCTCTCCTCGAAATTGCGCACGGCGTAAAGCGAGACGCGATAGGGGCTTTCCTCCAGCGCCCAGGAGATGCCGCTCAAGAGCTGGGCGTATTCGACGCCTTCCCATTCGTTCTGCTTGGGGCCGGGCGCCGTCATGATGGCGGCGACCTGGTAGGTTTTTCCGGTGCGAAGCTGCACGCCATGCATATTGAGCTGGTAGCCGACGCGCTCGGCGGCGGCGACGACGATGGCGCGGGTTTCCGGCCGCACCTGCGGGCTGTCGTTCAGCGCCTTCGATACGGTGGCGATCGAAAGGCCCGTTTCCTGCGCGATGGTCTTGATCGTCGGTCGCTGCATCGCGTCTCGGCTCGGGCGTCCAGCCTTCATTAAACGTCTGCATGACAACAAAAACGTTTAACTTCATTTGTAAAGCGGAAAATTCCGAGGCGGAAGGCCGCCCGTCACCCCGCGCGAAAATGCTTGGAGAGTTTCAGGCCCTGCGCCTGGTAGTTGGAGCCGAGGCCGGTGCCGTAGAGGCCTTCGGGGGCGTCGAGCATGTGCTCGTAGATGAGGCGGCCGACGATCTGGCCGTGTTCGAGGATGAAGGGCACCTCGTGGCTGCGCACCTCCAGCACCGCGCGGCTGCCGGAGCCGCCGGCGGGCGCGTGGCCGAAGCCGGGGTCGAAGAAGCCGGCATAGTGCACGCGGAATTCGCCGACGAGCGGGTCGAAGGGCGTCATCTCCGCGGCGTAGAGCGGCGGGACGTGCACGGCTTCGCGCGAGACAAGGATGTAGAATTCGTCGGGGTCGAGGATCAGCTCGTTGCGGCCGCGGCTGAACAGCGGCTCCCAGAAATCGAAGATATCGTGCTGGTTCTTGCGGTCGACATCGACGACGGAGGTGTGGTGCTTGCCACGATAGCCGATGAGGCCTTCCGGGCCGGTGCCCTTGAGGTCGATCGACAGCGCGATGCCGCCGCCGGAGACGTTCGGCGTGTCGCTCGCCACCAGCGTATCCGTGTTGTGCAGGGCGACAAGCTCGCTTTCGCCGAGCAGGGCATTGCCCTTGCGGAAGCGGATCTGCGACAGCCGCGAGCCGCGGCGCACGACGATGGGGAAGGTGCGCGGCGAGATTTCGAGATAGAGCGGGCCGGAATAGCCGGCCGGGATCTTGTCGAATTCCTGCGCGCGATCGGTGATGACGCGGGTGAAGATGTCGAGGCGGCCGGTGGAGCTTTTCGGGTTGGCGGAGGCCGCGAGTTCGGCCGGCAGGTCGAGGCTTTCCATCAGCGGCACGATATAGACGCAGCCGGTTTCCAGCACCGCGCCGACGGAGAGGTCGATCACGTGCAGTTGCAGCCGGTCGAGCTTGTCGGCGACGAGATGGGACGGCCCCGGCAGGAAGCTTGCGCGCACACGGAAGGCGCGTGCGCCGAGGCGCAGGTCGAGGCTTGCCGGCTGGATCTGGTCGTCGTCGAGCGGGGCCTCGCTTTTCAGCCGGCCGCCGTCGAACAAGCCACGAATGGCGTTGTCCGCCAGAATACCTGTGCTACGCACCGCAGAGCCACCCATCATCATAAAGTCCCGTCAGAAGGCCGCACAAAACCAAATGCCGGCAATTGACGCAAGCGCGGGCGCGCAGTATTAGCAAAGTTATCCCGTGGTGATTTGGCCGGCCGGCTTGCAGCCACGTAAAACAAGTAGCTAAAAAGGCCGGGTTCAAAACCGGCCTGCTTTTGCGGCCGGTTTTTTTGTTTGAAGGCAACGATCACATGAGCAAGTCCTGGCGCCCGGCCACCCAACTCGTTCACGGCGGAACCACCCGCTCCCAGCACGGCGAAACAGCGGAAGCGATCTTCCTCACGCAAGGTTTCGTCTACGACACCTCGGCTGCGGCCGAAGCCCGTTTCAAGGGCGAGACGGACGGCTTCATCTACGCCCGTTACGGCAGCCCCACCAACGACATGTTCGAAAAACGCATGTGCCTGCTCGAAGGTGCCGAGGATGCGCGCGCGACAGCCTCCGGCATGGCGGCCGTGACGGCCGCGATCCTTTGCCAGCTGAAGGCCGGCGACCATATCGTTGCCGCCCGTGCGCTGTTCGGTTCCTGCCGCTGGGTGGTCGAGACGCTCGCGCCGAAATACGGCATCGAATGCACGCTGATCGACGGCCGCGACCTCGCCAACTGGGAAAAGGCGATCCAGAAGAACACCAAGGTCTTCTTCCTCGAAAGCCCGACCAACCCGACGCTGGAAGTCATCGACATCGCGGGCGTGGCGAAGCTCGCCAACCAGATCGGCGCCAAGGTCGTCGTCGACAACGTGTTCGCGACACCGCTCTTCCAGAAGCCGTTGGAACTCGGCGCGCATGTCGTCGTCTATTCCGCCACCAAGCATATCGACGGCCAGGGCCGCTGCCTCGGCGGTGTGGTGCTGTCGGACAAGGCGTGGATCGACGAGAACCTGCACGACTATTTCCGCCACACCGGCCCGGCCATGTCGCCGTTCAATGCCTGGACGCTGCTGAAGGGCATCGAGACGCTGCCGCTCCGCGTCAAGCAGCAGACGGAGAATGCCAGCCGCATCGCCGATTTCCTCGCCGACAGCAACAAGGTCGCCCAGGTCATCTATCCGGGCCGCAAGGACCATCCGCAGGCCGACATCATCGCCAAGCAGATGACGGGCGGCTCGACGCTGGTCTGCTTCGAGCTGAAGGGCGGCAAGGAAGCGGCTTTCGCGCTGCAGGATGCGCTGGAGGTGATCAAGATCTCCAACAATCTCGGCGATGCGAAGAGCCTGATCACCCATCCGGCGACGACCACGCACAAGAACCTGACGGACGAGGCACGCGCCGAACTCGGCATTTCCGCCGGCACGGTGCGCCTGTCGGCCGGCATCGAGGACAGCGAAGACCTGATCGAGGACTTTTCGCGCGCCCTTGCGAAGATCAATGCCTGATCCTCGACATCGCGAAACGGACAAATGCGGAAGCACCGGCCGAAGCGGCCGGTGCTTTCTTTGCTTATCCTTGACGAAACCATATTCCTGTAGAATAGCAGGAGCTAATCAGTTCAAGGCTTGCCCATGTATCGTGCGCTTACCCGCGACATCGAAGTGACCGTAGAGCCGTACTACCTGGCCGATCAGTCCGATCCCGACGACAGCCGCTATGTCTGGGGTTACCGGGTGGTCATCGCGAACCATTCCGATGTCGTCGTCAGGCTGATGACGCGCTACTGGCACATCACCGACCAGAATGGCCAAGTGGACGAGGTCAACGGTCCGGGCGTCATCGGCGAGCAGCCGGTGCTGCGCCCCGGTGATACCTATGAATATTCTTCCGGCTGCCCGCTCGAAACGCCGTCCGGCATCATGTTCGGCCGTTACCGCATGGAAGCGGAGAACGGCGAAGCCTTCGACGTCGCCATCCCCGCCTTCTCGCTGGATACACCTGGGCAGCCGCGCGTTCTGAACTGAGGACGCGCGCTCTTTTACTGCGGCAAAACTTCCGCCGCCTCGAAGCGGTAGGTGGTCGAGCAGAATTCGCAGGTGAGCTCAATCTCACCCTTGTCGTCCGTCGTGTGGGCGATCTCCTCGGCGCTCAGCGCCGCGAGCACGCCCTTCAGCTTCTCGCGCGAACAGGAGCAGCGGTCCAAGACCTGCTGCGGCGGGTAGACGCGCACGCCGCGCTCGTGGAAGAGCCGGAACAGCAGCCGTTCGGTGCCGACATTGGGGTCCGTCAGTTCGTCGGCGTCGATCGTCTCGACCATCGCCTTGGCTTCCGCCCAGTTGTCGTCGTCGGCGATCTTGTGGCCGGCCTCGTCGCCGTCGCCGCCCGGAAGATCGGGCTGGCGCATGCGCTCCGGCGCCTGCGGCAGGAACTGCGCGACCATGCCGCCGGCCCGCCAGCGGTGACGCACCTTGCCGTCTTGATCGCGATCGAACAGTTCGGCGACACCCAGGCGCACCTTGGTCGGGATCTGTTCCGACTGGCGGAAATAGACGCCGGCGATCTCTTCCAGCGTGTCACCGTCAAGCGGCACGATGCCCTGGTAGCGCTGGGTATGGGCGCCCTGGTCGATGGTGAAGGCGAGGATGCCTTTGCCGAGCAGTTCGTGCGGCTCGGTCCGGCCCTCGGCAATCGCGGCGTCGAGCGCTTCCTGGTCGAAGCGGGCATAGGCGCGCACATTCTCCGGCGCAGAGAAATCGGCGACCAACAGGTCGACGGGGCCGTCGCCCTTGGTCTGGACGATCAGCTTGCCCTCGAACTTCAGCGAGGTGCCGAGCAGCACGGTGAGCGCAATCGCCTCGGCAAGCAGCCGCGCGACGGGGGCCGGATAGTTGTGACGGCCCAGAATGCCGTCGAGCATAGGGCCGAGCTGGACCGCGCGGCCACGCACGTCGAGGCCCTCCACCTGGAACGGCACGACATGATCGTCGCCGGCATAACCGGGCTCTCCGAGTTTCAGGGCATTCTCAGCCATCATCATCCTGCTCCTTGCACGCCGGGAAGCCGCCGGGCCAGAGGCCCCGCTTCGGTCAGACCGGCGTTCTACCGTGATTTCGCGCTCCTGCCGCCCGATAATTCCATAGAGAGCGGGCATGCGCCAGAGAGAGCGCCTTCCAGCGCTCCGTGATGGCCCCTAGATCGTGCCGCGCACGGCGTTTTTCAAGATGGCGTCAGACGGCGCCGAGGCACCAGGCAAGGATCGATTTCTGCGCATGCAGGCGGTTTTCCGCCTCGTCGAAGACCACCGACTGCGGGCCGTCGATCACCTCGTCGGTGACCTCCTCGCCGCGATGCGCCGGCAGGCAATGCATGAAGAGCGCATTCTCGTTCGCCCGCGCCATCAGCTGCTTGTTCACCTGGTAGGGCTGGAAGATGTTGTGGCCGCGGGCGCGGTGTTCCTGGTTCATCGAGACCCAGGTGTCGGTAACGATGAGGTCGACGCCCTCGACGATGGCGTCCGGATCGTGGCCGAGCAGGATGTTGCCGCCATTGTCGCGCGCCCAGTTCAGGATCTTGTCGTCCGGTTCGGAGCCCATCGGCACGGCCATCTTCATCGTGTAGCCGAAGCGGGCCGAACCTTCGACGAAAGAATGCAGCACATTGTTGCCGTCGCCCGTCCAGGCGAAGGTCTTGCCCTTCGTCGAGCCGCGATGCTCCTCGAAGGTCATGATGTCGGCCATGATCTGGCAGGGATGCGTCAGGTCCGTCAGCGCATTGATGACCGGCACGGTGGCGTGTTCGGCAAGCTCCAGCAGGCGGGCATGGTCGGTCGTGCGGATCATGATGGCATCGACATAGCGCGAGAGCACCTTGGCGGTATCGCCGATCGTCTCGGCGCGGCCGAGCTGCATTTCCGTACCCGACAGGAACAGCGTCTCGCCGCCGAGCTGGCGCATGCCGACGTCGAAGGAGACGCGGGTTCGGGTGGAGGGCTTCTCGAAGATCATGGCGAGCATCTTGCCGGCGAGCGGCTTTGCCTCCGTGCCGGCCTTGCTGGCGGCCTTGCGCGTGTGCGCATCGTCCATGATGACGCGGAGATCGCTTTCCGAAACGGCGGAAAGGTCGAGAAAATGCTTGGCCATGATGTGTCCTGTCTGTCCGGTCCTTTGATGCTGCCGCGACCTTTGCGCGTCACGAGTGACGCGCGTCGCGGCAGTGCTCAGGCAGCCTTGGCGGCGCTGAGCTTTTCGGCAGCCCGCTCGATGCGCGCAAGCCCCTCGCGCGCCTCCTCGGCGGTCACCGTCAGCGGCGGCAGCAGCCGCAGCACGTTATCGCCCGCCGGCACGGCGAGCAGTTTTTCCGCACGCACGGCCTTGAGCAGTTCGGCGGTCGGAATCCTTGCCTTGATGCCGAGCATCAGGCCCTCGCCGCGGATATCCTCGATGATCTCGGGGAAGCGGTCCTTCAATGCCGCCAGACCCTGGCGGAAGACGAGCGCCACGTCGCGCACATGGTTGAGGAAGCCCTCTTCCAGCACGACGTCGAGCACCGCATTGCCGACCGCCATGGCGAGCGGGTTGCCGCCATAGGTGGAGCCGTGCGTGCCGGCGACCATGCCGGCGGCCGCCTCGTTCGTGGCAAGGCAAGCGCCGAGCGGAAACCCGCCGCCGATGCCCTTGGCGACCGCCATGATATCCGGCGTGACGCCCGACCATTCATGGGCGAACAGGCGCCCGGTGCGGCCGACGCCGGACTGTACTTCGTCGAGGACCAGCAGCAGGCCGTATTCATCGCAGAGCTGGCGCAGCTCCTGCATGAACTCCTTCGGCACCGGGCGGATGCCGCCCTCGCCCTGCACCGGCTCGATCAGGATCGCGGCCGTCTCCTCGGTGATCGCGTCCTTGACGGCGGTGATGTCGCCGAAGGGGACCTGGAGGAAACCGGGGGCCTTGGGGCCGAAGCCTTCGAGGTACTTTTCCTGGCCGCCGGCGGCGATCGTCGCGAGCGTGCGGCCGTGGAAGGCGCCTTCAAAGGTGATGATGTGGAACTTGCCGGGATGGCCCTTGGCGAAATGATAGCGGCGCGCCGTCTTGATCGCGCATTCCAGCGCCTCAGCACCGGAATTGGTGAAGAACACCTTGTCGGCGAAGGTCGCTTCCGTCAGGCGCCGACCGAGGCTTTCCTGGCCCGGAACCTCATAGAGGTTCGACAGGTGCCAGACCTTGTCGGCCTGATCCTTCAGCGCGGCGACGAGGTGCGGATGCGCATGGCCCAGCGAATTGACGGCGACGCCGGCGGCGAAGTCGAGATATCGCTCGCCATCCTCGGCGATCAGCCAGACGCCCTCCCCGCGCGTGAACCGGAGCGGTGCACGCATATAGGTTTCATAGAGCGGCGCGGCATCGGCCATGGCGCGGATCCTCCGAAAAAGAGATGCGGAAAAACGTGAACGCGGCTTGACTTTTCCAGGCTCCAGAAAAATCAAAAGCCGCCTTTCGGCGGCATGCGGCACTATCGGCATTTCAGGCCGGGATGTCAACAAATCGCACCCCGAAATAGTGCTGAACCTCCCGCAAGGTAAGGATTCACGCCACGCGCGGAAGGTGTCGCTATCGAGTCACACCCGGCCAGCAAGTTGGGGAAAACTCGGAAATCGATTCGCCCGGATTCCTACGACTCTTGTCACAGAGTCCCCCAAACTCTAGGTTAAAGACCAATTACTAGACTGCATGCGGCGGAACTAGTCACCAAAAGAGTTAGGGCGCTCAAATTCCGGACCCGTCCGGAACGCGATGAGGGATTCCCGCATTGCGAGCGCCGAGCGGAGACGAGAGATGAACTGGACAGACGAGCGGGTCGAGAAACTCAAGAAGCTCTGGAGCGAGGGCCTGAGCGCGAGCCAGATCGCGGCACAGCTCGGCGGCGTCAGCCGCAACGCGGTCATCGGCAAGGTGCACCGGCTGAACCTTCCGGGCCGCGCCAAGGCCGGCGGCACGCAGAGCGCGTCGCGTCCCAAGCGCCCGGTGCCGGCAGCCCCGCGCCCCGCGACAACCTTCCAGGCCCGCGCCGTGACCGCCCGCTCCGTCGTGCGCCCGGCCGGCAACACCATTACCAAGGAAGAGGTCGAGACGGATTTCGAGACGCAGCGCGAGCAGCTTCCGGTTCCGTCCAACGGCAACAGCGTGGTCGTGCCCATGTCGCGCCGGCTCGAGCTGACGCAGCTCACCGAGCGCACCTGCAAATGGCCGATCGGCGACCCGCTGAACGACGACTTCCACTTCTGCGGCAACGAGTCCCCGGACAACTCGCCCTACTGCACCTACCACCAGCGCCTCGCCTACCAGCCCTCGGCCGAGCGCCGCCGGATGCGGTGATCCTTTCCACGACAGCACATGCGATGCGGACCCGAAAGGGTCCGTTTTCGTTTGCGGTGCAGGGCCGGACCACACTCCAAAACGCAAACAGGCCCCGAAGGGCCCATTTTCGTCCTTGGGAGGAAAGGGGTCGCTCAGGCTTCCAGCGAATAGCCTGCGCCGCGGACCGTGCGGATGACGTCCTGCATGTTGGCGAAGTTGAGCGCCTTGCGCAGGCGCCCGACATGCACGTCGACCGTGCGTTCGTCGACATAGATGTCGTGGCCCCAGACGCCATCGAGAAGCTGCGAGCGCGAGAAGACGCGGCCGGGCGAGGTCATCAGGAATTCCAGCAGGCGGAATTCCGTCGGGCCGAGGCGGACTTCGCGGGTGCGGCGATGCACGCGGTGCGTCTCGCGGTCGAGCTCGATGTCGCCGCAGCGCAGCACCGTCGAGACGACTTCCGGGCGGGCCCGGCGCAGCATGGCGCGCACGCGGGCGACGAGCTCGGGCGTCGAGAACGGCTTGACGACATAGTCGTCGGCGCCGGTGGCGAGCCCGCGCACGCGCTCGCTCTCTTCGCCGCGTGCCGTGAGCATGATGATCGGCAGGCGTTCGGTCTCCGGCCGCTGGCGCAGCCGCCGGCACAGTTCGATGCCCGAAACGCCCGGCAGCATCCAGTCGAGGATGAGGAGGTCCGGCATGCGCTCCTGCAAGCGCACTTCGGCCTCGTCACCGGAGAGGATCGTATCGACCTCGAAGCCTTCGGCTTCGAGGTTGTAGCGCAGGAGGACGCTCAACGCCTCCTCGTCTTCTACGACGGCGATTCTGGGCACCATGGAGGCAAAACTCCTTACTCGGAGGCTTCAGTGACGTCGGCAGTGACCACTGACGTCGAGGTGTCGTCCTTCGGGCGTTCGCCTTCGGGCTGCGAGCCGGTCGCCATGTAGTAGATGGTTTCCGCGATGTTCGTCGCATGGTCGCCGATGCGCTCGATGTTCTTGGCGCAGAACAGGAGGTGGGTGCATGGCGTGATGTTGCGCGGATCTTCCATCATGTAGGTGAGGAGTTCGCGGAACAGCGAGGTGTAGATCGCGTCGATCTCGTCGTCGCGCTCGCGGATCGCCTTGGCCTTTTCCACCGAGCGGGTGGCGTAGACGTCGAGCACTTCCTTGAGCTGGATCAGCGTCAGTTCGGCGAGATGCTCCAGGCCGCGGGTGAGCTTGCGGGGCATGCCCGAGCTCTGCACGGCGATGACGCGCTTGGCAGTGTTCTTGCCGAGGTCGCCGACGCGCTCCAGTTCGGCCGCGATGCGGATCGCGCCCATGATTTCGCGCAGGTCCGCCGCCACGGGCTGGCGCTTGGCGATCGTGACGATCGCCTTGTCGTTGATCTGGCGCTCGGCGGTGTCGAGGATGACGTCTTCCGAGATCACCTTCTGCGCCAGCGCACCATCGGTGGTGACGAGCGCGCGGACGGAATCCGCCACCATCTGCTCGGCCGTGCCACCCATTTCGGAGATGCGGCGGGAGAGGTACTTCAGTTCTTCGTCATAAATCGAGACAATATGGGTCGATGACATGGTTGTGTCCTTAATGCGCTCGGATTTTCAGGGGTTCGGCGACGATGGCGTCAGCCGAAGCGGCCCATGATGTAGTCCTGCGTGCGCTGGTCATCCGGGTTGGTGAACATCTTGTCGGTGTCGTTCTCCTCGACGAGGTTGCCGAGGTGGAACATGGCGGTGCGCTGCGAAACGCGGGCCGCCTGCTGCATCGAGTGCGTCACGATGACGATCGTGAAGTTGGCGCGCAGCTCGTGGATCAGTTCCTCGACCTTTGCGGTCGCGATCGGGTCGAGCGCCGAGCAGGGTTCGTCCATCAGGATGACTTCCGGGCTGACGGCGACGGCGCGGGCGATGCACAGGCGCTGCTGCTGGCCGCCGGAAAGGCCGGTGCCGCCTTCCAGCAGACGGTCCTTCACCTCGTTCCACAGGCCGGCCTTCTGCAGGCTCGACTCGACGATGGCATCCATGTCGGCCTTCGCCTTGGCAAGGCCGTGGATGCGCGGGCCGTAGGCAACGTTCTCGTAGATCGACTTCGGGAACGGGTTCGGCTTCTGGAAGACCATGCCGACGCGGGCGCGCAGTTCGACGACGTCGATGTTCGGATCGTAGATATCGTCCGTGTCGAGCGTGATGCGGCCGGTGACGCGGCAGCCTTCGATCGTGTCGTTCATGCGGTTCAGCGTGCGCAGGAACGTCGACTTGCCGCAACCCGACGGGCCGATGAGCGCCGTCACGGTGTTCTGGCGGACGTTGAGGTTCACGTCATAGAGGGCACGCTTGTCGCCGTAATAGACCGAAACGTCCTTGCCGATCATCTTGTAGGAAATGTCGTTCATTTTCTTGTCCAGCGCTTTCTCGACTGCTGCTTCTGACATCATGTTCATCTGTTTGGTCCTTCTACCAACGCCGCTCGAAGCGGCGGCGCAACAGGATGGCGCCAACATTCATGAGGATGAGGAAGACGAGGAGGAGGATGATAGCACCCGAAGTGCGCTCCACGAAGGCGCGCTCCGCCTCATTCGCCCACATGTAGATCTGCACCGGCAGCGCCGTTGCGGGTTCGAGCGGCGTCGACGGAATATCGGCGACGAAGGCAACCATGCCGATGAGCAGCAGCGGCGCGGTTTCGCCGAGCGCGTGGGCGAGACCGATGATGGTGCCCGTCAGGATGCCCGGCATGGCGAGCGGCAGGACGTGGTGGAACACGGTCTGCATCTTCGAGGCGCCGAGGCCGAGCGCTGCCGAGCGGATGGACGGCGGCACGGCCTTCAGCGCCGAACGGGTCGCGATGATGATCGTCGGCAGTGTCATGAGGGTCAGCACCAGGCCACCGACGAGGGAGGCCGAGCGCGGGAAGCCCGCAAAGTTGACGAAGACGGCGAGACCGAGCAGACCGTAGACGATCGACGGCACCGCGGCGAGGTTGTTGATGTTGACCTCGATGAGGTCGGTGAAGCGGTTCTTCGGTGCGAACTCTTCGAGATAGATCGAGGCCGCGACGCCGATGGGCAGCGCAAGCACAAGCACGATTAGCATCATGTAGAGCGAGCCGACGGCAGCGACGGCCACGCCGGCGGCTTCCGGACGGCTCGATGCGCCGTTCAGGAAGATGCCGGTGTTGAAGTGCTTGGAAAGCGCGCCGCTTTCGGCAAGCTGGTTCATCCAGCCGATCTGCTTGTCGGAGATCTTGCGGTTGTTCTCGGGGACGGCCAGATCGATCTGGCCCTTGAAGGCGGAATCGAGGTCGCCGTGCGCAAGGAAGGTCACGGTCTGTGTGGTGCCGATGATCGACGGATTGGCGGTCACGAGATCGCGCAGCTGGGTGCGGACGCTGTCCGAGATCATGCCGTTGACCGCGCGAAGGCCCGCACGGTCGTCTTCGCCGACGCCAAGCACCTTGGCGAGCGCATTGCGGGCGACGACCGGATAGTTGGCCGATACCAGCTTCTGCGGGTTGGTGGCCCGCTCGTTGTCCTTGTCGATGATCTGCTCGGAGAACTCGACCGGAATGGTGATCATCGACTGCTGGAATGCGGTGTAGCCCTTGGAGACGACCGAAAACAGCAGCAGGAACAGGAAGATCAGACCGAAGGCAATCGCGGCCATGCCGTAGAGGCGGAAGCGGCGTTCGGCGGCATAGCGGCCACGCAGGCCGATATCGCGGCGTTCGGGCTTGGAGGCAGCACCTAGGGCGGCCGTAGTAGGGCTCGTGGAGACCTGGCTCATTCGTACTGCTCCCGGTATTTGCGCACGATGTAAAGGGCGTAGATGTTGAGGCAAAGCGTGATGAAGAACAGCGTGATGCCCAGCGCGAATGCCACCAGCGTCTGAGGCGAGGTGAATTCAAGGTCGCCCGTCAGCTGGCTGACGATCTTGACGGTCACGGTCGTCATCGGCTCGAAGGGGTTGAGCTGGATGCGGGCGGCAACCCCGGCGGCCAGGACCACGATCATCGTTTCACCGACGGCGCGCGAGGCGGTCATCAGCAGGGCGCCGACGATGCCCGGCAGTGCGGCCGGCAGGATGACACGCTTGATCGTTTCCGAGCGGGTGGCGCCCAGGCCGAGCGAGCCGTCGCGCATGGCCCGCGGAACGGCGGTGATGATGTCGTCCGACAGCGAGGAGACGTAGGGGATCAGCATGATGCCCATGACGAAGCCGGCCGTCAGAACGCTCTGCGCCTGGATGAAGTTGGAATAATCGCCGGTGACGAGGCCGTTGAGCTGCTCGGAAAGGTCGCGCAGGAACGGACCGACGGTCACGAGGGCGAAGAAGCCGTAGACGATGGTCGGGATGCCGGCCAGCACTTCAAGCAGCGGCTTTGCAACCGAGCGGACGTGACGCGACGCGTATTCCGACATGTAGATCGCGGCGAAGAGCCCGACAGGCACGGCCACCAGCATGGCGACGAGGCCGATATAGAGCGTACCGGCGAGCAGCGGGATCAGGCCGAACTGGCCGGAAGAGTCCGTCGAGCCGGCAGCGGCAAAACGCGGATCCCAGACCGTGCCGAAGAAGAACTCCCAGGCAGGCACCCTGTTGAAGAAGTGGATGGCTTCCGTTGCCATGGAGGCGACGATGCCGACCGTCGTCAGGATAGCGATCGACGAGGCGGCGATGAGGCCGACCAGCATGACGCCTTCGACGCGGTTGCGGGCGCGGAACCGCGGCGCAATGGCGCGGTAGGAGAAAAACGCGCCGACGGCCGCGGCCAGGACGACGAGGATCGACAGGAAGGTGCTGCTCGCCCGCGACATGCGGCTGAGATCATCGGCGGACTTCAGCATGTAGGGCGCCGGATCGGCGGCAAGCGGCACGCCCTTGGTGGCGAGCAGGCTGCGGGCGGTGGTGCCGTCCTTGAACAGCGCCTCGCGTTCTTCCGCAGAGAGCATCGCCATGCCGCGGGCAATGGCGCCGATCATGTTGTAGCCGAGGTTCTGCTCGGCCTGCGACGTCGCCTTCACCTCTTCAGGGAAGCCCGCGCGAACGGTCGAACTGATGTAAATCGGGCTGGCGACAATCCAGACCAGCAGCACGACAATTGCCGGAAGCATGGCCCATATCGCAACGAAAGAGCCGTAGTATCCTGGCCGCGAATGCAGGTTGGAAAGCCTGCCGCCGGCAAGCGCATTGGCGCGCCAGCTACCGACCATATAGCCCGCCACGCCGATGACGGCGACGACGAGCAAGAGAAGGGAAATACTCATTTAGGAAATTCTCCCGGCGAGATCATCTGCGCTGTCATTTTGTGTTTCGCAAAGCTGCTGACGGGCTTTGCTGGAAGTGCCCCCGGGCGCGCAAACCGCTCAGAAGGGGCGGCCGGCGCGAAGAACGCGCCGGCCAGAGACAATTACATGATCTTGCCGTCTACGAAGGCCTTACGGATTTCTTCGCGCTCTGCATCGGGAGCAGCGACGAGGCCGTATTCAACCAGCGGGGAGTCCGGGCCGATCATGTCTTCGCTCGTGAAGAACTCGACATATTCCTTCAGGCCCGGGATAACGCCGAGATGCGCCTTCTTGACGTAGAAGAACAGCGGGCGCGAAACCGGGTATTCGCCGGAAGCGATCGTTTCGGTCGACGGAACGATGCCGCTGATGGTGGCGACCTTCAGCTTGTCGGCGTTGTTTTCGTAGAAGGAAAGGCCGAACACGCCGATACCGGACTTGTTGGCAGCGATGCGAGCGAGCGTTTCGGTGTAGTCACCGTCGATGTCGACAGCCAGACCGTCCTTACGAACGGCTACGCACTTGGAAAGCTGTTCCTTGGCGTCGGCGATAGCAGCCTTGATGACGTCCTGCGCGCCAGAGTCCTTGCAGCCGTGAGCGAGGATCTTCTCTTCGAAGACTTCGCGCGTGCCGTGCTTGGAGCCCGGGATGTAGGCGGCGATTTCGGCGTCCGGCAGGTCCTTGTTGACTTCCGACCACTTCTTGTAGGGGTTGGCAACCAGCTTGCCGTCGACGACGACTTCAGCGGCGAGCGCCTGGTAGAGGTCCTTCGGCTCGAGCTTCAGGTCGGCATTGCCGGCGTCGGTTGCGAAGACGATGCCGTCGTAGCCGATCTTGACTTCCTGGATTTCCGTGACGCCAGCGGTCTTGCAGGCTTCGATTTCGTCAGCCTTCATCGCACGCGATGCATTGGCGATGTCGATGCTGTCCGGGCCGACGCCCTTGCAGAATTCCTTCAGACCACCGCCCGTGCCGCCGGATTCGACGATCGGGGTCTTGAAGTCGGGGAAGGTCTCGCCGAACGTCTCGGCAACGATCTTGGCATAGGGAAGGACGGTGGAGGAGCCTGCGATCTGGACCTGGTCGCGCGCAACGGCAACGCCTGCGAATGCGGCGGAAGCGACAAGCGCCGCGAGGGTGAGCTTAAGAGATTTCATCTGGGTTCTCCCGAAGAGGACATATGTGGGAAGCGCAGGTTTCGCGCTCTCTGCCGTTGACCGGCGGCTCTTCTCTAAACCCCGATCGCCCTCCCTTTTATGTCAGTTTGACGAAACATTTGTGACATGCCAAACACCTGAAATTGCTTCGCTATTTTAAACGATGCGACGAAGGCGTAATTCTTTGTGTCAAAACTTCACGGTAAACACCGTGCCCTTGCCCACCTCGGACTTCACGACGAGGCGTGCGCGGTGGCGGGTCAGGATGTGCTTGACGATGGCGAGCCCCAGGCCTGTGCCTTTCTTGGAACGGCTGGCTTCGACGTTAACCCGATAGAAACGTTCGGTAATCCGCGGCACGTGTTCCGGAGGTATGCCGGGGCCGTAGTCGGTGACGCTAAGTTCGACCGGCACCTCGCCCCCGCCGGTGAGCGAAACGTCCACCCGCTTGCCCTCCTGGCCATATTTGCAGGCATTCTCGATGAGGTTCTCGAAAACCTCGACGAGTTCGTCCCGGTCGCCCGGCACGATGACGGGATGTTTCGGCAGATCGAGCACGACCTCGATGCCGAGATCGCTGGCGAGCGGCTGCAGGCTATCGCGCACATGGCCGAGCAGCGGCACAAGATCGACCGTCTGGTCCGGCGTGAGATTGGAGCGCAGTTCGAGGCGGGAGAGCGACAGCAGGTCGTCGACGAGGCGACTCATGCGCGTCGCCTGCTCGTGCATGATGCCCAGGAAGCGCTCATGCGCCTTGACGTCGTTCTTGGCGGGTCCCTGGAGGGTCTCGATGAAGCCGCGCAGCGACGCCAGCGGCGTGCGCAGCTCATGGCTGGCATTGGCGATGAAGTCGGAGCGCATGCGGTCGATGCGGCGGGCCTGCGAGACGTCGCGGAAGGTCAAGAGCCACAGCGGCTCGCTAGTGCGGTCGGCGAGCGGGGCGATGCGAACGACATAGACGGTCTCGGAGGGCAACCGCTCGGCATGTTCGGTCTCGCGCGGCTGGCCGCTGGCGATCGCGTCGCGCACCATGTCGAGGATTCCGGGCGCGCGGATACGGCCGGCAAGGTCGCTGTTGCGGGGGATCGCGCCAAAAATCGCCTCGGCGGCGCGGTTCTGGAGCTTGACGGTTTCGCGCCCGGACAGAAGCACGGCCGGCGCATCGAGCGCGCCGAGCACGGCGGCAATGGCGGAGAGGTCCTCTGCCGGCGCAACGGGCGGGGCAGCGGCCGGCACGGGCACGGCGACCGCGGCCATGGCGCGGATGGCGGTATCCGCCATGCGACGCTCGGTGCGCAGCAGGCCGGCGATGACGAGCAGCAGCACGGCAAAGGAAACCCAGCCGAGATGCATGCCGGCAAGCCACATGACGAAGCCGACAAAAACAGCCGAGGCAATGAGAACGCGTTCGCCCCACAGTTGTATTGCCAGCCAGCCGAGGACCGTCCGCTGATCTGCCACCGCCACCCATTCCCTTGCAAGCATCGTATCCTCCGCACCTCCATCGATTCTCCATGGATAGCGCGGCTTCATGACATGTTTTTCACGGCGCGCTTGAATTCGCAATCCGGTTGTGGCCACCTCTTGGTGTAGCGGCCTTGGCCGTGGGCAATTTCTGAAGGAGTGCACGATGGCGCAAGAAGCCGAAAGCCGGGCTGTTGAGCTGGATATCGACGACAAGAAGCGGGTGTTCGACATCGACGATCCCAAGCTTCCAGACTGGATCGATAAAAAGGCTTTCAGCTCCGACGACTATCCCTATGACAAGAAATTCGACGGCGACGAGTATGAGGAGACGCTCGAAGCGTTGCAGGTCGAGCTCGTCAAGGTGCAGTTCTGGCAGCAGAAGACCGGCAAGCGCATCATGGCCGTCTATGAGGGGCGCGACGCCGCCGGCAAGGGCGGCGCGATCCATGCCACCATGTCCAACATGAATCCGCGCTCCGCCCGCATCGTCGCACTCACCAAGCCGACCGAGACCGAGCGCGGCCAGTGGTATTTCCAGCGTTATGTCGCGACGTTCCCAACGGCCGGCGAATTCGTGCTGTTCGACCGCTCCTGGTACAACCGCGCCGGCGTCGAGCCGGTCATGGGCTTCTGCACGCCGGAACAGTATGAGAAGTTCCTGAAGGAGACGCCGCGCTTCGAGAAGATGATCACCTCGGAGGGCATCCATCTCTTCAAATTCTGGCTGAACATCGGCCGCGAGATGCAATTGAAGCGCTTCCACGACCGCCGGCACGATCCGCTGAAGATCTGGAAGCTCTCGCCGATGGATATCGCCGCGCTCAACAAGTGGGACGATTATACGGACAAGCGTGACCGCATGCTGAAGGCGACCCATACGGACCATGCGCCGTGGACCGTGATCCGCGCCAACGACAAGCGCCGCGCCCGCATCAACCTGATCCGCCACATCCTCAAGACGCTCGACTATGAGGGCAAGGACAAGAAGGCGATCGGCGAGATCGACGACAAGATCGTCGGATCGGGCCCCGGCTTCGTCAAGTAAGGCTCATTCACCCGGCAGGATGCGGACGGCATAGAGATTGACGCTCGCATCTGCGCCGGTGATATCGCTGTTGACCAGGAGATGACCCGGCTCGCTCGGCGAGAGCGAGCCCTCGAATTCCACCTGGAACAGGATATCGGTGCGCTCCGAGATCGTGAAACGATGGCGGCCGCAGCCGCCCATCGAGCCGAAATCGCATTCGACGGAAACCTGCACCGGCTTACCGCTGACCGACTGCACGGTGAGCGCCACCGTCGAGGTCTTGCCGCCCATTTCGCCGAGAACGTCCGGTGCTACCTCGACCAGCACTGCGCCATCGCGATCCGGATTGGTGGAGGTGATGCGCACGGCGGGTCCTTCGTTCGTGCTCACCGCTTCGAAACGGCCTGCGCTCCCCGCAGAAAGCTTTGCCGTATCGGCCGGCGCGAAGACCGCGCGCCAATCGGCAGAGAAGCGGCTCTGCGTGTCCAGCGCCTTCTTGAGCGGGTCTTCGCCCGAAAAATCTTCGCCGGAGACGGTCGCCGGCGGGTTGGAACCGTCGCCATCCTGGAGGGCGTCGAGCAGCCCGCTCGTTTGTACCCACCAGGCAAGCGCGCCAAAGGCTGCGATCAGCGTCGCGACGACCAGCAGGAAGGAAAACAGCCGCCCGCGGCGCCGGCGCGCCTTGGCGACGCGCTCCGGCCGGAAATCCGAAGCCTGGCTCGCTGCCGCCGCGCCGGCTGCGGATGTGGTGGCCTTGCTGCTCTTGGCAAAACCGTCCGCGCGCTCCGGCCGCATGGCGCCGAGATCACTTGCGCCGGCCGGCTGGCGTTCTTCCGCACGCGGCTCGGCGTCGATCGTCGGCTCGGGCCGCACATCGCGTTCGGCGCGCAGCACCGGCTCCGGCCGCGTTTCCACCACGGGCTCGACGCGAACCTCATGGGCTGCGACGGCGTGCAGTTCGGCGCGTTCCTCGGCCTCGATCTGGTGAATGGTCGCTTCCAGCCGGTGGCGCTGGGTGGCGATCGTCTCGGGATCGTTGATCTCCTGCTTGCGCAGGCCCGCTTCCAGCGCATTGCGCGCCGACTGGTAGATGCGCGCCCGAACTTCGGCATTGGCGCGTTCGGAACGCGCCAGCGCGTTTCTGATTGCCGTTTCCAGTCCGCTCACATCCGACCCTTCTACGGGAGCCGCCAAAGGCTGCGGCCATGACACATCTGTGGAAAGAGCTCCACTTTCCGGCTTTCGTTCGTTTTTGCGTAACGTTTGCGGGGAATTTGCGCAAGCCTTCCGACAGAAACTGCTGATGCTTCACCGGGGATAAGCGCCGCGCGGGAGCCTTCGCGGTGCCGGACTGCGCGGCCCGGAAGAAGAGAACAAGCCCGGCCCGATAGTCCCTCGTCTCCCCGCTCCACAGCCCTCAGCCCGTCACCACCCCTTTTCAGAGCGGATTCTCGCTGTTATGGTTTTGACGTTTTCGTAAACGTCAAATCAGACAGGACTTCCGCCATGGCCCTGCCCGCGATCCTCAAGGACAAGCTGCGCCTGCCCGTCGTCGGCGCGCCGCTCTTCATCGTCTCGCACCCCGCGCTGACCCTTGCACAATGCAAGGCCGGTGTCATCGGCGCCTTCCCGGCGCTTAATGCGCGCCCGGAATCCCAGCTCGACGAATGGCTGGCGGAAATCACCGAGGGCCTCGCCGCGCATGACGCGAAGAACCCCGACCGCCCCGCAGCGCCCTTCGCCGTCAACCAGATCGTGCACCGCTCCAACACGCGGCTGGAGCACGACCTGATGATGTGCGTGAAATACAAGGTGCCGGTGGTGATCTCCTCGCTCGGCGCCGTGCCGGAGGTGAATGCGGCGATCCATTCCTATGGCGGCATCGTGCTGCACGACGTGGTCAACAACCGCCACGCCAATTCGGCAATCCGCAAGGGTGCCGACGGCCTCATCGCCGTTGCCGCCGGCGCCGGCGGCCATGCCGGCCCGCTCTCGCCCTTCGCGCTGATCCAGGAGATCCGCGAATGGTTCGACGGCCCCCTGCTGCTTTCCGGCGCCATCGCCACCGGCGGCGCGATCCTCGCCGCCCAGGCGATGGGCGCCGACATGGCCTATATCGGCTCCCCCTTCATCGCCACGACCGAGGCGCGCGCCAGCGACGCCTACAAGCAGACGATCGTCGACAGCGCCGCCGCCGACATCGTCTATTCCAACTATTTCACCGGCATCCACGGCAACTACCTGAAACCCTCCATCCTCGCCGCCGGCCTCGACCCCGACCACCTGCCCGAAGCCGACCCATCAAAGATGGACTTCGAGAAAGCCACGACCGGCGCAAAGGCCTGGAAGGACATCTGGGGCTGCGGCCAGGGTATCGGCGCAATCAAGGCCGTTACCCCCGTCGAGGACCTCGTCGCCCGGCTGGAGCGCGAATACCGGGCCGCAAAGGGTCGCCTCTGCGCGCCCTGAACCGGCAATAGCGCTGCAATGCACAAGGAAAAATGCGGAAGTTGAAACTCCCCGCTTGAAATCTCCTCCCATTGCGGTTATCAGCGCACCCATTCCGGTCCCGATACACTTCGGGACCCGGCTAGGCCGCTTTAGCTCAGTTGGTAGAGCACGTCATTCGTAATGACGGGGTCACGTGTTCGAGTCACGTAAGCGGCACCATTCACTTTCAACTGGTTAGTTTCGATCCAAGCCTTCTCTCGCCGGGCATGCGGCCTCACGCTTGCGTGCCTGCCTCAAGCGTGGTGGCGGAGATCTGTTTCTTCAGGCGGGTGGCGGCCATGGCGTAGCCGCCGGCGGCGCCGTCGATGAAGTGCATGTGGTCGCGCTTCAGCGCCGTCGGCACGATGCAGGTCATCAGCGCCGAATCCTGTCGGTGAAGACCGAAGCGGCAGATGCCAGCGCTTGCGGCTTGCTCAAGCCGTGTCTCGATCTCGCGAAGCCTTTTCGGATCGATGTCTATGGTCATTTTCAGGCCGTCGTCGAACTTGCGGAAATCTGCGTTGCGGGCGACATCCTGCCGGTAGACCCGCGCATCGAAACCGCCAAGCTTCATGCCGAAACGATAGAGCGCGACCGTCAGAAAATATTGCCCCAGAATGAACAGCCGGTGCGAAAAGCGCTTGTCCTTCGGCGCAGTTTTCGTTTCCGCCGACAGGCCGGCCATCGAAAGCCCGATCTGCGGCCCCTCCTGCGCGACGGGATGGCCCTCCCGCTCCTCGCCGGCGGCGAGCGCGACGATATCGACGATCAGCGTCTGAAACGGCTCCAGGTTGCCGGGTGCGACGGGGACTGCGATGATCGAGACGATGTCGCCGTGGCGGGACCGGATCGGGTTCCAGCGGCAGGACAGGCCGGTCAAGTCTGGACGGGCGCCGGGCGGGGCTGGCGGAACGGCGAAGAGGCCTTCCTTCATGCGCGCTTCGGCCCAGCTCGACCCACCGCCGGCAAACATCGCGTAGGAGAGATCCGGTGTGACCTGAAATCGGGCGATGCCGACTTCCCGGCCGGCTGCGTTGATATCGGCCACGGGAACGAGTGCGGCGCGCAGCGTCAGCTTCAGTTCCTCGCTTACCCAGGCCTGCACCGCCGAAAGCGCGTCGTGCGCCTTCTCCACCCCCGATGGCGGCACGGCGACCACGGCGCCATCGCCACCGAAGACGAAGGGAAGGTCGCTGTTGCCCAGCGCATTCAGGATGGCCGAGATGACGCTGGCGCCGGCCATGTTGACCGCCTTGTAGCGGCCGGCCTCGATCGTGCCGGTGGAATCGACGATATCGGCCGTCGCCAAGGCCCAGTCGGCCGGCAAAGCCCGGTAGTTCCGGCTATCGGCAACGCCGGCGAAATCGACGAAAACGGGAAGCGTGCTGAAAAATGTTTCGCTGGACAGACTGGTCATGCTTTGAGGCTACCATATTCGCGCATGGCAGGCGACGGCTCGTGTCTTCGAGAATCGTGCCGAGGCAGTCACGAGCTTCCCCTTTCGACGTAGGCATTTGGAGTGCTACCGACAATGGCCACAGGCAGGTGTACCATCGATGGAAGCGCACCCAATTGAGCGGATCGATCCCCTCCCAATGCTCAAGTATGCGGCACTTTTTGCTTCGCTAGCCTGTTTCGCCTGGAGAGGGTTTGACACATGCCAAGACATGGGGTTGCCGGGCTGACAGAGGATGGAGGCCGCATAGATGCGCTGGATGGACTGCGTGGCCTCGCGATACTGCTGGTCATGATATTCCATCTCACGCTCGTCTACCCATTTGGAGCGGCGGAGAAGTCCATTTTATATATGGCCGGAGGGATCGGATGGATCGGGGTAGACCTGTTTTTCGTCCTGTCCGGCTTCCTGATCACCGGTATTCTGATCGACACCAAGGATAACAGGAATTTCTTCAGCAACTTTTTCGCACGTCGTACCTTGCGGATATTCCCGCTCTATTACGCCACGCTAATCGTTGTCTTCCTGGTCATGCCGGCGGCAGGATACTTCAACACGCCGGAACTGAATTTTATCCGAGAGCATCAGGTGTTTTCCTGGACCTACATGACGAACTGGGGTTTCGTCGCTGCAGGCGGCGCCCGCTTTTTCAACGTCGAGTGGTTGACGCTGATACACTTCTGGTCTCTCGCCATCGAAGAGCAGTTCTATCTTATCTGGCCCTTTGCGGTCTATTTTCTCAACCGCAGAAAATTTGTCGGACTGTGCATCCTGCTGATGGCCGGCGCCGTTTGTGGGCGGCTTGCGGTGGCGGCGTTCGGGATCCCGCAGGGCGCGGCCTACACGCTCACGCCCTTCCGCATTGACACTTTGGTCACCGGTGCGCTCATCGCTGTGGCCGTGAGAGACCGGACAGCGAAACAGCGTGTTTTTGCGGCGGCCCCATGGGCGGCGGCGATAGCGGCGACGTTGGTTCTTTTGGTCTTCATGCTGCGCGACGGGGTATGGTTCGCCGACCGCTGGATGCACACGCTGGGCTTTTCGGTTCTTGCCATCGGCTGGGGCGGTCTATTGGTTATGTGCCTCCCAGACTATCGAGGCGGGAGCATGGGACTGCTGTTCAAACCCCATTGGCTGCGCTTTTTCGGAAAATACAGCTACGGCCTCTACGTCCTTCACCCCTTCGTGCTGGCACATTTTTCTCCGGCCCCCTTTGCGCGGCTTGGAATGCCGGAGCCGATTGCGGCCTGCCTCTACATCACGTGCGGCATTATCGCATTCGTCATTCCGGCCTGGCTTTCCTGGCACCTTCTCGAAAAACATTTCCTGAAACTGAAACGCTTCTTCGCAAGTGCGCCCGACACGGCCAGCCCGAAGAGAAACCTGGTGAGAACGTAGCGATCGAGAGTCGGCCCCGCTTTCCGCGAACAGCATCAGGTGCGGAAGCCCGCCCATGGGGCGGGCTCCTCTTGCTTATTCGCTTTCGTCGCATTCGGTGATTTCGCAGACGGATTCTTCCGTCGTGCGGTTGGCGCATTCGGTCAGTGCCTTTTCCCGGGCAGACCCTTCGTTGTCGTAGCTGTAGCTGTAGCCGTAGCTGCCCTCTTCGGAGACTGCGATGCAGCCCCAGGCGAGCGCCGATGTGGTGGATGTGGCGAAAACGGTCGCCAGGACGAGGGCGGCGAGCCCTGTCCGCTGAACGGATGTCATGTTTTAGTCCCCCAAGAAACTGCGCAAGACGCGCAAGCGGAGACTATGGTTGCGGCCGCGAAATTTGCAAGCGGATGCAGGGGTTTCGCGCGCGCAATCTGCTCTATGTAGCCGGCTCAGCCGACATTGCGCTCCTGCTCGATGCGCGTGGCGGCCTCGGTGGTCGGGTCGAGGATGATCGGCGACGGCGGCGCTTCGGCGGCGTCCACTTCGCGGATCCATTCGCGCCAGATGGCGACGAGGAGCGCCATGAGGACCGGGCCGATGAAGAGGCCGAGGAAACCCATGGTCTTCACGCCGCCGATGAGGCCGAAGAAGGTGGGCAGGAAAGGCAGCTTGATCGGACCGCCGACAAGGCGGGGGCGCAGCGTTTTGTCGACGATGAAAAGCTCCACCGAGCCCCAGATGAAGAGCGCGAGGCCGGCAACGGGCGAGCCGCTGGAGACCAGGTAGACAGAGACAAGCGTGAAGGAGAGCGGCGCGCCGCCGGGGAAGAGGGCCATGATGCCGGTGATCACGCCGAGCGTGACGGCGGACGGCACGCCGGCGATCCAGTAGGCGACGCCGAGCACGATGCCTTCGCCTATAGCGATGAGCGTCATGCCGGTGACAGTGGAGCTGATCGTCGCCGGCACGATGCGCGAAATGCGCTCCCAGCGCATCGGCAGGATGCGCTCGCCCAGGCGATCGACCTGGCCGGCGAAGGATTGGCCGTCGCGATAGATGAAGAACAGCGCGATCAACATGAAGAGCATGGCGAGTAGCAGGCCGAAGGCCTTGCCGCCGGCGGCGAGCGCCACCCTGTAGATATTGCCGATATTGGCGCCGCTGACGATCTGCGTCAGTTCGCCGATCGCGCCCGGATGATCGAGGAAACGCGTCCATTGCATGTCCAGCCAACCGCCGATGACCGGCAGCGCGCGGATCCAGTCCGGTGTCACCGCACCGGTGCGGTTCGTCTCCACCGCCCAGCCGATCCAGTCGCGGATCTCGTGGAAGGCATAGGTCGAGGCGATCATGATCGGCCCGACGATGAAGGCGAGGATCAGCAGGATGGCGATGGAGGCGGCGAGCGTCCGGTTGCCGCCCACCTGCGCGAGCAGGCGCGCATAGAGCGGCCAGCTGGCAAAAGCGATGACGAGGGCGGCCAGCACCGGCACGACGAAGCCATGGAAGAAATAGATGCCGGCGAAGACGATGAGGACGAGGAGCCAGCGCGCCGCCGAGATCGGGGATATGAGCGCGACGCTGCTCGGGCGCGCCGCGCCGAGAAACCGGGGCTCACTTTTGCGATGTTCCGAATGCAGCAAACTCGTCCACTCCCATGAGGCCGGCAAGCGGCCGGACCATCTAGATAAGGTCTACTAGAAGAATGTTAAACATATACGCGGTTTTTAGGGCCGGGGCGCGATGAGACGCCGCAGTCCGCCGCAATTACCCGCCTTGTAAAAAAGCTGTGTGACGTTGCGCCGACTGATTGTTGACGTTTACGTCAATGTAAGCTAGCGATAGCCCTTGATGGCGCCCGCCAAAAGCATCATCTTGTCCGCATCGGATGGTTGGAGGAACCTTCGGTGCCGGCGGGACGGATGATGCCCGCGCGCAAGAGGAGGAGCATGCATGTCGGCCACAGTCCAGGACACTTCCACGCAACCGACCGGCCGTTTCTGGCTTGCTTCCTATCCGGAGGGCATGGCGGGCGAGATCGCGCCGCTCGGCCATGCGTCGATCGGTGCCCTCGTCGAAAGCTGCTGCGCCCGTTATGCCGATCGCCCCGCTTTCACCAGCATGGGCAAGACGCTGAGCTTCAAGGATTTCGAAGCGGCGTCGGCAAAGATCGCCGTCTGGCTGCAGGCGCAGGGCCTGGAAAAGGGCGACCGCGTGGCGGTCATGATGCCGAACATCCTGCAGAACCCGGTAATCATCTTCGGCATCCTGCGCGCCGGCCTCGTCGTGGTCAACGTCAACCCGCTCTACACGCCGCGCGAACTGGAACACCAGCTGAAGGATGCGGGCGCCAAGGCGCTGTTCGTGCTGGAGAATTTCGCGAGCACGGTGGCGCAGGTCGTTTCGCGCACGGCGGTGAAGCACGTGGTCGTCACCACGATGGGCGACATGCTGGGGCTCAAGGGACTGATCGTCAATTTCGTCGTGCGCCGGGTGAAGAAACTGGTGCCGGCCTGGTCGCTGCCGGGGCATATTCCCTTCACGCAGGCCATGGCGGAGGGTGCGCGCGGCGCGCTGAAGCCGGTCAGCGTTGCGCCAGGTGACACGGCCTTCCTGCAATATACCGGCGGCACGACGGGCATTTCCAAGGGCGCGACGCTGACCCATTCCAACCTGCTTTCCAACATGGAGCAGATCAAGCTGTGGATCGAGCCGACCTTCCGGGTGAAGGCGCGGCCGGACCAGCTCGTCTTCATCTGCGCGCTGCCGCTCTACCATATTTTCGCGTTGACGGTGAACGGGCTGATGGGCATCGCGCTCGGCGGCCATAACGTGCTGATCGCCAATCCGCGCGACATCCCGGCCTTCGTCAAAGAACTGGCGAAGTATCGCGTCCACATCTTCCCGGGCCTCAACACGCTGTTCAACGCGCTGATGAACAATCCGGATTTTTCCAAGCTCGACCTCTCCGAGCTGGTGCTGACGCTCGGCGGCGGCATGGCGGTGCAGCGGCCGGTCGCCGAACGCTGGCAGGCGATGACGGGATGCGCCATCACAGAGGGCTACGGGCTTTCGGAAACCTCGCCGGTCGCCACCGCCAACCGTTTCGACAAGCCGGAATTCACCGGCACGATCGGCCTGCCGCTGCCCTCGACGGATATCGAGATCCGCGACGACGACGGCAACACGCTGGCGCTCGGCGGGATCGGCGAGATCTGCATCCGCGGCCCGCAGGTCATGGCCGGCTACTGGCAGCGGCCGGACGAAACGGCGAAGGTGATGACGCCGGACGGTTTCTTCCGTTCCGGCGATATCGGCTTCATGTCGGCGGACGGGTTCACCAAGATCGTCGACCGCAAGAAGGACATGATCCTGGTTTCCGGCTTCAACGTATTCCCGAACGAGGTGGAGGAAGTGGCGATGTCGCTGGCCGGCATCCTCGAATGCGCGGCGATCGGCGTGCCGGACGAACATTCCGGCGAGGCGGTGAAACTCTTCGTGGTGCGCCGCAACCCGGCGCTGACGGAGGCAGACGTCAAGGCGCATTGCGCGGCCAACCTCACCAACTACAAGCGGCCGCGCTTCATCGAGTTCCGCACCGAACTGCCGAAATCCAACGTCGGCAAGATTCTCCGCAAGGACCTTCGCGGCTAAACGGCGACGCGGGTTAAATCGATTTAGTTTTTTCGGGCAAGCCGCGTTTTCGGTCTTGATTTGCGCATGCCAAAGCGACTAGCTAACCGGCATCGTCCAAAGCCAAGGAAGACGCCGATGAACGCGCTTGTCGAAAAGCTGAAATCCATCGTTCGCGATACCAACGCCACAGACATAAGGGCCGCCTTTGCCGCCGATCCTGAGCGGTTCTCCCGCTTCAACGCCAAACTCGGCGACTTCCTCTTCGACTATTCGAAATGCGCGGTGAACGACGCCGTGCTCGACGGGCTGGAGGCGCTCGCCAAGAATGCCGGCGTCGAGACGAAGCGCGACGCGATGTTTGCCGGCGCGATCATCAACATCACGGAAGAGCGCGCGGTGCTGCACACGGCGCTGCGCAACCGTTCCAACACGCCCGTGCTCGTCGAGGGCAAGGACGTGATGCCGGATGTGAACGGCGTGCTCGACGCCATGGGCGCATTTGCAGACGGCATCCGTTCGGGTGCCCTGAAGGGTGCCACCGGCAAGAAGATCACCGACGTCGTCAATATCGGCATCGGCGGCTCGGACCTCGGCCCCGTCATGGCGACCTTGGCGCTTGCCCCCTTCCATGACGGCCCGCGGCTGCATTTCGTCTCCAACATCGATGGCGCGCATATCGCCGATACGCTGAAGCTGCTTCAGGCCGAGACGACGCTCGTCATCGTCGCCTCGAAGACGTTCACGACGATCGAGACGATGACCAATGCGGCGACGGCGCGCAAATTCATCGCCGATGCGCTGGGCGACGCCGCCGTCGGCAGCCATTTCTGCGCGGTCTCCACGGCGCTCGACAAGGTTTCCGCCTTCGGCATCGACCAAACACGCGTCTTCGGCTTCTGGGACTGGGTCGGCGGGCGCTATTCGATCTGGTCGGCGATCGGCCTGCCGCTGATGATCGCGATCGGCAAGGAAAATTTTGCCGAATTCCTGGCCGGCGGCCATGCCGTCGACAATCATTTCCGCGAGGCGCCGTTCCGCGAAAACATCCCGATGCTGCTCGGCCTCATTGGCTACTATCATCGCAACGTGCTCGGTTATCCGTCGCGCGCCATCCTGCCCTATGACCAGCGCCTGTCGCGTTTCCCCGCCTATCTCCAGCAGCTCGACATGGAATCGAACGGCAAGTCGGTAACGATGGATTCGACGCCGGTCGAGGGCCAGACCGGCCCGGTCGTCTGGGGCGAGCCCGGCACCAATGGCCAGCACGCCTTCTACCAGCTCATCCACCAGGGCACGACGGTCATTCCGGCCGAGTTCATGATCGCGGCGAACGGCCACGAGAAGGACCTGCGTCACCAGCACCAGCTCCTCATCGCCAATTGCCTGGCGCAGTCGGAAGCCCTGATGAAGGGCCGCACGCTGGACGAGGCCAGGGCGCAGCTCACCTCCAAGGGCATGGACGAGGCGAAGGCGGACAAGATCGCGCCGCACCGCGTGTTTTCCGGCAACCGCCCGTCGATCACCATGGTCTATGACAGCCTGACGCCCTTTGCACTCGGCCGGCTGATCGCGCTCTACGAGCACCGCGTCTTCGTGGAAGGCGCGCTGTTCAACATTAACTCGTTCGACCAGTGGGGCGTGGAGCTCGGCAAGGAGCTGGCGACGGGCCTGCTGCCGGTCGTCGAGGGCAAGGAAAGCGCGGAAGGCCACGATTCATCGACGGCCGGTCTCGTTGCCGCCCTGCTGAAGGCCGCGAGCTAACGCTCGTCAGGAGCGAAGGCTGAGACGGCGTGCCGCGAAAGCACCGCGCGGCACGCGGGTGAGGTTTCCGAGGAATTCGCGCGCGCAGGCGCTCCAGCTATAGGTCATGGCGCGGCCGCGGGCGACGTCCTTGGGGATGTCGAGCGCCGCAAGTGCGGCTTCCCGCAGGTTCTCCGACAGCGCGCCGCCTTCGCCGAGAACGTCCTTCGGGGCAGTGACCGGGAAGGCCGCGACGGGGACGCCGCTCGCCAGCGCTTCCAGCATGACATTGCCGAACGTATCCGTGCGGCTCGGGAAGACGAAGACGTCGGCCGAGGCGTAGACGCTCGCCAAGTCCTCGCCGGTCTTGCGGCCGAGGAAATGCACGTCCGGATAACGCTGGCGCAACATGGCGAGATCCGGCCCATCGCCGACGACGACCTTGCTGCCGGGCAGGTCGAGGCTCAAAAAGGCCGGCAGGTTCTTTTCTACGGCGACGCGGCCGACATTCAGGAAGATCGGGCGCGGCATGCCGAGATCGCGGCGTTTTGCCGGATCGAACAGTTTGGTATCGACGCCGCGCGACCAGCGCTTGATGCGCACGAAGCCGCGCGCCGCCATCTCCGCACCCAGCGACTTGGTCGCCACCATCATGCCGTCGCCGGCATTGTGGAAGCGGCGCAGCCACCAGTAGCTGACGCTTTCCGGAATGGGCAGGCGGGCGCTGATGAATTCGGGAAAGCGCGTGTGATAGGCCGTGGTGAAGGGCAGTCGGCGCTCGAGGCAGGCGCTGCGTGCCGCCATGCCGAGCGGGCCTTCCGTGGCGATGTGGATATAGTCCGGCGCGATCTTCTCGATCTCGGCCAGCACGCGGCGCTTCGAGGTGATGGCGAGCCGGATTTCCGGATAGGACGGCAGCGGCACCGTGGTGAATTCCTGCGGCGTCAGGAAGACGACGTCGATGCCCTCCTCCGCCATCGAGCGGGCGAGCTCTTCGAGCGTGTGCACGACGCCGTTCAATTGCGGGCGCCAGGCATCGGTGACGACAAGAATGGTGGGAGCCCGGCCATTCGACCGGGCGGCGGCAAGCGAATCTGGGGCGGTGTGGTCGAGCATGGCCCCTTTGACCATGCTGCGATGACAGGCGAATGAAAGGGCACTTTCAGCCTGTTTTCGCCACCTTGCCCCACCCTCTGTCGTCATCCTCGGGCTTGACCCGAGGATCCATGCGGCACGCGCGGCGCTTGTGGCGTGGATGCTCGGGTCAAGCCCGAGCATGACGGAGGAGAGGTTGCGGCCTGTGTCCTGCCGGCTCAGGCGAGCCCGATTTCCTTTGCCCAGGGCGGGTTTGCGCCGGCGCGCGAGACGGTGACGGCGGCGGCCTTGGCGCCGAGCGCCAGCACCTTGGCGATCTGGTCCTGGTCGAGCTTCGCCACCTGTTCCTTGGTCAGCAGGTTCTGCATCTTCAGCGAGGCGAGCACGCCGGCATCGAACGTATCGCCGGCGCCGACCGTGTCGACCACGCTGACGCGCTCGCTCGGCACCGTGACCTTATGGTTTACGGTATAGCCGACGGCACCTTCCGCACCACGCGTCACGACGACGAGCTTTGCGCCGTGGTGCAGCCAGTGGCGGGCGAGCGCCTCCTCGTCGCCTTCGAGCCCGAACCAGGCGAGGTCCTCGTCGGAGAACTTCACGATGTCGGACATCGCCGCCATACGGCGGATGCGGGCCATATGGGCATCCTTGTCCTTGATGAAGCCGGGTCGGATGTTCGGGTCGAGCGAGATGACGCGCTTGTCGTGTTCGCGCGCCAGAAGCGCCTCGTAGGTCGAGCCGCAGGGCTCGGGGATCAGGCTGATCGCGCCGAAATGCAGCGCCTCGCAATCGTCGCCGAGGGCGGGAAGCTCGGCCTCGGTGATCATGCGGCCGGCGGTGCCCTCGTCGTAGAAGGCGTAGGTCGCGTGGCCGTCGACGAGCTTGACGAAGGCGACGGTGGTCGGGCGCGACAGCGTTGCACAATAGCTGTAGTCAACGCCGCTTTCCTTCAGCGTGCCGCGCAGGATATCGCCCATCATGTCGTCGGAAAGGCCGGTGAAGAAGCCCGTCGGCACGCCGAGGCGGCCGAGCGCAATCGCCGTGTTGAAGATCGCCCCGCCGGCATAGGGGGCGTAGGCATCCTCGCCGAGCGTCGACGTGCGCGGCAGCATGTCGATCAGCGCTTCACCACAACACAGGATCATCAGACTTCCTCCAATCGAACTTTCAATCGATTTAAACGATCATGGCGGAAAGCGCCAGAGCCTTTTAGCGAGCGCCTTTAAGACGTCGGCAGCTCCGCGACGCCGCCATGGGCGGCCGACCAGACGAGCGGCGCATCGAAGAAGGCGGCGACGGAGGCGAGCGTCGCGTCGTCGAAGAGCTTCTCCTCGCGCGCGACCGCCAGCACGTCGCGCCAGGTGCCGATATGGTGCAGCTTGACGCCGCCATTGGCATATCGGGCTTCCGCTTCCTGGAAGATGCCGTAGTAGAACAGTGCCATGCCGTGATCCACCACGCCGCCGGCCGCGCGGATCGCGTCGATGAAGGTGAACATCGAACCGCCAACGGTGACGAGGTCCTCGATGACGAGCACGCGGGCACCCTCCGGCATCACGCCTTCGATCTGCGCGTTGCGACCATGGCCCTTCGGCTTCTTGCGCACGTAGACCATCGGCAGGCCAAGACGGTCTGCCAGCAGCGCGGCAAAGGGAATGCCCGCCGTCTCGCCGCCGGCGATCACGTCGAAGCGCTCGAAGCCGGCATCGCGGGTGATGGTGGCGGCGGCGAAATCCATGATGGCCGAGCGGATGCGCGGATAGGAAAGCAGCTTGCGGCAATCCATGTAGACCGGGGAGGCCATGCCGGAGGCGAGCTTATAGGGTTCTTCCGGGCGGAAATGCACCGCCTTGATCTCCCACAGCATGCGGGCCATCAGCCCCGCCATCACGTTTTTGTCCGGAAAGGAATTGGAAAACATCGGCATCTCCCCACATGGCTGTCTTACCGTGCGCATAGCAGCAAGAGACGCGGCTTTCCAGCATGCCTGACACGAAAAACCCTCCCCGGAGGCCGGGGAGGGTTTTTCTGGAGGATCAGAGTATCGCGAATGCTTAGGCGGCGACGGTCTTGCCGGCAGAAGAGCGGGCGTCCAGCGAATAGGCGCCGGGGCCGAAGGCGGCGAGCACGAGGAAGCCACCGGCGATCGTGATGTTCTTCCACATCATCAGGCCGTTGAAGAGGGTAAGCAGGCCGTTTGCGCCTTCCGGAAAGTCCGGAACGTTGATCGCGCCGCTGTGGAACACGAGAGCTGTGAACACGCTGAAGGCGGCAAGAAGGTAAGCGGCGATGCGCGTCTGGAAGCCGACGAGCACGAAGAGGCCAGCGACGACTTCGAAGAGACCGGCGAGGTAGGCAAGCGCGGTCGCGGCCGGCAGGCCGGCACCGGCGATCATGCCGGCGGTGCCCGACGGATCGATGAGCTTCGGATAACCGGCAGTGATGAACATGAGGGCGAGAAGAATGCGTCCGACGAGGACGACGACGTTCTGTTGCATGGAAAGCTCCTGAGGCTTTGGTTGTTTGCGTTGGCAGAGAGATATCAGTTTTCCGTCGTCAAACTAGACGGGCGATCGGGATACAGATCGTTCGCTTTTTGTGAACGACGCCTTGTTCCCGCCGGAACAGAACCCTCGCCCCAGCCGTGCAACAAACGAGACACGACACCCCACCTCAGAAATCTCCAGCCGGAGCCCCCCATGCGCCACTATCTGCTCGCCCTCGCGCTCGCCGCCGCCTCACTTGCTTTCACCGCGCCCGGCCATGCCGGCACGGCCTATGCGGACGGCTATTACGGCCACTACCAGCAGACCTGCATCACCAAGCGCATCCGCACTGAAGGCGCCTATGGCAAGACCGTCACCAAACGCGTGCGCATCTGCCAGTAGAAGACGGGACCGCCCCGGAACTCTCCGTTCTTTTCTGTTGCATGCGCCCCGCGGCTGGGCGAAGATTTGAGCCGAGCGGCGCGTCTTCGTTTCGTCAGCGGCGGTCGGGGGAAACCGGATATGAACGAGATCAACAAAAGCGGCGCGTTCTGGCGTTCCTTCCCGATTTTCGAGGGCTTTGGCAAGGATACGATCGGCGAGATCGCGGCCATCGCCTCCTTGCGCAAATGGACGGCCGGCACGGTGATCTTCCAGCGCGGCGACGAGGGCACCTACCTCATTGCGCTCGTTTCCGGCCGCATCAAGCTTTCGCTCATCACGCCGCAGGGCAAGGAACTGTCGCTGCGCCAGCTCGAAGCCGGCTCGGTGCTCGGCGAAATGGCGATCCTCGACGGCCAGCCGCGCTCTGCCGATGCCACCGCCGTCGTCGCGACCGAAGGCTATGTCATCTCCAAGCGCGATTTCCTGGAAGTCCTCACCCGCAACCCGACGGCGGCCCAGGCAATCATCCACTATCTCTGCACCAAGCTGCGCGAGACGACGGAGCAGCTCGAAACCATCGCGCTCTACGATCTCGAAGCCCGCGTTGCGCGCTTCTTCCTCGCGACGCTGCGCAACATCCATGGCGAGGACCTGCCGGAGAGCGCCAATCTCCAGCTTTCGCTCAGCCAGACGGAGATCGCCAGCATCGTCGGCGCCAGCCGGCCGAAGATCAACCGGTCGATCCTCGCGCTTCAGGAGGCGGGCGCCATCCGCCGCAACGAGGGCATCATCCATTGCCATATCGGCCGGTTGCAAACCATCGCCGAGCCGGATGACGACTAGGGGCATGATCGCCAAGAGATACAGACCGCTTGCCGCCGGCCTCGTGGCGAGCCTCGCCGGCGCGCTGGCGCTGTTTTTACTTGGCGAGACGGCGCTGGAGCGGCAGCGCGAATTCTATTTCGATGCGCTGACCCAGACGGTCCCGGTGGAGACGAGCGACCGGATCGTCGTCGTCGACATCGACCGCAAGGCCTTCCAGAGCGCGCCGGAAAAGGACTGGACGCGCACGCAGACGGCGACGCTGATCGAGCGGCTGGCCGCCGCCAAGCCGACGGCGATCGCCTTCGATTTCGTCTTCAGCACCGATTGTGCGGCCGACGAGCCTGCCAATGCGGCCTTGGCAGGTGCCATCGGCAAGACGCCGACCATATTGGGTTTCCTCATCGGCGAGACGCTGGACGGCGCGCCGCATCCGGTTCCGGCGCTTGCCTTGCAGCGGCCGGTCGATGTGCCCGAACTCTGGTTCATCGACGGCACGGAAAGCTCCTGCCCCTTCCTGCAAGACAAGGCCGCCGCCGCCGCGGCATCCTTCCTGGTCGGCGACGAGGATGCGGTGGTGCGCCGCGTGCAGGCCTATGCGATCGTCGGAAATGCGGCCTATCCCGCACTCGGCGTCGAGGCGGCGCGGCTGGCGGCGGGCGCGCGCACGCCGGTGCTGGGCGGCACGCCGGCCTGGTTGCGCCACGATTCGCGCATCATGCGGCTCGACGAGGACGGCAGCCTGCGCTTCGTCGCGAGCAGCGCCGGCACCATTGGCGCGCGCACCTTTTCTGCGGCGGATATCGTGGCGGGCCGGGTGCCGGCGGAGAAGATCGCCGGCAAGGTCGTGCTGATCGGCAGCAGCCTGCCCAATCTCGGCGGGCTGCGCACCAGCGCCTCCATGCCGCTCGAACCCTCCGTGCAGATCCATGCGGATGTGGCGAACGCCATCCTGACCGACCATATCCCGATGCGCGATGCCGGCCTCATACCGATCGAGGCGGGCTTCGCCTTTGTCGCCGGCGCGGCGGTGGCGCTGGCGGCGGCGCGGTTGCGCCCGCTCTGGGCGGCACTTGCCGGTCTCGCGCTGGTCGGCATCGTCTTCGGCGCGTCGGTCCTGCTCTATATGCGAACGGCGCTGCTCTCCGATGCCGTCGGGGTCACGCTGATCGTCGCGACGGCGGCGCTCGTCACCGGCCTCCTGCAATTCACCCATGTGCGCCGGGCCGAAGCGACGGCGCGCCTGCGCTTTGCGCAATACCTGCCGCAGTCGGTGGTCTCGCGCTACATCGACAATCCGGACCTCGGCCGCGTGGCCGGCGAGGAGCGGCAGGTGACGGCTTTGTTCACGGATATCGAGGGCTTTTCCACGCTTGCCCAGAAGATCGGCCCGCACGACCTCGTCAGATTGCTCGACATCTATTTTTCCGAGGTGAACGCGCTGGTGGCGCGCCATGGCGGCATGGTGGACAAGGTGGTGGGCGATGCCGTGCATGCGCTGTTCAACGCGCCGGACGATCTCGACCGCCACGTCGACAAGGCGCTCGCCTGCGCCGATGAAATCCGCACGCTGACGGAAGAGATGCGCCGCCGTCCGACCTTCCTCGACCGGGACTTCGGCCGCACGCGCATCGGCGTCGAGACGGGCATGGCGGTGCTGGGGGAAGTCGGCATCGGCGGCAAGCTCGACTATACCGCGCATGGCGATGCGGTGAACCTTGCCGCACGGCTACAGGATGCGAACAAGTTCCTGGGCACGCAGATCTGCGTTGGCCCGAACGCAGCCGGCGAGACCAGCCGGCCGCTGCGCCCCATCGGCAGCCACGAAATCCGTGGCTTCGGCACGATGGAACTCTTCACCCTGGATTAACGGATGCCGGCGCTCGCATAGGCCTCGCGGATGCGAGCCTCGCCCCATTGCGTGATCTCGCCGGGTGCTGCCCCTACCGAGGCGATCTCGACGCCCTGGCCGGGCGCGACCTGACGCGTGACGCCGCCGCCCGAAACCTCCACGAGGCCATGTTCGACGAAGACCGCGAAGGCGCCGCGGCTGGGGCCTGCAAAGAATTTCGTGCCGCGCACGCCGATCATGCCGAAGGCGGTGCGCACGGTGAGGTCGATCTTCGCGAGGCCTTCCGGACGGTCGAAGACCATCTGGCCGGTGCCGAGCTCGATGACGCCGCCCTGCCCGGCGATGAAAGTGTCGATCAGCAGTTCCGTCTCGCTGCCGAGCAGCAGGCTCGTGTCGTCGCCGAGTTCGAGTGAGGCAAAGCTCTCCTTACCGGTCTTCACGAAATCATGGTCCATCAGGCTCGCGCCGGCCTTCAGGCCTTCGAGGCGCTCCGCCTGCTTGCGGGTGACCTCGCCGGTGATCTGTACAGCCTTGCCGATGATCGCATTGGCCTGCGTGGCGCGGACGCCGATGCTGGTGAGCGCAAGTGCTGCGCCGGCGATGAAGAACCGGCGGCTGAGGGTGACCGGAGAGAAAGCGTTGAGCGTTCGCATGACATGCCTTTCGCGCGAGCACAAACCCGACGGATGGAATTGAACCAATACAGGCCGACGCGTCAATCGCGTTTGCCGCCTGACCTGCAAACCTTATGCGCCGCCCTGCCCCTCTCCCACTGTTCCCGCGGAAACAGCCTTGTTTCGCCGGTCCACTAAGGTGCGGTCATCCAACGAAGGGAGACGGATCATGATTTCGCGATCCACAGGAGTAAAGACGGCTGGCCGCGCCCTTTTCTTCGCGGTGCTGCTTTCCGGCGCCGCAGGCAGCGTCCAGGCCAACACGCTTTCGATCGAAGCCCGCTGCGATGCCAGCGCCGGCAGCCGCTACGACATGACCCGCAACACGGCCTTCGCGCCGGTTGCGCTGGAAGATATCGAGATCGGCGCGGCCCTTTCCGCCTGCCGCGAGGCCTATAATGCCGGCGGCGGTGCCCGCATGGCCTTCCAGCTCGCTCGCGCCCTGGAGCGCGCCGGCCAGGACCTCGAAGCTATGAAGCTCTATGCCGAAGCGTCGGCGCTCGGTCACACCGTTGCGATGGTGAACTACGGCGCCATGCTCGGAAAACGCGGCGATCCCGCCGCCGAATTCAGCCACTACAAGAAGGCCGCGGAACTGGGCGACATGCTCGGCGCCTACAATCTCGGCGTCGCCTATCGCGACGGCATCGGCACGGAGATCAACGGCGCGGAAGCGGCCCGCTGGTTCGACAAGGCGGCGGCGGCCGGCGACGAGACGGCGGCCTTCAATCTCGGCGTGCTGCTCGACGATGGCAGCCTCGTCACCGAGGACAATGCCCGAGCGGCGGCCTTCTACCGGCTGGCCGTCGAGGGCGGCAGCGTCGATGCGATGATCAATCTCGGCCTCATGCTGGAATCCGGCGAAGGCGTTTCGCAGGATCTTTCCGCCGCTGCCGGCTACTTCAAGCAGGCGGCCGACCGTGGCGACAGCTACGGCAAGCTGAAATTCGGACTGATGCAGCAGAGCGGCACCGGCATCGTGAAGAATGTCGAGCAAGCGGTAAACAGCCTCGTCGCCGCCTTCGAGATGCGCGACGTCGATCTCGAAGTGATCCTGCGCGACGCGCCGGAGAGGCTCAGCGCCGATGCCCGCCTCGCCATCAAGCAGGTGCTGGCCCAGCGCAAGCTGATCGCCGGCGCCGAGAATGCCGAGATCGACCCGATCACGCTCGGCGCGATCGAAAAGCACTACGCCGAGAAATAAGCACCTCTTTGCGCAATTCCGGACGCAAAACCGCTGCACACTTTTGCTGGAATTGCTTTAGCCGATCTCGCCCGCCTGCGGACCCCAGGTGTCCGTCATCGCAAAGCCGTTGGCGAGCGGGTCGGTCGGGTCGAGCGCGATCTGGTGCAGGCCGAAGGTCCAGCCGCGGCCGGTGATGGTCGGGATGATCGCCTTGCGGCCGGCAACCTCGGTTTCCGCTGCAAGCCCCACCTCGAACTCGGACCCGATGATCGAGCGCGAGCGGAACGTATCGCCCACTTTCGCAAGACCACGGGCGTGCAGCGTCGCGAGGTTGGCGGAGTTGCCGGTGCCGCAGGGCGAGCGGTCGACGCGGCCGGGCCACATGGTGGTGGCGGTGCGCACCAGGCCGTCCGGGTCGCGATCGCGGAACATCACATAGGCGATGCCGCTGATTTCCGGAATTTCCGGATGCACGACCTTCATCGACTTGTTGATCAGGTCCTTCAGCGCCATGCCAGCATCGACGAGCGCACGGGCGTTCGCCTTCTCGATCTTCGTGCCGACCTGGTCGACATCAACCAGCGCATAGAAAATGCCGCCATAGGAAATGTCGAAGCGCACACGGCCCCAGTGCGGCGTGTCGATCTCGACATCCAGCGCCTCGACGAAGGACGGCACCATGGTGAGCTTGACCTTCTCGCAGCGCCCGTCGCGGCAGGTCGCCGTCGCCTTGACGAGGCCCGCGGCGGTATCGAGGATCACCACCGTCTCCGGCTCCTTCATCTCGACGATGCCGGATTCGAGCAGCGCCGTGGTGACGCAGATGGAGTTTGAGCCGGACGAGGCGTGCGCCTGGTCGGCCTGCAGGATGATGAAGCCGGCATCGGCCTCCGGGCGCTTGGCCGGCACTAGCAGGTTGACCGAACCGGTCGCAGCCGCCCGCGGCTCCAGGCAGAGGAAGCGGCGCAGGCTGTCATCGACCGTGTTGATATGGTTGAGCTGCTCGGCGATCGTGTTGCCGGGGATTTTCGGCACGCCGCCGATCGCCACCTTGCCGATCTCGCCTTCGCAATGAACGTCCAGCAACTGGATCGTGCGCTTCCATCTCATGTCGTCTCGCTCCGTCTTTGCCGGTCCGCCGGCAGTGTCGACTCTCTGATATATCAGATCGTCATCTGTTCCAACTGCTTTTCATGCGACAGCATTGCGCGCTACGAAATAGCGCCCGCAACGAGATCCTTTTCATGACCAAGCTCATTGTTTTCACCGACCTGCACATGGTGCCCGAGGGCACGACGATCATCGGCCTCGACCCTTACCAGCGGCTGCTCGCCGGTATAGAGCATGTCAACCGATACCATGCCGATGCCGACCGGGTCATCTTCACCGGCGACCTGACGCACCGCGCCGACACGATGTCCTACGAGCGGCTGCGCGAACTCATCTCCCTGCTCGTGCCGCCCGCCGCCATCACCATCGGCAACCATGATTATCGCGAGCGTTTCCTGGAAACCTTCACCCATGTCGCGCCGGACGAAAACGGCTTCGTGCAGCAGGCGATCGACTTTGACGACTGCCGCGTCGTGCTGCTCGACACGCTGTTCGCCCCGCCCTACGACTATCCGATGAGCCATGCCGGCTATCTCTGCGAAACGCGCCTCGCCTGGCTCGACCGCACGCTTTCAAGCGCCGGCGGCCGGCCGGTGCTCCTCTTCATGCACCACCCGCCGCACAAGACGGGCTTTACCGGCATGGACGCGATCCGGCTCGGCAACGAGGACGCCTTCTACGAACTTGTGCTGAAACACGGCAATGTCCGCCACATCTTCGCCGGCCATGTGCATCGCACGATCGGCGGCTCGCATCGCGGCATTTCCTTCTCGATCTTCAAGAGCCCGGTGCACCAGCAGCCGATGCCCTTCGACGCGCCGAACGCCTCGCTCTCGGTGGACGAGCCGGCCGCCTATGGCATCGTCGTGGTGACGGAAGAGGGTTTGCAGGTGCACCACGAGGATTACGAGATCGCGCGGCGCGATTCCGAGATTGCCTGAGGGCGCCGGTTAACGCGCGTTACACAACGTGAGACGTCCCGGCGCGGCCCTTGGGGAACCGCGCAGGGCCTATGCCGTTGTCTCCGCCGAAGGGGTGGGAAACCCAACTTTCGAAGGAGAAAGACATGCGCAAGATTCTCATGGCCGGTGCCGCCCTGGCACTCATCGGCGCCACGGTCGCCCATGCGGACGACGGCGACAAGGAAGTTCTCGGCGGTGCCGCCGGCGGCGCTGCGGGTGCTGCCGTCGGTGCCGTCGTCGGCGGCCCGGTCGGCGCCATCGTCGGCGGTGTGGCGGGTGTCGCGATCGGCGCGGAAGCCGCCGTTCCGGATGATGCCCGCGTCTATGTGATGGAAAACCCGACGCCGCCGGTAGTGCTGCAAGGCCAGGTCACCGCCGATACGCGCTTCGACAACACCGTGACGCTGACGCCGATCCCGGATCACCCGGACCTCGCCTATGTCTATGTCGACAACCGTCCGGTGATCGTGCGCACCGACAGCCGCCAGGTCGTCTATGCGCCTGAGGTCGAGACGACGGCGAGCATTTCGAGCGACATTCCGGAAACCACCATCACCTATGTCGAGCGCCATCCGCTCGATCCCGTCCTGCTGGAAGGCCCGGTCGAGGCCGGCGTCGTGATCCCTGAAACCGTGCAGATCGTCGAAGTGCCGGAAAACCCGAACTACGGCTACATCTATGTCGACGAGCGCCCTGTTCTCGTCGACCGCGGCACCCGTGAGGTCATCTGGGTCCGCTGACCCTTGCGGGATGAGTGGAGGGCGGCCCTTACGGGGGCCGCCTTTTCCATGCGCGGGTTACTGGCCGGTCGCGGTGACCGCCGTGTTCTCGACCGAACTGCCGAAGCGCAGCCATTGATCGTTGTAGTTCTTTCGCGTCACCGGATCGAAGACCGCAATTGGCGTCGAGACCGCGATGCTGGCCGCACTGCCGACCGTCTGCGCCGTGCCGAGCGCCACGGCGCCTAGCCGGTCGCCGATGCCGACCTCGGAATCGGTGACGGTCTGGCCGGCGATCAGGCGATTGCCGATGAGCTGCACGACCTCCGGGCTTTCGGCGAATTTGCCGTGGTTCAGGCTGTCGCCGGATTTCAGCGCCGTCAGGTCGAGCACCGTGATGCCCTGCTTTTCCAGCATGGAGCGATAGGGCTCCTGTGAAGGGTCGATCTGGCCGAGGCGGTCGACATTGCCGGAAATGCGGCGCGACAGGGTCAGCGCCCGGTCGTCCCGCGAGACGAACAGTGTGAAGTTCGGCCGGTCATTGCCGATCGCACGCAGCTGCTGGCCGAAGACGTCGACGTCGAGATCGGGTGACGCAAGGATGACCTGCTGGATCTTCTTCGGCACGCGCCCGTCGCGGATCGCCATCTGGCGCAGCGTCTCCACCGCAAGCCAAGTGCCCATGGAATGAGCCATGATCGTGATTTCACCCACCTGGGGCGAGTTCACGGCGGCACGCAGCAACTCCTCCAAAGCATCGCGCGAATAGTTGGTGCTTTCCTTGTCATAGGAATAATCGAAGATGCTGGCGCGCGATGGCCAGGTGAAGATGATCGGTGCCGCATCGGTCTTCGAATCGTGCACGATCTGCGCGAAACGGTAAACGGCATCCTCATAACGATTGTTGAAGCCGTGCACGAAGATGAGCACGCGCCGGCTCTTCGGCAGGTTCGCACCGAGCCAGGCCTTGCCGGCCTTGGCGCTGTCGATCGGCGTCACGCTGACGGTGGTAAAATCCTTCAGTGGATCGGCGGGCAGTTTTTCCGGCCATTGCACCTGGCCGACCTTGCGCTTGTCATCCGCCGGAATGGAGATCGTAATCTCGCGCATCTGGAGATCGGAACCGCGCTCGCCGGAAAACAGCACGCCCGGCTGTTTCGACGGCGCGCGTGTGGTGGCGACGAGCAGGTCGACCTTCGAGACCCCCGCCGGCGGCTCGCCGCCCGGCAGCAGCACGCCTTCCGGCCGTCCGGCACAACCCGCCAGCGCCAGCAGCCCGGCCATGATCACGCGACGCAATACGCGCGGCCTTTCGCGGTTCGTCATGCCCCGCTTCCTTCCGCTTTCCAGGTTTCGCCGGTGCGGCCTCAACCATTCGCCCCTGCTTAGCGGAGCGGCGGGCGGTTTTGAAGCGAAGCGATGCGGCGGCAGCCTTGCGCGCGGCATGAGCAAGGCAGGCCGTGGCATATCGGTCACGGCCGGCGACCTTTTCAGGCCTCTGGCGCCCCCAAAGCCCCCATCATCCGGCCCCGGCCGACGCGGATGACGTTTTCCATGGCGCGCCGCGCACCGTCCTCGTCGCGACGGCGGATTTCCTCCACGATGCGCATGTGGCTGGCCGCGACATCGCCGATCTTGCCGCGATCGGCGGCCGGCGAACTCAGCTTGAAGACGCCGGCCAGCGCCGCCTCGATGAGGCTACCGATGGTGCGCATGAAGGGATTGCGCGAGGCCTCCATGACGGCGAGATGGAAGCGCAGGTCGGCGAGCGCCAGGCTTTCCGGCGTGTGATCCGGATCGCCCATGGCGACGGCGAGCAGCATCATCTGGTTGATATCCGCCTCCACTGCGTGGCGGGCGGCCAGCGCTGCGGCATGCGGCTCGAAACCGAGGCGGATGTCGCTCAAGTGGATGAGGAAACCGTCATCCACGCCCACGGCGAAATGCCAGGTGAGGATGTCGCCGTCGAACAGGTTCCACTCGGCCTTCGGCATCACCCGCGTGCCGATGCGCGCCCGCGGCACGATAAGCCCCTTGGCGGCCAGCGTCTTCATCGCCTCGCGCAACACCGTACGCGACACGCCGAAGCGCGCCTCCAGCTCCGCATCACCCGGCAGCGTCGCCCCGACCGCGAATTCGCCGGAAACGATCGCCTTGCCGAGCGCATCGACAACCTGCGAATGGCTGGAATGCGCCGCCGCACCGTTCATCATGGTTTCGAGCAGGCCCTTTTTGCGCACGGCTCCGCCCTCTTCGATGAAGGAAACTCCTCAGCAGTCCGGATAAAACATCATATTATATTACTATTGTAAATCGCCAAATTTGATCCCGTCCGCTTTCCGCCCTTGCGACAGACAAGCCTCAGGTAAGTCGGCGCCCGTAAGGAGGAGTGAAAGATTGCCGTCGCCTTGAGCGCTACGGGAACTCGCCAGGACAAAGGAACCATGCATGCTCAAGACCGTACGGCACGTCTTCCAGAACCCGTTCATCGCCAACGAATGCAATACGTTCGGCATCAATCCCGCACCGATCCCGACGAACATCTACGAGACCTACGGGCAATGTAACGAGGACTTCATCGTCGAATCGGTTCTGCGCGCGCAGATGCGCCGCGCCGGGCGTTCGATGGACTCGATCCGCTACATCGAGATCGGCGCCAACCACCCGTTCCAGACGAGCGCGACCTACCTACTCTACAAGCTCTACGGCGCCACGGGCGTGCTGGTGGAGGCGATCCCGTCGCTCGCCGAAACGCTGCAAAAGGCGCGCCCCAACGACACCGTTGTGAACTGCGCCATCAGCGTCTCGCACGAAAAAACGATCAAGCTGCACATCCACGAAAAGAACGAGCTGTCCTCCATTTCGACGGACCACATCTCGATGTTCCAGAATTTCGGCGGCACCGACAATATCGTCGAGTCGATCGAATGCGAGAACATGCACATCAACGACTTCCTGAAGAAGCACTACGGCACCCATTGCGACTATCTCTCGGTGGATGTGGAGGGCCTCGACGCCGCCGTGCTATCGGAAATGGACCACGTCTTCCAGCCCACCATCATCCAGTGCGAACACGAGGGCCGCTTCGAGGAATTCGTGCAGATCCTCAAGCCCCGCGGCTACGGCTTCCTCGCCCACACGGACGTGAACTCGATCTTCATCAAGACCACGGTGATCTGACGCTCAACGCGACCAGCAATCGCGGGAGAGAACTGAGAAGGGTCCGGATTCGGACCCTTTTTTCTTTTCTGAGTACCGTCAAGACGCTGACCAAGATCAACGTCGCTAGCATCCGGTGATTTTGGTGGGAAGGATCTAAGACCAGATTATTCGATCTGGAAAAGAAATGGCGCACCCGAAGAGATTCGAACTCCTGACCCCCAGATTCGTAGTCTGGTGCTCTATCCAGCTGAGCTACGGGTGCGCTGGCAACAAGGCGTCTACTGCCCGGCTGCGAGGCGGTTCCTAAAGGGATCGCCGGCTTATTGCAAGCGGATTTCTGAGAAAAGATGTACTTTTTTCATCGTGCCGTCACATGCCGCCTTCAACGCCCGGGCGATCAGGCCCGGTGGCGGAAGGCGTCGAGGGGGACGGGGCGGTCGGGCAGCTCGATGCGGAAGAGGGTGCCGGGCGTCGCCTTTTCCACAAGCGCGATCGTGCCGCCGTGGGCGAGCACCAGTTCGCGGGCGATCGCAAGACCAAGGCCGGTGCCGCCGGAGCGCACGGAACCGCGGAAGGCGGCGAAGAGGTTGTCGCGCGCCTTGGCGGGCATGCCGGGGCCGTTGTCGTCGATGGCGATCGACACCACGCTGCCGGTGCGAAGCCCCGTGACGAGCACGGTGCGGCGGTCGGCGGCGGTATCCTGCGCCAGAGCCTCCACCGCGTTGCGGCAGAGATTGTGGATGACGCGGAAGAGCTGCTCGCTATCCGCATCGACCTGGAGGCCGGGCTCGACCTGGAGCACGAATTCGATATCCCCGCGCGCATCGATCGCCAGCACCTCGGAGACCTCCTGCACCAGCGGGCGCAGCGCCACGAAGCGGCGGCGCGGCTCCGGCTCGCGCATGCGGCCGTAGGAAAGCACCTCGTTGGTATAGCCCACCGCCCGGTCGATGCTGCGCAAGAGTTTTGGCGCGACGCGTTTCACCACCGGATCGTCGACATCCGACAGGCGGTCGGACATCAGCTGGGCGGAGGAGAGGATGTTGCGCATGTCGTGGTTGATCTTCGACACGGCGAGGCCGAGGTCGGCGAGGTTCTTCTGTTCCTTCAGCGTGCGTTGCAGCGTCTGCTGCATGGCGGCCAAGTGAATGCCGGCCACCGCGATCTCGTCGCGCCCGCCGGAGGGTTTCAGCACGCGGGCGGGGTTGGAGGGGTCGGCGGCGAATTCCTGGATGTTCGCCGTCATGCGGCGCATCGGGCGGATCAGCAGGCGGTTGAGCGCGAAGAAGATCGGGCTGGCCGTGACCAGCGAGATGATCATCGACAGGATGAAGACGTTGCGCGCATAGCCGAGCATGGCGCGGCGCAGCGCGCGTTCGTCAAGCAGGAGTTCGATGCGCGTGCTCGATTCGCCGACGGGGCCATAGACGCGGATGACACGGTCGCCGCCGAAGATCAGCGTGTCGAAGGCGTCGTAGACGGCGGTGAGTGTCGAGACGTCGGAGAGGTCGTATTCCGCATCGATGCTCGGCGGCATCTCGACGGCGGCGACCATGCGCGAGGCGTCCTGCTTCTTGAGGATGATCGCCTTGGCGCCGGTCGCCATCAGCGTCTCCTGCTGCACGGCGCGCGGCAGCTCCTGGTCCGGCAGGCCTTCGATGACGACGCTGGCGGCTGCCGCCGTGTTCAGGCGGTCGCGCAGCCATTGCAGGCGCATATTGGCGACCGAGGGCACGAAGATCAGCACTTCGGCAATCATGACGAAGACGGCGGTGAGGAGGAGCAGCCTGCCCGAAAGCCCGGACAGGAAGCCGACCGCCGGCACCGGCGTCTCGGTCAAGGACGGCGTCCCGTCTCTGTCCACCATGACTCAACTCCTGGACACGCCGCAGAACGGCAAACGGCGTCGCCATCCGAGGATCGACGACGCATTTTCGGCATCAGCCAATAGCCAATCATAGGAGATTACGGCAATTTTTCCAACGCCGTTGCAGACCGCAACAAAAAGCGCGGCGATCCAACGACCGCCGCGCCTGCGTTCTACGGATCCTGCCAGGGAATCCGGCTATCGATCAGAATTCTTCCCAGTTCTCCTGGGCGACGGCCGCCGTTGCGGTGGCGCGGCTGCCGCCGAAGGCGCGGGTGACGTTGCCGATCATGCGGCGGGCCGGTGATTCGACCGGGCGGGTATCGGCCCGTACCGGCGCCATGCGCTGTACGGTGTCGCCGGTGCGGAAGCGCGCCATGAGATCGGCCAGGCTGTCGGCCTCGCTTTTCAGCTTGTGCGTGGCTGCGGAGGTTTCCTCCACCATCGCAGCATTGTGCTGGGTGACCTGGTCCATCTGGTTGATGGCGGTGCTGATTTCCTGCAGGCCCGTCGCTTGCTCGCGGGCGGCGGTGGCGATCGCGTGGATGCGGTCGTTGATGGTGACGACGCGGGTTTCGATGTCCGAAAGCGCCAAACCGGTTTCCTGCACATATTTCACGCCGACGGCCACTTCGCTGCCGGACTTGGTGATGAGGCCCTTGATGTCCTTCGCGGCGCTTGCGGCGCGCTGCGCCAGTTCGCGCACTTCCTGCGCGACGACGGCAAAACCCTTGCCGGCCTCTCCGGCGCGGGCGGCCTCGACACCGGCGTTGAGTGCCAGCAGATTGGTCTGGAAGGCGATCTCGTCGATGACCGAGATGATCTGGCTGATCTCGTTCGAGGCCTGCTCGATGCGGCTCATTGCACCGATGGCGTTGCGCACGATATCGCCGGACTGTTTTGCGCTCTGCGTCGCTTCGCCGACCATGCTGGTCGCCTCGTTCGCCCGCTCCGTCGAATTCTTGACGGCGGCGGTGATCTCTTCCAGCGCAGCGGAGGTTTCTTCAAGGGCCGCGGCCTGCTGCTCGGTGCGCTTGGAGAGGTCGTCGGAAGCGGTGCGCAGTTCGCCGGAATTGGCATTGATCGCATCCGTCGAGGCGCGCACCTCGCGCATGGTGCGCTGGAGGGTCGCGAAGGTGGCGTTGACGTTCTGCTGCAATTCGGCGAAGGCGCCGCGGAAGGAGCCGTCCATTGTCTGCGTCAGGTCGCCTTCGGCCAGCGCGCCGATGACGCGACGGGTTTCGGCAATGCCCTTCTCGACGCCGGCAACGAGCTCGTTGACGCTGCGGGCGAAGCGGTTGAGGTCTTCGTTCTGGTAGTCCTTGCCTATGCGCGAGGAGAAGTCGCCGGCGGCGGCGGCATGCACGACGGTGGCGATGGACGACTGGAGGTCGGCGCTCTTTTCGCGCAGCACCTGCTCCTGGGCGTTGAGATCACGCACGGTGATGGCGTTCTGGCGGAAGATCGCGACGGCGCCGGCCATTTCGCCGATCTCGTCCTTGCGGCCGGCATAGGGCACTTCCGTGTCCAGGTCGCCGCCGGCAAGACGGTTCATCGTGTGCGTGACGTTCTGGATCGGGCGGCTCAGTTCGTTGGTCGCGATGTAGAAGGCCGCACCGCCGCCGATGAGCAAGCCGGCGCCGACCGTGCCGAGCACCAGCGTCAGCATGAGGGTCTCGAAGGCGGCGATTTCGGCCTTGATCGCGGTCAGGTTCTCGTTGTCCGTCTGGACGACGGCGTCGATTTCCTTCTGGAAGGCCTTGCGGTTGGCGCGGTTGAGCTCGTTGTTGCCCTGCTCGTTGGCGGCGGCGATGGAGACCGTGGTGCCGAGGCGGGCGGTTTCCGTGCGGAAGGTGCGGAATTCGGCGGAGCGTGCCACGACGGCGTCGAAGGCGGGCTTCTGCTCGGCCGGCACGATCGGCTGCCATTCCTTCAGCGTCTCGTCGATGCCATTCAATTCCTTGGCGATGCCTTCGGCGAATTTCTGCGCGCCTTCCATATCCTTGGAGGCGTAGATGCCGCGGGCTTCCATCACCACGGCGGTGACCTGGCGGTTCAGGTGCTCGCCGAGGAAGGCGCGGTCGGCGGCGTTCTCATACTGGTGGAGCTTCTCGCTGAACTCCGAGACCACATGCACGGCGATACCGCCGATGCAGACGGAGATGAGGCCCATCACGCCCACGATGAGGTAAATCTTGCCGCGTATCTTCACGTCGAACTCCAAAAGGCACGGATACAGGATCGACAAAACGGCACGCCCGCTCTGTCCGTGGATATGAACGGTAAACGCTAAAGGTTAATTAGATTTTGAGGGAACCCGCTCAAACGGGAGGCGAGTGAATTTCCGCTAATATTCTGAAGTACGGAATTTCCCAAGAAAATCAGGCGATTTTCCTTACGTAAGGTGAGGCAAACATGACGATCTGCACGTTGCGCTCAACCGCAGGTGGCCGGCGTTTTAACGATTGTGACAGTTAAGGCCGTGGTCCGCCGGCAATTGACTTTCCACCGGCTTTGCCCTTATAAGCCGCGCACGTCTGGAAACTGCCTTCCCGCGAGGGCCGGGCTGTGCCGGACTTTGAACGCTGCTTGCGTTAACGCAAACCCAAGAAGGGCCGCACACCGCGGTATTAAATAAATGACCAAGCGTACCTACCAACCCTCCAAGCTTGTTCGCAAGCGTCGTCACGGCTTCCGTGCCCGCATGGCTACCAAGGGCGGCCGCAAGGTTCTGTCCGCACGCCGTGCACGCGGCCGCGCAAGCCTCTCGGCCTAAGGCCGTGAATGCCCGGAACCGAGGCGACGGGCAATGACGAAAACTGTTAGACAATCTGCTGTCGGACGGCTGAAAAGCCGTCCGCAGTTTCTTTTTGTGCGCGAGGGAGAGAAGCGCAGGGGATCGCTGTTCCTTCTCGAAGTGCGCGACCGGCAGATGCCGGACGAACAGCCCCGCGTCGGCTTTACCGTTACCAAGAAACACGGCAATGCCGTGGAACGCAATCGCATGCGGCGGCGCCTGAAAGAGGTGGTGCGGCTATCCGCCGGGTTTGCAATGGAGCCCGGACACGACTATGTGGTTGTCGCCAGACGGGACGTGTTGCACGCGCCGTTCAAAACCCTTGTGGCCGGTCTCAAGGAGAGGATCGCGACAAGGCAGAAACAGAAGCAGCAGCAGCGCCCTGCTGCTCCCGGGAAAGAGTGATGGAAAACAACCGCAATTATTTCGTGGCGATCGCGCTGTCCGTGCTGATCCTCGTTGCCTGGCAGTTCCTCTATGTGAACCCGAAGCTTGAAAAGGACCGCGCCGCGCTCGAAGCGCAGCAGGCCCAGAGCGGGCAGACGACGACCGCCGGCGGCACGACCACGACGGGTACGGGCACGGCGACTGGAACGGGCACGGCGACGAGCGGCGCGCTGCCGGGCGGTGCCGCGACGGCCACCACGACCGAGACGCGCGAGGCAGCCCTTGCCAAGTCCGCCCGCGTCGAAATCGACACGCCTTCGCTTTCCGGCTCCATCGCGCTCACCGGTTCCCGCTTCGACGACCTGAAGCTCAAGGGCTTCCACCAGACCGTCGACAAGTCGAGCCCGATCATCACCCTGCTCAGCCCGGCCGAAGCCGAACACGGCTACTTCGCCGAAATCGGCTATGTCGGCAGCGAGACGACCGGCCAGGTCCCCGGCCCGCAGACCGTCTGGACGCAGGACGGCACCGGCAAGCTGACGCAGACCACCCCGGTCAAGCTGACCTATACCAACGACAAGAACATCACCTTCACCCGCACGATCTCGGTCGACGAACATTACATGTTCACGATCGCCGACAGCATCGAGAACCGCACGGAAGCGGCGATCGCGCTCTCGCCCTACGGCCGCTCGACGCGCTTCTTCAAGCCGACCGAACCCTCCGTCTACGTGCTGCACGAAGGCTTCATCGGCGTGCTCGGCAATCTCGGCCTGCATGAGGTGAAGTACACCACGACCGAGGAAGACACGACGGTCGCACCCGGCAAGGCGACCGGCGGCTGGCTCGGCATCACCGACAAATATTGGGCGACGGCCATCGTGCCGCCGCAGGCGATGCCCTACGAGACGCGCTTCTCCTACTTCAAGGACGGCCGCCCGCGCTACCAGGCGGATTACCGCCAGGACGACATTTCCATTGCACCCGGCCAGACGATCGAGGTGAAGAACCTGTTCTTCGGCGGCGCCAAGGAAGTGCCGATCATCGACCAGTACGAGACCTCCTATTCGATCCCGCAGTTCGACCTGATGATCGACTGGGGCTGGTTCTGGTTCTTCACCAAGCCGATGTTCCAGCTGATGGACTTCTTCTTCCGCTACTTCGGCAATTTCGGCATCGCAATCCTGATCACCACGATCGTCGTCAAGGGCCTGTTCTTCCCGCTTGCCAACAAGCAGTACGCTTCCATGGCGAACATGAAGAAGATGCAGCCGAAGATGGAGGAGCTGAAGGCCAAGCACGGCGACGACCGCATGGCGCTGCAGCAGGCGACGATGCAGCTCTACAAGGAAGAGAAGATCAACCCGCTTGCGGGCTGCTGGCCGATCCTCCTGCAGATCCCGGTCTTCTTCGCGCTCTACAAGGTCATCTACGTCACGATCGAGATGCGGCATGCGCCGTTCTTCGGCTGGATCCAGGACCTTTCCGCGCCCGATCCGACGTCGCTGTTCAACCTGTTCGGCCTGCTGCCCTACGACGTGCCGCACTTCCTGATGATCGGCGTCTGGCCCATCATCATGGGCATCACGATGTTCCTGCAGATGCGCATGAACCCGACGCCGCCGGATCCGACCCAGGCGATGATCTTCACCTGGATGCCGCTGATCTTCACCTTCATGCTGGCGACCTTCCCGGCCGGCCTCGTGATCTACTGGGCCTGGAACAACACACTCTCGATCATTCAGCAGGCGATCATCATGAAGCGCCAGGGCGTGAAGATCGAGCTCTTCGACAATCTCAAGGGATTGTTCGGGAAAAAAGCCGGATCACCCTGACGGCCCTTCCGACGTAACATCAGAAACCCCGGCCTCGCGCCGGGGTTTTCTTTTGCCGTTTTTTTATGCACGGCCCGCTTGCGACATCGCCTCGTCGCTGGCATGGAAGCGCCGCAGGCGCGGCTTCTGGCATGCTTGCGACAATCCCCAACCTGCGAGCGCCCCATGTCCGCCTCATCGCTTCCGCTCACCCCCACCGTTCCGGACAGCCGGGGGCAGGGGTATGGCGCCGCCCTGGTGCTCGGCTCCGCCGTCGTGTGGAGCTTTGGCGGCACGCTGGCGCGGTTTCTCACCATCGAGGACGGCTGGATCGTCGTCTTCTGGCGCTCGCTCTTCGCCGCCCTCTTCCTGCTCGGCTTCATGCTGGTGCGCGACGGACCGCGCGGCACGGTGCAGCTTTTCAAGGGCATGGGCCTTGCCGGCGTCGCCGTCGGCGTCTGTTTCGCCGTCGCCTCCACCGCCTTCATCCTGGCGCTCGCCTATACGACCGTCGCCAACGTCGTGCTGATCCAGGCCGGCGTGCCGCTGATCGCGGCGCTGATGGCCTGGCTGCTCTTTCGCGAGCGGATTGCCGTCCACACCTGGATCGCGATTGCCGCCGTGATCGGCGGCGTCGCCATCATGGTGTCGGAATCGCTCGGCGGCAGCGTTTCGATGATGGGCGACGCGCTCGCCATCCTCATCGCCTTCGCCTTTGCCACGGCGACCATCATCACCCGCCGCTTCGCCCATGTGCGCATGACGCCCGCCGTCTTCCTCGGCACGGTCATTGCCTGCCTCACGGCGGCAAGCCAGGCCTCCGGCTTTGCCGTGACGGCAAGCGAACTCGGCATCCTCATCGTCTTCGGCGCGCTCAATTTCGGCCTCGGCCTCGCACTCTTCGTCACCGGCGCGCGCCTCATCCCGTCCGCCCTTGCCGCCTTGTTGGGCACGGCCGAGACCGTTCTCGGCCCCCTCTGGGTGGCCGTCATCCATGGCGAAATCCCTGGTCTCAGGACGGTCATCGGCGGCGTGATCGTGCTTGCGGCGCTGCTGTGTTATCTCGGCGTGGAGCTCTGGCGCCAGCGCCGCGCTTGACTTTCGCGGCCAAAACCCGGAAGCGGGGGGCTGACAACAAAGGCGAGATTTATGACCGAGACGACATCCCCGGACGACAAGCCGCTGTTCGGCAGGCCGTGGATCTTCATCCGCGGCGTGCCGGCCATGAAGTTCCTGCCGCCGGAAGGCCCGGCCGAGGTCGCCTTTGCCGGGCGGTCGAATGTCGGGAAATCGTCGCTGATCAACGCGCTCGTCGGCCACAAGGGCCTGGCGCGCACCTCGAACACGCCCGGCCGCACGCAGGAACTCAACTATTTCGTTCCGGACGGCTTTTCGGGGGCGGAAGGCGACCTGCCGCCGATGGCGCTCGTCGACATGCCCGGCTACGGCTATGCACAGGCACCGAAGGAACAGGTCGACAACTGGACCAAGCTCGTCTTCGATTACCTGCGCGGACGCTCGACGCTGAAGCGCGTCTATGTGCTGATCGACAGCCGCCACGGCGTGAAGCCGAATGACGAGGAGGTCTTCGCGCTGCTCGACAAGGCCGCCGTCTCCTACCAGCTCGTGCTGACCAAGACCGACAAGATCAAGGATGCCGGCGTGCCGCGCCTCGTCGAGGAAACGCTGCTGAAGATCAAGAAGCGCCCGGCCGCCTATCCGGAGGTGCTGGCCACCTCATCGGAAAAAGGCCGCGGGCTCGACAGCCTGCGCAGCGCCATCATCACCGCCATCCAGCGCTAGGTTTTTGTTTTGCCGCATTATCCGACGCCGAAGCGATGCCGCTTCGGCTGAAATTGCTTTAGTCGAAACGCGCTGCACCCGAAGCGATGACCGGGCCGGTGACGCTGCCGGTCTGCGAGCCGCCGAAAGGCTCGACGCTGACGGCAAGCTGGGCGCCCTGCACGAGGCGCGTGCGCATTTCCGCCGGCACGGCGAGCTCGCCCTCGCCCGTCTGCGGCAGCACGCCGAGCGAGACCGGTGCCCTGCCCTCCTGCGTCAGCCAAAGTTCCAGCGACTTTTCCTTCTCCTTGCCGCCGGCGACGGGGGTGACGCGGATCGCACCGCTCGTATCGTCGTAGCGCGCCACCAGATTGACCGCGGCCCCCTCGCCCGTGAGATCCGCGACCAGCCGGCCGCCGCTCATCGGGCGCGGCGCGAGCAGCGCGCTCATCGAAAAGGCGAGCCCCGCGGTTACGGCAAAGGAGGCCAGGGCGAAGGCCCGCCAGAAGGCGAGCGAACCCCAGCAGCCGCCGGCGACCTTGCCGGAAAACGCGGCGTCGCGCATATCCGCGCCGAGCAGGCGCTGTTCCATCGGGGAACGGGCGCGCGGCGGCAGGTGCAGCGCCTCGTAGTCGTCGTTGAAGGTGGAGAGGTTTTCTTCCCAGCGGTTGACCATGGCGGCGAACTGGCGATCCTTCGCCAGCCGCGCCTCGACCTTGCGGCGGTCTTCGGCGGAAAGCACCCCGAGCACATATTCGCCGGCGATCACCTCGTCGCGGCGGGGGTCTCTCATATCTTTGTCAGGCGCCGTCATCGGCTCATGCACTCTCTCGATTTCGACCGGTTTCCGTCAGGCGCGGCCCTCGTCTTGCCTATATAAGCATGCAGGCGCGGTTTTGCTCATGAAACGAACGAGCAGCGCATCATATTCCCCATCGGCTTTCGTTGCCACCGATCCGGCATTGCGAGACGCCATCCTTTCTTCTTTTTCTCCCCCTTGGCCGCATTGTGGCCGACGGATCATTCCATCGTCACAAAACATGCGTTAAACAGGCGCCCACCCATTCCCACGAGGCCGCCATGTCCCTATCCGAAAGCGAAACCCAAGCCCGCCTTCTCGCGCAAGCCCTGCCCTACATGCAGCGCTACGAGAACAAGACCATCGTGGTGAAATATGGCGGCCACGCCATGGGCAATGCGGAACTCGGCAAGGCTTTTGCGAGCGATGTGGCGCTGCTCAAGCAATCCGGCGTCAACCCGATCGTCGTGCATGGCGGCGGCCCGCAGATCGGCGCCATGCTGACCAAGATGGGCATCGAATCGAAATTCGAAGGGGGCCTGCGCGTCACCGACCAGAAGACGGTCGAGATCGTCGAGATGGTGCTTGCCGGCTCGATCAACAAGGAGATCGTCGCGCTCATCAACCAGACGGGCGAATGGGCGATCGGCCTTTGCGGCAAGGACGGCAACATGGTCTTCGCCGAAAAGGCCAAGAAGACCGTCATCGACCCGGACAGCAATATCGAGCGCATCCTCGATCTCGGCTTCGTCGGCGAAGTGGTGGAAGTCGACCGCACGCTGATCGACTTGCTGGCAAAATCCGAGATGATCCCGGTCATCGCCCCGGTCGCGCCCGGCCGCGACGGCCACACCTACAACATCAACGCCGACACCTTTGCCGGTGCCATCGCCGGGGCGCTGAACGCCACGCGCCTGCTGTTCCTCACCGACGTGCCGGGCGTGCTCGACAAGAACGGCCAGCTCATCAAGGAGCTTTCAGTCGCCCAGGCCCGCGAACTTATCAAGGACGGCACGATTTCCGGCGGCATGATCCCCAAGGTCGAGACCTGCATCGACGCCATCAAGGCGGGCGTTCAGGGCGTCGTCATCCTCAACGGCAAGACCGCCCATTCGGTGCTGCTCGAAATCTTCACCGAGCACGGCGCCGGCACGCTGATCGTGCCCTGATTACCAGAACAGAAGCCCGAGGATGCCGCAGACAATCAGCAGGCATCCCACCACTTCCGTGCGGTTCACCCGCTCGTGGAAGAGGAAATAAGAGGCCATGAAGGTGAAGACCAGCTCGATCTGGCCGAGCGCACGCACATAGGCGACCTGCTGGAGGCTCATCGCGGTGAACCAGCAGGCCGAGCCCAGCACGCCGGCAATGCCGACCAGCGCGGAGGAGCGCCAGCTTCTCAAGACCTGCACGATCTCGTTCTTGTCCTTCCACAGCATCCAGACCAGCATGAAAGCGGTCTGGAAGGTCGTGACGCAGGCGAGCGTGACGGCCGCATTCATGATCGGACCCGGCCCATCAAGCGAAAGCGACGCGCTGCGATAGGCAACTGCGGACACGCCGAAGATGGCGCCGGACGCGATGCCGATGAGCGCGGTGCGGCTGCTCAGGGCCGCAAATGTATTGCGCCAGGAGAGCGGCGCGCGGGCGACCGAAATCAGCATCACGCCGATGACGCCGACCACGATGGCGATGACGGCGCCGAAGGTGATGCGCTCGCCGAGCAGCACGAAGCCGAAGATCGCTGCCTGCACCGGCTCCGTCTTGGAATAGGCCGTGCCGACGGCGAAATTCCTGAGCGAGAACAGGTAGACCAGCAGCATGGTGGCGAAGATCTGCGCGAGGCCGCCGATCACCGCCCAGAATGCGAAGGTCCAGTTGAGCACCGGGAAGGCGAAACCGACGATCCAGTGCAGCACCACCACATAGAGGATCGCCAGAGGAAAGCCATAGCCAAAGCGCACGAAGCTCGCGCCGCGCGTGCCGAGCTTGCCCTGAAGGTGCTTTTGCAGGGCCGAGCGCAGGTTTTGCAGGAAGGCGGCGGCGATGGTGATGGGGATCCAGAGTTCCATGCCCTGCCGCTAGCATGCGGGCCGGGCCAAATCCATCACCCGCTCCGTCCGCCACGGAAAATTCCGTTTCCCTCGGCTGTGGCCCGTGTCATAAGACGGCCCATGACCGACCTTCCGAGCAAAGCCGACTTCGCCCATGTGCGTGACTGGGTCTTCGACCTGGACAACACGCTCTATCCGCATCACGTCGATCTCTTCGCCCAGATCGACAAGAACATGACGGCTTACGTCTCGGCGCTGCTCGGGCTTTCGCGCGAAGACGCGCGGGCCTTGCAGAAGCAATATTATTTCGAGCACGGCACGACGCTGCAGGGCCTGATGCTGCATCATGGCGTCGACCCGACGGACTTCCTCGAAAAGGCGCATGCCATCAACTATGAGGTCCTGGCGCCCGACGTCGACCTCGGCGAGGCGATCAAGGCCCTGCCGGGCCGCAAGTTCATCTTTACCAATGGCAGCGTAAAACATGCCGAGATGGCGGCGCGCGCGCTCGGTATCTTCGACCATTTCGACGACGTCTTCGACATCGTCGCGGCGGAATATGTGCCGAAGCCGGCGGGTGCGACCTATGACAAGTTCATGGCGCTGCACCGGGTGGACACGACCCATGCCGTGATGTTCGAGGACCTGCCGCGCAACCTGCTGGTGCCCAAGACGCTCGGCATGAAGACCGTGCTCTTGACGCCGCGCGACGAGCATCACGAGTTCGCCGATGCCTGGGAAAAGCGCTCGGACGCGGACCAGCACATCGACTACATGACCTCGGACCTGACGGGTTTTCTCAAGGCGCTGCTCTAAATTTTTTTGCCGCATTATCCGACGCCGAAGCGATGCCGCTTCGGCTAGAAATGCTCTAGCCCGCCACATTCCGGACACGGAAAAAACCCTTATTCGTCAAAAGGTTGAATTACCAATTTGTAACTGGCGCAAGCCGGCGTTCTCCCTATCCTGCCATCAGGGACGATGATGGATGGACAAGGAAACGACCATGACTGGAAAAGAACTTCTCCTCGGCGCCGTTGCGGCCGGACTTCTTCTTTCGGGCGCCACCGCCCCCGCTTTCGCCGCCAAGGGCGAAGGCAAACATGGCCAGCGCGGCGCTGCCATGATCGAGCGCCTCGACGGCAACAAGGACGGCAAGGTCTCGCTCGACGAATTCAAGACGAACGTTTCGGCGACCTTCAAAACCTTCGATGCCGACGGTAATGGCCAGGTAACGAAGGACGAGATCAAGGCCCGTCGCGATGCCTTCCGGCAGGCCCGCAAGGCCGTCCGCGATGCGGCCGGTGCCGACAAGGACAAGGCGATCGAGGCGCTGCGCGCCGCTGGCCCGATCATGCTGCCGGGTGCCGGCCGCATGATCGACCGCGCTGATACCGACAAGAACGGCACGCTCTCCGAAGCGGAGGTTCTTGCTTCCGCGCAAACGATCTTCGAACGCCGCGACCGCAACAAGGATGGCGCCCTCGACATGGCCGATGCCGGCCAGCACAAGGGCAAGGGCCATCACGGCAAGAACCGCGAGGATCGTGCCGAGCGCATGCTGAAGCGCCTCGACGCCAACAGCGACGGCAAGCTCTCCCAGGACGAAATGCTGGCGCGCGCCTCGCAGACCTTCGAACGCTTCGACGCGGACAAGAACGGCGAGGTGACGAAGGCCGAGGTCGATGCGAAGCGTGAGGCCTTCCGCGACGCCCGCAAGGCATTCCGCGAGGTCAAGACGACCGATAGCGAAGCCCGGCAGGAAGCCCGCAAGGCTCTGCGCGACGCGCGCATGGACCGCATGGGCAGCCGCATGTTCGAGCGCGCCGATGCGGACAAGAACGGCACGCTGACCAAGGCGGAAATGGAAACCGCCGCGGCCACCCTGTTCAAGCAGCGCGACGCCAATGGCGACGGTTTCATCACCGCCGACGAAATGGGCAGGCGCGGCAAATAATCAGCACGACCAACTCAAAACGCCCCGGTTGATTGCCGGGGCGTTTTTTTTTGCAGGCCGTCCCTCCCCACCACGTCATCCTCGGGCTTGACCCGAGGATCTATCGGCGTCTGTGGCGTGGATGCTCGGGTCAAGCCCGAGCATGACGGAGGAGAGGTGGCAGTCCGACCAAGGCCGGTTCGTCTGTCTCAGCTGTGCGCGGCAGCGACGGCAACGTTCTCGGCTTCCAGCTTCTCGTAGAAATCCACGATGATGTTCCAGGCCTCGTCGGCCGTCTCGACGAACTGCATCAGCTCTACATCACCAGGCGCGATCGTGCCGAAGGCAGCGAGCGCGTCGAAATCGATGATCTTGTGCCAGAATTCCTTGCCGAACAGGATGAGCGGCACCAGCGCCATGCGCCCTGTCTGCATCAGCGTCACCGTCTCGAACAGCTCGTCGAGCGTGCCGAAGCCGCCCGGAAACACCGTGACCGCCTTGGCGCGTAGCAGGAAATGCATCTTGCGGATCGCGAAATAGTGGAAGTTGAAGCTGAGCTCCGGCGTCACATAGGGATTCGGCGCCTGCTCGTGCGGCAGCACGATGTTGAGGCCGATCGAGGGTGCGCCGACATCGGCCGCGCCGCGATTGCCCGCCTCCATGACGCCCGGCCCGCCGCCGGTGACGACGACATATTCCTTGTAGTCCAGCTCGGCCGAGCGCTCGGAACACATGCGGGCGAATTTCCGCGCTTCCTCATAATAGACCGAGGCGGCTTCGAGATTGGCGCGCTGGATCTCGTTGCGGGCCGCCCAGGCATCCTGGCCGGGGGCCGGAATGCGCGCGCCGCCGAACATCACGACGGTCGACTTGATGCCGCGCTCGGCGAGCATCATCTCGACCTTCAGCAATTCCAGCTGGAGGCGCACGGGGCGCAGCTCTTCCCGGCAGAGGAAATCGTCGTCGACATAGGCCAGGCGGTAAGCGGGGTTTGCCGATTGCGGCGTCTGCGGCACGACGGAGGCGCGGTGCTTGTCCTGCGCGCTGTCGGCCAACGGATCCCAGACGCCGTCCTTGCGGCGCAGGTTCTTCTTCTTCAGTTTTGCCATGTCACTTTCCTGCTTTTCCGTCCTACGGGATTACCATTTCGCCCGTGCGACAGTATCTGCCGGAAAGGGGCTTCATCTTTCCCGGCACTTGCTCTAGAGCATTTTTTAGATTGATGAAATCAACCTTCCGGCATCCCGACCATCGAAAATAAGCGTCGAAGTTTAAGGAATTCCGATGAGCACGTCCAACCTGTCCGCCCTTTCCGCAACCATCGACCGCGCCTTCGAGGAACGGGACGGCATTTCCACCGGCACGCGCGGCGAAATCCGCGATGCGGTGGAGACCGCGCTGAACCTGCTCGACACCGGCAAGGTGCGCGTCGCCGAGCGCGGCGAGGACGGCAACTGGACGGTCAACCAGTGGCTCAAGAAGGCCGTGCTGCTCTCCTTCCGCCTCAACCCGATGGAAATCGTCAAGGGCGGCCCGGGCGAATCCTCCTGGTGGGACAAGGTGCCCTCCAAGTTCGACGGCTGGAGCGTCAACGAATTCGAGAAGGCCGGCTTCCGTGCCGTGCCGAACTGCGTCGTGCGCCGCTCGGCCTATATCGCGCCGAACGCCATCCTGATGCCCTCCTTCGTCAACCTCGGCGCCTATGTCGGCGAGGGCACGATGGTCGATACTTGGGCGACGGTCGGCTCCTGCGCGCAGATCGGCAAGCATGTGCACCTGTCCGGCGGCGTCGGCATCGGCGGCGTGCTGGAGCCGATGCAGGCGGGTCCCACGATCATCGAGGACAATTGCTTCATCGGTGCCCGCTCGGAAGTCGTCGAAGGCTGCATCGTGCGCGAGGGCTCCGTGCTCGGCATGGGCGTCTTCATCGGCAAGTCGACCAAGATCGTCGACCGCGCGACGGGCGAAGTGACCTACGGCGAAGTGCCGCCCTATTCCGTCGTCGTCGCCGGCTCCATGCCGTCGGACAAGACCATGCCGAACGGCCTGCCGGCCCCCGGCCTCTACTGCGCCGTCATCGTCAAGCGCGTCGATGCGCAGACCCGCTCGAAGACCGGCATCAACGAACTTCTGAGGGACTGAGCCATGGCAGCCGTCGAGGAGCAGAGGCCGAGCCTCGCCTGGCTCTTCTTCGGCTGGTCCGGCCGGGTGAGCCGGGCGCCCTTCGCGCTCGGCTGGGCCTTCTGGCTCATGCTGCTTTCGGCTTCGCTCGCCCGCATCATCATCGTGCCGAAGGAGGACCCGTCCTTCCTCCTCTGGTCCTTCGTCTTCATCGGCACGGCGATCGTCTCCACCGTTTCCTCCGTCCTGCTGACGGTCAAGCGGCTGCACGACATGAACCTGCCGGTGCCGCTGATCATCTGCCTGTTCATCCCCGCCATCTCCTTCTTCGCGCTCATCGCCTTCCTGGTCTGGCCGGGCACGAACGGGCCGAACGAATATGGCGACCAGCCCAACCGGCCGAAGGACTGACTGCGGCTCGTGACAGGCCCCGGGCGATCGGCTAAACCTCAAACCCACGTCTCCCCCTCTCGCGTTGTGACCGCATGCCCATGACCTCTGCCGATCCGATCGCCAATCTCGCCACGCTCATCCGCTGCCCCTCCGTGACGCCCGCCGAAGGCGGCGCGCTGACGGCGCTTGCCGCCATGCTGGCGCCGCTCGGCTTCACCGTGGAGCGCATGACGGCGCGCGAGCCCGACATGCCGGATATCGAGAACCTCTACGCCCGCATCGGCACGGAAGGCCCGCACCTGATGTTTGCCGGCCATACGGATGTCGTGCCCGTCGGCGATGCCGCCGCCTGGACGCATGACCCGTTCGGCGCCGATATCGCCAATGGCGAGATGTTCGGCCGCGGTGCCGTCGACATGAAGGGGGGCATTGCCTGCTTCGTGGCGGCCGTCGCGCGCCAGATCGCGAAGAACGGCCCGCCGAAGGGCTCCATCTCCTTCCTCATCACCGGCGACGAGGAAGGCCCGGCCGTCAACGGCACGATCAAGCTGCTGCAATGGGCGGCGGAACGCGGCGAACGCTGGGATGCCTGCCTCGTCGGCGAGCCGACCAATCCGGACCAGCTCGGCGACATGATCAAGATTGGCCGCCGCGGTTCCGTCTCCGGCACGATCATCGTGCATGGCGTGCAGGGCCACGCCGCCTATCCGCATCTCGCCGACAATGCCGTGCGCGGCGTGATCGCGCTCACCGGCGCACTCATGCATCCGCCCTTCGACGCCGGCACCGAAAGCTTCCAGCCGTCGAACCTCGAAGTGACGACGATCGATGTGGGCAACCGTGCCACCAACGTCGTCCCGTCGCAGGCGAGTGCCGCCTTCAACATCCGCTTCAACGATACCTGGACGGCGGACACCGTAATGGAGGAGATCGTGCGCCGGCTCGACGCCGCCGCGCGCGACGAGACGTTGCGCCCTGGTCGTGAACCCGTACGCTACGACGTCAAATGGGCCGAGCGGCCGAGCCACGTCTTCCTGACGCGCAACAACCAGCTGATCGCCTCCATGTCCGGCGCCATCGAGGCCGTCACCGGCCGCGCGCCAAAACTCTCGACGACCGGCGGCACGTCCGATGCGCGCTATATCAAGGATTACTGCCCGGTGGTGGAATTCGGCCTTGTCGGCCAGACCATGCACATGGTGGACGAGCGGGTGGCCGTCGCCGACCTCGAAACGCTGACCGTGATCTATCAGACCTTCATCGAACGCTGGTTCGGCGATGCCCGGGCTTGACGAGGTCCTGCACTACCTGACCGGTGTCTTCCTGCTTGTGCGACAGAAGCAGGACGGTTTCGGCTGGCTGGACCTGACACTGCGCGGGCTTACGCGCTCCTTCTGGGCCATCGTCTGGTGCCTGCCCGCCTTCGCCGTCATCTGGGCCTCCTGGCGGCTCTATTATCTCGGCAGCATGCCGGCGGGAACGCCGGCGGGCGTCGCCTTCTTCGTCAAGCTGTTGGTGATCGACCTTGCGGGCTGGCTGCTGCCGCTGGCGCTGCTCGCCGCTGGCGCCCGCCCGCTCGGCTATGGCAAACAGCTCGGCGTGGTGGTGACGGCCAGCAACTGGATCGCCGTCCCCTTCGCCTACGCCGCCGCCGTCCCCTTCGCGATGACGCTCCTGCTGCCCGAAAGCGCGCCCTTTGCCGGCCTGCTGCTCTATGCGGTGTTCGGCGCAAGTGTCGTGCTGCAATTCCGCCTGGTCTGGATGTGCGTCGGCAAGCAGACGCTGCTCGCGGCCGCGATCACGGCGATCTTCGTGCTGCCGCCGATGATCGCCGGGCAGGAGTTGCAACGCATTCTGGGCACGCTGCCGGCTTAGTAGTCCACGGCCATGAAATAGAGCCCGTCCGGCGGCGCCACGGGGCCGCAGGCCTTGCGGTCGCGCGCTTCGAGGGCGGTGCGCACATCGTCCACCGTCCACTTGCCCTCGCCCGCGAGCTTCAGCGTGCCGGCGAAGGAGCGGATCTGGTTGTGCAGGAAACTCTGCGCCGCAACGCGCATCTCGATCAGATCGCCGCTGCGCGTCACCTCCAACCGGTCGATGGTGCGGATCGGGCTGTTCGCCTGGCACTGGGCGGCGCGGAAGGTGGTGAAATCATGTTTGCCGACCAGCACCTGCCCCGCCGCGTGCATCGCCTCGTGATCGAGGTCCTTCGCGACGAACCAGGCCCGGTTCGCCTCCAGCGCCAGCGGCGCCTTACGCGAAATGATGCGGTAGAGATAGTGCCGCCTTTTTGCCGAGAAACGGGCGTCGAAATCCTCCGGCACCTCCGCCGCATCGAGGATCGCGACGCGTTCGCGCGCCATGCCGAGATGGGCGTTCAGCGCATTGCGCAGCGTGTGCTCCTTCCACGAGCGCGAGAGGTCCGCATGGGCGACCTGCCCCATGGCATGCACGCCGGAATCCGTGCGCCCCGCGCCGCGGATCGAGACGGTCTCGCCCGTCAGCGACAGGATCGCCGCCTCGATGGCGCCCTGCACGGAGTGGCCGTTGTCCTGCCGCTGCCAGCCGACATAAGGCGTGCCATCATATTCGACCAGAAGCCGGTAGCGCGGCATCAGGCGATGACCTGACCGGGTGGGACCGGCGTGCCGCGCAGGAAATCCGCCGCGTCCAGCGGCTTGCCGCCGGCCTTCTGCAAGCGCACGAGCCGCACCGCGCCACCATCGCCGCAGGCAACCGTCAGCCGGTCGTCGAGCACCGTGCCGGCGGCCTTGGTGGAGGTTTCGTCCGCCCGCTCGCTCGCCAGAACCTTCACGCGCTCCGGCTTGCCGGCGACCGGCAGCTCGAACCAGGCGCCGGGAAACGGCGAGAGGCCGCGGATATGGTTGTGCACGTCGCGCGCGGCGCGCGAAAAATCGATGCGCGTCTCCGCCTTGTCGATCTTGGCGGCGTAGAGCACGCCCTCCTGCGCCTGCGCCGTCAGCGGCAGGTCGCCGGCCTCCAGCTTCGCCATGGCCTCCGCCATCAGCGCGCCGCCCGCCTGCATCAGCGCATCGTGCAGTTCGCCGGCGGTCATGGTTTCGCCGATCGCGACGCGGGCCGTCAGCGCGACGGGGCCGGTGTCGAGGCCCTTGTCCATCTTCATGACCATCATGCCGGTCTCGGCATCGCCCGCCATGATCGCGCGCTGGATGGGGGCTGCCCCACGCCAGCGCGGCAAAAGCGAGGCATGGCCGTTGTAGCAGCCGAGCCGCGTGCCGGCGAGGATCGCCTCCGGCAGCAGCAGCCCATAGGCGACGACGACCGCGACATCCGCATTCAGCGCGCGAAAAGCCGCGCGATCGGCCTCGTCGCGAAAATTGACCGGCGTGAAGACGGGAATGCCGAGCCGTTCGGCGGCCTGATGGACGGGAGACTTTACCAGCTCCAGGCCGCGGCGGCCGGCCGGGCGCGGCGGCTGCGAATAGACGGCGACAATTTCGTGGCCGGCCCCAGCCAGCGCCTCAAGCGTGGCGACGGAGAAATCCGGCGTGCCCATGAAAATGATGCGTAGGGCCATCGGTCAGCCTCCGTGTGAAATGGTGCGGACCGGACCGTGATGCCCGGTCAGATCGCCTTGCTGCCGCGCAGCTTTGCCGCCTTGGTGAACTTGCGGATCACGATCTCGCGCTTCAGCTTGGAAATGTGGTCAATGAACAGCACGCCATTCAGGTGGTCGATCTCATGTTGCAGGCAGGTGGCAAGCAGGCCGTCGGCCTCGGTAAGCTGTTCCTTGCCGTCGCGGTCCAGATGCTTCACCGTGATCGCCGCCGGACGCTCGACCTCGGCATAATAATCCGGGATCGACAGGCAGCCTTCCTCGTAGACCGAGCGCGTATCGGAGGAGGCCACGACCTCCGGATTGATGAAGACGAGCGGCGCCTTGTCCTCGCCGTCCTTCGACACGTCCAGCACGAGCATGCGGCGCGCGACGCCGATCTGGATCGCGGCAAGGCCGATGCCCGGCGCATCGTACATGGTTTCCAGCATGTCGTCGGCGAGCTTCTTCACCTCGCTGTCCACGGTCTCGATAGGCTTCGAGACCTGGCGGAGGATCGGATCGGGGAGGATAATCAGCGGCTTGATGGTCATGCGCCTCCTTAGCGCGGTTTTTTTGCGCTTTCAATCGGATTTGCCCGCCTATACGCGCGCGAAGCCGCCAATTTGTTCACGGTATGATCTGGTTTTCGCCGGAAAGCGTGTTATGGTCCGGCCATGATCGATCCCGCCTTTGACACGATGCTGACCTCCTTCCTTGCCCGGCTCGGCGGCACCGGGCCGGCGCTCGTGCTGCTGGCAGCGGTTCTTCTCGCCGTCTTCGGCCTGATCTCGGCCCGCCGCAGCCAGGCGCGCCAGCGGGAAGCGGCGGTGATGGCGGAGCTGCGCTTTGCCGAACTCATGAAGGCCCAGACGGAGATGCAGGGCCGCGTCGCCGCGATGGCAGAAGTCTTCGGCAGCAAACAATCCGAAACCAACCAGGCGATCAATTCCCGCCTGGACGGCCTTACCCAACGCCTCGGCCAGTCGATTTCCGAACAGACGCGCTCGACGCATGAAAACCTGCGGCGCCTGCAGGAGCGCCTCGCGGTCATCGACACGGCGCAGACCAACATCCAGTCGCTCGCAAAGGATGTCGTCGGCCTGCAGGCGATCCTCTCCAACAAGCAGACGCGCGGCGCCTTCGGCCAGTCGCGCATGGAGACGATCGTCGCGGATGCCATGCCGCACGGCGCCTACCAGTTCCAGGCGCAGCTTTCCAATGGCGTGCGCCCGGACTGCACGATCCGCATGCCGAACGGCCAGCCGCCGCTCGTGATCGATGCGAAATTCCCGCTGGAAGCCTGGAACGCCATGGCGGACGGGCGCCCGCCGGAGGCCGCCAAGGTCGCCGCCCAGCAGTTCCGCCGCGACATGGAGACCCATATCCGCGATATCGCCGAAAAATACCTGCTGCCCGGCGAAACGCAGGACACCGCCTTCCTCTTCGTGCCGTCGGAATCGATCTTTGCCAGCATCCACGAGAATTTCGAGGGCGTCGTGCAGCGGGCGCACCGCGCGCGCATCGTCATCGTCTCGCCATCGCTGCTGATGCTTTCCGTGCAGGTGCTCCAGGCATTGCTGAAGGACCAGCGCATGCGCGAGCAAGCCCATGTCATCCAGGGCGAGGTCGTGCGCCTGATGGACGACCTCACGCGGCTCGACGACCGGGTGCGCAAGCTGCATGGCCATTTCACGTCGGCGCAGAAGGATGTCGACCTCATCCTCACCTCGACGGAAAAGCTCGCGCGGCGCGGCGCACGCATCGGTGACATGGAATTCGAGGCGGTTTCGGGCGTTTCCCCGCCGGCGGAGAAGACTGTGGAGAGCCGGACGGGCCAACTGCGCCTGAGGGTAGTTGACGAGGACTGACCGCCTCGGGCAGTGTCCGGCGGAAACGACAAGGGGCACTTCTCATGATCACCGTCTTCGGCTCCATCAACATGGACCTCATCGCCACGCCAGACCGCCTGCCGAAGCCCGGCGAAACGGTGATGGGCACGAGCTTCACCACGGCTGCCGGCGGCAAGGGCGCCAACCAGGCGCTTGCCGCGCGCCGCGCTGGCGCCATCGTGCGCATGGCGGGTGCGGTCGGCGATGACCGGCTGGCGAGCCAGGCGCTCGCCCTTCTGGCCGATGCCGCCGTCGACCAGAACGGCGTGCGCGTCGCGGCGGAAGCAACCGGCACCGCGCATATCCTCGTTGCCGCCGATGGCGAGAACGTCATCGTGGTCGTGCCCGGCGCCAACGGCACGGTGACCGGCGAGGACGCCAAGCGAACGATCGGCGCGATGTCGCGCGGCGACTACCTGATGCTCCAGTTCGAAATCCCCGCAAGCGCCATCGAAGCGGCCCTTGTGGGTGCCAAGCAGAAGGGCGTGACCTCGATCATCAACACCGCGCCCTTTACCGGCGACGCCAAGCGCCTCGGCGCGATCGCGGATATTCTCGTGGCCAACGAGACGGAGTTCGACCTCTTCATCGGCAAGGGCGAGCTTTCGGACGAGGAACGCGAGGCGACGATGCGCGCGCTGCACGCCCAGAGCGGCCAGACGATCATCGTCACCCTCGGGGCCGATGGCGTCGTCGCCATCCGCAAGGGGGAGATCCACCGCGCCAAGGGCCTGGCCATCGAGCCGGTCGACACGGTGGGTGCGGGCGACACGTTCTGCGGCTATCTTGCCGCCTCGCTCGATGCCGGCCTCGCCTTCAAGGACGCGCTGCGCCGCGCGGCCGTCGCCGGCTCGCTCGCCTGCCTGAAGCCCGGCGCCCAGCCCTCCATTCCCTTTGCAAGCGCCGTCGACGCAGAAATCTAGGCCCCAAGATTTCGCAATTGGCACAGCAGGCGTCGCATCCTTGTGACGCCTGAAAATTCAGCCGGTTGGGCCGATTTGTTGCCGGGAAATTTGGCTCTTTATTAATATTTTATGGGTTACTGAAGTCTTAGACAGCGTGCCTCGAAAGGCGCGTTCCGTCTCTGGCGCTGGTCGCGCGCCCCGCCCTCCATGATGGAGACCACCCCGCTTTCGAATGTGCTCCTTCGCGGCTGCCCGCGCCGCGGACGTTTCTGCTCGTGAGGATTTCATGTTCAATTTCAAGGCCAAGTCGCTCGCGACCAAGCTTATCGCCGTCACCGGCGGCACGATCGCCCTGGTGATGCTTGCCTCCAACACCGTGCTCATCAGCGAGACCCAGAGCCGTGTGGCCGATCTCGTCTATTCCGAAGCCGACACCCAGGCCAAGGCGATCGCCGCCGACATCGCCGCCGATATCGGCGCGCTGGCAGGTGCTGCCCGCGCCATGGGCGGCGTAATCGAGCAGGGCCATTCCTCCGGCCTGATGGACCGCAAGGAAGTCGTCAACATCCTCAAGGCGAACACCGAAAAGAACAGTTTTGCGCTCGGCAGCTGGTTTGCGGAAGAGCCGAACGCCTTCGACGGCAAGTCGGAGGAGACGCCCGCGCAGCTGGAAACCGGCACGTTCAAGGACGGTACGTTCAATCCCTACTGGACGAAACGCCAGGACGGCTCGATTTTGCTGTCGACCTTCGAGTCCGACTACAAGGCCGAGTGGTACTCGCTGGCCGCCAAGAGCGGCAAGGGCGCCATGAGCTCGCCTTATGCCGAAACCACGACGGGTGAAAACTTCACGATGGCGTCGATCGCCTACCCGGTCGTTTCCGGCGGCAAGTTCATCGGCGTCACGGGTGTCGATGTCTCGCTGAAGACGCTCTATGAAAAGCTCAGCAAGATGAACCCCTTCGGCACCGGCCGAGTCATGCTGCTGTCGCAGACCGGCAACTGGATCGTCGCGCCCAATGCCGATCTCCTCATGAAGCCCTATGACGGTCAGGGCGCCGACATCGTCAAGGAGGCGCTCGCCACTGGTAAGGCCGGCCGCATCGAAAACCTCTCTTTCGATGAACTCGCTTCCTTCGACCGCCTAGTCTACCCGTTCGCGCTTCCCGACATCAACACGACCTGGCTCGTGCTGCTCGACGTGCCGCGCGCGGCGATCAACGCACCGGTCAACGACCAGACCTATATGATGATCCTCGGCGGCCTGATCGTTCTCGGCGCCGTGCTGCTCGGCCTTTATTTCGCCGTGCGCATCTTCGTGCAGAAGCCGCTCGCCGGCCTCGTCTCGGACGTCGCGACGCTGAGCAATGGCGTCTACACCCAGCCGATCGCCGGCCAGGACCGTTCGGACGAAACGGGCTCCGTCGCCAAGGCGCTCGAAGGGTTCCGCCACCAGCTCGCCGATACCAAGCGCCTGGAAGCGGAAGCCAACAGCCAGCGCCAGCTCACGGAAGCCGAGCGTGGCCGTTCGGAAGCCGAGCGCGCGGAATCGAGCGCCCTCCAGCGCGATATCGTCGGCCGCCTCGCCGATGGCCTCGCCCAGCTCTCCTCGGGCAACCTGAACTTCCGCCTCTCCGGCGATTTCCCCGGCGAGTACGGCAAGCTCAAGACCGACTTCAATTCGGCAATCGCCAGCCTCGAAGAGACGATCCAGACGGTCAACGCCTCGGTCGGCAATATCGGCGGCGGCACCGGTGAAATTTCCAAGGGCGCGGCCGATCTCTCGCACCGCACCGAGCAGCAGGCGGCAAGCCTGGAAGAGACCGCGGCGGCACTCGACCAGCTCACCTCGCAGGTCAATTCGAGCGCTGAAAACGCGCGCGTCGCCGCCAAGTCGGTGGAGACGGCGAGCAATGACGCCAGCAAGTCCGGCGAAGTGGTGCAGAAGGCGATCGACGCCATGCGTGGCATCGAAAAGTCCTCGACCGAGATTTCCAACATCATCGGCGTGATCGACGACATCGCCTTCCAGACCAACCTCTTGGCGCTCAACGCCGGCGTGGAAGCGGCGCGTGCCGGTGAAGCCGGCAAGGGCTTTGCCGTCGTCGCCCAGGAAGTGCGCGAGCTCGCCCAGCGCTCGGCCAATGCCGCCAAGGAGATCAAGACGCTGATCAACACCTCCGAGGTGCAGGTCCGCGAGGGTGTCGATCTCGTCGGCAAGGCCGGTGGGGCGCTCGAAAACATCGCCGACCAGGTCATCCAGATCAACGGCCTCATCCGCCAGATTTCCGGATCGGCTTCCGAACAGGCCGTCGGCCTCAAGGAGATCAACGCGGCCGTCAACCAGATGGACCAAGTGACCCAGCAGAACGCTGCGATGGTGGAAGAAACCACCGCCGCCAGCATGGCGCTGAACGACGAGGCCCAGATGCTGAAGTCGCTCGTCGCCCGCTTCCGCGCCGGCAATGGCGGCATGGCCGCCAGCCAGCCCGTGCAGCAGTCGGTGCGACGCGACGTCCAGCCGCAGCGCGCCGCCTACCAGGCTCCGCGCACGACGACCCGCGCCATGCCGCAGGTCGCCGGCAACACGGCGCTTGCACAGGACGACTGGCAAGAGTTCTGAGGCTTATAACAGCAAATAAAAAGGCCGGCGGAGACGCCGGCCTTTTTCGTTGTGAGCATTATTGCCGCTCGGTCGGCTGCGCCTGTAATCGCCCGCGGGAGCGCGAGCGGCTGTCGCTTGCCAGGCGCTGCGTCGCCTCCTTCAGTTCCAGCTCGGAAAAGAGGGCCTGGTATTCCGGCCGCAGCATCAGCGCCTCCATGGAGAGCTCCGCCTTACCGGAGTCGAGCAGGCGTTCGAGGCCGGTCGTGCCGGGCTTGAAGACCAGTTCCCTCGCCGCCGCCACGCCGCCATTGAGCAGCACGAAGCGGCGCAGCAGCACCGGGCGGAAGCCGAGCGCGGAGAAACGGTCGTAGAGGCCCATCATCTCCTTGTGGAAGCGGCCCTCGGCACCCGGCGCCGCATTGCGGGGGCCGGGCATCAGAGGCGGCCGACGCGCTCGGTGAGGAGCGCGAAGAAGCCGTCGGCGTCGATGTCCTTCATGACCCGGGCATTGTGCTTGCGGCCGGTGACCTGCCACCAGTCGACGACGGTCATGCCGACGGTGAGCGGCGAGGCCACCTCGACCTCGACATTGCAGTCGCGGCCGGAGAAGAGTTCCGGCTTCAGGAGATAGGCGACGACCGTCGGATCATGCAGCGGGCCGCCGTCGGAGCCGTATTTCTCGATGTCGAAGCGCTCGAAGAAATCAAGCATCTCGACCAGCGCGATCGCCGGACGGCTGCCGATGGCGCGCAGCTTGGCGACCCGGCTTTTCAGCGTCAGCACCTTGTGGGTCACGTCGAGCGGCATCATGACGATCGGGATGCCGGACTTGAAGACCGCGGCGGCGGCCTCCGGGTCGACATAGATGTTGAACTCGGCGGCCGGCGTGATGTTGCCGCCCTCGAAGAAGCCGCCGCCCATCATGACGAGTTCGCGCACGCGGCCGGCAATCTCCGGCGCGCGCTCAAGCGCGGTGGCGATGTTGGTGAGCGGCCCGAGTGTGCAGAGCGTGACGGTGCCGGCGGGCTCGCGCTTCAGCGTCTCGATGAGGAAATCGACGGCATGCTGCTCCTGCAGCGGCATTTGCGGCTCGTGCAGCTCGGGGCCGTCGAGGCCGGTCTTGCCGTGCACATGCTCGGCGGTGACGAGCGGGCGGGCGATCGGCTTGTCGGCGCCTGCGAAGACCTTGATGTCGGGGCGGGAGCAGAATTCCAGGATGATGCGGGCATTGGTGGAGGTCCGCGAAAGCGGCACGTTGCCGGCGACGGTCGTGATGCCGAGGATCTCAAGTTCGGGGCTGCCGAGCGCCAGCATGATCGCGGCGGCGTCGTCCTGGCCGGGATCGGTGTCGATGATGATTTTGCGTGGCTCAGACATGCCGCTTGCGTCCCTTGTCTCTTCCTTTTTCCCGCCGACATTCGGCAGGCGAAGCGGCGACTATATTTGCGAAATCGCCGATCGCAAGCGTCTTGCGCCCCCGCGCCGCAATCACCATATTGCACCCGAAGGGATGCCGAGGTCGGGTCCCCTCACGGTCGCTTGAAGCCAAGGACTAGACGATGTCACGCATGACCCCTTTCACGAGCCCGCTGCTCCTGGGTTTCGACGCCATGGAAAAGACCCTTGAGCGTATCGCCAAGGGCAACGATGGCTATCCCCCCTACAATATCGAACGGCTGCGGCCGAACGGTGATACGGGCGCGCCGGAGCTTCTGCGCATCACGCTCGCCGTCGCGGGTTTTTCGGATGAAGAACTCGACGTGACGACGGAGGAAAACCAGCTCGTCATCCGCGGCCGCCAGGTCGACAGCGGCGAGCGGGATTATCTTTACCGTGGCATCGCGGCCCGCCAGTTCCAGCGCACCTTCGTGCTTGCCGACGGCATGCGCGTTTCGGGCGCCGAGCTGAAGAACGGCCTGCTCTCGGTCGATCTCGTGCGGCCGGAGCCGATCCGAATGGTAAAGAAAATTAACATTTCCGTATCAGACTAGATCATGAGCCGTTCCCGCGGGAACACCCGCCGGACCGTCTCGAGCGTAACCTGATCGCCTGACGCACCGATGGGCCATTGTGGCCGTGGGCGTCCGGTGGCCGGCAAGTGCCGGTATTGCCATGGAGGCAAAGATGGGACTGAAGACTATAACCCCCAGTGTTTCGAAGGCAGACCTTGCGCATCTCGGCGCAGGTGAGGTCGGCTATATCCGCAAGATGAAGGCGGACGAAGTGTCGCGCGTCTTCCCGGAAGCCCCGGAAATCGATCCGAGCCTCGACCTCTGGGCGCTGTTCGGCGCCGACGGCACGCCGATCCTCTTGACCGACAACCGTTCGAGCACCTTCTACAAGGCGGCCGAGGACGACCTGCGCACCGTCAGCCTGCACTGATACCGGATTGAAACCTTCCGTCAGGACCGACGGAAGGTGAGATAGGCCGACCCTCGGCCCTCGCGCTTGGCTTTCGCCTCATAGCGCGTGCCCGGCCAGCCGGCAAACGGCGTCAGCCAGTCGACCGCGTTTTCGGCGGTCCACACGAAAGCGGGATGCGCCCCGCAATGCATCAGCGTCCAGTTGACATAGGTGTCGATGTCGGACGCGAAGCAGAAGAGCCCGCCGGGCTTCAGCACCCGGGCAAAGCGGTCCAGATTGACCCTGGACACGAAGCGCCGCTTCCAATGTTTCTTCTTCGGCCACGGGTCCGGATAGAGCAGGTCGATCTGGTCGACCGACGCCGTCGGCAGCCAATCCAGAAGCACCGTCGCATCGTCATCATAGAGCCGGATGTTCTTCGCGCCCGTGTCCTCGACGCGGCCGATCAGCTTCGCCATGGAATTGACGAAGGGCTCGACGCCAATGAAGCCGGTCTCCGGCTGTTCCTGCGCGCGATGGATGAGGTGCTCGCCGCCGCCGAAGCCGATTTCGAGGCGCATGCGGGTCGGCTTGAAATCGTAAAGCGCCGTGATATCCGCCGGGGCCGGGGTCGACAGATCGACCTTCAGCTCCGGCAGCACTGTTTCGAGATGCTGCGCCTGCCGCTCCCGCAACGGTTTGCCCTTGCGGCGACCGAAGAAGGCTTCGCTCGCACGGCTGGGGCGCTCTGCATCGCTCATGGTCGCCTCAGTGCTTCAGCGCGTCCTTGAGGGCCTTGACGAGGTCGAGGCGCTCCCAGGAGAAGGAACCGTCGCGGCCGGCCTTGCGGCCGAAATGGCCATAGGCGGAGGTGCGGGCATAGATCGGCTTGTTGAGGTCGAGATGACGGCGGATACCCGACGGCGAGAGATCCATGACCTTGCGGATCGCGTCCTCGACGGCGTCTTCGCTGACCTTGCCCGTGCCGTGCAGGTCGACATAGACCGAGAGCGGCTGGGCGACGCCGATGGCGTAGGAGAGCTGGATCGTGCAACGGTCGGCGAGGCCGGCGGCAACGACGTTCTTGGCGAGATAACGCGCGGCATAGGCGGCCGAACGGTCGACCTTGGTCGTGTCCTTGCCGGAGAAGGCGCCGCCGCCATGAGGTGCTGCGCCGCCGTAGGTGTCGACGATGATCTTGCGGCCGGTTAGGCCGGCGTCGCCATCCGGGCCGCCGATGACGAACTTGCCCGTCGGGTTGATGTACCAGACGCAATCGTCGGCGATCTTCAGGTCGTGCAGCGCTTCGCGGATATAGGGCTCGACGACTTCGCGGACCTTCTTCGAATCCCAGCTTTCATCGAGATGCTGGGTGGACAGAACGATCGAGGCGACGTCGGCCGGCTTGCCGTCGACGTAGCGCACGGTCACCTGGCTCTTGGCGTCCGGGCCGAGCTTGCCGGCATCGCCCTCGCCCTTCTTGCGGGCGGTGGCAAGCAGCTGGAGGATGCGGTGCGAATAATAGAGCGGCGCCGGCATGAGTTCCGACGTTTCGCGGCAGGCGTAACCGAACATGATGCCCTGGTCGCCGGCGCCCTCGTCGCCCTGCTTGTCGGAAGCGTTGTCGACGCCCTGGGCGATATCGGCGGACTGCGAGTGCAGCAGCACGTCGATCTTCGCCGTCTTCCAGTGGAAGCCGTCCTGCTCGTAGCCGATGTCGCGGATCGCCTTGCGGGCGGCCGACTTGAACTTCGAGGGGTTGATGACGTCGTTGCCGTCCTTGTCCTTCTTGAGCAGGCTCGGCGGCAGGCGCACTTCACCGGCGATCACCACGCGGTTGGTCGTCGCAAGCGTCTCACAGGCAATGCGGACAGACCACGGATCGACCTTCGACTTCACGGCTTCGCGGTAGACCAGATCGACGATTTCGTCGGAGATACGGTCGCACACCTTGTCCGGATGCCCCTCGGCGACGGACTCGCTGGTGAACAGATAGCTGCTGCGCATGCGGGAATTCCCCTCAAAGAAAATGGACTTCGACGTTGTTATTCAGTTCGTAGGGGAAAAACAAGCACAGAAGGACATAAGAATATGTTTATGTCCTGAACTTTCAGGCGCTATTCTGCCCGGGATACGCCGAAAATATGATGCTCCCTACGCACAAAAAGCGGCCCCGAAGGACCGCTCTTTCATTCACTGCCAGGGGAAACCGATTATTCGATCTCAGCTTCGGCGGCGAGTGCCTTGACCAGATCGACAAGCTTGCGGCGCACCTTGGGATCGCCGATCTTGACGAAAGCCCGGTTGAGCTGCAGGCCCTCGGAGGACGACAGGAAGTCGACCACGTAGTTGGAGCTCGATGCTTCGGCGAAGCCGACCTGCGTGTCCGCGTGGTCGCCCGGCGCGTCCTCGAAGAAGAACGCCACCGGCACATTGAGAATGCTGGAAATGTTCTGCAGGCGGCTGGCGCCGACGCGGTTCGTGCCCTTTTCGTATTTCTGGATCTGCTGGAAGGTGATGCCGAGGCTTTCGCCCAGCTTTTCCTGGCTCATTCCGAGCATGGTTCTGCGAAGCCTAATCCGGCTACCGACGTGAATATCGATCGGATTCGGCTTCTTCTTATTTTCAATCATCACTGTTTGTCCTAACGCCCCGGAAATGGCCCCACCCAGCCGGCAGCCTTAACGAAGACTTAACGTCACGTTGTATGCGCAACCCCTGAAGGGCGGCACAATACATGAAAACGGCCGGCGCCGTGCACTATGCTATTTTAGGGGTTTTGGGTCAATTCACCCTGTTTCTAAAACCAATGCGAGAAATGCTCGCCGCCGCAAAGAGAATAGCCACTACAACCAGAAACGACCAGTTCTGCCACTTTGCCCTATCACTGGAGGCGAATCTGCCCGGAAGAGTTGCATCCACAAAGCCCGGCACATCATGCGCCATGCCCGAAAGGACCTGCCCCTTGGCATCGACGATGGCCGAAATTCCGTTATTGGCGGCGCGAATCAGTGGCAGCCCCCGCTCGACGGCGCGAAGACGCGCCTGGTGAAAGTGCTGGTAGGGGCCCGGCGAGTTGCCGAACCAGCCGTCATTGGTGACGTTGAGCAGGGCGGCGGCCGTATCGGCCGAGCCGTTGATCTCGGAGGGGAAGATCGCCTCGTAGCAGATCAGCGGATAAAAACCCTTGCCGAGCGCCGTCAGCAGCGGGTGCTCGCGGGCTGCGGAGAAACCGCCCGGCATGGCGACCGCGCTCACGCCGAGGCCTTCGAAGAAATCGGCAAACGGCATGTATTCGCCGAAGGGCACCAAATGCACCTTGTCGGCCGCGCCGATGATCTGGCCCTTGCCGTCGATCGTGTAGATGGAATTGTAGTAGCGCGGCGCCTTGCCGGTGCCCGCACTTTCCGTGCGCACCGCGCCGGCGATCAGCACCTGGTCGTCCTCCAGCACCTCGGCGATGCGCACCAGCGCATCCGGATTGTCCGTCAGGATGAAGGGGATCGAGGTTTCCGGCCAGACGACGATGTCGGGCCGCTTGCCACCCTCTTCGGGTGCGGCGGCACTCAGCGACAGGTGGCGCTCGAAGATCTGCGCGCGCGCGGAATCGTCGAGCTTCATCGCCTGGTCGATCACCGGCTGGACGAGGCGGATGACGGTCGTCTCGTTCTCCGGCGTGGGCACCACATTAAGGGCGTAGTAGCCGTAGCCGACATGGGCGGCGAAAAGCAGCGCGGCGAGCGTCAGCCCAACGCCGCGGCCGCGCCGCGTGCCGAGAAGTGCAGGTGCTGCGAAGACGAAGACCGCGAGGGCATTGATGCCGGCAATGCCCAGAAGACCGGCGGACTGCATGAGGAGCGGCACGGGCATGGCGCCGTAACCCACGGCGTTCCAGGGAAAGCCGGTGAAAAGCGTGCCGCGCAGCCACTCGCCGATGCCGAAAGCGAAGGCGAGTGCCGCGATGCGCCCCATGCCGTCCGACCAGAACAGGCGGGCGAGTGCGGCGGCGAAACCGTAATAGAGCGCAAGGAAGGCCGGCAGGCCGAAGACGGCGAGCGGCAGCGCCCAGGCGAAATCGTCCGCCTCGACAAGCAGCGCATTGCCGAGCCACCACAGGCCGCCGACGAAATAGCCGAAACCGAAAAACCAGCCGATGCGGAAAGCGGGCGCCAGACGCCGGATAAAACCTGCCCCGGGGGCCGCGGTCGCGCCATCGAGCAGCCAGACGAGAAGCGTGAAGGACACGAAAAGGGCGGCGAAGAAGCCGAAAGGCGGCAGCGCCAGAACCCCGATCAAGCCCGCAAGAAATGCCGCAAGCGCCCGTCTCGTCCCAGACAGGAGCATGACCGTGCCCGCGAGCCGCTCCATGCCGTCCCCTTTTTTCCCCGAATCAGCCGGCGCCAGTCTTCCAAAAAATCAACGCCTTGTCCCGTTTTACGACGGAGCAAGGCGTGGGTCATTTCAAAAGACGGGATTGGGGCTGCCTATTCGGCATTCGCCCCATCGTTTTGTTGCTCCGGCACCTTCGGCCGGTCGGCGCCAAGGGCCGGGGCCTCACCCTCCGGCTTGCGCTCACGGCGGCGCACCGAGCCGGCGCGCTTGCGCGTGACGCGCACCCGCTTGACGCGGCGCGGATCGGCATCGAGCACGTGGAATTCGAAGCCCGGCACCGCCTGCACCACCTCGCCGCGCACCGGAATGCGGCCGAGCGAAGCGAAGATCAGGCCGCCCAGCGTATCGGCATCCTCCAGTTGATCGCGGATGTCGAAATCCGAGCCGATCACTTCGGCAAGCTCTTCGAGCTCGACACGCGCATCGGCGATGAACACGTCGTCGCTGACGCGCTGGATCATCGCCTCGTCGTCGTCGTGTTCGTCCTCGATATCGCCGACGACCATCTCGACGATGTCTTCCAGCGAAGCCAAACCATCCGTGCCGCCATATTCGTCGATGACGAGAGCCATCTGCGTGCGGTCGGCCTGCATGCGCGCCATCAGGTCGGCGGCGAGCATGGAGGGCGGCACGAAGAGGACCTGGCGAATGATGCCTGCCTCGGCGACCGTCTTCGACAGGTCGACGCGGCCGAGGTCGAATTCCGCTTTCGGTGTACGCGCCGGCTTTTCGCCATTGGCGGGGGCAGCCTTTACGCCGGTGCGGCGCTTGTTGCGGGCCTGTTTGGTGACATAGGCAAGAAGGTCGCGGATATGGACCATGCCGCGCGGATCGTCGAGGCTTTCGTTATAGACCGGCATGCGCGAGCGGCCGGAATCCTCGAAGATCACCATCAACTCGGCGATCGTGATGTCCTGGTCGACGGCCTCGATATCGGCACGCGGCACCATGACGTCTTCGACCCGCACCTCGCGGAAACGAAGAATGTTGTGCAGCATTGCCCGTTCTTCGGGCGCGAAGGCGGGTTCGCCTCCTTCGTCCTCCGTCATCAGGGCTGCTGCAAGGTCCTTGCGCAGGCTGGAGGCGCCGGTCATGCGCCAAAGCCGGGCGGCGCGGGACCAGAAGGATGATCGGCCCCCGCTTTCCTGCTTCGGCGCGCTGCTACTACTGCCCGCCTCGTCGCTTGAGGCGTCCGCCTCGGTCTTTTCCGTCGCTACCGACTGGTTTCTGAAGTCGCTCATTGGTCCAAACTATTCATCGGGGCCATCCCCGTATGGGTCAGATAGGCCAAGCTCGGCAAGAATGCGAGTCTCCAGCCCTTCCATTTTTTCCGCCTCGTCGTCTTCCATGTGATCATAGCCGAAGAGATGCAGAAATCCATGCACCAAGAGATGCGTGAGATGATCGTCGAAAGATTTGCCGAGTTCGCCCGCTTCGCGGCTCAGCGTCTCCTGCGCAAAGATGATGTCACCGAGCATCGGCCCCGGCATTTTGCCGGGCGTCAGCGGGAAGGCAGGGAAGGACAGCACGTTGGTCGGCTTGTCCTGGCTGCGCCATTCGGCATTGATGCTACGGATTTCCGCGTCGCTGGTGAAGACCAGCGAGACTTCCGGCGCGCCCGTCTTCGGGAATGGCTGCTTTTCCTCGCGCACGAGAAAGTTCGCCGCCGTACCGAGGACCCGCTCGCTCAGCGCGCTCAAAACCTCTTCAGAGGGCCATGTGCCCTCTTCGATAGAAATCTGGATGTCGAGTTCGCTCATCGGACTTTTGGACCGCCTCAGCGGTCCATCTGCTCGCTTTCGTCCTGCACGGCCGTCTGGGCTTCGTAGGCCCGGACGATGCGGGCGACCATCGGGTGGCGCACGACGTCGGCATCCTTGAAGCGGATAACCGAGACACCCTCGACGCCCTTGAGGATCTGCAGGGCTTCGACGAGGCCGGACTTGACGCCACGCGGCAGGTCGACCTGGCTCGGGTCGCCGGTGACGATCATGCGGCCGTTTTCGCCGAGACGCGTCAAAAACATCTTCATCTGCATCGAGGTCGTGTTCTGCGCCTCGTCGAGGATGACAGCTGCATTGGCGAGCGTACGGCCGCGCATGAAGGCGAGCGGTGCGATTTCGATGACGCCGGCGGTGATCGCCCGCTCCACCTTGTCGCCCGGCATCATGTCGTAGAGCGCGTCATAGAGCGGCCGCAGATACGGATCGACCTTCTCCTTCATGTCGCCCGGCAGGAAGCCGAGGCGCTCGCCGGCTTCGACGGCCGGACGGGAGAGGACGATGCGATCGACGGCGCCGCGCTCCAGAAGCTGGGCGGCATGCGCCACGGCGAGATAGGTCTTGCCGGTGCCGGCCGGGCCGACGCCGAAGACCAGCTCGGAGCGCTCCAGCGCGCGGATATAGGCATCCTGCATCGGCGTGCGGGCGGCGATGGTCTTCTTGCGGGTGGAAATCTGCGCCATGGTAAGCTTGGCCTTGCGCTCCATCGTCGGCAGCGAAAGCTGGTCGTCGGCTGCAATCGCCATGCGGATGGCACCCTCGACGTCGGAAAGCTCGATCGAGCCGCCGCTTTGCAGGCGTCCGTAGAGGTAATCGAGCGCGCGGCGGGCCTGATTGGTCGCCACCACGTCGCCGGAAATCGAGACGGAATTGCCGCGGGCGCGGGCATCGATGCCGAGGCGCTGCTCGATGAGCTTGAGATGCTGGTCGAACTGGCCGAAGAGCTCGCTTGCGTATCGATTGTTCTCGAAAGTCAGCACGAAGTGATTGGCGTCGGTCTGGGTCTTCGACTGGCGCGGCGATGACGTCATCAGTTCGTGTCCGTTCAAGCGGTCGTGCTCCTTGCGGTTAAGCCCGTCACCTCGATCGCTTCGGCGAAGAGGCTGTTGGGGCCGGCATCCGTGATTCGTACCCTGATAATGTCACCGATTTCCGACGCTTTTGCATCAACATTCACAGGCTGCAGCCAGGGCGACCGGCCGACGAGCTGTCCGGGCATGCGTCCGGGCTTCTCCAGGAGTAGGTCGATCTCCTTGCCGATGCAGGCGCGGGCGAAGTCGCGCTGCTGGCGAAACAGCAAAGCCTGCAATCTTTCAAGACGTTCCGACTTCACGTCCTCCGCGACATGGCCGTCCATCTCCGCGCCCGGCGTGCCGGGGCGGATGGAATATTTGAACGAAAATGCCTGTGCATAACCGACCGTCTCGATGAGGCGCATCGTGTCTTCGAAGTCCTGGTCGGTCTCGCCGGGGAAGCCGACGATGAAATCACCCGAGATCGCAAGCTCCGGCTGGATGGCGCGGATGCGTTCGATGAGGGCGATATATTCGGCCGCCGTATGCCGGCGGTTCATGGCCTTGAGGATGCGGTCGGAGCCGGACTGCACCGGCAGATGCAGGTAGGGCATCAGCTTGGGGAGATCGCGATGTGCCTCGACGAGGCGGTCGTCCATGTCGCGCGGGTGGCTGGTCGTATAGCGTAGCCGGGCGAGACCCTCGATCTCGGCGAGGCGATAGAGCAGGTCGCCAAGCCCCCATTCGGCACCGTCCGGGCCGAGGCCGTGCCAGGCATTGACGTTCTGGCCGAGCAGCGTGATTTCGCGCACGCCGCCATCCACCAGGCGTTCGGCTTCCGCGACGATCTGCGAAACGGGGCGGGAGACTTCGGAGCCGCGCGTATAGGGCACGACGCAGAAGGTGCAGAACTTGTCGCAGCCTTCCTGCACGGTGAGGAAGGCGGTAACGCCGCGGGCGCGGGTCCTGGCCTTTTCCGGCGGGGGCAGGTGCTCGAACTTGTCCTCGATTGCATAGTCCGTCTCGACGACGCGCTCGCCGCCCTTGGCGCGGCGCAGCGCGTCCGGCAGGCGGTGATAGGTCTGCGGGCCGATGACGAGATCGACGGCCGGCGCCCGGCGCAGGATTTCCTTGCCCTCGGCCTGGGCGACGCAGCCGGTAACGCCGATCACCATCTCGCGGCCGTCCTTCGCGCGCGCCTTCTTCATGTCGCGCAGGCGGCCGAGCTCGGAATAGACCTTTTCCGCCGCCTTCTCGCGGATGTGACAGGTGTTGAGGAGGACGAGGTCCGCCTCTTCCAGCACGTCCGTCGCCTGGTAGCCGTCCTTCGAGAGTGCATCCGTCATGCGCTCGCTGTCATAGACGTTCATCTGACAGCCGTAGGTCTTTACGAAGACCTTGCGGGTGTTGCTCATGACAGGCGGGGAAAGGGTTTGTTCGCTCATGGCCGCTTCCATAGGGCAAAAAGCCCGGAAAATGAAGCCCCGTTGGCTCAGCGGCCGCGCAGCCGCGCGCCCAGCATGGCGCGGATGCGCGCCTCGACCTCGCGGCTGACCTGCTTGCGGTTGCTTGCCCGCGTGTAATCGACGCGCTCGCCGAAATCGACGTCCACATCCACCGCGCCTTCCCGCGCCACGCCGAGCAGATGCGGCAGGAGTTCGATATCGCCCGGCCAGGCGGCGAGCGGCCGGTGGAAGCGGCCCATCGCCATGCCGTGCACGCCGGTATAGGCGATGGAGACGGGCTGGATATGCACGACGCCATTGGGCGCATGGGGCACGGCGGAAGCTGCGGCGCCGAACAGCGAGGTCTTGATCTCCAGCAGGCGATTGCCGTCCGAGGTCGTGCCTTCAGGGAAGAGCACGACGATCTCGCCATCCGTCATGCGCCGCGCGATCTCGTTCACCTGGTCGCCGGTTTTCTGGCGCTGCTCGCGCTCCACAAAGATCGTCGCCTGAAGGCGGGCGAGAATGCCGAAAACCGGCCAGTCGCGCACCTCGGCCTTCGCAATGTAGACGACGTCGGCGACCGAGCCGAGCACCATGATGTCCTTCCACGAGGCGTGGTTTGCGGCGATCAGCAGCGGACGGCTGGGCTCAATCACACCATGCACGCGCACCTTCAGGCCGAGCACGCGGCAGGCGACGCGATGCCATAGGCGCGGGATGCGGCGGCGGATCTTGAGGTTGAAGCGCAGGCCGACCAGTTGGATCGGCAGCAGGACCAGCGTGACCACGACGAGGGTGACGAGCGCGATGGCGAGGCGGAGCCAGGTGATCAAAGGATCACCGGCGCACGATCGGAAGCGGGCGTCACTCGCCCTCCTTGAGCGGCACGCCGTAGAGTTCCAGGCGGTGGTCGACGAGGCGGAAACCGTGCTCGCGCGCGATGCGCTCCTGCAAGGCCTCGATTTCCGGCGAATGGAACTCGATGACCTGGCCGTTCTTGAGGTCGATCAGGTGGTCGTGGTGTTCGTCCGGAACCGTCTCGTAGCGCGAGCGACCGTCGCGAAAATCATGCCGCTCGATGATGCCGGCATCCTCGAACAGCTTGACCGTGCGGTAGACGGTCGAGATGGAGATGCGCGCATCGACCGCGGACGACCGGCGATAGAGCTCTTCCACGTCCGGATGGTCGGCCGAGCCCTCCAGCACGCGCGCGATGACGCGGCGCTGCTCGGTCATGCGCATGCCGCGCTCGACACAAAGTTCTTCCAGCGATTTCTCGACTTCCGTCATCGGACCCGCCCTTGTTCGTTCAGCCGTCGGTACGGGAACTAGCGAAGATCGCGCCGCAAGACAAGCGCCGTGGACCGGCGGCCATCGGCCGCGGCATAATAGGCCTTGCGCTCGCCGACCTTGGCGAAGCCGAGCTTGGCATAGAGCCCGCGGGCAGCGACATTGCCCTCGTCGACTTCCAGGAAAATATCCTCCGCGCCGCGCATCTTCGCCTCGCGCAGCGCCGCCTGCATCAGCCGCCAGCCGAGGCCGGCGCGCTCGAAACGCTGGTCGACGCCGATGGTCAGGATTTCCGCCTCGCCGGCCGTGGCGCGCACCAGCACGAAGCCGCCGGCCACACGGCCGAGCGCGCCTTCCTTCAGCGCCAGGAAGCCGAAGACCGGCTCCTGCGACAGCAGGGAATGGAATTCGCCATCGTTCCAAGGCTGGGAAAATCGGGCGCGGTGCAGCACCGCGGCAAGGCCGGCATCGGCCGTTTCCAGCGGAAAGATGTCAAAGGCGGGCTTGCGGGTGAAATAGTCGGTGAGCGCCATGGCTCACGCCCTCCGGATCGCGAAACCTGCCTGCGGCTTGGCATCGGGACCGCGCAGGTACAGTGGCTTCGGCAGATGTTCCGCCGGGTCCAGCCGGGCGCCGAGCCGCGCAACGGTGGCGATGGACACTAGGTCCGTCCCCTGCTCGACGCCGTCGCGCAGCAGGGCGGCGGCGGAGCCGGCAATCGCGCCGTCATGGCCGGCGGCCAGGTGACGCGCTTCCTCCACGGAGGCGATTGACGGCGGCGACAGCGCGGCACCATCGGCAGCGAAGGCTTGCCAATAAACCTCGTCGCGCTTGGCATCCATCGCGACCAGCAGGGGCGTTCCCGTCCCCCGGCCGGCGGCAAGCGCCACAAGGGTGGAGACGCCGACCGCGGGCACGCCGAGCGCCAGCGCCAGGCCGCGCGCGGCAGCGACGCCGACGCGGATGCCGGTGAAAGAGCCGGGGCCGACGGTGACCGCGATCCGGTCGATGTCCTGCAAGGTCATGCCGGCAGCGTCCAGCGCCGCATCGACGAAGTCCATCAGCCGCTCAGCATGGCCGCGGCCGATATCGGCGCCGGCGGCGCCGAGGATCCTGTTCTCATCGGAATGATAAAGCGCCGCGTAACAACCGGTGCCCGCCGTATCGATCGCCAGAACGATCATGCCGGGCATCCAGGGTTCGCGGAGCAGGCCTTACATGACGGCTTCAACTTCCTGCACTTCCGGTACGAAATGGCGGAGAAGGTTCTGCACGCCGTGCTTCAACGTCGCCGTCGAGGACGGGCAACCCGAGCAGGCGCCCTTCATGTTGAGGTAGACGACACCGTCGCGGAACCCCTTGAAGGTGATGTCGCCGCCATCCTGCGCCACGGCCGGGCGCACGCGGGTGTCGAGCAGTTCCTTGATGGTCGCGACGATCGTCTCGTCGCCCGCCTCGAAGAACTCGCCCTCTTCCGGATCATCGCTTGCGCCAAGCGCGCCGCTCGCCACGACCGGCTGGCCGGACATGAAATGTTCCATGATGTTGCCGAGGATGGCCGGCTTCATGTGCTGCCAGTCGGCATCGTCCTTGGTGACGGTGATGAAATCGTAGCCGAGGAACACGCCTTTGACGCCCGGCACGCCGAACAGGCGGGCGGCGAGCGGCGACGCGGCGCGCGCTTCCGTCTCGTCGCGGAACTCGGCCGTGCCGCTCTCCAGCACCACCTTGCCCGGCAGGAACTTCAGGGTCGACGGGTTCGGCGTCGCTTCGGTCTGGATGAACATCTTTCTCTCCGTGCGGCCAGGCACTTCGGTCGGCCAAAATACTTAGAATGGTTCAAAAGAAGATAGGCGTTTCTCCGCCCTTCTTCAAGACCAAAGGATCAGCTCAGAGCGTCCAGTTCCTCGTCGGAAAGCTGGTCCGGAATGACCGTTACCGGGATCGGGAAGGCCTGTCCGCGGCTTGCCAGCGACGAAACCAGCGGCCCCGGCCCTTCCTTGGCCGATCCGGCGGCGAGAACGAGGATCGCGATGTCGCGGTCCTCCTCGATCAGCCCGTTGATGGCTTCGCTCGCGACACCCTCGCGAATGACCATTTCCGGCTCGATGCCGATCGATTCCCGCAGCGCCTGCGCCGCCTTGGTGAGGACGGATTCCGCTTCCTCGCGGGCTTCCGCCCGCATGATCTCCTCGACCCCCAGCCATTGCTGGAAATCGCCGTTGGCGATCACATAGAGCAGGACCACGCCGCCATTGGAGTTCTTCGCCCGGCTTCCCGCGTAGTGGACGGCGCGCTGGCATTCCGGCGTGTCGTCGATGACCGCCAGAAACTTCCGGCGGTGGCCTTCAAGGCGGGAAAGTCGTCGAGAAACCATGCGGCCCCCTTCTCTCAAAGACGTTTCAGGGCGACCTTACTGCACAAAACCGATGATGTCGCGAACTTCCTTCATCGTCTTTTCGGCACGCGCCCGCGCCCGTTCGCCCCCATCGCGCAGGATGCCGTCGATGTGGGTCGTATCGTCCATCAGGCGGCGCATCTCGTCGGTGATCGGCGAGAGAACCGTGACCGAGAGGTCGATGAGCGCCGGCTTGAAGACGGAGAACTGCTGCCCGCCATATTCGGCAAGCACGTCCGCCTTGCTCTTGTCGGAGAGCGCGGCATAGATGCCGACGAGGTTGTCCGCCTCGGGACGGCCCTTCAGGCCTTCGACTTCGCTCGGCAAGGCGTCCGGATCGGTCTTCGCCTTGCGGATCTTCTTGGAGATCGTCTCGGCATCGTCGGTGAGGTTGATGCGCGAGAGATCGGAGGCATCCGACTTCGACATCTTCTTCGTGCCGTCGCGCAGGCTCATGACGCGGGGCGCCGGGCCGCCGATCAGGGGCTCGACCATCGGGAAATAGGCATGCACCGGCTCCTCGCCGACGACGGTATCGATGCCGGTGCCGGCCTTGCGGATGTGGTCGCCGAAATCGATGTTGAACTTCTGGGCGATGTCGCGGGTCAGCTCCAGGTGCTGCTTCTGGTCGTCGCCGACGGGCACATGGGTGGCGCGGTAGACGAGGATGTCGGCGGCCATCAGGCTCGGATAGGCGAGCAGGCCGAGCGAGACCTGTTCGGCATTCTTGCCGCCGGTCTTGTCCTTGAACTGGGTCATGCGCTCCATCCAGCCAATGCGCGCCACGCAGTTGAAGATCCAGGCGAGCTCGGAATGCTGCGGCACGGCCGACTGGTTGAAGACGATGTGCTTCGTCGGGTCGATGCCGGACGCGATGAAGGCGGCGGCGATCGAGCGGATCTGGCCGCGCATGTCCTCATGCACGAGCTGTGCCGTCAGCGCATGCAGGTCGACGACGCAGTAGATGCAGTCGTTATCGGCCTGCAGCGCCACGAACTTGCGGATCGCGCCGAGATAGTTGCCGAGGTGGAGATTGCCGGTCGGCTGGACGCCGGAGAAGACGAGAGGCTTGAATGCGCTCATGACGGTGTTCCTTCAGGCGGGTGGAGGGCCTGATCCTGTTGCTGATCTGGTGGCGCTTATGCACGGCACCGCGGCATGGATCAAGAGGGGGAAACCCGCGTGCCCGCGCTCATCAGAAAGTCCTTATAAAAGACATGTTCCGGTCGTTCTGTCCCTGCGGGGATTTGAGGGGAGGCCGGTCCCGACCGGCCGTTTTGTGACGAAGGGGCGCAAAACGGGGAGAGCACCGTGCAAAAGAACGGTTCCATTCTGCTTGCCTGCGTGGTCGCGCTGACATCGATATTTGCGACCGAAACCCTGGCCAGCCGCATCCACAAACATGTCCTGCGAAACGACAAGGGGAGCGTGGCGAAGATCTACACCGTCCAGACCACGCGCGTGCGGCACCGATGTTTTCCAGGCAAGCTGAGAGCCGTGCTGTCCCATATCGCCCGCCAGGTCGGACGCCGGCCGCTCGTCACGTCAGGCCATCGCTCGAACGGCCGCCGCGGCTCCTACCACCGCAAATGCCTCGCCGCCGATATCCGCATTCCCGGCGTCTCCGTGAAGCGCATCATCGCCGCCGCACGGTCCGCGCCCGCCATCGGCGGCATCGGCACCTATTGCAACGGCATCGTCCATGTCGACGTGGGACCGCGGCGCAGCTGGCACTATTGCGGCGGGCTCGCGCGCCTGACCAAACGCGCAAGACTCGCCACGCGCTGATTATTCCGCCGAGCCTTCTTCCGGCGGTGCGGCTTTCGCCTTGCGCTTCAGATTGCGCCGAAGCATGCCGAGATCCGCGCCGCCGATCAGGAAAGCGACGGAGAAGTAGACGACCATCGCGAAGGCCACGAGCAGGCCGAGCGCCAGAACCTGCTCGTAGAGCGGGGAGGTCGGGGCGAGACGATCGGCGAGATAGAGCGACGCGTAGTTGAGCGCGACCGCCATGACGACGGTGGCGATCAGGAGCCGCGCGATGCGCCAGGCGAGCGCCTTTTCCAGCGGCCAGTGGCCGCGGCGCACCAGCGTCACGAAGAGCAGCAGCGCCGTCACCCAGCCGGAGACGGCCTCCGCGGTGGCGATGCCGCGCTCGTGGAACAGTGGGAAAAGCGTGACGGCAAGGATGCAGTTGAGGACGACCGAAAGCAGCGTGATGCGCATCGGCGTCTTGGTGTCCTCGCGGGCGAAGAAGCCGGGGTTCAAGGCCTTGATCATCACGAAACCCGGCAGGCCGAGGCCGTAGATGGCGAGGGTGCCTGCCACGATCGCCGTCGTCTCCGTGCCGAAGGCGCCGCGTTCGTAGAGTACGCGCACGATCTCGTCGGAGATGACCCAGAGGGCACCGGCGGCGGGCAGCGTCAAGAACAGCACGAATTCCATCGAGCGGTTCTGCAGGTTGCCGGCCTCGCGCTCCTGCCCGCCCTTCAGCGCGCGGGCAAGCTCCGGCAGCAGCACCACGCCGACGGCGATGCCGACGACGCCGAGGGGAAGCTGGTAGACGCGGTCGGCATATTGCAGCACGGAGATCGCCCCATCCTTGGTGGAGGCGATCATCTGGCCGATGATCTGGTTGATCTGGGTGATGCCGCCCGTCACCGCCGCGGGAAAGGCGAGCCAGAGCAGGCGCTTGACGTTGGGCGTCATGCGCGGGCGGCGAAAGCCGATCCTGATGCCGGCGTGACGCACACCGGCATAGAGCACGGCCATCTGAAGGAGGCCCGCGCCCAGCACGCCCCAGGAGAGATACCACGCCGTATCGAGCGGCGAGGCACCCTGCCAGAGGGCGAGCCCAAGCGCGCCGATCAGCATGACATTGAGGAAAACGGGCGCCACGGCGGCGGCGAAATAGTGGTGCAGCGAGTTCAACATGCCCGACAGCATGGCCGTCAGCGACATGCACATGAGATAGGGGAACATGACGACGGCGAGTTTCACCGTGATGTCGAATTTTTCCGTGTCGCCGACGAAGCCCGGCGCGATGATCCAGGCGACGATGAGCGGCATCATCAGCTCCATCGCGATGGTCAGCAACAGGAGCACGGAGAACAGCACGCCGAAGACTTCTTCGGAAAAGCGCTTGGCGCCCTCGATGCCACCCGCCTCGATCTCCTTGGCAAAGAGCGGCACGAAAGCGGCATTGAAGGCGCCCTCGGCGAAGAGGCGGCGGAAGAGGTTCGGGAAGCGGAAGGCGGCGTAGAAGGCGTCGGCCATCGGCCCGGTGCCGAGTGCTGCCGCCATCAGCGTTTCGCGGGCGAAGCCGAGCACGCGGCTGCCGAGCGTCGCGCCGCCCACGGTCGCGAATTTCCTGACGAGACTCATTGTTCTGCCCTGATCCTTTTCGGCGTGGCCGCGGCGGCGGGCGCGATCATGCCGGGCGGCATACGGTCGCGCACCTCGTCCGCCTCGTCCGCCATCACGGCCTTCAGCCGCGCGGCGATATTGGCATGCCGGTTGTCATTGGTGACCTTCTGGCCGACCAGGTCGGTGACGTAGAAGGTATCGATGACCTTCTCGCCGAAGGTGGTGATATGCGCGGACGTGATGTCGAGCGACAGGTCCGACAGCACCGCCGTCACCTCGGAAAGCAGGCCCGGACGGTCGAGGCACTCGATCTCGATGACGGTGAACTTGTTCGACAGCGTGTTGGAGATGGTGACGGCCGGCGACACGGTGAAGGTGCGGTTGCGCTTGCGGCTTTTGGTGCGCGTAGCGATGACTTCCGGCAGGCGCTTGCGGCCGGACAGAACGTCCTCGATCATCCGGCCGATCGTGCCGGCGCGGCGCGTTTCGTCCGCATCGTTCAGGAATTCGCGGTTGACGAGGATGGTGTCGAGCGCGCGCCCGTCGGAGGTCGTGAAGATCTGCGCGTCGACGATGTTGGCCCCTGCTGCCGCGCAGGCGCCGGCGATCACGGTCAACAGTCGGGGATGGTCGGGCGACAGCACGGTGATCTCGGTGATGGCGTGGAAGGAGTGCGTGCGCACCATGGTCGCGAGCGGCTTGCCGGCCTTGTCCGCCTCGCGGATGAAGGCCGCGTGGCGCACCTGATCCTCCAGCGACACCGTCAGGAGGTAGGGATCGTAGTGCAGCTTGGTGGAGGCCTTGCGGTCCTTCTGGCTCCATTCGGCAGGCAGCGCGTTGAACAGGATATCGCGCGCGGCCTGGGCGCGCTCCTTGCGCGACAGTTCGGAGAAGCCACCGGAGATCAGCAGTTCCGTTTCGTAATAGAGCGTGCGCAGCAGCTGGCCCTTCCAGCCGTTCCACACGCCGGGGCCGACCGCGCGGATGTCGCAGACCGTCAGCACCAAGAGCATCTTCAGCCGCTCCATCGACTGCACCTTCTCGGCGAAGTCGACGATGGTCTTGCGGTCATTGAGGTCGCGGGTCTGGGCGACCATCGACATGGTCAGGTGTTCCTCGATCAGCCAGACGACCAGCTCCGTCTGCTTCGGCGAAAGCCCGAAGCGCGGGCAGAGTTTTCGCGCGACCTTGGCGCCCGCCTCGGAATGGTCCTCCGGCCGGCCCTTGGCGATGTCGTGCAGCAGCACGGCGACATAGAGCGGGATGCGATCCTCTATGCCCGGCATGATCTGATGGGTCAGCGGATGCGCTTCTTTCTCGCGACCCTGGTCGATATTCGCGAGCACGCCCACGGCGCGGATAAGGTGTTCGTCGACCGTATAGTGATGATACATGTTGAACTGCATCATCGCGACGATCTTGCCGAAATCCGGGATGAAGCGGCCGAGCACGCCCGCCTCGTTCATGCGGCGGAGAATGAGCGCCGGGTCGCGCGGCGAGGTGAGGATCGACAGGAAGAGCCGGTTCGCCTCCTCGTTTTCGCGCAGCGCCGCATTGATCAGCTTCAGCGAGCGCGTCATCTGCTTCAAGGCGTCGGGATGGAATTCCAGCCCATTGATATCGGCGATGTGGAAGAGCCGGATGAGGTTCACCGGATCGCGCTTGAACACCTCCGGATCAGCGATGGTGATGCGGCCGCGGTCTTCCAGGAAATCCAGCGTGCCGGCGATCTTGCGCGTGCGGCGGGTGAAGCGGCTGATGACGGCCGAAATGCCCGGCGCTTCCTTGGCCTGCTGGTCCTCCAGCGTGGCGCAGAAGATGCGCGTGAGATCGCCCACGTCCTTCGCGACGAGGAAATAATGCTTCATGAAGCGCTCGACGGCGGAGAGGCCCGGATGCGGCTGGTAGCCGAGGCATTCGGCGATCTCGCGCTGGATGTCAAAGGACAGCCGCTCCTCCGCCTTGCCGGTCAGGAAGTGCATGTGGCAGCGCACGGCCCAGAGGAAATCGTCCGCCTTCTGGAACAGCTTGTATTCCTGGCGCGACAGCACGCCGAGCTTCACCAGCTCGGCCGGGTCGCGGATGTGGTAGAAATATTTGGCGATCCAGAACAGCGTGTGCAGGTCGCGAAGCCCGCCCTTGCCTTCCTTGACGTTCGGCTCGACGAGGTAGCGCGTGTCGCCGGCCTTGCGGTGGCGCTCGTCGCGCTCGGCAAGTTTCGCGGCAATGAATTCCGGGCCGGTGCCGCGCATGATCTCGCGGTCGAAGCGCATGCCGAGCTCTTCGAACAGCGCCACGGAACCGCAGATATAGCGGGCTTCGAGGATCGCGGTACGGATCGTCATGTCGCCCTTGGAGAGCTGGATGCACTCTTCGAGGTTGCGCGTCGCATGGCCGACCTTGAAGCCGAGATCCCACAGGATATAGAGCATGAATTCGATGGCCGGCTCGCTCCAGGCGGCGGGTTTTGCCGGCAGCAGGAAGAGCAGGTCGATATCGGACCCCGGCGCCAGCGTGCCGCGGCCATAACCGCCGACGGCCGTCACCGTGATGCGCGCTCCGGGCGGTGCCTGGCCGGCGCTGAAGACGTGGTTCAGCGCAAAATCGTGCAGCACGGCGATCAGCTGATCCTGCAGCCAGGAAATACGCGCGGCGCATTGCAGGCCGCTGCCATCGGCAAAGAGCAGCTCGCGCGCCCGTTCGCGGCCGGCGGCATTGACCGCCTTGAATTCGGCCAGAAGCTCGCGGCGCAGACGGTCGCGGTAATCGGCATTGGTGCTGGCGATGAATTCGCATTTGGCGCGCAGCGCCGGCACGTCGAGAAGGCCGGAATCGGCCGGTGCCAAGAGCTTGTGTTCCATCGGATGCCGGCCTGCGTCCCGCTTGTCCTCGATCGCCCGTTCGGTTCGCATGCGCTATAAACCCTTTCAGCGCGAGAAGACAGCCATCCTACACGCTAGCGATTGCCAAGTTCTTTCTTCAGCGCGTAGAGCGCATCGAGCGCCTCGCGCGGTGTCATATCGTCCGGGTTGAGGTCCTTCACAAGCCCCTCGACCTTCGACGGGGCGGAACTGCGCTGAACCTCCTCGCGGCGCACCGCGACCTGGAAGAGCGGCAGATCATCTATCAGCTGGCTTGCCGGATTCTTGCGGTCCGCATCCTCCAGCTTGGCGAGCACGTCTTTTGCACGCGCCACCACCGAGGCCGGCAGGCCGGCGAGCCGAGCCACCTGGATGCCGTAGGAGCGATCCGCGGCACCGGGGCCGACCTCGTGCAGGAAGATCACGTCGCCGTCCCACTCCTTGACGCGCATTGTGGCGTTGGAAAGGCGGCCAAGCTTCTCCGAAAGCACGGTCAATTCATGGAAATGCGTGGCGAAAAGCCCGCGGCAGCGGTTTGCCTCATGCAGGTGCTCGACGGCGGCCCAGGCGATGGAAAGGCCGTCGAAGGTCGCCGTGCCGCGGCCGATCTCGTCGAGGATGACGAGCGAACGATCGGTCGCCTGGTTGAGGATCGCCGCCGTCTCGACCATCTCGACCATGAAGGTGGAGCGGCCGCGGGCGAGATCGTCCGACGCGCCGACGCGGGAGAACAGGCGGTCGACGATGCCGATATGGGCGCTTTCGGCCGGCACATAGGCGCCCATCTGCGCGAGAATGGCGATGAGGGCGTTCTGGCGCAGGAAGGTCGATTTACCGCCCATATTCGGGCCGGTGAGCAGCCAGATCGCGCCATGGCCCTTGCCATCCGCCGGCGAGAGATCGCAGGAATTGGCGACGAAGGCGGCGGCCTGCTGGCGGCGCAACGCCTGTTCGACGACCGGATGCCGCCCGCCGACAATGGCGAACATGGTGGAGCGGTCGACGATCGGCCGGCAGTAGGCCTGCTCTTCGGCAAGTGCTGCAAGCCCGACCGACACATCCACCACGGCAAGCGCCCGCGCCGCCGCCTTGATGGGCTCGGCCTCCGCCACGACCGCCTCGACAAGGCCGTCGAAGGCGGCAAGCTCGATGGCGAGCGCCCGGTCGGCGGCATTGGCGATCTTCGTTTCCAGTTCGGAGAGCACCGTCGTGGTGAAGCGCATGGCGCCGGCCATGGTCTGGCGGTGGATGAAGCGTGCCTTCGCCTCGTCGCCATCGGTCAGCGCGGAAGCGTTGCCGGCGGACACCTCGATGAAATAGCCAAGCACATTGTTGTGCTTGATCTTCACCGACTTGACGCCCGTCTCCTCGGCATATTGCAGCTGGAGCCCGGCGATGACGCGGCGGGACTGGTCGCGTAGCGCCCGCATCTCGTCGAGTTCGGCATTCGCCCCCTCGCGGATGAAGCCGCCGTCGCGCTTCAGGAGCGGCAGTTCGTCGGCGAGCATGACGGCGAGGCGGTGCGAGAGATCGAGCGGCAGGTCGGCGACGGCAGTGCGGGCGGTGGCCAGTTCGCCGTCAAGCGCCTCCGCCGCCATCGTCCGCGCGATTTCGGCGGAGGTGGACAGGCCTTGCAGGATCGCGCCGAGATCGCGCGGGCCGCCGCGGCCGAGTGCAATACGCGAAAGGGCGCGCGGCATGTCGGGAAGCCGCTTCAGCGTGGAACGCATGTCCTCGCAGAAGGACGGGCGGTCGGCGAGCGTCGCAATCGAATCGAGCCGGGCGTTGATCGTCTCCGGATCGGTCAGCGGCGACATCAGCCGTTCGGCAAGCAGGCGCGCGCCGCCGCTCGTCACCGTGCGGTCGATGGCCTTCAAAAGGGTGCCGCTGCGCTCGCCGGAGAGCGTGCGCACAAGCTCCAGATTGGCGCGCGTGGCGGGGTCGATGAAGAGCGTCGAGGCCGAGCTTTCCCGCTCCGGCCGGCCAAGCGGCGGGCGTTCGGCGATCTGCGTCTTTTCCACATAGGCGACGGCGGCGGAGGCCGCGGCCAGCTCGGCGCGCGAAAAAGTGCCGAAGCCATCGAGCGTCGAGACGCCGAAATAGCGCGCGATGCGGCCTTCCGCCGTCGCGCTGTCGAACAGCACCGCCGGCTGCGGCACCGCCACGCGGCCGACGACATCCAGCACAGGCCGGAATTCCGGATCGTGGAAGAGCGTGTCCGGCACGATCAGCTCGCGCGGGTCGATGCGCAGGATATCGGCGAGGAGCTGGCCCTGCGCGGTCTCCGACAGGCGAAAGATGCCGGTCGAGATATCGATCCAGGCGAGCGCCATGGCGGGCTCCGCCCCGCCACGAATGCGGGCGACGGCCATCAGGTAATTGGCGTCCGACGGCGAGAGCAGCTTTTCTTCAGTCAGCGTGCCGGGCGTCACCAGGCGCACGACATCGCGCCGCACGACGGATTTGGAGCCGCGCTTCTTCGCCTCCGCCGGGTCCTCGACCTGTTCGCATACGGCAACGCGGAAGCCAAGCGCGATCAGCCGCTGCAGGTAGTCGTCGGCGGCGTGGACGGGCACGCCGCACATGGGAATGTCGAGCCCCATATGCTGGCCGCGCCTTGTGAGCGTGATGCCGAGCGCGCGGGACGCTTCCACGGCGTCCTGGAAGAACAGCTCGTAGAAATCGCCCATGCGATAGAACAGCATGCTGTCCGGGTTGGCCGCCTTGATTTCGATATACTGCTCCATCATCGGCGTGGCCGATGCGCGGCTTTGGTCGGTGGCAAGGTCGGCCGTCGACAGGATATCGTTCTGGCGCGCGATCTGATCGTTCACGGAGAGTCTGTTCTTCCTAAAAAAGAGGTGTCACCCTAGCCATGCAGCGATATAGAAAACAACAGCTGTGAGCAGCTATGGGTCTATCGCCCACAGGAGTGTAAGGGGGGAGCATGCCGGGTACCGACAAAACCGATCGCCAGAGGGCAAGTGTCACGGACCAGGAGGCACTGGATTTCCACTCGTCCGGACGTCCGGGCAAGCTGGAAATCACGCCGACCAAGCCGATGGCGACGCAACGCGACCTTTCGCTCGCCTATTCGCCCGGCGTCGCGGTGCCGGTGAAGGCCATCGCCGCGGATCCGTCGACCGCCTATGACTACACGACGCGCGGCAACATGGTCGCCGTCATCTCGAACGGCACCGCCATCCTCGGCCTCGGCAATCTCGGCGCACTGGCTTCGAAGCCGGTGATGGAAGGCAAGTCCGTCCTCTTCAAGCGCTTCGCCGACGTCGATTCGATCGACCTGGAAGTCGACACGGAAAATGTCGACGAATTCATCAATTGCGTGCGCTACCTCGGCCCCTCCTTCGGCGGCATCAACCTCGAGGACATCAAGGCGCCCGACTGTTTCATCATCGAGCAACGCCTGCGCGAGCTGATGGACATTCCCGTCTTCCACGACGACCAGCACGGCACCGCCATCATCGCCGCCGCCGGCCTGATCAACGCGCTGGCGCTGACCGGCCGTGACTTCAAGACGACGAAGCTCGTCTGCAATGGTGCCGGCGCTGCCGCCATCGCCTGCATCGAGCTCATCAAGTCGATGGGCTTTTCGCCGGAAAACGTCATCCTCTGCGACACCAAGGGCGTCATCTACCAGGGTCGCGAAGAGGGCATGAACCAGTGGAAATCGGCCCACGCCGTCAAGACTGACCGCCGCACGCTGACGGAGGCGATGGACGGCGCCGACGTGGTGTTCGGCCTTTCCGCCAAGGGTGCGCTTTCGGAAGAGATGATCCGCTCGATGGCGCCGCGGCCGATCATCTTCGCCATGGCCAATCCCGACCCGGAAATCACCCCGGAAGAGGTCGCCCGCATCCGTGACGACGCGATCGTCGCGACCGGCCGTTCGGACTATCCGAACCAGGTCAACAACGTGCTCGGCTTCCCCTATATCTTCCGCGGCGCGCTCGACGTGCGGGCCTCGACGATCAACGACGCGATGAAGATCGCGGCGGCCGAAGCGCTCGCCCACCTCGCCAAGGAAGACGTGCCGGACGACGTGGCGGCTGCCTATCAGGGCGTGCGCCCGCGCTTTGGCGCGCAATACATCATCCCCGTGCCCTTCGACCCGCGGCTGATCTCGGCGATCCCGGTCGCCGTCGCCAAGGCGGCGATGGAGACGGGCGTCGCGCGCAAGCAGATCCCCGATCTCGACGCCTATGCCCGGGATCTTCGCGCCCGCCGCGACCCGATCGCCTCGACGCTCCAGCAGATCTATGCCCGGGTGCGGCGCCAGCCGAAGCGTGTCGTCTTCGCCGAGGGCGAAGAAGAGCAGATGATGCGCGCCGCCGTTTCCTATGCCAACCAGCAGCTCGGCACCGCCATCCTGCTCGGCCGCGAGGAAACCATCCGCGAAACGGCGGAACGGGCCGGCATCGATATCGACCGGGCCGGCATCGAGGTGCTGAATGCCCGCATCTCGAAGCGCAACAACGTCTATATCGACTATCTCTATGCCCGGCTTCAGCGGAAGGGTTTCCTCTTCCGCGATGCCCAGCGCCTGATCCACAACGACCGCAACCATTTTGCGGCCTGCATGGTGGCGCTCGGCGATGCGGACGGCATGGTGACGGGCCTGACCCGCAACTATTCAACCGCGCTGGAGGACGTGCGCCGCTGCATCGACGCCAAGCCCGGCCACCGCGTCATCGGCGCCTCGCTGGCGCTCTGCCGCGGTCGCGCCGTGCTGGTCGCCGATACCGCCGTGCACGACATGCCCTCCTCGGAGGAGCTGGCGGACATCGCGGAAGAAGCGGCCGGCCTCGCACGCCGCCTCGGCTACGAGCCGCGCGTCGCCATGCTCGCCTATTCGACCTTCGGCCATCCCTCGGGCGAGCGCTCCGAGCGGGTGCGCGAAGCGGTCAAGATCCTCGATCGCCGCCGCGTCGATTTCGAATATGACGGCGAGATGGCCGCCGACGTGGCGCTCAACCCGCGCATCATGGAGCAGTATCCGTTCTGCCGCCTTTCCGGCCCCGGCAACGTGCTCGTCATGCCGGCGTTCCACTCGGCAGCAATCTCCACCAAGATGCTGCAGGAACTCGGCGGCGCCATGGTCATCGGCCCGCTGCTCGTCGGCCTCGACAAGTCGGTGCAGATCGTCTCGATGGGCGCGAAGGATTCCGACATCGTCAACATGGCGGCCCTTGCCGCCTACAATTCCGGCGTCTGACCGGACCGTGAAAAAGCCGCCCGTCCCGGAGGTCGGGAACGGGCGGCAAAATCAGACTATACTGATCTTCATCGAAATAGGTTTGAGCTTCGCGGATTGCTTAGCTGGCAAAACGTCCGGCATCCGCACCGTAATAATTGAGGTAGCGGCCGGAAATCTTGCCGATCGGCAGCACGATCAGCACGTCCGTCGTGTTGAAGCCGTGGTCGACGACGGCGCCCTCACCGACCGTTGCACCAAGGCGGAGGTAGCCCTTGACCAGCGGCGGCATGGCGGACAGCGCGCGGCGCGCATCGATGCCTTCCGACGGCATCAGGTCCATGGTGCGGAACAGTTCCGGCCGGGCCAACACGCTCCACTCCTCCTTCGCCAGCACATTGTGGTGCAGGAAGGAGAGCGCCAGCGCATGTTCCTCCGGCACCGTGCCGTGGAACGAGGCGCAGCCGAACATCACGTCGATGCGATGTCTCAGCGAATAGGCCCAGTTGCCCTGCCAGAGCAGCTCCACCGTACGCTTGGTGCGGTAGGCGGGCAGCACGCAGGAGCGACCGAGCTCCATGAAGCGTTTACCGGGATGACGCGCGATCAGCGAATCGACGTCGAATTCCGACTGGGAATAGAAGCCGCCCGAAACCGCCGCCACATCCTGGCGCAGCAAGCGGTAGGTGCCGACGATCTGCTCTTCCGCGTCACCCTCGATCGAGGTGTCGAGCACGAGGAGGTGGTCGCAGACCATGTCCCAGGCATCGATGTCGCGCTTGCGGCGCACGGCATCCGGCGAGAGCTTGGCGTTCATCTCTTCCGCGAAGACCCGGTAGCGCACGGCCTGCGCCGCGTCGATTTCGGTGACCGAGCGGGCGATGCGCGTCTCGAGATTGCCGATGCGGCCGAGCACGTCCGTTCCCGACCGTCCCGCGACTGTAACGGTCTTCTGCGGGATCTCTGCCGGGGTGATGGTCTGGGCGAGGTCGAGCGTCATGGCAGTGTATCCGTTGGCGAAACTTCTGGGTTTTAACCACGATTCTGCAACAGGATAATGACGCAAGGCCCGCTTGAACAGATACCCCGGCCGCGGCAAGGTGACGTCATATCGCGGCGCGACGGGCGAGCCGGGCAATTTCGGCAATCAGAACAACGGGATCGGCGGGTTTCGCCAGAACCGCGTCGGCGCCGACCGAAAGCAGCTCCTCGCGCAGGCCGGCGCGGCTGTCGGCCGTCAGCACGACGACCGGCAGGCGGGCATTGCCATAGTCGCGCTGGACGATTCGCGCGATCATCTCCCGGCCGTCGCCGCCGGGCATGCCGAGGTCGGTGACCAGGAGGTCGGCCGCGAACGGTCCGGCATCCGTGGCGCCGGCAAGTGCGGAAACGAGGCTCGGATAATCGTGCACATGGCGCACCGTATGGCCCGCGCGCTCCAGCACGGAACGCACCAGCATGGCGTTCACCGGGTCGTCTTCGGCCAGCAGGATGCGCGCACCCGTCGCGGCGGCCGGTGTCGGCTCGGCGGCCGGCTGCGGCGGTTCCTTCAGGATCGGGCGGTTGTCGTTGATCGCGTCGCGCACTTCGATGCCCTTCATGCGGCCGCGCAGCACCTCGACCAGCGAGCGTTCGCGCAGCGGCCGGATGAGCCAGGAATCATAGCCTTCGCCATTGCCGATCGCCCTGCCGCTGCGCTCTTCCGGATTGACGAGATAGATGCGGCGCGCGCGGCTGTCGCGGAAATAGTTGAGATCGGCAAGTTCGCGGCGGAAGATGCCGGCAAGACGATTGTCGACGATGATGTCGGTGAGCTCCGCCCTGCGGCCGGCAAGCCCCTGCGCGAGATCGAGCGCTTCGTCGACGGAGGTGGCGAGATGGCAGGCGCCGCCCAGGGCATCGATGGTGCGCACCAGCGCCTTGGCGGCCGGGCCAGCCGGCGCCAGCAGGAAGACGAGGCTACCCTTCAAGACACCCTTGCGCGAGCCGCCATTGCCCGCCGTCTTGCGCGGATCGGCCGGCATGCGAATGGTGAAGGTGCTGCCCTTGCCCTGCGTGCTTTCGAGCGTCAGCCCGCCGCCGGCCTCGTTGAGGATGCGGGCGGAAATGGCAAGGCCGAGACCGGTGCCGCCGCTGCGCTGCGCAGCACTGCCGGTCTGTTCGAATTCCTGGAAGATGCGCGCCTGCTCCTCGGCATTCATGCCGGGGCCGCTATCGGTGACGCGGATCACTATGACGCCACGATCCATCGTGGTTTCGAGCGACACGCCGCCCGTATGGGTAAATTTCACAGCATTGCCGACGACATTATAGAGCACCTGGCGCAGGCGGGGCGCATCGTAGAGCATCAGGCCCGGCACCTCCGGCGAAACGAAGGAGCCGATCTCGATGCCCTTCTCATGGGCGCGCGGCGAGAGCATTTCCACGACGCTTTCCAGCATCGGCCGTACCGGCTCCTCCGACGGGCGCAGCTGAAAGCGGCCGGCCTCGATGGTCGAGAAATCGAGCAGGTCGTCGACGAGCTGCACCAGCGCATGCCCGGACTGGCGCATGCCGGAGAGATAGTTCTTCTGCTCGGCCGTCAGCCGCGTCTGGCCGATCAGGTGCGACATGCCGAGGATGCCGGAGAGCGGCGTGCGGATTTCGTGGCTGACGGTGGCGAGCAGGCGCGACTTCGCGGCGCTTGCTTCTTCCGCACGCAGCCGGGCGCGTTCGCGCTCGCCTTCGGCGCGGCGCTCTTCCGTCACGTCGCGGGCGATGGAATGCACCACCAGCTCGCCGGAGGCCGGATCACGGACAGTGACGTCGTGCCAGGAATAGATGCGCTTGCCCGCCGGGCGTTCCACATCGACATCGTAGCGGTGCGCCATGGCCTGCGAGCGGAAGGTGAGGCCGAGCGCCTCGCAGGTCCGGCCTTCGACATCGGCGACGCCGGTCAGTTCGCCGAGCACGGCATTGGCGCGCAGGATGCGGCCGTCAAGCGAGCGCATCACGACGATGTCGCCGAGCACGTCATGGATGGCGGACAGGATTTCGGAGGTTTCGCTGCGCTCCCAGCTGCGGTCGCGATCGGCCTCGATGCCGGGGGCCGGTTGGCGCGTCCAGAGGAGGAAGGCGGCACCGGCAAGGCCCGCAAGGCCGAGACCGATGGCGGCGATGTAGAAGCCGGCCGTCATCCCGGTCGCCAGCACAAGCGCGCCCAGAAGCAGGCCGACGCCGCCGATCACGCTTCGGATCATCGCGTGGTTTTCCGGCTCGGCGCGCGGTGCGGGGGCCTCCTGGCGAAGGAGATCCTGCGCCGCGTCCCCATCAGAACGGACGTCGGCGGACCGGCGCGGTGCATCGGCAAATTCGGCCTTGAGCCGATCTTGTAGCTTGACGGGTTCGCTCATGAGGAACCGCTTACCACATGGACCGTTCAAATCGGCTTCAGCAAGTCATTCGAATTTTAACGTTTCGCCCGGCGCAGCAGCAGGAGCTCGTCGAGGATGACCAGGGCGGCGCCGATGGTGATGAAGCTGTCGGCCAGGTTGAACACCGCGAAGGACCAAGTCTCCGTGTAGAACAGGACATAGTCGATCACATAGCCGAAGAGCGCCCGGTCGATGAGGTTGCCGAAGGCGCCCGCGATGATGAAGGCGTAGCCGGCATGGGCGAAGCCGCGCGCCTTGGGCGTCTGGCGCCAGAGCCAGACGACGAAGCCGACGACGAAGAGCCGGAGCGTGACGATGAACCAGCCCTCCATGCCCGACAGCATAGAGAAGGCGACGCCGTAATTGTAGGTGCGATAGAGCGCCAGCATCGGCACGACATGCACCGCCTCCTGGAAGGGCAGCCAAGCCTCGACGGCGAATTTCACCGCCTGATCGAGCAGCAGCGCCAGCACGATGACGACGATTACCGGCACGGGCCGGGACATCAGCGGAATGCGTTCTTCATTCATGCGCGCGCATCCAGCGTCAGCAGATGACGGCGCGCCTCGAAGAGCATGATGCCGGTGGCAATGGCGAGATTGAGCGAATCGGCGCGGCCGGCCTGCGGGATGCGGGCAAGCGCATCGGCCTCGCGGGCGAGTTCTTCCGGCAGGCCGGACTGCTCGTTGCCCATCAGGAGCACGACGGGTTTCTTCTTGTATTCGATGGTGCGGTAATCGACCGCGCCGGCGAGATGGGTCGCGACGACCTGAACGCCGGCCGTCTTCTTCCAAGCGAGGAAATCGGAGGGGCTCGCTTTCACCAGCGGCACGGCGAAGACCGAGCCCATGGTGGCGCGCACGGTTTCCATCGAGAAGGGATCGGTGCTCTCGCCGACGAGGATGACGCCGCTGGCGCCGGCCGCATCCGCCGTGCGGATGATCGTGCCGAGATTGCCGGGGTCGCGCACCCGGTCGAGCGCAACATAGGTTTCGCCGGTCTGAGGCCTGAGGTCGCGGAGGTTCGTCCAGCGCTGGGTGAAGATGCCGACGACCATCTGCGGATTGTCGCGCCGGGTGATCGAGGACAGCACCTTTTCGCTGACTTCAAGCACCAGCCCGCCGCGCGCCACGGTCTTCGTCGCGCACTGCACGACCTGCGGCTTGTCCTTGACGTTCTTGGCATAGACCAGCGCCTTGATCTCGAAGCCGAGTTCCAGCGCGTCGATGACGAGCTTCAGGCCTTCCGCCATGAAGCTCCGCGTCTCGTCGCGGTCCTTCTTGTTGGCGAGCGCCTTGATGTCCTTGATGATCGGGTTTGCGAGGCTCGTGACCTCCTTCACCTGCCCGACGCGGCGTGTTCCGTGCTGTTCGTGGCTCATGCGCTGATCCATCGGCTGAAAAGGGAGGTGGAGAGCGCGCGGCCGGTGTCCTTGCCGTCGATGCCGCTCTCGCGGATGACGAGTTCGCCGGATTCCACCGTGCCGCCGGCGCCGCGCATCGTCTCGCGCATCAGCTCGTGGATGGAATAGAAACTCGCGCGGATCGAATAGGCGGTCAGGACGAGACCGATCGCCTTGGGCGACAGGATTTCGCGGCAGACATCGAGCATCAGCGGCAGGTGGTCGAAGAGATGCCAGACCTCGCCGTTCGGGCCGCGGCCGAATTTCGGCGGATCCGTCAGGATGATGTCGTATTTGCTGCCGCGGCGTTCCTCGCGCTGGATGAACTTCATCGCGTCTTCGCAGATCCAGCGGATCGGCAGCTTTTCCATGCGCCCGAGCGCCTGGTTTTCACGGCCCCAGCCGATCGCCTTCTTCGACGCATCGACATGGGTGACTTCCGCACCCGCGGCGGCGGCAATCAGCGAGGCGACGCCGGTATAGCCGAACAGGTTCAGCACCTTGACCGGGCGACCGGCCGTCTCGACCTTCTCCCTCATCCAGCTCCAGTGGGCGAGCTGTTCCGGAAAGACGCCGACATGGCGGAAGGCGGTGAAGCGGCCGTGGAAATCGACATCGAGCAGCTTCATCGGCCAGGTCTCGCCGAGCGCTGCCTTGGGGAACCTCCAGCGACCCATGCCGTCCTCTTCCGTATCGCCGGTGAAGAGGGCGTCGGCCTTGTCCCACACGCTGTCGGGGAGGCTGCGCTGCCAGAGCGCCTGCGCTTCCGGGCGCACGATGCGGTAGGGGCCGTATTGTTCGAGCTTCTCGCCGGCACCGCTGTCGATCAGGCGGTACTGGTCGGAGCCCGCGGTCTCCAGGATGACGGGCAGGCGCTCGGCCGGCTTCTCGCCCTCGCGGCGCATCAGCGGGCGGGCGGGCGCTTCCGGTGCCGGGCGCGGCTCCTTCTTCGGGGCCGGAGCCTTCACGGCCGGAGCCCTTTGCGCCTGCGCCTTAACGGGCGCGGCGGAGCCGATCTTCGGCCGGCGGTGTCTGTCCTTCACGATGGATCGTCCGTCGTCGGTTGAATACTTGCCGGCAGCGCCGGAAAACGAGCGGTCCCCATACCATCCCTCCCCCACTTGGCAAAGCGCTTTCCGATCTGCGATAAGTTGGAACTATTCCAGGGAGGATCGATCATGGACATGTCCGGCGAAGAACGCATTGCGGCCCCGCGCGACGCCGTCTGGGCGGCGCTGAACGATCCGGAAATCCTGAAGGCCTGCATTCCGGGCTGTCAGTCGCTCACCATGAAATCGCCGACCGAGCTGGAAGCGACCGTCAAGATCAAGATCGGCCCGGTCTCGGCAACCTTCAGCGGCGAAGTGACGCTTTCCAACCTCAACCCGCCGATGGGCTATACGATCTCCGGCGAGGGCAAGGGCGGCATTGCGGGTTTTGCCAAGGGCGGCGCCGACGTGCGGCTCATCGAAGACGGCGACGGCACGATCCTCGCCTATGACGTCAAGGCGCAGATCGGCGGCAAGCTGGCCCAGCTCGGCTCGCGGCTCATCGATTCGACGTCGAAGAAGCTTGCGACGCAGTTCTTCGCCGATCTCGGCGAGAAGCTGAACGGCGCCGCAGCCTAAGAGTTATTTCCCGGAAACCGGCACCACGGCCTGTGCGGCGATCGCCTTGTGCTTTTCCGCCTCGCTGTGCCACTTCACGGCTTCGCTCGCCTCGATGCGGGCGCGCTTGCGGTATTTGCCCTGGGTGAACCAGGTGGCGAACGAGCCGATCACCAGGCCCAGGATCACCGCGAGGAAGAGGTAGACGAAGAACGGCGCGGTGACGGAGAGCACGCTGTCCTCGGGCCGGAACGGATTGAGCGCCAGCGTCACCGCTTGCCGGTTCGCCACCGACAGCACGATCAGCACGATGGCGATCGGGATGAGGACGAGGATGTTGACTACTCTCTTGATCATGGCATCACCTGCTTTGGCGCGCGGCGCCGATCAGGCGCCTGCGCTTTAGAGTGTTTCCGCAATTCCTGAGGCAAAATCGCGGCACTCTTTTGCTGGACTTGCTTTAATCGTCCTGGTCGGCTTGGCCGGGATTAAGACGCTCGCGCAGCTCCTTGCCGGTCTTGAAGAAGGGAACCCACTTCTCCTCGACGAAGACCGCGTCGCCCGTGCGCGGGTTGCGCCCCGAACGCGAGGGGCGGTTCTTGACGGAGAAGGCGCCGAAGCCGCGCAGCTCCACCCGGTTTCCGCCGGCCAGCGCATCGGTGATCTCATCGAGCACCGCGTTGACGATGTTCTCGACATCACGGTGGTAGAGGTGGGGATTGCGCGCGGCGACAATCTGAACCAATTCCGACTTGATCACTGTGTCCCCCTCAAAAATTCTTGTTTTTCAATCACGATCAACCTGCCAAACCGAAACAAGACCGTCAAGAAACAACTTTTCGCCGGTCAGCTTTTCGATCGTCGGTTGAAGATCGAGCGGCAGGCCGAAGACGGAACGTGCAAAATCGCGGGCACTGCTGCCGATCCACGAAATCCCCGAGCGCTTCACCGCCTCGTAGTCGACGAAGGGCAGATCGGCGGGCACCTTGCGCTCGTCGAGATAGGCGCGAATCTCCTCCGGACCGCCGAGCTTGTCGACGAGTTTGGCGGCCAGCGCCTGCCGGCCGGTGAAGATGCTGCCGTCGGCAAGGCGCAGCACGTCGGCGCGCGGCAGCTTGCGGCGCTCGACGACGAGGTCGACGAACCAGTCGTAGCTGTCCATCACCATGGCGCGGATCATCGTCTTCGCCTCTTCGCTGGCCGGGTGGAACGGCGAGGGCTCGGCCTTCAGCGGCGCGGATTTGATTTCCTCCAGCGAGACGCCGATCTTGTCCATCAGCTCCTTCATCTGCGGATACTGGAAGAGCACACCGATCGAGCCGGTGATCGAACTTTCGCCGGCTATGATCGTGTCGCCGGCGGTCGCGATCATATAGCCGGCCGAGGCGGCAAGCGTGCGCACGTCCGAGACGACCGGCTTCTTTTCCGCCACCTTGCGCAGCGCCTTGAAGATGACCTCGCCGCCATAAGTGGTGCCGCCCGGCGACGAGATCGTCACGACGAGCGCCTTGGCCCGGTCGTTGCGGGCGATGCGGTCGAGGCGCTCCAGCAGCTCGGCATCGTCCTGGATGATGCCGGAAATGCTGACCCGCGCGATATGGTCGCGTGCGCCGCTGCCCGGCCAGCGCCAGGCGGCGGCCGCAAGGATGACGGCAAGCGCGATCAGAACGGCGACGACCCGCCAGAAGGTGAGCTTGCGGCGCAGTTGCCGGCGGTCGGCGATGGCGGAGTGATCCATTCCCTGTCCTCGATGCTGGCGCCCCTAGACTTTCAGGTGGCTTGCCGAAGGCCCTATCGATATGGCATTCCAGAAGCAAATGGCAATTCGTCGCTGAACTTTCTTGGGCAGACATTGTTTGTTCAGGAATAATCGCCATATGGGGCCCGTTATCCGAGGGTCCCTCGTTTCGCAGCGAAGGCCATATCGGCAAGATATTTAGCAGGTACAATGCTGGACACCGTGGCAGAAGCACCGATGGGTGCACAGGGCACAGGCGTATCCGCCGCGGCTTATCGCCTCGCGACGCGGCACTCCGCCCGTGTGCGCTTTCTGAAAGTCGCGCTGCCGGTCGCCGCCATCATCGTCGCCGTTGTCTTCGTCATCGTCTCGATCGTGCGCACTTATCTGCCCACCGAATTGCAGGTCGAAAGCGCCTCCATCGAAGACGGCAAGATCGTGATGCGCAATCCGGCAATCTCCGGGCGCAACAATGACGGCATCAGCTATTCGATGAAGGCCGAGCGGGCGCTGCAGGATATGAAGCAGCCGGACGTGCTGACATTGGAAAACATCAAGGCCAAGGTGCCGGTCAACGAGAGCACGATTGCCGAGGTCGTGGCCGCCACCGGCGTCTACGATCGGGGCAAGAACCTGCTCGATATGATCGCCCCCTTCACCATCAGCCTCAACACCGGCCTCGAAGCCGCCTTCCGCTCCGCCCATCTCGATATAGACGGCGGCAACATGTCGACGCAGGAGCCGGTTTCCATCCGCTCGCGCGAAGCATCCATTGTTGCGCAGTCGCTGAGAATGACGGATAAAGGCCGGATCGTCGTCTTCGAGGGCAAGGTCGTCGTCGACGTCGATCCTGCCGCCATCCGCAACCGAGAAAAGTAAGAGCGCCATGTTCGCCACTCTCTCCGCCCCGCTCCGGGCCGCCAGCATCTTCGTTCTTGCCACAGGCCTCACGCTGATCTCGGTTCCCGCGGGCGCCCAGCAGACGTCGAGCCGCATGAAGGGCATGCAGCTATCGAACGACCAGCCGATCCAGATCCAGAGCGACAAGCTTGAGATCCGCGACCAGGAGAACAAGGCCGAATTTTCCGGCAACGTGAAGGTCGTGCAGGGCACGACGACACTCCAGGCGGGCAAGATGATCGTTTACTACGCAGCCGGCGGACAGGGTTCCGTGGCGAGCGGCGATGCGGATATCGAGAAGATCGACGTTTCGGAAAAGGTCTATCTCAAGTCCGGCACGCAGGAAGCGACCGCCGATACCGGCACGTTCAACCTCGTCAACGAGACCCTGCTGCTGAAGGGCGAGAAGGTCGTGCTGTCGGAAGGCAAGAACGTCTTCGTTGGCTGCCAGTTGCTCGTCACCATGCGTACCGGCGAGGCCAAGCTCGATGCCTGCGGCGGCCGCGTCATGATCCAGCTCGACCCGAAGTCGCGCAAGACCACGAATTGAGATAGCGTTCCCAGGTGTCTTCCTCTTTGCTCACCCGCCTGACGCGCCGTCCCAAGAAGGCTGCGCAGGAGCCCCAGCGTACCGCCGATCTTTCGCGCTACGAAGGGACCCTCATTGCCCGCGGGTTGACCAAGACCTATCGCGACCGGCGCGTCGTCAACGGCGTGTCGCTCGTCGTGCGCCGCGGCGAGGCCGTCGGCCTGCTCGGCCCGAACGGTGCGGGCAAGACGACCTGTTTCTACATGATCACCGGCCTCGTGCCTGTCGACGAAGGCTCGATCGAGATCAACGGCAACGACGTCACGACCATGCCGATGTATCGCCGCGCCCGCCTCGGCGTCGGCTACCTGCCGCAGGAAGCCTCGATCTTTCGTGGGCTAACGGTCGAGGAGAACATCCGCGCCGTGCTCGAAGTGCACGACAAGGACAAGGCGCAGCGCGAGAAGAAACTCGACAGCCTGCTTGCCGAATTCTCGATCTCGCATCTGAGAAAAGCGCCGGCCATCTCGCTGTCCGGCGGTGAACGCCGCCGCCTCGAAATTGCCCGCGCGCTCGCCACGGACCCGACCTTCATGCTGCTCGACGAACCCTTTGCCGGTGTCGATCCCATCTCGGTCGCCGACATCCAGGCGCTGGTGCGCCATCTCACCTCGCGCGGCATCGGCGTTCTCATCACCGACCACAATGTGCGCGAGACGCTCGGCCTCATCGACCGGGCCTATATCATCCATGCCGGCGAAGTGCTGACGCATGGCCGGGCGAACGATATCGTCGCCAATCCGGATGTGCGCCGCCTCTATCTCGGCGACAATTTCAGCCTCTGACGCATAAAGCGCGGCTGGCGCTTGACCAAACTCCTCAAAAAAGCAATTTTTGGGCCAGTTGGAATTTGCACCCGTCCTGGACGGGTTTCCCGGGGAGTAGAGCGTCCGCATGGCACTCGCAGCCAGCCTTTTCCTGCGCCAAAGCCAGTCGCTGGTGATGACACCGCAGCTGATGCAGTCGATCCAGCTGTTGCAGATGACGCATCTGGAGCTGAACCAGTTCATCGAGCAGGAGTTGGAGAAAAATCCGCTGCTCGAAGTGGTTTCCGGCGACGAGGGCGCGCGCGACGACGAGCGCGGCGCCGATGCCTATTCCTTGCCCAACGAGGACCGCACGCGTGCCGAAGATGTGGGCGGCGAGGAGGGCTTTCAGCCCGACCTCTACGATTCCGCCACGGCGAGTGCGGGAAGCGCGTCCGACACGAGCGACGCCGGCCTCGACAACATGTTTCCCGACGATGCCGGGCCACGCGCGGCGGATGCGCCGGAACTCCTCGGCCAGTGGAAATCCATGCCCGGCAGCGAGGGCGGCGAAGGTTATGACCTCGACGATTTCGTGGCGGGCCGCGAGACGCTGCGCGACGTTCTTGGCGCGCAGATCCCCTTCCTGCTTGCCGATCCGATCGATCGGCTGGTCGCCCAGCATCTCGTCGACCAGCTCGACGAAGCCGGCTATCTGCAAGGCAGCACCGCCGAGACGGCGCTCAGGCTCGGCAAGCCCGTCGCCGAGGTCGACCGGGTGCTCTACAGGCTCCAGGAGCTCGATCCGCCCGGCGTCTTCGCCCGCTCGCTCAGCGAATGCCTCGCCATCCAGCTGCGCGCGCGCGACCGGTTCGATCCGGCCATGGCGACGCTGATCGACAATCTCGAACTTCTCGCCCGGCGCGACTTCGCGACGCTGAAGAAGCTGTGCGGCGTCAACGAGGAAGACCTGCTCGACATGCTGGCGGAGATCCGCAAGCTCGACCCGAAGCCCGGCACGCGCTACGAGACGAGCGCCTCGGAGGCCGTGGTGCCGGATATCGTCGTGCGCGCAGCACCTGACGGCACCTGGCATGTCGAACTCAACGCCGACACCCTGCCACGCGTGCTCGTCAACCGGGAATATTACGCCGCCGTCTCGAGCCGCACGAGCCGCGACAGCGAGGACCAGGGTTTCCTCAACGAATGCCTGCAGACCGCCAACTGGCTGACGCGCAGCCTCGACCAGCGCGCCCGCACCATCATGAAGGTGGCGACCGAGATCGTGCGCCAGCAGGATGCCTTCCTGATGCACGGCGTCGACCACCTGCGGCCGTTGAACCTGAAGACGATCGCTGAAGCCATCAAGATGCACGAATCGACGGTGAGCCGCGTCACCTCCAACAAGTTCATGCTGACGCCGCGCGGCCTGTTCGAGCTCAAATATTTCTTCACCGTGTCGATCGGCTCGGCCGAGGGCGGCGATTCGCATTCGGCCGAGAGCGTGCGCCACCGCATCCGCACGATGATCGCCCAGGAGCAGCCGGATGCCGTGCTGTCGGACGACGACATCGTCGACGTGCTGCGCAAGGGCGGCGTCGATCTTGCCCGCCGCACGGTCGCGAAATATCGCGAGGCGATGAACATCCCCTCCTCCGTGCAGCGCCGGCGCGAAAAACGGGCGCATGCGAAAGCGGCCGCGTCCTGAAACAAAGCCGGGAGAACCGGCGTTTGAGGACATGAGAAGTTAAGAATGCCTGAATCCGCCAATTGACTTCGCAGCTGGAACGGGCTAATGCGCGGCCCAATTCTGAAGAGAAGAAGGCCGGAATTCCAGACATATCCCCACTTTTCTGCCGTATGCGAGGCAAATTGCATCGCCTGCGTGAAACGCTTGGAACGTGGGTAAGGTTGGAATAGACTGTTGCGCGCAAATCACGAACGAGAGGAAACCTCCATGAGTGTGCGTGTATCCGGTAAACATATGGAAATCGGCGAAACTTTCCGTCAACGCATTGAAGACCAGGTCGGAGAGGCCGTAACCAAATATTTCGACGGAGGATATTCGAGCCAGGTCACCGTAGAGAAAGCGGGATCGCGGTACAGCGCCGACTGCAAGATCCACCTTGATACGGGAATGGCCTTGCAGGCGAATGGCGAAGCAAACGATCCCCTGGTGGCCTTCCAATCGGCTTCCGAACGGATCGAGAAACGCCTGCGCCGCTACAAGCGCAAACTCAAGGCACACCACAACGGCAATGGTCACGATGCCTTTGCAGAAGTGGCCTACACGGTGATGGATTCGGTCCCCGACGAAGAGGATGAACTTCCCGAGGACTACGCGCCGACCATCGTCGCGGAAAGCACGAAGAAACTGAGGACAATGTCCGTCGCAAGCGCCGTCATGGCGCTCGACATGACCGACGAACCGGTTCTTCTCTTCCGCAGCGCCGGATCGGAGCAGCTCAATATCGTCTACCGACGCAACGACGGAAATATTGGCTGGATCGATGCAGCCAATATCAAAGGCTGAGTGACGGGAGCGTGGTGCCGGAAAACGGCACCACGTTTCTTCAACCCCTTCACCCGCCTCACGAGGACAAAAGCATGGCATTGGCAGGTTTGCTGCAGCAAAGTGCGATTATTCCGGCGATGAAGGCCAATTCCAAGAAGCAGCTGCTTCAGGAACTGGCGACAAAAGCGGCAAAGATCACCGGGATTCCGGAGCGCGAGATCTTCGACGTCATTCTTCAGCGCGAGCGACTGGGCTCCACCGGCGTGGGCAATGGCATCGCCATCCCGCACGGCAAGCTGAAGGAGCTTTCGCAGATCACCGGCCTCTTCGCGAGGCTCGAGACCCCTGTGGACTTCGAGGCGTTGGACGACCAGCCGGTCGACCTCGTCTTCCTGCTTCTGGCCCCGGAAGGTGCCGGTGCGGACCATCTGAAGGCGCTGTCGCGCATCGCCCGCGTTCTGCGCGACCCGGCGATGGTGGCGAAGCTGCGCGCCTCCGACAGCGAGAGCGCCATCTACGCGTGCCTGAGCGAGGAACAGGCGTCGAACGCCGCCTGAACGATCGTCATCAATTCGCATAAAAAAACCGGCGGTTTTGCGACCGCCGGTTTTTCTTTTTTCCGAAAAAGGAAGATCAGGCCTGAGCGGCGCTGGTCTCGCCTGCAGGCGCCTTGGGGCCGCCCTTGGAGACGCCGACCATGGCGGGGCGCAGCACGCGCTCGCCGATGACGAAACCGGCCTGCACGACCTGCACGACCGTGTTGTTGGCAATCTCCGGGTTCGGCACCTCGAACATCGCCTGGTGGAAGTTCGGATCGAACTTCTCGCCGACCGGCTCGAGCTTGCGCACGCCGTGGCGTTCGAGGGCTGCAAGCATCGAGCGCTCGGTCATCTCGACGCCTTCCACCAGCGCCTTGAAGCCGGCATCGCCGCTTTCCAGCGCATCGGCCGGAATGGCGTCCAGCGCGCGGCGCAGGTTGTCGGACACGGCCAGCATGTCGCGCGCAAAGCCGGCGACGGAATAGGATTTTGCATCCTTCACGTCGCGCTCGGTGCGGCGGCGCAGGTTGTCCATCTCGGCGGCAAGGCGGAGATACCGGTCCCTGAGGTCGGCATTTTCCGTGCGCAGCACGTCCACCGGGTCCGGCTCCGCCGGGGCATCGGCCTCGATGGTCAGCTCTTCCAGGGCGGACGCTTCTGCGGTGACGTTGTCTTCTACCGCTTCGTCAGGTCCGTGTTTCTTGTTCTCGTCGGTCATGACGTACTCCGAATTGTATTTTGAGGTTTGCGCCCGATATCGAGCTTTGAGCCCGAAAAATCAAGGGCCGATGGCCGGATTGCCGGGGCAGATATGCCGCATGCCGTTCTCGCAAAACCGCTGCTCACTTTTGCGCGGCATGCTTTAACGCGAAAGCCGCGACATGAGCTGGGCCGTATAGTCCACCATCGGCACGATACGGGAATAGTTGAGCCGCGTCGGCCCGATGACGCCGACGGCGCCGACGATCTTTTCCTCGCTGTCGCGATAGGGCGCGACGATGAGCGAGGAGCCGGACAGCGAGAAGAGCTTGTTTTCCGAGCCGATGAAGATGCGTACGCCCGGGCCGGTCTCGGCCAGGTTGAGAAGCTCGATCAGGCCGTCCTTGCGCTCCAGGTCGTCGAACAGCATGCGCAGACGGTCGATATCCTCTGCGCCCGCAAGCCCTTCGAGCAGGTTCGCCCGGCCGCGCACGATGAGCCGCGTCGGCTTGCCCTCGTCGAAACCGCCGGACCAGACCATGAGGCCGCGCTCGACGAGATCCTGCGACAGCTTGTCGAGCTCGACGCTGATCTCGCCGCGCAGGCGCTCCAGCTGCGCGCGCGCCTCCAACAGCGTGTTGCCGGCGAGGTGGGCGTTGAGGAAATTGGCGGCCTCGGTGAGCTGCGAGCCGGTGACACCAGCCGGCAGCTCGATGATGCGGTTTTCCACCTGGTCGTGATCGCCGACGAGCACGACGAGCGCCTTGGTCGGCTCCAGCCGGATGAATTCGACATGCTTGAGCACGGCGTCGTTCTTGGTGGTGATGACGAGGCCCGCGCCGCGCGACATACCGGACAGCGCCTGGCTCGCCTCGTTCATCAGGGTCTCGACAGCCGAATGTTTCTGGCCGTGCGGGCGCACATGGCGCTCGATCGAAGCGCGATCCTCCGCCGAAATATTGCCCACCTGCATGAAGGCATCGACGAAGAAGCGCAGGCCGAGCTGCGTCGGCAGGCGCCCGGCGCTAATATGCGGCGAGTAGATGAGGCCGAGTTCTTCCAGGTCGCTCATCACATTGCGCACGGAGGCGGGCGAGAGCGACATCGGCAGGATGCGCGACAGGTTGCGCGAGCCAAGCGGCTCGCCGCTTTCCAGATAGCTTTCGACGATGCGACGGAAGATCTCACCCGAACGCTCGTCGAGCGCCGCCTGACTTTCAGGACCCGGAGATCTATTCAAAACCATCTTCTCGCTGCAAACCCTGTTATCCGACTGGAATATAGTGATTTCGCGGGTAAGCGCAAAACGGATTTTCCCTGGCGTCGCGGCATCGGCATTCCCTCGCCTGACGAACTGGTCTAAAGCACTTCCCACATATCTCAATGAGGAGTTCGCAATGCGGCCGTCCGGCAGAAAAACCGATCAGATGCGCAAGGTTTCCTTCGAGCGCAACATCTCCAAACATGCCGAAGGCTCCTGTCTCGTCAAGTTCGGCGACACGCATGTGCTCGTCACCGCCAGCCTGGAAGACAAGACGCCGCCGTGGCTGCGCAACAGCGGCAAGGGCTGGGTCACGGCCGAATACGGCATGCTGCCGCGCGCCACCGGCGACCGCATGCGCCGCGAAGCCGCCGCCGGCAAGCAGGGCGGCCGCACGCAGGAAATCCAGCGCCTCATCGGCCGGTCGCTGCGCGCCATCGTCGATCTCGAAGCGCTCGGCGAACGCCAGATCACCGTCGACTGCGACGTCATCCAGGCAGACGGCGGCACGCGCACCGCCTCCATCACCGGCGCCTTCATCGCGCTGCACGACTGCCTGAAGTGGATGGAAGCACGCAACATGATCAAGGTCGAGAAGGTCCTGAAGGACCATGTCGCCGCGATCTCCTGCGGCATCTTCGCCGCCCAGTCGGTGATCGACCTCGATTATCTCGAGGATTCCGCCGCCGAGACGGACGCCAACTTCGTCATGACCGGCTCCGGCGGCATCGTCGAGATCCAGGGCACCGCCGAGGGCAAGCCGTTCACCGAGGAGGAATTCTCCTCCCTGATGGTGCTCGCCCGCAACGGCATTGCCGAACTGGTCGAGATGCAGAAGCAGGCGATCGCCTGAGATAGGTTTGCCCATGGCCGCCGCGCTCGAAGGGATACTCGAAACCGCACTTTACGCGGACGACCTCGACGCGGCGGAAGCCTTTTACGGCGGCCTGCTGGGGCTGGAAAAGATCACGCGGCAGGCAAACCGCCACGTCTTCTTCCGCTGCGGCCCCGGCGTTCTGCTGATCTTCAATCCGCAGGAGACCGTCGTTCCGCCACCGCCCCATGCCTTTCCCGTGCCGGTGCACGGCGCGACGGGACCGGGCCATGTCTGCTTCCGCGTTCCCGGGCCGGAGCTTGATTTCTGGGTGGAAAAGCTCGTAGAAGCCGGCATCACCATCGAAGCGGATTTCTGTTGGCCGAACGGCGCCCGCTCCATCTATTTCCGCGACCCCGCCGGCAACAGCCTCGAATGTGCCGAGCCCGGCCTCTGGAACATCGCTTAGGACCCTTATGCGCAAGCTCGACACCAAGACGATCGTCGTCGCCAGCCACAATGCGGGAAAGATCCGCGAGATCGAGGACCTGATCGGCCCCTTCGGCTTCTCCGCCAAGTCGGCCGCCGAATTGAACTTCGAGGAGCCGGACGAGACCGGCACGACCTTTGAGGAGAACGCGACGATCAAGGCGCTCGCCTCGGCGAAGGCCTCCGGCCTGCCCGCCCTTTCGGATGATTCCGGCCTCGTCGTCGATGCGCTCGACGGCGCGCCCGGCGCCTACACGGCGAACTGGGCGGAGACGGCGAACGGCACGCGCGACTTCGCCATGGCCATGGAGAAGGTGGAGAAGGCGCTGGCCGAAAAGGGTGTGAGCGAGGCCAGGGATCGCACGGCACGTTTCGTCTCCGTGCTCTGCCTTGCCTGGCCGGACGGCCATACGGAACTCTTCCGCGGCGAGGTCGAAGGCCAGGTCGTCTGGCCACCGCGCGGGACGCAGGGTTTCGGCTATGACCCGGTCTTCCAGCCCGAGGGCTACGAGACGACCTTCGGCGAGATGAGCGCTGAGCAAAAACACGGCTGGAAGCCGGGTGACGCGGCAGCGCTGTCGCACCGCGCCCGCGCCTTCAAGATTTTCGTCGAAACCTGCCTGACGGCCTGAGGCGGGATGACGGCGGTGCCCCTCGACATCAGGCAGAGCTTTGGGCCGGACCTCGCCGAGCCCGGCTTCGGCATCTATGTGCACTGGCCGTTCTGTGCCGCCAAATGCCCCTATTGCGACTTCAACAGCCATGTGCGCCACCAGCCGGTCGACCAGCCGCGCTTCGTGCAGGCCTTTTTGACCGAAATGGCGACGATGCGCCGCCTCACCGGCTCGCGCACGGTCACCAGCATCTTCATGGGTGGCGGCACGCCCTCGCTGATGGCGCCGGAGACGGTCGACGCGATCCTCAACGGCATCGCCCGCCACTGGCATGTGCCTGATGGCATTGAGATCACCATGGAGGCCAATCCGTCGAGCGTCGAGGCCGAGCGTTTTCGCGGCTATCGGGCTGCCGGCGTCAACCGCGTCTCGCTTGGCGTGCAGGCGCTGAATGACCGGGACCTGAAATTCCTTGGCCGGCTGCATGACGTCGCCGATGCGCTGAAGGCGATCCGGCTGGCGCGAGACATCTTCCCGCGCATGTCCTTCGACCTCATCTATGCCCGCCCGAACCAGACGGTGGAGGAGTGGGACCGCGAGCTGAAGGAGGCCGTCTCCTACGCCGTCGATCATCTCTCGCTCTACCAGCTCACCATCGAGGAGGGCACGCCCTTCTACGGGTTGCACAAGGCCGGCAAGCTGGTGGTGCCGGATGGCGAACAGTCCGCCGTGCTCTACGAGGCGACGCAGGAGATCACCGAACGCGAGGGCATGCCGGCCTACGAGGTCTCCAACCATGCCCGCCCCGGCTCCGAAAGCCGCCACAACCTCACCTACTGGCGTTATGGCGACTATGTCGGCATCGGCCCCGGCGCCCATGGCCGCCTGACGACCGGCGGCTCGAAGATTGCGACCGCGACGGAACGGAAGCCGGAAAGCTGGCTGTCGCTTGTCGAGGCCGGGGGCCACGGCATGGTCGACCAGGAATTGCTGGAGCACGAGGCACAGTCGGACGAGCTGCTGCTGATGGGCCTGCGCCTGAAGGAGGGTGTCGACCTCGCCCGCTGGCAGAGCCTTTCCGGCCGCGACCTGGACCCGGACCGCGAACAGTTCCTCATCGAACACGGTTTCATCGAGCGCCTCGGCAATTCGCGGCTGCGCTGTACGCCTGCCGGCATGCTGATCCTCGACGCCGTCGTTGCCGATCTCGCCTGCTGATCAGAGCAATTCCAGCAAAAGTGCGCAGCGGTTTTGCGTCCGGAACTGCGTAAAAACAAAGAGCTAGAGCGTTTTCGCGATTCGAAGAGAAGCGGAAACGCTCTAGCTTCCGGCATCCGAGCCGAGCGGCCGGCGCTTTTCCATGAAGAACCGAAAGAGACGTCCGTCGATCGCCGCAAGGCCGACGGCGATCAACGCCATGCCGGCAAAGTGTTTCGGCGCCAGCATCTCGCCCAGCACCAGTGCGCCGAGCAGGATGGCGCTCACCGGGATCAGGAAGGTGACGAGCATCAGGTTCGTGGCGCCTGCCGTCGCAAGGATGCGGAAAAAGATGACATAGGCGAGTGCTGTCGCGAGGAAGGCGAGGCCGAACAGCGCCATCCAGGCTTCCGCCGAGGGCATGGCGAGCGTCCATGGCCGATCGACGATCAAGGCGACCGGCAGCATCAGAGCCGCAGACGTGGTGACCTGCCCGGCGGCCGGCAGCAGCGGCGGCAGGCCCATGCGGCGGAAGCGGCGGCCGAAAATGCCGGCGATCGAATAGGAGACGGCGCCGCCGAGCACGGCGAGCTGTGCCAGCACGTTGGTGCCGAGATCGGACAGCACCGAGGGGCCGATCATCAGGGCCACGCCCGCAAAACCCACCAGCACGCCGATGAGCCGGCTACCGGTCATCTTCTCGTCCTGCGTCAGCAGATGGGCGGCGATCACCGCGAAGAGCGGGGTCGTAGCATTGAGGATCGAGGCGAGGCCGCTCGCAATATGCGTCTGGCCCCAGACGATCAGCGAAAAGGGGATGATGTTGTTGAGCACGCCCATGCCGAGAAAGGCGAGCCAGACTTCACGGCTCTTCGGAACGGCATGGCCGGAGAGCCGCACGATCGTCCAGAGCGCTATTGCCGCGAGCGCCACGCGGAGCGCGACGATGGTGAGCGTCGGCAGCTCGCGCACGAGGATGCCGTTGAACAGGAACGAGCCGCCCCAGAGCAGCGACAGGGCGATGAGCAAAGCCCATTCGCGGGCGGACATTTGATGGCTAGCCATGGCGGCCTCCTACGGGATTTTTTCTAAACCGAACGATGGGACCGAGTGCAAGAACCCGGCAGTTGCGCTATCATTCCGGTTATTTCCCTCTGGTACAAACGATCATATTTCGACAATTCAGCGAGGAAAACTAAACCATGAGCGGCCGTCTTCCCTCCCTGTCCGGCCTGCGCGCCTTCGAGGCGGCAGCGCGCCACCTGAGCGTCACGCTCGCCGCCGGCGAGCTCAATGTCACGCCGGGTGCGGTGAGCCTGCAGATCCGCGACCTCGAACAAACGCTCGGCGTGCAGCTCTTCGAGCGGCGGCCGCGGCGGCTTTCGCTGACGGAGGATGGCGAGGGGTACTTCAAGGCGATGCGCTCGGCCTTCCGGCTGATGCGCGAGGCGACCGACGAGCTTCTCGCCCGCGCCCGCCCCGCGACGCTCTCGATCAGTTGTACGCCGACCTTCGCCGCCCAATGGCTCGTGCCGCGGCTGCCGCATTTCGAAGAGCGCTTTCCCGGCCTCGACATCCGCATCAGCGCCTCGAACCGCCTGGTCGATTTCGTGCGCGACGGGGTGGATATCGCGATCCGGCACGGGTTCGGCCGCTATGAGGGCCTCGTCAGCGAACGGCTGCTCGACGACAACCTCGTGCCCGTCATCGCGCCGGCATTGCGCGAAACCGAGCCGCTCGACGAGCCCGCCGATCTCGCCAACCATATATTGATCCACGACGTACACCGGCAGGACTGGCGGCTCTGGCTGGAGGCGATGGGGGTCACCGGCATCGACGCGATGCGCGGCCCCGTCTTCACCGACAGTAATGGCGCGATCGAGGCGGCAAAGGCCGGCGACGGGGTGGCGCTGGTGCGGCTTTCGCTGGTGGCGCGGGAAATCCAGGAGCGGCGGCTGGTCGCGCCCTTTTCGCGCGGCGTGTCGACGGGGCTTGCCTATTACATCGTCTATCCGCCGGGTGCGCTCGACCGGCCGGCCGTCACGGCGCTGCGCCAATGGCTGACCGACGAGGCACGGGCGGTGCGCGGAAGCTGATGCGCGGCGTCAATCGGGAAAGGTTTCAATCCGTTGCAGGTAGGGCGTGAAGCCTGCCCGCGCATAGGTCGCCTGCGCCTTCGCATGGTCGTTCGTATCGGTGTGCAGCCAGATGCGCCGCGTCGCCTTCCGCCACGCCGCCCTGAGCGCCGTATCCAGCAGGAAGGGGCCGAGCCGCCGGCCATAGGCCGCCGGAACGAGGCCGAAATGCACGAGTTCGATGTCCTGCTCGTTGGCGGCATCGAATTCGCAGAGGCCGACCGGTTGCCCCTTCTCGCGCAGCACGAAGATGATCGTCGACGGAGCGGACAGGAGTTGCGCCAAGGCATCCTGTGGCATGCGCAGGCGCTGGTCCCAGGTCCACGGCTCGCCGATGGTGCAATAGAGCGACAGATAGTCCTCCAGCGAAAGGCGCTCTGCGCTGACTTCCAGATTGGCGCTTGGGGCCGCTAGCGCCGGCCGGTCCGCTGGCGGTGTGCGGAGTTCCATATAGGTGACGAGCAGGTCCATGCCGGCGGTCTCATCCGTTCTGCCAAAAGCAGAACGCCGTGCGCGACCCGGAGGACGGCACAGCGTTCAGAGCTGTCGAAGGGGCGTGAAAGCCCTATTCGTTGATCAGGCGCTTCAGGAGCTCGATCTCGTGACTGAGCTTGGTGTCGCCCGAGATCAGTTCCTCGATCTTGCGCACGGCATGCAGCACGGTCGTGTGGTCACGACCGCCGAAGCGGCGGCCGATCTCCGGGAAGGAGCGCGGCGTCAGCGTCTTGGACAGATACATGGCGATCTGGCGCGGCTTGACGATGACGCGCGTGCGGCGGTTCGAGACCAGTTCCTGGCGCGAGACGTTGTAGTGTTTCGCCACCACGCGCTGGATGTCCTCGATGCGCACGCGGCGCGGCTCGCCGGCAGCGACCAGATGGCCGAGCAGTTCGTCGACACGCTCGATCGTGAGGTTCGGCTCGAAGGAGCGGCGGAAGAGCAGCTGGTTGAAGGCGCCTTCCAGCTCGCGGCCGCTGGCCGTGATGTTGCGCGCGACGTGGCTGAGGATCTCGACCGGAATATCGAGCGACTGGTCTTCCTGCTGGGCGGCCGCAAGGCGGCGCTTGAGGATTTCCAGGCGCATTTCGTAATCCGGCGCTTCCATTTCGATGGCGACGCCGCCCTGGAGACGCGAACGAACGCGCGGATCGAGCGATTCCAGCTCCCAGGGCGCGCGGTCGGCAGCCACCACGACCTGCTTGGCGGAATCGAGCAGCATGTTGAGCAGGTGGCAGAACTCGTTCTGGATCGAATTGCCCTGCAGGAACTGCATGTCGTCGATGATCAAAAGGTCGATGTTGCGCAGCGTCTCCTTGAGGGAGAGCGCATCATTGTCGCGGATGGCGGTTGCGAAGCGCCACATGAAATATTCGGCCGTCAGGTAGACGACGCGCGGGTTGCGGGCACTGGACAGCGCGCCGAGCGCGATCGCCTGGAGAAGGTGCGTCTTGCCGAGGCCGACGCTCGAATGCACGAAGAGCGGGTTGAAGCGCACGGCGCCGGCACCGGCTTCCGCGATCGTGCGGGCTGCGGCAAGGGCGACGCGGTTCGAGGTGCCCTCGACGAAGGCATCGAACGTGTAACGCTGGTCGAGCGGCGAGCCGAAGAGCGGGCCGGAATGTTGGCGCGGCTGGGCCGCAGCGGTGACGGAAGCGGCCGCGCTGCCGACAGGCTGCGGGCCACCGGCCGGACGGCGCGACGACTGCACCTGCGGCGCGGGCTCGACGGCAATGGCCTCGTCGACGGAACCCGGGCGCACGCCACGGGTCGCGGTGCGCACCAGGATCTCCACCTTGAGGATTTCGGCATCCTCCTGCTGGAACAGGCTGGTGATGAGATCGAGATAACGATTGTTGATCCACGACTTCAGGAACGTCGTCGGCACCGAAAGGCGCACCACGCTCTTGGAAACGGAATGGATCTTCAACCGGCCGAACCAGCTCGCGAAGACGTCCGGACCAACCTGCGCTTTGAGGCGCGCACTGACCCGTTCGAAAATCGCGTCCTGCTTCATATCGGATGGAACCCCCGCCGCCTGCACCCCTTCTGGTGGGAGCGCCTTTAGTGCATTTTCCCCGTTTGCGAATGCACCAGCTGTTCTGGTGGCCGTATTCACCTGCATCTTGCCGCCTTTCATGCTCAATTCGCCACGTCGGCATTCCTGCCGGCGCCTTTCATGTTTGCCATCTCCCGGCCGTGCCGAGCCAATCGCCCGGTCCGGGATCTGGTGCCCCGATTGAACCGGCCCCCTGCTCCGGCACAATCCTGTTTCCCAAACACAATTCAGGTCGGCACGATCCGGTGTCATACCCGATCCCGCGTTCCCGTCTGTGGCCTCGCTGTGCGCCCCCTCGTAGAGCGTCCAGCGGGCATGCCCTCTTCATCGGCAGCCGTCCTCACAGCTGCAACCGGCACAATCAATAGTCGCAAAAACTCACTGCCAGAGTGCCAGGGGCACCTGGGGCAAGCGTTGCCGGTTTGATGATTTTACGAAGCGGAGCCGCTCCGTCACAGGGAACAAACAATCACCGCTGCCTTGTGAGACAGTCTTGTCGGCGATCATTTTCAGGCTTGTTTCCGTGCCCCCTGTGGAAAGCATTTAGGCAGGATCAGGTAGCAAGATCAATCACGAATTTTACGCAAAATTAAGGGGCGGGCGTTGACTCGCAGAGGGCTTCCTGACTCGGAATCAGCTTTCCCGTGGAGAATCTGTTAGGAATCAATGGCTTTGTTTTCGGGTTGTTTTCGGAAGGGCTGGAAAACGAAAAAAATAAAAATTCGCTTGACTCAAATTGCTGTCAAACTCCCGCAACGAAAGGGGGAGTAAGACCACCCAACCTCCCGCAAGTAACTGAATTTAAAGGAATTTTTTCGTCACGGTTTTGACAAGATCGAGCCTTGCACATTAACCATAGCGGGGTCGAAAAACCAAAGAAAAAGCCCGGTGCGAGCACCGGGCTTTTTCTAATATTGCATAGCTCGACGGGTCGATCAGGCCGACATCGTCTTCACGCGGCTCGCCAGACGCGAAACCTTGCGGGATGCTGTGTTGGAATGGAGCACTCCGCGGGTCGCGGCGCGCATCAGTTCCGGCTGTGCTGCCTTGAGGGCGGCGGCGGCCTGAACCTGGTCACCGGAGGCGATTGCCTCCTCGACCTTGCGGATGAAGTTGCGGACGCGCGAGCGGCGCGACTTGTTGACTGCGGTGCGCGCGGCGATCTTGCGGGTCGCCTTCTTTGCCGAGGTTGTATTGGCCATCTATGCCTCTCTTCAGAAATCTGACACAAACTCCGCCCTCGCCGTGCCGGGTCACTGCGACCTGTCATCAAAGCAATTCGGGAGCAATATCGGAAAACCTCAGAATTCGGCTTTCCAAACTGTGGGCGGCGTATAGCTGGAAACCGCGAAGACGTCAACGCGGATTCTGCAAGAAACGCCGGATCGCCTGATCAGCGGTGCTTGAACGCCGGCTTGCGCTTCTCGATGAAGGCCGCCATGCCCTCCTTCTGATCCTCCGTGGCGAAGAGCGCGTGGAACAGCCGGCGCTCCGCGCGCATGCCTTCCGACAGCACCGTCTCATAGGCGCGGCTGACGGCCTCCTTGGCGATCATGACCGAGGGCAGCGAGAAGCTGGCGATCTTTTCCGCAGCGGCGAGCGCCTCCTCCAGCAGCTTCTCCGGCGCCACCACGCGGGCGACCAGGCCGGAGCGTTCGGCTTCCGCGGCATCCATCAGCCGGCCCGTCAGGCAGAGGTCCATCGCCTTCGCCTTGCCGATCGCGCGGGTCAGCCGCTGCGTGCCGCCCATGCCGGGCATGACGGCGAGCGTGATTTCCGGCTGGCCGAACTTTGCCGTCTCCGAGGCGATGATGAAGTCGCACATCATGGCGAGCTCGCAGCCGCCGCCGAGCGCAAAGCCGCTGACGGCCGCGATCATCGGCTTGCGGCAGCCGGCAACATCGTCCCAGCCGGCGGCGAGATCGGCCAGCACGGCCTCTGCAAAACCGTAAGGCTGCATTTCCTTGATGTCCGCCCCGGCGGCAAAGGCCTTTTCCGAGCCGGTGATGACGATCGCGCCGATGCCTTCATCCGCCTCGAAGCCGGCGAGCACGCCCTTCAGCTCACCGAGCAACTGGCTGTTCAGCGCGTTCAGCGCCTGCGGCCGGTTGAGCGTGATAAGGCCGACGCGCCCGCGCGTCTCCACCAGCAGGGTTTCATAAGCCATGTCTCTCTCCTCTTATTGTCTTATGATCTATTTCTGTCGCGCAACGCCGGACGGAAAACCGCTGCACACTTTTCCTGGCGTTGCTTTATTTCTGGCAGGCCGCGCAGTGGAAGGTCGACCGGCCGCTCTGCACGATGCGGCCGATAGTGCCCGTGCAGCCGGGGGTGCGGCAAGGCTCCTTCTCGCGGTCGTAGACGGAGAAGGAATGCTGGAAATAGCCGAGCGAGCCATCGGCGCGGATATGGTCGCGCAGGGTGGAGCCGCCGGCGGCAATCGCATCGGCGATCACCTCGCGGATCGCCTGCGTCAGCACGACGAGTTCCGTCTTCGGCTTGCCCGCCGCCGTCACCAGCGAGCCGGCGAGGCGCTCCGGCGAAAGATGCGCGCGCCACAGCGCCTCGCAGACATAGATATTGCCGAGGCCGGCAATGTTCTTCTGGTCGAGCAGCGCCGCCTTCAGCGGCGTCTGCCGGCCGCGGAACTTTGCCGCTATATAATCGGCGTCGAGCGTATTGCCGGTCGGCTCGGCGCCGAGATCGCGGAAGAAGGCGTGGGCGGTGAGGTTCTCCCGGCGGGCGAGGTCCATGAAGCCGAAGCGGCGCGGGTCGTTGTAGACGACGCGGCGCTCGCCCTCCGGCGTTTCCAGATGGAAGACGACATGGTCGTGGCGCACGTCCTTGCTGCGCGGCATGTGGAAGTCGCCGGGCGCCTCCGTCTGCAGCGCAGGCCCCTCCACCCGGAACGAACCGGACATGCCGAGATGGGCGATCACCACGTCGCCGCCCTCGAGGTCGATCAGCAGATATTTGGCGCGCCGGCCGAGCGAGACGACGCGGCGATCCTTCAGCGCCTCGGAAAAGGCCGGCGGGAAGGGAAAGCGCAGATCCGGACGGCGCAGTTCCGCCTGGCGGATCAGTGCCCCTTCCATGACGGGTGCTAAACCGCGCCTCACCGTTTCCACTTCCGGCAATTCCGGCATATCTGTCTCCTTCGACTTAACCTTGAGCGCATTTGCCGCGGCCCGGCATTTCCCTCTCGGCAATCTATGTCCTATATACCCGGCAAAGCGGCGGACGCGGTGTTCAGATAGCGCGGCCCTTGCCAATTCGCTATGGTCTTTCCGGCAATTCGGCTGCGACAGACCGCCCATGGAGACGACGATGACGGAACAGCGCACATCCGCGGACGGCGGCATGGAAACCTCCTACGGCTTCCGCCAGGTGGCCGAAGGCGAAAAGCAGGCGCTGGTCAACGACGTCTTCCACAAGGTTGCCAAGCGCTACGACATCATGAACGACGTCATGTCCGCCGGCCTGCACCGGGCCTGGAAGGACGCGATGATCGCGAGCCTGAACCCGCGCAAGGACGCTAGCTACAAAGTGCTCGACGTCGCCGGTGGCACGGGCGACATCGCCTTCCGCATCGTTGAGGCCTCCGATCGCCTGGCGCACGCCACCGTGCTCGACATCAACGGCTCGATGCTGGGCGTCGGCGCCGACCGCGCGGCGAAGAAGGGGCTTTCCGCCAATCTCGACTTCGTGGAAGCCAATGCCGAGGAACTGCCCTTCGAAAGCGGCAGCTTCGATGCCTATACGATCGCCTTCGGCATCCGCAACGTGCCGCGCATCGACGTGGCGCTGTCGGAAGCCTATCGTGTGCTGAAGCGTGGCGGACGGCTGCTCGTGCTGGAATTCTCCGAGGTGGAGATGCCGTTGCTCGACAAATTCTACGAGACGTGGTCGTTCAAGGCGATCCCGCAATTCGGCAAGATGATCACCGGCGAGGCGGAGCCCTACCAGTATCTCGTGGAATCGATCCGCAAGTTCCCGAACCAGCAGGACTTTGCGACGATGATCCGCACGGCGGGCTTCTCCCGCGTCAATTTCACCAATTATACCGGCGGCATCGCCGCGCTGCATTCGGGCTGGAAGCTCTGAGCATGACCGCGGTGTCTTCCAAGAATAGCCGTCCCGCATGAGCGTTTTCGGCGCCTATCTTCGCCTTGCCCGCGTGGGCTGGGTTCTCGTGCGCGAGGGTGTTGTCTCGGCGCTGCCGACGGAGGGCATGCCGCCGCTTGCCCGCACCGCGCACGCTTTTGCGGGCCTGCTCGCCCGCCGCAAGGCGGCGAAGGAAGACCGCGGCGACCGCCTTGCCCGCGCCATCGAGCGCCTCGGCCCCTCCTATGTGAAGATGGGCCAGTTCCTGGCGACCCGGCCGGACGTCGTCGGCGCCGAGATCGCCGTTGACCTTTCGGCGCTGCAGGACCGCATGGCGACCTTTCCGCGCGCCGCGGCCGTGGCCACGGTCGAAGGCTCGCTCGGCCGCAAGCTCGACGACCTCTATGTCAGTTTCGACGACCCGATCGCCGCCGCCTCCATCGCGCAGGTCCATCCCGCGACGGTACGCGATGCGAATGGCGAGCGCCGTGTCGCGGTAAAAGTCATCCGTCCCGGCGTGCGGCAGCGTTTTGCGCATGATCTGGAAGCCATGTACGCGGCCGCGCACCTTCAGGAAACGATCCTGCCCAACACGCGCCGGCTGAAGCCCATCGAGGTGACGCGCACGCTGGAGCAGACGACAAAGATCGAGATGGATCTTCGGCTGGAGGCGGCGGCGCTGTCCGAGCTCGGCGAGAACACGGGCGACGACCCTGGCTTCCGCGTGCCGACGGTCGACTGGGAGCGCACCGGCCGCGACGTCGTCACCATGGAGTGGATCGACGGCATCAAGATGTCGGATGTCGACGGCCTGCGCGCCGCCGGCCACGACCTGAACAAGCTCGCCGACACGCTGATCCAGTCGTTCCTGCGCCATACGCTGCGCGACGGCTTCTTCCATGCCGACATGCACCAGGGCAATCTCTTCGTCGACCCGCAGGGCGTCATCGTCGCGGTCGACATGGGCATCGTCGGGCGGCTCGGCAAGAAGGAACGCCGCTTCCTCGCCGAGATTCTCTACGGCTTCATCACGCGCGACTACCAGCGCGTCGCCAACGTCCATTTCGAAGCGGGCTACGTGCCCTCGCACCACGACACGGCAAGCTTCGCCCAGGCGATACGCGCCATCGGCGAGCCGATCCACGGGCAACCGGCCGAGACCATCTCGATGGCCAAGCTTTTGACACTGCTGTTCGAGGTGACGGAACTCTTCGACATGGAGACCCGCACCGAACTCGTCATGCTGCAGAAGACCATGGTGGTGGTGGAGGGCGTGTCGCGCACGCTCAACCCGCGCTTCAACATGTGGAAGGCCTCCGAGGGTGTCGTCGGCGACTGGATCCGGGACAATTTGGGGCCGAAACGCCTTCTGACGGATCTGCGCGACGGCGCGCATGCCGCCCTGCGGCTGGCCGAAGCCGCACCGGAAATCGCCGCCAAGGCGGAGAAATTCTCGCAGGAACTCACGGCCATGACCGAAAAAGGCCTGCGTTTCGATGCGGAAACCGCCGAGGCGATCGGCCGTTCCGAGGCCCGCCACAGCCGATCCGGCCGGCTGGCGCTCTGGGTCATCGCCGCCACGCTCGTCTATATTGCCTGGAAACTCGGCTGATCCGGTTGCCTCCTTCGCGTTGACAACACCGGGAAATTGCATCCATATCGTCGCCTCCGAGGGTGGACGAAACCAAACCACATGCGTGCGTTGCAGCTGGGCGTGAGCGCCCTTGCGATCGTTGGAAGCTTTTTGCCGGCGTCCGCCGAGGTTTTTCCGCGCGGCTCCGTGGCAGACGGCGCCGTCGTCGACCGGAAATCCGGCGAGGAAGTCCGTTTCGTGGACATCGAGGCCTGGCGCGGCGTCGAGGTCAACCAGGACCTCATTGCCGGCGATACGCTGCGCACCAACGCCGTCGGCAGCCTCGCCATCCGCTTTTCCGACAACACGCTGGTGCGCATGGCGCGTGAGACGATCCTGCGCGTGCGCAAGATCGGCAGCACCTCCGACAGCGAACTCAACCTCGAAGGCGGCACGATCTGGGGCCGCGCGGAACGCGGCGGCACCGGCCTGACCGTCGACACGCCGGCAGCCGCGGCCGCCATCCGCGGGACCGACTGGACGCTGCGCGCCGAGGGCGACCGCACGGTACTGACGGTGCTCGAAGGCACGGTCGAGCTTTCCAACGCGCAAGGCACAGTGACCGTCGGCCAGGGCGAAGGCGCCGTCGCCACGATCGGCCAGGCGCCGCGCAAATATATCCTCGTCAATCTGGAAGAGCGCGAGCAGGTCCTGCTCTATGGCGAAATCCGCGGCGTCTTCAACGGCCTGCCGATCAGCGGCGAGGGAACGCGTGACGCGCGCGGCGAGCGGCTCGGCATTCTCGCCAGGCCCGAAGCCGGCCGCAGCCGCGAGGACTGGCTGAAGCTCGCGGAAACCGCGCTCGCCTATGACGGACGGGCAGCGGCAGCCGCCGCCCTCGCGCACCTGCCGCGCCCGCTGCCGGCAGCACTAGAGGCCCGTGCAACGCTGGTCGAGGCGATGATCGCCGGCCAGGCCACGCAGTATGACGAAGCAATCCGGCTCTTCCGCAAGGCCCTGCCGCAGCTTTCCGGCGAGCGGCGCACCATGGCGCGCTACGGCGAATGGATCGCGATCTCGCTGAAAGACCCGGACGCCCGGGTGAAGACCCCTTCGCTGAACCGCACGCCGGCAACCATCGGCGAGGCGATCGCGCAGGCGACCGTCGTCGCCCATATGCAGGGCCAGGTCGAGGCGATCGAGATCCTGAAGAAGGCCGAACGGCGGTTTCCCGAAGAGGCCAGCCTGCCGGCGATGCGCGCCAGCCTCGCCTATGAACTCGATCGGCGCGACGAGGTGCGCGAGGCGCTGGCGCGCGCCCGGTCGCTCGATCCGAGCGACCCGTCCCATCTGCTGGTCAGCGCCCGCTTCCGCGCCACCGTTTCGAGCGACCTCGACGGCGCGCTGGCCGATCTCACGCAGGCCGTGGAGGCAGCGCCGGGCGACGACGCGGTCTGGAACGAGATCGGCATCATCCAGAGCGACCGCAATGCCATCGTCGAGGCGGATGCGGCGCACCGGCGCGCGATCGGCCTCAACCCGGAAAATGCCGTGCTGCATGCCAACCACGCGCGCTTCCTGATGGATCACGACCAGATGGCCGCCGCAAAGCGGGCAATCGATGCCGGCGAGGCTCTCGACCCGACCTCCTATGCCGTGCTCGCCGCCAAGGGCCGCTACCTCCTGCGCATGGGCAAGACGGCCGAGGGCGAAAAGACCCTGCAGGAGGCCGCCGCCGTCAACCCGACCGCCGGCGACGCGCTGATCGGCCTTGCGATCGCCAACTTTCAAAGCGGGGCGACAGAAGAGGCCGCACAGGCCCTCGACAATGCCGATCGCTTCGACCGCGACAATCCGAGCGTCTCGCTGATGCGCGCCGGCATCGCCGTCGAGGAGTTCCGCGCCGACGACGCCATCCTCAACGCCCGCGAAGCGCTCCGCCGCCGTCAGGCCCGCGGCGGGTATTACACCGGGTATGATGCCAACCGGCAGGTTTCGTCCTATCTTGGCGTGACGCTTGACAATGTTGGGCTCGCTGAATGGGGTGACTTCTACGCCGACCGATCCTTCGACCCCTTCGTGTCGACAACCTATATCGATGAGGCGGCAGGCGGCCGCACGAGCCCGTTTGTCGGGGAGCCAGTCTCCGGTCTCGACCGTTTCCCGTCCGGTGGCTCGTCGATTGCGTCCGACCTCCAGGCCCGGCTTCTCGATCCACTGTCGATTGCCTCGGAAGAAAAGCGCAACAGCCTCGAAACGCGGACATTCTTCGAGGCCTCGCTCGGCGGCACGCTGTCGGATTACGGCGCCGACCTCGGCTGGGCAAACGATCTAACCCTCCAGGGCACGACTTATACGTCTCTGCCGATCAGCTACTACATCCGCGGCGATATCAGCCGGCCTCACAGCGCGCGGGATAACGATGCGAACGATCTCGAAGGCGGCATTTTCCAGATCGGCATCAGGCCGACCCTGACGGACAGCATCTATCTGTTCGGCAACAGGATAGACCAGGAAATCGGCTATCCGGGCCAAATCAGCAACCCTGCGCCCTTCAACGAAATCGTGACGGAGGCCACTTTGTACGGCGGTGCATGGAGCCACGTCATCTCCGAGCGAAATGTGATCCAGGTTTTCGCTGTCAAAAGCGACACGGATAGCCGCCGCCAGTTCCGCACGCGGGAATTCATCGACGAGAAGGAAATCGTCTATCGCATCAATGAAAAGTCACGCGACGAATATTTCACCTATGGCGTCGGCCATATGCTGGGCGTCGGCCCGCTGACATTGCGCTACGGCGCGGAAGCCGCCGAGACGAATTTCAAGGTCGCGCAGACTGCTACCAACCTGACGACAGGTGGCACCGAGGATCTAGGTGCCTTCTCCGGCAACAGTTCCGCAACCCGCACCTATGTCGATGGCTATCTGGACCTTTCGGAAAGCCTCCAGTTCCAGGCAGGCGCTTATGTTTCCCGCTTTGATGGCGAAAGCGGGCTCTGGGGACCTGTCGACTTCCGGCTTGGCGTCGCCTGGGCACCCACCGACAAGCATTGGCTGCGCGCCTATTATCGACAGGATACGCAGTTCGTCAGCAACTACACGCTCGCCCCCATCACGACTGTCGGGCTTTCGCCCATGGAATTGCCGCTGTTCTTCAGCGGGCAGACGGAGACGACGGCGGTTCGCTGGGATGCCGAATGGAACGAACGCTTCTTTACCGCGGTCGAATACCAGCACCAGCGCTTCAACGGCCTAACGCTGGCGCCGGAAGACCTGATGACGACGTTCCTGACAGGCACCGGCACTATCGACCGTCTTCAGTTCAGCGCCAACTATTGGGTCGGCGATGGCCTTGGCGTTTTCGGATCCTTCACCTGGAACACCAGCAAAGACACGTCCGAATTCTGGGACCCGTCATTCGACGTGCCGCTGATCCCGGACTATGTCGCGCAGGTCGGCTTTACCTATGTGCATCCTTCACGTTGGACGGCTACAGTAGCTCAAAGTTTCGTCGGCCCGCGCCTTGGCTCGCAATATTATGATGCGGACGGCAACCCGGCCGGTCTCGAACTCGATTCCTATTCTACGACGGACGCCGCGCTTACCTGGAAATCCGAAAGCGGACACCTGGAAGCCGGTCTCAGCGTCTTGAACATCTTCGACAACGATATCGACATGGCCGACCGCCTGCCCGCCCCCGGCCGCACCTTCCTTGCCACGATGAAGGCGCGGTTCTGAGCTGTCCCGCTTGACCGGGGCGGGGCCGGCGCTAGTCTTTCGATCATGGCCGATGAACCGCTGAGCGTAACCCCACCGCAACCCTTTCTCGAACGGGCGCGCCGGCAGTTGCGCGGGCTCTATTTCGGGCGGGACCGGGAGGCGATCCGCTTCCAGGTCGCGATGCTGCTGATCGATATCGCGATCCTCTGCTTCTTCATCGCGGGTCCCTATCTGCGCACCGGGCCAGCCTATATCATCGTCGACTATGCCATTGCCCTGGTCATCGCCTTCGAACTCGCCGCGCGGGCGCTGATCGCGCCGAACCTGCGCTATTTTGCGATGCGCCCGATGACCTGGGTGGACATCATCGTGCTCGGCACGTTGCTCTTTCCCGGCCAGCTGCACAATTTCGCCTTCCTGCGCGTGCTGCGCATCTGGGCGATCAGCCAGAGCAAGCTCGTCACGCTGCTGCTCCGCCGTTTCGGCTATGGCGACCTGGAAGACATCATCCAGGCCTGCGTGAATTTCCTCGTCTTCCTCTTCCTCGTCACCGGCTTCGTCTACAGCAACTTCTTCTATGGCGCGGATGGCTTCGAGGGTTTCATCGATGCGCTCTATTTCTCGGTGGCGACCGTCACGACGACCGGTTTCGGCGATATCGTGCTGCCGGGCACGCTCGGCAAGCTCACCTCCATTGTCACGATGATCATCGGCATTTCGCTCTTCGTGCGGCTCGCGCAGGCGATCTTCCGGCCGTTCAAAGTGACCTTTCCCTGCCCCGAATGCGGTCTCTCGCGCCATGAGGCGGATGCCGTGCACTGCAAGGCCTGCGGCCATGTGCTGAACATTCCCGACGAAGGCGCCTGAAAACCGGAAAACCACCCCGTCTTGGCCCGTTGCAGGCAGTTCACCTCCTGCAGGTAAGGTGGTAATTTAGAAAAGCCGGAATAAGCGGCGCAGTGCAGAGCAGACCGAATTCTCCAAGGGCCAGAGGGGAACGTCCCATGCGCAATATCATTCTATCCGCAGCCATCGCAGTCTTTTCCTTCGGCGCTTTCGCCGCACCGTCGCTCGCCGGCATCATGCCGGATGCAGCAGGCCTGCGGTCGACAAGCCTCGTCGAACCCGTGACGCACTATTACGGCCACAAGCCGAAGTGCTTCTGGAAGAAAATCAAGAAGTACGACTACTACGGCAACCTCGTCATCAAGAAGGTGAAGGTCTGCCATTAAGCCGCGCCTCTTGGCGCGGTAAGCCGCGTCTTGTGACGTGGTGAGGCGGTATCCGGGGGGATCCGCCGCCGGGGCAGACTTGGAAATGCCGCTGCAACGGGGTAGGACGGGATGACCGTCCTCGCCGGGATGGTCGTGCGCTTTAAAAGCCCGGGACCCGCCATGCCGCTTGCAGGAAAACGCATCCTCCTCGTCATCTCCGGCGGCATCGCCGCCTACAAGAGCCTCGACCTGATCCGCCGCCTGCGGGAACGCGGCGCGAAGGTGCGCCCGGTCATGACCGCAGGCGCGTGCGAATTCGTGACGCCGCTCGCCGTCGGCGCGCTTTCGGCGGGCCATGTCTATACGGATCTCTTTTCGCGCGAGGACGAGCAGGATGTCGGGCACATCCGGCTGGCGCGCGATTGCGACCTCATCGTGATCGCCCCCGCCACGGCCAACCTGATGGCCAAGATGGCGAACGGGCTTGCCGACGACCTTGCCTCCACCGTGCTGCTCGCCACCGATCGCCCGGTGCTGCTGGCGCCCGCCATGAACCCGAAGATGTGGGCACATCCGGCGACGCGACGCAATGTCGAGACGCTGCGCAAGGACGGTCTGTCCTTCATCGGCCCCAATGCCGGTGAGATGGCGGAGGGCGGCGAGGCCGGTTTCGGCCGCATGGCGGAGCCGCTGGAAATCGTCGCTGCCTTGGAAGCCCTGCTCGACGGCGGGAAGAAGCCGCTCGCCGGCCGCACCGCCATCGTCACCTCCGGCCCGACCCATGAGCCGATCGACCCGGTGCGCTACATCGCCAACCGCTCCTCCGGCCGGCAGGGTCATGCCATTGCCGCAGCGCTCGCCCGGCTGGGCGCGAAGGTGACGCTCGTCTCCGGCCCCGTCACATTGCCCGACCCGTCAGGTGTGACCGTGGTCGAGGTCGAGCGGGCGGACGACATGTTGCAGGCGGTGCTGGCCGCGCTGCCGGCGGATATCGCAGTGATGGTCGCGGCCGTTGCCGACTGGCGGGTGGCAACGCCGAATGCGGAAAAAATCAAGAAGCAGCCGGGCGAAGGCCCGCCGCCGCTGATGCTGACGGAAAACCCGGATATCCTGAAGACCGTCGGCCATCACGCGAAACGGCCGAAAGTCGTCGTCGGCTTTGCCGCGGAGACGCAGGACGTCGAGAGCAACGGCCGGGTGAAACTTCAGAAGAAGGGCGCCGACCTCATCGTCGCCAATGACGTTTCGCCGGAAACCGGCATCATGGGCGGCACGCGCAACAGTGTGAAGCTGATCACCGCCGCCGGCATCGAGGAATGGCCGGAGCTTTCCAAGGAAGAGGTCGCCGGCCGCCTGGCCGACTGGATTGCCGAAAAGCTTACCTGACGAGGGCGAGCTTGGTGTCCATGCCGCTTGCCGGACGACCGGCGGGCGAGAAGATGCGCACGTCGACGCCGTTTTCGCCCAGCACCACGGCGCTGCCGTCCGGGATTTCCACCCAGGCTTCCGTATCGTCGTTCAGCGGCTCGGAGACAAGGCAATAGCCGCCCGTCGCACCCATGGGGGCGGCGTAGAGCGTGGGCGCTGCGTAGTCGGTCGCGTAGCGCACGGCGTAGAGCTGGTCGCCATCGGTGAAGGCTGCGGTGAAGCGCACGAGCACGCGGCGCTCCAGATGCGCCGCCAGCCGCTCGACGAAGGCGATCGTCTCGGCCATGGCACCGAGCGGGTCGCGCGCCAGGCCGAATTGCAGGGCGAGCAGGAAGAGCAGCTCCGAATCCGTCGAGCCGGTGCGGGCATTGTAGAGATCGTTGTCGAGCATGGTTTCGAGCGGCCGGCGCAGGTGCTCGAAGTCTGCGATCTGGCCATTGTGCATGAAGGACCAGATGCCGTTGACGAAGGGATGGCAATTGTCGCGCCGCGTGCCGCCGCCGGTGGCAGCGCGCACATGGGCGAGGAACAGCGGCGAGCGCACCTGGCGGGCGATGCTGCGCAGGTTGCAATCGGACCAGGCGGGCAGGATATCGCGGTAGCGGCCGGGCTCCGGGCGTTCGCCATACCAGGCGATGCCGAAGCCGTCGCCATTGGTCGCCGTCTTGGCGCGGGTGGCGCAGTGGGATTGTTCGATCAGCGAGTGGGCGGGCGAGGACACCAGTTCCTCGAGGTAAAGCGGTTCTCCGCGATAGGCTGCCCAACGGCACATGAGGCTATTCTCGCTTTCGAAGACCGGCGACGAACCGGCGTTTGACCAGACGCATTAACCATGGCACTGCCCTGATTTTCAACGCAAATGGGTAAAAATGCGTTAACGAATGTAAACGGGCCGAAACCATGCGTGTCATTCTGATGACAGGGCGCGAGGTTGGCAGTTTCTTGCGGAACAGGATGCCCCTGCGGTTGACGGTGCGGCATCGCGGCCTATCCTTTCCGGTGAGAGAAGGATGCAGCATGAAAATCGACGGGCAGTGCCATTGCGGCTTCGTGACCTATGAGGCCGAGATCGATCCGGACAAGGTGGCGATCTGTCATTGCACGGATTGCCAGAGGCTGACCGGCTCGCCCTATCGCGTCACCGCCAGCGTGCCGCGCGATGCCCTGCGCCTTACCGCAAACCCGCCGAAACTCTACACCAAGAGCGCGGAAAGCGGCCGCAAGCGCCTGCTCTATTTCTGCCCGGAATGCGGAACGCCACTCTTTTCGACTGGAACGGGCGAAGCGGCCGAGACCTGGGGCATCCGCTGGGGCAGCATCAACCAACGCGCCGGCCTGAAACCGGTGCGCCAGATCTGGTGCACCTCCGCCACCGACTGGTTCGGCGAGACGGCCGCCCTTCCCGGCGTGCTGCGGGATTGACCATGGCAGAAGAGCGCTTCCAGATCTTCAGGACGGGCATCGACGGCATCGAGGCCGTCATCGCCGACAGTCGCCTGAGTTTCGCGCGCCACACCCATGAGACCTACGGCATCGGCGTTGTCGAGCGCGGTGCGCAGAAATCGGCAAGCGGGCGCGGCATGGTCGAGGCCGAAGCCGGCAACACCATCACCGTCAACCCCGGCGAGGTGCATGACGGCGCGCCGCTGGGCGATGCCCCGCGCGCCTGGCGCATGCTCTACATGCAGCCGGCGATCGTTGCAGCTGCGGCGGAGCATATTTTCGAGGGCCGGCCGCGCGAGGAATTTTACGCGCCGGTGCTGGAGGATGGCCGCATTGCCGGGCTCGTTTCGGCGCTGCTCGCCTCCCTGCTCGACAAGCGTGCCGCTGCCCTCGCCCGGGACGAACGCCTCCTCCTGTTGCTCGCCGCCGCCTTGCAGGAGCGGGTGCCGCGGCGGGAACCCATCGCTTCAGCGGCCATTGCGCAAGCCCGCAACCGGCTTGACGAGGACCCTGCAGCCAGCGTCACACTGGACGACCTCGCGGCGGATTGCGGGCTCGGCCGCTTCAGGTTGGTGCGCGATTTCGCCCGCAGCACGGGCCTGACGCCACATGCCTATCTGCTCCAGCGCCGGACGGAACGCGCGCGGCGGCTGATTGCGACGGGCACCTCGCTTGCCGAGGCCGCCATCGACGCGGGTTTTGCCGACCAGAGCCATATGACGCGCAATTTCACGCGCCGTTACGGTTATACGCCGGGCGCCTATCTCACTGCCCGCGGCTGACTGCAATTTCGTTCAAGACCACGGCCTACCTTCCGGTGTTCCCTGCCGCCTCCCCGCCGCATGGAACCCGGACATGACCACAGAATTCCTCATCACCTCGCTCGTCGTCATCCTCCTGCCGGGCACCGGCGTGATCTACACGCTGGCGCTCGGCATTAGCGGTGGCTTTCGCGCCGGCCTGCTTGCCGCCTTCGGCTGCACGCTCGGCATCATTCCGCATATCGTCGCCTCCGTCGTCGGCCTGGCCGCGGTGCTGCATGCGAGCGCGCTCGCCTTCGAGGTGCTGCGTTATGTCGGCGTCGCCTACCTGCTCTTCATCGCCTGGAGCATGCTGAAGGACAGCAATGCGCTGGATCTCGGGCCGGACCAGGCGCCCGCCGAAAAGGCACTGCGCATCGTGCGCAAGGGCATCCTCACCAATATCTTCAACCCGAAACTCTCGCTGTTCTTCCTCGCCTTCCTGCCGCAATTCGTGCCGGCGGAGGCGCCTGACGCCACGGCGCAGATGCTCTATCTCGGCGGCATCTTCATGCTGCTGACCTTCCTCGTCTTCGCGGTCTACGGCGCGCTCGCCGCGGGCCTGCGCCAGCAGGTGCTGAGCCGGCCAAGGATCATGGTGTGGACGCAGCGCAGCTTCGCTGCCGCGCTCGGCCTGATGGGCTTGCGACTTGCGCTGACCGACCGCTAGTCCCAAAGCGCGTGAAAATGGTGGAGCGGCCCGTGGCCGGAGCCGACGGACAGCGCATCGGACGTGCGCACCGCGCCGGCGATGAAACTCTTCGCCGCCGCAGCGGCATCGGCAAGCGTGCGCCCCTTGCCGAGCTCCGCGGCAATCGCGCTGGACAGCGAGCAGCCGGTGCCATGGGTGTTGCGCGTCAGCACGCGCACGCCTTCGAACCAGTGCAGCCGGTCCGGCGTCGCCAGCACATCCGGGCTCTCGGTCCCCGGCAGGTGCCCGCCCTTGAGCAGCACCGCCTTCGGGCCGAGCGCGAGGAGCCGCCGTGCCTGGTCCTCCATGCCCGCCCGGTCGATGGCTTCGGCTTCGCCCAGGAGGGCGGCCGCCTCCGGCAGGTTCGGTGTCAGCACGGTGGCGCGCGGCAATAGCCGGCGCGTCAGTGCCTCGACCGCCTCCCGCGCCAGAAGCGGCGCGCCACCCTTCGCGACCATCACCGGATCGAGCACGATCGGCAGGCCGCGCCGCGACGACAGGCTGTTAGCAACGGCTTCGGAGATCTCCGCCGAGGCGATCATGCCGATCTTCACGGCATCGACGCGCACATCGCTAAAGACTTCCGCGATCTGCGCCGCGACGAAGGCCGGCGGCACGAGATGCACGCCGGAGACGCCTTGCGTGTTCTGCGCCGTCAGCGCCGTCAGCACGGCCATGCCGTAGGTGCCACGGGCCGCAAAGGTCTTGAGGTCGGCCTGAATACCGGCGCCGCCTGAAGGGTCGGACCCTGCGATCGAGAGAATGTTTGCAATCGTGTCGGCCATCTCGCCTCCCTGCGACGGAGGCGGCCAACGGGCGGCAGCAAGCCGGCACCCGTTCGACTCCCTCCGCCGGCATGATCCGGTTCAGGTTCAAAGGGTGCTTCTCAGCCCGCTTGCGCGGACGCCCCCGTCTCGGGGGCGGTTTTCGCAAATGATGCGGCACCTGTCACGCCGAAAGTGACAGGTGCGCAATCCGATCACGCCTTGGTGACGTGGTACTCCTTGATGGCGACCATTTTGATCGCCGGATAGCGCTCCGATTCGTAGCGCAGCGAGAAGGAATCCTGCGCCAGGAACACCGGATCGCCATCGAGGTCGCGGGCAATATCGCCGCGGCGCTGGGTGACGAACTTTTCAAGTTCGGCCGCGCTGTCCGACGAAATCCAACGGCAGACGGAGAAGCGCGACATTTCGAAGGAGACCGGCAGGCCATATTCCCCCTGGAGCCGCTCCTTCAGCACGTCGAGCTGCAGCGCGCCGACGACGCCGACGATGGCAGGCGAACCATCTTCCGGCGAGAAGAGCTGCACGACGCCCTCTTCCGCCATCTGCTGGAGCGCTTCCTTCAGCTTCTTCGCCTTCATGGCGTCTTCCAGCCGCACGCGGCGGAGGATTTCGGGCGCGAAGTTCGGCACGCCTTCGAAGACCAGCGCCTCGCCTTCCGTCAGCGTATCGCCGATGCGCAGCGTGCCGTGGTTCGGAATGCCCACCACGTCGCCGGCATAGGCCGTATCGGCGAGCTGGCGCTGCGAGGCGAAGAAGAACTGCGGCGCGGAAAGGCCGATCTGCTTGCCGGTGCGGGCAAGCCGCACCTTCATGCCGCGCTCCAGCATGCCGGAGCAGACGCGGGCAAAGGCAATGCGGTCGCGGTGGTTCGGGTCCATGTTCGCCTGGATCTTGAAGACGAAGGCCGTCATCTTGTCCTCGGACGCATGGACCTTGCGCACATCCGCCACCTGGTCGCGCGGCGGCGGTGCGACGGCGCCGAGCGCGTTGATGAGATCGCGCACGCCGAAATTGCGCAGCGCCGAACCGAAGAAGACCGGCGTCAGGTGACCTTCGAGGAAAGCTTCACGATCGAACGGCCGGCAGGCCTCGCGGGCAAGCTCAAGCTCCTCGATGAATGCGGTGCGTTCGTTTTCCGGCAGGTTTTTCGCCACCACCGTCGCATCGTCGATCTTCGTCGGCTGCACCTGCGTATCCGAGCCGCGGAAGGTGCGGTCGGCGAGATGATAGGAGCCGCAGAACGACTTGGAACGGCCGACAGGCCAGGTGATCGGCGCCGTATCGAGCGCCAGCTTCTCTTCCACCTCGTCCAAAATCTCGAACGGGTCGCGGCTCTCGCGGTCCATCTTGTTGACGAAGGTGATGATCGGGATGTCGCGCAGGCGGCAGACTTCAAACAGTTTCAGCGTGCGCGGCTCGATGCCCTTGGCGGCGTCGATGACCATGACGGCCGCATCCACCGCCGTCAGCGTGCGGTAGGTGTCGTCGGCGAAGTCTTCGTGGCCGGGGGTGTCGAGAATGTTGAAGACGTTGCCGTCATATTCGAAGGTCATCACCGAGGTCACGACCGAGATGCCGCGTTCGCGCTCGATCTTCATCCAGTCCGAGCGGGTCTGGATACGGTCCTTCTTCGCCTTCACTTCGCCGGCGAGCTGGATGGCGCCGCCGAACAGAAGCAGCTTTTCGGTGAGGGTGGTTTTACCGGCGTCCGGGTGCGCGATGATCGCGAAGGTGCGGCGGCGGGAGACCGCCTCGGCAAGGGTTTCGGCCATTTTCTGCAATATCCTGTGAGTTGCCGCGGTCTTTACAGGCTCCGCCCGGAAGATGCAATTGACGGGATTGTGCCGTCGCCCGCTTATGGGCGCATGAACGCGCACGCCCCCACCCAGCCCACCCTTTCGCTCGTCCGTCTGCCGCATGGCGAGGGCATCGAGCTTCCCGCCTACGAGACGTCGGGTGCCGCCGGCATGGACCTGCGCGCGGGTGTCGCCGTGGATGCGCCGCTGACGCTGGCACCGGGAAAACGCGCACTCGTGCCGACCGGTTTTATCTTCGAAATCCCGCACGGCTACGAGGGCCAGATCCGGCCGCGCTCGGGTCTCGCCTTCAAGCACGGCATCACCTGCCTCAACACGCCCGGCACCGTGGACAGCGATTATCGCGGCGAGGTGAAGGTGCTGCTTGCCAATCTTGGCGAGGAACCTTTCGTCATCGAGCGCGGCATGCGCATCGCGCAGATGGTGATCGCGCCAGTGACCCAGGTCGCGGTCCGCGAGACGACCGAGGCCAGCGAAACCACCCGCGGCGCCGGCGGCTTCGGCTCCACGGGCGTGCGCTAGAACCATGCCTGCCGACTGGCCGGGGCTGGTCTTCCGCTCCGACTATCTTGGCGACACCGCCGTCTGGCGCGCGCTTGCCGACCTGCTGGAAGAGACGTTCGGCATCGATATCACCGCGCTCGACCGGCTGGGCGGGCCGGACCCGACCAGCGTGCCCTTCGCGTGGTTCGACGCCGCAGGCACCTGCATCGCCAACATCAGCGTCTTCTCGCTGCCGCTCGTCATGAACAGCACCTTCGTACGCGCCGCCGGCCTGCAATCCGGCGCCGTGCAGCCGAGCCATCGTGGCCAGGGGCTTTTTCGCGATGTGATGGAGGCGGCGCTTGCGCATTGCGATGCGGAAGGGTTCGAAGCCGTTGCGCTGTTGACCGACAAGCCGGACCTCTACGCGCGTCTTGGTTTCCGCACACTGGAGCAGCATCGCTTTGTCGGCACTGCACCCGTGGGTGGGCGCGTCAGCCCGGTTCGGCGGCTCGACATCGGGAGCGAAGCCGACATTGCCTTGCTTAGCCGGCTACTGGATGGCCGCCGGCCGGTTTCCGACCGGTTCGCGCCACTGCGGCAGCGGGAAATGTTCCTCTTCAACGCATCGCTGATGCCGGATCTGCGGCTCGACCTGATGGAAGAGCACGATGCCGTCATTGCCTGGCAGGCGGGCGAGGACGGTGGCTATGAACTGCTGGATATCGTCGGCGCTGGCATTCCCGCACTTGCCGATGTTCTGGCAAGCCTGCGGGTCGCACCCTCTCGGGTCACAGTGCACTTCGCGCCCGATCATCTGGGATGGGACGGCGAGGCCGTTGCGGATGAGGGCGATATGGTGCTCATGCTGCGCGCCGCGCCCAATCTGCGGCCGGATGAGCCCTTCGCATTGTCGCCGATGGCGGAGTTCTGATCAGCGGCGGGCTTCCATCGCCATGCGCAGCGCGAGCCCGGCCAGCACCGTCCCCATCAGCCAGCGCTGTATCAAAAGCCAGCGCGGGCGGGCGGCAAGGAGCGCGGCAATCGAGCCGGCCGAAACGGCGATCAGCGCGTTGACGCTGACACTGATGGCAATCTGCGTGCCGCCGAGCACGAGCGATTGCAGGAAGACGCTGCCTTTTGCCGGATCGATGAACTGCGGCAGCAGGGAGAGGTAGAGCACCGCGATCTTCGGGTTCAGCAGGCTCGTCAGGAACCCCATCAGGAAGAGTTTCCGGTTGCCGTCGCGCGGCAGGGCCTTGACCTCGAAGGCGGAGCGGCCGCCGGGACGCAGCGCCTGCCAGGCGAGCCAGGCAAGGTAGAGCACACCGGCAAGCCGCAGCGCATCATAGGCATAGGGCACCGCCATCAAGAGTGCGGTGATGCCGAGCGCCGCCGACAGCATGTAGAAGACGAAGCCGAGCGCTACGCCGCAGAGCGACACGAGGCCGGCGGCCGGCCCCTGGCAGATCGATCGAGAGACGAGATAGATCATGTTCGGCCCGGGGGTGAGCACCATGCCGAGCGCGATGAGGGCGAAGGCGGCAAGGCCGGTCAGGTCTGGCATGGCATGCTCTCCTTGGACGATCTGACGAAGGACTATCCCGCAGCCGCGCTTGCGGCAAGGCGCCCGCCGCAAAACCATTGCCGCAGGATATCGGCGGCGCTAAAAGAGCGTCAGCCCAAGGAGCCTGCCATGACCATTGCCGTGCTGATCGCCTATTGCGGTGCGCTGTTCATCGCCGCCATCATTCCCGGCCCCGGGATCACGGCGATCGTCGCCCGCGCGCTCGGCTCCGGCTTCCGGCCGACCTTCTTCATGGGGCTCGGCCTCATCCTCGGCGACATGATCTATCTCACCGCGGTCATCCTCGGCCTCGCCTTCATCGCGCAGACCTTCACCACGACCTTCATGCTGATCAAGATCGCCGGCGCCCTCTATCTCGGCTACATCGCCTGGAAGCTCTGGACGACCGGCCTCCTGCCGCAGAATATCGAGGCGCGGCGCTCGACCAGCATGACCATGTCCTTCCTGTCCGGCCTGTTCGTGACGCTCGGCAATCCGAAGACCATGCTGTTCTACGTGGCGCTCGTGCCGACGCTGGTCGACCTCGAAGCGATCGGCCTTGAGGAATATGGCGTGCTGCTCGCCGCGACCTTCGTCGTGCTGCTGATCGTGCTGGTGCCCTATATCGCGCTCGCCTCGCGCGCCCGGCTTCTGCTCAAGCAGCCGAAGGCGTTGCAGCGGATGAACCGGGTGGCCGCGGGCATTCTCGCCGGCACGGCCGCCTATATCGCGACCCGCGCGGCCTGAGGTTATCGATCCGGCTTTTCCCGGATCGGTATCCGAATATTCCGCTTCCAACGCTTTTGTCGCGAAATCCGGACTCGTCTCCGGCGGCATTCGCTCCTATCTTCTCCGGTAACGAGAACCGAGGGAGCCCCCGATGACCGACACCCACAAGCCCGGCCGTGGCCGAATCTACGCCTCCATCACCGAGACGATCGGCGATACGCCCATCGTGCGGCTCGACAAGTTCGCCAAGGAGAAGGGCGTCGTCGCCAACCTTCTCGCCAAGCTCGAATTCTTCAACCCGATCGCCTCCGTCAAGGACCGCATCGGCGTCGCGATGATCGAGGCGCTGGAAGCGCAGGGCAAGATCACGCCCGGCAAGTCGACGCTGGTCGAGCCGACCTCGGGCAACACCGGCATCGCGCTCGCCTTCGCCGCCGCCGCCAAGGGCTATCGCCTCATCCTCACCATGCCGGAGACCATGTCTGTCGAGCGCCGCAAGATGCTGGCGCTGCTCGGCGCCGAACTGGTGCTGACCGAGGGGCCGAAGGGCATGAAGGGCGCGATCGCGAAAGCCGAGGAACTGGCCGCCAGCATTCCGGACGCCATCATTCCCCAGCAGTTCGAAAACCCGGCCAACCCGGAAATCCACCGCAAGACCACGGCCGAAGAGATCTGGAACGACACGGAGGGCGCGGTCGACATCCTCGTTTCCGGCATCGGCACCGGCGGCACGATCACCGGTGCAGGCCAGGTGCTGAAAGCGAAGAAGCCCGGCTTCAAGGTCATCGCGGTGGAGCCGGCGGACAGCCCGGTCCTTTCCGGCGGCAATCCCGGCCCGCACAAGATCCAGGGCATCGGTGCCGGTTTTGCCCCGGCGATCCTCGACACCTCGGTCTATGACGAAGTGGTTCCGATCACCAATGACGAGGCCTTCGAAAATGCCCGCCTCGTCGCGCGGCTCGAAGGCGTGCCGGTCGGCATCTCGTCCGGTGCCGCACTCGCCGCCGCCGTCAAGGTGGGCAGCCGTCCGGAAAATGCCGGCAAGACCATCGTCGTCATCATCCCCTCCTTCGCCGAGCGTTATCTTTCGACCGCGCTTTTCGAAGGCCTCGGCGGCTGAGATCGGGCGGCCCGTTGCGCCAGCGCGCGGCGGGCCTTTCCCGTACGGGACAGCATGATCCATCACCTCTCCCTCGGCGTTTCCGATATTGCGCGCGCGGCGGCCTTTTATGACGCCGCGCTCGCGCCGCTCGGCTATGGTCGTGTCTGGTCGGATATCCGGCCCGGCGAACCGGACCAGGCCGTCGGCTATGGACCGCCCGGCGGCGGCGACAAGCTTGCCCTCAAGGAGCATGGCGATGCCGCCGTGGCACCGGGCGCCGGCTTCCATGTCGCCTTTGCCGCGCCGGACCGGCAGTCCGTGGATGCTTTCCATCAGGCAGCCCTTGCGGCTGGCGGGCGCGACAATGGCGCTCCGGGGCTTCGGCCCGATTACGGACCAACCTATTATGCCGCCTTCGTCATCGATCCGGACGGGCACCGTATCGAAGCGGTCTTTAAGGGTCCGGCCTAGTATCAGCGGACGGCTGGCGTTGATTCCGCCCCCGCCGCGCAATCACGCCATTGCCGCCATTCGATCCCCGACAATGCGATAGGAAATCGCTTCCGCTAGGTGGATGCGGCCGACGATTGCGGCTTCGTCGAGATCGGCCAGCGTGCGGGCGACCTTGAGGATGCGGTGGTAGCCGCGGGCGGAGAAGCGCATCTTTTCCGCGGCGTCGCGCAGAAGCTGGAGGCCGCCGGGATCGGGTTCGGCGACCTTTTCGACGAGCGCCGTCGAGGCACGCGCATTGCTCGTCACGCCGCCCATGCCGAGACGGGCGAAACGATCGATCTGCAGGGCGCGGGCGCGGGCGACGCGGCGGGCGACGGTGGCGCTCGCCTCCGCCGCCATCGGGCGGATGAGGTCCGCGGCGGAGACGGCGGGCACGTCGATACGGATATCGATGCGGTCCATCAGCGGGCCGGAGACGCGGGCCTGGTACTCGCTCATGCAGCGCGGCCCGCGGGCGCATTGGCGGCCGGGTTCTCCCGCCATGCCGCAGCGGCAGGGGTTCATGGCGGCGACGAGCTGGACGGCGGCGGGGTAGCTGACGCGGTGATTGGCGCGCGCGATGATACATGCGCCGGTTTCGAGCGGCTGGCGCAGCGCATCGAGCGCCTGCGGCGAGAATTCCGGCAATTCGTCGAGAAAGAGCACGCCATTATGGGCAAGCGAGGCCTCTCCCGGCCGTGCCCGGGCGCCGCCGCCGACGAGGGCGGCCATGGTGGCGGAGTGGTGCGGCGTGCGGAAGGGTCGGCGATCCGACAGGCGGCCACCGGAGAGCTGGCCGGCGATGGAATGAATCATCGAGACTTCGAGAAGCTCCGCCGGCGAGAGCGGCGGCAGGATGGCGGCAAGGCGGGCGGCGAGCATGGACTTTCCCGAACCGGGCGGGCCGACCATCAGGAGATTGTGGTTGCCGGCAGCCGCCACTTCCAGCGCCCGCTTGGCGCTTTCCTGGCCGCGGATATCGGCGAGATCCGGCAAATCGCCGGCAGGCGCTCGGATGGCCGGCGCGGGGCGCGACAGGACCTGCGTGCCCTTGAAATGATTGACCAGCGCGATGAGACTGCGCGGCGCGAGAATATCAAGCCCGCCGCCGGCCCAGGCGGCTTCCGCGCCGTTTTCTGCCGGGCAGATCACGCCCTTGCCGAGCGCATTGGCGCCCATGGCCGCGGGCAGCGCGCCGGCGACCGCCGCGATCGTACCATCGAGATTGAGTTCGCCGATGACGACATAGTCGTCGAGCGCGTCACCCGGCAGGGCGCCGAGCGCCACCATCAGGCCGAGCGCGATGGCGAGGTCGTAGTGGCTGCCTTCCTTGGGAAGATCGGCGGGGGCGAGATTGACCGTCACCCGCTTCGGCGGCAGCGACAGGCCAGAGGCGTGCAATGCGGCCTGCACCCGTTCCCGGCTTTCGGCGACCGCCTTGTCCGCCAGGCCGACGATCTGCATGCCCACCTTGCCGGGCGCCACCATCACCTGCACATCGACGGGCACGCCCTCGATGCCCTGAAACGCAATCGTGCTGACCCGCGCCACCATGATGGACTCCGCTCGCCCTGGCCGAAAATGGCCATCGCAACCGCCCCTGGGTTGCAGCTGGAAATCTGGCATGGAATTCGGAATGAAACAAGAACAATTATAGAACTTGCGCGAAGATTTTCCGCGTGCTGGTTGTGCGCGGTTGCATTTGCGGAACGAAGGCGGGACGTTCGCGAACGGAACGCCCCGCGCGCACCATTAGCGCTTCTTTTCGATGGCGTCCCAGAGCAGGGCGGCGATGTCGGCGCCGCCGAATTTCTTCACTTCGCGGATGCCGGTGGGCGAGGTCACGTTGATCTCGGTCATGTAGTCGCCGATGACGTCGATGCCGACCAGCAGGAAGCCGCGCTCGCGCAGCGCGGGGCCGATGCGGGCGCAGATCTCCTTTTCGCGCGCCGTCAGCTCCGTCGGCTCGGGGCGGCCGCCGGCATGCATGTTGGAGCGCGCGTCGTGTTCGGCAGGCACACGGTTGATGGCGCCGACGGGCTCGCCATCGACGAGGATGATGCGCTTGTCGCCCTTGCGCACGTCCGGCAGGTATTGCTGGGCGATGAAGGGTTCGCGGAACATCTGGCCGAACATTTCCAAGAGCGACGAGAGGTTGCGGTCGTCCTTCGTCGAATGGAAGACGCCGGCGCCGCCATTGCCGTAGAGCGGCTTCAGGATCATGTCGCCCATCTCGTCGCGGAAGCGGCGGATTTCGGCCGGATCACGGGTGATCAGCGTTGCCGGCATCAGGTCGGCGAATTCGGTGACGAAAATCTTCTCCGGCGAGTTGCGCACCCAGGCCGGGTCGTTGACGACGAGCGTCTTGGGGTGGATGCGCTCCAGCAGGTGCGTCGAAGTGATGTAGGACATGTCGAAGGGCGGGTCCTGGCGCAGCAGCACCACATCCATGGTCGAGAGATCGACGCGCTCCGGGGTACCGAGCGTGTAGTGGTCGCCCTTGACGTCGCGCAGCTCCATCGGCTCGACGGTGGCGTAGACCGTGCCGTCGCGCAGGCTCAGGCGATCCGGCGTGTAGTGGAAGAGCTTGTAGCCGCGGCTTTGCGCCTCGATGCTCATGGCGAAGGTGGAATCGCCGGCGATATTGATGGTCGACACATGGTCCATCTGGACCGCGACGTTCTTGATCTTTGCCATGAAAAGTCCCCTCAGGAATGCCTGACACATTTAAGGTGCCCGAGGGGCGAGCGCAACGGGCGCGCGACGCTCAGGCGAAACCGTCGATGCGGCAGGTGATGAGGTCGTGGTCGGAGAGCGGGCGGCCGGCCGGCGAGAGCGAGGAGACGATGCGCGTATCCGACACCGCAAGGCCGCGCGACAGGAACCAGTCGAGCTTCATCGAGCGTTCGGGCCAGCGGGTGATGAGGCTCGGGCGCGTCGTCATCACATCGAGCGGGCCGCCGTGGCGCGTGAAGCCGCGCTCGGCTGCGCGGGCGAACAGGCCTTCCGCTTCGAAATCGCCGTCGGCGTGGTTGCCGGTGTTGAGGTCGCCGCCGATGAGCATGGGGCGTCCGGGGAAGGCCGCCTCCAGCGCATCGATGAGGCCGACCATCTGGCGCTCGCGATAGGCCGCCGTGGTGGCGCTTTCGAAATGGGTGGAGGCCAGCACGAGCGGGCCGGATTCGGTGTTGATCACCGCGCCGATCGCCATGCGCTCGCCAAACCGCGGCTGGTCGACCTCGCCTGTGAACCACAGGCGCTCGCCCGGCAGGCGCAGCAGGAAGGCTTCGTGCAGCGGCACGGTGGAGAGCAGGCTGTTGCCGTGCAGGCCGCGACGGTTGAACTGGTCCTTGCAGAATTCCAGTTCGGTATCGGAGCCGAGGCCGAGCTCGACGAATTCGACGCCGTAGAGATAGGCCATGCCGAGTTCTTCGGCGACTTCCGCCGTGGTGTGGCGCTGGCGGGTGCGGGCCATGCCGTCGTCCATCTCGGAGAGGAGCACGATCTCCGCGCCTGTGGCACCCAGATGTTCGGCGCTTTCCATCGGAAACAGGCAGCGCTCCAGGTTCCAGGCGGCAACCGTGAAGGGGAAGGGCAGCGGCTCGGCGCGTTCGGCGCTGCCGCCGGCCTCCACCGCATTCATGCAGGCGAGATCGGCCATGTGGGCGTCGTGCGCGGCGATGGATTTTTCGAGGCCGGCAATGGCGGCGCGTTCCACGCTGGTGGGAGCGGCCAGCCGGTCGACGGTTTCGCGGATCATGATGCGGCGACCTCCATGGCAGGAATGCTGGCTGCGATGGCGCCCTCGCCCACCCAGTCGATGCGCTGGCCGCTCTTGCTGTCGAAGAAGTGCAGCTTGGCTGTGGCGATGGAGAGCGAGGCGGTTTCCGGCAGCGGGATTTCCGACGGGATGGCCGCGACGAGCGGCTGGTCGCCGACGACGCCGTGCACGAGGCGCTGCGAGCCCAGTTCCTCGACATAGTCGATGCGGAACGGCAGGTCGCCCTTCGTGCCGTCGTGGATATGCAGGTCTTCGGCGCGGAGACCCACGGTGACCGCGCCCTGGGTCGGCACCGTTGCGCCGAGATCGATGAGGGCGGGGCCGAGGGCGAGCTTGCTGCCGTGCAGTTCGCCGGTGACGAGGTTCATGGCAGGCGAGCCGATGAAGCTCGCGACAAAGGTGGTGGCGGGGCGGTGGTAGACGTCGAGCGGGCGGCCGATCTGCTCGATCTTTCCGCCGGAAAGCACGACGAGGCGGTCGGCAAGCGTCATGGCTTCGAGCTGGTCGTGGGTGACGTAGATCGAGGTCGTGCCGACGCGGCGTTGCAGGCGCTTGATCTCGCCGCGCATGGAGACGCGCAGCTTGGCATCGAGGTTGGAGAGCGGCTCGTCAAAGAGGAAGGCCGATGGCTTGCGCACGATAGCGCGGCCCATGGCGACGCGCTGGCGCTGGCCGCCGGAAAGCGCGCGGGGCTTGCGCTCCAGATAGGGCTGGAGCTCCAGCATGCGGGCGGCTTCCGCCACACGAGCGTCGATCTCGGCCTTCGGCGTGCGACGGTTTTTCAGGCCGTAGGCGAGGTTTTCGTAGACGGACATGTGCGGGTAGAGCGCGTAGTTCTGGAAGACCATGGCGATGTCGCGGTCTGCCGGGTCTACCTCGTTGACGACGCGGTCGCCGATCGTCACGCTGCCCTCGCTGATCGCCTCCAGCCCGGCGACCATGCGCAGGAGCGTCGACTTTCCGCAGCCGGACGGGCCGACCAGCACGATGAACTCGCCGTCGGCGATGTCGATCGAGACGGAGCTGACCGCGGTGACGCCGCCATTGTAGATCTTGGATACGTCCTTGATACCGATCGATGCCATGGGACAGGCTCCTTATTTGTCGCTTTCGGTGAGGCCCTTGATGAACCACCGCTGGAAGATCATCACGATCATCACCGGCGGCAGCATGGCGAGGATCGCCAGCGCAAAGGCCTCGTTATAGTCGGGAATGTTGGAGCCGACCCAGACGAGCAGGATCTGCTTGATGCCGCGCACCAGCGTGAAGAAGCGCTCGTCGGTGGTCATCAGCGTCGGCCAGAGATACTGGTTCCAGCCATAGACGAACATGATGATGAAGATCGCCGCGATCATGGTGCGCGAGAGCGGCACGAGAATGTCGATGAAGAACTTGAACGGCCCGGCGCCGTCGATGCGCGCGGCCTCCAGCAGTTCCTCCGGCACGGACTTGAAGAACTGGCGGAAGTAGAATGTGCCGGTGGCCGACGCCAGCAGCGGCACGATGAGGCCGGTATAGGTGTTCGTGAGCGAGAGCTTGTTCATCACCTCGTAGGAGGGAAGGATGCGCACTTCGAGCGGCAGAAGCAGCGTGGTGAAGATCATCCAGAAGAACAGCGTGCCGAGCTTGAAGCGGAAATAGACGATGGCGTAGGCGGCAAGCATCGACAGGATGATCTTGCCGGCGGCAAAGCCGATACCGAGGATCAGCGAGTTCCAGATCATGCGTGCGCCGGTGATTTCGCCGGTAAAGCCGCCCTTGCGCGTCAGCACGGTGTTGTAGGTCTCGGTGAAATAGCCGCCCCAGGTGAGAGACAGGCCGTTCCGATGAATGTCGGCCGCCTCGTGGGTGGAGGTCATGAAGGCCACCACCACGGGGGCCACCATGATGAAGACGCCGATCAGGAGAATGACATGGTCGAGCAAACGGGTGCGGTACATGGCGGGCGCCCTCTCAATTGTAATGGACGCGCCGCTCGATGAAGCGGAACTGGAAGATGGTGAGCACGAAGACCACGATCATCAGGATGACGGATTGCGCCGAGGAGCCGCCGAGGTCGTTGCCGCGGAAGCCGTCCATGTAGACCTTGTAGACGAGCGTGATCGGGTTGTTGGCCGCCTTGTCCTTCACCATCACGTCGATGACGCCGAAGGTGTCGAACAGCGAATAGGTCATGTTGATGATGAGCAGGAAGAAGGCGGTGGGGGCGAGCAGCGGCAGCGTCATCGTCCAGAAGCGCCGCATGCCGGAGCGGCAATCGATGGCGGCCGCCTCACGGATGGAAACCGGAATACCCTGCAGGCCGGACAGGATGAAGATGAAATTGTACGGGATCTGCTTCCACACCGACACGATGATCATGGCGATTGCCGTGTCGTTGTAGTTGAGGCCGACCTTCATGTCCCAGCCGAAGAAGGCCGCGAGCTTCACCAGCGGGCCGATATGCTGGTCGAAGAACATCATGCCCATGAGGCCCGCGACCGGCGGGGCGATGGCATAGACCCAGATCAGCAGCGTCTTGTAGGTGGAGCTGCCCTTCAGCACCGCATCCGCCTTCACCGCGAGCAGCATGCCGATGCCCAGCGACAGGAAGGTGACGAGCACCGTGAAGAGCAGCGTGAAGCGGGCGATCGACTGGTACTGCACGGAGCCCAGCGCATCGGAATAGTTGGAAAGGCCAACGAAGGTGGAGCCGAAGCCGAACGGGTCTTCGAGGTAGAAGGACGACTGGATCGCCTGCACGGACGGCCAGTAGAAGAACACGAAGATGATCGCCATCTGCGGCGCGATAAAGAGATAGGGCAGATAGGGCGACGAGAATTGCACGCGCTTCATGGAGCCACCTTCATAGCGGCGTGCCGGGAGCAGGACGCCCCCGGCACGAATTTCAGCGGATGGCAGTATCAGCCGGCGGTCTTGGCGAAGCGGGCGAGCAGTTCGTTCGCTTCGGTCTCGATCGTCTTCAGGGCTTCTTCGACCGTGGTTTCGCCGGCGAAGATGCGGCCGTATTCACGCTCCATGATCTCGCGGATCTGCGGGTAGAAGCCGAGGCGGTAGCCCTTCGACCATTCACCCGACGGCAGCATGAGCTGCTGGATCCCGACTTCGGCCGCCGGCTTCTCCTTGTAGTAGCCTTCGGACTTGGTGAGTTCGTAGGCAGCCGTGGTGATGGCGACGTAGCCGGTTGCCTCGTGGTAGAACTTCTGGATTTCCGGCGAGGTCAGGAACTGGAAGAAGTCGGCCGTGCACTTGTTTTCGGCTTCCGGCTTGCCGGACATGGCGAAGAGGGCAGCGCCGCCGATGAAGGTGTTGGTGCCGGCACCCTGGATGCTGTTCCAATAGGGCAGGAAGGTTGCCGAGAACGGCTTCTGCGCGGTCTTCTGGAGGCCGCCGAACGATCCCGAGGAGCCGATCCAGAAGGCGGCCTTGCCGTCTTCGAAGAGCTTCTGGTTGTCGTTCCAGCCGGCACCGTAATAGCCGAAGTAGCCTTCGTCAGCCCAGGCCTTGAGCTTGGTGAACATCATGACGAGGTTCGGGTCCGTCATGTTGATCTTGGTATCGACGACCGTGTCGTAACCGTTGTTGTTCGTCGCGAACTGGATGTTGTGGCGCGAGAAGAAGTTTTCGGTGAACTGCCAGGTCAGCTGCGACTGGACGAGCGGCAGGTAGCCGGCTTCCTTGAGCTTCGGCGCGATCGCCTCGAACTCTTCCCAGGTCTTCGGGGCTTCGACGCCGACCTTTTCCAGGGCTTCGGTGTTGACATACATGATCGGCGCCGAGGAGTTGAACGGCATGCCGACGAACTTGCCGTCCGGGGCGGCGTAGAAGTAACGCACGCCCTCGATGAAGGCTTCGCGGTCGAACTTGTAGCCGGCACCGTTGATCAGGTCTTCAGCCGGGATGACGGCGCCAGGCGCGTTGATGATCGTCGCCGCACCGGCGTCGAAGACCTGGAGGATGTTCGGCTGTTCGCCCGAACGGAAGGCGGCGATGCCGGAAGCCAGCGCTTCTTCGTAAGTGCCCTTGGAAACCGGCGTCAGCGCGCAGGCGGACTGCGCAGCGTTGAACTTCTGGGCGACTTCGTTGATGACTTCGCCGTTGCGGCCGGCCATGCCGTGCCACCAGGTGATGTTGGTGGCGGCCATCGAGGCCGAGGCGGAAACGGCGAGTGCGAAACCTGCGAGGGAAAGCGGCTTGAACATGGGTTGCTCCTCTTCACCGGATTTGGTGTGAGGGGTGCACTAATGAGCGACCGTGACGGGCGCGTTACGGTTTCGTGTCAGTTTCGTTACATTTTCCTTTTGCTCAGAACGCATCCACAAGGTGCTTGGGAAAACGCCAGGGCCGCACGGCGACGATGTCATAGCGCAAAGAGAGGCGATGGCCGTCCGGCTGGCGGGAAAGCCAGACTTCGCTCGCCGCGCGGATGCGGTTCTGGGTGGTTGCGGTGACGGCGAAGACGGCGCTGTCGACATCGCGCCGGGCTTTCACTTCGACGCAGACGACGAGATCGCCGCGCCGCGCGATGATGTCGATCTCGCCGAGCTTGGTGCGGTAGCGGATGGCGCGGATGCGGTAGCCCTTGGCCATCAGGTAGAGCGCGGCAATATATTCGGAGACATGTCCGCGGCGGAAGGCTTTGAGCCGGTTCGGATCGGCCGCCTTATCCCGCATCGCCACCCTTCAGGTCGATAAGGCGCTGGTAGAGGTCGCGGCGCGGCAGGCCGGTCTGGCGCGCCGCTTCCGTTGCCGCCTTGCCGGCCGACATGTCCTTCACGAGCGCCGTAAGCAGCCGGTCGACATCCGCCGCCTCGGGTGCGGCCGCCTCGCCCGGCGGCGCGATGACGAAGACGATCTCGCCCTTGACGGTGTGGCCGTCGCCATAGAAGGCGGCGAGATCGCCGAGCGGGCCGCGGCGGAATTCCTCGAAGGTCTTGGTGATTTCGCGACACACACAGGCCGCCCGTCCCTCGCCCAGCACGTCGGCTGCGGCAGCGACGGTCGCGGCAATACGGTGTGGTGATTCAAAGAAGAGCAGCGTTGCCGGCACACTTGCCAGTTCCGCAAGACGGTCGCGTCGCGCCTTGTCCTTGGAGGGCAGGAATCCGGCGAAGAAAAAGGCATCGTTCGGCAGGCCGGAGCCGACGAGGGCGGCGAGCGGCGCGGAGGCGCCGGGGATCGGCACCACACGGTGGCCGGCTTCGATGGCCATCAGCGCCAGGCGATAACCGGGATCGGAGACGAGCGGCGTGCCGGCGTCGGAGACCAGCGCCACGGATTTGCCGGCTTCGAGCGCCGCGATGAGGCGCGGACCGGCCTCGTCCGCATTGTGCTCGTGATAGGCATAGGGCCGGTTGACGATGCCGTAGCGATCGAGCAGCACGCGGGTGACCCGGGTGTCCTCGCAGGCGAGCACATCGGCGCCGGCGAGCGTTTCGAGCGCCCGAAGGGTGATATCCGAGAGATTGCCGATGGGGGTGGCAACCAGGTAGAGCGCCGGCTCCTGCGGCCGGGCCGGGATCACGGCATTGTGCAGGCGAAAGGTTTTCGCACTTGCACCCGCCCCGCTTGCCGCACCTTCATCCCGCATCGTCCGTCACCTTTCCAGCCGCTGGACGGCCGCATTTCCCCTCCTTATGGGCGAGCGCCGATGCCCTCGCAAGGTCCGGCGGTTGACTATCCTGTGTCCGGCGCCGTTAGCACTTGCAATCGTCCGCCTGTTTCTGCCATTTTGCCCGTCCACATCCATCCGGCGCCTGCCGGAATTCCAAGGCAATGCCGCGCCGGCCTCCGGCGTGCAAGCGGTCGAAAGCGATACATCCATGCGCATTACTCTCGAGCGGTCCAATCTCCTGAAGTCGCTGAACCACGTTCACCGCGTGGTCGAGCGCCGCAACACGATCCCGATCCTCTCGAACGTGCTCCTGCGCTCGGACGGCGCCAGCCTCGACATGAAGGCGACCGACCTCGACCTGGAAATCACCGAGGCGACGCCGGCGCAGGTCGAGCAGGCAGGTGCCACGACCGTTCCCGCACACCTCCTCTACGACATCGTGCGCAAACTCTCCGACGGTTCGGAAGTGGCGCTCGCCACCAATGCCGACGGCTCTTCGATGACAGTCACGTCCGGCCGCTCGAAATTCTCGCTGCAATGCCTGCCGCAGTCCGACTTCCCGGACCTCACCGCCGGCAGCTTTTCCCACACGTTCCGCCTCAAGGCGACGGACCTGAAGATGTTGATCGATCGCACGCAGTTCGCGATCTCGACGGAAGAGACCCGCTATTACCTGAACGGCATCTTTATCCACACGATCGAGAGCAATGGCGCGCTGAAACTGCGGGCCGTCGCCACCGACGGCCACCGCTTGGCCCGCGCCGATGTCGAAGCCCCGTCGGGCTCGGAAGGCATGCCGGGCATCATCATTCCGCGCAAGACGGTCGGCGAACTCCAGAAGCTGGTCGACAATCCGGAACTCGTCGTCACGGTCGAAGTGTCGGATGCGAAGATCCGCTTCACCATCGGCTCGATCGTGCTGACCTCCAAGCTCATCGACGGCACCTTCCCGGATTACCAGCGCGTGATCCCGACCAACAACGACAAGGAACTGAAGATCGACTGCCAGTCCTTCGCGCAGGCCGTCGACCGCGTTTCCACCATTTCCTCAGAGCGCGGCCGCGCCGTGAAGCTGGCTCTTGGCGAAGGCCAGCTGACGCTCACCGTCAACAACCCGGATTCGGGCAGTGCGACGGAAGAACTGGCGGTCGGCTACGACAACGATCCGCTAGAAATCGGCTTCAACGCGAAGTACCTGCTCGACATCACCTCGCAGCTTTCCGGCACGGAAGCCGTGTTCATGCTGGCCGATCCGGGCTCGCCGACGCTGGTGCGCGATCTCGCCGGCGACGACGCGCTCTATGTGCTCATGCCGATGCGCGTATAGGCGGCCGGCAGCATCGGGAAACCGTTCACGGAACCCGCCGGCTATCCGGCGGGTTCTTTTTTACCTGGCAACGCCGCCTTCTTTGTTTTTACGCAATTCCGGACGCAAAACCGCTTCGCACTTTTGCTGGAACTGCTCTAGAAACTTGCGGGCGACGGCGCAATCAGACTTGTTTTTGACGCAAACCGCGTCACATATTCGCCATGGTCGAATGCGCGGACGGGAATGACGCCCGCCGCCGGCCGGAAAAGCGATACCATGAAGGGGGACGGCATGACGCTGCGTGTGAAGGTCAAGGAACGGCTCGGCAAGAAATTCGACGACGAGATTCGCTTCTTCAAGGGCTGGATGAGCAATACGCGGGCGGTCGGCTCGATCATCCCCACCTCCTCCATCACCGCGCGCCGCATGGCGAGCGTCGTCAATCCCGCCTCCGGCCTTCCCGTGCTCGAACTCGGTCCCGGCACCGGCGTCATCACCAAGGCGATCCTCGGCACCGGACTTGCCCCGGAAAAGCTGACCTCCGTCGAATTCTCCACGGATTTCTACAACCACCTCGTCGAGCGCTTTCACGGCGTGAACTTCATCAACGGCGATGCCTTCGATCTCGACAAGACGCTCGGCGACCTGCGGGAGACGACCTTCGACAGCGTCGTTTCCGCCGTGCCGCTGCTGAACTTCCCGATGCACAAACGTGTCTCGATGATCGAGGACCTGCTGACGCGCATTCCCGTCGGCCGCCCCGTCGTGCAGATCTCCTACGGTCCGCTCTCCCCCGTCATCGCCATGCCGGACCGCTATCAGATCAGCCATCTCGACTTCGTCGTGCGCAACATCCCGCCGGCGCAGCTGTGGACCTACCGCCGCACGCACTGAGCGGCGGCGATGTTCGCGCTCTATATTACCCACCCGCAGGTGCTGATCGACCCGGCCGTGCCCGTGCCCGACTGGGGGCTTTCCGAGCGCGGCCGCGAGCGGGCCTTGCTTGCTGCCGACGCCGACTGGGCGCGGCAGATCGGCCGCTTCGTCGCGAGCACCGAGCGCAAGGCGATCGAGACGGCGGACATTCTTGCCGGCGGCCGCATCCCGGTCGAGACCGACCATGCCATGGGCGAGAACGACCGCTCCGCCACGGGTTTTCTGCCGCCTCCCGCCTTCGAGGCGGCAGCAGATGAATTCTTCGCCCATCCGGAGACGAGCTTTCGCGGCTGGGAGCGGGCGGTGGATGCGCAGGCACGCATCGTTGCCGCCGTCGAGCGCGTGCTGGCCGGCCACGACCCGACCGTCCCCATCGCCTTCGTCGGCCATGGTGGTGTCGGCACGCTGCTGAAGTGTCATCTCAAGGGCACGTCGATCCGTCGCGACGGCGACCAGCCGGGCGGGGGCGGCAATCTTTTCGCTTTCCGGCTTGCAGACCGCGCTGTCACATGCGACTGGACGCCAATCGAATCTTGGAAAGGGTTTTGACCATGTCCGCGCGCGACCGCCTGATCGTTGGCCTCGATGTTCCAACCATCGCGGAGGCGGAAAAGGTGGTTCGTACCCTCGGCAGTACCGCCCTCTTCTATAAGATCGGCTACCAGCTGGTCTTCGCCGGCGGCCTCGAATTCGCCCGCGACCTTGCCAAGGACGGCAAGGAGGTCTTCCTCGACATGAAGCTGCTCGACATCGACAACACGGTGGCAAAGGGCGTGGAAAACATCGTCAAGATGGGCATGTCCATGCTCACTCTGCATGCCTATCCGAAGGCCATGGCCGCCGCGGTTTCCGCCGCCAGGGGGTCCGACCTCTGCCTGCTCGGCGTCACGGTGCTCACCTCCATGGATGCCAAGGACGTCATCGACGCTGGCTATGAATATGATCCGCACACGCTGGTGCTGCGCCGCGCCGAACAGGCGCGCATCGCCGGCATGGGCGGCGTCGTCTGCTCGGCCGAGGAGGCGAATGCGGTGCGCAAGATCGTCGGCGCCGACATGGCGATCGTCACGCCCGGCATCCGCCCGGCGGGCGCCGAACTTGGCGACCAGAAACGCGTGATGACGCCGGCCGATGCGCTGAAGGCCGGCTCCAGCCACCTCGTCGTCGCCCGGCCCATCGTCAACGCCGCAGACCCGCTTGCCGCCACCAGGGCGATCCTCGCCGAGATGGACGGCGCGCTGAACGCCTGAAACCAAGGGAGAGAGACATGCCGAAGGGCTACTGGATTGCACGGGTCGATGTGCGCGATACCGAGCGCTACAAGGACTATGTCGCCGCCGCCAAGCCGGCCTTCGAAAAATACGGCGCGAATTTCATCGCCCGCGGCGGTGCGTTCGAGCGTCTCGAAGGCGATGTTCGCGCCCGCAACGTGATCATCGAATTCCCCTCGCTGCAAGCCGCCGTCGACTGTTACAACTCGCCGGAATACCAGATCGCCGCCGCCATCCGCCAGGAAGTGGCGGATGCGGAAATGGTGGTCGTCGAAGGCATCTGAGTTACCGCGAAAACCCCGGCAGGAGAGACGCTTCGCCGCGCTTCACCTTGCCGGCGCTTTGGGCTATGTAGGCCCTACCCACCTTTCCTATCCTTCAGGAGCTGCCCGCATGACCTTGTCCAACCTTCCGCCGCTCGTCACCGTCTTCGGCGGCTCGGGCTTCGTCGGGCGTCATGTGGTGCGCGCGCTGGCGCGCCGCGGCTACCGCATCCGCGTCGCCGTGCGCCGGCCGGATCTCGCCGGCTTCCTCCAGCCGATCGGCGGCGTCGGCCAGATCTCCTTCGTCCAGGCGAACCTGCGCTACCGCCAGTCCGTCGACCGCGCCGTCGAAGGTTCCGACCACGTCATCAACTGTGTCGGCGTGCTCTTCGAGGCCGGCCGCAACACCTTCGACGCCGTCCAGGATTTTGGTGCCCGCGCCGTGGCCGAGGCGGCCCGGGCCGCCGGTGCCAAGCTCACCCATATTTCGGCGATCGGCGCCAACGAGAAGTCGGAATCCTCCTACGGCCGCACCAAGGGCCGCGGCGAAGCGGCCGTGCTGCGCACGGTGCCGGACGCCGTCATCCTCCGCCCCTCCATCATCTTCGGGCCGGAGGACGGCTTCTTCAACAAGTTCGCCACCATGGCACGCTATGCGCCGGTCCTGCCGCTGATCGGCGGCGGTCACACGAAGTTCCAGCCGGTCTATGTCGCCGACGTCGCCGAAGCCGTCGCCCGCTCCGTGGACGGCACGATCGAACGCGGCCGCATCTACGAACTCGGCGGCCCGGAAGTGCTGACCTTCCGCCAGTGTCTGGAATTGATGCTCCGCGTCGTCGATCGCAAGAACCCGCTCGTGTCGCTGCCCTTCGGCATCGCTTCGCTGATCGGCTCCATCGCCTCGCTGGTGCCCTTCATCGCACCGCCGCTGACCTCCGACCAGGTGACGCTGCTGCGCTCGGACACCATCGTCTCCGAAGCGGCCCGCAGCGAAGGCCGCACCCTTGAGGCCATCGGCATCCAGCCGACCCTCGTCGAAGCGATCCTGCCGAGCTATCTCGTGCGCTACCGCCAGCAGGGCCAGTTCACCAAGATCGACAAGACGGCCTGACGCATCCGTCGCCGAAATGAAAACCGGCCGCCGCAGGGTTTTGTCCCGCGGCGGCCGGTTCTTTTTCGAAAGCGCTTTGAGCACTCTGTTGCACTTATGCAGCGGTTAAAAAAAGCTGCGTGGCATTTACCCGTGATTCAGCATGACGCGATATTGATTGTCGTCGGACCAGCGAATAAACACCGCCCCCGTCGCGTCGTACTGATGACAGTTCTGCGGCGTATTTTCAGGACTTTGAGAGGCTCCCGGCCCATGGGCAAGGCAATTGCAATCTTCTTCGGATTTTCGGCTCTGATCATCGTGGCCGGATCCTTTGCCGCGCCGGGAACGGTGTCTGCCGGCAAGCACGGCTGTTCGCCGGCTTACGGCGTCGACCCCTGCACGACTGCATCGGTCAAGTAAGCTTCGGCCGATCGAAAGACCGGCCAAAGCGATTCTTCGTTTTGCGCAATTCCGGACGGAAAACCGCTACACACTTTTCCTGGAATTGCTCGTCAGCCGAAGACCAAGAGGCCGATCAGGCCGAGCGTGCCCACGACGATTCGCCAGATGGCAAACAACGTGAAGCCGCGACGCGATACGTAGTCGAGCAGTTTGCGCACGACGAAGAGGCCCGCGACAAAGGCGGCCGCAAAGCCGACGCCGATCATCAGGAGATCATCCGAGGACAGCGCGTCGCGGTTCTTGTAGAGATCGAGTGCGAAGGCGCCAACCATCGTGGGCATGGCGAGGAAGAACGAGAACTCCGCCGCCGAACGCTTGTCGGTGCCGAGCAGCAGGGCGCCGGCGATCGTCGCACCCGAGCGCGAGGTGCCGGGAATCATCGCCAGGCACTGGCAGAGGCCGATCTTGAAGGCAAGCGACGGCGGGTAGGTCATCGCATCCGTATAACGCGGCGTCAGCGGCAGGCGATCGACCACATAGAGGATGACGCCGCCGATGATCAGCACAATGCAGATCAGCATCGGCGTCTCGAAGAGCACCGTCTTGATGAAATCATGCGCGATGGCGCCGATGACGGCGGCCGGCAGGAAGGCCACCAGCACGCTGGCGACGAAGCGGCGCGCCTCCGGGCGCGATGGCAGGTCGAAGGCGATGCGCAGCAACTTGGCCGCATAGACGGACAGGATCGCCAGGATGGCGCCGAGCTGGATGAGGACGGCAAAACTGTTGCCCGGCGACTTGAAGCCGAGAAAGTGCCCGGCAAGCAGGATATGGGCGGTGGAGGACACCGGGATGAATTCGGTCAGGCCCTCGATGAGACCGAGAATGAGGGCGCTGACAATCGATTGGTCTGCCATGAAAGTTCCTTGATGCTGGGAAAGGAAAGCATGAAAACGAAGCGGCCTTACGGCAAAAAGCCCGATTCGCTTGTGTTTGTACCACCAAATTTCTATAGGTTCGTCAAATCAGCCGTCGCCAAATCAGCTCCGCGTCAAGCGGCAGGCCCGGCATCGCCCCTTCCGCAAGACGAGTAAAAGCAGCGTTCATGCCCACACTCTATCATCACCCGATGTCTTCCGCCTCGCGCTTCGTCCGCCTGATTCTGGCCGAATACGGCTTCCAGACGGAGCTTGCCGAAGAGGCGCCGTGGGAAAACCGACGCGATTTCCTGGCCCTCAACCCGGCCGGAACCCTGCCCGTCTATGTCGACGACAGCATGCGGGCGCTCTGTGGCGCGAGCATCATTTCCGAATATCTCGACGAGACCCACGGCGTGCTGAAGCGCGATCGCCGCCTGCTCGCCGAAGACCCTTTTCAGCGCGCGGAGATCCGGCGACTAACGGAGTGGTTCCTGCAGAAGATGGAGCAGGACGTGACGCGCCCGCTGGTGCGCGAGCGTGTTTTCAAACTGCAGATGACGCCGGACCAGGGCGGCGGCCCGCCGGACAGCAAGATCCTGCGCAACTCGCGCGCCAATATCCGCCAGCATATGAAGTATCTCTCCTGGCTTGCCGGCTCGCGCACCTATCTCGCCGGCGACCGCCTCAGCTATGCCGACCTCGCCGCCGCCGCGATGATCTCGGTGCTCGACTATATGGGCGAGATCAACTGGGCGGATGCGCCGCAGGCCAAGGACTGGTATCAGCGGCTGAAATCCCGCCCCTCCTTCCGCCCGCTGCTGGCCGAGCGCGTGCGCGGCGTCACCCCGGTCTCGCACTACGCGGACCTGGATTTCTAAGGACGGACACATGTCGGGCGACGAGAGGATCCGGCACCGCCTGACCGATTTCGTCAAGGCGGAGGCCGCCGACAAGGGCTTCGATCTCTGTCGCATCACCGGCCCCGATTCCATTCCACAGGCGCCGGCCCGGCTCGCCGATTTTCTCGCCGCCGGCTATCACGGCACCATGGACTGGATGGCGGAGACGGAAGCCCGCCGGGCCGATCCGCGCGTGCTGTGGAGCGACGTGCGCTCCGTCATCCTGTTCGGCATGAATTATGGGCCGGAGCACGATCCGCGCGACGTGCTCGCCATGCCGGACCGGGCGGCTATCTCCGTCTATGCCCAGAACCGCGACTATCACGACATCATCAAAGGCAAGCTCAAGGAAGTGGCGACGCGGTTTGCCGCGCGCGGCGGGGCGGATGTGAAGGTCTTCGTCGATACGGCGCCGGTGATGGAAAAGCCGCTGGCCGCCGCTGCCGGGCTCGGCTGGCAGGGCAAACACACCAACCTCGTCAGCCGCACGCACGGCTCCTGGCTCTTCCTCGGCAGCCTGTTCACCACCGCCGACCTCTTTCGCGACGAGCCGGAGCGCGACCATTGCGGCTCCTGCCGCGCCTGCCTCGACGCCTGCCCGACGGATGCCTTCCCCGCTCCCTACAAGATCGATGCGCGGCGCTGCATCTCCTACCTCACCATCGAGCACAAGGGCACGATCGATCCGGAATTCCGGGAGAAAATCGGCAATCGCATCTATGGCTGTGACGATTGCCTGGCCGCCTGCCCCTGGAACAAGTTCGCCGCCAGCGCCTCCGAAATGAAGCTCAAGGCGCGCGATGAGCTGAAGGCGCCGGCGATTGCCGACCTGCTGACGCTCGACGATCCCGGCTTTCGCGCGCATTTCTCCGGCTCGCCCGTCAAGCGCATCGGCCGCGACCGCTTCGTGCGCAACGTGCTGATCGCCGCCGGCAATTCCGGCGACCGCGGCCTGATTGCTCGATGCGCCCAACTCGCCGACGATACCGCACCGGTGGTGCGGGGCATGGCCGCATGGGCGCTCTCCCGGCTGATGACCGCTGGCGAATTCGAAGAATTTGCGGCAGGAAGGGCGGACGACGCGGACGCGGATGTGCGCGCGGAATATGAAAGAGCGAAGGCGGACTGTCGATGACGCATCTCCTGATCCTCGGCGCCGGTTTTTCCGGCAAGGCCATCGGCGACGTTTTCAAGGAGGCCGGCTTTTCCGTCTCCGGCACGACGCGCTCCGCCGAAAAGGCCGAGAGCCTGCGCACCCTCGGCATCGAGCCTATACTCTATGATGGCGGCGCGATTTCGGAAGCGCTTGCCGCCGACATGGCGCGCGCCACCCATGTCGTGCAGTCGATCGCGCCCGGCAAGGATGGCGATCCGTTGTTTCGCATAGGTAGCCCCGCGCTGTCCGTCCTGATGCCGAAGCTCGAATGGGCCGCCTACCTCTCCACTGTCGGCGTCTATGGCGACCACAAGGGCGCCTGGGTGAACGAGGAGACGGTGCTGAACCCCGTGTCCGCCCGCTCGGTCGAACGGGTCGAGGCGGAGAACCACTGGCTCGACTTCGGCAAGGCCTCCGCCCTGCCCGTCGCCGTGCTTCGCCTTTCCGGCATTTACGGGCCGGGACGCAATGCGCTGCGCAACATGGAAGACGGCACCGCCCGCCGCCTCATCAAGCCGGACCAGGTGTTCAATCGCATTCGTGTGGAAGACATCGGCCGCTCGGCGCTGTTCCTTGCGGGCAAGCGCCTGGGCGGCGTCTGGAACATTACCGACCACGAGCCCGGCCCGCCGCAGGACGTGGTTGCCGAGGCCGCCCGGCTGATGGGCCTGCCGGTGCCGCCGGATATTCCGTTCGAGACGGCGGAACTTTCCCCCATGGCACGGTCTTTCTACGGAGAGAACAAGCGCGTTTCGAACGCAAAGCTGCGTGCTGCCGGCTTCGAATTCCGCTTCCCGAACTACCGTCAATCGCTCGCCGACCTGTGGTCTTCCGGGCGCTGGCGGGGCTGAGGGTGGCGGGCCGGCAGGCTTGGCTTTTGCGCTTTTATACAACCATAAATTTATCTGCCCCAATTTTGCCGCCGGATTCATGCGCAGCGATTGCTAATATTGAAAGTTTTTTCCGAAAATTTGCACGAATGCCGCATGGCCATTCCAGCTTTACAGTCGATCCAGTTTAGCAACTGATTCCGAAGAACTTTTTCTGTCATCTTAACGAAGATTAAAAATCCATCGCGGGCGATGGACTGTATAGCCGCACGGGTTTTGACAGAATTGCGGCCGGTTGAGGCACGTTTTCGCCACTTTTGCTTCCTCATAGGGCAAGCATAGCAGCGGAAATTCACAACTCGCCCGGAAGGTCATCCGAACATGGTGCTCAAACTCTCCAGTGTGGCTCTTGCCTCCCTCGTCGCCGCCTCCTCCACCTTCGTTACATTCACCGATGCTCAGGCAGCCGGTTGCGGCCGCGCCTCGTGGTATGCGCTGCACTCGCGCACGGCCTCAGGTGAACGCATGAACCCCAGCCTCATGACGGCCGCCCACCGCAGCCTGCGCTTCGGCACCAAGGTGAAGGTCACCAACGCGAACAACGGCAAGAGCGTCGTGGTGCGCATCAACGATCGCGGCCCGTTCATCCGCGGCCGCGTGCTCGATCTGTCCAAGGCGGCCGCCTCCAACATCGGCATGATCCGCTCCGGCCATGCCAAGATCTGTTACGAGGTCATCGGCTGATCAGCCGCTAATCTGACCGCGCCGGCTTGCCCTCGGCGCGTTCCGCCGCTACCACGACGCAAAACGGAGTAAACGTATGCGATTGGGTGGGCGGCTTTCGGGAGCCATCGAGGTTCTGACGGATATCGAGACGCGGCGGCGCCCCGTCGCCGATGCGCTCAAGGACTGGGGTCTCTCCCATCGCTTCGCCGGCTCCGGCGACCGTGCCGCGATCGGCAACATCGTCTATGATGCGTTGCGCATGAAACTGTCGCACGCCTATCTGATGGACGACGACAGCCCCACGGCCCTTGGCCACGCCGTGCTGCTGCGCCAATGGAGCCTGACGCCCGAGGCGATCGCCGCCGAACTCGACGGCGACCGGTTTGCCCCGGAACTGTTGTCCGAAGAGACGCTTGCCGCCTTCCGCGCCCGCAACCTCGATGCGGCGGCCCCGCATGTGCAGGGCGACATCCCGGAATGGATTCAGCCCTCCTTCGAGGAAAACTTTTCCGACAAATGGCTGGACGAGGCCAAGGCGCTGGCCGGACGCCCGACGCTGGACCTGCGCGCCAACACGCTGAAGGCGGGCCGCGACAAGGTGCTGAAGGCGCTGGAACGCAACGCCGCCGTCGCCTCCCCCATTGCCCGGCAGGGCATCCGCATTCCCGCCGGTGAAGGCCCGTCGCGCCTGCCGAACGTCACCGCCGACCTCGCCTTCCAGAAGGGCTGGTTCGAGGTGCAGGACGAAGGCTCGCAGATCGTCGCCGATCTCGTGCTGCCGCAGGAGGGCGAGCAGGTGCTCGATTTCTGTGCCGGCGGCGGCGGCAAGACGCTCGCCATGGCGGCCGCGATGAACAACAAGGGCCAGGTGCACGCCTACGACACCGACCGCAAGCGCCTCGCCCCGATCATCGAGCGGCTGAAGCGCGCCGGCACCCGCAATGTCCAGGTCCACCAGGACATTACGAGCCTCGCCGCCCTCACCGGCCGTTTCGACCGTGTGCTGGTTGATGCGCCCTGCACCGGCACCGGCACCTGGCGCCGGCGGCCGGATACCAAGTGGCGTCTCACCGAAAAGAACCTGGAAGAACGCCTCGGCCAGCAGCAGGAGGCGCTTGCCAATGCCAGCGCCTATGTGCGCCCCGGCGGTTCGCTGCTCTACGTCACCTGTTCGATCCTGCCGCAGGAAAACGAGAACCAGGTCCACGCTTTCTGCGAGAACAACCCGGAATTCGAGATCCTTTCTGCCGCCAAGGCCTGGCAGGAGCTGTTCGGCACCGACAAGCCGCAGCCCTGGTCGACGGACAAGAAGACGGTGACGCTGACGCCCGCGTCCACCGATACGGACGGCTTCTTCTTCTGCGCCATGGGCCGCCGGGCCTGACGGCTGCGGCGTCCCCACTGTTGCGCTCTGTCAAATGTGTGGAACAGCTTGAAACCGTTCTAAACTATACACTTTGACACCAGTTTTTATTTGGTCCATGACAATGACGCCTGAATAAACCCGGGTCCGGCCTGCCTGCCGGGCCATCCGGGCGACGGTCGCCAAGGGAGGCGCACCGCCACGTCCGGTGTCGGGGGACACATCGAACAGGACACCAGGAGACGTCATGACCACTTCCTTCCTTCGCGCGGCTGCCTTCGTGCTCGCTGCCGCGACGTCGAGCCTTGCCATCGGCACCGCCCATGCGGCGGCCGATCCGGCTGCGATCGTCAAGCACTATGCTGAAATTGCCCATGCCAAATATTCCGACTCGCTGGCGGCCGCCAAGGCGCTCGACGCGGCGGTCGACGCGCTCATTGCCACGCCGAACGACGAGACGCTGAAGGCTGCGCGCGAAGCGTGGCTGAAGTCCCGCGTGCCCTACCAGCAGACGGAAGCCTACCGCTTCGGCAACCCGCTCGTCGACGACTGGGAAGGCAAGGTCAATGCCTGGCCGCTCGACGAAGGCCTGATCGACTATGTCGACCCTAGCTACGGCACGGAAAGCGACGAGAACGCGCTGTTCGTCGGCAATGTCATCGCCAATCCGAAGCTCGAGATCGCCGGCAAGACGATCGATGCGACCACGATCACCCCGGCCGTGCTGCAGGAACTGCACGAGGCGGGCGAAGTCGAGGCGAATGTCGCCACCGGCTACCACGCCATCGAATTCCTGCTGTGGGGCCAGGACCTGAACGGCACCGGCAAGGGTGCTGGCAACCGCCAGGCCTCAGACTATGACAAGGCCAATTGCACCAACGGCAATTGCGACCGCCGCGGCGCCTACCTGAAGGCCGCCTCGTCGCTGCTCGTCACCGATCTCGAAGAGATGGTCGCCGCCTGGGCGCCGGAAGGCGAGGCCACGAAGAACGTGACCGCCGACCCGAAGGCCGGCATCACCGCCATGCTGACCGGCATGGGCTCGCTCTCCTATGGCGAACTTGCCGGCGAGCGCATGAAGCTCGGCCTGCTGCTGCATGATCCGGAAGAAGAGCACGATTGCTTCTCCGACAACACGCACAACTCGCATTACTACGACGTCGTCGGCATCCAGACCGTCTATACGGGCGAATATACCCGTGCGGACGGCTCCAAGCTGACCGGCCCGTCGCTCTCGGAACTGGTCGCGGAAAAGGACGCCGCGCTCGACACCGAGATGAAGGGCAAGCTTGATGCGAGCCATGCCGCCTTCAAGGCGCTGGTGGACCGTGCCGAAGGCGGCGAGGCCTATGACCAGATGATCGGCGAAGGCAATGCCGAGGGCAACAAGGTGGTGCAGACCGCCGTCGACAGCCTGATCGACCAGACCAAGACGATCGAGCGCGTCATTGCGTCGCTCGATATCGGCAAGATCGAGCTTGAAGGCTCCGACAGCCTGGATAATCCTAACGCTGTCTTCCAATGATAGAAGGCGGGCCGCGTCTTCGCGATAGCGGCCCGATTTCGCAATGACAGAACGCCCCGCCCGTCGCCTGCTCGCGGTTTTCGCCGCGGTCTCCGTCGTGGCGGGCGTTTTTGTTCTTGGGAAGGCCTATTCCGCCGGCCAAGACCGGGACGACCTCTCGGAAAAGGACCGCAAGCGCGTGGCCGCCGTTACGCGGCTCACCACGGATTTTTCCGCCGCCGAACAATATGAGGCGATGTCCGGGGGGGCGGCCACCTCGCTTGCCTCGGTCAACCTGAACAGCTTTTCGCATTTTTCCGAAAACATCAGCTTTGCCGAGGAAGAGACGTTCAAGCTCGGCAATGCGCTGTTCCAGAAACTCTGGGTGTCCTCGCCCTCGTCGACACAAGCGTCCGATGGGCTTGGGCCGTTCTACAATGCGCGCTCCTGCCAATCCTGCCACATCAAGGACGGTCGCGGCCATCCGCCGGAAGGCGCTGACAACGCGACCTCGATGTTCCTGCGCCTCGCCCGCGCCGCGGTGACGCCGGAGGAAGAAGCGGCGCTCAAAGATTTCAGCGAAATGAGCCTGCCGGACCCGGTCTATGGCCGCCAGTTGCAGGACCTCGCCGTTCCCGGCTTGAAGGCCGAAGGGCGCATGGTGATCGACTATACCGAGGAAGCGGTGACGCTGGCCGGCGGCGAAGTCGTGATGCTGCGCCGGCCGACCTATTCCGTCGCCGACCTCGCCTATGGCGACCTCGGCAGGACGACGACGCTCTCGCCGCGCGTCACCCAGCCGATGCTCGGCCTCGGCCTCGTCCAGGCGATCCACGAGGCGGATATCCTGGCGCTTGCCGACCCGGACGATGCGGACGAGGACGGCATCAGCGGCAAGGCGGCCGTGGCGATCGACCCGAAGACCGGCAAGAAGACGCTCGGCCGCTTCGGCTGGAAGGCGCAGTCCGCCTCCGTGCGCCAGCAGAGCGCCGATGCCTTCACCCACGATATCGGCATCTCGACGCCGGAAGTGCCGCTGCACCAGGGTGACTGCATGGCTACCGAGGCCGCCTGCCTGGAGCGTCCGAATGGCGTACAGGCGCGGCTCGGCGATGTGGAAGCACCGCCGCCGATCATGGACCTCGTGACCTTCTACGCGGAAAACCTTGCCGTTCCGGCGCGGCGCAAGGCGAGTTTTGCCGAGACGCTTTCGGGAAAACGCGTCTTCTACGAGACCGGCTGCACGAGCTGTCATCAACCGAAATTCGTGACCCGGCGCGATGCTGAAAACAAAGCCCATGCCTTCCAGCTTATCTGGCCCTATTCCGATTTCCTGCTGCACGACATGGGCGAAGGCCTTGCCGACGGGCAGGCGGTCGGGGTTGCGACCGGCCGGGAATGGCGCACGCCGCCGCTCTGGGGCATCGGCCTTACAAAAACCGTCAACGGCCATACGTTCTTCCTGCATGACGGGCGCGCCCGCAACCTCACCGAGGCCATCCTCTGGCACGGCGGCGAGGCAAAGGCGGCGCGCGACCGCTTCACAACGCTGGAAAAACAAGACCGCGACGCCCTTCTGACCTTCCTGGAGAGCCTCTGATGCAGACCCGGCGCCATCCCTTCCGCTTCGCTTCCCTCATCGCCGCTGGCCTGATGCTTTCGGCGAGCCCGCCGGTCTTCGCCCAGGAGAGCAGCACGCCGGTGCCGCCGGAGCTGACGGAGCAGATCGTCACCGGCATCATGACGCGCGCCGTCGATGACGTCATCCGCCCCAGCTACCGCGCCTTCCAGGCCTCTGCCGGCAAGCTGGCGGAGGCGACCGGCGCCTTCTGCAAGGCGCCGTCCGACGCCAGCCGCAAGGCCGTCGACGATGCGTTCCGACAAGCGGTCACCGACTGGGGGCATATCGAGATCGTGCGCATCGGCCCGGTGATCGACGACAACCGCTTCGAGCGCATCCTGTTCTACCCGGACCGCAAGGGCACCGGCCTGAAACAGGTGCAGGCACTGCTCCAGAAGCAGGAGGAGAAGGATACCGATGCCGCGACGATGGGCGGCAAAAGCGTGGCGATCCAGGGTTTTGGCGCCATTGAATTCGCCCTCTACGGCACGGGCGCCGAAACGCTGATGGACAAGCCGGACGGCTTCCGCTGCCGCTACGCCGCCGCCGTCGCCACCCATATCGAGACGACGGCCGGCCAGCTCGTAGCGGCTTGGGACGCGCCGGACGGCGTGCAGGACGACTGGAAACATCCGGGCCCGCAAAACCCCGTCTTCCGCACAGGCCGCGAGGCGATCACCGCGCTGCTCGGCATTCTCGTGCATGGTGCCGAGGCCGTGCGCGACCAGCGTATCGAGACCTTTTACCGCAATGGCGGCATCGCGCGGCCGAAATCGGCGGTGTTCTGGCGCTCCGGCAACACCTGGACGTCGATTTCCGCCAATATCGAAGGCCTGCAAGTGCTGTTCGACACGTCCGGCATGCGGGAGCTGGTCGATCCGAATTTCGCGTCGATCAACGAGAATATCGACTTCGTGTTGAAATCACTCGGCCACATCGCGCCGATGGTCGATCCCGACGTGGAGAAGGCCGTCTCGACGCCTGAGGAGCAGCAGAAGATCAACTTCCTCCTCGTCAACACGCGCGACCTGATCCTGCGCCTCGACGCCGGCTATGGCGGCGCCATCGGGCTCGGCTCCGGCTTCTCCTTCTCGGACGGCGACTGATGCGGGGCGCTGGCGTCCATAGCGCGCTGCTCGACCGGCGCAGCTTCCTGCGCATGGCGGGGGCTGCCTGGGCCGCGAGCCTCGGCGCCCGCCAGTCCTTCGCGCTGTCGCGCACCGACGCCGTCTTCGCCTCCGGCTACCGGGATCGCGACGGCAGCTTTGGTATTGCCGTGCTTGCGGAAGACGGGTCGATCATCGACAGGACGCCGCTGCCCGCCCGCAGCCACGGCATGGCCTTTTCGCCCGCCACCGGCCATCTCGTCGCCTTCGCAAGGCGGCCGGGCACTTTCGCGCTGGTGATCGACCAAAGCGGCAAGGCAGCCCCCGTGACGATCGCCGCCGCCGAAGACCGGCATTTCTTCGGCCATGGCTGCTTCTCGCCCGACGGCCGGCTGCTCTATGCCAGCGAGAACGATTTCGACGCCAATCGCGGCGTGATCGGCCTCTACGACGCCCGCGAAAACTATCGCCGCATCGGCGAATATGCGACCTACGGCATCGGAACACATGATCTGTCCGTCAGCGATGACGGCCGGATGTTGATCGCCGCCAACGGGGGTATCGAGACCCATCCGGATTTCGGCCGCACCAAGCTCAATCTCGACCATATGGAGCCGTCGCTCGCGCTCATCGATGCCGCGACCGGTGCGCTCATCGAGCGCCACACGCTGCCGGAAAAGCTCCGCCAGCTTTCCACGCGCCATATCGACCTCGACGACAAGGGCCGCATCTGGTTCGCCTGCCAATATGAAGGCCCGCGCAACGACCTGCCGCCGCTCGTCGGCTCTTTCTGCAAGGGCGAGGACCTGCGCTTCCTGTCGCTCCCCGAGGAAACCACCCTCGGGCTTGCCAACTATGTCGGCGCCATCGCCGTCAACCGCCGCGAGAACCTCGTCGGCCTGACCTCGCCGAACGGCGGCCGCTTCGTCGTGCTCGATGCGAAGACGGGCAGCGTGCTGCGCGAAGAGACCGTCGCGGACGCCGCCGGCATTGCGGCTGCACCACACGGCTTTGCTGTCTCCTCCTATGACGGCCGCTTTGCCGAACGCCGCGGGGATATCGCCTGGGACCAGCATATCGCCGGCCTGCGCCGATGACCGCACCCCCTGGACGGCGGCGCGCGGCGCGCTAGTTGCAGGCAACATGAACAACAAGCCCCTCATCTATCTCGCCTTCATCATCCTCGTCCTAGGCGGCGGCCTCGTTATCGGCGCCAACAACGTGCCCGGCGACTGGTATCAGTCGCTGGCAAAACCCTCGTTCAATCCGCCGAACTGGGTTTTCGCGCCGGTCTGGAGCATCCTCTACGTCATCATCGGCGTGGTCGGAGCGCGCACCTGGCTTTCGCCCCTTCGCCGATCGATCGCGATGCGCCTGTGGTTTGCGCAACTCGTCTTCAACTTCGCCTGGTCTCCCGCCTTCTTCGGCCTGCAGGACCTGATGTCGGCGATGATCATCATCCTCGGCCTGCTGGTCTCCGTCGCGGGCTTCATCCTGGTCTCCTGGCGGCAGGACCGGACGGCGGCGCTGCTCTTCCTGCCCTATCTCGCCTGGGTCGCCTTCGCGACGGCGCTCAATGCGGCAATTCTCGCGCTGAACTGAAAGACGCTTGCAGTGCAGCAAGCGCCATGCAAACGTCGGCCACCCTCGTTCCAGGCCGGCGCGCCGGCAGACATGTGTGCACCATGACCGATTTCCCGCCGGCCGATTTCGCCGGCCGCATCACCCGAAGCTTTGCGCGCCAGCCCGCGATGGCGCTGATCGGCGCCGAGCTGACCCGCGTCGAGCATGGCACGGTAGAGATCGAGCTGCCCTTCGACGAGAAACTGACGCAGCAGCACGGTTTCCTCCATGCCGGCATCATCTCCGCCGCCCTCGACGCCGCCTGCGGCTATGCCGCCTATTCGGTGATCGATGCCGACGCCTCGATCCTGACGATCGAGTTCAAAGTAAACCTCATGTCACCCGGGCGCGGCGAGCGTTTCCTGTTCCGCGGCGAGGTCACCAAGCCGGGCTCCAACATCATCGTCGCCGACGGGCGCGGCTATGCGATCTCCGACGGCCCGGCAAAGCTCATCGCCTCCATGACGGGCACGATGATGGTGGTGCGCGGCCGGCAGGACATCGCCGAATGAGCGTTACCCTCAAGACCGTCGGCAGCCACCGCATCCTCTATGTCATGGCCGTCGATGCCGAATATGGCCCGCACCTGAAAGCCCGTATCACGCCCTTCATGACCGGCGTCGGCCCCGTGGAGGCCGCCGTGCAGCTTACGCTGGCGCTCAGCCACCTGGAATCCGAGGCGCAGCTGCCCGATTTCGTCGTCTCGCTCGGTTCCGCCGGATCGGCGGCGCTGGAACAGACCGGCGTCTACCAGGCGATATCGGTCTCCTACCGCGACATGGACGCCTCGCCGCTCGGCTTCACCAAGGGCGCCACGCCCTTCCTCGACCTGCCGGTGGAGGTGAAACTGCCCGTCCGCATTCCCGGCATCCCGGAAGCCCGGCTTTCGACCGGCGCCAACATCGTCTCCGGCCCAGCCTACGCGGCGATCGACGCGGACATGGTGGAGATGGAGACCTTTGCCGAACTGCGCGCCTGCCAGGCTTTCGGCGTACGGCTCATCGGGCTGCGTGGCATTTCCGACGGCAAGGCCGAGCTCACGCATATCGGCGACTGGACGGAGTACCTGCATGCGATCGACGAGAAGCTCGCCGCCGCCGTCGACATTCTGGAAGCGGCCATCGCCAGCGGAACGATCGTGCGCAACGGCTGAAAATCCGGCCGTCCCCGGTTGCGCGGCGCGAGGTTTTTCATTAAAGGCTCGCCATGACCCAGACAGCTCATCCCGACAGCGTTCTCATCATCGATTTCGGCAGCCAGGTGACCCAGCTCATCGGGCGGCGCGTGCGCGAAGCAGGCGTCTATTGCGAGATCATCCCCTTCCAGTCGGCGGAAGAAGCCTTCCACCGCATGCAGCCGAAGGCGATCATCTTCTCCGGCGGACCCGCCTCGGTTCTCGACCAGGGCAGCCCCCGCGCACCGCAGATCGCCTTCGATTCGGGCCTCCCGATCCTCGGCATCTGCTATGGCCAGCAGACGCTCGCGACCCAGCTCGGCGGCACCGTCGAGGGCGGTCATGCCCGCGAATTCGGCCGCGCAGACGTGGAAATCCTTAAAAGCAGCCCGCTGTTCGACGGCTTCTGGGAAGTCGGCCAAAAATATCCGGTCTGGATGAGCCACGGCGACCGCGTCACCGTCGCGCCCGAAGGCTTCGAGATCATCGGCACCTCGGAAAACGCCCCCTTCGCGATCTGCGTCAACGAGGCGAAGCGCTACTACACGACCATGTTCCACCCGGAAGTGGTCCACACGCCGGACGGCGCCAAGCTGCTGTCCAACTTCGTACACAAGATCGCCGGCATCAAGGGCGACTGGTCGATGTCGGCCTACCGCGCGCGCGCCGTGGAAGCCATCCGCGAGCAGGTCGGCGACAAGCGCGTTATCTGCGCCCTTTCGGGCGGCGTCGACAGTTCCGTTGCGGCCCTCCTCATCCATGAGGCGGTTGGCGCGCAGCTCACCTGCATCCTCGTCGACCACGGCCTGATGCGCAAGAACGAGGCGGCCGACGTCGTCGCCATGTTCCGCGAGCACTACAACCTGCACCTCATCCATGTCGATGCCGTCGATCGTTTCGTCGGCGAGCTGGAAGGCGTCTCCGACCCGGAAACCAAGCGCAAGATCATCGGCCGCCTGTTCATCGAGGTGTTCGAGGACGAGGCGAAGAAGCTCGGCGGCGCGGAATTCCTCGCCCAGGGCACGCTCTATCCGGACGTCATCGAAAGCGTCTCGTTCACCGGCGGCCCCTCGGTCACCATCAAGTCGCACCACAATGTCGGCGGCCTGCCGGACCGCATGAACATGAAGCTGGTGGAGCCGCTGCGCGAACTCTTCAAGGACGAAGTGCGCGTGCTTGGCCGTGAGCTCGGCCTGCCGGACTCATTCATCGGCCGCCACCCCTTCCCGGGTCCGGGCCTCGCCATCCGCTGCCCCGGCGGCATCACCCGCGACAAGCTGGAGATTCTCCGGGAGGCCGACGCCATCTATCTCGACGAGATCCGCAAGGCCGGCCTCTATGACAAGATCTGGCAGGCCTTCGCCGTGCTGCTGCCGGTCCAGACCGTTGGCGTGATGGGTGATGGCCGCACCTACGAATTCGTCTGCGCGCTGCGCGCCGTCACCTCCGTCGACGGCATGACCGCCGACTTCTACCACTACGACATGAACTTCCTCGGCCGCGCCGCCACCCGCATCATCAACGAAGTCCGCGGCATCAACCGCGTCGTGTATGACGTGACGAGCAAGCCGCCCGGCACGATCGAGTGGGAATGACTGCGGCAGGCTGCGCGATACTATGACCGTTTCGCGCGGCCTTGGCCTGCCCTGCGCAGATAGATGATCTGAGCGGTCAAGCCAACGATCAGAAGAGCCAGCAGCGCGCCCTGGGCTCCAAGAAGCAGCGGCGATTTCAGGTCGGTGACCAGGGGGTGGCCGTCCGGGACGCGGCGCAGGATCTCCGTGACGGTCGGCAGCATCAGAAGAAAGACGCTGAGCGTCAGACAGATGATTTCAACATATCTGGCTGCCGGTGACGGCCGCAGAACGCGTTCGGCGCCATAACCTGCCAGCAGGAGCAGGATCGTCGCGATGCCGATGCCATAGCTGACCGGCTGATGCGCAACGAGGAACACGGTCGCGGCACCGATCAGCATGGACACAAAATAGAGAGCACCCAATCCGGACCTCGGAACGATACGGCCATGCCGTGCGATCATGTAAAGGGCGGCGGGGATGGCTGGCAGGCTGCCGATCGTGTGGACCCAGCCAAGGGTGGAAATTCCGAACATGGGGATGACCTTTCTCGTCAAGTGGACGATGTGAGCTTTGCGAAAGAAAACTATCTACTAGTTGATAGGTTGTTAGGGCGCGTAGGCATCCGTCGGCGAAGCTCCGGTTTAAACTGCGATGCGCTTCAGCAACGGCTTTGTTATCACGCCAAAAATTGCAGGGTCGCCATAGGCGCGCGCCGAAAGCATGGCGCCATGCACGGTGGCCATGAGCATTTCGGCGTTTTCCCTGGCGGTCCCGATCGAAGCGAAACGGCCTTCTGCAATGCCGCGCTCCAGGATGGATGTGAGCCACTCCGAGAGCGTTTGAAAATGCCCGCGCACTTCGAGCGCGACGTCTTCGGGTAGAACCTGGATTTCACTGGCCAGCAGGGCGCAGACGCAGAACGGGTGCGATGCGTCTGCGATACACGCCTCCCAGTAGCCGACATAGGCACGAAGTTGATCGAGCGGATCGGGAACATTGCGTTCCAGTGCGGCGATCCCCGCTTCACCCTCCTCCCGGTACTGTTTGACGACTGTGCGGACGAGATCCGCTTTGGCGGGAAAATGATGGTGGATGCTCGCCTTGCGAATGCCGACCACGCTGGAAATATCGGCATAACTGAAGCTGTTGTAGCCACCCTTGATGATCAGAGCGCGGGCGCAACTGACAATGTCTTCGGCTTTGGTCGATACGTTTCCCATTTCGAAAACCTACCAACTAGTAGGCAGTCCGTCAAGGCGGATGATTTCGAACAGCCGTGCTCAAAACCCGAACGATTGCTGCGCGGGCTCGGGTTGCTCGAACGAAATGCCCTCCAGCGCCAGCATCTTCAGCTTGGACGAGGCGCCGCCGGGGGCGGAGAAGCCGCCGACCTTGCCGCCGGCGGCGAGCACGCGGTGGCAGGGGATGATGAGGGCGACGGGGTTCTTCGCCATGGCCTGGCCGACCTCGCGCGCCATTTCGGGGCCGGCGCCAAGGTCGCGGGCGATCGTGCCGTAGGTCGTCGTCTCGCCCCAGTGCACCCGGCGCGCGGCATCGTAGATCGCGCGGAAGAACGCGCTCTGGCCGGCAAGGTCGAGCGGGACCTTCGAAAAATCCGCCTGTTCGCCGGCGAAGTAGCGTTTGACAGCCGCGACCGTCTCGGCGATGGCCGGAGGCGGGTCGGCGGCCTCCGCCTCGGGCAGGTGGCGCAGCAGGAGGCGGCAGGTTGTGGCCGCATCGTCGCCGGGCAGCTGGAAGCGCACGACGCCGGCGGCCGTCCAGGCGATGCCGCAGGGGCCACCCTCGGTGTCGAAGATCAGAAAATGGGTCTTGCCGGGCATGATCGGCTCCTCCGTTCCCGTTTTGTCACAAGATCGGGCTTTGCCCGGCCGCTTTCAACCCGTTTCTTGCCGGGACTTGCGTCATCCGCCGCCAATTCGCATAAACCGTCGCAAAATATATCAGCGAGGAAACGACGTGGAGCATTCGGAGATCATCATCGGCGGCGATACCGCAGGCATCGAATGGCGCCTGCCCGTCTTCCGCTTCAAGGGCAGCGACGCCAAGGCGCCGTCCGTCTACATCCAGGCGGCGCTGCATGCCAACGAGCTGCCGGGCACGGCGCTCGCGCATTTTCTGCTGGAAATGCTGCGCAAAGCGGAGGCCGATGGCGCGATCCTCGGCGACATCACCGTTGTTCCGCAGGCCAACCCGATCGGCCTTGCGCAATCGCATTTCGGCGAGATGCAAGGCCGGTTCGAGCTTGGCTCGCGCACCAATTTCAACCGCGACTTCCCGCTGGTGGCGCTTGCCGAGCGCGAGACGCTGTTGGAAAATCTCGACCGCCGCAGCGCCGCCGACCGGCTGAAGCGCACGCTGCTGCACGCGGCACTCGGCGCCGATCTCGTGATCGATCTGCACTGCGACGACGAATCCCTGCAATATGCCTATATCGACGATGCCTTCTGGCCGGAAGCGGCCGACCTCGCCGCCGCGCTCGACATGCAGGCCGTGTTCCTTTCCGATGGCGAAAGCAGCGCCTTCGAGGAGGCCGTCGGCCATGCCTTCAAGCATCAGGGCGGCGACAAGCTGAAAACCGTTCCCGGGCGTCTCGCGGTGACCGTGGAACTGCGTGGCCGGCGCGACGTCTATCCGGACATGGCGAAGGCGGACGCGGCGGGCCTGTGGCAGTTCCTTGCCGGCCGCGGCGTCGTCTCCGATCCCGCTTACCGGGCCAAGGACTATGCCGGCCCGGCCATTCCGCTCGACAATATCGAGATGGTGCGGGCGCCGGAGCCAGGCACCGTGCTCTTCCACCGCGACATCGGCGACACGGTGAAGGCCGGCGACCTGCTGGCGACGCTGATCACGCGGCCCGGCGAGCCGGATGGTACGCTTGCGGTGAAGGCGGGCCATGACGGGCTGATCGCCACCCGCACCTCCGCGCGCTATGCGCGGCGCGGCGAGGACCTGATGAAGATCGCCTGCCACGAGGCGACCCGGAAGGATCGCAAGCCGGGCACGCTGGAGGACTGAGCGATAATCTTCCAAATGGGGTCCGTTACCCCTCGCATTCGCATCGTCCGAAGCAATATATAGTGGCGGCAGAATAGGTTGCCGCCTCTGGATGGTCCGCACGCAGCATGATTGAGACGTTCTCCACCTACTGGCCGCATATCCTCGTCGCGCTCTCGATCATCCTCGGCGTGCCGGCCGCCATCCACGCCACCATGACGAAGGAAGAGGTGCGCGCGGCAATCGGCTGGGTGGGCGTCATCGTGCTGTCGCCCGTGGTGGGCGCGCTCATCTATGCCATCGGCGGGGTGAACCGCATCCGCCGCAAGACGCTGAACCTCAGCCGCGAGGGGCTGCTCGCCGCCGGCTGGCACCATATGGCGGAATACGACGTTTCCAACGAGCACATGCAGGTGACCTATGGCGGCGCGCTTGCCGCCATGCAGCGGCTCGGCGATACGGTGGGGCGCTGCAAGCTCACCTCCGGCAACCGCATCAAGCTTCTATCGACCGGCGACGAGGCCTATGCGGCAATGCTCGCCGCCATCGACGCCGCGGAACGCTCCATCCTGCTGGAAACCTATATTTTCGACCGCGACCAGGCCGGCGAACGCTTCGTGGCGGCGCTGTCGGCGGCGGTTAGTCGCGGCGTCGAGGTGCGCGTGCTGATCGATGCGGTCGGCGCGCGCTATTCCATTCCCTCGATCGTCTCCGAGCTGCAACGCGCCAACGTGCCGACGGATGTGTTCAACGGCAATATCGTGATGGGCCTGCGCCTGCCCTATGCGAACCTGCGCACCCACCGCAAGATCATCATCGTCGACGGCAGCGTGGCTTTCACCGGCGGGCTCAACATCCGCGCCGGCTTCTGCGCCGAATTTTCCGGCGACGCGGCGGCGCTGGACACGCATTTCCGCATCACCGGCCCCATCGTCAGCGATCTCTTCCGCATCGCCTATGAAGACTGGCGCTTTTCCGGCGGCGAGGATCTCGCCGGCGAGGTTTGGCAGATCGCCGGGCCGCCGGATGCGCCGGACAGCGGCATGCTCGCCCGTGTCGTGCCCTCCGGGCCGGACAAGAGCCTGGAAACCAACCACCGCATGCTGATGGGCGCCGTCTCGGTCGCCAAGAAGCACATCCGCATCATGTCGCCCTATTTCCTGCCCGACCGGGAACTCATCAGCGCGATCGTCACGGCGGCGCGGCGCGGGGTGGAGATCGACATCGTCGTGCCGTCCGCCAACAACCTGAAGCTCGTCGATCTCGCCATGACCGCGCAGTTCGACCAGATGCTGAAATATGGCTGCCGCATCTGGCGGGCATCCGGCGCCTTCAACCATTCCAAGCTGGCCGTCATCGACGATGCCTGGTCCTATATCGGCTCGTCGAACATCGACCCGCGCTCGCTGCGGCTGAATTTCGAAGTGGATATCGAGGTGATCGACGCGGAGTTCGCCGATCTTATCGGCGAACGCATCGCAGCTGCCCTCTCGGAGGCGGTGGAGGTGAAGCTCGACGAACTCCGGGCGCGGCCCTTTGCCCAGCGCCTCGTCGAGCGCGTCACATGGCTTGGTTCGCCCTATCTGTGACGCCGAGCGAACGCTCCCAGACGACCTTCAGGTCGATATGCGCCTTGATCGGCAGGTGATCGGAGGCGACGCGGGCAAGCGGCGTATCATGCACCTCGACGGAGGTGACGAGATCGTGCGGATGGCCGAGCGCCCGGTCGAGCGCCAGAACTGGAAAGCGTGACGGAAAGCTCGGCACCGCGCCGGAGGCCGGATCAAAGGTCGGCTGGAGGCGGGAGAGCGACGAGCGGCGGCCGACGCGCCATTCGTTGAGGTCGCCGACGAGCAGGGTCGGCATCTGCTCCTCCTCCGCAACCGAGGCGAGGATCGCCATGGCCTGCTGCTCGCGCGAGCGCTTCAGCAGGCCGAAATGCGCCGCGACGAGGCGGAGCTTGCCCATCGGCAGATCGAGCGTCACGACCAGCGCGCCGCGCGGTTCGACACCCGGCAGCTTCAACTGGCGGACAGCCCCAACGGCGCCCTTGCGCATCATGATCATGTTGCCGTGCCAGCCATGGCCAGTGGAGGACAGCGCCGTGATCGGCACCGGCACGAGGCCGCAATCGCGCTCCAGGATTTCGAGATTGAGCAGTCCCGAGCGCTCGCCAAAACGCTTGTCCGCCTCCTGGATCGCGATGATATCCGCATCGATCTCGGCGATCACGCTTGCCGTGCGTTCCGGATCGAACCGCCGGTCGACGCCCACGCATTTGTGCACGTTATAGGACGCGATAACGGTATCGCCGGGGCGATTGTCTTCCGGCGGCCGGTGGCCGCGACGGTTTCGGATGGCCGACAGCAGCGCGGCCGACATGAGCTTGTCGTTCAGCTTTCTGTCCACTCGTCCTTCCTTCGCGGCATAGCGCATCATATGGGCGCTTTCCCCCGGTCGGCAACCTCTGTCGGGCGAGAAGGTTCCAAAGATGGCTATGGCAAGGCGCTCACCTGCATCTTCGGGCTGTCGAGCAGGATGGTCGAGCGCAGCGTCTTGATCTCGCCGATGCGTTCGAACTCACTCCAAAGCAGACGCCGGTAGTCGGCGACATCCTTCACCGCGATCTTCAGCAGGAAATCGAAATCGCCCGCCACTGTGTGGCACTCCACCACTTCCGGCATGCGGCGCACCAGATCGATGAAGCGCTCGCCGACCTTCGGCGCCGTGCGCTCCAGCGTCACTTCCAGGAAGGCCTGGAAGCCGATGCCGGCCGCGCGCGGATCGACGATCACCGTGTGGCGGATGACGCCACTCGCCTCCAGCCGCGCCAGCCGACGCGACAGCGGCGCCGGCGAGAGCCCAACCTTCTCCGCAAGCTGGTTGTTGGAGAGCCCGGCATCCTCGACGAGCAGGCGGATGATGCGCCGGTCCGTCTGGTCGAGCGCCACCTCGCCGTCCGCCTTTTTGTCCATGATCGCCCCTCGCGCAAAAACACGCATCAATCTAGCGTCCGCCTGCAATAATACAAAAGCTTCTTGCGCTTTCTCCGCAATATCATGGTCGATTTTGCCAAGGCTTTGGCCTAAACCGGACGGATCTTCACGCCACCAAGGAACCGGCCATGTTCGATGCCCTCACCCGCCAGCCCGATGATCCGTTGCTTGCCCTGATCGGGCTTTACCGGGCGGATGAACGCGCCGGCAAGGTGGATCTCGGCGTCGGCGTCTATCGCGACGAGACGGGTGCGACGCCGATCTTCCGCGCAGTAAAGGAAGCCGAGCGCCGCCTCGTCGAGACGCAGCCGACCAAGGCCTATGTCGGCCCCGAGGGCGACCCCGTCTTCCTCGATCGCCTCTGGGCGCTGACCACGGGCGAGGCCGGCCGCGGCCGCGCCACCGCCGCGCTCCAGACGCCGGGCGGCTCCGGCGCACTGCGGCTTGCCGCCGACCTGATGGCACGCATGGGCACCAAGGGCATCTGGCTCGGCCTGCCGAGCTGGCCGAACCATGCCAGCATCTTCAAGGCCGCCGGCCTCGAAGTCATCACCTATCCCTTCTTCGACATCCCGTCGCAGACCGTGCAGTTCGACCGCATGATGGAGGCGCTGACAGGCGCCGCACCCGGCGATGCCGTGCTGCTGCATGCGAGCTGCCACAACCCGACCGGCGCCGGCCTCACCGCCGAGCAATGGCGCGCCGTCTCCGATCTCATCGCCGCGCGCGGCCTGCTGCCGCTCGTCGACATCGCCTACCAGGGTTACGGCCGCGGCCTCGACGAGGACGCTGCGGGGCTTCGCACCCTGCTGACCGCCGTGCCGGAAGCGCTCGTCGCCGTCTCCTGCTCGAAATCCTTCGGCCTCTACCGCGAGCGCACCGGCGCCATCTATGCCGCCTGCAGCACGCCTGAGACCGCGCTTTCCGTGCGCACCAACCTGGCGGCGCTCGCCCGCACCAGCTATTCGATGCCGCCGGACCACGGCGCCGCCATCGTCAGCACGATCCTGGGTGACGCGGCGCTGACGGCCGACTGGATGGAAGAGATCGAGGCCATGCGGCTGCGCATCACCTCGATCCGCGAGCGGCTTGCCGCCGGGCTTTCCCGCCGCTGGCAGGTGCTGACGGCGGTGCGCGAGCAGGAAGGCATGTTCTCACTGCTGCCGCTCGAAGAGGCGGACGTGCTGAAGCTGCGCGCCGAACACGCGATCTATATGCCGACCTCCGGCCGCATCAACATTGCCGGCCTCAAGACCGCCGAAGTCGATGCCGTCATCGAGAAATTCCTGAGCCTCTGAGGGAACCATGTCGGCCGAGACCACGACACAGAACGAGCGCCATTCCGCCTACGAGGATGCCATCGCCATCGTCGTCGGCACGATGTTCATGGCGCTCGGCATCGTGATCTACACCAAAACCGTGCTGCTTGCAGGCAGCACGGCGGGTCTCGCGCTGCTCCTGCAATATGCGACCGGCATCGGCTTCTGGTGGCTGTTCTTCGCCATCAACCTGCCCTTCTACATCCTCGCCGTCAAAAAGCTCGGCTGGGCTTTCACGCTGCGCACCTTCGCGGCGGTCACGCTGGTCTCGATCTTTACCCGGCTCACATTCGAGCTGGTCTCGTTCTCCCATCTCGATCCGCTCTATGCGGCGGTCATGGGCGGCGCGCTGTCCGGCACAGGCCTGCTCATCCTCTTTCGCCACCGCACCGGGCTCGGCGGCATCAATGTGCTGGCGATCTATCTTCAGGACCATTTCGGCATCCGCGCCGGCTATTTCCAGCTCGCGGTCGATCTCGCCATCCTCGCCGCCGCCTATTTCGTCATCCCGCTCGATCGCCTCGCCCTCTCCATCGTCGGCGCCGTCGTGGTCAACATGACGCTCGCGATCAATCACCGCCCCGGCCGCTATCTCGGCGTGACGTGACCGCGCCGGCGCTCTAAGAAAGCGCCACAAGGCGAATCGAGGAGAGACGCGTGACCGTCACGATCTACGGCATCAAGAACTGCGACACGATGAAGAAGGCCCGCACCTGGCTCGACGCCAAGGCCGTCGCCTACCGCTTCCACGACTACAAGGCCGAAGGCATCGACGAAGCGAGCCTCAAGCGCTGGGTCGAGGCGCTGGGCTGGGAAACCGTGCTGAACCGCGCCGGCACCACCTTTCGCGCACTGCCGGATGCCGACAAGCAGGATCTTGATGCGAAGAAGGCGATCACGCTGATGCTCGCCCAGCCCTCGATGATCAAGCGCCCGATGCTGGAGCGCGACGGCGCGCTGACGGCCGGCTTCAAGCCGGACATCTACGAAACGCTGTTCTGAGCTTTACGTCCTGACGCTCAGACTGCCTCCCAGCCGTCCTTCTCGCTGGCGCGGTAGATGGCGTCGATAAGCTTCTGGTTGCTGGCGGAGCTTTCCAGCGACACCACTTCCTCATTCTCGCCAAGGGCGGCCTTGGTGAAGGCTTCCACCTGGCACCGGTACTGGCGGGCGTCCTGGAAGCGGAAGTGCTGGCTTTCGGTGTGGCTCTGGTTTGTCAGCTCGATTTCTTCCGCGCCGTAGCGGTCGGCATTGAAGGGGGATTTCACCTCGATGAAGCCCTTGTCACCGTGGAAGACCATGATCTGGCGCTGGGCGAGCTGGGTGGAGATGTAGAAGGACAGTTCGAAATCGCCGAAATCGGCGCGCACGCTGGAATAGATGTCCGTGCCGAAATCGGGATCGCGATCGGTGCTGGCCTGCACGCGGACCGGCTCCTTGCCGGTGACGAAACGCGTGGTGATCGTCGGGTAGACGCCGATATCCGGCAGGCCGCCGCCGCCGAGCGCCGGCACGTTGCGCATGTTGCCGGGATCGCGGTTGAAATAGGTAAAGGCGCCCTGCACATGGCGCAGCCTGCCGATCGCGCTTTCCGCCAGAAGCGAGCGCACCTTGCGCCAGACGGGGCTGTAGGTGACCATGAAGGCTTCCGAGATCAGCACATTGTTGCGCTCGCGCGCCTCGATCAGCGTGGCGATCTCGCGGGCGTTCAGCGCGATCGGCTTTTCGCAGAGCACATGCTTGCCGGCATCCGCCGCCTTGATCGACCATTCCACATGCTGCGAAGTCGGCAGCGGGATGTAGACGGCGTCGATCGTGTCGGAGGCGAGCATCTCCTCATAAGAGCCGAAGGCGTGCGGCACGGAAAAGCGGTCGGCCAGGGCGCGCGCCTTGGCAAGGTCGCGGCTGGCGATGGCGGTGACGACGCAGTTTTCCGCATCCTGGATGGCCGGCACGACGAGCTCGCGACCGATCTTGGCCGTCGACAGAATTCCGAAACGCAGCATGGTTCTCTCTCCCTGGATTGCGCGCAGAGACTAGTCGCGAGGTACGTTCCTCGCAAGCGCGGATGCCGGCAAAAAATCGGACGAACAGCGTGCAAAGCGCTTTGCCGAGTCCTATGTTGCCTTCGACCGTTTTCAGCACGAACCCTTTGGAGGATCTCCCATGCAGCTTCGTTCCCTCGGCAAGACCGGCCTTTCCATCGCGCCCCTCGTCTTCGGCGGCAATGTCTTCGGCTGGACGGCCGACGAAAAGACCTCGTTTGATCTGCTCGACGCCTTCACCGGCGCCGGCTTCAACGCCATCGACACGGCGGATGTCTATTCGCGCTGGGTGCCGGGCAATGAAGGCGGTGAGTCCGAGGTGATCATCGGCAAGTGGCTGAAGCGCTCCGGCATCGCGCGCGACAAGGTGGTCATCATCACCAAGGTCGGCTCCGACATGGGCCAGGGCCGGCGGGACCTGCGCAAGTCGTGGATCGTCGAGGCGGTCGAAAATTCGCTGAAGCGGCTCCAGACCGACCATATCGACCTCTACCTCTCGCATTGGCCGGATCCGGAAACGCCCTATGAGGAAACGCTGGAAGCCCATGCGGCCCTGGTGAAGTCGGGTAAGGTGCGCGCCTTCGGCGCCTCGAACCTCGACGCCGGCCAGCTCCAGGCCTCGTTCGACGCAGCCGACAAGGCCGGCTTGCCGCGTTACGGCGCGCTCCAGCCGGAATACAATCTCTACGACCGCGCCGACTTCGAGGGCGCGCTTGCCGACCTTTGCCACAAGGAAGAGATCGGCGTCATTACCTATTACAGCCTCGCCTCCGGCTTCCTCACCGGCAAGTACCGCTCGGCAGAGGATACCAAGGGCAAGGCGCGCGGCGAGGGTGTCGTGCACTATCTCGATGAGAAGGGTCTTCGCATTCTCGCGGCGCTCGACCAGGTCGCCGCCGAGACCGACGCCAAGCCGGCGGAGATCGCGCTTGCCTGGCTGATGGCGAAGCCCGCCGTCACCGCACCGATCGCCAGCGCCACCAGCCTTGCCCAGCTTGCCAGCCTGACGAAAGCGGCCTCGCTGGCGCTTTCCCCGGAACAGATGGCCGCGCTCGACGCGGCGGGAGCCTCGACATGACCGTGACGATCCGCGATGCCGTGGAACGCGACGAGGCGGCCTGGAGGAAACTCTGGGCCGGCTACCTCGCCTTCTACAAGACCGAGCTTTCGGATGAGGTGACGGCCTTCACCTGGGCGCGCATCCTGGATGCGGGCTCGCGCGTGACGATGCGCGTTGCCGTGGAAGACGGGGAGATGCTCGGCTTCGCCATCCACCACTATCACGACTCCACCTGGGACATCGCGCCGGAAGGCTATCTCGAAGACCTCTTCGTCGACGAGACGACGCGCGGCAAGGGCGTCGGGCGGGCGCTGATCGACGACCTCGTCACGATCTCCAAGCGCAATGGCTGGCGCGGCATCTACTGGCATACCAACGAGGACAACGAGCGCGCGCGCAAACTCTACGACCGCTACATCAAGCCGGACGGGCACATCCGTTACCGGCTCAAAACCTAGCCTCTGTACCGGAAGAAATCCACGAAGGCCCGCAGTGCCGGGCGCATCTGCCGGCGCGAGGGATAGTAGATCGAAAAACCGTCGAAGGCCGGGCACCAGTCTTCCAGCACCGGGATGAGCCGGCCGGCGCGAATATCCTCATCGACCCGCTGGTCGAAGACATAGGCGAGGCCGGCGCCATCCATCGCCGCGGCGCGCATCAGCCGCTGGTCCGAGACGATCAGCGGACCCGTGACATCCACCGTCACCAGCCGGCCATCCTTTTCCAGCTCCCAACGATAGAGCCGGCCGCTCGAGAACCGCCGTCGGATGCAGCGGTGCTGCATGAGATCGCGGGGCTGCATGGGCTTCGGATGCGCCTCGAAATAGGCGGGCGCGCCGACGATGAGGCCACGCCAGGGGCCGCTTGCCCTCACCGCGATCATGTCGGCCTCCAGGTGCTCCCCGAGCCGGAGCCCGGCGTCAAAACCCTTTTCGACGATGTCCTCGAAGCGGTCGTCGGTTCTCAGTTCCAGTTCGATATCCGGGTAAGCAAGCAGGAAGGCGCCGAGGCGCGGCATGACGATGTCTTCCGCGGCGATCAGCGGCATGGTGATGCGCAGCGGCCCGGCGGGGCGGCCCTGCCGGTCGGACAGCGCTTCCATGACGGAGCCGATATCGGCAAGCGCCGGCGCCAGCGTGTCGAGCAGCAGGCGGCCCTCCTCCGTTGGCGCGACGCTGCGGGTGGTGCGCGCGATGAGGCGCACGCCGAGGCTCGCCTCCAGCGCGGAGACCGCGTGGCTGACGGCGGAGGGCGCGATGCCGAGTTCGGCAGCGGCCTTGCGGAAACTGCGCGCCTCCGCGACGATGGCGAGCACGGCGAGTTGGGAAAGCTGGGTCCGGTTCATTGTTCAAACAGATAGAACAACCCGTTGGCTTTTGCAGCAATTTTCAGATGAAGAGCCACGCCCTAGATTGGCCATGTCCGGATGACGGCGAAGCGCTGCCCGGACCCCAGGAAAAGGATTTTGCCATGCATCACAGAAAACTCGGCAGCCTCGATGTTTCCGCCCTCGGCCTCGGCTGCATGGGCATGAGCCACGCCTATGGCCCGGCGCAGGACGAGACGGCGGCGATCGACACGCTGCACCGCGCCGTCGATCTCGGCATCACGCTGTTCGACACGGCCGAGGTCTACGGCCCCTACAAGAACGAAATCCTCGTCGGCAAGGCGCTGAAGCCGGTGCGCGACAAGGTGGTGATCGCCACCAAGTTCGGCTTCCGCATCGATCCGTCAAAGCCATCGGCCGAAATGATCACCGGCACCGACAGCCGGCCGGAAAACGTCAAGGCCGTCGCCGAGGCCTCGCTGAAGCGGCTCGGCATCGAGGTCATCGACCTGTTCTACCAGCACCGCGTCGATCCCAACGTGCCGATCGAGGAGACGGTAGGCGCCATGGCGGAGCTGGTCAGCGCGGGCAAGGTGAAGGCGCTCGGCCTTTCGGAGGCGGGCGCCGATACGGTTCGTCGGGCGCATGCCGTGCACCCGATCGCCGCCCTCCAGAGCGAATATTCGCTGTGGACCCGGGACGTCGAGGAAAACGGCGTGCTCGACACCTGCCGGGAACTCGGCATCGGCTTCGTGCCCTTCAGCCCGCTCGGCCGCGGCGTGCTGACCGGCGCGCTGAAGAATATCGACGGCCTTTCCGCCGACGACTTCCGCCGCTCGCTGCCGCGTTTTGCGGCGGAGAATTTCGATGCCAACCTGGCGCTGGTGGCGGCGCTGGAGGCGATGGCCAAGGAAAAGGGCGTCGCACCCGCCCAGCTCGCACTCGCCTGGGTCCTGGCGCAGGGCGATTTCATCGTGCCGATCCCCGGCGCCAGCAAGGTGCCGCATCTGGAGCAGAACGCCGCTGCGGCCGACGTGGTGTTGACCACTGAGGAGGCGGCCCGCCTCGGCGACCTGCTGTCGCCGGCGAAGGTTGCCGGCGGGCGCTATTCGCAGCGCATGGCCTCGATGACCAGCCGTTAAAACAGAAAGGCCGCGGATCGCTCCGCGGCCTTTTCAAATCCAGTCTGCGGCCTGCTTACTGGCCGACCGACGACACCATGACGGCATCGCCGTTCTCGATCGAGACCCAGCGGCCGGCGTGGAACGAGGCCTGGCGCTTCAGGTAACGGTAAGGCGTCGCCGTCCAGGGCTTCACTTCGGTGTTGAGGTTGTCGAGGATGAAATCGCCCTGGGTGGTGCGCACGGTCAGCACGGCATGGCCTTCGCCGTCCGGCTTGCGCACCACGGTGATCAGCAGGTCACCGGCGGCAAAACCCTTTTCCATCAGCTTCTTGCGCTTGAGGAGAACGAAATCCTCGCAGTCGCCGGCACCGTCGGGATAGGACCAGTATTCGTCCTTGCCGTGCAGTTCCTTGTCGGTCATCGGGGTTATGTCGCGGTTGACGCTGGCATTGATCTGGCGAACCACCGACCAGCCGAACTCCGTGACCTTGGCGGGCGCCTGGTTGCGCACGCCGGCACGGCATTCGGACTTGTAGGTCTGACAGAATTCGTAATGGCCGATCGGCTGGGACGTGACGCCGCCGGTCTGCATGGAAAGCGCCGATGCCGGTGCCGTGAAAGCCGAGGAAGAAGAAACGAGGAGCGCGAAAAACGCCGCAGCCCCAGCCTTCGCACCAATCATTCGTGCCATGAAACGTCCCCTAATCGTTAACAAAGAGTTAACGGTCAGGAGGGCATCTCGTCAATCATCAGAATTGGCGATGCAATAATATGGTTAAAATGCGACCCCGGCGACACAGCCGGGCCTCATTCCGCCCGGGCGAAAACCTCTGCTGCTTCAAGGATTTTCGCGATATCCTGCGGCCGCGACAGGCGATGGTCGCCATCGCGGATCATCGTTAAGACCACGTCGTCGCCGGAAAGATGCTCCATGAGGCGGACGGCATGGCTGTAGGGCACGTCCGGATCGGCCATGCCCTGCAGGATATGCACGGGGCAGCCGGTCTCGATGGCCCCGGTGAGCACGCGGTTGTCGCGGCCGTCCTCGATGAGTTTCAGCGTATAGATGTTCGGATCGGGGCCATAGGGCGTCGGCTCCTCGAACTGGCCGCGCTCGGCAAGTGCTGCGCGTTCGGCGTCCGTCAGGTTCGGCTCGATCAGCTCCGACGTGAAATCGGGTGCCGGCGCGATCAGCACGAGGCCGGCGATCGTGAGGCCCTTGCGCCCGGCAAGTTCCGCCACCGCGCGCAGCGCGATCCAGCCGCCCATGGACGAGCCGACGAGCACCATGCGGCGCGTGCCGAGCGCCTTGGCCGCGTGGTCGATCACGGCAAGCGTCTCTTCCAGCCAGCGCGAAATGGTGCCGTCGGTGAAAGCGCCGCCGGAGGCGCCGTGGCCGGAATAGTCGAAGCGCACGCAGCCGGTGCCGAGTCTCTCGGCCAATGCGGCAAGCTCCACCGCCTTGGTGCCGGTCATGTCGGAACGGTAGCCGCCGAGCCAGACGAAATGGGCAAGCCCGTTGCCGGGGGCTTCCGGCTGGAGCGCGACCGCGATCTGCCGCGCCTCGTCGCCGGTCCCGACGGTGATGAAATCCGTGGCCCACCCATTGCCGTTCGTCGCCGTCATACCTATCTCCCTGATCTGCACGTTCCAGCCGCGAAAAGCCGCCAGCCAGCCGGTCTTTGGCCGAGAGCTAGACCAGATTCGCGCACGCAAGGACAGGTGGTGATTTTTTCCACGCGCCGTGCTATTGACTTCGCAAGCCCGATCAACACATTGCCGAAAAACGCCGCGAGGCGGGCAAACGGCCCGATCGACGCACCAAATTCATACCCAGTCGAAACAGTTCGAGGAGAACACGACCATTCGCAGACCCTTCAAAGCGGAAGCCCCCGTCAAGGACGGCCCGCGCTCCAACAAGGAAATCCGGATTCCCCGGGTTCAGCTTATCGATGCCGAAGGCACCAACCACGGCACCGTTCCTACCGATCAGGCACTCCGCATGGCCGAAGAAGCCGGCCTTGATCTCGTGGAGATTTCGCCGAACTCGGAGCCCCCCGTCTGCAAGATCCTTGACCTGGGCAAGCTGAAATACGCCAACCAGAAGAAGGCGGCCGAAGCGCGCAAGAAGCAGAAGATCGTCGAGATCAAGGAAATCAAGATGCGCCCGAACATCGACACCCATGACTATGAGGTGAAGATGAAGGCGATGAACCGCTTCTTTGAAGAGGGCGACAAGGTCAAGGTGACCCTGAAGTTCCGCGGCCGCGAAATGGCCCACCAGGAACTCGGCATGAAGCTCCTGATGCAGGTCAAGGAAGACACCGTGACCATCGCCAAGGTCGAAGCCGAGCCGAAGCTCGAAGGCCGCCAGATGATGATGGTGCTCGCTCCGAAGTGAGCCCGTCTCTCGCGCGGCTTTGCTTTTATACGCAATTGCGGACGCAAAACCGCGACACACTTTTGCTGGAATTGCTTTAGCCCGCATGGATCGAAGCCGCCTTTCGGGGCGGCTTTTCCTTTTCTGCACCGGAAATCCCCGACTTCGAGGAATCCGGTTGCGCTTTTAAGGCACTTCGGTTACAAGCCGCCGTCCGAACGGTCCGGCAGGGCATGCCGTGGCCGTTCTTTACGCTGGAGCCGTGCATCGTCACGCGGCTCGAATTCAAGAAGAATGGAGTAGCAAAATGCCCAAGATGAAGACGAAATCGTCTGCCAAGAAGCGGTTCAAGATCACCGCGACCGGCAAGGTCGTAGCGGCCGCCGCCGGCAAGCGCCATGGCATGATCAAGCGTAGCAACAAGTTCATTCGCGACGCGCGCGGCACCATGGTGCTGGCCGAAGCCGATGGCAAGAAAGTCATCAAGAACTACCTGCCCAACGGTCTCTGAGACTTATCCGGCACTTTTGATACGTTTAAGGAGATCATGAAATGGCACGTGTAAAACGCGGCGTTACCTCGCACGCCAAGCACAAGAAGACGCTGAAGGCAGCCAAGGGTTTCTACGGCCGCCGCAAGAACACCATCCGCGCCGCCAAGGCCGCGGTTGACCGTTCGAAGCAGTTCGCCTACCGCGACCGCAAGGTCAACAAGCGCAATTTCCGCGCGCTCTGGATCCAGCGCATCAACGCTGCCGTCCGCGAGCATGGCCTGACCTATGGCCGCTTCATCGACGGCCTCAACAAGGCCGGCATCGAAGTGGACCGCAAGGTGCTGTCCGACATGGCAATCCATGAGACCGAAGCTTTCGGCGCGCTGGTCGCTGCCTCCAAGAAGGCTCTCGAATACCTCAAGGACGCTGGTACGAAGAACGAGTTTGAAGCCGCCGTAAACTAACCGGCGCTTCCACAACCAAAACTTCGTTTCGTTGTGAAACCCGCGCCGGGGAACCGGTGCGGGTTTTTGCTTGATGGATACCGCCACGAAGGCGCCGCCTGCCCGTGGCGGTCCTCGCCAAGTTTTTCTGGCCCACCCGATTGATCGGGCGCGTGCACATGGGTAGTGATCTGCGGCGCTTCCTCGCCGCAACCGGCTATCCGTCCTAGGGTCTCCTGGCCCCCCGCCCGGCCGACGCAAGCAAAGCAGGTAAAGATGACTGAACTCGACACTTTGGAACAGCAGCTCCTCTCCGACGTTGCCGCGGCCTCCGACGAAGCGGCGATCGAGGCCGTGCGCGTGGGCGCACTCGGCAAGAAGGGTTCCGTCTCGGACCTCCTGAAGACGCTCGGCACCATGTCGCCGGAAGAGCGCCAGACGCGGGGTGCCGCGATCAACGCGCTGAAGACCCGCGTGACGGATGCCATCGGCGAACGCAAGACCGCGCTGCGCGATGCCGCGATCGAAGCGCGCCTTGCGGCCGAGACGGTCGATGTCAGCCTGCCGGTGCGCTCCTCGCCCGCCGAGCGCGGCCGCATCCATCCGATCAGCCAGATCGTCGACGAAATCACTGCGATCTTCGGCGACATGGGCTTTTCCATCGCCGAAGGTCCGGACGTCGAGACGGACTATTATAACTTCACGGCGCTGAACTTCCCCGAGGGCCACCCGGCCCGCGAGATGCACGACACGTTCTTCTTCCCCGCGGACGAAAGCGGCGAACGCAAGGTGCTGCGCACGCACACCTCGCCCGTGCAGGTCCGCACGATGGAGGCCCAAAAGCCGCCGATCCGCATCATCATTCCCGGGAAGACCTACCGGCAGGACAGTGACGCCACCCATTCGCCGATGTTCCACCAGGTCGAAGGCCTCGTGGTCGACAAGAAGGCGAATGTCGCCAACATGCGCTGGGTGCTGGAAGAGTTCTGCAAGGCCTTCTTCGAGGTCGACAGCGTCACCATGCGCTTCCGCCCGTCCTACTTCCCGTTCACGGAACCGTCCTTCGAGGTCGATATCCAGTGCGACCGCTCGTCCGGCCCGATCGTCAAGTTCGGCGAGGGCACCGACTGGATGGAAATCCTCGGCTGCGGCATGGTTCACCCGAACGTGCTGCGCGCCGGCGGTCTCGATCCGGACGAGTACCAGGGCTTTGCCTGGGGCATGGGCCTCGACCGCATCGCCATGCTGAAATACGGCATGCCGGACCTGCGCGACTTCTTCAACGCCGACGTCCGCTGGCTGAGCCACTATGGCTTCCGCCCGCTCGACATGCCGACCCTGTTCGGCGGCCTCAGCGCGTAACCGGCACCAAGGAGAAACATCATGAAATTCACGCTCTCCTGGCTGAAGGACCATCTCGATACCGACGCCTCGCTGGAAGACATCTGCGCGAAGCTGACGGCGATCGGCCTCGAAGTGGAAGACGTCGACGACAAGGCGGCCTTCAAGCCCTTCGTCATCGCCAAGGTCGTCTCCGCCGAGCAGCATCCGAACGCCGACAAGCTGCGCGTGCTGATGGTCGATACCGGCAAGGGCGATCCGATCCAGGTCGTCTGCGGCGCGCCGAATGCGCGCACCGGCCTCGTCGGCGCCTTCGCGGCGCCCGGCACCTATGTGCCCGGCATCGACGTGACGCTGGCCGTCGGCACCATCCGCGGCGTCGAGAGCCGCGGCATGATGTGCTCGGAGAAGGAACTGGAAATCTCCGACAGCCATGACGGCATCATCGACCTGCCGGCCGATGCGCCGGTCGGCCAGAGCTATGCCGCCTATGCCGGTCTCGACGACCCGGTCATCGAGATCAACCTGACGCCGAACAGGCCGGACTGCACCAGCATTTTCGGCATCGCCCGCGACCTCGCCGCCTCCGGTCTCGGCACGCTGAAGGCGCCGAAGGCACCGTCCTTCGCGGTCGAAGGCGAGACGCCGGTCAAGGTGAAGCTCGACCTCGGCGGTGACGATCATCTCTGCCCGGGCTTCGCGCTCCGCCTCGTGCGCGGCGTCAGGAACGGCCCGAGCCCGCGCTGGATGCAGCAGCGGCTGATCGCGATCGGCCTGCGCCCGATCAATGCGCTGGTCGACATCACCAACTACATGACCTTCGACCAGGGCCGCCCGCTGCACGTCTTCGATGCGGCCAAGGTGAAGGGCAATCTCGTCGTGCGCCGGGCGGCGGAAGGCGAGAAGGTGCTGGCGCTCAATACGCGCGAATACACGCTGAACCCGTCCAACGTCGTCATCGCCGACGACAATGGCGTGGAATCGATCGGCGGCATCATGGGTGGCGAGCACTCGGGCTGCGACGCGGAAACCACCGACGTGCTGATCGAATCGGCTCTCTGGGACCCTATGAACATCGCCAAGTCCGGCCGCTCGCACGGCATTATCACCGACGCGCGCTACCGCTTCGAGCGCGGCGTGGACCCGGAATACATGGTGCCGGGCCTCGAACGCGCCACCGAACTGGTGCTGGAGCTCTGCGGCGGCACGGCGGCCAAGACCGACGTCGTCGGCTACAAGGGCTATGACGCCAAGATCGTCGATTTCCCGTTCACGGACGTCAAGCGCCTCACCGGCCTTGATGTCTCGTCGGATGAAAGCGTCGATATCCTGACCCGCCTCGGCTTCAAGGTTTCGGGCTCGGGCGAGCGCGTCTCCGTCGCGGTCCCCTCCTGGCGTCCGGATGTCGACGGCAAGGCGGACCTCGTGGAAGAGGTCATGCGCATCCACGGCGTCGACAATATCAAGCCGGCGCCGCTCGAAAGCCATGGCGCGGTGAACGGCCGCATCCTCACCACGCTGCAGATCCGCTCACGCCTTGCAAAGCGCGCGCTTGCCTCGCGCGGCATGATGGAGGCCGTCACCTGGTCGTTCATCCCGAAGGCCCATGCCGAACTCTTCGGCGGTGGCGCCGCTTCGCTGGCGCTGTCGAACCCGATTGCCGCCGATATGTCCGACATGCGGCCCTCGCTGCTGCCGGGCCTGCTGGCAGCTGCGCAGCGCAATGCCGACAAGGGGTATGGCGACGTCGCGCTGTTCGAAGTCTCCGGCACCTACGAGAACGACAGGCCGGAAGGCCAGCGCCGCGTGGCCGGCGGTGTGCGCCGCGGCACGGCCTCGCTCGCGGGTTCCGGCCGTCTCTGGTCGAATGCCGCCAAGGGCGGCGGCAAGCCGGTCGACGTCTATGACGCCAAGGCCGATGCGCTCGCCGTGATCGAGGCCTGCGGCCTGCCGATGGGCAATGTGCAGATCGAGGCGGGTGCGCCCGCGTGGTATCATCCGGGGCGCTCCGGCACGATCAAGATGGGGCCGAAGGTCGTGCTCGGATATTTCGGCGAGTTCCATCCGAAGGCGCTCGGCGTGCTCGACGTGTCCGGCGCGCTCGCCGGCTTCGAGATCTATGTCGATGCCATGCCGGAGCCGAAGAAGAAGGCGACCCGCACCAAGCCGGCGCTCGACCTTTCGCCTTTCCAGGCCGTCAAGCGCGACTTCGCCTTCGTCGTCGACAAGACGGTGGATGCCGGCGCCATCGTACGCGCCGCCACCGGCGCCGACCGCAAGCTGATCGCCGGCGTCACCGTCTTCGACGTCTTCGAGGGCACCTCGCTCGGCGAAGACAAGAAGTCGATCGCCATCGAAGTCGTCATCCAGCCGACCGACAAGACGCTGACGGACGAGGATTTCGAGGCGCTGACGGCAAAGATCGTTGGCAACGTCGTCAAGACGACGGGCGGCACGCTGCGGGCGTAATTGTGTAAAGGTACCAATTCAAGGCCTGCCGACCTCTCCTCCGTCATCCTCGGGCTTGACCCGAGGATCCACGCATCACGATACGCCCTCACTTGTGGCATGGATCCTCGGGTCAAGCCCGAGGATGACGCAGTGGGTGGGGTGTGCCTTTTGCGTTTCAGGCATTGCCAATCAGCACACCCGCCGCCAACACGAGGCTGCCGCCGAGCACGACCTGCATGGCGGCGCGCAGGAACGGCGTTTCCATGTAGCGGTTCTGGATGAAGGCGATGGCCCAGAGTTCGATGAACACGACGATGACGGCGATGGTCGTGGCCAGCAGGAAATTCGGGATGAGATAGGGCAGCGCGTGGCCGAGGCCGCCGAGCGCCGTCATGATGCCGGAGGCGAGGCCGCGTTTGACGGGCGAGCCGCGGCCGGAGAGTTTTCCGTCGTCATGGGCTGCCTCCGTGAAGCCCATGGAGATGCCAGCGCCGACGGAGGCGGAGAGGCCGACCAAGAAGGTCTGCCAGGTATCCTGCGTTGCGAAGGCAGCGGCGAAGATCGGCGCGAGCGTCGAGACCGAGCCGTCCATCAGCCCGGCAAGGCCCGGCTGCACATAGGTCAGCACGAATTGCCGCCGCGAAGTCTGGTCCTCCTCGGCCTTCACATCCACCGGCGTGTGCTCCTCGCCGAGCCTGCGGGCGAGCGATTCATGCGACTTTTCCGCCAGCGCCAGGTCGCCCAGCAGCTTTCGCGTCGCGGCGTCCTGCGTGCGCGAAGCGGCGGTCAGGTAGAAGCGGTGGGCGGCGTCCTCCATGGCCTCCGCCTGCTCCCGGATCTTGTCGACCGACATGTTGGCGATCAGCCAGTCGGGCTTTCGCTCCGGGAAGTCGCGCACATATTCACGCCGCACCAGCGGGATGCGGTCGCCGAAGCGGGCGATGTGCCGATCGATCAGCATCTGGCGGTGATGGCTCTCCTCTTCCGCCATCTCCTCGAAGACCCGGGCGGAATGCGGATAGGCGTCACGCAGCGCATCGGCATAGGCGAGATAGATGCGGCCGTCGTCCTCTTCGGAGGAAATGGCGAGCGCCAGGATTTCCTGTTCGCTAAGCGATTCGAGGCTGCGTTTGCCGGGGCGAAGAAGGCGGGAGAACATCGGCGAAAATCCAGTTTAGAATTATTCTAAATATAGGATCGCATTCGCTGCGGTCAACCTCGACAGAGTGTCGCGGCTAACGCTAGAGTGGTGGCGACAGAGACTGCAAAGGACGCAATGTGACCGCCGCACTGAAGCCGCTTTCTGCAAGCCGCGACACATTGCTGGACCATCTCGGCCGCCGCCTCGCAGACCGCCTGCAAAGCCAGGCGTCCGGCTACGAGCCCTACACGCCCTCCGACCCGGAAACGCTGGCGCGCACGCTGCGGCCCGGCGACGTGCTGCTGGTCGAGGGCAACCAGAAGGTCTCGGCGGCGATCAAATACCTCACTCAATCGACCTGGTCGCATGCGGCGCTCTTCGTCGGCGACGAGATCCCGCTGACGCTCGACCAGGCGGCGCTGCCCTCGATCGATCGGCCGCAACTCATCGAGGTCAATCTCGGCGAGGGCTGCGTGGCGGTGCCGCTCACCAAATACCGGACCTACAACACGCGCATCTGCCGGCCCGTCGGCCTGACGCCGGAGGATCGCAACATGCTGGTCTCCTTCATGGTCTCGCGCCTCGGGCTGAAATACGACCTGAAGAACATCACCGACATGCTGCGCTTCTTCCTGCCGGCGCCGCCCGTGCCGGTGCGCTGGCGCCGCCGCATGCTGGCTTTCGGTTCGGGCGATCCGACGCGGGCGATCTGCTCCACGCTGATCGCGGAAGCCTTCGAGCGGATCCGCTACCCGATCCTGCCGGATATCGTCCGCTCGCCGGGCCATGCGGCCGCGACCTCGACCTATTCGCGCGAAGAGATCCTGCATATCCGCCACCACTCGCTCTACACGCCCCGCGATTTCGACCTCTCGCCCTATTTCGAGGTGGTCAAGCCGACGCTGAAATATGGCTTCGACTACAAGCGGCTGGAATGGGCTCTGGATCGCGAAGGCCCCTGACCCCCCTGCGGCGATCGGCCGGATTGTATGCGGCCGGCCGGCATCCTATCTTCGGGCCATGACCGACGATGCTCCCGACCGCCTCTCCCATTTCGCCGCCATCCGTGCCCGTGCGGAGGCGGAGATGCTGGCGATCGGCGTCACCGCCGCGTTCATTCCGCTGCTGGTGGAGACGTTTTATGGCCGCGTGCGGGCGCATCCGGAGCTTGGCCCGGTCTTCGACGGCCGGCTTCAAGGCCGCTGGCCGGAGCATATGGCGAAGATGAACCGCTTCTGGTCCGCCGTCGCCTTCAAGGACGGCGGCTATGGCGGCAAGCCGGTGATGGCGCATCAGGGTGTGCAGGGCATGAACCCGCCGCTGTTCCAGACCTGGCTCGGCCTGTTTTCCGCGACGCTGGACGACATCGCGCCCTCGCCAGAGGCGAAGGCGTGGTTCATGGCGACGGCCGAGCGGATCGCGAAGAGCCTGGTGCTGTCGCTCTTCTACAACCCGGCCGACGACGACCCGGGTCTCAAGCGCGCTTAGCTCTTAAGCGGCGAGATCGCGATTTCGACGCGACGGTTCTGCGCGCGGCCCATTTCCGACGCGTTGGAGGCGATCGGACGCTCCAGGCCATACCCCATCGCCGACATGCGGCGCGGATCGACACCGCGCGAGGCGAGGTAGTTCGCGACCGAATTGGCGCGGCGGTTGGAGAGATCCATGTTGTAGCCGGCATTGCCGACCGAGTCGGTGTGGCCGTCGACGTCGATCAGCGTCTTGTCGAACTTGCGCAGCACGATCGCCACCGAATCAAGCGTCGGATAGAACGGCGGGATCACCTGGTCCTGGTCGGTCGAGAAGGTCACGTTCGACGGCATGTTCAGAACGATGCGGTCGCCCACGCGGGTGACCGAGACGCCGGTGCCCTGAAGCTGCGCGCGCAGCTCGGATTCCTGCGTGTCCATGTAATTGCCGATCGCGCCGCCGGCGAGCGCGCCGACACCGGCGCCGATCAGCGCGGCATTGCGGCGCTGCACCGGGTTGTTGCCGATGAGCAGGCCGGCCACGGCGCCCACGCCGGCGCCGATCGCGGCCCCCCCGGCGGTGTTCGAGACCTTCTGTTCGCCCGTATAGGGGTCAGTCGTCGTGCAGGCAGAAAGATAGACCGCGGCAACCGCGATAACAGCGCATTTCTTGTACATCTAGGCGTCCCCGAGGATTCGATGAATCTGCTTCAACCTAGCGATTGCGGCAGGAACATGAAAGAGGCGCTAGTTTTGCCTAGGCTTCGCTGTTTCCGCCCGAGGTGACGCCGGCGCTCGCCGCGACGACCAAGGCGGTGCCGAGCATCTGGAAGGGCGTCATCGGCTGGCTCAGCACCAGGAAGCCGGCCAGCGCGCCGAGCGCCGGTTCCAGGCTCATCAGGATGCCGAAGGCGGACATCGGCATGCGGCGCAGCGCAATCATTTCCAGCGCATAGGGGAAGAGCGGCACGAGGACGGCGAGGCCGAGCATCATGCCGAGCCCTTCCGGGTTCATCGCCTCGTGCGCGCGCATGAGGCCGAAGGGTGCGGCGGCGACGGCCGCCACGATCAGCGACATGGAGAGCCCTTCCAGCCCCTTGAAGAGCTTTCCGGACTTCTTCATCAGAACGATATAGGTGCCCCAGCCGACGCCGGCGCCGCAGGCGAAGAGCACGCCGACGGGATCGCCGACCCAGCCTTCGCCGTCATGGGAGAGCAGCACGACGCCGATGAAGGCCGCGAGCGGCCAGATCAACCGCCAGCCGCCGCCAAGCCCCCAGGTCGCGACGGCGAGCGGACCGAGAAACTCGATCGCCATGACCAGGCCGAGCGGAATGCGGTCGATCGCGGCGAAGAAACAGAGCGTCATGGCCGCCATGGTGGTGCCGAGCGTCAGCGCGCTCTTCCATTGCTCGCGGCTGTAGGAGCGCATGGGCGGGCGCACGATGATCGCCAGCACGGCGGCTGCCATGACCAAGCGGAGGAAAGTCGTGGTGGATGGCCCGTAGGCGTCGATCGCGGTGGCGGAAAACGCCGAGCCGAATTGGATGCTCGACATGGAGGCGAGGCAGAGCAGCACGCCCGAAAAAAGCCCCGCATTGCCGGAGCCGGAAAGCTTGCCGCCCGCTACCACCTGTTGATCTGCCATGTGAGATGCTCCTCCAGGCACCCAGTCCTAGAGGAGGGTCTGCCAGCCGACAAATGGATAATCGTGACGCCTTGCTTCAGGAAAATTGATGCTAAAGTTTGTCAGGGAAAAGTGGAAACCGGTTTTCCCGAAAAGACAAACGAAAACAAAGAAACCTGGAGTCTGTCAGGTTCATAATGAACCTGACAGACTCCAGGCCTCAGCCGGTGATGCCCTTCAGCGTGTTGGCGACGTTGGGGCCGATTTCCGGCACGCCGTAGCCGCCTTCCATGACGACGAGCACGGGCAGGCCGGATGCCGCGACCGCGCGTCCCATCGTGATGTAATCCGGCGAGACGAGCTTGAAGAAGGAGATCGGGTCCTTCTCGAACGTATCGACGCCGAGCGACAGCACGATCACCTCCGCGCCGAAGGCGGCGATACGCTTCAGTGCGTCGTGAAGGGCGGCCTCCCAGACAGAATAGGGCGTGCCGGGCGGCAGCGGGTAGTTCTGCGTCGTGCCTGCGCCGGCGCCCTTGCCGGTCTCTTCCGCATAGCCGAGGAAGTGCGGGAAGGCTTCGGCCGGATCGCCGTGCAGCGAGGCAAAATAGACGTCGCCGCGCTCGTAGAAGATATCCTGTGTGCCGTTGCCATGGTGGAAATCGACATCGAGCACCGCGACCTTCTTCGCGCCCTTGTCGAGGAAGCGCTGGGCGGCGACGGCGGCGTTGTTGATGAAGCAATAGCCGCCGAAACTATCGATGCCGGCATGGTGGCCGGGCGGACGGCAGAGCGCGAAGGCGGCCTTGTCGCCGCCGGCCACGATGTCGGCCGCCGTCAACGCGGTCTGCATGGAGGAGACGGCCGCTTCCCAGGTGCCCGGCGTGATCGCGGTTTCCGTGGCGTTGCAATAATAGCCGAGCAGGCCATCGATCTGGGTGGGGATGCGCGGCGAGGTGCGGCGCACGGGGAAGGAGGTGGCGATCGCCTCGCCCCGGTAACCGGCGGCCTTCCACTTTTCCCAAGCCACTTCCAGAAAGGCGAGGTAGCCGGCATCGTGGACCTTCAGCGCGGTTTCGAGCCCGTGGCGTTCCGGTGCGGACACATCTGTGAAACCGGCATCCTTGACCGCCGCCAAGATCCACTCCGCCCGGAACGGCGCCTCGAAGGGCGGTACGAGCTCGCCGCCGTAAAGCTCGGTGCGAGCGTTCCTGAGCTTGTGGTCCTCGGAAAAGATAACGCGCATGAAGGGTTCCCCGTTTTCATTCGGGCGCGACGGTAGTGCATTTTCCGGGCAAGGGGAATCTCTCCCGCGGGGTAGGTTGGTGCTTTCTGAACGGCAATCGCCCCGCTTTCGCGGAGGCGATTGGAACAATGTCGGCGTGTTCAGGCGAGGGCTGCGCGCTGCTGACGGCCGAGGCCGATCTGCTTGACGAGCAGGATATCGGCAACCGCCACGGCCACGACCGCGATGAGGCCGATGCCGGTGAGCGTCAGCCCGCTGCGGGCGAAGAGCAGCACGGCCACGCTGCCGATGACCCATAGCGCATCGCCGGCGATGGCGAAGCGGACTGCGGCGGGCGACGGCCGCTCCTGCCGGCCGACGGCGAGGTGGAAGGCGCCCCAGACAAGGAAGAAGGCGGCGAAACCGTTGAGGACGGCCGGCGTTGCGAGCGGGCCGACGAGGCTGCCGATCGGACCCGACAGGGCAAAGAGGCCGGCCGCGGCGACGAGCGAGAAGACGCCGTCGGCAAGCATGATGGACTTCAGGAGATTGCGGTTGAGGGTGGCGAACATTGTGGGCTCCTTTCGTTTCGATGGGCTGATCCTGCCGGGAGCGGTGCGGCAAACCAATTACCTTGGAGGTAATGGAAATGATGTCGCGCCTGCTGTTTAGTGCGCGGGACAGCATGAATAGGAGACCGGCATGGAATTCGGCGAACATCTCAAGGAATGGCGCGGCCACCGGCGCATGAGCCAGCTGGAGCTTGCGACCGAGGCCGGCATCTCCTCCCGCCACCTGTCCTTCCTGGAGACCGGCCGCTCGCGTCCTTCTGAGGGCATGATCCTCCGGCTTTCCGCCGTGCTCGACATTCCGGCACGCGACCAGGGCATGCTGTTTTCCGCCGCCGGTTTTCGCCCGCGCTTCGCGACGTCGCCGGCCGCAAGCCTTTCGGCCTTCCCGCCGGCGGTAGCGGAGGCGATCGGCCTTATCCTCGGCCGGCATGATCCCTATCCGGGCGTCGTCTTCGATCACGAATACAACGTGTTGACCGCCAACCAGGCGTTCCTCAGCCTTGCCGGCATGGCCGGCATCGCGGTGTCGCCGGGCGACAATTTCCTCGAAGCCTATCTCGGGCCGACGCCGCTGCGCGATATCGTCGTCAACTGGGCACAATCGGCAGCCGACCTGGTGCACCGCATCCGCGCCGAGGCCTGGTTGCAGGGGCCGCGTAGCCCGCTCCTCAAGCGCATCGAGCGGCTGGCGGCGGCAGAGGACATCCAGGCCGCACTTCAAGCCTTTCCGGAGACGGACAGGCTGCCGATCCTGCCGATCGAGATGGCGATCGGCGCGAAACGCTTCAACTGGATCACCACGCTGACCTCCTTCGGCTCCGCGCAGGATGCGCTGGTGCAGGGCGTGCTGATCGAGAGCTTCTTCCCCGCGGATGCCGAGACGCGGGCGCATTTCGAGGGGTGAGTTCAGCCGTTGATGACGAGCATGCCGCCAACGATGAGGACGGCGCCGAGCGCGTAGCGCAGGGTGAGCGCCTCGCCGAGGAAGAGGCTGGCGAGCAGCGGCACGAAGCAGAAGGTCAGCGCCATGAAGGAATAGCCGATCGTCAGCGGCACCGCCTTCAGCACGAAGATCCAGATGATCGTGCCGGCGCCATAGATCGCGAGCGCCAGCAGCAGCAGCGGATTGAGCGCCAGCGCGACGAGCCCCTTCACGCCGAATTCGCCGGTCGTGCCGCTCGTCAGCTTGAACAGCACCTGCCCCGCCGCGATCAGCAGCGGCGTGCCGAGTAGGCCGGCCCAGATGGTGGGGCTATAGCCGCCTGTGGTCACGCGTCGGGCTCCGCGCGGTCTTCCATGTAGAAAATGTCACGGCCGATATCGACGCAGACATGGCGCGGCGGCACCGGATGCACGGCGCGCAGGAAGGAATGCGTGTAGGGGAAGAAGTTGAAATGCGGGTTGAAGCTGTAGCGGTATTCCCGCTCGCGCGGCACGACGATGATCAGCCGGCGGCGGGCGATGCGGCGCAGCTCGGCGATGGCCTGGCGGTATTCCAGCACATGCTCGATGACATGGGTGCAGACGACCGTGTCGAATTCGCCATCGGCAAAGGGCAAAGACTCGATCATCGCGGCGACATATTCGACGCCCGTGATGCTCGCCGCATCGTCGACGACGAAATCGACGCCGGTCAACCGCTTGAGGCCGGGATTGCCCGCTTTGATGAAGTTCAACAGCGCTCCGGTGCCGCAGCCGACGTCGCAGACGCTCTCGCCCACGATGGAGGCGACGATGCGGTCGATGCAGGCCTGTGAATTGTCCGTGCCGGCGTGGACGCGCGGATGCTCGCGGTAGAGGTCTTCATATTCCGCGGCGGTGAGGAACGGCGCGCGTTCGCGGAATTTCGCGAGCTTGCCGATATGCTTGCCCCAGACCAGGCTCGCCGCCTGCTTGAACAGCGCGGAATCGCGCAGGATCGGCGGCAGCACGTCCTCGATCACGAAGCGGATGCGGTTGGTGGTTTCCCTGTTCATGGTGCTGTCCCGTTCGGTCAGGCCGCAAGATGCCGCGTCGCCTTGTCCGCCCTGCGGGCGGTGCGGGCATACCGGCCGGCGGATTGGTTCATGTAATGGATGCGCAGCTGCTCGGCGCGGGCGCGGGCCAGCGAATCGAGGATCATGCCGGCGGAGAAGACCAGGAACGAGATCATCATCAGCGCCAGCGAAAAGACCCAGGTCGGCATGCGCTCGACGAGGCCCGTTCGGAAATATTCGCCCAGCACCGGCGCCATGAAGCTGAGGCTCAGGATCATGAAGAACCCGCTGATCGCGCCGAAGAACACGAAGGGCCGCGTTTCCTTCATCAGCATGGCGAACATCCAGAGGATCTTTGCGCCGTCCTTGAAGGTGGAGAGTTTCGAGTGCGAACCCTCCGGCCGGCGGCCATAGTCGAGCTCCAGCTCGGCGATCGGCATGCGCAGGCGCGAGGCATGCACGGACATTTCCGTCTCGATCTCGAAACCGCCGGACACGGCCGGGAAGCTCTTGGCAAAACGGCGGGAGAAGGCGCGGTAGCCGGAGAAGATATCGGAGAAATCGTTGCCGAACAGCGAGCGGAACAGCGTGTTGAAGATGCGGTTGCCGAAGGCATGGCCCTGGCGTCCGGCATCCGCGTGCACGCCGCGCCGCGTGCCCACGACCATGTCGGCCCCCTCGGTGATCAGCGTGCGGATGAGTTCCGGCGCGTCGGAGGCGGCATAGGTGCCGTCGCCGTCGGCCATGATGTAGATGTCCGCCTCGATGTCGGAGAACATGCGGCGCACCACATTGCCCTTGCCCTGGCGGCGCTCGCGCACGACGGTCGCGCCCGCAAGGGCTGCGCGCAGTGCGGTCGAGTCGGTGGAATTGTTGTCGTAGACATAGACCCGGGCGGAGGGCAGCGCTGCGCGGAAATTCGTCACGACATCGCCGATCGTCTGCGCCTCGTTGTAGCAGGGCAGCAGCACGGCAATCTCTAGGTCTTCCAGCAAGGCTTCCGTCATGACGACGCGGTCTCCGTTGCGGGCCGCCTCATGCGTCCCACCGGTTTTACTATTTCTTGAGAAGGTTAAGGCTAGGTTTTCGACAGAGTTGAATGGGCAGACAAAGAGGCGAAACGTGTCGAAATCCATGCCTGCAGCCCTGCCGATCGCACCGCAGGAGACGTTTGCCCCGCGCACCGGGATGACCTGGTGCGTGCTCGCCTTCTATTCCGCCATCACCATCGCCCTTCTGCTGGCCCTTTCACTGCCCTTCACCACCGATTATGTCGGCTCCGACAATGACGATGCGATGCGGCTCGTCATGGTGCGCGACCTGCTCGCCGGCCAGGGCTGGTTCGACACCACGCAATATCGCCTGGGGCTGGCCGGCGGCACGCCGATGCACTGGTCGCGCTTCATCGACCTGCCGATCGCCAACCTGATCAGCTTCTTCTCGCTTTTTGCCGGCCAGCAGCAGGCCGAGGCGCTGGCGCTTGCCGTCTGGCCATCCATTCTGGTCGTCGCGGTGCTCTTCAGCGCGGGCGTTGCCAGCTATCGGCTGGGCGGCACGATGGCGATGCATGCGACGCTGATCCTGACCTCCATCCTCATTCTGTCGCTGAACCGCTTCCAGCCTGGCTCGATCGATCATCACAATGTGCAGATCCTGCTGGTGACCGCCATCACGGCCATGCTGCTTTCGCCAACCCGGCGACCGCGCGACCATGCCATCGCCGGCGTGCTGGCCGGTTTCGCCATCGCCATCGGCGTGGAGACGACGCCGCTGATCGGCGCGGTCTGCCTGATCGTCGCCCTGCGCTGGGCTTGGCATGGCAGCAGCTTCCGGGACGCGGCCACCGCCTATGGCCTTGCGCTGGCGCTGACGACGACCGGCGCCTTCTTCGCCACCGTCGCGCCGTCGCATTACACCCAGGTCACCTGTGACAGCCTGTCCTACGGCTTCTACGCGCTCGCCACGCTCGGCGGCGGCACGCTTTTCCTGACGGCGTCGCTCGCCAGCGCCTGGTCGTTCCGCGGCCGGGTTTTCGCGCTCGCCGGTGCCGGCGCCGTGCTTGCCGCAGCCGTGCTGCTGATCGCGCCCGGCTGCCTGTCGAACCCGCTCGATGCGCTCGACCCGCTGCTGAAAACCTTCTGGCTCGACATGGTCATCGAAGCGCAATCGGCAATCGCCCAGTTCCACCTCGACCCCACGTCGATCGCCGGCTTTTACGCCACCGGCGTGATCGCGATCGTCGCCTGCCTGCGCTGCGTCTATCGCCGCGAGGCGACGGAACAACACCTGATCCTGCTGGCGCTGCTGACGGTCGCCTTCGCGATCTCCATCCTCCAGATCCGCGGCTCGATCTTCGTCTATGTGCTTGCCGCCATCCCGCTGGGTCGCATGGTCGCCAGGCTGCGTGAGGCGTCGAATGCCGCGCCGAAGAACCTGAAGCTCGGCGCCGCCTTCGCCGGCCTGACGCTCGCCTCGACGCCCGCCAGCTGGGCGCTCGGCGGCGCCCTCCTGCCCGGCCAGTCCGGCGATGTGCTGCGCGCCGAACTTTCGAGCAAGCCGAAGCTGCCTGCCTGCAAGGACCAGTCCGTGCTGGCGCCGCTTGCCCACGAGCCGATCGGCGTCGTCGCCGCCGTTTCGGATCTCGGCGCGCCGATCCTGCGCTTTACCGGCCACCGCGTGCTGTCCGCGCCATACCACCGCAACCAGGGCGGCATGCTGACGGAGCTGCATATCGGCCTTTCCAACCCGCGCCAGGCGGAAGCATTCTTGCGCGGGGCCAAGGTGACGCTGCTCGCCTTTTGCCCGGGCAATTCGCAAATCAAGATGATCGCCAAGGCCGAGCCGGACGGTCTCTATGCCAACCTCCTGAAAGGCAAGGTGCCGGCCTATCTGGAACCGGTCGAGGGCGCGCAGGGGCCGGTGCTAAAGCTCTACCGGGTGAAACCAGAATAGGTCGCTTTTTGGGGCACGACACCTGGGGATGCCGGCTGCGGCACCCTGTCATCCGCCGCCAAACGCACTACACTTTGCCGCATGAGCTTCTTTTCCGACAGTGATTCGCCCAGCAACCTCGCCGAATATTCGGTGTCGGAACTTTCCGGCTCCATCAAGCGCACGGTCGAGCAGGCCTTCGATCAGGTGCGCGTGCGCGGCGAGATTTCCGGTTATCGCGGCCCGCATTCCTCGGGACACGCCTATTTCTCGCTGAAGGACGACCGGGCGCGCATCGACGCTGTGATCTGGAAGGGCAGTTTCTCAAAGCTGCGTTTCAAGCCGGAAGAGGGCATGGAGGTGATCGCCACCGGCAAGGTCACCACCTTCCCCGGCTCCTCGAAATACCAGATCGTCATCGAGACGCTGGAGCCGGCCGGCGCCGGCGCGCTGATGGCGCTGCTGGAGGAACGCCGCCGCAAGCTTGCCGCCGAGGGGCTGTTCGATACGGAGCGCAAGAAGCCGCTGCCCTTCCTGCCCAGGGTGATCGGCGTCGTCACGTCACCGACCGGCGCCGTCATCCGCGACATCCTGCACCGCATCGCCGACCGTTTTCCCGTCCATGTCATCGTCTGGCCGGTCAAGGTGCAGGGCGAAGGATCGGGCCAGGAGGTAGCGGCGGCGATCGACGGTTTCAATGCGTTTCAACCCGGTGGACCGCTGTCGCGGCCGGACGTGCTGATCGTCGCGCGCGGCGGCGGCAGCCTGGAAGACCTCTGGAGTTTCAACGACGAGATCGTCGTGCGCGCCGCCGCCGCCTCGAAAATCCCGCTGATCTCCGCCGTCGGCCATGAGACGGACTGGACGCTGATCGACCATGCGGCCGACCGGCGCGCGCCGACGCCGACGGGCGCCGCCGAAATGGCCGTGCCCGTCAAAGCCGATCTCGACGCGGAAATCGCCTCGCTCACGGCCCGCCTTCGCGGCGCGGTGGCCCGCCAGATGGACAATCGCCGCCAGGGAGTGCGCGCACTCGCCCGGGCGCTGCCCTCGCTCGACCAGCTTCTCGCACTCCCCCGCCGCCGTTTCGACGAGGCGGCCACCGGGCTCGGCCGCGGCCTGCAAATGAACACGGTCAACAAGCGCCGCACCTTCGAGCGCGCGGCCGCGCATCTTCGGCCCGACGTGCTCTTGACCCGCATCGCCGAGCGCCGCCAGCGCGTCACCGACCGCGTGCAACGCGCCGAGCGTATCATCGAGCGCCGGCTCGACCAGTTCCGCGCCCGCCTTTCCGCCTTCGACGTGTCGCTGCGCGCGACGCCCGCCCGCATCGCCGCGCAGACCGGCCGGTCGCGCGACCGGCTGACGGGCCTGGCGCTGCGCGCCGAAAGCGCGCTCGCCGGCAATCTCGCCCGCCGCCGCGCGCTGCTTCAGGCGCAGGACCGCATGCTGCAATCGCTCTCCTATCGCAACGTGCTGAAGCGCGGTTACGCGCTGGTGCGCGATGAGGACGGGGCACCGGTCAATGCCGCGGCGGAACTGGGGCCGGGCCGGGCGATCGCCATCGAGTTCGCCGATGGCACGGTCGATGCCGTCACGGGTTCGGGCGGCGGCACACCGCGTAAGAAAGGCGCGAAGGCGGAGCCGGAGAAACCGGCGCCGCGCCAGGGCTCGCTGTTCTGATGCGCATTCTGCTTTTGCTCGCTCATCCGCTGGAAGAGAGTTTCGCCGGGAGCGTCGCCGAGACGGTGCGGCGGAAGCTGGTGGCAAACGGCCATACGGTCGATCTTCTCGACCTCTACCGCGAGGATTTCGATCCGCGGCTGACGCCCTCCGAACGCGCCCGCTTTTTCGAGCCCAGTTACGACCCGTCGGAGGCGGAACCCTTCGTTTCGCGGCTGAAGGCGGCGGACGGGCTCGTGCTGGTCTTTCCGCAGTGGTGGTTCAATTTTCCGGCCATCCTGAAGGGCTTTTTCGACCGGGTGTTTGCCCCCGGCGTCGCCTATGAAAACGATCCGGCCGGCGGGCGCATCCAGCCGCGTCTCGACAATATCCACCTGTTCTGGGCCTTCACCACGACCGGTTCGCCCTGGTGGATCGTACATCTCTACATGGGCAACCCGGTGAAACGGCTCTTGAAGCGCGCCATCACCGCCTTCTGCGCCAAGGGCCTCGATTTCAAGCTGGTCAATCTCTACGACATCGACCGCAGCAGCGAGGCCAAGCGCAAGGCGCATATCGCGCGGGTCGAAAAACTGGTCGACCGCATCTGACTATTCGAATTCGGCCAGGAATTTCCGCAGCAATCCATCCAGCGCCGCACGTTCGCCGTCATTCAGGCCTTCCAGCAGCCGGTGCTGGTTCCCGACATGGGCGGTCACGGTCGCATCCACCACGGAAAAACCCTTCGGTGTCAGCGCGATGATCACGCCGCGCCGGTCCTCCGGATTGTGCGAGCGTTCGATGAGGCCCGCTTTTTCCAGCTGATCCAGGCGATTGGTCATCGTGCCGGAGGTGACCATGGTGGCCGCCAGCAGGTCGCCCGGCGAGAGCCGATAGGGCGGCCCGGACCGCCGAAGCGTCGCCAGCACATCGAAACTCGCGGCGTTGAGCCCGTTTTCGGCAAGCGTCTTGTCGATTTCCCGGGCAAGATGGGTGCGCAGCCGCGCGATGCGGCCGAGCAGGCCCATCGGCCCGACATCGAGGTCCGGCCGCTCACGGTTCCACTGGGCGAGAATTCTGTCGACGTGATCCATGGGCGGACTTAAAGGCGAATTTAACTTGACGTCAAGATAATCTCCTATATCTTGATATCAAGATTCTTTATATGGAGATAATCATGTCTCGCAGCACCGATATCCTCCTTACCGCCGCTGCACCCGCCATCTGGGGCAGCACCTATATCGTCACCACCGAGTTGCTGCCGGCCGGCTATCCGCTGACCGTCGCCATACTGCGCGCGCTGCCGGCGGGCCTTCTCCTGCTCGCCGTCGTGCGGCAATTGCCGCAGGGCATCTGGTGGGCGCGGACCTTCCTGCTCGGCGCGCTGAACTTTTCGTTCTTCTGGGCGATGCTCTTCGTTTCGGCCTATCGCCTGCCGGGCGGCGTCGCCGCGACCGTTGGCGCCATCCAGCCGCTGATCGTGCTCGGCCTGTCACGCGCCGTGATGGGCACGGCGATCCGGCCGCTTTCGGTCGTCGCGGGTCTTGCCGGCATCGGTGGTGTCGCGTTGCTCGTGCTGACACCGGCCGCCCATCTCGACCCGATCGGCATCGCCGCAGGCCTTGCCGGCGCCGTGTCCATGGCCTTCGGCACCGTGCTGTCGCGCCATTGGCAGCCGCCGGTGCCGCCGCTCACCTTCACCGCGTGGCAGCTGACGGCGGGCGGCCTGCTGCTCGTGCCCGTCGCACTGTTCTTCGAGCCGGCGCTGCCGGTTCCGACAGCCGAAAACCTCATCGGCTTCCTCTATCTCGGCGTCATCGGCGCGGCCCTCACCTATATCGTCTGGTTTCGCGGTCTTGCCCGGCTCGACCCGGCAACGATCTCGCCGCTCGGTTTCCTGAGCCCGCTCGTTGCCGTCGTGCTCGGCTGGGCGCTGCTCCGGCAGGATCTCAGCCTGCTGCAGATCGCCGGCATGGTCGTGGTGCTGGGAAGTGTCTGGCTCAGCCAGTGGGCGCAGGCGCAAAGTGCTGCGCGGATCAGTCCGCGCCCTGCATCGCCCGCCGCCGCGCGGCCGTAAGCCCCATGAAGACGGCGTGCGCCAGATCGGCGTCGATCATCGCGGAAAGGCCGGCCGCCGTGGTGCCGCGATATTCCATGAAGAGTTCGACGATATCGGCCGGCGTATCGCTGATGCTCGCCATCTGCGTGGCGGCACCGAGGAAAAGCTGGCGCACGGCAAGGTCGGCCGTCTCGGGATCGATGCCCGCCTCGATCGCATGGCGGATCATCGCATCCGCCACCAGCGCTGGGAAGGCGGCGCCAGAGCCGGTGAGCGCGGTGAAATAATCGAGCTCGTGTTCGTTGGTGATGAAATGCGCCCGCCCCGAGGCGGAAAAGAAGCTTTGCGCGAACTCCGCCTCGGACTTGCGCACGTCATCCGTCGCAAACCACGGCGTGAAGGACTGCCGCTGCTCGGCGCAGGCATTCGGCATGGCGCGCACGATGCGCCGTGCGCCAAAACGGTCAGTGATCTCGTCCACCGAGACGCTCGCCATGACGGATATGACGAAACGGCCGCGAAGATCGAGGTCGATCTCGTCGAGGTCCGACGGGCGGACGGAGAAGACGATGACGTCGGACGCATCCACCAGGATGGAATTGTCCGTCGTCATATGCACGCCCGGCCAGGCTTCGAAGCCAGAAATATTGCCGGAGCGCGAGGACAGCACGAGATCGGCCGGTTTGACGATGCGATCGGCAAGCACAGGCCGGAGCAGAGCCCCGGCCAGCCATCCGCCGCCACCGATCACGCCGATATGGGTCATGCCCACTCGCCGCGTCGCATGACGGGCATGCGGCTGCCGTCGGCACGGATGCCGTCGATATCCACCTTGTCGGAGCCGATCATCCAGTCGATATGGATGAGGCTTTCATTGCCGCCCTGCGCGCGGATCTGCTCGGGCGAAAGGCTCGCGCCGTCGAGGAAGCACTTCGAATAGCACTGGCCGAGCGCGATGTGGCAGGAGGCGTTTTCGTCGAACAGCGTGTTGTAGAACAGGATGCCGCTCGCCGAGATCGGCGAGGAATGCGGCACCAGCGCCACTTCGCCAAGCCGGCGCGCACCCTCGTCGGTATCCAGCACCTTGTTCAGCACCGCCTCGCCCTTCGAGGCCTTCGCCTCGACGATGCGGCCGCCCTCGAAGCGCACCTGGATGTCGTCGATCAGCGTGCCCTGGTGGGAGAGCGGCTTGGTGGAGGAGACATGGCCCTCGACACGCAACGCATGCGGCGTGGTGAAGACCTCTTCCGTCGGGATGTTCGGGTTGCAGGTGATACCGTTCTTCGCCGTCGCGGCGCCGCCGTGCCATTCATGGCCATCGGCGAGGCCGACCGTCAGGTCCGTGCCCGGCCCCGTGAAATGCAGCGCGGAAAAGCGCTCGCCGTTGAGCCAGGCCGAGCGGCTGGCAAGATTGGCATTGTGCGCCCGCCAGGCCCCGACCGGATCGGCGACATCGACGCGGGACGCCGCGAAGATGGCGTTGGCGAGCTTTTCGACCGCCACATCCTCCGGGTCGTTCGGGAAGACCTGCTTGGCCCAGGAGGGGTTCGGGTAGGAGACGATGTTCCAGTTGATGTCGAAATTGGCGATCTTCTCCAGCGCCGGCTTGTAGGCAGTGGAGTTCGCCTTGTTGGCGCGGGCGACCTTGGCCGGGTCCTCGCCGGAGAGCAGCATCGGGTTGTCGCCGGAAATCGCCAGGCGCGCCGCGCCATTGGCATAGGCCTTGGCCATGCCCTCGTAGAGCCAGTCGCTGGCGCGGTCGAAGCTCTCGTCCGGCGCATGACGGTAGCGGGCGAGCGTCGTCTCTTCGTCGGAATAGAAGGTGCTGACGAGGCCCGCGCCGGCCATATAGGCGTGCTTGGTGATGAGGCGGGCGAGCGGCAGGGCGGCGACCGGCGCCGTCACCACGAGATCCTGCCCCTTCTGGAGCTGAAGGCCGACGCGCACCGCGACTTCGGCGAGCTTGTCGAGCTTTTGCGAATCGATGGCGGGGGCGGAATTTTCGGGATAGGTCATGGCATGCCTGTCTGTTCTCAAAATGGATGAAGGAAACTTAGTGTGCTTGTCGCCGGAAGAGAAGGCGCAATCAGGCGATGACCGGCGCCGAAATCGCCTTCAGCGCCGCAAGCGCATCGCGCGGGGCCAGCCGCACCTGCAAACCGCGCTGCCCGCCATTGATATAGACGGCCTCATGCACGAGCGCCGCTTCCTCCATTGCCGTCGGCACCTGCTTCTTCTGGCCGAACGGGCTGATGCCGCCGACCACGAAACCGGTGAGCCGCTCGGCATCCGCCGGCTTCATCATGTTCGCCGACTTGCCCTTGAAGGCGGCGGCCAGCTTCTTCATGCTGACCTCGCAATCCGACGGCACGATGACACAGACCGGTTTGCCGTCCACCTCGGCCATCAGCGTCTTCAGCACGCGCGACGGATCCTCCCCCAGCGCCTCGGCGGCCTGGATGCCGACGCGGTCGGCGGTCGGGTCGTAGTCGTAGGTATGCACGGTGAAGGGAGTGCCGGACTTGGCGAGCGCCTGCGTGGCACGGGTGGTTTTGGACATAGCGGGCCGTCATCGAAGCGGAAGGGTTGGTCCGCATGGGTGCCGGAGCGGCGGGGCCGTGTCAATTGTCGTCGGCGAAGCAGCCCCTCATCCGGCTGCCGCCACCTTCTCCCCGCAAGCGGGGCGAAGGGATATGCCGCGCCGTTTTCATAATTCTCTACCGTAGTGTCGGGCACGTCCCCTCTCCCCGTTTGCGGGGAGAGGGCTAGGGTGAGGGGCTCACCTCAAGCCCGCTCCAGCGCCACCGCAATCCCCTGCCCCACGCCGATGCACATGGTCGAGAGCGAGCGCGTCTTGCCGGTCAGTTGCAGCTCCAGCGCCGCCGTGCCGGTGATGCGCGCGCCGGACATGCCGAGCGGGTGGCCGAGCGCGATGGCACCGCCGTTCGGGTTGACGTGGTCCGCATCGTCGGCGATGCCGAGTTCGCGGAGCGTCGCCAGGCCTTGCGAGGCAAAGGCTTCGTTGAGTTCGACGACGTCGAAATCGGATGGTTTCAGGCCGAGGCGGGCGCAGAGGCGCTGCGTGGCATAGACCGGGCCGATGCCCATGATGCGCGGCGGCACGCCCGCCATGGCGCCGCCGAGGATGCGGGCGATCGGCGTCAGACCGTATTTTTTGACCGCCGCCTCCGAGGCGATGATCAGTGCGGCCGCACCATCGTTGACGCCGGAGGCATTGCCGGCCGTCACCGTGCCGCCTTCCTTCTTGAAGGGCGTGCCGAGCTTGGCAAGCGCTTCCATCGTGGTGGCGCGCGGATGTTCGTCCTTCTCGACAACCACCGGATCGCCCTTGCGCTGCGGGATGGTGACGGGCGTGATCTCCTTCGCTAGCCGTCCGTTCGCCTGCGCTTCGGCGGCTTTCGCCTGCGAACGCACGGCAAAGGCGTCCTGGTCCGCGCGCGACACCTTGAAATCCTCGGCGACGTTCTCGCCGGTCTCGGGCATGGAATCGACGCCGTACTGCTTCTTCATCAGCGGGTTGACGAAGCGCCAGCCGATCGTCGTGTCATAGATTTCCGCATTGCGCGAAAAAGCCGTTTCGGCCTTGGGCATCACGAAGGGCGCGCGGCTCATGCTTTCGACCCCGCCGGCGACGATCAGCTCCGCCTCGCCCGCCTTGATGGCGCGGGCGGCAGCGATCACGGCATCCATGCCGGAGCCGCAGAGCCGGTTGATCGTCGTGCCGGACACCGAAACGGGCAGGCCGGCAAGCAGCGAGGACATGCGCGCGACGTTACGATTGTCGTCGCCCGCCTGGTTGGCGCAGCCGAAGATGACGTCGTCGACCGCTTCCCAGTCGATGCCGGCATTCCTCGCCATCAGCGCCTTCAGCGGAATGGCGCCGAGATCATCGGCGCGCACGGAGGACAGCGAGCCGCCGAAACGGCCGATGGGCGTGCGGATATAGTCGCAGATATAGGCTTCGCTCATGGTCTTTCCTTCAGATTTCCGGCACGACGAGATCGGCGACGGGGCCGTCGACATGGAGTTTCGCGCCCGTCATAGCCTGCAATTCCTCGATCGTCATGCCCGCCAGCTTCTCGCGCAGCATGAAGCGGCCGCCGGTCACGTCGATCACGGCGTGGCTCGTATAGATGCGGGTGATGCAGCCGACGCCGGTGAGCGGGAAGGTGCATTTTTCGACGAGTTTCGGCTCGCCGTTCTTGGTAACATGCTCCGTGATGACGACGACCGATTTGGCGCCGTGCACGAGGTCCATCGCCCCGCCGACGGCCGGCACGCCCTTGGAGCCGACGCGCCAGTTGGCAAGGTCGCCGTTCTCCGCCACCTGGTAGGCGCCGAGGATCGCGACGTCGAGATGGCCGCCGCGCACCATGGCAAAGCTGTCGGCATGGTGGAAGAAAGCGGAGCCGGGCTTCAGCGTCACGGCCTTCTTGCCGGCATTGATCAGGTCCCAGTCCTCCTCGCCGGCCGGCGGCGCCTCGCCGAAATCCAACAGGCCGTTTTCCGTGTGAAAAATCGCCGCGCGGCCCGCCGGCTGGTAGCGCGCCACCATTTCGGGAAAGCCGATGCCGAGGTTCACATAGGCGCCGTCGGCAATGTCCTGCGCCGCGCGCCAGGCGATCTGGGCGTTGGAAAGCTTGATGTCTTCGCGTGTATCGACAGTCATGCGTAGGCCACTCCTGCGCGGATGAGATCTTCTTCCTGCCGGGCATCCGTCACTTCCACGACGCCATCGACGAAGATGCCGGGGGTGACGACGTGTTCCGGCTCGATGCCGCCCGGCTTCACCAGTTGCCCGACCTGCACGATGGTCTTTGCCGCCGCCATGCACATCAGCGGGCCGAAATTGCGGGCTGCCTTGTTGTAGGTGAGGTTGCCGTGCGTATCGCCGACATGCGCCTTCACCAGCGCAAAATCCGCCTTCAGCCAGCGTTCCTGCACATACATGCGGCCGTCGAATTCGGCGGTCGGCTTGCCCTTGGCGAGCTCCGTGCCGTAGCTCGTCGGCGTGTAGAAGGCGGGGATGCCGGCGCCGCCGGCGCGGATGCGCTCGGCGAGCGTGCCCTGCGGCACCAGTTCCAGCTCGATCTCGCCGGCCAGATATCGATCGGTGAAGGCGCGCGGATCGGTCGATCGCGGGAAGGAGCAGATCATCTTGCGCACCAGCCCCGCATCGATCATCGCGGCGATGCCGATGCGGCCATTGCCGGCATTGTTGTTGATGACGGTCAGGTCCTTCGCGCCGTTGTCGATGAGCGCATGGATCAGCTCGATCGGCGCGCCCGAGCCGCCGAAACCGCCAATCATGACCGTGGCGCCATCGCCGATGCCGGCCACCGCCTCCGCCAGACTTTTGATGGTCTTGTCCATGCAAAATCTCCCGTTGTTGCAGCAGAGGTAAATCCGAAGGGGAAAAGCGGCAAGGCATTTTGTGCGTTATTTGACTTTTGTTCAATAATCGCACAAACTGACTTTAACGGAGATCACAATGCGCGAAACGGATTTCATCGGCGGCTTTGCCAAAGGGCTCAGGGTCATCGAGTCCTTCGGCGAGACAAAACCGCGGCTCACCATCACCGATGTCTCGAAGGAAACCGGCCTCGACCGGGCGACGGCGAGGCGCTGCCTGTTGACGCTCGCCGAACTCGGCTATGCCGCCTATGACGGCAAATTCTTCGAGCTCACGCCAAAGATCCTGCGGCTCGGCCATGCCTATCTCTCCGCGACGCCGCTGCCGCGGCTGGTGCAGCCCTATCTCGACCAGCTCTCCGAAAAGGTCGGCCAGAGCGCTTCGGCTTCGGTGCTCGATGGCACGGAGATCGTCTATGTGGCGCGCGCGGCGCAAAAACGCGTCATGTCGATCAACCTGATGCCGGGCTCGCGGCTGCCCGCCTATTGTGCCTCGATGGGCCGCGTGTTGCTTTCAGCGCTGCCCGAGGCCGAGGCGCGGGCGATCGTGGAGGCGTCCGACCGGCCGGCGAACACGCCGTTCACAAAGACCGACCCGGACGACCTGATGGCGGAATTTTCCCGCGTGCGCCGGCAGGGCTATGCGGTGATCGACCAGGAGCTGGAAATCGGCCTCTGCTCCATCGCCGTGCCGCTGGAAAACGCCCGCGGCCGGGTCGTCGCGGCGCTCAATATCGGCGCGCCGGCAGCGTTGGCGACCGCCGGCGAGATGGTCGAGCGCTACCTGCCTGCGATGCGCGAGGTACAAGCGGCGCTGCGGCAGGTGCTCGCCTGAACCGGCCTTGACAGACATCAGGGGGCGACCCCACCTGTTGCAGTGCAGCAGGAGACCGCCATGCGCGACGACGACAGCAAGCTCACCCGCACCAAGCGAAAATGGGCCGATGAGGGGAAATTCCTGACTGGCCGTATCGCACGGCCGGAGACCGACCGTCTGCCGCCCGGCCAGCATCTGGTGAAAAACTGGCCGGTGCTCGATCTCGGCCAGCAGCCGGTGATCCGCCCGGAAAACTGGCGGCTGGACGTGAAGGCCGGTGCGGAAAACCCGACATCCTTCGGCTGGACGGATTTTCTGGCGTTGCCGCAGAGCCAAAAGCGCTCGGACATCCATTGCGTGACGACCTGGTCGCGCTACGACAATCGCTGGGAAGGCGTTTCCACCCGCGACCTGCTCGATCTCGTCATGCCGCGACCGGAGGCGGATTTTGTGCTGCTGACGAGTTATGACGGCTATACGACCAACCTGCCGCTGGCCGATTTCGCGGCGGAAGACGCCATCCTCGCCACCCATTGGGAAGGCAAGCCGATTTCCACCGAACATGGGGGGCCGATGCGCCTCGTCGTGCCGCATCTTTATTTCTGGAAAAGCGCCAAGTGGCTGACGCGCATCGATTTCCTGCCCGGCGACCAGGCTGGCTTCTGGGAGCGCAACGGCTATCACATGCGCGGCGACCCGTGGCGCGAGGAGCGCTATTCCGACGATTGAGCAAGCCGCGCCCGTTCGCGCAGCCGCCAGGCGCGCGGCGTCTCTCCGGTCTCGCGCAGGAAATAGCGCGAGAAATAGGCGGGATCGGCGAAGCCGAGGCGCAGGCCGATCTCCTGCGCCGGCATTTCCGTGAAGACCAGTTCGCGCTTCGCCTCGTCGATCATCTTGCGGCCGATATAGGCATGCGCCGAGAGCCCCGTCGCCGCCTTGACGATTCGGTTGAGGTGCGTCGGCGAGATACCGAGCTTTTCCGCGTAGAAACCGGCGGGCCGCTGCGCGCGAAAATGCTGCTGGATCAGGCCGTTCAGGTGCTCCATGCGTCGCGCCGTAGCGCCCTCCGGCGCATCGTCGCGGCCTGAAAGCCGCGCCGTCAGCGTCAGCGCCGAGGAGAGATAGGCTTCCATCAGGTCCGTGCGGCCGTTGCGCCGGGCCGCCCATTCGGCGGCGAGCCGTTCCAGCGTCGCGATGACGAAGGCGCCATCCGGCTCGCCGGCATCGAGTGGCGTCACACGCGGCTCTGCCGCGAAACGCCCCACCTCGCCGGCAAGGCGCAGATGCGAGGCGAGCATGGTGAAGACATGGCCGTCCACGTCGCGCGAGAAGCGGAAGCCGTGGTCGACCCCGGGCGGCACGGTGACGACGGCGGGCGGCTTCAGCGTCGCCTTCCCGGCGCCGAACAGCGCATCGCCAGATCCGGCGGAAATGTACAGGATCTGGAAAAAGCTGTCGTGCCGATGCAGGCCGATCTCATAGCGGTGCAGGCTGCTGCGCGACGGGATCGTTTCGCAGTGCAGCCAGAAGTCCGGCGCATTGCCGGTGCGCTCACCGTAGAGATCGTATGTCGGGACGTGTCTGGTCATGCCGGCACCGTCGGTTCGCAATGTTCGATTTGTACAAGTTCGGGACCGATCCGTCCATTGCCCGCACCCGCCCTTCTCCCCGACAATTTGTCGAATGCCAGTTCGGGAGGATGTCATGCGTGTTCAGGTCGCCATTATCGGCTCGGGTCCATCGGGCCTGCTGCTCGGGCAACTGCTCGGCAATGCCGGCATCGAGACCGTCATCCTCGACCGCTCCAGCAAGGCACATATCCTGAGCCGCGTGCGCGCCGGCGTGCTGGAGGAAGGCACGGTCGGGCTGATGGAGAAGGCGGGCGTCGGCCGCCGTATGCGGGCCGAGGGCCTGCCGCATGACGGGTTTTCGCTCGCCTTCGACGGTCGCGATCACCGCATCGACCTCTTCGATCTCACCGGCGGCAAGCGCGTGATGGTCTATGGCCAGACGGAGCTGACGCGCGACCTGATCGAGCAGCGCGAAGCCGATAGCCGGCTTACGATCTACGAGGCGGCGAATGTCACGCCGCACGATTTCGACGGCGCCGCGCCCTTTGTCACCTACGAGAAGGATGGCCTTACGCATCGCATCGACTGCGATTTCATCGCCGGCTGCGACGGTTTTCATGGCGCGAGCCGCAAGGCAGTGCCGGAGACGGCGATCCGCACCTTCGAAAAGGTCTATCCCTTCGGCTGGCTCGGCATTCTCGCCGAAGTGCCGCCGGTGAGCGAAGAGTTGATCTACGCCAACCATCCGCGTGGCTTCGCACTCTGTTCCATGCGGTCGCAGACCCGTAGCCGCTACTATATCCAAGCGGCGCTGGACGAGAAGATTGAGGCCTGGTCCGACACCCGCTTCTGGGACGAGCTGCGCCGCCGGCTTCCCGCCCATCATGCCGAGGCGATGGTCACCGGCCCGAGCTTCGAGAAATCGATCGCACCCTTGCGCTCCTTCGTCGCCGAGCCGATGCGTTTCGGCCGGCTGTTCCTCGTCGGCGATGCGGCGCATATCGTGCCGCCCACCGGTGCCAAGGGGCTGAACCTTGCGGCCAGCGACGTGCACTACCTGTTTTCTGGCCTGATGGAGCACTATCAGGACCGCTCCAACGCCGGCATAGACGCCTATTCGGCGCGCGCCCTCGCCCGGGTCTGGAAGGCCGTCCGTTTCTCCTGGTGGATGACCACTATGCTGCACCGCTTTCCCGAGGCGAGCGATTTCGACCAGAAAATCCAGGAGGCCGAGCTGGACTATCTCACGCATTCGTGCGCGGCGGAGACGGTGCTGGCGGAAAACTACGTCGGCCTGCCCTACTGACGTCTGGCCCAGGCCGCCACCGAGGCGATCATCGTGGGGTGGTGTTCGGGCGCGTCCGCAAGGGCGGCCAGTTCCCAGAGGCGGTGCACGCCGGTGAGGAGATGGATGCGGACGCGGTCAAGCGGGCGGGAGGTCAGGTGCTCGTAGACATCGACGACGCGCGCCGTCAGGTCCGGGCTGATGAAATTCGAATAGATGAAATCCTGCTGCAGCGGGCCGAAGCCGGAATCGGCGAAATCGTAAATCCCGTTCAGCCGGCCGGCGGCATGGTCGAAGGCCATGTTCCAGCCGTGGCCGTCGAAGAAGCCGTAGGTTTCGCCATGGGGGTCCGGCGGCAGGGCGCGCCAGCCGGCTATCGTTTTCTCTGCGAAGCCGTGCAGCGCCTCTGGCAGAAGCGGCAAGGCACCGGCAGCAATCGCATCGGCATCGAGCCAGCGCTCGACAGGCCGCGCACCGGCCGCCGCCATCACGCCGCGATCGAGGGAATGGAGCTCGGCGTAGAAGCGGGCGAGCGTGTCGGCGAGTTGCTGCTGCGCGGAGTCCGGCAGCGCCTCATACTGTGCCGTCTCCAGATGCTCGCCGGGAATGATCGCGTGCTCGGAGAAGAGCGGTTCGCCTTCATGCAGGCACAAATCCGGAACGCGCACGGTCACATGCGGGCGCACGGCGGCGAGGATCGAGGCCTCGCGGCGCAGCGCCTGTTCCGCTTCCGCACCCTGCGGCAATTTGAAGACCAGGCGCTCGTCCGCCGCGACCGCGCGTGAATGCCAGCCGCCCGGCAGCAGCCGGAAGGACGCCGTCGCGAGATCGGGATGACGCGCGACGATTACCGCGCGAAACGGGTCGAGTTCGTTTCCCATGGCCACTCCTAGCGAAGGCGCGACGGCGTCTCAACCCGTCGGCGACACCGTGCCCGCCACCTCGCGGATCGTCTGCATGAGGATAGCGAGCGGCAGGGAGGGCACGGCGTCGGTGCGCATGGTGAGGCCGACGGGGCCTTTTGTGCCGCTGGTATCGATCGGCAGGGCGGCAAGCGCGCCTTCCGCGATATCCGCCGCGACGACGCCTTCCGAAATGATCCAGATCGCATCGCTTTCGCGCACGAAGGCGCGGCCGAAGGCGTCGGAGACGGTTTCGATCTGGTTCGCCAGGCCGGCAATGCCGTGGGTGATCAAAAAACTTTCGACGAAGGGGCGGATGATCGAGGCGCGCGTCGGCATCAGCACCGGATAGGTATCGAGCCCGGCAAAGACCGCGCTGCCGCCAGCAAGCAGCGGATGGCCGGCGCGCACGCAGAACACCACCTGTTCGGAATAGAGATGCTCGAAGGAAAACCCCGCCATCTTCTCCGGCGCCGCAAGCCGGCCGACGACAAGGTCGAGATCGCCGACGCGCAACTGTTCGAGCAGCACGGCATTATCCCCCGTGACGATCTTTATCCGTGCGCCGGTGCCCTCCTCCAGGAAGAGCCGCATTGCCTTCGGCATGATGCGCGTCGAGACCGTCGGCAGCGCGCCGATGCGGATCGGCGGGGCATCGCCGGAGAGCGCTTGCGAGACGGAATCGAAGCCCTGGCGCAGCGCCGTCAGAGCCGCGCCGGCGTGCTTCAGGAAGACTTCGCCGTAGCGGGTGATCCTGATGCCGCGGCCGTCGCGCTCGAAGACGGCGACGCCTAGAACCTCCTCCAGCTCGCGGATCGTCTTGGTCACGGCGGGCTGGCTGACATGCAGGAGCTGGGCCGCCTTCATCACGCTCTTCTGGCGCGCCACCTCGACAAAGGTTTGCAGATGGCGGAACTTGATACGGCTATCGACCACGGCTTTCATAACCCCCAAGTTAACGAAATGGCATGAAATATCATTTTACCTAACCAGATCAAGGGATCAATCTGGAAAGATCGGAGGAGAGAGACGTGCAATTTGCAACCGTCAACGACGTCATCCTGCACCATCAGCTTATCGGCGGCCCCGCCGGACGGCCGGTCATCGTCTTTGCCAATTCGCTCGGCACCGATTTCCGCATCTGGCGCGACGTCGTGGTGCGGCTTGCCGGCGACTTCCCGATCATTACCTATGACAAGCGCGGCCACGGCCTTTCCGATCTCGGCCAGGTTCCCTATTCGATCGACGACCACGTGCTCGATCTCGCAGCTCTGCTCGACCGGCTTGCCGTGAAGGACGCGATCATCTGCGGCCTCTCCATCGGCGGCATGATCGCGCAGGGCTTGCAGGCGAAACGGCCGGATCTCGTCAAGGCACTGATCCTCTGCGACACCGCGCACAAGATCGGCACCCCGGACATGTGGAACGCCCGTATCGAAAGTGTCGAGACCAAGGGCATCGAAAGCCTTGCCGACCAGGTCATGGAGCGCTGGTTCACGCCGGCCTTCCGCCGCCCGGAGAACGCTGCCTATCACGGCTATCGCACCATGCTCACCCGCCAGTCGGCCGTTGGCTACGCTGCCACCTGCGCTTCGGTGCGCGATACCGATCTTACCGAGACCACCAAGCGCATCTCTGTCCCGACCCTTTGCATCGTCGGCGACCAGGACGGTTCGACGCCGCCGGATCTCGTGCTGTCCATGGCAAAGCTCATCCCCGGCGCCCGCTACGAAGTCATCAAGGATGCCGGGCACATTCCCTGCGTGGAACAGCCGGAAATGCTGACCGAGATGATCCGCGCCTTCATCGCCACCCTACCTGCCGGAGACGAGCCAAATGGCTGATGCCCATACCTTTTCCGATCGCTACCGCCAGGGCATGGTGACCCGCCGCGCGGTGCTCGGCGACCACCATGTCGACCGCGCCTCGTCTGCGGCGACGGCCTTCGACCAGCCCTTCCAGGAGCTGATCACCGAAGGCGCCTGGGGCACGGTCTGGTCACGACCGGGCTGGACGAAGCGCGAGCGCTCCATGGTGACGATCGCGCTGCTGGCGGCGCTGGGCCATGACGAGGAGGTGGCGATGCATGTGCGCGCGACGGCCAATACGGGCGCCAGCCGCGAGGACATCGCCGAGGCGCTGCTGCATGTGGCGATCTATGCCGGCGTGCCGGCGGCCAATCGGGCGATCAAGATCGCCAAACATGTCTTCGAGGAACTGGACGCGGAAAAGGCGGCCTGACAATGACGGACCTTTCCAACAGAAAACCCGAAACGGGCGCATTCTTCTCCCGCGATCGCCAATGGCATCCGCCGGGACTGACGCCGGGCTACAAGACCTCCGTGCTGCGCTCGCCGCAAAAGGCGCTGCTGTCGCTCGACGGAACGGTGTCGGAAATCACCGGCCCGGTCTTCGGGCACGCGATCCTCGGCGAGTTCGACAATGACCTGATTCACAATTTCGCCAAAGCCGGCGAGAGCGCCATCGGCGAGCGCATCATCGTGCATGGCCGCGTGCTGGACGAGCGGGGGCGACCGGTGCCGGGCGCGCTGCTCGAATTCTGGCAGGCCAATGCCGGCGGGCGCTACCGCCACAAGAAGGAAAGCTATCTGGCGCCGCTCGATCCGAATTTCGGCGGCTGCGGGCGCACCATTACCGATGAAGACGGCCATTACGCCTTCCGCACCATCAAGCCCGGCCCCTATCCCTGGCCGAACGGCGTCAACGACTGGCGCCCGGCGCATATCCATTTTTCCGTCTTCGGCCATGGTTTCGCCCAGCGGCTGATCACGCAGATGTATTTCGAGGGCGACCCGATGATCTGGAAGTGTCCCATCGTGCAGACCATTCCGGACAAGGCGGCGATCGAGCAGCTGGTCGCGGCCCTCGACTGGGGCAACACGATCCCGATGGATGCGCGCGCCTACAAGTTCGACATCGTGCTGCGCGGCCGCCGCTCGACGCTCTTCGAAAACCGGATGGAGGGCAACTGATGGTGCAGACCCTCGGCACGCTCAAGGAAAGCGCCTCCCAGACCGCGGGGCCTTACGTCCATATCGGCCTGACGCCGAATTTCGCCGGCATCGGTGGCGTCTACGAAAATGATCTCGGCACCACCATGGTCAACGACGAGACGCTCGGCCGGCGCATCACCATCACCGGCCGCGTGCTCGACGGCACCGGCACGCCGCTGCGCGACGCGCTGATCGAGATCTGGCAGGCGGATGCCGCCGGCCTCTACAACAGCCCCTCGGAACTGCGCGGCAGCGCCGACCCCAACTTTTCCGGCTGGGGCCGCTGCCCGACCCATGGCGAGACCGGCGAATACCGTTTCGAGACGATCAAGCCCGGCCGCGTGCCTTTCAGGGACGGCCGCCAGATGGCGCCGCATATCTCGCTCTGGATCGTCGCCCGCGGCATCAATCTCGGCCTCAACACGCGCCTGTATTTCGGCGACGAGGAAGCGGCCAATGCAGAGGACCCCGTCCTTGCCCGCATCGAACACCGCGTGCGCGTGCCGACGCTCATTGCCGCCGTCGACGGCGACAGCTACCGGTTCGACATCCACCTGCAGGGCGAGAAGGAAACGGTGTTCTTCGACATCTGACCTCCCCGGCAAAAGACCCGGATGCAGGGGAACATCCGGGCCTTCGGGGAGGTCAGCGAGGGTGACGCTTACTTGCAGATCTTGATCTTCTTGACGATCAGGTTGCCGTAGTAGTCGTAGGAATGGATCTTCTTGACGAAGCAATGCGGCTTGTAGCCATAGCTGTAGTAACCGGCCTGCGACGGGGCGGCGAAGGAAACAGCGGCGACGAGGGCGATGGTGGCGGAAACGATGATCTTGCGCATGGGGGTCTCTCCTGATCTCTGTGAGGGATGAGCCTCTCTCATCCAGTGATCAGACTTTCCCACATCGCCCCGCCGCCCGCTGTTCCGCGCGGAACAGGCGCCTGCGGCTCAGTGCAGGCCGCCAACGCCGAGCAGGGTTTCGACCGTGTGCTGGTCTGCGGCAAGCGCCGCCGGCGTGCCAGTCCAGGCGATGCGGCCACGTTCGAGGATAATGACAGCGTCGGCGAAATCGAGCGCGCTCTGGATGCGCTGCTCGACCAGCAGGATGGTCATTTCGCCGGAGGCGGCGAGCGTGCCGAAAGCGGCCATCAGTTCCTCGCAGATGACGGGGGCGAGGCCTTCCAGCGGCTCGTCGAGTAGCAGTACAGAGGGCTGGCCGAGGATGGTGCGGGCGGTCGTCAGCATCTGCTGTTCGCCGCCGGAAAGCTGCGAGCCAAGGTTTTTGCGCCGCTCCTTGAGGCGCGGGAACATGGCATAAGCCTCCTCGATCGCCGAACGCGGCCGCGCCTTCAGGCCGACGAAGAGGTTTTCCTCGACGGTCAGCGTCGGGAAGACGTCGCGCGATTGCGGCACGTAGCCGAGGCCTTTTAGGGCGCGCGATGCGCTGTCGATCCCCTCGATCGGCTGGCCGCCGAGGCGGATTTCGCCGCCGTAGCGTTTCGTCTGGCCGGCGAGCGTGGCGAAGAGGGTGGACTTGCCCATGCCGTTGCGGCCGAGCACGGCGAGTTTTCGGCCGGCGCCGGCGCAGAAGGAAATGTCCTCCAGCACGCGCGTCTGGCCATAGCCGGCGGAAAGGCCGGCGATTTCAAGCGACGCTGCGGGCATCGGCATAACTCCCGAGATAGGCCTGGCGGACGCGGGCGTCCTTCGTCACCGCATCCGGCGATCCGTCGAAGATGATCTCGCCTGCCGCCAGCACGATGACGCGCTTGGCGAAGCGGAAGACGAGGTCCATGTCGTGTTCGATCATCAGCACGGCGAGATCGGCCGGCAGGTCGGCGATCGCCTGCTCGATGCGTGCCGTATCGCTCTGCGGCACGCCGGCGGCGGGTTCGTCAAGCAGCAGCACCTTGGGTTTCAGCGCCAGCGCCAAGGCGAGTTCCAGCAGGCGCTGCTGGCCGTAGGCGATCTCGCTGACGCGGTGGCCGGCAAGCTGCGCGATGCCGAGCTTGGCGAGCAAGGCATGGGCCTCGTCCATCACACCGGGCATGGCGCGGTGGCTCGCAAACATTTTTCCCGAACGGCCTTCGCGCTGGAGGATGGCCAGCGACACATGCTCCTCCGGCGTCATCTCGGAGAAAAGGCGGGTGACCTGGAAGGAGCGCACGAGGCCGCGGCGCACGCGCTGGGTCGGCCCGAGGCGCGTAACATCCTCGCCGCCGAGCGTCACAGTGCCGGAATTCGGCAGGATATTGCCCGTGACGAGGTTGACGAAGGTGGTCTTGCCGGCGCCGTTCGGGCCGATCAGCGCGACGCGGTCGCCCGGCGCCATCGAGAGCGAGACATCATTGGTGACGGCCAGGCCGCCGAACATCTTTCTGAGGTTTCGGACGTCGAAGATCGCGCTCATCGGCCCTTCCTCCCGCGGCGTTCGAAATAGGCGGCGACGGAGCCATAAAGGCCCTTCGGCGCGAAGAGCACGACGGCGATCAAAAGCGCGCCGACGATGGTGAGCCAGTGGAAGGGGTTTGCCGCGGAAACGACGTCCTCGAACCACATGAAGGTGATCGTGCCGATCAGCGCGCCGTAGAGCGAGCCGGTGCCGCCGAGCACGAGCATGACGAGGGCTTCGGCCGACAGCGTGAAGGAGAGGCTGTCGAGGCCGACGACCTGCGTCGAGATGGCATTGAGCGCGCCGCCGGCGCCAGCCACGGCGCCGGAAATGGCGTACATTTTGATCAACGTGCCGTGCACCGAGGCGCCCATGGCGCGCACGCGCACCGGGTCCTGCCGGATGCCGCGGCAGAGCATGCCGAAGGGCGAGCGCACGATCTGGCGCAGAATGACGAAGGCGACAATGAGCAACACGATGCCGAAGACATAGGCCGTGCGGCCCCAGAGATCGAACTGCCAAAGGCCGAAGACGGCATCCGGCATGATGCCGGCAAGACCATCGCTGCCGCCGGTCCAGCCGGACGCCTTGTTGGCGGCCTCGTGCGCGAGATGGATGATGGCGATGGAGAGCACGAGTTGCGGCAGGCCATGCGCGCGGAGCACGACGACGCCGGAGATGAGCCCTGCGATCGCGCCGGAAACGATGCCGACGGCGAGCATGGCGATCGGGTCGGTGATGCCGAAATGCGCGGCCGCGATGCCCGCGCCATAGGCGCCGGCGCCGAAGAGCGCGGCATGGCCGAGCGTCGCGACGCCGCAATAACCGGTGACGAGGTCGAGTGAGAGGACCAGCAGCGCGATCGCGGTGATGCGGGTGAGCAGCGCCAGATTGTTCGGGAAGAGGAAATAGCCGACGAGGGCGAAGGCGGCGATGACGAGAACGCCGATCGCGTCGCGCGTCAGCCGGGCGCGGCGGTCGCCGGTGGTGGAAAGGGATGTTGTCAGCAGTGCCATCACTTCGCCCTCCCCGCGAGGCCGCGTGGAAAGATCCAGACGATGGCGATGACCGCGAGATAGAAGAAGAACTCGCCGAATTCCGGCATGAGGTAACGCCCCGCCGTGTCGATGGCGCCGAGAAGCAGGCAGGCGGCGAGCGCGCCGGGAATGGAGCCCGCGCCGCCGACCGAGACGACGACGAGGAAAGTCACCATATAGCGGAGCGCATAATAGGGTTCGATCGGCAACAGCTCCGCGCCCACCACGCCCCCGAAGGCGGCCAGGCCGACCGCGACGGCGAAGCTGACGGCATAGACGACCTGCGTCTTGACGCCCAGTGCTGCGGCCATCGCGGCATTGTCAACGGCGGCGCGCAGTTTCACGCCGAAGGCCGTGCGCTCGATGAAATACCAGAGGCCGAGGGCCACCGCGAGGCCGCAGGCGATGACGAAGAGGCGGTGCGCCGAGACGGTGCGGAAGCCGAGGCTGACGGACTGGCGGAGCGTCTCCGGCGTCGGGATGGTTTTCAGCGTCGGGCCGAAGATATAGTTGGCGATGCCGATGATGCAGAAGGTGATGCCGATGGTCATCAGCACCTGCGTCAGCTCCGGTTGGCCATAGATGCGGCGGTAGAGCAGGCGCTCGATGGGGATGGCGATGAGGATGGTGCCGACGACGGCGATGAGGACGGCGAAGGCATAAGCGAGGCCCAGGTCGCGCGCGGCATAGGAGGCGATGTAGCCGCCGATCATCGCGAAGGCGCCATGCGCCAGGTTGACGACGCGCATCAAGCCCATGGTGACCGAAAGCCCGATGGAGATGACGAAGAGCACCATGCCATAGGCAAGGGCATCGACACCGATGCTGAAGACCGTTTGCATGTTTCCGTCCTGGTGTCGGCTATTCAATCCTACAAGGCGTGCCGGGTCGGGTGGATCCTCGGGTCAAGCCCGAGGATGACGGTGGGGAGGAGAGGTCGCAAGCCCAACGAAGGCGTCGGCTAGCCGTGCGGCATGCAAAGCGATCGCCCTGATCCGCCATCGCTCTTCTTCGTCATCCTCGGGCTTGACCCGAGGATCCACATCCCAAGCGCAACCCCACGAAAATAGGGCTACTTCGCCGCCGCCAACCCGGGGTCGCCCTGCTTTTCAAACGTCTGGATTTCCTTGTTGTAATACGTCCCATCCTCCGCTTTGGCCACTTCGCGCAGATAGATGTTCTGCGTGATGTGCCGGCTCTCGGGGTCGATCGTCACCGGCCCGCGCGGGCTTTCCCAGGAGAGGCCTTTTACGGCATCGACGGCCTTGGCCGCGTCCTGCTCGCCGCCGGTCGCCTCGATCATCTTGTAGATGACATGCATGCCATCATAGGCGCCGACCGCGGGGAAGGAGAGTTCGGCGGGGTTGCCGATCGCCTTGGCGGCGGCTTCGACGAATTTCTTGTTTTCCGCGGAATCGTGCGAGACGGCGTAGTGGAAGGTGGTCTGGAGGCCAAGGGCTGCCTCGCCGAGCGCCGGCAGGTCGGATTCCTGCGTCAGGTCGCCCGGCGCGAAGAATTTGATGCCGGCATCCTTGAGGCCGTTTTCGTTGAAGGCCTTGACGAAGCCGAGCGTCGTCGGGCCGGAGGGCAGGAAGGCGAAGACGCCCTCGGCGCCCGAATCCTTGATGCGCTGCATGATCGGCGAAAAGTCGTTGGTCTGGAGCGGCATGCGGATCGCCTCGACGACCGCGCCGCCCGCCTTCTCGAACCCGGCCTTGAAGGCGGCTTCGGCGTCGACGCCCGGACCATAGTCGCTGACGACGGAAATGACCTTCTTCGTGCCGCCGTCGAAGGCGACCTTGGCGATCGGCGTGGAGGTTTGCCAGGTGGTGAACGAGGTGCGCACCACGAAGGGGCTCTTGGTGACGATGGCCGAGGTGGCGGCGTTCATCACCACCATCGGCACGTTCGCCTGTTCGAGCAGCGGCGTGGCGGCCATGGCATCCGGCGTGAAATAGAAGCCGGCTAAATATTGCACACCTTCCTTGACGACGAGTTCCTGCGACAGCGCCTTGGACTGGGCGGGGTCGGCGGTCGGGATGTCGCGGTAGATGATCTCGATCGTATCGTCGCCGACCGTGCTGCCGTTCAGCGCCATATAAGCGTCGATGCCGGCCTTGAAATTCTTGCCCTGGAGCGCGAAGGGGCCGGAAAACGGCCCGACGACGCCGACCTTGATCGTATCGGCCTGGGCAACGCCGCCCATGAGTGCCGCCGCCAGCGCGGCGATCGCAAATTTCTTCATGTTTTCCTCCCTGATGGGCCGGCCTCCCAGCCGTTGCCCGGTCCAGTCGCAAAAGAGCGTTTTGCCAGATTGCCAGATGAAACGGTGATGTAAAATGAAAATATCCGTAAAATTCATAACTTATAAATTATGAATTTGACCTATACCGCCCCCAGCCGCTTGACGGAGTCGATGAGCTCGCCGGCAAGGCGAAGGGATACGCCGGTGGCGGCGACCATCTGCGGCAGGATCAGCCATTCGAGCGTCCAGGCTGCCCCCGAACGCTCCTGCTCGTGCACCGCGGCCTGGGCGAGCCCGCCGAGTTGGGCGGCATTGAAGCGCGCGAGTGTGACGAGCACTTCGGCGCCGACCGGGTTCTGCTTGTGCGGCATGGCGGAGGAAGCGCCGCCGCCAACAAGCGCGATCTCGTCGCCGCGATCGGCCATTAGCGCGACATCCTGGCCGAGCTTGCCGAGGCTGCCGGTGATGGCCACGAGGAGTGCGGCAAGGTCGCCGATCCGGTCGCGCTGGCTGTGCCACTGGGGGGCATCGGCGAGGCCGAGTTCGCGGGCGAGCGCCGCGCGCACCGCGCGCCCCTTGGCACCGAGCTTTTCCAGCGTGCCGGCCGCGCCGCCGAATTGCACCGCGAGGCCGTCCTTGGCGAAGTCTTTCAGCCGGCCGGTGTGGCGCGCGAATGGTGACCGCCATGATTCGATGCGGCCCGCGACAGTGATCTCGATTGCCGCCTGCATGCGGGTGCGGCCCATCAGCGGGCGATTGCCAAACTCGGCGGCGAGGCCATCGAGGCTGGCGGAAAGCGCCTCCAGCCGGCCTTCGAGGATCGGCAGCACGCGCGCGAGCCGCAGCATCAGCCCGCTGTCGATGACGTCCTGGCTGGTAGCGCCGACATGGACGTGTTTGCCGTGCGGCTCGCCGACGGCGGCGCGCAACTGGCGCACCAGATCCGGAATGACGACGCCGTCGCGGGCGGTTGCCGTCCGCAGGCTCGCAATGTCGGGGGAGAAGCGGTGCGCAGTGTCCGAAATCGCCAGGGCGGCGTCCTGCGGGATCACGCCTTCTGCCGCCTCCGCCTTTGCGAGCGCCACCTCGAAGGCGAGCATGGCTTCCAGTTCGGCAGCAGCCGAAAACAGCGCGGCGATTTCGCCGTCACCCAGGAGACCGGAAAGATAAGGGTGGTCGAAGGGAGAAAAGGTCATGGGTCCCGTGTCCATAAAAGAGGTGGAACGGGGTTTGGCACTGAAGCCTACGCGCCCTCCCCGATCCGCTTGTAGAAAAACGTCGTCGCACAATAGCTTCCATCGGGGTAGAGCGCATAGTCCGGAATGACACCGGCGCGTTGCCAGCCGAGCTTCTCGTAGACGGTTTCGGCGGGACTGCCGGTGGCAGTGTCGAGCACGAGCACGGTCTTGCCACGCCGGGCGGCTTCCGTTTCGGCGGCTGTCATGAGGGCGCGGGCGAGGCCGCGGCCGCGCTCGCTTTCCATCACCAGCAGCTTCTTCACATCCGCCCGGTGCGGCTGGTTCGGCATCTGGCGAATGCCGACCTGCACGGTGCCGACGATGCGGCCGGCACGCTCGGCGGCAAAAAGCAGGGTCGCATCCTCGCCGACCGCGGCGGCCACACCCTCCCAGAAGGGCAGCGCATCGGCCGGCCCATAGGGTGCCATGAAGCCGACGGAGGCGCCGCCGGTGACGCAATCCGACAGCACTTCTGCAAGCTCGCCCAGCCGGGCGCGGGTTTCCTCATGATCGAGCAGCCTTATGTCGCTCATCGTTTCCTCGACTATCTCAGTTGCGGCCGCGGTCCAGCACCACGGCATAATGGGCCGGCTCGGTGCCGGGGTTTTCGAAGACATGACCCTCGGTGATGCTCATGTAGAGGCAATCGCCGGGGGCGAGGTCGTGTACCGTTCCGGCGATCGTCATGCGGAGCGTGCCGGAAAACAGCCATACATGCTGCGTCATGCCCGCCTTCGCCGTCTCCGGCGGATAGGCGATGCGGGCGCCCGCCGGAAATTCCACGTCGACCACCTCGACGCGGGACGCCGTGCTCGGCGGCGAGACGGCGCGGCGCTGGTAGCCCGTCTCCGGATCGCGCCAGACGGTCTGTTTCTCGCGCCGCGACAGCGGTTCGCCGTCGCCTTGCGAAAAGGCGAAGAAGGCGGAGAGCGTCAGGTCCAGCGCGGCGCAAAGCCGTGACAGCAGCTGCGCCGTCGGGCTCGCCTCGCCGCGTTCGATGCGCGAGATCATCGCCCGGCTGACGCCCGAGGCGCTTGCGAGGTCGTCCAGCGTCTGGTCGCGCGCGGTGCGCAGCAGCCGCAGCCGCTCGCCGATGGCGCTTTCCAAGGGGTCAGTTTCGTTTTCCATTATTATGGAATAATTCTCTCTTATAATGGAGTCAACGGGCATGACCCGATCTGAAAATAAATTCCGCTCATGCCGCTCCGGCGACAATGCGACACCGGGCGGGCGGATAAGGTGGCGCGGCAGAATCGGGAGGACGGACGGATGACAGGTGAGACGCAACGGGCATCGTCGCTCTTCTCCATCACCGCCATCGTCGTTTCGATGACCTTCGTGGCCATCGGCAACGGCATCATGCTCGCCTATGTGCCCTATGTCCTGTCGCGCGCCGTCGCACCCTCCTGGGCGCCGGGTGCCGCTGTCACGGCCATCGCCTTCGGCGGGCTCGTCGGCTGCGTCATCGCCGGCCCGGTCATCCGGCGCGTCGGCCATGCCCGCGCCTTCTCCTGCTCTCTCGCCCTCGTCATCATCGCCGCCTTCCTCGTGGCGCTCGGCGTCAACCCGCTCCTCTGGGTGCTCGCGCGCTGCATCTATGGCATGGCGGGCAATTCCAACTTCATTATCACGCAGAGCTGGCTGAACCATGCGGCCGACAACCGCTGGCGCGGCAAGGCCATGTCGTTCTTCTACATGGCCTATGTGCTGGGCCTTGGCGTCGGCGCATGGCTGTTCGGGCAGATGCCGGCCGACGGCAACCTCGCGCCGCTCGTCACCATCTTCGTCACCACCATCGCGCTGCTGCCGATCGGCCTGACTCGCCTGCCGACGCCGCCGGCACCCGCCCGCGTCAGCGTCGATTTCGCCATGACGTGGCGCAATTCGCCGGTGGCGCTGATCGGCGTTCTCGCCGCCGGCGGCCTTTCCATGGTCGTGCAGGGTTTTACACCGATCTATGCCGCCACCAACAATGTCGGCCAGACGGACGTCGCGCTCCTGATGTTCGTCATGCAGTTCGGCCTGATCTTCGTGCAATATCCGCTCGGCACGCTGTCCGACCGCATCGACCGGCGCATCGTGCTGATCTTCACCTGCCTTTTGATCGCAGGCACGGCGGTCGTGGCGCTTTTCGTCTCCTTCCAGGCGTTCTTCATCCTGATGCTGGTCTTCGCGCTGTGGGCCGGTGCGGTCGAAAGCGTCTATTCGATCGCCAATGCGCATGCCAACGACCGCACGGACCCGGAGGATTTCGTGCCGCTCGCCTCCACCCTGCTCGTCGCCTGGTCGGCGTCCGCGACCCTGGTTCCGCTGGCGGTGACGGCGCTCACCCCCATCTACGGACCCAAGACCTTCATCTATGCCGCGATGGCCGTAGCACTCCTCTACGCCGCCTTCGTCGCCCATCGGCTGCGCCGTCGCGAGACCGTGCCGGTGGCGGCGCGGGAAAGCTTCGAAATCAGAAGTGCGCAGGTGCCGAATGCCGGTGCGCTCGTCGAGGGCGAAAACGCCCGGGAATAGCGGACATCCCGGTCATACAACGGTTCATTTACCGCTTTGCGGGAATCTCGGCCGCTGCTATATGGCGCGCATGAGCACCAAATCTTCGACGCCCCTCGACCATATCCGCAATTTTTCGATCGTGGCCCATATCGACCACGGCAAATCGACGCTCGCCGACCGTCTGATCCAGACGACCGGCGGCCTTGCCGCGCGCGAAATGTCGGAACAGGTCCTCGATAACATGGATATCGAGAAGGAACGCGGCATCACCATCAAGGCGCAGACGGTGCGCCTGCACTATGTCGCCAACAATGGCGAGACCTACGTCCTGAACCTCATCGACACGCCCGGCCATGTCGACTTCGCCTACGAAGTGTCGCGCTCGCTGTCGGCCTGCGAAGGTTCGCTTCTCGTGGTGGATGCCTCGCAAGGCGTCGAGGCGCAGACGCTCGCCAATGTCTACCAGGCGATCGACAACAACCACGAGATCGTGACCGTCCTCAACAAGATCGACCTGCCGGCGGCCGAGCCTGACCGCATCCGCGAGCAGATCGAGGAGGTCATCGGCATCGACGCATCGCAGGCCGTGCTGATTTCGGCCAAGACCGGTCTCGGCATTCCCGACGTGCTGGAGGCGATCGTCCACCAGCTGCCCGCGCCGAAGAGCGAGGGCGGCGAGACCGCGCCGCTGAAGGCGCTTCTCGTCGATAGCTGGTACGACACCTATCTCGGCGTCATCGTGCTCGTGCGCATTCTCGATGGCGTGCTGAAAAAGGGCCAGACCATCCGCATGATGGGCACGGACGCGAAATACCAGGTGGAACGCGTCGGCGTCATCACACCGAAGATGGTCACCGTCGAGGCGCTCGGCCCCGGCGAGATCGGCTTCATCACCGCCTCCATCAAGGAAGTGGCCGATACCCGCGTCGGCGATACGATCACCGAGGACAAGCGCCCGACCGCCCACATGCTGCCGGGCTTCAAGCCCGCGCAGCCGGTGGTGTTCTGCGGCCTGTTCCCGGTCGATGCCGCCGACTTCGAGGACCTGCGCGCCGCCATGGGCAAGCTGCGCCTCAACGACGCGTCCTTCTCCTTCGAAATGGAATCGTCGGCTGCGCTCGGCTTCGGCTTCCGCTGCGGCTTCCTCGGGCTGCTGCATCTCGAAATCGTTCAGGAACGCCTCGAGCGCGAATTCGATCTCGACCTGATCGCGACGGCACCCTCGGTCGTCTACAAGCTGTTCATGAATGACGGCTCGGAGCGCGAGCTACACAACCCGGCCGACATGCCGGATGTCGTGCGGATCAAGGAAATCCATGAGCCGTGGATCCGCGCCACCATCCTGACGCCGGACGATTATCTCGGCGGCATTCTAAAACTCTGCCAGGACCGTCGCGGCATTCAGGTGGAACTCACTTATGTCGGCACCCGCGCGATGCTGACCTACGACCTGCCGCTCAACGAAGTTGTTTTCGATTTCTACGACCGGCTGAAATCGATTTCCAAGGGCTATGCTTCGTTCGACTACCAGATCACCAACCATCAGGAAGGCAATCTGGTGAAGATGTCGATCCTGGTGAACGGCGAACCGGTCGATGCGCTGTCGATGATGGTGCACCGCATGGCGGCTGAAAAGCGCGGCCGCGACATGTGCGAGAAGCTCAAGGAGCTGATCCCGAAGCACATGTTCAAGATCCCGATCCAGGCCGCCATCGGCGGCAACGTGATTGCCCGCGAAACCATCTCGGCGCTGCGCAAGGACGTGACCGCCAAGTGCTATGGCGGCGACGCCACCCGCAAGCGCAAGCTGCTCGACAAGCAGAAGGCCGGCAAGAAGCGCATGCGACAGTTCGGCAAGGTGGAAATTCCGCAGGAAGCCTTCATCGCGGCGCTCAAGATGGGCGACGAATAACAAAGGGAGGCTCTGGCCTCCCTTTTCTTTGCGCTAATCCCGCTTGATGGTCGCGAGGACCTCCCAGAGGTCCGCGCCCGTCTCGAAGACGGCGGCGTTGGCGCGGAAGCCGATTTCGGCGGAGACCAGATCGAGCATATCCATTGCCGGATCGCCGGTGCCGCCGGCGATGTTGCGGGCGGCCGTGCCGGCCCGCGCGGTTTCCGTCGCCATGCCCTGGCGGGCCGTGGTCATGATGCCGGTGATCTGCATTGCGGGGGCCTCGTTGGTGCAATGCCTTTCTACGGCATGGGCCTTTCCATCGCGTGAACGGGAAAATCCCGACCCTGTGCCGTTTCGGCACGGCCGGGTCTGTCTCAGTGGCCGGGATGCAGCGCGTCGTTCAGATACATGCAGGTCAGCATGGTGAAGACGTAGGCCTGGATGATCGCCATCAGCAGTTCCAGCGCCGTCAACGCAACCGTCATGGCAAGCGGCAGCACCGCGCCCAGCATGCCGAGCGTGCCGAGGCTGGCCATAGAGACGACGAAGCCGGCGAAGACTTTCAGCGTGATATGGCCGGCCAGCATGACGGCGAAGAGGCGCACGGAATGGCTGACAGGGCGGGAGAGATAGGAAATCACTTCGATCGGCACGATGATCGGCGTCAGGATCAGCGGCACGCCCTCCGGCACGAACAGTTTCAGGAACCCGGCACCGTGCCTGAACAGGCCGTAGAGGGTGACCGTGGCAAAGACCAGCATGGCGAGCGCGAAGGTGACGATGAGGTGGCTCGTCACCGTGAAGGCATAGGGGAACATGCCGACGAGGTTGGCGACGAGGATGAATAGGAAGAGCGAGAAGACCAGCGGGAAGAAGCGCATACCCTGCTCGCCCGCATTGGCCCGAAGCGTCGCCGCGACGAATTCATAAGCCATCTCGGCGCTCGCCTGTAAGCGCCCGGGCACCAGCCCGCGCCGGCGCGTGGCGAGGAGCAGGAAGGCGCTGGCGGCCACGACGGTCAGCACCATATAGGCGGCGGAATTGGTGAAGCTCAGGTCGAGCCCGCCGATCTGGAAGGGCACAAGCGGCTTGATCTCGAATTGCTCAATGGGTCCGGCCATCGGATTTCCTTGGAAAGGCAGCAGGACGCACGGAGAATGCGCGTGCCGTGATCGCGGCGCGGCGATTCACGACACGCGACAGGCGTGCGGCTGATTTTGGAACGGTAGGGAGTGAAGGGTTCACGCGGGGCCATCCTATCTCGACTGCGAGATAAGGGGCCGTCCCCGGAACGAACAAGGCGCTGGTCGTCCAGCGCGCGGGTTCTCTAACGGCTGCGCGCGCCGGTGGCAAGCCATCCTGCCACCGGCCGCGATCACGCCTGCGTCATCCCAGCCGAAACGACGCCGGTCCTGCCGCCGTCTCTTGGTAGCCGGCTAAGCGTCTTCGTAGGCGTCCTGGCCGGCGAGGAGCGACGTATCCAGTCGTGCGCCCGGCGGGAAAAGGCCGAGCATTTCCGGCGGTTCGACGCCTTCTACGAGCCGGGGACAGGTTTCGACGGCGCCGAGCACGGTCGTCACGGGAATGACGCCGGCCCAGATCGGCAGGGCGAAATCCGCCTCGTCGTCGCCGACGCCCTTGGCGCGCACCTTCGCGGCGGCCTCGTCGATCGGCATCGCGATGATCGTCGTCGCCTTGGCCTCCTGCGACGTGATGGGGCGCAAGAGGGCGCTGCGGCCGGGATAGAAGCGATCGACGACGTCGCGCATCGCCTCGATCTTTTCGTCAGAATCCTCGACGAGGCGTGCAGTGCCGAAACACATGGCAGAGCGGTAGTTGGCCGAGTGGTTGAAGCCGGAGCGCGCCAGCACCAGCCCGTCGAGATGGGCGACGGTGAGGCAGGCGGGCGTGCCGGCCTTGAGATGGCGCAGCATGCGGCTGGCCGACGAGCCATGCCAGTAGAGCGTATCGCCCTTGCGCCAGAACAGCGTCGGCGTCGCATAGGGCTGGCCGTCGATGACATAGGCGACGTTGCAGAGCATGGCTGCATCGAGGATGGCGTGCACGGCCTGGCGGTCATAGCTGCCGCGCTCATGCATGCGCTTGACGCGGTTGCGCGGGGTGATGGGATAGGCGGCGGTGTCGGTTTCTGCACGCATGCGGTCTTGCCTTTCAAACAGGGTGCCGCCATGGTGCGTCATGCCATTGGATCGAAAAAGCACCAATCCTGACCAAAAAATTCGGACCAATCTGCCGGACTGGTCGTCGCTCATTCCCGTGCTGCCGGCGGCGGGCAAACGCACGCCGGCGCTCTATCGGGAACTGCGCCGGCTGATCGAGGCGGGGACCATTCCGGCGGGCAGCAAGCTGCCGCCGTCGCGTGACCTTGCGGGACGGCTGAAGATCGCACGCGGCAGCGTGGTCGCCGCCTTCGAAACGCTGATCGCCGAAGGTTATGCCGTGGCGCGCACGGGCGCCGGCACCTTCGTCGCCGACCGGGTGCCCGTCGTGAAATCCACTCTGCCGGTGGAAACCGAAAACACCGAGGCGAAAATGCCGCTGCCCGGCACGCTTGGCGTGGCGATGGCCGATGCGCGCACGCTTAACCTGTTCCGCACGCTGCTGGCGCGCCATCTTGCCCGCCCCGGCCCGGAACACTTTTATTATGGCGATCCGCGCGGCGGCGCGGCACTCCGCCAGGCGGTCGCCGCCTATCTCCGGCAGGCACGCGGCGTGCGCTGCGAGGCGCGGTCGATCGTCATTACGACCGGCACGCAGCAGGGCATCGACCTCGTCATCCGCAGCGCGCTTCAGCCGGGCGACCGGGTGATGGTCGAGGACCCCTGCTATCCGAGCGCACGGGCCGCCTTTGCCGGCGCGGGCCTCGGCCTTTCCGGCCTCGCGGTGGATGCCGAGGGCGCCGACATATCGCTCGCGACGGCGGGGGCGCGGGCGATCTATGTGACGCCGTCGCATCAGTTTCCGCTCGGCGTGACCATGAGCATGCGCCGCCGGCTCGCCCTCATTGACTGGGCGCGCGAGACCGGCGGCTGGATCATCGAGGATGACTATGACAGCGAGTTCCGCTTTGCCGGCCCGCCGCTCGCCGCCATGCAGGGCATGGACGACAGCGGCCGCGTCATCTATCTCGGCACCTTCTCCAAGGTACTGTTTCCGGGGTTGCGCCTCGGCTATGCCGTCATCCCGGATCCGCTGCTCGAAACCATCATGGCCCTGCGCAGCCGCACCGACCGCAGCCCGCCGACGCTTGCCGAAGCCGCACTGACCGACCTCCTGCGCGAGGGCCATTTCGCCGCCCATCTGCGCCGCGCCCGACGGCACGCGCAGGCGGCGCGCGATGCGCTGGTCGCGGGGCTTTCGGCGGCGAAAAACCTCTCGGTCGACGTGCCCGACCAGGGCCTGCACCTGGTCGCCGGCCTGCCTGATTCGCTTGCCGATACAGCGGCGGTGGAGATTGCGCGAAGGGTTGGTCTCGGTGTGCGAGCGCTCTCGTCCATGGCGGTCACCAACCCGCCGCGGCAGGGTCTGGTCATCGGCTTTTCCGGCTTTGCGCCGGAGGTGCTGCATGCCGCGGCGACACGCTTCGCCGCGGCAATCTCAAACAACTAGGCGACGCGGCGGGACTCGGCGGCGGCGATCGTCGCCACCCAGGCGCGGGCGATGGCAAGGCCGGTGGCGTCGGCGCCGGGGCCGTTTTCGGCGGCGAGCCTCTCGCGCTGTTCGAGCCAGCCGGGCGCAAGCGTCGGAATGAGGGCGCCGAACGTGCTCACCCATTCATCGACGACCGTGCGGCTCGCTTCGAAATGGAACTGCGTGCCATAGACGGCGCGGCCGATGCGAAAGGCCTGGTTTTCCGCAGCGCCGTTGGTGGCAAGCCGCACGGCGCCTTCCGGCATCGCAAAGGTGTCGCTGTGCCACTGGAAGATCGGGAAGCTGCTTGCCGCGGCCGAGAGAACCGGGTCGCCGGTGCCGTCCTTCGTCAGCGCGACCGTGCACCAGCCGAATTCCGGCGCCGTGCCGATGAGGTTTTCCGCGCCATAGGCGCGCGCCAGGAGCTGGCTGCCGAGACAGACACCGAGCACCGATTTTTCCGCATCGCCGAAGCGGCGCATCAGCCCGGCCAGCGCCGGCAGATAGGCGTGGCGTTCGTCGTCGCGGGCGTTCTGCGGGCCGCCCATCACGACGATGGCGTCATGGTTCGTCTCGTCGGCGGGGATGGCGTCGCCGGCATGCGGCCGGCAGATCTCGATCTCGGCGCCCGCCTCTTCCAGCGCGACACCGATCTGACCGAGAAGGGTCACCTTGTCGTTTTCCACCACCAGCACCCGCATGTGAAACTCCTGCTTTTCGATAGGACGCGACACAATCACGCCCTTTCGCTTCGTTCAAGGGTTTAGAGCGAAAACGCTCTATCTCCTTGTTGTACGCAATTCCGGACGCAAAACCGCTCCACACTTTTGCTGGAATTGCTCCTGAACAGAAAGAACCCGGCTCTTTCGAGCCGGGCAAGGCGGGGAGGATCGGCGGAAGGAAGAAATCAACGGCAAACCTTGATCTTCTTGATGATAACATTGCCGTAGTAGTCGTAGGACTTCACCTTCTTGATGAAGCAATAGGATTCATAGCCGTAGCTGTAGTAGCCGGCCTGCGAGGGAGCGGCGAAGGAAACGGCGGCGACGAGGGCAACGGTGGCGGAAACGATGAACTTGCGCATGGGGTCTCTCCTGATCTCTGTTAGGGATGAGCCTCTCTCATCCAGTGATCAGACTTTCCCACATCGCCCCGCCTCGCGCTGTTTCGGATGGAACAGGGTCAGGGATAGATGACGCCCTTGCGCAGGATCACATTTGCATAGAGCCGCGGCTCGCTCGTCTGCACCAGCGTATGGGCGGCGCGCACGCGATTGTAGAAATCGGCGCCGACCAGCGGCACAACGGTGCGCGTCGGCTCGCGGCGGGCGCAGCAATCGATGATCTCGTGGTGCACGGGCTGCAGCGTGTCGCGCTCCTGGCGGAAGGTGGAGCGGAAGATCGCCTCGTCGACGAAATCGTCGATCGGCAGCACCGAAAGCACGGCGTTGAGCACGGGCAACAGCGGCACGCCGTCGAGGCGGATGAGCCGGCGGGCATGTTCGACGCCCGGATAATTGCCGTCGACGATGGCGATCTCGTCGCCGTGGCCCATGGCACGCAGCGTGGCGAGCAGCTCCGGGCTCAGGATGGGGTCGATACCTTTCAGCATTCAGGCAAGCTCCTTGAAGAGGACGTTCTGGTCGGGAAGATAGCGGGAGAACAGCGGCAGGCTGGCCCCGCCGATCGAGCGGGCGTGGCTGCCGACGGCGCCTTCGAGGATTTCTGGCAAAGTGACGCCTTGCAGGTCGAGGCGGGCAACGGCGGCGCGCGTGGCGGCAACCACGCGCTCACGCACCCAGGCCGGGAAGCCGCCGTCGATGATGACGGCGGAAAAGTCGATGACGGAGGCCGACGCCACGACCGCCTGGGCGAGCGCCGCCGCCATGTCGTCGATCCAGATTTCGAGAGGCGCGCCGAATTCGATCCAGTCGTCCGGCGAATACCAGAGCGGTTTCGGATCGATGCCATGCTCGCGCAGAAGATTCTCCAGCCGGTAGATCGAGGCGATCTTCAGGAGCTGCACGGTCTCGCCGTCGCGACCCTGCACGGGCAGCGGGCCAATGGCGCCGGCCGTGCCGGTGCGACCGGTGAAGAGTGCGGAATTCAGCACCACGCCGCCGCCGATGAAGGAGCCGATGAACAGATAGAGGAAATCCGGATATTGCGGGCCGAGGCCGAAGACGAGCTCGGCGGCGCAGGCGCTGGTCGCGTCGTTCTGCAAGACGACCGGATAGGGCACGCGCCGGGCGATCTCCGCCTCCAGGTCGACGCCGCGCCATTGGTCCATGTCGGCCTGCGGCGCGCCCACCTCGCTTGCCCAGCTCCAGAGCTCAAAGGGGGCAGCGACGCCGAAGCCGGCGATGCGGGCGCGCTCCTGCGGGGTGATCGCCGCCTCCAGCTCGGCAAGCCCCTCTTGCACGAAGGCGAGCAGCGGGCCGGGCATAGGATAGGCGAAGGTACGGCGGACCTGCCGGCGGATGCCGCCAACGAAATCCATCATGACGAGATCGGCGCTGCGGCGGCCGATCTTCAGGCCGAAGGAATAGACGGCATCCGGATTGAGCCGCATCGGCACGGAGGGCTGGCCGACCTTGCCGCGCATCGGCGCGCCGCGCATCAGCAGGCCTTCCGCCTCCAGCGCGCGCATTATGACCGTCACGGTCTGGGCGGAAAGGCCGCTGCGCCGGGCGATCTCGGCCTTGGAAAGGCTGCCGTGCCGACGCACCAGCGACATGACCAGGCGCTCGTTATAGGCCCGCACGCGCACCTGGTTGGCGCCCCCGCTCGGGTCGAGGATTTCGGCCGGCGCGGCGGGTGCCGTCGCGGCATTCTTTCTCATCGTCTCCTCCCGTGCCGGTCGCGGCGTCCTGCGCCTCTCCCGTCCTCTTATCGGCTGCCGTTCCGCTCTTCCACCGGAAACGACACGCCCTTGTTTTGCTGGAGCATGACACATTGGATTAATAATTCAATTCGATTTATTTATTGACAGCGATTTCTTTTGGTGCTCTTTTCACGGTCGGAAGCGAGGTCTGCCGGCGGAGGAGCTGCTGGCCACCCTGCGACCGGATGGCCCCAGGAGAGGGGCGCATCCCGTTCTGTCCTTGGGAGGATTACCATGAAGAAAACCATCATTTCCGCCGCTCTCGGCGCGCTCGCGCTCGGCGTCGCCTTCTCCTCGCCGGCTCTCGCCGCCGACACCACCGCCTGCCTGATCACCAAGACCGACACAAACCCCTTCTTCGTCAAGATGAAGGAAGGCGCCGAAGCCAAGGCCAAGGAAATCGGCGTGACGCTGAAGGCCTATGCCGGCAAGATCGACGGCGATTCGGAAAGCCAGGTCGCGGCAATCGAGACCTGCATCGCGGACGGCGCGAAGGGCATCCTGATCGCCGCTTCCGACACGAAGGGCATCGTTCCCTCCGTGCAGAAGGCGCGTGATGCCGGCCTGCTGGTCATCGCGCTCGACACGCCGCTGGAGCCGGTCGACAGCGCCGACATGACCTTCGCCACCGACAACCTGCTCGCCGGCGAGCTGATCGGCAAGTGGGCTGCCGCCACCCTCGGCGACGCCGCCAAGGACGCCAAGATCGCCTTCCTCAACCTGACGCCCTCGCAGCCTTCGGTCGACGTGCTGCGCAACCAGGGCTTCATGAAGGGCTTTGGCATCGACGTTAAGGACATCGGCAAGATCGGCGACGAGGACGATGCCCGCATCGTCGGCCATGACGTGACCAACGGCAACGAGGAAGGCGGCCGCACCGCCATGGAAAACCTTCTCCAGAAGGATCCGACCATCAATGTCGTGCACACCATCAACGAACCGGCAGCAGCCGGCGCCTATGAAGCGCTGAAGGCCGTCGGCAAGGAAGGCGACGTGCTGATCGTATCAGTCGACGGCGGTTGCCCGGGCGTGCAGAACGTCGCGGACGGCGTCATCGGCGCGACCTCGCAGCAGTACCCGCTGATGATGGCGGCGCTCGGCATCGAGGCGATCAAGAAGTTCGCCGACACCGGCGAAAAGCCGAAGGCCACCGAAGGCAAGGACTTCTTCGACACGGGCGTGACGCTCGTGACCGACAAGCCGGCAGCCGGCGTCGAATCCATCGACACCAAGGCCGGCAAGGACAAGTGCTGGGGCTGATGCTCCACCACGCCGGCCCGAGCTGACCGGGCCGGCATTCCGCTACGGACGGATGGGGTCCGCGTGAAACGCACCCTGCTTTGACATTCGCACAAGACATGGGCACCCTTCTTCGGCAGGCGACGGCGACAGCCGGGACCGCTTGGGGAGGAGACCGCCCAAAAATGGCGGCAGGTGCGCGAAAAGCGCCCGATCGGTGCGTCCGTACACCATTTCATCCGGCAAGCCGCGACGGTCGGCACCCGGAAGGGGAGGAACTGGATCATGACTGAGACAACGACGGCCTCGCAGGGTTCGCAACCCTCGCAGCCATCGCAGGAATTCGAGAAGGTGCTGTCCGGCAGCGCGACGCAGGTCGCATCCTTCGACACGCACGACAAGACGCCCATCCAGAAATTCCAGCATTTCCTGCATTCGAGCCCGGCGGCCGTGCCGCTCATCGTGCTCGTGCTGTCGGTGGCCATCTTCGGCGTCATTCTCGGCGGAAAGTTCTTCTCCGCCTTCACGCTGACGCTGATCCTCCAGCAGGTGGCGATCGTCGGCATCGTCGGCGCGGCGCAGACGCTGGTGATCCTGACGGCCGGCATCGACCTCTCGGTCGGCGCGATCATGGTGCTGTCCTCGGTCGTCATGGGCCAGTTCACCTTCCGCTACGGCCTGCCGCCGACGGTCGCCGTCCTCTGCGGGCTCGCCTGCGGCGCGCTCTGCGGCTATATCAACGGCCTGCTCGTCGCCCGCATGAAACTGCCGCCCTTCATCGTCACGCTCGGCATGTGGCAGATCATCCTCGCCTCGAACTTCCTCTATTCGGCCAATGAGACGATCCGCTCGCAGGACATTTCCTCGCAGGCGCCGCTCCTCCAGTTCTTCGGCAACAACCTCAAGCTCGGCAGCGCGGTCTTCACCTATGGCGTCATCGCCATGGTGCTGCTCGTGGCGCTGCTCTGGTACGTGCTGAACCACACCGCCTGGGGCCGCCATGTCTATGCGGTCGGCGACGACCCGGATGCGGCGGAACTCGCCGGCGTCAACGTCAAGCGCATGCTGGTCTCGATCTATACGCTGTCCGGCCTCATCTGTGCGCTCGCCGGCTGGGCGCTCATCGGCCGCATCGGTTCGGTCTCGCCGACGGCAGGCCAGTTCGCAAACATCGAATCGATCACGGCCGTGGTGATCGGCGGCATCTCGCTGTTCGGCGGGCGCGGCTCCATCCTCGGCATGATCTTCGGCGCGCTGATCGTCGGCGTGTTCTCGCTCGGCCTTCGCCTCATCGGCACGGACCCGCAATGGACCTATCTCCTGATCGGCGTCCTCATCATCTCGGCAGTCGCAATCGACCAGTGGATCAGAAAGGTAGCAGGCTGATGGAACCCATTCTCACCGCTCCCATCCTTACGGCAAGAGGGCTCGTCAAGCGCTACGGCCGCGTCACCGCCCTCGACCATGCCGACTTCGACCTCTATCCCGGCGAAATCCTCGCCGTGATCGGCGACAACGGGGCCGGCAAATCCTCGATGATCAAGGCGATCTCCGGCGCCATCACGCCGGACGAAGGCGAAATCCGCCTGCAGGGCCAGGTGATCAACTTCCGCTCGCCGATCGAGGCGCGCAAGGCCGGCATCGAGACCGTCTACCAGAACCTCGCGCTGTCGCCGGCACTGTCGATCGCCGACAACATGTTCCTCGGCCGCGAATTGCGCAAACCGGGCGTCATGGGCCAATGGTTCCGCAAGCTCGACCGCTCGGCGATGGAGAAGTTCGCCCGCGACAAGCTTTCGGAACTCGGGCTGATGACGATCCAGAACATCAACCAGGCGGTGGAGACGCTGTCGGGCGGCCAGCGCCAGGGCGTGGCGGTGGCGCGCGCCGCCGCCTTCGGCTCGAAGGTCATCATCCTCGATGAACCGACGGCAGCGCTCGGCGTCAAGGAAAGCCGGCGCGTGCTGGAGCTCATCCTCGACGTGCGCCGGCGCGGCATTCCGATCGTGCTGATCTCGCACAACATGCCGCATGTCTTCGAGGTGGCGGACCGCATCCACATCCACCGGCTCGGCCGGCGGCTGACGGTCATAAACCCCAAGGACTACACCATGTCCGACGCCGTCGCCTTCATGACCGGCGCCAAGCTGCCGGCGGAGGCGATTGCGGCATGATCTCGCCCGCCACTATCGTGGATGCACTCCAGCGGCGCGCGGGGGACGCGCGCCGCTTCCTCGTCGGCCTCGCAGGCCCGCCGGCCGCAGGAAAATCGACGTTGGCCGAAGCGTTGCGCGACGGGCTCGTCGCCCGCGGCGAAAGCGCCGAAATCCTGCCGATGGACGGGTTTCACATGGACAACGGCATTCTCGCCGAGCGTGGCCTGCTGCCGCGCAAGGGCGCGCCGGAATCCTTCGACGGCCGCGGCTTCATCGATATCGTCACGGCGCTGAAACGGGCGGAGGGCGAAGTGCTGGTGCCGGTTTTCGACCGGTCGCGCGAGATCGCCATCAATGCCGCCCGCGCCATCCCGCGCGAAACCCGCTTCATCCTCGCCGAGGGCAACTATCTGCTCTTTAAGGAGGCGCCCTGGGACGGGCTCGACGGCAAGTTCGACTTCACCATCTTCGTCGGCCCGCCCTACCCCGTGCTGGAGGAGCGGCTGCGCCGGCGCTGGATGGGCTATGCGCTGCCGGAGGACCAGATCGGCTGGAAGCTCTACGGCAACGACCTGCCGAACGGAAAGCGCATCCTGGAGAACTCGCGCCCCGCCGATCTCACCATCGACACCTTCTGAGGCGATTGTCGTTGTCGCCCGCGGATGCTATCGCAGCCGCAACACGCGGGAGATGACCGATGACCACTGAACTGACCATCCGCCGGCCGGACGACTGGCACCTGCACCTGCGCGACGGCGCCATGCTGGAAGGCGTGATCGGCGACACGAGCCGCCATTTCGCCCGCGCGATCATCATGCCGAACCTGGTGCCGCCGGTCGTCACCACTGCGGATGCAACCGCCTATCGCGACCGCATCCTCGCCGCCCTTCCCAAGGGCGACCGGTTCGAGCCGCTGATGACGCTCTATCTCACCGAGCACACCAACCCCGACGACGTGGAAGCCGGCTACGAAAGCGGCCTGATCCGTGCCGTGAAACTCTATCCGGCTGGCGCGACCACCAATTCGCATGGCGGCGTGCGCGATATGGACAAGGCCATGCCCGTGCTAGAACGCATGGCGAAGATCGGCCTGACGCTCTGCGTGCACGGCGAGGTCACGACGCCGGAGGTCGATATCTTCGACCGCGAGGCCGTATTCATCGAGACGGTTCTGGACCCGTTGCGCACGCGCCTGCCGGAATTGCGCGTGACCATGGAGCACGTCACGACGAAAAACGGCGTCGATTACATTAAGGCCTCAAAGGCGAACCTCGCCGGTTCGATCACCACGCATCACCTGATCATCAATCGCAATGCCATCCTGGTCGGCGGCATCCGCCCGCATTATTATTGCCTGCCTGTCGCCAAGCGCGAGGAGCACCGGCTGGCGCTGCGCGCGGCCGCCACCTCCGGCGACAAGCGCTTCTTCCTCGGCACCGATTCGGCGCCGCATGTCGATCCGCTGAAGGAATGCGCCTGCGGCTGTGCCGGCATCTACACCTCGATCAACACGATGAGCTGCCTCGCCCATGTGTTCGAACAGGACGGCGCGCTCGACACGCTCGAAGCCTTCGCCTCGTTGAACGGCCCGGCCTGGTATGGCCTGCCGGTGAATGAAGAGACGATCCGGCTGGTGAAGCGGGCCGAACCCGTCGCCTTCCCGGCGAAGATCGAGACCGGGGCCGGGCCGGTGACGGTATTCGACCCGATGTTCCCGCTGCACTGGGACGTGGCCTGAGCAATTCCAGCAAAAGTGTGAAGCGGTTTTGCGTCCGGAATTGCGCCTATAAAAGCGCTAGATAAAGGGGCGCGCACCTTCTTTCAGCCCCTCCCAGCCGGCGAGAGCCTGAAGGCCGTCCCCGTCGAGGATTTCGCAGCCCTTGTCCTGCCAGCGCATTAGCTTGCGCTCTGAAAGCTTGCGCAGCGTCTTGTTGGTGTGCACCAGCGACAGGCCGAGCGTATCGGCGACATGCTGCTGGGTGATCGGAATGACGCGCCGGCCGCCGTTGACGCCGGCCGAATGTGCCCGCTGGTGGATGAAGGACAGGAGATAGGCCGTGCGCTCCAGCGCCGTGCGCCGGCCGACGCTGAGCAGATGCTCGTCGAGGATGCGCTCCTCGTGCGCGGCGATCCAGGTCAGGTCGTAGCCGAGCGACGCATGGCGCTCGAACAGGCGCTCCAGCTTGGAGCGTTCAAAGACACAGAGCGTCACCGGCGTCAGCGCCTCGACGGAATGGTCCATCTCCCCCATCAGGCTGCCTTGCAGGCCGAGCAGGTCGCCGGGCAGCACATAGTTCATGATCTGCCGTCGGCCATCGGGCAGCAGCTTGTAACGAAAGGCCCAGCCGGATAGCACGGTAAAGAGATGGGCGCTGTGCATGCCCTCGACGAGGATGGTGGCGCCGCGCTCGCTCGACAGTTCGCCGCTTTTGAACTGCGAGACGAAGTCGAGTTCCTTGGCGGAAAAATCGCGAAAGCCTGACAGGTCTCGCAAGGGACACTGATGGCAGGGCGTGCGCCATTTCGAGGGATGGTTGCCCGCCGTGCTGCTCGCCATATTGTTTTGCCCCTTCCGTTCGCAGCCCGGAGCGCCGGGCTGGCTTGCTGAACGTGAAGCGTGCACACTTGTTCCGTGCAGCGAAACACTATGTCTTTTTTAAATGACAGTGCACCGTCCTCAGCTCACATTCCGCCTCCAAAACCGCCGGTGATTCCGGCTGTTCGCATGGATGAGGAGTGCGGCGCCATGGAACCATCTCTTCCGCACATCTTGATCGCCGAACGCGAATTCCTGATTGCGCTCGACGCGGAATATCTGATCAAGGCGGCGCTCGATTGCCGCATTTCACTGCTGCGGCCGGAACAGCTCGACCAGTGGGATGCGGCGGCGCTGGCGGATATCGACCTGTGCCTGCTCGACGTGCCGCTTGACGCGACGCGGATCACGGCGCGTATCGAACGGCTGATCGAGGCGCGCGTGCCGCTTCTGTTCACCACCGTCGGCGAGATCCACCGCGATGGCGTCGCGGGCTTCGAGGTCATTCCCGTCGCCCGCAAGCCCTATGACGGCGAGACGCTGGTCGCGCTCGTCAAGGCGCGGCTGCGGGAAAGGCCACAGCCGCGCGAAGAGACGGATCAGAACTGACGGCCGAGCTTGGCGTCGACTGAGTGGCTGTTTGCGCCGCGGATGACGAAATAGAACATGATCAGCGCCCAGAGGATGGACTTTTCCGCGCCCATCAGGCCTTCGGCCTGCACGATGCCGTGGAAATAGACGGTGACGGCCAGCACGATCATCGCCGCGAAGGCGGCGGGGCGCGTGAAGAGGCCGATGGCGATCAGGATGCCGCCGAAGAATTCGGTGGCGGACAAGAGCGGCGACCAGAAGGCACCGGGATAGAAGCCGAGGCTTTCCACCATGCCGCTTGCGCCGAAGGGGTTCAGGATCTTGCCGTAGCCATGCGTGACAAGAAGCAGGCCGGCCGCCACGCGCAGGATCGTTTCCGCGCTTTCGCCAAGCGCCGAATAGATGCTGCCGAGCGAGGGGATGATGAGGCGCGGGCGGGAGGTGGAAAAGTCCGTCATGGGATGTCCTGTCTGTATGTTGCAGTGCAACACCTCTCCGACAGGACCGTGGCTGCGACAAGATGTCCGGCGGTAAAACCTGATAAATTGAGTTGACATTGTTGTGAACGGATCGCGTGCCAAGCGGGCCGCCCTGCTATATGCTTTGCCCTATCGACAGGAGGTGACCATGACCGGGGAAAAGCCGCGCGTTTCCATTCTCTACTGTACCCAGTGCAACTGGCTGCTTCGCGCCGGCTGGATGGCGCAGGAGCTTTTGTCGACCTTTTCCGGATCGCTCGGCGAGGTGGCGCTCATTCCCGGAACCGGCGGCAATTTCGAGATCCGCGTCGGCGATGCGCTCGTCTGGGAGCGCAAGCGCGACGGCGGTTTTCCCGGGCCGAAGGAGCTGAAGCAGCGCGTGCGCGACGTCATCGAACCCGACCGCGATCTCGGCCATACTGACCGCGTGGCCGACAGCACGCCCGGCTGAAAGACAAACGGCGGGCAAGAAGCCCGCCGTTCGTTGGATGACCCAAGGGCGCTTGTCGCTTACCGATAAGGCGAATAGCACAGGCGGTAGACGCCGCCGCCGGCATGGTAGCGGTTGGTATAGGGGTCGTAGGTGCGGTAGCGGTTGGAGCACCATTCGACATGCGCCCCGCGCCCACCATAATAACGCGGCCGCTCGTAGCGCGGACGATAATAGCGTCGCTCACCGTAATACGGGCGATAGTGGCGACGATTGTAACGACGTTCGCAGCCGTAGCCGTAGCAGAACTGCACCTGCGCCTGCGTGACGTCACTTTTCGTCTCAACCTTCGGCACGGCAAGAGGAACGGCCTGAGCCGCCCCCATGGGCGCGATCGCGGAGGCAATCCCCATCGCGCAACCGAAAACGAGATTTCGAATCTTCAACATGTTGATCCTCACTGTTCCTGGCGGGATACTTCCCTGTCACGTCCCTGCTTTGCATTACGTTCACGCATTTTGTTTTATTCATGGTCGCGCCGCACCTTGAGAGGGCCGGCTTGCAAGAGACACGAGGTGACCGCATGAGCCTGAAATTCGGAACCAGCGGCCTGCGCGGCCTGTCGGTCGATCTCGAAGGGCCTGCCACCGCGCTCTATGCCACCGCCTTTGCCCGCCACCTGCTGGCCGCCGGCATCGCTCGGCAGGGTGACGAGATCCTCATCGGCCGCGATTTTCGCGCCTCCAGCCCGGCGATTTCGGCAATCGCCATCGCAGCCCTTCGCAAGGCCGGCTTTCGCCCGCGCGACTGTGGAGCGCTGCCGACGCCGGCACTCGCCCTCACTGGCCTTGCGCGAAAGGCCGCCTGCCTGATGGTAACGGGTTCGCACATTCCCGCCGACCGCAACGGCATAAAATTCTACGGGCCGGACGGCGAGATCGACAAGGCGGACGAAGCCGCGATCACCGCCGCCGCCGAAGCAATCCGCGCGGAAAACACGGTTTTCAACGCCGTTCAGGAGGCCGCGGACGACCTGCATGCGGAGGCCATGGCGCTCTACGAGGCGCGCAACCGCGCGCTGCTGCCGGAAGGCAGCCTCGCCGGCCTCCGGGTCGGCGTCTATCAGCATTCGACGGTGGCGCGCGACCTCTTCGCCGCGGTGCTCATCCACTACGGTGCCGATGTCGTGGCGCTGGGCCGGTCGGAGACCTTCATCCCGGTCGATACGGAGGCGGTTTCCGCCGAGACCGTTGCGCTCCTGCAAGGCTGGGCGGTGCAGCACGGCCTGCACGCCATCATCTCCGCCGACGGCGACGGCGACCGGCCGCTCGTGACCGACGAGACCGGCACGCCGATCCGCGGCGATCTCGTCGGCCTCATCGCCAGCCGCTTCCTCGGCGCGACCGCTGTGGCCACGCCGGTCACCTCGAATTCCGGCATCGAGGCGGCCGTCGCCGGCAAGGTGCTGCGCACCAGGGTCGGCTCCCCCTTCGTGATCGCTGCGATGAACGAAGCGGTCGCCGGCGGCGAAACCGCCGTCGTCGGCTTCGAGGCGAATGGCGGCACGCTGACCGCCACCCCTTTCACCGTGAACGATCATGCCCTCGCCCCGTTGCCGACCCGCGACAGCCTGATGCCGGTGCTCGCCGTGCTCTCGCTCGCCGCTGCGGAAAACCGGCCGCTCTCCCAGATCGCCGCCGGCTTCGCGCTGCCCGCGGCCGCCAGCGACCGGCTAGAGCACTTTCCCGTCGAAACCAGCGCCGCCCTGATGGCGGAGCTGCGTTCAGGTGCCGGCGCCCTGTCCGCCTTCCTCGCCCCCATCGGCGTGCCAATGAAGACAAGCGATATCGACGGGCTGCGCGTGACGCTGGACGATGCCAGCGTCATCCACTTCCGCCCCTCTGGCAATGCGCCGGAAATGCGCTGCTATGTGGAGGCCAAGGATGAGGCCGCCGCCGCCCGGTTGCTCGCGGCCGGGCTGGCGCGCATTCGCGAATGGGCACTCGGCCGCGAATGAAGGTTTTCGCCAAGCTGTTGCAAAAACTTCAAAAAGCCTGTTGACACAAGAGTGCGGGCCTTCTACATGGCTCTCCGTCGCCCAGATGGCGGAATTGGTAGACGCGCCAGCTTCAGGTGCTGGTACTCGAAAGGGTGTGGAGGTTCGAGTCCTCTTCTGGGCACCAAATTCCCAATCCGGATTTTCCGGATGTTGCAAAAAGCCCGGCTTTGCCGGGCTTTTTTGTTGCCTGCGATTCGTCGCTCTCGCCCTCCTCCACAGAAAAGCAAAATCTTCCTTGCGTCCCCGGCGTGATCGGCACATAAGCCTAGAAAATAATCATCTGCCTTTTCAAGATCAGGATCGTCGTGGCCCCTCCCCAGCACGGTGCCCATAAACCGGGCATTCTGTCCAAGTTCCGGCTCTTCTTTCCCATTCTCGCCGGCGCCACGCTCAAGGAACGCCTGATCGGCTGCCTCGGCGCCCTGATCGGCATCTGCCTCACCGGCCTCGTCTGTGGCCTCTTCATGGGGCAGGGGCCGCATCTTCCGCTGATCGTCGCGCCCATCGGCGCCTCTGCCGTGCTGCTCTTCGCGGTGCCTGCAAGCCCGCTTGCGCAGCCCTGGTCGATCGTCGGCGGCAACACGATCTCCGCCTTCGTCGGCGTGGCCGTCACCATGCTCGTGACCGACCCGACCATCGCCATCGGTCTTGCCGTGGCGCTCGCCATCCTCGTCATGTCGCTGACCCGCTGCCTGCATCCGCCGGGCGGGGCCGCGGCGCTCACGGCCGTCATCGGGGGTGCTGCCGTCACGCGGGCCGGCTTCTGGTTTCCGCTCGTGCCGATCGCCATCAACTCGCTGATCCTCGTTGCGCTCGGCATGATGTTCCACCGACTGGCGGGGCGGCAGTACCCGCACCGCCAGGCGATCGCGCCCGTCAACACGCACAAGACCGCCGATCCGCCGGCCGCCTTGCGTGTCGGCTTCAACAGCGAGGACATCGACACCGCCATTGCCAGCCTGAACGAGACGCTCGACATCAGCCGGGCCGACCTCGACACGCTGCTCCGGCAGGTCGAGATGCAGGCGCTCCTGCGCCAGCGCGGCGAACTGACCGCCGCCGACATCATGTCGCGCGACGTGGTGACGGTCGCCGCCGACGCGACCACGGAAGAGGCGCGCGCCCTGTTGCTCGACCACGACATCCGCACCCTGCCCGTGCTCGATGGCGACCGGCGCCTGCTCGGCACGGTGGGCCTGCGCGAGCTTGCCGCCATGGCGCCCGCGGCTCATCTTCCCGTCTCCGAGGCCGCGACCGCAAGTGCTTCCGACCCGGCGATCGGCCTGTTGCCGCGCCTGACGGACGGCAGCATCCACGCCGTCGTCATCGTCGATAATAACAGCCATGTCGTAGGCATCATCTCCCAGACCGATCTTCTGGCCACGCTCGCCAAAAGCCTCTCCCAGACCGGCCCTACCAGCCTGATGAGCGGCCACGGGCAGGGCATCTGACAAAAGCCCCGCGTGGCGTGAGTTGACAGGCCCTCGCCCGCCTTCAGGCAGCAGACGGCCCCGGACCTCTTCCGGGTCCATTTTCGTTGGCGGCCGTGAAGGCGCGCTCGACGAGGCCGCCGGCGATCAACCGGAAAGGGCGCCGAGGCGCCAAGGGAGCAGGGTCCACGCCAGCCGGCTGGAAGAGCACCTTCTCCAGCACGATCCAGTCGCGGCGTCCCTCCGGCCGGTCGAAGGCCATCGATTGGCCCTCGCGCAGGCCGAGAAGGGCAAGGCCATAGAAGGTGGTGATCGGCAGGAAGGCGCTGCCCGGCGCGTAGGTGCCGGGAAGGCAGAGGCTGCGCGTATCCGTGAGCCCGCTGGCACAGCGGAACGACACGCGCGCATCGATCATCGCGAGATCGGCGGGTGCGTGCAACTCCATGGGCAGCCGGCCGGCCGATACTTTCCGCTTCAGGAGCGCCAGCCATTCCGGCGTGAGCGACGGCCATTCCCGAAGCATCCTGTCCAATACATATCCGTCTCTTGCCGTGAGCATCGCGGGATCCTGTCCCATCGCCATTCTCCATCCTGCCCGCACTTTGGGCGGAGCATCCAAAATCCATGGTGGAGAAGCCCCCTGGCCGCAGGTGCGGCGCAGGGGGTCACGATCCTGCGACGAGGCAACCTCCGATGCGCCCGACGTCAGAAAAGGAGAGGAATTTCATGGTCGGCAAAACCCTCAGGAGGCGCGCGCTTCTTCCGCCGCGTGAACGGCGATGACGCTGAGGCGCCGCACCCGGCCGTCACGCGCCGCCCACTGGATCGACTGGCCGGCGGAAAGGCCGAGAAGGGCCGCGCCAACCGGCGTGAGCACGGAAATGCGCTGGCGGGAAATGTCGGCATCCTTCGGGAACACCAGTTCGGCACTCTGCGGCGCCTCGTCGTCGATCTGGAATTCTGCGACGGAGCCCATGCGCATCACGCCGGGCACCATACGCGCGTCGTCGACGATCTTCGCGCGGTCGAGTTCGGCGGCGAGCTGCTCGGCGGCATGGGGATCACGCTCGGCCAGCATATCGGCGAGGTTCGACAGGCGGGCATGTTCGGAGCGGGCGATGGTGATGGCAGGCAGGCGCCTGTCCTTGGTCTTGGCGATCATAAAAACCTCACGACACGGTTTCGCAGCGCCCGGCAGGCGCGCGGCAAAGGAAAATAGGGGAATGTGTCGCGCTCTTCTGGCGCGGTTCTCGTCACGCGACGAAACCGCTATCGCCCCACGGCCGGGGCGCGACGCGTCCAACCCGAGGGGCTAGTGTCCTGCGAGCGGAAACAACCGCTTCAGAAACCGGGCTATGGAGTGCGTCATCGTCATGGGGCCATGATGGCGTGAGCCCGCCGGCAAAGTCAAGCCGCCGCGGCCGAACGCCGCCCCCGTGGCCCGGCTTGAAGCATGGGCCGCTTTCTGCTCTCCAATAGGAGACAGGACAGGAGGCAGGCCGATGCCCGTGCAGATCAAGCGCATCTACGACGCGCCCGACCCGGCGGACGGCGCGCGCATCCTCGTCGACCGCCTCTGGCCGCGCGGCCTGTCGAAGGAGAAGGCCGCGTTCGACGACTGGCTGAAGGATGTCGCACCGACATCGCAGCTGCGCAAATGGTTCGACCACAGGCCGGAACGCTGGGCGGAATTCCAGCAGCTTTATCGCGCGGAGCTGCGGGAAAACCCGGCGGTGGACCTTTTGCGCGCACGCAGCGCGGCGGGCATGGTCACGCTGCTCTATAGCTCGCGCAACCGGGAATTCAACCATGCGGCGGTGCTGGCCGAGGTGCTGCGCGAGGCGAATTCGTTTGCCAGATAAGGAGACGGGGGGCATTCTGGCGGCAAGCCACCCGACGGAGGCCGACTTTATGGATAACGACGACGTTCCCGCCACCTTTGCCTCGCCGGCCTGCTTCATGCACGAGGTCGATCCGGCCTATCTCGGCCTGCCCGACCGGCAGACCTGGACCGATATCAATCGCTGGCGCAAAAATGAACGCGAGCGGCTGATCGCGGCGCGGCTGGCGGTGCCGGCGGCGGTGCGGGCATCCCATGGTGAGGCGATCGCTGCCGGCGTGCTGGCGGAAATCGGTGATGTCAGCGGCCGCATCCTCAGCGCCTACTGGCCCTTCCGCGGCGAGCCGGACCTTCGGCCGCTGCTTGACGAAGTGGTGAGGCGCGGCGGCAGGACGGCGCTGCCGGTGGTCGTCGAGAAGGGGCGGCCGCTGGAATTCCACCTTTGGCAACCGGGCGAGGCGCTGTCGCGCGGCGTCTGGAACATTCCCATCCCGGCTGAAGCGCGCCCCTGCCTGCCGGATATCGTGCTCGCGCCGGTCGTCGGCTACGATGCCGCCTGCTACCGGCTCGGTTACGGCGGCGGTTTCTTCGACCGCACGCTGGCGGCCATGCCGACAAGGCCGAGGGTCATCGGCGTCGGCTATAGCGCGGCGCGGCTGGCGACGATCTATCCACAGCCGCACGACATTGCGATGGACATCATCGTGACCGAGGTGGGCATCGTTCAGCCCGCGGTTTCCACCGTGCGCGCATTCACATAGAGGGCGCGCCCGGCAAACCAGCCGTTCACCGCAGCGCCGAGGCCGAGCAATACAAAGAGCACGGCGCTCCAGGCAAAACTGCCGGTCCAGCCGCGGATGAGGCCGACGACGAGCGGCCCGATGGCGGCGAGCAGGTAGCCGATGCATTGCGCCATGCCGGAAAGATGCGCCGCGACATGCGGATCGCGGGTGCGCAGCACGATCACGGTCATCGCCACCGCGATCAGCCCGCCCTGTCCGATGCCCTGCAGCACCGCCCAGAACCACACCGTCCACAGCGGCGCGAAGAGCAGCCCGAGTAGGGCGACGACGGCGATGCCGCAGAGCGCGACATTGATCAGCCGCTGGTCTTTTCCACGCACAGCCAAGTGCGGCGCGACCAGGCAGGCGCCAGCCTGCACCATCACCGACATGGAGACGATGGCGCCGGCCGTCACGCCATCGAGCCCGCGTTCGCGCAGGATCGGCACCAGCCAGCCGAAGACGCAATAGGCGAGTGCGGATTGCAGGCCCATGAACAGCGTGACCTGCCAGGCAACACGGTCGCGCCACAGGCCTTCGACACGGAAGCCGGCGCGCTTGGCCTGCATGCGCGTGGACAGCACCTGCGGCAGCCAGAGCAGGCCGACGATCACCGCCGGCACCGCCCAGATCGCCAGCGCGCCATCGAGCGAGCCGCCGAGCGCATGCTCGATCGGCAGCGTCAGGCCGGCGGCACCCGCGGCACCGGCGCAGAGCGCCATGGTGTAGCAGCCCGTCATCAGCGCCGCCTTGTCGGGAAAATCGCGTTTGACGAGACCGGGCAGCAGGACATTGCCGACCGCGATGCAGGCGCCGGCAAGCGCCGTGCCAAGGAACAGCAGCGGCAGGGAGGACAAACCACGCAGCGCGGTGCCAAGCGCCAACAGGAAGACCACGGCAAGCAGCGTGCGCTCCGTGCCGATCCGCTGGGCAAGCCGCGGCGCCAGCGGCGAAAACAGGCCGAGGCAAACGACCGGCAGTGTCGTCAGCAGGCTGGCGCCGGTGGCGGAGAGGCCGAGATGCTCCCGGATTTCCGGCAGCAGCGCCGAGGCGCTGGAGAAGACGGGCCGCAGGTTGAAGGCGATGAGCACGAGGCTGGCGCCGAGCAGGAAGCGGGCAACCGGCGTCGGCGGCCGGTGCGGTGCTGGCGCCGGCACGCTGTCGGCTTCGGCGTCGATCAGGTCGATTGCGCCGGGATCGGTCGGGTCGGGATTTCTCATGACATCAGCAACCGGTCGAGGGCGGAAAGCACGGGCGCCATGAAGCGGCGCACGGCCGCATCCGCCGCGTCCGGATCGCCGCTTTCGATGGCGTCGACGATCGCGGCATGGGCGGCCATGTCCGGCTCCGGCAGATCCTCGCCGAGCGTCGCCTCGATGGTCTCGGTGATCAGCGCCGAGAAGAAATCGAACATGCCGACCAGCACGCTGTTTCCCGATGCGGCAATCACCGCCTGGTGGAAAGCGAGATCACGGGCGATGAAAGCCGTCTTGTCGCCGCCCTCGTAATTGCCGCGCTCGGTGAGCAGGGCGCGAAGCCTGGCGATTATTGCCGGCGTCTGGCGCAGCGCCGCAAGCCGCGCGGCCTGCGCATCGAGCGCCAGGCGGGCCTCGAACTGGTCGCGCAGGCCGGCGCGGCGTGCCATGGTGAGCGGGCGGCTCGTATCAGCGGTCGAGAGCACATAGGTGCCGGAGCCCTGCCGCGTCTCCAGATAGCCCTGCGAGACGAGCACGCGCACGGCCTCGCGCACCGTGCCGCGGCTCACCGACAGCATGGCCGACAGCGCCGCCTCGTTCGGCAGCTTTTCGCCGATCGTCCAGCGCTGGCGGAGGATTTCCGTTCGGATCGCCTCGACGGCGGTATCGGCGAGGTTGGTCTTGCTGAGAGAGCGCATAAAATCACCAAGTCATCTGATGACTTGGTGATTAGCGCGATTTGTGGAAGAGGTCAAAGCAATTCCGGCGGCGCACGCTTTCGCGGTGCCGCCGGGAGAGAAGGGTTACTGCTTGCGCGGCCAGGTATCGGCCAGGCGGTAGCCGGCCGGCCACGGATCGTCGGGATCGAGCATGACCTGGCTGGTGCCGGTGATCCAGGCGCGGCCGGAGATTTCCGGCACGATGGCGGGGCGCCCGCCGACCGTCGTTTCGCCGACGATGCGGCAATCGAAGCGCGAATCGAGGATCGAATAGCCGGAGAAGCGTTGGCCGACCTTGATCTGGCCGCGGGCATGCAGCACGGCCATGCGCGCCGAGCAGCCCGTGCCGGTCGGCGAACGGTCGAGCTTTGCCGGCTGGATGACGACGGTGTTGCGGCCGTGCAGCGCGCCGTCGCGCTCCTCGACCGGCAGCGTGAGTTGGCAGAAGGAGATGTGGTTCCATTCCGGATTTTCCGGATGGGTGAAGCCGAGTTGTTCGTTGGCGGCCCTGGTGATGCGGATGCCGGTTTCGGCGAGTTCGCGGGCCTCGTCCGGCGCGATCGCAAAACCGAGCGCGCGGGCGTCGGCGAACACAAAACTGTCGCCGCCATAGGCGGTGTCGACGGTGAGCGTGCCGAGGCCCTCGACTTCCAGCTTGGCATCGAGCCTGTCGGCAAAGGAGGGCACGTTGGTGACGGTGATGCGCTCGGCCTTGCCGTTGCGGCAGGTGGCGACGACGTTGACCAGCCCGCCCGGCGCCTCAAGGATCATATGGGTCTCCGGCTCGACCATCGGCACGATGCCGCTGTCGAGCAGCACGGTGGAGACGCAGATCGAGTTCGAGCCGGACATCGGCGGCGTATCCTCCGGCTCCATGATGATGAAGCCCATGGTGGCGCGCGGGTCCTTCGGCGGCACGAGCAGATTGATGTGGCGGAAGACGCCGCCGCGCGGTTCGTTCAGCACGAAATTGCGCAACGTCTTGTCCTCGGCGATGAAGTTGCGCTGCTCCCAGAGCGTGGCGCCGGGCGGCGGTGCGACGCCGCCGACGATGACATCGCCCACCTCGCCCTCGGCGTGGCAGGAGACGATATGGATGACCTTGCTGCTGCGCATGGCACTTTCTCCGATTTTCGAACGTTTTCACCCTGCGAGCCGATTTACGGCCCGAACCCCGGCGACAGAGCGCCGAACTATTCCTTCTGACGGCTTGACGGCGCTTTCGCCAAAGGGCTCCTTTAAAACGATTGATAGAGCCGACAGAGAACTGTATTTCTTATGTCGACAAGAGGATTTTTCGATGAGTGATACCGATTCCCTGCCCGAACGCAAGCGAGGCTCCGGCGTAAAGATGGTCTACGACCTTCTGCGCGACGAGATCCTCGACCTGAGGATCGCGCCCGGCAGCCCGGTCGACGAGGTGCAGCTTGCCGAGCGGTTCAAGATGTCGCGCACGCCGATCCGCGAGGCGCTGGTGCGGCTTGCCGGCGAAGGGCTGATCGAGACGCTGCCGAACCGCTCCACCATGGTGTCGAACATCGACTTCCTCAACCTCAACACGCTCTTCGACGCGCTGGTGCTGATGTACCGGGTGACGACGCGGCTGGCAGCACAGAGCCACCGGCCGGAGGACCTGCCGATCATCCGCGGGTTTCACGAGGATTACGCGGCGGCGGTCGCGGCGCGCGACACACTGGCGATGATCGCCACCAATGTCGCCTTCCACGCCGCGATCGCCGAGGCGGGCCGCAACCCCTATTTCACCGGATTGTTTCGCCGGCTTCTCGACGAGGCGCGGCGGATCTTGCGGCTCTACTACCAGTCCTACGAAGAGCAGTTCCCGCAGCGCTTCGTCGATGAACATGCGGAGATCATCGCGGCCATCGAGGCGCGCGACGTCGAGGCGGCCGACCGGCTGGGCAAGGCGCATGCCGAGCAGATCGTGGCGCAGGTGCAGAAGCTGTTCAGCCGCAACGACAGGCTCGACATCGCCCTATAATGTAGCTGTATTTTTCTTGTCGACAAATAAAATACAAGATGTTATGCCGTCATCATGAAACGGGGAGGCCTTGCGCCGGCCCGCCAGACCGACCGAACAGCCCGAGAGGAGACCGACATGAAGGCCAAGATTTTTTCCGGTGTGATCCCCGCCCTGATGACGCCTTGCAAGGACGACCGCAGCCCGGATTTCGACGCGCTGGTGCGCAAGGGCAAGGAACTCATCGAGAAGGGCATGTCCGCCGTCGTCTATTGCGGCTCGATGGGTGACTGGCCGCTGCTCACCGATGCGCAGCGCATGGAAGGCGTCGAGCGCCTGGTGAAGGCCGGCATTCCGGTCATCGTCGGCACCGGTGCGGTCAACACCGCCTCTGCCGTGGCGCATGCCGCGCATGCCCAGAAGGTCGGCGCTCACGGCTTGATGGTCATTCCGCGCGTGCTGTCGCGCGGCACGGTGGTCGCTGCCCAGAAGAACCACTTCAAGGCGATCCTGTCGGCCGCCCCGGACCTGCCGGCCGTCATCTACAACAGCCCCTATTACGGCTTCGCCACTCGCGCCGACCTGTTCTTCGCGCTGCGCCAGGACCACAAGAACCTCGTCGGCTTCAAGGAATTCGGCGGCGCCGCGGACATGCGTTATGCGGCCGAAAACATCACCAGCCGCGATGATGACGTCTCGCTGATGATCGGCGTCGATACCTGCGTGTTCCACGGCTTCGTCAATTGCGGCGCCGTCGGCGCGATCACCGGCATCGGCTGCGTGCTGCCGAAGGAAGTGCTTCACATGTGCAACCTCGCCCAGGCGGCCGCCAAGGGCGATGCGGATGCCCGCAGCCGCGCGCTGGAGCTGGAATCGGCGCTCGGCGTGCTCTCCTCCTTCGACGAAGGCCCGGACCTCGTGCTCTACTTCAAGCACATGATGGTGCTGAAGGGCGACGCGGAATACACGCTGCACTTCAATGAGGACGACGCGCTTTCCGACAGCCAGCGCGGCTATGTCGAAACCCAGCTCAAGCTGTTCGACACCTGGTATGCCGAATGGAGCAAGCTGCCGGGCGCCGTCCAGACGTATAAGGCCGCCTGATCCAGGCCGTTCCTTCATGACTTGCTTGCCGCCCGCAGCCGACGCTGCGGGCGGTGCTCGTTTGGGATTGCCGCAACGGCCCTCTTCTGCGACGGTCGCGAGACCTGAACGAGAGGAACCCGAAATGCCTTCCCTGGACGTGCTGCTTGCCTTTGCCGTCACCACGGCGATCTTTGCCTTCATTCCCGGCCCCGCGATGCTCTATGCCGCCGCCCGGACGATGGCGGGCGGGCGCAAGGCCGGGCTGATGGCGGTGTTCGGCATTCATCTCGGCGCCTACGCCCATATCATCGCAGCCGCCGCCGGGCTTTCCGCGCTGTTTCATGCGGTTCCCGTCGCCTATACCGGCGTCAAGCTCGCGGGTGCGGCCTATCTGATCTGGCTCGGGATTTCACTGTTCCGCGCGACGGATATCCGCGAGGAGAACGGTGCGGTCGCGAAGGGCGGGCGGCGGGCCTTCGTCGAAAGCGTCACGGTCGAGATCCTCAACCCGAAGACGGCGATCTTCTTCCTCGCCTTCCTGCCGCAGTTCGTCGACAGCACCGCCGGCCTGCCGATCTGGGCGCAGCTCGCCATTCTCGGCACGGTGGTCAACCTGATCTTCACCTTCGCCGACGTGGTCAGCGTGCTGCTGGCGGATGTGATCCTTGCACGGCTGAAGCGGTCGAGCGGCGTGCAGGCGCTGGTGCGCAAGGCGGGCGGGACCGTGCTCATCGGGCTCGGCGCCCATCTCGCCCTGCAAAAGGGCTGAGAACCGCGGCAGCGACGCCGCCGCGGTCCAAGACCATCACGACACGGCGTCGAGGCCCTTTTCCTCAAGACGATCCAGCTGCTCGATCTCGGCGGCCGTCAGCGTGATGCCCTCCGTCTCGGATTTTTTGCGGGCGACGAAGCGGCGCTGCGAGGGCAGGCGCGCGCCCTGCCCGACGATCGCCTCGAACAGCACTTCGGCACGGGCGAAGGGATCGCCGGGGCGGCCTGCGGAGAAGGCTTCCGGCGACATGGCGATGATCAGCTCGCCATGGGCGGGTGCGAGCGTCGTCGTGCCGAGCTGGGCGAGCGCTTCAGGGCTTGTGAGGTCGCCGATCATGACGCCGGCAAGAAGCTCGATCATGGTGCTGATGGCAGACCCCTTGTGGCCGCCGAAGGGCAGCATGGCGCCGGCAAGGGCCGCTTCCGGGTCCGTCGTCGGGTTGCCGTCGGCGTCGATCGCCCAGCCTTCCGGCAATTTTTTGCCGGCACGGCGATGCAGCTCGATCTCGCCGCGGGCGGCGACCGAGGTGGCGAAGTCGAAGACATAGGGCGACTGGTTCGGGCGCGGCCAGCCGAAGGCGAAGGGATTGGTGCCGAACAGCGGCTTGTTGCCGCCGGTCGGCGCCACGGTCGCATAGCTCGGGCACATGACGAGGCCTGCCAGGCCCTCGTTGGTCACGGCTTCGACTTCCGGCCAAAGCGCGGAAAAGTGCGTGCAGTCGTTGATGACGAGCGACGCGAGGCCGAGCTTGCGGGCGCGCTCGGCAAGTGCCGGCACGCCGAGCTCGAAGGCCGGGTTTGCAAAGCCGCCATTGGCATTGACCTTCACGATGGCCGTGCCCTCGTTCAACTCCAGCTCCGGCACCGCATGCGGATTGACCTTGCCCGCCTTCACCGTGCGCAGCGCGCCCTCGATGCGATAGATGCCGTGCGATTTGCAGGCATCGCGCTCGCCGGCGACGATAACCCGGGCGAGCGCGCCGGCCTGCACGTCGTTCAATCCGGCCTTGCGGAAGATCGCTTCGACGCGCGCGTAGAGGTCGGCAATCGTCAAGGTGGAGGTTTGCGTCATCGTTCGTCTCTCAAGGCTGATGCCGGCTGCGGCAGTTGGTGATTGAGTATTTGCATACATAGAGTATACAAGATTTCGACAAGTGCAATTCGCCCGCCCGAAGTCTGGTGAGGGCGAATCCCTATTCTCCGAGAAAGGTACGTCAAATGGCTTTCACTCCCAACGGTAAACACCTCGTCGCCGGCGAATGGCTGGATGGCGACGGCACCTTCACCTCCTCGCCCGCCCATGGGCCGGCGCATAGCTTCGCGACCGGCACGGTGGCGCTCGTCAACCGCGCTGCGGAAGCTGCCGAAGAGGCCTTCCTCAGCTACGGCTATTCCTCGCGTGCAACACGCGCCGGTTTTCTCCGCGCCATCGCCGACGAGATCGAGGCGCGCGCCGACGCCATCACCGAAATCGGCAGCCAGGAAACCGGCCTGCCGGAAGCCCGCCTGCAGGGTGAACGCGGCCGCACGACCGGGCAGCTGCGCCTCTTCGCCGACCATATCGAGAAGGGTGACTATCTCGACCGCCGCTTCGACGCCGCCCTTCCCAATCGCGAGCCGATGCCGCGCACGGAAATCCGCCTGATCCAGCGGCCGATCGGCCCGGTCGCCGTGTTCGGCGCCTCGAACTTCCCGCTCGCCTTCTCGACCGCCGGCGGCGACACGGCCGCAGCCCTTGCCGCCGGTTGCCCCGTCGTGGTGAAGGGGCACTCCGCCCATCCGGGCACGGGCGAAATCGTCGCCGAAGCCGTGGAAGCCGCGATCCGCAAGACCGGCGTGCATCCGGGCGTTTTCTCGCTCATCCAGGGCGGCAACCGCCAGGTCGGCGAAGCCGTGGTGCAGCATCCGCTGATCAAGGCCGTCGGCTTTACCGGGTCGCTCGCCGGCGGGCGCGCGCTGTTCAACCTCTGCGCCGCGCGTCCCGAGCCGATCCCGTTCTTCGGCGAACTCGGCTCGGTCAACCCGATGTTCCTGCTGCCGGAAGCGCTGAAGGCGCGCGCCGAAGGGCTCGGCCAGGGCTGGGCGGGCTCGCTCACCATGGGTGCCGGCCAGTTCTGCACCAATCCGGGCATCGCCATCGTGACGGACGGCCCGGACGCCGACCGCTTCACCGCCGCTGCCGTGGAAGCGCTCGGCAAGGTCGGCCCGCAGACCATGCTGACCGACGGCATCGCCAAGGCCTATCACGACGGCCAGGCACGCTTCGAAAGCCGCAACACGGTGAAGCCGCTGTTTTCGAGCGAATCCACCGGCCGCACCGCGCTGCCGAACCTCTTCGAGATCTCCGGCGACCAGTTCCTCGCCGACCATGCGCTTTCGGAAGAAGTCTTCGGTCCGCTCGGCCTCGTCGTGCGCGTCGGTTCGCTGGATGAGATGGAAGCGCTTGCCCGCACGTTCGAGGGCCAGCTGACGGCGACTATCCACATGGATGCCAGCGACCTCGACGCCGCCAAGCGCCTGCGCCCGGTCCTGGAGCGCAAGGCCGGCCGCGTGCTGGTCAACGGCTTCCCGACCGGCGTCGAAGTGGTGGATTCCATGGTGCATGGCGGCCCCTACCCGGCCTCGACGAATTTCGGCGCGACAAGCGTCGGCACGATGTCGATCCGCCGTTTCCTGCGCCCCGTTTCCTACCAGAACATGCCGGAAGGCCTGTTGCCGGAAGATTTCCTCAACTGATTCAGCGCCTTGGCCGGGCTGTCCGAAAGGGTGGCCCGGTCTGCATATTTTCCGCGTCCCTGGTATATACTTTTTGTATATTAGTTGTATTTTAAGGCCGGTTACCGTTTTGGCGAAGGAGGAACCTGCGCCGACGGAATCGACTGACCAATCCAGGGAGAGAGTAATGAAGAAGACCTCGGTCCTCGCCTTCGGCCTCGTGGCCGCCACCGCTCTGACCAGCCCGGCCAAGGCCGACAAGCTGGACGACATCATCGCGTCCGGCACGCTGCGCTGCGCCGTCGTGCTCGACTTCCCGCCGATGGGCGCGCGCGACGAGAGCAACAACCCGATCGGTTTCGACGTCGATTATTGCAACGACCTCGCCAAGGCGCTCGGCGTCACCGCCGAGATCGTCGAAACGCCCTTCCCGGAGCGCATCCCGGCGCTCATGTCCGGCCGCGTCGATGTCGGCGTCGCCTCGACCTCCGACACGCTGGAGCGTGCCAAGACCGTCGGCATGACGATCCCCTACTTCGCCTTCGAAATGGCCGTCACCGCCAATGACAAGTCGGGCGTCAAATCCTTCGAGGACATGAAGGGCAAGACGGTCGGCGCCACCGCCGGCACGTTCGAGGCCATCGCGCTGGAAAACTCGGTCAAGGCATGGGGCGCCGGCGAGTTCCGCCCGTACCAGACCCAGGCCGACGTGTTCCTGGCGCTGAGCCAGGGCCAGATCGACGCCACCGTCTCGACCTCGACGGTCGCCCAGGCCAACGTCAAGACCGGCAAGTTCCCCGGCATCTCCGTCGTCGGCAAGGCGCCCTATGACATCGACTATGTCGCGCTCTTCACCAACCGCGAAGAATACGGCCTGATCAACTACCTGAACCTCTTCATCAACCAGCAGGTTCGCACCGGCCGCTACAAGGAACTCTACGAGAAGTGGGTCGGCGGCGACGTGCCGGACCTCTCGGTCGGCGGTGTCTACCGCTAAGAGAGCCGTTTCCAAGGCGGCGCGGGTTCTTCTCCCGCGCCGTTCCTCATTTCCAAAAGGTGAGACGGCATGTTCAACTACACCTTCCACTGGAATCAGGCGCTGAAGGCGTTGCCGCAGCTCCTCGACGGGGCGCTGGTCACGCTGCAGATCGCGCTTCTCTCCATGGTCATCGGCCTTGCCGTTGCCATGGCGCTGACGCTGTTCCGGCTCTCCGGCAACCGCATCCTCTCCGGCTTCACCACGGCCTGGGTCGAGATCGCGCGCAACACGCCCGCCCTCTTCCAGATCTACATGGCGCATTTCGGCCTCGGCAGCTTTGGCATCCATCTGAGCCCCTACACCGCGCTGCTCGTCGGCATCGCCTTCAACAATGCCGGCTATCTCGCGGAGAATTTTCGCGGCGCGCTGAAGGCCATTCCGGAGACGCAGGCCCGTGCCGGCCGTTCTCTCGGCATGACGCCGCTCATGGCCTTCCGCTACATCGTCATGCCGCAGATGCTGCGCATCGCCTTCCTGCCGGCCACCAACCAGGCGGTCTGGGCGATCCTGATGACCTCGCTCGGCGTCACCGTCGGCATGAACACGGATCTTGCGGGCGTCACGCAGGCGCTGAACGCGGTCTCCTTCCGGACCTTCGAATTCTTCGCGCTCGCGGCGGTCATCTACTACCTGATCGCCAAGGCCGTGACGCTGGCAGCCCGCCTCGCTGCCACGCGCATGTTCCGCTACTGAGAGGGTAAACCATGTTCGATACCGCTCTCACGCTGGCCGATCTCGGCTTCCTCGCTAAGGGCGCAGCCATGACGCTCGCCGTCACCGCCGTCTCCGTGCTGGCCGGCACCGTGCTCGGCGTCATCTTCGGCGTCGTCCGCAACCAGGCCGGCCCCTACTGGTCGATCCCGCTCACCTTCCTGCTCGATGTCTTCCGCTCCGTGCCGCTGCTCATCCAGCTCGTGCTCGGCAATGCGGCTCAATCGATCATGAAGCTCGGTTGGGCGCCCTTCACCACCTCCTGCGTGGTGTTGTCGCTCTATACGGCCGCCTATTGCACCGAGATCGTGCGCGGGGGCATCTCCTCCGTGCCGCTGACCACGCGCCGCGCGGCCCGCTCGCTCGGCATGACCTGGTGGCAGGACATGCGCTACATCGTGGCGCCGCTCGCCACCCGCGTCTCGCTGCCGTCCTGGATCGGACTGACGCTTGGCGTCATGAAGGATTCGGCGCTCGTGCTCTGGCTCGGCCTCATCGAGCTCCTGCGCGCCTCGCAGATCCTCGTCACGCGCCTGCAGGAACCGCTGTTCATCCTGCTCATCTGCGGCGCCATCTACTTCATCATCAGCTTCCCCATAGCCCGGCTTGGCGGCTATCTCGAAAAACGGTGGTCCCCCAATGATTGAGATCGAAAACGTCCGCAAATCCTTCGGCTCGCTGGAAGTGCTGAAGGGGATCAACCTCACCGTCCAGAAGGGCGAGGTGCTGACCATCATCGGCGGCTCGGGCTCCGGCAAATCGACGCTGCTCACCTGCATCAACGGGCTGGAGACCATCGATGCCGGCCGCATCGTGGTGGATGGTACCGACGTGCACGCCAAGGCGACGGACCTCAACAAGCTGCGCCGCAAGCTCGGCATCGTCTTCCAGCAGTTCAACGCCTTCCCGCACCTCACGGTGCTGGAAAACGTCATGCTCGCGCCGCGAAAAGTGCTCGGCCAGTCGAAGGCCGAGGCCGAGGCTATGGCCGTCAAGCAGCTCACCCATGTCGGCCTCGGCGACAAGCTGAAGGTCTATCCGAACCGCATGTCCGGCGGCCAGCAGCAGCGCATGGCGATTGCCCGCGCGCTTGCCATGTCCCCGGCCTACATGCTGTTCGACGAGGTAACCTCGGCGCTCGACCCGCAGCTCGTCGGCGAAGTGCTCGATACGCTGCGCATGCTCGCCTCCGAGGGCATGACGATGATCTGCGTCACGCACGAGATGAAGTTCGCCCGCGAAGTCTCCGACCGCGTCGCCTTCTTCCACAAGGGCGTGATGGCCGAGATCGCGCCGCCGGAAACGCTTTTTGGCGCGCCGAAAGATCCGGAGCTGCAAAACTTCCTCGCCGCCACCCATTGAGGCCATGATGAAGACTGAAACCATGCCCGATGTCGTGGTGATCGGCGCCGGCGTCGTCGGGCTTTCGGCGGCGATCGCCGCGCAGGCGCGCGGTCTCTCCGTCACCGTGCTGGAGCGCGAGGCGCCGGCCGCCGGCGCTTCCGCCGGCAATGCAGGCGCCTTCGCCTTCACCGATATCCTGCCGCTCGCCTCGCCCGGCATTTTGAAGAAGGCGCCGAAATGGCTGCTCGACCCGCTCGGGCCGCTCAGCATTCCGCCGTCCTATGCCGTGCAGATCGCGCCGTGGATGTTCCGCTTCTGGCGCGCCTGCTCCGCCAGCCGCGTCGCCCATTCCACCGCCGCGCAGACCGCGCTGATGGACCTCTCCAGGGCGGAGCTGGAGCCTTTCCTCGCCGAGACCGGCACGGCCGCGATGCTGCGCAAGGAGGGCAATCTCCAGGTCTATGAAAGCCAGGCCGAACTGAACGCCTCGCTGCCCGGCTGGAAAGTGCGCGAAAAACACGGCATCGAATTCCACCATATGGACGCGAGCGCCATGGCGGCGATCCAGCCCGGCCTCGCCGCGCGCTTCACCCATGGCACGTTCACGCCCGGCTGGTATTCGATCGCCGATCCAAAGCTCTACACCCTGGCGCTTGCCGACCATTTTCAAGCCAAGGGCGGCGTCATCGAGCGGACGGAGGTTCTTGGCCTGCACCCCGTCGACGGCGGCGTCGAAATCACCACCAGGAACGGCACGCGGCGTGCGAAACGGGTCGTGCTCGCGGCCGGCGCCTTTTCCCACCAGGTCGCGCGCAGCCTGGGCGAGACCATCCCGCTCGAAACCGAGCGCGGCTACAACACGACGCTGCCGCTCGACGCCTTCGACCTGCGCACCCAGGTCACCTTCGGCGGCCATGGCTTCGTCGTGACCCGGCTTTCGACCGGCATCCGCGTCGGCGGCGCGGTGGAGCTCGGCGGGCTGAAACTGCCGCCGAACTTCCGCCGGTCGGAAGCCATGCTGGAAAAGGCCCGCGCCTTCCTGCCCGGCCTCAAGCCGGACGGCGGCGTGCAATGGATGGGTTTCCGCCCGTCGCTGCCGGACAGCCTGCCGGCGATCGGCCGCGCCCGCGCCACGCCGAACGTCGTCTACGCCTTCGGCCACGGCCATCTCGGGCTCACCCAGTCTGCCGGCACCGCGCGCCTCGTCGCCGACCTGTTGACAGATCGCCCGATGACGATCGACATCACATCCTTCTCGCCGCAACGCTTCTAGCCCCACAGGACCCGCCCCATGGCCGAGCTTTTCGCCCGCAGCATTCTTCCCGGCATCGCGGCCGGCCCGGTCATCGCCGCGGGGGAGGCCCTGAGCTTTTGGGGCGGCGTCGATCCCGCCACCGGCAAGGTCATCGACGTGCACCACCCGCTGCACGGCGTCACGATCACCGGCGGCATCCTCATGATGCCGTCGAGCCGCGGCTCCTGCACCGGCTCCGGCGTGCTGCTCGACCTCGCGCTGACGGGCCGTGCCCCGGCAGCCCTCGTTTTCAGCGAGGCCGAGGACGTGCTGACGCTCGGCGCGCTTATCGCCGCCGAAATGTTCGGCAAGTCGCTGCCCGTGCTGCGCGTCTCGCGCGACGCCTTCGCCGCCCTCTGTCGCGCGAAAAGCGCCCGGATCACCGAGACGGCAATCGAGACCGACGCTTTTACGATCCCGGTCACGCCGCCCGCGACTGCCACGCTCGACCTCACTGAAGATGACCGCGCCATGCTGGGCGGCCGCGACGGCGTCGCCGTACAGCTCGCCATGCGCATCACGACGGCCATGGCCGCGCAGCAGAGTGCGCAAAAGCTCGTCGACGTCGTGCAGGGCCATATCGACGGCTGCATCTATGCCAGCCCCGCCAACCTGACCTTCGCCGAAAAGATGGCCGAGATGGGCGCCAAGGTGCGCATCCCCACCACGATGAACGCCATCTCCGTCGATCGCGTCAACTGGCAGGCCCAGGGCGTGCCGGCGGATTTCGGCGACCCCGCCGCCCGCCTCGCCGATGCCTACGTGCGCATGGGCTGCCGTCCGACCTTCACCTGTTCGCCCTATCTCCTCGACAGCGCGCCAAAAACCGGCGAGGCCATCGCCTGGGCCGAATCCAATGCCGTGATCTTCGCCAACACCGTGCTTGGCGCCCGCACAGCGAAACATCCGGATTTCCTCGACCTCTGCATCGCGCTGACCGGCCGCGCGCCCCTCTCCGGCGTCTATCTCGACGAACACCGCAAGGCCGCCCGCATCATCGACGTCGACCTGCCGGAAAACATCGACGACGCCTTCTGGCCGCTGGTCGGCTATCTCGCCGGCCGCGCCGCGCCCGACCGCATCCCCCTTCTGCGCGGCCTCGCGGACGCAAAGCCAACGCAGGACGACCTGAAGGCGCTGTGCGCCGCCTTCGGCACCACCTCCGCCGCCCCGATGCTCCATATCGAGGGCGTCACGCCCGAAGCCAAGGACGCGGCCGCCGCCAATGCCGACCGCACCACCATCACCCGCGCCGACATGATCGACGTCTGGACGATGTTCAACGACGGGCCGGCCGAAGTCGAACTCGTCGCCATCGGCAGCCCGCACGCCTCGCTTTCCGAATGCCGCGCCCTGGCGGATGCGCTGGGAGACCGCAAGCGCCACAAGGACGTCACCGTCATCGTCACCGCCGGCCGCGACATCATGGCCGAAGCCGGCGACATCCTTATCCGACTAAGGGAATGCGGCGTCCAGGTCATCCCGGACCTCTGCTGGTGCTCGATCTCCGAACCAGTCTTCCCGCCGAAGACCCGCACCCTCATCACCAATTCCGGCAAATACGCCCATTACGGCCCCGGCCTCTCCGGCCGCACCGTCCGCTTCGGCAACCTCGCCGACTGCATCGAAGCAGCGCTCACCGGCCAGGTTCCCCCACGCCTGCCAGCCTGGCTCGCCTGACAAACGCCAAAAACGCCCGTCGCCGATTTCGGAGGCGGGCGAGACGAATCAACGAACGGCGGGGCACCGTGTTCGATGAGGCGTTTGCATGTGGGGAGGGCCAGCGTTTTGCTGGGAAGAGATGGCGGACAGAGCGTCCGTATAACTCCTATCCCTGATTGACACATAAACGCTGGAATTTCCATGAGTTTAGCCGGTTTCAGCGATATGTGTGCATCCGCTGTAATATGTTGACCCTAGCCAGCCAAAGGCTCTAAATAGGGAACGCATAGGGAAGCTGGATAGGGATAGGAAATAATGGCCAGAGGCAAGGCGCTCACCGTTAAGGAATGCGAAAAAAAGCGCACCGCGCGCGGACGTATCTCGGACGGAACTGTGCCAGGGCTCTATCTGTCGTTCACCGCCACCGGCGCGAAGTCGTGGACCCTCGTCTGGCAACGCGGCGGAAAGTTTCGGGAAATGGGTCTCGGTTCATATGAGGCCGTTGACCTCACCGCCGCGAGGGCGCGAGCTTTCGAGCTACGCAAAATTGTGACGGCAGGGGGAGATCCACTTGCTGCAAGGGAGGTCGCGACCAAGGGGCAGGAGACCTTTGGGGATGCCGCGGACACATTCATCACGGAAATGTCGCCAGCTTGGGATAATCCGAAGCATGTCGCGCAGTGGAAGAGCACGCTAGGTGATGGCTATTGCGCGACCCTTCGACTCAAGGCGATCGACGAAGTCGCGACGGCCGATGTGCTGGCCGTCCTCAAGCCTATTTGGTCCAAGGTGCCCGAGACGGCCTCGCGCCTCCGTGGCCGCATAGAACGTGTATTAGATGCCGCCAAGGCGCGCGGGCTCCGAACAGGCGAGAACCCGGCACGTTGGCGCGGGCATCTGGATCAACTATTGCCGGCGCGCAAAAGGCTGACCCGCGGCCACCATGCTGCAATGGCGTACGTCGAGGTCCCGGCCTTTATGAAGCGCCTCCGTGCGGCGGCCGGAGTTGCAGCCAGGTCTCTGGAGTTTGCTATCTTGACCGCGGCACGCTCCGGCGAGGTCCGCATGGCAAAGTGGGGCGAATTCGATCTCGTGACAGGCGTGTGGGTGGTTCCCGCCGATCGCATGAAGGCGCGCCGAGAACACCGCGTCCCGCTTTCAGCGCCGGCCGCCGCATTGCTTAAATCGATCCGCAATCCGAAAGGAGCCGGCCCGTCACTCCCCGAACCACAGCCGGAAGAGCTGGTCTTCCCGTCGTCCAAACTGGAGCGTCCTCTTTCTGACATGTCAATGACGGCGGTGCTGCGCCGGCTAGAAATCGAGGGTGTGACCGTGCATGGGTTCCGCTCTGCGTTCCGCGATTGGTCCGCCGAAGAAACGGATCATCCGCGCGAGGTCGCCGAGGCGGCGTTAGCCCACATCATCCGCGACGCTACGGAGCGGGCATATAGACGAGGTGACGCTTTGGAAAAGCGCCGTCGGCTGATGGAAGATTGGGCCGCGTATATCGCCTGATGTCGCGACGCGTTGCACTACCTTCGGGCCATATCCTGAGACGACCATGGTTTTATTATACAAGCTTGCCAAACAAGAATCTTGAGTCGAATTAGCTATAGAACGATTTTGGCGAATATTATCTTCGCCGCAATGTGTGCCACTGCGGAAACTACTTGTGCCCTATGTCCGCGACCCCGTTTCTTGAAGTTGGACTCGTCTGTTACTACATGTGTTATATATAGCCGGATGTGGCTTTCAGTTGGGGTTGTTTTCATGCACGCACCTTTCGCCTTGAAGCTTGAAGCCCGTGGTCTCCGAGGTCGCGCTAACGCGCGACCTCCTCCAACACTGGAAAAGGATAGACCACATGACTGCTTCCCGCTGGATGACGATGAAAGACGTCTGCGCCTTCACGCGCCTCTCTCGCGAGTCTATTAACCGCCTTCGCCGCGCTCACCGTTTCCCCCCGCCTGCAGAAATTGCCGGGCGCGCTCTGTTCATCCGGACAGAAGTAGAGGCTTGGGCTGAAAGCCAGGAAACTAATCCGCGCCGTAATCTTGCAGACGCAAAGCTCGTCGCCGACGATGCTCGCGCCGCGGCCTGAGAATGCTCCCCAGATAACAAGCAAAAAAAGCCGGCCCCGATGAAAAGGCCGGCCGCTCAATTTTCCCTCGTAACCACTCGATCAAAAATGATCACGGGAGGCTCGCTTGCCTGAGTTTAATAGCGCATTCTTGCTTTCATCGCAAGTATTTTCAACACGAGACACTGGAGTTTTTGGCGAGTATTCAACTGGTTTTGTTGAAAGGCTTGGGCCCAATATTTCACCTCGCTCCACCAAACGCCCGAATATTCTTCTAATAGAAGACCGCGATAAATTTTGTGACTTAAGTCGTGACCCGCGCTTCCATCCTGAAGGACTTGAAGAGGCCTTTGAGGCAGCGACGGCGGTTCTGGCCATTCTCTACCGGCGGCCCAGCCAACGGGAGCGTCTGGGAATGGAACGGTATACGCGACTGCACGAGGCCGCTGTCGACGCGACCTTGCGCGGTGCAGGCGTCGCGGTGTTCATCAAAACGACCAACGATCGGCTTAGCTACTGGCCCAAAGTCGTCCGCCATTTCGCACCCGGTGCGACCTTTAGGTATACGGACAGCGATGGCGCGGCGCTGATCACTGCCATGGCGGGGTCCGAGGCATGAGTCAGGACACGACAGAAACGCGGGCTCTCACCGAGGCCTTGAACTTCGCGAAACAAGGATTCCGTCTTTTCCCCCTTCGGCCAGGCACAAAACGCCCTATCAGCAATCTGTCCTGGCCGAAAAAAGCGAGCGCGGATGAAGCGAAACTGCGCGCGTGGGCGACCAAGCACCCAGGATGCAACTTCGCGATTGCCACCGGCAAGGGGTTGCTGGTCGTTGACGCAGACGGCGCGCCCGGTCTTGCCAGCCTCGAAAGCCTGGAGATTGCGTACGGACTGCCGCAGTCCTTTCGCGTCAAAACGCCTTCTGGCGGCGCGCATGTTTATCTCGCCTCCCCCGAGAACTTCAAAAACTTCGTTCACTCGATCCCCGACTTCCCGGGCATCGATATCCGCTCCGATGGCGGCTATGTCGTCGCCCCCGGCAGCGTCTTCAACGGCAAAACCTACGAGGCGGTCCCCGGTGAGATCGAACCGGCGGGGCAAGATATCGAGCGCTTTTTGATAAGCGCGGCGGCACGGCAGCACCAGGCCGCCGCCAAAACGCCAGCCGTCGAGCTCGACTTGCCTAACCACATCGAGATGGCCGTCGAATATTTGTCCCAGCGTGCGCCGGAAGCCGTCGAGGGGGACGGCGGCAACGCCACAACATACCGGGTTGCCGCGCAGTGCCGTGATTTCGGGCTCTCGCAGGAAACTGCGCTCGAATTAATGCTAGAAAATTGGAATGAGCAAAAAGCATTTCCGGCATGGCTTCCTCAAGAGCTTGCTACAATCGTCGGCAATGCCTACCGCTATGCCTCCGGCGGTTGGGGCGCGACCCTAGCGGCAGCTGAATTCGAAGCGATCGACATTGATGTCGGTGAGCCGCCGGTCGCGGTTAAGCGGCAAGTCGCCGAAGCGCTGGCCAAGGCTGGAGAGCAAGCCAAACGGCGGCGTCTTCCCGTCGTTTCCTTCGCAGAGGCGATATCCTCGGCGCTAGACGCCGGCGCCGAACCGCTCATCGACGGCGTGCTGGATCAAGGCACGGTTGCCGTCCTGTACGGCCCCTCAAACGTCGGAAAGACCTTTGTCGCCTACGACATGTCGGCCGCGATCGCAGCCGGCCAGGTTTGGAACGGGCACGCCACTACCATGGGCGCGGTGCTCTATTTAGCGACCGAAGGTGGGAAAACCTCCTACAAACGCCTTCTAGCTCTTGCGAAACGTCGGCATCTCCCACCGGAAACGCCAATCCACATTGTGCCTTGCACGGTCGATCTCTTCGACCCCAAGGCGGATTGTCAAGAAGTTATGGGGGCATGCAGGGAGATCGAAGGCAGCGGGCCGGTGCGGCTTGTGGTGGTCGACACGCTGGCCCGCGCGATGGCTGGCGGCGATGAGAATTCGGGAAAAGATATGGGCCAGTTGGTCCGCAATATCGACCGCATAAGGGCCGCAACGGGAGCCACTGTGCTGATTGTTCATCACACCGGCAAAGACGCGGCGAAAGGCATGCGCGGCCACTCCTCTCTCCTAGCGGCTATCGATACTGACTTCGAGGTCTTACAGGAGGGTGGTTCGACCGCAGCGGTTTTTCGGAACCACAAACAACGCGATCTCGGAAAGTTGGCGGATCTCAGGTTCTCGCTTGAGGTTGTTGACCTCGGCGCGGACGATCATGGGCGGCCTGTCTCCTCCTGCGCCGTCCACTGGCTGTCAGAATTCGAGGACGCACCACTGGCGCCACCAGCGCAGGCGCTCCTCGACACGCTACGCGAGTTCGCTCGGCCAGCGTCTCTCGCAGAGTGGGTCGCAGCGCATGTTAAGCGGTCGCCACGGGGTAGTAGCGAAGCCAACCAGCGCAAGCTGCGAAAGCTCCTCGTTGACGCGGGAAGGGTGATTGAGAGGGAAGGTCTTTTCGAACCGTTCAGCAGCTAATCGCCGATCAATTCGCCAAGCCCACCGCTCAAAATGTGATTGAGCGGTGGGCTTTTTCGTGCTTGCCGGCCACGGGTGGCGATCACAGCCGATCAACGACCGCTCGATCCCCAAGCTTAATCATTTCAGATACTTATGCGCGACCGCTCAAAGCGCTCAATTGCGTTTGATCGTTCTTTCCGCCACCGCTCAACGCTCACCCCCCTATATAGGGTGAGCGTAGCGAGCGGGCGTGTTTTGAAGCCACCCCCTTGGCTCTTCCGCCTCGGAGCCGGCACCCATCTCGTTCCAAATCTAAACATCAGAAAAATCGAAACGACCGGCTCCGAATACCGCGACGTCTCGAAACAGACCGGCCGCAATAGACGCCGAAGAAACAACCGTGCGGACGGATCAATCCCGAGCACCGGTGGTGGTGTCCGCCCCAAACCGAAAAGAAGTTGCGTGCGAGACCGCGCTGCCGCGCCGCGCGGTCGGGGCGAGCGCTGTACGGTCCCTGCTCGCTCTTTTTCGCGCGTGGCGCACACAGGGCGCACGCGTCGCACCTGTGCGGCGCCTCCAGGTGGCCGCAAGCGCGCTCATGTTGACGTGGATGCGCGGGCTCAGCCTGAGACATAATGCGAGCCAGTGGCGCGCCTAGGCGCCCTACGGGCGTAGACAGAAGGCAAGTAAGGGACCGTAGGCCGCGCGTGCCGTCCGTGAGGCGCGGCCTCGCCGTCTCGCGCGCAACTTGTGTTTTCGTCTGGGGGGTCATCCTCCCGATTTCGACGTAGGTTGGATTCAGCTGCTCCGGGGGCAGTCAGCCTCTAGGTCGCATCGCGTCGGGCAGCGCCATTTCGCCGGCGGCATTGGCCAGCAGGGCAGCGTTTCGATTTTTCGGATCTTTGGGCGGCCGAACAGGGTGTGCCGCTCCGTGGCGGCGCCTGCCAAGGGCCGAGCGTGGACGTTGTCACCACTCCCGTTCACCGGCAGGCACCCAATTTTCGAAATTAATTGAGGCGCGTTTTTAGTAAAAAACTTCATCCGCCAAACCCGCTGCAACGCGAAAAACTAATTAAGTTGTCAACATGGGTCAGCATAGTACAAGCTGAGCACTATACTTATGTCGTTGATTTTATTATTGAAATTGAAACAATTATAGTCTATATTAAATCCTGTGCTCGCCACCCCATGGAGGTTTTATGGCGCAGGAAAATCCCGAAACACCTGAACAGCTTCTCAAGGAAGCGAAGATCATCTCCCCCAAGGAACGCCACCTGGACGTTCCGATTGACTGGCCAGTCGAATTCGACGGCAAGACCTATGACACCATCCGCATCCGCCGCATCTCGGGCCGTGAAGTCGAAACGTTCATCCGCCAGGTCGCAGCGATGACGGACCAGTCACCGGCGGTCATGCCGCCCACCTTCGATTGCCCGCTCGAAGTTTACGAGGCGATGGACGACGACGACCGGCTGCGTGTGGAGGAAGCCGCGCTCCCTTTTATGCCCCGCCGCTTGAGGGCGGCGGCCGGTGCAGCCCTGCAGGATATCTCGAACTCGTGAGGGTGGTAGCGCGGGCATATTCCACGCCGTTGCCCACGGTTCTTGAAATGGACTGGTTAGAGATCGTCGGGCACGCCTACGCCGCCTACCATCACGATTATCTCAAAAAAATGTTTCGCCTGAAATTGGTAGGCGCAAGGGTCAAGATCTGACATGGCAAAAACGCTCATCGGCCAGCTGATCCTTCGTCTGAGGACGGAAGGGCTCGGTGAGGCCAAAAAAGTCACCGACACCATGCGGGACGTCGAGAACGCCGCGCGCCGGCTCGGACAGTCCGGTACCGCCTCCTGGGGCGTCGGTTTCCAAAATCAGATCGACAAGCTGAAGCTGACGCAACATCAGCTACACGAGGTCGAAAAGTCGTGGACGAGGCTTCATGAAGCAATCCGCCAGCGCAACCTTGGCGTTGCGATGAGGGGCGCCGAGGTCGGCCACTGGAAGACCAACACGATATCGCAGCTGGCCGCTCAGCGCGCCGCGATCGAAAACCACTTCAGAGCCGTCGAAGGAAATGCCCGACAACACGGCATCCGCATGCGGGACATTCTGCGCGCTGGATATGTCTCCCTCGGCTTTTACACCGGCGCCCAGGCCGGGGGCACCGTAACACGAGTGGGGTTTAAGGAGGCCTCAGAACGTAGCCGCGTCGATGCGGAAAACTACTACCGCGGCCTAAGCGAAAAGGAACGCGGCTCAATCGGCACCGCTGCCGACGACCTGGCCAGCCGGCGCCGCGTGAGTAAGACCGATGTCATGGAGATCCTGGCGGACGCCTCCATGTCCATGAAAACCACGGACGCCGCCATAAGCACGGGCGACGCGCAAGTGCAGGCATTCAAGGTCTGGTCAAACACGTATGGCCAGGAGGCGGCGATCGGATATCTGCGCGCCTTCAACCGGGCAATGGACAATATCAACATCGATGACCCCGACATGTATAAGGGGATGCTCGACAACTTCATGAAGGCCTGGCAGGTGTCCGGCAAGGACATTGACCCCGCCGCATGGGCACAGGGCATCAAATACGCCAGGGGATCGGGCAAAGTCTTCGACCACGATTTCCTGTCCCGCGTTCTTCCATTCGTCATGGCTGAAACCAGCGGCACAGACGCCGGCACACAGCTTCGCGCGATTTTCGACCAGTTCATTGTCGGGCGCGCATCAAAAGAGTCGATCGCCGCTCAGAGCGAGTACGGCCTTCGCGATGGTGTGAAGCGCGACGCGAAGGGCCGGGTCATAGAAAAGGGCACTCTGACCCAGGCCGATCTTTTCGCGAAAAACCCGCTCGATTGGTTCAACCAAGTGCTCTTACCGGCGATGGAGGCCAAGGGCGTCAATACCGGTGATCCCGTAGTCCTCGCAGAGGAGATCGGAAAACTCACGAATAACCGCCTTTCGTCGGATGCGGCGATCAAGGCGATCCTCGGCTTCGAACAGATGCAAAGGATCCTAAACGAACGCTTCCCGAACGCGAAGGGCCTCGCGGCGGCCGACACAATGGATGATAAAAGCCTTTCGTCGGCAACGGATGGCCTTGTGACTGCCTACGGCAACCTGGCGGCGGCGCTCGCCCCCGTTGAATCGGTCATCAATCCGGGCTTGAACGCCCTGGCCGACGGCATCAACAGATTGGCGGCGGCTGCAAAAGACAATCCCATCCTCGTGTCGCTGGGCCTTCTGAGTGCCGGCGCCGGGGCGCTGAAGGGCGGGCAGTTCGCCCTCGGCAAAATGACGGACATGTTCGGCCTCAAAGGAAGCGCCATCGCACTGGATGGCTCCGCTGCCGCTCTCACGCGCGCCGCTGTGGCGCTCGGCGGCGCGGGCGTTGCAGATGGCCTTGGCGGCGTCGGCGACGGGAAAGGCAAGCCCTCGAGCAAAGTCGGAAGAGCGGCCAAGTATGGCGCCCTCGCGGCGGGACCAGGCATGACGATCTACGCAGTCGATCAGATGTTGTTCGGCGGCGCCGGGTCGAAGAAACTTGATGAAAACATGTCCTACGCCTCGGCCTTCCTTAAGGCGCTGGGCACACTGTGGAACCGGGAGCTTCGAGGAAAGGAAACAGCTGCCGGCGACGAGAACCTTGCTGCGCCCGGCTGGTTCAGAAGGTTCATGCTCGGAAAGGCCGCCGATGAGAATTTCAGTTTCCGCGACCACATGGGGATCCCGCTCCGTGGCGCAACACCGCAGGTCGACACCGACGGTTTAGACCAGGCCCAACAGAAAGCGATGCAGACGGGCCAGGGAATCTTGGATGCTCTGAGCGTCACGGCAAGGCCGCTCGTGGACTTGGGGCCTCTGCAGGAGGCGGCCCGCCTCGTGCAGGTCATCAAGGCCGGGCTCGACGGCATCGGCGCCGGGGCTACGCGGGCGCAAAACAACGTCGGCGCCGAGATGCGGCGCAACTTCTCGGATCGCGGGGGCGGAATGTGATGGTTCTCACTTTTTTCGCCTCCCTTGTCGCCCTCGTAACCGCGACGGGGATCCTTCTCCCAACTGGCAACGCCTGGCGCACGCCAGAGGACGCCGTGACGCGCGTGATAAGCGCCGCGGCTATCCTTTACCTGATCGGGCACGCCATCTTATCCCACGGAGGACTTTTGTGATTGAAACCCTAGCTACAGCTGGTCCGTTCGCAATGTACGGACCGAATTTTGAGAGCTTGGCGCGCTCGCTCACCGATCCAAAGGCGCTCGAGGCGAGCCGGCCCTTCCAGGCGCAAAAAGGCGAGCGCCTCGGGATCTTGAACGGAATTGGAAGGCTTTACATCGCCGGCCCGCTGTTCAAGCGTGACTCTGCAGTGACCAAATTTTTCGGGTTTTCGACCTACGAAATGTTGCGGCGCGATTTGCAGGTGGCACTCGAACATCCGAGGATGGACGCTATCGCCTTGCACATCGACAGCCCCGGCGGCGAGTCAAACGGCTGCGACGAGCTCGCACACGCGATTTTCGAAGCCCGGAAGAAAAAGCCGATCGCCGCATTCGTGTCTGGCATGGGTTGCTCGGCGGCCTACTGGCTGGCGAGCGCCACCAGCCGGATTGTTGCTTCGGATGCGGCCATCGTCGGCAGCGTCGGCGTCGTTATGAGCTACACAGACAACAGCAAGGCGAGGCAAAACGCCGGAATTCAGGATTTTAACTTCGTATCCTCCCAAAGCCCCAACAAGGGCTTTGCACCCGATCGCGTGCAGAAGATGGTTGACGATCTCGCTGCGGTCTTCGTTGACGCGGTCGCGCGCCACCGGGGAATTTCAGCGGAAAAAGTGCAGTCCTGGCGCGGTGGTGTTGAAATAGGCGCGCAAGCAAAGTCGGTAGGCATGGTCGACGGCACCGGCCGGTTCGAAGATGTTCTCGCCTATCTTCAGCGGCAAGCCCCGGCCAAGTCTGGCGGCGGTTCAATGCGGGCACCCGCCCCAGCAAATCGCACCGTTGTCGCTGCCTCGCCGATTGCGCGGCCCCCAACGGTGGAAGAGATCCGCGCCAAAGCGGCGGCCGATGCGCAGGTGCTGGCACGTGCCCGGCTCCAGGCGATCCTTCAGAGCCCAGAGGGCCGCGCTCTGCCAGAGCTCGCGTATCAGCATGCCGCCGACCACTCGCTCACTGCAGCGCAGGTCATCGAGAAATTGAAACAAGAGCGGATCGCCGCGGGCTGGCAGGATGCCGTTAAGCGCGCCAGCCCGCTGCATTAAATCAGGAGAAACCGCAATGCCAAACATCCTCTACGAGAAATTCGGTTCCGTTGCGCAGGAACTTGCGCCGCGCCCCCGTGGTCGCCCACCGAAGCCGGAACTCACTCCGCTTGAAGCGGTGCTTTCCGATCCGCTGCCGGAGGAAATCAACCAACTGGCCGCCGACCTGGTAAAGGCGAAGGCGGCAGTGGATGAGGCGAAGCGCGCATACTATGAAGAGCAGAAGGTGTCGGCAGTCACGGTGGAAGCCAAAATTGAGCGCGCGGCAAAAGCGGCCGATTCTGCGCGCAACAACCTGAACTACTCCAGGGATGAGTTCAATGCTGCCTCCAAAGATGCAGCCGAGGCACGCGACGCCTATAAGGCAGAGCAGCGCAAGTGGAACCCGCGGCCGGAGGACCTGGCAGAAACAGAGCGGGTGTGCGTCGCGGCTGAGAAGAGGGAGGCAGCATTTAAGCGCGCATTTGAGTTCGCCCAGGAGCAGTATGCCGCAGCCCAGAAGGTGGAAGAAGACGCGAGGCGCGACCCCGAGGCCGCGGCATACAACGCACTGATGCGGGCATCTGCTCAACAGGATATCGCTGCCCAAATTGGCTCAGTGGCCCCGGCGCCTACCAAGGCTGAAATGGAAGAGCTTCGTGCCGCCTACGAGAAGTCGAAACTTCAGAAGGCTGCAATGTTGGGGCCGCGCCTCGAAGCGTTTAAAAATGAGGTGTTGTCGAGGGCAAAAGTTGTGGCTCAAATCCGGCAGACGTTAATAGACCTGCTTGCGCCGCTTGAGGCGAAGTGGCGTGCAACTGCCGACAAGCAGCTTGCAACGGCTGTGACGCTGGTTGCGCAAACCGAGCAACTCAGCAGCCTCTTTTCGAAAAACCAGGACGTCTATCATGTGTTTCGTCGCGATCGGATCAGCGGCGACGGAGAGCACGTAGGCCGCCACGAAATCGACGGCGGCGACGCCGTGCGGGACGTGTACCTGGCACTCTACAACAGTTGGGAAAAGGCGAACCCCAGGGTTTAGTGCCCTTCTCAACGCTCGGGGCACCATCGCCGGTGCCCCAACTTTCCCGACAAATAGGAGACCGATTAAATGTCTGCAGTGCACATTGCCGAGCCAGTTGAAACGGGCGCGCCGGTCGATCGGACGCCCATTGAAATCGCATTGTCCGAGCAGTTGCCGCCGGACGTGGTAGCCGCGTTCAAGGCACTGGCCGAAGCGATCAGGGCGGCTGATAATGCAAGAGCGGCCTATCGTTTGGAGGAAGCTGAGGCTGCTATTTTTCGTGACGCGGCGTCACGCAAATCTGAAATAGCGCGCAGCGAGGTCGAGGCGTACGCAGGCAAGCTTCTCGAGGCTGAGCAGCGCATTGAGCAGGCCCGTCGCGTGCTGAAAGAGGCTGCTGCTTGTGAGGGCGTATCCGGAAATCGCGAAGCAGTAGAGAAAGCTACGAAGGACTTGGCTGCGTATAAAATCTTGAAGGATGGCACTGAAGCTCTGGCGATCGCCGCTCGAGAGAAGCTGGAGGCGGCTATAAGGTCGGCAGAAAGGACTTCCAACGTGGGTCCGCTCCGGACCGAAGTTTTCCGCCGGGGTGCTGCGGTCACGGCGGCCCGCGAGGCTTTGGATAACGCGCTGGCGCCCTTGGAAGAGAAATGGGGCGATGCTGTTCATAAGCAGTTTGAACTTGCTGCAAACATGATCGCTCAGGCCGAACATTTTCGCAGCGCACGGCGCGGCAACGGGGAACTAAGCGCAGCATTCGAATATCGTTCTGAGGACGGCATTATCGAGTACCGGGGCGATCAGACCTTGCCGATTAGCGAGTTTCTCACTGACGGTTATCTTTCGAGAAAATACAGCTGCGACCGGTCCCGGCCGATCCTCTAAGCGGGGTATCTCCTACCCGCTGACGCGGCAGGTTTAGCCGGAAAAATCCGGTTTGCCGCGAACCAAGGCCACCGGTGACGCTCATCGCCGGTGGCTTTTTCGCTCAAATGCCGAGCATGCCTGCAATATAGAAGCACCCCGCGGCCACAGCTAGCGAAGCAAGCGCCTGCAGGCCATAGGCGGGTCGGGGGGCGGCCTTTGGCGCCGGTACAATATCCGGCAGGAAATTCTTGAAGTCTCCCGCCTGCCATCGATCGCCAGCCCAGTTGATGGGTGGTAAGCCGGCGGCAGCGCGCATTCGGTCAGTGAACTGCTTCTGCATAGCGTCAACGTCCACCACCGAAGGGTACTTGCCGGCCAGCGGATTGTCGCGAAGCAGCACCTCGCGCTCCAGGTTGGAGATCGGCCCGATTTGCGATTGAGGCGGGCTCACCTTGACCTTCTCGACCGGCGACGGCACGCCGTCATCAATCATGACAGAAACCAGCGCCTCGCCGATTCCCATGTTTACCACCTCTGCCTTGACGTCGACTCCCTTATTCGGGCGAAACGCCTGCGCAGCGGCGCGAACAAACCTCTGCTCCTTCGGAGTGTAGACCCGCAGTGCATGCTGCACGCGGTTGCCAAGCTGCGCCAAAACGGTTTCAGGAATGTCAGCCGGCGACTGGCTGACAAAGAAAACGCCAACGCCCTTGGATCGGACCAGGCGAACGAGGCGCTCGATTTGTTGCAACAGGGGTTTCGGCGCGTCACGGAACAGCAAATGCGCTTCGTCAAAGAAGAACACCAGTTTTGGCCGGTCCAGGTCGCCAGCCTCCGGCAATTCCCGAAAAAGCTCAGTGAGGAGCCAGAGCAGGAAGATTGAATAGAGGCCAGGGCACTCCATCAGCTGATCCGCGTGCAGCAGGTTGACGACCCCCTGGCCGTGTTCGGTGCGCAGAAAATCCGTGATTTTGAACGGCGGTTCGCCAAAGAGGTGGTGCCCGCCTTGCGATTCCAGCGCCAGAATGTTCCGCTGGATAGCAGCTATCGAAGAGGCCGAGATGTTTCCGTACTTGCGGCAGATTTCTTCGCGCATGTCCAACAGGTCTGACAGGCTCCAACGCAGGTCATCCAGCGACAGCAAAAACGTTTGATCGTCCTTCGCCTTTTTGAAGGCAATGGCCAGTGTGCCGTATTGGGTTTCGTTCAGGCGCAGCATTGACGCGAGGAGCTCCGGCCCCAAGGCCTGCACCGACGTGCGGATCGGCAGCCCACGCTCTGCAAAAATGTCCCATAGAGCAACCGGGCATCGGTGCGGCACAAAATCGGCGCGGCGTTTCGCGGCATTGGATTGCGGGTCTCCGAGCGCAGCAATGCCGGAAAGATCGCCCTTCACATCGGCCGCGAAAACCGGCACGCCAGCGCGGGAGAAGCCTTCTGCCAGCGTCTGCAACGTGACCGTCTTGCCCGTGCCTGTGGCGCCCGTCACAAGCCCGTGGCGGTTGCCGTATTTCAGCGGCGGGCCGATGGCCTTGCCGGATTGGGTGAGGCCGAGAGTGACTGACTGAACCTGTTGCATTTGGCGATCCTTGCAATCGACTCGAAGGGCGATATAAGACTTTATGTCAGATATTCGACCTTGCTGCAACTCGAGATCAAACGTTGGACTTTATGTCGATAACGCCCGCGCAATGCCGCGCCGCCCGCGCTCTCGTTGAGATGGATCAGAATGAACTGGCGGCGCGCGCCTCGGTCTCCCGCGGCGTGATAATCGATTTTGAGAAAGGCCGGCGGACGCCAGGGCGGAATAACCTGGCGGCTATCCGGCAGGCGCTGGAGGCGGCTGGTGTGCAGTTTTTTGGGGGAGGGCTGGAAAGAGACGAAGGGGTCAGTCTGAGCCGGTAGCAATTAGTGCTCCCGCAGAGGAGGCGACGTGCCCACTCAATGACGCCGGTGATCAACAAGCAGGAAGCTTGGACGCTCAGAACGTGTATTGGTCCCCGTTTGTAATCTTGGCGGGCTTATGCTTCACTATACGAGAAGCTAGAGAGGCCATCGGCAATACTGATTTTGAGAACGTCTTGGTTTGCCGGCGGGAACGTTTGAACAAAGCAGAAGGACGGGATTTCTCGTTTCAAACTCGAGGCCATGGGGGCAAATATGCACAAAAACGCACAGAAAATTGAAGGAAAACCAGTTGGACAGTCTGTTGCAAGCCGCCAAGACGATTTGCAGGGGATAGAAGGTGATAGTGAAAGCTGGCCTTTTGGAGAAGTGACCATCGGAAATGGCAGCATAGTTTTCTGCAAATTACTGGATACTTGGCTCACGGTATTTAGAGCCGAGGGCAAAGCTTTTGCTACGATCAGTTTCAAGATCAAGGCTCTCGGTTGGTATACCCGAAAAGCGTTTGTGAACCCACCGGGCGGGCTCGGTGTCAAGGCGACATTTTACGTGAACGGCGCCCCCTTGGACCAAGTTACCTTCCGCTTGATGGATCAATGGTGCAATGATGATGGAAGGCCGGAGATAGATCGGGTCGAGATAGACCCTAACACCTTTTCGCTTATTGGCGGTTGTTCGCTTGAGATTGACGAATCGAAGACATGGCATAAGTGCGGTGTCTTCCCAGGCTGAAACCGACGCCGATAGCGGCGGCGACACGTGAGGGTCACGCGCCGCCAGCAGGCCCCCGGATCACCGACCCTGCGCCTCGGCCTATTGGCTCGACCTCGGCCCGCGTACCCTTTCGGGCGTCGAAACCTCGCACATCATTTCAAGCGCGGAAAGTGTCTTTCAAAGCCGTCCCTGATTTGACCGCTAAAACATTCTGCTGGTCACATTTGACGAGTGGATACGCCTGCCTCTTCGGCTGCTTTTAGGAACGCCTTGCGTGCAACCTCCGGATCCTCGGTGCCTTGCAGTACCGCGAGGCATGCCGCCTTTGCCCGCTTAAGAGCCTTTCCATGGTTCAGCGGCCAGTGGTCCAGCAGCACGCGCGCCGCTTCCGCCGTGCTGGATATCGTCAGGTAGGCGCCCAGCTTGTGCGTTTCGAATGTGATCGGATCATTCCACCTTCCGGTTTCCAAGGTGCGCCTCACGATAAACAAAATGCCCCGCACGGGGCGGGGCAAAGGGGAGCTGAAGCGTGAACTGCCGTCGCCCGGTTTTGTTCCGTCAAGCCGCGTCGGACTTGCTCTCGGGCACTTCCGTTGGTTTGGTCGATGCTCGGTTTTCAACGATTGCCATGTCGATGAAATAACAGAGCAGTGCGTTCTCCTGCCGCGCTGCCAACAGCTTCGCCATCAACAGGAGATGGCTTATTTCCCGCTTTGCATTCTGCATGTGTGTCACCTCCAGCGTTGCAAAAGTAGTGAGATTTGCAACTCTGAGGGTGCGCGCTTGTGCCTAAGGAGAACTTAATATGCAGCCTGGCCCCAAATTTGTTCGCTAGATCGCCCGTCGCCGATAAGCGCTGACGTTACGCCGCGAACGACTGAGGCAGCCCAGATGGGCGAGACGGTGGCGTTCGCGTCAAATCGCCTGTTTTTTAAAAATGTTCTCGCACTTCCCCACGATGTCGGGCAAGCGTCGCCTCCTATTTCCAAATTCGAAGGCGACGCCCGCTCGTTTCTGCGCAGAGCGTTCCTTGCTTGCAAAATTGGGCAAGGCGGTGGGACGGTAGCAGTTAGGTCGCGGGCCCGCTTTCAAAACCGTGCCGTTTTGTCATGAGCGTGCCACATTGAGAGCCTCACCACCTTTTAGTCGGTTCAAATGAGGGTAAGCGCTCCAAGAACTGCCATGAAACCGAGGAAAAGAATCGCGGCGATTGCGAGGGCCACGGACAGGCGACGGCCGATGACAACTCTTGATTTCTTCTCCATTGCGTGACCTCAGAAACCCAAAGTTACGTTAAAGGGGGGCGTAAGCGGTTCGGGCAACGCCCCCCGATGCGGCCGTGGCTGGGAGACCAGCAAGGCTATCGGCTGAGGAACTAGCCTTGCTTGGCCACCGTACCCAACTGGCCCGTGACCCGCTTGTTCCCGATATCTGCACAAGAAAAACCCCGCGGTAAGGCGGGGTCAAGACAGTCGATGCACTCAGGTGAAGCCCGATTATGTCTCGCGTGCAGGGAAAGTCAATTTTGAAAAATTGAGATCACGAGCGCGCGTAGCATCTTCGGGCGACTGCCACGATCTCGTCATAGTGCCGCTGTCGATCGAACTGGCCTGCCTCGAAGGTCGAGAAGAGGTACTTGGCGAAACCTTTTTTCGCCTCCTCGGTCCGACGAAACCAATTCTGAGAAGTGATCTCGTCGTAGACTGTCTTGAGTTCGGTTAGTTCGCCCGGTTCGTAGGCCTGGCTGCGTAGGGAGACATTCATTTGGTCCCTCCTTATTTTGAGCAAGTCCCTTCGAAATCCAGCGATGGTGCCTGTTTCGCTTCCTCGCGTGCACACAACCATACGCCATTTATGAGGGAAGTCGACTCGTATGCTCGTGAGGCGCGAACATCATGAAGTGCTTATATCTTTTCGTGATTGCGATTATGGCTGTGGCTAGAGTAGCCCTGTTTGCTTTGAGCGCATCGGAGCCCCTGGGCAGGAAAAGAAAAACCCCGCCTGAGCGGGGTTGAGAAGACTTCCATTAGGTGCGCGTGGAAATATGCGGCCAACGACTGGCTCTGTCAATTTTCCGTCTCTTCATCTGGCACCTTGCCGTCGTCAAGAGCGTGTCTCGCGAGCCGCATTTCCTTCAGCCGTCGGCTTTTAGCCTCTCGCGCAGCGCGCTCAATCTCTGCTTGCTCACGTGCGACGCGAGCGCTTTCGTCAAGATTGCCCCAGAGCGAACCGAACGGCTTGCGATCTTGCTTTTTGGACATCGTTTTGATCTCCCTGCTATTCCTTTTTCCTTCCTCTAGTGCGGTGCAGCGCTTTTCGCGCCCCGGCAGTCCGTAAGGATATTGACGAGCCGCCGCGTTTTCAATTTTCGCGGCGGATTAGGCCCGGAGACCGGCGATGGCAACAGAACGTTGACACTGGCGCGTCGCGATGTAGGCTATCTGTGTTGATGAGTTGCGACGTCGACATGCGCGCCCGGTCGGTGCTGCTGGAGCAGCCCGCCGGGTCTTTTCTGATTGGCGGCGACGTTACGGCCATGGTGTCCATTTGCTTCCGAAGCGCAGTCGCGGACGCCGAGGAAAACCCCGTCCCCACCCCGCCGACATGGACGAGCCCGTCGCCCTGTCGAGCTGCCAGCAGCAGCCGACCGATGCCGCCGAATCCGTCGGCCGAGCGCTCGTAGCCGACGATGGCGAACCCCTCTGACTGCACGCACTTGATTTTGAGCCATTCGACGTTCCGCCGGTGCAAGCTGCTAATCTAAGGCCGTAGCGACCTTCAGTTTGACGTGCCATCCGGCGTGACAGTTTGGCTTTCACCGCCAGTGCCGGACTCCGGGGTGGGGTCGCGATCAGTGGGGACGGTCTGAGTGGCGCCCGGTACTGAGTTGTCGATCGTGTCTTGGGTCGGTTCGCCGGAGGTCGTCGTCGTTTGCCGAGCGTTCTCAGGGGATGGGTCGATATAATTGCCCCACAATTCAACCACCGCCCATACTACGACGACGAGCGCCAAGCTTGTGCCGAGAACCGCCAGCACAGGAAAGCCGCGGCCACCCTGACGAGTCTCCGCCGCGGAAAAATCTTTTCGAACGGGGTCGTGGGTACGCGAGATCGGATCTCCGCGTTCGTCTTTCTGGTGGCTCATCTATGCAGCTCCTTTGTGGCGTGTTCCAAACCACCCAAGCCCAAGAAAAGGTTCACGACACGTGGTCGCGAAGGCCGTTTCCCCAACGTTTGAGCAATCTTTACAAAAAGGCCGCCTCAGTTTTCCTGAAGCGGCCCGGAATTCGCGGTCAACTGGTTGGGGACCATGACAGAGTGCAGACTGCTTGACCGCAATGCTTGAACGGCACCATTGCCCTTAGGTTCCGGCGAGTGCTTTTTTTTTCCGATCGTTTTACTAAGACGAGAACCGGGCTCTCTTGCGATCCAATGCAATTTTGATGTCGCGGATTTGGTCGGCAGCCTCAAGCAGGAGAGTTTTGAATTCTTCGTCCGTCAGCTGGCAGACCATTCCAGTTGAGGTGATAATGTCGATCGCGACATCAGAGTCGGCGGCTGCCTCAACATTACCCAGGGCTTCGCCACCTTCCTGGATCGTGATGTAAGCTCGGGTCAACAGCAGTAGCTTCTCAGAGTCGGAGAGTCGTCGAGCGATGTTAGCGGCATGCACCAATTCTGCGACGACGTCGGAAATTGCCTTCAAGCGAGTTGGCCTTCGAGAGAAGAAAATGCCCCGCGCGGGGCGGGGCAAGTGCTGAACTGAAAGTGGATTGGCCAACACTAACGCGGCGCTTCAACAATTGTTCCCTATAATGAGTTTACGATCGGCGCCGGCTGGCCGGTGAAGCGGGAGCTGTTGACCTCTCGGCTTACGCGATGCATCCGCACATCAGCGTCGATGTTCCGACCAAGCAGCATGCCCTTCAAGCTCTCAACCGGCGTTGCCGGATTGAGCCATACGTCGAACACCGCCGGGTCGAGAATGACGGGCATCCGGTCATGGATCTGGTTGATGGGGGCGACGGCCGGCGCCGTCACAATCGTGCAGCTCGTGACGTCGAGCTTGCTGTTATGCGCCCATAGGCCTGCAAAGGCGTACGGCGCCCCGCCCGGCATCTGAATAAGCCACGGATCCTTCCCACCGTCATCGGCTTTGGTCCATTCATAGAAGCCATCAGCAGGGATAAGGCAACGCCGCACCTTGAAGGCGTCCCGAAATGCCGGAGAGGTGTCGACCGTTTCGATGCGGGCGTTGAACATCGCCGCCTTGGGCATCTCCTTGGCCCAGTGGGGAACGAGCCACCACCGGCCGTCTTGGACAATCTGTTCACCGCTCTCATCGTGCCGGATAAATGGCACTGTCTGCGTCGGCGCGATATTGTATCGGGCCTCAGTGTTTCGGCTTTTGATATTGTCGGTGAGGCGGTAGAGCGCGACCAACTCGCGCCAGGACAGCATTTGCGTGAACCGTCCGCACATATCTCCCCCTCAGCCCTTCAGCTTTCGTATCGCGACGCTGGTCTGGTCTCCGAAATGCATCGCCAGGATGTGATGGTCCGCCAAGGAAGCGATTGCCACGCAGGCCTCGCCCTCATCCCACCCTGCCGCGACGGCTTTCCAGACCAGCGCCTGAAACTCGGCTTCCAGCTCCTGTTCGCATCGAACGAACCGGTTTTCGCCTTCCTCTGTCGGGATCGGTCCACGGATAGCCATGAGTGAAGGATAGGGCGGGTGCGTCAGCTCGACAAGGAACCATTTGCGGTGGGTTTCCCCGGCTCCTTGTATGGGTAGTGCTCCCAGCACCACCAATGCATCGGCGCTGACTTCGAGGACGCAAATCCAAAGCCGCCCCACTTGGTACAGCCCGGATGCTCGCAATGATGCTCGTATATGCCAGGCGGGGTCGTTCTTGTTGTGTCGTCGCTCACGTCTTCCCCTTATCGATCAGAATATTTGCGGCGAGCAAGCAAGGAAAGTTCGCTTCGCATCGGTCGGTCCCGTAGAGGTCGCAACCGATGGCGAGCCGGCGGCGGATTTCCATGAACTCAATGCGGGCGCCGAACTTCTTCACCAGTGCCTTGCGGTCGTAGACGCCGTGCCGGTCGCAACGTCGGCAGTCCATGTCGATGGTCTCCCCGCGGAAGTCCTTCAGCTTTGGCCGCGTCATCGTGCCATCCTCCATTGATCCTGGCTAGCGCGGGCCACCTCCATCCGGCCGTGCTCATCACAAGCGCCGACCTCGATATCGAAGCATTCGCCGGCACGGGCGCGCATCAGTTCAAGAAACCACCTTGCGCGGCCAACGCCGGCCACCGGGAGGCGTTCGGAGGGCATGATGGATATTCGCCACCGGGTGGCCGAGGCGGTGGGCTGGCCAAAGTCCGTGGCCTCCGCCTGCCGGCGCCATCGGCGGATGATAAGCCCCATCGTGCCCGACTTCTCGGCCGCCAACTGGAGACGGCGAGATGCCACCATAGGCAGGCGAACCAGTTCGGCAACCATTACCGCAACGCCTCCGAAGCGAAGTATCTCTTCCGCGCTGTCGAGGACGCCATCCTCGTTGTCGCTGTGCACGAATGTCACCCGGCCCATACAGAGCCCTGCCTGCGCAATCGCAGGGGCGAACAGATCATCTCGCACCATGCACCACAGCACCGGCCCCGTTGTGCGTGCGGCTATCCCGGCGGCGAACAGAGGGGCAGCGGCACCTGTTACCGCGTCCGCACCGCCGCCGGCTATCTCGTGCGTCGATCCGAAAGCCAGGCCACCATTTAAGCGGTCATCGATCTCAGGAATGCCAAAGGCCAGGCGGGCACGTTTTCTCGCATGACCGCCGGCAATCTTGTCGATCTGCTCTTGAAGCTCGGCAATAACGCCCGCGTTCTGCCGCATCGCTTACGTTGCCTCGGTCGATGCCACGTCCCGGTCGGCCCGGGGACGCCAGCCGCGGGCGAAACCGCGGCTCATAGCACAGCCGGCGACATCCAGTTGCCAACGGAGATACGCGCAATCGGCCAGAAGCGTGGCGATCGTGGCGCGGACATTCCCATTATGCCAAGCGAGAGCAGCATCAATTTCCGAAGGTGCTTCAGTTTGTTTCTCGGGCGGGCGCACGTCGTCGTTCTCCTGTGTTCGGTGCCACAGCAGGCATGGAAATATGATTTGCGGGTTGGCGTCGCGATGGCGCCGTGTTCTTAGTATGTTCTCCCTGGGAAAAGAGTCAAGGCGCTGAGAAGATAATCCTAGGCTCTCCATTGGCGAAAAAATTAATGGCCTTTGATACAATGCCGGATAAGTGAGAGGGGCGCCCATGGCCGAAACATCAATTGAATGGACCGATGCGACGTGGAACCCGGTGGCCGGCTGTACCATCATGAGCGCCGGCTGCACGAACTGCTACGCCATGCGGATGGCGGCTCGCCTCGATGCAATGGGCGTGGAAAAATACCGGGGCCTGACGCGCAAAACGGGCCGGCGGGCGAAGTGGACTGGAGCCCTGTATCTCGATGACAACGCGCTCGGAATTCCTGCGACTTGGTCACGACCGCGCAACGTGTTCGTCAACTCGATGTCTGATCTGTTTCATCCGGACGTGCCGATCGAATTTATTCGTAAGGTATGGGCTGCAATGTCTGCGACGCGGCGGCATACCTATCAGATTTTGACTAAACGGCCTGATCGAATGGCCGAGATTCTCCGCGACGGTTTTGATGTTTTGCCGAACGTTTGGCTAGGCGCCAGTGTCGAAGACAACCGCGTGCTCCACCGGCTCGACGACCTTCGAGAAGTTCCGGCCGCCATTCGTTTTGTGTCTTTTGAGCCGCTAATCGGCTCGGTCGCCGGCGGTCGTCTGGAAGGTATCCAATGGGCAATTGTGGGCGGAGAGTCCGGCCCTCAAGCTCGGCCCATGAATCCGGCGTGGATCGATGAGATTTTTGATATGTGCACAGACGCGAACGCCTCATTCTTTTTCAAGCAGTGGGGTGGAAAGAACAAGAAGGCCGCCGGCCGCTCCTACCGGGGTCGAACCTGGGACGAGATGCCAGCTTTGAGTATGTGACCGGCAATTTGCCTTGCCAGCTTGTTCGCAGCCTTGCTTGGATTTGATACAGCAAAGAACAGAGAAGCCATCGGCGCACCATTTTTGTGGCGCAACCGGAGAGGGGGCAGGACGCTGCCCCTAAACGTCGAGCTGAGGTGGTCGTGCACCCACTTTTCGATGACATCGACTGTCGCGACGCGCCGCTCCTTGGAGGGGATCTGGTTGCCCCATAAGTCAATCTGGTGGCTCTGCGCCTCCATGGCGTACCACTCCTGCCGCCAACGGTCCGTGCCGAACACCCTTGTCAAAGCCTCAGATTTGCCGTCGTCAAGGTCCAGCGGATCATGCGGCGCATTTCGGTAGAGACCCGACAAAGGAAAGAAGTACCAGCAATCAAGTGCCTCGGTTCGCGCGATCGCTTCGACGGTCTTCCAACTCACCTCCATGCCGTATGGGTCAAGAAAAATCACTCCTCGAATTCGTTCCTGTTGCCACCTGTACCTCGCGCAAAGCGCCTGCACGATGTCGTTCGCGTCACCCTCCCGGATCTGTGCCCGACAGTCCGGATATTCGGCAAGAACCGCTTTGAGCGCGGCTACTTTGGCGGGATCCTGTTCAATGAAGACGTTTGCGTGAAATCTAGGCTCAGTCTCGAGAGCGATCCGCGCTGAACCTGGCGTCGATACTTCTTCGAGAACCTCCACTCCATTCTCCATGAAGGGGAGCGCTGCTCGAGTTTCCGTGCGGTTGCCAGTACCGGCGAATGCATCGATGTATATCCGCGCGAAATTCTGCTTTTGAAGTGCGATGGAGTAATACTTGAGATACTCGCGGAGGCAGTGCAATTTTCGCTCGGTTTCCGAGCTCCCGAAAAAATGGTGAAGGGCGGCGTTAGGAGTGGTTTCGTTCAACGTCTCCTCCAGTCGACAGATTATGTCTCGGCGAGCGGCATGCCGGCAAATCGGCGGCATGTGCAATTGACATGCGATAGACTTACAGGTTGCATACGCAAGTCAAGCTTACTTTGCGGTGCGTGGAAATTGAATTTTGCAGTGGCTGTTTTTAGAGGGTTCGGTGACCGATAATATCGACCATTTCAACGAGATCGTGGGGCTGGTGTTTGACCAGTTGTACCGATCATTTCCTATCGAAACGGACATTGACGAAGAGGCCATCGCAAAGGCTCTGGGCATCGAGATCATCGACAACACGCCTGATGACTGGCCGGCTCCCAAAATATTGAACTACGGAGTGGTGAGAGAGGGAGTGCCGTTCCGGCTCTTATTATATGCAACCCTACGCTGGCTCAACTCTGAAGGTTTTACTACTGGGAGAGGGGAGTATTCTCAGATGAGTGTTTGCCTGTCGGCCAAGGCTCTAACCGTTCTCAATGCCTCGCCTTCTGCTTTGAGCCAAAGTCTGGGGGCAAAGCTTGGGGAGGCAGTGAAGGGCGCAGGCACCGAGGCCGGACGATCGGTTATCGGCGAAACGGTTGGCCAGATCATCGGAGGCTTCACCAAGAGCATTTTAAGTTGATGCAACTCTAGCCAATCGTTCCCGCTTTCCGCGGGATGCGATCCATCAGGTTCTCTCGGTCCCCGGCAGGAGTGTCGACTTTTCACAAGAGGCGATCATTCTTCACCCCACATTTGGTTCAGGATCTTCGCCGCCATAGCCGCCTTGTCCTGGGGAAAGAAGCGGCCGTAGTGTTTCATGACCGTTTCGGGAGTGTCCTGAATGGCGTAGCTGGCTTGCTCGTACGAGCCCGTCTTCTTGAGGACGTGGGTGGCCAGGACATCGCGCACAGAATGCGGCCCATGAGGTAGAAGACCAGCGATCGCCCCGCGGCCCGTATAGGGGTTGTAGATACCGTACCGTTGGATTGCCAGCCGCCAAGCCTCGTAGAACGTCGCCTCATCGTATGCGGCGGATGAGGTGTTTCGCTTGGTCGATTTGACGAAGAAAGTCCCTGGATCCTTTGCCGGCCCTAAGAGCCGAGGCCTATGGCGTTCAATGTACGCCTCAAGGTGGGTGTACAGCCCGGACAGGTCATCGAGAAGTAGCCGGAAAGGGTTGGAGCCGAAGAAGGACGAGCCGGCGTTCTTGAAGGCGATAGCGGGGATGTAGACCTCCCATTTCCCTTCACGGAAATTCCACCGCAGCTCGCCGCACCGTCGCTCCGCAAGGCGCCGCTCAGAGGTGGGAAGCGCATCGCGATGGCACAACAACAACTCGCGAAGATTCCGCTGGCGGAGCCCCAAATGAAGACCCAGGCGCAGCATAAGATACGACCTACACGCCTCCGCGGCGGCCATTGGAAATTCTCCTTCATCTGGTAGCCGGCGCAGAATCTCGTCAGTGATCTTCCGATATTCAAGAACCGGATTTGCGGACTCGAGAATAGGCAGGATTGGTTCGAAAGGGTCTCTGTGCACCCGGGCAACCTGCTGCACCTCGGAAAACCGAACCGTCGCGTGCTTCCTGAGGTTCTCGCAGGTGCCTTGCCAGTCTAGTTGCGCGGTAGCAATCTCCTCCTCATCAATTATCGCGGGAATTGGCGTCAGCCGCTTAGCGAGGTCTGGACGCTGCCTAAGCCACCCTGTGTCTTGCTGCACGAGCTCGATCGCCGAGCTCAGCATGTTGCACTCCCACACGGTGAAGAACCCGCGGCGGCGCTCCCGCCAAGTCAAGTACCAGTCCCACACGCCGGGGAATGCCAGCAGCGCCAGCGTCAGGTCAGACATCGGTGCGCCGGCGCCGCATACTCGTCCTGATGGCTGTGAAGAGAGTGCCCCAAGTAGCAGGCCGAAGTGCTCGATCTTTTGAGCGGCGGTGAATTGCCCCCACTTCTTGTTGCGCAGCATTCCTTTCTCCGTCAGCGTTGCCGTCTTGAAACGGACAAGGTCGCGCATCTCTGCCGCCAAAGTCGCCGGGGCAGTGCGCCGCCTGCTCGTCTTCTGTGCTGCTCGGCGCTCAAGTGCAGGAAACCTTATCCCAAAGCTCTCACTGATCGTACCGGCCTGATACCGCCGGTAGTCCGTCGTTCTGGAAATGACGTTCTCGCGCACCCATTGAATTATCTCTGCCCGCTTCTCCGGGGGTATCTCATTGAAGTCGTCGGGCAGGTGCCACGCCAGGCGCCTTCTCTCTGCCGGCCCCACGGATAGTCCCGTTTCATGGCCCAATAGCGCTCGCCCCTGATGCGGGAGTTTCATCTTGAGATATCCCTCTTTCAATCCGTACCGCACCTCGATCCGGCGCAAGATTTCGACGCTGAGAACACCGCGGGGAACCTTGGTGCCACGCAACCACGTTCTCAGGGTCGTGGCGTTAAAGCGATCTCCCTGAATCACAATATGCTTGTGAAGAAAGGAGGCCGTTTCGCCGTGGCGCTGCATCTGGAACTTCAGCGCTTCGCGAAATGTGGGCGGGTCATACTCACTATCGAAGCGGGCAACAGCCGGTGTCAGGGTCGCCAACTCGGCAGCCACGTCACGAGTACGACCTGACTGATATTTACGGGTTGTTTTTGTCGCTGTCGGGTGCTGGAGAATCCATTTTTCGATCACGAGAAGGCCGACTTGGATGTTTCTGCACAGGTTGACTGGAAAATCTCCGTCCGCCCCACATGCCAACGAAATAGCGCGCCAGTCAGGGCGACCGTACCGTTTCGGGGGAGGAGCTCGGAAGACCACGAGGCCGAGTAAATAGCTGGTTATGCTGGCACACAGCTCGGGGCTTGTTATTGGAGCGATGCGCGCTTGGCAAAAGGCGGATACGCTGACTCTAATATCCTTGGAATTTACTTCTAGCACTACAATTTCCTAAAGCGGCCAAGGCGTTGGTGGTTGGCACAATCCCCGGAGGCTTGTCGTGCTTCGCCCTGGTGTTGAATTATGAGAGCAATCTAGATCTCATAAATCTCATATATTTCAACATGTTATGTTCACATCTGCCGCCATAGCTGAATGCGAGCGAAACCGTCAATGCGGGCTAGGGGCTATCCCGCCAATAGGTTATTTTTGTCATTCGGCGACGCTGCCATGGGGACGCGCACTTACCTCATGCGACAGGACACGGCTCCTAACCGGCGCAAGCGGCAGCAACTCAAAGAAATGAGGCAGAAAAAAAAATGACGGAACCGGATGGCCGACCGCCGGAAGGCGACCTTTTGATGGGTGCTGACGCCATTGCCCGATTCCTCGGGATCTCGCGGCGCCAGGTTTACCGCCTCGCCAATGACGGGATTATGCCGTCGTTCAAACTCGGAGGGACGGTGGCGGCCCGACGGTCTTCGCTCACCCGTTGGCTCGAGGATCTCGAGAAGCGCCCCGCCGGCGACTAGTCTCCTTTAGCCCGCACGCCGACGCCGTTTCCATCGTCGGGCAGGAAGGTGCACCCTGCCGATTGAAGCGCATTCAAAACTGCCTGCACATTTGCAACAGTGCTGGTCCCCGTCCCTTTTATTTCCATACGTTTGATTGTCTGCACCGATAGGCCTGACGCCTCCGCCAGTCGCCCCTGCGACCAAGCGAGAAAACCACGCGCAGCCCTCATTTGTCCTGAAGAAATCATGTTTTGCTCCTTTCTGTACAACGTTTGGCACTTTTTGATTGCCAAAGAGTTAAGCTTCTTGTACAGATCGTACCACACATGAAACAAAAGAGGCGACAAAATGCGCAATGAGCACAATATACTTGCTGTAAAGCTCTCCCCTGGCGCCCTGGCTTTCGGTGGCGAGCAGGTCCTAATATCGGAGATCTTCCCGCAGAGTTTTACTCCGGGGGAACTTCGAGCGCGTCTCGAGGACATCCACGGTATGTTACCGCTCGCAGAGATTTACGTTGCCGGGCAAGGGCCCTTGCGGACGAGAGAGAACCAAGCGCTCTACGATTGCACCCTTGGCTTCGCCAAAGAGAATGGCTTGTCATTCGCGGAGGTGGCCGGCGCACACTACCGCGGCGCATTCACGGGAAACACGCAAAGCAGCGGTGCAATGGTACTCGAGGAGGCCACACGGCTGAACTTGGGCGCCCGCACAGTGGCCGAGGCAGAGGCGATCGCTCTTTACCACTTCGCCCTAGATGGCATTCCGCCAAGTCTGCGCGTTGCGCAGCAAGCTTCATCTCTTCGAATGGCTTTACGCAATCCGCCGGTCAGTTTTTTTTCGGATGGAAGGGAATATGCGTAGCAATCGCAGCAATCGTCAGCGCCGCAAATATGGAAGGAAATAGGGATCAAATAGCAACCACTCGAGAATTCGAAGCCAATTCAAGTGCTTACGGAAATGAGATGGCGGACAGAGCGGGATTCGAACCCGCGATAGAGTCTCCCCTATACACACTTTCCAGGCGTGCGCCTTCAACCACTCGGCCACCTGTCCATCCGCTCGCAGCCGTCGGTCAATCCGGCGCGGACCGCTTTCCTGTTTCCATTCCGGCGAGACGGCGCGATATATACCGAGGTTTCACGCGGGATCAACCGCTTTCTGACAGATTCTTGAAGGTTCTTTCACGCACAGGTGCGAAGGATTGCAGAAGGTTGGCCGTCTTCCTATTTATAGGCAGGAATGAAGCGGAGCGAAATCGAGGCTCCCGCAGGCGGCACCAGGAGGGTGCGCGATGATACGATTCGTCTTGAGGGCCATCAGTCTTGTTGCCCTGGTCATCGCCGTCATGGCGGGGACGATCGACGCGATCCAGTCGGTTTCGGCCTCCGAGCCGGTGCTGACGCCCCTGGCAGTCGCATGGAGTACCGCGAGCCCCGATACGATCGCGCTCGTTGCCGACGGCATCATGCGCAATCTTCATCCCTATGCGTGGGATCCGGCGGCGATGTGGGTGCTGTCCCAGCCGGCCTTCGCCGTACTGCTCGCCGTCTCGCTGTTCTTCTGGGTGATCGCTTACAAGCGCCCATCCCCCGCAGGCCGCTTCTCCGCCTGACACCAACCCGCCGCGTTTCGCGGCCCGGCCAGGAGGCCAGATATGTTCCTGATCGACATGTTCAACAAGAAGACCACCATGCCCGCGCCGGACGCAGCCCTGCCCGGCCGCGACCAGCCCATCCCGACATCCGCCACCCATTTCGTCAATGGACGCCCGCTGCAAGGCCCCTATCCCGAGGGTTTCAAGACCGTGCTGCTCGGCATGGGCTGCTTCTGGGGTGCGGAACGCGCGCTTTGGAAGATCCCCGGCGTATGGGTGACGGCGGTCGGCTATTCCGGCGGCTTCACGCCCAACCCGACCTATCACGAGACGACGACGGGGCTGACCGGCCATACCGAAGTCGTGCTGGTCGTCTATGACCCGGCCACGGTCTCGCTGGAAACGCTGCTGAAGACCTTCTTCGAGGTGCACGACCCGACCCAGGGCATGCGCCAGGGCAACGATATCGGCACGACCTACCGCTCGGCGATCTATCTCGACGACGAGGCGGACCTTGCCACGGCGCGCCACGCGCGAGACGTCTACCAGGCGGCGCTGACGGCCGCCGGGCGCACGGACCGCATCACCACGGAGATCGCCAAGGCGGGGCCGCTCTACTTCGCCGAGGACGTGCACCAGCAATATCTCGCCAAGAACCCGGGCGGCTATTGCAGCATGCGCGGCACGGGCGTCGCCTGCGCCATCGGCTGATTTCACAGATTTTTCATCGGGCTACCGGCCGCCGGGAATGGGGTTTTCCGCCTTCATTCCCGGCGGCTCATATTTTTTACCAACTGAAAAATTTCTGGTGAATTTTTCCCGGAGCCGTGCAAGGATGCCGCCAGCCTGACCCAAGGGAAAGGGTCGGTGGCTCCGTCGCGCGCCTTTTCGGGCGGTGCGCGGAAGGTCCCTATAAAACCAATAGCGAACAGGGCTGCACAATGAAAAAAACCCTTCTCACCCTTCTTGCCACCGCCGCCATGTCGGCCGGTGCCTTTGCCGCGGACATCAAGCCGGCGATCATCTACGACCTCGGCGGCAAATTCGACAAGTCGTTCAACGAAGCAGCCTATAATGGCGCGGAAAAGTTCAAGGCCGAGACCGGCATCGAATACCGCGACTTCGAAATCGCCAATGACGCGCAGCGCGAGCAGGCACTCCGCCGCTTCGCCAGCGACGGCAACAACCCGATCGTGATGGCCGGCTTCTCCTGGGCTGCCCAGCTTGAGAAGGTCGCAGCCGAATATCCCGACACCAAGTTCGCCATCATCGACATGGTCGTCGACAAGCCGAACGTACGCTCGGTCGTCTTCAAGGAAGAAGAGGGCTCGTGGCTCGCCGGCATCATGGCGGGCATGGCCTCGAAGTCCAAGACCGTATCGTTCGTCGGCGGCATGGACATTCCGCTGATCCACAAGTTCGCCTGCGGCTATATCGGAGGCGCCAAGTCGCTCGGCGCTGACTACAATGTCCTCGAAGCCTATACAGGCACGACGCCGGATGCCTGGAACGACCCGGTCAAGGGCGGCGAAATCGCCAAGTCGCAGTTCGACCAGGGGTCTGATGTCGTCTACCATGCAGCAGGCGGCACGGGCGTCGGCGTTCTCCAGGCTGCGGCTGACGCCGGCAAGCTGGGCATCGGCGTCGATTCCAACCAGAACGCCCTTCACCCCGGCAAGGTTCTGACCTCGATGCTCAAACGCGTCGATGTCGCCGTCTACGACGCCTTCATCTCGGCCAAGGACGATACGTTCAAGCCCGGCATCAACGTGCTCGGCCTCAAGGAGAACGGCGTGGATGTCGCCATGGACGACAACAACGCCGCACTCGTCACCCCGGAAATGAAGGCCGCCGTCGACAAGGCGCGCGCCGATATCATCGCCGGTACGGTGAAGGTGCACGACTACATGTCGGACGAAACCTGCCCCTACTAAGCGGCATTGACGGCCCGTTTGCGTGAAAGCAGACGGGCCGATTCCATTTTCCCTTACGCCTTAATAGTGCGGCGGGCGGGTAATGGCCGGGGCTTCCAAGGACCCCTCTTCCAGCGTGAGGAAACGTTCCGTCAACCGGTCGAGCTTCGAGCGGACCTGTTCGATCACGCGCCACTGCTCGGCGAGCTGGTCCGACATTTCCTCGATCGTCTTTGCCTGGTGGGCTATGTGCTCCTCCAGGCGGGCGATGCGGTCGTCTTCGGGAAGATCGGGCGTGGTCTTAGACGGTGTCATGGGCTGGTCCTCGTCGCTCGCTGCCGGCGGCCCGAGCTATAGCGAGCGCAGCATCAACCCGCAATCAGGCTGGACAAGCACGGCGGAAGCAACAAGACTAAGACCGATCGGCCGGGAGGCCTGTCGGCCCTAAATCCCCGTAAGAGTGGATCGTCATGAGCGAATTGGCAATCGAACTGAAGGGCATCGACAAGAGCTTCGGCCTCGTCCACGCCAACCGGAACATCAACCTGAAGGTCCGCAAGGGCACCATTCACGGTATCATCGGCGAAAACGGCGCCGGCAAATCCACCCTCATGTCGATCCTCTACGGCTTCTACCAGGCCGACCACGGCGACATCGTGATCGACGGCAAGACGGTCAATATTCGTGATCCGAATGCCGCCATCGCCGCTGGCATCGGCATGGTGCACCAGCACTTCATGCTGGTCGAGAATTTCACCGTGCTGGAAAACATCATGCTCGGCGCGGAAGAGAGCCAGATCCTCAATGCCGGCATCACCAAGGCGCGGGCCGAGCTGAAGCGGCTCGAAAAGGAATATGCGCTGGAGGTCGATCCGGACGCTGTGATCGAGGAACTGCCGGTCGGCATCCAGCAGCGCGTGGAAATCCTGAAGGCGCTCTACCGCCGGGCCGATATCCTCATTCTCGACGAGCCGACGGGTGTTTTGACGCCGCCCGAGGCCGACCACCTGTTTCGCATCCTCGGCCAGTTGAAGGACGAGGGCAAAACGGTCCTGCTCATAACCCACAAGCTGCGCGAGATCATGGCGATCACCGACGAGGTCTCCGTCATGCGCCGCGGCGAGATGGTGGCGACGCGCACGACGAAGGACACCTCCGTCGAGGAACTGGCCGAGCTGATGGTCGGCCGCCGCGTGCTGCTGCGCGTGGAAAAGGGGGAGGCGAAACCAGCGGACGTCAAATTCTCCGTCAAGAACCTGACGGTGCGCGACAGCCGCGGCGTGACCATGGTCGACGACGTGTCCTTCGATATCCGCGCCGGCGAGATCGTCGGTATTGCAGGCGTTGCCGGCAACGGCCAATCGGAACTGCTGGAGGCGATTTCCGGCATCCGCCGCGCCAAATCCGGCACGGTGCTGCTCAACGGCAGCCCGATCGACGTTACCGGCAATGCCGACCCGGCAGAGCTGCGCAAGCGCGGCCTGGCGCATGTGCCGGAGGACCGCCACCATGTCGGCCTCGTCCTGAAATTCGAGGAAAGCGAAAACGCCATCCTTGGCTATCACGACGACCCGAAATACCGCAAAGGCCTGCTGCTCGATGTGGACGCCATCCGCGCCGATGCGGAGGAGAAGATCGCGGCCTATGACATCCGCCCGCCGAATCCGCGGTTGAAAACCGCCAATTTCTCTGGCGGCAACCAGCAGAAGATCGTGCTGGCGCGCGAGATGGAGCGCAATCCCGACGTGCTGATCATCGGCCAGCCGACGCGCGGCGTCGATGTCGGCGCCATCGAATTCATCCACAAGCGCATCATCGAGATGCGCGACCAGGGCAAGGCCGTGCTGCTCGTCTCGGTGGAGCTGGACGAGATCCGCGCGCTCTCCGACCGCATCCTGGTGATGTTCGCCGGCCGCGTCGTCGGCGAGCGCCTGCCGGATGCCACCGAAGGAGAGCTTGGCCTGTTGATGGCCGGTGTGGAAGGCCGGAAGGAGGCCGCGGAATGAGTGTTCCTTACGCGAAACTGCCGGCCTGGGCCGAATATGGCCTGATCCCGCTCGTCAACCTCGCCGTCGCCTTCCTGATTTCCGGCCTCGTCGTGCTCATCGTCGGCGAGAGCCCGCTGGAAGCCGCCTATCACATGATCAACGGCGCCTTCGGACGCGGCGAATATATCGGCTTCACGCTCTACTACACGACGACCTTCATCTTCACCGGCCTTGCGGTGGCGGTCGCGTTCCATTGCGGCCTGTTCAACATCGGCGGCGAAGGCCAGGCCTATATCGGCGGCATCGGCGTGGCGCTTGCCTGTCTCTCCTTCGACCGCGTGCTGCCCTGGTATCTCCTCTTCCCGATCGCCATTCTCGGCGCAGCGCTCTTCGGCGCGCTTTGGGCGATGATCCCCGGCTGGCTGCAGGCCAAGCGCGGCAGCCATATCGTCATCACGACGATCATGTTCAACTTCATCGCCGCCAGCCTGATGAACTACCTGCTCAACCGGGTGTTCAAGCCGCTCGGCTCCATGTCGCTCGAAACCCGCACCTTCGAGGCGGGCGGCCAGCTGCCGAAACTCGACTGGCTGATGTCGATCTTCGGCCTTTCCGTCGGCTCCGCACCGTTCAACATTTCCTTCCTGCTGGCGCTGGTTGCCGCCTTCGGCGTCTGGGTGCTGATCTGGCGCACGCGGCTCGGCTACGAGATGCGCACGATGGGCCATAGTCCCGCGGCCGCGCGCTACGCCGGTATCAAGGAAGCCCGCATCATCGTCATCGCCATGATGATCTCCGGCGGGCTTGCCGGCATGATGGCGCTCAACCCGATCATGGGCGAGCAGTTCCGCATGCAGCTCGATTTCGTGCAGGGTGCCGGCTTCGTCGGCATTGCGGTGGCGCTGATGGGGCGCTCGCATCCCGCGGGCATCATTCCGGCAGCACTGCTCTTCGGCATGCTCTACCAGGGCGGGGCGGAAATCTCCTTCGAGATGCCCTCCATTTCGCGCGACATGATCGTCATCATCCAGGGCCTCGTCATCCTGTTTGCCGGCGCGCTGGAGCACATGTTCCGCCCGACCATCACGCGGGTCGTGCTGGCGCTTTCGCCGAAAACCCGCGACGTCGCCGCCACCAAGGGAGCCTGAGCGCCATGGAATTCTTCCAGACCTTCATCGAGCTCGCCCAGTCGACGGTGCGCGTCTCGACGCCGCTGATCCTCGCCGCCCTTGCCGGCCTTTTTACCGAACGCGCCGGCGTCTTCGACATCGGCCTTGAGGGCAAGATGCTCGGCGCCGCCTTCGCCGCCGGCACCGTCGCCTATCTCACGCAATCCGTGACCATGGGCCTGCTCGCCGCCGTGCTCGTCTCCGTGCTGCTCTCGCTGGTGCACGGCTACGCCTCGATCACCCAGCGCGGCAGCCAGATCGTCTCCGGCGTCGCGATCAACTTCGTCGTCGCGGGCTCCACCGTCATCCTCGGCGAGGCCTGGTTCCGCCAGGGCGGGCGCACCCCGGCGCTCACCGAAGACGGCCGCTTCGGCAGGATCACCCTGCCCTTCGCGGATGCCGTGCGCGAAGTGCCAATCCTCGGGCCGCTCTATTCCGGCCTGCTCTCCGGCCATTCGCCGCTGACCTACCTCGCCTTCCTGATGGTGCCGGCAAGCTGGTGGATCCTTTACCGTACCCGCTTCGGCCTGCGCCTGCGCGCCGTCGGCGAGAACCCCGGCGCGGTCGATACCGCCGGCATTTCGGTGATCTGGCTGCGCTACCGCGCCGTCATCTGCTGCGGCATCCTGTGCGGCATTGCTGGCGCCTACCTGTCGCTTTCAGCGAACGCCGGCTTCACCAAGGGCATGACGGCGGGCAAGGGTTATATCGCGCTCGCCGCGCTGATCTTCGCCAAGTGGCGGCCGAAGAACATCCTGTTCGCCTGCCTGCTCTTCGGCTTCCTCGATGCCTTCGCCATCCGCTACCAGGGTTACGCCTTCCCGCTGATCGGCAAGGTGCCGGTACAGTTCATGCAGGCGCTGCCCTATATCCTGACCGTGATCCTGCTTGCAGGCTTCATCGGCAAGGCCATTCCGCCGAAGGCCGGCGGCGTGCCCTACGTCAAGGAGCGATAAAACATGTCCCACGACCTCTTCGAGGCGGCGCGCGCGGCGATGGCCTTCGCGCATGCGCCCTATTCCAAATTCCCCGTCGGCGCGGCCATCCGCGCCGAGGACGGCAAGATCTATGCCGGCGCCAATATCGAGAACCTGTCCTTCCCCCAGGGCTGGTGCGCCGAGCCGACCGCGATCAGCCAGATGATCATGGCCGGCAACAAGAAGATCGTCGAAATGGCGGTCATTGCGGAAAAACTGCCGCTCTGCCCGCCCTGCGGCGGCTGCCGCCAGAAGATCGCGGAATTCGCGACAGCGAAAACGCCGATCTATCTGTGCGACGAGACCGGCGTGAAGAAGACCATGACCATGGAAGAGCTCCTGCCGCATGGTTTTGCCACGAACGTGATCGGATGAGCGCGCACACGACAGAACTGCTGCGCGCCCGCCTCGGCGGCGTGCTGCCGCGTTATGGCATCGTGCTCGGCTCGGGGCTCGGCTCTCTGGTGGAAGCGGTGGCAAACCCGCTGCACATTCCCTATTCGGACCTGCCCAGCTTCCCGGTCAGCTCTGTCTCCGGCCATGCCGGCGAGATGGTCATCGGCTATCTCGGCGAGGTCCCGGTCATCATGCTTTCCGGCCGCGTGCACTATTATGAACGCGGCGATGCCAATGCCATGCGCACGCCCATCGAAGTGCTGAAAGGGCTTGGCGTCACCTCGCTGATCCTCACCAATTCGGCGGGCTCGCTGCGTGAAGACATGCCGCCCGGCTCGGTGATGCGGATTTCCGACCACATCAATTTTTCGGGCAGCAATCCGCTGATCGGCATCGAGAGCGACGACCGTTTCGTCGGCATGACCAATGCCTATGATGCCGGGCTTGCCGCCCGCATGGAAGCGGCGGCGCAGAAACTCGGCATCCCGTTGTCGAGCGGCGTCTATATGTGGTTCTCAGGCCCGAATTTCGAAACGCCGGCGGAAATCCGCATGGCCCGGGTTTTCGGCGCCGACGCCGTCGGCATGTCGACCGTGCCGGAAGTGCTGATCGCGCGCCATCTCGGCCTCAATGTCGCCGCCGCCTCGGTCATCACCAATTTCGGCGCCGGCATGACGGGCGGCGAACTCAGCCATCACGAAACCAAGGACATGGCCCCGATCGGCGGAAAGCGGCTTGCCGCTATCCTTGCGGAAATGATCGCGGGCGGAGGCAATGAAAATGCATGAGGACGACACCAAGGCGATCGCGCGACAGGCGCTGTCCCTGCTCGACCTGACGGACCTCAACGACGACAGCAATGCGGCGGCCATCGAGAAGCTCTGCGCCCAGGCGCAGACACCCTTCGGCAACACGGCCGCCATCTGCATCTGGCCGCGTTTCGTGGCTCAGGCCCGCGGCATTCTCGGCAAAGGCCATGCGGTGAAGATCGCGACCGTGGTCAACTTCCCCGCCGGAGACCTGGCGGTTGCCGAGGTGATCGCCGAGACGAAGCAGGCAATTGCCGACGGCGCCGACGAGATCGACCTCGTCATCCCCTATCGCGATTTCATTATCGGCGACGAAGCGGCAGTGGTGGAGATGGTGGAAGCCGTGAAAGCGGCCTGCGCGCCGCCGATCGTTCTCAAGACAATCCTGGAAACCGGCGCGCTGAAAGACCCGGCGCTGATCCGCGAGGCCTCCGATCTCGCGATTGCCGCAGGCGCGGATTTTATCAAGACCTCGACCGGCAAGTTTGCCGTCAACGCCACCCTGCAAGCTGCCGAGATCATGCTGAATGCCATCAAGGCCAGCGGCAAGCCGGTCGGTTTCAAGCCGGCGGGCGGCGTGCGCATAGTCGCCGATGCCGGTGACTATCTGGCACTTGCCGCCGCAATCCTCGGCGAAGGCTGGGCAACGCCCAAGACCTTCCGCTTCGGCGCGTCCGGCCTGCTCGGCGATATCCTGGCCACGCTCGGCGGCCAGCCCGCGCCGGCCGCGCCCGCGAGCTACTGAAGATGCTCCCGCAGGAGACGATCCGTCGAAAGCGCAACGGCGAGCCCCTCGCCCCTGAAGACATCGCCCGCTTCATGGCCGGCGTGACGGATGGCAGCGTCTCCGAGGGACAGGTGGCGGCCTTCGCCATGGCCATCTGGTTCAACGGCATGGCGCGCGAGGAGACCGTGGCGCTGACGCTGGCCATGCGCGATTCGGGTGACGTGCTCGACTGGTCGGACATCGACCGGCCGATCGCCGACAAACATTCGACCGGCGGCGTCGGCGACAATGTCTCGCTGATGCTGGCTCCGATCGCCGCCGCCTGCGGGCTCGCCGTGCCGATGATCTCCGGCCGCGGCCTCGGCCATACCGGCGGCACGCTCGACAAGCTGGAATCGATCCCCGGCTACACGATCATGCCCTCCGCGGACCTCTTCCGCCGCACGGTGAAGGACGTCGGTTGCGCGATCATCGGCCAGACCGCCGACCTCGCGCCCGCCGACAAGCGCGTCTACGCGATCCGCGACGTCACCGCGACGGTCGATTCCGTGCCACTGATCACCGCCTCCATCCTTTCCAAGAAGCTGGCAGCAGGCCTGCAATCGCTGGTGCTCGACGTGAAGGTCGGCAACGGCGCCTTCATGGCGGACGCGGCGGAAGCCGAAACGCTCGCCCGCTCGCTGGTCGCGGTGGCGAATGGCGCAGGCGTCAAAACCTCCGCCCTCATCACCGACATGAACCAGCCGCTGGCGGACGCCGCCGGCAATACCGTCGAGATCGCCAATTGCATCGCCTTCCTGAAAGGCGAGAAGGCCGGCACGCGGCTGGAACGCAACGTGCTCGCCTTCGCCGCGGAAATGCTGGTGCTTTCCGGGGTGGAGCGGGACCCGGCTGCGGCCGAAAGGAAGGCCGCCCAGGCGCTCGCCAGCGGCGCGGCCGCAGAGATTTTCGGGCGCATGGTGCATGCGCTCGGCGGCCCCGCCGACCTGCTGGGGAAGCCCGCGACTTACCTTTCGACCGCCCCGGTCATCCGCCCGGTCCTGGCATCGGAAGCCGGCTATCTGGTTTCCTGCGATACGCGCGGCGTGGGCATGGCGGTCATCGAGCTTGGTGGCGGGCGCAGCCGGCCGGACGACACGATCGACCACCGCGTCGGCTTCGATCGGCTGTTGCCGCTCGGCACGAAGGTGGAAAAAGGCGACGAGATTGGCCGCGTGCACGCCATGAATGAGACGGATGCCGCGCGCGGCGCCGAGCGGCTTGCCGGGCTTTACCGGATCGCGCCGCAAGCGCCTGCGGCGTCTCCCGATATTCTGACGCGCATCAGCGCGTGAGGTGCAGCCTGCCGTCTTCGACGCGGTAGGAGGACAGGCCCTTCAGGAAGCTCATGCCGATCAGCGTGCCGGAGAGCGCCTTGTCTTCCAGCACCATGGCGCCGATGTTTTCCATGCGCACCGGACCGATCTCGATCCGGTCGAGGCGGATATAGGCGGCGCGCGCCTTGCCGTTCGCGGTATCGACGGCATAGCGGAAATCGAGGTCGGACCGGGCGATGCCGATGCGCTGGGCCGTCGAGACGTTGATGGCGACCATGCTGGCGCCGGTATCGACCATGCCCTCTTCCTTGCGGCCGTTGATGGCGAAGAGGCCGGTGAAATGGCCGTTCGGATCCGCATCGATCACCGCACTGCGATTGCCGGTATAACGCGCCGCACCCTGCCCCGTCTGCACGGCCGCCGTCTCGACCTTTGCGGCGGGTTTGTCGCCGGTTGATACGAGATAGCGGGTCGCGACGTCGGGCACGAAGGCCGCGGTGACAATCACGGCACCGGTGACAAAAGCGAGGCTGCGGACGGACATGGACGGGTCTCCGGAAGATCTGTCCCGAAATAACACGCATCCGGCTAACGGACGGCAAAAGGGGCGCCCGACGGCGCCCCTCTCCACGATCTTCGTTCGGCTTGGTAAATGGCAGGTTAAATGCCTTTGCAGCACCCTCGCCACCCCTCAAGTCATCCTCGGGCTTGACCCAAGGATCCACGTAGCGGGCGTACCATGGATGGTCGGGTCAAGCCCGACCATCACGGAGGAGAGGGCAGAGGCTCTGTCCGGTCAGTCGCTCACTTCGTGCCGTACATGCGGTCGCCCGCATCGCCGAGGCCGGGCACGATGTAGCCCTTCTCGTTGAGCTGGCGGTCGATGGAGGCCGTGTAGACCGGCACGTCCGGATGGTGCGCGCGAAAACTCTTGATGCCTTCGGGGGCGGCCAGCAGGCAGAGGAAGCGGATGTTCGTTGCGCCGCGGCTCTTCAGCGTGTCGATGGCGGCGATGGCCGAATTGCCGGTCGCCAGCATCGGATCAACCACGATGACGAGGCGTTCGTCGATGCTGTCGGGCGCCTTGAAGAAATATTCGACCGCTTCCAGCGTCTCGTGGTCGCGATAGACGCCGATATGGGAGACGCGGGCCGAGGGCACCAGCTCCAGCATACCTTCCAGCAGACCGTTGCCGGCGCGCAGGATGGAGGCGAAGACGAGCTTCTTGCCTTCCAGAACCGGTGCGTCGATCACCTCCAACGGCGTCTCGATACGCTGGGTGGTCAGTTCCAGGTCGCGCGTGACTTCGTAGCAGAGCAGCGTGGAGATCTCGCGCAGCAGGCGACGGAAGCTGCCGGTCGAGGTTTCCTTCTTGCGCATGATGGTCAGCTTGTGCTGCACGAGCGGGTGATCGATGACTGTGACGCCGTCCATGGCCAACCTTCCCAAATTGAGTAAACGCCTCTTTTTCCACGGAACGGCGGAGGGCCGCAAGAGAAGAGAGCCGGCCGCGGGCAACATCCCCAGCCGGAACAGGCCTCAAAGCTTCGCCAACAGCCACTGCCGCGTCGGCTCGTCCACAAAGGCCGCCTCGATGCCGGTACGCGTCATGCCGAGGATTTCCGCCTCGCTGAAGCCCATGATCGTCGCGGCGACCTCGTATTCGCGGGCAAGCGATGTGTGGAAGAAAGGCGGATCGTCGGAATTGAGCGTGACGCGCACGCCGGCCTCGTGAAGTGCCCGCAGCGGGTGGCTCTCGAAATCCGGAAAGACATTCAGCGCGACATTCGAGCCCGGGCAGACTTCCAGCACGACGCCCTCGTCCGCCAGCCGCTTGACCAGATCCGCATCCTCGATGGCGCGCACGCCGTGGCTGATGCGGGCGGGGCGAATGTGATCGAGCGCGTCGCGTACGCTGAAGGCACCGGAGAGTTCACCGGCGTGGATGGTGATGCCGAGGCCGGCGTCGCGGGCGATATCGAAGGCATGGGTGAAATCGGCGACGCGGTGCATGCGCTCCTCGCCGGCCAGATTGAAGCCGGTAATCAGTGGATGCGGCCGGCGCGCGGCATATTCGGCCGCCTTCACCACCCGTTCCGGCCCGAAATGGCGGATACCGACGATCAGGAGGCGCGTCTCGATGCCGGTCTTCGCCTTGGCGCGCTCGGCGCCCTCGGCAAGGCCGCGCACATAGGCGTCGGCGCCGATGCCGACGGCGTCGCCCTGGTCGGGCGAGACGATCAGCTCGCTGTAGATGGCGCCCGCTTCGGCGATTTCGGTGAGGTAGGTTTCGGCGAGCAGCGCATAATCCTCCTCGTCGCGAAACAGGTTGGCGGTCGCATCATAGCTTTGTACGAAGCTGGTGAAATCCTGCCAGGCATATTCGCCATTGCGGATGAAGGCGGAGGTGTCGACGCCGTAGCGTTCGGCCTGGGCAAGCGCCAGGGCCGGCGGGGTGGCGCCTTCGATATGGCAGTGCAGCTCCGCCTTGGGCATGGTCTTCGTCACAAAAAGCTCCTTCCGTGCGGACCCGGCGCAATGCCGAGGTGACGGGCAATACTCTCGCCGATATCGGCGAAGGTCGCGCGGGTTTCAAGCAGGCGCGAGCGGATGCCCGGGCCGAAACTCATGATCGGCACGCGCTCGCGCGTATGATCCGTGCCGCGCCAGGTGGGGTCGCAGCCGTGGTCGGCCGTGAGGATGACGATGTCGCCGGGTTTCAGCTTGCGGTCGACCTCCGGCAGGCGCCGATCGAAGGCTTCCAGCGCCGCCGCATAACCGGCGACGTCGCGGCGGTGGCCGTAGAGCATGTCGAAATCGACGAAATTGGTGAAGACGAGGTCGCCGTCCTCCGCCTCGTCCATCACGCCGAGCGTGGCGTCGAGCAGGGCCATGTTGCCGTTCGCCTTGGTGAGCTTGCCGATGCCCTGGTGGGCGAAGATATCACCGATCTTGCCGACGGCGCGCACCGTGCGGCCGGCCTCGCTCAGCCGGTCGAGCAGCGTCGGCTCCGGCGGCAGGACGGAATAGTCGCGGCGGTTGCCGGTACGCTCGAAGGTCTCCGGCGTTTCGCCGACGAAGGGCCGCGCGATGACCCGACCGATCCGCCCGCCCGGCCGCTCGTCGAGGACTTTTCGCACGGTCTCGCAGAAAGCCAACAGACGGTCGAGGCCGAAATAGCGCTCGTGGGCAGCGACCTGGAAAACGGAGTCGGAGGAGGTGTAGCAGATCGGCCGGCCGGTGCTGGCGTGCTCCCAGCCGTGGCGGGCAATGATATCCGTGCCCGAGGCGTGGCAATTGCCGAGAATGCCCGGCACATCGCCTGCCGCGCAGATGGCTTTCACCAACTCGGGCTCGAAAGCATCGCCTTCGGCCGGAAAGTAGCCCCAGTCGAAGATGACGGGCGTGCCGGCGATCTCCCAATGGCCCGACGGCGTGTCCTTGCCGTTCGAAACCTCGCTTGCCGCGCCATGGAGGCCGAAGACGCGCGGCGGCACGTCCATGCCCGGCGGAAAACGGCCCGTTGCGGCACGGGCGGCATGCAGCAGGCCGAGCGCCGACATGTTGGGAAGCTTCAGCGGCCCCTGCCGCAGCCCCGGCCGGTCAGCAACGCCCGCCGCGCAGAATTCGGCGATATGGCCGAGCGTATCGGCACCGAGATCGCCGAAAGCCGCCGCATCTGGGCCGCCGCCGATGCCGAAGGAATCGAGAACGAAGAGGAAGGCTCGCGCCATGGAATCACCTGTCGTCGGTCCGTGTCCGCCTTCTGAAGAGCGGATGAACTGACTGACATGACACGGGCGTCATGGACGGTTCAAGCGAAATCGGCAGGGCGCGCGGCCGCGCTCAGCAGTCGGGGCAGCTGATCGAAGAGCCCTGGCGCAGGCCGAAATAGCTCGTCTTGCTGAGCGTGATATTGTTAAGCTTTGCGGAGAGGTTCGGTGCCATGAGGAGGATCTTGTGCGGTACGCCCAGTTCGGTGCGCACGAAGAATAGGCTCTTGGCGCCTTCTATATGGCTCGGCAGGACCACGGCGGTGCCCTTGACATAGGGTTGCCCTTTGCTCTGGTCCCGCGACCAGGCGACCGTTGCCTTGCCATCCGCATCAATGGTGACGCCGGTGATCTTCAGGGTGTAACCGGTGGCCTGCGGGAAGGGCGCGATCACGCTTGCAGTTACGTCCTTCATCGTGTCCAACACCGCGGCATTGGTCGAACCGTTCTGTGTCACCAGGTCGGAAACGGTGCTGGCCGCGCGACTGACCTTGCGCGACAGGGTGAAACCGACGGTGATTTCGAAAGCGCTGACATAGGCCATGATCATCAGCGGGGCGACGATCGCGAATTCGATGGCTCCGACACCACGCCGATCCTCGACGAAACGACGCAGCCTGAGGAGGATGCCGCGCTTCATGGGTAGTCCTCATTCTGCACAACGGCTGTCGCGATCATCAGGTAGTTCTGGCGAGTGCCATCAGCCCCGCGAAAATTTGAGACATAGGGGCGGATGACGTCCGTCACTATATCCCAGCGATAATAAGCGCGTATCAAGTTGATGGAGCGCTTGCCGCCTGGCAAAAACTTGTTGGCCGCATTGAGCTCTGCGATCGTCTTCGGGACGGTTTTCGGAATGTCCGAATAGGTTGCGAAACTTTGCACCTGAATGAACAGTTTGTCCGCTTTTTTGAGCTCGCCGGCCGAGCAGGGCATCAGGATCGAGATTTCGGCGCAGAAGGTCTTGCGGAAGTCCTCCTCGCTCATGGTTGAACGGATTTCGCCGGTCCTGATCTTGCGCGCCATCGTGTCAGTGGCGCCGGCGAGGAGCTGCTCTGCGGAAAAGGCGATGAAGGTCTCGAGCGAGGCGAAGACGATCATGAAGAACGGAAGGCTGAGAATTGCTATTTCCATTGCCGTCGCGCCATCGCGACCGGCAAGGAAACGGCCGAACAGACCCTTCATCGGCCTCCGGCGGGTGGTTGCATCATGATCGAGCGACATCGCGATCCGTTCCCAGATATTGGACACGGCGAGATTAGGTGACAGACCGTTTATATTTCGTGTGTGTGGAGCCGAAGAATTGAACGGTTTCCCGCATTTGGACGCCCGAAACGGGACGCGCCGTCAGCCGCCCGAATTGGTCCTGGCGACATGCTCCTCACAATTTGGCGTGCAGGAGAGAACGGAGCGGTCGGTCTGGCGGAAGACGCGCACCGTATTGCCTTCGTCGATCGAGACGAGGATGCGCTCGTCGACGATGGCATTGCCGTCCGCATCAAGCAGGACGAGGTTAGTGGTTCCGAAGTTGCGGCCGGTGAGCACGATCGTCTGCGCATCCGCCACCGTGGCGTCGGCGACGTCAGCGTTGCCGATGATCACCTTGCTGACCGGGCGGTCGAGCTTGAGCACGCGAGCATGATCCATGTAGACGCGCATCAGCGGCTCTTCGGCAAACGCGGAAGAAGCGACCGTCGACATGATAACAATTGCGGCTGTCGCAAGCTTTGCGGCTGCTACGGCGAAGGTCCAGTCGCGTCCCATAAACATTCATCCCGGTAAGAAAACAGGGATAGCATCGCCGTGAATGGTGAACGAAGGTTTAAACCGGTCGCTAGGCTTGTCGATTTATGAATCCGCCCGGCAAACCGGATCTGAGTCCAACCGGCGGATCGTTCTAGGGAATCCGCGCGCGTAAGGGGATTTAACCAATTGGTCACCCTATTTCCCGCAGGCAGGCGCTAACCTATTGTTAACCCATTTCTTTAAGCCGATGGAAATGGCCGACCTGTAGGTTGCAATCATCCGAACAACGGAAACAGTTGGCGGACGTGCTGAACCAACATCGTGGAGCTAGGAGAATACCATGACCAAGACTTTCGCTCGCTTTATGAAAGACGAATCGGGTGCAACTGCCATCGAATACGGCCTGATCGCTGCCCTGATTTCCGTTGCTCTCATCACCGGCGCTACCGCGCTGGGCAACTCGCTCAACTCCACCTTCAGCAAGCTGGGTGGCAAGCTGACGAACGCCGTGGACAAGACCGCGCCGTAAGCTGAAGCGGCATCACTGCCCTTGTCTGGAAAGCCGCCCCCAAAAGGCGGCTTTCCGTTTTCCAGACGTTATCCTTTCCGAAACGGATCCAGCGTATTCTTCGCCAAAAGGAGAGAAGCGTGACCCAGGCCATCATCTTCGTGGTATTTCCGCTCTGCCTTGCGCTCGCGGCCGTTTCCGATTTCCTGACCATGCTTATCCCCAACAGGGCTTCGGCGATCCTGCTTGCCGCCTTCATCATCGTGGCGCCGCTGGCAGGCCTCGGCCTGACGGACATCGCGATGCATCTGGCCGCCGGCCTTATTGTCTTTGCCGTTTGCTTCACGCTGTTCGCCTTCAACGTTATGGGTGGCGGCGATGCGAAGCTTCTGACGGCGAGTGCCGTGTGGTTCGGCCTGACCTTTTCGCTTGTCGAATACCTGATCTACGTTTCCATCTTCGGCGGGTTCCTCACTTTCGCGATCCTGGCATTGCGTTCGAACACGAACCTGATCCTGGCCACTGGCCTGCCCATTCCCAACCATCTCCTCAAGGCGACGAAAGTCCCCTACGGCATCGCGATCGGGATTGGTGCGTTTGCCGCCTATCCGACGTCGCCGCTGATGCTTGCTGCCCTCGGCGGCGCCGGCTGATAGCTCTGCCTTTCCATAGGGAACATGCGCCACCCCGGGTTGAAACGCCCGGGGCGAAGCCGTTCCAGCAGATGGCGGCGTCAACCCGTCGTTAACCATAGCCGTAAGGCAGCTATTAACCATAATTATACCATTGCCGGTCAATGTGGGCGGATAGAACTGTCCGCAGCCCCAGGGAATCCACATGAGACCGGCGCGAATCATCATTCTGGCAGTGGCCGTCGTTTCGGCCGGCGTCGCAGGCCTCCTGGCCTTGCAGATCGCCGGCGGCGGCACGCCCGCCCTGCCCGAGGCCGTCGTCGAGCGCGAGCCGACGATCAACGTGCTTGTGGCGAAGGAAAGCCTGCCGGTCGGCGCACGCCTTAATCCGGAAATACTCGCTTGGACGGCATGGCCGGAAAGCTCGGTGGTCGAAGGATTCATCACCGACCAGAACCGGCCCGACGCGATGGAGACGCTCAACGGTGCGGTCGTGCGCCTGCCGGTGTTCAATGGTGAACCGATCCGCCAGGAGAAGATCGCCGACTCGAGCAATCGCATCATGTCGTCGCTGCTTCCCTCCGGTAAGCGCGCCGTCGCAACAGAAATCTCTGTGGCAACGGGTGCAGGCGGTTTCATCCTGCCGAACGACCGCGTCGACGTGATCATGGTGCGCAAAAGCGCCGAAGGCTCGTACATCACCGAGACCGTGCTGGCGAACGTGCGCGTGCTCGCCATCGACCAGCAGATCCAGGAAAACGAGGACGGCTCGAAGGCCGCCATCGGCACCACCGCTACACTCGAACTCACCCCCGACCAGACCAAGGTGATTGCCGTCGCCCAGCAGATGGCAGAGCGCCTGTCGCTGGCGCTGCGCAGCGTGGCGGACGCCCAGGAGCCCGATACAGGTGCGGCCGACTACCTGCTCAGCGGCGGCGACGGCATGCCGATCATCCAGGTGATCAAGACCGGTGAAATCGTCAATGGCGGTTCGCCCGCGACACAGAAGTGACCAGGAGCTGACCGTGTTTGGAATCGCAAAAACTTTTCGAGCTTCCGTCGCGGGTGGACTGAGTTTCTGCCTGGCGTTTTCCGGCATGCCGGGCCTCGAGGGCGCGGGCGTCGCGACCGCGCAAGCATCGACCGCGTCGGTCATCCGCATTACCAGCAGCGGCCCCGGTGCCCGCAAGTCTGTAAAGCTCGGCCTCAACAAGGCAATCGTCGTCGATCTGCCGACCGACGCGCACGACATTCTTGTCGCGGATCCGGTCAAGGCGGACGCCGTCACCCGCACGTCGCGCCGCATCTATCTCTTCGGCAAGGAAGTTGGCCAGACCAACATCTTTATCTTTGGGCCGGGTGGCGAGGAGATCGTCAGCATCGACCTGAATGTCGAGCGCGACATCGACGGCCTGCAGGCGAACCTGCGCCGCTTCATCCCCGACTCCGACATCGAAGTCGAGATCATCTCGGACAATATCGTGCTGAACGGCACGGTGCGCACGCCACAGGATGCCGCGCAGGCGACGCGTCTTGCGGAAATCTTCCTGAAGGGCGGCGAGGCCACGACCCGCACGATCGTCTCCCAGGGCAACAACGGCGATTCCGCGATCTTCGGCGAAGCGCGCCGCAGCTCGCAGGTCGTCAACATGCTGAAGATCGATGGCGAGGACCAGGTCACGCTGAAGATTACCGTGGCGGAAGTCAGCCGCCAGGTGCTGAAGCAGCTCGGCTTCAACGGCTCCGTCCAGGGATCGAACGGCGGCATATCGTTCCGCAACCCGACCAATCTCGGCGGCGCGGCCGACTGGGTCTCCAACGGCGTTGCCAGCGGCACGCTTGGCGGCCTGTCGCTTGCCGGCAGCATGAGCGCCATGGAACAGGCCGGCGTCATGCGCACGCTTGCCGAACCAAGCCTCACGGCCATTTCCGGCGAGGAGGCGAGATTCTATGTCGGCGGCGAGTTCCGCCTTCCGACCGAACAATCGATCGACGTCGACGAAGAAACCGGCAAAGCGACGGTCGGTCGCACCATCGATCAGGTCGAATACGGCATCCGTCTAAACTTCCGCCCTGTCGTGCTGTCGCCTGGCCGCATCAGCCTGAAGATTGAGACCGAGGTGTCGGAACCGACCTTTGAAGGATCGGCGACATCTATCGCCAACAGCAACATTCCCGGCCTGACCGTGCTCGGCATCCGCCGCCGTGAGGCTTCCACCAGCGTCGAACTGCCGTCGGGCGGCTCCATCGTCATCGCCGGCCTCGTCAAGGACGACATCCGCCAGGCGGTTTCGGGTCTGCCGGGCCTCTCGAAGATCCCGATCTTCGGCACCCTGTTCCGCTCGAAGGATTTCGTGCGCAACGAGACGGAAATGGTCATCATCGCGACGCCCTATCTCGTGCGGCCTGTAGCGCGCAACGCGCTCTCGCGTCCGGATGACAATTTCAACGCCACTAACGACGCGGCAAGCTTCTTCCTCGGCAAGGTGAACAAGATCTACGGCCGCAAGGAAGAGGCGATGCCCTCGGGCAATTACCACGGCTCCATCGGCTTCATCTACAAGTGACGGGACGGAAGATGCGCGACAACAATAGCCAGATCCGACTTCCCGCAAGGAACCGCACCATGCACAAGCCGATGCGCGCTGCGCTTGCAGCGACCTTCATTCTCTCGGCCGCGGCCCTTTCCGGCTGTGGTGCGCGCCCGGACCGGTCCACGACGGGGTCGATCCCGGACGATTACCGCACGCGCCATCCGATCGTGCTGTCCGAGACCGCGCAGACCATGGACATTCCGATCGCCACCGGCGACCGGGCGCTGACGGTCGCCATGCGTGACAACATCCGCGGTTTCGCCGCCGACCATCTCGCCAAGTCGCGCAGCGCCGTGCAAATCATGCTGCCGGCCGGATCGGCGAATGCGGCCACGGCCGACCACTTGCGCAAGGATATCCGCGCGACCCTCGTCGGCGCCGGCTTGAAACGCGACCAGCTGATCGAGACGCGTTACGATGCCAGCGGCTACGGCTCGTCTGCGCCGATCCGCCTTGCCTTCTTCGCCATCACGGCCAAGGCTGGCCCCTGCGGTGAATGGCCAGAAGATCTCGTCGTTAACACGATGGAAAACCGCAACTACCATAATTTCGGCTGCGCCTCGCAAGCCAACCTTGCTGCCCAGATCGCGAACCCGATGGATCTTCTCCAGCCGCGCGGCATGACCCCGATCGACGCCGAGCAGCGTTACGTGGTCATCCAGGACTATCGCGCCGGAGAAAGCAGCGCGGACTAACGACGGTGGAACGGCCACTGGCAAGAGACAACCATTCATCCGGTCAACCGGACACCAGGAACGGGCATGACGATGAACCCAGCAGATTACACCATTGAGCACGCCGCAGGCGCCGAGGCTGAAGAGCCGGTTCGGCCCTCCGAACTCGAGGCCGTGCGTTCGCTGCCCCGCATCTCGGTGCACGCCTTCTGCGAAAGCGAGGCGATGCTGCGCACCATGGAGCGCTGCGCCCAGGACCGGCGCCTCTCCAAGGTGAGCCTGCGCGTCTCCAGCGCCAGCATCGCGGCCGCCGCCAACATGTTCGCCTCCGCGCCGACACCGAATCTGCTGATCCTCGAAACTTCGACCGAGCCGCGCGGCATCATGGACGAGCTTGCGCCGCTCGCCGAGGTCTGCGACCCGAGCACCAAGGTCATCATCGTCGGCAATTACAACGACATCCCGCTCTATCGCGACCTCATCCGCAACGGCATTTCCGAATATATGGTCGGCCCCGTCGGCATGGCCGATATCCTGAACGCCATGTCGGCGATCTTCGTCGATCCCGATTCCGAGCCGCTCGGCCGCACGATCGCCTTCATCGGCGCCAAGGGCGGCTCCGGCTCCTCGACGATCGCGCACAATTGCGCCTTCGACATTTCGAGCCTCTTCCAGACGGAAGTCATCCTCGCAGACCTCGACCTGCCCTATGGCACCGCCAATATCGACTTCGACCAAGATCCCCCGCAGGGCATTTCCGAGGCGATCTATGCGCCGGACCGGCTCGACGAAGTATTCCTCGACCGCCTGCTGACCAAGTGCTCGGAGCGCCTGTCGCTGCTCGCGGCCCCGTCCATGCTGGATCGTGCCTACGATCTCGAACGCGGCTCCTTCCAGCCGATCATCGAAGTGTTGCAGCGCAGCGCCCCCGTGACCATCCTCGACGTGCCACATGCCTGGTCGGAATGGACCCGAGCGCTGCTGTCGGAGGTCGACGAGTTGATCATCACGGCCGTGCCGGACCTTGCGAACCTGCGTAACGCGAAGAACATGCTCGACGCCTTGAAGAAGCTCAGGCCGAACGACAAGCCGCCCCACCTGATCCTCAATCAGGTCGGCCTGCCGAAACGCCCGGAAATCGCCCCTGCCGATTTTTGCGAGCCGCTCGGCATGCAGCCGATCGCGATCATCCCCTTCGACGCGCAGCTCTTCGGCACAGCCTCAAACAGCGGCCGCATGATCGCCGAGATGGATCGCAAATCGCCGACGGCGGAAACCTTCTCGCAGATCGCCCATATCGTGACGGGCCGCGCGACGATCAAGAAACCCAAGAAGGCCGGCCTCGGCAAGATGCTCGGCCTGCTCGGCCGCAAGTAAGCCAAGGTAGGCCCTAAGGGGCGGCGCAACAGACTGGATGAAGTGGCATGTTCGGCAGACGCGGCAATGAAGGTACAGGCAAGAGCGGCACGGCGGGCCAGACGGCCCATGCCGTTCCGGCTTCCGCCACGACCATGACGGCGGAGCGTCCGGTCACGGCCGCACCCCAGCCCGTCTTCGAGCCGGCCCCGCCGCCGGTCATGGCACCCGCGCAGGCCGCAACGGGACGCCGCCGCACGCCGCGCACGGAAGATTATTACGACACGAAGAGCCAGGTCTTCTCCGCGCTCATCGACACGATCGACCTGTCGCAGCTCGCCAAGCTCGATACCGAGAGCGCGCGTGAAGAAATCCGCGATATCGTCAACGACATCATCACGATCAAGAACTTCGCGATGTCGATTTCCGAGCAGGAAGAACTGCTCGACGACATCTGCAACGACGTTCTCGGCTATGGCCCGCTGGAGCCGCTGCTCGCACGCGACGACATCGCCGATATCATGGTGAACGGTGCCGGCAAGACCTATATTGAAGTGGGCGGCAAGGTGCAGGAATCGGAGATCCGTTTCCGCGACAATGCCCAGCTTCTGTCAATCTGCCAGCGCATCGTCAGCCAGGTTGGCCGCCGCGTCGACGAATCGAGCCCGATCTGCGACGCGCGCTTGCCGGACGGCTCGCGCGTCAACGTCATCGCCCCGCCGCTCGCCATCGACGGCACCGCGCTCACCATCCGTAAGTTCAAGAAGGACAAGCTGACGCTCGACCAACTGGTCAAGTTCGGCTCGATCACGCCCGAGGGTGCAGCACTCCTCCAGATCATCGGCCGCGTGCGCTGCAACCTCGTCATTTCCGGCGGCACGGGCTCGGGCAAGACGACGCTGCTCAACTGCCTGACGAACTATATCGACCGGGACGAGCGCGTCATCACCTGCGAAGACTCGGCCGAACTCCAGCTCCAGCAGCCGCATGTCGTGCGCCTCGAAACGCGCCCGCCGAACATCGAAGGCGAAGGCGAGATCACCATGCGCGATCTCATTAAGAACTGCCTGCGTATGCGGCCTGAACGCATCATCGTCGGCGAAGTGCGCGGACCGGAGGTCTTCGACCTCCTGCAGGCGATGAACACCGGCCACGACGGCTCGATGGGCACGATCCACGCCAACACGCCGCGCGAATGCCTGAGCCGTATGGAATCGATGATCGCCATGGGCGGCTACACGCTGCCCGCCAAGACGGTCCGCGAAATCATCGCCGGCTCGATCGATGTCATCATCCAGGCCTCGCGCCTGCGCGACGGCTCGCGCCGCATCACCCACATCACCGAGGTGGTGGGCATGGAAGGCGACGTCATCGTCACGCAGGACCTGATGCGCTTCGAGATGCAGGGCGAGGATGCCAACGGCCGCATCATCGGCAAACATACGGGCACGGGCATCGGCAAGCCGCATTTCTGGGACCGCGCCCGCTATTTCAACGAGGACAAGCGCCTGGCGGCAACGCTCGACGCGATGGAAAAGCCGTAAGGGGCGCCGATGTTCGGACTGGATATCACCATCGTGGCGATCTTCGCGCTGGCGGCGCTCTCCACCGCCGGCCTCGCCTATGGCCTGCTCTTCTCGCGCATCGAAACCGAGAGGAAGACGGAAAACCGCGTGCGCCGGGTGCAGGCGGCAGAGACGGACCAGGGCAAGGCCAAGGCCTCCCGCGATCGCTTGCAGGAACTGTCCAAGCGCCGCAAGTCGGTGCAGGATTCGCTGAAGGACCTGGAAAAGAAACAGCAAGAGCAGACCAAGCGCGTTGCCGCCACGCTCAAGGCGAAACTGGTGCAGGCCGGTCTTTCGATCACCATCTCGCAATTCTACATGATCAGCGCCGCCTTCGGCCTTTTCGTTTTCCTGCTTGTGCTCCTCGCCGGCTCCGGCCTCATCGTCAGCCTCGGCGCCGCCTTCATCGGCTCAGCCGGCCTGCCGCGCTGGATCGTCGGTTTCCTCGTCAAGCGGCGGCTGAACAAGTTCCTCGAGGAGTTCCCGAACTCGCTCGACGTGATGACGCGCTCGATCAAATCCGGCCTGCCGCTGACCGATGCGCTGCGCCTGATCGCCTCCGAGGGCCAGGAGCCGGTGCGCACGGAATTCCGCCGGCTCGTCGAGGCCCAGCAGGTCGGCCTCAACGTGCCGGAAGCCTGCGCGCGCATGTTCACCAACATTCCGCTGCAGGAAGTCAACTTCTTCGCCATCGTCATCGCGATCCAGAGCCAGGCTGGCGGCAACCTCTCCGAAGCGCTCGGCAACCTGTCGCGCGTCCTGCGCGAGCGGCGCAAGATGAAGGCCAAGGTCAACGCGCTGTCGATGGAAGCCAAGGCATCCGCCGCCATCATCGGCGCCCTGCCGTTCATCGTCGCCTTCCTCGTCTACCTGACCTCGCCCGACTACATCATGATCCTGTTCCAGGATTCGCGCGGCCACCTCATTCTCGGCGTCTCCGGCGTCTGGATGTCCATCGGCATCCTCGTGATGCGCAACATGATCAACTTCGACATCTAGAGGCCAGGGTCATGTCCATCGTCGAAACTCTTACCGACCCGAACGTCCTGCTGCCAGCCTTCGTGATGATCGCGGTGCTGGCCACCTTCTATACGCTCGCCGTGCCCTATCTCGACCGCGGCGACCTCGACAAGCGCATGAAGTCGGTTGCGCTGGAGCGCGAGCAGATGCGGGCACGCGAACGCGCTCGCATGAACGCGGACTCCCCGCAGAACAAGGCATCGCTGCGCGCGCAGCACAACACCTCCGTTCGCAACGTCGTCGACCGGCTGAACCTTCGCGAGGCGCTGGTCGACGCCAACACGATGAACCGACTGCGCCAGGCCGGCTACCGCTCGCAGAACGCGCTCAACATCTTCCTCTTCGCCCGTTTCGTGCTGCCGTTCGTCTTTGGCGCGCTCGGCGCGTTCTACATCTTCTACCTCGGTTATCTCGGCGACAAACCGCTGCCGATGCGCATTCTGGCAACGATCGTCATCGCCTATATCGGCTTTTACATGCCGAACATCGTCATCTCCAACAAAGTGACGAAGCGGCAGAAATCGATCCGGCGGGCTTGGCCGGATGCACTCGACCTCATGCTGATCTGCGTCGAATCCGGTATCTCCATCGAGGTCGCCTTCAAGCGCGTGGCCGACGAAATCGCCATGGCCTCGCCGGAACTCGCCGAGGAACTGGTGCTGACCACGGCGGAACTTTCCTTCCTCCAGGAGCGCCGCGCTGCTTACGAAAACCTTGGCATGCGAACGGGCCTCGACACGGTGAAATCGGTGACGCAGGCCCTCATCCAGGCCGAGCGCTACGGCACGCCGCTCGCCCAGGCGCTGCGCGTTCTCGCCCAGGAATGCCGCGACCAGCGCATGAACGAGGCGGAAAAGAAGGCCGCCGCCCTGCCGCCGAAGCTGACCGTGCCGATGATCCTGTTCTTTCTGCCGGTGCTGATCGCCGTCATCCTCGGCCCCGCCGGCATCCAGGTCGCCGACCGCTTCTAAGCACAAACCCGGACACGATAAAAAACGCCCCGGTCGAAAATTTCGGCCGGGGCGGAGTCGTCCTTGGGAGGGAGGCTCTGGTTAGTTGGTATTGCCGCTATCGTCGGCGGCGAGTTTCTTCCAGGCATTCTGCTGGGTCAGCATGGAGCGGAGATAGGCGACGTTTGCCTCGGCCTGCTCGGAGGTCAGCTCACGGCGGGCAATGTTTTCCGCCTCCTGGAAGCGGCCCTGGAGGCCGACGGCGAGAGCCAGGTTCTGGCGCACGCTGCTGTCGGCGCCGGGCTGCGAGGCCGCGGAATGCAGATAGGTCTCGGCGGTCTTCAGGTCCTTTGCCAAGAGATAGGACATGCCGAGATTGGACAGCACCGAGGGCTCGTTCGGATTGAGATCGAGCGCCTCGCGGTAACGCTGGCGGGCGTCGCCGGCGCGGCCGAGCTGGTCGAGGATCGCGCCTTCCGCCGATTTCAGCTTCCAGTCCGGCCGGTCCGGTGTCTGGGCACGCATGATGGTGTTCAGCGCCTGTTCGAGCTGGCCGGCCGCGGCCTGCGCCTTGCCGTAGGCCGCGAGCACCTCGCGGTCGTTGGGATTGCTGATGGCGACCTGCTGCATGACGGCGAGCGCCTGGTCGTTGCGCCCGTTCATGCGCAGCACATTGGCATAGTTCATGCCGACGGTGCGGTCCTTCGGGTTCTTCTCATAGGCCCGGCCGAAGCTGTCGGCGGCGCCGCGCAGTTCCGTCGTGTTCATCTCGGACACCGGCTTCGACATTTTCGGAATGGAGCCGGTGGTCAGGTTGCTCTTGCCGGCGCAGCCGGCCACCGCGACGGCGATGGTCAGAAGTGCTGCACCCTTGAGGAGCCCCGAATAGAAGGATGAACGCGTGAGGCAAGCGGCCATGATTAAGTCCCCGAAGCGATTTCCGCATGTCGCGGCGGTTAAGGAATCACGCCGCAATCTTCGCTCCAGCAATAATCTGTTAACCCTAACAGAGTGTTAATTGGCCGATTCTCTCGGCTCTCTTCAAAGGTTTCGCCATGGCCCCCTTCCAGTTCATCGACCGGCCCTCTCCCTTCAACACGAAGAACGGAAAGACCCTGCCGATCTTTGCGATCACCCCGGCCCATATCGAGACCGGAACGATCGACCCGATCGCGCTCGACTGGGCGAAGAAGGCCGGCTTCAAGGCGGAATCCGGCGCACTCCTGATGGTGCCGACCGCCGACGGCCATCTCGGCGGCGCCCTGTTCGGCCTCGGCCGCAACCCCTCCGACGCGCCGTTCCTGACGGGCAAGCTCGCCCGCGCGCTCCCCGCCGGCGACTGGCATATCGAGACCGCGCCGCTGACGGCCAATCGCCTGGCGCTCGGTTACGGCCTCGGCAGCTACCGCTTCGAGCGCTACAAGGCCTCCGCCTCCGAAGCACCCACCCTGCTCATCCCCAGCGACGCCGACGCCACCGACATCAAGCGCCAGCTCGCCGGTGTCTTCCTCGCCCGCGACCTCATCAACACCCCCACCAACGACATGGGGCCGGACGCGATGGAAGACGTTTTCCGCGGCCTCGGCACGCATTACAAGGCGAAGGTCTCGGTCATCACGGGCGAGGACCTGCTGAAGGAGAACTTCCCGCTCATCCATACCGTCGGCCGCGCCTCCGCGCAGGCGCCGCGGCTCCTCGAACTGCGCTGGGGCAAGAAGGGCCACAAGCGCGTGACGCTCGTCGGCAAGGGCGTGTGCTTCGATACCGGCGGCCTCGACATCAAGCCGGCCTCCTCCATGCTGCTGATGAAGAAGGACATGGGCGGTGCGGCCAATGTCATGGGCCTCGCGCTGATGATCATGGATGCCAAGCTGAAGGTGGACCTGCGCGTGCTGCTGCCGGTCGTCGAAAACTCGATCTCGGCCAATGCCTTCCGCCCCGGCGACATCTACAAGAGCCGCAAGGGCCTGACGGTGCAGATCGACAATACCGACGCCGAGGGACGCCTCATCCTTGCCGACGCGCTTGCCTATGCGGACGAGGAGGAGGCCGACCTCGTCATCGACATGGCGACGCTGACCGGGGCTGCCCGCGTGGCGCTCGGCCCGGACCTGCCACCCTTCTTCACCGACGACGGCGACCTTGCGCACGATCTCACCGAAGCGAGCCTGACGGTGGACGACCCGATGTGGCGCATGCCGCTCTACATGGGCTACGACAAGGACGTTTCCGCCCGCATCGCAGACCTCACCAATGCCCCTTCGGGCGGCATGGCGGGCTCGATCACCGCGGCGCTGTTCCTGAAGCGCTTCGTCACCCGCAACAAGCGCTGGGCGCATTTCGACATCTACGGCTGGGCGCAGGCCGAGCGGCCGCATTCGCCCGTTGGCGGCGAGGCGCAGGCGATCCGCGCGCTCTACCACCACCTGCGCAAGGCGACCGCTTGAGAGGAAGACTTTCCTTCGGGGGAACGATACGGTAGCGTAACGAAAATCCGCTCGCATCCGGAGGAGCCGTGCCGGTAGATCTGACCCCAACGCAGGCACTCGGCCTTTGGCACGAGGTGACGCTGCAGCAGGTGCATCAGGACGGGCGCGACCTGACGCTGCGGCAACTCGCAATCCTGCTGGAGATCTATCTCGTGCCGCCGCCGCATACGGTGCGGGGGCTCGCGGCGAAACTCGGCGTGACCAAGCCGGTGATCACCCGCGCGCTCGACACGATGGGCGAGCTCGGCCTCGTCACCCGCATGCGCGACGACCGCGACCGCCGCAACGTCGTCATCAAGCGCACCGTGGACGGCGCGCTCTATCTCGAACACCTGGGCGACCTGATCATCGCCCGGGGCCGTGCGCAAACCCTGTGAGACGACCATGACCGCCCTGCCCGACCGCCGCCTTAACGCCTACCGCCCCGATCTCGCCGAAGAGGCGCTGCGCGGCACCGTCGCGGCGGAGCGTTACGTGGCGGGCACGCCCGCGCGGATCGCCGATCCGGTCGCCGCACTCCGGCCCCGGCCGGACCTCACTGCCGGCATCGATACGCAACTGCTGTTCGGCGAGAACGTTCGCGTGCTCGACCGGGCGGATGGCTGGGCCTGGGTGAAATCGGATTTTGACGGTTATGTCGGCTATCTGCCGGAAGCAGCACTTGCCGAGGATGAACAGGCTGCGACCCATATCGTGGCCGTGCCGCGCAGCTTTGCCTATTCCGGCCCCGACCTGAAGACGCCTGCCGCCTTTGCGCTGTCGATCGGAAGCCGGCTAACGGTTGTCGGCGAAAGCGAGACGCGCGGCACGCGCTACCTGACGCTGGCGGGCGGTCAGTCCGTCGTGGCCGGCCATTGCCTGGCCATGGGCGAGACGGCGGGGGACGACTATGTGTCCATCGCCGCCCGTTTCCTTGAAACGCCCTATCTCTGGGGCGGGCGCTCCGGTTTCGGCCTTGACTGCTCGGCCCTCGTGCAGCTTGCGATGATGATGACCGGCCGCACGGCACCGCGCGATTCCGACATGCAGGCTGCCGGCCTCGGCACGCCGATCGAGCGCGCGGACCTTGTCCGCGGCGACCTGGTCTTCTGGAAGGGCCATGTGGCGATCATGGAAGACGCCCAAACCATCCTGCACGCCAACGGCCACACGATGAGCGTGGCGCGCGAGGGGCTGGACGCGGCGATCGAGCGCATCGGCTGGCTCTATCAGCAGCCGACGGGCTACCGCCGACCCTAAGCTTCAGTACCCCGCGCTGCGATCGACGAGATGCTCCAGCGGCTTGCCGCTTTCGAGCCGCTCGATCTGCCCGGCCACATGGCGGAAGAGGGCAGCGACGTCTGAAGCCGCCGCCGCGTGCGGCGTGATGACCACCTTGTCCATCGACCAGAGCGGGCTTTCGAGCGGCAGCGGCTCGGTCTCGAACACGTCGAGCGAGGCGCCGCGCAGCGTGCCGTCATTGATGCTGGCGACGATATCCGCCTCCACCTGGCTGCCGCCGCGGCCGGCATTGATGAAGACCGGCGCACCGAGCGGACCCTTGCGGCTGAGGCGGGTGAAGAGGCCGGTGTTGAAAATGCCCTTGGTGTCCGGCGTCAGCGGCAGCAGGCCGACGAGAATATCGGTCTTGGCGAGGAAGGCATTGAGGCCGCTCGCATCGAAGGTCTCGAAACCATCCACCTGCTTACGGCTGCGCGACCAGCCGATCACGTTGAAGCCGAGCGTCTTCAGCTTTGCCGCCGCATCCTGCCCGAGCACGCCAAACCCCATGATGCCGACGGTCAGTTCCTTGGCTTCCGGCTGGACGAGTTCGCGCCAGACGCGCTTCTGCCGCTGCGCCTCATAGGCCTGATGCTGGCGCAGATGCAGCAGGCACTGCAAGACCACCCACTCGCTCATGCGCGTCGTCAGCGTATCGTCGACGAAACGCACCAGCGGCACGTCCGGCAGGCCGGGCAGCGTCAGCACATGATCGACGCCGGCGCCGCCGGAAAACACGACCTTGAGGTCTTTCGCCCGCGAAAAAAGATCGGCACCCGGCCTCCAGACCACGGCATAATCGATGCCGGAGAGGTCGCGCTTGCGGCTGCCGGGATGGAGCAGATTGATCACCTCCCGGTCGGCAAAAGCGCCCTTGAGCGCGGCGGCAACCTGCTCCTGGTCGAATTTCAGATCGATGATGACCGGGCTTTTCATGGCATTTCTCTTCATGTCTACTGGCGGATGCTGTCGGCGCGGATGGCTTCCAGATCGAAGGCGGCGGCCATCAGTGCCTTGGTATAGGCCTCGCTCGGCCGTTCGATGATATCCTTCGCCGGCCCCTTTTCCACCACGCGCCCGGCCCGCATGACGATGATGTCGTTGGCGAGCGCGCGCACGACCTTCAGGTCGTGGCTGATGAAGAGATAGGCGAGATTGTGCTTCACCTGGAGGTCACGCAGGAGTTCGACCACCTGCGCCTGCACGCTCATGTCGAGTGCGGAGGTCGGCTCGTCGAGCATGACGAATTCCGGCTTCAGCACCATGGCGCGCGCAATCGCGATGCGCTGGCGCTGGCCACCGGAAAATTCGTGCGGGTAGCGCCATCGGGTCGTCGGGTCGAGGCCGGTTTCCTCCAGCGCGGAGGCAACGCGGTGGTCGCGCTCGGCCTCGGAGAGCGACGGCTCATGGATCTTCAGGCCTTCCGCGACGATGTCGGACACCGACATGCGCGGCGACAGCGAGCCAAAGGGATCCTGGAAGACGATCTGCATGCGGCGGCGCAGCGGCCGCATCTCGCCGAAGGAATGGCCGGCGATGTCCTGCCCGACGAAGGCGATGCGGCCCTGGGAGGAGATCAGCCGCGTCAGCGCGAGCCCCAGCGTTGTCTTGCCCGAGCCGGATTCGCCGACGACGCCGAGCGTGTGGCCGGCGCGCAGCTTCAGGTCGATGCCATCCACCGCCTTCACATGATCGACGACGCGGCGCAGGAAGCCGGCCTTGATGGGGAACCAGACCTTGACGTCCTCGGCTTCCATGACGATCGGCTGGGCGTCGTCCGCCGGTCGTGGCTGGCCCTTGGGCTCGGAGGCGAGCAGGTGGCGCGTATAGGCGTGCTGCGGGTTGGAGAAGATTTCTTCCACCGGACCGGTCTCGACGATCTTGCCCTTGGTCATCACGCAGACCCGGTCGGCGAACTTGCGCACGATGCCGAGGTCGTGCGTGATGAAGAGCATGGACATGCCGTGCTCTTCCTTGAGGTTTTTCAGGAGCGCCAGGATCTGCGCCTGCACGGTGACGTCGAGCGCGGTCGTCGGCTCGTCGGCGATGAGCAGTTCCGGCCGGTTGGCAAGCGCCATGGCGATCATCACACGCTGGCGCTGGCCGCCGGACAGCTCATGCGGATAGGCGGCAAGCCGCTTTTCCGGCTCGCGGATGCCGACCTGGTTCAGGAGTTCGAGGATTTTCGTGCGCGCGGCCGCGCCCTCGATGCCCTGGTGCAGTTCCAGGATCTCGCCGATCTGCCGCTCGATCGAATGCAGCGGATTGAGCGAGGTCATCGGCTCCTGGAAGATCATGGTGATGTCGTTGCCGCGCACGTCGCGCAGCGTGGCATCCGACGCCTTCAGCAGGTCCTTGCCGCCGAAGAAAATCTCGCCGGAAGGGTGGCTGGCGGCAGGATAGGGCAGCAGCCGCAGGATGGAATTCGCCGTCACCGACTTGCCGGAGCCGGATTCGCCGACCAGCGCCACGACCTCGCCGCGCTTGATGTCGAACGAGACCCGGTCGACGGCGAGCGACGTGTTGCCGCCCTGGTGGAAGGCGACCGAGAGATCGCGAACGGACAGGATGGTTTCGGGAGCGCTCACCGGAAGGTCTTCCTCGGATCGAAGGCATCGCGCGTCGCTTCGCCGACGAAGATCAGGAGCGACAGCATGATGGACATGACGGCGAAAGCGGTGAAGCCAAGCCAGGGTGCCTGGAGATTGTTCTTGCCCTGCGCGATCAGCTCGCCCAGCGACGGCGCGCCCGGCGGCATGCCGAGGCCCAGGAAGTCGAGCGAGGTGAGCGTGGTGATCGACCCGGAGAGGATGAACGGCAGGAAAGTGAGGGTCGCGACCATCGCGTTGGGCAGCAGGTGCCGGTACATGATCGTCGCATTGCCGACGCCGAGCGCACGCGCGGCGCGCACATATTCGAAATTGCGGGCGCGCAGGAATTCCGCGCGCACGACGCCGACGAAGCCGGTCCAGGAAAACAGCAGCATGATGGCGAGCAGGATCCAGAAGCCGGGCGGCAGGATCGAGGCGATGATCAGCAGGATGTAGAGCACGGGCATCGACGACCAGATCTCGATCACGCGCTGCATCAGAAGATCGGTCCAGCCGCCGAAATAGCCCTGGATGGCACCGGCCGTGACCCCGACGATGGCCGACGCGATGGTCAGCGCCAGGCCGAACAGCACGGAGATGCGGAAGCCGTAGATGACGCGGGCGAGCACGTCGCGCGCCTGGTCGTCGGTGCCGAGCCAGTTGAGATTGTTCCAGTTGCAGTTCGGGTCCGCGGCACCGCCCGGATAGCCGGCGCAACGCTCCGCCTCCGACATCAGCCAGAACGGCTTGGTCGGCGCGGAATGCGGGATGTTGGAATTCGTCGTGTTGTAGGAATAGCGGATCGGCGGCCAGATCATCCAGCCATTGGCGTTGATCTCTTCTGCGATAAAGTCCGAGCGGTAATCGGTCTCGGCCAGGAAGCCGCCGAATTTCTCCTCCGGATAGTCGATGACGACGGGGAAGAGGATCTCGCCCTTGTAGGTCGCGATGACCGGCCGGTCGTTGGCGATGCCCTCGGCAAGCAGGCTCAGGACGAAGATGACGAGGAAAATCCACAGCGACCAGTAGCCACGGCGGTTCGCCTTGAAATTCTCCCAGCGGCGCAGGTTGGTCGGGTTGAGCAGGCCCTTGCGCGGCGGGGCGATCGGTTTTGCGTCAACGACGGCGCTCATCAGACGTCCCTCCGCTCGAAATCGATGCGCGGGTCGACCCAGGTATAGATGAGGTCGGAGATGAGGCTGACGACGAGGCCCATCAGCGAGAAGATGAAGAGCGTGGCGAAAACGATCGGATAGTCGCGCCGCACGATGGAATCGTAGCCGAGGCGGCCGAGGCCATCGAGCGAGAAGATATATTCGATCAGCAGCGAGCCCGTGAAGAAGGCCGAGATGAAAGCGCCGGGAAAGCCCGCAATGATGATCAGCATGGCGTTGCGGAAGACGTGGCCGTAGAGCACCTGGCGCTCGTTGAGGCCCTTGGCGCGGGCCGTCGTGACATATTGTTTCTTGATCTCGTCGATGAACGAGTTCTTCGTCAGCAGCGTCGTCGTGGCGAAGGCCGACAGCAGCAGCGTGATCAGCGGCAGCGTCATGTGCCACAGGTAATCGAGCGGCTTCTGCCACCAGGCGAGCGTGTCGAAATTATCGGACACGATGCCGCGCAGCGGGAACCAGTCGAGGAACGAGCCGCCGGCGAAGAGCACGATCAGCAGGATGCCGAAGAGGAAGCTCGGCACCGCGTAACCGATGATGATGATGCCGGAGGTCCAGACGTCGAAGGCCGAGCCGTCCTTTATTGCCTTGTGGATGCCGAGCGGGATGGAGATGGCGTAGGAGAAGATGAGAATCCACACGCCGAGCGACACCGAGACCGGCATCTTCTGGGCGATGAGGTCGATCACGGAGGTGTTGCGGAAGAAGCTTTCGCCGAAATCGAAGCGCAGATAGTCCCACATCATCGTGAAGAAGCGTTCGAGCGGCGGCTTGTCGAAGCCGAACTGCTTTTCAAGCTTGGCGATGAATTCCGGATCGAGGCCGCGCGCGCCGCGATAGGCGCTGTCCTGCGAGAGCTCCTGCGACATCTCGGTTCCGCCGGAAAGGCGATCGCCGGAACTCTGGTTGGTGAGGTCCGAGATCACCTGCTCGACCGGGCCGCCCGGCGCGAACTGCACGATGGCAAAGGAGATCGCCATGATGCCGAAGATCGTCGGGATCATCAGCAGGATTCGGCGAAGGATATAGGCGCCCATCAGCGATTACCCGCCACAGCCTGTTGCCGGTCTTCTTGTTTTGGCGCAGTCCCGTCGGTCAAGCCCAACCCTTCCGTTCTGCCGCCGCTCGCCGCGGCGGTGATTCGTCGTCGCTATATGGAGCCGAGGACGCCGCACGGCGCAAGCCCCGGCTCATTTCGCAGCATTTTTCGACCACCAGACATCCGGAAAGCCCAGGCCGTAATAGGGCAGTTCCGCGGGGCGCACGAGGTGGTTCCAGTAGGCGATGCGCTGGGCCTTGGAGTAGAACAGCGGCACGACATAGTGATGCGCCAGAAGCACCCGGTCGAGCGCGCGCGTGGTTGCAATCAGTTCGTCTCGGGTCGGCGCGAAGATGATCCTGCGGATCAGGTCGTCGATTGCCGGATCGGAGATGCCCGCATAGTTCTTCGAGCCCTGCTGCTCGACGGAAGCCGAGCCCCAATAGTCGCTCTGCTCGTTGCCGGGCACCAGCGTCTGCGCCCAGATGCCGTAGATCATGTCGTAGTCGAAGCTTCTGACGCGGTTGGTATATTGCGAGGCATCGACGGTGCGCATGCGCGCGTCGATGCCGATCTTCTTCAGGCTCGCCACGAAGGGCGAGACCGTGCGCTCGAAGGACGGACTGGACAGAAGGATCTCGAAGGCGAAGGGTTCGCCGGTCTTGGCATTGACCAGCTTGTTGCTCTTCAGCTCATAACCGGCCTCCCTGAAAAGCGCGATCGCCTTGCGCAGGTTCTCGCGGACCTTCTGCGGGTCGCCGTTCACCGGGTTGGTGTAGGGCGTGGTGAAGACTGCGGCGGGAACCTTGTCCTTCAGCTCTTCCAATATCTCTTTCTCACGGCCTTCCGGCAGGCCCGTGGAGGCAAGCTCGGTGTTCCAGAAATAGCTGTCGACACGCTGGTAGGCGTTATAGGCGAGGGTTTTGTTCAGGTCCTCGAAATCGAAGGCGTAGTTCATCGCCTCCCGCACCTTCTGGTCCTTGAATTTTTCGCGCCTGAGGTTCGGCACGAAGGCTTGCATGATGCCCACGGCGCGCAGCGGGTTCTCGATCTCCTCGCGCACCACGCGGCCATCCTTCACGGCCGGAAAATCGTATCGGGTGGCCCAACTGCTGGCGCTGCCATCGCGGAAGAAGTCGACATTGCCGCCGCGGAAGGCTTCGAACTCGACGCTCCTGTCGCCGAAGAACGTGTAGGTGATCGTGCCGAAATTGTTCTGGCCGACATTCACATTGACGTTCTTGCCCCAATAGTCGTCGCGCAATTCGAAGCGGATCGAGCCGCCGGCCTGGAAAGAGGCGATCTTGTAGGGGCCTGAGCCCATCACCGGTTCCAGCGTGGTGTTCGCGATATCGCGCTTGTTGCCCTTCGCGTCCTGGCCCTCCCACCAATGCTTCGGCACGATGGGGAACTGGCCGAGAATGTTCGGCAGTTCGCGATTGTTCTTCTCGTCGAAGCGGAAGGTCACGTCGCGCTCGCCGGTCTTTTCGGCCGAGATCACATGGCGATAGTAGTTCGAGAGAAGGGGATTGTGTTCCTTCGACTTCTCGAAGGAGAAGATGACGTCTTCCGCCGTGACCGGCTGGCCGTCCGCCCATTTCGCTTCGGGACGCAGCCGGAATGTCGCGGAGGAATAATCGTCGGGATAAGAGACGCCCTCGGCGAGCAGACCGTAGGAGGCGGTGATCTCGTCCTCGGCGGATTTCAAGAGCGTATCGAAGACGAGCGACGTGACGGCGGTGGCCGCCTCGCCCTTGGAAAGGATTGGGTTGAACGTGTCGAAGGTTCCGGTTTCCGACATCTTCAGCTCGCCGCCCTTCGGCGCGTCCGCGTTGACATAGTCGAAGCGCTCGAAGCCGTTCGGGCGTTTCAGCTCGCCGATGGTGGAAATGCCGGTGCGCCAGACCGGATCCTTCGTTTCCTGCGCCTTCGTGCCGGTCGCGACCGCCAGCGACAAAGCCAGCGCCGTGCTGAACACCATTTTCCCGAAGGCTGAATGCATGCCAATTCCCTTTCAGTCGTTTTGCCGGAGCTTGCACGAGAGAATAGGCAAAATCCGGGCAAATGACAGGCCCGCCATCAAAGCGGCGGTTTTTGCCGCCCCAATCCCGGCCAGTGATTCACTTCCGCGAAAGGATGATCCTTTAACCTTTCGCAACGATTGCGATTTTTGAGACCGGATTATGCCCGTGCATTCCTTGATTTCCCGACTGACGACCTGCCTGATCGCCGCCGGGCTTGCGCTGAGCGCGCTGGCCGGGCCGCTTGCCGCCGAAGAACGGCCGGCGAAGGAACTGTTCGGCGCCAAGCGCCTGCCGGCGAAGATGGCGACGAGCCCCTATGGTTCCTATGCCAAGGGCTGCATTGCCGGCGCCGTGGCGATCCCGACGGACGGGCCGGCCTGGCAGGCGATGCGCCTGTCGCGCAACCGCCGCTGGGGCCATCCGCAGATGATCGCGCTCATCGAGCAGTTTTCCGCCGACGCCCAGAAGCTCGGCTGGCCGGGGCTGCTGCTCGGCGATATTTCGCAGCCGCGCGGTGGGCCGATGCTGTCGGGCCATGCCTCCCACCAGGTCGGCCTCGATGCCGATATCTGGTTCACGCCGATGCCCGACCACAGGCTTTCGGCCGCCGAGCGCGACGCGCTGCCCTTCACCTCCATGCTCGACAAGAGCAAGTTCCTGACGGTCGATTCGCGCCGCTGGACCTCCACCCATGCCAAACTCGTCATGAAGGCGGCGAGCTATCCGCAGGTCGAGCGCGTCTTCGTCAATCCGGCGATCAAGAAGAAGCTCTGCGAGACCTGGCAGGGCGACCGCTCGCTGCTCGGCAAGGTGCGGCCGATCTACGGCCATGACGAGCACTTCCATATCCGCATCAAGTGCCCGGAAGGGGCGGCCGGCTGCAAGCCGCAGGCCCGCGTGCCGGCCGGCGACGGCTGCGATGCCTCGCTTGCCTGGTGGTTCACCAAGGAGCCCTGGGCGAAGCCGAAACCGAAGAAGGACGCCAAGCCCGTCAAACCCTGGTACGTCAAGATGTCGGACTTGCCGAAGGCCTGCCGCACGGTGCTCGCCGGTCCTTCGCCGGCGTCCGAACAGGAAGTGACCTACCAGGGCAATGGCGGCACCTCGACGGCGCTCGCCTTCTCCGGTGCAGGCGAAAGCGCCGGCCGTTCGATCGAATCGGTCATCGCCGCCGATACCGCGCTCCCCGCCATTGTGCCGATCCCGATCCCGCGGCCGTTCCAGTAAGCGATCCCACGGCGGGGCTTTTCAAGGCTCCGCCGCGTTTGTATAAGGCGTTCAAATCGATTTAAAACCGCCAGGGAACGCCCATGCCGCGTCAGAAATGCATTGCGCTCATCGCGCATGATGAGAAGAAGGACGACATGGCGGCCTTTGCGCGGCAGAACGAAGCCGTGCTGTCCAAGGCGAAGATCGTCGCCACCGGCACGACGGGCGGCAAGGTGCTGGAGGCCTGTCCCGGCCTCGACGTCACGCGGCTGAAAAGCGGACCGCTCGGCGGCGACCAGCAGATCGGCGCCCTGATCGCCACCGGCGAGGTCGATCTCCTCATCTTCTTCGTCGATCCGCTCACCCCCATGCCGCATGACGTGGACGTCAAGGCGCTGATGCGGCTTGCCATCGTATACGACATTCCGATGGCGCTGAACCGCGCGACGGCCGAAAACCTGCTCGACTTCGCGACCGATTGACGGCAGCCTCCGCCCCCGATAGGCAAAATGCGGGACCATCCACGCGAAAGAGAACGGGACAGCTTGATGGCAAGGCCGAGCGACAACGAGACGAACCTCCCCTTCCCCATCCTGGTCGGCGATATCGGCGGCACCAATGCGCGTTTCGCGCTGCTGCTCGATGCCTTTGCCGAGCCGAAGCAGTTCCCATTCGTGCGCACCGCCGATTTCGCCAATATCGACGACGCGCTCCAGCAATGCATTCTCGATAAAAGCTCCGTCCAGCCGCGTTCGGCGATCCTTGCGCTCGCCGGGCCGATCGAAGGCGACGAGGTGCCGCTGACCAACTGCCCCTGGGTGGTGCGCCCGCGCGACATGATCGCCAATCTCGGCTTCGAGGACGTGCTGCTCGTCAATGATTTCGAGGCGCAGGCCCTTGCCATTGCCTCGCTGACCGACGGAGAGCGTGAGAAAATCGGCCCCGGCGTCGAGCGCGCCGCAGCCTCGCGCGCCGTGCTCGGCCCCGGCACCGGGCTTGGCGTTGCCGGCCTCGTGCATGCGCGCCACACCTGGTTTCCTGTTCCCGGCGAAGGCGGCCATGTGGATGTCGGCCCGCGCAGCGAGCGCGACTACCAGATCTGGCCCTTCCTGGAGCCAATCGAAGGCCGCATTTCCGCTGAGCAGCTTCTGTGCGGCCGCGGTATCATGAACATCTACCACTCGGTCTGCGCCGCCGACGGCATCGATGCGCCGCTGGAAACGCCGGCCGACGTCACGGCGAAGGCGCTGGCGCACGAGGACCGCGCGGCGGTCGAGACCGTCTCGCTGTTTTCGACCTATCTCGGCCGGGTCGCCGGCGACATGGCGATGATCTTCATGGCCAAGGGCGGCGTGTTCCTTGCCGGCGGCATCTCGCAAAAAATCCTGCCGGCACTGCGCGGGCCGGAATTCCGCGCGGCCTTCGAGGACAAGGCGCCGCACAGCGAGCTGTTGAGGACGATGCCGACCTATGTAGTCACCCATCCGGTCGCGGCCCTTGCCGGCCTTGCCGCTTTCGCACGCATGCCCGACCGTTTTGGTGTTGCAACCGAGGGACGCCACTGGAAAAGGTGAGGCCACGCCTGGCGCTTCGGCGCGGCGCGGACTCGCCAAAGGCAGGCCGACACCCTATAGAGCGGCCAGTGCAGCGCTTCCTCCCGGCGCCGCAGGACCGTGCAGGAAAGTCAGTGTATTGGCCGAAAAGAGTCGCACCCAGCGCCAGCCCATAAGCTCCGACACCGTCACCACCGTGCTCAAGCGCATCATCGCCGAGAATGGCCGCGAGCACGTCCGGGGCTATGTCATCGCCATCGCCTGCCTTGCGGTCGTCGCCGGCACCACGGGCTTTACCGCCTGGATCATGGAATCGGTCGTCAACGAGGCTTTCGCCAACAAGCGCGCCGACCTCGTCGCCCTCATCTGCGGCTCGATCTTCATCGCCTTCGTGCTGCGCGGCTTTGCCACCTATTACCAGGCCGTCATCCTGTCGAAGATCGGCAACAACATCGTTGCGCGCTACCAGCGCCGGCTGTTTTCGCACCTGATGGCGCTCAGCGTCGGCTATTTCAACGAGTCGCGTTCGGCCTATCTCGCCGCCCAGATCAGCCAGAACGTCACCGGCATCCGCGACGTGCTCAACATGACGGTGACGTCGGTGGCGCGCGACTTCCTGACGCTCGTCGCCCTCATCGGCGTGATGATCTCGAAGGACTGGGTGCTGACGCTGATCGTCTTCGTCGTCGCACCGCCGCTGCTTCTCGGCCTGCGCTACGTCTCCAAGCGCCTGCGCAGCGCCACGCGCGAATCCGTCGAGCTGAACAGCCACGTTCTCGGCGCCATGCAGGAGACGGTGCAGGGCATCGCCATCGTCAAGGCCTTCACCATGGAGGCGCAGCTCAAGACCAAGGTCGAGGGCATCATCGACCGCGCCGAAAGCCGCTCCAACCGCATCGCGCGGCTGACCGAGCGCACCGCGCCGATGACCGAAACCTTCGCGGGCTTCGCCATTTCGGGCGTGCTCGCCTATGCCGCCTACCGCTCGATCTATGGCGGCGTGCTGCCGGGCGCCTTCTTCTCCTTCGTCACCGCGCTGCTGATGGCCTACGACCCGGCAAAACGCCTCGCCCGCCTGCAGGTCTCCCTGGAGCGCGCGGTCGTCAATGCCCGCATGATCTACGAGATCCTCGACCTGAAGCCGCGCCAGGCCGACCTGGCGGATGCCAGGCCGCTCGCCGTCTCCGACGCGACCATCGCCTTCAACGGCGTGCATTTCGGCTATTCGGAGACCGAGACGATCCTGAAGGGCGTGAGCTTCACCGCCGAGGGCGGCAGGACGACGGCGCTCGTCGGGCCGTCCGGCGCCGGAAAATCGACCGTCATCAACCTCATCCCGCGCTTCTACGACCCGGCCGAGGGCGAAATCCTGATCGACGGCCAGGACATCGCGCATGTCACCAAGCAGTCGCTCCGCAATGCCATCGCCTATGTCTCGCAGCAGCCCTACCTCTTCGAGGGTACGATCCGCGACAATATCCGCTATGGCCGGCCGGATGCGACGGATGGCGAGATCGAGGAGGCCGCGCGTCACGCCTATGCGCATGATTTCATCCTCGCCCAGCCGCTCGGCTACGACACGCCCGTCGGCGAAAACGGCGTGACGCTTTCGGGCGGCCAGCGCCAACGGCTGTCGATCGCCCGTGCGCTGGTGCGCAACGCGCCGATCCTGCTGCTCGACGAGGCGACCTCGGCCCTCGATACCGAGTCGGAACAGGCCGTGCAGAAGGCGCTCGACGAGGCGATGAGCGGGCGCACCGTCGTCGTCATCGCGCACCGGCTGTCGACCATCGTGCGCGCCGACAAGATCATCGTGATGCAGGACGGCAAGGTTGCCGAGGAAGGCACGCACGAGGCGCTTGCAGGCCGGGAAAACGGCCTTTACGCTCGCCTTAACAGCCTTCAGGCGCCCGCCGGCAGCACGGGCAAGTAGAGAATGGACGGACAAGGGATATGAGCGGCACTGCAATGAAGCTGGTCGTCGTGGGGGCTGCGGGCCGCATGGGCCAGACGCTGATCCGGACGATCCACGCCATCGAGGGCGCGGAAGTTTTTGCCGCGGTCGAGCGCGAGGGCTCGCCCTTCGTCGGCCGTGACGCGGGCGAGATCGCCGGCCTCGGCCCGATCGGCGTCCCGATTACCGACAAACCGCTGGAAGCCTTCGTCGCGGCGGAAGGCGTGCTCGATTTCACAGCACCCGCCGCAACGATCGAATTCGCCGGCCTCGCCGCGCAGGCGCGCATCGTGCATGTCGTCGGCACGACCGGCTGCCAGCCAGCGGACGACGAGAAGATCAAGGCGGCGGCGCGCCATGCCCGCATCGTCAAGTCCGGCAATATGAGCCTCGGCGTCAACCTGCTCGGCGTGCTGACGGAAACGGCCGCGCGCGCACTTCCAGCCGGCGATTGGGACATCGAGGTGCTGGAAATGCACCACAAGCACAAGGTCGATGCGCCCTCCGGCACCGCACTTCTGCTCGGCAATGCGGCCGCCAAGGGCCGCGGCATCGAGCTTGCAGACAATTCCGTGCGCGTGCGCGACGGCCATACCGGCCCGCGGCCCGCCGGCACGATCGGCTTTGCAACGCTGCGCGGCGGCTCGGTCATCGGTGAACATTCGGTGATGCTGGCCGGCGAAGGCGAGCTGGTGACGCTGTCGCACAGCGCCACCGACCGCTCGATCTTCGCCCGCGGCGCGGTCAAGGCGGCACTCTGGGCGCGCGACAAGAAGCCCGGCCTCTATTCCATGCTCGACGTGCTCGGGCTCAACTGACAGAACCTCTCGGGAGACAGATGATATGAGCGGAACCCTCGTCCTCGTTCGCCACGGCCAGAGCGAATGGAACCTGAAAAACCTCTTCACCGGCTGGCGCGACCCGGACCTGACGGAACTCGGCATCGAGGAAGCCAAGACCGGCGGCAAGGCGATCGCCGAGACCGGTATCAAGTTCGACATCGCCTTCACCTCCGATCTCTCCCGCGCCCAGAAGACGCTGACGCTCATCCTCGACGAGATCGGCCAGCAGGGCCTTGAGACGATCCGCGACCAGGCGCTGAACGAGCGCGACTACGGCGACCTCTCCGGCCTCAACAAGGACGACGCCCGCGCCAAGTGGGGCGAGGAGCAGGTCCACATCTGGCGCCGCTCCTACGACATCCCCCCGCCGGGCGGCGAAAGCCTGCGCGACACCGGCGCCCGCGTCTGGCCCTATTACCTCACGGAAATCCTGCCCCGCGTGCTGCGCGGCGAAAAGGTCCTCGTCGCCGCCCACGGCAACTCGCTGCGTTCGCTGGTCATGGTGCTCGACAAGCTGACGAAGGAAGAGATCCTGAAGCTCAACCTCGCGACCGGCGTGCCGATGGTCTACACGCTGAATGCGGATTCGACGGTCAAGTCGAAGGACGTGCTCGGGGATATGTCGGGCGCGCATTGAGGGCTTCGCCCTTGGCGATAGCCGCTGCCCTCTCCTCCGTCATGGTCGGGCCTGACCCGACCATCCACGCCGCGGATGCAGGTGGATCCTCGGGTCAAGCCCGAGGATGACAAGATGAGAGGTAAGTGCCCTCCAAGGATAAAGGCCGGCTCTCGCCGGCCTCTTTTGTTCTCAAGCCTTGCCCGATTCCCACCCCAACATCGCGCGCTTGCGCGTCAGGCCCCAGTGGTAGCCGGTGAGCGCGCCGCTCTTGCCGAGTGCGCGGTGGCAGGGTACCACGAAGGAAATGGGGTTGCGGCCGACGGCGGCGCCGACGGCGCGGGATGCGGTCGGCTGGCCGAGCTTTTCGGCGATCGACGAATAGGTGACGGCGCAACCCATGGGAATGCGCAGAAGCGCCTCCCAGACGCGGACCTGGAAATCCGAGCCGATCAGCACGACGCGCAGCGGCTCCTTCGGGTCCCAGCGCTTCGGGTCGAAGATGCGCTCCGCATAGGGTGTCGTCGCCGCGCTGTCCTCGACATAATGGGCGTTCGGCCAGCGTGACGACATGTCCTCGAAGGCGTCCATGCCACCCGGCTCGTCGGTGAAGGCGAGGCCGGCAAGGCCGCGGTCGGTGATCATGACGAGCGCCTGGCCGAAGGGCGAGGGATGCAGGCCGTAGCGGATCGTCAGGCCGGCGCCGCGCGCCTTCCATTCGCCGGGCGACATGGCCTCGTGCGTGACGAAGAGATCGTGCAGGCGGCTCGGACCGGAGAGGCCTACCTCGAAACTCGTCTCCAGCAGCGGCAGCGCTTCCTGGCGCAGCAGGCGCTTGGCATGGTCGAGCGTCACGGCCTGCAGGAACGCCTTCGGCGAGAGGCCGGCCCAGCGGGTAAAGGTCTTTTGCAACTGCGTCGGCGACTGGCCGAGCTGGCCGGCAATATCCTCCAGACCGGGCTGCGCGCGATAATCCTCGGTGATCAGCTCGATGACCCGGCGCACGGTGGTGTAATCATCGCCCTCGGGCGTGATATCGGATTGCAAAGTCGCGGCAATATTCATCAGTCTTCTCCTGTGCCGCCAGAAAAGCACGCCCTTGGCGTGCCCGCCACCCGATTCCTGCGGGGACCCTTAGTAGCCGCGTTTCACACGGGCGAGTGCCCCGGAAAAGGCGGAGGCGAAACGCTCGCGGTCGTCGGGCGGCAGGAAGGTTCCGACGTCGGTCTCGCGGCCGTTCCCGCGCACATGCATGGCGGTGATGCCGATCTTCGCCTTGCGCGAGACGAGGAAGCGCGCCCAAAACGGGTTGAAGACATGTTCGGTCTCGCGGCCCGACGGGCTGATCTTGCGGATCGAGATGTTGGTGCGCGACAGCGAGACGACCTCGCGGGCCTTCGCCGCCCGGTTGTTCAGCCAGAAGGCGCCGAACAGCACCAGGAAATCCAGGCCGAAGAACAGCACGACCGGCCAGGCGCCCGAGATCAGGAAGACGACCATATGGGCGAGGCACATGGCGCCGGCGATGATGAAAAAGATCCTATGCCCGTTGCGCCCGAGCGAGCGGTAGGGGTGGAGCTCCGCGGAGAAGACCGGGCGCTCGTTCATCGTCATGTCGGCGTTGCCTTGCGTCATGACGCATGACTATAAGCATGTCGCGCAAAAGTGTGTAGCGGTTTTGCGGCAACGACATGCGCTCTACATTAGAAGCATCATGGAAAACGGAAAGATCAAAAAGACAGCGAGCACCGCTCCGCAACGTCGCAAGGCGGCGGCGCGGCCGAAGAGCCTGTATTCGCACGCTGAACTGAGCGAAATCTTCCGCCGCTTCTCCATCCAGCGGCCGGAGCCGAAGGGCGAGCTGGAGCACGTCAATCCCTTCACGCTCGTCGTCGCCGTCGCCCTTTCCGCGCAGGCGACGGATGCCGGCGTCAACAAGGCGACGCGGGCGCTGTTCAAGGTGGCCGACACGCCGGAAAAGATGCTGGCACTCGGCGAGGAGAAGGTGCGCGACTACATCCGCACCATCGGGCTCTACCGCAACAAGGCGAAGAACGTTATCGCGCTCAGCCAGATGCTGGTGGAGCGCTTCGGCAGCGAGGTGCCGCGCACGCGCGAAGAGCTGATCCTGCTGCCGGGCGTCGGGCGCAAGACGGCGAATGTCGTGCTCTCCATGGCCTTCGGGCAGGCGACGATGGCGGTCGACACGCATATTTTCCGCATCGCCAACCGGCTGCTGCTGGCGCCCGGCAAGACGCCGGACGAAGTGGAGGACCGGCTGATCCGTATCATCCCGGACGAATATCTCTACCACGCCCACCATTGGCTGATCCTGCACGGGCGGTACTGTTGCAAGGCGCGCAAGCCGGAATGCGAGCGCTGCGTCATCGCCGATCTCTGCAAGTCGCCGGAAAAGACCTGCGACGTGCCCGCGCCGCTGGTGGAACTGCCGCCGCAGCTTTTCGGCCCTACGCCCTGACGAGCCCGTCGATGAGATCGGCGATGGCACCTTCGTAAGTTTTGCGGTCCGCGCCGGTCTCGATGGCGATCGCCGCGCGGTCGAAGGCAGCGGAGAGCATTTCCGTCAGCGCCTTGAGTGCTGCGGCATTCGCGCCTGCGCCGAGGAAATCCGCAAGCCCCACCCTTAGCGTGCCTTCCGCATTCTCCCGGTCGATCGCCACAACGCTTTCGAGGCCCAGCACGGCCGGCGCCTCCAAGAGGAGAAGCCGCGTGCGGCCGGGTGCCGCCATGGCATCGAAATAGGCGGACGCGCCGAGGAGCAGCGCCGCGCGGGGCGATGTACCCTCCAGCGCGACGCCCTCGATATGGGCGGCCACCGCCTCGCCTTCCCGCTCCAGCACGGCGCGGAAGAGCGCCTTCTTGTCCTCGAAATGGTGGTAGAGGGCGCCGCGCGTCACGCCGGCCTCCGCCACGATGTCGGGCGTCGCCGTCTCCGCATAGCCCTTTTCCACGAAAAGCCGCCGCGCCGCCTCGATCAGAGCGAGGCGTGTCGCCTCCGTGCGTTCCTTGTTGCTGCGTGCCATTTTTTACCTTTACATACAAACTGTCTGTATGTTAATTGATAGAAACATGCAGACTGTATGTTTATTTTCACGAAAGGGAAAGAGATGAAAACGACGAGCTATTATCCGGTGATCATGACCGACGACGTTGCCGGCACCGCCGCCTTCTATGAAAAGCATTTCCGCTTCGAGGCGCTGTTCGACAGCGGCTGGTACATCCATCTCCAATCCCGCGAGGACGAGAAGGTGACGCTCGCCGTGCTCGACGGCAGCCACGCGACGATCCCCGCCGCCGGCCGCGGCAAGGTCTCGGGCCTGCTCCTGAACTTCGAGGTGGAGGATGTCGATGCGCTCTACGACGCGCTGCGCGCCGCCGACCTTCCCATCCTGCTCGACATCCGCGACGAGGATTTCGGCCAGCGCCATTTCATCACCGCCGATCCGAACGGCGTGCTGATCGACGTGATCAAGCCGATCCCGCCGAAGGGCGAGTATGTCGCGCTCTACGACGCGTCAGTTCTGCCGCAGTGAGAAGCCGGAGTCCTTGCGGCTCAACGCCTTGTGGAGATGCACCATGAGGCCGGCGGCAAACAGCGGCGTCAGCAGGTTGACGATAGGGATCGCCAGGAAGGCCGCGACCAGCAGGCCGGCGAGCAGCACCGTGGAGGCGTGTTTGGCCCGAAACAGCCGCGCCTCCGCGGGCGTGCGGTAGCGCATCGCCGCGAACTCGAAGAATTCCCGGCCGAGCAGGTAGCCGTTGACCAGGAAGAAGGCCACGAGGTTGACGCCCGGGATGAACAGCAGGAACAGCGCGATCAGGTTGCCGAGGATGACGATGCCCAGAAACTTGATCGAGCCCGAGATCGCCTGGCCGAGCGGCAGCGCCGTACCCGGCGGTTCCGCCGGATAGTCGCGCTTCTCGATGACCTCGGCGACGTCGTCGAGGAAGAAGCCGGCGATGATGGCCGTGACGGGTGCGAGCAGCAGCGCAAGACCCAGCGCCAGGCCGAGGCTCGCGATGATGCCGAAGACGAAGGTGAGCCAGCCCGCCCATTCCGGCAGGTCCGGCATGACGGCGCCTTGCAGCCAGGGCCAGGCAAAGGCGACGAAGGTTTCCCGCAGGCCGAACCAGATGACGACGAGGGCAAGGACGGTGAGCCCGATGACCTTCCAGAACACGCCGCGCGTCTCCGGGGCGAAGAGGTTGGCAAGCGAGAGCCGGGCAGCGTGAAGGATCATCGAAAAACTCCTGTTCGTCTCGCATGTAGGGTGTGGAAAAGCGGGCGGCAAGGCAGGAGATCAGGGCGGCCCATTAAGCCCACGTTAAACGACCGCTCCTAGACTTTCGCCCACACGCACGCAGCCGTGCGTCTCAAGAAAACCAGGGAACCGTCATGCGTAACGTCCGGATCAGCAGGCTCCTGCCCGCGCTCTTCGTCCTCATGGTCGTGCTGGGCGCGCTGCAAGGCGCCGTCGCCTTCCGCTCGCTCTCGACGATGACTGGCCATATCGAGCGCATCGGCACGGACCGCATGCCGCAGATGAGCTCGATCCTGCAATTGAGCCACGCCTTCTCGGAGCTCAACGCCACCTATTCCGAGCACCTCCTGTCGATGGACCCGGACGAGATCGTCCACATCGAGGCGCGCATCAAGGAGCGGGCGGACGCGTTTTCCGGCATGGTCGACAGCTACGGCGCCGCCAACACCGCGGACCCGGCTGCGACGGCCGAAATCGACGGCATCAAGGCGACGCTGAAGACCTATATCGACGATTCCGCCAAACTCATCCAGTTCTCCGCCATCGCCGCCAAGGGGCCGGCGCTGGAAGTCTACAAGGGGCCAATGCAGGCGAGCGCCGACGCGATCACCACCGCCCTCAACGACCTCGTCGCCAGCACGCAGAAAGTCACCGAGGAGACGATCCTCTCGGCGCGCGGCGAAGAGGGTTCCGCCTTCGCGCTCACCTGGGCGTCGCTCGCCATTTCCATGGGCCTTGCGATTGCCGCGATCTTCCTGGTCAACCGCCGCGTGGTGAAGCCGCTGAACGGCCTCGGCGCCGCGATGAAGCGGCTGGCCGGCGGCGACACGGCCGTCACCATTCCCCATGCCGACCGCACCGACGAGATCGGCGAGATGGCCGGCACTGTTGCGATCTTCCGCGACAATGCCGCCGAACGCCAGCGCCTGGAGCGCCAGAGCGAGGACGACCGCCGCCACGCCGATGGCGAGCGCCAGGCCCGCGAGGCCGAGCGCACCCGCGACAGCGGCCGCGTGCAGGAGGCCGTCGCGAGCCTTGCCGATGCGCTCGGCCGGCTTGCCAGCGGCGACATGACCTGCCGCATCGAAAAACCCTTTGACGGCGACCTGGAGCGGCTGCGCGAGGATTTCAACGCCTCCGTCTCGCGCCTCAGCGACGCGCTGCGCGAAGTCGGCGAGAACGCCCGGGCGATCGATGCCGGCGCGAGCCAGATCCGCGCTGCCGCCGACGACCTCTCGCGCCGCACCGAGCAGCAGGCGGCCTCCGTCGAGGAGACGGCCGCCGCCCTTGAAGAGATCACCACCACGGTCAAGGATTCGACCCGCCGGGCGGAAGAGGCCGGCCAGCTCGTTGCCCGCACGCGCTCCGGCGCCGAAAAATCCGGCGAGATCGTGCGCCGCGCAGTTTCCGCCATGCAGGAGATCGAAAAGTCGTCGAGCGAGATCACCAACATCATCGGCGTCATCGACGACATCGCCTTCCAGACGAACCTCCTGGCGCTGAATGCCGGCGTGGAAGCGGCGCGCGCTGGCGAGGCCGGCAAGGGCTTTGCGGTCGTGGCGCAGGAGGTGCGGGAGCTTGCCCAGCGCTCGGCCAAGGCCGCCAAGGAGATCAAGGCGCTGATCACCACGTCCGGAGAGCAGGTGCGCACCGGCGTGTCGCTGGTCGGCGATACGGGGCGCTCGCTCCAGACGATCGTCACCGAAGTGCAGGAGATCAACAGCCACGTCGCGGCCATCGTCGAGGCCGCGCGCGAACAGTCAACCGGGCTTCAGGAAATCAACACCGCCGTCAACACCATGGACCAGGGTACGCAGAAGAATGCCGCGATGGTCGAGGAGACGACGGCGGCAAGCCATGGCCTCGCCTCCGAGGTGCAGGCGCTCAACGCGCTGATCGGCCGCTTCAACGTCGGCGGCAGCGCCGCCGCCGGCCGCACCGTGCACGCCCCGCATCTCCACATCGTACCCTCCACGCCGGCCCCTGCCCCGGCCCCGGCGGTCGCCCGCAAGTCACCCGGCCAGTGGAACGTCAAGCCGGCCAACACCGCATCGCGCCCCGTCGGCTCACCGGCGCTCGCGCTCAGCGAAAAGCTTGCCGGCGCGCTCGGCGTGCGGCAGGAAAAGGGCAGTGACGGGGACTGGGAAGAGTTTTGAGACGGGGCTGAAGCTGGATCGGCAGCGCGCCTAACCTCTCCTCCGTCATGGTCGGGCTTGACCCGACCATCCACGCCACGGGTGCCGCCTGGATCCTCGGGTCAAGCCCGAGGATGACGTTGAGGGTGGAGAGACGTCCGCGAAAAAAGCTCCGCGCTGGCGTTAAGCCCCGCCCTCTTCCGGCGAATAAAGATGCGTCTCGCCGCGGAAATCGCGCACGCGAAAACAGCCGTCGTCCGCCTCTTCGACGGCGCGCGAATCTGCCCGGACCTTGCCGTGGCCACCCGGTATATCGAGGATGTAGCTCGGCTGGCAGAGGCCGGAGACGCGGCCGCGCAGGCTTTCCACCAGCGCCCGGCCCTCGGCGAGCGTCAGGCGGAAATGCGAGGTGCCCGGCGCCAGGTCGGGATGGTGCAGGTAATAGGGTTTGACGCGGTTTTCGACGAAGGTTCGCATCAGCTCCGCCAGCACCGCCGCATCGTCGTTGACGCCCTTCAACAGCACCGTCTGGCTGATCATCACCAGGCCGGCATCGACGATGCGGGCGATGGCGGCGCGGGCGTCAGTGGTGAATTCGCGGGGATGGTTGGCGTGGAGCGCCACATAGGTCGTCTTGCCCGAGGCCTTCAGCGCCGCGATGAGGGCGGCATCCACCCGGGCCGGATCGACCGCCGGTACGCGGGTGTGGAAGCGCACGATCTTCACATGCGGGATTTCCGCCAGCCGCTCCATGATGGCGTGCAGGCGGCGCGGCGAGAGCACGAGCGGATCGCCGCCCGTCAGGATCACTTCCCAGATCTCCGGCCGTTCGGCGATATAGGCGATCGCCGCATCGAGCGCTGCCGGCGACAGCGTGCCGAGGCCCTCCGGCCCAACCATTTCGCGGCGGAAGCAGAAGCGGCAATAGACCGGGCAGACATGCACGGCCTTCAGCAGCACGCGATCGGGATAGCGGTGCACGATGCCCTCGACGGGACTGTGCGCGAGATCGCCGATCGGGTCGGCGCGCTCCTCCGGCAGGGTCACGAGTTCGGCCGCATCGGGAACGAATTGGCGGGCGATCGGATCGAGCGGGTCGTCACGATCGATCAGCGCGGCGAGCGACGGGGTGATGGCGACCGTGTAGCCTTCGGCGACGGCACGCGCTTCCGCGCGCTTCTCCTCCGCGACAAGGCCGGCCTCGAAGAATTCAGCGACCGTCGTCAGGCTTCTGGCCGCCGTCATGGTGCCGTCTCCGCGACGGGCGCCCAGATCACCTGGTCGATGCGCGACGCCCCCGTCGCCAGCATGACCAGCCGGTCGAAGCCGAGCGCAATGCCGCTTGCTTCCGGCATGAGGGCAAGGGCGGCCAGAAAATCCTCGTCGAGCGGATAGGTCTCGCCGTAGACGCGCGCCTTCTCCGCCATTTCCAGCTCGAAGCGCCGGCGCTGTTCGGCGGCGTCCGTCAGTTCACCGAAGGCATTGGCCAGCTCCACGCCGCAGGCATAGAGCTCGAAGCGCTCGGCGACGCGGCGGTCGTGCAGCGCGGGGCGGGCAAGGGCAGCCTCGGCGACCGGATATTCGCACAGGATGGTGGCGCGGCCGAAGCCGAGTTCGGGCTCCACCTTCTCCACCAGCACGCGGCTAAAGAGGTCTGCCCAGGTGTCATCCTGCGCCACGCGCAGGCCGGCGGTCCGCATGGCCGCGGCAAGGCGCTCCCGGTCGGTCGACCCGTCCGGATCGATCGAGGCGAGCAGGTCGATGCCCGCATGGCGCCGGAAAGCGTCCGCCACCGTCAGCCGTTCCGGTGCGAGCGCCGGATCGCAGGTGGCACCACGATAAGCGAGCGCCGATGCGCCCGTGATCTCTGCGGCGAGCGCGAGCATCTCCGCGCAATCCGCCATCAGCACGTCATAGGCCTCGCCCGCCCGATACCATTCCAGCATGGTGAATTCCGGATGGTGCAGCGGCCCGCGCTCGCGGTTGCGATAGACATGGGCGAAGCAGGCGATGCGCGTTTCGCCGGCGGCCAGCAGCTTCTTGCAGGCGAATTCCGGCGAGGTGTGCAGGTAGAGCGGCGTCTTCGTGCCCGAATGGCCGATCGCGGCGGTCTCGAAGGCGTGCAGGTGTGCCTCGTTGCCGGGCGAGACCTGCAGCGTCGCCGTATCCACCTCGACGAAATCGCGCGCCGCAAACCAGCTGCGCAAGGCCGCCTGAATGCGACCCCGCGCCATCAGGAACGGCCGGCGGTCGGCGTGCACGTCGGGCGTCCACCAGGGCGAGGGTTTTTGGCTTGTGGCACTCATGTGACAGGTTTCTTCGGCCATGCCGGCGGACAGACTGGTCTTTTGCCGGAATATAGGATAGTTGCGGCCCCGAATACGCTTTTCAGCGCGCGGGGAAGACGTCTCAAGGCGGTCCTCTACGACGCGCTCCATCCAGTTACAAGGAAGACTTATGGTAAAGATCATCGCCTCTTCCGTCCGCAAGGGCAATGTCCTCGACGTCGACGGCAAGCTCTATGTCGTGCTGACGGCGCAGAACTTCCACCCGGGCAAGGGCACGCCGGTCACCCAGGTCGATATGCGCCGCATCTCCGACGGCGTGAAGGTCTCCGAACGCTACCGCACGACCGAGCAGGTCGAACGCGCCTTCGTCGAGGACCGCGAGCACAACTTCCTCTACGAGGACGGCGACGGCTACCACTTCATGAACCCGGAGAGCTACGACCAGCTCACCATGTCCCACGAGGACATCGGCGACCTGAAGGCCTACCTCCAGGAAGGCATGACGGTCATCCTTTCGGTGCATGAAGGCGTGGCTATCGCCATCGACCTGCCGCGCCACGTCACGCTCGAGATCATGGAGACCGAACCGGTCGTCAAGGGCCAGACGGCGTCCTCCTCTTACAAGCCGGCGATCCTGTCGAACGGCGTTCGCACGCTGGTGCCGCCGCATATTTCCGCCGGCACGCGCGTCGTCATCGCCACCGAAGACGGTTCCTACGTGGAACGCGCCAAGGACTGATCCGCCCTCGCGGAGATCAAAGCCGCCCGCCGGAAACGGCCGGGCGGCTTTTTTCTTTCAACTTCCGCAAAATCCGTTAAGACCGACTCCCGGCTCTTACCATTTTTTTTGACGCATGCCGTTATCGCAAAACCGCTATACACTTTTGCGCGGCAAGCTTACGGAGACGGGAATCCCGAATGACCAAATTCGACGTGCTGACGGTCGGCAATGCCATCGTCGATATCATCGCGCGCTGCGATGAGAACTTCATCACGCACAACGGCATCATCAAGGGCGCGATGAACCTGATCGACACCGATCGGGCGGAACTGCTCTATTCCCGCATGGGCCCCGCGCTCGAAGCCTCCGGCGGCAGCGCCGGCAACACCGCCTCCGGTGTCGCAAGCTTCGGCGGACGGGCCGCCTATTTCGGCAAGGTCGCCGACGACCAGCTCGGCGAGATCTTCATCCACGATATCCGCGCCCAGGGCGTGCATTTCGAGACCAGGCCGCTCGGCGGCACCCCGCCCACCGCCCGCTCGATGATTTTCGTCACACCCGATGGCGAGCGCTCGATGAACACCTATCTCGGCGCCTGCGTGGAGCTCGGGCCGGAGGACGTGGAAGAGCATGTCGTCGCCGAGGCCAAGGTCACCTATTTCGAGGGATATCTCTGGGATCCGCCCCGCGCCAAGGACGCCATCCGCGAATGCGCCCGCATCGCGCATGCCCATGGCCGCGAAGTGTCGATGACACTGTCCGACAGTTTCTGCGTGCACCGCTACCGCGGCGAATTCCTGGATCTCATGCGCTCCGGCACCGTCGACATCGTCTTTGCCAACAAGGCGGAAGTGCTGGCGCTCTACGAGACGGAGGATTTCGAGGAAGCTCTGACGCGCATCGCGCAGGATTGCCGACTGGCGGCCGTGACGATGAGCGAAGAAGGCTCGATCGTGCTGACCAAGGGCGAGCGCACCCGGGTGGAGGCGATCAGCATTCCGAGCGTGGTCGACACGACGGGCGCCGGCGATCTCTATGCCGCCGGCTTCCTGTACGGTTATACGGCGGGGCGTTCGCTTGCCGATTGCGGCAAGCTCGGCAGCCTGGCCGCCGGCCTCGTCATCCAGCAGGTCGGCCCGCGGCCGCTCCTGTCGCTGGCGGATGAAGCAAAGAAGGCCGGTCTTATTTGAAGGCTTCGCCCGGATAGGCGCCCCAGATCTCGTTCTGCGAGACCCAGCCTGCCGTGCCGTCCACTTCGGCGCGGCACCAGTCGCCATTGCATTCGCCGACCTTGACGACGACGCCCGGCTGGATCTTGGCGACGAGCGAGCTATTGGCCAGGGCCTCGCGGCGCATGTTGACGTAGATGTCCTCGCCCTTGCCGCGCATCCACGGTGCCGTCACGGCGGTGCGCTCGCCCGAAAGCAGCGCCTGGTTCACCCAGCCTTCCGTGCCGTCGGCATCGCGCACGCGGCGCCAGTTGTCATATTCCTGGATGATTTCGACCGGCACGCCGGACTTGAGATAACGCCAGGCGACGGCATAATCGACGCTCGGGCCGACGCGGAGATTGACGCTCTTGGCCTTGAGGCTGACGAAGCGCGGCAGCGGCAGGCCGCTCGGGCCTTTTGCCGCCTGGGCATGGGCGAGCGAGAGGCCGGCGACCGACACGATGACGCCGGCAAGGGCAGCAAGGCTGAGACGGACGACGAGGTTACGCATGGAAAATCCGTTCGAAACTGTAGAGGGCATCAGGCTGCCTTGCCGGCGCGACGTGGCAAATCGCGGGGACCGCCAAGAGGGCGGATTGTCTTCGCGACCGGGTCTGGTAGAAAATGCCCCTGATGAAGCAATCCTTGCCCAACTTGGTTAAGGACCCGTCAACAGGACGCCGGAACATCCCATGACCCAGAAGAAAAAACCGAAGGTCTACATCACCCGCCGCCTGCCCGAGGTCGTGGAGACCCGGATGCGCGAACTGTTCGACGCGGAACTCAACATCGACGACACGCCGCGCACCCAGCCCGAGCTCGTCGCCGCCGTGAAATCGGCGGACGTCCTGGTGCCGACGCTGACCGATCGCATCGACGCGGCCCTCATCGAACAGGCGGGGCCGCAGCTCAAGCTGATCGCCTGCTTTTCCAACGGCGTCGACAATGTCGACGTCGAGGCTGCCGCCAAGCGCGGCATCACCGTCACCAACACGCCGAACGTCCTGACCGAGGATACGGCCGACATGACGATGGCGCTGATCCTCGCCGCCCCGCGCCGGCTTGCCGAAGGTGCGCGCATCCTGACGGATCGCAAGGGCGAATGGGCCGGCTGGTCGCCGACGTGGATGCTCGGCCGCCGCATCTGGGGAAAACGGCTCGGCATCGTCGGCATGGGCCGCATCGGCACCGCCGTCGCGCGCCGCGCCAAGGCCTTCGGCCTCTCCATTCACTACCACAACCGCCACCGCGTGCGCCCGGACACGGAAGACGCGCTGGAAGCGACCTATTGGGATAGCCTCGACCAGATGCTCGCCCGCGTCGACATCGTCTCGGTCAACTGCCCCTCGACGCCCGCAACCTTCCACCTGCTCTCCGCCCGCAGGCTGGAGCTGATGCAGCCGACGAGCTACATCGTCAACACGGCGCGCGGCGGCATCATCGACGAGACGGCGCTGATCAAATGCCTGCGAGAGGGCAAGATCGCCGGCGCCGGCCTCGACGTGTTCGAGAACGAGCCGGCGGTCAACCCGAAGCTCCTGAAGCTTGCGACGGAAGGCAAGGTCGTGCTGCTGCCGCATATGAGCTCGGCAACGCTCGAAGGCCGCATCGACATGGGCGAGAAGGTGGTGATCAACATCCGCACCTTCTTCGACGGCCACCGCCCGCCGGACCGCGTGCTGCCGGGGCGGGTTTAACCCGTAGATACCCCCCTCTGCCCTGCCGGGCATCTCCCCCTCAAGGGGGAGTGTTCATGTTGGACTCGCGAGGCGTTTTCTTGCGAGGAAGATGTCGAGTGTGATCTGGAGCATTTCGAGTGTCTTTGAGGCGCGCTTTGTTTTCCGGTTGAAGCGGGCCAGCATGTCGCGGAACGAGGCGTTCGAGGACTCGATGAGGTGGGTCTGCGCCTTGGTCTGCCGATGCGGTTCGTCCGCCCCGATCCGCTCGAAGGCCA
>NZ_WHSB02000044.1 GCF_010994755.1 Shinella lacus
GCGTGGAAACGTATGGCCCGCCCTGCTTGCAAGTGTTTTTTTGATCCCTGCCAGTCTGCTTCAACGTATTCGGTCTCACGGGCATGCCGTGGCCAAGATGGATATCCGCACGTCCAGAGCCACGATAACCAACACGGTTTCAAAGAACCATTTCCACGCCTGGGCTATCTGAACGCCGATCAACTGTCAGGCCATCTCCATTCCACTCGCAAACATCGTAGGCTGCGCTCCCGGCAGCCAGTGACTCAGATTGCCGCTACGCCATAGGCCCGTTCATAGGGCTGCCCCTTGCGCAACACCGCCCAGGCGATACGCGCGAGCTTGTTTGCCAGGGCCACGATCACGACATTGCGGTGGACGCCTCGGGACAACATCGTCTGGAGCCATTGCCCGACTGGCGTGTCACTTTGACTGAGCGTGTGCATTGCCGCTCGAGCGCCGTGGACCAGCAAAGTTCGCAGATAGGTGTTGCCGCGCTTTGTTATCCCAAGCAGACGTGCCTTGCCTCCGGTGGTGAACTGTCGTGGCACAAGCCCCAACCATGCTCCGAGGTCTCGGGCATGCTTAAAACTACCGGCGTCACCAATTGCTGCAACGAGTGCCGTAGCGTTGAGCACGCCGATGCCGGGAATCGATGTCAGGCGGCGCATCGCGCTGTTCTGCCTGGCGAGTGCTACGAACTCAGCGTTCAATGCCTCGATCTTCTTGTCAAGCATTCGCCATTCGTCCCGCAATTCGATGACCAGGCTGCGGATGCGCGGTGACAGGATCTCATCAGCTTCGGCAAGGAGACCGTCCAGAGCGCTCTCGAACTTCACGCGGCCCGCGGCGAATATGACACCTCTCTCCAGGAGAACCGCACGGAGCTGATTGATCAAGGTCGTTCGCTCCGCAACCAGCCGGGATCGAACCCGATGCAACGTCTGGATATCCAACTGCTCCTGGCTCTTCAGTTCGACAAACCGCATCGTCGGTCGAGATGCCGCCTCGGCAATGCCCTCGGCATCTCTGTCATCATTCTTCTGCGCCTTTACATATGGGCGGACGTATTCCGGCGACATCAGCCTGATCTCATGGCCTCTCGCGGCAAAGAGCCGGCCAAGATGGTGTGCACCACAGCAGGCCTCCATCGCGATAACGCAGGCTGGCAGCTTCTCAACGAATTCAATCAATGTGTGTCGCCGCATCGTCCGGCGGACAACTACAGCGCCGCGGTCATCTACCCCAACAACGCTGCAGCTGCTCTTCCCGATGTCGATGCCCAAGATAGAAATCTGCATGGCTCTGCTCCTTTCCCTTCAAGAAAAGGACATCATACTCGATGTCCTCGGAAGGGCGGGCCATCCCATAACCAACA
>NZ_WHSB02000045.1 GCF_010994755.1 Shinella lacus
TGAACCGCGCCGGCTGTGCCGGAGACCGTTTGGTTTAAGTTACGCGGCCATGGCTGGCGCGTCCAGCATGGCGTAGTATCGTTCTTCGGCCTCGGCTGGCGGGATATTTCCGATGGGCTCCAGAAGGCGGCGGTTGTTGAACCAATCGACCCATTCGAGCGTGGCGAACTCCACAGCTTCGAAGTTGCGCCATGGTCCTCGCCGATGGATGACCTCGGCCTTGTAAAGACCGTTGATCGTTTCGGCGAGAGCGTTGTCGTAACTGTCGCCAACACTTCCGACAGACGGCTCGATGCCCGCCTCGGCCAGTCGTTCGGAATAGCGAATGGACACATATTGCGAGCCGCGGTCGGAATGATGAACCAGCCCGCCACGTTTGACGGGCCGCCGATCATGGAGTGCCTGGTCGAGAGCATCGAGGACGAATCCCGCGTGCGCCGTTCGACTGGCCCGCCAGCCAACGATACGGCGGGCGAAGGCATCGATTACAAAGGCGACATAGACGAAGCCCTGCCAGGTCGCGACATAGGTGAAATCCGAAAGCCAGAGCATGTTCGGCGCGGGAGCCTTGAAGTGGCGATTGACGCGGTCGAGCGGACACGGGGCAGAGTTGTCCGATACGGTGGTTTTGATGGGCTTGCCACGAATGATGCCTTGAAGACCCATCATTCTCATGAGCCTTGCGACGGTGCAGCGAGCGATATCGAAGCCTTCTCGCTGCAACTGTCGCCACACTTTCCGCACGCCATAGACCTGGAAGTTCTCGTTGAACACCCGGCGTATCTCGACTTTCATGGCAATATCATTCCGTTCGCGAGCCGATAGGCGACCCACGTCCGTGCGCTTGGCGACGACCTCATAATAGGTGGACGGGGCAATCGGCAGCAGCCTGCAGATCGGCTCGACCCCGAGCACCGAGCGGTGTTCGTCGATGAAGGAAATCATCGCTTCAGTGGGCGGTCGAGCTCCGCCTGGGCAAAATATGCCGAAGCTTTGCGTAGAATCTCATTCGCCTGACGAAGCTCCCGGTTCTCCCGTTCCAGAGCCTTCATCTTCTCCGCCACATCGCTCGGCAAACCGGCACGCTTGCCGCTGTCGACCTCGGCCTTCTTCACCCATTCATGAAGGGTATGCGCCGAGCAACCGATCTTGGCTGCTATCGAAGAAACCGCAGCCCAGCGGGACGGATGCTCGGCCTCGTGTTCTGCCACCATTCGAACGGCGCGGGCACGGACTTCAGGAGAAAATTTGTTCGTCGTTTTGCTTGTCATAGACCCTACTTCTCACGAGTTGGGGTCTCCGGCAAAGCCGGGGCGGTTCA
>NZ_WHSB02000046.1 GCF_010994755.1 Shinella lacus
TGGCGATCGGCATGACGGTGGTCATCGCCACCAAGGGTATCGACCTGTCTGTGGGCGCCGTCATGGCGATCTGCGGCGCGGTCGCCGCCGCCTGCATCACATCCGGCCATTCGCTTGCTATCACGCTTCTCATCACGCTCGGCACCGGCATTCTCTGCGGCCTGTGGAACGGCATCCTCGTCGCGGTGCTCGATATCCAGCCGATCATCGCCACGCTGGTGCTGATGGTCGCCGGCCGCGGCATCGCGCAATTGATCACCGAGGGCGCTATCCTCACCTTCAACGATGCGGGCTTGATCTTCCTCGGCAGCGGCTCGTTCTTCGGTCTGCCCATGCCGGTCGTCATCTGGCTCGTCTTCGGCCTGCTGGTGGCGCTCCTCGTGCGCCGTACCGCGCTCGGCATGCTGATCGAAGCGCTCGGCATCAACCGCCGCGCCACCATGCTGTCGGGCGTATCGACGGGCGTGCTGCTGATCGCGGCCTATGTGCTCTCCGGCCTCTGCGCTGCCATTGCCGGCATCATTGCGGCGGCCGATATCCGCGGCGCGGATGCCAACAATGCCGGCCTCTGGCTCGAGCTCGATGCGATCCTTGCTGTCGTCGTGGGCGGCACCTCGCTTCTCGGCGGGCGCTTTTCCATCGCGGCCTCGCTGTTGGGAGCGCTTATCATCCAGTCGATCAACACCGGCATCCTTCTGTCCGGCTTCCCGCCGGAGCTCAATCTAATCATCAAGGCGGCGATCATCGTGCTGATTCTGGTTATCCAGTCGCCGCGCGCGCAGTCGGCCTTCGTCTTCCTGTCGCGTCCACGAGCGGTGGCGGAGAAGACGGAGCAGGAGGCGAAATGAACCCGCGCTACCTTCCGCTCGTCGCCACCGTCGCGATCTTCCTGATCGCCTATGCTGTCTGCTTCGCCCAATACCCGAACATGCTGTCGACGCGGGTGATCGGCAATCTTTTGACGGACAATGCCTTTCTGGGCATCGCCGC
>NZ_WHSB02000047.1 GCF_010994755.1 Shinella lacus
AACCTCTCCCATTCGCTGAGCTTTTGAACGAGGTCGGTGTCGTCTGTATATGACAAAAGCTGGTAGAACTCTTGATCATCAGTGCGGTGTGACCGTTCGACTTTTCCATTTAGTTGGGGCGACGCTGGCTTGATATAGGCGTGCCGGATGCCCTGGTCTTCGACGTGCCAGTGGAATTTGGCCTGGAACTCGTGCCCATTATCGGTGCGCACTTCGCGAATGCGGAACGGGAATTTGGCGATTACGGTGTCGATGAAGTCTATGGCGTTGGCCTGGGTGTGGCGATCATAGACCTTCAAGGCCCGGATGCGGGTGGCATCGTCGATTGCCGTGTATTGGAAGCGCTTGACGACCTTGCCGTCAACGCCTTCAAATTTCAGGAATTTTACGTCGACCTATATCTGATGCCCCGGCACGCGCTGCTCGTATCTCTGGGTATGGATTTTCCTAACACGCGTACCGCCGGGAAGCCGACTAAGCCCGTTCCGCTTCAGAATTCTATAGATGCAGGCGTCAGAGATGGTGATGGCATGGTACCGGCTCATATACCAGGAAATGCGCATCGGGCCGAGATGATATCTGGTGCGCAGATGCAAGACTTTCACGATGATTTCTGCAGGCTTCTGGTTAGCGGGATTTTTTGGTGCGGAGGATCGGTTCTCAAGCCCGGCCTCGCCATAGCGCTCGAAAGCCGATTTCCATCGATAGAAACTGGCTCTGCCAATACCGAAATAGCGGCAGGTTTGCGATACGTCACCGTGACGCTCGGCATGTTGAAGAACGCGCAGCTTATGTGAAACTTCCCGTCGGAATGTCATCATCGCGATTATCCTCGTGATCGAAAGTCAAAAACAAGGATGTCTCGAAGGTCCCTACTTTTCTACA
>NZ_WHSB02000006.1 GCF_010994755.1 Shinella lacus
GCCTCGTGTTCTGCCACCATTCGAACGGCGCGGGCACGGACTTCAGGAGAAAATTTGTTCGTCGTTTTGCTTGTCATAGACCCTACTTCTCACGAGTTGGGGTCTCCGGCAAAGCCGGGGCGGTTCAGTTCTACAACCTTGCAAGGCCGCATGGCGCTTTCAATGGAAAGGCACCTTACGAAATCCTCCGCGAACGCCTATAATCCAAACAAGGATGTCTCATCGCCCTTCAGAAGATTACACAAGTCTCTGTGGACTCAGGCCCCCGCAACCAAATCATAACAAAAAGCCCTCCAAACATGGAGGGCTTTTGACGTTTCCGGGGGCCCCTTTTCTCACGTCCCACACCATCGAACAGCCGCGTCAAAACGTCTATTTTCTTGGGAACAAACAGCCCGTCATCCGGTTTCAAAATACGGCTGTCAGAGTTGCGCGCATTAAACCCGAAAGGTGCCTTTTTGGCCGTCCTTTGACAGAAAACGGGTGGTGGCGCGATGGGCAGTCTTTTTCAGAAAGGGACATTCAGATGGCTGATTTTGATGATCTGGTTCGCACCGAGGCCTATCTTATCTGGCAATCGGAAGGGCGGCCGCATGGGCAGGATGCTCGGCATTGGGAGATGGCGACCGAGCGTGTCCGGTCGCGAATGCCTGTAAAGACCGTGAAGACCGTGGCGCCGGTCAAGCCGCTTCCCCTCCAGCGCGTGGCGCTCCTGGCACGTGCGACGCGCAAGCCGCAGCTGGCGGAAACCTTTCGCGCGTCCGCTTGACCGTTTCGCTATGTCGTCGCTTTGCACCTCGCCGCCCGGCGGGGGCTTTCGATCCCTTCAGCGGAGTGGTATCTGACAGGCCATGAACGTTCTGTCGATTGTTTCGGAGGTTTTTCCTCTCATCAAGACCGGGGGATTGGCAGACGTGGCGGGCGCCCTTCCGAAGGCCCTGCGCCCGCTGGGTATCGACGTCCTGACCCTGGTTCCGGGTTATCCGCAGGTGCTGGACCGCCTGCCGGATCGGGTGGAAATCGGGTGCCTTGAAGGCCTGCTCGGGCACCGGGCCGTCGTTTCCCGCGCGACCACCGAGGGGCTCGATCTGCTGGCGCTGGAGATCCCCGAACTCTACCAGCGCACCGGCGGGCCTTATCTCGATGGCGCCGGTTACGACCATCCGGACAACTGGCTGCGTTTCGCCGCCTTGTCGCTGGCCGGGGCGCGCATCGCGCTCGGACACCTGCCGTTGGGCAGCGCCGATATCGTCCATGTGCATGACTGGCAGACATCGCTCGTGCCGGTCTATCTGCGGTATCGGTTCCAGAGTTCGCTTCCCGTGGTCTGCACGGTTCACAATCTCGCCTTCCAGGGGCAGTTTTCCATCGATATCGCGCCCCGCCTGGAGTTGCCGGACGCCGCCCTCGGCATGGATTGCCTCGAATATTACGGCGGCATCGGCTACCTGAAGGGTGGCCTCGTCTGTTCGGATATCGTGACGACGGTCAGCCCCACCTATGCGCGCGAAGTCCTCTCGACGGAACTCGGCATGGGGCTCGACGGCGTGTTGCAGACGCGGCGCGCAGCCCTTTACGGCATCGTCAACGGCATCGATGCCGATATCTGGAATCCGGCGACCGATCCGCTGATCCCCAGGCCCTACGACGTCCGCTCGCTGGCGCGCCGGCAGGAGAACCGCGCGGCCGTGCTCCAGCATTTCGGCCTGCCGGATGCGAATGGCCCGCTCTTTGCAGCGCTGACGCGGCTGACCTGGCAGAAGGGGGCTGATATGTTTGCCGAGGTCGCCGAGGAAATCGTCCAGCACGGTGGGCAACTCGTCGTCTGCGGGCAGGGCGATGCGGCCATCGAAGCGGCGCTCCGGGACTGCGCCTGGCGCTATCCCGACCGCGTGAGCGTCCATATCGGCTATAGCGAGGAGCTCGCGCATCTCATCGTTTCGGGCTGCGACGTGCTGATGCAGCCGTCGCGTTTCGAACCCTGCGGACTGACCCAGCTTTATGCCATGCGCTACGGCGCAATCCCGCTTGTCGGGCGGACCGGAGGGCTTTCGGAAACCATCATCGACGCCAACGAGGCCGCGATGGCCCGGGCGGTCGCCACCGGCTTTCAGTTCCACCCGGTCGATCCGCACAGTTTTCGCGAGGCGGTGCGCCGGGCCTGCGAGGCGTTCGAGGATCGCGAGGCCTGGAGCAGCCTGCAACGCCAGGCCATGAAGGCCGATTTCTCCTGGGAGCGCAGCGCCTCCCAATATGCCCAGCTTTTCGAGGCGTTGCAGACCGCGTGGCAGGCGACGGCCGAGCGGGCATAGGCTCTCGGTTTTTGGCGAGACGCATCGTGGGGAACAATTGCCGCTGTCGCCGATTGGTTGGGTGAACAGGAGGGCATCATGGCCATCATCCCCAACGAGCCCACGCCCGGTCCGGTCCCCATTCCCGACCTGCCGCCGATCGACAATCCGAGCCCGCCGATTGAAGAACCGGAGCCCGACCGCCTGCCGGACGAAAACCCGGATCCCAATCCCGACGAGAACGACCGGCCGCCGAAACATGTGAATGGCGCGCGTATCGTCCTCTTTGAGAATTTTCCGCCGCCGGGATTGCGGCCCTGCGGCTCAGTGCAGGGTGATGGCGATCTTCGCCTCGTGCGCGGCTTCCAGAAAGGCGTCACGCGCCTCGTTGTCCTCGACGTCGCCGTCGAGCGCGTCCGCACAGAGGCGGATTGCCTTGTAGAAGGCGATGCCGTGCTGTTTTGGCCAGAATTGCAGCAGATAGGCCGCCGCCTCGACGGAGCTTCGCACGATGACGAAGGCTTGCGCTTCCGGATTGGCCAGAACGACGGGCATCTGCCAGTTGTGATCGCTGTCCATATCGAAACCTGCCTTATGCTTGTTCTCTTCCTACAATCGCAGATGGTGCAAAAAGTTCCGTAGTGGAACCAAATCGGGCGGAAAGGCGTCTAGCGTTTCGCGTGAGAGGCGAGGAGAGGCCGATGCTGGATTACCTGACCGCGGACCTGCTGCTCTTTGTCGTGATCGGCTTTTTCGCCCAGATCGTGGATGGCGCGCTCGGTCTCGCCTTCGGCGTGCTCACCACCACGAGCCTGCTAGCCGTCGGCGTACCGCCGGCAACCGCCAGCGCCATGACGCATGCGACGGAATGTTTTACCACCGCGGCCTCCGGCCTGTCGCATGCCTATCACCGCAATGTCGATTGGCGGCTGGTGGCGCGGCTGGCGCCCGCGGGCATGATCGGCGGGGCGATCGGCGCCTATCTGCTTTCCAACATCGATGCCAAGGCGATCGAACCCTTCGTTTCCGTCTATCTCATCGCCGTCGGCGTCTTCATCCTCTACAAGGCGTTCAGCCCCTCCTGGCCGCGCGACGTGCGCGACTGGATCATCCCCTATGTCGGCGGCGCGGGCGGCCTGCTCGATGCGATGGGCGGCGGTGGCTGGGGGCCGATCGTCACCAGCACCCTGCTGGGGCGCGGTCACGACCTGAAAAAGGTCATCGGCTCCACCAACCTCACAGAGTTCGCCGTGACGGTGGTGATATCCATCACCTTCATCCTGGCGCTCGGCTGGTCGGAGCTTTCCTCGGCGGTCGGCCTGATCATCGGCGGCGTGCTCGCCGCCCCCTTCGGTGCCCTCCTCGTCAAGCGGCTGCCGACGAAACCGCTGATGATCGCCGTCTCCCTCGTCATCGCCGGCACCGCAACCATGCGGCTATTTTAGGCCGCCTCCTGCACGAAATGCCCCGGCGAAACCTCACGATAGGCGCGCTTCGGCGGCACGTAGCCGTGCGGGCGCAGCGGGCTCTTGATCTCCTCGTTGAGCGGTGGCGGCTGGTGGCCGCGGCGGGTGGGGTCGGGCATCGGCACGGCGGCGATGAGGCGGCGGGTATAGGCGTGCTGCGGATTGTCGAAGATCGCGGCGCGCGGGCCGATCTCGACGATCTCGCCCAGGAACATCACCGCGACGCGGTGGCTGACGCGCTCGACCACCGCCATGTCATGCGAGATGAAGAGATAGGCGAGGCGGTGCTTTTCCTGGAGGTCGAGCAGCAGGTTGGACACCTGCGCCTTCACGGTCACGTCGAGTGCCGAGACCGCCTCGTCCGCCACGATGAATTTCGGCTGGAGTGCCAGCGCGCGGGCAATCGATATGCGCTGACGCTGGCCGCCGGAAAACTCATGCGGATGCCGCCCCGCCATCGTCCCGGACAGGCCGACCTGTTCCAACAGTTCGGCGACGCGCTCCTTCGCCTCGCGTCGCCCCAGCAGGCCGTGCGCCAGCATCGGTTCGGCGATGGCCGAGCCGATGGTGATGCGTGGATTGAGCGAGGCGAAGGGGTCCTGGAAGATCATCTGCGAGGTGCGGCGCATGGCGCGCAATACGCCTGACCCGGCCTTGGTCACGTCCTGCCCGTCGATGACGACGGAGCCGGCGCTCGGATCGACGAGGCGCATGATCGCCCGGCCGGTGGTGGACTTGCCGCAGCCGGATTCGCCGACGAGCGACAGCGTCTCGCCCGGCCGAAGATCGAAGGAGACGTCCTCGACGGCGTGGATCTGTCCCTGCGGCAGGGCGAAGCGCACGGAGAGTTTGTCGACCGTCAGGATCGGCTTGGCGTCCGCTGAAACGGGTTGCGTGACGCGGCCGTCGGTCGCGAAACCCGTCGCGGGATCGACATCCGGAAAGCGGCGCGGCGCCGCCGCATCGCCCATCGTGCCGAGGCGCGGAATGGAGGCGAGCAGCGCCTTCGTGTAGATCGCCTTCGGCGCGGCGAAGATTTCCTGTGTAGGGCCGGTTTCGATCATGTCGCCGCGGAACATCACCACGGTGCGGTCGGCGACTTCGGCCACCACGCCCATGTCATGGGTGATGAACAGCACGCCCATGTTCTCCTCGCGCTGCAATTCGCGCAGCAGATGGAGGATTTCCGCCTGTACGGTCACGTCGAGCGCCGTCGTCGGCTCGTCGGCGATGAGCAGTTTCGGCCGGCAGGCGAGTGCCATGGCGATCATCACGCGCTGGCGCATGCCGCCGGAGAATTTGTGCGGATATTCGTGCAGGCGGGATTTCGCCGCGGGGATGCGCACCCGTTCCATCAGCCGCAGCGCCTCGGCTTCGGCCGCCTTCCACGAGAGGTCGCGGTGCAGCACCAGCGCCTCGGCGATTTGGTTGCCGATGGTGAAGACCGGGTTGAGCGAGGTCATCGGCTCCTGGAAGATCATGCCGATAACGCCGCCGCGCACCGCGCGCATCTCCGCCTCGCTCGCCTGCAGCAGGTCGCGGCCTTCGAGCAGGATGCGGCCCTCGCAGCGCGCCCGGCCCGGCGGCAGCAGGCGCATGGTGGAGAGCGCGGTGACGCTTTTGCCCGAGCCGGATTCGCCGACGATGGCGACGGTTTCTCCGGCATCGACCGTGAGGTTGATGTTGCGGATGACGGCACGCCATCCGTCCGCGGTCTTGAACGAGGTCGTCAGGTTCTCGACCGAAAGCACGGTGTCCGTCATGTCAGCTTTCCTTCGCAAGGCGCGGATCGACCAGATCGCGCAGCCCGTCGCCGAGCAGTTGCAGGGCGAGCACGGAGAAGACGATGGCCAGCCCCGGAAACACCATCAGCCAGGGGGCGTTGTTCATATATTCGCGGCCGGAGGCGAGCATGGTGCCCCAGGTCGGCATGTCGGTGGAAACGCCCACACCGAGGAAGGAGAGGCTCGCCTCCGCCAGCATCGCCGAGGCGAAGACGAAGGTCGCCTGCACGAGGATGGGTGAGGCGAGGTTGAGCAGCACATGGCGCGTCAGGATCTGCCAGGTCGGCAGGCCCATGGCGACGGCGGCCTCGATATAGGGCAGTTCGCGCAGCACCAGCGTGGAGCCGCGCACGATGCGGGCAAGGCGCGGCGCATAGGTGATGCCGAGCGCCAGGATGACGGTCGTCAGCGACGGACCGAGTGCCGCGACGAGCGCGATGGCGAGCAGGATATCCGGAAAGGACATCATGGCATCGAGCAGCCGCGAGATCGGCGCGTCGAGCTTGCGGAAGAAGCCGGCGGTCACGCCCAAAAGCACGCCGAGCACGGTGGAGATGGACACCACGCCAAGGCTGACGAGCAGCGAGATGCGGCCGGCAAAGATGGCGCGGGAGAAGATGTCGCGGCCGAATTCGTCCGTGCCGAAGACATGGGCGAAGGACGGCGCCTTCAGCTTGTTGACGATCGACAGCTTGTTCGGCGCATAGGGCGCGATCCAGGGCGCGAGGATCGCTGCCAAGAGCACGATCGCCAGGATGATCGCGCCGAACAGGATGGCGCGGTTGCGGAAAAGCCGGCGCAGGCTGGCGGTGAAGGGCAGGGGGAGGGAGGCGGTCGTCATAGGCGCACCCGCGGGTCGACGAGGATGTAGAGCATGTCCACGATGAAGTTGATGAGCACGTAGATCGCCGCGACGACCAGCAGCGCGCCCTGGATGACGGGATAGTCGCGCCGCAGCACGGCCGAGACCACGAGATTGCCGACGCCCGGCAGGCCGAACACGGTTTCCGTCACCACCGCGCCTGCCACCAGCATGGCGATGGAGAGGCCGATGACGGTGATGATCGGGATCAGGGCGTTCTTCAGCGCGTGTTTCAGGATCACGCGCCGTTCGCTCGCCCCCTTGGCCCGCGCCGTGCGCACATAGTCGTCGCCGAGCACGTCCAGCATCGCGGCGCGGGTGAAGCGGGTGATCAGCGCCGAATTGACGATGCCGAGCGCCACCGCCGGCAGCACGAGATGATGCAGCCGCTCCAGGAAGGACGTGTCCGGCCCGCCATAACCGGAGGCTGGAAACCAGCCCTGGCCGACGGCGAAGACCTGGATGAGGATGAGGCCGAGCCAGAAGCTCGGCACGCTTGCCGCCACCATGGTGAGCGTCACGACGACCTGGTCGAACAGCGTGCCGCGCTTGACGGCGGAGAAGATGCCGACCGGCAGCGCGATCGCCACCGCAATCAGGATCGAGAACAGCGTGAGGAAGAAGGTCGGCTCGGCGCGCGCCGCAAGCGCCGTCGTCACCGGCTGGTCGAGGAAGATCGACTGGCCGAGATCGCCCTTGAGAATGCCAAGCACGAACTGGCCGTACTGGGCGATCAGCGGCGCATCGAGCCCCATCTTGGTGCGCAGTTGCGCGATGTCCTCCGGGGTCGCATCCGACCCCAGCATCACGGCGGCCGGATCGCCCGGCGTCACGCGGACGATGACGAAAACCACCGTCACGACCAGGGCGAGCACGATGGCCATGCCCCCCAGCCGTTTCAACAGTGCCTGAGCGATCCGAACCATGATCTAGGGCCTCACTTCTTCGGGGTTACGTTCCAGAAATGCGGCCAGTAGGTGGGCGTATAGCCGGAGACCCCGGTGGAAACCCCCGTGACCGCATTGAAATTGCCGGCCTTGAAGAGCGGCGCATCGTCGTAGATCACCGCCTGGATGCCTTCCCAGGCCTTCTGCTTGTCCGCGTCGGAGACGGCGTCCATGTAGGTCGCGACGACCTTGGCTTTCTCATCGGAGACGTACCAGCCGGGATAGCTGTCGGTGATCGTGTTGATCGTCGTCGGGTCGCCCGGGAAGTTGGAATGGGTGATGAAGATGTCCCATTCCTTCGGGTCGGCGCGCCGCGTGGTCAGCGTTGCCCAGTCCACCACCTGCATGTCCACCTTGAAGCCGGCGGCTTCGAGATAGGCCTTGGCGACCTCGCCGATCTTGTAGTGGAATTCGTACTGGCGGCTGGTCATCAGGCGCAGCGGCGTGCCGTCGTAACCGGCCTCTTCGAGCAGCTTGGCGGCCGCCTCCGGATCGCCTTCGCCATACCGCGCGACGCCGGATTCCGTGTGCCAGAGCGAGCCCTTCGGGAAGATCGAGCCGTCGACGCTGAAGAAGCGCTCGTCGGAGAAGGCGGCGAGCATCATGTCGTTGGGGTTGAGTGCGGCCTGCACGGCCTGGCGCAGCGCCTTCTTGGTGAGCAGGCCTTCCTTCATGTTCATGTTGAGCGAGGCCCAGCCGGTGTTTTCGTAGATGACCGGCTTGGCATTGCCGCTCGCCTCGACGCGCTCATAAGCGCTGACCGGAAGCGAATCGGCGAAATCGAACTGGCCGGAGATCAGCCCCTCGACGCGGGTATTGGCGTCCGGCACCGGCACGAAGCGGATTTCCTTGGCAATCGCCTCGCGTTTTCCCGCATAGTTGCTCGGCTCGCCCTCGGGCGACTTGTAGCCGTCGAAGCGCACGAGCTGGGTATATTGGTCGGGCTTGCGCTCCTTCAGCGCATAGGGTCCGGTGCCGATGAAGTCGGTCAGCGTGTCGGCGATCTTTTCCGACGGCATGATGATGGAGGCCTGCGAGAAGGTGGCGAGCAGCGGCGCATAGCGCGACTTCAGCTTGACGACGACGGCGTTCGCGCCGTCTTCCGAAAGGCTCTCGATCACTTCGGCGACCTGCTTGCCCTTGGAATTGACCGCCATCCAGCGCGTCAGCGAGGCGGTCACGTCCTTGGCGTCGAGATCGCTGCCGTCATGGAACTTGATGCCTTCGCGAAGCGCGATGCGATAGGTGAGGCCGTCCTCGGAAATCTCCGGCATGGCGGCGGCGAGCAGCGGCACGGAGCGCCACTCGGTGTCATAGGTATAGAGCGTCTCGAAAATGTGCTGGTCGATGGTCAGCACGATGTCGGTCGGCGTCTGCATGGCGTCGAGCGTCGGCGGCTCGCCGATGGTCGCGACGGTCAATACGCCGTCGGTGGTCTGGGCGATCGCCAGGCTGCTGGTGCCGGCAAGTGCGGCCAATGTCATGAGAACCAATGCACTTTTCATCGTGTAACCCTCTCTTTTTTCGAAGTTGGCGCCGGCTCCCGTCCGGCAGGTGGTTCAGCTTTCCAGTCCGAGCGGATCGGCGACGCGCGGCCAGAGCGTAAGGCTCGCCTTGCGATAGGCCGTCGTGGCCGGGTCCGTCGGGTAGGAGGTCGGCGCGGCGACATAGACGATCTCGGAGGAGACCGGCTGGAAACCGGCATGGAAATGGTTGGTCGATTTCACCAGCAGGAAGGCTTTTCGCGTGAAGTCGATGCCCTGGTTGGCGAAGATGTCGGGCTGGTAGGTCTGGGTGCGGCTGGTGATGAGCACGATGTCGATGGTCGTGCCGAGCGGGCGCACCACGGCGGCGGCGCCGAGCGTCACGCGGCTGTTGCGAAAACTCTGCCAGCCGGCATCGAACACCGCCTGCACCGTCACGCGCAGGTCGAGCGGCTCGCCGCCCTCCGGCCCGGATTTTCCGCCGAAGCGCAAGGCAAGCTCCGCCCCTTCGCCCGCCGCATGGCAAAAGGATACGGCAATCGGATCCCAGATCGTCGCCACTGCAACATTCTCGAAACCGCGCTCGATCATGCGGCGCAGGATATGGGTCGCATCCCCCGCCACCCCGCCGCCGGGATTGTCCCAGACATCGGCGATGACGACCGGCACATCCGGCCGCTCGGTGCGCACCGCCAAGGCCCGGTCGAGCCCGCCCTCGGTGTCGAGCATCGGCATCGCTGCCTGCCGGCGCAGGGCGTAGAGCTCGTGGCCGAGTGTTTCCGCCAGCGCGTCGCCCTTCGCCTTGTCGCCATCGGTGACAACGAGGATGCGGGTGCCCATGTCCGGCACGTCGCCGGCCATGAAGCCGTGGATGACGGAAATCGACAGGATGCCGTCGCGGCCCTCCATCGCCTTCAGCCGGTCGACGAAGGAGCGCATCGGCTCGCGGCTCGTCGGGTAGAGGGTGATCATGCGGCAGTCGAAGGTGGAGATGACCGGCCGGATTTCGCCGCGCAGCGTGCGCAGCGCGAGATCGACGACATGTTCGCCGCGCTCCTCGAAATCCGTGTGCGGAAATTCGAGGAAGGTCGCCATGAAATCGAGACTGGCGACGCGCAGCGCCGTCAGATGGCTGTGCGGATCGAACTCTGCAGCGACCAGCACCTTCGGCCCGACGATGGCGCGAACGCGGGACAACAGGTCACCTTCCGGATCGTCGTAACCCTGCGCCACCATCGCGCCATGCAGGCCGAGCACGACCGCATCCACCGGCAGCGCGGCCTTCAGTTCGTCAAGAATCTGGTCGCGCAGCGTTTCGTAGGTCCTGCGCTGGATGAGGCCTGCCGGCTCCGCCCAGCAGGAGGTGCCCTCGATGACGGTAAATCCTTCGGCGCGCCCGCGCCGGCGCAGGATCGGCACGACGGAGGAGCAGAGCGTCGGCGTGTCGGGATGTTCGCCCGGCCCCGCATAGAAGGCGGCCTTGAAGGCGTTCATGTCCGTCGGAACGGGGGAGAATGTATTGGTCTCGGTCGCCAGCGAGGCCGTGAAGATGCGCATGTTGATCCGTCCGAATGGGTTGAAGCTCGCGGAAAAGCCCAGCCGCCATCAGCCACCGGTGAGGGCGTTGACATGTTCGGCCCTGAGGCTTTCCGATAATGTTCCCGTTGCTTGTTTCACCGCTTCTGCGATGTAATTTATTTTCCCGATAGTGCGATAATTTCACGAAAAGTCAAGATCGAGTGCGCTTTCAATAGCTCGATGTGTAATCTGTTTTCTTATAGGTTGGAAAAGAGAGGAATTTTCACGTAGCCAAATTTTGCGGAGAGGTCAGCGGCGAAGCGAGCACTTCGAATCCTCTATGAATATCAAGTCGTTCCGAAGCCAGCCCTTGGTTTCGCCGCATGCGAGCAGTGAAAATGGCCTGAAAATGCAAGGTGGCGAAGAGGGTCGGAATTTCACCGTCGTCTGCCGTCGCCTCGGCTTTGCAGCCGTGCGAGGTGAAATTATGAAAAAATATTTCTCCTCCGCTTGTAAAAATTAGATACATTGCGACGTCCGGAGTGCGGTGGGGATGGCTGTAAAGTCTGCTATACCGGCATTTCGCCTGGGTAAAGCAAGGCCCCAGCCGCGAAGCCTCATGCCAAACCCATTGATGCGACGCGGCACTGTGTTATGACTACCGTATAAGAAATTCGTTTTCACGCATCGCGCAAGGGCGGAGAGCCGATGGACCTTTTTCACGCATTGTCGGATGAGGATGGCCGGCTTTCCGGGCTGGACCGCAGGCTCGCGCAACTCGCCCTGGAGGACGTGGATTTCGTCGTCAACTCGTCTATCGGCGAGCTTGCCGAGCGTGCCGGCGTGTCGCCGCCGACGGTCACCCGCTTCTGCCGACGGCTCGGCTGCAAGGGCTATCCGGATTTCAAGGTGCAGCTCGCCCGGCTCACCTATGTCGGCCTGCGCTACGTCAAGCCGGAAGTGCCGACAGAGACGGCGGACGAGGTGGCCGAGGACATCATCGCCAAGGCGCAGAACGCGCTATTCCAACTGCACCGCCAGCTCGATTTTGCCGCCCTCGACACGGCGGCCCGCCTGCTGCGCGGCGCCGATTTCATCCAGGCCTTCGGCGCCAGCGGCAATTCGGCGATGATCGTCAACGAGCTGCACAACCGGCTTTTCCGCCTCGGCTGCCGCGTCAATGCCTCCAACGACCACAATATGAACGCGATGATCTCGGCAGCCGCCTTGCCGGGCACGGTGGTGTTCGGCTCGTCCTTCACCGGGCGCGACCCCGCGCTGGTGCATTGCCTGGGCCTGCTGCGCAAGCGCGCCATCCCCACCATCGTCGTCACCCAGAGCGGCTCGCCCGTTGCCACCGCGGCGGACGTGGTCATCTCGGTCGACCTGCCGGAGGGCAAGAACATCTTCCGGCCGACCTCGACGCGCTATGCCTATCTGGCGGTCATCGACATGCTGGCCAATCTCGTCGCCTATACCGATAGGGCCAAGGCGCTGAAGACGCTGCGCAGCATCAAGGAGGAACTGGTGAGCCGCCGCGACGGCGACGACCGCCAGCTTCTCGGCGACTGAATGTCAGCGCCCCGTGCGCGGCGGCGCAGAGGGGATGACCTCGACGCGCTGCGTGCCGACGGTGCCGTCCGCCTCGACGATCGCCTGCCAGCGCCGGTTTCCGCAGCGCACGGTGAGCCGCCAGCGGCCCGCATCCTCCCCCTCGCCACGCTCGACGCGCGACGCGACGAAGCCGCGCCGCATCATGTCGCGTAGCGTCTGCGTCGGCCAACCAAAACGCTCGGCCAGCATTTCCGCCGGCAGCAGGAATTCGCCCGCATCGTCACGGCTGAGAATGATGGGCTGGGCGTCGGTCATGCAGCGTCTCCCGGCGGCAGGGCGGTGAAGATCAGTCTTAACCCGCGCCGCATCCGGCCGAAAGGGCGATTGCGTCGCAGAGCCTAGGTGGAGCCGGTGAGGCGTCTTGTCCAGTCCTCGACCCGGTTGCTTTCCAGCCGCCGGGCGGCATGGGCCTGCCAGCCGGCGGCAAGCGGCTTCAGCGCCGCGATGCCGGCAAGTTCTTCCCGGTTGAGCGTGTCGATATAGAAGGCGCGCCAGATGCGCGCGAGCGTCCATTCCGGTGCCGCGCGGTCGAGCAGGGTCAGGCGGTCCGCGGGCGTGACGGTGCCGGGCTGGAGCACGCGATAATACCAGCCCGTGCGCCCGGTCGATTGAACCGTGCGCGCCATCTCGGCCCGGCCGAAACGCTCGTTCAGCTTCCAGCACGGCTGCCGGCCCTGGCTGACCTCGACGATGGCCGTGCCGAGCGCAAAGACATCGCCGACCGCCACCGTGTCTTCGGTCAGGCCGGCGGTCGAAATGTTCTCGCCGAAGGCGCCGGGGGAGGCCAGCAGCGGATGCGCGCCGAGATCGCGCGCCCAGGCGGCATAGTGCTCGAAGGGATAGTGGTGCACGGCCTTTTCCGGCCCACCATGCCGCATGGTATCGCCCTGCTCGTCGCCCCGGAAGCCGGTCAACGAGAGCGCAAGCGGCCCCGCCACCGCCGATTTCGCAATGCCGCTCGGCACGCCGCGGGCGCCAAGCGGTGCCACGGCGCCGACGCGAAGGCTGAGCAGGGGAAGACCCGTCATGAGAGCAACGGTGCCGCGCAACGGCCGCCGACGCACCCATCATCCGCATCCGTCGTCTCCGCGGCCCGCACCGGAACAGGGTCAGCGAGCGCCATGGCGATCCGCGCGCCCACGGCAATATCATCCTCGACGCCGAAAACCTGGTGCAGGATGGTGCCATCACGCCCGATCAGCACGGAAGACGGCGTGCCGCACAGCCCGAAGCGCCGCATCGTCACGGGAATGTCGGAACCCTCTTCCGCGAGGTCGACGGCGACGGGTGATTTCAGCCGGTATTCATGCAGGAATGCCTGAAGCGTCACCGGCGACATGGCCGCGTGATGCTCGAAGACCGTGTGGATGCCGATCACCTGCAGGTCGGTATGGGCGAAGACGCGCTCGATGCGCTGCACCTGCGGAATGGCCTGCGCCACGCAGCCGGGGCAGAGCAGCTGGAAGCTGTGCAGGAAGACCGGCCGGCCGCGAAGGCCTTGCAGCGTCAGCGGGCCGGGCGTGTTGAACCAGGCGCTGACGGCCAGTTCCGGGGCAAGAGGCCGGGCATCAGGCTTAGACATGGTCGCCTCCTTGCTGGCGGGGGTCGATACGGGTAATCCTTGTCATGTTCTTTCTTTCCATTGCCTGGAGGGGAGGAATTGTCGGTCCGGCGATGGCAGTCGCCGGACCGACGCTCAATCATTGGGCAGGCGCGACCTTGCCGGGCAGACTGAGATTGCCGGATGCCACCTTGAACACGTTGCTGACGCAGAGCAGCGGGGCATGCAGGTTGCCGTTGACCTTCAGGCCGGCCGTCACACCGTCATAGGAAGCACCCTTGATGCCGCCGATCAGCGACAGCGGAATGGCGACGTCGACCGTGTCGCCTTTGAAGCTGGTCGGATAGTCCGGGCTGTCGATCAGGAGCGGCACGCCGGGCCAGGTCTCCGGCACCTTGGGCTTGGCGCCTTCCGGAATGTCGATGACCTTGAGGCCGCCGCCGCAGGCCTTGTCCTCGGCCAGCACCACCCAGTGCGGATGCCAGACATGGCGGTTCTTGCCGCCAAAGGCCGCATCGTCGAAATCCGGATGGAAGGTGACGGCGAGCGCGACGATGCCCTGTCCCTTGTCGAAGCCGATCTGGCCGCTATCGAGGCTCGTCGGCCAGACATAGGCATAGACGCTGGAGCCTTCGAACTTGCCCGTCGCATCGGGCTTGTCCTTGCCAGCCTCGCCGCGCACGCGGGTGGTGAAGATCGCGCTGTCGCCCTTCGTGGCGATCGTCGTCTCGATGATGTCGAAAGAGGCCTGAACAGCCTCCGTAGGCTCCGCCTTGATGGAATGGGCCGAGGCCGTCGCCAGCCATAGCGATGCCGTTCCGGCGATGAGCGCGCCGGTTAAAAATCTGCCGAACATGCGAATTGTCCTTTCGTTGCCTGGAGGGGGGGTGAATTATCCCGTTTGGAATGCATCCCAGGTGGCAGCCCGGGAGGCGGGATCGGCTTCGACGTGATCGCGGCAATCGATGCGGAGTTCCCGTTGGCCGAAGGCCGCGTCGACGAATTTGCAATGGTGGGGCCGCGCCGCATCCGCATGGGCGAAGGGCGCGAAATAGCGACAGGTCACGCACATGCGCTGCACGGGGATCGCGTCGGCCTCCTGGAGGCGCCGGATCATCTTGATCAGGGTGACGAGCAGGTCTTCCTGCTCGCCGTGGTCGAGGGCGCCGATCGCTTGGGCGGCAAGGCCTTCCCCCGTGTCGGTCGCGTTGAGCGCCGAGGCTCCGTCGGCCGTCAGCACCACGCTGACCGCGCGTTTGTCGGCCGCGCCCTGCCGCTTTGCGAGAAAACCCTTGCGCTCCAGCGCATTGATCGAATCCGTCGCGGTCGGCTGCGAGACGCCGAGATGGGCGGCGATCTCCTTGACGCCGAGCCCGTCCTTCTCGCGCCCTTCCAGCAGTGTCAGGATCGAAAGCTGCGTCGGGTTCAGGCCGGTGGCCTTCGCCCGGTTCCACTCGTCGACGCGCAGGACCATGCCCACGCGCGAAAGGCCTTCGCGAATGCGGGTGTCGATCGAAAGGGGGGTCTTCGGCGTTTCCATGCCGTTAATATATAGGAGTCCTATATATTTTCAAGGGGCGCAAAACAGCCCGAATGGGAAGGCGTCAGAACGACGCCTTCAACTGCCCGCCGATGTTCCAGTCAGGCTTGTCGTTTTCGCGGAAGGTAGCGGAAACCGCGGTATCGACCTGCCAGCGTTCGTCGAATTTCCAGCCGACGCGCCCGCCGACCGTCGCAAAATTCTGGTCCTCGGCCTTGCCCTTCACGTCGCCGACCCAGTCGACGGACGCTTTGACGCCGTTGCTGCCGGCAAAGGTGCGGCCGACCGCGCCGAGCAGGGTATAGTCGAGCCTGTCATCCAGCCTACGGCTCCAAGCGAGTTCGGCACTTACCGTGTCCGAATGCGACCGGCCGCCCTTGATATGGGCCGCAAATAGGTTCTTGCCGGAGGCATCCTCGTCATAGCCGTCTAGGTCGAGCCAGGAGCGGGTGAAGCGGGTGGAAAGCGCGATCTCGTTGGCGTCGTCCGGCGCATAGATCACGCCGAGCCGCCCATAGGCGCTGACCAGCGAGCCGGAGGGGGTGCCGCTGGCGAAGACCAGCGAATCGAGGTTCACGTAGCTGCGCGAAAGCGAGGCCGAGACATCGGGCGATCCCCAGGCGCCGGCCTCGCCGAAAGCCCGCCAGGTGGTGGCGGGCGTGGTGTAGCGCACGGCGCCGGCAAGCAGCGCCAGCGTGTCGAGCGCGACCTCGGTGCGGTTCGGGTTGACGATGGCGGCACCACCGAGAACGCTCACGCCGTTGCCGGCCTCCCAGCGCCCGTTGAAGCCCGCCGCCGCATCCGAGCTGGCGAAGGCGGCGAGGTAGCTTCCCTCGTCGAAGCGGCTCTTCTGGCCGAGCAGGTTCTGCGCGGTGTCCATCAGGTCGAGCGTGATCGATTGGCGCTGGCGCGCGATCTGGTTCATGGAGCCAACGACCGAGGCCGTGGTGGTGAAGCCGATGCGCGCGAAATCGATCGAGTCGATGGAGAGGGTGGATTCGAAGCCGTTTTCGTCGAGCGGCCCCGTCGCATCGAGGATCACGGCGAGGTCGAGCGTATCGGACCCCGAAACGCCCACCCTGTCGGAGATGGCGACGTCGTCTTGCAGCGACCCCTTGATCTCGTATTTCAGGATCTGCTTGCCGTCCTGCGTCGTGCGAAGGGAAGCGGTCTGGCCGTCCTCCGTCGAGGCGAAACCGCGATAATCCACGTTGTAGACCGAGTGCCCGTCCTTCTGCGTCACGGGCACGCTGAGCTTGCAGGAGCTGGTGGCGCGCCGCACGCCCGACGCTCCACCCGCCATGGCGGAAAAATCGTCGAACAGGATGCTCGTCGCGTTGCCATCCGGCGATTGCGTGGACGAGAACGTGCCATCCGCGCAGCCATTTGCCGCGAGCGCGAGCCCCGGAAGTTGAACCGAAGCGGCGGCGAGAAGGGCGAGGCGGAGGGGGAGACGCATGCAAAGGATTCCCTGAAAACGGCCGGGCAGCGATCAACGCCGCCCGGCTTTATGCAAGATTAGAAGCAATTCCAGCAAAAGTGCGAAGCGGTTTTGCGTCCGGAATTGCGTAAGAAAACAATCGATAAAGCGTTTTCGTGATTCGGAGAAAAGCGGAAATGCTTTAGCGGCAGGTGCGCCATTGCAGCTGGTAGATGATCGCCGCCTTGACGTCCTGCGTGTCGACCGTCGCCATGGCTTCCTGGCCGCGCGTCGTGTTGACGCGAATGCTGGAATTGGTGCGCAGGTTGACGTCCTCGCCGCAGGCCGACCAGATCAGCGATTCCGCCGTCAGCTTGTTGGAGATCAGGTAGTCCTTCTCCTTCGGGCCGGTAAACGTCTGGCGGAAGGCCGGGCCGCGTGTGCCGGCGAAGAAATATTCGACGTTGAACTGCGAGCGCGCGCCGCGCGGCAGTTGGTTGAAGCCGCGATAGTCGATCGCCAGCACCGAGACGCTGCGGCCCTGCGGCACGTGGACCGGGATCGCGACATTGCAGGTCTTGCGGTCGAAGGACTTGCCCGTCTCGCCGCCGGCTTCCACGACATACTCGTCGAACAGCAGGCTGAGCGCCTTGCCATCCGGGCTCAGCGTCGCCGAAACGCTGTCTGCCGGGCAGCCGCTGCCGCCGTAACCGGGCGTACCGAGCGAAATGTCGTCCGCATAGGCGGCCGTGGCAAGAAAGAGGGATGCGAGCACGATACCAACGGTTTTCATGAGTTTTCCTCGATTTCGAAACGAACCTGGTGTTCGTCTGAAGATATGACTGCCGTGACCTGAACCATCGCTGAGCACGACGTTCATTCTGGAGTCATCCGGCCCATGGCAATCTGTACGGTACGCAGTTAACAGCGTTTTAAAGAAAATTGTTCGCAAAGGTGTCATTCGAAGGCAAAACCGTGGCACGCGGGCACGGAGAGGTGAGATGCATTCTATCCCGGCCATTTCCAAACTGCTGATGATCGGGCTGGCCGCCGGTTTCGTCCTCGCGGGCTGCACCACCCAGAGCGCCCCGGACATCCGCCCCGGCTACTCCGGTTCGGTCTCGCCGGCGCTGCGGGAACACCAGCGAAAGCAGCGCATCCGCTACGAAGAGGGCAACTACCGCCGGCTCTACCGCCAGAAGGGCTGCCGTCAGGCCGAACGCGGCTGCGACGGCTATGCGCGGTTCCGTCCCTGACCGCCTTCTAAACTCGCCCACGGTACACGGCTGAGTTCTTCATGTGTAAACCCGTCGCCTGACAGGCGGCATGGGCCTCCCACGCTGCAACGACACGCCAGGTTTAATCCCGCCTTGATGCGTACAACGCACGGGTGCGGCGACCAATTTGTGACGGTTTTTCACCGTGATGAGGAGAATTCACGGTTCCATCCCTCTCGTGCGGTGAATTGCGCTCTATCTCAGCGTTTGCGTAGGTACTCTTGAACGGGATTCTAATTTATCAATTTAAGAGGGAAGGCTGTGGCCGGCTGGCTCAGATGAGATGGCAGGTGCCTTCCCACGCCCAACGCGACCCGGAACGCCAAGGGATGAGGTGATGTAAGAATGCAATGTAATATCAGGGCCTTACAGGTGTTCGAATGCGTGTTTCGCCACCGTTCCATTGCCAAGGCAGCCGATGAGCTGGCGATTACCCGTAGTGCGATCAGCCATCAGTTGCGCTATCTGCGCACCCAGATCGGCGAGGACCTGATCGAGAAGACCGGCCGCGACCTGTCCTTTACCGAGCGCGGCACCAAGCTTGCAAAGTCCCTGTCCTTCGCCTTCGCCCAGATCGAGCACTCCATCCAGAAGAGCATCAGCGAGACGACGCCGGCGCTTCGCGTGGCGGTGTGCACGTCCTTCGGCTCCGGCTGGCTCATCCCCCGGGTGAAACTCTATGCGCATGCCGCCGACTGTCGCATGCAGATCAAGCTGCAGGCCTACCAGCCGGATCTCAGCGACGCGATCGCCGACATCTTCTTCACGACCACGCCGATCAAGGACGGGTTCTGGAGCGTCAAGCTCCTGCCCGAGGATCTGGTTGCCGTGGGCACGGCCGAGCAGATCCCGCCCGATCGCAAGCGCGGTTATGCGCTCATCACGACGGAAGTCGAGGAGCGCGGTTTCATGGCGGACTGGCAGGGTTATCTCGAACTCGTCGACCGCAAGGATCTGCTCGACAATGCCGCCGTGCTCGGCGCGAGCCACTATCTCTTCGCCGTGGAAATGGCCGAGCAGGGCCTCGGCATCGCGCTGGTGCCGCATTTCCTGGCCGAGCAGCGGGTGTCCGAGGGCGGGCTCCAGGTGTGGAACGATGCGCGCATGCCGTCGGGCCGCGCCTATTATCTCAACGTCAAACACGCCCGCCGCAACGAGCCCGATATCCGCAACTTCGTGAACTGGGTGCGGCGCATGGTCGTCGATGCGCCAGCCGAACGCTTGAGCGTGCCGAACGGCGCCTGAACGGCGAGCCGGTCAGGCGAGGCCTTCCGCCGCCGCATAGGCGGTGAGCACGTCCTTGATATTGCGGTCGTCTTCGCGCGGCAGCAGGGCGCGGGTGGTGATCGAATCGAGATGGTGGGCCATCAGCTTCGAGGCATCCTCGGCCTTGCCGGCGATCAGACTGTCGAGCAGCTCCTGGTGCTCCGAAACGGCGCAGTCCGAGGAATGCGGCCGGCCGTAGAGCGCGAGGATCAGCGAACTGCGGGCGACGAGTTCGTTCACATAGCGGATGAGGCTGGCATTGTTGGTCATCTGCGCCAGCATCGTATGGAACTCGCCGGCGAGCCGGATCGAGGTCGCATGTTCCTTCTCGGCATCTTCCGCCGCGATATGGGCGGCGAGGATGTCGATCTGCTCCTTGGTAAGCTTGCCCGCAAGCGTCTCGACGACGAGGCGCTCCAGCGCCATGCGCGTCAAAAACAGGTTACGGCCCTCTTCGAGCGTGGGGCGCGCCACCGTCGCGCCCTTGTTGGGGCGCAGGTCGACAAGGCCTTCTTCGCTGAGCCGCACCAGCGCCTCACGCACGAGGGTGCGGCTGACGCCGAGCCGTTCGCCGATCGAATCCTCGGGCAGCTTCGAGCCGGGCGAGAGCGCCTGGTCGAGGATGGCGCGCTTCAGCGCACGATGAACGGCCTGCGAGCGACCGCGGCCCAGATCGTCAACTTTCTTCGCCATGCGGCAGTCTCCATAGTCATAAAATATATCGCGCAAATTGCACACAAAGGCCGATTCTGTCCACCTGTTCGCGCGCCACGCGCGGGATCGTATGGGGCCGAAGACCAGCCCCGGGCGCATATTCCTTCTCGCCAATGGCGACGCCTCTTTATGCTCAAAGAAATGCGGCTTGCTTCGCGAAGATATGCATACAATAATTGCATCCCATAGATTAAAGCCATTGCATGCGTGCCCCGACAGCGAAAATGGCACCAAAGGCTAGAAGGATGGAACGAGCATCATGACGACACTTCCCGCATCCGGCCGCATCGACGGCCCGGTTCTCCTCACCGCCCGCTGGGTCGTCGGCCATCGTGAAGGCCGCCACGTTATCTTCGATGACGGCATCGTGGTCTTCGAGGGCGACAAGGTCGTCTTCGTCGGGCACGATTATCCCGGCGAGGTCGCAGAGCGCATCGACTATGGCAATGCGATCCTCTCGCCCGGCTTCATCGATCTCGACGCACTGTCCGATCTCGACACGACCGTGCTCGCCTTCGACAACCAGCCCTCCTGGAAGAAGGGCCGGGTCTGGCCGAAGAGCTACATGGACCGCGCCTACGAGATGTACACGCAGCAGGAGCTGGGCTTCCAGAAGCGCTACGCCTTCGCCCAGCTCATCCGCAACGGCGTCACCACCGCGCTGCCGATCGCCTCGCTGTTCTACCGCGAATGGGGCGAGACGGATGCCGAATTCTCCGCTGCCGCCGATGCGGCGCATGAACTGGGCCTGCGCGTCTATCTCGGCCCGGCCTATCGCACCGGCAACAGCTATGTCGACGAGAATGGCAAGATCGCCTTCCACTACGACGAGGAGCGCGGTTTCCAGAGCTTTGCCGCCTCGCTCGCCTTTGCCGAGCGCATCGAGGCTGAGGCCTCGCCGCTGGTACGCGCGATGCTGGCGCCCGACCGCATCGAGACCTGCACGCCCGAACTGCTGCGCCGCACCGCGGATGCCGGCCGCGACCTTGATATCCCGATCCGCCAGCATTGCTGCCAGTCGGAACTGGAATTCGACCGCATCACCAGCGCCTATGGCATGACGCCGCTGGAATGGCTGGAGTCGCTCGGCGTGCTGAACGAGCGGATGCTGCTGCCGCATGGCGAACTCGTCGCCGGCACGCGCAATGTCGACCGCGCCGGCCGCGACCTCGATATCCTGAAGAATGCCGGCGCGACGCTGGTGCATTGCCCGATCGTCTCGGCCCGCCATGCCGGCTTCATGGACAGCTTTTCGAAGTTCCGCGACATGGGCGTGCGCATCGGCCTCGGCACGGATACCTGGCCGAGCGACTTCATCCAGAACATGCAGGTCGGCATCCTGCTGTCGCGCGTCATGGACGGCTCGATCGACAGCGTGCGCTCGGAACACTATTTCGATGCCGGCACGATCAGTGGCGCGGATGCGCTGCGGCGGCCCGATCTCGGCCGGCTGCAAGCGGGCGCGAAGGCGGATGTCATCGTCATCGACATGGGCCATGATCGCATCGGCCATGTCATCGATCCGATCCAGACGCTGATGATGTCGGGCTCCGGCCGCGACGTGACCAATGTCATCATCGACGGCCGCTTCGTCATGGTCGACGGCAAGATCCCGGGCTTCGACGCCAGGGCGGAGCAGGAGAGGGCGCAGCGCCAGTTCGATGGGCTTGTCGCGCGTTACCCTGAGCGTACCTATGGCCATCCGCCGGTGGAGGAGATTTTCTCCACCAGCTATCCGCGCGTTCGCCGCTAAGCTTCACCGCTCCGGCAGGTGGAAGGCCTGCTGGAAATAGGAGCGGAAGGCGAGCATCGGCGGGGAGAGTTCCATGTTGCGGCGCCAGGCGAGGCCGACATCCATCGCCGGCACCGGATCGCTGATATTGACCGTCTCGATGCGCCGGCCCTCCAGCGACCAGGGCCGGTGCACCATGTCGGACAGGATCGCCACCCCCTGGCCGTTGGCGACGAGCGAACGCGTCGCCTCGACGGACGAGGTGCGCAAAATGACGCGCGGCTGGTAGGGCGTGGCGCTCCAGTATTTCAGCGCCGAATGCGCCGCTTCGTCCACCGTCAGCATGATGTAGGGTTCTTCCGCGATCTCGCGCAGTCCCACCGTCTCGGCCTGCAGCAGCGGATGCTGCGCCGGAAGCCAGAGACGGCGCGTCGAACTCAGCACCTTTTCCGTGATGAGCGCCGGATTGAGGATGTTGGAGGTGAGCAGCACCGACATGTCGTAGCGGTTGCTCAAGAGCCCTTCCTCGATCGACTCGCGATTGAGCTCGAAAAGCTGAATTTCCAGCTTCGGAAACAGCCGTCGCAGCCGCTCGATATGCAGCGGCAGGAAGTAGCCGATGACCGTATAGGTCGCGGCAACGGTCAGCGTGCCCTCGATCTCGCTGCTGACGACGTTCAAATGCATCGCCTCGTCGACCTTCTTCAGGATCTCATAGGCATGCGACAGGAACTGCCGGCCGGCGGACGTCAGGTCCATGCCATGCGGCGTGCGCAGGAACAGGCTGACGCCGACGGTGCGCTCCAGTTCCTTGATCGCCGTGGTCACCGCGGACTGGGAAATCGAGAGGTCGACGGCGGCCTGCGAGATCTGGCCGAGCTCGGCGGTCGCGACAAAGTAGCGGATCTGTCTGAGGCTGATCGTCAAGGCTGTGTGCCCCTATCTGGTTTCTCGCGAAGCGGTATCAAAAAATCAGAACAGACGATATCGAAATGGGCACGAAGCCGCTCTATCCTGGGCATTACCTGTCTATCCATCTGTTTTATCTTGTTTTTGCAGCGCAATAAAAATGGGCATCGTGTTCTGATTATCAGAATTCATATATGTAAAAATAGAATTTTTCAAATGAAGATAGATGGCCTAGCGTTTCCCTCGTCCGACAAAAGCATGTGAGGGAAGAGACATTGCGTGAGGTAGTCGACATCAACTGCGACATGGGCGAGGCCTTCGGCCGCTGGCGCGTCGGTGATACCGATGACGCATCCCTCATGCCGCTGATCAGCTCGGCCAACATCGCCGCCGGCTTCCATGCCGGCGATCCGAGCCTGATGGACCAGACCGTCCGTCTTGCCACCCAGCACGGCGTCGGCATCGGCGCCCATCCGGGCTACAACGACCTCCAGGGTTTCGGCCGCCGCAAGATCGCCGGCACCGCCAAGGAACTCGTCAACGACATGGTCTACCAGGTCGGCGCCATCAAGGAATTCGCCCACCGCCACAGCGCCCGCCTCCAGCATGTGAAGCCGCATGGCGCGCTCTACATGGAACTGGCGGTCAATCCGGAACTGTCGCAGATCTTCGTGCAGTACATGCGCACCGTGGAGCCGAACGCCTACATCTTCTGCATGGGGGGCTCGGCTACCTGGCGCGCGGCGATGGAGGTCGGCCAGCCGGTCGTGCGCGAGTTCTACGCCGACCGTGACTATGACGACAGCGGCTCCATTGTCTTCACCCGTGATGCCGGCCGGCCGGACCCCGCGGCCATCGCCCGCAAGGTCGTGCGCGCCTGCAAGGAAGGCAAGGTCAAGACGGTCAAGGGCAACGACATCGCCATCGATTTCGAATCCATCTGCTTCCATTCCGACACGCTCGGCGCGCTCGACATCGTGCGCCAGATGCGCGAGGCGCTCGTGGCCGAAGGCATTCGCATAACGCCCGTTTCGGACGTGGCTGGGCACTAACATCTTAAGTGGAGAGAGACATGAGCAAGATCGAGATCAGATCGCCCCTGCCGGGCACCTTCTACCGGGCCTCCTCGCCGGATGTGCCGCCGTTCAAGGCGGATGGCGCCAGCGTGGCGAGCGGCGATGCGATCGGGCTCATCGAGGTCATGAAGACCTTCCAGGAAGTGCCGGCCGGCGTCGATGGCAAGAACATCACCTTCCTCGTCGACAATGAAGAGCCGGTCATGGCCGGCCAGGTCATCGCCGAGGTGGAGGCATGACGATCCGCTCGCTCCTCGTTGCCAACCGCGGCGAGATCGCGGTGCGCATCATCAAGGCGGCGAAGGCGCTCGGCATTCGCACCGTGCAGGTCCACAGCGCCGCGGATGCCGACATGCTGGCGGTGAAGCTCGCCGATGCGGCCGTCGACATCGGATCGCCGGCGCCGAAGAAGTCCTATCTCAACATCGAAGCGGTGGTGAACGCCGCCAAGGCGGCGGGCGTCGATGCCGTGCATCCGGGTTACGGCTTCCTGTCGGAAAACGCCGATTTCGCCGATGCGGTCGAAGCGGCCGGGCTGATCTTCATCGGTCCCAAGGGTGATGCGATCCGCCTGCTCGGCGACAAGGTCGCGGCCCGTGAAGTTGCTGCCAAGGCCGGTGTTCCGACTGTGCCGGGCAGCGCTGGACGCCTTGCAACGATCGAGGAAGCCCGGGCCGTGGCGGCAAAGACCGGTTTCCCGATCATGATCAAGGCGGCGGCAGGCGGCGGCGGTCGCGGTATCCGCATCGCCGCCGACCTCGCCGATCTCGAACGCCATTTCCCGCAGGCTTCCGCGGAAGCGCTGGCTTCGTTCGGCGATGGCGGCCTTTATCTGGAAAAGGTCATCACCAAGGCGCGCCATGTCGAGGTGCAGATCCTTGGCGACGGCCAGAACTTCATCCATTGTTTCGAGCGAGAATGCTCGCTTCAGCGCCGCCGCCAGAAGGTCTGGGAAGAGGCGCCGTCCTTCCTGCTGCCCGCCGATGTGCGCACCCGGCTTTGCGACAGCGCCGTCGCACTTGCCCGCGAGGTCGGCTACCGCGGCGCTGGAACCGTCGAATATCTCTACGACGAGGTGACGAAAGAGTTCTATTTCATCGAGGTCAATACCCGCATCCAGGTCGAGCATCCCGTCACCGAGATGATCACCGGCATCGACCTTGTCGAAGAGATGATCCGCGTTGCCGGTGGGGCGCCGCTGTCGATCCGCCAGGAGGATGTGCAGGCCGAAGGCCATGCCATCGAATGCCGCATCAATGCCGAAGACCCGGCCAAGGGTTTTTTGCCCGCGCCGGGCACCATCACCAGGCTCGTCGTGCCGGAAGGCGAGGGCATCCGCTTCGATACGATGCTCTACGAAGGCTACACGATCCCGCCCTTCTACGACTCGCTCGTCGGCAAGCTGATCGTCTGGGGGCAGACGCGCGATGCCTGCCTCGAACGGCTGAAGGGCGCGCTGGAAGGCCTGACGATCGAGGGCATCAGGACGACGGTGCCGCTGCACCTGGCACTCGCCGAGGACGACAGCGTCCGGCGCGGCGCCTTCGACACGCGCTTCCTCGAAACATGGCTTGAAACCGAATTCGCCGCGAAAGCCGGCGCGACTGCGGAGGTTGCCTGATGAGCATCAGATACACATTCGGGGGCGATGAGCACCTCTTCGTCGAATGCAGCGAGGACATGTCGCTCGAAGCCTTCTTCAAGAGCCTCTCCATGGCGAAGGGTGTGCGCGAAAGCGGCATCAAGGGTGTCACGGAAATCTGCCCGGCCAATGCCTCCTTCCAGATCAAGTTCAACCCCGACATCATCCATCCCGACGACATCCTGAAGGAAGTGAAGTCGATCGAGGGCGCGGCCGCCAAGGCCGAGCCGGTGCTGAAGACCCGCATCGTCGAAATCCCCGTCTTCTACAACGACCCGTGGACGCACGAGACGCTGATGCGCTTCCGCGAGCGCCATCAGGACCCGACGGGCACCGACCTCGACTACGCCGCCCGCATCAACGACTACGGCTCGGTCGATGATTTCGTCGGCGCCCATTCCGGCTCGCCCTGGTTCGTCTCGATGGTCGGCTTCGTCGCCGGCCTGCCCTTCATGTACCAGATGGTCGAGCGGCAGCGGCAGATCCAGGTGCCGAAATATCTGCGCCCCCGCACGGACACGCCAAGACTGACAGTCGGCCATGGCGGCTGCTTCGGCTGCATCTATTCGGTGCGCGGTGCCGGCGGCTACCAGATGTTCGGCATCACGCCGATGCCGATCTTCGATCCGACGCAGACGACCAGTTATCTCTGCGATTTCATGGTGTTCTTCCGCCCCGGCGACATCGTGAAGTTCAAGCCGATCGACCGCGATGCCTATGACCAGGCGGTCGAGGATGTCGACAAGGGCCGCTTCGCCCCGCCGATCCGCGAGGTGAGCTTCGACCTCCGGGAATTCCAGAAGGATATCGACGGCACAAACGCCAAGCTGGAGGGCATGCTCTATGGCCATTAAGGTTCTCCACCACGGTCTTTCGACCACCGTCCAGGATCTCGGGCGCCCCGGCTATTTCCACCTCGGCATTCCCGTCGGCGGCGCGATGGACCGCTATGCGATGCGCGCCGCAAACCTGCTCGTCGGCAATGACGAGGGTGCGGCCGGCCTCGAAGCCGTCTTCATAGGCCCGAAGCTCGAATTCACCGAGGACGCGCTCGTCGCCATTACCGGCGCCGACATGCCGGCCAAGGTGGATGGCGTCGCGCAACCCGGCTGGACCGCTTTCAAGGTCAAGGCCGGCCAGACGCTGACCTTCGATTTCCTGAAGTCCGGCGCCCGCATTTGCATCGCCGTCTCCGGCGGCATCGACGTGCCGGAAGCACTCGGCAGCCGCTCGACCTATCCGATCGGCGCGCTCGGCGGCTTCAAGGGCCGGCCAATCGCCGCCAGTGACGAACTGCCGGTCGGCAAGGGCAGTCTTGCCAACGAGGGCAAGACGGTTGTCGAGGAACTGCGCCGCAAGCCAGGCATGCCGGCGGAACTGCGCGTACTGCCGGGCCTCTACTGGCACCGCGTCACCGAGGAATCGCAGGAAAACTTCTTCGCCGACGAATGGAAGGTGGCGAACGAGGCGGACCGCATGGGCTATCGCTTCAAGGGCGGCCGCAAGCTCGATTTCGTCGAGCGCGACCAGCCCTTCGGCGCCGGCTCCGACCCGTCGAACATCGTCGATAGCTGCTACCCCTATGGCTCGATCCAGGTGCCGGGCGGCACGGAACCGATCATCCTGCACCGGGATGCCGTCTCCGGCGGCGGCTATTTCATGGTCGGCACGGTCATCTCCGCCGACATGGACCTGATCGGCCAGCTTCAGCCGCACACACCCACCCGCTTCGTCAAGGTGACGATGGAAGAGGCGCTCGCTGCCCGCAAGGACCGCGCCGCGTTGCTCGGGAGGTTGCGCGCCACCTTCGCCTGACAGCCATTCATCAAAACAAGAGAGGGAACATAATGAACACGCTCGTTAGAACTGCACTCGCCACCACGGCCCTGGCCTTCGCGCTGAGCGGCGCGGCCATGGCCGAGACCTGGTATCCCTATGACGCCCAGGCGATCGAACCGCCCTTTGCCGCGGATGGCAAGCCGGTCGATGTGAAATACGAGCCGCTCGCCAAGGCGGAAAAGCCCTGGAACATCTGCGTCTCCTTCCCGCACATGAAGGATGCCTACTGGCTTGGCGTCGATTACGGCGTCGCCGAACAGGCGAAGGACCTCGGCGTCAAGATGAACCTCGTCGATGCCGGCGGCTATACCGAACTCGCCAAACAGATCAGCCAGATCGAGGATTGCGTCGCCGGCGGCGCGCAGGCCGTGGTGATTGGCGCCATCTCGTTCGATGGCCTCAACAACCTCGTCTCGGAAGTCACCAAGAAGGGCATTCCGGTCATCGACGTCATCAACGGCATTTCCTCGCCGGACGTGACGGCCAAGTCGCTCGTCTCCTTCTACACGATGGGCCACGAGACCGGCGCCTATCTCGCCAAGAAGCACCCGGCGGGCAGCGATCCGGTCAAGGTCGGCTGGTTCCCCGGCCCGGCCGGTGCGGGCTGGGTGGAAGCCGCCAACAAGGGTTTCATGGAAGCCGTTGCCGGCTCCGCCGTGCAGGTGCTCGATCCGAAATTCGGCGATACCGGCAAGGAAGCCCAGCTCAAGCTCGTCGAGGACGTGCTGCAGGCCGAGCCCGACGTGCGCTACATCGCCGGCACGGCGGTGACGGCGGAAGCCGCCCAGGGCCTCATCCGCGAACGCGGCCTCAAGGGCCAGGTCGAGCTTCTCGCCTTCTACATGACGCCCGGCGTCTACGAGGGCATCAAGCGCGGCTTCATCCTCGCCGCACCCGCCGATTCCATGGTCATCCAGGGCCGCATCGCCATCGACCAGGCGGTGCGCGCGCTGGAAGGCAAGGAACTTACCAAGCATGTCGGCCCGAAGATCTTCGTCGTCGATCCGTCGAATGTCGAGACCGTGCCGCAGACCAACATCCTGCCGCCGGATGGCTTCAAGCCGGTCTTCGGCGTGAACTAAGCGAACCCAAGACGACCGCATGCGGTCCCGGCACGCGCCGGGGCCGCCATTGAGGAGGGACGAGGGTGACCGGTTCCGCGATACCGCTCGTCGAGATGACGGGCATTACCAAGACATTTCCGGGGGTGAAGGCGCTGGATGGCGTTTCCTTCACGCTGATGCCGGGCGAAGTGCATGTGCTGTTCGGCGAGAACGGTGCCGGCAAGTCGACGCTGATTTCCATCCTGTCCGGCGTCTATCCTCAGACGGCAGGCACGCTGATGCTGAACGGCGACGCGGTGTCCTTCGCCTCGGTGGGGGACGCCAAGAAGAACGGCGTCGCCGCCGTCTTCCAGGAATTTTCGCTCGTGCCGACCATGAGCGTGGCGGAAAACATCTATCTCGGCAGCGAGCCGAAGCGCGGCCCCTTCACCGACAAGGGCGCCATGCGCCGCGGTGCCGAAAAGCTCTTCGCCGATCTTGGCTTCCCGATCGACGTGCGCCGCTCCGTCGTCAGCCTCTCGCGCGCCGAGCAGCAGATGACGGAGATCGCCAAGGCGATCCATTCCGAGGCGCGCATCCTCATTCTCGACGAGCCGACCGCCTCCTTGACGGAGCGCGAGACGGAAACGCTGTTCCGCATCGTGCGCGAGGCGAAGGCCCGTGGCGTCGGCATCGTCTATATCTCCCACCGCATCCAGGAATTCTCACAGATCGCCGACCGCATCACGGTGCTGCGCGACGGCAAGCTGATCGGCACGGTCGGCGTCGATGCGCTCTCTCCCAAGGCGCTCGTCGAGATGATGACCGGCCGCGCCATCGACGAGATTTACCCGACGATCGCCCGCAAGCCGGATGGCGACGTGCTGCTGTCGATCCGCGGCTTGAAGGCCTGGGGTGTCGGCGGCGTGGATATCGATGTGCGCGCAGGCGAGGTGCTCGGCGTCGCCGGCCTGGTCGGCAGCGGCAAGTCGCGCACTTGGCGGGCCGCCGTCGGGCTGCTGCCGATCAAGGCCGGCTCCGTGACGCTGAAGGGCAAGGACGTGACCCACGCGCCGACCCGCCGCTTCGTCGGCGACGGCGTCTTCTATCTGCCGCCGGACCGCAAGTCCGAAGGGCTGATGCTCTCCGCAACGACCCGCCGCAACATCGATCTCGGCGCGCTTGAACGCGATGAGGCCTCCGGCTTCCTCGGCGCGCTGTCGCCGGCAAAACTGCGCACCATCACCGATGGCATCGCGCGCCGCGTCGATATTCCCGAAAACTACATGGGCCGCGCCATCTCGACGCTCTCGGGCGGCAACCAGCAGAAGGCGCTGTTCGGCAAGGGTTTCGGCCGCGACTACGACCTCTACATCTTCGACGAACCGACCGTCGGCGTCGACATGGGCACGCGCGCCGCCCTCTACCGGTTGATCAAGGAACTGGCGGAGGCCGGCAAGGCCGTCGTGGTCATCTCCTCGGACCTGCCGGAAGCCATGAACCTCGCCCACCGTCTCGTCGTCTTTTCCGCCGGCCGCATTTCGGCGGAGCTTGAGGGCGACGCCATCAACGAGGAAACCATCCTCGCCTCCTTCTTCTCCCATGAAAGGCCAGACGCATGAACACCAGCGCCCAACCGGTGGCGGAGACACAAGCTTCGGCCGGCTCGCCGATCCTCGCCTTCCTGCGCACCGTCTTCGTGCGCGCCGGCGTCCTGCCGTTCTTCCTCGTCGCCGCCCTCATCATCTTCACGCTCGCCTCGACGCAGTTCCTGTCGGTGCAGAACCTCACCAATGTCGCGCGCCAGTCGGTCTACCTGATCCTGGTGTCGCTGGGGCAGATGCTGGTGCTCATCACCGGCGGCTTCGACCTTTCCGTCGGCACGGCGATCGCGCTGACCTCCGTGGTTTCCGCGACGGCGATGGTCGCGGCGTCCGGCATGTTTCCGGATGCCGTCTGGCTGGTCATCGCGCTTGGTCTTGCCGCCGGCTTTGGCTCGGCGCTCCTGATCGGCACGCTCAACAGCATCGGCATTGCCGGCTTCAGCGTCTCGCCCTTCATCATGACGCTCGGTGTGCAGTCGGTCGGTGCCGGCATCGCGCTGTTCATCACCGGCGGCGTGCCGGTTTCGGGCCTGCCCTATGAGTTCGGAGAATTCTTCGGCTTCGGCCGCATTTTTGGCGTACCCGTGCCGGTGCTCGTCGCGCTTCTGGCGATCGCCGCCATGTGGATCCTGATGAACCGCACCCGCACCGGCGCGCAGATCTATGCCGTCGGCGGCAATATCAAGGCGGCGCATCTGTCCGGCATCAATACCCGCCGCACGCTGTTCATCGCCTATGTCGTTTGCGCGCTGCTCGCTTCGCTTGCCGGCATCCTGCTGACGGCGCGTGTCGAAAGCGGCGAGACCAATCTCGGTGGCACCATCGCGCTCGAATCGATCGCCGCCTGCGTCATCGCCGGCGTATCCTTGCGCGGCGGTATCGGGCGGGTGGAAAGCGTCGTGCTCGGCGCCTTCTTCATCGTGCTGGTGCAGAACGGCATGAACATCATGCAGATCGGCTCCTACATGCAGATGGTCCTGCTCGGCAGCCTGCTGGTGCTCGCGGTCGTCATCGACCAGTTGCGCTACCGCATGCTGGTTGGCAGCCGCTAAAAAAGGGGGCGGGAACCTTGCGGAACCCGCTCCGCGTCTTCGCCGTTTCCCTTGCAGATTTTGGCCGATAATAGTCTATAGATTTACTGGATAAATCTGATTAGACTGCCGGCCACGGTCTTCGCAGGAGGGAATGCATGACGCTCAAAACGGATGTGGCCGTCATCGGCTCCGGCCTTTCGGCCGTTGCGCTGACACTCAACCTCATCGACCAACTGCCGCCGACCGCAAAGGTCAGCCTTGTCGGGAAAGCGGCCGCGCAGGGCAGGGGCATCGCTTATGCCACCAAGGCCGAGTGCCACCTCCTGAACGTGCCGGCCGGCCGCATGAGCCTCTTCGCCGACCGCCCGAATCACTTCCTGTCCTGGCTGGCCGAAGAGGGCTATCCCTGGTCGGCGGACGATTTCGTGCCGCGCCGGATTTACGGCAACTACGTCCGCGACTGCCTCGATGCTGCGCTGAAGCGCACCGGCAATCGCGCGGCCCTCACCCTCGTCGATGCCGAGGCGCTGAGCGCCGAAGCGGAGCAGGATGGCGGGCTGTGTTTCGCCCTGTCGGATGGCACGCGCCTGTCCGCGCGCGCTTCGGCGCTGTGTACGGGCGCGGGCACGCGCCGCCTGCCTTTGCCGGAAGAGGCGCTGTCGCCCGCGGTGCGCGGGTCCGTCGTGCACGATCCCTGGGCCGATGCCTGGTGGGAGCGCTTGCCGGCGGATGCGGACGTGCTCTTCGTCGGCACCGGCCTCACTACGGTCGACCAGTTGCTGCTTTTGAAGCGCCGCGGTTTCCGCGGCACCCTGCATGCCGTGTCGCGGCATGGCCTGCTGCCGCAGGCGCATCTCGCGCACCGTGCCGATCCGGTGGAGACCGTGCTTGTCCCGGGCCAAAGCGAGATCAGCGCCATGCTCGCGGCGCTGCGCGCCCAGGCCACCGCCGCGCCCGACTGGCGGGCCGTCATGGATGGCCTGCGCCACACGACGCATGAATTCTGGCAGACCCTGAGCGAGGCGCAGCGCAGCCGCTTCCTGCGTCATGCCGCCTCCTTCTGGAATGTCCACCGCCACCGCATGGCGCCCGCCGTTGCGCAGGAGATCGACGACCTTCGCCGCTCCGGCCAGCTCGTCATCCACCGCGGACGGCTGGAGGCGCTGCGCCGGGAAGATGGCCGGCTGGCCGTCGATCTGCGCGGGGGCGCGTCCGTGACGGCCGACCTCGTGGTCAACTGCACCGGGCTGGACCGATGTACGGTCAGCGCCTCGCCCCTGCTGAAGAGCCTCGCGGAAAGGGGCCTCGTGCGGGCCGATCCGCACGGCCTCGGCATCGCCGTCGACGACGAGGACAGCGTTCTTGCCGCCGATGACACCAGCAACGCGCGTTTCTTCGCGCTCGGGCCGCTCACTGCCGGCCGCCATTGGGAGATCACCGCCGTTCCCGATATCCGCGTCCAGGCCCGCGCGGTTGCCACCCGCATCGGCGCATTGGTCGCGGCCGGATGAGCAGGCGGCGCCGGCTCCAGGAATGGCAAGCCGGTTCCGCGCCTGCAACGCGTGGCACCCCGCCATGATCGCACAGAAATCCAAATATGCCCTGCGCGCGCTCCTGGCGCTCGCCCGGGCCGGTCCCGGCGAAACGGTGCAGATCGGCACGATCGCGGCGCGCGAGGCGATCCCCAAGAAGTTCCTCGAACAGATTCTGCTCGACCTCAAACATGCCGGCCTCGTGGTCAGCCGGCGCGGCCAGCATGGCGGCTACCGGCTGCTGCGGCGCCCGGAGGATATCGCTTTCGGCGAGGTGCTGCGCATCCTGGAAGGCCCGTTCGTGCCGCTCGCCTGCCTTGCCAATGATGGCGACCAGCGCTGCGCCGATTGCCGCGACGACCGCTTCTGCGCCGTGCGCCGGGTCTTTGCCAAGGTCGCCGCCGCTTCCGGCGAAATCCTCGACGGCACGACGCTGGCGGATTTCCTGCATGAACCCCCGGAAACCGCCGCCGGCACGCCGGATTCTCCCGGCGGCAAGCGGGCTTCCATTATTCTACTAAAAAGGTAGAAAATTATATCGAGCCGCGCTATCATGGTGGCCTGGCTTCTTGTTCACCGTGAGGGAAAGGACAGGGCATGTTCTTCGAAAGGGCCGTGAGGGAAGAGGGGGCTTCGTCCGTGCCGGCGATGCGCATTGCGGTCATCGGCGCCGGGCCGTCGGGTCTTGCCACGACGATCGCGCTGATGCGGCGGGTTCATCGCCCCTTCGAGGCCTGGCTGATCGATGCCGAGGATGCGCCGGGCGCTTTCGGTGATGGCCCTGCGGGCAAGGCGCTGACCACCGAGCCGGCCCGCGACCTCTCCGTCCTGCCGGATCGCCCGGATGATTTCGCCGAGTGGCTGAAGGGCAGCCTGCTTGCGGGCGGCGCCGTTGCCGCGCTGCGCGGGCCGCAGGATCTGCATGTGCCGCGCGCCGTCTTCCGTGATTATGTGATGGCCCGCTTCGGCGAGGCGCTGAGCCTGCGCCGCGACGTGCGCATCCGCACCTTCCGCGGCGCGGTGCGCCATATCGGGGTGGCGGGAACGGGCCTGCGCGTCGCCTTCCGCGATGGCGAGAGCGCCGAATTCGACCATGTCGTGGTCGCCACCGGTTTCGGCATCGCCGAGCGCGAGGCCGCCTCCTGGCGGGGCGCCGCAGCCGCAGCCGAGCGGCTGTCGCAGCAGGCAGACCCGTCGCCGCTGACGCTGGTCGGCAATGGCCCGCGCCTTGCCGCCATCCTCCTCGACCTGCGGGCGCGCGGTTTTGCCGGTGAGATCAATGTCGCCGCCGCCTCCGGCCGCCTGCCGCAGCCGCATGGCCGCGGGCATGAGGGCATGGCCTTCGGCGAACCGCCGGCCACCCGTTCGCTGAAGGATGCCTTTCGCTATATCCGCAACGAGTGTAGCGCCGCGGAGGCGCGCGACGGCGGCCAGTGGCAGACCGTCGTCGATGCAGCCTCCGCCCGCCTGTCCGTCGTCTGGCGCAACCTGCCCCAGGCCGAGCGCAACCACTATCGCCGCCATCTTCTGCGCCTGCACCGGCACTTCTCCGTCCGCATCGCCCGTGACGTACACCGCCGCCTCGGCGCCGAATTCGAGACCGGCCGCACCCGCTTCGTGCCGTCCTGCGATCCCAGATCCGCCGACGAGAACACCATCGATTGCCGCGAGATGCCGTCCGCCCGCGCGCTCGCCGGGCTCATCGGCCGCGACGCAGCGGCACTGACGGTCGACGATTGCGGACGCCTGCTCAGCCATAGCGAGGCGCTGTGCGGGCTGTCCGTGGTCGGCGCCATCGCCTCCAGCCTGCGCCCCGGCCCGTTCACCTTCGCCGAAACGGTGCGGCAGACCTACCGGGCCGTGCTCGACATCGCGCCGCAGGGCCTCGCCCGCGTCTCGCACCGCTGAAGCCTACCTGCTGAAAAAAGTTTGGGCGGCGCGGCAAAAACAGCGGTTTTCCGCGGATGCATTTTGCGTGGTCGTCGGCATCGTGGGATGAACCGTTCGCCTGCGGCAGGACTCCGCAGGTCTTCCATTGCGCCTTTACGGCTCGTTTGGAACCCGTTTTGCAAGTTGCTGGGGCGTTGTTGACTAACTCTACTAATTCACTAGGGTTTATGAGGGATAACGATCCAGGAGGTTGGAGAATGTCGATATTGGCTAAACGTTTTGGGGCTCTCGTGGTGGGTGTCGGGCTTGTGCTCGGCGGGGTGACGGGGGCGTTTGCACAAACGACGCTGCTCAACGTCTCCTATGACCCGACGCGCGAACTCTACAAGGAATATAACGAGGCCTTCGCAAAACATTGGAAGGCTGAGACCGGCGAAGACGTGACGGTGCAGCAGTCGCATGGCGGCTCCGGCAAGCAGGCACGTTCGGTGATCGACGGGCTGGAAGCGGACGTGGTGACGCTGGCGCTCGAAAGCGACATCAACGCGATCGCCGAAAAGACCGGCAAGATCAACAAGGACTGGCGCGGCCGTCTGCCGAACAATTCTTCGCCCTACACCTCGACCATCGTCTTCCTGGTTCGCAAGGGCAATCCGAAGGGCATCCATAACTGGGGCGACCTGGTGAAGGGCGACGTGCAGATCGTCACCCCGAACCCGAAGACCTCGGGCGGTGCCCGCTGGAACTACCTTGCAGCCTGGGCCTGGGCGAACCAAGAATACGGCGGCGACCAGGACAAGATCAAGGCTTACATCGCCGAACTCTTCAAGCGCGCGCCGGTTCTCGACACGGGTGCACGCGGTTCGCTGACCACCTTTGCACAGCGCCAGATCGGCGACGTGCTGCTCGCCTGGGAAAACGAGGCCTATCTGGCCGGTGCCGAGTTCGGCGCGGATGCCTTCGACATCGTCGCTCCACCGATCTCGATCCTCGCAGAGCCGCCGGTCGCCGTGGTTGACGGCAATGTCGATGCCAAGGGCTCGCGCAAGCAGGCCGAAGCCTACCTCACATATCTTTACTCGGAGGAAGGCCAGAACATTGCGGCGAAACACTTCTACCGTCCGTCGAAGCGCGAATTGGTGAAGCCTGAGTTGCTGCAACAGCTTCCGGACATTAAGCTGGTGACGATCGACGATCCGATCTTCGGCGGCTGGGTGAAGGCACAGCCCGAGCATTTCGGTGACGGCGGCGTGTTCGACCAGATCTACAAGCCGGGGAACTAAGTCCTTTGACGACATCTGCTGCTGCTTCGGTGCGGTGGCGCGTGAGACAGCCGAGTGTCATTCCGGGTTTCGGACTGACGCTCGGCTTTTCGCTCGCTTATCTGACCCTCATCATCCTCATCCCGCTCGCCGGCCTCGTCTGGCGCTCCGCCTCGCTTTCCGGTGCGGAGTTCCTGGCTATCCTCACCGATGAGCGCACGATCAACGCGCTGGAGGTGTCCTTCGGCACGGCCTTCATCGCGGCGCTCGTCAATGTGGTCTTCGGCGTCATCGTCGCCTGGGTCATCGTGCGCTACGAATTCCCCGGCCGGCGCATCGTTGACGCGGTGGTGGACCTGCCCTTCGCGCTGCCGACGGCGGTGGCGGGCATCGCGCTTGCCGCGCTCTATGCGCCGAATGGCTGGGTCGGCCAGGTGCTGAACGTCTTCGGCATCAAGGCGGCCTTCAACCCGACGGGCATCGTCATCGCGCTCGTCTTCATCGGCCTGCCCTTTGTGGTGCGCACGGTGCAGCCGATCATGGAAGAGATCGACCGCGAGGTGGAGGAGGCGGCCGCAACGCTGGGTGCCAACCGCTTCCAGACCGTCTATCGCGTGCTGCTGCCCGGCCTGTCTCCTGCGATCCTGACGGGCTTCGCGCTGGCCTTCGCTCGCGGCGTGGGCGAATACGGCTCAGTCATCTTCATCGCCGGCAACATTCCCTATGTGTCCGAGATCGCGCCGCTCCTCATCGTCATCCGGCTGGAGGAGTTCAACTATGGTGCGGCGACAGCGATCGCCACGATCATGCTGAGCATGTCCTTCGCCATGCTGCTCGTCATCAACCTCATCCAGGCTTGGAGCCGCAGGAGGTACGGTCATGGCGCCTAATTCATCCCGCCGCCTGCGCTCGCCGACGACGGAAGCGCCCTTCGCCCGCTACGCGCTGATGACCGCTGCCTTCCTGTTCCTGGCGCTCTTCCTGCTCCTGCCGCTTGCCGCGGTCTTCATCGAGGCCTTCCGCAAGGGGCCGGGCGAATTCTTCGCCTCGATGAACGACCCGGATACGCTCGCCGCCATCCGGCTGACGCTGCTCGTCGCCGTCATCGCCGTGCCGCTCAACCTCGTCTTCGGCATGGCGGCGGCCTGGGCGATCGCCAAGTTCGAGTTCAAGGGCAAGGCGTTCCTCACCACGCTGATCGACCTGCCGTTCTCGGTCTCGCCGGTCATTTCCGGCCTCGTCTACGTGTTGTTGTTCGGTGCGGGCAGCGTGCTCGGGCCGTGGCTGAAGAGCCATGGCATCGAGGTGCTCTTTGCCGTGCCCGGCATCGTGCTCGCCACCGTCTTCGTCACCTTCCCCTTCGTCGCGCGCGAACTGATCCCGCTGATGCAGGAGCAGGGCACCGGCGACGAGGAGGCGGCACTGTCGCTCGGCGCTTCGGGCTGGCAGACCTTCTGGTACGTGACGCTGCCCAATATCAAATGGGGCCTGCTCTACGGCGTGCTGCTCTGTAATGCGCGCGCCATGGGCGAGTTCGGCGCGGTCTCGGTGGTTTCGGGCCATATCCGTGGTCTCACCAACACCATGCCGCTGCATGTTGAGATCCTCTACAACGAGTATAATTTCGTCGCCGCCTTCGCTGTGGCGTCGCTGCTCGCGGCACTCGCTCTCGTCACACTCGTCGTCAAGACGGTCCTTGAACTTCACTACGGCGCGGAAATCGCTGCCGGCCGCAAGCATTGAAAGGCTAAAGCCCTCCATGGACGTCAGGGTTTCCAACATCCGCAAGGAATTCGACCGCTACCCGGCACTGAACGATGTCTCGCTCGACATCCGTTCCGGCGAACTGATCGCGCTGCTCGGCCCCTCCGGCTCCGGCAAGACGACGCTGCTCCGCCTCATTGCCGGCCTCGAACAGCCCACCCTCGGGAAGATTTTCTTCGGCAACGAGGACGCCTCCCACCGCACCGTGCAGGAGCGCCATGTCGGCTTCGTCTTCCAGCACTACGCGCTGTTCCGCCACATGACGGTCGCCGACAACATCGCCTTCGGCCTGACCGTGCGCCCGCGCGGTGAACGCCCGCCCAAGACGGAAATCCGTCGCCGGGTCAGCGATCTTCTCGACATGGTGCAGCTCTCCGGTCTCGAAAAGCGCTATCCCAACCAGCTCTCCGGCGGCCAGCGCCAGCGCGTGGCGCTCGCCCGCGCCATGGCGATCGAGCCGAAGGTGCTGCTGCTCGACGAGCCGTTCGGCGCGCTTGACGCCAAGGTGCGCAAGGAACTGCGCCGCTGGCTGCGCGAATTCCACGACCGCACCGGCCACACCACCGTCTTCGTCACGCATGACCAGGAAGAAGCCCTCGAACTCGCCGACCGCGTGGTGGTGATGAGCCAGGGCCAGATCGAGCAGGTCGGCTCGTCCGACGATGTCTACGACCGGCCGAACTCGCCCTTCGTCTTCTCCTTCATCGGCGATAGCGCCAGCCTGCCGGTCACCGTCGCGGACAATGCCGTGCGCTTCCAGGACGAGCCGATCGGCATCGCCCCGAAGGCGAACGACATCCAGAGCGGCAGCGGCACGCTGTTCTTCCGCCCGCAGGACGTCACCCTCGTCACCGACCCGGCGACACCGGCGCTGGAAGGCCGCGTCGCTACCTCCCGTCGCCTTGCCGGCACCCGCATCGCCGACCTCGACATCTCCAGGCAGGGTGAATCCCACCATGTCGAGATCGAAATTCCCCTTGATGCCCAGGCTGCGACCGGAACCATCATCCGCTTCAAGCCGACACGCTGGAAACTCTTCGCCGAATAACAAAAAGGCCGGCTTCAAGCCGGCCTTTCTGCACTCAGTCTTGGCGATCAGGCCTTGCCGACGCCGCCGGCAACCAGCCGCCCCTTATGGAACGTCGCGCCGCGGGGCGCCACGCGGGCGACGGCTTCCGCCGAGCAGCTGGCGGCGGCCAGCGTGAAGCCCGCCTCGTCGCCGGCCTTCGGCCAGGCGCGGTTGCCGTCATTGTCGAGCGGCAGGATGCCACCGGTGGAAATGGCGAGCGAGCGGGACAGGTGGAACTCGTCCGAGCCGCGATAAAGTTGGGCATAGAGATAGGCCTTTTCCAGCATGTCGCCGCTGCCGAAGGGCGACCAGTGGTCGATGACGCTGTCGGTGCCGGTCATCACGAAGACGCCGGCCTTGGAAAGCTGCGGCAGCGGCATCATCAGCCCGCCGATCGGCACGGTGGAGGCGATCGTCATGCCGTTTGCCGCCAGCCGCGCGGCGGTCTCCTCCAGCTGTTCGGGTGTCAGCGTCGTCAGTGCGAAGGCATGGCTGATCGTCACCTTGCCCTTCAGCGCCGGGTTCTTCTCGACCGTATCGATCATGTAGTTGACCGCCGCAACACCGGCCGGGCTCGTCTCATGCAGGTGGATATCGACGCCCTTGCCGGTGTCGAGCGCGATCTGGAACATCGCGTCGAGCGACTTTTCCATGGCGCCGTCGACATTGGTCGGGTCGAGGCCGCCGACATATTCGACGCCCATCTGCATCGCTTCGCGCATCAGCCCGTCGACCTTGGAATGCAGGAGGCCGTGCTGCGGGAAGGCGACGATCTCGCAGACGAAGTCGTCCTTGTGCTTCTCCAGCGCCAGTTTCAGGTGTTCCAGGCTCTTCAGCCCGCTCACCGGATCGATGTTGCAATGGCTGCGGGCGACCGTGCTGCCCTTGGATTGCAGCAGCGCGATCAACCCCTCCGCACGCTCGACGGAGGTCGGCAGCAATTGCGGCAGCAGCTTTTCCTCCAGCGCGATCATGTCCATGATCGTCTTGCCCTGCCGCGGGCGCGGTGCCTGCCAGGGGCCGCCGTAAAACGTCTTGTCGAGATGGATATGCATGTCGCGCATGGTGGGCAGCGCAAGCTGGCCGTTCGCCTGGTAGGTCGGAAGGCCCGTCGGCAGCGTCGCGCCTGCGCCATGCAGCGCGGCGATCTTGCCGTCCTTGATTTCCAGCGTGTGAAGCGCCGTGCGGGTGGCGATGACGACATCGCCGTCGCGCTCGAAACCCTCTTCGAGGCGCACGTCGGCGAGCAGGTAATGGCTGTCTTTCACGGCTGTCACGGCACTCTCCGGGGCACAATCGGTCGTCTGCGCCGCGGCCTTGCGGCTCATGCCGCCGGTCAATCCGGCGACGGCGGCGGCGGTGGTGAACTGGCCGGTGCGGCTCAGAAAAGCCCTGCGGCTCTGCGATATGGCATGTTGCAACATCGTCTCCTGGTCAAGCATGGAAGGGATGACGCATTCTAGGAGACGGGGCTGCCGCATGGCAGCGACATTTGGCAATGCTGGCTATTCGATTCGCCAATGTCAGCGCGAAAGACCGCAGAAGGCAATGAGCCGTTCGGCGAGATCCAGCGCCACCGCCGAGGCCGTATCGCGGTAGAACAGGGCAAGCTCGAAATCGTCGACCGGCGGCAGGTGCTCGGCCGCGCCCAGCACCCGATGCCCCGGCAACCGGCAGCTTGCGGGCAGCAGGCTGACGCCGAGCCCTGCCGCAGAGGCCGCGGCAATGGCCGCCAGCCCCGCGCCGCTATAGCTGACGCGCCAGCGCATGCCGAGCCCGTCCAGCGTCTGGCACAGTTCCTCGCGGTAGAGCCCGTTCACCGGAAAGACCGCGAGCGGCACCGGCGATTGTTCGATGGCCGGATGCTCCTGGCTGTCGAGCCAGAGCAGCGGCTCCGGCCGGGCGGCGCGCGGCAGGTGCACGCGCCGCTGCTTGACGAGCACCAGATCGAGCTCTTCCTGAAGATAGGCGCGGTGCAGGTCGGGGCTGAGCCCGCTGGTGACGTCGAGCCTCAGATGCGGGTGCTCCCGCTTGAAGGCCGCCAGCAGGTCGACCGTCGGCACGGTAAAATCTTCCGGCATGCCGAGCCGCAGCACGCCGTCTCGCCACGGCCCCGTCAGCGCATCATGCGCCTCCTCGTTGAGCGCGATGATGCGCCGCGCATAGCCGAGCAGCTTGATGCCCTCTTCGGTGAGCCGCACCTCATGCGACGTGCGCTCGAACAGCGCCTTGCCGAGCAGTTCCTCCAGCCGGCGTACCTGCTGGCTGACGGTCGATTGCGACAGCGACACACGGTCTGCCGCGCGCGTAAAACTGCTGGTCTCTGCGACGGCCACGAAGCTGACCAGAAGCTGCGGGCTGAACATGGGATACCGATTCATCGTCCGCTGCCCAAGTGTTGGCGGTCGCTTGTTGTAGTGAATGCCGACCTCGCTTCCAAGGGGCCGGCCGCACGCGAGGCGCGGCCGGTTTTGTCAGGCTTAGAAGCTGACGGCGCGGTCGCCGTCCTCGTCCTGGATGCGCGTCGGCAGGCCGATGCGGTTCAGCAGATTGATGAACGGCTTCGGCGGCAGCTCCTCGACATTCGCCATCGTCTTCACGTCCCACTCGCCCGTGGCGACCAGCATCGCGGCGGCGACCGGCGGCACGCCGGCGGTGTAGGAAATGCCCTGGCTGCCGACTTCTTCATAGGCTTCCTTATGGTCGGCCACATTGTAGATGAAGACGGTCTTTTCCTTGCCGTCCTTCAGGCCCTTCACGTAATCGCCGATGCAGGTCTTGCCCTCATAGTTGGGTGCCAGCGACGACGGATCCGGCAACACCGCCTTGACCACCTTGAGCGGCACGACCTCCAGCCCTTCGGCGGTCTTCACCGGCTGCTCGGAGAGCAGGCCGAGGTTCTTCAGCACGGTGAAGACGTTGATGTAGTGCTCGCCGAAGCCCATCCAGAAGCGCACATTCGCGCCGTCCATGTTCTTGGCCAGCGAGTGCACCTCGTCATGGCCGCAGAGATAGGCGCGGCGCGTGCCGACGACGGGCAGGTCATAGTCCTTGCCGATCTCGAACATCTTGTTGGTCTGCCACTGGCCGTTCTGCCAGGAATAGACGACGCCGGTGAATTCGCGGAAATTGATCTCCGGGTCGAAGTTCGTGGCGAAATACTTGCCGTGGCTGCCGGCATTGATGTCGACAATGTCGACGTCCGTCACCGTGTCGAGATATTCGTCCTTGGCTAGCTTCGCATAGGCGTTGACGACGCCCGGATCGAAGCCGGCGCCGAGGATGGCGGTGATGCCCTTCTCCGCGCACTCGGCCGCGCGCTTCCACTCGTAGTTCCCGTACCACGGCGGCGTCTCGCAGATCTTGCCGGGCTCCTCGTGGATCGCGGTGTCGATATAGGCGACACCCGTATCCATGCAGGCGCGCAGCACCGACATGTTGAGGAAGGCGGTGCCGACATTGATGACGATCTGGGATTTGGTGGACTGGATGAGCGCCTTGGTCGCCTCGATGTCCAGCGCATCCAGCGCATGGCCTTCGAGCACGCCGGCCTGCTTCATGGCCTTCTTCTCATGGACCGACGCGATGATCCTGTCGCACTTCGCCTTGGTGCGCGATGCGATATGGATATCGCCGAGCACGTCGTTGTTCTGGGCGCATTTGTGCGCCACGACCTGTGCGACGCCGCCAGCGCCGATGATGAGCACGTTCTTTTTCATGTCGGGGGATATCTCCTTCTACCCGGTAGAAGCCTCAGGAGAGGCATTCTTCGTAGTCCGCGTAGGTGAATTCGCGGACCGTTCTGATGCTGCCATCCAGCTCGCGGATGGCGATCGCCGGCATTTTCACGCCGTTGAACCAGTTCTTCTTGACCATGGTGTAGCCGGCCGCATCCTGGATGGAGAGGCGGTCGCCGACCTTTAGCTCGGTCTCGAAATTGAACTCGCCGAAAATATCGCCGGCGAGGCAGGACTTGCCGCAGACCATTGTGCGGTGCGGCCCGGTGTTGGGGGAAATCTTGGCGCTCTCGCGGTAGATCAGCAGGTCGAGCATATGCGCCTCGATCGATGAGTCGACGATGGCGAGGTGCTTGCCGTTGTTAAGCGTATCGAGCACCGTCACTTCCAGCGTGGTGGACTTGGTGATCGAGGCCTCGCCCGGCTCCAGGTAGACCTGAACGCCAAACGCGCCGGAAAACCGCTTCAGCCGCTCGGCAAACTTTTCCAGCGGATAGTTCTCGCCCGTGAAATGGATGCCACCGCCAAGGCTCACCCAGTCCGCCTTTTTCAAAAGCGGCGCGAACTTCTCCTCGATCGTGCCGAGCATGCGGTCGAACAGGTCGAAATCGCCGTTTTCGCAATTGTTGTGGATCATGAAGCCGGAGATGCGGTCCATCACGGCCTCCACCTGCCGCACGTCCCATTCGCCGAGCCGCGAGAAGGGGCGGGCGGGGTCGGCGAGGTCGAAGCTGGAGGAGGAGATGCCGGGATTGAGCCGCAGGCCCCGCACGATGCCGGCCGCCTTGTCGGCGAAACGGTCGAGCTGGCCGATCGAGTTGAAGATGATCTTGTCGGCGTGCGACACGACCTCGTCGATCTCGTAATCGGCATAGGCGACGGAATAGGCGTGCGTTTCCTTGCCGAAACGCTCGTGGCCGAGGCGCACCTCGTTGAGCGACGAGGAGGTCGTGCCGTCCATGTAGTCGCGCATGAAATCGAAGACCGACCAGGTGGCGAAGCATTTCAGCGCCAGCAGCGCCTTGGCGCCGGAGAGTTCGCGCAGGCGCGCGACCTTCTCCATGTTGGCGAGAAGCTTCGACTTGTCGATAAGGTAATAGGGCGTGGTGAGGGACATGGCGGGACCTCTTTTGCGGTTGGATTGGGGGCAATGCCGACGGAAACGCGCATAGCGGAGGCGAAAACCTCCTGCTTCACGCTATTCGGAACTGGGAAAACCGTGGTTACGGGATCGTCGTGCGGACACGGCGATGCGGCAGCGCTTTTGCGCTGTGGGCCGCACGCAGGGAGCCTGTCGGCAAAACGGCATAAAAGCCCGACTGTGCCGCAAGGGCACCGATCAAAAAGCGTTCTTCCGTTCGGGGGGCATCGAGAGCGCCCATCCCCGATTGGAAGAGGGCGTCGCAAGACATGGCGTCCTCCCCAACCAGCAGATGAAACCTGCATTCAGTGGCGGCTCTCTAACATGGCTGCGCCGCAGATTTCAATGCGCCTCTTTGTCTCGAAATTTCTGAATTTCCCTCTTGCACCTCTAGTCGCTAGAGGTCGTAGAACATCCTCGACAGATTAAAGAGGATTGTACGATGTCCGATGTGAAAGAGACGCGTTTCCGGGTTGGCGGCATGGATTGCGCCTCCTGCGCCAGAAAGATCGACACCGCCGTGCGCCGCATGCCGGGCGTTTCCGATGTGTCCGTTTCCGTGACCGCCGGCACCATGCGCGTGCAGCACGATGCGGCAAGCGACCTGGAAGCGATCGCCCGCAAGGTCACCGGCCTCGGTTACGCGGTGACGCAGGCAGCAGCCATCGCGGAAAAGCCGGCCGCGAAACATGAGCACGGCGCCGGCTGCTGCGGCGGACACGACCACAATCATTCGCTCGGCCATGACCACGATCACGACCATGCCGGCCATGACCACAAGCCGAAGGCGGCCGCCGTCGAAGGCCTGCACGGCCACGATCATGGCCCGTCCGAAGGCCCCTGGTGGAAGGGCAAGAAGGGCCGTCTGACCATTCTCGCCGGCGCGGCGCTGGTCGTCGCTTACGGCATCGGCCATCTCTTCCCGGCGATCGAGACCTATGCCTTCGTCATCGCCATGTTCATCGGCCTCGTGCCGATCGCGCGCCGCGCCGTCATGGCCGCCCTTGCCGGCACGCCCTTCTCCATCGAGATGCTGATGACCATCGCCGCCGTCGGCGCCGTCATCATCAATGCGACCGAAGAGGCCGCCGCGGTGGTCTTCCTGTTCCTCGTCGGCGAACTGCTGGAAGGGGTCGCCGCCGGCAAGGCGCGCGACAGCATCCGCTCGCTCTCCGCCCTCGTGCCGAAGACGGCGCTGCTCGAAGAGAACGGCAAGACCCGGGAAGTCCCGGCCGAATCGCTGGCAGTGGGCGCCGTCATCCTCGTGCGCCCGGGCGATCGCATTTCCGCTGACGGCACGATCATCGACGGCGACAGCGCCATCGACGAGGCGCCCGTCACAGGTGAAAGCACGCCGGTGCGCAAGGAGATCGGCGACACCGTCTTCGCCGGCACGGTGAATGGCGATGCAGCGCTGCGCGTGCGCGTCACCGCGGCGGCGGCGGACAACACCATCGCCCGCGTCGTCAAGCTGGTCGAGGAAGCGCAGGAATCCAAGGCCCCGACGGAGCGCTTCATCGACCGCTTCTCGAAATATTACACGCCCGGCGTGGTCGTCGTCGCGGCGCTCGTCGCGATCATTCCGCCGCTCTTCCTCGGCGGCATCTGGAGCGAGTGGGTCTACAAGGGCCTCGCCGTGCTGCTGATCGGCTGCCCCTGCGCGCTGGTCATCTCGACGCCGGCCGCCATTGCCGCCTCGCTATCCGCCGGCGCCCGTCGCGGGCTGCTCATGAAGGGCGGCGCGGTGCTGGAAGGCCTCGGCAAGCTCACCGCCATCGCCTTCGACAAGACCGGCACGCTGACGGAAGGCAAGCCGAAGGTCACCGACATCATCGCCTTCGCCACGCCGGCCGACGAGGTGCTGCGCCTCGCCGCGGCGCTCGAAGCCGGCTCCAGCCACCCGCTGGCGCTCGCCATTCTCGGCAAGGCCGCAGAAGACGGCATCGTCGCCCCGGTGGCAAACGGTTCGAAGGCACTTGGCGGCAAGGGCGTCACGGCCACCGTCGAGGGCAAGGAGGTCTTCCTCGGCTCGCCCAAGGCAACGGCCGAACGCGTCGCGCTTTCCGACGAGGTGAAGGCCGCCACCGCAACGCTCAACGATGATGGCAAGACCGTCTCCATGCTGATCGTCGACGGCGTGCTCGCCGGCGCCATCGCCATGCGCGACGAGCCCCGCGCAGACGCTGCTGCCGGCCTCAAGGCGCTGAAGGATGCCGGCATCAAGACCATCATGCTCACTGGCGACAATGCCCGCACGGCAAAGGCCGTGGGTGCCGAACTCGGCATAGAGGTGCGCGCCGAGCTGATGCCGGAGGACAAGCAGCGCATCGTCGGCGAACTCCAGCGCGAAGGTTATGTCGTCGGCAAGATCGGCGACGGCATCAACGACGCCCCGGCGCTCGCCGCCGCCAATGTCGGCGTCGCCATGGGCGGCGGCACCGATGTGGCGCTGGAAACGGCGGACGCCGCCATCCTGCACGGCCGCGTCGGCGACGTCGCGCTGATGACGGATCTTTCCAAGCGCACCATGCGCAATATCGTGCAGAACATCGTGCTCTCGCTCGGTCTCAAGGGTGTGTTCCTGGTGACGACCATCGTCGGCATCACCGGCCTTTGGCCGGCGATCCTCGCCGATACCGGCGCCACCGTGCTGGTCACGCTGAACGCGCTGCGCCTGCTCCGGCCGATCAAATGAAGCGCAGGGCAGTCATAGGCCTTGCCGTGCTTGCCGCGATCGTCGGAGCGACGGTCGCGGCAAAGGCGCCGGTCGGCGGCGGGGCGCAAGAGCGGGTCTTCACCTTGCAGACGGTCGACGGAGAACCCTTCCGCTCGGCCGATCTGGCGGGAAAACCCTATCTCGTCTTCTTCGGCTTCACCCATTGCCCGGATGTCTGCCCGACCGCACTCTTCGAGCTGACGGGCCTGTTGAAGGACATCGGGCCGGCGGCAGACCGCATCACGCCGCTTTTCATCTCGATCGATCCCGAGCGCGACACGGCGGAGCTTCTAAAGCTCTACATGACCTCCTTCGACCCGCGCATCATCGCCTTGCGCGGCGATGCGGCCGAGACCAAAACGGCGGCAGACGCCTTCTCGGCCTTCTACAAGAAGGTGCCGACAGCATCGGACAGCTACACGATGGACCACACCGCCGGCCTCTTCCTCATCCGCGCCGATGGTCGGCTCCAGGGCATGCTCGACATGCACGAGCCGCGCGAGACGCAGCTCCAGAAGCTGAAGCTGCTCGCCGGCACCTAGTCGTGCTCGTCGTGGCAGAGATCGTGGTTGGCGAGCGCGCGGATCACGTAGCAGTCGCGCACCTGGTTGGTATGGCAATGGGTGGTGATGCGCTCAAGCTCGGCCTCCAGCTTGCGCAGGCGGGCGATCTTCTGCCGCACGGTCGCAAGCTGCTCGGCGGCGATGCGATCGGCATCCTGGCAGGGGCGTTCCGGGTGCTGGCTGAGCTCGATCAGCGCGCGGATGGCATCGATGGTGAGGCCGAGATCGCGCGCATGGCGGATGAAGGCGAGGCGCTCGCGCTCGCCGTTCGAATAGCGCCGCTGGTTGCCCTCGGAGCGTTCGGCGTGGGAGAGCAGCCCCATCTGTTCGTAATAGCGGATGGTCGGAACCTTGACGCCCGTCGCCTTGGAAAGATCGCCGATCGTCAGCATGCGCTTCTCCTAACCCGCCACCCGCGACATTTTCGACCCTCACGAAATCCTGAAGAGAAGCCGCGTGCAATGGCCTTACAGTGATCCCACACAAATGTGAGGAGAATCGTGCCAAATCAAGCATGCCTTCTGTCGCTGTTCTCAATCTTGACCGCCAGCGCCGCCATTGCCGCGCCGATGAGCGCCGGAGGCGCGATCGTGCCGCATGAAGCGGTGCTGTCGGGCCTTGCCATCGAACATGCGGATATCGTCGCGGGTGCAGATGGCGCGCCGGCGCGAGCCTATCTGACGCTCTACAATGCCGGCACCGCCGACAAGCGCATCCTGGACGTCTCCGTCGATGGTTTTGGCGCGCCGATGGTGAAGCGGCAGGGCGAAACCCTCTCCGTGGAGGACGCCTTCCTGGTCATCCCCCGGCAGGCCGAACTGTTCATGGCGCCGGGCGCGCTGTTCCTTGAACTCGACGAGACGCTGGACGTGGAAGGCGAGCGCATGATCTCCGTCACCCTCGACGATGGCAGCATGCTGGTGGTGCCGGTGACGCTGCACCCGCCCGGCGGCGTGCGTACCGCGCATCACCACGGCATCGGCGACTTCGAATAGGGCTGCTGACGAATTGTTGTTCGCCGCGTGTGCCTTCGTGATCGCTTCGCGCAAGAAAGCGGCGATAAGGGTCTTGATGCTCCAGCCGCTTGAGGTTTTATGCTTGCGAAAATCGGATTTGCCCGGATTCGGGGCGCCAAAGCGACGAGTGAGGCCAAAGGGGCCTTAAGATTAACGAAGTTCTAAGCAATCGCTTGGAGTCTAAGCCCGAGATGCGCCGTCCCTGTTTGGCGCCCCCCGGATCCCTAACAACCGAAAACGCACCATGTTTCGCAATCGCTTTTCTCTTGAAACCGCCCGTCCGCGTCTTTCGCTCCTCGCGCGGCTTGCCGCCGCGACCATCGCCGGCGGCCTGCTTGCCGGCTGCATGGCCATGGACGTCGCGTCGTTGGCCGAGGCGCCGCAGCTTTCCAACAAGGTGAAGGCTGAAATGTCGAAGAAGAAGATGCGGCCGGAAAGCCCCGTGCTGGTGCGCATCTTCAAGCAGGAAAGCGAGCTGGAAGTCTGGAAGGTCGATGCGAGCGGCAAATATGCGCTCTTCAAGACCTATCCGATGTGCCGCTGGTCCGGAAAGCTCGGCCCGAAGACGAAGAGCGGCGACCGCCAGGCGCCGGAAGGATTTTACCATGTCTCCGAGGGCATGCTGAACCCGAATTCGCAATATTACGTCTCGTTCAACCTCGGTTATCCGAACCGGCTGGAATCCGCTCTCGGCTATACCGGCGAAGCGCTGATGGTGCACGGCGCCTGCTCGTCGTCCGGCTGCTACGCCATGACCGACCAGGGCGTGGGCGAAATCTATGCCATCGTGCAGAAGGCGCTCGATGGCGGCCAGCAGCGCTTCCAGGTGCAGGCCTATCCCTTCCGCATGACGACGCAGAACATGGCCAAGCACAAGGGCGATCCGAACATGCCGTTCTGGCGCACGCTGAAGGAAGGCTACGACGCCTTCGCCTTCACCCGCAGCCAGCCGAAGGTTTCTGTCTGCGGTGGCCGCTACGTCTTCAACAGGGAGTTCGTCGATGGCGAGCCGAGCGACCCGCTGGCGCAATGCCCGGCGGCCGTCGGAGAAAATGATCTGATGGCGAAGATCGGCGCGGAACAAAAGAAGCTGGATGCGGCTTTTGCCGGCGCCACACCGGTTTCGAGCTTCGCCTATGTGGACGGCGGCATGCATCCGAGCTTCCGCACGCTTCTGAAGAAGCAGGGCGCGAAGGGCCTGGCGGCCCAGATCTCGCGCACGAAATATCCGGTCAGCCGGCCCGATGCGGCCCTGGCTGACCCCTATGACGATTGAAGTGTGAGGACACGCATTGACGGGTGAAAGCGTAAGCCGCCGTTCCTTCCTGCTCGGCAGCGCCGGATTGGCAACCACGGTTCTGGCCGGCTGCACCACGCCGGTGCGCGAACGGGTCGCGATAGAACCGGAACCGGTCGATACCAGCATCTATGCCGGCATGTACGGCGCGCAGTTCGATGGCCAGTACGAGCTGCCGGCCATTCCTTACCAGAAGATCGATCGGCGCTTCTATCGCCAGATGGTGCCGAACCCGACAGGCGAACGCCCCGGCGTGCTCGTCGTCGATACGGCAAGCCACTTCCTCTATCTCACCTATGAAAACGGACAGGCCATGCGCTACGGCGTCGGCCTTGGCCGTGCGGGCTTCGAATGGGCCGGCCGCGGCGTCATCCAATACAAGCGTCAATGGCCGCGCTGGACCCCGCCGGACGAAATGGTCGCCCGCCAGCCGGAGCTGGAACCCTACAGCATAGCCAATGGCGGCATGGAGCCGGGCCTCAAGAACCCGCTCGGCGCCCGCGCGCTCTACATCTTCCAGAACAACGAGGACACGCTCTACCGTATCCACGGTTCGCCGGAATGGTGGACGATCGGCAAGTCCGTCTCGTCGGGCTGCGTGCGCATGATGAACCAGGACGTGGTCGATCTCTTCAACCGCGTGCAGAACGGCACGCCCATCCTCGTGCTCGGCAATGCCGCGGTCGCTGCCGCCTATTGACTGCATACGATTTTCGCGCGTTATTGCGCACAATTCTTGATCTGCCCTTCAGGCGGTGGATCGAGCTGTGCGCAAACGGAGACGCGATATCATGGCCGGGATCGAGACGCTTTTCACCAATGCGACGCTGGCGGACGGCTCGCTGAAGGATATCGGCGTTGCCGGCGGCCGCATCGTCGCAATTGAGCCGGCCGGTACGACCCCGAAGGCGTCCGCCACGGTCGATATTGCCGGTGCCCTGCTGGTGCCGGCCTTCGTCGAGGGCCATATCCACCTCGATACCAGCTTCTACGGCGACAAATGGATCCCGCACAAAGCCTGCACCAATGGTTTTGACGTGCACGAGCGCGTCGCCTTCCAGGCGCAGAACATGGCGCAAGCGGCCCCGATAGACGAGCGCGCGCGAAAACAGCTCGAACTCTGCGTCGCCAACGGCTCCCTCCAGATGCGCAGCCATGTCATGGTGGATGGCTCGGTCGGGCTGAAGTCGCTGGAAACGATCCTGAAGATCCGCGAGGAATACCGCGATATCATCGACATCCAGCTCGTCGCCTTCCCGCAGAACGGCATCCTGAAAAGCCCTGGCACGCCCGAACTGCTGGACGAGGCGATCGCGCTCGGTGCCGATCTCGTCGGCGGGCTCGACCCGGCAAGCTTCGACCGCGACCTCCAGGGCCATCTCGACGTCGTCTTCGGCGTGGCGGAAAAGCATGGCGTCGGCGTCGATATCCATCTGCACGATTTCGGCTCGCTCGGCGCCTTCACCGTCGAGGAAATCTGCGCCCGCACGGCGGCGCTCGGCATGCAGGGCAGGGTGGCGATCAGCCACGCCTACGGCCTTGGCGATCTCGACCCCGATTCCGCCCGCCGCATCGGCGGAAAAATCGCCAGGGCCGGCGTCTCCATCATGACCAACGCCCCCGGCGACCACGTCTTCCCGCCGGTCGCCCTGCTGCGTGGCGAGGGCGTCACCGTCTTCAGCGGCAGCGACAATATCCGCGATTCCTGGTGGCCCTATGGCGATGGCGACATGCTGAGCCGCGCCATGATGATCGGCTACCGCTCCGGCTTCTACACCGACGACGAACTCACCGCCGCCTTCGACGTGGTCACTACCGCCGGCGCCAAGGCCCTCGGCCTCGAAGGCTACGGCATCGCGCTCGGCGCCAAGGCCGATTTCGTGACGCTCGCCGCCGAACATGTGCCGGAGGCCGTGGTGGCGGTGCCGAAGCCGCGTCGGGTGTTCAAGGAGGGGCGGCTTGTGGCGGAGAATGGGGCGGTGGTGCGGTAGCAGCGAAGAATGCGCCCCCTCATCCGGCCCTTTCGGGCCACCTTCTCCCCGAGGGGAGAAGGGAAACGGGACGCCGGTGCTCTTCCCCTTCTCCCCAGCGGGGAGAAGGTGCCGGCAGGCGGATGAGGGGGCGGCTGTCGCTTACGTCCGCGGCTTCAAGTTCTCAGGGTCGTACAGCGGCTTGTAGCCGATGCTGACCACCTCGACCGGATAGGTCTCGGCAAAATATTCCACATTCAGCTTGCGGCCTTCCTGGCAATAGGCCCAGGGCAGGTAGGCGAGGGCGATGTTCTTGCCGATGGTCGGGCCGAAGGCGATGGAGGTCGTGTAGGAGCGGCGGCCGAGTTCGTCGACCAGCACTTCGCCGGTCTCCGGGTCCATGACCGGCAGCGTGCCGACCGGATAGCGCTTCACGCCGGCCTTGTCGGTGTTTTCCGTCATGACGAGCGTGCAGAGCATGGCGGGCTGGTGGTCGCGCGCCTTGTATTCCAAGTGTTTTGCCTTGCCACGGAAGTCGGCCTCTTTCACCTTCGGGCGGGCGAGGTCGGCTTCGATGAGGTTGTACTGGGTCAGCAGGTCGGCGTTCTGCAGGCGCAGGCTCTTTTCCATGCGGCGCGAGTTGGCATAGGTCTCGACGCCGAAGGCCATCACGCCGGTGGCGCGCAGCGCATCCCAGACGGCGAGGCCGTCCTCGTATTTCATGTGCAGTTCCCAACCCTGCTCGCCGACATAGGAGATGCGGAAGGCGGTGACGTTTTTGCCGCCGATCTCGATCTGCTTGATCTGGGCGAAAGCGAAATTTTCGGGATCGAGCGCGGCCGGGTCGGACACGGCCTTCTTCAGAGTATCGCGGGCATTCGGCCCCCAGATGCCGATGGTGATGAATTTTTCCGTCACGTCGGTGATGGTGACGTCGAGGCCGCGGTCTTCGGCGACGCGCTTCATGTAGTGGAAGTCGCGCGGGCCGGCGTCCGCACCGTTGATCAGCCGGCAACGGTCCGCCATGCGGATGACGGTGAAGTCGGCGCGCACCATGCCCTCGTCATCGAGGAAATGGGTATAGATGCCCTTGCCGATATTGCCGTCGCCGCCGATTTTCGCTGCGCAGAGCCATTCGAGCAGCGCGACATGGTCCGGCCCCTCGATGTCCACCATGTGGAAATGCGAGAGGTTGACGATGCCGCAATCCTCGCTCATCGCCATATGCTCGGCATTCGAGACGCGCCAGAAGTGGCGGCTGTCCCACTCATTCTCGCGCACCGGAACCTTGTCGGCGTATTTTTCCAGAAGATGCTCGTTGGCCTTGTAGCCATGCGCACGCTCCCAGCCGCCGAGCTCCATGAAGTAGCCGCCGAGTTCCTTTTCGCGCTCATGGAAGGGCGAGCGCTTGGCGCCGCGGCCCGATGCATAGGGTTCGCGGGTGTGCACGGCCGGGAAATAGATCTTCTGGGCAGCCTCGAAGCAGCGGCCTTCGATGAATTCTTCCGTCAGCTGGTGCGGGTAGAAGCGGGCATAGTCGATCGAGTTGTGGTCGATCTCGGTGCGTCCGTCCGTCATCCAGTCGGCGATCAGCTTGCCGTAGCCGGGGCCGTCCTTCACCCAGATGGCGACGCAGTACCACAGGCCGCGCACCTTCTGGCTCTCGCCGCAGGACGGGCCGCCGGCAGCCGATACCTGAAGCAGGCCGTTGAAGGAGTGGCTTTCATTGTAGCCGAGCTCGCCGAGGATCGGCGTCAGCTCCATGGCGCGTTCCAGCGGCTCGATGATCTGTTCCATTTCCAGATCGCGCTGTGAGGGCGAAAGGCGTGCCTCGTGCTTTTCGAGAATGTTGCGCGGGTGGCAGAGGCGCGGATTGGTGGTCTCGTAATAGCCCCACTCGATCTGGCCGCCTTCGGTGGTCTTCGGGTCGCCGGTGTCGCGCATATAGGCGGAGTTGCCCTGGTCGCGCAAAAGCGGGAAGCCGATGTCCTTGCCGGTGTTCTCGAATTCGTTGTACGGACCGAAGAAGGTCAGCGGATGATCGACCGGCATGACCGGCAGGTCTTCGCCCACCATTTCGGCAATGAGACGGCCCCAGATGCCGGCGCAGACGATGACATGGTCCGCCATGATCGTGCCGCGATGCGTGACGACGCCCTTGATGCGGCCGCCCTCGACGATCAGCGATTGGGCCGGCGTGTTGCCATAGACCTGGAGCTTGCCGGATTTTTCCGCCGCATCCACCAGCTTGCCGGCAACCGTCTGCGAGCGCGGCACGACGAGGCCGGCGTCCGGATCGAACATGCCGCCCATCACCTGATCTTCCTCGATCAGCGGGAACATTTTTTTGATCTCAGCGGGCGAAACATAATGCGCGCGCGTGCCGAAAGCCTTGGCGGAGGAAAGCTTGCGCTTGATCTCCTCCATCCAGGTGTCGTCGCCGGTGCGCGCCACTTCCAGGCCGCCGATACGGGCGTAATGGCCCATCTTCTCGAAGAAATCGATCGAATACTGGGTGGTCCAGACCGAAAGATAGTCGTGGCTCGTCGTGTAGCAGAAGTCCGAGGCATGCGCCGTCGAACCGATATCGGTCGGCACGCCCGACTTGTCGATGCCCACGATATCGTCCCATCCGCGCTCGATGAGATGATGGGCGATCGATGCGCCCACGATGCCACCCAAACCGATGATGACGACCTTCGCCTTTTGCGGAAACTCTGCCATTTTCTGGACCCCGATGAAATATTGAAGCCGATTTTAGGGCCTCGTTCGGTGCCAGTGCAGCCTGTCTGCGACGGGCCAGCGACCAGTTCCGACAGTCGCGGGAACTGGTCGTGTCGCAAGGGCTCTGCGCCGGCCGGGAGACCCTAGCCGATCATCGGGCCGGCGCAACGCTTTTCGTCGGGTTCATGCTGCCGCGCCAAGCGGCGCGACAGCCTCATGCGAAAGCACCGCCTGCACCGAGGGCCGCGCCTCCACGCGACTGCCGAGCGCACGAAGCGTGTCCGGCACGGCGATGCCGCACATGGCCGCCCAGCGCAGCATGACATAGAGGAAGGCATCGGCCGCGGAAAAACGCCGGCCGAACAGGAAGTCGCCTTCGATGCGGGAGGCGATCCAGTCGAAACGCAGCGCAAGGGTCTCGCCCAGCCATGCCTTCTCCTCGACACTTTCCGTGAAGAAAGCCGCACGAAGGGTTTTTGCACCTCGGTGGAAAGGAAGGCGAGCATTTGCAGGTGGCGCGTGCGGCCGAGGGGGCCGTCGGGGATGAGGCCGTCACCCTGCATGGCGATCCAGTCGAGAAGCGCGACATTTTCCGTCAGGAGCGTGCCGTCGTCGAAGACGAGGGCGGGCACGTAGCCGCTCCGATTGACCGCCTCATAAGGGCTGCCGTCCTCCAGCACATGCCGGAAGATATCGACCTTGTGCGGCCGGAAGGGCAGGCCGGTTTCGACCAGCAGGATATGGGCGGCCTGGCTGCAGGCGGTGGGCGTGTAATAGAAGTCCATCTCTCGTCTCCTCGTTTTCGATGAGCCGAGTGTGAAGGCGGTTGCCCAACGGGGTCAGAGGCAAACGGGCTGCCTTCGGGGCAAATACGCCACTATTCTCCGAGCGTACGAAGGCGGTTGCGCTGGCGGTATTGCGCGGGTGTGATGCCGACACGGCGGCGGAAGAGTTTGCGAAAGAAGGTCGGGTCCTCGTAGCCGACCGCGACCGCGATCTCTTCGATCGCCATGGGTTCGGTCTCCAGCATCTGCTTGGCCTCTTCGATGCGCATGGCCTGCACATAATCCACCGGCGCATAACCCGTCGCCGCCTTGAACTGCCGCTTGAAGGTGCGCTCCGCCAGGCCCGAACGCGCGACCATCGCCGTTACCGGATTGCTGCTCGCATAGTGGTCGGCAAGCCAGGTCTGCACGTCGGCGATCGCGGCATTGTCGTGCTGGCGGGGGCGGGTCATGGAGGCGAAGGGAAGCTGGCCGTAAGCCCGGTCGCCAAGCAGGAAGAGCCTCGCGATGCGGGCGGCTTCCTCCGCCCCGCAGAACCGGCCGATCAGATAGAGCGCCAGATCCTGCCACGACGACGCGCCGCCGGTGGTGATCAGCCGCCCGGCACGCCCGCTGTCGCAGAGAATGCGTTCCGGCCGGAATTTGACGTTCGGATAACGGTCGCGAAACAGGTCAGCCATGATCCAGTGCGACGCCGCGTCCGCGCCATCGAGCAGGCCGGCTTCCGCCAGCAGCACCGCGCCGCTGCAGGCCGAGCAGACGAGCACATCCGCCGCGATATGCCGGTGGACCCAGGCGATTTCCTCGCTCCAGCGCCCTTCCGGCGAAAGGCCCGGTTCGAGGTGGATGTCGCAGACAACGACGATATCCGCCGTGCTGTCCTCAAGCCCCTGCTGCGGCGTCACCCGTACGCCGCTGCCCGTCTCGTAGGCGCCGGTCTCCGCTGCGACGAGCGTCGGGTGCAGGCTGCGCAGCGCATTGGGTCCGCGGCCGGCTTCGCCCAGCACCTCATGCAGCCCATAGGGCGCCATGGTGCCGCTTTCCGGCAGCGAAAGAATGGCGATGGTCAGCGGGCTTGTGGGCTTCGGGCGGGACGGCATGGGGCAAGTTTGGCACATTTGCCCCGAATCTGTCGAGAACGTCTCTACGAAGGAATGGCAATCTCCACCATGGTTTCACCGTCAGCAACCCGGAAAGGAGAAAGCCGTGAGCATCGAACAGGGAACCGTCGACATCATCAAAACCTTTGCCGCGCCGGTCGCCGCGGTCTTTGCGGCCTGGTCGCAGGAGACGGCCCAACTGGCCTGGGGCGATCCCGGCCCGGACTGGCAGATAAGCTTCGAGCGTTTCCGCTTCACCGTCGGCGAAAGCGACCTCTGCCGCTTCGGCCCGAAGGACGGGCCGACCTATCTCAACGAAAACCGCTATCTGGAGATCACCCCGGACAGGCGTATCGTCTATGCCAGCACCCTGCGGGAAGCCGGCATTCTCGGCTTTTCCGGCACGGTGGTGGTGACCTTCGAGCCGGCGGACGGCGGCACGCGCATGCGGCTCGTCGAGCAGGGCCTCTATTTCGATGGTCGCGACAGGGCCGACGACCACCGCGAAGGCTGGCGCGCTATGCTGGAGGCAATGGCCGGCTATCTCAAAGATGTGCCGTATAGGGCGGCGGGTTGAAGAAATCGTCCGCCAGGCCGTTTTCATAGATCACCGGCGCGGCGCTCATCTCCTCCTCGGAAATGTCCTCCAGCGTGCCCGCATTGATGCAATAAAAGTGCCCCATGAAGTCCTTGAGATAACCGCGCGAGAAGGGGCGGATGCCACAGCGTTTGCAGAAATAGTGGTCGACATCGCCCACCGGCCAGCCGGATTTGTCGGCGCGATAGCTGACGAGATGGTCCTCGCCGGAGAGCAGCTTGAAATCCTCGCGCGGGGTAAAGGTCTTCAGCATGCGCGTGCGCCGGCAGAAGGAGCAGTTGCAGCGGCGCAGGCCCTCATCGAGATCGAGCACCGCTTCATAGCGGATGGCGCTGCAATGGCAGCGGCCGTGATAGGTCTTTTTCATCGTCCTTCTCCTCGGGCTTGCAGGATATAGGCGACCAGCCGGTCGAGGCATTCGCCCCAGCCTTCGGCATGGCTGTCGCGGGATTCGACGGTGTCGAACGGTGTCTGGGCGAAGGTCAGCCGCGTCTTGCCGTCCCGGTCCTCGAAGGTCACGGTCACCAGAGTGTCCGGGTCGTCCTCGCCGGTCCAGCGGAAGGTGAGGACGATGCGGCGGTTATCTTCGATCTCGCGATAGGTGCCGCCCATCGGATAATCCTTGCCCTCCGGCGAGCGGATGACCGCCGACCAGGCGCCGCCGGGGCGGAAATCCACGTGGATCGCATGGGCCGAAAAACCCTTCGGCCCGAGCCAGCGGGCCATGTGTTCGGGCGTCGTCCAGACCTTGAAGACGAGCGGGCAGGGCGCGTCGATCAGCCGTTCGATGAAAAGGCCGATGAGTTCGGCGGTCTGCTGCATGGTTTTTCTCCTCAGCTCTTTTTGTCCGGGTCGCCGGCCTGCAATTCCCGGAGATAGTCGTCGAGCCGGTCGAAGCTCGCGTCCCAGAAGCGGCGGTAGCGGGCAATCCAGCCGTCGGCATCCTTCAGGGGTGCTGCCTCCAGATGGCATGGGCGCCACTGGGCGCTGCGGCTGCGGGTGATCAGCCCAGCGCCCTCCAGCACCTTCAGGTGCTTGGAGACGGCCGGCAGGCTCATCTCGAAGGGGGCGGCAATGTCGTTCACCGTCGCGTCTCCTTCGGAAAGCCTGGCGAGGATCGCGCGGCGCGTGGGATCCGCAAGGGCGGCGAAGGTCAGGCTCAGCGGATCGCTCACGTATTTATCCGTTCAGTTAATTAACTTATCGGTTTAATAATGCCATCCACATCGTCCGTCAAGCCCCCGTCGCCTTGACAGGGCAGGGTGCCGCTGCGATCGATCGCGACGGCAACGGGGAGAACCATGCAGATGACAGAACGAGCGGCCGAGCCCGGCCATGCGCCCGAGGCGCACGGCCATGGCGTGCCCTTCGGCGAGGCGCTCAAGGTCTGGGCGCGCGTGGCGGCATTGAGTTTTGGCGGCCCGGCCGGGCAGATCGCGCTGATGCACCGCATCGTCGTCGATGAAAAACGCTGGATCGGCGAGAGCCGTTTCCTGCATGCGCTGAACTATTGCATGCTGCTGCCCGGCCCGGAGGCCCAGCAGCTCGCCGTCTATATCGGCTGGCTGATGCACCGCACGCTGGGCGGCCTCGTCGCCGGCCTGCTCTTCATCCTGCCCGGTTTCCTGTCGATCCTGGCGCTGAGCTACATCTATGTGCTCTTCGGCGATGCGAGCCTCGTCGAGGGCCTGTTCTTCGGCCTGAAGGCGGCGGTGCTGGCGGTCGTCGTGCAGGCGGTGTTCCGCATCGGCAGCCGCGCGCTCACCAATCCAGCGATGATCACGATCGCCGCAGCCGCCTTCATCGCCATCTTCGCCTTCAAGGTGCCGTTCCCGCTGATCATTCTGGTGGCCGCCGTTGTCGGCTATGCCGGTTCCAGATCCGGTTCCCAGCTGTTCCGCACGTCAAACGGCCACGCCTCGGCCAACGGCAGGGTGTTGCAGGATCGCGATTCGCTGCTCGGCGAGGCGACGCCGGCCCATGCAAGGCCGGCGGTGGGCTGGTCGCTGAAGATCTCGGGCGCGCTCACCTGTCTCTGGCTCGGGCCGGTGGCGCTGATCTGGTTCGTCGCCGGCGGCAACAGCGTGTTTGCCGAGATCGGCGTATTCTTCAGCCAGATGGCGGTCGTCACCTTCGGGGGCGCCTATGCAGCGCTCGTCTATGTCGCGCAGGAGGCCGTGCAGCACTATGGCTGGCTGAAGCCGGGCGAAATGCTCGACGGTCTCGGCATGGCGGAGACGACGCCGGGGCCGCTGATCATGGTGCTGCAATTCGTCGGCTTCCTCGCCGCCTGGCGCGACCCCGGCAGCCTGAACCCGCTGACGGCGGCGACGCTCGCCGCGATCCTCACCACCTGGGTCACCTTCGTGCCCTGTTTCCTGTGGATTTTCCTCGGCGCGCCCTTCATCGAAAAGCTGCGCGGCAATGCGGCGCTTTCCGGCGCCATGTCGGCAATCACCGCCGCCGTTGTCGGCGTCATCCTCAACCTCGCGGTCTGGTTCGCCGTGCACACGCTGTTTCGCGAGGTGACGGTTTTCGCCGCCGGGCCGCTGCACCTCGAACTGCCGGTGCCGGCAACGCTCATCCTGCCCTCGGCGCTGCTGGCGGCCGCCTCCGCCTTCGCGCTCTTCCGCCTCAAGGCATCGGTGCTGCTGACGCTCGGCCTGTCGGCGCTTGCCGGCATGGCCTGGACGCTGGCTGTCAGCTAACCACGTTTCGCACGAAACGCACCGGCGTTTCGCCGGGGTTTACATAGGCATAGGCCTGGTCGGTGCCGTAGACGGCGAAGCTGCCGGCCGGAAAATCCTTAGCCGCGCCGGAGAGTTCGAGCCGCAGCATGCCCTCGGTCACGAAAACCATTTCGTGCCACCCGGCCGGGTCCGGCTCGGCATCGTAGCGCTCGCCGGGGCCGAGCGACCAGAGCCACATCTGCGCCTCCGTCGTCGCCGGCGCCGAGCCAAGCAGCACCGCGGTGCTCTCCGCATCGCCCCCGCGCCACGTCACCTCGTTGATCTCGGCGGATGGCGCGCGTGCCGGATCGCGCACAAGATCGACGAAGCCGACGCCGATCGCGGCGGCGAGCTTGTCGAGGCTCGACAGGCTGATATTCGCGTCACCCCCCTCGACCGCCACGATCATGCGCCGGCTGATGCCGGACGCCTCCGCCAGCGCCGCCTGGCTGAGGCCGGCCTGCTGGCGCAAGCGGCGCAGATTGCCGGAGACATGGGCGAGCACGTCGCCGCGTTCTTGACTGTGCAATATATTGCTCATATCGTTCCGTCATCAAAAGGGCGGCCTGTCCGCCTGCCGCCTTCTAACCCGAAAGGACCCCGCCATGAAGATACGCGATTTCGGCGTCGAGATCTGGATGAACCGTTACGAGAACCGCTGCGAATTGAACCTTGCGGAGACCTGCGTCGAATCGCTGACGGTGGAAGAGCTGCTCGACATGGCCGGCAAGAAGGAGACGATCCTCGCTGAACTCCTGCCGATGAAGCTTACCTATGGCGCGATCGAGGGCAGTGAGCGCCTGCGCCGCCTCATCGCCGCCATGTACGATAAGCAGGCGATGGAAAATGTCGTCGTCACCCACGGCGCGATCGGCGCCAATGCGCTGGTGCACGAGACGTTGGTGGAGCCCGGCGACCGCGTCATCTCGGTCCTGCCAACCTACCAGCAGCACTATTCCATCCCGGAAAGTTTTGGCGCGGACGTGCAGATCCTGAAGCTCACCGCCGAGCACGGCTTCCTGCCGGACCTCACGGAACTGCGCCGCCTCGCGACGCCGGGCACCAAGCTCATCTGCCTCAACAATCCGAACAACCCGACCGGATCGCTGATGGACCGGGATTTCTTGCTTCAGGTTGTCGAGATCGCGCGGGCCTGCGGCGCCTGGATCCTCTGCGACGAGGTCTATCGCGGCACGGACCAGGAGGGCGACGGCATGACGGCGTCGATCGCCGACCTCTATGAAAAGGGCATCAGCACCGGCAGCATGTCGAAGACCTATTCGCTGGCCGGCCTTCGCCTCGGCTGGATCGTCGGCCCGAAGGACCTGCTCCACGCCGTCTCGATCCATCGCGACTACAACACGATCAGCGTTGGCATGCTGGACGACCACTTTGCCGCCATCGCCCTTGAGAACCGCGACAAGATCCTCGCCCGCAGCCAGGCGATCACCCGGACAAACCTCGCCATCCTCGCCGAATGGGTGGAGGGCGAGCCGCTGATCTCCTGGGTCAAGCCGAAATCGGGCACGACGGCGCTCCTGAAATACGACCTGCCGCTCACCTCCGAGGCCTTCTGCATCAAGCTGCTGGAGCGCACCGGCGTCATGCTGACACCCGGCAGCGCCATGGACATGGAAGGCCACCTGCGCATCGGCTACACGAACGGTGAAGCGGTGTTGCGCGAGGGTTTGGGGCGAATTTCCGCATTTTTGCAGGAGGAACAGGCCGTTTTGGCGGCCTGAAGCCCCTCGGCGGCCCGTTTTCGTTAACGGAGGCTTACCAGACCCATGCGCGATCTGCATGGGTGGCTTGCCAGCTTAGCGCTGTTCCGCAGTGCAGCATAAGCCTATAAAGGGGCCATCGAAAGACGCGGCGCCACGGACCGGTGCCGAACAGAGAGCCTAACGAAAGGGGATCATCATGAACATGGCACGTTCCTTCAACAATTGGCGCAAGTACCGTCAGACCGTAACCGAACTCGACCGCATGACTGCCCGCGAACTGCGCGATCTCGGCATCGAGCGCTCGGAAATCAAGGCAGTCGCCCGCGCTGCCGTCGGCTTCTGATAAACACGCCGAAAAATAGCAGAATTTCGAAGACGCTCGCCTCCGGCGGGCGTTTTTGCATCTGCGAAGGTGGTGCCTGCGTGGGGATAATTCAACCCAGTTGAGGTACCCGTTAAGCGCATAGCGCATAGCTGCCTTGCAAAACAATGCCTATCAATTGAGCAAGAATCGCGTATAGTCATACTTATCGAAGCAACGTACCTCCTCCCACGAAGCTTCGATGTTGCAGAAGGCCCACTCCTCCTCCCAGGGCCAACTGCGGGAATGGCGACACTCCTCCTCCCAGTCGTCATTCGGTTCTATCGGAAAGCCTGCCGCACCTCCTCCCGCGGCAGGCTTTTCCAATTCTGGACCATGTTTTTCCCAAAATATTGAAATCGCTGACGCAATTGGCATGCCGGCAAGCCGCGTGCCGCACATTCTTGCGTCATCCTCGGGCTCGACCCGAGGATCCATCATTCGCGGCGTGGAGGGATGGTCGGGTCAGGCCCGACCATGACGAAGGGGAGGGAGCCCCCGTCAGGCGACGCTGCGAAGGCTCGGCGCTTGGGCCTGGCGGGCGGCCGGGATCTGCTGGAGTACTTCGAGCGCCAGCGCGCGGGCATTTTCCTGTGCCTTGTCGAGATTGCTGACGCGTTTGGCGTCCATCGAATAGAGCGTGCCGCCGCAGCCGAACATGTCGCGGAAGGCGGAGCGTTCGATGATCGGCGTTTCGAGCAGGTGCACGCGGCGTGCGGCGAGCAGGTCCTTCACGGCGTTCATCGCGCGCGTCGTCACCATGGAGTTCACCCGGGTGAGCACGACGGAATGGCGGATGCGGATATTCGCCTTGTCTTCCAGATATTGCAGCAGCTCGATGACATTGGCGCCGCCCTGCGCGTCCATGGCGGAGCCCTGCACGGGGATCAGCACGTAGTCGGAATAGCCGACCGCCTTGGCGAGCAGCGAGCTGCGCGAGCCCGGAAGGTCGATCAGCACGAAATCGGCACGCGCCTTCTCGTCGCTGAGCTGCCGGTCGATCGAGCTCATGGTGACATAGGGCACGACATTCAGCCGGTTGCCCAGCGCGCCTTCGGAATTTTCGAACCAGCGGGTGATCCAGTGCTGCGGATCGGCATCGAGCACCGAGACGCGGTAGCCGAGGCGGGCGAGTTCGGTCGCAAGCAGCAGCACGGCGGTGGTCTTGCCGGCGCCGCCCTTGGTGTTGGCGAAGGTGATGACAGGCATGATGGTCCCCGGATCGGTTCGTGAGCCGGTCATCGCTCCTGAAGAAACACCTTGCATGGTGCTTCGTCATCCTCGCCATTTATGGTTAACGGCGCGTAAAAATCGCCCTATCGGCGCCGGTCGGCGGCGAGGATTTCGCGGGCGATCTGGTCGAGCGGCAGGATGCGGTCGACGCCGCCATGCGCGATCGCCTCCTTCGGCATGCCGAAGACCACGGACGTCGCCTCGTCCTGCGCCACCGTATAGGCGCCGGCCTGGTGCATCTCGGCCATGCCGCGCGCGCCGTCATCGCCCATGCCGGTCATGATGACACCCATGGCGTTGCCGCCGGCCGAACGCGCGGCGGAGCGGAACAGCACATCGACGGAGGGCCTGTGGCGCGAGACGAGGGGGCCTTCGCGCACCGCCACATGGTAGCGCGCGCCCTGCCGCTCCAGCATCATGTGCCGGTCACCGGGCGCGATCAGCACATGGCCGCGCAGCACGGGATCACCATGCACGGCCTCCTTGACCTCGACTTCGCAGAGACTGTTCAGCCGCTTGGCGAAGGCGGCGGTAAATTTTTCCGGCATGTGCTGCACGATGACGAGGCCGGGGGAATTGGCCGGCAATTGTTCGAGCATGACGCGCAGCGCCTCGGTGCCGCCGGTGGACGCGCCGACGCAGGCGACCATTTCCGTCGTCTTCGCCATGGCGCGGCCCGACGGCGGCGGCAGCACGGCATCGGCAGTGAGTTTTGCCGTGGGACCGGTCGGCACGGCCGCGCGGCGGTGGGAGCCGATGCGGGCGACGGCCGCACCCTTGACCGCCTCGCGGATGCGCGTGCCGGATTCGGCGAGGTGGTCGGCAGCGCCGATCTTCGGCTTCAGGATGATATCGACGGCGCCGGCCTCCAGCGCCTGCATCAAGGTTTCCGAGCCTTCTTCCGTCAGCGACGAGCACATGACGACCGGGATCGGCCGCTGCGACATCAGCTTGCGGAGGAACGTGATGCCGTCCATGCGCGGCATTTCCACGTCCAACGTGATGACGTCGGGCATTTCCTCCTGGATTTTCTTGGCAGCCATGAAAGGGTCGGAGGCCGCCCCCATCACCTCGATCTCCGGATCCTGCTCCAGCACATGGGTCAGCGCCTGGCGCACGCTCGCCGAGTCGTCGATGATGAGAACGCGGATTTTCTTCACCGGAAGGGGCATCAGATCTTCTTGAAAACCGTGTTGGCGACCTGGCGCACCGGCAGGGTGATGCCGGTGACCGTTTCGGAATGGCCCACATAGAGGTAGCCGCCGGGCACGAGGCAGTCGCAGAGCCGTGCCAGCACCTTCGCCTGCGTCGGTTTGTCGAAATAGATCAGCACGTTGCGGCAGAAGATCATGTGCATCGGATCGCCCACCTTGTAGGCGCTGTCCATGAGGTTCATGCGGGCAAAGCCGACCGTCGCGCGCAGGCGCGGATGGATGCGCACCTCGCCGCGCGCGGCATCGCGTGACGTCATCACGTAGCGCCGCTGCATCTCGGCCGAGACAGGCTGGATCATGTCGCGCGGATAGACGCCACGGCGCGCCGCCTGCAGCACGTCCGTCGAAAGATCCGTGGCGAGGATTCGGTAGTCGATGCCGGATGTCGCATCGGCAAAATCCTGCAGCACCATCGCCATCGTATAGGGCTCGGCGCCGATCGAGCAGGCCGCACTCCACAGCCGAAGCCGCTTGTGCCCGGCCGCCACCATTTCCGGCAGGCCGGTCCTCGACATATATTCGAAATGCTTCGGCTCGCGGAAGAAATCCGTCTTGTTGGTCGTCACGGCATCGATCAGGAAGATCGCTTCCTTCTCGATGCCGCCACGCTTGAAGAGATAGTCGCAATAGTCGTTGAAGTTGGAAATGCCGGTTGCACGCAGGCGTCGCCGCAGGCGGCCCTCCAGCATCGTCAGCTTCGAAACCGGCATCTTGATGCCGCTATAATCATAGATGTAGCGCGACAGGGCGTCGAAGTTCCGGCTGCTCAGCCCGTCCTCCGTCCCTTGCGCCCGCAATGCTGCTCCCACGCCCGTACTCCTGAAATTATGCCGTGGCGGCGAGGCGGTTTGCCGTGCCCATCATCGCGACCTCGGCGCCGGAAAACAGGCGCGCGAGATCCACGATGACGACGAAGGCGCCGTTGCGGCGCACCACGCCGGCAATGTAGTCGGACGACCAGCGCACGCCGATATCCGGCGCGCCCTCGATCTCCTCCGTGCGGAAGGGGATGACCTCGAAGACCCGGTCGGCGACGAGGCCGAGGGTGAGCGTCTTCTCCCCCATCGGCACGTCGAGCACGAGTGCCCGCGTGTGCGGCGTCTTCTCGGTCTTCGTCATGCCGAGGCGGAGACGAAGATCGATGACCGGCACACCCTGGCCCCGCACGTCGCGGAGCCCAAGCAGGTACTCCGGCCCATGCGGGATCTTGAAGGCATCCTCATGGTCGAGGATTTCCCGGACGACCGAGACCGGCACGGCAAAGACCTCGTTGTCGAGACTGAAGGTGACGTACTGGGATTCGGAGGATGTGCCGGCCATGATCAAGCGCTTTCCCTGAAGTCTGCGTCGTCGGCATCCGGGCCGCCCATCGACATGTCGAGGGCAAAGCCGCGGGCGCGGGCCTGCTGGGCGTTGACGCTGTTGTCGGGCTTGCGAACCGACGCCATGACGGGCTTGGCGGCGGCGCGGGTTACCGGCGCCGGGCGACGCTGGGCGACCGACGGCGCGCTGGAGGCGCGATCGACGCGGAAGAAGGCGATCGAGGTCTGAAGCTCTTCGGCCTGGGCGGCGAGCTCTTCCGAGGTGCCGGACATTTCTTCCGAGGCGCCGGCATTCTGCTGGGTCACCTTGTCGAGCTGCTGGATCGCTTCGTTGATCTGCGAGGCGCCGATATCCTGCTCGCGGCAGGCGGCCGAGATTTCGGAGATCAGTTCCGCGGTCTTGCGGATATCCGGCACCAGGCGGGTCAGCATCTCGCCGGCCTCGGTGGCGACCGAGACGGTCGTGCCGGACAGCGCGCTGATTTCGGAGGCGGCCGCCTGGCTGCGCTCGGCAAGCTTGCGCACTTCCGAAGCGACAACGGCAAACCCCTTGCCATGTTCGCCGGCACGCGCCGCTTCCACGGCAGCGTTCAGGGCGAGCAGGTCGGTCTGGCGGGCGATTTCCTGGACGATCGAGATCTTCTCGGCAATCGTGCGCATGGCGCCGACGGCGCGGTTTACGGCCTCGCCTGAAGCCTCGGCATCCTTGGCGGACTGGCGGGCGATCTTTTCCGTCTGGGCGGCGTTGTCGGCGTTCTGCTTGATGTTGGAGGCCATTTCTTCCATCGAAGCGGAAGCCTCTTCGGCAGACGATGCCTGTTCGGTTGCGCCCTGCGAGAGCTGTTCGGAGCTTGCCGACAGTTCCTGGCTGCCCGACGAGACGTTGTTGGCCGCCGAAAGCGCATCGGAGACGACGCCACGCAGGCGCTCGACCATGCTTTCCAGCGAGATGCCGAGCGTATCCTTGTCGGAGAGCGGCTTCGGCGTGACGGTGAGATCACCGTTGGCGATCTGGTCGGCAATCGTCGCGGTGTTACGCAGGTTGCCGGTCATCACGTTGATCGTATCGACCAGGTCCTTGATCTCGTCATTCGTCTTGATCTCGACCTTCTGGTTGAGGTCACCTATGGCGACGGCTTCCGCGACGGACTGGATCTTGCGAAGACCATTGTTGATACCAAGCGCGATCCAAACGGCAGCACCGATAGCAAGCAGCAAGGCAGCGCCGGAAATGCCCAGGATCAGGTTGCGGGTCGTCGCATATTGTACGTTGGTCTGCTCATCGGCGTCCTTCATCTGGCCTTTGTTGGCTTCGATGCGGGCAGTGATGATTTCTTCAATCTCGTCCATAAACCGGCGACCATCACCGGTCACGAGCCGGATAGCCTCTGCGGAGTTACCGCTGCTGACCGCGGCGCGTACCTGATCGTCGATCTGAAGCAGCTTCTTCTGTTTTTCGGCGACGTCGCGCCACTGCTGTTTGCCGGCCTCTGTCGTTGCGGCGTTCATCAGCCACTCGTTGGTTTCCGTGAAGCGCTGACGGTTGCGGTCGCTTGCCTCCAGGAAGGTCGCGGCGTCGCGCGTGTTCGTCGATGTTGCGAGGTTCATCTGGGCGCGTGCCAGGCGAAGCTGGATGTTGCCGAGGTTCTGTGCTGCCTCGAGGCGTGCGGCCGGACCAGCGATCATGTCGGTGATCGCCTGGTTGAGGGAAGAGAGGCTCAGGATCGCGTAGACGGACGTGCCGGCCATCATCACGATGATGATGCCGAAGGCGATCGCTAGCTTTAGTTTGATGGTAAGGCGCATCTCGAATGGTCTCCTTTGTCGCAGATGCCATGTTCAGGGCAGGGGCGCCGCGATTGCGGACGCCCTAATGCGAGAAGACCGATACACTCACCCTTCCGCGGGCCGGGAAAGCGGCCCTTTTGCCGTCGCCTACACGCGCCGGGTCTAATGCGGCGCGCCCGTCGCCGGGCGCGCCGCTGTCATTTCCAGATCAGGCGCTTTCGCGGAAATCCGCGTCGTCGGCGTCCGGGCCGCCCATCGACATGTCGAGGGCAAAGCCGTTTCCGCGGCCCTTGGTGCCAGCCGGTGCCGGGCGGTGGGCCGAGGTGTTGGCCGGGCGCCTGGCGGGCGCTGCCATCTTCGCTGCGGTCGCCCGCAGCTTGTCGGCATGGTTCGGCTCCTTGCGGGAGGCGTTGTCGACGCGGAAGAAGGCGATGGAGGCCTGGAGTTCCTCCGCCTGGGCGGCGAGTTCTTCCGAGGTCGCCGACATTTCTTCCGAGGCGCCGGCATTCTGCTGGGTCACCTTGTCGAGTTGCTGGATCGCTTCGTTGATCTGCGAGGCACCGATATCCTGTTCGCGGCAGGCGGCCGAGATCTCGGAGATCAGTTCGGCAGTCTTGCGGATATCGGGAACCAGCCGGGTCAGCATCTCGCCGGCTTCGGTGGCGACCGAGACGGTCTCACCCGAGAGCGCGCTGATTTCGGCTGCGGCCGCCTGGCTGCGTTCGGCAAGCTTGCGCACTTCCGAGGCGACGACGGCAAAACCCTTGCCATGTTCACCGGCGCGGGCTGCTTCGACAGCCGCGTTGAGGGCGAGCAGGTCTGTCTGGCGGGCGATTTCCTGGACGATTGAGATCTTCTCGGCAATCGTGCGCATGGCGCCGACGGCGCGGCCGACAGCCTGGCCGGAGGCTTCTGCATCCTTTGAGGACTGGCGGGCGATCTTTTCTGTCTGGGCGGCGTTGTCGGCGTTCTGCTTGATGTTGGACGCCATCTCTTCCATGGAGGCTGAAGCCTCTTCGGCGGACGATGCCTGTTCGGTAGCACCCTGCGAGAGGGCTTCCGAGCTGGCCGACAGTTCCTGGCTGCCCGACGAGACATTGTCGGAGGCCGAAAGCGCATCGGCGACGACGCCGCGCAGGCGCTCAATCATCGTGTTGACATGGCCGAGCAGGTCGCCGAGCTCGTCCCTGGTGGAAATCTCGGCAAAGCGGGTGAGGTCACCATCCGCAACGTTCTGCACGACACCGACGGCGCGGGAAATGCCGCGGTTGATGGAGAAGACGATCCAGACGGCGGCGAAGCCGGCGATCAGGAAGGCGGCCGACGCGACGGCGATCATGATCGTGCGCGTGCTTGTATATTGTGCCTCGGCATTGTCGTCGGCTTCCTGCAGACGCGTCTGTTCGAGCGTCACCACCTCATCCAGCAGCGCGTCGATCTCGTTCGTCACGGTGCGGGCGTCGGTGGTGGAGACGCGCAATGCGCCTGCGCTGTCGCCGGCGAGCATCATGCTGCGGATGCGGTCGTCTTCCCGGCGGAAATCGGTGCTGTGCGTCTGGAGCTTCGACCACAGGACCTTGCCCTGTTCAGTCGCCTTGGCGAGAACCTGCTCGAAGGCGGCGTCGAAATCCGCGCGGGCCTTGTTGCTGACATCGATATACTTGTTCGTCTCGGCATTGCTGGTCGCCGAAAGCATGTTCTTCTGCTGGCGGATCTGCTGGAGTTGCAGGACGTTGAGTTCCTGTGCCAGCCGCAGACGCGTCGCCGGGCCGGTGAGCACGTCGCCGAGCGTCGCATTGAGGCCACCGAGGCTCAGGATGCCGTAGCCGGCGGTGCCCGCCAGCATGGCCATGATGAAACCAAAGGCCAGGAATAACTTGAGTTTAATGGTGAAGCGCATGGGTCTCTCCTGATGTCCTAGTTCGGCACTTGGGCCGCACCGGTGCGATCTCGCTTGGAGGAAAAAATCGCGTGTAAATTGGGAACGATAATGAATTCGCCGCCCCGCTTGACGAGGCAATTAATGTAGTCGGCGCGCCAGCGCATGCCGACGCTCGGCGGCGGCTCGCTCGCAAGTTTCGGCAGGGTCGTGACTTCGTTGACCTTGTCGGTGCGCAGACCGATCAGCGTCGCCTCGTCGTCGAGATCGAGCTCGATGACGACGATGCGGCTGTCGATGGTGGTTTCCGTCGCGTCCATGCCGAAGGCAAGGCGGATATCGGCAAGCGGAATGACCTTGCCGCGGAAGTTGATGACGCTGGAAACGAAAGATTTGCTGCCGGGAACATGGGTTTCCGGCAAAAGATCGAGGATTTCCTGCACGACGATCGCCTCGATGGCAAAGGTCTCGCCGTTCAGGTTGAAGGTGAGGACAGAGAGTTCTTCCTCGCCGCCCCATATTGTCTCGTAGTCGAGTTTTCGTGCCGCTTCGCTCATCCTGCCGCCCGCAATTGCGCCTCCTGATGTTGTCCGACTGCGATGAGGTGCGTGACGTCGAGGATCAGGGCGACGCTGCCGTCGCCGAGGATGGTCGCGCCCGAGAAGGTGACGACGTCATGGTGCAGTTTGGACATGGATTTGATGACTGTCTGGTGGTCGCCGATGATCTGGTCGACGACGAGGCCGACGCGCTCCGAGCCCGTCGAGATGACGACGACCTTCTGGTGCTGATCGGGCTCGGTGCCGGTTCTGAACAGTTCCCGCAGCCGAAGGAACGGCACGAGGCTGTCGCGCAGCGAGATGAAGCTGCGCCCGCGCGAGCGAAGATCGTCTTCGAGCGACAGTTCGAGGCATTCCTCGACCGCCGAAAGCGGGATGACGTAGCAGCCCTGGCCGACGCGCACGAGAAGACCCTCGATGATGGCAAGCGTCAGCGGAATGCGCAGCGAGACGGTCGAGCCTTCGCCCGGCTTGCTGACGATGTCGATCGTGCCGCGCAGCGCCTCCACCGTCTTCTTCACCACGTCCATGCCGACACCGCGGCCGGACAGGTTGGTGACCGCCTGGGCGGTGGAGAAGCCGGGCTGGAAGATCAGCTGGAGCAGGTCCTGGTCGGTGAGGGTAGCGCCCGGCTGGATGATGCCGGAGGATTCCGCCTTGGCGCGAACCCGCTCGCGGTTGATGCCGCGGCCGTCGTCCTTGATGGTGATGATGACCTCGCCGCCCGTCTGGTGTGCGGAAAGGATGACCTGGCCCTTCGCCTCCTTGCCGGCGGCAAGGCGCTCTTCCGGCTTTTCGAGGCCGTGGTCGATCGAGTTGCGCACGAGGTGGACGAGCGGATCGGCGAGCCGGTCGATGACCGTCTTGTCGACCTCGGTGGTCTCGCCCTCGGTGATGAGTTCGATTTCCTTACCGGTCTCGCGGGAAAGATCGTGCACGAGGCGGCGGAAGCGGCTGAAGAGGCTCGCGACCGGCATCATGCGCAGCACCATCATCGTGTCGCGCAACTCGCCGGAAAGCCGCTCGATTTCTTCCGAGACGGAGCGCAGGCCGAGATCGGCCGCGGTGCCGGCAAGCTGGGTGAGGCGGGACTGGGCGATGACGAGCTCGCCGACGCGGTCCATCATCTCGTCGAGCCGTTCGGCCGGAACGCGGACGTTTTCGGCGGACTTGTTCTGCTTGGAATCGTTGGCCGCCTGGATCGCCGGCGCCTCGCGCTCGGCAACGACCACGGCCTTGGCGGCGGGAGTTTCTACCGGCTTCGGTGCCGCAGCCGGCTTTTCGCCAGCGATTTCCGCGATCTCCAGTTCCATGTCGTCCATCACGAAGATGAAGACGTCTTCGATGTCGGCGCGCGGCCGATCGGTTTTTAGCGCCACGTCCCAGCCGAGATGCATGTCGCGCGGCTCGAGCGTCGCGAGGTCCGGCACCTGCGAGATGTCGGCGACGATCTTGCAATCGCCGAGATCGCGCATTTCGTCGAGCAGGCCGAGCGGGTTGGTGCCGTTCGCCATGGCATTGGCCGGCAGGCGGAAGCGGATGCGCCATTCACGCATGCCGCCGGCGTCTTCCTTGACGGGCGCGGCAGCCGTGGCGGCGACCGCCACCGGGGCAGGGGAGCCGGCGCCGTTGACGGCGCGGTGCAGGTTGTCGAGCAGGCTGGTGCTCATCGCATCATGGTCGCCGTTCGGCGTTTCCAAGAGCGCACGCATGTGGTCCTGCGCCGAAAGCACGGCCGAAACCAGCTCGTGCGTGGCGGGCACGTCGCCCTTGCGCACCCGGTCGAAGGCGGTCTCGCAATGGTGGGTAAAGGCGGCGAGCGCGTCGAAGCCGAACATCGCGCCCGAACCCTTCAGCGTGTGAAGGCCGCGGAAGACGGCGTCGATCTGGTCGCGGTCGTCGAGGCTGCGCGTCAGATCCAGAAGGCCGGACTCGATCTGTTCCAGCAGTTCGGCGGCTTCTGTCCGGAAGACTGAGATCGGGTCCGGGTTGCTCATTTGCCCAGCACCTTCTTGGCGATCTTGACGAGGCTTTCCGGATCGAACGGCTTGGTGAGCCAGCCGGTGGCACCGGCGGCTTTCGCCTGGGCCTTCAGCTCGCCGTCGGATTCGGTGGTGAGGAAGATGACCGGAACGCCTGTGTGCGCGGGCAGCTTGCGCAGCTCGCGGATCATCGTCAGGCCGTCCATGTTCGGCATGTTCAGGTCGGTAACGACGAGGTCGTATTCGCCGCCCTTCAGCTTGTTCAGGCCGTCGACGCCGTCGACCGCTTCGGTCACGGTGTAGCCGGCATTGGAAAGGGTGACGCGCGTTGTCAGCCGGATGCTGGCGGAATCGTCAACGGTCAAGATCTTCGCGGTCATCAATTCTTCTCCTGATGCAACCAGAAATGCGCGGCGTCCGGCGTCATGTCATCGAGGAAGCCGCCGCGCCTCAGCACGTCGTAAAGGTCTCCGGCAGCGGGCCGGGCAAGTAGAATGCGCCCCGCCTTCATCTCTGCCTGTTTGCGGGCCGCCGTAATGAGCTGCACGAAGCTGAGATCGACCTGCGCTTCTTCATCAATATCCAGAGTCGCGGACGTGTTTCTATTCAAGCAGTCCAAGATCAACTCTCGAACTGCCACTATATTCTTGATGGTGAGGGTCGTCGGTAAGGTTAACGACGTGTCACCCGGCAGGGTTGATGACATGGAGGCCTCGATAATCGTTCCGGGACAAAGTATTTCCCGCGCCAGATTCCCAAGTCACGCTTAATGAAGGGTAAAGTTCGGTTGCTAATTTCATCCATTGGTAGATAACTGCACGTATCTACACCGCCTCACGTATGGGGAGGAAAATCAAACAAGCCTTTGTTTTAATAAACTAATTCAATAAATTAAATATAAGTAATATCATTTATAAATCCCTAATTCTAGGGATGCCTGCATCTTCGGGTAGTGGCGCCGAAATCGACCTGCCGCGGCGGGACTCCTTTAGATAAGGCATTGCGAATTTACTGGGCGTTACATTGTTCGCCCTAGGGTGCCGCTCACGGGTTCTTGTGAGTGGGGTATGGCGTGTCAGGAATAACAAGCGCAAAGCGCGTGGAGCGACAAACGGCTGAGACGGAACTCGTGTCGCGCCTCGAAGGAGCCCGCTCGCGCATCGAGCAGCGGTTCCTTGATGGCGGCGTCGTCCTGCTCAACGTGCTCGATGTCCTTAACCGTCTGGTTGCATCGCTGGAGAACCTCTCCGGCTCGCTGGGCGACGAGGCCGCCGAGGCGACGATCGGCCAGCTCGTGGCAACCGTCGACCAGCTCACAGCGCTTCCCGGCATCGAGGAGATGCGCCAGCAGCGCCTCGGCAATGTCGCGGTGACGGAAAAGTCGCTCGGCGGCTATATTGCCGACATGCAGGAGACCCTGCGCTACCTCCGCACCTTCGCCACGACCGCAAAAATCACCGGCGCCGCCATTCCGGACTTTTCCGGCTTTGCGGAAGAAATCCTCGAACGCATTCAATACGGCAGGACCCAGGTCGACGCGCTCGGCACCAAGATCGGCACGCTGAGCAGCGTGATCGGCAGCGCCTCGACCGGGGGCGGGGAGGCACTCGAACGGTTCCGCCGCAGCGTGCCGGATATTGCCGGCAACCTGTCGCGCAATGCCGGCGACCTCACGGCGCAGCGCCGCCACCTTTCGCAGCTCGCCGCCAAGGTCGGCGCCTCGGCACGCCATGTGCAGACCAAGGTCGCGACCACGCTCTCGGCCATGCAGATCGGCGACATTACCCGCCAGCGCATCGAACATTGCCAGTCCGCCTTCACCTTTCTGGACGACTATCTGGCCGCCGGAACGCTCGACGCGGAGGCGGCCGGCCGGCTGACCGCGCTTGTGCGCCATCTCGTCCATGCGCAGCTCGGCGAGATCGCCCGCGATTTTGCGCGCGAGTGCAAGACGGTCGTCAGCACGATCCGCAGTTTCGGCGCCGATATCGACGGCTTGATGATGCTCTACGGAGACATGGACGCCGCCGACGGCAAGTCGGCCGACCGCGCCATGCGCATCCTGGAGGCCGATATTGCCGCGGCGCGTGCCGTCGTGCGCGACATCGAGCAGGCCGCCGACAAGGCCAATGCGCTCGGCCACAGCACGGTCGAGACCGTGCGCGAACTGTTGAAGGGCGTCGAGACGATCAAGCTGGTGCGCACCGACATCCAGTACATGGCGCTCAACACCAACCTGCGCTGCAGCAAGCTCGGCGAGGAGGGACGCGCGATCAACGTCGTGACGGCTGAACTGCGCACCTTCTCCACGCGGCTCGACGAGACGGCGGAACATATCCTCGTCGCCCTGCAATCGCTGGAAGACGATGCCGGCAGGCTGAGCGAGGCAGGCGCCAGCGCCGGCGGCTCGCTGGATGCGCATCTGGAAGAGGCGCTCGACCATATCCGCCGCGCGGGCGACCGCATGGAAGAAGACATGACGGCGCTGCGTGCCTGCGGCGCGGACGTTTCCGCCAAGGCGGGCCGCACCATCGCCGACCTCGATTTCAACGCCGAACTCGGCGACGTGCTGGCGGATTGCTCGGCCCGCGCCGGCGACCTCCTCGGCCACGAGCTTCCCGATCTGTCGGGCCTTGACGAGGCGCTCGCCGATCTCGGCAGCCGGATTTCCCGCACCTACACCATGGTTTCCGAGCGCGAGGTGCATGCCCGCATCTTCGGCACGCCGATGGAAGCGCCCGCCGCACCGGCGGCTGCGAAGACGGACGACGAACTGTTCGACGACGCATTGTTCTAGGCGGTCAAATTTCCCTGTGAATTCCACGACTTCGCCGGACGGTCTTCACGGCCGTTTGGCGGTGGTCTGTTTCCCTGTATTTTTGAAAATATAGCGCTGGCAAAGCCGGAAGCGCCGATATATTCAAGGGGATATCACGCTGCCCGAAGGCAGGAATAAGGGAGAACAGGAATGAACCGTCGTCTGCTTCTGAAACTCGTCGTCGCCGCCTTCGCGGCGTTCCCGCTTGCCCTGCCGGCCGCCGCCGCGGAAAAGGTCACCGTCTTCGCCGCCGCCAGCCTCAAGAACGCGCTCGATGCGGCCAATGCCGCCTGGTCGAAGGAAACCGGCAACGAGACGACGGTCTCCTATGCCGCAAGCTCGGCGCTCGCCAAGCAGATCGAGGCCGCAGCACCCGCCGATCTCTTCATCTCGGCCGACCTTGCCTGGATGGATTACGTTGCTGAAAAGAAACTGATCAAGGACGACACGCGCGTCAACCTGCTCGGCAACCGCATCGTGCTCGTCGCGCCGAAGGACAAGGCATCGACCGTCGAGATCAAGGAAGGCTTCGACCTCGCCGGCCTCGTCGGTGACGGCAAGCTCGCCATGGGCGCGGTCGAAACCGTGCCGGCCGGCAAATACGGCAAGGCGGCGCTCGAAAAGCTCGGCGTCTGGTCGTCGGTCGAAGGCAAGGTTGCCGGTGCCGAAAGCGTGCGTGCGGCGCTCGCCCTCGTCTCGCGCGGCGAGGCGCCCTACGGCATCGTCTACCAGACGGATGCCGCTGCCGATCCGGGCGTCGCCGTCGTCGGCACCTTCCCGGAAGACAGCCATCCGCCGATCATCTACCCGGTCGCCATCCTGAACGAATCGAAGAGCGCCGCAGCGGCCGCCTATCTCGACTTCCTGAAGTCCGACAAGGCCGCCCCCTTCTTCACCGAACAGGGCTTCTCGATCCTGAAGTAAGACGAGCCTCGCGACAGCCCCGGGCGCTAAACCCGGGGCTTCGTTTGTCGGGAAGTCCCAAACCCCGCACACGGCATCCGTGGCATGGATGGTCGGGTTAGGCCCGACCATGACGGACATGAGGTTTGGGTCTTGTCGACGGTCCGGCCCCGGTTCAATCTCCGGGGCTTCCGGCATTTCGAAGGAACCGACGTGGACTGGCTTGCCTTGAGCGACGAGGAATGGACGGCGATCCGGCTGAGCCTCAGGGTCTCGGCGGTTGCGGTCCTCGTCAGCCTGCCGCTCGGCATTCTGGTCGCCCTGGCGCTCGCCCGCGGCCGCTTCTGGGGCAAGTCGATCCTCAACGGCATCGTGCACATGCCGCTGATCCTGCCGCCGGTCGTTACCGGCTTCCTGCTGCTCGTGCTGTTCGGCCGGCGCGGTGCCATCGGCTCGGTGCTCGACGAATGGTTCGGCATCGTGCTGTCCTTCCGCTGGACGGGCGCGGCGCTTGCCTGCGGCGTCATGGGCTTTCCGTTGATGGTGCGCTCCATCCGGCTTTCCATCGAGGCCGTCGACCGCAAGCTGGAGGAGGCGGCCGGCACGCTGGGTGCGAGCCCGCTCTGGGTCTTCCTCACCGTCACCCTGCCGCTGATCCTGCCCGGCGTCATCGCCGGCGTGATCCTCGCCTTCGCGAAAGCCATGGGCGAGTTCGGCGCGACCATCACCTTCGTCTCCAACATTCCCGGCGAGACCCAGACCCTGTCTGCCGCCATCTACACCTTCACCCAGGTGCCCGGTGGGGACGCCGGCGCCATGCGCCTCACCCTCGTTGCGATCGCGATCTCCATGGTCGCGTTGCTCGCCTCCGAAGTGCTGGCGCAACGCATCGGCCGCAAGGTGAACCTCGAATGAGCCTCGTCGTCGAAGCCCGCCACCGGCTCGGCGATTTTTCGCTGGATGCCGCCTTCAGCGCCGATGGCGGCGTTACCGCGCTGTTCGGCCGCTCCGGCTCGGGAAAGACCTCGCTGGTCCGCATCATCGCCGGCCTGACGCGCCCGGAGGAAGGCCGCGTGCTGCTCGGCGACGAGGTGCTGGTCGATACCGCGCGGCGCATCTTCGTTCCCGCCCACCGCCGCCGCTTCGGCTACGTCTTCCAGGAGGCGCGCCTCTTCCCGCACCTCACGGTCCGCCAGAACCTCAATTACGGCCGCTGGTTCTCGCCGAAAGGCGCACGCGCGGAAAATCCGGAACGCATCGTCGACTTGCTCGGCATCGCCGACCTGCTCGATCGCCAGCCGAACAACCTTTCCGGCGGGGAAAAGCAGCGCGTCGCCATCGGCCGCGCGCTGCTCGCGTCACCCCGCCTGCTGCTGATGGACGAGCCGCTCGCCGCGCTCGACGAGGAGCGCAAGGCGGAAATCCTGCCTTATCTGGAACGCCTGCGCGACGAGGTGGGCATTCCCATCGTCTATGTCAGCCATTCGGTGGCAGAGGTCGCGCGCCTGGCCGACCGGGTGGTGCTGATGGCGGGCGGCCGCATCGAGGCGGTCGGTGCCGCTTCCGACGTGCTGGGCGGCCCGCGCCTGTCGTCCGCCGCCGATCGCCGCGAGGCCGGCAGCGTGCTGTCCGGCCATGTCGAGGCGCGCGACGCCGCCCACGGCCTCGCCACCATCCGCCTCGATGGCGGCGCGACCATCCTCGTGCCGGGGGCTGCCGTTTCGCCCGGCGAGACCGTGCGGCTGCGCATCCCCGCCCGCGACGTCATGGTGGCGACCGTGCGCCCGGAAGGCCTCAGCGCGCTCAACATTCTGGAAGGCATCGTGGAGGCGATCGAGCCGGACGGCGAGGGCATGGCGAGCCTGCGCATCGCCTGCGGCGGCGATCCTGTCCGTGCCCGCATCACCGCATTTTCCGTCGAGCGTCTGGGCCTCGTGCCGGGCCTCTCCGTACACGCCGTCATCAAGACGGTGGCGCTGGAATAGAGCAATTCCAGCAAAAGTGCGTAGCGGTTTGGCGTCCGGAATTGCGTAAAAACAAAAAGATAGAGTGTTTTCGCGATTCGAAGAAAAGCGGAAACGCTCTACTCAGTCGGCGAGCTGCCCGACGATCCAGTCGATATCGTCGGCAAGGGCCGCGCGCGCCTTCTCCTCCATCGCCTGGTAATGCGCGATCAGCGCCTCGCCGAAGGGCGTCAGCACCGCGCCGCCGCCCTGTTTTCCGCCGCGCTGCGATTCCACCACCGGCGCGCGAAACAGCCGGTTCATCTCGTCGACGAGCAGCCAGGCCCGGCGATAGGACATGTCCATCGCCCGCCCACCGGCCGAAATCGAGCCGGTATCCTTGATATGCGAGAGAAGCTGGATCTTGCCCCGGCCGAGGCGCCCCTCCGGCTCGAATTGGAGGCGGAAGATAATTTTCGGTTCGGTCTTGGCGGATGCTGACATGAATGTGGGCCCGTACTGCTACGGGCCCAGCTATAACAGCGTTTTTCGCAAATTGCAGTCGACGCAATTCCAGGAAAAGTGTGAAGCGGTTTTCCTGAAAGTGCGTAAAATATTTAAGCGGCGCGCTTCAACGCATCGCCGAGGATCGAGACGATATCCTCGAAGTGCTGCTTTTCCGCGATCAGCGGCGGCGAGAAGGCGATGATGTCGCCGGTCACGCGGATGAGCAGGCCCTTTTCGAAGCAATCGACGAAGACGTCATAGGCGCGCGTGCCGGGTGCCCCGTCGCGCGAGGCAAGCTCGATGCCGGCGATCAGGCCGATCGTGCGGATGTCGATGATATGCGGCAGGCCCTTCAGCGAATGCATCGCATTCTGCCAGTCGTCCTCAAGCTCGGCGGCACGGGTGAGCAGGCCCTCGTCGCGATAGATGTCGAGCGTCGCGATGCCCGCCGCGCAGGCCGCCGGATGGCCGGAATAGGTGTAGCCATGGAAGATCTCGATGGCGTTTTCCGGCCCATGCATCAGCGCGTCGTGCACCTTGCGGCTGGAGAAGACGGCACCCATCGGGATCGCGCCGTTGGTAAGGCCCTTGGCAGTGGTCACCAGATCCGGCGTGACGCCGAAATAGTTGGTGGCAAAGGATGCGCCGAGACGGCCGAAGCCCGTGATGACTTCGTCGAAGATCAGCAGGATGCCGTGCTTGTCGCAGATCGCGCGCAGCCTTTCGAGGTAACCCTTCGGCGGGATGAGCACGCCGGTGGAGCCGGCAACGGGTTCGACGATGCATGCCGCGATGGTTTCCGCGCCGTGCAGCGCCACCAGCCGCTCCAGATCGTCGGCAAGCTCCGCGCCATGCTCCGGCTGGCCCTTCACGAAGGCGTTCTTCGCCAGGTCATGGGTGTGGCGCAGGTGGTCGGAGCCGGGAAGCTGCGGGAAGACGCGGCGGTTGTTGATGATGCCGCCGACCGAAATGCCGCCGAAACCGACGCCGTGATAGCCGCGCTCGCGGCCGATGAGGCGCGTGCGCGTACCCTGGCCGATCGCCCGCTGGTAGGCGATGGCGATCTTCAGCGCGGTGTCGACCGATTCGGAGCCGGAGCCGGTGTAGAAGATGCGATCGAGCTTGGCGCCGTCCGGGCCGGGGGCGATTTCGGCCAGCCGCTCGGCAAAATCGAAGGCGATCGGATGGCCCATCTGGAAGGAGGGCGCAAAATCCATCTGGGTGAGTTGACGCTCGACGGCTGCGGCAATCTGCCGGCGGCCGTGGCCGGCGTTCACGCACCAGAGTCCGGCCGTGCCGTCCAGCACGCGGCGTCCGTCGGCGCTCGTGTAATACATGCCCTCGGCGGCGGCGAGCAGGCGCGGTGCCGCCTTGAACTGGCGGTTGGCGGTAAAGGGCATCCAGTAGCTGTCGAGCACCGGTGCATTGGGCTTGTTATGGGCGTTCATGGCAGATCTCCTCTGGCTGGGGCGATAGACGCCATGATTTGCGATGCCGAACAAGTCCTTTTCTGGTTGACGTCAAGCTCTTGAAAAGAAAGGATATGGAAGTCAAGAATTGCGATATTCCGAACATCTAGAACAGGAAAGATCATGTCGGTCGATATCGGGGGCAGGCTGCGCCATCTGCGTCTCGCCCACAATCTGTCGCAGCGCGAGCTCGCCAAACGCGCCGGCGTCACCAATTCGACGATCTCGCTGATCGAATCGAACGCCTCTAACCCGTCCGTCGGTGCGCTGAAGCGCATCCTCGACGGCATCCCCATCGGCCTTGCGGAATTCTTCGCCTTCGAGCCGGACCGGCCAAAAAAGGCCTTCTACCGGTCGGATGAACTGGTGGAGATCGGCAAGGGCCCGATCTCCTTCCGCCAGGTCGGCGACAATCTCTTCGGCCGCAGCCTGCAAATCTTGAAAGAGTGCTACCAGCCCGGCGCGGATACTGGAAAGGTGCCGCTGGTGCACGATGGCGAGGAGGGCGGCATCGTGCTCTCCGGCCGGCTGGAGGTGACCGTCGACGACGAGCGCCGCATCCTCGGCCCGGGTGACGCCTATTATTTCGAAAGCCGCCGGCCGCACCGTTTCCGCTGCGTCGGCCCGGTGCCTTGCGAGGTTATCAGCGCCTGCACGCCGCCAACCTTCTGAACGGCAAAAAGCCCGCCGATGGCGGGCTTTTCGAGGGTTAGACCTGATCAGGCCTGCGCTGTCGTCGTGTCTTCGACGGGCGCGCCGGGGCCGTTCTTCTTGATCGAATCGATGGCGTTCTGGGCGCTCGCCTTGCTGGAATAGCCTTCGGTGGAGAACATCACTTCGCTGTTATACTTGAAGCGAACGCGAAACTCGCCAGCCTTGTCCTTGTAGATCTCGAACTTGTGCGCCATGGGTTGTCCCCTCCGTGCAGGTGTGAATCGACATGCGCAACCTGCCAGTCGGGCAAACCGCTGACAAGAGTGCCGTAGATTTCTGTGGTGGAGATTTAGCCGGCCACAGGAGCACCGAGCAGCAAACGAAGCTCCTCGCTTTCGCGAAAACACGCAACCTCGATCGGCTCCTGCTTGCCGGCCAGCAGCACGGGCGCGAAGTCGAAAACCTGCTCCGGGCCGGCCGCCATCAGGATCGCCTCCCGGGAGGCGACCATCGTGGCTTCCAGCCGCTTCGTCTGCGCCTCCAGGCGCGCCGCGACATTGCCGGTATCCCCGAGGAAGGGCATGCCCTCCAGGCCGCCCGTCCATTCCGTGCCCACGACCGCGACCCCGACATGCAGGCCGATGCCGACCCGCAACGGCTCGTTCAGCTCCTGCTGCAGATCCTCGTTCAGGGCATCGATGCCCTCCCACAGGCGCAGCGCCGCGCGAAACGCGTCGCGCGCCGCATCATGCGTCGGGCCGTCGGCGCCGAAGACGCTCATGACGCCATCGCCGGCAATGTTGGTGACATGGCCGCCGCTTTCCCGCACGGCCGTGGAGACGGCCTTGATGTAGCGCTCGACGATGAAGAACGTGTCATAGGGCAGGCGGTCGTCGGCAAGCCGGGTGGATTGGCGCAGATCGACGAAAAGTGCGGCCACCTCGGTTTCCCGGCGGGCGGAGGCAACCTGTGCGAACGCTCCGCCTTTCGTCTGCGCCGCGGTGGCGGAATGCACCAGCGGCACGACGGCGAGGTCGTGTTTGGGCCGGATCTGGCAGGCGAGCCGGATCGATGGCGGCGCCCCGATCCGCCGCAACAGGCGCTCTTCGTCGCCCGCCGCTGCCGGCAAGGCCTCGCCGCCGGCGACGATCTCGACGCGACAGGTCGAACACCGGCCGCGGCCGCCGCAGACGGAGGCATGCGGGATACCGCACCAGCGGCTCGCCTCCAGCACGCTGAAACCGACCGGGACGGAGACGGTGCGCGGGCCGGGATAGGTGATCTTGACCGAGCTGAACCGCGAGGAATGCCAGTCGCGCGCCAAACGCAGCACGAGGATGCTGCCGAGCAGCGCGAGGTAGCCGAGGGTAATCCGGTCGGCAATCGCATTGGCCTGCGCCGTCGCATCGGCGGCGGCCGAACCCGGGGCGTCGTATGCACCCGGCGACAGGTAGTCTATACCGAGGGCGGCAAGCTCGCGCATGTCCAGCCCGGCATTGACGAAGCCGAGGATCGCCAGCACAGGCACCAGCGTCGCGAGCGACATCAGGACCGGAACATGGCGCGCATACCATTGTTTGGTTCGAAGCCAGGCCCGTACGCCAAGACAGCCGTGAATCCACACGGCAAGGATCAGCAGCAACTGCCGCGGCAGGCCAATCTGTGGGTTGGCGACCCACAGCGCATAGATGATCTTGTCGAAGCCGACCCGAGCGTCATAAACGCTTTTCAGATAGGCGATCGAACCGGCATGGGCGAAGAGAACGGCGGGTATCGCAAGGCCGAGAATCAGCTGCACCGCATCGACCGGCGGCAGCCGCAGATGCCGCCGTCGATAGAGCGCGCGCAAGCCGAGCGCGGCATGAATGCTCATCGAGCCGTAGAGCAGCACGCGCCCCGGCGCGCTCTGCCATGGGTCGAAAAGCACCAGGCTCGCCATGTCCATGGCCTCGACGGAGCGGATGCCGAAGGCCTGGTTCACAAGATGCATCGTCGCATAGAGAAACAGGACCAGCCCGGTCCAAAGCCGAAGCCGGCGCAAAAACGCCCTTGAGGCCGCCGGCCGCCCATCGCTTTCGCCGCGAAACCCCTGCCGTGGCGCCCCCACGTCGCTCAAGCAAAAGCCCCGCCAAATCTATCGGCAAACCACTGGCGCATGCACATCATTGACAACAACTCTCGGCGCAGATCCGCTCTTTCCTGAGTCAACTAGTGACTCGGCCCCCGATTGCAACCGGAATCCGGCACCACTCCCCGCGAATGCTAACAGCATTCCGGCAATGAAGGGAAAATATACGGGAGAAGAGATTGGCTGGGGAACCTGGATTCGAACCAAGATTAACGGAGTCAGAGTCCGTCGTTCTACCGTTGAACTATTCCCCAGCAACGGTTCCGGCTGGGCCGGCGCCTGTGAGGCGGGCTTATAAACAAAAGGCGGGGAGATGCAAATGGTTTTTTTGGGAAAATCGTTGCTGGGCTTTTTCGGTCGCAGGTGTCGTCGGTCCGTCATAAAAAGAATTTGGCGAACGGGCCGGGCGCTGGTAGTGTCGCGCCAACGAAGATCGAGAGAGCGCCTGCTTGCAGCTTTATGAGCTTTGCGCGGCGCCATAGGCAGCAACGTGAACGACCCCGACAGCGGCGTGAAGCCGTCCGTTTCCGGGGCGCGAGATGCGGAAGATACGGGGCGTCCGAAGCGGTCGCGCCGTCGCAAGGGAAAACAGAAGGGCGCAACAAGTCCCTCTGCCGTTTCCCTGTCCGCAGGCCAGGCGACCGGTTTGTCCGGATCGGCTGAGCGCCCCAAGGCCAATGAGGCCGGTGATTCCACGCGCAGGAACAAGCGCCGCCGACGCAGTAAAACTGCCGGCAGCGAAAACGTGCGCCCGCTTGCGCCCGTCGGCCAGCGGGAACTTCCCGATCAGGTCACGGCCGAAGGCCGCCGCAACCGCCGCAAGAATCGTGGCAAGAAGGCGCCGCGCGCCGTGCCGCTCGTTGCCGAAGCGGCCGTCGTGCAGCACCCGGCCGTCGAGCAGGCCAACGGAGAGCGGCCGGCCTTCCACATGCCGGAACCGCGGCGCGATTCGGCGGCCCACCGGCCGGCCGATCGCGACGTTTACGATGCGCCGCTTTATGCGGCGCTCGACCTCGGCACCAACAATTGCCGCCTGCTCATCGCCCAGCCGACCCGGCCCGGCCAGTTCCGCGTCGTCGATGCCTTTTCGCGCATCGTGCGGCTTGGCGAGGGCCTGGCTGCGAGCGGACAGCTTTCCGACGAGGCGATGGATCGCTCCGTCGAGGCGCTGAAGATCTGCGCCGCGAAACTGAAGAACCGCAACATCCGCCGCGCGCGCCTCATCGCCACCGAGGCCTGCCGGGCGGCGGTGAACGGCGAAGCGTTCCTGGAGCGGGTGCTGGAAGAGACCGGCCTCGACCTGGAGATCATCAACCGCGAGACGGAAGCGCGGCTGGCGGTGTCCGGCTGCTCCTCGCTCGTCGGGCGGGAGGCGAAGTCGGTCGTGCTGTTCGATATCGGCGGCGGGTCTTCCGAAATCGCGGTCATCCGCATCGGCGATAACCGCTCCAGCCGGCTTGCCAACCACATCACGCACTGGACCTCGCTGCCGGTCGGCGTCGTCACGCTTTCCGAACGTCATGGCGGGCGCGATGTGACGCCCGAGAGCTTTGCGGGCATGGTCTCGGAAGTCGAGGGCATGCTGGCGAATTTCGATTGCCCGGGCGATGTCGCGCGCGCGGCACCCGAGGATTTCCACCTCATCGGCACGTCTGGCACGGTCACGACGCTGGCCGGCGTGCATCTCGACCTGCCGCGATACGATCGCCGCCGGGTGGATGGCGTCTGGCTGTCCGACGACGAAGTGACCGCCATGCAGGCGCGGCTGCTCTCCTGGGATTTTTCCGCCCGCGCCGCCAATCCCTGTATCGGCCCGGACCGGGCGGATCTCGTGCTGGCGGGCTGCGCCATTCTGGAGGCGATCCGCAAGCGCTGGCCATCGCGCCGCATGCGCGTCGCCGACCGGGGCCTGCGCGAAGGCCTGCTCACCGACATGATGGCCGATGACGGCGTCTGGCGCCGCGGCCGCCACCGCCGCAACCATCGCGGCGGCCCCCGCAACCCGGCAAAGCCCGAAGGACAGGCGTCATGACCAAGCCCCCGATCGGCCGCAAGCTCGGCCAGAAGGTCAAGAAGGGCAAGCTCAAGGCGTCGTCCCGCCGCTGGATCGAGCGCCACATCAACGATCCCTATGTGCAGCGCGCCAAGCTGGAAGGCTATCGCGCGCGCGCGGCCTTCAAGCTGCTGGAGATCGACGAGAAGCACCATATCCTCGCCGGCGCCCGCCGCATCATCGACCTTGGTGCCGCACCCGGAAGCTGGTCGCAGATCGCCGCCAAGGTGACGGATTCTACCGATGCCGACCCGCGCGTCGCGGCGATCGACTTTCTGGAGATGGACCCGCTTCCGGGCGTGCGCATCCTTCAGATGGACTTTCTGGAGCCCGATGCGCCGGAAAAGCTTATCGAGGCGGTCGGCGGCACGCCGAACCTGGTGATCTCGGACATGGCGGCGCCGACGACCGGCCACCGCCAGACGGACCATATCCGCACCATGCATCTCTGCGAAGTCGCCGCGCATTTCGCGATCGAGGTTCTGGCCGAGGGCGGGCATTTCCTGGCAAAGACCTTCCAGGGCGGTACGGAGCGCGAGCTGCTCAACCTGCTGAAGCAGAACTTCAAGCAGGTCATCCATGTGAAGCCCGGCGCCTCGCGCACCGAATCGGTGGAGATGTTCCTGCTTGCCAAGGGGTTTAAGGGCCGCAAGGCAAGGGATGAGGCGGCGGCGACGGAAGAAGACGCCTGATGCTGCTCTACACGACCGTCGGCACCAACGACCTGCAACGCGCCGGCCGCTTCTATGACGCCATTCTGCCGCTCATCGGCTATAGCCGGCAGAAGGAGGGGGCGGACGAGATCGGCTATGCGGCGGACGAGGACGTGCGCGCCCGCTTCTGGGTGGTGGAGCCCTTCAACCGTGAACCTGCAACCTTCGGCAACGGCGTGACCATCGCGCTCGTCGCCCCGACCCGCGCGGCAGTCGATGCCTTCCATGCCGCAGCCCTTGCTCAGGGCGGCACCGATGAAGGCGCGCCGGGCCTGCGCCCGTTCCATGCGAATTTCTACGCGGCCTTCATCCGCGACCACGACGGCAACAAGCTTGCCGCCGTCTGCGAACAGCCGGCATAAACCCTACTTCACCGCCGCCGTTTCTTCTGCCTCCAGCCGATGGCCGGAGACCGTGGCGCCGGCATTCTTGGCCATGGCGATGAAGGGGATGACGGCGGTGAGCGTGATCGCCGATATGACCATGAAGGCGATCTGGAAATCACGCAGCTCCAGCGCCGAGCCGGTGAGCGAGGTCTCGATCTCGAGGATCGCGCCGGCCACCGCGACGCCCATGGCAAGGCTGATCTGCTGAAGCACGGCGCTCATCGAGGTCGCCTTGCTGGCGTCCTCGTCCGGGATGTCGGCGAAGGAGAGCGCGTTCACGCTGGTGAAGAAGAAGGAGCGCGCAAAACCCGCGACGAGCAGCACCAGCGCCATGAACCAGAAGGGTGTCGCGGGCGTGAAGAGGCCGTTGACGAAGGTCAGCGCCGTGCCGCAGAGGCAGGCGATGATCAGGGTCGTGCGGAAACCGGCGAAAGTCAGCACGCGCTTGGCGAGGAACTTCGTGGTGAGCGCGCCGACCGCGCCGGTGAAGGTGACGAGGCCGGACTGGAAGGGCGACAGGCCGAAGCCGACCTGCAACATCAGCGGCATGAGGAAAGGCACCGCGCCGACGGAGATGCGAAACAGCGTGCCGCCGACGGACGCCGCGCGAAACGCGCTGTCGCGGAAGAGTTTGAGGTCGAGCAACGGGGCGGGATGGCGCCGCGCATGGCGCACATAGAGCACGCCGCAGAGCAAGCCGACCAGGGTCGAGACGATGCCGATGATCGGCGGCAATGCCGGCAGGCTGACGACCGACAGGCCGAACATCGTGCCCGACGCGGCGACGGCGCTGAGGAAGAAGCCGAGCCAGTCGAGCGGCGGCGGGGCCGCGGCGCGGATTTCCGGCAGGTAGATGCCGGAGAGGATATAGCCGACGATGCCGACCGGCACGTTGATGAGAAAGATCCAGTGCCAGGAGAAATAGGTCGTGATGAAGCCACCGAGCGGCGGGCCGGCGAGCGGGCCGACGAGGGCCGGAATGGTGAGCAGCGCCATGGCCGAGACGAGCTCGGAGCGCGACGTGCTGCGCACCAGAACGAGGCGGGCAACCGGCGTCATCATCGCGCCGCCCATGCCCTGCAGGAAGCGGGAGACGACGAAGGCGACGAGGCTGTCGGCGACGGCACAGAGGATGGAGCCGCCGACGAAGACGAGGATCGCCAGGCGGAAGATGCGCTTGGCACCGAACCGGTCGGCCATCCAGCCGCTCAAGGGAATGAAGGTCGCGAGCGACACCATGTAGGAGGTGAGCGCGAGCTTGAGCGTGATCGGCCCCACCCCCAGGTCCGCGGCGATCGCCGGCAGCGACGTGGAGATGACGGTGGAGTCCATCTGCTCCATGAAGAGCGCGACGGCGAGGATGAGGGGGACGATACGGTTCATCAGGCAATCGGGTTCGAGGCCCTCGTGCAGGCCCGTCCGTCTTCTGCGCCCCTTGTTGCCGTCTGTCAAATCGCTCGCTTCACAAGGCCGTGATGGGGCGTGCCCGGATCGTGACAGCGCCCTAGATGGACGCATGTCATCTTCATGCCGATGCCGTGCCCTACAACCGGCCATGCAGATTTTTCACGAACAGCTTTTCACAAAAAGAGGACGCTCCATGGGAGACACTTCGACAATTTCGCGCCGCTCCTTGTTTCTGGCCGCCGGCGTCAGCACATTGGCTGCACCGCTGCTGCTCAACCGTGCAACAGCCTTCGCCCAATCCGACACGGACGCCACCGACATGAGAGTAAGCCCCCTCGAAACACGCAGCTTCAAGCTCGGCAGCTTCCGCGTGCTCGTCGTGCGCGACGGCATGCGCCCCTCCGGCGCGCCGAACGAAACCTTCGGCATCAACCAGTCGGCCGATGCCGTGGGCGCGCTGCTGGCGGAGAACTTCCTGCCGGCCGACCGCTTCGTCAACAGCTTCGCGCCGACGCTGGTCGATACCGGCAGCGAAGTCGTGCTGTTCGATACGGGCATGGGCGAGGGCGGCCGGGAGGCCGGCATGGGGCGCCTGCTCGAAGGCTTGAAATATGCCGGCTACACGCCGGACCAGGTTTCCGTGGTGGTGATCACCCACATGCATGGCGACCATATTGGCGGGCTGATGGAGGACGGCAAGCCGGCCTTCCCGAATGCGCGCTATGTCGCCGGTCGCACGGAATATGATTTCTGGGTCAATCCCGAGCGCATGGGCACGCCGGCCGAGCAGGGCCACCAGGGCGTGCTCGCCAAGGTGCAGCCGCTCGCCGAAAAGCTCACCTTCATCGAGGATGGCGGCGCGGTCGTGCCCGGCATCACAGGCCTCGATGCCTTCGGCCATTCGCCTGGCCACATGATCTTCCGCGTCGAATCGGAGGGCAGGGCGATCATCCTGACGGCCGACACGGCGAACCACTACGTGCTGTCGCTCCAGCGGCCGGACTGGGAAGTGCGTTTCGACATGGACAAGGCGCAGGCGGCGGCCACCCGCAAGAAGGTGTTCGACATGATCGCAACCGACAAGCTCGCCTTCATCGGCTACCACATGCCGTTCCCGGCAGCCGGTTTCGTCGAGAAGGCCGGCGAGGGCTACCGCTTCGTGCCTGTCAGCTACCAGTTCGATATCTGATTTATTCTCGCAATTCCGAACGCAAAACCGCTTCACACTTTTGCTGGAATTGCTTTTGAGTCAAAACGGCCCGCCTCATCATGGGCGGGCCGTCTCGTCAAAAAAACCGGTCAGTAGCCGCCGCGCATCTCGCGGGCTACATCCTTCAGCATCACGACCATGCGGTCGCGCAATTCTTCGTCGGGACAGTTGACGCCCGCCGAGCGCAAGTCTGCGCGAATACGGTTGAAGGCGCCGTCGGGTGCTGCGACATCGGCCACGGCCAGTTCGCGGGCATATTGCTCACCATCGGGACGGCGCATGGTATTGGCGGCCCAAAGGCCGATGAGAGCATTGCGGCGGGCCTGAGCCTTGAACTGAAATTCCTGCTGGTAGGCGAATTCGTCTTCGAGTGCGCGTGCTCTCTTCTTCAGTGCAGACATTGTTATTCCCCGTTTTCTCTGGTTGTTTCTTGCTGTTGGCCTTTCTGTCCTGGCCACGAAAACGGTTATACATGCGAAGATTTAAAAGAACGCCAGCAGGCACGGCTAAAAAATCGTCAACGCGGCAATGCGGGCCACGGGGCCGCTTTTGCTATTCCCAACCCGTCATGAACGTGTTACCAGCCCTCGCCAACTTCCAAGAATTTCTTGCAAGCGACCGAGGCGGACAACTCCCAATGTTCCCCTTGGTGCGTAAGCTTTACCCTTAAAGGAACTTGGCCCATGGCGCGCATCATAGAAACCGCAACCGGTCTCGAAGCTCTCACTTTCGACGACGTTCTCCTGCAGCCCGGTCACTCCGAGGTCATGCCGGGCCAGACGAACATCGCGACCCGCATCGCCCACGATTTCGAGCTCAACCTGCCGATCCTCTCTTCCGCGATGGATACCGTGACGGAAAGCCGTCTCGCCATCGCCATGGCGCAGGCCGGCGGCCTCGGCGTCATCCACCGCAATCTGACGCCCGCCGAACAGGCCGAGGAAGTTCGCCAGGTCAAGAAGTTCGAAAGCGGCATGGTCGTCAATCCGGTGACGATCGGCCCCGACGCCACGCTCGCCGACGCGCTGTCGCTGATGAAGGCGCATGGCATTTCCGGCATCCCGGTCGTCGAAAACGGCGGCAACGGCAAGGCCGGCCGCCTCGTCGGCATCCTGACCAACCGCGACGTGCGCTTCGCCTCCGATCCGAACCAGAAGATCTACGAACTGATGACCCGTGAGAACCTCATCACGGTGAAGGAAAGCGTCGACCAGCAGGAGGCAAAACGCCTGCTGCACTCGCACCGCATCGAGAAGCTGCTGGTCGTCGACGGCGACGGCCGCTGCGTCGGCCTCATCACGGTCAAGGACATCGAGAAGTCGCAGCTCAACCCCAATGCCTCGAAGGATGCGCAGGGTCGCCTGCGCGCCGCCGCCGCCATCTCCGTCGGCGACGATGGTTTCGAGCGCGCCGAGCGCCTCATCGATGCCGGCGTCGACCTCATCGTGGTGGACACCGCGCACGGCCATTCGCAGCGCGTCCTCGACGCCGTCGGCCGCGTGAAGAAACTGTCGAACTCGGTGCGCATCATGGCCGGCAACGTCGCGACGTCGAGCGGCACCAAGGCGCTGATCGATGCCGGCGCCGACGCCGTCAAGGTCGGCATCGGCCCGGGCTCGATCTGCACAACCCGCATCGTCGCCGGCGTCGGCGTGCCGCAGCTCGCCGCCATCATGGCCTCGGTCGAGGCGGCACATGCCCAGGACATTCCGGTCATCGCCGACGGCGGCATCAAGTTCTCCGGCGACCTCGCGAAGGCGATCGCCGCCGGCTCCTCGGCCGTCATGATCGGCTCGCTGCTCGCCGGTACGGATGAAAGCCCGGGCGAAGTGTTCCTCTACCAGGGCCGTTCCTTCAAGGCCTATCGCGGCATGGGCTCCGTCGGCGCCATGGCGCGCGGCTCGGCAGACCGCTACTTCCAGGCGGAAGTGCGCGACACGCTGAAGCTGGTGCCGGAAGGCATCGAAGGCCAGGTGCCTTACAAGGGCCCGGTCTCGGGCGTGCTGCACCAGCTCGCCGGCGGCCTCAAGGCCTCGATGGGCTATGTCGGCGGCCACGACATCAAGGACTACCAGGAGAAGGCGACCTTCGTGCGCATCTCCGGCGCGGGCCTTCGTGAAAGCCACGCTCATGACGTGACGATCACCCGCGAAAGCCCGAATTATCCAGGCGCCGTCTGATTGTTCGGCATCTGCTCATAAGCCTGAAAATGCCCGGCCTTGCCGGGCATTTCCGTCTTCACGGACTTGTGATTCCTGCTAGGATCGGGCACCGGCAATCTCGCCGGCTTCATCTGGGGGACATCATGAAGAAGATACTGGCTGGCGCCCTTCTGGGCCTTGCGCTGGTCGCGCCTGCACACGCGCAGACGGTCAATGCCGGCACCTACAATGTGGAAGGCACCAACCTCGACGGCTCCGCCTATAACGGAACGGCGACGATCGAGCTGACGAGCGAAACGACCTGCTCGATCGAATGGCATACCGGCTCGACCACCTCGAACGGCATCTGCATGCTCTACGGTGACGCCTTCGCTGCCGGCTACGTGCTCGGCGATGCCGTCGGCCTCATCGTCTATAACGTCCAGGGCGACGGGTCGCTGCACGGCGCCTGGACGATCAGCGGACAGGACGGCTCCGGCACGGAAGTCCTGACCCCGCAATAACACGCTTTCCCCTTCGGCTTGTCGCAATGGCCCTTTCCGGTTGAGGCTTCGGCCGGAAACCCCTATGCATCGGTCGCAACGACAAGCCGAAGGATCCTCATGTCTCCCACGGAAGCCACGATCTGGCCGATGATCGCGCATGTCGCGCTCGTCTTCTGCCTCTATTTGCTGCTCTCGCTCCGCCGCGTCAGCGCCGTCAAGGAGGGGCGCGCGAGTGTCTCCCAGTTCCGCGAGAACCGCGAGGAGCCGGCCGAAAGCCTCATCGTCAAGAACTGCCTCGCCAACCAGTTCGAGCTGCCCGTGCTGTTCTACGCGGTCAGCATCCTGCTCTATCTCGTCGATGCCGATAATCCGGTGACGGTGGCGGGCGGCTGGCTGTTCGTGGCGCTGCGCTATGCGCATGCCTATGTGCATGTCACCAGCAACCGCATCCGCTACCGCCGGCCGCTGTTCATCGCGGGCCTCGCGGTCGTCGGCCTGCTGTGGATCTGGCTTGCCACCTGGCTTGCCTTGACCTGACCCTACGGTAACGCAGTTGTGTTCCGCGGCAGCGCCTCGGCGGCCTATCTTATCTTCCGAAAAGTCAACCGGAGGATCCGCCATGGACAAGCCGAAGATCACGCAGGCAATGATCAATGCCTATGACGAATATACCCATCTGACGCTCGACCGCCGCCGCTTCATGGAACGCCTGACGGCGCTTGCGGGCTCGGGCGCTGCCGCAGCCGCCATCGCGCCGCTGCTTGCGGCCAATTCGGCAAGCGCCGAGATGATCGCCGCGGACGACCAGCGCCTCACCGCCAAGGATGTCGTCTATGGCGGCAGCAGCGGCGAGATGAAGGGCTATGTCGTGCGCCCGACGGAGGCCACAGGCCCGCTCGGCAGCGTCATCGTCATCCACGAGAACCGTGGCCTCAACGCCCATACCCGCGATGTCGCGCGCCGCATGGCGCTCGAAGGGTTCATCGCGCTCGCCCCGGATTTCCTGTCGCCGTCGGGCGGCACGCCGGACAACGAGGACCAGGCGCGCGAACTGATCGGCAAGCTCGATCCGGCGGTGACGGTGGCCAATGCCGAGGCGAGCCTGAAATTCCTCGCCGAACTCGAGGGCGCCAGCGGCAATGTCGGCGCGATCGGCTTCTGCTGGGGCGGCGGCCTCGTCAACCGCTTCGCCACCAAGTCGCCGGAGTTGAAGGCCGGTGTCGCCTATTACGGCGCGCAGCCGCCGGCGGAAGATGTGCCGGCAATAAAGGCAGCGATGATGATGCACTATGCCGGGCTCGACGAGCGCATCAATGCCGGCATCGATGCCTATCGCGCGGCGCTGGAAGCGGGTGGCAAGACCTTCGAGATCCATATGTATGACGGCGTCAACCACGCCTTCAACAACGACACCTCTGCCGCCCGCTACGACAAGGCGGCGGCCGACCTCGCCTGGCAGCGCACGGTGGACTTCCTGAAGAAGAATCTCGCCTGAGGGTTGCTCGCCTCGAATAAAGCAAATAACTGATCCGTTTGAGAAAACGGGGCCAGGCTCTAGCGAGTCAGGCCCCGTTTCTTTAGGGGCAACAGAACCATCGCGCGCATGCGGCCAAGCAAAAGATTGCGGCATCAGGTCAGCGATTTCATCATCACTCGAACAGGATCATTCCCGTGAAGTTTATCGCTACCAAATCGATCGCCGTGCTTGCAGCGGCGGCGCTGTTCATCTCTGCGCCGGTCGCCTTCGCCGCCGGCATGAAATTCGATATCAAGAACGACTCCGGCTACATCATCGACGGTTTCTACACCGGCGAGGGTGGCGAATGGAGCGCCAACTGGATGAACTTCAAGCTCAGCGCCAACGAGACGGCGAACATGGAGTTCAACTACGATGGCCCCTGCGACATCGAATTCTACGTGACCTGGGAAGCCGAGGACGGCTCCAGCATCAAGGGTGACGAGACGACGATCAACATCTGCGAGGCCAGCACCATCTATTTCGATGGCAAGGAAGCCACCTACGACTGATCGCTCGCGCATGGTGAGGAACGGCAGCCCCGGTGAGGCAACGCACCGGGGCTTTTTCTTGGGGTTTATTCGTTGATGGTGAGCCGCATGGCGCAGCGCGTGTCGCGCGCCAGCCCGTGTTCGGCCTCCAGGGCGAGCAAGTTGTCGAGGCGCGGCGAAAGATCGGCCTCGTCCAGCGTGCGGAAACCGAGCCGCTGGTAATAGGGGCAGTTCCAGGGGATGGTGCGGAAGGTGGTGAGCGTTACGGCGGCCAGCCCGCGCGCGGCGGCCTCGTCGATGGCGCGCCGGATCAGCTTGCGGCCGATGCCGAAACCTTGGTGCAGGTGGTCGACGGAAATCTCTTCGATATGCAGCTCGCCATCGGCCACCTCCGCGCTCAGAAAACCGACGGGATAGTCGCCGTCGGCCGCGGCCACGAAGTTCGTTCCCTGCGCGATCATCGCCTCGTGACGCTCGGCGCTTTGCACCTCGCCGACGGCGAGCCACGAGAAGGCCTCGATCAGCTTGAAAGCCTGCGCGGCGGAACGTTCGATCTGGCGGAGCGTCTCGACTTCATCTGCGCGGGCAAGCCGGATCGTCACCTTCGACGGCCCGGCCTTGCCAGCGGGAATGCCGTCGAGCGGGAGCTGCGTCACCATCCGGGCAGGATATTGCCCTGCCGAGCCCGCGGCATGCGCGGAAACACCTTCACTTCGGCTTCCGGCAGGTCGTCTGCGGCCGAAAGCGGGGTGATGTTATCGAGACAGGCGGTGATATGGCTGGTGATGGCATTGGAGAGCGAGGGCGAGAGGCCCGGCCGCCGCATGATGCCGATCTGCACCGGTGCAAGCGGCGGGAAGCCATCCGCCTGCGTCAGCACCTTCATGCCGGGGCGCAGCGCCGATTCCGGCAGCACGGAGACCGCCATGCCCGCCATGACGGCGGCGGCGACGACGGTCGACGACCAGCTGGTGAACAGGACCTGGTAATCGCGCCCGACGGAATCGAGCGCCGCGCAGGCAATCTGCCGCCACTGGCAGTCCCGCCGGCCGACAGCGAGCGGCACCGGCGCATTTTCCGGCAGCGGATGGTTGGCCGACATCACCCAGCAGAGCGGCTCGGTGCGCACCACGTCCGACTGACGCTGGCGCGGATTGTGGGTGACGAGCGCGATGTCGAGCTCGCCCTTGGCCATCTTTTCAGCAAGGTCCACCGAGGGTTCGCAGACGATGTAGAGCTCGACATTCGGATGCGTCTTGGCGAACCGCATGATGATCTCGGGCATGTAGCGGTCGGCATAGTCGTCTGGCGTGCCGATGCGCAGCATGCCTTCCAGGCGGTTGTCGTCGAAGGCGGCAATGGCCTCGTTGTTGAGGCGCAGCATGCGGCGCGCGAAGTTGAGCAGCCGGTCGCCTTCCGCCGTCAGCCGGTTGCCGCGGCCGTCCTTCATGAAGAGCTGCTTGCCGATGCGTTCTTCGAGACGCCGCATCTGCATGGACACGGCCGACTGCGTCTTGAAGACCCGCTCGGCGGCGCGGGTGAAGCTTCCGGTATCGGCAATCGCCACGAAAGTCTGGAGCTGGTCGATGTCTAAGGGAGCGGACATGGATACACCCATAAGATTGTTTGATTGATACTATTAGAAACATTCGTTGGACTGATCAATGGCTTTCTGCGAAAAAGCAATTGTTGAACGATTGACGCCGTAGCCGATCAGTCGCTTGGCAGGATCTGCCGCTTTCGCCACGACCTCCCGGCAAAGGGCTCTTCTTGGAAACCGAATATTTGAACCGCCGCCCGGCCCCTGCTGGCGGTGAACGATCACAGGCGCCGCGCGAAACCCCATTGAAGGACGATGGATCGCCGAGCCGGAAAGGAGAAATGCCATGCGCATGATCGACCGCAGACTGGAAATCGATATTCTCGCAACGCGCCGTCAGGCCCCGAGCGTCCTCGTCCGTGTCCGCAATGCCGCCTACAGCTTTGCTCGCGCCTGGCAGAATCGCCGCGTGATCAACCGGTTGAGCGAACTCGACGACCACCAGCTCCTCGACATGGGGCTGCGCCGCAGCGACGTCCGGGAGGTCATGACCTCCTCGTTCTTCTCCGATGCCGGCCTCTACCTGACGATCGCGGCGCGCGAGCGCGCCCGCCGTCACCTGCGCAATGGCCGCATGGATTGATTTCCCTTGGTGTCGTCCCCGCTCCCGGGACGGCGCCGCACTTCCCCGCAGGGTGAGAGCCAATAACCCTGCCGCTTGCCCGGCGTGCGACTCCCAAGGTCCGCGTCGGGCTTTTTCAATTTTACCGCCGAAATGTCAGGGCTTCTTGCCGCCGTCCGTGTCCATGCCGTTGCGCATGGTCTCGAAGATCGACTCGATGTTGCGCTGGTAATCCTTCTGCATGTCGAGGCCGGCATCGAACATCGTGTTGACGAAGCTCGTCAGCGAATCCGCCGGCGAGGCGGCCGGTTCGCTCGGCTTGGCGGTCGCCGCCTGCTGGCCGCCCATGTTCGCCATCATGTCCTGGAACGCCTTGGCGAAAGGATTGTCGGTGAAGGGGTTGGCGGCCGGCGCGTCCTTCTTCGGGCCGCCGCCGAAGAATTCCTGCGCGGCCTGGGTGAAGGGATTGTCGAAGGGGTTGGCCGGCGTCGGCTTCTTGGCGAAACCCGTCGCTTCCGCCCATTGCTGCATCATGTCGGCAAAGGGATTGGCCTGCGTCGTGCCGCCGGGCATGAAGGGCGCGAAGGACTGCTTGAAGATGCCGCCCATCAGCGTGCTCGCCATCACGGGCAGCATCTGCTTGTAGATTTCCTGGCCAATTCCGGTCATCTGCGCGGCCTGCGCCGCGATGGCGCGCGACACGTCCTTGTTGCCGAAGAGGTGGCCGAGAATGCCGTTGCCCTCGGCCATGCCCTGCGGCGTGAAGGCCTTGCTGACATCCTCGAAATATTTGGCGTGCTCGCCGGAGGTCACCGCCGTCATGAAGGCGGCGAGATCGTAGGGATTGGCGGCGTTGCGCTTGAACCCTTCGGAAAAGGCCGGCATCAGCGCGGCGACGGCTTTCGCCGCCTGTTCCTGCGCCAGCCCGAACTGCCGCGCCATGATCTCCACGGCATTGCCGTTCTGCGCCTGCATCATCATGTCGTAGAGCGAAAGCATGGGCGGACCCCTTCCCGTTAGCAGGCATGTCCCTGCACTATAACGGGAATTTCGGCCGCGCAAACCGCTTTTTCAGGACGCAGGGCTCAGTACTGGTAGTCGGTGAAGACCGGCTCGACCGAGCCGTTCCAGCGGCCGTTGTAGAGCGCCAGCATGTCTTCCGCGAGCGTGGCCTTCTTCGCCAGCACCTCGTCGAGGGGCGCGAGGAAGATCGTCTCGTCGACGCCGTCGCCATTGAGGCGGGCGCGGGCCTTCAGACCCTGCCGGGAAATCGACACGACTTCGCGCGCGACATCGAGCAGCGGCTTGCCGCGGAAATCGGCCCGGAGGCCCTGCGCCGGCACCGCATCGCGCAGCGCCTGGACTTCGTCCACCGTCCAGTCGCGGGTGAGCGCCTCGGCGGCATCGAGCGCGCCGTCGTCATAGAGCAGGCCGACCCAGAAGGCGGGCAGCGCACAGATGCGCCGCCACGGGCCGCCATCGGCGCCGCGCATTTCGAGGAAGCGCTTCAGGCGCACGTCGGGGAAGAGCGTCGAGAGGTGGTTGGTCCAGTCGCCGAGGTTCGGCTCCCAGTCGGCAAGCTCGCCCTTCAGCGCGCCGGCCATGAACTGGCGGAAGGTGATATGCGTGCAGTCGTGGTACTTGCCGTCGCGCACAACGAAATACATCGGCACGTCGAGCGCCCATTCCACATAATCGATAAAGCCGAAATCCGGCTTGAAGGCGAAGGGGATGAGGCCGGCGCGGTTGTTGTCCGTGTCGCGCCAGATGTCGCCGCGCCAGGAAAGCAGGCCGTTCGGCTTGCCCTCGGTGAAGGGCGAGGATGCGAAGAGGGCGGTCGCCATCGATTGCAGCTTCAGCGATACCTGCATCTTGCGGCGCATGTCGACCTCGGAGGAGAAGTCGAGGTTCACCTGGATGGTACAGGTGCGGTACATCATGTCGAGACCCTGGCTGCCGACCTTCGGCATGTAGCGGGTCATGATGTCGTAGCGGCTTTTGGGCATGCGCGGCGTCTCGGCCGCCGTCCATTTCGGGCTGCCGCCCATGCCGAGGAAGCGGATGCCGAGCGGCTCGGCGATCTCGCGCAAGGTCGCCAAGTGCTGGTTCGATTCCTTGCAGGTCTGGTGCAGGTTTTCCAGCGGCGCGCCGGACAGCTCGAACTGGCCGCCGGGCTCCAGCGAGATCGCGCCCATGCCGGTGGGTTCGGCAAGGCCGATGATGTTGCCGGCATCGACGATCGGCTCCCAGCCGGTCTTGGCCTGCATGCCGTTCAGGAGCGCCGAAATGCTGGCCTCACCGAAATAGGGCACCGGACTGTTGTCGGCCGTAAAGAAGACGAATTTCTCATGCTCGGTGCCGATACGGAACTTCTCCTTCGGCTTGTTGCCGTCGGCGAGGTATTCCGCCATGTCTTGAACGGTGCGGACCGGCGTCTGGTCGGTGGTATCACGGGCCATGGGCGTCTTCTTCTGAGTGGATGCGCCCGGCGGAGCCGCTGGGCATAGGAGGGTGCTTGGACCGGAATTAGATGCGGTGCAAGCGAATTCCTTTCAAGGCAGATTCAAAAAAACCCAATCGACTTTTCGGCCGAATTTAGCTCCAGTCGCCGATCGCCGCCTGGATGACGGCCATCGCCGCGACGGCCGCGGTGTCGGCGCGCAGGATGCGGGGGCCGAGCGGAATGGCCGTCACGAAATCGAGGCTGCGCAGGATCGCGCGCTCCTCATCGGAAAATCCGCCCTCCGGGCCGACCAGCAAGGCGAGCTTGCGCTCCTCGATCGCCTGCAGCGCCGGCAGCGGGTTCTGGCTGCCATGGCTCTCGTCGCAGAAGATGATGCGGCGCTCCCGCGGCCAGTTGGCGAGGAGATCGTCGAGCTTGCGGGGCGCGGCGACGGTGGGGATCGCCAGGATGCCGCACTGTTCGGCCGCCTCGACCGCATTGGCCTCCAGCCGCTCGATGCTGGTGATCTTGCCCTGCACATGCTGGGTCATGACGGGCTGGAGCACGCCGGCGCCCATTTCCACGGCCTTCTGCACGAGATAATCCAGCCGGCCGACCTTCAGGGGGGCGAAGAGATAGTGCAAATCCGACGGTGCCGGTTGCGGGCGGGTCTGCTCGACGGGGATCAGCAGCAGGCGCTTGCGCGTCGGCAGCGAAAGGGTCGCCTGCCACTCGCCGTCGCGCCCGTTGAACAGCAGCACGGCATCGCCATCCGCCATGCGCAGCACGTTGCTCAGATAGTGAAAATGCTCCTTCGACGCCTCGATGGCATGGCCTGAAACGAGGGCGTCGCCGATGAAAAGGCGCTGCATCCGGTAATTGGCACGCATGGCTTGTCTCTCAAGTAAAGAGCGCGTTGAACACGAGGAAGACGATGGCCGACAGGATGGCCGAGACCGGCAGCGTCACGATCCAGGCCGAAACGATCGTCATGAAATGCGAACGGCGCACGAGATAGCGCCGGCGCGTCTCGTCGGGATTGGCCGTCGGCTCTTCCGGCGCGATGCCGTTGCCGCGGTTGCGGATATAGTCGATGCGGCGCTGCGAATTGCGCGTGTACCATTCACGAAACAGCCCGACCCCGAAGACCGCGCCGACGGCGATATGGGTCGAGGAGACCGGAATGGCGAAGGCCGAGGCGGTGAGCACGGCGACGGCCGAGGAGAGGGCCACGCAGAAGGCCCGCATCGGGTTGAGCTTGGTGATCTCGTTGCCGACGATGCGGATGAGGCGCGGGCCGAAAAGCAGCAGGCCGAGCGAAATGCCGAAGGCGCCGATCACCATCACCCAGAGCGGGATCACGTTCTGGCCGTCGGCGGTACTCGCGCGCAAAGCCGAAACAACGCCATAGAGCGGCCCGACGGCGTTCGACACGTCGTTGGCGCCATGGGCGAAGGAGAGAAGTGCTGCCGAACAGATCAGCGGAATGCGAAAGAGCGTGCGCAGCGACTGGTTGCGGTTGTCGAGGCCTTCCGCATGGCGGCGGATGATCGGCCGTGTGACGACATAGGTGACGATGCCGAAGACGAGGCCGACGACGAGCGCCCGGCCGATCGGCACATAATAGAAGCCGTTGGTGCCGCCATTGGCGATGAAGGCAGCAAAGGCGCCAGCCATCACGCCGACGAGCACGGGAACCCAGGTCTTGGCCGCGGCGATCTTGTCCTCGCGGTAGATGATGAATTCCTTGATGAAATAGAGAAACATCGCCGCGATGACGCCGCCGAGGATCGGAGAGACGGTCCAGCTCACCACGATGACGGCGATCGCGTCCCATTGCACGCTGTGGAAGCCGCTCGCCGCCGCACCCGCGCCAATCACGCCGCCGATGATGGAGTGGGTGGTGGAGATCGGCGCATTGGCGAGCGTCGCGATGTTGATCCAGAGTGCAGCGGAGACCAGCGCCGCCATCATCGCCCAGGCGAAAACCTCTGGGCTCGGGAAGATGGCGGGATCGACGATGCCGGAGGCGACTGTCGCGGCCACGCCCTGGCCAGCCAGAAGCGCGCCCGCAATCTCGAAGATGGCGGCGATGACGAGTGCCATGCCCATGGTCATGGCGCGCGCGCCGACGGCGGCGCCCACATTGTTCGTCACGTCGTTCGCGCCGATGTTCATGGCCATGTAGGCGGCAAGGGCGGCGGTGACTGCAATCACCAGCACGCCCGGCGTGCCGGTGGCGAAACTGTCGGCGACGGCCATGGTGATCAGCAGGAAGACCAGCGAAATGCCCACACCCGTCCAGGACTTCAGCACGAAGTGCGTCGCCTGTTCCGTGAAGGTGAATTTTTCGAGATCCTTGTCCAGCGTGGGCTTGCCGCGCTGGACCTGTGAATTGGCCATTCAAACTGCTCCGTTTTGCCCAGACGCACTATCGCTTCAAGGCATCGGCGGCAATATGGCAATGATGGATCAGGCGCCCGTCGTGCCGTTTTTCGGCTTGGGCGCGAGCTCGGCGAGCATCTTTTCCTCGAAGGCGAGGAGGAGGCTCTTCAGGCCCGGTTCCTGCACGCGGTTTGCCGCTTCCGTGCAATCGACCCATTCGGCGCGCCGCTCGCCCTTTTCCGGAAAGTTCTTGCAGATGTCGTCGACAGCGAGCGCGAAGACGCGCACCCGGCAATCGACCTTCAGGCCTTCCGGCAAACCCTTCATGTAGTGATAGCTGCCGATCGGCTCCTCGGCGACCTTGCCCTTCACGCCGGCCTCTTCCCAGGCCTCGCGCGCGGCTGCCCCGGCGGCACTCTTGCCGTCCATCGGCCAGCCCTTGGGGATAACCCACCGACCGGTGTCGCGGCTGGTGATGAGAAGAACCTCGACGCCCGAACGCTTCTTCTTCACGCGGTAGCACAGCGCACCATATTGCTCCCGGACGGGCCGACGGAACATGAGATGGACGTCGCTGACGATGCGGTCGAGAATGTTCAAGGTCTTCCTGATTCCTTTCATGGGAAACGGCTCATTGAGTCGTTATATTCTATAATGCTTGCGCGAGATTTACGGCGCAAGTCAGGCCTGTGGAGAATGGCCTCGCTTTTGCATGCGCAGTTGTGAAATCCTTTGCCATTCGCCGCTGCGTTCGGCATCGCGGATTGCGACAGCAATATAGTCCATATGCGCCTGTGCGGCATTTCTTGCTGCATTTCCGTCACCCGCCATGATGGCCGCGTAGATCGCCTCGTGCTGGGCGAGCAGCTGCCCGCGTGCCTCTTCGGACGAGAAAACGAGGTGACGGTGGAAAAAGATCCCTTGCGCCAGCAGCCGGTAGCAGGCGCGCAGCGTGTGCAGCAGCACGATGTTATGCGCGGCCTCGCCGATGGCGTTGTGCAGCTCGACATCGGTTTCAAGTTCGGCATCGAAGGAGCCGGTCGCATGCGCCGCGCGCATCGCCTCCATGATGCGCGTCAGCATCTGCCGGTCGTAGGCGGTGGCGCGGCGGGCGGCGAGTTCGGCGGTGATGCCTTCGAGCTCGCGGCGGTATTCGATATAGTCCTCCGTCGCCCGCTGGTGGCGGGCGATGAGATCGACGACGGGACGCGAAAAGACCTGGCCGATAATATCGGCCACATAGGTGCCGCCGCCATGCTGGCTGACGAGCAGCCCGCGGTTCTCCAACTCCTTCAGGGCCTCGCGCAGGATGGGCCGCGACACGTCGAGGCGCTTGGAAAGCTCGCGCTCGCCGGGCAGCCGATCACCGTCGCGCAGAATGCCTTCGAGCAGCAACAGCTCGATCTGCCGCACGACCTCGTCGGCGGTGCGGCTGTGGCTGATGCGGGCAAAAAGGTCGAAGGCGGTGTCGGTCACGGCCGCGATAGTATCAACGCGGCCGAAAACTGGTCAACAATCTTGTCCAGTCCAAAGCAATTCCAGGAAAAGTGGGAACCGGTTTTCCGTCCGGAATTGCGCAACGCTTGAGTCTTCAGCCTGCGTCAATGCGTCCTATCTTCCGGTCCCTGACATTTGTTAAGAAAGAACTGTTGCACATGAGGGGACGGTGCAGACATGGCAAATGGCAGCTTCGCCTTTCCGCAGGCGACCGCGCGTGCGCAGGCGCTCGGGGAAATTCACGCAAGACCATACGCGCTGGTGCCGGTGCCGCGCGTCATCTTCCAGCTCGCCTTCCTGACGGAGGGCGGCTCGGCGGTCGATCACGCCGTGATGGCGGAGCTTTCGCGTTCGCGCGGCATCTCGCCGCCGGGGCGTGATTCCAGCCACCATGCGCTGAGCTGGGGGCAGGGCACGCTGCGCTGGGAGCGGCACACGGAATTCTCGACCTATTTCTGGGATGGTCCGGTGCCGGACAAGTTCGGCGCCGAGGTGGCGGTGCATCCGTTCGGCGACAGCTTTTCGCCGCCCGGCACGCTGATCTCCGGTATCCGGCTGGAAATCCGGCCCGATTCGCCGGAAACGCGAGAGGCTATTGCCAGTTTCGACCCGACGAGCCTCTGTTATAGCGAGATCAAGAACGGCCAGGCGATGATCCTGACCGACTTTCGCCAGAACGGCGACGGGCTGACACAGATCCTCGTCATCGACCGCGGCATGAACGAGGCCGGGCGCGGCGCGGTCGTGCAGCGCCTGCTCGATATCGAGACCTATCGCACGCTCGCCATGATGGGCCTTCCGCTCGCCCAGTCGCTCTCGCCGGATATCCGCCGCATCGAGGACGGGCTGACCGGCATCACCAATGCCATGAAGCAGCACGCCCGCGACAAGGCGGACGAGCTGCTCACCGAGATCACCCGCCTTGCCGCAGAGCTGGAGGCCAACGCCGCCCTCAGCCTCTACCGTTTCGGCGCCAGCCGCGCCTATTACGGCATCGTGCAGGAGCGTATCCGCACGCTCGCGGAAACCGCAGTGCCCGGCTACGAAACGCTCGGCTTCTTCCTGGAACGCCGGCTCGCGCCCGCCATGCGCACCTGTCAGTCCGTCGAGGAGCGGCAGGCGAACCTGTCGCGCAAGCTCGCCCGCGCCACCGCGTTGCTCAGAAGCTGGATCGACGTGGAGCTGGAACAGCTCAACACGACGCTGCTCAACTCCATGGACCGCCGCGCGAAACTGCAGCTCCGCCTGCAGCAGACCGTCGAAGGCCTGTCCGTCGCGGCGATCTCCTACTATGTCGTGGGGCTGTTCGGCTACGTGGCGAAGGCGGCGCATGGACTCGGCGTGCCGGTCAAACCGGAAACGCTGACCGGCATCGCAGTGCCCTTCGTCATCGTCGGCATGTGGCTGCTCGTACGCGCCATCCGCCATAAACATGCCGAAGAGGATAAACACTAGCTTAGGTGGAGAGGTCGCACTGGTAGCGCGGTGCGCCCTCGATCACGGCGAAGCCGGTGTCCCAGCCGAAACCGGAATCATCCTGGGCCGCGAGTTTCTTCTGTGCGGCGATGCCGCGCTCCTTGAAGGCGGCTTCCGCTTCCTTCAGGGCCTCCGTCGGGAAGATAACGGCCTGGTAGCTGAAGCCGCTCGCGAGTTCTGTGATATAGATCTCGATCTCCTTGACCGGCACGCCACGCCATGTGCCATCCACCACGGGCAGCGTCACCTGGAGATATTCGTTGTCGGGCTTGACGGTCGGGGCGCCGAAGACCGCCTCGTAACCGGCCGGAAGCGCGATCTCGCCCTCCTTGCGCGCGAAGGCGTAGCTCGACTGGAGCAGGGCGCCGAGCGCATCGCTATAGTCGCAGGCATCGTCGAAACCATCGAGCAATGGATCGAGCGGTTTGGTGAATGCCGCCGTCGGAAGCGTCAGTCCCAATAGGATCACCGTCACCCTGCCGATCATCGCGCGCCCTCCGCTTGAGACCCGCAGCGTAGCGCAAGGTCTTCGCCGCGCCAATTGCGCTTAGCGTTCCCAATAGGGCAGGGGGCCGTAGAGGTCGGCGAGATAGTCGATGAACAGCCGCACCTTGACCGGCAGGAACTGCCGGCTCGGATAGACTGCCGAGAGCACGACATTGCGCGAGCCCTCATAATCCGGCAGCACCTGCTTCAGCTCGCCGCTCTTCAGCGCCAGCCCGACATCCCAGGTGGAGCGCAGCGCGACGCCGAGGCCGGAAAACACCGCCTCGCGCACCACTTCGCTGGAATTGGTGTAGAGCGGCCCCTGCGGGCGATAGTTGACGCTGCCCTCCGGCCCCTCCAGCCGCCAGACATCCTGCGTATGCGGCGGCAGGCAGATATGGTTGCTCAGGTCTTCGAGCGAGGTCGGCATGCCGTGGCGGGCGATGTAATCCGGCGAGGCGCAGAGAACGCGCCGGACCGAGGCCAGCCTGCGCGCGACGAGCGAGGAATCCGACAGTTCGCCGATGCGGATGGCGAGGTCAAACCCGCCGCCGACGATATCGGAAAAATCGTCGGTCAGCATCAGGTTGACGATGAGCTCCGGATAGGTGTCCATAAAGCCCTTGAGATTGGGCGCGATATGCATGCGGCCGAAGGAGGTGGGCGCGGAAATGCGGAGCGTGCCGCGCACGGCGCCGGAGCGGCCGGAGACGAAGGCCTCCGCCTCCTCGATGCCGGCGAGAATGCCGACGATGCGGTCATAAAAACCCTGGCCGGCCTCGGTGAGCGAAATCTGCCGCGTGGTGCGCTGGAAGAGCCTTGTGCCGAGGCGTTCTTCCAGTCTTTTCACACGCTTGGAGACCACGGCCGGCGACAGTCCCAAGGCCCGCCCCGCGGCCGACATGCTGCCCATTGCAATGACGCGGGAGAAGATTTCGAGGTCGCCGAGATTGGTCATTCCATCGCATTCCATTGTTGCCGAAGCGGAGAAAATGCTTAGCATTTGCGCCTTGCAATAGGAAGTGGTAAAGAAAACAGACCACTTGACGCGAAGGGGGGTGAAGCATGGATCAGATCGGGTTTCTGGAGCCGCGGCCGGCGGTGATTGCCCGCCGCCGGGAGATCGTCGCCGATCTCCTCGATCTGTTGCCGCCAGGTTGCCTCGTGCATGAGCCGCGCGAGCTCGTGCCCTTCGAGACGGACGCCTTCGTTTCCTATCGCCGCCTGCCGCTCGCCGTTGCGCTCCCGGAAACGACGGCGCAGGTCGCCGCAGTGCTGAAATATTGCAACCGCTACGGCGTGCCCGTCGTGCCGCGCGGTGCAGGCACCTCGCTCTCCGGCGGCGCCATCCCGCAGGAGGATGCCGTCGTCATCGGCCTTTCCAAGATGTCGCGCATTCTGGAGGTCGATTACGCCAACCGCACGGCGACCGTGCAGGCCGGCGTCACCAATCTCAACATTTCCGATGCCGTCTCCGCCGATGGCTATTTCTACGCGCCCGATCCGAGCTCCCAGCTCGCCTGCACGATCGGCGGCAATATCGGCATGAATTCCGGCGGCGCGCACTGTCTGAAATACGGCGTCACCACCAACAACCTGCTCGGCGCCAAGCTCGTGCTGATCGACGGCACGATCGTCGATCTCGGCGGCAAGGGGCTCGATGCCGGCGGGCTCGATCTGCTCGGCCTCGTCTGCGGCGGCGAGGGCCAACTCGGCATCGTCACCGAGGCGACGGTGCGGCTGATCGCCAAGCCCGAAGGCGCGCGCCCCGTGCTCTTCGGCTTCGACACGTCGGAGGAGGCGGGCGCCTGCGTGGCCGACGTCATCGGTGCCGGCATCATCCCCGTCGCCATCGAGTTCATGGACAAGCCGGCCATCGAGATCTGCGAGGCCTTTGCGCATGCCGGCTATCCGATGGATGTCGAGGCACTGCTGATCGTCGAGGTCGAGGGCTCCGAGGCGGAGATGGACGCGATGCTTGCCAGCATCATCGAGATCGCCGGCCGCCACGGCGTGAAGGTCGTCAAGGAAAGCCAGTCGGCGACGGAAGCGGCCCTCATCTGGAAGGGCCGCAAATCCGCCTTCGGCGCCACCGGCCGCATCGCCGACTATATCTGCATGGACGGCACCGTGCCGCTCGGCCAGTTGCCGCATGTGCTGCGCGGCACGGCGGAGATCGTCGCGAAATACGGGTTGCGCGTCGCCAACGTCTTCCATGCCGGCGATGGCAACATGCATCCGCTGATCCTCTTCAACGCCAACGACCCGGAGGATGCCGCACGCGCCGAGGCCGCCGGCAACGATATCCTGCGGCTCTGCGTCGATGCCGGCGGGTGCCTGACCGGCGAACATGGTGTGGGCATCGAGAAGCGCGACCTGATGCGCCATCAATATGCCGAAGTCGACCTCGACCAGCAGATGGCCGTGCGCGCCGCCTTCGATGCGCAATGGCTGCTCAACCCGTCAAAAGTCTTCCCGCTCGAAGGGCGCCCCGCCGCATGACGCCGATCCACGAACCGCTCTCCGAAGAGGCCGCCGCCCGCCTCGTCCAGGTTGCCGCCCTGTCGCGGTCGTCGCTTGCCATCCGCGGCGGCGGCACGCGGGGCCTCAACGCTGCACCCGATGGTGCCGACATCCTTTCCACCCGCGGCCTTACCGGCATCGTCGCCTATAACCCGGCGGAGATGACCATGACCGCCCGAGCCGGCACGCCGCTGGAGGTGGTGGAGGCCGCGCTTACCGAAAACCGCCAGATGCTCGCCTTCGAACCCTGCGACCTGCGCGGGGCGCTGGGCTCCTCCGGCATCCCCACCATCGGCGGCGTCTTCGCCACCAATGCCTCCGGTCCGCGCCGTTTCGTCGCCGGTGCCGCGCGTGACAGCCTGCTCGGCGTGCGTTTCGTCAATGGCAAGGGCGAGGTGGTGAAGGCCGGCGGCCGGGTGATGAAGAACGTCACCGGCCTCGATCTCGCAAAGGTGCTCGCCGGCTCGCACGGCTCGCTGGCGCTGATGACGGAAGTCACCTTCCGCGTCCTGCCGGTGCCGGAAACCGCCGTCACCATCGTCGTCTCGAACCTCAACGACGCCGAAGCCGTCGCGGCCATGGCGACCGCCATGTCGATGTCGGTGGAAGTCTCCGGTGCTGCCCACCTGCCGGAAAGCGTGCGCGGCCGTTTCGCCGGCGGCGTCCTGCCGGATGGCGCGGCAACCGTGCTTCGCCTCGAAGGCCTCGCCGCCTCCGTCGCCGTGCGGGCGGAAAAATTGGCCGCTACCATGGCCAGCTTCGGCCCCGTCGCGCGCCTTGATGCCGACCTCACCGCCCGGCTCTGGCGCGAAGTCCGCGATGCCGCGCCCTATGCCGACGGCACTCCACGCCCGCTCTGGCGCGTCTCCGTCGCCCCCACCGCCGGCCACCAGCTTGTCGCGGCGCTGCGCCTCGAAACCGGCGTCGACGCTTATTACGACTGGCAGGGTGGCCTCGTCTGGCTGCGCATGGAAGCCGACCCGGAGGCCGCTCTGCTGCGCCGCTACGTCAAGGCGATTGGCGGCGGGCATGCGACTTTGCTGCGCGCCCGGCCGGAGGTGATGGCCGCGACGGAAACGTTCGAGCCGCAGGCCGATGCGGTCGCGGCACTCTCGGCGCGCGTCAAGGCGAGCTTCGATCCGGCCGGCCTCTACGTCTCTCCCCTGATCGACCGCAAACAGGGGGCATGAGGATGGGACGGCTGGCAGGCGATTCGATTGCGCGGCAGCAGAGGCGGACATGGAAGGAGCGCGTCCGGCAGGCGCGCGAGGACAAGGCCGCTTGGGGAAATCTTCCGGCTGCGCCGTTCGCCGTGCTCGGCGCGGCGCGGCGCCAGATGGCGCTGCTCTGGTGGCTGTGCGGCGACACCGGCCCGTCAGTGACCGTCGGCGCGCGAGGGATGCCGCCTTTGACGCCGGATATGCGCGTCCTGATCAGGAAGGGTTATCTCAAGCTGGCGCGCCACGGCAGCTACATGCCCGCCAATACCCTGCGGCGCGACAACGTGCTGACGATCACGCCGGCCGGACAACAGGCGCTGGCGGCCGCTCACGTCACCGAAGCCGAGAAGAACTACATCATCGCAGCCCGCAAGAACGGCATGCTGCGCTAGGGAGTATTGCCGTGCAGACCAATTTCACCGCCGAGCAGCTGGCCGATCCGCATGTCGCGACATCGGAAAAGATCCTGCGCAAATGCGTGCATTGCGGCTTCTGCACCGCCACCTGTCCGACCTATGTGACGCTCGGCAACGAACTCGATAGCCCGCGCGGCCGCATCTACCTCATCAAGGACATGCTGGAAAACGGCCGGCCGGCGGATGCCGAGGTGGTGACCCATATCGACCGTTGCCTCTCCTGCCTCGCCTGCACCACCACCTGTCCCTCCGGCGTCGACTACATGCATCTCGTCGATCACGCGCGCGTGCATATCGAGGAGACCTACAAGCGGCCGTTCTGGAACCGCCTGACGCGCAACGTCCTCGCCGCCGTGCTGCCCTATCCGGGCCGTTTCCGCCTGGCGCTGAAGGCCGCGGCCCTCGGCCGGCCTTTCGCGGGCCTCCTCAAGCGCGTCAAGGTGCTGGAACCCTTCGCCGCCATGCTGGAACTGGCGCCACGCACCCTGCCGAAAGCCTCCGACAGCGCCAAGCCCGGTACGCATCTCGCGGCAGGTGCGCGCCGTGGCCGGGTGGCGATCCTGTCGGGCTGCGCCCAGCCGGTGCTGAAGCCCGAGATCAACGAGGCGACGATCCGGCTGCTGACCCGCCTCGGCGTCGAGGTCGTGGCGCCGGCGGGTGAGGTATGCTGCGGCTCGCTCGTCCACCATATGGGCCGCGAGGCGCAGGCGCTGGAAGCCGCGCGGCGCAATGTCGACGTCTGGCTCGGCGAGGTCGAGAAGGGCGGGCTCGACGCCATCATCATCACGGCGTCCGGCTGCGGCACGACGATCAAGGACTACGGTTTCATGCTGCGCCTCGACCCCGCCTATGCGGACAAGGCCGCGCGTGTCTCTGCACTTGCCAAGGACGTCACGGAATATCTGTCGACCCTCGACTTGCCGCAGCAGGAGGCGCGGGGGCTGACCGTCGCCTATCATTCCGCCTGCTCCATGCAGCACGGCCAGAAGATCACCATGGCGCCGAAGACGCTGCTGAAGAAGGCCGGCTTTGTGGTGCGCGATCCGGCCGAGGGGCACCTCTGCTGCGGCTCGGCCGGCACCTACAACATCCTCCAGTCGGAAATCTCCGCCAAGCTGAAGGCGCGCAAGGTGAAGAACATCGAGGCGACGAAGGCCGATCTCATCGCCACCGGCAATATCGGCTGCATCACGCAGATCGCGACCGGCACGCCGATCCCGATCCTGCACACGGTGGAATTGCTTGACTGGGCCTATGGCGGGAAAAAGCCGGCCGTGCTTTCCTGATCCTGTCACGCGCGAAACAGCCGAACGTCAGGCAAACAGCTAGAGCAGCAGCGTGCAAACCCGTCCGGAGATCGCCATGCGCCGCTTCCTGCTTTCGCTCGCCGCCCTTGCGGCCCTGTCCTCGCCCGCCTTCGCCACCGGCGGCTTCAGCTGCGCGGTGAAGGACAAGAACCTCACGCTCGATGCGGAAGCCGGTTTCAGCTACAGCATCGGCGGCGGCCTCCTGAATTTTCGCGGCGCTTTCGAACTGCCGAAGAAGCTTGCGCCCAAGGGGCTGGAGCGGGTGACGCTCACGCCGTCGCATCTGGCGCACGACTGGCTCTACGATGGAGAGCTCCGCCTTCTCCTGCACGCGGAAACCGAAGGCGACCTACCGTTCGGCTCGGTCGATATCATCGTCAGGACGAAGATGACGGACGATGAGACCACCTATGACGGCGATTACAAGCTGATCCTCAACCGGGCGGACGCCGATAGCGTCGAGCGCACCGGCAAGGTTTCCTGCTCGGTCGGCTGAAACGACGATGCCGGCGCGAGGCCGGCATCGAGGTATTCAATCGGGGTGGCCAGATCAGCCGCCGAAGCCGAACAGGTTGCCGAAGAAATCGACGCCGCGGTCGTTGTAGCTGACGCTGCCCTGGCGGTTGCCGGGGCCGACGACGATGACCTTGGTGCCGATGTCGGCGCGGGCATAGAGATGCTCGACGTCCTTGTTCATCATGCGGATGCAGCCCGACGACATGTTCTGGCCGATCGTCCAGGGCTGGTTCGTGCCGTGGATGCGGAAGATCGTGTCGCGGCCGCCCTTGAAGAGGTAGAGCGCGCGTGCGCCGAGCGGGTTGTCCTCGCCGCCGGCCTGGGTGACGGGCAGGATGCGGCCCTTCTTGGCCTCGCGGCGGCGCATTTCGGCCGGCGGGGTCCAGCTCGGCCATTCGGCCTTGCGGCCGACCTTCACCACGCCCGACCAGCCGAAGCCGTCGCGGCCGACGCCGATGCCGTAGCGCGTCGCCTTGTTGTTGCCCTCGACATAGTAGAGGAACTTGTTGTTGGTATCGACGATCACGGTGCCGCGCGCCTGGTCGGTGACGAAGCGCACCTTGGTGCGCTTGAACTTCGCCGCGACCTGCTTCTTGCTCTGGTACTGTTGTACGAGCGTGACGTCCGACGTGGTCTCGACCTGGCCGCCTTGACGGGCGGCAGGGAAGGCGCCCGCCGAGGTGGCCGGCATGATCGCCGTGGCCGCGACGGCGGCCGCCAGCAAGATCGATGCGTATTTCCGCATGGTGTATTCCCTCTCAATCCTCAATTCCGAGAGGCTAGCCGAGTCCTGACCGAATTCAAGCCAGCCCACGCGCAGTAAGACGATTGTGAAGGCGGATTTCTTCGGGTTGTTGCACGAAGTGTTGCCATAAAAGCAAAGATCTCCGGCCGCGGGGCGACCGGAGATGCTCGATCGGCGTCTGTCTTTACGGCGGCTCGCCTCAGATCACGATGACCTTGGTGCCGACATTCACGCGCTCGTAGAGGTCGACGACGTCCTCGTTGCGCATGCGGATGCAGCCGGACGAGACCGCATAACCGATCGTCCAGGGCGCGTTGGTGCCGTGAATGCGGTAGAGCGTCGAGCCGAGATACATGGCGCGCGAGCCGAGCGGGTTTTCCGGGCCGCCTTCCATGAAGGCCGGCAGGTAGTGGCCCTTTTCCGCCTCGCGGGCGACCATTTCCTTCGGCGGCGTCCAGCTCGGCCATTCCGCCTTGCGGGTGATCGTGTGGGCGCCCGCCCATTCGAAGCCCGGCTTGCCGACGCCGACGCCGTAACGCCGCGCCTTGCCGTCGCCCATCACGAGGTAGAGGAAGCGGTTGTTGGTATCGATGACGATGGTGCCTGCCCTGTGCTCGCTCTCGTAGGAGACGACCTGCGGCAGGTACATCGGGTCGAACTTCGACTTGATCGGGTTCTTCGCATGCGTCGTTACCGAAGCCTGCTCGACGCGGGCGGCGCCATCACGGCGGATGACGCGGCGCTGCTGCACCTTCTGGCGCTGGAGGATGCGGCGCGTGTTGACGGCGGGCTGCACGCCTTCGCCGGTGAGCTGCATCACCCAGGGCGCGGTGAGATCGGGGCTGATGACGACCGGCGGGCGGCTCATGTACCGGTCGTTCGCCTGCGCCACCGTCGTGGTGCACAAAAGGGTCGCTGCAAGAAGGGTTCGTATCAACATCGGACGTACTCGCTACTGATCGTCGCCGGGATGCGCCGCCACGATTGAAGGATGCGGCGCCGGTTCGGAAAGAATGCTTGCACTGTCCGATGAAGCGAATGGTAAACGGCCGTTCATTCAATATGCACGATGCCGATAAAGCTTTGAGTAGGGTTATTGCCGGCTTTCCAAATGTGGTTGATGAGTGGTAAACCGGAACAAAAAGGAAACGGAGACGGCAATGACGGCACGGGGACTTGTGGAAGGCGACGACGGGCGCGTGCGCTGTGCGTGGCACGGCAATCTGGAGGACTATCGCCGCTACCATGACGGCGAATGGGGGCATCCGGTCGTAAGCGATCTGCGCCTCTTTGAGAAGATCTGCCTCGAAGGCTTTCAGTCGGGTCTCTCCTGGCTCACCATCCTGCGCAAGCGCGAGGCCTTCCGCGCCGCCTTTGCCGGCTTCGATTTCGACAAGGTCGCGGCGTTCGGCGAGGACGATATCGCCCGCTGCCTTGCCGATCCCGGCATCGTGCGCCACCGCGGCAAGATCGTCTCGACGATCAACAATGCGCGGCGCGCGCAGGCGCTGCGCGACGAGTTCGGCACGCTCGCCCGCTATTTCTGGAGTTTCGAGCCGGGGCCGGAGGAGCGGCCGGCGCTGGTGGACTGGGAGACGATCGCCGCCAACCCGACGACGCCCACCTCCGTGCGCCTGTCGAAGGACCTGAAGAAACGCGGCTGGACTTTCGTCGGCCCGACGACGGTCTACGCCTTCATGCAGGCGATGGGCCTCGTCAACGACCATATCGAGGGATGTTTCTGCCGCGCTGAAGTGGAAGCGGAGAGGAAAGGCCTTGAAAGGCCATAATTCCGGTATTGCCGTCACAAATATATCTTTGATTCTACAACGAATCATGTAGCTTATTATAAAGCGGCAAAATCATACATCGGTAGTCTGGGGTCGACGTGCGCGGGGGTAGTCGCGGCGTGCCGCTTTGTGCTGAATGATTTGGCATGAGGGGAAACATGACGCCAAACGCACCTGCATTCGATGAATCTCCACTTGAGGTCTGGGCCTGCGACAAGGCCCAGGAGATCATGCTCCGGGAAGGTTTTCGCCTCATCCGGTCGGCCCGCAACGGCAGCAACACCGAAATTCGCGAAACGAGCCTCCTGATGGCCCGCGTCATCGCGGCCTCGCTGGTCGAGGCCTCGGCGGCCCACCGGGCACAGCCGGCCGGCGAATAGGCATTTGGAAGGCCCGCCGGGCAGCCGGCGGGCCTCCTGTTTTGCTTCTTTACTTGGCGTTGATTACTGGGCGTTCTGCGTCAGCCACTCCTGCATCATCTTGATCTCGCCTTCCTGGGCGGTGATGATGTCTTCCGCGACCTGTCGCATCCCTTCATCCTTGCCATATTCCAGCTCGATCTTCGCCATGTCGATGGCGCCCTGGTGATGGGCGATCATGCCGCGCACGAAGTCCACATCGGCATTGCCGGTGAACTCGATGTCCATGCCCGCATGCATTTTCGCATTGGCCTCGACGAAAGCCTTGCTGGGCGCGCTCTGGTCGCCCTTGGGGCCGCTCATCGTCATGGCCTGATGGGCGGAATGGTCGACCTCCTGGGCGAAGGCGGGCAGGGTGAAGGCGAGCGCCAGCGCTGCGCCGAAAAACAGGGTTTTTGCGTTCATTGTCTTTTCCAGTTCTGAAAACGGTTGATGGCCGGGTGCTAGGCACCCGGTTGTTCACTCAAGCGTCGTTCAGGCCCGGGGAGGCGGATCGAGCGGGGGAAGCGCCAGGCCGGCAAGCTGCGGCGTGGCGGCGGAGACGCGGCCCGAAATGTCGAGCGTGCGGTTCATCGGTTCCAGCCGCGCGGCCTCGATCGCGAAACAGGCGGAACAGGCAAGCGGATGGGCGGCGGGTTTCGCCTTGCCGTGCTCGCTGCCGCCGTCGTCTCCGGCCATCTGGTGCATCGCATGCATGCCGGCCGTTTGCCCGGCATTCAGCGTCGCCGCGACCACCGGCACCCAGCCGGAAAGAACGGCGCCCAGAATGGCGAAGACGAACAGGATCTGTCTCATGCTCCGAGAGATAGGCGCTTGCAGCGGAAAAGAAAAGGGTCAGTTCAGCCTGCCGCGCCGATCCGGCACCGTCTCCATGCAGACGCGGGCGATGGCGAAGGTGCCGTGGATCGTGCCGTCGGAGCCGTCGATCGTCTCCGACTGGCCGAAACAGAAGACCGGCCGATGCAGGCCCGGCCCCGGCCGGATGGTCGTGGAGAAGCTGAAGGTGGTGGAGGAGGTCGCCGCATCCTCCAGCGCCTGCAACACCTTCTGCCAGTCGGCCGGGTCGTAGAGGTGGATGAGGTCCATGATGCCGCAGGGCGTGCTGGCCGTGCCGTGCAGGCTTGCCGCCTGCGGCCCCAGCCACACGAGGCCCGTCGCCAGTTCCGCGCTCCATTCCTCGCAGACGAAGAGATTTTCCAACTCGCGCGGATCGATACCGATGAACTGCGCCACGGTGGCGAGACGGTTGGATGTCATTGTCGATTTCAATGCCATTCGGTGGTGTCCGAGAGCGTTCGACCAACCCTGCCCGGCACGGTCGCGGCGCGTAAATTATCAGCCATTTTCGGCTGTCGCCAATCGGTAAAAGTACGGGTTTACGTTCCCGCTTATCCAAGTACAGCTACCCAAGGTTAGCTGAGCTCAAAGGTAGCCGACATCGAGGGCGGCTGAAAGCGAGGCAACTGGTCGTTTACTCGACCACAGGGCGTGGAACTGAATTTTCTCACTCCGCAGGGTTGAATTTGCCCCATTTCGTCCTCACCACCGGTCATGACCTCGTCGACCAGCTCCGGGCCTACCGCCTCAAGGTCGGGCTGACGCAGGACGACATCGCCTGGAAACTCGGCTTTTCCCCCACCACCGTCTCGCGCTGGGAGCGCGGCGTCGCGGCACCCGACCTGCGCGCCACCGGCGCCATCGTCGATTTCCTGCGCCGCGCCGATGCGCAGACCGAACGGCGCCTGCTGAAGGCGATCCTGACCGCGCGCGATAGCCGCAATCTCTGGGAAGGCCGCGACATCCGCTATCTCGGCGGCTCGCAGCAGGAATATCGCGAGAGCCCGGAAATGCGCGCCGTCGTCGGCACCAGCATCCGCGGCTACCTCACCGGCCATTATCGCGATTGCCTGGAAGACAAGGCGCTCGTCGCAAGCCTCTATGCCCGCGAGATCGCCAGCATCCAGATCTACGGCGGCACCGCGCTATCGACGACGTCGATCCCGGACGGCACCGTGCAGATGAAGCGGCTCTCCTTCCAGTCGGAGATGCGCGGCATCATCCGCGGCGATACCCATTCGGTGCTCATTCCCGCCACGGAAGCCCCGACCGCTTCCGCCGTCATCGTGCACAGCTGGGATACGCTGCTGCTCCGGCCCTGATACTGGGCCGCGCTTATATCGGCCGTGATCTCGCCCTTGCCGCTGCCCGTCCAATCCGCTAGGGAAACCGCAACGGAAATACAGGAATTTCGGGTATCCCGATGAGCGAAAAGCAGAAAAAACCGCAGAAGCTGAAAGCCCGCCTGCCGCGCGGCTTCGTCGATCGTGATGCCGCGGATATCCGCGCCGTCAACGAGATGACCGCGAAGATCCGCGAGGTCTACGAGCATTACGGCTTCGATCCGGTGGAAACGCCGCTTTTCGAATATACCGACGCGCTCGGAAAGTTCCTGCCGGATGCCGACCGCCCGAACGAGGGCGTCTTCTCGCTGCAGGACGACGACGAGCAGTGGATGAGCCTGCGCTACGACCTGACGGCGCCGCTCGCCCGCCATGTCGCGGAAAACTTCAACGAGATCCAGCTCCCCTACCGCACCTATCGCGCCGGCTACGTCTTCCGCAACGAGAAGCCCGGCCCGGGCCGCTTCCGCCAGTTCATGCAGTTCGACGCCGACACGGTGGGCGCTGCCGGCGTGCAGGCGGATGCCGAAATGTGCATGATGATGGCCGACACGATGGAAGCCCTCGGCATCGCCCGCGGCGACTACGTCATCCGGGTGAACAACCGCAAGGTTCTGGACGGCGTGCTGGAAGCGATCGGGCTTGGCGGCGAGGACAAGGCGGGCGCCCGCCTCAACGTGCTGCGTGCCATCGACAAATTCGACAAATTCGGGACCGAGGGGGTAACATCGCTGCTTGGTGCTGGCCGCAAGGACGAGTCTGGCGACTTCACGAAGGGCGCAGGGCTCAGTGCGGAGCAAATCGAAAGAGTTCTTCTGCTCTTTGCAATCAGTGGGGCCGGCAATGATGCTGCGAATGCGCTCTCTGTCGGTGCGCTGCGGCTGCAGAAGCTCGAAGAGGCTTTTGTAGACAGCGAAATAGTGCAGGCTGGCGTTCAGGAATTGAAGCAAATCCGCTCTCTTTGCAGAAGCGGTGGTTACGACGACAGTCAAATATTAATAGATACGTCCGTCGTTCGCGGCCTCGAATATTACACCGGCCCCGTCTTCGAAGCCGAGTTGCAGTTCGCCGTCACCAACGAGAAGGGCGAAAAGGTCGTCTTCGGTTCGGTCGGCGGTGGCGGGCGGTATGATGGTCTCGTCTCGCGCTTCATGGGCCAGCCGGTGCCGGCGACGGGCTTTTCCATCGGCGTCTCGCGCCTGATGACGGCGCTGAAGAACCTCGGCAAGCTCGGCCAGAACGAAGTGGTCGCCCCCGTGCTCGTCACCGTCATGGACGGCGATATCGAGAGCATGGGTCGCTATCAGCGCTTCACGCAGGAACTGCGCAAGGCCGGTATTCGCGCCGAAATGTACCAGGGTAACTGGAAGAAGTTCGGCAACCAGCTGAAATATGCCGACCGCCGCGGCGCCCCCGTCGCCATCATCCAGGGCGGCGACGAGCGCGCCGAAGGCCTCGTGCAGATCAAGGACCTCATCGAGGGCAAGCGCCTTTCCGGCGAGATCGAGGACAACACCTCCTGGCGCGAGGCCCGCGTGGCGCAGGTTTCCGTGCCGGAAGCCGAACTCGTCGCAAAGGTCCGCGAAATCCTCGAAGCGCAGGCCGAAGACCGGGCACGGGCTGGCTGACGGCGATGGGTATAGTGCTGCAAGACCCCCTCATCCGCCTACCGGCACCTTCTCCCCGCTGGGGAGAAGGGGAGGATCGCGGACTTCTCGTTTCCCCTTCTCCCCAGTGGGGAGAAGGTGGCCCGAAGGGTGGGATGAGGGGGTCTTGCCGCCGGCAGGACAGAGGGGGGTATGCATCCCCGCGGCCGGAGCGACTGCCATGCCCCTGATCAACCTGCCCGCCTTCGCGCCCGACCTCATCGCCGATCTGGAAAACCTCCACACGGAGCGCGTCGATACGCCGGTCATCCAGCCGGCAGAACCCTTCCTCGACATGGCGGGCGAGGATCTGCGGCGGCGCATCTTCATGACGGAGAGCGAGACGGGCAAGAGCCTGTGCCTGCGCCCCGAATTCACCATTCCCGTCTGCCTGCGCCACATCGAGACGGCGACCGGCACGCCGAAGCGCTACGCCTATCTCGGTGAGGTCTTCCGCCAGCGCCGCGAGGGCTCGAACGAGTTCTACCAGGCGGGCATCGAAGACCTCGGCGAACAGGATGTCGCCCGCGCCGATGCGCGCGCGGTCTGCGATGCGCTTTCCGTGCTGAAGAACCGCCTGCCGGGCGTCGGCCTTTCGGTCGTGCTCGGCGACCAGTCGGTGTTTGAGGCGGTCGTTGCCGCCTGCGGCCTGCCGGCCGGCTGGCAGAAGCGGCTGGTGCATGCCTTCGGCAACCAGGCGCAATTGCAGAAGCTGATGGCCGATCTGTCCGATCCCGCCCCCTCCGGCGTCTTCGGCCCTGAGGTCGAGCGCCTCGCCATTCTGGGAAAACTCGACGACGAGGCGACGCTGGTCGCCCATATCGACCAGACCATGGAAGCGACCGGCTATTCCACCAATGCCAGCCGCAGCCCCGCCGATATCGCAAGGCGGCTGCGCGAAAAAATGGAACTCGCCAACACGCGGCTCGACCACCGCACGCTGGCGCTGCTCAAGGAGTTCCTGGCCCTCGAACTCAGCCTTGCGGAAGCGCCCCAGGCACTCGCCGCCTTCGCGCAAAAGGCCGGCCTTTCGCTCGGCGAGGCACTGGCCCGTTTCGAAAGCCGCGTGGCGGCCCTGCGCGATATCGGCGTCGACCCGGCTGATATCACCTATCGCGCCGCCTTCGGCCGCCCGCTTGATTATTACACCGGCCTCGTCTTCGAGATCACGCCGGACGGCGACGCGCTGGTGCTCGCCGGCGGCGGCCGTTTCGACCGGCTGCTGACGCTGCTCGGCGCGAAGGAGCGCATTCCGGCGGTCGGCTTCTCGCTCTGGCTCGACCGGATCGCGAGCGTGAAGGGAGCCGCCGCATGACTATCACCATCGGCCTGCCCTCCAAGGGCCGTATGAAGGAGGATTCCTCCGCCGTGCTCGCCCGCGCCGGCTTTTCCGTCGTCGCCGTCGGCAACGATCGCTCCTATCGCGGCCGCGTCGAGGGGCGCGACGATATCGAAATCGCCTTCCTGTCGGCCTCCGAAATCTCCCGCGAGATCGCCAACGGCACCGTCGACTTCGGCGTGACCGGCGAGGACCTCGTGCGCGAGGGACTGGCGGAGGCGGATGCCCGCGTCGAATTCTGCGCCCGCCTCGGTTTCGGCCATGCGGATGTCGTGGTCGCCGTGCCGGAAATCTGGCTCGATGTCGATACCATGGCCGATCTCGGCGATGTCGCCGCGGATTTCCGCGCCCGCCACCGCCGCAGGCTCACCATCGCCACGAAATACTGGCGGCTGACCCAGCAGTTCTTCTCCGGCAACCACGGCATCCAGCTCTACCGCATTGTCGAAAGCCTTGGTGCCACGGAAGGCGCGCCGGCTTCCGGCTCCGCCGATATCATCGTCGACATTACCTCCACCGGCTCGACGCTCCACGCCAACCACCTGAAGATCCTCTCGGATGGCGTGATCCTGAAGTCCGAAGCCTGCCTCGTGCGCGCCCGCAAGCCGGAGCACGAGGGCAATGCGGTGGTGGCGGAAATCATCGAGGCGGTGCGCAAGGCGCTGTGAGCTTCACGGCGCCGGGCTGCACATTTGCAGCCGATTGCCGAACGGATCGTAGAAGCTTGCAAAGGTGACGAAGCCGGGAAAATCCTGCGCATCGTCACACCGTACGCCTCGGCTCCGCAAGACCTCCACCGCCACCCGGCAATCCGCGACATTCAAGACGATGGTCGTGCCGAAGCCGGGCTGCCAGCCCTCTTCAGCCAGAGTGAGCGAAAGATTGCCGCTCGCAGCGCCGGTCGAGAATTCGATCCACCCGGCATCCGGCAGGTCGAAGGATGGCTCTCCGAGCCCTAGCGTATCGCGATAGAAGTTGCGGGCCGCGTCAAGGTCGGTCACGGAAACGGAAACGACATTGATGCCCTGAAAGATCGTCATGCGCCCTCCGTTTTCCCGTTGAAATGTTTCGGCCCGACCCTCACAAACCCTGTTTGAGTGTCCTATCTAAAAGCTCCCATCGCAAGGAGTCCTCCATGGCAGATCTGTCGTCCTTCCCCATCACCAAAAAGTGGCCCGCCAAGAACCCCGATATCATCCAGCTCTATTCGCTGCCGACGCCGAATGGCGTGAAGGTGTCGATCGCGCTGGAAGAACTCGGCCTCGCCTATGAGCCGCACCGCATCGAGTTCGGGCCTGATGGCGTGAAGTCGCCGGAATTCATCTCGCTCAACCCGAACGGCCGCATCCCGGCGATCATCGATCCGAACGGCCCCGGCGGCAAGCCGATCGGCCTTTTCGAATCGGGCGCCATCCTCGTGTACCTCGCGGAAAAGACGGGAAAACTCATCCCCGCCGATCCGGCGTTGCGCTACGAGACGCTGAGCTGGGTGATGTTCCAGATGAGCGGCGTCGGGCCTATGCTCGGCCAATTCGGCCATTTCTACAAATTCGCCGCCGACAAGGTCGCCAACAATTCCTATCCGACGGAGCGTTACCGGGACGAATCGAAGCGCCTGCTCTCGGTGCTGGAGGACCGGCTGAAAGATCGTCCGTGGATCATGGGCGATGAATATACCATCGCCGACATCACGACCTATCCGTGGGTGCGCGGCGCGGATATTTTCTATGGCGGCCGCGAGGCGCTCGACTATGCGAGCTTCCCGTCCGTCGTGGACTGGGTGGAGCGCGCCTCGGCCCGCCCGGCGGCCCAGAAGGGCTTCGATATTCCGGCAAAAGCCTGACGCAAACGAAAAATCCGGCGGCGCGGCGACGAGTTGACGCCGCCCGCCGGAGCGCGCTACCTGTCGGTAAAACCAAAGACGGGGAAACATCGTGACGGGAAGACTGGTTGTTGTGGGTGGCGGTCAGGCCGCATTTGCCCTCGTTGCCAAATTGCGCGCATTGAAGGACGAACGGCCGATCACGATCATCGCCGCCGAGGCGAGCCACCCCTACCAACGACCGCCGCTCTCGAAAAAATACCTGCTCGGCGAGGCCGATCTCGAACGCCTGAAGTTCCGCCCGGAAAGCTGGTATGCGGACAACAATGTTGACATCCGCCTGTCGACCGAGGTCACCGCCATCGACCGTTCGGCCAAGAGCGTGACGCTCAGCGACGGCTCGACATTGCACTATGCCTATCTGGCACTCGCAACCGGTGCGACGCCGCGCCGCCTGCCGGCCGAGATCGGCGGCGACCTCGACGGCGTGTTCACGGTGCGTGACTACCGCGATGCCGACCGCCTTGGCGTCGAAATGCAGGAAGGCCGCCGCGCGCTCGTCGTCGGCGGCGGTTATATCGGTCTGGAGGCCGCGGCCGTCGCGCGGGGCAGGGGGCTGCACGTCACTGTCATCGAAATGGCCGACCGCATTCTCGCCCGCGTCGCTTCGCCCGCCACTGCCACCATCCTCAAGGCCATCCACACTGCGCGCGGCGTTGACGTGCGCGAAAAGACCGGCCTCGTGAGCCTCTTGGGAGAGAATGGCCGCGTCACCGGCGCGGAACTCTCCGACGGCTTCGTGCTGCCGGTCGACGTGGTGATCGCCGGCATCGGCGTGGCGGCGAATGATGGGCTCGCGCGCGATGCGGGTCTTGAGGTCACTAACGGCATCGTTGTCGATGCCCATGCCCGCACGTCCGATCCCGCGGTCTTCGCCATGGGCGACTGTGCCGTTCTGCCCTTCGAGGGTAATCGCGTGCGGCTGGAATCCGTACAGAATGCCGTCGACCAGGCGGAAGCGGCGGCTGCCGTCATCGCCGGCGGCGATGCGCCCTATGAGCCGAAACCCTGGTTCTGGTCCGACCAGTATGACGTGAAATTGCAGATCGCCGGCTTCTGCATGGGCTTCGACGATACGTTCGTGCGCCCCGGACAGCGCGAAGGCAGCGTCTCCGTCTGGTATTTCCGCGAAGGCCGGCTGATCGCGGTGGACGCGGTCAACGATGCAAAGGCCTATGTGGTCGGCAAGAAGCTGATCGAGATGGGCCGCACGCCCGCGCGGGAAGCACTGGAGGACCCAGCGACGGACCTCAAGGCCCTGACGCTCTGAAAGGTGTATAGCCCGAAGGTTGAGCTGCATTTTCGTCGCTGAATGAAACAGTTGTACTGTTTTGATCTTTGTTAAGTATGAACTGATGCGAAATATAGCGGTTCGGCGTTAAGCTTTCTGAATTCACTGATTTTTTAGGGTTCTCCGGCTGAGTGGGGCCACTTCGCTCCCACTCCGGTGCCCCTTCATGCTTCGTATCCTGACCTGCATTGCCGTCGAGCACGACCTCCGCCTCGTGCTGCTCGCGGCGTTCATATGCTTCCTGTCCTGCTATGTCGCGGTCTCGCTGACGCAAAGGGCACAGGTCTCCGACGGGAAGGCGCGCGGCCTCTGGCTCGGTGCCGCCGGCACATCGAGCGGCTTCGGCATCTGGGCCACCCACTTCATCGCCATGCTGGCCTACGATCCCGGCGTCGCCATGGGCTTCGACATGGAGCCGACGCTGCTGTCGCTGGCCGTCGCGATCGTCGTCACGACGATCGGGCTGGCGCTCGCAAGCTACGTTCCCGGTCGCAGCGCGGTCGTGGCGGGCGGCCTGCTGCTCGGCGCGGGCATCACCTCCATGCACTATATCGGCATGTCGGCGCTGGAGCTTCCGGGCCGCATCGTCTGGGACAATGTCTATGTAGCGGCCTCCGTCGTCTGCGCCGGTCTCTTCGGCATGCTGGCGCTCGATGTCTGCATGCGCCCGCAGCTTGGCGCACGGGGTCGCGCCCTTGCCACCGTGCTGATGGCGCTCGGCGTCGTCTCGCTCCATTTCACCGCAATGGCGGCCGTGATGATCGAGCCGGGCCTGATGCCGGTCAGCGACGACACGCTGATCTCCACCAGCCTGATGGTGCCGCTGATTGCCGTCGTCGCCTTCTCGTTGCTCTTCGCAGGGCTGACGGCCGCCGTCTTCGCCAGGCAGTCGGAGCTTGCCGCCAGCGAGAGCACACGCCAGTTCGCCATGCTCGTGCAGGGCGTCAAGGATTACGCCATCTACATGCTCGACCCGGAAGGCCGGGTCGCCAACTGGAACGCGGGCGCCGAGCGCAGCAAGGGCTACAAGGCCCATGAGATCGTCGGTCAGCACTTCTCGCATTTCTACAGCGAGGAGGACCGCGCGGCCGGCCTGCCCGAGCGCGCGCTGGCGCTTGCGCGCGCGGAAGGCAAATACGAGAGCGAGGGCTGGCGCTACAAGAAGGACGGCGGCCGCTTCTGGGCGAATGTCGTCATCGATCCGATTTACGATGCCGGCGGCGTACTCGTCGGCTACGCCAAGATTACCAAGGACGTCACGAAGGAAAAGGCCGACGCCGACCGGCTCGCTGCCGTGACGAAGAACCTCGACCTCGCGCTCGAAAACATGTCGCAGGGCCTCTGCCTGTTCGACAAGGACGAACGCCTGCTCATCGCCAACAAGCGCTACAGCGAGATCTTCGGCTTCCCGGAAGGCCGCATCCAGCCCGGCATGACGCTGCGCGAGATCGTCGACCAGGGCGTCACCCACCTGTTTTCCGATCCGGATGTGCGCCAGGCGAAGGCACGGGACGTCTATGCGCGTCGCCGCGCTGCGATTCTCGCGAACGACGGCGGCGCGATGGTCGAGAAGCTACCGAACGGCACCTCGGTGCAACTACGCTACCGCACGCTGCCTGACGGCGCCTGGGTTGCGACCTATGAGGATATTTCCGAGCGCCTGCGCTCCGAGGAGCAGATCTCCTTCCTCGCCCGCCACGATGGACTGACCGGCCTGCCGAACCGTGCGAGCTTCAACAACCGTCTCGAAGCCGACCTCGATGCCGCCCGCCTCTCCGGCGGCAAGGTCGCAGCAATCGGCATCGACCTCGACAAGTTCAAGGAAATCAACGACACGCGCGGTCACGCGGCGGGCGACGAAGTGCTCACCACGCTGTCGAAGCGCATGCAGGCCTGCCTGGAGGCCGACGAGACGGTCGCCCGCTTCGGCGGGGACGAATTCGCCGCCGCCAAGCGTTTTTCGGACGTGGCTGACCTCACCGACTTCATCCAGCGTCTGGAGAACTGCCTTAACGCGGAGATCCGCATCGACGGCTACGATATCAAGCCGGGCGCCAGCCTTGGCGTCGCGATCTACCCGCAGGATGCCGACACGGTCGAAGCGCTCATCAACAATGCCGACCTTGCCATGTACCGCGCCAAGGATGCGCTGACCCAGACGGTCTGCTTCTACGAGGTCTCGATGGACGAGGCCGCCCGCAGCCGCCGCCTCATCGCCAACGACCTCTGGCAGGCCGTGGAGCGCAAAGAACTGCAACTGCACTACCAGGTCCAGAAAGCTGTTACCTCCGGCGAGACGATCGGCTACGAGGTGCTGCTGCGCTGGCACCATCCGCTGCGCGGCAAGATCCCTCCGGGCGATTTCATCCCGATTGCCGAGGAGTGCGGCGCCATCCTGCCGATCGGTGAATGGGTTCTGCGCGAGGCATGCCGCGAGGCTGCAACATGGAACAACGACCACAAGATCGCCGTCAACCTGTCGCCGATCCAGCTTGGAAATGCCGATGTCGCGGACCTCGTGCACCGGGTGCTCCTGGAAACGGGCCTCAACCCCCGCCGGCTGGAGCTCGAAATCACCGAATCGACCATCATCGCCGACAAGGAGCGGGCGCTCCAGACGCTGCGCCGCATCAAGGCCTTCGGCGTCACCATCGCCATCGACGATTTCGGCACCGGCTATTCGTCGCTGGAAACGCTGCGCGCCTTCCCCTTCGACAAGATCAAGCTTGACCGCAGCTTCATGAGCGAGGTGGAGGCAAGCCCGGAGGCCAAGGCCATCATCCGCGCCATCCTGGCGCTCGGCCAGACGCTGCGCGTGCCGGTCCTGGCGGAGGGCGTGGAGACGAGCAACCAGCTTGCCATCCTGCTCGACGAGGGTTGCGACGAGGCGCAGGGCTATTTCCTGGGTCGCCCGATGCCGGTGGAAAGCATCCGTACCAGCGTCGAGGCCAGCAAGGCCGCCTGAAGCGGCCTATTGCCGCTTGAAGCGGCGGCCGGCGAGGTCGATCTGGAAGCGGGGGAAGATGAAGACGCCGATGATCGTGCCGGCGTATTTCTCCTCCAGGCCCGTCGATTCCCCAACGCAGAACACCGGCTGGCGCGGCGCGCCGTCGAGGTGAATGGTCGTTGAGAAGCAGAAGGACGAGGATGAGGAGGCCGCCTGCTCGAAGAGTTCGAGCACGCGCGTGCGGTCGAGCGGCTCGTAGCAGCGGATGAGGTTCAACAGCCCGCAGGCGCGCTGCGGCAGGCCATGCGCCTGCATCGCCTTGTCGCCAAGCGTGAAGAGGCCGTTGGAAAGATCGCCGGTCCAGCGCTCCGTCACGCAATATTGCGTCAGCAGTTCGTTGTCCGTCTCGTCGAACCCCATCGAGCCCGGAAGAAAGGGCGACGAGAGATCAGTCTTGATTATCTTGAACACCTACGACCTCAGGCAGTTGCTCGAATTTGGCCGACATGTCACGCCCCGTTTCGGGCACGCGACACGTTAAAAGAGAGCGCCGGCGACAACCCTCGAAGTCCGCCGAACCACTTTCCCATGTACTGAACTTCGTCCGGATCCTGCTATGCGTATCGGATCGGACGTACGCGTGAAAACCGCCGCTGACCCTTCTTTCAAGTCTTCCGGCGGTTCTATCAATATATTTCAGGGAGAACTGGCTGCGCGGTTTATCGACATGTTCCTGTCCAAAACCAGCACCTGTACCCCGGGTGAATCTTACAGTTCACTTGGGGCGTCTTTATAATTGGTTTTTTGATGCCAGCAACGGCTTTTTGAGAATTATTGTACAAACGGAAAAATTCTTTTCACGGAAACGATGCAGTCCGGTGAACCTCTTTGAAATGCGTCCCTTTGCCCGAAAAACAAAAAGGGCGGCCCGAAGACCGCCCTTTCCGAACTGAACCAGCTGGCTCAGATGTGAAGGCTTGCGCCTATCACATCATGTCCATGCCGCCCATGCCGCCCATGCCGCCAGGCATGCCGCCCGGTGCATCCTTCTTCGGCAGTTCGGCGATCATGGCTTCCGTCGTGATCAGCAGCGAAGCAACCGAAGCTGCGTTCTGCAGAGCCGTGCGGACAACCTTGACCGGGTCGACGATGCCGAGTGCGATCAGGTCGCCGTATTCGCCCGTCTGGGCGTTGTAGCCGTAGTTGTCTTCGTTCTTGTCGAGGATCTTGCCGACAACGATCGAAGCTTCGTCACCAGCGTTTTCCGCGATCTGGCGAACGAGGGACTGCAGCGCCTTGCGAACGATGTTGATGCCGGCTTCCTGGTCGTCGTTCTCACCCTTGGAGGTGATCTTGACGGAGGAGCGCAGCAGGGCAACGCCGCCGCCCGGTACGATGCCTTCCTGAACGGCAGCGCGCGTCGCGTTGAGGGCGTCGTCGATGCGGTCCTTCTTTTCCTTGACTTCGACTTCCGTCGAGCCGCCGACGCGGATCACGGCAACGCCGCCAGCGAGCTTGGCAAGGCGTTCCTGCAGCTTCTCGCGGTCGTAATCGGAGGTGGTTTCTTCGATCTGGGCCTTGATCTGCGCGACGCGGCCTTCGATTTCCGACTTCTGGCCGGCACCGTCGACGATCGTCGTGTTTTCCTTGGTGATCGAGACCTTCTTCGCACGGCCGAGCATGTCGAGCGTGACGTTTTCGAGCTTGATGCCGAGGTCCTCGGAGATCACGGTGCCGCCCGACAGGATGGCGATGTCTTCGAGCATGGCCTTGCGGCGGTCGCCGAAGCCCGGAGCCTTGACGGCAGCGATCTTGAGGCCGCCACGCAGCTTGTTGACGACGAGCGTAGCAAGGGCTTCGCCTTCGACGTCTTCAGCGATGATGACGAGCGGCTTGCCGGTCTGGACGACGGCTTCGAGAACCGGGAGCATCGCCTGGAGGTTCGAGAGCTTCTTCTCGTGCAGGAGAATGAAAGCGTCTTCGAGGTCGGCGACCATCTTTTCCGGGTTGGTCACGAAGTAGGGCGACAGGTAGCCGCGGTCGAACTGCATGCCTTCGACGACTTCGAGTTCGGTTTCGGCGGTCTTGGCTTCTTCAACCGTGATGACGCCTTCGTTGCCAACCTTCTGCATGGCTTCGGCAATGTCGAGACCGACCTGCTTGTCGCCGTTTGCGGAGATCGTGCCGACCTGGGCGACTTCTTCCGAGGTGTTGATCTTCTTGGCCTTGGCCTGGAGATCCTTGACGACTTCAGCAACGGCGAGATCGATGCCGCGCTTCAGGTCCATCGGGTTCATGCCGGCTGCAACAGCCTTGTTGCCTTCGCGAACGATGGCCTGGGCAAGAACGGTTGCCGTCGTCGTGCCGTCGCCGGCGATGTCGTTGGTCTTGGAAGCGACTTCGCGAACGAGTTGGGCGCCCATGTTCTCGAACTTGTCTTCCAGTTCGATTTCCTTGGCGACGGAAACGCCGTCCTTGGTGATGCGCGGTGCGCCGAAGGACTTGTCGATAACAACGTTACGACCCTTCGGGCCGAGCGTTACCTTGACTGCGTCTGCGAGAATGTCGACGCCGCGCAGCATCTTTTCGCGCGCGGTGCGGCCGAACTTGACTTCTTTGGCTGCCATTGTGTGAACTCCTGAAAGAGGTATCAGCGAATTTCGGAAGGGGATGAACGGCTAGATCAGCCGATGATGCCCATGATGTCGGCTTCCTTCATGATCAGAAGGTCTTCGCCGTCGAGCTTGACTTCGGTGCCCGACCACTTGCCGAACAGAACGCGGTCGCCAGCCTTGACGTCCAGCGGAACGACCTTGCCGGAATCGTCACGGGCGCCGGAACCGACGGCGACGATTTCGCCTTCCTGCGGCTTTTCCTTGGCGGTGTCCGGAATGATGATGCCGCCCTTGGTCTTGGCTTCGGATTCGACGCGACGTACGACGACGCGATCGTGAAGCGGGCGGAAGGTGGTGCTTGCCATTGTCTTATCCCTCGATCGAATGACATTGCGGATCCCGGTATGGACCCGATGGATGGATGTTAGCACTCACTGGTTAGGAGTGCTAGCGGCCCGGAGATAGGCGCCGGCGCTTTTCGAGTCAAGGACGACGCCCGGAAATTATTTTGCCCCGGATGGTTACCGCAGCCGGCAGATGGGAGTGAAATCGCACGCCATCAAGTCAGGGCCATGAATTTCCGGCAGTTTGCCTGTTGATGGGGCAAAATTGTGTGGAGAGGCTTGTTTTCTTGGCCTCGCTTTGCAATGTCAGCCGGGCTCGATTTCGAACAGGACTACCTGATGGCTGAACGCATCCAATCTTTCCGCGACATCGCTTCGCAATATGACGTGGTGCTCTGCGACGTCTGGGGCGTCCTGCACAATGGCGTGGAAGCCTTCTCCTATGCCTCGGAAGCGCTCGCCGCCGCCCGCGCCGCCGGCCTTACCGTCGTGCTCATCACCAATTCGCCGCGCCCCCATCCTGGCGTCAAGGTGCAGATCCGCGGCCTCGGCGTCGCCGACGATTCCTACGACCGTATCGTCACCTCCGGCGACGTCACCCGCGCGCTGATCGCCGAAGGCCCGAAGAAGGTCTATTTCATCGGCGCCGAAAAGGACCTGCCGCTGCTCGACGGCCTCGGCGTCGAGACTGTCGGCATCGACGAGGCCGGCATCGTGGTCTGTGCGGGCCTGCGCAGCGACGAGACGGAAACCGTCGAGGACTATCGCGAGGAGCTGGAAAGCCTCGCCGCGAAAAAGCTGCCCTTCATCTGTGCCAATCCGGACCTCGTCGTCGAGCGCGGCCACCGGCTCATCCAATGTGCCGGGGCGCTCGCGAAATTCTACGAGGAGCTCGGCTGCACGAGCCTGATCGCCGGCAAACCGCACCGGCCGATCTATGAGAAATCGATCGCCGAGGCGAAGGACGTGCGCGGCGACTTCGACCTGTCGCGCGTGATCGCGGTCGGCGACGGCATGCCGACGGATGTGCGCGGCGCGGAAGCCTTTGGCCTCGATGTGCTCTATATTTCCGGCGGCATCCATGCGCAGGAATATGTCGAAGCGGGCCGCACCGACGAGGCGAAGCTCGCGGCTTTCCTGACGCGCGAACGTTCCCACCCCAAATGGTGGATGCCCCGGCTGCAGTGACGGAGACGGTCGTCATGACGGTATTTCACAGGAACGAGACAAAGCAGCCGCTGCCGGAACACCTGCGCGGCGGCGTCATCGCCATCGGCAATTTCGACGGCGTGCACCGCGGCCACCAGGCCGTGCTGCAACGCGCGCTCGACCTTGCGAGCGACCGCGGCATCCCGGCCCTCGTGCTGACCTTCGAGCCGCATCCCCGCACCGTCTTCCGCCCCGAGCGCCCGGTCTTCCGCCTGACGCCGGCGCCGCTGAAGGCGCGCATCCTCGAAGGCATGGGTTTTTCCGCGGTCATCGAATACCCGTTCGACCGCGGCTTTTCCGAAATGTCGGCGCATGATTTCATCCGCTCGGTGCTGATCGAGTGGCTGCACGCCTCCGAGGTCGTCACCGGCTTCGATTTCCACTTCGGCAAGGGCAGGGAAGGCGGCCCGGCCTTCCTGATGGCCGCCGGCCAGGACAACGGTTTCGGCGTGACGCTGGTCGATGCCTTCCGCGACGAGAACGCCTCGGTCATCTCGTCGAGCTTCACCCGCGCCCTGCTTGGCGAGGGCGCCGTCGTGGAAGCGGCCGGCCAGCTTGGCTACCGCTATACGGTCGAGGCGGAGGTCATCGACGGCAAGAAGCTCGGCCGCACGCTCGGCTACCCGACCGCCAACATGCAGCTCCCCCCGGAAGTGGAACTGCGCAACGGCATCTATGCCGTGCGCTTCCGCCGTCCCGATGGCAGCCTGCACGACGGCGTCGCCAGCTACGGCCGCCGCCCGACGGTCACCTCGAACGGCGTGCCGCTGCTCGAAACCTTCCTGTTCGATTTCTCCGGCGATCTCTACGGCGAAGTCTCCGCCGTCTCCTTCTTCGGCCACCTGCGCGACGAGCTGAAATTCGACGGCCTCGACCCGCTCGTCATCCAGATGAAGCGCGACGAGGAGGAGGCGCGCGCGCTGCTTTCCGGCGTCACGCCGCTGGGGCCGATCGACCAGCGCATCTGTTTCTAGGAACAAACGACTCTGGCGTCTTTTCAAAATGGCGAAAAGGCCGTAATACCGCGCGCATGATGCTCAACCGGCTGACCATCGATCTGCGAATTAGTGGCCCGGCCTTCCGCGCGCTCTGAGCGAGGCCGGAAGGTCCGGGATTTTGGGCGTTTTCGAAAAGCGCCCCCGCCGTCGGAGCCTGACAATATCCCCGCATGCGCAAACGCGCGCGAAAAAAAGACGATAGCCATATCCATGACCGATACGCCCGAAAAAGTCGATTATTCGTCCACCCTCTACCTGCCGCAGACGGATTTCCCGATGCGCGCCGGCCTGCCGACGAAGGAGCCGGAAACGGTGGCCCGCTGGCAGCAGATGGGTCTCTACAAAAAGCTGCGCGCCTCCGCCGCCGGCCGCGAGAAATTCGTGCTGCACGATGGCCCGCCCTATGCCAACGGCAACATCCATATCGGCCACGCGCTGAACAAGATCCTCAAGGACGTCATCACCCGCTCCTTCCAGATGCGCGGCTTTGACTCCAACTACGTGCCCGGCTGGGACTGCCACGGCCTTCCGATCGAATGGAAGATCGAGGAAAAGTACCGCGAGAAGGGCAAGAACAAGGACGAGGTCCCGGTCAACGAATTCCGCCAGGAATGCCGCGACTTCGCCGCCGGCTGGATCAAGATCCAGGCGGAAGAGTTCAAGCGCCTCGGCATCGAGGGCGACTTCGACAACCCCTACACGACGATGAACTTCCACGCGGAAGCCCGCATCGCCGGCGAACTGCTGAAGATCGCCAAGAGCGGCCAGCTCTACCGCGGCTCCAAGCCCGTCATGTGGTCGGTTGTCGAGCGCACGGCACTGGCCGAAGCCGAAGTCGAATATGCCGATGTCGAGAGCGATGCGATCTGGGTAAAGTTCCCGATTGTCGAGTGGAAACATCACGTAGCAACCCATGCCGGCCCCCTGGAATCTGACCAGCTGATGCCAGTAATGAAAGAGGTTGCTGATCTTGAGGGTGCTTCCGTCGTCATCTGGACCACCACGCCCTGGACGATCCCCGGCAACCGCGGCATCGCCTTCTCGTCGCGCTATCCCTACGGCCTCTACGAGGTGGAAAGCGCGCAGAACGATTTCGGTCCGCAGCCGGGCGAAAAGCTGATCTTCGCCACCCGTCTTGCCGATGAATCGGCGGCCAAGGCAAAGCTCACCTTCAAGTTCCTCCGCGATATCGCGCCGGAAGAGCTGGAGGCGGTCGTCTGCGCCCATCCGCTGGCCTCGCTCGGTTACGACTTCAAGGTGCCGCTGCTTGATGGCGACCACGTCACCGACGACGCCGGCACCGGCTTCGTGCACACCGCACCCGGTCACGGTCGCGAGGACTTTGACGCCTGGACGGCAGCGGCCCGCGCGCTCGAAGCCCGCGGCATCTCGTCGAAAATCCCGTTCACCGTCGACGACGCCGGCTTCTACACCGCCGACGCCCCCGGCTTCGACGGCGCGCGCGTCATGGACGACAACGGCAAGAAGGGCGACGCCAACGAGCGCGTCATCAAGGCGCTGATCGCCGCCAGCAACCTGTTTGCCCGCGGCCGCATCAAGCATTCCTATCCGCATTCCTGGCGCTCCAAGAAGCCGGTCATCTTCCGCAACACGCCGCAATGGTTCGTCTACATGGACAAGGAACTCGGCGACGGCACGACGCTGCGCTCGCGTTCGCTGAACGCCATCGACGAGACCCGCTTCGTGCCCGCCGCCGGCCAGAACCGCCTGCGCGCCATGATCGAAGGCCGCCCGGACTGGGTGCTGTCGCGCCAGCGCGCCTGGGGCGTCCCGATCGCCGTCTTCGCCGACGAGAAGGGCGAAGTGCTGATCGACGAGGCCGTCAATGCCCGCATCCTCGAAGCCTTCGAGCAGGAAGGCGCCGACGCGTGGTTTGCCGAAGGCGCCAAGGAGCGTTTCCTCGGCAACGACCACGACCCGGCCAAGTGGACGCAGGTCATGGACATCCTCGACGTCTGGTTCGACTCGGGCTCGACGCACACCTTCACGCTGGAAGACCGCCCCGACCTGAAATGGCCGGCCGACGTCTATCTGGAAGGCTCCGACCAGCATCGCGGCTGGTTCCACTCCTCGCTGCTGGAATCGGCGGCGACCCGTGGCCGCGCGCCCTATAACGCCGTCATCACCCATGGTTTCACCATGGACGAGAAGGGCGAGAAGATGTCGAAGTCCAAGGGCAACGTCGTCTCGCCGCAGGACGTGATGAAGGAATCGGGCGCCGATATCCTGCGCCTCTGGGTCATGACGACCGACTACTGGGAAGATCAGCGCCTCGGCAAGACGATCATCCAGACCAACATCGACGCCTACCGGAAGCTCCGCAACACGGTGCGCTGGATGCTGGGCACACTGGCGCACGACACGGGCGAGGAGATCGCCTATGCCGACATGCCGGAGCTCGAAAAGCTCATGCTGCACCGGCTCTCCGAGCTCGACGCCGTCGTGCGCGAAGGCTACGACGCGTTCGATTTCAAGAAGATCGCCCGTTCGCTCATCGACTTCTCGAATGTCGAACTCTCGGCCTTCTACTTCGACGTCCGCAAGGATGCGCTCTACTGCGACGCCCCGTCCTCGCTGAAGCGCCGCGCCTCGCTCGCGGTCATCCGCAAGCTGTTCGAGTGCCTCGTCACCTGGCTCGCCCCCATGCTGCCCTTCACCACGGAGGAAGCCTGGCTGTCACTGAAGCCGGACGCCGTTTCGGTGCATCTGGAACAGTTCCCGGTGGTGCCGGCCGAATGGCGCAACGATGCGCTGGAAGCCAAGTGGGAGAAGATCCGCGCCGTGCGCTCGGTGGTCACCGGCGCGCTGGAGATCGAACGCCGCGAGAAGCGCATCGGCGCCTCACTGGAGGCTGCCCCGGTCGTGCACATCGACGATCCGGAGCTGCTTGCAGCCCTCGAAGGCCAGGACTTTGCGGAAATCTGCATCACCTCGGCCATCACGCTGGTTGCCGGCGAAGGCCCGGCCAATGCCTTCCGTCTTCAGGACGTCGCCAAGGTCTCCGTCGAGCCGCAGCTTGCCGAGGGCAGGAAGTGCGCGCGCTCCTGGCGCATCACCACGGATGTTGGCGCCGATCCGGACTATCCGGACGTCTCGGCCCGCGATGCGGCGGCACTGCGCGAGATCGGTTTTCGCCGCGCGGCGTAAGGCACAGCATTGTTGACGGCCGGGGCTTTCCGGCCGTCAATATTCCGGATGAATTGCGCTTGCGGTCTTCATCCGGTATTGCTGCCTGAAAATGGTCGGATTTTTCCGCCATGGCACGGCGATCTATTGCCGTGTTCGGGCTTTGGGCGCCGGCTCTGCTGGAAGGGTATTCATGGGAATGACGCGAAATATTCGGCTGCGTACCGGCTTGATCGGCCTCCTCGGTGGAAGCCTCCTGCTGACCGGCTGCATGGGGCCGACCTACGGCACCGGCAAGACCGCCGGCGAGCAGCTGGTGGATGATATCGGCAATGCGGTGACGCTCCGGCCCGACGACGCGGAAAAGAAGAACATCCGCTACCAGCCGCGCGGGGGCCTCGTGGTGCCGAAGGACGAGGTCGCCCTTGCCACGCCGCAGCAGTCCGTCTCCAGCAAGGACAATCCCGAGTGGATCGAAAGCCCCGAGGAGATGCGCGAGCGTTTGCGTACCGAGGCTGCGGCCAACAGCGACGACGGGAACTATCGTTCGCCGCTCGCCGCGCAGAGCACGACGAACCGCAAGCTTTCCGCCGCTGAACAGACCGCTGCCTATCGCGATGCGCGCCGGCTGCAGATGGGTGCCTATTCCGACAAGCGCCGTTACCTGAGCGATCCGCCGGTCGATTATCGCCGCCTTCCGGAAGAGGCCTCGGCCGATCTCGGCGAGCCGGAGCGCACCAAGGAGCGCCGCCGCAAGAAGGAAGCGAAGGCGGCCAAGCAGAGCGGTTCCGCCTGGTGGCCTTTCTAAGCCGATGACGGCTTACAGAATTCGCCCGGCGTCGGTCAGCGACGCCGGCACCATCCTGCGTTTCATCCGCGAACTTGCCGATTACGAAAAGGCGCTGCACGAGGTTGCGGCGACCGAGGAGACGATTGCTTCCTCGCTGTTCGGCGAAGGCTCCGTCACCCGCGCGGTGATCTGCGAGACGGAGGCGGGCGAACCCGCCGGTTCCGCCGTCTGGTTCCTGTCCTATTCCACCTGGCAGGCGAAGAACGGGCTCTATCTCGAAGACCTCTATGTGACGCCCGATCACCGCGGCGCCGGCGTCGGAAAGATGCTGCTGCGCCATCTCGCCCGCATCGCGATCGAGGAGGGCTGCGGCCGGTTCGAATGGAGCGTGCTCGACTGGAACACGCCGGCCATCCGCGTCTATGACGCCATCGGCGCCGAGCCGCAGTCCGAATGGGTCCGCTACCGCCTGAGCGGCGACAAGCTTAAACAGTTCGCTGAAGGCTGATCAGCGCCGCTCGGCGAAGAAATCCTTGAGGATTTCCGCCGCTTCCAGGCCGCCGATGCCGGAATAGACATCGGGCGCGTGGTGGCAGGTCGGCTGAGCGAAGAAGCGTACGCCATTGTCCACCGCGCCGCCCTTCGGGTCCTCCGCACCGTAATAGAGCCTACGGATGCGGGCGAAGGAAATGGCGGCGGCGCAGAGCGTGCAGGGTTCGAGCGTCACGTAGAGATCGGCGCCCGTCAGCCGCTCCTGGCCGAGCTTGCGGGAGGCCTCGCGGATGACGGCGACCTCGGCATGGGCGGTGACGTCGCTCTCCGCCCGCGTACGGTTGCCGGACTGCGCGACGACCGCGCCGTCGAGCACCAGCACGGCGCCGACGGGCACTTCGCCCCTTTCTCCTGCCGCACGCGCCTCGGCCAGCGCGATCTCCATGAAGCGATTTGTCATGAGCGGCACGAATTCCTCTTAACCCGGGGCGTGTGACCTGATAGGACACGCCAAAACGCAGGCAGCACAAATGACATTCAAAGACAAGCCAAAACGGCCGGGCGACAAGCCCGCGGGCCGTGACCGCAAGCCCCGTGCCGCCGCATCGGCCGGCGAGGGCAAGCCATCCTTTGCCGCCGGCAAGCCGGCAGGCAAGAAGCCGGGCGGCAAACCCTTCGCGGGAAAACCCGCGCGTGATGCAAAGCCGGCCCGCGACGCGAAGCCCGCCAAGGCGGCACCGGCCGCTTCGGCAAGCGCCGACCTCGCGCCCGAGCGCATTTCCAAGCTGCTCGCCCGTGCGGGCGTCGCCTCGCGCCGCGATATCGAGCGCATGATCATGGAAGGCCGTGTCAGCGTGAACGGCAAGGTGCTGGACACGCCGGTGCTCAACGCCACCTTCGCCGACCGCATCGAGGTCGACGGCATGCCGATCCGCGGCATCGAGCGCACGCGCCTCTGGCTCTACCACAAACCGGCCGGCCTGGTGACCACCAATGCCGACCCGGAAGGCCGCCCGACGGTCTTCGACAACCTGCCCGAAGACCTGCCGCGCGTCATGTCCATCGGCCGCCTCGACATCAACACCGAAGGCCTGCTGCTGCTGACCAATGACGGCGGCCTCGCCCGCATGCTGGAGCTGCCGACGACCGGCTGGCTGCGCCGCTACCGCGTGCGCGCCCACGGCAAGATCGAGCAGGCCGACCTCGACAAGCTGAAGGACGGCCTCGCCGTCGACGGCGTGCTTTACGGCGCGATCGACGCGACGCTCGACAAGGTGCAGGGCACCAATGTCTGGATCACCATGGGTCTTCGCGAAGGCAAGAACCGCGAGATCAAGAACGTGCTCGGCGCGCTCGGCCTCGACGTGAACCGGCTGATCCGCATTTCCTACGGCCCGTTCCAGCTCGGCGAACTGCCGGAAGGCCACGCCCAGGAAATCCGCGGCCGCACGCTGCGCGACCAGCTCGGCCCCCGCCTCATCGAGGAAGCCAAGGCGAATTTCGATGCGCCGCTCTTCGACCATGCGGTTGACGATGCGGATGAGAAGCCGGCCGCCAAGACCCGTGAGGCCGCGCAGCCGGCCTGGGGTGAAAAGCCCGCCGGCCGCCGCGACAAGCCGGAAGACCGCCGCGAAAAGGCCCGCGCCCGCCTCGACACCAAGCGCGACGACCGCTTTGGCGAGAAGCCGCGCGGCGGCCCTCGCGACCGCACCGACGATCGTTTCGAAGGCAAGCCGAAGCGCGAGCCCGCCGTGCGTGCCCGCAAGTCGAATGTCTGGATGGCGCCCGGCGCCCGTCCGGTTGCCGAAAAGAAGGCGGAGACCGCCGAAGGCGTGAAGCGCGAGCCGCGCGAACGGCCGGAAGGTGCGCCGAAGACCAAGCGCTACGGCCGCACGGCCGATGGCGCGCCGACCCGCACGGCGAAGAAATTCGATCCCGACCGTAAGGGGGGACCGGCCCGTGGCCGCCCGGGCGACGACCGCGCCGACAAGCCGCGCGTGCTGAAGACCCGCGACGAGGACGGCGAGTGGATCCGCGCCTCCGAGCCGGAAAAGCAGGATCGTGACGACGGCGGTCGCGGCGGCTTCGGTCGCAAGCGTTCCGGCGCCGGCGACGACCGCGCGCCACGTGATTTTGGTGATCGCCCGCCGCGCGGCGACCGCTCCTTCGGTGACCGTCCGGCCCGTGGCGACCGCAAACCCCGCGCGGAAGGCGAGCGCTCCTTTGGCGATCGTACGGATCGCAAGCCCCGCGCCGAGGGTGAACGCACCTTCTCGGATCGCCCGCCGCGTCGCGATGGCGGCAAGCCTTTCGGCGCAAAGCCGTCCGGCGGCAAATCCTTCGGCGGCAAGCCGGGTGGTGGACGCCCCTCGGGTGGAAAACCCGCTGGCGGCAAGCCCGCCGGTGGCAGCCGTCCGCGCGGCAAGGGCAAGTAAGCGCCCGTGCGGATCGTCGGCGGAGAGTTTCGCGGCCGCGCGCTGGCGACGCCGAAGTCGGATGACATTCGTCCGACGACGGACCGCACGCGCGAAAGCCTGTTCAACATCCTGTCGCATGCCTACCCCGAGGCGCTCGACGGCACGCGCGTGCTCGATCTCTTCGCGGGCACCGGCGCTGTAGGCCTGGAGGCGGTGTCGCGCGGCGCGCGCGCGGCCCTCTTCGTCGAGCAGAGCGTCGAGGGCAGGGGGCTCCTGCATTCCAACATCGAAACGCTCGGCCTCATCGGCCGCGCCAAGATTTTCCGGCGCGATGCCACGGCGCTCGGCAGCGTCGGCACGGTGGAGCCGTTCGACTTTCTCTTCGCCGATCCACCCTATGCCAAGGGCCTTGGGGAGCGCGCGCTCGATGCGGCGGCGCGCGGCGGCTGGCTCGTCGATGGCGCCCTTGCCATCCTCGAAGAGCGTGCCGATATTCAGCCTGCCGCCGTCGATGGTTACGAGCTTCTCGAAGTCCGCACCTTCGGCGACACGCGCATGCATTTCTACCGCTACCGGTCCGGCTGAACCGTAGAGCATTTCCAGCCGAAGCGGCATCGCTTCGGCGTCGGATAATGCGGCGGAAACAAAAAGCGAGCAGGAGACCGCCGCGATGACCGATGCCCTCGTTTCCGCAGACGTGTCGCGGCCAAGTGGACCCACGGTCGCCCTCGCGCTTGGCGGCGGCGGTGCGCGCGGCCTTGCCCATATCCATGTGATCGAGGTGCTGGACGAACTCGGTATCCGCCCGGTGCTGATCTCGGGCGCCTCGATCGGCGCCATCCTGGGCGCGGCCATGGCGGCCGGCATGTCGGGCAAGGAAATCCGCGAGCACACGCTCGCCGCGATCGGCCATCCGAGCCGCATCATGAACCGGCTCTGGAGTCTCCGGCCCACGCGGCTCTCCGAGGTCGGCTTCCGCGTCGGGCAGTTCAACCTGGAGCGCGTGCTGAAGGCCTTCCTGCCGGATCGCCTGCCGGAGACGTTCGAAGACCTGGCGATCCCGCTGAAGGTCGTGACGTCGGATTATTACGGCCAGTGCGAATGCGTCTGTGAGAGCGGCCCGCTGTTCCCGGCGATCGCCGCCTCCGCCGCACTCCCGGCCGTCTTCCGCCCGGTGATGATCAACGGCCGCGTGATGATCGACGGCGGGCTGTGGAACCCGGTGCCCTTCGACCACCTCATCGGCCACGCCGACATCACCATCGGCGTCGACGTGATCGGCCAGCCGGCGGCCGGCACCGCGGAACTGCCCAACAGCATCGACAGCCTCTATGGTGCGACCCAGCTCACCATGCGCTCCATCGTCACGCTAAAACTCGAAAAGGGCGCGCCGGACATCTATCTCCGCCCGGATGTCGGCCGCTTCCGGGTGCTCGATTTCGTCAAGGCCGGCGAAGTCCTCGCCACATCCGCCGGCATCCGCGACGAGCTGAAACGCGCGCTCGACGAAAAGCTGTCTGCGGTGGCCTAGACGCTCTCTTCCTCGTCCGCCTGCGTCACGTTCTTCGGCTTCAGCAGCGGCTCCGGCTTGACCGGCTTGGAGTGCAGCATGTGCCGCCCGGCGGAAATTCCCTCGGCGGCCTGAAGCTCCAGCCGGGCTACATCGCGGCGGCGGATGTCGTCGCCGATGGCCAGCGCGTCGTCCGGCTCGACGCCGAGCGCTTCCAGCGTTTCCCGGCCGAAGACGAGGGCGGATTCGAAGGTTTCGCGCACGTCGTGCTGCACGCCGCGGGCGCGCAGCGAAAGGGTGTGCACCCGGTCGTAGGAGCGGGCGAAGATCGTCGCGTTGGGATATTCCGACTGTACGAGATCGACGATGCGGTCCGTCGAGGCCTTGCCCTGCGTGCAGACGGCGACGATCTTGGCGCGCTCGATGCCGGCGGCGCGCAGCACGTCCTTGCGCGTGCCGTCGCCGAAATAGATGCGGAAGCCGAAATTCGCGGCCTGGCGCACGCGGTCGGTCGAATGGTCGATGACCGTGACCTCGCGCCCGCCGGCAAGCAGGATCTGTGCGGCGATCTGGCCGAAGCGCGAAAAGCCGATCATCAGCACGTCCGCCCCCGCACCCTCGAAATCCTCCTCCATCTCCTCCTCGACATCCGCCACCAGCAGGAAGCGCGAAAGTGCTGCCGCAATCGGCGTCAGCGCCATGGAGGTCGTCACGATGGCGATGAGCAGCGAGGCGAGGCCGCCGGAAAAGATGCCGGCGGCAGCCGCCGCGGTGAACAGCACGAAGCCGAATTCGCCGCCCTGCGGCAGCAGCAGCGCAATGCGCACGGCGTCATTGTGCGAGGAGCCGGTGAAGCGGCAGAGGCCGTAGATCACGAAGCCCTTCACCAGCATGACGGCGGGCGTGGCGATCAGGATGGTCAGCCAGCTCGAAAAGATCACGTCGAGATGCAGCGACAGGCCGACGGCCATGAAGAACAGGCCGAGCAGGATTCCGCGGAACGGTTCGACATCCGCCTGCAATTCATGGCGATAGGAGGAATCGGCCAGCAGCACGCCGGCAAGGAAGGCGCCCATGGCCATGGAAAGGCCGGCCATCTGCAGCAGCATGGCGGCGGCCAGCACGACGAAGAGGGCGGCCGCGATCATCGCCTCGCGTGCACCGGTGCGCGCAATGATCTGGAACAGCGGATTGAGCAGGTAGCGGCCGGCGACGAAGAGCGCGGCAATGGCGGCGACGGCGACGAGGAAGTCCTGGAAGGCGGTCGTCGTGTCCTGCGGCGCCTGTTCGGCAAGCAGCGGGATCAGCGCCAGCAGCGGCACGATGGCGAGGTCCTGGAACAGCAGCATGGAAAAGGCACGCTGGCCGAAGCGCGTGTTGGTGTCGCCCTTCTCGTCGAGGATCTGCATGGCGAAGGCGGTGGAGGAGAGCGCCAGGCCGAAGCCGATGATCAGCGCCCCATCCCACGCCTCCAGCCCGAACAGCAGCGTAAGCCCCGCCAGCACCAGGCCAGTCAGCACGACCTGCGCCAGGCCGAGCCCGAAAATGTCGTGGCGCATCGCCCATAGGCGAGACGGCTTCAGTTCCAGCCCGATCAGGAAGAGCAGGAAGACGACACCGAGTTCGGCGACGCCCAGCAGTTCCTCGCCATCGCGGATCTGGTGCAGGATCGGGCCGATTACCACGCCGGCGGCAAGGTAGCCGAGAATGGTGCCGAGCCCCAGCCGCTTGAAGATCGGCGCGGCGAGAAGCGCGCCGCCGAGCATCAGCAGGACCTCGTTATACGGGCTGTGGGTATAGGACATGCGGAAGGCTTTCTTCGAGGGGCGCGGGCGCGAGGGCAAAAAAGGCGCGGCTGCCCTTGATGCTCGTGCTACTGCACAATAAATGGGTCAGCAAAGAAAGGCCAAGTCATGTCAGAGACGATCGATTCCGCAAGCCTTCTCGCGCGCGCCGGCGAACTCATCGACCGCGCCATACAGGCGGGGGCGGAGGCGGCCGATGCCGTCGTCGTGCGCGGCCGCTCTTCATCCGTCAGCGTGCGGCTCGGCAAGGTCGAGGGCACTGAAGCGTCAGAGAGCGACGACTTCTCGCTGCGCGTCTTCGTCGGCAAGCGCGTCGCCAGCGTTTCCGCCAATCCCGGCTTCGACCTGACGGTGCTCGCCGAGCGCGCCGTCGCCATGGCCAAGGCCTCGCCGGAAGATCCCTATGCGTCGCTTGCCGCAGAGGCCGACCTTGCGCGCGACTGGCCGGACCTCGAACTCTACGACCCGACCGAAGTCTCCGCCGAACAGCTGACCGAGGCAGCACTTGCCGCCGAAGCCGCGGCGCTGGCGGTCTCCGGCATCACCAATTCCGGCGGCGGCGGCGCGTCCGCCGGCATGGGCGGCCTGGTGCTCGCCACCTCGCACGGCTTTTCCGGCGCCTATAGCGCCAGCCGCTTCGGCCGCTCCGTCAGCGTCATTGCCGGCGAAGGCACGAAGATGGAGCGCGACTATGACTACGATTCGAGCCTCTATTTCGCCGACCTGCGCGATGCCGAAGAGATCGGCCGCGAGGCAGCGGCGCGCGCCGTGCGCCGGCTCAACCCGCGCCAGGTGCCGACGGCCAAGAACGTCACCGTCGTCTTCGATCCGCGCGTGGCGCGCGGCATGACCGGCCACATCGCCGGCGCCATCAACGGCGCCTCCGTCGCCCGCAAGACGAGCTTCTTGCGCGACCGCATGGGCAAGCAGGTGCTGAAGGCAGGGCTTTCGGTCACCGATGATCCGCTCATCGTGCGCGGCTCCTCCTCCCGTCCCTTCGACGGCGAGGGCGTCACCGGCAAGCGCCTCGCGATGATCGAGGACGGCGTGTTGCAGCACTGGTTCCTCTCCACCTCCACCGCCAACGAACTCGACCTCAAGACGAACGGCCGTGGCGTGCGCGGCGGCACTTCGGTCAACCCGGCCTCCACCAACCTTGCGCTGGAGCCCGGCGATATTTCGGCGGAAGACCTGATCCGCTCCGTCGGCACCGGTTTCTACGTGACCGAGCTGATCGGCCAGGGCGTCAACATGGTGACGGGCGAATACAGCCGCGGCGCCTCCGGCTACTGGATCGAGAATGGCGCGCTGACCTTCGCGGTCTCCGAAGTCACCATCGCCTCCAACCTCGTCGACATGTTCATGCGCATCACGCCGGCAAATGACATCGACCGCTCGTTCGGCGTCGCCGCGCCGACGCTGGCCATCGAAGGCATGACGCTTGCCGGGACGTGACACCATGTCGAACCCCGCCAACCCCTGGACCGCCGACCTCGATCTGCTCGTCGGCGCGGCGCGGCTGGCGGGGGCGCGCGCGCTCGATTTCTTCCGCAAGGGGCCGGAAGTCTGGTGGAAGAACGGCGGCCACTCGCCGGTGAGTGCCGCCGATTTCGCGGCCAACGATATCCTCAAGAAGGAGCTGCTCTCCGCCCGGCCGAACTATGGCTGGCTGTCGGAGGAGACCGACGACGATGCCGGCCGGCTCGACTGCGAGACGGTCTTCGTCATCGACCCGATCGACGGCACGCGCGCCTTCATCGCCGGCAAGGACATCTGGTGCGTCAGCGCCGCCGTCGTGCACCGGGGCCGCCCCGTCGCGGGCGTGCTCTTTGCGCCGTCGCTCGACGAACTGTTCACCGCCGCCGCCGACGGCGTGGCGCTGAAGAACGGCGAGCCCATCCATGTCACCGAGCCGGATGCCAGCCGTTCGACGCGCATGGCGATCCCCGAGGACATGACGCAGGATCTCCACCGGGGCCTTTCCGGCGGCGTGCACCGCATCTCGCATGTGCCGTCGCTCGCCTACAGGCTTGCCATGGTGGCGGACGGGCGCATCGATGCGACGCTGGTCAAGCGCAACGCCCACGACTGGGATCTGGCGGCCGCCGACCTCATCCTTTCGCGCGCCGGCGGCGCGCTCGTGACGCTCGATGGCGAGGCGCTCCTCTACAACCGCCCGACCGTCAGCCACGAGACGCTGGCTGCCGCCGGTTTGTCCCGGCTTTCCGGGCTTGTGGACGCCTCCCGGCACCTTGCCGGCCATTGACCTTTGGTGCGGAATACCGCAAACCACCTGCCGAAATCGGTAAGAAAAAGAGAGAAGACATGACCGAAACCACCGAACCGAAACAACTCCTCCACCTCGTCTTTGGCGGCGAGCTGAAGACGCTCACGGACACCCAGTTCCGTGATCTCAACAATCTCGATATCGTCGGAATCTTCCCCGATTATGCATCCGCGCTCACCGCGTGGAAGGGCAAGGCGCAGCTGACCGTCGACAATGCGCATATGCGTTATTTCATCGTCCATATGCATCGCCTTCTGGACCCGCAGAACGGCTGAGCCACGTTCCCCCGACACCGTTCCGCGCGGCTGAGGCCGCGCCGAACAGAAAGACCGGACCTTCCATGATGCCGAAAAGCCCCAAGCTCACAACGACGGTGCCCTGCGCATGAGCAGGCGGCTCGCCCGTTTCGCGCTGTCGCTGTATCGCTGGGGCGGCGTCGCGCTCTATCCGATCGTCGGACCCTATCTCGGCTTCCGCGCCGCGAAGGGCAAGGAAGACCGCTCCCGCCGCCGCGAGCGCTATGGTTTTGCCAGCGTTGCGCGTCCCGCCGGCCCGCTCGTCTGGTTCCATGCGGCCAGTGTCGGCGAAACGATGGCCGTCATCCCGCTCATCAAGGAAGTGCGCCGCCGCGGCATTGCGGTCCTCCTCACCACCGGCACCATCACCTCGGCCAAGGTGGTGCGCGAGCGCCTCGGACCGGATGTCATCCACCAATATGTGCCGCTCGACGTGAAGCCGGCGATCAGCCGCTTCCTCGAATATTGGCACCCTGACCTCGCTATCATGGCAGAGTCTGAGATCTGGCCGATGACCATCCTGGAACTCGGCAAGCGGCATATCCCGCAGGTCCTGGTCAACGGCCGCATTTCGGACCGCTCCTTCCCGCGCTGGAAGCGGCGCATGTCGATCGCCGATGCGATCTTCGAGAATTTCGCCCTCGTCGTCGCCCAGTCGGAACTCGATGCCGACCGGTTTCGCACGCTCGGTGCGCTGCCGGTCATGGTCTCGGGCAACCTCAAGGTCGACACCGATGCGCCGCCGGCCGATTCCGCCGTGCTTAGGGGTTATCTCGACCAGATCCGTGACCGGCGCACCTGGGCGGCGATCTCGACCTTCGAGGGCGAGGAGGCCGCTGCCGGTAACGTGCACCGGGCGCTCAAGGAGCGGACCGGCCTGCTCACCATCGTCGTGCCGCGCCATCCCGAGCGCGGCGATGCCATTGCCGATATGCTGACCGCGCGCGGCCTCAAGGTCGCCCGCCGCACGCTGAACGATCCGCTGACGCCGGAGACCGATATTTTCCTCGGCGATACAATCGGCGAGATGGGGCTCTACCTGCGCATGACGGAGATTGCCTTCGTCGGCCGCTCGCTCTTTGCTGAAGGCGGGCAGAACCCGCTGGAGCCCGCCATGCTCGGCTGCGCCATCCTGTCCGGTGGCAACGTGCAGAATTTCCGCGAGTCCTACCAGCAGCTCGCCCGCAACGGCAGCGCCAAGATGGTGCGCGACGTGGAAATGCTGGCCAAGGGCGTGCACTACCTCATGATGAACGACGACATGCGCAAGCAGATGATCGAGGCGGGGCAGGAGACCGTGCAGGAGATGCGCGGGGCGCTACGCGCCACCATCAAGGGGCTGGAACCCTATATCAATCCGCTCACCGTGAAGGCGCGGCTGCATCCGCGCCAGACCACCTGAAAACCAGACGAAAAGGCAAGCCATGACCAAGGCGCAGACCATCTCCGGCATCCTTTTCGACAAGGACGGGACGTTGCTCGACTATGCCAAGAGCTGGGTGCCGGTGAATTACGAGCTCGCCCGCATCGCCGCCGCCGGCGACGAGGATCTGGCCCGCGTGCTGCTCCTGGCCGGCGGCATGAACCCGGACACCGGCTATGTGACGCCCGACAGCCTGCTGGCCGCCGGCAACACGGTCGAGATTGCCGAAGGCATGGTCGCTGCCGGCTCGCCCTTCACGGTGGAGGCGCTCGCCGCCCATTTCGACGGGCTCTTCGCCAATTCGGCGCAGCTTGCCGTCGCCGTCACGGACCTCGCCCAGTTCTTCGCCACCATGCATGCCCGCGGCTACTGGCTCGGCGTCGCCTCCAGCGACAACGAGGCCTCGATCCGCGCCACGGCAAAACGCTTCGGTTTCGATAGCTATCTGCATTACGTCGCCGGCTACGACAGCGGTTTCGGCACCAAGCCCGAACCCGGCATGGTGATGGGCTTCTGCGCGGCAACCGGTCTCGAACCGCACCAGATCGCTGTCGTCGGCGACAACAACCACGACATGCACATGGGCCGCAACGCCGGCGCCGGCCTCACCGTCGCTGTCCTGACGGGCACCGGCTCGCGCCAGTCGCTGGCCGACGCCTCCGACTACTGCTTCAACGACATCACCGAACTCGTGCCCCTCTTCCCCGAAGCAGCCACCGCGCGCCCGGCGGCGTGAGCGGGTTGAACTACCCCCCTCTGGCCTGCCGGCCATCTCCCCCTCAAGGGGGGAGATCGACAGGAGGCTCGAACCTCGCTCAAGTCGCGGCGTCAAAGATGGGCGGAACGCTGCTTCATCTAATCTCCCCCCTTGAGGGGGAGATGGCCGGCAGGCCAGAGGGGGGTATGCGGCTATGTCATGACCTCTCGATCGTTCACGGGCGATCGCGCCCGCTTTGCGGCGATAGGCCGTCACCGCGAGCCGCACGCCCGCAATTCCCCCGGTTGATTTTCCGCAGCATCTCGCGTTTCTTGGACGCGACCGGGTCGGGACGCCCGCGGGGGACTGAATGGTAAGTGAAGCGCCGCCTTTCTGGTGGACGAAGGCTGACTGGCGCGCCTATGCGCTCTGGCCCGTCTCGCGCCTCTATGGGCTCATCGCCGGCCGGCGCATGCGCAAGGGGCGGCGCGCCGAGATTTCGGTGCCCGTCATTTGCGTCGGCAATTTCACTGTTGGCGGCGCCGGCAAGACGCCGACGGCGATCGCGCTCGCCCGCGCGGCGAAGGCCCGCGGCCTCAAGCCCGGCTTCCTGTCGCGCGGCTATGGCGGCTCGCTGGATGTCACCACCGTTGTCGATCCGCACCACCACCGCGCCCGCGCCGTCGGCGACGAGCCGCTGCTGCTCGCCCGCGAGGCATTGACGGTGATCGCGCGCCGCCGCGCCAAAGGGGCGAGGAAACTGGTGGAGGAGGGCGCCGACCTCATCATCATGGACGACGGCTTCCAGAGCGCGCAATTGACCTTCGATTATGCGCTTTTGGTCATCGACACCCGCCGCGGCATCGGCAACGGCTATCTCGTGCCGAGCGGCCCGGTGCGTGCGCCGCTCGCCGAACAGATGCGGCAGGCCAATGCGCTGCTGGCGATCGGCGACGGCAATGCGGCCGATCGGCTGATCCGCCAGGCGGCCCGCGCCGGCAAGGCAATTCATTCCGCGACGCTCGCCACCGTCGGCGCGGACGACCTGCGCGACCAGGTCGTCATGGCCTGGTCGGGCATCGCCGACAACGAAAAGTTCTTCCGCACGGTCACCGAGACCGGCGCGCATCTCTATGTGACGCGCGGCTTTCCCGATCATCACTACCTCAGCGACGACGAGGCGGCGGATATCCTCGACCATGCCGAAGGGCTCGGCTACCAGCTCGTCACCACGGCGAAGGACAGCGTGCGCCTTGCCGGCGGGCATGGCCGTTCGGAGGAGCTGAAGGCGAAAAGCCGGGTGATCGAGGTGGAAATCCGCTTCGACGACCCGAAGGGGCCGGATGCGATCATCGACGCGGCGATTGCCAGCGCACGGCGGCGCAAGCTGCACCGGCTGGCGGAGAAATAAGGTCTAGCGCTTCTGCGTCGGCAGCGCGCCGGCGCGCTTTTCGGCCTCCAGAGAAGCCTCGCAGCTGATATAGGGCTCCTGGCGCAGCACGCTCCAGTAGCGCAGCTCATCGACCGGGATCGTCTCGCCGGTCATCGCGCAGGTGACGTGCGAACCCGGCATCAGGATCTGGAAATCGCCATCGAGATAGCGGATCTTCGCTTCGCGGCTGCCGCGGCCTTCAAAACGGTTCATCATCGATTTCAATATCCATCTCATGTGACGCCTATGCCATATCTCGGCATAGGCTAAATTTCCAGCGGTTTCCCTCTCAGCTTCGCCCGAACAACCGCTCGATATCCGACAGCTTCAGCTCGATATAGGTCGGCCGCCCGTGGTTGCACTGGCCGGAGCCCGGCGTCGCTTCCATCTGGCGCAGCAGCGCGTTCATCTCCTCCGGCCGCATGCGCCTGCCGGAGCGCACCGAGCCGTGGCAGGCCATGGTCGCCGCGAGATATTCCAGCTTGTTCTTCAGCCCGCTCGCCGTGTCCCATTCCGCCAGTTCGTCGGCAAGCTGGCGGATGAGGCCGGCCGCGTCCATCTCGCCGAGCATGGCCGGCGTCTCGCGCACCGCGACGGCACCTGGGCCGAAGCGCTCGATGCCGAGGCCGAGTTTGGCGAATTCGTCGGCATGCGCGACCAGCCGGTCGCAATCGTCCTCGGAGAGATCGACGATCTCGGGAATGAGCAGCGCTTGCGCCGGCACGGCGCGCGAATGCAGCGCATTGCGCATTTCCTCGAAGACCAGACGCTCATGCGCCGCATGCTGATCGACGATGACGAGCCCGTCCTCCGTCTGCGCGACGATGTAGTTGGCGTGAAGCTGCGCGCGGGCGGCACCCAGCGGATGGCGCTGCGGCGGCGGCTCCTCGCGCGCTGCCGGCGAGGGGAAGACTGGCTCACTGCGCGCCGAGGGCGTGGCGAAATCGGCAAAACCCGCCTGTTGCTCGCGGAAATGGTTTGGCGCGGCACCCGCCGTCTCGAAGGGGCGATAGGGCGAGGCTGACGGCGTCCAGGGTGCGGCGGGGCGGGCGGTCTCCGGCCTGAAGGCACGCATCAGGCCGGCGGCTCCGGTGGTCGCGGCGCGGTCGCCCTCGCGGGCGAGCGCCTCGCGGATCGCGCCGATGATCAGGCCGCGCACCAGCCCCGGATCGCGGAAGCGCACGTCGGATTTTGCGGGATGCACATTGACGTCGACAAGTGCGGGATCGATGTCGATCGCCAGCACGGCCACCGGATAGCGCCCGTGCGGGATCGTCTCGGCATAGGCTGCGCGCAGCGCCGACCAGATCAGCTTGTCCTGCACCGGCCGGCCGTTGACGAAGGCGAACTGGTTGAGGCTGTTGCCGCGGTTGAAGGTGGGCACGCCGGCAAAGCCGGTCAGCCGCACGTCCTCGCGCGCCGCATCGATCTCGATGGCATTGTCGCGGAAATCGCGGCCGAGCACCTGGGCGATGCGGGCGAGCCGGTCCGTGCCGGTCGCGGGAAATTCCAGCGTCGTGCGGTCGGAGCCCGACAGAACGAAGCGCACCTGCGGGAAGGCGATCGCCATGCGCCGCACCACGTCGGAGATCGCCGACGCCTCGGCCTTCTCGCTTTTCAGGAACTTGAGGCGCGCGGGTGTCGCGAAGAACAGGTCGCGCACCTCGACCACGGTGCCGCGATTGGCCGCCGCCGGCCGCACCGGCTGCACCTTGCCGCCGGTCACGCTGATCTCCGCGCCTTCGCCGGCCTCCGCCGTGCGGCTCAGCAGCGAGAGTTTCGCGACGGAGCCGATCGAGGGCAGCGCCTCGCCGCGGAAGCCGAGCGTGCGGATGTCCAGGAGATCCGTTTCGAGCTTGGAGGTGCAGTGCCGGCGGATCGCCATTTCCAGCTCGGCGGGCGCCATGCCGCTGCCATTGTCGGTGACGCGCAGCAGCGTCTTGCCGCCGCCGGCCGTGGCGATCTCGATGCGCGTCGCACCGGCATCCAGCGCGTTTTCGATCAATTCCTTGGCAGCGCTTGCCGGCCGTTCGATCACTTCGCCGGCGGCAATCTGGTTGATGAGGGTTTCGGAAAGCTGCCTGATGGTCATGCCGCCATTTTCGCGGATTCGGCGCGGGCTTGGAAGGGCCAACTTGCCTTATCCCGGCTTGCGTCACAGGGCCTTCTGAAATCGTTTAATCAGGCTTTAATAAAATGCTGCGAACGTGCCCAGACGCTTGTATGAACACAAGCCGGCCGGGTCCTCCGGTGGACAATTTCAGCGTCGCTGGCCGCTGTCATTCCCGCACGTCCGAAGGTGCAATGCACCGATCAGCATGATACCGGGAATGCCAGACAGGCGAGGTCTGCCACTATGAATGATGTAGCGTCGTCAGACGCGAACATCCGGCTGGGAATGTTTGAAGCCGCGTGCGATATCCTCGCCGCCGCCGTGATCGTCTACGACAAGAACGATTGCCTCGTCTTCGCCAGCCGCCAGGTTCTCCGTTATTTCCCGATTCCCGCCGATACGCTGAAGGCCGGAACGCGGCTGCGCGACGTGCTCGGCGCGATCTTCGACAGCGGCGTGCGCTACGGCATTCCGCCCGAACAGCGCCACAAGGCGGTCAACCGCGAGGAGTGGATCTCCAACCGCATTTCCGCCCATTGGCGCGAACAGTACGACGCCGTCGAGCGGCTTGGCCGTGACCGCTGGATCCATTTCCGCAAGCGCCGCCTGCCGAACGGCTACAATGTCACGACGCTGGTCGACGTTTCCGAACAGAAGAAGCAGGAAGAGCAGTGGCGCTCGGATCTCGAGCGCATCGCGCTGACCGAGGAAATCCTCGAGACCCTGCCGTCGCCGGTGATCATCAAGGATCGCAGCCTCGCCTATATCGCGGCGAACCGGGCCTTCTGCGCCATCTACGACGTCAATGCCGACGGCGTGCTCGGCCGCACCGTCTGGGATCTCGCCGATGCGGAAAATGCCGAGCGCATCGAGCGCAGCGACCGCGCCGTGCTGGAGACCGGCGAACCCTTCAGCGTGCCGGAACACGTCATCCGCGCCGACGGCTCCGATCTCTACGTCCTTACCCGCAAATACCGCATCGGCGCCCCCGGCCACCACGCACTGGTCACGGTCATGGAAGACGTGAGCGCGCTCGTTGCCGGCGACAAGGCCGTCTCGGACGACGAGGACGCCTTCCTGCGCGTGCCTGGCGGTTTCGTCGAGGCGCAGAACTGCTTCGACCCGGTGCACGACGCCGAACGTCGCTTGCTGCTCGACCAGATGAACCCGGAGGAACTGCGCGCACTCTCCGGCAAGCGCGTTTTGATCGCGACCCCCAATCCGCGCATCGAGGAAATCCTCGTCGGCGAGTTCAAGGCGCGCGGTGCCGATTGTTGCGCGGTGCGCAGCGTCGGTGAACACGATGCCTTCCTCGCCCTTGCCGCCCGCCAGGGTTTTACCCTCGACGCGGTGGTGATCGACGCCAATATGCCGGACCATGAAGCCATCATCGACAATGGCCGCGGCATCGCCACGCGGGTGATCGCGCCGGACGGCATCGGCCCGGATTTCATGCGCGGGCTCGTCGAGCAGCACGAGCTGCTCTCGGAAAACCAGTCGCCGCTCGGCGATATCGTGACGCCGGTCTCGCTCACCGACGACTGGTATATCGCCACCGACATCTCCACCATGCTGCCCGGCGCCGTCGGCGATATCGAGGTGCTGGTGGCGGAAGACAACCAGATCAACCAGTTCGTCTTCTCGCAGATCCTCGAAGGCATGGGCATCTCGCACCGCATCGCCGAAAATGGCGAGGAGGCGGTCATGCTGTGGCGCAAGCACCAGCCGCGCCTCGTGCTGATGGACATCTCCATGCCCGTGATGAACGGCATCGACGCGGCGATGGAAATCCGCGCCGCCGAGAAGCTGACCGGCACCCACACCCCGATCGTCGCCGTCACCGCACAGGCACTCAATGTCGACATGCAGAACTGCATGGACGCCGGCATGGACGACTATATCACCAAGCCCGTCAGCCCCGACATGATCGAGGTGATCTATCGGCGCTACGCCATCCCGCAACCGGAGAAATCTGTCGCATAAGTTGAAAAGGACCGGTCAACTCCCCAGATTTGGGGAGGCGTGAGGACAGGAGTGACGATCGTTTGATATGCTTTTGTTAACGATCATGCCTCATCGTGAAGCGGTCGTCGGAGGTCGAGGCAAGTACGGGAAATCATTGATGAAGTCTGCTAATCATGCGGCGCTGGATGTTTCCCAGACTGACCTCCATGCCATGGCCTATACCGACCCGCTGACCGGGCTCGGCAATCTCTATCGCCTGCGCGACAAGGTCCGCCAGATCGCCAAGGAGCGCGAGGAAGATCCCGCACCCTTCGCCGTCGGCATCGCCAATCTCGACGGCTTCAAACCCATCAACGACCTGTTTGGCCCGCGTGCCGGCGACGAGATCCTCTGCCAGGTCGCCCACCGCCTGAAGGCCTGCATTCCGGATGGCGCCACCGTCACCCGCCATGGCGGCGACGAATTCGCCTTCGTCCTGCCGCTGGTTTTCGAGCGCAAGGGCGCGGAGAAGATCGGCCAGATGCTGCGCGAGGTGCTGTCCGCCCCCTTCGATCTCGGCGACCGCAACGTGCGCCTCTCCGCCTCCTTCGGCTTTTCCATCTATCCCTTCGCCGGCGAGGATTTCACCGAGCTTCTGAAAAGCGCCGACACCGCGCTCTACCGTTCGAAGCGCCGTGGACGCGGCCAGATCACCGTCTATTCGCAGGAAATCGCCCAGGAGATGAAGCGCGCGACGCAGCTCGAACAGGCGCTGCGCAATGCCATCATCGCCAACGAGGTGGACGTGCATTTCCAGCCGATCGTCAGCCTGCGCGACGATACGGTGGTCGGTTTCGAGGCGCTCGCGCGCTGGTGCGATGCCGATCTCGGCTATGTCTCGCCCGCCGTCTTCGTGCCGCTCGCCGAAGAACGCGGCTTCATCGATGCCTTGTCGGACACGCTGTTGCGCAAGGCAGCGGAAGCGGCCCTGTCCTGGCCGCGCGAGCTCTTCCTGTCGTTCAACCTCTCCTCCGCCCAGTTGATGGACCCGAAGACGGCCTTCAACACACTGGCGATCCTCAACCGCGTCGGGCTCGATCCGCGTCGGCTGGAGCTGGAAATCACCGAAACGGCCGTGATGACGGATGCCGACACGGCCCAGAAGATCGTCGGCGAGCTTCGCGCTGCCGGCGTGCGTATCTCGCTGGACGATTTCGGCACCGGCCAGTCGAGTCTCGGGCGCCTGCGTGACTTCACCTTCGACAAGGTGAAGATCGACCGCGCCTTCGTCTCGCGCATCTCCAACGACAAGGCCTCCGAGCACATCATCAAGGCGATCGTCGCCATGTGCGAAGGGCTCGACCTTGCCGTGGTCGCCGAGGGCATCGAGGATTTCTCCGAGGCGCTGAAGCTGAAGGCGCTCGGCTGCGGCATGGGGCAGGGCTATTTCTACGGCAAGCCGGCCGATGCCGTCGCCACCATGCGCTACCTCTCCGACCGCTATGTCAGCATCGAAGGCCGCGCCGCCTCCGCCTGACGATTTGTCTCCGAATAGGGCAGTTCGGTAAAATTGCACGCTTTCGTTTAGCGGAGCGGCAAACACTCCTCATTATGGTGAGCTCCATTGAATGAATTCGTGAGTGGAGCCGCGGATGACCACCATCAAGGATATGCCCGTCAGGGCCGCCAGCCGTTCGAATGTGCGTATTTTCGCGACGGTGCACGTCATGCACCAGTCGACGCGCGGCCGTGTGGTCGACCTGTCGGAGAACGGCATGGCGCTCGACCTGGAAAAGCCGGTGCAGGCGATACCGGGCCAGCTCGTGACCATCGAGAGCGAGGAACTCGGCAGGCTCAGCGGCACGATCCGCTGGTTCCGCAACGGTCGCCTCGGCATCCAGTACAAGCTATCGACCAATGCGCTGGCGCAGATCACCTCGTACTTCCGCTTCTTCCACGAAGAGGTGCGCCCGGTCCTGCGCCGCTAGGCCTCGCCGGCCCGGCTTTGCCGGCCTTCTTCCACGAGCCAGTCGCGCACCCGCCGGGCCGGGCCGTTCAATTCCCGCGAGCGCGGCCACACCACGTAGAATGCCTCCTCCATCCGCAGCACATGGCCGCCGACGGTGACGAGCGCCCCCGAGCGCACCTGCCCCTCGATGAGGTGCTGCCAGCCGAGCGCCACACCTTCCCCCGCCAGCACCGCCTGGATCACCAGCACATAATCGTTGATCGACAGCCGCCGGGCCTGTGACGGATAGCGCACACCGGCGCTGGCGAACCATTCCGGCCAGTCGCAAGCGGCCCTGACCGGCTCTTCCAGATGGATGAGCGGCAGTTTCAGCAGTTCCTCCGGTGTCTTCGGGTGCCCTCGGCTTTCGATGAAGGCGGGGCTCGCCACGGCGGTGATCACCTCCGGCGCCAGCAGCGCGGCGTGGTAGCGCGGCCATTTTGCCGGATCGCCGCCGCGAATGCCGAGCGGGATCGGCTCCTCATCGAGGTCGAGATCGCGCACGCTGGTCTGGATTCTGAGATCGACATCCGGCAGGTCGGCGCGCAGCTTGCCGAGCCGCGGCAGCATCCACATCGAGGTGAAGGCGGTGGAGGCGGCAAGCGTCACATTCGCCTCCCGCCCCTTGGCGCGAATATCCTCCGCCGATTTCTGGATGCGCGACAGGCCGAGCGTCACGTCGGCATGGAAGCGCTCTCCGGCGTCCGTCAGCTCCACCGCGCGATGGACGCGGTGGAAGAGCGCGACGCCGAGCTGTTCCTCCAGATTGCGCACCGCATAGGAGACGGCGGCCTGCGTCATGCCGAGCTCGCTTGCGGCGCGGGTGAAATTCTGGTGCCGCCCGGCGGCCTCGAAGATGATGAGGCTGGAGGCGGAGGGGAGCAGGCGGCGCAGGGTTTCCATAAATGCAGCTTATAGTCTCGGTAAGTTTTTTCCAGCGTTACAGCGGGATTTTTCGCGCCTAGCCTCGGTTCAAATTATGGAGGCGAGCATGGGCGAGGCAGCGACGATCGAAGCACCGGCACGGCGGACGAGGGGAACGCGTCGGGACAACAGCGCAAAGCCGCTCGGCGTGCCCTATATCGTGCGCGGCATCCCGACCTACGACGTGCTGTCGGAGGAGAATCTCCTGAAGATCGAGGGTGCCGCGGACCGCATCCTCGCCGAGGTCGGCATCGAATTCCGCGACGATCCCGCGACGATCGAGCACTGGAAGCGGGCGGGCGCCAAGGTCGAAGGCCTGCTCGTGCGCTTCGAACCCGGCATGCTGCGCGAGATCGTCTCCTCGGCGCCCGCCGAATTCACCCAGCATGCGCGCAATCCGGCCAACAACGTGCAGATCGGCGGCAACAAGGTGGTCTTCTCGCCCGCCTATGGCTCGCCCTTCGTGATGGATCTCGACAAGGGCCGGCGCTACGGCACGCTGGAGGATTTCCGAAACTTCATCAAGCTCGCCCAGTCGAGCCCCTGGCTGCACCATTCCGGCGGCACGATCTGCGAGCCGGTCGACATCCCGGTGAACAAGCGCCACCTCGACATGGTCTACAGCCATATGAAATATTCCGACCGGCCCTTCATGGGCTCGATAACCGCGGAGGAGCGCGCGGAGGATTCCATCGATATGGCGCGTATCCTGTTCGGCGCCGATTTCGTCGATCAAAACTGCGTCATCCTCGGCAATGTCAACGTCAACTCGCCGCTCGTCTGGGACGGCACCATGACGAAGTCGCTGCGCGCCTATGCCCGCGCCAACCAGGCCGCTGTCATCGTGCCCTTCATCCTCGGCGGCGCCATGGGCCCGGTGACGAATGCCGGCGCCATCGCGCAATCCTTCGCCGAAACGCTCGCCGGCTGCGCCCTGACCCAGCTGGAAAGGAAGGGCGCCCCGGTCATCTTCGGCAACTTCCTGTCGTCCATGTCGCTGCGCTCGGGCTCTCCGACCTTCGGCACACCGGAACCGGCGATCGGCTCCATGGTCGTCGGCCAGCTCGCGCGCCGCCTGAAACTGCCGCTGCGCTGCGCCGGCAATTTTTCCAACTCCAAGCTGCCGGACGGGCAGGCCATGCAGGAAGGGCTGATGTCCATGCTGTCGGCCGTGCATTGCGGCGCAAACTTCATCCTGCATTCCGCCGGCTTCCTGGATGGCCTGCTCGCCATGTCCTACGAAAAATTCGTGATGGATGCGGATCTCTGCGGCGCGCTGCATTCCTATCTCGCGGGCGTCGTCGTGGACGACAACACGCTCGCCATGGATGCCTTCCTGCAGGTCGGCCCCGGCAGCCATTTCCTCGGCTGCGACCACACGATGCGCAACTACCAGACGGCCTTCTGGGATTCGACGCTCTCCGACAACGAGCCCTTCGAGAAATGGAGCGAGGAGGGCGGCTCGACGGACATGGCGACGCGCGCCAATCGGCAGTGGAAAAAGACGCTCGCCGAATATGAAGCGCCGCCGCTGGATATCGCCATCGACGCGGCGCTCTGCGACTATATGGACAGCAAGAAGGCCGCCATGGCAGATGCGTGGTATTGAGACTTGAAATGACGCCATCGAAAGACCCGCTGCTCCAGCCCTACCAGCTGAAGCACCTGACGCTGAAGAACCGGATCATGTCGACCTCGCACGAGCCGGCCTATTCCGAAGACGGCATGCCGAAGGACCGCTACCGGCTCTATCATCTGGAAAAGGCCAAGGGCGGCGTGGCGCTGACCATGACGGCGGGCTCGGCCATCGTGTCGGAGGATTCGCCGCCCGCCTTCGGCAATCTCTACGCCTATTCGGACGAGATCGTGCCGTGGCTGAAGAAGATCGCCGACGACTGTCATGAGCATGACTGCGCCGTGATGATCCAGCTCACCCATCTCGGCCGCCGCACCGGCTGGAACAAGGGCGACTGGCTGCCGGTGCTGTCAGCCTCGTCCGTGCGCGAGCCCGCCCACCGCGCCTTCCCCAAGGAGATCGAGGACTGGGACATCGAGCGCATCGTCGGGGACTATGCTGCCGCCGCGCAACGCATGCAGGCCGCCGGCCTCGACGGCATCGAGTTCGAAGCCTACGGCCACCTGATGGACGGCTTCTGGTCGCCCGCCACCAACCGGCGCGAGGACGAGTTCGGCGGTTCGCTCGACAATCGGCTGCGCTTTTCCGACATGGTGCTGGAGGCGGTGCGCAAGGCCGTCGGGCCGGATTTCATCGTCGGCATCCGCATGGTGGCGGATGAGGATTGGGACATCGGCCTTTCGAGAGAGGAGGGCATCGAGATTGCCCGCCGGCTTGCCGGCTCCGGCAAGGTCGATTTCCTCAACATCATCAAGGGTCATATCGACCACGACGCGCACCTGACCAACGTCATCCCCATCCAGGGCATGGCCGCCTCGCCACATCTCGATTTCGCGGGCGAGGTGCGCGCGGCGACGAAATTCCCGGTCTTCCACGCCGCCCGCATCGCCGATGTCGCGACGGCCCGGCACGCGATCGCCGAGGGCAAGCTCGACATGGTGGGCATGACGCGCGCCCACATCGCCGATCCGCATATCGTGAAAAAAATCGAGGAGGGCAGGGAGGCGCAGATCCGCCCCTGCGTCGGCGCCACCTACTGTCTCGACCGCATCTACGAGGGCGGTGGCGCACTCTGTATTCACAATGCGGCGACCGGCCGCGAGGCGACCATCCCGCACGTCATCTCCAAGACGACAGGCCCGGCCCGCAAGGCCGTCGTGGTGGGCGCCGGCCCGGCGGGGCTGGAGGCCGCCCGCGTGCTCGCCGAGCGCGGCCATGCGGTCGAGGTGCTGGAGGCGACCGGCGAGGCCGGCGGCCAGATCCTGCTCGCCGCCCGCAATCCGCGCCGCAAGGAACTGGTCGGCATCGTCGATTGGCGGCTTGCCGAACTGGAACGCCTTGGCGTGCCGATTCACTACAACGTCTTTGCCGGCGGCGATGACGTGCTTGCCCTTAACCCGGATCTCGTCGTCATCGCCACCGGCGGCATCGCGCAGAATCCCGAGCTGGAAGCGGGCGACGATCTCGTCGTGTCGAGCTGGGACATCATCGCCGGTGCCGTTCGGCCGGAAGGTCCGGTGCTTCTTTATGACGATAACGGCGCGCATAGCGGCATGACGGCGGCGGAGCTGATCGCCAAATCCGGCGCCGAGCTCGAAGTGGTCTCGCCGGAACGCTTCTTCGCCCCTGAAATCGGCGGCATGAACCACGTTCCCTACGCAAAAACCTTCGCGGAGAAGAACGTCCGCGTCACCATCAACACGCGGCTGAAGTCGGTGCGCCGTGACGGCAATGCGCTGGTGGCGACGCTCTGTTCCGACTTTTCGCCGACCGCCTCCGCCGAACGCCGCGTCGCGCAGGTCGTGGTCGAACACGGCACCATGCCGATGGCCGATCTCTATTTCGAGCTGAAGCCCCTGTCGCGCAATCTCGGCGCCGTCGACTACAAGGCGCTGATCCGCCAGGAAAACCCCATCGCGGCCCGCAATCCGGAGGGCGCCTTCGACCTCATCCGCATCGGCGACGCCGTTCACAGCCGCAACATCCACGCCGGCATCTACGATGCCCTGCGATACGGGGTGCTGTTTTAGACTGCACACGAAAAACCCGGTGGCGCAGGGGACGCCACCGGGCTGGAGAGGTCAGAAAATACCTGCCGGATTATTCAACCGGCTGGGCGGTTATTCAACCGGCTGGGTGGTCGCCGGGGCCGTGCCCGTATCGGTCGTCGACGAGGTCGTCGAGGTGTCGACCGGGGTCGTGGCCTGGCGTTCGGCTACCTGCTGCGCCGTGGTCTTGAATTCCGGCGCGGCCTGCAGGCTTTCGGCGGTTTCGGTCGTCGTCAGCTTGACGTCATCCGTGTCCGGAACCTGCGCGATCGAGATCTTCTCGAACGGAACCGCAACCCACTTTTCACCGATGCCCAGGAAGCCGCCAACACCGACGATAGCTGCGGAAATACCGCCATCCTTCTCCATGATCAGGTCGGAGATCTTGCCGATGCTTTCGTCCGCGCTGTTATAGACAGCCTGGCCGATATAGGTGTTGGCGCTGATCTGTTCCGGCGACTGGGCCGTCAGGTAGTCGCCACCGGCGGCCGGAGCCTGGGCGGTGTCTTCCGTGGCGGTTGCCGGCGTTTCAGCCGTATCCTGGGTTGCCGTACCGGTGGCCGGCGTCTGGGCCGTGTCGTCGGTCGGGGTCGTCGTCGGGTTGGCGGCGGTGTCGCCAGGCGTCGTGCCCGTCGCGTCATCGCCCGGCATTACGGCCGGCTTTTCCATGGTCTGGGTTTCACCGGCGGCCGGCTGGGTGGTGTCCTGCGCATACGCTGCCGGAGCAAGAGCCGCGCCCAGGAAAACTGCACCAGCGGCAACGGAAGTAAGAAGCTTGTTGGTCATTTTGGAACCTGCCTTTCGTCTCGTTGGCATCAAGGCGCGGCGGAGGTTTTGAAGTGCCCGTCCGCACCGGCTGATGGACAAGGAACGGCGACCCCCTGGTTTGGTTCCGATAAAAATTGCCTCGTTTTTGATTGCAGCTATGCGTCTAGAGCATTTCCAGCCGAAGCGGCATCGCTGCGGCGTCGGATAATGCGGCTAAACAAATCTAGAGCAGGAATTTCGGTTCGAATCGCCCCTTTACCGCGATGCCGAGCTCGAAGGTCTGGCCGGCATGCGGATCGGCCAGACGCCGCGCCGCATCGAATCCCGCCCAGGCGGAGGTCACCAGCATGCGGTCGGCCTTGCTGCCGATGAAGGCGGGGCAGGTCGCCTGCGACGCCGGCACCAGATGACGCGCGATCTTCGTCCCGTCGGGCTTGTAGACCTCGACCGCGTTGCCGCCCCAGCGCGCGTTCCAGATGAGGCCGTCCGCATCGCAGACCGAGCCGTCAATGCCGCCGGCGTTAGCGGTTTCATCGCTCAGCACCTCCGGCTGGCCGACGGGCAGGCCGGTCGCCGGGTCGAGCGCCACGCGCATCAGATGATTGACGCCCGTATCCGTGAAATAGCCGATGTTGCCGTCCGGCGAAAAGCAGATGCCGTTGGGAACGGTGATGTCGGAATAGAGCCGTGTGACCTTGTCGCGCGCCACATGATAGATCGCACCGGACCGCTTCTCCTCCTCGCGCCCCATCGTGCCGACCCAGAGCGAACCGGAGGGATGCACGCGCCCATCGTTGGAGCGGTTATGCGCCTTGTCCTCCAGCGTGGTAAAAGGTGTAAGCTTGCCGTCCGCAGTGGCGCGAATGAAGAGGCCCTGGTCGGAAACGATCAGCTGGCGCTCCGCATCGATGACGGCGAGCACGCTGCCGAGGAAAGGCAGGTCGTGCACGACCTTGGTCATGGTCGAAAGGTGCAACTCGTGCAGCTTCTTCCCCTTGATGTCGAACCACAGCGCCTTGTCGGTCGCCGGATCGTAGGTCGGGCCTTCGCCGAGTTCGCTGGCGACGTCGCACAGGATGCGACCGTTAAAGGAATGGGTCTCGGTCATCGGTTTCCTCCATAGACGGCATCATAGGCCTCGATCGTCGCTTTTGCCCGGGCGCGCACCTCGTCGGCGCCCATGCCCACCTTGTAGAGGCTGGAGCCGAGGCCGAAGCTGCGCACGCCGATCGCGGCATAATCGGCAAAGTTCTTCTCCGAAACCCCGCCGACGGCGGCGATTTCCAGTTCGGCCGGCAGCACCGCGCGGATCGCCTGGATGCCGGAAGGGCCGAGCACGCTGGCCGGGAAGAATTTCAGGCCCGTCGCCCCGGCGCGCGCGGCCGCGAGCGCCTCGGTGGGGGTGAAGACGCCCGGCATCGTCACCATGCCCCGGGCGGCGGCGGTGGAAATCACCTCCGGGTCGACATTCGGGCTCACCATCAGCCGCCCGCCGACATAGGCAAGCTTGCCGACATCCTCGACGGTGAGCACCGTGCCGGCGCCGATCAGGCAGCCTTCCGGCGCCATCTTCACGGCGATCTCGATCGACTTGAAGGGCTCGGGCGAGTTCAGCGGGATCTCGATCGCCGTCAGGCCGGTTTCGATCAGGGCGCCGACGACCGCCTCGGTCTCGCTCGGCTTCAGGCCGCGCAGGATGGCGATCAGCGGGTACTTCATCGGGGGGAAGGGAATGCGGGACATCTTGTTTTGCTTTCTCAGAGGGACCAGAGCGCCTTGGCGCCTGCGGCAAGGCCGTGTCGTACGGCCGTGTCCGCGTCGATGATGGAGGGTGTGATGCCGGCGGCGGCAAGCGCTTCCTTGTAGAGCGCGCCAAGCCCGCCCGAGACGACGAGCGCGACCGGCGTGCCGGCGGCGACGAGCGAGAGGGCACCGGCGATCTCCAGGCCGATCAGCGTGCCGGAAAGCCGCGCTTTGGCGTCTTCCGGCGAAAGGCCGGCGATCAGCGAGCCCGCGCGCACGGAAAAGAGCTGGCTGGTGGCGATGGCGGGGTTTGCGACCATGCGGGTCACGGCATCGCGAAACGCGGCACTGCCGCCCGAAATCGCGCCGGCATCGGCGATCGCGTGGCTGAGGATCGTGTGCTTGGCGATGGTCTCGAAAAGCTCGCCGGTCATGAAGGTGGAAAAACCCGGCACCTTGCCGCCGGAGAGGCGCACCCATTTGCTGTGCGTGCCGGGCATGCAGACGAGGTGGTCGCCGCTGCCGAGTTCGCCGGCAGCCCCCAGAAGCTGCGTCTCCTCGCCGCGCATGACGTCGGGTGCCGCGCTATCGCGCTGGGCGAGGCCGGGAAGGATTCGGATATCGGCCTCGGTGCCGGGAATGCGCACGGCGGCAGCGGGAATGGCGGAGAGGGCCGCCGGCGTATCGAGATAACCGGCCTCGACCCAGCCCTGCTTGGCGCCGGCCATGCCGCAGATCAGCACGGGCAGGCCGGCCGGCGCGGCGATTGCCGAGAGGTGGCTTGCCAGCACGTCGGCGAAGCCGGTGCGCGCGGCGGTCGTCATGCCTTCGCCGCTGCGGCGCTCGGCGATCACGCCGCCATCCCGGCCGATGAGCCAGAGGCGGAAGCTGGACGTTCCCCAGTCGACCGCGACATAAGCGGGTTCAGTCATCAGAGCATGCCTCCATCGACGATAAGCGTCTGTGCGGTGATGGCGGCGGAGGCTTCCGACGCCAGGAAAAGACAGGGGCCGACCATGTCGTCGGCCGTCAGGGAGCGCTTCAGGCATTGCCGCTCGATGCCGCCGGCAATCGCCGCCTCGTCGATCCACAGGCGCTTCTGGCGCTCGGTCAACACCATGCCGGGCAGGATGGCGTTGACGCGGATTTTCTCCGGGCCGAGCCGGCCGGCGAGCGACTTGGTGAGGCCGACGATGCCGGCCTTGGCCGCCGCATAACCGGGAAACTCGCCCATGTTCAGCAGGTAGGCGATCGAGGAGAAATTGACGATCGCGCCGCCGCCGGCCTGCCGCATGAACGGGGCGACGGCCTGCGCGGCGAAGAAGTGGGGACGCAGGTTGACCGTCTGGTTGTCGTCCCAATAGTCCGGTTCGACGGTGTCGAGATCATGCCGGTCGTCGCGCGCGGCATTGTTGACGAGCACGCGAATGCCGCCGAGCACCGCCGCCGCCTCGGTGATCGCGCTGCGCAAAGCCGCGATATCGCGCAGGTCCGCCCGTATGAAATGCGGCAGGTGGTCGACCTTGCCGTCAAGATCAGAGACGAGGGCGCGGCTCTCCGCCTCGGCAATGTCGACGAAGGCGACGCGCGCATCTTCGGCGGCAAAACCCGCCACCAGTGCCGCCCCGATGCCCGATCCGCCGCCGGTGATGAAAACGCCCTGTCCTGCGAGGTCCGAATAGCGGCTCGCCATCGTCACGCTCCCGACATAAATTCCATTATTTGGAACTGAGTTTGATTATTCGGAATTATTCCGTTACTATACGCCTCTGTCAAGGGATCGGCGGGAGCTGCGACAATGGAACCGGAACGGCAGGACGAGGGCGGTGCGGCCACCGGCACGCTCGGAAAGGCGATCGCCGTGCTGGAGACGGTGGCGCTTGCCGACCGCCCCATGCGCTTCACCGACGTGCTCGCCGTCAGCGGCCAGCCGCGCGGCACGCTGCACCGCCAGCTTTCCCATCTGGTGCAGGAGGGGCTCCTGGAACTGCGCCCCGACCATTCCTATACGCCCGGCCTGCGCCTGCTGAAACTCGCCTCCGCCAGCTGGGCGCGCAACGAATTCCGCGCCGTCGCCGCGCCCTTTCTCGAAGCGCTGCACCGGGAGACCGGCGAGACCGTGCATCTCGGGGTCCTGCGCGGGCGGGAAATCATCTATCTCGACAAGGTGGAGAGCCGGCAGGCCGTGCGCATGAATTCGCAGATCGGCAACGCCTCGCCGGTCTATTGCACCGGCGTCGGCAAGGCGGCGTTGTCGGTGCTCGATGCGGCCGCGCTCAATGCCATCCTGTCGGGCCTGGAATTCCGCCGCTTTACGCCGCAGACGCTCGCCGACCGAGCGTCGCTTCTCGCCGAACTTTCGGAAATCCGGGCGAGCGGCATAGCCTTCGACCGGGAGGAGCACGAGCCCGGCATCCGCTGCGTCGCAGCCCCGGTCTTCGATGCCGGCCGCGCGCTTTTCGCGGGCGTTTCGGTGACGGGGCCGGCCTATCGGGTCGGGCAGGAGCAGCTCGACGGCTGGGCGCCGCGCGTCAGCCATGCTGCCCGCGCCATCACGGCGGAACTGGCGGCTCGCCTCGGCCCGCAACGGTAGGTCGAGGTTTGAGGTACGTAAATAATGGCATGGTTGTCTTCGACCCCCATTTTACGGTAAATTAGAAAATCGCGCTGGACGCGGGATGGGGGCACCATTAGCTTCCCTCTTGGCCGGCTCAGATTTGCGTCGCTCACCCGCGAACTTGAGGCGCGGTTCATCTTACATACTTGCATTGGGATACGGGGGTTCCTGAAGCAAGCAGTGCATCGTGTCGGCATGTTTTGCCGCACGTTCGCGTGCGTGCTGAAGGAAAATGGATATGGCGGATCGATTTCACACGACATCTGCACAGCTTCGGCATCGCTGGGACGTCAGTCCCTCGACTCTGGGCTCGGAGGAGGATGTTGCCGAGACGCTGGATGGCCTCGCCAAGCATTATGGCTTTCGCAGCTACCTGCTGATCAACGTTCCTTCCGAAACGTCGACCGATTTCTCCTCCAATGTGCTGCTGACGTCCTGGCCGGACGAGATGCTCAAGACATACGACCATGCCGGCCTGATTTTCGGCAGCCCCGTCATTGAGCGACTGCGCCAGAGCACCAACCCTTTCACCTATGATGCGGACCGCACGAACCGTGGGCGGATCGATGGCAAGTCGGCGATTGCAGCTTGCCTCTTCGATCAGCACGGCCTGTCGCGCGGGGCCTATTTCCCGGCGCACAATTCGGCCGGCCTGCGCGGCGCGCTTGCCTTCGGCGGCACGCGCGAAACCCTCAATCCGCGTGAAATGGCCGAGCTCAACGCGGTCGCCAACCTCATCTTCACCGAGGTCGTCGACCTGCGCGCCGGGCGCCGGCAGAACGTCTCTCTCTCGCGCCGCGAGATCGAGTGCCTGTCCTGGGCTTCTGCCGGGAAAACCAGTGTCGAGATGTCGGAAATTCTCGGCCTGTCGGAATATACGGTCAACCACTATCTCAACCGGGCGACGCGCAAGCTTGATGCCGTCAACCGGGTCCAGGCGGTCGCAAAGGCGATCCGCGCCGGACTTTTGAACTGATGCACAAAAAAACCTTGCGATCTTCTGGAACACGTGCGGCTCGGCTCCAGTTGCTCAAGGCTAAGAACAAAATTGCGGGGGACCATGACAGCTGACGAGACAAGCAGTACCGACAACCAGCTACAGGACGAGGGCAGCGACATCGCCGCCCTCGAAACGCAGTTCGATATCGTGCGCTATATGCGGCGCAAGTGCGAGGAATACGGGCTCAAATTCTTCATCGTCTTCAACCTGCCGGGCTTCGAGGCGGAAAAGCTGTCGGCCTATTCCATCGTCAGCAACTGGCCGCAGGAAATTCTCGCCAAATACGATGCCCTGCGCATGGTGCGCCACTCCGCCGGAATCCGGAAGCTGCGGCTCACCACGGTGCCTTTTACGTATGACATGCGCGAATGGATCGGCGAATCCTCCGAGCAGGCGGATTTTACCGAACTGCTCGACATGATGACCAATCACGGCATGCTGGTCGGCCATTTCTTCCCGGTCCACGATGCACTCGGCAATCGCGGCGCGGTCGTCTGGGGCGGCGAGGGCCCAACGCTGGCACGCGACGACCGGCTGATGCTGCAGATGATCTCCGTGCACCTGTTCAACCGCCTGGCCGAGATCGGTGCGGCGTGGAAATCCGGCCAGGTGGTGCTCACCGAACGCGAGATCCAGTGCCTGAGCTGGACGGCGGCGGGCAAGACGAGCCTGGAGATCGCCGAAATCCTCGGCCTTTCCGAGCACACGGTGAACCACTATCTCAACCAGGTCACCCGCAAGCTGGAAGCGGTCAACCGCACCCAGGCGGTGGTCAAGGCGATCCGCCGCGGGCTGATCGCCTGAGCTTTCTGTCACAGGGAAATTCGTTTGGCGATGGCCGTCCCGTACACTATCTACGGGGGCAGGGCTGTGGTTTGACGCCACGACAGGACGATCGAGGGTTTCATGACGGATGTAAGCAAGGAACAGGTGCTGGAACGGTTGCGCACGGTGCGCGGGCCGGAGATGGACGGCAATATCGTCGATCTCGGCCTCGTCTCGGACGTCTTCATCTCCGACGGCAAGGCCTATTTCTCGATCACCGTGCCTGCCGACCGCGCCCGTGAGCTCGATCCGATGCGCGCCGCCGCCGAGCGTGTCGTCAAGGAAATCCCCGGCATCAAGGCCGCCATGGTGGCCTTGACCGCCGACAAGCGCGCTGCCACCGGCCCCGCCGCCACGCGCGCACCCGCCCCGCCGCCGCCGGGCCGCGGCGACTCCGGCCATTCTCATGCGGGCCACTCCCACGCAGGCCATGCCCACGCGGCACCCGCCCAGCCGCAGCAGCGCGCAAAATCTGGCATTCCGGGTGTGGGCGCCATCATCGCGGTTGCCTCCGGCAAGGGCGGCGTCGGCAAGTCGACCACCGCGGTCAACCTGGCGCTCGGGTTCAAGGTCAATGGCCTGCGGGTCGGCATTCTCGATGCCGATATCTACGGCCCCTCCATGCCGAGGCTTCTCCAGATTTCCGGCCGGCCGCAGCAGATCGACGGCCGTATCATCAAGCCGATGGAGAATTACGGCATCAAGGTCATGTCGATGGGCTTCCTCGTCGACGAGGAAGTGGCGATGATCTGGCGCGGGCCGATGATCCAGTCGGCGCTGATGCAGATGCTGCGCGAGGTCGCCTGGGGCGAGCTCGACGTGCTCGTCGTCGACATGCCGCCCGGCACGGGCGATGCCCAGCTCACCATGGCCCAGCAGGTGCCGCTCGCCGGTGCCGTCATCGTCTCGACGCCGCAGGACCTCGCGCTGATCGACGCGCGAAAAGGTCTCAACATGTTCAACAAGGTCGAGGTGCCGGTGCTCGGCATCGTCGAGAACATGAGCTATTTCATCGCGCCCGACACCGGCAACCGCTACGACATCTTCGGCCATGGCGGCGCGCGCAAGGAAGCGGAACGCATCGGCGTGCCCTTCCTCGGCGAGGTGCCGCTGACCATGGATATCCGCGAGACCTCCGATGCCGGCACGCCGGTCGTCGTCTCCAACCCGGACGGTGCGGCGGCAAAGACCTACCGCGCCATCGCCACCCGGGTCTGGGAGGAACTGCAGGCGGTGCAGGGCAAGGGTGGGCGCGGCGCCCCGGCCATCGTCTTCGAATAGGCGAACCTTTCGGTCCCCAACCGCGTTCAGCGCCGTGAGCTTGATTTTTATGTTGCGCCGCGCAATATGCGCGGCCAACCCCGCCACAGGCGGCGTTCAATCAGGAGTGTGAGCGATGGTCCGTTCCGGAGCCATTCGCCGGTGATCACGGTTTTCCGTCCCAACGGCGAGGCATGCACCCTGCCGGCGGAAAGCGATTCCGCCGCCGCCGAGATTCTCGATCGTGCCGTGTGGGTGGACCTCATGGAGCCGACCCGCGACGACGAGGCGCTGATCGAGCGGGCGCTCAGGATCGACGTGCCCACCCGCGACGAACTCAAGGACATCGAGCCGTCGAGCCGCCTCTACACCGACGGCAACGCGACCTACATGACCGCCTCGCTGATGGTGAAGGCCGAAAGCGACCTGCCGCACCTGACCGACGTCGCCTTCATCCTGACGTCGGACAGGCTTTTGACCGTGCGTTATGCCGAGCCGCGCTCGTTCTCGCTGTTCAAGGCCGGCATGCACCGCATCCCGGGCGGCTGTGCCTCGCCGACCGTGCTGATCACGCGGCTTCTCGAAACCATCGCCGACCGCACCGCCGAAATCCTGGAGATCGCGGTCGGTCGTGCCGACAAGCTCTCGCTGGAGGTTTTCGGCAACCACCATCTCAGCCGTCGCCCGGCGCACTACCTGGAAGACCGCGTCGTGCAGGTCTCCGCGCTGCACCGGCTTGTGGCCAAGGCGCGCGACAGCCTCATGTCGCTCTCACGCATGCTGACCTTCCTGCATGGCGTGCCGGCGCTGCAATCCGACCGCGAGAGCCTCGAACTCTGCCGCACGGTGACGCGGGACGTGCAGTCGTTGTCCGAACATGCAAGCTTCGTCGCCGGCAACATCACCTTCCTGCTCGATGCCTCGCTTGGCCTCATCAATCTCGAGCAGAACGCCATCATCAAGATCTTCTCGATCGCCTCCGTCGTGCTGCTCCCGCCGACGCTGATCGCCTCGACCTACGGCATGAACTTTGAATTCATGCCAGAACTGCACATTGCCTATGCCTACCCGCTGACGCTGGCGGCCATGCTGCTGTCGGCCATCCTCCCGTTCTTCTTCTTTCGCTGGAAAGGCTGGCTCTAGAGCCTGATCGCCCCATGCACGAACACGCCGGTAGCGCCCCGCATTCCCACAACAGGGCGCGCACATTGTTCCTTCTCGCCCTCGGCTCCGTTGGCGTCGTCTATGGCGATATCGGGACGAGCCCGCTTTACGCCTTCCGTGAGGCGCTCCGCCCGGTCGCCGACGACGGCGTCACGCGCGTCGAGGTGATCGGCCTGATCTCGCTGATGATCTGGACGCTGACGATCATCGTCACGCTGAAATACGTGCTCTTCCTGCTGCGCGCCGACAACCATGGCGAGGGCGGCACGCTCTCGCTTCTGGCGCTGCTGATGAAAACGGCGGGCCGCCGCGCCACCGTGCTGTTCTTCATGGGGGCGGCCGGCGCCGCACTCTTCATCGGCGATGCGATGATCACGCCGGCGCTCTCGGTTCTCTCGGCCGTCGAGGGCCTGAAGCTGGTGACGCCGACGCTCGGCGACTATGTCGTGCCGATTTCCGTGGTCATCCTCGTGCTGCTCTTTGCCGTGCAGTCATGGGGCACGGCCGCCGTGTCGCGGTTCTTCGGGCCGATCACCGCGGTCTGGTTCATCGTCATGGGCGTCGCCGGCATCAACCATATCAGTGACGACCTCGGCATCCTGGCCGCCTTCAATCCCTATTACGCCGTGCTCTTCATGTATAATGAGGGTTATGTCGGCCTCGTCGTGCTGGGCGCGGTCTTCCTGACCGTCACCGGCGCGGAAGCGCTCTACGCCGACCTCGGCCATTTCGGCCGCCGTCCGATCCAGTGGGCCTGGTTCTGTCTGGTCTTCCCGGCGCTGACGCTGAATTATCTCGGCCAGGGCGCGCTGGTGCTGGCGCATCCCGAGACGATCGAGAATCCGTTCTTCCTGATGTTCCCGAATTGGGCGCTGCTGCCCGTCGTCATCCTGGCGACGGCGGCCACCATCATCGCCAGCCAGGCGGTCATCACCGGCGCCTTTTCGCTGACCCGCCAGGCAATCCATCTCGGCTTCCTGCCGCGCATGGAAATCTTCCACACATCCGAAACCCAGACCGGCCAGATTTACCTGCCGGGCGTCAACACGGTGCTGCTGTTCGGCGTGATGATGCTGGTCTTCATTTTCGGTTCGTCCGAGGCGCTCGCGACCGCCTACGGCATCTCGGTCACCGGCGCGATGGTGGTGACGACCGTGCTCGCCTTCGAATTCCTTCGCAAACGCTGGCGCTGGTCGCTGCTGGCCACCGTCGCCGTGCTGCTGCCGCTCTTCCTGCTCGAATTGACCTTCCTCGGCGCAAACCTGCTCAAGGTGCATGACGGCGGCTATGTGCCGGTGGCCATCGCCGGTGCCGTCGTGGTGCTGATGTGGACCTGGACGCGCGGCACCCGCATCCTGCGCGACAAGACACGGCGCATCGAGGTGCCGCTGCCGGCCTTCGTAAAGTCGGTTGAGAAGCAGAGCGCGCATGCGCCGGTGCAGGTCACCGGCACGGCGATCTTCCTGACCAGCGATCCGGATTTTGCGCCCGCGGCGCTGCTGCACAACATCAAGCACAATCACGTCCTGCACGAGCAGAACTTCATCCTGACCGTCAAGACGTCCAACACGCCGCGCGTCATCCCCGCCGAGCGATTCTCGGTGGAGCGGATTTCCGACCGATTCTCGCGGATCGAGATGCGCTTCGGTTTCATGGAGACGCAGAACGTCTCGCACGCGCTCGGCCTTATGCGAAAGGCGGGGCACAAGTTCGACATCATGTCGACCTCATTCTATCTCGGCCGCCGCAAGCTGGTCCCGGATGCCGAATCGGGCATGCCGATGTGGCAGGACCGGCTGTTCATCGGCCTCGCCAATATCGCGACCGACCCCTCCGATTACTTCCGCCTGCCGACCAATCGCGTCGTCGAGCTTGGCTCGCACGTCGTCATCTGACGAAAATGTGAAGGGGAGGTGACTGGCCTCCCCAATGCGGTTTATCAGCATTAACCAAGCATCAAGGTTAATGCTTCATTTTACCCTGACAACGAGCCGCTTCGGGCCCGTGCTTCGGCGCGGCAGGGCTCCCATACAGTCAGTTTCGGGCAGGAAGACACGCCATCGCATAGTGGCGGCGTGCCTGCGCATGCGTGCGGAGTAAAAAGTTGCGTAAGCGTAGCATTCGTCATGCAGGGGCAGGGCGCTTCCTGGCCTTTCTGCGGCAGTTCCGGCAAGGATGCACAGCGGAATTGCGTGAGACCCTTGCGAAGCGGGAATGGAAGATCCCGCTCGTTGTCGGCCTCGGCATCGTCGCCGGCTTTCCCACCCAGGCGGCCCATACGGACCTCGCCACCTACCTTTCCGGCCTCAACCGCAAGGGCGGCAACCAGACCATGGTGCTGACCCGCTCGCCCGCCGGCTCCATCCACGAAGTCGAGATCGCCTTTGCCGACGCCATGACCACCGGCGGCATCGAGAGCGGCGCCGGCGTGGAATTGCCGGGCGGCGTCAAGGCCGCGCTGCGCAGCGAGCACAAGGGCAAGGGCGGCATTCCCGACGAGGACCGCGTCAACCGCCGCGACAAGAAGGGCCGCATCATCGCCGTCCTGCCGGTCACGCCGCCGAAGGGCTTTACCGCCGGCTCCATCCTGGAGCGCACCAGCGCGATCTTCTCGCCGGTCTTCGACACCGGCGAGCGCATGGCCTTCGCCAAGCCGCAGATCAAGGGCAAGGAAATCGAGATCGCCACGGCCTTCTACAAGAAGAAGCCGGTCCATAAGGACGAGGGCCTCTCGCCGATGATCGCAAGCCTCGTCACCAGCGACAAGGCCGACATCCTCGCCACCGCCTATGCCCGCGTCGAGCCGGATTACGCCCGGGAATCACCCTTCGATTCGATCCTGAAGCCGAACAAGGAGCTTGGTCGCTTCATCCCCGACATCTCTCCGGAAGACCACGCCTGGGCCGCGACCCCGCTGCCGGCCGGGGTCTTCACCGCCAAGGAACAGAAATGCCTCGCCGAAGGCATCTATTTCGAGGCGCGCGGCGAGGAGGTGAAGGGCCAGGCCGCCGTGGCGCAGGTCATCCTTAACCGCGTGCGCAACCCAACCTATCCGAACACCATCTGCGGCGTCGTCTACCAGAATGAAAACTGGCGCAACCGCTGCCAGTTCTCTTTTGCCTGCGACCGCATTCCCGACCTGATTCTCGCCCCCTGGCACTGGAAGACCGCCAAGGAGATCGCCATGGCGGTCACCGCGGGCAAGATCTGGCTCGACGACGTCGGCTCAGCCACGCACTACCACGCGACCTATGTGAAGCCGCCGTGGGGGCGCACCATGAAGCGGGTCGCCAAGATCGGCCAGCACATCTTCTACCGCACCTATGGCGGCGGCTGGAGTTGAGGGGCGCGCTGTCGCGGCTGCAGGTGAGTCCGCGCGCAAGCGGAAACGATTCCCGGGACGATCGGTCGCGCCTCCGGCGTGAATCCCGATAATTTATTGATTTTCTTCAATATATTTGCTGTGGCGCAAAGCTTCGCCATGCCTTGACTATGCTGGCACCTAAAACTATGTTGCGGCCGACTTCGAAAGGGGTCGGATATGGCTTGAATCCTAGCCTTCAATATGTCCGCAATGGGGCGAAAGCTCCGGCGGGAACGAACGGGAGGACGCCATGACCGATCAGCAAAAGGGAAGTCTGGAAGACCGGCTGAAGCGCCTGGACGCGGAACTCGCGGAACGGCGCAAGGACGACGGGGTGGAACAGGCCGCCGAGGCACGGGCATCCGAGAGCCGCAAGGGCTACGCGGTGGCCATGAAGCTCTCGAGCGAGTTCGTTGCTGCCGTCATCGTCGGGGCGCTTCTGGGCTATCTTTTGGACCATTTTGCAGGTACAGGGCCGTGGGGGATGATCGTTCTTCTGCTCCTCGGCTTCTGCGCCGGCGTTCTGAACGTCATGCGCGCGGCTGGCATGGTGGCATCGCCCCATCCGGTCGACAGGCTGGCCGGGCGCGATCCCGGTAAGGCCGGGAGCGGGCGGAAAGAAACCGAGACGAAGGATGGCGCCTGAGGGTGCGGTCCACTTAATGGGTGACTTCCGCCGCAAGGCGGGCAAGCGAGAGAGATAAGCGGTGTCCAACGATCCGACCCATCAGTTCCTGGTCAACAAGATTGTTCCGATCGAAATCGGCGGTATCGATTTCTCGTTCACCAATGCCTCGCTCTTCATGGTCGCCACCGTCGCGGTCGCCACGGGCTTCCTCTACTTCACGACCGGCCAGCGCGGCCTGGTCCCGAGCCGCATGCAGTCGGTCTCGGAAATGTCCTACGAGTTCATCGCCTCGATGCTCCGGGAAGGGGCGGGCAGCCACGGGATGAAGTTCTTCCCGTTCGTCTTCTCGCTCTTCATGTTCGTGCTGACGGCAAACCTGCTCGGCATGATGCCCTACTTCTTCACCGTCACGAGCCAGATCATCGTCACGTTTGCGCTGGCGCTGCTCGTCATCGGCACGGTCGTCGTTTACGGCTTCTACAAGCACGGTTTCGGCTTCCTCAAGCTCTTCGTGCCGTCGGGCGTTCCCGGCGCGCTCCTGCCGCTGGTCGTCTCGATCGAGGTCATCTCGTTCCTCTCGCGTCCGATCAGCCTCTCGATCCGTCTTTTCGCCAACATGCTGGCGGGTCACATCACGCTGAAGGTCTTCGCCGGCTTCGTCACTTCGCTCAGCGCCCTTGGCGCCGTCGGTGTGGTCGGCTCGATCCTGCCCCTTCTCATGACCGTCGCCCTGACCGGTCTCGAATTCCTCGTGTCGTTCCTGCAGGCCTACGTCTTCGCAGTTCTGACATGCATGTACCTCAACGATGCCGTGCATCCGGGTGGTCACTAAGGAAACAGTCGCCGGCGCCTTCGGGCGTCGCTCATAAGCCGCAACAACCCATTCAAGGAGTTCATCATGGAAGCGGAAGCAGCAAAGTTCATCGGCGCAGGTCTTGCCACGTTCGGTCTCGCCGGCACGGCTCTCGGCCTCGGCAACATCTTCGGCAACTACCTTGCCGGCGCTCTGCGCAATCCGTCTGCCGCTGACAGCCAGTTCGGCCGTCTCGTATTCGGCTTCGCCGTTACGGAAGCTCTGGGCATCTTCTCGCTGCTCATCGCTCTCCTCCTCCTCTTCGCCGTCTGATATCGGCCGAGGACTGGACCATGGCCCTTGCGGGCCGTGGTCCATCGTACGTTTCGTACATGATTGAGAATGCCCCCTGGAGGTCAGCATGTCTGTGACCTTGGCATCGGCCGAGTCCACCCCTTTCGAAATCGCCCAGGCGGCAACCTCTGCGGAAACGCATGAGACCCCTGCGGATGCGCATGCGGCTCAGCCGGCAGGCGAAACGCACACCGAAACGGGTGTGGCCCATGGCGACGAACACGCCACCGGCGTCTTCCCGCCTTTCGACCAGACCACGTTCGCATCGCAGCTCCTGTGGCTGGCGATCACCTTCGGTCTGTTCTACCTTCTCATGTCGAAGGTCGTCATTCCGCGCATCGGCTCTATCCTCGAGACCCGCCATGACCGCATCGCGCAGGATCTCGACGAAGCCTCGCGCCTGAAGGCCGAAGCGGATGCTGCGATCGCTGCCTACGAGCAGGATCTCGCCACCGCCCGCGCCAAGGGCAATGCGATCGCCTCGACCGCCCGCGACGAAGCCAAGGCCAAGGCCGACGCCGAGCGCGCCAAGATCGAAGCCTCGCTGCAGGAAAAGATCGCCGGTGCCGAAACCCGCATCGCCGAAATCAAGGCCAAGGCGCTCGCCGATGTCGGCGCCATCGCCGAGGAAACCACGGCAGCCGTGGTCGAGCAGCTGATCGGCGCCAAGGCTACCAAGGCCGAAGTCGCGTCGGCCGTCAAATCGGCCGCAGGCGAATAAGGAGCATCCCATGGCATTCGACGCAACATTCTATGCCTTTGTCGGCCTCCTGCTGTTCCTGGCCCTCATCGCCTACCTCAAGGTTCCGGGCATGATGGCCAAGGGCCTCGACGCCCGCGCGGAAAAGATCCAGAACGAGCTGGCGGAAGCCAAGCGCCTTCGCGAGGAAGCCCAGCACCTGCTCGCCGAATACCAGCGCAAGCGCAAGGATGCCGAGGCGGAAGCCGCCAGCATCGTCGCCGCCGCTGAACGCGAAGCGAGCCTTTTGACCGCGGAAGCCAAGCAGAAGACCGAGGAATACGTCGCCCGCCGCACGGTGCTCTCCGAGCAGAAGATCAAGCAGGCGGAAGCCGACGCGATCAACGCCGTGCGCGCCGCCGCCGTCGACCTCGCAGTCGCTGCCGCCGAAAAGGTCATCGCCGCCAAGGCCGATGCCGCCACCGGCAAGGCACTCTTCGACAACGCCATCAGCGAAGTAAAGACCCGCCTCAACTGAGGTCTTTTCATAGCATGAGTTGAAAAAGGCCGGAGCGATCCGGCCTTTTTGCTTTTTGGCGGACGGCAAAAGACCCGGATGCAGGGGAACATCCTGGCCTTCGGGGAGGTCAGTGGGCGTGACGCTTACTTGCAGATCTTGATCTTCTTGACGATCAGGTTGCCGTAGTAGTCGTAGGAATGAATCTTCTTGATAAAGCAATGCGGCTTGTAGCCGTAGCTGTAGTAACCGGCCTGCGACGGGGCGGCGAAGGAAACAGCGGCGACGAGGGCGACGGTGGCGGAAACGATGATCTTGCGCATGGGGGTCTCTCCTGATCTCTGGTTGGGGATGATCCTCTCTCATCCAGTGATCAGACTTTCCCATATCGCTTGGCCGCCCGCTGTTCCGGATGGAACAGGGCCGGAGCGATCCGGCCGTTTGCTTTTTGGCGGACGGCAAAAGGCCCGGATGCAGGGGAACATCCGGGCCTTCGGGGAGGTCAGCGAGGGTGACGCTTACTTGCAGATCTTGATCTTCTTGACGATCAGGTTGCCGTAGTAGTCGTAGGAATGGATCTTCTTGACGAAGCAATGCGGCTTGTAGCCGTAGCTGTAGTAGCCGGCCTGCGACGGGGCGGCGAAGGAAACGGCGGCGACGAGGGCGATGGTGGCGGAAACGATGATCTTGCGCATGGGGGTCTCTCCTGATCTCTGTGAGGGATGAGCCTCTCTCATCCAGTGATCAGACTTTCCCATATCGCTGAGATGCGCGCTGTTCCGGATGGAACAGGGGTGGACTATTCCTGCTTCAGCGGGCGAAAACTCATGCGGTGCAGGCGGCAGGGGCCGATGGCCTGGATGGCCTTGCGGTGGACCTCGGTCGCATAGCCGGCGTGGAGGGCGAAGCCGTAGCCGGGGAAGGTGGCTTCCGCACGCGCCATCATGCGGTCGCGCATGACCTTGGCGACGATCGAGGCGGCGGCGATGGAAACCGAGCGGGCGTCGCCCTTGACGACGGCGCGGCCTTCGCAGGCAAGGCCGGGCGGCACGTCGCGGCCGTCGGCCAGAACCAGCTTGGGTGCGACTTCGAGCCCGGCGACGGCGCGGCGCATGGCATCGAGGCTTGCCTTGCGGATGTCGATGACATCGATGCGCCGCGAACAGCTGGAGGCGACGGAGACGAAGGCCGATTGCATGATGAGCGTGAAGAGCTGCTCGCGCTTCGCGGCGCTCAGCTGCTTGGAATCGTTCAGCCCCTCCGGAATATTATCCGGATCCAGCACCACGGCCGCCGCGACGACGGGGCCGGCGAGCGGACCGCGGCCCGCCTCGTCCGTGCCGGCGACCGGCCAGAGGCCGCGCTTGCGGGCGGCAAGCTCCATCAGGAAATCCGGCCCTTCGGGCAGGTCGAAAAGAAGGCGGGAATCGGAGGATGCGGGACGGGACATGCGGCGAACCTCGCACATCCGTCCGATTCCCTGCAAGTCCCCCGGCAGGAGGCGGATGCCGGAGGAGCAACCGGCACGCCCGGGGAAGACGGGCCGGAAGATGATGCCGGGCGCGAACGCCCGGTCGAATGTCGTTTTCGCGCGACCCGGGACCGCCCGGGGTACAGCTAAAGCAGCGAAAGCTGCACGCCGCTGCCCGAAGGTGGCACGAACTGGTCGCTGGCGAGGCTGCGGCGGGTGCGGGTCAACTCCAGCCGCTTGGCCGCCATCTCGAAGCGGCGGGCGATCTGCCAGGCATAGGGACCGGCGCCCTTCATGCGCTTGCCGAATTCCGCGTCGTAATCCTTGCCGCCGCGCATGGAGCGCACCAGCGACATGACGTGGCGGTAGCGATCCGGATAATGGCGCAGCAGCCAGTCACGGAAGAGCGGGCTTACTTCCAGTGGCAGGCGGAGCAGCACATAGCTCGCCTCGCAGGCACCGGCCGCCTTGCCCGAATCGAGCACGCGCTCGATCTCGTGGTCGTTGAGGCCTGGAATGATCGGCGCCATCATGATGGCGACGGGGATGCCGGCCTCCGACAGCGCACGAATGGCTTCCAGCCGGCGCGGCGGGGTCGCGGCGCGCGGCTCCATGGTGCGCGCCAGCTTTCGGTCGAGCGTGGTGACCGATATGCCGGCCCAGGCAAGCCCGCGCGCCGCCATGCGGCCGAGGATGTCGATGTCGCGCATGACGAGCGCCGACTTGGTGACGATCGACACCGGATGATTGGCGGCATCCAGCACTTCGAGGATTTGGCGCATGATGCGCCATTCCTTCTCGATCGGCTGGTACGGATCGGTGTTGGTGCCGATCGCGATGACCCGCGGCTTGTAGCCGGGCTTGGAAAGCTCGCGCTCCAGCAGTTTCGGCGCATCCGGCTTGGCAAACAGCTTCGCCTCGAAATCGAGGCCGGCGGAGAGGCCCATGAAGGCATGGGTCGGCCGGGCGAAACAATAGATGCAGCCGTGCTCGCAGCCGCGATAGGGATTGATCGAGCGGTCGAAGGGGATATCGGGCGAATCGTTGCTGGTGATGATGGTGCGCGGCTTTTCCACCTGCACCTCGGTGCGGAAGGGCGGAAGCTCCTCCAGCGTCTGCCAGCCGTCGTCGACCGTCTCGCGCGTCACCGGCTCGAACCGGCCGGTGAAGTTGAGCCCGGCCCCGCGGCCGCGCCGGCGGTCTCCATCGACGCGCATGCCCGTCTGTGCCATCAGCGCCTCGGCAACGTCTTTCGTGTGGCCGGGCGCGAGGGCGCCCTGCCTGAGATCGGCAAGATCGTTCATGGCTGTCTCCGGCGGGGCAGACCCCCGTTCCAATGACTATATTCCTATCGCCGAAACGAGAACAATGCAAGAACAAAATTCCCCGCGCCGCTAACCATGCTTTCTAACCATGCCGGAACATGGCGGGGCGGGGGCGGTGGAAATCCATGCTGCAATGCGGTATTGCAAAGGAATGCTGACAATCATCCTGGAATGCCGCGACAACGAGGCCGAGCTTGCGCAGACGTTGTCGGCGCTGGTGACGGGCGCCGTGCAGGGCATCGTGCGCGACGTGATCGTGCTCGACCACGGCTCGCGCGACGGCTCGGCCAAGGTGGCGGATGCGGCTGGCTGCCGGTTCCTGACGAGCTGGGACATGAAGGATGTCGTGCGCTCGGCGCGCGGCGACTGGCTGCTGCTGCTGGAGCCGGGCGCGCGCCCGCTGGCGGGCTGGGTCGATGCCATCGTCGACCATGTGTCGATCAACAAGAACCCGGCGCGTTTTCTCGGCTCGCGCAACCATCGCCGGCCGTTCTTCAAGCGGTTTGTGCGCCGCGCCGCGCCGCTGGAACAGGGGTATCTCGTCAGCAAGCGCCAGGCATCGGCGACCGTGCGCACCGGCATGGCGCTCGCCGACATGGCGGGCCGCTCCGGCGTGCGAAAGCTGGTCGCCGAGATCGTGCCCGCCTGGGCGGTGAAGGCCATGCGGGCCGAGAGCGTGGATTAAAGCAGGAAGTCGCTGCGGAAGAGGCCGTCCAGCCCGCGGACCTCGATCTCGAAATCGGCCTGGCCGTCGCCGTTGACGTCGCCGGACACCACACCACCCTGGACGCGAAGCTCGCCGGCATTGCCGGAAAAGTCGTTGCCGCCGATGAAGGCGAAGGCCTGGTTGCCGCCGCGGCCGGCATTGGCGTCGATGTCGCGCAGGTCGACCTTGTCGCCTTCGCCGCCGGTGAAATCGAGGATGACGTCGCGTCGCGCGCCCACCGCCGATTCGAAGACACCGTTGAAGTCGAAGCGGTCGGCGCCGCTGTCGCCCTGCAGCAGGTCCATGCCGCGGCCGCCGGTAAGCACGTCGTTGCCGCCGCGCCCGGCGATCTGGTCGTCGCCACCAAGGCCCTTCAGGAGGTTCGAGACGCTGGAGCCGAAGAGAATGTCGCCGGCATTGGTGCCCTCGGCATTCTCGATGCTGATCAGGCGCTCGAAGCGGTTGGAGCCGGTCTGCGCCAGGCCATTGCCGAGATCGATGCCGACGCCGGTTCCGCCGACCACATTGTCGTCGTCGCGCGGGAGGTAGCTGATCGAATCGACGCCCGAGCCGCCATGAAAGGTGTTCTGCTCGCCGACGGAGAAGAAGCGGTCGTTGCCGCCCTCGCCGAAATAGCTGCTCTTGAAGGTGCTGACGGCGATCTTGTCGTTGCCGGCGCCGGCCTTGACGATGTCGGCGCGCTCGTTGACGAAGGAGCCGAAGCCCGTGCCGACATAAGTGTCGTTGCCCGCACCGAGCAGGATGACGCTGCCGTCTTCCTTCATGTTGACGACGCTGTCGTTTCCGGCGCCGGCATCCACCTGGTTGCGGCCGCCGAAATCGTCGGTGCGGTTGAGGATGATGGTGTCGTTGCCGCCGCGCGCAAAAATCGTCACTTCGACATTGTTGAAGCTGCTGCCCTGTACGAAGCGGTCTGCGCGGTTGGTGCCGTTAATCGTGCGTCCCATTGTTCTCTCCTCAACTCTTCGATTGCTGGGAAAGTCATAGGTGGCGATGCGGGCGCGCGCAGTCTCCTAAGGAACAGGTCAGCCGGCGGTGCGCCTCAGGTGTTCGTCGAGGCGCGGCATGATTTCCACGAAGTTGCAGGGCATGTGGCGATAGTCGAGCTGCGCCTTCAAAATGCCGTCCCAGGCATCCTTGCAGGCGCCGGGCGAGCCCGGCAGCACGAAGATGAAGGTGGCGTTCGCGACGCCGCCGGTCGCGCGCGACTGGATCGTCGAGGTGCCGATCTTGTCATAGGAGATGCGGTGGAAGACTTCGGAAAAGCCGTCCATGCGCTTTTCGAAGATCGGCTCCAGCGCCTCCGGCGTCACGTCGCGGCCGGTAAAACCCGTGCCGCCGGTGGTGATGACGACGTCGATCGCCTCGTCGCGCGTCCAGGCCTCCACCGTCGCACGGATCGCCGCGACGTCGTCCGTCACGATGGCGCGGGCGGCGAGCCGGTGGCCGGCTTCGGCGATGCGGGCGACGAGCGTATCTCCGGAGCGGTCCGTTTCGGGCGTGCGCGTGTCGGAGACGGTAAGCACGGCGATGCCGACCGGGATGAAAGGCCTTGTCTCGTCAATGCGTGCCATGGGTTGCTCCAATCGTGCGGGTCGCCACGAAGAACCAGTGCGGGTGCTGCCTGCCAAGATCGGCGGCTGCGGCTTGGGCGGCGTCATCCGATTTGTATAGCGCGAAGCATGTCGCGCCGGAACCGGACATGCGCACGAGATCCGCGCCGGTGGCCGAGAGGCTCTCCGAAAGAGCGGCGATGTCGGGGCAGAGCTGCCGGGCAGGGGGTTCGAGGTCGTTGCGCAGCCGCGAAAGCAGGCTCACCCAGCCTTCACGGCCGGTGACGGGAACGAAGGGTTGATTGTGCTTGGAGGCGAGCGCCTTGAAGACCGCCGGCGTCGAAACGCCGACCATGGGATTGGCGAGCACCATCGGCATGGATGGCATGGTCAGCGGCGTGATGCTGTCCCCTACGCCGCGGGCCATCAGCGGCTGGCCGACAAGGCACATCGGCACATCTGCGCCGAGGCCGATGGCGATGGCGTCGCGCTCGTCCTTCGGCAGGTCCGCCTGCCAGAGTGCCAGAAGCCCGCGCAGGGTCGCCGCCGCGTCCGCCGATCCGCCGCCGATGCCCGATGCGATGGGCAGGTTCTTTTCAAGGTGGATGTGCACGGGCGGGGCGGACTGCCCATGCTTCGCCAGCGCGGCCCGCAGCCGGTCGCGTGCGCGGGTGACGAGGTTGTCGCCATCGGCCGCAAGTGCCTCGGCAAAGCGGCCGGATAGCGTGAAGAGATCCTCTGCCGCCGGCGACAGGCCGATGCGGTCGCCATAGGCGGTGAAGGTCACGAGGCTTTCGAGGAGATGATAACCATCCTCGCGCTGGCCGACGATGGCGAGCGCGAGGTTGATCTTGGCAGGCGCCCGTTCAAGGACGGCGAAGCCCGAGAGCGGGTCGGCGTCAGGCATGCGGTCAGGACTTGCGGTCGACCGCCGTGCCTTCCGGCGAGGGGTTCTGCACCGGCTTTTCGTCCTTGGCTTCCGCCGAGGCCGGCTCGGTCTTCTTGAGTTCCGGCAGGCCGTTTTCGATCTTCAGCTTGATCTTCGGGATTTCCGCCTCTTCCGGCTTCAGGCCGAGCGCGCGGTTCCACTGGAAGGTGGCTTCCAGCTTGCGGCCGACGCGCCAGTAGGCATCACCCAGATGGTCGTTGATCGTCGGGTCGCCGGCCTTCAGCTCCGCCGCACGCTCCAGTTCCGCCACGGCGTCGGTAAAGCGGTTGAGGCGATAATAGGCCCAGCCGAGCGAGTCGACGATATAGCCGTCGTCAGGCTTGATGCTGACGGCGCGGCGGATCATGTCCAGCCCCTCGTCGAGGTTGATGTTCATGTCGACCCAGGAATAACCAAGATAGTTCAGCACCTGCGGCTGTTCCGGGTTGAGCTCCAGCGCCTTGCGGAAGTTCGGCTCGGCCTTTTCCCATTCCTTCAGCCGCTCATAGGCGATGGCGCGCTGGAAGAAGACGCTCCAGTGGTTGCGCGTCGGCACCGGGCCGATGGCCTCGACCGCGCGGTCATAGAGCGCCGCCATGTCCTTGTAATCCTTGGCGTCCGACAGCACGCTGCCGAGCGCCAGATAGCTGCGGAGATCCGACGGGTCGGCCTCGATCAGCTCCTGGAGGTGCTTCTTGGCTTCCGGCACCTTGCCGGTATCGGCGAGGTTGAGGCCGAGCTGCAATTCGGAAATGCGCCGCATCGGCGACTTTTCCGGCACGGCGCGGTAATATTCGATCGCGCGTTCCGGCTTCTTCTGGTTTTCGGCAAGCCCACCGAGCAGCACCAGCATGTCGTCGCTATCCGGGTCGAGCGCGCGCGCCGCCTGCATATAGAGCGAGACGATGTCTTCCGCGCCTTCGCGGTTCAGCGCCCCGCCGATCGAGAACAGCACCGCAGCGGCGCCTTGGGCTGCCGTGCGCACCTGCTGTTCCTGCTTTTCGCCGGCCTCGATGCTCTGGCGCAGCGCCTTCAGCGGCGCGTAGCTGGTGATGAAGCTGTCACCGACCGAAATCGCATCGAGCGCCTTCTGCTTGTTGCCCTCGTGGGCCTCAAGCCGAGCAAGCGCCATGACGGCGCGGATGAACGTGTCCGGCGCGGCGCTGGCGCCATTGCGGTCGAGGACTGCATCGTTGAGGCGGGCGCGGGCCGTCGCCTTGTCGCCGGCCGCGGCGGCGAGCGCGCCGGCATGGTAGTTCTTGAAGATGGCGAGCCATTCCGGCCCGTCCATGCTGGAGATCAGCTTGATGGCGTCCTTCGACTTGCCGTCGCCGAACTTCGCCCAGGCGAGCAGCAGGTCGTTCATCATGCGGTCCAGATCGTTCGGACCGTTATAGACGAGGATCTTTTCAGCACTCTTGTATTCGCGCTTGCGGATCGCCTCCATGCCGCGCACCACGGCGGTGATGCGCTCGACGGCCGGGTCGTTGCGCAGCGCATCGGCGAGCTTCACGCCTTCCTCGAAGTCGCCGTTCATCAGCTGCGTCACCATCAGGCGCTGCTTGACGTCGGTGTTGGTGGCGTCGAACTGCAGCGCGATCTTGTAGAGCGCGACGGCGGTTTCGTAGTCCTTGTCGAAATCCGCCGTGCGGGCGGCCAGGAACGCGCCGGAGAAGGTGTTGACGCTCAAGGGATCGAACGGCGTGTCTTCGGCGGCTGCCGCTGCGGGCTTGTCCTCCGCATAGGCCGCCTGGGGGCCGGCCAGGGGACCGGCAAGCACGATGCTGGCCGCTATCGCCACGCCGGAGAGAAGCCGAAGGAGAAGGGAATGCCGCATCAAAATGCCTTTCGCCAGAAAGTGTAGAGTTCGCCCCGGAGGCCGGTCGCGCCAAATCCGGCCACGATCAGGCCCAAATCAGTCACGGACTCATGACGGTAGAGAATGGCTTTTTTGGCGCGGTGCGGCAAGAAAATCCTGCCGGACCGAATTCAACCTTCCGTGGCTCAGCTCACGCGGGCAATCGAGAAGTCGATGACCTCGAGCAGCGCGTCCTTCCACGGGCTCGCCGGCAGGGGGGCGAGCGCGTCGCGCGCGATCATGCCATAGTGCTGGGCACGCGCGATCGTGTCCGTCAGGCCGCCATAGCGGGTGATGAGGTTGAAAGCGCGCTCCAGGTTGGCATCGTCGCTCTTGCCGCCCTCGATGGCCTCGCGCCAGAAGGCGCGGTCTTCCGTCGTGCCGCGCCGCCAGGCGAGGATGACGGGCAGCGTGATCTTGCCCTCGCGAAAATCGTCGCCGGTGTTCTTGCCGAGGTCGGCCGCCTTGCCGCCGTAGTCGAGCGCGTCGTCGACGAGCTGGAAGGCGAGGCCGAGATTCATGCCGTAGGATTTCAGCGCGTTGCGCTCGGCCCTATTGGTGCTGGCGATGATCGGGCCGACTTCCGCAGCGGCCGCGAAGAGGGCAGCGGTCTTGGCGCGAATGACCTGAAGATAGTCGTCCTCGGTCGTCTCCATGTTCTTGGCGACCGACAATTGCAGCACCTCGCCCTCGGCGATCACGGTGGCGGCGGTGGAAAGCACGTCGAGCGCTTCCAGCGACCCGACCTCGACCATCATCTTGAAGGCTTGGCCGAGCAGGAAGTCGCCGACGAGCACGCTCGCCTGGTTGCCCCAGATCATGCGCGCGGTGGATTTGCCGCGGCGAAGGTCGCTTTCGTCCACCACGTCGTCATGCAGCAGCGTCGCCGTGTGCATGAACTCGACGCTGGTCGCGAGCTTGATGTGATGGTCGCCGTCATAGCCGAACATCGAGGCGGCGGCGAGCGTCAGCATGGGGCGCAGGCGCTTGCCGCCCGAAGAGATCAGGTGGTTGGCGACCTCCGGGATCATCTGCACGTCGGAGCCGGCTTTCGACAGGATAAGCTGGTTCACCCGCTCCATGTCGGCCTTTGTCAGATCGACGAGCGGCTTCACCGATGCCTGTTTGTTTTTGCCTTCTTCAAGCGGTATCACGACGCCCAAATGCCCGGACTCCTGTTCATTTTTGTTGAAAGACAATAGAAAGCGGGGCTTCCTGCGGCAAGAGGCGAATTGTCCCGCCTCGGCAATTATGGCTGGAAAAAGAACCCGTATGATCGAATTGATCCGCACCAACGACGTCGTCCTGCTTTCCTTCGCGGAAAGCCTGATGAAGGAGGCCGGCATCCACTGCCTGATCGCCGACGAGGCGATGAGCATCCTCGAAGGCTCCCTCGGCATGCTGCCGCGCCGCTTCCTGGTGGAAGCCGACCGGGAAGACGAGGCACGCCGCATCCTCAGGGACGCGGGGCTGGCGGCGGAGTTGCGGCCGTGAGCCAGGAGCAGGCGGATGCGCGGATGGCCATCGCCGAAACCGTCGATGCCTTCCACCGCGGCCGGTTCCATCTCGTCCAGCCGAAGGGCATCGGGCACCGCTCCGGCATGGATGCGATGCTGCTCGCCGCCCTCGTTGCCGGCGATAGGCCGATGCGGGTGGCGGATCTTGGCGCGGGCGCGGGTGCGGCCGGTCTCGCCGTCGCCGCGCGCCTCGAAAAGGCCGAGGTGCTGCTCGTCGAGCGTTCCGCGCTCATGGCCGATTTCGCCCGCAAGTCGCTGGCCCTGGACCTGAACGCCGCCTTCGCCGGCCGTGTCTCGGTCATCGAAGCGGATGTCTCGCTCGCCGGCAGGGCGCGCGTCGCGGCCGGTCTTGCCGACGACGTGCACGACCATGTCATCATGAATCCACCCTTCAACGACGGTGCCGACCGGCGCACGCCGGATGCGCTGAAGGCCGAGGCGCATGCGATGGAGGACGACCTTTTCGAGCGCTGGATCCGCACGGCCGGCGCCATCCTAAAACCCGGCGGCCAGCTCTCGCTCATCGCCCGGCCGGAATCGATCGCCGAGATCATCGCCGCCTGCGGCCGCCGCTTCGGCGGCATCGAGATCACCCCCATCCACCCCCGCGCCGGCGAGAGCGCACTGCGCATCCTCGTCACCGCCATCAAGGGCTCCCGTGCCCGCCTCGCTCTGCGCATGCCGCTCGTCATGCATGACGGCCCCCAACACGCCTTCACACCCTTCGTGGACGATCTCAACAACGGCCGCACAAGCTATCCGCGGCTGCGAAAACCCTGAATTTCGGCACTCGCCATTGCGTTTTCCCCGGTCGTGCATACATCAGCCGGGCAACGAAACAGGAGACAGGATCGCGCGATGGCCGGATTTTTGAAGTCGCTGGTGCCGAAGAGGTTCCGCAAGGAGGGGGTCGCGATCCCCGTTGTCCGGCTGCAAGGGGCGATCATGGCGGCGGGTAGCCAGTTCCGTCCGCCGCTCAATCTTTCGACTGCCGCGCCGGCACTGGAAAAGGCTTTTGCCTATCGTGATGCGCCGGCGGTTGCCATCTCCATCAATTCGCCCGGCGGCTCGCCGGTGCAGTCGCGGCTGATCTTCCAGCGTATCCGCGAACTTGCGGCGGAAAAGAACAAGCGCGTGCTGGTCTTCGTCGAGGATGTCGCGGCGTCCGGCGGCTATATGATCGCGCTGGCCGGTGACGAGATTTTTGCCGATCCCACCTCGATCGTCGGTTCGATCGGCGTGGTTTCCGGCGGCTTCGGTTTTCCGGAAATGCTGAAGAAGATCGGCGTCGAGCGGCGCGTCTATACCGCCGGCACCAACAAGGCGATCCTCGACCCGTTCCAGCCGGAGCGCGAAAACGAGATCGAATATCTGAAATCCCTCCAGCTCGAAATCCACCAGGTCTTCATCGACATGGTGAAGGACCGCCGCGGCGCGAAACTCGCCGACGATCCGGACCTGTTTTCCGGCCTGTTCTGGACGGGCGGGCGCGGTGTCGCGCTTGGCCTCGTCGATGGTCTCTCGGACATGCGCTCGGAGCTGAAGCGGCGTTATGGGCCGAAGACGCGGCTGGAGCTGGTTTCGGCGCCCAAGGGGCTGTTTGGCCGCAAGGCGCCGGGCATCGGGGGGCTTTCCGGCGACGTGGCGGAGCGTATAGGCTCTGCCGGCGTGGCGGCCGTGGCCAGTCTCGCGGAAGAAAAGGCGCTCTGGGGCCGCTTCGGCCTTTCCTGATAGCGCGCACAATAAAAGAATAGGGGAGGGGCGATGGCCCAGATCATCTTTCTGCTTCTGGTCGTCGGCCTTGCCTGGTTCGGCTATCGCAAGTTCGTGGCGGATGCCGAGCGGTTGAGCAAGTTGCGCAAGCGCAGCGAGGAGGAGCGCCGCACCGGCGCCACCGGCACGCTCGTTAAGGATCCGGAAACCGGCGAATACCGCCTGCGCCGCGACGACGAGTAGCCTTTCGGCACGTTTTCGTGCCGTCGCGGGAGCGGCCTACAGCTCGCACCGTGCCGCGCCGGGACATTAACCAAGCGTCGTAAGGTTAATGCCGCATTTATTCCTTTGCAGCCCAAGGTTGGCGTTGCCCGCGCGGGCAGGAAGCCCGATCTAACGGCAAGGGTCGCCATGATGGCATCCCGCAAAGCGCCTGCGATGAAACGGGAGTATACCATGGCCTCGCTCGATCTCGATCGGATCCGCACCATCGTCGTGACGGGCGGTGCCGGCTTCGTCGGCTCGCATATCGTCGACGACCTGCTCCAGCATTGCCCGAATGCCCGCGTGCGCGTGCTCGATTCCTTCACCTATGCCGCCGACATGTCGCATCTCGACGCCGCCTTCCGCACCGGCCGCGTAGCGCTCCAGGAAGGCGACGTCGGCAATCTCGATCTCGTGACCGAGGTCTTGAAGGATGCCGACCTCGTCGTGCATGCGGCCGGCGAAAGCCATGTCGAGCGCGCCTTCTCCGTGCCGGAACGCTTTACGCTCGCCAATGCGCTCGGCACCCAGGTGCTGGTGGAGGCGATGGGCCGCCGCCGCGTGCCGCTGATGATCCATATCAGCTCGGCGGAAGTCTATGGCACCGGCAATGGCGGGCTGGTCGGCGAGCTTGCGCCGCTGCTTCCCGACAATCCGCACGGCGCCTCCAAGGCCGCCGCCGAAATGTTGATCGCAGGCCTGCGCCGCTCCTTCGGCCTCGATATCCGCGTGCTGCGCCCGGTCAACATCGTCGGCACCCGCCAGAACACCGAAAAGCTTCTGCCGCGCTTCCTGGAACTCGCAACCGTCGGCCGCCCGCTGCCGGTGCATGGTGATGGCATGCAGACGCGCGCCTTCGTCACCATGACGGACTTCTGCTCGGCGCTGCGCACGGTCGTGACCGGCGGCGCGGAAAACGCCACCTACAATGTCGCGGGCGACGACCTGCACGACATCCTCTCCGTCGCGCGCCTGGTGCTCGATGCGGTGCAGGATCCCGTCTCCGGCGTGAGCTTCACCGCCGGCCGTCCCGACAATGTCGGCCGCCCGCCGCTCGATACGCGCGCGCTGAAGGCGCTCGGCTGGCAGGCGAAGAGCTCTCTGCGCCGCGAGCTTCCGATGCTCGCTGCCTGGTATGGTGCCCGCGTGCCGGCGGGCCTGCGCCGGCAGCTGCATCAGGTGCCGGATCTGGCGCCCCAGCGCGTGCAGGCTGTCACCCAGGCCGCCGGCTCCGGCCTGTTCCGCTCGCTCGAACGGCACTGAGAGGTTTCGGGTGAGCCGCCCGAAACCCTTGACCCTTCCGGCGCATCGTGGCACCAGTCCGCCAGCTTTTTCAAAGAATGCCCGGACGAAACCGATGACCTCAGCCGCCCTGCCTGACCATATGAACCCGACGCGCTCCTTCCAGGGGCTTATCCTGACGCTGCACAACTATTGGGCGGACAAGGGCTGCGCGGTGCTTCAGCCCTATGACATGGAAGTGGGCGCCGGCACGTTCCACCCGGCAACGACGCTGCGTGCGCTCGGCCCGCGGCCCTGGCGCGCCGCCTATGTGCAGCCCTCGCGCCGCCCGTCGGATGGTCGTTACGGCGAAAACCCGAACCGCCTCCAGCACTATTACCAGTACCAGGTCATCCTGAAGCCGAACCCGTCGAACCTTCAGGAGCTCTATCTCGGCTCGCTGGCGGCGATCGGCCTCGATCCGCTGCTGCATGATGTGCGCTTCGTCGAGGACGACTGGGAAAGCCCGACGCTCGGCGCCTGGGGGCTGGGCTGGGAATGCTGGTGCGATGGCATGGAAGTCTCGCAGTTCACCTATTTCCAGCAGGTCTGCGGCATCGAATGCGCGCCCGTCGCCGGCGAACTGACCTACGGCCTCGAACGCCTCGCCATGTATGTGCAGGGCGTCGACAACGTCTACGACCTGAACTTCAACGGCCGCGAGGGCGACGAGAAGATCACGTACGGCGACGTCTTCCTGCAAGCCGAGCAGGAATATTCCCGACACAACTTCGAATTCGCCGACACCGCCATGCTGCACCGCCATTTCATCGATGCGGAAAAGGAGTGCCAGGCGCTTCTGGCCGCCGGTGCCCCGGGCGATGCCGACAACCAGCGTCTGCACAAATGCGTGCTGCCGGCCTACGACCAGTGCATCAAGGCGTCTCACGTTTTCAACCTGCTCGATGCCCGCGGCGTGATCTCGGTCACCGAACGCCAGAGCTACATCCTGCGCGTGCGCACGCTGGCCAAGGCCTGCGGCGAGGCCTTCCTGCTGACGGATGCCGGCGGCGTGAACTGGACGAAGGACGCGGCCTGACCGTTTTCTAGCGCTTGCGGCCGTCCGCGGTCGCAAGCCAGGTCCGCACCGCAGCGACGGATGTCGCATGGCGCGGCTTGCGGGGCGAGACGGCATAAAAATCCGCCCCCGCCCGCATTTCCACGGCAAATAGCCGCGTCAGACGGCCGTCGCGAATATCCCCCTCGACGAAAAGCCGGCTCGCCAGCGCCAGCCCCTGGCCGGCAATCGCCGCCTCGATGGCATGCGCCGTCTGGTTGAAGCGGATGTTCTTCGGCGCGGCCGGCGCCCCTTCCGGAAAGACCTGTTCGAGGAACTGCGGCCAGAAATCATGCGCGTCGTGCAGCAGCGCATAGCGTGCAAAGGCCTCCGCCTGCGCCGGGCTGCCGAGCTTTTCGATGAGGAGTGGGCTGCCGACCGCCACCACCACCTGCTCGAACAGCAGGTCGACATCGAGCCCTGGACCGAAGGGCGGGCGGCCGTAGCGCACCGCCAGATCGACGGCGTCCGTCTGGAAGTTGGAAATCCGGTCGGTCGCAAGAATGCGCAGGTCGATATCGGGATGGGCGGCGGTGAACTCGGGCAGGCGCGGGATCAGCCATTTCGAGGCGAAGGTCGGCGTGACGCTGATCGTCAGGTGCTGCGGCTCCGGCCGCAGGGCCTCCGTCGCCTCGGCGATCAGCTCGAAGGCGCGGCGGACATTGGCGACATAACTGCGCCCCGCTTCCGTCAGCGCGAGCGTGCGCGGCTGGCGATCGAACAGTTTTAGCCCCAGCTCCGCCTCCAGCCCGCGCACCTGCTGGGCGACGGCACCCTGGGTGACGGCGAGCTCCTCGGCGGCGAGCCGGAAATTGAGATGGCGCGTCACGACCTCGAAAACACGCAAGGCATTCAGCGAGGGGAGGCGGCGTATGGCGTCGGACATGCGATAGAATTTCTACTGGATGATGAGCGTGGAACTGGCTCGCGCTCCTGGCCTGCCGATGGTATCACTTGGAACATCACGAAGAAAGGCGGTTCGTCCGCCATGCATTCTCGACAGGGAGATGGAAGATGGCAGTAGAAAAAGTGGCAATCATCACCGCAGGCGGCAGCGGCATGGGCGCGGCTGCGGCGCGGCGGCTGGCGACGGATGGCTTCAAGATCGCCGTGCTTTCGTCCTCCGGCAAGGGCGAGGCGCTGGCGGAAGAGTTCGGCGGCCTCGGCGTCACAGGCTCCAACCAGTCGAACGACGACTTGAAGCGCCTCGTCGACGGCGCGCTGGAACGCTGGGGCCGCATTGATGTGCTGGTCAACAGCGCCGGCCATGGCCCACGCAAGCAGATCCTCGAATTGACCGACGAGGACTGGCATGCCGGTATCGACGTCTATTTCCTGAACGCCGTGCGTCCGACGCGCCTCGTGACCCCGGTCATGCAGAAGCAGAAATCCGGCGTGATCATCAACATCTCGACCGCCTGGGCCTTCGAGCCGAGCGCCATGTTCCCGACATCCGCCGTCGCGCGCGCCGGCCTCGCCTCCTTCACCAAGGTCTTCGCCGATACCTACGCGGCCGAAAACATCCGCATGAACAACGTGCTGCCCGGCTGGATCGACAGCCTGCCGGCGACGGACGAACGGCGTGACGGCGTGCCGATGAAGCGCTACGGCACGAGCGAGGAGGTCGCAGCCACGGTCGCCTTCCTCGCCTCCGACGGTGCTGGTTATATCACTGGCCAGAACATCCGCGTCGACGGCGGCATCACCCGCTCGATCTGACACGGCGAACATTGCGACTGCCTTCGCCTCTCCGGTTTCGCCGGGGAGGCGTTTTCGTTCAGGCCAGCGTGGAGGCCTTCACGCCCAGTTCCCAGACGGGCTTCAGGGTGGGGAACGTGCCGGTCGGGAGCTGGCCGGCATAGGTCTGGAGAGCCCGGCGTACACCCTTCGGACGGTCGACCGCTGCACCCATCGTGTAGGCGAGGAAGAGGGCGGTGAAACCGAGAACGTTGATGGTGAGGACGAGGGCTTTCATGGCGGTTGCTTCGGGGTTCGTGTTGTTGATGAAGCGACTATCGATGAAAGCCCGTCCTCCCGCGGTTCCCGGGGTGACAGGACGCTGATGTCTTTGGGAAAATTGACGCTTCATCCGGCCTTGCGGGGCTTTCCTGCGGCGCTTCGGATGCTAAGCTCGCGCCGAACGCACTGAAGGAGCGGAGAACCTCATGATCGGTCTGGCAATCGCGGCGGTGGTCGTCATCTACGCCATCATCATCTACAACGGCCTCGTGCGCGCACGGCAGGTGAAGGAGGAGGCCTGGTCCGGCATCGACGTGCAGCTGAAGCGCCGCGCCGACCTCATCCCCAACCTCATCGAAACCGTGAAGGGCTATGCCGCGCACGAAAAGGAGACGCTGGAAAACGTCGTGGACCTGCGCAACCGCGCGCAGGCCGTGCCTGCCGGCGACGTCGCCGGCCGCGCCCAGGCGGAAGGCATGCTGAGCCAGGCGCTCGGCCGCATCTTCGCGCTCGCCGAGGCCTATCCGGACCTCAAGGCCAACCAGAACTTTGCCGAATTGCAGCAGACGCTGGAAACGCTGGAAGGCGAGATCCAGATGTCGCGGCGCTACTACAACGGTGCGGCGCGCGATCTCAACGTCAAGGTCGAGAGTTTCCCCTCGAACCTCGTCGCCGGCCTCTTCAAATTCCTGAAGGCGCCCTATTTCGAGATCGAGAACCCGGCTGACAGGGCCGTGCCGACCGTGAAATTCTAGACCTGGAGTCCTCCATGATGCGGATTGCCGCCCTCCTGACGCTGTGGCTCTGCCTTCTGGTCGGAGGCGCGGCCCGGGCGGAAGAATATTTCGACCGCTACCACTCCGATATCACGGTCGCCAAGAACGGCACGCTGACGGTGACGGAGGCGATCCGCGTCTATGCCGAGGGCAACCAGATCCGCCGCGGCATATACCGCGATTTCCCGCTGACCTTCGTGGACGCCGAGGGCCGCGAGCGCGAGGTGGGCTTCAAGATCCTCAGCGTCGAGCGCGATGGCCGCCCGGAACCCTACCGCACGGAGAGTATCCGCCGCGGCATCCGCATCTATTTCGGCTCCGCCGACGTGCTCATCGATCCGGGCTTCCACCAATACCGCCTGACCTACGAGACGACGCGGCAGATCCGCTTCTTCGACACGCATGACGAACTGTTCTGGAACGTCACCGGCACCGAATGGGCCTTTCCGATCTACCGGGCGAGCGCGACGGTCACGCTGCCGCCGGGCGTGAATGCGGAGGAATTGACTTTCTTCACCGGCCCCTTCGGCGCGACCGACAGGAATGCGCGGGCTGAAAACCGCGGCAACCAGGCGACCTTCGATACGACGCGGGAACTTGGGCCGCAGGAGGGCCTGACGATCGGCGTGAAGATGCCGGCCGGCAGCATCGACAAGCCGACGGCAGCCGAGGAGCGCGCGCTGTTCTTCAAGGACAACCGCAGCCTTATCCTCGCCTTCGGCGGCCTCGTCCTCGTCATCGGCTATTATCTCTGGGCCTGGCTCTCCGTCGGCCGCGATCCGCCGGAGGGCGTCGTCGTGCCGCGCTGGGATGCGCCGGAGGGCATGTCGCCCGCCCTCGTCAACTATATCGAGGAGAAGGGTTTTGGCGGGCGCGGCTGGACGGCGGTTTCCGCCTCCTTCCTCAATCTCGCGGTCAAGGGGCTGGTCGAGCTTCAGGACCTGAAAAACTCGCTCACCGTCACCCGCACGGAAAAACCCGTCGAGGGTGAATTGCCGACGAGCGAGAAGGTGCTGCTCAACGCGCTCAAAAGCCCCGGCGCCAGCCTCGTCATCGACAAGGCCAACGGCAAGCGCGTGCAGACGCTCGGCAGCGATTTTCGCGATGCGATGGAAAAGGAGCACCGGCGCAAATATTACCTCGCCAACTGGCCCCAGGTCATCGGCGGCATCCTCCTGTCGCTCGCCTGCCTTGCCAGCCTGCTGATCTTCGGCGGGCTGCCGGAGGACAGCATCGCATTGGTCATCCTGCCGCTCTTCGCCTCGGTCTTCGTGTCGATCTTCGCAGTGGCGCTCGGGCAGAATTTCAAGCGGGCGAATTCGCTGGGCGCGCGCATCCTCGCCGTCGCTATCGCCGCCTTCGTCGGCTTCGTGTCGCTCACCGTCTTCGGCAGCATCACCGTCGCGATCTTCCTGACGACCGCTGGCGCCGGCCAGATGCCGCTCTTTGCCGCCGTCGGCGGCATCATCGTCACCAATCTCGTCTTCTTCTTCCTGATGGGCGCGCCCACGCCGCTCGGCCGCAAGCTGATGGATGGCATCGAGGGCCTGCGCCAATATCTGACGCTTGCCGAAAAGGACCGCATGAACATGGCCGGCGTGCCGGAAATGTCGCCCCGCCACTTCGAAACGCTGCTGCCCTATGCGGTAGCCCTCGGCGTCGAAAAACCCTGGTCGCAAACCTTCGACCGCTGGCTCCTGGCTGCGGCGGCCGCCGGCGCCGCCGCTGCCGCCTACCAGCCCGCCTGGTATCACGGCGACAGCTTTTCCTCCGGCCGCTTCTCCGACCAGATGGGCGGCTTCGCCGGCTCCATGGCCAGCACCATGACCTCCTCGCTCCCCGACCCACCAAAAAGCTCCTCCTCCGGCTTTTCCTCCGGCGGCGGCGGTGGCGGCTCCTCGGGGGGAGGCGGCGGCGGCGGTGGGGGAGGCGGGTGGTAGGCTGCCATAAGCAGTGGATGGACGGATGTATCATTCAGTGATACAAATGCGAAGGCAGTGAAATGATCCGCTCGTACAGGGGGAAGCTTGTCGAATCGGTCGCCGACGGCACGGTGAAGAAGGGGTTTCCGCCTGAACTCGTTCGACGTGCCCAGCAATTGCTCACCGTGCTGCACGCAGCGGTCACCCTGGACGACCTTCGTTCACCGCCGGGAAATCGGCTGGAAAAACTGGTCGGTAATCGGGACGGCCAGCATTCGGTGCGCATCAACAAGCAATGGCGGATCTGTTTTCGATGGACCGATGCGGGGCCGGAAGATGTCGAAATTGTCGACTACCATTGAAGATAGGAATGACGTCATGATTTCGGTAAAATTGCCGCCCATTCATCCGGGTGAAATCCTGAACGACCTCTATCTGGCGCCGCTGGAGATGAGCGCCGGCGCACTGGCGGGCAAACTGAAGGTGCCGCGCACGCGTGTCGAGCGCATCGTTGCAGGCCGTGTCGGCATAACGTCCGATACTGCGCTTCGTCTTGCGAAATTCTTCGATACCACGCCGGAATTCTGGATGAACTTGCAGACCGCATACGAGCTCAAGATCGAGGCCGAACGCAAGAAGGCCGACATCGCGCGCATCCCCGTTCACGACGCGGCCTGATATGCGACTTTTCGGGCAATCACTGGATGACTTTTTGCATGGGGCTTGCTAAGTCCCCGCCAGTCGAAAACTCCACCAGTCAGTGACCCTTATGCCCGATCTTCTGCTTGAACTCCGCTCCGAGGAAATCCCCGCCCGCATGCAGCGCAAGGCGGCGGGTGATCTGAAGAAACTCGTCACGGACGCGCTGGTGGAGGCGGGCCTGACCTATGAGGGTGCGCGCGAATATTGGACGCCGCGGCGCCTGACGCTCGATATTCGCGGCCTCAATGCCCGCTCCAGCGATGTGCGCGAGGATATCAAGGGTCCGGCGACCTCGGCGCCCGAGCAGGCGATCCAGGGCTTTCTGCGCAAGGCGGGCCTTGCCTCGGTCGCTGAGGCCCATGTGCACAGCGATCCCAAGAAGGGCGATTTCTACGTCGCGCACACGGTCAAGCCGGGCCGGCCGGCCGATGAGATCATCGCCGAGGTGATGCCGGGCATCATCCGCAATTTCCCCTGGCCGAAGTCGATGCGCTCCGGTGCCGCCTCGGCAAAACCCGGCGCGCTGCGCTGGGTGCGCCCGCTGCAATCGATCGTCTGCACCTTCGGCTCGGAGACGGAAGAGACGCGCGTCGTACCCTTCGAGGTCGACGGGCTCGTGGCCGGCAACGTCACCTACGGCCACCGCTTCCATGCGCCGGACGCGATCACCGTGCGCCGCTTCGAGGACTATTCCGCCAATCTCGAAAAGGCGAAGGTCGTGCTCGATGCCGAGCGCCGCAAGCAGATCATCGCGACGGACGCCAACAACATCGCCTTTGCCAACGGCCTTGAACTGGTCGAGGACGAGGGCCTGCTGGAGGAAGTCTCCGGCCTCGTCGAATGGCCGCAGGTGCTGATGGGCACGTTCGAGGAGGAATTCTTGGCGATCCCGTCGGAAATCATCCGCCTGACCATCAAGACCAACCAGAAATGTTTCGTCACCCGCAAGCCAGGCGCCGACACGCTCTCCAACCACTTCATCCTCGTCTCCAACATCGAGGCGAAGGACGGCGGCAAAGAGATCGTGCACGGCAACGGAAAGGTCGTGCGCGCCCGCCTGTCGGACGCAAAACACTTCTGGCAGCGCGACCAGCGCGACCTGCCCGACCTCGATACGCTGAAGGCATCGGCCGAAAAGTTCGGCCTCGATCTCGCAAAGCCGCTCGACCAGCGCATGGCGAAGCTCGACGCGCTGAACGTGACCTTCCATGCCAAGCTCGGCACGCAGGGTGCGCGCGTCGAACGCATCCGTAAGCTCGCTGCCGAACTCGCCAAGGTGACGGGCGCTGATCTGGTGCTCGTCGACCGTGCCGTGGTGCTCGCGAAAGCGGACCTGCGCACCGAAGCCGTCGGCGAATTCCCCGAACTCCAGGGTATCATGGGCCGCAAATACGCTCTCCTCCAGGGCGAGGACGCTGCGGTCGCCGAGGCGATCGAGGATCACTGGAAGCCGAACGGCCCCTCCGACCGTCTGCCGGGCGACAAGATCGGCGTGACCGTGGCGCTTGCCGACAAGCTGGATACGCTGACGGGCTTCTGGGCGATCGACGAGAAGCCGACCGGCTCGAAGGACCCCTATGCGCTGCGCCGCGCCGCACTCGGCGTGGTTCGAATGCTTCTGGAGCGGGGCATTAGGCTTTCCCTGCGCTCACAACTTCTTGAACTCAATCTAGAATGGTATCCGCAAGCGGCGCGTGAAGATGCTCGCGCTTTGTTGGGTTCGATATCACCCTTGTACGGGCGTTCTTCTCTGGAAGAAGCCGCTTTGCATGAGCGGTTGGTTGAAGGCGATAAATTCAACAATGGTAAGTTTGTCGCGTATCCGTCCTACTACTCGGTACTTCACTTCTTCCACGATCGCCTGAAGGTCTACCTCCGCGATCTCGGCGCCCGCCACGACCTGATCGACGCCGTGCTGACGCCGGAGGCCGACGACCTGCTGATGGTCGCCCGCCGCGTCGAAGCGCTGACGGCGTTCATCACCTCGGAAGACGGCCAGAACCTGCTTGCCGGCACCAAGCGCGCAACGCAGCTGCTCGCCGCCGAAGAGAAGAAGGGCACCGTCGTCGAAGGCGCCGTCTCGGCCGATCTCTTGAAGCTCGACGCCGAAAAGGCGCTCTACGCCGCCGTGGAAACCGCCTCGAAGGAGGCGGCCGCCGCCGTCGCCCGTGAGGACTTCCGCTCCGCCATGGAAGCGCTCTCGGCGCTGCGCGCGCCGGTCGACCAGTTCTTCACCGACGTGCTCGTCAACGACGAGGACCCGGCCATTCGCGCCAACCGTCTGGCACTCCTCGCCGCCATCCGCGCGGCCACGGGCACAGTGGCGGATTTCTCCAAGATCGCGGGATAAGGGGAAGGCGCTGATGCCGGGAAAAATCCTCATCAGCGCCTGCCTTGCCGGCCTGCCGGTCCGTTACAATGGCTCGGCGAAACCGCTCCTGCATGACGCCGTCGATCGCTGGCGGTCGCAGCGGCGGCTGGTGACGCTCTGTCCGGAGCTTGCGGGCGGCTTCCAGGTGCCACGTCCGCCGGCGGAGATCGAAGCGGGGCTCGATGGCGACGACGTGCTCGACGGGCGGGCGCGCGTGCTGGAGGTTTCCGGAGGGGATGTTTCGGCGGCCTATATCGACGGCGCGCGCATCGCGCTCGACGTGGCGCGGGAAAACGGCTGCTTGCATGCGCTCTTGATCGACGGCAGCCCGTCCTGCGGCTCCAGCTTCGTCTATGACGGCAGCTTTTCAGGTATAAGGCATGCGGGGCAGGGGGTGACGGCAGCGCTTTTGCGCCGCAACGGCATCGCCGTCTATTCCGACCGTGAGGTCGACCAGCTCGTCAGCGATTTGGGAGAGGCCGGCCGACACGATTGCGCCCCCGCTTGAGGTCAGGGGCGCAAAACGTCCGCTTTCGCGGATTCCTGTCAGCCTGGAGGGACTGAGAGGCAGGGGTCTGCAGTATGCGGTCAGTTGAGGCGAAGTTCAAACCCTGCCGGATCAAACTCCCGTGAAGTCGCCATCGCGGCCGTCGCCGCGTCGCGGGCGGCAGTGCCGTCGAGCGCGCCGGTCTTCGCGCCCGCATCGACGGTTTCCGTCGCCGTCGCCTTCTCGTCCAGCGGCGTTTCGGCGTCGGCAGCCTGCACCGTCTCGGCCGGGGCCTTGCTCACGAAGAGCACGGGCGAGCCGCCCATCCAGGCTTCGGTGCGGAACATCTTGCGTTCGCCGTTCTGCTCGCGGATCTCCACTTTTTGCGTGCCGGGCTCGATGGCGTCGACATGGTAGGTGGCGGATTTGGCCTTCGGCTTCAGCGCCGGGCAATCCTCGCAGCGGATCGTCGCGACGCTGGTGCCGTCGGCGGTGGCGCTGGCGAGCGGTTCGATCGAACCCGCAAAGGCCGGGGCGGCGAGAAGCATCAGGGCAAGGGTCGGCAGCAGGGTACGCATGAAACGGTTCTCCCTCAGGGTTGAGGGAAGAATAGCGCCCGCCGGTTACGGTCCCGTCAGGGGAAATGGTAAACTTTGAACGACCACGCGTTTTTTATGGGCCGGATTCAGCCGTTTTCACGCTCGACGGCGCGCCAGCCGATGTCGCGGCGGCAGAAACCATTCTGCCATTCCACCCGGTCGAGCGCCTGGTAAGCCGCCTTTTGCGCCTCGGCGACCGTCGGTGCGACGGCCGTGACGTTGAGCACGCGCCCGCCGGTCGCGACGAGCTGGCCGTCCTTCAGGCCTGTGCCGGCATGAAACACTTTCGTGGCAGCGTCATCGGCCGGCAGCGAGAGGATCGGCGTGTTCTTCTCGTAAGCGCCGGGATAACCCTTGGAGGCCATGACGACGGTGAGCGCCGGGGCGTCGCGCCAGGCGGCGGAAACCGTGTCGAGCCGGCCGGTGGCAGCCGCATGCAGGATGGGCAGCAGATCGCTTTCGAGCCGCATCATCAGCACCTGGCATTCCGGATCGCCGAACCGCACATTGTATTCGATGAGCTCGGGGCCTTTGGCGGTGATCATCAGTCCGGCGAAGAGCACGCCCTGGAACGCATGGCCATCCGCCGCCATGCCGCGGATCGTCGGCTCGATGATCTCCTGCATCGTGCGCGCGACCATCTCCGGCGTCATGACGGGGGCCGGCGAATAGGCGCCCATGCCGCCGGTGTTGGGGCCGGTATCGCCGTCGCCAACGCGCTTGTGGTCCTGCGCAGAGGCGAGCGGCAGCGCGTTCACGCCGTCGCAGAGGCAGAAGAAGCTCGCCTCCTCGCCATCGAGGAAGGCTTCCACCACGACTTCCGCACCCGCCGCGCCAAAGGCGCCATCAAAGCAGTCGGCAACGGCGGCCAGCGCCTCGTCGAGCGTCATGGCGACCGTCACGCCCTTGCCGGCGGCAAGCCCGTCGGCCTTGATGACGATCGGCGCACCCTCCGCCTCGACATAGGCCTTGGCGGCGGCGGCATCGGTGAAACGCTGATAGGCGCCGGTTGGAATGTCGTATTTGGCGCAGAGGTCCTTGGTAAAACCCTTGGAGCCTTCGAGCTGTGCCGCGGCGGCCGACGGGCCGAAGACATCGATGCCGTCAGCGCGAAGCGCATCGGCAATGCCCGCGACCAGCGGCGCTTCCGGCCCGACCACCAGGAAGGTCACGCCGTTTTCCTTGCAGAAGGCGGAGACGGCGGCGTGGTCGTCGATATTGAGGGAAACGAGCGTCGCGCATTCGGCGATGCCGGGATTGCCGGGGGCGGCATAGAGCGTGGTGAGGAGGGGGGATTGCGCCAGCTTCCAGGCCAGAGCGTGCTCGCGTCCGCCCGATCCGATCAACAGAACCTTCATGCCCATACCCTCGATCCGTCCTTGGTTGTTGGCGGGTTAAGGGGATGGGGCTGAAAGGTCAAGGGTTGCGCGGCGTCAGAGCGTCGCCGCGCCCTTTTCCGGTGTGCCCCGGCCGAGATTTTCAAGCTCGGTGTCGATCAGGTGCACGTCCTCGTACCAGCCGTCATCCTCCACCATCGCGCTTTCGCTGGCGGCGCGTTGCAGGGCGCGGGCCTCGGTGCGCAGCTTTTCCAGCTGGGCTATCTTCTCCTTGCGCGAAAGCCCCTCGTCGGAGCGGATTGCCTGCAGCTTCAGTTCCATCGTGCTGACGGTCATCGGGAAACTCCTTGTTTCGTCTCGCAGAAAACGCAGACTGGGGCGAATCGTTCCTATCGACCGACCCGGCGGATGGTTAGCGAAACGGTAATGAAAGGGGGCTAATGTTGACGCAATCAAAGGTTTCGGCAGCCCGCGGCGGACCTGCCGGTGAAGCGAGGATTGTGTTTTGAGTATCCGTGTTTCGACCGCAATGACTGCGGCCGCTCTCCTTTTTGCGCCCGTTTCGGCCCTTGCCGGCGAAGGCGGTTATTTCTGGTCCGGGGATTGGTATCTGAAGGTCGGCGCTGCCGGCTTTGCCGCGCCGCGCTACGAGGGCGCGAAAAAATACCTGTTCCAGGTCACCCCGATGATCTCGCTCGGCAAGGCCGGCAGCACGGTGCGTTTCTCCTCGCGCAACGACAACCCGTCCTTCGCCTTGATCGACAATGGCGGTTTTCGTGCGGGCGCCACCGGCAAGCTCATCATGCCGCGTGACGACGACGATTCGAAGGACCTGCGCGGCCTGACGCCGGTGAAGTTCGGCGGCGAACTCGGCGGCTTCGCCGAAGCCTACCCGACCGACTGGCTGCGCGTGCGCGGCGAAGTGCGCCACGGTATCCGCAGCCATGACGGCATCGTCGCCGATGTTGCCGCGGACGCCTTCGTCGACGTGCGGCCGGACGTGCGCATTTCCGCAGGCCCCCGCGTGACGCTCGCCTCGAACGACTATATGGACACCTATTACGGCGTGAACCGCAACCAGGTCGCCAAATCCGGCCTCGCCGCCTACGATCCGGACGGCGGCATCCATTCCGTCGGCGCGGGTGCGGCGATCACCTGGCAGGTCAACGAGAAGATCGAAACGAGCGCCTTTGCCGAATACAAGCGCCTCGTCGGCGACGCGGCCAAGTCCAGCCTCGTCAAAGAGCGCGGCGACCGCGACCAGCTGCTGATCGGCCTGTCCGCCACCTACCGCTTCGATTTTACGGTGCCTTGAGCGCTGCGGCACCGCGCCGGCTTGACCCGCGCGGTGCCGCTTGCGATTGAGGGATATGATCAGCTCTCCCTCCGATTCCGGCCGCGTCGCCGACGCGCCGTCCAGAAACTGGGTCTACCGCGTGCTGCCACGCGGCGCCTGGCCCTATGCGCAGCTCGCGCGCTGGGACCGGCCGATCGGCTGGCAGCTTCTGCTTTTGCCCTGCCTCTGGTCGACGGCGCTGGCGGCCAATGTCTCGGCAGCGATCGGTACCTTCGACACCGTGCGCTTCCTCACCCAGCTCTTCCTGTTTTTCGTCGGTGCCGTCGCCATGCGCGGCGCCGGCTGCACCTATAACGACCTCGTCGACCACGAAATCGACCAGGCCGTCGCCCGCACCCGCTCGCGCCCGCTGCCGTCCGGCCGCGTCACGCGCCGGCAGGCGAAGATCTTCATGGGCCTGCAGGCCCTCGTCGGCCTCGTCGTGCTCCTGCAGTTCAATCTGTTCACGATCCTGCTCGGTGTCGCCTCGCTCGCCATCGTCGCGATCTATCCCTTCGCCAAGCGCTTTACCGACTGGCCGCAATTCTTCCTCGGCATGGCCTTCTCCTGGGGGGCGCTGATGGGCTGGGCGGCAGAATTCGCGGAAGTGTCGAGCGCCTCCGTCGCGCTCTATATCGCCGCCATCGCCTGGACGATCGGCTACGACACGATCTACGCCCACCAGGACAAGGAAGACGATGCGCTGATCGGCGTGCGCTCCACCGCGCGCCTGTTCGGCGAGCGCACGGCGCAATGGCTGATCGGCCTCTACGGCCTGACCGTCGTGCTGGTCGCGCTGTCCTTCTGGTTCGCCGGCATCGGCCTCGTCGCCTGGCTCGGCCTCGCCATCGCGGCCCTCATGCTCGCCTGGCAGATCGCCACCCTCGACATCGACGACCCCGAACAGTGCCTCGCACTCTTCAAGTTCAACGGTGTGGTCGGCCTCTGCCTCTTCCTCGCCCTGACGATCGCGATCCCGTTTGCCTGACCTTTAGCGGTGCCGCGGTGCCCGGGCGCCCGTCTGCGGGCGGTCTTCCAGGCGGCGGAGCATGGAGGGGTGCGGGGCGATCTCGAAGCCGCGGCGCGGCGGGCGGGCGCGTTCGGTGGTGGCGCTCTCGCCGGTGCGGATGCGGCCGAGGAGGGTGGTGATGAACTTTGCCATGGCGATCTGTCCCTTGCTTCGCGGTGCCGGTCTGGGCCGGTCTGTTGGAAGCTGTTTCCCACGATGGCGGCGTGAAAAGTGTTCCTGAGGGAACAGGGGAACAGGCGCACGAAAAAGCCGGCCGCAGGGGACGGCCGGCTTCTTGGAGGTCATTCTTTCATTGCAGGCTCAACTGCGGGCGGTGATCTCCCGGCCGTTGATCTTCATCTGCACGCCGAGCTTGCCGGTGGTGCGGCGCACGAGGAAGCGCGGGCGGCGATCGGCGAAGAACGAGTGGCGGCGGCGGGGTTTTGCAGGGCGGCTGCCGACCGTCAGGTTGTCGTCGAGCGGCCGCGCGATGCCGTCGGCCTCGACCATCAGCATCGGAATGCGATAGGCCTCGGCCCAGCTGCGCCAGTCGGCGGCGATATCGCAGAGATCGTGCGCCACGAGCAGCGGGATGCAGAGGTCCGGGTCGTCGTGGTGCAGTTCGAGGGTGACGGTGACCTGGCCGTTGCCGTGATCGATGGCGCGGGCGGCCACGCCCTTGAAGGCGCGGGGCGGCAGGGCTATCGAGAGCGGCAGGCCGCTCGACGGTAGCACCTTGCGCAGCACGGCGCCGCGTTCGTCGAGCGTGATCGTGGCATTGGTTCCCTCGGCGCGCAGCTCGAATGTCACCTGCTGCGGAAAGCGCTTGGGGTCGAGCCGGAGCGTGGTGCCGGCCCAGGCCGGCTTGGAAACGGTATTCAGCATGTCTTTCGCCCTTGTTTTCCTTGAGAGCCGGTGTCCGGTCTTCTCATCGGGACTTTTCGTCCTCTGAGGGCGAGAATAGGCGCGGCCCCTTCCGAGCCGCTTAAAAATTGCGGTTAAGAAAACTTTGCAGTTCCTGATGGTTAGCAAAACTCCACGGCGCAGGGTTTAGGAGAGGTGAACGCGGGCCGGCCAATCTGTGCCACGCCCCCGACAGGCCGGGACAAGCCTCGCGCGCGAAAATGGCCTTCGATCGGCCTGCCCGCGCCCGGAAAAGAGAGCTTTCGATGCTGTCCACCTACACGAGTTACAACCTCATCACGCGCGACATGCTGACGTCGCTGGACCGCACCGCGAACGAAACGGTCAATGCGCGCGACACGGCCTATTACAAGGAGACGATCGGCAAGGTCACCTCGGTCGACGAGTTCCTCGACGACTACCGGCTCTATACCTATGCCATGAAGGCGCATGGCCTGGAGGAGATGACCTACGCCAAGGCCTTCATGCGCAAGGTGCTGGAAAGCGATCTCTCCGACGCCAACAGCTTCGTCAACCTGTTGACCGACGAGCGCTACCGCACCTTCGCCAACGCCTTCAGCTTCGAGGCCTCGACGGCCGCGACCGCCCAGACCGAAGTGCAGCTCGACGAAATCATCGGCCTCTATTCCTCGACCGCCGCCAATGCCGGCACGGCGATCAAGGAGGAGACGCGCTATTACGATGCCGTCATCGACGGCGTGACGAGCGTCGACCAGCTGCTGAACAATGATCGCCTGCGCAACTACATGCTGACCGCGTTCGGCATCAACGCGGATACCTATTCGCGCCAGACGATCCGCAACGTGCTGACGAGCGACCTCGACGACCCGAACAGCTTCTTCAACACCCAGTTCGGCGGCCGGGCGGCGGATGCCCTGGCGGCGCGCCAGGCGGCAAGCGACGCGCTGGAGCCGCTGGAACTGCGCGAGAGCCATCTGAAGCGCATCACCAAGCTGCAAACCGATATTCCGGCGATGCAGACGCGCATCACCGCGCTCGAAGCCGAGATCGCCACGCTCTCCACCAATCCCAATGGCCTGCCGGCTGCGGAGCTGGAGGAAATCATCGATGGCAAGCGGGCGGAGATCACGCTCTTCCAGACCCGGCGGGCGGAATACCAGACGGAGCTGGCGGACAAGCAGGTTGCCGTCGCCGATCTCGATGCGGTGCTCGTTCCGCGTTCTGAGGCTGCCGCGCGCATCGCCGCGCTGAAAGCGGAAATCGCCAGCCAGAACGGCGTGCTTGCCAATGTCGACAAGTACCAGGTGCTCGCCTTGGCCTATAATTTCGAGTCGGATGGCACGGCGGTCGCCGGCACGGTGCAGACCGATAGCCAGAAGACCAGCACGAAGGAGCTCTATACGCTCTCCAATCCACGCGTGACGACGGCGGCGGCACTGATCCACCGCGATTATTTCGAAAGCCGTATCGCCAGCATCACCACGACTGACGAGATTGCCAACGACCCGCGCCTGGTCTCCTATCTCAAGGTTGCCTTCGGGCTCGACAAGCCGGCCGTCACCAACCTGACGATCCGCAACATCATCGAGAGCGATCCGGACCCGAACAATCCGACGAGCTACATCAACCTCTTCGGCGGTTCCGACAAGGAGCAGTACAAGGCGCTGCGCGCCGCCTTCAACTTCCAGCAGGACGGCACGCTTGCGCCCGGCGACACGCCGCAGACGGCCGCGCAGACCACGACGACCGCCAACAATTACATGATCCGCTACAACGACGTCGACGACGAGGCGGACGAGCTTGCGGTCAACCGCTTCAAGAGCCAGATCGGCGCGGTGAAGACCGTGCAGGACTTCGTCGGCGAGGCAACGATCTACGACTTCGCGTTGAAAGCCTTCGGCCTCGATCCGGCCAAGGTGACGCCGCTGACGATCAAGAACGTGCTGAAAAGCGACCTCAACGATCCGAAGAGCTATGTGTACCAGCTGAAGGACGAGCGTTACGTCGAACTCGCCAAGGCGTTCAATTTCGGGTCGGACGGCAACATCACCGTGCCGAAGCTGGCACAATCCGAGGCCGAGATCCTGGTGATGTCGCGCGCCTATGTGGTGGAGAAATCCCGTTTCGGAACGGAGGACGACCGCACGCTTGCCGAGGAAGAGGCGAAATATTACTCCGTGCAGATGCAGAAGGTGGAATCGGTCAAGGAATTCCTCGCCGATCCGCGCCTCGTCGCCTTCGTGCTGACGGCCAACGGCATCGACCCGGAAAGCGTCGATGCTGAGTTCATGGCAAAGATCTTCACCTCCGACCTCGACGACCCGAAGAGCTTCGTCAACCAGCAAGCGGATCGCGACTACCGCAAGCTCGTCGCCTCGTTCAACTTCAATGCTGAGGGCCTGGTCGAGCGTCCGGACGACGCGCAGATCCAGTCGCGCCGCGGCATCTACGAGACGCTCGACAGCTATGTGCGCCAGAAACTGGAAGAGGAGGCCGGCAACGACAATGCCGGCGTGCGCCTGGCGCTTTATTTCGAGCGCAAGGCGGAAACCATCTCAAGCCCCTACGACCTGCTCGCCGACGACGCGCTGTTCGAGGTCTTCAAGACGATCTACCAGCTGCCGGACGAGATCGGCAGCGCCGACATCGACGCCCAGGCCAGCATGATCGAGCGCTATCTGGAACTTGAGGACCTGCAGGACCCGGAGAAGGTCTCCAAGATGATCGTCAAGTTCGCCGTGCTCTACGACCTGGACAACCAGACCACCGTCGATCCGGCGCTCTCCGTGCTGAACGGCACCGGCTCCGCAGGCATCAGCGCCGACCTGATGATGTCGCTGGCGCAACTGCGCACCGGCGGCTCTTAAACTTTGACGACCTTGCCGGGATTCATGATGCCGGCGGGGTCGAAAGATCGTTTCACCCGGCGCATCAGGTCCATCTCTATCGGCTCGCGCACTGCGGCCAGTTCATCCCGCTTCAATTGGCCGATGCCGTGTTCGGCGGAAATCGAGCCGTTGTAGCTGAGCACGATGCCGTGCACGAGGTGGTTTATCTCGCTCCAGCGGTCGAGGAACGCCTGCTTGTCGGCGCCGACCGGCTGCGAGATGTTGTAGTGAATGTTGCCGTCGCCCATATGGCCGAAGGAGCAGATGCGCGCGCCCGGAATGGCCGCCATCACCGCCGCGTCGGCCTCAGCCATGAAGGCCGGAATGGCCGAGACCGGCACGGAGACGTCGTGCTTGATCGAGCCGCCCTCGGGCTTTTGCGCCGGCGACATGTTCTCGCGCATGTGCCAGAGCGCCCGGCGCTGCTCCTCGCTCGACGCGATCACCGCATCCTCCACCAGCCCGGCCTCGATGCCTTCGGCCAGCAGCGCTTCCATCATGCGCGTCGCCGTTTCCGCGGCATCCGAGGTCGAGATGTCGACCAGCACATACCAGTCGTGCGGGGTGGCGAGCGGATCGCGCACGCCGGGAATGTGGCGCGTGGTGAACTCGACGCCGAGACGCGGCATAAGTTCGAAGCCGGTAAGGGCATGGCCGCAGCGGCTGGAGGCGCGTTCGAAAAGGGTGAGCGCGTCCGCGACAGATTTCACCCCGGCAAAGGCGACCTCATGGCCGAGCGGCCGCGGAAAGAGCTTGAGAACCGCCCCTGTGATGACGCCGAGCGTGCCTTCCGCGCCGATGAAGAGATCGCGCAGGTCGTAGCCCGTATTGTCCTTCTTGAGGCGGCGCAGCCCGTTCCAGACCTCGCCGGTCGGCAGCACGACTTCGAGGCCTAGGCAGAGCTGGCGCATGTTGCCATAGGCGAGCACCGCCGTGCCGCCGGCATTGGTGGAGAGGTTGCCGCCGATCTGGCACGAGCCTTCCGAGCCGAGCGACAGCGGAAACAGCCGGTCGACCGCCTCGGCCGCTTTCTGGATCTCCGCCAGCACGGCGCCGCCATCGGCGACGATAACATTGCCGACTGGATCGACATCGCGGATGCGGTTGAGCCGGGACAGCGACAGCACGACATCGGCTTCTCCCTCGCGCGGCGCGGCACCGCCGACATGGCCGGTATTGCCGCCCTGCGGCACGATCGCCGTGCGCGTCTCAGTGGCGAGCGCCAGGATGGCCGAAACCTCGGCGACCGAACCGGGGCGCAGCACCAGCGGCGACGTGCCGTGGTAAAGCCCACGGCTTTCGACGAGATAGGGCGCGATATCCCCGTCCTCGACGAGCGCATAGGCCGGGCCGGTGATGGCGGCGAAGCGGGCGATGAGATCGGGGGAAAGCTTTGCCTGGACCATCGTCTATTCCTCTAGCCGCGGGGTGCGGCGGCGCGCTGTAAACGGTCGTTGATCGCCTCGCCGAGGCCGGTCGAGGGGATCGGCGAAAAGGCGATGGCGGCAGCACCCGTCGCATCCGCCTGTTTCATATAGCCGAAGAGATTGGCCGCCGCTTCCGCGAGATCGCCGCCCGGGCTCAGATCCAGCACGAGCGCCGCGTCGGCTTCGCCCGGCAGCGGTGTGCCGCCGAAGCGGATCAGCACCTCGCCCGGCCGCACCTCGCGGGCATCGAGTCGCACGGGCGCATCGGGCGCATAATGCGAGGCGAGCATGCCCGGCGCCTCGATCGTCGCGCCGGCCTTGTCGTTGCGCAGCACCGGGCGGCCGGTGATGCGTTCGACCTCCGCGGCATCGAGCCCGCCGGGTCGGAGCAGCCGGATCGTCTCGCCCTCGACCTTGAGGATGGTGGATTCGAGGCCGACGACGGCCGGCCCCGCATCCAGCACCAGCTCCAGCTTCGCGCCAAAATCCTCGGCGACGTGGCGGGCAGTGGTCGGGCTGATGCGGCCGGACGTATTGGCGCTCGGGGCCGCCAGCGGCCGGCCGAAGGCGGCGAGCAGCCGGCTCGAAAAACCCGCCGGCACGCGAATGCCGACCGTGTCGAGCCCGGCGCGGGCGAGCGGATGGATGGCGCTGTCCGGCCGGATCGGCAGCACCAGCGTCAGCGGGCCGGGCCAGAAGGCCTCGGCGATCTGTCGCGACAGCGGATCGAAGACCGCATGCCGTTCCGCCATGGTTAGGTCGGCCATGTGGCAGATCAGCGGATTGAAGCGCGGCCGGCCCTTCATTTCATAGATGCGGGTGATGGCCAGCGGATTGGTGGCGTCGGCGGCGAGGCCATAGACCGTCTCGGTGGGAATGGCGACCGGCACGCCGCGGCCGAGCACCTCGCACGCCCGGGCAAGTGCCACCTCCGGTTCCGTCCGCGTATCCACGATATCTGCCATCTTGCCCTTCCGTCACTCCCGGCCTCCTTTACCGCCCTTTGCCGGGAAATGCCAAGGGCCGGCGGTTTCCCTAAAATGCGAGCGACCCGATTAGAGCGACTGAAAGCGGGGGCTGTTACGAAGGGGTGAAAAGTCCCGCACACAGGTCCCGCATTGATGGCTCACAAGAAATCCTCGACGACCGATATCGCGCTCCGCGTCGCAACCGCCATGAAGCAGATGGGCATCGATGGCCTGCCGCGCAATTACGAGCTGGTCTACGAGGCCTATGCCGGCTGCAACCCGGATCTGGTGCGCGATTTCATCGCGCTCGGCAAATACAAGACGCAGGCAGCCCTCGACGAGCTCGGGCGCAAATACCTGCCGCACCAGCACGAGGCGAGCGTGCTGCAACGCTCCGCCGGCGCGATCAGCAGCGAGATGGGCAATTTCATGGAGCTGCTCAGCCAGGAGCGCACGTCGCTGTCCGACTATGGCCGCCTGATCGGTGAGGCCTCGCAGGTCATCCGCAGCGCGGCGGGCGAGGGCGCGCTCGGCTCGTCGCTCGAAGCCCTTCAGCGGGCGACCGAGCTGCGCGTCACCCACACGGCGGAAATGGCGGAAAAGGTCGCCGCGCAATCGGCCATCATGGACGGCATCCAGAAGGAGATGGCGGAGTTCGAGGCGATGAAATTCGTCGATCCGCCGACCAAGCTCGGCAACCGCCGCGCCTTCAACAAGGCGCTCGCCCGCATCTATTCCAATCCGGACCTGCCGATGCTCTGCGGCGTCGCCGTCGCGGAGGTCGATGCCGACCGCCGCTTCTCGCCCGCCCAGATCGAAGCCCTGTCGGAGCATCTCGTGAGCTTCTACGGCGGGCTGATCCGCCAGGTCTTCCCGGCCGGCGAGCTTGCCGTGCGCATCGATGGCCTGCGCTTCGGCTTCCTGTTCCACACCGCCGACGAAAGCGAGGTGACGCGGCTGATCGACCTGCTGCGCGCCGCCTTCCAGACGATGGCGCTGCGTGATCCGCGCACCGGCCGCAACCTCGGCCACCTGACCCTTTCGGCGGGCGTCTGCATGTCGGACCGCGCCGACAGCGCGCTCGACATCTCGTCCGCCTGCGAACGGGCGCTTGCGGAGGCAAAGGGGGCGGGCGGGGATCTCGTGATCGTCTACGGCCGCGGCGACGAAGTGCCGGCGGGCAAGGAATGGCTGCTGTATAGAGCCTAAAGCATGTCGCGCAAAAGTGTGCAGCGGTTTTGCGATAACGACATGCGTTCTAGCTTCAAATGGCGCGGATGATCTTGCGGAGCGCTTCGTCGCGCGCGCCGAGCATCAGCACGTTCTTCATGGCAAGGGCAGGGTCGTCCGTGCGGAAAATCACGCCGTTGCCGCGCACCTTGCGGTCGATCTGCAAGCGGCCTTCCTCCTCGCCCGGCACGATGGCGACGGCGAAATACATGCGGCCGGGCTTCTGCGAAATGCCGGCGAAGAACTGCTCCTCGTCGCCGATGTCGGCAAAGAAGTTTGCCATGTAGAAGGCCCATTGCACGCTCTCGAATTCGGCAAAACGCGAATTGGCGACGGTGATGTGGCAATAGCCGAGATGCGGCGTGTGGGCGAGCGTGCGGTGGAAGATCAGCTTGGGAAACTGGATCGACCGGTGGAAGCCGTTGATGCGGTCATGCGTGACTGTGCCAGCTCGCTCCAGCTTGCGGCCCGTTCGCTCGGCCACCTCCTGGTAGGTGAGGTAGCGCTTCTCGCTCGGCAGCCAGTCGAGGTTGCGATCGATGCGGCCGGTGCGCAGGAATTCCGTGTGCACGGCGGATTTGGGCGGGTTCGCGCGCTTGTAGGCGACGGCGTCGTAATATCGGAACTTCGTCTGCTGCACGTGGCGAGCACCCCATCCTAGCGCCTTGATCGCTGGGAAGTTTATGCAAACGACGTTAAACAATCCTTTCCTGTCCGCTCCCCATTCCTTGCAGGCAAGGGCACCGGGTCGCAATATGACAAGCGCATGATCGTGAGCAGCAAACTGCCAAGGGGATGGGCACCCTGCCGCAAAGCTAGGCATATCACCCTGACATATATGCAGAAATCTTGGCGTTCCGCTTTTTAACCACGCGAAAATCCTGTCGCCAAATCATGATGGCATGTCGTTTTTCGACATGTCGCGCGACGATTCTTGCGGTTAGATAAGCACACTCAAGGTGCCAAGTTCCCGAAAGGAGCCTGGAGAATTGGGAAGCCGGTTAAAATCCGGCGCTGCCCCCGCAACGGTGTTGGAGCAAGACGCGGCATACGTCACTGGACGGGAGGTCTGGGAAGGCGCCGCGACGGTTCGAAGAGGAATGACCCGACAAGGTCATGCCCCGCAGAACGCTCCTCAGCCCGGAAACCAGCCTGGAGAAACGATCGTGACTGGCTGCGGCGGGCGGCTGGGAAGCGTGCATTCCGTGCGGTTCGCCGCCCGGATGCCGTCTTCTTCCGTGCGCCTCAGCCCCAATTTAGATTATCCGAGGATCCGGCATGGACATTCGCAGCGACGTGCTCCGCAAGCTCAAGAACCGGCGCGATGGCTACAGCCTCGAGCAGGCCTTCTACATCGACCCCGACCACTACAAGCTCGACATGGAGACGATCTGGTATCGCGACTGGCTGTTCATCGGCCATGATTGCGAGATCCCCAAGGCCGGCAATTATTTCACCGTCCAGGTCGGTGATTATCCCGTCGTCATCACGCGCGACCGCAAGGGCACGGTGCGCGCGCTGCACAATTCCTGTCGCCACCGCGGCTCGCGCGTCTGCAACCAGCAGAAGGGAACGTCGGCAAAACTCGTCTGTCCCTATCACCAGTGGACCTATGAACTCGACGGTTCCCTGCTCTTCGCCCGCCACATGGCCGAGGATTTCGACAAGACGCAGCACAGCCTGAAGCCGATCCACTGCGAGACGGTCGGCGGCTACATCTTCATCTGCCTGGCCGATCAGGCGCCGGATTTCTCCGCCTTCCGCAATCTGGTCGAGCCCTATCTCGCGCGCCATCGCCTCGGCGAGACCAAGGTCGCCTTCGAAAGCACGATCATCGAGAAGGGCAACTGGAAGCTCGTCTGGGAAAACAACCGCGAGTGCTATCACTGCGCCGCCAACCATCCGGAACTCTGCCGCACCTATCCGGAAGCCCCCAGTGCCACCGGCGTGCAGGGCGCCAAGGACGATCCCGTCATCGCCGAGCACTGGGCGAAATGCGAGGCCGCGGGCCTGCCGAGCGAATTCAGGATGTCGCCGACGGGCCAGTTCCGCGCCGCGCGCATGCCGCTCATCCAGGACGCCGAGAGCTATACCATGTCCGGTGCGCGCGCCGTCCAGCGCCCGCTGTCGAGCGACGTGCTGGAGAGCCATATCGGCACGCTGCTGCTCTTCCACTATCCGACGACGTGGAACCATGTGCTGGCCGACCATGCCATCACCTTCCGCGTGATCCCGCTCGGCCCCGAACGGACCCAGGTCACCACCAAGTGGCTCGTCAACAAGGATGCGGTGGAAGGCATCGACTATCGTCTCGACGAACTCACCCATGTCTGGACCGAGACCAACGACCAGGACCGTCGGATCGTCGAGGAAAACGCCTTCGGCATTCGCTCGCCCGCCTACCAGCCCGGCCCCTATTCGCCGGAGGACGAAGGCGGCGTCATGCAATTCGTCGAATGGTACGCCAACTTCATGATCGAACGGCTCGACGGCGCCAAAAAGCCGCTCTCGCGGGTGGCCTGACATGACGGTCGCGAGCCATTTCCACCATTTCGACGAACTCTATCCGTGGAACGATCGCCAGCACCTGCTGGAATGCATCGCCGTGACGGCGGAGACGACGGATGTGATGACCTTCACCTTCCGCTCGGATCGCGACAACTGGTTCCGCTACCTGCCGGGCCAGTTCGTTACGCTGGAGCTGCCGGTGGCGCCGGACGATCCGGTGATGCGCACCTACACGCTGTCTTCGACGCCGTCGCGCCCCTTCGCCGTCTCCGTGACGGTGAAGGTGCAGAAGAATTCGATCGGCACGCGCTGGATGTTCGACAACCTGCGCCCCGGCGTGAAGCTCAAGGCCTTCGGCCCGCTCGGCGACTTTTCCTTCGTGCGCTATCCGGCGGAAAAGTATCTCTTCATCTCGGCCGGCTCCGGCGTGACGCCGATGATGTCGATGACGCGCTGGATGTCGGATTGCGCGCCGCAGTCGGATGTCGCCTTCGTCACCTGCGCGCGCAAGCCGGAGGACCTGCTGTTCAAGGCGGAGCTCGAATGTCTCGCCGCCCACATGCCGAACCTTGCGCTCGGTTTCGTGGTCGAGGGCCACAACCCGCGTGACGGCTGGCATGGCCTGCGCGGCCGCATCGATGCCGCCCGGCTCTCGCTGCTGGCGCCCGATTTCCGCGATCGCACCGTCTTCTGCTGTGGCCCGGAGCCGTTCATGCGCGGCGTGCGCGATATGCTGAAGGTCTGCGGCTTCAACATGGAGCGCTACCACGAGGAGAGCTTCCAGCCGGCCGCCGCACCCGCGCCCGAAGAACTCGCCATTCGCGGCGGCCCGGGCGAGGTGGACGCCGAGGCGATCTCCACCGTCACCTTCACCATGGCCGGCAAGGACGCCAAGTGCCCGCCCGGCCAGACCATCCTGCAAACCGCCCGCGCGGCCGGCGTGCGCATCGGCGCCGCCTGCGAGGGCGGCCTGTGCGGCACCTGCCGGGTCATGAAGGTCTCGGGCGAAGTCGACATGCGCCACAACGGCGGCATCCTCGACGACGAGATCGAGGAAGGCTACATCCTCGCCTGCTGCTCGCGCCCGATCGGGGATGTGTCGATCGAGGCGTGAAACTCAGAAATCCTGGTAGTTCAACGGCGTCACGTCGACCACACGCTGGCCAAGCGCCGCAGTCGCCGCGCCCTTTGCGGCGAGGCCGGCGCGCACTTCGGCCGTTACCGTCACCGGGAACGACGCTGTCGTGCCGGAAGCGAGCGTGACGGCGCCCGTCGTCTGCGCCTCGGCGCCGATAGATGCGGCCGCTTCGACGGTCGCCTGCAGCGCGCCGCCGGTGGGGATGGAGGCTGTGAGCATCTCGTCCACGGGCTCGAAGGGTTTTTCCGGCACCAGGCCGCCGAAGGCCCAGGCCTTGCCGAGTGCGGCCTTGCTCATCGGCGCGACGTTGACGTCGATGTCGTTGAGCGCGCCCTTCACGCGGTAGGGGCAGCGGCGCTTCGAGCAGTTGACGCCGGCGGAGAACTGCCAGAGCGCATAATTGTCCCAGTTGCCCATCGGAAAGGCGCCCTCGATGCCCGGCTTGTAGCGGGCATACCAGAGCGGCAGACGCGACAGGATGCGGTATTCGTCGCGATGGGCGGCGATGTAACGCGCGGTCGAATGGTTGGTGTAGAGCACCGGATAGCGGCCCGTGCGCGTCTTGATATGGCCGGCAAAAACCTGCGCATCCGCAAGCGACATGTAGGTGTCCGGATCGATGCCCTCGATATCCAGCACCATCATCTCGTCATCCTGCGGATTGGCATAGTCGAGGAAATGATTGGCCTGGTCGACCGGGTTGCCCGGTCGGGCGAGGTGATAGGCGCCCCAGAGCAGGCCCTTCGAGCGCGCGAGCAGCCGGCGGGTCTCGTAGAGTTCGCGGCTCACCGCATATTTGCGCCACATGGTCTTGCAGTGCGCCACCGTATCGCCGCTGTGCTCGCCCTTGCAGCTGTAGCTTTCCGGCAGGCCGTCGGAGGCCTTCGAGATGAAGCCGGCGATGCGCTTGTCGGACAGCATCTCCGACCAGTCGATCTCGTTCAGCTCATAGGCATCGATGACGATGGCGTTTTCCGGCTTTCTCCACGGTTCCACATCGACCGCGCGGGCCGAAAAGGGCAGGGCCGCCAGCAGGATGAGGGCCGCCAGGCCGGAAAGATGCTTCGGGTTCATGGACGCTCCTGTTCGAATCCCGCGCCGGATCAAGCGAGCATGGTGAACGAGACATGGTTAACGGAGCGCTAATCCGCCCAAGGTTCCAGAACAAGGCTCCCGAATTTGTGACGAGCCGAGCCATTGAAACGCGCGCGGGAAGACCGCATATGGAACGAAAGGGACTCTCGTGCGTTTCGCGTTCAAATTGCCATTCGAGCAAATGCTGAAGGGCACGCCTAGGGAGAATTGTCATGAAGTTTATCAATAAAGTCCTTGCGGTGGCGATGTCGGCGCTTTTCGCCGCCACGCCGGTCGTGCCGGCGAGCGCCATGCCGCTTCCCGTCGCGAAGATCCAGTCGACTGCGACCGAAGGTGGAACCTCGGTGCAGCTCGTGCGCGACCACAACCGCCGTATCTGGCGGCGCGGGGGGAGCACCTGGCGCGCTGAACGCTTTGACCGCGGCCGCAACTGGAGCAACAATCGTGGCTATCGTGAAAGCCGCCGCTGGCGCGGTCGTGACCGTAATGTCGGCTGGCGCGGTGACCGCGGCTACCGCAACGGTTGGTATCGTGGCCACCGCGGCTACCGCTACCAGCGCAGCGGTTACCGCTACCACAATGGCTTCTGGTTCCCGCTGGCCGCATTCGGCGTGGGCACCGTCATCGGCGGTGCGATCGCCAACGACCGCGGCTATGTCGGTGGCGGCGGCTCGCATGTGAACTGGTGCGCAAACCGCTACCGTTCGTATCGCGCCTACGACAACACGTTCCAGCCCTATGGCGGCCCGCGTCGCCAGTGCATCTCGCCCTATAGCTAAGGGTTGATTTTAAAGTGCCGGACGGTCCCCCCGGCACAGGAAGCAGGCTGACCGGTCTAATCACCGGCCGGCCTGTTTCCGTTTGGGGATTTGCGTGGGAAAAGTTGACGTTTACGTAAAAATCAATAATCTGCCCGCCAGCACGTCGTGGAGGAGGATAGACATGTACAAGGCGCCGGTCGAGGAGATTGCGTTCACGCTGAAACACGTGGCGGGGCTGGCACCCGCGCTGGAGGGCGGCCATCTCGGTGATCTCACGGATGACCTCGTCGATGCGATCCTCTCCGAAGCCGGCCGATTCGCCACCGAGGAGGTGGCCCCGCTCGCCGAGATCGGCGACAAGCAGGGCGCCCGCTTTGTCGACAGCGCGGTGAAAATGCCCGACGGCTGGCCGGCGCTCTACAAGGCCTGGGCGGAAGGTGGCTGGAACTCGCTGACCGCTTCTCCTGATTTCGGCGGGCAGGGGCTTCCCCATATGCTGCATGTCGCGGCGCTCGAAATGTGGAACAGCGGTTCGATGGCCTTTGCGATCGGCCCGACGCTGACGATCGGCGCGATCGAGGCGCTGACGGTGCACGGTTCCGACCATCTGAAATCCACCTATCTGCCGAAAATGGTCTCGGGCGAATGGATGGGCTCGATGAACCTGACCGAGCCCCATGCCGGCTCCGACCTCGGCGTGATGAAGACCCGCGCCGAACGCCGCGACGACGGCACCTATCGCCTGTTCGGCCAGAAGATCTTCATCACCTATGGCGAACACGACTTTACCGACAACATCGTACATCTCGTCCTCGCCCGCCTGCCGGATGCGCCGGCCGGCACGCGCGGCATCTCGCTCTTCCTGGTGCCCAAATTCCTCGTCAACGAGGATGGTTCGCTTGGCCCCCGCAACGATGCCTATTGCCATTCGATCGAACATAAACTTGGCATCCACGCCTCGCCGACCTGCACCATGATCTATGGCGACGGCCGTTTTGGCGAGGAGGCCGGCGCGATCGGCTGGCTGGTGGGCGAGGAAAACCGCGGGCTCGCCTGCATGTTCACCATGATGAACAATGCCCGCCTTGCCGTCGGCATGCAGGGCGTGGCGATCGCCGAGGCCGCGACGCAGAAGGCGCTCGCCTATGCGAAGGACCGCACGCAGGGCAAGGCGCCCGGCTGGCAGGGCTCGGGCATGAGCCCGATCATCGAACACCCGGATGTCGCCCGCATGCTGCTGACCATGAAGGTGCTGACCCAGGGTGCGCGCGCCATCACCTATGCCTGTGCTCATGCCGTAGACCGGTCGCATGGCGAGGAGGCAAAACACTGGAGCGAGCGCGCCAGCCTGCTGACGCCGATCGCCAAGAGCTTTGCCACCGATGCCGGCGTCGATGTCTCCTCGCTCGGTGTGCAGGTGCATGGCGGCATGGGCTTCATCGAGGAGACGGGGGCCGCCCGCCTGTTCCGCGACGCCCGCATCGCGCCGATCTACGAGGGCACGAACGGCATCCAGGCGATAGACCTCGTCACGCGCAAACTGCCGCTGTCGGAAGGCGCCCATGTGCGCGGCTTCATTGTCGAATTGCGCGAGATCGCCGCCAAGGCCGGGGCCGCCAACACGCCCGCGGTTGGCGAAACCGGCGCCCGCCTGGAGGCCAGCATCGCCGACCTCGAAGCTGCCACCGAATGGCTGCTCACGACACTCGCGGAAGGAAAGCAAGCCGAGGCGCTCGCCGGCGCCACGCCCTACCAGCGCCTCTTCGGCCTCGTCCTGACGGGCGCCTACCTCGCCAAGGGCGCACTCGCCGACGGCGGCGACGGCCGCAATGCCGAACGCGCCGCGCTTTGCCGCTTCGCCGCCGAAAACATCATCGGCGAAACGGCGGCTTTGCGGGATCGCGTGATGTCGGGTGCCGCGAGCCTCGCAGCGGCGCGGGCGGTTCTGGGCTGAGGCAGTCGCTACCCCCTCTGCCTGCCAACGTTCCCCCTGATGGGGGAGATTGGCAGGGGGTTGGAACCCTGCTCAAATCGAAACGACGCGCCCGGCCTGTCCGGGGAGCCTGCCGAGGGCGGCACGGACATCATTCGGAAGAAGAGGACACTATGACCGACCACATCCTGATCGAACGCCCGGAAAACGCCCCCGGCGTCATGGTGATCCGTCTCAACCGCCCCGACAAGAAGAACGCCATCACGCGCGCCATGTACCAGGCGATGACCGATGCGCTGACGGCAGGCGACGCGGACGAGGCGGTGCGAGCGACCGTCTTCCTCGGCTCCGAGGGCTGCTTTTCCGCCGGCAACGACCTCAACGACTTCATGGCCTTCGCCATGGGCGGCACGATGGGCCGCGAGGTGATCGATTTCCTCCATGCACTCGCCGCCCACGGCAAGCCGCTGGTCTCCGGCGTCGATGGCCTGGCGATCGGCATCGGCACGACGATCCACCTGCATTGCGACCTCACCTATGCCTCGATCCGCACGGAGTTCCGCACGCCCTTCGTCGACCTGGCGCTGGTGCCGGAGGCGGCCTCCAGCCTGCTCGCGCCTCGCCTGATGGGCCACCAGCGCGCCTTCGCGCTGCTCGCCGCGGGCGATGGATTTTCCGCGACTGCCGCGCGCGATGCGGGCCTCGTCTATGCCGTCGTCGAACCGCGTGCAGTCGAAGAACAGACGCTTGCCGCCGCGGCGCGGCTTGCCGCCAAGCCGCCGAAGGCACTCGCGATCGCCCGCAACCTCATCCGCGGCGACCGCGGCGAAGTGGCGACGCGCATCGACGAGGAGGCGGGGCTTTTCGCCGCACAGCTGAAAAGCCCGGAAGCGCGCGCCGCCTTCGAGGCCTTCATGGCGCGCCGCTGAGCGGATTTCCGTAGCCGAAAGGGGCCGGCTGCAATTTGTGGTCTATCAATTTTAAGAGGGCCTTAAACACGTTTTCCTAGGGTGCGGCCATTCTCCGGTGCTCCGTGCCGGCGGCCGCATGATGCGCCCGACACTCGCCTTTCCGGCATGCCGTTCAGCACCATGCGCCCGCCGTCCTGGCGAGGCGCTTCCGAAGGAACATCGCGCCCATGTCCAAGCGCTCCAATCTGATGACGCGCATCCTTGTCGTCGCGTCGCTCGTCGTCATCGCCGCCTTCACCGGCTTCTCCCTCTATATCGACAGCTTGCAGCGCGGCGTGCTGACGAACTCCGTCGAGGAAAGCATCGACAGTTCCGGCAAGCAGGCCGCCCAGAGCATTGCCAATTGGCTGAACGCCCGCGTGGCGCTGACCGAAATGGCCGGCAACGCCGCCGGCAAGGCCGCCGGCAAGGCCAATGACGCCGCCGGCATCGAGGCCGTTCTCCAGAACGACGTGCTGGTCGGCCAGTTCATGACCACCTATGTCGGCGACGAGGCGGGCACCTTCACCATGTGGCCGAAGTCGGACATGCCGGAAGGCTACGACGCGCGCCAGCGCCCCTGGTATCAGGATGCCGTGAAGGCGAATGGCAGCGTGCTGACGGAGCCCTATACCGACGCCTCCACCAACGACCTGATCATCAGCGCCGCGACCCCGGTCAAGCGCGACGGCAAGCTGCTCGGCGTCGCCGGCAGCGATTTCTCGCTGAAGTCGCTGGTCGACATGGTCAACTCGGTCGATCTCGGCGGCACGGGCTTCGCCTTCCTCGTCAACAAGAACGGCCAGATCCTCGTGCACCAGGACAAGGCGCTGGTCACCAAGTCGCTCACCGATGCCTTCCCGCAGACGACGCCGGCCATCGGCGGCGGCATCACGCATACGGACTATGCCGGCAAGCCGGTGCTCGTCTCCTTCGTGCCGGTCACCGGCCTGCCGTCGGTCGAGTGGTATCTCGGCTTCACCATCGATAGCGGCATGGCCTATGCGGCGATCGACCAGTTCCGCATCGCGGCGACCATCGCCACCATCCTCGCCGTCGTCGTCATGATGGGCTTCCTCGCCACCGTGCTCTCGCGCCTCGTCGTGCGCCCGGTCACGGACATGACGGGTGCCATGGACAAGCTCGCCTCGGGCGACGTCACCACCGAAATTCCCGGCCAGGAGCGTACCGACGAGATCGGCCGCATGGCCGCCGCGGTCGCCGTCTTCCGCGCCAATGCCATCGAGCGCACCCGTCTCGAAAACGCCGCCGAGGAGGGCCGCGTGCTTTCCGAAAGCGAGCGCCGCGACCGCGAAGCCCTGAAGGCCCGCGAAGTGGCCGAAATCCAGCACGCCGTCGAGGCGCTGGCGGATGGCCTCGGCCGTCTTGCCGAGGGCGATCTCGCCCACCGCATCGACGCGCCCTTCGCCGGCCATCTCGATCGCCTGCGCACCGACTTCAACCACTCCGTCACCAAGCTGCACACGGCGATGACGACGGTCGGCCAGAACGCCCGCGCCATCGATGCCGGTGCCACGGAAATCCGCTCGGCCGCCGACGACCTCGCCCGCCGCACGGAACAGCAGGCCGCCTCCGTCGAGGAGACCGCTGCCGCACTGGAGGAGATCACCACGACGGTCAAGGACTCGACGCGCCGCGCCGAAGAGGTCGGCTCGCTCGTCTCGCGCACCCGCACCGGCGCCGAAAAGTCGGGCGAAGTGGTGCGCCGCGCCGTCTCGGCCATGCAGGGCATCGAAAAGTCCTCGGGCGAGATCTCCAACATCATCGGCGTCATCGACGACATCGCCTTCCAGACCAACCTGCTGGCGCTGAATGCCGGCGTCGAGGCCGCCCGTGCGGGTGAAGCCGGGAAGGGTTTTGCCGTCGTCGCGCAGGAAGTGCGCGAGCTCGCCCAGCGCTCGGCCAACGCGGCCAAGGAGATCAAGGCGTTGATCACTGCCTCCGGCGAACAGGTGCGCTCCGGCGTGGCGCTGGTCGACGAGACGGGTGCGGCGCTCGAAGCGATCGTGCGCGAGGTGCAGGAGATCAATGGCCACGTCAACGCCATCGTTCTCTCCGCCCGCGAGCAATCGACCGGCCTCCAGGAGATCAACACCGCCGTCAACACCATGGACCAGGGCACCCAGCAGAACGCCGCCATGGTGGAAGAACAGACCGCCGCCAGCCACGGCCTCGCGACCGAAGCAGCCGCCCTCAACGCGCTGCTGGCGCAGTTCCGGCTGGGTGGCGGCGCAAGCTACGCCGCCACGCCATCCCGCCGCGCGGCATAATCCGCAGTCTCACGTTAAGAAAAAGGCCCGGGATCGTTCCCGGGCCTTTTTATTTTGGCATTTCCGGTCAAGGCCTTAGCGGGTATAACCAGGTTCCGCATTGCTGATACGAGGACGCGAAGAATGGGTGAATTGGAGGGGCGAACGGTCGTCATCACGGGTGCAGCACGCGGGCTGGGCGCAGCACTTGCCACGTCTCTGGCGGAGGCGGGGTGCAACCTGGTCCTTTGCGCCCGCAACCTCGCGGCGCTCGAAGCGGTGGCCGATGGGATCGCCAGCGCCACGGGCCGCCGCCCCGCCTGCATCGCCATGGATCTCGCCGAGAGCGAAAGCGTGCGCCAGGCGGTCGATGCGATCACCCGCGCGCACGAGCATATCGACCTGTTGATCAACAACGGCGCGATGTGGCTGGAGGCGCGCGACGAACCGCTCCCGGTCGAGACGGTCCTCGGCGTCATCAACTCCGCCGTCACCGGCACATTCCTGTTCAGCCAGGGCCTTCTGCCGCTTCTCCGGCGCTCCGCCAACCCGGATATCGTGACCATCGGTTCGGTCAGCGGCCTGGCGAATGCGATGCTCGACGGCGTTTCCGTTCCCTTCTACGCGGCCAAGCGGGGCCAGACGGCGATTGCGGAAGGGTTGCGGCAAATGCTGTCGGGAACGCCCGTCCGCTCGATCATCCTGCACCCGCCGGATCTGGACGACATCCAGCCCGGCGAACCCGCATGGGCGGAGGCGCCCGGGCGGGCCAAGAGCGCGCGCGCCACCAATCGGGATGTGGTGGAGGCCGTGCTGTTCGCCGTCACGCGTCCGCGCAACGTGTCGCTCTCCATCGTGCTGGATGCGGATCATGGCGGGGTGTTCCCCGGCTAGAGCATTTCCAGCCGAAGCGGCATCGCTTCGGCGTCGGATAATGCGCCAAAACAAAAGCCCAGAGCATTTCCGGCTCACCTTAAATGCTCTAGGTCCGCCTACTTCTCCAGCACCGCCACCGCCTCGACATGGGCCGACCAGAGGAACTGGTCGATCGGCGTCACAAGGCGGATGCGGTAGCCGGCGGCTGTCAGGATCGAAAGGTCGCGCGCGAGGCTGACGGGGTTGCACGAGACGGCCACGATGGTTTTTACGCCGGAGCGGGCGAGTTCCTTGCACTGGTCTTCCGCGCCGGCGCGCGGCGGGTCGAAGACCACGGTGTCGAAAACCTTCAGTTCGGAGGTCATCAGCGGGCGGCGGAAGAGGTCGCGCTTTTCCACCGTCACGGGCTTCAGGCCCTGCGTGTTGCGCGCGGCCTGGTCCAGCGCCTTCAGCGCCTTCTCCTCGCCCTCCACCGCATGCACCTTGGCCTGTCGGGCGATACGCAAGGCAAAGGTGCCGGAGCCCGCAAAGAGGTCGGCGACGCGCTTGGCCTTGCCGAGGGCCGCCAGCACCAGATCGGCCATCGCGTCCTCGGCCGGCTTCGTCGCCTGGGTGAAACCACCGGCCGGCGGGGAAACACGCACGCCGGAAAAATCGATCACCGGCCGCTGCGGCTCGATCAGGATCTCGCCGTCACTGGAAACCCGCGCGATGCCGGGCAGCGAAAGCACGCAGGCGGTGACGGCACGCCGTTCCTTGTCGCCCACCTTCTTGATGCCCTCGAAGGCGAGGTCGAGGCCTGCGAGCGTCTCCAGCACCGTCACGCGAAACGGTTCGCTGCTGGTGGCGATGGCGCCCGCGACGCGGCGGATCGCGTCGAGCCGCGAGATGATGCCGTCGCTGGAGATCGGACAGTGGTCGATAGAGACGATGTGGTGGCTGCCGGCCTGGTTGAAGCCGAGCAGCACGGCCTTTTCCGTCTTGCGCGCGGTGAAGACGACGCGCCGGCGCTCGCCCGGCCGGGCGATGACGAGCGGCGCCACCTCGGGCGTCAGGCCCTTGGATTTCAGCGCATTGACGACGAGTTCGCGCTTGAAGGCGTGGTAGAGCGCGTCGCCCGCATGTTGCAGCGTGCAGCCTCCGCAGATGCCATTCTTGCCGTCCGGGCCGAAATGCACGCAGGGCGGCTCGACGCGCTCGGGCGAGGCGACCGACATCGACATGACCGTGCCAATGTTCTTCACGCGCGCCACGGCGACCGTTTCGCCGGGCAGCGTGAAGGGCACGTAGACCGGGCCACCGGGCGCCTCCGCAATGCCGTCGCCGCCCGAGCCGAGCCGAGCGATGGTCAGCGTCTCCGTCGTCATGGCTTGCGGCCCCCGAGCAGGAACTCGACATTGCCGTCCCCGCCGGTGATCGGCGAGGGCAGGAGGCCGAGGCTCTTCCAGCCCATGTCCTCCACCAGCCAGCGCTCCAGCTCCGCCGCAACCGCAGGCGCGCTGTCCGGGTCCTTCAAGAGCCCCGCCTTGCTGATCGCCTCGCGGCCGGCCTCGAACTGGGGCTTGACCAGCAGCACGCAGAAGGCGCCGGGCTCGGCCATTTCAAGGGCCGGCGGCAGCGCCAGCTTCAGCGAGATGAAGGAGACGTCGGAGACGACGGCGCCGATTTCGCGCCCTTCGAGATGATCCTCGTCGAGCACCCGCGCATTCAGCCCTTCGTAATTGGTGATGCGCTCGTCAGCTCTCAGCCGCGGGTGAAGCTGGTCGTGGCCGACATCCACCGCGATGACGTGGCTGGCGCCGCGCTCCAGCAGGATATCGGTGAAGCCGCCGGTCGAGGCGCCGATGTCGAGGCAATCGAGCCCCGCCGGATCGAGGCCGAAGTCGTCGAGCGCCGCCTTCAGCTTCAACGCTGCGCGCGAGACATAGGCCTGCGCCGGATCATCGATCTCGATGACGGCCGAGGCGGGGAAGGTGGAGCTCGGCTTGGTAACGGTGCGGCCGTTGACCTTGACGGTGCCGCGCGAAATCGCGTCGCGCGCCCGCGAACGGCTGGCAACGAGACCGGCATTCAGCAGGAGCTGGTCGAGGCGGATGGTTTCTGTGGGTTCGGACATCGCCTCTCATGACGCCTCGCGCCGCAGGTGGCAAGCCCCGCGCGCTGCATTCCACCCTTTGGGAGGGCCGGATGTGCCCTTCGCCGTCAGAGCCAGATGATACGGCCCGGGAAATTTTGCAGCGAATCGATGTCGATAAGGGCGGAAATACCTTGCGGCTCCGCTTCCGGCCGCGCTGCGCGCACGATCACCGGATCGCGGCCGATCTCGTGCGATTTGCGGATCTCCGGCAGCTTCTTCTGCAGGATGGCCAGCGCTGCGGCCTCGATGGCCGGGTCATGCGACGGCCGTTCGTCGGCCGCCGCGATGGAGGCATGGCAAAGCGTGGCGGCGAGAGCCGCAAGCAGCGCGAAACGCATGATGGAAAATCCCTGTCCGGTCTTTCTTTTCGTTGAGCCGGAACCTAGCAGCCGGAGGTTTCGGAACGCCCAAGGGATGTGGTTACGCGGTTGCAAAACGGGATGGTTGAGAAAGCGTGACCGCGTTTCGCGCTTGCTGCGCGGTGTCGTTTCGGCTGATATCGCGACCGACAGACATCTTGCGAGGACATCCATGAACGCCGCTCTCCGCCTTGCTCCGCTGCTTCTCGCGCTGTTTGCAGCGCCGGCGCTCGCCAACGACACGATGGCGGAACTGAAGACGGGCGGGTTGACCTTCGTGCGCACGCCGGAGGTCGAGATGACGAGCGAGGCCCTTTTCATCTCGCCGGAGGAAATCCGCGTCGACTATGTCTTCACCAACACGTCTCAAAAGGATGTTTCCGGCCTCGTCGCCTTCCCGATGCCCGATATCGGCGGCGATCCCTATGCGAATGTCGCGATGGGCGATTTCGAGACGGATAACTATCTCGCCTTCACGGCATCACAGGACGGCAAGACCGTCGCCGTCAATCTCCAGCAGCGCGCCTATGCCTCGGATATCGACGTGACCGAAGACCTTAAGGCCAGCGGCGTTCCGCTGCTTCCCTTCGCGACGGCGACGAAGGACGCGCTGAAAAAGCTCCCCGAGCATGTGGCGGCCGACTGGATCGCCCGCGGGCTCATCTTCATCGACACCTACGACAATGACGGCAACGGCATGAAGGACTACCGCACGCCGCTCTGGTCGCTGAAATCCGTCTATTGGTGGCGCACGACCTTCCCGGCGGGCAAGGAGGTGAAAGTCCAGCACCGCTACAAGCCGAGCGTCGGCGGAACGGTGGGCATCAGCTTCCTGGAGGAGGGGGCGGCAAAGGGTGAGCGCTATGAGGACTATGTGAAGCGCTACTGCATCGAGGAAAACATCGTGCGTCGCGCCCAGCAGTCGGAACAGGACATGCAGGCTGGAAAATCCTACCTCTTCGAGAACTGGATTTCCTACATCCTGACGACGGGCGCCAACTGGTCCGGCCCGATCAAGGATTTTTCGCTGACGATCGACAAGGGCGCGCCGGAAAACGTCGTCAGCTTCTGCGGCGAAGGCATCAAAAAGACGGGGCCGACGACCTTCGAGATGAAGGCGAAGGATTTCACGCCGGCAAACGAGATCGACATCCTGCTGCTGAAACCAAGCACCGCGCAGTAGGACCGGGCGGCGCGGGCTTCATCGAATAGGCTAAGGTCAGCCGGCTGCGCCCACACCCACGGCCTTCTGGCCGAGTGTCTTGAAGACGGTGGAGACGATGCCGGCGCGGTCTAGGCCGGCTTTGGCGTACATGGCGTCGGGCTTGGCCTGTTCCATCCAGATATCCGGCAGCACCAGCGGGCGCACCTTCAGGCCGTGGTCGAGCAGGCCTTCCATGGCGAGGAATTGCAGCACATGGCTGCCGAAGCCGCCGACGGCGCCTTCCTCGATGGTGATCAGCACCTCGTGGTGGCGGGCGAACTGGCGGATGAGGTCGTGGTCGAGCGGTTTTGCGAAACGCGCATCGGCGACCGTCGTGGAAAGGCCGGCGGCATCGAGGTCCTCGGCGGCTAGCAGACAATCGGCCAGCCGCGTGCCAAAGGAGAGCAACGCCACCTTCGACCCCTGCTTGACGACGCGGCCCTTGCCGATCTGCAGGATTTCGCCGCGTGCCGGCATGTCGATGCCGACACCTTCGCCGCGCGGATAGCGAAAGGAGATCGGGCCGTCGTCATAGGCGGCGGCGGTGCGCACCATGTGCTTTAGTTCCGCCTCGTCGGCGGCCGCCATCACCACGAAGCCGGGCAGGGTGGCAAGATAGGTCGTGTCGAAGGAACCCGCATGGGTCGGCCCGTCGGCGCCGACGAAGCCGGCGCGGTCGATCGGGAAACGCACCGGCAGGCCCTGGATCGCCACGTCGTGCACGACCTGGTCATAGCCGCGTTGCAGGAAGGTGGAATAGAGCGCGCAGAACGGCTTGTAGCCTTCGGACGCGAGGCCGGCGGCGAAGGTCACCGCATGCTGCTCGGCAATGCCCACGTCGAAGGTGCGCATGGGATAGGCGGCCGCCAGCTTGTCGAGGCCGGTGCCGTTCGGCATGGCGGCGGTGACGCCGACGATCTTCTCGTCGAAACCGGCTTCCTGCACCAGCGCATCGGCGAAGACGGCGGTATAGGCGGGCGCATTGGGCTTGGCCTTCGCCTGCGCGCCGGTGATGACGTCGAAGGTGTTGACGCCGTGATACTTGTCGGCGGCGGCTTCTGCCGGGGGATAACCCTTGCCCTTCTGGGTGACGACGTGGATCAGCACCGGGCCTTTGGAATTGTCGCGCACATTGCGCAGCACGGGCAGCAGGTGCTCGAACGAATGCCCGTCGATCGGGCCGATATGGTAGAAGCCCATTTCCTCGAAGAGCGTGCCGCCGGTCACATAACCCCGTGCATGCTCGACGGCGCGGGTGATCGCGCGGTCGACCTTCTTGCCGAGATAGGCCGTCAGCTTCTTGCCGAGGTCGCGGAAGCCCATATAGGTGCGCCCGGAGGCAAGCCGCGCGAGATAGGCGCTCATGGCGCCGGTGGGCGGGGCGATCGACATGTCGTTGTCGTTGAGGATGACGATGAGGCGGGCATCGAGCGCACCGGCATTGTTCAGCGCCTCATAGGCCATGCCGGCGGACATCGCGCCGTCGCCGATGACGGCGATGACATTGCGGTTCTCGCCGGAAAGATCGGCCGCGACCGCCATGCCGAGGCCGGCGGAAATCGAGGTCGAGGAATGGGCGGCGCCGAAGGGATCGTATTCGCTCTCGGCGCGCCGCGTGAAGCCGGAAAGGCCGTCTTCCTGGCGAAGCGTGCGGATGCGGTCGCGCCGGCCGGTGAGGATCTTGTGCGGATAGCACTGGTGGCCGACATCGAAGATCAGCCGGTCCTTGGGCGTGTCGAACACCTTGTGGATGGCGATGGTGAGCTCGACCACGCCGAGGCCCGCGCCCAGATGCCCGCCGGTGCGCGATACGGCGTCGATCATCTCGGCGCGCAGTTCGGCTGCCAGCTGCGGCAGGTCGCGATCGTCCACGCCCTTCAGGTCCGCCGGAATGTGGACCTTGTCGAGCAGCGGTGTGGCGGGTGCTTGTGTCACTCTCATGCCTCGTGTTCTCGCCCGCGTGCCGAAAACTCCGCTGTGGAGCCCGACCCGGGCATGCGGCTTTGACCGCGTTAGCCTGTCACATGCAGAATGCGGCGCGCGATTTCAACCGTTTCGGCAAGTCTAGAGCGTATTTCGCCGGATTGATACCGCACAAACCGACGCACTGCCCGAGTTCTCCCGGGCAATTGGGGCATTTTGCGGACGCCGGCCGCCCGCACTCAATTTGTCGTGATTCCTACGTCTTCTTCGGGCGTTTCGCCGTGTTCAGGGCGACGGCAGCCTGCACCAGCGCGGTGAGCGCAGCCTCGTCGATCGCTTCGCCCTCATGCACGTCGATGGCGCGGCGCGTGTTGCCCTCCAGGCTGGAATTGAACAGCCCGGCCGGGTCGGGCAGCGATGCGCCCTTGGCGAAGGTCATCTTCACCACCGCCTTGTAGGTCTCGCCGGTGCAGATGATGCCGTCATGCTCCCAGACCGGAACGCCGCGCCATTTCCATTCCTCGACGATGTCGGGATCGGCCTTCTTGATGATGGCGCGCAACCGGGCCAGGGTTTCGCCGCGCCAATCGGCAAGCTCCTCGATCCTCTTGTCGATCAGACGGGAGGGGGATTCCGCTTCACTCTTGACCTGGTCCATGGTTTCCATCCTTTCGTTCGTCACATGCGCTCGCCGGGAAGCCGGCTTGCCTGGCGGATCCAGTCCGCAAGCTGGGCTTCGTCGAGCACGTCGTCCTCGTGGATGTGGAAATAGCGCGTCTCGGCGGTCTTGGAAGCGACCGGCGGCATCGGATCGAGCGCGGTGCCGCGGAAGAAGGCCAGCTTGATGTATTTGTTGAAACAATGCAGGCCGAGGAACCAGCCGTCACCCTCGATGCCGTAGAACGGCGAGTTCCACTTGACCGCCTTGTACACGCCGGGCACCGTTTTCTCGATCAGCGCATCGAGCCGGCGGCCCATGTCGCTCTTCCAGCCCGGCATGGCGGCGATATAGGCCTGAATCGGCCCGTCGCCGTAGCCCTTGGCGATCTGCGGATTGCCGCCCGAAAGCAGGACCGGTTGCCCGGCCTGCTTCCTGGGCGCCTTCTTGGTGGTCTCGCCGGTCATGATCCTCGCTCCGCGTTATGCAAGTCCCGCCAGAACCCGCTCCAGGTTCGTGAAATGCTCCTGCCAGCCATGGCGGGCGCCGCCGAAGGCCTGCTTCTGCTCCGACCGGAACCCCGTCTGCTCCATCCGCAGATGCGTTCCCGTGGCCGTCGGCGTCAGCGTGAAGCTCACCACGCTCCGGAGGTCGAAGGCGGGGTCGTCATGCACATGATCCCACGTATAGCTCAGCATCCTGCCGGGCTCGACCGTCAGCACGCGACAATCGACACTACCCCAATCGCCGCGCAGGGTGAAATCATGGCCGACGACGGGGGCGAAATCGGTCTTCATCAGCCATTCCGAGATGAGATGCGGCTGCGTCAGTGCGCGCCAGAGCTTTTCCGGCGGATGGGCGATCTCGCGCTCGACGACGACGGCGCGCGTCTCGGGTGTTGCGTCACTCATTGATCCATTCTCCTCAGCAAATTTTCGAGATCGTCGAAGCGCGTTTCCCAGAACCGGGCCATCTGGCTGGTCCAGTCGATAAGCGGCGCGAGCGCGCCGAGCTGGGCGCTGTAATGCGTCTGCCGTCCCTCGTGCCGGTCGCGCACGAGGCCTGCCTGCTTGAGGAGGTTCAGATGTTTGGAGACGACCGGCTGCGAGACGCCCGCCTTGGCCGTCAGCGCTCCCACCGTCTTCTCGCCTTCGCGGCACAGCCGCTCGAAGAGCGCGCGCCGGGTGGGGTCCGCCAGCGTGCGGAACAGCATGTCATGCGCTTCGGCCACTTGATCCATACCTCAATGACTATGAATAACGTATAGCTGTACGGCTATGGATTTGTCAAGTCGAACGTTCTGGATCGGTGAAGGCGAGGATTTCATATACCTTTGTGACTATGTATCACCCGGCTGGCAATGGCACGAATTCCTCTTCGTCGCCGGGCACGATGTCGAAGCGGCCGGTGCGCCATTCCTCCTTGGCCTGCTCGATGCGCTCCTTGGAGGAGGAAACGAAGTTCCACCAGATGTAGCGCTTGGAGCCGAGCGCGGCCCCGCCGAACAGCATGATATGACAGCCTTGCGGCCCCGCCTTCAACGTAATCGCGTCGCCCGCACGGAAGACGAGCAGCCGGTCCGCCTCGAACACATCGCCCGCCACGTCCAGCGTGCCGGAGAGCACATAGACCGCGCGCTCCTCCCACTCTGCCGCGAGCGGTGCCGCAGCACCGGGCGCAAGCGTCAGGTCGACATAGAGCGTGTCCGTCGGCACATCGACGGGCGAGGTATGGCCTTCATAGCGGCCGATGATGGTGCGCCCAGCTATGCCGTCGGCCGAAAACGAGGGAAGCTCGGCTTTCGTGGTGTGGGCGAAGACCGGCGCCATCTCCTCGTGGCTATCGGGCAGGGCGAGCCAGGTCTGGAGGCCGGAAATCGACATGGGCCTGCCGCGCAGGTTTTCCGGCGAGCGCTCGGAATGCACGATGCCGCGCCCCGCCGTCATCAGGTTCACGTCGCCCGGTGCAATCACCATTTCGGTGCCGATGCTGTCGCGGTGCTTGATCTCGCCGTCGAAGAGATAGGTGACGGTGGAAAGCCCGATATGCGGGTGCGGCTTGACGTCGATCGCGTCGCCCGCCCGCAACAGCGCCGGCCCCATGCGGTCGAAGAAGATGAACGGCCCGACGAGCCGGCGTTTGGCCGTCGGCAGCGCGCGCCGTACCGCAAGTCCGCCGATATCGCTGGTGCGCGGAATGATCAGATGCTCCAGCGCATCGCACGCCGCCGCGTCACCCGCCTCCGGGTCCTTGCCGGGAAAGAAGCTCATCACGCCCTCCTGTCATTGGTTCATGGGCGGATGTTAGCGGGCGGCGGGCGAGGCGGATAGCGCGATCCTGTTGACGCTGTGGTCAAGCTTTCAGCCCGTCTGGCTTTCGCAGCCCATTGCCCCATATTGAGGGCAGATACACAGGAACGGATGCATGACGAAGGACGATCTCTCGGCGCTCTACCACGGCTATATCGCCTGCCTGAATGGACAGGACTGGCCGAACCTCGGCAATTTCGTGCATGAGGACGCGCACTACAACGGCAAGCGCATCGGCCTGTCTGGCTACTGCACGATGCTGGAAGGCGATTTTCGGGCGATCCCCGATCTTCGTTTCACTATCGATTTCCTGATGGCGGACCCGCCGCGCATCGCCAGCCGGCTGGTGTTTGATTGCACGCCGGTCGGCGAACTCTTCGGCCTCCCCGTCAACGGCAGGAAGGTCGCGTTCAGCGAAAACGTTTTCTACGAATTTCAGGATGGGCGCATCCGCAATGTCTGGTCGATCATCGACAAGGCCGCGATCGCAGACCAGCTATAGGCTCACGCCCCGTCGAGCGGCACCGTGCCCTGCGGTTTGCCGGCGCGGTCGAGGCGGATCTTTTCGATGCGGTTTTCGGCGGCCGAAAGCAGCGTCTCGCAATGTTTCTTCAGCGCTTCGCCACGCTCGTAGATCTCGATGGAACGGTCAAGCGGCACGTCGCCGCGCTCCAGCGCCGCAACGATCTTTTCCAGCTCCTCGACGGCCTGTTCAAAAGTGAGGGCGGAGACATCCGGGGCGGCGGCGGCAGGGGCGGCGTTGGTCATGATCAGCCTCTCATCAGGCGGTAGATATGGGTGGCGGCGGATTCGGCGAGGCCTTCGAGGTCGTAGCCGCCTTCCAGCAGGCTGACCACCCGGTTGTTTGCCGATTTTTCGGAAAGTTCCATGATCTTCGCCGTCGCCCAGTCGAAATCGTCGGCGACGAGGTTGATCTGCGCCAGCGGATCGCGGTGATGGGCGTCGAAGCCAGCGGAAATGATGATCACGTCCGGCCGGAAATCGGCGACACGCGGCAGCACGCGCGACCGAAATGCCTCGCGAAAATGATCGCTGCCGTCATTGGCCGAAAGCGGCGCGTTGACGATGTTGCCCGCCCCCGTCTCGTCCTTCGCCCCGCTGCCGGGATAAAGCGGCATCTGGTGCGTCGAGCAGAACAGCACGGAGGGGTCGTCGAAGAAGATATCCTGCGTACCGTTGCCGTGGTGCACGTCCCAGTCGACGATGGCGACGCGCTCCGCACCATAAGCCCTTTGCGCATGGCGGGCGGCAATCGCGGCATTGTTGAAGAAGCAGAAGCCCATCGCCTTGTTGCGCTCGGCATGGTGGCCGGGCGGGCGCGCCGCCACGAAGGCATTGTCCGCCTTGCCGGAAAAGACCGCGTCGATCGCCCCGATCGCCCCGCCGATGCCGGTCAGCGCGGCCTGGAGGCTCGCCGGGCTCGCATAGGTATCCGCCTCGACCTGGTTGATGCCCTCTTCGGGCATCTCGTCCATGACGGCGCGCAGGTGGCTTTCGGGATGGGCGAGCAGTACGAAATCCTCGTTCGCCTGCGGCGCCTTTTCGCGCACGAGCGGCGAGAAGCGCTCGTGTTCCAGCGCGAGGTTGATCGCCCGGATACGGTCCGACCGCTCCGGATGGCCCTCAGGCGTGTGGTGCTCGAGGAAGATCGGGTTCTCGAAGAGAAACGTCGTCATGGCCGGAAGCTACCTATTGCGGTTGGCGAGGTCCACGGGAAATGGGCCAGTGTCCACGCCTTTTCAACCGTCACGGCGCAAGGAGCAGTTTTCCGACGCGCAACGGGTCGTCCTGACGGGCTAGCGCCGCTTGTAGGTCCGAGAGCGCAAAGACGCTATCGACGGCGGAGCCGAGATGGCCGGCGCGGATGCCCGCAAAACTGCGCGCGAACGCGTCCTCGATCGCCGCGCGCGGCGCGGAATGCACCCAGTTGCGCAGCCAGAGGAAGGAGAAGGCCACCGCGTCGCGCCGTGCGGCCACCAGCATCGGATCGAGCTGCGCCCCGCTCAGCGCACCATATTGCACGAAGGCGCCGCCGCGCCGGATATGGCGGAACAGCCCATTGCCCGGCTCGCCGCCAACCGCATCGAGCACCGCATCAAGCGGCGGCAGCGGCGCCTGCGCGACGATCTCGCCGGAAAAGCTTTCCGCCAGTCGCTGCGCCGTCGCTAGGCTGCGCACAAGGGCGACCGGCTGGAAACCCGATTCCGCGAGCAGCACCAGCAGCATTTTTCCAATGGCGGAGGCCGCCGCGGTCACGCCCACGCGCTGGCCCGTTGTATTGCCGAAATGCATGCGGACCGCATCGACCAGCCGAAACGCCGTCAGCGGGTTCACATAAGCCATCGCGGCCTGATCATCGGAAAGATCATCCGGCACCACAAAACACCGTTCCGCCGGGCGGATAAGATATCGCTGCCAAAGCCCGCTCGCCCCGATCGGCAGTACGCGCTGGCCGAGGGAGAAGCCCGCCACGCCCTCGCCAAGACGCAAGATTTCCCCAACCCCCTCGAAGCCGGGCACGAAGGGCAGGGTGGTGCGGCTGCGGTAGGCGCCGGTGATGGGGATGAGGTCGGAGGGGTTGATGGCGGCGCGCAGGATGCGGATTTCCACTTCGCCCGGGCCGGGAGGGACGCGCTCGGCCTCTTCCAGGGCGATCACTTGCCGGGGATCGCCGAACGCTCTAACAACGGCACGAAGCATGGTTTTATCCCGGGGGTCGACGTGGAACAGACGGCAGACATCACGGTGAGCGAGGTCCGCATACCCTTTCGCGATATAGACATGCACGGCCATATGCACAATGCCGCCTATTACGCCCATGCCGAGGCGGCCGTCGCGGGCCTTTGGCGTCATAGGCCCGAGGGGCGGGACGATCCGGTCTATTTCGTGCGCAAATCCGGCTGCGCCTTCCATCGCGGCCTGCGGCTGGATGATCTGGCCCGCTTCAAGGTGTCGGTCACGCGCATCGGCGCCACCTCGCTCAGCTTCGCCGTCGCGATCTCGTCCGAAGGTGCAGCGGTGGCCGATCTTGAAATCGTCTGGGTGGCGGTCGATCCCTCGACGCGCCAGCCCGTCAACGTGCCGCAGCCGGTGCGCGACTGGCTGAAATCATTCCTCGCCTGACGCCGTCTCCACCTGCAACCAGACCGGCCGGCAATCCTCGAAGGAATGGTACTGGGGCTGAAGCGCCGGATCGGACGGATCGTCGAAACCGCCGATGAGCAGTGCCACGATCGGTTCGTCGTCGATCGCGCCGATGGAGCTGCCGCAAGCCGGGCAGAAGGCGCGGCTGGAATAGTCCGAGGAGCGCCAGGTCGCGGGTTTTGCGCCCGCCCAGGCGAGGCGTTCGGCGGGAAACTCCACCCAGGCAGCGGTCGGCGCGCCGGTATGCTGTTGGCAGAAGCGGCAGGAGCAGGTATGCGGCTTCTCCGCCGGTCCCGTCGCCGCAAAACGGATGGCACCGCACAAGCAGCCGCCGGAATAGATCTTCATCTCACCCTCACAGTTTTCGAACCCTCACAATTTTCGAAACAGGGCCGCAATGCCCATGCCGCCGCCGATGCCCATCATGGCGACGCCCTCCGCCCCCGTCTCGACGCCCTGCATCTGCGCAAAAAGCCGCGTGACGAGGATCGCCCCGGACGCGCCATAGGGATGGCCGAGCGCCAGCGCCCCCCCGTCACGGTTGGCGCGCGCGGGGTCGATGCCGAGCGCATCGAGGCTGGCGAGCACCTGCGAGGCAAAAGCTTCGTTGAATTCTACGAAGGGGATTCTTGTTGCATCGAGCCCCGCATTGCGCGCGGCGAGTTTTGCCATGGCGGGCACGGGGCCGAGGCCGAGCAGGTTCGGATCGACGCCGGCCACCGCGTTGTCGACCACTTCGAGCAAAGGCTCGAGCCCGAGCGCCTGCGCCGCCGCGAGCGAGGTGACCAGCACGACCGAGGCGCCGTCATTGACCGGGCAGGCATTGCCCGCGGTCACCGTGCCATCGGGCCGGAAGACGGGCTTCAGCGCCGCGAGTTTTTCCAGGGATGTGTTTTCCCGCGGGCATTCGTCGCGGGAAACCAGCCCGGCGGGCGTTTCCACCGGCACGATCTCGCCATCGAAGCGCCCCGCCTTCGCCGCCGCCACCGCGCGAACATGGCTTTGAAGCGCGAAGGCATCCTGCCGCTCGCGGCTGATGCCGGCATGGGCGGCGACGTTTTCCGCGGCGATGCCCATGTCCGGATCGCCGATCGAATCGGGCGCCATGCGGGCGCGGCGCACGGGCTGCGGCCCTCCGCCGGCTGTTGCAGGCGGGCGGAAACGTAGGTGGGCGCGGCTTGAGCTCTCGGTGCCGCCGGCGAGATAAAACCGTCCGGCGCCCGCCTGCACCAGTCGGGCGGCGAGCGCGATCGCCTCCAGCCCCGAGCCGCATTGCCGGTCCACCGTCAGGCCGGGCACGGAGACGGGAAGCCCGGCCTCCAGCGCTGCGAGGCGCGCGAGATTGCCGGCGCTGTTGGCCGCATTGCCGAGGATCACGTCGTCCACCGCCGCGGGGGAAAGCCCGGTCTCGGCGAGGATGCGGCGGATCAGCGGGACGGCAAGGCTTGCCGGCTCGATTGCAGAAAGCGTGCCGTTGACGCGGCCGATCGGCGTGCGGAAGGCGGCCGCGATAACGGGGATGCGCGCGGGATCAGTAGAACCGTTCGAGCGCATCGCTGTCCTCCGCCACCCATTGCCGCACTGTCTTCGCCTCGACCTTGCCGGAGGGCGTCACCGGCATGGCGCGGCACAGCCAGACCCTGCGCGGCAGCTTGTAGCGCGGCAGCGTTTTTGCCAGCGCCGCCTTCAGTCTTTCCGGCGTAAGCTCCAGACCGTTCGGCTCGATGACCGCGACAAGCTCGCTGCCGAGATCCGCATGCTCGACGCCGAAGACATGGGCGGCGCGGATTTCGGCAAGGCTGAGCAAGGCGACTTCCACCTCCGAAGGGTAGATGTTGTTGCCGCCGGAGAGGATCATGCCGCCGGCGCGGCCGAGCAGATGCAACGTGCCGTCCGCCTCCAGGAATCCGAGGTCGCCGACGGTCGCCAGTGCGCCGAAGCGCGCGAGGCCCGCGCCGTCGCCCGCACCGAGATAGCCGGTCGCGACAAGCGGGCTCTCGACGAAGATCGTGCCGGTTTCGCCCGCGGCAAGCGCCTTGCCGTCCTTGTCCAGCACACAAAGCCGCACGCCGGGAAAAACCGTGCCGACGGCGGTGGAGGACGCGGGGTCGCCCGGCGTGGTGACCGTGACGAAGCCGAGTTCCGAGGCCCCGTAATATTCGCGCACGGCCGCGTTGGGGAAATGCGCGGCGCAGAGCGCATGGTCGGTCGCGGTCAGTTTTGCACCGGCAACGGTGATGGCCGCGATGGTGTCGACGGGCGCACCCTCGCAGAGCCGGCGCAGCATGGTCGGCACCAGCACCAGGCGGCGGATATCCGCGTTGCGGATCGTCTCCAGCGCCTTTGCCGCATCGAAATGCCGGGCGGCATGGAAGGCGCCGCCGGCAAGCAGGGTCTCCGTCATCGCATAGAGCGCAAGGCCGTGGGCCAGCGGGCCGGGAGCATAGGTGCTGGTCGTGGCATCGAGGCCGAAGAAGGGCGCTCCCGTGGCAAGGCTGATGCGCCAGGAGCGGCGGTCGCGGATGATCGGCTTCGGATCGGCCGTCGTGCCGGAGGTGAAGACGATGAGGAAGGGATCCTCGTCGCGGCCTTCCGGTAGTGGCGGGGCGTCGGCGGCAGCGCTTTCGGCGAGGACGAGGGTCGCGCCGCTTCGCGGATTGTGGGCGAGAAGCTCCGCCCCTTCGGCGATGACGATCAGGTCGGGATCGAGCTTTTCGAGGAGCCGTCGGCGCACCGCTTCCGGCAGATGCGGATCGATCAGCGCGGCGCAGGTGTTTCCGGCCGTTGCGGCCGCGAAGGCGGCGGGGAAGAGCGCATGGTTGCCGGTGACGAGCGCGACCAGCCGGTTTTCCGGGCCGATGGCGCTTCGGCCCGATGGGGCGAGGCCCGCGAAGGCTGCGTGCAGGTGCCGTGCGGTGGCGACGAGCGTCGCGTAGGATAGAACCCGGTCCTCCAGGTGGAAGGCCGGGTTTTCCGGATGTTGCGCGGCGTGCCGTTCGGGGGCACCGGCCAGCGGCATCGGCTCAGGCGCGCTGCGGAAGCAGCGGATAACCGGCGAGCACCGCGCGGCCGGCGAGCATGGCGACGAAGGCCTTGATGAGATCGCCAGGCACGAAGACGAGGCCGGCGAGCGCCGTCTCGAAGAAGGCCTTGCCGCTCATATAGGCGAGCCACGGGACGCCGAAGAGATAGACGACCGCGATGCCGCCCACGACGGCGGCGGCCAGGAAGGCGAGGAACTGCGTGAGTTCGCCCTGCTCTTCCTTGACGAGGCGCTCGGCGATCAGGCCGCAGACGAAGGCGCCGAAAACCCAGCCGACGAGGTAGCCGGCGGTGGGGCCGGCGAAGACGGCCAGGCCACCGCGACCGCCGGAGAGAACCGGCAGGCCGATCGCCACCAGCAGCAGCACGAGCAGCACCGCCGCCGCACCGCGCTTGGCGCCGAGAATGCAGCCGGCCAGCATGACGCCGAGCGACTGCGCGGTGATCGGCACCGGAATGAAGCCGAGCGTGATCGGCGGGAGCAGGCCCAGCACCACGATGATCGCGGCGAAGAGGGCGACGAGGACGATGTCTCTGGTGGTCATGTCAGTTTTCCCGAATGGACATAAATGGGTTAGTGCCGCCGAAATCCGCGCGCGTCAATCGCCATGGCGATCGTATCCGCATCCTTCAGCGTCAGGATGATCAGCGGCACTAGGGTGGTGAGCGGCCGCACCGGCAGGCCGCGCGCCTTGTGGGCATCGGCGATTTCGCCGTAGCGGGCAAAGATTTCCGGCACGAAACGGATGACGAGGCCGACCGCCAGGCTGACATCTGCCGCCCGCACGAAGCCGAATCGTTCCAGCGGCGTCAGCAGCCGGGTGATCTCGTCCATGAAGGCGGAAATGCCGGTCGTCGCGGTGACGGCGGCGGCGAGCAGGACCAGCGTGGAGAGCCGGCAGAAGACGGCGAGCGCCTCGTGCAGCGAATGGAAGAGATAGTTCGCCCCGGCGACGAGAAGAACCGTGAAGAGCACGAAGCGCACGCGCCGGAACGCCTCGCCGGCGCCGATCCCGGTCGAGAGATAGAGCGCCGCCGACAACACCAGCGCCGGGACGAGAAGCCGCAGTTCCGCGGTGAGGAAGAGCCCGATCGCCGCGACGAAAAGCGCGATCAGCTTGCCGCGCACCGGCATGCGGTGGAGGAGCGAATCGCCCTCGATGTCGAGCCCGTTCAGCATGTTGCGATCTCCCGGTAGGTGCGGATCGCCTCTTCCGGCCGGCTATCGGCCGCCAGCCGGCCCTCGTGGAACACCAGCACGCGGTCGAAACTTTCGATCAGGGCGAGGTCGTGCGTGATGACGAGCACCTGCTCCGGCAGGCCGGCAATGGTGCGCTCGATCAGCGCGCGGTTTTTCAGGTCGAGCTGGTTGGTCGGCTCGTCGAGGATCAAGAGGTCCGGGCCGGTGACAAGCACGCTGGCAATGGCGCCGAGCTGCGTCTCGCCGCCGGAAAGCTCGTGCACGCGGCGGCGCGCGAGATGCGAAATGCCGAATCGCGCCAGCACGGCCTCCGTCTTTTCCGCGATCTCCGCCTTGCCGAGCTTGCGGTTCTTCAGGCCGAAGGCGATGTCCTCGGCGAGGATCGGCAGGATCATCTGGTGCTGCGGGTTCTGGAAGATGAAGCCGGTTTTTCCGCGCGCGGCCACCTCGTCCGCCACCGTATCCAGCCCGCCGACCGTCACGGTGCCGGCGGTCGGCTTGACGAGGCCGTTGATCATCCGCGCCATGGTCGTCTTGCCGGAGCCGTTGAGGCCGACGACGCCGATGCGGCGTTCGGTGAGCGTGAGTGTCAGCGGGTGGAGCGCCACGCGTCCGGCATAGGTCACCGTGGCGGCGGAGAAGACGATATCCAAGAGCGGGATCCCGGTTCGCGGATGGTGAGGGAGCTATAAGCAATTCGGGGAAAAGCGCAAACGCCTCGTGCGCCGCGACATGACGAAAACAGTAGAACAAACCAAGAATATATGCCTATCATCCCGCCATGACGATTCTCCTTTCCAATGCCGAGGCCCGGCGCATCTTCCTCGCCCGGCAGGGTCTCAGCGCTTCTCCCGGCCGCCAGCTCGGCAAGGCGGGGCTGCTGCAGCTCATCCATGACATCGGCTTCGTGCAGGTGGACAGCATTGCCACGGTCGAGCGGGCGCATCACCAGATCCTGTTCTCGCGCAACCAGACCTATCGGCGCGAGCACCTCGCCGAACTGCTGGAGAAGGATGGCGAACTCTTCGAGCACTGGACGCACGACGCCTCGATCATCCCGAGCGCCTTCTTCCGCTATTGGAAACATCGTTTCCGCCGCAAGGAAGCGTCCATCCTGGAAAACTGGCGCAAATGGCAGGGCGAGGGCTTCGACAGGGCTTTCGAGGAGACCTACGAGCGCATCGCCGCCAGCGGACCGGTGCTGTCGCGCGAATTGAAGGTGGACGATCACAAGTCCGGCGGCTGGTGGAACTGGCATCCGAACAAGACGGCGCTGGAATATCTCTGGCACACCGGCAAGCTGGCGATTGCCCGACGGGAGAACTTCCAGAAGGTCTACGATCTTGCCGAACGCGTGCTGCCGCCGCATCACCACGAACCGGCCGTCGAACACGATGCCTTCGTCGACTGGGCCTGCCGCAGCGCGCTCACGCGGCTTGGCTTCGCCACGCATGGCGAGATCGCCGCCTTCTGGGCGCTGATCACGCCGGAGGAGGCCAAAAGCTGGGTGGAGACGCACCGCGACGAGCTTCGCCCCGTCTCGATCGAGACGATGGACGGCGGCAAGCCGCGCGCCTCGCATGCGTTTGCCGATTTCCCGGAAAACCTCGGCGACATCCCCGAGCCGCCGGCGCGGCTGCGCGTGCTCTCGCCCTTCGATCCGCTGATCCGCGACCGCAACCGCACGGAACGGCTGTTCGGCTATTTCTACCGCATCGAGATCTTCGTGCCGGAGCCGAAGCGGCAATATGGCTACTATGTCTTCCCGCTGCTCGAAGGCGACCGCCTCGTCGGCCGCATCGACATGAAAGCCGACCGCAAGGTCGGCACGCTCGATGTCAAGCGGCTCTGGTGGGAACCGAAAGTGCGCGCATCGACCGGGCGGCTGGAGAAGCTGGACGCCGAGCTAACGCGGCTCGCAAAATTTTCGGGCGTGGAAACGGTGCGCTATCTCGATGGGTGGCGCGGGGAGGATTAGCGCCTTTTCCCGAAGGCGCCAGCCGGAACGGCGCGGTTGAAGGACGGTGCGGCCGATTGCGCGCGCGGCACCACCGCTAGGTTCGGCTTCTGCTGGAAGGATGGCTCCGGTGCGCTGACGGCAAAACGCCGATCGTCGAAATCGTCCTCGGTTTGCTTTCGGCCCCGCGGCGCGAAAATGGCGCGGCGCAGGCCCGAAAAGCGCAGCAGGGCGAAGACGGCGGCGACAAGCGCTGCGATGATCCAGACGAAGCCCATCATCAGCTGGCCGCCGGCCCCGCGCGTGGGAGCGTCCGCCTCCGTCAGTCCCACCATGGGCAATACGAGCTGCTTGACGTTCGCCTGGTCGAGCCTGACATAGCTGGACTTGCCCTTGAAATAGCCGACCCATTCTCCGCCACCGAACGTGTCGAACTTGTAGCCGAGATCGTAGAAGCCCTTGTCCTTGAACCTGAACGTCGCGACATTCGGCAGTTCCTTGACGAAGACGACGGATGAGCTGCCGCTCGATATGGGGATGATGACGGGCACGGAGCGGGTTTTCGCCCGGCTGCTGCCGAAGGAAAAGCCGCGACGGCGAGCCTCGGCATCATCGGTGAACGACAGCGCGGCCAGCATTGTCGCCAGCACGAGAACGATGAACAGACGCATGGACATCCCCCAGCGAATTGCTGAAGGGGGACAGTAGAGAAAAATCCACAACTTCCGGTAATCGGAATGGTTCAAATTCTCTGCATTCCGCGTGAACTCTAAGCCGTCACCGGCCGCCCGCCAAACGCGGTCGTGGCCTGCTCCGTCAGCGCGCGGAATTTGGCCGATGCGCCCGCCAGCTTCGCGTCCCATTCCGGGTCCGGCACCTGGCCGCGGATCGTGTCGAAATAGACGGCCATCAGCGCGGTGATGGCGAAGGGTTCCAGCACGGCGGCCTTGAACGCCCAGGCGAAGACGATGGCGACGATGAAGCTGTAGCCGGCGATCTCGCCCGGGAAGGCGTAGAGGATGGCGGCGGCGGGGGCCAGCGCCAGCAGGAAGACGACGATGGAGAGGATCCAAAGGAAGATCGAGAGCCAGACGGCGTTCTTCACCATCTTCAGCCCGTTCTGCGCATAGAGCACGAGGCCGCGGCGCGAGCTTTCCCAGGCGTTGTCGCTGTTGGTGCGGATGTTGTAGCCGAGAATGATCTCGTCGACATAGGTCAGCGACAGGCGGATCACCGTATTGGCGAAGCGGGCCAGCGCATCGAGGCCGGGGATCGGCAGGAACGCCGCGATGCCGCCGATGAGGCCGGTGATCGCGCCGATCACGCCCTTGATGAGCTGGTCGAGCGCGAAGAGCACGTTCGCCTCGCCGAAACGGGCCGTGACGATCTCGCGACCATAGGCGACCTGTCCCTTGCCGTCCGGCAGCGCCTCACCATCGATCAGCTTGACGATGACGGCGATATGGGCGGCCTTGACCATATAGAGCAGCCATTCGCGCGCCCAGTAGACCGCGGCGCCCACGAAACCCATGCCGATGAAACCGCCCCAGACCGCATAGGATTCCGGGCTTTCGCTGATCGAGCCCACGCCATAACCGATGCCGGCACCGGCGCTGGTCGCCAGGATGAAGGCGAGGGTGATGACGAAATAGATCACCATGCGGGTGAGGATGAAGGGCATGGTCTTGGCGAGGATGCCGATGGTCTTGCCGATGCTGAAATCCCACATGCGCCTATCGCCCCTCAAAGAAAATCCCGCGAGCCCCGAACCGTCGCGTGAAGAGCAAACGTTTCGGCGATGCGGGATATTCTGTTTCAGCAGAGGTCGGTGGAACTGATCTGGATGCCGAACCCTTCGAGGCCGACATAGTGGCGCTCGCGCGATGCCATCAGGCGGATCGAGGTGATGCCGAGATCCTTCAGGATCTGCGCGCCAAGGCCGATTTCCAGCCATTCGCTTTCGCGCGCCTGCGCCTCGTCATGGCCTTCGCCGTCATGTTTGCCGCGGCGGGCGGTCTGCGAGGCACCGACGCCGACGGACCCTTCGCGCAGATAGACGATAACGCCGCGGCCCTGCTCGGCGATGCGCTTCATGATGCCGTCGATCTGGCGGTCCGCGCCAAAAACGTCGCCACCGACATTTTCCAGATGCAGGCGCACCGGAATGTCGACGCCGTCGCGGATGTCGCCGAAGATCACCGCGAGGTGCTGCATCGGGTCCCAGGGCAGCGTGTAGGTCAGGGCCTTCGCCCGGCCGTAGGGCGTCTCGATGGTGAAGGTGTCGACCTGCTCGATCAGCGTTTCCTTGCGCTGGCGATAGGCGATGAGATCGGCGACGGAGACCTGCTTGAGGCCATGCGTCTCGGCGAAGCTCGCCACCTGCGGGCCGCGCATCACAGTGCCGTCGTCGTTGACGAGCTCGCTGATCACGCCGATCGGCGGCAGGCTGGCAAGGCGGCAGAGGTCGACGGCGGCTTCCGTATGGCCGGAGCGCATCAGCACGCCGCCTTCGCGCGCAACGAGCGGGAAGATGTGGCCGGGGCGCACGAAATCCGTCGGGCCGACATTGGGGTTCGCAAGGTTGCGCACCGTCAGCGTGCGGTCGTCGGCGGAAATGCCGGTCGTCGTGCCGTGCTTGAAATCGACGGAGACGGTGAAGGCGGTGGTGTGCGCCGAATCGTTTTCCGCCACCATGGCGTTGAGGTTCAGGCGCTTGGCCTCCTCGCGCGGCATGGGGGTACAGACGATGCCGGAGGTGTGGCGCACGATGAAGGCCATCTTTTCCGGCGTGCAATGTACCGCGGCGACGATCAGGTCGCCCTCGTTCTCGCGGCCGTCGTCATCCATGACGACGACGATCTCGCCGGCCTCGAAGGCGCGGATGGCATCGACGACACGCTTCTGGTCGTAGCTCATGGCAGGCTCCTATTCAGCCGGTTATTTCAGGCGGCCGGTCTGGCCGCGATCGCGCAGGTAGTGATCGGCAACGGCGCAGGCAACCATCGCCTCGCCGATCGGCACGGCGCGGATGCCCACGCAGGGATCGTGCCGGCCCTTGGTGCGCACATCGACATTGTTGCCGTCCGAATCGATCGAGCGGCGCTCGGTGAGGATCGAGGAGGTAGGCTTGATGGCGAAGCGGGCGATCACCGGCTGGCCGGTGGAAATGCCGCCGAGGATGCCGCCGGCATGGTTGGACAGAAAGATCGGGTTGCCGTCATTGCCCATGCGCATCTCGTCGGCATTCTCTTCGCCGGTGAGTTCCGCGGAGGCAAAACCTTCGCCGATCTCGACGCCCTTGACGGCATTGATCGACATCAGCAGCGAGGCGATATCCTGGTCGAGCTTGCCGTAGATCGGCGCGCCGATGCCGGCGGGAACACCCTCGGCGACGACCTCGACGACCGCGCCGATGGAGGAGCCGGACTTGCGGATACCGTCGAGATACTCTTCCCAGACGGGCACGATGGCCGGGTCGGGGGCGAAGAACGGGTTGTTGTTGACCTCGTTCCAGTCCCAGTTGTCGCGGTTGATCTTGTGCTTGCCGATCTGCACGAGGGCGGCGCGGACATTGAGCCCCGGCACGACCTTGCGCGCAAGCCCACCGGCGGCGACGCGGGCCGCGGTCTCGCGAGCGGACGAGCGCCCGCCGCCGCGATAGTCGCGGATGCCGTATTTGGCGTCATAGGTGTAGTCGGCGTGGCCGGGGCGGTAGCGCTTGGCGATCTCGCCATAGTCCTTGGAGCGCTGGTCGGTGTTCTCGATCATCATCGACACCGGCGTGCCGGTGGTGATCATCGTCTCGCCGTCCGCGTCCATCATCACGCCCGAGAGCACCTTCACGAGGTCGTCCTCGCGGCGCTGCGTCACGAAACGCGACTGGCCGGGCTTGCGCTTGTCGAGCCAGGCCTGGAGTTCGGCCAGCGTGAAGCGGATGCCGGGCGGGCAGCCATCCACCACGCAGCCAAGCGCCACCCCATGGCTTTCGCCCCAGGTGGTGACGCGGAAAAGGTGACCGAAAGTATTGTGCGACATGAGCGGAACCGGACCTGTAAGGAAGTGGGTCCTCTCTTAGTGGAAAAGAGAGGGGAGGGACAAGGGTTTCGCGCAGAGATGCTGCTTTGGGAAGCTTGTTGCTTTTTTTTGGGGCGAGTCGCGGTCGCGGCTGATTTTTGCCCAAAGCGTTCATGGAAGGGTGCTCCGAGCATCTCTGAGATGGGCTGGAAAACCGAACAGCAGCTTTCCGGCAGTTCAAGGCCTATAGCGCGTTGGCCAAATCCACGAACCGCTGGTCCTGGTCAGTTCCTGAAGACGATGCAGGCGCCGCCACTCTTGCGGACTTCGCGGCACACGGCCTCGGCTTCCTGCCGGGTCGGACGGCCAATGCGGGCCGTGTATCGCAGCCTTGTCCCGAAGGCACGGTTGCGTTCCTTCTGGATCAGCGGCTTTTCCTTGTTCAGCGGCGCGGGCAGGGATCGAACGGTCGACAGGAACAATCTGACTGCCACCGTCTTCTGGAAATGCCCCGCCAGTTGCGCGCCCCACGGTGCCCAAGCGCCTTCCGCCTCGAATTCCAGGGCCTTGAGGCGCCGCGTGTCGGCAAGCGCGATGCAGGCGTCCTCGAAGGACTTCTGCCCGTCGAGGCGCAGGTCGATGGCTGTAGGCGGGTTGTCGCGCCAGTCCTCGGCCGCATGAGCCGTGATATCAAGGACGTAGTTGCGGGTCTCCTGCGGCAGGCTTCCGTTTTTCAGGAATGTCCGCAGTCCGCCTTCGCCGGCATTATAGGCGGCGGTGGCCAGGCCGATATTGCCGAAGCGATCTCGCAGGTCATCGAGATACTCGGCCGATTTCTTCAATGCCTCCAAAGCGTCGAAACTGTTCGATAGGCCGCGCAGTCTTGCGGTGGAGGGAATGAATTGCGCTATTCCTTCCGCGCCCTTCGGGCTGACGGCATCTGGACGGAACCGGCTTTCCGTCCAGATCAGCCGCGCAAAGAAATCGGGCGGCAGATCGTTCTCGGCGGCGAAATGGGCAAGCGCCCCGCATATGTCGCGATTGAAGCTGGTCTCGCGGACGCAGAGCGTTCCAGTGCTGGTGGCTATCGAGTAGATACAAGGCGGCGCGCGCCATTCAATCTGGGCGATCGCGGCATCCGCCGGGATGCTGGAGGCCAGCGCCCCTGCAGCCAGCAAGGCAAGTCTCCGCCTGTCCCATCTCCGTCGCGCGTGCCACATCGCTCCCTCATATCACCGATGCGAAACGAGAGGGAGGTGCGTGCTGATTGCGCCGGCAGGATGTGGCGTGCTGTTGGCGCAAAGCGGTTGTAGCCGCCAACCGTTCTCTACGAAGCCAGCTTCCACCGCATCTCGGTGCCGAAGGCCAGAAACGCATCGCGGGACAGCGGTCGCGCAAAGGCATAACCCTGCAACAGGTCGCAGCCGAGAAGCCCCAGCATTTCGGCGTGCTGCATCGTCTCCACGCCTTCCGCCACGATCTCGATGCCGAGCGAGCGGCCGATCTCGATGATCGAGCGCACCAGCGCCTGCTCGTCGCGCGAGGAGAGGATGGGCGCCACGAGCTGGCGGTCGATCTTCAACCGCTTGGGCTTCAGCTTCAAAAGGCTGACGATGGAGGTATGGCCGGTGCCGAAATCGTCGATCTCGATATCGATGCCGAGCGCCTTGATGCGTTCCAGATTGGAGAGCACCACGTCGTCGCTCTCGTCGAGGAAGATCGATTCGACCAGCTCGAAGGCGATCTGCCCGGGCTGGATGGAGAGGCCGGTGAGGCTGTCGATCAGGCTCTCGTCGCGCAACCGGCGGGCCGACACGTTGACCGAAATCTTCGGCATGATCAGGCCTTGTGCGGCCCAGCGGGCGCAATCGATCAGCGCCTTTTCCAGCACGATCCGGTCGAGCGTCGCCATGACGTTGAGGTCCTCGGCGATCTTCAGGAAGCGGTCGGGCGTCAAAAGTCCGTCGCGCGGATGGTTCCAGCGGATCAGCGCCTCGGCACCGGCGAGCTTCAGCGTGCCGGCGTCGATCTGCGGCTGGTAATAGGGCACGAATTCGTTGTTCTCGATGCCCGCCAGGATATCGTCGGCGATGCGCTTGTTCGAGATGATCTCGGCCTGCAGCGCCTGCGTGAAGAATTCATGCCGGTTGCGGCCGAGCGCCTTGGCGCGATAGAGCGCGATATCGGCATTGACGAGCAGTTTCGCGGTGTCGATCGACCGGCCCTCGGCCAGCGCCACGCCGATGCTGACGCCGAAGCGGCAGAGGTGGCCCTCATATTCGACGGGCTGCTGCATCAGGGTGATGATGCGGCGCGAGAGCGTGCTGAGATAGGTCTGGTCGGTCGTATCGGTCACCACGACGACGAATTCATCGCCGCCGATGCGCGCGACGAGATCGCCCGGCCGGGCGGAGGCGCGCAGCACCTGCGAGGCGTGCACCAGCAGCGCGTCGCCGGCGGCGTGGCCGAGCGTATCGTTGATCTGCTTGAAGCGGTCGAGGTCGATATGCAGGATGCCGACGCGCACCTCGGACGCTTCGCTGAGCGCCGCGATGGCGGTCAGTTCGTCGTCGAGCTTGCGGCGGTTGCCGAGCCCGGTCAGCGGGTCGTGCAGCGCATTGTGCTCGATGCGGACCTTCGCCTGTTCGAGCTCGATGTTCTTGACGTCCGCCTGCGTCTTCGCCGCCTTGAGGTGCTCCTTCAGGATCACGTCCTCGGTAACGTCGAAGGCAAGGCCGATCAGCTTGCGGCTGCCGCCGTGGCCGTAGTGGATCTTGCCGACGGAGCGCACATGGCGGATTTCGCCGCCCGGCAGCACGACGCGCGCCTCGTGCACATAGGGCAGGTCCTGCGCAATACAGCGCTCGACATTGGCGGTGATGTCGTTGCGGTCCTCCGGATGCACCGCGCCGAGCCAGGCCTCGTGCGACACGATGCCGTCGGTGAAGGTCAGCCCGTAGAGCTGGTGCATGCGGCCGTCCCAGAAGGTCCGGCCAAGGTCCAGGTCGGCCTCCCAAAGGCCGCATTGATAGGAATCGAGCGCCAGGTCGAGGCGGCGCGTCGTCTGTTCCAGCTCGGCATTCTGCCGGTCGGAGCGCTCCTTGGCCTCCTTGAGGCTGTCCGTCATCTGCACGTCTTCGGTGACGTCGAAGGCGAGGCCGACAAGCTTGCGGCGGCCGTCCTGGGCGATGTGCAGCTTGCCGACCGACTGGACATGGCGGATCGAGCCGTCCGGATGCACGACGCGCGAGGTGCGTATATAGGGCACGTTCTCGCGGATGGTCTCGTTGGCCTTGCGCTCGGCCTCGATGCGGTCGTCGGGGTGGATGGCGTTCACCCAGATGTCGTGGGTGACCCGCTCGCCGGTATTCACCACGCCGTAGAGCTGGTGCATGCGGTCGTCCCACAGCGTCAGCCCATCCTCCAGATCGGCCTCCCAGAGGCCGCACTCATATGAATCGAGCGCCAGATCGAGGCGCTGCGTCAGCTTCGCAAGCTCGGCATTCTGCACCTCGGTGTGTTCCTTGGCGCTCTTCAGCGCCTCGTTCAGGAGCACGTCCTCGGTGACGTCCCAGCTGATGCCGGTCAGCTTGTCCTTGCCGTTCGGGCCGGCAAGGCGCGAGCCGACATTGCGGATGTGGCGCACGCTGCCGTCGGGCAGGCGGATGCAATATTGTGACTTGTAGTCGTTGCCGCCGGCGCGGACCACGTCCATCTCGGCCCTGGCGGTGGCGACATCCTCCGCGGAGAGCACGGCGTCCCAGTTGAGGTCGTTCGGCGATTCGTTTTCCGGCACGCCGTGCATGCGGTGCATCTGGACGTCCCAGCTTCGCGAGCCGGTCGAAAGCTCGATCTCCCAGATGCCGATCTTGGAGGCATCCAGCGCGGTGTCGAGGCGCTGCGACAGCGATTTCACCTGCCGCTCGCGCGCCCGGAGGCGGGCGATGTTGCGCTGGCGCTCGCTGACGAGGCCGCCGGTCAGGAAGATCGGCACGATGATGACGAGCGCGGCAGCGGCGATGATCAGGCGCACCTGCGTCAGGTTTTCCGGCGGGTGATGCCAGCCTTTCGCCGGAATGGCCGCGAGTTCCCAGCGCCCGCCGGGAAAGTCGAGCACCTGCACCACGGGCTCGTTCTCGAAGATCTCGGCCGCGCCGAAGAACGGATCGACGATGTTGTCCGGCACGCTGACGTCGCGGATGGCAAGCTGGATATCGGTCGGATGCTGCGGCATGCCATATTGGCCGGGCCGGTCGGGATCGATCAGGCCGGCATCGGTGAAGAGCTTCCGCTCGTCGATCAGCCCGTCGATATAGCCCCAGAAATAGTGCCGCGCGTCGACATTGGTGAAGACCGGCATGAAGAGGTTGAAACCGCGGCCGCCCTTGGCGAACTGCACCGGCCCGAACATCAGCGGGCGCCCGCGCGAGCGGTCCATCTGGGCGGCGCGACGGAAGGAGGGGAAGCGGTTGAAATCGTTGCCGATATAATGCTGGTTGCCGTCGAGCGGAAAGGCGTGCGTGACCTTGGCGTCCGGCGCCACGCCGACGCGGCGGAAATGGGTGTTCTGCAGCATCAGCTTGCGGGCGAAGACGTTGAATTGCAGCGTCGCCTGGTCCGGCGCCACCGCGAACATGTTGGCCACGCTGCGCAGCGCCGCCACATTGCTGTTCACCTCGCTCTGCAGCCGTGCGCTGACCAGCGCAAGGTCGCCCGAGACATGGCTTTCCAGCTCTTTGAGATAGATGCGCTCGTTCTGCCGCTCGTAGATGATGCCCGCGGTGAGGATGACGCAGCCGGCGATCGTCGCCGGCACGAGCGATGGCCGCGCCCATTCTGCGATGGATGCCAGATGGCGGCGAAGGGCAGCAGTCAATGGCAAGAATCGATCCCCGATGAGGGACGAACGGTAAGGCTTGCATCCTTAAAATTGCATTTATAAGCAACTGAAATACTTGCACTTCCGCGCGGTTAACCGGTCGGATCGTGTCACTTCACGACAGATCGGCCAGGCCATTTGTCCGACAATCCAGGGGATGAGCCGGCGGCACGGCTTGATTCGTATGATCTTTCCGGCCATCCATTCCAAAACGCGCGTGGGGACGGGCGAATTTCGCCATATTTGGGGGGCATCTGACGTGACCAGCAAAAAGACTGATTCATTCCCAGGGGTTCGCACGATGCGCCTATTGATCGCCGCGCTGTTGGCTACGGCCGTTTTCCTCTCGCCGCTCGCCGCATCGGCCGAAAGCGCCGATGTCGAGGCCGTGATCACCAGCGTCGACACGGGCAGCCTCAGCCTGTCGCTCGACGACGGCAAGAAGTACCAGGCGCCGGAAGAGTTCAACTTCGAAGGCCTGGAGCCGGGCGTGAAGGTGCTGGTGTTCTACACCGAAGTCGACGGCAAGCGCGTCATCAACGACCTCGAAATCATCCAGTAAAAATTTGCCCCTCGTCCCCCTGCCGGGACCTTCTCCCCGCAAGCGGGGCGAAGGGGCAAAACGGTGAGCCCATCATTCCTCGCCCCGCTTGCGGGGAGAGGATGCCGGCAGGCAGGTGAGGGGCCAGTATGGCGCAAGCCTCAAAGCCAGTGCATCCCCGTCGCGTCGATGCGCAGCAGGCGGTCCTGGTGGATTGGCGTGTTGGCCGCCTCTTCTTCCGCCATGCCATGCAGCCGGAACGCCGCGCGGAAAACCCCGCCATGGCTGACGCAGACGGTTGGCCCGCGCACGTCGGCAAGCCAGGAGGCGATGCGCCAGGAGAGGATCTCGTAGCTTTCCGCGGCTTCCCCCGGCGGAATGAAGTTCCATTTGGAATGCATGCGCTCCTCGACCCTGTCCGGCACCTTCGCCATCAGTTCGGGCAGCGTATGGCCCTCCCAGTCGCCGAAGGAGACTTCGACGAGGCGCGGGTCGGTGCGGTAGGCGAGGGGATCGAGGCCCATGGCGCGACGCAGGATTTCCATCGTCTCGCGCGTGCGCCCGAGCGGGCTCGCCACGAAATCGTAATCGGAAACCGTCTGCCCGAGAATGCCCTTGAGGGCGGCGCCGTTACCGGCCGCCTGTTTGCGGCCGGTGTCGTTCAGCGGGATGTCCTGCTGGCCTTGCAGCCTGCCCTCTGCATTCCACGCGGTCTGGCCGTGTCGGATCATGTAGATGGGCAAGGTGCAGTCCCGCTGCTTGGAGTTCACTCAGTCCTTGATGACGGAAATGTCCGGCGCATCGACGGCCTTCATGCCGACGACGTGGTAGCCGCTGTCGGCATGATGCGTCTCGCCGGTCACCGAGCGCGACAGGTCGGAGAGCATGTAGAGGCCGACATCGCCCACTTCCTCGATGGTGACGGTACGGCGCAGCGGCGCGTTGTACTCGTTCCACTTGAGGATGTAACGGAAATCGCCGATGCCGGAGGCGGCCAGCGTCTTGATCGGGCCGGCCGAAATCGCGTTGACGCGGATGTTCTTCGGGCCGAGGTCGACCGCGAGATACTTCACGCTCGCTTCAAGTGCCGCCTTGGCGACGCCCATGACGTTGTAGTTCGGCATGACCTTTTCCGCGCCATAATAGGTCAGCGTCAGCATCGAGCCGCCATCGGTCATCAGCTTTTCCGCGCGCCGGGCGACCGACGTGAAGGAATAGACCGAGATCTGCATGGTCTTGGCGAAGTTCGCCGGCGTGGTGTCCACGTAGCGGCCGGTCAGCTCGTCCTTGTCGGAAAAGCCGATGGCATGCACGAGGAAGTCGATCTTGCCCCAGGTCTTCTCGATATTCTCGAAGACCGCGTCGATCGACGCTTCGTCGGACACATCGCAATCGCCAGCCAGCACCGCGCCGATTTCGGCCGCCAGCGGCTCGACGCGCTTCTTCAGCGCATCGCCCTGATAGGTGAGGGCAATTTCGCCGCCCTGTGAATGGATAGCCTTGGCGATGCCCCAGGCGATGGAACGGTTGTTGGCGACGCCCATGATGACGCCGCGCTTGCCCTTCATCAGACCAGATGCCTGAACCATGGTTTGCCCCCTGATACTTAAGTCAATTGTGCCTATGGCATAGGCGGCAATGCGGTTCAAGCGCGCGGGGGTTCAGGAACTGTTAGCATCCGTAACAATGGGTGCATGTTTTACGAAAGCGTCACAATCGATTTAAAGATAAAGGCCTTCGCGCAGGCTGCGCATCAGGTCGATCATCTTGGCATCCGGCTTTTCCCACAGGAGAAGGCGGATTTCGGCAATCAGATCGCCGCGTTCGCCGTTTTCCATGACGAGGCCTTCGCCTTCGATGCGGATCTTCTGGTCGGAGCCCGACCAGGCCGGCACCGTCACGGGGAAAGAGCCGAGCGGCCCTTCGACCGTCGTCTCGCAGCCGAGCACGGCATTCTCGATCGTCACCGGCAGGTCGACCTTCAGGTCGAAGCCATCGACCCGGAAGCGGCCGGGCGCCACGCGCACGGTGATGACGGCATCGCCGCGCTTCAGGTTCTCGAAGCGGTATCCGGCTTCCTTGAGGCGCATGACCTGGCCATCCGTCGTGCCCGCGCCGATCGGCACGCGCAGCGTCTGGCCGTCCGGCGTTTCGAGCGTCGGGCGCACGCGGTTCAGGATATCCTCGACGGAGACCGTGACGTCGGCAAAGAAGTCCGGCGCCTTGTCGACCTTGGGGCGGCCACCGCGAATGCGGCGGATGATGGCGGAGATGATGGCGGCGGCCGGTGCGATGCCGCGGCCCTGGCCCGCATCGTCCGTCTCCGGCTCGTCGGTCGCCTTGCGGGCGTCCTGGGCGGGCGCCGCTGCGGCCTGCGGCTGCGGGCGGGCCTGATTCTGGGCCTGCGCCTGCGATTGGGCCTGCGGCTTGCCCTCGGCCGGCTGGCCGCGGGAATCGACGCCGAAGATGCGGGCGATCATGTCTTCCGCGCCTTCGTCCGCCATGCGCGGCGGCGGGTCGTTCCTCACCTTGCGCTCGGCCTGCTGGCGGCGCATCTGCTCCATGCGGCGAAGCTCGGCCTCGCGCTGCTGGCGGTCGTAGCGGCTGCGTTTGTCGGGGTCGCGCAGAAGATCGTAGGCCCGGCCGGCCTCGGTGAAGCGCACGGTGGCGTTGGGGTCGTCGTGGTTCTGGTCGGGATGCACCGCTTTTGCAAGCGAGCGCCAGGCCGCCTTGATTTCATCCTGCCCGGCGCTTCTTTTCACGCCCAGCACCGAATAGGGGTCACGCATAACTTCCACCCATTGTCGTTTTGCCGACCATGATAGGGGGCACGTCCTAATCACTGGTTACGGGTCAGGGTTGAAAAATCGCAAACATGCGCGCGAGAGGATTCAGCCCTGGCGATCGAAGGCCAGCAGCAGCCATTCGCCGGAACTGCCGAGGCAGGTGCGGCCCGAATAATTGGCGATCCCCTGATAGGAATGTTTCGTCGTCACGAAATCGCGGCAGGTGCGCCCGGCATCGTCGCGGTTTTCCGCAATGGTGCTGATCACGCCCGCACTGCCCGAGGCGGAATTCGCCCAGGGGATCGGATTGCCGGCGGTGCGCGAAATATCGGCGGAGGAGACGGCGTTGCGCACGGTGATCTCGTCGGTCAGCCCCTCCGCGCCGGCCGGCACGGCGCTGGTGCGCACGGTATCGACCTTGCTGTCGGAAAAGACGTCGAGGCCGCCCATGCAGCCCGGCAGAAGCGCGCAGCCCATCGTCACGCCGGCAACAGCAAGGCAGCGCGCCCAGTATGGCTTTGTCTCGGGTCGCGACTTTGCTATGACATCCACTCCTGTCTGCCCCCAATCGTCAAAAAGATCGGCATTGAATCGAATATGAGCGAAAATGCGTTAACAAGCGGTGACTTCACCCAGGAGAACGAGCCCTATTCCCTGTTCGGCACATGGCTGGAAGAGGCCGGAAAGACCGAGCCGAACGACCCGAACGCGCTGGCGCTCGCCACCGTCGACGAGACCGGCCTGCCCAATGTGCGCATGGTCCTCTTGAAAGGTTTCGATGAGCGCGGCTTTGTCTTCTACACGAATTTCGAAAGCCACAAGGGCGTCGAGCTTCTCGGCGCCCACAAGGCCGCCATGTGCTTCCACTGGAAATCGCTGCGCCGCCAGGTGCGCGTGCGCGGCGATATCGAGGTGGTCACCGATGCCGAGGCGGACGAATATTACGCCTCGCGCCCGCGCGGCAGCCGCATCGGCGCCTGGGCCTCGAAACAGTCGCGCCCGCTCGAAAGCCGCTTCGCGCTGGAAAAGGCGGTCGCCGAATATACCGCCCGCTACGCGATCGGCGAAATCCCCCGCCCACCGCACTGGTCCGGCTTCCGCCTGAAACCCGTCTCGATCGAATTCTGGCACGACCGCCCCTTCCGCCTGCACGACCGCGTCGAATTCCGCCACGCGGAAGACGGCCAAGGCTGGACGAAGGTGCGGATGTATCCGTGAGGGATCAGCGCCTCAGCAGCCGGAACGGGATGCCGGAGGCCAGCGCGCCGACATATTTCGGCTTCTGGTAGAGCCCGTTCAGCGAGATGCGGGGCAGTGTCGTCGGGGTGTCGAAGGAGCGGGTGGAGAGCGTGCCGGGGTCCGTGGTGACGGCGACGCGGAAGCCGAGGTCCTTGGCGAGGCGGTGTTCGCGCGGCGAAACGGCGGCGCGGTCGCCATAGGGGTAGGCGAAGGTTTCCGGGCGGTGGCCGATGATCGCGGCGATGCGGTCGGCCGAGTGTTCCATCTCGCGGCGCGCGTCCTCGTCGCTGAGGCGGGCGAGCGCGCGGTGGCTGACCGTGTGGGCGCCGATCGAGGCCAGCGGGTTGAGCACGAGGCTCTTCAGCTCGGGTTCGCGCATGACGAGCCGTTCGGTCAGCATCATCGGGTCGATGCCATGGGCCTTGGCTGCGGCGTCGAGCTTTTTGATCGCCGCCGCTTCCTCCGTCTCCACCTGGATGAAGCGGGCGAAGCGGCTGAAGGCGGCCTGTTTCTGGAAGGGCGTGGCGAGCGGCATGGTGACCGCACCCGAGCCGAAATCGAACTCCAGATGCGGCGCGGCGCGCAGAAGCTCCGTCAGCGTCTCCCACCAGATGCCATGCGTCTTGCAGCAGAAGCCCGGCGCGACGAACACGGTGAACGGCACCTTGTGGCGGGTGAAGACCGGCTGGGCATGGACCGCATTGTTGCGGTAGCCGTCATCGAGCGTGAAGGCGGCGAACCGCTCGCCGGCCCGGGCGATGGCGAGGCGCGCCGGCATGTCGGCGAGCGCCACGAACTGGTAGCCCTCTTCCGTCAGGTGCTCGATCGCCGCATCCAGGAATTCCGGCGTGATCTCCAGATGCGCATTGGGATCGAAGGCCTGCGCCACCTTGGGCCGCACATGGTGCAGCGTGAAGATCGCGCCCATGCCACGCGCCGACGCCATCAGCCCGACCCGCTCCGCCAGATGCGCAAATTCCAGCCCGCCGGTGATTACGGCGCGCTTCAGACCCTGTCGCATTGTGCTGCGGATAGGCATGTCGTCTGTGTCTTCCCTGGCTGTTTCTCGCCGCCGTTATCGCATCCGGTCGGTATCCGAGTGGTTAACAACGGCTTTCCTGTGGCGCGAGGGCAGGGGCGGTCCCTGCTGGAAGGTGAGGATGCGGATGACGTCCATGAAAATGAGCGTGACGGGGCCAAACATCGTTGCGCCCTCCTATCTGTTGAACTGCCCGCATTGTCCGCCCGCTTGCCACCCTTGCTCAAACGAGTTTATCGTCGATTTCGAATGACTTGAGGTTATGCGATGAAACGCGGACGGCTGCCGCTCACGGCACTGAGGAGTTTCGAGGCGGCGGGCCGGCTCGGAAGTTTTACGCTCGCGGCGGAAGAGCTTCTGGTATCGCAGGCGGCCGTCAGCCGGCAGGTCAAGGAGCTGGAGGCCGAGCTCGGCAAGCCGCTCTTCGAGCGCCGCCATCGCAGCGTGCGGCTCACCACCGCCGGGCAGGCGCTGATCGAGGTGCTGTCGCGCGCCTTCAATGCGATGGATGCGAGCCTTTCGGAAATCCGGGGCAGGCGGGGCGGCGGCGTGCTGGAAATCAGCGCGGAACCCTCCTTCGCCGCCTGCTGGCTCGTGCCGAATCTCGACGATTTCCACTCCGATCACCCCGAGATCGACGTCGTGGTCGATTCCGACATGCGGCTGATCGAGTTCCGCACCCACGAGCCCGAAATCGCCATCCGCCATTCGACGGACGCGACCGCCTGGCCGCGCGCGCAGGCGGAGCATCTTGCCGACGTGGAAATGGTTCCGGTGGTCATGCCGTGCCTCGCCGAGGACGGCCCGCCGCTGAACACGCCGGCCGACCTTCTGGCCTATACCCTGCTGCATGAGGAGAACCGCAGCAGCTGGCAGCGCTGGTTCGCCGCCGCCGGCCTGCCCGAGGCGCCGCCGGGTCGCGCGCAGATTTTCACGGAGGGCAATCTCGTGCTGCAGGCCGCGCTGCGCGGCCACGGCGTGGCGCTGGTCGATCGTTCCTTCGCCGCCGAGGACATTGCCGCGGGCCGCTTGGTGCAGCCCTTCGACGTCTCGATCCGCTACGGCGCCTACTGGCTCGTCGCCCGCGACTTCAAGCGCCTGTCGCCGGAGGCACGGGCGTTTCGGGAGTGGTTGTTGCGGCGGATTGTTGTGCCCGACGGAGGATGAGGGGCGGCGCAAACGGTTCCTGGAAAATCAGGTCTTCGTCCCGCCCACCGTGATCTGATCCATCCTCAAATGCGGCTGGCCGACGCCGACCGGGACCCATTGGCCGGCCTTGCCGCAATTGCCGATGCCGGTGTCGAGCTTGGTGTCGTTGCCGACCATCGAGACGCGGCGCATGGCGTCCGGGCCGTTGCCGATCAGCATGGCGCCCTTGACGGGGGCCGTCACCTTGCCGTTCTCGATGAGATAGGCTTCCGTGCAGCCAAAGACGAATTTGCCGGAGGTGATGTCCACCTGTCCGCCGCCGAAGGAGACGGCGTAGAGGCCGTTCTTCACCGAGGCGATGATCTCTTCCGGCGTCTTGTCGCCGGAGAGCATGTAGGTGTTGGTCATGCGCGGCATGGGGCGGTAGGCGTAACCCTGCCGGCGGCCGTTGCCGGTGGCCTTCATGCCCATCAGGCGGGCGTTCTGCCGGTCCTGCATGTAGCCGACCAGCTTGCCGTCCTCGATCAGCACGTTATAGGCCGACGGCGTGCCCTCGTCGTCGACGGTGATCGAGCCGCGGCGATTGTCGATCGTGCCATCGTCGACCACGGTGACGCCCTTGGCCGCGACCTGCTCGCCGAGCAGGCCGGCGAAAGCCGAGGTCTTCTTGCGGTTGAAATCGCCCTCAAGCCCATGGCCGACCGCCTCGTGCAGCATCACGCCCGGCCAGCCGGAGGAGAGCACTATGTCCATCGTGCCGGCAGGTGCTTCCACCGCTTCCAGATTGACCAGCGCCTGGCGCAGCGCCTCGTCGGCGCCGAAACGCCAGCTCTCCTCGGTGAGGAAAGCGTCGAAGGTCGTGCGCCCGCCGATGCCGTAGCTGCCCGTCTCCTGCCGGTCGCCTTCGCCGACGACGACGGAGACGTTGACGCGGGTCATCGGGCGCACGTCGGTGACGCGATGGCCATCGGCGCGCAAAATGTTGACGACCTGCCAGCTTGCGGCGATCGACGCCGTCACCTGCCGCACCTTCGGGTCCTTGCCGCGCAAGTAGCCGTCGATCTCGGTCAGGAGCGCCACCTTCTGTTCGAAGGTCGGCGAGCCGATCGGGTTGTCCTGCGTGTAGAGCTGGCGGTTGGTGCCCTGCGGCGCTTCGGAATAGTCGGCGGAGTAGCCGCGCGTCACGGCACCGGCCGCATCCGCCGCGCGCTTCAGCGCCGACAGCGTCATCTCGCCCGAATGCGCATAACCCACGGCCTCGCCCGCTACCGCGCGCAGGCCAAAACCCTGGTCGGTGTTGAAACTGCCGCCCTTGAGGCGGCCGTTGTCGAAGGAAAGCGATTCCGCCTGGGCGTGTTCGAGGAAGAGCTCGCCGTCGTCGGCGCTCTTCAGCGTTTCCCGCAGCACCGCCTGCACGGATGCCTCGTCGGCATCGAAGAGGGAGAGGAGGTCGGTGTTCATGGCAGGCTCCGCAAACTTTTAAACTCGGGGTTCATGTAAGTCCCCCGGCGGCGGGCGGCAAGCCCGCCGGAGGGCGGCTTACGGCAGCGCGTCGTAGCCTTCGCCAAAACCCTTGAGGTCGACGGGGATGCCGATGCCTTCTTCCGGCGACTGGAAGACGATGAAGGTGGCGGTGGCGCCGGAGCGGAAGGTCTTCAAGAGTTCGTCTTCCAGCACGACTTCAGCATAGCAGCCATCGGCGAAGCAGCGCACGAAATAGGCCCGCCCGATATCCTTGCCGTCGACATTGAGGCCAAGCCCGTTCGGCAGCAACACGCCGAGCGGCGCCAGCACGCGAAGAATCTTCGCCTTGCGGTCGGCGGTCTTCAGCACGACGACGGAGAGGCCGAGTTCCGGCCGGTCTTCGGCGAGAACGTTCTGCATCAGCGCGCATTGTTCGCCCGACGCACCTGCCGGCTGATCGCAGACGATCGACCAGGCGCCGTGGTTGGATTTCACCGTGCCGGGCTGCTGGGCCGTCGCAACAGAGGCCAGTGCAATCGTACCGAGCGCGAAGACGGCAAGGCCGAATGCTGCCCGGGACAGCCGGGAAAGGGGAGCAAAACCCATGAAAACCTCGGAATCTCGAATCAGTCGGGGTATCTTTGAAGGGACGGGGCCGAAATGAAAAGCCCTGCGCGCTCATTTCCAATTGATTGAAGGCGGAAATTGGACCGGCCGCGCACACTTTATAATAGGGGCGGCCCAGGCCCTGCCGGACAGGCGCTTGCGGCGCGCGAAAAGGGTGCTCCGGCCGGGATCGCCGCGGCCAAACCTTTCATGCTATAGGGAATTATGAAGAAACTGTGGGGAGAGGCCCAAGGCTTTTGCTTTTGCGCAAAAATGCCGCACGGGCGGTCCCCCATGGCTGTTGCGGCGAGCATGAAACTGTGGTTTTAAGCACTCAGTATAGCAGGGATTCTGCGCGCCTGTTTGATCCCAATCAAACGCCTTGGGGAGATACGTTGTGAAAAACAAAGCTTTTGCAGTTCTGGCCGCTCTAGGCTGTCTGCTCTTTGCTTCGACCGCTTTCGCTGATCAGCCGTTCGACTGGCAGAAGGGCCTCCAGCCCGCCGCGACCTCGATGATGGAAGAGATCCGCTGGTTCGAGCAGTACACACTCTGGTTCATCGTACCGGTCACCCTGTTCGTTCTCGTCCTGCTCATCCTCGTGGTCGTGAAATTCCGCGAAAGCGCGAACCCGGTTCCGTCCAAGACCAGCCACAACACGGCGATCGAAGTCGTCTGGACGCTCGGCCCGGTCGTCGTTCTCCTCTTCCTGGCGATCCCGTCCTTCCAGCTTCTGACCAAGCAGCTCGCCCCCACGGAAGAGCCGGAACTGACGATCAAGGCCACCGGCTTCCAGTGGTACTGGGGTTATGAATACCAGGTCGGCGAAGCGCCGCTCTCCTTCGACAGCCTTCTCCTGCAGGACGGCGACCGCGCCGCGGCTGGCAAGGAAGACAAGGGCGTCTACCCGCGCCTTCTCGCCGTCGACAACGAACTGGTCGTTCCGGTCGGCAAGCATGTGCGCGTCCTCGTCACCGCTGCCGACGTGATCCACGCATTCGCCATGCCGTCCTTCGGCGTGAAGATCGACGCCGTGCCGGGCCGCCTCAACGAGACCTGGTTCAAGGCCGACCGCGAAGGCCTGTTCTACGGCCAGTGTTCCGAGCTCTGCGGCAAGGACCACGCGTTCATGCCGATCGCCATCCGCGTCGTCTCGCAGGAAAAGTTCGATACCTGGCTTGCTGCCGCCGCGACGAATGTCGGCGAGGCAAACAAGGCCCTGATGGCGTCTGTCGACGGAGCGGACAAGTCCGTGAACGTCGCCCAGAACGCCGCGCAGTAATTCCAAGGGAGTTGAGACCATGGCCGGAACATCCGCTGCCCACGGCGATCACAACGATCACCACGAACACAAGCCGCTCACTTTCTTTCAGCGTTGGTTCCTGTCGACCAACCACAAGGATATCGGCACCCTCTACCTGATCTTCGCGATCCTCGCCGGCATCATCGGCGGCACGCTCTCGGTCTTCATGCGCATGGAGCTGCAGGAGCCGGGCATCCAGATCTTCCACGGCCTGGCCCAGATGGTCTACGGCTTCGAGGGTGACGCCGCCATCGACGGCGGCAAGCACATGTTCAACGTCTTCACGACGGCGCATGCGCTCATCATGATCTTCTTCATGGTCATGCCGGCCCTCATCGGCGGTTTTGCCAACTGGATGGTGCCGATCATGATCGGCGCGCCGGACATGGCCTTCCCGCGCATGAACAACATCTCGTTCTGGCTGATCATCCCGGCCTTCCTGCTCGTGCTGCTCTCGATGTTCGTCGAAGGCCCGGCGGGCGGTTATGGCGCGGGCGGCGGGTGGACGATCTATCCACCATTCTCCACCGCGGGCCAGCCCGGTCCGGCCATGGACTTCGTCATCCTCGGCCTGCACATCGCCGGCGCATCCTCGATCCTCGGCGCGATCAACTTCATCACGACGATCCTCAACATGCGCGCTCCGGGCATGACGCTGCACAAGATGCCGCTCTTCGCCTGGTCGGTGCTGATCACCGCCTTCCTTCTTCTGCTTTCGCTGCCGGTCCTGGCGGGCGGCATCACCATGCTGCTGACCGACCGCAACTTCGGCACGGCCTTCTTCGCGCCTGAAAACGGTGGTGACCCGATCCTCTTCCAGCACCTGTTCTGGTTCTTCGGCCACCCGGAAGTGTACATCCTGATCCTGCCCGGCTTCGGCATCGTCAGCCACATCGTGTCGACTTTCTCGCGCAAGCCCATCTTCGGCTACCTCGGCATGGCCTACGCCATGGTCGCCATCGGCGCCGTCGGCTTCATCGTGTGGGCGCACCACATGTACACGGTCGGCATGTCGCTCGACACGCAGCGCTATTTCGTCTTCGCCACGATGGTCATCGCGGTTCCGACGGGCGTGAAGATCTTCTCCTGGATCGCGACGATGTGGGGCGGTTCGATCCGCTTCACCACGCCGATGGTCTGGGCGATCGGCTTCATCTTCCTGTTCACCGTCGGCGGCGTCACGGGCGTCCAGCTCGCCAATGCCGGCCTCGACCGCGCCCTGCATGACACCTACTACGTGGTGGCCCACTTCCACTACGTTCTGTCGCTCGGCGCTGTCTTCGCGATCTTCGCGGCCTGGTACTACTGGTTCCCGAAGATGACCGGCTACATGTATTCGGAATTCCTCGGCAAGCTGCACTTCTGGGTCATGTTCGTCGGCGTGAACCTGATCTTCTTCCCGCAGCACTTCCTCGGCCTCGCCGGCATGCCGCGCCGCTACATCGACTACCCGGATGCCTTCGCAGGCTGGAACGCGGTGTCGTCCTACGGCTCGTACATCTCGGCCTTCGCCGTGCTGATCTTCCTCTTCAGCATCGTCGAAGCCTTCGCCAAGAAGCGCGTCGCCGGCGACAATCCGTGGGGCGAGGGCGCCAACACGCTGGAATGGCAGCTGTCCTCGCCGCCGCCGTTCCACCAGTGGGAACAGCTCCCGAAGATCAAGTAAGGTCTTCAGACGATCGGGGCCGCCGGCAACGGCGGCTCCATTTCTAAAAGAGGCCGGCAAACCCGGCCGAACGCGACGGAAAGAACATGGCGGTCATCGAGCATCACGACACAGCAGCAGGCGGCGGCGAGGTATACCTCTCCGAAGCGTCGCCGCGAGATTTCTTCGAGCTCCTGAAGCCGCGCGTCATGTCGCTCGTCGTCTTCACGGCCTTTGCCGGCCTGGTCATGGCGCCCGGCACGATCAACCCGTTCATCGGCGCCATAGCGATCCTCTGTATCGCCGTGGGCGCCGGAGCCTCCGGTGCCCTCAACATGTGGTACGACGCGGATATCGATGCGGTCATGACCCGCACCGCCCAGCGTCCCATCCCGTCCGGCCGCATCCGCCCGGAAGAAGCGCTCGCCTTCGGCCTGACGCTCTCCGCCTTCTCGGTCGCGATCCTCGGCCTTGCGGTCAACTGGCTGGCCGCCGGCCTGCTCGCCTTCACCATTTTCTTCTACGCCGTCATCTATACGATGTGGCTGAAGCGCTCGACGCCGCAGAACATCGTCATCGGCGGTGCCGCCGGCGCATTTCCGCCGATGATCGGCTGGGCCTGTGTCACCGGCGGCGTCTCCATCGAGAGCGTCGTCCTCTTCCTCATCACCTTCCTGTGGACCCCGGCCCACTTCTGGGCGCTGGCGCTCTTCAAGATGCGTGACTACGAGGCCGTCGGCGTGCCGATGCTGCCGAACGTCGCCGGCGAGTGGACGACGAAGGTGCAGATCCTGATCTACGCCATCCTGACCGCCGTCATCGCCGTCGTGCCGACCTTCCTCGGCTTTGCGAGCCTCGGCTACGGTCTCTTTGCCGCAGCGCTCGGCCTCGGCTTCGTATGGTATTCTGTCGGCGTGTTGCGCATGCCGGAAGGCGACCGCGCGATGGTGCCGGCCAAGAAACTCTTCGCCTTCTCCATCGTCTACCTGTTCGCGGTCTTCTCTGGGCTGATGCTCGACCACCTGATCGCGTCATTCGGATGGGTACTATAATGGAAACGGTAAACCTCACGGAAAGCCAGAAGAAGTCGCGCCGCGGCCGCAACATTGCGCTCGGTATCGTGCTTCTGGGCCTCGTCGTGCTCTTCTACATCGTCACGCTGGTGAAATTCGCCGGCGGAATGGTGGGCTGACATGAGCGAGACGAAACAGACCGAAAAGAGTGGATTGGGCAACGGCACGATCGTTGCCATCTGCTGTTCCTTCGTCATCGGCATGGCCGGCATGGCCTATGCTGCCGTGCCGCTATACGAAATGTTCTGCAAGGTCACCGGCTACGGCGGCACGACGCAGCGCGTCGAGCAGGCCTCCGACGTCATCCTCGACAAGACGATCAAGGTGCGCTTCGACGCCAATGTCGGCCCGGGCCTCGCCTGGAGCTTCGAGCCCGTGCAGCGCGAAGTCGAGATGAAGATCGGCGAGACCGTGCAGATCCTTTACAAGGCGCGCAACAACGCCTCGACGCCGACCACCGGCCAGGCGACGTTCAACGTCACGCCGCAGGCTGCCGGCGCCTATTTCAACAAGGTCCAGTGCTTCTGCTTCACCGAGACGACGCTGAAGCCGGGCGAGGAACTCGAAATGCCCGTGGTCTTCTTCGTCGATCCGGAGATCGTCAAGCCGGTCGAGACCAAGGGCATCCACACCATCACGCTGTCCTACACCTTCTATCCGCATGAGGCGACGAAGCCGGTGGTTTCGTCTGCGGATATCAAGACGGACGACGCGAACAAGCTTTGAAAGACATGCGTTTCCGGCTATGCCGGGAATGAACGCGATACATTCGGGGATAAGTCAAATGGCCGATGCGCATCAGAAGAAACACGACTACCACATCATCGACCCCAGCCCGTGGCCGCTGCTTGCCTCCATCGGCGCGTTCGTCATGGCGCTCGGCGGCATCGGCTACATGCGCTATGTCTCGGGCGGCGCGTTCCACCTGTTCGGCGTCAACCTCGCCACACCGTGGATCTTCTACATCGGCCTCTTGATCGTTCTCTACACCATGTATGCCTGGTGGGCGGACACGGTGAAGGAAGCCCATGAGGGCCACCACACCCGCGTCGTCTCGCTGCACCTGCGCTACGGCATGATCATGTTCATCGCCTCCGAGGTGATGTTCTTCGTCGCCTGGTTCTGGGCCTTCTTCGATGCGAGCCTCTTCCCCGGCGAAGCCATCCAGGCCGCGCGCGCCACCTATACCGGCGGCGTCTGGCCGCCGAAGGGCATCGAGGTTCTCGATCCCTGGCACCTGCCGCTCTACAACACCGTCATCCTGCTGCTTTCGGGCACCTGCGTGACCTGGGCGCACCACGCTCTGCTGCACAACGATCGCAAGGGCCTCGTCAACGGCCTGGCGCTCACCGTGGCGCTCGGCGTCCTGTTCTCCTTCGTCCAAGCCTACGAATATGCCCACGCACCGTTCGCCTTCAAGGATTCGATCTACGGCGCCACCTTCTTCATGGCGACCGGCTTCCACGGCTTCCACGTCCTTGTCGGCACGATCTTCCTGATCGTCTGCCTCATTCGTGCGCTTCGCGGCGATTTCACCCCCAAGCAGCACTTCGGCTTCGAAGCCGCAGCCTGGTACTGGCACTTCGTCGACGTGGTCTGGCTCTTCCTCTTCTTCTCCATCTACATCTGGGGTGGCTGGGGCGCGCCGATCGCGCACATGTAATCGAGCGCGATGCTCAACTTTTCGAACGGCCGCAGCGATGCGGCCGTTTGTGTTTGGGGCGAACCCCGGCCGCTTTGTCGCAGCTTTTCAGTTGGACGCAGGGCAGGCGGGCCGCTACCTATGCAGACATCTGCATTTTGATTGGACCCGCATCATGGACGAGGACAAGGCGCTCTTTCCGCCCGTCGACCCCTTCAGCGCCGGCGTGCGCGGCTGTTGCCCGCGCTGCGGCCAGGGCAGGCTGTTCAATGGCCTGCTGAAGGTGCGGCCGGCCTGCACGAATTGCGGCCTCGACTATTCCTTTGCCGATTCGGGCGATGGCCCGGTGGTCTTCGTCCTGCTCATCGTCGGCTTCATCGTGGTCGGCATCGCGCTGTGGGCGGAGGTGAACTACGCGCTGCCGCTCTGGCTGCATTTCATCCTGTGGATCCCGCTCGCCATCGGCCTCGGCCTCTGGCTGACGCGCATCCTGAAGGGCCTGCTGATTACGCTGCAATACCGCAACAATGCGCGGCCCGGCGAGATCGACCGTGGCTGAGGTGCCGGCGAGCCGCATTCCGGGCAAGGGCAAGGCGGTCCTGACAGGCATCGCCTTCCTCGTGGCACTTGCCATCCTGCTGTCGCTCGGCACCTGGCAAATGCAGCGCCTCGCCTGGAAGGAGCAGCTTCTCGCCGACATGGCCGAACGCCGCATCGCGGCCCCGGCGCCGCTTGCCGATATCGAGGCGATGGCGGCGAAGGGCGACGATGTCGAATACCGCCCCGTCACCGTCACCGGCATCTTCGCCAACAACCGCGAGCGCCACTTCTTCGCCACCTGGCGCGGCCAGACCGGCTATTATGTCTACACGCCGCTCCAGCTCGCCGACGGCCGCTTCCTCTTCGTCAATCGCGGCTTCGTGCCCTTCGAGGCGAAGGAGCCGGAAATGCGCAAGCAGGGCCAGCTGACCGGCGAGCAGACGGTCATCGGCCTCGCCCGCGCGCGCCTTGCCGAAAAACCCTCCTCCATCGTGCCGGACAACGACGTCGCGAAGAACATCTTCTATTGGAAGGACCTCGACGTTATGGCGTCGAGCGTCACCATCCCGGCCGACAGGCTGGTGCACTTCTTCGTCGACGCCGGCGATGCGCCGAACCCGAAAGGCCTGCCCATCGGCGCCGTCACCCAGTTCGACCTGCCGAACAACCACCTGCAATATGCCGTCACCTGGTATGGCCTCGCCGCGGCGCTGGTCGGCGTCGCGCTCTACGCCGTCTTCCGCCGCAAGGGCGATCGCCCGGCGCCTTGAAATGGCATAGGAAGTTAGCCGGGGCGCATCCCGGAACCTGAAGGGGAGAAAGAGGACATGCAGGCGCTTGCAACCATCCTCGTGGCGATCGTCGCCATCGAACATGTCTATATCCTCATCCTCGAAATGGTCCTCTGGACGACGCCTAGAGGCCTCAAGGCCTTCGGCATGACGCCCGCCCAGGCCGAGGCGACAAAGGTGCTCGCTGCCAACCAAGGCCTCTATAACGGCTTTCTCGCCGCCGGCCTGTTCTGGGCGCTGCTGCATCCCGATCCGGCCTTCGCCTGGCAGATCAAATTGTTTTTTCTTGGCGCGGTGCTGGTCGCCGGCCTATATGGGGGCGCAACGGCCTCGCGGAAGATTTTCGTCATTCAGGCGCTTCCGGCGGCCGTCGCCCTTGCTGCCGTCCTGATTGCCGGATAACCGATGAGCATGATTGATACCCGATCGGACTTGACCATCAGACTGTGCGGCCCGCGCGGCTTCTGCGCCGGCGTGGACCGCGCGATCCAGATCGTCGTGCTGGCGCTGAAGGCCTATGGCGCGCCGGTCTATGTGCGCCACGAGATCGTGCACAACCGTTATGTCGTCGAAGGCCTGGAAGCGAAGGGCGCGATCTTCGTCGAGGAACTGCACGAGATCCCCGAGGAACACCGCCAGCAACCGGTCGTCTTCTCCGCGCATGGCGTGCCGAAATCCGTGCCGGAGGATGCGCAGGCGCGCAACCTGTTCTATCTCGACGCGACCTGCCCGCTGGTCTCCAAGGTGCACAAGCAGGCGATGCGCCACCAGCGCCTCGGCCGCCATGTCGTGCTGATCGGCCATGCCGGCCACCCGGAAGTCATCGGCACGATGGGGCAATTGCCGGAAGGCTCCGTCTCGCTGGTCGAGACCGTGGAGGATGCCGAGACCTACATGCCGCCGGACGAGATCAATCTCGGCTACGTCACGCAGACCACGCTGTCCGTCGACGACACCGCCGGCGTCATCAAGCGCCTGCACGAGCGCTTCCCGAACCTTACGGCACCGGCTGCCGATTCGATCTGCTACGCCACCACCAACCGGCAGGAGGCCGTCAAACAGGCCGCCCCCGGCTGCGACCTCTTCCTGATCGTTGGCGCGCCGAATTCGTCCAACTCCAAGCGGCTCGTCGAAGTGGCGCTGAGGGCAGGGGCCACCAGGTCCGTGCTCGTGCAGCGCGCCTCCGAGATCGATTGGGAGACGATCGGCGATATCCGCACGGTCGGCCTGTCGGCTGGCGCCTCCGCGCCCGAAGTCATCGTCAACGAGATCATCGAGGCCTTCCGCGCGCGCTACAATGCGGTGGTGGAGCTTGCCGATACGGTCGAGGAAAACGAACACTTCCTCGTCAACCGCGAACTGCGCGCCATCGAACTCACCCCCGCCGACATGGCCTTCGTCAATGGCGAGTAGGGCCTTCCGGGCGGCACTCCCCCGATCCTTCCCACCCCCGCAAGCCTGAGACCCGCCCGTGGCCGTCTATACCGATATAACCGAAGACGATCTTTCCCGCTTCCTGACCGCCTATGATGCGGGCACGCTGCTGTCCTACAAGGGCATCGCCGAGGGCGTGGAGAATTCCAATTTCCTGCTGCACACGACCAAGGGCGCCTTCATCCTGACGCTCTACGAGAAGCGCGTCGACCGCAACGACCTGCCGTTCTTCCTCGGCCTGATGCACCATCTGGCGGAGCGGGGCCTGTCCTGCCCGCTGCCGCTGCCGCGCAACGACGGCGCGCAGCTCGGCGAACTCTCCGGTCGCCCCGCCGCGATGATCTCCTTCCTTGAAGGCATGTGGCTGCGGAAACCTTCGGCAAAACATTGCCGCGAAGTGGGCCGTGCGCTTGCCGAAATGCACCTCGCCGGCGAAGGGTTCGAGATCACCCGCGAGAACGCGCTCTCCGTCGGCGGCTGGCGGCCGCTGTGGGACAAGTCCGCCGATCGTGCCGACGAGGTGGAGACGGGCCTGCAGGACGAGATCGGCGGCGAACTCGCCTTTCTCGAAAAGAACTGGCCGAAGGACCTGCCGGCTGGCGTCATCCACGCCGATCTCTTCCCGGACAACGTCTTCTTCATCGGCGAGGACCTGTCGGGCCTGATCGACTTCTATTTCGCCTGCAACGACCTCCTGGCCTACGACGTCTCGATCTGCCTCAATGCCTGGTGCTTCGAGAAGGACGGTTCCTTCAACCTCACCAAGGGCATGGCGCTGCTCGACGGCTATGAGAGCGTGCGCCCGCTCTCGCCAGAGGAGGCCGCCGCCCTGCCGCTGCTCGCGCGCGGCTCGGCGTTGCGCTTCTTCCTGACGCGGCTCTACGACTGGCTGATGACGCCGCCGGGTGCGCTTGTCGTCAAGAAGGACCCGCTCGAATATCTGCGCAAGCTGCGCTTCCATCGTCAGGTCCAGAACCCTGCGGAATACGGACTTTTGCGATGAAACATGTCGATATCTTCACGGACGGCGCCTGCTCGGGCAATCCCGGCCCCGGCGGCTGGGGCGCGGTGCTGCGCTATGGCGAGGTCGAGAAGGAAATGTCCGGCGGCGAGGCCGACACGACCAACAACCGCATGGAGCTGACGGCGGCGATGAGCGCGCTGTCCGCCCTGAAATCCCCCTGCGAGGTCGATCTCTATACCGACTCGAAATACGTCATGGACGGCATTTCCAAGTGGATTTTCGGCTGGAAGAAAAACGGCTGGAAGACCGCCGACAAGAAGCCGGTGAAGAACGGCGATCTCTGGCAGGCGCTCGATGAGGCGCGGCTGCGCCACAAGGTCGAGTGGCACTGGGTGAAGGGCCATGCCGGCCACCCTGAAAACGAACGCGCCGACGAACTCGCCCGCCAGGGCATGGCGCCCTTCAAAGGCAAGCGCGCCGTCGGCGAATGAAATCGACCCGCTCGCGGATGGCCGCGTTCGGCTCCTTGTCGAAAAGCGCCAGCAGCCCGTCCAGATTGTCGAGCCGGTCCCGATGGGCGATCAGCCCGTCGGCCGCGATCTTGCGCACCGCGGTGGCCCTGTCCTGCGCCACCTGCCGCAACGTGCCCTCGACATCCGTCGCAATCCCGATCGGCCGGGTAACGAGCTTCGGCACGGAGGATGCGTGGCGGCCGGAATAGCCGGCTTCGATCTTCTGCGTCCTGCCGACCACGACCTCGGCTTGGCCGGACATCAGCGTGCGCGCGGCAAGCGCCCGCACCAGATAGTGCCGCGCCGTCAGCAGTCTTGGAAGGGCGGCGTCAAGGCGATCCGACAGCAGCAGGAGCCGCATGACGGGCGCAACCGCCTCGTCGGTCGATGTCGTCAGCCAGCAGAGGAGCGCGGGCCAGGTCTCGTCGCGGGTCAGCAGCGCGATGACCGGCGCTGCGAGATCGATCCGGCCGCGGCGCTTCACATAGTGGTTGGCAATCATCGGCGCGATGCGTTGGGCCGCTGACAGCGGGATGGCGGGCGCAAGGCGCTCGAAGGCCGCGCGGCCGGCGGCGGCCACCTCCGGCACCCAGTCGTTGACCCGCAGCAGGAGCAAAGCGAGGCGGAAGGCCGTTCGCGGTGCATCGTCCAGCGCCTGAAGCGCGGTCTCGCGCACGAAGCCATCCGGGTGGCACAGGCGAAGCCATGCCGCTCCTCCCGGCGAAACGGTCTGGCGCGGCGTGTCGGGTGCGCTCTTGCGCAGCGCGAGCAGGCGGGTCAGCAGCGTCGGGGCCGGGTCCGAGGGGAGGCCATAGCGGAAGGATGCCGTGCACAAGCGCGCGACCTGCTGTGCCGCCTCCGGCGAAATGGGGTCGAGGTCGGCGAGAAGCGTATCGAGGGTGCCGGCATCGAGGCTGCCCGCACGTAGTGCCAGAATTGCGCCGTCAAGCCGGATGGCAAGGCCCGCAGGCACCCCTGCCGTGCTGCCCTTTCGCCACGTATTTTTCTGCATCCGCCGGTTCCTTCCGCAAGCCCGCATGGAAATGCCCGGGTGCTGCCCGGGCATTCTCGGCTCGTTGAAAGGATGACGGTCCGGCGACCGGCTCTATTCAGAGCTGCTCGATCATCGCGGCGGCACCGGAGACGGTCGCCTGGCCGGGGCTTTCCTCGACGTTGAGGCTCTTCACCACGCCGTCCTCGACGAGCATGGAATAGCGCTTGGAACGCACGCCGAGCGTGCCGGCGGAAAGGTCGACCTCCATGCCGAGCGCCTTGGTGAAGCCGGCGTCCCAATCGGCGAGGAAGCGCAGCTTGCCAGCACCGCCCGTGGAGTTCGCCCAGGCGCCCATGACGTGATGGTCGTTGACGGCGACGACGGCGATGTCATCCACGCCCTTGGCGAGGATCGCGTCGCGGTTTTCGAGATAGCCCGGCAGGTGGTTCAGCGAGCAGGTCGGCGTGAAGGCGCCGGGCACGGCGAAGAGCACGACGCGCTTGCCCTTGAACAGGTCCTCGGTCGAGATTTCAGCAGGACCGTCCGGCGTGCGCTCCTTGAGCTTGAGGTCGGGCAGCTTGTCTCCAACGGCAATGGTCACGGGTCTCTCCCTGTCTGTATAGTAGGCTTCATTGCGGGTGACGGGACTATAGGCGACGGTCACTCGATGGCAAGCGGGCTTTCCATCGTCTTCTCGCCGGAGCGCACCGTCAGGCGGATCGGATCTTTTTCAAGATCGAAAACCTTGGGCTTGTGCAGCACCGGCACCTCCGCGACGAAGACGTCGCCATCGCGGCGGACGGGACCGGCCGCACCGAATTCGAAGGTGGAGGAACCGGAAAGGAAGACGTCGGGCAACTGGCCATCGGCCGGCGCCTCGAAGCGCACCGTCAGGCTCTTGTCGTCTGCCGCGAAACGCCCGGAGAGCGGCTTGAACCCGTCGCCCGATCCGCCCGGCAGCGTCGCCTCCGCATCGGCGATCGCCGTCTCCTCCAGCGGATTGGCAAAACTCTCGCCGATCGAATCCACCGTCAGCTCCGCCTGCACGGGAATACAGATGTCCTTGCACACGCCGAGAAACACCGTCGCGGTGATCGTCCCGCCGGCCGCCTTGTCGAGCTTCAGCGGAAAGCGCACCGGCCTGTCGTAGCCGATATAGTGATTGTCCTGGTCGCCGAGCCGTTTTGGCGCGGGGAAGCCGACCGATTTCAACTCGGCCCCGCTGATCGCGATCGACGGCGGGATGCCGCTGCCGCCCGGATCGCGCCAATAGGTTTTCCAGCCGTCATGCAGGCGAATATCGATCATGGCGCGCACCACGCCGTCGGCGCCAGCCGGAAGGGCAACAAGGCGCACGTCGCCACCGGGCGTCTCGACCCATTGCGAGGTCGCGGCGGCGGCGGGCGAATGCAGAAAAATGAGCGCGATGGCAGCGGTTTGCAGGCGTTTCATGAAACGATATCTAGCGCCAGGGGCACCGGCTTTCCAGCAACAAAACCGTGCGGGTCCATCATAAAAGCTTGATCGCGCGCTTTCCTTCCATAACTTTCCTGCAAGGCTGGCATGCCGCGCCAGCGAAAAAGAACGCTTTTCATTTGGCGGTGAATTGGTAGGCTGTCCGCATTATGGCTATGTCGGTTCTGAAAAACAGACGAGAACGCGGCTTCCTTGACGGTCAGTTCCTGATCGCCATGCCGGGCATGGCCGACTCCAATTTCTCCCGCACGGTGGTCTATATCTGCGCCCATTCCGATGACGGCGCGATGGGTTTCGTCATCAACCGGCCTCAGCAGCTGAGCTTCTCCGACGTGCTTCTGCACCTCGATCTGCTCGGCGAGGACGAGGTGATCCGCCTGCCGGGCTCCACGCTCGATTTCCCCATCCGCTGCGGCGGGCCGGTGGAAAGCGGCCGCGGCTTCGTGCTGCATTCGGATGATTACATGTCGGAATCCTCGATCCCGGTCAGCGACGACATCTGCCTGACGGCGACGCTCGATATCGTGCGCGCCATTTCCCGCGGCCGCGGCCCGCAGAAGGGCCTGATGATGCTCGGCTATGCCGGCTGGGGGGCGGGGCAGATCGAAAACGAGATCGGCGCCAATGGCTGGCTGTCCTGCCCGGCGCAGGAAGAGCTGATTTTCGACACCAATCTCGACAGCAAATACGAGCGCGCGCTCGGCCTGATGGGCATCTCGCCCGCCATGCTTTCGGCCGAAGCCGGCCACGCCTGACGCTTCCGCTTATTTCAGACATCTCTTTGGAACTTGTGCGGCTTTGCGCCGTTGTTTCGCCGCGTGAAAGAGCACGCCTCGAACAACAGGAGTACGACGGTGGGTAGCACGAGCGACAAGATCAAGGGCACCGCAAACGAAGTTGCAGGCAAGGCCAAGCAGGCCGCCGGCAAGGCAGTGAACAGCCCCAAGCTGCGGGCAGAAGGCGCCGGCCAGGAAGCCAAGGGCAAGACCCAGAAGGCAGTCGGCAAGGCTAAGGACGCCGTCAAGGGCGCGGTCGACCGCCTCTGATGAACGGTAGATGGCACCACCGGTGTCATCAAGCGATAGCGATTGAAGCATACCCGTATCGACTTCGGCCGATGCGGGTACTCTCTGCGATGCCATACCGGGGACCTCATGAAACTTTTCACCTGCCAGACCTGCGGCCAGACCATCCATTTCGACAACCGCGTCTGCGTGCGGTGCGGCTCCTCGCTGGGCTTCCTGGCGCAGGATGTGACGCTGCATGCGCTGGTGCCGGAAGGCGAAGGTTTCTGGAAGATCGCGCCGAACGAAGGCGTCTACCGCTTCTGCGAAAATGCCGCGCACGACGTCTGCAACTGGCTGCTGCCGGCCGATAGCCCGCATGCCTTCTGCGAGGCCTGCCGCCACAATCGCATCGTGCCGACGACCGATCCGCACGGGCTGGAACGCTGGCGTCGCATCGGGCTCGCGCAGCACCATCTCTTCTATTCGATCCTGCGCTGGCGGTTGCCGCATCCGACCCGCGAGGAAGATCCGAACAGCGGCCTTGTCTTCGATTTCCTGGCCGACGAGGTCGATGCCGGCGGCAATGTCGTCAATGCCGCCATGACCGGCCACGAGGCGGGCCTCATCAGCCTGCGCGCGGCCGAGGCCGACGACGAGGTGCGCGAGAGCGTGCGCGTCTCCATGGGCGAGCCCTACCGCTCGCTGCTCGGCCATTTCCGCCACGAGATCGGCCATTTCTACTGGTCGCAGCTCGTGCGCGACGATGCGACCCTGGAGGAGGCGAGGCGCCTCTTCGGCGACGAACGGCAAGACTATGCCGCCGCCCTTCAGCGCAACTACGAGCAAGGCCCGCCCGCCGACTGGCAGAATTATTTCATCAGCACCTATGCGAGCAGCCACCCGGCCGAGGACTTCGCGGAATGCTGGGCGCACTTCTTCCACATCGTCGATACGCTGGAAACCGCCCGCGCCTTCGGCCTCAACACCGATCCCAAGGGCCACGAGGAATTGGAAGCCGAAGTGACCTTCGACCCCTACCGCGCGCCCAACGCCGGCCGCCTCGTCGAATCCTGGATCCCCCTCAGCGTGGCCCTCAACGCCATCCAGCGCTCCATGGGCCAGCCCGACAGCTACCCCTTCGTCCTGCCGCCGCCGGTCGTGGAAAAACTCGATTTCATCAACCGGCTGGTGAGGAAGAGCGAATAGGGAGTTGCGAATAGCGAATAGGCGATAAACCACAATTCGCTATTCTCTCACGCCCGCTTCATCAGCGGAAAACGCTCCTTCAGCAGGCGCTGTACCGAATCGTAGCCGATCGGGGGGCCGAAGAGGTAGCTCTGGCCGAATTCGCAGCCCATGTTGCCGAGTTCGATCGCGTCCTCTTCGGATTCGATGCCTTCGGCGACGACCTGCATTTCCAGTTCCCGCGCCATCGAGATGACGGAGCGCAGCAGCACGGGGCGCTTGTCGGAGGCGTCGCGCACCAGCGCCTTGTCGAGCTTGATCGTGTCGAAGGGGAAGCGGGTGAGGTAGGAGAGCGAGGAGTGGCCCGTGCCGAAATCGTCGAGCGCCAGGCCGAGGCCGACATCCTTGAGCTTGTTGAGGATGAGGCGGCCCTGTTCCGGGTTCTCCATCACCACGGATTCGGTGAGTTCCAGCTTCAGCTTGTGCGGCTCGCAGCGCGTCTTGGCGAGTGCCGCGCGCACGTCGTTGTAGAGCTCGTTATTGAGGAGCTGGGCGCTGGAGAGGTTGACGGAGACGAAGATCGGCAACTCGCCGGTCTGGAGCTGCCAGTCCATCAGGTCGCTCGCCGCCTTGTCGAAGGCGAAGAGGCCGAGCTGATTGATGAGGTCGGAGGCTTCCGCGATCGGGATGAATTCCGTCGGCGAGATGTTGCCGCGCTTGGGGTGGTCCCAGCGCATCAGCGCCTCGAAGCCGGCGATCTCGGCATCCGAGAGGCGGACAATCGGCTGGTAGACGAGCGAGAGTTCCTTGCGCTCGATGGCGCGGCGGAGATCCGTCTCGATCTGCAGGCGATCGGCGCCGAAGGTGCGGAAGGCGGGGCGGAACGGCTCGACGCGGTTGCCGCCGGCCTTTTTCGCCCGGTACATGGCAAGCTCAGCGTCGTTGAGCAGGCCCGCCGCATCCTCCTGCTGGTCCACCCAGGAGACGAGGCCGATCGAGGCCGTCAGGATGATCTCGCGGCCGCCGAAATTGATCGGCACCATGATGGCCTTGCTGACGGCATCCGCAAAATCCGCCACCTTGGCAGGGTCGCGCTCCGACATCAGGATCAGGCCGAACTGGTCGCCGGCCAGCCGCGCCAGCGTGTCCTGCGGCTTCAGGAGACGGCGCAGGCGGCGGGTCAGCGCGATGAGGATGTTGTCGCCCGCAGCAATGCCGAGCGCATCGTTGACCTGCTTGTAGCGGTCGATGTCGATGGTCAGCACCGTCGGGCGGACGTTTTCCGAGCTGGCGGTCAGGGCGAGGACCGATTGCAGGCGATCGAGGAAGACCTGGCGGTTCGGCAGGCCCGTGAGGTTGTCGTGCAGCGCGTCCTGCAAAAGACGGTCGACGGAATTGCGCTGCTCGGTGATGTCGATGATCGTGCCGACGCAGCGGATGATCTCGCCGTTGGCGCCGAGCACAGGCCGGGCGCGGATCGACAGCCAATGGTAATGGCCATCCTCGGCACGCACGCGAAACTGATGGTTGAGCCGGCCCTTGCGGTGTTCCAGCAGCACATCGAGCGTCGCGCGAAAACGGTCGCGGTCGTCCGGGTGGAGGCGCGGCAGCCAGTTGCGCGCCGGGCCATGCATGACGCCGGGCGCAAGGCCGAGCTGGATGGAGATATCGGGAATGGTGACGACGCGGTCGCGCGCCACGTCCCAATCCCAGACCGTATCGCCAGAGCCCGTTAACGCCAGCGACTGGCGTTCGAGATCGGAAAACAGGCCCTGGCTATAGGCGCCGCCGGCAAAGGCATGCTGCATCACGGTGAAGCCGATGAGAAGCACGATCAGCACGAGGCCGCCGCCAAGGGCTGGCTGGATGATGTCGTTGTTGAGCTGCCCCGTTACCGTCAGCCAGGCGCCGAACAGCCAGACGAGGATCAGCGCCCAGGCGGGCACCAGCAGGATCGCGCGGTCGTAGCGGTTGAAGCCGAGATAGGCGATGAGCACGATGCCGACGGAACCGGTGAGCGCGAAGGACAGGCGGGCGATGCCGGACGCGATCGGCGGATCATAGATCGCCACGCCGAACAGCAGACCGAGGCCGAGGATCCAGGCGAGCGTCGCGTAGGAGAGATGCGCGTGCCAGCGGTTGAGGTTCAGGTAAGTGAACAGGAACACCACGAGGCCGGCGGCCAGGAAGACTTCCGTGCCCGCGCGCCATATTCGCTCGTCGCCGGCCGTTATGCTGATGAGCTTCGACAGGAAGCCGAAATCGACGCAGATATAGCCGAGCACCGCCCAGGCGAGCGCCGCCGTCGCCGGCAGCATGGAGGTGCCCTTCACCACGAAGAGGATGGTGAGGAACACCGCGAGCAGGCCGGCAATGCCGAGCACGATGCCGCGATAGAGCGTGAAGGCGTTGACCGTGTCCTTGTAGGCGTCCGGCTCCCAGAGATAGATCTGCGGCAGGTCGGGCGTCGCGAGTTCCGCGACGAAGGTGACGACCGAGCCGGGGTTGAGCGTGATGCGGAAGACGTCCGCCTCTTCGCTCGGCTGCCGGTCTAGCGCAAAGCCTTCGCTCGGCGTGATCGAGATGATGCGTTTGGCGCCGAGGTCCGGCCAGAACAGTTTCGACTGCACGAGGCGGAAGTGCGGCGCGACGATCACGCGGTCGATCTGCTCTTCCGAGACATTGGCGAGCGCGAAGACGGCCCAGTCGCCCTGGTGATCCTCAGAGGTGGCGCGCACCTCGATGCGGCGCACGATGCCGTCCGTGCCCGGCGCCGTGGAAACCTGGAAGGCCTCGCCGCGGCCGGTATAGATCTCGGTGGTGGCGGTCAGGTCGAGCGCGGTGTCGTCACGGGAGATCTTGACGGGCTCGACGGCATGGGCGGGCAGCCCCAGCGCGCCGACGAGCATCGTCACGGCGAGGAGAACGAGGGCAAGCAACCGGCTGGCACGCAGCGTTTGCTGCACGGATGGAGGCATCATTGAAACTGCATTGTCCTTAGGTACGGCCCAGTCCTGTCGCGCCCGGGTGCCGCTCAAGACCGCCTGTCGGCCGCCAGAAGCGAGTACATCACGTGGTCGCGCCACTCCCCGTTTATCTTCAGATACTCCCGAAGGTAGCCTTCCTGTTGAAAGCCGGCCTTTTCAAGGAGACGGATGCTTCTTGTATTGTCTGGAATACAGGCTGCCTCGATACGGTGCAACTGAAGGCTCGAAAAGATATAGGGTATGGCCAGTTTCAGGGCACCGAACATGTGGCCGTGGCCCGCATGGCGCTCGCCCATCCAGTAGCCGATCATGCAGCATTGCGCCGCCCCGCGCCTGATATAGCCGATGGTCAGCCCGCCCAGCAGCACCTTTTCCTCCCGCTCGAACATCAAAAGCGGCACGGCCTGGCCCGATGAAAATTCCTGTTCATTTCTGATGACGCGCGCCCGAAACGAGCTCTCCGTCAGCTCGTCCCCACGCCATGTCGGCTCCCACGGTTCGAGAAACCGCCGGCTCTCCGAGCGCAGCTGATACCATTGCCGGTAATCCTGGAAACGGGGCAGGCGAAGCAGATGGCGATCGCTGGCAAGCTCGAGGGTCTCGGACTGCCGGGACAGAAACCGAAATACCGACCTTGTCATTCAAACCTCCGCGCACGCCAGCCCTGAGGCACGCCATCGGGTGAGAGTATGACAGCGGGCGGGACCGCGTCAAATGGTGTTGGTGGGGAGAGGGTGGGTGGCTGGTTTGCGCCAATTTGCGGACTTTGAGTTTGCTGTCGCGACTACGCCTGTTGTGTTTTTCTTTTCCGTCGATGCGAGAGCAATGTATGCGAGGCCTCTTGGGCGGTTGGAAGTGGACGCTCGGTCCGCAATATATGAAACGCGCCGCAGTTCTCATCAGGGCAGCCACAGGAAACCACGTCAACGTGGTGTTTGGTTTTTCCCGCTCGCTTTTGCATGGCGTACATGCGCTCTTCGCTTTTGATGGTGTCAATGATCGCACCACGCTTCAGGAATTTCCCAGCCATGCTTTGTTGCCCCGATTATTTTTTTGTCTACGCCAAAATGACAGCACGAAAGAACGTCTGCAATGGGCCGATATCGGCCTCTTCATTGGGCAGGGGCGCACCAATAGCGGTCATTGCATCGGCAACTACATGAGGTATCGTTCGACATCCCGCACACTGCAAATCGATATTTAGACCGGATGCTTTTATTACGTCGTTTTTGCCAGTTTCTCATCTTCGTCGCGCTGACAATCCTCACCCAGATCGGTGGCGTCGCCTATCTTCTGGCTTTGCTCGCAACCCGTGTTTTGGGCAAGCGGCGTCTCGCGGCAACGTTCGGGCTGTTCATCCTTTTCTACGCCGCCATGGCCGTTACAGCGAATTTTGTTGCGCCGACATTCGGGCGGGTTCTGCTATCCTGCATTCCGGGTGAGAGGGGGAGTGTCTTCGTCAAGTCGCCGATCTATTGCCTGCTGAACCGTAACTACGTGACGCCGCCGATGCGTGATCTCGTGACGGCGCTTGCGGAAGATTTGGACCGCGAATTCCCCGGCACTGCCACGGTCGCGCTGGATGGCAACTTTCCCTTTTGGGACGGTTTCCCGCTGCTTCCGCATCTTTCCCATGACGATGGCAAGAAGCTCGATCTCGCGTTCTACTACAAGACTGCGGACGGCGACTTCCTCAATGGCGCAACGCGGTCGCCGATCGGCTATTTTGCCTTCGAGGAACCGGCAGCGGGTGACGAACAGCCCTGCAAAGGAAGGAAAGACGTGATCACCACGCGGTGGAATTTCGCATGGTTGCAGCCGTTCTTTCCTGCCTACGGAATCGAAGAGCAGCGCACTGCCTTCGCCCTTCGTTGGCTTTCCACGGAAGGTGTCGAAAGGTTCGGCCTGGATAAAATCTTCCTGGAGCCGCATATCAAGAATGCGCTTGGCCTAAGCTCCGATACGATCCGCTTTCAGGGATGCCGCGCCGCCCGCCACGACGACCATATTCATATCCAGATCAGGTAAAGCCAACATCGTCACACCATGACGCGGCCTTGGTCTGCTTCGGCCTGAACACCCGCCTTGGCAGGATCGCGCCAATTGCCCACTCCCTTGTTCTTTGGCAACTTGTTACCGTCGATGCCGTTACAAAAGGGGGATCGGGTGCTTCGAAAAGGAATTTCATTTGCGCGAGCGCTCTGTGTGCTTTCAGCAATATTTGCGACTGGAGCAGTAGCTTTGGCCACCGATTTCGCAAAAAATGAACAAGCGCGTCAGGCATTGCGCGAGGAAGGCGATGATTGCCTGACAGCAAGACCGATTCGTCATTTCGCATATTTCGGGACACCCGTAGCAAGACAGCAGTATCGCGAATTTCTGTTGGCGCGCGGGTATGAAATTAATCGCGAAGGCAATGAAGATTATCAGCCAAAGCTTTGGAGCGTCGTGTTTTCCAAGGTGCAAGTTCCGATTGATATCGACAACGAGACGGAGGTTCTTGACGCCAAGGCCGTCACCTTCGGCGGCGAGTACGACGGTTGGGAAACCGAAGTCCGCCGCGGCTTGTGACTGGTCAGAGGCGCAAGCAAACACTCTGCCGCATTGAATCGGCAGCCATTTGAGGGCGAATATGGCCGGCCTGCCGAGGGGCGTTACCCCTCAGCTTGCTGCGCGCTCCGGTACCGTGCCGCGCGCGAGCGAGCGGCTGATGTCGCCAGCCGAGACGAGGTGCTCCAGCGGGCCGATGGCCGAGATTGTCGGGACCGTGTCGAAGAACAGGCGGCCGGCGAGGTCGGTGAGGCGTTCGATGGTGATGCCTTGCAGGCGTTCCATCAGCTCCTCGTTGGGGATCGGGCGGCCGTAGAGCATCATCTGGCGGGCGATCTGGCCGGCGCGGGCGGCGGGGCTTTCCTGGCCCATCAATAGCTGGGCGCGGATTTGGGCGCGGGCGCGCTCGATTTCCTGCTGCTCGATGTTCTCAGACGACTTGCGCAGCTCGTCGAAGATGACGGGCATCAGCTCGGGCAGGTTCTCGCCGCCGGTCGCGGCATGGATGCCGAATATGCCGGTATCGGAAAAGCCCCAGTGGAAGGCGTAGATCGAGTAACACAGGCCGCGATGCTCGCGCACTTCCTGGAAGAGGCGCGAGGACATGCCGCCGCCCAGGATGTTGGCGAGGATCTGCGAACAGTAGAAGTCGCGGGCGTGATAGGCCTTGCCCTCGAAGCCGAGCAGCACCTGTGCATCCATCAGGTCGCGCGTCTCGCGAATGTCGCCGCCGGTGTAGCGGGCCGGCTCGAAGACCGGCGAGATTTTCGGCGCGGTCGGAAGCGTCGAGAACCGGTCCTCGACCTGGCGCACGAAGTCCTCGTGGTTCACCGCGCCGGCCGCGACGACGAACATGCGGTCCGTCGTATAGTTGCGGTCGAGATAGTGGCGGATCTCGCCGGGCGAGAAGGACAGCACCGAGTCCGGCGTGCCGAGAATGGCGCGGCCGATGATCTGGTCGCGATAGGCGACCTCGGAGAACTTGTCGAAGACCACGTCGTCGGGCGTGTCGTTGGCCGCGCCGATTTCCTGCAGGATGACGTGTTTCTCGCGGCGAAGCTCTTCCTCGTCGAAGACGGATTCTGTCAGGATGTCGGCAAGGATATCGACTGCGAGCGGGACGTGGTCCTTCAGCACGCGGGCATAGTAGGAGGTGGTTTCCGTCGATGTCGCAGCGTTGACCTCGCCGCCGACATTTTCGATTTCCTCGGCGATCTCGCGGGCGGAGCGGCGCTCCGTGCCCTTGAAGGCCATGTGTTCGAGGAGATGGGCGATGCCGTGCTCGTCCGTGGTTTCGTTGCGCGACCCCGACTTGATCCACACGCCGAGAGCGACGCTCTCGAGATGCGGCATGTTTTCGGTCACCACGGTCAACCCGGACGGAAGCCGGGTGCACTCAACTTTCATCATGCGCACTTTCTGCGTTTCTAGCCTCGAACCCGCGTCTGTTTCCCGATGAAGTCTTCCAACCCATCGAGCTCCGCATCGAGGACGTCGAACCGCTCCTCCCTTTGCATGAGGTCAGCAAGCCACGACGGAAGCGCCGGGTCAATACCGCATGCCGATTTTACTGCGGCGGGGAATTTGGCCGGGTGGGCGGTGGCAAGCGTAACCATCGGCGCACCGGGCTTCTCGTGCTTGGCGGCGACGAAGACGCCGATTGCCGAATGCGGATCGAGCAGGTAGCCGGTCTTCTTCAGCGTGTCCTTGATCGTCTGGGCCACCTGCTTTTCTGTCGCGCGGCCGGCGCGGAACTTCTTGCGGATCGTCTTCAGCGCGCCCTCTTCGATCTCGAAGGCATTGGATTGCTTGAGGCTTTCCATCGCGCGGCGCACGGCGCCGGCATCGCGGTCATTGGCCTCGAACAGCAGGCGTTCGAAGTTCGACGAGATCTGGATGTCCATGGAAGGCGAGGTGGTGGCCTTGACGCCCTTCATCTCGTAGCGGCCGGTCTTCAGCGTGCGGGCGAGGATGTCGTTCTCGTTGGTGGCGATGACCAGCTTGTCGATCGGCAGGCCCATGCGCTTGGCGGCATAGCCGGCGAAGATGTCGCCGAAATTGCCGGTCGGTACGGTGAAGGAGATCTTCCGGTCCGGCCCGCCGAGCGCCACGGCGCTGGTGAAGTAATAGACGATCTGGGCCATGATGCGCGCCCAGTTGATCGAGTTGACGCCGGAGAGCTTGACCCGGTCGCGGAATTTCACGTCGTTGAACATCGCCTTCACGAGGTTCTGGCAATCGTCGAAATTGCCCTTGATGGCGAGCGCATGCACGTTCTTTTCCGTCGACGTGGTCATCTGGCGCTGCTGCACCGGCGAGACCTTGCCTTCCGGGAAGAGGATGAAGATGTCGGTGCGCTCGCGGCCGGCAAAGGCGTCGATCGCTGCGCCCCCGGTATCGCCCGAGGTGGCGCCGACGATGGTGGCGCGTTCACCGCGCACAGTCAGGGCATGGTCCATCAGGCGGGCGAGAAGCTGCATCGCCACGTCCTTGAAGGCGAGCGTCGTGCCGTGGAAGAGCTCCAGCACGAAGGCATTCGGGCCGGTCTGGACCAGCGGCGCGATCGCCGGATGGCGGAAGGTCGCGTAGGCCTCGTCGATCATCGCGCGGAATTTGTCGGCCGGAATGTCGCCCTCGACGAAGGGGGAGAGCACGGTGAAGGCGATCTCCTCATAGGATTTTCCGCGCAGTGCCCGGATTTGCTTCTTGGAGAAGGTCGGCCATTCGCGCGGCACATAGAGGCCGCCATCGCGGGCAAGGCCCGCCAGAAGCGCATCGGAGAAACCGAGGGAAGGGGCCTCGCCCCGCGTCGAAACATAATCCACGTTCACAGGTCCTTGGAAATGTTGGCTATTTCGAGCGATGGAAATCGCAAAATTCTACAATCGCTACGTACCAGCGCTTTTTTGCCCAGTCTAGCGAAAGGCCACGGGTGCCGCGGGTCTCTTTGCGGCAGATCGTGGCAAGCCGTTGCGCCTTGCCCGTTCGTGGTGGGAAACGGGCTTTTCGAAATTCTGCGGGCGGATTCATTCGACAATCGATTTTTCGCCACGCCGCTGCTATAGACCATCGCCTAGGGCCGTGAAAAGGCCCGCCAGAAGAGTTCCGAAAGGCTTGGACGCCGGGGGCGGGGCCTGATTGCAGGGGTTACAGTAACGTGTTTGGAATGACCATTCGCCGCTTTCTCGGCATCTCCCTTCTCGCCGTCGTTGCCGGTTGCAACCAGACCGACAAGCCCGCCGACATGGGCGTCAACAGCGACCCGTCCGGCGCGCAGACCGCCGCCCAGCAGCAGACGCAGACCGCCATCGTGCAGGGCTCGTGCCCGCAGGTCTACCTGCGTGACGGCACCGCGGTGCTGCGCCGCTACGCCAAGGGCGCCAAGGACGATCCGCAGAACCTGCTCTACCAGGTGACGCTGGCCGACACGACGCGCCGCTGCGTGCTGAACGAAAGCCAACTCGTGATGACCGTGATGGTGCAGGGCCGCGTGGTCACCGGTCCGGCAAGCTCCGGCGGAACCGTCAACGTGCCGATCCGCGTCGCCGCAAGCGACGGCAGCACGACGCTCTATTCCGAGCTCATCCAGTATCCGGTGAACACGGACGCCGGCCAGTTCATCTTCACCAAGGGCGAAGTCGCGATCCCCGGCGGTTCGGGCGGCTTTACCAAGGTCTATGTCGGCTTCGACGAAGGCCCGTACAACACGAAATAATGGGTTCGACAGACCCGACGAAAAAGGCCGCGGAAGATTGCTTCCGCGGCCTTTTTCGTTTTCAGAAAGTCGAAGCGCTCAGATCGCTTCCTGCCACTCCGCAAGCGCCGCGATCACGCCCGGCAGTTCGCTCATGCGCGAGATCACGGTCTCTGCGCCGGCTTCCGTCAGGCGGTCGGCATGGGAGGGGTAGGTGTGCGAGGCGCCGGTGAAGCCGACGACGCGCATGCCGGCAGCGCGCGCACCGGCAATGCCGTGCACGGAGTCTTCGATCACCAGCGTGTTGGCCGGATCGGCGTCGAACTGTTTTGCGCCGTGCAGGAAGATGTCCGGCTTCGGCTTGACGCGATCGGGACCGAGATCCTTGGCCGAGTAGATATGCGGCGCAAAGACCTCCTTGAGGCCGACCTTCGAGAGCATCATGTCGAGGCGGTGCAAGGACGAGTTCGAGCAGATGCAATAGGGCTTGCGGATGCGCGACAGCATCAACTTGACGCCGTCGATGACCTGCACCTCCGCGGCAAGCCGTTCGTCGAGCAGCTTTTCCGACTTGTCGAGCAGCGAGGCGGAGAGGGGGATGGATGCCTCGCGCTCGATGGTGAGCAGGATATTGTGCCAGGTCATGCCGGCAAAACGCTCGCCCATTTCCTCGACGCCGATCGGGTAGCCCGCCTCGGTGAGGAGCCGCGATTCCACTTCCGCCGCGATGATTTCCGAATCGACCAGAACGCCGTCGCAGTCGAAGATGATGAGGTCGAAACCGTCCATGACATGCCGTCTTTCAAGTGGGGGTCAGGAGGGGCGCGCAAGCGCCCATGAAGTCGCGGCTTCCCTACACGAAAGGGGCCTCTCGGACAATTGCCGATTAAGCGCACGAGCTATGCGCGCGCCGTCCTCACGGAAACAGCGCCATGAACCGCCGCTCGCCCTCGGCGGTGAAGCGGATGGCGCGGCTGTCCTTCTCGCGCTTCGCCCAGCCATCGGCGATGAAGAGGGCGAGCAGCGCCTCGCCGAGCGAACCCGCCAAGTGCGAGCGCCGCTCGCTCCAGTCGAGGCAGGTGCGGCAGACCGGGCGGCGCTGGGCCTTCAGCGCGGCAAGGTCGATGCCGATGGCGGCGATGCGGGTCTCTCCCGATGGCGTCAGCGCGGCATCGCCGCCATCGAGCGTTACGTCGCCGTCGCCCACCAGCCGATCGAGCATGCGCACGCCAAAATCGCCGGCGAGATGGTTGTAGCAGACGCGCGCCTTGCGCAGCGCCGGGTCCTTCGGCCCGGGCCGCGTGCGCATGTGGCCGCGGTTCGCGGCAAAGCCCATGATGTTTTCGAGCATCAGGCCCACCGCATCGTCGGCAAGCGCGAAATAGCGGTGCCGGCCCTGCTTGCGCTGCGCGATTAGCCCGCCGGTCTCCAGCTTGGAAAGGTGCGAGCTGGCGGTTTGCAGGGTGATGCCGGCGACGCCCGCAAGCTCGGTCGCCGTCAACGCCTGCCCGCCCATCAGCGCGGTCAGCATGTTGGCGCGGGCGGGATCGCCGATCAGCGCGCCGATCTGGGAAATGTCCGGTCCTTCTTTCATACTTCGATGATAGCCGAAGCATTCACCTCCGGCAATGTGGGAAAAGGGGTCATCGCAAACAGACGCAATACCGGCAAACGTGCGTAAGCGGTTTTGCGTCCGGGATTGCGCCAAACAGGAAGAAATCACGATGATCACCTGCTTCATCCGCTACGAGATCGACCCCTTCAAGAAGGACGCCTTCGCCACCTATGCCCGCAACTGGGGTCAGGCGATCCCGCGCTGCGGCGCAGACCTGATCGGCTATTTCGGCCCGCACGAAGGCTCCGTCACCACCGCCTACGGCGTCTACAACATCGAAAATCTCGCCGCCTATGAGGCCTACCGCGCGAGGCTCGCCGCCGATCCGCTCGGCCGGGAAAATTACGACTTCTCCCGCAGCGAGCGCTTCATCCTGAAGGAGGACCGCATCTTCCTGAAAAACGTCTCGCTGCCGCACGCACCGAAGGTGACGCCATGATCGCCGTCATCTTCGAGGTCGTGCCCGCGCCCGGCCGCATCGATCTCTACCTCGACACCGCACGAGACCTGCGCCCGCTGCTCGACGACATCGACGGCTTCCTTTCCATCGAGCGTTTCTGCAGCCTCACCGACCCGACGCGGCTGCTCTCACTCTCCTTCTGGCGCGACGAGGCGGCGGTAAAGGCCTGGCGCAACACCGAGGAACACCGCGCCGCCCAGGCCATGGGCCGCGACGGCGTGCTCGACGCCTACCGGCTGCGCATTGCGAGCGTGGTGCGGGACTACGGGCTGAATGACAGGGACGAGGCGCCGGAGGATAGCCGGGCGTTTCATGCGGCGTGACCAGAGAGCGGCCCACTCATGGTAGGCCATTCCAGTTCGTTTATGGGACTCTCAACCCTTTCATCCGTCATCCTCGGGCTTGACCTGAGGATGACGGATGAGGGTGGGGCGTCTGTTTTAGCCTACTCCACCGTCACTTCCGACCGCTCGCCGGCCTTGATCGTCGTCTTGGCCTCCTTCGGCGCCAGGTCGCCCTCGTATTTCAACCGCACGACGTAATCGCCGGGCGGCAGCGTGTCCTGCACCTCGGCGCCGTAGTTGGTGGAGATGGACTTCTGGTTGCCCTGGATGTCCTTCTTGGCGCTGACGATTTCAATGCTGTAGGCACCGGGGGCGGTGACGGCCAATACGCCGGCATTGATGTTGACGATGACCTCGCTCATCTCGCCCGCCTTCAGGGTAAAGGGGATTTCGCCCGTCGCCGAGCCGAGTTTTGCCGTCAGCACATGGTCTCCGGGGGGAACGTCGATCTTGGTGCCTGTGCCGTAGCTGTTGGCGATGGCCTTGCGCGTACCGTCGATGGCTTTCTTCGCCTCGACCACTTCGAAGAATATGTTGCCCGAATCCACCTCCGGCCCGCCCTCGGCGTAGATGGCCTTGTTGAGCACGATGCCCGAGCCGATGATGAGGTCGCGCTCGACCGTCTCGCCGGCCTTCACCGTGAAGGTCTCCGACACCTTGGCGGGGCCGATGGCGCCATTGAGCGTCACCTCGCCGGCGGAAGCATAGAATTTTGCGGTACCATAATAGGTCGTCGAATAGTCGCCGAAGGCGATTTCGATGGCGGCGTTGGAATCGGCCTCCGCATCCTGCGGCGTCCGCTTCGGCTTGACCGTCACATAGGCGGCATCGAAATTGATGAAGGGTTTCGCGACCGCACCGTCCTTCACCTCGAAGGGCACCTGCCGCTTGATCGAACTTTGCAGCGTTGCCACTGCCACATATTTGCCCGGCGGGTAGTTGCCGGAATATTTGCCCTTGTACTGGCTTTCGATGTAGTCGCCTTCCGGCGCGCCATTCGCATCCGCCTTGTAGATCGTCCAGAAGACGTCATTGTTGTCGCCGAGCGACGGCCCGCCCTCCGAAAGCACGCTGTCGAGCTCGGTGTTGAACTCGATCGCCGGCACCGGTTCGGGTTCCGGCTCGGCCACCGCTACCTCCTGCGTCGGCTTCGACATCGGCGCATCCGCCACCGTCTCCGTCAGCGCCGCCACGAGCTGGGTGGCGTCGGAAGCCTGGAAATATTTGCCGCCGGTGTTTTCAGCGAGGCACGCGACCTGCTTGCCTTCCTCCTCCGTCAGGCCGAAGCCGACGACATGGGTGGTGAAGTCGACGCCCTTGCTTTCGAGCGCTGAGGCAAGCGCGCAGGGGTCCGCCTCGCAGGTCTCCAGCCCGTCCGTCACCAGCACGACCGTCGCCTTGTCCTCGGTATATTTGAGGATATCGGCCGCCTGCTCGACGGAATGCGAAATCGGCGTCTTGCCCTTCGGATTGAGCCCGGCGACGAAGGCATTGATCGCGTCCTCGGTGCCCGCACCCGGCGGCACGGCGAGTTCGATATCGCTGCACGAGCCCTTCTCGCGGTGGCCATAGACCATCAGGCCGAGCTCGGTGCCGACAGGCACGGATTTCAAAACGGTGCCGAGCGTCTCCCGGGCGATATCGATCTTGGCGCGCCCGCCGATCTGCCCCCACATCGAGCCGGAGGCATCGAGCACGATCATCGTCTTGTCGGCGGCAATCGTCTCGGTGGCGGCAAGAAGCCCCGCCAGAAGCATGAAGACGGCTCTCAATCGCACGTTTGTCCTCCTCGACCCTTAAGTAAAACCTGCCCGCCCACGCCGGCAGGGCTCGGCGATGTTGCGTTAGTGACGTGCGGGAAGGGGCGTCTATTCGGTGTGGCTGATAAGGCTTTCGACGGCAGTGCGCAGTGCCGGCAGGTCGCGCACGACGACATTCCAGATGATGTCGTCGGCGACGCGGTGATATTCGTGGCGCAGCACGTTGCCGATGCCCCGGATCGCGCGCCACGGGATTTGCGGCGCGTGCAGCAGCAGCTCGTCCGGGATGTGCCGGCTGGCTTCGGAGATGATCTCGATGGCCCGCTGGATGGCGAGGCGCAGGATGTCGTCCTTGCCGAAATCCTCCCGCGATTTTCCGGCAAGTACGGTCTCGATCAGGGCGATCGTTTCGAGGATGTCGTGCAGAACCGGCCCGGTGTCGCGTGCCATCAGAAGATGCGGATTGCCGAATGTTCGATCCGGCCCTTGAGCTTCGGGTGCAGGCTGTCGCGCGTCGTCACGTCCACGTCGCTGCCGAGTTGGTCTTCCAGCAGCAGCTTGATGCTGACGAGATCGACGAGGGAAAATGCCCTTTCGCGGTCGTAATCGATGAAAAGGTCGAGATCGCTCGCGGACGTGCCTTCGTCGCGCGCCACGGAGCCGAAGAGGTAAAGCGAGGTCGCGCCGAGCGCCCGCACGGCGTCGGCCTGCTGTTTCAGCCGGGTGATCGCTTCGTTCTTCGTCATGGAACCATCCTAGCGCAATTGCGCAAAACGCGCCACGTCTCGAAAATTTCCCGAAACCGTTCAAAGGGTTCAGCCTTTGGTAACCATCTTCGGTAACCATAAGGGACAGTTCAGTTCCGAGTAAGCGTATCAGCGAGTATCAAATGCCATCTGTTCTTTCGCTTGCAGACGTCTCCCGTTCGCCCCGCCGGAGTGCGTGGCTCGACACGATCATCAAGGGGGACTGCGTCGCAGCGCTCGAGGCGCTTCCGGACCAGTCGGTCGACGTCATCTTTGCCGATCCGCCGTATAACCTCCAGCTCGGCGGCACGCTGCATCGGCCGGACCAGTCGCTGGTCGACGCGGTCGATGACGAGTGGGACCAGTTCGCCTCTTTCGAAGCCTATGATGCCTTCACCCGCGCCTGGCTGCTTGCCTGCCGTCGCGTGCTGAAGCCCGCCGGCACGATCTGGGTCATCGGCTCCTACCACAACATCTTTCGCGTCGGCGCGACCTTGCAGGATCTCAACTTCTGGATCCTCAACGACATCGTCTGGCGCAAGACCAATCCGATGCCAAACTTCAAGGGCCGTCGCTTCCAGAACGCGCATGAGACGATGATCTGGGCGACGCGTGACGCCAAGGCCAAGGGCTATACCTTCAACTACGACGCCATGAAGGCCGCCAATGACGACGTGCAGATGCGCTCCGACTGGCTCTTCCCGATCTGCAACGGCGGCGAACGCCTGAAGGATGCCGACGGCAAGAAGGTGCACCCGACCCAGAAGCCGGAAGCCCTGCTCGCCCGCATCCTGATGGCCTCCTCCAAGCCGGGCGACGTCATCCTCGATCCGTTCTTCGGCTCCGGCACTACGGGTGCGGTGGCAAAGCGCCTTGGTCGCCATTTCGTCGGCATCGAGCGCGAACAGGCCTATATCGACGCCGCCCGCGAACGCATCGATGCGGTCGAGCCGCTCGGTTCCGGCACGCTTTCCGTGATGAGCGGCAAGAAGGCCGAACCGCGCGTCGCCTTCAACACGCTGATCGAAAGCGGCCTGATCGCGCCCGGCACGGTGCTGACGGATGCGCGCCGCCGCCACAGCGCCATCGTGCGCGCCGACGGCACGCTCGCCTCGGGCAGCGATGCCGGCTCCATCCACCGGGTCGGCGCCAAGGTGCAGGGGCTCGACGCCTGCAACGGCTGGACCTTCTGGCACTATGCCGACGGTGCCGAACTGAAGCCGATCGATGCCCTGCGCGCCGTGGTGCGCAGCGGCATGGCCGGCCTCGAATAAACAATACCCGAACCTAAAACGTGGTTCTCCAGCTGCGGCCTCCGGTGTTCCCTGCACCGGGGGCTGTGGCTTTTGAAGGCGCCGCGCGCCGCAAAAACCCAAACTTTCCACTTCGAGCATTCAGTTGATCTTAACCATCAGGCGCTTAGGGTAGTTTGGCAAATACATCAGGCCAAGCAACGGAAATCGTTGTGGAAAGCTGAGACCGATCAACCGGTCAGGCAGGCAGGATATCGCTTTTCCGGTTTTAGTACCTTCAGTCCCGGAAATGCGAAAACGCCCGGAGCCGCAAGGCTCCGGGCGTTTCGGTTTTCGGGACATCCAGCACTGCTCAGAGCAGAATTCCGTGCGCGGCAAGGTCGCTCTTCAGCTTTTCCGGATCGGTGAACTGCACCGCATGCCAGCCGGCGGCGCGCGCGCCCACCACGTTCGGCCCGCTGTCGTCGATGAACAGCGTGTGGGCGGGCGAAAGGTCGAAATCCTTCGTATGCTTCTCGTAGATGGCGAGGTCCGGCTTGATGAGGCCGATCTCGCCGGAAACGGTCACGCCGCGCGGCATGTCGAGGAAGGGGAAGAGCTTGCGCGCTTCCTTGAACGTGTCGGGGGCGAAATTGGTGAGCATGGTCACGTCGCGGCCTTCCGCGATGAGGGCCTCCATGATCGCGACGCTCTCCACATAGGCATGCGAAACCATCTCGTGCCAATATTTGCGGAAGGCGCGGATCTCGTCGATGCGGTCGGGATGTTCGGCGATCAGTAGGGCTTCGGCCTCCGCCCAGTCGCGCCCGCGGTCCTGCTCCAGGTTCCAGTCATGCGTGCAGACATTGGCGAAGAACCAGTTGCGCTCGGCATCGTCCGGAATGAGGCGGGTGAAGGGGATATGGGGATCGTAATGGATCAGCACCCGGCCGATGTCGAAGACGATGTGTCGGATTTCGATGCTGCTCATGTTTTCCTCGTGTGTATAGGCGAGTAGCGAATAGGGAGTAGTTGCCAGAAGGACATTCGCGAGCACTTGTTCCTCTTCGCTACTCCCTATTCGCTACTCGCTCGAAAGCATCCGGTATCGCTTGTTTTATTGCCTTCTTCATGACGGTTGGCAGCGCCTCGCCGTCAAGCGTCTCCTTCGGCTGCCACCACCCTTCGCCGGCCCGCACCGCGCCGGATACCATGGAACGGTAGATGGAGAGGCGCAACTCGAAATGCGTGAACACATGGGTGACGGTCCCGCAGGCCTGCCAGTCGGCCGGGAAGGGGGCCGCGGCAAGGCCGGTCTCGCCGTCGGTGCGGGCGGTCCAAGCGCTGCCCGGCACCTCCGTCATGCCGCCGAGCAGGCCGCTGTCGATGCGCTTGCGCAGGAAGACCGCGCCCGTGTGGTCCTCGGCGATGAACGCCGCGCCGACGCGCACCGGCTTCTCCTTCTTCGCGGCCTTGCGCGGAAAAAGCTCCGGGTCCTCGCGGCCGAGCACGCGACAATGCGCATTGACCGGACAGAGCGCGCAGGCCGGCCGGCGCGGCGTGCAGATCGTCGCGCCGAGGTCCATCATCGCCTGGGCGAAATCGCCTGGCCGGTGCTCCGGCGTCATCGCCGAGACCAACGCCCGCATTTCCGGCTTTGCCGCGGGAAGCGGCGTCTCGATGGCATGCAGGCGCGAAATGACGCGCTCGACATTGCCGTCGAGCACGGCGCTCTGCCGGTTGAAGGCGATGGCGGCGATGGCGGCGGCGGTATAATCGCCGATGCCCGGCAGCGCCTTCAACCCGTCCTCGCTATCGGGAAACACGCCGCCATGTTCGAAGGCGACGGCCTCGGCGCATTTCTTGAGATTGCGGGCGCGCGCGTAATAACCAAGCCCCGCCCAGGACTTCATGACGTCCTCGTTGTCGGCCTTGGCGAGATCGATGACGGTCGGCCAGCGGGTGGTGAAGAGCGCGAAATAGGATTTGACCGCCTGCACCGTCGTCTGCTGCAGCATGACCTCGGAAAGCCAGATCCTGTACGGGTCCGGCGTCACGCCGCGCGCGGCCATCGGCGGGCTCACGCGCCAGGGCAGGTCGCGGTGGTGCCGGTCGTACCAGTCGAGAATGAGGTCGGCGGGCGCCGCGGTCCGGTGGGCCTGGGTCATGATTTGCCTGAACGGGGTCGGAGCGCCTATAACTGGCGGAGCGGTCGGCGATCTTCAAGGTGCTTCGCCGGCAAGACAGGAATATTTTCCCGATCGGGGTAGGCAACGTGAACACCAGCAAGGCGCCCTGGCGCGGCCCGCAGAGCGGCTACAAGAGCGGCCAGCGGCGCGGCATCGTCCAGATCAGCGAAGTGGCGAATGCGCTTATCGATCCCGTGCTCGCCAAGCGCGCCGGCCTCAACACCATGCTGCTCGGCTCCTGGGACGAGATCGCCGGGGCGCAATTTGCCGATTGCACGCGGCCCGAGCGCATCACCTGGCCGCGCCGCGCCTCCGAGATGACGGGCGAGGGCGGCGGCCACCAGCCGGGCGTGCTGACGATTGCCTGCGAGGGTGCGCGCGCGCTCTTCCTCAGCCACCAGCAGGGCGAGATCATCCAGCGCATCAACGGCTTCTTCGGCTTTCCGGCGATCAGCCAGGTGCGCATCGTGCAGAAACCGGTGACGCCGCTGTCGCGCGGCCGCCCGAAGCCGCGCCCCTTGACGGGGGAGGCGGCCCGCCATCTCGACGACCTCGTCGATGGCATCGAGGGCGACGCGCTGAAGGCGGCGCTGAAGCGGCTCGGCACGGCGGTGCTCGGCGGCCGCGCGAAGACGCGCTAAAGCGCAATCCGACCGGAGTGAAACGAGGATCGATAAGATTGCGCTTCAAAAAAAAGGATAGAGCGCCGATCTGATCCAGTCAGATCGAACTGCGCTCGAAAGCGTCGCGTAAGACCATCGAACGGTCACAATTCTTTGAAGTTACTTGCCTTAACTCCGCTTGTTCCCGCCCCAAAGCAGGTATAACGGGAGTGCCGAGAGCAATTCCGGTTTCCGACCGCCATTGCGTCGATGGACCAAAGAATTCCATATCCCTTCCGACAGGAGAGACCATGTCCCTTTCCGAAATGAGCCTGATGAAGCGCCTCTTCTCCGGCGTCGCCGTTGCAGCGCTCGCCGTGACGCTCGTCGCATGCAGCGACGAGAAGAAGGAGACCGCAAAGGCTCCCGAAACCAGCCAGACGACGACCGAGGAAAGCGCAAGCTCGACGCCGGCCACGTCTTCCGGCACGACGACGGAAACCGCGACGACCCCAACCACGACGACGACCACCACCACCGAGACTGCGCAGACCCCTGCCACCGAGACCAAGACGGCGGAAGTTCCCTCTGCCGAAGGCGACGTGGACATGGCGGAAGTGCTGAAGGCCGGCGCGCTGCCGGAAATGGCGCTCGGCGAGGCCAATGCCCCCGTCACCATCGTCGAATACATGTCGACGACCTGCCCGCACTGCGCGGCCTTCCACAACAACACCTTCGATGCGATCAAGGCGAAGTATGTCGATAGCGGCAAGGTTCGTTTCATCGTGCGTGAATTCCCGTTCGATCCGCGCGCTGCCGCAGCCTTCATGCTGGCGCGCTGCAAGCCGGCAACGCCCGCCGAACTGACGGATGCCTCGCAGTATTTCCCGATGATTTCCATGCTGATGAAACAGCAGGAAACCTGGGCTGCGGCACAGGATGGCCGCGAAGCGCTGCTCCAGATGTCGAAACTCGCCGGTTTTACACAGGAGAGCTTCCAGGCCTGCTTGACGAACCAGAAGCTTCTGGATGATGTGAACTCGGTACGCGAGCGCGGTGCCAAGGAATTCGGCGTCGCGGCGACACCGACCTTCCTCATCAATGGCAAGCGTTATTCCGGAGACATGTCGGTTGACTCTATGTCGGCCCTCATCGACAGCATGCTCTGATCCTTCGGCCGGATTTCAAGCGGGCGACGGCGGAAGCCGCTCGCCCGCTTTTTACGTTGTGGGTTGGGTGAGCGTATGAGGTTCACCAAGCTCCGCCTGCTCGGCTTCAAGTCCTTCGTCGAACCCACCGAATTCATCATCGAACGCGGCCTTACCGGCGTCGTCGGGCCGAATGGTTGCGGCAAGTCGAACCTCGTCGAGGCGCTGCGCTGGGTGATGGGGGAGAATTCCTACAAGAACATGCGCGCGTCCGGCATGGACGACGTCATCTTCTCCGGCTCCGGACACCGCCCCGCGAGAAACACCGCCGAAGTCGGCCTCTATCTCGACAATGCCGACCGCACCGCGCCAGCCGCCTTCAACGACCAGGACGAGATCCAGGTCACCCGCCGCATCGAGCGCGAAAACGGTTCGATCTACCGCATCAACGGCAAGGAAGCGCGCGCCAAGGATGTGCAGCTGCTCTTCGCCGACGCCTCCACCGGCGCCCGCTCGCCCTCGATGGTCGGCCAGGGCCGCATCGGCGAGCTGATCCAGGCCAAACCGCAGGCGCGCCGCCAGCTTCTCGAAGAGGCCGCCGGCATTTCCGGCCTGCATTCGCGCCGCCACGAGGCGGAACTGCGCCTGCGTGCCGCCGAAACCAATCTCGAACGGCTCGATGACGTGACGTCGCAGCTCGAAAGCCAGATCGAGAGCCTGAAGCGCCAGTCGCGCCAGGCGAACCGCTTCAAGGCGCTCTCCGCCGATATCCGCCGCCACGAGGCGATGCTGCTGCACATTCGCTGGGTGCAGGCGAAGGAAGCGGAAGGCGAGGCGGAAAGCCAGCTCAACCAGGCGACCTCGCTCGTCGCCGAACGGGCGAATGCGCAGATGCAGGCGGCCAAGGAACAGGCGGTCGCCAGCCTGAAGCTGCCGGAACTGCGCGAGAACGAAGCGAAGCTCGCCGCCGTGCTGCAACGTCTGCAGATCGCCCGCGCGCAACTCGAAGAGGATTCCGCCCGGCTGCTGCGCCGCCGCGAAGAACTCATCCGCCGCCTCGCGCAGCTCGCGGAGGATATCATTCGCGAGGAACGCATGGTGGCGGACAATGCCGCCGTGCTGGAGCGGCTCGTCGCGGAGGAAGACGAGATCGGCGAGATTCTCGCCGAGGCCGACGAACGCGCCGAGGCTGCCCGCGAAACCATGGACGAAGCCGCCGCGAAGCTCGCGGAAAGCGAAGCCGCGCTCGCTGCCGTCACGGCGGAACGCGCGGAAGCGTCCGCCATGCGCAACCAGCTCGAAAAGGCGATCCGCGACCTGTCGGAACGCCACCTAAGGCTCGGCAAGCAGCTCGAAGCGCAGGCCCGCGAGCTTGAGGAAATGGATGCCCGCATCGCGGCGCTTCCCGATCCGGAAGAGCGCCGCGCCAATGTCCAGGCCGCCGAGGAGGCGCTGGAAGCGGCAGGCGAAATGCTCGCCGCCGTGGAAGAGGCGCTGGAAGAGGCGCGTTTTGCCGAATCTGCGCTGCGCGCCCCCGTCGATACGGCGCGCGCGCGATTGGCCGGCATCGAGACGGAAGCCCGCACCATTCGCCGCATGCTGGAGGCTGGGGCCGGCGATCGCTCCTTTGCGCCTGTCGTCGAGGATGTGCATGTCGATCGCGGTTATGAGACCGCGCTTGGTGCCGCACTCGGTGACGATCTCGAATCGCCGACGGACATTTCCGCCCCCGCCCACTGGCGGTTGTCGGGCAACACCTCGGACGATCCGCATTTGCCGAGCGATGTGACCGCGCTGACCGCTCACGTCCGTGCGCCAAAAGTGCTGCACCGGCGGCTCGCCCAGATCGGCGTCGTCGCAAGTGTCGACGAGGCGCTTTCCCTTCTGCCGCACCTGCGCACCGGCCAGCGCCTCGTCACCCGCGAGGGTGCGGTCTTCCGCTGGGACGGCCATGTGACCGGCGCCGATGCGCCAGGTGCTGCCGCCCTGCGCCTGGAACAAAAGAACCGCCTCGCCGAACTCGAAGCCGAACTGGAAGACGCCCGCGCGGCTCTTGCCGATGCGCAAGCCGATCTCACCCGTGCCGGCGAAACCATCCGCGCCGAGACACAGCGCCAGCAGGCGGCGCGCGAGGCGCAGCGCAATGCCGGCCGCATGCTCGCCGACGCCCGCGACGCTCTGGAGGCCGCCGAGCGCGCCGCCGGCGATCTGATCCGCCGCCGCGCCGTGCTCTCCGAAACGAGGGCGCAGATCGAGGCACAGGCGGAAGAGGCCGCGGAATTCCTGGAAGACACCCACAGCGCGCTGGAAGACGCGCCCGACCTCGGCGATCTGGAATCGCGCCTGCGCACCCACACGATGGACGTCGCGACCGACCGCGCTGCACTCGCCGAAGCCCGCGCTGCCCATGATGGCCTCGCCCGCGAAATGGCCGACCGCCGCCGCCGCCTGATGGCGATCTCCGCCGAGCGCGAGACGTGGAAAAGCCGCGCCGCCAATGCGGAAAACCACATCGCGACGCTGCGTGACCGCGAGGCGGAGGCGCGCGACGAGATGGAGAGCCTCGCCGAGGCGCCGGATGAGATCGAGGAAAAGCGCCGCGAACTCTTGACCGGCCTCACCAATGCCGAGGCCGCCCGCCGCGAGGCCGCCGATGCCCTCCAGGAGGCGGAAAACCGCCAGCGCGAGGCCGACCGCGTCGCCGTCACCGCGCTCTCACAGCTCGCCGAATCGCGCGAAACCCGCGGCCGCGCGGAAGAACGCCTCGTCTCGGCCCGCGAGCGCCGTGTCGAGGGCGAGGCGCGCATTCGCGAGGCGCTGTCCTGCGCGCCGCATGAAGCCTTCAAGCTCACCGGCCACCCGTCGGGCTCGCCGCTGCCGGACCCGCGCGAGCGCGAGCGGGAACTCGACCGCCTGCGGATCGAGCGCGAGCGGCTTGGCGCCGTCAACCTGCGCGCCGAGGAAGAGCAGAAGGAGTTGACGGATAAGCTCGATGCCCTCGTCGCCGAGCGCGAGGATATTATCGAGGCGATCCGCAAGCTGCGCTCCGCCATCCAGAGCCTCAACCGCGAAGGCCGCGAGCGCCTGCTTGCCGCCTTCGACGTGGTCAACGTGCAGTTCCAGCGCCTCTTTACCCACCTCTTCGGCGGCGGCACGGCGGAGCTGCAATTGATCGAGAGCGACGACCCGCTCGACGCCGGCCTCGAAATCCTCGCCCGCCCGCCCGGCAAGAAGCCGCAAACCATGACGCTGCTCTCCGGCGGCGAGCAGGCGCTGACCGCCATGGCGCTGATCTTCGCCGTCTTCCTCACCAATCCGGCGCCGATCTGCGTGCTGGACGAGGTGGATGCCCCGCTCGACGACCACAATGTGGAACGCTACTGCAACCTGATGGACGAGATGGCGGCCTCCACCGAGACCCGCTTCATCATCATCACCCACAACCCCATCACCATGGCCCGCATGAACCGCCTCTTTGGCGTCACCATGGCCGAACAGGGCGTCTCTCAGCTCGTCTCGGTGGACTTGCAGACGGCCGAGCAACTGCGCGAGGCTTCCTAGCCGCCTTGCGTGGGCTGTGTTAGATTAATGCGGTGCTGGAGGCGTCGAAATGAAGCTGTCGATCGCGAAAGAACTGGAAGATTATATTGCCGACGAGGTCGAGAGCGGCCGCTTCGCCGATGCCAGCGCGGTGGTCAACGATGCGCTTCGGCTTCATGAAACCTATCTCGCTGCAGTCCGCGAGGACGTGCAAATGGGGTTAGATGATCTGGCGAAAAGCAGGTATCGGCCTGTGACGGCGAAGGAATTCCTGGCCAGGGCTCGCATTGTGGCGTCCTGATCGTGCAGGCCATCCGGTTTACCGAGAGCGCCGAAAAAGATATCGACGCAATCCTGTCCTATACGATGTCGGCCTGGGGAGATGCGCAGACCGAGGCCTATATTGACGGCCTCTACCGCATTCTTGAGATGATTTCGGCAAACCCCGCCGCCGGTCGGCTGCGTCCCGAATTGGCACCGGACCTGCGCAGCTTTCCTCACCGCGAACACCTTATCTTCTACGTGCTTATCGATGCCGAGGTCCTGGTGATCCGCGTTCTGGCGGCGAGGCAAAACGTCAAGCCAGATGCCTTTAGGCCATAGGCAGGAACAAACGCCCTCTCCGCGCGTTTATAAGAGCCTGCGAACATTCGTGGGCAATCAGTGAAATCGGGGACCAAACGTGAATAGAAACGCACTTTACATGATCATCGGCGCCCTCATCGTCGTGGTGGCCGGCTTTTCCTACTATGCCTATCAGGAAGAAAAGAAGCCGGACGGCGTGGAGATAAAGCTCGACGACCAGGGGCTTTCCATCGAAGGAAACTGAGCCGTCGGATCGCACCGATCGCAAGCCGTGTTCCCGCCAGGGGCACGGCTTTTATATTTGATCCTTATAATTTTGCATCGCGGTCGCAATTTTGATGCAATGCAGCAAAAAACTCATCACGCCGCGTTTTCAAAGACATGCTGTTCATGTAGATTGTCAAAACGCATTTGGGGAGGCGTCGATGGAGAAGTGGGTCTATACCTTTGGGGGAGGCCGCGCCGAAGGCAGCGCGAGCGATCGCAATCTGCTCGGCGGCAAGGGCGCGAACCTTGCCGAGATGTGCAATCTCGGCCTGCCGGTGCCGCCCGGCCTCACCATCGTCACCTCCGCCTGCAACCACTATTACGACAGCGGCCGCACGCTGCCGCCGGAGCTGAAGGACCAGGTCCGCGCCGCGCTTCGCCAGATGGAGGCGATCACCGGCCGCGCCTTCGGCGACACGGCAAAGCCGCTGCTGCTCTCCGTGCGCTCCGGCGCGCGCGCCTCCATGCCCGGCATGATGGATACGGTGCTCAACCTCGGCCTCAACGACAGCACGGTGCAGGCGCTCGGCCACGATGCCGGTGATGCGCGTTTCGCCTGGGACAGCTACCGCCGCTTCATCCAGATGTATGGCGACGTCGTCATGGGCCTCGACCATGAGGTCTTCGAAGAGATTTTGGAAGACGAAAAGGGTCGCCTCGGCCACGAGCAGGACACCGAGCTTTCCGCCGTCGAATGGCAGCATGTCATCGGCCGCTACAAGGACATCATCCGCGAAGAGCTGGGCGAGGAATTTCCGCAGGATCCGGAAGTCCAGCTCTGGGGCGCCATCGGCGCGGTCTTTGCGAGCTGGATGAATGCCCGCGCGGTCACCTACCGCCACCTGCACAACATCCCCGCCATTTGGGGCACGGCCGTCAACGTCCAGGCCATGGTGTTCGGCAATCTCGGCAATTCGTCCGCCACCGGCGTCGCCTTCACGCGCAATCCCTCGACGGGCGAAAACAAGCTCTACGGCGAGTTCCTCGTCAACGCGCAGGGCGAGGATGTCGTCGCCGGCATCCGCACGCCGCAGAACATCACGGAAGAGGCGCGCATCGCGTCCGGCTCCGACCGGCCGTCGCTGGAAAAGCTGATGCCGGAGGCCTTTGCCGAGTTCCGCGCCATCTGCGACCGGCTGGAGCGGCACTACCGCGACATGCAGGACCTCGAATTCACCATCGAACGCGGCACGCTCTGGATGCTCCAGACCCGTTCCGGCAAGCGCACCGCCAAGGCGGCGCTGAAGATCGCCGTCGACATGGCAACGGAAGGGCTGATCAGCGAGGGCGAGGCCGTCGCACGCATCGATCCCGCCTCGCTCGACCAACTGCTGCACCCGACGATCGATCCGCGCGCGCGCCGCGACGTCATCGGCTCGGGGCTTCCGGCGTCGCCGGGTGCCGCGACCGGCGCGATCGTCTTCACCTCGGAAGATGCCGTGCAGGCGGAAGAGGAGGGCCGCAAGGTGATCCTCGTGCGCATCGAGACGAGCCCGGAAGACATCCACGGCATGCACGCCGCGGAAGGCATTCTGACCACCCGCGGTGGCATGACGAGCCATGCAGCCGTCGTCGCGCGCGGCATGGGCACGCCCTGCGTCTCCGGCGCGGGCACGCTGCGCGTCGATCTGCGCAATGAACTGCTGATTGCCCAGGGACTGACGCTCACCAAGGGCGATATCATCACCATCGACGGCTCCTCCGGCCAGGTGCTGAAGGGCGAGATCCCCATGCTCCAGCCGGAACTGTCCGGCGATTTCGGCCAGATCATGGAATGGGCCGACCGCACGCGCCGCATGAAGGTGCGCACCAACGCCGAGACGCCGGCGGATGCCCGCGCGGCGCGCTCCTTCGGTGCGGAAGGCATTGGTCTTTGCCGCACCGAGCACATGTTCTTCGAGGGCAGCCGCATCAATGTGATGCGCGAGATGATCCTGGCCGAGGACGAGGCGGGCCGTCGCGCCTCGCTCGCAAAGCTCCTGCCCATGCAGCGCTCGGACTTCGTGGAATTGTTCGAGATCATGCACGGCCTGCCGGTGACGATCCGCCTGCTCGACCCGCCGCTGCACGAATTCCTGCCGAAGAGCGACGAGGAGATCGCCGAAGTGGCGGCCGCACTCGCCATTGACGAGGCCGTGCTGCGCCGCCGCGTCGATACGCTGCATGAGTTCAACCCGATGCTCGGCCATCGCGGCTGCCGGCTGGCGATTTCCTATCCGGAGATCGCCGAAATGCAGGCCCGCGCCATCTTCGAGGCGGCTGCGGAAGCCGCGCGCACCACGGGGGCCGCCGTCGTACCGGAAATCATGGTGCCGCTCGTCGGCCTCAAGGCGGAGCTCGATTACGTCAAGGCCCGCATCGAGGAGGTCGCCAAGGCGGTGATCACTGAAACCGGCGTGACGATCGACTATCTCGTCGGCACGATGATCGAGCTGCCGCGCGCAGCCCTTCGTGCCCATGTCATCGCCGAATCGGCCGAGTTCTTCTCCTTCGGCACCAACGACCTGACCCAGACGACTTTCGGCATCTCGCGCGACGACGCCTCGGCCTTCCTGTCGACCTATATCCAGAAGGGCATCGTCGAGCAGGATCCCTTCGTGCAGCTCGATTTCGATGGTGTGGGGGAACTGATCCGCATCGCCGCCGAGCGTGGCCGGCGCACCCGCAACGACCTGAAGCTCGGCATCTGCGGCGAACATGGCGGCGATCCGGCCTCGATCCACTTCTGCGAAGAGGCGGGCCTCGACTACGTCTCCTGCTCGCCCTTCCGCGTGCCGATCGCAAGGCTCGCGGCGGCGCAGGCAGCGTTCAATGGCAGCAAGACCTGAGGATCAGTGGCGCCGTCCACGGACGTAGATGTAGGTCGGGCGATCCCAGAGCGGCGATTCCATGCGCGCGGCGCGAAAATCCGCGCGGCGATCGAGGTCTATGCGCTGGAGGCATTCGGCGAAGGCGTCCGTGCCCATGCGGAACCCGTACGAGCGGCACCTGTTCTCGTCGTTCGCGCGCACTTCGGCGGCCGTCTGGCAGCCGGCGAGAAAGAGTGCGGTGGCGGCAAGGGCGGCGAGGCGAATAACCACTTTGGACATGCTGGCTCCGGCGATCTGTAACGCGCCATGGATAGAGCAATTCCAGCAAAAGTGCGAAGCGGTTTTGCGTCCGGAATTGCGCATAAGCAAAAAAGGCCCGTAAGCGCGCGCTCGCAAGACCTCAGATACGCTCCAGCACGTCGACGAAGGCATCCGCGAAACGCTTCAGGTCCTTGGTCTTCTCGTCGGGGTTCTCCACCCGGATGGCCGCACCTTCCGCATCGAGCAGCGCGAAAACCACGGCAAGCGCGCCGTCGTCACCCTGCGGCACGCGCAGTGCGGCGATGCGCCGGCAATCTTCCGCAAGCCCGGAAGCGGGAAGGTCGAACAGGAAATCACCGCCCACCTGATCGGCGGCGGCGCGCACCGCGCCCGCAAAACCAGCCTCGTCGCCGGAAAAACCGTCGAGCGAAAGTTCGAGTTCCAGAAGCTCCAGGGGGAGGGCGGGTTCGCCAGCGGTGGTGGCAATCGCCGTGTCGGCAGCCGTATGCATCGGCAACATCATCTTGCTCCTTCTCAACCCCCGTGTGTGAAAAGTCGTTAACGAGCGTGGCGAATTTGCGGCACGCAAGGATTTTCCGCGGCCGTGCCGCAAAACCCCCGGTCAAGATGCCGCACCAAGCCGATGGAAAAATCAGCGACACTGCGCTAGGGAGAGGGAACGGCAGGCGCATCCGGTGAGGCCATGGCAATCACGATCCAGTACGAACGGCCCGTTTCGCATGCGGCGCACTGGGCGCGGCGCATGGCGCTGTTCTCCTGCCTGCTGTTCATCGCCGCCGTGCTGTCGCATCGCTTCGGGCCGCTGACCACGCCGCATTTCCTGGTGCTGGCGGGTTTTGCCGCGGTGATGGCGGGGCTGGCTGTGCTGCTGGCGGCCGTGGGCCTGGCGCGCCTCTGGCATGTCGGTGCGCGCGGCGGCAAGGCGGCGCTGACGGCGCTGCTCTTCTCGCTCCTGCCGCTCGGCGTGGCCGGCGCCAGCGCCTATGCCTATTTCTACAAGCCGGCGCTCTACGATGTGACGACGGATACCGTCGCCGCGCCGCCCTGGCTTTCCGAACCCTCGGCCGAGCAGGACTGGCTGCCGCGCGTCGGCATCGTGACGGCCCGCGACCGTACCGTGCAGCTCGAAGCCTATCCCGGCCTCTCCGGCCGGCGCTACGACGGCGCGCTCGACCGCGTCTATCAGGGCGTGCGCAAGGTGGCGACGGCCTACGGCATCACCATCACCGCCGAGAACGGGCTCGACAATATCCTCGCCGACCTCGAAGACCTCGTCGTCGACCCCAACAAAGCCTCTGCGAGTGAAGAACCGCTCGGCGACGTGCCGATCCCCGAAGCCCGCCCGCTGGAAACGCCGGTGATCCCGCGCATCGGCGGCCCCGGCGATGTGCTGCTGCAGGGCGAATGGCGCTCGCCGCTCTTCGGCTTCCGCTTCGATGTGGTCATACGGCTGCGCGAAGAGGCGGAGACGACGCTGGTCGACATGCGCGCCGCCTCGCGCTACGGCCCGCACGATCTCGGCATCGGCGCCGAGCTGGTGGAGGGCTACCTGAAGGCGCTCGACGCCGAACTGCTCGGCATCGCGGGCGACTGATCAGAGTTTGTCGGGGAAAAGTGGAAACCGGTTTTCCCGAAAAGACAAACGTAAGACTCTAGAAGCCGGGGGCGGGGAAATAGAGCCCCTTCAGCGCGGGCGGCCCTTCGGTCACCACCTCGCCGCGCCCCACCAGGTCCTCCAGATGCGCCAGCACCGAAAGGGCGGCGGCGCCATGCAGGCGCGGGTCCGTCTCGCGGTAGATCACCTTCACCATGTCGGCAATCAGCCGGTCGCCGGCGCGCACCCGCTCGCGCACCGCCCGCTCGCGCATGCGCCGATGGGTCCGGAGTCCGCGCAGGAACGAGGCCGGCTCGGTGACCGGCCCGCCATGGCCGGGGAAGTACAGGCGGTCGTCGCGCTGAAGCAGCCGGTCGAGCGAGGCCATGTAGTCCGCCATGGCGCCATCCGGCGGTGCCACGATGGTCGTCGCCCAGGCCATGACATGGTCGGCGGAAAAGACGATGCCCTCCGGCCCGTCGAGCGCGAAGGCCGCGTGGTTGGCCGTGTGGCCCGGCGTGTGCAGCGCCGTCAGCGCCCAGCCGTCGCCCTCCACCGTCTCGCCGTCGCCGAGCGCGATATCCGGCACGAAATCCATGTCCGAGCTTTCGGAGAAGGGGTTGACCTCGCCGGCATGCAGCGGTCGCGACGCCCGGTGCGGTCCCTCCGCCACGACGATCGCGCCCGTCTCCGCCTTGAGACGGCGAGTGAGCGGCGAGTGGTCGCGGTGGGTGTGGCTGACGGCGATATGCGTCACCTCGCGCCCGGCAAGCGCCGTCATCAGCGCCTGGAAATGCGCTTCGTCCTCCGGGCCGGGGTCGATCACCGCCACAGAGCGGTCGCCGACGATATAGCTGTTCGTGCCGTGGAAGGTGAAGGGGCCGGGATTGTTGACGGTGATGCGCTGCACGCGCCGCGCCACCGGCACCGCCTCGCCATGCGCCGGCTTGAATTCCAGGTCGAAATGCGGGGTTTCCTGGCTGTCGTCTTGTGTGGAATTGGACACGGCTGTCACTTGTATTCGATTTCGATAAAGCTCATCGGCTTGTCGCCGCCATTGACGACATTGTGCGCCACCCCCGCCTCGCGCCGGTAGACCGCACCCGCCTTGCTGTGCACCCGCCGATCGCCCGTCTCCTCCTCGATGAGGAAATCGCAATCCGTCATCGGCACGACGACATAACCGAGCCCGTGCACATGATGGCCGGTATCGGCCCCCGGCTCGAAATCCCAGCGCGTCACGCGCACCACCGCATCATCGAGAAGAACGGTCGGCATCGCCGGCGGACGGGCGCGAAACTGGGACATGGCGGCTCCTCGTGAGAATCGGCGCGGCTGGTGCGCCCGGTCAAAGGGGGCGAGCCGCCGCCGGAAAGACGGTCGAATGCCCGGACCCTATCCCCGCCACGCCCGCCTGCCAAGGCTGAAGCCCGCGCAATTCGAGAGCCACGCCCGGAGAATAATCACCCCAGGCGGAAGTTAAGCATTGTCCACGCCTCGCGCCTTTGCTATCAGGCTCCCGCCATGTTGGGGCGTCGCCAAGCGGTAAGGCACCGGTTTTTGGTACCGGCATTCCCAGGTTCGAATCCTGGCGCCCCAGCCACGGATTTTTTATTGATAAAATTCAATTAGTTGCGTGGAAGCCTAAGTGGATAAGCGCTTGCTGTCTTTTATATGTTGCGCCTAGTCCGCGAGAATTTCGCTTTCGTCGCGTTCTCCCAGCAAAGCCATACGCCAGAATCGCCTCGCATCCGCAGCCAATATACGTTCCTGCTCTTTTAGATCGTTAGCCTTTCCTTCGATGGCAAGTCGAGCATCTTGGACGAAATCACGGGCGCAATCCGTCAGCCGGAACAACTGATTATAAATCGGGTTCGCGTCTGAGTCTTTCATGAGCGAATGTGCCATGAACACATCTCGAAACTCCTTCAGCGTCGTCACCACACGGCGCCCTTGTCGCCCCTTCATGGTTTCAGAATAGCTCTCTAAAGCTCGCTCAATTGCTTTGAGGCAATCTCTCTCAGATGTGCCTGCGAACGAAGTGTTATGGGGAAGCCACGTCCTGGCTCGTTGGGATAGGGCACTCTTGCACCGTTGCTGGCGTAGTAGCCGGAAAGCGAGCGGGATAGATGCGACATCCCGTTTGTTGGGATGATGCTTTTTACTGCCTATGTCATAGAGGCGTGCAAGGTGCATTGCGAGATCATAGGCCAAACTACGCATGATCCGGTTATAGGCGCTCGCCCCTGGAAAATTTCTGTCGGTCATCTCGCCGACAGTGTTGTTTCCAACCTCCATTGTCGCCTCGATCCAAATTGCATTCTGCATATTGCCGTAAAGGATCGGCATCATTCGATCGAGGCGCGCTATCGCTGGTTTCGTAGAGATTGTGATTCGTTTCTTTTTCTTCGCCATATGCCGAATGTAAAAGAGTTCAGAAAATAGAAAAGCCCGGCACATTTCTTGGCAAGTTTTACATAAGGGCCTCTGCCTCCAGCCAACTCGTGGACGTGAAGTTGACTCTTCGCGGCATTTTCAGATCATCTGTTGTATTCATTGAAATGACAGGCAGTGGCTCTATTTTGGTCATGCCGAGTCAGAGCCGGTAGAGATCAACAGGGAGTCAGTCACACATGGGTATCTTCAGTTCCATCAAGGAAAAGCTCTTCGGCAAGGCAGAGGAAGAAAAGCCGGTAGAAACGATCACGGCCGACGCCGTAAAGCCGGCGACGGCGGATGTTTCCGCGACGCCGACGATCAGCAACGAGGCGGTCGTGGCGACCACCGAAAGCCAGCCGGTTGCGGCCACGCCGAGCCAGCCGGTCGACGTCGCGGCGATCCTCGATGCAGCCGTTGCCAAGAATGGCCAGAAGCTCGACTGGCGCCGTTCCATCGTGGACTTGATGAAGGCCCTCGGCATGGATGCCAGCCTCCAGGAGCGCAAGGAACTCGCCGACGAACTCGGCTTCACCGGCGACAAGAACGACTCCGCCAGCATGAACATCTGGCTGCACAAGGCCCTGCTGAAAGCCCTCGCCGACAACGGCGGCAAGGTCCCGGCCGACCTGCTGGATTGATTGAACGAAGAAGCCCGCCGGAGAGGTTTGGCGGGCTTCTGCTTTAGATGAGCCCACCCAACGGAATAAGCTCCTTGGCACCGGGCTGCCAGGCATTGCCCTCCCAATCCCCCAGCCACCGATCCACCCGCAAGCCCGCTTCCGCTATCAACGCTTCCAGCTCCGCCTTCTCCGGAAAGGCGATGTGAGAAGTGGCGGAGAGGCGTTGGGTGGTGGTGCGGATTTCGTAGTGGGTGCCGTAGGTCACGATGCCGGTGGCGGGGTCGTGGGCGACGTCGTTCCAGGCGGCGACGGGGCCGAAGCGAGGGTGGTCGAGGAGGCGCATGGATTCCTCCGGCCCCCATTCCTCCCATTCGCGGCAGGCGGGGTTGCGGCTGTCGAAGATGAAGCGGCCGCCGGGAGCAAGGTGGGCGGCGATGGTGGCGAGGGCTGCCTGGCGGTCTTCTCTCGTCAGGAAAACCTGGAAGGCGTGGCCGGTCAGCAGCACGAGCTCGAAACGGCGGCCGAGGCGCAGCGTGCGGGCATCGCCCTCGACGAATTCGACGCTTGCAGCACCCGCCTTGCCCCGCGCGATGGCGAGCATGGCCGGTGCGGGATCGACGCCGACGACCGTCCTGCCGCCGGCAAGCGCCACGGCGAGTTCGCCGGTGCCGCAGCCGAGGTCGAGCACGCTTGCGGCGTCTGCTGCAAGTTTTAGGCAGAAATCGAAATCCGGCGCGCGCTCCCAGCCGTTTTCCAGATCGTAGAAATCGGCAAGCGCCGGGTCGTGGTAGAGGCGGTCCTCGTCCATGTCGTCCTCCCAAAAAGGAAAAGGCCGCACAGGGATGCGCGGCCTTCGAAAATGTCGATCGCGCGCCGTGTTTTTACGACGCGGCGTCCAGCACCTTTTCGCAATGGGTCGGGCCGCCCTTCGGGTCGACGCGGTCGGCGACGGCGCGGATGTTGTTGATCCGGTAGGCGTCGTTCACGGTCAGCTCCACCGTGCAGGACTTGCCCTTTGAGAAGCCGCCGCGCCACTTGTAGAGCGTCGTGCCGCCCGCGCCGCTCACGTCGGAGATCGGCGGGCCGTAGGCCGCGAAGAAGCTGCCGGCGGTCTTGCCGTTCCAGCGGGCCTGCAGCGGGTTGGACGCGACGATTGCGGTGGTGCATCCGGCGAGGGCAAGCGCGACGCCTGCCAGAATTGCAATGCGGGAGTTCATGTGTGCCAGTTCCTTGGGAGCTTTGGTGTGGCTGTGAATGGGAGCCTGGATTCGCCATAGCGCAGCGCGCGCAAAAGGGGAATCGCCACCATGCGAACTTTCCCGTCATCCCCATCGAAGAGGCGTCAAACGTGCGGATTTGCAACAGTTCGCGTCGACGGCGCGCAAGCGTGAGGGCGTGCCCCGACCGCGAATGGGCCAGGGCACGCCGGGAGAGGCTTCAGAGAATGAAGTCCGACTTGTCGAGATTGTCGATGTTGAACTTCTTGAGGATCAGCACGTCGTTGCCGCCGAGCTCGATATGCACGTCGCTGCCGACCTGGTCCGCCTTGCCCAGCACCTGGCTGATCTTGGAGAAATTGTAGGAGCGCAGGTCGATATCGTCGATATTGTTCTTGAAGTCGGTGATGGTGTCGCGACCATAACCCTTCTTGAACACGAAGATATCCGCGCCGAAACCGCCGGTCAGCTTGTCGTTGCCGGCGCCACCGTCGAGCCTGTCGGTGTTGCCTCCGCCGTTCAGCGTATCGTTGCCGCCATTGCCGTACAGCTTGTTCTTGGCCTCGTTTCCGAGAATGCTGTCATTGCCCGAGCCGCCCTTGGCATTCTCGATGAGAGAGCGCTTGTCGCCGTTGAACAGCAGCGCATTGAAGATGTTGCCGCGGGAATAGCCGTCGTTCGGCCCGCCGCCGAGGAACGAAAGCTGAGTCTTGCTGAACATCGAATAGGCGCCGGCGCGAAGGTCGATCTCGACACCCGTCTTGTAGGCCGTCAGGTCGTAGGTGTCGTTTCCGCCGCCATCCCAGATGGTGGCGAAGATGCGGTTGCCGCCGGCGTCGATGGCGACCTTGCCGTTGACGAACGTGTCGCCGCTACCGGGCTTCCACTTGTAGACGGTCGTGCCCTTGTTGGTCGTGTAATCCGCGCCATACATGTGCTGGAGCGCGTAGATGTCGGCCATCATGAAGGTCTGTGGTCCGCCGAACTCTTCATATTGATAGGGCCCGCCCGAATCGCCGACGAAGGCGTTGTAGGTCATCACGGTATATTCGGGGCTGTTCCACTCGGGCTGGATGGCGCCGAATGTATCAGTTTCATGCGCGTGCTTGAGACCCAGCGCGTGGCCGAGCTCGTGGATCATCGTGTGCCAGGCATAGTTGCCGGCCTGTGGCGTGCGGTAGTCGTTGATCGTGCCGGCATAGGCCGTGCTGAACCAGACGTCGCCGGCCTCGGCCGACCCGCCCGGATAATAGGCATAGGCCGTCGGGTTCGCAGCATCGGACTGGGCGAAGCGCAGCGTTGCGGTGCTCGACGAGCCGGCGCTGAAATTGAGGTTGGTAAAGCCTTCGACGGAAAAGCCGTCATTCGCAGTGCCGCCGAAACTCTTCTCCATGGCGAAGAGGGCCGCATTCTTCTGCATGAGCGAGACGGAGCCGAAATTGTTGCTCGTCTCGTTCGTGTAGGAATAGTTGTTGGTGGATGTCGGGAATGCATAGGTGATGTTCGTGCCGCCCCAGGCGTTTCCGCTGAGGACGGCGTCAATGAACTGCGATCCCGTCGCGAAGATTGTCTTTGTCGTCTTGCCTGTGCCGGTCATGCGTGTTGCCCCTTCGACCAAAACGTCTGGATTTCTGCTGGAAGGCGAGTATTTCCCCCGGTCCGCACGCATTGTGCCTGCGTCGGACGCACTCCCGCCCCTTGAATGCTGGTATCATAGGAATGGGAAACGTTCCTGCAAGAAGCCTTATTCATGCACGGAAGAACAAATTTGGTCATACTTCTGCTTATCGGGGCAGTATTGCGCATGAAGGCGCGAACTGACTGACCGCAGGGCTAAAAACCAGGCTTTTGTGGAGTTTTTCGAGATATCGTCAGGCCGGAGGGCTACGCGCTGGCGGCCTGGATGCCCGGCCCGCCAGCCCGACGCCGTTGATTCGGCGCGCGCATCAAACCTTGTCGACAAACAATTCCTTGTCGACGACGAGGCCCATATTGTTGAGGTTCACGCGGATCGTGTGGATCTCCTTGTTCGGCGAGAGATAGGAAATCAGGAAGATTTCCTTGCACCCGTTGACCCCGATATGGCCGACGGTCTTGACCTCGCGCACCAGCGTCCACTTCTTTTGAGCCGCATAATCGTCGGCGAGCCCGACCAGGGCATCCGCACCTTTGCCCGACGGCCGTGCAATATGCAGGCAGGTGAAGGCGCCGGAGCCGGAATCGAAGACCTTGTAGGTGCAGCCGCTGAAGTTGCCGCTCGCAACAAGGCGGCGGTTTACGTCCAGGGTGCCGCAGGTCGTCCAGTCGTCCTGGAAGTGAATGTAGCTCGAATTGAAATCGATAGAGCTGGCGGCATCGACAAAGGAAAGCCGGTTGCTGGTGGCGTTCACCGTTGCTTTGGTGTGTACGAAGGAGTTTTTCAGCCGGTGCGTCGCCGAAAGCGTGTTGTGCCGGTTCGTACTGTTCGAATCGGGCTTCGACCCCATGCCGAGAATGCTGCTATTGTTTATCTTGGCTGTGATTTCATGAACCGACATTTTCCCTACCCCCTTTGCGTGCCCAGTGCCGCTTTTGCGGAACCAAACCCTTCTACACGCCTTCCGTTACAGGAGGAATTGTCATGTCGTCAGAATGGCCAATGTGGTTTTTGCAGGCGGCCGCCTTGGTGCTGCTAGCCGGAGTATTTTTCATTCGAGCATAGCGATTGAGCGCTCCAGTAAAAGTTGCTCAAGGCCAGCCGCATGGGGCACGCAAAACAAAGGGGGCAAAAGCCCCCTTAAATGTCCAACCAAGCTGTCTTGGAGATAGATGTCATGCGCTAGTTACACCTGCTTTAACCCCGCCGCCGCAAAGAGGCGGGCAACCTTTGCAGGGTCGACCAACTCACCGCTCTCGATTTTCATGATCTCGATAACGGTGAGACCGGAAACCACCGACAGCTCCTCGATGGTATAGCCAGTGCTTGCGCGAAGGTCGGTGATTGGATTTCTCGGCGCTACGTTCATGTTTCGCTCCTTTGTTGCAGCGCAATATAGGGAGTGGAAACGCGTGGTCAAGATGGCGAAAAAGCGGCGGTTGAGTTGCCGAAAAGCGACCGGTCGCCCTTGAGCATTCATACATACTTCAAAAAACCGGTTGCAATATAAAACCACTCGATCTAGCCTTTAACCGGTTGCATATCGCAATCAGCACCTTGGGAATGTGCCGCGCGAGGAAGGAACTGGCATGGCGAAGCTCGTGTTTGGAATGAACCAGTCCCTCGACGGCTATGTCGACCATATGTCTTTCGGGCCGAGCCCTACGCTGTTCCGCCATTTCATCGAGGAGGCGCGGGGGCAGGCGGGCAGTATCTATGGTCGGCGCATGTACGAGATCATGCGTTACTGGGATGACGATCATCCGGAGTGGGACGCAGATAGACGTGCCTTCGCCGCGGCGTGGCGGGCCCAGCCCAAGTGGGTCGTCTCGCGTTCGTTGACGTCGGTCGGCCCCAATGCCACGCTTCTCGGAGATGATCTTGAGGGCGAGATCCGCGCGCTGAAGGCCGCGCACGAGGGTGAAATCGAAGTTGCCGGCCCGGACGTGGCGAAAAGCCTCACCGAGCTTGGCCTGATCGACGAATATCGAATCTACCTGCACCCCGTCGTGCTCGGCCACGGCAAACCCTATTTCGCCGGTCCCCGCCCGCCGCTCCGCCTCTTGACGAACGATCGGATTGACGATGATGTGATTAGGCTGACCTATGTTCCCGATGCGGGATCGAGGGTCTGACGGTCGCTTGCGGGATGGATGAGCGTTGTTTCGCACGCGACGTGGTCGCGGTCGCTCTTCTGGGAACCCGTCTGCTGATCGATGGCGTCGGTTCGGGCATACGTTTATCGATCCGACGGCCTGCACTGGTGCCTCAATGTTGTCTGCGAACGGCGCGCGCGGTGCTCATATATCCACGATATCAAGCTCAGCCACAAAGGTCGCTCCGCTGCTTCCGTCGAAGGTATACGTACCGTTCAGTTGGTTGACGACGCCCCGGACCAAGCGACTTCCCATACCCTGTTTTATGGTCTGTGAATCAAAGCCGATGCCGTTGTCCTTGACGGTAAGCCGGGCTCGCCGTCCCCCAGTAGCCTTGAGCGCGATGGAAACCATGCCTGTGCGGCCATCCGCAAAGGCATATTTGAGGGTGTTGGTCAGGAGTTCGTTCGTCAGCAGGGCGAGGGGGGTGGCATTGTCGGCCGAGACGGCGATATCGTCGATGTCATAGTCCATCGTCACGGGTGCGCCATAGGCGTTGATCAGTTTCTCCACCACGGATGTCATCAGGTCCCGCGCGCGCAGACGTGAAAATTCGTCATGCCGATAGATCTGCTCATGCACGGCGACCATGGAGGAGATGCGATCGGTCAGCGATTGTTGAACGTCCGAGGGCAGGCGCTGAAGCTGCACGATGCTCTGGACGGCCTGCAGGTTGTTCTTGACGCGGTGATGGATCTCGCGAAGGAGCAGCTGATTGTCCGCGAGCGCATTGCGGAGCAGCTGCGATTGCGCGGCATCGCGTTGCCGCAGATGGCGGATCCACTGGCCGGCGGCAAGAAGGCTGATGCTGGCCAGGATCAGCACCGAAATCGCCACGGTCCCATCTCGCCAGAAGCGTTGGATGCCGAAATCGTAGTCGGCCGAAGCGAGTGCGATCAGCCCTGTGTCCTCGACTGTTCTGTAAGCGACGATGCGGTGGGCGCTATCGACGGGCGAAATGGCGTCATAGGTGCCGGCCTCCGCTTTGGGTAAGTAATCCGTGAAAAGCACGTATTTGCTCATATCGAGCGGCCCCTCGGCGAGCGGGTAGCGGGCGACCAACTGGCCATCAGAGCGGACGAAGCTGACAGTGGAGTTCGGGCCGAGATCGACGGCCTCCCAGACATCAGCAAGGACTTTGGCCTCGAAAGAAACGACTGCGGCGCCGGCGAAGCGGCCATTCCGCTCCAGCCTGCGGCTGAAGGCGAAAATCTGCTCGCCGTTGAGACGGCTCATCAGGAGGCTCGAAATGTGCTGCTTGGCACCCTTTGCCAGATCCGAAAAATAGGGTCGGTCAACGATGCTGATCGGCTTCACCATGGGATCGGTCGAATAGAGGGTGAGACCGCTATCGTCGACCACGTAAGCCTTCACCTGGCCGGGCAAGTCGGCGACGGCCTCCGCGATGTTGCGCACCTCGGTCGATGCCGGCGGCACGATGTCCTCGCCAAGCGTCTCGTCGATGCGCCGAAGGGCCTGACGTGCCAGGGAATCGAGCAGCGACACGTTGCCTGCGACAATCTTGGAGGCCGCAATGGCCCGTTCCTCGGTACGGCGGACCGCGTCCCGATAACTTGTGTTGAGCCACAGACCGAGCATGAAGAGCAGCGAAATGAACATCGCAATGATGATCATCGCTGCCGCCCTTGCCAACGTAAATTGGATGTTCAGCCCGCGCAGTACTGCTATCCCCTAGTGTGTCCCCCGGCCTTAACCAGAAGGCTAAGGGATGTCCCGGTTTTTCGTCAAGCCGGACAAAGCGGATCGTCTCTCTGCGAGCCGCCGGAAGTCCTTGGTTGTGGACGCGAATTGCTTCTTAAATGCCTTGAATTTTCATCCAATGCCGAAACGCTTGCAGCCAGCAAACGGGCACGCTAGGCGGTAGTGTGGTAACAATGCTGGAAACCCGCTCGTGTAGCGCAGGGCGTGGACGAAAATCGCGCGAGGATGCCGATCGTGCAGTTCATGTTTGGAGACTACCTGCTCGACCAACCGCGCCGGGAGCTCACCCGGTGTGGCGAGGTCGTGGCTGTCGGGCCGCAGGTTTTCGATCTCCTGCTGTATCTCGTCAAGAACCGCGACTGCGTCGTCAGCAAGGATGATCTGCTTGAGGCAGTTTGGGGTGGGCGGATCGTCTCTGAATCGACTATTGCCAGCCATATTAATGCGGTGCGCAAGGCAATCGGCGACAGCGGCGAGGCGCAGCGCCTCATTCGCACCGTTGCCCGTAAGGGATTCTGTTTTGTCGGCGACATTTCCATCCGTGTGCCAAGCCCCGTGGAAAACCCTGCCGCGGAAATCGTGGAGCCGGTCCCCGCTCTTGTCGTGCCCAGCAAGCCCTCCATCACCGTGCTGCCGTTTCACAACCTCAGCGGCGATCCGGAGCAGGACTATTTCGCCGACGGCGTGGTCGAGGACATCATCACCGCACTGTCGCGTCTGCGATGGCTGTTCGTCATCGCCCGCAATTCGAGCTTCACCTACAAGGGACAAGCCGTCGATGTGAAAGAGGTCGGCCGCGCGCTCGGCGTGCGCTATGTTTTGGAGGGGAGCCTGCGCAAGGCGGGCGACAAGGTGCGCATCACCGGGCAACTGATCGAGGCCGCGACCGGCGCGCATCTCTGGGCCGAACGTTTCGAGGGTACACTCGGTAACCTCTTCGAACTCCAGGACAAGATCGCCGAAAGCGTCGTCGGCGCGATCTCGCCGCAACTCGAACGGGCCGAGATCGAGCGCGCCAAGCGCAAGCCTACGGAGAGCCTCGACGCCTACGACTATTATCTGCGCGGCATGGCCCGGTTGCACAATGGCACGCGCGACGCCATCGAGGCGGCCTTGCCCCTGTTCCATCAGGCAATCGAACGCGATCCGGAATTCGCGTCTGCCTATAGCGGTGCGGCATGGTGCCATTTTTGGCGTAAGCTGAACGGTTGGATGGGCAATCCGGCCGCGGAGAATGCCGAAGGCGTACGTTTGGCGCGGCTGGCGGTGGAATTCGGGCGCGACGATGCGGTGGCGCTGACGCGCGCGGGCCATGCACTCGGCCACCTCGCCGGCGATCTCGACGGCGGCATCGCAATCATCGACAAGGCGCGGCTGCTCAATCCCAATTTCGCCCCCGCCTGGTTTCTCGGCGCCTTTTTGCGCATTTTCCGCGGCGAAACGGAACAGGCGATGGAGGATCTCGCCCATGCCGTCCGGTTGAGCCCGCTCGATCCGGAGATGTTTCGCATGCAGGCTGGCATCGCACTCGCGCATTTCTGCGCCGGCCGCTTCGACGCGGCTGCGGCCACCGCGGAAAAGGCTTTGGGGAACCTGCCCGACCTCCTGATTGCCCTTACGCTCCTGGCGGCAAGCCATGCGCTCACGGGGCGCTCGATGGAGGCGCAGCAGGCAATGCGGCGCCTGCGCCACTTGCAGCCTGCCGCACGCCTCTCCAACCTTAAGGATTGGCTGCCGATCCATCGCTCGGAAGACCTTCTGCGCATGACAGAGGGCTTGCGTCTGGCGGGCTTGCCCGAATGACCACGGCGGCAAGAATGAAGGGAACAGGCAACCGGCGTCGTGGCCTTGCCAAAAGGTCACGCTCGCTCCTTTCCAAGGGATAACGGGCGAAGAACTCGCTGAACCCACCAAAGCGTCTTCGCTCCATCGGAGCCGTCTCGCGCAGGTCAGCCCACGGCACCGATTTTTGCCCGGTCTCCAAACACGACCCGCATCCTTGGACGAATAACCAAGACTTCTTCAAGAGGAATTCAAGCGCGCGCCAAGGACTTCGAGGCGGCCGGCAGGCACTCTTTATTTACGTCGACGGCAATCCAGCGGTCGGAACATGTGGAGAGATGCCATGAAGATCGTTGTGATCGGAGGCAGTGGCCTCATCGGATCGAAGCTCGTCAAGGCCCTTGTCGAACGAGGCCATGAGGCACTTGCCGCCTCGCCCAGCACGGGCGTCAATACCATCACCCGCAAGGGGCTCGCCGAAGCGCTCGCTGGCGCAGACGTCGTCATCGACGTGGCGAATGCGCCAGTCTGGGAGGACGCGGCCGTGCTCGACTTTTTCGAGACCTCGGGGCGCAACCTTCTCGCCGCAGAGGCTGCCGCCGGCGTTCGCCACCACGTCGCCCTGTCGATTGTCGGCAGCGAACGGCTGCCCGGCAACGGCTATTTCCGGGCGAAGGTCGCGCAGGAAAACCTGATCAAGGCCTCCGGCATCGCCTACACCATCCTGCGCGCCACGCAATTCTTCGAGTTCGTTGGCGGTATTGCGCAGTCCATCGCCGACGGCGAGGAAATCCGCGTGTCGCCAGCGCTGTTCCAGCCCGTCGCATCTGACGACGTTGTCGATACGCTCGCCGACCTCGCGCTGGCGCCTCCGGTGAACGGCACGATTGAAGTCGCCGGCCCGCAGGCCATCCCGCTTGATGAAGCGGTTCGCGGCTTTGCACAGGCGACGGGCGACAGACGCAAGGTCATTGCCGATATCCGTGCGCGTTATTTCGGCGCCATTCTCGACGACCGCTCGCTGACGCCAGGCCGCAATCCGCGCCTTGGCACGATCTGTTTTACAGACTGGCTTGGCCAGCAGGCCGGGGGAAACTGAGATGACGGAACAGCTTCAGGAAGAAGGTGCCGCCACGCCAGCGACGAAGTCCGGGAAGGGAAGGAAGATCGCCGGCCTCATGCTGTGCCTTTTGGCTGTGGCAATCGGGGCCGGAGGCTGGGTCTTTGCCCGCTCGGGCGATACGGCATCGACCGACAACGCCTATGTGCGCGGCGACGTCACCTCGCTTGCGCCGAAGATTTCCGGCTATGTCACGCAGGTCGAGGTTAACGACAATCAGACGGTCGCGGCTGGCGACGTGCTGTTTCGGATCGATGACCGCGATTATCGCGCACGGCTGGCGCAGGCGGCGGCCAATGTCGAGGCAGCAGACGCCCGCCTCGCCAATGTCGACGCCGAGGTGCGGCTTCAAGGCATGCTCATTCGGCAGGCTGAGGCCCAGCGTCGGTCGGCCATTGCCGAGTTGGACCTTGCGACCAAGGCGTCCGACCGGCAGCGCGGCCTTATCCTCAGCAATGCCGTCAGCCAGGCGCGCGTCGATGAAAGCGATTCCGCGCGGGCGCGGGCGGAGGCGAACCTTGCTGCGGCTTCCGCACTGGTCGAGGCCCAGCAGCAGCGCACTGTCGTGCTCGCCGCCCAGCGCGAAGCCGCCGTCGCCGCCGTGGCGCAGGCCAAGGCCGCGCGAGATCTTGCCGAGATCGACGTCGACAGCACTGTCGTTCGCGCGCCGGTCGGCGGCGTCGTCGGCAACCGCCAGGTGCGCGTCGGTCGGCTCGTTGCGCCCGGCGTCTCGCTGCTCGATATCGTTCCGGTCGACGACGTCTGGCTGGTGGCGAATTTCAAGGAAACCCAGCTCGAACATATCCGTCCGGGCCAGCGGGTCCGCATCACCGTGGATGGCTATCCCGACGAGACGCTGGAAGGCGTGGTGGACAGTTTCGCGCCGGGTAGCGGCTCGGCCTTCAGTCTGCTTCCCGCTGACAATGCGACCGGAAACTTCGTCCGCGTCGTGCAGCGCGTTCCCGTCAAAATCCGTTTTGCCGGCAATCCGTTGCCCGGCCGCCTGGTACCCGGCCTTTCCGCCCGTGTCGCCGTCGATCTTGGAGACAGGCCATGACCGTCATCCTCGCCGATATGCCGTCCCGCGGCCGGTCGATGGCCGGGCCACTGTTCGTCGGCGGCATCGCGCTGGCCGCGCTGACCGAAGCGATCGCCAGCACTGTCCTGGCACTTGGCCGTGCCGACATGATCGGCGACACCTATGCCACGCCTGACGAATTCGCGTGGCTGGACATCGGCTACACTGCGCTCAAGCTGATCGGCTTCATGGCCGCGGCCGGGCTGATGGACCGCTTCAATCTTCGCAATCTTATCCTCGGCGCGACCCTTGTCATGGGGGGCGCGTGTGCGATCGCTGCCGTCACGGCGCGCCTCGATGTCTTGATCGCCCTCCGGCTCCTGCAGGGTTTTTCCGGCGGCGTCTTGCTGGTGGCGGGCCAGGCGGCGATCTTCCTCGCCTATCCGGCATCCCGCCAACCTGTCCTGCAATGCCTGTTCGCCATCGGCTCCGTCGTTGCCCCCGCGACGATCGCGCCCGCCTTGGAGGGCTGGTTGCTCGACAGCCATTCCTGGACATGGATTTTCTTCTGCGTCGTGCCCGTTGCGCTGGCAGCGACCGGGCTTCTCCTCGCCGCCGAAGATCCGATCACGGCGAAGATGGCACGCCGACCCTTCGACGGGATAGGCTTCGTGCTCCTTGCCATCACACTGTTCTGCCTCACTTATGTTTTCAGCCAGGGCAGTCGCTGGGACTGGTTCGAGGCACCGCATCTCCTGTGGTTGGCGGTGATCGCCGCTGCCGCCTTGGTGACGTTCCTCGGCCGTCAGCTCTTTGCCGCGGAGCGGGGCCTCGTCGATGCAACCCTGTTCGCGTCCGCGGATTTTACATTCGCCTTCATCGTCAGTTTCGTGGCGGGCGCCGCACTTTTCGGCAGCGCTTTCCTGATCCCGTCCTTCGCCGTCTCCGTGCTCGCCTTCACGCCCACCGATGCCGGTCTGCTGCTGCTGCCGAGTGGCGCGCTGTTCGTCGTCGCGCTGCTTATCGCTGCCTTTCTGGTGCAGGTGCGCAGCGTCCCTCCCTTCGCCACCGTGCCCTTCGGCATTCTGATGATCATGGCGGCGATGTGGATGCTGTCAGGGTCGAGCGGCGAGAGCGGCGCGCCGGACATGATGGCAGCGATCCTGCTGCGCGGTTTTGGCCTCGGCTTCCTGTTTCTGTCGATCACCCTGATCGCCTTCAGCAGGCTTGACGGGCGTAATCTTGCCGCCGGGATCGGCCTTTTCAACAGCGGCCGCCAGCTTGGCGGGCTGATGGGCGTTGCCGGGCTCCAGACGCTGATCGACCAGGCCACGGTGGCAAACACTGCCGTCATCGGCGCCAATGTCACGGCAGGAACGCCCGCCGTCGTCGAACGGCTGACTGCCACGACGGCCCTGTTCAGCGCGAAGGGTCTCGACGCGGCCGCCGCCGGCCGCGCGGCGACCAGCCTTCTCGGCAGGTCGGTGACCGGCCAGTCGACAGTGATCGCCTTCGACACCGCCTTCGCCGCCGTTGCCCTACTCTTCCTCTTTGCCGCTCCCGTGCTGGTCGCTATCAAGATCACGCTTGCCAAACGCACCAGAAGGGCACAGCCGAAAGGTGACATCCCGGGCGCGTCGTAGCGCATCAGCCCCATGGAGCTGGCAAGCCGACCAAGCGAGAGTACGGCGAACGCATTCCGAAAAGGTCCGCAACCGGGCCGTTACGCATAAATATGGTTTTCGTGAAGTTTTCGGGAAAGGTCTGAACCGCCTGAATTTTAAGCGGTTCAAGCTGGTCGGAGTGGAGTGATTCGAACACTCGACCCCCACGTCCCGAACGTGGTGCGCTACCAGACTGCGCTACACTCCGTGACCAGCGGCGCTTCCTATAGATCAGGCTTTTCGTTTCGACAAGCGCAAAATGTCAAAAAAATTCGAGAGCTTGGGCAAAACCCCGGCTGGCCGGGAAATTTTTCTTTGTCGGCTCAGCGTCGGCGGGAACCGAAAAGCGGCTGTTGCGTTTGGCGAGCCATGGAACAGATCCTCGCCGACTTCTTTCCGCCGACGCGATTGCCCTATCCAGTCATCCTGGCCCGTATGGTGGGGGCCATCGTGCTGAGCGGGGTGATCGGTGCGGAGAGGGAGTACCGGGAGCATCCGGCGGGACTGCGCACCCATATCCTGGTGGCGTTGTCGGCCTGCGTCTTCGCCATTCTCTCGATCGAGAGCGTGCATATGGTGGGCTTTGCCGACGAGCAGGTGCAGATCGATCCCCTGCGCGTCATCGAGGCGGTCACCGCCGGCGTCGCCTTCCTTGCGGCCGGCATGATCGTCTTCTCGCGGGGTGAGGTAAAAGGCCTGACGACCGGGGCAGGGATGTGGCTCGCCGGCTCTGTCGGACTGTGCGTGGGCCTCGGCTATTGGTTCATTGCCGTCTTCGCAACGGTTGCCTGCTTCGTCGTGCTTTTCATCATCGGAAGGCTTGAAATCAAGACGGATGGCGGGACAAAACGGGCTGGCCGGCACGATAAAGATGACAGTTGAACTCTTGTTTTCAGGCGGTTCGTCGGAATTCTGTTGATTTACGAATAAATCGCGCCCTATACCGTCTTCCATTGAGGTGGCTCGCGTTTTGCGAGCACCCCCGCATCCGGCCGCTCGCGGCAGGGCGGTCGAGTGGCCCTTCGCCGCTCGGACAACGGCCGGAGATCGGCCGAACCTCCGGCGTCGATCTTTAAAGAGACAATGTGATGCGTCCATCGGGCAAAGCCGGTGTGGAAGAACTCAGAGCCGTGCTGAAATCGAGCGCCGCGGGCTTCCTCGCCATCGGCTTCTTCAGTTTCTTCGTGAACCTGCTCGTGCTCACCGGCCCGCTGTTCATGCTGCAGATCTACGACCGAGTGCTGTCCTCTCGTTCGGAGGCGACGCTGGTGGCGCTGACGGGGCTGATTATCGGCCTCTATATGGTCATGGGCGTGCTGGACCATATCCGCAGCCGCGTCGCGGCGCGCATCGGCGCCCGCTTCCAGGCCCGCTTCGACAAGCGCGTCTTCAACGCCGTGCTCGATCGCACCAACCTGCACGCGCAGGGCGTCTCCACCGTCACCGGCATGCGCGATCTCGACGCGATCCAGAAGGTGCTGTCCTCGCCAGCGCTCTTCACGGTGTTCGATATTCCGTGGACGCCGTTCTTCCTCTTCATCATCTTCACGTTCCATCCCTGGATGGGCATGCTCGGCGTTGCCGGCGGCCTCATCCTCGTGGCGCTCACCTGGCTCAACCAGAACGGCACGAAAGATGACCAGGAAAAGGCGATGATCGCGGGCCGCCTCAGCGACGAGATGACCCAGACCTTGCAGAAGGAAAGCGACACCGTGCGCGCGCTCGGCATGCGCCGCGCCGTCGCCGGCCGCTGGCAGCTCTTGCGTGACAGGGCGCTCGAAGCCAACATCCACTATTCCGACAGCAACGGTTTCTATTCGATCTCTTCGAAAACCTTCCGCGTCTTCCTGCAATCGGCGATCCTGGCGCTCGGCGCCTATTTGGTGCTGAAGAACGAGATCACCGCCGGCGCAATGATCGCAAGCTCCATCATCATCGGCCGTGCGCTTGCCCCCATCGAGGGCGCCATCGGCCAATGGTCTCTCATCCAGCGCGCCATGCAGGGCTGGAAGCAGCTTTCCGAGCTGCTCGGCCGCGTGCCGGAGGAGACGGCCCGCACCGCGCTGCCGAAGCCCCGCGCCCTGCTGGAGGTCGAGCAGGTGACGGTGGTGCCGCCGGGCGAGCAGGTCGCGACGCTGCGCATGCTGAATTTCGAACTCAGGCCCGGCCAGGCGCTCGGCGTCATCGGCCAGAGCGCATCGGGCAAGTCGACGCTGGCGCGCGTGCTCACCGGCATCTGGCCGCCCGCCGCCGGCAAGGTGCGCCTCGATGGTGCCTCGCTCGAACAATACGGCACGGACGGCCTTGCCGACCATGTCGGCTACCTGCCGCAGGATGTCGTGCTGTTCGAAGGCACGGTGGCGGAAAACATCGCCCGCATGGCGCTCGATCCCGATCCGATGATGGTGGTGGAGGCGGCCAAGAAGGCCGGCGCGCATGACATGATCCTGCGACTGCCGGATGGCTACGACACGAAGCTGCCGGCCATGGGCGGCCGGCTGTCCGGCGGCCAGAAGCAGCGCGTCGGCCTCGCCCGCGCGCTCTATGGCGATCCGGTGCTGCTGGTGCTCGACGAACCCAACTCCAACCTCGACGCCGAGGGCTCGATGGCGCTCAACCTCGCCATCCGCAACATGAAGGCGGATGGCAAGTCCATCGTCATCATGGCGCATCGCCCGGCGGCGATCGAGGAATGCGAACTGATCCTGATCATGGAAAACGGCCAGCGCCTTGCCTTCGGCCCGCGCGACGACGTGCTGCGCGCGCATCTGCGCAACCACACGCAGGTCGTCGCCGGCACCGGCGGCAGCAACAAATAAGGGGTTTCGGCCAATGAAAAAGGAAACGGCACCCAGGGACCGCAAGTGGGCCAGCAGCGGCTATGCGATTGCCGGCTATGCGACGGTCTTCGTGCTGCTCGGCGGCATGGGCGCCTGGGCGGCGCTGACGCGCATCAACGGCGCGGTCGTCGCCAGCGGCATCATCGAGGTCGCCAGCAACCGCCAGATCGTGCAGCACCTGACGGGCGGCGTCGTCGGCGAAATCCGCGTCAAGGAAGGCGATACGGTCAAGGCGGGCGACGTGATGATGCGCCTCGACGACACCTTCGACCGCTCCGAACTCGCCGTCATCGAGGGCCAGCTCTTCAGCCTGCTCGGCACCGCCGCGCGGCTTCAGGCGGAACAGGACGAGAAGACCGAGATCACCTTCGATCCGGAACTGCTGAAGGTCGCGGCGAGTGATCCCGACGTCGCCGAAATCGTTGCCGGCCAGAAGCGGCTGATGGAAGCGCGTGCCGAAACGCGCGGCAAGCAGGCCGGCCAGCTTCAGGAAAAGAAGGCGCAGATCGGCAAGCAGAACGAGGGCCTGGAAAGCCGCATCAAGGCGCTGCAAACCCAGCAGGGCCTGATCGGCAAGGAACTGGACGCCCAGAACAAGCTGCTCGCCCAGTCGCTCACCAATGCCAGCCGCGTGCTCGCCCTTCAGCGCGAGGAGGCGGAAATCCTCGGCACGATCAGCCAAGCGCGCGCCAACATCGCGGAGAATACCGGCCGCGTCGCCGAAATCGAGATCGCCATCCTCAACATCCACTCGACGGTGCGCGAGGAGGCGACGACGACGCTGCGCGAGATCGAGGCGAAGGTCGCCGAACTCCGGGAAAACCGCAACGCCAAGCTGGAGACGCTGAGCCGCATGGACATCACCGCGCCGATGTCGGGCATCGTGCTCGGCATGCAGGTGCATGCGCTGCGCTCCGTCATCCGCCCGGCCGATCCGCTGCTCTACATCATCCCGCAGGAGCATGATCTCGTCATCTCCACGCAGATTTCGCCCACCCAGATCGACCAGGTCCATGTGGGCCAGATGGCGCATATCCGCTTTGCCGCCTTCGACCACCGCTCGACGCCGGAAATCTTCGGCCATGTGACGAAGGTCGCGGCCGACGTGCTCGCCGACCAGCGCACCGGTGCGACCTATTACAAGGCGGAGATCAAGCCGGATGTCGGCGAAATGCTGAAGCTCGGCGACAAGCACGTCATGCCCGGCATGCCGGTGGAAACCTTCATCCAGACCACCGAACGCTCGCCGCTCGAATATCTGGTAAAGCCGCTCGCCGACTATTTCGCCAAGGCGTTCCGCGAGCGCTGAAGGTTCGCATTACCATTCGCTGATGGAACAATTTTGCCGCCCGGGCATTTCCCGATCAACGCAATGTTGGAAAGGAAACCACAATGGCTCGGGCTTTGATCCTCTGGTTGATGGGTGTGCCGCTCTTCCTCGTTCTCGTGCTCTGGTACTTCTTCTTCTGAGCGGAAAACGCTAGGCCGCTGGCGTGTCGCCTGCCAGTCGTGAAAACATTCTGAAATCATGAAAGGCACCCTTGAACCAGGCTTTCTGGCGAAGGGTGCCTTCATATTGGAAGCCCGCTCTTTCCAGCACCCGGTCCGAGGCCGGATTGCCTGACAAGGTCCAGGCTTCGATGCGGTTGAGAGCGAATCGCGCGAAGCCGCAGGCGACGACCGCCGCCACCGCCTCCCGCATATATCCCTTGCCCCAGAACGCCGGATCAAGCTCGTAGCCGATCTGCGCGCAGCGCGCCTCGTGCTCGATGCGGTTGAAGCGGACCGCGCCGATGAGGCTGCCGGACGTGCGTTCCTCGATCATCCAGGCGCAGCCCTTGCCCTTCGCGAAGACCTCGCACATCCACTTCAGCGTCCGGTCCGTCTGCTTGCGCGTCGGCGCATCGGGCAGGTTGGAGAAGCGCGACACGTCGGGAACGGACAGGATGGCGTGGAAGGTGTCGCGATCCTCCATGCGCGGCGCGCGAAGCCGGAGGCGGTCGGTGGCGAGTGTCGGATAGTCGATCGTGAGGCGGGACGTCATGGCCCGCAACATTGCAGAAATGGAGCGTGCTGCAAGCTGGCCCGGGCAAAAAGTGATAGTGCCCAAACGAAAGCGGCGCTCATGGAGCGCCGCTTGCAGATCCTATGGCGAAGCCGGGACTATTCATCCAGATCGGCCAGAATTTCCGCAGCCCGGCCGGCACTGGTGTGGCGCACGTCCACATCCTGGCGGCGGTTGGCGAAGAGTTCGGTGGCCATGATCTTTTCGGCGAGGTCGGCGGGCAGCGACAGCAGCACGCGCTGGTCGTCCTTGTGGATGCCGCCGATTTCCGAGCGGCGGCCCGTGATCATGCCGCCGGCCACCGTGTTGTTGGTGTCCGGGTCGATCAGGATGAAGGCGCCGGTCGTGCGGTTCTGCTCGTAGGTGTCGAAGATCGCCTGCTCGTCGAAGACGAGATGGACCTTGCCGATGCCGTTCATGCCGAGCTTTTCGGCCGAATGCCACTTCGAGGTTTTCAGGTCGAGCTGGCTCACCGGCTCGATGCTCACGCGCTGACGGCGCGAGCCGCTCTTCAGCCAGTAGCGCTTGCCCGGCTCGATGCCTTCCGGCTGGAGGGCGACGAGCTGCGCGTCGAAGCCGCGGCCGGTCATCGGCTGGCTGTCGATGGCGACGATCATATCGCCGCGCGACACGTCCACCTGGCGGTCAAGCACCAGCGTGATCGCGTCACCCGCGACGGCGGCGTTGCGCACGAGGTCGAAGGTGACGATCTTGGTGACATTCGCCACCATGCCCGAGGGCAGGATGACGACAGAATCGCCCGGCTTCACCGAGCCGCCGGCAACGGTGCCCTGATAGCCGCGGAAACTTTCGCCGGGGCGGGAGACGCGCTGCACGGGCAGACGGAAGCCGACAGTCTGGTTGGAGCGGGTGGTGGCCTTTTCCAGCGTCTCGATCAGCGTCGGGCCTTCGTACCAGGGCATGTTGGCTCGGCCGTCATAGACGACGTTCTCGCCCTTCAGCGCCGACATCGGGATGGCGGTGATCTGCTTGACACCCAGCGTCAGCGCGAACTCCTTGAAGTCGTGCACGATCTGCTCGAAGCCGGCACGGTCGTAGTTCGTCAGGTCGATCTTGTTGACGGCAAGCACGAACTGGCGAATGCCCATCAGCGACGCGATCGTGGCGTGGCGGCGGGTCTGTTCGAGAATGCCGGCGCGTGCATCGATCAGCAGCACGGCAAGGTCCGCCGTCGAGGCGCCGGTTGCCATGTTGCGGGTATATTGTTCGTGGCCGGGCGTATCGGCGACGATGAACGAGCGGCGGTCCGTCGCAAAATAGCGATAGGCGACGTCGATGGTGATGCCCTGTTCGCGTTCGGCCTGGAGACCATCGAGCAGCAGCGCGAAATCGGGCAGGCCGAGGTCGTTCTGCTTGCCGCTGTCACGGTGCAGGGTCGCAGCCTGGTCTTCCTTGACGGCCTTGGTGTCCCAGAGCAGGCGGCCGATCAGCGTCGACTTGCCGTCGTCGACCGAGCCGCAGGTGATGAGGCGGAGCGGGCGGGAATCGCGGATCGCGCGCGCTTGGTCGCTGGCCGTTTCGAGAACCGATTCGTCCACGGTGAAAACCTCGGCGGTTGCGGTGGCGGATGCGGTCATCTCAGAAGTACCCTTCACGTTTCTTCTTTTCCATGGAGCCGGACTGGTCGCGGTCGATCGCGCGGCCCTGGCGTTCGGAGACAGTGGCGGTCTCCAGCTCGGCGATGATGTCGTCGAGCGTGGTGGCCTGCGAGCGGATGGCGCCCGTCAGCGGGAAGCAGCCGAGCGTGCGGAAGCGGATGACACCTTCCTGCTTGACTTCACCCGGCAGCAGTTCGAGACGCGGGTCCTCGGCGAGGATCATCATGCCGTCGCGTTCGACGAAGGAACGCTTTTCCGCGAAATAGAGCGGGACGATCGGGATCTCTTCCGCCTGGATATAACGCCAGATATCGACCTCGGTCCAGTTGGAGAGCGGGAAGGCGCGCACGCTTTCGCCGTTGCGGATCATGCCGTTGTAGATGTTCCACAGTTCCGGGCGCTGGTTGCGCGGGTCCCAGCGGTGGTCCGGCGTGCGGAAGGAATAGATGCGCTCCTTGGCGCGCGAGGCTTCCTCGTCGCGGCGCGCACCGCCGAAGGCCGCATCGAACTTGCCGGCGTCGAGCGCGTGGCGCAGCGCCTCGGTCTTCATGATGTCGGTGTAGAGCGCCGAACCGTGGGTGAACGGCGTGACGTTCTCCGCCGCACCGCGCGGATTGATGTGCTCGATCAGGTCGAGATCGTAATCGGCGACGACCTTGTCGCGAAACGCGATCATTTCCGCGAACTTCCAGCCCGTGTTGACGTGCAGGAGCGGGAAGGGCACGCGGCCGGGATAGAAGGCCTTGCGCGCAAGATGCAGGAGGACGGAGGAATCCTTGCCGATCGAATAGAGCATCACCGGACGCTCGAACTCGGCGGCGACTTCGCGGAAGATGTGGATCGCTTCGTTTTCCAGTGCCTTCAGATGCGGATCGAGCGGCGGCTTCGACGTTGCATTCTGCTTCGCTTCCGCTTCGTGACGGGTATCGGACATGAAAGGGTAGTCTCCGGATTGATGCGCCTGGTAGAGGCGAAAGATTGTCAAAGGGCGCTCGACTCGAGGGATGGGATCGCCGATTCCGGCACGTGCAGGCCGCATTCGCGCTTCTCGTCGTTTTCCCACCACCAGCGGCCGGCCCGCTCGGGCTCGCCCGGCTTGATGGCGCGCGTACAGGGCTCGCAGCCGATCGACGGATAACCGCGCTTGTGCATCGGGTTCACCGGCACGGCATTGTCGGCGACATAGGCGTTGATGCGCGTCATGTCCCAGTCGGCCAGCGGGTTGATCTTGATGAGGTTGCGCTCGGCATCGAACTCCGCGAACGGCGTGTCGGCACGGTTGCCGGACTGGCCGCGGCGAAGCCCGGTGATCCAGAAGGATGCCCCTTCGAGCGCGCGCGCAAGCGGCTTCAGCTTGCGCACGCCACAACAGGCGTGGCGGGCTTCGACGCTTTCGTAGAAGCCGTTGAGGCCATATTGCTTGGCGTAGGCGTCGATATCGTCCTGCACCGGGCGATAGCGCGTGATGGTGATGCCATATTGCTCTTCGGTCTCGTCGATGAGGTCGACGGTCTCCTTGAAGAGCCGGCCGGTCTCCAGCGTCACGACATCGACGGGCAGGCGATCTATGCCGATCGCCGCGGTGATGACCTGGTCTTCGATGCCGAGGCTGGTGGTGAACACGGCACGGCCGCCCAACTCCGCCACGAGCGCGATGCGCCCGGCGAGGTCGAGTTCGGCGAGTTTGTCATTGAGGGCCTGCGCGGTCCCGTTTCCGGTGAGAGCAGTCATTTCATTCCATGCCTTTACGAGAATTGAGGGGATTATCGCAGCCTTGCCCCCGCCAAGACAGCAAAACGGATTTCTGAAATGTCGGCGCGGGAGCAAATATCTCTCCATCTCACGCCGAGCGCAGAAATCCTGCCGCCTTTCAGCATCCATGCATGTAGCAGAGAGGCCGTCAAAAAACTTGACAGCAAAAATCAGATTTAATAGCTGACTACCCCAGTCATGTTATTAATGGGCCTGTGCGGCTCTTCGGGAAGGACAGCGAGATGGCGATCAAGATCACGGTCAAGGATGCAAACAGCGACGGCAAGGGCATCAACTTCGCCGCCTATCTCGCCAGCTTCAACAGGACCTACCTTCGCGATGGCTACGGCTCCTTCAACAGCGCCGACCCGATGGCGATGAGCGGCACGCAATATGCCACCACCAACGCCAAGGACTTCGGCGCCTTCCTGACGGCCGGCAAGACGAAGTGGGACTACGACCTGATGACCCACAAGGTCACCGGCTCGCTGAGTGCCATCACCTTCGGCAATTCCATCGACCTGTCGGGCTCGCGCTTCAAGGCGGTGTCCGATATCGAGATCACCGGTCTCAACGTCACCGATAAGACAGTGGGCGGCCAGATCCTCGCCGACATCATGGGCGGCAAGAACACCGATGGCGGCGCGACGACCAGCCTTGAAAAGATCCTCAAGGCCAATGCCATCGACTATCGCGGCAGCAATGGCAGCGACACGTTCACCGGCTTCGGCAAGGCCGACAAGATCTCCGGCAATGGCGGCAACGACACGCTGAAGGGCGGCGCTGGCAACGATGCGATTTCGGGTGGCGCGGGCAATGACAAGCTCTACGGCGACGCCGGCAACGACAAGCTTACCGGTGGCGCCGGCAACGACACGCTCGACGGTGGCGCCGGAAACGATCGCCTTTCCGGTGGTGCTGGCAACGACACCTTCATCTTCAAGAAGGCCCAGGGCAACGACACGATCACCGACTTCTCCGCCGGCGGCGCCAAGGGCGACGTGATCCGCCTCGACAAGTCCTTGCTCTCGAGCTTCAAGGACGTGCTGGCGCATGCCGACGATTCGTCCAGCGGCGTGGTCATCGACTACGGCAACAACACGATCAAGCTTGCCGGCGTCGACAAGGCCGACCTGCACGCCAACGATTTCTTCTTCTTCTGAGCCTCCGGTCGGAAGCGGTGAGGAAGGCCGGGCGTCTGCCCGGCCTTTTCCGTTTGGGCGACCCGTTCAACTATCCTTGAACGGCCTCGCCGGCGGCTTGGTGTATCCTGCCTTCGGGGCTGACCCTCGGAGGACAACGCCGTGCAGACCGAAACCATCCGGATCGTCACCTTCGCCGCTGCCGCGACGATGACAGCCTTCGCCGCCTTTGCCCACCATGGCTGGACCTGGGCCGAGGAAAAGCAGACCGAACTCACCGGCACCATCCGCACCGTGATGATCGCGCCGCCGCATCCAGCACTGGAGGTCGAGACGGCCTCGGACGGCGTGTGGAAGGTCGAACTCGGCAATCCGCGCCAGACCGAGCGCTCCGGCTTCGTGGAAGGCTCGGCGAATCCCGGCGACGAGATCGTCGTGCTCGGCAACCGCTCGCTCGACCAGGACGAGAAGCGCATGAAGGCGGTGCGCATCACCGTCGCGGGCAAGGTCTTCGATATCTATCCCGACCGCATCGAGACGAACTGACAGGCGGCCCGCATGGAGGCGCTCGCCTGGCTCTCGACGACGCCGGTCGCCGCAGCGCTCAAGGCGTCCGGCACGCTCTATCTCGTCGTCAACGCCGCCCACATCCTGTCGATCGGCCTCATCGTCGGGGCGATCCTGCCGCTCGACCTGCGGCTGATCGGCGTGGTCCGCGCAGCGCCCATCGCGGCTATCGGCCCGCTGCTGTCGCGCACCGCGGCAACGGGCATCGTTTTCGCGATCGTGACCGGCCTCTGTCTTTTCTCCGTCCGGCCGCAGGAATACGCGCAAAACCCGGCCTTCCTGGCCAAGGTCGGGCTCGTCGCACTCGGCATCGCCAATGCCCTCGTCTTGCATCTGCGCAGCGGGTGGCGCATGGCGATGTCGACGGACAGCGCCACGCCCGCCCTGCGCGTGCAGGCAGCGTTCTCGCTCGTGATCTGGATTGGCGCCGTCCTGGCGGGGCGCTGGATCGGCTTTATCTGATGCCGCGATCGGGGTGTGGCACGAGCCTGCCCCAGCGTTCGTCCCACAGGTCCTCCTCGTCGACGACGACGAGATTGCGCGGGTTGACGTCGCCGGCAATCAGCCGTCTGGCGTCGGTCAGCGCTTCCTCGGCGGGAAGCGGAATCGTGTCCTGTGCCTGCGCCGGATCGGTGATGAAGGCGCAGGGGCCAGTGATGCCGTGGATCAAGGTGACGACGAGATCGGTCTCCTTGCTGATGTCGATGCGCGAAACCTTTTGGTAGACGGTCATGGGCTCCCCTTGGAACGGTTGCCCGCCTTAACCCCTTGGAACCGTTCTGGTTCCCAAGTTTTTACCGGTCGCTCACCGCAGCGCGCGGGTTGGTCCACGGCTCCTGGTTGGAGCGCGCCAGCGGTTGCCTGCCAAGGATGTGGTCGGCCGCTTTCTCGCCGGTCATGATCGACGGCGCATTGAGGTTGCCATAGGTGACATGCGGGAAGATCGAGCTGTCGGCGACCCGCAGCCCATCGACGCCGATCACGCGCGTTTCCGGATCTACCACCGCCATCGGGTCGCTCGCCGCCCCCATGCGGCAGGTGCCGCAAGGGTGATAGGCGCTCTCCAGATGCTCGCGCAGGAAGGCATCGATCTGCTCGTCCGTCTCGACGCCGGCGCCCGGCTGGATTTCCGGCCCGCGGAATTCGTCGAAGGCCTTCTGGCCGAAGATCGCGCGCGTCAGCCGTACGCAGTGCCGGAATTTCTCCCAGTCTTCCGCATGGCTCATATAGTTGAAGCGGATCACCGGATCGGCCATCGCATCGCCGGACCGCAGCGTCACGCTGCCGCGCGACTTCGACAGGTTGAAGCCGACATGCGCCTGGAAGCCGTGGCTCTTCGCCGCCGCCTTGCCGTCGTAGGAAATCGCGACCGGCAGGAAATGATACTGGATGTCCGGCTGCTTCAGCCCCGGTGCCGAGCGCAGGAAGGCGCAGGCCTCGAACTGGTTGGAAGCGCCGAGCCCACCCTTGGACAGCAGCCATTGCGCCCCCGCCACCCCCTGCCAGAACCACGGCAACCAGGAATAGAGCGAGACGGGTTTGGTCGAGACCTGCTGGAAATAGAATTCCATATGGTCCTGCAGATTGGCGCCGACGCCCGGCCGGTCGGCCTTCACCTCGATGCCCATGTCCTTCAGATGCGCGGCCGGCCCGACGCCGGAGAGCATCAGGAGCTTCGGCGAATTGAAGGAGGAGGCCGACAGGATCACCTCGCGGTTCGCCTTCACCACTTCGATCTTGCCATTACGCTCGATCTCGACGCCGGTCGCCCGCCCGTTCTCAATGACGATCTTTCGCGCGAAGCAATGGACCAGCGAAACGTTCGGCCGCTTCATGGCGGGGCGCAGATAGGCGTTCGCCGCCGACCAGCGCCGGCCATTGTGGATCGTCTGCTCCATCAGGCCGAACCCTTCCTGCTTGGAGCCGTTATAATCCTCGGTAAGCTCGAACCCCGCCTGCTTGCCCGCCTGGATGAAGGCGTGGAAGAGCGGATTGGTCACCGGCCCGCGCTGCACATGCAGCGGCCCATCCGTGCCCCGCCAGCCGGTTTCCCCGCCATGCGAGGTCTCCATGCGCTTGTAGTAGGGCAGCACGTCCGCATAGGCCCAGCCCCGCGCGCCAAGCTCTTCCCAGCGGTTGAAGTCCTCCGCATGGCCCCGCACATAGACCAACCCGTTGATCGACGACGACCCGCCGATCACCTTTCCGCGCGGCGCGGTGATGCGCCGGTTGTTGAGGTTCGGCTCGGGTTCGGAAAGATAGCCCCAGTTGTACCGCTTCATGCTCATCGGCCAGGCAAGCGCCGCCGGCATCTGGATGAACGGCCCGATATCCGACCCGCCATATTCCAGCACCATGACCGTATGCTTGCCATCCTCCGAAAGCCGGTAAGCGAGCGCGGAGCCAGCGGAGCCGGAGCCGACGATGATGTAGTCTGCGTTCTGCATGGCGGTCCCCAGCCAGGTTTTGTTCATGCGTTCATCGACGAGCGACCGCTCAATACGGCGCCTCGACCTTGCCCATCGAGACGTAGACCGTCTTCAGCTCGGAATAGTGCTCCAGCGCCGCCAGCGAGTTCTCGCGGCCGAAGCCGGATTGCTTGGAGCCGCCGAAGGGGATTTCCACGGGGGCGAGGTTGTAGGTGTTGATCCACAGCGTGCCGGCTTCGAGCTGGTCGACGACGCGGTGGGCGCGGGTGATGTCCGATGTGAAGACGCCGCCGGAGAGGCCGAATTCCGTGGCGTTGCCGCGGGCGATCACCTCGGCCTCATGGTCGAAATCGAGCACGCACATGACGGGGCCGAAGATTTCCTCGCGCGCGATCGTCATCTCGTCCGTCACGTCGGAAAAGACGGTCGGCTGGATGTAGTAGCCGTCGCCCGAGACGTCATTCGGGATGCCGCCGCCGGTCAGCAGCGTCGCACCCTCCGCCTTGCCCTTCTCGATATAGTCGAGAACCTTGTCGCGCTGGGCTTTCGAGACCATCGGGCCGAGTTGCGTCGCTTCCTCCATCGGGTCGCCGATCAGGATCTTTTCCGTGCGCTCCTTGAGACGCGACAGGAACTTGTCCTTGATGCCCTTCTGCACGAAGACGCGGGTGCCGTTCGAGCAGACCTGGCCGGTCGAGTAGAAGTTGCCGAGCATGGCGCCGCCGATGGCGCTTTCGAGGTCGGCGTCGTCGAAGACGATGAGCGGCGACTTGCCGCCGAGTTCCATCGTGACATGCTTGAGGTCGGAGGCGGCAGCCCCCGCCACCTTCTTGCCGGTCGGCACGGAGCCGGTCAGCGAGACCTTGGCGACATCCTTGTGGTTGACGAGCAGCGGCCCGGTCGTCCGGTCCCCTTGGATGACGTTGTAGAGCCCCTTCGGCAGCCCGGCCTCGACGAGGATTTCGGCGATTTTCAGCGCGCCGAGCGGCGTGTTTTCGGACGGTTTGAACACCATGGCGTTGCCGCAAATGAGAGCAGGCGCGCCCTTCCAGCAGGCGATCTGCTGCGGGTAGTTCCACGCGCCGATGCCGACGCAGACGCCGAGCGGCACGCGCTTGGTGAAGGCGAAATCCTGGCCGAGCGGGATGTAGTCGCCGTTGAGGCCTGCCGCCGCGATGCCGCCGAAGAATTCGAAGGCGTCGGCGCCCGAGGTCGGGTCGGCGACGATGGTTTCCTGGATCGGCTTGCCGGTATCGAGCGTTTCGAGTTCCGAAAGCTCGCGGTTGCGCTCGCGCACGATCTCGGCGGCGCGCTTCAGCACGCGGCCGCGCGCGGTGGGGCTCAGTGCGGCCCATTCCTTCTGCGCGCGCTTGGCGGACGCAATGGCCTTTTCGACGATCGCGGGCGTCGCGGCGTGGAGCTTCGCGATCACCTCGCCGGTGGCGGGGTAAAGGCTCTCGAAGGACGTGCCGGCGGCGTCTTCCACATACTCGCCGTCGATGAAATGCGAGGCTTTCGGTTGGGCTCTCATCTTATTCTCCCCGCGGGTAGCGTTTGGATTCCTCGAGATTGTCGAGGTTCATGTGGTTGCGCATGTAGCGCTCGGATGCCTTTTGCAGCGGCTGGTGGTCCCAGGGATAATAGGCACCGTTCCTCAGCGCCTCATAGACCACCCAGCGCCGTGCCTGGCTTTCGCGCACGCTCGCATCGAACGCCGCCATGTCCCAGCGCGCCTCGCGCATCTGTCTAAAGGCCGTGAGCGTCGTCTTGATGACTGGATTTTCCGAAGTCGCGAGATTGGTCAGCTCCAGCGGGTCGGCGTCGAGGTCATAGAGCTGTTCCGGGTCGAGCTCGCAGTGGATGTACTTCCACTTGCCCTCGCGGATCGCGACGATCGGCGCATAGGAGGCTTCCGCCGCATATTCCATCAGCACGGGCGACGTCCGCTCCGCGCCGTTGATGACGGGCACGAGGCTTTCGCCATCCGTCCAGGGCATGATCTCGTCCATCGAGATGCCGGCGAGGTCGGCGAGCGTCGGCGTAACGTCGAGATTGGAGGAGGGGGCGAGGTGCAGGCCGGGGGTAACGCCGGGACCGGCCACCATCAGCGGCACGCGGGCAGAACCCTCGAAGAAGTTCATCTTGAACCACAGGCCGCGCTCGCCCAGCATGTCGCCATGGTCGGAGCAGAACAGGATCAGCGTGTTGTCCAGCATGCGCGTGCGCGTCAGCGTGTCGACCAACTCGCCGACCTTCTCGTCGAGATAGGATATGTTGGCGAAATAGGCTTGGCGCGAGCGGCGCACGTTCTCGCCGCTGATGGCGAAGGCGGCATAGTCGCAGGAATGCAGGATGCGCGCGGAATGCGGGTCTTGCTCCTCCAGCATGCCGACCTCCGGCATCAGGTGTTCGCAATCCTCGTAGAGGTCCCAGAATTTCTTGCGCGCCACATAGGGATCGTGCGGATGGGTGAAGGAGACGGTGACGCACCACGGCCGGCGGTAGATATCGTCATTGTCGCGCGAAAGCTGGTAGAGCTTCTGGTTCGCAAGGAAGGCGACCTCGTCGTCATATTCCATCTGGTTGGTGATCTCGGCGACACCCGCGCCCGTCACCGAACCCATATTGTGATACCACCAGTCGATGCGCTCGCCCGGCTTGCGGTAGTCCGGCGTCCAGCCGAAATCGGCGGGGTAGATGTCCGTGGTCAGCCGCTCCTCGAAGCCGTGCAGCTGGTCCGGCCCGACGAAATGCATCTTGCCCGACAGCGCCGTGTAATAGCCGGCGCGGCGCAGGTGGTGGGCGAAGGTCGGGATGGAGGAGACGTATTCCGCCGCATTGTCGTAGACCCGCGTGCGGCTCGGCAATTGCCCGGCCATGAAGGAGGCGCGGGCGGGGGCGCAGAGCGGCGAGGACGTGTAGTTGTTGCGAAAGCGCGCCGAACGCGCAGCCAGCGCCTTCATGTGCGGCGCATGCAGCCAGTCCGCCGGGCCATCCGGGAAAAGCTTCCCGTTGAGCTGGTCGACCATGATGATCAGGATATTCGGCTTGCTGGCGGTCACGGATGGGTCCTTCGAAACAATGCAAGGCGTGGCGTTTGGCAGACTTTACCTCCCGCTTGAGGGGGGAGGTCGCCGCGAAGCGGCGGGTGGGGGTGACCCTGCGACAACGCCGGCAGCGGCCAACTGCGCGTTCACATACCCCTCCGTCAGCGCAATCGACGATTCGATGCTGACCGGCGCGGATTTCAGCCCTTGCCGCAGGTACAGCCCGTCGATCATCGCCGCAGCGCCATCGGCGATGTCGGAGGCGGTCGTGGCGGGGCAGAGCTGCTTGAGGCTTGCCAGCAGGTTGGAGTTCAGCCGCCGCGCATAGACGACGAGCAGGCGGCGCACCTCTTCCGAGCGCTGCGCCTCCGAATAGAAGGCGAGCCAGGCGGCGACGGTCTCGGGTGCGAACTGGTGCGCCTGGAAATTGACGCGGATCACCGCCGACAATCTCTCCCGCGGCGTCGCGGCAGCCTTCAACGCCGCCACGGCATCGGCGCGGAGCTGGCGCAGCAGGCTGCGGATCGTCTCGATGACGAGCTGTTCCTTGGAGCCGAAATAGTGGTGGGCGAGTGCGGCCGACACGCCGGCATGGCGGGCGATCTCCGACATGGTGACGGTCAGCGAGCCGTGGTCGCCGACCGCCCTCAGCGTCGCGTCCACCAGCGCCTTGCGGCGCACCGGCTCCATTCCAACCTTCGGCATGTGGTTCCCCTGATTTTCGTCAAGCGTATTTTTAATTGAGTGATCAATCAATAAATTTTTTTTTGGCACTATCGGCCCCATCAACGCCGTTTGACAGCAGCCGCAGCCCCGCGTTAGAAATTTCACCGTGGGATGGGGATGGTGCTCCCCGACAACCGCCGTTTACCGGCTGATAGCGCCTGCCAGAACCGGCCAGCAATGGCCGTCGACGGCGGGCGCGTGTTTGGCGACCGCCCGTGGGCGGTTTTTTGTTGTCCGGCTTTCCAGTAGCTGAACCATGAGGGCAACGGACATGAACTATCTGATCGTCTTTCTCGGCGCGGGCATCGGCGGTGCCGGGCGCCACGGGGTGAACGTGCTGTCGGCGCGCCTGTTCGGCACGGGCTTTCCGGCCGGCACGCTCGTCATCAACGTGCTCGGCTGCCTGGTGATGGGACTGATTGCCGGAGCCTTCGCCTTTCGCGGCCACCTGCCGCAGGAGTTGCGGCTGTTCCTCACCACCGGCATCCTCGGCGGTTTCACCACCTTTTCGGCCTTCTCGCTCGATGCGGCGCTGCTCTGGGAGCGCGGCGAGGTGGGGCTGGCCGCGCTTTATGTCGGCGCCTCGGTGATTTTTTCGCTGCTTGCTGTGGCGGCGGGGCTTATCCTGTCGCGCTATATGCTCGCAGGAGGTGCAATGTGAAGGGGCTTCTCACATCCTGGCAGGTCTGGGCGCTCGGCTCGGCGGTCTTCGCGGCGCTGACGGCGATCTTCGCCAAGATCGGCATTGCCGAAGTCAATTCCGACTTCGCGACCTTCGTGCGCACCGTGGTTATCCTGCTGGCGCTCGCCCTCATGCTGACGCTCATGGGCAACTGGCAGGCGCCGGGCACGGTGCCGGCAAGGAGCTGGATCTTCCTCATTCTCTCGGGCCTGGCGACCGGCGCCTCGTGGCTCTGCTATTTTCGCGCGCTGCAGATCGGCAAGGCTGCCCAGGTCGCGCCTGTCGACAAGCTGAGCGTTATTCTGGTCGCCGTCTTCGCCGTTCTGTTCCTCGGCGAGCAGCTTTCGCCGGCCCATTGGCTGGCTGTGGTCATGATTGGCGGCGGGGCCTTGCTGCTGGCTTTGCCTATATGAGTCGCTCCTTTTTCAACTCCTTGTAGTCATTGAACTTTCATCGAACTGTCACATTACGGAAACGGATTCTTCAGCGATCCCGGAGAACACTTCGTGGCATAAGTTCACGCCTCGGAGCCGCCCATGTCCGCCGCCGAATTGCTCGCCCTACGCCGTTTCGGGGATGGCGAGATCGTCACCCTTGCCAAGCTGGTGATCGAAACGGCCTTCCAGCCCATCGTCGAGGCCGGCACCGGCGCGGTGTTCGGCTACGAATCGCTGATGCGCGGCTTCGACCGGCTCGGCTTCAGCTCGCCGCTCGACCTGATCGACCGCGCGCACGAGGCGGGCCAGCTTCTGGCGCTGGAGCACATGGCCAACAGCCGCGCGATCGCGGCCTTCGCCGCCCTGCCCGATTTCCGCTCGCGCACGCTCTTCATCAACCTCGATTCCCGCCTGGTGCCGGAAGGGGCGGACCTCGTCGAGCGGCTCGCCGGCCATCTCTTCCGCGCCGGCATTCCGGCCTCCTCGATCTGCTTCGAGATTTCCGAGCGCTTCGACAACGATACGCTGCCGGATTTCGCGATCCTCGTGCGCAAGCTCCGGCTTGCCGGCTTCAAGCTCGCCATCGACGATTTCGGGGTCGGGCATAACGGGCTGAAGCTGCTTTGCGACCACCAGGTCGACTATCTCAAGATCGACCGCCATTTCATTTCCGGCATGGAGAACGATGCGCGCAAGCGCCATCTGGTGCGCAACACCGTCAACGCCGCCCATGTGCTCGGCATCCGCGTCATCGCCGAAGGCGTGGAAACGGAGGCCGAATTCGTCGCCGCCCGCGAGGCCGGCTGCGATCTCGTGCAGGGCTGGTTCGTCTCCCGCCCGGTCACCGATTTTTCCATGCTCAGCCCGGTCTATGCCCAGGTAACGCGGGCCGGCGGCACGCGCCGCTCGTCACGCACGCTGGACAGCATCCTCATCCGCCGCGAGATCGAGCAGGTCGCGGTGCTGCGCGAAAACGAGAGCCTGGAATCGGTCTTCGAATTCTTCCGCCGCGATCCCAAGCGCACCTTCTTCCCGGTGCTCAACGCCAATGACGAGCCGCGCGGCATCCTGCATGAATATCATGTGAAGGAACTGAGCTATCACCCGTTCGGCCGCGATCTCCTGAAGAACAAGCTCTACCAGAAGAGCCTGTCGCATTTCGTCACCACCGCGCCGATCGCCGATCTCGACACGCCCGCCGAACAATTGCTCGACGTCTTCACCGGCATGGGCGGCAATGAATGCGTGATCCTGACGGAGAACCTGCGCTATGCCGGCATCCTGTCTGCCTCCTCGCTGCTGAAGATCATCAACGAGAAGCGCCTGAAGACGGCGGAGGACCAGAACCCGCTGACCGGGCTTCCCGGTAACCGCTCGATCCGCGACTACCTTCAGGACAAGGCGCTCGACGGCGACCAGCTGCGCTGCCTGTGTTACTTCGATTTCGATAATTTCAAGCCGTTCAACGACCACTACGGCTTCCAGAAGGGCGATCTCGCGCTGTCGCTCTTCGCCTCGCTGATGCGCCGCGAATTCATCGGCGACGACGTCTTCATCGGCCATGTCGGCGGGGATGATTTTTTTGCCGGCATTTCCGGCCGTCCGGTGGAGGCTGTGCAGGTCATTCTGGAGCGGCTGTTGGCCGATTTCAGCCGCGAGGTGCGCCTGCTCTATGCGGCGGAAGACCAACTCGCCGGCCAGATCCGCGGGCATGATCGCGCCGGCAACCAGACGACGTTTCCGCTGATGCGCTGCTCGGCTGCCGTGGTCATCGTGCCGGAGGGCGAGGTGATCGGCGAGGCGGGGCTGATCAGCAGCCGGATCGCCGCCTTGAAGGCGGATGCCAAGGGCAGCGACGGGGGGCTCGTGCTGTCCTCGGCATCCGCCGCAGCGCAGCTTTCGGCTGCGCACTAGAGCATTTCCAGCCGAAGCGGCAAAACAAAAAACTTGGAAGCGGGCTCCTCGGAGCCCGCTTCCCGCCACGTCAGCGAATGAGCTTCACGGTCTTCGCTTCGTGGTTCTTGCCGGACATGTCGAAGGAGACGGACACCTTCTCGCCCGTCTTCAGCCCGGGATCGTGGAAACCCTTCGGAAGCTGGTAGGTGGTGCCGTCGCTGAGCGTCAGAGACATCGACGCCTTGTTGTAATCCTTGACCGTACCGGTCGCCGTCTGGGCGGCGAGGGCAAGAGCCGGTGTGGTGAGAACAGTGACGATGGCGAGATTGGAAAGAAGAACACGCATCTGTGTCGTCCTATAGCGGCCCCGGGCGGGGCACTGAGAAGCCGTCCGGGAGACGTCGCGTCGCGGCTCTAGGGGGGTGAGCCGCCGGCGCTCCCCGGCTTCGCAACAGAAGCTAGGCCCGGAAAAATCCGTTTTCAAATTAACAAGATTTAATTCTGCGCGTCCCGAAACGGCCGGAATCTCAGCGGTTTGCGGCTGAAAGTGGGCGGTCGGCGCGCCATCGCAAATGTCGCAGGCGCGGCCGGAAACGATTCAAATGGTTCGCGCTTTAGGCTAGAATCAGCGTTACAGATTGCGCGTCGCCAAAGCGCCCGGGGAGGCAGAAGCCCATGTCCATTCCATCATCCATGTCCTATATCGGGCTCACCGAACATGGCGGCCCGGACAATCTGGTGGTGATGGAGGGCCGCACGCCGCAGCTTCGAAGCGGCGAAATCCTCGTGCGTGTCGCGGCCGCCGGCATCAACCGGCCGGACGTGCTCCAGCGCAAGGGCGACTATCCGCCGCCGCCGGATGCCAGCCCCATCCTCGGCCTGGAGATCGCCGGCGAAGTGGTGGCGATCGGCGACGACGTGACCGGCTACGAACTCGGCGATCAGGTCTGCGCGCTGGCGAATGGCGGCGGCTATGCGCGCTATTGCGCCGTGCCGGCGACCCAGGCGCTGCCCTTTCCGAAGGGTTATGACGCGGTGAAGGCGGCGGCGCTGCCGGAAACCTTCTTCACCGTCTGGGCGAACCTCTTCATGATGGCAGGCTTGAAGCCCGGCGAGAGCGTGCTCATCCATGGCGGGTCGAGCGGCATCGGCACGACGGCCATCCAGCTTGCCGCAGCCCTTGGCTCGCGCGTCTTCACGACGGCAGGCACGGCGGAGAAATGCGAGGCCTGCCTCGACCTCGGCGCCTCCCGCGCGATCAACTACCGCAGCGAGGATTTCTGCACCGTCATCGCGGAGGAAACCGGCAAGGCCGGCGTCGACGTCATCCTCGACATGATCGGGGCCGCCTATTTCGAGCGGAACCTGAAGTCGCTCGCCCGCGACGGCCGCCTGTCGATCATCGCCTTCCTCGGCGGCACCTTTGCCGAAAAGGTCAGCCTCGCGCCCATCCTGCAAAAGCGCCTGCACCTGATGGGCTCCGCCATGCGCCCGCGCACTGCGGCGGAAAAGCAGGCGATCCGCGACGAGCTCTTGCAGAAGGTCTGGCCGCTTTTGGAGGAGGGGCGCATCGCCCCGGTGGTGCACGCCGTCCTGCCCTTTGCCGATGCCGCCGCCGGCCATCGCATGATGGAACACGGCGATCATATCGGGAAGATCATGCTGACCGTCGAAAGCAATTCCAGCAAAAGTGTGTAGCGGTTTTGCGTCCGCAATTGCGTAAAAGCTAGACGTTACGGCGCCTGCTCGATGCGGTCGCGGCCGAGATGCTTGGCGCTGTAGAGCGCCCTGTCGGCCCGCTCGAAAAGGTCTTCGACCGCATTGCCGCAATATTCCGCGACGCCGGCGGACATGGTGTAGGTGCAGCAGAGCCCCGCGCGGTTCTCCTCCTCGCGCACATGGCTGCGCAGCCGCTCCACGGCCTGCGTCGCCTGCCGGATACCGGTGCCCGGCATCAGCACCATGAATTCCTCGCCGCCGATGCGCGCGAAAACATCGCCGCCGCGCAATTGCTGGCGGCCGGCGGCGGCGAAATGCCGGAGCACGTCGTCGCCCTTGGCATGGCCGTAACGGTCGTTGATCGTCTTGAAATGATCGAGGTCGATCAGCACCAGCGAGAGCTGCGTACAGTCGCGGAAGGCCGCGCGCATTTCCGCATCCAGCCGCTCCATCGCCGCGCGGCGGTTGAGCAGCCCGGTCAGCGGGTCCGTATCGGCGGCAAGCTGCGCGGCATCGCGGGCGAGCTGCAACACGCGCTCGGTCGATTTCAGCATGGTGATGTCGGTGAAGACGCTCCACAGCCAGCCGTCGGCCAGCAGCGTCTCGTTGACCAGGAACCAGCGGTCGTCGCTGATGTCGATCTCGAAACTGCGGTGCGGGCTGCTGCGCCGTTTTTCGGCCGCCATCGCGAGAAAGGCGTCGATCGGCCCGTTCATCTTCGGGCCGACGCCCTTGGCATGGCAATGGCGCAGAATGTCGCCGAAGGTGCGCGCGCCCGGCTGCACGTCGAAGAGGGCGGCAAAAGCCGTGGAACCGTAGGAAAGTTCGTCGTCCGGCGAAAATAGCGCGAAGGCGACGCCGGAGGCGTCGAGCCCGGACAGCACGAGGTCGGTCGTCGCGCGGTCGCGGATGGCTGCAAGCGGCAGGATAGCATCGGCATGCGCCCTGCTGCTCTCGCCCGGCACCCTGTGCCCGTTGCTGCGTCTCACCCGGTTTTCCTTCCAAGGCCGAATCGTCAGGGCGTTGCGCCGGACGATAGGGGCCTTTTGTGGCAGAAGGAGGCAGTGTCGCAACGAGGACTGCCGGATGCCGTTAACAAATCCTCAATCCGCGCTTGTGGCCTTTCCCGTCGGAAGGGTGGTCGCAAGCAGCATGCCGAGCGCCGCCGGGATGGCGAGCAGCAGGTAGAGCCAGCGCGCCGCCGTCACAGCACCTTCCGTGCCGCCGGGATCGACGAGGCCGGTCGTGTTGACGATGATGCCGGCAATCGCCGCCCCGAAGGCAGCACCCAGCGCCTGCATGGTGGTGATGGCCGCGGACGCCTTGTCCGTCTCGCCGGCCGGCGCCAGATGCAGCACATGGGTGACGAGATGCGCCCAGCCGAGGCCGATGCCGAAACCCATCAGGAAGATGAAGACGGTGGCGATCGCCAGCAGCGGCAGGCTGCCTGCGGGATTGTGCCGGGCGAGCGTGACGACGAGAAGCGCGGTGGCAACCGCCTCGACCAGCGCGCCGCCGACGATGACCCGGTTGGCGCGCCGCCCCCGGATGTTTGCGGTGGCAAAGGCCGCGGCCGTCCAGCCGAGCGCCAGCAGCGCCACGAGATAGCCGGAAACGAGCGGCGTCACCCCGTGCAACACCTGAAGGAAATAGGGGATGTAGATGTCCGAGCAGATGGTGACGAGCAGCATCAGCATGATGAGATAGACGCGGGCAAGCGGCGAGGTGAGGCGCATCGTGCCGGCCGGCAGCAGCCGCGCTTCGGTGTGCCGCTCGATGGTGATGGCGGCGATGATCGCGACGACGGCTGAGGCCGCAAAGAGGCTGCGCAGCGCCGGCGCATCCACCGAGCTTGCGAAGGACAACACGACCACGGCCGCGACCAGCAGCACGATCTGCAGGAAGGGCGTCTTCGTCGTCACCCGCTCGGCCTCGCCGGAGGGCAGCAGTTTTGGCGCGGAGACCGCCATCAGGATGGAAAGCGGAATGAGGAGCGCAAAGGCCTCGCGCCAGGCGCTGCCGGCGGCAAAGATGCCGCCGATCGTCGGGCCGAGGAAGGTCGCGATGCCCCAGACGGCGGCATAGAGCGTCGAGGCCGTGCTCCACAGCGGTTCCGGATAGACAAAGCGGATGAAGGCATAACCGAGCGCCACGAGGAAGCCGGCGCCGAGCCCCTGGATCGCCCGGCCGACCAGCACCGTCTCCATGGTGGGCGCGATGGCGCAGACGAGGCTGCCGATGCCGAACAGCACCGCGCCGAAGACATAACAGCGATTGAGCGTCACGCTCTTCGGCCGCACCGCCACGAAGGTCGAGCCGAGCACCGAGGCCGCGACATAGATCGTCGTCGCCCAGGCAAACAGCGGAAGGCCGCCGATATCGCGCACGATCGAGGGCATCAGCGTCGCGGTGATATAGGTCTCCACCGCATGCAGCATGATCCCGCCGCCCAGCATCAGCGTCCCGAACAGATAGGCGCGGGAAAACAGGCTGGAAAGCCGCGGCGCGGCCTCCTTCGGGGTGATGACGCTATCGGACATGAAATTGAGCCTTGGCATGCGAAAAGAATGGATTTCAGACGTCGCACGGCTTCAAACCGACTGCAAGCCGTGACTTTTCAATGAAAATGCGGGTCCGATGGGCCGAGAGCCGCGCCAGCCTCTCCTCCGTCATGGTCGGGCTTGACCCGACCATCCATGCCGCGAGCGCCATGTGGATCCTCGGGTCGAGCCCGAGGATGACGGTGGGTGGGCGAAGTTACGGATTCCATTCGCCAGCAACCTGCCGCGTCGCCACGTTGAATCGGTTCCAAACATTGATCGCTGCGATCTCCACGACGAGGGCGGCCAGCGTCTTTTCGTCGTAGTGACGGGCGGCTTCGTTCCAGACCGCGTCCGGCACCGGCTCCTCGCGGTCGGCGATGCGGGTCAGCGCCTCGGTCAGCGCGAGCGCGGCGCGTTCGGCGTCGGTGTAGAAGGGCGCCTCGCGCCAGGCGGCGACGGAGAAGATGCGCCGGTCGCTCTCGCCGGCCTTCTTCATCATGCGCGGATGCAGGTCGACGCAGAAGCCGCAGCCATTGATCTGGCTTGCCCTCAGATGCACGAGGTTCGCGGTCTTCTCCGGCAGGCCGGTTTTCTGCGCGGCCCCCTGCAACGCCTGCAATGCGCCCATGACTTCGGGGAGAACGGCGACGATATTGTTCATACGGGATTGCATTTTTTCGCTCCTTGCAATGTTTTCGCGTTCGACGAATGCGAACCCTGTCACACCGGGCCTGCTTCGTTCGTCATGGCCATGACGCCGCTGAGCGAGGGAGTGTGACAGATGAGCGAGAAAAAATTCTGGGCCGAACATTTCGAGGCTGAACGCGGGCGCCTCGGCACCGTCGCCTTCCGCATGCTGGGCTCGCGGGCCGAGGCGGAGGATGCGGTGCAGGAAGCCTGGCTCCGGCTGGAGCGGGCCAGCGGCGACGGCATCGACAATCTCGGTGGCTGGCTGACGACCGTCGTCGGCCGCATCTGCCTCGACATGCTGCGCGCCCGCACGAAGCGCCGCGAGGACCCCATCGACGGTGACGACGGCGAAATACAGCACGCCGACCCGAGCGCCGCGGCCGACGAACAGGCGGCCCTTGCCGATTCCGTCGGCCTCGCGCTGCTGGTCGTGCTGGAGCGCCTGGCGCCCGCCGAGCGCCTCGCATTTGTCCTGCATGACATGTTCGACGTACCCTTCGAGGAGATCGGCCGCATCGTCGACAAGACGCCGGTTGCCGCCCGGCAGCTCGCAAGCCGCGCGCGCCGTCGCGTGCAGGGCCTGCAGGAGACGCCGGCTGCGGATTACGACCGCCGCAAGCGCGTCGTCGCGGCCTTCCTCGCCGCCTCGCGCGATGGCGATTTTTCAGGCCTGCTCGCCGTGCTCGATCCCGAGGTCGTCTTCCACGCGGATGAAGATGCGGTGCGGCTCGGTTCGCTTGCGGAAATCCACGGCGCGCAGGCGGTGGCCACCACCTTCAAGGGCAAGGCGACCGCCGCAAGGCTCGCCCTCATCGACGGCCATTTCGGCCTCGCCGTCATCCTCGGCGGCGAACTCAGGATCGTCGTGCGCATGGAGGTTGCGGGCGACCAGATCACCGCCATCGACTCGATCGCCGACCCCGCCCGCATCGCCGCCTTCGAGGTCGAGTATCTTTAGGAGGCTACCCACTCCTCCGTCATGCTCGGGCTTGACCCGAGCATCCACGCCGCGCGTGCTGCATGGACCCTCGGGTCAAGCCCGAGGGTGACAGCGGGGTGGGGCATGCCTTGTCAGCAAACCGCTAGACCCCGATGCGTCCGATCGCGGGTATCTTGATCGCCGGCCGGTAAAAATCCACGCCGGCGACAAGGCCCATGATGTGCAGTTCGAGCCCGGAGCGCAGCCCGGCCGAGATGCCGAGCAGGCCATAAAGCGTTGCATGCATGTCCTTGCCGTCCGCATCGATGGCGAAGAGCTTGCCCTCCGGCAGGTAATCGCGCCCCACCGCATCCGGCGGCAGCACGACGCCGAGTTCCGGCACGTTGCGCAGCACATGGGCGACGAAGGTGTTGGAGTTCGGCCCCGGCCAGATGCGATAGCCGCCGGGCTTGGAATAGGGGTAACTGGCGATCGCCTGCTCGATCTTCGGGATCAGCCGCGCCGCCTCGTCGCCGCTGACGCTGACGACCACGCGCGGCGTGTTGGAATACCAGAAGGCATCCGGCGCATAACCGTTCTTGCGCACCGGCGTGCCCCAGCCGACCTTGTCATAGCGGTTGTAGCTTTTGGCATTGGCTTCCTTGGTGACGATCCAGGCGTGGCTTGCCACCGCGCCCTTCAGGCCGCCGGTCGCGGCCGAAAAGATGTGGATCGTCGCCCGCGGCGTGTCTTCGGCACTCGGCAGGATACCGGCGGATTTCCAGTTCGCCTCCCGCCAGTTCTGCGGCCGGTCCTTGATGTACCAGTAGCCCGCGGAGGCCAGCGCCGGCATGAGATAGATCACGAGAAAGAGGACGAACACGTTCCTCAGGAATTTCATGCGGGGTCTCTCCAAACCGAGTGTCCACATCCATGGATTTCGGATAATACCGCATTCGAAACCGGAAATTTGAGGGCACGAATATGGCAAACCCCGTCCTAGTCGAAGTCACCCGCGGCGATCTCGTCGAAAGCCGCCATCGCGGCATGGTCGTGGCGGTCGATGGTGATGGCAAGGTGATGTTTTCGCAAGGCGAAATCGACGCCGTCGTCTTTCCGCGCTCGGCCTGCAAGGCCATGCAGGGCCTGCCGCTCGTCGAAAGCGGTGCCGCCGATGCGCACGGCTTCGGCAACCGCGAACTGGCGCTCGCCTGTTCCTCGCACAATGGCGAGCCCGCGCATGCGCGCCTTGCCGCCACCATGCTCGCCGCCGCCGGCGTCGATGAGAGCGTGCTGGAATGCGGCGCCCATTGGTCCTTCGAACAGCCGGTGCTGATCGGCCAGGCCCGCCAGCTCGACCACCCAACCGCCCTTCACAACAATTGCTCGGGCAAACATGCCGGCTTCATCTGCGCCGCCTGCCACACCGGCAAGGACCTTGAGGGCTATGTGCGCTACGAACACCCCGTCCAGGCTGAAATCCGCGGCATCATGGAAAACCTGACGGGATCGGCGCTTGCCACCGAAAATTGCGGCACCGACGGCTGCTCGATCCCGACCTACGCCGTGCCGCTGAAAAACCTCGCCCACGGCTTCGCCAAGATGGCGACCGGCGCGGGCCTTGCTCCCGAGCGCGCCAAGGCCTCGCGCCGGCTGATCGCCGCCTGCATGGCCGAACCCTTCTACGTCGCCGGCACGAAGCGCGCCTGCACCCGCCTCATGGAAACCGCCCCCGGCCGCATCTTCGCGAAAACCGGTGCCGAAGGCGTCTTCTGCGCCGCCATCCCCGAAAAAGGCATCGCCATCGCGCTGAAATGCGAGGACGGCACCACCCGCGCCGCCGAAAGCATGGTCGCCGCCACGCTCGCCCGTTTCTTCACCGAAGAACCCGACCTCCACGCCGCCCTGATGGCCCAGGCCAACCGCTCCATGTCCAACTGGAACGGCATCCACGTCGGCGACGTCCGCGTGACGGACGCGTTTGCCGCGTAAAATTGACACCCTATGACGTTATGCGTTATGATGATGCATGATCAAGAGCTTCGCCGACCGCGAGACCGAGCTGATCTGGTCCGGCCGTCGAAGCCGGCGGCTGCCGGCCGACATGCAGACCATAGCGCTGCGCAAGCTGCGCATGTTGCACGCCGCGCAGGCGGTGACGGACCTGCGCGTGCCGCCCGGCAACCGGCTGGAACTCCTGAAGGGAAATCTGGCGGGGCTCTATTCGATCCGGATCAATGACCAGTGGCGCATCTGTTTTAGCTGGTCGGAAGGGGATGCCGCGAATGTCCGCATCATCGACTACCATGACTGACGACCTGCTCGCCAACCCGCATCCCGGCGATATCCTGCTGGAGGAATTTTTGCAGCCGATGGAGATCAGCCAGAATGCGCTGGCGCGCGCCGTGCATGTGCCGCCGCGCCGGATCAATGAGATCGTGCTCGGCAAGCGCCAGGTCACAGCCGACACGGATCTCAGGCTCACGCGCTATTTTGGCCTGTCGGAAGGCTATTTTCTGCGTCTTCAGGCCGAATTCGACCTGATGCAGAAGCGCCGTGAGATCGGGCGGGATCTCGATCGCATCGTCCCCCGCGACGCCGCCTGATCAGGCCTCGGCGATCTCGACACCCGTCTCCCGGTAGGGCGCCAGCGCCTCCGGCGTGAGCCCGGCCGGCACGATGAGGCCGGTGGCGGCGGGAAGGGGCATGATCCTCCAGGGGGAGGCGAGGCCGAGTTTTTCGTGGGTCAGCAGGATCCAGGTCACAGCGGCGTTTTCGGCGATGGTGCGCTTGGTTGCGGCTTCCTCCATGTCGCCGGTGGTGAGGCCGTGGGTCGGGTGGGCGGCGGTGACGCCCATGAAATAGATGTCCGCCTTCAGGCCGCGGATCGCATCGAGCGCCATGGCGCCCGTCGTCACCATCGAATGTTTGTAGAGCCTGCCGCCGATCAGCACGACCTCGGCGGTCGGGTGGCGTTCGAGTTCGCAGGCGATGGTCGGGCTGTGCGTGACGACCGTGAAGGGGAAGCTGCGGGGTAGGGCGCGGGCGAGCGCCGCCGTGGTCGTGCCGCCATCGAGGAAGATCACCTGTCCGGGTGCGACCATCGCCGCTGCGCGGGCGCCGAGCGCGGCCTTCTCGTCCGTCGCGAGCGACTGGCGCGCGGCAAAATCCGGCAGCGGCGGGGAGAGCGGCAGCGCGCCGCCGTGCACCCGTTTCAAGAGGCCCTCCGACGCCATTTCCCTGAGATCCCGCCGGATCGTGTCCTCCGACAGATCCAGTTCCGCCGCCAGCGTCTTCGCGACGATCTCGCCGTCGCGGTTCAGCCGTTCGGCGATCAGGGCCTTTCGCTGGCTGGTCAGCATGTCTTCGCACTCCATCTTGACTCTGCACGAAATTACACGAATATTCGTGAAATATCCAGAAAATTCAGGATATTTCGTGCAAGGAAAATAGTAAGGAGTAAATCATGCTTATCCTGATCGCCGGCCCCTATCGCTCGGGCACGGGAGACGACCCGCAAAAGATGGCGGAGAATTTGCAGCGGCTGGAGGCGCCGTCCTATGCGCTGTTCAAGGCCGGCCATGTGCCGATGATCGGCGAATGGGTGGCGCTGCCCGTCTGGCATGCGGCGGGCGGCGAGACGATCGGCGATGCGCTGCACGAGGAGATCTTCTATCCCGTCGCGCACCGCCTGCTTGAACTCTGCGAGGGCGTGCTGCGCCTGCCCGGTGCCTCCAAGGGGGCGGACAATGATGTGCGCATCGCCCGCGAGCGCGGCATTCCGGTCTGGCATCGGCTGGAGGACGTGCCGGGCTGCGCGCCGGCATAAAAATCTGCACGGGCTTGTCGGCACCGGACGTCGCTTTACGTCCTTGTGGCATGACGGGGTGATCCGCCGGTGGCGGACCCCCGCACAGCAAGCAAAAAGGAGGATTTCCATGCGCATGATCTTCGTCAACCTGCCCGTCAAGGACCTGGCGGCCACCCGCCGCTTCTTCGGCGCGCTCGGCTATGGCTTCAACGAGGCCTTCAGCGACGACACCGCCGCCTGCATGGTGGTGGACGAAAACATCTTCGTCATGCACCTGACGGAGGAAAAATTCGCCCAGTTCGTGAAGGGCGAGGTGGGGGATCCGGAAAAGCAGACGCAGGTGCTGACCTGCCTTTCGGCCGCAAGCCGACAGGAGATCGACGACATCAAGGCCAAGGCGCTTGCCGCCGGTGCGCGCGAATGGCAGCCGAACATCGAATTCGGCCCCATGTACGGCTGCTCCTTTCAGGACATTAACGGCAATGTCTGGGAGTTCATGTTCATGGACCAGTCCGGCGGCCAGTCGATCGGCTGACGAGGTGAGGCCCGCGCCCACAGCGCGGGCCTTTTCGCATCAATCGTCGTGTTTGTGCGCTTCGGCCACGAAGCTGAGCGTCGCGGTGTAACCGATCGTGTCGGCCTTCGGGTCGTTTTCCAGCGGCACGCCATGGTCGACCGACAGCACGTTCAGCCCGTCATTGCGGATCGCCACGACGACCTCGCCATCCGCATCCGTCGGCTCGCTCTTGAGCGCGGCCTGATTGATGTAGTCGAGCGTCACGACCGCGCCGGCAAGCGGCTTGCCGTCGTGGAGCACGCGCAGCCGGATCGGGTCGCCGGCCTTGCGGCCTATGGGATTGTCGAGCGGAACGATCTGCAGGTCCTGCTTCGGGAAATCGGGCAGGGCGTCATGCACATGCAGCAGCGAAAGGCTGTTCTTGATGTAGTGGCCGGTCGCCTTGGCATCCGCCACCTTGTCCTTCGGCTCGTTCACCCAGGTTCCGTCCGCCTTTTCGCTCCAGTACCCGTTGTCGAAGGTCAGCGCGATGGCGGCCGGCTCGCCCTCCGGCTTCAGGATCGCGTGTTTGTCGCGCTTGTCGATGGTGACAGGCGCGGCCGCCCCGTCCTCGGCAATGGCGATCGCCTGCGTGATGCGGGCCGGGTCATAGGCATCGTCGCCGGCGCCGTGGCCATAGATGACGCCGAGTTCGCCCCAGCGCTCCGCCACCCAGGCGCCATGCGCGCCGGCCGTTGCGGGAAGAAGCAGGGCGAACGACAGCGCGCCCGAAACAGCGATGATCCGTTTCAGCATTTTGGTCTCCGAATTGGTAATGTTATTACGTTACAAATCCGGTTTAACCTTGCGGCGGGAAGGGTGTCAAGCGTCTCGAAAAAGGAAAGAGGGCGTTCAGCCGAACGTCTTGCGCAGCTTTGCCGGCGCCTTGTAGCGCCAGGCTTCGGTGATCCGGTGCTGCAATTCGGCATCGTCGATCGCTGCCGCGCGGATGAGCAGCGCCGGCCAGCCGCGGTAATGATCGGTCTCGTAGTAGATATCGGGCGCCATCTCGATCAGGCGCTCCTTCTCGTCGAGCGGCGCCATCAGCACCAGCGTGTCGGCATCCTTGATGCGCAGAAACAGCTTTCCCGCCACCTTGAGCGCCGGCGTGCCGTAGGACGTGCCCGTCTCGACGCCCGGAAGGTGTTGCGAGAGGCGCTGAAGCCGCGCCAGCAGCGCGTCGTTTTCGTCATCTGGCATGCGAAAAATCCTCCCCGGGCAGGATACACCGGCGCGGGGAGGACTTCGAGGGAGGATCAGGCCGGGTGTTTGCAGCTTTCCTCGACGCAGACCCGCGGGCGGAACAGGCCGAAGGGCAGGTCGCCGAGCGCGCGCGAATCCATCGTCTCGATATCGGGATGGGAGAGCGGATCGCGCATCCAGACGGGCGTGTCCGCGGGGTCCACCTCGGCTTTCAGCGCCGCGGCCACTCTGGAGAAAATCTTGAACATTGCCTTCTCCTTGCGGTTCGTTACCATTGTCGATGGCTGATAATCGCGCCGAAACGCCCTCCGGGCAATCGAGCAGATCAGGAAGAGGCTATAGAAAACCTATATGAAGAACCTCAATCGCGTGCATCTGAACGGCCTTCGGGCGCTGGAAGCGGTGGGGCGGCTCGGCTCGCTGCAGGCGGCGGCCGACGAGCTCGGCGTGACGGTCGGCGCCGTCAGCCAGCAGGTCATCAAGGCGGAGGAGCAGCTCGGCCGGGCGATCTTCGAGCGCACCGCGCGGGGCCTGCGCGAGACGGCCTCTAGCACGCCCTTCCTGGCGCGCCTTTCCGCCGCCTTCCGCCAGCTTTCCGAGGCGGTGGCGACGACCCAGCGGCGCGACGATGCGATCCTGACGATTTCCGTGGCACCGATCTTCGCGTCGCGCTGGCTCATCCACCGCATCGATCGCTTCGCCGCCGCCCATCCGGATATCAGCCTGCGCATCGAGGCGACGACGACGCTGGTCGACCTCGCGCGCTCCGATGTCGATCTCGGCATCCGCGTTGGCCCCGGCACCTGGCCGGATGTGACGGCGGAGTTCCTGATGCCGCAGGTGATGTTCCCGGTCTGCGCGCCGGCGCTGGCGGATGGCATCCGGACGCCGCAGGACCTGTCGGCGCAGCCGGCGGTGGTCGATGGCAACGATGCCTTCACCTGGCAGCGCTGGCTGAAGGCCGCCGGTTTCGACGTGCCGGCCCCGAAGGCCCGCCACGTCTTTTCCGATGCCTCGCTCTGCCTCGACGCGGCGCTGGCCGGGCAAGGGGTGCTGCTCGCCTGGCCGGTGCTCGCCTCCTGGGCGCTGCGTGAGGGGAGGCTCGTCGCGCCGTTCCCCATCCGGGTGGATACCGGCATGGGCTATTATTTCGTAACGGCCCCGGGGCTGCCGGAGCCGCGCAAGGTTTCGCTGTTCAAGCGCTGGCTGCGCGAGGCCATCGCCGAAGACGGCGAGGACGGCTTTGCCGGCGCGATCATTCCGGCTCGTTAGACCGCGTCTCCATCATGGTCTTGAAGGCGGCGCGCGACTGGCACTGTTCCAGCCAGGCCTTCACATTCGGCGCGGCGTCAAAAAGCGCCGTCTGGCTCATCGCGTAGCGAAACACCTCCGCGAGGTTGAGGTCGGCGACGGTAAAGCGGTCGCCGACGACATGGCCGGTGGCCACCAGGTGCTGGTCGAGCCGCGCGAAACACTTTTTCAGCGCCTTGTTCGCAGCGCGGATCGTCAGCCGCCCCTGTTCGCTTTCGGCGGCCTGGACATCGCGCAGCATGATGATCTTCACCGCATGCGGCTCCACCTCGGTCGCCGCCCACATGGTCCATTGCAGCATCTCAGCCTCTTCAGTCACCGTCTGGCCGGAGAGTGGGCCGCCATGCTTGCGCGCGAGGTAGAGGTTGATCGCCAGCGATTCCGTCATCACGAAGCCGCCGTCGTCGATGCAGGGGATGAGGCCCGTCGGGTTGACGGCGAGAAACTCCGGCGATTGGGTGTTCATCGGCGCATCCGCCGCCTGCACGTCGTCGAGCCGGTAGGCCTGTACGATCGGCACGGAGGTGAAGGGCAGGCCGAGTTCGCCGGCCAGCCAATAGTTGCGCGAGGCGCGGGAACGATAGACGCCGTAGATGGTGAGCATGGAATCCTCCTGATTGCGGCGGCACCTTAGGGGGCGTTCTTGCGGAACGGTAGAGCGCTTGCCTGATCGATCGATGAATTGTCGTGATGGCCGGGCAGGGGAGCCCGCTTTGTCGCATTGACGTCGCGCCGCCATCGGATTAAGGCCGATATATCCGCGCGATTGCGGAAGGGACGACCGATGACACGAGGCACGACAAGCTGGGCTGCCTGCCTGCGCATGCTTTGCGCAGTCGCCCTGCTGTTCGTCGGTTTCGCCCACCAGCCGGCCTCGGCCCTGGAGCCGACGGCGCTCGAACTCGTGCAATATACCCTGCCGGACGGCACCGTGCCGGACCTCTGTCTCAATGGCAGCGTCGATGGCAAGACCCGGCATGCCACCCCCATCAAGTGCGAGGCCTGCCGCATCGGCGGTGCCATGCTGGTGCCGGAGCCGGCCGATCTTGCCGGTGCCAACCTGGCTTTCCGCCTGGTCGCCGCCCTGCCGCTCGTCGAAGAGGCGCTGCATTCCAAGCGCGACCGCCCCGGCGCCCCGCCGCGCGCACCACCCTTCCTGTCCGCCTGATTTTCCGTGATCCGCGCAGCCTGCCGCCGCGCGCCCGAAATCCAGCCTGACAGGACCCTTTGCATGTCCGTTATCTCCGATGCGCCGGCCCTTGCCGCCGCCGAACCCTCCGCGCTCGCCCAGCGCCTCTACCGCGCCATCTGGCGCTGGCATTTCTTCGCCGGCCTTCTCGCCGTGCCCTTCATGATCAGCCTCGCCATCACCGGCGGGCTCTATCTCTTCAACGACGAGATCGATGCCAGCCTGTTCCGCTACCGCAACTATGTCGCGGTCGGCACCGCCGAACTGTTGCCCTCCGCAATCGTCGAAAAGGCGCTCGCGGCCGTGCCGGGCGGCACTCTCGCCTCCTACCGCACGCCCGCCGGCAAGGACCGTTCCGCCCGCGTGACGCTCGCCAGCGATGCCGGCAGAATGCTCGTCTTCGTCGATCCCTATGACGGCGCCGTTCTCGATACCCTTCCGGCGAACCAGGAATTCAACCAGGTCGTCGAGGACCTGCACAGCCTCGATTATTTCGGCACCTCCTGGGAGCGCATCATCGAGGTCGTCGCGGGTTTTGCCATCGTGCTGGTGCTGACGGGCCTCTATCTCTGGTGGCCGCGCAATGCCACCGGCGGTGTCGTCAGCGTGCGCGGCACACCGGCCCGGCGCGTCTTCTGGCGCGACGTCCACGCCGTCACCGGCGTTTTTGCGAGCGTCCTCATCCTGTTCATGGCGTTTTCCGGCCTGCTCTGGTCCGGCTTCTGGGGCGCCAAGGTCAATGCGACGCTGACGGCCAACGGCATGGGCTATCCGGTAGAACTCTGGGACCGCGTGCCCCATTCCATGCTCATCACCACCGACGTGCTGCCGAAAGCCTCCTGGCTCATGGAAAACGCCCCCGTGCCGCAATCGACGGTTCCGGCCGACGGCCAGAAGGCCCTGCCGCCGATCGGTCTCGACAATGCGGTGAAGATCGCCAACGCCGCCGGCATGCTGCCCGGCTACGAGCTGTCGCCGCCATCAGACCAGACGGGCGTCTACACCGCGGCGATCTACCCGGCCGATCTGGAATACGAGCGCACGATCCATATCGACCAATATTCCGGCGAACGCCTCGTCGACACCGCCTTTGCCGATTATCCCGCGACCGGCAAGGCGATCGAATGGTGCATCAACGTGCACAAGGGCCAGGAATGGGGGCTGTTCAACCAGCTCCTCATGCTGTCGACCTCCTTCATCGTCATCGCGATGAGTGTGTCGGCCGTCGTCATGTGGTGGAAGCGCCGGCCGAAGGGCCGCATCGGCGTGCCGCCGGCCCCGCGCGAAAAGCGCATCTATCTCGGCCTCTGGGCCATCGCGGCCGTTTTCGGCGTGCTCTTTCCGCTGACAGGCATCACCATCCTCGCCATGATCCTTCTCGACCAGCTCGTTATCCGCTTCGTGCCGCCGCTCCGGCGCATCTTCTCCTGATCAGAAAGGAATTCCCATGAAACGCATGCTTGCAACGGTTCTCGCTCTGGCGCTTTCGGCCTCGGCCGTCTTCGCCCACGAGTTCACCCTCGGCAATCTCGAAATCCACCACCCGGCCTCCAAGGCGACTTTGCCCGGCCAGCCGGTCGGCGGCGGCTTCCTCACCATCACCAACAAGGGCAGTGAGGCCGACCGCCTCGTTTCCATCACCGCGCCGACGGTTTCCGACGACGTGCAGCTCCACGAAATGGCCATTGAGAACGACATCATGAAGATGCGCCAGCTTCCAGACGGCATCGAAATCCCCGCCGGCGCCACCGTGGAACTGAAATCCGGCGCCCAGCACGTCATGTTCATGAGCATCAAGCAGCCCTTCAAGGAAGGCGAAAGCTTCAAGGCGACGCTGACCTTCGAAAAGGCGGGCACGATCGACGTCGACTTCAAGATCGAAGCCGCCAAGCCCGGCGCAAAACAGGGCGACGCCGCATCCGGCAACCATGAGGGCCATGGCGGCTGATAACAGCGGATGAGGAGGCGGTACCTGGACAGCCCGCCCCCCCATCCACCATGGCGCCTCTCCGTTCGGGCAGGAAGGAGAGACGCGTTTCGGGACGGGCTCAGCCCGTCCGGTTCCGTTCGATCGTCAGGTGCGCGTAAGTCGTGCCTTCCGTCGCAAGGTCGCCGGTGGTGCGTTCGTTCCAGCGGTAGCCGGCGATCGCGCCGTTCGGGGTGTCTTCGAAGATATTTCCGGAGATCAGCGCCGAGCCTGCCTCCTCCACCACCGTCACCGCGCAGCCGACCGGGCTTTTGCGCACCAGGTTGCCGCTGACGACGAGGCCGCGCATGAACGGTCCCCAGCCGAGCATCAGGCCCCATTTCGGCGCGTTCTCTATCGTGTTGCCGGAGACGACCGTGTCGGCTTCCACCGCGATGCCGAAGCCGAAGCCCGCGCCGTCATGGACGTAGGGGCCTTCGAGCTTGAGGTTGCGCACGACATTGCCGGTGACGGTGGCGAGCCTGCCGCCCTCGTTGAAATTGACGATGAGGATGCCGTTGGCGGCGCCGTCGATCAGGTTGCCGTTGACGATCGCGCCTTCGAAGCCGAATTCCGAGTAGATCGCCGTCTCGCCGCTGTCGAGGCAGGTATTGCCCGATATCTGCACGTTCGAGCCGGCATTGGCGCGGATGGCGGAAAAGGCGCAGCCGGAGAGATGGTTGTTCGTCACCATCACGTCGTCGCCGCGGAAGATGTTGATGCCGTTGCCATATTCGCCGGTGCCGCCGCGTGTCGCCGCCATGCGGGCGATGCGGTTGCCGGAGACGATCGTGCCGTCGCGGCCCTTCTGCCAGCGGTGGATCAGGATGCCGCCATTGCCGCAGTCGAAGACATGGTTGCCGGTGACGGAGAGGTCGTGGCTCTCGACGGCATAGAGCGCGTAGTCGGCGGCCCCCGAAAGCCGGTTGCGCTCGATGCGCCCGCCGCAGCGTTGCAGGCTGACCGCGGTTTTCGACGAGCCCTGGATCTCGCAATTCTCGATCGTCACCTGGGCGACGTTGCTGAGGTGCACCAGGCCCTCGACCGTGTCGTCCAGCCAGCGGTTGGCGCCATCGATGACGAGATTGGCAAGCTCTACGCGGGCAAGCCCGTCGGCGGCGAAGAGGTGGCCGTCGCCGCCATAGAGGATGCGGGTGGCGCCCGGAACGCCGGTGATGCGCGTGTTGTCGGGAAGCGTGACGTTGGAGATCGTATAGTCGCCGGGCGGGAGGAAGACCGGCATGTTCTTGCCCGCCGCCTCCTTCAGGAGCTTGGCGAAGGCCTTGCTCTTGCGGTCGCCGGCACCTGGGCGGATGCCATGCGCGGAGGCATCTATGCTGCCGCGCAGGTCCACGTCGAGGATCGGCACCGGCTCGCTTTGGGCCGCCGCCGCGGTGGCGAGACCGGCCGCACCCAGGCCTGAAAGGAATAACCGTCTGGTAACCATGATAGCTCCTTGCCGGTCAAGGAGCAGGAACCGTGCCAAGTGGTTTTGTGCCGAAACGGAACAATCGGGGTGATGCCCGCCCAAGTTGCCGAAAGATGTGACGGAAAGCCCGCATTGGCAGCATTTCGCTGGTTTCCTTTAGGGTTGGATAACGACTTGGCATGTACCTTTGGGTGTTACCGGGAAGAGGCGGCGGCCGGCAGTGTCCTTCCTTGCGTTTGAAAATTGCAGGGGTTCATGTCGACGAAACTGTCCCACCTTGGCAACGACGACGCCGACGCGACGGCGCGATTGATGTCCGCCAGCGAGCGCCTGATGAGCGAGGCAGCACGGCTGTTCCCGCTTGCCGCCGCGCAGAACGACCGCACGATCTGGCTGGAGGCCATGATCGACGAGGTGCCGGACTACCTCTATTTCAAGGACAGCAACTGCCGCTTCGTCGTCGCCAACCGGGCGATCGTCAAGGACAATTACCGCGAAGGGCTGGAAAGCCTGGAAGGCATGTCCGATTTCGACATCCACCCCGAACATGTCGCCCGCGGCTTTTTCGAGACGGAGCAGGAGATCATCCGCTCCGGCCGTCCGATGCTCGACATGGAAGAGTTGATCCGCGATTCCCGCGGCAATCTCAAATGGCTTTTGACCTCCAAGCTGCCGGTGCGCAACGGCGCCGGCGAGGTGATCGGCATCGTCGGCATCGCGCGCGACATCACCGAGCGCAAGCGCTCCGAGAGCCTGCATGTCGGCCAGGCGCATCTCCTCAAGATGATCGCGCTCGGCGCGCCGCTGGTCGAGGTGTTTTCCTCGCTGATCCTGCTGATCGAGGCGCATGTTTCCGACGTCACCGGCTCGATCCTGATGCTGGCGCCCGACGGCAAGCACATCGTCAACGGCGCCGCGCCCAATCTCGACCCCGCCTATTGCCGGCTGATCGAGGGCGCCGAGATCGGCCCGGCGATGGGCTCCTGCGGCACCGCCATGTGGCGCGGCGAACCCGTCATCGTCTCCGATATCGCGACCGATCCGCTGTGGGACGATTATCGCGCGCTTGTCGCACCCTATGGTTTTCGCGCCTGTTGGTCCGCGCCGATCCGCTCTTATCAAGGCAAGGTGCTCGGATCCTTCGCGCTCTATTCCCGCACGCCGGGCGAGCCTTCCGCCGAGTGCATGAAGCTCGTCGGCATGGCGACCCACATTGCCGGCATCGCCATCGAGCGCAAGGAGGCCGAAGACAGCATCCAGTTCATGGCGCATCACGACACGCTGACCGGCCTGCCGAACCGCAGCATGCTCGACGAGCGCGTTGCCTCGGCCATCGAGGCGGCGGATGAGCGCGGCGGCACCATGACGCTCGCTTTCCTCGACCTCGACAATTTCAAGCTGGTCAATGACAGTCTCGGCCACCATGCCGGCGATGCGCTGCTGAAGATCGTCGCCGCGCGCATGCTGGCCTGCGTGCGCGCCAGCGACAGCATCGTGCGCCTCGGCGGCGACGAATTCGTTGTGCTGATCAACGGCGCGCCGCGCAAGGGCGAAACGGTCGAAGACCGGCTGCGCGCCGTGCGCGAGGCGGTTGCCGAGCCGGTCGAGATCGAGGGCCGCTCGTTCCAGGTCACCTGCAGCATGGGCGTCGCCGCCTATCCGGAGCACGGCCGCAATGCCACCGAACTGCTCGCCCGGGCCGATGCCGCCATGTACCGCGCCAAGGAAATCGGCCGCGATGCCATGCAGGTCTTCACCGCGGAACTCGCCAACAGGGCGCACGAAAAGCTGGTACGGCAGGAGGAGCTGCGCCGCGCGCTCGCCCAGCAGGAGCTTTTCCTGCAATATCAGCCGCAGATGGATCTTTCGACCGGCCGCATCTTCGCCGTCGAGGCGCTGATCCGCTGGCGACATCCGGACCGCGGCCTCGTGGGGCCGGGCGATTTCATTCCGCTGGCGGAGGAAACCGGCCTGATCGGCCCGATCGGCGACTGGACGCTGCGCGCCGCCTGCCGGCAAAACAAGGCCTGGCAGGTCTCCGGCCTGCCGCCCATCGTCGTCAGCGTCAACGTCTCGGCCCGCCAGTTCCAGGAAAAGGACTGGGTCGAGCGCGTGGCCGCGGCCCTTGAGGAAAGCGGGCTGGAAGCGCGCTACCTCGAACTGGAACTGACGGAAAGCCTGATCATGGAGGATGTGCAGCAGGCGGTCGCCACCATGCTTCGGCTGGAACAGCTTGGCGTGACGCTGGCCATCGACGATTTCGGCACCGGCTATTCGAGCCTCGCCTCGCTGAAGCGGTTCCCGGTCGGCCGTCTGAAGATCGACCGTTCCTTCGTGCAGGACCTGCCGGACGACGGCGACGACGCGGCAATCGCCCGTGCCGTCATCTCGCTTGCCCATTCGCTGCAACTGCGCGTCATCGCCGAAGGCGTGGAAACCCGCGAGCAGATGGAATTTTTGCGCGAGGCCGGGTGCGACGAGATTCAGGGCTATTATCTCAGCCGCCCCATCGATGCCCGCGCGCTCCAGGCGATCCTCTGCATCCCGAATCTCTGATATTCCCCGCCGGGTCTTGACATTGTTACGTTGATATCAACAGTAAGAATCATGCTTGATGACGTGCTGATTCCCTACGAGACGACGCTTTTCGTACGTGACAACTGCCTGTGCCTGCATGTGCAGCGCGCGGCGCGCGCCCTTGCGCGGCGTTTCGACGATGCGCTGCGCCCGCATGGCCTCACCAACGGTCAGTTTTCGCTGCTGATGGCGCTGAATCGCCCCGAGCCGCCACCGATGGGGCCGGTCGCGACGTTGCTCGCCATGGACCGCACCACGCTTACCGCCGCGCTCAAGCCGCTCGAACGGCGCGGCCTCGTGAAGATCGAGTCCGATCCGCGCGACCGCCGCGGCCGCCTGCTGCGTCTGACCGTCGAGGGCCGCCGCCTGCTGACCCAGGCCTTCCCGACCTGGAAGGAAACCCATGCCAAGGTCGACCAGCAACTCTCCGCCGTCGACATGACTGCACTACGCGCCGGCATGCTGGCGCTCGCCTGAGCGATGGGTCCTCGGGTCGAGCCCGAGGATGACGAAAGAAGAACTGATCGGCTGGCGAGAGCCCCCGCGCCGCATGCCGCGCCGGTCGATGGTCCTGCGGCTTCTCCTCCCCACCGTCATCCTCGGGCTGGACCCGAGGATCCACCGGCACGGCACGCCCAAGCGGCATTGCCTCGCCCCCACTGGCAGAGCGCGCGAAAGCCACTATCTTCCCTGGCATGAAGCCCGACCAACTGCTCAAACCGGCGCCCGCCGGCCTCTATTGCCCCGCCGGCGATTTCTACATCGATCCCGTCCGCCCCGTGGCGAGGGCGCTCATCACCCATGGCCATTCCGACCATGCCCGCGCCGGCCACGGCGCCGTGCTGGCGACGCGCGAGACGCTCGACATCATGGAAATCCGCTACGGCGAGGATTTCTGCGGCTCCTCGCAGGCCGCCGCCTTTGGCGAGCGCATCGATCTCAACGGCGTCACCGTCTCCTTCCACCCCGCCGGCCATGTGCTCGGCTCGGCGCAGATCGCGGTGGAGAAGGGCGGCCTGCGCATCGTCGCCTCGGGTGATTACAAGCGCGGCGCCGACCCGACCTGCGCGGCCTACGAGCCCGTGCCCTGCGACGTCTTTATCACAGAAGCGACCTTCGGCCTGCCGGTCTTCCACCACCCGGAACCCAAGGCCGAGATGGGCAAGCTGCTGACCTCGCTCAAACAGTTCCCCGAGCGCAGCCACCTTGTCGGCGCCTATTCGCTGGGCAAGTCGCAGCGCGTCATCCGCCTGCTGCGCGATTGCGGCTATGACGCGCCAATCTACATCCACGGCTCGCTGGCGCGGCTCTGCGACTATTATGTCAGCCGCGGCATCGATCTCGGCGACCTGCGGCCGGCCACGCTGGAAAAGGGCGACCCGACCGATTTCCGCGGCGCCGTCATCGTCGGCCCGCCGTCGGCCTTCGCCGACCGCTGGGCACGCCGCTTCAACGAGCCCCTCATCGCCTTCGCCTCCGGCTGGATGATGGTGCGCCAGCGCGCCAAGCAGGGCGGCGTGGAACTGCCGCTCGTCATCTCCGATCATTGCGACTGGCCGGAACTGACCGAGACGGTCCGCGAACTGGCGCCAAGCCAGGTCTGGGTGACCCACGGCCGCGAGGAAGCGCTGGTCCGCTGGTGCGAACTCGCCGGCGTGCCTGCGCGGCCGTTGCATCTGGTGGGCTATGAGGATGAGGGGGATTGATGCGCGAGGATTTGCACGCCCCGATGTCAATGGAACATCAAAAGCCGGATATGCAGCGCGCCCACCGCGAGGCCGGCGAACGCGCCGACCGGTGCGAACAGGATCGCGCCCAATATACCCGACAGTTCGTAGCCACCCCAGATGCCCAGGACGAGACCGATCGTGCTGAGGATGGTGGTGATGATGTTGTGCGCCTTGCCCATGACGAAAGACGTGGGAAGCCGGGGCTCGCGCAACAAGGGGGAGGGGTTTCGTGAGAGCCTTCGCAACCCTCCTCGACCGCCTGGTCCTCACCCCCTCGCGCAACGGCAAGCTCAAACTCCTCGCCGACTATTTTCGCGACACGCCGGACCCCGACAGGGGCTACGGCCTTGCGGCAATCGCCGGCACGCTGGACCTGAAGAGCGTCAAGCCGGCGCTGCTGCGTGAACTCGTGCTGGAGCGCATGGATGAGGTGCTGTTCCGCTATTCCTACGACTATGTCGGCGATCTCGCGGAGACCATCGCCCTCGTCTGGGACCAGGAGCGCAAGGAGCGCGTGCCGGACGAGGCGCAGCCGCGGCTGAGCGCCGTCGTCACCCGCATGAACGCGCTTGGCCGCACGGAGGTGCGTGGTGCCGTGCGCGATCTGCTGGAACAGCTCGATCCCTCCGCCCGCTTCGCCTTCCTCAAGCTTGCGACCGGCGGCCTGCGCATCGGCGTCTCGGCGCGGCTCGCCAAGCAGGCGCTCGCCGATTTCTCCGGCAAGGACATTACCGAGATCGAGACGCTGTGGCATGGCATCTCGCCGCCCTACGAGCCGCTCTTTGCCTGGCTGGAGGGTCGCGCCGACCGCCCGGTGCTGGCCACACCGGCGATCTTCCACTCCGTCATGCTCGCCAATCCGGTGGGCGAGGGCGATCTCGACAATCTCGACCCCGCCGATTTCGCCGCCGAATGGAAATGGGACGGCATTCGCGTGCAGATGTCCTCCGCGGGCACGACGCGTCGCCTCTATTCCCGCTCCGGCGACGACATTTCCGCCGCCTTCCCGGATGTGCTGGACGCGATCAATTTCGAAGGCGTGGTCGATGGCGAGCTGCTCGTCGGCGGCACGGCGCGCATGAATAACCCGACGCGCACCTTCTCCGATCTCCAGCAGCGCCTGAACCGCAAGACCGTCAACACCAAGATGCTGGACGACTTCCCCGCCTTCGTGCGCGCCTATGACGTGCTGTTCGACGGCGAGGCGGATGTGCGCCCGGAGACCTTCACCGCCCGCCGCGCCCGCCTCGGCCACCTCATCGAAAAGGCGCCGCACGACCGCTTCGACCTCTCGCCGCTGGTACCCTTCGCAACTTGGGAAGAACTGGAGACCATCCGCCGCGAGCCGCCCGATCCGGTCATCGAAGGCGTCATGATCAAGCGCCTCGACAGCCCCTACCAGGCCGGCCGCATGAAGGGGCCGTGGTTCAAGTGGAAGCGCGATCCCTACAATGTCGACGCGGTGATGATGTATGCCCAGCGCGGTCACGGCAAACGGTCGAGCTACTATTCCGATTTCACCTTCGGCGTCTGGACGGCAGGCCCGGAGGGCGACGTGCTGGTGCCCGTCGGGAAAGCCTATTTCGGCTTCACCGATGCCGAGCTCGAAGTGCTCGACCGCTTCGTGCGCAACAACACGACCGACCGTTTCGGCCCCGTCCGCGCCGTGCGGGCAGAACCCGCCTACGGCTTCGTGCTGGAAGTCGCCTTCGAAGGCATCAACCGCTCCACCCGCCACAAATCCGGCGTCGCCATGCGCTTCCCCCGCATCGCGCGACTGCGGCAGGACAAGCTGCCGGCGGATGCGGACCGGCTGGAGACGCTGATGGCGATGATCGACGCCCGCGAAGGCGTCGTCGAAGGGCCGTGAGCGATGGACGCAGAACTCCGGCAGGTCGAGCACGATGCTGACTGGCACGCCTACCATTTCATCCGCCGCCACGTGCTCTATGAGCTGCGTGGTCGCGTCGACTATGACGAGCACCATCCGGACGACCATGCCGAAGGGCACATTCCGTTGTTGTTTTTGCGGAATGGCGAGCCCGTGGGAACTGCTCGCCTGGACCAGGCACGCGAGGTCGGTACGCTGAGGATGGTGGCCGTCCTGCCCGCCCATCAGAGGCGCGGAATCGGAACTGCGATGTTGCGAGCGGTCGAGCGGTTTGCCGAGGGCAGGGGCATCAGGCAGCTCAACGTCCATTCCGCGCAGGACGCAACCGTCTTCTACGAGAGGCTTGGCTGGACCACGATTGACGCCAGCAAGCGCAATCCCTTGCTGTCGAAGACGATCGGTTGAGCGACTAAAGCCCCAGCGTCGAAAGGTCCGGCCCGACCGGCACGATGCGGTTCGGGTTCAGCGACTTGATCGAATAATAGCCATTCTTGATATGGTCGATGCTGACCGTCTCGCGCACGCCCGGCAGGTCCAGCACCCGCTTCGTATAGGCAGACAGCGCCGGGTAGTCGGCGATGCGCTGGCGGTTGCATTTGAACAGGCCGTAATAGGCGGCGTCAAAGCGGATGAGGGTGACGAAGAGGCGGATGTCGGCCTCGGTAAAGGTCGCGCCCGTCAGGAACGGTCCTCCGGCGACAAGCCGCGCCTCCAATTCGTCCAACATCGTGAAGACGCCGTGGAAGGCTTCTTCATAGGCGACCTGCGTGGTGGCGAAGCCGGCGCGGTAGACGCCGTTGTTGAGCGTGGGATAGATGCGCTCGTTCAGCGCGTCGATCTCGCTGCGCAGGGCCTCCGGATAGAGATCGACGCTTTCATCCGCGAGGGCGCCGAAACCGCTGTTCAGCATGCGCACGATGTCGGCGGATTCGTTGTTGACGATGGTCTTGCGCTGCTTGTCCCACAGCACCGGCACGGTCGCGCGGCCGGTGAAGGTGGCGTCGGCGCTGGTGTAGATCTCGTGCACATAGGTCGCGCCGTTCAGGTCGTCGCGGTTGGCGCCGGGATAATCGCCGAAGCGCCAGCCCTGCTCGGAAAGCGCCGGCTCCACGACGGAGACGGAGATGACGTCTTCCAGCTTCTTGAGTTTTCGGGTGATCAGCGTGCGCGAGGCCCAGGGGCAGATCAGGGCGACATAGAGATGGTAGCGCCCGCTCGCGGCCTCGAAACCGCCGTCGCCCGTCGGCCCGGCGCTGCCGTCCGGCGTCACCCAGTTGCGAAAGCTCGAAACCTGGCGCACGAAGCCGCCCTTGGCGTCCGTCGCCTGCACGGGCTGCCAGTCTTCCGTCCATTTGCCGTTGACCAGCATCGCGTCACCTCGTTCCGGTTCCAGTTGACCCGACCTATCGCCAGCGCACGAAAACGGCAATTCCGCCGCCGATTGACACAGCGTTCACAAAGTCACGCGAGCAGCCGGTCGATCAATGCCGAAGCGGCATCGGCGATCACCGTGCCGGGCGGGAAGATCGCATCGGCGCCGGCCTGTTCCAGTGCCGGGAAATCCTGCGGCGGGATGACGCCGCCGACCGCGATCAGCATGTCGCGCGCGCCGCGTTTCACAAGGGCCGCCTTCAGTTCCGGCACCAGTGTCAGGTGCCCGGCGGCGAGCGACGAGGCGCCGACGATATGCGCGCCCTCGCGAATGGCGAGTTCCGCCACCTCGTCCGGCGTCTGGAACATGGCGCCGACGATGACATTGAAGCCGAGATCGGCAAAGGCGGTGGCGATGACCTTCTGCCCGCGGTCGTGCCCATCCTGCCCCATCTTGGCGACGAGGATGGACGGCTTTTCTCGCCGCAGCGTCTCGAAGGCCGCGACCTTGTCGACGGCGGCGTTGAAGGCCCGGTCGTTGGCGCCCATCTCCTTGCGGTAGACGCCGGAAATCGTGCGCACCTCCGCGACGTGGCGCCCGAACGCCTTTTCCAGCGCATAGGCGATCTCGCCGACGGTCGCCCGGGCACGGGCCGCCTTCACGGCGAATTCCAGCAGGTTGCCGTCGCCGCTCTTCGCCACGTCGGTCAGGGCATCGAGCGCGCTTTCGGCCGCCGCCGTGTCGCGCGTGCCCTTCAATTGCTGGAGTTTGGAGAGCTGGCGGGCGCGCACCTCGGAATTGTCGACCTTCAGCACGTCTACCTCGATATCGCGTTCAGGCCGCGAGAAGTTGACGCCGACGACGGTCTGCTGGCCCGAGTCGATGCGCGCCTGTGTGCGGGCCGCGGCCTCCTCGATCCTGAGCTTCGGAATGCCCTTCTCGATCGCCTTCGCCATGCCGCCGAGCGCCTCCACCTCCTCGATATGGGAGAGCGCACGCGCCGCAAGATCGTGCGTCAGCCGCTCCATATAGGCCGAGCCGCCCCAGGGATCGATGATGCGCGTCGTGCCGCTTTCCTTCTGCAGCAGGATCTGCGTGTTGCGGGCGATGCGGGCGGAATGGTCGGTGGGCAGCGCCAGCGCCTCGTCGAAGGAATTGGTGTGTAGCGATTGCGTATGCCCCTGCGTCGCCGCCATCGCCTCCACCATGGTGCGCATGACATTGTTCATCGGGTCCTGTGCCGTTAGCGACCAGCCGGAGGTCTGGCAGTGGGTGCGCAACGCCAGCGACCGGGCATCCTTCGGCGCGAAATTCTTCTTCATGAGTGCGGCCCAGATCAGGCGCGCCGCGCGCATCTTGGCGACTTCCATGAAGAAATTCATGCCGATCGCCCAGAAGAAGGAGAGGCGGGGCGCGAAGGTGTCGATGTCGAGCCCGGCGGCGACCCCGGCGCGGGCATATTCGATGCCGTCGGCGATGGTGTAGGCGAGCTCCAGGTCTGCCGTCGCGCCGGCCTCCTGCATGTGGTAGCCGGAGATCGAGATGGAGTTGAATTTCGGCATGCGCCGGCTGGTATAGCTGAAGATGTCGGAGATGATCCGCATCGAGGGCTGCGGCGGGTAGATATAGGTGTTGCGGACCATGAACTCCTTCAGAATGTCGTTCTGGATGGTCCCGGACAGCTTGTCCTCGGAGACGCCCTGTTCCTCCGCCGCGACGATGAACAGCGCCATGATCGGCAGCACCGCGCCGTTCATGGTCATGGACACGCTCATCTCGTCGAGTGGAATGCCGTCGAAGAGCTGGCGCATGTCGAGGATGGAATCGATCGCCACGCCCGCCATGCCGACATCGCCGGCCACGCGCGGATGGTCGCTGTCATAGCCGCGATGGGTGGCGAGGTCGAAGGCGACGGAGAGGCCCTTCTGGCCGGACGCGAGGTTGCGCCGGTAGAAGGCGTTCGATTCCTCCGCGGTGGAGAAGCCGGCATATTGCCTGATCGTCCAGGGCTGCTGGACATACATGGTGGGGTAGGGACCGCGCAGATAGGGCGCGGCACCGGGCCAAGTGTCGAGATAGGAAAGGCCGGCAAGGTCCGCCTCGCCATAGGCGCCCGCGACGGTGATGCCCTCCGGGGTGAGCCAGGCGGCCTCGCCGGTGGGGGCTGTGGGGGTGGTTGGCTTCGACCAGGCGATGGTGGAGAAATCGGGGATCCGGCTCATGCGGCGGCTCCTGCGGTGCGTGGTGCAGGGAGGCGCACGCTGTGCTCGCGGGTGGATCCTCGGGTCAAGCCCGAGGATGACGTAGGAGAGGGAGTGCCAGGGTGCCTCAAGGAACCGCGCAACGAGCCTAGGCGCTTGCCGTTATCGACGACCGTAACCCCAAACTCCGTCATCCTCGGGCTTGACCCGAGGATCCACCCACGCGCAGTGCGTTTGAAATCCACTCGCATCACGCCGACACCTCCGCCAGATCGGCAAGCAGCACCGGCGAAAGCCCGCCCGATGATGCCGGCGCGCTCAGCGCTCCCAGCACTGTGAACACCCGCTCCTGGTTCACCGGAAATAGTGTCGTCCCGACAATCGGCCTCGCCCGCCGCGCACCCCGCGCCGCCTCTACCAGCCCCTTCACCACCCCCGAAGCAATAGCCGCCGAAAGCCCGCCCTGCTTCTCGATGCCCGCAAACATCTCCCACGCCTTCTCAGCCAGCCCATCCGTCAACGCCTCGATACCACCGGCACCCGCGGCGGGGTCGACGACATGGGCGAGGTTGCTTTCGGTGATCAGCACCACCTGCGTGTTGCGCGCAATGCGGCGCGCGAAGGGGTCCGGCACGCCGAGCGCCAGCGTGTGCGGCAGCACGGTGATTTCGTCCGCACCCGCGGTGCCGGCGGCGAAGACGGCGATGGTGTTGCGCAGGATGTTGGTCTCCGGATCGCGCCGTGTCAGCATGCGCCAGCTCGTCTCGGCGTGGAGATGGGCGGGCTTCGGCTCGGAGATGCCGCAGGCAGCCTGCATCTTCGCGTGGATCAGCCGTGCGGCGCGGAATTTTGCGGTGGTGAGGAACTGGTCCTGATCGGCGGCGAGCGACAGCGAGGTCGCGGCGAAGGTCGTTTCGGGCGCTACGCCCGCCGCGTCGAGCAGGCGGAGATTTTCCGCGAGCGCCGCCGCGACGATGGCAAGCTCCAGTGCTTCGCCCGCCCCCGCATTGTGCGCCGGCCGGCCGTCGGCATTCAAGATCGTTCCGGAAAAGCCGAACTCCATCAAGGCCTTGGCGGCAGCGGCGGAATCTCCTGTTTCAGGTGAGGAACAGCTGAAGGGATCGAGCCCGAAATGCACCGGCGCGCCATGCGCACCCGCCTCGTCGAGCGCGCGAGCGAGGGTTGCGGCAAGCGCACGATCGGCGAAGCCGGCTTCGAGGCGCAGCGAGAAGGGTGCCGCGGCACGAGAGGCGGCAGTCTTGCGGAAGGCGGTGTCGCTGTTGGCGCGGATGCCTGTGCCGTGCGCGGCGGCACTGCCGGCGAAGACCAGCGAAATGCCGGTCGCGCCGTTTTCGAGATCGTCGGCCATCTGCGCGCGGGCGCGGGTCAGGTCGGCATCGTCGCGGCGCTGGTTGACGGTCCAGGCATCGCCGGCATGCGGGGTGGCGGCGTGGTTGTGGGCGAGGGGCAGTGCGCCTTGCCGGCGGGCATGGATCGGCCGGATTTCGAGGCCCTCGTCGGTGCGGGAGACGAGCGTCGCCTCGAAATCCGCGCCCTTCAGCGCCTTTTCCGCAAGCTTGCGCCAGGCCGCCTCGTCGACGGGCGCAAACCCCGCTTCCTTCAAGATGCTCGCGTCCATCCCGTCGCGCACTCCCCTGTCCCGGCATTCCTATCCATCGGGGATACAGCGTAAAGCGCCACTTTGGTAGAGTGGCGGCAAGCCACAGTCGGCAAGAAAACAACGCGCGTAAGCCTGAGGTCAGCCGCAATTGCCACAATTGGGGCAGGGTTGTGGACCTAATTGGCATTTCGTTAGTTAGTGATTCAGCCTCTCGCTCCATTCTAGGCTTCCGCAAAACGGATATCGACGCCCCCCATGACCGACACCGCGCTTTCCCGCCGCCGCTTCCTGCAGTTCTCCGGCCTTGCCATGGCGACGGGTCTCGCCGGCTGCACCTCGTCCATGAATACGGATCGTTTCCGCGAGGAGACGCGGCCCTATTTCCGCAATCCCGCGCTGGAAGGCCGTCCGGAATATATCGACGGCAGAGGCCCCATCAGCATTTACGGCCAGACGCCGCCCTCGGGCCTGCTGCCCGAATCCTCGCGTTACGCCTCGATCTACGCGTCGGTTTCGGATGGCGGCTACCAGGTGCCGGCCGTGCCCTATCAGCAGATCGACCCGCGCTTTTACCGCCAGGAGGTCGAGAGCCCGTTTGCCGAAAAGCCGGGCACGATCATCGTCGATACGGGCAACCGCTTCCTCTATCTCATCCAGTCGAACGGCAGCGCCATGCGCTATGGCGTGGGCATCGGCCGGCAGGGTTTTGCCTGGTCGGGCCGCGGCGTCATCCAGTGGAAACAGGCCTGGCCGAAATGGACGCCGCCGGACGAGATGGTCGCGCGCCAGCCGGAACTGGTGAAATATTCCGGCGCCAACGGCGGCATGCCCGGCGGCCTCAACAATCCGCTCGGCGCCCGCGCGCTCTATATTTTCCAGAACGGCGAGGACACGCTCTACCGCCTGCACGGCTCGCCGGAATGGAAATCGATCGGCAAAGCCGTCTCATCGGGTTGCGTGCGCATGCTCAACCAGGATGTCATGGACCTCTACGATCGCGTGAAGGGCAAGGCGCCGATTCTGGTCATTTGATCACTGACACCGTCTCCCGCCAACCTCTCCTCCGTCATGGTCGGGCTTGACCCGACCATCCATGTTCCGGGCGCGGATGGTTCCTCGGGTTAAACCCGAGGATGACGTTGGTGGGTGGGTAAAGGTCTGGGCCGAAATAGGGCGTTAAACCGCCGCCGGCGAGATCAGATGCGCGCCGTCGATCTGTGGCAGGTCTCCGCTTGAGACGCTCTTGCCGCCCTCCATGCGCACCTTGCCCTCGGCGACGAGCCGCAGCGCCAGTGGATAGCTGCGGTGCTCGACGGTCAGCACCCGTCCGGCCAGCGTATCCGACGTATCGCCCGGCAGCACCGGCACGGCGGCCTGCACCACCACGGGGCCTTCATCCATGCCCTCGGTTACGAAATGCACCGTGCAGCCCGCAATCCGCATGCCGGCGTCGATGGCGCGCTGGTGCGTGTGCAGGCCGGGGAACAGCGGCAGCAGGGAGGGGTGGATGTTGAGGATGCGGCCTTCATAGCGGTTGATGAAGGTGCCGGAGAGCAGGCGCATGTAGCCGGCGAGGCAGATAAGGTCGGGCGACAGCGCGTCGAGCGCCTCCAGAATGGCGGCCTCGTGGGCTTCCTTGCTGGAAAAATCCTTGCGCAGGAAGGCACGGGCGGGAATGCCGAGCGCCTCTGCTTTCGCAAGCCCGCCGGCCTCCGCCTTGTCGGAAAAAACCGCGACGATCTCCGCCGGGAAATCCGCCGCCTCGGCGGCCTTCGCCAGCGCCAGCATGTTGGAGCCGCCGCCGGAGATGAAGGCGACGACGCGCTTGCGGGCCGCTCCACTCATAGGGCGAGCGTGCCCTTGTAGATCGTGCCGGCGGCACCCTCTTCGCGCGCGACCATGCGGCCGAGGGAGAAGACGGTCTCGCCTTCACGCGACAACACGGCGGCAACCTCGTCGGCCTTGTCGGCCGGCACGACGGCGATCATGCCGACGCCGCAGTTGAAGGTGCGCAGCATTTCCTTGGCTTCCACGCCGCCGGTGCGGGCAAGCCAGGAGAACACGGTCGGCGCCTTGACGGCGTCGAGGTCGATTTCGGCGGCCAGATGCTTCGGCAGCACGCGCGGAATGTTTTCCGGAAAACCGCCGCCGGTAATATGCGCCAGCGCCTTGATCGAACCCGTCTCGCGGATCGCCTTGAGGAGCGGCTTCACATAGATCTTGGTCGGCGTCAGCAGCGCCTCGCCGAGGCTCCTGGACGCGTCGAAGGGTGCTTCCGCATCCCAGGCGAGGCCGGAGAGCGAGACGATCTTGCGCACCAGCGAATAGCCGTTGGAATGCACGCCGGAGGAGGCGAGGCCGAGAATGACGTCACCTTCCGCAATGTCGCCGGCCGGCAGCAGCTTGCCGCGCTCGGCGGCACCCACCGCAAAGCCGGCAAGGTCATAGTCGCCATGCGAATACATGCCGGGCATTTCGGCGGTCTCGCCACCGATCAGCGCGCAGCCGGCCTGGCGGCAGCCTTCGGCAATGCCTTCGACGATGGCGGCACCCTGGTCGGGATCGAGCTTGCCGGTGGCGAAGTAGTCGAGGAAGAAGAGCGGCTCTGCGCCCTGCACCACGAGGTCGTTGACGCACATGGCGACGAGGTCGATGCCGACGGTGTCGTGGCGGTCGGCATCGATGGCGATCTTCAGCTTGGTGCCGACGCCGTCGTTTGCGGCGACCAGCACCGGATCGGTGAAGCCTGCGGCCTTCAAGTCGAACAGGCCGCCGAAGCCGCCGATCTCGCCATCCGCACCCGGGCGGCGCGTCGAGCGCACGGCCGGCTTGATCTTTTCCACCATCAGGTTGCCCGCGTCGATGTCGACGCCTGCGTCGCTGTAGGTCAGACCGTTCTTTTCCGACTGGCTCATCGTCTCGTCTCCGGCTTCTCGCTGTTCGCGCCCGATTGGCATGGCGGGGCGGCAAGTGCAAGCGCAATGCCGGGAAAACCGGGATTTTTTCACCGATTTACCCGTGATGCCGGCGCTTGCGGCCGCCGAGCCTTGACCTGTCTCCCACGGGCATCCTATCTCCTCTGCACCGAAGGAATAAAGGGAATGAGCGTTATGGCAGCCCATATCAGCGGCGCGGGATTGAAGCGGCAGGTGGTCTTCTGGCTCATCGCGCTCGGCTTCTTCGTGCTCTTCCTCATGGTGTTCAGCGATATCCTGCTGCCCTTCATCGCCGGCATGGCGCTCGCCTATTTCCTCGATCCGGTGGCCGACCGGCTGGAACGCTGGGGCCTGAGCCGCATGATGGCGACGGTCGTCATCCTCATCGTCTTCGTCATCCTGCTTGCGCTCTCGCTGATGATCATCATTCCGCTTCTCGCCACCCAGGCCGCGGATTTCTTCGAAAAGCTGCCGGGCTACATCACCAGCCTGCAAGCCCAGATCGCCGGCTTCAACCCGGACCTGCTGCCCTCCTGGATCAGCAGCCAGATGGACACGATCAAGGCGAACTTCTCCGCCATCCTCGCCGAGGGCGCGGGCCTGCTCGGCACGGTCATGAAGCAGGTGTGGAATTCGGGCATGGCGCTCGTCAACATCGCCTCGCTCTTCGTCATCACGCCCGTCGTCGCCTTCTACCTGCTGCTCGACTGGGACCGCATGATCGCCAAGGTGGACAGCTGGGTGCCGCGCGACCATGTCGCCAATGTCCGCCGTCTCGCCTCGGAAATGAACGCCTCCGTCGCCGGCTTCGTGCGCGGGCAGGGCTCCATCTGCATCATCCTCGGCCTGTTCTACGGCATCGGCCTGTCCTTTGCGGGCCTCAATTTCGGCCTGCTGATCGGCCTCTTCGCCGGCCTCATCAGCTTCGTGCCCTATGTCGGCTCGCTGGTCGGCCTCACCCTGTCGGTGGGCGTGGCGCTGGTGCAGTTCTGGCCGGATTACTGGATGGTCATCCTCGTCGCCGGCATCTTCTTCGTCGGCCAGTTCATCGAGGGCAACATCCTGCAGCCGAAGCTCGTCGGCTCGCGCGTCGGCCTTCATCCGGTCTGGCTGATGTTCGCGTTGGTCGCCTTCGGCGCGCTGTTCGGCTTCGTCGGGCTGATGATCGCCGTGCCGGCCGCCGCTGCCGTCGGCGTGCTTGTCCGCTTCGGCCTGGAGCGTTACCTTGACAGCGACCTCTATCATGGCACCAGCAAGCCGGTTCTCCTGGAAGAAAGCATGCCGGACGATGGCGCGCCTCCCACCCGAAAGCGCGTCCGAACAAAGAGTTAGTACCCGAGTAGACCAATGACATCGCGCAAGACCGCCGAACAGTTGCCGCTGGCCTTCAGGCACGACCCCGCGACGGGCCGCGACGACCTGCTGGTTGCCGAGCCCGTCAACGCCGCCGTCGCGATGATCGACGCCTGGCCGCAGTGGCCCGCACCCGTGGTCATCATCGCCGGGCCGGTCGGCTCGGGAAAATCCCACCTCGCCGCCATCTGGCGCGAGAAGGCGGGCGCCATTGCCGTCGAGGCGAGGGCCGGCACGGGCGCCGAGGAAGCGGCCGAGCATGGCCCCGTGCTCATCGAGGATGCCGACCGCAACGGCTTCGACGAGCGCACGCTCTTCCACATCATCAACAATGTGCGCCAGCACGGCCACACGCTGCTCATCACCAGCAGGCTCTGGCCTATGTCCTGGGCGGTCGACCTGCCGGACCTGCGCTCGCGCCTCAAGGCCGCGACGGTGGTGGAGATCGGCGAGCCGGATGACGAACTGCTGTCACAGGTCATCGTTAAGCTGTTCGCCGATCGCCAGCTTTTCGTCGACGAGAAACTGGTGGCCTACATGGTGGCGCGCATGGAGCGTTCGCTGGAGGCGGCACAGACGCTCGTGGAACGCCTCGATCGCCTGGCGCTCGCCCGCGGCAGCCGCATCACGCGCGCGCTTGCGCAGGAGGTCCTGGGCGAAATGGTGGGCGGGGAGGAAACTTCCGGCTAGTTTCCGCGGCAAGGATTGACTGTCACAGTTCTGTCGTCAAACTGCGCTAAGCGCTTCGCGTTAAAGTGAAAATTGTTCTTCCGTTCGAGACCGCGCCGAACATGCGGCCGGTCTGACGGCAAAGGGGGCGGGACATTCCAATGGATACTGCGAACACGGACCTCTCCCCAGAAAAGACGGGCCTCTCCCAGGAAAAGCCTGTCGAGCACGCGGCGCTGCCGGAAGGCGCGACCATCGACGTTACGGCCCTGATGGCGAGCCCCGAGCGCTTCATCAACCGCGAATTCTCCTGGCTCCAGTTCAATCGCCGCGTCCTCGAAGAGACGCTGAACACCGCCCATCCGCTCTTGGAGCGCGTGCGCTTCCTGTCGATTTCCGCCGGCAACCTCGATGAATTCTTCATGGTGCGCGTCGCCGGCCTCGAAGGCCAGGTGCGCCAGGGCGTTGGCGTGCGCAGCCCCGATGGAAAAACCTCGGCCGAGCAGCTCGACGACATCCTGAAGGAGATCGACAATCTCCAGATGGAGCAGCAGGCCTCGCTTGCCGTGCTCCAGCAGTACCTCGCCAAGGAAGACATCCTCATCGTCCGTCCGACGGCGCTCTCCAGCGACGACAAGATCTGGCTGCAGCAGGAATTCACCCAGTCGATCTTCCCGGTGCTGACGCCGCTGTCGATCGACCCGGCGCATCCGTTCCCGTTCATCCCGAACCTCGGCTTCTCGATCGGCCTCCAGCTCGACAGCACGACGGGCAAGGAGCCGATGACGGCGCTCTTGCGCCTGCCGGTGGCGCTCGACCGCTTCGTCCGCCTGCCGGATTCCAAGGGCGCGATCCGCTACATCACGCTGGAAGATGCCGTGGGCCTCTTCATCGGAAAGCTTTTCCCCGGTTACATCGTGCGCGGCTCGGGCACGTTCCGCATCATTCGAGACAGCGATATCGAAGTGGAGGAAGAGGCCGAAGACCTCGTGCGCTTCTTCGAGACCGCGCTGAAGCGCCGCCGCCGCGGCTCGGTGATCCGCATCGAGACCGATTCGGAAATGCCGGAATCGCTGCGCCGTTTCGTCGTCGGCGAACTCGGCGTGCCGGACAACCGCGTCGCCATCCTGCCGGGCCTGCTCGCGCTCAACACGCTGTCGGAAATCGCCAAGGCGCCGCGCGACGATCTGAGGTTCGAGCCCTATAACGCCCGATTTCCCGAACGCGTCCGAGAGCATGCCGGAGACTGTTTCGCCGCCATCCGCGAAAAGGACATGGTCGTCCACCACCCCTACGAAAGCTTCGACGTGGTGGTCCAGTTCCTTCTCCAGGCTGCGCGCGATCCTGACGTTCTGGCGATAAAGCAGACGCTCTACCGCACCTCAAACGACAGCCCGATCGTGCGCGCGCTGATCGACGCGGCCGAGGCCGGCAAGTCCGTGACGGCGCTGGTGGAACTCAAGGCCCGCTTCGACGAAGAGGCCAACATCCGCTGGGCGCGCGACCTGGAACGTGCCGGCGTGCAGGTCGTCTTCGGCTTCATCGAATTGAAGACCCATGCCAAGATGTCGATGGTGGTTCGCCGCGAGGAGGGCAGGCTTCGCACCTATTGCCACCTCGGCACCGGCAACTACCACCCGATCACCGCGAAGATCTACACGGACCTGTCCTTCTTCACCTGCAACCCGACGATCGCCAGCGACATGGCGAACATCTTCAACTTCATCACCGGCTATGGCGAACCGGAAGCCGGCATGAAGCTCGCCTTCTCGCCCTATACGATGCGCCCGCGAATCATCCGCCACATCGAGGAGGAGATCGCGCATGCCAGGAACGGCGCGCCGGCGGCGATCTGGATGAAGATGAATTCGCTGGTCGATCCCGACATCATCGACGCGCTCTATCGCGCGAGCCAGGCCGGCGTGGAAGTCGACCTCGTGGTGCGCGGCATCTGCTGCCTGCGTCCGCAGGTTCCGGGCCTTTCCGACAATATCCACGTCAAATCCATCGTCGGCCGTTTCCTCGAACACTCCCGCATCTTCTGCTTCGGCAACGGCCACGGGCTTCCCTCCGATAAAGCGCTGGTCTATATAGGCTCCGCGGACATGATGCCGCGAAACCTGGACCGGCGGGTCGAGACACTTGTGCCTCTGATCAACCGGACGGTGCATGAGCAGGTTCTCTCGCAGATCATGTTGGGCAATCTCATCGATAACCAGCAGAGCTACGAAATCCTTCCGGATGGAACGTCCCGGCGCATGGAAGTGCAGCCCGGAGCCGAGCCGTTCAACGCTCAGCACTACTTCATGACCAATCCCAGCCTCTCCGGCCGGGGTGAAGCCCTGAAGTCCTCCGCACCGAAGGCGATCGCGGGCTGGCAAGGCCGCCGGAAGAAATAAAACGGATATACATGGTCGAATCTGAAGCGCAGGGGCGGTTGCCTGGAATTGCCCCGGTGTCAGTCGTGGATATCGGTTCCAACTCGATTCGCCTCGTCATCTACGAGGGCATGAGCCGTTCGCCGGCCATGCTGTTCAACGAGAAGGTCATGTGCGGCCTCGGCAAGGGCCTTGCCAAGACCGGCCGCATGGACCAGGCGAGCGTCGAGCGGGCGCTTGCGGCCCTCCACCGTTTCAAGGCGCTGTCCGCGCAGGCCCGCGCCTCCACCATGTTCGCGCTGGCGACCGCGGCCGCGCGCGAGGCGGAAAATGGCCCCGATTTCATCCACCAGGCGGAAATGATCCTCGGCCAGAAGGTCCGCGTTTTGACCGGCGAGGAAGAAGCCTATTTCTCCGCGCTCGGCATCGTCAGCGGCTTCCATGATCCCGACGGCATCGTCGGCGATCTCGGCGGCGGCTCGCTGGAACTGGTCGACGTGGTCGGCGGCACGATCGGCAAGGGCATCACGCTGCCGCTCGGCGGCATCCGCCTGTCGGAAGCCTCCGGTGGTTCGCCCGCCCAGGCCCGCATCGTCGCCCGCAAATACCTGCGCACCGCCAATCTCCTGAAGAACGGCACCGGCCGCGCCTTCTACGCCGTCGGCGGCACCTGGCGCTCCATCGGCGCCCTGCACATGGAAATGCAGAACTATCCGCTGCACATGATCCAGGGCTACGAGCTCAGCTTCACCGACGCGATGGATTTCCTGACCGATATCGTGACGGCGAAGGACCAGAAGGATCCGGCCTATTCCGCGATCTCCAAGGGCCGCCGCAACCTGCTGCCCTTCGGCGCCGTCGCCATGCAGGAGACGATCGCCATCATGAAGCCGTCGCGGGTGTTCTTCTCCGCCCAGGGCGTGCGCGAAGGCTATCTCTATTCGCTGCTGGCCGACCGCGAAAAGGCGCGCGACCCGCTGCTGGCCGCCGCAAGCGAACTCGCCATCCTGCGCGCCCGCTCGCCCGAGCACGCCCGCGAGCTTGCCGAATGGACCGGCCGCATGATGCCGCTCTTCGGCATCACCGAGACCGAGGAAGAGCGCCGCTACCGCGAGGCTGCCTGCCTGCTCGCCGATATCAGCTGGCGCGCGCATCCCGACTATCGCGGCCTCCAGGCGCTGAACCTCATCGCCCACGGCACCTTCATCGGCATCACCCATCCCGGCCGCGCCTTCATCGCGCTCACCAACTACTACCGTTTCGAAGGCCTCAACGACGATGCGGTGAGCAGCTCGCTTGCCAGCATCGCGACCCCGCGCCTGCGGGAACTGGCAAAACTCGTCGGCGCCCTGCTGCGCGTCGTCTATCCGTTCTCGGCCTCCATGCCCGGCGTCGTACCGCATCTCGCCTTCCGCAAGTCGACCCTGCCGGACACCGATCTTGAGCTGGCCGTGCCGCAGGACTATGCCGAGCTTGCCGGCGAACGCCTCGACGGCCGCCTCCAGCAGCTTGCCCGCCTGACCGGCAAAAAACTCGCCTTCCGGTTCCTGTGAGGCCGACCGTGAGAGGCGCATTCCTTCTCGTCGGCTTGCTGTTTGCTGGAAGTGTCGCGGCACAGGACTGGCAGGCGGTGGAGCGCGTCGAGCCCTACACCGTGCAGGGATCGACCGGCCTAGAAATCTACCAGTCGATCGGCGCGCGCGGCCCGAAACTCGGGCTTGGCCGCGTCATCGCCCATACGGGCTTCAAGCTGACCTGGACGCGCAAATACGAGCGCCAGGGCGATGCCTGCGTCATCACGGTCAACAAGCCGAAACTCATCATCACCTACACGCTGCCCAAGCTGAAATCGAAGCTCTCCGAGCCACTGAAAAGCCGCTGGGACACCTTCATCACGGGTGTGACCGCGCATGAAAAGGTCCATGGTGATTTCATCAAGGAGATGGTGCGGCAGATCGAGACGGTGAGCGTCGGCCTGACGGTCGAAAACGACCCGAACTGCAAGCAGATCCGCAGCCAGCTCCAGACGAAGCTCGGCGAACTCTCGAATGCGCAACGCGCCCGCAGCCGCGATTTCGATCAGGTCGAGCTCACCGACGGCGGCAACGTGCACCAGCTCATCCTGCAACTGGTCGATCCACGCTGAACGTTCCCTTTGCGGGGATGTATTTGCCGCGCAATCTCAGGTAGTGTCTCCGCGCATTAGGGGAGACAGTTCGACATGGCGACTTTCAAGACGCAACCCATTGGCGGCGGCGGTGTGGACCTCTCGGCAATCGACATTGCCGCACTCGGCGACTATTCATTCTGGCGCGCCGACAGGTCCTCCGTCCGGCTCTACAACGACGACGGCAACTATACGAGCTTCTCCGGCAGCGGCATTCGCTACGACGCGCCGGGCGGCGCCTTGCAGGACGTCACGGCGGGCACCGTCACGAAGATCGACATCGCGATCAACGGCGTCAAGCTGCTCGCCGCAAGCGGGCTGAAGCTCTCGGCCGAAAAGATCTTCGACCTTTATATCAACGGGGATTCCAAGGGCGCGCTGGCCTATTTTCTCGCCGGCAACGACAAGATTTCCGGCACGAAATATGCCGACGTCCTGATGGGCGGTAAGGGCAACGACGTGCTGTCCGGCGGCGGCGGCAAGGACATTATCAAAGGTGACGCGGGCAACGACAAACTCTACGGCGGGGCCGGCGGCGACCGGCTCACCGGCGGCAGCGGCGCGGATACGTTCATCTTCAAGTCGATCAAGGATTCGACGGTCGCGGCAAGCGGCCGCGACACGATCCTCGATTTCAGCCGGTCGCAGAAGGACAAGATCGACCTCACGGCCATCGACGCCAGCACGAAGGCCGGCGGGGACCAGGCCTTCAAGTTCATCGGCACCGACGCTTTCCACAACAAGGCCGGCGAACTGCGCTTCGAAAAGAAGGGCGGCGACACGCTCATCCACGGCGACTTGAATGGCGACGGCAAAGCCGATTTCTCGATCCTCGTCGATGCGAGCATCACGTTCAAGGCGGGCGATTTCATCCTCTGAAACTGCCGGACAAACAAAAGGGGCGGCACGAGGCCGCCCCTTTTTCGTTTTGGCAAAAGATCACTCGGCCTTCAGCAGGTCGCCCGCTTCGATGAGCACGAACTCGTTGTCATCGGCCTTGTCCAGCGCGCGGCCGGCGGAGAAGGGGAGGTTGTTGTCGTTGCCGACGATGATGTGCGTCTCGTCGACGCGATCGACGTTCTCGATCGTCACGAAGGGCATGTCGTAAAAACCTTCGCCGCCGCCCTGGCGCTTCTTGTTGTCCGGGTCGGCGATCTTCAAGAGGTCGATATAGCCGATCTTGCGCACGGCCTTGCCGGCATTCTCGTCGGTCATGGCGATCTTGTAGATGCGCTTGACCTTGGAAGCGACGGCGAAGCAATCCGGCTTCGGGTCCTTGGGGTCGGCGCAGGCCTTGTCGGCGGTGCCGACGCCATTGTCGCGCTCGATCACCAGCGCGGTCGTGCCGTCCAGCATGTTGAAGTCGCCGATCGCCTCGCCGCCTTCGGCCAGCGGATAGAGCCAGCTACGGCCGGTCCAGGCCTTGGAAGCGACGTCGAGCTCGATGATGCGCAGCGCCGGGCGGCCGTCCGCCTGCTCGACGGATTCGTTATCCACCCACAGCGGGCCTTCCAGCAGGCCGTAGAGCTTCGAGCCGTCCTTCGAGAGCGCGAGGCCCTCATAACCGCCGGAACGCTTGACGTTGAAGACCGGCATCTTCTTGGACGGATCGGCCTGGACGGCGAGCGTCGGGTTGTCCGGCGAGGTCACCGGCTTGCCGTCAACTTCCGTCGCGATCACGTCGGTCAGCTTGCCGTCGAGGTCGAATTTCAGGATGTAGGGGCCGAATTCCTCGCCGATCCAGAAGCCATCGGCCACCGGCTGGATGGATTCGACGTCGAAGTCACCGCCGGTGAGGTAGCGCGTGGCGGCACCTTCCATGACGATAGGGAAGGGCGCCTTCTTGTCCGGGTCGGAGAGGAACACGGTCTTCACCGGCTCCAGCGTGCCCTTGTCCCAGTCGAAGCGCACATTGTGGATCATCAGCATGGCATCGGTCGAGTTCAGCTTGGCGCCGAAGCCGTTGTCGGAGAGCGACCAGAACGTGCCGTCCTCCATCGACTTGATGCCCGAAAAGCCCTGCATCGGCTGGCCGTCGAAGGGCAGTGCAAGGCCGGTCTCGCGCACGCCGTCCTTGCCCATCACGGTGCCGAGCGCCTCGACGCGCTTGCGGTCGGCGGTGGAGAACTTGCCGGAGGTCTTGAGGTAGTTGGCCGCATCCGTCGGGGCGGCGATGATCGTGTTGGCCGGAAGGATCGCATGGGCCTTCAGTGTCGCCGGAAATTCCTTCTCCTGCGCCATCGCGCCGGTCGTCATCAGCAGCGCGAGCGCTGCGGTGGTGAAAAGGTGTTTGGTCATAATCGGCCCCTCAATTGGCAAAACGATGCCAGTTGATAGGCGGCGGAGATGACCGTCGCTTGACAGTTGCTTGTAGCTTTCGTGACGCTCCGGCTCAGGCGGCCGAAAGCGCGGCAAAGCGGCCGGGCGTCATGCCAAGCGCCTTCTTGAAGTGCCGGTTGAGATGCGCCTGGTCGGCAAAGCCGCTGGCAAACGCGGCTTCCGCAATGCTTTCGCCGGCGGAAATCAGTCCCTTTGCACGTTCCAGCCGGCGCATGACGAGATAGCGGTGCGGGCTGGTGCCAAGCAGCTGGCGGAACTGGCGGGCCAAGGCGAAACGGTCGAGCCCCGTCACCGCTTCAAGGTCGCCCGCGCTCACCTGCCGGCAGAGGTTTTCGCGCAGGAAATCGCAAGCCCGCAGCACTTCCGGCCGCGCCAGCCGCCCGGCCCGGGCCTGCGGCGCGCCGGCATGGTCGAGCAGGGCGCTGGCGATCTCGCCCACCAGCTCGTCGAATTTCAGCGGCTCGATCGTCTCGTCCAGGCTGCCGATGGCTTCGAGCAGCAAACCCGCCAGCCGCGGATCGTCGACCACCGGCGAGGCGACGAAGGGCAGCGTGCGCCCGCGCGCCGCCGTCGCCGGCAGGAAGCGCTCGGGCGGAATATACATCATGCGGTAGGTCAGCCCGTCATCGGTGGCAGCGCCGCCGTCATGCACCTCGTCTGGATGCAGCACGATGACGTTTCCCGGCGGGCTGAAGCGCGCCTCGCCGCGATAGCGGAAGGTCTGGATGCCGGCCATGGTAACGCCGAGCGCATAGGTATCGTGCCGGTGCGGCTCGAAGCCCTTGCCGCGAAACCGCGCCTCGATGCGCTCGATGCCGGCAAGCTCCGGCGCCACGACGATGCGGTCCTGCCCGGCGCACGAACGTTCAAGCGATGTCTCGACCGCGCCTGCTATCGCATTGGCCGCGGAATGGTCCGCAGCCTTTTCCCGGGAGTATACCTGCATGTTCGATACCAAGTTCGCCGTGGTCCTGCGCGAGGATCTGGAGGTCTGGCAGAAGCTGAATGTCACCGCGTTCCTGTCGAGCGGCATCATCGGCCAGAAACCGGAGCTGATCGGCGAATCCTACCGCGATGCCACCGGCAATGTCTACAACGCCTTGAGCATCCAGCCGATCATCGTGTTGTCCACGGATGGCGCGACGCTGTCGAAGATCCACGCCCGCGCGCTGGAGCGGGAGGTCGCGGCCTCCGTCTATATCGAGGAAATGTTTTCGACCGGCCACGACGCCGCCAACCGCGCCGTCTTCGCCGAGTTCGGCCCGGACAATGCCAGGGTCGTCGGCATCGCGCTGCACGCCGACAAGAAAACCGTCGACCGCATTACCAAGGGCGCAAAGCTGCACGCGTAAAGCTTAGAGCTCCACCGCCTCGATCTTCTTGTCGACGAAGCGGAGCGCCACCTTGCCGCCGATCAGGTTGAGCGCGGTGTCGCCGAAGAGGTCGCGGCGCCAGCCATGGAGGGCGGCGACTTCGGCGGCCTCGCCGTCGACGGCGATCTTTTCGAGGTCGTCGGTATTGGCGATGATTTTCGCGGCGACACCTTCGCGCTCGGAGACGATCTTCAAGAGCACCTTCAGCATTTCGCTGGCGGCGGCAGCCCCCTCCGGGACATGGCTCTGGCGGGGCAGGCGCGGCAGGTCGGTCTTCGGGATCGCCAGCGCCTCGCCGATTGCTTCCAGCAGCGCGGCACCCGATTGCGAACGCTCCCAGCCCTTGGGGATGGTGCGAAGCCGCGCGAGCGCTTCGGCATCGGCCGGCTGCTGTTGGGCGATTTCGTAGATCGTGTCGTCCTTCAGGATGCGCGAGCGCGGGACGTTGCGATTGCGCGCTTCCCGTTCGCGCCAGGCGGCGACCTTCTGCAGCACGGCAAGCTCGATCGGCTTCTTGACGCGCATCTTGAGCCGCTTCCAGGCGTCATCCGGATGCAGGTCATAGGTCTCGCGCGATTCGAGAACCGCCATTTCCTCGGTCAGCCACAGCGAGCGGCCGGCCTCGTCGAGCTTTTCCTTCAGCGCCAGGTAGACGTCGCGCAGGTGCGTCACGTCGGCCAGCGCATATTCGAGCTGCTTTTCGGTCAGCGGCCGGCGGCTCCAGTCGGTGAAGCGCGAGGACTTGTCGATATGCACGCCCTTGATCTTCTGCACGAGCTGGTCGTAGGAGACGCTGTCGCCGAAGCCGCAGACCATGGCGGCGACCTGCGTGTCGAAGATCGGATGCGGAATGAGATTGCCGCGGTTGAAGATGATTTCGATGTCCTGCCGCGCGGCGTGAAAGACCTTCAGCACCGCCGTATTCGCCATCAGCTCGAAGAAGGGGGCGAGGTCGAGGCCCTTGGCGAGTGGATCGACGATCACCTCCAGTTCGGGCCCCGCCAGCTGCACCAGGCAGAGTTCCGGCCAGAAGGTCGTCTCCCGCAGGAACTCCGTGTCGATCGTCAGATACTCGGAACGGGCAAGCGTCTCACAGGCGTCGCGAAGGGCTGCGGTGGTCTCGATGATCTGCATATTGGACTCGGGCGGGCTTTTCTTGAAATTTTTGATCGGGCAGCTTTAGACGTTCCACGGTTTTGCCACAATCGAAAACTTGACCTTGGAGGTCGGCACTCCCTCTCCACCGTCATGCTCGGGCTTGACCCGAGCATCCATGCCGCGGGTGACCGATGGATCCTCGGGTCAGGCCCGAGGATGACGCGGAGGGTGGGGCAACGTCCCGCTCTCTGAAAAAGCCCTACGTTACCCGCACATAGCTCGTCATGCCGGTCTTCTGGTGTTCGATGATGTGGCAGTGGAACACCCAGTCGCCCGGATTGTCGGCAACGAGGGCCAGTTGCACCTTCTCGTCGGGCAGGATGAGGTAGGTGTCGGAAAAATGCGGGCGGATCGCCTGCTTGCTGGAATTCATCGGCCGGAAGGCGAGGCCGTGCAGGTGGAGGGGGTGGACCTGCGGCGTCGGGTTCTCGACATTGAAGATATAGGTCCTGCCCGCCTTCATCTCGGCAAGCGGCGCGGTCGGATCACCGCTGTCGTCGGCCCAGGGCACCCGGTTGATGGCCCAGAAATTATAGCCGAGCGAACCGCAGATGCCGTCCTTCGGGCGCTCTTCCGCCGAGGCGCTGAGGATGAAGGGGATTTCGGTCGCCGCCGAAAGGTCCGGCTCGGGCAGGGGATTGGCCGCCAACGCCGGCAGGTCGCCGGTGCTGCGCTTCAGCGAGGTGCCGACGGCGCGGAAGGTGGCGAGTGTTGCGGGTTTGGTGCCGCGCAGGTCCTTCAGCATTGCGACGGCGCCTTCAGCGTCGGGCATGCGCAGCGCGATATCGAGCCGCTGGCCGGGGCCGATCATCAGGTGGTCGAGCGCGAAGCGCGTCGCTGCCGGGTTGCCGTCGAGCGCGATGACCTCAGCATCCGCGCCCTCGATCTGCAGAGTCAGGATGCGGGTGACGTCCGTTGCCGCAAGCCGCAGCCGCACGAGGCCGCCGGCCGGCGCGTCATATTGAGGCGACTGCCGCCAGTTGGCGGTGCGCACGGTGCCGAAGGTGCCGGCGCGGGCGGCGTCACGCGGCTTGAACTGGGCGATGAACTGGCCATCGCCGCCAAGCCGCCAGTCGCGCAGGTTGAGCACGATCTCGGCGTCGAAAACGGGGTCCGCCGGGTCCTCCACGACGATGACGCCGGCGAGACCGCGGCCCATCTGCTCCAGCGTGTTGCAATGGGGATGATACCAGAAGGTGCCGGCATCGGGAGGGGTGAAGGCATAGTCGAAACCGTCGCCGCCATAGACATAGGGCTGCGTCAGGAAGGGCACGCCGTCCATCCTGTTGTCGATGCGCAGGCCGTGCCAGTGCACGGTGGTCGGCTCGTCGAGCTTGTTGTCGAGTCTGAGTGCAAAGGCCTCGCCGCGCCGCGTGCGCAGGATCGGCGGCACCTCGGCGTCGCCATAGGTCATGATGCCCCTGGTCGGCCCCGTGTCGGTGATCATCGCCTCGCCGGGGCGGGCCACCAGCGTCGTCGCCGCCTGCGCGCTCGCCAGTCCGCCAAAACGTCCCGCAAGGCCGATCCCGCCGGCATAGGCGCCGGCGACGAGTGCGCCCTTCAATAGCGTGCGGCGTGTCAGCATGGCGGTCCCTCCGGTGCGTCACCCGCTTCTAAACCTGAGGCCGTCGCTCAGCAATAAGCGCGTCGCGACCAGATTGCCGCAGTTTCAGTGTTCGCCGTTGCGGTCCTTGTCGGCGAGCTTGTTGAAGAAGAAGGAGGTGCGCAGCAGGTTGCGGAAGCGGCTGCGCCGTGCGCCCGCCGGCACCGCGGCGCGCGCGCTGATGCGCACGGCCGTATAGACCATGAAGGCGACGAGGATGACGGCGGTGTAGAGGAACAGCGCCTGCGGCCCGAAGAATTGCAGCAGCACAGAGGCGAAGAGCGGGCCGATGATCGCCCCGCAGGACCAGAAGAACAGCATGCCGGCGGAGACCAGCGCGTGTTCGCCTTCGCCCGCATGGTCGTTGGCATGCGCCGAGCACAGCGAATAGAGCGGCATGGCGAAGGCGCCGAAGACGAAGATGCCGATGAGGTTCTTGAGCTCGTCGCCGCCGGCGAAGACGGCGAGGTAGAGGGCGGCAAGCGCCGAGCCAAAGGTCGCGACCAGGATGATCAGGCGGCGGTCGAGCCGGTCGGAATAGATGCCGAGCGGATATTGCAGCACCACACCGCCGACGATGCCCGCACTCATGAAGCTCGCAATCGCCGTCACCGACAGCCCGATATCGTGGGCATAGATCGGTCCCAGGTTACGGAAGGCGGCATTGGTGAGGCCGACGACGATGCAGCCGATGGTGGCGAGCGGCGAGATGTTCCAGAGCTTCTTGACGTCGAAGCGGATCGCCTCCGGCACGGTCGGGCTGGAGCGGTCGGCAAGCGAGATCGGCACGAGCGACAGGGACAGCGCCATGGCGACGATGGCGAAAAGCTCGAAACCACCGATGCCGATGCCGGGAATGAGATATTGCGCCGCCGTGACCGATCCGAGGTCGACGAGACGATAGACGGAGAGCGTGCGCGCCCGGTTGGCATTGGTGACGGAGGCGTTCAGCCAGCTTTCGACGGTGGCGAACAGGCTCGCAAAACAGATGCCGGCGACAAGCCGCATGGCGAACCAGAAGATCGGATCGATGATGAGAACCATGGCAATGGCGGACGCCGACGCGATCGCCGCCATGGCGGAAAAGGTGCGGATATGGCCGATGGCGCGCAGCACACGCGTCACATAGATGCAGCCGATGGCAAAGCCGATGGAATAACCCGCGCCGACGAAGCCGATGACGGAGGTGGAAAAACCTTCCTGCGAGGCACGCAGCGCGATGAACGTGCCCTGCAGCCCGTTCCCTCCGATCAGGATGCCTGCGGTGATGAGAAGGGGAATCAGCGGACGAATCGTGGACATGCGCGCCACTATGGCGAAGGATTTGCGGAATGGGAGGGGCGAAAGCGCTACACGGTGACGGAATTGTATGCAAACGGGGTCGACACCGCGAAGGCCGGCCTCAGCCCCGCAAAAGATCCGCCATGACGCGCAGGTGATCGGCCTGCAGGGGCTTTTCGAAATAGCTTTTCACGAAGCTGTACTGCATCGCCCGCTCGCGGTCCTTGCCGAGGTGGGAGCTCGTCAGCATGGCGACGACGGGGGCGTGGACCTCAAATTCCTGCGCATAGCGGTCGAGGAACTCGAAACCGTTCATCACGGGCATGTTGATGTCGAGGATGATGGCGTTGGGCGTCTCGCGGTGCAGGATGTCGAGCGCCTCCGAGCCGTCGAACGCCTTCAGGATAAGGATCGACGGGTCGAACTTGCGGATCGTGTATTCGCAGATGAACTGGTCGTTCTCGTCGTCATCGACGACCAGGATCGAGTTGATCTTCATGATGGTCCCCATCGGGCAGTTCGATGATGAACCGGCTGCCCTTATCTCTTGCTTCATAAAGGGCGGCGCCGCCGAGGGCTTCCGCGCTCTTTCTCAATATGTAGAGGCCGAGCCCGCTGCCGAAGGACCGGTTCGGGTGCAGCCGTTTGAACATCTTGAACAACAAATGGCGGCTTGCGGGCGGAACGCCCAGGCCGTTGTCCTCCACCGACAGCCGCATCTTGCCGGCATAGCGGAAGGCACGGACGTCGATCGCCGGCTCGGCCTCCTTCGGATCATGATATTTGACCGCGTTGGACAGCATGTTGCCGACAATGACGTGGAATTTCGACGGCTTGCTGACGATTGTCAATTCCGCAGGCACATGATTTTCGATGCGGATGCGCTTGGTATCGTCGAGATGCGACAGCGCGTCGATCGCTTCGGAAACGAGCGCGCGAAGGTCGATCGGCCGGTCGTCCTCCTCCATCAGCCGCGTGCGGGTGATGGTGATGATGTTCTGGATCAGGTGGTCGAGGCGGCGGAAGTTCAGCTCCATGCGCTGCAGCGTCTGGCCGAGCGCGGGCAGGTCCCCTTCCGAAAGCATCTCGCGCGAAATGGTCAGCAGCCCCATGGAGGAGGCGATCGGCGAGCGCAGGTCGTGCGAGGTGCGGTAGGCGAATTCCTCCAGTTCCGCATTGGCCTCGATCAGCGCCCGCTCGTTGGCCTTGCGCTCGGAAATGTCGCGCACGATGCCGCTGTAGATTGTCGCACCGTTGAGCTCCACCTTGGCGACGGCGAGGTCGAGCGGAAAGACGGAGCCATCCTTGCGCCGGCCCTCTACCTCGCGGCCGATGCCGATGATCTTGGCCTCGCCGCTGCGGTTGTAGTTGCCGAGATAGCCGTCATGGGCGCTGTGATAGGGCTCCGGCATCAGCATTTTCACGTTGCGTCCGGCCATCTCCGCGGGCGCGTAGCCGAAGATGCGGGTGCAGGCGGGGTTGGCGGAGAGGATGAAGCCGCGGTCGTCGATGGTGATGATGCCGTCCACCGCATTGTCGATGATGGCGCCGAGCCGGCCGCGGCTTTCGGCGAGATCGGCGGCCATGTCGCGCGCGCGGCGGGAGGAGAAGTAGAGATGGATGATCAGCGCGCCGTAGAGCGTGCCGGAGATCAGCACCAGCGAGGAGAGGGTGGAGCGCGCATCGGGGCCGGTGGAGGAGAAGGTGATGCCGAAGGCCGCCTCGTAGCGCGACAGCTCGTAATAGGCCATCGTCAGCAGGATGAGGTAGGTGACGAGCCCGAGCACGCCGGCAAGCGTCAGCCGGTGGTAGCTGATCGCCTCCGTGCCGACGAAGATGAGCGCGATGCCGATCGCCACGAAACAGCTCGCACTCTGGAACGACATGCGCGTGAAGCGGATCCAGTCATGCGCGAAATCCAGCGCGATCGCATAGCCGATGAGGGCGGCGGCGGCGGTGATGAAGGTGGCGAAGCCGAGCGCCACCTGGAGGATGTCGTTCTTCTGCCTGAGCGCCCGCAGCGCCAGCGCAGCACTGACCAGCATGAAACACAGCGCCGTATTGGGCGCGATCCGCCCCGGCAGGCTGGTGCCGATATCGACGAAGGGCGTGTCGAGCAGCGTGTCGATGCCCGCATCGATGCCGAAGAGGTGCTGCGACAGCGCCAGCGCGCCATAGACGAAGACCGGCACCATCAGAACCGCGGGCAGGGTGCGCACGCCGCGGGCGGAAAGCGCCAGCGCTGCGCCGACGACGACGAAGGCCAGCGCTGCATTGAACTTCATGCCGAAGAGCCAAGGCGCGCGCGCCGCCAAGCCGGCGGGTTCCGCCAGCCAGAGCGCCATCATCGCCACGCCCACGGCGATGCACCAAAGGCTCGCCGCAACGTTCGCCTTCTGCCAGGACCATGTGAGGTTCAAGCTTGTCCCCTTCGGCGTTCCGTTCCGCCGCGCGCACGTTAGCGCGAAGGTTGCATGGCGAACAGGTCCCGCAGGGAGAGCATCCGGTAAAATCCGACTTTTTCAGGCGGCGTCGTCATGGGCCTGATCGGCCTCCAGCCGCCCGGCCAGCGCCTGCAGGTCGATGGTCAGCGCCTGGAGCGCCTCCAGCGAACAGCCGGTCGCCTTGCCGATCTCCATGCGGATCGCCACGGCATCCTTCTTCATCGCACGGCCCTTGTCGGTCAGCGTGATGAGCACCTGCCGTTCGTCGCTTTTGTCGCGCGCCCGGTGGATGTAGCCGGCCGCCTCCAGCCGCTTGAGCAGCGGTGAGAGCGTGCCGGAATCAAGGCCCAGCTTGGCACCGAGCGCCTTCACCGTACGGCCGTCCTTCTCCCACAGCGTCATCAGCGCGATATATTGCGGATAGGTGAGGCCGTAGGGGTCGAGCAGCGGCTTGTAGGTGCGGTTCAGCGCATGGGCCGCGGAATAGACGGCAAAGCAGAGCTGCTGGTCGAGGGCCAGCGTACCTGCCGGAATGCCATCCGTCTCAGCTTCGTCACGTTTGTCGCTCATGGTGACAGTATCGCAGAAAACAAAATTTTTGCAATGTGCAAAATCATATTGCGCGCAATCTAATTTTACGCTATCTAGTTTCCATCATCAACGAAACCCGGAAGGAGACATTCCAATGCCCATTCTCTACAGGACCAAAGCATCCGCAACCGGTGGCCGCGCCGGCCATGGCGCAACCGAGGACGGCACCGTCGACGTCACGCTGACCGTGCCGAAGGAACTCGGCGGCGACGGCGCCACCGGCGCCAACCCGGAAAAGCTCTTCGCGGTCGGTTATTCCGCCTGCTTCCTCGGCGCGCTGAAGTTCGTCGCCGGCAAGGAAAAGGTAAAGATCCCGGACGACGCCAAGGTCACCGCCACCGTCGGCATCGGCCCGCGTGAGGATGGCGGCGGCTTCGGCCTCGAAGCCTCGCTCGAAATCTCCGTGCCCGGCGTCGACAAGGCCGTGGTCGAAGACCTCGCCAAGAAGGCACACGTCGTCTGCCCCTACAGCAACGCCACCCGCAACAACCTCGACGTCAAGACCACCGTGGTCTGATCGTCACCGCAGCCAGAAATGAAAAAGCCGCCCGGAGCGATCCGGGCGGCTTTTTTATTTGAACCATCGGCAGCGCGAAATGAAC
>NZ_WHSB02000048.1 GCF_010994755.1 Shinella lacus
GATTATGCTGAGAGTGTGATTATGCGGAGTGCCTGTCGCTGAAGGCTGGATTTGGCGGCGGTTGCGGCGATTTCGTCTCCGCATAATTCCGCTGGTGTGGAGGGGCGCCCCGCCGTGAAGCGGAGCGCCGATCGGCTGGTCAGCGCGACCAGATGAGCTTGTGCTCGCCCTTGTCGCCCTGGACCAGGGAGGCGTAGACCGGCGCCGTGAAGGACGGATCGTCGAGCTTGAGCGAGAGGTATTCGGCGCCGGTTTCGCGGGCGGTGCGGGTCCAACCTGCGCCGAACTCGACACCCCCTGCGGTGACGCGGAAGTCCGGGGCGCGGTCGTTGTCGCGGTCGCAGGGCTTGATGGTGGCCTTGACGTTGAGGGTGAGGGTCTTGATGGTGCCTGCGTAGGTGCCGTTTTCGTCGCGGGTGAAGGTGCCGATCTGAGCCATTGTCGTATCTCCTGAGGTTGTCCGAAGCCACCCGATGCGGCCTCGATGGCGGTCGAGAGGCGACGGATTGGACGGAATGCATCTGCAGGACCGCAGCGTGAGCGTAGGACGGCGGCAGCCGAGCTTGTTGGCTCGCGAGGAATGGCCGCTTGCGGTCAGGGGAAGAAGGTCGGCGGAGCCGTTGCAGGCCAAGGCCGGTCCGGTGCCAGACCAGCCCAAAAGAGAGGCCGTATTGGGGGCTTTGCGCCGTCAGCAGAGAACGACGCGAATGATCGGTTGTCGCCTCATCGGCATGATCAACGGCGCCGCCGGCGCCATCACCTCTCCCGTCGTCGCCGTCGGCACCATCT
>NZ_WHSB02000049.1 GCF_010994755.1 Shinella lacus
CCCTCTCCTAAGCGCTGAAACGTCGTTGCGAAGGCGCATCCGTCAGGCATATCGCCTCCGCCGCGCCGTGAGCTGGATCAGGCCCTTCTGGAGCAGGATGAAGGCGAAGAGCAGCAGGCCGATTAGGATTTTCGTCCACCAGCTCGAGAGCGATCCGTCGAAGGTGATGTAGGTCTGGATGAGGCCCTGGATGAGGATGCCGACCAGCGTGCCCGCCACGAAACCGGAGCCGCCCGTAAGCAGCGTGCCGCCGATGACTACGGCAGCAATGGCATCGAGTTCGACGCCGACCGTCGCCAACGAATAGCCGGCGGAGGTGTAGAGCGAGAAGACGATGCCGGACAGGCCGCCCAGAAAGCCGGACAGCGAATAAATCAGGATCGTCGTGCGGCCGCTCGGCACGCCCATCAGCCGCGCCGTCGCCGCCCCGCCGCCAAGCGCATAGACATTGGCGCCGAAGCGGGTGCGGTGGGCGATCAGGATGCCTGCCGCGAAGATGAGAAGCATCAGGCCGCCGATCAGCGTGATGCGCCCGCCGCCGGGCAGCTTGTAGTAGAGGCTCTTCAGCGTCGCATAGAAGGGGTGCTTGATCGGGATCGAGTCGATCGACAAGACGAAGGCCATGCCGCGCGCCAGAAACATGCCAGCGAGCGTGACGATGAAGGGCGGCATTTCGAGGTGGTGCACGATCGCTCCCATCAGCGCGCCAAAGGCCGTCGTCAGCGTGAGCGCCAGGGCAAAGGCGACGAGCGGATGGATC
>NZ_WHSB02000007.1 GCF_010994755.1 Shinella lacus
CCCACACTGTAGAGCGTCATGGCATTGGCATAGGCCGCATTGCGAACGCTCGAGCGGAAATCGCCTGTACCGGCAAAGACCGTGCAGTGGGGTCAAGCCCGAGGATGACGGGGAGGGGTGGTCTGTGTGTGCTAACCGACGGTCTGCGCCGCGCGCGCTTTCTCATAGGCGGACCGCGCCTTGTTGACCTCCGGGCGCGGGCTCACTTCAGGCACCGCGACATCCCACCAGTGGCCACCTTCCTGCGTGGTCACCAGCGGGTCCGTGTCGATGACGATCACCGAGGTGCGGTCGTTGCCCTTGATCTGCTGAATGGCCGTTTCGAGGTCGGCGATGGACGACACCTTCACCGCGACCGCACCCATGCTTTCGGCATGCGCACGGAAATCGATGTCGGGCATCATCTCGATCATCGAGTCCTTCAGGAGGTTGTTGAAGTTTGCGCCGCCGGTTGCCATCTGCAGCCGGTTGATGCAGCCATAGCCGCGGTTGTCGAGCACGACGATCGTCAGCTTCTGGCCGAGCATGATCGAGGTCGAAAGCTCGGAATTCATCATCATATAGGAGCCGTCGCCGACCATGACGACGACATCCGCCTCCGGCCGCGCCAGCTTGACGCCGAGGCCGCCGGCAATCTCGTAACCCATGCAGGAAAAGCCGTATTCCATGTGGTAGCCGCCCGGCCTGTGCGCCTGCCACAGCTTGTGCAACTCGCCCGGCAGGCCGCCCGCGGCGCAGACGAGAACCGAATTGTCACCGCCGATCGAGCGCTGCACCGCGCCGATGACCTGCGCATCGGAGGGCAGGTCCGCATTGGTGGCGGCGGTGGCCTTCTTCACGGCCGCCATCCATTCCTGCTTGCGGCTCTTGGCGGCCGCCTCCACCGAGGCGGAGGCCTTCCAGCCACCGAGGGCTTCCGAGAGCAGCGTCAGGCCCTCACGCGCATCGGCGACGAGCGGCTGGCTGTCATGCTTGGCGGCATCGAAGGCGACGGTGTTGAGGCCGATCATCTTGACGCCTTCACCCTTGAACAGCGCCCAGGAGCCGGTGGTGAAATCCTGCATGCGCGTGCCGACGGCGAGGATGACGTCCGCCTCCTCGGCAAAGGCATTGGCGGCCGAGGTGCCGGTGACGCCGATGGAGCCCATGCAGAGCGGATGGTCGTCCGGCAGCGCCGACTTGCCGGCCTGGGTGACGGCGACCGGAATGCCATGCATGCCGGCAAAGGCCTTGAGCTCGGCCGTCGCCTGCGAATAGAGCACGCCGCCGCCGGCGATGATCAGCGGCCGTTCCGCCTTGCGCAGCGTGGCGATCGCCGAGGCGAGTTCATCCGTGTCGGGGCGAGGGCGACGGTGCGTCCAGACCTTTTCGTCGAACAGGCTTGCGGGATAGTCATAGGCTTCCGCCTGCACGTCCTGGCAGAGCGACAGCGTCACCGGGCCGCAATCGACCGGGTCCGTCAGCACCTGCATAGTGCGCTTCAGCGCTGGGATGATCTGTTCGGGCCGCGTGATGCGGTCGAAATAGCGCGAGACGCAGCGGAAGGCGTCGTTCACCGAGACGGTGCCGTCGCCGAAATTCTCGATCTGCTGGAGAACCGGGTCGGGAATGCGGTTGGCGAAGACGTCGCCGGGCAGGAACAGCACGGGCAGGCGGTTGACATGCGCCACACCTGCGGCGGTGATCATGTTCAGCGCGCCGGGGCCGATCGAGGTCGTGCAGGCCATGAAACGCTGGCGGAAGCTCGCCTTTGCGAAGGCGACGGCGGCATGCGCCATGCCCTGTTCGTTATGGGCGCGCAGCGTCGGCAGGTCATTGCGCACCTGGTAGAGCGCTTCCCCCATGCCCGCGACGTTGCCGTGGCCGAAAATGCCCCAGACGCCCGCGAAGATCGGCTGTTTCTTGCCGTCGACGACCGTCATCTGTGCCTTCAGGAAATGCGCGACGGCTTGCGCCATCGTCAACCGGATCGTCTTTGACATGGTATTCCTCCCGTATTCTTTATTCACAGACCGCGCGTGCGAAGCCAGGCGTCAGTCAGCTCGCGGAAGCGGCCGGCCATCTGGGCGATCGCTGCCTCGTCATCCATCTTGCCGCTCATCCAGGCGCGGGCGGCATCGACGAAGATCGTGCGGCCGACGGCAAAGCCCTTCACGGACGGCGCCACCTTCGTCGCCTCGAAGGCCTTGACCAGGTCCTCGGTCGGCGCCTCCAGGCCGAGCAGCACGATACCGCGGCAATAAGCATCATTTTTGGCGATCACCGCCTCGATATTCCGCCATGCGCCGGCCAATGCCTGCGGCTCCAGCTTCCACCAGTCCGGCTTGATGCCGAGATCGTAGAGTTCCTGAAGCGCCGTCGACACGGTGTCATCCTTGAGCGGCCCGTTCTTGCCGGCGATGATCTCGATCAACAATTCGCGCCCGACGCGGCGTGCGGCTTCGAAAAGCGTGCGCAGCTTCTCCTGCTGCTCCTTCTTGAGGGCCGCCGGATCGTCCGGATGGTAGAAACACAGGCACTTGATGCAATGGTCGAGCGGCCATTCGACGAGCTGCGAGCCGATATCCTGGCTGAATTCGAAGCGCAGCGGCTTGGAGCCCGGTAGCTCGACCGGGCGGCCGAGCCAAGAGAAATTCTGCGTCGCGGCATCGAAGAAGGCATCGCGACCGAAGCGTTCGTCGATCAGCATGCCGTAACCCGGCCGGCCATCGGCGACGCGCGCGGCGGCCTTGACGGTCAGCCGCTTGAACTCGGAAATTTTTTCGTGCGGCACCTTCAGTTCATCGGCGACGTCGACGAGCTGCATGCGATGGTCGCAGGCAAGCGCCATGAGGAGGGGAATGTCACCCTGCTTGCGGTTGGTCGCCCAATGAATGTGGTTGATCGCCTCGTCCTTGCGCAGCGCCCGGTGCTTGCTGCCATTCTTCAGGAAGAAGGTGAGTTCTTCCCAGCTCGGATATTCCGGCGAGCAGAGCAGGCGGGAGACGGCGAAGGCGCCGCAGGCATTGGCCCAGGTGGCCGACGTCTTGTGGTCCTCGCCCTTCAGCCAGCCGCGCAGGAAGCCGGACATGAAGGCATCGCCCGCGCCCAGCACATTATAGACCTCGATCGCGAAGCCATCACCGACCACGCCGTCTTCCAGGTCGTCCGAAATCGGCCCGTCATAGACGATGCAGCCCATGGCGCCGCGCTTCAACACGATGGTGGCCGGCGAAACGGCGCGGATGGCCTTGAGGGAGGAGAGCACGTCATCGGCGCCCGATGCGATCATGATCTCCTCTTCGGTGCCGACGATCAGGTCGCAATCCGGCAGCACGGATTTCATTATGGCGGAGACGCGGTCCGATTTCACATAGCGCTCGAAACCCTCCGCATGGCCGGCAAGGCCCCAGAGGTTCGGGCGGTAGTCGATGTCGAAGATGACCTTGCCGCCCGATTCCTTGGCGATGCGGATCGCCTTGCGCTGCGCGGCCTCGGTGTTTGGCCGGGAAAAATGCGTGCCGGAGACCAGCACGGCGTGCGAAGAGCGCACGAAGGCCTCGTCCACGTCGCCCTCGTCGAGCGCCATGTCGGCACAGTCGGTGCGCACGAAGATCATCGGCGAGACGCCCTCGGATTCGATGGCGAGCAGGACGAGCGCCGTGAGGCGGTCCTTGTCGGTCCGGATGCCTTCGACATTCACCCCTTCACGGGCGGATTGTTCGCGGATGAAGCGGCCCATCTGCTCGTCGCCGACACGGGTGATGAGCGCGGATTTGAGCCCGAGGCGCGCGGTGCCGATCGCGATATTGGCTGGGCAGCCGCCGACGGACTTGGCGAAGGAGGCGGTGTCTTCCAGCCGCGTGCCGAGCTGCTGGCCGTACAAGTCGACGGACGAGCGGCCGATCGTGATGACGTCGAGCGTCCTGTCCTGGTCAAGGTGCGGCATGTCTTCCTCCCGGTCTCGCGGCGCCGCCATCTCAGCGCGGCGGTACGTTGGGAAAATGAAACATGAATTCCATTATTCTGTCAATTCGGAATATTCATTCCGTTTCTATTCCGCACCATTTCGTTTGGGGGAGCGCCGCATGCTGCGGCGTTTTTCGGCAATCGCGACCGGCAGCGCCATCGCGAGCGCCATGGAGGCGGAAAGCGAGCGGAAACCGGCATAATCGGCCTCGGACACCTCGAACCAGTGGGTGGCGGAGGTGGCGAGCGGCGAGAAGACCGAATCCGTGATGGCGACGATCGGCACGCCGCGGCTCGCCAGTTCCTGCGCCTGCGCAAGGCTGTCGGCGGCATAGGGCGCAAAACTTGCGGCGATTACCGCATCCTTGCGCGTCGCGAACTGGGCGATTTCCGGATCGATGCCGTTGGGCGAGGCGAGGATCTGGTGGCGGATGCCGAGCTTGCCGAAGGCATAGGCGATGTGCGCCGTCAGCGGATAGGAGCGGCGCTTGGCGACGAGGTAGATGGTCTCTGCCTGCGCCAGCAGTTCGACGGATTTGGAGAAGATATCGCCGTCGATGGTGCTCGCCAGCCGCGCGACGGACTGGCTTGCCGCCGTCAGGAAGCCGGAGAGCAGCTCCGTGTCGCTGTTGGCCGCGGGAGCCGCTTCCAGCGACAGCAGCCGCTCCTCATAGGACAGTGTGCGGTCGCGCAACCGGGCGCGAAAAACGTTCTGGAGGTCGGAAAAGCCCTCATAGCCGAGATGATGGGCAAGGCGCACCAGCGTGGAGGGCTGCACGTCGGCCGCCGTCGCAATGCTCGCAGCCGTGCCGAAAGCCATGTCGTCCGGGTTGGAGAGCGCATAGGCCGCCACTTGCGCCAGCCGCTTCGGCATGGTCGCCTTGCGCTCGATGATGACGCTGCGCAGGCTGTCGAAATCGCGGGGCACGCGCGTCAGGGCCGCTTCGCTGTTGCTCATGGATGTCTCTCCTCACGCGGCCATTCTGCTACAAATGAAATAAATATTCCATATTATCGGAAAAGATAGTTTTCGTTCCAAATCTTTCCGGTTACACATGGTCTAAACGATATAGCGGATGGAGGAGACGTCATGAAGGCCCTCGGCATAGGACTGATCGGTACGGGTTACATGGGCAAGTGCCATGCGCTCGCCTGGAACAATGTCAGCACGGTGTTCGGCGATGTCGACCGCCCGCGCCTCGTGCATCTGGCCGAGGCCAATGCGGAGCTTGCGGCAAGCCGCGCCCGCGAATTCGGCTTTGCGAAATCGACCGCCAACTGGCGCGACCTGCTGGCCGATCCGGAGGTCGACGTGATCTCCGTCACCACGCCGAACCAGTTCCACGCCGATATGGCGATCGCGGCGCTGGAAGCGGGCAAGCATGTCTGGTGCGAAAAGCCGATGGCGCCGGCCTTTGCCGATGCCGAGCGCATGCTCGCCGCCCAGCGCTCCTCCGGCAAGGTCGCCGTGATGGGCTACAATTACATCCAGAACCCGGTGATGCGGCACATCCGCTCCCTGCTGGACGAAGGCGTCATCGGCACGGTGAACCATGCGCGCGTCGAGATGGACGAGGACTTCATGGCCGATCCGAAAGCCGCCTTCTACTGGAAGAGCGAGGCCTCGTCCGGCTATGGCGCGCTCGACGATTTCGCCGTGCATCCGCTCTCGCTTTTGTGGAGCCTGTTCGGCCATGTCGAGGCGGTGATCGCGTCGCTGGCAAAGCCCTATGCCGACCGCCCGCTGAAGGATGGCGGCCGCCGCGCGGTCGAAAACCACGATATCGCCAGCGTCCTGATGCGCCTTCCCGGCGGCATTTCCGGCGTGCTGATGGCCAACCGCTCCGCCTGGGGCCGCAAGGGCCGCATCGCGCTGCAGGTCTATGGCTCGAAGGGCACGATCCTCTTCGACCAGGAGCGCATGAACGAGTTCCAGCTCTACACGACCGAGGGCAGGGCGAGCGAACAGGGCTTTTCCACAGTCCTGACGGCACCGCACCACAAGCCCTATGACCGGTTCATTCCGGCCCCAGGCCACGGCCTCGGCTTCAACGATCTGAAAGTCATCGAATGCCGCGAGCTGATCGCCGCAATCGCGGGCATGGCGTCGCATTCCATCGATTTCAACCATGGCCTGCGCATCGAGAAAACTGTGCACGCCATGGCACAATCTTTCCGCGAGGCCCGCTGGGTGGAAATTGCCACAGAATGAATTTCTGGCGACCGGGCCAAAAAAATCCGGTCGCCTCCTCATTGAAACGGCGGGGGCCATACGTAATACTCTCGGCAATAATGCCGGAGGGATGGGCATGTTAAAGCAAATGCAGAGACGCTGGGCGCCGGTCCTCTTCGTCTCGATTGCTGTCATCGTGTTCAATGTGAGCGCCGCAGAGGCGAAACGCGTTGCACTGCTGATAGGCAATCAGAAATACGAAGAGACGGCCCAGCTCAACAACCCCGCGAACGATGTGGAGCTTATGCGCGCCTCGTTCGAGGCAGCGGGTTTCGATTCCGTCAAGACTGTGCTCGATCTCGACCGCGGCGCCATGGTGAAGGCGCTGCGCGAGTTTGAGGATGAGTCTGCCGATGCCGATATGGCGGTGGTCTATTATTCCGGCCACGCCATGGAGATGAACGGGGTCAACTACCTCATCCCCGTCGATGCGGCGCTGAAGAGCGACCGTGACGTCGAGGACGAGAGCGTGGCGATCGATCGCGTGCAGCGCTCGCTCGAAGGCGCCAAGAAGCTGAAGCTCTTCATCCTCGATGCCTGCCGCAACAATCCGTTCTCGCAGTCGATGACGCGTTCGATCGGCACTCGTGCCGTGACCCGCGGCCTCGCCCGCGTCGAACCCGAATCGGCCGATACGCTGATCGCCTTCGCCTCGAAGGCGGGCACGGTCGCGCTCGATGGCGAGGGCAAGAATAGCCCATTTGCCACGGCACTTTCGAAATACCTGACGGAGCCCGGCCTCGACGTGCGCATCGCGCTCGGCAAGGTGCGCGACGAGGTGGTGGAAGCCACCAACCGCGAGCAGGAGCCCTTCGTCTACGGTTCGCTCGGCGGCGCGCAGATCTTCCTGAACATCAAGGAAGTCAACATCAACGTCACCAACAGCGGCAACACGCAGGAGGTCTCGCCGAACGGCCAGTCCGAAGCGGCAGCCGACTGGCAGAACATCCGCGACCTCGCCGACGAGGACCTGATCGCCGCCTTCATCGCGAAGCACGGCAAGGATCCCGTCTACAAGATGCTGGCGGAAAAGAAGCTCGCCAGCCTCCAAGAGGCGACGCAGAACGACGGCCAGGATGCCGCGAGCATAGCCTGGGACGCTCTGAAGGAATCGACCGATGCGGCCGCGCTCCAGCGCTTCATCGAGCGTTATCCCGACAGCACGCATCGCGCGAGCGCCGAACAGCTGATTGCCGCCCTTGAGCCGAAGAAGGGCCTCAGCGTCGAGCTCTCCACCTCCAAGGAGACGCCGGCCTCGCGGGATTGCTTCCTGCTCGCCGGCGAACCGCAGTCGCTTCCGGGCTTCATGGGAGTCAACTTCCTGAAGATCGACGCCAAACGGGCGCTTTCAGCCTGCGCGCAGGCCGTCAACGAGAACCCGTCCGACGGCATGCTGGTCAACCTGCTCGGCCGCGCGCACGATTCCGACCGCAACTATGTCGAAGCCCGTCGCAACTACGAAAAGGCGATCGAGCTCGGCAACATGTATGCGCTCACCAACCTTGCCTGGTTCTCGGTCTATGGCACGGATGGCCCGATCGACGTGCCGAAGGGCCTGTCGATGTTCGAGAAGGCCTCGATCGCCGGCAACTCCTATGCCCAGGCATCGCTCGGCTGGCTCTACCGCGAAGGCTATGGCGGCACGCGCCAGGACTATAACGAAGCGGTGAAGTGGTATCAGCAGTCGGCCAACCAGGGTTATGCCAATGCCATGGCGACCATGGGCTGGTTCTACCGCGAAGGCCTCGGCGTTTCGCAGGATTATGTCCAGTCGCTGACCTGGTATCGCAAGGCAGCAGATGCCGGCGACGCAAACGCCATGTCCTCGCTCGGCTGGGCCTACCAGAACGGCCTCGGCACGGCGCAGGACTATGCGGAAGCCAAGGTCTGGTACGAGAAGGCCGCCAATATCGGCGATTCCTACTCGATGGCCTCGCTCGCCTGGCTCTATGACGTCGGCAACGGCGTGAAGCAGGACTATGTCGAAGCCCGCTACTGGTATGAGAAGGCTGCCAACGCCGGCAGCGCTTACGCCATGGGCAACCTGTCGCGCCTCTATGACCAGGGCCTCGGCACGCCGGCAGACGCCAAGGAAGCTGTCCGTTGGGCAGCCGGCAGCGTCGAAAGCGGCGACCAGGCCAAGCTGAAGGAGCTGAAGGAAACCCCCGGCAACTTCACGGTCGCCTTCCGCAAGGAAATGCAGAACCTTCTGAGGGAACGCGGTTATTACAGCGGTTCTTCCGATGGCGAATTCGGCGCGGCAACGCTCGCCGCGATCGACAAGCTGGCCGCCGGCCGCAACGACAGCGCGTCGCTGTCGACGACGACGACCACCACCACCGACAACAGCCAGTCGACGGTCACGCTCTCCGGTTCGGATGCCGACCAGTGCTACGAACTTGCCGGCGAACCGAACCTGCGCCCGGGCTTCCTCGGAAAGCTCTTCGCGCAGATCGACTATGGCCGCGCGATCCCGGTCTGCGAAGCGGCGCTCAACGCCAACCCGTCGGACAACTCGATCCGCAACATGCTGGGCCGTGCCCACGACGCCGCGAAGAACTTCTCCAAGGCGCGTGAGCACTACCAGAAGGCAGCCGACGAGGGGAACCTCTACGCCCTGACCAACCTTGCCTGGTATTCGATCTACGGCACGGATGGCCCGGTCGACATGGCCAAGGGCACCCGCATGTTCGAGCAGGCCTCGAACGCCGGCAACCCCTATGCCCAGGCCTCCCTCGGCTGGCTCTACCGCGAAGGCTATAACGGCACGCGCAAGGACTATGACGAGGCCATCAAGTGGTATCGCAAGGGCGCCGAACAGGGTTATGCCAATGCGCAGGCCACGATGGGCTGGTTCTACCGTGAAGGCCTTGGCACGACGCGCGACTACACCGTCTCGCTCGACTGGTACATGAAGGGCGCGGAAGGCGGCGACGTCAATGCGATGTCCTCCGTCGGCTACGCCTACCAGTCCGGCCTCGGCGTCTCGGTCGATTATGTCGAAGCCCGCAAGTGGTACGAGAAGGCAGCCGCCTTCAACGACTACTATTCGATGGCCTCGATCGGCTGGCTCTACGACGTCGGCAACGGCGTGACGCAGGACTATGCCCAGGCCCGCGACTGGTACGAGAAGGCGGCAAACGGTGGCAACACCTATGCCATGGGCAACCTGTCCCGCCTCTTCGACCACGGCCTCGGCACGCGCGCCAACGCCAAGGAAGCCGCCCGCTGGGCCGCTGCCAGCGTCGAAGGCGGCGACCAGGGCAAGCTCCAGGAACTCAAGGGGTCTCCGGCAAACTTCACGCCGCAGTTCCGCAAGGAGTTCCAGTCGATCCTCAAGCAGCGCGGCTATTACAACGGCCCGATCGACGGCGATTTCGGCGCATCGACGCAGAACGCCATCGACCGTCTCGCCGCCCGCACCTGATACCGGATCACCATCCACAACAAACCGCCAGCGACCACCGTCGCTGGCGGTTTTCGTTTGGCCGGCGAAAATCCGGGCGAATCGGTCCTTGACCCTCCACCGGGTGGAGGCCGTAGTGGGGATGCCATGGGAGCGAAGTTCTACACGATCGGCGAATTGGCGCGGCTTTCGGGGCAATCCGTCCGCCGCATCCGCTATTATTCCGACAAGGGCCTGCTGCCGAGCGACCGCTCGGCGGGGAACTACCGCATCTACAGCGAGACGGATGCGGCGAGACTGGACCTCATCCGCGCGCTGCGCGAGGCGGGCGTCGGCCTTGCCGCCATCGGCAAGCTGATCGGCCGCCGGCTGAGCCTTGCCGAGGTATTGCAGGCCCGGCTTGCCATTCTCGAAACGGAAATAGCGGCAAGGCGCCGGATGGCCGCCGTGCTGCGTGCAACGCTTCGCCTCCCGAACCCTGCCGATGCTGACCTGAGGAGGTTCTGGACAATGGCAAACCGAAGCAACAAAGACATGCACGCCCTCGTCGAACGTTTTGTCGAGCGGATCGCCGAAGGGGCCGCGATGGACGAGGAGTGGCGCCGCCGGATGATCGAGACGAGCGTTCCCGACCTGCCGGACGACCCGACGCCGGACCAGATCGCCGCCTGGACGGAACTTGCCGACATGCTGGAGGACGAGGATTTCGCCCGCGACCTCAAGACGGAGATGGCGGCCTTCTGGACCGGCGCCTTCGACCCGGCCGCCTACCGCGACGCCGCGCTGCGGACCTACGAGGCCGCCCAGGCGGCCATCGCGAACGGGATACCGCCGCAAGCGGCGGAAGCACAGGCGATCGCCGCTGCCTGGCTCGATGATTCGGCGCGTGCGATGGGTCGCGAGCCGGATCGCGCCTTTCTCGACTGGCAGTTCGCCCAATACGAAAAACAATCCGGCCGCATGGGCCGCTACCGCCAGCTGCTGGCGATTCTGCGTGGGGAAAATGATTCGGCCGAACCGGACAGGGTCTGGGCCTGGCTGAACGACGCACTGCGCGCCTTGCCGGTGCCGCTAAAGTAAGGCCCTGAAATGAGAAATGCCGCACGCGTTGCTGGCGCGTGCGGCATGACAAGCTCGGGAGCGCCCCCTGTGCCGGGGGCGGAGCTTAGAGCAGGAAGTCGTTCGAATAGTAGCGCGTCAGGCCGGCGTCAATCTCGAAATCCGCCCGGCCGTCGCCATTGACGTCGCCGGAGATGATCGTGCCGGAATAGCGCAATTCGCCCGACGTGCCGGAAAACGCGTCCTTGCCGATGAAGGTGAAGGAGTTGTTGCCGCTTCTGTCGGTCCTGGCGTCGATGTCACGCAGGTCGATCACGTCGTCCTGGCTGTCCGGCTTGAAGTCGTCGATGACGTCGCGCTGCGAACCGACCTTGCTGTCGGAGGTGCGCAGGAAGCGGAACGTATCGGCGCCGGAGCCGCCAACGAGGAAGTCGTTGCCGCTGTCACCGACCAGCAGGTCGTTGCCGGAACCGCCGACCAGGTCGTCATTGCCCGAACCGCCATAGAGCCGATCGTTGCCGCTGTCGCCATAGAGGTCGTCATTGCCGCTGTCGCCATAGATGACGTCCTTGCCGGCGCCGCCATAGAGCCGGTCATTGCCGCCGAGGCCTTCAAGCTGGTCATTGCCGTTGCCGCCGCGCAGGATGTTGTTGCCGCCAGTGCCGATCAGCGTGTCGTTAGAGTTGGTGCCCGTCGCATTCTCGATGCTCCGAAGCTCCTCGTTGCGGCCGCTGACGGCGCGGGCGAAACCCCGGTCGAGGTCGACATAGATGCCGCGGCCTTCTTCGCTGCTCGAATCCTGCAGCGAATAGTTGACCGTGTCGGTGCCGGAGCCACCGTTGAACGAATTGCGGTATCCGACGGAATAGAAGGTGTCGTTGCCGGCGTCGCCCTTGTAGTCGCTGGCGAGCGTCTTCACTTCGAACCGGTCATTGCCGTCGCCGCCGCTGACGACGTCATATTCACCGCTCGCCTTGGCCGCACCGCTGTGTTTGTAGATGTCGTCGCCGGAGCCGAGGAAGATATCGTTGCCGCCTTCGAAGCTGTTGCGCACGAGGTCGTCGCCGCTGCCGGCTTCCACATAGTTGAGGCCGCCACGGCTATCGGTCCGATTCAGAACAATCTCGTCATCGCCGCCATAGGTGTAGATTTCAACCTCGGTGCGCGAGTTCTGGACGACGTAATCATCGCCGTTCGTGCCCTTATATACAAACGCCATGTCCTCGTTCCTTTCTCATTCATCTGCTGTTGTCCGACTTTTAGCGCCGGCAAGCTGAACCGCTCTTGAACAAAGTGGGGAGACAGAAGGCATTTTCGAGGCCGCCGGGCGAAAATTTGTGAGGGTGAGGGCCGGTCATGCCGATTCCAAGCCGTTCCGGCCCGCGGGAAGCCGCCATATGTATAAAGCGCCCGATTGCGGGAAAAATCGAAAAAGCGCTTGATCAATGAGGGCGTTGGCCCTATCAGGACCGCGAGCGGAGAGGTGGCCGAGTGGTCGAAGGCGCTCCCCTGCTAAGGGAGTATACCGGAAACGGTATCGAGGGTTCGAATCCCTTCTTCTCCGCCAGTCATTCCCCCTAGCGTGTGGATTTTGCTATCTGATTACGGATGGCTAAAGCACCTCCCGACTTTACGTCCCTGTTGTTCGCGTCTGCATGGCTAGCGACGCCGCGCAGGCCTGTTTTTCATCGCTCTGGTCGAATTACCGCCGCACGGTGCCCGATTCGCTTCGAGCTATGTCCCGCCGCCTTTAGCCCCGTCCCAAATTGTCCATTCGCAACAGAATAGATTGGTTGGCCGGAACGTGCCGTCTGTAGTGCTGCTCACCTATATGGAGACAGGCATGCGGGAAATTGTCGTCCGAGCCTACAAAGCCAGTGGCGGCGGCCACGAGTTGCTGGCCGTCATACCCCTGAGCGGCGCGAACCTTCCTGGACAGGACGGCCGGCACGCGACGGATAACGAACTGATCGCCATCACGATGGTGGAGCTTCGCAATCAAGGACGCTTTTCGGACGCCGAAATCGAAGCGTTCCAATATAGAGTGGATCGTCCGCGATATCCTGCCGCGCCAGAGGTCATTCCTGAGCTTCCTCAGGAAACGACGATGTCTCCGGAACCGTCTCAAGCCATTGCCCGCCCGAGCATAACCGGCTCCAGCACTTAAGGGCGAACGCTGCCATTTCCATCGTCCTATTCCTTCGGTGGTTGGACCACGGCAACGTGGATGGGGGATTTGACATGACCATCATCGTTGTGGATCGCAGCACCAGCAACGACGCGATCGAAAACTAAATTGAAGCGCAACCGGTGAGCCTGTTCAGCTCCAAGCGCATGCCTACACCCAGGGAAGCGATATCTTCATCGCGCCTGGGCTAGAGCGACGCAGGCCTCATGAGGCGTGGCGCGTGGTCCAGCAGCCCTAGGATGGAGTGCAGCCGGCAACGCGGTTCAAATCGGGGCGCGCCTTCCATGTTGAACCGGCAATGCTTGGGATCGCCGCCACACCGCAAAAGACCGCATTAAAAAGTCCGGCACCATTCGAATACACCGGTGAGATCGGCCGTGTCCCTACAACGATGATAAACCGGGGGGCGATCGAGCACATGAACGACTGGACTTTGTTCTTCATCGGGCTTGCCATACTGCTTGCGTTCTCCTTCACACTCAACACGTTCTTCCTGGGGTCGTTCATTTCGGGCATGAAGCGCTATCTGCTGGGGCGCATCATCGGCGGAACGATAAAGGACACGAGGATCGACCACGAGGTCACCCACCGCACGCTGGGCCTGTTCGGGCTTCAGACGCGTAACGGCGGGCCAGGAGACGAGGACATCCATCGTCTGACCCCCAAGCGCTGGCAGGAGGTGCTGACATGGATTTGCTACGTCGGCATGGGTATCGGCTTCGCCATCATGATTTACGCCAAAGCCCGGTAGCAAAACGGCAGGCGCCACGGCTGGCGATTTCCTACCTGGCGGCAATCATGGTCTTTCGCGACGACGTCGCCGGCCAAAACCAAGAATAGAGAATCCCTCATTCCATGAGATGACGATCACCTGCTCGCCGACAGATGGCGCTGCGGACGGTGGGCGTTGCGAGCCTTATATATAAGGAAGAGCAGGAGGCTGCCTGCTGCTGAGGTCGTCGGCTTCTTTCATGTGCGATGAAGCGCCCTTGATCGCCGACTCAAAACTCCGCTGCGTGAATCACCCGAATCGACATCGAAAAACACCGCTCGCGATTCCCGCTTTCGGTCATGCCGGTCTGACTGTGATAGACAAGCGGATGCGGGAAAATGCGTCTCCGCCACGTCAAAGTGCGGCCTTTGCCCTTATTTCGCCCGGTCTAAGGCAGGGTTATACAGCCGGCGAGCTAGGCTAAGTGCCCGCTTCATAAGGATTTTTGTTAAGGATCCATAAACTTTTAGCGATCCGGTCCGCCATTTTGTGTCCTTTGCGCAACAGCGCTTGGCGAAGGCTGACACAAACCCCGCCTCCTTTCAGTTTGGAGATTGCTTACGGAAGCGCGTCTTGTATTTTCAGGTTCGGAAGCAGGGGCGGTTGATCGTCCGCTTCCTGAACTTGGGGATGGGGCAGGGAACGCTGTCCTTCAGCAAAAAACCCAGACCCGTTTGAAACTTTTTGACTGGAGGTCAGAAATGAACATCAAGAGCCTTCTTATCGGCTCCGCTGCTGCACTCGCAGCAGTATCCGGCGCCCAGGCTGCCGACGCTATCGTTGCTGCCGAGCCGGAGCCGATGGAATACGTTCGCGTTTGCGACGCATTCGGCACGGGTTACTTCTACATCCCGGGTACCGAAACCTGCCTGCAGATCAGCGGCTACGTCCGTTTCCAGGTAGACTTTGCTGAAGATTCGGCTGGCCCGAACGGCGATGACTGGGGCTACCGCGCTCGTACCCGTGGTTACCTCTCGCTTGACGCCAAGAGCGACACCGAGCTCGGCACGCTGACCGGTCACATCGACCTTCAGGCTGACTCCCACCAGGACGTCTTCCTTGACGGTGCATGGATCCAGCTCGGCGGCTTCAAGGCTGGTTACTTCTACACGGAATGGGATAAGGGCATCAACGGCGAGACCGACGTTCTCGACGGCACGATCTTCAACATCATCGGCGGCGACACGCTGCTGAATGCTGTATCCTACAAGTACGAAGGCGGCGCTTTCGCTGCTACCGTTGCTCTCGAATCCTTCAGCAACGCCAAGAACGGCTTTGTTGAATTCGAAGACGGCCTCGGCATCTCGGGTGTTGTCACCGGTTCGTTCGGCGCCGTAAGCGCTGACTTGCTCGGTTCGTACGACTTCGACGCTGAAAACGGCGCCATCCGCGGCCTCGTTTCGGCTGACGTCGGTCCGGGCACCCTGCAGGCTGCTGCTGTCTGGTCTTCGGGCGCAAGCCGTTACTGGGACGCTTCCGAGTGGTCGGTTGCTGCATCGTACAAGGCTAACCTCTCTGAAAAGCTGGCAATCACCCCCGGCTTCCAGTACTGGGGCACGCTTGATTACGACGCCTCCGGCGACTACCGCGGTAGCCGCGACGCTTGGCGCGCTGGCCTGACGCTCGACTACACGATCGTCACGGACCTGACCACCAAGATCAGCCTTCAGTACACGGATGTTGACAACGGCGTTGGCAACAAGGGCGCCGGTGGCGACCAGTGGTCGGGCTTCGTCCGTCTGCAGCGTTCGTTCTAATCTGATCTGACTTTTGTCAGTGATGGGAGACCCGGCTTTCGAGCCGGGTCTTTTTCGTTTTCGGCATGGTATCGGCTGGACGCGCACGACCTTTTCCAGCGTGAGCTGGCGGTGCACGATGAGACTTGGAATTACAGTCTTGTTGACCCGTCAGAATCCGGCGAGGAACGCGTGGACCGATGGGAAGACGGAGGCGTGGTGCAGGAGAGGGGCGTGGCCCTGGCCCGGTGCGACCACGGTTTTGACCGTTGCGGCCTGCGCGGCCATTCGGGCGAGCGTCTTCTCGGTGAAAAGACGGGAATGTTCGCCGCGCACGACCAGCAACGGCTTTTTCGCCAGGAGCTCGAATTGCGGCCAGAGTGTCGGCAGGGGTTTTGAGAAGTCGATGGCCTGCAGCTGGTCCGCCAGCTTCGGATCATAGTCGGGAACGAGCTGGCCTTCCTTTTCCGCGTAAATCGCCTCTGCCATGTCGCGCCAGTCGGCGGGGGAAAGGGCGGGGAAGGACGCGCTGTGGATATCGCGAAGCAGGTGGGCGGCCGCATCACGATTCTCCGGAACGGAGCGCCCGGAGAGATAGTCGCGAATTTCCCTGAGACCATCCACTTCGATTTCCGGGCCGATGTCGTTGAGAATAGCAACGGCGATGAGGTCCGGCTTCACTGCGGCCATGACATGCAGGATCAGCCCGCCGCGTGACGTGCCTGCGAAAAGGCAGTGCTCCAGGCCGAGCGCTGTGCAGACGGTGATGACATCCCGGCATTCGATGGCGACATTGTAGTTCGCCGCAGTCTCGTCGTAGCCGGAAAGGCCGCGGCCGCGATAGTCGAACGCGATGACCCGGCGGGGTGCGACGGGATCCTGCGCGACGAGCAGAGCAAGCTGGTGAAAATCCCGCACGTTGCGGCTGAGGCCGGGTAGGCAGACGAGCGGCAGCCGCCCGGTGTCCGATTTTGCCGCATAATCGCGCGCATGAAGCATCAATCCGTCTTCGGCTGGGAAGAAACGGCTTTCGAATTCATTCATGTGTCTGCATCCGCCTGACCGAGGGGGAAAGTGTCCTGCCGGACATCCGAGAAGGCCAGCCTAGAGGGGCCGCTTGCCGAGGGCAAGACACGGCCAGCCGCTCGCCTACCGGCCGACGCTCAGGTCGTGTACGATATCGGCCTTCTGGCCGAGGCGGGTCTTGTAGACCTGATAATTCTCCATGACCCGCTGCACATAGCCGCGTGTCTCGGAGAAGGGGATGCGCTCGATCCAGTCGACGACCTCGTCGATCGGCTTTCCGCGTGGGTCGCCATAACGTGCGATCCACTGCGGCACGCGGCGCGGGCCGGCATTGTAGGCGATGAAGGTGAGCACGTAGGAGCCGCCGAAATCGCTGATCTGCTCGCCGAGATAGTGGGCGCCGAGCGTCGCGTTATAGGCGGCGTCCGTCGTCAGCCGCTCCTTGGAATAGGCGAGCCCGTAGCGTTTCGCCACACCCTGCGCGGTGCCCGGCATCAGTTGCAGCAGGCCCTGCGCATTGGCGGGCGACACAGCGGCCGGGTTGAAGGCACTTTCCTGGCGCGCGATTGCATAGGCAAGCGCCTTGCCGGAGCCCGAAATATTGGCGCCGTCCGGAATGACGCCGATCGGGAAGGCCAAAGCCGCGACATCGATGCCGCGCCCGAAGGCGATCTTGCCGATCTGCAGGGAAAGCTGGTGATTGCTGCCCTTTTCCGCCTGTGCAGCGAGAAGTGCGAGTTCGCCCGGGCTCATCAATTCACCGGCTAGCGCTCGATAAAGGCTTTCGCCGCGCCAGCCATGGCCGGCCGCCTGCAAGCGGGCGATCGCCTGCACGGCTTCGCGTTGCTGGAAACGCGCGCGCTCTTCCGTGGTCGGCGTCGGATAGGCGACGTTCAGCGCCGTGCGGCCGAGCCTTGCGCCGGCAAGCTGGCCATAGAAGGTGCCGGGAAAATTCGCCGCCTTGGCAAAATAGTCCTTCGCCTCGGCCGGATTGCCCTTTTCCGCGGCACGCCCCAGCCAGTACCAGGCACGCGATACGGAAAGCGGGCGATCGGAGGCTTGCAGGATGCGCTGGAAATGGCTTGCGGCAGTCTTCGCATCGCCGAGATCGCGCAGCGCATACCAGCCGGCGTGGAATTCTGCCTCGACGATGTCTGTCGGATCGTCCGCGCCGTGGCGCGCGGCGACGCGGTAGGCATCCTTGTAGTCGCCGAGATCGGCAAGGCCGCGGCTGACGATACGCTGCTCGTTCCACCAGGCGCCGGGATTGATCAGGCGCGCCGGGTCCTCCGGCATGGCGGCGAAGAGTTTTGCCGCCGCGCGATATTCTTCCTGGTTGCGCAGGTGACGGATGCGCAGGAACGTATAGGCCGGGTCCTTCTGCCAGCCGGCATCGACGGCCTTGATCAGCGTGCCTGCCGTCTTGTTCTTGCGGATGACGGCGGCCCAGGCGCGATAGAGCGACTGCGCCTTGCCGAGATCGCCGAAACGCTGAGCCTGGTCGGCGCGGTCGCGATAGAGCAGCATTTCCATGCGCATCTTGTGGTCGGTGGCGGTCAGCAGTGTGCCGAATTCTTCGAGCGCCTTGCTTTCCAGCTCCTTGGAAAGCGGCTCCTTCTGCCAGAAGGAGCGCAGGATGTCCGCGGCGCGCGCCGCATCCCCCGTCGCGACGAGCGCGCGGCAGAGCACGAGGGCGCCTTCCGGCGTTTCCGGCCGCGTCGTGCCGAAGGCGGCGAGCACATCGGCGCTCGCCGGGTTTTCGCGGGCAAGCGCGCGTTCGGAATTGGCGCGCAAAGCCTTCAGCCCCGGCCAGCCTTTCAACTCGCGCTGGGCGGCGGCGATTTCCCAGGAGGGCACGCCGCGCTGGCCGGAGACGGCGATCGCCCAGGTCAGGATATGCCGGTCGAGACTGTCGGAGGCGAGGCGGTTGCGTGCGACGATGGCGGCGGCCGCATCGCGGTTGGAAAGCGCGTCGAGCCCTTCGCGCAGTTCCGCGCTCACCGCCTGCACGCTGTCGGCGCGCGGAATGGCGTTGGTGATGATGTCCTTCGACGGCATGTCGGCGGCAAAGCCGAGCGGCTTTATCGAAGAGGTCGTGGTGTTGTCCGCCTCGACGGGCGAGGGGCGCAGGGCAAGGCCTGTTACTCCGGCAAGAAGCAAGGCACAAAGGGCAAAACTGTTTCTCGAGATCATGTCACATCCCGGATGCCTGACAGGCGGCACATCAGAAGCGTCTCTTCCCGCCTGATCTTTGACAATCATTAACCCTTTATTGCCTTAACGAAGCCTTACCGGCCGCGCTCACTAAGCCGTGAAGGCGGCTGACATGCAGGCGACGGATCACGCGGCACGAATATTCTTCGTTGCGCATCCTTTCGCCTTGATCATGCATGAAAAACGCCCCTCGCGCCGCTTGCCGCATGACTGTCACATGATTATTGTGCGGCAGTTTTTAACCACGGAATACGGCCAAAGCATGTAAGCCTCCGGGCGGCTCTGGTCTCAGGAGTTCTCGATGTTCAAGGGATCCATTCCCGCTCTCGTCACCCCGTTCACCGATGCCGGCGCCGTCGACGAAGACGCCTTTGCCGCGCATGTCGAATGGCAGATCAGCGAAGGCAGCCACGGCCTCGTGCCGGTCGGCACCACCGGCGAATCGCCGACGCTGTCGCATGACGAGCACAAACGGGTGGTGGAACTCTGCATCAAGGTGGCTGCCGGCCGCGTGCCGGTCATCGCCGGTGCCGGCTCGAACAACACCAAGGAAGCGATCGACCTTGCCCAGCACGCCGAAAAGGCGGGCGCGGATGCCGTCCTCGTTGTCACGCCCTACTACAACAAGCCGACGCAGAAGGGCCTTTTCGCCCATTATGCGGCCATTGCCCAAAGCGTGAAGCTGCCGATCGTCATCTACAACATTCCCGGCCGCTCGGTGGTCGACATGTCGCCGGAGACGATGGGTGCACTGCATAAGGCGCATCCGTCGATCGTCGGCGTCAAGGATGCGACGGGCAAGATCGAGCGCGTTTCCGAACAGCGCATCACCTGCGGCAAGGGTTTCGTCCAGCTTTCCGGCGAAGACGCCACCGCGCTCGGCTTCAACGCCCATGGCGGCGTCGGCTGTATCTCGGTAACGGCCAATGTTGCGCCGCGGCTCTGTGCCGAATTCCAGGAGGCGACGCTCGCCGGCGATTATGCCGCGGCGCTCGAATACCAGGACAAGCTGATGCCGCTGCACAAGGCGATCTTCATCGAGCCGGGTCTTTGCGGCGCGAAATATGCGCTGAACCGCACCCGCGGCCTGAGTCGCCTCGTGCGCTCGCCGCTCATCCCGACCCTGGAGCCGGCGACGGAGGCCGCGATCGACGCAGCGCTTCGCCATGCCGGCCTTTTGAATTGATATGATAACAAAACCCCGTCCAGTAACGCCCAAAACGACACCCAGGAAGCCATCGACGATCAAGAAGATCGTGGCGGAGAACCGCAAGGCCCGCTTCAACTACGAGATCATCGATACCTACGAGGCCGGCATCGTGCTGACCGGCACGGAGGTCAAATCGCTGCGCGAAGGCAAGGCGAACATCGCGGAATCCTACGCGTCGGACGAGGGCGGCGAGATCTGGCTGATCAATTCCTACCTGCCGGAATATCTCCAGGCGAACCGCTTCAACCACGAGACGCGCCGGCGCCGTAAGCTCCTGCTTTCGAAGCGCGAGATCAATCGCCTGCGCATCGCGATCAACCGGGAAGGCATGACGCTTGTGCCGCTGAAGGTCTACTTCAACGATGTCGGCCGGGCGAAACTCGAACTCGCGCTCGCCAAGGGCAAGAAGCTGCACGACAAGCGCGAGACGGAGAAGGAACGCGACTGGAATCGCCAGAAGGGCCGCCTGCTCCGCGATCGCGGCTGAAGCGCCCTTCGTTTTCCCTTAAATACACTTTGCCGGAATTGCTTAGAACTGGCTGTAGAGCTGCGCGATGACGGACTGGCGCGCCGTGCGGGCGAGCTGTTCGTTGTTGACCTCCGGCGGCACGTCCGGGGAGGCGGCGGGGTTGGCGCTTGGCGCGCGCGGCGTCAGGAACGATGACATCAGGCTGTTGAGGTCGGTGCTTTCGATCGCGAGGCGCGCGGTCGGGTTGCGGCCGTTGCTGACGCGCTCGTCGGTCGTCGCCTGGGCGGGCGGCACGGCATAGGCGGGCAGGGTGGAAATGCCCGGCAGGCCGCTCGGCGCATAGAGGAAGCTGAGATCGCCGATGTCTTCGGCCGTCTCCGAGGGCGTCGAAACCTGGGTGACCGGCTGCGGCGCGGCGAGCGCGGCAAGGGCTGTGACGGCCGGACGGGTCTCGAGCGCGCTCGAGACTGCCCGATAGCTGTTTGCCGAAAGCGATACTGCGTCCACCATTGCCCCGATGTTCCAATGCGAAATGACTGTCCGGTATTGGGAATATCAGGGGAGTCTTGAGGAAGCTTAATGGCCGGTGGGCCTATTTGATTCAATGTTTAACGAAGCCTTGAAACGCCTGGTTTTCAGAGGTTCCCACGGTTCCAAAAAGAAAACCCTGGTCGCGTGCGGCCGGGGTTTTCTGTTCCGTTCCTGAGCGTCAGCCTATTCGACGACGTTTTCGGCGGGCTCCACGTTGCGCTGCGGGCGCTCGGAGGGGTCGCGGCCGATCTCGGCTCTCAGCGATCCGAGGTCGATGAAATAGTCGGCCTGGCGGCGCAGGTCGTCGGCAATCATCGGCGGCTGGGTCTGCATGGTGGAGACGACGGAGACCTTGCGGCCCCGGCGCTGCAACGCCTCGACGAGCGTGGTGAAATCGCCGTCGCCGGAGAAGATGACGAGGTGGTCCACCGTCTCGGACTGCTCCATCGCATCGATGGCGAGCTCGATGTCCATATTGCCCTTGATCTTGCGGCGGCCGAGCGAGTCGGTGAATTCCTTGGCGGGCTTGGTGACGACCTTGTAGCCGTTATAGTCGAGCCAGTCGATCAGCGGGCGGATGGAGGAGTATTCCTGGTCTTCGATCAGCGCCGTGTAGTAATAGGCGCGCAGCAGGTAGCCGCGTTTCTGGAAGGCCTTCAGAAGTTTTCTGTAATCGATGTCGAAGCCGAGAGTTCTGGATGCCGCATAGAGATTTGCACCGTCGATGAAGAGGGCGATTTTCTCGCGGGGGTCGAACATATCTGGCAATCCTTTAAGTAGATGTTGAGGTAAACGGTTGAGCTCTGGCCGAGTATCGCCTTGCCGGGATGCACTACCCGGTTGAATTAACTCTTTTTCATATAATCTTCATTTAGGGCAGTGCGGCGTGCTTTCCAAGCAAATCTAGGTTGCGGCTGTCATTTTTCCGTCCGGTATCGTTTCAGTAAAATCGAGACTTGGCGAATTGGAAAATAGTTCCCGCGCCTTACCCTATTTGTCGGATATTTGGGCTTTTCACCTACCGTTAGGGGAGGCATCAATCACAAGTTACATGGGATGCCTTACGACACGCCAAAACGGGGCGGGATAAGGAAAAACTTGAATTTTCCGTCCATTGGCTGTATCGGGCATGCAAACCCCTGAAATTCTCGATCACAAAGGACAGGCAATGGCCCGTGTCACCGTTGAAGATTGCATTGACAAGGTAGACAACCGCTTCGAGCTGGTTCTCCTTGCAAGCCATCGCGCCCGCCTCATTTCGCAGGGCGCCGCCATCACCATCGACCGCGATAACGACAAGAACCCCGTCGTGGCGCTGCGCGAAATCGCCGACGAGCGCCTTTCGCCGGACGACCTCAAGGAAGACCTGATCCACTCGCTGCAGAAGCATGTCGAAGTGGACGAGCCCGAGCCCGATCCGGCAAGCCTTGCCGCCGACACCGAAACCACGACGGCCAGCGCCGACGAGGACGAGGACCAGCCGGAAACCATCGCCTTCGACCGCATGTCGGAAGAAGAGCTGCTGGCCGGCATCGAAGGCCTCGTGCCGCCGGAAAAGAGCGACGACTACTGATTTCGGTCACTTTACCGAAGCCGTTGATATTGCGAATGTCGGTGCGCCCCTCTTAAGGTCGGGGCGCACTTTTTTTTGCCCGGCGCTGGACCGGGAAGGAGCCGACCGAGAATGATGCGTCAATATGAACTCGTCGAACGGGTTCAGAAGTACAAGCCGGAAGCCAACGAGGCGCTGCTGAACAAGGCCTATGTTTATGCGATGCAGAAACATGGCCAGCAGAAGCGCGCGAGCGGCGATCCCTACATTTCGCATCCCCTCGAAGTCGCCGCCATCCTGACCGACATGCGCCTCGACGAATCGACGATCGCGGTCGCGCTGCTGCACGACACGATCGAGGATACGAGCGCGACCCGCGCGGAAATCGACGAACTGTTCGGCGAGGATATCGGCGCGCTGGTCGAAGGCCTCACCAAGATCAAGAAGCTCGACCTCGTCTCCAAGAAGGCCAAGCAGGCGGAAAACCTGCGCAAGCTGCTGCTGGCGATTTCCGACGATGTGCGCGTGCTCTTGGTGAAACTCGCGGACCGGCTGCACAACATGCGCACGCTGGACCACATGACGCCGGAAAAGCGCGCCCGCATTTCCGAAGAGACGATGGACATCTATGCGCCGCTCGCAGGCCGCATGGGCATGCAGGACATGCGCGAGGAGCTAGAAAACCTCTCCTTCCGCCACATCAACCCGGAAGCCTTCGAGACCGTCACGCGCAAGCTGGAGGAGCTTTCCCAGCGCAACGAGGGCCTGATCCGCAAGATCGAGGACGAACTGCGCGAGCTGCTCGTCACCAACGGCCTTTCGGATGCGCTGGTCAAGGGCCGGCAGAAGACGCCCTATTCGGTGTTCCGCAAGATGCAGTCGAAGTCGCTGTCCTTCGAGCAGCTTTCCGACGTCTACGCCTTCCGCATCCTCGTCGACGACATTCCCGGCTGTTACGCCGCCCTCGGCATCGTGCACACGCGCTGGCGGGTCGTGCCGGGCCGGTTCAAGGACTATATCTCGACGCCCAAGCAGAACGACTACCAGTCGATCCACACGACCATCGTCGGCCCGTCGCGCCAGCGCATCGAGCTGCAGATCCGCACCAAGCGCATGCACGAGATCGCCGAATACGGCATCGCTGCCCATTCGCTCTACAAGGACAAGGACAGCACGAACGGCGAGGAGCGCACGCGCTCGCCGCGCTCAAACGCCTACGCCATGCTGCGCCGGACGATCGAATCGCTGGCCGAAGGCGACAATCCGGAAGAATTCCTCGAACATACCAAGCTCGAACTCTTCCAGGACCAGGTCTTCACCTTCACCCCGAAGGGCCAGCTCATCACGCTGCCGCGTGGCGCCACACCCATCGACTTCGCCTACGCGGTGCACACCAATATTGGCGACACCTGCGTCGGCGCCAAGATCAACGGCCGCATCATGCCGCTCGTCACCCGCCTCAACAACGGTGACGAGGTGGAAATCATCCGCTCCGGCATCCAGGTGCCGCCGCCGGCCTGGGAAGAGATCGTCGTCACCGGCAAGGCGCGCGCCGCCATCCGTCGCGCCACCCGCGCCGCCGTGCGCAAGCAATATTCCGGCCTCGGCTACCGTATTCTGGAGCGCACCTTCGACCGCGCCGGCAAATCCTTCTCGCGAGACGGGCTGAAGCCGGTGCTGCACCGGCTCGGCCACAAGGACGTCGAGGACGCCATTGCCGCCGTCGGGCGCGGCGAACTGTCATCGCTCGACGTGCTGCGCGCGGTCTTCCCGGATTACCAGGACGAGCGCGTGACGGTGAAGCCGAGCTCCGGCGACGGCTGGTTCAACATGCGCAGCGCTGCCGGCATGGTCTTCAAGCTGCCCGGCAAGACCAAGGCGGCGCTGGCGGAGGCCGCGACCGAGACCGGCCCAGAAGCGCTGCCGATCCGCGGCCTTTCCGGCAATGCCGAGGTGCATTTCTCCGCCGGCGGCGCCGTGCCGGGCGATCGCATCGTCGGCATCATGGAGAAGGACAAGGGAATCACCATCTACCCGATCCAGTCGCCGGCGCTGCAGAAGTTCGACGACGAGCCGGAGCGCTGGATCGACGTGCGCTGGGACCTCGACGAGGCCAACAACACCCGCTTCATGGCGCGCATCATGATCAACGCGCTGAACGAGCCGGGCACGCTCGCCGAAGTCACCCAGACGATCGCCACCAGCGACGTCAACATCCGCTCCATGTCGATGACGCGGGTGGCGGCCGACTTCACCGAGGTCCATATCGACCTGGAGGTCTGGGATCTCCGCCAGCTCAACCAGCTGATGGGCCAGCTCAAGGAACTTCAGTGCGTATCGACGATCAGCCGGGTCTTCACATGACGGTTTCTATGCAAATTTGTGGCAACCTGCCTCGATTGAGGCAGGTTTGCCCAAGTTTTGACCAGCCGTTATGCGCCGTTCGCATGGCTGCAATGGAATAGTGTCGCTGGTAACTTTGGCGCGATAAACTATCTTCTGTGTCGGGAGGTCAACCGATACGAGGTTTACCATGCTGAAGCAGTTCAAGAACTTTACCCGCGCCCTGCGCATCCCTTCGAGCGAAGAGCGCGAAACCGCCTATCTCAACGGCGCAATCGACCGGATCGACCTGGAATACCGCCAGCGTCAGATCGACCGCGGCCTCTTCCGCAAAAACTACTAATATCTGACCGGATCATGTGGCGCAGCCTGCTTGCGCCACCGTGACCCCGCGCCTCGGCATCATGAGGGTGTCATCCAGGCGCCATTGAAATGCCACTAACGGATCGGCTATGTCTGGACAATGTTGTTCAGACGCCGAAAGAAGGCCACCTGGCCCGACCGATTGCGCGAATTCTTCTGGCCGCGCAAGGGCTTGACGCGTCCCGCGCGCTATCTCGCCAAGCGAATCCTGCGTCTGTCCGCGTCGCCGCACGCGGTTGCAGCGGGGGTTGCGGCCGGTACTTTCTCCGCGTTCACGCCGCTTCTCGGCTTTCACGTCTTTCTGGCGCTGGCGCTGGCCTATCTTTTTGCCGGCAACCTGCTGGCGGCGGCCCTCGCCACGACCATCGCCAACCCGCTCACCATTCCCCTGATCGCGCTTGCGACCTTTCGGCTCGGCGAGGTGCTGCTCGGCATCCAGTCCGCCGAAGCGGTCACGGCAGCCGAGCTTTTCCATCGGCTGGAGCATCTCCATCTTTCCGAGCTGTGGCAGCCGGTATTGAAGCCGATGCTGGCCGGTGCGGGCATTCTCGGCATCACGGCGGCAGTGCTTGCCTATGGCGCGACGCGTTTTGCCGTGCGCTCCTTCAAGGCGCGGCGCCACGCGCGGCTCCTGGAGCGGGCCGGCCTGGTATCCGCCCATCCCGTCCTTTCCCGCGGAGAAAAATCCCTATGATCATCGGCATCGGCAGCGACCTCATCGACATCCGCCGGGTGGAGAAGTCGCTGGAGCGGTTCGGCGAGCGCTTCACCCAGCGCTGCTTCACCGAGATCGAGCGGACGAAATCCGACCGCCGCAAGAACCGCGCGGCCTCCTATGCCAAGCGTTTCGCGGCCAAGGAGGCCTGTTCGAAGGCGCTTGGCACCGGCCTTGCGCAGGGCGTGTTCTGGAAGGACATGGGCGTGGTCAACCTGCCGGGCGGCAAGCCGACGATGAAGCTCACCGGCGGCGCGCTCGAACGGCTGAATGCGATGATGCCCGAGGGCCACGAGCCGCGCATCCATATCACCATCACCGACGACTTTCCGCTGGCACAAGCTTTCGTGATCATCGAGGCGCTGCCGGCCGGAACGCCCGGATAGGGTGTGGTTTGTTGACGAACCTTGCCCACCCACTGACGTCATCCTCGGGCTTGACCCGAGGATCCACGCGGCGCCCGCGGCAGTGGATGGTCGGGTCAAGCCCGACCATGACGGAGGAGGGGTTGGCGGGCTTTGCCAGCAGTTCGCGCCCGGATAACCGGCGCCCCGCGTCTTTTTGACCGACACGATTTCCAACACGCAACCTTTCCTCTATAGAGGGCCCCATGTTTGCAGATAAGGACAGATCCGGCGTGGCAGAGAAGACTGAGAAGGCCCAGAGCGGCCTGTGGGAAAACGTCAAGGTCATCATTCAGGCGCTGCTGCTTGCCGTGGTGATCCGCACGGTGCTTTTCCAGCCCTTCACCATCCCGTCGGGCTCGATGATGCCGACGCTGCTCGTCGGCGACTATCTCTTCGTCAACAAGTTCTCCTACGGCTATTCGAAATATTCGCTGCCGTTCTCGCCGAACCTGTTCTCCGGCCGCATCTTCGCGAGTGAGCCGGCGCGCGGCGACATCGTCGTCTTCCGCTTCCCGCCGAACCCGGACATCGACTATATCAAGCGCCTCGTCGGCCTGCCGGGCGACCGCGTCCAGGTGCGCGACAGCGAGCTCTACATCAACGGCGTGGCGGTGAAGCGCGAGCAGGACGGCTTCTTCCGCGCCGACGACCAGTACGATACCGGCGAGGACGTGCCGGTGTTCCGCGAGACGCTCGATACCGGCACGACCTACGACACGCTGGATACGCGTCCCGGCACCGTCGGCGACAACACGCGCGAGTTCATCGTGCCGGAAGGCCATTATTTCATGATGGGCGACAACCGCGACAACTCGGCCGACAGCCGCTTTGACGTCGGCTTCGTTCCGGCGGAAAACCTGATCGGCCGCGCAAGCCTGATCTTCTTCTCGCTCGGCAACGATACGTCCTTCAGCGAAATCTGGAAGTGGCCGACGAACCTGCGCTGGGACCGCCTCTTCAAGGTTGTTGAATGAAGGGCGCCATCCCGCTGAACGACGCGAACCGCAAGGTTCTCGAAGACCTGATCGGCTACGCTTTCACCGACAAGGACCGCCTCGACCGCGCGATCACCCATGCCAGCGCCCAGTCGGGCAAGGGCAGCAATTACGAGCGGCTGGAGTTCCTGGGCGACCGCGTGCTCGGGCTGTGCATTGCCGAAATGCTGTTTCGCACCTTTCGCGACGCGAAGGAGGGTGAGCTTTCCGTGCGCCTGAACCAGTTGGTCAGCGCCGAAAGCTGTGCCGCGGTCTCCGACGATCTCGAACTGCATCGCTTCATCCGCACCGGGGCGGATGTGAAAAAACTCACCGGAAAAGCCATGCTGAATGTGCGCGCCGATGTGGTAGAGTCGCTGATCGCCGCGATCTATCTCGATGGCGGGCTGGAAGCGGCGCGAGGGTTCATCCTGCGCAACTGGCAGGGCAGGGCGGAACGCGCCGAAGGCGCGCGGCGCGACGCCAAGACCGAATTGCAGGAATGGGCGCATGCCAGGTTCGGCGTGACGCCGCACTACCGGGTGGACGAGCGCTCCGGCCCGGATCATGATCCCCGCTTCACCGTGACGGTGGAGGTCAAGGGCGTGAAGCCGGAAACCGGCATCGACCGCTCGAAACGGGCCGCCGAACAGGCGGCCGCGACAAAGATTTTGGAACGCGAAGGCGTCTGGCCGAAGAGCCAAACCGCGGATTGACGGAAAATATGACCGAAGAACAAACAAACCCCGCCGAAGACAGCACGAACGGCGTGGGTCCGACCCATTCGGGCTTCGTCGCGCTGATCGGCGCCACGAACGCCGGCAAGTCGACGCTGGTCAACCGCCTCGTCGGCGCCAAGGTGTCGATCGTCAGCCACAAGGTGCAGACGACGCGCGCCATCGTGCGCGGCATCGCCATCCACAACAATGCGCAGATCGTCTTCATGGACACGCCCGGCATCTTCAAGCCGCGCCGCCGGCTCGACCGCGCCATGGTGACGACCGCCTGGGGCGGCGCCAAGGATGCCGATTTCATCATGTTCCTGATCGACAGCGAACGGGGCCTGAAGGGCGATGCGGAGAAGATCCTGGAGGGCCTGAAAGAGGTTCACCAGCCGAAGATCCTCGTGCTGAACAAGGTTGACCGGGTGAACCCGGAGGACCTCCTGAAGCTCACCGCCGCGGTGAACGAGGTCGTGTCCTTCGAGCGCACCTTCATGGTCTCGGCGCTGACCGGCTCGGGCTGCGACGACGTCATGGACTACCTGGCCGCCGCCCTGCCGGAAGGCCCGTGGTACTATCCGGAAGACCAGATCTCCGACCTGCCGATGCGCCAGCTCGCAGCCGAGATCACCCGCGAAAAACTCTTCCTGCGCCTGCACCAGGAGCTTCCCTATTCCTCGCATGTCGAGACGGAGAACTGGGAAGAGCGCAAGGACGGCTCGGTGCGCATCGAGCAGGTGATCTATGTCGAGCGCGACAGCCAGAAGAAGATCGCGCTCGGCAAGAACGGCGACGCGATCAAGGCGATCTCGATGGCATCCCGCAAGGAACTGTCGGAGATCCTCGAACAGCCCGTGCACCTCTTCCTCTTCGTGAAGGTGCGTGAGAACTGGGGCGACGACCCAGCCCGCTTCCGCGAGATGGGCCTCGATTTCCCGACGTCGTGACGGTTACGGCCGCGCCTTGATGGCGGGGCCGATCTCCAGAATGCGGTTCGTCCAGATATAGCCGGGGAAGTGTTCGGGCAGGTCTTCCACCTGCTCGGCCGTGTCGATGCCGGCCGAGCCGCCGCCGCCGGAATAGGGGCCGACAAGGATGACGTCGCTGCCGGCATCCCGCATGCGGGTCATGAAGCGGTTCGGCCAGCCCCAGAGCAGCCAGGCATAGTTGCTCGGCACCGGCACCAGCGTGTTGCGGCAGGCCTCCGGCACATAGCCGATCCAGCCGGTGGCGAGGTAGTGCAGCAGGCAATCCTTGGCCGACGTGCGGGTGTAACCCTTGAGGCCGGGCAGGGCGGCAAGGGCCGCATCCGTCGGCTCGCCCCCGCCATAGACGCCGAAGACTTTTCCGCGCCAGGCCGGGTTGGCGTTCAGCAATGCCGCCAGCGCCTCGCCTTCCTCCGCCCGCCGGCTCTTGAAATTGATCAGCAGCGGGCCTGCCGGATTGGCGGCAAAGATATCCTCCAGCATCGGCATCTGACCGACGCCCTTGCCGCGGAACGGATAGGTCTTGCCGCCATCCGCAGTATAGCCGTAGCCGATGTCGAGTTTCTTCAGCACCGCGCTGTCGGTCTCCTCGGTCACGCCCTGGCCGTTCGTGCGGCAATCGAGCGTCCAGTCGTGGAAGACCGCGAACTTCTTGTCGGGCGTCAGGTGCACGTCGATCTCGACGACCGCGGCACCCGCCGCAAAGGCGGCCTGCATGCCGGCAACCGTATTTTCCAGATAATCGTGTGTCGGCGGGTCGATCAGCGCCGCCGTGCAGGTGTCGTTGTCGAGCTCTTCACGGCCAAAGGTCTGGTGGACGCCGCGATGGGCCAGAAGATTCGCCTCGCCGTCCGGCGCGCTGGCGATCAGCGAACTGTTGAAGGACCAGACGAGAAGCGCGAGGCCCAGCAGAAAGATCGGCGTGTTTTTCATGAAGTTCCTCCGGCGGCCCCGTCACAGGGATAGGGGCTCGCTGGAGGCACTGCAAGTCGCGGAAAATGGTCAGGCGCTGGCGCGCCGCTCCGGGGTCTGTGCGGCCTCGCGGGCCTTTTCGACGAGCCGCTGCATCGCCCAGATGCCGATCTCTTCCAGCGTGAGGGGACGGCTGATGAGATAGCCCTGGTAGAGGTCGCAGCCGGCGGCGGCGAGCAGCGCCATCTTCTCGGTCGTGTCGACGCCTTCTGCGATCACCGACATGTCCTGCGCGTGGCAGAGGGCGACGAGGGCGCGCAGCGTGGGCAGTGCGGCGGAACGCGTCAGGCTTTCGACCAGTTCGCGGTCGAGCTTGATGGTCTCGGCCGGGTATTCGATGATCTGCTGCACCGAGGTATAGCCGGCACCGAAATCATCGATCGAAATGCGGAAGCCGCGGGCGCGGAGAATCTCGATGTTGCGGCGGGACTGATCACCCAGCTTCACCGCGAAGGTTTCGGTGAGCTCGATCTCGATCATGCGCGCATCGACGCCGTGGCGGTCGGCGCATTCGCAGAAATGGTCGCTGATCGACTTGGTATAGAGTTCGGCCGACGAGATGTTGATGCAGAGGATCGTCTCGGGGCCGAAAAGCTTGCGGATATGGCTGTGCTCCGACATCGCCCGGTCGATGACCCACCAGTCGATCTTGCTGAACAGGCCGGTCGTCTCGGCGATGGGGATGAATTCGTCCGGTGTGACGCGGCCGAGCACCGGCGAGGTCCAGCGCAGGAGCGCCTCGCAGCCCGTCACCTTGCCGTGGCCGTCGACGATCGGCATGTAGACGAGGTGGAATTCCCGGTCCGGTTCGAGGACGCGCAGTTCCTCCTCGATACGGCGCTGGCGGTTGCGTTTTTCGTGCAGGGAGCGGGAATAGCGGGCCGAGCCGTTCTTGCCCTGGGATTTCGCCTGGTACATCGCCGCGTCGGCATGCGCCACCAGTTCCGGCAGCGTGCGGGCATCTTCCGGATAGACCGCGATGCCGATGCTGGCGGTGACCGGATAGGCCTTGTCCAGCACTTCGAAACCTTCGCCGAACAGCGCCAGGATGGCGTTGGAGATTTCCGTGATCGTGCCGCTGCCCGGCTGGCAGCGCAGCATGATGGCGAATTCATCGCCGGAAAGCCGGGCGAACAGGCCGTTCGGCAGGCCGCGTTCGCCAACGACGCGCTCCACGATATCGGAGATGCGGTCGGCCAGCGTCTTCAGAAGCTCATCGCCGATCTTGTGGCCGTGTTTGTCGTTGACGAACTTGAAATTGTCCACGTCGATGAAGAGCAGGGTGCAGCCGATATCCTCGGCCTCCGCCTCTTCGAGGATCTGCGTCGAGCGGATGTTGAAATATTCGCGGTTGGAAATGCCGGTCAGCGTGTCGGTCCAGGAGGCGTTGCGCACGAGATCGAAGGACTTCATCGAATGGTCGTGCAGCCGCTTGACGTTTGCCGAGAGGCGTCCGATCTCGCCGGGTTCGTTCATCTCGGGCAGCGCGCTGCGGTTGCCGGTCATCACGTCGGTGAGCTGGCGGTCGAGGCTGGCGATCGGATTGGTGATGTAGCGGCGCACCAGGCCGAGCACGAGGATGATCGTGCAGAGGCTGAGTGCGATGGCGCCGAGCGCCAGAAGCGATTTCAGCGTCCAGAGCCGGTTTTCAAGATAGGATGGGTCCGGCGTCAGGCGCGCGAAGAGCGAGGGGCTGAGCGTTGCGGTCGCCGAAAGCGAGCCCTGCGCCAGAAGCTGGTGCTGCCCGATGTCGATCGTTGCGCCATATTCCTTTTCCAGCGCCCGCTTCATGTCGAGGAAGAGCTTCGGCCGGACCGCTGTCTGCACCAGGATCGCGCTGCTTTTGGCGCTGGCGACCGGGCGGTTGAAGGTCAGCGGGTCGATGAATTCCGAATGCACGATCAGCGGTTCCAGGCCGGCCGTGTTGAGATAGGACCAGGAGGAGAGCCGCGGGCTGTCGATGACCTGCTGCGCATGCGCGATCTGCTGCGGCGTGATCTCGGCGAACGGGTCGTCGCTATCCTCGAAATAATAATCCACCGTCAGCGGCGGACGTATGATCGCGACCGAGATGAAGCGTTTGCGGTCGTCGGTGAGCGAGGTGATGCTCTGCTGCAGCCGCACGCCGAGCGCGGTGTTGCGATAGGCAGCATCCGGCTCGTTGACGAAGAGGCGTACGGCGCCGCCTTCGACCAGCGAATAGATGAAGCTTCGGTTCTGCGTCACCTCGTTCTGGAAGACGGCGGTGAGCAGGCCCATCTGCTGCCACAGGCGCGCGCGCTCGAGCGCGAGGATCGACGAACCCTGCACGTAATAGATCAGTGCGCCGGCGAGCACGTAACCTGCCAGCACGACCGGGAAGATGAGGGAGAGGGCGCGTTTTCCGAGCGTCACTGATTCTGGGCCAGACTGCTGATGATGCGGCGGCGGGCCTGGACCGATTGAACGGTCAGTTCCTCCTGAAGCTGGCTCTTCGCCAGGATTTCCGGTGCCGCATAGATTTCGGGATTGGATCGCATGTCTTCCGGCAGCAGGGCGAGTGCGGCCGTGCTTGCGGTCGGCATGTTAAGCTTGACGGCGTTGCGCGCGCCGTTCTTGGCGTTGCTGATATAATCGACCAGCTTCAGCGCGAGGTCCTTGTTGTTCGAGCGGGCGCTGACGGAGATGCAGTCGAGCCAGGAGAGCGTGCCTTCCTTCGGCACGACGTAGCGCCAGAGGCCGGGCGAGGAGACCTTGTCGTTCAGCGTGTACTGGTCGCCGCTATAGCCGAGCGCCATGTGGATGTTCGGACCCTTGTCCGCGCTCTGGATCGAGGTGATGACATAGTCGTAGGTCAGCACGAAGGGGGCCTGTGCCTTCATCAGCTCGTAGGCTGCCTTCAGCGTCTCGTTGTCGTTGGCGTTCACCGATTTGCCGAGCAGCACCAGCGGGCCGACGAAGGCCTCGTTGTGGTCGTCATACATGGCGATATGGCCGCGCAGGCTTTCGGCCGGCCGCATGATGTCCGCCCAGGAGGTCGGCGGCGTGGTGATCTTGTCGGAGCGGTAGAGAATGCCCATCGTGCCCCAGAGATAGGGCACGCCGTAGCCGCCGCAGCGCTTCGACCAGTCTTGTGCGTAATCCTTCAGCGCCGGCACGTTTTCCGCGTCGAGCGCCATGATGACGCCGCGGTTTCCATAAAGCTTGGCACCGTTCTCGTTGGTCACGACCACATCGACATTGCTGTTGGGGTCGGCGAGGATTTCGTCGCGCGCGTCGCCGCTATCGTAGAAGGTCTGGCGCACCTCGATGCCCGTCTCGGCGGCCCAGTCGGCGAGGATCTGCTCGTCGATATAGGATTCCCAGATGAGCAGGTTGAGTGACGCCGCATGCGCGGGCCCTGCCGCGGCCAGGGCCGCCAGTGAAACTGCTGCAAGAACTGTTGCGCGCATGCCGATGGCCCCGTTGCAGTTGCGTGCGGGCAGGATAGTCGGCAAGACTTTATGAAGGGTTACAACCAGTAAGCCTATGTTGGCGGCCGTTCAACCCTGGCACAGTTCTGCCACGCGCGGCCTTCCGTGATATATATTGTGGACGTGGCCGCCGGTCCGGGGCCTTTCGGTGGCCTGCCGGGGGCCGGCGCACTATGGTCGCCGCCCGCGCCACCCAGAGGAGTTCCCCATGGCCCCGACACCGCTCAAGATCGCGAACCTGATCGCCGCCGAGATCAAGGCGACCTCCGCGCAGGTTTCCGCCGCCGTGGGACTGCTCGACGAGGGTGCCACCGTGCCCTTCATCGCGCGCTACCGCAAGGAAGTGACCGGCGGCCTCGACGACACGCAGCTGCGCACGCTCGCCGAGCGGCTGACCTATCTGCGCGAACTGGAAGCCCGCCGCGCCTCCATCCTCGAATCCATCTCGGGGCAGGGCAAGCTGACGGACGAGCTGACCGCCAAGATCGCCGCCGTCACCACCAAGGCCGAACTCGAAGACATCTACCTGCCCTACAAGCCGAAGCGCCGCACCAAGGCGGAAATCGCCCGCGAACGCGGCCTCGGCCCGCTCGCCGAACAGATTCTCGCCGACCGCGCGCTGGTGCCGGCGGAACTGGCGGCAAAATTCCTCTCCGCCGAGGTGCCGGACGTCAAAACGGCGCTGGAAGGCGCGCGTGACATCGTCGCCGAGCAACTGACCGAAAATGCCGACCTGCTGAAGCGCCTGCGCGAATATATGAAGAGCAACGCCTTCCTGCGTGCCCGCGTCGTCGAGGGCAAGCAGGAGGCCGGCGCAAAATTCTCCGACTATTTCGACCATACCGAGCGCTGGGCGACGGTGCCGGGCCATCGCGCGCTCGCCATGCTGCGCGGCTGGAACGAGGAATTCCTGTCGGTCGACATCGTGGTCGACCAGGACAACACCGAGCCGGTCAAACCCGTCGAGCGCATCATCGCCTCCTTCTATGCCATCGGCACGAAGCCCGGCGACAAGTGGCTCGCCGAAGTCATCGGCTGGACCTGGCGGGTGAAGCTCTCCATGTCGCTGTCGCTCGACCTGATGCGCGAGATGCGCGAGCGCTCGGAAGAAGAGGCGATCCGGGTTTTTGCCCGCAATCTCAAGGACCTGCTGCTTGCCGCCCCCGCCGGCACCCGCGCCACGATGGGCCTCGACCCGGGCATCCGCACCGGCGTCAAGGTCGCGGTGGTGGACAACACCGGCAAGGTGGTTGAGACGACGACCGTCTATCCGTTCCCGCCGAAGAACGACGTGCGCGGCACGCAGGCCGAAATCGCCTCGCTCATCCGCAAGCACAAGGTCGAGCTGATCTCGATCGGCAACGGCACCGGCAGCCGCGAGACCGAAAAACTCGTCGCCGACCTCCTGGCGCAACTGCCCGCGCCCAAACCCACCAAAGTCATCGTTTCAGAAGCCGGCGCCTCGGTCTATTCCGCCTCGGAAACGGCGGCCGCCGAGTTCCCCAATCTCGACGTCTCGCTGCGCGGTGCCGTCTCCATCGCGCGGCGTTTGCAGGACCCGCTCGCCGAACTCGTGAAGATCGAGCCCAAGTCGATCGGCGTCGGCCAGTACCAGCACGATGTCGACCAGGGCAAGCTGTCGCGCTCGCTGGATGCGGTGGTGGAAGACGCAGTGAATGCCGTCGGCGTCGATCTCAACACGGCGTCGGCCCCGCTGCTCGCCCGCGTTTCCGGCCTCGGTAAATCGTCGGCGGAGGCGATCGTCGCGCATCGTGACGCCAACGGCCCGTTCGGAAGCCGCAAGGAACTGATGAAGGTCCCCCGCCTCGGCGCCCGCACGTTCGAGCAGGCTGCCGGGTTCCTCCGCATCCCGAACGGCAAGGAGCCGCTCGACGCCTCGTCCGTGCACCCGGAAGCCTACGGCGTCGCGAAAAAGATCGTCGCGGCCTGTGGCCGCGACGTGCGCACGCTGATGGGCGACAGCGCCGCCCTCAAGCAGCTCGACCCGAAACTCTTCGTCGACGAGCGCTTCGGCCTGCCGACCGTGAAGGACATTCTGGCCGAACTGGAAAAGCCCGGCCGCGACCCGCGCCCGGAATTCAAGACCGCAACCTTTGCCGATGGCATCGACGACATCAAGGACCTGAAGCCCGGCATGCTGCTCGAAGGCACGGTGACCAATGTCGCCGCCTTCGGCGCCTTCGTTGATATCGGCGTGCATCAGGACGGCCTCGTGCACGTCTCGCAACTGGCGGATCGTTTCGTCAAGGATCCGCACGAGGTGGTGAAGGCGGGCGACGTGGTGAAGGTGCGCGTCACCGAGGTGGATGTGCCGCGCAAGCGCATCGGCCTGACCATGCGCAAGGAGAGCGGCGAGCCGGCACCGCGCGACAACGCGTCCCGCAACGATAAAAATGCGCAGATGAAGCCGAAATTCGCGCAGGCAGCGCCGAAGCAGCAGGCGCCGTCGCAGGGGGCCTTCGGCGCAGCGCTCGCCGAGGCGATGAAGCGGAAATAAGCCCAAATTTTCCTAATGGCTGCCGGCAGAAATCGTCGTTTGTTTTGACCTGCCCGCTTTCGCATAGTCGCGGCATGGGCGGGCTCAAACGGGCCGGGCGGGCATAGCCACGCTCCCGGCGCCGACAGACAGGACAGAAACATGACGATCACCCTTTCACGCCGGCAGGCGATTGCCGGCGCTCTCTTTGCCGTTCCCGCGGTGTCCCTGCTGGCGGGTGCCGCTGGTGCGGCGACGGGCGACAGCCTGGAAAAGCGGCTTGCCGCACTGGAGGCACGCCATGGCGGCCGCATCGGCGTTGCCATACTTAATCTCGCGACGGGCGCGCGGCTCGGCCATCGCACGGACGAGCGTTTCCTGATGTGCAGCACCTTCAAGGCGCTGCTGGCGGGACATATCCTCGCCCGCGTCGACCGGGAGGAGGAGACGCTCGACCGGCGCATCACCGTCAAGAAGGCGGACCTTGTCGACTATGCGCCGGTGGTGGAAAAGCGCGTCGGCGGCAGCATTTCCGTTGCGGAGCTTTGCGAGGCGACCATCACGCTCAGCGACAATGCGGCTGCAAACATCTTGCTGGCCGGTTCCGGCGGGCCGAAGGCGGTGACGCAGTTCCTGCGCGGGTTCGGCGACGACATCACCCGCCTCGACCGCACGGAGCCGACGCTGAACTATCGCGAAAGGCCGGACGACGAGCGCGACACGACGACCCCGGTCGCCATGGTCGAGACGCTGCGCAAGCTGATCTTCGGCGACGTCCTCTCGCCGCGCTCGAAGGCGCAGCTCGCCGCTTGGCTCGTCATGAACAAGACGGGCGACACGCGGTTGCGCGCGGGCTTCCCGGCCGACTGGACGACGGGCGACAAGACCGGCACGAACGGCGACAAGGCCGGCAATGCCAACGACGTGGCCGTCGCCTGGTCGCCGGACCGCGGCGCCATCATCGTCACCGCCTTCTGCGAAATCCCCGGCATTTCCGGCGACGAACGCAACGCCCTCATCGCCGAGATCGGCCGCATCGCCGTCGACGTCTGACCGCAGGGCGCCGTCCATGCGGCGGCGCCTCAGCCCTCCAGTTCGCCCTTCAAGGCCGACAGCACGTTCATCGCGTGGCCGGCATATTGGCTGATCCAGCGGTCGTGGATCGCCTGGATCGGCAGGGCATTGAGGTGGTTCCAGCGCTCGCGGCCCTCGCGGCGCGGCAGCACGAGATCCGCCTCTTCCAGCACCTTCAGGTGCTGCATCACCGTGCAGCGGTCCATCTCCGGAAACTTTTCGCACAGCGCGCCCGTCGTCAGCGGCGCGTGTTTGATCGCATCCAGCATCTGCCGGCGTTTGCCGTTGGCGAGCGCCTTGAAAACGGCATCCTCTTTCGATTCGCTTGACATGTTATGTTTTTATAACATATTTTGGCGAAGGACAAGCAGAGGAGGGCGCTTTCGCCCCGAAGGAGGACGGCATGACGCTGGAATTTCGCGTGAACGGGCGGATCGGAAAGCCGGTCGCCGACGTCTTCGACGCCGTGGTCAATCCGCAAAAGCTGAGCGGCTATTTCACCACCATCGGCGGCGCGAGCGCGCCGCTCGTCGAAGGCACGACGGTCACCTGGTGGGGCATGGCCCCGGTCATCGTCGACAAGGTCGAGGAGAACGCACTCATCGTGTTTCGCTGGGATGCGATGGTCGAGGAGGGGGAGGACCCCTACAAGACGCGCGTCGAGATGCGCTTCAAGGCGCTGGACGACGGCGGCACCATGGTGACCATCGCCGAGACGGGTTGGCGCGAGAACGAGCGCGGCCAGAAATCATCCTACATGAATTGCGAGGGCTGGTCGCAGATGCTCGCCTGCATGAAGGCCTATGTCGAATACGGTATCAACTTGCGCGAGGGCTATTACCCGAGCGAGCTCAAGGGCGTCGTCGCTTCCGAGCAGCAGGATTACACCTGAGGAGAAGACCATGACTGCGAACATCAAGGGCGGCATCAACATCGCCATGAAGGTGCCGTCGCACCAGTACGAGGCGACGATCGCCTTCTACCGCGACGTCGTCGGCCTCGAACCGTTCGACGAAAAGGCGCCCGCTACGGGCTTCCATCTCGGCCCGAACCGGCTGTGGATCGACGAAGCGCCGACCTTCAGCCAGGCGGAAGTCTGGCTCGAACTCTTCACCCCGGACCACAAGGTGGCGCTCGGCCATCTGGAGAAGAACGGCGCCGTGCGCTGCGACGCCATCGAGAATCTGGGCGACGGCTTTCGCGGCGGCTGGGTCATGAACCCGGCCAATGTCGTGCACATGGTGCGCGAGCCGGACGCCTGGTAATCCTTATATCGCGGCCGGCGGCGTCAAACCGTCGGCGGCCGCCATCGGCATGGGCTCGTCCACCGGCGCGTGATGCTGGAGCACCACGACGCGGCTTCCGGTCGGCACGCGGCCATAGAGGTCGATGATATCCTGGTTGAACAGCCGGATGCAGCCGCTCGACACCGCCTTGCCGATCGACCACGGCTCGGACGTGCCGTGGATGCGGAAGAGCGTGTCTTTACCGTCCTTGTGCAGGTAGAGCGCGCGCGGACCGAGCGGATTGGTCAGCCCCGGCTCCATGCCGCCCGCCCATTTCAGGTTCCGCTCCGGCTCGCGCGCGATCATGTTCTGCGTCGGCGTCCAGCGCGGCCATTCCGCCTTGCGGCCGATGCGCGCGCCGCCCTCGAATTCCAGGCCCGCCTTGCCGACGCCGATGCCATAGCGCAGCGCCATGCCGCCATCCTGCACGAGGTAAAGGAAGCGATCCTGCGTATCGATGACGATCGTGCCGGCCGGCTCCGCCGTCTGGTAGGCGACGAGCTGGCGGAAATATTTCGGGTTCACCCGGCTGATATCCATGCCCGGCAGCGGGAAACGTTCCTCCGGCTGCGGCCCGTACATCGCCACATGCAGCGGGTCCGGCCCCTTTTTCACCGGCTTGGCGGTGGTGGCGCAGCCGGCGAGCGCGGCGGCAACGGCCAGGAGGGCGAGGGCGCGGAGGGGGGACACACACATGAGTTGGGCACCTGTCTTTTTGATTCCGAAGCTGGCCTGTCGGCCTTGCCGCGGTTCTTTGAAGCCAAAGCCGGCATCGGCAGGGCAAGAAGAAAGCGAAACTGTGGCAAGGGCTTAGGTGTGGCGCCGAGGCCACGCGTCGTTCCGCCGCAGCAGGTTTCGTGCCGTCGCGAGGGCGTGCCGGGGCATGCGCGCCCGCTTGCCCCCAACCGGCCGAGGGCGTAAGGCTTGGCGCATGCAATGGAGTGATGAGGCCATCGTTCTGGGCGTTCGGCGCCATGGCGAGACGTCGGTGATCGTCGAGGTGATGACGCGCGAGCGCGGGCGCCATCTCGGCATGGTGCGCGGCGGGCGGTCGCGGACCATGCAGCCCGTGCTCCAGCCGGGCAATTCCGTCGAGGTGACATGGCGGGCGCGGCTCGACGAACATCTCGGCGAGTTCCGCATCGAGCCGCTGGAACTGCGCGCCGGGCGGCTGATGGAGACGGCGACCGCCGTCTATGGCGTGCAGGCCATGGCGGCGCTGCTGCGCTTCCTGCCGGAGCGCGATCCGCATCCCCACCTCTACGAAGCGCTCTCCGTCATTCTCGATCACCTGCACGAACCGGCGGATGCCGGCGAGCTTTTCGTGCGCTTCGAACTGGCCGTGTTGAACGACCTCGGCTTCGGCCTCGACCTGCTGGAATGCGCCGCGACCGGCACGCGCGACGACCTCTGCTACGTCTCGCCGAAATCCGGCCGCGCCGTCTCGCGCAATGCCGGTGCGCCCTGGGCGGCCAAGATGCTGGCGCTGCCCGCCTTTCTCGGCGACGAGAGCCGGCATGCGGCGGATGTGACGGCGCTTGCCGACGGCTTCCGCCTGACGGCCTACTTCCTCAACCGGCATGTCTGCGAACCGCGCGGGCTGGAGCTTGCCGATGCCCGCGAGGGCTTCGTGCAGGCGGCGCTGAAGGCGCTGACGCCGAAACACGAGCAACCGAAAGAGGCCAGTGCATGACGGTCGAAATCTATCCGGGGCTGACGGTCGGCAGCGTCGGCACGCTGCCCTTCGACGTGGTGAAGCGCGACGGCGGCCTGAAGGTGTTGCGGGCCATGCTCGCCGGCGACCTGCCGGCGCCGCCCATGGCGAAGACGCTTGCCTTCAGCATGACCGAAGTGGAGGAGGGCCGCGTCGTCTTTTCCGGCATGCCGTCGGCCGATCACCTCAACCCGCTCGGCACCGTGCATGGCGGCTGGACGGCGACGGTGATGGATTCCGCACTCGGCTGCGCCGTCTTTTCGGTCATCAAGCCGGGCGAGGCCTATACGACGATCGAGTTCAAGTTGAACCTCGTGCGCCCGGTGCTGCCCGGCATGGGCGAAGTGTTCTGCGAGGGAAAAATCATCCACCGCGGCCGCACCATCGCCACCTCCGAAGCGTGGCTGCGCGACGGCAAGGGCAAGCTGCTCGCCCATGGCACGGAAACCTGCGCCATCTTCCCGATCGAGAATTTGACGCGCTGACGGCGAAGAGATCAACGCGCTGAAACGTAACCCCGTTTGGCGTTTGGAAAAAACCGGGTAGTGTCGCCACCCTGAAGTGTGCCGTGCTGGAGTTGCAATGCTGGAAATCCTATCTCTGGTCGCCATCGGCCTGGCGCTCTATACCCTCAACGCCTCCCGCAACTCCGCCCGGAAGATCGGCGACGAGGTGATGCGGCTGAAGCGCGAGGTCGAGGCGCTGAAGGCCGGCGGGGTGGTGTTGCCGGCAGCGGAAGGGACGGGCGAGGCGGCCTCCGTGGATGTGGCGGAGGCCGCGCGCGAGGCGGCGGCGGATGAGCCGGCCGAAACCCCGTTTGCAGGCCCTTGGGCCGGACCCAAGCCGGTTACGACGGACGACGTCGAAAAGGGCCGTGCGATCTTCGGCGGCGTGCCCGCCGAGGCGGCGGCTGCCAGCGACACGGCGGAGGAAGCCGTTGCCGCGCAGTCCGTCGCCGCCCCGGTCAAGCCGAAGGAGAGCTTCGAAAGCCGCATTGGTGCGCGCTGGGCCGTCTGGGTGGGCGGCATCGCGCTGGCGCTTGGCGGCATCTTCATGGTCAAATATTCGATCGAGGCGGGGCTGCTTAGCCCGGCGGTGCGCCTGTCGCTTGCCGCGGTCTTCGGCCTCGTGCTGGTGGCAATCGGCGAGTTCGTGCGCCGCCGCACCCAGCCGCTCATCGCCAATGCCTTCCAGAACGCCATGATCCCCGGCGTGCTGACGGCCGCCGGCGCCATCACGCTCTTCGCCGTCACCTATGTCTCCTACGAATTCTACGGCTATGTCGGCCCGGTCGCGGCCTTCGTGCTGCTCGCTGCCGTCTCTTTCGCGACGATCGGCCTGTCGCTGCTGCACGGCCAGGCGCTGGCCGGCCTCGGCCTGCTCGCCTCCATGCTGACGCCCGCACTGGTCTCGACCGACGAGCCGAGTGCCTGGAGCCTCTTCGGCTTCCTCTCCGTCGCCTGGCTCGCCACCTTCGCCGCCTCGCGTATTCGCAGCTGGCAGGTCGTGCCGGCGCTCGCCAACGGCGGCATGGCGCTCTGGGCCTTGCTCTACCTGGCCGGGGCCGAAACTGTCGATGTGGTGCCGGTGCTCGCAGCCCTGCTGGTGCTCGTTCTCGGCCATGGCCTGATCTGGCCGGGCGCTATCGCGTTCGACGACACGTCGGCGCCAGCCGGTGCCACGCCCGCCGATCCGTTCGACAAGCTGCTCGCCCCGCCCGCCGTCGCGGTGTCGCTGACCGGTGCGCTCGCCGTGGTGTTCCCGGCGCTGGTGCTCGCAAGCCGGGTGCCGACGATCACCCATGCGGATTACGGCTTCGTCATCCTGGTGATGGCGCTTGCGGTGCTCGGTGCCCTGCGCGGCTGGGCGATCTATCCCGCCATCTTTTCCGCAATCGGCGCCGTCGTCGGCGTCACGACGATGGTGGCGCTGCCGGGCGGCGCGCTGATCGATACGTTCGGCGGGTTGGCGCCCCCGACGCTGGAAGGCACCACGCCTATCCCGGTCCTTGGCACAGCGCCCGTCAACCTGCTGCTGGTTCTCGCCGTGGCCTATGCCGCCGTCGGCCTTGCGGCGGTGCGCCTGCGCATCGCGGGCTCGCTCCACTTCGCAGCGCTCTGGAGCCTGCTGGCGCCCGCAGTGCCCTTTGCCATCCTGGCCGTCAGCTTCCTCCATTTCGGCAATCTCTCGTTCGATGCGAAACACGGCCTTCTCGCCGTGCTGCTCGGCCTCGTCTTCTTCGCCGCGGCGGAAACCTTCTCCCGCAAGCGGACGGAGGAGGGCGGTCTGTTCATTCCGCAATGGACGCTTGCCAGCGGCGGCTTCGCCTTCCTCGTGCTGGCGCTGCACGCCCTGACGGACGGCCTCGTCACGACACTCGGCGTGGCGGCTCTCGGCACCGCGGCCGTCTTCGCGACCCGCGTTCGCGCCTGGCCGGTGCTGCCCTGGCTGATGGCGGGTGCCGCTGCGGTCGTCGTCGGCCGCATCGCCTGGGAACCGACCATCGTCGGCGCTGCAAACCTGTCGAAGACGCCGGTCTTCAACCAGCTTCTCGCCGGCTATGGTATTCCGGCAGCACTTCTCGCACTCTCCGCCTTCGAACTGCGCCGCTGGCCGGGCGAGCGTATTCGCAACCTGCTCCAGGCACTGGCCAGTCTCTTCCTGCTGTTGACCGCCGCGATCCTCGTGCGCCACGCTATGAATGGCGGCGTGCTCGACAGTTCCGTGCCGACGCTCGGCGAGCAGGCGACCTACACGCTCTTGGTCATCGGCGCCTCGGCGATCATGATGTCGCTCGATCTCAAGTCACCGAGCCCCGTCTTCCGCTATGGTTCCATGGCAGTCGGCGTGCTCTCGGTGCTCTCCATCGCCAGCGCCCATTTCATCGGCCTCAACCCCTATTTCACCGGCGAACTGCTCGGCAAATGGCCGTTCGTCGACCTGCTGTTCGTGGGCTACCTGCTGCCCGGCATCGCCTATGGCGGCCTGGCCTGGTATGCGCGCGGCCGGCGGCCGATGCCCTATGTCATCATGCTGGCGCTGGCCGGCGTGGCGCTCGCCTTCGCCTGGGTCACGCTCTCGGTGCGCCGCTACTGGCATGGCGAGGGCATCGCGGACTGGAAGGGGTTCCTCCAGCCGGAGACCTACACCTATTCCGTCGTCTGGCTGCTGCTCGGCGTGGCGCTCCTCGTCGTCGGCTCGAAATTCGATTCGAAGAGCATTCGCCTGGCCTCGGCCGGCCTCGTGCTGATCGCCGTGGTCAAGGTGTTCCTGATCGACATGGCGAACCTCGAAGGCATCCTGCGCGCGCTCTCCTTCATAGGGCTCGGCGCGGTGCTGATCGGCATCGGGCTGTTCTACCAGAAAATCCTCTCCGGAAAGTCCGGGACCAGCGAAAAGGCGGAATTGAACGTCGAGGCGTGACAGGCTAGGTCTCGGGCAATCGAAACCGGATCGCCCATGTCCTTCACCTGCCTCGCCGCCGCCTTTTCACCCCTCGGGGACCTCGCCGAGCGCCTGCTGCCGCAGGCCTTCGCCGCCGATGACGGCTCGCACGATGCCGCGCACCTGATCCGCGTGTGGAAGAACGCGCGGCGCATCCAGGCGGAGGAGGGCGGCGACCGGCGGGTTCTGGCGGCCGCCGTGCTGCTGCATGATTGCGTGGCCGTGGAGAAGAATTCGCCGCTGCGCATGCAGGCCTCCCGCTTAGCGGCCGAAAAAGCTTCAGCCCTGCTTGCCGCCGAGGGCTGGGATGCCGCGGACGTGGCGGCGGTCGCCCACGCCATCCTCACGCACAGCTTTTCCGCCAATATCGCGCCGGAAACGCTGGAGGCGAAGATAGTGCAGGATGCCGACCGGCTCGATGCGATCGGCATGGTGGGCGCGGCGCGCTGCTTCTACATTGCCGGGCGCATGGGCAGCGGCCTCTACGATCCCCTTGACCCGCTTGCCGAAAACCGCCCGCTGGACGACAAGGCCTTCGCCATCGATCATTTCGAGGTCAAGCTCTTCAAGCTGGCGGATGGCTTCCAGACAGCGGCAGGCGCGCGGATGGCGGGCGAGCGCACGGCGCGCCTGCGCACGATCCGCGACATGCTTCTGGATGAAATCTGAAGAAAAACATGCTTTTGTGACACCGGATTGAATCGGTTCGCCAAAGCGTTGACTCAAAACCTCAGGAAACGACGCCGCCATGAAGATTGAAGGTCTGAACATTCACCCGCTGAAGAGCGGCCGGGCCATCCCCGTCGAAAGTGCGACCGTGCGCCTCGATGGGCTTGCGGGCGACCGCCGCTTCATGATCGTCGAGCCGGACGGCCGCTTCATCACCCAGCGCGAGTTGCAGGCGCTCGCCCGCGTCGAGGCGACGGCGGTCGGCGAAAGCCTGCACCTCGAAATGGAAGGCCGCCAGCTCTTCGCGAGCTTCGAGCCGGAAGACCGCATTGACGTGACCATCTGGGACAGCCCGGTCAACGCCGCCGTCGCCGACGAGGCCGTCAACGAGACGCTTTCCGACTGGTTCGCGCGTCCCGTCAAGCTCGTGCACATGGATGTGCTGGCCGTGCGTGCCGAGGGCGAGGACTGGGCCGGCAGCCCGGCGCCCGTCGGTTTTGCCGATGGTTTCCCCGTCCTCGTCACCACGACCGGCTCGCTTGCCGACCTCAACCGGACGCTCGCCGCCAAGGGCCAGGAGCCCGTCGGCATGGACCGCTTCCGCACCAACATCCTCGTCACCTGCGACGACCCCTGGGCCGAGGATTTCTGGGAGGCGATCGAGATCAACGGCATCGTCTTCGATTTCGTCAAACCCTGCGCCCGCTGCATCATGACCACCCAGGATCAGATGACCGGCGAACGCATTGGCGGCAACCCCATCCAGGGCCTCGCCGAAAAACGCATGTCCGCCGACCGCCGCGTGCCCGGCGTGCTCTTCGGCTGGAATGCGGTGCCGCGCAGCGAAGGCGAAATCCGCCTCGGTGATGAGGTGCGCGTGACGAAGACGCGCGCTGAGCGCTGGCCGATGAAGGTTCGGGCCTGAATTCAGGCCACCGAATTTTCCGCGCGAAACCGCGCCACCCATTCCTGGCTGGTGTGGTCGGCCAACTTCCTGACACCGGGCGTAATCTCGTCGGCCGCCGCCGGATCCAGCCCGAGGCGGATGAGGACGGTGCGCAAGGTGCCCTGCGGATCGTTGGATAGATCATCATAGGAAAGGCTAAGCGGAGCGATCGCTTCGCGCTCGAACCACGCCTCCCATGCACGATCATAGTCGGTCATCGTCTCAACGCAGGCTCGAATGGCGTCACCGTCGTAGACGGGTGCACGATGCGGCGCGGTCCGCTCCAGTTCTGTGCCATCCGGGGCGAGGTGCCACAAACCGGTCTGCTCCGCCTTCAGATACGAGACCGCCTGCGCAAGCTTGTCGGCGCGTGTCAGGTGAATGAAGAGCGTGGTGCCGAAGACCCGTTGGAAACGCTCGGAATCGCTGAGGTCGCCGGGATGGAGGATCGCCAGCTTCTCGCACAGGAACTCGAAGCCGTGCCTCTGCTGGCGAAGCCCGAAGATCGCCGTATCGCCGCGTCCCTTGTGGATCCCAGATTCAAAGATCGTTTCCAGCATCTCGCGTTCCGTCGCCGATTCCGGCGGCGTCAGGCCGAGCCGCGCCAGCCAGTCGGAGAGGGTTGGACGGTAGAAGAGCGAGGCCGGGTTTCCGGCAATGCCGGTGGCGGCCAGCAGTTTGCACAACAGGGTGCTGCCGCTGCGCGGAGAGGTGCAGATGACGTAAGAGCTGTATCGTGCCATGCCGGCCCGACTATCGATGGCATGTGACAGCCTGATGTCGAGCCGGTTTGCTCATAGTGCTCTCAAACCCACCCGCGCCGCTTGAAATACAAAAACGGCATCAGCGCCGAAAAGATCATCAGGCCGATCGCGAAGGGGTAGCCGAGGGTCCATTGCAGCTCCGGCATCAGCTCGAAGTTCATGCCATAGGCCGAGGCGACCAGTGTCGGCGGCAGGAAGACGACCGAGGCGACGGTGAAGATCTTGATGATCTGGTTCTGCTCGAGATTGATCAGGCCGAGCGTCGCGTCGAGCAGGAAGTTGATCTTGCCCGACAGGAAGGCGGCGTGGTCGCCGAGCGAGGCGGCGTCGCGCTGCACGAGCTTGACGAGCTGGCGGATTTCCTTCGACGGCCGGCGTGAGGGGCTTTCCAGCGCCGCATGATAGGCGACGAGGCGCGAGATGCTGACGAGACTTTCGCGCACCCCACTCAGGAAATCGCCCTTGCGGCCGAGCTGCTCGATCAGCGCTTCGAGGTCGCGCGTCTTCTTGCGGGAAGGACCTTTCTTGCTGCGGAACACCTCGCGCGAAATGCCGTCGATCTCGTTGCCGAGCCGCTCCAGCACATCCGCCATGCGGTCGATCACCGCTTCGATGACGCCGAGCATGACGTCCTCGCCGGTCTCGTAGCTATGGCCGTTGCCGCGAAGCGCCCGGTTGCAGAAGGTGACGAAGGGTTTTGCCTCGGCATGGCGCACCGTCACCAGCGTCGGCCCGCGCAGGATGAAGGTCACCGGCATCTTGGCCGGCTCGTCGCCGTCGAGATTGGTGAGCGCCGTCATGGTCATGAAGGCGGCCCCGTCCTCCTGGTAGAGGCGGGCGGACAGCTCGATGTCCTCCATCTCCTCGCGCGTCGGCATGGTGATGTGCAAGGCCGCCTCGACGTCCGTCACTTCCTCGGCCGTCGGGTTCAGAAGGTCATACCAGAGGGCAGGGGCGATCGCCTGCTCGATGGCGGGGTTGGAAATTTCGCGCAGGCAAAAGCGGTCAGCCTTGCGGGCATAGATCTGCAGCATGTTTCGCTCCTTGGAGGGCATTCTCGCCATCCGGAGCGAAGCCGAAGCCTCTTACCGGAATGGTCGCGCGATCGCTCTCGATAGTCGACTGTCGGGGTCCATTGATCTTATCCGGGTTTGGTTGGCGTCCTGTGACGCCTGCGTGGCACATGCGCCTAAAATGCAGCGGCGTCAAGCACATCCGGCCGCCGGCGGGACCGGTTTGTTTCATCAATCCGGCTGATCGCTCGGTCAATTAAATTCGCTTTTGTTAATGCATGCCCGGCGATAGGTTTCCCTCTCAGATTTCGGAGATGCCCATGTCCGCCCCATCCATCGTTGCCGCCCGCGCCGCGAGCCGGCCCATGCCCTGGCTCATCATCATCGCCGGCTCGCTGATCGCCGTGCTCACCTTCGGCCCGCGCTCGGCGATGGGCTTTTTCCAGCTTCCCATGTTGCAGGATACCGGCTGGGACCGCACGACCTTCGGGCTTGCCATGGCGTTCCAGAACCTCGCCTGGGGCGTCAGCCAGCCGTTCTTCGGCGCCATCGCCGACAAATTCGGCACCTGGCGCGTTCTGCTGATGTCGGGCCTTCTTTATGCGCTCGGCCTGTTCCTCATGTCGCTCGGCACCTCGCCGCTCTGGTTGCATATCGGCGGCGGCGTGCTGGTGGGGCTCGGCGTCGGGTCCGGCTCCTTCGGCATCCTGCTTTCGGCCTTCGCGCGCAATGTCACGCCGGAGCAGCGCTCCATGGCCTTCGGCATCTGCACGGCGGCGGGTTCCGCCGGCATGTTCCTGTTCGCGCCGCTGTCGCAGGGGCTGATCAGCGCCTATGGCTGGTCGGACAGCCTCGTCTATCTCGGTATATTGATGCTTCTAGTGCCGCTGATCGCCATTCCGCTGCGCGGCAATTCCTCCTCCGGCATCACCGCCGCCAGCGATTACAAGCAGACGATCGGCGAGGCGCTCAAGGAAGCGCTCGGGCACCGCAGCTACCTGCTGCTGGTCGCAGGCTTCTTCGTCTGCGGCTACCAGGTGGCGTTCATCACCGCGCATTTCCCGGCCTATCTCGGCGACCTCGGCATCGACGCGCGCTATGCGGTGATCGCGCTGGCGCTGATCGGCTTCTTCAACATCATCGGCTCGCTCGCCGCCGGCGTCATCGGCCAGCGCTACTCGAAACCGTATTTCCTCGCCTATATCTACATCGCCCGCTCGGTGGCGGTGTCGGCCTTCATCCTGCTGCCGAAATCGCCCACCTCGGTCATCATCTTCGCCATCGTGATGGGCCTGCTGTGGCTCTCCACCGTGCCGCCGACCAATGCGCTCGTCGCCATCATGTTCGGCACGAAGCATCTCGGCCTGCTGGGCGGCATCGTCTTCCTGTCGCATCAGGTCGGTTCGTTCCTCGGCGTGTGGATGGGCGGCTATCTCTACGACCAGTTCGGCACCTATGATCCGGTGTGGTGGCTCGGCGTGGCGCTCGGCATCTTCGCGGCGATCGTGCACTGGCCGATCCAGGAAAAGGCCGTCCTGCGCCCGGCGATCGCCTGATGCCAAATGCTTGCGCCGCCCGAAATGATTTCAGGCGGCGCTCCTTGCAAACCGTCACAAAAGTTTCTAAATCTGAATCACCGGCCCATGCCGGTTTTGTTTTGAAGCTATTATGCTCAAAGTGAGCAAAATAGAATTCCGCCGAAAGGGGCGGAGGAAAAGGAGGGTTCCATGACCGTTCTGGCCCAGCATGCGGCAGCCGCCGGCGCAACGCGTCCGCTCACCGCCGCGGAGCGCTTCGGCGTGCTCGAAAAGCCCGACCTTTCCTTCACGCCCGAGATCGCGCGCGAGACCGAGCACCTCTACGAGAAGGTGAAGCAGTTCATCCCCGCCTTCGAATGGCCGGTCTATGCGCCCTATGTCGCCGCGATCAACCGGCTGAAGAAGGAGCGCGGCGCCGTCATCCTCGCGCACAATTACCAGACGCCGGAAATCTTCCACTGCGTCGCCGATATCGTGGGCGATTCGTTGCAGCTCGCCCGCGACGCCACCAAGGTGGATGCCGAGATCATCATCCAGTGCGGCGTGCACTTCATGGCCGAAACGTCAAAACTGCTGAACCCGGAAAAGACCGTGCTCATCCCGGATTCGCGCGCCGGCTGCTCGCTGTCGGAATCGATCACCGGCGAGGACGTGCGCCTCTTGAAGCAGCGTTATCCGGGCGTGCCGGTCGTCACCTACGTCAACACGTCGGCCGACGTGAAGGCGGAGACGGACATCTGCTGCACCTCGTCGAACGTGCTCGCCGTCGTGGAGAGCCTGGAGAGCGACACCGTGCTCTGCATTCCCGACGAGTATCTCGCGATGAACGTCGCCAAGCAGACGAACAAGAAGATTTTGACATGGAAGGGCCATTGCGAGGTGCACGAGCGCTTCACGGCGGCAGAATTGCTCTCCTACAAGGAATCCCATCCCGGCATCGAGATCATCGGCCACCCGGAATGCCACCCGGATGTCATCGCCGTCTGCGATTTCGCCGGCTCCACCTCGGGCATGATCAACTACGTCAAGGACAACCGTCCCTCGCGCGTGCTGCTCGTCACCGAATGCTCTATGGCCTCCAACATCCAGGCGGAGCTGCCGGGCGTCGATTTCGTCAAGCCGTGCAATCTCTGTCCGCACATGAAGCGCATCACGCTGCCGAAGATCCTCGACAGCCTGGTGACCATGACGGACGAGGTGCTGGTCGATCCGGCGATTGCCGATCGCGCCCGCCTCGCCGTCGAGCGGATGGTGAACCTGAAGCAGTAGGCCGCCCTCCAGCCTGGAGGGAAGGGGCAATGCCCCTCGGCTAGCGGCGCGTCGGAGGAGTGAGACATGCCCATTGATAGTTTTCGCCCGCAATCCTGGAACGGTATCGACGATATCGTCATCGTCGGCGGCGGCCTTGCCGGCCTCTTCTGCGCGCTGAAACTCGCGCCGCGGCCCGTCACGATCCTCGCTGCCGCCCCTATCGGCCAGGGCGCGTCCTCGGCCTGGGCGCAGGGTGGCATCGCGGCGGCCATGAGCCCCGGCGACACCTTCGACAAACACGTCGCCGACACGCTGGAGGCCGGCGCCGGCATCGTCGACGAGAAGATGGCGCGCTTCATGGTCTCCGAAGGCCCGGCGCGCATCCACGACCTGCTCGAATACGGCGTGCCCTTCGACCGTGACCTCGAAGGCAAGCTGCTGCTGTCGCGGGAGGCCGCCCATTCGGAACGCCGCATCGTGCGCGTCAAGGGCGACATGGCCGGCAAGGCCATCATGGAAGCGCTCATCGCCGCCGTGCGCAAGACGCCGTCGATCCGCGTGCTGGAAGGTTATGTCGTCGAGGAGCTGGTGCGCGAAGGCCGCTTCATCTCCGGCGTCGTCGCGCGGCCGGATGCCGGCCAGGCGAAGAACCGCGTGCATTTCCCGGCCCGCGCCGTGGTGCTGTGCTCGGGCGGCGTCGGCCATCTTTTTGCCGTCACCACCAATCCGTGGCAGGCCTGCGGCCAGGGCGTCGGCATGGCCGCGCGCGCCGGCGCCATCATCGCCGATCCGGAATTCGTGCAGTTCCACCCGACCGCCATCAATATCGGTCGCGATCCCGCACCGCTTGCCACCGAAGCCCTTCGCGGCGACGGCGCGCATCTCATCAATTCCACCGGCCACCGCTTCATGCTGGATATCCACGAGGACGCGGAACTGGCACCCCGCGACATCGTCTCGCGCGGCGTCTTCGCCGAAGTGCAGGCCGGCCGCGGCGCCTTCCTCGATTGCACCAAGGCGGTGGGCGCCCATTTCCCCGACATGTTCCCGACCGTCTACGCCTCCTGCAAGGCAGCCGGCATCGACCCGGTGACGCAGCCGATCCCTGTCGTGCCGGCCGTGCACTACCACATGGGCGGCGTGCTTACGGATGCGGAAGGCCGCACCTCGATCGACGGCCTTTGGGCCGCCGGCGAGGTCACCTCCACCGGCGTGCACGGCGCCAACCGGCTGGCCTCGAACTCCCTGCTCGAAGCGGTGGTCTTCGCCGCACGCATCGCGGAAAACATCAAGGGCATGCTGCCGGAGCCGAAGACCAACGACTGGGGCAAGAATGCCGGCGAGAGCGACGACCTCGTGACCATCGAGGACAGCCCGGCCTTGACGCGGCTGCGCCGCATCATGAGCGACCATGTCGGCGTCATCCGCACCCGCGACGGCCTGAAGGCGGCAATCCGCGAGATCGCGGCTCTGGAACGCGAAAACAGCCGCATGCGCTTCCACAACATCGTCACCACGGCAAAGCTTATCGCCACCGGCGCGTATCTGCGCGAAGAAAGCCGCGGCGGCCACTACCGTTCGGATTTCCCCGAGCAGAAGGCCAATTGGAAACACCGCACCTTCCTCACGCTTGCGGAGGCGGAAAAGGTGGTGGCGGATGTGGTGGAGACGGCGGCGGCGTGAGGATTGGCAAAAATTGACAATTGCCTTTCCAGCGCTAGAATCGGCCGAGAGGATCGCGCCATGCCGACACTGAACGTTAGCCTGACACCGGAATTCACCGATTTCATCGAGGATGCTGTGGCAAGCGGCTCCTATGTCTCGGCAAGCGAGGTCGTGCGCGACGCGCTGCGCCTGATGCGCCAGGAGCAGGAAAGCGAAGCGGCAAAACTCGCGATGCTGCGCAAGGCGATCGATGCCGGGCTTTCGCAATCCGAGCGAGGCGAATTTGCCGAGCGTTCCGCCAGCGACATTTTTTCCGCGGCCGTCGCCGAGCGATGAGCCGCATCCGGCTGACGCGGGAGGCCGAACGGGATCTCGCCGAAATCGCCCGCTACACCGTGGCGACGTTCGGCGCCGAGCAGGCGATGCGCTACGCCGCGCTGATCGAGCACGCCCTCCGCCTCCTGGCGGAGGACCCCGGCCGGCCCGCCTCGCGCAACCGCGAGGAACTGCGCCCCGGCGTGCGCTCCCTGCATCTCTCCCGCGCCGCCGGCCGGCGTCATGCCGCCTCGCACGTTCTCTATTACCATCTTGTCGCCGGAGCGGAGGGCGCGCAGGATATCGTCATCCTCCGCGTCCTGCATGAACGCATGGAGCCGCTGATGCGGCTCGTTGACGCCAATAGCCCTGAAAAGGATCAACAGCCATGACCACCCCCTATCTCCCCGTCCTCTCGCCCCTGATGGTGGAGGAGCAGGTGCGCGCGGCCTTGTCGGAGGATCTCGGGCGGGCAGGCGACATCACCAGCCAGGCGACGATTGCGCCGGAGATGGTGGCGGAGGCGGAGCTGAATGCGCGCGAGGACGGCGTCGTCGCCGGGCTTGAGCTTGCGCGCGAGGCCTTCCGGCTGATGGACCCGGCGATCCGCTTCGAGGCCTTCGTGGAGGACGGCGACAGGCTCGTGCCCGGCACGGTGATCGCGAAGGTGTCCGGGCCGGCGCGCGCGGTGCTTTCGGCCGAGCGGGTGGCGCTCAATTTCCTTATGCATCTCTGCGGCGTCGCGACCCACACGGCGCGGTTTGCCGACGAGATCGCCCATACGGCGGCAAAGGTCTGCTGCACGCGAAAAACCATTCCGGGGCTCCGGGCGCTGGAAAAATATGCCGTGCGCATGGGCGGCGGCTCGTCGCATCGCTATGGGCTGGATGACGCTATCCTCATCAAGGACAACCATATTGCGGTGGCTGGCGGCGTGGCGGGCGCCATCCGCGCGGCGCGCGCCTTTGCCGGCCATCTGGTGAAGGTCGAGGTGGAGGTGACGACGCTGGAGGAGCTGGAGGAGGCGCTGGAGGCGCAGCCGGATGTCATCCTGCTCGACAATATGGGGCCGGAACTGCTGCGCCGCGCCGTCGAGATCAACCGCGATTGCGCCGGCCTCACGGATGCGCCCTATGCGGCCGACCCGCGCCGCGTGAAACTCGAAGCCTCCGGCAACGTCAACCTCAAGACGATCCGCGCCATCGCCGAGACCGGCGTCGACTATATTTCGACCTCCAAGATCACCATGGCCGCGCCGACGCTCGACATCGGCCTTGACGTTGTCGTGAGCGGCTAGCCGGGAACACCCCCGACGGCGATGCGTTCCGGTTTCATGAGCAATCACAATCGGAAGGACGCATCATGTTGAAGATCGTGGCACTCGCGGCGGCGGCGGGCACGCTTGCAGGGCTCGCCAGCCCCGTTTTCGCGCAACAGGCCAAGGATACGGCGCAGGCCAATTTCGTTGACCGCTCCGGCAAGGAGGCCGGGCGGGCGCAGATCACCGCCGGAAACGACGGCGTCCTCTTCGAGGTGGAAGTCTCGGGCCTGGAGCCGCGCAAATGGGTGGCGCTGCATATCCATGAAACCGGCACCTGCGACCATGCCGGCGGCCATGACTCTGCTGGCGGCCATTTCAATCCGGACGGCAAGGAACATGGTTTTGCGGCGGCCAATGGCCCGCATGCCGGCGACCTGCCGAACCAGTATGTGGCGGATGACGGCGTGCTGCGCGCGCAGGTCTATTCGGCCATGGTGCGGCTCGACGATGCCGAACGCGGCATCCGCGGCCGCGCCCTGATCGTGCATGCCGGCTCGGACGACTACCGCACCGACCCGACCGGCGGCGCGGGCGATCGTCTCGCCTGCGCCGTGATCGAATAAGAGCCTATTCGGCCGGGGCTGCGTCAGGCTCCGGCCCGGCCAGCTTCTGGCCGAAGGCGATGCGCACGCGACGGTTCATTTCGCGCGTCGTCTTGAACCATTGCGGCGTGGAGACCCAGTAGCGCAAGGTCAGGATAGCCGAACTTTCCTCCAGACTATCGACGAAGACCTGCGGTGCCGGCACGGATTCGATCGTCGAATCCTCCCTTGCGATCGTCAGCAGGCGGTCGATCTCGTCGTCGATGTCGCGGTCGTTTGCCACTTTCACCTTGAGATCATGCTTGCGCGTGCGCTCGCGGCTGAAATTGGTGACGGGCGTGTTCCACAGCGTCGAGTTCGGCGCCAGGCGATAAAGGCCGTCGCTGGTCTTGAGTTCGGTGGCGAAGAGCCCGACCTCGGTGATCGTGCCGGACACGTCCTTCGTCTCGATATATTCGCCAACCCGGAAGGGCCTGAGCACGAGCAGCATGATGCCGGCAGCGATGTTCTGCAGCGTGCCCTGGAGCGCCAAGCCGATGGCCAGGCCGGCAGCACCGAGGGCGGCGATGATCGAAGCGGTCTGCACGCCGAACTGGCCGAGCACCGTCACGAAAACCAGGATCAGCACGGCATAGCGCAGAATGTTCGCGAAGAAATGCGCCAGCGTCGCATCGATGCCGCGCACATGCGACAGCCCGGTCAGCGCCCAGCGATGCAGGATCCGCGAGAGAAACCAGCCGAGCACGAGCAGCACCAGCGCGCCCATAATTGAGAAGGAATATTGCACGGCGAGCGCGCTTGCCTGCGCCAGCGCCGCCCGCGTCGCAACGATGATGTCGGTTGCCTGTTGTTCCATGAAACCTTTCCCCGGTCGTTGATATCATTGAGGGGAATGGCACGATGGCCGATAAGTTCCGGCTAGCGCATGCCGACCTTGAGGCCGGGTGCCGGGCGCTCTTCCAGAATGCGGCGGCGGAAGCGGAAGAGGGCGGCGGGGCGCCCGCCGGTGGCGGAGGTCGAGCTTCCCGTCGGCTCGACGAGCTCGGCGCCCTCCACGAGGCGGCGGAAATTCTGCTTGTGCAAATGACGGCCGGAAATCGCCTCCACGGTCGCCTGCAATTCGGTCAGCGTGAATTCCGGCGCCATCAGCTCGAAGATTACCGGCCGGTATTTGAGCTTGCCGCGCAGCCGCGCCATGGCGGTCGCGAGGATCCGGCGATGATCGTGCCGCATGGCGACGCCGGGCGAGACCTGGCCGGGCCGGGCGCGGCCATCCGTCACCGCCTCTTCGGCGAGACCCGCCTCATAAAGTAGCTCGTAGCGCTCCAGCACGCGCTCCTCGTCCCAGGGGAAATCATCGAGGCCGAAGGCGAGGCGGATGCGGGTGCGCGGCGTGGTGCGCTCCGCCTGCACCACCTCGGCCGCCCAGGCCTTCAGCGCCGGAAGGATGAGCTGGTCGATCAGCGCCGGCCGGCCCTGCCGCCAGTCCTCCCAGGGCAGGTAGGTGTACCAGTCGCGCCAGGCGGCGCCCGCTTCCGCCAGTTGCTCGTTCGCCTCGGCATCGGTGCGGGTGAGCGCAAGATAGCCGACGGAGACCATGTGCGTGCCCGCTTCGTCCGGCAGTTTCTGGCGGCCGCGATCGCCGAACGTGTAGAGCTGCTCGATATAGCCGAGTTTCAGCGCCGTCTGCGCTTCCACGCTGGCGCGCAGGCTCGTCTCGAAGGTGCGGTGCTGCTGCGGGTCGAAGGGGCCGAATGGCAGCGCGTCGCGTGCCCGCGCACCCTCGCCGCCGATCGCCAGGATGCAGGGGTTGCGCTCGGAAATCGCGACGACCGCCGCGTTGAGGCCGATCTCGACCGGCGGGCGGGCAGGGTGCTCCGTCATGGCTGCACCGTTTCCGGCATGGCGGAAAAGACGAAGGGGCTGTCGCCGACATAGTCCGCGCCGCGGCCGATCGCCTTGACGGCGGCCACAAGCCGGCCGCCCCGCGAGAGCACATGGTCGCCGATCTCGATCAGCCGGGCATTCGGCGTGGCCTGCACGGAGGCGCGGCGCAGGCGTTGCGTCAGGTCGTGTTCGTCCTGGTCCGGCTCCACGGCCAGGGCCGCGAGGAGGGCGGCGGCGGGCGAGCGGGAGACGCCCATCATGCAATGCACCAGCAATGGCGCCTGCCGGTCCCAGCCACGGGCAAAACCGATGATGGCGGCGACATGGTCCTCGCCGGGTGCGACGAGCTTTCCGGTGCCGGCAAAGGTGATGTCATTGACGCCGATGATCATGTGGCGCGCGGCGGCGATGACCGCGGGCCGGCGGAAACCTTGTTTCGGCGCAACGAGGCTCAGCATCTCGCGACAGCGGTGGCGCACGGCGAGTTCCGCGATCTTTCCAAGCGGGGCGACGACGATCGTGCCCATGCTCACACCGCCGCGGCGGCCGCGCCGCGCTCCCTTTCGAGGGCCGTGAACCGGTCGGCAAAACGCTGCTGCGCGTCGATGGCGGGAAGCGGCGCGATCTCGATCATGTCCAGCGTGATGCCGCGCGGTGCGCCGAAGAACTTGATCGCCTCGGCATGCGAGAAGCCGGCAAGCTCCGTCGCCTCGAAGAAGGCGGCGACCTGGTCGGCCTTCTTGATCTTGGCTTTCAGGCTGGCGGGTGTTGCGGGCGGCAGGCCGAAGCGCAGGTGCACGGCCGCCTCCAGCCGCTTCTCCACCGTCTTGTAGCCGCCGCCGACCACCGCCTTGAAGGGCGAGATCATGTCGCCGATCACATATTCCGGCGCGTCGTGCAGCAGCGCCATCAGGCATTCATGGGCGTCGCAGCGGTTCTGCTGGCGAAAGATCGCCTCGACGACGAGCGAATGCTGCGCCACCGAAAAGGCATGGTCGCCATTCGTCTGGCCGTTCCAGCGCGCGACGCGGGCAAGGCCATGGGCGATGTCGGAAAGCTCGATATCGAGCGGCGAGGGATTGAGCAGATCGAGACGGCGGCCGGACAGCATGCGCTGCCAGGCGCGCGGCTCCGTCTTCGCGCGCGTCGCTCCGCTCATTGCGCCGGCACCTCGGAGGCGTCTTGCGGGAAGGCGAGGCCGGTCCATGGGGCGAGCTCGACGGTGACGGGGGCGCCGTCGGCGGTGATTGGCGTGCCGCTGTTGATCGCGTCGGCCGCGCGGTCGATGCGCACGATGGCAAGGCCGAGGGCGCCGGAGACGCTGCCGAGCGTGCCGATCGGCTTGCCGCCGGCGAGAAGCTCGGTGCCCGTCGCGGGAAGGGCGGCATCGCCCCGGACGATGACCGGGCGGCGGCGCGCGGTGCCGCGATGCTGCATGCGCGACACCACCTCCTGCCCGACATAGCACCCCTTGCGGAAGGAGAGCCCGCCGGTGAGATCGAGGATGATGTCGTGCGGGAAGGCATCGGAGAGCGCGTAGTCGCGGCCGGCTTCCGGGATGCCGGCGCCGATGCGCAGCGCGTCGTAGAGCGCCGGGTCGTCGCTGCTGCCGGCACCGGGGCGGCGGGAGACGGCGAGGCCGGCCTTGGCGAAGCGCGCATCGCGCGCCGCATCGGCCTCGGGAGCGTCCCAGGCGATCGTCACCGCGTCGCCTTCGATAATCGCGAGATCGACCGCGGCGCGCAGCTTGTACATGGTGAGCCGCTTGAGCAGCGAATCACGCTGGTCGTCCGTCGTCTCGATCAGGAAGGCCTCGTCGCCGTCGCGGCGGATCAGGAAGTCGAACAGGATCTTGCCCTGCGGCGTCAGCAGCGCGCCGGGGCGGATTTCGCCGGCCGGCAGGTCCGGCAGGTTGGTGGTGATCAGGGATTGCAGGAAGGTCTCGGCATCCTTGCCGGAAAGGCGGAGAAAGGCGCGGCCGGAAAGCGTGACGGAAGGCATGATTCGATCCAGTTTTTCGCGCGCCGGCACCATGCGGGCCGCGGGCGGTGCACCATCGCACCTGTTGAAACAGAAGTAGAACGCCCGGGCGGCTTTCGCAAGGTCGTGCTGTCTTGTCCGCGTGCCCGTGTTGGGCCAGAAGGGCGTTCGAAAGACGACGAGGCACCGATGAACGCTCAGCCGACACTTCCCCATGATGCCTGGTCCGCCTGGCATCCGCGCGAGCTTGCCCGTCGGCTCACCGGCATCGCGCAGCCGTGGTGCGTCGTCGGCGGCTGGGCGCTCGATCTCTGGCACGGTGTCGAGACGCGGCCGCACGACGATCTCGAATTCACCGTGTTGCGCGGCGATTTCGCAGCCTTCCGCGACGCCCTGTCAGGCCTGCGCTTCCATGCGGTCGGCGATGGCCATGTCGAGCCGCTCGCGCCGGACGAAGCGCCGCTCGCCGAGATCGCGCAGGTGTGGTGCGAGGATGTGGCGGCGGGCCGCTGGCGCGTCGACATGATGTTGGAGGAGGGCACGCCGGAGACATGGATCTACAAGCGCGACCCGTCGATCCGCCGGCCGCGCGAAGAGGTCGTGCGCGTGAGCGCCGAGGGCATTCCCTATCTCGCGCCGGAGGCGATCCTGCTCTTCAAGGCAAAATACCGGCGCGACAAGGACGAGGCCGATTTCGAGAAGGCCCTGCCGAAACTCGACGCGGCGCAACGGCGCTGGCTGAAGGCCGGCATCGAGGCGGCCCACCCGGATCATGCGTGGCTAAGGCGGCTCAATCGCCGGTGATGAAGAATTTCCACTGGCCGTCCGGCGTGATGCCGATGCGGTAGAAATTGTAGCTGCCGAATTCCTGCATGTCGGCAAAGTCGCCGGCGGTCACGATGCGCAGCAACTCCACCTTTTCTGGCGGCGTCAGCGTCGCGAGCGGCTTTTCGGCAAAATAGGGCCAGACATACATTTCGTCCGGCGTGCCCTTTCCGACATGCACGAAGCCGGTCGCCAGCACGTCGAGCAGGATGGCGAGCACCTCGATGCCCTCGCTGTCGCCGGACTGGCCCTTCAGCGTTTCGACCGGGCCTTCATCGGTCTCGACGATCGAGACCTGCGTCTCGGTGACGCCCTTGCCGAGCAGCGGGCGCAGGCGCTCGATATCGCCGGAGGCGGCTGCCTCGACGATCAGTTCGCGCATGCGGCGCACCGCTTCCGGTGCCTTGCCGATGTCGTAGAGCACTTCGACGGGGGCCTGCGGCTCGTCGTCGGATTTGTCGTCGGTGACAGGCGCGTCGTCGGTCGGCTCGGTGACGGTGTCGCCGCGGCGAATCAGCGGGTCGGGCAGCGGCAATTCGAGGGGCGCAGTCTGCTCCTCCTCCTCCTGCGGCTCCTCTTCCTCGACGGTCGGCGTTTCGCCGCCCTCGGCCGGCTTCTGCTGCACCTGGCCCTGTTCGTTCTTCAATTCGCTGAGTGCAAAGGCGGGGCGCACCGGCGCCACCAGCGCGGTTGTCGCGAAAAGCACCGACAAGGCGATAAGGCTGCTGCGAAACAGCATTTTGCCGTCAGGCGACGTCTGCATGACTTGTCTTTCCAGCCTATTGCAGGATGCGCTCGGGGGAGAATTCTCCAGCCAGCATACGCTCGCGCAGCGATTCGAGCATCGCTTCCGCGCCCCTTTCGCCATGGATGCGGATCGTCTCGCGCATGGCGAGTGCAATCGCGGCATCGGCGATGATTTCCGGTTCGATGCCATCAGCCATGCCGTCGGCCCAGGCCTCGTTCTGGTATTCCAGAGCGGCCTGCATCTTCTCGTGCACGATCATCTCGTCGATATCGTTGAGAGTAGGTTCCATCAATCGGTCCATGCGAGGCATTTCAGTTCTTACTCGACTGTTAACGACCTTAGCAGCCTTTTCCCAAAACGGCACTGGCTCGTGAAGAAAGAGGTTAATTAACCGCTAATTTCCGAATCGCGCGGTAATTTCTGTTGCAAGTGTTGCACCTTCGTTACGGTATCTCTGTTCTGCGACAACCGCCGAGTCGGTGCAAGCGGTATAGATGGCCGCAAAAGAGCGGTATCCACGGTTGAATGCAGCCGTTAGCTTTTCCTGGCGCTTCGGTTCACTGCCCGCTTCCATCTCGATCAGCCGCTGCATCGATGCCCGCCAGCCGTCCTCGGGCTTGTCCGTGCAGAGATTGCGCAGGTAGTGCACCGCGCCGATGATCTCGGAGAGCCGCTCCAGCCTCTCGTCATAGGGCGCCGGTTTTTCCTCCACCACGGCGGCGTCCGGCGTCTCAGCCGCCTTGTCGCCACTCGCCTGCTGGGCGAAGGCGGGACCTGCGAGGAGGAGACTTGCGAGAAGGGCAAGGCGAATCACCGTCATGCGCTGCGTCTCGCCCGTTCGGCTTCCAGCCGCGCGATGCATTCGCGCACGCTGTCGGGCGCCGGCAGGTTTGCGATTTCCTCTGCCGAATACCAGCCGACGCTTGCGGCATCGTCGGAGGCGACGGCGATGGCCGCCTCGTCTGCCCGCACCTTGAACACGGAGAGGAAGAAGGACGGACTGTCAGGCGCATCCAGGCGGCCGGGCAGGTCGTAGGTGGCGAAAAGCAGCGGTTTTTCGCCGCGAATGCCGGTTTCCTCGAAGAGTTCGCGCAGCGCCGTCTCGGCCGGCGTCTCGCGATCCTCGCCCCGCCCGCCCGGAAAGGCATACATGTCGGCCGACGGCGGATTGCTGCGCAGCACGAGCAGGTAACGCCCGTCGCGCTCGATGATGGCGGAGGAGGCGGGCTGTGGTTTCTTCGACTTCTTCATCGCGATCCGGTTCGGTTGCGCTCGATTGACCCCTTATAGGCAAAGTGCGATGACGACGCTATGTGTGGACGATTTGCATTGCTGGCCAAAGCCGATCTCATGCGCGAATTCCTCAATGTCCTGAACATCGGGGATACGCCCGAGCGCTACAACATCGCGCCGACGCAGCCGATCCTGATCGTGATTGCGGGCGAGAGGCAGGAGCCCGGCAGCAACCTGCCGGAGCGCAAGGCCATGCTGGTGCGCTGGGGTTTCATGCCCGGCTGGGTGAAGGATCCGCGCGATTTTCCGCTTCTGATCAATGCGCGCGCCGAAACCGCGATCGGCAAGGCATCCTTCAAGGCCGCCATGCGCCACCGCCGCATTCTCGTGCCGGCCTCCGGCTTCTTCGAATGGCGCCGGCCGGAGGAGAAGGGCGCCAAGGCGCAGGCCTACTGGATCCGCCCGAAGAAGGGCGAGATCGTCGCCTTTGCCGGCCTCATGGAGACCTGGTCTTCGGCGGATGGTTCGGAGGTCGATACCGGGGCGATCCTGACGACGGCGGCCAACAATGACATCAGCCGCGTCCATGACCGTATGCCGGTGGTCATTCGCCCGGAGGATTTTTCGCGCTGGCTGGACTGCAAGACGCAGGAGCCGCGCGACGTGGTCGATCTGATGAAGCCGATCGACGACGGCTTCTTCGAAGCGATCCCGGTGTCCGACAAGGTGGGCAAGGTCGCCAATATGGGACCGGATATTCTGGAGCCGGTGGAAGAGCGCGCCGAGGAGGCGCTACCGGAAAAGAAAAAGGGCGCACAAGCGCCCCCGCTGTCCGATCAGCTTTCGCTGTTCTGAAATCATTCCCGGCAAATTGCCTCGAAGCGGCTCAGTCGTAGAGCGGCTGAAGCACGGCCGGAATGTCGCGCTTCTTGCGCTTGTCCTCGGACTTCGTCTCGGGCTTGCACTGCGTGGCCGCGACGACGGCGCGCAGGCCGAGCGGCTTGTAGCGCTCCTGAAGATTTTCGTTTGCTGCGGTCTTCTGCAGCGGCTGCTTCCTTACGGTCGACATTGTCATTCTCCTGAAGTGAGCAGGTAGCCCCGTATGATGTCCCCGGTTGCTACCCCTAATGAGCTATGCATTTACGCGACCCATTCGGCCAAATTCTGCTCAAACTTTGATCGCTTAGAGGCGAAGACCCCAAATTGCGGGTTTCTGCGATCAACAATTATAACCGCCACTTACATTCATTTTCCGGGAAAGTGCTTTACCTTGACCTGCAAGGCCGCGGCGGCGACGGCGCGAATGCCGATCGGATTGTAACGGTTGGCGAGATCGCTCGCGGGGCGGGTGCCGGTCTTCTGAGTGGTCCCAATCTTTCGGATAGTCATTGTGTTGTCCCTTCGTTTGCCGGCGGCCTTCGCCGGTCTGGTGTCTCCTTTCTCGCATGGGGGAGCGCACGATCGTGTCACCGCGGGAACAGGGCGCTGGCGGCGCGATTTTCGCTTTCGGCCCGCTTGACCGGACGCCGCGACGGCGCGATAAAGCAGGCCATGAAAACGGTACTCTGCATTCGCCGGAGCATTATTCGCTAGCGCACGCGCTGGCCCGGCCGTTTTCGTCCCTCAAAATCCCCGGATGACAACGACCCGGCCAGCCGGGTTTACGCCTTTTGGGGAGATTCTTATGGCCGACACGCCGGTCCTGACGCTGTACAACACGCTCACGCGATCGAAGGAGCCCTTCCGGCCCATCGATCCCGACAATGTGCGCATGTATGTCTGCGGCCCGACGGTCTATGACTTCGCCCATATCGGCAATGCGCGGCCTGTCATCGTCTTCGACGTGCTGTTCCGCCTGCTGCGTCATGTCTATGGCGAAAACCACGTCACCTATGCCCGCAACATCACGGACGTCGACGACAAGATCAACGCCCGCGCACTGCGCGATTTCGGAGCCGAGATCGAGAACGGCACGCTGTCGCTGAACGAGGCGATCCGCCGCGTGACGGAGAAGACGGCAAACCAGTTCCACGCCGACATCGCCGCCCTTGGCGCGATGCAGCCGACGCACGAGCCGCGCGCCACCGAGTTCGTCCAGCCGCGCGACGATGGCAAGGTGGACATGATTACCTTGATTCTGCGTCTCATCGAACGCGGCCATGCCTATGAAGCGAACGGCGAAGTCCTGTTCGACACGCGCTCCATGGCCGATTACGGCGACCTCTCGAAGCGCAACCTCGACGAACAGCAGGCCGGCGCCCGCGTCGCCGTCGATGCGCACAAGAAGAACCCCGGTGATTTCGTGCTCTGGAAGCTTTCCTCGCCCGAAGAGCCAGGCTGGGACAGTCCCTGGGGCCGCGGTCGTCCGGGCTGGCATATCGAGTGCTCCGCCATGTCGGCCGCCTATCTCGGCGAGACCTTCGACATCCACGGCGGCGGCCTCGATCTCATCTTCCCGCACCATGAAAACGAGATCGCCCAGTCGCGCTGCGCGCATGGCACCAAGGTCATGTCGAATGTCTGGATGCACAACGGCTTCCTGCAGGTCGAGGGCCGCAAGATGTCGAAGTCCGAAGGCAATTTCTACACGATCTCGGAACTGCTGGAGGAAGAGAAGTTCGGCGGCCGGAAATGGCCGGGCGAGGTGCTGCGCCTTGCCATGCTGATGACGCACTACCGCGAACCGATCGACTTCAGCGTCAAGCGCCTGGAGGAGGCCGAGCGCCTGCTCGCCAAGTGGCCGGCCGACGGCAACGCTGCGGAAGGCCGCGTCGACGAAAGCGTGCTCGCCCCCTTGCGCGACGACCTGAACACGGTTGCCGCCATCCAGGCGCTGCACGCGCTCGCCCAATGCGCCAACAGCGACCCGCTGATGCTCCCCATCTTCGCCGCCAGCGCCGAACTCCTCGGCGTCGTGCCAAGGAAGGCGGAGGTCTCCAAGGCGCTGGAGGACAGCATCGACACGATCATCCAGCTCCGCCTCGAAATGCTGAAGGCGAAGAATTTTACCGAAGCCGACAAGATCCGCGACGACCTCGCCGCCAAGGGTGTCCAGCTCAAGGACGGCAAGGACCCGGAAACGGGCGAGCGGGTGACGACTTGGGAGGTGAAGCGGTGATGTTGTGCTAGAAGAGGCAAAGGCATATGCTTAGGCATATGTCGTAATCGATGGAGGCCGCCATGAATGCGAGACCGAAAGAATTGCCCGAACCGTCGCCGGAACGCGACGTCAAGCTTTTCCGCAATGGCCGCAACCAGGCGGTCCGCATTCCCGTGGAGTTTGAACTTCCCGGCAATGAGGCGGTGATGCGCAAGGAGGGCGACCGACTTATCATCGAGCCGAAGCTCAAGAAGCTCGACCTGTTCGAATGGCTTGCCACGCTCGAGCCGCTGGAGGAAGACTTCCCGGATATCGATGAAGGGTTGCTGCCGCCAAGGGATGTCGACTTGTGAGCGATCACCGCTACATGCTCGATACCAATATCGTGTCGGATATGGTGCGCAATCCGGAAGGCGCTGCCGTGGTACGAAGCAGGGTTGCGGGCAAAGGCCGCCTGTGTCTCAGCGCTGTCACCGTCTGCGAATTGCGCTTTGGCGTCAAAAAGAAGGGCTCGGAAGCTCTTCGCAATCGCGTGGAGACATTTCTATTGGCCGTTCCGGCCGTGCCACTGGAATCGGACGCGAGCGAGCGTTTTGCTGAGATACGCTATGAGCTCGAACGCAAGGGAACCCCGATCGGCCCTTACGACATGCTGATCGCCGCCCATGCCCTCTCGCTCGACTTGACACTCGTCACCGCCAACATCCGCGAATTTTCCCGCGTGGAAGGCCTGAAGGTCGAAAACTGGCTGGAGGCCGCGCCATGAGCACCCCCTTCTACACCGGCGGCTGCCAGTGTGGCGCCGTGCGTTTCCATGTCGAGGGCGCTTTGGGTGATGCGTCGGTCTGCCATTGCCGCATGTGCCAGAAGGCGAGCGGGAATTTCTATCTGCCGCTCGTTTCCGTGCGCGAGGCAAAGCTCACCTGGACGCGGGGCGAGCCCAAGCGGTTCCAATCCTCGAACCATGGTTATCGCGGTTTCTGCGGCGATTGCGGCACGCCGCTGACCTATGAGGCGCCGGACGGGGTGGCGCTCACCATCGCTGCCTTCGACGATCCAGCCGAGATCGCGCCGCGCATCCAATGGGGCATCGAGGCGAAGCTGCCCTATGTCGATACCATCCACGACCTGCCGGGCGAGGACACGATGGCAGACCAGGATGCGGCGTCGTTCCTCGCCGATCTTGTCTCCTACCAGCACCCGGACCACGACACCGACGACTGGCCGCCGGAGCGGAAGCGATGAGCATTTCGCGCATCTATACCGGCGGCTGTCAGTGCGGCGCAGTGCGTTACCGCGTGGAGGGCACGCTCGGCGATCCGCATCTGTGCCATTGCCGCATGTGCCAGAAGGCGGCGGGCAACTATTTCCTGCCGCTCGCCAACGCGCCGCGCACGCGTTTTTCGGTGACCCGCGGCGAGCCGGGCTGGTTCCAGTCCTCTGAAATCGTGCGCCGCGGCTTCTGCCGGGATTGCGGCACGCCGCTCTTCTACGACGGCCTCGCCGCCGCGCATATCAATGTCACGCTCGGCTCGCTCGACGACCCGGAGGACGTGCGACCGATCGCCCAGTCCGGCTTCGAATCGCGGCTCGTCTGGTTTTCGCAATTGCCGAAGCTTGCCGAAAGCGAGAGCAACGAAGGCGAGGGTGGCGAGGCGCGCCACGCGAAAATCCGCGACTCGAACCGCCAGCATCCCGACTACGACACCGATCATTGGCCGCCGGAGGACTAGACATGACTGAGACCGTTCGTACCGGAGGTTGCCAGTGCGGCGCCGTCCGCTTCCGCATCAGGGGCGAACTCGGCCGCCCGTCGATCTGCCATTGCCGCATGTGCCAGAAGCAGTTCGGCGGCTTTTTCGGGCCGCTCGTCACCGTAAAGGGCGAGACGGAATGGACGCGCGACGAGCCGAGCTACTTCCAGTCGTCCATCAACATCGCCCGCGGCTTCTGCAAGCAATGCGGCACGCCGCTGACCTACAAGCATCCCGGCGGGCTGGAAATCGCCATCGGCACCTTCGACGACCGCAGCGACCTCGCGCCGCAGATCCAGGTCAACTACGGATCGCGCAACCCTTGGGTCGAGACGATCTTCTCCGCCCCCGTGCATGACGACCCAGACTATTACAGCCAGCAGGAAAGCATCATCTCCTTCCAGCACCCTGACCACGACACCGAAAACTGGCCTGCCCACGGATTGAAATTATGAGCGAGACCTTGCGCACCCTCTACCCCGAAATCGAACCCTACGCCTCCGGCCATCTGGATGTCGGCGACGGACACAGCATCTATTGGGAGCGCGTCGGCACGCCCGGCGCCAAGCCCGCCGTCTTCCTGCATGGCGGCCCCGGCGGCACGATCGGCCCGAACCACCGCCGCTTGTTCGACCCGGCGCTCTACGACGTGACGCTGTTCGACCAGCGCGGCTGCGGCAAGTCCACGCCGCATGCGGAACTGGAGGCCAACACGACCTGGCACCTCGTTGCCGATATCGAGCGGCTGCGCGAGATGGCGGGCGCGGAAAAATGGCTGGTCTTCGGTGGCTCCTGGGGCTCGACGCTGGCGCTCGCCTATGCGGAAAAATACCCGGAGCGCGTCTCCGAACTCGTCGTGCGCGGCATCTACACGCTGACCAAGGGCGAACTCGACTGGTACTACCAGTTCGGCGTCTCGGAAATGTTCCCGGACAAGTGGGAGCGCTTCATCGCGCCCATCCCGCCGGAAGAGCGCCACGAGATGATGCACGCCTACCATCGCCGCCTTACCAGCGACGACAAGGCGACCCGCATCGCCGCCGCCAAGGCCTGGAGCCTTTGGGAAGGCGAGACCATCACGCTTTTGCCGGAGCCCGCGACCAGCGATCCCTTCGCCGAGGAAGAATACGCCCACGCCTTCGCCCGCATCGAGAACCATTTCTTCGTCAATGCCGGCTGGCTGGAGGAAGGGCAGCTCTTGCGTGATGCCCACAAGCTGAAGGGCATTCCGGGTCTCATCGTGCACGGCCGCTACGACATGCCATGCCCGGCGAAATATGCCTGGGGGCTGCACAAGGCCTGGCCGGAAGCGGAATTCTACATTGTGGAAGGGGCAGGGCACGCCTATTCCGAGCCGGGCATCCTCGACCGGCTGATCTACGCGACCGACAAGTTCGCGGGCAAGCAGTAAGACAAGACCGTTCCCAGGGAGGGAACCGATGAAAAAAGACCGTATCCACCTCTTCGACACCACGCTGCGCGATGGCCAGCAGACGCCCGGCATCGACTTTTCCGTCGAGGACAAGATTGCGATTGCCGGCATGCTGGATGAGTTCGGCCTGGACTATGTCGAGGGCGGCTATCCGGGCGCCAACCCGACGGATACGGCCTTTTTCGCAAAGAAACGCACCGGCCGCGCCAAATTCGTCGCCTTCGGCATGACGAAGCGCGCCGGCGTTTCCGCCTCCAACGATCCGGGGCTTGCGGCCCTGCTTGGCTCGAAGAGCGACGCGATCTGTCTTGTCGCCAAGAGCTGGGACTATCATGTGCGCGTGGCGCTCGGCTGTTCGAACGAGGAGAACCTCGAAAGCATCTCCGAATCGGTGAAAGCCGTGGTGGCCTCCGGCCGCGAATCCATGGTCGATTGCGAGCATTTCTTCGACGGCTACAAGGCCAACCCGGATTATGCATTGGCCTGCGCCACGACGGCCTTTGCCGCCGGCGCGCGCTGGGTCGTGCTCTGTGACACCAATGGCGGCACGCAGCCGTCGGAAATCCAGGCGATCGTCGCGGCCGTCATCGCCGCCGGCGTGCCGGGCGAAAACCTCGGCATCCACGCCCACAACGATACGGGCCAGGCCGTCGCCAATTCGCTCGCCGCCGTGGAAGCCGGCGTGCGCCAGATCCAGGGCACGCTGAACGGCATCGGCGAGCGCTGCGGCAACGCCAACCTGGTGACGCTGATCCCGACGCTGGCGCTGAAGGAAGCCTATACCGGCCGCTTCGAAATCGGCATCGACGCGGAAAAGCTCACCGGCCTTACCAAGCTGGCCCACACGTTCGATGAACTCCTGAACCGCTCGCCGGATCATCAGGCGCCTTATGTCGGCGCCTCCGCCTTCGCCACTAAGGCCGGCATCCACGCCTCGGCGCTGCTCAAGGACCCGCGCACCTACGAACACGTCACGCCGGAAAGCGTGGGCAACCTGCGCAAGGTCATGGTGTCGGACCAGGGCGGCAAGGCGAATTTCATCAACGCGCTGAAACTGCGCGGCATTACGGTCGGCAAGGACGATCCGAAACTCGACCGCCTGATCCAGATCGTCAAGGAACGCGAGGCGACCGGTTATGCCTATGAGGGGGCGGATGCGAGTTTCGCATTGCTCGCCTACCGCACGCTCGGCACGGTGCCGGATTTCTTCCACGTCGAGAGTTTTCGCGTGATGGTCGAGCGCCGCTATGACGCCAACGGCCAGCTCAAGACGGTTTCGGAAGCAGTGGTGCGGGTCATCGTCGATGGCGAGACGATGATGTCGGTGGCCGAGGGTCACGGCCCGGTCAATGCGCTGGACCTGGCGCTCCGCAAGGACCTCGGCAAATACCAGGCCGAGATCGCCGATCTGGAACTTGCGGACTACAAGGTGCGTATCCTCAACGGCGGCACCGAGGCGATCACCCGCGTGCTGATCGAATCGACCGACGGCAGCGGCGCGCGCTGGTGGACGGTCGGCGTCTCCGACAACATCATCGACGCCTCCTTCCAGGCGCTGATGGATTCGATCGTCTACAAGCTCCTGAAGAACCGCGGCGAGGCGGGCCGGGTGGCAGCGGAGTAGTGGGATAGGTTCAGCGCCGCTCATCATCCCTTCACCGGAATGAATTGGTGCATTTGCGTTGGTTGGAGTACGACGTCGGAAAATCCATAAATCGACGGGAAATGACACCATGGCCGACGCGAATTCCACCAGCGGCCCCCAAACCGGCGATTCGCCGCGCGGTTTTGCCTTCGCCCTGACGGCCTACCTGCTCTGGGGCTTCCTGCCCTTCTTCATGAAGGCCGTGGCGCATATCCCCGCCTCCGAGGTGGTGGCGCACCGCATCGTCTGGTCGGTGCCGCTTGCCGGCCTCGTGCTGGTCTGGCTCGGGCGCACGGGTGATATCAAGGCGGCGCTGCGCTCGCCGCGCATGCTCGGCATGGCGACGCTGACGGCGGTGCTGATCACCATCAACTGGGGCATCTATGTCTGGGCGATCGGTGCGGGCCGGGCGATCGAGACGGCGCTCGGCTACTATATCAACCCGCTCTTCTCGATCTTCCTCGGCGCGGTGCTCTTGAAGGAAATGCCGGACCGGGCACAGATGGTGGCGATCGCGCTTGCCGCCGTCGCCGTCGGCGTGCTCGCCTTCGATGCCGGCGGCCTGCCCTGGGTGTCGATCGGGCTCTGCCTGTCCTGGGGCTTCTATGCCTTCTTCCGCAAGACGCTGCCGATCGGGCCGAACCAGGGATTCTTCCTGGAAGTGCTGCTGCTCAGCGTGCCGGCGCTCGGCTACATCGTCTGGCTCGAAGCCTCGGGCGAAGGGCATTTCGGCGATACCGGCATGGCGGACGTGCTGTGGCTGCTCGCCTGCGGCATCGTCACCGCCATCCCGCTGATGATCTATGCCAACGGCGCGAAGCTCCTGCGCCTCTCGACCATCGCCATCATGCAATATATCGCGCCGACGATGATCTTCATCATCGCCGTCTTCGTCTTCGGCGAGCCCTTCGGCACGGCCAAGCTGATCGCCTTCATCCTGATCTGGGTGGCGCTGGTCATCTATTCCGGCTCCATGCTGCGCACCGCGCGGGCACGCCGAATCGCCGCCACGGAACTCAAGCCGGCGGAATGAACCTCGCCCACCCGCGGACGTCATCCTCGGGCTCGACCCGAGGATCCATGCGGCACGCAGGGCGTGGATGGTCGGGTCAGGCCCGACCATGACGGAGGAGAGGTTTTCGGCTGATACGTCTCAAAGCCGCGCGATAATATCCGCTTCGCCGTCGCGGTCCACCTGGCCGGCCCAATGCTCGACGAGGGCGGAGACGATCTCTTCCGGTTCGTCGATGACCATCGGCTGCACGAGATGGGCGGTGTGGATGAAGCCTTCGTCCGCCATGTGACGGATGAGCTTCAGCATCGGATCCCAGAAGCCGCCGATATTGGCGAAGACCATCGGCTTGCGGTGACGGCCGAGCTGCGCCCAGGTCATCACCTCGACGATCTCCTCCAGCGTGCCGATGCCGCCCGGCAGCGCCACGAAGGCGTCGGCCCGGTCGAACATCTTGTGCTTTCGCTCGTGCATGTCGGGCGTGATGATCAATTCGCTCAATTGCCCGAGCGAATGACGGGTGGCCTCCATATCGACGAGGAATTGCGGTATGATGCCGGTGACGCGGCCGCCATGCGAGAGCACGCCGCTGGCGACCGCCCCCATGATGCCTTTCGTGCCGCCGCCATAGACGAGGCGGAGATGGTTTTCGGCCATGGCCTGACCCAGCCGCCGGCCCGCGGCGATATAGGCAGAATCACGGCCCGGCTGGGAGCCGCAGTAGACGCAGACGGATCGAATCGGCAGGGTTTGTTCACTCATGACGGGATTCAGCCACCCGGCAGGAGCCTCGTCAAGGATAATGACGGAAAAAGCATGGCACCAAGGGCCTGGAACGTCTCGGGAACCTTGTGCAAAACCTTGGGAATCGGTAGCAATTTCAGGAGGGGACGCCCGCGAAACCGGGATAGAAAGAGAGTTGATGATGAACAACAAGACCGGTCTGGTGGCCTTGATCGTGCTGGCGGTGGCAACGCTGCTCATGGTTTTCCTCGTGCTGCCCAACATGAACAAGGAAACGCCGGCGGAAACGCCCGTCGCCAACCTCACCAACAAGGTGACCGAAGGGGGCGGCGAGACCACGACGGCGGACGGAAAACAGGCCCGTCCGAAGACCGAGACCGGTGCCGCGACCACGACCGAACCCGCCGCCGGAAGCGATGCCACCGCGGAAGCCGAGAAGCCGGCAGCGGACGCCACGACCGGCGAGGCCGCATCCACCGAGACCGCGACGCAGGAGGTCGCCAAGGCCGAGACGACGCCGGCCGATGCGACCGCCGCCTGGGTCACGCCCGCCTTCGATCTGCTGCGTGTCGAGCCGGATGGCTCCACGGTGATCGCCGGCCGCGGCCAGCCCAATACAAAGCTGGAAATCAAGAATGGCGAGACGGTGGTCGCCACGGCCGATATCGGCCCGTCCGGCGATTTCGCTGCCGTCTTCGACCAGCCGCTTGCGGCCGGCGACTACCAGCTCACCCTCAACACCAAGGACGACAAGGGCGCGACGAAGACCTCGGAAGAGGTCGCGACCGTCTCCGTGCCGAAGGATACCGCCGGCGAGCTGCTCGCCATGGTCTCCAAGCCCGGCGAGGCGAGCCGCCTGATCACGGTGCCGGAAGCAGCCGAGAAAGCCGCGGCCGATGCCACGGCGACGGCGGAAAAGACGCTCGACCAGCCGGCCGGCGAAACCGCCACGGCGACTGACGCCGGAACCACGGCCGTCGAAAAGCCCGCGACCGAAACGGCCAAGGCGACCGACGAAGGCACCGCCGCCGCATCGGGCGAGACCGCAACCGCGAGTGCTGATACGCAGGGGGCCGACACGCAGAGTGCCGCGACGGAAAGCGCCGCCACGGCTGAAGGCGCTGCGGGCGTGACCGCGACGGAAGCTACGTCCAAGGCGCAGGCCCGCGTTTCGGCGGTCGAGCTGGAAGGCGAGCGCATGTTCATCGCCGGCACGGCAAAGCCCGGCGCGCTGGTGCGCATCTATGCCGACGACAAGCTCGTCGGCGAGGCGAAGGCCGACGAAGCCGGCCGCTACGTCGCGGACGGCACGATCGACCTGTCTGTCGGCCGCCACACGGTGCGCGCCGACGTGATGAGCCCCGACGGCGGCAAGGTGGAGTTCCGCGCCTCCGTTCCGTTCGACCGGCCGGAAGGCGAGCAGGTTGCCGTGGTGGCGCAGGACAGCGCCACGGGCGATACCGGCCCGGCGCTCGGCCTCATCGGCGGCGGCACTTTCGACAAGCTGCGCAGCGAGGCCGACAAGGCGATCGCGCTCCTGAAGGGACTCTATGCCAACGGCCGCGTGCCGACGGCCGAGGAACTGGCGGCGGCACGCTCGGCCACCGAGATCGCGCTGCGCTCGCTGGCCGAGTTTAGGCCCGGTGCCGAGGAGGGCGAAGCGGCCCGCGACATGGCCGCCAGGGCCTCTGCCGCGGCTGCCTCCGCCCTTGCCAGCCTCCAGTCGCTTCCGAAGGATGCGGCCGCGGTCGGCGAAGCGCTGGGCTCCATCGAGACGGCTGTTGCCGAGGCGCTTGCACCGGCAATCGAGAAGGCCGAGGCGGTGGTCGGCGCGGCTTCTGCCGCGGCGGACCGCTCCATCGAGGCGCTCGCGGACCAGGCGACCGCGCTCCAGCAGCAGTTCGTGAGCCTGTTCTCCGACGGCCGCAATGCGACCACGGCGGAAATCCAGACCGCCCGCTCGGCACTTGAGACCGCGCTGAAGAGCATCACCGGCTTCGCGCCGCCCGCCGGCACTGCCTCAGACGTCACCGCGGCCATCGAGCGGCTGAAGGGCTGGGCGTCGACGGCGCTCGATCGCCTCGCCGCCGTTCCGGCCGGCGCCGGCAAGGAAGCCTACCAGCAGGCGCTCGCAGCACTCGAAGGCATGCCGTCGCTGACGGCAGCGGCCAATGCCGTCGCCTCCGGCAACGAAGGGGCCAATGGGGCCACGGCTGCCGAAACCACCACTCCGGCGGAGGACACCACGACGGCCGCCGGCACCGCGGCTTCCACCGAGAGCGGCACCACCGCTGGCGGCACGGCAGCGGGCAGCGAGCAGGCGGTTGCCGAAGAGCCGGAAACGGTGGAGCAGGCGCCGCTCCAGGCCAGCAAGACCTCGGTGATCATCCGCCGCGGCGATACGCTGTGGCAGATCTCCCGCCGCATCTACGGCAAGGGTGTGCGCTACACGACGATCTACCTCGCCAACGAGGACCAGATCACCAATCCGGACCGCATCATCCCCGGCCAGGTGTTCGGCGTGCCGGACAAGACGGCGGAGAGCGACGCCGAAGCCGAGGAACTGCATCGCAAGCGCGTACGGGGTAATTGATTTCCCGCGGACTGTTGCGAAGCAGCCGGCAAGGACCTATCTGCACGATGCGGCGCTCCACGGGGCGCCGCATTTTCATTCGAGCGATTCCCGGATCATCACGGCGGTCCGGCGGAGGCCAGCGTGGCAACGACGACGAAGAAGACGGTTTCGGCCGACAGCAGCAATCCCTTCCACACGCTGGTGAACCTCTGGCCCTATATGTGGCCGTCCGACCGGCCGGACCTGAAGATGCGCGTCATCTGGGCGTCGGTCTTCCTGCTCTTGTCCAAGGTCGTGCTGCTGCTCGTGCCCTATTTCTTCAAATGGGCGACCGATGCGTTGAACGGCAAGGCGGATGCGGTCGCCCTGCTGCCGGCCTTCCTGCTCGGCGCCGTCATGCTGGTGCTCGCCTATAACGGTGCGCGCATCCTGCAAGCCGGCCTCAACCAGCTGCGCGACGCGCTCTTCGCCAGCGTCGGGCAATATGCCGTGCGCCAGCTCGCCTACCGTACCTTCGTGCACCTGCATCGTCTGTCGCTGCGCTTCCATCTGGAGCGGCGCACCGGCGGCCTGTCGCGCGTCATCGAGCGCGGCACCAAGGGCATCGAGACGATCGTGCGCTTCACGATCCTCAACAGCATCCCGACCTTCATCGAATTCCTTCTGACCGCCGCCATCTTCTGGTGGGGCTACGGCTTCGATTATCTGGTCGTCACTGCCATCACCGTCTGTCTCTACATCTGGTTCACAGTTCGCGCGAGCGACTGGCGCATCTCCATCCGCCGCTCGATGAACGACAGCGACACGGAAGCCAACACCAAGGCGATCGACTCGCTCCTGAACTTCGAGACCGTCAAATATTTCGGCAACGAGGAGATGGAGGCGCGCCGCTTCGACCAGTCGATGGAGCGCTACGAGAAGGCGGCCACCCAGGTCTGGACCTCGCTCGGCTGGCTCAACTTCGGCCAGGCGTTGATCTTCGGCGTCGGCATGGCGGTCATGATGGCGCTGTCGGCGATGGCCGTGCAGCGCGGGGAACAGACGGTCGGCGATTTCGTCTTCATCAATGCGATGCTGATCCAGCTCGCCATCCCGCTCAATTTCATCGGCTTTGTCTACCGCGAAATCCGCCAGGGCCTGACGGATATCGAGCAGATGTTCGATCTGCTGGAAGTCGAGCAGGAGGTGCAGGACAAGCCGGGCGCCGCCGACCTCGTCGTCACCGAGGGCGCGATCTCCTTCAAGGACGTGTTTTTCGCCTATGATCCGGCCCGCCCGATCCTCAAGGGCATTTCCTTCGACGTGCCAGCGGGAAAGACCGTGGCCGTCGTCGGTCCGTCCGGGGCAGGCAAATCGACGCTCTCACGGCTGCTCTACCGCTTCTACGACGTGCAGCAGGGCACGATCACCGTCGACGGCCAGGATGTGCGCGACGTGACCCAGAAGAGCCTGCGCTCGGTGATCGGCATGGTGCCGCAGGATACGGTGCTGTTCAACGACACGATCGCCTACAACATCCGCTACGGCCGGCCGGGCGCCAGCGACGTGGAGGTTTCCGCTGCCGCCGAGGCCGCCCAGATCGGTCCCTTCATTCGCCACCTGCCGGAAGGGTTTAGGGCGATGGTCGGCGAGCGCGGGCTGAAGCTTTCCGGCGGCGAGAAGCAGCGTGTCGCCATTGCCCGCACCATCCTGAAAAGCCCGCCGATCCTCATCCTCGACGAGGCGACCTCGGCGCTCGATACCCGCACGGAGCAGGAAATCCAGGCCGCACTCGACGTCGTGTCGAAGAACCGCACCACGCTGGTCATCGCCCACCGCCTCTCCACCGTCATTTCGGCCGACGAGATCATCGTGCTGAAGGACGGCGTGATCGCCGAGCGCGGCACCCATGGCGAGCTGATGCAGCGCGACGACGGCCTCTACGCCTCCATGTGGAACCGCCAGCGCGAGGCGGTGCAGGCCGAGGAACGGCTGAAGCAGGTGCGCGAGAGCGACGATCTCGGCATCGTCGTGCGCCATCCCGCGGCGAGCTGACCCATCAATCGCCGGGGCCGGCAAACAGGATCAGGTTGCCGTCCGGATCGAGCAGGATGAAGTTGCGTGCGCCCCAGGGCTGCGTCTTCAGCGGCAGGTGGAAGGTGACGCCGGCCGCCTGGTAATCGAGGAACAACTGCTTGATCGCGGCGGCACTGTCGAGCGTGATCGAGGCCAAGAGCAGCTCCTCGCGGCGGCGGATGTCGCCGACGAAGACGGGCTCGTCGACGAAGCGCAGGCAGAGCCGCGCGCGGTCGCGCTGGACCACGCCGTAGAATGGCGGGTCGCCATAAGTGAAATCGACGGCAAAGCCGAGTTTTTCCGTGAAGAAGGCAAGCGAGGCGGGAAAATCGGTGACGTAAAGCACCGGCTCCGCACCGCTGAGAAAGGGCTGTTCGGCTTTCTTTTCGGTCATGTCGCTCACGGCGAGGGCTCCTGTCCTGAGCGCCTGCCATCCTTCAAACCCGTTCTGGCGGGCGACAAGCTCCTGTGCATCGGCAAGCGAGAACGGCGCATCCAGCACCTCACGATCGGTGAGGGGCCAGAAGCGGGGCAGGGCGGCGCGGATGGCCGCGGCCACCGGATAGTGCCCTTCGCGATGCCAGCGCAGATATTGCTTGGCCTGCTTCTTGAGGTTTTCGAGGTTGGGCATGGGCGCAGCTACGGTTTCGGTTCGAAGGTGGGCATTGCCCCTTCGGCCCTTGCCGATGCGCCCTACAGCAACGCGAAAATTTTGCCCCTGTTGATCAAAGCTTGTCAACACCAAGTTAGAAGGTGAGGCGCATGATGGATTGCGGAGGTCGATGATGGACACGATCGGCGAAGACGGCCTGTTCCGGCACCCCGTTCCGGTGCCCTTCGCGCTGCGCCTGTTTCTTGTCCTCGCCGGCCTTTTCGTCGTAACCGTCGCGACCTGGGAGCTGCATCCCGGCGTCTGGCCGCCCAACATCACCAGCCCCTTCTTCTTCTTTCTCATTCTGGGCGCCTGGTCGGTCGGCGGGCCGGTGGCCTGGGCCGGGCTGAATGGCGCGGCCGGGCTGTGGATCGTCGGGCCGGGCCGCATCACCATTGAGCGCAAGCGGCCGTTCCTGAAGCTTCGGCGCGACACCTTCGGCGAGAACGACGACATGCACCTGGAGGTGGTCGAGGTGGAGGCGATGGAGGGGGATTCGACCTGGGCCGTCATCCTGAGCGCCGCGGACGGCCGGCGCTTCGAGACGCGCGAATTTCGCACGCGCGCGGCGGCCGAGCGGCTGCTGAAGCGCATCGAGACGGCGTTTGCCGCCACGGAACCTTTGAAACCCCGGCGGGATTGACGTGAGGCAGGCGCAGGGCGCGGCTGGGGGCTATTCGCCACGCCGCATTGCTCCCGCCCTCGTTTCACGCTAGGTCCATGGCGTGAAAACAGCAGGAGATGTCGGAAGATGAGTTTGGTCGATACGATACGCAGCACCCTGGTCCCGATCCACCGGGAGGGCTGGAAGTTCGTGGCCGGCTTCTTCGTCGCCTCGCTGCTGCTGGGTGCCGCCTGGGAGCCGCTGATGTGGATCGGCTTCATCCTCACGGCCTGGTGCGCCTATTTCTTCCGCGATCCCGAGCGCATGACGCCGCAGGACGACGACCTCGTCATCAGTCCGGCGGATGGCCGCGTCTCGGCGGTCGCCATGGTGACGCCGCCCTCCGAGCTGGAGCTCGGCGACCAGCCGATGATGCGCATCTCCGTCTTCATGAATGTCTTCAACTGCCATGTGAACCGCGCGCCCATGCGCGGCCGCGTCTCGCGCGTCGCCTATCGCGCCGGCAAATTCCTCAATGCCGACCTCGACAAGGCGAGCCAGGAGAACGAGCGCAACGGCCTCGTCATCGAGACGGCGCATGGCCAGATCGGCGTTGTGCAGATCGCCGGCCTCGTCGCGCGGCGCATCCTGTGCTGGACCGTGATGAACGACAGCCTGGAGGCCGGCGAACGTTTCGGCCTCATCCGCTTCGGCTCGCGTCTCGATGTCTTCCTGCCGGCAGGCGCCGAGCCGCGCGTCAGCGTCGGCCAGATGGCCATCGCCGGTGAGACGGTGCTGGCGGAATTCGGTTCGGCAAAGGGGCCGGTGATTAGCCGCCGCGGTTGAGACCGCGCGATTGACCATTGGCAGTTGTGGCTTATCTAGCACTGTGACAGCCGCCCGCAGACGAGAGAGAACGAAGCGAAAAGAGATGGACACACCCTTTCCGCCCTATGAGCCGAATGGCCCGAACGACGAGGCTCGCGGCCCGCGCCTGCGTGAAATCCCGCTGCGCATCATCATCCCCAACGTCATCACGGTTCTCGCCATCTGCGCCGGCCTGACGGGCATCCGGCTCGCCTTCGAGAACCGTTACGAGCTCGCCGTCGGCATGGTGCTGCTCGCCGCCTTCCTCGATGGCATCGACGGGCGCATCGCGCGCCTCCTGAAGGCGACCTCGAAATTTGGCGGCCAGATGGATTCGCTGGCCGATATCGTCAATTTCGGCGTGGCCCCGGCGCTGGTGCTCTACGTCTTCATTCTCGACCAGGCGCGCTCCTTCGGCTGGATCGCGGCGCTGATCTACGCGATCGCCGCGGGCCTGCGCCTTGCGCGCTTCAACGTCATGGCCGAGCGCGAGACCAAGGCGAAGTGGCAGACGGAATATTTCGTCGGCGTGCCGGCGCCGGCGGGCGCCATGCTGGTGCTGCTGCCGGTCTATCTCGGTTTCCTCGGCATCGCGCCGAGCCCGCTCTTCGGCTTCCTGGCGTCCGGTTACACCGTGCTGATCGGCTTCCTGCTGGTGAGCCGCCTGCCGGTCTGGTCGGGCAAGTCGGAAGGCAGCCGCATCCGCCGCGATCTCGTGCTGCCGGCGATCCTGCTCGTCGTGCTCTATGTCGCGACCCTGATGAGCTTCACCTGGGAAACCATGGTGGTGACGGTCGTCGGCTATCTCGCGACCTTGCCCTTCGGCGCGCGCTCCTGGAAGCGCAAATATGGCGGTTGGTCGGCGCCCACCACCCATGGCGCCAGCGAATTCCCGGAAGAAACGGACGGCCACTAAACCCTCGCTATCACATCCGCGTGAACCCCGTGAAAGCCCTGTCTACAGCTTGTGGACAGGGCTTGATTTTTTATTGCAGGTCGACTAACTAGCAAACAAATAGATAGCAAGCTAATAGTAGTTGGACTAGCAAGATGAACGCTACCGATCCTCGCGAACGCCTCCTCGACGACCTGTCCCGGGTGCAGCGCAAGATGCGCGCGCTGTTTGATGCCCGGGTGAAGGAGAGGGGGCTGACGCTGCCCCGCGCCCGAGCGCTCCTCATCCTCGGCCGCGGCGTGAACCTCAACCAGCGTGAACTGGCCGACGAGCTCGACATCGAGACGCCGACGCTGGTGCGCCTGCTCGACGGCATGGAAAAGCAGGGTTTCATCGAGCGCCAGTCGGTCGAGGGCGACCGCCGCGCCAAGCAGATCGCCATGACGCCCCACGGCGCCAAGGTCGCCGAAGAGGTGCTGGACCTTGCGCGCTCGCTGCGCGCCGACGTGCTGAAGAGCATCTCTGCCAGCGAGATGTCGACGACCGTCAAGGTCTTTGCCGCCATGTCGGAAAACATCGCCAAGAGCTGTCGGGAAAGCGTCGAGGCATGAGCAGCGTTCCCGCCACCGAGGCGCGCGGGACAGAGGACGAGCCGCAGGAGCCAGTCGAGGAGCAACCCGTCGAGGCGGCGCCAGTCCCGCCGCCGGCTCCAGCCCCCATGGCCCCGCCGCGTGCGGCAGCCTATATGGCGGCCTCGACGCTGCTGGCCATGACCCAGGGTTTCGGCCTGAACCTCGTCGCCGCCAATATTCCCCAGCTCCAGGGGCCGCTGGGTGCCACGAGCACGGAAGCGGTCTGGCTGATCGCGGCCTATATGGCGCCCAATGCCTCGCTGTCGCTGGCGCTGATCAAGATCCGCAACCAGTATGGCCTTCGCCCCTTTGCCGAGCTCGGCATCGCCGTCTTCCTCGTCGTCTCGGTGCTGCACATCTTCATCACGGACCTGCAATCCGCCATCGTGCTGCGCTTCTTCGCCGGCATCGCGGCCGCACCGCTGTCCTCGCTCGGCTTTCTCTACATGCTCGAAGCCTTCTCGCCGGCGCGCAAGCTGACGGTCGGCATCTCGCTGGCGCTCACCAATATCGGGCTTGCCGCGCCGCTGACCCGGCTGATTTCGCCGGCACTCATCGATCTCGGCGGGGTGCGGGCGCTCTTGCAGTTCGAGGTGGCGCTGGCCATGCTGTCCTTCGCCGCCATCTATCTCCTGCCGCTGACCGCGCCGCCGCGGGTAAAAGTCATCGAGAAGCTCGATATCGTCAGCTACCTGTTCATCGCCTTCGGGTTTGGCGCCGGCGCGGTCGTGCTCGTCACCGGGCGCACTTACTGGTGGCTGGAGGCGCAGTGGATCGGCGAACTGCTGGTGGTGATGGTCGTAGCACTCACCATCGCCGCGGTGATCGAGCTCAACCGCAAGACGCCGCTCATCGACCTGCGCTGGCTGTTCAGCCGCGAGATCCTGCACTTCGCCGGTGTCCTGATCCTCTTCCGCCTGATGCTCGCCGAACAGACCGCGGTCGCCGGCAATTTCTTCCAGATCACCGGGCTCCTGAACGACCAGCTTATAGGCCTCTATGGTGTCACAGCGCTCGCCACCATTGCCGGCGGCCTCGTCTGTGCGGCCGTGCTGAAACCCGGTCGGGAGCCGGGCCTCCACATGGTCGCGCTGATGCTGATCGGCGTCGGCGCCTATCTGGACAGCCATGCGACGAACCTGACGCGGCCCGAGCAGATGTATTGGAGCCAGGCGATGATCGCCGCCGGCGGCAGCCTGTTCCTGCCGCCTGCCATCGCCTCCGGCTTCACGCTGGCGCTGCGCAAGGGGCCGCAATATATCCTGAGCTTCATCGTCGTCTTCCTGGTGACGCAGAGCCTCGGCGGCCTTGCCGGTTCGGCGCTCTTCGGCTCCTTCATCACGCTGCGCGAAAAATTCCACTCGAATATCCTCGCCGAGGCGATGACGCTGGCCGATCCGCTGGTCGCGGCCCGCGTCTCGCAGCTGTCCGCCGCCTATGGCCGCACGATCGTCGATAGCGCGGTGCTGAAGGCGGAAGGCGTGGCGCTGCTCAGCCAGCAGGTGACGCGCGAGGCCAATGTGCTCGCCCACAACGATGCGTTCTTCGTCATCGCGCTCTTGGCCGTGGGCGCTGCGGCCGCCCTTGCCATCCACCTGCTTACCGTTCGTATCAGAGAGGCTATTGCGCGCGACCGCGAGCAAGCGGCCGTTGAAGGTTGACCGACATGAAGACTTATATCCGCCACACAGCCACCGCACTCGCCGTTCTTCTCGGCATCGCCGGCCTCGTCGCCGTGCTCTACGCCTGGCACCTGCCGCCCTTTTCGAGCGAGGTCCAGACGACGGACAATGCCTATGTGCGCGGCTACGTGACGCTGATCAGCCCGCAATTGAGCGGCTATGTCACGGATGTGCCGGTCAAGGACTACGAGACGGTCAAGGCCGGCGCGGTGCTCGCACGCCTCGACGACCGCATCTACCGCCAGAAGGTCGAGCAGGCCAATGCCACGCTCGCCACCCAGAAGGCAGCGCTTGCCAATTCCGTTCAGCAGGAAAACGCCGCCAAGGCGCGCATCGGCGCCAGCGACGCCGCCCTCGACAGCGCGCGCTTCGCCAAGCGCCGGGCGGAGGAAAACTGGAACCGCATCGAGGAACTGTCCAACAAGGGCATCGCCACCCAGAGCGACCGCGAGCAGAGCCGCACCACGCTCGACCAGGCGAACGCCTCCGTCTCGCAGGCCGAGGCGAACCTGGAAGTCTCCAAGCAAGACCTACAGACGATCATCGTCAGCCGGGATTCGCTGCGCGCCGCCGTGGCGGGCGCGGAAGCCTCGGTGGAGCTTGCCAAGATCGACCTGTCCAACACCAGCATCACGGCGCCGCGCGACGGCGTGGTGGGTGAGGTGGGCGTCAAGCTCGGCCAGTATGTCGCCGCCGGCACGCAGCTCATGGCCGTCGTGCCGCATGACACCTGGGTCATCGCCAATTTCAAGGAAACCCAGCTTGCCTATATCCAGCCCGGCCAGAAGGTCGAGGTCAGCGTCGATGCGCTGAAGCACGCCACGCTGACAGGCCACGTCGAACGCTTCTCGCCTGCCGCCGGCTCGGAGTTCAGCGTCATCAAGCCGGACAACGCCACCGGCAACTTCACCAAGGTCGCCCAGCGCGTGCCGGTCCGCATCGCGATCGACGAGGGGCAGGAGCTGGCGAAGCACCTGGCGCCGGGGTTGTCGGTGGTGGTGAAGACGGTGGTGGGGGAATAGGCGGGTCGCCTGGCACACCCCCCTCTGTCCTGCCGGACATCTCCCCCACAAGGAGGGAGATCGGCAAGAGGCAAAAACATTGTTCAATCAGCGACGTTGAAGATGGGCGAAGCCGCCACCCCATCCAATCTCCCCCCTTGTGGGGGAGATGCCCGGCAGGGCAGAGGGGGGTGAAGCCCTCAACGCATCACTCCGGCAAACGATAATCCAGCAACCGCCCCTGGCGCATGTCGAACAGCTTGCCCGTCTCGGCAAAATCGCGTGCCACCAGCGGCAGGATGGCCTTCGCCACTTCCGACGGGTGCTGCACCGTCATCGGGTCTTCGCCGGGGATCGCCTGGGCGCGCATCGCGGTGCGGGTGCCGCCGGGGTCGAAGGAGGTGATGCGCAGCGCGGTGCGCTGCGTCTCGGCGGCCCAGGTGCGGGCCAGCGCCTCGACGGCGGCCTTGGAGGCCGAGTAAGGCCCCCAGAAGGGCTTGCACTTGTGCGCGGCGCTCGACGACAGCACGACGGCGCGGCCGGCATCCGACTTCAAGAGCAACGGCTCGACCGAGCGGATAAGGCGCCAGGTCGAAGTGACGTTGATCGCCATGACCTTCTCGAAGACCTTGGCCTCGACATGGCCGATCGGCGAGATCACGCCGAGGATGCCGGCATTCGCCACGAGGATGTCGAGCTTGCCCCAGCGCTCGAAGATCGAGCCGCCGAGCTTGTCGATCGCCGGCATGTCGGTGAGGTCGAAGGGCACGAGGGTCGCGCTGCCGCCGACGGCCTTGATCGCATCGTCCAGCTCTTCCAGCCCGCCGACGGTGCGCGCGCATGCGATGACATGGGCGCCGGCTTTCGCGAGTTCGAGGGCGGTGAAATAGCCGATACCGCGCGACGCGCCGGTGACCAGCGCGATGCGGTCTTTCAGGTCGATGCTCATGCTGCTGTCAATTATCCGTTGCTTGCCATTACCGAGATCTTCCGTCCCATCGTCTCGCCTTCCTTGTCAAGGAGGCGCGTCGGATAGTCGCCGGTGAAGTAATGGTCGGTGAACTGCGGACGGGCCGGGTTGCGGTCCTCGCCGCCGACGGCGCGGTAGAGGCCGTCGATGGAGATGAATTCCAGCGAATCCGCCCCGATGTATTTCGCCATCGCCTTGACGTCGTTGTACTGGTTGGCGAGCAGCTTGTCGCGGTCCGGCGTGTCGATGCCGTAGAAGTCCGGGTAGAAGATCATCGGGCTGGCAACGCGCACATGCACTTCCTTGGCGCCGGCATCGCGGATCATCTGCACGATCTTCAGCGACGTCGTGCCGCGCACGATCGAATCGTCGACGAGGATGACGCGCTTGCCGTCGATCATCGCGCGGTTGGCCGAATGCTTGAGCTTGACGCCGAAGGCGCGGATCTGCTGCGTCGGCTCGATGAAGGTGCGCCCGACATAGTGGTTGCGGATGATGCCGTATTCGAACGGAATGCCGCTTTCCTGCGCATAGCCGAGCGCTGCCGGCGTGCCGCCATCGGGCACCGGCACGACCACGTCGCCCTCGACCGGATGTTCCTTGGCGAGGTTGATGCCCATGTTCTTGCGCGCCACATAGACGCTGCGGCCGCCGACGACGGAATCGGGACGGGCGAAATAGACATATTCGAACAGGCAAAGCCGTTCCGGCTGCACATTGCCTGCCTTCTTCGCCTCGATGGAGATCGAGCCGTCCGGCTGGATTTCGCAGACGATGATCTCGCCGTTCTCCACGTCGCGGATGTATTTCGCGCCGATGATGTCGAGCGCGCAGGTTTCCGAGCAGAAGATCGGCTTGCCATCGAGTTCGCCCATGACGAGCGGGCGGATGCCGGTGGGGTCGCGCGCGGCGATCAGCTTGGTGCGGGTGATGCCGAGCATCGAATAGCCGCCTTCCATCTGGCGGATCGCATCGATGAAGCGGTCCGTCGTGGAGGTGTAGCGCGAGCGGGCGATGAGGTGCAGCACGACCTCGGTATCCGACGTCGACTGACAGATGGCGCCACCGGCGATGAGTTGGCGGCGCAGCGTCAGGCCGTTGGTGAAGTTGCCATTATGGGCGACCGCGATGCCGCCGACTTCCAGTTCCGCAAAAAGCGGCTGCACGTTGCGCAGCGCCACTTCGCCGGTGGTGGAATAGCGCGTGTGGCCGATCGCCATGGTACCGGGCAGCTTCGCGATCGTCACCGGGTTGGTGTAGTGGTCGCCGACGAGGCCCATGTGCTTTTCGGTGTGGAACTGCTTGCCGTCGAAGGAGACGATACCGGCAGCTTCCTGGCCGCGATGCTGGAGCGCATGCAGGCCGAGCGCCGTGAGGGTGGCTGCTTCCGGATGGCCGAGAATGCCGAAGACGCCGCACTCTTCGTGAAGCGTGTCGCCGTCGAGATCGTCATCGTGGCGGCCGGGGAACTTGAAATCGCTCATTGCTGCAAGCCTTTGCTCGGGACCGTAGGAGGTTGCACGGGTCTGGTCTTCGTTGCGTCCTGGCCACGCCCATATGGGTATGGCCTAAAGCATTTGCCACCGAGGCCCGGAAGCATCAGTGGCGATCGTCTCATCCTATCAAAAAATCGGGGCGCCCGCCTTCGTCAATTATCGCGAGTGGCGGCGCCCTTGATCACTTATCCGTTCGTGGCCGGAACCTCTTCGGCGGGCGTCTGGCCCGTCGTACCTTGGCCCGTACCCTGACCCGTGCCGGTGGCGGCATCCGGGTCTTCCGCGCCGCCTTCGCCCTCGGTCGGCTGGCCTTCGACGGGCTTGCCGCGCAGGCGGTCGAGGATCGTCGCGTCGGCATCTTCCGGCAGCAGCGCCACGAGGCGCGAGCCGAGATTGTCGAGCAGCGGCTTCGATTTCGCCGTGGTGACCCAGGACGGCTGCTGCTGCGGGGCGACCAGCCAGTTGAAGAACAGCATGGCGACGACGACGAGCAGGATGCCGCGGGCGGCCCCGAACAGGAAGCCGAGCGTGCGGTCGAGCGCGCCGATGCGGCTGTCGATGATGAAATCGGCGATCCGCATGGTGATGAAGGAGATCACGATGAGCGCGACGAGGAAGACGGCGGCGGCGGAGCCGACCATCGCGACCGTGTCGCTCGTCGTATAGTCCTTCGCATAGGGCAGGAGGACCGGATAGAGGAAGTAGGCGGCTGCCGCGGCACCCACCCAGCTTGCGACGGAGAGCACCTCGCGCGAGAAACCGCGCACCATCGCCAGCACGGCGGAGAACAGCGCGACGCCGATGACGATACCGTCGAGAATTGTGATGGGCATATTCGTCCTACTCCAAACCCGAAATGTCGCCGGGCCCACGTCGCCTAAAGCCGGGGGCACCTTAACGCAAGGCCTATCCGTCGTCCCGCTTCGGCACGCCGGCGGCCAATGTTTCCCACAGGCCTTTGCCGCGCGCCGCAGGGCGTCAAACGTCCTCGTCCTCCCGCTTGAGGGCGGCCTTCGATCCGGCAATGCGCGCCACCAGATCCGGCAGGCTGTCGATCTCGCTCCAGCGGCCGCCCGTGCCTTTCGGCAGATCGGCGGAACCGGCGGGGAGCACGGCCTGCGAAAACCCCAGTTTTTCCGCCTCCTTGAGGCGCTGGGCGGTGTGCGCCACCGGGCGAATGGCGCCCGACAGGCTGACTTCGCCGAAATAGACGCAATCTGCGGGAAGGGCAAGTCCGGCGAGCGACGAAACCAGCGCAGACGCGACGGCAAGGTCCGCCGCCGGCTCCGTAATGCGATATCCGCCCGCCACATTGAGGTAAACATCGTGTTGCCCGAGGCGGACGCCGCAATGCGCCTCCAGCACCGCGAGGATCATCGAGAGCCGCGCCGAATCCCAGCCGACGATGGCGCGGCGCGGCGTGCCGAGCGATGTGGGGGCAACGAGCGCCTGCACCTCGACCAGCACGGGCCGCGTGCCCTCCATGCCGGCGAAGACGGCGGCGCCCGGCGATTTTTCATTGCGCTCGCCGAGGAAGAGCTCGGAGGGATTGTTGACCTCGCGAAGACCCTTGTCGGACATTTCGAAGACGCCGATCTCGTCCGTCGGGCCGAAACGATTCTTGACCGTGCGCAGGATGCGGTAGTGGTGGCCGCGGTCGCCCTCGAAATAGAGCACGGCATCGACCATATGCTCGACGACGCGCGGGCCGGCGATCTGGCCTTCCTTGGTGACATGGCCGACCAGCACCATCGCGGCACCCGTCTGCTTGGCGAAGCGGATCATCGCCTGCACGCCGGTGCGCACCTGCGTGACGGTGCCGGGGGCCGCGTCCGCCGTGTCGCTCCACAGGGTCTGGATCGAATCGATGATGACGAGGTCCGGGCGCTTGCCTTCGCCGACGGTGGCAAGGATGTCCTCGACATTGGTCTCGGCGGCGAGCAGCACGTCGGTCTCGGCGGCATGCAGGCGCTGCGCGCGCAGGCGCACCTGCGCGACGGCCTCTTCGCCCGACACGTAGATGATGCGGTGGCCGCGGCGGGAGAGGGCGGCGGCGGCCTGCATCAGCAGCGTCGACTTGCCGATGCCGGGATCGCCGCCGATCAGCACGGCGGAGCCGCGCACGAAACCGCCACCGGTCGCCCGGTCGAGTTCGGCAATGCCGGTGTGGATGCGCGGGGCTTCCTCGATTTCGCCCGACAGCGCCGTCAGCGCCACCGGCCGGCCCTTCTTCGGCACCTTGCCGGGGCCGGAGCCGATGCCGCCCATCGGGTCTTCCTCGACGACGGTGTTCCACTCGCCGCAGCCCTCGCATTTGCCCACCCAGCGGGAATGCGCGGTGCCGCAGTTCTGGCAGATGAATTGGGTGCGGGGTTTCACCATCAGGTCGCGCTCTCCGGAAGGGTTTGGGAATCGATCCGGATGCCTCTAGCACAAAACGGGAACATGTCCTATTTTTTCACCGCCTCGTAGCGCCGCTCATAGCGGCGGCCGAGGCCGGTCAGGAGTTCGTAGTCGATGGTGCCGCCGGCGCGCGCCACGTCCTGGATGGGCATGTGGCGGCCGAAGAGCTCGATGAAGTCGCCGGCGCGCACGCTGCCGGGCGGCAGGTCCGTCACGTCGAAATGGGTGAGGTCCATGGTGACGCGGCCGATCAGCGGCACGGTGCGGCCATGCAGCACACCTCTGGCACCCGCAATGTTCGCCGTGCGCAGCGGCACGCCGGAGCCGGAGAGGCTGCGCATGTAGCCATCCGCATAACCGACGGCGGCCACCGCGATGCGGGTATCTCGGGTAAACACCATGGACGCGCCGTAGCTGACGCTCTCGCCGGCCTTCGCCTCGCGCACCTGCAGGATGCGTGCCTCGGCGGTGACGACGGGTTTCATCGGGTTCGGCACGTCGTTGACGGCAGCACCGCCGTAAAGCGCGATGCCCGGGCGGGTGAGGGTGAAATGATAGTCCTCGCCGAGAAAGATGCCGGCGGAATTGGCGAGCGTCGCATCGATGCCGTCGAAGGCCTCGATGGCGGTGCGGAAACGCTGGAGCTGCTGCCGGTTGAGCGGGTGGCTCGGATCGTCGGCGCAGGCGAGGTGGCTGAGCAGCATGATCGGCGAAAAACTCGCCGGGCGCGCGACATCACCCGCCAGCGCCAGCGCATCCTCGACCCGGAGGCCGAGCCTGCTCATGCCGGTATCGACATGCAGCACGCAGGGCAGGTCGCCGCCATCGGAGATCGCCGCCATGAAGGTGACGAGCTGTTCCTCCGAGACGATGACCGGCACGAGGTCGAATTCGAAGAACAGCCGTTCCGAGCCGGCCCACATGCCGGAGAGCACATAGATGCGGACATCCGGCAGCAGGGTGCGAAGGGCAGCACCTTCTGCCGGGGTGGCGACGAAGAAATCGCGCGCGCCCGCCTGGTGGAAGGTCTTTGCCGCCGGCTCCAGCCCGATGCCGTAGGCGTCGGCCTTCATGACGGCGGCGGTGCGCGCGGCGCCCGAGCGTCGCGCCATGGCGCGCCAGTTGTCGAACAGCGCGGAGAGGTCGATCGTCAGGCGGGCATGGTCCTCGCCGGCGACGGGAAGGGTGGAACGGGCGGGCGTGTGATGCGTGCTCATGGTTTTGAGATACAGCCTGTGGATCATGGCGGCAATACGCCCGCAGGCCGCATTGCCGGGGCGAAGGGGCGCCTCTATGGTGCGGCCCAAAAAACCGGGAAGTAAACGGGGAAGCACATGCGGGCGCGGACACGGACGATCGTTTTGGGCGTGGCGCTGGCCGCAGCCTGTTTCGCGCCGGCCGCCGCGCAGGATGCGCCGACGGATGCCGAGATGCGCGAGGCGCATGCGGTGCTGCTCGGCCTTGCGCAGGACGGCGCCGTGCCGGAGCGCGACGACAGCGCGGACATCTATTATTCGATCGTCGACAACCCGAATGCGCCGCGGCTGGTGACCCGGCTCGAAGTTTCCGGCGCGCCCTGCCGCGCGCGCACCACGTCTGCCCTGCAATTTCCCGATCAATGGGCAAGCCTGACGCTCGGCATCGTCGACCTCAGCCGCGTCACCGCCGTGACGGCCTATGCCTCGGTCGACGACATGATCGCGGAAGGAAACCCCGTCGCCTTCGATGCGCCGGAGGCGCAGCAGATCGTTTTGACAGGGAAGGGGCTGCTCTGCACCAGCCGCATGTCGCTCTCCGGCGAGAGCGGCGCGCCTGATGATATGTGCGCCGACAGGCTCGACCTGCCGATGATGGACGAGGAGCAGAAGGCACGCGCCAAACGCGCGCTCGCCATCGTCGCGGATTTCTGCAAGGCCCCGGCTTTCGGGAAGAAGTGACGGCCGGAAGCGGCACCTAGACTATCCGCACGACCTTTCTTTTCGTCATGGTCGGGCTTGACCCGACCATCCACGCAACACCCGCTGCCTGGATCCTCGGGTCAAGCCCGAGGATGACGGAGGAGGAGGTGTGCCGAATTTTGGAGCGGTCCGCCTCAGTGCTCGTACTGGCTGAAGGACGGGTCGGCGAGGTCGGTGAAGCGGGTATATTCCGACTGGAAGGCGAGTTTTACCGTGCCGGTCGGTCCGTGACGCTGCTTGGCGATGATGACGTCGGCGGTGCCCTTCACGGCCTCGAACTTCATCTTCCACTCTTCGTATTTCGGGTCGAACTCGTCGCGCGGCTCCATGTTCTTCACGTAATATTCCTCGCGGAACACGAAGAGCACCACGTCGGCGTCCTGTTCGATCGAGCCCGATTCGCGAAGGTCGGAGAGCTGCGGGCGCTTGTCCTCGCGGCTTTCCACCTGGCGGGAAAGCTGGGAGAGCGCGATGATCGGCACGTTCAGTTCCTTGCCGAGCGCCTTGAGGCCCGTGGTGATCTGGGTGATTTCCTGCACGCGGTTGTCGCTCGACTTGCCCGAGCCGGTCATGAGCTGGATATAGTCCACCACCAGGCAATCGAGGCCGCGCTGGCGCTTCAGGCGGCGCGCGCGGGCGGAAAGCTGGGCGATCGAGATACCACCGGTCTGGTCGATATAGAGCGGCACCTTCTGCATCATCTGGGAGCAGGCGACGAGCTTCTCGAAGTCGGCCTCGGAAATGTCGCCGCGGCGGATTTTCGACGAGGAGACTTCCGTCTGCTCGGAGATGATACGGGTGGCGAGCTGTTCGGAGGACATTTCGAGCGAGTAGAAGCCGACGACGCCGCCGTTCTTCGGCTTGAAGGACCCGTCCGCCTGCACTTCCGGCTCGTAGGTCGCGGCGATGTTGTAGGCGATGTTGGTGGCGAGCGAGGTCTTGCCCATGCCGGGGCGTCCGGCGAGAACGATCAAGTCCGAGCGCTGGAGGCCGCCCATGCGGGCGTCGAGCGAGTGGATGCCGGTGGAGATGCCGGAGAGCGAGCCGTCGCGCTCGAAGGCCGCCCCCGCCATGTCGATCGCCTGGGCGACCGCATCGTTGAACGACTGGAAGCCGCCGTCGTAGCGGCCGGTCTCGGCGAGCTCGAACAGGCGCCGTTCGGCGTCCTCGATCTGGGTCTGCGGCGGCATGTCGAGCGGCGCATCATAGGCGATGTTGACCATGTCCTCGCCGATATTGATCAGCGAGCGACGCAGCGCCAGGTCATAGATCGCGCGGCCATAGTCTTCCGCGTTGATGATCGTCACGGCACCGCCGACGAGGGCGGCCAGGTATTGCGAGACCGTATGCTCGCCGACCTTCACGTCCGTCGGCAGGTGCGTCTTGAGCGTGATCGTCGTGGCAATCTTGCCCATGCGGATCATGTCGCCGGCGACTTCGTAGATCTTGCGGTGCAGCGGCTCGTGGAAATGCACGGGCTTCAAAAAGTCCGAAACGCGGTAATAGGCGTCGTTGTTGAGGATGATGGCACCGAGCAGCGCCTGTTCGGCCTCGATGTTGTTCGGCGACTCGCGGTGATGCAGCTCCGCATTGTCGCGATTTTGCTGGTTGAGCTTTCGCGCAGCGTCGTTCATCGTCCCGAATCTCCCCGTCCCTGTTTCCGAAGCCCGCTGGTTTCTTCGCTTTGCCGGAAGGGGTCAAGCGCTTCCGCAGGCTCTCGCCGTTTAAGCCCGTTGTTAGACTTTTCCACAGGCGGCGGGGACACAGCAAGTCCGGATTGCGCCGGGCCTGCTGGCTTTCGGTTGACTCACATCCCGAATCTCAGAGCGAGGCCGAATCTCAGAGCGACGCCTCCTGCGGGAACTGCCGCGCGCCGCGCCGGTCGCCCTTCGGATTGCCCTCGTGCGCCTTGAGACAATCCTCGCCGCGCCCGATATATTCGCGTGTCAGCGGCACGGCCTCTTGGTCATGCGCGAGCTGGAGCTGGAAGACAACGAGGTTCTGCCAGCGGAAGGCGCTTTCGGAGGCTGCCAGGTAGAACTCCCAGATCCGGCAGAATTTTTCGTCATAGAGCGCCTTCGCCTCGTCGCGCCTTGCCATGAAGCGTTCCCGCCAATGGCGCAGCGTCTCGGCATAGTGCAGCCGCAGGATCTCGACGTCGGTGACCGCCAGCCCGCTCTTTTCCACAGCCTGCATTACCTCGGAAAGGGCAGGGATGTAGCCGCCCGGGAAGATGTACTTCTCGATGAACGGGTTGTTGGCGGAGGGCCGGTCCGTGCGGCCGATCGTGTGCAGCAGCATCACGCCGTCGCGTTTCAGCAACGACGCGCTCTTCTTGAAGAAGGTCAGGTAATTCGGCCGGCCGACATGCTCGAACATGCCGACGGAGACGATGCGGTCGAAGGGGCCTTCCGTGTTGCGGTAGTCCTGCAGCAGGAATTCGATGTCGCCAGCAAGCCCGGCCTCGTTCGCCCGCTTCACGGAGAGCGCGTGCTGCTCGTCGGAGAGCGTCACGCCGGTCACCTTGGCGCCGAGCTGGCGGGCAAGGTAGAGCGCCATGCCGCCCCAGCCGCTGCCGATGTCGAGCACGCTCTGGCCAGGCCGGTTGATGTTGAGCTTGGCCGCGATGTGGCGCTTCTTGGCAAGCTGCGCCTCGTCGAGCGTCTGGTCCGGCCGCTCGAAATAGGCGCAGGAATATTGCCGGTCCTGGTCGAGGAACAGGTCGTAGAGCGCGCCGGTCAGGTCGTAGTGGTGCTGGACGTTGCGGCGCGAGCGCACGATGCTGTTCTTCTCGCGCGCCCAGCGCAGGAGGTAGCGCCCGCGCTCCAGCACGCGGCTCCAGAATGTGTCGTAATATTTGAAATCGGGACTGCCGGTGAACACGGCCTTGAGCAGGCCGTATATGTCGCCTTCGATGATGTCGACATCACCGGTGCCGTAGTGATGGCCGAGATAGTAGGCGGGATCGAGGGCGATGCCCCACACGGCCTTCCTGCTGTTGAGACGCATGTGGACCGGGTTGCCCGTGCCGTCGCCGAAGACCTGGCGGGTTCCGTCCGGGTAGGTGATCGTCAGGTTTCCGGTCTCGACGAGGCGGGAAACGAGAGCCTGTACAATGAATTTCATTCGCTAAACTCCGTCGCGCTTAAAAACGTGGCGGGACGGGTCTGGGTCGGAAACCGGCCTGGGAAGCGGCCCGACCGCCAATCCAGTCTAACGAAGTATAAATATTGATGCGGGAAGCCGGATTTCAAGCCGTGCTTTTTGGCCCTTGAAACGAAAACGGGCCGGCAGAGCCGGCCCGTCCTGGAAAATGCCTGACGATCAAGCGTCTTCGTCTTCGCCGTCAGCTTCCGGATCGAAGAAATCTTCCGGCTTCAGGGCGTCTTCGTCGATGCCGTAGATGGCGTCGGCCGAGGTGAGGCTTTCGCCCTTGGCCTGGCGCTCGGCTTCGTCGGCGGAGCGGGCAACGTTGAGCTCGATGGTGATCTCGACTTCGGCGTGCAGGTGCAGGACGACCTTGTGCAGGCCGATCGCCTTGATCGGGGTGTTGAGTTCGACCTGGTTGCGGCCGATGTTGAAGCCTTCGGCTGCAAGCACTTCGACGATGTCGCGGGCAGCGACCGAGCCGTACATCTGGCCGGTTTCGCCGGCGGAGCGAACGACGATGAAGGACTTGCCGTCAAGCTTTTCGGCAACCGACTGGGCTTCCGACTTGCGCTCGAGGTTGCGGGCTTCGAGCGTCGAACGCTCGGATTCGAAGCGCTTCTTGTTGGCTTCGTTGGCGCGCAGCGCCTTGCCGAGCGGCAGCAGGTAGTTACGGGCAAAGCCGTCGCGAACCTTTACGGTTTCGCCCATCTGGCCGAGCTTGGCGATGCGTTCGAGGAGAATGACGTCCATTTTAGAGTTCCTTTCGTGACGTTCAGGTGTTCTGGTTTTTCTTTTCCGCCGGGCCGGTGGGCGTCAGCGCGATGGTGCGCCGCGTGTCCATCAGGCCCAGAATGAGGATGACGAAGACCGGTATCGTGAAGAGCAATACCGAGAGATAGACGAGCCACAGGACGGGAAGCCGCCAGGACTTGCCGCGTGTCCTGAAATGCAGGCTCGCGAAGCCGGCGAGCACGAAACCGGCCCCGAAGGTGCCGCAGACGAGCGCGCCGATGATCGCCGGGACGCCGCCGAAGAAGGCGACGAGGAGACCGGCGAGGAAGAAGAAGATGGCGTTGCGGTGCATGCGCAGCGTCGAGGGCATGTCCTCGCGCGGGCGAAGACCCTTGCCGGAAACGCGCACGATGAAGCTTGCGATGTAGTAGGCCGCAAACAGCAGGAAGACCCAGAGCGCGCCCTGCACCAGCGGCAGCGCCAGCGCGAACACGGCCTTGAGCTGCGCGATTGCCGTCGCATCCGGATTGTAGAGCGGCTCCTGCGCCTTCAGTGTCTGGATGACGATATCGACCAGCTGGCTCGCCATGGCGCTGTCGTAGCCGACGATCGCGCCGACCGCGATCATGCCGAGCGTCACCATGATGGCGAGATGCACGAGGATGTTGGACAGCGGATACCAGGCGAGCGCGTTGTCCGGGCCGCCGAGCTCGGAGGCGGGGCGGGCGAGGTTCGCGAGGTTGGAGAGCCAACCGGCCGGGATCAGCGTGATGATGACGATCAACAGCGCGAAATAGGAGGAGACGAGGGCCGATGCGATGGCGCCGCCGGCGACGACCGCGATCAAGGCGCTGGCATTGCCCCAGCCGAGGCCGGCAATGAGAATGGGAAGGGCGGACGCGGCGTAAAGCACGATCGCAAACGACGACTGCGCGTTCGCGCTCAGCGAAAGCAGAGCGGCGGTCACACCGGCAATCAGGCCGGTCGCAATCGATGTCGGCGTCAGGTTCTTCACGGTTCGCTGTCCTGTCTGGTCAGACAGTTAGAGGAGTTTCCTGACAAACTGATTCAGGACCGTCTCCCCAACATGGGTTTTGGCTTTTAAAAAGCCGGCGGCTCCGATCCGCGCCCAACGCGGAAGGGAAATGGGGAAGGCGGCGCAAACCGTCTTCCCCGGAGTCATGTGCCTCGGCCCGACGTCGAGTCAGGCCGCAGAGTCACGTCATTACGCTACGACGTAGGGCAGCAGGCCGAGGAAGCGGGCGCGCTTGATCGCCTTGGCGAGTTCGCGCTGCTTCTTCTGGGAAACGGCCGTGATGCGGGACGGAACGATCTTGCCGCGCTCGGAGATGTAACGCGACAGGAGACGGACGTCCTTGTAGTCGATCTTCGGAGCGTTTGCGCCCGAGAAGGGGCAGGTCTTGCGGCGGCGGTGGAACGGACGGCGTGCCGGAGCGGAGGAAGTATCAGCCATTGTCTTAATTCTCCTTCAGCTTCGATTACGCGCGGTCTTCGCGCGGGCGGCGTTCGCCACCACGGTCCGGACGATCGCCGAAGTCACGGCGCGGCGGACGGTCGCCGAAGTCGCGGCGCGGGCCACGGTCGTCGCCATCGCGGCGCGGACGGTCGTCGCGGTCGCGCTTCTGCATCATGGCCGACGGGCCTTCTTCGTGGGCTTCCACGGCGATGGTCATGTAACGAAGAACGTCTTCGTTGATGCGCATCTGGCGTTCCATTTCGTGGATCGCAGCAGCCGGGGCATCGATGTCCATCAGGGCGTAGTGTGCCTTGCGGTTCTTTTTGATGCGGTAGGTCAGGGACTTGAGGCCCCAGTTTTCGATACGGCCGACCTTGCCGCCGTGTGCTTCGATCACACCCTTGTACTGTTCGACGAGACCGTCGACCTGCTGGGCGGACACGTCCTGGCGGGCCAGGAATACATGTTCGTAGAGAGCCATGTGGCTTTGCCTTTCTTGCGTTTACACCCGAAACCGGCGCCAAGCCTCAACGACAGTTCTTAAGGAGCCAAAGGCCCGAAGCAAGAAAAGCGTTAATCCAGACGGTCGAGAGCGGAGACACGGGAGGCTAGAGCCCTTGGCTCCAAACGGCATTCCCAAAGGAAAGCCGGCCCTCCGTTCAGCCACCAGCCGATTGACCGGGTGTGTTGAACAGCGCGCTTATACGGATTTTTGCGCCGAACGCAAGGGCTGGCGGGCGAAAGCCTTGCCCCGTTTTGCAACAGGGGCGGGAACCAAATCGCGAATGCCGCATTCTTCCTTCCGATCCAACCAGATGGAGTGACCGACATGCAAGACCCGAACCTTGTCAATCGTCCCCCGGAAGATCGCTTGACGCGTCCGGTGGATGACCGTGGCCCGACCGTCGTCAACCAGACGAGCCGCGGCAGCGGCACCGGCGGCTGGGCCGTCGCTGTAATCCTGGCTGTCCTCGTCGCCGTGGGCATCTTCTATTTCGTCGGCAGCGGAACGCCGGGTGACGGCGTCGATCCGAATGCCAATACCTCGGCAATCGGCACGACCGATACGGCACCGGCCGGTGGCACGACCACCGAAGGCCAGACTGGCGGCACGCAGACGCTGGAAACCCAGCCGAGTGGCGGCCAGCCGGCTGAAGGTGGTGGCGCAACCACGACCACCCCGTAACGTCACCCGACAGGGGCGCAAACGAAGAAACCCGCTGGAAACGGCGGGTTTCTTTTGTCTGTCAGGTCGAACCGGCCATTTGCGCGAAACTCTTTCCGGTTTTTTTGAAGAATCGCTTTCGACGAACTCGGCTAGCCTGATCCGCCCGAAGTCTGGAGGTTTCGGGCACGCCCTTGGGGCGAAAACGACCGAGCCGGGAGGAGAAGGCATGACTTACCGCAACGATCGTGCGCAAGCACGACGCCGTGAAGCCGCGCGCAAAAGCGGGATCTTGAGCGAGGTCCGCGCATGAACGCCCATACGCATCCGGATCTGCCGCCGTCGCCATCAAGCGAACTGGTCTTCGCGCTGGAGGATCGGCCGAAGCCGCCGATCGCCCTTCTCGCCGCCATCCAGCACCTGCTCGCCATCATCGTGCCGATCGTCACGCCGGGGCTCCTGATCTGTCAGGCGCTCGGCGTTTCCGCGCGTGATACGAACATGATCGTTTCGATGTCGCTGGTCATTTCCGGCATCGCGACCTTTGTCCAGTGCCGCCGGTTCGGGCCGCTCGGCGCCGGCCTGCTGATCGTCCAGGGCACCAGCTTCAACTTTGTCGGCCCGCTGATTGCCGGCGGCGTGCTGATGGTCAATTCGGGCACGCCCGTCGAGGCGGTCATGGCCTCCATCTTCGGCGTGGTGATCGCCGGCTCCTTCATCGAGATGGGGCTTTCGCGCGTGCTTCCGTTCATCCGCAAGCTGATCACACCGCTCGTCACCGGCATTGTCGTGCTAATGATCGGCCTGACGCTCATCAAGGTCGGCCTCATCAGCATGGGCGGCGGTTTTGGCGCCATGAAATCGGGCACGTTTGCCAATGGCGAGAACCTGCTGCTGTCCGGCACCGTGCTCGCGCTGATCATCGGCTTGAACCGCATCCAGGTCGTTTGGGTCCGCAGCAGCGCCATCATCATCGCGCTCGGCGTCGGTTATGCTCTGGCAGCCTGGCTCGGCCGGCTCGATTTTGCCGGCATCCACCAGGCCGCCTGGTTCCAGGTGCCCACACCGCTGCATTTCGGGCTGGATTTCTCCTGGACGCTGTTTGCGCCCATGGTGGTGATCTACCTGGTGACCTCGCTTGAGGCGATCGGCGACATTACCGCCACCAGCAAGATCTCGCGCCAGCCGGTCGAAGGCCCGGTCTGGATGGAGCGGGTGAAGGGCGGCGTGCTGGTCAACGGCGCGAACTCGTTCCTCGCCGGCATCTTCAACACCTTCCCGAGTTCGGTCTTCGCGCAGAACAACGGCATCATCCAGCTCACCGGCGTCGCCAGCCGCCATGTCGGCGTCTATATTGCAGGCGTGCTTGTCATCCTCGGCCTGTTCCCGGCCATTGCCGGCGTCATCCAGGCGGTGCCGGAGCCGGTGCTGGGCGGAGCGGTCATCGTGATGTTCGGCGCGGTCGCCGCCTCCGGCATCAACATCCTGGCCGGCGTGCAGCTCGATCGCCGCGCGCTGCTGATCATCGCCATTTCGCTGGCGCTGGGTCTTGGCGTGTCGCAGGTGCCGGAATTCGTTTCGCACATGCCGCGCTTCATGAAGGACGTGCTGGAATCGGGTGTGGCGACCGGCGGTCTCTGCGCCGTGCTGTTGAACTGGCTGCTGCCGGAAACGCAGGAGCCGAAGCCCATCCATTGATGATTGGTCCGGGCGGCCCAGGGCCGCCCGGCCTGTCTTTTACATCGGCGCCGGATAGAGTCGGTGGATGCGGCGAATGCCGTTCAGCACTTCGGGGGACAGCTCCAGGTCCTTCGCCCCGATGTCCGTCTTCACCTGTTCCATCGTCGTCGCGCCGATGATGACGGAGGCCATGAAGGGCCGAGTCAGGCAGAAGGCGAGCGCCATCTGGGCGGGATCGAGCCCATATTCCTTTGCAAGCGCCACGTAGGCACGCACCGCCGGCTCCTGATGCGGCTGGTAGCGGCCGCCGAGATCGCCGTTCTTCGTCAGGCGCGAGCCTTCCGGCCGGGCACCGTCGAGATATTTGCCGGTCAAGAGCCCGGCGGCGAGCGGCGAATAGGCGAGCAGGCCGATATCCTCGTGGTGGGACACTTCGGCGAGGTCGAGATCGTAGGCCCGGTAGAGCAGGTTATACTCGTTCTGGATCGAGGCGACGCGCGGCAGGTCCTTCTCTTCGGAAAGCTTCAGCAACTGCATCGTGCCCCAGGCCGTATCGTTGGAAAGGCCGAAGGCGCGCACCTTGCCGGCCTTGACGATGTCGCCGATGGTCTCGTGGATTTCCAGAAGCTCGGCGGCGACCTTTTCGCGATCCTGCTTCGATGGATCGTAGCTCCAGGCATTGCGGAAGTGATAATGCCCGCGGTTCGGCCAGTGCAGTTGGTAGAGGTCGAGATAGTCGGTCCCAAGGCGGGAGAGGCTGTTGTCGATCGCCTCCAGGATGCCGGCGCGGCTCATCGGCTGGCCGCCGCGAATATAGGGACGGCCGGGGCCGGCGACCTTTGAGGCGAGCACCACCTTGTCGCGGTTGCCGCGCGCCTTCATCCAGGAGCCGATGAAGCGTTCGGTGTCCCCGTAGGTTTCGGGGGAGAGGGGCGTGGTCGGATAGAGTTCGGCAGTATCGATAAAGTTCACGCCCTGGGAGAAGGCGTAGTCGAGCTGGTCGTGCGAGTCCTGCTCGCTGTTCTGCGAACCCCAGGTCATCGTGCCAAGGCAGATTTCCGACACGCTGATGCCGGTCCTGCCGAGCGGATTATATTTCATGGGAGGAGAAATCCTGTTGTGGGAACGGCGCGAATGTAGGCCGGTCGCCGCAAAGTGCAAGCCGGAAGTCTGTGCGAAGCCCTTGGAAATGCCGGCCGCGCGGCTTGCGGGATTGGCCCGACGCCTTGACTCGGCCTTCCGGAATGTGAATGGAAAAGAAAACATAAGATGGGAGACCCCCGATGAGCGTAGCATTCACCTTCCCCGGCCAGGGCAGCCAGGCCGTCGGCATGGGCAAGGATCTCGCCGAAACCTTCCCGGAAGCGCGCGCCGTTTTCGCGGAAGTCGACGAGGCCCTCGGCCAGAACCTTTCCGCCATCATGTTCGAGGGACCGGAAGAGACGCTGACGCTGACGGCGAACGCCCAGCCTGCGCTGATGGCCGTCTCGATCGCCGTCATGCGCGTGCTGGAAGCGCGCGGCCTGTCGCTGAAGGATCAGGTCTCCTATGTCGCCGGCCATTCGCTCGGCGAATATTCCGCGCTCTGTGCCGCCGGCACTTTCTCGCTGGCCGATACTGCGCGCCTCCTGCGCATCCGCGGCAATGCCATGCAGTCGGCCGTGCCGGTGGGCGAGGGCGCCATGGCGGCGATCATTGGTCTGGAGCAGGCGGATGTGGAAGCGGTCTGCCAGGAAGCCTCCAAGGGCGGTAGCTGCCAGATCGCCAATGACAATGGCGGCGGCCAGCTCGTCATCTCCGGCTCCAAGCCCGCCGTCGAAGTCGCGGCCCGGCTCGCGACGGAGAAGGGCGCCAAGCGTGCGCTGATGCTCACCGTCTCCGCCCCCTTCCATTCGGCCCTGATGGCGCCCGCCGCCGACGCCATGCGCGAGGCGCTCGCCGGCGTTGCGGCCAAGGCCCCGGTCGTGCCGGTCGTCGCCAACGTGCGTGCGGCCCCGGTCAGCGATCCCCAGGAAATCATCCGCCTGCTCGTCGAGCAGGTCACCGGCCAGGTGCGATGGCGCGAGACGGTCGAATGGTTCGCGAAGAACGACGTCACCACGCTTTATGAAGTGGGCTCCGGCAAGGTCCTGACCGGCCTCGCACGCCGCATCGACAAGTCCGTCACCGGCATCGCCATCAACACCCCCGCCGATATCGACAGCGCGCTCGCCGCGCTCATCGGCTGATCTCTCTTTAAAGGAGCGAAACCATGCTTGATCTTACCGGCCGCAAGGCCCTCGTTACCGGCGCGTCCGGCGGCATCGGCGAAGAGATCGCCCGCATCCTCCACGCCCAGGGCGCCATCGTCGGCCTGCACGGCACGCGCGTCGAGAAGCTGGAAACGCTTGCCAACGAGCTTGGCGAGCGCGTCCATATCTTTCCGGCAAACCTTTCCGACCGCGCTGAAGTAAAGGCGCTGGGCGAGAAGGCGGAAGCCGAGCTCGGCGGCGTCGACATCCTCGTCAACAATGCCGGCATCACCAAGGACGGCCTGTTCGTGCGCATGAGCGACGACGACTGGGATGCGGTTCTCGAAGTGAACCTGACGGCGGTCTTCCGCCTGACACGCGAGCTCACCCACCCGATGATGCGCCGCCGGTATGGCCGCATCATCAACATCACCTCCGTCGTCGGCGTCACCGGTAATCCGGGCCAGGCGAACTATTGCGCCGCCAAGGCCGGCATGATCGGCTTCACCAAGTCGCTGGCCGCCGAGATCGCGACCCGCAACGTGACGGTCAACTGCGTCGCCCCCGGCTTCATCGAAAGTGCGATGACCGGCAAGCTGAACGACAAGCAGAAGGACGCCATCATGGGCGCCATCCCGATGAAGCGCATGGGCACCGGGGCGGAAGTCGCCTCCGCCGTGGCCTTCCTTGCCTCGTCGGAAGCCTCCTACATGACAGGCCAGACGCTGCATGTGAACGGTGGCATGGCGATGATCTGACAAGGGGCAAAGCGCCCGGTCAACCAGCTGAAATTGCATGTTGACCGCCGGAGCCCCAGCCATTTTCGCACTTTGCGACAGACATAAACCGTGTTAATCGGGCCATGACTGTCAGCAGTCGACCGTGAAATGCCTGCGCGTTCAGGCGGTACAAAACAGTATCGCCAATGCCGCATTGCCGGTTGAAGGGATTGCCGGATGTGTTCTTGAGGCACATCGGGCGTGTTGAGTGTCCGGTGCCGTGACAGGCGCCGATCAAAAACAAAGGTCGAGGAATCCGACATGAGCGACGTAGCAGAACGCGTAAAGAAAATTGTCATTGATCATCTGGGTGTTGACGCCGAAAAGGTCAGCGAAGGCGCAAGCTTCATCGATGATCTTGGCGCGGACTCGCTCGACACCGTCGAACTGGTCATGGCGTTCGAAGAAGAATTCGGCGTCGAGATCCCGGACGATGCTGCTGACTCGATCCTGACGGTCGGCGACGCGGTCAAGTTCATCGAGAAGGCCCAGGCCTGATCTGACTTCCGGCGGGCCGCTTTGTGCGGCCCGTCCCGGTCTCCCATGGGAGGCCGCACCTCCTCGTCGAGGCGATAAAGATAAAAGCAGGTAGGGTGGATCACGAACGATGAGGCGTGTCGTTATCACGGGGACCGGCATGGTATCCCCGCTCGGCTGTGGCACTGAAATCAGCTGGACCAGGCTTCTTGAAGGCCGTAGCGGCGCAGCCAGGGTCACCACTTTCGAGGTCGATGACCTTCCCGCAAAGATTGCCTGTTCCATCCCGCTGGGTGATGGCACCGATGGCACCTACAATCCTGACCAGTGGATGGAGCAGAAGGAACGCCGCAAGGTCGATCCCTTCATCGTCTACGCCGTCGCTGCCGCCGACATGGCGCTTGCCGACGCCGGCTGGCATCCCAAGACCAACGAAGACCAGATCGCGACCGGCGTGCTCATCGGCTCCGGCATCGGCGGCCTCGAAGGCATCGTCGAGGCCGGCTATACGCTCCGCGACAAGGGTCCGCGCCGCGTCTCGCCCTTCTTCATTCCCGGCCGCCTGATCAACCTTGCCTCCGGCCAGGTCTCGATCAAGCACAAGCTGCGCGGCCCCAATCATTCCGTCGTCACGGCCTGTTCGACCGGCGCGCACGCCATCGGCGATGCCAGCCGCCTGATCGCGCTCGGCGACGCCGACGTCATGGTGGCGGGCGGCGCCGAATCGCCGATCTGCCGCATCGCGCTCGCAGGCTTTGCCGCCTGCAAGGCGCTCTCGACCGAGCGCAACGACGACCCGACCGCAGCCTCGCGGCCCTATGACCGTGACCGCGACGGCTTCGTCATGGGCGAGGGCGCCGGCGTCGTCATCCTGGAAGAGCTGGAACACGCCAAGGCGCGCGGCGCGAAGATCTATGCGGAAGTCGTCGGCTACGGTCTGTCCGGCGACGCCTTCCACATCACGGCACCGGCCGAAGACGGCGACGGCGCCTATCGCTGCATGCAGATGGCGTTGAAGCGCGCCGGCATTCCGGCAAGCGAGCTCGACTACATCAACGCGCACGGCACCTCCACCATGGCCGACACGATCGAGCTCGGCGCCGTCGAGCGCCTGGTCGGCGATTCTGCCCCCCGCGTCTCCATGTCGTCCACCAAGTCGGCGATCGGGCATCTGCTCGGTGCCGCCGGTGCGGTCGAGGCGATCTTCACGGCGCTGGCGATCCGCGACAACATCGCGCCGCCGACGCTGAACCTCGACAATCCCGACGTCGAGACGGCGATCGACCTGGTGCCGCACAAGGCGCGCAAACGCGAGATCAACGTGGCGCTGTCCAACTCGTTCGGCTTCGGCGGAACGAATGCGTCCATCGTTTTGAAGCGATACGCCTGATTCCGGGGATAAAAACCCGGCACGCCACACACCCGAATGCGAAGAGCGGGGTCGATCCTGCTTTTGCCGTATTGCTCTGTTGGAAGACGTCGAGCAATGCCCGAACATGAGGACAGTCCGTGAGCGACACGAACGATTCCGGCGAGACGCAGTTTGGCCGCGGCGAGGCATCCGGCCAGCCGCGCATCATTCCCAAGTCCGCCAGCGAGGCCCTTCGGCCGGAACAGGTGCCGCAGCCGCCGAGCCGAAAGCGCTCGCGCAAGGCCCGCAGCCAGATCGTCATCTTCCTGAATTTTGTCATGACCGTGGTCGTCTTCGCCTCGATCATCGGCATCGGCGTGTTCTATTACGGCGTGAAGAGCTACGAGGAACCGGGTCCGCTCACCGCCAACACGAACTTCATCGTGCGCGCCGGCGCCGGCACGAACGAGATCGCGGCCAATCTCGAACGCAACAATGTCATCAGCGACAGCCGCGTCTTCCGCGTGCTTTCGCGCGTCTATCTCGACGGTGACACGCTGAAGGCCGGCGAATACGAGATCAAGGCCGGCGCCACGATGCGCGAGATCGTCGAACTCCTGAAATCCGGCAAGTCGATCCTCTATTCCGTCTCCGTGCCGGAGGGGCTTACGGTCAAGCAGGTGTTCAAGCGCTTGACCGACGATCCGGTGCTCGAAGGCGATCTGCCGGCCGAGCTTCCGGCCGAAGGCTCGCTGATGCCCGATACCTACAAGTTCTCGCGCGGCACCAAGCGTGCCGATATCCTGCATCAGATGCAGGACGCGCAGAAGGCGCTGATCGACCAGATCTGGGAGCGCCGCGACGACGACCTGCCGGTCGCCACGCGCGAGGAATTCGTGACACTCGCCTCGATCGTCGAGAAGGAGACGGGCAGGGCCGACGAGCGCCCGCGCGTCGCCTCGGTCTTCCTGAACCGGCTGGAGAAGGGCATGCGCCTGCAATCCGACCCGACGATCATCTACGGCATCTTCGGCGGCGACGGTAAGCCGGCGGACCGCCCGATCTTCCAGTCGGATCTCGAAAAGCAGACGCCGTTCAACACCTACATCATCAAGGGCCTGCCGCCGACGCCGATCGCCAATCCCGGCCGCGCGGCGCTCGAAGCCGTGGCAAACCCGTCGCGCACCCCGGACCTCTACTTTGTCGCAGACGGCACCGGCGGGCACGTCTTTGCCGAGACGCTCGACGAGCACAACCAGAACGTCCGCCGCTGGCGCAAGCTGGAAGCGGAGAAGGCGGCAGAGGCTGCGAAAGAGGCGGAAGCGGCCGGCTCCCAGTAAAAGGAGGCCGGTGGGCGACCGGGCGCTGCCTTTGATGTGGATCGCCACGCGATCCGCCGGCTTGGCCGTTTCCAACCCCGGCAAACTGCTTCACTTTGAGCGCGTGATTCCGTGCGAGGCCCCTCGCGCGGTTTCGGCGCAGCTGTTGGCGAACCCCGGCGGGCGCCAGGGGAGGACGACATGACATTGCAATCGATGACCGGCTTTGCGCGGGTCGAGGGAACCAGCGGGCGCACCCGCTGGGCGTGGGAGCTGCGCTCGGTCAACGGCAAGGGCCTCGACCTCCGGCTCCGCATACCACCCGGTTTCGAGGCCATGGAGGCCGATGTGCGGCGCGTGGCCGGCGAGGCGTTTTCGCGCGGCAATCTCCAGATCGGCCTTGCCGTCAGCGTCAGCGAGCCGCAGATCGAGGCGGTGGTGAACCAGGGCGCGCTCTCCGCCGTGCTGGCGCTGCGCGACCAGCTTGCCGGCATCGTCGATCCCGCCCCCCTCAAGCTCGACACGCTGCTGGCGGTGCGCGGCATCGTCGATTTCCGCGAGGCCGAGGAGAGCGAGACGGAGCGCATGGCGCGCGACGGCGATATCCGCGCGGGCTTTGCCGAGGCGATCCGCTGTCTTGCCGACATGCGCGCGAGCGAGGGCACGGCGCTTGCCGGCGTGCTGCTCGGCCAGGTCGCCCGCATCGAGGCGCTGACCGCCGTGGTGGAGGCCGATCCGTCGCGCAGCGTCGCGGCGATTGCCGAGCGGCTTTCGGGGCAGGTGGCGCTGCTCATGCAGGGCACGACGGCGCTCGATCGCGACCGGCTGCACCAGGAGGCCGCCCTTATCGCCACCAAGGCGGATTTGCGCGAGGAGATCGACCGGTTGAAGGCGCATGTCGCGGCCGCGCGCGAACTTCTGGCGCAGGGCGGGCCGGTCGGCCGCAAGCTCGATTTTCTCGCACAGGAATTTAACCGGGAATCGAATACGATCTGTTCCAAGTCGAACGCCGCTGCTGTAACGGCTGCAGGTATCGAGCTGAAGGTCGTCATCGATCAGTTCAGGGAACAGGTCCAGAATCTGGAGTAGGCCATGGCCGAGCCGTCGAAACATATCCAAATCGAACGCCGCGGGCTCATGCTCGTCATCTCCTCGCCATCGGGCGCCGGCAAGTCGACAATCGCGCGCAACCTGCTGGAGGCCGATCCGGGTCTCAGCCTGTCGGTCAGCGTCACCACGCGCCAGCGCCGCGCGAGCGAAATCGCCGGCCGGCACTATCATTTCATCAACCACAAGGAATTTGAACGCCTGCGCGACAGCGATGCGCTGCTCGAATGGGCCGAGGTGCACGGCAATTTCTACGGCACGCCGCGCGAGCCGGTGGAAGAGGCGATGTCCGTCGGCCGCGACATGCTGTTCGACATCGACTGGCAAGGCGCCCAGCAGCTCCAGGAAAAGATGCCGGCCGACGTCGTCTCGATCTTCATCCTGCCGCCCTCGATGACCGAGCTGCAATCGCGTCTGCATCGCCGCGCCGAGGATACCGAAGAGGTCATCCAGACGCGGCTTGCCAATTCCTGCGCGGAAATCGAGCACTGGCGCGAATACGATTACGTCATCCTCAACGACGACCTCTCCGTCGCCTTCGACGCGGTGCAGAGCATCGTGAAGGCCGAACGCCTGCGCCGCGACCGACGGCATGGGCTGTTCGAGTTCGTGACGAAGCTGGTGACGGAGAAGCCGGTTCTTTAGGCGGTAGCAAAGCCGGCGGAGCGATACCCCCCTCTGCCCTGCCGGGCATCTCCCCCTCAAGGGGGGAGATCGGCAAGAGGCGAAAATCTTGCACAATCAGCAACGCTGGAGATAGGCGAAACGGTGCCCCATCCAATCTCCCCCCTTGAGGGGGAGATGCCCGGCAGGGCAGAGGGGGGTAGCTACGAGCGACCTCAGAGCGCGTTCGCCAGCCGCACGAATTCTTCCACGCTCAACGTCTCCGCCCGCCGCTGCGGGTCGATCTCCGCGCGGGCCAGCAGCGCCTCGCCGCCGAGCGATTTGACGCTCTGGCGCAGCATCTTGCGGCGTTGGCCGAAGGCGGCGTGGGTGACGCGCTCCAGCTTCGCGACGTCGCAGGGCAGCGGGTTGGCGATGGGCTCCAGATGCACGACGGTGGAGGTCACCTTCGGCGGGGGCGTGAAGGCCTGGGGTGGCACGTCGAAGGCCATGCGGGCGCCGGTGCGCCAGCCGCAAAGCACGCCGAGCCGGCCGTAATGGTCGTCGTTTTCATCCGCCACGATGCGCAGGCCCACTTCGCGCTGGAACATCAGCGTCAGCGAATCCCAGAACGGCGGCCAGGCCTTCGGCAGGAGCCAGTTGACGAGCAGTTGCGTGCCGACATTGTAGGGCAGGTTTGCGATGATGCGCACCGGCTCGCCGGGCGCCAGCGCCTCGAAATCGGTCTTCAGCGCGTCGCCTTCGATGACCGTCAGACGGCCCGGATAATGATCGGATACTTCCGCAAGCGCCGGCAGGCAGCGCGCGTCGCGCTCGATGGCGATCACGCGCCTGGCGCCGAGCGCGAGGATGGCGCGCGTCAGGCCGCCCGGTCCCGGGCCGACCTCGATAACCGTGTGGTCCTCGATGGGGCCGGCGGTGCGGGCGATCTTCTGGGTCAGGTTGAGGTCGAGCAGGAAATTCTGGCCGAGCGCCTTCTTCGCGTCGAGCCCATGGCGCTGGATGACGTCGCGCAGCGGCGGCAGTCCGTCTAGTGCCGCCATCACGCGGTCCTTTCGTGCATGGCGAGGTCGTAGGCGAGCCGCAGCGCCGCCAGCAGGCTGTCCGGCCTGGCGATGCCCTTGCCGGCGATGGCGAAGGCGGTGCCATGATCCGGCGAGGTGCGGATGAAGGGCAGGCCGAGCGTCGCATTGACGGAATCGTCGAAGCCGAGCGCCTTGGCGGGGATGAGCGCCTGGTCGTGATACATGCAGAGCGCCACGTCATAGGTGGCCCGCGCGGCATCGTGGAACATCGTATCGGCGGGCAGTGGCCCGACGGCGTCGATGCCGGCGGCCTTCAGCCGCTCCACGGCCGGGCGCACGATCGCGTCGTCCTCCAGGCCGAGCGCCCCGCCTTCGCCCGCATGCGGGTTGAGGCCGGCAATGGCAAGGCGCGGGCGCGCAATACCGAAGCGCTGGCGCAGATCCCGTTCGGTGATGACGGCGGTCTCGACGATCAGCTCCTCCGTCAGCGCCGCGGGAACATCCTTCAGCGGGATGTGGATCGTCACGGGCACGCTGCGCAGCTTCGGTCCGGCAAGCAGCATGACGGGCAGGGCGGGCTTGCCGGTGGCTTTGGCCGCGATGTCGGCGAGGAATTCCGTATGGCCGGGGAAACCGAAGCCGGCATCGTAGAGCACGGCCTTGGCGATCGGGTTCGTCACGACGGCCGATGTGCGCCCGGCAAATGTGAGCGCGACCGCCGTCTCGATCGCGCCGGTGATGGCGGCGGCATTCTGTGAGCTGGGCGCACCGGGCGCGACGGCGGCGGCGCAGTCACAGGCAAGAACCGGAAGGGCATCGGGGAAGAGGGCGGCTGCCGTCTCCGGCTCCGCCGCAGCAATAGCGACGTCGAGGCCGAGCAAGGCGGCGCGCTCGCACAGAACGCGGGCATCGCCGATGAACAGGAAGGGCGGCAGGGAAAGCGTCTTGCGGGCCGACCACAGCGCGAGCGTGATATCCGGCCCGATCCCCGCCGGATCGCCCATGGTGAGCGCCAGCGGAGGAATGTTCGTCGTCGTCATGGGACCTGCCGTCAGCGGGTTGGAGAGAGCGGACCGGCCGGAAGCTTACGGCCGAGACATCAGCGTTCGGTGATCGTCGCCTTCTTGCGCAGTTCGGCGAGGTACTTCTTGCTGTTCTCGTCGTTCTCGTTGCCGTTCGACTTGGCGAGGTCTTCCGCGCGGAACACCATTTCGGCGGCCACGTCGTCGTTGACTTCACGCTTCTTGCAGATCGCGAGATATTCCACGCCGCGTTCGGTGACGCGCGTGCCGGTCGTCAGGCCGTCGGCCTTCTCGATGAGCGGTTTCCAGTCTTCCGGCATTTCCGGCGCGAGCACGCGGCCGAGGTCGCGGATCGAGACATCGAGCATCGTGGCGGCGAAAACCTTGGCCTGGTCGCAGCCCGGGAATTTCGAGCGCGAGGCTTCCGCTTCCGCCTTGCGCTTGCCGAGAATGGCGTTGCGGCGCTTTTCCGGCACGACGAAGATGACCTGCTTGAGGAAATATTCCGTCGTCACCGGCTTCTTGCCACCGTTTGCCTGCATGCGCTCGACGAGCGTCTTGCCGGTGGCGGTGCCGCTGTAACGGGCGTTGACCACGCGCGGCCAGCTCATCTGCACGGCGATATATTGCTTGAAGTGTTCGACGCCGACGCCGGCGCGGTCGAGGACCTGGCCAAGCTGCTGGGTCGTCATCTTGTTCGAAGAGGCAAAACGCGCATAGGCGGCTTCGACGTCGGAGCTGCTGACGGAGTTGCGCACGCGCAGGATTTCCGTGCGCTTCAGCGCGTCCTCGATCATCTGCTCGCGGGCCATGGCGCGCAGGTTGCCCTTGGCGCGCTGCAGCCTGAGGAAGGCGGCGCGGCGCTCGATCTCGCCGGATGTCACCGGCATGTTGTTGACGACAGCCACGACGGAGCTTGCCGCCTGAACGGTGCCGACCGGGGCCGCGATCGTCACGGCGGCGGCAAGTGCCACGCCCATCATCATGGAGCGCACCAGAGATTGTCTGCCCATCATGCCAGTCCCTTTCCCAAACCCATTGCCGCGTCCACCGGTTTCATCCGTGCGGGCGCGCCTCCCATGCGGAAGGCGTTCACCAGCGGGCGCTCTCCCGGATGTGCATAATACATGCGGCCAAACGATGACAAGAGCGGCCGCGCGGCCTATTCGAAGCCCGTCAGCGTCGTATCGCCGACATTGATGTCGCCGAGCGTGCGGAACATCAGCCGCGCACCGATCGACCAGTCGTTCGCCGTCGTGCCGGACTTGTCGCGCGTCTGCTCGTAGACGACCGAGAAGACCGTGTCGCGATCGTCGTAGGAGAAGCCGAAGCCGTTGCGCGACAGGCTCTGGCGGTTGATGTCGTAGGTCAGCGACCCGAACACCGACCAGTAGTTCTCGAACTTAAACGCCGCGGCGCTCTGGATTTCGCTGGCATTCTCCGCCAGGCCGTAAAGCGGCTGCGCGGCGATGCGCGTATAGGTAACCTCGGTCTCGAAGCGGGCGCCATCGAAGCGCACCGACGTGTCCGAGCGGCGCAGCGACAGGTCGTTCTTGTCGAGGCGGGCGCTGTGGGCGACCGAAAGGCCGTTCGGCAGGTCGAAGCCGGCCATGCCGACATAGTCCGACGTATCCCGTTCGAGGCCGGAATTGGCACCGGCATTCACGAGGTCCGGCGTCGCGAAGGAATTGACGCCGCCGAGATGGAACGACTGGCCGACGATCGAGCGCAGGCGCACGCCATTGTCGAAGGTGCCGGTGTAACGCAGGCCGATATTGGCGCGCGAGCCGCCCTCGATGCGGTCGAAGCCGGAGAACTTGTCGCGCTCGAAGAGGTTCGTCGCGTCGAAGACGAAGCTCTGCGCGTCTTCGTTCGGCAGCCCGCCCGGATAGTCTTCGTCCGGGCGCAGGTAGATCTGCGCGATCGGCTCGAAGAGGTGGGTGCTGGTGTCGGTCGTCGCCAGGATCGGGTAGCGCGCCTCGAGGCCGGCGGTCAGCATCGAGCGGGTCGCGCTGCTGTCGTCCTCGTAGATGCCGGCATAGGCGAGGCCGGGGTCGTTCATGTCGAGGCGGTGGATATCGCCGCGGGCCGCGAGCAGGGGCGTCAGCACGAGGCCGCCCGGTACGACGAACTGGCGCTTCCATTCGAGTTCGCTGGTCAGCCGCGTCGTGCCGCCGGCAAGCCCGCGGAAGCGTTCATTGCCGCGAACGCTGTATCGGTCGGAGAGGTCGCGCTCGATATTGGTGATGTTCGTCGTGATCGACAGCTCGCCGCCGAGGACCGGCTGCGGCGCGATATATTCGTAGTCGAGCGTCTGGGCGATCGCCTGCTTGCGCTCCAGCCGGTCCTGCGGATCGGCATCCTGCACGTCGAAATAGAACGAGCGCAGGTCGAAGATGTTGCGGCGTCCGAGACCGGTCAGATAGACCTGATTGGTATGAATGCGGTCGCTCAGGCCGTCCAGGTCATAGGTGCGCGAAAAGTTGTTGTCGCTCTGCACCATGACATCCCAGCCGAAGGCCCAGCGGGGATTGATCTTGAAGCGGCCCTCGGAGGCGACCATGCCGCGGAAATCGTCGCGCCGGTCGCTCGTGCCTGCGGAAAACACGCCCGGGTTCCACTGGTCGATGCCGGCGGCGCGCAGCGTGATCTGGCCGTTGTGGAAGCGCTTGCGGAACTCCGCCTCGACGAGGAAACCCTGACGGGTCAAGACGCTCGGCGAGATCGTCGCGTCCATGTCCGGCGCGATCGCGAAATAATAGGGTGTCGTGATGCCGAGGCCGAGCTTCTGCTCGTAGCTGAACTGCGGGAACAGGAAGCCGCTCTTGCGCTTCACCGTATGGTCCGGCACTTCCAGCACGGGAATATAGGCAATCGGCCGGCCGAACATCTCGAAGCGCGCGCGCTCAAGCCGGATCGTCTTGGTGCGGCCGTTCTGCACGACGCGCTCGGCCTTGATCTGCCAGAGCGAGCGGTGCGTCGGGTCCGTGGCGCAGGGCGTGCAGGCGGTATAGACGGCGTGGTTGAGGATCATTTCCTCGCCGTTGACGCGCTCGCCGCTGGTCGCCGCCAGCTTGGTGAGATCGGTGGTCTCGATGCGCAGCGCATTGACGAAACCGTTGGCGAAATCGTCCGACAGGTCCATCTGCTCGCCGTAGACGCGGTTGCCCGTCGGCTCGATGAGTTCGATGTTGCCGAAGGCGGTCAGCCGGCCGGTCTTCTGGTTGTATTCGACCTGGCGCGCGACGAGCTTGTAGCCGCCGTAGTTGATCTGCACCGCGCCGCGGGCGATCACCTTTTCGGAGTCATTGTTATAGACGAGCTCGTTCGCCGCCAAAAGCAGCTTGGCGTCGTCCGGGATATTCGGTTCCATCGACTGGATGTCGGGTGCCTGCGCCCGGGCGGGGAGCGCGAAGGCGGGCACGATGGCGCACATGGCCGCACCTGCAAGCAGGGCGGCTCTCAACCACCTATTCGTTTTGCGGTCGCCTGCCGCCACTAGCCATCCTCCTGATGGAGAAGAATCGTCGCCCCTAACGACATTGCGACGACCACTGGGAGCCAGGCCGCAACGAACGGAGGTACAACACCGCTGCTTCCGAATGCTTTCACAAGCACGGTGACGACATAAAGCATGAAGCCTGACAGGATTCCACCCAGAATCACCGCACGCGATTGATTAAACCGGCTAAATTTCAATGATACACAGGCTGCGATCAGCGTCATGGCAACCAGGAGCAGTGGCAGCGAGAGCAGGGAATGGAACTGCGTTTCCATCGCGTCCGTGGGGAAACCGAAGGACTTTGCCGCCTCGATCTTGCGCCCAAGGCTCAAAAACGGAATGGATTCAGGCTTTTCGAGGCTCTCCTGGACGAATTCCCGTTTCAGGTTGGTACGAAGCTGTACCTCTTCGAGACGAACCGGCAACTCGCCGTTGCGCGTCTCGTGCACGTTCTTAAGAAGCCAGTAACCATCTTCCAAGGTTGCCGAATCGGCATCCTGGCGCAGCACGATGCGGCCGTCCGGATCGAAGTGGATGACGGTGACGTTGAGCAGCCGCGTGCCCTCGTCGAGAACCGCCTTGGCGCCGATGATCGCCTGGTCGTCGCCATAGATCTGGCGCAGCCACGGCACGGCGTTTTCGGTGCGCGAGGCGTTGGCGGCACCCCAGCTCGCTTCGAGCTCCACGGCCTTCCTGCTGCTCCAGGCCGCGATCGGATTGATGGCGAGAACGGCGAGCACGCCGAACAGGAAGGAGCCGATGATGAAGGGGCGCAGGAATTGCCAGACCGAAATGCCCGCCGCCCGCGTGACGACCAGCTCGTAGCGCCGGTTGAGCGAGATCAGCGACGCCATGCCGGCAAAGAGCGCCACGAATGGCACGGTCTGCATCAGGATCGTCGGGATGCGCAACGCCGTGACCAGCAGGCCGCTGGTCAGCGTATAGCCGGGCAGGGCGCCGACGCGGTTCGACATTTCGCTGAAATCGATGATGAAGATCAAAGAGAAGATGCCGAGCAGGAACCAGACGGTGGTGACCGTATAGCGGCGGAAGAAATAGAAGCCCAGTGTGGGGATCATGGCTGGCCGCTCCCACCGGTCGACGCCGGGCCTGCCCGCCATCGATTGCCAAGCTCGGTCAACCGCTCGCCGAGCGTCACGGGAATGTCGAGGCTCTTGTTGCGTCCAAGATAGCGGATCGCCAGTGCGGCGGTGACGCCGGGGATGAGATACATGATCGGTATGAAATAGGCGGAATCTTCCGCATTGTTCGACGCATAAAAGCTCGCCCAGCGCACGAAGAGGGCGGTGAGCAGCGCCGTGATCATCGGATGCACGCGGGCTTCGCGGTGCGAGCGCGCATCGCCGCTGACGACGAGCGCGATGAGGCCGAAGACGGCCGGGAACAGCCATTCCGTGAAACGGCGGTGGATTTCCGCGGTGAACGCGCCCGGATTGCGCTGGTATTGCGGATCGTTCGGGTCGGGATCGAACAGATAGAAGAGGTCGCGGTCCTTGGCGCGGATGTTCGTCTTGCCGACACTCTGCGTCAGGTCCGCGAGATCGAAGGCGTAGGAATCGAACTTGATGATCGAGACGTTGCCGTCGGGCAGCTTGCGGTGCACCTCGCCGTCCTTCATCACCAGCGCCGAGCTGTTTTCGTCCACCGCGCCCTCGCGGGCATAATAGACGAGCTCGAAGCGCGGATCGCGCGTATCGGCCACGAACAGGCCCTCCAGCACGCCGCCATTGCGACGCTCGGCAACCTGCACATAGAGGCCGTCGGTGATCTTGCGGAAGGTGTTCTCCTGCACGACGGAGGAGAGCATGTCGGCATGCGCCGTCGCGATCATCTTGCGCACGGCGGTGCGCGAATAGGGTTCGGCGAAATTGTCGACGACGAAGGACACGAGGCTCATCGCCACGGCCAGAATCATGACCGGCCGGATGATCGTCATGCGCGAGGCCCCGGCGGAGTTCAGCACCGTCAGCTCCGAATCGGCATTCATGACCGTCAGCGTCTGCGACACGCCGATGACGAGCGCGAAGGGCAGGATGATCGGGATGACGGAGGGGAGAATGAGCGTCGCGAGCCGCAGGAATGCGAAGATCGACTGGCCGCTGTCGGTGACGAGGTTGATGCTGCCGAGCGCCTGCGTGACCCAGACGATGCCGAGCAGGGGCACGAGCGTGGCGACGAACATGAGCGACGCCCGCCGCAGGATATAGCGCTCGATCAATTTCATCGTTTCGTCCGCGTTTCCGACAGGCGGCTCCGGCTTTGTGCGGTGGCACCCCTCGGAACAGCCATGGGCATATAAGCTTTCTTCAGGCTGATGCCATAGCCGGGAGTCTCTCCGGCCAAGGAAAATTTATGGCGAACAAGCATGACTAACCATCTGTAAACAAGGTGCCGCATCTTGCCAAGCGCCGCAAAAGCGACAAGGAATTGATGAGATTGGCGGCCGTCTCTTATCGGACGACAGGCCCGCCGGCCACAGATTCGGAGTAAGTCATGGCTTCCAGATTCGACATCGGTTTCGCAAAGACGGCACGCGCCTCGGGCGGTCTTGCGATCCTCCTGCAGATTGCCGACCAGACGGCGGCCGGTCTCGGCGAGGTCGATCCGGAAGGCATCGTCACCCGCGCCGCCGGCGTGGCGAAATTCACCGGCAAGGCGCTGAAGACCCTCGACGTGTTGGCGCCGCATGGCGCACCCGTCGACCGCATCCTGGTTCTCGGCCTCGGCGAGGCGGACAAGCTCGTCGCCCACGACTGGCTGAAAGCCGGTGGTGCCGCAGCCGGCAAGATCGGCCGCGCCGACAAGGCGACGATCTACCTCGATGCGCCGGGCGCCACCGTCACCGCGAAGAACGCCGCCGATTTCGCGCTCGGCATGCAGCTCGGCGCCTACAGCTTCGATATCTACAAGACGAAGAAGGGCGACGACGACGACGCCAAGAACGGCAAGGCCGCCAAGGTGACGATCGTCACCGCCGCCGCCAGCGCCGCCAAGAAGGCAAACGACGTGTCCGACGCCGTCGCGGAGGGCGTGATTCTCGCCCGCAACCTCGTCAACGAGCCGGCCAACGTGCTCGGCCCGGTCGAATTCGCCGAAAAGGCCAAGGCGCTCGAAAAGCTCGGCGTCGAGGTGGAAATCCTCACCGAGCGCGAGATGAAGCGGCTCGGCATGGGCGCGCTGCTCGGCGTGGCGCAGGGCTCCGTACGCCCGCCGCGCCTGGCCGTCATGCACTGGAAGGGCGGCAAGGAGAAGGACCGGCCGGTCGCTTTCATCGGCAAGGGCGTCGTCTTCGATACGGGCGGCATTTCCATCAAGCCGGCCGCCGGCATGGAGGACATGAAGGGCGACATGGGCGGTGCCGCCGCCGTCATCGGCCTGATGCACACGCTCGCCGCCCGCAAGGCCAAGGCGAACGTCGTCGGCATCCTCGGCCTTGTGGAAAACATGCCTGATGGCAACGCCCAGCGCCCCGGCGACATCGTCAAGTCCATGTCCGGCCAGACGATCGAGATCATCAACACGGATGCCGAAGGCCGCCTCGTTTTGTGCGATGCGCTCTGGTATTGCAACGAGACCTTCAAGCCGCAGTTCATGATCAACCTCGCGACGCTCACCGGCGCGATCATGGTGGCGCTCGGCAGCCATCACGCCGGCCTGTTCTCCAACGACGATACGCTCGCCGCGCGCCTCACCGCCGCCGGCCTCTCGACGAACGAGCGCCTGTGGCGCATGCCGCTCGGCCGCGAATACGACAAGATGATCGACAGCAAGTTCGCCGACATGAAGAACACCGGCGGCCGTTATGCCGGCTCGATCACCGCCGCGCAGTTCCTGCACCGCTTCGTCAAGGAGACGCCCTGGGCGCATCTCGACATCGCCGGCACAGCCATGGGCTCGCCGACCGACGAGATCAACCAGTCCTGGGGTTCCGGCTTCGGCGTGCGCCTGCTCGACGAGCTGGTGCGCGCGAATTACGAAAGCTGAGGAGAGGGTGAGCGAAGTCCTCTTCTACCACCTGACCGAATCGAAGCTCGAGGACGCGCTGCCGCCGCTGCTCGACAAGAGCCTCGAACGCGGCTGGCGCGTCGTCGTGCAGACCGGCGACGCGGAGCGCCGCGACGCGCTCGACACGCATCTGTGGACTTTCCGCGAGGACAGTTTCCTACCGCACGGCACCGACGAGCAGGCGTTTCCCGCCGAGCAGCCGGTGCTGCTCACCATGACGGCCGACAACGCCAACGCCGCCACCGTGCGCTTCCTCGTCGCCGGCGCCGAACCGCCGGCGCTCGATCCCTACGACCGCGTCATCTTCATGTTCGATGGCTACGACCAGGCGGAGGTGGAGACCGCGCGCGAGCACTGGAAGCGCCTGAAGGGCGAGGGTCACCAGCTTACCTATTGGCAGCAGAACAGCGACGGGCGCTGGCAGAAGAAGGCCTGACGGCGTCGGGATAAAATGATGTTGTGGTTTATCGCCGGGTTCCTTGTTCTGTGCTGGCTCTGGCACAAAATTTTCGGCGGACGTGCGGACGCCCCGTCAGATACGGAAAAGGACGACGCGTCCGCTGGCGTCATCATCAGTGGCCGAGGTGTCAGCCGTATGATGAACGAGGTCGGGCGCAGCCTGTCCGGAATCCCCGAGGCGGTAAACCGATTCAATGAAATCGCCGCGGTGCTGGATGCGCAGGACAAGGAGAAAAAGCGCAAGGAGCAGAGCTCCTTTGGAAAAACCCTGCGCGACAGGCAGCTTGTCATCGGTGCTGTTCGCGACATCGGCAAGCGCGAGCGTAGAATCCGGAAGGAGATGGACACCGATCCTGAATTCGCCAGCTTGTACGAGTCCAACAAGGCCGAACTGGAAACCATACTTGCTGGACATGCTCCGCCACGGAAAAATCCCGGTCGGGCTGGCCTTGTTCCGGTCCAATACCGGACGTTGCGGTCCTGGTCGATACCGTTTCTCGTGCATTTCACGCGCGTTTCGAACCTTCCGTCGATCCTGGCAAACGGCATCATGCCGGTGGCGTGGCACGCGAAATCGGGCATTGTCCCCGCCGTGAACGATGTCCATAGGTTCGATAGACGAACGAACAGCTCGTCCTTCTCCATCGCCCACCCCAATCACCGCATGCTCTGGAAGTACCGCCAGCTGGATCCAGATGAAGATTGGGTGATCCTGGCTGTCGATCCAGATGTGATCTGGAAGAAGCAATGCGCTTTTTGCGCGCGCAATGCTGCGGAGAAGAGCATTTCCAGCCGGAGCCTCGGTGATCTGACAGGGCGCGCCGCATTCGACAAGATGCTCGGAGTCAACCGGCGCACAGATGCGCTTCCCTACGAACCGGCTGACGATCAGGCAGAGGTCCTGATTTTCGGCGTTGTCGAACCCGAATTGATTACCGGCGCCTTCTTTCTGAAGGACGAGACTAGAGCAAAACTTGACGGATTGTGCGGCGCACGGGCTACGTTCAATGCGGCTGAGAGTGAAGCCTTGTTTTCTTCCCGGTCACATGCAAGACGGCTAACGGGCAACGCTGCGCTGCTGGACGGCTACCAGAAGCTGATGGCGCAGATCGCGGACGATCTGCGCCAGGACCCGGGGCTTGCGACGTATCTGGACGCGGCGCTCGCGGAAATGCTCGACAACCCGGATATCTATTCCGCCTGATGTATGGGGCAGCGGTTCTCCCTCCGCGCTTGCAGTGTCGAGGTCGCACGGCTCTGGTCTGACGACTTGCTTCATTTCAGTCGTGAAACGCCTCGACGAATTTGCGGCGGCCGAGCATGAAGGCGTCGGCGACGTGGCGGAGCGGCGCGAGGTCGACGTCGGATTTCCCGGCCTTCACGATCTCCGCGAAGCGCTTGTAGAGCATCGGATATTCCTGCTCCGGCTCCTCGTGCACCAGCTTGCCGTCGATGGAGAGTTTCGCGCCGCCTTCGGACAGCACCATCTCACCGGCCTCGGTATCGGCGACGATGTCCCAGCTCTGCTTGCCGGTCTGGCGCCAGTCGAAATCGGCCTTGAGGTCGAGGCCCCTGGCGTCGGAGAAGGTGATCGAAGCGGCGATCGGCGCGTCGCGGTTTTCCGGGAATTCCAGCGTGGCGGCGGTGATGAAGACCGGGCGCGGCAGGATATGGGTGACGATCGAGAGCGCGTTGATGCCCGGATCGAAGACGCCGAGGCCGCCGGCCTGCCAGATCCAGTCCTGGTTCGGATGCCAGTGGCGCACGTCTTCCTTCCAGATCACCTGCATCGAGCTGATCGTCGTGCCGGCAAGGAAGCTCCTTGCTGCTTCGACGGCCGGCGCATAACGCGAATGCCAGCTCGCGAAGAGCGAAACGCCCTTGGCGGCGGCAAGCGCTTCGAGGTCGGCGACTTCGGAGAGCGTCGCGCCCGGCGGCTTTTCGAGGAAAACATGTTTGCCGGCCGAAAGCGCCTTCTCCGCCGCCTCGTAGCGATATTGCGGCGGCATGCAGAGCGAGACGGCATCGATTGCCGGGACGGCCGCCAGCATCTCGTCGATCGACTTGAAATTGTCGATTCCGTCCACCGTGCCGTGGCGGCTTGCAGCGGCGATCAGCTTGTAATCGCTGTTCTTGGCGACGGCCGGAAGATGCTGGTCGCGCACGATCTTGCCGACGCCGACGATTGCGAGATTGATCGGGGACATGGCTCCACCCTCATTTGTATGATGATTTGGCGGTGTTGTAGCAGAACCTTCAGCCGGGGCAAGAGTGCCTCCGCACTGACGCTTGCCTATCCTTTGTGCAAGGCCGCCGGGGCGGCCTTCGCCTTTCGTCTAATGCCGGGCCTCAGACCGGGAAAACCCGGCCTCGGACTTGAAACCAGCCTTGAAATCGGCACTCTGGCTATGCTTGGCACAACAGCAATAACACGCCAAGCGGGGAGGAGTTCTCATGAAGACGCTGCTGGTTTTCAGCCGGCTCATCGACACGATTACGGAAAACATCGGGAAAGCCGTTGGCTGGCTGATCCTGATCGCCGTGCTTGTGAGCGCCGGAAATGCCGTTATCCGGAAACTGTTCAATATGTCATCCAACGCCTGGCTTGAGGCGCAATGGTATCTCTTCGGCGGGGCCTTCATGCTCGCTGCCGCCTATACGCTGTCGCAGAACGAGCACATCCGCATCGACGTCGTCTACGGCAAGTTTTCGCGCCGCGTGCAGCACTGGATCGACCTTCTCGGCCATTGCCTGTTCCTGATGCCCTTCGTGCTGCTGATGGTCTATTTCCTCGTGCCCTATGTGCTGATGTCCTATCGCTCGGGTGAGGGCTCCTCCAGCGCCGGCGGCCTGATCGTCTGGCCGGCCAAGGCGATCCTGCTTGCCGGCTTCGTGCTGCTTGCCGCCCAGGGCGTGTCGGAGATCATCAAGAAGATCGCCATCATGAGCGGCGACATGGAGGACCCGACGCCCTACGTGCCGACGCACGCGCCGCTTGACACTACCGTGGCGGAGGAGAAGGGCGCATGATCGAGTTCATTGCGGAAAACCTCGCGCCGATCATGTTCGTGTCGCTGATCGTGTTCCTGCTGCTGGGCTATCCGGTGGCATTTTCGCTTGCGGCAAACGGCCTGCTCTTTTTCATCATCGGCGTGGAGCTCGCGCCGCTGTCCGATTCGATCAACCTGTCCTGGCCGCTGTTGAACGCGATGCCGGAGCGGCTATGGGGGGTGATGTCGAACGACACATTGCTCGCCATCCCATTCTTTACCTTCATGGGGATCGTGCTCGAAAAATCCGGCATGGCGGAAGACCTGCTCGATACGATCGGCCAGCTTTTCGGGCCGATCCGCGGTGGCCTTGCCTATGCGGTGATCTTCGTCGGCGCGCTGCTTGCGGCCACCACCGGCGTCGTCGCCGCCTCGGTCATCGCCATGGGCCTCATCTCTCTGCCCATCATGCTGCGCTACGGTTATGACCGCCGCGTCGCCTCCGGCGTCATTGCGGCGTCCGGCACGCTCGCCCAGATCATCCCGCCGTCGCTCGTGCTGATCGTGCTCGCCGACCAGCTCGGCCGTTCGGTCGGCGACATGTATGCCGGCGCTCTCATCCCGGGCCTGATCCTGACCGCCCTCTACATGGGCTACATCCTGCTGATGAGCTTCCTCAAGCGGGATTCCATGCCGGCCCTGCCGCTAGAGGCGCGCTCGCTCGGCTCCGGCGTGACGTCGCTCATCATCGCGCTGATCGTCGCGGCCGGCTTTGCCTACGCGGCGCATGTCTATCTCTACCCGACACAGGGCCCGAATGCCGACATTCTCGGCGCCACCTGCGGCGTCATCTTCATCTACGTCGTTGCCCTCGTCGATAAGACGATGAATATCAATATGATGTCCCGGCTGGCGCAGCAGGTCATCATCGTGCTGATCCCGCCGCTCGCGCTGATCTTCCTCGTGCTCGGCACCATCTTCCTCGGCATCGCGACGCCGACGGAAGGCGGCGCCATGGGTGCTGTGGGTGCGCTGGTCATGGCGGCTGCCAAGGGCCGGCTCAACATGGAGGTGATGCGTTCGGCACTTGCCGCCACAACGCGCCTTTCCGCCTTCGTGCTGTTCATCCTGATCGGTGCCCGCGTCTTCTCCCTCACATTCTATGGCGTGAACGGGCACCTGTGGGTCGAACACCTCCTGGTCTCACTGCCGGGCGGCGAGACGGGTTTCCTGATCGGGGTGAACATTTTGGTGTTCTTCCTGGCGTTCTTCCTCGATTTCTTCGAGCTCGCCTTCATCATCGTGCCGCTGCTCGCACCCGCGGCCGACAAGCTCGGCATCGACCTCATCTGGTTCGGCGTGCTGCTCGGCATCAACATGCAGACCAGCTTCATGCACCCGCCCTTCGGCTTTGCGCTGTTCTACCTGCGTTCGGTCGCCGCGAAGGTGCCCTATCTGGACAAGGTGACGGGCAAGGTGACCCAGCCGGTAACGACCGGGCAGATCTATTGGGGTGCTGTGCCCTTCGTCTGCATCCAGATCGTCATGGTGGCACTCACCATCATGTTCCCGCAGATGGTCATGCACTACAAGGATACGGGAACCGGCATCGATCCAGCGACGATCAAGATCGAGGTGCCCGGCTTCGGTGCCAATGGTGGGGGCATGACGCTGCCGGACAACGGCGGCGGCCTCGGCCTGCCGGGTGGCTTGCAGCTCCCCGCCGGTAACCCGCTGGAAGGCGGCGAACAGAAGCCGGCTGGTGAAGGTGAGCAGAAGCCCACCAACGATCTTTCGAGCCCGCCATCCTTCAACTGATGTTTTGGGCCGGCGTCAGCCGGCTCTTTCCAAAGAAAAACCCCGGAGCATCGCTGCTCCGGGGTTTTTTGTGCGGTTTCCGCCAGGCGCTTAGAGCTTGTTGCTGCGCTGCTGGATCATCATGAAGGTGTCGTAATTATACTCGGCGATCTGCGCGTTGAGGTAATACTCGCCGCGGAACGCCTTGATCGATTCCCAGATCTTCTTGAAAGTCGGGTTCGAGGCTTCCATCTCGGCATAGACCTCGTTGGCGGCGTCGAAGCAGGCCGACAGGATTTCCTGGCTGAAAGGGCTTAGCTTCGCGCCGGCGGCGACAAGGCGCTTGATGGCCGCCGGGTTCAGGTAGTCGTATTTCTGCAGCATGTTGGCGTCGGTCGCCTGGCAGGCGGTGCGCAGCAGCGACTGGTAGGCCTTCGGCAGGCCGTCGAAGGCCGCCTTGTTGAAGAGGGCGTGAACCGTCGGGCCGCCTTCCCACCAGCCGGGATAGTAGTAGTAGGGTGCGACCTTGAAGAAGCCGAGCTTCTCGTCGTCATAGGGCCCGACCCATTCGGCCGCGTCGATCGTGCCTTTTTCCAGCGCCGGATAAATGTCGCCGCCGGCGATCTGCTGCGGCACGACGCCGAGCTTCTCGACAACCTTGCCGGCGAACCCGCCGATGCGCATCTTCAGGCCGGACATGTCGGCGACGGTCTTGATCTCCTTGCGGAACCAGCCACCCATCTGCACGCCGGTATTGCCGCCCGGGAAGCCGATCAGGCCCTGGGTCGCCAAGAACTCGTTGAACATGTCGATGCCGCCGCCATGGTACTGCCAGGCATTGTGACCGCGGGCATTGAGCGCGAAGGGAACGGCGGCGCCGAGCGCCCAGACCGGGTCCTTGCCCCAGTAATAGTAGGAAACCGTATGGGCGGCTTCGACCGTGCCGGCGGAAGCCGCGTCGGCGGCCTGCAGGCCGGGTACAATTTCACCGGCGGCGAAAACCTGGATCTGGAAATTGCCGTCGGTCGCTTCGGAAACGTATTTCGACAGCACTTCCGCGCCGCCATAGATCGTGTCGAGCGATTTCGGGAACGAGGAGGCAAGGCGCCAGTTGACCTTCGGGTTGCTCTGCGCAAGCGCCGGAGCGGCCAGTACGGTCGCAGCCGCACCGCCCACGCCGGCGACACCGGCCTTCTTGATGAATGAACGACGATCCATAGATTTCCTCCCAATTGCGAGCAGGGTTCCTCTTCCCCACCCTTGTGTCATCGCGCGGAAGCTAACCATGTCGGGTTTGGTGTTTCAAGCCGCAGGCGGAAAGAAGGGTGAATGGGACCCCTACGACTTTCGTCTTACGTGCAGCATTTTGCTATCTGCCTGTTTTTTGAGCGTTTCTTCCTTTTCCTGCATGGTTGACAGCCCTCTTTCCGATTGAAAGATTGGCAGCAACGCGGCAGGGCGAAGGGCAGGGCATGGATATCCAGATTCGCAAGGCCTATCGCGACGAACTGGTCGACATTCTGGATTGGGCGGCCGCGGAAGGCTGGAACCCGGGGCTTGGCGATGCCGGACCCTTCTGGGTGGCTGATCCGGAGGGCTATCTCGTCGCGGAGGCGGAAAAGCGCATGGTGGGGGCGATCTCGCTCGTCCGCTATGGCGCGCATTACGCCTTTCTCGGCTTCTATATCGTGCACAAGGACGTGCGCGGGCAGGGTGTGGGGCTGCGCCTGTGGGAAGCCGCGATGGCGATGGCGGAAGACCGTATAGTCGGCCTCGACGGCGTCGTCGCCCAGCAGGAGAACTATCGCAAGTCCGGCTTCGCCTATGCGCACGCCAATGTGCGTTATGGCGGCCGGATGCAATGCACTGTGCCGAACGACCCGCGGCTGACGCCGGTCTCGCCCGTCCATGTGCCGCTGATCGCCGACTATGATGAACGGTTCAACCCGGCCCGCCGGGAGACCTTCCTGCGCGAATGGCTGAAGGAACAGGAGACACGCCAGAGTTTCGCGCTGCTCCAGGGCACCAAGGTCTCCGGCTACGGCACGATTCGCGCCTGCCGCGAGGGTTTCAAGATCGGCCCGCTGTTCTCCGATACCGATGTCGGCGCCGACCTGCTGTTCCGTGCGCTCGTCGCCAATGTCGGCGGCGGCCGGATCTTCCTCGACATTCCCGCGCCGAACACCGAGGCGAAGGCGCTCTGCGTGCGCCACGGCCTGTCGCCGGTCTTCGAGACGGCGCGTATGTATCGCGGAACGATGCCGGACCTGCCGCTCAACCGCATCTTCGGCATCACGACATTCGAGCTTGGCTGATCTGTCTTAGCCGCCCGCCATGGCGAGCAGATCCGATCCGCCCACGCCCTTGTGGCGCAGCGTCACGACGGAATAGCCCTCGTCCTTCAGCTGCGCGAGCAATGCCGGCAGCACGGCGGCGGTGCGCTTGTGGATGTCGTGCAGCAGGATGATGCCGCGGCCGCGCTTGCGCAGGCCCTCCATGGTCCGGCTCGCGACGGATGCCGGCGAGACTTTGAAATAGTCCTTCGAATCCACGTCCATATCCATGATGATCGTGCCGCGTCGCGAGACCGCGCTACGCAGTGCCGACGTGTCCGACAGATAGGGGAAGCGGAAGAAATCCGGCTGGCGGGCGGTGGCACGCTGCACGGCCTTTTCGCCCTTGCGGATTTCCGCCATCGCCGCCTCGAAGGCGAGATAACGCAGGTTGGCATGGCGATAGGTATGGCTGCCGATCGTATGGCCGCGGGAAACGACCTTGCGGGCGATGGCCGGATAGGCATCCGCCATCTGGCCGACCATCAGGAAGGTCGCCTTGACGCGGTAGGCGTCGAGCGTGGCGAGGATCGCCTCCGTGCGACCCGGCACCGGACCGTCGTCGAAGGTCAAAACGACCTCCTTGTGCCGCAGCTTCAGGTCGGCGAGCGAGGCGACGGCGAGCGTGCGCCCGGCAAGCCCCGTGCGCCCGGCCCAGCGGGCGGGCGACATCGGCACGGGATCATCCGCGTCGAGCACCTTCGCCTGCTTCGCCTCGACGAAGGCGGTCTCGGTGGAGGCGCGCGGTTTGGTCGTGTTGCACCCGGCAAGGAGGGGCAGCAGCGCCAATGCGGCAAGAAGCAGGCGGCAACGCATGGGCGCACTCGGCAAGATGATGATCTTGCAAGCACTTTTGTCCGATCATGGTTAATGAAGCGTTGAGGCGGCGGGCGGAAAGGCCTTATCCCGCCATCGCCTCCTCATATTCGGCCGAAAGCTCCAGCCATTGCTCCTCGGCGTCATGCAGCTTGTCGACCGCCATGGCGCGCAGCTTCGCCTTTTCGGCCGCCTTGGCCGGGCTCTTCTCGTAGAGCACCGGATCCGCAAGCTCCGCATCAAGAAGCTGAATCTGCTTATGCAGCTTTGCCGTCAGGGATTCGATTTCATTGATCTTTTTCTTGAGCGGCGCGTACTGGGCGCGCCGGTCGGCATTCGCCTTGCGCTGGTCGGCCTTGTTCGCCTGCTCGCCGTTGCCGGCCGGTTTTTCCCTGTCGTCCCTCTTGCCGGACTGCACGATGAGGCTGCGATACTCCTCCATGTCGCCGTCGAAGGTTTTGACCGTGCCCTCGTTGACCAGCCACAGCCGGTCGACGGTCGCCTCGATCAGGTGGCGATCGTGCGAGATCAGGATGACGGCACCTTCATAGTCGTTCAGCGCCTCGATCAGCGCGCGGCGGCTGTCGATGTCGAGATGGTTGGTCGGCTCGTCGAGGATCAAGAGGTTCGGCGCATCGAAGGCGGCAAGGCCCATCAGCAAGCGCGCCTTCTCGCCGCCAGACAGGTCCTTGGCGGCCGTCGACATCTTTTCCGTCGCAAGCCCCATCTGCGCAACGCGGGCGCGCACCTTGGCCTCCGTTGCCTCCGGCATCAGCCGGCGCACATGCTCGACCGGCGATTGATCCGGAATGAGGTCATCGAGCTGGTGCTGCGCGAAAAAGCCGATCTTCAGGCCCGGCGCGCGCTTCACCGCGCCCGATTCCGCCTCCAGCCGACCGGAGATGAATTTCGCGAAAGTCGACTTGCCGTTGCCGTTCGAACCGAGCAGCGCGATGCGGTCGTCATTGTCGATGCGCAGGTTGATCTGCTTGAGGATCGGCTGTCCCGGCGTATAGCCGACCGCCCCGCCTTCGATCGCGATGATCGGGGAGGCGGGCTGGCGCTCGGGCTCCGGGAAGGTGATCGGCTGCACATGCGTCTCGATCACGGCGGCGACCGTTCCCATGCGCTCCAGCGCCTTGACGCGGCTCTGCGCCTGCTTGGCCTTGGTGGCCTTGGCCTTGAAGCGGTCGATGAAGCTTTGCAGGTGTTTGCGCGCGGCTTCGTTCTTCGCTTTCGCCTTCATCTGCAACTCGTCGTTCTCGGCCTTCTGCCGCTCGAACTGGTCGTAGGAGCCGCGATAGAAGGTGAGCTTCTGCTGGTCGAGATGCACGATGGCGTTGACGGCGGTGTTCAAGAGGTCGCGGTCGTGGCTGATGATGATGACGGTGTGCGGATAACGCCGCACATAATCCTCCAGCCACAATGTGCCTTCTAGGTCGAGATAGTTGGTCGGTTCGTCGAGCAGCAGCAGGTCCGGCTCGGAGAACAGCACGGCCGCCAGCGCCACGCGCATGCGCCAGCCGCCGGAGAAGCTCTTCGCCGCCTGCTGCTGCGCTTCGTGGTTGAAGCCGAGGCCGGCGAGGATGCTGGCCGCGCGCGATTGCGCCGAATGCGCGCCGATATCGGTGAGCCGCGTCTGGATTTCGGCGATGCGGTGCGGGTCGGTCGCCGTCTCCGCTTCCTTGAGCAGCGCGGCGCGCTCCTTGTCGGCGGCCAGCACGATCTCGATCAGCGGGTCGTCCGTGCCCGGCGCTTCCTGCGCCACCTGGCCGATGCGCGCGTTCTTCGGCAGCGAAATGCTGCCGGCTTCCGAGGCGAACTGGCCGGTGATGATGCGGAAAAGCGTGGACTTGCCGGTGCCGTTGCGGCCGACGAGACCCACCTTCACGCCGCTCGGCAGCGAGAGGGACGCGTTTTCGATGAGGAGACGCCCGGCAATGCGGGCGGTGAGGCCGGAAATCGTGATCATTCCGGGTCTATAGGGCGGGGCGACCAGTCAAGGCAAGGGGTGAGGCGCGCCTCTTCAGGCGGCCGACCCGGAACGATAGCCGCGGCTCGCCCGATCGGCGACTTCCGCGGAGTAAATGCGCAGCGCAATGCCGGTTTCGGCGGCATAGGCGAGCGCCTGGTCGGCCTGCTCATAGAGCATGGCGGGCGCGCTCGCCGAATCGCTGAGCGACACGCCGGCCGTCAGCGTCAGGAAGCCCGCCGGCAGCTCGCGGTCCATGAAGGGGAACGGCTTTTCCGCGACGCGAACGGCGATGCGGCGCGCGATGGTGACCGCGATCTCGCGGCTGACATCCGACAAAAGCAGGCAGAACAGGTCCGGCCCGGTGCGGGCGACGAAATCGTCCTTCTTGACCGAGCGGCGGAAGATGGCGGCAAGCCGCTTCAGCGTCTTTTCCGCCGCACCCGCCGGATGGCTCTCGGCGAACTCCTTGAGCTGCTCGACGCGGAACATCAGGAGCGCCGAGGTGCCCGCCGCTTCGCCCTGGAAGACGCCCTTCATCCGGCCGAGCAGGGCGGCATGGTTGCCGAGGCCTGTCACCGGATCGTGCGTCAGCGCCTCGCGGCTGACGGAGAGGCCGCTGCGCAGCCCGTCGAGATGGGCTTGCAGGTCGTCGATCTTCGTCGCCGCCGAGCGGTCCATGCCAAGGATGTCGCGCACCAGCGAGAGCAGGCGCACCGTGTCGCTGGAGAAATCCGAAATGCCGAGCACCGGATCGGCGCGCATGCGGTCGGCGATTTCCTGCAATTCGTGCAGCGCGACGGCGCGGTCGCGGCGGCTCGTTTCCGCGGTCTGGGAAATCTCCGCAAGCACGCGCACGGCTTCCCCCGCGGCCTGGCCGGCAGCCAGAACATTGTGGCTCGGCAGCGAATGGCGCAGCGCGATCGAATCGAGCGCCGCCTGTTCCGGCGACTTGCCGAGGGCCGCAATCTCGCGCGCCACGCTCGCATTGCCGTTCAACGCCTCGAACAGCAGCTCATAGTTCCGCGGCAGGCCGGAAATGCCGAGATTGGCCATCACATGCGCGATGCGCGCCATGATCGGCGGAACGGCCGGCTGCTGGTCTTTCGGGGCGGGGGAGGCTTTGCTGGTCATGAAACGCCGTCGGCTGGGCGCTGCGGAGATCGCCTGCGCCATGATGATGTCAGTCGGCGTAACTATCGGATTGCACGGTTAATTTTGCGTGTGCTGATAAAGAAATTCAACCGGACTTGACGAAACGCAAGCATCTCTCACGCCTCGTGCGGCCGCATCGCCTGATGCAGCCGCACGAAGGGTGTCGCGTGAATTCAGGCTGTCCGGCGGGCGAGCGGGATAACCCGCATCACCTGCCCGATGACGGTCGCGCGGGTCGGTTCCTTGGCGCGGGCCGGTCGGTTGTGCTGGAGGTCGCGCATGGCGGCGGCGTAGCCTTCCGCACGGGCGTCCTTCAGGGCCACCTCCAGGGTCTTCTCGATCACCGGATAGCATTCTTCCGGCAGGTAGGCATTGGGGGCGTCTGTACCATAGACCCGTGCCATCTTGCAAAGCGTACTACCGAGCAGGGCTGCCCACTCTTCGGTCGTTCTTGCCATTTTTTTTCCCTCTTCCAGGAGAGGTAAGTGCCCTCCTGGTACCCACCCCATGGCAGCGACTATCCCATCACCGAATGCCCGTGCCTGTCACCTGAGTGACAGGGCGGGGCTGCCCTCACAGTCGATGTAGAGCGCTTCCATACCGCATGACTGTATCACTACTATTGCAGGAACCGAAGATACCACTCTCCCTAAAATTTATAGGAATTTCGAGCCCTCGGTCCTCACAAAATAAATCAGGTCCAGCGTAATACTTGAACCGCCCAAAGCCGTCAGCATCCCGTGGCATTGGCCTCTGTGGTGAGTCTGGTGGTTGAAGACGTGGGTCAGTGCGGGGCCGAGCGGGTGGGTGACGATCGTCGGATTGGTCAGCGGGCTGTAGGTGAAATCGGCGGCGATCTTCTCTTCCGTCAACGAATCGATGAAGGCCGCCAGGCGCGCGTCCTCCACCTCCCTTGCCGCCCGCAGGCCGGCGAAATCCTCGTGCAGGATTGTGTCGAGACTGGTCGGCGCGTCGCCGCTGCCGGTGAAACGTTTCAGCCAGATGCGGTCGGCGGTGAGAAGGTGGTTCAGCGTGCGGTGCAGCGAGCCGAAGAAGGCGCCGAGCTCCCGGCGATAGGCGGCATCGTCGAGCTTGCCCACTTCGTCATAGAGTGCGCGGTTGGCCCAGGCATTATAGGCGGCATACATGCGGTAGTGGTCGAGCATCGGGGTCTCCGTGATGTGCCCGGACTATAGCGGAAGCCTGCATCGCCTGCATGAATGCGACCCATGAAATTATCTGATTTGCGTGACGGGCCGCCCTGCGCTCCAATGCGCCGACACCAAACGACGAGGCTTTGATGACCCGCTTGCTATACGCGCTTTCCGGCGCCGACAGGACCCGCCAGTTTTCGCCCCATGTCTGGAAGACGGTATTGTCGCTCGCCCACAAGGGTCTCGACCATGAGACGGTGCCGGTCGGCTTCACCGAGATCCCGGCGATCGAGGGCGGCAGTTCGCCGACCGTGCCGCTGCTGCGCGATGGCGACCGCCTGGTGCGCGACAGTTTCGACATCGCGCTCTATCTCGACGAGGCCTATCCCGACCGGCCGTCGCTGTTCGGCGGCGAGGGCGGCAAGGCGATGGCCCGTTTCATCGAGAACTGGTCGCAATCGACGCTGCACATGGCGGTCACCCGCATCGCCATCCTCGACATCCACAACCTGCTCGGGCCGGCCGACCGGGACTATTTCCGCCGCAGCCGGGAGGAGCGCCTCGGCGCCTCGCTGGAAGACATCGCCGAAGCCGGCAAGGCGGAGATCGAGGGCTTTGCCAAGAAGCTCCAGCCGCTGCGCAACATGCTGAAGATCCAGCCGTTCATCGGCGGCGAAGGCCCGCTTTTCCCGGACTATATCGTCTTCGGCGCGCTGCAATGGCTGCGCACCACGGCGGGCACGAAGGTGCTTGCCGAGGATGATCCGGTGGCGGACTGGTTTGCCCGCTGCCTCGATCTGCACGGCGGCGTCGGCCACCGCGTTGCGGCGGCCCAGGCCGCGGTGTGACGGCTGCATGAAACTTCGGCCCTGACATCGCCAATCGCCGCCACCCCCTTGTTTTGCCGGGCGTTGGCGGCTATGGAACCGCCACTTTCACCGGAAAACCAAGGGAAACGGGAAAATGGCGATTGAACGCACCTTTTCGATGATCAAGCCGGACGCGACCAAGCGCAACCTGACCGGCGCGATCACCAAGATGCTCGAAGACGCGGGTCTGCGCGTCGTGGCCTCCAAGCGCGTCTGGATGAGCAAGCGCGAAGCCGAAGGCTTTTACGCCGTTCACAAGGAACGCCCCTTCTTCGGCGAACTGGTTGAAGGCATGACCTCCGGCCCGACGATCGTCCAGGTTCTCGAAGGCGAGAACGCGATCCTCAAGAACCGCGAAGTCATGGGCGCCACCAACCCGGCAAACGCCGACGAAGGCACGATCCGCAAGACGCATGCCCTGTCGATCGGCGAAAACTCCGTTCATGGCTCCGACGCTCCGGAAACCGCTGCCCAGGAAATCAAGTACTGGTTCTCCGACACCGAAATCGTCGGCTGAATCGCATTGTCCGGCTCCGGCCGGACATGACTGATATGTTTGAAGAACCGGGGCCGAAAGGCTCCGGTTCTTTCATTTCATGGCATCGAACTTGAAGATCGGCTGGCCGGACAAAAGCACCGCTTCGGCCTGGTGATACATGGTGCTGGCGCAGCCGCGGTCGAGCCGCATGGCAAAGTCGGTCGCCATGGCTAGTTTCGCCTCCACCGGTTCTGCCGCGAGCACGACGTCGGCGAGGCGGGCATGATCGCCGGCGGCAAACAGCAGTTCCGCGACGATCGGCGCCTTCAGCGGGTCCTTGGCGAGCGGTGTCAGGGGGGCCGCCTTCAATGCCGCCGCCATCTCCGTCCAGAGCGGCCATTGCGCCTGGAACCTGGCGCTGAGCTCTTCCGGCATCTCCGGCACTGCGGTCGCTTCGCCCTTGAGGAAGGGCGTCAGGGCCTCGACCGCGATGAGGCGGTCGATGACATCGCGCACGGAGAGGCCGTCGGCGGTGCGCAGATAGCGCCCGGCATAGAACGAGATTTCCGTGAGCACCGTATCGACCTTTGCCGGGTCCGCTGCCGTGGCGCGCAGGCTGCGATAGGCAGTCAGCCAGGCGCGGTCCAGCAGGCCCTCCGGCCGGATATCCCCGCCGTCGATCTCCGCCAGAACGGCCTGCGCCGCTTTCTCCGTGTCGGCGATGTCGCCCGTATAGTTCAGGTAGGTCATCAGGAAGTCCCGCTCCGGCTCGCGCGCGGCGACGATGAAGACGGTGTGCACGGATTTCCGCATCGCCTCGGCCTTCGCATCTTGTGCCGGACGCGGCAGGGCCGGATTGCCGACAAACCCCGGCGCCCAGTTCCAGGCCTGCACCAGATCCGCGAGCCTGTCCGGTTTCGAGGCGGCGAAGGTGGCCCAGGCTTTCGGGTCGCGCTGCGAGGCGATGAGGCCGGCCTGTATCAGGAGGAGGCCATGCTTGCCTGCAGCCTCGGCAAGCGCTGCCTTTCGCTCGTCCGGCCAGTCGATGACAGCCGCCACGATGCGCTGGCCGATCGACGCCTGCTGGTCGGCCTTCAGGGCGGCGATCGCGGCGAGCAGCTTTTCCGTATCGCCCTGTTCCAGGACCGCCCGGAGGGTGGAGATGAGCACGCCGAATTGCGGCAGGCCTGCCGGATCGTCGGCAACCGCGGCGAAGCCCTCGCGCCGCGCATCGAGCGCACCGGCAAGGTCGATCGCCTCGCGCACCCCGGCGTCGCGCAGGCCGTGGGCAAGCGTGGTCGCCGCATCCATCGAAAGCCCGCCGTAGCGGATCTTGAGGTAGGCGGCCTCGGCGCCAAAACCGCGCGCCTTCAGCCGCGGCAGCGTTTCCCGCTCGGCGAGCACCGTATCGGAAAGGGCGAGGATGGCGGCCTTGGCCGGGCAGGCGGCTGGTTCCTGCGCGCGGGCCGTGGTGGACATCAGCATGAGGCCGGCGGCGGCCAGGACAGGCAGAACCTTCATGCGCATTGCCTCCCGCGACAAACCGTTTCAGGCGGAACGCATGAGCCTTGGCGAATATTCGCTCAGAACGGGCACGTCGCCATTTCGAAATGCTCCGGCGTCTTGCCGTCCTTGAAAACTTCCGGGTTCTTGTCATAGCCGGGACCGACGACCAGCGCCTTTGCCGGCAGGGCGCTCTGGTCGAGCGTGGAGGTGACCTCGGCCTCAAGGGTTTGCAGCGTCGTGCCGTCCGGCCCCACGACCGAAATCGCCACCTTGTAGGGTTTGCCCTTCTTCACGCAGGAAAGGTCGGGGCTTTCCAGCGCGACACGCTTGAGATTGGCAAAGAGCTTGCGCTCCAGCGTCAGCGGCGCGCCGCCCGCCGGGTTCTCGAACTCGGCCTTCACCACCGATCCCTCCGGCACCGGCGCGATGCGGTCGAGCGTGATCATGTAGGTCGCGTAAGCCAGCCGGTAGTTGAAGACGAACATTTTTCCGGTCAGCTTCAGCGGGTCCGCCCCCGTCTCGCGCTGGCAGGCGGCGAGCATCAGGGGTAGCAGGGCGATCAGCAGAAACCTCTTCATGGCCGTGGCTCCTCGCGGTTGCGGCGATAATGGCGGCTGGCCTTCGCCCGGTTGCCGCAGACGGCCATGTCGCACCAGGCGCGCGACCGGTTGCGGCTGCGATCGAGGAAGAGCCAATGGCAGTTCGGGCAGATTTTCAGCCGCTCGGGCTCCGGCTGCGTCAGCAGCATCAGGGCGGAGCGGGCGGTGGCCGTATCGAGTGCGTGGGGCCGGGTGCCGGAGCGGCGCAGCGTTGCCGAAATGGCGTCGAGCAGGTCGGCCATCAGCGCCGGCTTTCCCGCACCCAGCACTTCGGCGCGAAAATGGCGGTCGATCGCCTCGCGCAGCGCCACCAGCCCGTCGCGGGCGTCTGCACCGACCGGCTCCAGCGCGCCAAACAGCGCGCGCTCCGCGCCATGCCGGTTCGCACCGTCGGGAAAGGCGTCCATCACGGCCGGATCTGCGAAACGGTCGATCCGCCGCCCGGGATCGGCGCGCAGCACGACGGAGTTCGCGACATCGAGGGCGAGCGCGCCGCCGGAAAACCGATGCGGGGTCCAGGAAAAGGTCATGGCGATATTCTAACTGGTAAAAGCAATTTTGCCAGTTATAATTTATCGAACCCGTCCGGAACCGCCATGGCCTATTTCCTCCAGCAGATCGCCAATGCAATGCCCGTCGCCGCGCTCTATGCGGCGCTTGCCTTCGGCTATTCGATCGCCTTTGCCGTGACGCGCCGGGCGGATATCGGCTACGGCGCGCTCTTCGCCTTCGCGGCGCAGATGTTCATCCTGTTTGCGGGTTTCGGCTGGGATCGGCTGTGGCTGGTGCTGCCGGCGGCGCTGGGTTTCGGCGCGGTCGTGGCGCTCCTCTACAGCATCGGCGCCGGCCTGGTCATCGGGCGCTTCGTGATGCGCCCGCTTGCCTTCTCCTCGGACAATACGGTCGTGGTCGCCGCCGTCGGCACCGTGCTGGTGCTGATGGAAACGGCGCGGCTTGCTTCCGATACGCGCAGCCTCTGGCTGCCGCCCTTCCTCAACACGCCGATCGTGTTCTGGGGCGACCCGGCCTTTCCGGTGGCGTTGACAATGCTGCAACTGGCAAATACGGCCGCGATGGTCGCCATCGTCCTTATCGGCCACGTCTTCCTCGCCCGCTCCGCCTGGGGCCGGCGCTGGCGGGCCGTCTCGGAAGACCGGCAGGCGGCGGAACTGTGCGGCGTGGATTCTGCCGGCGTCTACCTCGCTGCCTATGCCATCGCCGCGCTGATCGCCAGCCTCACCGGCATCCTCGCGGTCTCCTACTACGGCAACATGGATTTCGGCGCCGGCCTGGTCTTCGGCGTGAAGGTGCTGTTCATCGCCGCGATCGGCGGGGCAGGGGCGCCCCTGCTTTCGGCGCTCGGCGGCGCGGCCATGGGTTTTGCCGAGACGCTCTGGAGCGCCTATGGCGATTTCCTCTGGCGCGACCTGGTGATCTTTTCCGCGCTGGTGCTGCTGCTGGTGATTTTCCGCCGCGAACGGCCGGTGCCATAGAGTTTGTCAGGGAAAAGTGGGAACCGGTTTTCCCGAAAAGACAAACGAAAACAAAAGAGCCAATTACGCCCACTTCTCCCGCGCCCGGTCGTCGCTCTCCTTGGCATCGACCCAGCCGCCGGTGCGGCCGTCGGCGAAATGTTCCTTCTTCCAGAAGGGGGCGGAGGTCTTTAGGTAATCCATCACGAAGGACGCGCCGTCGAAGGCGGCGTGGCGATGAGGGGCGGTGGCGATGACCAGCACGATGTTTTCGCCCGGCGCGATCTTGCCCACCCGGTGGATGGCGGCGATGCCGAGAAGGGAAAAGCGCGCCACGGCCTCGCGGCAGATGCGCGTGATCTCCGCTTCCGCCATGCCAGGGTAATGTTCGAGTTCCAGTGCGGCGAGCATCCCGCCCTCATCGCGGCAGAGGCCGGTGAAGGTGACGATGGCGCCGGCATCCCCATCACCGGTGAGGCGCGCGGTCTCTGCCGCCGCGTCAAAATCGTCCGTCTGGACGCGCACGATGACCGGAGCGTCGCCGGCCACCGTTCAGCCCCCCGTCATCGGCGGGAAGAGGGCGATCTCGCGGGCACCGGCGATCGGATCGTCGTGCTCGACATGTTCCTGGTTGATCGCGATGCGGATGACGTTCTCGTGCTCCAGCGCATGGGCATAGTCGTCGCCGAGCGTCTTGAGGTGCCGGAGAAGGTCGCCGCCCGTCTTGACGGAGGCGGGCAGGTCGATCTCTTCCTCGCCCTTGCCGATCCGTTCGCGCACCCATGCGAAATAGACGAGCTTCGTCATCTCATTCGTCCACGATGTGCTTCAGGCCGACGCGGAAATAGTCGTAGCCCGTATACATGGTGATGAGCGCCGCGATCCACAGCAGGCTGATGCCGATCTCGGTCGTGTAGGGCAGCACCTTGTCGCCGGCGGGACCGGCCAGCAGGAAGGCGATGGCCAGCATCTGGATGGCCGTCTTCCACTTGGCGATGCGCGTCACCGGCACGCTGACCTTGAGGTCCGCGAGATACTCGCGCAGGCCCGAGACGAGGATCTCGCGGCACAGGATGATGATCGCGGCCCAGATCGTCCATCCGGCGATGGTGCCGTCGGCGGCCATCAGCAGCAGCACGGAGGCAACCAGCAGCTTGTCGGCGATCGGGTCCAGCATGCGGCCGATATTCGACGTCTGGTTCCAGATGCGGGCGAGATAGCCGTCGAGATAGTCGGTGATGGAGGCGACGACGAACAGGCCGAAGGCCGCCCAGCGCGCGAAATCCGACGATTCCAGCCGTCCTTCGATGAAGAAGCACAGCACGATCAGCGGTACGGCCACGATGCGGGCGTAGGTGAGGAGATTCGGGATATTGTATGCGCGGGAAGCCATGGATTCTTCAGTCTCGACTATTTCCGGCTAGATGAGGTCTTTGTGACAGTGCCGTCAACCTTTGTTTCCGGCAATTCTTGGCGAATTTACGGAGCCGGGCCGAATGACGCAGATGTTTGCGAAAAACCGCGCCTTGCGGGTGGTCACGTCGGCGGTTTGCCGTCCGTGGTGAAGCGCGCGGAAAAGGCCTGTCCGTCGGATAGCGTGCCCTCGCAGGAAACCGTCATGGCGCCCTTCATCGGATTGCCGAAGCCGCAGGTGCCCTTTGCCGGGAAGACATCGGGCGTGTCCGGTGTGTCCTTGCGGCTGACGATCACCTTGTCGAGGTCGATCACGTCGCTGTCCGGTGTCGGATTGGCGCCGTCCATGCCGCTGAAGGTGATGATGCGGCTATCCTCCAGCACGAAGTAGAAGCCGACGCGGCCGTTCGGATAGGAGACGTTGAGCAGCTTTTCCGAGCAACTGTCGCTGAACTGCTGTTTTCCCACGACGAGCGCCTCGCAGGTGCCGGTCACGCCCAGCATCTGCGCATCGCCCACCTGGGTCTGCGCAATGGCACCCGTTGCCAGCAGGCAGAGGCCGGCGATGACGGGCAGGCTATGCTTGAAGACGATCATGACGCCTCGCTGTCGATGGAGGAATGCCGTGCCGGCAACCTAACACTCGCCAGCCGGCTCGCAACCGCTATCCCGCCGCATCGTCGTGGAAATGGTTGTAGACGATGCGCGCGACCGATTCCGAAATGCCGGCGACCGCCATCAGGTCCGACATGCCCGCGCGCGATACCGCCTTCGCCGTGCCGAAATGCTGGAGCAAGGCGCGTTTCCGCGTCGGGCCGATGCCGCCGATCTCGTCGAGCGGGTTTTTCACCATCTCCTTCTTGCGCCGCGCCCGGTGCGAGCCGATGGCAAAACGATGGGCCTCGTCGCGCAGGCGCTGCACGAAATAGAGCACGGGATCACGCGGCGGCAGGGAAAAGTCCGCAATGCCGCGCATGAAAAAACGTTCGCGCCCGGCCTCGCGGTCGGCACCCTTGGCGACGCCGATGGCGATGACCTGGTCGGTGATGCCGAGCTCTTCCAGGATGGCGCGCACCGCCGTCATCTGGCCCTGGCCGCCGTCGATGAGGATGACGTCCGGCCAGGCGGGGAAGGGCAGGTCGGCGGCTTCCGCGCCGGTCTCGGCCGCGCGGTCCGGCAGGCCCTCTTCCTTGATGAGGCGCGAGAAGCGCCGGGTCATCACTTCCTTCATCATGCCGAAGTCGTCGCCGGGCGTGATGTCTGTCGATTTGATGTTGAACTTGCGGTACTGCCCCTTCACGAAGCCTTCCGGCCCCGCCACCACCATGCCGCCGACGGCATTGGTGCCCATGATGTGCGAGTTGTCGTAGATCTCGATGCGGCGCGGCACGGTGGGCAGCTTGAAGGTCGCGGCGAAACCGTCGAGCAGGCGCGATTGCGACGCCGTTTCCGCCAGCTTTCGTCCATGCGCCTCGCGGGCATTGGCCACCACATGGTCGACGAGGTCCTTCTTCTCGCCGCGCTGCGGCACGGAGATCGTTACCTTGTAGTTGGACCGCTCGGACAGCGCCTGCGCCAGAAGGTCGATTTCCTCGACCGTTTCGGAGAGCAGGATCTGCCGGGGACAGGGCTTGTCGTCGTAGAACTGGGCGAGGAAGGCGTTCAGCACCTCGCTGCCGGAAAGTTGCGGGTCTGCCTTCGGGAAATAGGCGCGGTTGCCCCAGTTCTGCCCGGTGCGGAAGAAGAACACCTGGATGCAGGACACGCCGCCCTCGTGGTGGATCGCAAAAATGTCCGCCTCTTCCACGCCCGCCGGATTGATGCCCTGGTGGCTCTGCACATGGGAGAGTGCGGCCAGCCGGTCGCGATAGACGGCGGCGCGCTCGAAATCGAGGTCCTCGGCGGCGGCGTTCATGGCTTCGGCCATATGCGCCTTCACCTTCTGGCTTTTGCCGGAAAGAAAGTCCTTCGCCTCCTGCACGAGTTCGCCATAGTCCGCATCGCGGATCTCGTTCGTGCAGGGGCCGGAACAGCGCTTGATCTGGTAGAGCAGGCAGGGCCGCGTGCGGCTTTCGAACACGCTGTCGGTGCAGGTGCGCAGCAGGAAGGCGCGTTGCAGCGAGTTGATCGTGCGGCCGACCGCGCCAGCCGAAGCGAAGGGGCCGAAATAGTCGCCCTTGCGGCTGCGCGCGCCGCGATGCTTGAAGATCGCCGGCGCCCGCGTGTCGCCTGTCAGCAGGATATAGGGGAAGGACTTGTCGTCGCGCAAAAGCACGTTGAAGCGCGGGCGCAGGCGCTTGATGAGGTTGGCTTCCAAGAGCAGCGCCTCGGTCTCCGTGCGCGTCGTCACGAATTCCATGTTCGCCGTCTGGCGAATCATCTGCGTGATGCGGTTGGAATGGCCGCGGCCCTGCGCATAGTTCGTCACGCGCTTCTTCAGGCTGCGCGCCTTGCCGACATAGAGCACGTCGCCATCCGCATTGAACATGCGGTAGACGCCGGGGCTGTTGGGCAGGCGCTTGACGAAGAACTCGATCAGCGCGGCGCCGACGACGCCTTCCGGCACGTCGCCGCCTTCGTTCCAGTCCATGCCGGGTGTCGCGACGGCAGGCGTAATGGCGCCTTCGAGCGGGCTTTCCTGAAGCTCGTCGTCCTCTTCCGTCTCGTTCTCGTCATAGAGGATGCCGCCATCCTCCACCTTCCGGCCATTCATTCCGCTATTCCCCCGACATCGGGTGTTTCCCAGGCGAGATGCTGCCCGCCATCGAGCGCTATCATTTGCCCCGTTATGGATGGCGTGTCGAACAAAAAGCGAACTGTCCGGCCGAATTCCCCAAGCGATGGGCCGCGGCGCAGGATCAATCCCTCGACCTGCGCCTGGAAGGCGGCGTCGTCCTGCCGCTCGTTCGGCAGCGACGGGCCGGGACCGATCGCATTGACGCGCACGCGCGGCGCAAAGCTCTGCGCCATGGTGCGCGTCGCCATCCACAGGGCCGATTTCGAGAGCGTGTAGGAATAATAGCGCGGCGTCGGGTTCCAGACGCGCTGGTCGATGATGTTGACGATCGAGCCCGCGACGCCTTCGGGAAGCTGGCGTACGAAGTCGCGCGCCAGGATCGACGGCGCCTTCACATGCACGGCGAAATGCCGGTCCCACAGCGCATCGTCGAAGGCCTCGACCGTATCGGGCTTGAACAGCGAGGCGTTGTTGACGAGCAGATCGAGCGGGCCGACCGCAGCACGCGCGGCCGCAATGAGTCTGGCCGTCGCCGCTCCGTCCGAGAGGTCGCATTGCACGACGGCTGCCGTCACGCCACGCGCGGTGAGGGCGCCGGCGATCGCGTCCGCCTCGTCGCGGGATTCGTTTGCGTGGATGGCGACGGCAAAGCCGTTCGCCGCGAGATCCTCCACGATGGCCTTGCCGATGCGCTTCGCGCCGCCCGTCACGAGGGCCGTCCTGAGGGGGTTCTTCAAGAAAATCCGTCCTGCCGATTCATTTGTTTAACCGGCCCAAGATATAGACATCCCAGCGCAGGCTTAAACTCCCCCCGACAATTGGTTGCAGAAAAATTAACTGCAAAAGCCACTTCAAAGTAATTTGAAGTATATTTTACCGGTTTTCACACTTCCTGAATTCATGGTTAATAAACTCCCTGTTGTTCAAAAGTCACATCCCATTTGTGCCGTGTCTCTGCCACAATCATTTCACATTTTGGCTCTTTCAATTCCTCAATCTTTATTCAATTTCCCCTCAACCGGGCGGGACTGAATTAGAAATGACGACGCCCGACAGCCTCCCAACAGAGGGCGTCGTTCAGTAAAGGAGAATATCATGCGTACACTCATCGCCACCCTCATCGCTTCGACCGTCTCGATGGTTGCTTTCCAGGCCGCTCACGCAGCCGACGCCATCGACGAAGTACCCCAGGCTCCGGCCGCTGAATATTCCGAGCCGGTCTCGGGCGGCAACTGGGCCGGCGCCTATGCCGGTGGTACGGCAAGCTGGCAGCGCGGTGACTTCAACCGTCAGGGCGATGCCAAGGCAAACGGCCTCGGCGGCGGCGTCTACGGCGGCTACAACATGCAGTCCGGCCAGATCGTCTACGGCGGTGAAGCCGACCTGAACTACTCGGGCGTCGACGCCGAGCGCAACGGCCTGAAGGCCAAGCAGGGGGTCAACGGCTCCATCCGCGGCCGCGTCGGTATCGACCTGAACCCGGTCCTGCTCTACGGCACCGCCGGTGTTGCAGGCACCAACGTCGAGCTGAAGAACGGCGCCGGCAAGGACGACCGCAACATGGTCGGCTGGACCGCCGGTGCGGGTGCCGAAGCCTTCGTGACCAACAACGTCACGGCGCGCGTCGAATACCGCTACAGCGACTACCAGAAGAAGGGCTTCAACCTCGGCGGCGACAAGGTCAAGTCGGGCTTCGAAGACCACAGCGTCCGCGTCGGTCTCGGCGTGAAGTTCTAAGCCTCACGGCTCTGGAATACGGAAAGGCCGGGCGAAAGCCCGGCCTTTTTGTTTGTGCTCAATCCTTGAACTGCGCGAAGTCCGGGAAGACGGCTTCGAAGCGCGACAGGAAGCGCTTCAGCTTCGGGCGGCCGCGCTGCCACTTTCCTTCGAAACGCAACTCGATGTAGCGCAGCATCGCGGCGAGCGCGAAATGGCCGCCATTCGGCTTCTTGCCGAGGCGCGGCATGTTGGCTTCCAGATTGTCGAGCGCGCGCTCGGCCTTCTCCCACTGCCGGTCGATCCACGGCTGGTGGATCTTCTCCTCCGGCCGGAACCGGCGCTCGTAGACGATGGCGAGCAGGCAGTCGCAGATGCCGTCGGCGGTCGCTTCCAGCACGTCCACTTCGGTGCGCTTGGCCGCATTGCGCGGGTAGAGCGAGCCGCGCGTCTGGCGGTCGATATAGTTCATGATCGCGCGGCTGTCGAAGACGGCAAGGCCATCGTCGGTCACCAGCGCCGGGATCTTGCCGAGCGGGTTGGCGGCGAGCAGTTCGGCCGGGTCGGCATTGGTGTCGGTAGCGATCGCTTCGACCGGAAGCCCGGCGAAATGCGCGGCCATGCGCACCTTGGTGGAATAGGGCGAGGTGGTGGAATAGAAGATTTTCATCAGCGGGTCCTGTTTTAGCGGATGGGCGGTTGTTCGATGGATTTGGCGCGGCAGGCCGCGCGGTCGACTTCGGGGCAGGGGCGGAAGGAGAGGTCCGGCGTCATGCAGATGCGCACTTCTTCCAGCCGTCCGTCCTCGCAGGTAATCGCGATGCCCTTGCGGTCGAGCCCGGGATTGGCGGCGGTGAAGGCCTGCTCCATGGCATCGGGCGAAAGGCGCGCGCCGCCGCGTTGCGGCTCTGCCTCCGCTGGAATGCGGACGCGCTCGAACGCCGCGCGGGTGACGGCGAAATAGTCCTTCTGGCTGAGGCCCGAGCAGGAGCCGTGCTTGCGCCATTGGTGGCCGACAAGGCCCATCGAGGGGATGATGTCCAGAACGGTGCGGCCGAGATTGTCCGGCACCCGGTCCAGCTCGCGGGTCCGGCAGAATTCCGGATAGCCGCGGTCGTTCTGCGGCCAGAGCCCGTGCACTATGAAGCCGTTGTTCTCGCCGCGCCGGCACTGCTGGGTCTTGCCGGCGGCATCGTTGCCCGCGCACCAGGTCGGCGACCATGAGAGCGAGAGCACGTAAAAATCGAACCCTTTGCCGAGCGGGATTTTTTGCGCCGGCGTCTTGCGGCTCACTTCCGTCTTCGGCTTCTCGGCAGGCTTCTCCTCGCTGCAAGCGGTAAGCGTCGCCAGGCCGGCAAGGAGCAGGCTTACGGATCGCACAACGGTGGAGAAGTGCGGCCGACTCATCGATCGGTGGCCGCGAGGAAAGGCGTCATGAAAGTCTCCCGGTTCGGCGCGCGATTGTTGCCGCCGAACGGCAAAGGTCAAGAGGCCTTCGTTTCGCCCGCAAGCCAGAAGGCGCGCGCCGAGGCGAAGCGGTCCTGCGCCAGCCGTTCCTTCAGGAAGGGCAGCAGCACGTCGAGTTCCGGCTTCAGCGTGAAGGGCGGATTGACGACGACGAGGCCGGAGCCCGTCAGCCCCGTCGTCTCGCGGTCGCTGCGCACGCTCAGTTCCGCACAGAGCATCTTGGGAATGCCGGTCTCCTTCAGCGCCTTGTGGAAGGCGGCGATGGGCGCGTTCTTCTTCAGCGGATACCACAGGCAATAGACCCCGCCGGGAAAGCGCCGCACGGCCTTTTGCAGCCCGTCGACCAGCCGCTCGTATTCGCCCTCGATCTCGAAGGGCGGGTCGACCAGAACAATGCCGCGCTTTTCCTTCGGCGGCAGGTGCGCGCCAAGCGACAGCCAGCCGTCGAGACGGGTGACGCGGCTCTGGAAATCGCCGTCGAACAGCCGGTGCAGCGTCTCGTAGTCGTCCGGATGCAGTTCCATGGCGGAGAGCCGGTCCTGCGGGCGGAAGAGCTGGCGCACCAGTTTTGGCGAACCCGGATAATAGGTTAGCCCGCCATGCGGATTCAATTCGTGAACGACCTTCAGGTAGGGCGCGAGGATATCCGCCACCGCCGCCGGCATGTCGCCGTCGATGAGCCGGCCGATGCCGTCGAGCCATTCGCCGGTCTTCTGCGCTTCCTCGCTAGAGAGGTCGTAGAGCCCGAGGCCGGCATGGGTATCGAGCACGCGAAACGCCTTGTCCTTGCCCTGCATGTAGAGCACGAGGCGGGCGAGCACGGCATGTTTCAGCACGTCCGCGAAATTGCCGGCGTGGTAGATGTGGCGGTAGTTCATTGTGCGACACCCACGATCATCCGCGCTGATGCGACGATGAATTGTTGCGATGGTAGAATGATTTGCCTTTTGGCACTTTGCGCTCTGCCATATAGAAAAGCCATGAACGTTGCGACCCCCAATCTCGGAAAACCCCGGATCGGCCATTCCGCCTGTCCGCACGACTGTCCCTCCACCTGCGCGCTCGATATCGAGATCGGCGCGGATGGCCGCATGGGCCGCGTCAAGGGCAGCGCCGACAACAGCTACACGGCCGGCGTCATCTGCGCCAAGGTCGCCCGCTACGCCGAGCGCCTCTACCATCCCGACCGCCTGATGAAGCCGATGGTGCGCAAGGGCGAGAAGGGCAGCGGCGACTGGGCCGACATCTCCTGGGAGGCCGCGCTCGACGCGATTGCCGAAGCCTTCGTCAAGGCCGAGCAGGCGCACGGCACGGAGGCCGTCTGGCCTTATTATTATGCCGGCACGATGGGCCAGGTGCAGCGCGATTCCATCGAGCGCCTGCGCCACGCAAAACGTTATTCCGGTTTCTTCGATTCGATCTGCACCAATCCCGCCTGGACCGGCTTCACCATGGGCGCCGGCACGCTGCGCGGTCCTGATCCGCGCGAAATGGCGAAGTCGGACTGCGTGGTGATCTGGGGCACCAATGTCGTCTCGACGCAGGTCAACGTGATGACCCATGCGGTGAAGGCACGCAAGGAGCGCGGCGCCAAGATCGTCGTCATCGATATCTACGACAACCCGACGATGAAAACGGCCGACCTCGCGCTGAAACTGCGGCCGGGCACGGACGCCGCACTCGCCTGTGCCGTCATGCACGTCGCCTTCCGCGACGGTTACGCCGACCGCGCCTATATGGAGAAATTCGCCGACGACCCGGCCGGCCTGGAAGCGCATCTTGCGACGCGCAACCCGGAATGGGCCGCCGCGATCACCGGCCTCACCGTCGAGGAGATCGAAACCTTTGCCGCCCTCGTCGGCCGCACCAAGAAGAGCTTCTTCCGCCTCGGCTACGGTTTCACCCGCAGCCGCAACGGCGCGGTCTCCATGCATGCCGCACTCTCCATCGCAACGGTGCTCGGCTCCTGGCAATATGAAGGCGGCGGCGCCTTCCACAGCAATTCGTCGATCTTCCATCTGCGCAAGAGCGAGCTGATGGGCACGAGGCTCATCGATCCGGATATCCGCGTGCTCGACCAGTCGCAGATCGGCCGCGTGCTGACGGGTGACGCCGTGGCGCTCCGCCATCGCGGCCCGGTCACCGCCATGCTCATCCAGAACACCAATCCGGTGAACGTCGCGCCCGAGCAGCGCCTGGTGAAACAGGGGTTTGAACGCGATGACCTGTTCGTGGCGGTGCACGAGCAGTTCATGACCGATACGGCGAAGCTCGCCGATATCGTCATTCCCGCCACCATGTTCGTCGAACATGACGACCTCTACCGCGGCGGCGGCCATCAGCACATCCTGCTCGGCCCGAAACTCGTCGAGCCGCCCGCCACCGTGCGCACCAATCTCTTCGTCATCGAGGAACTGGCAAAGCGTCTCGGCGTCGACGGGATGCCCGGGTTTGGGCTGTCCGAGCAGGAGCACATCACCCGCATGTTGCCCTATTACGAGATGGATTTCGACGGCCTGAAAGACGAGAAGTGGATCGACTGCCAGCCGGATTTCGAGACCGCGCATTTTTCCAAGGGTTTCGGCTTCCCGGACGGCAAATTCCGCTTCCGCCCGAAATGGATCGACACGCCGGCGCCCAACCGGCCGCCAAAGGCACTCGGCGCCTTCGGCCCGCATGCGGCGCTGCCGGCCTTTCCGGACCATGTCGAACTCATCGAGACGCCGGATGCCGATTACCCGTTCCGCCTCGCCACGTCGCCCGCCCGCATGTTCCTCAACTCCAGCTTTACGGAGACCAAGGGCTCGCGCGAGCGCGAAGGCCGGCCGGAGGTGATGATCCACCCGCAGGATGCGACGGCCGAGGGCATCGCGGAGGGCGATATCGTGCATCTCGGCAATGTCCGCGGCGATATCCGCCTGCACGCGAAGATCACCGATAGCGTCAAGCCCGGCGTCCTGATCGCCGAGGGCATCTGGCCGAATTCCGCCCATCTCGACGGGGAGGGCATCAATGTGCTGACCGGTGCCGATCCCGTAGCACCCTATGGCGGTGCCGCCTTCCACGACAACCGCGTCTGGCTGCGCAAGGCCTGATTCCACCTGAAGGATTTTCCATGACGGCTCCAGCCTCGTCCGCCATCCGCATCGTCGACCAGCAGACCGTCTGGAAGCGCTTCATCCACCTTCGCACCCTCGTCATCGAACAGACCCGCGCCGACGGCCGGGTCGAACGGCTCGACCGCGAGGTGCACGACCACGGCCCGGCGGCCTCGGTGCTGCTGGTCGATCCCGCCCGCCAGTCGCTCATCCTCGTGCGCCAGTTCCGCCCCGGCGCGTTCTTCGGAGGCCATTCCGATGGCTTCCTGCTGGAGGTCCCGGCTGGCCTGCTCGATGATGACGCGCCCGAAGAGGCCGTCGCCCGCGAGGCTATGGAGGAGACCGGTTACGCCGTGCGCGACGTACGCCACCTCTTCGACATCTATTCGAGCCCCGGCACGCTCACGGAACGCGTCGGCTGCTTCGTTGCCCGCATCGATGCCACGAAGCGCGACGGCAAGGGCGGCGGCGTGGACGGCGAGGGGGAGGATATCGAGATCGTCGAAATGCCGATCGACGAGGCCTATGGGCTCGTCGCCACCGGCGGCATTCAGGATGCCAAGACGATCGTGCTGCTGCAATGGCTGATGCTGCATCGGGGCGAGTTTGGCTGAGGGGCGCGGGTGATTCTCGATTGTTGCTTTTGATGTAGCGGCTCGAAACACCCCCCTCTGCCCTGCCGGGCATCTCCCCCACAAGGGGGGAGATCGGCAAGATGTGAGGGCATCGCTCATAAAGAGGCGTCAGATTTGAGCGGAACGCTGCTTAATCCAATCTCCCCCCTTGTGGGGGAGATGCCCGGCAGGGCAGAGGGGGGTGCTTCGCTCTGGCGCTGACACTGGCTGTTTCACACCGGATTGCCCCACTCGCAGATAAGCCACCACCCCGAAAGCCTTGACAAACGGGCGTGGTCATGCGCTTTTCCGCGCGATTTTCATGGTCGCTGCGCCGGGTTCTTCCCGCGCGGCCCTTCAGCATTTCAGGATAGCACGATGCACCGTTACCGCAGCCACACCTGCGCCGCCCTCCGCAAGTCCGACGTCGACGCCACCGTCCGTCTTTCCGGCTGGGTCCACCGCGTTCGAGATCATGGCGGCGTGCTCTTCATCGACCTTCGCGACCATTATGGCATCACCCAGGTCGTCGCCGACCCCGATTCGCCGGCCTTCAAGATGGCCGAAACCGTGCGTGGCGAGTGGGTGATCCGCATCGACGGCCGCGTCAAGGCGCGCACCGAAGATACGATCAACAAGACCATGCCGACCGGCGAGATCGAGCTTTACGCGCAGGAAATCGAGGTTCTCTCGGCCGCCAAGGAACTGCCGCTGCCGGTCTTCGGCGAGCCGGATTATCCGGAAGATGTGCGCCTGAAGTACCGCTTCATCGACCTTCGCCGCGAAACGCTGCACAAGAACATCATCAAGCGCACGCAGATCATCTCCTCCATGCGCAAGGGCATGGGCGAGGCGGGTTTTGCCGAATACACCACGCCGATCCTGACCGCCTCCTCGCCGGAAGGCGCACGCGACTTCCTCGTGCCGTCGCGCGTCCATGAGGGCAAGTTCTTCGCCCTGCCGCAGGCGCCGCAGCAGTACAAGCAGCTTCTCATGGTTGCCGGCTTCGACCGCTACTTCCAGATCGCGCCGTGCTTCCGCGACGAAGACCCGCGTGCCGACCGACTGCCGGGCGAATTCTACCAGCTCGACGTCGAGATGAGCTTCGTTACCCAGGAAGACGTTTGGGACACGATGGAGCCGATGATGACGGCGGTCTTCGAGGAGTTTGCGGACGGCAAGCCGGTGACGAAGCAGTGGCCGCGCATCCCCTATGACGAGGCGATCCGCAAATACGGCTCCGACAAGCCGGACCTGCGCAACCCGATCGTCATGCAGGCCGTGACCGACCATTTCGCCGGCTCCGGCTTCAAGGTCTTCGCGAACATGATTGCGTCGAACCCGAAGGTCCAGGTATGGGCGATCCCGGCCAAGACCGGCGGCTCCCGCGCGTTTTGCGACCGCATGAACGCCTGGGCGCAGTCGACCGGCCAGCCCGGCCTCGGCTACATCTTCTGGCGCAAGGAGGGCGAGAAGCTCGAAGGCGCCGGCCCGCTGGCGAAGAACATCGGCGAAGAGCGCACGGAAGCCGTCCGTCAGCAGCTCGGTCTCGAAGACGGCGACGCTTGCTTCTTCGTCGCCGGCGATCCGGCCAAGTTCTACAAGTTTGCCGGTGAAGCCCGCACGCGCGCCGGCGAGGAGCTGAACCTCGTCGACCGCGACCGTTTCGAATTCTGCTGGATCGTCGACTTCCCGTTCTACGAATACAACGAGGACGAAAAGAAGATCGACTTCGCGCACAACCCCTTCTCCATGCCGCAGGGCGGCATCGAGGCCTTCGACAGCAAGGATCCGCTGGAGCTCAAGGCCTACCAGTACGACGCGGTCTGCAACGGCTTCGAAATCGCCTCGGGCTCGATCCGTAACCAGTCGCCGGACCTGATGGTCAAGGCCTTCGAAAAGGTCGGTCTCAGCCAGGCAGATGTGGAAGAGCGCTTCGGCGGCCTCTATCGTGCGTTCCAGTACGGTGCACCGCCGCACGGCGGCTGCGCCTTTGGTATCGACCGCGTCGTCATGCTGCTCGTCGGCGCGAAGAATCTGCGCGAAATCTCGCTGTTCCCGATGAACCAGCAGGCGCAGGACCTGCTGATGAACGCACCGTCGCCGGCAACGCCGACGCAGCTGCGCGAACTGGCCCTGCGCGTCGTTCCGACGGCGAAGAAGGACTAATCGTAAACCTCTCCTCCGTCATGGTCGGGCTTGACCCGACCATCCAACACTTCGAGCAAGCCGGTGGATCCTCGGGTCGAGCCCGAGGATGACCTGGAGGTGGGATGGATCTTCAGAAAAGGGGCCGGCGGAGACGCCGGCCCTTTCTTTTTGCTAAAAGACGCCACAATGCCGCGAATTCGCCGCCAGTCGATCAGAATTCGGCGCGCAATCAGTCGAAATGCACCCCTAGCGTGAAGTTGCGCCCACAGAGGCGATTCACGACTGGAGGGACTTTTCATGACGACGACCGAAGCGGACGATCCCGTCCCCGCATCATTCCCGCATGCGCAGAGCCCCGAGCCGCGCGGCAACCTCGCCACCTTCCTGCGCTCGCCGGGCGTCAAGTTCATCATGATCGGCATCATCTCCGTGGCGCTGCTCGTGCCGCTGCTTCTCGTCTGGGGCCTGACGGAAGAGCGGGCGCAACGCGCGGCCGATGTCTCGCGCCGCATCGCCAATGGCTGGGGCGGCGACCAGACGATCAACGGTCCCTATCTCGCCGTGCCCTTCTTCGTGCAGCGCAGTCGAGACGTGGATGGCCGCACAATCGTTGATCAGGTAACCGAATGGGCGCTGGTGATGCCGGAGACGCTCGACGTCACGGCGGACCTGAAGACCGAGGAGCGCAAGCTCTCGATCTACACGCTGCCAGTCTATAACGGGGCGCTGACTCTAAAGGGTCGTTTCGGCAAAGGCATCTTGCAGGACCTGACGCAGTTTCCGGGCGAACCGCAGCTCGACCGGGCGTTCCTCGTGCTCAACATCAATGACATTACCGGTATCCGCTCCGATGCCGGCGTGAAGATCGACAATGGCGGGGTGCTGCCCTTCGATCCCGGCATGCGGCAGGTGTCCGCCATGGCGATCGCCGCCGCTGACGGCTACCCGACGCCGCAGACGAATGTCGGCGTGCACCGGGCGATCGAGCGGCCGCTCGTCGAAAACGGCTTCGCCTTCGAGATCGCGCTGTCGCTGAACGGCTCGCGCAGCTTTGCCGTCGCCCCCGCCGGCCAGACGACGAGCTTTGCCGCCAAGGCCGACTGGCCGCATCCGGGCTTCGAGGGCCTATTCCTGCCGGAGCAGAAATCCGTCACCGCGACGAATTTCGAGGCCAAGTGGACGATTCCCTATCTCGCCCGCGGCATCGACCGGGTCGCGGCCGGCTCGACCTTGCCGCTCTCGGGCAGCCTCATGACGATCAACCTCGTGGAGCCCGTGCAGTTCTACCAGGTGATCTCGCGCACGCTGAAATATTCGATCGGCTTCATCTCGCTCGTCTTCCTCGCCGTCTTCGTCGTGGAATTGAAGGGCGGGCGCATGGTGCACTGGATCCAGTATGTGCTGACGGGCCTTGCGCTCATCGTCTTCTACGTGCTGCTGCTGGCGCTTGCCGAACATACCGGCTTCACCATCGCCTATGCGGTGGCGGCGCTCGCGACGACGCTGCTGATCGCCGCCTATCTCGGCAGCGCCACGGGCAGCCGCAAGAACGGCCTGTCGCTCGGCGCCGTGCTGCTCTCGGCCTATGGCGTGATGTATCTGGTGCTGCGCGAGGACGAATACGCGCTGCTCGCCGGCGCGCTCATCTCCTTCGTCACCATCGCCGCGACCATGTATGCGACGCGCCGCGTCGAATGGTCGGCGCCGGTGCCGCAGGCGCTGCCGGCCCGCTGAGGCCGCAAAACAAAAAGCCCGGAGCAGACGCTCCGGGCTTTCTTCACTTTGAGGTTGCCGAAAGGCTTACATTTCCTCGTTGGCCGTCACCGTGACGCCGAGGACCTGCGGGATGGTCTGCGGTGCGCCCATGGCGGCACCCATGATCATCGGGAACGGCACCGGCTCCTTCGGCTCGGCGCTGATCTTCAGGCTCTTCGGGTCGTCGAGATAGGTATTCACGGCGGCCGAGATCTGGTTCTGCAGGTCAGGCATGTTGAGCTGGGCGATCATGATCGGAACCAGGCCCTTCAGCGACTGCGCCATCTGGTCGCCCGAGACACCCTGTTCGCTGCCGGCATAGTCTAGCAGCTTCTTGGTGATCGAGGCATCCTCGAAGGAGAGCGATGCGCTGTTGAAGGTCAGCTGCTGCACGAGGCCCATCATCGCCATGCCCATGGCGGCGTTGGCCTCTTCCTTGTTCGGGTTGGCTTCGGCGGTCTTGATGGCTTCCTGCAGGTTCTTCAGGAAGTCCAGCGTGTAGCCGGAGAATTCCAGCGACAGGTTGAGGCGGCCGATATCCTTGAAGTCGAAGGCATATTCGTCGACTGCGAGCTTGCCGCTGGCGAGCTCCCAGCTACCGGACATGTTGACCTTGCCTTCCAGCGACTGGATGCCGAGCTTGGCAAGCGTGTCCTTGGCCTTGGGGTCCTCGACGGTCGTCAGGTCCGCCTTGAGGTCGTTGAGCGTGGCGTCGAATTCGAGGCCGGCATCGGCGTCCATGCGGGTGATGTTCGCTTCCATGCCGGACATGGAGAAGACTTCCTTGCCCTTGGTCGAGACGCTGACCGGGCCGGCGGTGGCCGATTCGTACATCAGCAGCGATTCGAGCGTGCCGGGAACCACGGTGCCGGGGATCGATACGCCGTTCAGCGCGAGGTCCTTGGCCGAAACGGTTGCTTCTGCCTCCGTGACGTCGATGTCCTGGAATGCGACGGTCTCGATCGTGTAGCCGCCTTCGCCGTCTTCCTCGACGCCTTCCATGGTGATGGTGCCGAGCTTGATCGGCGCTTCGGCGCCCGTCGCCTTCAGCTCGGTGCCTTCCAGCGTCACGGTCGAGCCGTCGACGCCGACATTCGAATAGCCGATGGTAACGCCGCTCGTGGCATAGGTGGCATTCAGCTTCGCCATCAGATCCGCGCCGTCGAGCGCAAATGCGGGGCTTGCCAGGGTGGCGAGCGCAGCGCCGGCGAGAAGGGTGCGGAAATGGGAGGTGCGCATCATAGGTTTGGCTCTCTTTCTGGATTTTTTCGACGGCTGCCTTGCCGTTACCGCTCATAGACGTGCGGCGCGGTGACTATATTCGGGCCGGCGCAACTTTCCATGGCTTTCTCGCCCGCCCGCCGGTTTTCTCCGACAGGCTTTACAAAGCACTATCCACAGCCGGATTGCCCGGATTCCTTGCCGCGAATCGGTCCGCGGGCTAGTCAAGTCCCATGGGACAAAACACCTTGCCGCCGGATGGCGGAGACGACAACATTCTGCCGGTCGACCTCAAGGCGGCGCTGGAAGAGCGCTACCTTGCCTATGCGCTGTCGACCATCACGCAACGCGCGCTGCCGGATGTGCGCGATGGCCTGAAGCCGGTCCATCGCCGCATCATCCATGCGATGAGCGAGATGGGCATCCGCGCCAACTCCTCGTTTAAGAAATGCGCCCGTATCGTCGGCGACGTCATCGGTAAATTCCACCCGCATGGCGACCAGTCGGTCTATGACGCGCTGGTGCGCTTGGCGCAGGATTTCTCGCAGCGCTACCCGATCGTCGATGGGCAGGGCAATTTCGGCAATATCGACGGCGACAACGCCGCCGCCTACCGATACACCGAAGCGCGCATGACGGATGTCGCGACGCTGCTGCTCGACGGTATCGACCAGGACGCCGTCGATTTCCGCCTGACCTACAACGAGGAAGACGAGGAACCGGTCGTCCTGCCGGGCGCCTTCCCGAACCTGCTCGCAAACGGTTCCTCCGGCATCGCCGTCGGCATGGCGACGTCCATTCCCTCGCACAATGTGCATGAACTCTGCGACGCCGCACTGCATCTCATTCGCCATCCCGATGCCGAACTCGAAAAGCTCGTGGAATTCGTGCAGGGACCGGACCTGCCGACCGGCGGCATCATCATCGACAGCCGCGAGAGCATCACCGAAGCCTACCGCACGGGCCGCGGCGGTTTCCGCGTTCGCTCGAAGTGGCAGACGGAAGATCTCGGCCGCGGCGGCTACCAGATCGTCATCACCGAAATCCCCTACCAGGTGCAGAAGTCGCGGCTGATCGAGAAGATCGCCGAGCTGCTGATCGCCCGCAAGCTGCCGCTGCTCGAGGACATCCGCGACGAATCGGCGGAAGACGTGCGCATCGTGCTGGTGCCGAAGAGCCGCACGGTCGATCCGACGATCCTGATGGAATCGATGTTCAAGCTCTCCGAGCTCGAAAGCCGCATTCCGCTCAACATGAACGTGCTGTCGATGGGGCGCGTGCCGCGCGTCATGGGCCTGAAAGAGGTCCTCGTCGAGTGGCTCGCCCACCGGCGTGAAGTGCTCCAGCGCCGTTCGCGCCACCGCCTTGCCGCAATCGATCGCCGCCTCGAAATCCTCGGCGGCTACCTCGTCGCCTATCTCAACCTCGACGAGGTGATCCGCATCATCCGCGAGGAGGACGAGCCGAAGGTCTCCTTGATGGAGACCTTCTCGCTCACGGACGTACAGGCCGAAGCGATCCTGAACATGCGCCTGCGCTCCTTGCGCAAGCTGGAAGAATTCGAGATCCGCACCGAATTCGACACGCTGTCGAAGGAGAAGGCGGAAATCGAGGCGCTGCTCGCCTCCGACGAGAAACAATGGCAGACCGTCGCCTGGGAAATCGGTGAGGTCCGCAAGAAGTTCGCTAAAGCCACCGAGCTCGGCCGCCGCCGCACCCAGTTCGCCAGCGCCCCGGATGCCGATGTCGAGGCCATCCAGCAGGCGATGATCGAGAAGGAGCCGGTCACGGTCGTCATCTCGGAAAAGGGCTGGATCCGCGCGCTGAAGGGCCACATGTCCGATACGTCCGGCCTCCAGTTCAAGGAGGGCGACGCGCTGAAGGTGGCCTTCCCGGCGCAGACCACCGACAAGGTGCTGATCGTGACGACGGGCGGCAAGGTCTATACGCTCGGCGCGGACAAGCTGCCGGGCGGCCGCGGCCATGGCGAACCGCTGCGCATCATGGTCGACATGGAAAACGACCAGGATGTGCTGACGGCCTTCGTGCACGATTCGTCGCGCAAGCTCATCGTCGCCTCGCAGGCCGGCAACGGCTTTATCGTCGCGGAAACCGAGATGGTCGCCAATACCCGCAAGGGCAAGCAGGTGATGAATGTCGGCATGCCGGACGAGGCCAAGCTCGTCGTGCCGGTGCGCGGCGACCACGTCGCCGTCGTCGGCGAAAACCGCAAGCTGCTGGTCTTCCCGCTTTCGCAACTGCCGGAAATGACGCGTGGCAAGGGCGTGCGCCTGCAACGCTATAAGGACGGCGGCGTCTCCGACCTGCGCTGCTTCGCCATTGCCGACGGCCTCACCTGGGACGACAGCGCCGGCCGCAACTTCGTGCGCAGCAAGGACGAACTCGCCGAATGGATCGCCGACCGCGCCACCGCCGGCCGCACCGTGCCGAAGGGTTTCCCGAGAAGCGGCAAGTTCAGCGGATGATCAGCCGGAATAGGAACCTCACCCCGTAAACGGAAACTCCGCCGCCGGGTCGCCTTGCCGGGCGGCGCGGGATTTTGAGCGCATCTGCCAGAGGGAATGGGCTAGAAGCGCGAGGATGAGGATGGAGCCGCCGATGAGGGTTTGCGTGGTGGGGGTTTCGGCGAAGACGATCCAGACCCAGATGGGGGCGAGCACGGTCTCGACCAGGTAGAACATGCCGACTTCCGGCGCCGAGAGGTAGCGCGGACCGGTGGCGAGGCACCAGAAAGCGAGGGGCAGCAGCACCAGGCCGTTGAAGAGGATATAGACCGGTTCGGCGACCGTCAGGCCGCCAGAGGGAAGACAGAACAGCGCGACGATGCCCGAGAGTACGGCGGCGACGAGCGGCACGAAGCCCATGTCGGCGCCGCTTCTGCGGCTGAGCGTCAGGGCGATGGCCAGCAGCAGGGCCGAACAGCCGGCCATCGCATCGCCGAAGACGTTTCCGCTCGAAAGCCCGTCATGCACAATCAGCAGGACGCCGGCGACCATGGCGGCCATGGTCAGGAGCGTCGCGTTGCTCGGCCGCTCGCCGAGGAATATCCACGAGAGGATGGCGGCGAACATCGAGGTGAAGGCGAGGATGAAGACGACATTGGCCGTCGTCGTGTTGAAGACCGCCAGCATGAAGGTCAGCCCGTTGATGCCGTAGACCAGGCCGATCAGCAGGCCGATGCGGCCGGGAATGAGCACCGTCTTGCGGCGGAACACGAAATTCAGGACGGCCCACAGAACGAGCGCCATCACGAAGACCGAGATATTGCGCAGGACGACCATCGACCAGACGTCACCGTCGGCGGAGCGGATCAGCGGGATATCGAAGGAGAGGGCTAGGCCGCCGATGGCGGTGATGAGAAGCCCCTTGCGGTGAAGGGCCGGGTCATTCTTCTGGGACAAGGCGGCAATCGATTCTACGGCTGGGGTTCGCTATTTTCCCCATCATAGCGCTCCCAGCCGCGCGGCATCAGGTGTTCCTGCGGCAAAAACTTTGTTTTGTAGTCCATTTTGCGCGAACCCTTGACCCAATAGCCGAGATAGACATGCGGCAGGCCGAGCGCCTGGGCGCGGCGGATATGGTCGAGGATCATGAAGGTGCCGAGAGAGCGCTCGGCCCGTTCCGGATTGTAGAAGGAATAGACCATCGAAAGGCCGTCGCCCATGCGGTCGGTGAGCGCCACGGCGAGCAGCTCGCCCTGCGGGCGTTCCTGAAGGCCGGAGCCTTCCTCGCGCAGGCGGTATTCGATGATCTTGGTGTGCACATGGGTGTCCTCCACCATCATCGCATAGTCGAGCACCGACATGTCCGACATGCCGCCCTTCTGGTGGCGGGCGTCGAGATAGGTGCGGAACAGCGAATATTGCTCGCTGGAGGGCTCGGCCGGATATTCGTGCGAGATCAGGTCGGCATTCGTCGCCTGCACGCGGCGCATGGAGCGGCGCGGCTCGAACTCGTTGACGAGGATGCGCACGGAAATGCAGGCGCGGCAGGTTTCGCAGGCCGGGCGATAGGCGATGTTCTGCGAGCGGCGGAAGCCGCCCTGGGTCAGGAGGTCGTTCAGCTCCGGCGCGCGTTCACCCACCAGATGGGTAAACACCTTCCTCTCCATCTCCTGCGGCAGATAGGGGCAAGCCGCCGGCGCGGTGAGATAGAACTGCGGAGAGGATGTTGCCTGCGTATTCATCGGCCGTGAGGCGACTCCGTCGTGTGACACTTCTATGCCAATACCATGGCCTAGTTCGAAAAAAGGTCAACTGGCGCATGACCCTTCAAACCGCAATCGGTTTGCGATCATGCGCCGAACGGAGGGTCCTGGCCAGTCCGTTCCCTCAATAGCGGTCGCGGCGGACCACCACGGTGCCGAGCAGCAGGTCGTGCAGCAGGCGCCCGCGATCGGTGAAGAGGCCGACGAGCACGATGAACGGCGTCAGCACCGCATTGCCGATCCAGAACAGCACGAGATGCACGATGGCCGTCAGGAAATCGACCGGCCGGCCGTCAGTGCGGGCAAGTGCGAGACCCATCACGTTCATGCCGGCACTCGCCTGGCTCGGGCCACCCATCGTCAGGCCGAAATAGAGCATGGCGACGATGGCGAAGAGTGCGGGATAGAGGAAGAAGCCGAGGCCGAGCGTCAGGATGCCGAGAAAGAACACGATGACGGCGGCCGGAACCCACAGCAGCGCGACGATCGCATAGTCGATCAGAAACGCAAAGATCCGGCGCGACAGCACGCCGCGATAGGCCTGCCAATCCGTCGTCGGAACCCGCGTTTCATTAAAGTCGGCGCTCATCTCATTGTCTCCCGAATGGAACATGCCTGTTATATGGGGAGGCTTTTTTTGGAAAACAACGGGTGGGTTTTCCGAGGAGTGTCGGGTCTCCAAGAGCTACAAGCCCGCAGTGAAACGCCAGGAGATTCTGATGAAGGAAAATGAGTCAAGACCATGGACGCTCGCTGGCGGCGAGTTTCGCAAGGACGGCCCTTTCTTTTCAGCCGTAGGGCTATTGTTCGGAGTGCTGCAATATGTCGGCTATACGTATTTCGACAAAGAGAACTGGGGTGGCAATCTGCTGCTCGAACACATTCCTTTCTATTCTTTATTTCTCGCAAATCTGTTCCTTTGGGCCGCCAAGGGGATTTGGGAGTGGCAGCGCACCAAGCGTGAGATGCGGCGCATGGAAGCGCTGATCGCGCGCGTGGCCTTTAGGACTGTCGGTTTCGCCTCGGTGAGCGCATCGGTGGTGTTCGGATTTGCCATGGCGCCTGCGCTATGGGGCGCTTACTGGCATGCCTGCATGTTCTTGTTTTGCGGCATCTACCTGTTGTCCCTTGCGGAGATCGCGGCCAACCCTCTGCTTGGAAAGGGTCGCTCCAGGACGTGCTTGCCCGCAATGCTCGTGATCATCACGATCCCATTTACCCTTCAGCTAGGAATGGGCTAAGCCTTCCATGCCGCACTGAGGCGTGAAGTATAGACTCAGCCCTTGCGGGCGAGATGCCGAGCCACATCCATCGCAAAATAGGTCAGGATGCCATCACACCCGGCGCGCTTGAAAGCGAGGAGGGTTTCCAGCATGACGCGTTCGCCGTCGATCCAGCCGTTCATCGCGGCGGCCTTGATCTGGCTGTATTCGCCGGAAACCTGATAGGCGAAGACCGGGAGGCTGAAGGCCTCCTTCATGCGCCAACAGATGTCGAGGTAGGGCAGGCCGGGCTTGACCATCAGCATGTCCGCGCCTTCCTCGACGTCCAGCGCCGCGTCGCGCATCGCTTCGGTGCCATTGGCGGGGTCGATGTAATAGGTCTTCTTGTCGCCCTTCAACAGCCCGCCGGTGCCGATCGCGTCGCGATAGGGACCGTAGAAGGCGGAGGCGAATTTCGTCGCATAGGCCATGATGCCGACATTCTGGTGGCCCGCGGCGTCGAGCGCCTGGCGGATCGCGCCGACCCGGCCGTCCATCATCTCGGACGGCGCGATGATGTCGGAGCCGGCATCGGCCTGGAGCACGGCGGCCTTCGCCACCAGTTCGACCGTCTCGTCGTTGACGATGACGTCGCCGCGCAGCACGCCGTCATGGCCGTGGCTGGTGAAGGGATCGAGCGCGACATCGGTGATGACGCCGATGTTCGGCACCGCCTTCTTGATGGCGCGGGTCGCCTCGTTGATCAGGTTGTCGGCGGCGAGACAGTGGGAGCCCGTCTCGTCGCGCAGGCTCATCTCGATGTTCGGGAAGGTGGCGAGGGCCGGAATGCCGAGGTCGGCGGCCTCCTTGGCGGCTTCCACGAGCCTGTCGATGCTCATGCGGTTGACGCCCGGCATGGCTGCGACCGGATCGACGACGTTGGTGCCCGGCACCACGAAGACCGGCCAGATGAGGTCATCGACCGTCAGGCGGTTTTCCTGCACGAGGCGGCGCGTCCAGTCGGCCTTCCGGTTGCGCCGCATGCGGCGGTGCCCGGTGATCTCGTCGACGATGTTCCTGCTGCCGGTCATGATGTTTCTTCCCTTGCATGGGTCCTTTGCCGCCTCCTTATCACGCAAAAACCATCGATCAAATCGCGAGCGGTGAGGGGGCCTGCGGCATATGGCCGTGCATGACGGATTTTGCGGGCTTTATACCAGCCTACCTTGCCCTTACTGTCCGCGCCATGGTTGCTGATTCTGCCAAGGGCCCGAGATCTAGCCTGACCGAAACGCTGTTCGTGCTGTTCCTGCGGCTCGTGGCGCTCGGCTCGCTGTGGTTCGCGTTGCAATATTGGGCGATGCTGACCGGCGTCTCCTTCAACGGGCAGGGACGCTTCGATCTTCTGCCGCCGGCGTGGAAGGCGGCCTATACGGCGCTGGCCGTCCTGTTCCCGGTCGCGGCCGTCGGGCTCTGGCTCCTGGTGTCCTGGGGGCCGGTGATCTGGCTCATTGCGGCGGCCACCGAAATCGCCATGCACGAGGCCTATCCGTCGATTTTCGGCATCGACCGGCTGCTGGTTTTCATGCATGCGGCAATCGCCATCGTCTTCGTGCTTTTCCGCCTCGCGCTCTTCATCCAGCGCCGCCGCCAGGCCCGCACGGTAAGAACTGATTCACCCTGAGACAGGGTCGCCTTCCGGTAAGGCGCTGTTAAGCCTGCGGTTTAAGTAGAATTTTAGATGCATTCGTTAGGTTCTCACTCAAGGCGGGAAAACAAACCACACCGCCAAACAAAACAGTGAGGCAGTAACCATGAACACCAAGATGAAGCCGCAGCAGGCCCCCGTCGTCGACCCGCAGGAAGACGCGATCCGCAACCTCTATCTGGAATCCCTCCACCTCGTCGAGCGTCTGCACCGTCGCCTGCTCGATGTGATCAAGGACGAGTTCGACCGTGGCGGTCGCTCCGACGTCAACGCCGTCCAGGCGCTGCTCCTTTTCAACATCGGCAATTCGGAACTGACGGCAGGCGAGCTGCGCTCCCGCGGCTACTACCTCGGCTCGAACGTCTCATACAACGTCAAGAAGCTGGTCGACCTCGGCTTCATCAACCACCAGCGCTCGCGCATCGACCGTCGCTCGGTCCGCATCAGCCTGACGGAAAGCGGCCAGGAAATCGCCGAAACCGTCGCCAAGCTCTATGAGCGCCATATCGGCTCGATCCAGAAGGTCGGCGGCATCGGCGAGGGCGAATTCAACCAGATGAACAAGCTGCTCCAGCGCCTGGATCGCTTCTGGAACGACTCGATCCTCTACCGCCTGTAATCGTCGCGCGACAGTTTCGACCTCCTCCCTAAAAGCCGGCCGCGTTCCCTGCGCGTCCGGCTTTTCGCGTTTTGCGGCTGGCACTTGCGGGCCGCCGTGCCCGCCGAGACACGAATTGGCCATATTGCTGTGACACCCGGACAGTGGGGTTTGAGGTATGCGCGGGCGGCAGGGCCGGTTTGCGTTTGTTAACCCTGTTCGTGATAGCTGCATCGGGTATGGACCTTTTGGGTCGCCGTGCCACGTGCACCTCGCCGCCTTTCGCGGCGCTCAGGAGATGGTAGGATAAATGTCTCGCAAAACCGGATTTGATGTGTTCTCGCGCCGCGCATTCCTGCGCTCTGCCGCAACCTTCGGCGCCGCCGCAGTGGCCGGTCAGGCGCTCGCCCAGACGGCGCTCGACGACATCCTCAATGCTCCGCGCCGCGGCAACTGGGACGACCAGTTCGACGCCGAGGCATCGCGCACCGCCACCGCCGTCGTCTCCAACAACCCGATCTTCGGCTCCGGCAGCTCTGGCTACCTGCAGCAGGCGATCATGGATTACCAGAACATCGTGTCGAGCGGCGGCTGGCCGACCATCAACACGCAGCAGAAGCTCGAAATGGGCGTCGCCGACCCGGCCGTGGCGCAGCTGCGCCAGCGCCTGATCATCTCGGGCGACCTGCCGCGCTCCGCCGGCACGAACGGCGCCTTCGATTCCTACGTGGACGGCGCCGTCAAGCGCTTCCAGGCCCGTCACGGCCTGCCGTCCGACGGTGCCGTCGGCGAATATACACTGAAGGCGCTCAACGTTCCGGCCGATACCCGCCTCGGCCAGCTCCAGACGAACCTCGTTCGCCTCCAGGCCATGTCCGGCGACCTCGGCCGCCGTTATGTCATGGTCAACATCCCGGCCGCCTATATCGAGGCCGTCGAGAGCGGCCGCGTCGCCTCGCGCCACACCGCCATCGTGGGCAAGATCGACCGCCAGTCGCCGGTGCTGAACTCCAAGATCTATGAAGTGATCCTCAACCCCTACTGGACCGCGCCGCGCTCGATCATCCAGAAGGACATCATGCCGCTGATGCGCAAGGACCCGACCTACCTGTCGCGCAACTCGATCCGCCTGTTTGACGGCAATGGCGGCGAAGTGTCACCGGAGACGGTCGACTGGAACGCCGAAAAGGCGCCGAACCTGATGTTCCGCCAGGACCCGGGCAAGATCAACGCCATGTCATCGACGAAGATCAACTTCCACAACGAACACCAGGTCTACATGCACGACACGCCCCAGCAGGGCCTGTTCAACAAGCTGATGCGCTTCGAATCGTCGGGCTGCGTGCGCGTGCAGAACGTGCGTGACCTTTCGGTCTGGCTGCTCAAGGACACGCCCGGCTGGTCGCGCTCGCAGATGGAATCGACCATCAAGAGCGGCGTCAACACGCCGATCAAGCTGGCGGAAGAAGTGCCGGTGTTCTTCACCTATATCACCGCCTGGTCGGCCAAGGATCGTGTCGTGCAGTTCCGCGACGATATCTACCAGAAGGACGGCGCCACCGAGCTCGCCCTCCAGACCAACTACAACCAGGAAGGCGGCCAGGCCGTCGACAGCGACCTGTTGCCGCAATAAGGCCATTCGTCGTACTTTTCCAGAGGCCCCGCTTCCGAAAGGAATGCGGGGCCTTGGTGTTTTCAGGCATTTGGCGGCTTGTCGTTTTTGTCTCATAACGCGCGCGGAAATGGCGCAAACCGTGGAGCGGATATTGCCCTTGCCATGCGAGGACGATAAACACCGTGCCACCCACCCTTAAGGAGCCTCGAGGATGAGCAATTCTTCCGCTACCGACGTTTTCTTCACGCGTTCCCTTGCCGATACCGATCCGGAAATTTTCGGCTCCATCCAGAAGGAACTCGGTCGCCAGCGCCACGAGATCGAACTGATCGCCTCGGAAAACATCGTTTCGCGCGCCGTGCTCGAAGCCCAGGGCTCGATCATGACGAACAAGTACGCTGAAGGCTATCCGGGCAAGCGCTATTACGGCGGCTGCCAGTTCGTCGACATCGCCGAGGAACTCGCCATCGAGCGTGCGAAAAAGCTGTTCGGCGTCGATTTCGCCAATGTCCAGCCGAATTCCGGTTCGCAGATGAACCAGGCCGTCTTCCTCGCGCTGCTCCAGCCGGGCGACACCTTCATGGGCCTCGACCTCAATTCGGGCGGCCACCTGACGCATGGTTCGCCGGTCAACATGTCCGGCAAGTGGTTCAACGTCGTGTCCTACGGCGTGCGCGAAGAAGACCACCTGCTCGATATGGACGACGTCGCCGAGAAGGCGCGCAAGAACAAGCCGAAGCTCATCATCGCCGGCGGCACCGCCTATTCTCGCATCTGGGACTGGAAGCGCTTCCGCGAGATCGCCGATGAAGTTGGCGCCTATCTGATGGTCGACATGGCGCACATTGCCGGCCTCGTCGCCGGTGGCCAGCACCCGTCGCCGTTCCCGCATTGCCACGTTGCCACGACCACCACGCACAAGTCGCTGCGCGGCCCGCGCGGCGGCATCGTGCTCACCAACGACGCGGAAATCGCCAAGAAGATCAACTCGGCCGTCTTCCCGGGCCTCCAGGGCGGCCCGCTGATGCACATCATCGCCGCCAAGGCTGTCGCCTTCGGCGAAGCGCTGCAGCCGGAATTCCAGGACTACGCGGCACAGGTCGTCAAGAACGCCAAGGCGCTCGCCGAGACGCTGAAGGCCGGCGGCCTCGACATCGTCTCCGGTGGCACCGACAACCACCTGATGCTGGTCGATCTGCGCAAGAAGAACGCGACCGGCAAGCGCGCGGAAGCCGCTCTCGGCCGCGCCTACGTCACCTGCAACAAGAACGGTATCCCCTTCGACCCGGAAAAGCCCTTCGTCACCTCGGGCGTGCGCCTCGGCACCCCGGCAGGCACGACCCGCGGCTTCAAGGAAGCCGAGTTCCAGGAAATCGGCAACCTGATCGTCGAGGTTCTCGACGGCCTGAAGGTCGCCAATTCCGACGAGGGCAATGCGGCGGTCGAAGCGGCTGTTCGGGAAAAGGTCGTCAAGCTGACGGATCGTTTCCCGATGTACACTTATATGTAAGGCAGCAGTTCCAGGAAAAGTGTCGCGCGGTTTTCCGTCCGGAACTGCGCAAAACAAGGAGACTTCATGCGCTGCCCCTATTGCGGTTCGGAAGATACGCAGGTGAAGGATTCCCGTCCGGCAGAGGACGGGGCCGCCATTCGCCGTCGGCGTATCTGCCCGGATTGCGGCGGTCGGTTCACGACCTTCGAGAGGGTGCAGTTGCGCGAGCTCATGGTCGCCAAGAAGACGGGCCGCAAGGCCCCCTTCGACCGCGACAAGCTGCTTCGATCCTTCGAGATCGCGCTTCGCAAGCGGCCCGTCGACCGGGACCGCATCGAACGCGCGGTCTCGGGCATCGTCCGCCGGCTCGAAAGCTCGGGCGAGACGGAAATTTCGTCCGAAGAGATCGGCCTGCAGGTACTGGAAGCGCTGAAGGCGCTCGATGACGTGGCCTTCGTGCGCTACGCCTCGGTCTATCGCGACTTCTCCCATGTCGATGATTTCGAGAAGATCCTCGCCGAGGTCTCGGCCAAGATCGCCCGCGACCCGGGCGTCGACGGTTAGATGTCCGGCGTTGCCGACGATAACCGGTTCATGGCGGCGGCGCTCCGCCTCTGCCGCCGCAATCTCGGCCTGACTGCTACCAATCCTTCCGTCGCCTGCCTTATCGTCAAGGACGGCGTGATCCTCGGTTCCGCCGTCACAGCACCGGGCGGGCGACCGCATGCCGAAACGCAGGCGCTCGCCGAGGCCGGTGAGGCCGCACGCGGCGCGACCGCCTATGTCACGCTCGAACCCTGTTCGCACCACGGCAAGACGCCGCCCTGCGCCGATGCGCTGATCGCCGCCGGCGTCGCGCGCGTCGTCGTCTCGGTGACCGACCCGGACGAGCGGGTGGCGGGCAGGGGGCTTTCGATGCTGCGCGATGCCGGCATTGCGATCGAGACCGGCGTTCTGGAGGCGGAGGGCCGGGAAGCGCTCGCCGCCTATCTGACGCGGCAGACGAAGAAGCGGCCTTATGTGACTCTGAAACTTGCCGTTTCTGCCGATGGCATGCTCGGCCGGCTCGGTACGGGGCAGGTCGCGATCACCGGACCGGTGTCGCGCGGGCAGGTGCATGTCCTGCGCGCCGAGACCGACGCGATCCTCATTGGCATCGGTACGGCGCTCGCCGACGACCCGGAACTGACCTGCCGCCTGCCGGGGCTCGAAGCCCGTTCGCCGGTGCGCATCGTGCTCGACCCGCGGCTGGAACTGCCGGTGGCCTCGAAGCTTGCGCGCACGGCGCGCGAAGTGCCGGTCATAGCGGTCACGACGAAAGAAAGCGCGCATGATCCCGCCCTTGCCGCCCGGCACGAGACGCTGGAAGCCGAGGGTGTCGAGGTGCTGACCTGCGATCCGCGCCGGCTCGACGCGCTGCTGGCCGCACTCGCCACGCGCGGCATTTCCTCGCTTCTGGTCGAAGGTGGCGCGCGGGCGGTGCGGTCGTTCCTCGACGCAGGCCTCGTCGACCGCATCCTGCTGTTCAACGGCGCCGGCACCATTGGCAAAGACGGGGTCGCATCCCCATTTGTCTCCGGGCGGATGCCGGACGGGTTTTCGCTCCGCCGCACAGCGCATTACGGCGCGGATTGTTTGCAAGAATACGAAAGAGACGATTGATGTTTACCGGCATTGTCACGGATATCGGAACGGTCGAGACGGTCGAGCCCATGAACGCGGGCGTTCGCCTGCGCGTGCGCACCGCCTACGATCCCGCCACCATCGACATGGGCGCCTCGATTGCCCATTCCGGCACCTGCCTCACCGTCACGGCGCTGCCGGAGGAGGGCTCCAATGCCCGCTGGTTCGAGGTTGAGGCCTGGGAAGAGGCGCTGCGGCTGACCACCATCGCCGGCTGGAAGGCCGGAACGAAGATCAATCTCGAACGGTCCCTCAAGATCGGCGACGAGCTTGGTGGCCACATCGTCTCCGGCCATGTCGACGGCAAGGCGGAAATCCTGTCGGTCGAAGCCGAGGGCGACGCCACGCGCTTCCGCATCCGCGCGCCGGAAGGCCTGGAGCGCTTCGTCGCCCCCAAGGGCTCCGTCGCGCTCGACGGCACCTCGCTCACCGTGAACGCCGTCGACGGCGCGGTCTTCGACGTGCTCCTCATCCGCCACACGCTGGAAGTCACCACCTGGGGCGAGCGTACGGCCGGCGATTTCGTCAATTTCGAAGTCGACACCATGGCGCGTTACGCGGCGCGGCTTGCGGAGTTTCCCGCTTCGAAGGCGTGACGGTGGCGTGACACTTTCGATGCCGTTACGCATCGGGACAGCAGGCGTTAAAAATCTGCCGTCCGAAGTAACGATATCGATACCTCTCGCTTCCTAGTGTGCTGGCATCGGACTTTTGGAGACCGTTGCCGCATGGCGCCTGACTACCACACCCTCCTGCTGGCGATCGGGCTTGCGGGCTTCTGCCTGTCGGCGACGCTGTTTGCCTCATGGATGTCGGCGCGTGTCGAGCGGTTCCTCCTGTCCTGGGCGATCGGCATCGGCTGCATCGTGCCGGCAGTGGGGGTCTACAGCCTCTATATCGACGGCGTGAACGTTGCCGTCGGTTGCCTCGCCTTCCTGCTGCAATTCCTGGGTTTCTCCTTCATCTACGGCGCTGCCTACCGGTTCCGCTCCGGCAACACGGCGCGCCTGCGCATCGTGACTTTGTTCCTCGCCTGCTCGGCGGTGGCGCTGCCGCTGCTGATCGCCGGTTATGACGGTCTCGGCTTCATCGCGCTCAACCTTCTGCTGGTTGGATGCCTTACCGCGACGGCCTGGGAATATTGGCGCGCGCGGCAGGAAGCACCGCTGCCGCTCACCGGCATCGTCATCCTCTACCTGCTGACGGCATTCTCCTTCCTGCTCTGCGCCGGCGTGCTCATCCACGACGGCAAGTGGGTGATGGGCCATGCGCCGGAAAACTGGGCGGAAAACCTCAACCTCATCGCCGCGATCATGGGCATTACCGGCATCGGCGCCATGTCGCTCGCCCTCAACCAGTGGCGCGTCGCGGGCAGCCACCAGCGCGCCGCCATGACCGATCCGCTGACCGGCCTGCTCAACCGCCGCGCCCTCTTCGACCGCTACGGCGACATGCCGGTGCGGGAAAACGGCGCCGCGATCGCCTTCGACCTCGACAATTTCAAATCGGTCAACGACCGCCACGGCCATGCGGCCGGCGATGCCGTGCTGACGGCTTTCGCCGATATCCTGCGCGATGCCTGCGGTGCCTCCGCCTGCATCGCCCGCCTCGGTGGCGAGGAATTCATCGTCGTGCTCGACCGTACCCTGCCGGACCGGGCGCAACGCATCGCCGAGCGCATCCGCGAGGATTTTGCCTCAAAACTCATCCCCATCGGCGGGCGCTCCATCACCTGCACCGTCAGCGCCGGCATCGCCTTTGGCAACGAGGAGGGCGTCAGCTTCGATTCCCTGCTCAGCAATGCCGACAAGGCGCTCTACATGTCGAAGCGCAACGGCCGCAACCGCGTCTCGCTCGCCGCCTGAATTTCCTCACGCGCCGGGCTCGCCCTCCCAGTAATCGATGGTTTCGCCAGCGCGCGCCATGGTGCGGAACTCCGTCCTGCCGCCGGTGGCAAGACGCGTCTTGGCCAGGAATTTCCCGGAATCCGGATATTCGCAGATCTCGGTCGCCGCCATGGACGAGATCGACAGGTATTTCAGCGGCACCGTGCCGGTATTGATGATCTGGTGCGCCGTCTCCGCCCCGCCGGCCGGTGCGCCGAGCACATCGCCGGGGCCGACGAGATGCCGCTCGTCGCCGTAACGATAGGTGCCGTGGCCTTCGAGGATGACGAAAAGCTCGTCCTCGACATGGTGGCTGTGAAAGGGACAGCCGGACTTGCCGGGTGGCACCTCACCGTAGCCGATGCCGAGGTCTTTCAGGCCGAGAACCGCGCCAAAGGATGCGTCGCGGGACTCGTAGAGCGAGCCCTGCGTCCAGTGCTCCAGTTCCAGCTTTGCGAGGGTGACGATCGGCGGTTTGCGGGCATCCATTGTTTTCTCCTCTGCCGGCCTTGACATATCGTTCACTTTTTGTTCATGTCTGTCAACCCCGTTCCAAGCGACAAGGCCCATGCCGGGAGCCGAAATCGCCGGGCGGGGCGGAAAACTCTTGCCAAGCATCGCCCGTCGTGGTTTGACCGCCGCCTCTGCCCGCATTTGCGCGGCCTGCCTCCAATTTTCAGGTGATCCATGGCCAACAGCGATAATCCCCATCTCCTCATCGTCGAAGCCCGCTTCTACGATGACATGGCCGATGCGATGCTCGACGGCGCCAAGAACGCCTTGACCACCGCCGGCGCCAGCTACGACGTCGTGACCGTCATGGGCGCGCTCGAAATCCCGGCCGCAATCGCCATGGCGCTTGACGGCATGGAAAACGGCGGCACGTGGTATGATGGTTTCGTGGCACTTGGCATGGTCATCCGTGGCGAGACCTACCATTTCGACATCGTCGCCAACGAATCCAGCCGTGCCCTGATGGACCTCGCCGTCAGCGAGAGCCTGCCGATCGGCAACGGCATCCTGACCGTCGAGAACGACGAGCAGGGCTGGGCGCGGGCGCGCCGGTCGGAAGGCGACAAGGGCGGCTTTGCGGCGCGTGCGGCACTCACGATGATCGAATTGAAGAAGAAACTGGGCGGCGAACAGTGACGACGGACAAGGACCAGCAGCCGGTAAAGCCGGCCAACCAGCGTGGTGCTGCGCGGCTTGCCGCCGTGCAGGCGCTCTACCAGATGGATATCGGCGGCAGCGGCGTGCTCGAGATCGTCGCTGAGTACGAGACCCATCGCCTCGGCCAGGAAATCGACGGCGACACCTATCTGAAGGCGGACGCCTCCTGGTTCCGTTCGATCGTCGCGGGCGTCGTGCGCGACCAGCGCCTGCTCGACCCGATGATCGGCGCAGCGCTGCAGGACGACTGGGCACTCTCGCGGCTCGATTCCACCGTGCGCGCCATTTTGCGTGCGGGCACCTTCGAGCTGAAGGAACGCAAGGACGTGCCGATCGCCGTGATCGTCACGGAATATGTCGAGATCGCCAAGGCCTTCTTCGACGACGAGGAGCCGAAGCTGGTGAATGCAGTGCTCGACCGCATCGCCAAGCAGCTGCGTCCGGATACGCGCAAATAGGTTGGTAGAGTGGCATGAGCACGGGTACGGTCGAAGGTCTTGAGCGGGAACTTTCGGCCGCGCGCCGCAATGTCTTCCTCCTGATGTTCGCACAGGCGCTGCTGGCGTCTGCCGGCCCGATCGCGTTTTCCATCGGCGGGCTTGCCGGCTACAACCTGCTCGGCGCCGACAAGTCGCTCGCGACCGCCCCGCTCACCGCCTTCAATGTCGGCGTGGCGCTCGGTGCGGTGCTCGTCGCCATCGCTGCGCGTCTGCTCGGCCGCACCTATGGCTTCATCGTCGGCGCTCTGCTCGGGGCGGCGGGCGGCCTGATCGCGGCCATCGCGCTCTTCCGCGGCGATTTCTGGCTCTTTTCCTTCGGCTTCGTCTTCATCGGCATTTCCGGCGGTTTTGCGCAGAAGATCCGCTTCGCGGCCGCCGATGCGTCGCCATCCTTCTACAAGCCGCGCGCCATTTCCTGGATTCTCGCCGGCGGCGTCATTTCCGCCGTGCTCGGCCCCCAGGTCGTCATTCTCACCAAGGACATGTTCGAGCCGGTGCTGTTTGCCGGCGCCTTCGTGGCGCTGGCGCCGCTCTGCCTTGCCGCCATCGTGCTCTTCCTGTTCCTGCGCCTGCCGGATCACAAGGCGGCAGCGGTCGCGACCGGCTTGCCCGTCCGGCCGCTCCGCGAAATCGTGCTGACCCAGCGCTTCATGACCGGCATGATCTGCGGCATCTCCTCCTATGCGCTGATGACCTTCATGATGACCGGCGCGCCGCTCGCCATGGTCATCGGCTGCGGTTTCTCGCCGGAGCTCGCGACGCTCGGCATCCAGTGGCATGTGCTCGCCATGTTCGCGCCGAGCTTCTTCACCGGCATGCTGATCCAGCGTTTCGGCACGGAGAAGGTGGTTGCGGCCGGCCTGATCATCCTTATGGCCTGCGCGCTGGTCGCGCATGCGGGCATCGAGCTGTGGAATTTCTGGGGCGCGCTGATCCTGCTCGGCATCGGCTGGAATTTCGGCTTCATCGGCGCCACCGCCATCGTCGCCTCCAGCTACCAGCCGCATGAGGCCGACAAGGTGCAGGGTTTTCACGACATCATCCTGTTCGGCACGGTGGCGCTCGCCTCCTTCTCCTCCGGCAAGGTGTTCAACGCCTATGGCTGGCAGACGATCAACCTGATGTTCTGGCCCATCACCGGCGTCAGCCTGGTCCTTGTGCTTCTCCTGCTGCTGCGCACCCGCCGCGCCCCCGTCTAATCGTTTCGCATCCGATCGGCGCCGAAAAATCCAGCGCACAGCACGGCTTGCCGCAGTGCGGCGGCTTGACGCAGCCGATTCGCAAACGCACTCTGGCCGCGCGCCGGCCCCCGCCTTGTGAGGAGGCAAAACGGGGACGGGCGCGAACCGGCCGCAGGGAGAGGACCCGGCGGTCTCCAAGGAGGACAGAGCGAAAATGACCATATTGTTGGGCGTGATCGCATGCGGGTTGCTTTCGGTGGTTTATGCCATCTGGGCGACGCGGTCGGTGCTTGCCGCCGATCAGGGGAATGCCCGCATGCAGGAAATTGCAGGTTATATCCGGGAAGGGGCGCAGGCCTACCTCACCCGGCAATACAAGACCATTGCCATCGTCGGGGTCGTCGTTTTCGTCGGCACCTGGCTACTGCTTTCCGCAACGGCTGCGATCGGTTTCCTGATCGGCGCCGTGCTGTCGGGTGTCGCCGGCTTCATCGGCATGCACGTTTCCGTGCGGGCCAATGTGCGCACGGCACAGGCCGCATCCGTCAGCCTGTCCTCCGGCCTCGATATTGCCTTCAAGTCGGGCGCGATCACCGGCATGCTGGTGGCGGGCCTCGCCCTTCTCGGCGTCTCGATCTACTACGGTTATCTCACCGCCATCCTCGGCCAGGATCCGGCCTCGCGTGAGGTCATCGATGCGCTGGTGGCGCTCGGCTTCGGCGCCTCGCTGATCTCCATATTCGCCCGTCTCGGCGGCGGCATCTTCACCAAGGGCGCGGATGTCGGCGGCGACCTCGTCGGCAAGGTGGAAGCCGGCATACCGGAAGACGATCCGCGCAACCCGGCAACCATCGCCGACAATGTGGGCGACAATGTCGGCGATTGCGCCGGCATGGCCGCCGACCTGTTCGAGACCTATGCGGTGACCGTCGTCGCCACCATGGTTCTCGCGGCGATCTTCTTCGCCGGCGCCCCGGTTCTCGGCACTGCCATGATCTACCCGCTGGCCATCTGCGGCGCCTGCATCATCACCTCGATCGTCGGCACCTTCTTCGTCAAGCTCGGCTCGAACGGCTCGATCATGGGCGCTCTCTACCGGGGCCTCATCGTCACGGGCGCGTTGTCGATCCTCGGCCTTGCGGCCGCGACGTCGGTCACCGTCGGCTGGGGTGTCGTCGGCACCGTCGCCGGCAAGGAGATCACCGGCACGAACCTCTTCATCTGCGGCCTGCTCGGCCTCGTGGTGACGGCGCTCATCGTGGTGATCACCGAATATTATACCGGCACCAACAAGCGCCCGGTGAATTCGATCGCCCAGGCATCGGTCACCGGCCACGGCACGAACGTCATTCAGGGCCTTGCGGTCTCGCTGGAATCGACGGCACTGCCGGCCATCGTCATCGTCGGCGGCATCATTTCCACCTACCAGCTGGCCGGCCTGTTCGGCACCGGCATCGCGGTCACCGGCATGCTCGGCATTGCCGGCATGATCGTGGCACTCGACGCCTTCGGCCCGGTCACCGACAATGCCGGCGGCATCGCCGAAATGTCGCACCTGCCGCCGGAAGTGCGCAAGTCGACCGACGCGCTCGACGCCGTCGGCAACACGACCAAGGCCGTCACCAAGGGCTATGCGATCGGTTCGGCGGGCCTCGGCGCGCTGGTGCTCTTCGCCGCCTATTCGAACGACCTCGCCTATTTCGCGGCAAACGGCGACAAATATCCGTATTTCGCGGATATGGGGCCGGTTTCCTTCGACCTCTCCAACCCCTACGTCGTCGCCGGCCTGATCTTCGGCGGCCTCATCCCGTACCTTTTCGGCGGCATCGCGATGACCGCCGTCGGCCGTGCGGCTGGCGCCATCGTGGAGGAAGTGCGCAGGCAGTTCCGCGAGAAGCCCGGCATCATGGCCGGCACCGAACGGCCGGACTATGGTCGCGCCGTGGACCTTCTCACGAAGGCGGCGATCCGCGAAATGATCGTGCCCTCGCTGCTGCCGGTGCTGGCGCCGCTCGTCGTCTATTTCGGCGTGCTGCTGATCTCCGGGTCCAAGGCCTCGGCCTTTGCCGCACTTGGCGCGTCGCTGCTCGGCGTCATCGTCAACGGCCTCTTCGTGGCCATTTCCATGACCTCCGGTGGCGGCGCATGGGACAATGCCAAGAAGAGCTTTGAAGACGGTTTCGTCGACAAGGACGGCCAGCGCCACATGAAGGGTTCCGAGGCCCACAAGGCCTCCGTTACTGGCGACACCGTCGGCGACCCCTACAAGGATACGGCAGGCCCGGCCGTCAACCCGGCGATCAAGATCACCAATATCGTTGCACTCCTGCTGCTCGCCGTCCTGGCCTGATCAGCAAGACGCACAAAAGAAAACCCCGGGGAGCGATCCCCGGGGTTTTTGATTCTTGCGATACTGGCAGCGCTTACTTCGGGCCGCCGGTGTTGAAGAAGTTCTGGATTGCCGCACCCGGCGCATTGCCGCCGCCGCCACGCAGTAGCTGGCCGAGGAAGGTGAGCTCGACGCCGCCGGTCGGCGTGACGCGGGAGATCATGTCGAAGACACGGCCGTCCTTCAGCGTGTAATGGGCGAGGCGGTCGACGACGCCTTCCTTGTCGAAATAGACGGCGAGAATGCTCTGCTCGACGACCTTCGGCTTCATGAAGGCGACGGGGCGCGTGCGCTTCTGGGAAATGTAGTAGAAGACTTCGTTGTCGAAGGTCGCGGTCGCAGACGGCGAGCCGAGCGAGAGCAGGACCTGTTCGCGCGACGAGCCGACCGGTGCCAGCGCCAGGGTTTCCTGGTCGACGACATACCCTTGATGCAGCACTTCGCCCGGACCCTGGCAGCCTGCAACAACGGATGCGGAGAGGGTGACGGCAATGGCGGCGTTACGCAACAGCTTCATGTTCAGAGCATCTCTCTTCAACAACATCCCCGGGACTGTGATGGCCGCGCAGCCATTGCAATTCATGCCTGCTTCGGTAAACCAGCTTCGACCGTCATGCAACATGACTTGCGACGGCTCCATTGTTTGAATCGGGCAAAACTAGGCTTTATGATGATTTTCGGCCTGTTCGGCAAAAAAAACGGCAACCGGCGCATCGTCGAAAAACAGTACGCGACGCTGACAAAGGCGGCGCGTCACCCCTATCTCTATGAAGTGCTTGATGTTCCGGACACGGTGATGGGCCGTTTCGAGATGCTGTCGGCCATGCTGATCCTCTACTTCCGGCGCACGCGCAAAAGCGCCACGTCGGGCCAGGAGATCGCCCAGGAGATCGTCGACGCCTTCTTCGAGGACGTCGATCACTCGATTCGCGAGCTCGGCGTCGGCGATGTCGGCGTGCCGAAGCGCATGAAGAAGTTCGCCGGCATGTTCTACGGCCGGCTGGAATCCTACGCCGCGGCGCTCGATTCCGGCGACCGCGAAGCGCTTGCGGCAGCGCTCCGCCGCAACATCCATCCGCAGGCGGGCGAGGGCGCGCCGTCGATGGCGGGGCTTGCCGACTATCTCTTTTCGGCCGAAAAGACGATGACGGCCGTCGGCGAGGACGATATCGAGATCGGTGCACTCGGCGTGGCGGAACCCGGCGAACAAGGACAGACCGCCTGAAGGCGGCGCAAGGACGAGAGAATGAACACAGACGACACGCCGTTTTCCTACCCGGTCAAGGTGGGACACATCTCCGCCAACCCGGTCTCGGTGACGATCGAAGCCGATGAAGAGGAGCGCGCGGGGCTGGCAAGGCTCTGGTCCGTGCTGGAGGTGAAGGCGCTCTCCGCCACCCTCCAGGTGCAGCGCTGGAAGCGCGACGGCGTGCGCCTCAAGGGGCGTGTTGCGGCGGATATCGTGCAGGCCTGCGTCGTGACGCTGGATCCGGTCGAGGCGCATATCGACGAGCCGGTCGATGTCATCTTCGTGCCGGAGGGCTCCAAGCTCGCGCGGCTTCCTCTCGCGACGGAAAGCGGCGAGATGCTGCTCGATCCCGATGGCCCGGACGCGCCGGAAATCTTCTCCGGCGACACGATCGACGCGGGCGTGACCGCCGCCGAACATGTCGCCCTGGCGATCGATCCCTATCCGCGCCGGGCCGACGTCGCCTTTTCCGGCCATATCGAAAGCACCGACAAGGACGACCGGAAGCCTTCGCCCTTCGCCGTTCTCAAGGACTGGAAAAAAGACTGAACGGCTCCATAAGCGCCCGATAATTCAGTTGTGCCCCCGGCGAAAAGCGGTATTTTGACCGAATTCCGCCGCGGCAGGCCTCTGCCCCTGGAAAACAAGAACTAAGGCAAGACACGCGTGGTCAGAATTTCCGTCGACGTCATGGGTGGCGATTTCGGCCCCAAGGTCGCTATCCCAGGCGCAGCCAAGGCTCTCGAGCGCCATCCCGACATCCGCTTCGTGCTTTTCGGCATTTCTGCCGAATGCGAGCCGATCCTGGCGCAATATCCGAAGCTGAAGGCCGCAAGCGTCTTCCATCATTGCGACGTCGCCGTCGCCATGGACGAGAAGCCGAGCCAGGCGCTGCGCCGCGGCCGCGGCAAATCCTCCATGTGGCGGGCGATCGATGCGGTCGCCAAGAACGAGGCCGACGTCGCCGTCTCCGCCGGCAATACCGGCGCGCTGATGGCCATGTCGAAATTCTGCCTGCGCATGATGGCCAATATCGAGCGCCCGGCGATCGCCGGCATCTGGCCGACCCTGAAGGGCGAAAGCATCGTGCTCGATATCGGCGCGACGATCGGCGCGGATGCGGGCCAGCTCTTCGATTTCGCGCTGATGGGCGGCGCCATGGCGCGCGCGCTTTTCGAGATCGACCGGCCGACGCTCGGCCTGCTGAATGTCGGCGTCGAGGAGATCAAGGGCCAGGAAGAGGTGAAAGCCGCCGGCCAGCTCATCCGCGAGGCCAATTTCGACACGATCGACTATTACGGATTCGTGGAAGGCGACGATATCGGTCGCGGCACGGTGGATGTGGTGGTGACGGAAGGCTTTGCAGGCAACATTGCGCTGAAGGCGGCGGAAGGCACGGCGCGGCAGATGGCCGAGTACCTGCGCGCGGCCATGTCGCGCACCTGGCTTGCCAAGCTGGGCTATATTCTCGCCAAAAGCGCCTTCGACCGGGTGCGCGAGAAGATGGACCCGCGCAAGGTCAATGGCGGCGTGTTCCTGGGCCTGAACGGCATCGTCATCAAGAGCCATGGCGGCACGGATGCCGAAGGGTTCGCGGCCGCGGTGGATGTCGGCTACGACATGGCCCGCAACGGCCTCAAGGACAAGATCGAAAAAGATTTGCAGAAGTATCATGCGGGCCGCCCCGTTGAAGGCGCCGCCCAGGGCATGATCGACGAGGTATAGAATGATCCGTTCAGTGGTCCGCGGCTTCGGAATAGCGCTTCCGAAGCGGGTACTCACCAATGCCGAACTTGAAAGCATGGTCGACACGTCCGATGACTGGATCGTGCAGCGCACCGGCATTCGCCAGCGCTACATCGCGGGTGAGGGCGAGACGACCGCCTCGCTCGGCGAGGGCGCTGCGCGCGCGGCCCTCGACAAGGCGGGCCTGACGGCCGCCGACATCGACGTCATCATCGTCGCGACCTCGACGCCGGACAACACCTTCCCGGCGACCGCCGTCAACATCCAGAACCGCCTCGGCATGCATCACGGCTTCGCCTTCGACGTGCAGGCGGTATGTTCCGGTTTCGTCTATGCGGTGACGACCGCCGACGCCTATATCCGCGGCGGTCTGGCCAAACGCGTGCTGGTCATCGGCGCCGAAACCTTCTCGCGCATCCTCGACTGGACCGACCGCACGACCTGCGTGCTCTTCGGCGACGGCGCCGGCGCCATCGTGCTGGAAGCGCAGGAGGGGGCTGGCACCAACCAGGACCGCGGCGTGCTGACGACGCAGCTCCGCTCCGACGGTGCGCACCGCGAAAAGCTCTATGTCGACGGTGGCCCCTCCACGACAGGCACGGTCGGCCATCTGCGCATGGAGGGCCGCGAGGTCTTCAAGCATGCGGTCGGCATGATCACCGACGTGGTTGTCTCGTCCTTCGATGCAACCGGCTTTTCGGCCGACGACATCGACTGGCTGGTGCCGCACCAGGCCAACAAGCGCATCATCGACGGCTCGGCCAAGAAGCTCGGCATTCCGCTGGAAAAGGTCGTCGTCACCGTGGACCTGCACGGCAATACGTCCGCCGCCTCGATCCCGCTGGCGCTGGCGGCTGCTGCCAGCGACGGGCGAATCAAGGAGGGCGACCTCGTGCTTCTGGAGGCGATGGGCGGCGGCTTCACCTGGGGCGCGGTGCTGCTGCGCTGGTAGCTTCACGCCGGCCCGCCGGACCGCTTGACCCGAGGGGGCAAGGACAATACTCTTCCGCCACTTAACCATACGCTTTCAATAGGAAATCGGTGAGGAACGATGAGCGGCAAGACGGTGACACGTGCAGATTTGGCCGAATCGGTTTTCCGGAAGGTCGGCCTTTCAAGGACCGAATCCGCAGAGCTTGTCGAAACCGTGATCGACGAGATCTGCAACGCCATCGTGCGGGGCGAGAGCGTGAAACTCTCTTCCTTCGCGACCTTCCAGGTGCGTGACAAGAACGAGCGCATCGGCCGCAACCCGAAGACCGGCGAGGAAGTGCCGATTTCGCCGCGCCGGGTGATGACCTTCAAGGCCTCCAACGTGCTCAAGCAGCGGGTGCTGAAATCGCATCTGTCGCGCAAGGCCAAGCAGAAACTGGCGTCGCCGGCCTCCTGAAGCGTGCCGCGATAGGTGCGAATCTGGAAGATCGCGACGCGCTTTAGGCGATTTTTCTGCCGATTGCCTGCCGTTCGGCAATTTGAAACTTGAATATCGCCTGGCAACCCGCTGAAATGAATACGATTCGGCAGCGTCGAAGTTTGGCTGCGCCGCGAGCTTTCATCGAGGGTAGAATGGACAAGAGTCCGGACGCGTTCCGCACCATCAGCGAAGTGGCCGACGATCTCGACCTGCCGCAGCATGTTCTGCGTTTCTGGGAGACGCGGTTCACGCAGATCAAGCCGATGAAGCGCGGCGGCGGGCGACGCTATTACCGTCCGGAAGACGTGGACCTGCTGAAGGGCATCCGCCATCTCCTCTACGACCACGGCTACACGATCAAGGGCGTGCAGAAGCTGCTCAAGGTCAACGGCAACCGCTTCGTCGCGGCCATCGCCAGCGGCGATCTGGCAACTGTCGAGGCACTCGCCGCCGCCAGCCACGAAGAACCGCCGCCGCCGAAGGCCGCCAGCGACGAGGACCAGATCGTCGGCCGCGCCAAGGCCCCCGCCAGCCGCCGTTTCTTCTCCTTCGTCGGCGGCACCGACGACCCGCCGGAAATCTCGCTGGGCAAGACCAGCGTCGGCAAGGAAGACCGCGCGCTGCTGCAGGAAGCGCTCTACGACCTGCTGGAATGCAAGCGCCTGCTCGACCAGGTTCGCTGAGCCCGCCAGAAGGCTACTCGGCTGCATCTTGACGGAGTAGCCGAGCGGCAGCGATTGGAACATTGCTGCTGTGGATTGGTTCTCCCTTCGACGAAAGGAGACCAATATGTCCATCGAAAAGACCACACCCACGGACAACGAAATCGAAACGCCACGCGGCCCGCAGGGCACCGGCGGAATTCCCGATCGCAAGCAGGAAGACGGCGTTGTCCCGCCGATCATCAAGCCCGGCGACCAGAGGAACCCGAACGATCCGCCGTTGCCGCTGGTCAGCCCCATCGCTGGCGGCGGGACGTTTTAGCGTCTGCGGGCGGGAGAGGGTGCAAGCATCGCATGTCGCCGCGCGCCGCCCTCCCTCAGTCGCGCTGCTGCGTCGGGTCCCATCCGCGCACGAAGCCCCGGCTAATCGCCGAACGGCTCATTTCAAGCTGGCGTCGCAGATGGGCGCAATCGGCAAGCAGCGTTTCGATGGTCGCCTTGGCATCTCCGTCATGCCAGGCAAGCGCGGCGCTTACGGCATCGTCCTTGCCATCGTTCGTCTTTGCTTCGTACTCGGGAAGCGGTCGCACGTCAGTATTCTCCTGTGATGGCACAGCAAGCAGGCTGGTTTAACGATTTGGGAAAGGCTTCTCACCTTTGTTCCTATTATGTTCTCATTCGCTAACGAGTCAAGCGCGGAGACGGGATTCGGCGGGAGAAAAAGCCCCGCACGATGGCGGGGCAAAACAAGCGTCACGCTTGGCTTTCTGTGACGCGGGGGAGTGCTCGCAAATGACAAGCGAGCGACGACACTCTACGACTTTGGTCTAATCGCGGGAAAGGCCTGATTCAGCCGATTCGGTACGGTTGTGAAAAAAATTGCACTTTTTCGACCCGGGACGACCGTGCGATAAAACCAGCAATAACTATAAAACCAAGGTGGCCATTTCACGGTTGCAACGACGCTGGCCTGTTCGTTAGCTTTGAAAATGCCCGAATGACTCCGGAATGCGCGGCGAACATCGGTGGGATTCGCGGTGGGGCCTTTGGTTCCAAAGCATTCATTCCGGCTCCTCTTGGTCCGTTTTCGCGCTGCGCCTCATTTTTCCTCTTGCATCGAAAACACTGAGACTATAGGGGTTTCGGCGGTCCGGAATGTAGCGCAGCCCGGTAGCGCACTTGACTGGGGGTCAAGGGGTCGTGGGTTCGAATCCCGCCATTCCGACCATTTTCTTCTCCCTGATTTCCTGAGTTTGTAGGTTCCCCACGCGGAACTTTGCGCCCCTGTCCGCGTTGTTCTGCCGCCGGCTCCTTCGCCGGTGCTATCCGGAGCTTGAGGAGACGGGAATGGAAGATGCAGGTATCGGCTGGATCGCGGCCATCATCATCGGCGGCATCGCGGGCTGGCTCGCGGAAATGTTCATGAAGAGCAACATGGGCGTGCTGATGAACATCGTGCTCGGCATCGTCGGCGCGGCTGTGGCCAATCTGCTGCTCGGGTTGATCGGCGTCTCGCTCGGCGGCTGGATCGGTTATCTGATCGCCGGTTTCATCGGCGCCTGCGTCCTCATCGCGATCGCAAGGGCGATCCGGCGGTAGGGTAGCGGCAAGGTTTTTAAAGGGCCGTCTCTCCGAGAGGAGGGGCGGCCTTTTCGTTTCAGGCGATGAGGCCGCGATAGACGGCTTCCGTCTCGCTGATCATGCGGGCCAGGCTGTAGTCGCCGCTGCGGGCGCGGGCAGCGGCGCTGTGGCGGGCGAGGCGGTCTGGATCGCTGAGGCGCAGCATGGCGCCGGCGAGCCGTTTCGGATCGTCGTCGTTTTCCACGAGCACGCCGTTCTCGCCGTCCTTCAGCACCATGGAAGCGCCGCCAACGTCGGTGAGGATCAGCGGCTTGCCAGCGGCGGCGGCTTCCAGCATGACATAGGACATCGCCTCGTAGCGGCTCGGCATGACGAGCACATCGATGGCCGCCATCGCCTGCGGGCCTGTGAAGCCGGTGGTGAGGCGGATGCGCGGGGCATGGTCGGAGGCCTCGACCTGCTTTGCGACCGCACGCTCCGCCTCGCCGGAGCCGATCATCACCAGATGGGCATTCGGCACGCGGCCGGCGAGAAGCTGGAAGGCGGCGACGAGGCGCTCCGGCGCCTTCTGGTGGCAGAGCCGGCCGACGAAGCCGAAGAGCAGGGCGTCATCGGGGATGCCGAGTGCCTGGCGGACCGACTCGCGGGCGTGATCCGGTGGGGTCTCCACGCCGTTGACGACGATCGACAGTTTGTCCCGCGGCATGCCGAGCGCGCGGGCATGGGCATATTCGTCGGCCGAAACGCAGATCAACTTGTCGGTGAAGCCGCGTGCGAGCAGCTTTTCGATCGAGCCATAGACCTTGCGGCCGAGATTGCCGAGACCGGGGTCCATGGTGCGGAAGGCGTGCGGCGTGTAGACCCGCGGGATGTGGCGGCCGGGCAGGCGCAGGCGCGACAGCGCGCCGGCCTTGGAACTGTGGCCGTGCACGATGTCGAACGGCCCGGCGCGGCGCATGACGGCGCGGATCGCCCGCCAGGCATTGAGGTCCGAGGGGCCGGGCGAGCGGGTCATCGCGACGATATGCGTGCCGGCAAGTGCCAGCGACTGCAATTCCTCGACGAAGCGCTCTTCGGCTCTCAGCGGCGAATAGATGGCGTGCACGATATGGCCGCGCGCCTGCATGCCCCGGCAGAGGTCGATGAAATGCCGGCCGGAGCCGCCGCCGCTCGGCTCCAGCACCTGGAGCAGGCGCATCTGCCGCGGGTTCCTGTCCTGTTTGGTGCTCATGGCCGGTCCGATGCGATCTTGCTTGTGTGGCGTGCTTCAAGCGCGAGGCAGCCCCACACGATACCCAGCAGCAGGTAGAAATGGCGCCAGTGGTCCGTGTCAATGACGAAGCCGATCGCGGTGTGGCCGCCGATGGTGATGTAGGCGATCATCAGGTAGGGCTGCCAGGGCCGGTTGCGCAGCAGCGCCTTGAAGCCGGCCCATAACGTCCAGAGGATCAGGGCGAGGTAGCAGACGAAGCCGAGCCAGCCATAGGTGGTGAGCGATTTCAGCCAGATATTGTGCTCGTCTTCCGGAAACATCGTGCTGAACACCATGGGGCCGATGCCGAGCGGCTTTTCCATCGCCATCAGGAAGCCGATGCGATGGCGGTCAAAACGGCCGAGATGGCCGCCGTCATATTCCTGCACGAGCTGGGTGCGGCTGGAGAAGAGGTCGGCAACCTTGTCGAATTGCAGGGCGACGACCAGCGCGAGGATCATCAGGCCGGCGGCGGAGATGCTGAGGATGAGGATTTTGAGGCGGAAGGCGCCGGTGCGCTCCTTCAGGAGCATGACGAAGACAAGCGCCACGACGGAGAAAAGATAGAGCGCCCAGGCCGCGCGCGAGAAGGACAGGAACAGGCCGAGCGCGAGGATCAGCACGCCGGCGACCTTCAGGGGGGCGGCGAGGATGCGGCCGGTGAGCAGCCCGTGCATCAGGTAGAGCGAGGGCGCGACGAGGAAGGGGCCGAAGACGTTCGGGTCCTGGAAGGCGCCCTTGGCGCGGTCGTAGAGCGTGAAGGCTTCGGAACCCGGAAAGGCATGGAAATAGCCGAGGATGCCGAGGAGGGACGTGATGAGGGCGCCGGCCACCCAGGCACGAAAGATGAGGTCGAGCCGCGCGGGCTTTGCCTCGATGATGGCGGCGAAGAAGACGCTGGAGAGCGCCAGGAACAGCGAGACGGCGATATACATCGGCCCGCCGGCAAGGTCGTCCATCACGGTCAGCGACAGCATGCCGCCGACATTGAACAGCACGAGGAGGATGAGCAGCGGCGCGATGTTGCGCGAGATGCGCAGGCCGACGATCGCCCACAGGCCGATGAGGCCGGCCATGAAGACTTCGTAGGGCGCCGGCTCGCTGATGACGAAACCCGACAGGAACACGCCAACCGTCACCAGCATGGAGCCGATGATGCCAACGGCCGCGAGATGCGGCCGGAAGGGCTGGGCGTAGGGTAAGGCCGCGTCGCTCAATACGCGTTTTCCGTATTGAGCAGGCGAAAGGGCGTCAGGAACAGGATCTTCAGGTCGAGCCAGAGCGACCAGTTCTCGATGTAATAGAGGTCGAATTCGGTGCGGAAGCGGATCTTGTCGTCGTGATCGATCTCACCGCGCCAGCCGTTGATCTGCGCCCAGCCGGTGACGCCGGGCTTCACCCTGTGGCGAGCAAAGTAACCCTCGACGACATCGACATATTTGCGGTCGTGCGACTGGGCCTGGATGGCGTGCGGGCGAGGACCGACGAGGGAGAGGTCGCCTCTCAGGGCATTGAAGAACTGCGGCAATTCGTCGATCGAGGACTTGCGCAGGAACCGGCCGACGGGGGTGACGCGCGGGTCGCCCTTCGTCACGGCGGCCTTGGCCGAGGGGTCGGCGAGGTGCGTGTACATCGAGCGGAACTTGTAGACCTCGATGATCTCGTTGTTGAAGCCGTGGCGCTTCTGCTTGAAGATGATCGGGCCTTTCGAGGTGAGTTTCACGGCGATTGCCGCGCCGAGCATCACCGGCCAGAGCAGGGAAAGCGCAAGCAGGCTGAAGAAGATGTCGAAGATGCGCTTGGCGACATTGTCCCAGTCGGCGATCGGCTTGTCGAAGATGTCGAGCATCGGCAGGCTGCCGACCTGCGAATAGCTGCGCGGGCGGAAGCGCAGGCCCTTGGAATGCGCCGCAAGGCGAATATCCACGGGCAGCACCCAGAGCTTCTTGAGCAGCGCCAGAATGCGCGCCTCGGCCGACAGCGGGAGCGAGATGATGAGCATGTCAATGCGCGCGAGCCGCGCGAATTCCACCAGTTCCGCGACATTTCCGAGTTTCGGGTAGCCGGCGATGATCGAGGGCGAGCGGCGCTCGTCGCGGTCGTCGAAGATGCCACAGATGCGGATGTCGTTTTCCGGCTGGTGTTCGAGGGTACGGATGAGCTCTTTGGCCGGTTCGCCACCACCGACGATGACGGCGCGGCGCTCCATGGTGCCGTTGCGCGCCCAGCGGCGTATCGAATAGGCGATGATCTGCCGTTCGAGCACGAGGTAGACGCTACCTGCGGCAAACCACGAGGCGAACCAGACGCGGGAATAGTGATCGCCGGATTTGAAGAAGAAGACGATGAGCGCCATCGTGGCGAACGCGATGGCCCAGGCGGCGAGGATGCGCGGCGTCATGCGCCAGGGTGAGCGCAGCGCCGGCACCTGGTAGGCATCCGCAAGCTGGAGCAGCAGCACGCCGATGGCAGCGCCGCTGACGAGCACCGAAAGGTAGAACACCGTCATGCCCATGCTGACATAGAGAACATGGATGCCGTAGCCGAGCGTCAGCAGCGCTAGGAATTCGACGAGCCGCAGCAGACCGATGATCATGCTGGGCGAATAGGTGTCGGCGCGGAACTGGAGCGCGATCTTCTGGGCGAGCGGATTGAGCTCGACGGTCTTGCCGCCGTCATACTCTTCCGCCGGCGTTCCCGGCGTGATGGTCCTGATCTCGGAGGCTTTCCGCCTCAGGGCTTCCGCATCGAAGGAAACGGGCTTGTCGACATGGTTCATGGCACGCACCTGTGGAGGCTTTGTACCGGAAATAGCACGAAGCCCCTAAGAAACGTTTACGTGGCGTGAGGTGCCAACCTCAGGAAGCGTGCCGATTTCCGCCATTCTGCCGGGCCAGGATCTCGCGGTAGAGGCTGAGCAGCGAGGAGGACATGACGGAGGCGGAAAAGGTTTCCTTGAAGGCGCGCGGCTCCGGCATCACCTTGCGTCGCCAGTCCGGATCGCCCACCGCCTCGGCCATCACGGTCGCCAATGCATCGGGATTGCCGGGCTCGACAAGCGCGATGCTGTCGGGACCGAGCACTTCCGGAATGCCGCCGACGCGGCTGGCGATGACGGGTTTTCGCGCGGCAAGCGCCTCCAGCACGATATAAGGCATGGCCTCGGCGCGTGATGGAACCACAATGTTGCGGGTGAGCGCGAAGGCATCGTGCGCCTTCATGGCGGGCAGCATGCCGATGCGCCGGCCAAGACCGGCGCGCAGCATCATGTCCTCGTATTTCGCCTTGTCCGGCCCGTCGCCGATCATCAGCGCGGACAGCGGCCGGCCGACGCGGCGCTCTGTACGCGCGAAGGCGTCGACGAAGAGATCCGGCCCCTTCAGGTCGCGCAGCATGCCGATATAAAGGAAATCGACGGCGTCCTCGCGCGAATAGACGGGCTCGAAGTCGCGATCGTGAATGCCGTTGTAGATGCGCTCCGTGCGCACGCGCGGTTTTCCCACGCGCGCGGCATAGGCGTCCCGTTCGTAATTACAGACGAAAACGAGCGCATCGCCGAGCGGTTCGAGCAGCCGCTCGGCCGCCAGCACCGCGAAGCCTGTCGCGGTGCGGCGGTCATAGTGCAGGCTGCCGCCATGCGGCGAGTAGAGGCGGGCTACGCGATACCTGTTGACCCGCAGGGCTGAGCCGATGAGACGGGCAATGGCGCCACCCTTGGCGCCGTGCCCGTGCAGGACATCCGGCTGCAAACTTTTTATTTCATGATAGCTTTTCCAGAACGCGCGGATGTCGCCCGGGCTGACCGACCGGCTGATCGGCAGGCGAACGAGGCCGAGTGCCAGATAGGGCCGGATTTCGTCGAAAAGCCCGTCCTCGAAGGTGCTTCCCGTAAGGCTGTCGCAGACGATCCCGACTTCATGGCCTGCCTTCGTGTGGAATTCCGCGAGATCGCGCACATGCCGGAAGATGCCGCCGATGGGGGAGCGGAAACAATGTATGATTCGCAGGGGCCCATCGTCCGCCATGACGATCAGAACAGCCGTTCACGGACATAGATCGTATCACCGGCCAGGACCGGATCGGAGATGGAGACGCGGCCCGTGAGAATCTTGCCGTTGATCTTGCGTGTGACGTCGACATTGCCCTGGTTGGCGCGCGGCGAGAAGCCGCCGGCGACCGCGATGGCGTTCTGGATCGTCATGCCGGCGACATAGCTGTACTGCCCGGCCTGGCCCACTTCGCCCATGATATAGATCGAACGGTAGCGGTCGACCTCGATGGAGACATCGGGATCGCGCAGGTAGCCCTGGCGGAGTTTTGCCGCGATGGCGCCTTCGAGTTCCTGGATCGTCTTGCCGCGCGCGGGCACCGCACCAATGAGCGGGAAGGCGACATAGCCGGCCTGGTCGATCGAATAGGTGTTGGTAAGGCCGGTCTGCTCGAAGACGGTGACGCGCAGGCGGTCGCCGCTGTCGAGCCGGTAGGGCTGGATGGTCGCCTCGTGGAACGCCTTGGGGGCGGGGCGGTAACTGCTGCAGCCCGCGACGGCCGGCACGATGAGTGCCAGCGCGAGCAGCATGCCCTTGTTGATGGTGGCGAATGTCATTCGCTTGAACCCAATCCCGCAAATCAGAAATCTGATCCCCGTTATCGATCCGTTAGGGTTAATGGCTGGTAAAGGCCGCGGCAGGTCGGGTCCGATTTTTTCGTGAAAGAAGCGCGTGAAGGTGAGGGGACAACCGCCGGTAATTAACCCTTGCGTTACCATGTTTGTTTACCGTGCCCGGAAATCGTCGTGTCATCGTCGTGTGGTGGAGTAGGGATATGTCGGGCGTTCACGGAAGCCAGCAGGATGTCGATATCGACCTTGGCGGTCTTTTCGGCGCGATCTGGCGCAACCGCATGCGGGTGCTTCTGGCAACCGTCGCCTGCGCGGGCATTGCCTTTGCCGGCGCAAACCTCATCACGCCCAAATACAAGAGCGAGGCCCGCCTCCTCATCGAAACGCGCGAGCCGGCCTTCACGACGGGCACGGATCGCTCGCAGGGCCGCGAACAGCCGGCCTTCGACGAACTCGGTATCGCCAGCCAGGTGCAGCTCCTGAAATCCGCCGACCTCATCAAGCAGGTCACGCGCAACATGAAGCTGCAGGAGCTGGAGGAGTTCGATCCGACGGCGCAGCCCTCCGCCATTTCCGACCTGCTGGTTCTTTTCGGGCTCAAGAAGAACCCGCTCGATCTCGCACCCGAAGACCGCGTGCTGAAGGAGTTTGCCGAAAAGCTCGTCGTCTACCAGGTCGAGAAGTCGCGCGTCATCGCCATCGAGTTCAGCTCGAAGGACCCGGGCCTTGCCGCGCGGATCCCGAACGAGATGGCCAAGGTCTATCTCTCGCTGCAAAGCGGCGCCAAGCTCGACACCAATTCCGAGGCGACGCGCTGGCTGGAGCCGGAAATCGCCAACTTGCGCGAGAAGGTGCGCGAGGCCGAGCAGAAGGTCGCCGAATACCGCTCGAACTCCGATCTCCTGCCGACGGGCGAAAACTCCACCTTCGCCGTGCGCCAGTTGAACGACATCTCGACGGAACTTGCCCGGGTGCGCGGCGAACGCGCCAATGCGGAAGCGCGCGCCGAAAGCGTGCGCAACGTGCTGACGGCCGGCGGCGCACCGGATACGCTAACCGACGTCGTCGGCTCGCAGATGATACAGCGGCTGAAGGAGAGCGAGGCGCAGATCCAGGGGCAGATCTCCGATCTCTCCACATCGTTGCTGGAAGGCCATCCGCGGCTGAAGGGCCTGCGCTCGCAGCTCGTCGGCATCCGCGGGCAGATCAAGGCGGAGACGCAGAAAATCCTGTCGAGCCTCGAAAACGAGGCGAAGACCGCGCGGCTGCGCGAAACGCAGCTCGTGCAGCAGCTCAACACGGTGAAGGCGGATACCGCGCGCGCCGGCGAAGACGAAGTCGGCCTCAAGGCGCTGGAGCGCGAGGCGACGGCGCAACGGCAATTGCTCGAAACCTATCTCGCCCGCTACCGCGAGGCGACGTCGCGCACCGGCAGCGGCTCGACGCCGGCCGACGCCCGCATCATTTCGGCGGCCGTCGAGCCGACCGAAGTCTCCTTCCCGAAAGTCTTGCCGATCACCATCGTCGGCGCCGCCGCGGGCTTTGCGCTGAGCGCCATCGTCATCCTGCTTGCCGAACTCTTCAGCGGCCGCGCCCTGAAGCCGGTCGGCGTCGTGGCCTATCGCCGCGAGGAGGAGATCGAGCCCGAAATCATGGTGGAGGAGCCGGTCGTCAAGCCGGAACCGGTGGTGCATGCCGAGCCGGTGGTGCGCAAAGAGCAGGTGGTTCACGCCGAGCCGGTAGCCCGGCCGGACTACGGCCCCATCAAGGATGTGCGCGCGCCGGCAAAATCCTTGCTGTCGAGCATTGCGCCTGACGAAGACGAGGTCGAGCCGGAAACCGCCCAGGCCTCGCTGCTCGATACGCCCGGTCTTGCCGATGACGGCGACTTCTCCGTGGCCTCCGTCGCCTGGCATATGATCGAGAACAATGTTTCCGTCGCGATTTCCGTCTCGCCTTCGGGCGACCGCGGATCGACCGCCACCGTCATGCTTGCCCGCCGCATCGCAGAAGAACACCGCAAGACGCTGCTGATCGACCTGACCGGCTCGGCCTGCCCGACGCGCCTGATGGCGCAGTCGACCCATGTGCCCGGCATCACCGACCTTCTCGTCGGCGACGCGGCCTTCGGCGACATCATTCATGGTGACCGGCTGTCCAGCGCGCATATCATCCCGCGCGGCAACGCCAACATCAAACGCGCCATGCGCGGCATCGACCGGCTGGCGATGGTGATCGATTCGCTCGCAGACGCCTATGACACGGTGATCGTGGAATGCGGTCCGGCGGAAGTGGAAGGCGTGCGCCGCCTGACGCGCGGGCAGGAGACGGATATCATCCTCTCCATTCCGGGTGCCGAGGAAGACGAGATCGTCGAACTGATCGGCGCCTTCGGCGAAGCCGGCTACAGCGAGATCGTGCTGATGACGGGCGAGGGCGCGGAGCCGCCACGTTATCCGGGGCGCCGCGCGGCCTAAAAAGCTCTATTCCGCGTCGTCGCCGGCGCGGACGAACTCCGTCTTGCCCGAGCGCATGCGCTGCAGGAAGGAATAGACCTGCGGGTTCTGCTTGATGAGCCGCTTGGCGCCGGCTTTTGCCCGGTGCACGGCCGCAACCATGCTGCCGGCCACCGTCGTCGGCCAGAGCAGGTCGTGCTGCGGCGTCTCGATCGTGCACCAGGAGCGCTTGTAGGGCTGGTCGCCGATGCCGAAATCGAAGAGGCGCACGCCTTCGCCGCATAGTTTGCGGATCGCCAGGTAGAACAGGAATTCGCCGGGGCTGGCATCCGCCGCGATCGTGTCGTCGATCGAGCCGAACTGGCAGATCACATGGTCGCCCTTGCGCGAAAGCCCGGCAATGGCGACGATGCGCCCGTCGTTTTCACCCTTCAGGCGCACGGCATGGATCTGGAGCGGATAGTTGCCGTCCTTGGCCGGCACCGCGATCGCGCGGCGGAAGAAATTGCGGGTTTCCTCGTCGCGAAAGACGTCCGGCAGGCCCATCGTGTCGAAACGCGCGGCCTTCTGGCGGAAGAAGGTTTCGAGCAGGTGGCGGCTTTCCTCGTTCGTGGAGGCGACCACATGTTCATAACCGCCGAGTGTCGCCAGCCGGCGCTCGGAGAGGCGGAATTTCTTGCGGCGGCGTTTTGCGTTGACCTGCGCCAGCGTACGGTCGAAATCGTCGAAAAGCTCGAGCTGGAAGGCGGCGTTCTGGTTCAGAACCGAGGGCAGGTCGGCAAAGGAATTCGTTTCCCCGCGCCAGTTGAGCGGCACCTTTTCCAGCATGAACAGATCGAAATAGCGGGCGAACTGGCTGCGCGCCTGCTCGAAAGCCTGGCGCAGACGCGGCGGGGCGGCGAGGAAGTGGAATTCCTCCGTATAAAGCCCGGTATTGATGTTGCTGAAGGAGGTCGCGAGGAAGCGGGCGGTGCGTACCGGCCCGTGGCGCACGATTTCGAGCGGCAGGATGAGGTGGGTGCGCCCGCCGGAAAAACCTTCGACGATCAGGAGCTTGCAGGCATGGGTCTCCGCCCAGGCGCGGCACCAGTCATAGCTCTGGTGAAGCGAAAGCTTGTTTTCCGCTTCAAGCGCCCGCCAGCGGGTTTCCAGCGATTCCATGCGGTCATGCAGGCGGATCGACAGAGGCACCGTCGAGGGTGTGCGCTCGCCGCCGGCGACGAGGCCCAAATAGCGGCTCGCGAGCTCACGCTCGGACGGCATGATCTGGAAATTGAGTTGCATCGCTCCCATGGCGTCGCCCTTATGCACCCGATGCGGCCGGATCGCCGCACAAACACCATAGGCACCAGACTTGCGGAAATGGTTTAAATCCAGTGGCATCGCCTCGCTTACCCGGGGAAATTGGCAAGCGCGGTTAGCAAGTTCATAACGAAATCCAGCAAAAGCAAAGGGCAGGAGGAAGACATGCAGACATGGCGCCCGCCGCAGAAAATCCATGTGAAGGTGCTGGGCCTCGCCTGGCAGGGCAGCCGGCTGCTCGCCGCGGAAGTGACGCGGGACGACGGCAGCGTGAAGGGCGTTCGCCCGCCCGGCGGCACCGTCGAATTCGGCGAGACGCGGGAGGAGGCGCTGGCGCGCGAGTTCCGCGAGGAGCTCAACTGCGGCATCGCCATCAACGGCCCCTGGACCGTCTTCGAGAATCTCTTCTGGCACGAGGGCGCGCGCGGCCACGAATTCATCTTCGCAGCGCCCATCCGCCTGCTCGACGAAAGCCTCTACCGCCGCCCGGAAATCACGCTGGTCGAGCATGACCGCTCGGTCTGGACGGCGCGGTGGTTCATACCGGATGCCTTGCCGAACGGCTGGGAGCTCTATCCGACCGGCCTCGCCGCCCATATCAAGGCGCGATAGAAGCTTATTCGTCGCGCGGCTTGCCGGGCTTTTCCATCCATTTGATGATCAGCATGGCCGGCAGGATCCAGAGCAGGCCGGTCACCGTGAAATAGATGAGGTGGGTCCACCACGGCGATTCCCCCAAGGTCGCGACGGCGACGGTGGTCGCGATCAGCGCATAGACGAGGACGAGGATGATGATCAGCACGGTGCCGATCAGTTTGCGCAGGCGAGGGGGCATTGGCGGTCTTTCAATTCATAAGCGGCAAGGGCGCGACGGCATGCCGCAAAGGTTCGGGCCTTGTTTTGCACGGCCCGGTCGGGCAAATCAACGCCAAGACAAGGAGCAGTTATGATGACCGCCACCACCGCGACCGCATACCGCAGTGACTACGACACGGACAGGACCGACCGCAACCGCCGCCAGGTGCGCCGGTGGCTCGGCTTCGTGCTGTTCACACTGTTCGTGCTGGTGCTCGTCGGCGGCGCGACGCGGCTCACCGAATCCGGGCTTTCCATCACCGAATGGAAGCCGATCCACGGCGTCATCCCGCCGATCACCGCGGCGGAATGGCAGGAGGAATTCGACCTCTACAAGCGCATTCCGCAATATGAGCAGATCAATAAGGGCATGACCGTCGACGAGTTCAAGACGATCTTCTGGTGGGAATGGGCGCACCGGTTGATCGCGCGCTCCATCGGCTTCGTCTTCGCCGTGCCGCTCGCCTTCTTCTGGCTGACCGGCCGCATCGAGAAGAAGCTGCGCTGGCCGCTCGTCGGGCTTCTGGCGCTCGGCGGTTTCCAGGGCTTCATCGGCTGGTGGATGGTCTCTTCAGGCCTCGCCGACCGCGTCTCCGTCAGCCAGTACCGGCTCGCCACCCACCTCACCATCGCCTGTCTGATCTTCGCCTGGACCACCTGGCTGATGCGCGCGCTCTCGCCGCACAGCGACGATCCGGCCCCGACCACGACCGCGCAGCGCATGGCCGGCATCATCGCCTGCATGGCGATCTTCCAGATCTATCTCGGCGCGCTCGTCGCCGGCCTCGACGCGGGCCTCTCCTACAACACCTGGCCGCTGATGGACGGCGCCGTCGTGCCCGGCGGCCTCTTCCTCCAGCAGCCCTGGTGGATCAACCTCTTCGAAAACCCGAAGACCGTGCAGTTCGTCCACCGCATCGGCGCCTACGTGCTCTTCGCGCTCGTCTTCATCCACATGCTCTCGTCTCTTCGCGCCGCCCCCGAAACCACCCACGCCCGCCGCGCCCTCGTCCTCTTCGCCCTCATCTGTCTCCAGGCAACGATCGGCATCCTGACGCTGGTCTGGCAGGTGCCGCTCGGCTGGGCGCTGGCGCACCAGGGCGGCGCGCTGATCGTGCTGGGTTTTGCGGTCGCGCATTGGCGCGGGTTTGTCGGGGAGTATGAGCGGTAGGAGGGGCGAAACTCAGCCCCGCAGCATCAGATCCATGTTCTGCACCGCAGCCCCCGAAGCGCCCTTGCCGAGATTGTCGAGCAGGGCGACGAGGTTGACGTGGGGGGCGCCGGCGGTACCGAAGACGTAGAGCTTCATGCGGTCGGTGTCGGCGAGTTCCACGGCGTTGACGCGGGGGAGCGCGGCGCTTTCCTTGAGGTCCACGACTTCGACGATGTCCTGGCCGGCGTAGTGCGCGACCAGCGCCTCATGGATGGAGCCCAACGAGGCGTGATCGTTGAGGTCGGCGAGATAGAGCGGCACCTGCACGATCATGCCCTGAGCGAATTTTCCGACCGAGGGCGAGAAGAGGGGGGCGCGCGACAGCATGCCGTGCACCTGCATCTCCGGCACATGCTTGTGCTTCAGCGGCAGGCCGTAGAGGAAGTGGGGCGACGAGATGTGCTCGGGGTGCCCGGCATCTTCCATCTGCGCGATCATCTGCTTGCCGCCGCCGGTGTAGCCGGAGACCGCGTTGACGGTGACCGGATAGTCCTCCGGCAGGATGCCGGCGAGGCGCAGCGGGCGGATGAGGCCGATGGCGCCCGTCGGGTAGCAGCCGGGATTGGCGACGTAGCGGGCGTCCGCGATTTTCTTCGGCTGCGCGCGGTCCATCTCGGCGAAGCCGTAGGCCCAGTCGGGGTGCACGCGGTGCGCGGTCGAAGTGTCGATGATGCGCACGGAATTGTTGCCGGCGACCATGGCGACGGCCTCCTTGGCGGCATCATCCGGCAGGCAGAGGATGGCGACGTCGGCGTCGTTCAGCAGGTCTTCGCGCAGCTTCGCATTGCGCCGCTCGGCTTCCGGAATGGACAGAAGCTCGACATCGTCGCGGCCGGCCATGCGCGTGCGGATCTGCAGGCCCGTCGTGCCGTGTTCGCCATCGATGAAGATCTTCGGTTTCATCTGGAATCCCATCCTGTCAATGCATGCGCCGCGGACCGCCCGCGAGGGTCGGCCCGATATAGCGGCTTGCCTTGTCGCATTCAATGCCGACGGTTCAGCGTCGTTCCGCCAGCTGCGCGGCATGCAGCCCCAGCATGTACATGGCGATGGTCGAGCCCGCGATGGCGGTGATGTCGGCATGGTCATAGGCCGGCGAGACCTCGACGACATCCGAGCCGACCACGTTCAACGCCCCGAGCTTGCGCAGCACCGACAGGATCTTCGCGCTCGACGGGCCGCCGGACACCGGCGTGCCGGTGCCGGGCGCATAGGCCGGGTCGAGGCAGTCGATGTCGAAGGTGAGATAGGTTGCACGGTCGGCGACGTGGTGGACGATCGCGTCGGCCAGTTCACCGGCGGTCATTTCCTCGACCTCGTAGCCGTAGAGGATGCGGATGCCGCAATCCTCCGGCGCATGGGTGCGGATGCCGATCTGGATCGACGTCTCCGCATCGATCAGCCCCTCGCGCACGGCCGTGCCGACGAAGGAACCATGGTCGATGCGCCCCTTTTCGTCCGCCCAGGTATCCTGGTGCGCATCGAACTGGACGAGCGACAGCGGCCCATACTTTTCGGCATGCGCGCGCAGGATCGGCAGCGTGATGAAATGGTCGCCGCCGAGCGTCAGCATATAGGCGCCGGATTTGAGGATCTTCTTCGCCTCGCGCTCGATCGTCGCCGGCGTCTTCTGGTGGTTGCCGTAGTCGAGCAGGCAATCGCCGTAGTCGATGACGGCCATGTCCTCGAAGAGGTCGCGCTCGAAGGGATATTGCGGATCGTTGTCCATGATCGCCGAAGCGCGGCGGATCGCCTGCGGCCCGAAGCGCGTGCCGGGGCGGTTGGAGGTCGCGGCATCGAAGGGAATGCCCCAGACGACCGCGTCGACATCCTTCAGCACCTTCGAATAGCGCCGGCGCATGAAGGAGAGGATGCCGGCATGGGTCGGGTCCGAGGCAGCGCTTTTCAGCGATTTTGCCGTGATGGCGTGGTCGATCGTCTTGTTGGCCATGAAATTCCCTCCGAAATCTGGCGGGACGTTCGCCAATCGCGGGCTTTAAGGCAAGAGGGATTCTACGTGCAGAAAACGAAAAGGCCGGGGCGAACCCCGGCCTTTCCTGAACCCAAAATCGTCCGAGCGATTAACGCTTGGAGAACTGGAACGAACGGCGGGCCTTGGCCTTGCCGTACTTCTTGCGTTCGACGACGCGCGAATCGCGGGTCAGGAAGCCGCCCTTCTTCAGAACCGCGCGCAGGCCCGGCTCGAAGTAGGTCAGCGCCTTGGAGACGCCGTGACGAACGGCACCGGCCTGGCCGGAAAGACCGCCGCCGGCAACGGTGGCAACGATGTCGAACTGGCCGTCACGGGCAGCCGCGATGATCGGCTGCTGCAGGATCATCTGCAGAACCGGGCGGGCGAAGTAGGTCTCGAAAGACTTGCCGTTGACGGTGATCTTGCCGGAGCCCGGCTTGACCCATACGCGGGCGACAGCGTTCTTGCGCTTGCCGGTGGCGTAGGAGCGGCCCTGGGCGTCAACCTTCTTGACGTGAACCGGGGCGGAGGCAGCGGGAGCTGCGGCAGCGACGCCGAGGTCCTTGAGCGAGGAGAGGTCGGCCATGATCAGGCGCTCCTTGTGTTCTTGCTGTTCAGCTTGGCGACGTCGAGGGTGACGGGCTGCTGTGCTTCATGCGGATGGTTGGAGCCGGCATAGACGCGCAGGTTCTTCATCTGGCGACGGCCGAGCGGGCCGCGCGGAACCATGCGTTCGACAGCCTTCTCGAGAACGCGCTCCGGGAAGCGGCCTTCGATGATCTGGCGAGCCGTACGCTCCTTGATGCCACCCGGATAACCGGTGTGCCAGTAATACGTCTTGTCGGAATACTTCTTGCCGGTGAAGACGACCTTCTCAGCGTTGATAACGATGATGTTGTCACCGTCGTCGACGTGGGGGGTGAAGGTGGCCTTATGCTTGCCGCGCAGGCGGTTTGCGATCAGGGTAGCGAGGCGACCGACAACGAGGCCTTCGGCGTCGATGAGGATCCACTTCTTCTCTACCTCGGCGGGCTTCTGTACGAAGGTTCCCATGGGAGTAGCTCTTTCTTTAGGGGTCCCGAAACCTTGCGGCTTTGGGCGCTTTTTGTTGCTTGGTTTGGCGCCTTGCGGACGCCAAAAATCGAAAGCGGCCCCAAAGGACCGCGATCTGGGCGGCTTATAAGCGAGTGCTGCTTGGGCGTCAAGAGACGCGATCCGGGCGGTGCCAAAGATAATATAGCAAAAACAATGACTTGTTTAGGTGGTATTTTGATACCACAAATTATCGCGGTGGAATCGAATAGGTCGCGGTGGCATGCGCCACCAGATCCTCGGCATCCTCGTCGAAAATCGACGCTTCGACAATCGCGAGCCGCTTGCCGAGTTTCAGGACCCGGCAGGTGCAGGAGAGGGGGCCGGGCGTCGGCTTGCGCAGGAAATTGATGTTGAGACTGGTGGTGACGGCGAGCGCCACCGGGCCGATATGCGCCAGCACCGCGCACCAGGCGCCGACATCGGCAAGCGCAAAGAGCGTGGGGCCGGAGATGGTGCCGCCGGGGCGCAGGTGCCGTTCATTCGGCATGAGGCGCATGACGATCGCGCCGGGATGCACCTCCGTCACCTCGAAAACCTTGCCGTCCGTATGAAGCTGCGGAAAGTCGGCTTCGAGGAAGCGGTTCAGCGCCTCCGGGTCCATGATCGGCGTTAGTTTCATCGGCACGTCTCCTGTCTTGTGCGTTTACAGACCGATTTGCCGGCCGCGGCAAGCCCCCTCAAAGTCTATGGCGCCGTGCTTGAAACTGTCTGCTGCGAGGCGTAGGACCGCAAAACCGAACAGCGAGGGAGGCCGGTCATGGCGGATGTGGTGTCGTTCAGGAAAGAGGAGCCGGCCAACCCGGTGCGTGTCGAACGCTTCGAGCCCATCCTCCGGATCACGCTGAACAATCCGCCGGCCAACGCGCTCTCCGTCGCCGTCATGGAGGCGCTCGGCGCGGCGCTCGATGCCGCTGCCGCCGACGAGGCGATCCGCATCGTCATTCTCGCCTCGACGGGAAAAGTCTTTTCCGCCGGCCACGATCTCAAGGAAATGACGGCGCGCCGCGGCGATCCGGACGGCGGCCGCGCCTTCTTCGAGAAGACCATGCGCATGGCCGCCGATCTCATGCTGAAGATCGCCGCGCTGCCGCAGCCCGTGGTGGCCGAGATCGACGGGCTCGCGACAGCCGCCGGCTGCCAGCTCGTCGCAAGCTGCGACCTCGCCATCTGCACCGACACCTCGACCTTCTGCACGCCGGGCGTCAATATCGGCCTGTTCTGCTCGACACCGATGGTCGCCGTCACCCGCGCCGCACACCCCAAGCAGGCGATGGAAATGCTGCTCACCGGCGAGACGATCGACGCCTCGACCGCCAAGGATTTCGGCCTCGTCAACCGCATCGTGCCGCAGCAATATCTGCGTCAGGTGGTCGACAAATACGCCGCCGTCATCGCCTCGAAATCGCCCCAGGCGCTTCGCATCGGCAAAGCCGCCATGCGCGCTCAGGCCGGCCTGCCTCTGCCGGATGCCTATGACGTGGCGGTGGCGACGATGGTCGACAACATGTTCGCCGATGATGCGAAAGAGGGAATCGGCGCCTTTCTCGACAAGCGCATGCCGGAGTGGGGCCGAGACTAGCCGCCTCAAGCCAGCTTCAGCACCAGCACCCCACCTGCAATCACCGCGCCGGCGATGTAGCGCCAGATGCTGGCTTTCTCCTTGAGGATGAAGACAGAGATGAGGAGGGCGAAGAGGATGGCGGTTTCGCGTAGGGCGGCGACGGTCGCGACGGGGGCTTTCGTCATCGCCCACAGCGCGAGGCCGTAGGAGGCGATGGAGCCGCCGCCGCCGAGGAGGCCGCGGATCCAGTTGCGGCGCACATGGTTCCAGACCGGGGCGGCGCCGCGCTGCGAGATCGCCCAGCCGAACAGCAGCATCGGCGGCAGCAGCGACATCCAGAGCGTATAGGAAATGGCATTGCCTGAGGCGCGGGCACCGGCGGCATCCACGAAGGTGTAGCTCGCGATGACGACGGCGTTTGCCAGCGCGAAGACGATGGCGCGTCGGCTGCCGTGCCGCGATTCGAAGGCGAGCGTCAGCACGCCAGCCGAGATGACCAGCACGCCGGCCATGGCTGTGGGCGTCAGGTGCTCGCCGAGCACGAGGCCGCTGGTTGTGGCGACGAGAAGGGGGGCGGCGCCGCGCATCAGCGGATAGACGAGACCGATGTCGCCCGCCCGGTAGGCCGCTGCGACAAGCTGGAAATAGGCGAACTGCAGGACGGCCGACGTCAGGATGAACGGCCAGGCCTCGGGATGCGGGAGCGGCACCAGCCACAGGCAGGCGAGGCCGACCATGCCGCCGCCGAGCGAGACCATGGCGGCATCGAGCGACTTGTCCGTGCCGGATTTGACCAGCGCATTCCAGACCGCATGCAGAGCCGCGCCGAACAGCACGAGAAAAAGGACGTCTAGCGGCAATCTGGGACCTCGGGGGGCGGGCAGGCGGATGGGGAGTTGGCCCCTTCATCTGCGCAAAGCCGGCGATTTGCAATCGGGATTTTCAGCGATTTCAACCCGAGGGAATGACGAAACCCCGAAATGTGATCCGGATTGGCACAATTCGCAGGCTTTTGCGGGCACCCGCCCGGTCGTCTTCTTTAAGGTTCTGCGCTAATATCTGTAATTGGAAGACGTGTGAGAGACGGTCGCCAACGCCGGAGGAGGCAGCGATGAACCACGATCACTATGCCGACAACTATATCCGCCATATCCTCAAATCCGTGCACACCATCGCCGTGCTGGGTGCCTCGCCGAATGACGGCCGCCCGAGCCATGGGGTGATGGGTTTCCTGCTCGGCAAGGGTTATCGCGTCTTTCCGGTGAACCCCGGCCATGCGGGAAAAACCATCCTCGGCCAGACTGTCTACGCCCATCTCTCCGACATCCCCGAGCCGATCGACATGGTCGACGTTTTTCGCGCGGCCAGCCAGTTCGGGGCGGTGGTCGACGAGGTGCTGGCGCTCAGCCCGCTGCCCGCGGTCATCTGGGGCCAGTTCACCGTGCGCGACGATGCGGCGGCGGCGCGTGCCGAAGCCGCCGGCATCCAGGTCGTCATGGATCGCTGCCCGGTGACGGAATATCCGGTGCTGATGCTCAAGGCATCCTGACGGTTGTCAATAATATTGACTTCACGCAGCGTTACCCCAATTCTCCCCGGAGAAGACGGGATAACGCCATGAACCATGATTCCTATCCGGACTATTACATCGCCGACATCCTGCGCTCGACAAAGCTGATCGCGCTCGTCGGCGCCTCGCCGAACCCGGAGCGGCCGAGCCATCGGGTGATGGCCTTCCTGCTGCGCAAGGGCTATCGCGTCATCCCGGTCAATCCCGGCCAGGCCGGCAAGGAAATCCTCGGTCAGCCCGTCGTCGCCCGCCTTGCCGACATCGTCGAGCCGATCGACATGATCGACGTTTTTCGCGCGGCCGATGCGCTGCCGTCCGTCGTCGAGGAGGCCTTGGCGCTCTCTCCTCTGCCGAAGGTCATCTGGGGTCAGCTTTCCGTGCGCCACGATGAGGCTGCCGCCACGGCAGAAGCATCTGGCATCAAGGTGGTGATGGATCGCTGCCCGGCGATCGAATATCCGCGCCTCGTCGCCTGAGATTTCTGGGTCGCAAAACCGATCGTCGCAACGGAAATTCTTTCTTTGACCGGCCCTTATCCCTCTGAAATAGTGCGCCCGACTTCAGCCAGGGAGGCCATTTCATGACGAAGAACAAGCCCGGATTTTCCACGCTCGCCATCCACGCCGGTGCCCAGCCGGACCCGACGACGGGTGCCCGCGCGACGCCGATCTACCAGACCACCAGCTTCGTCTTCAACGATACGGACCACGCCGCCTCGCTCTTCGGCCTGCAGGCCTTCGGCAATATCTATACCCGCATCATGAACCCGACACAGGCCGTGCTCGAAGAGCGCGTGGCAGCGCTCGAAGGCGGCACGGCGGCGCTCGCCGTTGCCTCCGGCCATGCCGCGCAGCTCCTCGTCTTCCACACGATCATGCGCCCTGGCGACAATTTCATCTCGGCCCGCCAGCTCTATGGTGGCTCGGTCAACCAGTTCGGCAATGCCTTCAAGAGCTTCGACTGGCATGTGCGCTGGGCCGATACGAGCGATCTTTTTTCGTTCGAAAGCCAGATCGACGACAAGACCAAGGCGATCTTCATCGAGAGTCTGGCGAACCCCGGCGGCACCTTCGTCGACATCGCCGGCATCGCCGAAGTGGCACACCGCCACGGCCTGCCGCTCATCGTCGACAACACCATGGCGACGCCTTACCTCGTGCGTCCGCTGGAGCATGGTGCCGACATCGTCGTGCATTCGCTGACCAAGTTCATGGGCGGCCACGGCAATTCCATGGGCGGCGTCATCGTCGATGGCGGCACGTTCGACTGGACGGCCTCGGGCAAATATCCGGCGCTTTCCGAGCCGCGCCCGGAATATGCCGGCATGGTGCTGCACGCGACCTTCGGTAACTTCGCCTTCGCGATCGCCTGCCGCGTGCTGGGCCTGCGTGACTTCGGCCCCGCCATCTCGCCCTTCAACGCCTTCCAGATCCTGACCGGCATCGAGACCCTGCCGCTGCGCATGCAGCGCCATTGCGACAATGCGCTCGCCGTCGCCAAATGGCTGAAGGGGCACGAGAAAATCTCCTGGGTCACCTATGCCGGCCTGGACGACGACCCGAACCACGGCGTGCAGCAGCGTTATTCGCCGAAGGGCGCGGGCGCCGTCTTCACCTTCGGCCTGAAGGGCGGTTACGAGTCGGGCAAACGCTTCGTCGAAGGCCTAGAAATGCTCTCGCACCTCGCCAATATCGGCGACACGCGCTCGCTCGTCATCCACCCATCCTCCACGACGCACCGCCAGCTTTCGGAAGAGCAGCAGGTTGCGGCCGGCGCCGGGCCGGATGTCGTGCGCCTGTCGATCGGCATCGAGGACGTCGCCGACATCATCGCGGATATCGAACAGGCGCTGGCCAAAGCCTGATACCTTCCGGGCGGTCTTCCAGGCCGCCCGCATCCTTCCCAAGGAGCAAGCATGAGCAAAGCGCAACCCTTCGACATTTCCGGCATCGTGCCGGAAGAGGGCCGGCCGGCGGCGGACCGGCTGATTTCCGGCGATCCGGTTTTCACGAGCTGGAACATCGAGGAGGCCGAGGGCGGCATCTATTCCGGCATCTGGCAATCGACGCCGGGAAAATGGCGCATCCAGTACGACGAGTGGGAATATTTCCACATCCTCGAAGGCCGTTCGATCGTCACCTCCGACGACGGCGAGATCTTCCACCTCAAGGCCGGCGACCGGCTGATCCTCAGGCCCGGCTTCAAGGGAAGCTGGGAAGTCGTTGAAACGACTCGCAAGGACTACGTCATCCGACTCTAATCGTCGGATTTCTGCTTGGCCGCCCGGAAGGCCTTGGCGAAGTCGGGCGTCGAGATAAGCCCGAGCAGGCTGCGCATCTCGGCCGAACGCTCGGCGCCGAACACGGCGTCGAAGCGCCCCTGCGCGTCATGCCAGAGCGCCAGTGCCTCTTCCTGTTTCTGAGCGCCAAGCGGCGTTAGTCGCGCGCGCTTCACGCGCCCGTCGCGCGCGTCGGGGATGAGTTCGACCAGCCCGTCGCGTGTCAGCGGCTTCAGCGTGTGGCCGAGGGCCGAGAGGTCCATGACCAGCCCCTCCGCCAGCGGCTTCAGGGGCGTGCCGTCCTTGCCGGCAAGCGCGATCTGCGACATCAGCGAAAACTGCGTGCCCTTCAGCCCGCTCGGTTCGACCAGGTCGTCATAGAGCTGGCCGAGCTGCCGCGCGGCGCGACGGATCGCGCTGTTCGTGCAGTGCTGCCAGACGCCGTCGGTTTCGCTCATCTCATACCTCGCTCATCTCTCGATAAAAATCGCGCGGGCCTATTGCAAGCCCGGATAGTGCTCCCGATATAGTGGCATATACCACTAAATTCAAACCGGAGACCTGACATGACCCGCACAACGAACCTTGGAACCGCCCTCGTGACCGGCGCATCCGCCGGCATCGGCGCCACCTATGCCGACCGTCTTGCCCGCCGCGGCTATGATCTCGTGCTCGTCGCCCGCGACGAAGCGCGGCTTGCGGCGCTCGCCGAAAAGCTGAAGGTAGACCATGGCGTCGCCGTCGACGTGCTGCGCGCCGATCTCTCGGCCCCTGCGGATGTCCGCGCCGTCGAACGCCGCATCCGCGACGACGCGGCGATCACGCTGCTCGTCAACAATGCCGGCATCGGCCCGAAGGGCGCGCTGCTCGCGGATGACATCGACTATCTCGACACGATGATCGCCCTGAACGTCACCGCCGCCAACCGCCTCGCCGTGACCGCAGCGCAGGCCTTCGTGGCGCGCAAGAAGGGCACGATCGTCAATATCGCGTCGGCCGTCGCCATCATCCCGGAACTGTTCAACGGCACCTATAGCGGCACCAAGTCCTTCGTGCTCGCCTTCACCCAGTCGCTCGCCCGCGAGCTGGACGGCACCGGCGTGCGCCTCCAGGCCGTGCTGCCGGGCCTGACGCGGACGGAAATCTTCGACCGGGCAGGCGGTTCCGTCGAGGCGCTCGACCAGAGCCGCGTCATGGACGTCGCCGACCTCGTCGACGCCGCCCTTGCCGGCCTCGACCAGGGCGAGCTCGTCACCATCCCCTCGCTGCCGGACAAGGCGGATTGGGAGAAACACGAAGCCACGCGCCAGGCGCTCGGCCCGAACATCTCGCACAACAAGCCCGCCACGCGCTACGCGGCCGCCTAGGACCGATCGGCATTCAGCCCACGCCGGCCTGCAAATGGCGATTTTCCGCGCTTCCGGTGCTCACGTACCGAGAGTACGCTGCGCTCCGGATCACGGAAATTCACCATTTTCGGCACGGCCTGAACTGAATGTCGATCGGTCCTGAGCCTCACCAGGTCAGGTCCAGCGCCTCCAGCCCGTGGAAATGGTAGACATCCTTGACCACGGGTTTTTGAGCGATCTTCAGCCCCGGCAGGCGCTGGAACAGGATCGGCAGGGCAATGTTGAGCTCCAGCCTTGCCAGCGGGGCGCCGATGCAGAAATGGATGCCGGCGCCGAAGGAGAGGTTGGCGCCCTCGTTGCGATCCGGCCTGAAGGCGAGCGGATCGGAAAACTTCTTCGGATCGAGATTGGCGGCGGCGAGGATCATCGCCACCTTGTCGCCGCGGCGGAACTGGATACCGTCGAGCTCGACATCCTCCAAAGCGAAACGATCGAAGATGTGCACCGGCGCGGAGATGCGCAGGCATTCCTCCACCGTGCGCTCCGTCGCCTTGTCGTCCGCGAAGATCACGGACGGGTCGGCGCCGTTTTCGAGAATGCTGCGCACCGCATTGCCGATCTGGTGCACCGTCGCCTCGTGCCCGGCATTGAGCAGCACGATCGTCGTCGAGATCAGCTCGTCTTCAGTGAGCAACTGGCCGCGGTGCTCCGTATGCACCATGTGCGAGAGCAGGTCGTCGCGCGGTTCCGCCCGGCGCTCGGCGATGACGCCGCGCACATAGTCGGAGAATTCCTTCGCCGCATCGTCTGCTGCGATCTCGTCGTCCTGCGTGCGGCCGAACATATACATGCGCACATAGGCATGCGACCATTTCAGGAGCTGCGGCCCCATTTCGTCCGGAATGCCGATCATGCGGGCGATCATCGTCACCGGCAGGATATCGGCGAAGGCCGCCAGCAGCTCGACCTTGCCGTCCTTCTCGAAACGATCGATCGCCTGGTGGCAAAGCGCGGCGATCTCCGGTGTCAGCCGCTCGATCGTGCGCGAGACGAAGGCGCGGTTGACGAGCGTGCGCAGCCGCGTGTGCTCCGGCGGCTCCAGCTCCAGAAGCGACCAGGCCTCCGCCGCATCGAAATGCCTCACATGATCCTGCGGCTCCGGCAGGCCCAGCTCCTCCCGCGTCGCTACATGCAAGATCTGCCGCCCGAACCGGCGGTCGCGCAAAAGCCCGTTCACATGGTCATAGCCGGTGAAATACCAGCGTTTCCGCTCTTCCCAGTAGAAGGTGGGACAGTGCGCATGCAAGGCAGCATAGACCGGATTCGGATCACGGTAGAAAGCGGGATCGCGCGCGTCGAGCGAGACACGGCGGCTGGCGGGATCGATGGAGAGAAAGGGAAAGGGGAGCGTTGTCATGGGGGATCGGTAGCGCATTCCGGTGCCGCGGAAAACTGGAATTTGATTTTCTGTTGGCAGTGGACTAAGTTTACTAAACTAAGTCCACGGAGGTGACGATGCGCGTCGTGAATATTCATGAAGCCAAGACCCATCTTTCGCGCCTCGTCGAACAGGCCGCGGAAGGCGAATCCTTCGTTATCGCCAAGGCGGGGAAACCGATGGTGCGGGTGGTGGCATTGGAGGAGCCGGTAGAGAAAGCCGCTCCGAGCCGTTTCGGATTCCTTCGGGGACAGCTGAAGGTCCCGGACGATTTCGACACGATGGGTCAGGAAGAGATCGAGAAGATGTTTCAGGGCGATAAATGAGACTGCTGATCGACACCCATCTCTTGATCTGGGCCGCCGAAGGGCCTGAGCGCCTGAGCGCCGAGGCCGTCACAATGATGGCCGATCAGGACAATGTCCTGGTCTTCAGCGTCGCGAGCCTTTGGGAAGTCGCGATCAAGCAGACTTTGAACCGGCCCGATTTCTCCGTGGACGCGTCTCTACTCCGGCACGGCCTTGTCCAAAGCGGCTACGAGGAACTGACGATCAATGCCGCCCACGCGATCGCGGTGGCAGGCCTTCCGAGCATTCACAACGATCCATTCGATCGCATGCTGGTCGCCCAGGCGCGAACCGAAGGCCTCCTGCTGCTCACCGCCGATCGGCGTCTGGCATCCTATCCCGGCCCAATCCGGCTCGTCTGACCCTACTGTCCCAAGGCAACCCCTTCGCGCCGCGGATCTGCTGCGCCCTTCAGGCCGTCGGCGGTGAGTTCGATGGCGTGGAGGCCGGAGTTCATGTCGCCGATCTTGACCTCGTAGCCGAGGGCTTTCAGCGGTTCGGCGAGTTTTTCGGCGTCGGTGCCGGCTTCGAGGTCGTAGGGGCCGAAGCGGTTGATGGCATGCGGCATGGCGACGATGGCGCCGACATCCAGGCCCCAGTCGATATAGGCGACGAGCGCCTGCGCGACATAGCCGATGATCTGGCTGCCGCCGGGCGAGCCGATGGCGAGCAGCGGCTTGCCGTCCTTCATGACGATGGTCGGCGACATGGAGGAGCGCGGGCGTTTGCCGGGCTCGACACGGTTGGCGACGGGCATGCCCTCGTCATGGGTCTTGAAGGAGAAGTCGGTCAGTTCGTTGTTGAGCAGGAAGCCGTTGGTCATCAGGCGGGAGCCGAAGCCGTTTTCGATGGTCGTGGTCATCGAGACGACATTGCCGTCCTTGTCGACGATGACGAAATGGCTGGTGGAGGGCAGTTCGATCGCGGCATCGCGGCCGAAGTTGAAGGCGTGGTCCCATTCCGGCTTGCCGGATGTCACGGCGTCATCGGTGAGCGCCTTGTCGCCGTCGAGCAGCTTGGCCCGTTCGCCGAGATAGGTTTTTTCGAGAAGGCCCTTGATTGGCGAAGGCACGAAATCGGTGTCGGCAAGAAAGCGTTCGCGGTCGGCGAAGGCGAGGCGCTGGGCGTCGCCGATCAGCCGCCAGCTTTCCGGATTGTCCTTGCCGAGCGCCTTGAGGTCGAAATTCTCCAGCAGGCCGAGCATCTGGCCGATGGCGACCGCGCCGGAGGAGGGCGGTCCCATGCCGCAGATGTCGAGCGCGCGGTAAGAGACGCAGACGGGCCGCCGCTCCTTGACCTGGTAGTTGGCAAGGTCGGCGAGCGCCAAAACGCCGGCATTCTTGCCCGACATGCGCACCGTATCGACGATCGCCTCGGCGATGGCGCCGGTATAGAAGGCGGGCGCCCCGCCCGCCGCGATGGCGGAGAGCGTTTCGGCATAGGGCTGGTTTTTCAGGATCGTGCCGGCCTTCAGCGGCGCGCCGTCGGCGCCGAAGAAATAGGCTGTCGTCGATTCGAAGGTCTTCAGCTTGTCGCCTTCCGCGGCGATCAGGCTGGCGAGGCGCGGCGAGACGGCAAAGCCGTCGCGGGCGATCTTTTCGGCCGGGGCGAAGAGGTCCTTCCAGGGCGTGCGGCCCCAGCGGTTGTGCGCCTCCTGCATCAGCATGACGGTGCCGGGCGTGCCGACCGAGCGGCCGCCGACGACGGCATCGAAGAATTTGAGGGGCTGGCCCGTCTCATCCAGGAAGAGTTTCGGCGTCGCCTCCATCGGCGCGGTCTCGCGGCCGTCGAGCGTGGTGATGCGCTTCGTGCCGGCGTCGTAATAGACGAGGAAGGCGCCGCCGCCGAGGCCGGAGGATTGCGGCTCGACGAGGCCGAGCACCGTCTGGACGGCGATCATGGCGTCGATGGCGCTGCCGCCGGCGGCAAGGACCTTTTCGCCGGCCTCGGCCGCGAGCGGATGCGCGGCGGCCACCATATGCGCCTTCGCGGTCACGACCTTGGCTGCGGAAAAGCCGGTCGCGCGCTCCGGCGAGACCGTATCGGAGGCCTGCTGGGCGAATGCGCCGGTGGTGGTTGCGAGAAGGAGCCCGAGGGCTGCGATAGATCGTGTCGTCATGACTGTCTCCATCCGTCGGAATGCGGGCGCGGGCGCCGGGAAATGCGGGCAGGGTGACCGGCCGGATTCATCCTTCCTTCACCCTGTCGGCGCTGCACCTGTGGAAATCGCTTTCCTGCGTCGCGCCAGTTAACCCCATTCTGGCATAGAGCGCCGCAAAACGCGCGTCCGTCTTGAAGTCAGATACCCTGACACTCTATGTAGGGAAGAAGAAACTTGCTGATTCCCAACGTTTGCGAAGGGTTTCAGGGCCACACCGATGAAGGATTGATATGAGAAATCCCGTAGATACCGCCATGGCTCTGGTGCCGATGGTCGTCGAGCAGACCAACCGCGGCGAGCGTTCCTACGACATCTATTCGCGTCTCCTCAAGGAGCGTATCATCTTCCTGACGGGTCCCGTCGAAGATCACATCGCCACGCTCGTCTGCGCGCAGCTCCTCTTCCTCGAGGCCGAAAACCCGAAGAAGGAGATCGCGCTCTACATCAATTCGCCGGGCGGCGTCGTCACGTCCGGCATGGCGATCTACGATACGATGCAGTTCATTCGCCCGGCCGTGTCGACGCTCTGCATTGGCCAGGCCGCGTCCATGGGCTCGCTGCTCCTGGCCGCCGGCCACAAGGACATGCGCTTCGCCACGCCGAACGCCCGCATCATGGTTCACCAGCCGTCCGGCGGCTTCTCCGGCCAGGCGTCCGACATCGAGCGCCATGCAAAAGACATCATCAAGATGAAGCGTCGGCTCAACGAGATTTACGTCAAGCACTGCGGCCGCACCTATGAGGAAGTGGAACGGACGCTCGACCGCGACCATTTCATGACGGCCGACGAGGCGAAGGACTGGGGTGTGGTCGACCGCGTCATCACCAGCCGCGAGGCAATCGAGGGCGTGGACGCGTCGTAACATCGGGGTCGGGGACTGCGCGACCCATGACGCTCGACGAGTACAATGCCTTTTGCGCTTCGCTCCCGGCCACGACCCATGTCGTGCAATGGGGCGGGGCGCATGTCTGGAAGGTCGGTGGCAAGGTTTTCGCCATCGCCGGATGGAGCGAGGCTGAACTGCCGGGCGTCACGTTCAAGGTGTCGGAGCTCGCCTTCGATATCCTGCGCGAGCAGCCCGGATGCCGGCCCGCGCCGTATCTCGCCTCACGGGGCATGAAGTGGATACAGCGGCAAACGGGCGAATCAGTGGACGACGCGGCCTTGTGTGACTATCTAAGGGAAAGTCACGGTTTGGTTGCGGCCAAGTTGACGCGCAAGGCGCGCGCAGATCTTGGCTTAATGCGCGGATGAACGCAATCGTGCGATTTGTAATGATCGCGGGGCTTTATCCGCGCAGCAAAGCCGGTAATATTGGCCGTTAATGCTATGTTGATTTGTGACAGCTTAGCATTCGGTGTTTAAACGGGGAATGCGTTGCGACCGGTTGGCGGGCTTGCGCCCGGCCCGGTCAGTGCCCCTGGAGCCTTTGGAGGACGCGAAAGCGCTTCCGGCAAGGCGGTGTGAGTGGTCCGGCCATCTTCCGGGAGATGAACGGCGTGCTGGAAGGAAAGTGATATGAGCAAGGTCAGCGGCAGCAACGGCGGCGACTCCAAGAATACCCTGTATTGCTCTTTCTGCGGAAAGAGCCAGCACGAAGTCCGCAAGCTGATTGCCGGACCGACCGTCTTCATCTGCGATGAATGCGTCGAATTGTGCATGGACATCATCCGCGAAGAGAACAAGACCTCGATGGTCAAGTCCCGTGACGGCGTTCCGACGCCCCAGGACATCATCAAGGTCCTCGACGAATATGTCATCGGCCAGCAGCAGGCCAAACGCATCCTGTCGGTGGCGGTGCACAACCACTACAAGCGCCTGGCGCATGCCGCCAAGGGCTCGGACGTGGAACTGGCGAAGTCGAACATCATGCTGGTCGGCCCGACGGGCTGCGGCAAGACCTATCTCGCCCAGACGCTCGCCCGCATCATCGACGTGCCCTTCACCATGGCCGACGCCACGACGCTGACCGAAGCCGGTTATGTCGGCGAGGACGTGGAAAACATCATCCTGAAGCTTCTTCAGGCGGCCGACTACAATGTCGAGCGTGCGCAGCGCGGCATCGTCTATATCGACGAAGTCGACAAGATCTCGCGCAAGTCCGACAACCCGTCCATCACCCGTGACGTTTCGGGCGAGGGCGTGCAGCAGGCGCTTCTGAAGATCATGGAAGGCACGGTCGCTTCGGTTCCCCCGCAGGGCGGCCGCAAGCATCCGCAGCAGGAATTCCTGCAGGTCGACACGACGAACATCCTGTTCATCTGCGGCGGCGCCTTTGCCGGCCTCGACAAGATCATCTCCGCCCGCGGCGAGAAGACCTCGATCGGCTTCGGCGCGACGGTGCGTTCGCCGGAAGATCGCCGCGTCGGCGAGGTTCTGCGCGAGCTGGAGCCGGAAGACCTGGTGAAGTTCGGCCTCATTCCGGAATTCATCGGCCGTCTGCCCGTCCTGGCGACGCTGGAAGACCTCGACGAGGATGCGCTGATCCAGATCCTGTCCGAGCCGAAGAACGCGCTGATCAAGCAGTACCAGCGCCTGTTCGAGATGGAAGACGTCGAACTGACCTTCCACGAGGACGCGCTGCGCGAGATCGCCAAGAAAGCGATCGTGCGCAAGACCGGTGCCCGCGGCCTGCGCTCGATCATGGAGAAGATCCTGCTCGACACGATGTTCGAGCTGCCGACGCTGGAAGGCGTGCGCGAGGTGGTCATCTCCGACGAGGTGGTCAAGGGTTCGGCCCGTCCGCTCTACATCTACTCGGAGCGCTCCGACGAGAAGGCCAACGTCTCGGCCTGATCGACGCACATCACTGAGAGGAAAGACCCGCCACGGCGGGTCTTTTCGTTTCCGGGTCAACTCGTGACATTTCGTGACTGGTCGCTAGGCCCCGGACGGGGCATGATGTAGTGCCTGCAGCCCTTATAAGACGTTGCGAAACGTCGCGGGCCAAGCGAATATGAAAGACTTTGATTCTGTATCTCGCGTATGCTCCGGCGCATTGCCGGGGGAAGGCCGCAAGTTCCGCGACAGCGCGGAAGACTACACTTCCTTCCGTTGGTTCGTCTGGCCTGGTGCGGGGTGGGGCACTCCGTAGCCGGGCTTGAAAAAGCGTTAACCGAACGCCACTTGTGGATGGAAAAGAACGCCGGCCCGGCGCCCCCAAGCGCCGATTGGACCGGTTCCCGGAAACGGGACGTTTGAAAGGAAATGACATGACGAAAAAGACGTCTGCGCCGCACGAGTCGACGGCCTTCCCGGTCCTGCCCCTGCGCGACATCGTGGTGTTCCCGCACATGATCGTTCCGTTGTTCGTCGGCCGCGAGAAGTCGATCCGCGCGCTCGAAGAGGTGATGGGCACCGACAAGCAGATCATGCTTGCCACCCAGATCAACGCCTCCGACGACGATCCGGAAGTCGACGCTATTTACCGCATCGGCACCGTCGCCAACGTGCTCCAGCTGCTGAAACTGCCCGACGGCACCGTCAAGGTGCTGGTCGAAGGCCGTGCGCGCGCTGAAATCGACGGCTACACCGAACGCGACGAGTTCTACGAGGCGATGGCCCATGTGCTGGTCGAGCCCGACGAGGACCCGGTGGAGATCGAAGCGCTGTCGCGCTCGGTCGTCTCCGAGTTCGAGAACTACGTGAAGCTCAACAAGAAGATTTCGCCCGAAGTCGTCGGTGCCGCGAGCCAGATCGAGGATTACTCGAAGCTCGCCGATACCGTTGCCTCGCACCTTTCCATCAAGATCGTCGAAAAGCAGGAAATGCTGGAGACGACGAGCGTCAAGCTGCGGCTTGAAAAGGCGCTCGGCTTCATGGAAGGCGAGATCTCGGTTCTCCAGGTCGAAAAGCGCATCCGCTCGCGCGTCAAGCGCCAGATGGAGAAGACCCAGCGCGAATATTACCTGAACGAGCAGATGAAGGCGATCCAGAAGGAGCTCGGCGACGGCGAGGACGGCCGCGACGAGATGGCCGAACTGGAAGAAAAGATCGCCAAGGCCAAGCTCTCTAAGGAGGCCCGCGAAAAGGCGGATGCCGAGATGAAGAAGCTGCGCCAGATGAGCCCGATGTCGGCGGAAGCTACCGTCGTGCGCAACTATCTCGACTGGCTGACCGGCATTCCGTGGAACAAGCGGTCGAAGGTCAAGACGGACCTCAACGCCGCGGAAAAGGTCCTCGAAGAGGATCATTTCGGCCTCGACAAGGTCAAGGAACGCATCGTCGAATATCTCGCCGTGCAGGCACGCTCGACCAAGATCAAAGGCCCGATCCTGTGCCTCGTCGGCCCTCCGGGCGTCGGCAAGACCTCGCTTGCGAAATCGATCGCCAAGGCGACCGGCCGCGAATATGTCCGCATGGCGCTTGGCGGCGTGCGTGACGAGGCCGAGATCCGCGGTCACCGCCGCACCTATATCGGCTCGATGCCCGGCAAGGTCATCCAGTCTATGAAGAAGGCGAAGAAGTCCAACCCGCTCTTCCTGCTCGACGAAATCGACAAGATGGGCATGGATTTCCGTGGCGATCCGTCGTCGGCTCTGCTTGAGGTGCTCGATCCGGAACAGAACTCGACCTTCATGGATCACTACCTGGAAGTCGAATACGACCTGTCCAACGTCATGTTCGTGACGACGGCGAACACGCTGAACATTCCGGCGCCCCTGATGGACCGCATGGAAGTGATCCGCATCGCCGGCTACACGGAAGAGGAAAAGCTGGAAATCGCCAAGCGGCACCTGCTGCCCAAGGCGATCCGCGACCACGCGCTGCAGCCGAAGGAATTTTCGGTCACCGACGGCGCGCTGATGGCGGTCGTCCAGCAGTACACCCGCGAGGCGGGCGTGCGTAACCTGGAACGCGAACTGATGAAGCTCGGCCGTAAGGCGGTCACCGAGATCATCAAGGGCAAGTCGGCGAAGGTCGAGGTCACGGCGGAGAACATCCACGACTTCCTCGGCGTTCCGCGCTTCCGCCATGGCGAAGCCGAAGGCGAGGACCAGGTCGGCGTCGTCACGGGTCTTGCCTGGACGGAAGTCGGCGGCGAGCTGCTCACCATCGAAGGCGTCAGCCTTCCAGGTGGCAAGGGCCGCATGACGGTGACCGGCAACCTGAAGGACGTGATGAAGGAATCGATCTCGGCAGCGGCGTCCTACGTCCGCTCGCGCGCCGTCGATTTCGGCATCGAGCCGCCGCGCTTCGACAAGACCGACATCCACGTGCACGTGCCGGAAGGTGCAACGCCGAAGGACGGTCCGTCGGCCGGTATCGCCATGGCGACCGCCATCGTCTCCATCATGACCGGCATCCCGGTCTCGAAGGATATCGCGATGACGGGCGAAGTGACGCTGCGCGGCCGGGTGCTCCCGATCGGCGGCCTGAAGGAAAAGCTGCTCGCAGCGCTTCGCGGCGGCATCAAGAAGGTGCTGATCCCGGAAGAGAACGCCAAGGACCTGGCCGACATTCCGGACAACGTGAAGAACAACATGGAGATCGTTCCGGTCTCCCGCATGGGCGAGGTGATCAAGCATGCGCTCGTTCGCCGGCCCGAGCCGATCGAGTGGGACGGGACCGTCGAGGATACCAAGGTTCCGGCTGTCGAATCGACTGAAGACGGCCTCGGCGCCATCGCGCACTGAGCCTTAACGCTGGGTGAAGCATCCGGTATTTTGGCGCGAAACTGGAAAGACCGGCCCTCGGGCCGGTCTTTTTCGTTGAAAAGCGTGTGTAAACCCCGGATTCTCAGGGGATTGCGACGAAATTTTCTTGCGAGGCGAGGGGCGATGCGTATTCTGCCCCCGACTTGTATGAGTCGTTTCAAACCGTAAGAAAGGGGTGGAAACATGAACAAGAATGAACTCGTATCCGCAGTGGCTGAGAAGTCGGGCCTGTCCAAGACGGACGCAGCATCTGCTGTCGACGCCGTTTTCGAGACGATCCAGGGCGAACTCAAGAACGGCGGCGACGTTCGTCTGGTCGGTTTCGGCAATTTCTCCGTATCGCGTCGTGAAGCTTCGAAGGGCCGCAACCTTTCGACTGGCGCCGAGATCGAGATCCCGGCACGCAACGTGCCGAAGTTCTCGGCCGGCAAGGGGCTGAAGGACGCCGTTAACGGCTGATCCGATGCCGCTGCATGATCCTCGCATCCGTACAGGTGCGGGCAGACATGATGCGGCATCCAGAGTTCTGCTGCGCCCGGGGCGCGTCCTTCGGGGCGCTTGGCGCTGCAGGGCAGAGAGCGGTTGTCCACTCCGCCGCCAATCCTGAGTTTCAGGGTCGGGGCCCGGTTCTTCCGGGCCCCTTTTTATTTCCGGGTGGAGGCGTACAGCCGTCGTTGAATTGTCATCGGCCTGTAACACGAAAGCCTCAGAACCGCCGGGTTCCTTTTGACCGGATCCCGGAGGATTTCATGAAAACCCGTTCGATCACTGCTGCGCTCGCAGCCGTCCTCGCCGCATCGGTAGCTTCTGCCGCCAGCGCCGAGCCTGTATTCAATCGCATTGCATCCTTTGCCGTTGCCGACAACCTGCCGGAAGGCAAGGACAAGGCGACGCCGACCTCTTCGGAAATCATTACAGCGTCCGAAGACGGCAATACGCTCGTCTATTCCGACAGCCCGAACAAGGCGATCGGCTTCATCGACATCACCGACGCCAAGGCTCCGAAGGCCGGCGGTTCGCTGGCCTTCGAAGGCGAGCCGACCTCGGTCACCATCGCGGCCGGCAAGGCGCTCGTCGCTATCAACACGCGCGAAAGCTTCGTCAAGCCGTCGGGCATCCTCGCCCAGGTCGATCTCGCCTCGAAGGCCATCGACACGACCTGCGACCTCGGCGGCCAGCCGGACTCGATCGCGCTCAACAAGGACAAGACGCTCGCCGCGATCGCCATCGAGAACGAGCGCGACGAAGAGGTCAATGACGGCGACATCCCGCAGATGCCGGCCGGCGATCTCGTCATCCTGTCGCTGAAGGACGGCGTCGTCGATTGCGGTTCGATCAAGCATGTCACGCTGACCGGCCTTGCCGACGTTGCCGGTGACGATCCGGAGCCGGAATTCGTCGCCTTCAACAGCCTGGATGAGATTGCCCTCACGCTCCAGGAAAACAACTACATCGCCATCATCGACGGCAAGACCGGCACCGTGAAGACCCACTTCTCCGCCGGCACCGTCAACCTGGAAGGCATCGACACCAAGAAGGACGGCGCCCTCAAGTTCACCGGCGAGATGAAGGATGTCGCCCGCGAGCCCGACGCCGTGAAGTGGCTGGACGACAACCGCTTCGTCGTTGCCAATGAAGGCGACTGGAAGGGTGGCGCACGCGGCTTCACCATCTTCGACAAGACCGGCAAGGTTCTCTACGAGAATGGCGCCGGCCTTGAGCGCGAGATCGCCAAAATCGGCCACTACCCGGACGCGCGCAACAAGAAGGGCATCGAGCCGGAAGGCATGGAAGCCGCCAAGTTCGGCGACGACAACCTGTTCTTCGTGCTGGCCGAGCGTGCCTCGATCGTCGGCGTCTACAAGGACACCGGTGCCGAGCCCGAGCTTCTCCAGCTCCTGCCGTCGGGCATCGGTCCGGAAGGCGCCGTCGCCATTCCGAGCCGCAACCTCTTCGTGACCGCCAACGAGACCGACCTCGTCGAGGACGGCCTTGCCCGCTCGCACGTCATGATCTTCGAGCGTGCGGAAGGCGAAGCGGCCTATCCGCAGATCGTCTCCACCGAAAAGGATGGCGAACTGATCGGCTTCGGCGCGCTTTCGGGCCTGGCTCCGGTCAAGGACCAGGCTGGCCATCTCTACGCCGTCAACGACTCGGTCTACGCCGCGCAGCCGACAATCTTCACGATCGACGCCACCGCGAAGCCGGCCAAGATCACCGACGCGCTGCGCATCACGCGCGCCGGCGCTGCCGCCCAGAAGCTGGACATCGAAGGCCTGGTGCCGGATGGTGAAGGCGGCTTCTGGCTCGCTTCCGAAGGCGATGCCGACAAGCTCTACAGCCACGCCATCATCCACGTGAACGAGAAGGGCGCCATCGAGAAGGAAATCGCCATCCCCGCCGAGCTGCGCGCTGGCGAGAAGCGTTTCGGCTTCGAAGGCATCACCAGCGTCGGCGAAGGCGACGACCTGACGCTTTGGATGGCTGTGCAGCGCGAATGGGGCGATGACGAGAAGGGCTTTGTGAAGCTCGTCTCCTACAAGCCCTCGTCGAAGGAATGGGGCGCCGTGCGCTACCCGCTCGAAACGACGGAAGCCGGCTGGGTCGGCCTTTCCGAAATCACGGCAAACGGCGACTACGCTTACATCATCGAGCGCGACAACCAGATCGGCCAGGCTGCCAAGCTGAAGAAGCTGTACCGCGTGTCGCTTGCCGACCTGAAGCCGGGCAAGATCGGCGGCGAACTGCCGGTCGTCAAGAAGGAGGAGGTTCGTGACCTCATCCCCGACCTGAAGGGTGCCACCAACGGCTACGTCGTCGACAAGGTCGAAGGCTTCACCATCGACGCCGCCGGCAACGGCTACGTCGTGACCGACAATGACGGCGTCGACGACTCTTCCGGTGAGACGCTGTTCTTCGGCATCGGCCCGATGAACGCCATGTAAGAAGCGGATTTCCGGTGCCTCCTCGTGCGGGGGAGGCGCCGGACCCTGCCTGAAAGGGCAAACGAAAAGGCCGGGATCTCGCGATCCCGGCCTTTTTGGTTTGGTTGCCGTCCGGCTTAGCCGACGGCCTGCAAGGGGCGGATGGGGGGAGTGTCGCCGGCCTCGTGCTGGTTCCGGCTGCGCTGCAACTCGTCGGTCTTCTCGCTGAGGCAGCGGATGATTTCCTTGAGCTGCTGCTTCTGCTCTTCCGTGAGGACGGCGAAGATCGCCTCGATCATCTTGTGCTGCGGCTGCTGGGCGGCCGAAATGACGGTGCGGCCCATATCCGTAATGGAGACGATCTTGGCGCGGCGGTCCTTCGGGTCCGGCTCGCGCTTCACCAGCTTGTCACGCTCGAGCCCGTCGATCGCTTCCGTCACCGTGCGCGGTGCGAAACCGAGCGCGCAGGCGATGTCCGTCGAGCGCTGCGGGCCCTGACATTCCAGCAAAAGCAGGAACTTGCTGCGGGCGAGCGACACGCCTTCATCCATCATGCACTCGTTCACCAGGCGGCTGACCTGATGGTAGAGTTTGAACATGCCCTGGGAGATTTCTATCGTGCTAGTCATGAGGTGGAATATAGGTATTATGAGGGACCATGTCAAATGATCGTGAAGTTTTTCGGATAATTTGATCATAGATATTGAACGATGACTGTAAATGCGAACGGTCAGGCAACATGCGTTTTTCGCCTCTCTTCTCTGGCTTTTTCAGGGGAGGGTGATTTCTTTCCTGCATAACCCGGCCCGCGTTGCTGCAAGCATTGACCGGAAAGGGGCCTGAGGCGATTGTCCGGCCATGCCTTTCCGCTTCATTCACACGGCCGACCTCCACCTCGATTCGCCGCTCACCTCGCTCGCGCTCCGAAATGCCGAACTCGGCGATCTCGTGCGCGGCGCGACGCGCAAGGCGCTGGAGCGCATCGTCGACCTCGCCATTTCCGAACGTGTCGACGCCGTCATCGTCGCCGGCGACCTCTATGACGGCTCGCAGACCTCCATGGCGACGGCGCTGTTCCTGATGGGGCAGATGCGGCGGCTGGAGGCGGCCGGTATCGGCGTCTTCCTCATCCGCGGCAATCACGATGCGCAGTCGCAGATCACCCGGGAATTGACCTTCCCGCCGAACGTGCATGTCTTCGACGGCCGCGGGAAGCCGGTGAAGGCCGGGGCGCTTGAAAGCGGCCGCGAAATCCATGTGCATGGCGTCAGCTTCGCCCAGCCGCACGCGCCTGCCTCGCTGCTGCCGACATTCCGCGCGCCGGTGCCGGATGCCGTCAATATCGGCCTCATGCACACCAGCCTCGCCGGCGCCAGCCGCCACGATCCCTACGCCCCGGTTGGCATCGCCGATCTTTCCGCGCACGGTTTCGACTATTGGGCGCTCGGCCATATCCACCAGCGCCGGGTGCATCTGGAAAAGCCGTGGATCGTCATGCCCGGCAATCCGCAGGGCCGCGACATCAACGAGGGCGGGCCGAAGGGCGTGACACTCGCGACGATCGCCGAGGACGGCACGATCACCTGCAAGGAACATCGGGTGGCCGTCGCGGTCTTCGAGCGGCTGTCCGTCGATCTCACCGGCATCGACGAGTGGCCCGGCATGCTCGACCGCGTCGAGACCGTGCTGGGAGAGGCGCGGGTGGCCGCAGAGGGCGCCCATCTCGTCGCACGGCTTGCGCTCACCGGCGCCACGCCGCTCGCCTGGCGCCTGCGCCGGGACGAGGATCTGCTCACCGCCGAATTGCAGAACATCGCTTCGTCGCTCGGCGAATGCTGGATTGAGGCGGTGGAGTTGGCCGTTTCCGTGCCGCTCGCAACCGCCAGTGCCGATGCCGGCCCGCTCACGGAACTGTCGCGCCTGATGCATGAGGACGTGGTGCAGAATCACGCCTATCGCGAGGAACTGCGCGAGACGCTCGCCGACATCCTGCGCCAGTTGCCGAAGGAGGCGCGCAGCCTGCTCGCACCGGACGAGGCGGCGGAAGAGGCGCTCTTGTCCGACCTCGCCTTGCAGGGCTCCGATGCCGTGATCGCCCGCCTCGGCGGCGAAAACGGGAGGGTGTGAGCGCATGCGCCTCGATCGCCTCGACCTCGTCCGCTATGGAAAATTCACCGACCGCAGCCTGGATTTCGGCACCGCGCGGCCCGGCAAGCCGGATTTCCACCTGGTGCACGGCCCCAACGAGGCCGGCAAGTCCACGCTGTTTTCCGCCTATCTCGACCTGCTCTTTGGCATCGAGCGAACGAGCACCTACGGTTTCCTGCATCCCTATGCGCTGATGCGCGTCGGCGGGCAGTTTTCCGTCGGCCTCGAGCGCCACGAAGCCTATCGCCTCAAGCGCAACCAGGCCTCGCTTGTCGCCGCCGATGACCGCCCGCTGCCGGACACGCTCTTTGCCAGCGTGCTCGGCGGCATGGACCGCAACGCCTACCGCACCATGTTCTCGCTCGACGACGAGAGCATCGAAAAGGGCGGCGAGGACATTCTGAAGAGCGAAGGCGAACTCGGCTCCATGCTGTTTTCCGCGAGCTCCGGCCTCTCCGACATGGCGACCGGTCTTGCCGCGCTGAAGGCGGAAGCCGATGAATTCTACCGCCCCTCCGGCCGCAAACATGGCCTCTCCACGCTGAAGGTCGAAATCGAGGCGCTGGCAGCCGAGCGCAAGGCGCTCGACATTGCTGCCCGCGACTACGGCGCGCTGGTGCGCGACCGCGACACCGCCACCCGCCACCACGAGGAGGCCACGGCCGCCCGCACCGAGGCCCGCGCGGCGCTCGCGCAGATCGAGCGCAGCCTCTCGGCGCTGCCCTATCTCCGGCGCCTGCGGGCGCTGCGCACCGAACTCGGCGCCTACGATCTCGGCACGTCGCCACCTGCCACCTGGCGGTCTCTCACGGGCGAACTGGCGCGCGAGGCGACGGAAATCGCCGCGCGGGGAGAGCGCGTCGCAGGCGAGCGCGAACGCTACGAGGATGAGCGCGACGGACTTACGGAAGACGAGGCGGTGCTTGCGGCGGAAGCGGATATTGCCGCACTCGCCGGCTCCGGGCTCGAAGCCCGCTTCCGCACCGCGGTGATGGACCTGTCCGCCCGCGAGGCCGAGCGCGACCGCGTCATCGCCACGATCGGCGGGAGCATCGCCGCGCTCGGCTTGCCGCCGGATGCGGAGCCTGCGGATATCGTGCTGCCGCCCGGCCTTGGCGAAAAACTCGCGGCGCTCCTGTCGCGGCGAACGGCGCTTGTCGAACGCGCCGAAACGGCCCGTCGCGAGCAGACCGAGGCGGAACGGACATTGGCTTCGCTTGGCAGCAAGGCAGGCGCCGTTTCCGATGCGGACGCGGCCAAGAAAGAGGAACTCGCAGCCACCCTCGGCGCCATCCTGCGCGCCGCCCGCTCGGGCGACCTTCTGGCTCGTCTCCGCGAGGCCCGGCGGCTCACGGCGCTTGCCCGGCAGGACGCCGATGGCGCGATGGCGCGTCTTGCCCCATGGTCAGGCACGGCCAAGGCGCTGGAGGGGTTGTCCATCCCGGCGCCCTCGGAATTCGAGGGCCTGCGCAAGCGATACGACGTAGCGGCCGAGGCCTCGCGCCGGCAACAGGAGCAGGTCGCGGCGCTGGAGCTGGAGGTTGCTTCCGCCCGGGCGACGCTGGATGCGCTTCAAAAGGCGACCGGTGCGGCGGGGGAGGAGCACGCCGGCCGCCTGCGGACGATGCGGGACGCAGCGTGGCAAAAGCACCGCGCCACTCTCGACGCCGACACCGCGACCGAGTTCGAGCGCGCCATGCATGACGACGACCGCGCCGGCGAGACGCGCCTGCGCAATGCCGACCGTCTGTCGGAACTGCGGGTGCTTGAACGCACGGTGGCGGAAGGCGGGGCGCGGCTTGATGCGCTCGGTAGCGAAGTGCAGCGTCTGGAACAGGCGAGGGCGGTGGTCGCAGCAGAGATATCTTCGCTCGCCCGGCGCTTCGACCTTTCCGACGAAACCCCGCTGGCGGCGGTGACGGCATGGCTGGAGCGGCGTTCCACGGCGCTGGAAAAGCTCGGCGATCTCGCGCGGCAGACCATCGAAGCCGATCTCGTGGAGAACGACGCCCGCGACCTGCTGACGCGGCTCTCCGCCCTCCTGGGCAGCGAAATCCCCACAGGCACGCCGCTCGACGAGGCGCTGTTCCTTGCCGAAGACCGGCTGGAGGCTTTGAAGTCGGCGCGCACCCAACGGCTCGCCGTCGCGGAGCATCTCGCCCGCGCCAGGACGGATGCGGAGGCGCGCCGGAAGGCGGTGGAGGAAACAACCACGGCACTGGCCGCATGGCAGGAGACCTGGGACCGCGGGATCGCCGGCACCTGGCTCGCCACGGAGCAGGCGCCGGCCGAGCCGGAACGGCTTGCCGCAGCACTCCCCGCCTTGCAGGCGCTCGCCCAGAATGTCGAGCGGCGGCGCGAGTTCGACCACCGCATTACCGGCATGCGCCGCGACCAGCAGGATTACGGCAGCCATGCGCGCCGTCTTGCCGAGCGGCTTGCCGAGCCGTTCGATGCCGAGGATCCGCTCGCAGCCGTGGCCGGCCTTTCCCGGCGGCTGGCCGCGGCCAACGCGGTACACGACCGGCGTGAGGCGATCGACAAGGCGCTGCTGCGCCTCGATGACGAGGAGAAGGTGCTGGAGGAGCGCCGGGCGGTGCTGACGTCGCGGCTTTCCGAAATCTACGCCTTTCTCGGCTGCGACAGCCTCGCGGAAGCGGATCAGCTGCTCGAAGCCTATCGCAAGCGCGACGACATTCTGGGGCGCATCGAGGATGCCGGGCGCGACCTCATGCAGCAGATGCGCGCTGGGACGGTCGATGAGGCGGAGGCTTGGCTTTCGGCGGTCGATGACGACCAGCTTGCGGCGGAGAAGGACGATCTTTCGGTGCGGCTGGAGGAACTCGACCGCGCGGTGCAGGAGCATCATCTGGCGCGGGCGCGGGCGGAGGAGGCGTTGGCCAAGATCGCCGGCAGCGACGAGGCGGCGGTGCTGGAGGAGCGGCGGCGCACGGCGCTGATCGAGCTTGCGGAAAAATCGCGGCGTTACCTCGCGACGCGCGCCGGCATCCTGGCGGCCGAGCAGGCGCTGCGGCTCTATCGCGAGCGCCATCGCAGCGCGATGATGGAGCGCGCTTCGAAGACCTTTCGCGACATCACGGGCGGCGAATATTCCGGGCTTTCGACGGTCCTGGAGAAGGACAGCGAGTTCCTCGTGGTCAATGCCGCCGCCGGTGGCTCGAAGCTGGCGAAAGACCTTTCCAAGGGCACGCGCTTCCAGCTTTACCTGGCGCTGCGCGTTGCGGGGTATCACGAGATCGCCGCCAGCCGCGATATCGTGCCCTTCATCGCCGACGACATCATGGAGACCTTCGACGACCGGCGCGCGCTGAACGCGCTCAAGGTGATGGGCGCCATGGCGACGGGCGGGCAGGTGATCTACCTGACGCACCACCAGCACCTGCGCGATCTCGCGCGCGAAGCCTGCCCTGATGTGGTGATCCATGAATTGTGAGGGCTGAAACGTCTGTCCATCAAGGAACCGTTAACGCCCGGAACTTGACTTGAATGACGGTAAGTGGTTCTTGGCGCACCATCGGCACCGCTGCTTTGCACGGCGCCCCGCGTTGACCAGACGGACGGGCACGAAACGGACGGCATGACGAACAGGACCGGAAAAGAAGCGACCATGTGGGAGCGGGGTTTTGCGCCCGCAGGCTTCCTCGTGCTGCTCTTCACCCTGTTCCTCTCGCAGTTCTCGCTGCCGCAGAACGCCGCCACCGCAGGCCATCCGCAGCGTGCAGCCGCCGAAGGCGGCGTGGCACCATCACCGCTCTCCACCACAGGCGACGAGCTCTGGTTTCCGGCGAGCGGCCATGCCGAACGGCGGGTTGCCAAGGCGAAGACCGGGCTTCCCGAGGGCGACGCGGCCGGCAAGGCGATCGTGCCGAGCGCCGGCCTGCTGCTCTATCCCTTTGAAATCGCCTCGTCAGGGGCATTCTTTGCTGTCGACGATGCTGCGCCGGCTTTGTCCGGCCATGCGGCGTTCCGCAGCCGCGCGCCTCCGGCTTTTGCTGCCTGAGGCCCTTTGGCGTTTCTGACGCCGCGCCATTCGATTGAAATTCCGATCCCAGCGGACGGCGCCGACTGATTCTGTCGCGCCCGTCCGTCAGTTTAAGTGGAACAACCCCATGAAAACCTCCAAATGGGCATTGTTGTTGTACACCGTGATCATCCTGTTCGGGGTGCTCGCGGCCGTGCCCAACGTGCTGACGACTGAACAGCAGGCGACATTCGGGCGCTTTCTGCCCGCCAAGCCCGTCACCCTCGGCCTCGACCTGAAGGGTGGCTCGCATCTCGTGCTGGAAGTCGATTCCGCCGCACTTCGCAAGGCGCGCATGGACGTGCTCTTGAACGATGCGCGCGGCATCCTGCGCACCGCCGGCGAGCGCGCCTCGGCCGCCCGCCTCAGCGGCACGACCCTGACGATCACGCTGGCCGACGAGGCCGCGCTCGACAAGGTCCTGCCGGAAGTGCGCAAGCTTGCCGCACCGACGACGTCGCTCGGCTTCGGTACCGGCTCCTCCGACATCGATGTGGAGACTTCCGGCACCGTCATCACCGTGGCGCTGACGGAAGCCGGCATCAACGAGCGCATGTCGGCAGCCGTCGAGCAGAGCCTTGAAATCATCCGTCGCCGCGTCGACCAGGTCGGCGTCGCCGAACCGCTCATCCAGCGCGTCGGCGGCGACCGCATCCTCGTGCAGCTGCCGGGCCTTCAGGACCCGACGCGCCTGCGCCAGCTGCTCGGCTCGACCGCGCAGATGAGCTTCCACATGGTCGACCAGACCGTGGACCCGAACAGCGTCGCACCGCGCGGCGTGATGATCCTGCCCGGCGCCAACGACCCCGGAAAATATGCCGTGGAAGAGCGCGTGGCGATCTCGGGCGACCGCCTGGCGGACGCCAAGGCCGGCTTCGACCAGCGCACGAACGAGCCGATCGTCTCGTTCAGCTTCGATTCGACCGGTGCCCGCCAGTTCGCGGAAATCACCCAAGCGAATGTCGGAAAACCCTTCGCCATCGTCCTCGACGGCAAGGTCTTGACCGCACCCGTCATCCGCGAGCCGATCATCGGCGGCCAGGGCCAGATTTCCGGCAACTTCAACCCGCAGGAAGCGACCGTGCTTTCGGCGCTGCTGCGCTCCGGCGCGCTGCCGGCACCCCTCACCATCATCGAAGAGCGCACCGTCGGCCCGAACCTCGGCTCCGACTCGATCCGCATGGGCCTCTACACCGGCTTTGCCGGCCTTCTCGCCGTCGTGATCATGATGCAGGTGCTCTATGGCTCCTGGGGTCTCATCGCAAACCTCGGCCTCGTGCTGCATACGATCCTGACGATCGGCTTGCTCGGGCTGCTGGGCTCGACGCTGACCTTGCCCGGCATCGCCGGCATCATCCTCGGCATCGGCATGGCGGTGGACGCCAACATCCTCATCAACGCCCGTATCCGTGAAGAAACGGCGGCGGGCGCCGGCGCCATGAAGGCGCTCGATGTGGGCTTCAACAAGGCCTATGCCACCATCGTCGACGGCAACATGACGACCATGGTCGGCATGATCCTGCTCTTCATGTTCGGCTCCGGCCCGGTGCGCGGCTTCGCCATCACCATGATCATCGGTCTCGCGATCTCGATGTTTACCTCGATCACCTTCGTGCGCCTGCTGATGCGCGAGGTCGTCATCCGCAGCAAGATGAAGAAGATCGACATCCACTCGATGTTCGGCGCGGTGCCGAGCATCCCGACCTTCTCCTTCATGCGCGGCCGCTACATCGCCATCGCCATGTCGGCGTTCATCTCGACAAGCTCGGTCATCCTGTTCTTCACGCCGGGTCTCAACTACGGCATCGACTTCGTCGGCGGCATCCAGGTCGAGGCGACTTCCAAGACGCCGATCGACCTCGCCGTCGTGCGCGAGAAGATGGAGAGCCTGAACCTCGGCGAAGTGGCGCTGCAGGAATTCGGCCAGGGCACCTCCGTGCTCGTGCGCGTGCAGCGTCAGCCGGGCGGCGAAGAGGCGCAGTCCGCGGCCCTCCAGCAGGTCCGCGACGGCGTTGCGGCGGTGATCGCGGATGCGAACTTCGAGCGCACGGAAGTGGTCGGCCCAACGGTCAGCACGGAGCTTGCGCGTTCCGGCTTCCTGGCCGTCGCGCTCGGCATGCTGGCGATCCTGATCTACATCTGGTGGCGCTTCGAATGGCACTTTGCCGTCGGCGCCATCGCGACGCTGATCCTGGACATCACCAAGATGATCGGCTTCTTCTCCCTGATGCAGATCGACTTCAACCTGACGGCCATCGCCGCGGTGTTGACGCTGATCGGTTACTCGGTCAACGACAAGGTGGTGGTGTACGACCGCATGCGCGAGAACATGCGCAAGTACAAGTCGATGCCGTTCTCAGACCTTATCGACCTGTCGATCAACCAGGTGGTCATGCGATGCATCTTCACCTCCGTCGCCGTCGCGGTCTCGCTGCTGCCGATGGCGATCTGGGGTGGCGATACCGTCAAGCCCTTCGCCTGGCCGATGCTGTTCGGCGTCGTGGTCGCGACGACCTCGTCGATCTATATCGGCGGTCCGATCCTGCTCTTCCTCAGCCGCTGGTGGAAGGATCGCGACGCGACACGGGCGCCCGGTTCGGCAACCACGCCGGCAACCGAAGCTTGAAACCGGAACGGGCGCCCTTCAGGCGCCCGTTTCGTTTCAGGGGAAGCGGGCGGGGCTGAAGGTCTCCGCCGTTATGCCCTCGCGGGCCAGCAGTTCTGGCACCGGGTCTCCGGTGAGGAGGGCGGCGGCGAGGCTGCCGAGGGCGGGCGAGGTAAGGATGCCGTATCCGCCCTGTCCGGCGAGCCAGAAGAAGCTCGGCTCGTCCTTGGCGGGGCCTATGACCGGCAGCCGGTCCGGAGAAAAACTGCGCATGCCGGCCCAGCTGCGAAAGACACGGCGCACGCTCAAGGTCGTCGCCTCCTCGACATAGTGGGCGGCATAGGCGACGTCGAGCTCCTCCGGCTGCACGTCCGCCGGTTCGCAGGGCGTTTCGTCGGCGGGCGAGGCGAGCAGGCGGCCGCCCTCGGGCTTAAAGTAGAAAATGTCCTCGACCTCGTTGATCTCCGGCAGGCGGCTGGCGTCGATGCCCTCGGGCAGGTCGACGGTGACCGCCGTGCGGCGATGCGGCACAATGCCGACCGGTGCGACACCGCAGAGCCCCGCGACCGTATCGGCCCAGCCGCCGGCCGCATTCACCAGCGTTCCGGCGGCGATCGTTTCGTCGTTGGTCTCGATCAGCCAACTGCCGCCGACGCGCCGGGCGCCGGCGAACGACCGGCCTTCGAGGATCTGTGCGCCGTGGCGCCGCGCATGGCGGGCATAGGCCTGCAACAGCGCGTCCACCTCGATATCCCAGTAATCCGGGTCGAAATAGGCCGCAGCGGCATAGGCGGGGTCGAGCATTGGCGCGCGGGCGAGCATGGCCGTCGTATCGAGCCATTCCACGGCCACGCCGAGTGCCTTCGCCGCCTCGAAACGGGCGCGCACCAGCGCTTCCTTGCCCTCCGTGCCGAGAATGATGCTGCCCCGGTCGATAAGCAGCGGCACGGCGGCAAACCCCTCCGGCGGCTGCGTGAGGAAAGCATGGCTGGCGCGGGCGAGCGCGTTCACGAGGGGCGCATTGTCGCGCAGCGTGAATTCGGCGGCCGAGCGGCCGGTGCTGTGATAGCCGAGCGCGCCTTCGCGCTCCAGCACGACGACGGAGCGATGCGAGCTCAGGAAATAGGCGAGCGATATGCCGGCAATGCCGCCGCCGATGATTGCGATGTCAAACGTCTGCATGGCCGCCTCCGGTGTGTTGCAGGGACAGGCCTAAGCAAGCTTTCGGCATTCTTCAAATTTATAGAGGTGAAGGTGGATATCAGCCGGATTGATGCGGCTCACCCCAGCGCCACGGCGGCACCTCGGCCATGTGGGTGAGGAACGCGCGCTCGGCCGGATTGAGCGCCGAGCCGGGATTGGTGATGCGGAAGGTTTCGGCCACCGGCAGGTCGTCATAGGGCGGAAGCTGCCAGAGTTCGCCGGCCGTCAGGGCCACGCCGGTGAGGTGCGCCGGCAGCATGCCGATGCCGGCATTGGCCACCACGAGGCGCAGCACCTCCTCCACGTTGAAGGCAAGGGCGCGCACCTGCTGGCCGAAGGAGCCGACGGCGCGCACGGCCGTCACCGGCCCCATATGCGGCCCGCCCAGCACGTCGGCGAGGAAGGAGACATAGGGTTCGCCGCGCAGGTCCTCCAGCCGCGCATCGCGCGCGCCGAACAGCCGGTGCCCGCGGCCGCAATAGAGCGCATAACGCTCGTAGCAGAAGGGCACCTTTTCCAGCCCATCCGGAATGATGCCGTCGGAAAGCCCGAGCGTCGCGACGCCGCGCTCCACCGAGCGGATGACGTCCGTCGTCGTCTCCACCGTCACGCCGACGGTGACGCGCGGATGCAGCCGGAAGAAATCGGCGATGGCCCGGTCCCAGGCGGGGTTCATGGCGTGGCTCACCGAATGGATGGTGATATGGCCGGCAATGTCCTCGCTGGATGGCTGCATCGCCTCCGGCAGCCGCACGATGGCAGTAAAAATGTCGTGGCAGAGCGCATGCAGCCGCTCGCCCGCTTCCGTCAGCTCGAAACGGCCTGGGCTGCGGTCGATCAGCCGGTGGCCGACCGATTGTTCCAGCCGTTTCAGCGCCATGCTGACGGCCGGCTGTTGCAGCAAAAGCCGGTTCGCCGCCCGCGTGATGCTGCCTTCCTCCACCACGACCACGAAGGTGCGCAGCAGGTTCCAGTCGAGATTGTGGGCGAAGCGTTCGAGACGGTTGGTGGGCATGCGTGTAGCTAGGACGGCGGCATGGGAAAAGGCAAGAGCCGAGGCGGACGCCCGCTTTCACAACCCCTGCTGGATAAATGACTACCCCTGGTCGGCGACATGCGCTTTTCGACGGCAATGGCTCGTTTTTACCGGAACCAAAAAGCCCGCAGGCGCATTTTGCCGGTCGAACGAAGGGGAAATTGCCATATGTGGGAACGGTTTAGCACCAGCGGGCTCGCGGGGTCCTATCTCGATGACTTGCTGGCAGACGGCGTGAACGCACGCATGGAATTCCGCCCCAGACGGGCGTTCGATCCCCATCCATTTCTGGTCAGTCTTGACGACGAGGGAGAAGCCGAAGCGTTTTTCACCCGGCCCATCGATGGATCGGCCATCGGGAGGTCGCCCCGTTTCGAGCCTTGATCGCGCAAATGAAAGAGGCGGCCGAAGCCGCCCCGCTTTGGTGACAACCATCACCCACTCACTGCCGTCATCCTCGGGTTTAACCCGAGGATCCACGCGGCACCCGCGGCTGTGGGTGGTCGGGTCAGGCCCGACCATGACGGAGGAGAGTTTGGGCAGACTTTGTCATGAAGCCAAGGCGGCCGAAGCCGCCTCCCGGTCCATTTATTTCATCGTGTAGATGTCGATGGAAAAATACTTGTCGTTGATCTTCTTGTAGGTGCCGTCCTCGCGGATGGCCTTCAGGGCAGTGTTCAGCTTCTCGCGCAGATCGTTGTCGTCCTGGCGCACTGCGATGCCCACGCCTTCGCCAACGAATTTCGGATCGGTGATCGGCGTGCCGACCAGCTCGCAGCAGGCCTTGCCGTCGTCGTTCTTGGTGACCCAGTCGAGCAGCGGGATCATGTCGCCGACCTGCAGGTCGAGGCGGCCGTTCGCCATGTCGAGGTTCACTTCGTCCTGCGTCGGATAGAGCTTGATGTCAGCATCGGGATAGACGGCCGCGACGTAATCGGCCTGCGTGGTGCCGGACTGGGCGCCGATCGTCTTGCCCTTCATGCCCTCATTGGTGAAATCGGTGAGGCCGGCGCCCTTCGGCGCGGCATGCGTCATGGCGGCGAGATAGTAGGGGTCCGTGAAGGAAACCTGCTTCTTGCGCTCCTCGGTGATGAACATCGAGGCGATGATCATGTCGTATTTCTTGGCGACGAGGCCGGGAATGATGCCGTCCCAATCCTGCGCGACGACTTCGCATTCGACCTTCATCTTCTCGCAGAGCGCAAGGCCGATCTGCACGTCGAAGCCATCGAGATTGCCGGCGGAATCCTGGAAGTTGAAGGGCGGATAGGCGCCTTCCGTGCCGATCTTCAGCGTTTGCGCAGAAGCCTGGGCGGAAAGCAGGGTGGAGCCTGCCAGAGCCAGCGCGAGCAGCATTTTTTTCATGGTCGTTCCCCTGTTCTGATTGTGACCGAGGGAACGGTAACGCGGCCCCGCGCATAAACGAAATAGATAGCCCTGATAGTCGCTATCATTTCAGTTTATGTTCACGCGGCCATGAAACGGGAGACGCCGCGCATGACCCCGCGCAGTTCCGCCAGCCCCTTCAGCCGGCCGATCAGCGAGTAGCCGGGATTGATGCGCGCCTTGCCGATATCGTCGGCGAGCAGGTGGCCATGGTCGGGCCGCATGGGAATGCGCCAGTCGGCGCGGCCTTCCGCCTTGCGCCGCGCCTGCTCCTCCAGAAGCGCGACGACGACCTCCACCATGTCGGTCGAGCCATCGAGATGGTCGGCCTCGTGGAAGGAGCCGTCCGGCTCGCGGGTGACGTTGCGCAGGTGGGCGAAATGGATGTTCGGGCCGAATTCGCGCACCATGGCCGGCAGGTCGTTGTCGGCCCTGACACCATAGGAGCCGGTGCAGAAGGTGAGGCCGTTCGCGGTGCTCGGTGCCGCGGCAAGGATCGCGCGGGCATCTTCCGCGCAGGCGACGACGCGCGGCAGGCCGAACAGCGAGAACGGAGGATCATCCGGGTGGATGCACAGCCGGACGCCGACCTCTTCCGCCACCGGCACGATCTCGCGCAGGAAGTCTTGCAGATTGCCGCGCAACGCCTCGGCGTCGATGCCCTGGTATTCCTCCAGCGCCTTGCGGAAGCTATCCCGATCGTAGGAGCGCTCGGTCGCCGGCAGGCCGGCGATGAGGTTGCGCTCGATCGTCGCCACCTGATCGTCGTTGAGCGCGATCAGCCGGTCCTTCGCGGTGCGGATCGCCGCGGGCGTATAATCCTTCTCCGCATCCTTCCGGCGCAGCACCAGCAGGTCGTAGGCTGCGAAATCCACGGCGTCAAAGCGCAGCGCATAGCCGGTGGAGGGCATGCGGTAGAGCAGATCGGTGCGCGTCCAGTCGCAGACGGGCATGAAGTTATAACAGATCGTCCTGATGCCGGCCTTCGCCAGCGCCCGGATCGTATTCTTGTAGGCGCCGATATATTTGCTGCGCTCGGGGCCGGCGATCTTGATCGAATTGTGCACCGGAATGCTCTCGACCACCGACCAGGTCAGGCCCGCGGCCTCGATCGTCGCCTTGTGGGAGAGGATGTCGTCCAGCGGCCAGGCCGAGCCATCATAGATGTGGTGGAGTGCGGAGACGATGCCAGTGGCGCCGGCCTGCTGGATATGGTCGAGGGTCACCGGATCCTTCGGGCCATACCAGCGAAAACATTGTTCCATCATCGTCATTCCTCCAGACCCCAACCCCGGCGGTTGGATCACACGGGCAGGGGGTGCGCAAGGGGCGCGCCTTAAGATGACTCAGTCTCTTCGCAAACCGGATCAACCGCCTGTTCCGACTCCGGTTTTGCGGCCTGCATTGACGGGGCGGATTTCGTCATCGATGCCGGCCTGAAGGCCGGCATCGATGTGGCACAATCTCTACCAGCGCTGGTGCACATGCGGGGCGACGAGGCGGTAGTAGACCTCGCGCGTCGCTTCCATCACGTCTTCCGGAATGGCCGGCAGGCTCGCGGCCCGGGCGTTCGCCTGTGCCTGCTCGGCATTGCGCGCGCCGGGGATGACGACGCTGACGGCATCCGACATCAGGATCCAGCGCAGGGCGAAGGCGGCCATGGTCGTGCCGGCCGGCACCAGCGCGCGGATTTCCTCGACGGCCTGCAAGCCAGTCTCGAAGGGCACGCCGGCAAAGGTCTCGCCGACATCGAAGGATTCGCCGTGGCGGTTGAAGTTGCGGTGGTCATCCGCAGCAAAGGCCGTCTCGCGGGTGATCTTTCCCGAGAGCAGGCCGCTTGCCAGCGGCACGCGCGCGATGATCGCGACGTGGCGGCGGGCGGCTTCCTTGAAGAAGAGCTGTGCCGGGCGCTGGCGGAACATGTTGTAGATGATCTGCACGCTGACGACGCCCGGGAACTCGATCGCCTTCAGCGCTTCCTCGACCTTCTCCACGCTGACGCCGTAATTGGCGATCTTGCCGGCGGCCTTGATCTCTTCCAGCGCCTGGAAGACTTCCGGACGGTAATAGACCTCCGTCGGCGGGCAATGCAGCTGCACGAGGTCGAGGCGCTCGACGCCGAGGTTCTTCAGGCTGCGGTCGATGAAGCCTTCGAGGTTTTCCTTGTTGTAGCCGTCGGCGACATGCGGCGAGAGCCGGCGGCCGGCCTTGGCCGCCACCATCGGGCGCTGGCCGCCGCGTTCCTTCAGCACGTCGGCGATGATTTTTTCCGAACGGCCGTCGCCATAGACGTCGGCGGTGTCGATGAAAGACATGCCGGCGTCGAGCGCGGCATGGAGGGCGGCGCGGCCATCCGCCTCCGTGACGTCACCCCAGGCGCCGCCGATCTGCCAGGCGCCGAAGCCGATATCCGTGGTGGTAAAACCCGTGCGGCCGAATTTGCGATGTCTCATGAAAAAGTCTCCCGACAGATTGATTGTGTCGGGAGGTAGCATTCCGCTGGAACGCGGACAAGGAAATCGCTTCCGTCTATGGCTCAGGCCGGAGTGATTTCTACCAGATAGAAGGCCGCACTTTCGCCGGCCGAGACCACCTCGGCACGCTCCGAGCCATCGAGCACCAGGGCATCCAGCGGCTGGAGGCCGATGAGGCCGTTGGCGGTGGAAACGCCGAGCGGTTCAAGCGCCAGCAGCAGGCGTTCGCCTGATGATTGCGCCAGAGCCAAGGAGCCTTCCGCGACGTGCCGCGCCAGCTTGTGCCGGAAAACGCCACGACGGGTCATGACGTTGAGGTCGGTGATCGGACCGCCGGTGAGGCGCGCCGTGGTGGGCGCATCGGCCGGGAAGGCGAGGGGCGTCGATTGCGGCGTCAGCAGTTTCTCACCGACACCCTCGATGGACAGCGCCATGCCGTCCCCCGAAAGCACCGCCAGCGTGCGGTCGATGCCGGGAAAGACCGAAAACGGTCCGTCGCTCGCCACCGTCGCCATGCTGACGCGCCAGCCGAACGCCGAAAGGTCGGCGCCTTCCGGATGGACGATCACCTCGACCGTCTCGCCGCCGCCGTTCTTCCACGGCATGCGGCGATGTTCGACGTTGCGGAGAAGCCGCATCCTCAATTACCGAGGATGCCGGGCAGGCGCAGGCCCTTTTCCTTGGCACAATCGAGCGCGATGTCGTAGCCGGCATCCGCGTGGCGCATGACGCCGGTCGCCGGATCGTTCCACAGCACGCGGCCGAGGCGTTCGGCTGCCGCATCCGTGCCGTCGGCGCAGATGACGACGCCCGAATGCTGCGAGAAGCCCATGCCGACGCCGCCGCCATGGTGCAGCGAGACCCAGGTCGCACCCGAGGCGGTGTTGAGCAGCGCGTTCAGCAGCGGCCAGTCGGACACGGCGTCCGAGCCATCCTTCATCGATTCCGTCTCGCGGTTCGGCGAGGCAACGGAGCCCGAATCGAGGTGGTCGCGGCCGATGACGATCGGCGCGCTCAGTTCGCCGTTCTTGACCATCTCGTTGAACGCGAGGCCGAGGCGGTGGCGATCACCGAGGCCGACCCAGCAGATGCGCGCCGGCAGGCCCTGGAAGGCGATGCGCTCGGCGGCCATGTCGAGCCAGTTGTGCAGGTGCTTGTTGTCGGGCAGCAGTTCCTTGACCTTGGCGTCGGTCTTGCGGATGTCCTCCGGATCGCCGGACAGCGCAGCCCAGCGGAACGGGCCGATGCCGCGGCAGAACAGCGGGCGGATATAGGCCGGCACGAAGCCCGGGAAGGCGAAGGCGTTTTCGAGGCCCTCTTCCTTGGCGACCTGGCGGATGTTGTTGCCGTAGTCGAAGGTCGGGATGCCCATGTCCTGGAAGGCGATCATCGCTTCGACATGCTCGCGCATGGAGGCGCGGGCGGCCTTTTCGACGGCCTTCGGGTCGCTTTCGCGCTTTTCCTTCCACTGCGCCATCGTCCAGCCCTTCGGCAGGTAGCCGTTGATCGGGTCGTGGGCGGACGTCTGGTCGGTGACCATGTCCGGGCGGATGCCGCGGCGGACCATTTCCGGCAGGATCTCGGCGGCGTTGCCGAGCAGGCCGACGGACTTGGCTTCACCGGCCTTCGTCCAGCGATCGATCATTGCGAGCGCCTCGTCGAGCGTGTCGGCCTTTTCGTCGATGTAGCGGGTGCGCAAACGGAAATCGATCGAGTCCGGGTTGCATTCGACGGCAAGGCACGAGGCGCCGGCCATGACGGCGGCGAGCGGCTGGGCGCCGCCCATGCCGCCGAGACCGCCGGTCAGCACCCACTTGCCCTTGAGGTCGCCATTGTAATGCTGGCGGCCGGCTTCCACGAAGGTCTCGTAGGTGCCCTGAACGATGCCCTGGCTGCCGATATAGATCCACGAGCCGGCCGTCATCTGGCCGTACATGGCAAGGCCCTTCTTATCCAGCTCGTTGAAATGGTCCCAATTGGCCCAATGCGGCACGAGGTTGGAATTGGCGATCAGCACGCGCGGCGCATCCTTGTGCGTGCGGAAAATGCCGACCGGCTTGCCGGACTGCACGATCAGCGTCTCGTTTTCTTCGAGGTCACGCAGCGAGGCGACGATCTTGTCGAAATCGGCCCAGGTGCGGGCGGCACGGCCGATGCCGCCATAGACGACCAGTTCATGCGGGTTTTCCGCGACGTCGGGGTCGAGATTGTTCATCAGCATGCGCAGCGGCGCTTCCGTCATCCAGCTCTTGGCGGTGAGCTCGGTGCCGCGGGCAGCGCGGATTTCGCGGATGTTGTGGCGGGGATTGGTGGTCATTGGCTGGTTCTCCCGGGATCAGCGTGGAAGGGTGGAGGCGAGCGCCTCAAGACGGTTCAGGATGTCTGTCAAAACAATGCGCAGCCGCGCGGCCTTCTCCTCGTCGAGGGCGAAGGGCGGGGCTTCCGTGGCAAGATGGCTCACCTGCGCGAGTTCCATCTGGATGGCGTGCGCGCCGGTTTCCGGCTTGCCGTAATGGCGCGTCGTCCAGCCGCCCTTGAAGCGGCCGTTAAGGATGCTGGTGTAGCCCTCTGCCTTCGCACAGGCGTCGAACGTCGCCGTCTCGATGGCCTTGTCGCAGGTGCGGCCCATGTCGGTGCCGACGTTGAAATCCGGCAGCCGGCCTTCGAACAGGAAGGGGATCAGCGAGCGGATAGAGTGGCAATCGTAGAGGATGGCCACGCCGTGGATCGCCTTGACGCGCTCGATTTCGGCGGCAAGGGCCGCATGATAGGGCGCGTGGAAATTGGCGAGCCGGGAGGCGATGTCCGCCTCGGTCGGCGCCTCGCCGTCCTTCCAGATCGGCTTGCCGTCGAAATCCGTTTCCGGAACGAGGCCCGTCGTGTTCTGGCCGGGATAGAGGCTGACGCCGGCCGGATCGCGATTGGCATCGATGACGTAGCGGTGGAAGGTGGCGCGCACGGTCGTCACGTTCGGCAGCAGGCCGTCATACAGACGCTCGATATGCCAGTCCGTATCGGCGAGGATGCGGCCGTTGTCGTTCAGGCGTTCCCATATGTCGGCCGGCACGTCCGTACCGGTGTGCGGGAAGGCGAGGATGACGGGCGAGGTGCCCTGGTGGGTTTCGAACACCGCCATGTCAGGCCTCCAGAACCGGCAGGATGCCCTTGGAAACAGAGGCGCCGAGCGCGCCCGACGAGACGAAGCTGCTGGCGGCGGCGAGATCCGGGGCCATGTAGCGGTCCTCTTCCAGCGTCGCGACGACCGTGCGCAGCGTTGCCACGACCTTCTGCAATTCCGGGCTGGTGACGAGCGGCGCGCGGAACTCGATGCCCTGGGCGGCCGTCAGCGCCTCGATGCCGATGATGGCGGAAAGGTTTTCCGTCATGCGCAGCAGGCGGCGGGCGCCGTGGCAGGCCATGGAGACGTGGTCTTCCTGGTTGGCGGAGGTCGGCGTCGAATCGACCGAGGCCGGATGCGCCATCTGCTTGTTTTCGCTCATCAGCGCGGCCGAGGTGACTTCCGCGATCATCAGGCCGGAATTGAGTCCCGGCTTCTTGGCTAGGAAGGCTGGCAGGCCGAAGGACAGCGCCGGGTCGACGAGCAACGCGATGCGCCGCTGCGAAATCGCGCCGATCTCGCAGACCGCAATGGCGATCTGGTCGGCGGCAAAGGCGACGGGTTCAGCGTGGAAGTTGCCGCCCGAGATGACGCTGTTGTCGGACAGCACCAGCGGATTGTCGGTGACGGCATTGGCTTCGATTTCGAGCGTGCGGGCGGCGGAGCGCAGGATATCAAGGCAGGCGCCGTCGACCTGCGGCTGGCAGCGGATGCAATAGGGGTCCTGCACGCGCTCGTCGCCGGTGATGTGGCTTTCGCGGATGACGGAGCCGGCAAGCAGCGCACGCAGCGACGCGGCGGCATCGATCTGGCCCTTGTGGCCGCGCAGCGTGTGGATGTCCGGATGGAACGGTGCGGAGGAGCCCATGGCGGCATCGGTGGACAGCGCGCCCGTAACCAGCGCAGCCTGCGCGGCGCGGTGGGCGCGGAAGAGGCCAGCGAGCGCCAACGCGGTCGAAACCTGCGTGCCGTTGATGAGCGCGAGGCCCTCCTTGGCGGCGAGCACGACGGGCTTCAGGCCGGCTTTCGCGAGGGCTGCACCGCCGGAGAGGCGTTCTCCGGCATAAATCGCTTCGCCTTCGCCGATCATCACGGCCGCCATATGGGCGAGGGGCGCGAGGTCACCGGAGGCGCCGACGGAACCCTGTTCGGGGATGACCGGGATAACGCCCTTTTCCTGCATGGTTTCCAGCAGGCGGACGATATCGAGGCGCACGCCGGAGGCGCCGCGGCCGAGCGAGATCAGCTTCAGCGCCATGATGAGGCGCACGATGTTTTCGGACAGCGGTTTGCCGACGCCGCAGCAATGCGACAGGATCAGGTTGCGCTGGAGCGTGGCGACATCGGCAGCTGCGATCTTGATGGAGGCGAGTTTGCCGAAGCCGGTGTTGATGCCGTAGACCGGCTCGTCGCCGCCGGCGATTTCCGCGATGCGGGCGGCGGCCTTTTCGATACCGGCGTCGAAGGACGGTTCGAGACGGGCGGAGATGCCGGTCCAGTAGATGGATTCAAGGGTTTTGAGGGGCACGGAGCCCGGATGAAGCGTGATCGTCATTTTGCATTCCTCGATGCAGCCCGGCCTTCGAATTGACCTGCTGCGAATTGACCTAATGTCCGCTGCGGATACGGGCAAACATGGGATTGAAGCCCATGCGGTAGACCAGTTCCGCCGGCCGGCCGATGTCCCAGAGGACGAAATCGGCCCACTTTCCGGCTTCGAGCGTCCCCACTTCGTCGACCAGGCCCAGCGCGCGGGCGGCTTCGCGGGTGGTGCCGGCAATGCATTCCGTGACGGTCATGCCGAAGAGGGTGGCGGCCATGTTCATGGTGAGGAGGAGCGAGGTCAGCGGCGAGGTGCCGGGATTGGAATCCGTCGCGACGGCCATCTTCACGCCGTGCTTGCGGAAGAGCTCGACCGGCGGCTTCTTCGTCTCGCGGATGAAATAGAAGGCGCCCGGCAGGATGACGGCGACCGTGCCCGCCTGCGCCATGGCGGCGGCACCCGCATCGTCGGTATATTCGAGGTGGTCGGCCGAAAGCGCGCCGTAGGAGGCGGCAAGGGCCGCGCCGTTGAGGTTCGAAAGCTGGTCGGCATGCAGCTTGACCGGCAGGCCGAAGCGCTTGGCGGCATCAAAAACCTTCGCCATTTCCCCCGGCGAGAAGGCGATACCTTCGCAAAAACCGTCCACCGCATCGGCAAGGCCTTCCGCCGCGATGGCCGGCAGCATTTCGCCAATGACCTTGTCGATATAGGCGGCCTTGTCGCCGTTCATCTCCGGCGGCAGCGCATGGGCGCCGAGGAAGGTGGTGCGCACGGTCACGTCGCGCTGCTCGGCAATGCGTCGGGCGGCGCGCAGCGACTTCAGTTCGTTTTCGGTATCGAGGCCGTAGCCGGATTTCAGCTCGACGGTCGTGACACCCTCGGCGATCAACGCGTCGAGGCGGGGCAGCGTCTGGCGCACGAGATCGTCTTCGCTGGCAGCGCGCAGCGCCTTGACCGAGGAGACGATGCCGCCGCCGGCGCGCGCGATCTCCTCATAGGAGGCGCCGGCAAGCCGCAGCTCGAATTCATGGGCGCGGTCGCCGGCATGCACGAGATGGGTGTGGCAATCGATGAGGCCGGGGGTGATCCACCGGCCTTCGCAATCGACGGTTTCCGCAGCGGAGAATTCGGCAGGCAGGTCGGCTTCAGGACCGACGAAGGCGATGCGGCCGTCGCGCACGGCGATCGCGCCATCTTCGACGATGCCGAGGCCGGGCAGGCTCTCGTTGAGCGTCGCCAGCCGGGCATTGCGCCAGACGCGCACTGTGTCCTTTTCCGCTGCTGATACCATGATTGCCTCTTCCCTGTGATGAAGATAATGTATATACATAATCGCAGAGGACGCAAGAGCGAATTTGCGGATCGGCGTCGAAGATAGATCGGAAGAGGGAGGGAGCGGCATGGCCGTCATTCATGCAAGGCAGGCGCTGCTTACGGGCGGTTGGGCGAAGAATGTGCGTCTCCATATCGAAGGCGGCCGCATCGCGCGCCTCGAAACGGATGCCGCCGCCGCAGCGGGTGACGAACGCCACGACACCATCGTCGCCGGCATGCCGAACCTGCACAGCCACGCCTTCCAGCGCGGCATGGCGGGCCTTGCGGAAACGCGCGGGCCGGGCAGCGACAGCTTCTGGAGCTGGCGCAACGTCATGTATCGCTTCGCACTGTCCATGACGCCCGATGATGTGGAAGCCGTCGCCGCCCAGCTCTATGTTGAGATGCTGGAGGCCGGCTTTACCCGCGTCGGCGAATTCCACTACCTGCACCATGACAAGGACGGCGGGCACTATGGCGACATCGCCGAAATGGCCGTGCGCATCGCTGCGGCCGCGTCCGACACCGGCATCGCTTTGACGCTGCTGCCCGTCTTCTACGCCCATGCCGGCTTCGGCGGCACGGCGCCGGGCGAAGGGCAGCGCCGTTTCATCAACGACCGGGACTCCTACGCCGTGCTGCTGGAGCGTTGCCGCACGCTGACGGATGCGCTGCCCGGCGGCGTTACCGGCGTCGCCCCGCACAGCCTGCGCGCCGTCACGCCGGAAGAGCTTTCCGCCGTCGTCACCATGGCCGGCGACAAGCCGATCCACATCCACATCGCCGAGCAGGTGAAGGAAGTGGAGGACAGCATCGCCTGGTCCGGCCGCCGCCCGGTGGAATGGCTGCTCGACAACCAGGCCGTCGACGGTCGCTGGTGCTTCATCCACGCCACGCACATGACGGACACCGAGACGCGCGGCATGGCGGAAGCCGGCGCGATCGCCGGCCTCTGCCCGATCACCGAAGCCAATCTCGGCGACGGCATCTTCCCGGCGGAGTTTTTCGCCGCCGGTGGCCGATTCGGCGTGGGTTCTGATTCCAACGTGCTGATCGGCCTGCCGGACGAACTGCGCCAGCTGGAATATTCCGAGCGTCTCGCCCACCGCGCCCGCAATGTGCTCGCCGCCCCCGGCGGCTCGACGGGCCGGGCGCTGTTTGATGGCGCGCTGGTCGGCGGCGCCGCGGCGTTGGGCGTGGATGCGGGGATCGCCGCCGGCAACGCGGCAGACTTCGTCAGCGCCAAGGCCCGTCACGGCCTTGATCTTGCGGGCGACGCACTGCTCGACGGCTGGATTTTTGCCAACGGTGCCGAGGTCGATTGCGTCTGGGTGAACGGGCGCAAGCAGGTCGAGGGTGGCCGCCACGCGGCGCGCGAAAAAATCGGCCGGCGCTTCACCGCGACGATGCGGGCGCTCACGGACGCCTGAGGGCGTATTGTAAGGCGGGCCTGCCTTTCCTATGACTTGTCCCACCGGGCGATTGCGTCCGGCAAGCGCGGAGGCGACCATTTCCATCGACCAGGAGAAGACACGGACCGAGGCCAAGGAGCCGCCGCTGCATCGCCGCATCTTGGAGGAAGTGGAAGGCAAGATCCTCTCGGGCGAATGGCCGCCGGGCCACCGCATTCCCTTCGAGCACGAGCTGACCGAGCAGTACCAGTGCTCGCGCATGACGGTGAACAAGGCAATCACCGAGCTGGTCAAGCGCGGCCTCATCGAGCGGCGGCGCAAATCCGGCAGCTATGTCACCCATCCGCATGCGCAATCGGCCGTGCTGGAGATCCACGATATCCGTCTGGAGGTCGAATCGCTCGGGCTGCGCTATCGCTACGAGAAGCGCACGCGCCTCGACCGCTCGGCAAAAGCGGCCGACCGCCGCCTGATGGACCTGCCGGAACCCGCACCGCTGACGGAGATTTCCGCGCTGCATTTCGCCGGCGCCCAGCCGTTCTGCCTGGAGGATCGCCTGATCAACCTCGTCGCCGTGCCGGAGGCCGCGGCCGAAACCTTTGACGATACCGCGCCCGGCGCCTGGCTGATCAGCCGCGTGCCGTGGAGTGCCGCCGAACACCGCATCCGTGCCGTCGGCGCCGATGCCCGGGCCGCGGACCTGCTGGCGATCGCCCCCGGCACGGCCTGTCTGGTCGTCGAACGGCGCACCTGGAGCGGCGGCGTCTACATCACCCATGTGCGGCTGACCTATCCGGGCGAAAAACACGAGCTCGTCGCCGAATTCGCTCCGTCGCATCCCAAGCAAAACGCCTGAACCCTTAGGACCAATCGACATTCAGCCCATGCCGGTCTGCAGATGGCGCTTTTGCGTGCTTCCGGTGCTCACGTACATTGAGTACGCTGCGCTCCGGGTCACGCAAAACCACCATTTTCGCCACGGCCTGAGCTGAATGTCGATTGGTCCTAGGCGCCGCCCGCGAAATGTTCGGACCGGATGGTGGCGTAATAGGGCGCCAGCGACGGGCTTGCCTCGCTCAGCACATCGAAGGTCGCGTCGTCGGCCGTCAGCCGTCCGGCATATTTGTCCTCGATGAAGCGGGCATGCTGGGCCTTCGCAGCATCCGGCAGGCTGCGCAGGGCGGTGAACACCGGCGCGGCCCCGCTGCGCCCCTTCACCGTGATACGGTCGAGCTCCAGCACGGCGAAATCCGTCGCCGCCAATATCGCCGTGCGCTCGCCGATGAGCAGCGGCACGCCATAGGCCTTCGACGCCCCCTCCAGCCGCGAGGCGAGGTTCACCGCGTCGCCCAATACCGAATAGTCGAAGCGCTGCGAGGAGCCCATGTTTCCGACCACGCAGTCGCCGGTATTGATGCCGATGCCGATGCGCAGGGCGTGATAGGGCGTGCCGCTCGCTGCCGCCTCCGCCTTCAGCTTGGCATTCAGCGTCGCCATCGCATCGAGCATGTCGAGCGCGGCGGCGACCGCATGCCTGGCATGGTGCTCGTCGTCGAGCGGCGCATTCCAGAAGGCCATCACGCAGTCGCCGATATATTTGTCGATCGTGCCGCCATGTTTCAGCACGATGTCGGACAGCGGCGTCAGCAGCCGGTTGATCAGCGTGGTCAGTTGTTCAGGGTCGTCCTTCATCGTCTCGGCGATGGTGGTGAAGCCGCGTACGTCGCAAAACAGGATGGAGAGCGTGCGCCGCTCGCCACCGAGTTTCAGCTGCGAGGGGTCGCGGGCGAGCCGCTCGACGAGGGCGGGCGAGAGATATTGCGAGAAGGCGCGCACGATCTCGCGCCGCCGCCGCCGCTCCTCCGCATAGTCGAGCGCCGTCTGGCCGGCAGCGACCAGCAGCAGCGCGACGGTGGGGCCGATCGGTGAAACGAAGAGCGTCGCCTCGCGGATCAGCGCGAAGCTCAACAGCGCGAGCACCGCCGTGGCAAACATGCTGAGCACGACCGTCTGCCAGCGCGTCGCGCGCCGCACGAGCGCCGCCGAAAAAAGTGCCGCAAGGGCGACGGACGCGATGGCGAGCGGCGTATCGGCGCGGGTGATCGCCGCACCCGTGGTGAGGTTGTCGAAGATCGTCGCCTGGATTTCCGCCCCCGCCACCAGCCGGCCGGTATGCACCGTATAGGGCGTGGCGAAGGCGTCGGCGCCGCCGGAATTGATGACGGGTGCATTCTGCAGGCTGAGGCCGACGATGACCACGCGGCCCTTGAACATGTCCTTCGGCAGCATGTTTTCCGGGTCGAGCGCCTGGTAGTAGGAGACGGTCGGGTAGCTGCGCGAGGGGCCGAAGGATTGCAGCAGTTTTCCCGCGGGCGAGACCGCCGCCTTGCCGGCGATGCGGGCAAGCGCCAGCGCAAAGCCATCCTCGTAGCGCGGCAGGTCGCGAAAGACCCCGTCGCCGCCGAGCGTGATGGAAGCGATGCCGGTCACGGCGCCGGCTTGCGAAAAGGCCGGCAGCGGCGTGGTGCGCAGGAACTGCTCGGCCTGTGGCGTGACGATGACGCTCTCGTCGCCGGCGAGCACCACGTCCGGCCCGAGCGCCTTGGCGAGCGCCGCATCGGAAGCCGGGTTGGACGGCTCGGCGAAGATGATGTCGAGCCCGATCGCCGTGGCGCCGGCCTTGCGCAGGCTTTCGATCAGCCGGGCGTGCAATTCGCGCGGCCAGGGCCATTGCGCGTTGATCTCGGCCAGCGACGGCTCGTCGATTGCCACGATGACGGGGCTTTCGGCCGGCGGGCGTGGGTCGTCGAGGGTGGAAAAATAGTCGAAGGCGCGCAGGTCCGCGAGCGACCAGCCCGGAAGCTGCGGCAGCGCGGAAACCAGCACGATGACCGCGAAGGTGAGCACCGCGAGGCGCTTGCTGCGGCGCGACCATCGGTACGGAAAGCGCAGTCCCGTCTTCATGCGCCGGTGCTCCGGGCAGGGCGCGGCAGGGTAGGACGGGAGGGCGGGACGAGGCTTCGCATGGCGCCAGCACTCGACATCCCCTCAAAAAAGTCAAGCGGCGCCGCATGCATGCCGTTGCTTTCCAAAACCTCTCGGCTATCAGGAAGAAAACGGGGAACGAAAGCGACATGGCGGCGGCGGATGATCGGCAAAGCATTCTCGAACGGGCAATGGGCGGCGCTCCGGGCATTGCGGTCGAGCATTTCGACCATATCCGCCGCATCAACGACGTGTTCTACGACCAGGTGAAGATTTCCGACCAGAAGGCCGCCTATATCTTTACCTTCATGCTGGCGCTGCTCGTCACCTCCACGGAAAGCCGCGCCGTGTTCACCTGGTCGCGCTATGCGGACGCCGACCTGTCCACGATCGTCTTTTCCGGCCTGCTCGCCTTCGCGCTGGTCTTTTCGATGGTCTCTGCGATCCTCGTCGTGCTGCCGCGCCGCGTCGACAAGGCGACCTCGCTCTTCTGGGGCGCCTGGCCGCACCATCGCGAGGGGTTCCGCAAGGCCGCCGAGACCCGCGATATCGACTATCTCTTCGAGCAATACATGCAGAACGCCGACGCCATCGCCGTGATCGCCAACGACAAATACCGCTTCGTCGGCTTCGCCTTCCGCGGCCTGCTGTTGACGGTCATCGCCTATGTCGCGCTGCTCGCGACGCGGTGAAGGCAGCGATAGGGGTTCGGGCGGCATTTTGCTGTTGGCTTTGCCAGCAGGAATTCTAAGGTGCGGGGCGGGTTCACCTCCTAACGAGGATCGAGAATGATGGACATGCACGGCCTGAACGCTGCTGCTTATCGCAATGACAATGCAGAAGAGGGACGGCGTCCGCTCGAAAGCTTCGGCATTGCCAACATTCATGTCCACCGCGCGAAAATCTGGCACAAGGGCCATCTTCTTGTTGAAAGCCCGGTCTGGCTTGCCGGCGATATCTCTTCGCGCGGAATGATCGGCGCCTACACTTTCCTGCGGGGCAATGTCCGGATTTCCGGGCAAACGGCGCATATCGGGCGATACTGTTCGATCGCCCCCGGTGCGGTGATCGGCGACAGCAACCACCCGACCGACTGGCTCTCGACGCATTCCTTCCAGTGGGGAGACGGCCAGTGGATTCCGTCCGAGGCGATGCGGCAGTTCACCAGCCCGCCCAAGCAAGTGCCGCAGCGCACGATCGTGGGCAGCGACGTCTGGATCGGCGCCAACGCGATCATCCTGCCCGGCGTGAACGTGGGCGATGGCGCCATCATTGCGGCGGGCTCCGTCGTCTCGCGCGATGTTCCTCCCTATGCGATCGTCGGCGGCATCCCTGCGCGCATCATCCGGCACCGTTTCGACGAAGAGACGGTCGCCCGCCTGATGCGCGTACGGTGGTGGCGGTTCCGGCTCGACGACCTGTTCGACATACCGTTCAACGATATCCAGCTGGCTCTCGCCGAGCTGGAAAAGCGGCTGGCCGCTGGTAAACTGCGTGAACTGGAGCCGAAACTCTACGCGGTGGCGAAAAAAGAGATCACCGAACTGAACGATGCGAAGGCGCTGCGATTGTTCCGCAAGCGTCTCCACGGTGCCGAAACCAAGGCCAAGACGCCTGCCGCCGCCCCGCCGAATGCGGAGCCGGTTGCCGCCGTGTCCTCGTTTGCCCGGCTCAAGCCGTTCCTACCGTGGATTACGGCGTTCATTGCCGGCATCGTGGGAAGTGCAGCCTGGGAGATCGCGTTCGGCTGACGGCCTGAAACGTTGTCGTCACGAAGGCCGCCATGCCTCGTCGTCTCCGCGCGCCATGATCAATGTCGCGATGGCGAGCCGTTCCTCGACGGCGTCCCGCTCGGCGATCATCGTGCGCAAGGCTTCCAGGGCATTGCCGTTGTGAAAGGCCAGGATTTCCAGCGCTTCCTCGCGAAAAACCTGCTTTTGCCGTCGATCCGCGCGCATCATTGAAGCCGGAGCTCCAGCTGGCGCTTGCTCTTCAGCACGTAAAGGGGCTTGGCGACCGCCTCCAGCTTGCGCTGGAACTCGGCCCGGTGGGCCTGCTGCTTTTCGCGCAGCGCCCGGCAGGCGGCGACTTCGGCAAGGGCACGTTCGACGGCATCGGTTTGCATCGGCACCTCCATTTGTTCTCTTTATGTTCCATTTTCATCGACGGATGTCAAGCCGCGAATCGGCGCGCCAAAACAAGGCGGTGCCGTGTGAAACCTGTCCAAAGGGAGGAGAAGGGCGCGGAAAGGGAGTAGGCGTGTGTACCCCTGCGGGTGGATTCCTTCGCTTCGACGAGGGTCCCTTGACCTTTTGCTCAAATGTCGGCCCCGCATTTCTATCGCTATGCTTGCATCATCGTCCATGCAACCTGATCGCTCCAGATCAGGGCATCGCGGCGATTGCAGGGGCGTCATATGATTTTCTTGCTGCTCGAAAGCTCGGCGTCTCTTGCGTTGAGCGCCTTCTTCGTCGTCCTGTTGCGTTCATTGTCAGTTCCCCTTCACCTCATGGATCTGCCGGATCACCGGAAGATCCATGAGGGTGCCATCCCGCTGTGCGGCGGCATCGCGATCTTCCTGGCGTTCGCCGGCATCAGCCTGCTCGCTTCAGGCCCGATGGCTTGCGGGCCGGGCTTCTGGGCGGCGACGCTGCTGATCGTCGGGCTCGGCGTCGCGGACGATCGGTTCGCGCTGCCCGCCCGCTTCCGCTTCGGGGCGCAGGTGCTGATCGCGATCACGCTGATCTCCGCCGAAGGACTGGGACAAGTGTCGTTCGGCGACCTGCTGGAACTGGGGATCGTCTTCGGCCCCATCGGCCTTCTCGTGCTCTCCGTCGCTTTCATCGTCGGGCTGATCAACGCCTGGAACATGCTGGACGGCGTCGACGGGCTTGCCGGCGGCAGCGCCGTTGCCGCGCTGGTGTGGATCCTCCTCCTGTCGCTGCACGCGGGCGCCGAGGGGCTGGTCGTTCCGGTCGCCCTCCTGCTGGCGGCGATCGGCGGCTTTCTCATCTTCAACCTGCGCAGCCCCTGGCGCGCCCGCGCTTCGGTCTATCTGGGCGATGCCGGCAGCACGGCCCTGGGCGGCATTATCGCCTACCTGATCCTGTGCCTGTCGAACGGCGCGGAGGGGCTCGCCTTCCAGAGCCTGCTCTGGCTGGTGATCATTCCGGTGGTCGATACGCTGAGCCTGATGGTGCGCCGCATGCTCGATCACCGCAGCCCCATGTCGGCGGATCGCCGGCACCTGCATCACCTGCTGATCGATACCGGGTTTTCGCCCGCGGCCACCAGCTATGTCATCGTCCTGGTGTCGTTCCTGTGCGGGGGCGTCGGCTATCTCGGCCTGGTGTTCAATCTTCCGGGGCCTGTGATGGTGATCGGCCTCGTCTTCGTCGCGATCGCCCATACCGCATTCGTGCTCGCCGCCGAGTCCGCCACACGCCGGCGGGTCCATCGCGCCGCCCGTCCCTCAATTAAGCTGCAGATGTAACGGGGGAGGGCGGCCGATGTCGATTTCCGTACTGATCATGACGCTGAACGAGGAGAGAAATCTCCCCGCCTGCCTGGCCTCGCTCGACTGGTGCGACGATATCGTCGTGCTCGATTCCTACAGCACCGACAGGACGGTGGAGATCGCAAAGGCGGCGGGCGCCCGGGTCTACCAGCGGGTGCACGATACCGAATCGCACCAGCGCACCTACGGGCTGAAAGAAATCACCTACAAATATCCCTGGGTCTATACGCCGGACGCCGACGAGGTGACGCCGCCGGACCTGCGCGACGAGATGCTGGCGATCGCCCGCGATCCGGTGCGCCCCGAAAGCTCCTTCCGCATCCGCTACAAGAACATGTTCATGGGACGCTGGATCAAGCACAGCAGCCTCTACCCGACGTGGATCACCCGCCTCGTGCGGCCGGATCGCGTGCGCTACGAGCGCGACGCCCATTCGCGCTGCCTGCCCGAGGGGCCGGAGGGGCGGCTCAACGCCCATTTCATCCATTACAGTTTCAACAAGGGCCTGAACGCCTGGTACGACAAGCACAACCGCTATTCCTCCTCGGAGGCGCGCGAGACGGTGATCAGCCTGCGCGAGAAACGCGTGCCCTGGCGCGACCTGCTGAGCGGGGTGCCCGAGGTGCGGCGCCGCGCCATGAAGGAACTGTCGATGCGCCTGCCGTTCCGCCCGGCCGCGCGTTTCCTCTACATGTATATCCTGCGCGGCGGGTTCAGGGACGGCTGGGAAGGCTACCACTACTGCCGCCTGCTCGCCGCCTATGAATACATGATCGTCATCAAGACGGAGGAGCTGCGGCGGCGGGAGGAAGGCCTGCCCGTTTGACCAGGTTCGTCCGTACGGGGTTGTGGGCGGTACCCCTTGCCTGCGACCGCCGCCGGGAGCGGGAGATGCGAGGCCCCCGCCTCCTGGCGGTTGCTTGTCCGGGGATGCCGACCGTCGTGGCCAGCGGACGCGGCGTTGAAACTCATTGCGTCACGCCGATGCCAGGGAGGCCCATCCATGAAATCCCGTTATGACGATCCGGCCTTCGACACGCTGGGCCTTGCCGCACCGCTGCTCGGCGGGCCGACCTTCGCGCTGCGCTTCCGGCTGATGCGGCTTGCCTGGCTCATCGCCTGGCGGTGCCTTGCGGCATGGACGCCGTCGCCCTTCCATCCCTGGCGCAATCTTTTGCTCCGCCTTTTCGGCGCCAAGCTCGACCCCACGGCGATCGTGCATGGCAGCACGGTCATCTGGTGGCCGGGCAACCTCACCATGGGGCCGAATGCCTCGATGGGGCCGGGCGTGATCTGTTACAATGTCGCGCCCGTGACGCTGGAGGCGCTGGCGATCGTGTCGCAGCGCGCGCATCTGTGCACGGGCACGCACGATATTCAGCAGCCGGCCTTTCCGCTCGTGGCGCGGCCGATCGTGCTGCGCCGCAACGCCTGGATCGCCGCGGAGGCCTTCGTCGGCCCGGGCATGGAGGTGGGCGAGGGGGCGGTTCTCGGTGCGCGTGGTGTCGCGGTCCGGGCGCTGGAGCCGTGGACGGTCTATGCCGGCAATCCGGCGCGCGCCGTCGCCAGCCGCCGGCAGATTGGTTAGCCATCAGGTGGTGGGAAGCCCGACATTCTCGGTTGCCGGCGCATAGGCCTCGTAGAGGCCGATCGTCAGTTGGGCGATGCGCGGCCATGTGTAGTTTTCGAACACCAGCCGACGACCGTTCTGCCCCATGGCGCGGGCTGCCGGCGCATTCGAAAGCGTTTCGACCAGGGCGCTCGCGACATCCCTCGCATCGAGCGCCACGACCGCGCCCGCGCCGGCAACGGCCACTTCCGGAAAATGGCAGGCGCGGGTGATGACGACCGGCGTGCCGCAGGCGAGCGCCTCGGTGATCGCCACGCTGAACCCCTCCTGCCGGCTGGGCAGGCAGAAGCAGGCGGCGGAAACGAAGGCTTGCAGCTTCGTCTCGCCATAGAGCGGGCCGACCATGAAGACGCGCCTTTCGAGCCCGAAGCGGCGGACGAGATCGCGGAAGTCGTCCTCCGCGCCGCCATCCGGCCCCGCCACGACGAGATCGACATCCGGGCATTCCTGCGCGACCCGCTGGAAGGCGTCGGCCAAAAGGTCGAGGCCCTTCTTGTAGTGCAGGCGGGAGAGGAACAGCACGAAGCGCCGTTCTGCCGGCAGGCCGATCAGCGTGGGAAAGGTCTTGGCGGAGGGGAGGTGTTCGAATTCCTCGATGAAGACGCCGTTCGGAATGATCTCGGCCGGCGCCTTCAGGCCGAGCGGCCGCATCAGCTCCGCCTCGTCGCGGTTGAGGGCGTGGATGAAGGCCGCATGGTCGAGCATCCGGCGGCAGCCAAGCGCCAGCGCCAGGCGTTTCTTCCAGGGCTTTTGCGCAAGGCTCCAAGTGTCGAGCATGCCGGCCGGGCACACGCAATAGGGCACGCCGTTGCGGGCGGCGATGGCGGCGGCGAAGACGAGAATCGGTTCCCAGACGCCGTGCAGGTGGACCTGGTGGGCATCGGCGAGGATGCGCGCCAGAAGCGGCCGCGCCTTGCGGCAGAGCACCTCTTCCAGCCTGCCCGGCGGCACGGCGTGCCAGACGATGTGCTGGAAGCCGGGAATGGCCTCGCCGAGCCGCGCCACATGGCCGAGCGTCTGCGTGTCCGCCTGGCTCACCACATGCACCGCATGGCCGAGGTTGGCCTGGGCCGCTGCAAGCCGCATCACGACCGCCTGCGGGCCTCCCTTGTCCGGGTCCATGGTGGTGATGACATGGACGATTTTCATGGCTCGTCGCCATGGGGGGCGTGCAGCCGGGACAGCACGTCGAGAAGGCGCGCGCCGTATCTGTCGACGGTGTGGCTGGCCGCCGTGCGGCGTGCATTGGCCGACATGGTTGCGCGGACGTCCTCGTTGTCGGCGAGGTAGCGCACGGCATCGACGATCGCCTGCGGGTCGCGCTCCGGCACGATCAGGCCCTCGACGCCATGCCGCACGACGCTGCCCGTGCTGTAGGTGGTGATGACCGGAAGGCCGGACGCCAGCGCCTCGTAGATGACGGTGGCCGACCCCTCGCAAAGCGAGGGCAGCAGGAAGACATCCGCCCAGCGGTACTCCCCGGCGATCTCGGCGCGCGGCACGATGCCCCTGAGCTCGATCGACCGGCTCATCCGGCGGCGAACCGGCTCGGGCAGCCGGTGGGGGCCGGCCATGCGCATGCGCACGGCAGTGCCGAGGCGCTCGGCGGCTTGCAGCACATAGGGCGAGCCCTTGCGCAGGCCCACCTCTCCGATCGTCAGGACGTGCAGCGGGCCTGGTGCGCGGGGCGTCGGATCGGAGCGGTCCTTCGCGTCGACGCCGTAGGGCACGACGACGCAGCGTTCCGCCGGCCCACCCTCGGCGATGACATGGTCGCGGACGAAATCGGACGGGCAGACGATGCAGTCCGCCAGCGCCCATTCGGCGCGTTCGCGCGCCGCGAAGGTTTCGGCATGCGGGTTCTTCGCCGGCGGGCCGGCCCAGTCGGGAAAACGCCCCATCTCTTCGGCGAGGATGGCCTCCAGCACGGCGCGAGGCGCCACCATCTGCTCGACGGCGACCCAGAGGCCCTGCTTCTTGGCGGCGCGCATCTGTTCCAGCGCGTCGCCGCTATAGGCATAGAGGCCGGCGGCGTTGTGAAAACCACGGGCCGCGACGAGCGTCGAGAAGCGGCTGCCGGCCCACACGGCATGGGACATTTCTCCGGCCTGGTCCTCCATGCGCAGGCGCCGGATGGCGGAGCGCACGCCGAAGAGCGGAAAATCCGTGATCAGTTCCGGCGGAACCCCATTTGGCACGCGCCCGACCAGCCGCCGCACCGGCCGCGGCAGTATCGATTGGGGCAACCGGTGGAGGAGCGAAGGCCAACTCTTGGTGCCGCAGATATCGGTGAAGAAATGGCCGAGCCGGCCTTCCTTCGCCAGGATGCGGGCGACGGCATAGTGCATGCGGGCGCCGAGCTGGCTGACGACGACGGTGTCGGTCATGACGTCTCCTGCTCCAGCAGGACGGCGCGGGCCGGCGCGGGCGTGGTCTCGGCGAGATCCCGCAGCAGCACGCGCCAGGTGGCGAGCGCGCGGTCATAGGCGTAGTCGGCTTCGAGCACGGCCCTCGCGGTCTCGCCCATCGCGACGACCCTTTCCGGCGATGCCGCCAGCTCGGCGATCGTGCGGGCGAGCCTTTCGGCCTCGCCGATCGCGATGTTCACCCCGCAACCCTCGGCATCGATGACGGCCGCGACGCTGCCTTTCGGATCGCCGATGAAGAGCGTCGGCCTGCCGGCGGCGAGGATGCCGTAGAACTTGCTCGGGATGATGCAATGTTCGAGGCGCGGTAGCAGGGAGACGACGTGCAGATCCGGCACGCCAAGACTTTCGGCAAGCTGTTCGGCCGGTTGCAGCGGCTTGAAGGCGACATTGGCGAGGCCGCGTTCGCGCACGGCACCCTGGACGGAGGCGAGCTTGTGGCCGCCGCCGACCATCAGGAAGCGGATGTCCTGCCGGTCCTGCAAAAGGGTCGCGGCCTCGATCAGCGTGGCGAATTCATGGGCGCGGCCAAAATTGCCGGAATAACCGACGACGAATTTATGGGTGTAGTCCCAGGCGGCGCGAAGGGGGTTTTCGTCGCGCGGCACAGGGCGGATCTCGGCGGCATCGGACCAGTGGTGCAACACGCGCATGCGATCTGCCGGTGCGCCGCGCGCGAGCAGGTAATCCGCCATCCGCTCCGTCGGGCAGATCGTGAGGCGCGCGCGGGCGACCGACCGGTCGCGCAGCCAGGCGGCGATCCGCCCGAGCACGGGCGCCCTTCTGAAGAGGCCGAGTTCGATGGCGGTTTCGGGAAAGAGGTCCATGACCCAGTTGACCATCTCGCCGCCGCGTAGCCGGATGGGCAGCGCGCAGCCGAGCGAAATGAGCGGCGGATCGGTGCAGACCACCACCACGTCGCCGCGCCGGACATTGCGGATGAGCCAGCCGAAGGCCGCGAGGTGGAAGGAGAGGTAGTCGATGGCGCGGCCGGGCAGGGTGCCGCGGCCGAAGCGCGAGGTGGAAAGCCTGACGACATCCACGCCGGAGCAGGTTTCCCGCCCGGCGAGGGGAACGTCGGCCTGGTCATGGCGGGTGCGGCTCGCGACGACCGCGACCTCGCCGCCCTGCCGCGCCAGGCCGAAAGCGAGCGCCGATACCATGCGGCTCGTCGCCGACTGGTCGGGATGGAAATATCGATTGACGAAGATCGTCCGCATGAGCCCCCCGGGATCACAATTCCTGCGGGTTACGATCCTGCAATACGCGGACGGGCGGCAAGTTCTCCAAAGGCGCTAGGGGGTATTTTGCCCCCGCACCCGGCCTACGCCTTCCGACGAGGGTGGCTAGACCTTCGTCGGGCGGAGGTGCGGCCTCGTCCGATCCGGAGAAAGCGAGACGATCCCCGTCCCCCGAACGGCCACCTTGCCGCGCGGACCGCGTCATCGCTAACTCACGAGACGACGGGCAGCGAAGAATTGTGCCCGCATGCCCCTCCTGCGAGAGCGACAATGCCTGAAAAAACAGCCTTGATCATCGGCGTGACGGGCCAGGACGGCTCCTACCTGACCGAGCTTCTGCTTTCCAAGGGATATCGGGTGCACGGCCTCAAGCGCCGCTCGTCCTCCTTCAATACGGCCCGCATCGATCATCTCTATGTCGATCCGCGGTCACCCGGGGTGCGCTTCCACCTGCATTTCGGCGACCTGACCGATGCGACGAACCTCTGCCGGGTTATCCAGGAGGTCCAGCCGGACGAGATCTACAATCTCGGCGCCCAGAGCCATGTGCAGGTAAGTTTCGAGACGCCGGAATATACCGCCAATACCGACGCGCTCGGCACTCTGCGGCTTCTGGAGGCCATGCGGCTCTTGAAGGTCGGCGAACAATGCCGCTTCTACCAGGCATCGACCTCGGAACTCTTCGGCGGCATCAAGGAAACGCCGCAACGGGAGGGAACGCCGTTCCATCCGCGCAGCCCCTATGCCGCCGCGAAACTCTACGCCTACTGGATGACGGTCAACTACCGTGAGGCCTACGGCTTCCACGCGTCGAACGGCATCCTCTTCAACCATGAAAGCCCGCGCAGGGGCGAAACCTTCGTCACACGCAAGATCACCCGGGCGGTCGCGGCTATCGAATGGGGGCTGCAGGACAAGCTCTATCTCGGCAATCTCGATGCGAAGCGCGACTGGGGGCATGCACGTGACTATGTGGAGGGCATGTGGCGGATCGTGCAGCAGGACGTGCCGGACGACTACGTGCTGGCCACGGGAGAGGCCCATACGGTGCGGGAATTCGTCGAGTGCGCCTTCGATGTGGTGGGAAAATCCATCGAATGGGACGGCGTGGGTGTCGACGAGGTCGGTTACGAGCGCAAGAGCGGCAAGCCGCTCATCCAGATCGACCCCCGTTATTTCCGCCCCGCGGAGGTCGATATCCTGCTTGGCGATGCGAGCAAGGCGCGCGAGCGGCTCGGCTGGCGCCAGACGGTGACCTTCGGCGAGCTCGTCTCGGAGATGGTCGAATCGGACCTGCGGGTGATCACCAAGGAGGAGGGGCGAAATGATCTCCACGGCTGAAGACGACACGGTATCCTACGACCTGCGTGGCAAGCGGGTCTGGGTGGCCGGGCATTCCGGAATGGTCGGCTCGGCGCTCATGCGCCGGCTGAAACGGGAGCGCTGCGACATCCAGACGGTGACGCGCGAGGACCTTGACCTCACGCGCCAGTCCGATACGGAAGCCTGGATGCGCAAGGCGCGGCCGGAGGCGATCTTCATCGCCGCCGCAAGGGTCGGCGGCATCGGCGCCAATGCGCGCTACCCGGCGGAGTTTCTCGCCGAAAACGCCCTCATCCTCCTCAACATCATCAAGACGGCCTCCGAACTCGGCGTCGAAAAGCTGCTTTGCCTCGGATCGAGCTGCATCTACCCCAAACATGCCGAGCAGCCGATCACCGAGGACGCCTTGCTGACCGGCAGCCTGGAGCCGACCAACGAGGCCTATGCCATCGCCAAGATCGCCGGCATAAAGCTCGCCAGCGCCTATGCCGAGCAGCATGGCTGTCGCTTCATTTCGGTGATGCCGACGAACCTCTACGGCCAGAACGACAATTTCGACCTCGACCATTCGCATGTCATCCCGGCGCTAATCCGCAAGATGCACGATGCGCGGGTCAGTCATCGCGACAGCGTCGTGGTCTGGGGCACGGGCACGCCGAAGCGGGAGTTCCTGCATGTCGACGACCTCGCCGACGCCTGCGTCTTCCTGATGAAGGGATATGAAAGTCCCAAACTGATCAATATCGGCTCGGGCGAGGAGATCAGCATCGGCGAACTCGCCTTCCTGATCGCCGACGTCATCGATTTTCGCGGCCGCATCGTCTTCGATGCCTTCAAGCCGGATGGCGCGCCTCGCAAGCTCCTGGACAGCTCCCGCCTTCACCGGCTCGGCTGGTCGCACAAGATCGCGCTTCGCGCCGGCATCGAGGAACTCTATCATCGCTGGAGGACATCGGGCCGCAACAGCCTGGTCAAGCAGCACCATCCGTAGGTTCAGCCCGCGCCGCCGCCTTCCGCCGCCGCCATCAGGCGGGCGAGCGCCGGCAGCGAGCCGGCGCCCATACGCTTCATGATCGCGGCGCGGTGCGCCTCGACGGTGCGCTGGCTGAGATCCAGATCCTGGGCGATCACCTTGCTGGACTGACCGGCCAGCACCCGTTCGAGAATTTCCCGCTGGCGGCCGGTCAGCGCCGCCAAGCGGTCCTTCGCCAACCGTTGCCAGACGCCGCGTTTGCCCACGTCGCGATTGCGCTCCAGCGCCGCGGCCACGGAGGCCAGCAGGTCGGACGGGCCGATCGGCTTCTCGATAAAATCGGAGGCGCCGGCCTTCATGGCCTGCACGGCCGTGGAGACGTCGCCCGCGCCGGTGATCATGATGATCGGCAATGTGATGCCCTTGCCGCGCAGGGTTTCCAGCACCTTTAGGCCGCTCATGCCCGGCAGGTTGACGTCCATCAGCACGCATCCCGGTTCCTTGTCTTCAAAAGCGGTGAGAAAGGCCTCGCCGCTTGCGAAGGTCCGCACGGGCCGTTGATGGGCTTCGAACGTCTCGCGCAGCACCTCGCGCATCATGCGGTCGTCGTCGACGATGAAGATCTCCGGTCCGTCGGACAGGGATGGCGGCGGCGCGTCGGGCCGGTCGTCATCGAGCCCCGCATTCGAGCGCAGCAGCAGCTGGATCGCCTTCAAGAGGTCGTCGAGGCTCACCGGCTTCGGCATATGCAGGCAATCTTCGGCCGAGAGAAGGCGCAATGTCTCCGCCGAAATGTCGCCGGTCAGCACGATCGCGGGTACATCGTCGCCGAGGATGGAGCGAAGGTGTTTTGTCACCTCGATGCCGTTCTTGTCGTGCGGCAGGTTGTTGTCGGCCAGGATGAGAGTCGGCACCACCGCACCGCTCGCCACAAGCTCGATCGCGGTCTCGCCGCTCTCCGCCACATGGACGAGGTGCTGTTCGTCGCGCAGCGCAATCTCGATGAGGCTGCGAACCTTCGGGTCGTCCTCCACGACAAGGACGGTGCCGCGCACCGGGGGCGGCGGCGGGCTTTCGCTGATGAAGGCGGGCTTGTCCCTGTGCGGATCTTCGCGGCCGAGTGCCACATGGATCGAGAAGACCGAGCCCTTGCCGGGCACCGAGCGGACCTGGACCTTGTGGCCGAGCAGCAGGCTGAGGCGCCGCACGATCGACAGGCCGAGCCCGAGGCCGAGCTCATCCTCGGTCGTTTCGTTATAGGCCTGGTGGTACTCGTCGAAAATCGACTGGAGCTCGTGGGAGGGAATGCCGACGCCGCTATCCCAGACCTCGATGGCCAGCGCATCGCCATGGCGCCGGCACCCCAGAAGGATCCTGCCCTTCTTGGTGTATTTGACGGCATTGGCCAGAAGATTGCGGACGATCTGTTCCAGCAGGCGCGGATCGGTCCGGATCGGGAGCGTGCAGGGAACGAAGTGGAGCGACAGGTCCTTCTCGATCGCGCTGTAGCTGAATTCCTCATGCAGTCGCTCCAGCACGTCGTTGACGCTGCATGTCACGATGCGCGGATAGACTGTGCCGGCCTCGATCTGGTTGATGTCGAGCAAGGCGTTGAGCATGGCCGACATCGAGCCGAGCGTATCGCGAAAACTCCGCACCAGCCGCTGCGCCTTTTCGCCCTCGACCGATTTTTCTAGCAGGCCCTGGAGCAATGCCAAGGATTGCAGGGGCTGGCGCAGGTCGTGGCTTGCCGTGGCGAGGAAGCGGGATTTCGCCGCATTGGCCCGCTCGGCGGTGTGTTTTGCCCGATCGAGCGCGTCGGTGGCGTGGTGCTGGGTGGTGATATCGGCGAAGGTGATGACCACGCCTTCCGTGTCGCCCTCCTGGGTTCGGTAGGGCATGATGCGGCGCAGATACCAGGTGCCGCTGGTCGTTCTTACCTCGCGCTCCTTGCTGGTGCTGCCCTTCAGCACGGCGGCGGCGTCGCTGAGCAGCGTCGAATCCGGCACGCGCGAATTGAGGTCGCCGAGCGGCCGGCCGATATCGCCGACCAGCACGTTGAAGATCGCGCGGGTCGCCGGCGTGAAGTAGCGGATGCGCAATTCCAGATCGAGGAAGATCGTCGCGACATCGGTGCTGTAGAGCACGTTTTCCAGATCATTCGCCGTGGCGCGCTGCCGCTCCAGCGCCTCCTGGAGCTGGATGTTGAGCGCGGTGAGCTCCTCGTTCAGCGACTGGAGTTCCTCCTTCGAGGTGAGAAGCTCCTCGTTTGCGGATTGGTATTCCTCGTTGAGCGAAAGCGTCTCCGCATTGATTGCCTTCTGCTCCTCCGCCGCGTTTTCCAGGTCGCGGATCGCCGCCTGGAGTTCCGTCCGGGTGGCCGCCAGTTCGCGCTCCAGCGCGCGCGAGCGGGGATCGTCCGGCAGGTCCGTGGTGTCGGTGGCCGGCGCTTCCCGCGCCACGTCGAAGAAGCTGACGAGAAACAGGTCCTCGCCGTCGCTGGTGACGGGCTGCACGACGATATCGTAGCGCGACAGGGTGTCGTCCGCATCGTGGTAAAGGCCGGCGGCGACGGTGCGCACCTTTTCCTGCAAGGCACGGTGCAGCGCCGAGCGCAGTTTCGTGTGAATGCTGCGCGGGGTGATCGTGAAGAGATCCTGGGTCGGATAGCCGGGCGCGATACGCAGGTAGCGCTGCACGGGGCCGAGCGAATAGAGATATTCATATTTCCGGTTGATCAGCACCGTGGCGGGCGCATAGGCGTCAAGGATCGTGCGGCGGCTGAGGTCGGCAAGTGCGGCCTGGCGGTTCGGGAACTGCGCCTGTCCCTGCTGCGCGCGTGCCCGCACCGTGTCGAAGGCGTTGATGGCGAAGCCGTAGCGGCCGCGTTGTCCCTGGCGCCGGAAGATCTTCGCGGCCTTGTCGATGATGTCGAAGCGGCTTGCCCCGCTGCCGACCGTCTCGGTGCTTCCGAGCAGCAGGATGCCGTTTTCATTGAGTGCGAAATGGCAGAGCGCGATGACCTTGGCCTGCGCTTCCGGCCCGAGATAGATGAGAAGATTGCGGCAGGAGATGAGGTCGATGTTAGAGAAGGGCGGGTCGGTCAGGATGTTCTGCACCGCGAAGATCACCGAGGCGCGCAGCTCCGGACCCACGCGGTAGCCGTATTCCTCCGCGATGAAGAAACGCTCCAGGCGCTCCTGCGAGACGTCGGCCTCGATCATCTTCGGATAGTTGCCCTCGCGGGCGAAGGCTATGGCTTCCTCGTCGGCATCGGAGGCGAAGACCTGCAACTTGATCTCCGACTTCGCGTCCGCGATGCATTCCTGCACGAGCATCGCCAGCGAATAGGCTTCCTCGCCGGTGCTGCATCCGGCAACCCACAGCCGCAGCGTCAGCTCTGGCGGATGATGGCGGATAAGCTGGGGCACGATGGTCGAGCGCAGGCGATCGAAGATCTCGGGATCGCGGAAGAAGCTCGTGACATTGATGAGGATGTCGGTGGCGAGCTGGGAGAGCTCGAAGGGGTTTTCTTCGAGGATGCCGAGATAGCGCGCCCGGTCGGACGAAGGGATGCCGGCCATGGCCATGCGCCGCTCCAGCCGCCGGTGGAGCGTGCCCTGCTTGTAGAGCGAAAAGTCCTTGCCGGTCGACTGGCGCAGGAGGGTGAGGATCGCCTCCATGGCCGCCTGCTTGGAGACGTGTTCCTTGTCCTGCGCGATTGCCGGTGAGGGCGCGCCATGCAGGGCCTGGCCGATGGCCGAGAGCGGCATGATCTGGTCGGCCATGCCGGAATCGATCACGCTGTTTGGCATGCCTTCGTAGCTGGCCTCGTTCGGATCCTGCACATAGACGCGGCCGCCCGCCTCGCGAATGAACCGCACGCCGAGACTGCCGTCCGTTCCGGTGCCGGAAAGCACGACCGCGGTCGCGCGTGGCCCGTATTCCGTCGCCAGCGAATGCAGCAGGAAATCGTAGGGCATGCGCATGCCGTCGCGCTCCGACGGCGTGCTCAGCCGGATCGTGCCGGCATTGACGGCGATATAGCGGCCGGGCGGAATGATGAAGAGATGGTCCGGTTCCAGCCGCTGGCCGTCCGCGGCCTCGATCACCGTCATCGGGGTATGGCCGGAGAGCAGGCCCACCAGCATGCTTTCGCGCGCCGGGTCGAGATGCTGGACGAGGATGTAGGCGTTGCCGCCGCCCGACGGCATGGCGTCGAGGAGGCTCCGGCAGGCGTCGAGCCCTCCGGCCGATGCGCCGATCGCGACGACGCCCGCGACGGATCTCGCGCCCAGGTCATCCAGTCCCGACGGAGTGCGTGAGGAGGGTCGACTCGAACTCATGAATGCGATCTCAGGGACACTGCAGACATAGGGAGCGTTCGGTACAACTATAGAGAACTGTGATCAGTATATACGCACGTTAAGCGATTGTATAGCCCCTTTTCTACGTATTTTCCGAATCTGTTCTCAGCTATTTTTTTGATATAATTTAAACCTAACAGAATGCAGCGCCTACCGAAAATGAATATTGTTTTGCGTAGCGTCTTCGGATGTTGCGGCATCTGGAAGTTGTTTTACTTGGTCGGCGCTTAACTGGCAGGGGACAGTTCTCTTTAGGTAAATTGTAGAGTCCGGAGAATTTTGCTGTGGCCGAAATCGCGGGAATAAACGGATGGAGCTACCGGAAGCCTTCGAATGGCGCAGTCCGGTCGGCAGCTTACAAGTCAGCCAATGCGGCGAAGAGTGCGTTCGGAAGTACGCGGGTCCTCGATATCATCGATGAGCGCGCCCTCGACCGGGAATGCCTATCACAAAGCCTTGTATCGCACGGTCTCGATATGACGATCGTGCTTTTCAACTCCATCGAGACTTGGATGGCGAAATATGCCGAAGCATCGAGCGGCGTGCTGATCAATGTCGGCAGCCACGATGTCACCGAGCCGCGCATCGAGGAGGAGATCCGAACGCTCCTCACGCGCTTCCCCGACCTGCCGGTCATCATCCTTTCCGACAGCCATGACCTGCGGCAGGTGCTGACAGCGCTCGAACTCGGCGTCAGGGGCTTCATCCCCTCGGCCGTCGGCATCGCCGTCTGCGTCAAGGCGATCTCGCTGGCACTTTCGGGCGGCATCTTCATCTCCACCGAAAGCCTGCCGGAACTGCGCCGGCTGATGTCCGTCGCCGATCAGCAGGAGCGCAAGCGCGCCGAGATCTTCACCTACCGGGAAGAAGATGTCATCGCGATGCTCAAGCTCGGCAAAGCCAACAAGATCATCGCCTATGAACTCGACCTGCAGGAAAGCACGGTCAAGGTTCATATCCGCAACATCATGAAGAAGCTGAAGGTGCGCAACCGAACGGAAGTGATCTTCAAGCTGAACGAACTGTTCGACTGAGCCCCAGGACCAATCAACATTCAGCCCATGCCGGCCTGCAAACGGCGATTTTCCGCGCTTCCGGTGCTCACGTCCGAAAGTACGCTGCGCTCCGGCTCACGGAAACTCACCATTTTCGGCACGGCCTGAACTGAATCTCGATTGGTCCTACGCCTTTCGGTCAGGTCGCTTTCCCCCAAGAGTGCGGATGCACCCGGCGCTGAAGCGCCGATAGTGCATCGAGGGACCGAACGGGAGAGTTCCATGGACGGCTTCATTCAGGACTTCGCAAATTCCGACAGGCTCCGCCGGCGTGCCCATTGGGTCATCCCCGGCGGCGCCCATACCTATGCCAAGGGGGACGACCAGTATCCGGTGCTGTCCCCCGGTTTCATCGTCGAAGGCCATGGCTGCCATGTCTTTGACGTCGATGGAAACGCCTATATCGAATACGGCATGGGCAACCGCGCGGTCGGCCTCGGCCATGCCTATGCTCCCGTCCTCGATGCCGTGGCACATCAACTGGAGCTCGGCTGCAATTTCACCCGGCCGGCGCGTATCGAGGTCGAGTGCGCCTCGGCCTTCCTCCAGATGGTGCCCGGCGCGGACATGGTGAAATTCTGCAAGGACGGGTCGGATGCGACCTCGGCGGCGGTTCGCCTCGCACGGGCGGCGACCGGCCGGGACTATATTGCGCGCTGCCAGGACCATCCGTTCTTCTCCACCGACGACTGGTTCATCGGCACGACGGAGATGAATGCCGGCATTCCCGAGGCCGTGCGCAACCTGACGCTCGGCTTTCGCTACAACGATCTCGACGACGCGCGCGACCTGTTCGCCCGCCATCCGGGCAAGATCGCCGCCTTCATTCTGGAGGCCTCGCGCGGCGACGATCCCGCGGAGGGCTATCTCCATGACCTTCAGGAGCTGTGCCACCAGAATGGCGCGCTGTTCATTCTCGACGAGATGATCACCGGCTTCCGCTGGGCGAGGGGCGGCGCGCAGGAATATTACGGGCTGCGGCCGGACCTTTCCTGCTTCGGCAAGGCGCTCGGCAACGGCTTCGCCATCTCCGCACTTGCCGGCCGGCGCGAGCTCATGGAGCTCGGCGGCATCGAGCAGGTTGAACGGCCGCGCGTCTTCCTTCTGTCGACCACCCATGGCGCCGAGACCCACGCCATGGCGGCGGCGATCGCGACGATGCATGTCTATGCGCAGGAGCCGGTCATCTCGCGCCTGCGCCGCCAGGGGCTGCGGCTGAAGGCCGGCATCGAGCAGGCGATCGTGCATCACGGCCTCCAGCGCTTCGTCTCCGTCGCGGGGCATCCCGCCTGCCTGACCTATGCCACGCGGGGGCGGGAGGGCACGCCCTCGCAGGCCTTCCGGACGCTGTTGTTGCAGGAGACCATCCGGCGCGGCGTGCTCGCGCCGTCGCTGGTGGTGAGCTACACCCATGGCGACGACGAGATAGACCAGACCATCGCGGCCTTCGACGGCGCGCTCGGCGTCTACCACCTGGCCCTCGAGCACGGCATCGAGAACTACCTCGTCGGGCGCCCGTCCGACGTCGTCTTCCGCCGCTACAACAGCTTGCCGAACGTTGAGGAACCGGTGGCGGCGGCCCGGACCGCCTGACCCTGTCTAAAAGAAGTAGGCTTTGTAACCCAGTGCCTCCTTCCGGTGCGCAGCGCCGTCTTTGTCATCAATCGTGCTCCGCTGCGCACCGTTTTAGCATCCCTTTACAATCACGATGGGGAGATCCGGATATGAAGGTGCTTGTCACGGGACACCAAGGCTATATCGGCGCCGTCATGGTGCCGATCCTCCTGCAGGCGGGGCACGACGTGCATGGCTACGACAGCCGGCTCTACCGCCGCTGCGCCTATGCGCCCGGCGGCCCGATGACCGAGGTTCCCTCCGTCCTGAAGGACGTGCGCGACATTACGGCCCGCGACCTCGAAGGTTTCGACGCGGTCGTGCATCTCGCGGCGCTGTCGAACGATCCGCTGAGCAACCTCGATCCGGACGTCACCTACGATATCAACCACAAGGGTAGCGTGCGGGTTGCGCGCGCCGCAAGGGAGGCCGGCGTCAGCCGCTTTCTCTTCGCCTCTTCGTGCAGCAATTACGGCCTTGCCGGGGACGATCTCGTCAACGAGGATGCGCCGCTCAACCCGGTCTCGGCCTATGGCATTTCCAAGGTCCGGGCGGAGGGGGATATCGGCGCGCTTGCGGATCGCAACTTCTGCACCGTCTTCCTCAGGCCGGCGACGGCCTATGGCCTGTCGCCCATGCTGCGCTTCGATATCGTGCTGAACAACCTCGTCGCCTGGGCGGTCACCAAGAGCCTCATCCTGCTGAAATCGGACGGCACGCCGTGGCGGCCGATCGTGCATGTCGAGGACATTTCCCGCGCCTTCCTGGCGGCGCTGGAGGCGCCGCGGGAGGTCGTCTTCAACCAGGCCTTCAATGTCGGCCAGACCGCACACAACTACCGCATCCGCGACATCGCCGACGTGGTGGCCGAGACCGTGCCGGGCTGCCGGCTGGAATATGCCAGCGAGGCAGGCCCCGATCCACGTTCTTATCGTGTCGATTTCGGCAAGATCGCGCGGATGCTTCCGGCGTTCCGCCCGCAATGGGACGTGGTCGCCGGCGCCCGCCAGCTCTACGCCGCCTATGGCAGCGGCGGGCTGAGCATGGAAGAGTTCGAAGGGCCGCGCTACCAGCGCATCAGCCATATCCGCGATCTCCTGCGCAGCAACACGATCGACCCGGATCTGCGCTGGCTGCCGGCGGCGGAAAGCCCGGCGGCGTTGCGACAGGCGCATGCCTGAGGCCGCGCGATGAACGAAGTTCCAAGGGTCGACGACGGCATAGTGCGGGAGGGGCCTGCCGATCTCGGCGGTGAGCTTCATGCCCTGGTCTCGCGGCTGTTTCCGATCTGCCGCAGCATCACCGGCGAAGGGGTTCGCGAGACGCTGGCGATCCTGTCGGAGCACATTGACATCGCCGTGAGGGAAGTGCCCTCCGGCACGCCGGTCTTCGACTGGACGGTGCCGCAGGAATGGACCGTGCGAAACGCCCATATCCGCACGGCGAGCGGCAGGGTCGTGGTGGATTTCGCCCAATCCAACCTGCACCTCGTCAGCTACAGCGAGCCCGTCGCCCGCCGCATGCCGCTCTCGGAACTGCGTGCACATCTCCACACGTTGCCGGACCAGCCCGACCTGATCCCCTACAGGACCAGCTATTACCGCCGGGACTGGGGCTTTTGCATGCGCCATCGCGACTATCTCGCGCTGGAGGAGGGCGACTACGACGTCTTCATCGACACCACCCTTGCCGATGGTTCGCTCACCTATGGCGAGGTCTTCCTGCCGGGCACGACGGAGCGCGAGGTGCTGCTCACCGCCCATATCTGCCATCCCTCGCTCGCTAACGACAATTGTTCCGGCCTCGCCGTGCTGACCCTCCTCGCAAGGATGCTTGCCGGGCGGCAAAACCGCTACGGCTATCGCTTCCTTTTTGCTCCCGGCACGATCGGCGCGCTCTGCTGGCTTGCCGGCAACGAGGACAGGCTTGCCGGCATCGACCACAGCCTCGTCGTCTCCTGCATCGGCGACGCCGGCGGGCCGGTCTACAAGCGCAGCCGCCGCGGCGACGCGATGATCGACCGCGTCATGGAAAGCGTGCGCTGCGCCGGACGAAAGGTGACGATGCTCGATTTCAGCCCCTACGGTTATGACGAACGGCAGTTCTGTTCGCCGGGCTTCAACCTGCCGGTCGGACTTCTCCAGCGCAGCGCCTTCGGCACCTTCCCCGAATATCACACCTCCGCCGACAACCTGGATCTCGTACGACCGGACCATCTCGCATCCTCCTTCCGGATGATCACGGATATCATCGACATACTCGAAACCGACTGGGTGCCGCTCAACCTCTCGCCGAAGGGGGAGCCGCAACTTGGGCGACGGGGGCTCTATTCGGCAACGGGAGGGCACAAGACGACCTCCGACATCACCATGGCCTATCTCTGGGTGCTGAACCTGGCGGACGGCAGCCATGGCCTGCTCGATATTGCCAGCCGCTCCGGCCTGCCGTTCGCGGATATCGCCTACGCCGCCGACCGACTGAAACAATGCGGACTGCTCGGTAAAGCGGAGGATTCCGTTAACCGTCAAACGTGATTTAGGAGCGGCCAGGCCCTGTCCTTGTCCGAGATCACGGCCGGTTTTGCCGGCCAGTCGATCGAAAAGGCGGGATCGTCGTAGCGGGCGCCGGAGGCTGCGTCGGGCGCGTAGCGCGTCGAGATGAGGTAGCCGACCGCAGCATTCTCCGTCAGCGACAGGAAGCCGTGCGCAAAGCCCTGGGGAATGTAGAACTGGCGCATGTTTTCCGCACTCAGTTCCGCCGCCGTCCAGCGGCCGTAAGTGGGCGATTGCGGGCGCAGGTCCACCGCCACGTCCCAGATCGCGCCCGTAAGGCACGATACCAGCTTCACCTCCTGGTGCGGCTCCTTCTGGAAGTGCAGGCCGCGAAGCGTGTGTTTTTGCGTCGAGCGGGAGAGGCTGTGCTGGACGAAGCGGGTTTCGAGCCCATGCTGCTCCATCTCGTCGGCGCAGAAGGTCCGGGCGAAGGAACCGCGCTCGTCACGGACGGGAGAGGCTTCGATTAGCCAGACGCCATCGAGATCGGTCCTGGTGAAAAGCATGTGATTCTCCCCTTTTTCGGCGCCATCCTGCCCGATGCGGAGCGCCTGCCAAGTGGGGTTTCCGGGGTAGACCGGTACGTGCGGTTTAGGCTTGGTTAAGGTTCGCTTACACGCGTTTCAGAGTGCTACGCCTTTCGGTCAGGGTAGAATGTTCATATAGTAGTATCGAAGGGTTTTTAGGCTGCGCTTACTCTGCCAACACGTCGAGAAACGGTCCCCGAAGGGCTTGAGGACCGAAAATCACTGTTGGAGGCGTTGCCATGAACTTGCAGGCCGGCCATTCGCTCTCGAATTCACACAATTTGTCGCTTCGGCCGGCGTGCCGGCTGTGCGGCGCTACCCTGAAACACACCGTCGTCGACCTCGGCATGTCACCGCCATGCGAAAGTTTCCGGCAGGAAAGCGAACTTGGGCTGATGGAGGCCTATTATCCGCTGCATGCGCGGGTCTGCGAGGCCTGCCTGCTCGTCCAGCTGGAAGAGTTCGTCAGCCCGGAAAGCATCTTCGAGGAGTATGCCTACTTCTCCTCCTACTCCACCAGCTGGGTGGCGCATGCGGAGCGCTATTGCGAAGAGGTGATCAACCGCTTCGCCCTCGACAGGCACAGCTTCGTCGTGGAGCTCGCAAGCAATGACGGCTACCTCCTGCAGCATTTCGTGGCGCGCGACATTCCCGTGCTCGGCGTCGAGCCGGCCAGAAACGTCGCCGATGCCGCGATCGCCAGGGGCATCCCGACGCGGGTCGCCTTCTTCGGCAAGCGCCTTGCCGGCGAGATGGCCGCAGCCGGCCAGAAGGCCGACCTGATCGTCGCCAACAACGTGCTGGCCCAAGTGCCCGACATCAACGACTTCCTGGCGGGCATGAAGCGCATCCTGAAGCCGCAGGGCGTCGTGACCATCGAATTCCCGCATGTCGCCACGCTGATTGCGGAAAACCAGTTCGACCAGATCTATCACGAGCATTTCTCGTATTTCTCGCTGTTCACGGTGCAGATCGCCGCAAGGGTGCACGGCCTGGAGATCTTCGACGTCGAGGAACTGCCCACCCATGGCGGTTCGCTGCGGGTCTATCTCGGCCATGCCGGCCGCTGCGGGGTGATCAGCCCGAATGTCGCCGGCCTGCTGGGGCAGGAGCGCCGCGCCGGCCTGCACGACGTGGAGGCCTACACGTCCTTCTCCGTCCGGGCGCGGCAGGCCAAGCGCAACCTGCTCTATTACCTCATCAGCGTGAAGGAGCGCGGCGGCCGCATCTGCGGCTATGGCGCGCCGGGCAAGGGCAATACGCTTCTGAACTATTGCGGCATCGGCACGGATTTCCTGGATTTCACGGTCGACCGCAATCCCTACAAACACGGCCGCTACACGCCGGGCATGCACATACCGATCCTGCCCGTCGAGGCGATCGACACGCACCGGCCGGACTACATTCTCATCCTGCCCTGGAACCTGAAGGCCGAAATCATCGGCCAGATGCGCCATGTCGGCGAATGGGGCGCGAAGTTCATCGTGCCGATCCCCGAAGTCAGTGTGCTCGATCCGCTGGAGGTGCTGTCATGAAGGTGGTGCTTTTCTGCGGCGGCCGCGGCACGCGCATCCGGGACTATTCGGAAAGCATACCCAAGCCGATGATCCCGCTCGGCGCGCAGCCCATCCTGCGCCATGTCATGCAATATTACGCCTCCTACGGCCATGACGATTTCACCCTGTGCCTCGGCTACAAGTCGAACGTCATCAAGGATTTCTTCCTGAACTGCCGGCCACAGACCTTTTCGGATTGCGTCGTCTCCGGCGAGGGCAGGGTCGAGCTCCTGGGCGATGCGCAGCAGCAATGGCGCATCGCGCTGATCGACACCGGAATCTGGCGCAATATCGGCGAACGCCTCTGGGCGGTGCGCGAGCAGGTGAAGGGCGAGCGCATGTTCCTCGCCAATTACAGCGACGGCCTCACCGACGTCGATCTCGACGACATGGTCGCCCGCTTCGAGGCAAGCGGCAAGATCGCCTGCTTCCTGGCTGTGCGCCCGCCGCTGACCTACCACATCGCCGATATCGACGAGACCGGCCGGGTGCGCGAGTTCCGCTCGTCCGAGACCTCGGAAATCTGGATCAACGGCGGCTACTTCCTGATGCGCCGCGAGATTTTCGACTACATGCGGGAAGGCGAGGAGCTGGTGCTCGAACCCTTCCTGCGGCTGATCGCGGACGACATGCTGATGGCCTACAAACACGAGGGCTTCTGGCGCTCGATGGATACGCTGCGCGACTGGCAGATGCTGGAGGAAATGGTCGAACGCGGCGAGATGCCGTGGGTCCGCCAGGTTCCGGGCGAGCGTGTCTCGAACCTTCGCGTGGCAGGCCGGTCATGAAAGCGTTGCCCATGGCGTCTGCCGGCCACCGGTTGCGCATCCTGTGCCTGGGCGCGCATGCCGACGACATCGAGATCGGTGCCGGCGGCACGATCCTCGGTCTGATCGCCGCGGGCGTGAAGCTGGAGGTCCACTGGTGCGTCATGAGTGCCACCACGGAGCGCGCGGCCGAGACGCGGCGCTCGGCGGCAGCCTTCCTCGAAGGCGCTGCTTCGGCCACGGTCGAGGTGTGCGGTTTCGAGGACAGCTACTTCCCGAGCCAGAGCCGCGAGATCAAGGTTTTCCTGCTGGATTTGCGCGAAAGAGTAGAGCCGGACGTCATTTTTACCCATAGCCGGCGGGATGCGCATCAAGATCATCGAGAGCTAAATAAGTTAACAATGAATATATTCAGGGACCACTTCGTCTTAGAATATGAGATCCCGAAATGGGACGGGGACATCACGGAACGCAATGCCTACGTACCCCTGTTGCCCGGCGTGATCGATCGAAAGATCGACCTGCTCATGGAGCACTTCGCCACGCAGAGGTCCAAGGATTGGTTCCACGAGGATGTCTTTCGGGGTTTGGCCCGCATGCGTGGAATGGAATGCCGGTCGCCTTCGCTCTTCGCGGAAGCTTTCACGGTCCGCAAGATGGCTCTTGCGTAACAAAGCGGCACAGATCGCCGTAGTTCTATCTTGGATGTGGATGGCAGGTACAGACTCGTAAATTCGACCAGGAATCTAGTGAGGGGTATCATGGTAAGAGACGACGAGATGGATTCCGACAGGGAATCGATTGATATTTTCCGGACTGCAGGACTGACCAGTAGCGACATTCGTGTCGACTTCAGGGATCAGATGGAACGGCACTCGCAGCGATATGCCGTGAACGACTACGTCGCGATCTTCGACAAGCGTAACCTCGATCGTGAATGTCTGGCCAACAGCCTCGATTCCCACCAGATCGGCATCAGCATCTTCACCTTTTCGGGCCTGGCGAGCTGGCAGCAGCGCAAGGGCTCGCTCGGCACGCTGCGCGCCGCTCTTCTCAACATCGGCAGCAACGACATCACCGATCCCGGGCTTCGCGACGAGATCACCCAGCTCGTGACCACGCTGGAGCCGGTGCCGGTCGTCGTGCTTTCGGACAATCATGCCATCGAACACGTCTTGCAGGTCATCGATCTCGGCGTGCACGGTCTCATTCCAAGCACGGTCGATATCGACGTCTGCATCGAGGCGATCGGGCTTGCCATCGCCGGCGGGCAGTTCGTTCCGGCCAGCAGCGTGCTTGCGATGCGCGGCCTGCTCGGCAGCTACGCCTCGCGCAAGATCTGCGGCTCCGCCTTCACGGTGCGCCAGGCCGCCGTCGCCGAGGCGCTGCGCCGCGGCAAGGCGAACAAGATGATCGCCCGCGAACTCAACCTCTGCGAAAGCACGGTGAAAGTGCACATTCGCAACATCATGAAGAAGCTCGGCGCCACCAACCGCACGGAAGTCGCCTGCAAGGTCGGCGAAATCCTGACGGACGAGACGCTTCAGAACAGCAGGGCATAAGCCCGCTCCGCAACAGGAAGTCCGTCATGATCTGGTCCGAAAATCAGGCCGGCCCGGAGGAGTCTGCGATTCCCAGGGTGCTTTCGGTCATCGTCGAGCGCCGGTGGCTGATCCTCTTCTGCGTTGCCGTGGGCATGGGGGCTGCCGCCGTCGGCTATCAGGACCAGCCGTCGCGCTACCGCGCAGAGGCGGTGCTGGCGCTCGATGCGCGCAAGTTCCAGGCTTTACCGACTGAATCCGTCATTTCCTCGCTGCCGCAGGAAAGCCCGGTGCTGCGCACCGAGGTCGATATCATCTCGTCGCGCTCGATGGCCGAAAGGGTCCTGGCCTATCTGCAGGCGTCGGGCGTCGATGTCGCCAAGGGTTTCGTCCTGACGGCGGAAAGCGGCACCGCCCAGGCTTCGCCCGGCCACGCCACCCGCGCGATCGCCGACAGGCGCGTGCTCATCGACAAGCTGACCTCCGGCGTGCGCGTCACGAATGACGGCCGCTCCTACACGATCTACGTCGCCTTCAGCGGCACGGAGCCGCAGTTCACCGCCGACGTCGCCAACGCCTATGCGGAAACCTACATCAACTATCAGGTCGATCTCCAGACGACGGCAACACGGCGTGTCAGCGACTGGCTCGGCACGCGCCTCGTCAGCCTGCGCAGCGACCTGGAGCGCTCGGAACACACGGCGACCTCGTTCCGCGAAAAATCCGGCATCGTCAAGTCGAACGGCACGACCCTGCTGTCGCAGCAGATCGCCGGGCTGAATGCGGAGCTGGCGCGGTTGCGTGCCCAGCTTGCCGGCTCGGTCGCGCGGCTCGCCACCGCAATCGACGCATCGGAAGGAAAGGGCGGTCTCGCTTTGTCGGAGGTTCTCAACTCCCCGGCGATCCAGCAGCTGCGCACCGAAGAAGCACGCCTCAAGCGCCTGCTGGCGGCGATCAGCGAGAGCGGCGCGGTGAAGAACCCGCAGATTCCTGACCTGAAATCGCAGCTCGCCACGATCCAGGCACAGATCGACGTCGAGGTGGAGCAGATCGTCGGCAGCCTGCGCAACGAGATCGAGGTCACGCGGCGCCAGCAGTCCGGCCTTGAGGCCAGCCTGAAACAGCTCCAGACCGAAATGTCGACGGCAAACGAATCGATTGTCCAGGCCGACCAGCTTGACCGCGAGGCAAGCGCCAACCGGGCGATCTACGAGAGCTACCTGACGCGCTACAAGCAGACGATCGAACAGGACGGTATCGCCATGGCGGAGGCGCGCATCATTTCGCGCGCCATGCCGTCCGGCACGCCGTCGAGCCCGGACCTTTCGGCCTGGCTGCTGGGCGGGCTGATGTTCGGCCTTGGCGGCGGCGCGTTCTCGACCCTTCTCCTGGAACTGCGCGCGAGCTTCCGGCGTCGTCCCGATCCGGCCGAAAGCAATCTCGGCAGCCCCGTCATCGGCCGCATCCCGGAGCTTTCCCCGCAGCAGCGCTCCAATGTCGCGGGCATCATCCGCGATTCCCTCTCGCCCTTTGCCCAGGCCGTCGCCGACGTGCAGGGCCGCCTGCGGCTTTCCGCCCGGTCGGGCAACGTGCTGGTGGTTTCGGTGACATCGGCAGGCCCCGGCGAGGGCAAGACGCTCGTCGCGTCCTGTCTCGCCCGCTCGCTGGCCGCCACGGGGCTGCGCACCGTCATCGTCGACACCAATCTCACGGCCCCCGGCATCGCCGACGAATTCAGCGTCCTGCCGCTGCGCACGGTGGATACGGTCGCGGCATCCGAGGACGTGCCGATCGACGAGCTCATCCGCCGCGACGGGGCGTCCGGCCTCGACCTGATCTGCGCCGGCAGGGTCGATGTGCCCGCCGAACATATTCTCGGCCACAAGGGTTTTGCGCGCCTGCTCTGTACCCTCCGGCAGACCTATGACGTCGTGATCGTCGACTCGACGGCGCTGTCGAACGGTTCCAGCGCGCTGCTCGTCTCCTCGCTTGCCGATACGACAGTGCTCGTCGTTCCGGCCGGCAGCGATTCCGTGCGCACGGTGCGGGCGCTGCGCACCCTCAAGACGGCCGGCATCGTGGTCGGAGGGCTCGTCATCAACAACGCGGCAAGCCGCCGCAACGTCGTGTCCCTCGTCACGGACCACCACCGGTCCACGGCCGACGCCGGAAAACGCAGCGAAAACCCCATCGACACGCCGTCGATCGTCGGGATGTGAGGCTCGAAACGTCATGGCAAAAGTCCAGGCCCTAACACGCAAAGAGCATCGGCCCCCGCCAGGCATGCTTTGTCTGGCGCTGCTGGCCTGCCTGCTGTTCCTCGCCCAGGCGATTGCTGCGGCGGGTGCTGAGGACCAGCGCTACCGGCTGGCCAGCGGCGACGTGCTGCGCATCACGGTTTACGGCGACCTCGGATTGAGCGGGTCCTTTCCCATCGGCACGGACGGCACGATCGGCTATCCGCTGCTCGGCAACATCACGGCCGCCGGCAAGAGCATCGACGAGGTCCGCGAAACGATCGATGCGGGGCTGAAGGTGCATATCGCCAATCTTTCCGCATCTGTGGTGGTGGAAGCCTATGCGCCGGTCTTCATCGTCGGCGAGGTCCAGAAGCCCGGCCGCTACGAGTTCCGTCCCGGCATGATCGCGCTCGAACTGTTCGCGCTCGGCGGCGGGCAGAAGGAGGCGCTGGCGCAGGGGGAAAATGCCGGCGTGCAACTCGCCGGCCTGCGGCAGGAATATGCCGATCTCGGCATGCAGCTGCTGGCGCAGGATGTGAAGCGGGCGCGCCTTGAAGCGGAACTGAACGAGCGGGACTTCAGCTATGTGGCCCGCGAAGAGCTCGGCACGCCCGATCCGCGCATCGTCCAGCAGGTCGTGCAATCCGAGCGCACGCTGTTCGAACTCCGGCGCGCGACGCTCGCCACCGAGCTCGAAAGCCTGGAAGTCCAGAAGAAAAGTTATGTCGAGGAGATCGACACGCTGGAGCGCAGCGGCAAGCTGCGTGACGGTGAACTCGCCCTCCTGGACGAGGATGTGAAACAGGCCCGCACCATGGTGGATCGCGGCATTACGTCCAAGACCCAGCTTCGCGAAAAACAGCGCGAAATATCCGCGACCAACCGCGACGTGCTGGAGTTCGGCTCCTTCCTTGCCCGCGCCCGCCAGAACCTGACCGCGATCGACGGCCGACTGGTCTCCATGCGCGGGCAGCGCCGCGGAGACGTTGCGGCGGAACTGCGCGAGGTGAACATCGACATCCTGCGCCTTCGCCGCAAGATGGCCTATAGCGTCCAGGCCATGGCCGAGGCCGGCATCGCCCTGCAAAAGAAGGACGGCAGCCGGCAGGCCGCCTTCCGCTTCTCCGCCATCCGGCTGCTCGATGGCCAATATAAAGAAGTCGAGGTCGGCCAGACCGATCCGGTGATGGCCGGCGACATCCTGCGGGTGAGCCTCGCGCTGGAAGAAGGCGACGTCGTCGTCCAGCGGTAGGGAAGACCCTGCCGAATCATTGTGTGTTCAGCGATCGACAAGCACGCGAGCGAGAAGCAGGTTCTGCTGCTTGGCAAGTTCGGAGCGGATCATTGCATTGCGCCGGGCGATCGCCTTGCCCGCGGCATGCAGGTCGCCGAGGACGATCCGGACCTGCCGCAAGAGCAGGTCCACGTCGAATGTCTCTATATGCTGGCAGAACGGGATCCGGCCGAATTCCGCCATCAGCTCATCGTTCTTCTCCGCATAGCCGAGGGAGAGCGTCGGCCGGCCGATTTTCAGGGCGCAGAGCAGGTTGCTGTAGCGCGAGACGATGGCGATATCGACCTTCTGGATTTCTTCCATGACAGCGTGCAGCGAGCTGGTCCGCGCCGCTGACAAACGACCGCCGCCGCTTCCGGCGAAAGCGATGCGTATATCGTCGAGAGTCGTTTCGTCCGACGTATCGCCCATGAAGAGACGCACGTCGTAACCCTCGTCGAGCAGCCCGCGCACCACGCGCAGCATCTTGTCCAGATAGGTCCGGTAGATCGCCTCTGCGCCGACATGGTCGCGCTGCCATCCGCGATAATGCATGACGCCGATGCCGATCGTCGTCGGGCGTTCCGTCGCGGCAGGGCGGACGGGTTTGCGCAGGCCGAAGGCGATGTCGGGAAAACGGTGGTCGGAAGAGGTGTCGATGCCGAGGCCCTGCACATAACGGAGCGAGTAGTCGTCGCGGTAGGAACGGTAATCGGCCAAACGTACCGCCGATTTGAGGAACCATCGGCTGAGCCTGCCGTGGATCGGCCCGGCGCCGATGCTGACGAAGGCTATGCGCGCGCCGCGCAGCCGGGCGGCAAGGCACCAGCCATAGACGATAAAGGGCCATCCGAACGCCGTTTCCTGGAAATCGTCGAGGATGCCGGTGCCGGGCATCACCAGCACGTTGATTCGGCCGGCCGTCCGCAGCATCGAGACGAGGCTGGCGATGCGGCCGGGGATGCGACCGAGCCGGGCATCGAGGGCGCGGAAAAACGGACGGGAGAAGGACGCGCCGCGAATGCCGACCGCCTCAAGCGCAAAACGTTCGCCGATCGCCGCGGGGTCGGAGCAGATGCACAGCAGGCCGGCCTTCGGGCAGGCCCGGCGCAGGAAGACCAGCATCGCCTCCAGCGAGCCGTCATTGCCCGAGTTTCCGGACCCGAACTGTCCGAGCAGGCCGATCTTCATGAAGTTTGTCCACCGCTATCGAGTGGCGCCCCGGAAGTCCGGGCATTCAAAAAATAGGCGAGGGCCGCCAGGACGCCAAACTATCGCGCCGCACCCCGAGACGGAAAACAAGGCCATTCGACGTCCCGCCTCCACCAAAAGAGGTAGGTGCCGGGCCGTCTCCTGCGAAGGGCCGGGGCAGCTTTCCAAGACCCAGCTTTTCCGGTGCCGATCCGTCGGGACAATGGACATCGAGGGACCGACCATGAAGATCGCCTATTTCGTCCTGCCGCATATGGGCGGCACCTATACCGTGTTCAGGCACCTGCGCGGTGGCCTCGCACCGCACGGGATCGACCTGCGCTGGGTCGGGCTGTCCCATGGCGGCTGGAGCCTTCAACCGGGGCTGGAGCACGAAGCGGCCTTCGGCACGCTCGTGGAAACGCCGCCGGGCGACGGGAAAAGTGCCGCACGGCAGCTTGAACGGGCGATCGCCGCGGAAGGCTTCGACGGCGTCATCGTCAATGTGCTCAGCGACCGGGTGCAGACCAATATCGTGCGTTATCTCTCGCCAAAAATCCTGCGCCTGATGGTCGTGCACAACATCACGCCCGGCACCTACGCCGCCGCCCACGCGATCCGGCCGCATGTCCATGCCACCGTCTGCGTCTCGCGACGCTGCCGCGACGATCTGGTGAAGCGCCATCATTTCCCGGCCGAGCGTACCGCCGTCATCGCCAATGCCATCTCGACGGATGCCTACCCCCAGGCCGACCGGCTGCCCCGGCCGATCGGGGAGGGGCTGCGGCTGCTGTTCCTCGGACGAATCGAGGATGCTTCCAAGGGTGTCTTGTGGTTGCCGGAGATCCTTGCCCGGCTGCCGGCCTCGGTGACCCTGACCATTGCCGGCGACGGGCCGGATCTCGCGCGGTTGAAGGCCGCCATGCCCGGCATGGCGCCGCGCATCGTCTATGTCGGCGCGGTCGCGGCCGAAGCGGTGCCGGACCTGCTGGCGGCGCACGACGTCTTTCTCATGCCGTCGCGCTACGAAGGGCTGCCGATGGCGCTGGTGGAGGCCATGGCGGCCGGATGCGTGCCGGTCGCCTCGGCGCTGCGTGGCGTCACGGACATGATCGTCGAGGATGGGCGGGACGGCCTGCTGTTCCCGGTCGGCGACCCGGCGAAGGCCGTAGGCCTCATCCGCAGCCTGGACAAGGACCGCGCGCGTCTGCTCGCCCTTTCCATCGGCGCGCGGCGAAAGGTTGCCGGCGCCTTCACGGTGGACCGCATGGCAGCGCATTATGCCTCGGTGTTGCGTGACATCCAGGCGAACCCGCCGCCGCTCGCCGCTCCCCTTGCCATGGACGGCTGGTCGCTGCCGCCGGGCCTGCGCCCCGGACTGCGCACTTTCCTGCCGCAGCCGTTGAAGAACTGGCTGCGCGTGGTGCGCGAACGGCTCTGATCGAGAGAATCCGCGTCGCCGGCGCGTTGAAATCACGCGCAAAACAGGGGAATTGGGGGAAGGGAAGAAGTGGTGGGCGATGACGGACTCGAACCGCCGACATCCTCGGTGTAAACGAGGCGCTCTACCAACTGAGCTAATCGCCCGCCGCGTTGGTGGCCGTGATCTATGCGGAACCGGATCAAACCGCAAGAGGCAATCGAAAAGTTTTTTGCATTTTTTGAATGTCCCCATGGTGATACAGAAGGGTGTGGAAACATTTCAGGGCGCGTCATTCTTTTGTCGTGAAACCTGCTTGACACCCAAAGGCGAACCCCTTAGTTAGCCGCTCATCGAACGGCTCTGGGCCGCTCGGGACGGGTGCTTCGCCATCCGGACGCTTTCGAGGAATGCGGGTGTAGCTCAGTCGGTTAGAGTGCCGGCCTGTCACGCCGGAGGTCGCGGGTTCGAGCCCCGTCACTCGCGCCACTCGAAAGGCCGGACGAAACAGTCGAGACCGCAAGGTCACAATGCGCGGGTGTAGCTCAGTCGGTTAGAGTGCCGGCCTGTCACGCCGGAGGTCGCGGGTTCGAGCCCCGTCACTCGCGCCATTTCCCCTTCTCCTCCATATATATGGTGCCGTTTCTTCACGCGGCACTTCATGCGATCCAATCGAATCGGCGCAGCGATGCCTCGTATGGTCCCTCGCGGATAATTCGACTTCGTCTTGCTGGTGCAGATTGACGCACCTCAGCTCGCCATTTGGCGTGATTCCGATGATCGATCCCGATGCCAGTTCGAGGTGGGGCAGGGCGTGCGAAGTGATTTCTCTTCGCACCTGCGGCGAAACGCCCGGAATGCCGCCCGTCATGAAATCGTAACGATTTAAATGGCTTTGCCACCTGCCTTTCCGGGCGGTCGGGAAAACAACACAATGATTGCGGCGAAAGCCGGACAAAGCCTTGCGCGGTTGCTCTCACTGCGCTAACGACGTGGCGTTGCAACATACTTTCTCGGCTTGCAGGTCACCGACCAACAGGCGTCTTCCCGGCGCCAGCAGCAGGCAGGATGGACGCCAATGACTGAACTTCTCGGTTCCTATATCCCGATCGCCATCTTCATCGGTATCGCGCTCGTGATCGGCATTGCACTGCTGGTCGCGCCCTTTGCCGTCGCATACAAGGCCCCCGATTCGGAAAAGCTTTCCGCTTACGAGTGCGGCTTCAATGCGTTCGACGATGCGCGCATGAAATTCGACATCCGCTTCTACCTGGTGTCGATCCTCTTCATCATCTTCGACCTCGAAGTGGCCTTCCTCTTCCCCTGGGCCGTCTCCTTCGGCGACATGGGCTGGTTCGGCTTCTGGTCGATGATGGTCTTCCTCGGTGTCCTGACCATCGGCTTCATCTACGAATGGAAGAAGGGAGCACTCGAATGGGAGTAGCATCCACCACGCTCGTCGCGCAGCAGCCGAAGGGGATCATCGATCCCTCGACCGGCAAGCCGATCGGCAGCAACGACGCTTTCTTCGGCGAGATCAACAATGAGCTTGCCGACAAGGGCTTCCTCGTCACCTCGACCGACGAACTCATCACCTGGGCGCGCACCGGTTCGCTGATGTGGATGACCTTTGGTCTTGCCTGCTGCGCCGTCGAGATGATGCAGCTCTCCATGCCGCGTTACGACGTAGAGCGTTTCGGCTTCGCGCCGCGCGCCTCTCCGCGCCAGTCCGACGTCATGATCGTCGCCGGCACGCTGACCAACAAGATGGCGCCCGCGCTCCGCAAGGTCTACGACCAGATGCCGGAGCCGCGTTACGTCATCTCGATGGGCTCCTGCGCAAACGGCGGCGGCTACTATCATTATTCCTATTCGGTGGTGCGCGGCTGTGACCGCGTGGTGCCGGTCGATATCTACGTACCAGGCTGTCCTCCCACGGCAGAAGCGCTCCTCTACGGCGTGCTCCTGCTGCAGAAGAAGATCCGCCGGACCGGTACGATCGAGCGATAAGGGCAGGGGACTGACACATGAGCGAAGCCCTCCAGGAGCTGTCCTCCTATATCGGCGAAGCGGCAGGCCAACTCGTCGCGTCTTCGGATATCGCCTACGGCGAACTCACCCTGAAGACGGACGCTGCACGCATCCTCGATCTTCTGACCTTCCTGCGCGATGACGTGCAGTGCGGGTTCGTCAACCTCATCGATGTCTGCGGCGTCGACTGGCCGGCGCGCGCCGAGCGCTTCGACGTGGTCTACCACCTGCTGTCGCCGCGCCAGAACCAGCGCATCCGCATCAAGGTCGCGACCGGCGAGGACGTTCCCGTTCCTTCCGCTTTCCCGGTCTATCCGGGTGCCGACTGGTTCGAGCGCGAAGCCTACGACATGTACGGCATCCTCTTCACCGGCCACCCGGACCTGCGGCGCATCCTCACCGACTACGGCTTCGAGGGGCACCCGCTGCGAAAGGATTTCCCGACCACCGGCTTCGTTGAAGTGCGTTACGACGACGAGGTCAAGCGTGTCGTGTATGAGCCTGTCGAACTGAAGCAGGAATTCCGCAACTTCGATTTTCTCTCGCCATGGGAAGGCACCGATTACGTGCTGCCGGGCGACGAAAAAGCCAAGCAGTAGGAGTAGGGCGCGGTCATGGGGGCATTCAGCGTATTTCACTGGCTGATCGTGGTCGTCTGCATTGTCAACGTTTTTGCATTGTGGCGATTGCTCCCACGCTCGGGCATTCCGAACTGGGTTGGAATCCTCGGAATTTTCCCGCCTTTTGCCTTCATTCTGCTTTGGATCGTCAGCTTCAAGAAATGGCCTAGCAATGTCTGAGCACAACGTTCGCAATTTCAACATCAACTTCGGCCCGCAGCATCCTGCGGCGCACGGGGTTCTTCGTCTGGTCCTCGAACTGGACGGCGAAATCGTCGAGCGCGTCGATCCGCATATCGGCCTGCTGCATCGCGGCACCGAAAAGCTCATCGAGACGAAGACCTATCTCCAGGCTGTGCCCTATTTCGACCGCCTCGACTACGTGGCGCCGATGAACCAGGAGCATGCCTTCGCGCTCGCCGTCGAGCGCCTGACGGGCACCGAGGTTCCGATCCGCGGCCAGATCATCCGCGTGCTCTATTCCGAAATCGGCCGCATCCTCTCGCATCTCCTCAACGTCACCACGCAGGCCATGGACGTCGGCGCGCTGACGCCGCCGCTCTGGGGTTTCGAAGAGCGCGAAAAGCTGATGGTGTTCTATGAGCGCGCCTGCGGCGCGCGCATGCACTCGGCCTATATCCGTCCGGGCGGCGTGCACCAGGACCTGCCGCACGAGCTGGTGGAAGACATCGGCAAGTGGATCGACCCGTTCCTGAAGACCGTCGACGATATCGACGAACTCTTGACCGGCAACCGCATCTTCAAGCAGCGCAACGTCGATATCGGCGTCGTAAAGCTGGAAGATTGCTGGGCCTGGGGTTTTTCCGGCGTCATGGTGCGCGGCTCGGGCGCTGCCTGGGACCTGCGCCGTTCCCAGCCCTACGAGTGCTATTCCGATTTCGATTTCGACATTCCGATCGGCAAGAACGGCGACTGCTACGACCGTTACGTCATCCGCATGATCGAGATGCGCGAATCGGCGAAGATCATGCGCCAGTGCGTCAACCGCCTGCTCGGCGACGCCAAGGTCGGTCCGGTCTCCTCGGTCGACGGCAAGATGGTTCCGCCGAAGCGCGGCCAGATGAAGCGGTCGATGGAAGCGCTCATCCACCACTTCAAGCTCTACACCGAGGGCTATCACGTGCCTGCCGGCGAAGTTTACGCAGCCGTCGAAGCGCCGAAGGGCGAGTTCGGCGTCTACCTCGTCGCTGACGGCACCAACAAGCCCTATCGCTGCAAGATCCGCGCCCCGGGCTATGCCCACCTCCAGGCGATGGATTTCATCTGTCGCGGGCACCAGCTCGCCGACGTCTCGGCGATCCTGGGCTCCCTCGACATCGTGTTCGGCGAGGTTGACCGCTGATGCCGAGACTGGCCACCGCCATCGCCCTCTTGCTGGTGACCGCTTTCGCTGCGCAGGCGCAGGATGCGGAAGGCAGCGTCTCGTCTGCCACGATGGGCGAACTGGTGGACCAGGGTTACGAGATCAAGGCCGCGGCGCCGAACGGCAGCCGCTATGTCGTATTCATGCAGAAAGAGAAGTCGGCCTACGCCTGCGAATTCGTCAACACGGCGCAAACGCAGTGCAGGCAGATTAACTGAGACAAGGCGTTACAGAATGTCCGTTCGTCGACTAGCCGAAGACAATGTCCAACCCGCGAGCTTCGCCTTCACCAAGGAGAATGCGAGCTGGGCCAAGGCAACGATCAAGAAGTATCCGAAGGGCCGCGAGCAATCGGCGGTCATCCCGCTTCTGATGCGCGCGCAGGAGCAGGACGGCTGGGTCACCAAGGCCTCGATCGAAGCCATCGCCGACATGCTCGGCATGGCCTATATCCGAGTGCTCGAAGTCGCGACCTTCTATACACAGTTCCAGCTCGGGCCGGTCGGCACGCGCGCCCATGTCCAGGTTTGCGGCACGACGCCCTGCATGCTGCGCGGCGCGGAAGACCTCATCAATGTCTGCAAGAAGCGCATCCACGCCGAACCCCATCACCTGAACGAGAGCGGCACGCTGTCCTGGGAAGAGGTCGAGTGTCTGGGCGCCTGCGTCAATGCGCCGATGATCATGATCTTCAAGGACAGCTTTGAAGACCTGACCGCGACGCAGCTCGAACACATCATCGACCGTTTCGATGCCGGCAAGGGATCCACCGTGGAGACCGGCCCGCAGGTCGACCGCATCTTTTCCGCTCCGGTCGGCGGCCTCACCAGCCTGAACGAGCCGGAACCGGCCGCCAGGAAGGTGACGACCCGCGCCAAGAAGACCGAGGGTGACAGCGTCAGCGTTCCCCCGTCGAATGCCGCCAAGCCGACGACCGACGCCGTTGAGACCGATCCCAAGCTGAAGACGCCGGCAACCGCCAAGGCGGAAGCGGCCGCCAACACCAAGGCGACGGGCGACACGCGCGCCGAAGGCGGCGACAATGAAGCCAAGCAGCCGGTGGCTGCGGCCGGCAAGCCGTCGCTCGAAGACAAGGACCGTCCAGCGGGCATCGCGCGCCCCGCGACCGTGGACGACCTGAAGCTCATCTCCGGCGTCGGACCGAAGATCGAGGGCATTCTGCACGAACTCGGCATCTTCACCTTCGCACAGGTTTCCTCCTGGAAGCTGGAAGAGCGCGCCTGGGTCGATTCCTATCTGAATTTCAAGGGCCGCATCGAACGCGACGACTGGGTCAGGCAGGCCGAGGCGCTCGCAAAGGGCGGCGAAGCGGAATACATCCGCGTGTTCGGCAAGAAGCCGCGGTAAAGAGGTGAACCATGCTTAAAGACCAGGATCGCATCTTCACCAATATCTACGGCACCAAGGACAAGTCGCTGAAGGGCGCCATGGCCCGCGGCCATTGGGACGGCACCAAGGAGCTGCTCGAAAAGGGCCGCGACTGGATCATCAACGAGGTCAAGGCATCCGGCCTGCGCGGCCGTGGCGGCGCCGGCTTCCCGACCGGCCTCAAGTGGTCCTTCATGCCGAAGGAATCCGACGGCCGTCCGCACTACCTCGTCGTCAATGCCGACGAATCCGAGCCCGGCACCTGCAAGGACCGCGATATCCTGCGCCACGATCCGCACACGCTGATCGAAGGCTGCGTCGTCGCCTCCTTCGCCATGGGCGCCAACGCCGCTTACATTTATGTGCGCGGCGAGTTCATCCGCGAGCGCGAGGCGCTCCAGGCCGCGATCGACGAGTGCTATGACGCCGGTCTTCTCGGCAAGAACAACAAGCTCGGCTACGACATCGACATCTACGTCCACCACGGCGCCGGCGCCTATATCTGCGGCGAGGAAACCGCGCTGCTGGAAAGCCTGGAAGGCAAGAAGGGCCAGCCGCGCCTGAAGCCGCCGTTCCCGGCCAACATGGGTCTCTACGGTTGCCCGACCACGGTCAACAACGTTGAATCGATTGCCGTCACGCCGACGATCCTGCGCCGCGGCGCCGCCTGGTTCTCCTCCTTCGGCCGCCCGAACAATGTCGGCACCAAGCTGTTCATGATGTCCGGCCACGTCAACCGGCCCTGCACGGTCGAGGAGGCCATGGGCATCTCCTTCAAGGAGATGGTCGAAAAGCACGGCGGCGGCATCCGCGGCGGCTGGGACAATCTTCTCGCCGTCATTCCGGGCGGCGCGTCCTGCCCGGTCGTCAAGGGCGAAGACATGATGAATGTCACGCTCGACTTCGACGGCCTGCGCGAGGTGAAGTCCTCCTTCGGCACCGGCGGCATGATCATCATGGATCGCTCGACGGATATCATCAAGGCGATCTGGCGCATCTCGGCCTTCTTCAAGCACGAGAGCTGCGGCCAGTGCACGCCGTGCCGCGAAGGCACCGGCTGGATGATGCGCGTCATGCAGCGCATGGTCACGGGCAATGCCCAGAAGCGCGAAATCGACATGCTGTTCGACGTGACGAAGCAGATCGAAGGTCACACGATCTGCGCGCTCGGCGATGCGGCCGCCTGGCCGATCCAGGGCCTCATCCGCAACTTCCGTCCGGAGATCGAGGCGCGCATCGACAAGTATACGGCAAACGCCACGGCGCATGGCGCCGTGCTTGAAGCAGCGGAGTAAACGCGATGACGAAGCCGGCAGGACAGGATGCGAATGCAACCAGAGTTCAGCCGGCGCCAGTCGCCGGCGACGACCCTTTCGGTCTGGCGCCGTGGCTGAAGGACATGCCGGGCGTGCCGCTGCATCCGCTGATGGCCCATCCGGTGGCGGCAATGGCCGCCACGACGGCGATCGGTTTCGGTATCGCCGGCCAGATGGCCGGGCTGATGCTGGGTATGATGAAGACCGCGACGGAGCGCGCCAGGGTGGCGCTCGACGAAGCGGCGGATGCCACGGCGGAAACGGTCGCGCCGGTCAAGGCGAAGCCGGTGCTGAACGTGGTGGTGGCGGAACCGAAGATCGAGATGGCGCGCGAAAGCGCGACGCCGAAGAAGGCGGAAGCGAAGCCCGCGCGCAAGGCGCCGGCCGTGAAAGCCGCGAAGGCCGATGACCTGAAAGCGATTTCGGGCATCGGGCCGAAGCTGGAGCAGGTGCTGAACGGCATGGGCGTCCGGCGTTACGCCGACATCGCGGCCCTGAAGGCCGAGGATGTGGCGAGGATTGAAGCCGAACTCGGGTTCGCCGGGCGCATTGCCCGCGATCGCTGGGTGGAGCAGGCAAAGGCGCTGGTGAAGGGCAGGGGCTAAGCCCACCGGAACTGGCGAAACGGAACAAAGGCTGGCGGGACGGGCAGAGAGCCCAAAACAACGGCTGGAGAGAATGGCGCTGGCAAGACGCAGCGACTGCGTCAAAAGCGGGAATTGAGATATGGCAAAGCTGAAAGTCGACGGAAAAGAAATCGAAGTGCCGGATCACTTCACGCTGCTTCAGGCGTGCGAGGATGCGGGCGCCGAAGTTCCGCGCTTCTGTTTCCACGAGCGGCTGTCGGTTGCCGGCAACTGCCGCATGTGCCTCGTCGAGGTGAAGGGCGGCCCGCCGAAGCCGGCGGCCTCCTGCGCCATGAGCGTACGGGACCTCCGTCCCGGCCCGAACGGCGAGCCGCCGGAAGTCTTCACCACCACGCCGATGGTCAAGAAGGCGCGCGAGGGGGTGATGGAGTTCCTGCTCATCAACCATCCGCTCGACTGCCCGATCTGCGACCAGGGCGGCGAATGCGACCTGCAGGACCAGGCGATGGCCTTCGGCATCGACTCGTCGCGCTACCAGGAAAACAAGCGCGCGGTCGAGGACAAGTATATCGGTCCGCTCGTCAAGACGATCATGAACCGCTGCATCCACTGCACGCGTTGTGTTCGTTTCACGACGGAAGTCGCCGGCATCACCGAGCTTGGCCTGATCGGCCGCGGTGAAGATGCCGAGATCACCACCTATCTCGAACAGGCGATGACCTCTGAGCTCCAGGGCAATGTGGTCGACCTCTGCCCGGTCGGCGCTCTGACCTCCAAGCCCTTCGCCTTCACGGCGCGTCCGTGGGAACTGAACAAGACCGAATCGATCGACGTCATGGACGCCGTCGGCTCGGCGATCCGCGTCGATACCCGCGGCCGCGAAGTCATGCGCATCCTGCCGCGCGTCAACGAAGAGATCAACGAAGAGTGGATCTCCGACAAGACCCGCTTCATCTGGGATGGCCTGAAGACCCAGCGCCTCGACCGTCCTTATGTCCGCAAGGACGGCCGTCTCCAGCCCGCCACCTGGGCGGACGCTTTCGGCGCCATCAAGACCGCCGTTGCCGGCACGTCCGGTGACCGCATCGGCGCGATTGCCGGCGACCTTGCCTCCGTCGAGGAAATGTTTGCGCTGCGCGAACTGATGACGGCGCTCGGCTCGACCAACATCGATTGCCGCCAGGACGGTTCCACGCTCGACCCGTCGCTCGGCCGCGCCAGCTACCTGTTCAACCCGACCATCGAAGGCATCGAACAGGCCGATGCGCTGCTGATCGTCGGCTCCAACCCGCGCTTCGAGGCGGCCGTGCTCAACGCGCGCATCCGCAAGCGCTGGCGGATGGACAACTTCCCGATCGGCGTGATCGGCGAACAGGGCGAACTGCGCTACGGCTACGAATATCTCGGCGCCGGCACGGACACGCTCTCCGGCCTCATCGACGGCTCGGTCAAGTTCGCTGCCAAGCTCAAGAAGGCCCAGCGCCCGATGATCATCGTCGGCCAGGGCGCGCTGTCGCGTGCCGATGGCCTCGCCGTGCTCTCGGCCATCACCAAGCTTGCCGAAAGCGTCGGCGCGGTGAAGGCGGACTGGAACGGCCTCGCCGTTCTCCACACCGCGGCATCCCGCGTCGGCGGCCTCGATCTTGGCTTCGTGCCGGGCGAGGGCGGCAAGGCGGCGGCCGACATGCTTGATGGCACGGACGTGCTCTTCCTGCTCGGCGCCGACGAAATGGACTTTGCCAGGAAGACCGCCTTCACGGTCTATATCGGCTCGCATGGCGACAACGCGGCGCATGTCGCCGACGTCATCCTGCCGGGCGCGACCTACACCGAGAAGTCGGGCACCTGGGTCAACACCGAGGGCCGCGTCCAGGTGGGCAACCGCGCCGGCTTCGCGCCGGGCGACGCCCGCGAGGACTGGGCGATCCTGCGGGCACTTTCCGACGTGCTCGGCAAGAAGCTGCCGTTCGATTCGCTCGTGCAGCTGCGCGCAAAACTCCACGCCGCACACCCGCATTTTGCCGCAGTCGACGAGATTGCGACGGGCGAAATCGCCGATCTTTCCGCACTTGCGAAAAAAGGCGGGACGATGGCGAATTCCGGGTTTGCGTCTCCGATCAAAGACTTCTATTTGACGAACCCGATAGCGCGCGCCTCCGCGGTCATGGCCGAGTGCTCGGCGCTGGCCCGCAACAATTTCAAAGCCGCGGCGGAATGAGCGCGAAGGAATAAGACGTTATGGACGCTTTCATTTCGACCTACGTTTGGCCTGGCCTGATCATGGTGGCCCAGTCGCTCCTGCTGCTGGTCGCGCTGCTGGTCTTCATCGCCTACGTGCTTCTCGCCGACCGCAAGATCTGGGCCGCCGTTCAGCTTCGCCGCGGCCCGAACGTCGTCGGCCCCTGGGGCCTGTTCCAGTCCTTCGCCGACCTTCTGAAGTTCGTCTTCAAGGAGCCGGTCATCCCGGCGACGGCCAACAAGGTGATCTTCCTTCTGGCCCCGCTCGTCTCCGTGACGCTGGCGCTCGCCACCTGGGCGGTCGTGCCGCTGAATGACGGATGGGTCATTGCCAACATCAATGTCGGCATCCTCTACATCTTCGCGATCTCCTCGCTCGAAGTGTACGGCATCATCATGGGCGGCTGGGCTTCGAACTCGAAGTATCCGTTCCTCGGTGCGCTGCGCTCCGCCGCACAGATGGTCTCCTACGAAGTCTCGATCGGCTTCGTCATCGTCACCGTGCTGCTCTGCGTCGGCTCGCTCAACCTGACGGACATCGTCAACTCGCAGCGTGACGGCGTCGGCACGATGATCGGCCTGCCGGGTTCGTTCCTCGACTGGCACTGGCTGGCGCTGTTCCCGATGTTCGTGGTGTTCTTCATCTCGGCGCTGGCCGAAACGAACCGCCCGCCCTTCGACCTTCCGGAAGCCGAATCCGAACTCGTTGCCGGCTTCATGGTCGAGTACGGCTCGACCCCGTACATGATGTTCATGCTCGGCGAATATGCCGCCATCTGCCTGATGTGCGCGCTGACGACGATCCTCTTCCTCGGCGGCTGGCTGCCCCCGGTCGACGTCTGGTTCCTCAATTGGGTCCCGGGCATCATCTGGTTCGTGCTCAAGGCCTCCTTCGTCTTCTTCATGTTCGCGATGGTGAAGGCCTTCGTGCCGCGCTACCGCTACGACCAGCTCATGCGTCTGGGCTGGAAGGTCTTCCTTCCGATCTCGCTCGCCATGGTGGTCATCGTTGCATTCGTGCTGAAGCTCACCGGCTGGTCCGCATGAGGACCGCCCCGACCCTCAGCAGCATTGGAGCTTGAAATGGCTAGTCTTTCGCAAGCCGTAAATTCGCTGTTCCTCAAGGAATTCGTCGGCGCCTTCTTCCTGTCGATGCGCTACTTCTTCCGCCCGAAGGCGACGGTGAACTATCCCTTCGAAAAGGGCCCGGTCTCTCCGCGCTTCCGCGGCGAGCATGCGCTGCGCCGTTACCCCAACGGCGAAGAGCGCTGCATTGCCTGCAAGCTGTGCGAGGCGATCTGTCCTGCCCAGGCCATCACCATCGAGGCGGGGCCGCGCCGCAATGACGGCACGCGCCGCACGGTGCGTTACGATATCGACATGGTGAAGTGCATTTATTGCGGCTTCTGCCAGGAAGCCTGCCCGGTCGACGCCATCGTCGAGGGACCGAACTTCGAGTTCGCGACCGAGACGCGCGAGGAGCTCTACTACGACAAGCAGAAGCTGCTCGAGAACGGCGATCGCTGGGAGCGGGAAATCGCCCGCAACATCGGCATGGATTCGCCTTACCGCTGATCGGCGGAAAGGCAAGATGAACGTAAGTGCCTGACGAGTGGTCGTCAGGCTTCGACGGGGAAGGGGGACCTTCTCCGGGGAAGACGAAAAGGCACCAAAATGGGTCTCCAGGCTCTATTCTTCTATCTCTTCGCCTTCGTGGCGGTGGCGTCCGCCTTCATGGTGATCTCGTCCAGGAATCCGGTCTATTCCGTGCTGTTCCTGATTCTCACCTTTTTCAATTCGGCAGGCCTGTTCCTGCTGACGGGCGCCGAATTCCTGGCGATGATCCTGCTGGTCGTCTATGTCGGCGCGGTCGCGGTTCTCTTCCTCTTCGTCGTGATGATGCTCGACATCGACTTTGCCGAATTGCGGGCAGGGGCGCTGGAATATGCGCCGGTCGGCGCGCTGATCGGCCTCATCCTTGCGGCCGAGCTGATCATCGTCGTCGGCGGCTCGACGTTTGCGCCGGAGATCGCCAAGAACATCTCGATGCCGATCCCGCCGGTCTCCGAGCGGACGAACACGGCAGCGCTCGGCGACGTGCTCTACACGCACTATGTCTATTTCTTCCAGATCGCCGGCCTCGTGCTGCTCGTCGCCATGATCGGCGCGATCGTGCTGACGCTGCGCCACAAGCCGAACATCAAACGCCAGAACATCTCGCAGCAGGTTGCCCGCACGCCGGAAACCGCCGTCGAGGTCGTCAAGGTGAAGCCCGGCCAGGGCATCTGAGGCAGCGCGGGACCAAGGAAAAGCAAAATGGAAATCGGTATTTCCCACTATCTCACCGTCAGCGCCATCCTCTTCACCCTCGGCGTCTTCGGCATCTTCCTCAACCGGAAGAACGTCATCGTCATCCTGATGTCGATCGAGCTCATCCTGCTTGCGGTCAACATCAACATGGTCGCGTTCTCGGCCTTCCTGAACGACATCGTCGGCCAGGTCTTCGCACTGTTCATTCTGACCGTCGCGGCTGCGGAAGCCGCCATCGGTCTTGCAATACTCGTCGTCTTCTACCGCAACCGCGGTTCGATCGCCGTCGAAGACGTCAATATGATGAAGGGCTGATCGGGTCATGGATACCATCATCAAGGCAATCGTCTTCCTTCCTTTGACCGGCTTCCTGATCGCCGGCATCGGCGGCAATGCCATCGGCGCCAAGGCGTCCGAATATGTCACCTCCGGTTTCATGATCCTGGCGGCAGTCCTGTCGTGGATCGTCTTCTTCGACGTCGCCATGGGCGAGACGGAGATGATCAAGGTCAGCGTGCTGCGCTGGATCCAGTCCGGCGGCTTCGATGTCGAATGGGCATTCCGCGTCGATACGCTGACGGCCGTCATGCTCGTCGTCGTCAATTCGGTCTCGACGCTCGTGCACATCTATTCGATCGGCTACATGCACCACGACCCGCATCGGCCGCGCTTCTTCGCGTACCTGTCGCTCTTCACCTTCGCCATGCTCATGCTGGTGACGTCGGACAACCTGCTTCAGATGTTCTTCGGCTGGGAAGGCGTGGGCCTCGCGTCCTACCTGCTGATCGGCTTCTGGTACAAGAAGCCGTCCGCCTGCGCGGCCGCGATGAAGGCCTTCATCGTCAACCGCGTCGGCGACTTTGGCTTCGCGCTCGGCATCTTCTCGGTCTTCGTGCTGTTCGGCTCGATCAATTTCGAGACGATCTTCGCCACCGCCGCGACCTACCTGCCGGCGGAAGGGGCTGCGGACGCCACCGCGCCCGTCATCAACCTCTTCGGCATGACACTCGACAAGTCGCATGCGCTGACCGCCACCTGCCTGCTGCTCTTCATGGGCGCGATGGGCAAGTCGGCGCAGTTCCTTCTGCACACCTGGCTGCCGGACGCCATGGAAGGCCCGACCCCGGTTTCGGCCCTCATCCATGCCGCGACCATGGTCACCGCCGGCGTCTTCCTCGTCGCCCGCATGTCGCCGCTGTTCGAACTGTCGCACACCGCCCTCATGGTCGTGACGCTGATCGGCGCGATCACCGCCTTCTTCGCGGCGACCGTCGGCCTCGTGCAGAACGACATCAAGCGCGTCATCGCCTATTCGACCTGCTCGCAGCTCGGCTACATGTTCGTGGCGCTCGGCATCGGCGCCTACGGCGCGGCGATCTTCCACCTCTTCACGCACGCCTTCTTCAAGGCATTGCTGTTCCTTGGCGCAGGCTCCGTCATCCACGCCGTCGATGGCGAGCAGGACATGCGCTACATGGGGGGCCTTCGCAAACACATCCCGATTACCTTCTGGATGATGACGATCGGCACGCTGGCGCTGACCGGCGTCGGCATCCCGGGCACGATCATCGGTTTCGCCGGCTTCTTCTCGAAGGACGCGATCATCGAATCGGCCTTTGCCTCGCACAGCCCGGTCGCCGGCTTCGCCTTCGTGCTGCTGGTCATCGCAGCGCTCTTCACAAGCTTCTACTCCTGGCGCCTGGCCTTCATGACCTTCTTCGGCAAGCCGCGCGCGTCGGCGGATGTCATGCACCACGTCCATGAAAGCCCGGCCGTGATGCTGATCCCGCTCTACCTGCTGGCCGCCGGCGCGGTCGTCGCGGGCGTGATCTTCGTCGAATATTTCTACGGCCATCACTATGGCGAGTTCTGGCAGGGCGCCCTGTTCACGCTGCCTGAGAACGAGCTGGTCAACGAGTACCACCACGTTCCACTTTGGGTGAAGTGGAGCCCGTTCGCCGCCATGGCGCTCGGCTTCGTCACCGCCTGGTACATGTACATCCGCTCGCCGGAAACGCCGAAATACCTCGCCGAGCAGCATCGCGGTCTCTACCAGTTCCTGCTCAACAAGTGGTACTTCGACGAACTCTACGACTTCCTCTTCGTCCGTCCCGCCATGCGGATCGGCAAGTTCCTCTGGAAGAAGGGTGACGGCACCGTCATCGACGGCCTCGGCCCGAACGGCATCGCCGCCCGCGTCATGGACGTCACGGATCGCGTCGTGCGCCTCCAGACCGGTTACCTCTATCACTACGCATTCGCGATGCTGCTGGGTATTGCAGCACTCGTCACCTGGATGATGCTCGGGAGCTCCCTCTGATGACCGATTGGCCCATTCTTTCAGCGGTCACATTCCTCCCGCTCGTCGGCGTGGCGCTTCTGCTGCTGACCCGCGAGGATAGCCCCTATGGTCGCCGCAACATCCTGAATGTCGCGCTTCTGACGACGGTCTTCACCTTCGTCCTCTCGCTCTTCATCTGGATCGGCTTCGACAATGCGAACCCGGGCTTCCAGATGGTCGAGAAGGCCGAATGGCTCGGCACCGGCATTTCATACCATCTCGGCGTCGACGGCATCTCCATGCTGTTCGTCATCCTGTCGACGTTCCTGATGCCCTTCTGCGTGCTTGCAAGCTGGCATTCGGTCGAAAAGCGCCTGCGCGAATACATGATCGCCTTCCTGCTCCTGGAAGTGTTCATGGTCGGCGTCTTCGTGTCGCTCGATATCGTGCTGTTCTACGTCTTCTTCGAAGCCGGCCTCATCCCGATGTTCATCATCATCGGCGTGTGGGGCGGCAAGGATCGCGTCTACGCCTCCTACAAGTTCTTCCTCTACACGCTGCTCGGCTCGGTGCTGATGCTGCTCGCCATCATGGCGATGTACTGGCAGGCCGGCACGACCGATATCACCGAACTGCTCGCCTACAACTTCCCGGCCCACATGCAGACCTGGCTGTGGCTCGCCTTCTTCGCCTCCTTCGCGGTGAAGATGCCGATGTGGCCGGTGCACACCTGGCTTCCGGATGCGCACGTCCAGGCGCCGACGGCGGGCTCGGTCATCCTGGCCGGCGTGCTCTTGAAGCTCGGCGGCTACGGTTTCATCCGCTTCTCGCTCGCCATGTTCCCGCTGGCTTCGGACTACTTCGCACCCTTCGTCTTCGCGCTGTCGGTCATCGCCATCATCTACACCTCGCTGGTGGCGCTGATGCAGGACGACATCAAGAAGCTGATCGCCTATTCGTCGGTCGCCCACATGGGCTACGTCACCATGGGCATCTTCGCGGCGAATGCGCAGGGTCTCCAGGGCGCCATTTTCCAGATGCTGTCGCACGGCATCGTCTCCGGCGCGCTCTTCCTCTGCGTCGGCGTCGTCTATGACCGGCTGCACACCCGCGAGATCTCGGCTTACGGCGGCCTCGTCAACAACATGCCGAAATATGCCGTCGCCTTCATGATCCTCACCATGGCGAATGTCGGCCTTCCCGGCACCTCGGGCTTCGTCGGCGAAATCATGACGCTGGTCGGCGTCTTCCGCGCCAACACCTGGGTCGCCTTCTTCGCCACGACGGGCGTCATCCTTTCGGCCTCCTATGCGCTCTGGCTCTATCGCCGGGTGATCTTCGGTGCGCTGGAGAAGGAAAGCCTGAAATCGCTGCTCGACCTCGATCTGCGCGAGAAGCTGCTGCTTTATCCGCTCGTGATCCTCACGATCTTCTACGGCGTCTATCCGGCGCCGGTGTTCGATGCGACGGCGGCTTCGGTCGACGCGCTGCTCAATAACTACTCCGCGGCTCTGCAGGCGGCGCAACCTGTTGCGCTTTCGGCGAACTGACGACGGGACCCAAGACATGACTGCTGATACTATCCTCGCCAGCCTTCAGCTCTCGCTCCCGGAGATCATTCTTGCCGTCGGCGCGCTCGCCTTGCTGATGATCGGTGTCTTCTCCGGCGAACGCTCGGGCACCACCGTCATCGGGCTTGCCGTCGCGCTTCTGATCATCTCCGGCCTCTGGCTGGTGCTCGCCACGGGCGAGGGCCAGGCCTATGGCGGCGCCTTCGTCTCCGATGCCTTCGCCAAGTTCATGAAGGTGCTGGCGCTGATCGGCTCCATCACCGCCATGGTGATGACCGTCGGCCATGCCCGCTCGGAACAGCTCGACCGCTTCGAGTTCCCGGTGCTCATCGTGCTGTCGACGCTCGGCATGCTGTTGATGATCTCGGCCAACAGCCTGCTGTCGCTCTACCTCGCGCTGGAACTCCAGTCGCTGGCGCTCTATGTCGTCGCCGCGATCAACCGCGACAGCCTGCGCTCGACGGAAGCGGGCCTGAAATACTTTGTGCTCGGTGCACTCTCCTCCGGCATGCTGCTTTATGGCATGTCGCTGGTCTACGGCTTCACCGGCCATATCGGCTTCCAGGAAATCGCGGCAGCGCTGACCGCCGAAGGCCGTTCGCTCGGCCTCGTGTTCGGCCTGGTCTTCATCCTCGCCGGCCTTGCCTTCAAGATCTCGGCCGTGCCGTTCCACATGTGGACACCGGACGTCTATGAAGGCGCGCCGACCCCGGTCACGGCCTTCTTCGCCGCCGCCCCCAAGGTCGCCGCCATGGCCATGCTGGTGCGCATCGTCATCGAGGCCTTCGAGCCTGTCGTTGCCGACTGGCAGCAGGTCATCGTCTTCATCTCGATCGCCTCCATGCTGCTCGGTTCGTTCGCGGCCATCGGCCAGCGCAACATCAAGCGCCTGATGGCCTATTCCTCGATCGGCCACATGGGCTATGCGCTGGTCGGCCTTGCCGCCGGCTCCATGGCCGGCGTGCGCGGCGTGGCACTCTACATGCTCATCTACATGGTCATGACGCTCGGCACCTTCGCCTGCATCCTCGCCATGCGCCGCAAGGAAGGCGGCAATGTCGAGAACATCGACGATCTCGCCGGCCTGTCCACGACCAACCCCTTCATGGCGACGGTACTGACGATCCTGATGTTCTCGCTCGCCGGCATCCCGCCGATGGCAGGCTTCTTCGCAAAGTACTTCGTCTTCATGGCGGCGATCGAAGCGCATCTCTACGCGCTCGCCATCATCGGCGTGCTCGCTTCCGTCGTCGGCGCCTACTACTACCTGCGCATCATCAAGGTCATGTGGTTCGACGAGGCGACCGGCGAGTTCGCCCGCACCGCCGGCGAGTTGAAGCTGGTCTTCGGCCTCTCCGGCCTGTTCGTCGTCGGTTATGTGCTGATCGGCGGCCCGATCGGCGCGGCGGCCGAAGCCGCGGCGCGGACCTTCTTTTGAGCGGGTCCGAAAATCCTCGCCGGATGTCGCTCGACGACTTCCGGCACGAGGCGCTCGCTGAAGTGGGCTCGACCAATACGGAATGCCTGGAGCGCGCCCGAAAGGGCGCGCTTTCCGGTCTCTGGATCACCGCGGAACGCCAGACGGGCGGGCGCGGCCGGCGCGGGCGGGCCTGGTTCTCCGAGCCCGGCAATCTCTACGCCTCGCTGATGCTGATCGACCCGGCGCCGATGGACCGGCTCGGCTCCCTGCCGCTCGCCGTCGCCGTCGCCGTGCAGGCCGCCGTCAGCCGCATCATGCCGCTCGATGCACCCGATGTGCTGGTCAAGTGGCCAAACGACATTCTGGTCGACCGCCGCAAGGTCTGCGGCATCCTCATCGAGGGGGAGACGCTGCCCGATGGCCGGCATGGACTGGTGATCGGCATCGGCATCAATGTCGCCGTGGCGCCCGATGCGGGGCTCTATCCGGTCGCCACCCTGCGCGAATTCGGCGCCTCCGCTTCCCCTGACGAATTGTTCGCCTACCTCTTCCAGTCGATGGCCGAAACGCTGTCGCTGTGGGACGCCGGACGGGGGATTTCGGCCATCATGGAACGCTGGAAAAAGGTCGCCGGCGGCATCGGGGAAAACATAACGGTCAACCTTCCCGACCGTTCTATTTCCGGGCGCTTTTCCGGAATTGATGATACAGGTCTCCTGAAACTGGAGATGGATGACGGCGGCACGCGACTGATCGCGGCCGGCGACGTGTTTTTTGGATAGGAATTTTTGAAGCCGATGGCAAAAGAAGACGAACTGGTATTCCTGCCGCTGGGCGGCGTCGGCGAAATCGGCATGAACCTCGCGCTCTACGGCTACGGCCCGAAGGCCAGCCGCCAGTGGATCATGGTCGATTGCGGCGTCACCTTTCCGGGGCCGGACCTGCCGGGCGTCGATCTGGTGCTGCCCGATATCCGCTTCCTCGCCAAGGAGCGCGAGAAGCTCAAGGGCATCATCATCACCCATGCGCACGAGGACCATTACGGCGCGCTGAACGAGCTGTGGCCGGGCCTCAACGTGCCGGTCTATGCCTCTCCGTTCACCGCCGGCATGCTGGAAGCCAAGCGCAATTACGAGAAGAGCCGCACCGAAATCCCGATCACCATCTTCAAGGAAGGCGACCGCATCAATGTCGGGCCGTTCGAGATCGAGGCGATCGGCGTCAACCACTCCATCCCCGAGCCGATGTCGTTGGCGATCAAGACGCCGCTCGGCACCGTCATCCACACCGGCGACTGGAAGATCGACCTCGACCCGTCGCTCGGGCCGCTCACCGACGAGACGCGCTTTCGCAAGCTCGGCGACGAGGGCGTGCTGGCGCTGATCTGCGACAGCACGAATGCCCTTCGCGACGGCGTCTCGCCCTCCGAGCGCGAAGTCTCCGAAAGCCTCACCAAGATCATCGAGAGCGCCGAGGGCAGGGTGGGCATCACCACCTTCTCGTCCAATGTCGGCCGCATCCGGTCGATCGCGCAGGCCGCCGAAGCCGCCGGCCGCGAGGTGCTGCTGCTCGGCAGTTCCATGAAGCGCGTGACGGAAGTCGCCCGTGACATCGGCCTCATGGAAGGCCTGAAGCCCTTCATCGCGGAAGACGAGTTCGGCTATATCCCGCGCGACAAGGTCGTCGTCATCCTGACCGGCAGCCAGGGCGAGCCCCGTGCGGCGCTGGCCAAGATCGCCCGCGACGAGATGCGCAACGTCGCCTTCACGGATGGCGACACAATCATCTTTTCCTCGCGCGCCATTCCCGGCAACGAGAAGGCGATCAACGACATCAAGAACGGCCTGGTCGACCAAGGCATCAACGTCATCACCGACAGCGAGGCGCTGGTTCACGTCTCCGGCCACCCGCGCCGGCACGAACTGCAGCAGATGTACGGCTGGACGCGCCCGAAGATGGTCGTGCCCGTGCATGGCGAGGCAGCACACCTGACCGCCCATGCCCAGCTCGCCGAACAGTCCGGCATCGCGCAGGTGCCGCGCGTGCGCAACGGCGATGTCCTGAAGCTCGCCCCCGGCGTGCCCGAGGTCGTCGACCACGCGCCGTTCGGCCGCATCTTCAAGGATGGCAACCTCATCGGCGACTACGAGGAAATGGGCATCGGCGACCGCCGCAAGCTCGCCTTCGTCGGCCACGTCGCCGTCAGCATCCTGCTCGACAACCGCTTCGATTTCATGGGCGATCCCGAGGTGGAACCCTTCGGCCTGCCGCAGTTCGACGACGAGGGCGAGGACATGGGCGACACACTCTACGACGCCGTGCTCGGCGCCGTTGAAAGCATCCCGCGCGCCCGCCGCAAGGACCTGGAGATGGTGCGCGAAGCCGTGCGTCGCGCCGTGCGCTCCACGGCAAATGAGATCTGGGGCAAGAAGCCTGTGGTCACGGTGTTTTTGACGAAGGTGTGATCGGGACAAGCGCCGGCCCCTCATCCCGCTGCCGCGACCTTCTCCCCGCAGGCGGGGAGAAGGGACTTTTGGGCAACGCGTTGCCCCGCTAAGACTTTCGGGGAAAACGGCGCAACATCCCCTTCGCCCCGCTTGCGGGGAGAAGGTGCCGGCAGGCGGATGAGGGGGCTGTCCCGACGACTGCTCTGTAAGAGGAGAACCCCATGCTCGGCAAAGTCAACCACATCGCCATCGCCGTGCCGGACATGGCTGCTGCCACGGCGACCTACCGCGATACGCTCGGCGCAAAAGTCTCCCCGCCGCAGGCACTGCCGGAGCATGGCGTGACGGTGGTTTTTGTCGAGCTGCCGAACACCAAGGTGGAACTGCTGGAGCCGCTCGGTGACGCTTCGCCGATCAGCACCTTCCTCGAAAAATCCCCCGCCGGCGGCATGCACCATATCTGCTATGAGGTGGATGACATCGTCGCCGCCCGCGACCGGCTGGCGGCGAACGGTGCGCGTGTGCTGGGCGACGGCAATCCGAAGATCGGCGCTCATGGCAAGCCGGTGCTCTTCCTGCATCCCAAGGATTTTTTCGGCACGCTGGTCGAGCTCGAAGAGGTGTGACAGCACGCCGCCCTCATGCCGTTTGAACTTCACCTGCGACCGGCGTAAAAGACCGGCTGTCGCACGAGGGTCTCATCCATGCAGTGGTTTTCCTACTTCGCCGTCTATTTCATCGTCTGGTGGATGACGCTCTTTGCCGTGCTGCCCTTCGGGCTGAAGACGCAGGCCGAAGCCGAGGAGGTGGTGCCCGGCACGGTGGAAAGCGCGCCTGCGCGTTTTCGGGGCGGCCGCGTGATGCTGATCACGACGATCGTTTCCGCCGTGGTCTACGGCTGTTGGTACGTGCTGTCGGTGCGGCTGGGCTACGGCATCGACTCCATCCCGCAATTCATGCCGGATTTTAAATAGGCGCCCGCCACAAAGGTTAACGGTGTCACAACGGCCGGAAGCATGATTTTCCAGCCCCTCCGGTGAGCACTGGAAAAGTCTTTCTTTGCCCCCTGTCATAATGACCGGCAAAAACCCCGAAAAAACGGCGCATAAGCACCCCGCAAGGCGCATCGTGGCACGGCTGGCTTTACCCAGCGTGAGGCGGAGTGTCGCAGGAGCGGGGACGTGTGCGGCTTTGACGCATGGACCCGGCAGGCGGGCTTATCAAGGGAGGGGCCGTCTTGGCAAAAGGCAAAAAAAAACAAGGCTGAAAGCCTTGTTTTACAGGTATCGCGTGATCTTTATCCGTTGTGCGGTGGCAGCGTCTACGCGCGCCAAAGATCTGATCCTCCCAAGACTTGACCGCGAAATGGCAAGAATTTGTACTTCTTGCCTGTTTTGTGGCCTGAAACTAGCCCAAAGCTTAGGCGTTGTCATCCGCTTTTTTTGCATTTTTGCTACACTGGAATAAAATTTTTCCATTGACAACCTGCACGCAATTTCTGTTATTGGCGCCCCCATTTTTCCGCCACATTTGTCGCATCCGTCGGTGACGGTGGACAGTGCGCCGACTCGATGCACGGGCTGGGCCTGCCGGGTTCCCTTCCTCCGGCGAAGCGTTTATGAACGCATCAAAATCAACGTCATTTTGCCCGATTCCCCGAATAGGGCGGATCAGTCAGTCCGGAACCCGATATGCGCCTTTCCCGCTTCTTCCTGCCCATCCTCAAGGAAAACCCCAAGGAGGCCGAGATCGTCTCGCACCGGCTGATGCTACGTGCGGGCATGGTCAAGCAACAGTCCCAGGGCATCTATACCTGGCTGCCGCTGGGCAAGCGTGTCCTCGACAAGGTCAACGCCATCATCCGTGAGGAGCAGAACCGCGCCGGCGCCATCGAGCTTTTGATGCCGACGCTGCAATCCGCCGAACTCTGGCAGGAAAGCGGCCGCTACGACGCCTATGGCAAGGAGATGCTGCGCATCAAGGACCGCCAGGAGCGGCCGATGCTCTACGGCCCGACGAACGAGGAGATGATCACCGACGTCTTCCGGTCCTATGTGAAGTCCTACAAGGACCTGCCGCTCAACCTCTATCATATCCAGCTGAAGTTCCGCGACGAGATCCGTCCGCGCTTCGGCACCATGCGCTCGCGCGAGTTTCTGATGAAGGACGCCTATTCCTTCGATCTCAACCGCGAAGGCGCGGTGCACGCCTATAACCGCATGTTCGCGGCCTATCTGCGCACCTTCTCGCGCATGGGTCTGCGCGCCATTCCGATGCGTGCCGATACCGGCCCGATCGGCGGCGATCTCAGCCACGAATTCATCATCCTCGCCGATACGGGCGAATCGGAAGTCTTCTGCCACAAGGACTTCCTGAACTTCGACGTTCCGGCCGAAAACACCAACTTCGAGGACGTCGCAGGCCTGAAGGCGATCTTCGACAAGTGGACCTCGCGCTACGCCGCGACGTCGGAAATGCACGATGCCCCCGCCTTTGATGCGATCGCTGAAGGCGAGCGCCTGTCCGCCCGCGGCATCGAGGTCGGCCACATCTTCTATTTCGGCACGAAATATTCCGAAGCCATGGGCGCCAAGGTGCAGGGCCCGGACGGCAAGGAGCACATCGTGCACATGGGCTCCTACGGCATCGGCCCGACGCGCCTCGTTCCGGCAATCATCGAAGCGTCCCATGACGAGAACGGCATCATCTGGCCGAAAGCCGTCGCCCCCTTCGAGGCGATCGTCATCAACATGAAGTCCGGCGACGACGCCTGCGACGCGGCCTGCGAAAAGATCTACGCCGAACTGCTGAAGGCCGGCATCGACGTGCTTTATGACGACAAGGACGAGCGGGCAGGCGCCAAGTTCGCGACGGCCGACCTCATCGGTGCGCCGGTGCAGGTCATTGCCGGCCCGCGCGGCGTCGCCAACGGCGAAGTCGAGATCAAGGACCGCAAGACCGGTGCGCGCGAGACGCTGACCATCGAGGCGGCGATCAACCGCCTGACGTCCGGTAATTGATGCGGCGTGCCGGCGCCGGGGCAACGGGAGGGACCATGGCTGACGCAGCGAGCGGTGCATCTGCAACCGGGGCTCAAGCCTACAAGAAAAACCGCCCGTTCTCCGCTTTCGAGCGGATGGTCGCCTGGCGCTACCTGCGCTCCCGGCGCAAGGAAGCCTTCATCTCGGTCATCGCCGGCTTCTCCTTCATCGGCATCATGCTGGGCGTCGCCACGCTCATCATCGTCATGGCCGTGATGAACGGCTTTCGCACGGAGCTGATCTCGCGCATCCTCGGCATCAACGGCCACATGATCATCCAGCCGATCGACACGCCGCTGAACGACTATGCAGCGCTCGCCGATCGCCTTTCCGCCGTCGCGGGCGTCACGATGGCGATCCCGCTTGTCGAGGGCCAGACGCTGGCTTCCGGCACGGCCGGGGCCGGCACGGGCGCGCTGGTGCGCGGCATCCGCGCCGATGATCTGGCGAAGATGAAGGCCGTCTCGGACAATTTCAAGGAAGGCGACCTCGTCGGCTTCGCCTCCGGCAGCGGCGTGGCGATCGGCTCGCGCATGGCCGAACAACTCGGCTTGAGCGCCGGCGGCCAGATCACGCTCGTGGCGCCCGAAGGCGACGTGACGCCGCTCGGCGTCAACCCGCGCGTCAAGACCTACACGGTCTCGGCGATCTTCGAGATCGGCATGTCGGAATATGATGCCTCGATCATCTACATGCCGCTCGAAGAGGCACAGCTCTACTTCAACGCCGAAGGCATCGTGCAGTCGATCGAGCTTTTCGTCACCAATCCCGACGCGGTCGATGAGCTGCGCCAGCCGATCGAGGCGGCGGCCGGGCGGCAGATCTACATAACCGACTGGCGCCAGCGCAACCGCACCTTCTTCTCGGCGCTTCAGGTCGAGCGCAACGTCATGTTCATGATCCTGACGCTGATCGTGCTCGTCGCCGCGCTCAACATCATCTCCGGCCTCATCATGCTGGTGAAAGACAAGGGCAGCGACATCGCGATCCTGCGCACCATGGGCGCCACGTCGGGCGCCATCATGCGCATCTTCTTCATGACGGGGGCTGCGATCGGCACGGTCGGCACCTTCGCCGGCGTCGCGCTCGGCGTCGTCGTCTGTTTGAACGTCGAGTCGATCCGCCAGTTCTTCTCGTGGATTTCAGGCACGACGCTGTTCAACCCGGAACTCTACTTCCTGAGCCAGCTTCCGGCCGACATGAATGCCGGCGAGACGGTCACGGTCATCGTCATGGCGCTGGCGCTTTCGTTCCTCGCGACCATCTTCCCCGCCTGGCGCGCCTCCAAGCTCGATCCCGTCCAGGCCCTGCGGTACGAATAGGAACAGAACGCCATGAACGCGCGCAACGCACTGGAACTCAGGGGCATCGAACGGCACTACGGCCAGGGCGAGACCCTGCTGACGATTCTCAAGGGCGCCGATTTTACGCTGAAGAGCGGCGAGACCGTCGCACTCGTGGCGCCCTCCGGCACCGGCAAGTCGACCCTTTTGCACATTGCCGGCCTGCTCGAAAAGCCGGATGTCGGCGAGGTCTTCGTCAACGGCCATTCCTGCGCCGAGCTTGCCGACGAGGAGCGCACGACGATCCGCCGCAACGAGATCGGCTTCGTTTACCAGTTCCACCATCTGCTGCCGGAATTCAGCGCGCTGGAAAACATCATGATGCCGCAGCTCATCGGCGGCCTCACCAAGGCGGAGGCGCGCGAACGCGCCGCCCAGCTGCTCGACTATATGCGCATCGGCCATCGCGCCGAGCACCGCCCGTCGGAACTCTCCGGCGGCGAGCAGCAGCGCGTCGCCATCGCGCGTGCCGTCGCCAATGCGCCGCTGCTGCTGCTGGCCGACGAACCGACCGGCAACCTCGACCCGGAAACCGCCGGCTACGTCTTCGAGGCGCTGGAAGCGCTCGCCCGCCAGTCCGGCCTTGCGGCGCTCATCGCCACGCACAACCACGAGCTCGCCGGCCTGATGGATCGCCGCGTGACGATCGAGGACGGCCTCGTGCGCGAGCTCGCCTGAGTCACGCCTCGCGCTGATTAATTGTCCAGCCCGCAGATCGAGCGGGCGATCTCGTCGTTCCAGTCCTTCAGCAGCACGAATTGCGCCTTGCCGGTGATCGGCTGGCCGAGCGCCTTGCCCTTGCCGGTCAAGACGTTGAGGTCGCAATCGCTGACGGCGTCCGTGTCGAGCGTGTCGTAGGACGAATAGGTGTAGCCCGCGACGATGAAATCGAAATTGCGGTGTGCGATCGTCAGCGTCTGGCGCCAGCGGTCGCGGCCGATCGAGTCGTTTTTCGTCGTGAGCGTGAAGGAGCCGTTGGCGAGCGCCGCCAGCTCCGGCTCCTGGCCGAACATGGTCAGGTTGCCCCAGACCGTTCTCGGCAGGGCGAGCGCCAGCGTCAGCCGGTTTTCCTCCGGCTTGGCGACGTAGATGTAGAGCCCGTTGTCGTCTCCGCTGTCGTCGCCCGGCGTTGCCACCAGGGCGAGATCCGGCGTGCCGTCCTTGTTCCAGTCGCCGCTCGCCATGGCCATGATGCGCTCGGCGGGGAAATCCGCGGCGGCGGCAGGGGCAGCCAGGCTGGCCGAAAGCAGAAGGGCGGCAATCAACGACTTCATCTCTTTTCCTCCATGTGAGCGAGGCGACCATATTGCGCCTTCGAACGCCGGTCCAGAGGGCCTGTGGAAAGCTGTTGACATGAGAACAAGAATAGAACAAAGTGACAACATAAAAGGAAAGGGAGCCACATGACCGATTTTCTTCGTGATCTTGCTGCATTCACCTCCATGGCCATGTTCGTCGCCACCTTCTCCGTCATCCTCTTCGGAATCTGACGGCCGCATTTCATTCTTTGAAGCCGATCGTCTCTCGCCCACGCGTGCTCGCGCGTGGAAATCGGGTGTAACGGCAATAACCTTCTGGACGAGACGGGTGCGAATCCGCTTAAGCTTCCTGCCTTGACCGGAAGGAAGATGCGCATGGCGGACGAAGCTCGGAAGATGGATGGCGGCGCGGCAGCGGAGACGCCGCAATTCGTGCATCTGCGCGTGCATTCAGCCTTTTCGCTGCTCGAAGGCGCCTTGCCGATCAAGAAGATCATTGGCAAGGCGACGTCCGATCAGCAGCCGGCGATCGCCATCACCGACACGAACAACCTGTTCGCCGCGCTGGAATTTTCGCAGAAGGCGATCGGCGACGGCATCCAGCCGCTGATCGGCTGCCAGCTGTCGATCGACATGGAAGACGAGGGCGACGGCGAGCGGCGCGGCGGGCAGGCGCAGCTCGTGAAGTTGCCGTCGATCGTGCTGCTTGCCGCCACCGATGCCGGTTATGCGCGTCTCGTCGAGATCGTCAGCCGCGCCTATCTCGGCGGCGAGGGCAACCAGTCGATCCGCATCGCCTATAGCTGGCTGGAAGCGGGCATGGACGGGCTGATCGCGCTGACCGGCGCCCATGGCGGGCCGGTGGACATGGCCATTCTCGCCGGCCAGCCGGCGGTGGCGCGCGCGCGTCTTCATGCGCTGAAGCGCGTCTTCGGCGACCGGCTCTATATCGAGCTGCAGCGTCACGGGCGCTACGACAAGCAGCACGAGCGCCGCATGGTCGAGCTTGCCTATGCGGAAGATGTGCCGCTGGTCGCCACCAACGAGCCGTTCTTCCCGGCGCCCGATGACTATGACGCGCATGATGCGCTGATGGCGGTGGCGCACAATGCCATGGTCTCGGACGACAACCGTTTCCGCTTGTCGCCCGACCATTATCTGAAGAGCCGCAAGGAGATGGCAAAGCTCTTTGCCGACCTGCCGGAGGCTTTGGAGAACACGGTCGAGATCGCCCGGCGCTGCTCCTTCGTGCTGAAGACGTGCAGCCCCATCCTGCCGCGCTTCACGGGCGCGACGGACGATCCGGAAGAGGCGGACCGCGCCGAATCGGCGGAACTGCGCCGCCAGTCCGTGGAGGGTCTCGAAAGCCGCATGGAACTGCTCGGCCTGACGCCCGGTTATACCGAGCAGGATTATCGCGAACGGCTGGATTTCGAGCTCAGCGTCATCGAACGCATGAAGTTTCCCGGCTATTTCCTCATCGTTGCCGACTTCATCAAATGGGCCAAGCAGCAGAATATTCCCGTCGGACCCGGCCGCGGCTCGGGTGCTGGTTCGCTCGTCGCCTATGCGCTGACGATCACCGACGTCGATCCGCTGCGCTTCTCGCTGCTCTTCGAACGCTTCCTCAACCCGGAACGCGTCTCGATGCCCGACTTCGACATCGACTTCTGCCAGGACCGCCGCGAAGAGGTGATCCGCTACGTGCAGCAGAAATACGGCCGCGAGCAGGTGGCGCAGATCATCACTTTCGGTTCGCTGCAGGCGCGTGCGGCGCTGCGCGACGTCGGCCGCGTGCTGGAAATGCCCTACGGCCAGGTCGACAAGATCTGCAAGCTCGTGCCGAACAATCCGGCCAATCCTACGCCGCTCTCCAAGGCGATCGAGGAGGAGCCGAAGCTGCAGGAGGAGGCGGAGAAGGAGCCCGTCGTCGCGCGCCTGCTCGATATCGCCCAGAAGATCGAGGGCCTCTACCGCCACGCCTCGACGCACGCCGCCGGCATCGTCATCGGTGACCGGCCGCTCTCGCAGCTCGTGCCGATGTACCGCGATCCGCGCTCCGACATGCCGGTCACCCAGTTCAACATGAAATGGGTGGAACAGGCCGGCCTCGTCAAGTTCGACTTCCTCGGCCTGAAGACGCTGACCGTCCTGAAGACGGCGGTCGATTTTATCCGCAAGCTCGATGTCGAGGTGAAGCTCGAAAGCCTGCCGCTCGACGACCAGCCGACCTACGAGATGCTGTCGCGCGGCGAGACGGTCGGCGTGTTCCAGGTGGAAAGTGCCGGCATGCGCAAGGCGCTGATCGGCATGCGGCCCGACTGCATCGAGGACATTATCGCGCTCGTGGCGCTCTACCGCCCGGGCCCGATGGAGAATATCCCGGTCTACAACGCCCGCAAACACGGCGAGGAGGAGATCGAGTCGATCCATCCGATGATCGACCATCTGCTGAAAGAGACGCAGGGCGTTATCGTCTACCAGGAACAGGTGATGCAGATCGCCCAGGTCCTGTCCGGCTATTCGCTCGGCGAAGCCGATCTTCTGCGCCGCGCCATGGGCAAGAAGATCAAGGAGGAGATGGACAAGCAGCGCGCCCGCTTCGTCGACGGCGCCGTGAAGAACGGCGTGTCGAAGCCGCAGTCCGACCTGATCTTCGACCTCTTGGCCAAGTTCGCCAACTACGGCTTCAACAAGTCGCATGCCGCCGCCTATGCCATCGTTTCCTACCAGACAGCCTATCTGAAGGCGCATTACCCGGTCGAATTCCTGGCCGCGTCGATGACCTACGATATGTCCAACACGGACAAGCTGAACGATTTCCGCCAGGATGCCGGGCGTCTCGCCATCGCGGTCATCCCGCCTTCCGTGCAGACGTCGTTTGCCCATTTCGAGACCGGCGAAAACCGCATCTACTACGCGCTCGCCGCCATCAAGGGCGTGGGCGAGGCGGCCGTGCAGCACATCGTGCAGGTGCGCGGCGATACGCCGTTCAAGAGCCTGGAAGACTTCTGCCTGCGCATCGACCCGAAATTCGTCAACCGCCGCGTCTTCGAAAGCCTGATCGTCGCCGGCGCCTTCGATTGTTTCGGCCATGACCGCGCCGCCATGGTTGCCGGCCTCGACCGCATGCTCGGCTATGCGCAGCGCGCGCAGGAAGACAAGAACAGCGGGCAAGGCGACATCTTCGGCATGGGGGCTGCGACCGGGCCGGAGGTGATCACGCTGCCGTCCTACACGCCATGGCTTGCCTCCGAAAAGCTGCACCGCGAGTTCCAGGTGCTCGGCTTCTTCCTGTCGGCCCATCCGCTCGACACCTATGCGCCGATCTTGTCCAAGATGCGGGTGCAGACCTTTGCCGACTTCGCCATCGCCGTGAAACGCGGCGCCACCGCCGGCCGCCTTGCCGGCACGGTGACCTCCAAGCAGGAGCGCAAGACCCGCACCGGCAACAAGATGGGCATCGTCGCCTTCTCCGATTCGTCCGGCCAGTTCGAGGCGGTGCTGTTTTCGGAAATGCTGAACCAGTACCGCGACCTGCTGGAGGCCGGCAAATCGCTGGTGATGACCGTGCAGGCGGAGGAGCGGCCGGAAGGCATCGGCCTGCGCATCCAGACGCTGCGCTCGCTGGAGGAAGAATCGCTCCAGACCCAGAAGGCGCTTCGCGTCTATGTGCGCGATTCCGGCCCGCTGCGCTCCATCGCCGCCCACTTGAACACCAAGGGCGACGGCCTGGTCTCGTTCATCGTCATCAAGGACAATGGCCAGCGCGAAATCGAGGTCGAGCTCAACGAGCGTTTCCGCATCTCCCCCGAAATCGCTGCCGCCATGCGCTCCGCACCGGGCGTGCTGGATGTGGAGCTGGTCTAGTTATTTCGCCGCCGGGATGCGGGCGATGACCTTGATCTCGAAGTCGAAACCGGCGAGCCAGTTGACGCCGATGGCGGTCCAGTTCGGGTAGGGCTTCGTGTTGAAGACCTCGTGCTTGATGGCCAGGATCGTGTCGAACTGCTTTTCGGGATCCGTGTGGAACGATGTCACGTCGACGATATCGTCGAGCGTGGCGCCCGCTGCCGCCAGCGTGGCCTTGAGGTTTTCGAAGGCGAGGCGCACCTGCTGTGCGAAATCGGGTTCGGGCGTGCCGTCTGCACGGCTGCCGACCTGTCCGGAAACGAACAGGAGATCGCCGGATTTGATGGCCGCCGAATATTCGTGTTCGTCATAGAGGGCGTGCCGGCCAGCCGGATAAATTGCTTCGCGTTGGGTCATTTCGGTCTCTCTTTCTGTTTGTAGGGGCGGCTGACGGAGCAGCATCGCTTCACAGCCGCTGTAATTTCGTATACGTTGCGTATATGAAATTGGGCGCGCATGGCGCAGATGTCAAATTCATATACGGGCCGTATATCAAAAATAAGGATGAAATCGTGAATCGGCGCATCGAGATGATGGAGGAAAACCGCGTCAAGCTGATCGGCGCCGCGCGCCGTGCCTTCGGCAAGAAGGGCTATTCCGCCGCCTCCATGGACGAATTGACCGCCGATGTCGGGCTGACGCGGGGCGCGCTCTACAATATTTTTGGCGACAAGCGCGGGCTTCTCGCCGCAGTCGTCCATCAGATCGATTCCGACATGGCGACGCGCGCCAAGGAAATCGGGGAGCGCACGGGAGACGATTGGGGTGGCCTCTTGGCCGAAGGCGCGGCCTATATCGAGATGGCGCTCGATCCCGAGGTGCAGCGCATCGTGCTGCTCGACGGGCCTGCCGTGCTGGGAGACCCCTCGCAATGGCCGAGCCAGAGCGAATGCCTGCAAGTCACGCAGGCGAAAGTGGAAAAGCTGATCGGGGAGGGAATGCTCAAGCCCGTGAATGGCGAGGCCGCCGCCCGTCTCCTCAGCAGCATGGCGTTCAACGCTGCGCTTTGGATTGCGGCGAGCGATGAACCGAAAGAGGTGCTTCCCAAAGCTGTCGAAGCGTTCAAGGCTCTTGCGACGGGCCTCTTGGCCCGGCCAGCCTGACGACGTTTGTGGAATTTTTGTTTAAGGGCGTGGAAGCGGCAGGCCCACCCTTGACCTTCGGGGTCCGGGCCACAAATTCCTGATCTGTTGCCGATGAACAGGGAGCCGGGGAAACGGATGCGATTACGAACTGCTGTCTTGTGCTGCCTGTTCGCCGTCGCCGGCCTCCCGTCCATCGCCATGGCCGATCGCACCACCGTCACCATCGAGGCGCTGGGCGCACCGAGCGATGATGCCCAGCTGCGCAAACGGGTTGCTCTGATGAGCAGCCGGCTCGACGATGAAGAGGTCCAGTTCAGCGGCACGGATGCCATGGCAGAACTGAAGGTGCTCCGCAGCTATGTCGGTGAAAAGCGGGAGCTTCTCGATGAGCGGCGGGAAATTCTCTCGATGATGGGCCGCGTCACGGTACGCTCGGCGCTTCTCGGCTATGAAGACGGCATTGCGGCCTTGGAGGAGCTGGAGACCTTGAGCGAGGGTGACGATCGTCCGCTCGGCCGACGGCTGATGGACCGCTATGTTCATGCGGAACTGCTGGGCGCCTATGCGACAATTCCCGGCAACAGCGCCAGCCACGCGCTTTCCGCCGAGCAATATGGCAAGGCCGCGCTGCTTGCCGACGTCTACTCGGGATATAGCGACGACCAGCGCGCCGGCGTGCGCGAGAAGCAGGCCTTCCAATTGCACGAGGCCAAGCGCTACGAGGAAGCGCTGGCGCTCAACCAGGATGTGCTGTCGCGCGGCGAGCGGCTTTTCGGCAAGAGCCATCCGAAGCTGAAAACCGTGCTCACCAACCTCGCGCAAAATCTGCATGCCATGGGCCGCAAGCAGGAGGCGGAGCCCTATCTCGTCCGTGTCCTGGAGATCGCGGAGGCCGAGGACGACCTCGAAACCATACAGGATATGCTGTTCCAGCGCGGCGTGCTCGCCTACGAGCTCGGCCGGATGGACGACGCGAAATCCTTCATGCAAAGCAGGATCGAGCGTCTGCGCGCTGCTGGTGACACAGCGTGGCTGGCGACGGCCGAAGGCGATTACGAGGAACTGTTGCAGCGCCTCGGCGAATGATCGCCCGAAAAGAGCCACCGGTTCCCGGTGGCCCTATGCTGCGCCAGAGGTCGCGGGTTAATTGACGACCGTGACCGACGAGACCTTCTTCTTTTTCTTCTTCTTGCCGCCCTGCACGATCGAGGCGTCCGCCTTCTGCACCTTGCGGGTGACCGTGATGAAGTCCGTGCCGTCGCCGGTTTCGGGGCCAAGGCCCGTGTCGGAGATCGACAGCGAGGCGCCTTCGCCCATCAGGCCGGAAATGCGGTTGCGCATGTCTTCCGGAATGTCGAGGCGGTCGAGGGTTTTCGTCAGCGCGTCAGGGGCGGAAGCGTCGGCCTCGGTGGTGATGCCGAGGCGTTTCAGCGTGCCCTGCGGCAGCTGGTTGTCCATGCTCACGCCGTACCATTCGGCCTTGCCCTTGTCGGCATCGACTTCGCGGGCGATGAGGAAATGGGTGCCGAGCGCGATTTCCGGGTTGCGGATGGTGATCGGCTCCTCGATCAGCGGCTTGAATTTCTGGCGCACAAGGATCTGGCCGTTCGGCGGCGTACCCTTGCCGGCCTTGGCGTAGACGGCAGCGACCAGCTCCGGCGAGATCACGCCGTCTTCCGTCAGGCCCTCGGCGAGCTGGAAGGCGCGGATGGCGGTGACCGTCTGCTTGCCATGCAGGCCGTCCGGAATGCCGGCGTCATAGCCGAGCGAGGTCAGGAGCCGCTGGAGGTCCACCAGCATTTCACGCTCGCCGCGCCGCGTGACGAGAATGCGGATCGGGTCCTGTTCGGTCTTCTGCACGATGGGCGTGACGATCTCCGGCTTCGGATCGGTCATCGCCACCTCGACGCTCTTGTCGCCGGCCTCGATGAGCGACGGGCGCAGGCCCGCTTCCGACAGGAGCGGCGTATCCGGCACGACGACGACGGGCTTGAACAGCGCGGCATGCACGATGCGCTGCGGGGCAATCTCGCGGTCGGTGATCAGCACATGGCCGCCGCGCCGCGTGACGCTGAACAGCGTCTTGGCAAAATCGTTCGGCAGGCGCACGCAGCCATGCGAGGCGGGGTAGGAGGGCACGCTGTTGGAGGCGTGCAGCGCGATGCCCGACCAGGTCAGCCGCTGCATGAAGGGCATCGGCGCGCTGTCATAGAGGTTGGAGAAGTGCGTGCGCTTCTTTTCCAGGATGGAGAAGATGCCGGTCGGAGTCGAATGACCGGCCTTGCCGGTGGAGACGCGCGATGTGGCGACGATGACGCCGCCATCATAGATCTTCAGTTCCTGCAGGTCCTTCGACACCATGATCTGAAGGGGACCCTCGAGCGTTCCGCCGAGCGCCGTGGCGCAGCTCAGCATCAGGCCCAATATGCTCATGCCAGTAGCGAGGCGAAACTTCATGTAACCCATCCGTACGCAATACAAACCGAAGGGGAGCTTAGTGCATCCAGTTTAAAGAAGGCTTGATGCAGCTGGCGATCCCCCGATCTGTGCCAACCCGATGCAATGCAGAACGCTGGTTCTTCGGGATTTATTCAGTGGGGGTGTCGGTTTTCCCGGCCGATTTGAAGGTCAACTTTTCGTGAAAGCGTTCGGGGCCGGATTTGCCGAACGTATAGCCGGTTTCGACGCTCGCCTTGCCGAACTTGTCGCGCAGCGTGTTCATCGCGGCTTCCGCCGCAGCACGGCGGCTCGCGGCCGGATCGACGAGATCCGGCGGGTCGGCGCGGCCGGGATCGGCAAGCTCGGTGACGCCGATGCCGATCAGCCGGTACTTCGTGCCGTCCACTTCCTTGCGCAGCAAGTCGAGGCCGGTGCGAAAAATCCGGTCGGCGAGCATGGTCGGGTCTTCGAGCTTGCGGTTGCGCGTGCGGCCCTTGAAGTCGGCGGTCTTCAGTTTGAGCACGACCGTATAGCCGGCAATGCCGGATTTCCGAAGCCGCGAGGCGACCTTTTCGCTCAGGCGGCGCAGATGCGTGACCAGTTCGTCGTAACCCGCAATATCGTCGAAGAAGGTGGTCTCGGCCGAAACGCTCTTGGCGGCGTCGTTCGGATGCACCTCGCGGTCGTCCTGTCCGCGCGACAGGTTGAAGAGACGCTTGCCCATGACGCCATAGCGGCGCATCAGGTCGGTTTTCTCCATGGTCTGGAGCTGGCCGACGGTGCGGATGCCGTCGCGCTCCAGCGTCTCCGCAAAGGCCTTGCCGACGCCCCAGATCAGGCGAACGGACTTGTCCCGCAGGAAATCCAGCGCCTCCGCTTCGCCGATGACGGAAAAGCCGCGCGGCTTGCGCATGTCCGACGCGACCTTGGCGAGGAACTTGCAGTAGGAGAGGCCGGTCGAGATGGTGATGCCGATCTCCTTCTCGACGCGCTCGGCAAAGCGCGCGAGCACGCGGGCTGGCGGATCGTGGTGCAGGCGCTCCGTGCCGCGCAATTCCAGGAAGGCCTCGTCGATGGAGAGCGGCTGCACGAGCGGCGTCAGCTCCTGCATCATGGTGCGCACCTCGCGCCCGACCCGCACATATTTCTCCATGTTCGGGCTGATGACGACGGCGTTGGGGCAGGCCTCCAGCGCCTTGAACATCGGCATGGCCGAGCGCACGCCATGGATGCGCGCGACGTAGCAGGCCGTGGAGACGACGCCGCGTTTTCCGCCGCCGATGATCACCGGCTTGTCGGCGAGTTCCGGATTGTCGCGTTTCTCGATCGAGGCATAGAAGGCGTCGCAGTCGATATGGGCGAGCGTCAGGTCGTAAAGTTCGTCATGATAGACGAGGCGAGGGCTGCCGCAGGCGCGGCAACGGCGCAGATCGGCCGGCTGCCCGGAAAGGCAGTCACGACAGAAGCCCGGAAAACGCTGTGCGGCGGTGCTCATGAATGGAACAAATATTGAACATCGCGACATTAATGCTTAAGTTGGCGAGTCTCAAGAGGAACCGGGGCTGAAAGCATGACGACGCACAGGCTGGACGCGCGGTGTCGCACACCCGGTTTATTCCCTCAGAAATCGGTTTCGCCATATGGTCCGGAGAGGATCGCATGGGCGCGCACGACCGTCTCCGGCGTGATGCCCGTCGCCGCGCTGAAGTCGAGCAGCGTCGGCTCGTGTCCCATCAGGAAGTCGACGAGGCCGGCGAGAAAGCCGGGATCGTTGATGGCGTTGCGCACTTCCGTGGGCGCGACGCCAGTCAGCGCGAGGAAACGCGAGAGCAATTCCGGCTCGCCGGCGATCCAGCCGAGGATGGCGACAGCGGTTGCTTCCGCCTCCGCCGTCGCGGGTGTATCTTTTTGGCTTTTCATCGTTTTTCCTCGGGAAATTTACCTTTTAATCAACCAAGTGCCGCTAACGTGGCTGCGGTCAGGCTGGGTGATTTCGGCTTTGCCGCAACTTATCGATCTTCCGGAGGGTTGCAAGGCCGGTGAGAGGAACAGGGACGCACAATGCCCAAGCAAGTGATGATTGTCGAGGACAACGAGCTGAACATGAAGCTCTTCCGGGACCTCATCGAGGCGTCCGGCTACACCACCATCCAGACCAGGAATGGCATGGAAGCCCTTGATCTCGCGCGCAAATACCGCCCGGACCTGATCCTGATGGACATCCAGCTTCCGGAGGTTTCGGGCCTCGAAGTCACCAAGTGGCTGAAGGAGGACGACGAGCTGCATGTCATCCCCGTGATTGCCGTCACCGCCTTCGCGATGAAGGGTGACGAGGAGCGCATCCGGCAGGGCGGATGCGAGGCTTACGTCTCGAAACCCATCTCCGTTCCGAAATTCATCGAAACCATCAAGACCTATCTCGGCGACGCATGAGGTAGAGACCAGGGCCATGACAGCACGCATCCTCGTCGTCGATGACATTCCGGCCAACGTGAAGCTGCTCGAAGCGCGGCTGCTCGCGGAATATTTCGACGTGCTGACGGCCGATAATGGTTACGAAGCGCTGTCGATCTGCGAGCGGACCCAGGTCGATCTCATCCTGCTCGACATCATGATGCCCGGCATCGACGGGTTCGAGGTCTGCGAGCGGCTGAAGGCCAATCCGCGCACGTCGCATATTCCGGTCGTCATGGTAACCGCGCTCGACCAGCCGTCGGACCGCGTGCGCGGCCTGAAGGCCGGCGCCGACGATTTCCTGACCAAGCCGGTCAACGACCTCCAGCTCATGTCGCGGGTGAAGAGCCTGGTGCGGCTGAAGACGCTGACGGACGAGCTGCGCATGCGCGCGGCGACCGCCCGCGCCATCTCCATGGAGGAGGGGCTGGATAACGTCATGGGCGACGAGGCGGGCGACGTGCTGCTCGTCGATAGCCGCGCGAGCTCGCAGGAGCGAATTTCGCGTGCGCTGAAACCGATCGCCGACGTCACCTGCACGTCCGATCCGCAGGCGGCCCTCTTCCAGGCGGCCGAGAGCAATTATGAGCTGGTGATCGTCAACGCCAATTTCGACGATTACGATCCGCTGCGGCTCTGCTCGCAGCTTCGCTCGCTGGAGCGCACGCGCTTCCTGCCGCTGCTGCTGATCGCCGAGCAGGGCCATGACGACCTGATCGTGCGCGCGCTCGATCTCGGCGTGACGGATTACCTGATGCGGCCGATCGATCCGAACGAGCTGATCGCCCGCAGCCTCACCCAGATCCGCCGCAAGCGCTGCAACGACCGCCTGCGCGCCAGTGTGCGCCAGACGATCGAGCTGGCCGTGACGGATGGCCTCACGGGTCTGCACAACCGCCGCTACCTCGACAATCACATGAAGCTGCTGATCGACCGCGCTACGGCGCGCGGCCGCCCGCTTTCGGTCTGCATCACCGATATCGACCGCTTCAAGCTCGTCAACGATACCTACGGCCACGATGCCGGCGATGCCGTGCTGCGCGAATTCGCCAACCGCGTCCGTTCCGCCGTGCGCGGCGCCGATCTCGCCTGCCGTTACGGTGGGGAGGAGTTCGTTCTCGTGATGCCCGACACGTCGGCCGACATGGCGGCGGGTGTGGCGGAGCGTCTTCGCACGATCGTCGAGCGTGAGCCCTTCCGCATTCCCGGCACCGATGTCTTCCTGCCGATCACCGCCTCGCTCGGCCTCGCCTCCGCGCTGCCTTCGGGCGACAGCCCGGAAACATTGCTGAAACGCGCCGATGCCGCGCTCTACGAGGCCAAACGCTCCGGACGGAATCGCGTCGTGGCTGCCGCCGCCTGATTCGGGTGGTTCGCCGGCTGTTGGCGGTAGGTTGTCCACAGGCCAGATTGCACTTTGGCTATTTGGCTTGAAGTCCGGGCGGTTCCCGCACGCGGCCGGAAGACGGATTTCGGACCCTTGCGGCTCATGCCCGCGGCGAAATTTCGCTATAAATCCTACTATTTATTTTTGGCCAGCCTTATCAACGGGTTGTGCTGACTGCAATCTACCCGTGTGGCTTCGCGGCATTTTATCAGGGTTGTGGGTGGTTCGCGCTATGGTTGACGTAACGTGGACCCGCCGTTGTTGTGATCCATAACGTAACTGGAACCCAATGAGACAAGCGTCGGCGCCGCGGTTAACTATGAGACAAGGAGCGGCGAGGGGAGCGTTAAGAATTCGTTGATTTTTTTTCTTTTTCGCGCGATGTTCAACTCATGGGCGGCAAACAAGCCCGCACAACCGGTTACCCCATGATGCTAGGTCCGCCGCATCTCCTGGGTCGTGGGGTCGGTCGGCTGGTTACGACACAAACGGAATCCTCGTGCCGTCGTCGTATCTGGCCGACCCCCGTTCAGCGCCGCTCCCGTCAAGGGAGCGGCGTTTTTGATTCGCGAATCTCTGAAGAGTTTGCAGCGACCCGGCCCAAAAGGAAAGGCGCCGGACGTTTCCGCCCAGCGCCTTTGCGAACCGAAAGGGTTGCCAAGATTACTTGATCTTGGTTTCCTTGAATTCGACGTGCTTCTTGACGACCGGATCGTACTTCGTCTTGGTCATCTTGTCGGTCATCGTACGGCTGTTCTTCGTCGTTACGTAGAAGAAACCGGTGTCGGCCGTCGACAGCAGCTTGATCTTGATGGTGGTAGCCTTGGCCATGGTCGTCCTGCCTTTATGAAAAACGAAGCCGCGGACAGCCAGTCTGCTCCACGGCTTAAATCTGGGCGGAAACTACAAATCGCGCCCGAAAAGTCAAGCCCGTTTCGGTCGGAAAACGATCCGGGCCAGTGAAAGTACCAGGTAAAAGCCGAAGAAGGACACGATCGCCCAGGCAAAACCGTCATTGCCGGAGACGTCCATCGCCGCACCGATCGCCTGCGGACCCACCACCGTGCCGACCGCATAACAGAAGATGAAGGCGGCATTGGCGGCCGCGAGGTCTGCACCGACGAGTCGCGAGCCGAGATGGCTGAGGCCGACCGTATAGAGGCCGGCGACGCAGCCGCCCCACACCAGCAGCACCACGGCCATCAGCACCCAGTTCTGCGACACCAGCGGCAGCGAGAGCGCACCGACGAGGCCGATGACGGCCATGATCGTCAAGAGGCTCCTGCGGTCCTTCATGCGGTCGGAGAGCATGCCAAGCGGGATCTGGAAGGCCATGTTGCCGATGCCCATGACGGTGAGCAGCAGCGCCGCCTGCGGCTCGCTGAAGCCGGCACGGGTGGCGTAGATCGGGAAGAGCGAAAGACCGCCCACTTCCACCGCGCCAAAAATGAAGACCGCGGCCGTCGCCGTCGGCACGAGTAGCACGTAGCGCATGAAATGCAGTTCCGGCTTCTCGTCGATGATCGGGCTTTCGGCACGCGCGATGTAGATCGGGATCGCCGCAAGCAGGATGATCGCGGCGCCGACCGCAAACGGAAGCACGCCGTCGCTGCCGAGGATGGAGAAGAGCAGGGGGCCGGTGGCGAAGCCAAGCGACAGCACGGTCGCGTAGATGCCGAGCACCAGGCCGCGCCGGCGGGGCGGGGCTGCGGCGTTGATCCAGAATTCCGAGAGGATGAAGAGCGTGGTGATCGCGCCGTGGAAGACCAGGCGCAACGGGAACCACAGCCAGAAATTCTCGATGTAATAGAAGCCGAGGCCGCTGATCGCGGAAAGCAGGATGGCAAGTAGCATCGTCGTCGACGTGCCCCAGGCATGGGCAAGCCGGGTGGTGAAGGGCGCTGCGGCCATGGCGGCGACACCGGCCATGGCGGAGTTGATGCCGATCATCGTGGAGGAGATGCCGCGCTTCTCCATGATGATGGAGAGCAGCGGCAGGCCAAGGCCTATGGCGATGCCGACTGCGGAAATGGCGGCGACGGCTGCAATGAGAGACCTCCAGTGGATGCTCTCCACCGGGCCGGAGGTGCCGGATTGCGGCTGCGTCATATGCGATCGATCCTCAAAGAATATCCCGTAGGTGACGCCCGCGCTGGGCGTAGAACAGCGGCGCGGGCCTTCCGAAGGGCAGAGACTTGTCTTCCTGAATGCTTTTTTTAAGCTCTTCAAGGATCAATACGGTTATGTCGGGCATGTCGATGCCCTTGTGGTCAAAAATATCTACCCAGCGCAGGTCTTCCAGCTCATGGCTGGCCTTGGCGCCGGCCGGATCGACGTTCGCCTCGTCGGCAAAGAGCGTGAAGAAGCGTGTGTCGAAGCGCCGCACCATGCCGGCGGGCGTGATGGCGCGGGCGAGAAAGCGCAGGTGAGAGAGGTCCGGCCGGAAGGGAAGCGCGCCTTCCGCAGGCTCGGCGAGCGGTGCGCCGACCGGAATGCCGGCCTCCTCGTAGAGCTCGCGGACCGCCGCGACGCCGAGCGCGCGCAGCCGCGAATTGGAACAGCGCGTGCCGGCCTTCAGCGCAAGCCGCTCGTTGGCGAGCGGGTTCAGCGGGTTGGCGATGGAGACCAGGCGATCACCGGCGTCGCGCCGGCCGCCGGGGAAGACGTAGACGTCAGGCATGAAGACATGTTTGCTGCTGCGTCGGCCGACGAGCACGCGCACGCCGGCCCCCGACCGGTCGAGAAGCAGGATCGAGGCTGCATCGACAGGCCGGACAGATGTCATGCCGTCCGGTCGCCATAGGCTGGAGCGGCCTCCGTCTCGGCGGGCTTGTCGTTGAAGCCGTGCATCTTCAGCGCCCATTGCAGGCCGATTGTGCCGCCCTTGATGGGCTGCATCATGAGAAGCGCCAGGATGAGGGTGATCGGCGTCCAGATGGCGAGATGCTGCCAGGTGGAGAGCGGCCAGACGAGGTCCGTCATCATGTAGCCGCCGACGACGATATGGCCGACGATGGTGATGACGAGATAGGGCGGCAGGTCGTCGGCACGCTGGTGCGTATAGTCCTCGCCGCAGGCCGCACAGTTGTCGACCGGCTTCAGGAACGAGCGGAAAAGGCGGCCGGTGCCGCAGGCCGGGCAGCGGTTCAGCATGCCGCGCTTGATGGCGCGGCCGAGCGGGCGCTCCGCCGGTGCGGTGCTCGCGGTGTCGCCGAATTGCAGCGTGCTGCTGGTCTCGTTCGCCTGCATGGTTCAGTCCTTCCTGCCGGCGGTCTTCACCGGCCTAGCGTCTCCCGCGGGGAGGGCGGGTGCCCGGCTGGCGCCGCGGTTCGCCGCCCTTGCGCCGGCCCGACTTGTGGAAGGAGCGCACTGCCGTCGGCATCTTGCGTCCTTCGCTCAACATGTCGAACCGGAGCGAACCGGCGAGCGGCACCGCTTCCGCGAGCCTCACGCGCACCATATCCCCGAGGCGGTAGCCGAGCCCGGTTTTTTCGCCGGACAGCGCCTGATGGGCCTCGTCATAGATAAAGTAATCGCGTCCCAGCAAAGATATAGGCACGAAGCCGTCGGCGCCATACTCCGGCAGGGTGACAAATAGTCCCGCCTTGGTGACGCCCGAGACGCGGCCGTCGAATTCCTCGCCGATACGCCCGGCAAGGTGGTGCGCGATCAGCCGGTCGACCGTGTCGCGCTCGGCCGCCATGGCGCGCCGCTCGAAGGTCGAGATCTCGGCGGCGATGTCGTCGAGCACCGCTTCCTCGTCCGGCGTGATGCCGCCTTCGCCGAGCCCGAGCGAGCCCACCAGCGCCCGGTGCACGATCAGGTCCGCATAGCGGCGGATCGGCGAAGTGAAATGGGCGTATTTCATCAGGTTCAGGCCGAAATGGCCGATGTTTTCCGGGCTGTAGATCGCCTGGCTCTGCGAGCGCAGCACCATCTCGTTGACCATCTGCTGGAACGGTTTGTCCTGCGCCTTGGCAAGCACGCCGTTGAAATGGTTGGAGCGCATGCTGCCGCCCTTGACGAGCGAGATGTCGAGCGTTTGCAGGAATTCGCGCAGCACCTCCTGCTTGGCAAGCGAGGGCGCGTCGTGCACGCGGTAGATCAGGACCTGCTTCTTCTTCTCCAGCGTCTCGGCGGCCGCGACATTCGCCTGGATCATCATCTCTTCGATGAGCTTGTGCGCATCGAGCCGCGGCGGCACATGGACGCGGTCCACCGTGCCATCCGGCTTCAGCAGGATTTTTCGCTCTGGCATGTCGAGTTCGAGCGGCTGGCGACGGTTCCGGCCGACCGTCATGATGCGGTAGGCCTCCCACAGCGGCTTCAGGATGGTGTCGAGGATCGGTCCGGTCTTGTCGTCCGGCGCGCCGTCGATGGCCGCCTGCGCCTGCTGGTAGGAGAGTTTCGCCGCGCTCTTCATCATGATGCGGTGGAAGGTGTGGCTCGCCTTGCGGCCTTCGTGCGAGAAGACCATGCGCACGGCGAGCGCAGGACGGTCGACGCCTTCCTTCAGCGAGCAGAGGTCGTTTGAGATGCGCTCCGGCAGCATCGGCACGACGCGATCCGGGAAATAGACCGAGTTGCCGCGCTTCTGCGCTTCACGGTCCAGCGCGGATTTCGGTCGCACATAATAGCTGACATCGGCGATGGCGACGGTGACGATCACGCCGCCCGGATTGTCGGGAGAGGTATCCGGCTCGGCATAGACCGCGTCGTCATGGTCCTTGGCGTCATGCGGGTCGATGGTGATGAGGGGGAGGCTGCGCCAGTCCTCGCGGTGCGACATGGTGGCCGCACCGGCAGCCTCCGCCTCGCGGATCACCGCATCGGGAAAGACATGCGGAATGCCGTGGGCGTGGATGGCGATCATCGAGATCGCCTTTTCCGAGGCGACCGAGCCGACGACGCTCTTGATCTGCGCCTTCGCCAGGCCGAAGCGGCCCATGCGCACGACATCGATCTCCACGAGGTCGCCATCCTTGGCGCCCGCCGTGAACGCGGCGTCGACTTCCATCTCCTCGCCGCGGCGATCGATCGGCATGATGCGCCCGCCGCTGCCCGCTTGCGCGGCGCGGAACACGCCCATGCCGGAATTCTTGCGCTTGTCGAGCACCTTGATGATGCGCGCCGTATAGGCCGGCCCGCCGCGTTCCTTTGCCGGGAAGATCTTGGCGAGCACGCGGTCGCCGAGGCCGGCGACGGGCGCCTTGCCCTTGCTGCCGACGGTGGACTGGCGGATCGCCACGGCGGGCGCCACGCCCGCATCGTCGAGCCATTCCGCCGGGCGGCCGATCAACTCGCCGTCCACGTCGCGCGTGGTGATGTCGAGCACGGCGACAGGCGGCAGCGCGCCTGGGCGCACGAGCGACTTTCGACGCTTTTCCAGGAGCCCGTCTTCCTCGAAGGATTTGAGCAGCGCCTTCAGCTCCACGCGCGTCTCGCCCTTCAGCCCGAAGGCCTTGGCGATCTCGCGCTTGGAGGCCTGTTCGGGGTTTTCCGCGATGAAGCGCAGCAGCACGTCGCGCGGCGGCAGGACGCCGTGGATGATCGGGATATTGTCCGTCGGCGGCACGTCACGACCCGCGCGGCCGGGCCGCTTGGATTGTCCTGCCCGGCTGCGTGGTTCCCTTGTCATGTCGTCAGGCCTTCTTCGCCTTGGCTGCGGTCTTGCTGGCCGCGGTCTTGCTGGCTGCGGTTTTGGGTTTCGCCTTCGCCTTCGGCTTTGCCGCCTTGGCGTCGTCGGATTTCGCTGCCTTCGTCGCCTTGGCCTTGCCGCCCTTGACAGGCGTCTTGCCGGCCTTTTCGGCGATCAGCACCAGCGCTTCCTCCATGGTCACGCTGTCGGCCGCCTTGCCCTTCGGCAGGGTGGCATTGACCTTGCCCCAGTTCACATAGGGGCCGTATTTGCCATCCCGCACGGTGATGGGGCCGCCATCCGGATGGTCGCCGAGCGTCTTCAGCGCGGCCGGCGTGCCGCGCGAGCGGCCGCCTGGACCCTTCGACGCCTTGTCGGCGATGACGGTGACGGCGCGGTTGAGGCCGACGGAGAACACGTCCTCGACGGTTTCGAGATTGGCGTAGCCGCCATCATGCAACAGGAAGGGCCCGTAGCGACCGATGCCGGCGGAAATCATCTTGCCGGTTTCCGGATGCTGGCCGATGTCGCGCGGCAGCGAGAGGAGTGCGAGCGCCTTCTCGTGGTCGATGCTCGCCGGCGTCCAGCCCTTGGGCAGGCTCGAACGCTTCGCCTCCTTGCCGTCGCCACGCTGCACATAGGGGCCGAAACGGCCGGATCGGAGCGTGATTTCCTCGCCGGTATGCGGGTCCTTGCCGAGGCTTTGCGGCTCGTTGGAGACGTTTGCCTCCGCATCCGAGCCGTTATCGGCGGAAAGCTGGCGGGTGAAATTGCATTCCGGATAGTTCGAGCAGCCGACGAAGGCGCCGAACTTGCCGAGCTTCAGCGAGAGTTTTCCGGTGCCGCAGACCTGGCAGATGCGCGGATCGCTGCCGTCCTCGCGCTTCGGGAAGACCAGCGGCGCCAGTTCCTCGTTCAGCGCATCGAGCACGTTGGTGACGCGCAGCTCCTTGGTGTCCTCGATCTGGGCGAAGAAGTCCTTCCAGAAATCGCGGAGGACCTGCTTCCAGTCGAGTTCGCCGGCCGAGATCTTGTCGAGCTTTTCTTCGAGATCCGCGGTGAAGTCATATTCGACATAGCGCGTGAAAAAGCTCTCGAGGAAGGCCGTGACGAGGCGGCCCTTGGTTTCCGGGATCAGCTTGCGCTTGTCGATGAGGATATATTCGCGGTCGCGCAGCGTCGCGAGTGTCGCGGCATAGGTGGACGGGCGGCCGATGCCGAGCTCTTCCATCTTCTTGATGAGCGAGGCTTCGGAGTAGCGCGGCGGCGGCTCGGTGAAGTGCTGGGTGGCGTTCACCTTCTGCTTGGCGACCGCCTCTTGGGCGTTGATCTCCGGCAGGCGGCCATCGTCGTCACCGTCGTCCGATTGCTCGCCGTCTTCCTTCTGGTCGGTATAGGCGGCGATGAAGCCGTCGAAGCGGATGACGGAGCCGGTGGCGCGCAGGCCCGCCTTGCGGCCGCCATTGTCCGCCTCGATCTCGACCGTCGTGCGCTCGATTTCGGCCGATGCCATCTGGCTGGCGATGCCGCGCTTCCAGACGAGGTCGTAGAGCCGGAGCTGGTCCGGATCGAGATAACGCTTCACCTGGTCCGGCGTGCGGTCGAAGGAGGTCGGGCGGATCGCCTCGTGGGCTTCCTGCGCATTCTTCGCCTTGGTGGAATAGAGGCGGGGCTTATCCGGCACGTAGCGCGCGCCGAACTGTTCTGCCACGGCCTGGCGCGCGGCATCGATCGCCTCGGGCGCCATCTGCACGCCGTCGGTACGCATATAGGTAATGAGACCGACGGTCTCGCCGCCGATATCGATGCCTTCATAGAGCTTCTGGGCAACCTGCATGGTGCGCGAGGCGGAGAAGCCGAGCTTCGAGGAGGCGGCCTGCTGCAGCGTGGAGGTCGTGAAGGGCGGCGAAGGGTTGCGCTTCATCGGCTTGGCTTCGACGCTCTCGACCCGGTAGGTCGCGCCTTCGAGCAGCGCCTTGAGGCGGTTCGCCTCTTCGCCATTGTTGATGGATTTCGCCTGAAGGCGCTTGCCTTCGGCCGAAGAGAGGCGGGCCTCGAACTCGTCGCCGCGCGGCGTCTTCAGCAGGGCCGAGAGATTCCAGTATTCTTCCGAGACGAAACGTTCGATCTCGGATTCCCGGTCGCAGACGAGGCGCAGCGCCACCGACTGCACGCGGCCGGCCGAGCGTGCGCCCGGCAGCTTGCGCCACAGCACCGGCGACAGGTTGAAGCCGACGAGATAATCGAGCGCACGGCGGGCGAGATAGGCATCCACCAGCGCGATGTCGATATCGCGCGGGTTGCGCATGGCTTCGAGCACGGCGGACTTTGTAATGGCGTTGAAGACGACGCGCTGCACCGGCTTGTCGCCGAGAACGCGCTTCTTCTTCAGGACGTCGAGAACGTGCCAGGAGATCGCTTCCCCTTCGCGATCCGGGTCAGTCGCGAGAATGAGACCGTCGGAGGATTTCACCGCATCGGCGATGTCTTTCATACGCTTGGCGGAGGCGCTGTCCACTTCCCAGGTCATCTCGAAGTCTTCGTCCGGACGCACGGAGCCGTCCTTGGCCGGCAGGTCGCGTACATGGCCGAAGGAAGCGAGCACGGTGTAACCGGGGCCGAGATACTTGTTGATCGTCTTGGCTTTGGCAGGCGATTCCACAACTACAACATTCATCGTCATTTTTCTCTGAGTACCGGGTGCCGCGCGGTTGGGTGCCGGCGAAACGGGCGCAATGCGCCGGAAAGTCGTGTCTCGACATGAACAGACAAAGCGTTCCGGTCAAGAGGTAGGGGTGAAATAAGTGGGATGCAACGCGATGCAACCGATGCGCGATCAATCAATTCTTGCAATTATAAATAATCGTTGTATCGTTTCCTAGGCATAGGAATTACAACCTAGCGGTGATTCTGAATCATTGGCACAACGGATAAGCCATGAACTCGAAACCTTCAAAGCCCGCTCTCCCACCTCACACGGCAGAGGAGAACATCGCTTACACCCGCCAGATGCTGGCCGAGTTACGGACCGTCGCGAACAATGAAGGCGCGGATATGCTGCGCTATTTCATCGAGATGGCCTATGTGGAGGCGGGAGACATCCTGGCCGGCATACGGCCGCTGTCACTCCGGGGTCAGCGAGACCCCGCCATTGCCATGCCGCTGAAGCCGGCCGGCAAGGTCAAGTTCTAGGAGCACGAGGTAGACGGTCGCAGCCGCGATGCCGGTATGGCGGATGACCTCGTCGATCTCGGCCGGCACCTGGCTCAGCGCTTCCGCGATCCGTTCGCGCTCGCCGTCGCTTGGTGGCAGGCGAAGTGCTGGCGGCGTGTCCTCCGGCGGCTCACCGGCATGCGGTCGCGGGGTGAAGAGGTCGGGTTCCGAGAGGGGCCGCAGGCTTTCCAGCACGTCGTCGGCCGTCGTCGTGATCGTCGCGCCGTCCTTCAGAAGGCCGTTCGTGCCCTCGCAGCGCATGTCGAGCGGCGAGCCCGGCACCGCAAAGACCAGCCGGCCGAAATCCGCGGCGTTGCGCGCGGTGATCAGCGAGCCGGAGCGCACCGCCGCTTCCACCACCACCAGCCCAAGCGCCATGCCGGCGATCAGCCGGTTGCGGCGCGGGAAGTCGCGTGCGCGGGGCTCCCAGCCGAAGGGCATTTCGCTGATGGCAAGGCCTTGCCCATCGGTCATTTCGCCGAGCAGGCCGATATTTTCCGGCGGATAGGGCTTGTCGAGCCCGCCGGCCATGGCGGCGATCGTGCCGGTGTCGAGGCTCGCGCGGTGGGCGGCCGTATCGATGCCGCGCGCGAGACCCGAGACGATGGAATAGCCGGCCCGCCCGATCTCGCGCGCCAGCAGGCCGGCGAATTTCATGCCGGAAATCGAGGCGTTGCGCGCGCCGACGATGCCGACGGCCGGTGCGGACGCGACGTTCAGGTTGCCCTTTACGGCAAGGAGCGGCGGGGCGCCGACGATCTGGCGCAGCAGCGGCGGATAATCCGGCTCGCCGATGCCGACGAAGGTGGCGCCATGCCTGTCGGCGAGGTCCAGCTCGCGCTCAGCCTCGGCCTGGCTCGCGACGCGGATCACGCGCGACGCGCCGCCGCGGCGGGAGAGTTCGGGCAGCATCTCCAGAGCGGTCTCGGCGCTGCCGAAATGGTTGATGAGTTCGCGAAAGGTGACCGGCCCGACATTGTCGCTGCGGATGAGGCGCAGCCAGGCGATCCTCTGTCTTTCCGTCAGCGCAATTCCCCGTGTCCTTGCGCTGCGGTCGTGCATGGCTATCCCTTGCTGCCGATCTTGCTTTCGGTGCCGCTCATCAGGCGGCTGATATTGGCCCGGTGTTTCCACCATGTGATAATGGTGAGCACGAGAAAGAGCAGCGCCACCTTCTCGTGACCGAGAAACCACAATACAACCGGAGATACCGCAGTTGCAACTAGGGCTGAAAGCGAAGAATAGCGCGTGAGATAGGCAAGGCCGATCCACACGGCTGCGAAGACGGCGAGCATGACCGGCACGAGGCCGAGCAGGAGGCCGACATAGGTCGCGACGCCCTTGCCGCCCTTGAAGCCGAGCCAGACGGGAAAGAGATGGCCGAGGAAGGCGGCAAAGCCCGCGGCAATGCCGGCGTCCAGTCCCCAGCGCGAGGCGATGGCGGCCGCCGCCGTGCCTTTCAGCGCGTCGAGCAACAGGGTCGCGGCGGCGAGCTTCTTGTTGCCGGTGCGCAGCACGTTGGTCGCGCCGATATTGCCGGAACCGATCTGGCGCACGTCGCCCAGCCCCGCCATGCGGGTCAGGATCAGGCCGAACGGAATGGAGCCGAGAAGATAGCCGAAGGCCAGCGCGGCAAGCGTCGGCAGGGCGCCGAGCTGCCAGGTAAAGATGTCGGACACGTCAGTTTTCCCCCGAAACCATGCCTTGATATGCCGCCGCCGGAATCGTCCCTTCCGGCGGGCGAGGGGGCAGACGCCTAAGCCAGCGAATGCACCCGTTTGCCGGCAACATAGGTGCTAACCGCGCGCCCCGTAAAGCGGGCATCTTCGAAAGGCGTGTTCTTCGAGCGCGAGACGAAGGTGTCCTTGGTGGCAAGCCATGGTTCGTCCGGGTCGATCAGCACGATATCGGCGCGCGCGCCCGGTGCCAGCGTACCGGCATCGAGGCCGAAGATTTTTGCCGGGCGCGTCGAGAGCGCATCGATGAGGCGCATCAGCGGGACTTCGCCGCTGTGATGCAGCCGCAGCGCCGCCGCCAGCATGGTTTCGAGCCCGATCGCGCCATCCGCCGCATCGGCAAAGGGCAGGCGCTTGGTGTCGACGTCCTGGGGATCATGCGCCGAGACGATGATGTCGACCTCGCCCCGGGCAAGCGCATCGACCATGGCCTTGCGGTCGTCTTCGCCGCGCAGCGGCGGCGACAGCTTGAAGAAGGTGCGGTATTCGCCGATGTCGTTTTCGTTCAGCGTCAGATGGTTGATCGAGATGCCGCAGGTGACGTTCGCGCCGCGCTCGCGGGCGATCTTCACGGCTTCCGCCGATTCCGGCACCGAGATCTGCGCGGCATGGTAGGCGCCGCGGGTGAGGCCGGCGATGCGCAGGTCCCGTTCGAGCGGGATCAGTTCCGCCTCGCGCGGGCTTCCCGAAAGGCCGAGCCAGCTTGCCAGCAGCCCCTCGTTCATCACGCCACCGGCACCGAGATACTTGTCGCGGGTTTCGAGCGCGATGACGCCGCCGAACTCGCGGGCATAGGTCATGGCGCGGCGCAGCACCTGCGCATTGTGCATCGGGTTGCGGCCATTGGTGAAGGCGACGGCACCGGCGGCCTGGAGCAGGCCGAACTCGGTCATCTCCTCGCCCTTCAGCCCCTTGGTGAGGGCCGCGGCCGGATGGATGTTGACGATCGCCTTGTCGCGGGCGTTCTTCAGCACGAATTCGACCAGCGCGATGTCGTCGATCACCGGATCGGTGTCGGGCATGGTGATGAAGGTCGTCACACCGCCTGCGGCTGCCGCGCGCGACGCGGATTCGATCGTCTCGCGGTGTTCGCCACCCGGCTCGCCGACGAAGACGCGGGCATCGACCAGGCCGGGAGCGGCGATCAGGCCCTTGCCGTCGACGATCTCGGCACCGTCCGGCGCGCCCTGGTTCTGTGCGCCGCTGCCGATCCCGGCAATCTTGCCGTTCACGATGACGATCGAGCCGTTTTCGTCGACGTTGCGCGAGGGGTCCAGGATGTGGACGTTCTTGAGGACGGTCGTGCGGCTCATGCGCGGGGTCCCTGGTTCTGCGAAAGAAGAAGCGTTTCCATCACGGCCATGCGCACGGCGACGCCCATCTCGACCTGCTGTTCGATGACGCTCTGCGGCCCGTCGGCAATCTCCGAGGCGATCTCGACGCCGCGGTTCATCGGGCCGGGATGCATGACGAGAGCATCCTCCTTCGCCGCCTTCAGCTTTTCCGCGTCGAGCCCGTAATAATGGAAATATTCGCGCACCGACGGCACGAAGGCGCCGGACATGCGCTCGCGCTGCAGGCGCAGCATCATCACGACATCCGCATCCTTCAGGCCCTCCGCCATGGAATGGTAGACCTCGGCGCCCATGTCGGCGATGCCCGAAGGCAGCAGCGTTGCGGGGGCGACGACGCGCACGCGCGCGCCCATGGCGTTGAGCAGCAGGATGTTCGAGCGGGCGACACGCGAATGCAGCACGTCGCCGCAGATCGCCACGATGATGCGCGAGAGCTTGCCCTTGGCGCGGCGGATGGTCAGCGCGTCGAGCAGCGCCTGTGTCGGGTGCTCGTGCTGGCCGTCGCCGGCATTGACCACCGCGCAGGAGACTTTTTGCGCCAGAAGCGCTGCGGCACCGGCGGAGGAGTGGCGCACCACCAGCACATCCGGATGCATGGCGTTCAGCGTCATCGCCGTGTCGATCAGCGTTTCGCCTTTTTTCACCGATGAATTGCCGACGGACATGTTCATCACGTCGGCGCCGAGGCGTTTTCCGGCAAGCTCGAAGGAGGATTGCGTGCGCGTGGAGGCTTCGAAGAACAGGTTGATCTGCGTCAGGCCGCGCAGCGTCGACGTTTTCTTCTCCCGCTGCCGGGAGATTTTGACCGCCTCGTCGGCGCGGTCGAGCAGCAGGGTGATGTCCCGCTCGGTCAAACCCTTGATGCCGAGAAGGTGGCGATGCGGAAAGAAGTCCATAAAACTCCGCCTCAACTGTCGTGGATACGCGGGGTCTATAGAGTGTCGGTTCCGCCGCGGCAAGGCTGACAGCGGCGGCCGTCATGCATTCCCACGCTTTTGTGAGCGTCGAGGTGCCACAGGCCGCAACGCCCCGTTTCGCCCCGCCGCGACTTGGGCTAGAACCCGCTCATGACTCGCGACACCCGCACCGAACAGAAATTCGCCGATCTCAACCAGCCATCGCTCTGGTCGGGCATCAATGCCTATCGTTCCGACCCGCTGCTGGTCGATGCTACGGACGCGATGCCGAAGGGCCTGCGCGACGAGTTCGACACGATCGGCCGCTACGTGACCTCGCCGGAAGCCCAGGAACTCGCGCGTATGGCGAACGAGAGCCCGCCGCAACTGCGCACGCACGGTCCGCGCGGCGAGCGACTGGATGTCGTCGATTTCCACCCGGCCTGGCACGCCCTGATGCGCCGCTCCATGGCGACGGGCCTGCATTCCTCGCTGTGGGAGAACGTGCCGGATGAGCAGGGCAGGGCGCACCGGGCGCGTGCCGTGCGCTTCTACCTGACGGCCCAGCTCGAATGCGGCCATCTCTGCCCGCTGACCATGACGAGCGCTTCGGTTGCCGCCCTTTCCACCTCGCCGCAGGTGCAGCGCGAATGGGGCCGGAAGATCCTGTCGCGGAAATACGATTCGACCAACAAGCCCGCCATGCAGAAGACCGCCGTCACCATCGGCATGGGCATGACGGAAAAGCAGGGCGGCACGGATGTGCGCGCCAACACCTCGACCGCCGAACGCCTCGGCGAGGGCATCTACCGGCTGACGGGCCACAAGTGGTTCATGTCCGCGCCGATGAGCGACGGTTTCGTGATGCTGGCACAGACCCGCGAGGGCGTCGGCTGCTTCCTCGTGCCGCGCCTGCTGGAGGATGGGTCCACCAACGGCCTGCGCTTCCAGCGCCTGAAGAACAAGATCGGCAACCGCTCGAATGCCTCCTCCGAGGTCGAGTTCTCCGAAACCTTCGGCTTCCTGCTCGGCACGCCCGATGCCGGCATCCGCACCATCCTCGACATGGTGACGCTGACGCGGCTCGACTGCGCGCTGGCCTCCTCCGGCATCATGCGTGCGTCGCTGGCCGAAGCTGTGCACCACACCCGCGGCCGCAACGCCTTCGGCAAGCCGCTCGTCGCCCAGCCGATCATGACGCGCGTGCTCGCCGACATGGCGCTCGACGTCGCCGCCGCCACCGCGCTCTCGCTTCGCCTCGCGGAAGCCTTCGACAAGGCGCGCGACAGTGCCGAAGACGCCGCTTATGCCCGCATCATGACGCCGGTGACGAAATACTGGTGCTGCAAGATCGCGCCGGCGCTGATCTACGAGGCGATGGAATGCATCGGCGGCAGCGGCTATGTCGAGGAGCGCCCGATTGCCCGGCACTACCGCGAGGCGCCGGTCAACGCGATCTGGGAAGGCTCGGGTAATGTGATGGCGCTCGACCTGATGCGTGTCATCGGCCGGGGCAGGGACCTGTTCGAAATGCTCTTCGCCGGACTTGCCCGCGACCTCGGCTCGGCAGGCAAGAAGACGGTGGACGTATTGCGCGCAGCGCTGTCGCTCTGCGAACGCGACGAGGGTGCCGCTCGTATGCTCGTCGAGCAGCTGGCGCTCGCCTCGGCGGCGGCCGAACTCTACCGCGCCGGTGCCGGCCGCATCGCCGATGCCTTCCTCGAAACGCGCCTCGCCTCCGGCTGGCGCTCGACCTACGGCATGCTCGATTCGCGCTTCGATTCGGCCTATATCGTCGACCTGCTCTATCCGCCGGCGAGGTAAGCCGTCGCCGCCAGCACCATGGGAATGGTGAAGAAGGACGCGATCGTCTGGAGCGTCGCGACGGCGGCGTAGAGCGGCGCGTCGCCACCCATCTGTTTTGCCAGCACATAGCCGTTCATCGCGGTGGGCACGCTGGCACCCATGGCGATGGTCAGCAGCGGCTCACCGCGCATGCCGAGCGCATAGGCGGCCCATGTCATCACCAGCGGCATGAAGATCAGCTTCAGCACGACCGGCAGCATTGCCAATGGGCGCGGCCTCAGCGCATCGGCGAGCTTCAGCCCCGCACCGACCATGATGAGGCCGAGACTAAGCGAGGCGTCCGCAACCTGTTCCGCTGCCTGCATCAGCGGGTCGTAGATCCGGATTCCCGCAAGGTTGACGGCGACGCCGAGCACGGAGCCGATGATCATGGGATTGGTGACGATCTTGTGCAGGAAGGTTTTTAGGCTACGCGTGCCGCCGCCAAACCAGACGAGAATGCCGATATTGTAGAAATTGATCGGGATGATGATCAGCGTCGCCACCAGCGCGACGAGCGCAAGGCTTTGCGGGCCGTAGAGCTTTTCGGCGATCGCCAGCGCGATGAAGGCATTCCAGCGCGTCGAGGTCTGGAAGATCGAGGTATAGGCCGGTCCCGAGACGTTCGCCGCGCGAAAGAGCGGCCAGCAAATGGCCAGAAGCAAGGCGATAAGCGTGACCGAGCCGATCGAACCGAGCGCCACGCTGCCGGCGGCGATGCCGGAAAATTCCGCATTGGCGAGCGTCGTGAACAGCAGGCAGGGGAACAGCACGAAGAAGCCGAGCTGCTCGAGCCCGTTCCACATGTCGCGGTCGATCTGCCGCCAGCGCTTGAGCAGCACTCCCAGCACGACGAGCAGGAAGACGGGGAGGATGCTTTCGAAGATGGGGAGCATGGAACCGGATCGGCAGAGGAATGATCTCCGCTCATTCCATGCCTTGGCGGGTCTGGCAAGGCACTCGCCCGCCGGCGGCCGTGTGGATATTAACCTTAATGAAGGGTTTACGTTGCGCGATCAGGGTTAACGGGTGAAGGTGGCGTTTACCTGGTGTTAACCATGTGAGCGAGTGCTGAGTATGGCCAGAACGGCCCGGATTTCGGTCATGACGACCCTGTTTTGCTTCGTGGCGGTGGATATTGCCGTGCCGCTTCTCGTGCTTGTCGCGGGCGTGGCGGTGAGCGAGATCATCTTCGCGGCCGGCGACCTTCTCGTGATGAAGAGGAGGGCGGCATGAAGTGGTTCCTGTTCCTGTGGGCCGGCCCGATCGCGCTTCTGGGCAGCTGGTACGGGCTCTCCTATTACGACATGAATTTCGGCGTCTTCATGCTGACGCGCGATGCGCATGACCTGGTGTTCCAGATCTACGGCCACATCCTCGGCATTCCGCCGGAAGACCTGCCGCCGCTCGTGCTGCGCGCCATCATCTTCGACAGTTTCCTGGTGCTCGGCCTCATCGCCTTCCGCCGGCGCAAGAAGATCTGGGCCTGGTGGCAGGCCCGCCGTCAGTCGTCTTCGGACGCCCTTGCCAGCGACGAAAGCCTGTCCAGCGCGCCCTGAAGGATGAAGGAGGCGGCGGCCGAATCGATGCGTTCGGCCCGCTTCCTGCGCGACACATCCATCTCGATCAGCGTGCGCTCCGCCGCCACCGTCGACAGCCGCTCGTCCCAGTAGACGAAGGGAATATCGGTCTTGTCGGCCATGGAACGCACGAAGGCGCGCGTCGCCTGGACGCGCGGGCCGGCGCTTCCGTCCATGTTCACCGGCAGGCCGATGACGAAGGCGACGACCTTTTCCTTCGCGGCAAAGGCCAGCAGCACCTCGGCATCCTGCGTGAATTTCACGCGCTTCAGCACCGGCCGCGGCGTGGCGAGCCTGCGGCCGAGATCGGAAACCGAAAGGCCGATGGTCTTGGTGCCGAGGTCGAGTCCGGCGATGGGCTGGCCCGGGGCGAGAATGCCTGCCAGTTCTTCCAGTGTCAGCGTCGCCATGGCCAGAACCTTCTCAGCGCTTGCGGACGAATTCGGTGCGCAGCACCAGGCCCTTGATGGCATCGTGCCGGCAGTCGATCTCTTCCGGGTTTTCGGTGAGGCGGATCGTCTTGATGACGGTGCCCTGTTTCAGCGTCTGCCCGGCGCCCTTCACCTTCAGGTCCTTGATCAGCACGACCGAATCGCCATCCGCAAGCACGGTGCCGCTGGCATCGCGCACCACGTTGCCCGCCGCCTTCTCCGCCGCGATCTCGGACGCCGGGCGCCATTCGCCTGTCACTTCGTCGTAGATATAATCGTCGTCGGCCATGGTGGGCTCCTTGTGAGGACATTGCTCCATCTCGAAAGCCACGCTTATAACGATCGCGCGGCGGATGGAAACGACAATCGCCGGGCCTATATTCTGCAAGCATTCAAACAGGAGACCCTCCATGAAGATTACCTGGCTCGGCCATTCCGCCTTCCGCATCGAAACGGCGAAAGCCAAGATCCTCATCGACCCGTTCTTCACCGGCAACCCCGCCTTCGACGAATCGACCCGCCAGGACGCCGTCGCCGGCCTCACCCATGTGCTGCTCACCCACGGCCACGGCGACCATGTCGGCGACACCATCCAGATCGCCCGGGAAACCGGCGCGACGGTGCTGGCAAATGCCGACCTTGCCTCCTGGCTCGGCAACAAGGGCGTCGAAAAGCTCGAAATGGGCAATACCGGCGGCACCGTGCATTTCGACGGCTTTTCCACCACCTTCGTCAACGCGCTGCATTCCTCCGCGCAGATCACCGAGGACGGCGTTTCCCATTCGCTCGGCAGCGCCAACGGCCTCGTCCTGCATTTCGAGAACGACCCGACGCTCTACCACATGGGCGACACGGACATCTTCTCCGACATGGCGCTGATCCAGGAACTGCACCAGCCGGAAATCGGCCTCGTGCCGATCGGCGATCGCTTCACCATGGGCGGTGCCGTAGCGGCACTCGCCTGCCAGCGCTTCTTCAAGTTCGACACCGTCATTCCCTGCCACTACGGTTCCTTCGGCATCATCGACCAGACGGCCGACCTCTTCGTGCAGGCGATGGAGGGCGCATCGGCGAAGATCGAGGTGCCGGGCGTGGGCAGCGTGGTCTCGCGCTGAGCTGCCGGAAAACGGGCGAGGGGGCGCGGAAGGGGCCATTCCCCCGTTGCGCCCCTTGGGCTTGGTCATTATAGCGGGTAGGAAATTTCCTATCGGAGACCATCCATGTCCGTAGATCTAGCCACCGTGAAGCGCGTCGCGCGCCTTGCCCGCATCGCCGTCAGCGAGGAAGAGGCAAACCGCATGACGGGCGAGCTGAACGGCATCCTCGGCTTCGTCGAGCAGCTTTCCGAAGTGAATGTCGAGGGCGTCGAGCCGATGACCTCGGTCACGCCGATGGTGATGCGCAAGCGCGAAGACGTCGTCAACGACGGCAGCAAGGCCGATGACATCGTCGCCAACGCGCCGGCCACCGACCGCAATTTCTTCCAGGTTCCGAAGGTTGTGGAGTAATCCTTGGCCGTCACCATCGCCGTCGAAAGCCCGTTGCAGGATGAGGTTCGCACGCTGATCGCGGAGCTGAACACGGTCCTGCTCGCGCTGTCGCCACCGGAGGCCTGCTACCACCTGACCGTCGAGCAGATGGCCGAGCCGACCGTCACGGTCTGGATCGCCCGCGACGGCGACACCGTCGTCGGCTGCGGCGCGCTGAAGCGCCATTCCGAGACCACGGGCGAGGTGAAGCGCATGTTCACCCGGCCGGCCTGGCAGGGGCAAGGCATCGGCCGGCGCATCCTCGGCGAAATCCTTAGCGTCGCCGAACGGGAGGAGCTGACGACGCTCGTGCTCGAAACCGGCGACCAGCACCCGGCGGCCTGGGCGATCTACGAGAAGGCCGGCTTTTCCCGCTGCGGCCCCGTGCTCGACTATCCGGCTTCACCGTTTTCCGTATTTTACCAAAAGCAGCTTCTCGCTGCCTGACCCGAAGTGACCGCACCATGACCGATCTGACTCGCCTGACCATTGCCGAAGCCCGCGAACAGCTCGGCGCCAAGGAGATCACCGCCGTCGAACTGACGGACGCCTATCTCAGCGCGATCGAGGCGGCGAACCCGGCAATCAATGCTTATGTCACCGTCACGCCGGAAAAGGCGCGCGACATGGCCAAGGCCTCCGACGGCCGCATCGCTGCCGGCCAGGCCGGCGCGCTGGAAGGCATCCCGCTCGGCATCAAGGACCTGTTCGCCACCGAAGGCGTACACACCCAGGCCTGCAGCCATATCCTCGACGGTTTCGAGCCGAAATACGAATCGACCGTCACCCAGAACCTCTGGAACGACGGCGCCGTCATGCTCGGCAAGCTGAACATGGACGAATTCGCCATGGGCTCCTCCAACGAGTCGTCCTATTACGGCCCGGTCAAGAACCCGTGGCGCGCCACCGGCTCCAACCTCGATCTCGTGCCCGGCGGCTCGTCCGGCGGCTCGGCCGCAGCCGTCGCCGCGTTCCTGTGCGCCGGCGCCACGGCGACGGATACCGGCGGCTCGATCCGCCAGCCCGCCGCCTTCACCGGCACCGTCGGCATCAAGCCGACCTATGGCCGCTGCTCGCGCTGGGGCATCGTCGCCTTCGCCTCGTCGCTCGATCAGGCCGGCCCGATCGCCCGCGATGTGCGCGATGCTGCAATCCTCCTGAAGTCCATGGCCAGCGTCGACGCCAAGGACACGACCTCCGTCGATCTGCCGGTGCCGGATTACGAAGCCGCGCTCGGCCAGTCGCTGAAGGGCATGCGCATCGGCATCCCGCGCGAATACCGCGTGGATGGCATGCCGGAGGAGATCGAGGCGCTCTGGCAGCAGGGCATCGCCTGGCTGAAGGATGCCGGCGCCGAGATCGTCGATATTTCCCTGCCGCACACGAAATACGCGCTTCCGGCCTACTACATCGTGGCGCCTGCGGAAGCCTCGTCGAACCTCGCCCGCTATGACGGCGTGCGCTACGGCCTGCGCATCGACGGCAAGGACATCGTCGACATGTACGAGAAGACGCGCGCCGCCGGCTTCGGCACCGAGGTCAAGCGCCGCATCATGATCGGCACCTACGTGCTGTCGGCCGGCTACTACGACGCCTATTACCTCCAGGCCCAGAAGGTCCGCACGCTGATCAAGCGCGATTTCGAACTGGCCTTCAACGCCGGCGTCGACGCGATCCTCACCCCCGCCACCCCGTCCTCGGCCTTCGGCATCGCCGACGAGGACCTCGCGTCCGATCCGGTCAAGATGTATCTCCAGGACATCTTCACCGTCACGGTGAACATGGCGGGCCTGCCGGGCCTCTCCGTTCCCGCCGGTCTCGACCACAAGGGCCTGCCCCTCAGCCTCCAGCTCATCGGCAAGCCCTTCGAGGAGGAAATCCTCTTCAAGACCGCGCACGTCATCGAAAAGGCCGCCGGCCGCTTCTCGCCGAACAAGTGGTGGTAAGGGGCGCTTTCGCCCTCCACCTCGGCCATCGCCAAAACGTGTCGTAACGGCAACACCTGCCGTTACGAGAGGCGTGCCTGCGCCTTTTTCGCTTGATCTCCGCATGAGTGGAGAATAAACGCGCCCTCCCGGTCGTTCAGCCGGTGCGGATGTCAACGGATGGAGTTTTACCCTCCTCCCGCGCGAGGCGGCCCTGCCGTCGTCGTGTACGGATGCCGCACCATGAAGACTGGTTTGCGGACCTAGCTCAGCGGTAGAGCACCGGACATTCCTCCGGAGGTCGCGGGTTCGATTCCCGTTGTCTGCTCCATTGGATAGCTCAGTGGTAGAGCATCAGACTGTTACTCTGACTGTGGAAGGTTCGAATCCTTCTCCAAACAGCCTTCCAAGCTGTCTCGATATCCGGTCCGGGGACCGGACTGCGGATGGCGGACCGGGGAAACCCGGAAAGCCCGACGCCGGACGTTTGCGGTCCGGTTCGCGGTGACGGCCAAGCCGCCTTCCGGCCAGCGAGGGAGCGTGACGCTCCCGAGCCCGTCGAGAGGCTGCGCGGTCCTCTCCCGAAAACCCGCCGCCGATGGCCGCCATCCGGTCCTCGGATCACTCTTTGCATGCCCCGCCCGCGGGTTCCCCGGGCGATCAGGGTTTCTCTGGGAACTGACAAGACAACTTGCCGATGCCAAACGACATCATCAACGAAAGGAAGATCGGTTCGTGACGTAGCGTATGACCCGAAGGAGCAAGAACAATGACGACGTTTCTCGATATGATTTTGGGGCGCCAGCGCGTCCTCGTGAAGGCCAACGAACGCGTGCTCGCCCTCTACAGGGGAGAGGTGCTCGGCATTTTCGGACCGGGCGAACACGCCCTGCCGAACCGCCGCGGCATGCTCGAACTGGAGCGCCACGACGTGAACCGCCCGGCCTTCGCTTCCGCCTATGAGAAGCCGTTGTTCGACACGCTCCCGGAGGTGGCAACCCGCGAACTGAGGGTCTTCCGGACGGCAAGCCGCGAGGTGGCGGTCGTAGAGCGCGACGGCGAGCTCTTTTCGGTGCTTGCGCCGAACCAGAAGCTCGTGGTGTGGAACGCGGCAGGTCCGTGGACGGAGACGCGCGTCGATCTCAAGGATCGGCTCGACATCGATCCGGAGCTGATGCGCCGGCTGACGCGCGCCCGCCGCACGGAGCTGACGACGGCCTTCATCGTCAACGACGGCCAGGTCGGCCTGCTCTTCGTCGATGGCACGCACCAGCGCATGCTGGAGCCGGGCGCGCACGCCTTCTGGAACGTCGGCAAGACGATCCAGGTGCGCGTGGTCGATCTGAAGCGCCAGTCGCTCGACGTGACCGGTCAGGAACTGCTTACCCGGGACAAGGTCACGATCCGGGTGAACATTTCCGCCGAATACCGCGTCGCCGACCCGCTGAAGGCGGTTTCGGAGGTGAAGGACTTTGCCGATGCTTTGTACCGGGCGCTGCAATTCGCCTTCCGCCAGACGCTCGGCACGCTGACGCTCGACCAGATCCTTGAGCGCAAGGTGACGGTCAACGCGGAAGCTGCCGAGAAGGTGCGCGCCGACATGGCGGCGATCGGGATCGAGGTCTCGGCCATCGAGCTCAAGGACGTGATCCTGCCGGGCGAGATGCGCGACCTCCTCAACCAGGTCGTCGCTGCGGAAAAGCAGGCCGAAGCCAACATCATCCGCCGCCGCGAGGAAACGAACGCCACCCGTTCGCTGCTCAACACGGCAAAGGTGATGGCGGAAAACCCGGTCATGCTGCGATTGAAGGAGCTCGAAGCCCTCGAAGCCATCGCCGGAAAGGTGGAGCGCCTGACCATCCACAACGGGACGGCGGGCCTGATGAACGATATCGTTCAGCTCCGCGACAAGTAAGGGATCGCCCGGCCGGCAAGGCCGGGCGGTTCCGCTTTGCGACAACGCTCCCCATCATCTCCGTGGATAGACCTTTGGCTCTCTCGCCAAGGGCGGGGCGCAATGCTTTGATGGCGGCATGATCACCGTTCGCAACGCCCGTGAGGAGGATGTTCCGGCCATCGTCGAAATCGGCGTTCGGGCCTGGGAGCAGGCCGTCGTCGGTGTCGCCGACCTTCAGGTGCGGCGCGAGCATGCCCGCAATGCCTTTCAGCAGTTCCTCGCCCGCCATTGGCTGCGGGTCAGCGTCGCCGAATTCGACGGCGGGCTTGCCGGCTGGGCCTCGCGCGAATCCCTCGACGACGAGATCACCGACCTCTGGGTCGATCCGCTTCATCAGAAGAAGGGCGTCGGCGCGGCGCTGCTTGCGGTCATGGAGGCGGAAATCGTTGCCGCCGACTTCGAGGCCGCACGCCTCCAGACCCATGCGCGCAACACGGCGGCCGTGGGGTTCTTCCAGAAGCATGGCTATTCCGTCAGCTGGCTTTCCGTCGACTATTCCGAGCGCCTCGACAGGGATGTGGAATCGATCGGCCTGCGCCGGCAGCTCGTCGAGGATGCGCCGATCGGCTACGGGCCGGACGGGTTTTGAGGCGGGGAGGCGGGGCTTTCGCCGCGCCTCCCGCCCTTCCTATTGATTGTCCAGTTGCGAGCGCACCAGCTCCAGCCCACGCTGCGTGATGCGGTAGGGCCTGCCGCCGGAGGAGGCGATGCTGCGCCGACGCTTCAGTTTGCGGAAGAGTTCGATATCGAGCCCGCTGGCGCGCCAGCCGTCCCGCGTGATGCAGGCGACGCTGACGATCTTGCGGTTTTCGTCTTTTTCGATGTCGATCCTGCCGCCCTGGGCGAGCAGGTGGAGAATGCGCTGTTCGGCGCGGGAAATGTCCATTGTCTTGAGAAGTCCGTCTGGCGTTCGAATGAACGCGAAAAAACGTTCCGCCACCCACGGGTGGCAGGGTTCATCGTTTTTTCTGACCCTGCGCGCATTAATGAGCGGGCAGGGTCCTCAGCAGGTCTCTGACGAGTTGGACATCAAAACTCCACAAGCGTGTCGCGCAAAAGTGTTTGCGGTTTTGCGAGAACGACATGCTCAACGAACATTCCTAAATCGGATCCCGCCTTGAAAAGGTGGAATCCGATTTAGCCGGATGTCCCGAAATAACCGGGACGCCTGCGAACGTCAATGCGTCGGCCAGATCAGCGAGTGATGCAGCATGACGCCGGTCTTCACGCCATCGGCGGCGGCAAGCGTGATGTTTCCCGGGCCGAGCGCGATGTCGCCGGCGGCATAAAGCCCGGGGAGCGACGTCTGGCCGGTCTCGTCCGTCTGGATGATCTTGCCGACCGGCGTTTCCTTCAGCGTGAGGCCGCGATCGCCGGGGATCGCGCTGCGCACCCGCGCTTCCGGCATGACGAAGATTGCCTTGACCAGCGTCGGAATGCCCGGCCCGGTCTCGACGGAAAGCATACCGTTCGGCCCGTCCGCGATGGCCGTGACGCGGCCCGGCCGCAGCTTTACGGCGCGCTGTTCCAGCAAGGAGAGGGTTGCGTCGTCCGGCTCGGGCGTCGCGTTGGTGAAGAGCGTGACGCCGCCCCAATCGGCGACGAGCGCCGCGAAGCGCGCGGCATCCGCCGTGCGGGCCAGCACGCCGACCGGCCCGCCGCCGACCTCGTAGCCGTGGCAATAGGGGCAATGCAGCACCGTCTTGCCCCAGCGCTCGGCAAGGCCGGGCACATCCGGCAGCTGGTCCTCGAAGCCGGTGGCGAGCAGAACGCGCCGGGCGTCGATCCGCCCGCCATCGCCGGTGAGGATGGAAAAGCCGTCGATCTCGCCCTCCAGCTTTTCGGCCGGCGCGTCGCGGAAGGTGACGGTCTCGTAGGCGGCAAGCTGGCGGCGGGCATCCGCCAGAATATCGCGCCCCGGCCGGCCATCCTGCGCGAGGAAGCCATGGGAATGCGGGGAGAAGCGGTTGCGCGGCTCGCCGGTGTCGAGAATGGTGATGCGACGGCGGGCGCGGGCGAGCTGCATGGCAGCGGAAAGGCCGGCAAAGCCCCCGCCGATGATGATGGCATCTTCGGTCATGATAGATCCTTTCATGGAACGTGCGGCATCGTTCGCCCGGCGGGTGCCGGTCGTTCGATGCGGGTCTTTGGAGTTGGCTGCCGTCAGCCCGTATCGGCCCGGCAGAGTTTTGCCGCCACCCGAAAGTCGGCGGCGAGATCGGCAAGCGTCGTGCCGGCAAAACGCGCCATCAGGATTGCCTCCGCATCCTTCAGCGCATCGCCGATCACCCGGTTGACGGATTGCTCGACCACGCAGCCCGGCATTTCCGTCGCCGGGCCGATCTGGAAGACGATCGGCTCGCCGAGCGCATTGTAGATGTCGAGCAGCGATATCTCGGCTAGCGGCCTGGCAAAGTGCCAGCCGCCGCCATGGCCGCGGCCGGATTGCACGATGCCGGCATCGCGAAGCCCGGCCATGGTGCGCCGGACGACCACGGCGTTGGTATCGAGGCAGAGCGCGAGATCGTCCGAGGTCATCGGCGTTTCGCGCTCGGCCATGTGCATGAGGGCGTGAAGCACGGCGGAAAGGCGGCTGTTTCTTTTCATGTAACAATAATAGTTACGAAGCGCGCCTCATGTCAACCTTGCCGACGAGAGGGTGATCTCAGCCGGCGCGCAGCATCTGGTAAAGGGAAGGGCCGAAGATCAGCGCCGCCGGGATCAGCGCCGCGTGCAGGATCAGGATCGCCATCAACTGCGTGCGAAACGGCTCCTTGCGCGTCTTGTGCCGCAGCAACCGTTGTGCAGCGAAGGCGCCGAGGCTGCCGCCGATGAACGCGAATTGCAGCAGCCGCGCTTCGGAAACGCGCCAATGGCCATCCCGCGCGGCCTCCTTGTCCCACCAGAAGACGCAGAACGTCACGACGTTCACGAGAAGGAAAATCATCAGAAGCGTTGTAGCCGTGCTCATCGCCTGTCTTTAGCCGATCATCCTTGCGGCTTGGCTAACGACGGCGCGCCGCACCCGCTGAAAACCTTGCGCGGCATGCCCATATGTTCTACCGAGACAGCAACCGAAGACACCCGAGCCAAGAGCCTGCCATGACCCTCGTCGACGTCCGCACCCCCGATCCGAAACGCTTCATTCCCGGCGCCACCGGCGATTGGGAAGTCATCATCGGCATGGAGGTGCACGCGCAGGTTCTCTCCAATTCCAAGCTCTTCTCCGGCGCCTCCACCGAGTTCGGCAAAGCGCCGAATGCCAACGTTTCGCTCGTCGATGCCGCCATGCCCGGCATGCTGCCGGTCATCAACGAGGAATGCGTGCGCCAGGCCGTGCGCACCGGCCTCGGCCTCAAGGCGCAGATCAACCACCGCTCGATCTTCGACCGCAAGAACTATTTTTATCCGGACCTGCCGCAGGGTTACCAGATCTCGCAGTTCAAGGACCCGATTGTCGGCGAGGGCAAGATCGTCATCTCGCTCGGCCCCGACCGCCAGGGCAATTTTGAAGATATCGAAATCGGCATCGAGCGCCTGCACCTGGAACAGGATGCCGGCAAGTCGATGCACGACCAGCATCCGACCATGTCCTATGTCGACCTCAACCGCTCGGGCGTGGCGCTGATGGAGATCGTCTCCAAGCCGGACATGCGCTCGTCCGACGAGGCCAAGGCCTATATGACGAAGCTGCGTTCCATCGTGCGCTACCTCGGCACCTGCGATGGCAACATGGACGAAGGCTCGATGCGCGCCGACGTCAACGTCTCCGTGCGCCGTCCGGGCGAAGGGTTTGGCACGCGCTGCGAGATCAAGAACGTCAACTCCATCCGCTTCATCGGCCAGGCGATCGAATACGAAGCCCGTCGCCAGATCGGCATTCTGGAAGATGGCGGTTCGATCGATCAGGAAACCCGTCTGTTCGATCCGGGCAAGGGCGAGACGCGCTCCATGCGCTCGAAGGAAGACGCGCACGATTACCGCTACTTCCCCGATCCCGACCTGCTGCCGCTGGAATTCGACAACGAATTCGTCGGCAAGCTTCTGGCCGACCTGCCGGAACTGCCGGACGACAAGAAGATTCGCTTCGTCAAGGATTTGGGCCTCTCGGTCTACGACGCCTCGGTGCTCGTCTCGGAAAAAGCGATCGCCGACTATTACGAGGCCGTGGCCGCCGGCCGCGACGGCAAGATTGCCGCCAACTGGGTGATCAACGACTTGCTGGGCGCCTTGAACAAGGACGGCAAAGCCATTGAAGAGACTCCGGTTTCGCCCGATCAGCTCGGCGGCATCATCGATCTCATCAAGGACGGCACCATCTCCGGCAAGATCGCCAAGGACCTCTTCGAGATCGTCTGGACCGAAGGCGGCAATCCGGCGGATATCGTCGAATCGCGCGGCATGAAGCAGGTGACGGACACCGGCGCCATCGAGAAGGCCGTCGACGAGATTATTGCTGCCAACCCCGACCAGGTCGCCAAGGTTCTGGCCAAGCCGACGCTTGCCGGCTGGTTCGTCGGCCAGGTGATGAAGGCGACGGGCGGCAAGGCCAATCCGCAGGCCGTACAGGCCCTCGTCAAGGCCAAGCTCGGGCTGGAGGACTGATCCCGTGTTCTTCGTCCGCACGGCGTCCGAGGGCGATCTGGTCAAGGTCAGCGCGCTGCTGGCCGAGACCTGGCACGCGACCTATGACGCGCTCTACGGTGCCGACAAGGTAAGCCAGATCACCGCGCGCTGGCATGCTGTGCCGGCGCTCAAAAGCCGGCTGGAGCGCAAGGACGCGGAATTCGTCGTGGCCGACAACGGCAAGGAACTCGCCGGCATGGGCTTTGCGGCCATGTGGAAGGAACGGCCGAAGACCGTGCTGCTGCACCAGCTCTATGTGCTGCCGCGCTACCAGCGCCAGGGTATCGGCCGCGACATGTTCGCCGAGCTGGAAACCTGCTTTCCCGATGCCAATGCGATGATCCTCGAAGTCGATCCGCGCAACGATGCGGCTATCGCCTTCTATTCGGCGCACGGCTTCGTCAAGGTCGGTGAAGCCAAGCACACGGCGGACGACGTTTCCGGCGTGCCGCTGCATGTCTACGAGAAGCCGCTCGGCGCCTGAGTGCGGCGAAAAGGCGTGTGCGAAGGCGTGGGAATCGCTGGACATTCCGGCGCCCGCGCGCCATAAGCGGAAGAATATTCAGTCGCGGGCCGCGCTTTCGGCATGGCCCTGCCAAGGACGCCAGCCCATGAACCTCCTCACGCAGATTTTCACCTGGTGGAACGGTCAGACGATCGGCACCCGTTTTCACACCTGGCGCTTCGGCACCAAGGTCGGCGAAGACGAATTGGGCAATGTCTACTACCAGGGCACGGCCAAGGATTCCGAAGGCCGCACGCGCCGCTGGGTGATCTACAAAGGCTATGCCGAAGCCTCCGCCATCCCGCCGGGCTGGCACGGCTGGATGCACCACCGCACGGATGTTTCCCCCGCCGACGAGACCTATAAGGCGCGCGAATGGGAAAAGCCGCACCGCCCGAACGGCACCGGCAGCGCGCAGGCCTATCGCCCGCCGGGCTCGATTGCCGTTGCCGGCGAGCGTCCGCGCGTGACGGGCGACTACGACGCCTGGACGCCGGGCAACTGATACCGATTTGGCCACAATTCGCCGGTAGCTCCAAGCGGCCGGCGAAAACCGGTGCAGATCGCAGGAGACGGCATTCATGACATTCGGGTTTTTTCGGGCAAACGCCGGACGGCGGTTCGTTTCGGTCGCGCTTGCGGCCGTCGGCGTCGTTGCGACACCCGTCCTGTCCCAGGCCGCGCGGGTGGAAAACCCGGTCGCCGTCTTCTCCGGCATCGACAAGATCACCGGCCGCATCACCAATTTCGACGTCTATATCGGCGAGACGGTGCAGTTCGGCGCGCTCCAGGTGACGCCGAAGGTCTGCTACAGCCGCGACGACACCGAGGCGCAGAAGGTCACCACCTTCGTCGAGGTCGACGAAATCACACTCGATCGAAAAATCCGCCGCATCTTCACCGGGTGGATGTTCGCCGACAGCCCCGGCCTCAACGCCGTCGAGCACCCCGTCTATGACGTCTGGCTCATCGAGTGCAAGGCAAAGTCCGACGTCCCGCCCCCGGAAGACGCAGAGACGAAGGCCGATACGCAATGAGCTTACAGACTTCCAATCGGTTCAATCCGTTCTGGAAGGCTCTATCGCTTAGCGACGTCGAAACCGTCAAACAATCGCTGCAAGCAGCTGTTGAGGGGCGCTTCTTTGCCGACTGGGAGTTTTCTACCCTGTTGGGTGCCGATCGAGAAACCGCTCGCAAGGTGCTTTCGGACTGGCCCCTCATCACGATCGAACCGGCCGATGGCGTTGCTATCGTGATGAATGCACTCAACAACCTGCTGGCATATCCGCATGGCCGTGAGGCAGAGCTTTTGTCTTATGTTCCGAAGGGCAGAATCGGCATAAGCGAGACTCTCGATCGCCTCGGCGAGTTGCTCACCGAGAAATCCGCATCTCTCTGAAAACGCTGCACCTAGAGCACACTACCTGTGTCAGAACGGCAGATGGGGTGACGCCAGCGCGTTCGCCAGCATGTCCTCGTATTCGATCTTCGGCACGTCGATCGCGCCGAACGACTTCAGGTGCTCGGTGGTGAACTGTGTGTCGAGCAGGCGGAAGCCGCGGGCCTTTAGCCGCTCCACGAGATGCACGAGGCAGATTTTCGAGGCGTCGGTGCGCCGGGAGAACATGCTCTCGCCGAAGAAGGCCGCGCCCAGCGAGACGCCGTAGAGGCCGCCGACGAGGCGATCGCCCTCCCATGCTTCCACCGAATGGGCGTGGCCCATGCGGTGCAGCGTTCCGTAGAGCGAGCGGATCTTTGCGTTGATCCAGGTCGACGGCCGATCGGGTGCTGCTTCGGCGCAGGCGGCCATCACCGCGTCGAAGGCGGTGTCGAAGCGGATGTCGAAGGGGTTTTTGCGGATGGTTTTTGCAAGGCTGCGCGAGACGTGGAACTCATCCAGCGGGATGACGCCCCGCATGTCCGGCTCGACCCAGAAGAGCTCCGGGTCGTCCGCCGAATCGGCCATCGGGAAGAGCCCGATGGAATAGGCGCGCAAAAGCAGTTCCGGCGTGATTTCCGGGTGCCGGCCGCGACGCCCTGCCATAACCGACGCCCCTCAGGCGTCGGTCTTATCGGCCAGATAATTCTCCAGCCAATGGATGTCGTAATCGCCGTTGGCGATGTCCTGGTTGCCGATCAGGTCCTGGAACAGCGGCAGCGTCGTTTTGATGCCGTCGATGACGAATTCGTCGAGCACGCGGCGCAGGCGCATCATGCATTCCACGCGGGTGCGCCCGTGCACGATGAGCTTGCCGATCAGGCTGTCGTAGTAGGGCGGGATCTTGTAGCCCTGATAGGCGCCCGAATCGACGCGCACGCCAAGGCCGCCCGGCGCATGGAAATGCGTGATCGTGCCCGGCGAGGGCACGAAGGTGCGCGGGTCTTCCGCATTGATGCGGCACTCGATGGCGTGGCCGGAGAAGACGATGTCTTCCTGGCGCACCGAGAGGCCGGCACCCGAGGCGACGCGGATCTGCTCGTGGACGAGGTCGATGCCGGTGATCGCTTCGGTGATCGGGTGCTCCACCTGGAGGCGGGTGTTCATTTCGATGAAATAAAACTCGCCGTTCTCGTAGAGGAACTCGACCGTGCCGGCGCCGCGATATTTCAGCTTCATCATGGCATCGGCGCAGATCTGGCCGATCTTCATACGCTGCTCGACATTGAGGGCCGGGGAGTTCGCCTCTTCCCAGACCTTCTGGTGGCGACGCTGCAAGGAGCAGTCGCGTTCACCCAGATGCACCGCATTGCCCATGCCGTCGCCGACGACCTGGATTTCGATATGGCGCGGCTTGCCGAGGTACTTTTCCATGTAGACGGCATCGTTGCCGAAGGCGGCGAGCGCCTCGGAACGGGCGGTAGAGACGGCTTCCTCGAGATCGTCCTCGTTCTTGGCGACCTTCATGCCGCGGCCGCCGCCGCCCGCGGTTGCCTTGATGAGCACGGGGAAGCCGATCTGGCGGGCGATCTCCAGCGCGTTCTCCGGCTTCACCTCGCCTTCGGAGCCCGGAACGACCGGAATGCCGAGCGCTTCCGCCGTCTTCTTGGCGGTGATCTTGTCGCCCATGATGCGGATGTGTTCCGCCGTCGGGCCGATGAAGGTGATGCCGTGCGCGTCGAGGATTTCCGCGAACTTGGCGTTTTCCGACAGGAAGCCGTAGCCCGGATGCACGGCGTCGGCGCCGGTGATCTCGCAGGCGGCGACGATCTGGTGGATGTTCAGGTAGCTTTCGCGCGACGGCGGCGGGCCGATGCACACGCTCTCGTCGGCAAGGCGGACATGCATGGCGTCGGCATCCGCCGTCGAATGCACGGCAACCGTGGCGATGCCCAGCTCCTTGCAGGCCCGAAGGACCCGGAGCGCGATCTCGCCGCGGTTGGCAATGAGGACTTTGGAGATCATCTGAGCCACCTTATTCGATGACGATGAGCGGTTCGCCGTACTCGACCGGGCTCGAATCCTGCACGAGGATTTCGGTGACCTTGCCCGAGCGCGGCGCCGGGATCTGGTTCATCGTCTTCATGGCTTCGATGATGAGGATGGTCTGGCCTTCCTTGACCGTCGCGCCGACCTCGATGAAGGGGCGCGAGCCCGGGGCGGGCGAGAGATAGGCCGTGCCGACCATCGGGGCCGTGACGGCGTTCTTGTTGTTGCGCGCGTCGACGACGACCGGGGCGGCTGCCGCTGCGGCTGGCGCAGCATAGGCGGCCGGAGCTGCGATCGGCGCCTGGACATATTGCGGGGTGCCGGCACGCGAGACGCGGATGCGCAGGTCGTCCTGCTCCACTTCGATCTCGGTCAGGTCCGTCTCGTTGAGGATGTTGGCGAGATCGCGGATCAGACCCTGATCGATGCCGTGTTTCTTGTCAGCCATGGAAGTGAGCCTCTGTTTTTTCTTATTTCGTGATGGACGAAAGCGCGTGGAGCGCGAGGATGTAGCTGTGCGCCCCGAAACCGCAGATGACGCCCTTCACAGCGGGCGCGATCATCGATTTGTGGCGGAATTCTTCGCGGGCATGCACATTGGAAAGGTGCAGCTCGACCACCGGGATCTTGATGGCGCGGATGGCGTCATGCAGCGCGATCGAGGTGTGGGTATAGGCACCGGCATTGATGGCGATGCCGACGGCCGTGTCGCCGGCCTCATGGATCCAGTCGACCAGGTCACCTTCGTGATTGGACTGGCGGAAATCCACGGCAAAGCCCAGCTTCTCGCCCTCGGCCGTGCAGAGCGCTTCGATATCGGCAAGCGTATGCCCGCCATAGATACCGGGCTCGCGCTTGCCGAGTGCGTTCAGGTTGGGGCCGTTGAGCACAAAAAGGGGTGAAGCCATTCGCAATTCCGCATGCTGGATAGAGGATTACCTATAGACCGGCGGTTCCCGCAGGGAAAGCCCCAAGGGCAGGGGCTTTGCCGGTCGAAAGAGGCGATGTCCACAAGCAGCACAGGCTGAATACGGTGAGCGTGGCAAGAAGATGGCGTCCGTCAGCAGCTCGCCTTGCCGCAGGCGCGCACATTGGCGATTTTTGCCCGCAGGTCGTCCGCGCCGACCGCGCCGAACACCATCTCGTTGCCGAGAACGTAGGACGGCGTGCCGGTGATGCCGAGGTCGTTTGCCAGCGAATAGGCCTCTCGCACCGCGTCGTCATGCGGCTTCTCGGCCATGGTCTTGCGGATATCCGCTTCGGAAAGGCCCATGCCGGCGGCAAGCGCGATAGCGCTTTCCTCCGTCGCCCGGCCTTCGCCGCCAAGCAGCGTGCGGTGGAATTCGCCGTACTTTTCCGGCGAAAGATCGCGCACGGCAGCACTCACCTTGTGGGCGGCGAGCGAATCGGGGCCGAGGATCGGCAGTTCCTTCAGCACGAAGCGGACGTTCTTGTCTTCCTTCAGGATCGCGTCCATGTCGGAGAGCGCGCGCTTGCAGTAGCCGCAGTTGTAGTCGAAGAACTCAACGATCGTGACGTCGCCCTTCGGGTTGCCGAGCGCGATGTCATAGGGCGAGGAGAAGATCGCCTTCTCGTTGTCGGTAATCGCGCCTTGCGCCTTCGCCTGCTGCTGGGCTTCCTGCTTCTTCTGCAGGGCTTCCTGCACTTCCACCAGGATTTCCGGGTTCTCGACGAGGTATTCCTTGATGAATTCGCCGATCTCCTTCTTCTGCGCATCGTCAAGGGCGAACGCGGGAAGGGGGGCTGCGACCGCGAGTGCGAGAGCGACGGTGGCCGCGAGCTTCGTCTTGAATGTCATGTCTGTGCTGTCCTCGTCGTGATGCGCCGATGAGTGCCATTGGCGGCACCCGCGCGTCAATGCGGACGTGGGTGCTTTCAACGACCTTATGGCCGGCAAAGCGCAAACGATAGGGCAAAAGCGGCGGATTTTCGGCCCTCGCGGGATTGTGAATATGGGCGCGTTGCGGCACACAGGCACGATCTCAGAATTGGAAGGCAGGCTCATGAAACTCTCGTCGCGCGGCGCCGTCGAACCCTTCCACGCCATGGACGTGCTCGCCGAGGCGACGAAGCGGCGCGCCGCCGGCCGCCCGGTGATCTCCATGGCCGTCGGCCAGCCGGTGCATCCGGCGCCGGAAGCCGCGCGCGAAGCGGCCCGCCGGGCGCTCGATGTGGGACGCATCGGCTATACGGATGCGCTCGGACTTCTGTCGCTCCGCCGCGCCATTTCGGATTTCTACAAGAGCCGTCACGGCGTTTCCGTCGATCCGGGCCGAATCGCCATCACCACGGGTTCTTCCGCCGGCTTCAACCTGGCCTTCCTGGCGCTCTTCGATGCCGGCGACCGTGTCGCCATCGCGCGTCCGGGCTATCCCGCTTACCGCAACATCCTGGCGGCACTCGGCATCGAGACGGTGGAGATCGAGGTCGATGCGGACAATGGCTTCACGCTGACTCCCGAAGCCCTGCAAGCCCATGGCCGCATCGACGGCGTGCTGCTGGCAAGCCCGGCGAACCCGACCGGCACGGTGACAGGCCGCGCCAATCTTGCGGCGCTCTCCGCCTATTGCCGCGACAACGGCATCGCCTTCATCTCGGACGAGATCTATCACGGCCTTACCTTCGTCGGCGAAGAGGCGACGGCGCTGGAATTCGGCGACGAGGCGGTGATCATCAACTCGTTCTCGAAATATTATTGCATGACCGGCTGGCGCATCGGCTGGATGGTGCTGCCGGAGGCGCTGGTGCGCCCGGTCGAGCGCATCGCCCAGAGCCTCTACATTTCCGCGCCCGAACTCTCGCAGATCGCGGCGGAGGCCGCACTTGGCGCTGAGGCGGAGCTCAACGTCTATCGCGATGCCTACCGGGTGAACCGCGATTTCCTGGTCAAGCGCCTGCCGGAACTTGGCTTCTCCATCGCCTCGCCGATGGACGGCGCCTTCTACGCCTATGTCGACGTCAGCCGCTTCACCAATGACAGCATGGCTTTTGCCCGCCGCATGCTGGCCGAGACCGATGTCGCGGCGACGCCCGGCATCGACTTCGACCCGAAGGACGGCCAGCACACGATGCGCTTCTCCTATGCCGGCTCCTTCGAGGAGATGAACGAGGCGGTCGACCGCCTCGCACGCTGGCTGGCCTGAGGACGAAAAACGATTCCGTTTCAGGGTCTTGCTGCCAGGAGCGGATTCGATCTCGCAGCCAGGTGAATCGCTTTCTCAGACCCGGTTGATCGACACGCCGCCGTCGACGAGCATGGCCGTGCCGGTGGTGAAGCTGGAGGCGTCCGAGCACAGGAAGAGCGCGGCCTGCGCGATTTCCTCCGGGGCGGCAATGCGCTTGAAGGCGTTCAACTCTGCAATGAACTGACGCGCTTCCGGCGTGTTCGCCACCTCGCGACCCATGGGCGTATCCGTCGCACCGGGCAGCAGCGCGTTCACGCGAATGCCCTTCGGACCGTATTCGGAGGCGAGTACCTGCACGAGGCCGATCAGGCCCGACTTCGATGCCGCATAGGCCGCAAGTCCCGGAAAGCCCGCTGTGTAGCCGACGAAGGTCGAGGTGAAGACGATGGCGCCGCCGCCGCGCGCTTCCATGGCCGGCAGTTGGTATTTGGCCGCCAGGAAGCCGCTGGTCAGGTTGACGCCGAGCACGTCTTGCCAATCCGCCAGGGCGAGATCGGGCAGCGCCCCGACCGGCCCGGTGGTGCCGGCATTGTTGAAGGCGATGTCGAGGCCGCCGAATTCACGCTGCGCCGCATCGACCAGCGCCCGGTGATGGGTTTCTTCGCTGACATTACCGGCAACGGTGATGACCGCGCCGCCGCCGGAACGGATCTCGCGGGCGACCTCGTCCAGCCGTTCGCGCCCGCGGGCCGAGAGCACGAGCCGGACGCCCTGCTCGGCGAAAAGCAGCGCGGCGGCGCGGCCGATGCCGGAGCTTGCGCCGGTGATGATGGCAACCTTGTCCATAAGGCGGGTCATGGGTTTCTCCCTTGCTGGTTTCTGACGACCGCGATGTCGCAGATGGGCAGGCAGGGAACCACCCGATTCCAGCGCGCAAGAAAAAGGCCCGGACGATGCCGGGCCTTCGGATTTCTAGAGATGAGGTGCTTCTTAGAAGAAGCCGCGGCGCTGCCACCAGCCGCCCTTCTTGGGCTTGTCCGGATCGTCGTCCGGCGTGCTTTCCTTGGCCGTCGAAGACTTGACCACCGGCTCGGAGGCGATCTTCGAGAGGTCGCGGTTAGCGCGAACGGGCTTGGCCGGCTCTTCGAGATCGGCCGAGGCCACCTCGACTTCCGGTTCGACGGGAGCGACGTCCTCTTCGGCTGCCTTGGCGGGGGCGGCTTCGGGCTGCGCCTCGATGGCCGTGCGGGCAGCCTCGTCCGTGACGGCTTCCTCGGTTGCCTTGGCACGGCTGCGGCGGGCACGCTTCGGCTTGGCGGGCGCCTCTTCGGCGACAGCCTCGACCGGCGCTTCCTCGGCGACGACAGCCACTTCGGCAACGTCCACCTCGACGCTTGTCACCTCATCGGCTTCGTCCGCATCGCCATCGGCGTCATCGGTTTCGCCATCTTCGGCACCGGCTTCGACCGAACCATCCTCGGGACGGTTGCGGCGACCGCCGCGCTTGCCGCGACGGCGGCGCTTGCGGCGCTGCTCGGAGGTTTCGCCGGCCTGGGCGTCCGCATCGGCGGCATCCACACCTTCGTCGCCCTCGGCATCCTCGTCGTCGAGAACGTCTTCGTCGCCGGCCTGTTCGCCGCCGAAGGAGGCGGTGTCGGTGCCTTCGCCATTTTCACGGCGACCGCGACGGCGGCGGCGACGCTTGCGCTTGCGGCCGTCATCGGAGGCGGCGGCCGATGACGCGGTCGGGGCGGAAGCCTGCGCGGCAGCGGCCGGGCGTGCTTCCTCCTCGTCTTCCTCGTCGATCTCCTCCTCGATCACGACGTCGTCGTCTTCCGGCTCGGGCTCGAAATGCAGGATCTGTTCGATCTTGACCGGGTTTTCGACGGCTTCGCCGCGGTCGATCGCAAAATGCTGCGCGCCGACATGGGCATCCGCCTCGATGATGATCTGCACGCCGAAGCGGTTTTCATAGTCGATGATCGTGCCGCGCTTGTGGTTGAGCAGGTAGAGCGCGATGTCCGGCGTCGTGCGCACCGAGATGTTGTGCGTGGTGTTCTTGAGGAGATATTCTTCGATGCCGCGCAGCACATGCAGCGCCACCGACGACTGCGAGCGGATATGGCCCGTGCCGTTGCAGTGCGGGCAGGTCTGCATGGTCGATTCGAGAACCGATGCGCGGATGCGCTGACGCGACATTTCGAGCAGGCCGAAATGCGAGATGCGGCCGACCTGGATGCGCGCTCGGTCGTTCTTGAGGTGGTCCTTGAGGCGCTTCTCGACGGAGCGGTTGTTGCGCTTCTCCTCCATGTCGATGAAGTCGATGACGACGAGGCCGGCAAGGTCGCGCAGGCGCAGCTGGCGCGCCACTTCCTCGGCGGCTTCCAGGTTCGTCTGGAGCGCGGTCTCCTCGATGGAGTGCTCGCGCGTCGAACGGCCGGAGTTGACGTCGATCGAGACGAGCGCCTCGGTCTGGTTGATGATGATGTAGCCGCCGGACTTCAGCGTCACCTGCGGCTGCAACATACGGTCAAGCTGGGCCTCAATGCCCGAGCGCGAGAAGATCGGATGCACGTCGCGGTAAGGCTGGACGACCTTCGCGTGGCTCGGCATCAGCATCTTCATGAAGCCCTTGGCTTCCTTGTAGCCTTCCTCGCCGGCAACGACGATCTCGCTGATGTCCTTGTTGTAAAGGTCGCGGATCGAGCGCTTGATGAGTGAGCCTTCCTCGTAGACGAGGCAGGGGGCCGTGGAGGCGAGCGTCAGGGTACGGACGTTCTCCCACAGGCGCATCAGGTATTCGAAGTCGCGCTTGACCTCGACCTTGGTGCGGTTGGCACCGGCGGTGCGGAGAATGACGCCCATGCCCTGCGGAACTTCCAGGCTGCGGGCGATTTCCTTCAGGCGCTTACGGTCCTGCAGGTTGGTGATCTTGCGGGAAATGCCGCCGCCGCGCGCGGTGTTCGGCATGAGAACCGAGTAGCGGCCGGCCAGCGACAGGTAGGTGGTGAGAGCAGCGCCCTTGTTGCCGCGCTCTTCCTTGGCGACCTGCACGAGCAGGATCTGGCGGCGCTTGATGACTTCCTGGATGCGGTACTGCTTGCGCGGCTTGCGCTGCACGCGGTCCGGAACTTCTTCCATCGCGTCTTCGGCGCCGACGGATTCGATGACTTCCTTTTCTTCGCCGGGGTGACCGTCGTCATCATCGTCGTCGTCATCGCGACGGCGGCGACCGCGCTTGCGGTCGGAGGGCTCGGAGATTTCGTCGGCATCGACGGCCATGGCCATCGCGCCGCCGGGCGTCTCGTCGTCGGTGCTTTCCGCGGGGGCGGCGGCCTCTTCGGCTGCCGGCGCATCCTCGGTCTTTGCCTTGGCCTTGCGGGTGCGGCGCGGCTTTTTCGGCTTTTCGGCCGGAGCTTCTTCAAGCGCGGCGACAGCCTCGACGACCTCGGCTTCGGCGACAACCTCGACCGGAGCGGCTTCGACGACGGCTTCGGTCTCGGTGGTTTCAGCCTCGGCGGTTTCCGTTTCCGAATCATCGGAAAGGTCGGTTCCGGTCTCGACCTGCTCTATATCGTCGTCGCGACGGTGCTCTTCGGCCTCGGCCCTGAGCAGGGCCTGGCGATCAGCAAGCGGGATCTGGTAATAATCCGGGTGGATTTCGGCGAAGGCCAGGAAGCCGTGGCGGTTGCCGCCGTAATCGACGAAGGCCGCCTGCAACGACGGTTCTACCCGCGTGACCTTGGCAAGGTAGATATTGCCGCGGATCTGCTTCTTGTGTTCGGATTCGAAGTCGAATTCTTCTATGCGGTTTCCGCGTACGACAACGACGCGCGTCTCCTCAGCGTGAGACGCGTCGATAAGCATTTTCTCTGCCATGTAAATTGTGCTCCTCGGCGCATGCGCGATCCTGGCGGCGAACCGTTCCCTGAAAGGGAGGTGCCGGGAGAGGAGAGGGCTGCGCCGAATATGTAAGTTCCCGTCGGGCCCCGGTGAGGGGTTAGCGGACGGAGGGAGGTCGGTACGCGAGCGTCCCGGTGCCTGTTACCCTCTGAGAAAATCCGCTGTGACAACATCAACGTCCAACGAGAATGCCAGTGCCATAGACCTTGAAAGGTCCGATGAAGTTGCCCTTGGGTAAGGGCGTTTGGTGGAAATCCACCTTGACTGTTCCGGCCACCGCCGGCTTACGCGATCTTATCGGCCGGGAAAAAGTGGGTATGACGGCGGATGAAGGCCCGGTTCGGCGCCAAGTCCCGAAGGAGTGGCTGCCTGCTCAAGGCGATTCTATCCCGTCTGATCTTTTTCCCTGACTTTGCTTTTATGGCGGATATGTCACAATGGCAAGGGAAAAGCCAAAAGCGTCATAATCTTGATGGATTTGCGGTGATCTTGGCCCCTTCGTCCGCCGGTCTCTTGGCGCGCCAAGCTTTCGTTAACCATAAGAGGGCATCTATGGGCCTTGTCCTGCACCGCATCGCGCGGTCTCCACGCGTTTGAGGGCTGTCCGGGTGATGCTACGCGTCCTGACTGAACATTCGTCCCGCTTTTTTGCCGGCCTGATCGCCGTCTTTCTCTGTGCCGCGATCGTCACGCCGGCGCTTGCCGTTTCCGATTCGGCCGCGCCGCTGCTTGCCTTTGCCGCGCGCATCGCCGGCGACGATGCGCGCACCCGCCTCGTCATCGATTTCGACCGCAAGCCGGAGTTCAAGGTTCACTACGTCGCCAATCCCTATCGCGTGCTGATCGACCTGCCGGAAACCGATTTCGGCATTAAGGCGGAGGAACTGGAAGCGCGCGGCATCTTTTCCGACATCCGCTACGGCACCATGGCCGCCGGCCGTTCGCGCATCGTGCTGACCGCCTCGCGGCCGATCGGCGTCGTGCTGGCCGAGGTGCAGGAAGAGCAGGGGGCGGCGAGCTACCGGCTCGTCGTCGACACGGCGATCGTCACCGACCAGGTCTTCCAGGCGAACATGGAAAAACAGAGCTGGCAGGAGGCGTCCGCCACGGCGTCCAGCGAACAGGCGCCCGTCATGCTGCCCGGCAGCAAGGCGGAAGGGCCGTTCGTGATCGCCGTCGACGCCGGCCATGGCGGCATCGACAACGGTGCGCGCGGCGGCGTCACCAAGACGGAAGAGAAGCATGTCACGCTCGCCTTCGCCCGCGAACTTGCCGAGGCGCTGAACAAGCTGCCGGGCACCCGCGCGATCCTGACGCGCGACAAGGACGAGTTCCTCTCGCTTTCGCAGCGCGTGCAGCTTGCCCGCGGCGAGGGGGCGAACCTGCTGATCTCCATCCATGCCGATACGCTGCGGCAGAAGGATATCCGCGGCGCGACGGTCTATACGATCTCCGACAAGGCCTCCGACAGCCTCGCAGCGAGCCTCGCCGAGCGCGAAAACCTTTCCGACCAGATCGCCGGCATCTCCTTCGTCGACGAGCCGGCCGAGGTTGCCGATATCCTGCTCGACCTGACGCGGCGCGAGACGCAGGCCTTTTCCATCAACCTCGCCCAGAGCATCGTCGGCAACTTCAAGAACGAGGTGCTGCTGATCAACAACCCGCACCGCCATGCCGGCTTCCGCGTGCTGACCGCACCGGACGTGCCGTCGATCCTGCTGGAACTCGGCTTCATGTCGAACAAGGACGACGAAAAGCTGCTCGTCGATCCGGCCTGGCAGAAGAAGGTCGCGGGCCTCGTCGCCAAGGCGGTGGAGGAGTACCGCACGACCGTCGTTGCCAACGGCGGTTAAGCTTTTCGCGCGACGCCGCAGGCGCGCGGGCGGGGAACGTGTTAGTGTTCCTGTGCCGGAAAAGTGACAGAGGCCGCCATTGTGCGGTGGCGAAGCCGGGATGCATGCTGTAAGCCCTATTTTCCTCACATTCCGATCGCTAGACGGGAGCGAGAAAATGGGGGCGACTCGTCTTCGACTGGAAGACTGAGCGGCGCAAGGCCGGGCAGCGGGTCTGCCCGATGAAATTTAAGACATAAGGCATCGGTAACTGGCTCATGATCAGACTGATTGGATATTTCTTCGGGATTGGCGCCGTCTTCTTCCTCGGTCTGGCGGCCGTGGTCGCGCTCTATCTCGGAAGTGTCACCAAGGATCTTCCCGATTATGAGGTGTTGAACAGCTATGCGCCGCCGGTGACGACGCGCATGCATGCCGGCAACGGCGCGCTGATGGCCGAATATGCCCGCGAACGCCGCCTCTACCTGCCGATCCAGGCCATCCCGGATCGCGTGAAGGCGGCCTTCCTGTCGGCCGAAGACAAGAACTTCTACCAGCATCCCGGCGTCGACGTGACGGGCCTGTTCCGCGCCATCGTCGTGAACGTCCAGAACATGGGCTCGGGCCGCCGCCCGGTGGGCGCCTCGACGATCACCCAGCAGGTCGCGAAGAACTTCCTCTTGTCCTCCGACCAGACGATCGACCGCAAGGTCAAGGAAGCGATCCTCTCCTTCCGTATCGAGCAGGCCTATTCGAAGGACCGCATTCTCGAACTGTATCTGAACGAGATCTTCTTCGGCCTGAATTCCTACGGCATTGCCGGCGCGGCACTCACCTATTTCGACAAGTCGGTGACCGAGCTCACCATCGCCGAGACCGCCTATCTGGCGGCCCTGCCGAAGGGCCCGTCGAACTACCATCCCTTCCGCCGCACCGAGGCCGCCATCGAGCGCCGCAACTGGGTCATCGACCGCATGGTCGAGAACGGCTACGTCACCCAGAGCGACGGCGCGGAAGCCAAGGCCCAGCCGCTCGGCGTCACGCCGCGTCACCGTGGTTCCTATCTCTTCGCCTCCGAATATTTCTCGGAAGAGGTTCGCCGCCAGATCATCGAGCGCTATGGCGACAACGCGCTGTACGAGGGTGGCCTTTCGGTGCGCACCTCACTCGATCCGCGCATCCAGGTCGCGGCCCGCAAGGCCTTGCAGCATGGCCTCCTGACCTATGACGAGCGCCGCGGCTTCCATGGGCCCATCAAGACGATCGAGATCGGCGGGGACTGGGGCATCGAGCTTGCCAAGGTGGACGCCTTTGCCGACGTGCCGGAATGGAAGCTTGCCGTCGTGCTGGCCGTCGATGACGGTGGCGCCGATATCGGCCTCCAGCCGAGCAAGGACGCTTCCGGCAAGGTCGTCGAGGAGCGCGTGACTGGCCGCATCGAGGCCGACAATATGAAATGGGCCTATCGTTCGGCCAAGGGCGACCGCAAGACGGCGAAATCGCCGGCAGGCGTCTTCACGGTCGGCGACGTGGTCTATGTCGAGCCGACGGAAGGCGGCGGCTATCGCCTGCGCCAGCCGCCGAAGGTACAGGGCGGCCTCGTCGCCATGGACCCGCATACCGGCCGCGTGCTCGCCATGGTCGGCGGCTTCTCCTATGCGCAGTCGGAATTCAACCGCGCGACGCAGGCGATGCGCCAGCCGGGCTCGTCCTTCAAGCCCTTCGTCTACGCGGCGGCGCTGGACAACGGCTATACGCCGGCCTCCGTGATCATGGACGCGCCGATCGAGATCGTCGCCGGTGGCCAGGTCTGGCGCCCGCAGAACTACGGCGGCGGTGCTGCCGGCCCCTCGACGCTGCGCCTCGGCATCGAGCGCTCGCGCAACCTGATGACCGTGCGCCTCGCCAACGACATGGGCATGAACCTCGTGGCCGAATATGCCGAGCGCTTCGGCATCTACGACAAGATGTATCCGGTGCTCTCCATGTCGCTCGGTTCCGGCGAGACGACCGTGCTGCGCATGGTCTCGGCCTATTCCGTGCTCGCCAATGGCGGCAAGCAGATCAAGCCCTCGCTGATCGACCGCATCCAGGACCGCTACGGCAAGACGATCTTCCGCCACGAAGAGCGCACCTGCGAGAACTGCAACGCCAACGACTGGGAAAAGCAGGACGAGCCGACGCTGGTCGACAATCGCGAGCAGGTGCTCGACCCGATGACCGCCTACCAGATCACCTCGATGATGGAAGGCGTCGTCACGCGCGGCACCGCCGCCGGCAAGATCAAGCTCGACCGCCCGACGGCCGGCAAGACCGGCACGACAAACGACGAGAAGGACGCCTGGTTCGTCGGCTACACGCCGGACCTCGTCGCCGGCCTCTATATCGGCTTCGACAACCCGGCGCCGCTCGGCCGGGGTGCCACCGGCGGTTCGCTTTCGGCGCCGATCTTCAACGAATTCATGACCGCGGCCCTCGAAGGCACGCGCCCGACGAAGTTCATCGTGCCGGAAGGCATGCAGTTCATCGCGGTCAACCGCAAGACCGGCATGCAGGCCTCCGAAGGCCAGCCGGACACCATCATGGAAGCCTTCAAGCCCGGCACCGGCCCGGCCGACGTCTTCTCGGTCATCGGCGGCGAGGAATTCGCGAGCCCGGAAGAGATCCTGAAGAACTCGCCGCAGGCCAACCAGGCGGTGACCGGCGGCAGCGGCGGCCTGTTCTGATCCACGGCTGATCCCTTTGCGGGGCGGGCGCGGGGCTTTACATCCGCGCCCGCCCTCTCTATTTCACGGCCACCGAATTAGCATCGAAGAAGAAGGCGGACATGCGCGCGGAAATCGAGAACGTCGTCGACGAAATCAAGCAGGCCATAAGCCTGCTGAGGAGGCATCTTTGACTGGGATCAGGCGGTAAGACGACTGGACTGGTTGAACAACAAGGCAGAGGACCCCAACCTCTGGAACGATGCCCAGGAAGCCCAGAAGCTGATGCGCGAGCGCCAGCAGCTGGACGAAGGCATCAATGCCGTGAAGCTCATAGAGCAGCAGCTCAAGGACAATATCGAACTCATCGAGCTCGGTGAGGAAGAGGGCGACGCGGCAATCGTCAAGGAAGCCGAAGACACGCTCAAGGCTGTCCGCAACGAGGCCGCGCGCAAGCAGGTCGAAGCCATGCTCTCCGGCGAGGCCGACGGCAACGACACCTATCTCGAAGTGCATTCCGGCGCCGGCGGCACGGAAAGCCAGGACTGGGCGAACATGCTCTTGCGCATGTACACGCGCTGGGCCGAGCGCTCGGGCTACAAGGTGGAATTGCTGGAAGTCCATGACGGCGAAGAGGCGGGCATCAAGTCTGCGACGCTGCTCGTCAAGGGCCACAATGCCTATGGCTGGCTGAAGACCGAATCGGGCGTGCACCGTCTCGTCCGCATTTCGCCCTATGACAGCAATGCGCGCCGCCACACCTCGTTCTCGTCGATCTGGGTCTATCCGGTCATCGACGACTCGATCGTCATCGAAATCAACGAGAGCGACTGCCGCATCGACACCTACCGTTCGTCGGGCGCCGGTGGCCAGCACGTCAACACGACCGATTCGGCCGTGCGCATCACGCACATCCCGACCGGCATCGTGGTGGCCTGCCAGCAGGAGCGCTCGCAGCACAAGAACCGCGCCAAGGCGTGGGACATGCTGCGCGCCCGCATGTATGAAGCCGAACTGAAGAAGCGCGAAGAGGCCGCCAACGCCGAAGCCGCCTCCAAGTCGGATATCGGCTGGGGCCACCAGATCCGCTCCTACGTGCTGCAGCCCTACCAGCTGGTCAAGGACCTGCGCACCGGCGTCGAAAGCACTGCGCCTTCGGACGTGCTCGACGGCGAACTCAACGAGTTCATGGAAGCAGCCCTTGCCCACCGGGTCAACGGCGGCGCCGATGCGGTCGTGGACGACCTGAACTAAGCACTTCGGAAAATGAGATAAGAGCGGGCGCTTCGGCGCCCGTTTTTTTGGTCGCCTAAACCACCCGCGTCATCCTCGGGCTTGACCCGAGGATCCAAATTCAGGGCGTGCCATGGGGCGTGGATCCTCGGGTCAAGCCCGAGGATGACGGTGGGGAGGAGAGGTCACCATCACAATAAGCCGGCGCCTCGGCGCCCGTTTTCAGTTGGTGGCCCGCTCGATCTTGATGTCGCCGAGATCGTCGATCAGCACTGTCCAGCTTTCCGGCTCGGCGGCCTTCGGGTCGGTCTTCAGGTAGACGGTGGCGAAGAGGCCCGGCTGGGTGGTGATCCCCGTGGAATTTTCCGGCCGGATGTCCGTCACATAGGGCTTCATCGCGGAAAATTCCTCCAGCACCGTCGAGGATGCGATCTTCGGGCCCACAGCGGTCGCCTCGATCTGCTGGAGATGAACCTCGGCCGTGCCGTCCGGCTGGCGCACGGCGATCAGCTTGTAATAGCCGCGGCGCATCTCGGCCGGTTTGGCCGCAGCGGCGGTTTCCTGCTTGGCGGCGTCCTCGCCCGCATCCTCGACCGGCTCTTCCCAGAATCCGGTGCTGACGACAAAGGTGATGGTTTCCGCGACCGGCGGCTCGCCTTCGGCCCAGGCGGGCGCTCCGGCGAGAAACAGCAGGGTGAGGGCGGTGGCAAGTGCGTGCCGCGTCATGGCAAAACTCCTGTCCCGAAGTTGGGTGACAGTGTCAATAATCGAACTGTTCGGCAAGAATCCGGTCGGACCAGGAATGATCCGGATCGGAGAGGATGCGCGCGGAAAGACCGGCCGATTCGGCGATGCGCACCGAGGTCACGGATTTCACCTCGGTATTGTCGGCCACCGCATTGACCGGCCGCTTCTCCGCCTCCAGCACCTGGATGTCGACCGTCACCTTGTTCGGCAGCAGCGCACCGCGCCAGCGGCGGGGCCGGAAGGGGCTGACGGGCGTGAGCGCCAGCAGCGGCGCCTCCAGCGGCAGGATGGGGCCATGGGCGGACAGGTTATAGGCCGTCGAGCCGGCTGGCGTCGCCAGCAGCAGCCCGTCGCAGATTAACTCCTCCAGCCGCACCCGCCCATCGACGCTGACCCGCAGCTTCGCCGCCTGGTAGGACTGGCGAAACAGGTAGACCTCGTTGATCGCCAGCGCCCGGCGCTCCAGGCCGCTCGCATCGTTGGTGATCATCTCCAGCGGCCGGAAGGCATTTTCCGCCGCACCCTCGATACGGTCCAGCAGGTCCTTCGGGTCGTAGCGGTTCATCAGGAAGCCGATGGAGCCGCGGTTCATGCCATAGACCCGCTTGCCGGTGTTCATCGTGGTGTGCAGCGTCTGCAGCATGAAGCCGTCGCCGCCGAGCGCCACAATGACATCGGACTCCTCCGGATCGGCATTGCCATAGATCGACGCCAGCTCATCGCGCGCTTCCTGCGCTTCGGGCGCCTGCGAGGCGACGAAGGAGAGGGAATTGAAATTACGCGCCATGCCGCCGATCCGCATCCTTTAGAGAAGCCCTGAGCGCGCCAGGCGCGCAGGGCCGGTCTTTGTCGCATGCCTTTACGGCATGCGCATCTGAAAAATATGACAGTGTCGCTGTAACGGGCGTGGACGTCAGGCCTTGGGCGCTCCGGCCCGCGCTTCCATCGCCTTGAGCGTGGCCTGGCCGGCGGCGGCCGCCAGCATCGGATTGGCGAACGGACCCTTGACCGGATAGGTGACGCCGCGGAAGGTGAGCGTGAAGAAGTACTTTCCGTCGATGCGCTTTTCGACCGTCACCTTCGAAACTGCTTGCCTGCCTGCCGCCACGTCCATACCTCCGCAAAATGCTTTCGCGCCGCTGCCAACCTTGGGCGCACCGGCCTTGTCATGAACGCCTATAGGCCAGTCCGCCCGGCGCGGCAATGCGCCAACACGGCCGACGCTTCCCATGTTGCAGGGGAGCCGAGCTCACTTCTAGAATGGAAAACAGGTTGAAACCCCGGCAGACCAAGACATGATCGGCCTTACCGTCCCCCTCGATGATATCCGCGCGCTGGAGGAAGCGCTCCACCGTCCAGAGGTGCGCTGCTCGCGCGAAGCGGTCGAAACCCTGCTGGCCGAGGGCTTCGTCGAATTCGGCAGTTCCGGAACGATCTATCGCCGGGAGGAAACGATCGCCCTTCTTGCCGAGGAAGGGGACGAGACGGATGACGGCGCGCTCGAAGCCGGAGACTATTGTCTGAAGCCTATCTCCGGCGATGCCGTCCTGTTGACCTATCGAACGTGCCGCACCCGCAGGGACGGATCGCAGCGGCACGTTCTCAGAAGCTCCATCTGGAAGCACGACGGCCATCGATGGCAGATGATGTTCCACCAGGGCACGGTGGCGCGGAGCGCCGCAAGCGGACCTGACCCGTAAAGCGTCAGCCGAATGCCGCTTGAACCTTGGGGTTCGGGTGATTCTGGAGCCGCAGGGCGGCAAAGGGATTTGGGCCTTTATACAGGATGTCGATTTGCGAATAGGTGATGTTGTCGAAGTAGATCAGCTCCTTCACCCAACTGCCGTTGGATATGTCATCTTCCTTGAAGGAGCTGGCGCCCGGTTGCTTCAGGAATGAGAAGACGAAGCAATGGGTTGCGCTGTTGCGGTATTTCTCTTCCTCGAAGAAAAGCAGGGTAAAGGCTTCGCTCGGGCAAAATGTCTGCTGGACCGGATTGAGATATATGCCGTTCTTGGCCGCCGGTCCTCTCCGGTCCTTCTTCGGCGTGGCGTTAATCTTGCCGGCCGTATCGATGCCCGTATGCCCTTCCTGCGATGTAACATGAATGTAGATCGGCTTCCCGTTCCAGCTCCCCGTATTCAGCCGGGCATCCAGAAGCGTATCCTTCCCTCCCGTCGGTCTCCAATTGCCCATCGCGCTCTCCTTTGCGTGGCCTCACACGGATTTCTAGGTGAGGATGGAGCAGGTGCATAGCGGTGTTGGAAGACAACTTTCAATCATAGTTTCGCCTTTACGTTGCGGGGATCAGGCCAATGGCGCGCCGCATATCCCGCGGCGCAAAGGCGTGCTGATCGTTCTGGGGGCGCCGGATTAGACGACGAAGGGAAGCAATCCCGAAGAGAGATAAAGGGAAAGGGGAATGGCCAGCGCCCGCCATCCGTCGAGTTCGTCGGGATCGTATTTTTCCCTGGTGTCCCGCTGCCATGTCACGCCGCGCTTGACGACCTTGGCCGGGACGCCGGCAATGACCGTTCCGCTTTCGAGGAATGGCTTGGCGACGAAGGACTTGGCGCCCACGACGTTATCCTCGGCGATCTTCGCGCCCTTGCTGACCAGCACGCCGACGCCCAGCCAGACGTGATCACCGATCTCGATGGGCTGCGATGGGTTGAGGCGCTCGCCGGTTTCGCGGCAAATCAGGGCATGGGCATCGGTCGTGCGGATTTCGACGTTACGCGAGAACAGGCATGCGCGGCCTATTCGGACATATTGCTCCTCATGACAGAGAATATATGTGTCGCGTGCAACCGTACCGTTGCCGATATCGATCGACTTGCCGGTGCCTGTGATCGTCATGTCGCCGCCAATCGCCACCTTGTTGCCGATTGTGATCCGATTGTCTTGGCCGCGCATGGTGATGTGGTCGTTCAGGTCGACATCCTGCCCAATCGTGATGCGGTGGTTGCGACCCTTGAGGCGGATCGAGCCGCGCACACGCGACCCGGCGCCGATCGTGATCACATGGCCTTCGCCCGCGATGATCAGCTTGCTTTTAAGGGTCGCTGTTTCGGCAATCTCAAGCGTGACGCCCTCGGGCGGCATTGTCACTTTAGCGGGAGTTGGCACCCGCTCAGGCGAGGCGGGCGTCACAACCTTGCATGACCTGAAAAACTGAAACATCGCCCCTCCGTCCAGAGAAGGAGAGCCTAGACAATTTAAAGGTGCTTTGGAAGGGGAGCCGCTTTCGGCATCGTGACGGCATCCTTTGAAGAGGCCGTCAATCCGAAACCTTGAATGCCAGACTTTGCGCCATCGCACTGCTGCGGCCGGCGTCATCCAGACGGGCGAGCGCTGCAGCTACCAGATCCGCGCCCTTCGGAGGCACCCACCAAACGTCCCCGGTTGCGAATTGCGGGCCGAGAAGCGCTCCGTTCGCCGAGAAAACAGCGGGATAGATAAAACCGTCTGTGGTGCCATCAAGCCCACCGACGTGCTCGCCGGTGTCGGCGGAATAGAATTCGATCCTGTTCCCTTCGCCTGCGAAGAACCTGCTCCCGTCGGGTGAGTAGGACGTCGAGAACATGATTGCCGGCACGCGCTCTCCGACGAGTTTGCCAGTCTCCGTGTTGAGAAGGACGCGGCTATAAATGCTGTCCGTGTAGTGCTGGGCAACAATTCTGTTCGCATCGTCCCGAAACCTAAAATCCCCTAGCTGTTCCTGACCTCCGGTGGGCAGTTGGCCATATGATACCAATGTGCCCGAATGCAGATCGATCTTGCCGAAGATCATGACCATCGGCTCTTTGCCGTCTATCCTGGTGGTATTGAAGGTACATAGGAAGGCAATGGCGGAAACGCGAAGGTCGACATTCGCGTCGGCCGCATAGCAGCCATTTTGCGAGAGAGCCGAGTTGCCGGCGAATATGTCCTTAAACGCAAAACTCTTGCGTTGCTGTCCCGTCTCCGTATCCCAGACCTGAACGGCAGACTGATACGCAAAATCCTTCAGATGAGAGGTGAGGGCAACCAGAGTTCGGCTGTCCGGGCCGAAGTGCAGTGAGGCGAGTTGGTTGTTCGAGTCGCCAACACCCGGCAGCGTGATCGTTCGCAGAGTGAGTCCCGAAAGGGCGTCCACGACGATCACCTGACCGGGGCTGACATGGGCCACTATGCGTTGGCCATCCGGGGAGAGCGAAGCGTTGAAGTCCGGACTGTTCTGATTGATAGACGCGAGATCGGCAATCTTGATGCCCTTGCCCGTATCCCAGAGCGACAGGGTGCGCACCTCGCCCCATGCGCTGCCCACGACACGGTTCGTGATGGGGGAGTAGCCGCTTGGAGCCCATCCCCCTTCGGTCGGTCCCAACCGGTAGCTCGTCGAACGCGTCGCGGCCACCAGAGCGAGACGCGCTTTGGCAAACCGTGTTTCCGCATCGGCGGGGAGTGGGAGAGGCAGGCCCTTGAGAGCCTCGGAGATCGCGCCTGGCACGTCGCCGGAGGACAGCAGGCGGTGGGATTCGCCGGCGTGCTTGTCGGACAGCGTCACCGCTTGCTCTTCCGTCAGTCCGCCGTTCAACATGATCTCGGCCGTCAAAGAAGATTTGATCCAGGGCGTCTGCGACCAGTTCGTCGCTTCCCCAACGCTCTTGGAGACCTCGCTCAGCGCCCGCTGGACGGAATAACCGGGCTTGCCGACCGAGGCCACAAATGCCTCGGTGAACGGGCTCATGCTGCCGGTGCCGTCGGTGGCGATAGCGTTGGGAGAGGTCGAGTAGGCGACAAAAATCCCCTTTGCCTGCTGGCGTGCCTGCGTGTCGTTCGAGGTCACTTTCTTTAGCCCGCGTTCAATGCCACGCCCGGTGGAGACAGACAGTCCCTCTGCGCCCTCGGGCGCGAACGGGTTGTTGCGGCAGGCGTCAAGAAACACCATGACAGATGCCGCGTTCTCTTTCACGGCGTCGATGACATCGTCGATATAGACATAGGCGTCCGAAAGCGCGCCGTCCGCGGCCGCATCGGTCGCAATCATGTAGTTGCGGTCGTCGACTTGGATGCCGTGACCGGAATAATAGATGATGGCGATAGCGTCTTCAGAGATTGCCGTTTTCGCACGCGCGATGCAGTCCCGCATGACACTTCCCGTGCCGTCCGCCAATGCGAAGATGGAAAAACCGAGCTTGTGAAGTGCCGAGACGACACCGTTTGCGTCGTTGCCAGGGTTTCTGAGCGCCGGTATCCCGCCTGTATAGGCCGAATTGCCGATCACGAGCGCAACACGCTTTGGCTCTACGCCCGCGGAGGCCGGAATTTCCGTGCAGGTGTCGGCGACAAGCACCGGAAGATCGGCCGCCGCACTGGCACTTGGCCATGAGAGAAGGACAAGGAAGCCGATTGAACTGACAAGGCCGCTCTTCGCCATTACGTGCACTCCTCCGGTTTCGTTTGCCGCCATTGGCAAGCTGCGGTGCAGCGCCGTCGTTTGGCCATCGGGACGCTGAGCATGCCGAGGCCGAGGGCCTCTTTTCGCATAAGATTTGAGGAACGGCTTACAGGTTACGCTGTGCCTTGGCGTACTTCGCAATCAACTGGTTCGGGTCAATCCACGATGATCGATCTGACTTCAGGATAATGCGTTCCTTTTGCGCGGCAAGCTCACTATTTGAGGTAGTGTCTACCTCAGGAGGCTCTGTTTTCGCGCAACGCTTTGGGCAACACGCACGGCAGATTGCCGACGATCATCAATCGCCGGTTCATCACGAGTGCCGCAAAGCGAAAGGTTTTTCACGCCAATTCAACGGCTAAGTGCTTGGAGAATAAGTGGTGCCCCCACCAGGACTCGAACCCGGGACCCCCTGATTACAAATCAGGTGCTCTACCAACTGAGCTATAAGGGCACGCTGCGAGGGAGTTAGCATATTTTCCGCGGCTGTAAAGCGAAAAGGCCGGGGTCAGATCGACCAGTTGCTGTCGGTGGCGGCTCTTGGCACGATTTCCTGGCAGCGCAGCATGGAGCGGGGCAGGTTTTCCGCGAGGTGGTCGATGAGCGCGCGCACGGCCGGCAGCATGCCGTGGCGGGAGGTGAAGACGGCGTGCACGGTCGATTCGGCGCTCGACCACTCTGGCAGCACTGGCGTCAGCACGCCGCTGCGAAAACCGCGCTCCACCAGCATATCCGGCAGCATGCCGAGACCGACGCCCTCGATCGTCGCGCGCTCCAGCACGCTGAAATCCGAGCAGAGCAGCACCGGCGAATGGGAGATGTCGCGCACGTCGCCGTTCGCATGGATGAGCGTCCAGATGGCGCGCGGCGAGTTCTCCTGCATGGATAGCGTCGGCACGCGGGCGATCGTGTCGAAATCGATCGGTCCGTGGCGCTCCAGGAACCGCGGGCTCGCCGCGAGATAACGCCGCGTGCCGCCGAAACGGCGCACCACCAGCGACTGGTCGGTGTCGTAACCATCGCGCACGCGCAGTGCGACGTCGATGCGCTCCTCGATGAGATCGACCGGGCGGCCGGTGGTGAGGATGGAGAGGCGCACCTGCGGATAGCGTTTCATGAAACTTGGCAGCACGTCGGCGACCATTGGCGCGAAGCCCGGCGGCATCGACATGCGCACGGTGCCGGCCGGCTCCGCCTTGGCGACAGCGACGACGGCCTCGGCCGCCTCGACGCCGGACAGCACCGCCTCGCAGCGCTCGTAGAAGGATTGGCCGACATCGGTGATGCTGAGCTTGCGGGTGGAGCGTTCGATGAGGCGCACGCCGAGCTGCTCCTCAAGGGCCGCGATGCGCTTGCTGATCTTCGACTTCGGCACGGAGAGCGCGTTCGCCGCCGCGGTAAAACCCTTGTGCCGCACGACGGCGGCGTAGAGCGCGAGGTCGTTCAGATCCTGCATGGTACCATCTCCAGTGATTGCACCTATTATTGTTTCCTATTTGAAACGGTCAATTGGATTTTTGCCGTCTAATCACGCGATTGTTTTCAGAACATATGTTTTGCACCCAAACCGAACAGAGGTGCTGAACAATGAACGTCCTCCATATCGACTCCGGCATTCTCGGAGACCATTCCGTATCCCGCCGCCTGACCGCCGCCGTTGCAGCCCAGATCAAGGCCGAGCAGGCGGATGCCGCCACCACCTATCGCGACCTCGTCGCCAATCCGCTGCCGCATCTTTCCGGCGCCCACCTGATGGCCGCCAGCGCTAAGCCGGAAGACGTCGACGCCCAGATCGCCGCGGACGTCGCCGAGAGCGCTGCCGTGCTCGAAGAATTCCTCGCCGCCGACACGATCGTCCTCGGCGTGCCGATGTACAATTTCTCGCTGCCGAGCCAGCTCAAGGCCTGGATCGACCGCATCGCCGTCTCAGGAAAGACCTTCAGCTATAGCGCAGAGGGCCCGAAGGGCCTTGCGGGGGGCAAGAAAGTGATCATCGTCTCCACGCGCGGCGGGCACTACAGCGCCGGCCCGGCGGCCGTGATGGACCACCAGGAAAGCTACCTGAAGACCGTGCTCGGCTTCCTCGGCGTCACCGATATTGAGATCGTTCGCGCCGAAGGCCTTAACCTCAGCCCCGATTCGAAGATCGAAGCGATTTCCGAAGCCGAACGCACCATTTCGGGCGGCGTCAAGCTGCGGCTCGTCGGCTAAGCGCCACGCTTCCCATGCAAAAGGCCCGCCGGTGGAAACCGGCGGGCCTTTTTTGTGCCGGATGATCGCTTAGCTGAGGAGATGGCGCTGCGTGGCGTAGAGCGCGATCGCGGCCGCGTTCGAGACGTTGAGCGATTTGATCGCGCCGGGCATGTCGAGGCGGGCGAGCACCTTGCAGGTAGCGCGCGTCTTCTGGCGCAGTCCCTTGCCCTCCGAGCCCATGACCAGCGCGATGCGCTCGCCGGACAATGCGCCTTCAAGCGGTTCCGGCCCTTCCGAATCGAGGCCGATCGTCAGGAAGCCGAGCTTGTGTAGCTCCTCCAGCGCATCGGCCAGGTTGGTGACCTGGATATAGGGAATGAGTTCCAGCGCGCCGGACGCCGTCTTGGCCAGCACGCCCGATTCGGTCGGCGAATGGCGCTGCGTCGTGATGACGGCGCCGGCATCGAAGGCGACGGCGGAGCGCATGATGGCGCCGACATTGTGCGGGTCTGTCACCTGGTCGAGCACCAGCAGCAGCGGGCTGTCCTTCAGCGCCTCCAGCCGGCGCGCCGGCAGCGGCCGTGTTTCCAGCATCACGCCCTGGTGGATGGCTTCCGGGCCGAGCACCTTGTCGAGATCGGAGGGAAGCACGGTCTCGACCGGGTAGGGCAGGGTGGAGAAATCCCGCAGCTCCAGCCGCTGGGCGGCGTTCAGGCTCACCGAAAGCTTGATGATCTTCCGCTCGGGATTGTCGAGGGCGGCGCGCACCGTGTGCAGGCCGTAGAGATGGACCTGGTCGGGGGCGAGCGCCGGTGCCTTCCAGCCGTCGGCGGGCTTGCGGCGGCGGTCGTCCTTCGGCGTCGGGATTTCGCCGCGCTCGCGTCGCTGGTCGCGGTGCGCCCGGCGCAGATTGGCGTAATGGGTGTCTTTCGCGGACTTGCCGCCGGTATCGTCTTTGCTCATGCGGTCTTATAGGCTGGGGAGGGACGGCGCGCAAATGGCGCGGCCCGGCCGCAGCCTGGGGACGATGCGATTTTTCGTAATTTTTTCCGTGACGTCGTGTTGACAGGATGAATTGCGCCCGTCATATACCCCGCCAGATCGAAGGCACCGCCGCGAGGCACTGCCCGCCGGTCGAACTGGTCGCTTGATCCCGACGGAATATGGAGGGATGCCCGAGTGGTTAAAGGGGACGGACTGTAAATCCGTTGGCTCAGCCTACGTTGGTTCAAATCCAACTCCCTCCACCATTCTGTCAGATGGATCAAGACCCCCGCGGGTATAGCTCAATGGTAGAGCAGCAGCCTTCCAAGCTGAATACGCGGGTTCGATTCCCGCTACCCGCTCCAGTATTTTCCCGTCTTTTATAATGTTGCGTGCCGACTCGATGCCTACCCGCGTTCAAGGTAGATCTGGCATTTCTGGTTGTTGGCCTTGCCGGTGATGGTGTTTCCGTCGATCTGGACGACATAGTCGTAGGTATCCGACCGCGCGGTGACGAGGGCGTAGGAATTCGGGCCGTCCTCCGTCGCCATCGGGCTGATCTGCGCCTCGTCCGTGCCCCTGGCAGCGCCGCTATAGGCCCATTTGCCCTTGCCGACCCGGCCGAACTGCTCGTCGACGGAAAAGGTGATGGTGAACTGGCGCCGGCCGCAGGAGACGTTGCCGAGCCAGGTGCCGATGAGGTCGCTCTTGCCGGCCGAAGTCTGCTTCTCCGTGGTCTCGTTGCGCAGTTTGGAAATCTCGCTTTCGAGTTCCCGGATGATGGCGTGCAGCCGGTTGATTTCCTTCTGGGCGTCTTCCTGGCCTGACCGCGGGCCTGTCGGCCCACTCGCATCGAAATCCTGCGCAAGGATCGGCGTTGTCGCGATCATCGCCAAAAGGCCGATGATGCGACAGGCGCTGCGGGGAGGGGCTCTTTTCAAGGCGGAAAGCAAATGGGCTTGCATGGCGACCTCCCAGGCTGAATGCGCGGCTTCTGCCTAGAGAAACCAGTCTGGGTCCACATCGTTCATGTCGATGCCTTTCAGCGTTACGGTGCCGCCGCCCGAGAGTTCGAGCACCGCGGAACCGCTTTTGTTTTCGATGACCTCAAAAGTCTGCCCGCGCAGGTCGATCAAATCGGTTCCGTCTTTGAAATCGCGGATCACGTCATTGCCTTCCTTCTTGCCGAACACGAAGGTATCGACACCGTTGCCGCCGGATAGCACATCGTTGCCCTGACCGCCCCTGAGAGCGTCATCGCCGCTTCCGCCCGACAGAGTGTCGGCTCCCTTGTCGCCTAACAGTTTGTCGTTTCCGGCATTGCCCGAGACAACATCTTTGCCTGCGCCGCCTTCGACCTTGTCCCCGCCAGCGCCGCCGGCCAGCGTGTCGTTGCCGGCATCGCCCCTGAGTTTGTCGTCGCCCTTGCCGCCGTCGATGACGTCGTTTCCACCTTTACCCTTCAAGACATCGTCGCCATCCAGGCCTCGGATGGTATCGTTATTTTCGCCGCCCTTCAGGTCGTCGGCTTCGTCCGTGCCTTTAATATTCTTGCCTTTGGCTCTGACAACTTCGAGAGTTTCGCCCCAGATCATCGCCATTATGTCCTCCCGCTGATTGGAAAATAAGCGGTAGACTTTAGCGCGCGCGATGCAGGGGCGTACCTGAGCAAGGGGATATTTGCCGCATCCGTTCGGCGTAGTCGTTGTAACGCTGGGTAGGTCGCTCCGCGGATCGCAGGCGGAAGGCGACCGCGGAGCGAATCGGACCCGCGCCGCATCGGACGAGCAACGGGCATACGGCCTAAGGCCCTGCCTTGAAAAAGCGATTCCGCGTCACGATCTAACGGCTATCCGGCTCACCCAAGCCCGTTTCCGGCAGATTTTACCGTGCATTTAGCGCTTGCGCATTCGTTGCGAAAGCCTTAAACGCCTGCCAAACCGGACGGGCCGGTTAGCCCAACTTTCGTTCAGTAGGAAATAAAGAGATGGCAAAGAGCAAGTTTGAGCGCAACAAGCCTCACGTAAACATCGGCACGATCGGCCACGTCGACCATGGCAAGACGTCGCTGACGGCCGCGATCACGAAGTATTTCGGCGAATACAAGGCGTATG
>NZ_WHSB02000050.1 GCF_010994755.1 Shinella lacus
ATTTGACACCTCGTCGTCCCACTGTATTTTAGCGTTAAAATAAGCGTTGTAGCGCTAAACACAAGGGTAAACTTCCATGACCTTCTCGCTAGCCGCCCGCGACCCCAAAACCGGAATGTTCGGCGTCAGCATCGCCACATCGGCCGTGGCGGTGGGAAATCGGTGCCCATGGGCGCGCGCCGGCGTTGGTGCGGTCACCACCCAACACCGCACCGATATCCGCTCCGGACCCGTCGGCATCGAACTCCTCACCAAGGGCTTCACCGCCCGCCAGACCGTCGACTTCCTGGCCGCCACCAATGACTTTCCGCAGGAACGGCAATTCGCCGCCGTCGACCGCGAGGGAGGCGTGGCCTTCTACAACGGTGCGGCCATCGAGTGCATCCATGCTGGCCACGCTGGCAACCAGTGCGTTTCGACCGGCAACCTCCTGGCCAATGACGAGGTGCCGCGCCGCGTGGTCGAGGCCTATGAGGCGGCGATGGACCTGCCCTTTGCCGAGCGCCTGCTGGCCGCCATCAGGGGAGGGCTCGATGCCGGAGGAGAAACCAAGCCGATCATGGCAGCGGCGCTGCTGATCGCAGACCGCCAGTCATGGCCGCTGGTCGACCTGCGGGTGGATTGGAAGGAAGAGCCGATCAGCGAACTGGAACGGCTTTGGGAA
>NZ_WHSB02000008.1 GCF_010994755.1 Shinella lacus
CACCCGCACCGCGTCGCAGCTTCACGTCGTGGATCGTGGCGGTGTCGGTTGCGTCTCTCGGCGCGGCGGCGGTTCTTTTCTTGGCCATGGATGCGGCTCCTGGTGAACTCGTTTGAGGGCAAGGTTGCGCGGAAACAAAAAGGCCGCCCTGCAAGGCGGCCTGATCTGCTTGCGACCAGTCTAGCTGGCTTTCTTCGTCGAACCCTTGGCGTTTGCCGAGGATTGGCCGAGGGCCGTCAGCTTCCGGTCGGTTGCAACCTCCTCCTGGAGATTGGCCTCCAGAAGCGGAACCGCGTCCTTGAGGCCAAGCTGCGCCGCCCAGGCCTTGAGCGTGCCGTAGCGGGCGATCTCATAATGCTCGACTGCCTGGGCCGAGGAGATGAGGCCGGCATCGAGCGCCGCGGTGCCCTTGTAGTCCTCCATGATCTCCTCGCCTTCCGCGATGATGCCCTGGATGGCCTCGCAGGTCTTGCCGCGGGCCGGCTTGCCAAGCAGCTCGAAAACCTGTTCGAGGCGCTCGATCTGGCCCTGGGTCTCGTCGCGGTGCTGCAGGAAGCCGGCTTTGGCTTCGTCCGACTGGGCCGCACGCGCCATCTTGGGCAATGCCTTCAGGATCTGCTTTTCGGCGAAGTAGATGTCCTTGAGCGTATCAAGGAAGAGGTCGTTGAGAGTCTTTTCCGAAGCCATTTGAAGTTCCGATCACGTTTTCGAGAGGTTGGACTCAAGAAACCGTTGATCAGGGACGACGTTCCTGCGGTTCTAAAATAAACCCTGTGTGGTGATGGCAACCAGAGATGATGTGGTGAGGACCGGAAAGCTGATGAATTCGATGCGAAAGCTGCACTGGACGCCGTCTCTTTGATGATGGCCGACTGGAGGGCCGCTGTTGCACTGAGAGCGGCAAAATCGCAAGCGAGGTCTGCTCGGAACAAAGGTGAGCCATGTGGGTTTCGTCAACTCCAATCCATATGGAGGAAACCGACATGGACCACACAAATCACGTACGCCTCACCGCTGCCGAACTGACGCCTGACGTTTTGGAAGGCGCAACCATTTACGGCGCAGACGACCACAAGGTCGGCACCCTCGACCACGTCCATGGTGCTGGCTCTGGAAGCACCGCTGTGATCGACGTCGGCGGGTTCCTTGGCATTGGGGCGAAGCCGGTCGGCGTTCCCCTAACCGACCTGGAGTTCATGCGCGACGAAGACGGCGACGTTCACGCGGTGACGACCTGGACCAAGGATAAGCTCAAGGAAATGCCCGAACATCATCATTGATCAGCATTTCCGCAATCCTGAAGCCCGGCTCGATGCCGGGCTTTTCGTTCGTAGATCGGCTCAAAACTCGCGAGAGATTGAAATGGTGGACAAGGAGCAGCGGCAACGTGAGCGTGCCTATAAAATCTGGGAGGATGAGGGCCGTCCGGACGGTCAACATGCCGACCATTGGAGGCGCGCCGGGGAGGAGGGGCAATTGAGCGACCAAGAGTCGGATGAGGTGACCCGGGTCAATCAGCAAGCCGACGACGAATTCGCACGCGGCGACAGGGAAAGCGAGCCCGAAAACATCAAGCCTCCCTCAGTGGCAAGTCCCGATTGACGTTGCTGGAGGCCAAGATGAGCGAAAGTTTCAATAAAGGCGACAAGGTTAAATGGGAGACGAGCCAGGGCGAAACCGAAGGCAAGGTCGTTAGGAAGCAGACCGGCGAAACGAAGATCAAGGACCACACCGTCAAGGCCACGAAAGGCGATCCGCAGTTCATTGTCGAAAGCGACAAATCGGGCAAGCGGGCAGCGCACAAACCCGAGGCACTCAAGAAGGCTTAAAGTCCTGTGTCAGATGTCAGCGTCGAATGCGGCCGGCAAGACACACCTCGACGACTGCAGATGACGCGTGGCGCATGCTGGCTTCGCCGCCGCCGAGGCTCCGTTCTATCACATCGGAACCAAAGCCCATCGCTATCGGAATTGTGGCAGTCGGACCAAGGGTGCGGCATAACATTTGAACAACGGCCCGCGTCGACCATATAACGGATATGGAAAAGAACCACATACCCCTTGAACAACTGGCACGCCTTCGACGGATACGCGGACTGGCGCGGCTGATGGACACGGCGTTACGTATTCCCGGCACGGGCGTGTCGCTCGGTGCCGATTCCCTCCTTGGTCTCATCCCCGGTGTCGGCGATTTTGCAGCAGCAGCGGTGAGCCTCATCATCGTCAACGAGGCGCGCCGTCTTGGCGTGCCGAACGACAAACTTATCAAAATGCTGGTCAATGTGGGCTTCGACACCGTCGCGGGAAGCGTGCCGGTGCTTGGCGATGTGTTCGACGTCTATTTCAAGTCGAACCGGCGGAATGTTCAACTGGTTTTAGATCACTTCGATCTCGACCACGCTGACCTCGACCGCGGGCGCCGGTAATCGTCCTCGACGACTACCTCGCGATCGCCGGCGCGGGCGATGGACTTCCCGATAGAAACAGGCGAATGCCGAGACCCAGCAGCACGAATCCTGTGAACCGCTCCTGCCACGCCAGCAGTTTCGGCCAGCGATGAAGGACGTGGCCGACCGTCCCGGACGCAAGGGCGACGCCACCCAACGAGAAGATGCCGACGAGTTTCTGGATTGATCCGAGGACAAGAGGCTGTAGCCAGACAGGACCTGGGGCCGGGTCGACGAACAACGGCAGGAAAGTGAACATGAACAGCAGGGACTTTGGGTTGGTCAGGCTGTTCAAGGTACCTTCGCGAACCGCCTTCCATGCTGAAACCGGCCTGGCCTGCAGCCTTGCTGCCGACTGTTTTCCAAAGCTCGCCCGGATCATCCTGCCTCCAAGGTAGATCAGGTATGCAGCGCCCGCCCATTGCAGGACGGTAAGGGCCGACGGGTAGGCGGCCAAGAGCGACGCCAGCCCCAGAACCAGCAGGCTGACCTGAACCGCACCCGCTACAAAAATCATGCCGACGACCGTCAACAGGGCTGTCTTGTGCCCCTGTCCCACACCCCGGGCGATGATAAGCATCATGTCAGGGCCGGGTGTGATCTCAAGGACGACGAGCGCCAGAAGAAAGGTCAGGAAGGTCGAAGCGTCAGGCATGATCTCGAAATCCGTGAAACCCAGGTACCAGCCTCTTATCATCCCTCTTTGAGTGCCGCTATCGGCATGTCGGCCGGCGAGTGGGGTTCAAGGCATGCGCCACTGATGAGTACTGGTGGCTCAGTCGGTTGATATTTTGGTAGGTAAACACTCCCTTTTGCAGGGCCGGGGGTTTGCAATTCTGTGCGAGACATGTCTCTTTGCGCATGACCAAATTGAGTGCACCTGGAGCCTCGAACATTTGAAAAAGCCACAAAAGAACTTTGTCGTTGAGTACAAGGGTGCGCGTCGGAAACCCATACCGCAATCCAAATCGATATGGGGCAACGTCGATTTGCGCCGGTTCTCCAAACACGACGGCGACGTTCAAAAGGCTCCGGCTGATGAGCAAGGCGTTGATTCAGATACGCCGATGCGCGAGGTACCGGTGTCAACAGAAAATCTATTGCAAGAAACAACATCAAATTTTCTACCGGAGAAACAGATGGCCGACGAAACGAGCATGACCGAACTGGCGTCAACGGAATCCGAAACTGCGCTTCCGAAGGCACCTGAGCCCAAAAAGCGTGGCCCACGAGCCAAGAAGGCAGCGCTGGAAACTGTAACCTCTGATGCTTTGGCCGACACGCCTGTTGTAAAAAAAACACGGGCGAAGAGAGGTAGCAAAAATGCCACAGCCGAGGTGAAGCCAACTGCTCGCCGTGGTGGACGCAAAGCCAAGGATGCGGTCGGGTCGATTGTCGAACCTGCCTCGCAGGCTGTCTCGCCTGTAAAAGCGGCCGGTGAGGAAATGAAGGATCTGCTCCTACTTGAGCAGGAAAACCAGCGACTGCGGAAACTGCTTGCGGAAAAGCTCCGCGAGGAGAATGCGGATCTTCGCAAGCGACTGGGTCTTGACTGACCTGATGCCAGAGGATTGGTCGGCTGCCAGGCCGACCGTCCTCTTCAGCGCGATGGTGCTGGAGCGCTGACAATGGGAATCTTTGTCTCTGCTGCCCAGTGGGTTACCGGCGCGCAGGATACGATGGGAGTTGCAAAGCGATGGTAAAATCGCCCTGGAAACTTCTCACCGGATTGTTGTATCGGGAAAAGACTGCGGATCAGCACGCTGGCCAAGGCAGCGTCGCCGGAATCCCCAACGAGGCCGAGGGGCTTGGAGCCAATCCCACTGCTGCTGAATCAGCGTTTGGGGGCGAGCCCGCACCTGGGTCCACACAATCGGCGGCGTCGCAAGCTGCCAAGGCCGAAGCTACAGCTCGTCATGAGCCACCGCTGGTAATGGCGACGGAAGTGACTGACTTTATGCCGCCCAACGAAGCCCCCGTGTTGGCCCGGGATCGCACTGTGCTTGCCATCGTCGCCGAACGGCAAAATCATAAAGGCAGGGCCCGGCCGAGCACCCGAAGGAAGGTCAAGGCGGAAGCGCCGGAGTATACCAGGGATTTGGTGTCGGCTGAGGACTTGGCGGAGCAACGCGCGAGTACACCAGATCCCGTTCGGGCGCTGGACAGCGAGATTCGTGAATTGCGATACCTGCTGGCGGGGAAGCTGCGGCTTCAAAACGATCAACTGAGACAAATGCTCAGGCGATTTGAGCCTAAGTGAGCCGTCTATTGGTTCTGGTTGTTGCAAGACTAAGCCCGGCGTTGAGCCAAAACGCTGCAAACGGTCCAGGCGCGCACGTTCCGGTCTAAAGGGTAGCATCGGTCGGGTTGATCTTGATCATAACCGGTGCGTGGTCGCTCGTGTGCTGCCAACTTCGCGGCCGGCGCCTCACGCTTGCCGAGCGCAACCATGGCAAAACCATAGGGCTCAGCAGGAAGTGGTCTATCCGCAATCCCGCATCTCGTTCGAACGAGTTTCGCCAGTATTTCCAGAATGTGTAGATCCGTTCATCGGGATGGAGGTGCCGCATTGCATCCGTCCACCCTTGGGCTAGAAGGCCAGCATACGCTTTCTTCACCTCGGGGCGAAACAGTGCATCGTCACGCCAGCGTTCCGGCGCGTAGACGTCAAGGTCGGTCGGCATGACGTTGAAGTCGCCGACGAGCAGCGCGGGAACGCCAAGTTCGATCAGTTCGGCCGCATAAGCGTGGAGCCGTGCAAACCAGTGTAGCTTGTAATTGAATTTCGGGCCGGGGGCGGGATTGCCGTTGGGAAGATAAAGGCATCCGATCAGCAGCCCGTCGACGGCGGCCTCGATGTAGCGACTGTGTTTGTCATCCGGATCGCCGGGCAGGCCGCGCCGTGTCACGACCGGCACTGTGCCCTTGGCAAGGATTGCGACCCCATTCCAGCTTTTCTGCCCGTGCCAGACAGCTTCATAACCAAGATGCTGCAATTCACGGCGCGGAAATCTCTCATTCGGTGCTTTAAGCTCCTGAAGACAGACGATATCCGGCTGATCCTCCTCAAGCCAGCGGAGCAGGATGGGTAGCCTTCCGTTCACACCGTTGACGTTGTAGGTTGCGATCTTCAAGTGACCTCCACAAGCGGCACAGGCGGGCGGCCGCTGTCGCGGAGGGAATGCCACCGTCTCTGGAAGGTTCCTTCACTTGGTTAGAGACTGTTAGGCATGACCGAGGCGCGTCAGGAACCCATTGGTGGTCAGCAGACTTGTCACCTCAACAGGAGGTGACTGTGATGTCCAAGAGGTTCGATGAAATGTACATCTCACGCGGCGAGCACAAGGAGATTGTCGCGTATTACCAGAAGCTTGTGGTGCACATGTCGCGGAAGATTCGGGCTATGCGCGCCTCGAACGAGACAGAGCCTGCGGTCAGCATAAACGAGCAAGACGCCGGGCTTAGTGGTGAGAGCGGCAAGTCGGACGCCCTGATGGACGATTTCCAGAATGTCGTCAGGGTGGATTTCCGGCAGAGGCGTTCTGACGCATCCGTGCATTGACTGCATCAGAAGAGGGTCGGCTGTGACGCGGGTTCACCCGTCTTGTCGACGATGGTCGTGCCATATGGCTCGCGCGACGCCACAATCAGGGCGTCATCCGGCAATGGCCGGACCAAAGCTTTAGCTTCATCCCAGGGAGCGTTCATCCAGATCTCGGTTTCCTCTTTTGTCGGAAGCAGAACCGGCATGGCGTTCTTGTGAATCGGTTTGACGAGCTCGTTCGGGTCGGTGGTCAGGAACGCATAGAGATCGTCGGTCGTCGGACCGTCCTTCACCTTACGGACACTTGTCCACTGCGGAACGTGAACACCGGCAAAGAACATGAGCGACTTGCTCTGATCGCGAGCGAACCAGGCGTTCGGCGTGTGCCCGCCTTCTGTCTTGCTTGCCGGATCCGGTTCGGCGAAGCTGGTGACGGGAACGAGGCAGCGGTGTTCCACGCCTAACCACTGCTTCCAATGTTGAAGCTTTCGGAGATTCGTCGTTCCGGGATCTCGCATGTTGCGAAGGAGATCGTCAAAATCGACCTCCTTGCCCTTCGCTCGGAGCTTTTGTGCCTTTTCTTCAGCAAGTCCCTTCAACACATAAAAGGGAGCGGGCAGTCCCCAGCGGGCATGCGCAATCTGCTTTTTCCCCGCCGGGGTATTGCGGATAATCGGCCCGAGCTCGTCGGGGTTCATCTGGTAGACGGGCCTCTGGTTGATTAGGCTTTCGGCGTCGCGCGCCCATCTGGTTGCCCAATCCTTGTCGTCGAGGCGGTAAAGATTGCACATAGGGTGTCTTCCTCCCCATCCTATCGCCAGCAAAATAGCGCGCCTATCGTGGTCGACAATGTCATCCGCCGGCGCGCTACAAACGAAATTCCATCTGCTGCGTCACCGACTCACCCTTTTGTCCGAGTGCCGAAAGGGTCACGCCGAGCAGCCGGATCGGCTTACGGAAAGGGTGGGCGCCTTCGAGCAGCATGGTGGCAGCAGCGAGGATCGCGTCATCGTCGGCGAAAGGGCTTGGATTGGTTCGACTGCGGGTGATCACCTGAAAGTCGGCGAACCTGATCTTGACCGTCACTGTTTTGGCGGAGACGTCATTGCCTTCGCAATACCGCCAGACTTTTGCCACCAGCGGATCAAGCTCTCGCTTCGCCTCGTCGAGGTCGGCAATGTCGATGGCAAAGGTGTCTTCCGCTCCGACAGACTTTCGCTCACGGTCCGGTTTGACCTGCCGATTATCGATGCCGCGGGCGATGCCATGGAAATAGGGTCCTGACTTTCCGAAGTGCTCCACCAGAAACTCTACCGACTTGTCCCGCAGGTCAGCGCCCGTTTCGATACCCAGCGCAGCCATTTTTTTCGCTGTCGCCGGACCGACACCATGGAATTTCTTGACCGGAAGGCTTTCGACGAAGGCGGGACCGTTGTTCGGGGTGATGACCGCTTGCCCATTCGGCTTGTTGAGGTCCGACGCCATCTTGGCGAGGAACTTGTTGTACGAGATGCCTGCCGAAGCATTGAGACCGGTGGCCTGCCTGATCCTGGCGCGAATTTCCGTCGCGATCTCGGTGGCGATCGCCATGCCCTTCAGGTTCTCGGTGACATCGAGATAAGCCTCGTCGAGTGACAGCGGTTCTATCAGGGGCGTGTATTCGGCGAAGATTTCACGGATCTGCTCGGATACGGAACGATAGACGTCGAAGCGCGGCTTCACGAAGACAAGACCCGGGCATTGGCGCGCGGCCGTTACGGACGGCATCGCGGAGCGAACGCCGAAGACGCGGGCCTCATAGCTTGCGGCCGCCACTACGCCGCGTGCGGCAGGGCTACCAACGGCAACGGGCTTGCCGCGAAGTTCCGGATTGTCGCGCTGTTCGACGGACGCATAGAAGGCATCCATGTCGACATGGATGATCTTCCTGACCACCGTTTGAATGTCCTCGATCATGTTTCTGGCCACATGAGGTTCAGACCGCGTTCCATCACGTCCACATCGACCGCATGCGGGCACCGACGTCGATCCTGATCTGGCGGGCGCTGCGTTCGCTGGCGGCGGCCGACACCTTCGGCCAGCTCGTCGTTTCAAAAAACTGTAGCATCGTCACCGGAATGAACCGGGTCCGCGATGCATAGACATGCCGGTCTCCCTGCGTGTTCTGCCCGTGCGTAAAAAACCGCTGCGGCGTGATGAGGGAGAGATTGTCGCGCGCCCGTGTCATGCCGACGTATAACAGGCGCCGCTCCTCTTCGAGTTCCGCCGTCGTTCCAGCACCAAGGTCCGATGGGATGCAGCCATCGACGACATTGAGCATGAAGACGGCCCGCCATTCCTGGCCTTTGGCCGAATGGATCGTCGAGAGGATCAGATAGTCTTCGTCGAGCAGCGGCACGCCGGCCTGGTCGCTGGTCGCATCGGGCGGATCGAGCGTCAGCTCGGTCAGGAACCGCTCGCGGCTAGGATAGCCGCCGGCGATCTGCTCAAGCTGGATGAGGTCGGCTTTGCGGGTATCGGCATCCTCGTGGATGCGATCGAGGTGCGGCTCATACCAGGTGCGCGCCAAGCCAATTTCTCCCGGCCATCCACCCTCGGCCTTGCGAAGGCTCGACAGCAACTCAACGAAGGCAGGCCATGCCTCGCCTGTCTTGGGCGGCGGTGGGATTTCGGCGAGCGACTGAAGCGGCTCCGGGTCGGCGGCGATCGTATCGAGGATCTTGCCGGCCGTCTGTGGTCCGATGCCCGGCAGCATCTGGAGAAGGCGGAAGCCGGCGACGCGGTCGCGCGGGTTTTGCGCGAAGCGCAGGCTGGCTAGCAAGTCTTTCACATGGGCGCTGTCGAGGAATTTGAGACCGCCAAACTTCACGAAGGGGATGTTGCGACGGGTCAACTCAACCTCCAGCGCACCGCTATGGCTCGATGTCCGGAAGAGCACCGCCTGCTGCTTCAGCGTCATGCCGTCCTCGCGGTTCGCCAGCACCTGCTCGACGATGTAGTTCGCCTGGTCCGTCTCATCCTTCACGGTCACAAGCACGGGCCGTTGTTCAGATTCTCGGTCCGTCCAGAGGTTCTTCGTGAAGCGCTCGCGAGCAAGGTCGATGACGCCGTTGGCGGCAGCCAGGATCGGCTGCGTCGAGCGATAGTTGCGATCGAGCGTGATGATGTCGGCCGGCTTTGGCGAGAACTGGTTCGGAAAGTCGAGAATGTTGCGCACGGTCGCGGCGCGGAAGGAATAGATCGACTGGGCATCATCCCCGACCACGGTCAGACCGCGCCCACCGGGCTTCAGCCCCAGAAGAATGGCAGCCTGCAGGCGGTTGGTGTCCTGATATTCGTCGACGAGGACGTGGTCGAAGCGCCCACCGATATCGTCGGCAAGCTCTGGGTCAGACATGACCTGCGCCCAGTAGAGCAGCAGGTCATCGTAATCGAGCACGTTCTGCGCTTGCTTGGCCTCGACATAGGCGGCGAAGAGCTGCCTCAACTGCTCCTCCCAGCCGAGCACGTAGGTGTAGGATGCCTTCAGAACCTCGTTGATCGAACTCTCGGAGTTGACGACGCGCGAGTAGATTGCAAGGCACGTCCCTTTGGTCGGAAACCGGCTTTCCGTCTTCGAGAAACCAAGCTCATGGCGAACGAGGTTCATGAGATCGGCGCTGTCTTCCCGGTCGTGGATCGTGAAATCGACGTTGAGGCCGATCTGCTCGGCATACATGCGCAGTAGCCGTGCGCCGATACCATGGAAGGTGCCGGCCCAGGCCATGGCGTCCGTCATGACCGCAGCATTGTCTCCGAGCACCTGCCGGCAGATACGCTGAACACGCCGAGCCATTTCCGATGCGGCACGGCGCGAGAAGGTCATCAGCAAGATACGGCGTGGATCGGCACCATTGACGATGAGATGGCCCACGCGGTGGGCGAGGGTGTTGGTCTTTCCGGAGCCCGCACCGGCAATGATCAGCAGTGGGCCGCCGATTGCACCGTCCGGCAGCCCAACGCCATGCTCAACCGCCTCGCGCTGCCGGTCGTTCAGTTTTTCGAGATAGGCTGCCGTCATCTGCCCCAAATTTTCCTAAGAAAAAATTCCTGTGCCGTTCCTTTTCCCCATCCCTTTGATCGGCCTTGTGGAATCCACAAAATCGACTTGTCAAAGGCAGCCTTCATGGCCGGCAACGCCGTTTCGAGTGGATTGACTCGCAACGGCATTAGGAACAAAAAAGGAACATATCAGCTTAAATAACGGCTGGAAACCCCTGAAGGAGCGTCAATTCCGTCGTGTCGAACCGTGCCCTCAATCCTGTGCTTGCCGAGCTTCGAGAGCGTATCGGCCAGCTCGAAGGCGGGCAAGCGCGCGCGAGATCCGTCCTGCCATTCGCTGTTCCAGAGATGGACCAGGCCCTTCCAGGTGGCGGGCTGGCCTTCGGGGCGCTTCATGAGATTGCCGGCGGCGGAGGCGGCACGGTCGATGGCGCTGCGGCTGCACTCTTCGTGGCCGGGATTGCTGCGCGAACCAAGGGCAGGGTGCTGTGGTGCATGACGCGCCGCGACCTGTTTTTTCCCGCGGTCTCGCAAGCCGGGCTGCATCCGGATCGCGTGGTGTTCTGCGAAAGCGATCGGGATGAAGGCGTCTTGTCGGCGGTCGAGGAGGGGCTGTCCTTTGGCGGTTTATCGGCGGTGGTCGCCGAACTGGTCCGCCTGCCGATGAATGCCTCGCGGCGGCTGCAACTGGCGGCAGAGAAGAGCGGATGCATGGGCATCGTGCTGAGACGATGGCGAAGGCAGAACGAGGCCTCGGACTATGGGCAGCCGACGGCTTCGACGACGCGGTGGCGCATCAGCACCCTGCCGTCGGAAAGATTGCCAGCAGCGGGCGTTGGGAGGTCCCGGTGGCTGGCGGAATTGATGCGTGTAAAGGCGGGTGAGTGCGCCGAGTTTGAAATTGGAGCTCCCGATGCCAAGGGTCGTATCTGTCTACTTCCCACTTCTGCCGATCGATCGGATCAGACGGCACGCTTCGGAGCCCTTGCCGGTTGACAAGCCGCTCGTCGTGGTAGCGCGCAGCGGTTCAAAGCGCTGGATATCCGCCGCGGATCCGATCGCTCTCAAACTTGGTTTGCGGGTGGGGATGCCCGCCAGCAAGGCGCAGGCGATGGTTGCCGATCTCCTGATGGTCGACGCGGCGCCGGCCGAGGACGCAGCCGTGCTCGAAAAGCTGGCTCTATGGGCGCTCCGACAATACAGCCCTGTCGTCGCCGTCGATGGCAGCGATGGCCTGGTGATGGATACCGAAGGGGCAGACCATCTTCAGGGCGGTGAGGAGCTTCTCGTTTCCGGTCTCGTCAACAGGCTGCACGCCCATGGGTTGACGGTGCGGGCGGCCGTTGCCGAGACATGGGGTGCAGCGCACGCGCTCGCCCGGCTCCTGGCCGCGCAGACGACGGTTGTTCCGGTTGGTCACGTCATGAGGACGGTGATCGATCTGCCGCTCGTGGCCTTGCGGCTATCATCGGAGATTATCCAAGGCTTGCGGGTCCTCGGGATCGACACGATCGGCAAGCTCTCCGCAATGCCGCGGGCGCCTCTGACGTTGCGGTTCGGGCCGGAACCTGCCCGTCGGCTCGACCAGATGTTTGGCAGGGTCGCCGAGCCGATCGAACCGATCCGCATCCCGGAGCTTGTCGAGGCTTCGAAAAGTTTCGCCGAGCCCATCGGGGCGCCTGACACGATCGCCAGATATGTCCGCCGACTGGTTGGGCAACTGTCGGCTCGACTTGCGGAAAGCGGCCTTGGCGCGCGACGCTGCGACCTCATCATCCATCGCGTAGACAACACCCGTCAGTATCTTCGCGCCGGGTTGGCAAAGCCGGTCCGCGATCCATCGCGTCTGTCGAAGCTGCTCTGCGACCGTATCCAAACCATTGAACCGGGCTTTGGTATCGAAAAGATGGTTCTGGTCGCGGTCTTTGCCGAGCCACTTGAGGAGCGGCAGGTGGCGTCTTCCCTCATTGAAGAGGAGATCGCCGACATCACACCCCTCGTCGACATCCTCGGCAACCACGGCCACCGGCTTTTCCGGGTTACGCCCGTCGCTTCCGACGTGCCGGAGCGTTCCGTCAGGAGGATTTCGCCGACGGCGCCTGCCACCGGGCAGACCTGGGCCAACAAGTGGCCGCGACCGCCGCGGTTGTTTGCAAACCCCGAACGCATCGAGGTCATCGCCCTTTTGCCGGACCAGCCGCCAGCAGTGTTCACCTGGCACGGCAAACGTCGGAAGGTCGTGCGCGCCGACGGACCGGAGCGCATCTTCGGCGAATGGTGGCTTCGGCCGCGCGAGTTCCATGCCGTGCGCGACTACTTCGTCGTCGAGGACGAGCAGGGCGAACGCTACTGGGTCTTTCGCGCCGGGGATGGCATCGACCCCGAAACCGGATCGCACTTCTGGTTCCTGCATGGGGTGTTCGGATGAGATATGCCGAGCTCCAGGTCACGAGCCATTTCTCGTTCCTGCGCGGCGCTTCCAGCGCGGATGAGCTGTTTGCAGCAGCTGCGGCCGTGGGCATCGACGCGCTCGGTATCGTCGATCGCAACAGCCTGGCCGGCATCGTGCGCGCCTGGGAGGCGGCCAAGGCGACCGGTGTGCGGCTTGTCGTCGGCTGTTGCCTGGATCTGACGGATGGCATGTCGATCCTCGTCTACCCCATGGATCGGCCAGCCTATTCCCGCTTATGCCGGCTGCTGTCCTTCGGCAAATCGCGTGGCGGGAAAGGCAATTGCCTGATCGATTTCGCGGATGTGTCGGAATATGCGGCCGGCATGATCGGCGTGCTGGTGCCCGACGAGGCCGACGATACCTGCGGCGTGCAGCTCCGAAAGATGGCCGAGCTGTTCGGTGATCGCGCCTATGTCAGCCTGTGCCTTCGGCGCCGGCCGAACGACGCGGTCCGGCTTCATGGCATTGCGGCCATGGCCACGCGCTTCAAGGTCAGGACGGTCGTCACGAACGACGTGCTCTTCCACGAGCCCGGCCGCCGGCAGTTGCAGGATGTCGTGACCTGCATCCGCACCCGCACGACGATCGATGATGTGGGCTTTGAGCGTGAACGACACGCCGACCGCTACCTCAAGGCACCGGAGGAGATGCACCGGCTCTTTGCCAAACACCCGGAGGCGCTCGCCCGCACGCGCGAGATTGTCGAGCGTTGCCGCTTCGATCTCTCCGAGCTGCAATACCAATATCCGGAAGAGGCAATCGTCCCTGGTCTCGATCCTCAGCAGTCGCTTGCGAAGTTCACATGGGAGGGAGCGGCAGATCGCTATCCCGAGGGCCTGCCGGACAAGGTGCGCAAGTCCGTTCTGCACGAGCTCGAATTGATCCGGACGATGAACTATGCGCCGTACTTTCTGACGGTCTATTCCATTGTCCGTTTCGCGCGGTCGAAAGGCATCCTGTGCCAGGGCAGGGGTTCTGCGGCAAACTCCGCCGTCTGCTATTGCCTCGGGGTGACGTCGATCGACCCGGAGACCAACGACCTGCTGTTTGAGCGGTTCATCTCCCAGGAGCGCGACGAGCCGCCGGATATCGACGTCGACTTCGAACACGAGCGGCGTGAGGAGGTCATCCAGTGGATTTATGACACCTATGGCCGGAGCAAGGCGGCGCTGTGCTCGACGGTCACCCGCTATCGCGCCAAGGGCGCTCTGCGTGATGTCGGCAAGGCGCTCGGGCTGCCGGAGGACATGATCGGGCAACTGTCCTCAGGCGTATGGGGCTGGTCGGAAGGTGTCTCCGAACGTCAGCTCAAGGAAAACAATCTGAACACAGCCGACTATCGCCTGAAACTGACGCTGGAACTCGCCCAGCAGCTCATGGGCGCCCCGCGGCATCTCGGCCAGCACCCGGGCGGCTTCGTGCTGACGCAGGATCGACTTGACGATCTCGTACCGATCGAACCGGCTCGCATGGATGACCGCCAGGTCATCGAATGGGATAAGGACGACATCGAAGCGTTGAAGTTCATGAAGGTCGATGTGCTGGCCCTGGGCATGCTTACCTGCATGTCGAAAGCATTTGCCCTGATGGCGGAGCACAAGGGCGACCCCCGGGATCTTGCGTCGATACCCTCTGAAGACCCGCCCACCTACGCCATGATTCGGAAAGCCGACACGCTCGGCACGTTCCAGATCGAAAGCCGCGCGCAGATGTCCATGCTGCCGCGACTGAAACCGCGCACCTTCTACGATCTGGTCATCCAGGTGGCCATTGTCCGCCCCGGGCCGATCCAGGGCGACATGGTCCACCCATATCTCCGCCGGCGCGAGGGCAAAGAAAAGGTCGACTATCCGACGCCAGAGCTGGAGGCGGTTCTCTCAAAGACGCTCGGTGTGCCGCTGTTCCAGGAAAGCGCGATGAAGGTGGCCATGGTCTGCGCGGGCTTCACGGGTGGCGAGGCGGACCAGCTTCGTAAATCCATGGCGACGTTCAAGTTCACTGGAGGCGTATCGAAGTTCAAGGAGAAGCTGGTCACCGGCATGGTCAAGAACGGCTACAGCGCGGAGTTTGCCGAACGCACGTTCAGTCAGCTTGAAGGCTTTGGGTCCTACGGATTTCCGGAGAGCCATGCTGCAAGCTTCGCGCTGATCGCCTATGCTTCCAGCTGGGTAAAGCGCCATCACCCAGACGCCTTCTGTGCCGCGCTCCTGAACTCTCAGCCGATGGGGTTTTACGCACCAGCTCAAATCGTAGCTGATGCCAGGGCACACGGGGTGGAGGTGCGGCCGGTCTGCATCAACGCTTCCCGCTGGGACTGCACCTTGGAAGAGGTGGATGGCCATCGATACCACGCGGTCCGTCTCGGCATGCGCATGGTGAAAGGCCTCTCCACGGCAGATGCGGCGAGGATCGTTGCCGCGCGCGCGGACGATCTGTTCTCGTCGGTCGATGACGTCTGGCGGCGCTCAGCGGTGCCGACGGCGTCCCTCGTCAAACTGGCGGAAGCCGATGCTTTCCTGCCCTCCCTCAATCTTCAGCGCCGGGATGCCCTCTGGGCGATCAAGGCGTTACGCGACGAACCCCTGGAGCTTTGGGTCGCGGCCGCGGAGCGGGAGGCAAAGCAAGTCGCCGAAATCGATGAGCCCGACGTCAGCCTGGCCCCGATGAGGGCGGGACACGAAGTGGTCGAGGATTATTCCCATGTCGGCCTCACGCTGCGGCAACACCCCATCTCGTTCCTTCGGGAGGATCTGAGGCGCAAGCGCATGGTCACCTGTGCTGAAGCCATGGCCGAAAGGGATGGCCGGTGGCTGATGACAGGCGGCCTCGTTCTCGTTCGCCAGCGGCCGGGGTCAGCGAAGGGCGTGATGTTCATGACGCTTGAGGACGAGACGGGCATCGTGAACGCCGTGGTCTGGCCGACGGTGTTCGAACGGCAACGGAGGCTCGTGCTGTCAGCCTCCATGATCGCGATCAACGGAAAGATCCAGCGGGAAGGCGATGTGGTCCACCTCGTTGCGCAAAGGCTGTTCGATCTCTCCGACGATCTCGGCAGGCTTGGCGAGCGGGATGAGCAGTTTCCGTTACCACATGGGCGTGGCGATGAGTTTGCTCACGGAGGCGGTGCGCCGGATTCGCGCGATAGGCCAAAGGCGGCAGCGCCGGCCCGGGATATCTTCATTCCCGATCTATTGATCGATCGGCTCAAGGTGAAGAGCCGGAATTTTCATTGAGCTCCGTCGTGATGACAACGGTATTTTGCCACTAAGAAGCCTTCCAAACGGGGGCGCGACCCATTGCCTTTCAACGGGTCCTGCTCAAGGCTTCTCTCAATTGGACGCCATAGGTCCGTTCAATACGAGCAAAGCCGGACACATCCTTGTCCGCACCTTCTTCAAGGGTGTAGGCCTGAAACTCATTTATCAGAAGTGCTTCGCCTTCCGGGCCATCGAAATTGTAGGTGTTGGCCAAAAAGACGCGTATCTTATCGCGATCGTCAGGGATGACATTTTCGTTCCAGAACTTTGTCACAACGCTTCTATAAGCCGGGCTTAGGTAATAGCGCGCATGAAGTATCTCGTGCGTTACATTGCTTATGAAGCCTTCACCCCGTGCCTCTACTGCTAGGATTGCGAAATCCGAGACCTGGCGTTCGTGCAGTGGTTTTATGACCTTCTCGAACAACTCCTTTTCGAGAGGGGAGACGCAAAGCTCCGGGTCTCCTGCACACTTTTCAGCACTCTTGGCGTAGAATGCGTTGATAAACTCCGCAACGGTGTCATGCCCGACATAGTGAGCCTGATCCGATTCCGTGAACCTCGCATTTTTCGCGGATATGAGCTGGCCGCGAGGAGATGCTTCCTTGAAGTAAGACGCCCGTGCCATGAGGCGCGTCAGCAAATCGCTGGTCTGCGTGAGGCAGAGAAAGGCGTTGGCAATATCTGCAAGCTCCCGGCACTCGACATCACCCGACGATGCATCGCTCCAGGATTTGATTTCAGTCGTCTCGACAGGTTCAAGGATCGAAATATGAGATTCCAGACCGGCTAAAAACGGTGTAGCGCTCATCGACACCAAGAGTGCCAGCAAGATTGATTTCATGACTCGTCCCGTTCACTTGGTCACCCGTGTACTGGCGCCGATATTCGATTACGAGCTGCGTCCAAAGGCAAGGGACAAGACAGTGCGCATTGTGCTGGAGTTCGGCGAAGCACGAAGTACGGCGTCGTTCCATAAGTCAACGTTGTGCCACGACGCGGTTCTTTTTCAGATGCTTGAGCTATCTGCTCAACGGTCACGGATCGATCCTTTAAAGACCTAACTATCATACCGTTGCGGGCCGGGCCAAGAGGGCGAGAGCTCTCGGGCTCTTGCTTTGCATGGCGCCCGTGCGCGCTTTAATCACCGGTCGTCAACGAAGCAATCCGTCCGCGTCGAAATCCTCCCAACCCGGGAGGCCCGATGCGGGATCGCCTGTGCCGTTGTCCGCCTTTTTCGACCGCTTGCTTTTCTTCGACGGCCGCGCCAAATAGGTGGCATTCCTCTTCTCCGCCCTCGCTTCGGCATCTTCCACCCGCCACTCATCGACAGCGCCACGATTGAGGAGCTCGTCCACCACTGACGGTTCGAAAACATGGAAGGTGATCTGGCGGGCCCGCCCGGCCAGCCTGACTGTCCTCGTCCCGGCGCTAGGTAGGCGCCCGTCCGCAAGCCAGCGATGCCGCTCGCTGGTCTTCATGCCGAGAATGTCTTGAATTTCGCGCGGGATGACAGGTAGGAATGGCGCATCATCCAGCGTTTGCGTGACCACAGACACTGCGGCGTTGAAAGCGAATCTTTCATCGGTCGGCATCGCGAGAACAAGATCAACCCCTTCGAGCGAGATCGCTTTCTTCGAGATAGCGGGCAGACGCGCTTGTACCTCCTGCAGGATACCCTTTGCGCGAACGGATGACCCCATTGTGGCATCGGGTGTTAGGGTCCACCTTCTCATCAACTCGACGTCGTTCTTTTCAGATTTTGGCATGTCGCCTAGATGGTGCGCCCGACATCAATGGTCAATGCACTGCCGAGCGGCCGCCGGTCGATCGTTTTCACATGTCACTGTGAAAATACATGGCATAGGAAGGGCGATCTTCGAATTCGTATCGCTCATAACCGTTGCCGAGGCGACACGTTTATGCTGCTGATCCAGATGGAGGGACTCCGGTCCGGTGCTGTCGATCTTGGCCAATCCCAAATCGACAATGCAATCGATAGGTCGCCGTCGCGTGAATATGCTAGGTTAGTGAGACGGCTCTGCCTCGCCGACGCTCTTACCAGATGCTCGCCGCGCCCGGATCGCCGCGGCGATGAAGACGCGGGAAAGTCCGTGATAGAGCGGCTCGCGCGAGAGGATGCGCGATGTGAGGTAGCCGATCATCGAGACGGCCATCAGCGGGATGGCGGCTTCGTGGTCGCCGGTCATTTCGAGGATGATGACGAAGGCGGTCATGGGGGCCTGGACGACGCCGGCGAAATATCCTGCCATGCCGAGAATTGCCGCGAGCGTGAGACTGGTGCCGAGAAGCGAGCCGACGGTGCTGCCCAGTCCCGCGCCAACGGCCAGCGACGGTGCAAAGATGCCGCCGGGAATGCCTGAAAGCATGGAGAGAAAACCGGCGGCGAATTTTTCCAGGAAGAAGAGCAGCGGAAGAGCCTCGCCTTGTACGGCGCCTCGTGCCTGTTCGTAGCCGGTTCCGAAGGTCTTGCCGCCGGAGACGACGCCGATGGTGGCGACAGCGATCCCGCAAAACACGGCAAGCATCACCACGCGTTTCAGCGGCGCCGGCTGCGCCCACCGGCGGATGCGCTGCCCGAAATACAGTGCCATGCCACTGAAGGCCGCGCCCAACGCCCCGCCGCCAACACCGCAAATGAGCACGAGGCTCCAGTCCCGCAGCGTGCCCGGGGCCGCGGAAGCGGACCCGAAATAGTGATAGCTGCCGGAAAGCCCGAGCGCGGCGAGGCCGGACAGGATGACCGCGACGAGAACGAGGCCGTTCGCGCGCGCCTCGTAGGTGCGGCTCATTTCCTCGATGGCAAAGACGATGCCGGCAAGCGGCGTATTGAAGGCGGCGGCGATGCCGGCGGCCGAGCCCGCAAGGATCAAACCTCTCGCCTGCGCCATGCCGCCGAAGCGGGCGACGGCCAGCATGATCGAAGCCCCCACCTGCACGGTCGGCCCCTCGCGGCCGATGGAGGCGCCGGAAAAGAGGCCGAGCACGGTCAGGAGAATCTTGCCGAAGGCGATGCGCAATGACAGCAGTTTTCCGCGATCCTCGTCATCCTTCAGGTGTCGGGCGGCGATGGCCTGCGGTATGCCGCTGCCCTGCGCGTTGGGGAAGAAGCGCATCGACAGATAGGCCGACAGCGCGAAGGCGAGCGGCGTCAGCAGCATCGGCAGCAGGAACGTCCAGGAGCCCGCCGTCGTGAGGCGCGTGAAAGCGTGCTGGGCGAAGTCGGCGAGTTTCGCAAAGCCGACACTGATCACGCCGGTCGCCAAGGCCCCGCACCAGAAGACGAGGCGCGGGCGCCAAAGGGAGAGAGAGCCCCGGAAAACCCGGGAACGACGGAGCAGCTTCGATTTGCGGTAGAGGTCGGCCATCGTGTGGTTTTCAGCTTGTGTCTGTATCGGGCAGCTGTTCGGCGCATGGAATGCCAGGTGGGCATGCCGTCTTTTTTGCACGAGTTTTGCCGCTTTGACATCACTTACTTCGAGCGGCGGGCTCTTTCGATTGCCCGGCGCGCCGGGGTGGCTTCGTCGAATGCAGGGTCTTACTTCGCTTCCAGCGGGCCTTTGCCCTGGCCGTCGATAAGCCAGGCGATGCTGATCTGGAGGATGCGCGCAAGCATGTCGAGACGGTTGGCGCGAGGTTCGGAGCGGTCGTTTTCCCAATTGGTCCACGTTTCGGTCGTCACGCCGACCACGCTGGAAATCTGCTCGACCGTCATGCCCATCGCGTCGCGTGCCAGCGAAATTCGGCCGCCGATCGTGTCGTCTCTAAGTCCGGCGGGCGCGGCGGGCATCAGGGTGTCTTCAGGATAGTCATGCATGGAAAAGTCCTTCCTGTTCATGATGAGTGCTCTGCGGGGCTGGCGCCCCACGGAGCTGGATTGGGTATCAAACGCTGGTGTCAGCCTTCTTCCTTGCCGAGCCATGCCTTGACCTGGTCGGGATGGTCCGTGATGTATTTCTCGACGGCCTTTTCGTAGGAGGTCTCCTGGGCGTCGAACATCGCGGCCTCGAGATCGCCGATCGGCAGCTTCATGCGCGACAGGAAGCCGGCCACCTCCGGATTGTCTTCCTCGAAATCCTTGCGGGCGAGCACATCGACATGTTCGGCGTCGCCAAGCGCGCCCTTGGGGTCGGCGATGTAGCGCAGCTCGTATTTGCCGAACATCCAATGGGGGCTCCAGGAGGTTGCGACGAACCATTCTTCCTTGCGGATCGCCCGATCGACCGTCGTCAGCATACCGGCCTCGCTGGAAATCTGCAGCTTGTAGCCGTCAAGGCCGTAGTCCGTGACGGCCTTTTCCGACAGTCGCGTCAGGCCGGCCCCGGGATCGATGCCCTCGACGCGTCCCTTGAGCTTGGCCTTCACATCATCTTTCTTGAGGTCCTCGATCGAGGCGATCGCATCCTCTGGCACGTATTTGGGGACCACCCAGCCGAGCTTCGCGCCGTCATAGACGGTGCCGAGCGTCGTCACCTTGTCCTTCACCTTGGCGAAGTAGTCGGCGTGCGTGGCGGGCAGCCAGGCCATCATCATGGCATCGAGGTCGCCGCGGCTCACGCCCTGATAGAGGGGGGCCACGTCGGTCTGCACCAGCTCGACCTCCTGGCCGAGTTCGTCCTTGATGAGCTTTGCGGCAAGCTTGGTCACGAATTCGGCATCGGACCAGGCGGCCCACCCGATCTTCACCGGCGCCTTTTCTTCGGCGAAAGCCGTGCCGAAAGCAGCGGTGGCGAGGCCTGCGGTGAGGCTCATGGCAACGAGTGTCTTGAACATGTTTGCTCCTTTGGACGTTCGCATTCGGCGGCGCGGGCGCCGCCATTTTTCAGCGCGAGCCGGACGTTCTCAGGCCGTGGCCGGGGAGTTCGCCTGCGGTTGCGCTGTCCGGCGGAAGAGGGTGCGCCAGATGCCGGCGCGCTCCTTTCCGAGGCTCTGCGTGATCCGGTCGAGGATCACGGCAAGGATGACGACGGCGATGCCGCCTTCGAAGCCGGTGCCGACATCGAGGCGCTGGATGCCGGTGAGTACCGTGTTTCCAATGCCGCCGGCGCCGATCATTGAGGCGATGACCACCATGGACAGCGACAGCATGATCGTCTGGTTGATGCCGGCCATGATCGAGGGCATGGCGTTCGGCAGTTGCACCTTGAACAGAAGCTGCGAGGAGGTGCAGCCGAACGCGTTGCCGGCTTCGACGAATTCCACATGCACCTGGCGGATGCCGAGATTGGTGAGGCGCACCACGGGCGGCATGGAGAAGATGACGGTCGCGATGGTTCCCGGCACGGCGCCGAGCCCGAAGAACATGGCCGCGGGGATCAGGTAGACGAAGGCCGGCATGGTCTGCATGAGGTCGAGCACCGGGCGTACGACTGCCGCGGCCCGGTTGCTGCGCGCCATGGCAATGCCGAGCGGGAGGCCGATCGCCATGGCGATCAGCGTCGAGGCGATCACCAGTGAAAGCGACTCCATCATCGCCTGCCACAGGCCCATATGGCCGACCAGCCAGAGCGAAAGGCCGGTGAACACGGCAAAGCCGAAACTGACGCGCCACAGCGACAGCAACACAAAGATTGCAAGGCCGACGGGTAGCGGCGTCGCGAGAAGCAGGTTCTGGATTCCGTCCGTCACGGTGCCGATCATCAGGGCAATGGTGTCCAGCAACGGGCTGAAATTGTCGAGGATGTAATTGACGACGCTGTCGACGCCGTCTCCGATATCGAAAGTCATGGAAAAATCTCCGGGCTGGCGGATCAGGCGGTGCGGTCGAGCGTTTCGAGAAGCACGGATTTGCTGATGGAGCCGAGATAGCGGTTGCTGTCGTCGACGACCGGGACCGGCCAGGCGCTGGAGGCGACCTTGCCCAGCACGTTGGACAGGCTTTCGGCGGCCGGGATCGGCTCGATGTCCGGCAGAAACGCCCGCTTGTACGGGTCGCTTGCGCCCTTTCCGGCGGTTTCGATCAGCGACGCGCGGCTGACCATGCCGTGATAGGTCTTGTCGCGACCGAGGATGATCGCGACCTCCCGGTCGAAATGCTTCATGCGTTCGAGCGCGGCCGCAGCGGACACGCCCTGGCGCTCAATGATCGTCACCTGCGTCTTGCGCGCGACGTCACCGGCGCGGAAGACCTGCGAGACGTCGACATTGCGGAAGAAGGATCGAACATAGTCGTTTGCCGGCTTGAGCACGATCTCGTCGGGCGTGCCGACCTGAACGACTTCGCCGTTCTGCATGATGCAGATGCGGTCGCCGATGCGCATGGCCTCGTCCAGGTCGTGGCTGACAAAGATGATGGTGCGGCTGTGCTCGGCCTGGAGACGCACCAGCTCGTCCTGCATCTCCGTGCGGATGAGCGGGTCGAGCGCCGAAAAGGCCTCGTCCATCAACAATACCGCCGGCTCGGCGGCGAGCGCGCGGGCAAGGCCGACGCGCTGTTTCATGCCGCCGGAAAGCTGGTCGGTCCGGCTGTCGTCATGGCCTTCGAGGCCGACGGCCTTCAGGGCGGCGCGGGCGCGCTGCTTGCGCTCGGCCTCACTGACGCCGGCGACTTCCAGGCCGAAGGCGGCATTGTCGAGAACGGAGCGATTGGGCAGCAGCGCGAACGACTGGAAGACCATGCTGATCTGGTGGCGCCGGAGTGCGATCAGTTCGCTGCGTGAAATCCGAGTGACATCGCGCCCGTCGATCTCGATCGTTCCCGAGGTCGGCTCGATCAACCGGTTGATAAGGCGCAACATGGTTGATTTGCCGGACCCGGACAGGCCCATGATGACGAAGATTTCGCCGGCGCGGATATCGAAGCTGGCGTCGTTGACGCCGATCGTGCATCCGGTCGCGGCGTGGATTTCCTGCTTGGTCTTGCCCGCATTGAGAAGGTTGAGGGCCTGTTCCGGACGTACGCCAAAAACCTTGAAGACATTCCTGATGCTGATCTTGACCGGTCGTTCGTCGCCCGGAAGGTCGCGCTCAGTTGCAAAAGCCATATTGTGTCGGGCCCGGCTCCGGAAGCGAGGCACTCTCCTTTGTTTGATGTATGCTGGTTCGAGCGACCTATAAGCGAGATCTGTTACAAATCGATGTCGCAAATGAAACACTGTCGCAACAAGGACATTATTTGGCACATTGCTGCCGCAATGTCTACCGCAGCGGAAGAAATTTCTACCGAATGGTAAAAATTGCCATTCCGTTAAAACAATTTGGCGTTATGTGCGGCGATCGTGCCGGGTGATTTTTCGTCCGGGAAGCCCGGCGTTTCCATGGGAGCAGATCGACCGCGGCTATGATGCGGGCGACGCTGCCCGGCGTCGTATTGTTGACGAAACCGGTGTTGGCTGCGACAACGCCCCCATGCAGACACCGATCAATATCGACCCGGATTATCTCAGGGCTCGGCTGGAAGCACTGCTCGCCATCCCGAGCCCCACCGGTTTTACCGATGAAGCCGTACGCCACACGGCGCGCGAATTGGAGCGCCTCGGGCTGGAGGTCAAGCTGACACGGCGCGGCGCAATCCGTGCGCGTCGTCCCGGCGCTGCGGAGCGGCCGGCCCGCGGCATCGTCTCGCATCTCGATACGCTGGGTGCGCAGGTGAAGGCGTTGAAAGACAACGGCCGGCTCGAACTCGTGTCGATCGGCCATTGGTCGGCGCGATTTGCCGAAGGCGCGCGCGCCTCGATCTTTTCCGGCAAGGGGATCTATCGCGGCTCCATCCTGCCGCTGAAGGCGTCGGGCCACACCTTCAACGAAGAGGTCGACACGCAACCGTCGGGCTGGCGGCATATCGAGTTGCGTATCGACGCGCTTGCGCGTGACCGGAAGGACATCGTGCAGCTCGGCATCGACATCGGCGATATCGTCGCCATCGATCCGCAGCCGGAATTTCTCGACAACGGTTTCATCGTTTCCCGCCATCTCGACGACAAGGCGGGGGTGGCGATCATGCTCGCAGCACTCGAGGCCATGCAGCGGGAGGCCATTGAAACGCCGGTCGATACCTATTGGCTTTTCACGATCGGCGAGGAGGTCGGCGTCGGTGCATCGGCGGCTCTGGTGCCGGATATCGCCTCGCTGGTCGCCATCGACAACGGCACGACCGCGCCGGGCCAGAATTCCGACGAGTTCGGCGTAACGCTCGCCATGGCGGACCAGACCGGCCCGTTCGACTATCACCTGTCGAAAAAGCTCTATGAGCTGTGCGGCGAGCACGGCATCCGCGTCCAGAAGGACGTCTTTCGCTATTATCGCTCCGACGCCGCTTCCGCCGTGGAAGCCGGGCATGACGTGCGCACCGCGCTCCTGGCCTTCGGCGTCGATGCCTCGCACGGCTATGAGCGCATCCATCTCCATGCCCTGATGTCGGTTGCAAAGCTGGTAGTGCACTATGCTGCGAGCGAGGTGCAGATCGAGCGCGACGCCGAGGAAGTCTCGGGCCTGCGCGGCTTCACCCGCCAGAAAGTCGAGCGCGCCGAGCAGGATCTCAGTGCGGACGAGCCCGGCGGGTCCTGATCAGTTTTCCGCGGAGCGCGAGAGGCGCGTCAATCCACGGTTTTGGAATTTAATCATGATAAATTATTGCACGGAGTGTATTTGTAGTTATAAATAGCAGCTCACGAACGATGCCAAATCGAAAGGATCTTCCCCATGAAGAGGCTGTTTCGGAGCGCCCTTGCGGCTGCTGCCCTTGCCTGCGCCGCGCTTGCCACGGGGCCGGCCGCCGCACAGACACCACCCAATGTTTTGGTCGTCGGCCAGATCGCCGAGCCCCAGTCTCTCGATCCGCACACGGTTACCGCGACCAACGATTTCCGGATCCTCGTCAACATCTATGACGGCCTCGTGCGCTTCAAGGACGGCACGCTGGAGGTCGAGCCGGCGCTTGCCGAAAGCTGGGACATTTCCGACGATGGCAAGACCTACACGTTCAAGCTTCGCCAGGGCGTGAAGTTCCATGACGGTTCGGATTTCAATGCGGAGGCGGTGAAGTTCAACTTCGACCGCATGCTGAAGAAAGACCATCCCTTCTACAACACCGGGCCATTCCCGCTGTCGTTCAACTTCGCTTCGGTCGAATCCGTCAACGTGATCGATCCGCAGACCGTCGAGTTCAAGCTGAGCGAGCCCTTCGCACCGTTCCTTTCCAATCTGGCCTACCCGACGGGTTTGATCGTCTCGCCTGCCGCGGTTGAGCAGCATGGCAAGGACTATGGTCGCAGCCCCTCGGGAACCGGGCCGTTCAAGTTCGTCGAGTGGCTGTCGAGCCAGCGCGTCGTCATCGACCGCAACCCAGATTACTGGGATGGTGCGGCGAGCCTCGCGGCCGTCGTGTTTCGGCCGATCACGGATGCCAATACGCGCGTCGCGGAGATGATGGCCGGTGGCATCGACGTCATGGTGGAGGTCCCGCCGGACAATCTCGCGACCTTCAAGCAGGACGCCAATTTCGCCGTTGCGGAACAGGCCGGCCCGCATGTCTGGTTCGGCATTCTCAACACCAAGACCGGTCCCTTCGCCGACAAGCGTGTGCGCCAGGCGGCCAATTATGCCGTGAACAAGGAAACGCTCGTCAACGATGTCCTGCAGGGCACCGCGACGGTCGCGGCCGGTCCGATTCCGCCGGCCTTCAACTGGGTGGAAAGTGCTGTCGAGCCTTATGCCTACGATCCCGAAAAGGCCAAGGCGCTGCTGGCCGAGGCGGGTGTCGAAAATCCGCAGCTGACCTTCTACGTCACCGAGGGCGGTTCCGGCATGCTCGATCCGATCACCATGGGCGCAGCGATCCAGGCGGACCTTCAGGCCGTCGGGTTCACGGTGAAGATCGAGACCTACGAGTGGAACACCTTCCTCGGCCGTGTCAATCCGGGTCTCGAGGGCAAGGCGGACATGGCTGAAATGGCTTGGATGACGAACGATCCGGACACGGTGCCCTACCTGACGCTGCGCACGGACGCGATGCCGGACAAGGGCGGCTTCAACTCGGGTTATTACTCGAACCCGAAGGTGGACGAGCTTCTGCAACAGGCACGCGTATCGACGGATCAGGCCGAGCGCGGCAAGCTCTACGGCGAGGTGCAGGCGATCGTGCATGACGATGCGCCCTGGCTCTTCGTTGCCAACTGGAAGCAGAATGCGGTCACCACCGCGGCCGTACAGGGCTTCAAGCTGCAACCCTCCTTTCTGCTCAATCTCCATGGTGTGACAAAGCAGTAGCCCTCGTCTGTAAAGCCACTGCCGGTAGAAACGCCGGCAGTGCCACGGATGTCCCGGAGGTCCCATGTCGGCCTATATCCTGAAACGGCTGATCGCCGTCGTGCCCGTGCTGTTCGGCCTTTCCATCATCGTCTTTCTGGTGATGGCGCTGATCCCGGGCGATACCGCCACGGCCATTCTTGGCGCCTATGCCACGCCGGAAAACGTCGAGCGCATCAACCGCGACCTCGGTCTCGACAAGCCCTTGGTGCAGCAATACCTGATCTGGATCGGCAACGTCCTTCATGGCGATTTCGGCCGGTCCTTCGCCCTCAACCGCCCCGTGCTCGACGAAGTGCTGGAGCGTTTTCAGGCAACGCTCGTGCTGGCCGGCGTGTCGCTCGTGCTGTGTTCCGTGATCGGCCTGCTCGCGGGCGTGGTTTCGGCGGTTCGGCAGTTCGACTGGGTGGACCGGACGATCACATTCTTCGTGCTCGCCGGCATCTCCATGCCGTCCTTCTGGCTCGGGCTCCTGCTTATCTATCTGTTCGCCGTGCACTGGCGCATTCTGCCGGCGTCCGGCATGTATGCGGTCTATGGCGGCGGGGATCTCAAGGACCTCCTGATCCACCTGATCCTGCCGGCAACCACGCTGGCGGTCGTTGCCGCCGGGGTTATCGCCCGGCTGACGCGCGGCGCGATGCTGGAGGTGCTGCGGCAGGACTATGTGCGCACGGCGCGTGCCAAGGGCCTGCCCGAACGGCGCGTGATCTACGGCCATGCCTTCCGCGCGGCGCTTGTCAGCATCATTCCCGTCATCGGCATCCAGGCTGGCTTCGTGCTGGGCGGTGCCGTCTATATCGAGACGGTGTTCCAGTGGCCGGGCATCGGCGCCATGCTGGTGAAGGCGATCTCGACCCGCGACATCCTTCTGGTGCAGGGCGGCGTCCTCGTGGTCGCAGCGAGTTACGTCCTGTTCAATCTCGTCGCCGACGTGTTTCAGTCCATGCTCGATCCGAGGATCCGCACATGAGCGCGCTTGCCGAAGCGCCGGCGTCGAAAGCGCCCCGGCGGATCACCTCCTGGCACCTGCTGCTCAACAATCGTCTGGCGACGGCAGGGCTGGTGCTGCTCGGCCTGATCGCCCTCCTGATCCTGCTGGTGCCGATCCTGCCGCTGCCCGATCCCGACGCGACGGCGCCGGCCGACCGGCTGAAACCCCTGCTGACGGCCGGCCACCTGCTCGGCACGGACCAGCTTGGCCGGGACATCCTGAGCCGCTTGCTCTGGGGTACGCGCATATCCATCGCGGTCGGTTTTGCCGCAACCCTGATAGCCGCCCTCATCGGTTCGGCAATCGGCATCGTGGCGGGCTATGCGGGCGGGCGCACCGACAATGCGATGATGCGCGGCATCGATATGCTCATGGCCTTTCCTTATATCCTGCTGGCGCTGGCGATCGTCGCGGCGCTTGGTCCGGGCCTGATGAACGCGCTTTATGCAATCGCCGTCGTCAACATCCCCTTCTTCGCCCGCAACGTGCGCGGTGTGACGCTCGGCTACGTACACCGCGAATTCGTCGATGCGGCGCGGCTCTCCGGCAAGGGCAACCTCTCGATTATCCTCACCGAGGTGCTGCCCAATGTCCTGCCGGTGATCATCATCACCATGTCGACGACGGCGGGCTGGATGATACTCGAGACGGCGGGCCTCAGCTTCCTCGGCCTCGGCGCGCAGCCGCCGCAGGCCGATCTCGGCTCCATGCTGGGCGAGGGGCGGGCACAGCTGTTCACTGCGCCGCATGTCTCCATCGTTCCGGGCGTGATGATCTTTTTCATCGTCATCAGCCTGAACGTTCTCGGCGACGGTGTCCGCGACGTGCTCGACCCGCGCCTACGCTCGGGTGCGCTTGCGCGGCCGGGGCCGGTGACCGAAGTCGCGAGCGGCCGCGCCATGCCGGCAAATGCCGTAGCGGATGCTGCTCTTTCGATGGCGGGCCTCGAAACCGGCTTCCGGCGCGGCGGCGCGGTCGTGCCGGCGGTGTGCGGTGTCTCGCTGCATGTGAAGCCGGGCGAATGCCTCGGCCTCATCGGCGAAAGCGGCTCGGGCAAGAGCGTCACGGCGCTGTCCGTCATGGGGCTGGTGGCGTCTCCGCCAGGGCTGATCTGCAACGGGGCGGTCTATCTCGGAAACGAGGACGTGCTGGCGATGCCCGAGACGCGCCTGATCGCCAGCCGTGGCAGCCGCGTTGCCTATGTCTTCCAGGACCCGCTGACGACGTTGCACCCGATGTATCCAGTCGGGCGGCAGGTGGAAGAGGCCATCGCCGCGCACCAGTCGATCGGTGCTGCGGCGTGCCGGGAAAGGGCGGTCGCCCTTCTGGACAAGGTTGGCATCCCGGAGGCGCGGGAGCGGGCAAAACACTATCCGCACCAGCTTTCGGGCGGCCAGCGCCAACGTGTCGGCATTGCCATGGCGCTTGCCAACGACCCGGACGTGATCGTCGCAGACGAGCCGACGACCGCCCTCGATGTTACCGTGCAAGCCCGCATCCTCGAACTCCTGCGCGACTTGCAGCGCGAGCGCGGCATGGCCCTGCTGTTCATCACCCACGATTTCGGCGTCGTCTCGGAAATCTGCGACCGGGTGGCGGTGATGAAGGACGGCGAGATCGTCGAGACGGGCGAAACCCGCGCGGTGCTCGCCAATCCGCAGCATGCCTATACCAAGCGACTGATCGCCTGCGTGCCCGAACTTGGCACGGGGGAGCGTTTCCTGGAGCGTGTCGCCGGGCTCTTCGCCGGCGGCAAGGAGCAGGCATCATGACCGTATCCGCCATTCAGATCCGCGACCTTTCCAAGACGTTCGGCGGCGGCAGGAGCCTGCTCGGCAAGGCGCGCCATGAGGTCAGGGCCGTGAAATCCGTCTCGCTCGATGTTGCGAGCGGCGAGACGCTTGCCGTCGTCGGCGAAAGCGGCTCCGGCAAGAGCACGCTCGCCCGAATGCTTGTCGGCCTTGAAGCGCCCACCGCCGGTAGCCTGATGATCGGCGGAAAGGATGCCGGTGCATTGCGGCGCGAGGGGCCGCGCGCCTTCGGCAAGATGATTCAGTACGTCTTTCAGGATCCGGTCGCCTCGCTCAATCCGCGCAAGACGATCCGCGATATCCTCGACACGCCGCTCAAACTCCTGTGCGGCTACGAGGCGGCGAGGCGTACCGCGCGGATGAGGGAATTGCTCGACGCAGTGCAGATGCCGGAAGATACGCTCACCCGGTATCCACACGAGTTTTCCGGCGGTCAGGCGCAGCGCATCGCGATTGCCCGGGCACTGGCGGCGGAAGCCGAAATCATCGTACTCGACGAACCGGTGAGTGCACTCGACGTCTCCGTGCAGGCGCAAGTCCTGTTGCTGCTGCGCGACCTGAAGGTGCGCTTCGGTCTATCCTATCTCTTCATCAGTCATGACCTCGCCGTCGTGGAGGCGATCTCCGATCGTGTCGCCGTCATGTATTTCGGCGAGGTGGTCGAGACGGCGCCCGCGGCGCGTCTCTTTGCCAATCCCGGGCACGCCTATACACAACGGCTTGTCGCGAGCGCGCCTCGCATCAGAAGAGAGTGACGGGCATGCCAGGCATCAGGGAAAAACGCAGCACGATCGGCGAAGATGGCAAACGCCTCTTCACGCCCGCCGGCAAGACGAAGCGGCGGCCCGAGGCGATTGCCGACCGGATGAAAGATTATATCCGCTCGGAAGGCCTCGCCCCCGGCGACCGCCTGCCGCAGGAGCGCGAACTGATCGATCGGTTCAAGGCGGCCAAAGGCACCGTGCGGGAGGCCATGAAGACGCTGGAGACGCAAGGCCTGGTCTTTACGCGCAGTGGCCCAGGTGGCGGCGCGTTCGTTGCCGCGCCCTCCGCCCAGCACGCCATGGAGTTGCTGTCGACCCACTTCTTCTTCGACCAGCCGAGCCTGTCCGACATCTATGCCATCCGTAAGGCGCTGGAGCCCGAAATAGCGGCCCTGCTTGCGGGCCGGGTGACGGCCGAGCAACTCGCTTTGCTGGAAAATACGATCCGCATCTACGATCATCCGCCGGGCGATCCCGACGAGCAGTATCGCCAGCGCGTGGCAGAACTCGACTTCCACTCGCAACTCGCACAGATCTGCCCCAACCCGTTGCTCGGGTTCCTCTGCGGGCTGATGCACAACCTGTTACGCGAGTTGCCGTTGGCGCGACGGATCTATGCCGATCCGGCGTCCAGCTCCCGTGAGGAAGGGCTGTCCTTCCAGTATCGCCTGATGGCCGCGTTGAAGGACGGAAGGACGGACGATGCGCGCCGCATCGCCGCCGAGCATATGGCATTCGCTGAGGACTATATGCTGGCGCGTGCAAAGACGATCGGGGGATGAAGTCAGCTCCGGAAGGGAACATCGTGCCGCGTCGGACATTGGGTTTTCATACGACGTCAGGGCCGTGGAGCTTTTCACGGCCCTGACGTCGCATTTTGTACCAACAATGGAGGTTTTGACCCAGTATATGTGTGGAATTTGCGGAGAAGTCAGGTTCGATGGCGGGTCACCGTCGGTTTCAGCGGTCTCGATCATGGCGGACGTTCTCGCGCCTCGCGGGCCGGATGGATCGGGTGTCGTGGTTCGAGGGAATGTGGGACTCGGACACAGGCGATTGCGCATCCTCGACCTGTCGGACAAGTCGCAGCAGCCAATGGTCGATCCCGACCTCGGCTTGTCGATGGTCTTCAACGGCTGCATCTACAATTTTCGTGAACTCAGGTCGGACCTCGAAGCCAAGGGCTATCGGTTCTTCTCCGACGGCGATACCGAAGTCATCCTGAAGGCATGGCATGCCTGGGGCGAAGACTGCGTTTCGCGCTTCCACGGCATGTTCGCCTTTGTCATTCATGAACGCGACAGCGGCCGCGTCATCATGGCTCGCGACCGCTTCGGCATCAAGCCGCTCTATGTAGCGGAAGTTGCGGGGGCCTTGCGCTTTGCGTCCAGCCTGCCGGCGATCGTGAAGGCAGGTGGTGTCGATACGTCGATCGACAAGGTGGCCCTGCACAACTATATGACCTTCCATGCAGTCGTGCCGCCGCCGCGCACCATCCTGAACGGCGTGCGCAAACTACCCCCCGCGACGATCCGCATCTTTGGACGCGATGGCAGTTTTGAGGATCGCCGCTACTGGGATCCACCATACCGGCGCCAGCCCGCCGATGCCGCGATCCGGCGTGAGGACTGGCAGGCCCAGCTTCTCGAAGCCCTTCGCCTCGCCGTCAAGCGTCGCATGATCGCCGACGTGCCCGTTGGCGTACTGCTTTCCGGCGGTGTCGATTCCAGTCTGATCGTCGGTCTGCTCGCGGAAGCGGGCCAACATAATCTTATGAGCTTTTCCGTCGGCTTTGAGGAGGCCAATGGCGAGAAGGGCGATGAGTTTGTCTATTCGGATCTCATCGCCGAACATTTCGGCACAGATCACCACAAGATTTTCGTGCCTTCATCTGACCTGATGGGGGCGTTGCCTGGCACGATAGCGGCAATGTCTGAGCCCATGGTGTCATACGATAATGTCGGATTCTACCTGCTCTCCAAGGAGGTCTCGAAGCACATCAAGGTCGTGCAGTCCGGCCAGGGTGCGGACGAGGTTTTTGGCGGCTATCACTGGTATCCGCCTCTGGTCGATTCCAACGATGTCGTCGCCGATTACGGCAAGGCATTCCGCGATAGATCGGATGACGTTCTGCGAACACAGTTGTCGGAAGCGTGGATCGCGGATCACGATGCCAGCGGCGCATTGCTCAGAGAGCATCTGCTGCGAGACGGCGCCGATACGCCCGTCGACCAGGCGCTCCGTCTCGACAGCAATGTCATGCTGGTCGATGACCCCGTGAAGCGCGTCGACAACATGACCATGGCCTGGGGGCTGGAAGCCCGCGTGCCCTTCCTCGACCATGAGCTGGTGGAGCTTGCCGCGCGCATTCCGCCGGAAGAGAAGCTGCGCGACGGCGGCAAGGGCATCCTCAAGGACGTGGCCCGCAAGGTCGTTCCAAGCGAGGTGATCGATCGCAAGAAGGGCTACTTCCCGGTTCCGCAGCTCAAATATATCGCCGGTCCCTATCTCGACATGATCCGCGACACGCTGCATTCGCAGAAGGCGCGCGAGCGCGGCTTCTTCCGCGAGGACTATCTCGACCGTCTGCTCCTCAAGCCGTCGGACCACATCACGCCGCTTCGCGGCTCCGAACTCTGGCAGGTCGGGCTGCTGGAAATGTGGCTCCAGGCCCAGGGGGTTTGACATGAAGAAGGTAGGGGATGCGACGTTGCCGCGCCAGCGCAGCAAGGGAACCAAGGCAGTCAACCATCGACTGAAGCAGTTGCGCACGCGCGCCCAGCCCGGCCGGCATGTCGGACGGCCGGAAACCTCCGGCACGCAGAAGAAGGACGTGGTGCTGGACTGCGGGTGGGGGCGACTGGTCTTCGCCCAGACCTTTTCCGACCACGAGACGCTGTTGTCGGAGCTGCGCGACGAAGCGCCGTCCAGCCGGGATATCGCATTCTATGTGCGTGATCCGCATGTGCTTCTATCGCGGGCGCCGCAGGAGATTTTCCTCGACCCCTCGCACACATTCCGGCTCAACCTGTCGACCTATCGGGCAAAACCGCGCCGCATGCGCGGCATCACCATCCGCCGGCTGGCGACCGAGGCCGATGCCGAGGGCATCAATCATGTCTATGCCGCCTGCGGGATGGTGCAGATCCGCTCGGACTTCTTCTCCTCCGAACGGGACAACCGGTCGCTCACCTATTTTGTCGCCCAGGACGATGCCTCCGGCGAGATCGTCGGCACGGTGACGGGCATCGATCATCAGCGGCTGTTCGACGATCCGGATCGGGGGGCCTCGCTCTGGTGCCTTGCCGTGCATCCGCATGCGCGCCAGCCCGGGATCGGCGAGAAGCTGCTTTGCAAACTGGCCGAACATTTCCAGGCGCGTGGCCTCTCCTATGTCGACCTGTCGGTGATGCACGACAATGAACTGGCGATAAAACTGTACGAGAAACTCAACTTCCAGCGCATGTCGCTCTTCACCGTCAAGCGGAAGAACGCCATCAACGAGAAGTTCTTCGCGATGCCGCATCAGTCCTACGATGCCCTCAACCCCTATGCGCGGCTGATCGTGGACGAAGCGACGCGGCGCGGCATCCATGTTGATATCACGGATGCCGGAGGCGGGTTCTTTCGCCTGACCCATGGCGGCCGATCCATCCATTGCCGCGAGAGCCTCTCGGAACTGACATCCGGGGTGGCGATGTCGATCAGCGACGACAAGGCCATCGCGCGCCGCATCGTCTCGTCTGCGGGCCTTGCCGTCCCGGAGCAGATCGAGGTGGGTGAAGATAGAACGGCCCTTCAGGCCTTTCTGGAAAAACACCGCAAGGTTGTAGTAAAGCCCGCGCGCGGCGAGCAGGGGCGCGGCATCTCGATCGGCATCACGACGATGGAAGGGCTGGACGCGGCGATCGCCTCGGCGCGCCAGGTCTGCGAGCGGGTGTTGCTCGAAGCGTGTTTCGAGGGGCAGGACCTGCGCCTCGTGATCATCGATTATGCGCTGGTCGCCGCCGCCGTGCGACGTCCGCCCGCCGTCATCGGCGATGGCCACAGCACGATTGCCTGCCTCATCGAGCGGCAATCCCGCCGCAGGCAGGCCGCGACGGGCGGAGAGAGCCGGATCCCGATCGACGCGGAAACAGAGCGCTGCCTTGGAGGGCAGGGGCGGAATCTCGAAACCGTGCTCGACGAAGGGCGTGAGATCACGGTGCGCAAGGCCGCAAACCTGCATACCGGCGGGTCGATCCACGATGTCACGGACACGGTGCATTCGGATCTTGTCGCAGCCGCCTGCCGGGCCGCACGCGCAATCGACATTCCGGTCGTCGGCATCGATTTCATGGTCCGCGATCCCTCGCAGCCGGATTATGTGTTCATCGAGGCCAATGAACGCCCGGGCCTTGCCAATCACGAACCGCAACCGACGGCGGCCCGCTTTGTCGACCTGTTGTTTCCCGGCACGCGCACGATGGCCTGACCCATGGAACTTCCCTTGATGAGAACCGTCCTTCTTCTGATCTTCATGTTCGTTGCAGGCATCATGCCCGCGGCCGCGCAGCAATCCCTCCTGCCGGGCGCCACCCAGGAACGGCCGGCCGAGGCTGCGAAGCTTCAGGATCTCATCGACGTCCTTCGCGACGACAAGACACGCGAGACGTTCCTTGGTGAGTTGCAGAAAGCCGCGGATGGTGAAAAGGCGCTTTCCGCCGATGCCGCGCAACCGCCGGCGGCACAGGATACTTCGCTCGGCCAGAAGATCGCGGAGGTCACACGACAATCCGCCGAGAGGGCTGTTTCTTCAGTCATCGTCTTCTCAAGGCAACTGGCGGCCGCGCCGGCAACATTTGCCAATCTGAGCGGTGCGGAAGGCGAAGTGCTGTTGCGCACGTTGCGCGACCTAGCCCTCGTGATCGTCGTCACCTACGGGGTTTTCATGGCCTTGCGCCTGGTTACGCGGCGGATCGACCGTTCCTTCGGAAAACGCTCCGCCTCGGCCGGGTTTTTCGAGAAGGCCATTCTCATTGCAGCCTCGGCCGCGCTCGATATCGGCATTGTCGTTGTCGCATGGGGCGCCGGATATGTGGCGGCGCTCACGGTCTTCGGCGAATTGGGGCGCATGGATATCCAGCAGACGCTCTACCTGAATGCGTTCACGGTGGTACAGCTGGCGAGGGTGGCGATCAGAACCGCCCTTTCGCCCTCGGCCGGCGAATTGCGGCTGGTGCGCATATCGGATGAGGCCGCCCGGAAAACCAGTCGGATCCTTGGCTGGATCGTCAGCATTCTCGGCTATGGGCAGCTTCTCCTCCAGCCGGTTCTCTCGCAAGCGGTGTCCCTCGCTTCCGGTCGGGCGATCTCCGCACTCGTCGCGCTCATTGCCCTGATCATCGCCATATCGGCGACCTTCATGAACCGCCAGGCGGTGACCGACTGGCTCCTGACGACCCCGGACCACAGCCCTCGCCACCGTCAGGCCCGCTTCATGGCGACACGCTGGCATTGGCCGGTGCTCGTTTATCTCGCATTCCTCTTTTTCGTCGTGCTGATCGGGCCGGCCGAACGGCTGTTTTCCGTGCTGGCCGCGAGCGCCCAGGCCTTTGCAGCCATCATCATCGGCTTTGTCGTCGCGGACTGGCTGGCGCGCACGGTGACGCGTGGCGTGCGGCTGCCAGTCAATGTCAACGAACGCCTTCCGCTTCTCGAAAGACGCGTCAACGGTCTCGTTCCGCGCTTCCTGACGATCCTTCGCATCGTCATCCTGGCGGTGGTTCTCGGGATCGTGCTTTCGGCAATGGGTATTTTCGACATCGCGACGATGATGCAATCTCGCATCGGGCTGGCCTTCACCAGCGCGATCGCCTCGGTCTTCGTCATCCTGCTGGTCGCCTATATCTTCTGGCTCGCTTTGACGTCCTGGGTCGACTATCGTCTGAACCCCGCCTTCGGCTCCATTGCGACCGCACGCGAGACAACTCTACTCACACTCCTCAGAAATGCGGCGACCATCGCGATCGTAGTGATCGCTCTCATGTTTTCGCTTTCGCAAATGGGACTGGATATCGCGCCACTTCTGGCATCCGCCGGCGTGATCGGTCTGGCGATTGGCTTTGGCGCTCAAAAGCTTGTGCAGGACGTCATCAACGGCGTGTTCATTCAACTCGAAAACGCGATCAATGTGGGTGACGTCATCACGGTCGGCAGCACGACGGGCACGGTAGAGCGATTAACGATCCGCTCTGTCAGCCTGCGAGACGTTCGGGGCGCGTACCACATTATTTCGTTCTCCTCGGTGGAGATGGTCACCAATCTCATGCGTGACTTCTCCTACCATGTCGGCGATATTGGTATCGCCTACCGCGAGGATGTCGAGATCGCTCGCGCGGCCCTGTTTGATGCATTCGAGGAACTGCGTGGTGATGCGGAGATCAACGGCGTCATTCTGGGCGAGATGGAATGGTTTGGCGTGCAAGAGCTTGCCGACAGTGCTGTCATCTTGCGCGTGCGTATCAAGACGCTGCCCGGGAAACAATGGGCTGTTGGTCGGGCTCTTAATGGCGCAGTAAAACGCGTATTCGATGCACGCGCGATCGAAATTCCGTTTCCGCATCAGACGATCTATTTCGGGGTCGACAAGAACGGAGAGGCTCCGCCCGCCTTTGTGTCCATGCGCGAGCGAGAGCCTGCTCAGAAGGACCCTCGTAGAGTCAAGTCGGCCAAGGTCTCGGAAGTCGCGTCAGATGCTGAAGATCTTGAGAACTGAGGCGGCGATCGAGCCGAGCGACCGTGCAGCGGGCGATGTCGTAGCGTTCGCGTTGCAACTGCCGCCAGACTTTACGCGCGCCGTAGACCTGGAAGTTATCATTGAACACCCGGCGTATCTCGATCTTCAGGCCGCTATCGCTGCGGGCGCGAACCGACAGGCGGTCCACATCCAGGCGCTTGGCGACGTTCTCGTAGTAGGTTGATGGGGCAATCGGCAAAAGCCTGCAGATCGGCTCGACCCCGAACACGCTACGGTGTTCGTCAATGAACGAGATCATCGTTTGAAGGGGCGGTTGAGCTCCGCCATCGCGAAATAAGCAGACGCCTTGCGCAAAATCTCGTTGGCCTGACGAAGCTCGCGGTTCTCCCGCTCAAGAGCCTTCATCTTCTCGGCTGCGTCGCTCGGAAAGCCTGCTCGTTTGCCGCTGTCGACCTCGATCTTCCTCACTCCGTGCCGCCAATCGAGAGCGGCACCAGCAGCACTTCCGGCAGCTCGATATTCGCGTCAGATACCCAACTGTAGGCCCATTCCGGATGACGCGCGAGCGTGGGGCGAAGAGTATCAGGTGTCACGCCACAAGGGCTGTAATTGCGCGGAGTCGTTGCACCTTCGAAGGCAGCAAGCTCTCCGCACATATGAAGCCATCGGAATGACTTGCCAGCTTCATCATGGATGCTCAATCCTGCCGACTCGCCGCCGGTCATCTGCATCGCGAGTTGGACGAAGCGTGGAAGCACGGCATCCGGATCGATAACCATCCGTGCCGCCAGGTCCTGAATTGCAATCTTTTCCTTCAGGAAATCGGCGCGTTCGATTGGCCTGCTTTCCAGTTCGTCCGCTATGAATATCTTGGAAAAGAGGTCTTGTGGAATGTTCTGCAGCATGGTCGTGGTGCGCCCCGCCGCGCAGGAACTTTCATTTTCCAATCTCTACAGCACTAGCGCCATTCATTCCAGCGATACAGTGACTGGAACAATGGCGCGCCGAGGCTTCCCAAAGTTCGGGTGAAATGCAATGGTGTTTGTCTGGTTAAAACTCAAGAAAGCAAAGCGTGCCGCCGCCTCCTTACACAACAGATGCGACGCGCCTTGCAAGCCTCGCCAGTTACGACATCCTCGATACGCCACCCGAGCAAGGTTTTGACGACATCGTCGGCCTCGCGTGCCTTCTCTGTGAAACACCAGTCGCGCTCGTGAGCCTTGTTGCCGGGAACCGCCAGTGGTTCAAGGCGAGGATCGGCTTCGAGCCATGCGAGACCGATCTCGACCGCTCGGTCTGCGCTCATGCTCTTGTCGAGGATGATCTTCTCGTTATCACAGACCTCAGGAATGACGAACGAACGCGTGAAAACCCCCTTGTTACCGGCGAGCCGCACATACGTTTCTATGCGGGAGCACCGCTTCGCGACGTTGATGGAAACGTCCTTGGCAGTCTCTGCGTCATAGACGGCACACCGCGCCCTGGAGGACTAACGGCAAGCCAGGCCGATGGACTGAGAGCCTTGGCCCGTCAGGTCATGACGCAAATGCATCTGCGAAAGGCTGTCCTGGAACGTGATACTGCGATGTCGCGTCAGAAGGAGGGCGACCGGAAGCGGTACGAAAGCGAAGAGCAGTACCGGCTTTTGTTCGAAGCCATTGAGGATGGTTTTTGCATCGTCGAGATGAAATTCGATGGTGACGTCCCTACCGATTATCGCTTCGTCGAGATCAATCCGGCATTTGCGACCCAGACAGGTTTGGTGGACGCTCAGGGCAAATGGATGCGCGACCTCGCTCCAAATCATGAGCAACATTGGTTCGATATTTATGGCGGCGTCGCGCTTAGTGGCGAGCCGGTGCGGTTCGAGCACGTCGCCAAAGAGTTGAGTGAACGCTGGTTTGACGTTCACGCGTTTCGCGTTGGCGACCCGAATAGCCACCGTGTCGGTATCCTCTTCACGGACAAATCTGAACGGAAGGAAGCGGAAAACCTAAAATGGCTTGCAGAGGAGGCACAGACCGTTCGCAACGAGGAACTCAGCCATCGCATGAAAAACACCTTTGCCATGGTCCAGGCGATTGCCACGCAGACCTTGCGCAGCGTCGCCGACCGAGCCCCCGTTGATGCATTCACGGACCGGCTTCACGCGCTCTCGACCGCACATGATGTCCTTCTGCAGCAAAGTTGGTCGAATGCGAGCCTTGGTGATGTTGTTAGCGCGGTCCTCGCGAACTTCATGAGTGCGAAGAACCTGGCGGTCGATGGGCCTTCGGTTGACCTTGGTCCAAGAGCCACGCTGTCTATCTCTCTTCTTTTGCATGAACTTGCCACCAATGCGACCAAATACGGCTCACTCCTGAACCCGGACGGCCTCGTCATAGTCACCTGGCACCTGCGAGACCTCGGCGGCGAAGATGAGCTGGTGTTCAATTGGAAAGAGAAAGGCGGACCTCCTGCCGTCGAACCGAATGGCAAGGGATTCGGTTCGAAGCTGATTCGTATGGGTTTGATTGGAACAGGTGGCGTTGACGTTCGTTTCGAACCATCGGGCTTTGAAGCCGAATTCCATGCACCACTCGCTCAGGTGCAAATGTCCTAGAGCGACGGAGCATTCTTATGTCCTCAGCAATCATTCTTGTGGTCGAAGACGAGCCTCTTCTGCGGATGGCCGCGATAGATTTGATTGAATCGGCTGGGTTCGAAGCAGTGGAAGCTGCCGATGCCACTCAGGCGGTGGAAATTCTGCAAAACCGTCTGGATATCTCGATTGTATTTACCGACATCGATATGCCGGGCGGTATCGACGGACTGTGTCTCGCCGCCATGATACGCGACCGTTGGCCGCCCATTCATGTGATCATCACCTCCGGCCACACCAAACCACCACAGGGTAGCTTGCCGTCGGACGTGGTGTTCTTTTCCAAGCCTTATCGCGAAGAAGAGGTAATTGCGACGATGATGCGAATGGCGGCGTAGTCTCGACATCCGAGCTCTTGGAGAAGTTCAGCCCCGTCAGGGATTGGCTACGGCCGCTCGACAAGGTGCCAACGAGCCACCGCTTACGAAAAACTTTGCACAAAGGGAGATCGATTGCCCGACAGCTGCGGCGTGGAAACGCTGTTGACGGGAACCGGTTGCGGCCGATGCGTCGATTAAAAGGGCCGCCTTCCTCCAGAAACCGGACCCCGTACGACCTTCGCGCGCAGCAAACAGACACGCGTTGAAACGGGCTTTCCAGGCCACACTAACAGTTTGTGAGGATGGAGCTTGTTTCTGGGAATGGGCAGCTTGTTCGCATTATTTATTGACACGCCAACACGCTCACGGAAGCAACCTTAGGCTTTCCAGCCGCCTGCCCCGATGCCCGTTCATAATTTCTACAGCCCGCTTGGAAATGGCCTGGGCCGTATCAACCAACGGCCAAAAGCCCGTAACTCTCTGGATATCGCGGGCGGCCAGCAGATACATTTCTTTGGGAACTGTTTGGTCGCTCGAAAGAGGGGCATATTCCTTGCAGACACCGGCAACCGTCTTAAGTGAAAGACCGAGCTTTTGCGCGATTGCGACATAGGTCAGGCGGTGTGCGCAAAGCGCCAAAATGCTCTGATCCAGTATGATTGCGTGATTGAAAGAGGCTTTCTACAGAGCGCTGGTTCGGGTCCCATCAAGCGCGAGATCGCCCGTCTGGCGATCTCGCTGAATTTGATCTTTTCGACGCCGTCGATGACGGCCGGACGACAAGGGTGGGCGGGGCGAGTGCCTGCGGCGTGGTCGCTCCGTCTCCCAGATGCGCTAGAAGTAAATCGACCGCGGCGGCTGCGACGTGATCGAGGTGAAGGTCGACTGCGGTGAGCGGAGGCGTCGCCAGTTTGGCGCGCATGCCGTCGTAGCGGGTGGCAAGGCGGAGGTCTTCAGGAACTCTGCGACCCAAAGCCCGCGCCGCGTCCAGAACGCCGGTCGCGAAGGCATCGACCGGCACGCATAGGGCCGAAATGGAGGGTTCTGCGCGCAGGAGGCGTTCGGCGGCTTCGGCGGCAGCCTGCTCACCGCCATTTTCATCTATCCGGATAGCGGTGGGGGAGGCGCCTGTCTCCTCTATCCGCGCCGCATAGGCGGCTTCCATCTCGATATAGGAGTTGCGCCGCTGCTGGCCGGTGATCAGGCCGACATTGCTGTTGCCGGAAAAGAGATGATCAAGCAGAAGCCGCGCCGTCGCACCGCTCTGCAGGTCCACGAAAGGCAGGTCGTCCCGACCCGGCGCGCGGCCGATGCACACGATATTCACGCCGCGATCGGAAAAGAAGTCCAGGACCGGATCGTCACGCTCCGGCTCCACGACGATCGCGCCGTCCACTTCGAGCGCTTCCAGGCTGTCACGGGGCCCAAGTGGCGGCACGAGACAAAGGGATATGCCGCGTGAAAAGGCGGTGACGGCTGCGGCTGCGGCGATTTCCATCAGGAAGCCCAGCCGGGAGGGGCCTGCGGCTACGGCGAACGGCATGGATGAGACGAGGGCGATGGATCCTGCCCGTCCGGTTCGCAAACGCTGGGCGCGGTGATTGGGACGGTACCCGATCTCCTCTGCGAGCGCTTCGATGCGCCTGCGCGTTTCCGGCTCGACATGCCGCCGTCCGCTGAAGGCATGCGACACGGTGGTGACGGATACGCCTGCGGCGCGCGCAAGGTCGGTGATTGTCGGTTTTCCCATGATGCCTCCAGCGGCATTCGTCCTAGCACGTCGAAAGCGTTCAAGCAAAACGATTTGCAAAAGGTAAAAAGCGTGATAGGAAACGCGCAATGCAAAACGATTTGCATAAGCGGCTTGAGGAGGCCGGGAGGAGGAAATCATGAAAAGTGAATGGAATAGCGTGGTCGATCCAGCCGACGAGAAGCTGCCTTTGCGCAGCCTGATGCTGTTTGGCCTGCAACATGTGTTGGTGATGGCAGCGTCGCCGATCACCGCAGTCTTTCTCGTCAGCAAGGCGCTCGGTTTTTCCGACGCGGTGACGGTATCGTTGATCAGTGCAACATTCTTCGTCTGCGGTCTGGGCTCGATGCTGCAGAGCTTCGGACCGAAGGGGTTTGGCGCGCGTCTGCCATTCGTCATGGTACCCGGTGGTGCGCCTATCGCCATTTTTCTGGCGATCGCGCAGCAGACGGATGTTCAGACGGCCGTCGGCGCGGTCATCATGACGGCGCTGTTCTACTTTCTCGCTCTGCCGGTCTTTCGCCGGCTGCTCCGATATTTTCCGCCGATCGTCGTTGGAACCATGCTTCTGCTGGTCTCCGTCAATCTCGTGCGCATCTATGGCGTGACGATTACCGGCAAACCCGGAACGGAGGGTTTTGCCGCGCCGGTCGAAGTGGGGCTCGCTCTCATTACAATCGTTCTCACGATCATCGCCGCGCGCGTCTTTTCCGGCACGCTTCAGCGGTTGGCCGTCATGCTCGGCCTTGTCGGGGGCTCGCTCGTCGCGTTTGCGCTCGGCCATATCGACATGTCCGGCGTGTTTTCCGGCCCCGTGATTGCCGTTCCGCAGTTGTTTCCCTTCGGCATGCCGAAATTCGATCTCATCGCCGCCATTCCATTGATCGTTTTCTCGATCATTTCCATGGCGGAAGCGACCGGCCAAACCATTGCGACGGCCGAGATTGTCGGGCGGCGTGGTGACGCGCATGCCATCGTCCCGGCAACCATTCGTGGCGACGCGCTGATGTCGCTGGTCGGCGGCCTGTTCGGCACATCGCTGATCATCACCAGCGGCGAGAATGTCGGCATCGTGCGGGCGACCAATGTCAAATCGCGCTATGTGACGGCGATGGCCGGTGCGATTCTCGTGTTGATCGCCCTGTTTGCACCGATCGGACGTATGGCGACGGCCTTGCCGGAGGCAGTTGTCGGCGGCACGGCGGTGATCGTGTTCTCCATCATTGGCGTCATCGGCATCGATCTCCTGCGCCGCGTCGATCTGCGGGAGCATGGGCCGATGTTCACGCTCGCCTCCGCGCTGTCGCTCGGGCTGCTGCCGATCTTAGTGCCGGGTGTCTACAGTCAATTCCCGCAGTGGGTCCAGATGATCCTCGGCAATGGTCTTGCCGCCGGCACCATCACGGCCGTCGTCGTCAATGCCCTCTTTTCCAATCACGGCGCCGGCCGGAATTCCGAAGAAAAGGCGCCTTCCCTGCAAAGCACCGCCCAAGGAGCAAGCGAGTGAGCGCGATCCGCGAAAAACTGTCCAGAACCGGTGATCTCCTCCTGCATCCCGGTCAGGTTCTGCTGCCGGAAGGGCCCTGCGCCAGCATGGCCGTGGTCGTGCGAGGCGGAACGTTCAACAGGATCGATACCGTAGAGATCGTGGCGCGAGACTATCCGGATCTGACGCCGGTCGATCTGCCCGATCACCTGCTGATGCCGGGCTTCGTCGACACGCATACGCATCTCACCCAGTCGCTCGGCAAGTCACTGGTCTTCGGTGAGCCGTCGGAAATTTTCCGGCGAATCTGGGTGCCGCTGGAGGGCAGCCTGGACGAGCGCATGGTCTATCTCTCGGCGAAACTCGCCGCGCTCGAATGCCTGCGGGGCGGTTTCACCACCGCGGTCGATGCCGGTACGCGTTCGCAGGGCCATGTCGGCGCGCTGGTCCGGGCAGCACGGGAGGTTGGGCTTCGCAGCGTGGTGGGCTTCATCTGCAACGACCTTGGCGGAACCGCGCAGATACCTGACGCCGACGTCATTTTGAGCCAGGCCGAAGAACATCTCGCGACCTACAGGCAGGATTCGTTGATCCATCCGTCGCTCGCGATCTCCATTCCGGAAGCAGCGAGCGACGGAATGCTGAAGGCGGTGTCCGACATGGCGGCGGCGAACGGGGTCGTGTTCCAGACGCATGTCAACGAACACCTCGTCGCCGTCGAGCGCTCTCTCGTGGCGCGTGGGCACCGGCCGATCGACCATCTGGCCCATCTCGGAGCGCTCGGTTCCCACGTCCTGCTTGCGCACTCGACGCTCATCACGCCGCATGAACTCAACCTCCTGCAGAAGACCGATACCGCCGTCGCCTACAATCCGGTGGCGAGCCTCTGGAAAGGGAATGCGGTGGCGCCGGCACTGCAGATGGCGGCACTCGGCATTCGCTTCGGGCTGGGCACGGATGGAACGCGCGCCGATGGCTTCCGGCTGATGGATGCGGGCGAGGGGCTGCAACGCGCCGGTTTCGGCCTCATGACGGGTGATTCGTCCTGCGGTGGCGGCTGGCTCTGGCTCGATCGAGCGACGACGGGCGCCGCGAACGCCGCCGGTCTTTCGGGCCTGACCGGCGCTATCGTCGAGGGACTTGCCGCCGATTTTCTGCTCGTCGATCTCGACCGGCCGGAGTTCACGCCCACGCATGATCTGATGTGGGAACTTGTGCGCTACGGCAACCGAGACCAGATCGACGCCGTCTTCACCGGCGGGCAGCTACGGCTGTGGCAGGGCTGGCCGGTCGATTGGGATGCGCGAGCCTTGCTGGCAGAGGTGCGCGGCGATACGGCCGCCACCATCGCGAAAGCGCCGATCCAGCGCATTCACCCGGTTTCGCAAACCCATCGCAGTCTCGGACACTATCAATGAGCATGAGCCTCCTCGCCATCCTGGCGATCGTGACCTTCATTTCCGCTTTCATCCAGGGATCGCTCGGAATTGGCTTCGCGCTGATCGTCGCGCCTGTCGTCGGGATGCTGAAACCCGACCTCCTGCCCGTTACCCTATTGCTGCTGATGCTGCCGCTCAATCTGCATGTTGCGGTGCGTGAGCGCGACCATGTCGACTGGTCGGGCGCCAAATGGATTACGGTCGGTCGCTTTGCGGGTACGTTCGCAGGTCTATGGCTGCTGGCTGCCCTTTCGGTCGACCAACTCGACCTCGCCGTCGGCATCTTCACGGTGGTTGCCGCGGGTGCGGCCCTGGTCGCCCCGCCGTTCTCGCCGAACAAGCCGAGCGCCCTGGGCGTCGGCCTGTTTACCGGCGTGACCGAAACCGCCACCGGCATCGGCGGACCGCCGCTCGCTCTTCTTTACCAGCACGCCAAAGCGCCGGTTCTGCGGGCGACAGTTGCGCTTTGCTTCTTCGTCGGCGAGATCATGTCGCTGGTCGTATTGGCTTTTTCCGGGCGCATCGGGTCCGAACAGCTACTGGCCGCGCTCTACCTGACGCCGCCGGTCCTCCTGGGCAGCGCCGCCTCCCGACTGGCGCATCACCGCATCGGCGGGCGCGGGCTGCGGCTCGGCGTACTGGCATTCGCCATCGTGAGCGGGCTGTTTCTTATCCTGCGCTGAAGCTTGATTGGCCGCGCAATAGGGGACCGATACTCCGTTCATGGTCGACCGTCAGCGCCGAGCTGCGGAAAATGTTGTCTACCACAGTGTGTTTCGTGCCGCCCATTCTCGGAAATGGCTTTCAAGTGCTTTGTTCGAGAACATTTTATGCTTCCATTCGCGTGCATCGCAGTACCTAATTCGACTTTGAAAGCTCCCAGCCCGTCGACCAGACCCGTTTACGGGGACTGACGTCAGAGGTTCCTGCTTGTGAGGGGTGGGGATTCGAGCTTACGCGGCCTTCCAAATCTGATTGAGGATTTTGGCGGCCAGTGCAGCGTTGTCTTGTGGCAGGAAATGACCGTAGTGTTGCTGCACGACATCGGGCGTGCCTTGAATGGCATAGCTCGCCTGCTCGTAGAACCCGGTCTGCTTCAGAATATGCGTCGCAAGAATGTCCCGCGGGTTATGCGGGCCATGCAGCAGCAAGCCCTTGTTGCACCTCGCCCTGCGTAGGGATTGTAGCGCTCGTGGACAAAGGGATCCATAGTTTGACTGCTGCGATGGTGCCCAAGCCAAGGTAGGATTTCTTGGTCTTGTCATAGCGGGTAGCAACGCGCCGCCAGTTCTTGAGCTTGTTGAAGAGCCGTTCGACCTGGTTGCGCCATTTGTATTTGGCTTTGAGTGACGCATTACGTTTTACTCAGATGCGGTTGTATATCGGTGCCTAGAAATGCACATCAAACCTGTGCATTGCCGCAAACGCGGTCGCCCGAGGCACATGAGTTTTATAAAGTCGCGTTTTGCTGAAAGAATGTCTTTTCAGATGCTTAAGCTATCTGGGCGACGGCTGGGCCGTCCATATCCACCAGATCGGGTTTGAGCCAAATCGGCAGGCGTCTCGCTTCAGGCGCTGGTGGAGATGATCGAGGGTTCCGGCTGTACCGCGAGTTCACCTCATGGCGCACGAGTAAGTGTAGCTGCCTCTCGGTGCACTATGGAATTCCTCTCCTCATTTTGAGGATAATAATCGCTTCTGCTGCTCTTTTTGAAGGAAGATAAGATCGTCCGCCCTCGTATCCTCCACTCCACAACCGAGCGTGGGAGGAGCGATCGTGAGCGAAACGGAAAGAGCACCGGCCAATCGGACCATCGACTCCGTCGAATTGCGCCGTGCATTCGGCACCTTCGCAACCGGGGTGACGATCATCACCACGTTGGATGAAAGCGGCGCGCCGAGAGGCATGACGGCGAATTCTTTCACATCCGTCTCGCTCGATCCGCCTCTCGTCCTTATCTGCGTTGGAAAGTCGGCGGCGAGCTGCGAAGTCTTCGAGAAATGCAGCGCCTTCGCGGTCAATGTCCTGCATGAACGGCAGGCTGGCGTTTCCAGCGTCTTTGCCTCGAAGTCCGCCGACAAATTCAGCAATGTCGACTATTGCGCCGTGCACACCGGAGCCCCGGTGCTGACGGACAACCTCTCCTGGTTCGACTGCACGGTCTATGACAAGCATGTCGCCGGTGATCATCTTATCCTGATTGGCCAGGTCCAGGCCTTCGGGGCCAGTCCCGCAGCGCCGCTGGCGTTCTGCCGGGGACGTTACGCGCATATCCAGAACGCGCTGCCGGATGGCTGGCTTCCCTCGCGCGGCATGATCACCGGTTACCTCATCGAAAAGGAGGGCAGCGTGCTCCTGCGTTGCGACGCCGAGGGCCGGCTTCTTCTTCCGGTGGCGAGCAAGCGCAAGCCGGGAAGCCGGCTGGAGCTGGCCGATGGGCGGGAGGTCGAAATCCTGCCGGACACGGCCTTCCTCTATTCGGTGTTCGATGTCGCCGACAGCGACCCCGGTTACCTCGTCTATCGCGCGGCTCTGGCACCGGGCTTCAGCCCTCAGGACCTGCCGCCGGAACTGCAATTCTTCCCGCTTGACGATCTCCCGGATGACCGGGTGGCGAGCCAGGAGTTGAGGGCCGTCCTGCGGCGCTATGCCCGTGAACGCCTCGACCACCGCTTCGGCATCTATGTCGGGCATCCCGAGGGCGGTCGCATCGCGATGCTCGAGGTCGAAACCCCTTCGAATTCCTTCCAACCATGATTGCGAGACTGCCATGAAGCGAGCCGTAAGCTCTTTCGAAGGATCCCGTCAGGGACTTTATATCGGCGGAAAGTGGCTTGAGCCGAAGAGCGGCGAACACCTGCCGAGCTATGATCCGACCACCGGCCGGCAATGGTACGAGTTTGCCGATGCCGGTGCGGACGATGTCAACGCGGCCGTGCGGGCCGCCCAGGATGCCTTCGTCGATCCGAAATGGCGGCGCATGACGCAGACGGATCGCGGCAAGCTGGTTCGCCGGCTGGCGGAGCTGTTCCTGGAAAACGCCGATACGCTTGCGGAAATCGAGACCCGCGACAATGGCAAGTTGATCAAGGAGATGCGTGCGCAGATGCGCGCCCTGCCGGACTCCTACACCTATTTTTCCGGCATGGCCGACAAGCTCCAGGGCGATACCGTGCCGGTTAACAAGCTCGACATGCTGAACTTCACGATGCGCGAGCCCATCGGCGTGGTGGGTATGATCACGCCTTGGAATTCGCCGCTGATGATGCTGACGGGCACGCTGGCGCCTTGCCTTGCGATCGGCAACACCGTCGTCATCAAGCCGTCCGAACACACCTCCGCTTCGACGCTGGCTCTGATGGAGCTTATCGAGGAGGCGGGCTTTCCGCCCGGCGTCGTCAATGTCGTCACCGGCGCGGGCCGCACGGCAGGCGAGGCGCTGGTGCGCCATCCGGGGCTTGCCAAGGTCGTCTTTACCGGCAGCACGGAAACCGGACGCAAGATCGCCGCGAATGCGGCGGCCAATCTCGTGCCCTGTCAGATGGAGCTTGGCGGCAAGTCGCCGCATGTCGTCTTCGCCGACGTGGATATCGAGCGGGCCGTCAATGGCGTCGTGGCCGGCGTCTTTGCCGCGGCGGGACAGACCTGCGTCGCCGGCTCGCGCTGTTTCGTCGAACGGTCGATCTACGACCGTTTCGTCGAAGCGCTGGTCGAGCGCACGAACCGCATCGCGATCGGGCATCCGATGAGCGAGACGTCCGACATCGGGCCGCTCGCGCTTTCGGAGCAGGTCAAGAAGGTGAAGACCTATGTCGCCTCGGGCCTTGCCGAGGGCGCACGGGTCGCGGCCGGCGGCAAGCAGCCCCGGCGCGAGGACCTCGCGGATGGCTGGTATTTCGAGCCGACCGTGCTGACTGACGCCAGCAATGACATGGGATTCATGCGCGACGAACTGTTCGGCCCTGTCGTCGGCGTCATGCCCTTCTCCTCGGAAAGCGAGATGATCGCGCTGGCGAACGACACCCGCTACGGGCTCGCCTCCGGCATCTGGACCAAGGATATCGACCGCGCGATGCGTTTCGCCCGCGCCGTCGATGCGGGAACGGTGTGGATCAACACCTACCGGTCCGCCTCCTTCATGTCGCCGATGGGGGGCTTCAAGGAAAGCGGCTACGGCCGACGCGGCGGTTTCGACGTCATGCGGGAGTTCTCGCGCGTGAAGAACGTGGTGCTCGATTATTCGGGCGCGATGCAGGACCCCTTTGTCATTCGCCTGCGCTGAGCGCGGTTTCTTCGGAGTTGAACATGAAATTCTCAGTCTCTCTCTATCTTGAGCGCAAATCGCCCGACATGCTTATGACCGAGGTGGCGCAGAATGCGCTCGCTCTTGCCAAGCTGTCCGACCAGGGCGGTTTCGAGATGATCTGGACCGCCGAGCACCACACGATCGAACTGACGGTCGCGCCCAATCCGTTCACTTTCCTCACCTGGATCGGCCAGCATACCGAGCAGATCCGCCTTGGCACGGCGACGGTCGTCGCCCCCTACTGGAGCCCCATCCGGCTGGCCGGCGAGGCGGCGCTCTGCGACCATCTCACGGGCGGGCGTCTCGAACTTGGCATCGCGCGTGGCGCCTACCAGTACGAGTTCGACCGCATGGCCGGCGGCATCCCGCAGCAGCAGGGCGTCGCCTACATGAAGGAGCTGGTTCCTGCAGTGAGGAAGCTGTGGGAAGGCGACTATGCGCATGCCGGCGAAATCTGGAATTTCCCGACGGCGACGTCCGTGCCCAAGCCACTCCAGCAGCCGCATCCGCGCATCTGGGTGGCTGCACGCGATCCGGGGACGTTCGATTGGGCAATTGCGCAAGGGGCCAACATCCTGTCGACCCCGCTCGCCGCGCCGAATTCCGAAATCGCGGTGCTCGGCGAGAAGTTCAGGAAGGCCTGTGCCGACCATCCGGAAATGCCGCGTCCGCGGTTCATGATGCAGCGCCGCGCCTGCCTCTACACGAAGCCGGAGGAGCGGGAGACGGCGATCCGGTGCAGCATGGAATATGGCCGGCTCTTCGAAAACCTCTTCCAGAACCTCGGCGCGGTCACCAACGGTTTTCCCGAAGCGGTGCCTTACGAAGCCGTCGCCGGCAAGGAGAACTACGATCCGCAGAACATCGAACGGAATTTCCTCTTCGGCACGCCCGACGAGGTGATCGAGAAACTGCTCGACTACGAGGCCGCCGGCGTGGACCAGGTGAGCCTCGGCATCAACTTCAACGTTCCCTTCGAACTGCAGAAGAAGACGATAGAGCTCTTCGCCAAGGAGATCATCCCGTTCTTTGCTGCGAGGGAAAGCCGGTCCGCGTTGGAAGCCGCGCAATGAGCGATCTCGAACACATCACGAACGATGTGGCGATCCGCTACAGGATCCACGGCGACGGCCCCGAGCCGCTGCTGTGCATCCACGGGGTCGGCGCGTCCGGTGAATCCTGGGATGACGTCGCCGCGCGCCTGTCGGATCGCTTCACCATCGTGACATTTGACCTGAGGGGACACGGGCGGTCGACGAAGGTGAAGGGGCGCTATGAAATTGACGATTTCGTCGACGATGCGCTTTCGATTGCCGACCATGTCGGGTTTTCCGATTTCAACCTCGCCGGATTTTCCCTCGGAGGGCTGATCGCCCAGCGCATGGCGCTGACGCACGCCTCCCGGGTGCGCCGCCTGTTCCTGTTTTCGACGGTGGCGAACCGGACCGAGGAGGAGCGCGAGCGGGTCCTGGCGCGGTTGCACGCGCTGAGGACGACCGAGCGCGGATCGCACTACGACGCGTCCATGTCCCGCTGGTTTTCCGACGGGTTTCGCACGGCAAACCCCGAACTCATGGCGCAATTGCGTGCGCAGAACGCCAAAAATGACCCCGAAAGCTACGCCTCTGCCTATCGCGTGCTGGCGGAAACCGATTTCGGCGGCCTGCTCGACCAGATTCGCTGCCCGACGCTGATCGCCACCGGCGAGCACGACATCGGGTCCAACCCGCGCATGGCGCGTACCATGCATGAAGCGATCGTCGGCTCGGAGCTGGCCATTCTGGAGGGCCTTCGGCATTCGATCCTCGTCGAGGCGCCGGATGTCGTCGCAAGCCTCATCGGCACCTTCGTAAGCGGCAAGACGGTCCGCCGACGGACGTCCGATGCGTTGCGGGAGGAGCGCGCGCGATGATCGTCGAGGAGCGCAGCTACCGGATTCGTGGCGGAATGATGGGCGCTTACCTTCGCTTGGTCGAAGAGGAGGGGTTGGCCATCCAGCAGCCGATCCTGGGCGATCTCGTCGGCTATTTCGTCACCGACATCGGCCCGCTCAATCAGGTCGTGCACCTCTGGCGATATCAGGACCTGGAAGATCGGACGCAGCGGCGCAAGCGCCTTGCCGATGATGAACGATGGCAGGCGTTCACGCCGCGGCTTTCCGCCTGTATCGCGCAGATGGACAACAGGATACTCATTCCGACCGCATTTTCGCCGATGAAATAAGGCGCCCGGTCGGGCGGTGAAGGCAAATGCCGGAGACGGGAACCTCCGGCGGGCATCGAACTGGGATAGGGAACATGAGCGAGCGGCTAAAGATAGACAATCTCTACAAGATATATGGCGGCTCCCCGGAGCCCGCGATTTCCCGCCTCCGCAACGGGGCGACGAAGGACAGGGTCCTGGCCGAAACCGGGCTCGTTGTGGGGCTGAACAATGTCAGCCTCTCGATCGAATCGGGCTCGATCTACATGATCATGGGCCTGTCCGGCTCGGGAAAATCCACCCTTGCGCGCTGCGTCAACCGGCTGAATGAGCCGAGCGCCGGCAAGATCCTGCTCGATGGGCGCGACCTCGTGGCGCTCGACGAACAGGCGCTGCGTGAGGTGCGGCGCACGCGGGTCTCGATGGTGTTCCAGCACTTCGCCCTGCTGCCCAACCGCACCGTCCGGGAGAACGTCGAGTTCGGCCTGAAGCTGCGCCGTATCGCGCCGGCCGTGCGCCGCCGCAAGGCGGAGGAAATCCTCGCCGTCGTGGGCCTCGCGGCCTGGGGAGAGCGGATGCCGCATGAACTGAGCGGTGGCATGCGCCAGCGTGTGGGGCTTGCCCGTGCGCTGGCCACCGATGCCGACGTGCTTATCATGGACGAAGCCTTCAGCGCGCTCGATCCGCTGATCCGCGCGGAAATGCAGGATGAGCTGCTGCGCCTCCAGCGCACGCTCCAGAAGACCATCCTCTTCATCACGCACGATTTCCAGGAGGCGCTGAAGCTTGGCACGCGCATCGCCATCATGGCCGATGGGGAGGTCGTGCGGGAAGGCGAACCGCAGGACATCGTGCTCGATCCGCAAAGCGACTATGTCGCGGAGTTCACGCGCGACGTCGATCGGTCTCGGGTGTTCGACGTTCGCTCGGCCATGTCGGCTGCCGCGGCCGCCGACCTCATCGGCGGGCATCGCGTGGTGCTCTGCGCAAACGGCGGCTTCGCAATCGATGGAGACGGCCGCGTCAAGGGACACATCGCCCGCGCAAGGATCGACGATCTGCGCGCCGGCGCCGACATCGCGCCCCTCATGGCGTCGAGCTTCAGCGCCATCTCCGCGGACGCCAAGCTGCTCGATGTGTCCCGCGTCTTCACGGCGGGCCAGCCTGTCGCCGTCCTGGATGGGGACGATTGCATCATCGGCACGGTCTCGCCGGAAGCGGTTCTGCGCCAGCTGTCCTCCTCTCCCGCCGCGCCGAAAAGCAAGGAAAAAGTACATGTTTGACGCAAACGATCTCGCAGTCCTGCCGGTCGCCCGCTGGATCCAGGCCGGCGTGGAGTGGCTTTCCTACAATTTCCGGCCGGTCTTCATCGCCATCAAATGGCCGATCGAGAACGGGCTTGCGCTGACCGATGCGGCACTGCAATCGGTGCCGTTCCCGATCACGGTCCTGCTTTTCTCGGCGGTTGCATGGAAGCTGGCCGGCCGGTCGACCGCGCTCTTCACGGCCGTTTCGCTGGTCGTGATCGCCGCCCTCGGCGTCTGGTCGGAGGCCATGACGACGCTCGCGCTGATCGCGACCGCCATCGTCGTGTGCGCGGTGATCGGCATCCCTGTCGGCATCTGGTCGGCGCGCAACGACCGGGTGTGGAACGTCGTCCGGCCGATCCTCGACATCATGCAGACGACGCCCACCTTCGTCTATCTGATCCCCGTCGTCATGCTCTTCGGCGTGGGCACGGTTCCCGGCGAGGTCGCGGTGATCGTGACTGCCGTCCCCCCGCTGATCCGCTTCACCAATATCGGCATCCGCCAGGTCGACAAGGAGATCGTCGAGGCCGGGCATGCCTTCGGTGCCGACTCGCGCCAGTTGCTCTGGGAAATCCAGCTTCCGCTGGCGGTGCCAACCATTCTCGGCGGTCTGAACCAGACCGTTCTGACCGCCATGGTCATGTCCGTGGTCATTGCGATGATCGGTGCCGAAGGGCTTGGTTTGGTCGTGATGCAAGGGCTTGGCCGGCTTGACGTGGGCCATGCAGCCATCGGCGGCATTGCGATCGTGCTGCTTGCGATGATCCTGGACCGGGTCACCCAGGGCATGGCCTCCAGGAGCGGGCGGCCGAACCGAGCGGCTGTGAAGGCCGGCTTCTGGGCCCGGCTTTTCTTCCCGCACAAGCTGGAGGAGATCAAGACCTAAGGACCATCTCATCGTCACCACAACGAGAAAACCTGAAAACCGCTAAAAATGGGGAACGAAAATGCATAAGCTTTACAAGATGCTGACGGCCACGGCGTGCTGCGTCGCGATCACTCATGGCGCCTTTGCGCAGAGCCTGCCGGGCGAGGGCAAGACCATACGGTTCGCCCGTGGCGACAGCCTCGGCGCGAACTATATCCAGGACGACATTCTCATCCAGGGCCTGGAGAAGCTTGGCTACGACGTCAAGCTGACGACGGTCAGCACGATCGCGTTCTTCCAGGCCGCCTCGCAGGGCGACCTCGACGTGGCCGCGGACATCAACATCCCGCAGGAGATCGCCGCCTACGAGCCTGTCAAGGACACGGTCGAACTTGTCGGCGACGGCAACATTGTCGGCGGGGGAACGAACGGCTATCTCGTCGACAAGAAGACGGCGGAGACCTACAATCTCACGAATTTCGAGCAACTCAAGGACCCGAAGATCGCAGCGCTCTTCGACGCGAATGGTGACGGCAAGGCCGATCTCGTCAACTGCGATCCGGGCTGGCAATGCGGCGACGTCGTCGACTACCAGGTGGAGAAATTCGGCCTCGCCGACACGGTGAAGACCGTCCGCGGCAAATACGAGGTCCTGCTCGCCGAGACCTTTGCGCGCTTCAAGCGCGGCGAGCCGACCCTCGTCTACACATGGCAGCCGTCGTGGGTCACGGACACGCTGAAACCCGGCACTGAAACCGTCTGGCTGCCGATCCCCTACGACGCCATGCCCGACAATATCCATGCCACGAACGGGCACCTCGTGAAGGGCGTCGTTGGTTGCGCGGGCGGGCAGGATCCGTGCCGCATGGTGACAGGCTCGTGGAACTGGATGTCCGCCGCCAATCGCGACTTCATTGCGGAAAACCCGGCGGTGCGCGCTTTCCTTGCCGAGGCGAAGTGGCCGACCTCCACCTGGGCGGAATGGGAATCGGAACTCAACAAGGACACGTCCGACCGCGCGATCAAGACGATCGCGGACGGATGGATTGCGAAGAACCAGGCGCAGTTCGACACATGGGTCGAAGCCGCGACGAAGGCCGTCGACTAGAGAAATTCCAGCAAAAGTGCGAAGCGGTTTCGCGTCCGGAATTACGTAAAAACAAAGAGGTAGAGCGTTTTCGCGATTCGAAGAATAGCGGAAATGCTCTGCGAATGTGGCAATCCGGGTGGAGGGCTCGTCGAGACCTCCACCCGAAGGAGTGAAAGGGAGATCGGAAATGAACATCGAGGTACGGCACGAGCTTGGCGACGAAGGCCCGAAAGACGCCGCGCGCCAGCACCTGATCAATCCGTCGGAAGAGATGGCCAAGCTCGGCCGGTCCGACCGGCCGCTTTTCACGCATGCGGATGGCATCTATGTGTGGGACGACGCCGGGCGCAAGCTGATCGACGGGCCTGGCGGCATGTGGTGCACCCAGATCGGTTATGCCCGCCGGGAAATCGCCGACGCCATCCGCGACCAGGCGATGACGCTCAGCTACAATTCGCCCTGGTACTTCGTGAACGAGCCGGCGGCGGAGCTTGCGCGCCGCATCGCCGAACTGGCGCCGGGCGACCTGAACCACGTGTTCTTCACGACCGGCGGATCGTCCGCCGTCGATTCCGCGCTCCGCTTCATGCAGTTCTACAACAATGTGCTCGGGCGCGCGAACAAGAAGGCGATCATCTGCCGCATTGACGGCTACCACGGCAGCACCCAGTTGACCGCTGCCTGTTCCGGCCGCGCCTGGAACCGGCCGAACTTCGACCTCGCCTCCGACCAGATCGCTTTCATCTCCGCGCCCAACACCTTCCGCCGGCCGCGTGGCATGTCGGAGGCGGCCTTTCTCAATTTCCTCGTGGAGGAATTCCGATCCAAGGTTGCCGAGCTCGGACCGGAAAATGTCGGCGCTTTCCTTGCCGAACCGCTTCTGGCGTCCGGCGGCGTCATCGTGCCGCCGAAGGGCTACCACCAGCGAATCCTGGAGATCTGCCGCCAGCACGACATCCTCTATATCTCCGACGAGGTGGTCACGGCCTTCGGACGGTGCGGCCATTGGTTCGCGTCCGAGGATGTCTTCGATATCGTTCCCGACATCATCACCTTCGCCAAGGGTGTTACGTCAGGCTACCTGCCCCTCGGCGGCCTCGTGATTTCGGATGCCGTTCTTGGCCGCATCAGCGGAGAAAATGCGAAGGGCAGCTTCTTCACCAACGGCTATACCTATAGCGGCCATCCGGTGAGCTGCGCCGCGGCACTCGCCAATATCGATGTCATTTCCCGCGACCGCATACTCGAGCATGTGCGCGAGACAGCGCCATACTTCCAGGAAAGAATCGGGTCGCTGCGGGACCTGCCGCTTATCGGCGATACGCGCGGAACAGGGCTGCTCGGATGCGTGGAATGTGTGACCGATCCTTCTTCCGAGCAAGCGACCAAACTCGACGCCGAAATGGCCCTTCGTGTTGACCGCGAATGCTACGAGGCCGGTCTTATCGTGCGGCCGATCTCGAACATGTGCGTGCTCTCCCCGCCGCTTATCATCACGCGTGAGGAGATCGACACGATCGTCGGCATCCTCGGGCGCAGCATCGAAAAGGTCACGAATGAGCTTCGGGCCGAGGGCCGGATCTGAAAAACGACGCCGCCGCGCCATGGGCGCGGTGGCGGTTTCCTATTCGTCGAGCAGCTTTGAAATCCTCAACGCCAACTCGAATTCAAAACGCTTCTGCGAGGATTCCAGATCGAGGCCGAACAGGTCGACGATCCGCGAGAGCCGGTAACGCAGCGTGGTGACATGGATGGCCAGCTGGTCCGCGCACTGCTGGTTGCGATAACCCGCATCCACAAAGCTCGAAAGCGTCTCGTAGAATTTCGTATCGTGCTCGCGGTCATGGAGAATGATCGGGCCCAATGAAGCGTTGATATGCGTTCTGATCTGCTGCAGATCGGCGGTGACCAGAAGCATGCTCAGCGGGCCAAGCATCGAGGCGGAGACGACGCCACGTTTTGCGAGCGAGAGGGCGATGTCCATGACGCAGGACAACCGCTCGAATTGCAGCGCATAGTCGGAAAGCCGCTCGCATGGATCACTGATCGCGATCGTCGGCATGTCGCGATGGTGGCGCATCACCTCCTGCATGATCTTCGCGGTGACGGTCTTCAGGTAGGCGGGGCTCGGTGCTTCGGGCTCCGGCAGCCAGACGACGATGCCGTTCTGCCTGGCAATGACGACCGCGCGCGGTTCGAAATGTTCCGCCAGAAAGGAAAGGCCGCGCAGGATCCCGTCCCGCACCTGGCTCCGGATGGCGTCGGCATTGATATAGGACACATAGAGAAGCCGGTGGCGCGCGCCTGTCCTGATCCCGAACTTCAAGGAGCGCTGCGCGATGTCATTTTCGCTTTTCCAGCTGCCTTCGATCAGTTCGATGAACAGCGCATCGAGGGAACGCTGTTCGAACTGGAAACGGATCTGGTTGCGCATCAATTGAACACTGAGAGCCTGCTTGGCGCTTTCGATGAGCAGAAGGTCGATTTCCGGAATTTCTTCGTCGCCGATGAAGATCAGCGCCCCGACCGCCTTTCCATCTACGGTGAGGCCGTGCATACGGGCGACCGCCGTGGCGGTCTGCGTCCCCTTCGTATAGTGGAAATCGACATTGGCGGTCGCGCCACCGGCGAGGCTTTCCGAGGCGAGGGTGAGGATCCTGTCGCCCAGTTCGCTCTCGACATAATGCCGCCATTCCTCGTCGTCGTAGAAGCGCGGGTCCGGGCTCTTGCTCGGGAGGATGGTGTTTGTCGTCCAGTCGACGACGAGAAGCGGCTGCTTGAAGATCGGATCGATCGTGGCAGCGAGATTGCGCACGGAATCGTCGGAGAGCGCCTGGTTCATCCACTGTATGTGTCGTCCTAGAACCTCCTCCTTCTGCTCCGCGGCAGTCTTCTGGGCCAGAATGTGCTTCTGTTTCTCCAGTGCTGCGGTTCCCAGCTGCACGATCAGCTTGATGAGGGACAGGTCATCCTGTTTCAGTTCCTTGATCTCGCGTGAGACGAGGGTGAGGACGATCGGGCGCCCCAGCAGATCGGTGCAGGCCATGGGTGTCACGAGGACGCTGCTGTAGTCCTTCTCGATCGATTCCCGCTGGAAGCCTGGAAACTCGGCGGATGTCTTGGCGTTGGGAATGAAGACCGGTTCGTTGTAGCGCAGGGCGACCAGGGAGGGGCTCGTTGCCAGTGCCCAGTTCGTCGCCCCGTCGTTCGGCACCAGTGCCGGGTCGTAGCGGACCGTGACATAGGCGTAACCGCTTGCCAGATCGATGCTCATGATCGTCCCGCGATACCAGTTGAGATGGTGGCATGCCGCGCGGATCAACTGCCTGAGGATGGTGTCGGTATCCTGCTCGGCATTGATCGACGTCGCGATATCGCTCAACGACGCGATAAGCTGGCTTACGTCCATGTCTCTCCTCCAGGCTCCCGAAGCTCCTATTATTCTATAGCACGTCATCGCAAGCTTCCTCTTTTTTGAGGAAGATCATGCGCCCTGTTTCCCTAGTCTTTGGCCATCCGAAAGCCAGGCATGGAGGTTGTGTGATGGCGCCCGCAATTCGAAAGTTCGTGACGTTTATCGAGGAGACCTTCATTGAAGGGGGACGACATTCAGACCGGCCCGTCACCGCCGTCGGCGTCGTCGCCATTCTGGAAAACCCCTGGGCGAACCAGCCCTTCGTCGACGATCTCACCCCGATCATCAATGCCTATGCGCCTATTCTCGGCGAGGAGATGACACGTCGTCTCGTTGCCCTGCTGCCGGCGGAGCGCATCGAGGCCTATGGCAAATGCGCGGCCGTGGGGCTGAATGGCGAGGTCGAGCACGGCTCGGCGCTCATCCACACCCTGCGGTTCGGCAATATCTTCCGTCACGCGGCGCAGGGCACCAGCTATTTGAGCTTTGCCAACACGCGCAATGCTGCCGGCGCGCTGCTCTCGCTGCCGATGACGCACAAAAGCGTTACGGGCACCCGCTCGCACTTCCTGACCCTGAACCTGCAGGTGGCGGATGCGCCTCGGGAAAACGAAATCCTCATCGCGATCGGCGCGTCCGATGGCGGCAGGCCGCATGCACGCATCGGCGACCGCTTTCGCGACATGGAGGAGATGGGGATCAAGGCGTGACCTTGAACCCCGCAAACGGCAAGTGCACGGAGAGGGCGGACGGGATGCTGGACAGAAGACAATTCTATATCGACGGAAAATGGTGTGCGCCTGCGCAGGAAAGGACGATGGAGGTGCTCAATCCGGCGACGGACGAGCCCTTTGCCGTCATTTCCTCCGGCTCGGAGCAGGATGTCGACCGGGCCGTCGCCGCTGCCCGGTCCGCCTTTGCGTTCTGGAGCAAGGTCGGACTGACGGAAAGGCTCGGCTATATCCGCCGGATCGTCGATATCTACCAGTCCCGTCTCGCCGAAATGGGGAAGGCCATCTCGCAGGAAATGGGCGCGCCGATCGACTTCGCGACCCACTCCCAGGCTGAAGCCGGCCTCTACCACGCAAGGGCCTTTCTGGCGGCGCTCGACGAGTATCGTTTTGAAGAGCTCTTGCGGCCGGACCTGCCCGACCAGAGGATTCTTCACGAACCCATTGGCGTCTGCGGCCTCATCACGCCGTGGAACTGGCCCATGAACCAGCTGGCGCTGAAAGTCATACCGGCAATCGCGACGGGCTGCACCGTTGTTTTGAAGCCCTCCGAAATCGCGCCGATTTCCTCCATGCTGTTTGCCGAATTCGTCGACGCAGCCGGGCTTCCCGCCGGCGTCTTCAACCTCGTCAACGGGGAGGGGGCGATCGTCGGCGAGGCGCTGAGCCGCCATCGCGACGTCGACATGATATCGTTCACGGGCTCCACCCGTGGTGGCGCGGCAGTGTCGCGCGCCGCTGCGGCAACCGTGAAGCGTGTGTCGCTGGAACTCGGAGGCAAGTCGCCGTTCATCGTCTTTGCCGACGCGGATGTGCAGACCGCCGTGGCACGCGGCGTCATGCAATGTTTCAACAATACCGGGCAATCCTGCAACGCCCCGACGAGGATGCTCGTCGACAAAACGGTGTATGACGAAGCCGTCGCGGTCGCAAAGGCGACAGCCGAGGCCGTTGCCATCGGCCAGCCGGACGAACCGGGCGATCATCTAGGCCCACTAGCCTCGCACGGCCACTATGCACGGGTCCAGGACCTGATCGACGTCGGCATAAAGGAAGGCGCGCGCGTCGTCGTCGGGGGGCTTGGCCGTCCCGATGGTTTCGAGAAGGGAAGCTTTGTCCGGCCGACGGTCTTTGCCGATGTGGACAATACCATGACGATCGCCCAGGAGGAGGTGTTCGGCCCGGTCCTCACGATCATTCCGTTTTCCGGCGAAGACGAGGCTATCGCCATAGCCAATGACACTCGCTTCGGCCTTGCCGCATTCGTCGAAACCGCGGACCTCGACCGGGCGCAGCGGGTGGCGCGACAATTGCGCGTCGGCATGGTCCAGATCAACGGCACGCCCAAGGCGGCCGGCAGCCCGTTCGGTGGCTACAAGCAATCCGGAAACGGGCGCGAAGGCGGCAGATGGGGCCTTGAGGACTACCTTGAGGTCAAGCTCATCAGCGGTTGAACCAACGGCTGATCGCGACATGGAAATGGTCGCGATCGGCGTTCACTCCGTTCCAGCAGCCGTCAGGCGTATCGCGCAACGGCAAGGTCAGTGGCATCAATATCCGGTTTTCTGCCAGAGACGATGTCGGCAATGACGCGGGCGGAACCCGAGCTCATCGTCCAGCCGAGCGTGCCGTGGCCGGTGTTGAGGAAGAGGCCGGCGATCTTCGTCGCGCCGATGACCGGCGTGCCGTCCGGCGTCATAGGCCGAAGGCCCGACCAGAAGGTGGCTTTGCCGGTGTCCCCGCCAGGGAACAGATCCATGACGGAATGCTCAAGTGTGCGGCGACGGGTAAGGCCGAGGTCATTAGTGTAGCCTGATATTTCTGCCATGCCGCCGACGCGGATGCGATCGCCGAGGCGGGTGATCGCGATCTTGTAGGTCTCGTCCATCACGGTCGATTCCGGCGCACGCGCCGCGTCGGTGATCGGGATGGTCAGCGAATAGCCCTTGACCGGATAGACCGGCAGGCGAATGCCGAGGGGACGAACCAGCAGCGGCGAATAGCTGCCGAGCGCCACAACCACCGCGTCGGCCGAAAGCTTTCCCGTGCCGGTCGTGACGCCACGCACCCTTCCTGCATCAACGTCGAGGGCATTGATTGCAGTGTTCCACATAAAGCGAACGCCGAGCGCCTCTGCATTCGCCGCCAACGCATTGGCGAACTTGAAGCAATCGCCGGTCTCGTCCTTCGGCGTCAGCAGGCCGCCGACAATTTTTTCGCGCACATGCCTGAGCGCCGGCTCCACGCGGATGCAGCCCTCGGGGTCGAGCACCTCATAGGGAATGCCGTCGGCGGCGAGCGCCTTGACGTCCTTGGCGGAGGCGTCGAGCTGTGCCTCGGTGCGGAAGAGCTGCAGCGTACCCTGCATGCGCTCGTTATAGGCGATGCCGGTTTCCTCGCGCAGGGCGGCGAGCGCGATGCGGCTGTAGTCGGCCAGCCGCAACATGCGGCTCTTGTTGATGGCGTAGCGCCGCGAGGTGCAGTTGGCGAGCATCTGCGCCATCCAGGAAAGCATGGTGGCATCGATCTTGGGCCGCAGGATGAGCGGCGCGTGCTGCATGAACAGCCACTTCATCGCCTTCATGGGAATGCCGGGAGCGGCCCAGGGCGAGCAGTAGCCGAAGGAGACTTCGCCGGCATTGGCGAAACTCGTCTCCAGCGCCGGGGCGGGCTGGCGGTCGACAACCGTGACCTCGTGGCCGGCCCTGGCAAGTTGATAGGCCGACGTGACGCCGATAATGCCGGCGCCCAGAACGATGACTTTCATGGATCCTCACTTGGAAAGAAGGGGTCAGCAATATTGCCGTTCGTATCGGCGGCCGAGACCGGTCAGAATTTCGTAGGAAATGGTGCCGGCGTCGCGTGCGACATCCTCAAGCGTCTGGTGAGGTCCGAGCACCTCCACGAGACTGCCGCATATCAGGCGGCCCGCCGGCAGGGCGGAGATGTCGATGATGATGCTGTCCATCGAGACGCGCCCGATGATTGGCAGGCGGATACCGTCGCAATAGACCGCGCCCCGGCCACCGAGACTGCGCGGCAGACCGTCCGCATAACCGGCGGCAATGGTGGCAAGCCGCATTTCGCCCGTCGTGACATGGCTGGCGGCATAGCCGACACGCGTGCCAGCCGACACGGTGCGTGTCTGCACGACGGCGACATCGAGGCGCACGACCGGCTCCATCGGATTGTCACGCCCGGCGGTTGGCGCGCCGCCATAGAGCGCGATGCCGGGGCGGGCGAGCGCGCCGTGGTAGACCCTTCCGAGAAAGATGCCGCCCGAATTGGCGAAGCAAACGTCGAATTCAGGAAACTCGACCGAGATGCGCTCCATCTCGGCACGTTGGTCATCGTTCTGGTCGCTGTCGACATCGTCGGCGGAGGCGAGGTGACTCATGATGAAGAGGACCTCGATCCGGCCGTCGGCCTCGACGTATTCTGAAAGCATCGCCCGGTCTTCCGGCGGCACGCCGAGGCGCGACATGCCGGTGTCGAATTGCAGCACGGCCGGCAGCGTGCGGCCGAGCGTCTTTGCGGCGGCACACCATTGCCGCCACTGGCCCAAAGAATTGATCACCGGCACGATGCCGCTGCGTGCGCAGGCGAGTTCGTTTTCGGGCTGCAGGCCGTTCAGCACGAAGACCGCGGCGTCCGCGGCAAGAAGCGGCCGCAGGCGAAGGGCTTCGACAAACTGGGCGACGAAGAAATGACGGCAGCCCTGCGCGTAGAGCCTGGGTGCGACCCGATCGGCGCCGAGGCCATAGGCATCCGCCTTGACCACCGCCGCCGCGCGCGCCGGGGCCACCTCTTTCGCCAGCTTTTCGTAGTTGCGGGCAAGTGCGGCTAGATCAATGGTCAGATAGCCCGTTGCGCCGCCCGTGCGGATCGCGTCGCTCTGCCCGTCTTCATGAATTCCGATATGCATGTCCAGCCCCCGACTTCAGCGGAGCCTATTGAAACGATCACGAAATTTGGCACTAAATGGCGCTTGATTATTGTGCTAGATCACGATTTTTGAATGAAACGACGAAGATTTGGAATGTTCTGCGATGATGGCTCTGGACGCAATCGACCGCAATATCCTGAGGCTCCTCCGGCTCGATGCGCGCATGAGCAATGCGAGCCTCGCCGTCGAAGTGGGTCTTTCGCCTTCGGCGTGTTTGCGTCGGATCAAGCTGATGGAGCAGACGGGCGTCATCCGTGGCTATACCGCCCTCGTGGATGCGGGAAATGTCGAGTCCACAATTGCCGTCATCATCAACGTCACGCTGGAACGGCAAACGGAAGACTACCTCGATCGCTTTGAGGCGGCCGTGCGCAAATATCCGGAAATTCGAGAGTGCTTCCTGATGACGGGCGGCTCGGACTACCTGCTGCGCGTCGAGGTCGCCAATGCAGGCGAGTTCGAGCGCATCCACAAGGAAATCCTCTCGGCCATGCCGGGTGTTTCGCGGATCCATTCAAGCTTTGCGATCCGCAACGTGCTCGCGACACGGCCAAGGAGACAATCAAAGCGCGTCTGAATGGAAACAGGTGGGGCTGTTGCGATGCCACAGTTGGCGGCGACGGCGACGCCTCCTGATCCACAGCGCGCCACAGCCAGTGCTTCTTGCCGCGGATCGAAACGAAATGGCTTGATCTCGTGTCATCCATGACGCCGAGTCTCGCCGTGGAAGAGAATCGCGTCCAACGACCTTTCGGAATCGGTTCGCGCGGATCGATTCATGCGCGTGATGGGTTCGCGATGTTAACAGGTGTCAACGCGGCCGTGGTGAATCCGGTGGATGACCGCGGCGGCGCCAGGGGCGAAAAGCCCGGTTTTCCAGCCTCGCGCCGGGTTCGGCGTTAAGATTTCGTTAACCAAAAAACGCTTGACGCGACTCGGAAGCTGCCGCACCGTCCCTAACGGAACCGGGCGAAGATTGTAACTTTCGCCGTAACTGCCAAAAGCATCTGTAGATTCTCCCGTCCCCGCATATCCCCGGGGTGGAGAATCGGAGACACTATAGGCGAGACGATCCGCCCGATCATGACGGGACAGGGGGATTGAGCCCAAAGACTGGGCAAGGAACGGAGACTGCGGATGGCCAAGCCGTCGGAGACAGCGTTGGGAGAACAGGTGCCGCTTCGCCCGGCCGACGAGACCATTGCGGAAGATGCGCATGCGCTTTCCGTGCAGCTCCAGGCGATGCGCGACCGGCTCTTCCCGCCGACCTCGCAGAAGACGCTGCGCAGCTTCACCTCCGGCGAGGCGGCGCGGCTGATCGGCGTGTCGGACGGCTACCTCAGGCAAATCTCGCTGGCGGGGGAGGGGCCTGAACTTGCGACCGGCCCCGGCGGCCGGCGCATGTATTCGCTCGCCGACATCGACGCGCTGCGCCATCACCTCGCCGAGCAGGCCCGCGCCAAGGGCAATGCCGCCAAGGCCCGCGCCTATGTGAAATGGCGCGACCCCGCGCGCGGCGAACACCTGCAGGTCATCTCCGTCACCAATTTCAAGGGCGGCTCCGGCAAGACGACCTCTTCCGTGCATCTCGCCCAGCATCTGGCCATGACCGGCCACCGGGTGCTCGCCATCGACCTCGATCCGCAGGCCTCGCTCTCGGCGCTCTTCGGCTACCAGCCGGAACTCGATCTCGTCGGCAACGACACGATCTACGGCGCGATCCGTTACGACGCAGAAGTGCGCCCGCTCTCGGCGATCATCCGGAAAACCTATTTCCACAATCTCGACCTGGTGCCGGGCAATCTGGAGCTCCAGGAATTCGAACATGCGACGCCGCGTGCGCTGACCGAGCGCAAGGCCGGCGAGGCGCATGGCCTGTTCTTCACGCGGGTGCAGGCGGCACTCGCCTCGGTCGCCGACGATTATGACGTGGTGGTGATCGATTGCCCGCCGCAGCTCGGTTACCTGACGCTGTCGGCGCTCTGCGCCTCGACCTCGGTCATCGTCACCGTGCATCCGCAGATGCTCGACGTCGCCTCGATGAGCCAGTTCCTGTTCATGACCTCCGACCTGCTCGGCGTGGTGCGCGAGGCGGGCGGCCAGCTCAATTTCGATTTCCTGCGCTACCTCGTTACCCGCTACGAGCCGCATGACGGGCCGCAGGCGCAGATCGTCGGCTTCCTGCGCTCGCTCTTCGGCAACCGGGTCCTGACCTCGGCCATGCTGAAATCCACCGCCGTCTCGGATGCCGGCCTCACCAAGCAGACGCTCTACGAGGTCGGCCGCGAGAATTTTTCGCGCGGCACCTATGACCGGGCGATGGATTCGCTGGAGGCCGTCAACAGCGAGATCGAACAATTGCTGCACACTGCATGGGGACGCGCATGATGACCGGCCGCGACCGCAAGAATTCCATCAAGGCCTTGTTCGGCGGCGATATCCTGCCGGCCGGCGAGGTGGCACCCGAGACGAAATCGCTGCCCGCCGCCGGCGAGCCCGGCCGCACGTCGTCGGGCGCCGTCAAGGCGATGGGGCTGACGCTGTCCTCGATCACGCGGGAAGCCGAAGAGGCGCGCGCGCTCCGCCAGGCGCTGGAGGAGGGCGAGCGCATCGTCGCGCTCGATACCGACCGCATCGAGGCGTCCTTCGTCAACGACCGGCTCTCCGACGAGGAGCGCGACGACGCGGATTTCCTGGCGCTGGTCGACAGCATGCGCGACAGCGGCCAGCAGGTGCCGATCCTCGTTCGCCCCGCACCTGTTACGGACGGAGGAGGGGAGGGCCGCTATCAGGTTGCCTATGGTCATCGGCGCCTGAAGGCTGCGCGCCGCCTCGGCCAGAAGGTCAAGGCGATCGTGCGGGCTTTGTCCGACGAAGAGCTGGTGCTGGCGCAGGGCAAGGAGAATGCCGAGCGGCGCAACCTGAGTTTCATCGAGCGCGCGCTGTTTGCCCAGGCGCTGGTGGCGCGCGGCTTCGAGCGCCGGCTTGTCGGTGATGCGCTCGCCGTGCAGAAGAGCGAGCTGTCGCGCCTGCTTCAGGTGGCCGACAGCGTGCCCATCCGTTTCGTGCGCGAGATCGGCCCGGCGCCAAAGGCGGGGCGCGAGCGTTGGATGGCGCTGGGGGCGCTCTTCGAGAACGGCAACGGCGCGGAAATCGAGAAGGCGACCGACGAGGTCACGTCCGAGCAGTTCCGCCGGGTCGGCAGCGACGAGCGGTTCCAAAAGCTGTTCGACCGGCTGATGCATCGCGCACCGAAGGCGGTCGCGGCGGTGGAGGAAGTCCGCAAGGCCGATGGCGGGCTTCTCGCCAAGGTGGAGCGCAAGGGCAAGGCGGTGCGCATCGCGTTCCCGCCGGATGTCGACCCGGCCTTCATCGCACGGCTCACGGCGCGGCTGGAAGAGGATTATGCAGCCTTTCTCGCTGCCCGGAAGGGCGAAATGGCGGGCAAAAGCTGAGCGCAAGTCACACTGATTCGGCCGTGTGAACGGCCGGCAACACCCAGAGAAACCAGCGGAAGGAAGCGCGGAGACAAGAAAAAAGGCCCCCAAAACGTCACCATTTCGGAAGCCCTCTTCTATGTAGCAATTCGAGAGAATCACTTCCAAGGGTCAAAGTCAAGCGCCGTCGGCATCTGATGCTGCACGGCACAAGGGACTTCGCCTGCCTGACCGGCGGCGTTGACGGGACCTCCTTGCCTCTCAAAAGAGGACCCGACCATGATGGAGCAGATTGCAACGACGCCTTTCGGCGGCGGGCGGATGAGTGCGCGCCTTTTCATGCGGCAGCGCGAGGCGGCGGAGCGGCAGGAAAAGCTGCGCGCCGGCGGCGGCGGCAATGACAATGGACGCGCCGACAAGTGGCAGCTGATGCGCGCCGTGACGGAGGCGCGCGGCGTCTTCGGCATCGGCGACCGTACGATCAGCGTGCTGGAGGCGCTCGTCTCCTTTGCTAACGAGCGCGAGCTCGACGGCACGGCGCCGATCATCGTCTTCCCGTCCAACCGCGAGCTTTCGCTGCGGGCGCGCGGCATGGCCCCGGCGACGATAAGGCGGCATCTGGCGGCGCTCGTCGAGGCCGGCCTGATCTTCCGCCGCGACAGCGCCAACGGCAAGCGCTTCTGCCGGCGCGACGAGAAGGGCGCGTTGGAGGATGCCTTCGGCTTCGATCTCGCGCCGCTGGCGCTGAAGGCCGGCGAAATCTTCGAGGCGGCCGAACGTGCGCGCGCCGAGGACAGGGCCATGCGGGCGCTGAGGAGCGAAGTGACGCTGCACCAGCGGGATATCGCCAAGATCATCGCCACGGCGCTGGAAGAGGGCAGGGCGGGCGATTGGCTCGGTCTTGCCGACCGTCTCGCAGATCTTGTGGCAGGGCTCGGACGCCGCACCGCCGCAGACATCCTGGCCACGCGCCGCGATGGCCTCCAGCGTCTCAGGGCCGAAGTGGAAAACGCTTATCTCTCAAGCCTTTCAGAGCAAGAAATGAGCGGCAGTGCGCATCAATCTGAGCAGCATATTCAGAATTCAAACACAGACCAACCTATTGAACCATATGGCCGGGAAAATGAAACGGCGAAGGCGGCACCCGAGCAGAAGATGGCGATCAGTCTCGACCGGCTGATGCGGCTCTGCCCGCAGATCGCCGATTATGCCCGCAACGGCGTGAAAAGCTGGACGGACCTCGTGGCGGCGGCGGATCTGGTGCGCTCGATGCTGGGCATTTCGCCCGATGCCTGGCGCAAGGCGAAGGCGGCGATGGGGGATGCGGCGGCTGCGGTGGTCATCGCCGCCCTGCTGGAACGCGGCGAAGCCATCCGCTCGCCCGGCGGCTATCTGCGCGACCTCACCGATAAGGCGGAACGTTCGGCCTTCAGCATCTATCCGATGGTGCAGGCGCTGGAACGCGGGCAGGGGCGGGGGCAAGCGTGAGGCGGTTGACAGCTCCCGGCAAATTGCGCGCAAAAAAAAGGGCCGACGGAAAACCGTGGCCCTTGAAGTGTGAAGGTCAAAAACCTCCAGAGGGGAACAGCTGATGCGATGGACTGGGAGGAACCATCACGTGCATCAACTGCAGGCACTATGCCCAACTTTTGACCTTTTGATAAACATTTTTTGTGCAGTGCAGCTATGCAGGAACGCGAGGGCTGGTTGCCCTCACTTCAGCCGCACATCCAGCCCGAGCGCCTCGGCGATGAAGATGGTCTGGTCGATGGTGATGATGGCGTCCTTGAGGTGGATGGTTTTGAGCTCGATGGCGCTGAGATCGCTTCCCCGGAGGTCGCAGCCGTTGAAATCGGCATTGTGCAGCAGCGCGCCGGAGAGGTCGGCATTGCGGATCGAGCCCGAGCGGCACTGGGCGCCCGTCAGGTCCGCCTCGCGCAGCCTCGTGCCGGAAAACGAGGCGCGGCCGAGATCGGCATGGGCGAGGCCCGCAAAGGACCAATCGCCCTCCACCACCTTGATCGTGTCGAAGGCGCAATCCTCGAAGCGGCTGCCGACGAATTTGCAATTGGTGAAGCTCGCATCGAAGAACTTGCAGGCGATAAAGGTGCAGTTGACGAAAGCGGCATCGCGGTGGGCCGAGGCGTTGAAGCGGGCGCTGCGGAACACGCAGTCGGAAAAGACACTGCCGATATTCTCCGCCTCCGTCAGGTCGAGATCGGAAAACAGCGTGTCCGCATGACGCTCCCGCTCCAGTTTACGGCCGTACCAGTCGGCGCGGGTGATCGTGGTCTCCGGACGCTGGCTACTCACAGCTCCTCCAGCGTATCGCCGAAGCGTTCGATGCCGCGCAGGCGGGTGCGGCCGGCAGCACCTGCCCGTTCGATTGCGCGGGTGGTGATGAGGTGGCAGACGGCCATGACGGAGACGTGGTTGAAGAGGGGGCCGGGGGCGAGCGTCTGGCAGCGGAAATGCCAGGTGGCGCTTGCCCGGTGGGCGACGCCTTCGTCGGTAATGTAGAGCAGTTTCGCGCCGCTTTTCTCGATGGCCGAGAGGATCGCCTCCATCTGCGCGATGCGGCGGCGCAGGCCGAAGACGATGGCGACGTCGTGGTCGGTGACGCTCACAAGATGTTCGCCGAGCGTCTGGCCGGCGCCGGGGATGGCGACGATGTTTTCGGCGACCTGCGTCATCTGCCATTGCAGATAATCGGCAAAGGGGTGTGAGCTGCGAAAGCCGACGACCCAGGTCTTGCGCGCCTCCAGCACGGCGTCGGCCACGGCGTTCACCTGCGCGTCGGTGATGGTGGCGAAGGTGCCTTCGAGATTGGCGATGCCCTGGGCGACGTGGGCGGCCACCGACTGGTCGCCGGCCGCATCCGTCGAGGTGGCCAGAAACAGGCGCGAACCGGTCTGCCGCTCGTCGCGCGCGTGGCGGCGCGCCTCCTCGTAGTTCTCGTAGCCGAGGCGGCGCACGAAGCGGGTGACGGTGGCGTTCGAGACCTGGGCGAGCCGCGCCAGTTCCGAGGCGGAATAGCTCGCAAGTTCACCCGGAAAATCGCAGACGAAATCGCCGAGCCGCCGCTCCGCCGGATGCAGGTCGTCCAGCGCATCCCTCACCCGGAACAGGAACGAACGATCCGTCGAACTCATCTCACCCCAAACCCTCGTTTGCCATCGCCTGCTTGTAACGGAGGGACCGGCCTTCGGGAAGAACAGGGCGCTCACAAGTTTCTCTTGAAAAGATCATTTCTTGAAGGCATAGTATGAAAATTGATTTTCACGCTGATGCCAGGAGGAGGAGACTATGGCAGCAGAAGGTATGGTGCAGTCCGGCAAATCATCGCCGGTCATTCGGCAACTGGAAGGCGCGCTCACCCGGATTGGAGTGACCGGGGCGCACAAACAGATCATCGCATTGGTGCTGATCGGCTGCCTGTTCGACAGTTTCGAGCAGAACACGATCGGCGTGTCCGGCCCGCTCCTGAAGGAGCACTGGGGCCTGACGGGCACGGATATCGGCTTCCTGAACACGATCACCTTCGGCAGTGCGGCCATCGGCCGCCTGCTTTCGGGCATTCTCGGCGACCGCTACGGCCGCCGCGTCATGCTCACCGTCAACCTGCTGCTGTTCTCGTTGGGCTCGGCAGCCTGCGCGCTGGCGCCGGACTTCATGTTCCTGTGCATTGCGCGCGCCATCGTCGGCTTCGGCGTCGGCGGCGAGATTTCGACCGCCGTGACCATGCTGTCGGAATTCTGCTCGCCAAAGTTCCGCGGAACGGCGGCCGGCCTCGTCAATGTGGGCGCCGGCGGCTTCGGCAACTTTCTCGCACCCGTCTACGGGCTGATGATCTTCAGCATCTTCCCTGGTGAAGATAGCTGGCGCTGGCTCTTCGCCTCGCTGGCGCTGCCCGCCCTGCTCGTCGTGTTCTACCGCCGCTACGTGCCGGAAACACCGCGTTTCCTTGCCTCGCAAGGGCGGATAGACGAGGCGAACGAGGTGCTCTCGGTGCTGGAATCCGGGTCGCTGCGGCCGAAGAACCTGGTGGTGCGCGAGCACCTGACGAAGGACCAGGCGACGGACGCGCCGCCGACCAAGGGCGCCTGGAAGGAACTGTTCCGCGCGCCCTTCCTCGGCCGCATCGTGCCGGTGTCCATCGCCATCCTGATGAGCTATGGCGCGCAGCTTTCCGTGCTGACGCTGATGCCCGTCATCTTCGTCTCGATGGGTTACACGCTGCAGGGCAGCCTGCTCTACAGCATGATCATCCAGAGCGGCAGCGTGCTCGGCGCCATTGCGGCCTCGATGTTCGGCTATTACTTCCCGCGCAAGCGCGTGCTGACCGTCGGCGCGATCTGCGCCTGCCTGGCGGCGCTGTCGATCATGTATCTCGGCACCACCATCTATCTGGTGCTGTTCTTCGGCGCGCTCTTCCAGTTCTTCGTGCTCCTGCTCAACACGTCCATCTGGATCTATGCGCCGGAACTGTTCCCGACCCGCATCCGCGCCTTCGGGGTGGCCTTCATCCTGGCTTCGGGCTCGGCGGCCGGTTCCTTCGTGCCCACCATTTCCGGCGCGCTGTTCGACCATTACGGCATGGTCGGCGTGTTCGGCCTGGCGGCGGCCATGTATGCGGTCTTCGCGGTGTGCATTCGTCTCGGACCGGAAACCTACGGCATGTCGATGGAGGACATCACGCAGCGCGCCGATGCCACCACCGAAAGCCCGGAGCTTGCCGTGCAACCCCTGAAAGCTGGAGCTTGAACCAAGCATGACCCCGCACATCCTGTTGATCAATCCCAACAGTTCCGAGGCGACGAGCGAGATGATGCACGCCATCGCGCTCAACGCTCTCGCCGGCAGGCTGGCGGTGAAAACCGTCACCGCCAGCCGGGCGCCCTCCATGATCGTCACGCCCGAGCAGCTCACGGCATCCGCCGCCGAGGTGGTCGAACTGGGCGCGGCACATGGACGGGAGTGTGTGGGGATCATCGTCAGCGCCTTCGGCGATCCCGGCCTTGCCGAGCTTCGCCGCAAGGTGGCCGTTCCGGTGGTCGGCATCTGCGAGGCCTCGATGATCGAGGCTTCGGAGGGCGGGCGCCGGTTCGGCGTGGCGACCTCCACGCCGGATCTGGCCGAAGCGATCGGCCAGCGGGCGCATGATCTCGGCCTTGCCCATCTCTATACGGGCATCCGCTGTACGGCGGGCGATCCGGTGGCGCTTGCCGCCGATCCGGCCCTCCTCATCGAGGCGCTCGCCGGTGCGGTCGGCGCGTGCATCGGGGAGGACGGCGCGCAGGCCGTGGTCATCGGCGGCGGCCCGCTCGGCGAAGCAGCCAAGGCGCTCCGCCCCCGCTTCGGCAAGCCGGTGCTGGGACCGATCCCGTCGGCCGTCGAGCGTATCGTCGGCCTCATTGGCGAGGCCGACCGGGTGTCCAGGGCGATCTAGTCGAGGATCGCCATCTTCAGCTCGGCGTCGCGGCCGAGCGTCGTCATCCATTCGGTGAACTGCGGCCGGCTCTTGATCTGCCGGCCGTAATGGCGACGAAGGGCGGCCGTCAGGTCGCCCTTTCGGCTGAGCTGTTCATCGGCAAAACCCACCATCTGCGAATTCGGCCAGGCCTGCGGGCGGATGGCGACGAGGCGGGCGAACAGGCTTTCGGCCGGCTCGTCCGGGTTCGCCTGCGCCATCAGCGTCAGCATGGCGGCCGTCGAGCGCGACACGCCCATATGGCAATGCACCAGCAGGTGGCTCGGCCCCTTGGCATCCTGCCGGGCGTGGAAATCCGTGCCGAAGCGCAGGATTTCCTGCGTGTGGTCCGGATGCGGCATCACGCGCTCCGGCGCGGCGGCGATGATGTCGTGGAAGCGCAGCGTCGTGCGGTGATGCGTGCCATAGGCCAGGAAGGCTTCCAGCTCCGGATAGTCCGGATCGATGATGGAGAGCACATGGGTGACGTTGCGCGTGCCGTGGCCCGGCAGTTCATCGATCCCGCACACCGTCAATTCCGGCGTAAAAACCACATCCATGTCCATCTCCAACACTGCGTTTCGGCTTTGCCGCAGATAGCACCTGCACCGCCCGCCCGGCAAACCTATTCGGCCCGGTTTTGGAACCCTGTCGCGGCAAATGGGTTTTTTCGGGGAAGACCAGGAGGTGACCCATGTTTGTCGTTCTCGGAGCAACCGGCCATATCGGCGCAAACCTCGTGCGCGCGCTCGACCAGGCGGGCCAGCGGGTGATCGCCGTGCTGCACGATGCGGACAAGGCCGGCGCCATCGCGACGGCAAGGGTGGAGCCGGCGGTGGTCGACATCACCGACACCGAGGCCCTGCACAAGGTGCTGCGTTGCGGCCACCGCGCCTTCCTGCTCAACCCGCCGGCCGATACACGCGGCGACAGCGACGCCGCCGAGCTTGCGACGGCGCGCAGCATCACGGATGCGCTGGAAGGTTCGGGGCTGGAAAAGATCGTCGTCGCCTCGACCTATGGCGCGCAGAAGGGCGAGGCGATCGGGGATCTCTCGGTGCTCTACGACTTCGAGCAGCGGGCGAAGGCGAGCGGCATTCCCACCGCCATCGACCGCGCGGCCTATTATTATACCAATCTCGACATGCTGCTGGACCCGGCGCGCGGCGGCACGCTGCCGACAGCCTTTCCGGCCGACATGGTGCTGCCGATGGTCTCGCCGACGGATCTGGCGGAGGCGGCCTATCGCCGGCTGGTGAGCGGGCTCGACGATGTCGGCATCCGCTATGTCGAAGGCCCGCGGGCCTATACGTTCCAGGACGTCGCCAACGCCTTTTCCGCCACGCTCGGCCGGCCGGTGGTGGTGGAGACCACGCCGCGGGAAGGCTGGGAGCAGAGTTTTCGCGAGGCCGGCTTTTCCGCCGAGGCGGCGCGCGCCTATGCCCGCATGACCGCGGCGACGGTGGACGCGCCGGCGCGGCCGGACAATCCCATCCGCGGCACGGTGACCTTGCAGGCCCATATCGACAGCCTGGTCGCCTCCGGCACGCCGTGAGCCGGAGGCGAGGGGGTCCTACTTTACGAAGGCTTTGCCGAGGCCCATGGCGCGTTCCACGATCATGATGACGGCGAGCGTCAGGAGGATGAGGAGCGCGGAGGCGGCGGCGACGAGCGGGTCGGCCTGGTTGTAGACGTAGTTGTAGAGCTCGACGGGCAGCGTGCTGATTCGCGGTCCGGTGAGGAACAGCGTGATCACCACCTCGTCGAACGAGACGAGGAAGCACAGCGCCGCCGCCGCGACGATGCCGGGGGTCAGCATGGGCACCGTGACGCGGAAGAACACGGTGAGCGGCTTGGCGCCGAGCGTGCGCGCCGCCTCCTCGCAGGCGCGGTCCTGCGTGCTGAGCGACACCGCCAGCACCCGCAGCGCGTAAGGCAGCGTCACCACCAGGTGGGCGAAGACCAGGCCGTGCATCGTCGCTAGCAGCCCGAAGGAGGCGAAGACGATGAGGATGGCAAGGCCGAGCACGATGGTGGGCAAAAGCAGCGGCGCGGTGAAGAGGTTGAACAGCAGGTCGCGGCCGGCGAAGGTGAGCCGCGTCATGACCCAGGCGGCGGGCACGGCGATGACGATCGACAGGGCCGTGACGATCGCCGCGAGCGACAGGCTCGTCCAGAAGGCCTGCAGCATCTGGCTGTTGGCGAAGAGGGCCGAATACCAGCGCGTCGACCAGAAGGACGGCGGGAAGCGCAGCACCTGGTCGCCCGAAAAGGACAGCGGGAAGACGAGGATGACCGGCGCCAGCAGGTAGACGAAGAGCAGGAAGACGAGGATGCGCATCGGCCAGGAGGTCTTGTGGATTTCCATCATCTTTCCTCCTAGTCGAGACGCCGCAGCACGGCGGAGTAAGCCCATAATGCTGCACCGAAGACGATGAGCACGAGGATCGACAGCGTCGAGGCGAGCGGCCAGTTGAGCGTGACGATCGCCTGGTCGTAGATCTCCGTCGCCAGCAGGAACACCCGCCCGCCGCCCATCAGCTTGGGCGTGATGAAGGACGAGACGGCGAGTACGAAGCAGAGCAGGCAGCCGAGCGCGATGCCGGGCAGGGTCAGCGGCAGGATGACCTTCATGAAGGTGCGCGACGGCGTGGCGCCGAGCGTGCGCGCGGCCTCTTCCACCCGCGGATCGAGCCGGCCGAAGCCGGCCATCAGCGCGAGGATCATGTAGGGCATCAGGATTTCGGTGAGGCCGATGAAGACGCCCTTGATGTTGAACATCAGGCTCGGCGCCGGCAGGCCAAGCGCCTTGATGGCGCCGACCACCGGCCCGTCGTCGACGAGGATGGCGATCCAGCCATAGGTGCGCACGACGGCGGAGGTCAGAAGCGGCGAGATGACGAGCACGGTGAGGAAGGTGCGCCAGGCGCCGGACGCGCGGTGCAGGTAGAGCGCGATTGGATAGGAGACGACGAGCGTCGTCAGCGTGATCGCCAGGCTGATCCAGACCGAGTTGAACACCAGTTCGAGATAGAACGGGTCGCTCAAGAGCCCCGCCCAGTTCTCCCAGGTGAAGACGGCCTCGATGCCGCCGCCGACGCGCGATTTGTTGAAGGAGTAACGCGCGAGGTTCAGCACGGGCAGGATGAAGCCGATCGCGTTGATGAGCGCGATGGGCAGGAGCAGGAGCACGGCGAGTTCGCCGTCGCGCCATTGCCGGGGTGCCGCCGGCACGGGGGTGGTGGTGGGGACGGCGCTCATTGTTCGCCCGCCGGATAAACGAGCGTGTCTTCCGCCGACCAGCCGAGCGTGACCGTGTCGCCGACGGCAAGCGCGCTGCGGTCGCGCCGCGTCGCCTCTTCCACGACGACCTCCGCATCGCCGACGCGCACGGCATATTGCACGAGGTCGCCGATGAAGGTGATGCCGGAGACGGCGCCCTTCACCCGGTTGGCGGTCTCGGCAGCGTCATCGATGCGGATGCGGTGCGGGCGCACGAGGATCTCGACGGCGCCGGGCGGCAGCGTGGTGGCGGAACGCAGCTGGTGGCCGGCCGCCGTCAGCGTGCCCTCGGCGGTGATCGCGCCCTTGAGGCGGTTGGTGCGGCCGACGAAATTGGCGACGAAGGCGGTGGCCGGTCGCTCGTAGACCTCCGTCGGCGTGCCGAACTGCTCGACGCGACCGCCGCGCATCACCACGACGCGGTCGCACATCGACAGCGCCTCGACCTGGTCGTGCGTGACGAAGACGGCGGTGATGCCGCTCTGCTGCTGGAGCGCGCGGATCTGCACGCGCATCTCATCGCGCAGCTTCGCGTCGAGGTTCGACAGCGGCTCGTCGAGGAGCAGGATCGATGGCTCGATGACGAGCGCGCGGGCAAGCGCCACGCGCTGCTGCTGGCCGCCGGACAGTTCCTTCGGCTTGCGGTGGGCGAGGTGGCCGAGCTGGACCATGTCCAGCGCCTGCGCCGCCCGGCTTTCCGCATCGCGCGACGGGATGTTGCGCATCTGGAGACCGAACGCGACGTTGCGCGTGACGTTCATATGCGGAAACAGCGCATAGCTCTGGAACACCATGCCCATGTCGCGATCATGGATGGGAAGGCGCGTGATGTCGCGCCCTCCCACCATGATGCGGCCCCGGGAGGGTTTGTTGAGCCCGGCGATGATGCGCAGCGTCGTGGTCTTTCCGCATCCCGACGGGCCGAGGAAGGCAACCATCTCGCCCTTGCGGACCGAGAGGTCGAGCGCGGGGATGACGTTGACGGCGCCGAAGCTGACGCCGATCCCTTCCAGTCTGAGATGCTCTTCGGGTGCAGATGTCATCGGTTGCAGACCTCCATCAACGGCTGAGCGGGATGACGCGGCGGCGCCACTGCTCGGTGATGGCATCGCGGATCTTGGCGACCTCGAGCCAGTTGATGTCGATCATCTTGTCCATCGCGCCGGCGGCGGTGCGGCTCAGCGCCTTTTCCGAGATGAGGGCGGCGGCCTTGGAATTGGTCGGCGCGTAGAACATCTGCTCGGTGAAGGCGGCCTGCGCCTCCGGGCTCAGCGCATAATCGATGAATTTCTTGGCGCTGTCGCTGGCGGGGCCGCCCTTGACGAGGCCGATCACGTTGATCTGGAAGCCGCTGCCTTCCTCCGGCAGCACGACGCCGAGCTTGCCGTCGGAAAGATCGGCATAGACCTGCGCCCGGGCATTCCAGCCGATGCCGATCGCCGCCGTGCCGCTGGAAATCGGCTGGTAGACGTCCGGCCGCGGTTCCCAGGTCTGCACGAGGGGAGCGAGTTCGGCCAGCCGATTGATGCCGGCCTCGACGCTTTCGATGTAGTTGGTGCCGCCCGCCATCTTGTCGGTGATGATGGTGAAGGTCGTGCCCTGGATATCCGGCACGGCGGGAATGGAGACCTGCTTGGCATATTGCGCGTCCCACAGCGCATTCCACGAGGTGGGCACGGTCTTCACCTTGTCGGTGTTGTAGAGCAGGACGAGGTTGTCGAAGGTGACGCCGACGGCGTTGACGCCTTCGGCCTTGGCCTGCGGGTAGAGGTCGGCCAGATGCTTGGTCACGCTCTCGTCCATCGGCGCGAAGATGCCCTCGTCGGTCGCGGCCTTGGCGACGGAGACGTCCATGATGGCGATGTCGATCTGCGGGGCGCTGGCCTGGGCGCGCAGCGTGCCGAGCATCTGGGCGGAGTTGGGCATGCCGTAGAATTCGACGGTAATGTCCGGATTGGCCTTCATGAAGGGCTCGACGACGGCCTTCACGTAGTTTTCCTGGAAGATGCCGGAATAGGCGGTGAGCACCACCGTATCGGCCATCGCCACCGAAGTGGCGAGGGCCATGGCAAGCGCGGCAAGGCCGGCGCGGGTTGCGTGTCTGGTCTTGGTCATGAGTTTTCCTCCACTCTTGGACCGAATTGTTCCCATATGCTTATAATGTTGGGCCGCCTCAGGCGGCCGAGGCTTCCACGATTTTCGTGGCGCCGGATATGTCGGGCAGCTTCTCGCCCTTGCGCAGGCGTTCGAGCAGCACGAGTTCGCTTTCCTGCATGGCGAGCGCCTTGTCGACTGCCCATTCCGCCTTCGACGGATCGAGCACCAGCACGCCGCTTTCATCCGCAATCACGGCGTCGCCCGGATTGACCGTCTGCCCGCCGACCGAGACCGGCACGTTGATCGCGCCTTCAAGGCCCAGGATCTTGGTGGTGATCGGCGAGGGGCCGCGGCACCACATGGGCAGGTCGACGCGGCGGATCTCGGAGAAATCCGTCGCCGGGCCATCGATGACCGCGCCGACAATGCCGCCGAGCTTCATCGAATGGGTGACGACACCGCCCCAGCAGGCGTGTTTGTCATCGCCGCAGCGGTCGACGACGATGAAATCGCCCGGCCGCACCAGCTTGGTGAGATAGTGCAGGATGGTCGAATCCGCATGGGGCAGGCGCACGGTGACGGCCGTGCCGCCGACGCGCTTTTCCGGCAGGACGGCGCGCAGTTCCCGGTTCAGGAAGCCCGAATGCAGGAAATGGCCGACGGTCGCGGTCTCGACCTGTTCCATCTTCTTTATGAGTGCCGGAGCGATCTGCTGCGGCATGGGGTTGACGATGAACATGGCTCTTTCCTTCACAGAACGTGATGCTGGGCGACGGGCACGTCGCGGCGCACGCTGCCGATGCGATCGAGGTCGAGGCGGGCCGAGGCGGCGCTGACGCCATCCGAGCACTGGGCGACCATGTGGCCCCAGGGATCGATGACCATGGAATGGCCCCAGCACCACTTCTTGCCGTCCGCATGCGCACCCGCCTGGCCGACCGCGACGAAATAGGTCTGGGTCTCGATGGCGCGGGCGCGGGCGAGCACTTCCCAATGGTCCTTGCCGGTCATCAGCGTGAAGGCGGCGGGAAGCACGATGACGTCGGCGCCCTTGTCGCGCAGTGCGCGGAACAGTTCCGGGAAGCGGATGTCGTAGCAGATGGCGCAGCCGACCGTGGTCTCGCCGACCTTGTAGGTCACCACGTCCTCGCCGCGGCCGATCGTGTCGGATTCGCGGTAGGAGACGCCGCCGGGCGTGTCGACGTCGAACAGGTGGATCTTGCGGTATTTCGCGATTTCCTTGCCCTCGGGGCCGAAGACCACGGTGGCATTGTAGTGGCTGTTGCCGGCCTTCTCGACCATCGAGCCGGCATGCAGCGTCACGCCGAGTTCCTTGGCGAGTGCTGCGAAGCGCTGGTAGGTCGGGCCGTCCGGGAAGCTTTCGCCGCTGCCGTGCACCGCATCGCGGCCCTCGCCGAGAAAGGCGAAATATTCCGGCAGAACCACCAGGTCCGGCCCTTCCGCGGCCACTACGTCGCGCACCATGCGCTCGGCGTCGTCGAGGTTTTTCGCTTTGTCGGAACCGGAATTCATTTGCACAATACTGATCTTCATCGAAGTCCTCCAAGTCTCAGTCCGGGTATCGTCAGGCCAGAAGATTGGAATGACAAACGACAAAGAATTGTCGTCCCTGATAGAAAAAACTTGTGTGGACGACCTTTAGGCCGAGATGCCGGTCGTGTCGAGCGAAGCCTCTCTGGCGATGACGGAAAGCATTGACGGAATTAGGTTTTCCGGGTCGTCGGCATAGACCGCGTGGAGCTTGAGGGCCGGAAATTGCGGGGTGATCGACAGGCGCTCGACCACGCCCTCGGCGATCATCGGCACCACCATGGGCACCGGCAGCAGCGCGACCCCGATGCCGTCACGGGCCAGCCGCAGCATGGCGGAGAGCGAGTTGGAATTGGAAATGACCGGCGGCTGCACGCCCATTTCCTCGAACTGCCGCAGCAGCCAGATATGCGGCACGCTGTTGCGCGAGAAGGTCAGCACGGGGTGTTCGGCGAGGTCGTGCAACGTGAGCTCGCGCCCGCCGAGACCGAAGGACGGCGTCGCCACCCAGGCGCATTCCATGGTGCCGAGATCGATGTTCTTGAGGCCGGGGGTCAGCACCGGGCCCATCAGCAGCGCGAGGTCGAGCCGGCGTTCGCTGATGTCCTTGCCGATCGCCAGCGACGTGTCGACGTTGAGATCGAGGCCAAGCGCGGGAAAGCGTTCCTTCACGCGCTCGATGAAATTGGGCAGCCAGGCATGCACGATGGAATCGATGGTGCCGATCGACACGGTGGCGCGCAGATGCTGCGGGCTGCCGATCGCCACCTTGAAGCTGGTCGCGGCCTTCAGCAGTTCCTCCGCCGGCTGCATGGCGCGCTGGCCGATGGTGGAGAGCCGCACGCCGCCCGGCACGCGCTCGAAGAGTTCGCAGCCCATCTCCGCTTCCAGGCTGGCGATGCGGTTGGAGACGGCTGCCTGGGTGGCGTTCAGCCGGTCGGCGGCGGCGCGAAAGCTGCCGAGCCGGGCCACCCAGACGAATGTTTCGACGAAACGCAGGTTCATGGCATGTCCCCCCGTTCCGTCGATACAGTCACAGCCGCGCGGTTTCCACGCGTTTTTTCGCTACTCGGCGGGTGTCGCGTTGAAATCGGCGCCGCGATCGGCGTCGAGGATCGCGTCGATGGCGATCAGCTCCGGCATCTTCAACCCCTTGGCGCCGCCGCGCGAGGCGAGCAGGTAGCCGAGATAGACCGCGCCGATCGCAAACATGATCGCCACATAGGACCAGGGTTTTGCGAAGGAGGCATCGCGGAAGATCGCGAGCTCGAAGGCGAGCCAGGCGATGGCGAGCACCAGCACCGGCACCTCCCATTTGCCGAGCGAAAAGCCCTGGCTCGGCGGCAGCTGGTGGCGCTTGGCGGCATACATCAGCACGGTCACCGCATAGATGATGGCCGGCAGCAGGGTGGCGGCGGAAAACAGCGAGAACAGCGCATCCGTCTGCTGCGAGAACAGCGCCAGGATGATTTCGCCGATGGCGGCGACGAGGATCGTCGCATTGACCGGCGTGTGCAGCGTCGGGCTGATCTTGTGCCAGAGCTGCCAGCCCGGGAAGCGCTCGTCGCGCGACATGGCCCAGACGAGGCGCGTGCCGGAGAGAAGGATGACGAGGCCGCAGGAGAAGATGGAGATCACCACCAGCACCAAGAGGATATTGCCGACGACCGGGCCGAGCACGCGGGAGATGACATCCGCGATGGGGGTGGCCGAGCTGCCGATTGCCGCCGGATCGCCCAGAAGCGCGGTGATGGCGATGAGGAACAGCATGCCGATGATGCCGAGGCTCAGCACCGCCTGCCACATGGCCTTCGGCACGACGCGCGCCGGCTCGCGGGTTTCTTCCGCAAGGTTGGCGGCGGATTCGAAGCCGACGATGGTGAAGGCGCCGAGCAGCGTGCCCATGATCCACGGACCGACCTTGGTCAGTTCGCCAAACCCATAATAGCCCTCCGGCGAGATGGTGCCGGTGCTGACGAGGTTGGAGAAGTCGAGTTCGTTGTTGAGGTAGCCGGCGGCGAAAAGCAGCACGACGAGGCCGATCATGCCGACGAGCTGGATGGTGACGGCGACGGCGTTGAAGCGCTGGGTAAATTTCGTGGAGAACGCGATCATCACCGCCTGCACGACGATGACGAGGCTGGTGATCCACCAGGCATTCGTCGGCGTGCCCTCATAGCCGAACAGCACCGGCAGCACGGTGGAGGCGATGGTGTAATCCACCGCGCAGAGCACGATGGCGAGGAAGGTGAAGCTGATCCAGCCCATGATCCAGCCGAAGACCGGATTGGAGATGCGCGAGGCCCATTGGTAGACATAGCCGGTGACGGGAATGCGCGCGGAAAGCGAGCCGAGGATGAAGGCGACCATCAGCTGGCCGACGACGACGACCGGCCAGGTCCAGATGCCCATCGGCCCTGACGTCGAGAGCATGGCGCCATAGGCGGTGAAGATGCCGGTGGCGATCGATACGAAGCCGAAGGCGACGGCGAAGGACTGGAAGGCGGTGACGTCGCGTTTCAGCGTGTCGTGCTCGCTTGCATGGTGTGTCGTGCTGTTCATGGTTCCCCTCCTGTTGAAAATTCAGTCATGCCGGAAAGTCGCGCTCGGCCTCGCTCCACAGGCTGACCCGGCGGCCGCGGTCCCTGAAGAAGTCGATCTCGCGGGCGACCCCGGCACTTTCCTTCCAGCCCGGTTCGTCGATGACGATCAGCTCCTCCATCGCCTCCATGAAGAGCGCATCGACCGGCGCCCAGAGGCGGCCGATCGCCGCCTTGTCGAGATGGGCGAGCTGGCCGTTGATCGGGTGCGACATGGAGACCTGGCTGAAGACGGCCGCCCCATTCGCCACGATGCGGGCGGCGACCGCGTTGGAAATGTCGAAGCGCCGTTCCACGACGGCTTTGTCCGCATGCCCGTAGGGGCACGCGAGGAAGATTTTTCGCATGTCTGGCTCCGTGAGGTTTTGGGATGCGGCTGGCGGCGTCACCGCCAGGCGCGCGCCCTTTCGATGGCTTTGGCGAAACGGGCATGGTCGGCGGCCCCGACCGTGCCGTCCGGCTTGAAGGTTTTGGCGGCGGTGCGCGCGCCGCGAACATCGACGCCGGCGAGTTCCGCAAGGCCGAGCGCCGTCAGCTCGTGCATCGGCGCCACCGTGATCGCGCGGTTGCTGGCCGACGCCAGGAACTGCGCGAAGTAAGCGCTCTGCGACAGGCCGCCGTCGATGGAGATGCTGGGACCGAGTTCGCCGACCTTGGCGGCCGCCTCGATCAGCCCGACGGTCAGCATGGCGATGCCCTCCAGCACCGCGCGCACCAGGTCGCGCCGGTCCGTCGCATGGTCCATGCCGATGAAGAGGGGGGCGGCCTGGCGGTCCCAATAGGGTGCCGCAAGGCCGGACAGCGCCGGCACGAAGACGATGCCGCGGCTGAGCGCGGAGGGGCCTTCGAAGCTGCCGAGCTCCTCCATGGCCGAAAACAGGCCGATATCGCGCGCCCATTCCAGCGCCGAGCCCGCATCATAGACGCCGCCCTCGATGGCGAAGGTCGGGCCTTCGCCCGTCAAGTGCCAGGCGATGGTGGGCAGGAGGTCGGATTCCGCCGGTCGCCGGTCGCCGGCGATCGCCAGCAGGAAGGCACCCGTGCCGAAGGTGATCTTGCAATCGCCGGGCTTGCGGCAATCATGCCCGAAGAGGGCGGCCTGCTGGTCGACGATCGAGACTTTTACCGGCGTGCCGCCGATCGCGCCGAAGCCGGCATCGACCGCGGCGATCTCCGGCAGGCACTGGCGCGGCACGCCGTGCAGCGCGCACATTTCCTCGCTCCAGGTGCCGGTTGCCAGATCGATCAGGCCGGTGCGCGAGGCGGTGGCGAGATCGGTGCGGAAGGTGCCGCACAGCCGGTCGAGGAAGAAGGCGTCCGTGGTGCCGAGCCGCAGGCGGCCGGCCTCAAGGGCGGCGGCGACGGCGGGCAGGGTCTTTACCAGCCAGGACAGCTTGCTGGCGGAAAAATAGGGATCGAGCGGCAGGCCGCTCACCGCCTTCGAGCGCGCTTCCGCCTCCGGGGGCAGGTCGGCGAGAGCCTCTGCCGTGCGCGAATCCTGCCAGACGATGACGGGCGACAGCGGTTTTCCGGTCTCCGCATCCCAGGCAAGGCAGCTTTCGCCCTGGTTGGAAATGGCGATGGCATCGACGGGGCCGGCCCCCTCCAGCACCGCCTCGATATTGCGCAGCAGCTCTTCCGGATCGTGCTCCACCCAGCCGGGGGCGGGGTGGTGCTGCGCATGGCGGCGCGTGCCGGCGACGCGCCAGGCGCCGCCATCCTCGATGACGAGGCAACGGGTGGATGTCGTGCCCTGGTCTATGGCGGCTACCCGCATCTAGTCTTCCTCCCTGAAACGAAAATGCACGTTCTGCGCCTGTGGCGCATCCGGCGGAATGGGCACGAGGATGCGCCGCTCGGGCATCCAGAGACCGCGCGCCTGCCAGACTTCGCGCCCGTCGAGTTCCAGCGACAACCGGCCGCGCACGCGCCGCAGCACGCGGAGCTGGAACTGCCGGAAGGCCGGGGCGGACGCGGTGCGGCGCAGGATATTCGGCACGACGAGTTTTATCGGCGCATCGAAGGTGACGGGCACCGGGACGCCGTCCTCGGGTTCGCGTCCAAAATCCTCGGCGATGGCCCTGCCGATGGCGCGGCCCTCGCGAAACGCCCAGCCGCCGGTCTCCACCGCGCGCAGGACATTGCCGGCGGCGAACATGCGCGGATCGAGCGAGCGGCCCTGCTGGTCGACCGCAGGCCCGGCGCTGCCCGGGTCGACGCCCAGGGCCGATTGCAGGAACAGCGCGGATTCCGGGGTGAACTGGCCGGTGAGCAGAACGCCGTCGCAGTCCAGCGTTTTGAGCTTTCCGCCACGGCGGATGGTGACGGCCTCGACGCGGGTTCGGCCGAGAATGTCGACGATCTCGGCGCCGCGGTGAAAGGGGATGCCCATCAGGCTCGGGAACCAGGCGAGCGGCGCGCGGGCGAGCGCATGGGCGCGCGGCTCGATCATCGCGACGGGCCTTGCGCCATGGCTGAGGCAGGTCAGCACCGCCGAGAGCGAGACGAGCTCGGAGCCGACGATCAGCGGGCGGCGGAAGGGCAGGAGGCCGTGGAAGGCGAGATAGGATTGCAGCGTGCCCGTGGTCACGACGCCGATCGGCCGGTCGCCGGAGAGCAGGCGGGCGGAGCGCGGCTTTTCGCGCGCACCCGTCGTGACGAGGATGCGCTCGGCCGTCAGCTTTTCCACACCGGGGCCGGTCGTGACGAGCACCGAGCCGTCCTCGCAAAGCTCCACCACCGAATGCCCGGTGCGGATATCGACGCCGGCCTTTTCCGCCTCGCGCGTCAGCTTGCGGCCATAGGCGGCGCCGAAATAGACGCGGCCGAATTCCAGCATGCCGAAGGGCGAATGCGCGCAATGCCGCGTCGCCCCGCCCAGCGCCGGCTCGCGATCGAGCAGGATGACCCGCCGGCCCTGCCGCCGAAGCTCGATCGCCGCCGCCACCCCGGAGGGTCCGCCGCCAACGACCAGCACATCCGCATCGAGAGCGCTCATCGGCCAGCCTCCGTGTCGTGGGGTCTTTGCGACGGGTGCGTCACCCCCTCATCCGCCTGCCGGCACCTTCTCCCCGTGGGGGAGAAGGGGAAGATAGCAAACGTCTCGTTTCTCCCTTCTCCCCCGCGGGGAGAAGGTGGCCCGAAGGGTCGGATGAGGGGGATGTCGCAAGCATGGACAGCAAACACGCTCATCGCCCGCCCTCCGTGTCGATGGCGAGCGGCGTGGCGAGCTTGCCCTTGGTCATCTCGGCGAGCCGCGCATTGCAGTAAAACCCCTGGCAGCGCCCCATGCCGGCGCGGGTGCGGCGGCGCAGGCCGCCGAAATCGCCGGGAGGCACGGGGCTCGAAAAGGTCGCTTCGATCTCGCGGCGCGTCACCAGTTCGCAGTGACAGACGATCTCGCCGTGGTCCGGCCGCTGCCAGTCGCGCTCGCGGCATTCGGCGAGGTTGGGTGTGGCGATGTCGGGCACTTGCGCCGGCGGCGTGAAGGGTTCGGCGAAATCCGCATGGAGCTTCAGCGCATGCTGGGCGAGGCCGAGGGCGGAGCTGAGGCCCGTCGAGCGGATGCCGCCGAGCGTGATGGCGCGCTGGTCCGGCCGCACGAAGACGCGGTAGCCCTTCTCTTCGCTCGCGGGCCTGAGCCCGGCATAAAGCGCGGTGACGGGCATGCCCGCCAGCGCCGGCACGATCTCCGCCGCACGGGCAACGAGGGCTTCGAGCGTCTGCGTCTCGACGGTGGCGCGCACCCGGTCCTCCTGCTCCTCCGCCGTCGGGCCGACGAGCACGTTGCCGAAGGCCGTGGGACAGACGACGATGCCCTTGGTCACTTCCGTGGGCACGGGCAGGATGATGCGCGGCACATGGCGCGCGGCCGCCTTGTCGAGCACGACGAACTGGCCCTTGCGCGGCTTGATGCGAAATCCGGGGGTGAAGCCGAGGCGGGTATCGACGACATCGCCATAAAGCCCCGCCGTGTTGACCACCGCATCGGCGAGGATCTCGCCCGCCGTCGTCTCCAGCCGCCAGATGCCGTCGAACGTGCCCTTGATCAGTTCCGCCCCGCGCAGGAACCGTGCGCCGAGCGCCACCGCCTGGGTGAGATAGGCGAGCGGCGCCGACCACGGATCGATGATATGTTCGCCCGGCACTTCGAGTGCCGCGACGAGCCGGTCGGAGAGCGACGGCATGGCCGCGCGGGCCTCGCCGCCGGAGCGCAGCACGACATCCGTCGTGCCGTTGTCGCGCGCCTGCCGTTCGATGCCGGCGAGTTTTTCGGCTTCCTGTGCGTTCCAGGCGCAGACATAGGCGCCGGTCGTCACCAAAGCGAGGTTCAGGCTGTCCCTGATCTCCAGATATTCCTGCCGGCCGGCGCGCACCAGCTCCAGTTCGAGGCTGCCGGGCGGCGCGTCGAAGCCGGTATGCAGGATGGCGCTGTTGGCCTTGGAGGCGCCCGACAAGATATCGGCGCCCTTCTCGATCAGGATCACCTTTGCGCCCGCCAGCGAAAACCGCCGGGCGACCGCACAGCCGACGACGCCCGCGCCGATGATGGCGACATCGTAGGTCTCCCCGGTCTGCGGCTGGCGTGGCACGGCATTCTCTCCCGTTCGGTCACATTGTGACTGAACGGTATAAAATAAATGACCGAATGTAAAGCGCGATGGTAGAGCGAGAAGGCCACGAGACGCTCGCAAGGGATGCGAAAGCGCGATTTCTGGGGCAAAGCAAAATACGTCAAAATGACTGAACGGTCGGAATTCAGTCATTGACTTGACCGAACCGCAGGATACAACGGGAGAAATTCTGCAAATCGCGCGAATCCTTACGCGAATCTGTGCTTGCAAGGGGGCGCCGTGAGGCCGGCCGATCGCCACGAAAAAATTGTGAAGCTCGTGCACAAGGCGGGCGAAGTGAGCGTCGACGACCTCGCCCAGACGCTCGGCGCCTCGCGCGAGACGATCCGCCGCGACCTCGCCAATCTGGACGCCATGGGCCGCCTGAAGAAGTTCCACGGCGGTGCGCGCGTGCGCTCCAACACCGCGGTGGAGCCGGCGGTGGAGGGGCCGTTTGCGCTGCGCATGGCGGAAAACCTGCCGGCCAAGCGCCGCATCGCGCATGCTGCGGCCAGCCTGCTTGCGCCCGGCGATGCCGTCTTCATCGACACCGGCACGACGACGCTGATCCTCGCCGAAGCGCTGGTCGACCTGCCGGCGCTTGTCGTCGTCACCAATTCCTGGCGCATCGCCGCCACGCTGTCAGCCAATCCGGACCACAAGGTTTTCCTGATCGGCGGCGCCTATGGCGCGGATGCGGGCGAATCGCTCGGCCAGTTCGCGGTGGAGCAGATCCGCAAATTCCGCGCCCGCCACGCCTTCCTCACCGTCGGCGCGGTGGACGAACATGCCGTGATGGATTTCGACGCCGAGGTGACCGAGGTGGCGCAGACCATGATCGAGCGCGTCGACAGCGTCACGGTGCTGGCGGACGCCTCGAAATTCGGCAAGCGCGGCATTTTCGAAGTCGCCCCCTGGGGCAATATCGACCGCCTCGTCACAGACGAGGCCCCGCCCGCCGCGATTGCGGAAGCGCTGAAGGGCGCGGGCACCGAAATTGTCGTCGCCTAGGTCAGCCCGACGATTTGATGCGGGCCGCCCGCTATTCCTTCGCCGAATCCCGCCAGGCGCGCTCGAACGGCAAGCGCCAGGCATGGGGGGCGATGAGCTGGTGGATCGACTTCGGCCCCCAGCCGCCCTGGTCGTAGAGCCGCACCGGCGGCGGGTTGTCGAGCAGCGGCTGGGAGACTTCCCAGAGCCGCTCGATGCCCTCGGCGGTGGTGAACAGCGTGTGGTCGCCGCGCATCGCATCCAGGATCAGCCGCTCGTAGGCCTCCAGCACTTCGCCGATCAGGCCGGTCTCGCTCATGGCGAATTGCAGCGACAGCTTGTCGAGGCGGAAGCCGGGGCCGGGGCGCTTGCCGTAGAAGGACAGCGAGACCTTGGAGGCATCGGCAAGGTCGAAGGTGAGATGGTCCGGACCCTGCGCGCCGACGCCGGAGCCCGCCGGGAACATGGATTTCGGCGGTTCGCGGAAGGCGATCGAGATGATGCGCTGCCCTTCGGCAAGGCGTTTTCCCGTGCGCAGGAAGAAGGGCACGCCGGCCCAGCGCCAGTTGTCGATGGCGCATTTGAGCGCGATGAACGTGTCGGTGTCGCTCTCCGGGTCCACCCCCGGCTCCTTGCGGTAGCCGATATATTGGCCGCGCACCACGTCGCGCGGCTCGATCGGCAGCATGGAGCGGAACACCTTGTTCTTCTCCTCGGAGATCGGCGCCGGCTCCAGCGCGGTCGGCGGCTCCATCGCCATGAAGGCGAGGATCTGGAAGAGATGCGTCACGACCATGTCGCGATAGGCACCGGTCGTCTCGTAGAAGGCGGCGCGGGTCGCAAGGCCGAGCGTTTCCGGCACGTCGATCTGCACATGGTCGATGAAATTGCGGTTCCAGATCGGCTCGAACAGGCCGTTGCCGAAGCGGAAGGCCAGGATGTTCTGCGCCGGCTCCTTGCCGAGGAAATGGTCGATGCGGAAGATCTGCTTCTCGTCGAAGACCTCGTGCAGCTTCTTGTTCAGCTCTACGGCGCTGGCGAGGTCCGTGCCGAAGGGCTTTTCCATGATGATGCGGCAGCGCTCCACCAGCTGCGCCTCGGCGAGAAGCTGCACGGCGGGAAGGGCGGCCTTCGGCGGCACGGATAGGTAGTGCACGCGCCGTGTCTCCGGCCCCAGCGCCTCCTCCGCCCGCTCCACGGCCGCCCTCAGCGCGCCCGCGCCGGCATTGAGCGGCACATAGTCGAGCGAGGCGGCGAAGGCCTCCCATTCGGCCTCCGTGAACTTGCGGGTCAGGAACTTGTCCAGCGATTCGCGGGCGATGGTGCGGAAGCTGTCCGCATTGATATCGTCGAGCGAGACGCCGACGATGCGGCAGCCCGGAATGAAGCCGGCATTGATGAGGTGGAACAGCCCCGGCAGCAGCTTGCGCCGGGAGAGATCGCCCGTCGCACCGAACAGCACGACGACCTGTGGAAAGCCGGGACCGACCCGGGTGGAATTCTTGCGCAAAGTGCCCGTCCCCAACTCTTGCCTGATGCTCTCGGCACCAGACGCGACCACGCCCGGCCTGCGCCGTCGCGAAGCAGTCGTCTTCGTGCCTGAGGCCACAACAAACCCTCACCGATTTCAGCTGGAGTAGACGCATGGATTGGCAAGCCGATCAAGGGGGTATCGAAGCCGGCGGGTGCCGGCTCCGATCGTGTTCGTTCGTTACATCGCCGGCAGCACCGCGATGTCGCGCAGGTCGCTGTCGACGCCGCTGATATCGCCGACTTTCGTCGCGGCGCCGGTCTCCAGGTTGACGGTGTAGAGCGTCTTGCCGGCGGCGAGGAAGGCGGTGTTCGTGCCGTCTTCCGTTGCCTGCACATCGAAGGCGTAGGCGGCGGGCATCGGCTCGATGCCGAGCTTGCCGATCGCCTTCAGCGTGCCGTCGTTCGGCTTGGTCTGCTGGATGAGCGCGCCGATCGTGGCATCGAGATTGTACATCGCCGTCTTCTCCGGCTTGCCGAAGGAATTGGTATAGGCGGCGGCGACGATGTTCGGGGTCTCGCCCTTGTGCATGTCGCCCTCCTCGTAGGCGAGCGTGCCGTCCACCGTGACGGCGCCTGTATCCGGGTGGACGCGGTGGTTGGTCGTGCCGGTCATGAAGCGCAGGCGATCGGCCATCGGGTTGAAATCGACGACGACCGGCGCTTCGGAGAGATCGAGCGTCTTGTCCATCTTCGCGACGTCGGTTGCCGCGCCGGTGTTGAGATCGATCGAGACGATGCGGTGGTCCGTGGTGACGCCGATGACGGTCTTGTTGCCGGGGCGGAAATCGATGCCGAGGAGCTTGTCGACGCCGCCGACCTCCATGGTTTTCGAGACGGCGGGCTTTTCCGTGTCGAACAGCACGAGCGTCTTGTCGCCGGCAAGGCCGAGGACGGGCGCGGCAGACGCGGTGGTGGCGAGAAGGCCGATGGCGAGGGAGGCGGTGAGGGCGTGGAAGGGCTTGGTCATGTCGTTCTCCGGTGCTTTTGGCGTTAGAGAGAGGAAATGCTCTCCATCCGAAGACACATGGCGGGTGGCCTTTGGATGCAGCGTGCAAAAAAATATTTGCACGCTGCATCCAGCAGGGCTGTCCGGGTGTCTTCCTGTCACCAATGCCGGAGAGATGACTGGACGAAATCATGCGGATGATGGCAATTGCTTTTCAGGAAACCGCGGCCGACTGCAATGTTCGACGGAAAGAGGGTGGCTTGGCTTTTAGACCTGACGATCCGGACGAACTGGAAGCCGCAGTACTTGCCTGCGCCAGGGGAGAGCGAAGCGGGCTCCGCGTGATCTTCGATCGCGAAAGCGGCCGGCTGGTCGCCGTCGCGCAGCGCATCGTGCGCCGGCGCGAGCTTGCGGAAGAGGTCGTGCAGGAGGCCTTCATCCGCATCTGGACCCATGCGCACCAATATTCGCGGGAGAGAGGTTCGGCGCGGGGCTGGATCTATGCCATCGTTCGCAACCGCGCGCTCAACCTGCTGCGCGATGGCGGGCGCGAGGAGGCGGTCGACGACATCGAGGCATTGCAGGACCGCGACCATGCCAATGAGGTCATGGCCGCCTGGCAGATGCTCGACCGCGACAGCCGCCTGCGCGAATGCCTCGACGGGCTGGAAGAAACGCGGCGCAGCGGCATTCTCATGGCCTATGTGGGCGGCTACACCCACGGCGAAATCGCCGGGCGCCTGCGCCTGCCGCTCGGCACGACCAAGTCGTGGATACGGCGCGGCCTTTCGGCGTTGAGGGAGTGCATGTCATGACCGGCGGCAGAGAGGACGTTCTTTCGCTTGCGGACGAATATGTGCTGGGCCTGCTGGATGCCGGCGAGGCGGCGGCCGTGGATGCGCGCATCGAGCACGATGCGGCCTTGCGCGCGGCGGTCGCGGCCAGCCGCGAGCGCTTCCTGCCGCTCGACACCCAGCTTGCGCCGGCCGCCGTCGACGATGGCCTGTGGCGCCGGATCGAGGCGAACCTGCCCGCGCGCGGCGAGGCCCCTCCGGTTGCCGCTCCGGCAAACGACAACAGGCGCTCCGGCTGGCGGCTGGCGGCGCTTTCCTCCTTTGCCGCCACGCTGCTCCTGGCGGCGGGTCTCGTCTGGAGCCTCGGCCGCACGGTCGAGCCGGTGGTGATCGCCGTCCTCCTCAACGAGGCGGGCGAGGTGCAGGCGGTCGTCGAGGACTTCGGCAATGACACGGCCAATGTGCGGCTGCTCAGCGCCTTCGAGGTGCCGGCCGACAAGACCATCCAGGTCTGGACGCTTCCCTCGCGCGAGCTCGGCCCCGTTTCGCTGGGCCTTCTGGACGGCAGCCGCTCCGCCCGGCTGGAAGGGCCGACATTGCCCGATCCGAACGAAGACCAGCTTTACGAGCTGACGCTCGAACAGGCGGGCGGCTCCACGTCAGGCCGTCCCACGGGGCCGATCCTCGCCAAGGGCTTTGCCAAGGCGGTGCACTAGGACCGCGCTCAGGGTGAGGCGATATTGCGCGGCGACAGCGCGACGCGGCGCTCCCAGATGACGAGGACCATGCTGGCGGCGACGATGAGGAAGGCGCCGATGAAGACGTTGAGGGCGGGGATTTCCGCCCAGATGGCATAGCCGTAGACGAAGGCCCAGATCAGGCCGGTATATTCGACGGGCGCCAGCGCGGAGGCGGGCGCGTAGCGAAAACCCTCGTAGAGCAGGAACTGCCCGAGCGTCGCCACGAGGCCGAGCGCGAACATCAGCATCCACCCTTCCGCATCGGGCGTCTTCCACATCCAGGGGAAGGTGGCCGCACAGGCGATGCCGAAGAGCAGGCTGGTGGCGAACATCTGCGTGAGCGTGCTCTCGCTGCGGCTGACAAGGCGGATGAGGATGGTGCTCCAGGCCCAGCAGAAGCCCGCGACAAGGCACATGGCGGCGGGGATGAGGTTGGGCGAATGGGACGGGTTGGCCGCGATGATGACGCCGACGAAACCGCCGACGCAGGCGATCCAGCGTCCCGCGCCCACGGCCTCCTTGAGCACGAGGATCGACAGGAACACCGTGATGATCGGCGCGGAGAAATAGAGCGTGGTGAGTTCGGCGAGACCCAGATAGCGCGCGGCATTGTAGTAGAGCAGCCAGGCGACGAGCATCAGCGCGGCGCGCAGCACCACGGTGCCGCGATAGGGGCTCTTGAGGATCGAGGGGTGGCGGTAGACGCGGATCAGCACGCCGGAGACCAGCACGATGACGAGGCTGCGCACGAACAGGATCTGCGGAACCTCGTAGGTCGCCACCATCCATTTCACCAGCGCATCCTGCATGGCGAAACAGGCATAGCCGGCCGAGGCCAGCGCAATGCCGGCCAGCGGTTTCGTGTCGATCAGTCCGGAACTCATGATGGCCTCAAGATGTCATGCCTTTTCGCCCGTCAAAGCCCGGGGCCTGGCCGAATGGCGCTTCCATCGCTGAAGCGCGCCAGCCGGAAACGGTGGAGACGATGGCCGGGATCGTTGCCCTGGATGAGATCCGCGACGACGCGCCCGATGCCCGGCCCGATGCCGAAACCATGGCCGCTCATGCCGGTCGCAACGAAGAGGCCGTCGATGGCCTGCGCGCGGTCGACGATGGGCACGACATCCGGCATGGCATCGATCATGCCCGCCCAGGTCGTCCGCAGCGAAACCGGCCCGATCTGCGGGAAGAGCGCCTGGAAGTCGCGCTCGATCGCGTGGAGGCGGGCGTTTTCCGGCGCGGGATCGAGCACCCGCATCGCCTCGAAGGGGCTCGGGCCGTCCGGCGTCCAGTCGCGCGGCGTCGTCCAGCCGTCGGGAAACGCCGTCGGCGCGGCAAGGCGATAGCGCATGCCCAGCGGGTTGGCCTTCAGGACGGGAAGATATTTTGGCGCGTGGCGGAAGGCATCCGGCCCGAGGGAGAGCTGGCTGCTGCCGCCGGGGGCGAGCGTGTATCCGCCATCCTGCCGGCGCCGGAAGGCGATTTGCGCATCGGCCGCCGCACCCGCATGGATCTCCGGCAGCGGCCCGGTGGCGGCCACGGTGGCGCGCACGCTGAGCTGCGGAATGGAAATGCCGTGTTTGCGCAGGAAGAGCGACGACCACGCGCCGCCCGCGACCAGCACGCTCGACGTTGCGATGAGGCCTGCCTCCGTCCACACGCCGCTGACCCGGCCGGCCGAAAGCTCCAGCGCCCGTGCGGCGCAGTTTTCCACGATCCTGACGCCGTGGCGCACGGCAAGGCGGGCGAGCGCCGGCACGGCGAGCCACGGCTCGGCGCGCATGTCGGAGGGCGTGACCATCGCGCCGGCATAGCGGCGTGCGGCGCCCTCGAAGAGGCTGGCGGTCTCGTCCCCATCGATGAGGCGGGTGTCGAGGTCGTGCTCGGCGGCGATCTTCATGAAAGCGTCGAAGCCGGCGAGGTCCTTTTGCGACCGGGCGAGATAGGTCACGCCCGTCTGGTTCAGGCCGATATCCTCGCCGCTTTCCTCGGCCAGCGCCCGCCAGAGGCGGCAGGCCTCGATGACGATCGGAAGCTCGTCCGCATCGCGGCCCTGCTTGCGGATCCAGCCCCAGTTTCGCGACGACTGCTCGGCGGCGATGCGTCCCTTTTCCACCAGCGTGACGGATATGTTCCGCTTGGCCAGGAAGAGCGCGGTGGTGACGCCGATGACGCCGCCGCCGATGATGACCACATCGGACGCCTGCGGCGGCGGCCCGGGATAGCGGATGGGATCGGCCAGGGAGAAGGGAAAGGTGAGCACGGGATGCATTCTGGGGCAGGAGAGTCGCTGCCTTGGCAGTACCAGATAAACCGCCGCCAAACTACTGGCTTCCACGCGCAATCATGCCCCGGAATATCGGTCACGGGAGGGTAAAAACCGGCTCAGCGGCCTTGCAGGAGCGCGATGTCGCGGATCGGCGGATTGCCGAACAACCGCCTGTATTCGCGGCTGAACTGGGTGACGCTTTCATAGCCGACACGGAAAGCCGTGGTGCCGGCATCGAGCCGCTCGGTCAGGAGAAGGCGGCGCGCCTCGTGCAGCCGGATCTGCTTCTGGTACTGCAGCGGGCTCATGCGCGTGATGGCGTTGAAATGGTGGTAGAAGGTCGACACGCCCATGCCGGCCATGTCCGCCAGAACCTCGATCGAGGCCGGCTCGGCATAATGCGCGCGCAGCCAGCTGATGATGGCCGCGATCCGGTTGTGCTGCGTGCCGTGCCGCGCGATCTGGCGAAGCTGGCCGCCCGCTGGTCCCACCAGCAGGTGGTAGATCACCTCGCGCAGCACCATGCGGCCGAGGATCGGGATGTCGCGCGGCACATCCGCAAGGGCGGCCAGCCGCAGGATCGCGTCGAGCAGGCCGGCCGTCACCATGCCGATCGTCATGCCGGTGCCGGCATCGCTTGTGGCGATGCCCTCCAGGTCGATCTCGGCGCCGACCGCCTGCACCGCCGCAAGGTCGAGCTTCAGCATGAGCGACAGGAAGGGATGCGCCTCGCTGCCGTCGAGCACCTGCGCGATCGTCGGCAGGTCGACGGAGGTCAGCATGAACCGGCAGGCGTCGTACTCATAGACATTCGCGCCGACCATCACCCGCTTGCGCCCCTGCACGACGAGCGAGAGGCTTGGCTCGTAGAAGGCGGACGCCGGGTCGCAGGCCGAGCCGCGGCGATAGAAGGACAGGCCGGGAACGCCGGACTGGCGGTCGTCCGCGCCGGCAAGATCATGCAGGATACGGTCGGCCAGCCGGGCGCGCGCGATCGCCCTCTCGTCGGGATGGCCGGCCGGGCTGTGTTTCTTGTCGTCGGGGCGCAACATGCCGGGCAGAGTAGCGTCGCGCCCGCCCCGCAGCAAGCGGCCGGGCGGCGGGCAAGAGGATTGGGCAACAATCCGGAAGGATTGAGCTACCGCGGCGGGGCAGGCTGCGGCTAGCTTCTCCCCATCTTCCCGAATGTGAACGGAACCTCCCCATGCAAACGACCGGATACGCCGCCTACGACGCGGACACACCCCTTGCCCCCTTCTCCTTCGCCCGGCGCGAGCTGCGCGACAACGACGTGGCGATCGAGGTGCTCTATTGCGGCATCTGCCACACGGACCTGCATATCGCGAAAAACCTCTGGAAGGACTGGTTTCCGACGAGCTACCCGACCGTCCCCGGCCACGAGATCGTCGGGCGCGTCGTGGAGGTGGGCAAGGACGTCACGCTGCATGCCGTCAACGACCTGGTTGCCGTCGGCACTATCATCGACAGCTGCCAGCATTGCGACCAATGCCGCCGGAACGAGGAGCAGATGTGCCGCCAGGGGCCGACGCTCACCTATGGCGGGGCCGACCGGATCGACCGCAGCATGACCTATGGCGGCTTTTCGAAACATATGGTCGTGCGCGACAATTTCGTGCTGAAGCTGCCGGAGGGGCTGGATGCCGCCCGCGTCGCGCCGCTGCTTTGCGCCGGCATCACCGTCTATTCGCCGCTGCGGCTGTGGAATGTCGGCCCGGGCAGCCGGGTCGGCGTCGTCGGGATCGGCGGCCTCGGCCATCTCGCCGTGCGCTTTGCCGCAGCCCTTGGCGCCAGCGTCACGGTCATCACGCGCTCGGCGGCGAAGGGCGAGGAAGCGCAAGCGCTCGGGGCCGACAGCGTGCTGATCTCGACTGCGCCCGACGCCATGGCGGCCGCGGCATCGTCCTTCGACGTCATCATCGACACGGTGCCCGTCGGCCACGACATGTCGCCCTATATCGACCTGCTCGATGTCGAGGGCGTGCTGGTGATCGTGGGGGCGCTCGATACGATGAAGGGCTTCAGCTCCCTGCCGCTCATCACCGGGCGCCGGCGCATCACCGGTTCGCCCTCGGGCGGCATCGCCGAGACGCAGGAAATGCTCGATTTCTGCGCCCGAAAGCAGATCCTGCCCGATTGCGAGATCATCGAGATACACGAGGTCAACGACGCCTTCGACCGGCTGGAGCACGGCGACGTCCGCTACCGCTTCGTCATCGACATGGCGTCGCTTGCCGTGGAATAGGCGATACCGGGCTTCACGCGCGGCAATGCTGCTCCCAGTCGACGAGCATCGACAGGATTTCCAGCGAGTCGGAAAGGCGCGGCGCCGGGCGGGGTGGCCGCATCGCTCCATCGGCGAGGCAGGCTTCGACCGTGCGGAGCTGGTAGTCGAAGGCATCGCCATCGGCCTCGACGATGATCTCCTCGAAAGGGCCGTCATGGTCGCGGATTTCGATCCGCGAAGGTCCGGCCTGCGGCAGCCAGGGATTGGCCGGCAGGCGCAGGCTCGCCCTCTCGCCATGCATGGCGAAATCGTGGGTGAGCCCATAACCGTCGCTGCATTGCAGGCTGGCCAGCACGCCGTTGGAAAAGCGCACGGTCAGCGCGGCATCGATGAGATTGCCGTCCGGGGCAGCGTTGCCAAGGCCCGTCACTTGCCGGGCGGCGAAGGCTTGCGGTCCGCAGGCGGCCTGCACCACGAAATGCAGAAGCGAGACGGGATAACAGCCGAGATTGAAGAGCGTGCCGCGCCCGGCCGGATTGGCGACGCGCCAGATATCGGCGGCGTAGAAGCCGGTAATGGCGCGCAGCGCGCCGAGCCGGCCGGAGGCGAGAATCTCGCCCAGCCGCGCCATCAGCGGGTGGGAGAGATACATCAGTCCTTCCATGAAGAAGACGCCGCTGTCCTCCACCGCGCCCGCCAGCGCCTGCGCATCGGCAAGCGTGGTGGTCAGCGATTTTTCGCACAGCACCGCCTTGCCGGCCTTGGCGGCGGCAATGACCGCCGCGTGGTGCACATGGTTCGGCAGGCCGACATAGACCACGTCCACATCGGGATCGGCGAGCAGCGCCGCGATGTCGCGGTAGGTATGGGCGACGCCGTGGCGGGCGGCGAAGGCGGCAAGCCGGCCTTCGTCGCGCCCGGCGACGGCCTGGATGCGCGAGGCCGGGCTTTTCGCGATCGCGCCGGCCATGGTGTCGGAAATGAAGCTCGTGCCCAGAATGCCCCAGCGCAGCATGGTCGCTCCTATCGGTTGAGATCAAGGAAGGCGCCGGCCACGGCGCGGTCGATATCGGCGGGCACGGGCACGAGGCAGGCGTCTGCGCCCAGCGTGCGGCCTGCCACCCGCTCCAGGCAGCGGGCCTGCATGGCAAAGCCCAGATCCATCGCCTCGATGCTGTTGCCGAGCGGGCGCGGGCCGGCGAGATTGGCCATGTGCCCGGCCGCAAGCAGGTGGATGCGGCGGCCATCCGCCAGGACAATCGTCTCGATGCCGTCTTCCGGCGACGATGCCACCGAGGCGACCGCGGGATTGGCGATAAGGCCGGCGCGGTCGATCTCGTGCGGGAAATGGCCGCCATTCATCAGGATGACGCCGTCCTTCAGGAGCGGCAGGTCGGCGGCGGTGACGATGCCCGGATGGCCGGTGACGGTGATGATCACGTCGGCCGCGCGGATGGCGTCCGCCCGATGCGGCGTCGAAAACCCGTCGAGATGGGCCTCCAGCGTCGTCACGGGATCGATATCGACGACGCTGACGGCGCTGTAGCCCTGGCGGAAGCAGGCGGCGGTGCCCTTGCCGCAGGCGCCGTAGCCGAAGACGAGGACGCGCTTGCCGTTGGTCGAGCGGTTGGTGAAGCGCAGGAAGCTTTCGAACAGGCTCTGGCCGACGCCATGGCGGTTTTCGGCGAATTGCTTGATGGGACTGTCGTTGATGACGATGATCGGCCGCGCCAGCCTTTCGCGCAGCGGCGCCAGCCGCGTGCGGCCGGAGGTCGTCTCCTCCGTGCCGCCGATCAGCCCGTCATAGGGGCGTTCGAGGAAGCGGGCGAAAAGATCGCCGCCATTGTCGAGCAGCAGGTCGGGCTTTTCGTCGAGAAGCGCATCGATGAAACCGTGATGCGCGCCGGCATTGCGGGTCTGCTCGCCGATGATGGCGATGCCGTTGTCCGCGAGGAAGGCGGCCGTCGCCGGCTGGGTGCTGTTGAGATTGCCGGTCGCGACGATACGCGCGCCGCCGGCCTTCAGCGTCAGCAGCAAGGCGGCGGTCTTCGGCTCCAGGTGGATGGCGGTGCCGATCGTCAGGCCGGCAAAGGGCTGTGTGCGTGCAAACTCCGCCGCGATGCCCTTGAGCAGGCGGCAGCCCGATGCCACCCAGTCGATGCGCGAAAATTGCGGGTCCTGTTGCATGTTTCCCCTATCCGGTCTCGTGGTTCGATCCAGATAGAACTTTCCGCCCGCCCGGCGGCAGGGACATTATTCTGCGCTGCCGGGCAGTTTTCCTGCGCCCTCGCGCGTCAGCCAGGTCCTGAGCGCGAGGATCGCCTTGCCTTCGGCATCCATGCTGCGGCAGCACAGGCGGTAGCCGACGGGCCGGGCGACGAAGCCGAGCGGTGCGACGAGCAGGCCTTCCGCCAGTTCGCGCTCGATGGAGGCGCGGGGTGCTGCGACGATGCCGAGCCCCGCCTTGGCGGCGGCGATGGCAAGCTCCAGCGTCTCGGTTTCGAAGCGCTTGTGAAACCGCAGGGGCGGCGTGCCGCTTTCGCGAAACCAGTCATCGAGGAGGTACGCGACATCGCGCGCGACGATGGCCACGGCGGCCGACGCTTCGCCGCCGTCCACCGCGCTTTGCAGCTTGGCGGCCTCGGCCGGCGTTCCGACAAGGCCGAACTCGTCCTTCATGAAGCCGAAGGCGGCGATGTCGGGCAGCGGCCGGTATTCCCCGCCGACGATCAAGGCGTCGAGGTCTGGCCGGTCGGCGAGCGTGAAGGCGACGTCGACGGGGATGATGTCGATCTCCAGCGCCGGCAGGTCGGCCATCAGCCGCGGCAGGCGCGGGATCAGCCAGTTCGCGGCGAACGGCATGGGGGCACCGAGGCGGATGCGCCGGCGCCGCTCCGCATCCGTGATCTCATCGGCAGCACGGGTCAAAATATCGAGGGCGACGGCGACGGCGTCGGCGAAACGCCGGCCGGCATGGGTGAGCGCCACCCGCCCGCCCTCGCGGCTGAGCAGGGCGACGCCGAGGCTGTCCTCCAGGCTCGCCATCTGCTGGCGCACGGCGCCGGGCACGACGCGCAGTTCGTCCGCCGCCGCCCGCAGGCTGCCGCGCCGCGCCACCGCATCGAAGGCGCGTAGCGCATTGAGCGGCAGGGCTGCCGCCGCGCGCGGTCTGCCGGCAGGCAGGGACGGTGCGTCCTTCGCAGCCATGGTTGCCTCTCCTTCGCAAAGCTTCAGGAGTCTTTGCCATGGCCGGCGCGCGGGCAGAAGCGATTTTCGCTATTGGCGCTGGAGCGTGATCCGGCTCGTCGTCACCGTCTTGCCCGAGGCGGGGTCGCGGTCGGTGGTCGTGAGGGTCAGGCCGTCATTTCCGGCTTTCGCCACGGAGAGGCTTGCACGCCGGTCGCCGTTCACCTCCTTGGCCCAGCCGATGGCGAGGTTGAGCGTATCGCCCCGGCGCTTGCCGGACAGCGATGCCGGTCCCGAGCCCGCGCCGATATAGGAGCCGCGATAGGCGCCTCCGGAAATCTTCAGGTCGACGCCGACGGCCCTCGACACGACGAGCAGGCCGCGGCAGCGCCCCTTGAGCGACAGCGAATTGCCGGATGCCGTCGAAGTGAAGGTGCAATCGACGTTGATCGGCTCCTTGTTGGTGCGAAGCCGCACCTGGCCCTGGCCCGCATACTGGCCCTCAAGGCCGCCCAGAAACTGTTCTTCGCTGGCATGGGCGCCCGCGAAGAGCAATATCGGCGCACAGCAGGCCAGCACGGCCGGAATGATGCGATTCATGATGTTTCTCCCAAAACCGGAGTAAGGCTGCTGACGTAACCGCCAGGCACCCCGCGAAGTTCCCCTGAACTTGATATCCCGTCCGGCATTGCGCAACATAAGCCCGCATGGAGCGGCGAAACCGGGTGAGACGACATCGTGAATGAGAAGAAGCCCCCGGGCGCAAGAGCCGGCGCCGCGAAGCAGACGACCGGCCGCATGACGCGGGAGGCCTGGATCGAGGCGGGCATCGGGGCGCTCGCCGCGGAGGGCATCGCCAATGTGAAGATCCAGGTCATGGCCAAGACGCTCGCGGTGTCGCGGTCGAGCTTCTACTGGTTCTTTGCCGATCTGCAGGAACTGCACCGGGAACTGCTGGACTATTGGCTGCGCAAGAACACCAGTCCCATCATCGAGCGTGCCCTTCGCCCCGCGCAAACCGTGACGAAGGCCGTGTGCCACATCTTCGAATGCTGGGTGGACCCGGCGCTGTTCGACCCGCGGCTGGACGCGGCGGTCAGATCCTGGGGGCAGGTGGATGCGGCCGTGCGCGGCGTCGTCGACCAGGCGGACGACCAGCGCGTCGATGCCGTGGCACGCATGTTCCTGCGCTACGATTATCCGCAGCAGGAAGCCTTCATCCGCGCCCGGGTGCTGTATTTCACGCAGATCGGCCATTACACGCTCGGCATGCGCGACGACCGCGACATGCGGCTGCGGCTCCTGCGGCCCTATCTCCTCAGTTTCACGGGGCGCGAGGCCCCGGACGACGAGGTCGAGGCTTTCGAAAGCCTGGTGCGACGCGTGCAGCCCGACGGCTGACAATGGACAGGCCTGTACGGCTTTAAAAACCCCCCTGCCTGCTGGTCAAGGTCATGAACGCGCCTTTGGGCGTTGCAGCCTGTCGCGCTCTTCTGGACATCAGTGTCCAGATGTTTTATTGAGATCACGGGATCAATCAAAAACGCGGCCCAGAAGGCCGGTTCCGCCATGCAGGGGCAGCGCATGAAGCAGCACTCAGCCTTCCCGGTTTGCCGTTGCGCGCTGGCGTGCGCGGGCAGTGGGGCCATGCGATGACGCGGCATTATTCGGCCCTCTCGCTGTTGAAGGAAGGTCTGAGAAGCCAGCAGGGATGGCAGCAGGCCTGGCGTTCGCCGGAGCCCAAGCCACGCTATGACATCCTCATCATCGGCGGCGGCGGGCATGGGCTGGCGACGGCCTATTACCTCGCCAAGGCGCACAATATCCGCAACATCGCGGTCATCGAGAAGGGCTGGCTCGGCGGCGGCAATACCGGGCGCAACACGACGGTCGTCCGCTCCAACTATTTCTTCCCCGAAAGCACGGCGCTCTACGACCTGGCGCTGCGGCTCTACGAGACGCTCGGCCGCGACCTCAACTACAATATCATGCTGTCCCAGCGCGGCATCGTCACGCTCGCCCACAGCGAGGCGGAGATGGAAATGGCGGCGCGCACCGTCAACGCCATGCAGATCAACGGCACGGATGCCGAACTCTTCGGCGTGGACGAGGTGCGCCGCGTCCTGCCGCTGCTGAACGTTTCGCCCGAGGCGCGTTATCCGGTCTTCGGCGGGGTCTGGCAGGGCAGGGCCGGCACGGCGCGGCACGATGCCGTCGCCTGGGGCTATGCCCGTGCGGCCGACCGGCTCGGGGTCGATATCATCCAGTCCTGCGAGGTGGAGGAATTCCTCATCGAGGGCGGGCGCTGCCGCGGCGTGAAGACCAGCCGCGGCGAGATCCGCGCCGAGCGCACCGCCATGGTCGTCGCCGGTCATTCCTCGCATCTTGCGGCCAAGGCCGGCTTCCGCCTGCCGATCACCTCCTATGCCCTGCAGGCCTGCGTTTCCGAGCCGATCAAGCCGGTGCTCGACACCGTCGTGCTGTCGCCCGGAACCGGCACCTATGCAAGCCAGTCCGACAAGGGCGAGCTGGTTATCGGCGGCGCGCTCGACCGCGTTCCCTCCTACGGCCAGCGCGGCAACCTGCCGATGCTGGAAGGCGTCGTGTCGGGCCTGCTCGAAATGTTCCCGAGCTTCCGGCAACTGCGGCTGATGCGGCAATGGGCCGGCATCGTCGACGTCACGCCGGATTCCTCGCCCATCCTCGGCGAAAGCCCCCTGCCGGGGCTGTTCCTCAATTGCGGCTGGGGAACGGGCGGCTTCAAGGCGATCCCGGCCGGCGGCACGCTGCTCGCCCATCTGCTCGCCACCGGAAAACACCATGATATCAGCCGGCCCTTCGATCCCGACCGCTTTGCACGCGGGCGGCTGATCGACGAAGCCGCCGGCTCCGGCATCGCGCACTAGAGCAAATCCGGCGGACCGGACTTGCTCCAGATTTTTGTTTGTACCGCATTGTCCGACGCCGAAGCGACGCTTCGGCCGGAAATGCTCCAGGAGACCGCCATGCAGCTTTTTCCCTGCCCCTTCTGCGGCCCGAGAAGCGAGACCGAATTCCACTTCGGCGGCGATGCCGGCAACCGGCGGCCCGAGGGGTTTCGCGCGGTGACGGACGGCGAATGGGCGGCCTACCTGCACGATCGCAACAACCCGCGCGGCGCGGCCAACGAAATCTGGATGCACATGACCTGCGGCGAGGTGTTCCGCATGGAGCGCGATACGGTGCACCATGGCGTGGCGCAGGCCTTCGCCCTTTTGGAAGGAGGCGGCGATGACGGCTTGGCGCACTGAGGGCGGCACGGCGATCGACCGGACGCGGCCGCTGCGCTTCACCTTCGACGGGCGAAGCGTCGCGGGTTTTGCAGGCGATACGGTCGCCTCGGCGCTATTGGCGGGCGGCGTCTCGATCGTCGGGCGCAGCTTCAAATATCATCGCCCGCGCGGCCTGTGGGGTGCGGGCGTCGAGGAGCCGAACGCGCTTCTCGACATTGCGGGCGGCATGCCGAACACGCGCGCCACGCAGGTCCTCGCCGCCGATGGCCTTGCGGTGCGAAGCGTCAATGCCGAGCCGAGCGCGGAGAAGGATCGCCATGCCTTCCTCGATGCCTTTTCGCGCTTCATCCCGGCCGCCTTCTACTACAAGACCTTCATGTTCCCCGACTGGCACCTGTTCGAGCCGCGCATCCGCCAGATGGCGGGCCTCGGCACGCTGGATGGGGCGGTGCGCGCGCCGGCCTTCGCCGAACAGGTCAACCATCATTGCGACGTGCTGGTGGTCGGTGCCGGCCCCGCGGGCCTTGCCGCGGCCCGCGACGCCCTGCGCGCCGGCCGGCGTGTCGTGCTCTGTGACGACGGCCGGCAGGCGGGCGGCAGCCTGCTCTTCCGCGCCGCGACGATTGAAGGAAAGCCGGGCGCGGCCTGGGCGGCGGATGTGGTGTCGGAGCTGGAGCAGGCCGGCGCGCTGGTGCTGGCCGGCACCACGGCCTTCGGCATCTATGACCACCACCTCGCGGGCCTGAACCAGAAAGGCGAGGGCGGCGCGCCCGACCGGCTCTGGCGGGTCCGGGCGAAATCCATCGTGCTTGCCACGGGCGCCATCGAACGGCCGCTGCCCTTCGGCAACAACGACCTGCCGGGCATCATGTCCGCCGAAGCCGCGCTCGTCTACCTCCGGCGCTTCGGCGTCGCCGCCGGGCGCCGGGTCGTGGTGGCGACGAACAACGGGCTGGCCTATGAGACCGCGCAGGCGCTCTCGGCCGCCGGTGCCGATGTCACGGTTGTCGATTACCGCGCCGACGCCCCGTCGCCCGAGGGGCTGCGGGTGCTCACGGGCCGCACCATCGTCAAGGCCAGCGGCCGTGGCGCCGTCAGCGCCGTGCGGCTGTCCGATGGCAGCGTGCTGGAGGCCGATGCGGTGCTCGCCTCCGGTGGCTTCACGCCGACCGTCCATCTCTATTGCCAGGCGCAGGGCAAGCTCGACTGGCGCGACGACATCCTCGCCTTCGTGCCCGGCCGGCCGGTGGAGGGCGTGGAAGTGGTGGGTGCCGCCGCCGGTGACTTTTCGCTGCCGGCGGGGCTTGCGGAGGGCGCGGGCCAGGACCTCGGCATCGTCGCGGCCTGGCCGAAGTCACGGGCGAAGGAGCGTGTCTGGATCGACCTCCAGAACGACGTGACGGCGAAGGACGTGGAACTCGCCGTGCGGGAAAATTTCGTCTCCGTCGAGCACCTGAAGCGCTACACCACGCTCGGCATGGCGACCGACCAGGGCAAGACCTCGAACGTCAACGGGCTGGCGCTGGTGGCCGAGCTGACCGGCCGGCGCATTCCCGAGGTGGGCACGACGACCTATCGCCCGCCCTTCACGCCGGTTCCGCTCGCCTCCTTCGCGGGTGCCCGCTCCGGCACGCGCATGAGCCCGCTTCGCCGCCTGCCGCTGGAACGCGAGCACCGGGCGGACGGCGCGACCTTCCGGGAATATGGCGGCTGGTTGCGGCCGGCCTTTTACGGAAGCGGCGCGCCGGAAGACCGCATCCAGGCGGAGGCGACGGCCACGCGCGCCGGCGTCGCCCTGTTCGACGGCTCGCCGCTCGGCAAGATCGAGGTCGTCGGGCCGGATGCCGGCTCCTTCCTCGATTTCATCTATTACAACACCATGTCGACGCTCGCCCCCGGCCGCTGCCGCTACGGCTTCATCCTCTCGGAGGCGGGCAATATCTACGATGACGGCGTGCTGGTGCGGCTCGACGAGAACCGCTTCGTCGTCTCCTGCTCCTCCTCGCATGTGGCGGGCGTGCATGCCCTGCTGGAGGAATGGCGGCAGGACCGTTTCGACCGGCGGCGCGTCTTCATTCACAACGCGACCGCCGAAATGGCGACGCTGACGGTGACCGGCCCGCAATCGCGCGCCCTTCTCGAAGCAATCGGCCTCGGCCTCGATCTGGACGATGCCGCCCTGCCGCATATGGCCGTTGCCATGGGCCGTTTCGAGGGGCAGGCGGCGCGTATCGCCCGGGTCAGCTTCACCGGCGAGCGCTCCTACGAACTCTCCGTGCCGGCCGATCATGCCGCTTCTCTCTGGTCAAGGCTGAGGCGGGAAGGGCAGGCATTCGGCGCGACGCTGCTCGGCCTCGAAGCGCTGATGGTGCTGCGCGCGGAGAAGGGCTACATCGTCATCGGCAAGGACACCGACGGCACGAGCCGGCCGATGGATTTCGGGCTCACCGCGCCGCTGGAGAGGAAGAAGGTCGAGTTCATCGGCCGCCGTTCCCTGGTCACCGAAGATGCCGCCCGCCCGGACCGCCGGCAGTTCGTCGGGCTGGAGGCGATCGACGGCGCGGGTGTGCTGCCGACCGGCGCGCATGGCATAGAGCACTTGGCGGGCACGCCGCGCAGCCTCGGCTATGTCACGTCGAGCTATTTCAGCCCCGCGCTCCAGCGGCCGATCGCGCTCGGGCTGATCGAGCGCGGCCTCGATCGCATGGGCGACATCATCGAGTTGCAGCATTTGCGGGAGGTGCGGCGTGCCCGCATCGTCGCCGCCTGCGCCTTCGACGCTGAAGGAGGCCGCCTCCATGCTTGACAATTCCGGCAAGTGGCAGCCCGAACCGGACTGGGCGAGCGCCCGCCTTGCGGGCCGCACCATCGCGCTTCGCGCCGTTACCGGCCTGCCGCAACGCCTCGTCAGCGGCGATCTCGACCGCTTCCTCGCCGGGCATGGTCTCGGCAAGGATGTCGGCGCGCTCGGCCTCGCCACGGGCGCGCGCTATGCGGTGCGCCTTGCCCGCGACCGCCTCCTTGCGGTCGGCATTCCCGTCGACGACGGCTGGCACGAGGCGGGATATGCCGTCACAGGCGTCGGCTCGGCCTTGCGGGTCTTCGAGGCGCGGGGAGATGGTATCCGCGATCTCCTGGCGCGCGCGACGACGATCGATGTCGACAATCCGGGGCCGTGCGCCGCCCTGTCGTTTTGCGGCGTGACGGCGGTCGTGTATTTTCACGAGGACACGCAGACATTGCGCATCCACGCCGATCGGGGGCTTGCCGTCTATCTGTGGGAATGGTTCGAATGCCAGCCGCTGCTGTCGGCGCGATAGGTGTTTTTTGGAAGGAGCAGCCGCGCTGGTGCGGCTGCAAAGAGGGAGTTGAGAATGAAGAAGATCCTGATTATCGGCACGGCCATCGGCCTGCTCATCGGCGGTGCCGCCCGCGCCGAAGACCTGACCTTTGCCGTGGCGGGTCCGCTGACCGGGCCGCTCGCCACGATCGGCGACCAGTTCAAGCAGGGCGCGCAGGCGGCCGCGGACGCCATCAACGCCAAGGGCGGCGTGCTCGGGCGCCAGATCAAGCTCCAGTTCGAGGATGACCAGTGCGACCCGAAGCAGGCCGTCTCGGTGGCAAACCGCATCGCGGCCAGCGGCGTCAAGTTCGTCGACGGCCATGCCTGCTCGGGCTCCAGCATTCCGGCCTCCGCGGTCTATGCCGAAAACGGCACGCTGATGATGAGCCCGGCCTCCTCCAACCCGGTCATGACGGACGATGCGGCCGCCAAGGGCTGGACCAACATCATGCGCCTCTACACCCGCGACGACGCCCAGGGCGCCTTCATCGGCCCGTGGATCGCCAAGGAATATGCCGGCAAGAACGTCGCCGTGCTGCATGACAAGACGGCTTACGGCCAGGGCGTGGCGGATGCGGTGCGCGCCACCATGAACGAGAACGGCCTGAAGGAAGTGCTCGCCGAGGGCATCAATGCGGGCGAGAAGGACTATAACGCGCTCGTCACGAAGCTGAAGGACGCCAAGGTCGATGTCGTCTATTTCGGCGGCTATCACCCCGAAGCGGGCCTCATCCTGCGCCAGGCGGCGGAGCAGAACTACAAGTTCCAGCTGATCATGCCCGATTCCATCGCCTCGCCGGAATTCTGGCAGGTCGCAGGCCCGGCCGGCGAAGGCACGCTCTTCGTCTTCCCGTCCGATCCGCAGGCCAAGCCTGAAGCAAAGGAAGCCGTGGAAAAGATTTCCGCCGGCGGCTTCAAGCCGGAAGGCTTCACGCTCTTCTCCTATGCCGTGATCCAGGCCTTCGCCCAGGGTATCGAGCGCGCCGGCTCGGACGACCCGACCAAGGTGGCCGAGGCGCTGAAGAACGGCCAGTCCATCGACACCGTCGTCGGCACCATCACCTTCGACGAAAAGGGCGACCTGAAGGACGCCAGCTACGACATCAACCGCTGGCACGACGGCAACTACGCACCGATCAACAAGTAAGGTCTGCCCTTATACGAAAACCGGGCCTGGCAAATTGCCGGGCCTTTTTTGTTTGTCACCCGGCATGAAGCGGGAGATGACCTCGCCCTGCCTTTCGATTGGCCGCGGACTCACGCAGTCCTGGTCTGAAGGCTTGCCTCGGCGGTCCGGGCGAGCAGTTCGGCTGCGGTCGTAAGGATGGCGTCGTTGAAGTTGTATTCCGGCTGATGCAGGCCGGCGCTGTCGGTGCCGTTGCCGATCCAGGCGTAGGCGCCGGGGCGTTCGGTGAGGAAAATGGCGAAGTCGTCGCCGGCCATGGAGGGTGGGCAGGATGTGAGCTGCTGCGAACCCAGCGTCGTTGCGACGTCGCGCATGATCTGCGCTTCGCGGGAGCTGTTGACGACGGGGGGAAAGTCGGGGCCGTCGAGGGTGAATTCGGCGGTGACACCGCTCATGTCGGCGGTGGCGCGCACGGCGTTTTCGAGCCGTGTGCGGATATGGGCGAGCATGTCGAGCGAGAAGCCGCGATAGGTGCCGCGCAGCCGCGCTTCCTTGGGAATGACGTTCTGCGCCATGCCCGCATGGAACGAGCCGACCGTGACGACGGCCGATTGCAGCGGATCGACGGCGCGCGAGACGATCTGCTGCAGGCCGGTGAGGAAATAGCCGCCGGCGAGGATGGGGTCGGCGCTCAAATGTGGCATCGCGCCGTGGGCGCCATCGGCCCGGAAGACCACCTCGAATTCGTTCGAGCCGGCCATGACCGGGCCGTCCGCGACCGACACCGCGCCTTCGGCCAGCCCCGGCCAGTTGTGGAACGAGAAGATGCTGTCGAAGGGAAAGCGCGCGAGCAGGCCGTCGTCCAGCATCGGCTGCGCGCCGCCGTAGCGTTCCTCGGCGGGCTGGAACACCAGCAGCACGCGGCCGTCAAAATTCCGGGTCGTGGCGAGATAGGCGGCGGCACCCAGCAGCGCTGCGGTGTGCCCGTCGTGACCGCAGGCATGCATGCAGCCCGGATGGCGCGATGCATAGGCGAGCCCCGTCGCCTCCTGGATCGGCAGCGCATCCATGTCCGCCCGAAGGGCGACCATCGGCCCCTCCGCCCTGCTGGCGATCTCCGCGACCACGCCGTAACCGCCGATATTCTCGTGGGGGACGAGCCCCAGCGCGCGCAGTTCCGCGGCGACGAGCCTTGAGGTCTCGACCTCCTGGCGGGACAGTTCCGGCATGGCGTGGAGTTTCTGGCGCAGCGCCGTCAGGCGCGGCAACTCGGTGGCGAGGAAACCGGCGGCGGTTGCGTCGGGCATCAGAGAATGCCCTTCAGCACCGGAATGCTGACATTGCCGCCGCACACGACGATTGCCACCGGGCCTTCGATGAGGCCGCGCTCCGCCTTGATGGCGGCGGCGATGGCGACGCCCGCGGCGCCCTCGCAGAGCATGTGGTGATGCTCGACGAACAGCTTCATCGCCTGCGCGATCTCCACCTCGGAGACGTCGATCCAATGGTCGACCAGGTCGCGGCAGGGCGCAAACGTGATGGTGTCCGGCTCCACGCCGCCGGCCGTGCCGTCCGACAGGGTGTCGTCGGAATCGAGGTCGAGCACGCGCCCGGCCGCAACCGAGGCAGCCATGACGCGGGAGGCCTGTGGCGAGCAGCCGACGATCTTCACCTGCGGGGCTGCGGCCTTGAGATAGGTCGCGATGCCGGCGATCAGCCCGCCGCCGCCGACGGAGGCGATGACGGTGCGTACGTCCGGCAGTTGGCGCAGGATTTCCACCCCGAGCGTGCCCTGGCCGGCCATCACATCGATATCGTTATAGGGCGGCACGTAGACGCCGCCTTCGGCCTCGGCGAATGCCCGCGCATGGGCTTCCGTCACCGCGGAATCGGTGCCGTGGAAGCGGACTTCCGCGCCGAGGCGGCGGATGGCGGCGACCTTTGCCTCGGAGGCATTTTCCGGAACGAAGACGATGCCTTCGCCGCCGACCTGTCTCAGCGCGAAGGCGACGGCCGCGCCGTGGTTCCCCGACGAGGCGGTGACGACCCGCGTGGTCGCGGCGGCGCTCCCCAGCGACAGGATCTTGTTCAGCGCACCCCGCAGCTTGAACGAGCCCGTATGCTGGAGGTTTTCCAGCTTGAGATGCACGTCGAGGCCGATCGTCTTCGACAGATAGGGCGAGGCTTCGAGATAGGTCTCCCGCACGAAGGGCCGGACGCGCGTCTCGGCGTTCCGGATGGCATCGATTGCAGTGGTGGATTCCATGGTTGCCGCCCTCAAACTGGTGTGGACTGAATGTCCATGTAACACAATGCGTCCACGATAGGAGCGGCGTTTTCGGGGAAAGTCAAGCGGCGTGGATAAAATTTCTATTCTGGACAAATTTGTCCACGAATGGCACTGTCGCGCTGAAATGTGAGGCCAAAGACGTGAACCAGCAACTTGAGAGTTACGCCCGGATCTGCGACGCCGTCGCCCTGCTCTTCCAGCCGTTTGCCGAGGTCGTGCTGCATGATCTGGCGACCGAGACGGTCGTCTATCTCGCGGGCAATTTCTCCAAGCGGGAAATCGGCGAACCGTCGCTGCTGCACGAGATCGATTTCCAGCCGGACGAACGCCTGATCGGGCCTTACGAGAAGGTGAATTGGGACGGCCGGTCGATCAAGGCGATCAGCGTGGTGCTTTCAGACCATCTCGGAAAACCCGCCGCGGTGCTCTGCATCAATGTCGACCTGTCGGATTTCCATTCGGTCATGCGCACGCTTTCGACGCTGATCCGGCTGCCGGAGGACAAGGCGAAGCCCGCAAGCCTCTTCAAGGAAGACTGGCACGAGCGGATCAACGAATATATCCAGCAATGGACCCATGCCCGCGGCATCCGCATCACCGACATGACCCGCCAGCAGAAGCGCGAACTCGTCGTGGCGCTCTCCTCCGACGGCGCATTCTCCGCGCGCAACTCCGCGCCCTACATTTCCCGTGTGCTGGGGCTGGGGCGCGCGACCGTCTACAAATATCTCAATGAAGGCAATGCATGATGATCAGCCTCACGCTGGACGACCTCAAGCGCCTGCCGATTGCCGCTTTCGCGGTCGATGCCATTCGGGACGCCTATGTCGCGATCGTCGACGGGCGGGCGAACATTCCGCCGGTCGGCTATCTGCGGCTCGAAGCGCAGAATGCCGACTGCCACATCAAATACGGCTATATCGCGGGCGACGATGTCTTCGTCGTGAAGATCGCCTCCGGCTTCTACAACAACCCGCGCCGCGGCCTTCCGTCGAGCAACGGCATGATGATCGCCATCTCCTCGGACACCGGCCAGGTGGTCGCCACGCTCTATGACGAGGGCTGGCTGACCGACCTCCGGACCGGTTTTGGCGGCGCCATCGCGACGCTGGCGCTCTGCCGGCGCGACAGCCGGTCCATCGCGATCGTTGGATCGGGCACGCAGGCCCGCCAGCAGATCAGGGCCCTGTCCGCCATCGCGCAGCATCCGCTCACCTTCCGCAACTGGGGCCGCGACGGCGCCAGGGCTAAGACCTTTGCCAGCGAGATGACGGCCGAAGGATTCTCCGTCAAGGCGGAGCCGGATCTTGCGACGCTGTGCGCAACGGCGGATGCGATCATCACCACGACACCATCGGCCGCGCCGATCGTCATGGCCGAGTGGGTCCGGCCCGGCACCCATATCACCGCGCTCGGCGCCGACGCCCCCGGCAAGCAGGAACTGCACCTCGACCTCCTGTCGCGTGCCGCGGTGATCGCGGTCGATCACCGCGCGCAATGCGCCGACCATGGCGAGATCGCCACGGCGGTCGCGGCCGGCCTGCTCGATCCGTCCGCATGCCCGGAGCTCGGCGCCATCCTCAACGGATCGCAGCCGGGGCGGACCGCCGACACGCAGATCACGATCGCCGACCTTACCGGCGTCGCGACGCAGGATATCGCCATCGTCCGCGCGGCTCTCCAGGCGGTGAAACAGGCATCAACCTGAAGCGCCTCAGGCGGCTGCGACATAGGTGCGGGGACGAAGGCTCTTGTAGCTCTTGGAATAGGTCTTGGCCCAGAAGAACTTGAACCAGGTGGTCAAGGCAACTTTTGACGGAAACCAGAATTCGCCGTAGTTGGGATCCATGAACAGCGCATCGGAACCATCGTACCAGGCGCTCACGGCATGCCCGCCACCGGCGCCCGAATTGGTCTTCTTCAGGCTGATCATCTTGTAGCCGTTGACCGAGGTGATCAGGGCGGCAGCCTGGTCCGTGGTGCCGGCCGTCAACGGCATATAGGCGTTCGGCAACTGCCCGCCCGATATCGACTTGTTGCGCAATTCCACCCCGAACTTCTTCATGAAGTTGTCGAAATAGATGAGCTGGTTGCCGGACGACTGGTGATGTTCGACGACGATATTGGTGGCCGCGCCCGTGTTCAGCCCGCCGTCGTTGAACAGGTAGTCCCAGACGGACCGTCCCTTGGTGAAGGCGCTGCCGCCCTTCTTGTCCTGCATGGCATGGAACACCACCCAGAAGGCGCACATGGTCATGCAGACGCCACCCATCGGCTGGCCGTTTCGCAAGACCATCTTGTACATCTTGCCCTGGCTGGGATCGTCCGTCTCGATGACCTTGAAGGCGTTGGCCTGGCTGAAATCGTAGGCCCTGAAGCCCCCCACGGTCTTGGCGAATGCATCAAGCGCGTCACTGGTCGGGCTCTTACCCATGTTCAGTTCCCCCGTTGCCGTTGAGTTCTTAAATAGCCGTGCTTCTGCACGCTTCGCGCGAATGGTTGCATACACGCTCCCGCAGCACAATGAGCGCTGAGGGCAGCGGCGCGAAAACCTGCTTGCGATGGTAACCAGGTTCTTCCCGGCGGCTTGGGGGGACGATCGGGGAGGGCGGGCAGCGGCGTTCAACGCCTCCGCCAGGGCCTCACTTCATCTGGTATTTCTTCGGCGCGATGCCGAACTGTTTGCTGAAGGCGCGGGTAAAGGCGGAGATTTCGGAATAGCCGACCTGCTGGGCGACCTCGCTCACCGACATCTGGCGGTTGACGAGCAGGTCGCGCGCCTTCTGCAGGCGCCAGTCGCGCCAATAGGCCTCGACGGAGGTGCCGTAGACCTCCTTGAAGGTGGTGACGAGCTTGGTGCGGTTCATGCCGACGCGCCGCGCGATATCGGCAAGCGAATCCTTCGAGGCGGGGTTCGACGTCAGGTAGCTCGCCACCGCCTCGACCTTGCGATGGTCGCCGTCGCCGCAGAACGAGCGTTTCTGGTTGGCCTGGTCGACCAGCGACTGGTAGATCGTCGATAGGAGTTCCAGATATTTGGAGCGCACGAAGGCACGGCGCACGCCGCCGGAAAAATTGCAGGCCAGCACGTCGTTGACCGCATGGTACATCTGCGTCGTCAGCGGTATCGAGGCGTAATAGACCCGGTCCACGCGCCCCGCCTTCAGCCAGAACAGCTCGTCGGGAATGCGCGATTCCGTCGTTTCGAGCATTCTCAGCAAGGCCTCCGGCTTGAACCATAGACAGGCGATCTTGTATTGCCCGTCGAGCCGCGACATGCGGTCGATCACCGATTTCGCCGGATAGCGCGTGATCGTGCACTCGTAGCGCTCCTGCTCGACCACTTCCTGCCCGAGCACGTTTTCGCAAATGGCAGAGTCCAGACAGAGCGTGAAGTGGATCCAGTCCTCGTCGCCGACGGTCTGGACGTGGTGGCGCACATTGGGCAGCGGAAACGGGCTGCCGAAGCCGGCAAAGGCGAGCACGTCCGGCTCGAACTGGATCAGGTCCTGGCGGAACGGGCCGCCGTCGACATGGGTGCGCACCACCATCCCGCGGTCGTCGTCATAGTAGCGTCCGGCAGGCTCGGGCTCGACGCCATAGTAGATTTGCGCCGTTTTCCGATCGAAAAGCATCTCATAGTCGATACGCGATGACAGATCGATAACGCGTTCCATTCGTAACCCTTCGACGCATTGGCAGTTCGGGAGGTTTGACGTCGGGCGCCTCGCGCAGCCCGTTCGTCATTTTTTCATCATGATTGCCGGTGCCCGGCCGAATCGCAAGGCCTTTTGCCGCACGCGGTGACAAAAGACGGTTGGCGGGTTGCCGCGCTGGTGCAACGGCACGACCGCCGGTTGCTGCCCTGCACAAATCCGTTGCTGCAATCCTGCCGTTGCGACAAAAAAGACGTACGCGGTGTCAAGCCGGGAGTGCCGTGCGGCTGCTAACGTTGCTGCAATTGGAAGGGAACGGGGGTCGGGAAAGCCGCCGCTCTCCTCCGGCAGGTCAACGATAAAGGGAACCTATCCATGATTACACGTCGCGAACTGCTTGCGAGTGCGGGTGCTGCCGTTGCGGTGGCGGGCCTTGCCTCGATCGCCGGGCCTGCCGCAGCGCAGGCGAAGAAGACCGTGGTCCTCGCCTCGATGGGTCCGGTGACCGGGAACTGGGACCCGACATCGCACACCACGCTCGGCCAGTCCAATTTCGAAAAGTTCGTGTTCAGCCACCTGACCCGCTGCCAGATGGAAGAGGGCAAGGTTCCCGAGCTGGAGCCGGACCTCGCGGTGAGCTGGCAGCTCATCGACGCCAACACGCTGGAATTCAAGCTGCGCGACGGCGTCAAGTTCCATGACGGCAAGGATTTCGGCGCCGAGGACGTCAAGGCGACGATGGAATATGCCTCCAACCCGGAACGGCCGGCCGCCTCCTTCTATCCGGGCCGCGTCGATGTCGAGGTCGTAGACCGCCTGACCGTGCGCCTCAGCACCGCCAAGTATGGTTATCCGGCATCGGCCTACTGGTTCATCTCCAGCTTCCTCCCGATCCTGTCGGCCAAGGACGTCGCCGATCCGGCGACCCTGCAAAAGCGTCCGAACGGCACCAATGCCTTCAAATATGTCGAGACGGTCGGCGATCGCAGCATGCTGGCGGCCAATGACGCCTATTATGGCGGCCGGCCGAAGATCGACGAGATCGTCTATGCCTATGTGCCGGATGCCAATACGCGCCTGCTCGGCCTGATGAACGGCGAATACCAGATCGCCGAGCGCCTGGAGCCCGAGCAATATGCCACGCTCGCCGGCAACGACGCCATCGTCGGGCACCGCGGCCTTTCCACCGAGAACAAGTACTTGCATTTCCGCTGCAACAAGGCGCCTTTCGACGATCCGCGCATCCGGCTTGCCGCCTGCCATGCGATCGATCGCGAGCAGATCCTCATGCTGATGGGCGACGCCGCCTCGGCGACGAGCTGCTTCATCTCGCCGATGAAGTTCGGCTTCAAGGACATCGAGACCTATCCGAAATACGACCCGGAGGAATGCCAGCGCCTTTTGGCGGAAGCCGGCTTCCCGAACGGCGAGGGCCTGCCGCCGCTCGAATATATTACCTCGATCGGCTTCTACCCGAAGACCAAGGAATATGGCGAGATCATCACCGCGATGATGGCCGAGCAGGGCTTCAACGTGCAACTGACCGTGCTGGAGCCGGCCGCCTGGGAACAGGCGATCTATCGCGCCGCCGACGGCCAGGGCCAGGGCCATATGTGCGACGTGGGCTGGATGACCGGTTCGCCGGAACCGGACCTGGTGCTGCGCCCGAACTGGCATTCGAAGGCGGCGCTCATCACCGGCGTCAACGATCCGGAGATCGACGCCGTGCTCGACGAGGAGCGGGGTGCCGCGACGCCGGAAGAGCGCCTCAAGATCCTTCAGGAAAAGGTCTTCCCGCTGATGGCGCAGAAATCGCCGAGCTTCTCGCTGTTTTCCGCCGTCAACTTCCACGGCGCGGCGAAGGGCCTTCAGGGTGCCTACTACTTCCCGAACGGTCCGATCGATCTCAGCAAGGCGGATCTGGTCTAAAGCATTTCCAGCCGAAGCGGCATCGCTTCGGCGTCGGATAATGCGGCAGAAACAAAAAGGTCCGCCGGCAGACTGTAACGGCATCGCGGGGTACCCTACATGCTCTTTGCTCTCGATTTCTTCATGCGAAGAATAGCGCAGGGTCTCATCATCGTTCTCCTCGTGGCACTGCTCATCTTCACCTTGTTGAGGGTGGTGCCGGGAGACCCCGTGCGCATCATGCTGGGGCCGATGGTGTCGCCATCGGTCGCAGAACAGACGGCCAAGGAAATGGGGCTGCGCGACCCGGTGCTCGTGCAGTTCGGCCGTTATGTCGGGCAAATTGCCCAAGGCGATTTTGGGCGTTCGTTCGTGCGCAGCGCCCAGGGTGCCAGCACCGGCGGCACCCGCGCCGCCGATACGTTCAATGCCGCCAACCGGGCGTCGGTCATCGGGCTCATCGCGACGGCAGTGCCCTACAGCCTGCTGCTCGCCGGCCTCGCCTTCGTCTTTGCGCTCGCGCTGGCGGTGCCGATCGGCATCTATGCGGGCCTGCGGTCGGGCAAGTGGCCGGATCGCTTCGCGCTCTATTTGAGCTCGATCTTCGTCTCGCTCCCCAATATCTGGCTGGCGCTGGTGCTGATCTTCCTCGTCTCGGCGAAGGCAGGCTGGCTGCCGGCGATCGGCTACAAGGGTTTCAGCTACGCCATATTGCCGGCGATCGTGCTGGCGGTGGAACTGGCGCCGGTCTTCATCCGCTCGATTGCGGTGTCGGTCAGCGGCAACCTGATGGAGGCCTATGTCTCGGTCGGCCAGATCCGCGGCCTGTCACGGTCGCGCATGATCGTCTTCCACGTTTTCCGCAATTCGCTGATCCCGCTTCTCAACACGCTCGGCATCCAGGCCGTCGGCGTGCTGCTCGGCAGCCTGTTCCTCATCGAATACGTGTTCAACTTCCCGGGCGTGGGCCTCTTGATGATCAACGCGGTCTTCCAGCGCGATTTCCCGATCATCCAGGCGATTTCCATCCTCGCCTGCGTGGTTCTCGTCGTCGTCAACATCCTCGTCGACTTCGCCGCCACCACCATTGACAGAAGGCTGCAGTACTGATGGCTATCGGAACGGATATCGATCCCGCCGGAACGGCCGTCGCAAGAAAGCGCGGCCCCGGCACCAGCCTCTTCGCAAAGGCATGGCGCACCGCCGATTTCAAGATCGGCTTCGCCATCGTGCTCGGGCTGCTGCTCCTGTCGGTGATCGGCCCCTATCTCCTCAACCTGTCGCCGACGCAGTTCAACGTCAGCAAGAAGTTCCTCGAACCCGGGCTTCTCGACGGCGCGAACATGCCCTACCTCTTCGGCACGGACCAGCTCGGGCGCGACCTGTTCTCGCGCTCGCTGATCGGCCTGCGCAACGCGCTGTTCATCGGCGTCGTCAGCGTCATCGGCATGTTCATCGTCGGCTCGGCGATCGGCATGATCGCCGGTTATGTCGGCGGATGGGTCGGCCTGGTGCTGATGCGGCTCACCGATGCGCAGATGTCGATCCCCGTGGTCATCCTGGCGATCACCATCCTCGGCGTCACGCGGCCGACGCCGCTGACGATCATCCTCGTCTTCATCCTCGCCGGCTGGCCGGCCTATGCCCGCGTCGCCCGCAGCGTCACGCTGTCCGAGCGGCGACGGGAATATGTGCGGGCGGCCAAGATCCTCGGCGCGTCCGACCTCCGGATCCTGCTCGTGCACATCGCGCCGAACATCCTGCCGCCGATCGCCTTCGTCGCGGTGCTGGATGTGGCGAAGATGATGATCTTCGAGGCGGCGCTCGGCTTCATCGGCATCGGCGTGCAGCCGCCGACGCCCACCTTCGGCACGATCATCGCCGATGGCACGAAATACCTCATGAACGCCTGGTGGATCACCACCGTGCCCGGCCTGCTGCTGGCCCTCTCGCTGTGCGGCATCAACTTCATGGGTGGGGCACTGGAACGTTCGCGCAACAAGATTCTGCAGGGGGTCGAATGAACACGTCCTCGAAAATCCTGGATGTCCAGGGCCTTTCCGTCGATCTGCTTCTGGGCTCCGGCGCAAGGCGGCCGGTGCTCCGGGACGTTTCCCTCAGCATCGAGGAAAACCGCGTGCTCGGCATCATCGGCGAAAGCGGCTCCGGCAAGACCGTGCTGTCGCGCGCGCTGATCAACTGGGTCGCCAGGCCGCTGGAAATCACCGGCGGCAAGATTCTCTATCGCGGCGAAGATCTCGTCACGCTGCCGCAGCGGCAGATGCAGGCGCTGCGCGGCCGCAAGATCGCCTATATCGGCTCCGATCCCGGCAGCGCGCTCGACCCGACCATCCCGATCGGCCACCAGATCGTGGAGAAGCTGAAAGCCGTCGAGCCGGGCATCAGCACGGCCGACGCCGCGCGCCGGGTCGTGCGCACGCTCGATGCGGTGCGGATTCCCTCGGCAGCGCAGCGCTTCCAGGAATTCCCCTTCCAGTTCTCCGGCGGCATGATGCAGCGCGTGATGATCGTCGATGCGCTCGTCACCCAGCCGGACCTGCTGGTGGCCGACAACATCACCCAGCCGCTCGACGTCACGGTGGCGGCGCAGATCCTGCGCCTGCTGAAGGATCTCCAGCGCGATTTCAACACGGCGATCCTCTTCGTCTCGTCCTCGCTCGGCACTTTGCACGATATCGCCGACGAGGTGCTGGTCCTGTCCGCGGGCCAGGTGGTCGAACACCAGCCTTTCGAGGACCTGCTCAGCGCGCCAAAACATCCCTATACGGCGAACCTCATCTCGGACCTGCCGAAAATCTGGGAGGCCGACACGCGCAACACCGGCGCCTCGATCGCCGACAAGATTTCCGACAGCGAGGTGGTGCTGTCCGTGCGCGATATCAGCCGCGTCTACAGCACCAAGGACCCGACAAAACTGTTCGGCAAGCAGCATGTGCATGCCGTGCGCGGCGTGTCCTTCGATGTGCACAAGGGCGACAGCCTCGGCATCGTCGGCGAATCCGGCTGCGGCAAGTCCTCGCTCTCGCGGCTGCTCAGCCTGCTCGAACTGCCCAATACCGGGCAGATCCTGTTCAAGGGCAAGGATATCGCCCGCCTCAATGCCAGGGGCCAGCTCGACCTGCGCAAGCGCTTCCAGCTTTTGCTGCAGGACCCGTTCAACGCCATCCCGCCGCATTTCACCATCGGCCGCACGATCGCCGAACCTTTGAGGATCCACGGCATGGCGGGCAGCGCCATCCGCCCGAAGGTCGAGCAGGTCATGCAGGAAATCGGCCTGTCGCTCGATCTCCACGACAAGCTGCCGGTGGGCCTCAGCGCCGGCCAGCGCCAGCGCGTGAACATCGCGCGTGCCATGGTGCTCGATCCGGAACTGCTGATCCTCGACGAGACGCTGTCGGCGCTCGACCAGGTGGAGCAGACGAAGCTTCTGGCGCTCTTCGAGAAATTGCAGCGCGAGCGCGGCATCACGCTCCTCTACATTTCGCACGATCTCGGCATGGTGCGGCGGGTCTGCAACCGCGTCGCGGTGATGTATCTCGGCCGCGTCGTCGAGCTTTCCGACAACCAGACGACCTTCTTCAACCCCGGCCATCCCTATACGCGGGCACTTCTCAGCGCCGTGCCGTCGATCGAGGCGCGTCCCTACGACCCGGAAAAATACCTTCTCGAAGGCGAGCCGCCGAACCCGATCAACATCCCGCCGGGATGCAGCTTCCGGACGCGCTGTCCCTTCGCGATCGAGAAATGCGCAACCATCGATCCGGTGCTGACACCGCGGGCCGGGGAAGCCTTCGCCGCCTGTCACCTTGCGAAAATCGTCGAAGCGGCGTGACGGATAATCCAGAGGTCTACAGCAAATGAGTGCCTTGAAAGAATTTGATTATATCGTGGTGGGATCGGGCAGCGCCGGTTGCCCGCTGACCGCCCGGCTTCTTGAAAAGAAGAATTCCGTGCTGCTGGTGGAGGCCGGCAAGAAGGAACGGCTGAACCTCACCCATATTCCAGCAGCGCTCGTGCACACGATCGGCAACAAGCGCTACGACTGGGATTTCCAGACCGAGCCGGACCCGACCCGCGACAACCTCGTGGAAAAATGGCCGCGCGGCCGCGTGCCCGGCGGCTCGTCCGCCATCAACGGCATGATCTTCATTCGCGGCGCGGCGAAGGACTACGACGCCTGGGAAGCCATGGGCAACAAGGGCTGGGGCTGGAACTCGGTGCTGCCCTATTTCCGCAAGATGGAGACCGCCGATAACGACAAGGACAATGCGCTGCGCGGCGGCCTCGGCCCCCAGCGCGTCTCGGCCCTGCGCTGGAAACATCCGGTCTCCGAGGCGTTCCTCGACAGTTTCGTCAATGCCGGCGTGCCGCTCAACCCAGACCTCAACGGCGCCTCCCATGAAGGCGTCGCCTGGAACCAGGGTTCGACGCGCGAGGGCAAGCGGCACTCGGCCTGGGAGGCCTTCATCAAGCCGAAGCTCGGCAATCCGGACCTCACCTTCGTCGACGGCACGATCGTCGAGACCATCCTCTTCGAAGGCCGCCGCGCCGTCGGCATCAGGGCGATCAAGGACGGCACGCGCGTCACCTTCAAGGCGCGCAAGGGCGTCGTGCTGTCGGCCGGCTCCATCAACTCGCCGCAGATCCTGATGCTGTCCGGCATCGGCGATCCGGCGCAATTGAAGCGCCACGGCATCGAGCCGATCGTCGAGAGCCCGGATGTCGGGCGCAACCTCATGGAACATCCCGGCCTCTACGTGCTGGCCGAGATGAATGTGACGACGGCCAACAGCCTGGCGACGCCGATCAACGGCGTGAAGACGCTCGCCGAATGGGTGTTCCGGCGCAAGGGCTTCATGAGCGTGCCGACCGCGCAGGTGCTCGCCTTCCTGAAATCCGATCCGTCCTTCGAGGAGCCGGACCTGCAATTCCACCTCTTCCCCTTCGGCTGGGTGAAGAAGAAGGGCCGCTACACGGTTCCGAACCGCAAGCTCACCACCATCCTCGTCAACATCAACCACCCCAAGAGCATGGGCCATCTGGAGCTTCGCTCGAAGGACCCGCTGGCGCCGGTCGCCATCTATCCGCGCCTGCTCGACCATCCGGACGATTTCGACGGCGTCAAGCGCGGCCTCGCCTGGGTGCGCAAGATCGCCTCGACGGCGCCCTTCGGTTCGCAGGTGATGAAGCTGATCGACGTGCCGGACCCGAGCGCGGGGGCCGCGGCCGACGAGGCCTATATCCGCAAATCGACCGTGCCCTTCCTGCATCCGGTGGGCACCTGCCGCATGGGCATCGACGCGCGCGCGGTGCTGACGCCGGACCTGAAGGTCCGCGGCGCCGAGAACCTCTGGGTCGCCGATGCCTCGATCTTCCCGCGCCACATTGCGGGCAACACCAATGCCACATCGATCATGATCGGTGAGAGGGCCTCAGACCTTATAGAACCCTGACAATCTGACCCCACCACAGTCCGGCCACCGGTCCGGACACCGAAATTCTCCACCTTGCCCGCGCCTGCGCGTGGGCGGGACACCCTTCCTATAACTTCGAACAGGCTGAGCGCGACATGGTACATTTCACTGGAAACTTCATTGGCGGCCGTCGACAGGAACCACTGGGCGCCGAGCGCATCGAGGTCCGCTCGCCCTATGACGGCGCGCTCGTCGGCTCGGCGCCGCTGGCCTCGCGGGCGGATGTGGACCTTGCGGTGGCCACGGCCCGCGACGCCTTCGACAAGGGCGCCTGGCCCCGCCTGACGCCCGCCGAGCGCATCGCGGTGCTGCGCCGCTTCTTCGATCTCTACGAGGCGAGGGCGGAGGAGTTCGCGCAGTTCGTCTCGCGCGAGATGGGCGCGCCGCTCTGGTACACGCGGGCGATCCAGACGCTGATCCGCGACCAGAGCCTCGCCTATTTCAAGGCGGCGGAAGAATATCCCTGGGAAGCGACGCGGGATGGTTTTCCCGAAGCGAAAACCCTCTGGATGCGCGCGCCGGTCGGCGTCGTCGCCGCCGTCATTCCGTGGAACGCGCCGCACCAGGTGGCGCTCGTCAAGCTCTATCCGGCGCTGCTTGCGGGCTGCACGGTCATCCTGAAGCTCGCGCCGGAAACCGCGCTCAGCGGCCAGTTCCTCGGCGAACTCTTTGCCGAAGCCGGCGTGCCGGAGGGCGTGGTCAGCATCCTCGTGGCGGACCGCGAGGTCAGCGAACATCTCGTCAGCCATCCGGGCGTCGACAAGATCGGCTTCACCGGGTCGAGCGCCGTCGGCAAGCGCATCGCCCACATCGCCAGCGACCGGCTCGCGCGCTTCAGCCTGGAACTCGGCGGCAAGTCGGCGGCGATCGTGCTGCCGGATGCCGATATCGACAGCACCGTCAGCGCCCTGCGCTACCGCTCCTTCCCCAACAACGGCCAGGTCTGCGTCGCCCAGACGCGCATCCTTGTGTCCGAAGGCCAGCATGACCAGTTCGTCGATGCGCTGGTGGGCGAGGTCTCGAAAATGGTCGTCGGCAATCCGTCGGAGGAGGAGACCTTCATCGGCCCGCTCGTCTCCGAGCGCCAGCGCAAGCGGGTGGACGACTATATCGCGCTCGGCATGGAGGAGGGCGCTTCGATTGCGATCGGCGGCCACGGCATGCCCGATGGCATCAACCACGGCTCCTTCATCCGGCCGACCGTCTTCACCGGCGTGACGAACACCATGCGGATCGCGCGCGAGGAAATCTTCGGCCCTGTCGTCAGCGTCATCCGCTACCGGGATATCGACGAGGCGGTGGAGATCGCCGGCGATTCCGAATACGGCCTCGCCGGCTCCGTCTGGACCCGCGACGTGCCGGCAGCGCTCGACATCGCGCGAAAAGTGCGCACCGGCGGCCTGTCGATCAACGGCGCGGCGGCCGACCTGATGGCGCCCTTCGGCGGCTTCAAGCAGAGCGGCATCGGCCGCGAGTTCGGCGCCGAGGGCATCAACCATTACATCGAGCACAAGACGATCAGCTTCTGACCGCAGTCAGCAAATCCGGAGATTACGCCCATGCCGCTCAACAAGGACATCGCCCCGATGCTCGAGGAAATCGTGGCGTGGCGGCATGATTTCCATAAGCATCCGGAATTGCAGTTCGAGGTGCACCGCACAGCCGGAATCGTCGCCGAGAAGCTTGCCGAATTCGGCTGCGACGCGGTGGTGACCGGCATCGGGCGCACGGGTGTCGTCGGTCTCATCCATGGCTCGGCCGGCGCCGGCGGACCCGTGATCGGCCTTCGGGCCGACATGGACGCGCTGCCGATCATGGAGGAGACCGGCTGCAGCTATGCCTCGCAGACCGCCGGCCTGATGCATGCCTGCGGCCATGACGGGCATACCGCGATGCTGCTCGGTGCCGTGAAATACCTCGCCGCGACACGGCGCTTTGCCGGAAGCGTCGCGGTGATCTTCCAACCGGCCGAGGAGGGTGGCGGCGGCGCCAACGAGATGGTGAAGGACGGCCTGCTGGAACGCTTCGCCATCACCCAGGTCTACGGCATGCACAACATGCCGGGCCTTGCCGCCGGCACGTTCGGCATGCGCACCGGCCCCATCATGGCCGCAGCCGACCGCTTCCGCATCGAGATCGACGGCCGCGGCGGCCATGCCGCCCGCCCGCACGATTGCATCGATCCCATTCTCGTGGGCGCGCAGATCGTCAGCGCCGCCCACTCGATCGTCGCGCGCAATGTCGATCCGCTGAACAGCGCCGTCCTCTCCTTCGGCGCCTTCAATGCGGGCTTCACGGACAATGTGATCCCGAACGTCGCGCTGCTGAAGGGCACGGTGCGCACGCTGAACGGGGCGGTGCAGGACCTGATGGAGCAGCGGCTCGGCGAGGTGGTGGACCTGACGGCCAGGACCTTCGGGGCCACCGCGCGGCTGCACTATCTGCGCGACTACCCGGTGACCGTGAATGCGGACGCCAATGTCGACATCGCCTTTGCCGCCGCCGCCGCGGTGGCGGGCGCCCAGAATGTCGATCGCGACGTGGCGCCGATGATGGGCAGCGAGGACTTCGCCTTCATGCTGCAAAAGCGCCCCGGCGCCTACATCTTCCTCGGCCAGGGCAAGACCGCCGGCCTCCACCACCCGAAATACGATTTCAACGACGACGTCATTCCGGCCGGCGTCAGCTACTGGATCGAACTGGCCTCATCGTCCGCGGGCGCGCGCTGAGGCCAGGCCTCCGGCGGAAGGTCGAGCTTGCAGATGCCTGCGAGGAGCCTTGCGACGGAGGCGTCGTCATCCGCCGCCTCATGGCCGATGCCGGAAAACTGCACGGTCGACATGCCGCCCTTTGCCAGCGTGTTGGCCAGGTCGCTCGCGCCGGTGAAATCGTCTGCAATGGCACCCAGCAGCATGTCAGGCGCGCTCCGGAGCCCGGTTTTCCAGTTCGTCCTCGATATGGACGCGGATGATCTCCTCGAAGGACGTCTCGGCTCGGAAGCCGAGGGTTTTGGCGCGGCTTGCGTCAAAGCTCTTCGGCCAGCCGGCGATGATGCCGGCGATCGTCTCGTCCGGTTCGCGGCGGATGAGCTTCGTGGCGCCATCGCCCGCAACGCGGCGAAGCGCCTCGATCTGGTCGCCGACGGTGGCGCAAAGGCCCGGCATGGTGATGGTGCGCAACTGGCCGAGCGATCCGGTATCGAGTTCGGCCGCATGCAGCAGGAAGCCGACGGCGGCGCGCGGGCTGGCGAACCAGTGGCGCACCGTCTCGCTGACGGGCAGGATAGCCGGCTCCCCGACCAGCGGCTCGCGCAGGATGGACGAGAAGAAGCCCGATGCCGCCTTGTTGGGCTTGCCCGGCCGGATCGAGATGGTCGGCAGGCGAATGCCGATGCCGTCGAAGAAGCCCTTCCGGGAATAGTCCGCCAGCAGAAGCTCGTCGATCGCCTTCTGGGTGCCGTAGCTCGTGAGCGGGGTGAGGCATTGCGTATCGCCGATCACCGCCGGCAGCGGCTCCCCGAACACCGCAATCGAGGAGGTGAACACGACTCGCGGCCTGTAGGGCCTTTCGAGGCCGGCGCGGCGGATGGCTTCGAACAGTGCATGGGTGCCGCCGAGATTGACGCGGTAGCCCTTCTCGAAATCCGCCTCGGCCTCGCCGGACACGATGGCGGCCAGGTGGAATATGATATCCGGCCGGGAGGCGATAAGGGCGGCCGCCGCACCGTCATGCGCGAGATCGGTCGCGACGGCCTCGACCTCTCCGTCGAAATCGGGCGTTTCCGGCGCCACGATATCGGCAAGGGTGAGGCGGCGTATCGGCCTGCCGGCCACCGTGCCGGTCCGCAGCAGCGCGTTCACCAGCTTGCGCCCGACCATGCCCGCCGCGCCGATTATCAGGATATGCATAGGCCAACTCCCTAGTTTGTGAGGCCGCGCTCGTCGACGGCGCGCGATGTGTCGCGAATGCGCAGGATATGCTCGGAAAAAGCCGCCGCCACGGCCTCCGGATTGCGCATCTTCAGCGCCCGCACGATGAAACGGTGGTCTTCCAGGCTCTTCTCGATCGCACCGGGCTCGCCCATCGCGATGCGCCGATGGTCGAGCATGTAGGTGTAGAGATCGACCACGAAATCGGCGAGCAGCCGGTTGGTCGAGGCATAGTAGATCGTCAGGTGGAATTCGCGGTCGCAGATCAGGAAGCGGACCGGGTCGTCGAGGGCCTGCTCCTGCGCGGCGATCGAATCCTCGAGGCGGCGGATATCGTCCGCGCTGAGATGGCGCGCGGCATCCGCCGCCACCGCGGTCTCGACGAGCAGCCGCGCCGCATGCACGGCCTCCAGGCTGTAGCCGTTGATGGAGGTGGGATCGGTGACCCCGATGCGCTGCGTGCGCACCGTCACGTCGACGCGGCAGACGCGCGTACGCGCGCCCTGCGAGACCTGCACGACGCCTTCGCCGGCAAGAAGCTGGATCGCGCCGCGAACGGTCTCCCGGCTGACGGCCAGCATGGTGGAAAGCTCGCGCTCGCTCGGAAGCTCGTCGTCCAGTTGCAGGATTCCCGACGCGATCATGGAGATGATCTTGTCGCGGATCATCTCCTTGGCGGTCTGCTTGTGGATCGTCTCGTTGAGGGGCGAGAGGCGCGGCATGGTTTGCTCTGACTGGACTGCTTTATAGACCAGTTAAGCCATCTGTTGCCATCTGTCACCTCCCTTGTGGAAAAAATGCGCAAGGACGGTGACGCCGAGTGGTCTATTTCCACGACCAGTTCAGGGGCGTCAGGGCACGAAGACGGAGACGGCCTTTTCGAGGATCGCGAAGGTGACGGGCGTCGTGGTCTTCAATTCGCCGTCCAGGTTGACGGCGCGCGGCTTGCTCGTGCGAATGGTCAGCGCCTTCGTCGAGAAGGCGCGCACATCGTCCCATTCGCCCTGCGTGCCGTTCCTGAGGCTCGGCAGCAGGCGCAATAGCCGCCACCAGTGATCGACCTCCAGGCTGTAGAAATCGAGCATGCCGTCGGTCGCCGTCGCGTCGGCATGCACGGTCATGCCGCCGCCGTAGAAGCGCCCGTTGCCGACGGAGACCTGCAGGGTTTTAAGCTCCTCCGCCTGGCCGTCATGTTCGAGCGTCGCGGTAAACAGGCGGGAGCTCGCCAGCAGGCGGGCGGCCACCAGGCCATAACCCAGCTTGCCCCAGCGCTTCTTCGCCTTCTCGGTGAGCGACATGGCGAGATCGGCGCTGAAGCCGATGCTGGCGACGTTGAAGAACGGGTGCTGGTTGGCCTGGCCGAGATCCACCTTCGTGGTGTTTCCCTTCGCGATGACGCCGATGGCGGACGGCAGGTCCAGCGGTATGCCCACCGTCTTCGCAAAATCATTGGCCGTGCCAAGCGGCAGCACGCCGAGCGGCAGCCCGGTATCGAGCAATCCCGGCGCCGCACCATTGAGGCTGCCATCGCCGCCCCCGACGATCGCCATATCGACGCGCGCGGCGTGTTCGCGAATGGCATCCGCCGCCGAGACATCCGCCGTCGGCGGCAGTTCGACATAGTCGATCTGCGCACGGCTCAGCAGGTCACGGACTTGAGGAAGGCTTTCTCTGCCACGGCGCGAATTCGGATTGACCAAAAGCAATGCGGTCTTCGGTGTCATGCGGTCGTTGTCTTTCGATGGCTCAGCCCGCCCAGATATGTGCAGTGCGACATCCGCATTCAACGATGCGTCCCCGGTATTTGCATCCTGCGATTTGACGAGCAGCGCGCCGGGGCTTTGCGTCAGACAATCACGCTCGTCATTTTACTGTTGTAAAAATAAAAATACATCTGTATCAAATTCGCCGTGGGCTTTGGGTTTTGGGAGAGAGCCCCCATGCAAAGCCCCTGTTCCATCATTCAGGCGGGAGGGATTTTCGCCTGCTCCAAGGGAGGTCATCATGAAGAAACTTGCCACGCTCCTGGCATGCGCCGCCGCGCTTGCCCTGCCGCTTTCCGTTTCGGCCCAGGACGCCGAGGGAACGACCAAGAAGGACAGCTACCGCTTCGTCGTCGTGCCGAAGGTCGTTCATCCGTGGTTCGACAAGGTGAACGAGGGCGCGCAGGCCGCCGCGGCCGCGATCAAGGCGCAGACCGGTTCCAACGTCGAGGTCATCTACTCGGCGCCGCAGTCCGCTGACGTCGTGCAGCAGAACCAGATCATCGACAGCGCGCTTGCGACCCAGCCCGATGGCCTGGCGCTCGACCTGCTCGATCCGTCCGGCAACCGCGCTTCGCTCGAAGAAGCGCAGAACCAGAAGATCCCGCTGGTGATCTTCGATTCGATCCCGCCGGAAGGCATGGCCATCCCCTATATCGGCTCCGATTTCTGCGAGCAGGCCAAGATCGCGGCCCGCCGCCTTGTCGAGGTTCTCGGCGGTGAAGGCGAAGTCGCCATCATGCAGGGCGTGCCGACCGCGCCGAACCACTCGATCCGCGCCGAATGCCACCGTCAGGTCTTCGCAGAACATCCGGGCATCAAGGTCGTTGCCGAAGGCATCGACAATGACAGCATCGAGACGGCGCAGCAGCAGGCGGCCGCCATCATGCAGGCGAACCCGAACCTCAAGGGCTGGGTCGCATCCGACGCCGCCGGCCCGATCGGCATCGGCCAGGCGATCGTCGAAGCCGGCAAGCAGGGCCAGGTCACGCTCGTCGGTCTCGACAACCTGCCGGAAATGCTCGACATGATCCGCGACGGCGTGGCCGACAGCTCGTCCGCCTCGCAGCCGGAACTCCAGGGCTACTGGTCGGTCATGCTGCTCTGGGCGCAGGCGACGGGCGCCAAGGTGCCGGGTTACCTCGACACCGGCAACGCCTTCCTTACCAAGGAAAATGTGGGCGGCTGATCCGGCACGACCGGACTGACGCGAGGCGCGGGGCACTCCCTCCGCGCCTTTTCCATCTCATTCCTGTACGCAGGTGCCCCATGGCTTATCTCGAAACCCGCGGCCTTGGCCGGGACTTTCCCGGCGTGACCGCCCTCGACGGGGTCGATCTGACGATCGAACTCGGCCGCACGCACATTCTCGCCGGCGAGAACGGTGCGGGCAAATCCACCCTCGTGAAGATCCTGACCGGCACAGACCGGCCGTCCCGCGGCCAGGTGCTGATCGATGGCCGCGATCCGGCAGAGGATGCGAGCCTCTACAAGAACGTCGCCTATGTGCCGCAGGAGCTCAATCTCTTCCCGCAGATGAGCGTTGCGGAAAACCTCTTCATGCCGTTCGACAGGACGGGGCATGGCGGCCTCTTGGTCAATCGCAATGCGCTCGTCGAGGAAGCCAGGACCTATCTGGAACGCTTCGGCATCGAGGCCGATCCGCGCGACCTGGTCGCCAACATTTCCGTCTCCGACCAGCAGCTCTTGCAGATCGCCCGCGCCTGCACCAATGCCGCCATGAAGGTGCTTATCCTCGACGAGCCGACGTCGTCGCTAACGCGCGTCGAGGTGGACCGCGTCTTCAAGGTCATCCGCGGCCTGCTCGATCGCGACCACGCCATCGTCTTCATCAGCCACAAGATGGACGAGGTCTTCGCCATCGGCGACGACTACACGGTGCTGCGCAACGGCGAGAAGATCGAAAGCGGCCGGATCGCCGACATTGCCGAGGCGGACCTGATCCGCGCCATGTCCGGCCGGGACCTTTCCTTCGACGAACATTTCCGCCCGAAAGGGCCGGTCACCGACACGATCATGCAGGTGCGCGGCCTTTCCGGCGCACGCTTCCACGATGTCGATTTCGAATTGCGGCGCGGCGAGATCCTCGGCTTTGCCGGGCTTGTCGGCGCCGGCCGTTCGGAGGTCATGCAGACCATCTTCGGCTTCCTGAAGGCCAAGGCCGGCAGCGTGACGGTCGACGGCAAGCCGTGGACGCTCAACGACACATCCGCCTCGGTCGACGGCGGCATGCTGTACCTCTCGGAAGAGCGCAAGCACCACGGCATCTTCCCACTGCTGTCGCTGCGCGAAAACATCGGCATCTCCATCCTCTCGCTGACGAAAGGTGCCTTCGGCATCAGCGGCGGGCGCGAGCGCGAGGCGGTGCAGAAGATCATCGACGACTACGGCATCCGCACATCAGGCATGGGCAAGCGCATCTCGCAGCTTTCCGGCGGCAACCAGCAGAAGGCCATCATCGGCCGGGCGATGGCGACGCGGCCGCGCGTGCTGATCTTCGACGAGCCTACCAAGGGCATCGATATCCGCACCAAGACCGAGATTTACAGGATCATGAAGGGTCTGGCGGAGGAGGGCGTCGGCGTCATCCTCGTCTCATCCGAACTCGACGAACTCAAGAAATGCGCAAGCCGCATCGTGACCATGCATCACGGCCGCATCACCGGCGAGTTCGACACCACCAACACCAGCAACGAAACCCTCGTAGGCGCCATCTTCGGCACGGAGGCGAAAGCCCATGCAAACTAGTTCCACGCAAACCAGGCCCATACAGGCCAGGCCCTGGGCGATCCTGTCGCGCAGCCCGCTTGCCGGCGTCTTCGTCGCGCTCGCCGTGATCTTCACGCTCTCCGCGCTGATCTCGCCCTATTTCCTCACGCCCTACAATCTGTCGGTCATCGCGCGCGGGCTCGCCTTCGTCGGCCTGATCACCATTGCGCAATCCATGCTGATGGTGCTGGGCGAACTCGACCTGTCGCTCGGCGTGGTCGGCGGGCTCTGCGGCGTCATCTCCGGCATCCTCATGGTGCGGCTCGGCTTCGAGCCCTATTCGGCGATGCTGCTGGCGATCCTTCTCGGCGCCTGCCTCGGCCTCATCAACGGCCTGCTGGTGACGGTGCTGCGGCTGCATTCGCTGGTGCTCACCATCGGCACGGCCGGCATTTTCGGCGGCGCCAATCTGGTGCTGACCCGCGGCGTCGCGATCACCGGCATTCCAAAGGACGTGCACTATCTCGGCCGCGGCGACCTTCTCGGCGTTCCCGTGCCCTTCATCATCATGCTCGTGGCTTTGGCTGTCGCGACCTTCGTCATGCTGAAGACGCCCTTCGGCCGCTACATGTATGCGATCGGCAACAACCAGGCCGGCGCCCGCATGCTCGGCATCAAGGTCGACAAGGTGCGCCTTCTCGTCTTCACCGCCGCCGGGGCCATTGCCGCCCTTGCGGGCGTGCTGATGGTCGCGCGCCTCGGCACTGCCCAGCCATCGATCGGCGAGACCTGGGTCCTGGCGCCGATCGCCGCCTCCGTCATCGGCGGCGTCGCCACCACCGGCGGCATCGGCAGCCCGATCGGGGCGATCTTCGGAGCGGGCATCATCGCCATCATCGAGAACATCATCGTGCTCTTCGGCGTCTCGCCCTATTGGCAGGGCATCGTCTCGGGTGCGATCGTCGTGCTCGCCATTTCCTTCGACGCCGTTTCCCGCCGCTATCTCCGCCGTGACGCTTGAAGCCGACGGCCGCATCGATCTGACGAAAGAAAGCAGAATGAACCAGGAAGTCAAAACGAAGAAGCTGATCAACGCGCCGGAAAACATCATCGCGGAGATGATCGAAGGCATGGTCGGCGCGCATCCGGACATGTTGCGCGTCGAGGGTGCGACGGGGCGGGCGGTCGTCGCCGTCGATGGCCCGCGCGATGGCAAGGTGGGCATCGTCGTGGGCGGCGGCTCGGGCCATGAGCCGGCCTTTGCCGGCTATGTCGGGCGCGGCCTTGCCGATGCCGCCGCCGTCGGCAACATCTTCGCGTCTCCCTCGCCGTCGCACATCGTCGAGGCGGCGCGCGCCGTCGACGGCGGCGTCGGCGTCGTCATGCTCTACGGCAACTATACGGGCGACGTGCTGAACTTCACTATGGCGGCCGAGGAGCTGGAACAGGCCGGCATCGCCGTGCGCCATGTCGCGGTCGCCGACGATGTCGCCTCCGCCCCGATCGAGCGCAAATCCGAGCGCCGCGGCATTGCCGGCGATTTCTTCGTCTTCAAGGTGGCCGGTGCCGCCGCCGATCTCGGCGAGCCGCTGGCGCGCGTCGAGGCGCTGGCGCAGGCCGCCAATGACGCGACCCGCTCGATGGGCGTGGCGCTCAGCCCCTGCTCGCTGCCGCAGACCGGCAAGCCGAATTTCACCATCGGCGACGATGAGATGGAAATCGGCATGGGCCTGCATGGCGAGCCCGGCATCCGTCGCCAGAAACTCGCGCCGGTGGACGAGGTGAGCGACGAACTCGTGGAGGCGGTTCTGAAAGAGCTTGACCTCAAGGCGGGCGAGCGCGTCGCCGTTCTCGTCAACGGCCTCGGTGCCACGTCGCAGATCGAGCTCTACCTCATCTTCCGCCGCGTCAAGCAGCGGCTCGATGCCCTTGGCATCGAGATCCACGCCTCCTGGGTCGGCGAATATGCCACGTCGCTGGAAATGGCCGGCGCCTCGGTGACGCTGATGAAGCTGGACGATACATTGCAGGCGCTGCTCGACCATCCCTGCCGCACGCCGGCCCTCGTCGTCGGCGCCTTCGAGAAGACCGACGACATCGCGATCCGCAGCCGCAAGGCGGTGAAGCTTGCCGAAAGCGGCGCCGCCCTGCAGGAAAAGCCCCGCGAGCTGCTGACCGAGGGCGACGTCACGCCGGCGATCTTCAAGACGATGATGCATGCCGTCGGCGACGAGATCATCGCAGAGAAGAACTGGCTTTCCGAACTCGACGGCGTGATCGGCGACGGCGACCATGGCGTGACGATGGAAATCGGCTGGAAGGCCGTGCAGCGCGCGCTGGAAGATACGCAGGACGACGAGACGATCGAAGGCATCTGCAAGCGCATGGCCAAGGCCTTCCTCGATGCCGTCGGCGCCTCCTCCGGCCCGCTCTACGCCACCGCGTTCCTGCGCGCCGGCACGGCCGTCAGCCACCGCCTCAACCTCGACGGCGCGGGCATGGCCGAATGGCTGAGTGCCGCCTGCCAGGGCATTCGCGACCGCGGCCGCGCCGAACAGGGCGACAAGACGATGATCGACGCCTGGGTGCCGGCGGTCGAGGCGGGCTTTCGTGTTGCCAAGGATGGCGGTTCCACGCTGGACGTGCTGGTTGCCGCGCGCGATGGCGGCGAGGCCGGCATGAAGGCGACGGCAGCGCTCGAATCCCGGCGCGGCCGCTCGGCGAAACTCGGCGAACGCTCCGTCGGCCATATCGACCCCGGTGCGGCCTCGACCTATGTGACGCTACGCGCCATGGCGGACGCGCTCCAGAAGGCGCTCGCCTGATCCAGGACAGTCAACGCGGGCCTTGCAGCAAGGCCCGCGCGACACCCTCATTGGTGACGAGCCGGTTGACATAACCGGCGCGCAGGATCGCCCGGATGATCGGAATCTTGCGGATACCGCCGGACACCAGCACGGAAATCGGCTTGAGCTTCAGCTTGTCCGGCGGCAGCGCGATGATCGAGTCGTTGAGGAAATGATCGATCGCCTGGCCGCGCGCATCGAGAAACCACCCCATGAACTCGCCGACGGCGCCGCGCTTCAGCACCGTATCGAGATTGTCTTTCACCACACGGATCTGGGTCAGCGACGTATCCTGCGCCAAGGCCCCGCAGGAGACGATGCCGATATCGGCAATCTCGGTGCGCGCCAGCACGTCCGTCAATTCGTCGTTGAGCAGCAGCGCATTGCGGCTTTCGGGATTGGCGCAGTAGATCGGCGCCGTCAGGTAGTGACATTCGACGCCGAGCGCGCGGGCAAAGGCCGTCGCGACCTCGAACGTGTTGGTGGCCGAGCCGCTGGTGACCCCGCCGGTGAGCCCCACGACCCAGCTTTCGGATTTCGGCCGGGCGCGCAGGCTGCGCACGGCAAAGCTCAGCGTGCGCCCGGAGCCGATGCCGACGCCCATGTCGCGCCCCTCGATCAGTTCGCTCGCCAGCGAACCGGCCGCCTCGCCGATGACGCGCTTCTGCTCCAGATAATCGTCGAGATCCGGCACCACCAGCGCATCGACCAGGCCGTAGCGGGCGGAGACCTTTTCGGCAAGCTCGATACAGTCTGTCAAAGGCAGGCTGACATTGACCTGCACGCTGCCGGATTCCCGCACCTGGCCGATGATTTTGTTGACCTTCAGCCGCGTGATGTTCATGCGCTGGGCGATTTCCTGCTGGGTCTGCCCGCCGATGAAATAGAGCCAGGCGACGCGCGCGCGCTCCAGTTCCTCATCGAAATGTCCCCAGTCTTCGCCCACGCGCTGCACTCTCCCCAAATCGTTTCTTTCGATACGCCAACTGGTGGGCCATGGGCAACCGCGGATTGATTGGCGCTGAAGCGTGATATGTTCCGGCGAAGCGGGTTAATGACGCCCTGGATATTGACTCCCTCTGCAACGCGCCCGAAACATTACTTTAGCGATCATGGGAGGCGAACGATGGCTGACGAGCAGACCCCAGGCACCAATTCCGACGTTGCAGCGGCGATTGCCGGCGTGACCCCGCCGGCGGTCAAGAAGCAGCGCGCCCCGAGAGTGAAGAAGATGGCCGCGGAAGCCAAGGCAAAATCGTCGCCCTCCCAGCCGGCAAAGGTCTCCGATGCCCGCAAGAAGCGCACCGGCAATGGCGCCGAGGTGGCGCCCGCGGCCGAGCCCGTTGCCGCCAAGCGCCAGCGCAGCAATGCCGCCGCGAAAAAGCAGGCTGCCGTTGCCGTCAGCGCGCCTGCTTCGGCCGGTGACGAGATGGCCGAGCTTCTTCAGCTGGAAGAAGAGAACAAGCGGCTTCGCAAGATCTTGGCTGAAAAGCTTCGCGCAGAAAACGCCGACCTGCGAAAGAAGCTTGGTCTCGCCTGATCGGCGGGCACATTCGGGCCGTCAGACACGATCGGCCCTAGCCATGACATCGTCGGTAGCGAAAATGCGCTGAGGCTCACGTCCCGAGTCGGATTGGCGCGTCATGTCCGTCGTGACGCGAATGCTCGAGGTTGAAGCACGATGAAATCACCATGGAAGTTTATCGGGAACCTGATCTCGCGGGGCCGGCCGGCAGGCGCGGACAATGGCCAGGATGCGGAGCATGCCGAAGCACAGGCGCGCGCCGAGCCGGCGCAGGAAGACACGCTTCCCGTAACAGAGGTGCCGCCTGAGCCGCCCGCCGAGGATGTTTCCCCGATCCGTAAACCGGCCGAGGACGAGGCGAGGGCACCTGAGCGGTCTGCCCGCGCTCGTTCCAAGGCACGCACGGCGCCGAAACGGCACGAGGCCGTTAAAGAGGTTGCAACGCGCAGGAAGCGGGTTGGCCGGGCGAAGAAGGCTTCGATCGATACGGTAGACGCGCCCGACAACCAGGCAACAAGTGCCCCAAGCACGCAGGACCACTTCCAGACCGAGGTGGAAAATGTGGATGCGGATATCCAGCGGCTGAGGCGCCAGCTGGCGGATGTGCTAGTTTTACAGAATGCTCAGCTCAAGAAGATGCTGGAGCGATTTGGCGTTTCGTGATCACGCGGCAGTCTGGCGGATGCCCACCCGTTCGAGCATCTCGACAAGCTGCTTGCGCTCCGCTTCGAGCCGTTTGCGCAATTCTGCCCTGAGCGTCCGATTGGCGTCTTCAAGCTCGATCAAAGCGTCATAGGTCGGGACAGCCGCTACCACCGGTTCCACCGCGGATGTCGCCGTCGGCGTCGCGCTTGAGGGTTTCGCTACGCTACGCTTGCGGGCCGGCTGCCGCTTTGCGACCTTTGGCAGAGCCGCTTCGACGGGCTCGGGCGTCGGGATGATCTCAGGCGCCTCGATGGGTGCAGGTGCTTCCGCGACCTCTTCGACCAAGGCCGGTTCAGCAGCCGGCGGTTCTGCCGCGATCGGCTGCTCCAAGAAAACACCCGGTGCCTCGATCTCGGCCTCGCGGGCAAGGGCCTTGAAGTCCGTGTCACCCCAGATAGACGATGCCTGGGCTTTTGACTGCCGGCGGCTGTTCTTTTTCACGACGACAAAGCTGCGCTGCGATTTCATGCGCGGGTAGACCTTTGGCTCAAAGTTTTGCCTCGCAGGTAACGAGGCTCGGCGTCGCATACATTAGTTGCGGCTACGATACAATCGATCGAAGGAATGGGGTTCAGGCCAGGCCGAGCTTCTTGCGCAACTCGCTGTTTTCGGTGCGCAGTTTTTCGGCCAGCAGGCCACGAAGGCGGATGTTTTCCGCTTCGAGCGCCAGCAGGTCCGCGAGGCCATCGTCCTGGGATGCGGTTGCGGCAGGTTTCGCGTCCGCCGTCGGCACAGCCCGCTTCCACTGGTAAAAAGTCTGGTCCGAAATGCCGGCGTCTGCGGCAGCCGCCTTCAACGTCGATCCCTCGCTCAGGCGGCGCTCGATTTGAGCGAGCTTTTCTGCCTTCTCGCTTTCGGAGTGCCGGCGCGACTTGGAGGGCGAGACAGCAGGCGTCACGACCGGAGCTGCCGCTTCCTTGCGCTTTGCCGGAGGCCGACGCTTCTTTGTCTCGGCAGGGACTGCGGCCGGGGTGGCCTCAACCGCTTGAGTGCTCGCATCGAGATTTGGTTCGTCTGCCATCGTAAACTCCAACTGAACAAGGGCTTTTGTCATCTGTGCAGCCACGGGAGTCAAGCCAAAGGAAATGTAAGGGCGACAGGCCCGATAAGTTCCATAACAAGTCCTATGTGACTTTAGCGAATGGGCTGTCCGCGTTTGCGCCTTTCAAGGCGCCACCTGCTCCTGGCCGGCGGCGGACATGGCGGTGAGGAGTGCAGCGGCCTGGGGCAGCAGGTGGGGATGCCGGTCGAAGCGGAAGAGGGTTTGTTGTGGGAGCCGGAGGGCCTCGGCGCCGGCTTCGGTGAGGTGGAGCGCGATGCCTTCGGGTGTGGCAGCGAGCGCGATGAGATCGCGGCTGTCGCAGGCGAGATCCTGGTCGGTGCGCGCGATATAAAGGAGGTCCTCGATCAGGGGCGGGATTTGGCCGCTGCGGGTGCGGCCACAGGCGAAATGCAGGATGTCGAGCGGGTTTTCGGGCGAGATGAAGCCGAGCGAGAGGACCAACAGGTCGTGCTGTTCGGTGAAGACCTCTTCGACCTCAAAGGTGCCGGATGATTGCGCCATGGGGGCATCATGACCGGCGCCGGCAATGGCTTCAAGGCCATGCCCTCGCCTTTTGCGGAACCCGGGCGGGGCTGATAGCATTTGGCCGGCATGACCTATGAACTCTACTATTGGAGCGGCATTCAGGGCCGCGGGGAATATGTGCGGCTGGCGCTGGAGGCGGCGGGCGCGCCCTATCGCGATGTCGCGCGCGAGGATGGCGACCGGGTGCTCTCTGCTTTTGGAAAGGGGATCGAGACACCCTCCTTCGCGCCGCCGTTCCTGAAGGATGGGGCGGTGGTCGTCGGCCAAGTGGCGGCGATCCTGCTCTATCTCGGCGACCGGCTGGAGCTCGCGCCGAAGGACGAGCGGCTGCGGCTGTGGACGCACCAGATCCAGCTCACCATCGCCGATTTCGTCGTGGAGGGGCACGACGTGCACCACCCGATCGGCGCCGGGCAATATTACGAGGACCAGAAGCCGGAGGCGCTGCGCCGGGCGGAGGAATTCCGTAACGAGCGCGTGCCAAAATTCCTCGATTGGTTCGAGACCATCCTGGAGCGCAACCCCGCCGGCCCCGACCACCTCGTCGGCGATCGGCTGACTTATGCCGATCTCTCGCTTTTCCAGGTGATGAGCGGGCTTTCCTATGCCTTCCCGCGGTTGATGGAGCGGCTTTACGGCGACTATCCGAAGATAGCCGCCGTCTCGGCCGCCGTGGCGAAACATCCCCCCATCGCCGCCTATCTGAAAAGCGACCGACGGCTCGCGCCGAACGAGGAAGACATCTTCCGCCATTATCCGGAACTCGACCCGTAATCTCGGCCGCCAAACGGTTTCAGTGGCCGGTGGGCAGGGTCTCCGGGAAGGGGATGAACTCGGCCTTGTCGTCCGGCGGCAGGCGGAAGCGGCCGTGTTCGAAATCGCCCTTGCTCCAGGCTTCCCGCGCGGCTTCCAGCTTCTCCTTCGAGGAGGCGACGAAGTTCCAGGCGATGTAGCGCGGGCCGTTCATCGTTTCGCCGCCGAGCAGCATCAGGCGGGCACCCGCCTCGCCTGCCGTGACGGTGATGGGATCGCCGGGGCGAAACACCATCATCCGGCCGGCGAGAAATTCCTGGCCGGCGATCAGCACGGAGCCCTGCGTGACGTAGAGGCCGCGGTCCTCGTGGTTGTCGGGCAGCGGCAGCTTGGCGCCGGCTTCCAGCACGGCATCGGCATAGAACATTTCGGAGAAGGTTTTCACAGGCGCGCGCTCGCCCCAGGCATTGCCGAGGATGAGACGCACTTCCTTGCCCTCGCCGGTCAGGAACGGCAGGGCGTCGGCGCCCTGGTGTTCGAAGCTTGCGGGCTTGTCCTCGTCGGCTTCCGGCAGCGCGACCCAGGTCTGGATGCCGAACAGCGAATGGCGTTTTGCGCGGGTCTCGGGGCTGGTGCGCTCGGAATGGGTGACGCCGTTCCCGGCGACCATCCAGTTCACCTCGCCCGGATAGATCATCTGGTTGGTGCCGAGGCTGTCGCGGTGCTGGAACTCGCCCTGGTAGAGATAGGTGACGGTGGCAAGGCCGATATGGGGATGCGGGCGCACGTCGATGCCGCCATCGTGCAGGAATTCGGCCGGTCCCATCTGGTCGAAGAAGATGAAGGGGCCGACCATCTGGCGCTCCGGCGCCGGCAGCGCGCGGCGCACCTCGAAGCCGCCGAGATCGCGGGCGCGGGGCACGATCAGCATCTCGATGTCGTCGACCGTGCCGGCCTCGGGACATTGCGGTTCAATACCGGGCATCCAGCTCATGGTTTTTTCTCCTCGTTGGATTGTCTTGAAGGCCGGCTCCGGGGCGGGAGCCGGCCGCTTTCGTCCACCTTATCCCTGATCGGCAAGGAAGGCAGCAATGGCGTCGATTTCCGGCTGGCGCACCTCGTGGCCGCCATCGTGCAGCGCGAGATCGACCGAAGCGCCCTCGCCTTCCAGATAGGCGGCGAGCTTCTCCGTCAGGGGCAGCGGGCAGATCGGATCGCGCCTGCCGGCGGTGATCAGGATCTTTCGCCCGGCAAGCGCTGCGTTCGGCGCCGGCGTCCAGGGGATCAGCGGATGCATCAGCACCGCCCGGTCGAACAGGTCCGGCGCCTCGAAAAGCACCGCGGCGAGGATGTTTGCGCCGTTGGAATAACCGAGGCCGTAGATCGGCGTCCCGGGGTTTTCCGTCTTATGCGCGCGGATGAAGTCCGCCATCTTCTTCGTGCGCAGTGCGAGGTCCGCCATGTCGTAGACCCCTTCCCCGGTGCGGCGGAAGAAGCGGTTTGCGCCATGTTCGGAAACGTCGCCGCGCGGCGAGACGATGCCGGCGGCGGGCAGGATCTGCTGCACGAGGCCGGTGAACTGGTGTTCGTCGCCGCCGGTGCCGTGGAAGGTGAAGACCAGCGGCGCGCCGGCTTCCGGCGTCCTGGCGAAATGATGGTAGGCGTCACGGGACATGTGGGTCTCCCTGAAACAATGAGGAGGCCGCCGGCTGGGTGGCGCCGGCGGCGGGATCGCAAATCAGTCGACGATCGGCGGCAGGATCTCTTCGATCTGCGCGCGCAGATGGTCGTGCTGGCGCGGCAGCTTCAGCGCCTGGCCGAGATGGGCGGTGTCTTCGTCGCGGTTGAAGCCCGGCTCGTTGGTCGCCACTTCGAACAGCACGCCACCCGGCGTGCGGAAGTAGATGGCCCAGAAATAGTCGCGGTCGATCACCGGGGTGACGTGGTAGCCGGTATCCATCAGCGCCTTGCGCACCTCCTCCTGTGCCGCGCGGTTTTCCACCGCGAAGGCGACGTGGTGCACGGAGCCGGCACCCTGGCGGGCGGACGGCGCGCCGGGCAGCACTTCGAGATCGATGACATCGGCGCCGTTGCCGTCCTTGACGGCATAGCGGGTCAGCGCGCCGCGGCGGTCGATTTCCTCATAGCCCATATATTTCAAGAGTTCGCCGGTGGCGCCGCCATCGCGCAGCCGCATGGTCACGCCGTGGAAACCGTGCACGCCGTCATCGGCCGGAACCGTGCCGCCCACGAAGGGCTTGCGCTTGTCGCCATCGACCTCGGTCAGCGCGAAGCCGTCGCCATCGGGGCCGAAGAAGCGCAGGCGCTTCTCGCCGAAGGCTTCGTCTTCCGCAAGACCGGTCAGGCCGGTGCCGGAAAAGCGCTCCTTCCAGTAGCCGAGCGAGCCCTTCGGCACGGAAAACACCGTCTCGGAGACTTCACCGGCGCCACGGTTGCCCTTGGCGATGTGCGGGAAGGGGAAATAGGTCATGACCGTGCCGGCCGAGCCGGTCTCGTCGCCGTAATAGAGATGGTAGACGTCGGGGGCATCGAAGTTGACGGTCTTCTTGACGCGGCGCAGGCCGAGCGTCTTGGTGAAAAAATCGTTGTTTTCCTGCGCGTCGGCCGCCATCGAGGTGACGTGGTGCAGGCCTTTGATCTGGGTAAGCATGGATTTGTCCTCGCTCTCGGTTCATTCGTTGAGCAAGAGATAACCTCCCTCGGCCTTCACCAGAAGATCCATAATATTGCATATATTGTTGACGTTTTCGCAATAGTGCCGATTGCGTTGCACGGTCGGGCGGCGTCGACTAAGGTCAAAACCATCCGCAGACGTGGTTGAGAGATTGCCGTTGACGCTTCCCGACAAAGACCCGGCCCACAAAGACCTGACATGCGTGGGCCTCTATTTCGGCACGCCGGAAGCCCCCAGCCTCACCACGGTGCCGATCCGGGCCGCCGGCTTTTCCGTCACCAGCATCTGCAAGGAATTCGAGCCGGGCGGGGAAAACGACGTGCCCCTCCCCGCGGCCGACGCCTATTTCCTCATGCTCTATCTGGAGGATGCGGCGCACGCCGATATCCGCGCCGACGGATCGGCGACGCCGGTGCGCCACTACGAGCGCGGCTCGATCTGCCTGGTCGACCTCGCGGACGGCGCGCGCATCCGCCTCGCCAGCCGGCTGCGCGCGCTCGCCTTCGTTTTGCCCAAGGCGCTGTTCGACGAGGCGGCGGCGCTGTCGCCGGGTATGGCGAGCCGCCGGCTGGTCTGCCGGCGCGGCGAACCGGATTCCGTGCTCGGCAATCTCGGCACGGCGCTGCTGGCGCTGCTCGGCAGTCGCGCGGAGCCCTCGCCGCCCGCGCTGCTGCGCCATGTCGCGGTCGCTATCTGCGCCCATCTGCTGCACCAGTACGGCGAGAAATCCGCCGTCTGGGACCGCAAGCACCTGAATTGACGGGAGGGAGGCCGCGGTGAACGAAGCGTTTTTTGCAGATCCCGCCAAGGCGGCGGCACTCCCGCGCCGGGCGATCCTGCATGTCTCGCCGATGACCGTGACGCGCCTCAGCTCCGACCGCGACGACCTCGTGACGAGCCCGCCGAACCCGCGCGAGGAAGCCTTCAACATCATCACGCAGCTTGCCGATTTCCGCCTGCACCGGTTGTGGCGCGGCGCAGCTCTGGTCTTCGAGGGCGGCCATCCGAAGGGCGCGCTTGCGATCACCGACCTGCGCGAGGAATGGCGCTGCCACCACCTCTCGCCCTTCGACAATGTGCGCTTCCAGATCCCGTTCTGGCATGTGCGGGCCTTTGCCGCCGAGATCGGCCGGCCGGAGCTTACGGGCTTCAAATGCCCGCCCGGCACGCTCGACCCGGTAATGCTGGGCCTCGCCCAGGCGCTGCTGCCGGCGCTGGAGCGGCCGCAGCAGGCAAGCCGGCTGTTCCTAGAACAGGTCGGGCTTGCCATCCTCACCCACCTGACGCAGGCCTATGGCGGCGTCTATTTCCCCGCCGAGCGCCGCGGCACGCTGGCGCCGTGGCAGGAGAAACGCGCGCTGGAATTCCTCGCCGCCCGCCTCGACGGCGGCTTTTCCATCGCGGAGCTGGCGGAAAGCTGCGAGCTGTCGCAGAGCTATTTCATCAAGGCCTTCAAGGCGAGCTTCGGCCGCACGCCGGCCCGCTGGCTCACCGAATACCGCGTCGCCTGCGCCAAGGACATGCTTCTGACCGACCTGCCGATCGCCGAGATCGCCATCAGCTGCGGCTTTGCCGACCAGAGCCACCTGACCAAGATCTTCTCCGCCGTCACCGGCGGCACCCCGGCCCGCTTCCGCCGCGACAGCCGCTCCTGAATTTTTCGGATCGGCGCGACCGGGCCGCGCGCATGGTTGCGTGCATTTTCAACCTAGAAACCTGGCGGAATCTTCAAAAGACGAACATACCGGACAAGAACGGCGCGGGGCGCGGGGGCATAGTCGGGTCATTCCGGAACCCGCAACACGCATCCTGCAAAGGGAGACCGTCCATGACCCTGAATGCCACGCCCACCCCCGGCAGCCAGCTGATTTCGCCCAAGGACCACACGCTGATCATGATCGACTTCCAGTCGCAGATGTCCTTTGCGACCAAGTCGATCGACGCCGTGAACCTGCGCAACAACGCCGCCCTCGTCGCCCATGGCGCCAAGGGTTTCGGCGTTTCCACGATCCTCACGACGGTGGCGGAAAAGACCTTTTCCGGCCCGATGTTTACCGAGATCACCGAGGCCTTCCCCGGCCAGCCGCTGCTGGACCGCACCTCGATGAACACCTGGGAGGATGCGGCCGTCATCGAGGAGGTGAACCGCATCGGCAAGAAGCGGCTGGTGCTGTGCGGCCTGTGGACCTCCGTCTGCATCGTCGGCCCATCGCTCTCGGCCCTCGACCAGGGCTTCGAGGTCTATGTCATCGCGGATGCCTGCGGCGACATTTCCACCGAAGCGCATGACCGCGCCATGGACCGCATGGTGCAGGCCGGCGTGCGCCCGATGACCTCGCTGCAATACCTGCTGGAGCTGCAACGCGACTGGGCGCGCGCCGAAAGCTACGAGCTGACGACGGGCATCGCCAAGAAATTCGGCGGGGCGTATGGTCTCGGCATCATCTACGCCAAGACGATGTTCGGCGCCTCCGAGGCGCACTGAGCCAAGCGCCTGCCCTATCCCGTTCCGCCTGCCCGCATCGCCTGCGGGCGGGCACTCGATCCATGATGGAGGGAAGCCTGTGATGAAAATCTATCTCCTCTCGCTCGGCGCCGGCCTGCTCGTGGGCGTGATCTACAGCCTGTTGAACGTGCGCTCGCCGGCCCCGCCGGTGGTGGCGCTGATCGGGCTGCTCGGCATTCTCGTCGGCGAACAGATCGTGCCGCTCGCCAAGTCGTTCTGGAACCGTGACCCGGCCGCGCACTCCTGGTTGCAACATCACGTCAAGCCGCATGTCTTCGGCGAAATGCCGAAGGGCGGAAAACCCACTGACAGGACACACGCCTGATGCCGACCCGTCGTAAATTCCTCGGCGCGACCGCCGCCGCCCTCACGATGGGTAGCGCCGGCGCGCATGCCCAACAGGAGACCCGTTCGATGACCGCCGATCTCATCCTTCGCAACGGCCGTTTCACCACCCTCGACCGCAGCAATCCGCAGGCGACCGCCGTGGCGATTGCCGACGGCACCTTCCTCGCCGTCGGCGACGAGCGCGAGGTGATGGCGCTGGCCGGGCCGGAAACGCGGGTGATCGACCTCAAGGGCCGCAGCGCCCTGCCGGGGCTCTGCGACAACCACACCCACGTCGTGCGCGGCGGGCTGAACTTCAACATGGAACTGCGCTGGGACGGCGTGCGCTCGCTCGCCGACGCGATGGACATGCTGAAGCGCCAGGTGGCGATCACCCCGCCGCCGCAATGGGTGCGCGTCGTCGGCGGCTTCACCGAGCACCAATTTGCCGAAAAACGCCTGCCGACCATCGAGGAGATCAACGCCGTCGCGCCCGATACGCCGGTCTTCCTGCTGCATCTCTACGACCGCGCGCTCTTGAACGGCGCGGCCCTACGTGCCGTCGGCTACGGCAAGGACACGCCGAACCCGCCGGGCGGCGAGATCACCCGCGACGCCAACGGCAACCCGACCGGCCTGCTTCTGGCCAAGCCGAATGCCGGTATCCTCTATTCGACGCTCGCCAAGGGACCGAAACTGCCCTTCGACTACCAGGTCAATTCCACCCGCCATTTCATGCGCGAGCTGAACCGGCTCGGCGTCACCTCCGTCATCGATGCCGGCGGCGGTTTCCAGAACTATCCGGACGACTATGCCGTCATCCAGAAGCTCGCCGACGACAACCAGATGACCGTGCGGCTCGCCTACAACCTCTTCACGCAGAAGCCGAAGGAGGAAAAGCAGGACTTCCTCAACTGGACGAAGTCGGTCAAGTACAAGCAGGGCAACGATTATTTCCGCCACAACGGGGCCGGCGAAATGCTGGTCTTCTCCGCCGCAGACTTCGAGGATTTCCGCGAGCCGCGGCCGGACATGCCGCCGGAAATGGAGGGCGATCTCGAAGGCGTGGTGCGTATCCTCGCCGAAAACCGTTGGCCCTGGCGCCTGCACGCCACCTATGACGAAACGATTTCGCGGGCACTCGACGTGTTCGAGAAGGTCAACCGCGATATTCCGCTTGAAGGCCTCAACTGGTTCTTCGACCACGCGGAAACCATTTCCGAACGCTCGATCGACCGCGTGGCGGCGCTCGGCGGCGGCATCGCCGTGCAGCACCGCATGGCCTATCAGGGCGAATATTTCGTCGAGCGCTACGGCAATGCCGCGGCCGAAGCCACGCCCCCCGTCGCGCGCATGCTGGAAAAGGGCATAAAAACCTCCGCCGGCACGGATGCCACCCGCGTCGCCTCCTACAATCCCTGGGTCTCGCTGTCCTGGATGGTGACCGGCAGGACGGTCGGCGGCCTGGCGCTCTATCCGCGCGCCAACTGCCTCGACCGCGAGACGGCGCTGCGCATGTGGACGGAAAACGTCACCTGGTTCTCCAACGAGGAGGGCAAAAAGGGCCGCATCGAAAAGGGCCAGTTCGCCGACCTCATCGTGCCGGACAAGGACTTTTTCACCTGCGCCGAGGACGAAATCTCCTTCCTGACCTCCGAACTCACCATGGTCGGCGGGAAAATCGTCTATGGTGCCGGCGATTTCGCCGCGCTCGACGAAAACCCCGTGCCGCCGGCAATGCCCGACTGGTCGCCGGTGAAGACCTTCGGTGGTTACGCCGCCTGGGGCGAGCCGGAGGGCGCGGGCAAACGCTCGCTGCGGCGCACGGCGATCTCGACCTGCGGCTGCGCCAGTTCCTGCGGTGTGCATGGCCACGACCATGCCGGGGCCTGGACGTCGAAACTGCCGATCGGCGATCTCAAGGGCTTTTTTGGCGCGCTCGGCTGCGCCTGCTGGGCGGTATAGGAGTGAATATGCTGCAAACCATGGAACAGCGCGCGGCAAAGGTCTGCGCGCCCTTCATCATCAGCCATCCGGTGCGGCTTGTCGCTCTGCTCGGGCTCTGCGCCGCCTATATCCAGGGCAGCCTGATGAAGCTCTTCGATTTCAACAGCGCCATTGCCGAGATGGAACATTTCGGCCTGACGCCGGCCGCCCCCATCGCCGCCGCGGTCATCTTCTTCGAGCTCGCCTGCTCGGCCATGGTGCTGACCGGCTTCTGCCGCTGGATCGGCGCGCTGGCGCTCTCGGCCTTCACGCTGATGGCGACCTTCATCGCGCTGCGCTTCTGGGAAATGACGCCCGGCATGGAGCGCATGATGGCGACCAACGCCTTCTTCGAGCATCTCGGCCTGGCCGGCGCCTTCCTGCTCGTCGCCTGGTACGACCTGCACCGCTGGAAGACGGCACCCCGGGAGGACTGGACCTGATGGCCGCCGACACCGCCCGCCCGCCCGGCGCCTTCGCGCCCTTGCGCCAAAAAGTCTTCGCCGTGCTCTGGGTAGCGACGATCGTCGGCAATATCGGCACCTTCGTGCGCGATGTCGCCAGCTCCTGGCTGGTGACGGACCTTTCCGCCGCCCCCGCCGCCGTCGCCCTCATCCAGGCCGCCTCCACCTTCCCCATCTTCCTGCTGGCGATCCCCGCCGGCGTGCTTTCCGATATCCTCGACCGGCGCAAATTTTTGATCGTCATCCAGCTCATCCTCGCCACCGCCAGCATTTCGCTGCTGACGCTGTCGGCGACCGGCCTGCAATCCATCACCTCGCTCGTCGCCTTCACCTTCATCGGCGGCATCGGCGCGGCACTGATGGCGCCCACCTGGCAGGCGATCGTGCCGGAACTCGTGACGAAGGCCGACGTAAAGGGCGCCATCGCGCTGAACTCGCTCGGCATCAACATTTCGCGCGCCATCGGCCCGGCCCTCGGCGGCGTGCTGCTCGCCACCTTTGGCGCGGCGGTCACGTATGGCGTGGACGTCATCAGCTACGTCTTCGTCATCGCCGCCCTCCTCTGGTGGCGGCGGCCGGCAAACAGCGAGGACGCGCTGTCGGAGCGCTTCTTCGGCGCCTTCCGCGCGGGCCTGCGTTATGCCAAGTCGAGCCGCGAGCTGCATGTCGTGCTGGTGCGCGCCGCCGTGTTCTTCGCCTTTTCCAGCGCGGTCTGGGCGCTGCTGCCATTGGTGGCGCGCAACCTGCTCGGCGGCACGGCCGGTTTCTATGGCGTGCTGCTCGGCGCGGTGGGTGCCGGCGCCATCGGCGGGGCCTTCCTGATGCCGATGCTGCGCGCCCGCCTCGACGTCGACGGGCTGATGCTGCTCGCCGCCATCGCCGCCGCGGCCGTCATGGCGGGGCTGTCGCTGGCCCCGCCGCAATGGGTGGCGATCCTTCTGCTTCTGCTGCTCGGCGCCGGCTGGATCACCGCGCTCACGACGCTCAACGGTACGGCGCAATCCGTGCTGCCGAACTGGGTGCGCGGCCGCTCGCTTGCCATCTACCTCACCGTGTTCAACGGCGCGATGACGGCCGGCAGCCTCGCCTGGGGCACGATCGCCGAAGCGCTCGGCATTTCCGCCACGCTGCTGGTCGCCGCCGCAGGCCTCTTGGTCGTCGGCCTGGTCTTCCACCGGCTGAAGCTGCCGAAGGGCGAGGCGGACCTCGTGCCCTCCAACCATTGGCCCGAGCCGCTGACCGCAGGCACGGTGGAAAACGACCGCGGCCCCGTTCTCATCACCGTCGAATACCGGGTGGACGCCGCCGACCGCGCGGCCTTCCTTGCCGCACTCGACACCTTCTCCTCGGAACGGCGGCGCGACGGCGCCTATGGCTGGGGCGTGACGGAGGACGCGGCCGACCCGGAGATCTTCCTCGAATGGTTCTTCGTGGAATCCTGGGCCGAACACCTGCGCCAGCACCGCCGCATCTCGAAGGCCGATGCCGACCTGCAGGCGGAGGTGCGCAAGTTCCACAAGGGCGAAGACCCGCCGACCGTCCGCCACCTGCTCGCCGCCGACCGGCGCTGACGACACGCCAAATCATCCCATCAAAGGAGGAGGTTCATGACCGACTGGAGCACCCTATTGCCCATCACCCGGCGCCAGACACTGACCACCGCGGCCCTTGCCGGCGCGGCCACGCTGCTGCCCCGCCTTGCCTTTTCACAAACCCAACCCGAAGGAGCAGAGACCATGAGCACCATCACGACGAAGGACGGAACCCGGATTTTCTACAAGGATTGGGGCACGGGCCAGCCGATCCTGTTTTCGCATGGCTGGCCGCTTTCGGCGGATGCCTGGGATGCGCAGCTGCTGTTCTTCGGCCAGAACGGCTTTCGCGTCATCGCCCATGACCGGCGCGGCCACGGCCGGTCCGACCAGCCCTGGAACGGCAACACTATGGACCAATATGCCGACGACCTCGCCGAGCTGATCGAAAAGCTCGACCTCAAGGATCTCGTCATGATCGGCCATTCCACCGGCGGCGGCGAAGTCGCGCACTATATCGGCCGCCACGGCACGGCGCGCGTCGCCAAGGTGGTGCTGGTCGGCGCGGTGCCGCCCCTGATGCTGAAGACCGAGGCCAACCCGGAAGGCACGCCATTGGAAGTGTTCGACAGCATCCGCCAGGGCACGGCGACCAACCGCTCGCAGTTCTTCAAGGACCTCACCCTCCCCTTCTACGGCTTCAACCGCGAGGGCGCCAAGGTCAACGAGGGTTTCCGCGAGAGCTTCTGGCTGCAGGGCATGGCAGGCTCCATCAAGGGCCACTATGACTGCGTGCACGAATTCTCCGAGGTCGACTACACCGAAGACCTCAAGAAGATCGACCGCCCGACCCTCATCATCCATGGCGACGACGACCAGATCGTGCCTATCGCGGCGTCGGCGGAAAAGTCGGCGAAGATCGTCAAGGATGCGACACTACTCGTGTACAAGGGTGGTGCGCATGGGCTGGCAGAAGTCCAGGCGGAAAAGTTCAATGCCGATGTGCTGGCGTTTGTGAAGGGGTGATGTTGTGGGGTGCCGCCAAGGCACCCCCCTCTGCCCTGCCGGGCATCTCCCCCTCAAGGGGGGAGATCGGCAAGAGGCAGGAATAGCACTCAAACTGCACCGTCAAAGATGAGCTAAACGGTGCCCCATCCAATCTCCCCCCTTGAGGGGGAGATGGCCGGCAGGCCAGAGGGGGGAGCCACAACCGCTGCCCCTCAAAGCCCCCACACCACCGATTCCTCATGCCGCTTGATCAGGTGCTTGAGATTGTCGAAGCCGCGCTGCACATGGCGGGCGAAATGGTCGACGGCGGGCATGCGGGGGGCGTCGGCGCGTTTCAGGAGGCCGAGGGCGCGTTGGGGGTGGGGCACGTTGACCGGCAGCGCGGTGATCGATTTTTCGTTGCGTTGCGCAAAGACCACGCTGTGCGGCAGCACGGTCAGCGCGTCGCTGCCCTTCAGGAAGTTGACGACGCTCATGAGCGAGCCGCCGGTATAGCGGATGCGGATCTCGGTGGCACCGAAGGACAGCAGCATGCTGCGCAGGTCGGCGAGCAGCGGACTACCCGGCGGTGGCGCGACCCAAGGGTAATCGAGCAGGTGCATCGGCTGCGGGCGGCGCTTCAAAAGCAGCGGATGCGTGACGCGGCAGGCGACGACGTTGCGGCCGGGCAGGATCTCGTGGAATTCCAGCCCCGAGCCCTCGTCGAGAATATCGATGGGGCAGATGGCGAGGTCAATCTGGTCGGCCTTCAAGGCGGCACGCAGGTCGGGAAAATAACCGTAGCTCTGGTCGACGCGCACATCCGGGTGCTGGTTCTGGAATTCGGCGACCATGCCGGCGATCAGTGCATCCATGAAAAAGGGCGTGCCGCCGATGCGCACCGTGCCGCCCTTGCCGACGCGAAAACTCTCGATCGTATCGGAGGCCTTGCGCGAGGCGGCGAGCATGACCTGGCCGTGATCGGCGAGCGCGCGGCCGAGCGGCGTCGGCTGGAGCGGCCGTTTTCCCTTGAGAAACAGCGGTTCGCCAAGGCGTTTTTCCAGCATCGACAGGGTGCGCGAGACGGCCGGCTGCGCCATGCCGAGCAGCGCCGCGCCCTCGGTGACGCCGCCCGTCTTGACGACGGCGGCAAGCTGGATCAGGTGACGCTCGTCTATCTTCATAACGATCCGTTATATTATCCCGGCACAAAATCATCAATGCCGCGTCCGACCTTTGCTAGATTTCCCTCAGCTTGGAGGAGAAAGCATGCCGGGACCGATGGTTTCCCCTGTCGATACCTTGACCGCGTCGGACGCTTTTGCGCGCCGGATCGCTGCTGCCGGCGACGGCAGGCTGCGCCAGGCGCTGAGCGCGACCGTGACACACCTCCACGCGCTGATTGCCGAACTGAAGCCGACGCCCGCCGAATGGCGCAGCCTCATCGCCTTTCTCACCGAGGTCGGCCATGCGGCAGACGACCGCCGCCAGGAATGGGTGCTGCTCTCCGATCTGCTGGGCGCCTCGGCGCTGGTCGAGGAGGTCAACACGCGCCGCCCGAAGCTTGCGACGCCCAACACCGTGCGCGGACCCTTCTTCCGCGCCGATGCGCCGGAACGCCCACTTGGCAGCGACATCTCGCTCGACGGTATCGGCGAAGGGCTTGCCGTTTCCGCCCGCGTGCAGGATCTCGACGGCGCGCCGATATCCGGTGCCGAGGTCATCACCTGGCAGGCCAACGCCGCCGGCCTCTACGAGAACCAGCAGCCGGATCTCCAGCCGGAATTCAACCTGCGCGGCCTGTTTCGCAGCGATGCCGAGGGCCGGTTCCATTACCGCACCATTCGCCCGGCGGGCTATGGCGTGCCGGATGACGGCCCGGTCGGCACGCTGTTGCGCAAGGCCGGCCTGCCGCTTCGCCGCCCCGCGCACCTGCATTTCATGATCAAGGCGGCCGGCTTCGAGACGATCGTCACCCATCTCTATGATGCCAGCGACCCGCAGCTCGACGCGGATGCGCTGTTCGGCGTCAAGCCGGAGCTGATCTGCCGCTTCGAGCGCGCGGCCGACAAACCGTGTTTCCGGCTCGACTACACCTTCGTCATGGCGCGATCGAAACAGGGAGCATCGGCGTGACCCGCGACTTCGTCTATTCCACCAGCCCGTCCCATATCGTCTTCGGCGCCGGCAAGCTCGACACCGTCGGCGACTGGCTCGACCGGATCGGCTGCCGCCGCGCCCTCGTGCTCTCCACGCCGCACCAGAAGGCCGATGCCGAAAGGCTGGCGGAAACGCTCGGATCCCGCGCAGTCGGGGTCTTCGCCGGTGCCGTGATGCACACGCCTATCGACGTGACGGAGACGGCCATGGACGTTGTGCACCAGACGGGCGCGGACTGCGTCGTCTCGCTCGGCGGCGGTTCGACGACCGGGCTCGGCAAGGCGATCGCCTATCGCACCGACCTGCCGCAGATCGTCATCCCGACGACCTATGCCGGCTCGGAGGTAACGCCGATCCTCGGCCAGACGGAGGCCGGCCGCAAGACGACGGTGCGCGCCGCCAGCATCCTGCCGGAAGTGGTGATCTACGATCCGGCGCTGACGCTTGGCCTGCCGGTCGCCATGAGCGTCACCAGTGGGCTCAACGCCATGGCGCATGCCGTGGAGGCGCTCTATGCCGAGGACCGCAACCCCGTTTCCTCGCTGATGGCGATCGAGGGTCTGCGCGCCTTCCGCGAGAGCCTGCCGCAGCTCGTCGCCCAGCCCAGCGACGCCGAAGCGCGGGCGGAGGCGCTCTATGGTGCCTGGCTCTGCGGCACGGTGCTCGGCACGGTCGGCATGGCGCTGCACCACAAGATCTGCCACACGCTCGGCGGCACGTTCGATACGCCGCATGCCGATACGCATGCGATCATGCTGCCGCATACCGCGGCCTTCAACGCCGTCGCCGTGCCCGAATTGCTCGCCCCCGTGGCAAAGATGTTCGGCGGTTCGGTCGGCGGCGGGCTGTGGGATTTCGCAAGAGCCGCCGGGGCGCCGCTGGCGCTGAAGGACCTCGGCCTTTCCGAAGCCGATCTCGACCGCGCCGCCGAGATCGCCACGCAAAGCCCTTACCGCAACCCGCGCGCCATCGACCGTCCGTCGATCCGCGCGCTGTTGCAGGATGCCTGGGAGGGCAGACGGCCGGCCAATTGACGTCACCCTTCGGGAGGAAGGGTTTTGGGAGGAAGAACCATGCTGACGAGACGCGAACTTCTGAAGACCACGGCGGCCGGAAGCGCCGTTGCCCTGACATCGGGCTTTCCGATGCCGGCGATCGCGCAGAATGCGGCGATCAAGCTCGGCTATGTCAGCCCGCAGACCGGGCCGCTCGCCGCCTTCGGCGAGGCCGACAGCTTCGTCATCGACGCCTTCCTGATGGCGGCGAAAGCCAAGGGGCTGAACTACGAGATCATCGTCAAGGACAGCCAGTCGAACCCCAACCGCGCGGCGGAAGTGGCCAAGCAGCTGATCGTCGACGACGAGGTCAACCTGATGCTCGTCGCCTCGACGCCGGAGACGACCAATCCGGTGGCGACGACGGCGGAAGCCGAGGGCATGCCGTGCATTTCCACCGTCGCCCCCTGGCAGCCCTGGTTCATCGGGCAGCAGGGCAATCCCGGCGATCCGGCCTCGTGGAAACCCTTCGACTATGCCTTCCACTTCTTCTGGGGGCTGGAGGACGTCATCGCCGTCTTCACCAATATGTGGGCGCAGGTGGAGACCAATAAAAAGGTCGGCGGCCTCTTCCCGAACGATGGCGACGGCAATGCCTGGGGCGACAAGGTCGTCGGCTTCCCGCCGGTGCTGGAGAAGATGGGTTATTCGCTGAACGATCCCGGCCGCTACCAGAACATGACCGACGATTTTTCCGCGCAGATCAATGCCTTCAAGGCCGGTCAGTGCGAGATCATCACCGGCGTCGTCATCCCGCCGGATTTCACCACCTTCTGGAACCAGGCCAAGCAGCAGGGTTTCGTGCCCAAGGTCGCCTCGATCGGCAAGGCGCTGCTCTTCCCGCAGGCGGTGGAGGCGCTGGGCAATGCCGGGCACAACCTCTCGTCGGAGGTCTGGTGGTCGCCCAGCCATCCGTTCAAGTCGTCGCTGACCGGCGAGACCTCGGCCGAGGTCGCGGCCGCCTTCACCAAGACGACCGGCCGGCCCTGGACGCAGCCGATCGGCTTTGCCCATGCGCTGTTCGAGCTGGCGGTCGACGCACTCACCCGCGCCGAGGACCCGACGGATGGCGATGCGGTGGCCGCTGCCATTGCCGCGACACGGCTCGACACGCTGGTCGGCCCGATCGCCTGGGACGGCAAGGGCCTGCCGCCCTTTGCGGCTAAGAACATCGCCAAGACGCCGCTCGTCGGCGGCCAGTGGCGGCTGAAGGACGGCGGCGGCTACGATCTCGTCATCACCGACAACAAGACGGCGCCGAACATTCCGACCGGCGGCACCATGGAAGCGATCGCCTGAAGGATCAAAACCATGTCCCTGTTGCAGCTCGACAGCGTCTCCAAGCGGTTCGGTGCCCTCACGGTCGCCGATGCGATCAGCCTCACCGTGGAAAACGGTGAGGCGCTCGGCATCATCGGCCCGAACGGTGCCGGCAAGTCGACGCTGTTCAACCTGATCACCGGCACGATCGCGCCCGACAGCGGCGCGATCCGCTTTGCCGGGGCCGACGTCACGCGCACGCCGCCGATGGCGCGCTGTCTTTCCGGCATGGGGCGCACCTTCCAGATCCCGCAGCCCTTCGAGAAGCTGACTGTCTTCGAAAACCTGCTGGTCGCCGGCAGTTTCGGCGCAAGGCGCAGCGAGGCGGACGCCTATGACCACTGCGCCGAAATCCTCGTCGAGACGGGGCTGATCGACAAGGCCAACGTGCCGGCGGGCGGGCTCAGCCTGTTGCAGCGAAAACGCCTTGAACTTGCCCGCGCACTGGCCACCGAGCCGCGCCTGCTGCTGCTCGACGAGATTGCCGGCGGGCTGACGGAGGGCGAATGCCAGGCGCTCGTCGCCACCATCCGCGCCATCCACGCCAAGGGCGTCGCCGTCATCTGGATCGAGCATGTGCTGCACGCATTGACCTCGGTCGTCGAACGCCTGCTCGTGCTGCATTTCGGCCGGGTGATCGGCATCGGCGCGCCGGCCGAGATCATGGCCTCGCGCGACGTGCAGGAAATCTACCTGGGGATCGAGATATGACGGCGCTTCTCGAAACGAAGGGCCTCAAGGCCTTCTACGGCGATTTCCAGGCGCTGTTCGGCGTCGATATCACCGTGGCCGAGGGCGAGACCATCGCCATCATCGGCGCCAACGGGGCCGGCAAGACGACGCTGATGCGGGCGCTGTCCGGCGTGCTCACAAACGCGCCCGACAGCGTGTTCTGCCGCGGTGAGGCCGTGGGTGCTCTCGCCGCCCCGGACATTCTCGCCCGCGGCATCGCCATGGTGTCGGAGGGGCGGCGGCTGTTTCCCTCACTGACGGTGGAGGAAAACCTCATGATCGGCGCCTATGGCAAGCGGCGCGGTGCCTGGACGCTTGCGACCGTCTATGATCTCTTCCCCATCCTCAAGGAGCGCCGCGCCAACCCGGCTACTGCGCTGTCCGGCGGCCAGCAGCAGATGGTGGCGATCGGCCGGGCGCTGATGGCAAACCCGGACGTATTGCTCTGCGACGAGATCAGCCTCGGCCTTGCTCCCGTCGTTGTGCGCGACATCTATGCCGCCTTCCCGCGCATCCGCGAAAGCGGCGCCGCCATCGTCATCGTCGAGCAGGATATCGGCCAGGCGCTGAAGGTGGCGAACCGCGTCTATTGCATGATGGAGGGGCGCATCACGCTTTCCGGCCGGCCGGAGGCGCTGAGCCGCGCGGCAATCCACGCAGCCTATTTCGGAGCGCAAAGCCATGACCATTCTTGATACGATCGTGCAGGGCGTGCTGCTCGGCGGGCTTTACGCGCTGTTTGCCGCCGGCCTCAGCCTGGTCTTCGGCATCATGCGGCTGGTCAACCTCGCCCATGGCGACCTCATCGTGCTCGCCGCCTTCCTCATCCTCGTCCTGGTGAACGGGCTCGGCCTCAACCCCTTCCTCGCCGTGCTGATCGTCATGCCGCTGATGTTCATCGCAGGCTATGCATTGCAGGCAGTGCTTTTGAACCGGACGCTGGGCAAGGACGTGCTGCCGCCGCTGCTCGTGACTTTCGGCCTGTCGATCGTGCTGCAGAACGCCCTGCTGGAAGGTTTTTCCGCCGATAGCCGCCGCATCTCCGCCGGCGCGCTCGAAACGGCCTCCATCAACCTCGGGGCCGTTACCATCGGCCTGATGCCGCTGATGGCCTTCCTCTCGGCGGTCGCCGTCATCGTCGGGCTGAACCTCCTGATCTACCGCACCGCGCTCGGCCGCGCCTTCCGCGCCACCTCCGACGATCCGGTGACGGCGGGCCTGATGGGCATCCGTCCGCGGCAGGTTTTTGCCGTGGCGACCGGGCTTGCCATGGCGGTGGTGGCGATCGCCGCGCTCTATCTCGGCACGCGCGCCAATTTCGACCCGACCGCCGGGCCGGCGCGGCTGATCTATGCCTTCGAGGCAGTGATCATCGGCGGCCTCGGCTCGCTCTGGGGCACGCTGGCCGGCGGCGTCATCCTCGGCGTGGCGCAGACGCTGGGCGCCGCCGTCAATCCGGAATGGCAGATCCTCTCCGGCCACCTCGCCTTCCTCGCCGTTCTCCTGATCCGGCCGCGCGGCCTCTTCCCGCGCGCCGTCGACTGAGGTATCCCGATGACCATCGCCATCCCCTCCCTCAAGGTCGAAACCCGCACCAGGGCCTCCTCGGTCTCGCGGCTCATAGCGCTCGCCGTGCTGGCGCTCGGCCTTGCCGCGCCCTTCCTCGTCTCGCGCGGCGCGGTGCAGGACCTGTTCTTCATCCTCACCATGCTGGTTCTCGCGCAGAGCTGGAACCTCTTGGCGGGTTATGCGGGCCTCATCTCCGTCGGCCAGCAGGTTTTCGTCGGTTTTGGCGCCTATGCGATGTTCGGCGCGGTCATCCTCTTCGGCATCGATCCCATCCCGGCGATCCTGATTGCCGGGGTGCTCTCCGCACTGCTCGCCATACCCACCGCCTTCTTCACCTTCCGCCTCTACGGCCCCTATTTCGCCATCGGCACCTGGGTCGTGGCGGAGGTGGTGCGGCTGCTGCTTGCGCAGTGGAAAACGCTCGGCGGCGGCACGGGCACCTCGCTGCCGCGCGAGGCGGTGCGCGACATGGCAGGCGTCGGGCTGCTGCGCGATCTCTTCGGCATGAAACCGGCGCAAGCGAGCGACGCGATCACCTACTGGCTGGCGCTCATCCTCGCCGCCGCCACCATCGGCTTCATCTACCGTCTTTTGCGCAGCAAGCAGGGGCTCGGCCTTGCCGCCGTGCGCGACAACGAGCAGGCGGCGCGCGCCGTCGGCGTCGATGCGCGGCGCATGAAGGCGATGGTCTACCTCGCCACCGCCTTCATGACGGGGCTCGCGGGCGCGCTGATCTATGTGCAGAAGGCCCGTATCTCGCCGGATGCCGCCTTCTCCGTCACCGACTGGACGGCCTATGTCATCTTCATCGTCGTCATCGGCGGCATCGGCACCATCGAGGGGCCGATCCTCGGCGTCATCCTGTTCTTTCTGTTGCAGAACCTGCTCGCCGACTACGGCTCCTGGTATCTGCTGATGCTCGGCCTTGCCGGCATCCTCACCATGCTTTTCGCGCCGCGCGGCCTCTGGGGCGCCTTCTCCGACCGCACCGGCATCCAGCTCTTTCCGGTCCGCCGCACACTCGTCGGCGGCCCGTCTGTCCATCAGGGAGGATCATCACATGGCTGACATCACCACGGACGTGCTCATCATCGGCACCGGCCCCGCCGGCTCCGCCACCGCGGCGCTGCTTTCGAGCTACGGCGTCGAGAACATGGTGATCAACCGCTACCGCTGGCTCGCCAACACGCCGCGCGCCCACATCACCAACCAGCGCACCATGGAAGTGCTGCGCGACCTCGGCCGCGAGGTGGAGGACGAGGCCTATATGTACGCCGCCGAGCAGGACCTGATGGGCGAGAACGTCTTCTGCACCGCGCTTGCCGGCGAGGAAATCGGCCGCATGAAGAGCTGGGGCAAACATCCCGTCTCGCGCGCCGAACACCAGCTCTCCTCGCCGAGCCACATGAACGACCTGCCGCAGACCTTCATGGAGCCGCTGCTGTTCAAGACCGCCTGTTCGCGCGGCACGCAGGCGCGCATGTCCACGGAGTATGTCAGCCACGAACAGGATGCCGACGGCGTCACCACCACCTGTCTCGACCGGCTGACCGGCAAGACGCTGACCGTGCGCTCGAAATATCTCGTCGGCGCGGATGGCGGCAATTCCAAGGTCGCCGAACATGCGGGGCTCTCCTTCGAGGGCCGCATGGGCGTCGCCGGCTCGATGAACATCCTCTTCGAGGCCGCCCTGTCGCGCTACGTCGCGCACCGTCCCTCGGTGCTCTACTGGGTCTTGCAGCCGGGCGCCGATGTCGGCGGCATCGGCATGGGGCTGGTGCGCATGGTGCGGCCCTGGCACGAATGGCTGATCGTCTGGGGTTACGACATCAACCAGCCGGCCCCATCGGTGGACGAGGCGCATGCGAAAAAGGTGGTGCGCGATCTCGTCGGCGTCGCCGATCTCGACGTGACGATCAAGTCGGTCTCCACCTGGACCGTCAACAACATGTATGCGACCACCCTTTCGAACGGCCGCGTCTTCTGCATGGGCGACGCCATCCACCGCCATCCGCCGTCGAACGGGCTCGGCTCCAACACCTCGATCCAGGATGCCTTCAACCTCGCCTGGAAGCTCGCCTTCGTGCTGAAGGGCCAGGCGGGCGAAGGGCTGCTCGACAGCTACCAGGCCGAGCGCGCGCCGATCGCCAAGCAGATCGTTACCCGCGCCAACAGGTCGATCGAGGAATTCGGCCCGATCTTCAAGGCGCTCGGCCTGCTCGATTCCATCGACCCGGTGAAGATGCAGCAGAACATGGATGCCCGCTGCAACAACACGCCGGCCGCCGAAGAACAGCGCGCCGCCATCCGCACGGCGATCGCCGCGAAAGTCTATGAATTCGACGCCCATGGCGTGGAGATGAACCAGCGCTACCGCTCGGTTGCCGTGGTGAGCGACGGCGAGCCCGAGCCCGCCTTCGAAAAGGACCCGGAGCTGCATTTCCAGCAGACCACCTGGCCCGGCGCCCGTCTGCCGCATGCCTGGGTGTTCGCCGAGGATGGCAGGAAGGTCTCGACGCTGGACCTCGCCGGCCACGGCCGCTTCACCGTGCTGACCGGCATTGGCGGGCAGGGCTGGATCGAGGCGGCGAAGGTGGTCGGCCGCGAGCTAGGCATCGAGATTGCGGCGCATGCCATCGGCCCGCGCCAGAACTGGCAGGATTTCACCGGCGACTGGGCCAATCTGCGCGAGGTGCGCGACGGCGGCGTCGTGCTGGTGCGCCCGGACCACCATGTCTGCTGGCGGCAGGCGGATGGCGCTGGCGATCCCGTTGCGGAGCTTCGCCGGGTCATGACCGCCGTTCTGGGAAAGTGAGGCGCGCGATGCAAGAGCATGAAAAGGGTTTCTTCACGGAAGAGAATTCCGTGGAAGTCGTCGCCGGCCGCAACCGCAATGCCAAGGACGCGCGGCTGAAGGCCATCATGGAGGTGGTGACGCGCAAGCTGCACGAGGCGGTGAAGGAGATCGAGCCGACGCAGGAGGAGTGGATGGAAGCGATCCTCTTCCTCACCCGCACCGGCCAGATGTGCAACGAATGGCGGCAGGAGTTCATCCTGCTCTCCGACACGCTCGGCGTCTCGATGCTGGTCGACGCCATCAACAATCGCAAGCCTTCCGGCGCCTCGGAAAGCACCGTGCTCGGGCCGTTCCATGTGCAGGACGCGCCGGAACTGCCGATGGGCGCCAACATCTGCCTCGACCAAAAGGGCGAGGACATGGTGATCTCCGGCCGCATCAGCGACACCGCCGGCCGACCGATCGAAGGCGCGGTGCTGGATGTCTGGCAGGCCAACGACGAGGGCTTTTATGACGTCCAGCAGCTCGGCATCCAGCCGGAATTCAACCTGCGCGGCGTTTTCCGCACGGGGGCGGACGGACGCTACTGGTTCCGCGCCGTCAAGCCGAAATATTACCCGATCCCGCATGACGGCCCGGTCGGCCAGATGCTGAACCACCTCGGCCGGCATCCGTACCGCCCCGCGCACCTGCACTTCATCCTCAAGGCCGATGGCTTCGAGACGCTGATCACCCACATTTTTGATCCGCACGATCCCTATATCGAATCCGATGCGGTCTTCGGCGTGAAGCAGAGCCTGCTCGCTGATTTTCGCCTTGTCGACGATGCGGCGCGGGCGACGGGGTACGAGTTCGAGGGGTCGTTCTGGGAGGTGGAGTATGATTTTGTGCTGGCGGGCAAGGGCGAGGCGGCTTGAGCGGCGTGGGCGTTTGACACCCCCCTCTGCCCTGCCGGGCATCTCCCCCACAAGGAGGGAGATTGGCTGGGCGCGCGGGCATCTCTTCATCTGCAACGTAGCGATAGGCGGGACATAGCCGCGATTCAATCTCCCCCCTTGTGGGGGAGATGTCCGGCAGGACAGAGGGGGGTGCCTAAGGCGCCCCTGTCAGCCTCACCCCCGCCACTCCCGATACCACTCCACGAACGCCGCAATGCCCTCCTCCAGCTCCACGCTCGGCGTAAACCCGGTGAGGCTGTGCAACAGATCGGTCGAGGCGAAGGTGCGGGGGACGTCGCCTTGTTGCATGGGCATGTAGTTGCGCGTGGCGGGGCGGCCGAGGGCTTTTTCGATCGTTTCGATGAAGGCCATCAGTTCCACCGGGTGGCCGCCGCCGATATTGACCACGCGGAAGGGCGCCTGCGCCGAGAGCGTATCGAAGAGGCCGGGCGTCGTGATGCGGCTTGCCTCCACCGGCACGACGTTGGCAAGGCGGACGATCGCCTCGACGAGGTCGTCGATATAGGTGAAGTCGCGGCTCATATTGCCCTGGCCGTAGACGTCGATCGCGCGGTCGCTGAGGATGGCGTCGGCGAACTTGATCGGCGCCATGTCCGGCCGGCCCCAGGGGCCGTAGACCGTGAAGAAGCGGAAGGCCGTCGTCGGCACCTTGTACAGATGGGCGTAGGAATGCGCCATCAGCTCCATGGATTTCTTCGAGGCCGCATAGAGCGTCATCGGCTCGTCGGCGCGGTCGCCCTCGGCAAAGGGGATTTTTTCGTTGGCGCCGTAGATCGAGGAGGTCGAGGCGAGCAGCAGGTGGCGCGGCTGGAGCGCTTTTGCCAATTCCAGCACATTCCACGAGCCGACGAGGTTGGAATTCACATAGGCGCCGGGATTTTCCAGGCTGTAGCGCACGCCCGCCTGCGCGGCGAGGTGGATGATCACGTCCGGCCTTTCGAGGGCGGCGGCCGCCTCCAGTGCCGAGCGGTCCTCCAGCATGCCGGTCACTTGGCGGAAGCCGTCACGGGGCGTGAGCAGCGCGAGGCGCGCCTCCTTCAGGCGCACGTCGTAATAGGGCGTCATGCCGTCGAAGCCCGTCACCGAATGGCCGTCGTCGAGCAGGCGCCGCGCGAGGTGGAACCCGATGAAACCCGCGGTGCCCGTGACGAGGAAATGCGTCATTGCGCCGCCTCGGCGATCGGTACGACCATGGGCGACGTGCCGCGGCCGATGCCGACATAGGCGAAGCCATGGCGCTTGACCTCGTCCGGCTTGTAGACATTGCGGAGATCAACGACGAGCGGCCTGCCCATGCTGGTCCTCAGCCGCTGGAAATCCAGCGCGCGGAACTGGTTCCATTCGGTGACGATGACCAGCGCGTCGGCGCCCTCGGCAATGTCGTAGGGCGAGGTGCCGTAGGAAATATTGTCGAGCATGGCGCGGGACGCCTCCATGCCTTCCGGATCATAGGCGAAAACCTTCGCGCCGCCGTCCTGCAAAGCCTGGATGATCGAGATCGACGGCGCGTCGCGCATGTCGTCGGTCTCCGGCTTGAAGGTGAGGCCGAGCACGGCGATCTTCTTGCCGCGCACGTCGCCGTTCAGCGCAGAGATGACCTTGCGGGCCATGGCGCGCTTGCGCGTGTCGTTGATGGCGATGGTCGTTTCGATGAGGCGCACGGGGCTGTCATTGTCCTGCGCCGTCTTCACCAGCGCCAGCGCGTCCTTGGGAAAACACGAGCCGCCATAGCCCGGGCCGGCATGCAGGAATTTGCCGCCGATGCGCCCGTCGAGGCCGATGCCGCGGGAAATCTCCTGAACGTCGGCGCCGACCTTTTCGCAGAGGTCGGCGATCTCGTTGATGAAGGTGATCTTCATCGCCAGGAAGGCGTTGGCGGCATATTTGGTGAGTTCGGAGGTGCGTCGGCTGGTGAAGAGCAGTGGCGACTGGTTGAGGTAGAGCGGCCGGTAAACCTCTGTCATCACGTCGCGGGCGCGCTCGTCCTCGATGCCGACGACGATTCGGTCCGGCCGCTTGAAATCGCTGATCGCGGCCCCCTCGCGCAAGAATTCCGGATTGGAAACGACGGCGACATCGGCGTCGGGCCGGGTTTCGCGCATGATGCGCTCCACCTCGTCGCCGGTGCCGACAGGCACGGTCGATTTGGTGACGACGACGGTGAAACCCTTGACAGATTGGGCGATTTCACGGGCGGCAGCGTAGACATAGGAAAGGTCCGCATGGCCATCGCCGCGGCGCGACGGCGTGCCGACCGCGATGAAGACGACATCGGCATCGCCGACCGCGCCGGCAAATTCCGTGGTGAAGGAGAGCCGCCCTGCCTTGACGTTCTCGGCCACCAGCGCATCGAGCCCCGGCTCGAAGATCGGGATCTCGCCGCGGTTCAGCGCCTCGATCTTCGCTTCCGCCTTGTCGATGCACACGACGGTATGGCCGAAATCCGCAAAACAGGCGCCGGATACCAGCCCCACATAACCGGAACCAATCATCGCGATCTTCATGCTGGTCTTCTCCAAACGGGACTCTGTGGCGGCTGTGCTACCCGCCGATCGTCACAGATAGAATACAATGCCGGGCAAAGCACGGAACGATGTCGGCTTCAAGCGGAATGCGGGCGGTATGTGGTGACGGGCGGTGCGCGTTGCCACCCCCCTCTGGCCTGCCGGGCATCTCCCCCTCAAGGGGGGAGATTGGATGGAGCACCGGCTCGCCCCATCTTTGGCGTTTCAATTTGAGCAAGATTCCTGCCACTTGCCGATCTCCCCCCTTGAGGGGGAGATGGACGGCAGGCCAGAGGGGGATGCTGCCCCTACCAGGACTTCCAAGCCAACAGCAGCCCGCCATCCCCCGCCTCCGCCGCCCTGCACGCCGTCTCCACGTCCGAAAACGGCGCCCCCCGCGGCAGTTCCGCGGCGATGATCGCCGCGTCCGCCAGCGTCAGCGAGCCGCCGCGGGCGATGACGGTGAAGAGGAGCGGGCCGGTCGACCACCAGGCGGGGGCGTCCGGCATGCTCTCGATGGCCTTGGGCAGGGCGTCGTTGAGGCGCAGGATGATCGGGTGGTGCGCTGGCGCGGCGAGGAAGGAATTGGCGAGCAGCAGGCTGCCGCGGCCGGTCTGGCGCGGCACGGCCTCGGCCATGGCGATGAGGCCGGTCATCGGCAGGATATCGTGGAAGCCGATATCGGTGCGGGCCGGATACCAGTCGCAATCGAGATAGATGCCGCCCTCCTGCTCCAGGAGCAGATAGCGCGCGACATCCACCGCGCCCGGATAATCGCCCTGTTCCAGCATCGCCCGGAAGGCGGCGTTCTCGAAGACGCCGGCGGTTTCGAGATCCTTTTCGCGCCAGAGGAAATGGCCGTAGCCATGGGTCTTGGCATGGCGCGCCCAGGCCTCGGTCGAGGGCGGAATGGGGCCGTCGCCGATCCACACCTGGTGGATGATCGGCGGGATCGACGTGCGGTTGGCCTCGGCGATCGCGCGGCGCTCGGTGGAGGTGAAGGCGGCGAAGGGCGCGAGTACCGCCGGATCGGGCACGAGATGATACTGGTAGCCGATGCGTTTCAGCGGGTCGCGCTCGGCCTTGGCGAGCTTCAGGAAGGCCGAATGCAGGCGGCGCGGCAGGCCGAGCGCGGTCTGAGGCCCGAGCGCGGAACGCTCCGGATCGCGCCCCACGGCCTCCAGCACCGCGCGCGCCGCATCAAAAGCGCCGGCATCGCGCTGTGCGGCGGCTTTTTCGAGTTCCGCGTTCAATCGTTGCTTGGCTGACATCAATCTGTCCTAAGGAGGCGCCGGTGCACGGCAATATGGACTGTCATATTCGGTCCGCGCCCGAGCAACGACAACCCCAAACCTGCCGTAAAGTAAGGCGTGGACAGAAAAAAATACGCGCGCTAGTGTCAAGGCGGGGAACAAGAAAAAGCCGTATGGATAAATATCCGACAGGCGAGAAAGTACATATGGATTCGAATGGGATCGGCCGGCCGCGAGACCTGCTGCGGATTGAAGGCCTGCACGTCTCCTTCGCGCTGATGGGCGCAAGGATCACGGCCGTCAGGGGCGCGAGCCTCAGGGTGTTGCCCGGCAAGGTGACGGCCCTGGTGGGGGAGTCCGGCTCCGGCAAGTCCGTCATCAGCCTGGCGGCCATGGGCCTGCAGGCGCCGAGCGCCCGGGTTTCCGGCAAGATCCTGTTCGACGACCCGCTCTCCGACAAGGCCCCCATCGACATTCTGTCGCTGCCGCATGACGGCCAGAAGATCCGCTCGATCCGCGGCGGGCGCATGGGCATGATCTTCCAGGAGCCGATGACCTCCTTTTCGCCGCTGCACACGATCGGCGACCAGATCAGCGAGACGCTGCGCATCCATACGGGCCTGACGGGGGCCGAAATGCGCGAGCGCTGCGAGGACATGCTGTCGCGCGTCGGCTTCCACAATCCGCGCAAGGTCTACGACATGTATTCCTTCGAGCTGTCGGGCGGCATGCGCCAGCGCGCGATGATCGCGATGGCGCTGGTCTGCGGCCCGGCGCTGTTGATCGCCGACGAGCCGACGACCGCGCTCGACGTGACCATCCAGGCGCAGATCCTGAAGCTGCTCAAGGACCTGCAATTGCAGATGGACATGGCCGTGCTGCTCGTCACGCACGATCTCGGCGTCGTTGCCAACATCGCCGACGAGGTGGTGGTGATCTACCAGGGCGAGATCATGGAGGCCGGGCCGGTCGAGACGATCTTCCACCGCCCCGCCCATCCCTATCTCAAGGGCCTGATGGCGGCGATCCCGCATTTCGGAATGCAGCGCGGCGACCGGCTGAAGCCGCTGCGCGAGATCGAGGTCAACCAGGAAAGCCTGCTCTCGAAGAAATACCAGGCGCGCACCGGGCCGGACATCATCCTGTCGGTGCGCGATCTTTCCAAAACCTTCGCGATCCGCAAGGACAACTGGCAGATGCCGGGCAAGGCGAAGGAAAAGGCGCGGCCCGCCGTCGATGGCGTCAGCTTCGACATCCGGCGCGGCGAGTGCCTCGGCCTCGTCGGCGAAAGCGGCTGCGGCAAGACCACGGTCAGCAAGATTTTGATGCGCGCCATCGAGCCCGATACCGGCTCCGTGCTGTTCGACGACGGGCGCGGGCCGATCGACGTGCTGAAGGCCAAGGGCGCGGAATTGCAGGCGCTGCGCACCCGCATGCAGATGGTCTTCCAGGACCCGCTCTCCTCGCTCTCGCCGCGCATGACGATCGGCGAAATCCTGCGCGAGCCGCTCGACATCCACGATTACGGCGACGTCGCCAAGCGCAAGATGGCGATCAAGGCGCTGATCCGCGCCATCGGCCTCGACGAGGCCTCGCTGAAACGCTACCCGCACAGCTTTTCCGGCGGCCAGCGCCAGCGCATCGGCATCGCCCGCGCGCTCGCGCTTGGGCCGAGCATGATCATCTGCGACGAGCCGGTCTCGGCGCTCGATGTGTCCGTGCAGGCGCAGATCCTCAACCTCCTGAAGGACCTCCAGAAGGACCTCGGCCTCACCTACCTGTTCATCTCGCACAATCTGTCGGTCGTCGACTACATGGCCGACCGGGTGGCGGTGATGTGGGCGGGGCGCATCGTCGAGATCGCGCCGCGCGAGATCATCATGACGGCACCGGTGCATCCCTATACGCGCGCCCTGCTTGACGCCGTGCCTTTCCCCGATCTCGAACGCCCGCTGAATTTCGAGACGGCGGGCAAGACCAGCGCGGTATCGCGCGAAAGCTGGGCGCGCGCCTTCCGCGATGACGACGACGGCGGCGACGGCATGGCGCCGGCCGATCTCGGCGGCGGCCATTTCGTGCTGGCGCGCCGCAATGCCGATGTACGGGAACTGTCATCGTGATCACGCGCCGCGCCACACTCGGCCTCTTGGCCGCCGCCTTCCTCCCCGGTCTCGCCCGGGCGGGCGGTGGCGAATCCAAGTACCTGAAAGATAAGGTCGACGCCGGCGAACTGCCGCCGGTCGCCGAGCGCCTGCCGAAGGTGCCGCGCGTCGTCAACACGGCGGCGCTTGGCGGGGAGCCTGGCGTGCAGGGCGGCAGCGTGCGCATGCTGATCGGCGGCCAGCGCGACGTGCGGCTGATGCCGATCAACAGCTATTCGCGCCTCGTCGGCTATGACCGCGACCTGAAGCTCCAGGCCGATATCCTCGAAAGCTACACGGTGGAGGAAGAGCGCATCTTCACCTTCCGCCTGCGCGAGGGCCACAGATGGTCGAGCGGCGATCCCTTCACGGCGGAGGATTTCCGCTATTGCTGGGAAGACGTCATTCTCAACCGCGAGCTCCTCAAGGGCGGCCCGCCGACGGACCTTCTCGTCGAGGGCAAGCCGCCGATCTTCTCGGTGATCGACGACGTGACCGTGCGCTACGCCTGGGAAAAGCCGATCCCGGATTTCCTGCCCAAGCTCGCCTCGCCCATCCCGCTGGTGCTGGCGCTGCCGGCGGCCTACATGCGGCAGTTCCACAAGAAGTTCCAGGCGGCCGACGTGCTGGAAAAGCACATCATAAAACAGCGCGTCGACGACTGGCGTGGGCTGCACATCAAGATGTCGCGCCAGACCCGGCCGGAAAATCCCGACCTGCCGACGCTCGAAGCCTGGCGCCCGCGCACCGCGCCGCCGGCCGAACAGTTCATCTTCGAGCGCAACCCCTTCTTCCACCGGATCGACGAGAACGGCACGCAACTGCCCTATGTCGACAAGGTGGTGATGAACGTCTCCTCGCCCGACCTCATTTCCGCCAAGACCGCGACGGGGGAGAGCGATCTCCAGGTCGCCAATCTCGACTTCGCCGACTATACGCTCCTGAAGAATGCCGAGACGATCTATCCGATCAATGTGCTCCTGTGGAAGCGCACGCTCGGCTCGCGTGTCGCACTTGTCCCCAATCTCAACTGCGGCGACGAGGGCTGGCGCAAGGTGCTGCGCGACGTGCGCGTGCGCCGCGCCATGTCGCTGGCGCTGAACCGCACGGAAATCAACAAGGCGGTGTTCTACGGCCTCGGCCAGGAGAGTGCCAACACGGTGCTGCCGGAAAGCCCGCTGTTCAAGCCGGAATATGCCAAGGCCTGGGCCGCCTTCGACCCCGACCAGGCCAACCGCCTGCTCGACGAGGCCGGCCTCGACAAGCGCGACGACGAGGGCCTGCGCCTGCTGCCGGACGGCCGCTCCGCCCATATCGTCGTGGAAAGTGCCGGCGAAAGCACGCTGGAAACGGACGTGCTGGAACTGATCACCGATCATTTCCGCCTGGTCGGCCTCGGGCTCTTCGTGCGCACCTCGCAGCGCGATATCTTCCGCAGCCGCGCTATCGGCGGCGAGATCGTCATGTCCGTCTGGTACGGGCTCGACAATGGCGTGCCGACGCCGGAAATGTCGCCGCTCGAACTCGCGCCGACCGCCGACGACCAGCTCCAGTGGCCGGTCTGGGGCATGTATTACGCGACCGTCAAGACCAAGGGCGAGCCGCCCGACATGCCCGAGGTGCAATATCTCGTCGACAAGCTCACCGCCTGGGAGATGACGACGACCGAGGCGGAGCGCGAGACGATCTGGCACGACATGCTGAAACACCATGCCGAACAGGTCTTCACCATCGGCACGGTCAACGGCATTTCCCAGCCGATCGTGCGCTCGCGCCGCCTGCGCAACATCCCCGCCAAGGCCCTCTGCGGCTTCCAACCCACCGCCTTCCTCGGCGTCTACATGCCGGATACGTTCTGGTATGAGGAGAGTGCGTGATGTTGTGGAGCCCTTCACGCGCCATACCCCCCTCTGCCCTGCCGGGCATCTCCCCCTCAAGGGGGGAGATCGGCAAGGGGCTGGCCCTTCACTTGAAACGCCGGCCTTTGAAATTGGCGAAGCGGTACTCCATCCAATCTCCCCCCTTGAGGGGGAGATGGCCGGCAGGCCAGAGGGGGGTATTCGCCCAATACCACGCTGAAAGGCCCACCCGATGATCCGCTACATCCTCGGGCGCATCGCCGTCATGGTGCCGACCCTGCTTCTCATTTCGATGCTGGTCTTCGTCATCATCGAGCTGCCGCCGGGCGATTATTTCGAGAGCTACATTTCGGAACTGCGCGCCATGGGCGAGGCGACCGACATGGCGGAGATCGAGGAGCTGCGCGAGCGCTACGGCTTCGACAAGCCGCCGGTGCTGCGCTACGTGCACTGGGTCGGCGGAATGCTGGTCGGCGATTTCGGCTATTCCTTCGAATATCGCCTGCCGGTCTCCGACGTGGTGGGCGACCGGCTGTGGCTGACGGTGCTGGTTTCCTTCGTCACCATCATCTTCACCTGGCTGATCGCCTTCCCGATCGGCATCTATTCCGCCACCCACCAGTATAGCTGGGGCGACTATGGCCTGACCTTCGCCGGCCTCATCGGCATCGCCGTGCCGAACTTCATGCTGGCGCTCGTCGTGATGTATTTCGCCAATATCTGGTTCGGCGTGTCGATCGGCGGCCTGATGGACCGTGAATATATGGGCGCGGCGATGAGTTGGGAGAAATTCCGCTCCATCCTGTCGCATATCTGGATCCCGGTCATCATCATCGGCACGGCGGGCACCGCCGGCATGGTGCGGCGCCTGCGCGCCAACCTGCTCGACGAACTCAACAAGCAATATGTCGTCACCGCCCGCTCCAAGGGCCTGCATCCGATGCGGGTTCTCTTGAAATATCCGCTGCGCATGTCGCTCAACTTCTTCATCTCCGACATCGGCTCCATCCTGCCCTCGATCATTTCCGGCGCGGAGGTCACGGCCATCGTGCTGTCGCTGGAAACGACCGGCCCCATGCTGATCAAGGCGCTCCAGACCCAGGACATGTATCTTGCCGGCTCTTTCCTGATGTTCCTCGCATTCCTGACGGTCGTCGGCGTGCTGGTGTCCGATATCGCGCTCGCGATCCTCGACCCGCGCATCCGGCTTGGCGGAGGCAGCCGCAAGTGAAGACGCCGCTTCCTGAACCCGGCGCGCCGCTCGGCCATTACGTCTCCGACGCGCCCTTCGATCCCTATGCCGCGGAGCGCAAGGTCGAGGAGCTGAAGGTCATCGCCCAGGCCTCGCAGTTCCAGCTCATGTGGTGGCAGTTCCGCCGCCACAGGATGGCGCTCGCCTCCGGCATCTTCCTCATCGCCGTCTACCTGATGATCGCGATCAGCGAGTTCCTGTCGCCCTACAATCTGCACACCCGCAACATCGACTTCATCTATTCGCCGCCGCAGACGCTGCGCTTCATGCATGAGGGCTCGTTCGTCGGGCCGTTCGTCTACGGCCAGACGATGAGGCTCGACATGGACACGCTGCAGCGCGTCTATACCGACGACAGGACCGATGTTCAGAAGCTGCGCTTCTTCTGCCGCGGCGACAGCTACAGGTTCTGGGGCCTGTTCCAGTCGGACGTGCACCTCGTCTGCCCGGCCAAGGACGGCGAATTCTTCTTCCTCGGCACGGACCGGCTCGGGCGGGACATGCTGTCGCGCATCCTCTATGGCGCGCGCATCTCGCTCACCATCGGCGCGCTCGGCGTCATGATGAGCTTCGTGCTCGGCATCGTCATCGGCGGCCTTGCCGGCTATCACGGCGGCATTTTCGACCTCATCGTGCAGCGTGTCATCGAGGTGTTGCAATCGATCCCCAGCATTCCGCTGTGGATGGCGCTCGCCGCGATCATTCCGGTCACCTGGAGCCCTATTCTCGTCTATGTCGGCATTACCATCATCCTCGGCATGCTGGACTGGACCGGACTTGCGCGCGCCGTGCGCTCGAAACTTCTTGCCTTGCGCGAGGAAGATTATGTATTGGCGGCCCAGGTCATGGGCGCAGGCAGCGCCCGCATCATCCGCCGCCATCTCGTGCCCGGCTTCATGTCCCATCTGATTGCCAGCGCAACGCTGACCATTCCGGGCATGATCCTCGGCGAGACGGCATTGAGTTTTCTCGGGCTGGGCCTTCGGCCGCCCATCACAAGCTGGGGCATTCTTCTGACAGAGGCTCGCAGCATCAACATCATCGCCCTTTATCCGTGGCTGCTTTTTCCGGTAGTACCTGTCGTTTTGGTCATTCTTGCTTTCAATTTCCTCGGCGATGGACTGCGCGATGCGGCTGACCCCTACAAGTGAGATCGTTGGGACGACCAATGCACAAGAGCTTTTCGACGGCGATCCCGGCGCGAGCCTGGAGGCTTTTCCCGTGAGCCGGAGTTTCGAACACGCCCGCATCCTCATGTACAGCCATGACACGTTCGGTCTCGGCCACCTGCGCCGGTGCCGCACGATTGCGCATGCGCTGGTCGAGGAATATCGCGGCCTCAACGTGCTGATCATCTCGGGCGCCACCATCGCCGGCGCCTTCGATTACCGCGCCCGCGTCGATTTCGTGAAGATCCCGAGCGTCATCAAGCTGCGCAACGGCGAATATACCTCGCTGGAGCGCCATATCGACCTCGAAGACACGCTGACCATGCGCCGCTCGATCATCCGCCACACGGCGGAGACCTTCCGGCCGGACATCTTCATCATCGACAAGGAGCCGATGGGGCTTTCCGGCGAGGTGGAGGAGACGCTCGCCTACCTGAAGGGCCGCGGCACGCGGCTGATTCTGGGTCTTCGCGAAGTGATGGACGCGCCGCACCTGCTCGAAGCCGAGTGGAAGCGCAAGGACGTCATGCACAAGATCGAGAAGTTCTACGACGACATCTGGGTCTATGGCCCGCCGGATTTCTACGATCCGCTGATCGGCCTCGACGTGCCCGACGGTGTGCGCGAAAAGCTGAAATTCGTGGGCTTCCTGCACCGCAACGCGCTGCAGATGGACCGCGCCCAGTACCAGCCGACCGGCGACTATATTCTGGTCACCACCGGCGGCGGCGGCGACGGGGCGGATCTCGTGCAGGACGTCATCCGCGCCTACCAGCACGATCCCGACCTGACCCACAGGGCGCTGATCGTGCTCGGCCCCTACATGCCGCAGGGCGAGCGCACCAAGCTCACCCAGGAGGCCGCGAAGATCCCCTATATAGAGGTGATCGAGTTTGATTCGCGCATGGAGGACCTGGTCGCGGGTGCGCAGGGCGTGGTGGCGATGGGCGGCTACAACACCTATTGCGAGATCCTCTCCTTCGACAAGCCGGCGCTGATCGTGCCGCGCGTGCAGCCGCGCGAGGAACAGCTCATCCGCGCCACCCGCGCGGCCGAGCTCGGCCTCATCGACATGCTGCTGCCGGAGGAATCGAGCGATCCGGTCCGCCTTGCCGCAGCCCTGAAGGCGCTGCCGAAGCGCCCGCCGCCGTCGAGCGGCCATCCGGGCCTCCGGCTGGAGGGCCTGCGCCACATTGCCCGCATCGTCGGCGACGAGCTGTCGTCGCGCGAACTGATCCCGTCCGGCGAGTGAGAGGCGAGACCGCGTTGGCGCCCCCGCACAAGATCGTCGTGCTGCTGAAGGGCTATCCGCGCCTGTCGGAAACCTTCATCGCGCAGGAACTGCTCGGGCTGGAGCGGGCCGGGCTCGACCTCGTGCTCGTGTCGCTGCGCCACCCGACGGATCGCAAGCGCCACCCCGTGCACGACGAGATCAGGGCGCCGGTCTTCTACCTGCCGGAATACCTGCACCAGGAGCCCATCCGCGTGCTGCGCGGCCTGTTGCGGAGTTTTCGCCTGCCCGGTTTCGGCGCGGCCCTGCGGCAGTTCCTGAAGGACTTGCCGCGCGATTTCAGCCGCAACCGCTTCCGCCGCTTCGGCCAGGCGGCGGTGCTCGTCGGCGAATGGCCGGAGGGCGCCGGCTGGCTGCACGCGCATTTCATCCACACCCCCGCCTCCGTCGCCAATTATGCCAGCAAGATGCTCGGCATCCCCTGGACCGTCTCGGCGCATGCCAAGGACATCTGGACCTCGCAGGACTGGGAACTCGCCGAAAAGCTCGCGACGGCGCACTGGGCCGTGACCTGCACCAAGACGGGGCACGCGCATCTGCAAACGCTTGCCGGAGCGAATGGCGACCGGGTGCATCTGAGCTACCACGGCCTCGATCTGGATCGCTTTCCGCCGGTTGATGCGGGAGTACACCCCCCTCTGTCCTGCCGGACATCTCCCCCTCAAGGGGGGAGATCGGCTGGCGGTGAGGACGGTGCTCAAACGGCGGCCTCCGAGATGGGCGAGACGCTGCTCCATCCAATCTCCCCCCTTGAGGGGGAGATGTCCGGCAGGACAGAGGGGGGTGACGCTCACCCGGTGCACGACGCTTGCGGCTGCACACCCGCCGCAAGCAACCCCCGCCCACCCCGCGACGGCTCCGACCCGCAGAACCCCGTCACCATCATCAGCGTCGGGCGCGCGGTGCCGAAGAAGGGCTATGACGTGCTGCTGCGGGCGCTGGCCCGCCTCCCCGCCGACCTCCACTGGCGCTTCGTCCATGCCGGCGACGGCGGCGAGCGGGCGATGTTGCAGAGGTTGGCCGAAGAGCTGGGCATAACGGAAAAGCTCAGCTGGCTCGGCGCGATGGACCAGAAGGACGTGCTCGCCGGCTACCGCGAGGCCGATATTTTCGCGCTCGCCTGCCGCATCACCGCCGATGGCGACCGCGATGGCCTGCCGAACGTGCTGGTGGAGGCCGCAAGCCAGCGGCTCACCTGCGTTGCAACCGATATTTCCGGCATTCCCGAACTGTTCGAGAACGATGTCAACGGCCTGCTGGTGCCCTCGGAAGACCCGGAGGCGCTCGCCGCAGCCCTCGAACGCGCGATCCGCGACCCGGCCCTGCGCGACCGGCTCGGCCGGGCCGCAGAAGCCAAGGTGCGCGCGAGCTTCGACCACCACACCAGCATCGCCCAGCTCAAATCCCTGTTCGAAACCGCAGCGCGGGAGACCGCATGAGCAGTCCCCGCGTCCTCTTCTATGTGCAGCACCTGCTCGGCATCGGCCATCTGGCCCGCGCCAGCCGCATCGTGCGCGCACTTGGCGCCAACGGTTTCGCCGTGACGCTGGTGACCGGCGGCATGCCGGTCGATGGCTTTCCCGGCCCCGGCATCGACCATGTCGCGCTGCCGGCGATCGCCGTCGGTGACGGCGGTTTTGCAGCCCTCGTCGACGAGACCGGCAAGGTCGTCGACGAGGCCTTCAAGGCCGATCGGCGCGACCGGCTGCTCGCCGCCTACCATGCCTGCCGGCCCGACATCGTCATCATCGAGGCCTTCCCCTTCGGCCGCCGCCAGGTGCGCTTCGAGCTGCTGCCGCTGATCGACGCGATCGAGGCGAGCACGCCGCGCCCGCTGCTGATGACCTCGCTGCGCGATATCCTGCAGGAGCGCGCCAAGCCCGGCCGCGACGAGGAGACCATCGACCTCGTGCGCCGCCATTTCGACCGCGTGCTGGTGCATGGCGATCCGGGTTTCGTGCGGCTGGAGGATACCTTTCCGCTGGCCGATGCGATTGCCGATCGCGTCGTCTATACCGGCCTCGTCGGCGCAGGCCCGTCAACGCCTGCGGCCGAGCGCTACGATATCGTCGTCTCCGCCGGCGGCGGCGCGGTCGGCGCGGGGCTGGTCGAGGCCGCCCTCCAGGCGTCGCAACGCCTTGCCGGCAGCGGCCGCTGGCTGGTCATCACCGGCCCGAACCTGCCGCAGGCCGATTTCGACCGGTTTGCCGCGCAGGCGGGGGAGACTGTCGACCTCGTGCGCTTCCGTACCGATTTCCGCAGCCTGCTCGCCGCCGCGCGCCTCTCGGTCTCGCAGGCCGGCTACAACACGGTCTGCGATGTGCTGGAGGCCGGTTGCGGCGCGGTGCTGGTGCCCTTCGCGTCCGGCGGCGAGACGGAGCAGACGGCGCGTGCCGAGCGCCTGGAGCGACTCGGCCGGGCGGTCGTCGTGGCGGAGCATGAGCTTTCTGCGGAAACGATGGCAGGCGCAATTTCCCGCGCGCTTTGCGCCGAAACAGAGAAAAATGTGCCCGATTTGCAACTGGATGGCGCCAATCGTACCGCGAATATCCTGAGGGACCTTCTAAAAGGCCACACGGCTTCCTAGCTCTTGCGGTATTGCCGCTGTCTTATAATCTTCATACGGACAGCCGCCGTTCACGCGCATAGAAGTCTCCCATGGAAAAAAGTCTCGCCCGATATATTTGGGACCACACCCGGCCGCAGCAGCTCTTCATCCTGCTGATCGTCGCCCTGTCCATGATCCCTTATTATCTCGCCTTCGACCTGCCCAAGCAGATCGTCAACGGCCCGATCCAGGGAAGCGGCTTCGACCAGCCGGGCGATACCGAGCTGTTCATGCCGATCAGCTTCGACATACCGTTCTGGGGGCATGTCGAGCTTTATGGCGGCCTGCCGCTGGAGCGCATGCCGTCGCTGCTCGCGCTCAGCCTGACGTTCCTCGTGCTCGTCATCATCAACGGCCTGTTCAAATATTACATCAACACATACAAGGGCCGCCTCGGCGAGCGGCTCCTGCGCCGCATCCGCTATGAGCTGGTGGACCGCATCCTCCGGTTCCCGCCGAAATATTTCAAACACGTCAAGGCCGGCGAAGTCTCCTCCATGGTCAAGGACGAGGTGGAACCGCTCGGCGGCTTCACCGCGGATGCCTTCGTGCAGCCGGCCCTTCTCGGCGGCCAGGCGCTGACGGCGCTGATCTTCATCTTCATCCAGCATTTCTGGCTGGGTTTCATCGCCTTTGCCATGGCGATGATCCAGGTCGGCATCATCCCGCGCATGCGCCGCCGGCTGATCGAGCTTGGCCGCGAGCGCCAGATCACCGCCCGCCAGCTTGCCGGCCGCGTCGCCGAGATCGTCGACGGCATCGGCACGATCCACGCCTACGACACCTCCAACTACGAGCGCGCCGACATCGCCGCGCGCCTCGGCCACATCTTCCGCATCCGCTACGACATCTACCAGTGGAAGTTCCTGGTCAAATTCCTCAACAACTTCCTCGCCCAGCTCACCCCCTTCCTGTTCTATTGCATCGGCGGCTACCTCACGATCGTCGGCAAGCTCGACGTCGGCCAGTTGGTGGCGGTCATCAACGCCTACAAGGAGCTGCCCGGCCCGCTGAAGGAACTGATCGACTGGGAGCTGGTGCGCCAGGACGTGCAGGTGAAATACGAGCAGGTCGTCGAGCAGTTCGATGCCGACAACCTGATCGAGCCGGAAATCCAGGCCCTCAACGCGGCGAACGGCACCATGCTGAACCATCCGCTCAGCGCCACCAACCTGGTGCTGGAGGACGATATCGGCGGGCGCGTGCTGGAGCACGTCTCGGTCAAGATATCGCCCGGCGAAACCGTCGCCATCATCGGCACGGCGGCGAGCGGCGGCGACAGGCTGGCCGAAGCGCTCGGCCGCATCATCTGGCCCGCCGGCGGCAAGGTGACGGCCGGCGACGACGACCTGTATGCGCTGCCGGAATCCGTGACGGGCCGCCGCATCTCCTATGCCTCGCCCGATGCCTATTTCTTCCATGGCAGCCTGGAGGACAACCTGCTCTACGGCGTCAAGCATGCGCCCGTTGAGCCCGCCGCCTACAAGGGCGCGGCCTCCGACCAGCGCAAATGGGACGTGCTGGAAGCGCAGCGCTCCGGCAATCCGGATTTCGACCTCAAGGGCAACTGGATCGACCTGGAGACGCTGCATGCCAATGGCTCGGCCGGGCTGTTCGGCTCGATGATGGCGGTGCTCGATATCGTGGAACTGTCCGACGACGTGCTGCAGCTCGCGCTGCACTCGACGCTGCCGGCCGATGCCGAGGTGGCACCCGCCGTCGCCGCCGAGATCGTCGCCTTGCGCCGGGACCTGCGCGAAGAGCTCAACCGCCGCGACATGAACAACCTCGTCATCCCCTTCGAGGAGGACGCCTACAACACAGAGGCGCCGGTCGCCGAAAACCTGTTCTTCGGCATGATGCCGGACCCGAAGGCCTCGACCCGGGCGATCGTCAAGACGTCGTATTTCCGCAATATCATGCGCGAAAGCGGGCTCGGCGACGCGCTGTTCAAGATGGGCCAGGGCATTGCCGAAAGCACGGTCGAACTCTTCAAGGACTTGCCGCCCGACCATCCGTTCTTCGAGCAGCTGACCTATATGCGGGGCGACGAGATCCCGACCTATCAACACCTGCTCCAGCGCCTGCGACACAATGCCACGCCGAGCGACGAGGACCGCATCGCGCTCATCCGCCTCTCGTTCTTCTATGTCGAGCCGCGGCACCGCTTCGGCGTGCTCGACGAGGCGCTGATGCGCAAGATCGTAGAAGTGCGCCACCAGTTCCATGCAAACCTGCCGCCGGAACTTCAGGGCTATATTGAACGTTACGACCCGAATGCTTATCTGACGTCAGGAACGCTGGTCGACAATATCGTCTTCGGCAAGCTTAACCATCGTTATAGCGATGCTGTTCCGAAGTTGAGGGAGATCGGCGGAGACCTGCTCAGGAAAAGGCCCGAGCTTTACCGCGCGCTGATGGCGCTGGGGCTCGAGTCGAATGTCGGGGCAGGCGGACGGCGGTTGAACAACTTGCAGCGGCTGAAGCTCAGCCTGGCACGCGCACTCATCCGCCGGTCGGATTATTACATCTTCAACCGGCCGCTCTCGGGGTTGGACCACCACCTCCAGGAGCACATCGTGGAGGCAGCACTTGCGTTCCTGGCCAAGAGCGGTGATAATCCGGCTGTTGTCTGGGTTTTGTCAAATACCCCGCTTGCAAAACACTTTAAAAGAGTGCTTGCTTTTGATGGCGGAACATTGGTGGAAGACGGAGCCTACGACACGATTGTCGAAAGCGGTACGGTATACAAGCAACTGATAGCATGACTGGTGAGAATTGATCGAGTAGCCGAAATCGAGGCGGTTGACTATTATGATCCTGAACGACGAAGTACAGATGCTACGACGGGTTCCGCTCTTCTCGGGGATTGATGCGGCAAAGCTCAAGCTGCTCGCATTTGCCTCCAACCGCGTCTGCTACCGTGAAGGCCAAGAACTCTTCCATCAGGGCGACGAAGGCGATGCTGCCTATGTCGTGCTGTCGGGCGTCGTCGACGTTTACAAGGCAGGCCCTTCCGGAGACGAGAAAATTGCCTCCGCCGGCTGCTGTTCGGTCGTTGGCGAAATCGCCATCCTCTGCGGCACGGCGCGCAATGCCACGGTGAAGGCCTCAACGGCCGTCGAGGCCCTGCGCATCAGCAAGGACTGCTTCCTGAAGGTCCTCTCGACCTGCCCGCGCAGCATGGCCGAAACCATGCGTGTGGTCGGCCAGCGGCTTGCCCACAGCCACTGAAGGCGTCTTCAGCGCTTCCTCTACCGACGACAACCTGTCCGGTGTCGCCCGCTTTTCGGCGGGCGTTTGCGTTTCCAGTAGTCTTGCCGATCGACTGCATTCGTTCGCGAATCCGCCTGTTTGCGTGGCGAAGAAATGCCGGTGAAATGCGGCGGAAACAAGGGGATAAGGTTAACGCCAGCTCATATTTCCGTGAGCAGATCGTCAACGCCGAACCAGCCGCAATCGGCTGTCCCAGCGGTCGCCTCGAAGACCAGCGCCATCACATCCCACGCTGCTTGATCATGCACCAGATGATGGGTGAGGAGCCCGATCGGCCCCTCCTGCGCCTGTGAGACCCGCACCAGATCGGCGATCACCGCCTCCACTTCCCGCCCGCCGCGCGTGCCGCGCCAGTCGATGATGTCGACATGGGTGTTCAGCATCTGAAGCGGCGCCGGCTTTTCCGGGCCGAAGACCGAGAGCGCCCGAAAGCCGATGCCCGGCAGGCCGGCGACGACGGACGGGGCGATGCGGTTCCACGGCGGCACGAGCATCGGCGCGAATCGGCCGGCATGCAGGGCGGACAGTTTTCCAAACCCCTCGCCCAGTTCGCGAAGAACCTCTTGCGCCGGCCGATGGTCGCCCAGTTCCTGGTTCTTCTCGTGCGCTCCCGCATAACTTTTGTGCGCCCAGCCATGCACCGCCACTGAGACGCGGCTTTCGCCCGCAAGGCGATCGGCCAGCGCCTGCCCGGTGAACGCCGGAATGGTGGCGAGCAGCACCGGCACGTCATGCGCGGCCGTCAGCGTTAGCAGCCGGTCGAGCGGGGCAGTCGGCTCGATGGCATCGTCGTCGCGCAGCCACAGGCGCAACGGCTTGCCGCTATCGGCCCGGCGGGCGATTTCGTCCAGCAGGGGTTTTGCGATTGCGGGCAGCGTCATCTCTTCTCTCCGAGGGATTGGCGCAGGATGGCATCGAGCGCCGTTGCGGCGGCCGGCAGGGAATGCTCCGCGACAACACGGGCGCGCGCATTTTTCGCCATGCGGCTGCGCTCCGCCGCATCGCCAAGCAGGGCCGCAATCGCCGCCGCATAGGCGGCGGCATCGCCCGGTTCGGTCAACAGGCCCGTTTCGCCGTGTTCGACGACCTCCGGCACCCCCGCCGTCGCGAAGGCGACGACCGGCAGCCCCGCGGCCTGCGCCTCCAGATAGGCAAGTCCATAGGCCTCGCCGCAGCCCGGCCAGACATAGAGCGCGCCCTTCGACAGGATATCCGCCACCTCCGCGCGCTCCCTCTGCCCCAGCCAGTCGATCCGCCCTTCCCCAAACCCGGCAAAGAGCGCTTGCACCTCCGCGCGCAAAGGCCCATCGCCCACCACGGAAAGGTGCCAGGGCACGTCTGCGATCCGGCTCAGGCCTTCCGCGAGCGCGCGAAAACTCGCCAGCTTGTCGCCAGCGCGCATCATGGCGACCGTGACGAGGTGGTGAGGCTCCGGCTGCGCTGCCTGCGCGGTGAAAAGCCCCTCGTCGATGAAGGGTTTCAAGGCGGCGATCGCCGCATCCGGGGCGGCATCCGTAAGGCCCGCGCGGTCGCGGGCGGTGAGGCCGATATTGACGGCCGCGCCGCGCACCGTTTGCAGTACGCCGGCCTGCATCTCGCGCCAGATGCCGAGGTTGCGGCGCGGGGAATAGGAGGCCTCGGCCGTCACATAGGCGAGCCCGAACGTCTGGCAGACCGCGGGTCCGATCAGGTCCGGCGCCTTGTAATAGGGATGGTAGCAGAACCACAGGTCCGGCGCGCCCTGCCCCCGCCATAGCGCCGAAAGCCGGGCGATCTCCGCCTCGGCCTCCGCCTTGAGCCGCGCATAACCGGCCTCGTGGGCACTATCGCCGAGGAAGGCGCGCAGCCCGGAGGCGAGCGTCACCTCATGTCGGGCGCGCTTCAGGCATTCGACGATCTGGCGCGCCATCAGCCGGTCCCCCGAGGGAACCGCATGTTCCGGCGACTTCAGCGGGGCGTAGAATGCGATCTTCATGGACTCGTTGCGCTGGTTTCGGCGGTGGATGGGCGAGACTTGACAGGCCGGCCAAACTCTCCCATCTGAACACGCCGGTCTTGTATATGTGCGCGGAGTGCCGATGCCAACAGCCTTGCCTTCCCACGAGACGCTGCTTGCGCGCATCCAATCCCGCGAGGCGCGCATCGGCATCATCGGCCTCGGTTATGTCGGCCTGCCGCTCGCCATCACCGTCGCGCGCGCCGGTTTTTCCGTGCTCGGCTTCGATATCGACCCCGGCAAGATCGTCGCGATCGACGCCGGAAGAAGCTATATCGAGGCCGTTTCCAGCGAGATCCTCGCCGAGGAACACCGCGCCGGCCGCTTTGCCGCCACGAGCGATTTCGGCCGGCTCGGCGATTGCGACGTCATCGCCATCTGCGTGCCGACGCCGCTCACCCGCCACCGCGATCCCGACATGAGTTTCGTCGAAAAAACCTGCCGCGACATCGCGCGCACGCTGCGCCCCGGCCAGCTCATCGTGCTGGAATCGACCACCTATCCCGGTACCACCGACGGCCTCGTGCGCCGCACGCTGGAGGCCGGCGGGCTGAAATCGGGCCATGATTTCTTCCTGGGCTTCTCGCCGGAGCGCGAGGACCCCGGCAACCGACAGTTCCAGACCTCGACCATCCCGAAGGTCGTCGCCGGCGATGGCGCGGAGGCGCAGGCGCTGGTCGTTGCCTTCTACGGCGCGGTGGTGAAGACCGTCGTGCCGGTCTCCTCCACCGCCACGGCGGAGGCAGTGAAGCTCACGGAAAACGTCTTCCGCGCCGTCAACATCGCGCTGGTGAACGAGCTCAAGGTGATCTACGAGGCCATGGGCGTCGACATCTGGGAGGTGATCGACGCGGCAAGCTCTAAACCCTTTGGCTACATGCCCTTCTATCCCGGCCCCGGCCTCGGCGGCCATTGCATCCCGATCGATCCCTTCTACCTCACCTGGGCATCGCGCGCCTATGAACTGCCGACCCGTTTCATAGAGCTTGCCGGCGAGATCAACTCCGCCATGCCGCGCCATGTGGTGGAAAAGCTCGCCGAAGCGCTCGACCGGCGGCAGGGCAAGGCGCTGAGCCGCTCGAAGGTGCTGGTGATCGGCCTCGCCTACAAGAAGAACGTGCCGGATATCCGAGAAAGCCCCTCGCTGAAGCTGATCGAGCTGATCGAGGAGCGCGGCGGTTCGGCGAGCTACTATGACCCGCATGTGCCGGAAATCCCGCCGACCCGCGAATATGGCGCCTTCAAGGGCCGGCCCTCGGTCGCCTGGAGCGAGGCGGAAATCCGCGCCTTCGACGCCGTGCTGATCGCCACCGACCATGACGGTGTGGACTATGCGGCACTCGCCGACTGGAGCACGCTCATCGTCGACACCCGCAACGTCTTCGCCCGGCGCGGCATTGCCGCCGACACGATCATCAAGGCCTGACATCCATGAGCCGTCTGGAAAGTTTTATCCGCCGCATGTCCGCCCAGCGCGACGTCATCGATCATGTGCGCGATAGCCTGCCGCTGCCCGCCACCGGCGCCATCCTGGAAATCGGCCTCGGCAACGGCCGCACTTTCGATCACCTGCGCGAAAAATTCCCCGGCCGGCGCATCGTCGCCTTCGACCGCGCCTTTGGCGCGCATACATCCTCCGCGCCGCCGGCCGAAGACCTGGTGCTCGGCGAGATCGCCGAGACGGCGAAGGCCTTTGCCGGCACGGGCGCGGCCCTCGTCCATGCCGATATCGGCACCGGCTACGAGGACAAGGACGCCATCACGCTGACCTGGCTGCCCGGCATCGTCGCGCAGGCGCTCGGCACGGGCGGCATCGCCGTCAGCGGCCTCCCGCTCGATCATGCGGCCCTCGAACCGCTGCCGCTGCCCGCAACGGTCGATAACGACCGCTACTTCCTCTACCGCAGAAGGCCGTAACGCCATGCCGGCCGTCGCCGTCATCGCGGATGCCCATTTCCACGACATCGAGGGCGACTACGATTTCGCCGGCATTACGCTCGCCGGCCGCAAGCTGACGGTGCGCAACTGGGCCGATACCGCCGGCTCGACCCGCGTGTTCAACGAGAGTTTCGCCGCCCTGCCCGCCGCGCTCGACCGCATCGTCGCGCGCGGCATCCGCCATGTCGTGCTGCTCGGCGATTATAGCGACGACGGCCAGCGCGAGACGGTGGCAAGCCTCGTGCGGCTGCTGGAAAACTACCGCGCCCGCCACGGCCTCGCCTTCTATGCCACGCCCGGCAACCACGACGTCTTCGGCCCGCTCGGCAAGCATCGCGACACCCGCTATGTCGATGCCACGGGCGGCACGACGCTGGTGACCAGCGATGCCGAAAAGGCCGCCGACGATCCCGGCAACCCGGTCGTCACGCCAAAAATGTATTGCGAGGGTATTCCGGCAGGCCTCATGCCGATGCGCGATTTCGGCTATTTCCGCCGCCCGGAATATCTCCATTGGGAAACGCCCTTCGGCGAGAGCGACGACACGGCCGCGCGCGAACACGACCTCTTTTCCGCCGACGGAAAGACCATGCGCCGGCTGATGGACGCCTCCTATCTGGCCGAGCCGGAGGCGGGCCTCTGGCTGCTGATGATCGACGCCAATGTCTTCGAGCCGCGCAATGGCGGGCGCGATATCTCCCGGAAAAAGGCCTTCATCGACAGTTCGGACGCCGGCTGGAACGCGCTTTTGCGGGTCAAACCCTATCTCATCGACTGGATCGCCGACGTCGCGGCGCGCGCCGAGCGTGAGGGCAAGCAGCTGCTCGCCTTCTCGCATTATCCGGCGGTCGATCCGTTCGAGGACGATGCGCAAACCGAGCGCCGGCTGTTCGGCGAGACCAACGTGGCGAAACGCACGCCGCGTCCCCTTGTGGCGGAGACGCTCGACAAGGCCGGCCTGCGGCTGCATTTCAGCGGCCACCTGCATGTCGAGGCCCGTACCCGCCTCGCTGGCCTCACCAATATCGCCGTGCCCTCGCTCGTCGCCTTCCCGGCCGGCTTCGTCGTCGTGCATGCGGAAGGTGAGGCACCGATGGTGGAGAGCGTGTCGCTCGCCGAAGAGCCGCTCGATGCCGATCTCCTCGCGCTCTACCGCGCCGAACACGCCCGCGCCGGCATCGCGCCGGACCCGGCGATGGCAGCGCCAGACTACGGCACCTTCCTCCACCGCCATATGCGCCCGCTGGTGCTGGAGCGCTTCCTGCCGAAGGAATGGCCGCCGGAAATGGCGGCGCAGGCGCGGCGCATGACGCTGTGGGATCTCGGCCTGCTGATGGCAGGCACGGCGCTGGAGGCGAAGGCGGCGGAATCCGGTGTTGATGCCCCCTGGATGCAGGCTCGCCCGCTGCTGGATCTCGTGGTCGACTGGTACTCCCTGCGGCAGTCGCCAGCCCAGGCGCCCACCTACATTCCGCCCGAAAACCTGCACGCCTACCGCTTTCTCGCCAAGGCCTATGGCGACAGGCAGGCCGACCCGCACACCCCGCGCGGCTTCTTCGCGCTCTTCCTCGGCGTGCTTGCGACCAGTCTGGAGCGTATGGTGCAAAGCCTGCCGGCTTGACGCGCCCGCGGTTGGCATATACAAACTGCATATACATGGGAGCCGACGCCATGCCCATCCGATCACCCTCGTCAAAGCCCAAAGAGGCCAAGTTGTTTCGCAACAACCGCAGCCAGGCGGTGCGGATTCCCGTGGAATTCGAGTTGCCGGGGGATCGCGTGTTGATTCGTCGCGAGGGCATGAAGCTCATCATCGAGCCCGTCACCGGGCCGGCCAACATCGTGGAACTGCTGGCCCAGTGGAAGAAGGAAGCGCCGCTCGGGCCGGAGGACCAATTCCCGGATATCGAGGATATGCCCGCAAAGCCCGAGAATATCTTTTGAGCGGCTATATGCTCGACACCAACATCATCAGCGACATCATCCGCAACCCGTTCGGGCCGGCGGCGCGGCGCATCGAGGAGGTCGGGCCTCGGGACATCTGCACCAGCATCGTCGTCGCGGCCGAACTGCGCTACGGTTGCGCGAAGAAGGGTTCGGCCAGGCTGCTCGAAAAGGTCGAGGGCGTGCTCGGGACGATTCCGGTTCTGCCGCTAGATGTGCCGGTCGATGCAGGATATGGCGCCATTCGTGCGGAACTGGAGATGGCCGGGCAGATTATCGGTCTCAACGATTTGCTGATCGCCGCCCACGCCCAGGCGCTCAATCTGACATTGGTGACGGACAACACACGCGAATTCAGCCGCATCCGGGGCCTGGATGTGGAAAACTGGCTGGCAAGATAGCCGGCACCGTGCCCCGCCTTCCTATTGCAGCGCGTCCATGAGGGCCGGGACGCGCTCCTCGAAATATTTCGAGAAAGTGGCGATGCGGGGTGGCAGGGCCTGGTAGGGCGGGTAGTAGAGGGTCAGCCAGAGGTCGGGCGGCGACCATTGCGGGAAGACGTGCACCAGCCGGCCGGTTGCCAGGTGCTCGGCGATGTGAAAATGCGGCAGCAGCGCCACGCCCGCCCCTTCCGCCGCCATGTCGGCGAGCAGGTCGCCATTGTTGGCGCTGAAGGCGCGGCCGGCGGAGATTTCCACGCTGGCGCTGCCGTCCGTCAACAGCCAGGCCTCGCGCCGGCTCTCGCCGTTATAGGCGAGGCATGCATCGGGCGTCAGTTCACCCGGATGCGCCATGCCCGCGAACCGGCTGCCGGGGGCGGCGACCAGCACGCGGCGGATCAGGCAGACCTTGCGCCAGATGGTGAACTTGTCGGAGGGGGCGGCCGAGATGCGGATGGCGAGGTCGAAATCCTGGTCGAGGATGTTGACGAAACCGTCGGCCAACGAAATCTCGAAATTGATCTTCGGGTAGAGCGTGCGAAAACCCGAGAGCACGCCTGGCAGCGCGGTCTTGCCGAACCAGGTCGGCGCGCTGATCCGAAGCCGCCCCTGGTCCGCCTTGTTGGCGTTGATCACGTCCTTGCGCGCCGTCTCCAGCGCCTGCATGGCCGGTTGGACCTGGGCGGCGAAGATCGCGCCGTCCGTCGTCAGCGACACCTGCCGCGTCGTGCGCACGAAAAGCTGGATGCCGAGGTCTTCTTCGAGTGCCGCAATCGCCCGCGTGATCGCGGCGGGCGCCATGTCGAGTTCGCGCGCCACCTGGGCGAAGTTGCGCTTTTCGGCGGCGAGGAGGAAGATGCGCAGGGCCTTGGTGTCGTTCATCTCGATTATTCCATAAATCGCAATTCAATCGGAATTATTATTGTAATTCCGCGGGGCAATCAACTCCGGTAGCTTCATCTCCATAGACAGCGGCGCCACGGCGCACCAACCCGAGAGAGGAGAACACCATGTCCGGCAAACTCGAAGTCCTGACCCCGAAGAACAGCCAGCTCATCTTCATCGACCAGCAGCCGCAGATGGCCTTCGGCGTGCAGTCGATCGACCGCCAGACGCTGACGAACAATGTCGTCGGCCTTGCCAAGGCGGGCAGGATCTTCGACATTCCGACCACCATCACCACGGTCGAGACCGGCTCGTTCTCCGGCCACACCTATCCCGAATTGCTCGCCGTCTTCCCGGAAAACGACATTCTCGAACGCACCTCGATGAACTCCTGGGATGACCAGAACGTGCGCGACGCGCTGGCGAAGAACGCTGCGAACGGCCGCAAGAAGATCGTCGTCTCCGGCCTCTGGACGGAAGTCTGCAACACCACCTTCGCGCTGTCGGCCATGCATGACACCGACTACGAGATCTACATGGTGGCGGATGCCTCCGGCGGCACGTCGGTCGACGCCCACAAATATGCCATGGACCGCATGGTGCAGGCCGGCGTCGTGCCGGTGACCTGGCAGCAGGTGCTGCTGGAATGGCAGCGCGACTGGGCGCACAAGGAGACCTACGACGCCGTCACCGCGCTGGTGAAGGAACATTCCGGCGCCTATGGCATGGGCATCGATTATGCCGTGACCATGGTCCATAAGGGTGAGGAGCGCGTGCACCACGGCAAGCGCATCGGCCCGAACCCGGCGAAATAAGCCTCCCGAATGCAACGAAGCGACCGGTTCCGCGAGGGGCCGGTCGCTGCGTTTTCGGAGACCGCTTTAGCCGCGACCTAATCAGCGCTGAAGCAAACGCTCATGTCGAGCATTTCCGGCGTGCTTTACACCTGTGGTCATGCATCAGCCGCGCGGGCTGAACACCCTGGTAAAGCGAAGAGGACGCCGGCATGTCAGTGGAAAAAGTGGATACGCTCGTCATCGGCGCCGGCCAGGCCGGGGTGGCGATGAGCGAGCATCTCAGCAAACGCGGCGTCCCCCATCTCGTGCTTGAGAAGAACCGCATCGCCGAAAGCTGGCGCACCGCGCGCTGGGATTCGCTGGTGGCGAACGGCCCCGTCTGGCACGACCGTTTTCCCGGCATGAGTTTCGACGACTACCAGCCGGATGAATTCGCCCCGAAGGAAAAGGTCGCCGACTATTTCGTCGCCTATGCCGAACAGATCAAGGCGCCGATCCGCTGTGGCGTCGAGGTGAAATCGGTCGTCAAGGACGGCGACGTTTTTCGCGTGGAGACCTCCGAGGGTGCAATCGAGGCGCGGAACGTCGTCGCCGCCACCGGCGCCTTCCAGCGGCCGATCATCCCCACCGTCGTGCCGGCGGAAACGGGCATCGTGCAGATCCATTCGCATGCCTATCGCAACCCCGCGCAGCTTCCCGAGGGCGCGGTGCTGGTGGTTGGCGCCGGTTCTTCCGGCACGCAGATCGCCGACGAACTGCTGCGCTCCGGCAAGTCCGTCTATCTCTCCATCGGCCCGCATGACCGGCCGCCGCGGCGCTATCGCGGCAAGGATTTCGTCTGGTGGCTGGGCGCGCTCGGCATCTGGGACCTGAAGGTGCCCGCCCCCAACACCGAACATGTGACGATCGCCGTTTCCGGCGCCTATGGCGGCAACACCGTCGATTTCCGCCGCCTTGCCGCGCGCGGCATGACGCTGCTCGGCCGGGCGGAGACATTCGAGGACGGCAAGCTGCATTTTGCCCCCGACCTTGCAAAGAACATCGCGCTCGGCGACGCCAATTATCTCTCGCTACTCGACCAGGCCGACGCCTATGCCAAACAGCAGGGCCTCGACCTGCCGGAAGAGCCGGACGCCCGCAGGATGGAGCCGGACCCCGCTTGCGTGACCGAGCCGATCCTGACGCTCGATCTCAAGGCCGCCGGCATCACCGCGATCATCTGGGCGACCGGCTATGCGCAGGATTTCGGCTGGGCGAAACTCGACGCCTTCGACGAGAAGGGTCGGCCGGTGCACGAACGCGGCGTTTCCCGGGTGCCGGGCCTCTATTTCGTCGGCCTGCCCTGGCTGTCGCGCCGCGCCTCCTCCTTCATCTGGGGCTGCTGGCACGATGCGGATTATCTCGCGGGCTACATCGCCGAAGGGCAATCGAGCCGCTCCAGCAAGAGCGCCTGACGGCCCTCCCTATCGAGCTGCGTTCCGGGCCGCCGGGGCGCGGCGTGCCGCAAGCAGGAAGCGAGTTGACCATGATCCGCAACCCAGATCCACGCGAGGTCCCTGCCTTTCCATCCTCCTGCAGCGATGCCGCCCTTTCCCCGCGCATGAATCTGTTCCTTAATTGGCGGCTCAACAAGGATACGGACATGGTTTTGCGCTTCACGCTTCGGCAACTGGAATATCTCGTCGCGGTCGGGGAGTACGGCTCGGTCACGGAAGCCGCCGAGCGGGTGAACGTGTCCGCGCCCTCCGTCTCCGCCGCGATCTCCCAGCTCGAACGGGAATTCGGCATCACGCTCTTCGTGCGCCGCCATGCGCATGGTCTGTCGCTGACGCAGGCCGGGCGCATCTTCGTGGAGCAGGCCCGCCAGATTCTCGGCGAGGCGGCGAAACTCAACGCGCTCTCCAACGAGCTGACCGGGCAGATCCGCGGGCCGCTGCATGTCGCCTGCCTCGTCACCTTCGCGCAGGCCGTCATTCCCTCGCTGCGCCGCGCCTTTTCCGATATTTATCCGGATGTCGATTTCTTCCAGTACGAGCGCGACCATGCCCGCATCCTCGAAGGCCTGCGCATGGCGCGCTTTGACATCGCGCTCTCCTACGATCTCGACATTCCCGCCGACATGGAGTTTCACGAACTCGCCGTGCTGCCGCCCTATGCCGTGCTGCACGAGGAGCATCCGCTGGCAGGACGCGCTGACGTGACGGTGGAGGATCTGGCCCCCCACCCGATGATCCTGCTCGACCTGCCCTATAGCTCGGCCTATTTCCTCTCGCTCTTCCGCGAGGCGGGGCTGACGCCGCATATCGTCGAGCGCACGCGCGACATGTCGGTGATGCGGGCGATGGTCGCCAACCGTTTCGGCTATTCCATCGCCAATATAAGGCCCGTCTCCACCTATGCGCTGGATGGCGGCAAACTCTCCTTCGTCTCGCTCAACGGCAACCTGCGGCCCATGCGCATGGGCATCATCGCCATGCGCGGCGCAAGCCCGCCGCTGACCGTGCGGCGCTTCATCGATTTCTGCGGCGAAAAGATCCTCGGCATGGGCATGGACCTGCCGGTTTCCGCCGGCGACACCCCGGAACAGAAAGGCATTTCATGACCACGACCGATTGGCGCAGCCGCGCCGCGAGCCTCAAATTTCGCAACGGCCTCTATATCGACGGCGGCTTTCGGGATGCCGCGAAGGGCGGGCGCTTCGAGACCGTGAACCCGGCGAACGCGCAGGTGCTGACCGCCGTCGCGCGCGGCACGGCCGAGGATATCGACGCCGCCGTCGCCTCGGCACGACGCGCCTTCAACGATGGCCGCTGGTCGGGAAAATCGCCGGCCGAGCGCAAGGAGGTGCTGCTGCGGCTTGCCGCCCTCATCCGCGAGAACGTGCCGGAACTGGCGCTGCTCGACACGCTCGACATGGGCAAGCCGATCAGCGACAGCACGACGATCGATGCGCCCGGCTCCGCCCATTTCTTCCAGTGGCATGCCGAAGCGATCGACAAGCTCTATGACGAGATCGCGCCGACCGGGCGCGGCGACCTTGCGCTGATCCGCCGCGTGCCGCTCGGCGTCATCGGCGCCGTTGTGCCGTGGAATTTCCCGCTCGACATGGCGACCTGGAAGCTGGCGCCGGCGCTCGCCACCGGCGATTCCGTCGTGCTGAAGCCGGCCGAACAGTCGCCGCTTTCCGCCCTAATGCTGGCGGAACTGGCCTCCGAGGCGGGCCTGCCGGATGGCGTGCTGAACGTCGTGCCCGGTTTCGGCGAGGATGCCGGCCGCGCGCTCGGCCTGCACCCGGATGTCGATGCGCTGGTCTTCACCGGCTCGACCAAGGTCGGAAAACTCTTCATGACCTATGCGGGGGCGAGCAACATGAAGCAGGTCTGGCTGGAGACCGGCGGCAAATCGCCGAACCTGATCTTCGCCGATGCCGATCTCGACAAGGCGGCCGAGATGGCGGCCTTCGGCATCCTGTTCAATTCGGGCGAGGTCTGCTCCGCGAACTCCCGCCTGCTGGTGCACCGCTCCGTGCAGGAGGAATTCACGCAAAAGCTGATCGCCGCCACCGCCGCCTGGCCGCTCGGCGACCCGCTGGACCCGGCAACCCGCATGGGGCCGCTGGTGGAAAAGACCCATGCCGACCGCGTCGCCGGCTATATCGACATCGGCCGCACGGAAGCCCGCCTTGCCCATGGCGGCGAGCGCGAGACGCGCGACGGCTCGGACTGCTATATCCAGCCGACCATCTTTAACGACGTGCCCGCCGACGCCCGCATCGCGCGGGAGGAAATCTTCGGCCCCGTGCTCGCCATCACGCCCTTCGACCAGGACGAGGAGGCACTGCGCATCGCCAATGACAGCGAATACGGCCTCGCCGCCTCCGTCTGGACGAAGGACCTGTCGCGGGCGCTCTCCGTGTCCGACCGGCTGAATGCCGGCACGGTCTCGGTCAACACCGTCGATGCCCTCTCCGCCATGACGCCGTTCGGCGGCATGAAACAGTCCGGTTTCGGCCGCGACCTCTCGCTGCACAGCTTTGACAAGTATTGCGCGCTCAAAACTGTGTGGGTCAAATACTAGGCACCTGCCCGCCCCGCGGCGCGGCCCTGCCTATGGCGTGAGCATATGAGGCAATGGTTCCCGAAAGCGCGGTAAGATGCGATCGAGAGCCGGCATCGACCTCGCCGCAACGACTTGAAAAGACGAGAGAATTTTCCGGCCGTCTTTGCGCGGCCGGTCCTTCGCGCCAGGATTGAAATCTGGCGCATCCACACGGAAGCCCTTGATTAGTCTGAACCTAATCCCTGTTTCCGGAACGCGTCATTTACCAAGACCCCTTCGCCCAATCCAATAGGCCCTGTAAAACCCCGAGGACTGCCATGCGCGACGCCAAATACGATATCCTGTTCGAACCTCTCGCGATCGGCCCGCATGTCGCGAAGAACCGGTTCTACCAGGTGCCGCATTGCAATGGCGGCGGCTACCGCGATCCCTCCGCTGCCGCCGCCATGCGCGGCGTCAAGTCGGAAGGCGGCTGGGGCGTCATCTTCACCGAGCAGACCGAGATGCACCACACCTCGGAAATCACGCCCTTCATCGAATTACGCCTGTGGGAGGACAAGGACATTCCGGGCCTTCGCCGCATGTCCGACGCCATGAAGGTGCACGGCGCGCTCGCCGGCATCCAGCTCGCCTATTCCGGTATCAACGGCCCGAACTTTTATACCAAGGAAGTGCCGCTCGCCCCCTCCGCGCTGCCGATCCGCACCTTCACCAACGACCCGGTGCAGGCCCGCGCGCTGGACAGGACCGATATCCGCGACCTGCGCCGCTGGTTCGTCAATGCAGCGAAACGTTCCAAGATCGCGGGCTTCGACCTGATCTGTCTTTACGGCGCGCACGGCTTCGGCATCTTCCAGCACTTCCTGTCGCGCGCCACCAACCAGCGCACCGATGAATACGGCGGCAGCCTCGAAAACCGCTCGCGCTTCGCCCGCGAGGTGGTGGCCGATATCCGCGACGCGGTCGGCGATACGACGGCGATCACCATGCGCGTCAGCCTCGACGAGACGATCGGCGAACTCGGTTTCTCCAATGCCGAGGTGCGCGAATTCGTCGAGATGAACGCCGACCTGCCGGACCTCTGGGACCTCGCGCATGGCGCCTGGGAAGACTGTTCCGGCCCCTCGCGCTTCAAGGAGGAGGGCGCGCAGGAAATCCTGGTCAAGGGCATCCGCGAACTCTCGACCCGCCCCGTCGTCGGCGTCGGCCGCTTCACCTCGCCGGACGTGATGGCGCGCATGATCCGCCAGGGCATTCTGGATTTCATCGGCTGCGCCCGCCCCTCCATCGCCGATCCCTTCCTGCCGAGGAAGATCGAGGAAGGCCGCATCGAGGACATCCGCGAGTGCATCGGCTGCAACATGTGCATCACCGGCGACATGACCATGTCGATCAGCCGCTGCACCCAGAACCCCACCTTCATGGAGGAGTGGCGGAAGGGCTGGCATCCGGAGCGCATGAACGAGAAGGGCGAGAGCCAGACCGTGCTCGTCGTCGGCGCCGGCCCCGCCGGGCTGGAGGCCACCCGCGCGCTGGCGCTGCGCGGCTATGACGTGACACTCGCCGAAGCCTCCACGACGCTCGGCGGTCGTGTTGCCCGCGAGCGCCTGCTGCCCGGCCTCTCCGCCTGGGGCCGCGTCGTCGATTACCGCCAGTACCAGATTTCCCAGCGCACCAATGTCGAGACCTATTTCGACAGCCGGCTCACCGCCGAGGACGTTCTCGCCTTCGGCTTCGAACATGTCGCCATCGCCACCGGCTCGCACTGGCGCCGCGACGGCGTCGCCCGCCAGCATGTCGTGCCCATGCCGATCGATGCCGCGATGACGATCTGGACGCCGGACGACATCATGGGCAAGGTCCACCCGGAAAACCTCGCGGGAAAAACCGTCGTAGTCTATGATGACGACCACTATTACATGGGCGGCGTGATGGCCGAGGTGATGGCCAAGGCCGGCGCGACCGTCATCCTCGTGACGCCCTCCGCCTATGTCTCCGACTGGACGCGCAACACGCTGGAACAGGGCGCCATCCATGTGCGCCTCGACGATCTCGGCGTCGACATCCGCCTCAACCGCGGCGTCACCGCGATCCGCGCCGGCCAGGTCGAGACGAACTGCACCTATACCGGCCGCCGCAAGGCCATCGCCTGCGACGCCGTCCTCATGGTCGCCTCGCGGCTTTCGGAAGATGCGCTCTACAACGATCTTCTCGCCCGCCAAGGCGACTGGGCGGATGCCGGCATCAAGAGCGTAAAGATCATCGGCGATGCCGCGGCGCCCGCGCCCATCGCCTGGGCGACCTATGCCGGCCATCGTTATGCGCGCGAACTTGACACGCCCGATATCGGCGATGCCCTGCCCTTCCGCCGTGAAGTCACCCAACTCGAACCGGCATGAGGAACGGGTCATGAGCAAGGCCATCGAAGTGAAATCGGTTTCGAAAAGTTTCGGGACCTATCAGGCGCTGAATTCCGTCAGCTTCGACATTGGCGGCAACGAATTCTTCACGATGCTCGGCCCCTCCGGCTGCGGCAAGACCACGCTTCTGCGCATGCTGGCCGGCTTCGAGAGCCCGAACAGCGGCTCGATCCTGCTCAATGGCCGGGAGGTCGTCGACATCCCGCCGCACAAGCGCCGCGTCAACACGGTGTTCCAGAGCTACGCGCTCTTCCCGCACATGACGCTGGAGCAGAACGTCGCCTACGGCCTGGAAAACCTCGGCTGGGACAAGGCGCGCATCAGGAACCGCGTCGGCGAGATGCTGGAGCGCGTACACATGACGTCGATGGCGAAGCGCAAGCCCGCCCAGCTTTCCGGCGGCCAGCGCCAGCGCATCGCGCTTGCCCGCGCCTTGGCGCCCGAGCCGGAAGTGCTGCTGCTCGACGAACCGCTTTCCGCCCTCGACCTGAAGCTCCGCCAGGCGATGCGCGACGAGCTGCGCACCCTGCAACGCGACACCGGCATCACCTTCGTCTTCGTCACGCACGACCAGGAAGAGGCGCTCGACATGTCCGACCGCATCGCCGTGCTCGGCGGCGGCGAGGTGCAGCAGATCGGCACGCCGACGGAAATCTACGAGGAGCCGGTCAACCGCTTCGTCGCCGATTTCGTCGGCGAGACCAATTTCCTCGATGTCGAGGTGCTGGAAAGTGCCGCCGGCCAGGCGACCATCCGCACGCCCTTCGGCCTGTCGATCACCGTGCCATCACCCGGCCATGCCGCCAAGGGCCGCGCGACGCTGTCGGTGCGCCCGGAAAAGATCAACCTCGGCGACCAGGCCCAGGGCATCACCTTCGAGGGCCGCATCACCAACAAGAACTATATGGGCGGCTACACCCATTACACGCTCGACGTCGCCGGCACGGAGCTACGCGCCTCGCGCCGCAATGCCTCGCGCGAGGGCGACACGATCCCGCTCGGCGCCACCGTGCCGGTGGGTTTCGTCGCCGGCTCCGCCCGGGTGCTCGCGGCATGACCGACACCACCCTCCACGCCCCCGCCGAAACGGACAGCGCCCCGCGCGCCCGTTTCTGGCATGACCTTTCCTTCTGGGGCCTGCTGCCGTCCTGGCTGCTGATGGGTTTCGCGCTGATCCTGCCCATCGCCATCATCGCCGCCGTCTCCGTCGCCACGCGCGGCGCCCATGGCGGCTTCGCCTGGGACTTCAACCTCGCCGGCTACCGCCAAATCCTTTGGAACGAGGGCTGGACGGGCGAGCTGGAATTCACCCCGCAATACCTGCTGATCATCGCGCGCACCTTCCTGCTCGCCGGCGCCACCACGCTGATCTGCCTCGCCTTCGCCGTGCCGGTCGCCTATTTCATCTCGCGCCAGCCGCCGGGCCGCAAGGCCATCCTCGTCTATCTCGTGACCTTGCCCTTCTGGGTCTCGATGATCCTGCGCGTCTACGCCTGGATGATCATTCTCGGCAAGGACGGCACGCTGCCGAAAGCTCTGGAATTCCTCGATTTCCCCGCCGGTATGAGCTTCATGTTCAACGACGGCGCGACGCTGACAGCCATGGTCTACACCTACATGCCGCTGATGGTGCTGCCGGTCTTCGCCTCCATCGAGAAACTGGACGGCACGCTGATCGAGGCCTCGCACGACCTCTACGGCAACCGCTGGGTCACGTTGCGCCGGGTCATCCTGCCGCTGACCGCGCCGGGCATCATCGCCGGCGCCATCCTCGTCTTCGTGCCTTCGCTGGGCGCCGTGCTGGAGCCCTCGCTGATGGGCGGCGGCAAGGAGATGATGATGGGCACGCTGATCCAGCTGCAATTCGGCGGCGGCCGCAACTGGCCGTTCGGCGCGGCCATCGCCATGGCGCTAATGGCGCTCGTCATGCTCTTCCTGGTCTTCACGGCGCTGCGCGCCGCCCGCAGGGAGGCCGCCCAATGAGCCTCCACCACGACGTCAAGCGCTATCCCGGCCTCGGCCCCCTCACCGCGCTGTTCTTCGTCTATCTCTACGCGCCGCTCGCCGTCATCGTCGTCTATTCCTTCAACGCCAACCGGGTGGCCGGCGTCTGGACGGGTTTTTCGACGCAATGGTATGCCTCCGCGCTCAACAATGCGGCGCTGATGAACGCGCTCGAAACCTCGCTGATCGTCGCCGCTATCGCCACCACCGTCTCCACGCTGATCGCGCTTTCCGCAGCCCTTGCCATCATCCGCGGAAAGAACGTGCGCTTCCGCAAACTCTCCGAAACCGTGGTCAACCTGCCGCTGCTCCTGCCGGAAATCGTGCTGGCCGTCGCCACCCTCATCCTCTTCTCGCTGATCGACGTGCAGAACGGCATGCTGCGGCTCACCATCGCGCATTCCGCCTTCTGCACGCCCTTCGCCTTCCTGCCGATCCGCGCCCGCCTGCAAGGCATGTCGCTGGATCTCGAAGAGGCGAGCGCCGACCTCTATGCCGACCGCTGGACGACCTTCCGCCGCGTCACGCTGCCGCTGATCTTCCCGGGCGTCTTTTCCGGCGCGATGCTCGCCTTCCTGATCTCGATGGACGATTTCATCACCTCGAACCTGCTGTCGACCGGCGGCTCGACGACGCTTCCCGTCTACATCTTCTCGCTGATCCGCGCCGGCACCTCGCCGGAGCTGAACGCCATCGCGACGCTGCTGATCCTGGCGTCGCTCATCCTCGCCACCGTCGCCCTGCTGGTTGCGGCGCGGGGCGCCCGAGAGACTGCCTGAGCCATAATCCCAGAACCATAATCAAGAGAGGAACGACCATGAAAAAATACCTAGCCGCCACCGCACTCGCCCTGTGCTTCGCCACCGCCGCGCACGCGGAAGGCCAGCTCAACATCTACGCCTGGGCCGAATCCATCTCGCCTGCGCTGATCGAAAAGTTCTCCAAGGAGAACGACGTGAAGGTCAATGTCGATAGCTTCACCTCCAACGAGGACCTGCTGACCAAGCTGCAGGCCGGCGCGGCGATTTTATGTTGGAAGTTTCAGCCGGCCTTTCGGGCGTGGCTTTGGGCGAGACGATAGCTGTCGCCGTTCATCTCAAGGATGTTGACGTGGTGGGTGATGCGATCGAGCAGCGCGCCGGTCAGGCGCTCAGATCCCAGGGTTTCCGTCCATTCGTCAAACGGAAGATTGCTGGTGATCAGGGTGGCTGCGCGCTCGTAGCGTTGCGAGATCAGCTCGAACAGCAATTCCGCGCCAGTTTTGGATAGTGGCACAAACCCCAGTTCGTCGATGATCAGCAGTTTGTAGGCGGCCATCTGCTTCTGGAACCGGAGCAGACGCCGCTCGTCTCGGGCCTCCATCATCTCGCTGACCAGGGCCGCCGCTGTGGTGAAGCCGACGGACAAGCCCTTCTGGCAGGCGGCCAGGCCGAGGCCGAGCGCGACGTGCGTCTTGCCGGTTCCGCTGGGGCCGAGAGCGATGACGTTCTCACGGCGCTCGATCCATTCGCAGCGCGCCAGTTCCAGCACCTGCATCTTGTTGAGCTTGGGTATGGCGGAGAAGTCGAAGCTATCCAGGCTTTTGACGACCGGGAATTTGGCCGCCTTGATCCGGCGTTCTACCTTGCGGCGATCCCGCTCGATCGTCTCCCGCTCGGCAAGCCGGAAGAGGTATCCGACATGATCGACGCCTTCGGTGGCGCAGAGCCGGGCCAGCTTCTGGTGCTCGCGCTGGAAGGTCGGCAGCTTGAGGGTTTTGAGATAATGGGCAAGCAGGATGTCGGGTGCTTCGGTGCTCATGCCGCTTCACCCGCATCAGACGACAGGAGACGCATATACGCCTTCGCCGATGTCTTCTCGACCGTCGCTCTTGGCAGGTAGGGATAGATCGTCAGGTCCAACCGCGGTGGCCGGCGCTCGACCCGGCACAGGATCAGATGTTTGACCGCATCGAAGCCGATCGCGCCGAGCTGAATGGCCTGCTTAACGGCCGCATGCAGGTCCGCAAGGTCGAAACTCTCCAGAAGACGGAGAACTTGCACGTATTCCCGCCGCCCATGCTTGGCCATGCGGCCTTCCATCAGCCGGCGCAGCGTCGCGAACTCCTCCGGCAGATCCCAGCCCTGCAACGGAGCTGCTTGATCCAGCGAGTTGATCTTCTGCTCGATCAGCGGCAGGTAATGGACGGGATCGAAGACGACATCTTCGCGTTCCCAGCACCGCGGATGACGGGCAATGATCTCGCCGCGGCAGCCGATCACCACTTTGTCGACATAGCCCCGGACCCAGACGTCCTGATGGCCATACGCGACCGGGACGGAATAGTCGTTGGTTTTGTAGCGCACCAGCGACTGGGCAGTCACAATAGCGCTGGCCTGATCGCACGCATCGAAGGGTGACGCCGGCAAGGAGCGCATGGCCGCGAGATCCCGCTGCAATCGTTCCCCGATTGTCTCGCTCTCGCCGCGCAGCTTGTCGCTCTGGCGCTTTCGGCACTGCTCTTCCAGAAAGGCGTTGAACGCATCCCATGTTGGAAACTGCGGGATCGGCACCATGAAGTTACGTCGGGCATAGCCGACAAGCCCTTCGACATTCCCTTTGTCGTTGCCCTTCCCAGGACGGCCATAGCGATCCCGGATCAGGTAGTGGGACAGGAAGCCACTGAACAGCGCTGCCCGTTTGCGCGTGCCGTCGGGGAGGATCTTCGCGACAAGGCAGCGGTCGTTGTCGTAGACAATCGACTTCGGCACGGCCCCGAAAAAGACAAATGCATGGATGTGACCATCGACCCAGGCCTCGGCCACGGCCGCCGGATAGGCCCGCACATAGCAGCCGTCACTATGCGGTAAATCCAGCACAAAGAAGCGCGCCTTCTGTTCCACGCCGCCGATGACCACCATCGCCTCGCCAAAGTCGGCCTGCGCATGGCCCGGCGGATGCGACAGCGGCACGAACACTTCCTGGCGGCGCTGTTCACGCTCGCGCATGTAATCCTTGATGATCGTGTAGCCGCCGGTGAAGCCGCACTCGTCACGCAGCCGATCAAATACCCGCTTGGCTGTGTGGCGCTGCTTGCGCGGCACCTTCAGATCTTCGTCGAGCCAATGCTCGATCGTCGACACAAACGCATCCAGCTTCGGCCGCCGGATCGGTGATCGCCGCTGATAGCCAGGTGGCGTCGAATAGGCCAACATCTTGGCTACGCTGTCGCGCGATATGTTGAAATGTTTTGCTGCCTGACGTTGCGTCATCCCTTCGGAAACAGCCAGGCGAACTCTCAAATAAAGTTCCACGGTGTAGATCCCCTGTCCCTCCTGCATTCATGGCAGAAAGGAAATAGGTGGCCGGTTTTTACTCCGCCCGCGGCTGGACTATTCCGCCGCTACCGTGGCCGACTTTTCCACCGCCGCTCTCACAAGACTGAACTCAACGAACGGCATGGCCATGTTCTCGGCCTGAAGAACATCAACATCTCGATGCCGGGAGGAGACATCCAGGTCATCATGGGCTTGTCTGGCTCAGGCAAGTCGACGTTGATCCGCCATATCAATCGACTCATTGAGCCTAGCGCGGGGCAAATTATCGTAGGGGGTCAGGACGTTGTTAAGATGCCGCTGGATGACCTTCGGCAATTCCGACGACACAAGACCGCAATGGTCTTTCAGAAGTTTGCGCTCTTACCACATCGCAACGTCCTGGAAAATACGGTCTACGGGATGGAGATCCAAGGCGTTTCTCGCCAGAGGCAGCTGGAATCTGCAACCCACTGGCTGGAACGGGTGGGGCTCAAGAATTTCGAAACGAAGTATCCCAATCAGCTCTCAGGCGGGATGCAGCAGCGCGTGGGCCTAGCGCGCGCGTTGGCAAACGATGCACCAATCCTTCTGATGGATGAAGCCTTCTCTGCTCTAGACCCTCTTATCAGAGTCGATATGCAGTCGATCCTCCTTGAACTGCAGAAGGAGATCAAAAAAACGATCGTCTTCATCACCCATGACCTGGACGAGGCTTTGCGTCTTGGCGACCGTATCGCAGTCCTTAGAGATGGGGAGGTTATCCAGCAGGGTACCGGCCAGGAAATCGTCCTTCGGCCAGTCGATGAGTATATTGCAAGGTTCGTTAGGGAAGTTAACCGAGGAGCCGTTCTGTCCGTCTCCGCCGTTATGCAGGAATTGACCGAGCCTGTCGAAACGGGCGCTGCTCGCATTTGCGGCGATGCAAGCCTGGAGGAAGCACTCGGCTTCTTGAACCGCGAAAATGCCCAGCATGCTCTCGTCGTCGATTCAAAAAGCAGGCCCATAGGCCTGCTTTCCATGCGGTCGTTGATCTCTGCAATCGTAAACCCGTCACCGGGCAACGCTTCAAACAAGGCGTCACACGACACGAGCAACCCGCTTCCTTTGGCTCAAACAAGCCGAAACTCTTAGTAAGGTGCAAAATGACCTCAAAACACTCCGCAATCATAACCTGCGCCATAACTGGATCGATCCATACTCCCTCCATGTCTCCTTACTTGCCCATCAGCGAGGAGCAAATTATCGAGCAGGCGGTTGCGGCCGCTGAGGCAGGAGCTGCAATCCTCCATCTCCATGTTCGAAATCCAGACACAGGAGAGCCATCGAGCGACCCGGAATTGTTCGAGCGGGTGGCGAAAACCGTCAGCGCTCGCACCGACGCGATTTTAAGTATCACGACAGGCGGCAGCGCGAAAATGTCCGTGGAGGAGCGGTTAAAAGGGCCGACCCGTATTGGGCCTGAGCTCTGCTCCCTCAATCTCGGCACAATGAACTTTGCTCTTCATCCGATGGCAGACAAACCACGTGAGTGGAAGCACGACTGGGAAAAGCCTTTCTTGATGTCCACGAAAGGCGGATTTTTCAAGAATACGTTCAACGACATGGAGCAGATCATAAAGGATCTTGGTGATCGCCATGGGACGCGATTTGAGTTTGAAGCCTACGATGTTGGACACCTCTATAGTCTGGCACATCTCACAGAGCGCGGGATGGTCACCGGAAAGGTCTTTGTTCAGTTCGTGATGGGCATTCTGGGTGGAATCGGTGCTGACCATACCAGCCTCGTATTGATGAAGGAGACTGCCACTCGACTATTCGGAGATAATATCGAGTGGTCAGTTCTTCCAGGTGGCAAGGCACAAATGCCCCTCTGCACGATGGCTGCCATTATGGGCGGAAACATTCGCGTCGGTCTCGAAGACAACCTGTGGCTCGGCCCCGGCCAACTCGCGAAGAACAACGCTGAGCAGGTTGAGAAGATCACGCGTATCCTTTCGGAACTGAATATCCCGATTGCATCCCCTGCTGAGGCGAGACGGCGTCTCTGCTTGCGTGGATCAAAATGAACGCTGAAGAAAGACTGACGGCGATCACTACCGGTGAACTCGACGTTCCGGTTTATGGCTTGCTTAGTTTACGAGTCGTCGAATTCTCCGCTGAAGTAGTGAAACTGGTACTCAAACCGTTGCCAGCGCACGCCAATCCGTACGGAAAGGTTGCGGGCGGCGTGATCGCCTCCTCGCTCGACACCGCGGCCGCGTGGGCCGGGGACCTTCAGTGTTCGAATGGCTCCTTTTGTACCACGATCGACATCAAGGTCAATTTTCTACGTCCTCTCGCGATTACAGATAGCGAAGTGGAAATCATCGCCACGCCAGTTCACATCGGCGCGCGAATTATGGTTGCAGAAGCAAAAATGGTCCGTGACGACGGAAAGCTCGTGGCGGTGGCAACTGCCACGCTAGCTGTCCTCCAAGCTTAACCGGTCGCTCTGACCGCAGCACGAATATCTAGGGGTATCGCAATGACAACGCATGCAAACCTGGCAATCGACGCCGATCGACTTTGGCAATCACTAATGGATATGGCCCAGGTTGGACCAGGCATTGCTGGCGGGAACAACAGGCAGACTCTGACGGACGCCGACGCTGTGGGTCGCAAACTTTTTCAGGAATGGTGCGAACGAGCGGGCCTAGCAATGGGCGTCGATCAGATGGGCAACATGTTCATGACGCGCCCTGGCACTGAACCTCATTCCTTGCCTGTTTATGTCGGAAGCCACCTCGATACCCAGCCCACAGGCGGAAAGTTCGACGGCGTGTTGGGCGTGCTCGGAGGGCTCGAGGTCATCCGAACGCTCAACGACTTGGATATCAGGACAAAACGCCCGATCGTCGTTGTTAACTGGACAAATGAAGAGGGCGCTCGTTTCCCTCCTGCCATGCTGGCTTCGGGAGTCTTCGCTGGGAGGCATACGCTGGATTGGGCGTACAATAGCGTCGACCCCAGTGGAAAGCTTTTCGGCGAGGAATTGCGACGTATCGGCTGGTTGGGCGACGAGGAGGTGGGCAGTCGAAAAATGCATGCCTATTTCGAACTGCATATCGAACAGGGGCCCATTCTCGAAACTGACGGTGTTGATATCGGTGTCGTAACGCACGGACAAGGGCTGCGCTGGATCGAATGCACGGTTACAGGGAAGGAGAGCCATACTGGGTCCACACCCATGGCGATGAGACGCAACGCCGGCCTCGGTCTCGCGAAACTCACTGATCTTGTCCACGAGATTGCAATGAGACATCAGCCAAATGCCGTGGGCGCCATTGGACACATTGATGTTTACCCAAATTCTCGAAATATCATTCCAGGTAAGGTGGTGTTCACGATCGACTTTCGATCGCACATGATCGAGATCATCAAAGCCATGCTCGAGGAATTCTGCCAACGCGCCCCTCAAATCTGCGAGGGCCTCGGCGTAAGCCTTGAGACAAAAGAAGTAGGTTCCTTCGATCCACCAGCATTTGACGAGAGATGCGTCAAAGCAATCAGGGAAGCCGCTCAAACTCTCGGGTATACCTATCGCGATATTGTTTCAGGAGCTGGCCACGATGCCTGCTGGATAAATGATGTGGCACCTACAGGCATGATCATGTGTCCCTGTACCGATGGATTGTCTCACAACGAAGCAGAGCACATCACCAAAGAGTGGGCCAAGGCAGGCGCCGACGTGCTGCTTAGAGCTGTGGTGAAAACAGCTGAGATCGCCAACTAAACCTGCCAGTGAAGAATTGAGCTAGAGAACAATGTTTTTTAAATTGAGTCACGACGAGATCAGCGCCATACGCCAAAACAATTTAAAAAGCTGCTCACAACACAAAGCCGGTTTAAAGCGTGGCCAAAGCTCCTACTGGCGCTGACAGCATGAAATACACAAGAAGATGTGAACGGAAATGAGGTGCGGTACGGCAAGTCAGGTCTATGGTGCTGTATTCCACGTCAGCTCGGCTCCACCATCTATGATGGTGAAAACTGTGCCGCGACACTGGACTATTGGTACTGGACTCGTGAGATGACGATCGCAAGAATGGGTGCGATAATGCAAAAGAATGAGATAATCGTGCCGGAGGAGATGAAGCTGATCCCGGAACGCATGGGGTATGCTCCCGGAGTCAAGATTGGTGGTTTCTGTTTTGCTCCGGCCAGATCGGCAGAACGCCTGATCTTGAAGTCGTTATCGATCCAGAGGCGCAGTTTGTGGCCGCATGTCGGCAGTCATGTTGCAAAGCAGTCACCCGAATTTGATTCCAGAAACTACGCCTTTGCCCGTCTCAGCGAAATCGTCAAGGCGACGGGGAAATTTGACATGGACCGATCCGGCAAGACGCAGAAAGGCGTCCTCACCCATCTCAAACCGGCATCCACCGCGACCAAAAGGTGAAAGGAGTATTCCGATGGCACGCGAGAGCATCGAGGAACGCCTCTCCCCATCGAGGTCCAGCGGAAAACCCTTGGCGCCCGTCTCGTCCAGCAGGGGCATAAAGATGGTACGCGCCACAAGGTCCTGCTCGGCACCCCTGTCCCGCGCCGCCAGCTTAGGGTCAAAGACGGCGGATCGAAAGATGGTGGCTGAAAACAGATGGCGCCGCGGCGGTGCATCGGGGCGATATAATCAACTAGGAATGTATGTAAGCAGACCAGCTTTGAACGCGGCTCCTTACAGGGTGGCGAGAAAGCGGTCCACGCCTGCTTGCGCACACTCATGGTCCTGCGCAGGCGTTCCGGAACTTATTCCGATTGCACCAACGACCTCCCCGTCGACAACCACCGGAACGCCGCCTGCAACAACCATCAACCGGCCACCGATAGCCGAGTTGATCCCGTAAGCGGGCTGTCCTGGTTGGCTTGCCGTACCATAGCTCTCGGTTGTCCGTTTGGCACCTGCAGCGGTGTAAGCCTTGTCCTGGGCAATGATGCTGCTAGTGATCTTGCCACCGTCCATCCGCTCGAATGATATGAGGTGTCCTGACTCATCGCAGACTGCTATGCACATAGGCACACCGATCTCCTCAGCCTTTGCTTTTGCTCCTTCGACAAGGATTTTTGAATCCTCGAGGCTCAGTCTTTTTATCATCAGCATTTCAAGACCTTCCGTCATCTCTGCCAGCGATTGCCTTGGCGGCCCGGTAAGCAAACACAATACCAGGACCGATCGTGATACCGGCGCCGGGATAGAGACCGCGCATGAGTGACGTTGCGTCGTTGCCACACGCATAGAGCCCTTCGATCTTCTGCCCGCTTTGATCGAGGACATGTCCCCAAGTATCTGTTGCAAGCCCCGTCGCGGTACCAAGGGTTGCGGGGACGATCGGCAGTGCGATGAAGGGACCGACCGTGATCGTCCCCAAGTTGGGATTCGGCTTTCCGACAGATGGATCGCCAAGCATGCGATTGAACGCCGATTCGCCGCGCTGGAAATGCGGGTCCTTGCCTGCTCGCGCATGCGAATTGTGCTCGTCGACAGTCTTCTGAAGCTCAGTGGCGCTGACGCCGATCTTGCCGGCCAAATCGGCGATGGTTCGGCTTACCTTGATGTACTCTACCTTTTCATAGGCCTTGGTTCCCATCGTCCACGGCCATGGTAGCATGTGTCCCATGCCCCGCTTTTTCAGGAACTCTGTGTCGCAGATGAAGTAGAACCGCTTGTCCTTCGGGTAGCCGTTCCGGAACATCGCTAGGCAAATGTCGTGGTAAGAGTTGGACTCGTTGACGAAGCGTCGAGCGTCAGGGCCGATCGCAATTACCCCCGGTCGCCCTCGGTCCAGCCACCCGTACGGAACCGTCTGCTGGCCGCCGTTCTTGTCGCGAAGAATCGAAACCGGCGTCCAGAATCCGGCGCTGGCTACGTCGTTATCGATAGTACCACCGATCTGCTGCGCAATCTTGATGCCGTCACCGGTGGAATCTGGATGGGCGAGCGTTTCATCGTGTTGGTGTTCCCCGCTGAGCGCCTTGCGTAGGCCCGCATCCCGCGGGAAGCCGCCCGTGGCGAGAACCACGCCCTTCTCCGCTTTAATCCGGATATCCCGACCTCCGCGACGAACGACAGCTCCGATCACCTTCTGATCCTCGATGATCAAACGGATCAGCGGCGCTTCTGTCCAAATCGCGACGCTTTTCTGTCGAAGGCTGGTGATGAACCGGGCGATAAGTGCATTGCCCCCACTGAACTCTGTGCCACGCCGGTAGAATAGGCGGTCACGAGCGTAGCGTCCGACGCGCTTCAGAACATGCCGCATCGAATCCAAGGATTTGAGAGGGTTCAGAAATTTCATCACCTCGCCAGAGGATATCATCATTCCACCAAGGACGACACGAATGGGATCGCCAACCAGATCGAAATCTTTGCCCAGGAGCCTGCCATCGTACGGAGCCGGACTTAGCGCGCGCCCCGAATCGACGCCGCCGACCTGAGAGGAATGGTAGTCGGGCGCTGATGCCAACGTGAATTTCACCTCCGTACCGTCTGCGATTTGCGTTAGAGCTGCTGGGCCGTCCGTGAGGTATGCATCGACAAAGTCCTCCCGATAGTAGTTTCCGAGCTCGTTCCTCAGGTAGGTTCGAGCGTTGTCGATGCTATCGTTGACTTTTGCCGCTTTGGCCTGTGGGGAACATGGAACCCATATCATACCGTTCGACAGCGCAGTGGTGCCTCCCAGCTTCACCGACTTCTCACAAACGAGAACTTTCAGGCCTGATTGGGCGGCAAAAAGAGCGGCAGAAAGGCCGGCAGCGCCACTGCCGACGGCGACGACGTCATAGACCTCATCCCATTGGGAAGCGTTGGCAGGGTGAAGGGCGATTGGCGCGGATGAAACGGTCATAGTCAGTCTCGCTGGCTAGTGGATAATCGAAGGGTTCAGGAGCGCGGAACGGGCACAGACTTGAATGCCTTCGCAACGGCCATGACGGCTCGTTCGATGGGAATTCGTTCAATCGATGAGGCGCCAACGAAGCCGACACAGCCAGTGTGGCGATAGACCTCTGCCGTGTCCTCCGGCTCGGCAACGGCGCCGCCATGGGCGAGAAGGATGACATCGGAACGAACAGCTCTGGCCGCGTCATTGATCTTGTTGATCTTTAGGATCGCTTCCTGGATCGCCTGGCCCTCGTCGTGGCCGACCAATCCTCCGCGCGTCGCTCCTACGTGGGGGACGATGCAGTCGGCGCCCGCGTCGGTCATAGCCGCCGCGTCGTCGGCGGAGGCGACGTAGGCCATCGTGAAGATGTTCTTCTGCCTGGCCAACCTGATCATCTCGACCTCTCGCTCGAAGCCGAGTCCGACGCGCCCTCTTCGGTCGCGCCACTTGTCGCCCATGGTCGAGATGGTCGGATAGTTGATAACCCCGGAGTAGCCGGCAGCCCAGAACTTATCGAGCAGTCGGTCGAGGTCGAGGCGCACAGGATCCCAGGCTTCGATCCCTCCGATAACCGGAATATCCGAGACGACGTTGCGGATTTCCTCCGCCATCTCGATCGTTCGAGCGTTGGAGTCACCGATGCGGCTCGTTGGAAGGCCCATCAAACGTGAAAGACCCGTGCTGTAGACGACCAGCATGTCGGCGCCGCCAAGTGCCGCACATTTGGCGACCAGTCCACAGCTGCTTCCCGCAGCGAGAATGGCGTTTCCCTTCGCCGTCTGCTGCGCGATGGCCGCCAGGATTTCCGTCCGTTCAAACATTCTCATTTGAAACCACCTCGCTTTTCAGATTTTTGACAAGCCAATCGACCGCTGCATCGGCAAAGCCTGGCTCATTGATATGGAAGGGAACTTCCAGAAGGGTGGCATTATCTGGGAGCGTGCTCTTCAGACCTTCGAGCCAAGCCTTGTTCGCTTCTGGATCGTGAAAGGCGCCACCTTCCCGGTCGTAATCAGAGACGCCTCGGGCTGGCCACAGCACGCACACAGGTCCAAGCGCTTCACCCAACTTGGTGCCAGTGCAGCGACCAATCTCTCGCGTCTCATCGGGCGTGGTCCGCATGAGAGTTGTGTAGGGTGTGTGTGAGTAGAACTTTCGGCCGGCATATTTCCCAGGCACGCTCGAGGGTACCCCGAAATTGACCATGTCGACGGCGCCTGGCGCGATGAGCTGGGGGATACCCTTCAGGCCAGCCGCAGTCAGTCTCTTCGCACCGGCGCTGGCTTTCCCGCCCAAAAGTTCGTCTGCAAGTTCAGTGGTGGTCAGATCGAGAACGGCGTCGAATTCGCCGTCTTCGATAAGCGCTTCCAACTTGCGCCCTCCGGCGCCGTTTGCAGGAAATACGATGGCTTCGACATTCTGATCTGCGAGGAGGCGGACGCACCGGTCTACCGCGGGCGTTGTCACGCCGAATGCCGAAATCGCGACGATCGAGCGCCGGGCCTCTTGTCGCGGCGAATAGCGCATCGCGGCAATGGCGTGCGCTGCATTGGTGAGAATTCGTGACGTGAATCCGTTTATACCAAACAAGTCCACAAGGGTCGGATAAAGGAGGATGTCGTTTGTTTTGGCCAGTTCCGCGAGAAGTGCCGGTCGCGCGCTCGATACGAGGAGTTTGGGAAAACCGTACGGAAGATCCGCTACGACTTCTCCGAACACTCCACTGCCTTTGCCTCCCGCTATACCAATCACTGCGCTGATGCGCCCGGCCTCGTACATTCCGCGTACCGAAACACGGGCACTTTGTGCAATCGCAGTGAGAAGGCTTGCCGGATCGTTCGATCGATCTGGGGCGGATGCCGTCGTCCCGACGTCGACAAGCACGATTTCTCTACCGGACTTTGCGATCATGTCCGAAACGAAGGACACCTCCGCATTCTTTGTATCCATCGTGGCTACAATGGCGATCGCGTCCGTAGGTGATACAGAGCTGCTCATTGGGAAAGGATCCCGGCGCGGCTCGACGACCACCTCCGAGAGCGGGGTAACTCTGACATTTGATCCTCCCTTGTATCCGCTCGCTTCCTGAGCAATCTTGAGAACGAATAGCCGGTGCTCCTGACATGAAGAACCGCGGGCAACACGGGAGATGGGTAAAGTTGGGTACATGGGCGATCGTTGGGCGAGCGAAACATTGGGAGCGCATTGATCACGATGGCACTCCCAGCGACGGTATAATTTTTGCGCCAGCGCTCGGCGTCCTTCAGAGCGGGGATCCTTTAGTACTGGCGACACTCCCTGTCGTCGACTGGAACGCCGAGCTTGTGAAAGCGCTGACCGAGCTTAAGCGCCCGGTAGGCCCCAACTGCTACGCGGCCGTCATGATGATTGATCCGTTCACCCTGTGGGAAGACCTGGGCGATCTGCTCGCGGAGCGAGGCTTCGCCGGAGTTGTCAATTTTCCTCCAGCCTCCCTGTTGGAAGTGAAGCAGGTTCAGACATCGACAGATGAAGGCAACACGATCGAGATAGATCGGATGAAGTGGTTCCACGACGTCGGATTTGGGCTGGTGTATGCCGCGCCGCGCATGGAAGAAATAAGGAACGTGGAGCAGCGGCTGTCGGGTTTGCTCAATGCGATCTTCAACGTGCCTGTGTCATCTCTCAGGCAACCTGTCAGCAACAAACTGGAACTCGACCTCGAGCCGGCGCTTAATGTTGATCGTCAAGGGCTGCCCCCGATCCTTTCGTTCAACTCCGCAGTCTGCGCTACTCCAGAATCCGTAGCTTCCTGATCTTGTTGTAGAGCGTCTTTCTCGAGAGCCCGAGAGCCCGCGCCGTCTTGCCTCGATGCAGTTTGTTGCGCCGCAAGGCGTCGATGATCCACTCGCGCTCGGAAAGATTTGTCGGTTCCTGGATCGCAGGCTCGACGCCGAGAACCGATCGGATGTGATCCGCAGCGATCAAGACGTCGGCAGGCAGGATGGCCAATTGTTCAACCACATGGCGGAGTTCTCGAACATTGCCGGGCCATGAATGGCTCGCGAGAGCGAGAAATGCAGAATTCTCGATCGCTAGCGCGCCTGCCGACGCATTTCCTTTCGTCTCGATCGTAAAATGATGGATCAGCGCCGGAAGGTCCTCCAGGCGATCCCGCATTGGTGGAAGCACGATCGCAAGCCCAGCAAAAGCCTCCCGCAGGCGCGCGGTGATGGGCCAGTCCGAGGGACGGCTTCGAGCAGGGATCGTACAGGTCGCAATGATCTTGGCCTCGGCCCGGTTCGTGGTCGCGCCGTTCTGGGCGGTATAGGTTCCAGTTTCCAGGAGATCCGCGAGCTTGTCCTGCTCTCCTGGCGAAAGGTCATGAACATGGAGAATGACGAGTGATGTTTCCGCGGCTGTCTCAAGCACAGAAATCCTGCGTCGCGTATCCTTGTCGGCTTCCAATCCGAAAAGCGCGACCGCATTCTGACTTCCGGGCGTCGGGCGGCAGGGGAACATGACGGGTTTCCGATGTTTGCGACTACCGAAAGAGTGAACGAGGGAAGCGACCCTTCGTTTGCCAGCGCCGGTTTCTCCGACGATCAGAACGGGATTGCTTCCGGCTGCCAGTCTTTTCGCTGCGTCGAGCGCCTTGTTCATGGTGGCCGACCGCGCGATGACGCCGTGCCTGTAGCCGTTGAGCTGAAGCTGGCGCTCAAGAAGATCGACCTTTTCGCGTAGGACGTTGATGGTCTTAAAGCCGGACGTCATTTCCAGAACGGACGTTTCGAGTGGCACCCGGTCGAGCGAAGACCCGCCGATGAAGCCCTGCGTTCCGGTTTCCCTGCAGACATCCATCAGTTCTTCGGGCTTGGTGATCGGACCGCCTCCAAGCAGGCAGACGACATTACGGTCGATACTATGGACGGTCCTTGCGATATCCCTTGTTCTTGTAGCCAGTTCAGCAAGACCTATCGATGACGCCGACTGGGCGGTCTCTGCAGGATTGAGGTTGAAGTTCATGGCAATCGCTTCGACGCCCGCCTCGACCATGCGCCTTGCCTCGCTCTGCGTGCGTGTGTAGGCGATGGTCATCATCCCCCGTTGCTGAGCCTTCATGAGAAGCTCGACCTCGCGCTGATAACCGAGCTGGTTGTCTTCCAGGATCGCACGCCTCGGTTCATCGAGATGTATCACGGACGGAAAGTTCGTGACGCCGGCAAAACCCCATCTCTTGAGCCGATCGAGAAATGCATCGAGGTCCAACGCAGGATTGAACGTGCAGGCGCCGAAGAAGACAGGGAGGCGTGTGCTGCGGAGGATTTCGGAGCGGCCAAAACCCTCCACGAACGCGTTGCTCTCCCGCAAGGGAAGGATAGACGCCGGCGACGATCCGCCCATCGCTCTAAAGCGGCCGGCGTTGAGGGCCAGGACAAAGTCGGCTCCGGCCCGCTCGGCGGCGCGCGCCGTCATGCCGGAGCCAATTGCGGCCCCAAGCAAGAACGACCTTGAATCATTCAAAAACTGTCTGAGCCCGGATATGGCAAAAAATCCTGTGTTTCGACGTCAGCAGGATCGGCTATCCAGCACGAAGTTTCAACTCCAGCTTTTCGGGGCCTGAAGTCTCGGAAGCGCCTTGCCGTCGTCTCCGAAGACATGACAATCCGATGCGGCAACGGCCAATGAAACCTGCCCCTGCCTTCCGACATGGAAATGGTCTCCAGGGGATCGGGCGACGACGCTTTCTCCCAGAGCAGTGCCGTATAGGTAGGTCGCGCTGCCAAGGTGTTCGACGAAGTCGACATCGATGTCGAGGATCAGTTCGCCAGCATTTCCTGACGGCGAGATGAAGTCGTCGGGCCGGACGCCGAGCGTGACTTTTGCCCCGGGATCCACAGCGGTGTCATCAACGGGCAGCCAGTGACCGTTGGAAGCGACTGCAACCTCCACCTGACCGTCATTCCTGGAAAGAACCTGGCTCGGAAGGAAGTTCATGCGGGGGGAACCAATGAAGCCTGCGACGAATTCAGTAGCCGGTCGATGATAGAGATCGTGCGGGCTGCCGACCTGCTCAATGCGGCCATCCTTCAGCACGACTATCTTGTCCGCCATGGTCATCGCCTCGACCTGGTCGTGCGTCACATAGATCATCGTGTTGCCGAGCTGGCGATGGAGTTTGGCAATCTGGACCCGCATTTGCACGCGCAGTTCGGTGTCGAGGTTGGAGAGCGGCTCGTCGAAGAGGAAGACTTTTGGCTCCCTGACGATCGCTCGGCCAATAGCGACCCGCTGACGTTGGCCGCCTGATAGCTGCTTGGGCTTTCGGTCCAGCAGATGTTCGATCTGCAGGAGCTTTGCGGCGTCGTTGACCTTCGCGGCGATCTCCGCTTTCTTCACTTTCGCCATCCGCAGAGGAAACGCCAGATTGTCGCGGACAGTGAGGTGCGGATAAAGCGCGTAGCTTTGGAAGACCATCCCCAGGTTCCGGTCTGCGGCGTCGACGCGGTTCACGACCTTGCTATCGATCTTCAGCGTGCCGCCTGAGATCTGCTCGAGCCCACCGATCATCCTCAGCAGCGTCGACTTGCCGGATCCGGACGGACCTACGAAGACCACGAACTCGCCATGCTCGATCTCGAGATCGATGTCACGAAGGATCTCGAGACTGCCATATTTCTTTCGAATGCCCTCGAGTTGGACGTCGGCCATGTGTTCCTCCTTTTAGATGGGTCGTACGCCTCCTCAGCGCGTGACCGGTATTTCCTTAAGCGTTGCGATGGTGAAGTCGGGTGGCAGCAGGCTCGCGTCTTCCACCGGCGGCACTCCCGTCGTGACGAGCACGGAGCAGAGCCCAGCCTTCTTTCCCGCCTGGATGTCCGTCGGTATCTGATCGCCGATCATCAGGGTCGAAGAGCGATGGGTCCCAAGCCGCTTGAGCGCCGCCTCGATCATATGAACTTCCGGCTTGCCAACGATGATTGGGCGGACACGCGCCGCTGTTGCAACGGCGGTCAGGATTGCGCCGGCGCCCGGCTCGAAACCCGTCGGCGTCGGCAACAGAAGATCGGGATTTGTCCCGATCAGCACCGCACCCTTCAAAATAGCGTCGACCGCAATCCGAAGCTTTTCATGGCTGATTTCGCGGTCGAGACCCATGACGACGACGGACGGATCCTTGTCGGTGATTTCAAGATCGGCTTCGGAGATGGCCTTCTTTAAAGACGGCGCGCCGATAACATAGACTCGTGTTCCATCGGGAAACCTCTGCCGGACGATCTGGGCAGCCGTCACCGCCGAGGTGACGACGTCGTCCAGAGTGGCATCGAGGCCGAACGAAACGAGCTTGGCCACGACGTCCTCTGCCGTGTGCGTCGAGTTGTTAGTCACGAAGCAGTACGGGATCCCGTCCGCTTTCCAACGCTTGAAGACCTCGACCGCGTCTTCGATCGGGGTCTTGCCACGGTAGACCACGCCATCGAGGTCCGACACGACGCCCCGGATAACCGGCCAGGCAGATTGCAGCTTATCCATTCATCAACATCCCGCCGTTCACATGCACGATCTGTCCCGTGATGTATGTCGCTGCGGGCGTCGACAGAAAGACGGCCAGACCTGCCACGTCCTCGGGCGTACCCACTCGGCCGAGCGGAATTCTCCCAGCGTGACGCGCTTCCGTCTCCTCGCGAGGACGACCGTGCATAGGTGTGTCGATAATGCCAGGTGCGACGCCGTTCACGTTGATCCCGAATGGTGCGCACTCGTAGGCCAGGAGCTTGGTCAGGTCATGGACAACGGCTTTCGAGAAGCAGTAGTCGGCGCCGCCTGCCTGGTAGTTGAACACGGCGCCTTGGGAGGAAAGCGAAGATCCGATGTTGACGATGCGCCCGCCGCCATCCTTCATGAAACGGTTGACCACCAGCTTCGAGCACAACAGAACTGCCCCCGAGTTGATTTCCATGGTCCGGTCGATCTTTGCCTTGTCGCCAGACAAAAGCGTTTCACCGGATTTTATGCCCGCATTGTTCACAAGCACGTCGATACGGCCAAACCGCTCGGCAACCGTGTCCATCACCCGGCCGATGTCCGGCTCGCTTGTAACGTCCATCGCCAGCGCTACGACGCGATCTCCACCCTCAACCGTAGCAAGCGTTTTGTCGAGCGCATCCTTATTCGCATCGGTCGCGATGACCGTCGCGCCGCTCTCCAGGAACGCAGCCGTGATCGCGGCGCCGATACCGCCGCCTGCACCGGTGACGAGGACCGTTTTGCCCGACATCGTGAAAAGGGAATTGGTCATTATATCTCCATGAGAGTTTTGTGATTGAGAAATTCGTCCACTTCGGCGACCGATGGCATGGCCTGCTGGGCGCCCCTGCGGGTGACACAAAGGGCCGCAACTGCCATGGCTTGCCGAACTGCGTCGCGGATTGGGGTGCCGGACGCAAGTGCTGCGGCAAATCCACCGTTGAAGGCGTCTCCCGCTGCAGTCGTGACGACGACGACCGGGAAAGCCGGCACGAGGAACGTCTGATTGCCGTCAGAGAAGTAGGCCCCGCGTTCGCCAAGCGTTATAAGAGCGGCCTTGGGGCCGAGCGCCAGCAAGGCGTTCGCAGCCTCGGCTGCTGCCTCCATCGACACAATTTCAATGCCGGTCAGCTCATATGCCTCGGACTCGTTCGGCGTGACAAAGTCCACCTTTGACCACGCGTCCTGTGTCAAGCCGTGCCGGACGGGCGCGGGGTTGAAGATCAAGGTGAACCCGCGTTCTTCCTTCATGGCAAACAACCGCTCAAGGGCAGCCGTGGGGAGACCCATTTCGGCGACGACGATCGCGTCATTCTGGATGTAGTGCGCGGCGCCCTCGATCATGTCAGGCGTTAAATTCGCGTTCGCGCCGGGATCGATGACGATCATGTTTCCGCCGTCGTCGCCAACCATGACGAGGGCTGACCCAGAAACTTCGCCCGAGGCGGTCTGGACAGCTTGCGTATCGACGCCTGCATTGACCAGCGAACGCAGAAGTTCGACGCCGGCTTCGTCATCACCGAGCCTTGTGAAAAGCCGTGGTTTGAGGCCGAGCTTGGCGGCAGCAACGGCCTGATTGGCGCCTTTGCCGCCTGCGTTTCGAACCAGAGATCCGATGAGGCTCTCGCCCGGCGTGGGCAGACGCTCGACGTTGAAGCAGAAGTCCAGGTTGGTTGTGCCAAAGAATATCAGAGGGCGCGTACTCATTTGACCGCTCCGAAGGTGAGGCCGCGTTCGAGATGACGTTGACCGAACACGATCAGGATAACCGGCACGATCATCGTGACCACAAGTCCTGCTGCCATCACCGGGTAGAATTGAACGCCCGGATTGAGCAGTTTGAGAAGAGCTACGGTTACGGGCGCCTTGGTCGAGCTCAACATCAAGCCGAGCGCGAAGTTGTGCCAGGCAAGCAGGAACACGAGCAGCGATGCGCCGATCAGACCGGGCTTCAGCAGCGGAAGCACGATATGAAAAACGACGCGGACAGGCTTTGCGCCGTCGATGGCGGCCGCTTCCTCAATATCCTTCGGAATGTCCTCGACATAGGAGCGGCTCAGCCAGACGATCATTGGAAGGGTGATCACCTGGTAGACCCAGATCATCCCGAAATAGGTGTCATACAGGCCCATCGACTGGAAGAGATTGAAGAGCGGGATGACGACGAGAAGAACGGGTGCGAACCGGAACCCAAGAATGAAAAACGCGATGTCTTCCTTGAAGGGTACCTCGCGGCGGGCGAGGACGTATCCTGCGGGAACACCGACGATAAGCGAGACGACGACCGATCCAAGCGAGACGACCACGCTGTTGATGATCGGCGTCAGGAAGTCGACCTTGATGGTTCCGTAGCTGGTCGCACCGGCCTGGGCGACATCGAATAGCACCCGGAAGTTTTCCAGCGTCGGAGTGAACAAGAACGTCGGCGGCCAGGCCATCACCTCGTTCTGGTCCTTGAGCGACATCATGACGATCCAGAGCAGCGGGAAAGCGAGGACCAGGGCACAGATCGCCACCAGGACGTTCAGCACGAGGGTTGTGATTGGTTTGCGTGTAAAGTCCATGAGTTTATCCCTCAGTTCACCCGGCGGCGGACCGCCTGCCAGGCTCTGACCATCAGTGTTGCTCCGATCAGGACGATCAGCCAGTTCACGACCATCATCGCCGCCCCCCGACCGAACGTCAGGTTTTGAAACGCCGAGATGTAGGCTTGAACTGAAAGTGCGGAGGTCGAATTGCCAGGGCCTCCCTGGGTCGTTCCGAAGATGATGTCGAATTGGTTGAAGGATTCGATGAGGCGGAAGACGGCCGCAATGAGGATATAGGGTGCTACAAGCGGCAGCTCGATATTGATGAAGGTTGCCCAGGATCTCGCACCGTTGATGCGCGCGGCCTCTCGCAAGTCATCGGTAATCCCCTGAAGCCCGGCGAAAATGATCAGGGCAAAAAATGGCGTGTAGGTCCAGACATCGATCAGAATGATGGAGATCAAGGCGGTGGTGGGACTGGAAATCCATGAGAAGGGTCCCATTCCGACAAGCGAGAAAAAGTAGTTCAGGATGCCACTCTGAGGGTTCATCATGGTCGTCCACATCAAGGCCACGCTCATCGGCGGAAGAACCAGTGGAAGGAGGATGAACGGCCGCAGCCAGCGCGCCAGCGTTACGCCGGTTGCAAAGAGCTTCGCGATCGCCAAACCGATCAGTGCCTCGATGAACACCGTGGACAAGGCATAGACGACGGTCACCCGCACGGAATTCCAGAAGTCGCTCGTCTTCATGAGCGCGATGTAATTGGCAAAGCCAACGAAACGGACCACCGGTCGGCCAAGGCGCATGTCGGTGAGAGACTGATAGACGCCGTAGAAAAAAAGAGCGAGAAAACCTAGCAGGATCAGTATCGCAGGAGCGATGACAAGCAGGCTTACCCAATCGACCTTGCGTTCCGCGTTTTCCGTCTCCGCTGCCTGGAAAGTTGGGGCCGACGGTGCTTCGGATCGCAGCGATACCACCTTCGAAACGTGAGATGTCATGGCATTCTCCATTCGTCCTGGAGGAGGGGTGGCGGCCGCGCCGCCACCCCGTCCGTTCTCAGAGGCCCGCGCGGACTTCTTCCGCCAGCGCATGGAGGGTGGTTTCGACATCGTCACCGTTGACCATCTTCTGCATGGCGACGGCCCAGGCGTTCATCGCTTCGCCGAAACCTACTCGTGGCGTGAATGCCAGGGCCGCTTGGTCCTGAGTGGTTTTGAAGCTTTCGACGAAGTTGTTGAACTCTGGCTGGGACGCGTAATCGATCCAAGCCTTGTCAGCCCAGGTTGACGTACGCGGAGGGTTGACGAGTTTGCCAGTGACGGCGCCCGCCAGTGTTACCTTCTTCGACGTCGCCCACTGCATGAAGAGCCAGGCAGCGCCCTTTTTCTCGGACGCAGCGTTCATGGCGAGCGACCAGATCCAAATGTTGGAGTTGAAGGACTTGGCATTCGGAGCATGGAGCGGCGGAGCGAATGCGATCTTCCCCGAAGCGGGCTGACCCTTCACGTCGTTCCAGAAGCCGAACATGTTGGAGTCGATCGCCATCGCTGTGCGTCCAGAAGAAATCCCGTCGACGACCTGGTACCAGTTATCATTGGCGAAGGACGGCGCTGCGCACTTCTTGATCATATCAACGTAGTCTTTGTGGAACGCGATGGACTCTGGCGAGTCGAGACCGGTGTCCAGCTTGCCATCCTTCATGACCCAATCCTTCACACCATAGGACTGCGCGATGGAAACGGCGGCGGTGTGGATGCTGCTCCAGAAGCGAACCCCGCGAACGCCAAGGGGGGTGATCTTTGGATCGGCTGCCTTCAGCTTTTCGCAGGCAGCTGCCATCTCCGGAGGAGTGGTTGGTACCGCGATCTGGTAATTGTCGAGGATGTCCTTGCGATAGAACAGCTGGATGTTCTCGAACGCGTGTGGAATTGCCCAGACTTCGCCGCCTTCTCCTGGCGCGATCTGACCATCTTCCATCTTCCAGGTCAGCGCGGAACGCAGTGCCGGGAAGAAGTCATTGTAGTCGTAGGACGCATCGGTGAGTGTCGGATCGTTGAGATACTTGTTCAGCGGCTCGATAGCACCGCTCGGTGCGAGATCCCATGCCGGCTGGATGCCCGTACCGAAGACGTCCCACGCAGGAGATTTCGTCGTGAGCTGGATCGTCATTTTACTCCAGTAGGAGTCGTCCGGATAGAGTTCGGGCGTTACCTTGATCCCGGTCAGCTTCTCGAATTCCGGAAGTTCCGCGCTGAGGGCGTCAGCATACGGATGAATGTCGTAGGCCCATGTGATCGTGGTGCCCTCGAACTGTCGCCAGTTCATTTCGGCCGCGGCGGCAGAGTTTGCTACCGCAACAGACGTCGCAAGCAGCGCAGTGCCCATGAAACAGCCTTTGGCTGCATGGCGCGCGCTTCTGTAAAAAGTGCCTATCGTCGAATGCATGCTTTTCCTCCCTTGGAAATACCGATGGTTCCAGATCCACCACTCCGTATCCCTGGTGAACCACAAGAAAGGAAATACGCGATGATCGACAAAGGCGGCGGCAAAGCAGAGGGCATTGTGGGTAAAATTGAGTAAGGCGAGCTGGAGTCTCATAAGCTTGTGATGTCGAAACCTTGCTGCACAGGGCGGCGGGTTCTACCAGTGCAGCATCTGGCGGGGATAGATCGCGCCCCGTCCTGGGCCAGGAGGCACGATCATGATCGTCGGCATTGCAACGCTCCTCACCTTCCAGCTCGTCGGTGAAATCCTGGCCTATGAGACGGGTGGTCTCGTACCCGGTCCGGTCTTGGGGATGGCACTGATAGCTATTGCGCTTTTGACGATGGCGAAGTGGCAACGCGTACAGAGCACTCAAAGCCAGACGATCGCCACCTCGAAAGCGATTTTGGCAAACCTCGGGATTTTATTCATTCCCGCTGGCGTTGGCATCGTGAAGCATATCGACGTTTTGGTCGCGCACGGGCTCGCCCTGCTCGCGCTCATTGTCGTGTCGACGGTAATCACCCTTGCCGTCACGGTGTGGTCGTTCGTCCTTGCGAAGCGGATCTTTGGAGGTGCGTCTGATGAGTGACGGTTTGTGGGTCTACCTCGCAACCTCGCCGCTGCTTTGGCTAAGCGGTACCTTGGTGATATGGATCTTCGCAACGTTCCTTGCCGGACTGAGGCCCGGCAATCCGCTGTTCAATCCGACGCTTATGTCGATCGTAACTATAGCGGCCATCCTCTACCTGACCGGCATCGACTACCAACGATATTTCGAAGGTGCGCAGTTCATTCACTTTCTCCTTGGGCCAGCGACGGTCGCTCTGGGGATCCCGCTCTACGAAAAATTGGCACTCGTGAGGCGGAATCTGTTGCCGATGATCGTCGCCTTAACGGTCGGAAGCCTGACGGCGGTAGGATCCACGATCCTCCTGAGCGAGGCGTTTGGATTTCCTCAGTTGATTACGGCTTCGCTCGCGCCGAAATCCACGACCGCCGCAGTCGCCATGGCGATATCCGAAAGTTTGGCCGGCGATCCGTCTTTGACTGCTACGGTGGTCGTTCTCACCGGAATCTGCGGAGCGATCGTTGTCACCCCGATGATGAATGCACTGGGTGTGCGTGATTACGGCGCCCGGGGTTTCGCGGTCGGATTAGCATCCCACGGGATAGGTACTGCGCGAGCCTTCGCGGTGAACCCGGTTGCAGGGTTGTTTTCGGGCATCGCAATGGGCTTGAATGCTATAGTGACCTCTATAGTCGTACACCTCTTCCTTTAAGGTGTCTCTAATGGTCTGATGTCCACAGAAACCACACGCGCCTGCGACTGGCCCCAGCGCCTTGCAGTTGCCAACAGCGGAGGGCTGCCGGAGGCCGGTCAACACATGCCAAACCCGCGCTCATCTGACCTGCTCGGCATTCCTCAGGCCCCGCCGCCTTGAAAGGACTCGAACCGCCGACCCCGTCGTTTGGCCGATAAGTTCGCGCCGAATTTCCGTGGACGGGCATCTACTTGCCCTCGCAATGGCTGATTTGGGGCCGAAAGCTGTCTGACTACTTCTGGCGCGCAATAAACGAAAGCGGTCACGCAACGTACAGATAGATCAAGTGACTTGCGCATAAGCATCGGGAGATCCCGCGGCTCTCGGGCGCCGGCTTCTTTACAAGACGATCACGCTAGGACACTCAGCGAACTGAATGCGGAGGGGGCGAGAGCACTCTTCGATGATACATCGTGGTCCCCTTGCCCCCTACCTTGTCATCCGCGCAACTTCGTCCAGATCCGATTGTAGGCCTTGATGGCCGCGTCGGAACACAGCTTTCCGAAGTAGATTTTCGTATCCTTCGGAGGATTGAGTTCAGGTGCCTCGGCCAAGACCTTTGTCATATAGTTCGCGCTGCCCGTGACACCATTCTGTGAGCCCGTGAAATCCGACAGGATCGCAGCATTTTCGGGATTCATCAGGAAGTTGACAAAAAGCTTGGCGTTTTCCGGATGCTCCGCCGTCTTCGGAATGACGACGCTGTCCGCCCATCCGTAGACACCTTCCTTCGGATAGATGTAGGTCAGCGACGGTCGCTGCTGACGTGCCTGATAGGCCGCACCGCTCCATGCCTGTGATGCGACGAGCTCACCCGAACCGAGCCGCTCGGCGATACCTGAAGCGTCATATGTCTTGACGGCGGGCTTCTGGTTTTCCAGCAGTGTCGAGAGCGCCTTGAGATCGTCCAGTTCCGCCGTGCACTGCGGCTTTCCCAGATAGACTAGAGCCAGCGAAATGACTTCGCTCATTGCGCCAGACATGCCAATTTTTCCTTGCAGCTCCGCGGGAGGTTCGAAGATCGTGCCCAGCGAAACTACCTGCTCCTTGTACGCTTCCGAATCCACAACGGCCGACGTCGTTCCCCAGTTCCAAACGACTGAATAGACGTTGCCCGGATCCCATTCGCGGGACTTCCACTCGGGCGCAAGATTAGCATAGTTCTGCATGCCGGTAGCGTCGATAGGCTGCACCAGTGCTTGAGAAATCAGGATCGGGATGAAGTCCGCCGAAGCCACAGCGATGTCGTAGCCGGCCGAACCGGCAGAGAGCTTCGCAAGGAGCGTTTCATTACTGTCATAAGTGTCGATGGACACCTTGATACCGGTTTCTTTCTCGAACTTGGCCGCAAGGTCGGGAGCGGTGTAGCCGCCCCAGTTAAACATGCGCAGAACCTTTTCTTCGGCATGCGCCTGTGTTGCTATTCCAAGCAACAGCGCCACCGTCATCACGCTAGCCCCGATCGTAAATTCTGTGTTTTCCATTACATTCCCCTTTTTGTTGATTGGACATGTTTCAGAACGCATCGATCCCGGCTTTCTATGACGATGGGGATCGCTACGACTTCGATATTGCCTGACGGTTCAGGTACTGCCCGACGGCCGCCAGCACGATCGAGATAACCAGAAGGATGGTGGAGGCGGCATTCACTTCCGGCGTGATGCCGCGCCGAATCATGCCGTAGACATAGACCGGAAGGGTCGTAGTCCCTGCGTCTCCGACCATCGCGCTGATCACGAAGTCGTCGAGCGAGACCACAAAGGAAAGGATGGCGCCGCTGAAGATGGCAGGGCGGAGCAGCGGGATCGTCACGCGGGTCAACACCTTAAAGGGCGGCGCGTAAAGATCTCTTGCTGCATTTTCCCAGAGATCGCCGAGACCCTTCATTCTGGCTCGCACCGGCATCATGGCAAACGGAATGCAGAATACGGTGTGGGCGACGATCAGATTCATGAGGCCGAGGCGCAAATTGAGGCTTGAAAAGAAGATCAAGGTCGTGACGGCCGTGACGATCTCGGGCACGAGCAGTGGGAGCGCGAACAGGGACGACATCACACCGGAAGACCGCTGCGCAGACCTCTCCATTCCCACCGCCGCCAATGTTCCGAGCGATGTCGCGGCGAACGTGGCAGCGGCCGCGATGATGACGCTATTGAGGGCCGCGGCCTGTATATCGCGGTTGACGGCGACGGCGGCAAACCACTTCAAACTCGCGCCGCCCCACACCGTCACGAGCGACCCGCCGTTGAAGGAATATGCAACCAGAACGACGAGTGGCGCATAGAGAAAAAAGAAGATGCAGGCGGTATAGGTACCGAAACCTGGCGTTCTGCGCCAGTCGAAGCCGTGTCTCATGTGGCGTTCCTCTTCTTGCCACGAAGGGCGCTGACGACGATGAAGGCCATGACACCGGCGGTGACGACCGTGGAGAGGGCCGATCCGAAAGGCCAATCGCGACTGCTCGTAAAGGCCATCTGGATGAGGTTTCCAATCATGAGGCTCTTGCCGCCGCCTAGCAGATCCGGAACGAGGAAGTAGCCAAGCGCTGGTGCGAATACCATCAGGCTTCCCGCCATCATGCCCGGCGCGGCGAGCGGCACGATTATCCTCCTGAACACCGACACCCGGCTTGCATAGAGATCGTGCGCGGCCTCGATCAGACGGGGATCAAGCCGTTCGAGGGCGGCGTAGACCGGCAAAATCATGAAAGGCAGGAAATTGTAGACGAGGCCCAGCAGGGTAGCTCCGTCGTTGTACATCAGCCCTAACGGGGCGGATGTTAGGCCCAGTTCTTGAAGTCCGTTGTTGATCAGCCCCTGGTCCCGCAGGAGAAGAACCCAGCAATAGGTTCGAACTAGACTGTTTACCCAGAAAGGGAGCGTGACAACGAAGATCAGGATGCCCTGCCACTTCGGCGAACGGCAGGTGATGAACCAGGCGACGGGAAAGCCAAGGACGGCGCACAGGAGCGCCGCAGCCCCTGCAAGAATTACCGATCGCGCGATAATCGAGATGTAGGTGGTCGTGAAATAGAGACTTTCGTCAAAGTCCCGTTCGAAAAGGATCTTCCGGTAAGGCTCGAGCGTGAGCGGCAGCTCTGCGCCTCCATAGGGGCCTGCGGTCAGGAACGAATAGGCTACTCCAAATCCGAGTGGAACCAGCATGAATACGGTGAGGACGATCAGCGCGGGGACGGTCAGGAGGAACGGCGAATGTGTTCTCATCATTCAGCCCCCCAGTGTCTGCTGCGCGGATTCGGGCCATGTGAGCCGGACATCCGCTCCGATCAAACTTCTGAACTCGGGCAATCTGCCTGCGCCGGCCGACCGCGCCCTCAGCAGTTCTCCGTCTGCGGTGCGGACGACAAACTCAATCCCACTGCCTAAGAAGCGAACGTCGGCGACGATACCCGAAATCCGGCCGCTCTCGCCTGCGTTCGCGAGAGAAATGTCTTCCGGCCGAACCATCACCATCCCGTCACCCGACACTCCTAGCAATTGCGTCCTGATCAGATTTGCCTCGCCGATGAAGTCGGCGACATAGGAATTAGCCGGCGAACAGTAGATCTCCTCCGGAGACCCGACCTGCTTGATCTCGCCCCAGCGGAGAACCGCAATCCGGTCCGAAAGCGTCAGTGCCTCCTCCTGGTCGTGGGTAACCAGGATGAACGTGATGCCAGCTTCGCGATGAAGGCGTTTCAGCTCGTTTTGCGTCTCCTTTCGAAGCTTCAGGTCGAGGGCGGACATCGGCTCGTCTAGCAGGAGAACACGAGGTTTGGGCGCCAACGCCCTTGCAAGGGCTACCCGCTGCTGCTGTCCACCCGAAAGGGCGTCCGGACGGCGAGTGGCGAAGCCATTCATTCCTACGAGGGACAGAACCTCGGGTACCCTCGCGTCCGCCGCCCCGCCGTCCCAGCCCAGCATTTCGAGACCGAAACGAACGTTCTGGGCAACCGTCATGTGGGGAAAAAGGGCGTAGTTCTGGAATACGGTGTTGATCGGCCGACGGTGTGGCGGGACCGCGGTGACGTCCTTCCCGTCGAGTTCGATATTGCCGGAGGTTGGGGACTGGAACCCCGCTATAAGCCTAAGCAAACTTGTCTTACCGCAGCCGGAGGGCCCGAGCAAAGTAAAGAACTCACCGGGATTGATCGCAAGATTCACGCCTTGCAACGCTTTGAATTCGCCGAATTGAAGCGTGACATCTGATAGCTGGATGATGGGATCTGCGATCGAAGGTTCGGCCCCCGGAGCATTCTGCAGACCCACCACCTTGGAAGACGCGCGGGTTGCGGGGTTGGTATTAGGGCTCATAGGTGTCCGTGTCCCCGAAGTTTGGCAGCCGATCTCGTGGTTTGGGCTTTAGGCATCGTGTTTCTTTCCAACGAAGGTAATTTGGCGAATGTCAACAATCGAGACGTTTTTCGGAGCTTTCCTATAATTTGGCCTTATAAGCTACCTTGCATCTCGGCGGGGAATTCGGCGCAGGCGTGGGGCTGCGCCAAAACGTTCTTATGAGCCTTTCGCAGGTTCGGCCAGCGCAGAAAACCTCTTGCAAACCTGTAGGAATTCCTTAACGAGCGCCGAAGTGTCGCAGGAAACTGCGCAAAGGGTGTTTTCGGACCCCCGCTCCAGCCTGGTTCTTCCGATTGACGGCCCATCCGTGTCGACCAGGACCTTTCCCCTCGTAAACGTGAAAAGCTCGGGGTGCAGAAGGGATATCAGCGCCGCAGGGTCGTGCAACGCCGCCCCCTGAACCCCTCGGTCCCTGCGGTAGAAATCCACGTAGAAGGACGCAATCGTGTTGAAGAACGGCCCAAGCGGGCCCAGCGATGTCGCCAGGCCAATGATCTGCCCGGACGTGACCAGAATACTGTCGGTCACGTCGAGCCCGACCGACCGTATCGGCCAATGCGCTGCATATACCGCTGCCGCCGCGTGTGGATCGCCGAAAATGTTTGCTTCCGCGAGGCTCGTGACGTTGCCAGGACAGAATAGTGCCCCGCCCATGATGCATACCTCCCGTACTGAGGCTGCGAATCCGGCATCGCGCTTAAGCGCAGTAGCCAAGTTCGTCAGGGGTCCGAGGGCGAGGATCGTGATCTCGCCAGGTGCGGCGCCACACGATTCAATTAGGAAATCGGCCGCATCAAGGGCGCCAGCCGCGGCCTTCGGCGTTCGCATCGGTAGCGGCCCGAAACCGCAGGCTCCGTGTATAGCTTCAGGGCTGGGAGCCTTTTCGATCGCGAGCGGCTTTGCGGCGCCGCGCGAGACGGGCACATCAAGCCCGAGTTGCTCGGCAAGCCATAGCGCGTTGCGAGTGGCGACGTCCACTTCCACGTTTCCGTATATCGTGGTGATCCCATTAACCTCCACGTCCGGATGGGAATGAGCGTAAAGGAGGGCAAAGGCGTCGTCGATGCCCGGATCGGTATCGATAATGAGCTTCATGACGTGCGCGCCTTCAGGAACTCCATAACATCCGCTCGGGCGGGTATCGCGGGGGCCGATCCGATGAGCGTGACTTGCAGCGCTGCTGCGGCTGAAGCCATGCGTAATGCATCCACCGGAGGAGCGCCGAGATGCATTTCCGCAAGGAAATACCCGAGGAACGTATCTCCGGCGCCGGTCGTGTCTACGACTTCGACGTCGAAGGCCCCTATGCTGAATTCTTCGTCTCCCGAACGATAGGTCGCGCCGTCCCTGCCTCCGGTAACGAGAAGCGCCATGCCTGACGGCAATGAGCGTATCGATCCGACTTCGCCGAGAAGCTGGTCGAACTCGATCCGATTCAACGCAAGAAGATCGACCTTCCCGAGAAGCGGGATTACGTCGTCCCGCACATAGGGTGCAGCGGAATAGGCCACCTTTAGCCCGCGCGACTTGGCAGCCTCCATGGCAAAGGGCGCTGCATTTGTCTCGTTTTGCAGAAGCACCCAATCGCCGGCCAAAAGTTGGCCGACGGCATCCTCGACTTCTTCGCGGGTGAGGCCGAAGTTTGCTCCGCGCTCCAGCACGATCGAGTTCTCCCCATCGGCAGCGAGGAACACGTGGGCTTGGCCGGTGGTATCATCGGCTCTCAGGCGGATCGACGACGCATCCAAGCCCAGATCAACCACCGCGTCGACAAGCCAGCGATCCTGATCGCCGACGGCGCCGAAGTGCTTGATCGGCGCGCCGGCCCTTGCGATCGCCACGGATTGATTGAGGCCCTTGCCGCCAGGCCCTGACGTCTTCTTGCCCGCTGTCATGGTCTCTCCGGGCATGGGGAGACTTCGAACGTGATAGACGGTATCGACGTTTATCGAGCCGATGTTGAGAATAGTCACTGCGTCAACCTCCGTGCGCACGGGATTGTTCCGGAAACCCGGCACCCGTACTCAGTCTCTTTGGATTCAGATCAGGTTTCGCTGGAGCGATGCCAGAGATTAATGTCCAGATCGATCGCATAGGTGTCGATCAGAGCAAGCTCCTCGGCGTCGAAATCGAGGCGATCGGCCGCCGCTAAGTTTTCCTCGAGCTGTTTCGTGCTGGACGCGCCGATAAGGGCGGAGGTGACGGCCGGCCGGCGCAGGGTCCAGGACAGCGCGAGCTGCGCCAGCGTCTGGCCGCGGCCGGCGGCAATCCGATTTAGTTCCCGGATGCAGCCCATCGTCTTCTCATTGAAGAATTCCGGGCGAAGCGAGCCCTGGCGGGCACCCCTTGAACCTTCCGGCACTCCGTTGAGGTAGCGGCCGGTGAGAAGGCCCTGCGCCAGCGGCGAAAAGGCGATCACGCCGGCCCCCGTCTCCTGGGTTGCATCCAAAAGGCCGTCGCTCTCGATCCAGCGGTTGAACATGGAATAGGACGGCTGATGGATGAGAAGCGGCGTTCCGAGCGACTTCAGGATGGCGGCTGCCTCTCGTGTGCGCTCTGCCGAATAGCTAGAAATGCCGGCATAGAGCGCCTTGCCCGACACCACCGCCTGGTGGAGCGCACCCATGGTTTCCTCGAGCGGGGTCGATGGATCGAACCGATGCGAATAGAAGATGTCAACATAGTCGAGTCCCATCCGCTTAAGGGACTGGTCGAGGCTGGCTAGGAGATACTTGCGCGCGCCCCATTCTCCGTAGGGACCCGGCCACATGTCATAACCGGCCTTAGTCGCGACGACCAGCTCGTCGCGATACGCCCGCAGGTCGTTGTTCAGAATGCGGCCGAAATTGGTTTCCGCGCTGCCGTTCGGCGGACCGTAGTTGTTCGCCAGGTCGAAATGGGTGACGCCGAGGTCGAACGCCCGGAGGATGATCGAACGCTGGGTTCCGAAGGCTACGTCGTTTCCGAAATTCTGCCAAAGGCCGAGTGAAATGGGCGGCAGTTTGAGACCACTTCGCCCGACGCGGCGGTAGTTTTGGTTGTCATAGCGGGTTGCAGCGGCTTGGTGCGGGTCTGTCAATTGATCTTCCTCTGATCCGGTCCGTCGATATGTCTGGCAAAATGGGCGAGCGCGTTCGCTCCCGGAACGGCGTCAGCCGTCCGCGCTCGAAACTTGGAGCTGGCGAAACGTTGAGCCGTAGAACACCAGCGGGGGCAGCTCGGGATCGGCCCCGCCGCGATGCACTTCAAGAAGCGCGATCGTATGGTCACCCGCCGGGAGTTCGTCGGCGAAGCTGCATTCGAACCACACGGGTGCCTGGGCGATGAAAAGGGCAGAAGAATCCGCGTGGCGCAGTGGGATCTTCTCGAACCGAGAAGCGATGGACTTCGACGAAATTTGTCTTGCCATCTCGCCTTGGTCCTCCCCGAAGACGGAGATGCCAATCCTGTGCGCGCCTTTCAGTTCGGGCCACGTAGAGGACTGGCGGCGGATGGCGCAGGACACCAAAGGCGGCTCCATGGAAACTCCAACAGTGAACGACGAGGCAACCATTCCCTTTGGCGTTCCGCCAACGTTGGCCAAGAGCGCGACGACGCCCGACGGAAAGTAGGAGAACATCTTACGAAGATGCGCGGTGTCGCCTTCGTAGGGGGGAAGTTCGGCCCTGATCATACTGCCTTCCTCGCATCCTTGACGTCGCCGTCCCTACGGTATTTCGCGGCGGGATGGCTTGCGGGAAGCCTGCTTTGTCCCGTTCCGAACAGGCGTTCGCGAAATGTGCCTCGACTGCGCTCGCTACGGACGATCCCGATCCTCTGAAGCTCTGGCACAACCATTTGTCCCAGTTCCTCATAGGAGCCTGGAGAAACGAACGGCGTGTAGTTGAACCCGTCGAGATCAGTCGTTTCCAGGATCGCGACAATCTGGTCGGCGACGTCTTTTGGCTTGCCCACGAGAATCAATTCGCGCATCCCGCGGCGCAGGAAGTCCAGCACAGCCTCCTTGACGGAAATGTCCTTATAACGTTCCACTTGGGTGCGGCTGCCCTCCGTCGTGACGTTCGAGAACGAGGACGCCGGATCAAGCGATGACAGGTCGACCCCCGTCATCATGGCATAGTAGGCGCGCGCCGCCTCGGGATTGATCCAAGAAAGGTATTCCTCGAGTTTCTCTTCGGCTTCTGCCTGCGTGGGAGCGGTCACCACCGAGAGCCCGGATATGGCCTTGATCGACGAAGCGTCGCGCCCGGCATCGACCGCAAGTCGGCGCAGATCTTGAATCTGATCGCGGAGCATCTTGTCGTCCTTGCCCTGAACGAAGGCGATCTCCGCATTCGCTGCCGCGAAGGCGCGGCCTGTGGACGAGGCCCCCGCCTGTACTAGGACCGGCGTTCTCTGCGGTGATGGCTCAGAGTTGAAGTATCCGTCGGATTTGAAGAATGGCCCGTCATGCGCGACTGTATGGACGAACTGCGGATCCGCGTAGATTCGCTTGGCCTTGTCAATGAGAACGGCCCTGTCCTCCCATGAACCTTCGAAGAGGCGGTAGCTCAGATCGAGGAAATCCTGGGCCATCGCATATCGCTGATCGTGCGGCAGTTGCGTGGTGCCGAACAGCTTGGATACGACGGCGCTACTTGTGGTGACAACATTCCACGCGACCCGTCCCGCCGTGAGGTGGTCCAACGTCGCGAAACGACGGGCATTGGCGTAGGGATGCTCCCAGGACGTCGATGTCGTGACGATAAAGTTGAGGTCTTCGGTGGCGGCCGCAAGCGCCGGTATCAAGGGCATGGGATCGTTCTTCGGAACCTCGACCGCCTGCTCGAACGTGACCGCCGGCACTTCGCCGTTCAGTAATGGGTATCCGTATGAATCGGCGAGGAACAAGAAGTCGAAATATCCGCGCTCCAGCGTCCTGGCGAGTTCTATCCAGTAATTCAATTCCTTGTATCGATACGTGTTCTGTTGCGGGTGTGCCCAGAGCCCTTGGCTCGTGAGGTTGACCTGATTGATCTCGAATGCACCGAGAATGATCTGCTTCATGGACTGTTCTCCTCCTTCAACCACGCTGCCACGCCCTCCAGGAGGCGCTGCCTTGTTCCGCTGCTCATGCCGGTGGCAAGCGCGCCGGCGCGCGCGAACGACGCGATCTCAGGGTCCGAAAGCCCCCAGCTTTTTCTCGCGATTTCGTATTGATCAGTAATACCGGCTTTGAACCAAAGAGGGTCGTCGGCATTCAGTGTGATCTGGATTCCGGCCCGCAGCAGGCGGGGCGCCGGATGGTCTTCCACTTTTGAGATGATACCCAGCCGATGATTAGAGACCGGACACATGTCGCATACGATCTTTTCATCAGCGAGCCGATGAACCAGTTCGGTGCATTCAATGGCGCGGAATCCGTGTGAAATCCGGGTCGCGCCCAGTTCGTCTAGCGCCTCCGTAATGCTTTCCGGCCCTCCCGTCTGGCCTGCATGGCTTACAATGGGAAGCCCGGACGCCTGCGCAATGCTGGCGGACGAACGGTATCGCCGCAAGTTGCCCGGCTCAACAAAACCCGCAGTCCCGAGCCCGGTCACGCCCCGCCCAGCATGACGAGCGGCCACGTAAGCCAGGTCTTCCGCGATCTCCAAATTTTCGTCCGTATTGATCGTCAGGAGGGCGCCGACTTCGACCCCTGTGTCCTTGCCGGCCTCGCCGAACGCGGCCAGCATCGTTTTCGTCACCTGTTCCAAGCTTCCAAGCCGAGGCGAATAAAGCTGTGGTTCGATCGCGGGTTCAGCATACACCACACCCTCCGCTGCTTCCGAATGAACGAGCGCCCTGCAAAGTCCTGCAAGATCCTCATGGGTCTCCGCGAGTTTCGGGACCGTCCCGTAAGCATCGAAAAACGACCATACATCCGGAAAATTGTCCGGGACAGAGAAATGGACCCCGCGGCGGCGGGCAAGAGCTTCGACGGCATAGCCAGGATAAGATCCGTCGAGGTGCAAGTGCAAATGAGCTTTGGGTAAGTTTCGAAGATTTCGTGTCTTTTGCTTCCACATGTCCAACTTTCTTGCTTAGACCCCGCTTTCATTCGGATAGTGGTTGACACAACGCGTTAAAGCGAGCTCTGTTTGCGAGTTGGCATATAAGGCATGATTATAAGAGGAACTCCTATAGACCGATGGCTGATCTCGATCTACGCCTTCTCAGATACTTCGTGGCAATTGCGGAGCAAGCCAGCTTCAGCGCAGCAGCAGAACGCCTCGGTGTTTCCCAGCCGGCACTCAGCCAGGGCTTACGGCGACTAGAGGACGTTCTCGGCGTCGAGCTAGTGGGGCGTGCGCCAAGGGGATCAACAAGATCATTGGTGCTGACTGAGATAGGCGCCGTTTTTCTTGAGGATTCGCGCGAACTTCTACAGCATGCCAATCGCGTTGTAAGGAAGGCGAGCGAGCACTCCGTACGGACTTATTTGAGGGTGGGGTTCGGTTCGAGCACACCCAATCATCTGCTGAGAGCGCTCTTGAAGGCGTCCGAAGAACTTCCACGTGTGGAAGTGTCTCTGGAATTCGTGGGCTGGGGAGGCGAGATGGCCGCGCTCGAACGCGGAGACGTATCCATGGTGTTTCTTCAAACCCGCAGCGAGATCGAAAGCGGCGCCGTGGAAGGCGTGCGGCTACTCTCGATGGAACGCCTGGCGGTCTTTAACGCGGATCACCACCTGTCGTCCTACCCCTCGATAAGCATTTACGATATGGACCGGGAGCCGATCATCGACGCTGCATTCGATAGAGACTACTGGCTTGCCATGCCAAGGCCCTCCGGCCGTCTGCCAAATGTCGTAGGGCCGGCAGCACGCACCGTAGATGAAATGTTGACACTTGTAGCAGCGGGCAAAGGAATGGCGATTACCAGTTCCACAGTTGCAGAGAAGCATCGTTGGCCGGAGCTAAGATTCGTGCCAATCATCGACCTTCCGCCGGCCCACGTGTTTTTTGCGACGCTGAAATCCGAAAAGCGCAAGGAGGTGCGCCAGTTGCTACAGACGCTAGCGAAGAATGCCGGCCCTCCGGGCTAACAGTAGGTCAACGAGCGGGAGAATGCGGGAATCATGCTTGGCGGGTGCGGCTGAGCAGGAAGTCCCCTTAGGACCGCGCCGTGGCGCTAGCATCTGGGTAGGCTCTCGTAGGGTGTCCGACAGCCGTGCTGTCAAGTGCGCCGCTGATTGTTCGAAAAGTTGACGCACAGGGCACCGCAGATGACGCAAGCTTGCAGAAAAAATTTCGCCGCTCGTCATGAGATGCGAACCAACGCCCTTTTGTTTTGGTTTTCTTGGCGCCCCTTACCTGGGAGAAGCACCCGTGGGCAAGCGAGGGCGGCTGGTTGGGGCCGCTAAGCTGATCGGCAGCTTCAGCCGCCCCTTGTTCGAGCGAACTGCGAACCGGGTTACCTTGACTCCGGATGGAAATGACTTTCTTCCGACTGTGCAGGTCTCACTTGGATCGATCGAGAGCAAGGCTCAGTCGATGTTCGGGCGCCAGCGGGTCGAGCAGGTCACGCTGCTGGCGAGTCAGTTGATGTCGATGAGCTGGCTCCCGCAGGTTCTGGCTGCCTTCGAGATCGAAAATCCATCCATCCGAGTCAACCTTCTGATGGAGGGGGCGCAGCGAAACGCGGATCCGGATCTCATGATTAGATTCGGCGAGGAGCCCCATCTCGTCCGCCACCCGATGTGGCTCATGGGACTTTCGCATGTCGTAGTGTGCCGTCACGAAGACCTTGAGACATTGCAGACCATGGAAGATTTGCTGACCTTCCGTCTCTTCGACGTCGCCTCTCATGCCATGGGATGGACAGCACTCCTGAACCACAACTTCGGTCCGGTGAGTGGACGGAGCACCAAACTGGAGGTGGTCGACACGACTCCTTTGGCGCTCATAATGGTGAGTCAGGGACTGGGACTGGCGATCGGTCATCTTCCAGTCTGCGGTCCCCTCGCCGCATCGTTAGGACTCAGGATATGTCCACTGGTCGCGAAGACGCCCGGCCCAGGAAACTACTATTTGGAACAGCCGGTCGGACGTCCGCAGCGGCCGGCCGTTCTCCGATTGGAACGTGCTCTTCAGGAGGCGGCACAGGCAGCCATGCGTGCAGCATGACAACTGGCGGAACCGAACCCACGCTGCCGCCCTGGTCCGGGGAAGGCGTCGCCCGGCTGTAGTACTTTCTGAGCGGATGATCGCTGCGGTAGGAACGAATACCAATGGATTGAAGATCAAGGAAGTCGTCCGGATCATCAACGATATCGCTAGTCGGTTGCAGGTTATCGGTCACTAACCCGTCTCGTGTCCGTGCTCCGTTTTCTCGACCGGGCCGACGATGCCGCCTCCTGCCCGTATCGTCCTTTCCATCGCGTGGCATATCAGTCTCACAATTTCGACAGGCCGGGTTGCCGTCGTTATCCATTCTGCACTGACACCGTCCCCGATCGATCACCGACGGACGGGTCCGCTGCTGCTTAATCCGTAAGCGCGCGCCCCGCAGGTGACGACGACACGTTTGGGAAGGGTGGAGAGCAAGAGGGCGCGCATTCCGGACGTAACCACACTAGCGAAGTGGAGGGACGGCGGTTAGAAGCTCAGCGGGTGGCGGCACGAACGACCGAATTGAAGGCGCATTCCGGTGTCGGCCACTCGAATAGCAGACTGACCGCTCCCAGGAACCAAAGCCGGTGGTGTGAATGACCGATATGAAGGCGCAAAGCAGTCGTTCTGCGCTTTGCTGCGAAGCTGTCTTTTAAAGATCGACACCACACTCAAGGCCAAGATCAGATCTTATGATGTGATAGGATATGAACCTTCGACCCCGTCATTCAGTCGTTATGTTTGCGCCGAATTTCCCTGTGAGGGCAACTACCTGCTCTGGGGAATGGCCGAAAGGGGCCGAAAGCACCCGTTGTTTTCCGTTTCATCAGTTGGAAAAGCTACTGTTCGGACAAGCGCATACGCTACCTTCTTGAAGGAGGTGCCGTTCGGGATCGCGATGGAGTGCCTGGGATTGCTTTCCTTGCGCTGTCATAAGTAGCCCCATCGCCGATCATTCAGCTTTCGCCATGGATGCCTCTAAGATGCCACTGGTTGCGCCTCTGCCTCCACGATAAACCGTGCCCGCTCGTACGGCTCGAAGCTCCGGAAACGGCGCGCGTTGACGCCGTGCTCAAGCCATTCGATCCAATCGGCTTCCGCAAATTGTTTTAGATCAGATCTGTCGTTCCATACCTCTGTCCCGCCGCGCGAAGTGTCGTTACGGCCGCCCAAAGCTGGAGGTTTGGCGGTAACCGGCTTCAGCAACCGGACCGCATTCAGTTAGAAGAGCCGGCCCTTGCGGATCACAGCTTTCAGGCGTCCGGGATACGAAGCGGCTTAACGTATTTGGCGACATCGGCCGGGCGAGGAAACTTCTGACTTAAAAAGCCAAGGACGGTCGCGCAAAGTCCCAGCGACCAAGCGCACCGCGCGGGCGTAAAGGCTACCGCCTCATCGCACGGAACATCCTGGTTATCATCCTGAATATGGACCTTGTTGCGGAACTTGCGCAAGGCGTGCAGCTCGTCATAGATCCCTCCCTCAAGCTCGTCGAGCAGACCGTACTTGCGCATCACATCGATGATGTTGTTGAGCTTGTCGATCTTTTTGCCTTCGATTTCCTGCCGGTCGGCTTCGGCAATGTTTGGCACACCTTCCCGATTGAAATTCTGTGCACGATAGATGATTTGCCCCAGCGCTGCTTCGAGAATGGCCCCGACTTGCACCACCACGAGCTTATTCAAGCCGCCGTCGCCATTATGGTCACAGAGCGAGCGCAGAACGCCAGCGTTGTAAACGAGGTTGTCCCCTACCTTGAAATCGCCAATGAAATTTGAAGGTATTTCGACCATAATGTCTCTTCTCCCCAATTATGGAGCGGCTCGTTGCGCCGGTCGCGGTTGAACGCGATTTCTCACCTGATCGTAAATTCTGAGCTCGCCAGGCATTTCGAGTGTGACGGCCAAACCGAAAGGAACCAATTCGTCAACGGCGCCGGCCGGATCGGGTTCCCTTTGAATTTTCAATCGCAAGCTCATACCGTCGGCGACGACCGCGGCTTGTTGCCCGCTCCACACCCGCATAAAGACGGTCCCGCGATTGGTCTGGTTCCCATCCGGTTGCAATTGATCAGCGGAAACACCAAGACCCGCGATCTCGGCCGGATCGAGGATCTTCATCCTCACAGCACGGTAGGATTTCCGACCGGGCACGACCGGTGTAAACCAGGCCAATGTGGCAGACACCGAGTGGGCACGTGCCTGTCCGCCGATGGCCGCCGGTATCGGTACCAGTACATCGACGCTCCGCTCCCGCCCGAGCGAACCAACACACCAGAAGGTGGCGCGGTCCGCGGCACAGGCGACGGCATCGTCGCTGTCAAATACACCATATCCCAGGAAGCGGCGAATGTTGTCCTTTTGACGCGGAGCCTGACCCTGGCCGAATGGCCCCAGTAGCTCTTTGACCAAGCCGGCCGCCGCATTCGGCCAGCGCGCTGGGTGCACAAGCAGAGCCTTGATGAGGACGGCTCGCTGGGTATTGGTCAGCTGCAGAAATTCCTGACCGTAGGCCATTTCCAAAGCATCGTGGATGCGGTGCGCCGTTCGGGAAGCAAGTGCCGTTGCCGCACTCGTCCCGTTTGTGAACCCTTCGGCATTCTCGAGGCCGGGGCGTGGCGGCGCGGCAACTTTGAGGCCCGCTCCTCGACTTGCGCCCGCCGGCGCGACCGTGATGCTCTCGGCGTTGGCGACGACGCGGAGGTGTTCACGTGCGCCCGGCATAAGAATGTCCGGCTTAACGGAGCCTGCGAAGCCGGGCCCCAGGGCGCTGGACGGGTTCGCAATGTCGAGCTCGGAATAGGGGTTGACGTTAACGCGTGCCGAGGCTCGCTCAGCCGTCGGCACCCAATCCAGGTTTCTGGCACCGATGGTCAACCCATTGATCGTTTCGGACGGGGACAACAATCGACGGTCGGCGACCACTGCTGCAACCGCGTTGAGCACGCCTCGGGCGCGCTGATCCGCATTGGCATCCTCGAACGCGACCCTGTTTGCGAAGGCCGCGACAGGGAATTGTGTCGTGATATTGCCTGCGCTGACGAGGAAAAGGATACCGAAGCGGTATGCCAGCCTGTCGAGAAGTCTCGCCCAAGGCGACAGCTGGCCGTAGAATGGGCGCCGGACATTTCCGAGTGAAATATTGATGATGATGACATGCGGAGCCGAGGGTTGATTGCCCGCGCGCATACGGATGACAGCCTGATAGATCAAATCGATGATCAGCCTATCCGGCGGAAAGCGGTCGTTGTCGCCTAGAACAGGGATGCAGTGCACTTGACGAGGCAGCGGCCGCTCCGACCTGTTGCGATCCCCGTGAACAATGAGGGAGGCCATGGCCGAACCATGATAGCGGTGCGCCACAAGCGCGCCGGGCTCTAGCCCGAAATGATCTTCCACGCTCAAATGCGGTTGAAGCAGCGGGTGCCCCGCGACGGGGACACCATCGAGAAGCGCAAGAATCGGAGCGGCGGCGACAGGTCCCGGCGCTGGCGCGGGAGCTGCCGGCAAAAGATCGCTGGCGTCAATACCGGTGACGACACTCTGCGGGCGAATGTGCATGATAGGCTCGACACCGGCCAGGCTGCCGGGGGCCCGCTCCACGATCGTCCGAATTGCCAAGACAGGCAGTTCGGCAAGGATGGCGTGATAAGCAATGTCATCCAGTCTGGCACGACTGAGAAGTCGACCGCCGCTCTGCCTTATCGCCTCCCCGACCGTTGCTTCACTGATCGCACCTGCCTCAGGGGATGCACGGAACACCAGTTCGATTTCAAGAGGAACCAGCTCGTCGTCCGCCCGCCCTTCGATCTCCTCAGCCAGGACATCCGCATCCAATCGCTGGACGCGATCGGCAGGACCCCAAACACGAAGGTCGCGAAGACAGGCAAAGACGTCCCGCCACGGCGTAAAGCCCTGTGGCAACACTCGGCCCGCCACCCAGGTTCGCCATAGCGACTCTATCTGTCGCAGTGCCCGCAAATCCGGTACAAGCAAGTAAGCGACGGGGGCCTTGTCGTCATCGCCCGGCAGCTCTTCCTCGTCGATAAGTTCGAGGCCCGGGACGTTGTTGATCGCTCGAGCAAAGGCGGCAATGCTGCCCTTGACCTCAAACACCAGGAGTCGCTCCGGCGCCAGCGCCGCCGGGTCGGTGCGCAGCGCGAGGCCGCCCGGATCGCGCTGAAGAACGTCAGTCAAGCGTTGGAATTGCGGGCCGAAGCGCTGGTTCTGGTCAGCGGTCGAGTTTGGTTGAGGGCCGCGAACGACTGCCGGCCGGCCGGGAACTCTCGGTTGCTGGTCGCTCGGATGCAGTCTCAGTATCGGTTTGGTCGGATCGCTCGCCATTCAACACCTCGGGGCTAACTCTTGTTGCCCAGAGGTCCAGTTCTGAACGAAGTGCATCGTCGATGGAAAGCTCCCCCAAGCCCAATATTTGTCGTCTTCGCACGTTTTGGCAGAAATCCAAAGCCTCTGCAAAACTTACGGTACCCAATTTCGCGGCGATCGATTTCATCGCAGCCTTCGGCGCATCGGGCCACTGCGAGATAATGCGGTCAAGGAAGACCCCGATCCTCTGCCGGTCGGGTGCCGGGAAAGCGAGCCGCATCTGGAAGCGCCGCCAGACTGCCCGGTCCAGCAGCTCCGCGTGGTTGGTCGCGGCGATCACAACGACGTAGCTGGGCAGCTGGTCGAGCTGCATCAGCAGGAACGAGACAACGCGTTTGATCTCGCCGGTCTCATGGGTATCGCCACGTTCCTTGCCGATCGAATCGAACTCATCGAAGAAGAGAACGCTCGGGCGCGTGCGCACATAGTCGAAGAGCTTCCGCAAACGGGCATTCGTTTCGCCCAAATAGCTTCCTATCAAGGCATCGTAACGGACAACGAAAAACGGCAGCCCGAGTGCCTCCGCCACCGCTTCGGCGAAGGAGGTCTTGCCGTTGCCTGGTGGTCCAGAGAGCAGGACCCGATGGCGCGGCTCATAGCCGTGAGCGCGTAAGACGTCGGCGCGCGTGTGTTCTTCGATGAGCTGACGCCCGCCCTGCTCCACCGGAAGCGGAAGCATCAGCTGGTTGAGCTGAAGCCGTGGCTCGAGCTCGAGTATTGTGTCTTTACCCGAACCTGCCGGACTGGAGGCGGCAGTCAGCGCCGGTGGTGTTACGGCGACCGTTGAGAGCGCCCGCTCGAGCCGATCGGCGACGATGTGGTGGTTTTGTGCCCGCTCTTCAGCGACCAGCGCTTCCGTTGCGGATTTCAGCATCGCCCGATCGCCGGACGCACCGGCGCGTACAAGGGAAATGAGGAGATCGCTTCGGGCCATATCGATCGCGTTTCTGAAGGTTCTGGACTTAAACTCGCGGCAACGCGAATCGTAACTCAAATAGTTGAAAAAGTCTTCTCATGCCTACCGGTCGCAGGCCGCAGGGCAGGTCTATACATGAAATAATGGCCTCGCAACCAGTCGCATGGAATCGCGCTGCGCCCGCTCATCGGCTGAAATTCTGCCGAATGAGCAAAGCTCAGCCCAGAGACTCGAGCCGCTCGCCGAATCCCCGACGAATTCCCACACAGTCCTCGCAAAGCCTGAGCGACGGAACGCCGGGCATGGCTTCTGCGGCGTTTGCGATCCGGTAATCCGTGATCGGTTCATCGCCGCACGAAGAACAGACCAGTGCGCTCTTTTCGTTCTCGATCATGATGCGTGCTAGTGCGCCAAGACGGGGCTCGACGCGATCCACGATCGAAAACCACATGTCGGAATGCGGTCCGATTTTCTCCATGTGCAATTCGAGATCCACAGGGTGAGCGGCCGCCAACCACGCCCGAGCGACTTCCCGGCGAGAATGATCGTTGCTGACCAAAGTCTCGTAAAGCCTAATCAGCAATTGCCACGACTGCCGCGGCAAGACCTGGTGCATCTGCCTATAGTGTTCAAGGTTCACCGCAAAACGAATCCCGCCGCTATAGGCCTCCTGGACTGTTCCGATGCAATAGGCGCGAAGGTCCTGCTGGATATCCGGTTCTGTCATCGTCGCCATGAAGGCGTGGTCGTATCGCCACGGATGCGTCTCGACCTCGTACCGCCAGAGATCCAAATAGCCGGAGCTTTGGAGAACATCGGCGATGTGCCTATCCCATTCGGGATGGTCTTTGATCAGCCGGGCGAGATCCTGAAAGCTTTCGACGGTTGGGTCGAGCGATCGGGCTACATCAAGGACTTCGTTCTGGGCCTTATGCGTCATCGCGATTGGATTTGGACGCCGGGCCATCGTCTCGATCTCTTCTTGCGATACAACCTCCGTCTGCAACGCCAGCTCGACCAAGAGCGGACTGACCCGCAAACCCTCAGGCGAGCAGTAATCTTGGTCTCTCACTAGTTGGATACCGACGCTCTGATAGGCCCGGGCGACCAGCCTCGAGCAAAACAGACGTTTGGTGCGAAGTTTTGGGCCTCCTGTAACCAAGGCCACTGCCTCAGGTAGCGAATATCGCGTCCCAATCTGGGATCTGGCGTAATCGGCGACCTGGGCGATCACGTGAGCGGGCAAAGGGGTCTTCAGCCGAAAGGCAGAGACTTTCTCATCGTCTTCAAAAAACTCGCGCTGGATGTTCCGGGCTTGGACACCATCCATTGTCGAATCGATGAATGATCACTGCTCAACACAGACCATCGCATGAGAAACGACACCCCTTGTCGCCCGGCGAATGAACTTGCTCCCCTTTCCCGGCCGAGCAGTCAGGATGATGTCGCCCGGGAGGAGGCTCTCGATTTTGATCCGTCTCACAGAGGTTTCCTTTTGCGATCAACTCGTCCGATGCCATTTTTTATCCCGTCTGGCGGGATAGCGGCGGAGCAAACAGCCTCGGCCTCAGTCGCCGGGGTCGCCTTCGGTGTCGGCTTTCTCTTTTCCGGCTTTGACGATGGACGACTTCAGAAGCGCGATCTTCTGTTCGATTTCTTCGGCAGAAACCTCGACGCGCAGGCGCTCCTGAATGAAGTTAAGCCGACCTTCGCAATCTCGCACGATTTCGGCCCAAGTTTTTACCCAGACCTTGTGGTTCTCCTTGTCGAGGAAAAGGCCCACAGGCCTGCCGGTCTGCGTGACCCGGTCCTTGACGTAGTCATCATACTCCGTCGTCACCAGGTAAAAATTCCACGCCGTGGACGTCGTTGAAAAGTCGGGCTGTTTGATCAAGGCTTGGACGTAGTCCTCAAGCTGATCCAGTTCTTTCCGGGTGACTGTCAGCGACGGGCGTTTCAACTCTATCAAAAGAAAATCGCGATGGCCGGGATCGGCATGCGGCACCATCCTGCCCATGAAAGAATCGATGCGACCAATCTTACCATCGGGCTTGCGCCCTTTGCTTTTCCGGGACCGGGCCTTGCCGAGCTCCTCGGAGACGCGAGCCATGATTTTCGTCAGACCCGATTCCTGCATCGTGAAATGGAAATTCTCGCCGAAGATCCAAGTGTTCTCGCCGACCAGAACATCGAGTTCGCCGCGCTCCTTGATGGTCGACCTGTGCTTCGGATCAAAGACCATCTCGCGCAATACCTGCAGGGTAACGACACGCTCGGCAATCAGGCTCGATGCCGAAATGATATGTGAGAGCTGCGTCCGGTCCAGAAGCTCTGAAAAGTCGTCCTGTTTGCTCTTTGGAAGGTTGAACACCGCCCGCAGGATGCGCGTCACCGATTCCGGATTGTGCGCCAGTGCTTCCTTCAGAAGACCCAAGGTTATCTTCTTGAGCGCATTTTCGGCTTTCTTGAAGTCACGCGAATAGGACTGGACGGCGTGGGTGGCGATATCGAACACTTGTCGTTCACGGCGCTCGATCTCATCCTTTGGGTCGCCCTCATAAGGATAGACGCCTGCTTCCTTCAACGACTGGATCAGTTCGCTTGATTTTTCGGCCTCGCGGTCCCGGAAGTAATCGCCGACCTCATCTCGGATATAGTCGACGACGCGGGTGAAGTCAGGATCACCGAGACCGTCAAGTTCAAGCAGGTTGGCGTTGGCGATCTCCTGAAAGAAAGGCGAATAGGCGTACACCGAAAATGAGTAGTCCGGCGCCGTGATGTTCGCCGGAAGCGTCCCCAGGACAACCCCAGTTTCTCCGCCGAAATGAATACGCCGGATGGAAACCTTCGACTTCCATTCGATCACCTTGAGCGAAAGGTCGCTGATGACGCGCGTCGCGCCGACAACGGACTTGGTCTTGAAGTCATGCGATCGCTCGATCGACGCCTTGGGATCGACCGGGATGCCGTCGTAGCGGATCTCCAAGTCTGGATATTGAAGCACGTAGGGTGCAAAGGTCGCGTTGAAATCGGCCCGGGCTTGCTCGCCAGTCAGCCATTCGAAGCCTTCCTTGAGATTTGTGAGCTCGACGACAGTGCCGGTCTCTGTCGCCGACACTTCGATAGGCTCCGACACTGTCCCCGTATGCAGCTTGTCGGCGTCAACAGAGATCGACAGCGACAACCGCTTGCCGTCGCTTTCATAAACCGTGCTCCAGTTCGCCTTTTGGGCCAGCGAGAAGAACTTCAGACGGCCTTGGCCTTCTTTCCCATGGATGGCCCGCGAATGAACCTTGGTTTGCCGTGCCTGGCGTTTCCAGGATTCACCCAGGCTTTCGAAATCATGCTCGGCCCGATCTCTTGGGATTCCAAGCCCATTGTCGCTAATTACAATGGACTGGACGCCGTCAAGCGGATTTCGCGGGAAATCGACGGAAACACTTGTCGCGTCCGCGTCCAAAGCGTTCCAGACAAATTCTGCGATGGCCTTGACCGGGTCGCGTGTGCTGGCCACCTTCTCGAGATGGTCATGCTTGGCCTTGAGCGTGATTGTCGACATCGATGTCCCCGTGCTTGCTCAACACCAAGCAGACAGGCCGACAGGCTGTCAATCACAGTCTTTGTGGTTTCTACGCGACCGGCGCGTCGCCGTGAGCAGTCAAAGCCTGCCGGGACCCTCGGTCGGCCGTCAACGTTCGATCGATGGCGGCCGGCCTCTCCGCGGGGCCGAGGCACGCCCCGCCTGTCCCCTTTATTGGCGTTCAGTGTCGTGCCAGATCTCCATGATAAAGGTCACAAGGGTATGTGCCGCAGTGACCGCAAGACGAGCTTCCGAGACCGATATCTTCGGAGGTGCTATCCCTCTTCCGTGCGCAGAACCGATATGTGTCCGGTAGGCGCCGACGCCATCGACAACCGATGCCAATCCCTGCAGCATCTTTCTCTGATCTTCAGCAAGCGTTGCGTCGGGGTTCAGGCCGAGATGGACCTGCACCGTTCGCCACAGAGCCACGACCGTCATTTTCGAGGGCAGCTCCAGCGCAAACGTCTCGATAAAGGTTTTGCAAAGGGCTTCGATGATCGCACACGCCGCCGTAATCGCGGCGTGTGGATCGCCGACCAGCTGCTGATAGGCGCGCTCGAATTCGCGCTCCACCGACGCGAAATCGCCGCGCTTTAGGAGATCGCTCAATCCCACAGCAACCGGCGCACTTCCCGCAAGGGCAATACGTCCATTCGTCTGGTACGAGAGGCTGTTTTTCGCCAAAGCATCGCGAATTCGCTGCTGCCCCTTCTCGACATCCCCGTTATACGGTTCAAGCTCCATGAAATCCTGGATTACCTCGCCGAGGACGTCCAAGGCGTCGACGCCCTGATCTTCGTTACATCTTCTAAGCCATGAAGCGCACTTCGATTCGCAATTGCCGGCTGGCGGCTCACCTGGTGCCCCGCTTTCCATGAAGAGCGTGTCGAGCTTGCTGTGCCTGTAATAATGCTGTCCGATGACCGATGCGGTTGCACCGATAACCGAGTTCGGAATCTGACGCCCCATCCCAAAATCCTCCGCCACGAACGCCTTTACCTATATCACCCCCCATGCTCGAAACCTGCCCCTCCCCGTCATTTCGCGCAGGCCCAGCTCCAAAACAATCCGCCGCGCCGCCTGCGGCGTCACCTCGAGCGTCTTCGCCACCATTCTTGCCGACACCAATGGCCTCTCCATCACCAAGTCGACGAGCTCGGGCAATTTTGAAGACGTTCGGCGTCCCTCCAGCTTTCGTTCAAACAATGTCCGGGCCAGCGCCAGCCTGCCATGCTCCTTTAGACCGAGCTCGGCGGCCGCGATTAGGCCGTGAGCAATGGCAAGCAACCGGGTCTCCCGGTCACGATGCCGGCGCCGATCGACCGGAATGGTTTTGAGGCCGAGATTGATGGCGGCGAGATGGGCACCGGTGGTGATGTCGGCCTGGCGCAAGATCGTCGCCGCCAACAACCGGCCAAGCCAGGGCGCGTGCTGCAGGACGGAAAGCTCGTTCCAGGCATCGAGGGCGACGATCGCCTGAAGCACCGCCGGCAAGCTTTCTGCCTGGCGCAGCACGCCCCGCCATTCTTCCAGCCGGGCATCCTCGTCCCAGTCGAGGTCGTAGATCATCGGATCTTTCTCTTGGCCGCCGCCACGGCCGGGCCGTGTTGCATTCTCGATTGCCGCCTCCGATCGGGCCAGAACCGCGTCGATGGCGGCATAGTCGACGCCAGGAAGGTTTTCGATGTCGCCGACGTCGTCCCCCTCCCCTTCCCGATCGTCCGCGACGGCGCGCCGGGTGGCACCGAACGCCTGCGCCTCTTCCGTGTCGGCCGACGTAATCTCTGCGGTTTTTCTGAGAGTGCGGACGCCGTCTGCCGACAATGCCCAGCCGGGGAGTTGGGTCGCGATGCGCCGGCGAGTTCGCAGCACGTCGCGGGCGATTGTTAGCTCATGGGTCGGTGTGCGAATATCCTTTGTCGCGTCATGGAGGACGAGGTCTTCCAGGTGAACGAGTTCGCCGTCGATCCACAGCGACGCACAGGCGTCGGTGAAATGCGTGCGTTCGATCCATCCCCGGCCGACCGGCGAACGGGCGATCCGCTCGTCGAGACGGGTCAGGGCGATGCCGGCGTCGAAAGCCGGTCGCATGAGGGCGCTCATGCTGATTTTCGCGAGATCGTAAGCCATTGAAAGTATGGTAAAGGATTTGCTAAAGGAACTCTATATGAGTATTGCAGTTCGCCACATGGTATGAATGCTGGAAGAGGCTCTAACCATCGATAACAACCTCTTATCGATGGTAGATTGACAGAGGCCGCGAATCCACCGAATCTGGGTGAATCCACGCTCCGCAAAGGCCTTTTTCCATGGAAGATCGCGTCCGCTTCGCACTCGAAAAGCTGCTCAATGTTGCCAATAGCGATACCGGCCAGAGTCGGCGCGCCGCCAGTTTCCTGCTCGCCTGGTGGAATGCCGCCGACAATGGCGGCTTCGACCTGACCGACCTGTCCAATGTCGACCTCGACATCGCCGAAGACATGGTGACGATTTTTACATGGCTGGCGCGTGAGGAGGAACTTTTCTATCCGACCGAATACCGCGGCGAGATCGAACAGATCATCGCCCGCTGGCGCCCGGAAAACATCCCGGCGTGATGGTAACCGCGAAAAAGCCAGGCGCGAGTCTGGCCGGCGTCGAACGTCGTGCCGTCGAGCTCGACACGATCGCCTCGGTCCTGCCGATCGACCGGCGCGATGAGCTGGCCGAGCTGCTGACCGACGCCGATATCGAAACGCTGCGTCATCTCGTCAACGAGGGAATGGGCGCCAACACGCTTCGTGCCATCACCTCCGATCTTGCCTATATCGAAGCCTGGGCACTGGCGGCAACAAAACGATCGCTGCCCTGGCCGGCGCCCGAGGCCCTGCTCTTAAAGTTCGTTGCGCAGCATCTGTGGGATCCGCAAAAGCGGGCCACCGATCCCGATCACGGCATGCCGGCCGACGTCGCCGACAACTTGCGCGGCCAAAATTTTCTGAAATCGACCGGCCCGCATGCACCGGCGACGGTGCGCCGTCGGCTGGCCAACTGGTCAACGCTGACGAAGTGGCGCGGCCTCGATGCCGCCTTCACCTCCCCTCCCATCAAATCCGCAATTCGTCTCGCCGTGCGCGCCGTGCCACGCAAGAGAAACCGGAAGAGCCCCAAGGCGGTCACCGGCGATGTGCTGGCCAAACTGCTGGCGACAAGCTCGACCGAAAGCCTGCGCGATGTGCGGGACCGGGCTATCCTGATGGTGGCCTTTGCTTCCGGCGGCCGCCGGCGCAGCGAGATTGCCGGGCTTCGGATTGAACAGCTGAGCGTCGAGGCGCCGATCGAAGTGGCCGACGGCCCTCCCCTCCCCTCTCTCGCTATCCATCTCGGCCGTACCAAGACGACCAATGGCGAGCAGGATGATGTCGTCTATCTTACCGGTCGGCCGGTGGATGCGCTGAACGACTGGATCGCGGCGGCCAAGATCGAGAGCGGCAGTGTGTTTCGGGGGATTGGGCGTTGGGGCACGGTGTCGAGGCGAGCGCTCGATCCGCAGTCGGTCAATGCGATTTTAAAACAGCGGGTTGAGATGGCTGGGTTGGAGCCGGGGGAGTTTTCGGCGCACGGGCTGCGGTCCGGCTATCTGACTGAGGCCGCCAATCGCGGCATCCCCCTCCCCGAAGCCATGGAGCAGTCGCGTCACCGCTCCGTGCAGCAGGCATCCAGTTACTACAACAACGCAACGCGGCGTAGCGGTCGCGCAGCCCGTATGCTGTGACGAAGCTCCACTTAGCCTGCGCTTGTTTGCACAGGGAGCGCCTGCCAACGCTTGGTATACCCGCGACAATTTGCATCTTGCATGCCTGATGCGGCTAACTGTGCTGTCCGCGCTGTCCGCGGACGCATGTGGTACGCTATGGTGTGAATTGCCATCAAAATCCGCACCTGACTGTTCCCATTCTTGAAAGCTACTCCTTTGTCAGCTCACTTTGCATGCACTGCATCGATGTGTTTCTCGAGCTCTTGTCTTAGCTTAGCAAACATCTCCTGCTCATGCCCCTCCCAGGGTTGACCGTTTGGCCAGAGCGGAACACGGAATGCTTCCGGAGCTTCTAGAGGGGAGTAAACATAGCCGATCCGTCCTTGGAGCGAATACGCACCAAAAACAGGCACGCCCGAAACGGGTGGTGGCATTACTCCCAACGTCAAGTGACCATCGCCGGTGTAGACCTGCTCGACGTCTTGATGTGTTTCCTCACCCCACTTGAGGGTCGGGAACTTAAAGGTGTAAAATCCAGAATGAGCGAGGTAGCGATGCTTTCCCTGACTTGCTCCGACTGCCACCGGAAAACCACCTACGGTGTTTCCGAGGTCCTTGTTTGTGAGTAGGCAATCGAAAAAGCGAAACCGGAGGTCGCTCTTAAACAACGATTCGGTGTCAGTCCTCGCCTTGCCCATCAACTCAGCGAACGGTGAGTCGTGGCCGATCGCGCAAATATCGGGGACTTCGAGCATTCCCCCTCGACGCAACAACAGGAGAAGCGCATGCGGCTTATGAGCCGCGATGATGTAGTCCGTCTGGCCATCGGAAGATGCGGCTCGAACGAGATCGATAGCCGCTTGTTCGCCCGAGGCTCGAAGTGCTTCGCTAGCCCTCCGAACTGTGGTTCCCGCTGAGTCAGCATTGCCGGCAAAACCGATTGTCAGCGTGTTGTCAAGAATAACCAGTTTCAATCGGCCGGGAATGACGTTTGGACCGGTCTCTCCTGCATTGCCGATTTTGGTATCGGCCAGCAGCAAGATTTGGTCGTCCTTTTTTTGTGCCATGACGATGGTCACTTGGCAATTCTCCTATTCGATTGGAGGCAGGACAATAATCAAAATCCCAGCGCTCGGACCGCAGCAACCGCACTGGTCAGTAAATCATCGAAATAGGATCGAGATCATCGGCTATCTCGGCTTGCTCGCCGTACCGGCAAGGTTCAAACTTCATAACGCTCTGTTCTTGAAGCGAAAACACCTAAAAAAAACGGCTGACAAGGTCCCGTTTGGTATGGTCGGCCCAAGTGCCTCCGTTTCAGCTCGCATGCCTGGCACTCTCGCCATTGGCCTTCAGGAGGGACATCAACATTGGCCCGAGCGAAAATTCACCTCGTTGCCAGCGCTTCGTCAAATCCCGCAGATAGCCCCCGGCGGAATTTATGAGGTTCGATCGCTCGAGGATGCAGGCCATCGCCACAGCGGCATTCTCTGGCCCCATTGCAATGCAGGCTTCCTCATACGCAGACGGACTGACACCCAGCATCGAGCGCACCACCACGGCTGCGGTCATGAGCTCTCGCCAGTGGGTAACACGGCCTCCGGGCCCATAATCAGCAACCTGCGGGCAGGCTCGAAGAACCAATCCCAGCGGGAACGCCTTGCCCTGATCAACTTTTGTCTTCCTCTCTGCGGAGTCAGCACTTTTTGCATGCGGTTTTTCGTCGACATTTCTGCCCCGCTTTTTTTCGGAGCTCGGTTCAAATTCATTTATAGATTCGGTTTTTGAATTCTGTATGTGACGGTCATTCGGAATGGCATTGCCAATCATATTCTCGGTATTTGGCTGCATCTCCAGAATGTTAAGTACCTCCGCACGTAGGAGGCCCATCTCATCGAGTGTTGCCTCGACCTGATTTCTGTTGGGATAACGAGGATGCCGTACGAGAATTTCTGAATAAAGCATTTCGACATGCCCCCAATTCCCTGCGGCGCCTTCCTCGACCGCAGCTGTAATCAGCTTTCTGACGTCCCGACGGCAAATTGTGAGTGCTTCTTTTGCGCGGCGAAAGCGTGTGCGCTCCGCGGCCACGTCCTGAGCCAAAAGGGCAAGTTCAGCGGAACGGGCAAGCAGCGGGCTTAAATCGAAGCCGTAAGCCTGTTCGATTTCACCATCTCGGCCGCGATGTGCGTAACGCTTCCCATTTGGGCTATCGCGGCGCTGGATAAGACCAGCATCGGTGAGCGCTGCCAGTTGCCGCCGCAATGTACTCTCCGTGATCCCGTGAGCGCGGACGGATAGCTGCGCATTCGATGGAAACACAATAAGACCACTCTCTGCGTCAAGCAGTTGATCAGGGTAGAATGTCAAAAGCGCGTCGAGGACAGCCAACGCTCTGTCTTGTAGGCCAAAGTGCTCCCTGGTTTCGCAGACATCACGAAACACTTTCCATTTGTCTACACGCGTGCCTGGCGTCGATGCCGCGACTGCCAATTGCCCTTTCACCAAGGCAAGCTTCGCCGGCCGCCTCCCGAAGGGCGTTGTTACATATCCCGTCTGCATTTTTCTCTCACCTTTCTTCAGGCAAAGGAAATACGCTCACCAAATCGGCGCCAAGACTCTTGACTGTGATTCCGGGAAATGCGATTCTCGATCCTGCTAGAGATGACGAGAGAGGCTTCCACGGTTTACCGCTTGGGGGCCTTTTTCTTTTGCGGTTTAATCTCCGTTGTTTTCCTGTTTCGATCGACTGTACTCTTCGTACAGTCGGTCCATATGGGTAGACAGCCATTCGCTGAAGGGTCTCGCCTCGGCATTTGAGAGCTCGATTTCAACCTTCTTCGGCTTTGCCGCCATCACGAAACTCAATGAACTGTCGTTCGACGTCCATCCCTTTGCGGACGAACTGGCCTTTGGCGTTTTCGCCGCCGATTTGACCTTATAGCGTTTCAGGTATTCGTGCAGTTCATCGAAGCGCCTGTCTTCAGCCAGGGCCACAAACTCTGTAGTTCCCACTTGCTCCGTGGCAACCTTTTGCATAGCGGGAGCGAGAAGCAATTGACGAAGGCTCAGCCACTTATCTCGGCCGATCTTTTTTGACGCGCCGAGCATTTTGATAACTGGGGCAGGGACCACCTCGATGACACCAAGCATCTTGGACAACATCGCTTCATCTATCGCGAGCGACGAACGAACGACATCCTTCGTCATTCCGGATGCCAGTAGGTTCCGGGCGAAGTAGGCACGTTCGATGAAAGACAAATTTGAACGAGCAGAGTTTTCCTGCCCCTGGGCGATCGCTGACGTGATGTCATCCAACTTCTTGACGACCGCTTTGACTGGAATTCCAAGATCCTTGGCTACCTTGAGTCGGCGGTGGCCAAAGACGACCATGAAGCGTTTGCTGTCTGACGAACTCGGCCGAACCAGAATGGGCGTTGTCTGGCCAGTTTCCTTGATCGCTTGCCTCAGCTCCTCGTATTCTTCGCCATCGTCCGATAGTCGATCTTCAACGAACGATACATCGAGCAAAAGTGGATCGAGGTCGACGATTGCCTCGCCCTCCATAAGCTTCTTGGTGTTCTCGGCCAGGTCCTCGATCGATCGAACAACCGTCTTGGCGGCACCTGTCATCGCGTAGCCCGGTTTGACTGATGATTTGTCAGTCGAGATCGATGCGATGTCGAGCTTCGCGAATGGATTCTCACGCGCCACGACCGACCTCCACATTCGGGCTCAACCGCGTTAAGGCGTTGCTAGCGCTTGCGAAAACAGGAAAAAAAACGGCTGACAAGAATGTCATTTCCGCCTCCATGCATTGTGTATCAGGTCCACGATTTCGCCGTTTGCGGCATTCAGACTCTCCATCGCTCGATCGTAGGTGGATCGAACGAAATCTCCCCGTTCAACCTCATACAAGGTCTGTTTTTTTATCGACGCATCGGAGATAGCCGTCGATTTTAAAACATGATTCTTCAGCATCTGCTGGGCAAACATCGACTGCATGAACCCAACCATCTGCGCTTGTGGGATGTCTGTAGGTTCAAACCGCGTAACTAGGTAACGGAACCATTCAACGCGGATTTCAGCACCAGCCTCTGCAACCGGCGTCATAATGCCGCCCAGCATCTGCAGGAACTGGCTCATCGACATGATATCCAGCATTTGCGGATGGATCGTTATCAGAATCCCGGTGGAAGCCATCAATGCGGTTATCGTGAGATAGCCGAGCTGCGGCGGGCAGTCGATGACAATCACATCGTATCTATCATCCACTTCCTTAAGTGCATTGACGATACGCATATGAAACAACCGTCCCTCGTCACCCTTGCGCGACGAAATAGATAGCGGTACGTCGTACTCGAACTCCTGCAGTACGAGGTTTGCCGGGACGACATCCAGTCCAGGAATGTTGGTCGACTGAATGACTTCTGAAATTGGCTTGCGCTCTTCATCGAAACGAAGCGCCTCATAGAGGGACGCAGTATCGTCGAGTTCGGGCTGGATCCCAAAGAGTGACGTCAGTGACGCCTGGGGATCGAGATCGATCGCCAAAACACGGTGCCCGGTGAGGGCGAGATACTGCGCCAGATGCGCTGCTGTCGTTGTCTTTCCGCTTCCGCCTTTGAAGTTCACGACTGAAACAACCTGCATTGCTTCGTCTTCGCGACGGTGCGGGACGTAATAGCGCTTGTCAGATTTTTTATTGGTTTCGAGATACTCCCGCAGCTCCAACATCTGATCAGCCGTATAATAGCGCCTGCCGCTGACCGATTCGATCTCGGGACCTTTTCCTTCGGAATGGATTTGCCGGAGATGGCTTTGGGTCACGCCCATGAATTCGGCAACCTCGCCGAGCTGGAACTTGCGCAGTCCCTTGCGTGCGTCCGGTGGATACTGCTGGCTGCGCAGCATGTGTAGCGCGCTCGAGATCTTTGCCCCTTGCTGGGCGATCTCAACGTCAAATCTGTTGGGCAGCTGGCTCATTTTGCAAACTATTTCCTGTGCGGCGTCATTTTCGAAAAAATGACCACAATGCCATTATTTGCGCAACTATCGTCCGATTCTATCTCACCGACAAGAAATTTAAAGTTAACAAACTCTTAACAGATGCGCGGCCCAGATCGAGCATTTGCCCTTCGTTCCCCTCTTTCGTTAGCAAAGTCCGCTACTTAGCGTAGCAGCGGTGTCAGACCGTTCACTTCTGTTCTAGGGTTAATCCTACAAAGCAAAACTGTGCGAATCCCCAAATCGCCTCCTAATTCTCCGTTCAGCAGCGCGACTCACCCCAGAATCGATTTGTAGGATTCTACAACTGCCGCTCGATTCCCATCTGTGCTGAGTTCCCCGCCGACACAAATCGACGGAGAAACACATGCAGGTTTTGGCAATCTCACACCCTCACAATCTCGCCCAAGTAAGGTTGCTTGAAAGCCAGCACAGGCTCCGCGCTGAGGTATTCGACGGTCGCCTGGGTTGGGAGGTGAATGTTGAAGACGGCATAGAGGCCGACGGGTTCGACAATCTTCAACCGACTTACATTCTCGCCGTAAGCCACGATGGCAACGTCGTCGGCTGCGCCCGGCTTCTACCAGCGCTGGGCCCCACCATGGTTCGCGACGTCTTCCCGTCGCTGCTAAATGACGGGCGCCTCAATGCTCACGCCGGAATGATCGAGAGTTCACGCTTTTGCGTCGACACAACGATCGAAGAGGGCAGGGGTAGCGGATCAGTTCACGAAGCCACGCTGACGATGTTTGCGGGCATTGTCGAATGGTGCATGGCGCACGGGTACGACGAGATCGTCACGGTTACGGATGTGCGTTTTGAGCGAATTCTCGGCCGCGTCGGCTGGCCGTTGCAACGGCTCGGTTCGCCGAAACGAATCGGCGTGACGACCGCAGTTGCTGGGACCCTGCCCGCGGATCCTGAGGTTTTCTCAAGGCTGCGGCCGACGAGCTATCGCTCGCTCATCTCCGCGCCCATCACTCAAGCCGCGTAGGGAGGCCTTCGTGACCCAACTCAGGTCCCATCCAAGACTGGTTCGCAAACTTCAGGACGCACTCGGCGATCAGCTCTGCGTCGCACTCGACGACAACACGGTCGTCGAGATCATGCTCAATCCTGATGGTAAGCTGTTCATCGAGCGGCTTGGCCATGGCGTGGCAGCTGCAGGTGAGATGTCGTCTGCCGCTGCGGAAATGGTGATCGGGACGGTCGCCCACGCCCTGCAGTCGGAGGTCGACACCGATCAGCCGATTATTTCTGGCGAATTGCCGATTGGCGGCCATCGTTTCGAAGGCTTGCTGCCGCCGATCGTTGCAAGGCCGGCCTTCACCATCCGGCGCCGCGCCTCGCGCATGATCCCACTCGATGACTACGTCACGGGCGGGGTGATGACTGCAGCACAAGCCGGCACGATCCGCAGTGCCATCGCCTCCCGGCTCAACATCATCATCTCCGGCGGGACGGGATCCGGCAAAACGACGCTCGCGAATGCAGTGATCAACGAGATCGTCAAAAGCGCCCCAGAAGACCGTCTGGTGATCCTCGAGGACACCGCTGAAATCCAATGCACCGCCGAAAATGCTGTCCTCCTACACACAAGCGATGCCGTCGACATGGGCCGCCTCCTGAAAAGCACGATGCGCCTGCGGCCAGACCGGATCGTCGTCGGCGAGGTGCGCGACGGTGCGGCACTCACCCTCCTGAAGGCCTGGAACACTGGCCATCCCGGTGGCGTCGCAACAATCCACTCCAACACGGCGACCTCTGCACTGCGACGCCTAGAGCAGCTGACGGCGGAAGCCAGCCACCAATCCATGCATGAGGTGATTGGCGAGGCGGTCGACCTGATCGTCTCGATCGAGCGGACGCCACGGGGGCGGCGTGTGCGCGACGTCATCCACGTCGATCGCTTCCTCAACGGCCAATACGAAATCCAGTCCGATCAGCCGACCGAAGAACAGGAGGCGCGCCATGTCGCGTAAGTCACCCATCATAGCTGCCGCGTTTCTGGCAGCCCCAATCCTGCTCTTCTCCGTCGCGCCATCGCTGGCAAGCTCGGGCGGCGGTGGTCTGCCATGGGAAGGCCCGCTGCAGCAGATCCAGGAATCGATCACTGGCCCGGTCGCTGGCTACATCGCGCTTGCGGCTGTGGCGATCGCCGGTGGCATGCTGATCTTCGGCGGAGAGCTCAACGATTTCGCGCGGCGGCTGATGTATGTGGTGCTGGTCGCCGGCATCCTGCTTGGCGCGACGACAATCGTCGGATTGTTTGGCGCAACCGGCGCGTCGGTTGGCGCCCAGATCGGGCACGCAAATCCAGATTTCGGCGGAAGAGGGGAGGGGGCTCGTGTCTGACGCTGTCTCCGGGCTTCACCGCCATCGCGTCCATCGCGCTTTGTCGCGGCCGAACCTGTTGATGGGCGCCGACCGCGAATTGGTGCTGATCACCGGCCTTGCGGCCGTGATCCTGATCTTCGTCGTTCTCACCATCTATTCGGCGCTGTTCGGTGTGGCCGTCTGGATCGTCATCGTCGGGCTCTTGCGGTTGATGGCCAAATCGGATCCGCTGATGCGGCAGGTCTATGTCCGTCACATCTCCTATCGGCCCCACTACATGCCGACCACGTCACCGTGGCGTCGGTATTGAGGAACGACCATGGCTGCACTCAAACGCTTCCGGGCGACCGGCCCATCCTTTGCGGATCTCGTCCCCTATGCCGGCCTGGTCGACAATGGCGTGCTGCTGTTGAAGGACGGCAGCCTGATGGCTGGCTGGTATTTTGCCGGACCCGATTCTGAAAGTGCCACGGATTTAGAGCGCAACGAGCTTTCGCGCCAGATCAACGCGATCCTGTCGCGGCTCGGCAGTGGCTGGATGATCCAGGTCGAGGCGATCCGCGTTCCGACGGTAGACTATCCCTCGACAGACCAGTGCTTCTTTCCAGATCCGGTAAGCAAGGCGATCGATGTAGAGCGGCGGGCGCATTTCGAGCGGGAGCAGGGGCATTTCGAGAGCAAGCATGCGCTGGTGCTGACCTACCGACCGCTGGAATCGAAGCGGACGGCGCTCAGCAAATACATCTATTCAGACGAGGAGAGCCGCAAGAAAACCTATGCCGACACGGTGCTGTTCATCTTCAAGAACGCCGTCCGGGAGATCGAACAGTATCTCGCCAACACGGTCTCGATCCGACGCATGGAAACGCGCGAGGCGGCGGAGCGGGAAGGGGAGAGGATCGCACGTTATGATGAACTCTTGCAGTTCGTCCGCTTCTGCATCTCCGGCGAAAATCACCCGGTTCGGTTGCCTGACGCGCCGATGTATTTGGACTGGGTCGCAACGGCCGAACTCCAGCACGGGCTGACGCCGAAGATCGAGAACCGGTTTCTCGGCGTCGTCGCCATCGACGGCCTGCCGGCCGAGAGCTGGCCCGGGATCCTGAACAGCCTCGACCTGATGCCGCTCACCTATCGTTGGTCATCGCGCTTCATCTTCCTGGACGCGGAGGAAGCGCGTCAGAAGCTCGAGCGCACGCGCAAGAAATGGCAGCAGAAGGTACGGCCATTCTTCGACCAGCTGTTTCAGACCCAGAGCCGGTCTGTCGACCAGGACGCCATGACCATGGTCGCCGAAACCGAGGATGCGATTGCGCAGGCCTCATCGCAGCTGGTTGCCTATGGCTATTACACCCCCGTCGTCGTCCTCTTCGACGATGACCGGGAGGCCCTGCAGGAAAAGGCGGAGGCGATCCGCCGGCTGGTGCAGGCGGAAGGTTTTGGAGCACGGATCGAAACGTTGAACGCGACCGATGCTTATCTCGGATCCCTGCCAGGGAATTGGTACTGCAACATCCGCGAACCGTTGATCAACACCAGCAATCTCGCCGATCTCATTCCGCTCAACTCGGTCTGGTCGGGTTCGCCGACGGCGCCATGCCCGTTCTATCCTCCCAATGCACCGCCGCTGATGCAGGTCGCGAGCGGCTCGACGCCGTTCCGGCTCAACCTGCATGTCGACGACGTCGGACATACTTTGATTTTCGGGCCGACGGGGTCCGGAAAGTCGACGTTGCTGGCACTGATCGCCGCACAGTTCCGTCGCTATGAAGGTGCGCAGGTCTTTGCCTTCGACAAGGGTAATTCTCTGCTGCCGCTAACGCTTGCCTGCGGCGGCGACCACTACGAGATCGGCGGCGACCACGAAACGGAGGAGCAAGCTCTGGCTTTTTGCCCGCTCGCCGATCTCGCCACAGATGGCGATCGGGCGTGGGCCACCGAATGGATCGAGATGCTGGTTGCCCTGCAGGGCGTGACGATCGCCCCCGATCATCGCAATGCCATCTCCCGGCAAGTCGGATTGATGCGCGATGCGCCAGGGCGCTCGCTTTCGGATTTCGTGTCAGGTGTGCAGATGCGCGAAATCAAGGATGCCCTCCATCATTACACCGTCGATGGCCCCATGGGTCAGCTGCTGGACGCGGAAGAGGATGGGCTGACGCTCGGCGCCTTCCAGTGCTTCGAGATCGAGCAGCTGATGAACATGGGTGAGCGCAATCTCGTGCCTGTTCTCACCTATCTCTTTCGCCGTATCGAAAAGCGCCTCGATGGTAACCCAAGCCTGATCGTCCTCGACGAGGCTTGGCTGATGCTCGGGCATCCGGTTTTCCGCAACAAGATCCGCGAGTGGCTGAAAGTTCTGCGCAAGGCCAACTGCGCCGTGGTTCTGGCGACGCAGTCGATTTCCGATGCGGAACGGTCGGGCATCATCGATGTCCTGAAAGAATCCTGCCCGACCAAGATTTGCCTGCCGAACGGTGCGGCACGCGAGCCGGGCACCCGCGAATTCTATGAACGCATCGGCTTCAATGAACGGCAGATCGAGATCGTCTCAAGTGCCATCCCCAAGCGGGAATACTACGTCGCGACGCCAGAGGGCAGGCGGCTCTTCGACATGTCGCTTGGCCCGGTGGCGCTGAGTTTCGTCGGTGCCTCGGGCAAGGATGATTTGAAGCGCATCCGGGCGCTGAAATCCGAACACGGCCGCGACTGGCCGATCCACTGGCTTGAAACGAGAGGAGTTCACGATGCCGCATCGCTCATTCACTTCGAATAGATGGCTGGCAGGTTTAGCCGCAGCAGTAATGTCCATGACATCCCTCACCCCAGTCCACGCCGGCTCCGCGACCGGGGCGGCGACGGAATGGACACAGCTTGCCAACAATGCCCAGCTAATCGACCTCCTCAAAAGCTCCGGCCTGCAGGTCGATAACCAGATCACCCAGATCAGCCAGCTGGCAGAGCAGATCCAGAACCAGCTGAAGATCTACGAGAACATGCTGCAGAACACGGCCCAGCTTCCCAATCACATCTGGGGGCAGGTCGAAGGCGATCTGAACAAGCTGCGCAGCATCGTCGACCAGGGACAGAGCATCGCCTTTTCCATGGGCAATGCCGACGACGTCCTGAAGCAGCGCTTCAAGAGCTATGGCGATCTCAAGACCAATCTGCCTGACGCCGACAGCTTCTCCTCGACCTATCAGAAATGGTCGGACACCAACCGCGATACGATCGGCAGCACGTTGAAGGCGGCAAGCCTGACCGCCAATCAGTTTGACAGCGAGGAGGAGACGATGAGCTCGCTGCGGTCGATGTCTGAATCGTCGGATGGCCAGATGAAGGCGTTGCAGGTTGGCCACGAGATCGCGGCACAACAGGTCGCGCAGATGCAAAAGCTTCGCGGCCTCGTCTCCCAGCAAATGACGATGATGGGCACCTGGCTGCAGACCGAACAGACCGACAAGGATTTGGCGCAGGCGCGGCGGGAAAAGTTCTTCAATGCCGATGTCAAATCCGTGCCGAGCGGCCAGAAGATGGAGCCGCGCTGGTGAGCCGCTCTGTCATCATTGTCATCGCAGTCCTGATTGTTGCTGCCACTGCGGCGGCAACGTCGTTCGTGTTGATCAATTCGAAGCCAGCGGGCGCACCGCAAATGAGTGAAGAACAGCGACAGACGAGAGAGCGGTTCTTCGGATCCTCGAACAAGGAGCTCCCGCCGATCGAGAAAGGGCAGGAGATGCGGCCGCGATGGTGAAACACGATTTCGAGCGCGCCTTTCTCCTTGCCGGGATACTGTGCGTCATCCTTACGAGCCCGGCATTTGCGCAGCAAGGCCAAGTCCTGACTGAGCTGGAAAACCAGGTATCCACAGCGGCAAAGGGCTGGGAAACCACGATCATGGATGCGGCCCGATCCCTGTTCTGGATCCTGGCGGCGATCGAGGTCGGTATTGCCGCGGTGTGGCTGGCGATCCAGGCAGCCTCGCTGGACAGCTGGTTTGCCGAGCTCGTGCGGCGGATCATGTTCATCGGCTTCTTCGCCTTCGTGCTGACGCAGGGGCCGACCTTTGCGCGCGCGGTCGTCGACAGCCTTTATCAGATCGGCGCTGGTGGAGGGTCCGCGTCACCGGCCGAAGTCTTCGATGCCGGCATCCGTGTCGCATCGCAGATGTCGCAGCAGGCCAAGTTCGGCGTGTTCGAGGACAATGCGCTGGCGATTGCCGCTGTCCTGGCAATGGGTGTGGTCGTCATCTGCTTTTCGCTGGTCGCCGCGATCTTCGTGGCTGTCATGGTCGAGATGTATGTCGGCCTGCTTGCCGGCATGATCATGCTCGGGCTTGGCGGCTCGTCCTTCACCAAGGACTTTGCCGTCCGCTATCTGATCTACGCCTTTGGCGTCGGCATGAAGCTGATGGCTCTGGTGATGATCGCCAAGATCGGTTCGGAGGTGCTACTCGGACTTGCGCAAGCGCCGACGGCCGACACCGACCAGTTCATCACCACCCTTGCCATCGCCGGGATCTCCGTCGTCGTCTTCATCATCGCCATGTATGTGCCGAACATTATTCAGGGTGTCGTGCAAGGCGCCTCGGTGTCCGGCGGCATGGAAGCGATCCGCCACGGCGGCCAGGCGGCATCGTTTGCAGCAGGTGGCGCCTTCCTCGCCGCAGGTGCCGCGGGCGCTGGTTTTGCCGCTGCTCAAGCCGCGCGCGCGGCCGGCTCGTCGGCGGCCGGCGCGGCCCTGCGCGGCATGGGCACCGGGATCGGATCGGCCGGAAAGGCTGCTGGCTCAGCCGCCAAGGAGAAGGCGATTGGCTCTCCCGGCGCCTATGCCGGTTCGATCATGGGCCTTGCCAACGCCAAGCTCGATGAAAGCCGGAGCGGCTCCAGCGGCCCGAAACCGCCTCCCGAACGCAACGACAAGGCATAAGCAGAAAGGCATTACCCCATGGCAGCAGATCGCGGCCCGGAAAACCCGTACCTCGCCGCAAGGCAGGAATGGACGGAGCGTTACGGCTCCTACGTCCAGGCCGCCCGCGCCTGGAGGATCGTCGGCGTCATCGGTCTTTCTATGGCGGTCATCGGCTTCACCTACGCGCTCTATCTCAGCAGCCAGGTCAAGCTCGTTCCCTACATCGTCGAAGTGGACAAGCTCGGCACGTCCGTGTCGGCCGGCTTCCCGCAGCAGATTGAATACGCCGATCCACGCGTAGTGCGCGCCACGCTGGGCAATTTCATCACCAACTTCCGATCGATCACGCCGGATGCGGTGGTGCAAAAGCAGTATATCGATCGCACCTACGCGCTGTTGCGTACGCCCGATCCGTCGACGCAGAAGATCAACGCCTGGTTTCGGGGCAATTCGCCGTTCGAAAAGGCGAAGACCGCGACGGTTGCGATCGAAGTCAACAACATCGTGGCGCTGTCCAACCAGACGTATCAGGTCGACTGGACCGAATATGAGCGGGACCGCAAGGGCAAGGAAACCGGCACGCGCCGGTTTCGCGGGATCGCAACGGTGGCACTGACCGCACCACAGGACGAGGCGATCATCCGTCTCAATCCGATCGGTCTTTACGTCCAGGATTTCGACTGGACCGCGCAGCTTTAAGGGCAGGGGTATCTCTATGCACAAGACTGTATTGATCGCGGCCATTGGCTGCTTGGCTGGACTCGTCCTTGCCAGCAGCACGTGGGCTCAAAGCATGACCTCGAATGAGGTGAAGGGGACCAACATTTCAAGGAAGTGGCGCGGCACGGCGGGGCTGGTGACGAAGGGTCCGGATGGCAAAGTCATCTTCCTGTTTGGCGAAACCCAGCCCTCCGTTGTCTGCTCGCCGCTGCAAGTCTGCGATATAGAGCTTCAGGGCGGCGAGATCGTTCGCGATGTCCTGGTCGGTGACACGGTGCGCTGGAAGGTCGAGCCGGCGACATCGGGCGCAACAGGCGGGCAGGCCATCCACCTGATCGTTAAGCCGTCGGAAGCGGGACTGGTGACCTCGATGGTGGTCACGACGTCGCGCCGCACCTATCACATCCAGCTCAAGTCCCATCCGAGCCAGTATATGGCCCGGGTCGGCTTCGAATATCCGGAGGATGCATCGACGAAGCTCGCCGATATCAACGCGCGGCTGGAAACTGGCGGCATCCCGGGTGCAGCACCCGACAGGCTGAACTTTTCCTATTCCGTCAGCGGAAGTGCCGCTTGGCGGCCGAAGCGCGTCTATTCCGATGGCGAAAAGACCTACATCCAGTTCCCGAAGTCGATCTCCGGCCAGGACGCCCCGGTCCTGTTCGTCGTCTCCGGCGGCCAGAACCGCATCGTCAACTACCGCATGAAGAACGACATGATGATCGTCGACTACGCGGTCGACAAGGCCGTCCTTGTCTCGGGCGTCGGCTGGCGCCAGCAGAAGATCACCATCAGGCGGGGAGGCTGATCATGCGCAGGCTCCTTCCCACACTCGCAGCACTCTCCCTTCTGACCGCTTGCCAATCCACCGACGACACACTCGCCACCAGTTCGACTCCGGTCGCGGTCACCGGTGCGACCGCGGGTGCGATCGCCGGCGACATGACGAGCCGGCTCGCCGAGCAGATCGGGCCGGCCGGAACCACCGTGGTCAAAATCGACAAGGACAGTTCCGACTATGCCGCGGCCCTCGATGCGGCGCTCAAGGGCTGGGGCTACACCGTGATTTCCGATGGCAAGGTCGGCAAGGACCAGAAGCCTGTCGAGATCGCCTGGTCGATCGACAGCTTCGACGGCCAGGTCCTGGCACGATTGAGCACACCATCGGTCGCGCTCGGACGCGCCTATAGCGCGACTGCTGCCGGCGCGACGCCGGCAAGCCCGCTCTCTGTGATGAAGCTCAACTGAAAAAGGCGAACAGGCATGGTTCAGTCCCTCCAACTCGGCACCACCACCGGCGACGATCAACAGGGCATGCGGCGCCTCAATCGCCTTCCGATCGCCATTGCCATCATCGTCATCGTGCTGTTCCTCGGCGTCGTGGTTGTCGGCCTCTCCTGGCGAGGGCTGAGCTTCAGTCGCGGCATCGACCTCGACAACGGTTCAAGCACGCCGGCGACAAGTTTCGGCGATCAGCTGAAGCGCGGCGTTTCCGACGGGATCATCGGTGAGCCGGAGCGGCAGGAGATTTTCCAGCCGACGCCAATCGTTCGCCAGGAAGAGGAACGGCACGAGCCGGTGATGGAGCGGCAGGTGGAAGAGCGCCGCGATCGGCGGGCACAGCTGGAATCGGAAGAGGAATGGCGGGCGCGTTTGAAACGCGAACAGGACGAGCAGTTCCTGCGTGAGGCCCAGCGCCAGCGGATGGCCCGGCTTCAGGCACGCGCCACGGCGTTGGATTCTCCGCTAAAGGTTGATGTCTCCGACGTCGCCAGCAGCGCATCCGACAGATCAACGGACCATCAGACGGCAAACGCGAACGCCAGCAGCGCATCCGACCTTTACGCCGCCGCCATGAAATCCGGTTTGATGGGCCAGAATGTCGATCCGAACCGGCAGGGGACAAAGGAGGATTTTTTCAATCAGGACATCAAAGATCTCGGCTATCTGCCGAACCAAGTCGTACCGCAGCTGTCGCCTTACGAGCTGAAACGTGGTTCGGTCATCCCGGCGGCCCTGATCACTGGCCTCAATTCCGATCTTCCCGGCAGGATCACCGCCCAGATCACCCAGAATGTCTATGACAGCGCGACAGGATACCGCCTGCTGATCCCGCAAGGTGCAAAACTGTTCGGACGTTACGATTCCAAAGTCTCGTTCGGGCAGGAGAGGGTGCTTGTCATCTGGACCGACTTGATCTTCCCCAATGGCGCCACGCTGCAGATCGGCGGAATGGCCGGCACGGATGCTGAAGGCTATGGCGGGTTCAAGGACAAGGTCGATCGACACTTGTGGCGTACATTTGGATCAGCTGCACTGGTCGCCCTGATCGGCACGGGCATCGACATGTCGATCCCGGAGAGCTCGACACTTGCAACGCAGGACACGGCGTCTGACGCGGCGCGGCGCAACTTCGCGGACTCGTTTGGGCGGGCGGCGGAGCAAACGATTTCGAAGAATCTGAACGTCCAGCCGACGATCCGCATCCGTCCCGGCTACAAGTTCAACGTGCTGGTCGATCAGGACATTATCTTTCCTTCGCCGTATAAATCGAACTAGCCACGGCAAAGCGGCAGTGCCCCGACCTGTGTACAGCAAGCATTAAGTTTGCAATTTCTTTTCGCTTTTTCTCATCTTTTTGGTCGCGTCCGACTTGAAAAGTGAATTTTTGCCGGTACTCCTACAGTACACGGAACGGGGGACTGCGTCGTCGGTTTTACGCACCCAAGGTTGCCGTGTTCGAACAGGTGGAATGCAAGGTTCGCGTTCCACCTCCGATGTCCCACCGGCTCGAAGTCGTCAGGACCGTGCGCGCAGCGCCGCTGAAGCAAATGCGATACGAGGATCGCACAGCCGGGTCAGAAGATAGGAGAACATGTCCGTGGACGGAGTTATTCGCTCACTCCTTGATATGCTTGATGCGGCGCAAGACGAACAGATGGTCAAAGGCGCTCTCAAAAGCTTCGCGCAGTCTTGCGGCTACGACCGCTTTGCCTACCTGCAGACGGAAGGCTCCGAGATCAAGACGTTCAATACCTACCCAGAGCCATGGGAGGAAATTTACCTTAGCAGCCAATATGCCAGCATCGATCCCGTCGTTTGGGAGGCCAGGCATCGCCGCGACGTGTTCTCCTGGACCGCGGACGATTGGCCGGCACGCGGGTCGACGCCGCTTCGCCGCTTCCGCGATGAAGCGGTCGACCATGGCATTCGCTCCGGTGTCACGCTGCCTGTCGATGGCACCTTCGGCTCGGCAATCATGCTAACGTTTTCGTCGCCAGAGCAGAAAGTCGATATCGCATCCCTCCTGGATACCAAAAGCGCCGTACAGATCGTGTTGGCCGTTCACTACCGGCTGAAGCTGATAGGGGCATCGACAGCACTCAATCCAAAACGAATTCTGTCGCCACGCGAATTGATGTGCACTGTCTGGGCTGCCAAAGGAAAAACCACCCATGAAACGGCGGTTTTGACGGGAATCAACGCCAGGACCGTACAGCACTACCTTGATAGCGCGCGGGACAAGTTCGACGCCAAAACGTTGCCGCAATTGGTCGGGTTGGCCAAGGACCGCAAGCTAATTTAAGTCGCTCCCACTATCCTCGGGCAGTGTGGGGACAAATCCCAATGCCTCCAAAATTCGAGCCAGCTCGCACTGCTGAGCCTGCGACCTTTCCTGCCGGACCATATGTTCGTTCTGCAAGGTTTGAAGGATCTGAACTGACGTTGTGGGATCCTCGCTCGCCCGGAGCCACTCTTCGTACACCTCTTGATCGGCCGCGAGAAGTTTTCGGTGCTCGCGGATCGCGTTAACGGCGATAGTTTCAAGTTCTGCGATGGACATCGAACAGTAGGATGCTGACCCGACTTTCTCGCGATCTGCGGGCGAGCCGCTTTTCATGAAATCTTCCCCGTGATCATCCAATTTCGGAGAGTCTAAACGATTTAGGCGGAGAGAACACCCCGCGTGGGCGTAACGACTCAGGACAAATGCGTTTTACGATCACTGTATTATCACGTCCATCCACGAATCGGAACTATAGTTCCTAGAACCATTGTTCCTGTTGAGGTTTCGCTGATGGCATGGATCTCAAAGAGGTCATGGCCATTAATCTGCGTCGGATCCGCCATGAGAAAAATTTGACGCAAGAAGAATTAGCCGAGCTGTCGGGCGTAAGTGCTCGTTATATTGGCGACGTGGAGAGAAGCAAGAAATCCGCCACAGTCACGGTACTAGGCCAGATAGCTGAAGCACTTGGTGTGGAGCCAGGCGCGCTCTTAGCTGGAGCGCGATAAGCGGAAAGGGTGACAAAGGCTCCGTTTAAATCACCACTCAACAAACTTTTTTGTAGCACGTCCTGCAACATGGCCACTAAAATGAGCGCTTTCTGTACCTCACGGTACTGGATTGGCATTGCCTGCGGGCTCTGTTTGGCAGGGGGATTACCGGCTATCTCCCATTGAGATGGCTCGTTTCTATAATCGGCATTTGACCCCGCCTCCTCAGCAGGTGATCGTACATTTCAATTCGGTGCGATCACTGAAGAAGAAAAGGTCAACAATGGGAACGAGCACGCTCAATTTCAGTCTGGAAGAATACGCTGAACGGCTTCCGAAAACACGCGCCGGGATGCAGGCCAAAGGTATTGATACGCTTGTAATTAGTGACCCGGCCAACATGGCGTGGCTCACGGGTTATGATGGCTGGTCGTTCTACGTCCATCAGGCAGTCGTGGTTCCGCCGGAAGGTCAACCCATTTGGTTCGGCCGGGGTATCGATGAGCCGGGAGCGCATCGGACAGCATATATTGGCGCCGAAAACATCGTCGGTTACCCTGACCACTATGTACACTCCCCGGACCGTCATCCCATGGAGTTGCTCGCCAAACTACTGGTGGACCGCCGCCTCGACAACGGTTTCATTGGCGTAGAAAAGGACGCATACTGGTTTTCAGCAGCTGCGTATGAATGTCTCGCAGCCGGCCTTCCAAATGCCAAATTCGTTGACGCAACGGTGCTGGTGAACTGGCAACGCGTAATCAAAAGTCCGGCGGAAATCGCCTATATGCGCAATGCTGGCCGCATCATTGAGTTGATGCACAAGCGCATCTACGAAAAAATTGAACCGGGTATGCGCAAGTGCGATCTGACCGCTGAGATTTACGATGCGGCAATTCGTGGAACGCCGGAATTCGGCGGTGATTACCCTGCGCTCGTGCCCCTCCTACCCTCCGGTGCTGATGCGGCTGCCTGCCATCTCACTTGGGATGACAAGCCAATGCGCAACAACGAGGGTACATTCTTCGAAATTGCAGGTGTTTATCGCCGTTATCACGTTCCAATGTCGCGAACCGTATACCTTGGTAAGCCAGACCAGATATTTCTGGACGCGGAGAAAATCACTCTCGAAGGCATGGATGCGGGTCTGGCGATCGCAAAGCCGGGTAACACCTGTGAAGATATCGCAATCGCGTTTTGCGACGTGCTCGAGCGATATGGCATCAAAAAGGAAAATCGCGTGGGCTACTCGGTTGGTTTGGCCTATCCGCCGGATTGGGGTGAACATACCATCAGCTTGCGGCGTGGTGAGAAAACCGAACTGAAACCCGGAATGACATTCCACTTTATGACCGGCCTGTGGATGGAAGACTGGGGTTTCGAAATGACTGAGACCATCCTGATTACGGAAAACGGGATGGAATGCCTGGCAAATGTTCCACGCAAACTGATGGTCAAGAATTGAGGCTTGGGGCGCCTCGCGGCGCCCTAGTTATGCCCGTTCATCTTATGCTCGGCCATACGTGGGGATTGGAGCGACTGTCTACATCTCGCCGCGGCAGAGACGCCTTTTGGAGGATAACATGTCTGCAAATACCTTTGAGGAAGCCAGAGCGATACTGGATAAGCTCATCGCATTTCCAACCATTTCATCCGATTCAAATGTCGCACTGGTTGACTATGTGGTCGATTATTTGGAGCAAATCGGTGCTCGCGTCTTCCTTCAGCCAAGCGAATGCGGTGAAAAGGCGAATTTGTTCGCGACGATTGGTCCGGAAGGTGATGGCGGAATTGTCCTGTCTGGCCATACAGATGTTGTTCCCGTTGAAGGTCAGGACTGGGTCAGCGACCCCTTCAAAATGTTTGAAAAAGATGGGCGACTTTACGGGCGCGGAACCTGCGACATGAAGGGGTTTCTGGCGTGTTCCATGGCTATGGCGCGTGAGGTGTCGACCCAAAGCCTAGTCCGTCCTCTGCATCTTGCATTCACATATGATGAGGAAGTCGGATGCTTTGGTGCGAAGGCGCTGATGGAAGAGCTCGCGCGACGTAACATCAAGCCATCGGTAGCGATTATCGGTGAACCTACGCAGATGCGTGTCATCGAGGGTCACAAAGGATGCTATGAATATACGACGAATTTCATAGGTCTTGAAGGCCACGGTTCTCAACCGGATCTCGGTGTCAACGCTATCCAATATGCGTCAAAGTTCATAAATCACCTAGTGGAACTCGGCGAAAAGCTGAAAGCCCGGGCGCCCCAGGACGGCCGGTTCGATCCTCCGTGGTCTACTATCCAGGTCGGAAAAATTTCAGGTGGAGCCGGCAGGAATATTATCGCTGGCACATGCTCAGTCGAATGGGAAATGCGCCCGGTACAGCCGTCTGATGCAACTCTGGTAAAGAAGAGCCTCGACGCCTTCTTTGACCGTGAGCTGTTGCCGCAAATGAAGGCAGTTTCAGCCTTCGCGTCCGCCGAAACGGTGGTTGTAGGTGAGATTGAAGGCCTTCAGGTCGTCGCCCAGTCCGAAGCTCGGGAAATAGTTTACAAGGTTACGGGTGCAAACGGCGCCGATGTCGTTGCCTTCGGCACTGAAGCCGGGCTTTTCCAGGAGGCGGGAATGTCAGCAGTCATCTGTGGACCCGGCTCTATCGAACAGGCTCACAAACCGAATGAATTCATTGAGATTGATCAGCTGAGAAACTGCGTGGAAATGCTTTCGCAGCTTCGAGCACGGCTCATCTGATCTGGGTTGCGGCGGTGGAGGAGGAAGCCACCGCCGCTATCACGGATTCGAAAGTTCTTCGCGGCTCGCTGCCGGAAGCGCCAAACCAAAAAAGGGAACATAAAATGAGAAACGTACTTGTCCAGTTCGGTCGAATCGCCACACTCGGGCTGTTAGCTGCTTCGGTGGCATTTTCAGCCACCGCCGGGGAACTTTCCAACCGTATCGCCAATAAGGAGCCGATCCGGATCGGCTATTCTTATGAAGTGCCGTTTGCATATCCCGGCACATCGAATGAACCCGTTGGATTTGTTAATGCCCCAGAAACACGACTAAGGGCTTCGCGCGTGCCTCTCATAATTTAGAACGTTGGTGGTGTGCAGACCCAAAGGATGCTCGCCGCATCTTCTCCGATATTGCGATAGGAATGCGGTATATTTGATCGGCCTGATGCCGCAAAAGCGCGGCCGGCGAGGCCGGGCAACGAGATTGCTGCTGCGCCGATGGATGCTGCTTTAAGGAATTCGCGTCTGTGTATTGTCACGTTGAGTTCCCTCTGGTTGGAAAAAGCACACGAGAGGGCACCCCGACCAACGGTCGGTTAAAAATTCGATTGAATTTGAACCCCTCGAGGACGGCGGACTTCTGGTTGATCCGCTCTCTCCCGATGCCATCAGTAAACATAAAGGGATTCGTATTCAAGTAACTTGAATGAGATTCCTTTAGAATTTCTGTTTTGATTTATTGCATCGAAAATTCGCGCATTTGTGCCGAATTTGCGGAAAAATTGTTCTTTGCCTGCTCAAAAAAAATGATTTTTGAGCCTTGGCTGGTGGTTGACCAAATCCTGCAAGCGTGGGAATGTTCTTTCGGACCTCAAAAAACAATGTGAGACCTAAAATGAACAAACACGTAGGAAACTCCTGGGAGCAGCGTGACATGGAGAGCGTTTTCCATGGTTTCACGGACCTCGAAACGCTCAACAAAAACGGCCCGGTCGTACTCACCCATGGCGAAGGAATTCATGTCTTTGACGTTCATGGCAAAAGCTACATGGACGCAAACTCCGGCCTTTGGAACAATGTCGCTGGCTTCAATCATCCGGGATTGATCGAAGCGATCTGCGAGCAGGCGCGTCGCTTCCCCGGATACCACGCCTTCTTCGGCCGTGTCGCCGATACGACGGTCGCTCTGTCTGAGAAGCTTGTTAAACTCTCCCCGTTCGAGCGCGGGAAAGTCTACTATACAAACTCCGGATCCGAAGCGAACGACACCGTAGTCAAGATGCTTTGGATGCTCCATCGCCGAAATGGGCAACCGCAGCGCCGAAAGATTATCACGCGTGTCAACGCCTATCACGGCGTGACGGTTGCCACCGCGTCTATGACGGGGAAGGCCTATAACGCTGAGTTTGGCCTTCCACTGCCGGGCTTCCTTCATGCGGACTGCCCGCACTACTGGCGTTTCGCGAAGCCGGGTGAAAGCGAGCTAGAGTTCTCACAGCGCCTGGCTCGAAACCTTGAAGAACTGATCATCAAGGAAGGTGCGGACACTATCGCAGGTATGTTCTGTGAGCCAGTGCAAGGTGCCGGTGGTGTAATTCCGCCTTCGGAGGGTTATTTCCAAGCAATCCGGCCGATCCTGCGCAAGTACGGCATTCCGCTGATCGCCGACGAAGTGATCACCGGCTTCGGCCGAACCGGTGAAATGTGGGGCAGCGTGAAATACGACGTGCAGCCCGACGCAATCGTAGCATCCAAGTGCATCACCGCCGGTTACTTCCCGATGGGCGCGGTTATTCTCGGTCCCGATCTCTGCGACGCGTTGACACGCGTCTCGGAAGAAGCCGAAGAGTTCCCTCATGGGTTTACGGCCGGTGGAAACCCGTTGGGAAGTGCTGTCGCTCTGAAGGCGCTCGACATCCTCGAGACCGAAGGACTTCTTGAAAACGTGCGGCGTGTAAGCACCCGTTTCCTTGCTGGTCTCAACAGCCTTGCCGAACACAAGTATGCGGGAGAGGCTCGCGGTGTTGGACTGATGGGGGCCGTCGAGCTTGTCGCTGACAAGAAGACGAAGGCGCCATTGGACGGCAAACTTCAGGTCTCCGAGCGCATTGCTAATAAGGCGCTCCAGAAGGGGCTGATTTGCCGGCCTCTCGGTCAGGCGATTGTTCTCGGACCTCCCTTCATCATTACCGAAGCGCAGATCGACGAGATGTTCGACATTTTGCGCGAGACCATGGCGGAAGTCTTCGCCGACGTAGGCCTCTAATCGCTTCGCGAATCCATTGAACGTCCTTCCTGGCGGCATTGTCTGCCGGGGAGGCTGTGCGTGCATCAATCGTTGGGAGGCTCCGGGATGCCGGGTCAGAAATTGAATCTCGATACTATCGAGAGCGTAAGATCATACATTCGCGAAACAAATCCTAAACACGTCAAAGTCGGAGTGTTCGACATTGATGGTGTGCTACGAGGAAAGTTCATCGCTCGCGACAAATTCCTGTCAGCCCTCGACGACGGTTACGGCTTTTGCAACGCATTGCTTGGCTGGGATGTTGCCGACACACTCTACGATAATTGTGAGTACACCGGCTGGCACACGGGTTTTCCTGATGCAAACCTGCGTATCATCCCTGAAAGCGGAATGATCCTACCTTTTCAAAATGATACGGTTTTCTTCGCAAGTGAATTCTCGGGGGCGGCCGAAGCCATCTGCCCTAGGGGAGTGCTGCGTCGTGTCTTGAAGCGCGCGGCTGATATGGGCTTTTCCATCAAGGCCGCGATGGAATTTGAGTTCTTCATGTTTAAAGAAACGCCGGAATCCCTCGAGGAGAAGGCTTTTCGCGGACTCCAGACCCTTTCACCGGGAAGCTTCAGCTACTCGGTGCTTCGTTCGCTTGTGCAGGAAGGGCTCTACCAGGAAATCCTCGACACGTTCGATTCCATTGGCATCGAACTCGAGGGGCTGCATGCAGAGACGGGGCCGGGTGTCGTTGAAACTGCGATCGCAGTCGATGGTGCTTTGGCGATGGCTGACAAGGCATCGATCTTCAAAGCCTTCATGAAAATCCTCGCTCAGAATCGTGGCCTGATGGCGACGTTTATGGCGAAGTGGAACGAGACGCTTTCCGGCCAGAGTGGACATACCCACATGTCGGTCTGGTCACTGGACGGTAAACCGCTGTTCCACGATCCCGCGGGCGAGCACGGCATGAGCGATACGATGCGCTACTTCCTTGGCGGACAACTCGCGTACTTGCGTGAATTCGCAGCTCTTGTCGCTCCCAACATCAACAGCTATTCGCGACTAACACCGGGATATTGGGCTCCGACGGCAGCGACGTGGGGTATCGACAACAGAACGGTGGGTATCCGCGTCATCCCTGGCTCGACGCGCTCCCAGCGCCTGGAGTATCGTGTTCCGGGTTCAGACGTTAACCCCTACCTCTCGATGGCTGCAGCTATTGGCTCGGGCCTGCTTGGTGTAGAGCGGAAGATTGATCCGGGGGCGATCTCGACCGGAAACGCCTATGCCCAGAACGTTCCAGAAAACCGCCGCCTCCCCAGCAATCTGGAGACCGCTGCGGTGTTGTTTGGTGGCTCAGAGGGGGCCAAAGAACTGTTTGGTGAGGCGTTCGTGCGCCATTTCGCGGATTCTCGCTCGTTTGAAGCGCGTCAGTTCGCCCGTGCGGTCACCGACTGGGAACTTCGGCGTTACTTCGAAATCCTCTGATCAGGACGGGGAATCGTACACCTTGCCAGCGCGACGCAGAATCTGGGTCACAGATTCTGCGTCAAGCGCTTTGCATATATGTCCCGGAGGCTTGAGCGTGGTCATGTCCTGCGCCGCCAGCATCGCGTTCAGGATGGATTCGTCAGTGGCATCGACGACAGCCTCGTATGCCGCGTCTAAAACTTCGTCATTGAGATGCTCGCTGCGTTGAAGTGCTTCATCCACCTGGGGGAGTGGCCGATTGTTGGCGGTACTGAATGCGAGAAAAATATCGCCCGAATTGTTTCCGCCGGGAGTTCCTGTCTTGCTGATGCCAATCCCTGCGCGTCTGGCCAGCCGGTTTAGTTGATCGGGACGAAGCGGCGCGTCGGTCGCGATGATTACGATAATGGATCCCCGCTCGCGGTCGAAGAGTCGATTGTCTCTAAGCTCCATTCCAACCGGTTCGCCGAGGATCGTGAGCCAATCGCGTCTTCCGTGGTTTGCTTGGACGAGAACGCCAAAAGTATAGCTCCGTCCTGCGATATCCACCTTGCGCGACGAGGTGCCGGTTCCGCCCTTGAACTCGTAGCAGATCATCCCCGTCCCGCCACCGGTGTTACCTTCCGCAACGGCCCCGTCTCTGGCGTTATTCAACGCCTGAAGTACATGCTCCTCGCGGATGTGCTGGCCGTTGATGTCGTTGAGAACGCCGTCGTAGGTTTCTGCGATGACGGGCATGGCCCAAAGATGCTGGTCGGCGAACGCTTGTTTATAATGACGGATCATCCATTTGACGGCTGCGTGATGGGCGATGCCGACGCTATGGGTGTTGGTGATGCAGATTGGGCCCAGGAAATGACCGGCATCCCGGATCCAGTGGGATCCGGTCATCTCTCCATTTCCGTTGAGGGAGTGAATCCCGGCGCAGACAAGACGCGCCTCGGTGCTGTAGCCGAGGGGTAGGATTGTTGTCACGCCAGTTCGGATGACACCTTCGGACTCACTCAGTGTCTCGCTGCCAACAAGCACGCCGCCCACATCCGTGATCGCGTTGTTCTCGCCTGGCGTGCCTCTCAGCTTCCAGCCTAAATTTCGAGCCCGTTTGCTTATCATTTGTGCACTCCTCTGATCCGCAAGGACATCAAATCACTTTCTTCCCGCAAACTGAAAAATCTGTTTGTGAGAACTTCGAAAGTATGTTTTTTTAGCTCCATAAAAACAACGACAAAATTCTCCAGAGGAAAATTATGGGCTTCTTACAGATAGCCTCAGCTCACAAGGCGTACCAAACGCCTGAGGGAACGCTGGTGCGCGCGCTCGACGACATTACGATCAATGTCAGGAGCAACGAATTCTTGACACTCCTCGGACCATCGGGTTGCGGGAAGACTACGCTGCTGAAAACCATCGCCGGTTTTGAAGACTTGGATGGAGGCGACCTCATTCTTGAGGGGCGCAGCCTGAAGGCCGTTCCGGCGCACCGTCGTCCATTCAACACCGTCTTCCAGAACTACGCCTTGTTTCCCCACATGAACGTCTCGCAGAACATCGCCTATGGTCTCGACGTTGCCGGCGTGAAGAAGGCCGAACGTGACCGCCGCGTTGGCGAGGCACTGGAAATGGTCGGCCTGGCTGGCTACGGCGGCCGAAAGCCTTCGCAGCTTTCCGGAGGTCAGCAACAGCGTGTTGCACTTGCACGTTCGCTGGTCTTGAAGCCCCGCGTTCTGCTCCTCGACGAGCCACTCTCCGCTCTGGATCGCAAGATGCGAGAGACGATGCAGATTGAGTTGAAGAACCTTCAGAACTCCGTGGGTATCACGTTCATCTTCGTTACGCACGATCAGGAAGAAGCTTTGGCGATGTCCGATCGTATCGCCGTTTTATCGCACGGCAAGGTACAGCAGCTTGGCTCGCCTAACGACGTTTACGACACCCCAGCAAACGAATTCGTTGCGAACTTCGTTGGAACCTCAAATCTATTCAGCGGGCGCATCGTGGAGAACGATGCAGCTCGCGGCTTGGTCACGATCGAGACCGCCAATGGACGGAGGTTGATTGCGAGTGGACGCGACTTCGCAAACGGCAGTGCGGTGAAGATGGTTCTTCGCCCAGAGCATCTCCGTCTGGTTGATACCGGCGAATTCGAAGGGGCAGGCACCCTAGAGGGGCAAGTTAAGGACGTTATCTTTGTCGGATCCGTCATCCATGTCCATGTCGACGTAGGCTTTGGGAGGACGGCGATCGTTCATCACCACCACGATCGGGCGGGCATACGGAACGCGATCGAAGCTGGAGCGAATGTGCGCATCGCCTACTCGCCGTCTTCCGCGCATTTGATTGCAGCCGAGCGAGGCTGAGATGATCACTGGAAAAACCGTTCAATCAAGAAAGACGCAAGCGCTACTCTTGCTGCTGTCGCCGATCACGATCCTTCTCGGCGCCTTCTTTCTAATCCCGCTCGGGATCATGGTGGTTTACAGCTTCCTTGAGCCTGGACTCTACGGCGGTGTCGAATGGACCTGGTACCCCTATAACTACGGGAGAATAATCGGCTGGCCGCTCAACGACTACGAGACCTTTGAGCCAATTTACCTCTCGATATTCCTGAGCTCTCTCAAGATTGCTTCTCTGACCGTCATCTTTTCGCTCTTGATCTGTTACCCCGCTGCATTCTGGGTCAGCCGTATGAGCGAACGGCGCAAGAGTTTCGTGCTTTTCTTGATCACATTGCCGTTCTTCGCCAACCTTCTCGTGCGAATTTACGCGTGGCTTCTGCTCCTGAGGCCTACCGGCTTCATCAACATGGCTCTCCAAAGCATTGGTCTCGTGGCGCAGCCGCTTGACATGCTTTTCTCGAGCTTCGCGGTCATTGTCGGCATGGTCTACATTTTCACGCCGTTCATGTTTCTACCCATCTACGCGAATGTCGAAAAATTGGACTACTCGTTGGTACGGGCTTCCCAGGATCTCGGAGCAACACCCCTACAGACATTCCTCCGCGTCATCCTACCGCTGACCCTTCCCGGCATCGCTGGTGGATCGATCATCGTCTTCATACCGGCGCTTGGAAATTTCATTGTGCCGTCGTTCCTCGGAGGTTCAAAGGTCCAGATGACCGGTAACCTCATCGAACGTTCTTTCCTGCAATCACGTGACTGGCCGTTCGGCGCTGCACTGGCGCTGCTTATCATGGCCTCTGTCGTGCTCGTGGTCATGTTCCAAGTTGTTCGAAGCTCTCGTGCTCAAGCAAGGGGTGCGGCGTGATGAATAGAATCCTGTCGTCTTTCAAAATCTTCCCAAGCGTCTTCAATATCTACGGCTTCCTGTTCCTAGCCTTCCTCTACATGCCGCTTGCGTTGATCGTGCTCTATTCCTTTAACGCAAACCCGATCAACATCGCCGTCTGGACGGGCTTCACGTTCGACTGGTACCGGACGATCTTCGGTGGTGCTGCTGTTGAAACAACGTTTGACTCGGCATTCAGCGAGTCTCCGCAACGGATATTCGAGGTCGTCAAGAACAGCTTTCTCGTGGCGGTTTCGGCTGCGACCATCGCTACCGTAATTGGAACGGCAACAGCAATCGCCCTGGCGCGCTACAAGTTCTTCGGAAAGCGTTTTTACCAAACGCTTCTTCTGCTTCCGATACTCATTCCCGACATCGTTTTGGGTATCGCGCTCCTCGTGTTTTTTGTGGGCGTAGGCTTCGAACTCGGTCTTCTGACGATCATCATCGGCCACGTGACATTCTTGTCCAGCTATGTGTTCGTTGTCGTTTCTGCTCGGCTTGCAGGGATGGACACAACCTTGGAGCAGGCATCCGCCGACCTGGGCGCTGGTCCGTTCACAACTTTTCGCCGCGTAACGCTTCCGCAGATCATGCCGGGCGTGGTGGGCGGCTTCTTGCTCGCCTTCATCATCTCACTCGACGACGTGGTGATCACCTACTTCATCGCAGGCGTTGGCTCGCAGACACTGCCACTTTTCATCCTCGCCATGATGCGGAGGGGGTTGCGACCTCAGATTACCGCTCTGGCCGTTCTCATTCTCGTGTTCTCGTTCGTCGTGGCGACAGTTGGCCTGCTGCTGCGCAACCGGAAGTCTTAACAAGCAAAAAAAGGGGAGTACCTGAAATGAAGAGAATGCTGACTCGACTTGCAGGCGTGGCATCGATCCTTCTGCTGACAACCCAGATGGCCTCGGCAGATGGGAAACTTAGTCTCTACAACTGGGGCGACTACATCAATCCGGAGCTGATCGACGCATTCAGCAAGGAATACAAGGTCGACGTAACGCTCGACACCTATTCCACCAATGAAGAAATGCTTGCTCGCATTCAGGCCGGTGCATCTGGCTACGACCTCGTTTGGCCATCGGTGCACATGCATGACATTATGCAAAAGCTCGGGTTGCTGCAGGCAGCACATCCGAACCAGATGCCTGGCTGGGAAAATATCGACAAGGCAGCTTTACGCTCGCATGAGGATCCTCAAGGAGACTATTGCCTCCCGTATGCCTGGGGAGCCGTGGGCATCCTCTATAACAAGAAGCTCATTCCCGATTTGAAATCCTGGCGGCAGTTCTTTGACTACGCCAAGGCCAATCCGGGCAAAGTGACGATGCTCGACGATCTGCGAGAAACGCTGGGAGTCGGCCTAATCATGACGGGTTCGTCGGTAAACTCACGCAATCCTGAGGAAATCGAGAAGGCCGAGGCCTTCATCATGCAGCAGAAGCCGAACATCGGTGCGTTCCGTTACGACGTAATCCCGTTGGTGACTTCCGGCGACATTGCCGCGGGCCACTACTATGTTGGTGGTGTTCTCAACGTCCTCCAGAACCCGGACCTATTGGGCTTTGTCATCCCAGAGGAAGGAGCGACGATGTATCAGGAGGACGTGTGCCTTCTGGAAGGGGCTCCGAACTCCGAGAATGCAGAGCTGTTCATGCAATTTCTCATGCGTCCGGAGAACGCTGCAAAGAACTCCGAGCGTCTCACGAACGGCGTTGTGAACACGGCCGCGGTCTCGCTGCTGCCGGATAATCTCAAGACGAACCCGTCGATCAATCCTTCTCCTGAGGTCCGCGCAAAGCTTCAGATTTTCGAGGACCTCGGCAAGGATCTGCGAGTCTACACCCGCGCTTGGGACCGCATCAAGACGAACTGATTTCTTACTCGAAACCGTCGGGGTGCGGATGGCGCACCCCGACCTCTTTCTTGGAGTGCCTGATGAGCAGATACCAACTAGACCAAAGCGACCTGCAGTTCGCTCGAGAATTTCTCGCCGATCCTGTCGGATATCATAGTCCCGGATTGCAGCGTGTGCTCAACCGAATGCGAGGCGCCGATTGGGCGTGCAAGTACGTGCTCGTCACGCAGGAGCGGCACGGTCGCTGGCTGTTGGGAAAGATGCCGCGTAAGCGCGGGTCCGAAATCGAAATCGTTGAAGGTGTCGTCTACACCGATCTGCTGGACGCGGAACGCGATATCTTTCGTCGTCGTTGGCAGGATTTGACCGGCAACGACCTGAACCTTGCTCTGCAAAATGCTGCCTAAATTGAACTGGAAGTCAAACATGTTGCCGATTGTTGCTTACACCGACAAACTCAGTGTTGCCGCGGGTGAAACCCTATCCGTCATGGCGAGTTCCTTTGGCGCGCGTGAATATCGCGCTGACTTGCGCCGGATAATCCAGGGTGACACCAATCCGGAAGGACCTGGATACAAAGATGAACGGATCGATCTGGATCTTGGTGGCGCTCGAAAGGCCGTGGAAAAACGCTTCTTTCCTGGATCATGCGTAATCGTTCCTGCTCAACGGGTGCTGTCTGGTCTTTCCGATTTCACGATCGCTGCAGTGGTTCGACCCACACTCGTCGACGAACGCGAACGTTCCATCATTTCATTGCCAGGATTCGCGCGCATCGGGATTGATGGCGAGCACTTCGTCGCGGAGGCTCACGGCCATCGCCTCGAAGTCAAACAGCCGGTCAATACTGGTGCGTGGCATGTCGTCTCATTGTCCTTCTCAACCGAAACCGGATCGCTGACATTCGCGGTTTCGAAGGATAACGAGGCCGCGAGCGAAGATGTGAAGCCTCTGGTTCAAACGGCTAAGGTTGCAGGTCTCCGGTGCGACGCGAAGGAAGTCGTCATCGCGGCTTCCAGAGGTTCGGATGGCCGGCCTGCTCAGTTCTTTGATGGAAAAATCGATCGACCAGCAATCTTTGGCGCGGAAATATCACATGACGCTCTCCGACGGCTGCTGGCCGACTTCTCTCAGCTTGCCCGGATGCGTTCGCTGCTCGCTGCGTGGGACTTCTCCGTCAAGATGACAACCCAAACGATCTGCGACATATCCCCTTATCAGCTCCATGGGCGTATCCATAACGCGCCGGCTCGGGCGATGACCGGATGGCTTTGGAAGGGGCAGGATCTCGACTGGAAAAAGCGTCCCGATCTCTATTCCGCCATTCATTTCCACTCCACGGACTTTTATGACGCCGGATGGGACGTTGACTTCACCGTTTCGCTCCCCGACGACCTGAAGAGCGGCGTATACGCTGTGCGATTGGTCCCTGATGGGGACGAAGAAGCGGCATATTATTGCGTATTTGCCCTACGGCCGCCTCGGGGGAAGCCGTCTCGAAACACCGTCGCGTTCCTGTTCCCGACATGCAGCTACCTTGCTTATGCCAACCATCGGCTTGCGATGGACGTACCGGGAACTGAGATAGGGATGGGGAGGGTGGTGGAGCTGGATCGGCACCACATGTTCCTTCAATCCAATCCGGGTATCGGGTTCTCTGTCTACGAAACCCACGACGACGAGAGCGGCGTCTTCCATAGCTCTCGCTTGCGGCCCATCGTCGACCTGCAGCCCAAGGTAAAATCGTTCCTGGGCGGTTTTGGCTCGAACGTTTGGCAGTTCAATGCTGATACCCACATCCTGGGGTGGCTGGATGCCATTGATCAGGACTATGACGTGATCACCGACGAGGATGTCCATGAGGAAGGGATGCGCCTGCTCGGTCAGTACAACGTCGTGATCACTGGGACGCATCCGGAATACTATACCCGGAATATGATCGAGGCGCTGCAAGGCTTTACCGATCGAGGCGGCCGCTTGATGTATCTTGGCGGAAACGGCTTCTATTGGGTTGTGAGCTTCAACGAGGACATGCCGGGGATTATGGAGTGCCGTCGATCGGAGGCAGGAATTCGCCCCTGGGAGCCGGGGCATGGCCAGTTCTATCATGCTTTCACCGGCGAATATGGGGGACTTTGGCGACGCAACGGTCGTCCGCCAAATCATCTTTGCGGCGTGGGGATGACATCCCAAGGCTTCGATATATGCGAACCCTACTATCTTGCCCCCGCAGCCAAGGATCCCCGCGTTTCATTTATATTCGACGGTGTGTCGGCAGATGCCAAAATCGGTGATTTTGGTCTGGCAGGTGGAGGTGCTGCGGGATTGGAGGTTGATCGAGCAGATCAATCCCAGGGTACCCCAGACCACGCGCTTGTGCTCGCGTCATCAACACGTCACACCGACATCTACCTGATGACACCTGAAGACCTGTTGGATCCTACTCCTGACTGGTCGGGTACACAGGCCGACATCATTCGCGCTGATCTGACGTTCTTCGAAACCGCTGGAGGAGGTGCTGTGTTCTCTACCGGGTCTATTGCATGGGCAGGCTCGATGGCGTGGAATAGTTATGATAACGAAATCGCTCGCATGACCTCCAACGTCCTGCGGCGGTTCAACGATCCCGAGCGCTTCAGCATACCGGAGCACAAGGACTCGTAAGGTCAGCGCGCATTTTTTGAGATAGGATATTGGGTGGACTCTAAAACGGACCTTCAGCTCAGGCTTGTACGGCAATTGCTGACGAAGATCGTGGATGGGGCCTTCGAAACTGGCGCACACCTGCGGGAGATAGAGCTCTCGCAGGTGTTTGGCGTGTCTCGTACCCCGCTACGCGCAGCTCTTGCCAAGGTGACCGAGCTCGGCGCGGCGGAACGGGGCTGGGGCCGGGGGCTTTATGTCAAGGCTACCCCTGAAGTGGCCGAGCAGATGCTTGCCTCCCTGCCTCAGGAAGACGAAGAGCAGATCAAAGAACAAATCGCGCGAGACTGGTTCGAGGGACAAATTCCCCGCGAAGTATCGGAAAGCTATTTCCGTTCGCGCTACGGCCTCGGCAAAAAATCTCGTGTACTGGAACTCCTGTCCGAAGAAGGAGTGATCGTCCGCTCGCCTGGATATGGGTGGCAGTTCGAACCTACGTTGAATTCGCAAGACTCGAACGACGCGAGCTACGATTTCCGCCTGCTTGTGGAGCCGGGCGCAATCCTTCAATCATCTTTCCACTATGACAAGGTCGGTGCTGCGTCCATTCGCAGCCGCCATGAGCGCGTTCTCAACTCTCAGACCCGCGACCTGCCGGAGCTGTTTCGACTGGACGAAGAATTTCACCAGTTCATTGCGGAATGCTCTAGGAACCCCTTCGTTATTCAAGCGGTGGCGCAACAGAACAAGCTTCGTCGACTGTTGGAATACGCTTCGCTGATCGATACAGGCCGCCTAAACGCCTCGTGCGCGGAGCACATCGAGATCCTTGATGCACTGGATGCTGGCGATCAAAAACGCGCTGCGGCAGCAATGACCCGGCATCTACTGCAGGCCAAAGGGTCGCCACCCGCGTTTAAAGACTAACGTGTTGAACCGAGGCCAACCCCCGTGGGATGGCCTCGGTATCGCTCAACCGAGCGCTATGACTGCTTCAATCTCTACCTTCGCCCCCTTCGGCAGGGCTTTCACCTCGTAGCAGGCTCGAGCGGGATAGGGTTTTGCGAAGAAGCCGGCGTAAACCTTGTTGATCTCGGCGAATTGAGCGAGGTCTGTAAGGAGCACGGTCGTCTTGACCGTGTTGGCAAGCGTGGTTCCGGCCGCGGCGGCTATCGCGCCAAGGTTCTTCAGGCACTGTTCGGCCTGAGCAATGGCATCGTCGGAATTGAACTCGCCCGTCGCCGGGTCAATCGGCAATTGACCCGAAACGAATAGCAGGTTGCCGACTTTGATTGCCTGCGAAAACGGTCCGACAGCGCCTGGTGCATCGGTTGTGTTGATCTCTTCTAGCATTGAATGTTCTCCTGTTTACGTTCAAGCGTAGCGAGCAATCGCGAGATCGGTCGCGTCAATTTCTGGTGTTCGACCTGAGACCAAGTCTGCTACAACGCGGGCCGAACCCGAGCTCATTGTCCAGCCGAGCGTACCGTGACCGGTATTAAGGTAGAGGCCGGCGATCTTGGTTCCCCCGATTACTGGCGTCCCATCTGGAGTCATGGGGCGAAGGCCCGACCAGAAACTTGCCTTAGAAACGTCGCCACCGGGGAAAAGATCTGTAACGGAGTGCTGCAACGTCAGACGGCGGGGCTCGCCGAGATCGTTGGTATAGCCGGAGATCTCGGCCATGCCACCAACGCGGATCCGGTCGCCGAGTCGAGTAATGGCAATTTTGAATGTTTCGTCCATGACCGTTGAGACCGGCGCGCGCGCCTCGTCGGTGATCGGAATGGTCAGCGAATAGCCCTTGACCGGATAAACTGGCAGGCGGATGCCATGAGGCCGTACCAGAAGTGGAGAGAAACTGCCGAGCGCCACGACTACCGCATCGGCCTCCAGCCTGCCATGGGCAGTGATGACCCCGCGGACACGGCCGCCCTCGACATCGAGGCCGCGGATGATGCTGCCGTAGTTGAAGCGCACGCCCAGCACCGCGGCTTCCTTTGCCAAGGCGTTCGAAAATTTGAAGCAATCGCCCGTCTCATCCTTCGGGGTGAGGAGACCTCCGACGATCTTCTCTCGCACATGCGTCAGGGCCGGCTCGACACGGATGCAGCCTTTTGGATCAAGCACTTCGTAGGGAATGCCGTCGGCAGCCAATGCCTTAACGTCCTTGGCAGAGGCATCGAGCTGGGCTTCTGTTCGGAAGAGCTGTAGCGTGCCCTGCATGCGTTCGTCATAGGCAATGCCGGTTTCCTCACGCAATGCGGCAAGCGAGATGCGGCTATAATCCGCCAGCCGCAGCATGCGGCTCTTGTTGATGGCATAGCGTTTTGAGGTGCAGTTGGAGAGCATCTTCAGCATCCATGAGATCATGGCCGCATCGATCTTGGGACGCAGGATCAGCGGCGCATGTTCCATGAACAGCCATTTCATCGCCTTCATCGGGATGCCCGGTGCAGCCCAGGGCGAGCAATAGCCGAAAGATATCTCGCCGGCATTGGCAAAGCTCGTCTCCAGCGCCGGGCCGGGCTGGCGATCGACGACCGTGACCTCATGGCCGGCCTTGGCAAGCTTGTAGGCCGATGTGACGCCGACGATACCGGCGCCGAGAACGATGACTTTCATGATGTCCTCAAAGGGGGAAGGAAGGGATCATAGATATTGCCGCTGGTAACGGTGGCGCAGACCGGTCAGGATCTCGTAGGAAATCGTGTCGGCATCGCGGGCGAGATCTTCCAGCGTCTGGTTGGGCCCAAGCACCTCGACACGGCTGCCTAGCGTGAGCCGGTTTTGCGGCAGGGCGGAGATGTCGACGGTGATGCTGTCCATGGAAACGCGGCCGACGATTGGCAGGCGCACGCCGTCGCAATAGACAGCGCCGCGGCCCGAAAGACTGCGCGGCAAGCCATCGGCATAACCGGCGGCGATAGTGGCAAGCCGCGTTTCAGCCGTCGTCACATGGGTCCCGCTATAGCCGACCCGCGTGCCTGATGGAACGGTCCGTACCTGCACCACAGCAACATCGAGGGAAACGACCGGCTCCATCGGGTTTTCGGTGCCTCCCGTTGGAGCGCCGCCATAGAGCGCAATTCCGGGGCGAGTGAGCACGCCGTGAAAAGTTTTGCCGAGGAAAATGCCGCCCGAATTGGCGAAACAGGCGGGGAATTGCGCAAACTCCGCGGAAATGCGCTCCATTTCTGCTTTCTGGGCTGCATTCTGAATGTTTTCGGGATCGTCGGCAGAGGCAAGATGACTCATTACAAAGAGTACATCGATGCTGTTTTCTGTCTTCAACAGGTCAGCAGTAACCGGCCTGTCTTCCGGCGGCAGCCCAAGACGGGACATACCGCTGTCGAACTGCAGTACAGCCGGCAATTTCTGCTCAAGCGCTTCTGCCTCAGCCGCCCACCGCTGCCACTGCTCTAGTGAGTTAATGACAGGTACAATTCCGTCTCGAGCGCAGATAGTTTCGCTACCCGGTTGAAGGCCGTTAAGGACAAATACCGCAGCATCGGCCGGCAGAAGCGGTCTCAAAACCGTCGCCTCGGCAAACTGTGCGACAAAGAAGTGCCGGCATCCATGCTTGTACAGCTCAGGAGCGATTTTTTCAGCACCAAGTCCGTACGCGTCTGCCTTCACTACCGCTGCCGCGCGAGCCGGAGCGACCTCGCCCGAAAGTCGTACGTAATTCCGAGCAAGAGCGGCAAGGTCCACGGTCATGTAGCCGGGCGCACCGGACACGATGATTTTCTCATGGCTTGAATGCCCGCGTACGTTTTCGTCCATACGATCCTCCCTAAACTCAAGGAACGATATTGAAATTATCATGAAATTGTCGACGAACGAGTGCTTGATTATTGCGTCGTGCGGATAATAATCGAAGGATATTCAAGCGAACGGAACAATCCACATAACGGCCGTAGGCACCATCGACCGAAATATAATTCGCCTTCTTCGCCTTGATGCACGCATGAGCAACGCAGCCATCGCTGCCGCGGTAGGGCTTTCGCCATCCGCGTGCCTGAGGCGGATAAGGCTGATGGAGCAGGGCGGTATCATCCGGGGTTATACGGCGTTGGTCGATGCTGGAAGCGGCAACGCGACAATCGCAGTAATCATTAATATCACTCTCGAACGGCAAACGGAGGATCATCTCGATAGATTTGAGGCAGCCGTACGTAGGCATCCAGAAATTAGAGAATGCTTCTTAATGACTGGCGGTTCCGACTATCTTTTGCGGGTTGAGGTAGCAAATGCATCCGAATTCGAGAGCATACATAAGGAGATTTTGGCTAAACTGCCTGGAGTTCTGCGAATCCACTCAAGCTTCTCCATCCGAAACGTACTTGCGACGAAGGTTCGCAAATAGGCCTCAGAAAGCGGCGGTCCTGGAGATGGGCGATGGAGTTCTTGGCAGGTTTTGATGGGAGTGCACGGTCACGAATTTGAACACCACCAGCGCCTTGTGCGTCATGGCGACAGATAACGGATGTATTGACACCGTACGCCGCCTCCAGAATAGGCTTGCGCCTCCAAAGTGCAAGGTTCCAACGCTTAAGTAAATTCGTGTGAATCCGACCTGAAATGACAGAGGCCTCCGAGACAGTTACGATCTCGGAGGCCTCCGATAGCTTACACGGATTTCCACATCTCAAATACGCATAAGCCTATCTTCTGATGTAGTTTTGGTTTTCAAACATCATTTGCCAATCGCGGAAGTGGCCTTTTCAACACGAGTGTCTTCGTAAGCAAATAGACGATGCCGATTGCAAACCATGATAGTCCCAGTTCGAGAGCAAGACGGTCGAGGCTCAAGAAGAGACTCCCGCAAAACGCAGCGCCGAAAATTGCGACGATCATGAGTGCCAAACGCCCCTTTCGTTCTGCGGAGTTTCGGGTGAGGAGAGCGATTACAGCAGCGTTTACCGCGAAGAATGCGGTGAAGGCTCCGAAGTTGATGAATGCTGTGGACGTTGAAATGTCAAACTTCATGGCAGCCAGCATCACCAGGCCGACAAGAACGATGTTTACGACTGGGGTCTTGAATCGGGGGCTAATGTAGCCGAACGGCTTTGCTGGGATCATATCGTCGCGACCCATGACTAAAAGCAGACGTGAGGCGCTCGCGTGGGCGCAGAGCCCAGCGGCGAAGAAGGCGATCGCCACGACAACGGTAAACACGGTCTTGAACGTTTCTCCGCCCACCTGGCCTACGATTTCATAAGCAGCGGTGTCGATGCTTTCGAAAGTTAGAGATGGGTGGGCCACCATCAACAAGTACGTCGAGATGATGAAGATTGCGCCGCCAAGAAGGGTGGCGATGAAGATTGCGCGAGGTATCGACCGACGAGGATCAACGGTCTCCTCCGAGAGAGTTGAAATGGCATCGAAGCCGAGGAACGAGTAGCAGGCAACTGCTGCGCCGGCCATGATCATCCCCCAACTCGTGTGCTCGTTCATGATCGGTTTAACCGATGCGAGTTCTGCGCCTGGCACATGAAGGATGGCCACAACGCAGAGGTAGCCAAGCATAGCGACCATCACGAGTTGGATCACCATGATGATGAGGTTTACGCGGTCCGTAAGTTTAATGCCGAGAACGTTTATAAGTGTCGACATGGCCGAGACAACGACGACCCAGACCCAGAAAGGCACATCAGGATCGAGGGTGGAGAGACTTGTAGCTGTCAGCAGGCAAATAACCATCGGGATGAAGAAATAGTCGAGCAGCAGCACCCACCCAACGAGGAACCCGGTCGCCGGTCCGAATACCTTCGAGGCATATGTGTATGCTGAACCCGCGACCGGATTGCGGGATGCCATGAATCCATAGCTCGCTGCGGTCGCTAGCATTGCTAGCGTCGCGACGATGTACGCGGTAGCGACCGCCCCTCCCGTTTTGACCGCGATGGCTCCAAACGTTGCGATCACCACCAAGGGTGACATGTACGACAAGCCGAACATTGCGGCGGAGGTCGTGTTCAACCTCCTGTCGAGTTTAACGTGTTCATTCGTCAATGTATCTTCTCCTCCAAGATGATTTTATCAGACACCGCCGACTCCTCCAGCGGCGTGCGAAGCTTGTTCATGCTTCCACGGCGAGCATCCTTGTCAGTATCTGGTAGAAACGTTCTGCCCATACGTGTTCGCCTGTCGCGTCAGCGATCAGATCGTTACGGATTTCGATCATCGCGCCTTGATATCCAAAAGGCTTCGTGTGGCGTTCGATGGTGTGATAGACACCGTCATTCGGTGCGTATGGCTCATTATCGCCGACGTTGAGATCTGGGTTTTCCCGGAGCATCTTCAGCAGAGTCGTCGATAGCCGTCTGTCCTCGTTGTGAAGTATTCCCGCATGCCACGGACGTGGCACGCCCTTGTAAACGGGCGTGTAACTGTGGATCGAGATTACCCAGGGGGCGGCTGTTCTGCGCCGCTCGATAGTCGAGCGAAGAGCATCGTGAAACGGCTCATAGATCGCGCGGGCTCGGGCTTCGCGTTCGAGCGAGGATAGATCTTTATTCCCCGGTATCCCCGTGAGTTCGCTCACCTCAACGATCGAGCCGCGATGACCAGGCTGGCGGTTGATATCGAGCACGAGCCTTGACACGTTGGCGTATACCAGCGGCGCGTCGAGAAGATCTGAAAGCCTCTTGGCGACTGCAAAGGCGCCAGGGTCCCAAGCGATATGTCTGCTCAGTTCAAAATCTGACAGACCAAGGTTGTCAAGCTGCGCAGGGATGTGATTGGACGCATGTTCGCACACAAGCACGACCTTCGAGCGGCCATTGCCATTATGGACAGTTGCGGCAGGGACAGAACCGAGAACGGTCTCCGGCCTCATGCTAGTGCCCCCGACACTTTCACGAAACATTCTTCCAATTCCCCGTATCCTCGCATGCGAGATCCGGATGCCGGTTGTTCAACCACTAACATGTTCACCTCCATTGCGCCCGCAACTTCCTGAGAGTGAAATTGCGTTTTGATCATCTAAAACGCTGGATGCGGACACAACACCATCTTGCGAATGATGTCAATTCATGTTCAAAGTGCAATTACCTGATTTTGCATTCCGCATCGACGAAAGCGAGTAAACCCCAGAAAAGCGGGATCTCGTTTTAGGAAATTGAGACGGAAAAGAGGTTTGAGCCTTTGGAACGACTCTCGATGAGGCGTTCGGGCAGGAAATGGAGAGAGAGGCTTTTCGTGCACTTATGGCTTGCAAGATGCAATAGACCTTAAGGAACGACGAGTCCGGTTCCGGCTTGAGCATCGAAAGGGTGGCCGATCAACGGAGATCGCCATCCTCGATGGAATGAACTTTCAGTTGGAAAGAAAACGTCGGCGTTGGGCAGGGCATCGACCCGTCCCAACCGGCGAAGTCAAATAGAGGAATATCCATGGCATCGTTTGAAACGATTACCCCGATTGATGACAGTGTCCTGCTCACCCGCGAGCGGCACACTGATAGGGATGTCGACGCGGCACTTTCGCGAGCATCCAAGACCTTTTCCGTGTGGCGCTCCTGGTCACTTGCTCGCCGCATCGAAATTCTCGAAAAAGCTGTCGCCGCGTTTGTCAGACAAAAGGATTCAATCGCTGCCGAGATAACCAGCCAGATTGGCCGCCCGATCGCTTATAGCGGAGGAGAAGTGGCCGGATTCGAGACGCGCGCTCGAACCATGCTCCGGCTTGCTCCCGAGGCGCTGCAGCCTTTTGTGCCTTCCACACTTGAAGGATTTGATAGGTCGATCAAACGCGCGGCGCTTGGCGTTGTCGCGGTGTTGGCACCTTGGAACTATCCGTTCCTTACGGCAGTAAACGCAATCATCCCGGCACTTGCCGCCGGAAACGTCGTGGTCTTGAAACATTCCGACCAGGCGCCGTTGGCGGCTGAACGGATGGATGAAGCCTTCCGCGCGGTCGGGCTGCCGGATGGTGTCTTCCAATTCCTGCACATTGACCATGACCAGGTCGCCCGGATGATTGCCGACCCGAGAGTTTCATACGTGTGCTTCACGGGTTCGGTTGGCGGGGGACATGCCGTTCAAGGTGCGCTGTCGGGATCCTTCACTTCGGCTGGTTTGGAGCTTGGCGGAAAGGATCCGGCATATGTCCGCGAAGACGCAAACGTTGAATACGCGATCGCGAATATTGCCGACGGCATCTTCTTCAATTCCGGCCAGAGCTGCTGCGGAATCGAGCGCGTCTACGTGCACGAGCGTCATTACAAGGCCGTAGTAGACGGCTTGGTTGCCTATGCTGAGCAGCTTAAGCTGGGCGACCCGCGAGATGCGGCAACCACGCTTGGCCCAATGGTAAAAACATCGGCGGCTAATAGTGTTCGGACGCAGATCGCGGATGCTGTCAGGGCGGGTGCGCGCGCGCTCGTCGACGGCAAGAAGTTCTCTGCCGACACGGGGCGGTCGGCTTACCTTGCCCCCCAAATCGTAGTCGATTGCGATCACTCAATGTCCATTATGGCGGAAGAAACATTCGGTCCCGTTGCCGGTGTAATGTCAGTCCGTTCGGACGAGGAAGCAGTTCGCTTGATGAACGACAGCCGCTACGGTCTGACCGCATCCGTGTGGACTGCCGACAGCGCCGCTGCTGAAATCATAGGCGATCAGCTTGAGACCGGTACGGTCTTCATGAATCGCTGCGACTACCTGGATCCAGAACTGGCTTGGACCGGCGTAAAGGATTCGGGGCGTGGGGCGACGCTCTCTCGGTTCGGCTACGATTACGTAACGCGACCGAAGTCTTACCATTTCCGCCTGAAGGTCTAACCACGGCTGCTCGCACATGCGCTTCTGAGCTACGCAAAGCCATATCGGGTATGGCTTTGCGGAAGGTGGAGATGTTGTAGGTGGGACGAGTTCGAGGACGAGTTCGAGGAGCGATTTCGAATAACCACAAGGGGGATTGGATCAATACCACAGGTCGGGTGTGTACTGGTTTTGGTAGTTGGGCGGGTATCGGCAAATTCTAAGACCGTCCCTCCATCGCCCTAATCTAAATAAAATGAGTATTGCGGTGGCTTCACATGCGAAACTTGACGCGAATGAAACCGCGCTGCTTTGCTGCATAGCAGTTTCGGGTCGCGCAGCAATTTGGCACAGGCAAGCAGAGTGTGTCTGGGGACTACCGCTTGAATCGAAAATCGAAGCCGAACTCAGCCAGAGCGTTTTTCAGCGCGCTTTCAAGCGTCGGCTTATTACGCGCGTCGATACACTCGAGCATCAACACTTGCAGTCGATGCAAGGGTATTCGAGAGAGCAAGTCGTGAAGCTCCGGGTGAAAAATTTCTCTTTTTTCCATAAAATTGGTGATCGCAAGTGCGTACCCTCTGACCTCCGCGTCGTCGACTGCCTCTCTAAAAACTGGTACGGATTTCATGTTAACTTCAAGCATGTCACACAGTTTCCTAGCAAGGGGATACTCAAGCGTTCGCAGCGCCATTGCAACCAACAAATGGACTTTCAAATTCTGGGATTGGTGCCGGTTAGCATAGCAATAATCGCTAATCTTCGCTGCCACCTCGATCCAGACGTCGTTTGGCACATCCCGAAAACAAAGAACTCGAAGGATCCAGTCAAATGGACGCTTACTGCGGAGCAAATTGACTTTAGATCGATCGCCAAGGTCACGCAGGTCTTCCCACCTATAGCTGAAAACCATTCGATCCCGTTTCAATGGGGGGATCATGTTCGACGGCTGATCGTCATTTCCGATATATACCAGCGTCTGAAAAATCTCCCGTTCCATTTTGAAATCCAGGGAGAATTGCCGGTAGAGATCAAGCGTCGCCTCGATGCTGTGGGGAAAGGCGCGCTCCTCGTAGAGGGTTTGAAAAACAACCCGCTTCCGACATCTCCCGAGTTCATGGTCGGCTCGGCCGCCCAATCGCTAGAGGAAGATATGGAGTTTTCAATTCTGCGTCCGCAAGCGCCCGAAGCTGAGACCGTTGAAAGTGTTCTGGAGGAATTAGCAGTCAACAAACCCGTCATAGCACGCCGCGGTTTTGCTGCCTTTCATCGTCAGCGCAAGCTGTTGACCGACGAAAACTGGGCGGCGATCGGCTCGGCGATCGCTAGCGATCTGGCTACTGTGAGCGTTGATGGTGACTTCACTACTCGTCTGCATCTGCTTGCGGACGTGGTCTCATATCCTGGCAGCGCGCAGCGGGCGGAGATCGACATTAAGGCGCTTCTAGGCGACGCACAATTCTTCGACAATCTGATCGCTTCCGTCTCTAACGATGATGATCTTTCGATTGGCTCTGCGGTATTTCTCGCGCTTCAGGCGTTTCTGGGGAAGGCGCTTCCACCTCCAACTCGTACAGCGGCGAACGGAGCCAAAGTTCCGGAGGCCTCAGAACACTACGACTGGTTCAAGGGGTTTCTTGAGGGCGATACGCCTCTTACCGAAGATCAGAGCGATCGCATTGCAACTCTTGCCAAGGAAGCGCACATTGTTCGTAGTTTGATCAACGCGTCGAAGGCAAAATCGGTAAATGCTGCGATCAATTCGGTCATTAAGGCCGCAATGTTGAAATGCGAACTCCCGCGAACCGATCTTACAGTGCTCTTGGATGACTATGATTATATTCAAAACCTTCTTGGCGAGGATTTCTCGCGTACGGTTGAGCGTTACGCAGCACGTGTTTCCACCAAAAACCTGCTTGATTTGACACTTGAAAGCGTTCCCGCCGCTCTTCTTGTCGATACCGGCAAAATGTCGGCACCTCCATGGCAATCATTTCATTCGCGAGTAGGTGTCCTGCTCGCTCAAGTCCCCACGGGCGACTGGCTCGAGCACCTATCCAGCGGTTCATCTCTCGCTGAGGTGCTCATCAGAAAGATAGAAACCTCTGGCCTGAGCATCGACGATCCAGATTTCAGACGTGTCTTCGCTGACTTTATCGCGGGTGTACTTAGTGGAACAATTTCAGTCGCCAAAAATGATCTGAATTACGATAGGCTGCTAGATTGCATTGATGCCAAGTTCCACCCGGACGTAATCCGTACGATACGTGAGCGTCTTTCAAACATCGGTGCGGCCACCCTCGCGGCTTGATTGAAGGCATTCCCACATATAATAAAGCAAATGGTGACAACTGGAGATAGGCTGTCATCTACTGAAAAGGATAGCATCGTCCGCTATATTCTCAGCTCGGCGCTTGAAGGAAACAGCGTTCCTGTTCTCCAGGAATTTCTTGGTCTGGGCCGCAAGAGAGTTTCAGATTACATCAAGCACTCACAGGAAAGCAGCCGTGAGAAGATCGAAGGCGCTTGGACCGTCTTCTCACGAAGCAACAACGATCATACGTTCACTCAGCAGATCGGCGAGTTGATCCACGGAAAGAAGAAGGCGCGAAGTTTCCTCGAAATCATTTGGGGATTGAACCGCGATCAAGCCGAAGAAGACGACAAGGCAGACGCATGATGCGAAGCCAAGCAATCCGTGTGTCGCCTATCAACGCGGGATCGTGTGAGCGCCGAACGAAACCTCAGCATCGCGAAGCGATCGGAAAAGGCACGGATGTCGAGCCGGTTGTCGCCTTGATGAGCGAAAACCGGCTCCTTTAACTAAGCCGCGCGCGCGCTCGCTACTGCCTCACCTACCAATTCGGCTGTCGCACACGACAAAGTCCATCCAAGATGCCCATGCCCCGTGTTGTAAAATACGTCCGGTTGGCGACCCCTGCCGACACGTGGCAGCATGTTTGGCATCATGGGCCGCAGGCCGCTCCAGGGAACAACGCGACTGGTGTTGATGTCGGGAAAATACTGCCGGGTCCAGCGAACCAGCGGAGCAATCCGGTCGGCGCGGATGTCGTAGTTGACACCGTTGATTTCGGCAGTGCCGGCCACTCGGAAGCGATCCTTGCCCAGCCGGCTCGTGACGATCTTGGCCGCGTCGTCGAGCAAACTTACCCAAGGAGCCCCTGCCTGGCTTCGTTCATCGTCGAGATGAACCGTTATCGAGTATCCCTTGACCGGATATATATTCACCCGATCGCCCAGCATGCTGGCAAAGCGTCTGCTGGCCACGCCGGCGCAAATCACGACTCCGTCGAACGTCTGCTCTGATGGCTCTACTTCTTGCAGGGCATAATCGGAACCCACTGACTGCCACTGAATGGAAACTCCCTTCCGTTGCCGCCGGAAGCCCACCACGTCGGTTTCCAGTTGGAACGCCGCACCCTTTCGGACGCACACCTCCGCGAGCCCGCGGGTAAACTTGTGGATGTCTCCTGTCGAATCCGATGGAGTGTAGAAGCCTCCATAGAACGAACCGGTCAGAGTTGGTTCAATGGACCGGATCTCATCCGGTCCGACCGCATGGCGGTCCAACCCGCCGGCCAACAACAGCTTATTCACCTCGAGCGCGTGGCGGTAGCTTTTTTCATCCTTGTAGAAGTGAAGGATTCCCCGCCTTTCGAGATCGAAGTTGATTCCTTCTCGCTCAGCGATTTCGAACATGTGCTTTCTGGCTTCGATTGCCAGTCTTGCCGTGTCGATCGTATTGCTCTTGTATTTCGGGATGGCTGCGACGAATTCCGCAAGCCAGGAATATTTCGACCAGGACGGCTTTGGATTAAGAAGCAGCGGAGCGTCTTTCGTGAGCATCCACTTGACCCCCTTCAGCAGGGTAGACCAATGGTTCCAGACTTCAGCATTGCTGGCCGAAAGCTGACCGCCATTCGCGAAGGAAGTCTCCATCGCGGGATACGCGTGGCGGTCGAAGACGGTTACCTGATAACCACGGTTAAGCAGAGCGTACGCTGTCGTGATGCCGGTGATGCCGGCCCCGACGATTGCATAATGGGGCATTCATTGTTCTCCCAAGGACAAGTTTACGAGGGTCTTGCGACCCGGTGATCCCCGTCTGTCCTTGGTACCTGAGAGCTTCCCGCGTTGCGGTATCCCCTTCGGTGGGCATTACTGCCACTCTCCAGATTTTCCAGCCATGCGGTCCTTTTGCCTGAGAGATTCTCGGGGAATTGCTCCGTCGGCGCCGCTGTCGCGATCTCTTCCGCATGGCCATTGGAAACTTGATTATTGCATGTCGCGTTCTACCGCGACATCGTCGTGTTCTTCCTCCGTCAAGCGAACCATTCCGCCGCGCAGCAGTTCGAGGTCGCTGTCCATATGAGTGAACGTCTCCTCCCGCGACACCTGAAGATGAATATGCATCAAAGACGCAGCCACCTGTCGATTTCCCTCGAGAAGGGCATTCAGTATCTGTCGGTGCTCGACCATCGACTTGCGCAAGCGCTCGATGCGGACGAAGCCGAGATACTCGGTAACTCGCCGGATATTGTTCTGCCGCTCAATGGATTGGACAAGCTCATTGGTGCGTGCGCCTTGCGCCACCGTCTTGTGAAACCTTGCATCCAGGTCGAACAGTCGACGACGATCCATATGCAATACGTTTGAGATCGCTTCTTCGTGATCCTGGTCGAGTGTCCGAAGGATGGCATGGTCGATTTCGTAATGATCCGACAGAATGGCCGCCGGTTCAATAATTTGCCGAAATCTGTAGCTATCAGCCATTGCACTCGGGCTTACGTCGGCAAAAATCCAACCACGCCCCGGCGACGGCTCCACCAAACGATCCCGCGTCAGCCGCCGCAGTGTGGAAACAAGTACTCCGTTCGGTACAGAGTAGCGCTGCATGAGCGCTCGTTCGCTGAAAACCGAATTGAGCTCGCCCGTTGCCATATCGCGCATCACGCGTTCGTCGAGCAGCTCTTCGCCGTCATTCGAACCAGTTTTGAGAAGCGACGCAATGTCTTTGAGGATGAATCCTCGTCGTGGTTCGTAGGCGAGAACGCCTTCCTCCTCAAGCTTCTGAAGAACCCGACGAATAGGTGTTCTGGACACGCCAAGTTGTTCGGCCACCTCTGCCTCGTTGATGCGATCGCCAGAGCGAAGGTCATCACTCAACTGCATGCGAAGCTGTTCGAGGATTCTAGCTTGGAGTGGGGTCTGCATCTCTTTTCTCTTTGAGGTGGAATTGCTTTTTAAACGCGCAAAACGCTTTTGTCCAGATGATTCCAATTGCTGAAAACGCTAAAATAAAATAAGACTCCTCAATTGTCGAAAACGGAGACGGATAAAAAGGAACGCCGCTCCCTTGACGGCGTACGAACGCATGGCAGAGGGAGTTCACCATGTTTTCCTTTCCAGATCGGCATTTCTCAACTGATGCTCTTCACACGAGCAAAAAGCTTGGGGCGTGGCGTGAAATGATTTCCGATGTATTCTTCCGCGTCGATATAGACACGGCGACGACGGATACTTGGTCGGCATCCATCTCTGAGGTAAACCTTCAGAGGAGTAGCATCTCAAGGTACATCACCGAACGGGCGCGCGGAGTGCGAAGTCGGCACGCCATCTCCGCGGATATTGAGGAATTCTACATTTTCGTATTCCCTCTCGAGGGCACCATGTACTTTAGCCAGTATGGGCGGGAAGGCGTGGTTAGCGTAGGGCAATACGTCATGCTCCGCTCAAGCGATTTCTATAATCTCTCCTGCGACACCTACTTCAATGGAATCTTTCTTAAAGTCCCGACGAAGGTCGTAGATGAGGTTTACAAGGATGCCAGCCGTCACTGTTCTAACTGGAGACCGGCTCATCCCGTACTGAGCAAGGTCTTTTTGTCCAACCTGCTGGCCATCAGTGATCTGACGGCTGAAGAGCGAAATAGTTATTCCTGGTGTTTGGACCGGCAACTCCTTGGCAGTCTGATCGCGATGTTGCGCGCTGAAGAGGGGGGCAACCTAAGCTCCACCAGCGCCACTCACGGACTGTTCGAGCGCCTCACCAGGATCGTCGAAAAGCGCTACTCGCAGGAAAAGTTCACGCCTGCAATTGCTGCGGCCGAACTCAAGGTGTCGGTTGGCTACATGCACAGGTGCGTCAAGGCAAACGGAACGAGTTTTTCCGAACTACTTCGGGACGTTCGACTTGCTCGCTCTTTCGAGATGCTGCAGGACCATTCGCTGCGCCTGCAGGTCGGGGAAATCGCATATCGGAATGGATTTTCGGATCATTCTGCGTTCTCGAAGATTTTTCGGCAACGCTACGGCAAAACACCGACTGAACTGAGGGACCAGTTGGTCACCGTATGACTAGGGAACGGTCACGGTGCGACTAACCGAAATCGGGCGATGGATGCAACCTCACGGGCAATATTTCGCTCGGAGGGTGAGTTCAAATGGGAACCGGATTTGTATTTCACGAACGCTGCATGTGGCATGACGCTGGAAACGCGGCATCGTTTGTACCGTCCGGTGGCTCGGTCCAACCGGACCAGCATGCCGAGGAGCCCGAGACGAAACGGCGTATCCGCAATCTTATGGAGGTTTCGGGGTTGCTGCCGAGGCTCGTGCACATCGCGGCGGAGCCTGTCGACAAAGATTTGATCCTAAGAGTTCATGGCCGGGCATATGTCGAAGAAATCGAGGCCAATAGCCGTGGCCTAGGCGGTACAGCAGGCACCAATACATTCTTTTCGACCGACGGCTACGACATCGCGCGGCTTTCGGCAGGAGGTTGCCTTTCATTGATGAGCGCCGTTGTCGCTGGCGACGTGTCCAACGGGTACTCCCTCACGCGACCACCTGGGCACCATGCCCGACCAAACGAAGGGATGGGCTTCTGCCTGTTTGCCAATGCCGCGATAGGTATTCGCGAGGTCCAGGCCCGGTTTGGGCTTTCCAGGATCGCAGTCGTAGATTGGGATGCGCACCACGGTAATGGTACCGAGGAAATATTCTATACCGATCCCTCGGTTCTCACGATCTCCATTCATCAGGACAACCTCTTCCCGATTGGAACCGGCGCTATGAAGGATCGCGGCGAGGGACGTGGCGAGGGATACAATATCAACATCCCGCTTCCTCCGGGGTCCGGTTCGGGTGCCTATTTCGCTGCGTTCGATCAGGTCGTACTCCCCGCGCTCTACCAATACCGGCCGGAATTGATCGTCGTGACATCCGGTTTTGACGCGAGTGGACTCGATCCGCTTGCTCGACTGATGCTCTACAGCGATGCGTATCGTTCGCTCACAAATAGGTTGATGACTGCTGCCGCCGATCTCTGCGGAGGGCGTATCGCGATGACCCACGAGGGAGGGTACTCGCGAGCATACGCTCCGTTCTGCGGTCTTGCCGTAATGGAAACGCTAAGCGGCTTTCGGACTGACGCGGTTGATCCCTTCAACGACTACATCGCGAGTTTCGCCGGCCAAAGCCTTCAGCCTCATCAAGAAGCGGTAGTCCAGCACGCACGTGGTCTTCTGGACCGACTTTGAATCGACCAATCACAAAAAGGGGAATCACATGATCGAGCAAGCAAAGTTTCTTCTCTCTCGCCGCGCCTTTTTGAATGCGACGATGGCGGCGGCCGGCACAATGGCGGTGCCGCATATTCTTTCGGGCGCTGCACAAGCCCAGTCAGTCAAGGAACTGATCTGGGCCAAGCCTTTGGAAACCACGCAACTGGATCCGCACACGTCGATCCTCGGATCGTCATGGCAAGTTCTCCACCTCGTTTACTCAAGCCTTGTCGACGTGGATGGTGATCTCCGCCCCATTCCAGCGCTGGCCGAAAGTTGGGCAGAGGAAAGCCCCACATCTTATCTGTTCAATCTCAGGCAAGGACTGAAGTTCTCGGACGGAAGCGAGGTCACGATCGATGATGTCGTGGGGAGCATCATGCGTGTCCGCGATCCTGCCACGGGTTCGTTCTGGCAGCGTCCCATAGGCCCAATCAGCAAGTGCGAAGCGGTTGGAGATCGGGGCATCAGGATCACGCTCGAGCACCCGCATGCACCCCTTCTACCGGCGCTGGCGGCCACCATGGCTTCCATTCTTCCAATGAGCAAACTCAAGGACGGCAGTTTCGATCCAAGCAAGGCAATGCTTGGCACCGGGCCCTTCATGGTGACTGAGCACGTACAGGATGATCACTGGGTTCTTGAAAGGAACCCGCACTACTGGGAAGAGGGCCTCCCACACATAGATCGCATATCAGTCCGTATCGTGCCGAACGACAACGCTCGAATTGCGATGTTAAGTGATGGCAGCGTCGATATCGCCAGCTTCGAGGCCAGCCCCGATGCACCTCTTTTGCTGCAAAACGTTCCCGGTATCGATGTAACGGTCGAGACGAGTACCAACTACTACATGATGGCGCTCAACGCTGTTTCGGAAACCTCACCGTTTGTGTCGGCTCCGCTCCGAAAGGCTGTTGCGCTCAGCCTTGACCGCGAGCAGATCAAGAACATCGCACTCGGTGGCGTAGGTGATCCGACAGCGGTGATGGCCCCGGCCTTCAAGGCTTGCGACACGTCGGCTCTACCGAATTTCACTCGTGACCTAAATCGCGCCAAAGCATTGGTTGCGGAAGCTGGCGCCGAAGGTAAGTCCTTCGAACTCCTGGTGCGCAATATTCCCGCTGACGTTCAAATGGCGCAGGTCATTAAACAGGGCGTTTCGGAAATCGGACTGGATGCCACTATCTCGGTTGTCGACGAAGGCATCTGGGTTAAGCGGGCGTGGGTGGATAATCCGAGCCAGTTCGAGGCGATGATATCTTGGTACGCGGGATACGCCGATCCGGCAATCTCGACGCTATGGTGGAATCCCGTACTCGCAGGCTTCACCGCCGGACACGTGAAAGCGGATCCGGAAATCGATCGTCTGATCGACGCTGCCTACCAGACCGTCGGTGGAGACCGTGCAGCAATCCTGCAGCAACTGTGCGCGGCGATCGACGAGAGCGCGAACATGATACCCTTGGTGACCCGGCAGGACACAATCGCGGTACGAACCGGCCGGGTAACGGGGCTGACGAAGCAGACCGAGGGCTATGTTCACACCCTCCGAGGGATCGAGAAGGCCGAACTTAAGTAGTCTGGAAAGTTAGATGACCGAAACGCTTCGCCTTGTGATCGTAAGAGCCTGCAGTGCGGCACTGACCCTGTTCGGGGTCTCGGTCGTCGTGTTCATGGCTATTCATTTGCTGCCGGGGGACTTGACGAGCGTTCTTGCCCCCCGCGGCCCGGTTGAACTGAGGGAGGCGATCCTCTTGAAGTTCGGCCTTGATCAGCCACTTCATGTCCAGTTTGTCAAATGGCTAGGTAATATCGTCAGCGGCGACTTCGGTGTCTCGCTGATAACGCAGGAGCCGATATCCGAGGCCTTCGCGTCGCGTGTGCCCATCACGATCGAACTGAGCGCCTTGGCGCTTTGTCTCTCGCTAGTCGTTGGGGGTGTCATCGGTCTCTGGTCGGCGCTGAACCACGATTCGCCTTTGAAGTCGGCATCCGGAAAACTAGCAGGAAGCGTGCTTATGAGCATTCCGGATTTTATTCTAGCGAGTGCTTTCCTGTATGTGTTTTCAAGGTATGCGCTCGGCTTGACGGTAGGAAAGTGGACAGCGCTAGCAGTGGATCCCGATGCTCACTTGCGAGCCATTGTCCTACCTGTCCTCACACTGTCGGCATTAGGCGTTGGGTTGTTCGCGGTAACAACCCGCACCGCCGCCCTGTCTATCCTCTCGCAGGACTATATTGGAGCGGCGATCGCGCGTGGGATGTCGCGTGGCGAAATCCTCCGCCATCACATCCCGCGCAATCTTGCGGTATCGCTTGTTACCAGCGTGACGATTTTCGCGGGCTATCTGGTCGGTGGTGCTGTTGTCGTCGAGACCCTTTACTCAATTCCAGGCCTCGGACGCTTCCTTATTCAGGCGGTTTTGAACCGCGATTACCCGGTAGTCCAGGCAGGTGTGCTGCTGATCGCGGCCTCTGTGGTTTTGTTGAACATGGCGGCCGACATCCTCTATGGCGTTATTGATCCGAGGCTGCGCAAATGACTGATCATACCAGCACAATTCGCAAAGTTTCGTCTTGGGTTCTTTACGCAACAAGCCGCTTGGACGGGCTGACCATCATCGCTTTATTGGTTCTGTTGGCGGTGATTTTGCTCGGCGCGGCCGGTGAATGGCTTCCACTCCCAGCACCAGATCAGATTGCGGCGCATGCCCGACTAGCTCCCCCTGGGTTCAGCAGCGGTCTTTTCGGTGCTGACAATCTCGGGCGCGACGTTTTCGCTCGGATTTGCCAAGGCATCCAGAACACCTTCATCGTGTCCGCGTCAGCCGTTCTGGTAACCGCCGTTGTAGGTGCTGTTCTTGGCCTTGTATCTGGATACGTTGGCGGGATGATTGACGAGATTCTTTCTCGATTTGCCGATGTCGTTTACTCCTTCCCGGCGGTACTTCTTGGGCTCCTTATCACCGCGATATTGGGACCCGGCGGCATGAGCGTGATATTCGCGATTGTCCTCGTAACGATGCCACCGATGATCCGGGTCGTACGTGCGTCCACCTTGGAAGTCGCCCAAGCTGACTTCGTCGTTACGGCGAGGGTGGTGGGGGCATCGCACTGGCGAATATTATCGGTACACCTTTTGCCCAATGTGGCATTGCCGATCCTGACCCAAACGGCCTACTCGATCTCGATCGGGATTCTTGTCGAAAGCGCGCTGAGCTTTCTGGGATTAGGTGTTCAGCCGCCCGTTGCCTCGCTCGGCTCCATCCTGCGTGAAGGCAGCACGTACATAACTGTCGCGCCGTGGCTCGTATTTGGGCCTGGGCTATTCCTTGTCCTCGCTATCCTGACAGTCAATCTCCTTGGAGAAGGGTTGCGGGCTGCGGTGGACCCCTTGCGCCCCCGCATTCTGGAGTGAGCGGATGATAGTCGAGATCAAAGACCTTTCAGTTCGATTCTCAACTGGGCGTACCGCATTGCAGGCTCTGGATGAAGTGTCGTTCAGGATTGAACAGGGTGCGCGCATAGGATTTGTGGGCGAAAGCGGGTCGGGGAAATCCACATTGGCGAACACTCTTGGCCGGCTTCTGCCGACCAGTGCAGTCATCGAAGCGACGACGTTCTCAGTCGGCGGGCAGGCCGTAAATCAACTTTCCTCCAAGGCATTAAGACATCTTCGGCGCGACACAATTGCATATATCTTCCAAGATCCCATGGCCGCGCTCGATCCAACAATGGCGATCGCACGTCAGATGCGTCTTGTTCTGAGCGAAGACGACGCTTCGCTAAGCGATCGCCTTGTAGGGGTAGGTATCCGCGATCCTCAGAGGGTTTTGAGTTCGTATCCGCATCAGCTCTCCGGGGGCATGGCCCAGCGCGTTACAATTGCGATGGCGTTGATGCGTCGCCCACGGCTACTGATTGCCGACGAGCCGACCGCAGCACTGGATGCCTCGCTTAAGCGCGAGGTTATGGACCTGCTCTTTGCGCGATGCGCCGAGATCGGTGCTGCCGTTCTGTTTGTCAGTCACGACCTGCCGCTTGTCAGGCACTACTGCGACAAAATCTGTGTGATGTACGCCGGCCGAATTGTAGAGCAACGTAAAACGGCAGCCCTATTCTCCAGTCCCGCGCACCCGTATTCAAGGGCTTTGCTGGGTGCTGAACCGGGCGCAGCCAAGTTTGGTGAGCGCCTAGTCGCCATTCCAGGGGTGCCGCCGGCACTCTACGAACCCACAAACCAATGCGCATTTGCGCCACGCTGTCCCGACGCGCAAATCGCGTGCTCGCAACGCCGTCCAGAAGATCTGACGGTGGATGGTGGTTGCGCAAAATGCCTCTTCCCAAACACGGCCGAGCTAAGGGAGCAAGCATGACCCTCGTTCTCGAAATGCGAAACGTCGGTGTGACCTATTCCTCAGGCTCGCTGTGGGGCAAGCGGGCATTCGATGCCGTCAAGAATATGAACTTTCAGGTGCGCGCCGGTGAGACGGTCGGCCTTGTCGGAGAATCCGGCTCGGGAAAAACCACTACTGGTCGCCTATGCCTGGGCCTGCAAAGGCCAACTACCGGTGAGGTTCTCTTTCGAGGACAGCCCTTTGGAAGGGGCGAAAAGCCAAGGCTCGCCGCCGTACTGCAACACCCCCGAACATCGCTCAATCCGCGGCTGAAGGTAGGCACAAGCGTTGGCGAGCCGTTGGTTATCCAGGGCGTAACGGCTGAAGAGAGACGAGACCGGGTAGCTGACAATCTACACCGGGTCGGCCTTCGCCCGGACTTGGCCGCGAGATATCCCCATGAACTCTCCGGGGGCCAGCGGCAGCGCGCCTCGATTGCGAGAGCCTTGATCGGGAATCCGGAGTTCATCTTGTTCGACGAACCTGTCAGCGCCCTTGATGCGTCTGTTCAGGCGCAAATTCTAAATCTTATTTTGGAGCTACAAAGTGAACTCGGCTTTGCGGCGTTGTTCATTTCACATGATTTCGCTGCGACGCGATATGTCGCGTCACGTTTGATCGTGATGAAAGTTGGTGAAGTGGTCGATGAGGCCAGCTCATCCAATCTTTTCCACGCTGCCACCCATCCTTACACGCGCGCTCTTCAAGAGGCGAGCGGTCTTCTCGATGGGTGACAGACCGCAAGATTTTATCCGTGAGCGAATAAGTCATATGTATTTTTTGCTCCTAAAATACAAAATCGCTCTCAATTAATCTGCCGGTAACGGAAGGAAACCCTCATGCAGAAATATCGCAGTTCTATTGTCGTGACGGCTGATGCGGCACTTCAGGCACTTGCCGCCGCCGTTGACAAGGCAAAAGCTATCAATGTCCCCCAGTGCATTTTCGTGGTCGATCCTAGCGGGGAGACGATCGCCAGTCTCCGCATGGACGGCGCGAAGTATCTGAGCATGCATACTGCGCGTGCGAAGGCCCGTACAGCCGCATCGATCAATGGGCCGACGGGGGCCATGCCCGTCGAATTCGGAGTGGCAGCGGGCATCGCATCGCAAGGCGGGGTGACGCACCTTCCTGGCGGCCTTCCAATTCGCTTCGAGGGCGTTCTCGCCGGGGCAATCGGTGTCGGTTCGGGAACTGGCGATCAGGACTTCGAGGTCGCACGGGCTGCGCTGGCGGCTATCTCAGCGGACGCGGTCTAGTTTTTTGCGGGAGGAGCAGAACTTGAGCCAAGCTCAAAATCAAGAACCCCAAACCGAACTTGGAAGGTTCGAAACGCATTACGCAAACTGGTACGAGGAGAGCGTGCGTGATCCTAATCGCTTCTGGGGAAGACACGGGAAGCGAATTCATTGGTTTGAACCATACTCAATCGTGAACAACGCCAGCTTCGAAGGTAATGTGTCTATCCGTTGGTTCGAGGATGGCACAACAAACGTTTCATATAACTGCCTTGACCGGCATCTCCAGGAAAACGGCGACAGGACCGCCATCATCTGGGAGGGGGATGATCCGTCCGAGTCGCGAAAGATCAGTTACAGAGCCCTCCATGAGGAAGTTTGCAGGTTTGCGAATGCCTTGCGCGATCGAGGTGTCAAGAAAGGCGACACCGTAACGATTTACATGCCGATGATTCCCGAAGCGGCCGTGGCGATGTTGGCATGTGCACGAGTCGGCGCGGTCCATTCCGTGGTATTCGGCGGTTTTTCTCCAGAGGCGTTAGCGGGCCGAATGGTCGACTGCGACTCCAGTGTATTGGTCACAGCATCCGAAAGCCTTCGCGGTGGCCGGCGGATTCCACTCAAGCAAAGTGCCGACAAGGCGATTCAGATAGCGGTTCACCAAGGTCTAACCGTCTCGACAGTATTTGTTGTCGGCGAGCGTGATCATGTCCCTAGTTTCGTCGAAGGCCGCGATGTTCTGTATCGCGAAGCGGTAGAGACGGCTTCGCCGGAGTGCGCCGCGGAACATATGAACGCTGAAGATCCGTTCTTTATCCTCTACACCTCTGGGTCGACGGGAAAACCGAAAGGCGTGCTTCACACCACGGGTGGATATCTCGTCTATGCTTCCATGACTCATGAGGTGGTTTTCGATTACCGTCCGAACGAGGTGTACTGGTGCACGGCTGATGTCGGTTGGGTTACGGGGCACTCCTACCTAGTGTACGGCCCCCTTGCCAACGCGGCAACGACCTTGATGTTTGAAGGCGTACCAACTTATCCGAATGCAGGGCGTATGTGGGAGATCGTCGAGAAACATCGAGTGAACCTACTCTACACCGCGCCCACGGCTCTGCGCACCCTGATGGGGGCGGGCGATGATTACGTCACGCGAAGCGACCGATCATCGTTGCGGGTGCTTGGAACGGTCGGCGAACCTATCAATCCCGAAGTGTGGGAGTGGTATAGCCGTGTTGTCGGAGACAACAGGTGCCCCGTCGTGGACACTTGGTGGCAAACTGAAACCGGTGGTCACATGATTGCACCGATCGCGGGTGTCACTCCGTTGAAGCCAGGTTCGGCGACCTTGCCGTTCTTTGGAGTGGTCCCAGTTATCGTTGATCAGGAGGGTAACGTCCTAACGGGCGTGGCCGAAGGCAACCTTTGTATAGCACAGAGCTGGCCGGGCCAGATGCGTACGCTCTACAACGATCATGCGCGTTTCATTCAGACCTACTTCTCAACCTATCAAGGAAAGTATTTCACAGGTGATGGATGTAGGCGCGATGCCGACGGATACTATTGGATCACCGGCCGTGTAGACGACGTATTAAATGTGTCGGGGCATCGCATGGGAACAGCGGAAGTTGAATCTGCTCTCGTCAGCCATCCAAGCGTCGCTGAGGCGGCCGTGGTTGGCTATCCGCACGACATCAAAGGGCAGGGCATCTATTGTTATGTCACTTTGATGGGCGGCGTGTCATTCGACGACGAACTTCAGAAATCCCTGATCGCGCATGTTCGCAGTGAAATTGGACCTATCGCGACACCCGACCATATTCAGTTCGCACCCGGCCTACCCAAGACTCGTTCAGGCAAGATCATGCGACGGATCCTCCGAAAAATTGCCGAGAATGACCTCTCGTCGCTGGGCGATACCTCGACCTTGGCCGATCCCACAGTGGTGGACGACCTCGTAGCGAACCGTCTGGCATCCAAGTAGCGGTTTCCCGAGCAGAGTAGCCCTGAAGCTCTGCTACCTGGCCGGCGCACTGCGCCGGCCTTTTTGCGTGTTGATGATTTAAAATTCAATAAAATGAGTAATAAATTTGTATGAAATGCGCTTTAGTTAACTTTAAAGCAATTCCGGCACCTTTTAATTGAACCATCAAAGTTAGTTTCGTGAGGGGTGTCATGTTTCTTCGCAGTGCCATTGGCAGGAATCTTTTTGCGGTGATTTCTGCCGGGCTGATAACGGTCGCAGTGACAGCGTCGGCGCTTACTTGGCTGTCATATAAACAGATGCGCGAACGCAGCCTTGGCGAGATGCAAAGCGCTGCCGACGCGACGGCGATCCAGGTCAGGATGCAACTCCTGCCGGCCCAGGACCTCGCTCATAGCCTCCGTTCCGCAATCTATGCGGCTGTTCGAAGTGGGAATGCCACTCGCGAATCTATGGACGTGCTCCTTGGTCAATTTCTCTCGTCGAGCCCGTTTGCGCTGGCCGTCGGATCTGGTTGGGAGCCCAACGCTCTGGACGGGCTCGATACCCGCTACTCCAACGAAGCGAACCACGACGCGAGTGGTCGCTACGTTCGCTACATCGCAAGGACCGACGCGGGGCAGAAACTCGATGTCTTGACCGACTACGACAAACCGGGAGCCGGTGATTACTATCTCGTCCCTAAGCAGACGGGTCGAGATTACATAATGGACCCCTACACCTACAATGTCGGAGGGGCTGACGTGCTGATGACATCCATTATGATTCCGCTGCAAATTGATGGAAAGTTTGTCGGAGTTACCGGAACGGACATCTCGCTTGCTGACCTGACGGCGCGTTTGACAGACATGTTGCCCTTGGGTTCGGGCCGCGTCTCGTTGGTTACCTCGGAAGGAGCGATTGTCAGTTATTCCGACCCACATATGTTGGGGAAGAAGATTTCGGAAACAGCGCTGGCGGGTGCAGGTTGGACCGAGGTTCTGGCGCATCCCGAGGTTCCCACCGGCATCAGAAACGTCGAAGGGGAAAGTGAGCTGGCTATTGCGGTACCAGTCGAGCTCGACGCGGATACCAAGTGGTATGTAGTCATCACAGTGCCGGAGGCTACGGTCTTTGCGGGGGTCTATCAGTTGCTGGCAACTTCAGCCATTGTTCTCGTGCTGGGCGCAGTGGCGCTCGTTGGGCTCGGAGTTCTTCTTTCTCGACGTTTTAGTGGTCGCCTGAAACACATCATCGGCGCGACTTCGCAGGTGGCTGCGGGAAATGTCGAGGTTGAATTCCACGAAGTCGATGCAAAGGACGAAATCGGAGATTTGTCCAGATCGCTACAAATTCTTCGGGATGCTGCAATTGAAAAGGCAAGGCTTGAGACCACCGCCCGAGAAACTCGCGACACCGCCGACCGTGAACGATACACAAGGGAACGCCAGACTGCTCAACATGCCGCCGATATCGAATTTGCTATCAGTTCACTGGGTGCGTCGCTCGACAAGTTGGCGGCTGGAAATCTGGTCTGCAAAATCGAGCATCAGTTCGCTGGTGATCTTGACCGTCTAAGGAGCAATTTCAACCGATCGGTCGACGGATTGAACGGAACGCTGGTCGAGGTTGGTCAACACGTGGGCGCGATCGACGGAAACGCCCTTGAGATCCGCGGTGCGGCCGACGAACTTGCAAAAAGGACGGAGCAGCAGGCAGCCTCGGTAGAAGAAACTGCGGCGGCCTTGAACCAAATCTCGGACACCGTGAACGCGTCAACAGTGCGTATATCTGCCGTTGGTGCGTTGGTGAACCAGGCTCATGTTCGCGCGAAGTCGTCGGAAGCGATAATGAGCGAAACCATGACCGCGATGGATGGGATTCAAGCCTCGTCATCCGAGATATCGAACATCAGCGGCGTAATCGACGAAATTGCGTTTCAGACAAATCTTCTTGCTTTGAACGCTGGCGTAGAAGCTGCCAGGGCAGGGGAGGCAGGCAAAGGGTTCGCCGTTGTTGCGCAGGAGGTTCGTGAACTAGCGCAACGTTCGGCACTTGCCGCGCGTCAGATCAAATCGTTGATCGCTCAAGCCGGAAATCAAGTCGAGACCGGCGCACGTTTGGTGGCTGAGACCGGGCAGGTACTTCAAGCGATCGCGAAGGAAGTGGACGAAATCGATGTGCATGTTTCTGCGATTGTCACATCAACAAAGGAGCAAGCACTTGGGCTGCGGGAGATCAACGATGCTGTCAACGTTATCGACCAGGGTACCCAGAAAAATGCTGCCATGGTCGAGGAGCAAAACGCCGCAAGCTATGAACTTGCCGGAAGCGTCTCACATTTGTCGAAGTTAATTTCGCGCTTTCGCCTTATTGGCGACGCTGCGTCGGAGCGGATCGATCACCTTGCGGCTTAAACCGATCTGGATGGGGCGCCTGCGTCCCTCGCCAACTTGCAGAGGGGCCGGCGGAGTCGGCCCCCATCGCATCGCTCATTCCGGAAGTCGACTAGCCGCGGACACCCAACTCGATGCCCGTCCTGTGGCATTTGCGAGAACCGGCGGCCCTTCATAACCACTATCGCTTAAGGTATGAAAGCACCATTTCGACCGCTTGATCCAGTTGTCGTTTGATCGATTTTGCTTCTGACAGGTCTTCGTCCAGAACGATTGCCAGAGTGTATCCGTTCGAAAAATAGAAATATCCGAGCGCCGATATCGAAATATACAGGTGCTTTAGGTCGATGTTCTCTCGAAAGATCCCCCACACAGGGAAAACTGGCAAAGGTTCCCTGTGAGTGCGCGTGAGGATCATGAAGCATCACAGTTAGCGCGACATCAAGGGCCGGCCAGTTTGAAACCGTCGTTCTTCCACAACTCGAATGGCGGTGGGAAGGCTAAGTTCGGCTGATGTTGCGAGACGAATTGCCGTCTCGCCCTATTTCGAGACATGGCCCTCGGTTATTGCCCGCGCATTGCGAGCGCCTGCACAACATCAAGCAGCACATTGGCACCCGCGATCAGATCTGCATCAGGGGTGTATTCCTTCGGATTGTGGCTAATCCCCGCCTGACTAGGTACGAAGATCATCGCTGAAGGAGCGATGCGGGCAATCATCTGTGCGTCATGGCCTGCGCCAGATGTCATTCGTCTGGTCGTCAAACCTCGGCTGGCCGCTGCGGTTTCGATCTTCGTAACGATGCCGTCGTCGAATTTTACCGGTTCAAACCTAGCCATACGCTCTACATCAATTGTGACTGATTCCTCTTGTCCAAGAATCTCCAAAAATGCCGCGAGCGCAGCTTCTTCCTGTTGTAGGCGATCCTCGTCTGGATCTCGTAGATCGATTGTGAATGTTGCACGCGAGGGAATGACGTTGATCGCGTTAGGTGCAAACTGCATGCATCCTACAGTCGCAACGGTCGGTGTGTTAGAGGCCTTGGCTCGATCGCGGAGGAATGTCACTACCCGCGCGGCGGCGTAACCTGCGTCGCGTCGCATCGATATTGGCGTTGTACCGGCATGGTTCGCATCCCCTGTAATGGTCACTTTTTGCCAGGAGATACCTTGAAGGTTTTCGACCGCGCCGATCTGGATACCTTCTCGTTCAAGAACGGGCCCCTGCTCAATATGGAGTTCGATGTAGGCATGCGGCTTCAAAAAGCCGGGCTGCCTATCACCGGCGTAACCGATGCGGGCTAGTTCTTCTCCCAAAATCGACCCGTCTGTACCGACCGTAGAGAGTGCATCCTCCACTTCCAGCCCACCGGAATAGACAAGCGAGCCCATCATGTCAGGTGCATAACGCACACCTTCTTCGTTGGTGAATGCTGCAACTACGATCGGGCGCGATGGCAACAGGCCAGCTTCTTTCAGGGTCACAATAACTTCGAGACCTGCGAGTACACCATAGCATCCGTCGAAAATGCCGGCGTTTATGACGGTGTCGATATGAGAGCCCAAAAGGATGGGCTCGCCGTCAGACCCTTCAGATTTCCATATTCCAAACACGTTACCGATTCGATCGATTGCAACGTCTAAACCTGACGCTCTCGCCCACGTTACGAACTGATCGCGACCCAGCTTTTCCGTATCGGATGCGGCCAGTCTGATGAGTTGCCCGTCGATACCACGACCTATCTCGCCGAGACTTCTGATACGACCGAGCAACCGCTCGCTATCAATCGAAATGCTGCTCACGTGCTCACTCTCCGTTGCAAAATGCGAATATGCGACGGGAGGATAGTGCAGAACACGATTTATTTGCGCTCGTAAATAGCTTGGATCTTGCAACTTTGTATCTTCCTCGCGACGCGTTTTCATCCAATTTTGCTTTATGGATTTTTTCAGTTTCCGTCGCGATGTCCGATTTGTGCCTGTGAAATAAGTGCTCGGCCCGTCCGGGCTAACGACAGGAGGACATGCCCATGGTTCCCTGGAAGCCGCCATTGCGGATTACATTCGGCAAGGCAATAACTAGGCTCTTATCCGGTGGTTTGGCGGCTGGCAGCGGGGTCTGGGGCGCGACTGCGAAACCCGACGGGCTGTCGGTCTCCCTGCAATGGGCAGCCGTCGCTCACTTGGTGACTGCAGTTATCGGCTTCATCGTACCTGTCCAGCTGAGCGCTGATGGCGATCAGGAAGGTATTGATTAAGAAGCACCTGACCTGGTACTAGATATCCAGCCGCGTAGCGGACCCGTCGCATCGAAAACCACATATTCGATTGAAGAGACCGACATTGACGCCTTCCTTATCCAGATGCTTCAGCGTCGATAGGCAATCGCGCGTGCCGGCGCGTGTGACTGGATCTTACAGCGCGATCTTCAACATCATTCGAGATGGACTGAAACTTTACGGACACCGACCTGGATGGACTATCTACGAATGAACCACCGCTTATCGCCGGCGGACCAGGAAATCGCCCGTGCTCTTGCAGCCTTACATCAAGGGGAGACGCGGCCCCAAACCGAGTTAGCGATCGAGCGCCCAGCCCGGCGCGGTCTCGCGTCCAGCCTATAGCGAGGATGTAGCGTTGAGGTACGGCTCGCGTGATCATCGCCAACCAATGCGTGAAAGATCGATCCGAATGTCAGCTGATCCCGACTTCGCTTGATTTGTCCGATCGCTGTCCGATCTGCCGCCATCGACGCCATCATCAGCGATGGCTTCCTTTGCCTCATGACGCGGAACGGTTACGCTCCCGTCTGGATCTTCCGCCTGAAACACCCCGACACCTTCAAATTCACCGGTCTTCCAGGCATAGACAGCGTCCTCGAATATCTGCGGGAACACGTCTTCGTTCGTCGGGTTGCCATACCATTTGGCAACGATCCGCAGGACCTTGGCGAACATCCGCGTGCCTATGCGCAGGTTCTCGCACGGCTCGACGAGGTCAGCCTTGATCTCGGACGCCTCCTTGACGCCGATGCCAGCCGGAAACTGCGTGAGGCCGACCCGCACGACGGCCTTGCCGACGTTGTCGCGGATCAGCGCCAGCGCTTCCTCAGCATATTGCGGTTTTGGCACCAGGATCAGCCTGCCGCCGGATTTTACGGTGACGGCGAGGGGATCGGTGCTGCCGACGGATTGGACGAACTGTTCGACGATCACCGGCTTCAGGGATGGATCGGCGCATTGTTGGATCAAGGCGGCGTCGAGCATGATCGCTCCTTTGTCAGGTGTTGAAGGATAGGAAGAGCGGTTTGGCAAAGAGACGCGCCCAGGCGGTGACGCTGGCGCGCTGGATATCGACGATAGAGGTGCCGTCGGTCCACCACCCATTGCCGACGGCGACGATGAGATCCGGATCATGCAGCATCGACTGCAGCACCGGCCAGACCAGCAGCTGCTCGTAGCAAATGAGCGGCGCGATTATTTTGCCGTTAAGCTCGATGACGGGATCGGCGAAGAAATCGGCACGCGCACCGCCCGATTGACCGAACCAGGCGCGCCAGGGCTGCCACATCGATCCTGGAACCGGCATGCGTTCGCGATAGAGGATACGACCGCCCTGAGTCGTGAGGGCGACCAGCACATTGTCATAGCCATCAAGGGTCATTTCCGACGCGCCGGCGATGACTGTTGCCGTCGTCCCGGAGAGAGCCGACGCCCAAAGCCGCTCGACGGTTGGCGTCCAGTTCCCGAGCGCGCTTTCCGGCAAGACAATGACCCCGCCATCCTGCTGGATGTGTTCATGTGCGGTCGCGATCAGAGCGCGATGCCGCTGTAGGCCAGTGTCCCGACCAAGCGAAGCGCCGAGATGGAGGTCGACACCGCGCCAGCCGTCAGCTAGATTCGGCCCGGTCCAGGTCGCGGCGGACCAGAGCCACAGGCTCGATAGCACCAGAATGGCAGCCGGCCAGACGCGGGTTACGAGACCAATCAGGCCGGCTGTCATCGCTGAGACACCCCACCAGCCCCAGCCTGGAAAGAGAATACCAGCCGCCGTGATCGGATGCGCCCATCCGGTGATCCCGAAGGGCGGAAGGGCCATCAGCGCGGATGCAACCAGGTAGGCGACCGGTCGGTAACGCACATTGCTCGTCCAAAGCACAGCATGCACGACGACAAAGCTCGAGGATGCAATGAGCCAGAGAGCAAGTCCGGGCGTGAGATCCGATTGGTAGAAGGTCGCGACCCCCTGCGGCAGTCCGCGTGATGCGGCGAGAAAGTAACTCGCGGCGACCACACCCGCTCCCGCTCTGCCCGGCGCTAGCGACCAGAGAACCGGAAACGCGAGGGCGACGGGAAGAAGAAGCGGATTGCCGCTCCAGCCGACCCACCCGGTGCCAAGCGACAATCCGGCGAGCGCGACGATCAGGATCGGTTTAAGGCGCATAGGTCCAGACCTCCTCGGCAAGACCGAGCATGCCCGATACGGGGACCGGCCCGAAATAGCGTGAGTCAAAGGAACCGGCAAAACCCGAATGCAGAAACACGTGACCCGCCGGGATCATGCCGGACGCAGCGCTCGAAATCGCCCGCCCCTCACCATCCCGCTCGATCACTTCGGATAGCGGGACAGGCTGCCCATTGATGCGGACATCGCGACCGATATCCGCTCGCTGACCTTCGACACCAACGACCGTCTTGATGAGCGGCGCAACGCCCGAGGGGCAGAGCCCTCGGCGCAAATATCCTCGCTCGCGCGAGCCACGCATCGCCTCCGTGGTGGGCGGGCAGATAAACACGACGTCACCGACCTGGACCGGCCGCTTGAGCGGAAGGATGCGCCAGAGACCCAGAGGCTCGCTCGGCGTCAGGTTTACGCGCAAACCGCCGGCCCAGCCTGATGCCATAAGCGCAATGGTCGCCAGAGCCGATGCGACAATGATGGTGCCGGCCACGCGGCGTTGACGGCGCGATCGCCCGATCGTCGGCATGGTGCTGGTCATTTCAGGGAGAGACCTTTCGTCTGGCTCTGCCGCAGCGTCTGCGCCTGCTTCAGGCCCTCGACGGCACGCTCATGCGCGGCCAGCTGCTGAACGGTTCGCATCGACTGCCAGGCGCTTTGCACTTCGCTTCTTTGCGCAGGCGTCATGCCGGAGGTGACGGTTTTAAAGCTCTCGCCGGACGTCTCCTTGGCGGCGATCCCGAGAAACGTCCGCTCACCGAACCGCTCAGAGACAGCGCGGGCAAACCCTTCCAGTTCTGCCTTCACCATCTTGTCGGCAAGCGCATATTCGAGGCCGGACGGCAGGTCGTTGCGATCGATGGCATCGCGGACTTTTTCCAGCGTCTGCTTTGCCATCGACGACAGAGCCGGAATGTCGACCGACACCTTGAGACGCTTTGTTCGCTCCTCGGCCTCATGCTTGTGTTCGGCCTCGCTGCGGGCTTGCAGATAGCGCTCGATATTGCGGGCAAGTGCCGGCGCGTTGACAACCGCGGTATCGCGCGCCTGCTTGTCGGCCTTACTGGCAAACATGCCGGTCTTGCCATTCAGCGCGCCGAAGCTTTCGGGCTGGCTCGTGATCGTCGAGAGCGTTGCCTTGGCCTTTCCGGCATCCTTCAGCATCGTATCGACGTCGATCGCCTTGAAGGCGGCTTGCGGGTCGGCATAGACAATATGGAAGCGTGTCGTGACATCCTGCCAATGCTTTTTGAGGCCGGGATCGGCGCTAAGCCGGTCCTCGACGCTATGCTCCAGCGATTTCGGAAACGTCGTGATGCCCGATACCATCGGCTTCATCTCCTTCAGTGTGTTTGATGCAGATTGGCGCGTCGTGCTCGCCAAACCGATCTTTCCGGCAATCGCCCGTAGGCGGGCGCCAAGATCGGCCAGTCTGCCCTTTTGCCGCACGGTCCATTCGAGGCGATCGCGAACGATGGTGCGTGCGACCTGGACGAGGTGGAGACCACGCGCGTCGGCAAAGCGAAGGGCGGCGCGATAGAAGGCGCCGTTCGCGTAGTCGAGCGTGGTCTCCTTGGCATTCTTGCGCGACAGGAGCTCGACCAGGCCGCCGGCCTTGGCAAACGACCGTAACCCGTAATAGACGGCGAGATCCTCGCGATGCCGGGTCATGGCGACATAGGTGAGGTGGCGATCGAGCGATAGGGATGCCAGCACCTTCACCCGATCGACGGTCGCGCCCTGCGACTTGTGGACCGTGGTCGCATAGCCATGATCGACATTGGCGTAGAACCGTTGCTCAACAACCACCTGGCGTCGATCATCGCCCGATCCGATCTCGGCGACGATCCGGCCAGGCGCTGCTTCGACGACCTTTGCCAGCATGCCGTTCTTGACGCCGATCGAGCCCTCGTTCTTGAGGAAAACGATCTGATCGCCGGCCGCAAACTGCCGCATGCCGTCGGCAGTTTTGAAGGCTGAACCCGTACCGATGATGCCGCGCTCGATAAGGTTTGCCCGCGCCAGCGTGTTGAGCAGTCGAACATCGCGACGAAGATGCGCCAGGATCAGCGAGGACATGCTCGGATCATAATCGCGGCTCCAGTCCGCGATCAGATTTTTGATCGCGTCAGCCTTCAGTTCGGAGCCTCGCATCCGACCCTGATCCCGATAGGCCTCGACCGCCTTGGCGACATTGCCACGGGCAAGATCGAGCGACGCGTCGCGCATCCATTGCTGGCGCTGGCGATAGATGGTTTCGAGTTCGGCGTAACCGATGCGCTCGGCGATCGCCCGGAACGCCGCCCCGGCTTCGATCGGCTGGAGCTGCTCGGGGTCGCCGACCAGCACCAGCTTGGCGCCGGTCCTGACCGCGGTCTCGACGAACAGCGCCATCTGCCGTGACGACACCATGCCGGCCTCGTCGAGGACGAACACCGTCTTCTCGTCGAGCCGGTCACGCCCCTGTTCCCAGCGCCGTTGCCAGGACGACAAGGTGCGCGAGGAAATCCCCGCTTCCTTCTCCAGACCTTCGGCCGCCTTGCCGGCAAGAGCACCACCGACAACGCGATACCCGGCTGCTTCCCAGGCTTCGCGCGCCGCCTTCATCATCGTTGTCTTGCCGGCGCCGGCGCGCCCGACGACGGCGGCGATCCTGGTATCACCGACGACATGCTCGATCGCTGTCTTCTGCTCGTCGGAGAGCCGCCGATGTCGCTGGAACACCGCGTCGAGAAGCCCCGGGCGCACAGGCTGCGCGTTGCGACCATCGAGCCAAACCGCCTGATTGGCCATAACAGCTTCCAGCCGGATCATCTCGCGCGTCGTGTATTTCGCGGGGATGCGCTGGCCAGTCGAAAAGTCGATCCGGTCCTTGTCAAGCCGCAGCACATCGGGATGCCGCAGGATGCGCGCCATCAGGTTCTGGAAGAGTGCCGCGTCGTCGATATACCGATGCAGCACCTTGGCGATATCGGTGCTGTCGAAGACGCTCTTCTCTCGAGTGATGACGTCAAGCACCAAGGCGGGATTGCGTTGGATCCGCCTGGCATTTTCCGCCCGGCGCTCCTGCTGCAGCTCTATGCGCTCGAGCGAAAGGGAGGCCGCGGGATCGTCGGCCTTTCGCTCGATCGCCGTTGCGGCAACACCGACATGAACGGTCGGTGTCAGCGCAATCCCCTGCTTTTCGAAGGAACGGCCATCGATGCGCAGATCGAAGCCAGCTAGCGCCAGGTGCCGGTTCTGGGTCGCAAACCAGCCGTCGCGGAAGATGTTGAAGTCGTCAGTGCTGCCGGCCCAAAGCTCATAGACGATCTTGCCGGCATCGTTGCGCAGCGGGCTGCCATCCGGCCCCAGCACTGCGGTCTTCTTGGCGCCGAAACCGTCCTGCGTCAGCGGTCGCAGCGTCGTCATCAAATGCACATGCGGATTGCCGGCTGCGTCGTGATAGACCCAGTCGGCCACCATGCCCTTGGCCGTGATATGCTCGGCGACGAAATCGCGCATCAACGCGATATTCTGCTCGGACGTCAGCTCGATCGGCAAGGCGATGGTGACGTCCTTGGCCAGCTGGGCGTCGGAGCGCTTCTCGAAATCCTCGACGCGGTTCCAGAACGCCTCCGAGGCGCCCGCGACCGACCGGTCGGCGATCAGCGATCGCAGCCAGTCCGGCGCGTCGGCGGGGACGACGAACTCCTCATGCAGCAGACCCTGCTTGCGGGAATAGTCGATGGTGCGGGCTTCGCGCTCGAACTCCATTTTCGCGCAATGACGGTAGGCCGCCGACAGCACGGCGCTGCGGCCGGAGCCACGGGCAACGATGCTGACGGAGAAATGCGGGACGGCCACGATACTTGCGCGCTCCAATTCGCGAATGGTTTCAACCTGTTCGAAGAGGGATACGGCCCCGCCAGGGTCCCCAAAAGCAGGGCGTCGCATCAGCGACGTATAATTGCGCCCTTGGAAGCCGTCCTTCGAACGGCCGGGATCATTCACCAAAGCATCACCGTTGGCGATTGTAGGATTCACAGTAGTGCGTGCCGCACCTGATCCTGAAATCCTCTGGCTCGAAAGACTATTCTTTCTCGCCATAGGAGATCAGACGCATGAAGAAGCCTTCCTCGAAAATCCGCGAAGAGATCGCCAAGCTGCAGGATCAGCTGCGCCAGGCCGAAACGCGTGAGGCCGAGCGCATCGGACGGATCGCGCTGAAGGCCGGCCTTGGTGAGATCGAAATCGACGAGGCCGAGTTGCAGGCAGCCTTCGAGGACCTGACCAAGCGGTTTCGCGGGGGGAAGGCTGGTTCGAACGGGAAAGGAAAGGGAATTCCAGGCGGCTCGGGGAGCGGCGAAGCGGCGTCGGACGCGTCTGGCGCGGCTCAGGGCAGCGGTGGCGAGGCTTGAGCGGATGAGCCGGAATGCTACATCCGATGCCCGCAAGCGCGACACGCGCGACAAGATCGCGCTTGGTGGCCTGATCGTCAAAGCCGGCCTGCGCTTTGAGAAACGCGCGCTTCTGCTGGGCGCGCTGATCGAGCTCAGCGACAGATTGAAAGCCAACGAGAACGAGCGAAGCCGGTTGACGGCGATCGGCGCGGAGGCCTTCGGCAATGACAGCGACTAGGGTGCTTCTCGTTATCGTCCCCGTCGCGCTGATGCTGGCGGTCGGCTTTGCGCTCAGCGGGTTTGAGAGCGGACTGGCTTCGCTTGGAAAGACGGAGGCGGCGCGGCTGATGCTGGGACGGGCGGGCATTGCCTTGCCCTATATCGCGGCAGCCGCTGTTGGGGTCATCTTCCTCTTTGCATCGGCGGGCGCCGCCAACATCCGGTTCGCCGGCTGGGGTGTCGTCGGAGGTGCCGTGGCGACCATTAGCATCGCCGCGTTGCGCGAAGCGCATCGCCTATCTCGCTTCACCGGCCAGATCCCGGAGGGACGGTCGGTTTTCTCCTATCTCGATCCCGCGTCGATGGTCGGTGCAGCCGCGGCACTGATGGTCGGTTGCTTCGCGCTGCGCGTTGCGCTGGTCGGCAATGTCGCCTTCGCACGCTCTGAGCCGAAGCGCATTCGCGGCCAGCGCGCCATGCATGGCGAGGCCGACTGGATGTCGTTAAAGGACGCCGAAAAACTGTTTGCCGATGCTGGCGGGATCGTCATCGGCGAGCGCTACCGGGTCGATCGCGATGGCGCCGCCGCAATGGCGTTCCGATCGGATCGACCGGAGACCTGGGGTGCTGGCGGCAAGTCCGCACTTCTCTGCTTCGACGGCTCGTTCGGCTCCTCACATGGCATCGTCTTTGCCGGTTCGGGCGGCTACAAGACCACGTCGGTGACGATCCCGACCGCGCTCAAATGGGGCGGTTCGCTGATCGTGCTCGACCCGTCGAACGAGGTCGCGCCGATGGTGTCGCACCATCGCGTCAAGGCCGGACGCGACGTGCATGTCCTTGATACGAAGAATTCCGGGATCGGGCTCAATGTGCTTGACTGGATCGGCCAGCACGGCGGCACCAAAGAGGAGGATATCGCGGCGGTCGCCTCCTGGATCATGAGCGACAGCGGCCGGGCGACCGGCGTGCGCGACGATTTCTTCCGGGCCTCCGGTTTGCAGTTGCTGACGGCGATGATCGCCGATGTCTGCCTGTCCGGCCATACCGAAAAGAAGGATCAGACGCTCAGGCAGGTTCGCCAGAATCTCGCCGAACCGGAACCGAAACTGCGCGAACGGCTGGAGAAAATTCACGCAAACTCCAAGTCGGATTTCGTCAAGGAAAACGTTGCCGCCTTCGTCAACATGACGCCGGAAACGTTCAGCGGCGTTTATGCCAATGCGGTGAAGGAGACCCACTGGCTTTCGTATCCGAACTATGCTGCCCTGGTATCAGGATCGAGTTTCTCCACCGACGACATCGCCAGCGGCAAGGTCGATGTGTTCATCAATATCGACCTCAAAACGCTGGAGACGCATTCCGGGCTTGCCCGCGTCATCATCGGCTCATTCCTCAACGCGATCTACAATCGCGATGGCGCCATCAAGGGCAGGGCGTTGTTCCTGCTCGATGAGGTCGCAAGGCTCGGCTATATGCGCATCCTGGAGACGGCGCGCGACGCCGGTCGCAAATACGGCATCACGCTGGCAATGATCTTCCAGTCGATCGGCCAGATGCGCGAAACCTATGGCGGCCGCGACGCGTCGAGCAAGTGGTTCGAGAGCGCCAGCTGGATTTCCTTTGCGGCGATCAACGATCCGGAGACGGCCGACTATATTTCGCGGCGCTGCGGCACGACCACCGTCGAGATCGATCAGGTCAGCCGCAGTTTCCAGTCGCGCGGATCGTCGCGGACGCGCTCGAAGCAGCTCGCCGCCCGGCCGCTGATCCAGCCGCACGAAGTGCTGCGCATGCGTGCCGACGAACAGATCGTCTTCACCGCCGGCAACCCGCCACTTCGCTGCGGCCGGGCAATCTGGTTCCGGCGCAACGATATGAAAACCTGTGTCGGGCAAAACAGGTTTCATCGCCCAGTGGATCCGGGCAAGTCGGCGGCGAAATCAGAAGGGGCAGAGCAATGAAACGACAATCGAGTCATGCGCCGCTTCTTCGAGCCAATGCGAGGTCCGCGTCCCTCGCACTTGTCGTCGCAGTCGCGATCACTGGTTCCATGGTCGCTGTTCGAGCGGAGGCGGGATCGCCGGACCGGCTATCCGCCACCTTCACGCTCTGCGGTGAGAGCCGACGGGTGAACTGCGTCGTCGATGGCGACACCTTCTGGTTCGAGCGACAGAAAATCAGAATTGCCGATATCGATGCGCCGGAACTCAGCCCACCACGCTGCGCTTTCGAACGGGATAAAGGGGAGGCGGCGAAACACCGACTGCTGGCGTTGCTGAATGCCGGTCCATTCTCGCTGGCGAAGAACGGCAGGGATGAAGATCGGTATGGTCGCAAGCTTCGCGATGTTCTCCGCGATGGCCGATCGATCGGCCAGCAGCTTGTCGGCGAAGGGCTGGCCCGAACGTGGGACGGGTCACGCCGGCCTTGGTGCCAATAGGACTGCTCAGACCAAACGCGCGGGAAAGGAAATCACGCGCGCCGGTATTTCATCCGGCGTTTCCGCTGACGTCACCGCCGCTTCGTTTTGTGAGGGGCCTCGTCAGACTTGGCCGCAGGTGATGGCATCGGTGTGACGGATCCCGTCGTCGGCCAGACGGGATCGGCATGGCTCGAAGCGCATCGAAATTCGTGGATCGGCCACCGCTTCAGATCGGGTGAGCACAGCTCATACATGGATTGCTTTTTCTTGGCGCCCCATAGCCATGGCTTGGCATGAACGTCAGCTTTGCCTTCGCCGTGCTTTTCTCCAAACAGAGGATGACGTGTGCTGGGTTTGTCCGGTGGGCTTTGCCAGCGCGTGTCCCACGCCAGAAGCGCGTCCGAGCGCTTCGTCCGATCGACGAGATAATGATAGTGCCAGCCGACGCCCGGGTGATTTTCGCGCTTCACGAAATCGTCCCATCCGGGGATCCTCGCCAGAAACGCGACAACCAGATCCGGCACGCCCTCAAGGATGGTGAACCGGCGGACCGGCTCAAGATAGCCGCGATGAATCTTTCGCGCCGAGGCACGTTGATCGACAGAGCCGAGCGACCACGCGCCGGCATCCAGAGCGACAGACGGCAGGCGTGTGGGTTGCCAGTTATTCTCCTTCAGCGCATTGTCGAGCTCTTTTGCGATGCGCGCGGCGTTGTCCCGGATCGGGCCAAGCGGTGGCGGGTCAGTCGGAAGCTCCTGCCATTCGCCGTCGCCGATGATGACCGTGTCTTCCCATTGCTTGCGATACGCCGATGGCACGGATTGTAGCAGCTCGATCGCCAGCGCTTTTGTCTTCATAGACTTCCTCCAAAGCCAGATCGCGGCCGCGAATCGATTGCCGAGATGTCAGAAACCGACTAACTCATCTAGCCAACAATCGCCTCCAAGTAGCCTTTCCGTCGTGCTGGAAACAAGTCTGCCATGACCAACCCATACCAGGTTGCTGATGCCTTCATCCGCGATTTCCGCGCGGCAGAGTATGCGATGAAGCGCTCGGGCTTTCTGCGGCAGGATCGCGAGGGTGCGGAGCCGAACTGGGACACCTTCGCGCAGTCGCTCGGCAAGCCGTTTTTCGACCATGTGGTGGCGCTCGGCATCGCCAAGACCTTGATCGGCCATCCGCCCCGCCGTCTGCTGGCGGATATGAGCTGGTCGCCGCCCAATCCATTACCGCTGACAAACGTCGCGCAGCTGGTCGTCAATGGTGTCTGCAGGGTCCGCAACAGCTACGTGCACGGCGAGAAGTTCACCGGCGGCCCGGAGGGACAGTGGGATCGCGATGTCACCTTGATTAAGGAGGCTCATGCTGTGCTTGCCGAGGCGACGAGTTTTCCGGGAAATCCATTGCAGGCAAGGTGAAGTCGCGATGAGCCCTTGAACCGAAACCTGCGATATGGCTGCTTGCGAGCGGATCGTCCCCCGCATGGGCGAAGACCGCCTGCGGGCTTCGGTAGCATCGCGACGAGAGCCGTGCACCGTCAGGTGTCTCGCCCGACCATTCATCACGGACGTGAATCAATCGCGATGAACCGATTCATAAGTCTCGTTGGACGCTGGGCGGAGAATTGCCGATCCTCAGACCATGCTCTCGCAACCTTACCATCTCTATGTCGAACGCACCGATGCTACGAAAAACATGGCACGCTATTATGCGATGGAGATCACCACAACGCTGTTCGGCGAAGCCTGCCTGATCCGGTCATGGGGAAGAATTGGACGACGAGGACAGTGCATGAACCATCACTTCAAGCGGGAAGAAGATGCGGTCGCGCTGTTTCTCATGCTTACCCGTCAAAAGCGTGCCAAAGGTCACCGACCCTGCTCTCAGCGACCTCACTGAGGCCGAACAATTGAGATGCAGAAAAAAGGCCGCCTGAGCGGCCCCCGGGGCGCTTACTCGCGCCGCTTGCCGTCAAGTTCGTAGCTGATCTCGATCTCGACGAAGAAGGGGATCTTGACCGCGAGCTTCAGACCGAGCTTGCCCTTGCGAAAGAAGTGACAGATGACCTTGCCGAGGCTGCGAAGCTGGCGACCGGTGGCTGCGAGGTATTGTGCGAGGCGCTGCATGATGATTTCTCCTTGTCGATTGCGGTTATCGCGGGGATAGGCCGCAGGCCGGGACAAGGAGGGCTGCACCGGCAAAGCCGCAGCGAAGCGGAGGACCTGGCGCCGACTGAATTTTGATGCGCGAGGAGACGCTAAACGCGGCGGGGAAAATTCCGGCGGCGACGGGTTGCTGCCCGACGACCGGACTGCAACATCCCTGATGCCGATGACCTCAGTCGACAAGGAAAGTCGCAACGCCTTGTTGATGTCGCGACCGTCCCGGTAGCCCGCAAATCTGGAAAGGGAGACATGTCTTGCTGGTGTACCGCTCAGAACGGCGGCTCTGCATCCAGCCTCCCTTCCTGTTCGACAACGATGATTGCAAGCTCGGCTCGCGCGCAGTCCAGCTCGACCTGGATATCGCGGCGCTCGGCGGCATCCGCTGCGTTTCGAAGTTCGGCCCGCAGTTCCTCGATCTGGATTTCGAGTTCGTAAGTCATCGTCTGATCTCCTTGAGTGTGAAAGACGACGTCACCAGCCGGGAGGGGATGGCGGGGGCAGGGATCGCGCAAGCGACCGGCAGAGCCGGGGAGTGGGGGAGCCGATTTGCGCAGGCGGCCCGAGGGCTGCCGGAGTAAATTGATGATGTGGACGGCCCTCCGAGACCTCAGCGCAAAGGTGCTATTCTCAGTCGGCACAATTCGGACAAGGAACCACGTCATGGCTTTTGAGAAGATAAGTGTTATCGGCCTCGATCTGGCCAAGAATGTTTTCCAGCTACATGCTGTCGATGAAGCCGGCGATGTCATCATCCGTCGCCAGCTCCGCCGGAATCAGCTTCTACAATTCTTCGAGCACCTGCCCCGCTGCCTTGTCGGCATGGAAGCATGTTCGACGTCACACTATTGGGCACGTGAGCTCGTCCGCCTGGGCTTCGAGGTCAAGCTAATGCCGCCAGCTTATGTGAAGCCCTACGTCAAGCGCGGCAAGAATGATGCGGCGGATGCCGAGGCCATTTGCGAAGCCGTGACTCGTCCCACGATGCGTTTCGTTCCCGTGAAGAGCTGTGAGCGTCAGGCACTCCTGATGCAGCATAAGACGCGGGATCTGCTGGTGCGGCAGCGGACCGCTCTTATCAACGCCTTGCGTGGGCATCTCGCGGAATTCGGGATTGTCACGTCGCAAGGAAGATTAGGCTTGAGAGCGGCAATTGAAGCGCTGAGCGCTGCCCAGGAATTCCTTCCAGAGCCCTCCTGGCAACCGTTCGAACACATAAGGAAGCAATTGGAGGAGCTGACCCACAAGATCGCTGAACTCGATAGGATTATATTGCGGTGGTGCCGCAACGAAGCGGCTGCCCGGCGTTTGATGACCATTCCCGGCGTCGGTTTCCTAACGGCAGCGGCGATCGCAGCTTCGGTCGGTGACGCCACCGAGTTCAAATCTGGCCGTCAGTTCGCAGCCTGGCTTGGATTGACCCCACGACAAAACAGTAGCGGTGGGAAGGAGAGGCTTGGCCGGATAAGCAAACAAGGCGATCGCACGATCCGACGGTTGCTGGTAGTCGGCGCCACCGCCGTCGTGCGCAGAGCCCGTCTTGACGCTGCGTCATTTCCCTGGATCGCTCGCTTGTTAGATCGCAAGCCCGCCAAGCTGGTTTCGGTAGCGATCGCAAACAAAACCGCACGCATCGCGTGGGCAATACTCAGGCGGAGGGAAAACTATCGTTTTGCCACCGCCTGAAAAGATCCATTCGGCCCAAGTGTGGCCGGATGGAGGAGTGAAGGACTTAGTTTGATGGCGAACCGGTTAGACCGGGGACGGAGGAAAGCCGGGGTTCCCCCAGCGCCTCGAGCGCGACAATTTGATTGGCTCTCCGTCTGCGGATCTCATCAGGGCCAGTGGCGTTGATGCCACGATTATAGGCCGGACACATGACTGAACCTAATTGGTCGCTTACAAGCAAAAGTCTTGCATTCCACGGGCCGTCCACACATGGGGGAACCGCTCATCCTTGAGGCCGGCATGCGCGAGCGGCACACTTCCAGGTTCTGAGCAGCTATCCCTCCCTCTCGTGTGCCACCAAAAAAGCCGGAGACGGGCTCGATGCCTGTCTCCGGCTAGGGCATGGGGACAAGAGGGAAGCCCCGCCTTCCGGCGGGGCCTTGACCGTCTCAGTCGCGGTTCGGGCGGGACCAGATCAGCTGGTAGCCGTCTTCACCTTCGACTTCCGTCAGCGTCGCGTAAATCGGAGCGGGGAAGCTCGGATCGTCGAGCTTGACCGAGAGATAGTCGCGATCGGTTTGCTCGGAGCGCTTCTGCCAGGCGGCGCCGAGTTCTACGTTTTGCGGTGCACCGCAAAACGTCGATTATGCTGAGAGTGTGATTATGCGGAGTGCCTGTCGCTGAAGGCTGGATTTGGCGGCGGTTGCGGCGATTTCGTCTCCGCATAATTCCGCTGGTGTGGAGGGGCGCCCCGCCGTGAAGCGGAGCG
>NZ_WHSB02000051.1 GCF_010994755.1 Shinella lacus
TTGCGCCAGCGATGGCCTTCCTTGGCCCGCTCGATGACATAGGCCTCGTCCACCTCGATGCCGAGGCCCGGTCCCTGCGGGATCGACACGAAGCCATCCGCATAGTGGAACACCTCCTTGTTCGAGATGTAGTCGAGAATGTCGTTGCCCTTGTTGTAATGAATGCCGAGGCTCTGTTCCTGGATGAAGGCATTGTAGGAGACGGCATCGACCTGCAGGCAGGCGGCAAGCGCGATCGGACCCAGCGGGCAATGCGGCGCCAGCGCCACGTCATAGGCTTCCGCCATCGCCGCGATCTTGCGGCATTCCGTGATGCCGCCGGCATGCGACAGGTCCGGTTGCAGGATGTCGACATAGCCATCCGACAGCACCGACTTGAAGTCCCAGCGCGAATAGAGCCGTTCACCGAGCGCAATCGGCGTCGAGCAATGGTTGGCGATCTCCTTCAGCGCTTCCCTGTTTTCAGATAGCACCGGCTCCTCGATGAACATCAGCTTGAACTGTTCGAGTTCCTTCGCCAGCACCTTGGCCATCGGCCGGTGCACGCGGCCGTGGAAATCGACGCCGATGCCGATATAGGGGCCGACCGCCTCGCGGATCGTCGCGATGGT
>NZ_WHSB02000052.1 GCF_010994755.1 Shinella lacus
AAGCGCGGCAGCAAGGCCGGCCATCAACGCTATCGATGTCGCGCCTGCGGCCGCTATAGCACCGACAGTCAGCCCCGGTTTAGCGCGAAGACCAAGGCCATGGCGATCGAGATGTACATGAATAGCATGGGCATTCGGGCGATCGGCCGCGTGCTGGAGGCATCGCCTGCAACGGTACTGAACTGGATCCGCAAGGAGCATACTGCCTTGCAGCACAAAGTGGCCCAGGCTGAGCCGATGGACACCGCCATGTCCGATGTCATCGAGATGGACGAGATCTACACTTATGTCCAAAAAAACAGCAGCGGGCAGTGATCTGGACGGCCTATAGCCGTCGCCACCGCCGGGTCGTCGCATACCATATCGGCGATCAGGGCGTGCGCAGTGCCATGGCCATCTACGCTTTGGCCAAGGCGACCGTCGGCCAGATCAGTACCATCTTCACCGATGCCAACTCCTGCTATCATCTGGCCTTCGAGCGGATCGGGGCGGACGAACCGCATCGGCAGACCAAGGCGCAGACCCACCTCATCGAGTCCTCGAACGCCTCGTTCCGCGACATGCTGGCCCGCTTCAACCGGAAAACAAAGCGCGC
>NZ_WHSB02000009.1 GCF_010994755.1 Shinella lacus
AAATCTCGTCGAACGGGTTCATCGACATCTTCACATTCGAAAGCTCGACACCCGAGCCATCCGCCTTCACGCGAATTTTGACGTTGTAATCAACGACCCGCTTTACAGGGACCAAGATCTTCATGGCTTCCTTCCTTCATATGCCCGCGAGGGAAAATGCGCCTTTCAAAGGCGCCCTGATTGTCGGTTGGCGACATCGATACGCGTTTTTTCCCCAAATACAATGCGCCACGGGCCCTGCTCGCGCGAAAACGCAGGCGTTATAAATCACCTTTACGTTCACGTCAATTTTCCCCTCGAAACGCCATCACCGCCCCCAATGGGTGGGCGGCACGGAGGGGCCGGACGCGGTCTCTTCGGCCGGAACCGGCGTCGCTTCGACATGCCGGACGGCCTTCGGCGTGACGATCGTGCGGTCGAACAGCGGCACGCCCCGCCGGCGCATGACGAGGACGAGAACCGCGCCGGCAAGTATGCCGCCGACATGCGCGCCCCAGGAGACGCCGCTGTCGCCATCGACCACCAGCATGTAGAATTGCTGGGCGATCCAGAAGGCAAGCGGAATGACCGCCGGCAGCGGCAGGGGAATGCGGAAAAACACCAGGACCCAGACGCGCACCTTCGGGTGCAGCAGGAAATAGGCCGCCACCACGCCGGAAATCGCGCCCGAGGCGCCGATCAGCGGCGCCTCCGAATTCATCTGCACGAGGCCATGCACCAGCGCGCCGGCCGCCGCGCACAGCAGGTAGAAGATGAGGAAGCGGATATGGCCGAGCGCATCCTCGACATTGTCGCCGAACACCCAAAGGAAAATCATGTTCGAGGCGAGATGCATGAAATCGCCGTGCAGGAAAGCATAGGTGATGTAGGTCGCATCCTCCGGCACCAGCACGAGGCTCGGCTCCAGGTCGGCGAAATCGAAGACGACCGCGGGGATGTAGCCGAGGCCCACCACCGCCGCATCGTTGAAGTCCTGCGTCGAGGCAAGGCCCGTCACCAGCCAGACGACGACATTGATCACGATCAGGCTGATCGTGACATATTGCACCTTGATGTATTTCAGGGCGTTGGCGTCGTGCAGCGGTATGAACATGGATCCCCTTCCCCAAAGGATGGCTGCGCACTTTTGCTAAGCTGCTTGCGACGACCTTATCTGTTCTGCCCCGGAACCCACAATATGTCCGTGTTGCCCTTGTCGTTGACCCAGCGGGCAGCGACGAAGAGGAAATCGGACAGCCGGTTGATATAGGCGACGGCCGCGGCCGAGACGGTTTCCCCGCTATCCTGAAGCGCCACGATCCGCCGTTCCGCCCGGCGCGCGACGGTGCGCGCCACATGCAGGGCCGCCGCTGCCGCCGTGCCGCCTGGCAGCACGAAGGAGCGCAGCGGTTCGAGATCGGCATTGAGCGTGTCGATTTCGCTCTCCAGCCGGTCGACCTGCGCCTGCACGATGCGCAGCGGCTCGTATTCGAGTTTCTTGCCCGTATCGGGCGTGGCGAGGTCGGCACCGAGGTCAAAGAGGTCGTTCTGGATGCGCATCAGCATCCGATCGAGATCCGGATGGCCGGCGAGGTGCTGGCGGACGACGCCGATGCAGGAATTCGCCTCGTCGACCTCGCCATAGGATTCGACGCGCAGGTCATGCTTCTTGCGGCGCGGCCCTGCCACGAGGCCGGTCGTGCCGTCGTCGCCCGTGCGTGTGTAAATCTTGTTGAGCTTCACCATCATCCGCGCCCGCCGCCCGTGATCCACAGGGTCAGCATGATGAGGACGATGGCGATCGCCTGCAAGAGCACGCGCGCCTGCATCAGCTTGTTCGAGGTATTGCCGTTGCCGCCCTTGGCCATGTTGGCAAGACCGCGCACGAGCACGATGACCACGAGGCCCATGACGAGCAGGGTCATGAAGGTGAGAAAGGAAGACATGCCAACGATCCGATTTGATTTCTGTCAGCCCTATTCAAATAGGGCATTTGGGCGAAATAGCACGCGATTTGACGACGAAGGCCTGCGACGCCGCGCCGCGTCAGCCGAGTTTGCCGATGATGCGGTAGAACAGCGCCGCCGGCAGCAGCTTCTTCAAAAGCGCGCCCTGCTTGGCCGGCGTCGTCACGATATAGTGCGGCCGCGGTGCCTTCGCCGTCAGCGCGTGGCGCAGCACGGCATGCACCGCCTCCGGCCCGAGTTTTCCGCGCGCGGGCTTGGCCTCGCCGCGCAGCCGCTGGAGCTGCCGGCGATATTCCTCCGCATGCACCGAGTTTTCCAGATCGATGTTGCGCTCGATATGGGTCAGCGCATTGCCGGTGAAGCGCGAGGCGATCGGCCCCGGCTCGATGAGGCTGACATGCACGCCGGAGCCGGCAAGCTCCATGCGCAGCGTCAGCGACAGCGCTTCGAGTGCGAATTTCGAGGCATTATAGGCGCCGCGCCAGCGATAGGGCACGATGCCGAGGATCGACGAGCACTGCACGATACGGCCGGAACCCTGCCTACGCATCGTGGGGATCACCCGCCGCGTCAGGTCGTGCCAGCCGAAGACGTTCGTCTCGAATTGCAGGCGCAACACCTCGACAGGTAGATCCTCCACCGCACCGGCCTGCCCATAGGCGCCATTGTTGAACAGCGCATCGAGCCGCCCGCCGGTGCGCGCCAGCACCGTCTCGACCAGCGCCGCGATCGTCTCCGGCTTGGTATAGTCCATCAGCAGCGCCTCGATGCCGTCCGCTTCGAGGCTCGCGAGATCCTCTTCCCGCCGCACCGTCGCGAAGACGCGCCAGCCCTCCGCCTTCAGCGCCCGGGCACAATGGGCGCCGATGCCGGAGGAGCAGCCGGTGACGATGATGCTCGGCAGAGAGGGCGCTGTTGGAGAAGACATGGCGGTTTCCTGTACAAATCTGCCTGGGTTTCCCATATTCACCATTCCAGCAACCTCTGTCTGTCATCCAGGAGGCACAAAGGTCGCCGTAGAACGTTGAACCGGGCATAAGCCCTTAAATCGATTCTGATTTACGGGCCATGCCCGCGCAGACAATGAGAGACCGGCGACGGTCGCAAAGGGACTGGACATTGCTTATGCCAACCGTCATCCGCCTTGCCTACAAGGTCGTCTTCGACGCGATCTGGCACTTTTCCGAGGACGACGGCTGGGCGATGGCGAGCCATGTCGCGCTGTCGACGCTGCTCGCGATCTTCCCCTTCCTGATCTTCGGCACCGCGCTCGGCTCCTTCCTCGGCGCCGACCAGTTCGCCGAAACCGCCGTGCACCTGATCTTCGACACCTGGCCGGAATCGATCGCCGCCCCCATCTCGCGCGAGGTCGTCGCCGTGCTCACCATTCCGCGCGGCGGGCTGCTGACGGTCTCCGTGCTCGCCGCCGCCTATTTCGCCTCGAACGGCGTGGAGGCGCTGCGCGTCTCGCTCAACCGTGCCTACAGGGTCGCCGAGACGCGCTACTGGTACGTCACGCGCCTCGCCAGCCTCGGCTTCGTCATCGCGGGCGTGCTGGCGCTGGCCGTCATCAGCATCGTGCTCGTTGCCGCCCCCCTTGCCGTGCGGGCCACGGGCGACTGGCTGCCGTGGCTCACATATATCTATTCCTGGGTGGAGAGCTGGGGCCTCTTCGGCACGGTGCTCGTGCTGCTGGTCGGCCTGCTGATCGCCCATCTCTGGCTGCCGGCCGGCCGGCGCAAGATCGCCGACGTGCTGCCCGGCATCCTGCTCACGCTGATCGCATGGGGCGTCGGGGCCTACATCTTCGCCTCCTATCTCGCCACCTTCGCCAATTATGTCTCGACCTATGCCGGCCTCGCCTCGATCATGATCGCGCTGGTCTTCCTCTACATCGTCGGCGCGATCTTCATCATCGGCGCGGAAATCAATGCGGCCCTGATGAAATACCGGGTGAAACACCTGATCCTCGACAAGGTGCGCGGCGTGAAGAAACCGCAGGCCGAGGACGACCCCTCAATGGAAGACGAAGCCATAGCCCGCGAGCAGGGCGCGAATGCCGGCCGGTGACACGCCCTTTTCACGATAGGCCGCAATCCCCGTATCCTGGTTGCTCTTGGAGAGTTTTCGGCCATCCAGCCCCGACACCAGTCCATGGTGGCGGTACGCGGGCACCGGCAGGCCGAGCAGGCTTTGCAACAGGCGATGCACGGCCGTCGCGTGAAACAGATCCTGCCCGCGCACCACGTCGGTAACGCCTTGCGCCGCATCGTCGAGCGCCACGGCGAGATGATAGCTCGCCGGCGCATCCGGCCGCGACAGGATGACGTCGCCCCAGCGCTCCGGCTTCGCGGCCACGATGCCGGTCTGCCCCTCCGGCCCCTCGCCCGCCTCCTTCCAGTCGAGAACCGTCGGCGCCAGCGCCCGGGCCTTGTCAATGTCGAGCCGCCAGGCATGCTGCCGCCCCGCCGCAATCCAGGCGAGCGCCTGGTCCCGGTCGAGCGCGCGCTCCTCGGTCGGATAGAGGGCGGCACCGTCCGGATCACGCGGCCACACGCCGCCCGCCGCCTCATGCGCCAGAACACGCGCCTTCACCTCGCCGCGGCTCAGAAACCCCGGATAGAGCACGCCCATCGCCTTCAGCCGCTCCAGCGCCTCGCCATAGAAGGCGACATGCTCCGACTGGCGGCGCACCGGCTTTTCCCAGTCGAGCCCGAGCCAGGCGAGATCGCGGTAGATCGCGGCTTCGAATTCGGGTCGCGAGCGGGCGGGATCGATGTCTTCCATACGCAGCAGGAACCGGCCGCCGCAGGCCGCTGCAAGATCGTGGTTGAGGATCGCTGACAGCGCATGGCCGAGATGCAGGAGGCCGTTCGGGCTCGGCGCAAAACGAAAGACACGATTTTTTGACAAAGCGCTTGGCATGAGGTCTTCTGGCACGAAGAGGCGTGTCGCGTCACTACGGCATCAGGGCCGCTTGAAGAAATGCAGTTGCACATGATCAGGACGGAGGCGGATGTCGCGGCGGGTCTCGTCGACCTCGCGCTGCTCGACGCACGCCTTTTCACCGTCATCGACAAGGCCGGCCCCGTGCCGCTGCGGCGTTTAGCACCCGGCTATCGCGGCCTTGCCGGCATCATCGTCGCGCAGATGGTGTCGCGCGCCAGTGCGGACGCGATCTGGCGCCGGCTGGAGGAGGCGGCAAGCGACATCACGCCCCATCACATCCTCGACCTGTCCGACGAGGATTGCCGCGCCGTCGGCCTGTCGCGCGCCAAGGCCGAGACGCTGCGCCGCGCCGCCGATGCTGTCGACCGCGGCGAACTCGATCTCGACGCGATCTGCCACATGGAGGCGACGGCCGCGACCCGCAAGCTGACCGCGATCAAGGGCATCGGCCGCTGGACGGCGGATGTGTACCTGCTGTTTTGCGGCGGCCACCCAGACATCTTCCCCTCCGGCGACATCGCGCTGCAAAATGCCGTCGCGCATGCCTTCGGTCTTGCCGTGCGTCCGGGGCCGCAGGAGCTCGACCGGATCGCCGAAAGCTGGTCGCCCTGGCGAGGCGTTTCGGCCCGGCTTTTCTGGGCTTATTATTCGCGCGAGATGCGCCGCGAGGCCGTCCCGGTGCTCGAAGGCTGAGGCTCGCGAAATACGTTGTTTTCGCTTTTCCTTTCCGGCTTCACAATGCTGTAACAACGGGCCTAATATAGAAGGGCAGATGCCGAATCGATCAGGAGAAGCCCTTGACGATTTCTGTTTCACCACAGGCCCTGCCAGCCCTTGTATTGAATGCTGACTACAGGCCGCTGAGTTATTATCCCTTGTCGCTCTGGTCGTGGCAGGACGCGATCAAGGCTGTGTTTCTAGACCGCGTAAACATCATCGCCGAATACGACCATTCGGTTTCCTCCCCGAGCTTCACGATGCGCCTGCCGAGCGTCGTGTGCCTGAAGACATACGTGCAGCCCTCACGCCACCCGGCCTTCACCCGGTTCAACGTGTTCCTGCGCGACAGGTTCGAATGCCAGTACTGCGGGTCGCCGGACGACCTGACCTTCGACCATGTCATCCCGCGCGCCCATGGCGGCGAGACGACCTGGTGCAACGTGGTCGCCGCCTGCTCCCCATGCAATTTGAGAAAAGGCAGCAAGCTGCCGAAGCAGGCGGGCATGCTCCCGCATCAGAAGCCCTACCAGCCGACGGTTCAGGATCTGCACAACAACGGGCGACTGTTTCCACCCAACTATCTGCATGAAAGCTGGATGGACTATCTCTACTGGGACGTCGAACTGCAACCCTGACGCAGGCTGCGTGAACGGCAAGGCCGTTTCACGTCAGCGACATGCGTGACACGAAGGGTTGCGGCATCTCAGGCTTTCGCGGACCGCGCGCCCGAAAAGGCGATTGCGGCGAGGATGACGCTCGCGATCACATTCCAGCCGGCAAAGGACAGGCCGAGCAGGCGGAACGACGCCTCCGTGCAGGAGGGACCGTGCTTGGTGTTGAGATCGGACAGCAGGTCGCCGGCATTCTGCGTGACGCCCTGCGCCGTGGTCGCACAGGTCGCAGGCCCTTCCCAGAAACCCCATTCGACGCCCGCGTGGTAGACGCCCATGCCCGCACCGACCAGCATCATGATGCCGGCAATCGCCAGCAGCAGCCGCGTCAGCCAGGCCGGACCGCCGAACAGGGCCGAAAGCAGCGCCGCGACCGCGACCGGAATGCCGTAATAATAGGGATCGCGCTGCAACAGGCAGAGCGCGCAGGGAATGTAGCCGCCGATATGCTCGAAGGCGAGCGCGCCACCGACGGTCGCCGCCATGCCGAGCGTCAGGAGGCCTGCGGATGTCTTGCGGGAAAGGTCGAGGGATGCAGTCATCAGGATCGTCCAATCGGGCCGGCGGGGGTGCCGGCGGAACGGCGCCGAGTTCTATCAGGCGGCGCGCCGTTGTAAATCACCCGCACGGATAAGTGATCATGCCCGCCCCCGGATTTGCCGGTTGCCGCCCGCGAAAGCTTCGTGTAAACGGCGATGGCTCACAAGTGCCGTGCCCCATTGGCGGAACTGGTAGACGCGCTCGACTCAAAATCGAGTTCCGAAAGGAGTGCTGGTTCGATTCCGGCATGGGGCACCAAAATCTCAAAGCTTTTTTAGGCACTTTGTTTCCGGTTCCATCCTAGCCTTCGGGCAAATCAACGGGCTAGCCAAGGCCGGGTTATCGCCCGGGCCTTGCCGAAACTATCCGCATGAGGCAGATGAAACGGCAAGGACTTGCAATCGAACGGGCTTCAACGTGATCAATCAAGAGTTGGGAGAACTGACGCGGTGTTATTCCAATGTCGACTTGCCCGTCGAGGTGGATGCGACCCTGGATAGCGCGCTGTCATTCGAACAGCAGATCCTGAAATTCGGCGCGGCAGCCCGTCGGGCGGTCCATATGCCGGCGCTCCAGCGGTATTTGAGCGAGAATGCCGCACGCGCCGTTTCCGGCGATCTTTCCGATGAAGCATTGACGGAATTCTTCTGGTTCCTCTTCTCGCAAAAAGATTGGCCCCGGATTCGGTCGACCGCGGAGGGTTTGCGCGGCCGGCTCCGTCATCTTCCCCTGCACGTCGCCGACCTGATCTTCCTTGCCTTCTATCGCTCTCAACGCGATCGCCTGATGGCGGGCAAAGAGCGCGACGGTTTTGCCATCGATGCCAATGAAACGACGGCGTTTTTGCGAGCCGGCTGGCCGAGCGCCGAGAGACATCTCGCCGCCTTCGAGGCCATGTCGGCCCATGCGACGGGAAACGCCGTCCATGCCCGCTCTTCGTTCGTGTCGGTCGGCGATCTCAAGTTCATTGAGCCGTTTGCCGGCATATCCAGCGTGCTCGTCGAAACCAACTACGCGGGCACGATCGTTCCCGGACACGATATCGAGGTGAGCCCGTCGGCGGCCGAGCATGTCACATTGCTCTCCCTCGATCGCACCTACTTCGAAAAATATGCCCTGCTCGTCGCAAGACGCTATGCTGAGACGAACCCGGCGAACGGCTTGCACTTCCATTGCGTGGGCTTCGATCCCCGCGAGGCGATCAACTCCTGGGGCTTGCCCGTCAGCTTCGGTTTTACGATCGATCATACCGATCTGTCGGGCCTAGAAGTGCGCCAGAAGCGGGGATATTATGCCAGCGCGCGCTACATCCATCTGGCCCGATACCTTCAACTTTACCGGTCTGTGTTCGTCGGCGACGTGGATGGCCATGTAGCTCGCGATTTGCGGCATATGGAGAGTGAGCACACCGACCTTGACGTCCTCTTGAGCACGAAGGTGCTCGACAAGGCACGCACCCTGAACAGGCTTCCATGGGAGTCGGTCACGGCCTGTTCCTTCATGGCGCGGCAAACGCCCGGCGCGCTTCGCTTCGCAAATCGGATCGGCGCCTACCTTCAGAGGATTGTGGAAAATGCCCGCTCGACGGGCAGGCCGATCTGGTATGCCGATCAAACCGCTCTCTTCTACTGCTGGCTCGATTCCGAGCACGACGTGGCGTTCGGCACCTTCGCCAAGCCCGCTTTCGTGCAACGCGGCTCCTGGCAATTGTTCCAGGGCGAGAAAGAGCGGCTGGACTTCCTCGCCAATCCCTAATCACGAATGGACCCCGTAGGTGTCATGCCGTTTGCCTTTTTGGTGCACGTAGTGGCGCGCACTAACGGCTCGTTCATCACTTAATTAGCACATCGTAAAATTACCTGGACTCCACCCCGACCCAGGTTCACCCTCCCACGCATAGTCCAAGCTCAGCTTCGACTATCAGCGACTTCAGCTCCGTCTGCCGTCAAGGGCCAACCAGCTGCGTGGGCGTCCATGAAATATCTGATCATCATCGTTACGGTGGTTTGCGCCATGGCATGGGACTTCACGCAGAACCACGGCGCCTATACGTCGCGGACCGTGCGCAATGTGCATCATTTCATCCAGAGCACGCTTTAGGCCAGCGCACGATTCCGGCCGAAAACCCCTCGCTCAAAAAACCCGCATTTTAGCGGGAACAAATTTTGCACAGCTGCATTCTACGGCTGCAACTGCAGACACCCCCGGATGCGGTTGTGAGGGGGACCCGAGAGCGATGTGCACGCTCTTGGGTCTCAACCATCCTGGGGTCTTCAGAGAATGAAATCGGCCTTTGTGAAATCGATCGACGCGTCGATGCGGATCGAGAAATCGGCCTTGCCGTCGCCATCGACATCACCGTGGACAAAGGTATCCCCGCCCTTCTTCTCGTAGCGCAGCTCGCCCGCATCCTTGGAAAAGGCCTTGTCTGCGATGAAGCTGAACGCCTGGTTCCTGGCGAGCGTCGTATCGGCATCGATCGCCTTGAGGTCGATCCTGTCCTTCTCCGTCTGGCTGAAATCGACGATCGTGTCGCGTCCACCCGCGGCAACGGTCGAATCCTTCACCGAACGGAAAACGAACGTATCCGCACCCGCACCGCCATAAAGCTTGTCGGCGCCCGCGCCGCCTTCCAGACGGTCGTTGCCGGCATAGCCATAGAGCGTGTCGTTGCCGGCCCCGCCCCAGAACGTATCGGCATATTTGGTGGCCTTGATGACGTCATTGCCGGAAAGAAGCGTGTCTAGGAAGGTCTTCGTGCTGCCGCTGTCGAGTGCATTGGAGAGTTTTTTGCCGGCGAGCGAAAGTTTTGTGATGTCGAGCAGCGCCTGACCTTCGGACACCGCCTTGAAAGACGTGATCGTTCCCGATGTAATGCCAGAGACTTCCTTGCCGTCGAAGGTGTATTTCAGCTTCGAGCCGCCTATCGCCATGTAGTTCTTTGCATCATTGGAGAACTTCAGTGAGGTCGATGTTACCTTTTCGTGCTCGTAGTCGAGAATGTCATGCAGTTTTTCGGAAACGAACTTGCTGAAATTGGCGCCGGATTTCGATGTGAAACCGCTAATATTGATGGAACTCATAAACACGTCCTCGCTGGAGATGCCGATGCTTAACGCGGGCGCTTAGGCCCGGCAACCGCCGTTTCGGCACAGAGCTGTCCGACATCGAAGCACCCCTAACCATCCCTTAAACCGCCATGAACAAATCCGATCTTTCAGCGTTGTCCACCGAACCCGCCATAGAGGAGCGCGCGCCATGGTCTTCAAGGAAGGCACCTTCAAGGGCGAACCGCCCGAACATTTCGATGGTCCGCACCCCGCCTGGCTGGAAGCAGCGGTCGCGGATGCGCTTTCGCTGGCCGGCGATGTGGACGCCTCCGACATCAGGGTGACCTGCAAGGGCACGCGGATCATCCTCACCGGCAACGTCGGCTCCGCCGCTGAGGCGGATCGGGCGAGCGCAATCGCGGCCTCGCTCAAGGACGTCACGGAGGTGGACAGCCGCCTTTCCTGGCTCTAAGCCCCACAAAAACCCGCCATTGCCGGCGGCCCCTCCGGAATGCTAGGTGCAATGCAGCAAACTGGAGTGACGCCGGATGCTCGACGAGAGACCGACCTATGATGCGCTGTACCGGGATTTTCGCTGGAAGATCCCCGAACGGTTCAACATCGGCACCGCGGTCTCCAACGCCTGGGCGGCGCGCGAGCCGGACCGCATCTGCCTCCAGCATTTCCTGCCCGACGCCCCACCGCTGGCGCTCACCTATGGCGAACTCGCCGCCCGCTCGGATGCCTTTGCGGCGGCACTAGCAGCCGAGGGAGTAGGCAAGGGCGACCGCGTCGGCATCCTGCTGCCGCAGGGTTTTGAAACGGTCATCGCCCATGTCGCGATCTACAAGCTCGGCGCCATCGCGTTGCCGCTGGCGCTGCTGTTCGGTGCGGATGCCCTGCTCTTCCGGCTGAAGAATGCCGAAGCCAGGGCGATCGTCACCAACCGCTTCGGCGCCGAGCGCCTGCGACCGATCCGCCAGGAGCTTCCGACGCTGGAGCTGGTGGTGACCACCGATCCGGTCGCCGATCCCGCGGAAAAATCCTTCCACGATCTCGTCGCCCGGTATGCCGGCCCGTTCGAGGCCGTCGACAGCGGTCCGGACGATCCGGCGATGATGATCTATACCTCCGGCACGACCGGCCCGCCGAAGGGCGCACTGCACGGCCACCGCGTGCTGCTCGGCCATGTGCCGGGCTTCCAGATGCACCATGAATTCCTGCCGCAACCGGGAGACCGCATCTGGACGCCGTCCGACTGGGCCTGGGCGGGCGGGCTTCTCAACGTGCTCATGCCGGCGCTGCTGCTCGGCGTGCCGGTCGTCTCCTCGCCCGGCCAGAAATTCGATCCCGACATGGCCTACCGCATCATGCAGGAGATGGACGTGCGCAACGCCTTCATCCCGCCGACGGCGCTGAGATTGATGAAATCGGTCGCCAATCCGCGCGAAAAATACCGACTGAACCTGCGTACCATCGGTTCGGCGGGCGAATCGCTCGGCCGCGAGACGTGGGAATGGGTGCGCGATACGCTCGGCATCACCATCAACGAATTCTACGGCCAGACCGAGTGCAACATCGTGCTCGGCTCGATCGGCAAGCTCGGCGTTTCGCGCCCGGGACCGATCGGCAAGCCGGTGCCGGGCCATGTCGTCGCAATCATCGATGCGGATGGCCGGGAGGTGCCGCGCGGCACCGTTGGCCAGGTCGCGGTGAAGCGGCCTGACCCGGTGATGTTCCTCGGCTATTGGCGGAACGACAAGGCGACGGCGGAAAAATTCATCGGCGACTGGATGACGACCGGCGATCTCGGCCGCATGGATGCAGAGGGATACGTCACCTTCTTCGGCCGCGACGACGACGTCATCACCTCGTCGGGCTACCGCATCGGGCCGAGCGAGATCGAGGATTGCCTTGCCGGCCACCCGGCCGTGCAGCTCGCCGCCGCCGTCGGCAAGCCGGACGAGCTGCGCACCGAGATCGTCAAGGCCTATGTGGTGCTGCGGCCGGGCCAGGCGCCCTCGGAGGCGCTTGCCGCCGATATCCGCGAATGGGTGAAATCGCGGCTCTCCATGCACGAATATCCGCGCGAGGTGGAGTTCGTCGACAGTCTCCCGCTGACGACCTCGGGCAAAGTCATCCGCCACCTGCTGCGCAAGCGCGCCGCCGAAGAAACATCCTTCGCCGCTTAACGTTTGGCCAGCGAGCGGATCTTGTCGCGCAGCAGCCGGGCCACGTTGCGCGTGTTGCGGTAGAGGTGGAGCTGTGCTGCGACCTGGCGCACGTCGCGGTCGCGGTTCTGTTGCAGGCCGACGACGAGCGTGCCCATGTCCTCGCGCTCTTCCCAGAACCGGCTCATCACCGGATGGTCCGGTACCGCGCAGGAATCCGAACGCGCGATATTGGCGTCGTCCAGATGCCATTCCGTCAGTTCGGCCACCAACAGCTTGCCCGGCGAATATTTCGAAAACTCTTCGTCATAGGCCGTCTTCCACGTATAGGCCTCGCCGCCGGTCATGAAGACGATCATCGAGGCGATGGCGCGGCCGTCGAGGTCGAGCGTGTGGATACGCACGCCGTCGGTTTCGGCAAGGTTGGTGATCGCCTCGCGGGCGAAGGCGGCGCGGTAGCGGTCGTTGATCATCGCCGTGCGGCCGCGGCCCTTCCAGCCGGCCGCTTCCAGCAGCAGGAATTCCTCCATGCGCAGTCTTATGTCGGCGGGCTGGCGGGCGACGTTGTAGCTGAGCGCACCCTGCTGGTCGAGCTTGCGCCATTGCCGGCGCAATTCGCGAAAATGCTCGGGCGAGATCGCCTTCTGCAAATAGGTCTGGCCGTCGAGCAGGCTTTCCAGCATCGGCCGGCGATAGGTGTCGGTGACCGTGACCGGCAGGTTGCGACCGATTGCCACAGCGCGCATCAGCTGCGCGAAGGCTCCGTTGAGGCGCAGGTCCGGCAGGACGAGGATCGGTGGCAGGCCGGTGCCCGCGCTGCCGAGCGCGTCGAGCAGGTTGTCGAGCGTTTCGGCCGCCTCCTCCGCATCGACGAGCGGCGTGCCGAGCGGCCCGAAAGGATTGGACCAGGCGCGCAAAATGCTGGAGCCGATGGAGAAGCCCGGCTTTTCGACCGAGAACGGCATCAGGAAGCGCATGCGGCTGCGCCCGTTGCTCTCGTCGCGGATGACCGAGAGGCGCACCGTGCGGTCTTCCAGGCGCGGCATGGCGGGTGCCAGAAACCGGCCCGTGAAGAAGACGTTGGGCTCCATGACGCGGTTCGACAGGAAATCGAGTTCCTGCTGCAGCTCGTAGCCGGCGGTTGCCGGATAAAGTGCCAGCGAGCGGCCCGGACGGCCGACGGCGACGCGTTTGTCCGCCGGCGGCTGCGCCATCGGCGGGGCCGGCGGGATGGCGGCCTGGGCACGTCCGGCCGCAATGGCGTGGTCGAAGCCGTGGCTATCGGTCATGGCGGTCCATCCCGTTGACAAGGCTCGCCTTCACCGGATTGGCGAAGGCGAAGAGAATGATGGAAAGTTTCGTGCGCACAGCCAGGTGCAGCAGCACCGCCTCGACGATCATGGCGCTGGTGGTGGCGATGGCAGCACCCGTCAGGCCGTAGAGCGGAATGAGCGTGACGTTGAAGGCGATGTTGGCGGTGAGCGCCACCGCATAGACGGCGACGCACAGTTTTTGTTCGCCGGACATGGTGAGCAGCACCTCGCCCGGCCCGACGAGCGCCTTGGCGAGAATGCCGACGAACAGGATGAACATCAGGCTGTAACCCGCCGTGAAGGCCGGGCCGAACAGCGACAGCAGGAAATGCCCAACGATCAGTACGCCCCCGCCGACGACAAGCGACGGCCAGAAGCTCCAGCGCACGGTCTCGCCGGCAAAACGTGCGAGCGCCACGCGGTCGCCAGCGGAAAACATCGCGGAAAAACGCGGTGCGGCGGCCGCCTTCACCGAGAAGAACACGAAATGCACCAGCGCCATCGTTTTGGCGGCGGCAAAATAGATGGCGACGCTTTCCGGATCGAGGAACAGGCCGACGACGAGCACGTCGGAATTGGTCAGCATGAAGCCGAAGCCCTCGATCAGGAAGATCGGCAGCGCGGCCTTGATCCACAGCGAGAACTCGATCTTGCGCGGCCCCGCGACATAGCGTTTTCCCAGCCGGCGCACGATGTTGAAGAACTGCACGACCGTGGTGAGGTAGGTGGCGGCAAGGGCTGCGACGATCGCCGTCAGCGCCGTATGCGGCGCGTCCAGCGAGATGGCGAGCATCATGAAGACGAGGATCAGCAGCGGGCGCACGATATAGGTCGGGCTCAATGCCACGACCGCCCAGCTATGCGCGCGCGCCGTGCTTTCCAGCACATCGCCGAGCGCGATCATCGGCATGCAGAACAGGCCGATGAAGAGCGGCACGAGATAGTAGCCGGCAAAGGATTCGTGGAAGAGCCAGAGGCAGAGGAGACCGACGGCGGCCAGCCCCGAGGATGTCAGCATGGCGAAGATGCGCGCGGTCGAGGTGAGGCCGCGGATTTCCGCATGCGCGCTGCGCCCGGCATAACCCGGCAGGAAGCGCACGATCGTCGTGTGGATGCCGAGACAGGAGAGATCGCCGAAAATGACGACGAGCGCCCAGACGAAAACGAAGATGCCATATTCGAACTCGCCCATCACGCGGGCAAGAATGATCTGCGAAATGAAGGCGATGGCCGCGCTGACGACGCGGATGGCGAAGGCGATCAGCGCCATGCGCTGGGCAAGATTGCGGGGGTCGTCGCTGGCGAGTGTGGCGGCAAGCGCGCGCACGAGCGGCTCCGCCTTGCCGCGCAGGCCGGATGGCAGCAACTTTTCCGCCGACTGAATGACCGCCATCAACACAGGAACCCGAACGCTACGCGAAACTATACAAAGGCCAGTCTTGTCAGATCAGGGTTAACAAACGGTTGGGTCGGGCCATGAAGAGCCGCCCGGACAGCCAAAAGAAAATGCCGCCAACCTCTCCCCCGTCATGGTCGGGCCTGACCCGACCATCCATGCTCCGGGCACGCCGGTGGATCCTCGGCTCAGGGCCGAGGATGACGTCGCGGGTGTGGGGAAACCTGTCAGCAAAATGCCGCCCGGAGGCGGCATTTTCGAGATCGATCAGGCCTGTTCGAAGGCACCGTGGCAGTGTTTGTATTTTTTGCCCGAGCCGCAGGGGCAGGCCTCGTTGCGCGAGACGCGGCCCCAGGTCGCCGGATCGTTCGGATCGCGGTTTTCCGGCGCGACGGCAACGGCCATGAAGCCGCCGCCATTGCCTTCGCCGAAATCGTCCTCGCCGGTCGTGCCGTCGATGTGGTGGCCTTCCATTTCCGGCAGGGCCGGTGCAGGTCCGTCGGCAGCCTGGCGCACCAGCTCGACGCGCATCAGCTGCGCGGTCACCGTCTGGCGCAGGTTCGCCAGCAGCGCCTGGAAAAGTTCGAAGGCTTCCGCCTTGTATTCCTGCAACGGATCACGCTGGGCATAACCGCGGAAGCCGATGACGGAACGCAGGTGGTCGAGGTTGACGATGTGCTCGCGCCACAGGAGGTCCAGCGTCTGGAGCAGCACCGAGCGCTCGACATAGGTCATGATTTCCGGGCCGAAACGGTCGGCGCGGGCCTGCGCGGCCTCGTCGACGGTCGTCTTCAGGCGCTCCAGGATGTCCTTCTCGTCGATGCCTTCCTCGGCCGCCCAGGCGTCGATCGGCAGGTCGAGATTGAGCTGTTCGAGCACGCCGGCCTTCAGGCCCGCGACGTTCCACTGCTCCGCATAGGCATTTTCCGGAATGTTCAGGCGGACGAGGTTTTCCACCACTTCGTGGCGCATGTCGGCGACGATGTCCGACAGGCTTTCGCTGTCCATCAGTTCGATGCGCTGCTCGAAGATCACCTTGCGCTGGTCGTTCAGCACGTCGTCATATTTCAGCAGGTTCTTGCGGATGTCGAAGTTGCGCGCCTCGACCTTCTTCTGCGCCCGCTCCAGAGCCTTGTTGATCCAGGGATGGACGATCGCCTCGCCCTCCTTGAGACCGAGCTTCTGCAGCATGGAATCCATGCGCTCGGAGCCGAAGATGCGCATCAGGTCGTCCTGAAGCGACAGGAAGAACTTCGAACGGCCCGGGTCGCCCTGGCGGCCGGAACGGCCGCGCAACTGGTTGTCGATGCGGCGGCTTTCGTGGCGCTCGGTGGCGAGAACGTAAAGGCCGCCGCCGGCAAGCGCCTGCTCTTTCAGCTTCTTCACCTCGGCGATGATCGCCTCGCGCTTGGCATCGCGCTCCGGACCCGGCTCCATTTCGGCGAGATCCCGCTCCAGGCGCATTTCGAGGTTGCCGCCGAGCTGGATGTCGGTGCCGCGGCCGGCCATGTTGGTGGCGATCGTCACGGCACCGGGAACGCCAGCCTGCGAAACGATATAGGCTTCCTGCTCGTGGTAGCGGGCATTCAGCACCTGGAAATCCTGGAAGCCCGCCATCTTGAGGCGCTCGGCGAGATATTCCGACTTCTCGATCGAGGTTGTGCCGACGAGGACCGGCTGGCCCTTTTCGCGCGCGTCCTTGATCTCCTGGATGATCGCCTTGTACTTCTCCTCGACGGTCCGGTAGACCTCGTCGTCTTCGTCGAGGCGCTTGATCGGCAGGTTGGTCGGCACTTCCACGACGTCGAGGCCGTAGATGTTGCCGAATTCCTCGGCTTCCGTCGAAGCCGTACCCGTCATGCCGCCGAGCTTGGAATACATGCGGAAATAATTCTGGAAGGTGATCGAGGCCAGCGTCTGGTTTTCCGGCTGGATCGTCACCTTTTCCTTGGCTTCGAGCGCCTGGTGCTGGCCTTCCGAATAACGGCGGCCCGGCATCATGCGGCCGGTGAATTCGTCTATGATGACGATCTCGTCGTTGCGGACGATGTAATCCTTGTCGCGGGTGAAGAGCTTGTGGGCCTTCAGCGCGTTGTTGATGTGGTGGACGATCGCGACGTTCTCGACGTCATAGAGCGATTCGCCCTTGAGAAGCCCGGCCTGGCGCAGCAGGTTTTCGAGCTTTTCCGTGCCGACTTCGGAGAAATTGGCGGAGCGCTGCTTCTCGTCGATCTCGTAGTCCGCCTCGTCCAGCATCGGGATGAAGGCGTCGATCGTCGTGTAGAGGTCGGAGCGGTCGTCGAGCGGGCCGGAAATGATCAGCGGCGTGCGCGCTTCGTCGACCAGGATCGAGTCGACTTCGTCGACGATTGCGAAGAAGTGGCCGCGCTGCACCATCTGGCTGCGCTCGTACTTCATGTTGTCGCGCAGATAATCGAAGCCGAGTTCGTTGTTCGTCGCGTAGGTGATATCGCTGCCATAGGCGGCGCGGCGCTGGTCGTCGTCGAGGCCGTGCATGATGACGCCCGTCGAAAGGCCCAGGAAGCCGTAGATCTTGCCCATCATCGCGCTGTCGCGCGTGGCGAGATAGTCGTTGACGGTGACGACATGCACGCCCTTGCCGGCGAGCGCGTTGAGGTAGACGGGCAGCGTCGCCACCAGCGTCTTGCCTTCACCGGTCTTCATTTCGGCGATCGATTTTTCATGCAGGATCATGCCGCCGACGAGCTGGACGTCGAAAGGACGCAGCCCCAGGACGCGCAGCGCCGCCTCGCGGGCGACCGCGAAGGCCGGCACCAGGAGGTCGTCGAGTGTCTTGCCCGCGGCAAGCTGCTCGCGGAATTCCACGGTCTTTGCCCGCAGCGCCTCGTCGGAGAGCGCCTTCATCTCCGGTTCGAGCGCATTGATGGCGTCAACGCGGGGCTTGTAGGAGCGGATGCGGCGATCGTTCGAGGAACCGAACAACTTGCGGGCTATGCCGCCGAGGCTGACCATCAGGATGGTCCTTTCTTCATGGGCGCCCGGCGCGTGACAGGTCGCACGATATTTGCGCGCAAAGCGTTGAGACGCCCGGAAACTGTTCTGGACGCGGGATTGCGTGACAGATAAGAGGGGGGTCGAATGATGTCAACGGCTCAGGCGGTTGCACAACTGCCACATTCTGGTGGTGTTGAGCCGACTGGCACCGGATATCGGCCCGATTCCGGCGAGGATGTGAAAGGTCTCTTCGAAATGTTCAAGTACAGCAAGCTCGCAGCAGTCGCCCTTATCGCGATTGCCGCCGCAAGCACCAGCGTCCGCGCACAGGATGCGGCGGCCGATCCGGTCGTCGCCAAGGTCGGCGCGCTCGAGATCCACGAATCGGAGCTGAAGCTCGCGATCGCCGGCCTCGACCCGCAGCTCGCCAACCTGCCGGACGAGCAGAAGCGCGTCGCAGCCCTCTCCTCCATCATCGACGTGAAGCTGCTGGCAGCGGATGCCGACAAGGAAGGCCTCCAGAACGACGCCGACTTCAAGCAGCGCCTCGCTTTCCTCACCGATCGCGAATTGCACAACGCCTATTTCAAGAAGCACGTCGTCGATGCCGTCACCCCGGAAGAGGTGAAGGCGCGCTACGACAAGGAAGTCGCCGCGATTACGCCGGAAGACGAGATCCGCGCCCGCCACATCCTCGTCAAGACCGAGGACGAGGCCAAGGCCGTCATCGCCGAGCTCGATGCCGGCAAGGATTTCGTCGAGATCGCCAAGGCGAAGTCGACCGACCCGAATAAATCCGAAGGCGGCGACCTTGGCTATTTCGCCAAGGGCCGCATGGTTCCGGAATTCGAAACGGCCGCCTTCGCGCTGGAAAAGGGCGCCTATTCCAAGGTCCCGGTAAAGACCCAGTTCGGCTTCCACGTCATCAAGATCGAGGACAAGCGCCAGCAGCAGCCCCCGGCGCTCGACCAGGTCGAAGCCCAGGTTCGTCAGCTCGTCATGCGCGACAAGTATCTGGCACTTCTGGAAAAGGCGAAGGCCGCGGCCCCCGTCGACATCCAGGACCCGGCACTGAAGACCGCCTATGACGCGGTCAACAAGCCGGAAGCAGCAGGCGAAGGCGAAGCAGCGCCGGCAACCGAAGGCCAGCAGTAAGATCGACAATGGCCCGGCTTTTTTTTGCCGGGCCTCTTCTTGAGGCAGGAAAACAGCATGTCCGGTTCCATCTCCCCGCTCGCCCCGAAAACCTATGCCGAAATGCCGCCGGTCGGTGGCGTGCGCATGGCGACCGCCGCCGCCGGGATCAAATACAAGAACCGCACCGACGTGCTGATGATGATCTTCGATCGCCCCGCAGCGGTCGCCGGCGTCTTCACCCGCTCCAAATGCCCCTCGGCGCCGGTCGATTTCTGCCGCGCCAATCTGCCGGGCGGCGTCGCCCGCGCCGTGGTCGTCAATTCCGGCAATGCGAACGCCTTCACCGGCCGCAAGGGCCGCGAATCGACCAAAATGACAGCGGAAGCCGCCGCCAAGGCCATCGGTTGCAGTGAAAGCGAGGTTTTCCTCGCCTCGACCGGTGTGATCGGCGAACCGCTCGACGCCACGAAATTCTCCGGCGTGCTCGACAGCCTCGGGACCTCCGCCACGGAAGACTTCTGGTTCGAAGCCGCCAAGGCGATCATGACGACGGATACCTATCCGAAGGTCGCGACCCGCACCGCGAACCTCGGCGGCGTCACCGTCCGCATCAACGGCATCGCCAAGGGCGCCGGTATGATCGCGCCCGACATGGCGACCATGCTCTCCTTCGTCGTCACGGATGCGAACATCCCGCCCCCGGTGCTGCAATCGCTGCTCTCGGCCGGCGTCGGCCCGACCTTCAATTCCGTCACGGTCGACAGCGACACCTCGACCTCCGACACCTTGATGCTTTTTGCGACCGGTGCGGCCGAAGGCCAAGCGCCGGTGACGGCGGACGATGCTTCGCTCGATGGATTCCGCGCCGCCCTCAACGATCTCCTGCGTGACCTGGCTCTCCAGGTCGTGCGCGACGGTGAAGGTGCGCGCAAGATGGTGGAAGTCACCGTCGAAGGCGCCGAAAACGATGACGCCGCCAAGCGCATTGCCCTGTCGATCGCCAATTCGCCGCTGGTCAAGACCGCGGTGGCCGGCGAGGACGCCAATTGGGGCCGCATCGTCATGGCCGTCGGCAAGTCCGGCGAGATGGCCGACCGCGACCGCCTCGCCATCTGGTTCGGCGACGTGCGCGTCGCCGTCGACGGCGAACGCGATCCAGCCTATTCCGAAGAGGCGACCACCGCCGTCATGGAGCGCCAGGATATTCCGGTGCGTGTCGAGATCGGCCTCGGCAATGGCAAGGCGACGGTCTGGACCTGCGACCTCACCAAGGAATATGTCGAAATCAACGGCGACTATCGTAGCTGAGGCCCGGAGCGCGTGACCCCTTCCGGACAAGCGACGACAAGCGATCTCCCCAAAGTCCGCCGGCTGGAAGCCGTCGGGTTTCGCGCCTGGCCCGCGGCCTCCGTCATCTATGACGGCAGCTGGCTTTGCCGCCTGACCGCCGGCCATCCCTCGCGCCGGCTGAATTCGGTGAACCCGCTCGATCCGTCCGACACGCGCGATATCGATATCCGCCTGCAGAAGGCAGCAAAACGCTTTGCCGATTACGGCCGCCCGTTGCTGGTGCGCCAGACGCCGCTGACCCCGCCGAAACTCGTCGCCTTCATGGACGAGGCGGGCTGGGTGGATGACGGCCGCACCATCGTCATGATGGCGGACCTCGCCACCCTGATCCGCGACGAAGGCCTCGACCACCTGCCGAGCCGCGACGTCGGCCGTTTCGTCGATGCCCGCATCCGCGTGGCCGGCGACGACCCCGCGCTGAAACCCGGCCTCACCGAGATCATCAACGCCATCAAGCCGGAAACCGGCCTCTTCATCTTCGAGGAGCCGGATTTCGGCCCGACGGCGGTGACGATCGCCGTGCACGACAACGATCTCGTCGGCATCCTCCAGCTTGGCGTTGCGGAAGAACGGCGCGGCCAGGGCACCGGCACCGCCATCCTGCACGCGAGCCTGCGCTGGGCGAAGCTCAAGGGTGCGCGCCACGCCTGGGTGCAGGTCGAGGCCGACAATGCGGCGGCCATCGCACTTTACCGCCGTACCGGTTTCCACGACGTCTACCAGTACAGCTACCGGGGGCCGCAAGCGGCATGAACGAGACCATCGCAAAGCCCCGCCGCATCCTGCTCGTTGCCGCCTGCGCGCTGGTCGATGCCGATGGCCGCATCCTTCTGGCACAGCGGCCGGAGGGCAAATCGCTTGCCGGCCTGTGGGAGTTTCCGGGCGGCAAGGTCGAGCCGGGCGAGACGCCCGAGGAGACGCTGATCCGCGAGCTCGACGAGGAACTCGGCATCCAGACGAAAGTCGCCTGCCTGGCACCACTGACCTTCGCCAGCCACACCTATGACGACTTCCACCTGCTGATGCCGCTCTACATCTGCCGCCGCTTCGAGGGCACGGCCCATGGCCGCGAGGGACAGGCGATCAAGTGGGTGCGCGCGAAGGCGTTGCGCGATTATCCGATGCCGCCGGCCGACGAACCGCTCATCCCCTTCCTGATGGACCTTCTTTGAGAAGTTTGGCTTTGAGGGGTTCGGCAGGAATTTACCCTGCATTTTTCGCGTCTCGTTAAGCAATCGTTTAGCACCGTCGTTCAAAGATTGAGCTTAACGTTGCAATGAATGCCTACGAGACTCAGAGATGCGTGACGAAGACTTCTGGAAAGCCGTTCAGGAGAAGGATTACACGCCGGCCGGAGATACCCGGACCGGTGCGTTGAACCTTGCTCTGCTGTTCGGCACGGCCGTCATAGCGCTTGCGCTGGTCCTTACCCCCGTGCTGTCGGCGAAGACCGACAAGCGCATGATGGCAAACGTGCCGGACGAATTCGATATGATCTCGACGGGATCGATCCCGTCGGAAGGCGGCAAGCGCTATACCGTGCGCCGCAGCGTGCTTCAGGAAATGCCGGGCGCCGTCTGCATCGTCAATGGCAATGGCCAGGGCAACGGCTGCTGAACCGGACACACACGGGGGTGGGAATGGTGCTGAGACTGCTGAAATCATTCTACTCCGATCGCGACGGCGCCACCGCCGTCGAATACGGCCTGTTGCTGGCGCTGATCTCGCTTGGCCTGCTGGCAGGCCTGGAAACCTTCACCGATGGCTTGGCAAAAACTTTCGGCGCCATAACGAACAGTGTGGATTCCGCCGGAACGAAATAGGCCGGATCAGCTCCCGCCGCCCTGCTTCAGTGCATCGGCAAGCCGCATCGTCGCTGAACCCGGCTTCAGCGGCTTCTGCTGGCTTTCGTGCGGTGCCCAGCCCGAGACGTAGATGACCGAAAAGGTCGCGCGGATGCGCCCGTCCGGATCCGAAAAACGCTCCGCATAAAGCTCCGCCGCGCGAAGCAGCATGCCGCGTGTCAGCGGCCGGCGGCTGCGGCCGGAAAGCGGATTGGCCATGCCCATCGCCCGCAGGTCCCGCATCAGCGGAAAGATCGAATCGTAGCGGACCGTATAGGCCTCCTTGTCCGTCACCGGCAGCGCGAAGCCGCCGCGCTGGAGCAGCGCACCGACATCCCGCACATCCGGAAAGGGAATGACCCGCGGGCTCGCCCCACCCGAAATCTCGCTTTCCGCCGCCAGCAGCACCTCGCGCAACTCCTGCAACGTGCCGCTGCCGGGGATCGCGGCTAGGAACAGCCCGTCCGGCTTCAGCGCCCGGCGGATCTGCACGAAGACGCCCGGCGTGTCATTGGTGAGGTGCAGCGAAAGCGGCGAGACGATGAGGTTCACCGATTGCGGTTCCAGCGGCACCGTTTCGAGCGGCGCCACCGTCAGCGTCTCGCCGGGTGCAGCAAACCGCGCATCGCTTTCGATCCGCTCGACGGCGTTCACCTTGCCCGTCTCCGCGATCGCCCGCGCGGTGGCACCGGTATGGCCATGCAGCTCGACGGCCCGCTCGAAGCGGCGGTCAATGACGCTGAGGCGCTCCGCAAGCTCCCGCGCCACCACGTCGAGCAGGAAATCCGCGGGGGTGCCGCGCAGTGCCCGCAGCCGGTTGGTGTCAATCAGGGCGTGGTCGAAGAGCGTTTCCATGGCAAGATCCCGTTCGGAATTCATGTCGCTTTGGCCAGTAAGACCGACTATTGTCAACCGCATGGGCGAAATCGAGGCCGAGGCATTGCCGGCAATCCCGCTCCGGCAGGGCATTGCCCGCCGGCTGCGCGGCCTTGGCCGTGCCGCCCTCGACATCGTCTACCCGCCGGCCTGCCCCGGCTGCGACAGGCTTCTCGGCAGCCGCGCCAGCCTCTGCCCGCAATGCTGGTCGAAACTCGGCTTCATCGAGCGCCCCTATTGCGAAGTGCTCGGCACGCCGTTTACTCACGATCTCGGCCCCGGTATCCTCAGCGCCGACGCCATCGCCACCCCGCCGCCCTTCGACCGGCTGCGCTCCGTGGCGCTCTATGACGACCTCGCCCGCGTGCTCGTGCATTCGCTGAAATATCGCGACCGCACGGATCTGGCCCCCATGATGGCGCAATGGATGCTGCGCGCCGGCGACGGCACGGTGCAGGCGGCAGACGTCATCCTGCCCGTTCCCCTGCACCGCTTCCGCCTGATCTGGCGCAAGTTCAACCAGGCGGCGGAACTCGCCCGCGCGCTCGGCCGGCTTTCGGAAAAACCCGTGCTGATCGACGCCGTGCGCCGCACGAAACGCACCCGCCGCCAGATCGGCCTCGGCCCCCGGGCGCGCGAGGAAAACGTGCGCGGCGCCTTCACCGTGACGCCGGCCGGCCGCGAGGCACTGTTCGGCCGGCGCGTCGTGCTCGTCGACGATGTCTATACGACCGGCGCCACCGTTGCCGCCGTCACTCGCACGCTGAAGCGCGCCGGTGTCAGCGACATTACCGTTTTGACCTTTGCAAGGGCCCTTCCCGGACCTATATGAAAAGGACGAATTTCCAAGTCTTGGAGCAGGTAAGCATGGCTTCGGTCGTTATTTATACGCGTCAATTCTGCGGCTATTGCAGCGCCGCCAAGAAACTTCTCGAGACCAAGGGCGTGAGCTTCGAAGAGCATGACGCGACCTATGCGCCGGATGTGCGCCAGGAGATGATCAAGCGCGCCAACGGCCGCACCACCTTCCCGCAGATCTTCATCAACGAGCGCCATGTCGGCGGCTGCGATGACCTGCAGGCGCTGGAGCGCGCCGGCGAACTCGACGCCCTGCTGGCGGCCTGAGGAGAACCCCATGACCGTCACGATCGCCGCCCTCCAGATGTGCTCCGGGACCGACCCCGTCCGCAACGTGGAGACGATGCGGCGCCTCGTGCGCGAGGCGGCCGCCAAGGGGGCCGTCTATGTCCAGACCCCGGAAATGACCGGCGCCCTCCAGCGCGATCGCGAAGGGCTCAGGGCGATCCTGCGGTCCGAAGCCGACGACCTCGTGGTCGCCGCCGCGGCGGAACTCGCAAAGGAACTCGGCATCCACGTACATGTCGGCTCGGCGGCCATTGCGCTTGCCGACGGCAAGGTCGCCAACCGCGGCTTCCTCTTCGGCCCCGATGGCGCGCAGGTCTGCACCTACGACAAGATCCACATGTTCGACGTCGACCTCGACAACGGCGAAAGCTGGCGCGAGAGCGCGGTCTATTCGCCGGGCGCCGTCGCCCGCATGGCGGACCTGCCCTTCGCCAAGCTCGGCTTTACCATCTGCTACGACGTGCGCTTTCCGGAACTCTTCAAGATCCAGGCCCAGGCCGGCGCGGAAATCATCTCCGTCCCCGCCGCCTTCACCCGCCAGACGGGCGAAGCGCATTGGGAAACGCTGCTGCGCGCCCGCGCCATCGAGAACGGCGTCTATATCATCGCCGCCGCCCAGGCAGGCGTGCATGAGGACGGCCGCGAGACCTTCGGCCATTCGATGATCATCGACCCCTGGGGCCGCGTGCTCGCCTCTGCCGGCGGCACGGGCGAGGCCATCGTGCTTGCCGAGATCGACCCCGCCGCCGTCAAATCCGCGCACCAGAAGATCCCCAACCTGCGCAATGGTCGCGCCTTCACGCTCGAAGTGGCAGGCGAACCCGCGAAGGGGGGCGTTGCCGCTTGATCCGCTACGAGCTTTCCTGTGACAACGGGCACACCTTCGAAGGGTGGTTCGGCTCGGCGGACGATTTCGACCGCCAGCAGAAGATGGCGCTCGTCTCCTGTCCGACCTGCGGCTCGGCCCATGTCGCCAAGCGCCTGATGGCGCCCTCCGTCTCCACCGCCCGCAAGAGGAAGCGCCGCCAGGAGCTCGTCGTGCAGGCCGGCCAGAAGGAGATGATGGGCAAGCTCCGCGAGATCGTCACCGCGATCCGTGCCAATTCGGAAGATGTCGGCGAGCGCTTCCCCGAGGAAGCGCGGAAAATCCACTACGGCGAGACCGAACAGCGCGGCCTGATCGGCCGGGCCTCCGCCGAAGAGGTGCGCGACCTGCTGGAGGAGGGCGTCGAAGTGGCACCCCTTCCCGTCCTGCCCGACGAAACGAACTGATCAGGCGGACGCTCGCCGCGCGACCATCATGTAGTTCACGTCCATGTCCTTCGAGAGATTCCACTGGTTGGTGAGCGGGTTGAAGAACACGCCGGTGCGGTCCGTCACCGTCAGCCCCGATGCATTGAGCGGCTTCTCGATCTCTTCCGGGCGCACCAGCTTTTCATATTGATGCGTGCCGCGCGGCAACCAGCGCAGCACGTTTTCCGCGGCGAAGATCGCCAGTGCGGCCGCCTTCATCGTGCGGTTGATCGTGGCGACGAACATCACGCCGCCGGGGCGCACCATCGAGGCGCAGGTGGTGAGGAAGAACTCGACATCTGAGACATGCTCGACCACTTCCATGTTAAGCACGACATCGAAGGTCTCGCCCGCTTCCGCCAGCGCTTCGGCCGTCACCGCGCGGTAATCGACGGGAACACCGCTGCCGGCCGCATGCGCCTTGGCAATGCCGATGTTCTTTTCCGAAGCATCGGCGCCCAGCACCTCCGCCCCCATGCGCGCCATCGGCTCGGAGAGCAGGCCGCCGCCGCAGCCGATGTCGAGGATGCGCAGGCCTTCGAGCGGGCGATGCGCCTTCGGGTCGCGGCCGAACTGGGCGGAGACGAGATCGCGGATATAGGTGAGGCGGACCGGATTGAACTTGTGCAACGGCCGGAACTTGCCGTTCGGATCCCACCATTCCGCGGCCATCGCCGAAAACCGGTCGACTTCCGCCTGGTCGATCGTCGTGCGGGCTGCCTCGCTCATGGCTCGTCTCCTTCGCGTCCGTATCCCCGTGAAGTCGGCCTCCACGGGGAATATGTCAAGGGGGCGAAGTGAAGCGGCTCAGGGAAGCCGCGTCGCCTTGAGCCGCTCCTCGTCGAGCACGATGCCGAGGCCCGGCGCCTCGCCGAGCTTGAGCCAGCCGTTCTCGTGGCGCAGTGGTGTCGCGAGCGGATAGTCGCGGCGCGCCTCGCTCCATTCCGGCGTGTCATAGGGATATTCGAGGAAGGGCGCGTCCCCCGCACCCGCCGTCAGATGCGCATTGGCGAGCACGCCGATGCCGTTCGTCCAGGAGTGCGGCGTGAAGGTGACGCCCGCCTCGCGCGCCTGGAAGGCGAGCCGCCGGCAGCCGGTAATGCCGCCGACCAGCGCCACGTCCGGCTGGATCACGTCGAAGGCGCGCTCTTCGATGATATCGCGGAACTCGTAGAGTTCGCGCGTCATCTCGCCGCCGGCAATGCGGATATCCGTCGCCTCCTTCAGCGCCTTCATGCCCTTACGGTCGGAGCGGTGCAGCGGCTCCTCCATCCAGTAGATACCGAGCCGCTCCAGCTCGCGCGCCACGACCAGCGCGTCCTTGAACGTCCAGGGCAGCGTCGTATCCCAGGGCATGCGCCAACCCTGGTTGCAGTCGACCATCAGCTCCAGTCGGTCGCCGACGCGCGCACGGATCGCCTCCAGCGCCTTCACGTCGTCGCGCCAGCCATTGCGGCCGCCGGCAGACGACGAGAAGCGGACCTTCATCGCCGGAAAACCCTCCTCGATATAGCGCTCCGCCTGGTCCGCCATGGCGGAGGGCTCGCGCAGCACGCCCGAGGAGGCGTAGAGCCGCACACGATCCGCCCGGCCGCCCAGCATGCGCCAGACCGGCTCGCCGGTCACCTTGCCGGCAAGGTCCCAGAGTGCGAGATCGAGCGGCCAGCAGCGGCCGTAGTGGAAATTGATATGCGACAGCACCTCGTAGTGCCGTTCGAGATGGCGCGGGTCCTGGCCGATGAACAGGTCCTCGTGCCCCTCGAACCCCTTCATCAGGTCGCCGGAGCCGATGCCCTCGCGGCCCTCGTCATCGCTCACGCGCACGATCGTCGCGTCGAAATGCCGGCGCGGCCGGCCGTCCCAGCTTGCCTTGAACGGCGGATCGAGCGGCAGCCGGTGATGGCTGATCCCGATGGATACGATCTTGCTCATGCGCCCCTCCCCTTCAAAACGTTAGCCGAACTGCTGCCAGATCGTCTTGTAATCGCAATATTTGTCGATCGCATGCACCGAGCGGTCGCGACCGAAGCCGGATTGCTTGAAGCCGCCGAAGGGCGTGGCGAAATTCGACATGTCGTAGGTGTTGATCCAGACCGTACCGGCATGGATCGCCTCGGAGAAGCGGTGCGCCCGGTCCATGTCGCGGGTGAAGACGGCGCCGGCCAGCCCGTAGATCGTGTCGTTGGCGATGGTGAGGGCCTCTTCCTCGGTGTCGAAGGCAATCGCCGCCAGCACCGGCCCAAAGATCTCCTGCCGCGCGATGCGCATGTCATTCGTCACATCGGTGATGACGCCCGGCGAGACGTAATAGCCGCCGGTCTCCGACAATACCCGCTCCGCCCCAAAGACGCGGCGCCCGCCATCTTTCTCGCCCGTGGCGATCAGGCCCAACACCTTGTCCATGTGCTCCACCTCGATCAGCGCACCGATCTGTGCGGAGGGCTCGAAAGGGTGCGCCAGCGCGATCTCGCGCTTCACAACGGCCTCGATCTTCTCGATCAACTTGTCCTGCACCGAACGCTGCACAACGAGGCGGGTGGCGGCGTGGCAGGTCTCGCCGGAATTGTAGAAACAGCCCCAGGCGGCGGCACTGGCGGCCGCATCGAGATCGGCATCCTCGAAGACGACGAGCGGCGACTTGCCGCCGAGTTCCAGCGCCACGCGCTTGAGGTTCGATTGGGCCGCATAGCCCATGATCAGCTTGCCGACCTCGGTCGAGCCGGTGAAGGCGACCATGTCGACATCCATGTGTAGCGCCAGCGGCTTTCCCACTTCCTCGCCAAAACCGGTAATGATATTGAAGACGCCGGCGGGCAGGCCCGCCTCGATTGCCAGTTCCGCCAGCCGCAGCGCCGAAAGCGACGACTGTTCCGCCGGCTTCAGCACGACGGAATTGCCGGCCGCAATCGCCGGCCCGAGCTTCCAGGCGTCGATGATCATCGGATAGTTCCACGGCGTGATCGCCGCGATGACGCCGAGCGGCACCTTGCGCACCAGCGCGCGCGCCTTCGGTCCCGTCGGGGCGATCTCGTCATAGAGCTTGTCGACCATCTCACCGTAATACTGGATGCCCTCGGCGCAGAGCCGCACATCGACGCCAAGCGAGGCCTGCACAGGCTTGCCGACATCGAGCGTCTCCAGCAGCGCCAGCTCCTCGCCATGGGCACGGATCAGCTCCGCCCAGCGCAGCATGATCTTCTTCTTCTCGATCGGCTCCTTACCGCGCCACACGGCGCTGGCAAAGGCCTTGCGGGCGGAAGCGACCGCGAGATCGACATCCGCCACATCGCCGCGCGCCAGCACGGCGCCGGGCTGGCCATCCATCGGGCGCGTGCGGGTGAACGTCTTGCCGGAAGCGGCGGGCTGCACCTTGCCCTCGATGAAATGCCCCCGATCAAGCGATAGGCCGGCAAGGCGGTCTTCCCAATAGGCGCGGCTGAACTGTTCGGTCATATCGGGTCCTCAGAGCGTCTTGGGCAGGGCCATCATTGCGGCCGCGAAGGTTTCGATATCGGCGTCGGAAATCTCGCGCACCGTCGAGCGGCGCATTGGCTGGTTTTCCGGCGCGCGCATTTCGCGGGCGAGATCGGCGGTGGTGAAATCCGCAAAGGCTTTTGGCAGCGCGCGGACGATGCCGCAGCGGTCCATCAGGTCGCCAACAAAGCCCGGCAACATCGCCGCATCGGAGAGCCCGCAGGCCCGCGCCGCCGCCGCAAGATCCGCCGTGTCGGCCTCGACCAGCCAGGCGAGCGTGGCCTCGAAGCCGAGCGCCGTGGCAAGCCCGTGATGCACCGGCGCAAGGCCGGCAAGCGCATGGCTGATATTGTGGGCGATCGCCGTGCCGCAATTGTCGATGGCGACGCCGGCATAACACGAGCCGAGCAGCACCTTGCCGCGCGCTTCGATATCCGCCGGGTTCTTCACCGCCGTTTCCAGCGCTTCCGTCAACAGGCCGAGCGCCGCATGGGCATAGAGCGCCGCACCCGCATGGGCATTGCGGTTGGTCGCCGCCTCGAAGGCGTGCACGAAGGCATCGAGGCCGCACCAGGCGGTGAGGTTCGCCGGCAGCGTCACCGTCAGCGCCGGGTCAAGCAGCACGAGGTCCGCCTTGGTCTCCGGCCCCCAGATCCAGAGTTTCTTGCCCTGCGGCCCGGCAAAGATCGTCGTCGCCGAGGTTTCCGAGCCGGTGCCCGCTGTCGTCGGCACCATGATCTTCTTCAGGGGCGCCTTCGGCAATGGATTGGCGGCAAGCGCATAATGCATCGGGTCTTCGGAAGCAGCCGCCGCGCAGGCCGCGATCTTGGCAATATCCAGCGCCGACCCGCCGCCGAGGCCGACGACGAGATCCTTGCCGCGGGCCGCCGCCGTTGCGGCCTGCACATGCGCAAGCTTCGGCTCGCCGGCAAAGTCCGAATAGAAATCCGCGGCCACGCCTTCCGCGGCGAATTGCGCTGCCAGGCGTTCGCCAAGGCCGCTGTTGGCAAGGAAACCATCGATGACGACGAGCACCTTTTCCGCGCCGAGCGCGCGGGCGGAGGCGGCGATGGTGTCATGAGCCCCGTCGCCGAAGCGGATATCGGGCACGAAAGACGTAACGAACTTCACGGAAAATCCCCCAGACGATTTCCCGAACCGTGCATCACGATTTCAGATTTTCAAATCCTTGGATTTTTCGGGCTTTTTGATAACATCAGATCATGAAAGTCGGTCTGCTCGCCCATATCCCGCTGGAAGCCTTTCGCGTCTTCGACGCCGCCTGCCGGCACATGAACTTTTCCCGCGCCGGGCGCGAGCTCAACATCACGCAGGCCGCCGTCAGCCGCCGCATCAAGGGACTGGAAGACCATCTCGGCACGCAGCTCTTCGCCCGCGCCGGCAAGAACCTGTCGCTGACGCCGCGCGGCGAAAAGCTGTTCCAGCGCGTGCGCGCCTCGCTCGACTATCTCGAAGAGAGCCTCGAACCCTTCCGCACCGGCGCCGGCCAGAGCATCTCGCTTGCCGCCAGCGGCTCCGTCTCTCATCTTTGGCTCGGCCCGCGCCTGCGCGATTTCGCCCGCGACAATCCCGGCGTTTCCATTCGCCTCGTCACCGTCGACAGCCCCGCCGACCTCGCCTCGGAAAACAACGACCTCGTCATCCTCTATTCCGCCGGCGAGCACCCGCGCTGGAACCTGACGCCGCTTCTGGCCGAGGAACTGGCGCCAGTCGCGGCGCCCGGCTACATCGCCCGCAAGGGGCTCGATCCCGCCACGCTCGCCCCGGCCGATCTCGCCGGCCTCGACCTCATCGACTACGAGCGCTTCAACGCCAACTGGATTTCCTTCCGCCCCTGGCTGGAGCGCGTCGCGCCCGAAACCTTTCGGCGCCGGCCGCTGCCCCGGCCGCATCTCACCTTCTCCACCTATGCGCTGGCGATCGATGCCGCACGCAGCGGCGACGGGGTGGCGCTCGGCAGCCTCGATCTCATCGCCGCCGAGCTTGCCGCGGGCACCCTCGTGCAGCTCGGCGGGACGAGCCTCGTCACCGGCTACGGCTACCATCTCGGCCTGCCGAAATTTCGCACCGCGCCGCCGGAGGTGCTGATGCTGCATGAAAGCCTGCTGGCCTCGCGCAGCGCCGCGTGAGGCGCGCGCTGGGCCGCGCTTGCAGGCGTGCGCCTTGTGGCCTATCAGGAACGAAAGATCGGCCGTGGCCGGGGCCTGGCCCCCACCCGGCGGCCGCATCGACACGGGCAACGGCGCGGTTCGGCATGACGGAGCGGAAGCAAGGCAGATCCGGCTTGGTTGTCTTCGGGCTCTTCGCCATCGTGCTGCTCGGAGCGATCGGCGCGACCGTGCTCCTCGCCAACGATTACCGCAATCTCAACCTGCTGCTCGCCCGCTTCGGCTACGACCCGATAGAGGCCCAACCGCGCGAACGCGCGCTGCGCCCCTACGAGATGAAGGGCAACCGCATGCCGCGCCCCGAGGGTCTTATTTCCGAACGGCTGCTGACCCCCGTCACGCCCACGCAGACCCAGTTCGTGCGCACGATCCGCAAGGCGCCGGAAGCGCTCTGCGAGGCGCTGCGCCGCGGCGGCTTCGTCAATTCCGGCTGGAAGGCCGGCGTCTTCGACCAGCAGAGCTGGGAGTGCCAGTCCTACCGTGAATTCGCCCATGAGCGCGACGGGCCGAACCCGTCCTCCTCCGTCTTCCTGTCGATCAAGGGCAATGCCGAAACCCGCGTCTCCTCCTTCCGCCTCAAGCTGAATATCGAGAACCCGGCGACGCAAACCCAGGTGACCGATGCCGTCATCAATGCCATCGAGGTCTTTCTCGACGAGGTGCGCTGGGAAGAGGCCCCCGATATTTTCGAGAACATCCGGGCGCTCAAGGAGTTCGACATCATCCGCTTCGGCAACCGCATCCAGCTCAAGAAGGAATTCGGCGAAACGCCGCGCTACAATTTCACCATCAACCCGGACCGCACGCGTAACCGCGGCTCCTACCTGCCGGATTATTTCGACCGCAGCCGCTGGCTGCCGCTCGCGGAAAAAATGTGATGCACTTGCGAACAAGGCCGATGATCGCAGCCCTCCTCCTGCTGCTCGTCACCACCATGGCGGCAATGGCAGCGGAACTCCTGCCGGGTGCCGCCTCCGACGATCCGATCTGGACCGACAAGCCCGTGCGCGTCGACCGCAGCAAGCAGACCTATGAACGGCTGGCGGTCGAGCACATCATGACGCCGCTGCGCATCCCCGTCAGCAGCCGCGTCACCGTGCTCGACAGCACGTCCTTTCGCGATGGCGACCGGCTCTATGTGCTGACGAACGCGATCGCTGTCGATGCGAAACGGTTCTGCCGCGGCGAAGGTGGCGCCATCGCGGTGTGCGGCCAGAAGGCGCGGATCGTGCTGCGGCAGCTCGTCGCCAACCGCACGCTCTTCTGCGAGCAGGATTTCCGCATCGGCCCCGCCACCTTCCTCACCTGCACATCCGGCGGCAAGGATATCGCCCAGGCGCTGATCGCCGCCGGCGCGGCCTGGGCGGCGACGCCGGAAGGAGTGCCGGCGCAGCAGCAGGCGATGCAGAAGAAGGCCGGCATCTGGATCGATGCGGAATGCCGCGCGCTCGGCCGCTGCCCGCCCGTCAGGCGGCGTTAGAGTTTGTCAGGGAAAAGTGGGAACCGGTTTTCCCGATAAGACAAACGGAAACAAAAAGACATAGAGCCTGTGTGGTTCTGACTGAAGCACACAGGCTCTATGGATGCGCCACTTTGCCGGTTCCCGTCGGCCGCCTTCCCCGCTATGACGTCGAATATGAGCATTGCCCTACCCCCGCTGCGCCGCCGCCGTCTGACGCTTCCCGCCGACCAGCCGCTGATCTACGCGATCGGCGACGTGCACGGCTGCCACGATGCCGTGCTGGCACTGGAGGAGAAGATCCGCGCCGATGCCGCGGCCTATGCCGGCGTGCCGCCGCTGATCCTCTATCTGGGGGATTATGTCGACCGCGGACCGGCATCCAATGCGGTAATCGAGCATCTGGCGACGGAGCGCCATGCCGACGGCATCGAGCGCATCGCACTCTGCGGCAATCATGACGATACGTTCCTGAAATTCATCATCGACCCGCTGCAGCACCTGCGCTGGCTGGACTATGGCGGCGATGCGACGCTGCGCTCCTACGGCATCGACCTTGCGGACTATCGCTACGGCGAGCGCGGCATGCGGGCCCTCGGCGAGGCGCTTCGCCAGCGCGTGCCGCCACACCACATCGCCTTCCTGCAAGACCTGCCGATCGCGGCCTTGAGCGGCCGCCGGCTCTTCGTTCATGCCGGCATCCAGCCGGGCGTGCCCCTTCCGCAGCAGAAGGATTACGACATGATCTGGATCCGCGAACCGTTCCTCAGCGAAGGCCCCGGCCTGCCGATCACCGTCATCCACGGCCATACCGCAGGACCCGAGCCGGTCTTCGGCACGGACCGGATCTGCATCGACACCACCTGTTACGCGAGCGGCCGCCTGACGGCGCTGAAGGTGACGCCGGAAGGCGCCACGCTTCTCTGATCAGCCGCGGCCGAATTCGTCCTCGATGCGGATGATATCGTCCTCGCCGAGATAGGAGCCGGTCTGCACCTCGATCAGTTCGAGCAGGATCTTTCCGGGATTGGCAAGGCGATGCACCTCGCCCTGCGGGATGTAGACGGATTCGTTTTCGCGCAGCATGACCGTCTTGTCGCCGATCGTCACCTCCGCCGTGCCGCGCACCACGATCCAGTGTTCGGAGCGATGGTGGTGCTTTTGCAGCGAAAGCCGCTTGCCGGGTGTCACGAAGAGGCGCTTCACTTGGAAGCGCTCGCCGTTCAGCACGGACGTATAGCCACCCCAGGGGCGGTAGGAGGTCGGGTGCGTCTCCGTCAGCTTCGCCGTCTTCGGCAGCGCCGCGAGATGCTTCACCAGCTTGCCGACATTCTGGCTGTCTTCCATGCGGCCGACATAGACGGCGTCTTCGCTGGCGATGACGGCCACATTGTCGAGGCCCTGCACGGCGACATGGATATCACGCGAGATGACCAGCGAATTGCGCGTGTCGAGCACGGTCGTGCTGCCATCCGCGACGTTGCCGGCCTCGTCCTGCTTGCCGGTCTTCCAGACGGAATCCCAGCTTCCGAGGTCGGACCAGGTGATGGGCGACGGCACGACGGCGGCGATCGGCGTTTTCTCGAAGATCGCATAGTCGACGGAGATATCGGGCGCGCGCGAAAAGGCCCCCTCGTCGAGCCGTTCGAAATCGAGGTCGTGTTTCGCCTTCGCGACCGCTTCGCTCGCCGCATCCAGCACCTCCGGCGCATATTGCCGGAGCTCGCGCAGGAACAGGCCGACGGGCAGCATGAACATGCCGGAATTCCACAGATAGCCGCCTGCCGAAAGCATCTCCGCCGCCTTGTCGCGATCCGGCTTCTCGACGAAGCGACGCACGGCATTGGCGCCGTTGCCGAGGTCCTCGCCGATCTCGATATAGCCGTAGCCGGTCGCGGGCTCGCTGGGCGTGATGCCGAAGGTGACGAGGCGGCCGGCCTGTGCTGCGGCCCGTGCCCGGGCGATACAGTCGAAATAGACGTCGTTCGCATCGATCTCGTGGTCGGAGGCCAGCACCTGCATGACGGCGTCGTCGCCGTGGAGGCGCGCGATGAGCGTGGCGGCGGCGGCGAGCGCCGGCGCGGTGTTGCGCGCGACGGGCTCCAGCAGGATCGAGGTGAGCGGCGCATCCGCGGCGCGCGCCTGCTCGGCGACGAGGAAGCGGAAATCGCTGTTGGTCACGACGATCGCCGGCTCGTAGAGCGCGGTGTCGGAAACGCGCGCCAGCGTCTTCTGGAACAGCGTCGTCTCACCGAGGAATTCGAGGAACTGTTTTGGCGCGGAGGCGCGCGACAGGGGCCAGAGCCGCGTGCCCTTACCGCCAGCCATGATTACGGGTACGATCTTGCGGGTCATCATTCCTCGTCCTGATGCTGGAGCCAGCCATTTTGGGGCCACTCTCCATCCCTGCCGTAAAGAAACAGCAAAATCGGACGCCCGGCAGCCCCCGCCGATGAGCATTCTTGCTGATAAGGTAAAGAGACCCTGTTCCCTCAGCAAGCGGATCTAGCGCAACAAAAAACCCGCCGAAGCGGGTTTGGTGTCTGCGAAATCCGGGTTCGGATCAGGCCGGCAGGAGCGTGCCCTGCAGCGTGGTGAGCTGCGCGAGGTAGCTCTCGATGCCAAACTTGTGTTCGTCCGAGGACGCATGCTCAAGCTCGGCGCGGGTCGCCTCGATCCGGCGCGTGATGTCTTCGCTCTTGATCTCGTCGACATGCACGGCCGATTCGGCCAGCAGCGTGCAGCCGGTCGGCAGGATGTCGGCGAAACCGCCGAAGACCACGTAGCGGTCCTTCTTGCCGTCCGCGAACGTCACGGTGGCGACACCCGGCTTGATCGTCGTCATGGTCGGCGCATGGTTGGCCATGACGGTCATTTCGCCTTCGGTCGCCGGAATGACGACGGAGCTGACGCTGCCGGAAACCAGCAGGCGCTCGGGAGAAACGAGTTCAAAGTTGAAACTGTCAGCCATGACCATTCACTTCTTCTGATTTCATTCGGCCGGGAAACAGGGCGCCCGGTTCAGGGCGCCCCAAGTTCATCAAGCGGCTTCGGCAGCCAGCTTCTTGGCCTTTTCGACCGCTTCTTCCATGGAACCGACCATGTAGAAGGCGGCTTCCGGCAGGTGGTCGTACTCGCCGTTGACGAGGCCCTTGAAGCCCTTGATCGTGTCTTCGAGGGCGACGAGCTTGCCCGGCGAACCGGTGAAGACTTCGGCAACGAAGAACGGCTGGGACAGGAAGCGCTCGATCTTGCGGGCGCGGGCAACGGCGATCTTGTCGTCTTCCGACAGTTCGTCCATGCCCAGGATGGCGATGATGTCCTGGAGCGACTTGTAGCGCTGCAGGGTCGTCTGGACCTTGCGGGCGACTTCATAGTGCTCTTCGCCGACAACCATCGGGTCGAGCATGCGCGAGGTCGAGTCGAGCGGGTCCACGGCCGGGTAGATGCCCTTTTCGGCGATCGAGCGCGACAGAACCGTCGTTGCGTCCAGGTGGGCGAACGAGGTTGCCGGCGCCGGGTCGGTCAAGTCGTCGGCGGGAACGTAGATGGCCTGAACCGAGGTGATCGAGCCCTTGGTCGTCGTGGTGATGCGTTCCTGCATCTGGCCCATGTCCGTGGCGAGCGTCGGCTGATAGCCCACGGCCGACGGGATACGGCCGAGCAGAGCGGACACTTCGGAACCGGCCTGCGTGAAGCGGAAGATGTTGTCGACGAAGAACAGAACGTCCTGGCCCTTGTCGCGGAAGTCTTCAGCGATCGTCAGGCCGGTCAGGGCGACGCGAGCGCGTGCGCCCGGCGGTTCGTTCATCTGGCCGTAAACGAGGGCAGCCTTGGAGCCTTCGCCGCCGCCGTGCTTGTTCACGCCGGATTCGATCATTTCGTGGTAGAGGTCGTTGCCTTCGCGGGTACGTTCACCCACGCCTGCGAACACCGAGTAACCACCGTGCGCCTTGGCGACGTTGTTGATCAGTTCCATGATGAGAACGGTCTTACCGACGCCTGCACCGCCGAAGAGGCCGATCTTGCCGCCCTTTGCGTAGGGCGCCAGCAGGTCGACGACCTTGATGCCGGTGACGAGGATCTGGGCTTCCGTCGACTGCTCGACATAGGACGGCGCATCCTGGTGGATGGCGCGCTTGCCGGCGGTCACCAGCGGGCCGGCTTCGTCGACGGGCTCGCCGATGACGTTCATGATGCGGCCGAGCGTTTCCGGGCCGACCGGAACGGTGATCGGGGCGCCGGTGTTGGCGACCGGCTGACCGCGGACGAGACCTTCGGTCGAGTCCATGGCGATCGTGCGAACGGTGTTTTCGCCGAGGTGCTGGGCGACTTCGAGAACGAGGCGGTTGCCGTTGTTGTCGGTTTCCAGCGCGTTCAGGATCTGCGGCAGTTCGCCATCGAACGAAACGTCGACGACGGCGCCGATGACCTGCGTCACGCGGCCGGTCGCAACGAATGCAGCCGGAGCCGCAGCCTTCGTAGCGGCCTTGGCGACAGCGGTCTTCGCAGCCGGTGCCTTGGCAGCGGTTGCCTTTGCGGCCGGAGCCTTGGTTGCTGCTGCTGCGACCGGAGCCGCCGCTGCTGCTGCCGTCTTGGTCGCAGCCGGCTTCTTCGCCGCTGCGGTGTCCTTCGGGGTAGCTGCCTTAGCCATATCTCTTACCCTCTTTGTCCTGGTCCTTAGAGCGCTTCAGCGCCCGAGATGATTTCGATGAGTTCCTTGGTGATCTGAGCCTGGCGCTGACGGTTGTAGTTGAGCGTCAGCTTGTTGATCATTTCACCAGCATTGCGGGTCGCGTTGTCCATGGCGCTCATCTTGGCGCCCATTTCGCCGGCGACGTTCTCGAGCAGGGCCCGGAAGATCTGGACGGAAATGTTGCGCGGGATGAGATCGCCGAGGATCGCGCCGGCATCCGGCTCGTAGTCGTAGATCGCCGTTGCACCGGTCGTCTCGGCGACGGCCGCGGGAGCGGAGGCCGGGATGAGCTGGAGCGCGGTCGGGATCTGCGAAATGACCGACTTGAACTCGGAATAGAACAGCGTGCAGACGTCGAACTCGCCCTTTTCGAACAGGCCGATGACCTTGCGGCCGACCTGGTCAGCATTTGCGAAGTTGATGCGCTTGACTTCACGCAGGTCGACGCGGTCGATGATCAGCGACGCGAATTCGCGACGCAGGATATCGAAACCCTTCTTGCCGACGCAGATGATCTTGACCGTCTTGCCGCTCGCCAGAAGCTTGCGGGTATGGTCACGCGCCAGACGCGCAATCTGCGAGTTGAAGCCGCCGCACAGGCCGCGTTCGGCCGTGCAGACGACGAGCAGATGAACCTGGTCCTTGCCCGTGCCGGTCATGAGGCGCGGCGCCGAATCGTCCTGGCCGACGGCCTGGGCGATGTTGGCGAGAACGGCGCTCATGCGCTGCGAATAGGGCCGGGCGGCCTCGGCCGCTTCCTGGGCACGCCGAAGCTTCGCCGCGGCGACCATTTTCATCGCCTTGGTGATCTTCTGCGTCGCCTTGACGGAGGCGATCCGGTTTTTCAGATCCTTAAGTGAAGGCATCCGTTTTCCGTCCTGTGACATGATCTCCCAGAAAACCCTCTGAGCGGATCATGCGTCAATCAAAGTTCCCGGGCTGCCTGCGCGCCAGCTTAGCGCGCAGGGCTCGAACCGTAGCCTCAGCCGAAGGTCTTGGCGAAGGCATCGAGGGCGGCCTTGAGCTTGCCCTTGGTGTCGTCGCTGATCGCCTTTTCGGTGCGGATCTTGTCGAGGATGTCCTTGCCCTCGGAGCGGAAGTAGCCGAGCACGCCCTGCTCGAACTTGCCGACCTGGTTGACCGCGATCTTGTCGAGGTAACCGTTGACGCCGGCGAAGATCACCACGACCTGCTCTTCCGTCTTCAGCGGCGAGAACTGCGGCTGCTTCAGGAGTTCGGTCAGGCGTGCACCGCGGTTGAGCAGGCGCTGCGTCGCGGCGTCGAGGTCCGAGCCGAACTGGGCGAAGGCTGCCATTTCGCGATACTGGGCAAGTTCGCCCTTGATCGAGCCGGCAACCTGCTTCATCGCCTTGATCTGTGCGGACGAGCCCACGCGGGACACCGACAGACCGACGTTCACGGCCGGGCGGATACCCTGGTAGAACAGGTCCGTTTCAAGGAAGATCTGGCCGTCGGTGATCGAGATCACGTTGGTCGGGATGAACGCGGACACGTCATTACCCTGGGTTTCGATGACCGGCAGAGCCGTCAGCGAGCCAGCGCCCATGTCGTCGTTGAGCTTTGCAGCGCGCTCGAGGAGACGCGAATGCAGGTAGAAGACGTCGCCCGGATAGGCTTCGCGGCCCGGCGGGCGGCGCAGAAGCAGCGACATCTGGCGGTAGGAGACGGCCTGCTTGGAAAGGTCGTCGTAGCCGATGAGGGCGTGCTTGCCGTTGTCACGGAAATATTCGCCCATCGCGCAACCGGCGAACGGTGCGAGATACTGCATCGGCGCCGGGTCGGAGGCGGTTGCAGCAACGATGATCGAGTACTGGAGCGCGCCGCGCTCTTCGAGAACCTTCACGAACTGGGCAACGGTCGAACGCTTCTGGCCGATAGCGACGTAGACGCAGTAAAGCTTGTCGCCTTCCGGGCCGTTATCGTGGATCGCCTTCTGGTTCAGGATCGCGTCCAGAATGATCGCGGTCTTGCCGGTCTGGCGGTCGCCGATGACCAGCTCGCGCTGGCCGCGGCCGACCGGGATGAGGGCGTCGATGGCCTTGAGGCCGGTCGACATCGGCTCATGCACCGACTTGCGCGGAATGATGCCCGGAGCCTTGACGTCGACGCGCGAGCGCAGCTTGGCATTGATCGGGCCTTTGCCGTCGATCGGGTTGCCGAGCGCGTCAACGACGCGGCCGAGCAGTTCCGGACCGACCGGCACGTCCACGATGGCGCCCGTCCGCTTGACGGTGTCGCCCTCCTTGATGTCACGGTCCGAACCGAAAATAACGACACCGACGTTGTCGCTTTCGAGGTTCAGCGCCATGCCACGGATGCCACCCGGGAATTCCACCATTTCGCCGGCCTGGACATTGTCGAGGCCATAAACGCGGGCAATGCCGTCACCGACGGAGAGCACCTGGCCGACTTCCGAGACTTCCGCCTCTTTGCCGAAGTTTTTGATCTGATCTTTGAGAATTGCGGAAATTTCCGCGGCGCGGATATCCATCAGCCGACCTCTTTCAGTGCAAGCTTAAGAGTAGAGAGTTTGGTGCGAAGGGACGTGTCGATCTGGCGGGAACCCACCTTGACGATCAGTCCACCGAGAATGGACGGGTCGACGGTGACGGCGATCGTCACGTCTTTGCCGGTGACGCCTTTCAGCGCCGCCTTCAATTCTGTTTCCTGCGCTGCGGTCAGCGCATGGGCCGAGGTGACATCGGCCGTGATTTCGCCGCGGGCGCGGGCCGCGATGACGCGGTAGGCCTTGATCATGCCCGGAACGGCGAACAGGCGGCGATTTGACGCAACCACCTTGAGGAAGTTTGCCACGAGGCCCGTGATGCCGGCTTTGGCGGCAACGGCGGCAATGGCCTTGGTCTGATCTTCGGCGGAGAAGACAGGGCTGAGGATCAGCCGCTTGAGGTCTTCGCTCCCGTCGATCAGCGCCTGGAAACGGGCGAGATCGGCACCGACACTGTCAGCCGAACCGGCTTCCTGAGCGAGGTCGAAAAGCGAGGACGCGTATCTTTCTGCAACACCGGAAACGAGCTGGGATGTGTCTGCCACGGGCACAAGCTTCTCTTCTTTTCATCCAGAAAGCGGGGCGGTAGCGAGGCTACAGTCCTAACCCTCTGAAATCGTTGCGGTAATCTTCAGTTCCCACAGGCTTTGAAGCCCGTTTTTTCTGAATTTCGCGGTTCGTCTAGCATAGGAAACCGGGACTCGCAACACACGCGGCGCAGGAATGCGCCATAAGTCGGCCATAGTCGGAGCAAAAGTTGACTGCGCAGACTATGTTCTGCTGTCGCCGAGGCAGGCCGGGCCGGTTTTTCGCTCAGATGAAGCCGAATGCATAGGCCAAAGGCAGCGCGGCAAGGCCCGCCTGCACGAGGAGCACGACGAGGTTTTTCAGCGTGAAGGACCCGTCAGACATCAGCGAGAGAATGCGGCCGAATGCAGCGAGCGCGAAGCCGCCGCCGATGCCCATATAGATCCAACTCTGCGCCATCATCAGCGCGACGATGGCGAGCCCCGCATAGAAACCGCCGGCCGAGCGGGCGAAGGCATACCCTTCGCGGCTCGCCTCGCGGGTCTGGAGGCCGGCGAGCTTCAACGCCGTGCCGGGCGCAAAGAGTGCGAAGAGGCCGAAAAGCGCGGTCACGATGGCCGCCGAGAATGCGAGCAGCTCGCCCGTTTCGGTGGGGATGTAGAATTCCATCGCGACGTTTCTCCGGTTGTGCTCGCCCGCCCCTCTATCGCACAGGCGCGAAAGGCGCAGAAGCGGGCGCGCCAACTTCGCACAACTCTTTGTTAACCATGGCGCTCAGAGGAAACTCTGCGGATCGATATCGAGCTGCACCTGAAGCGAGGCCCGTTCCTTCGGCCCGTTGGCGAGCATGGTGCGCAGAAACGTCTGCATGTCACTGTTGCGCCGCCCGTGGATCAGCAGGCGAAAACGATGGCGGCCGCGCACGAGCGCCAGCGGTGCCTCCGCCGGGCCGAGGATCGAGATGCCGTCCACATCGGGCGCGGCCTGCCGCAGCCCGCGCGCATGCATCTCCGCCTCGCCGCGGGTATCGGCCGAGACGATGACCGAGGCGAGCCGGCCGAACGGCGGCAGCAGCGCCTTTTCCCGCTCGCCGATCTCACGGTCGTAAAAAGCCTGCGCATCGCCCGACACGATCGCCTGCATGACGGGGTGCAGCGGCTGGTAGGTCTGGATGAGGCCGTGGCTCTTGAGGCCGGAGCGCCCCGCGCGCCCCGTCACCTGCGAGAGCAGCTGGAACGTCCGCTCCGCCGCGCGCGGATCGCCGTTCGAAAGCCCGAGATCCGCATCGACGACACCGACCAGCGACATCAGTGGGAAATTGTGCCCTTTGGCGACGAGCTGCGTGCCGATGACGATATCCGCCTCGCCGCGCGCAATCGCCTCCAGCTCCAGCCTGAGCCGCTTCACGCCCATCAGGTCGGAGGAGAGCACGATGGTGCGCGCCTCCGGAAAATGTTTCTCGACCTCCTCCGCGATGCGTTCCACGCCCGGCCCGCAGGCGGCGAGGTGATCGAAGGTGCCGCATTCCGGGCAGGCTTCCGGCGTGCGCTCGGCATAGCCGCAATGATGGCACTGGATCTGCCCGCGAAACCGGTGCTCGACCAGCCAGCTTGAGCATTGCGGGCACTGGAACCGATGGCCGCAGACCCGGCAAAGCGTCAGCGGCGCATAACCGCGACGATTGAGGAAAAGCAGCGCCTGCTGCTGCTTCTCGATGGTGCGGGCGATGCCGCGCAGCATGACCGGCGAAAGAAACCCGCCGCGCGCCGGCGGATGGCGCCGCATGTCGACGAGGTGCAGGTCCGGCAGAGCGGCGTCGCCGTAGCGCGTCGGTAGGTGCAGCTTGCGATAGCGCCCGACATCGCTGTTGACCCGGCTTTCGACCGAGGGCGTCGCCGAGACGAGCACGGCCGGGAAATCGCCGATGCGCGCCCGCACCACCGCCATGTCGCGCGCATTGTAGAAGACGCGGTCCTCCTGCTTGTAGGCCGGGTCGTGCTCCTCATCGACAATGACGAGGCCGAGATTCTCGAAGGGCAGGAACAGCGCCGAACGCGCGCCGGCCACGACCCGCACATCCCCCATCGTCACCTGCCGCCAGACCTTTTCACGGATGCGGGGCGCGAGATCGGAATGCCATTCGGCGGGCTTTGCGCCAAACCGATCCTGGAAACGTTCGAGGAAACTTGCCGTCAGCGCGATTTCCGGCAGCAGGATCAGCACCTGTTTGCCCCGCCGCAGCGTCTCGGCAATCGCCTCGAAATAGACCTCCGTCTTGCCCGAACCGGTAATGCCGTCGATCAGCGAGACATTGAAGCCACCGGCGCGCACGCTCTCGACAAGCTCCGCCGCACTCTCCGTCTGTGGCCCTTCGAGCCTCGGCTCCACATGCTCCGGATCGGGCACCGCCACGACGGGCGGCGGCGGCAGGAAGACGGTCTCGAAGCTGCCCTGCTTCACGAGCCCGTCGACGACGCTCGTCGAGGTGCCTGCGGCGTGCGCAAGACCCGAGCGGGTCCACGGAATGCCGTCCTCCACCATTTCCAGCACCCGCTCGCGGGCACTCGTCAGCCGCTCCGGCCGGTGACCCGTAAAACGCAGCCCCTCGATCATCGGCTCTGGATCGAACGCCGTCGGCGCGCGCAGCGCCATGCGGGCGACGAGACCCGGCGGCGTCACCGTATAGGCGGAAACCCAGTCGAGGAAATCGCGCATCTCCTTGGAGAGCGGCGGGCAGTCGAAGACCTTCTCGATCGGCCGCAGCTTCTTCGGATCGACTTGGCTGTCATCGCCGCCATCCCAGACGACGCCCGGCACCAGCCGCGGCCCGAGCGGCACCTGCACGATCGAGCCCGGCTCCACCGCCATGCCCTCCGGCACGGAATAGGAATAGGGCGTGGGCGTGGGCACCGGCACCATCACAGGCACCGTGCGCGGAAAAAGTTTCTCCCCGAAAAGGTCGATCGAATCGCTGCTCATTGCCCGCGAAGATGCCCCCGCCGGTGCGGGAAGAAAACCGCAAAGATCGCCGGCCCGCTCATTCGTCGTCCTCGTCCATCTCGCCGGTCAGCCGCATGCCGTCGATCCAGGTCGCGCCGTCATTGCGCACGACGCGCTTGGCCCGCACGCCGCAGCGCGTCTCCACCTCCTGCGCCAGACGTTCCGAATGGGTGACGATCCACAACTGGCTCGTCTCGGCGGCCCGCGCGATCATCTCGGCGAGCGGCAACAGCATGTCCGGATGGAGGCTCGCCTCCGGCTCGTTCAACGCGATCAACGGCGGCGTGCGGTATGAAAGCAATGCAGCCGCGAGCGCCAGGAAACGGATCTGCCCGTCGGAAAGCTCGCGCGGCTGGAAGATGCGCTGGGGAAACTGCGGGAAGGTCAGCCCATAGGAGGCGAATTCCTCCGGCTCCGGCACGGAAAGCCGTGCACCGCCAAAGGCATCCGCCACCGCCCGGTCGAGATCGACCGTGTCGCCCCGCGTCCATTTCAGCGTCGCGAACACCGCCGCCATGTTCGCCCCGTCCTCGTCGAGCAGCGGCGCGGTGACGGCAAGGCAGGGTTGGCGCAGCGCCGAATCGCGATCCGAGCGGAAACCATGGAAGAACCGCCATTGCGAAACCGCGCGGCGGAACGTGCCGACCTCCGGATAATGGCCGGCATCGCCGAGAAGTGCGATGGCGGTCTCGGAGGTCAGGGCCTGTTCGGGATATTCCACCATCCGGCCCGCCTCGCTGCGCACCATGATGCCCGGCCCGCCGCGTTTCATCATGGTCACCGGCCGGCGGCCGGTTTCGATCGACAATTCCTCGGCCTTAACCTGCGGCTCGAAGGCGAAACCCGCTGCATCGATCGGTGGCCGCAACCCCGCCTCGACGCGATAGCGAAAGGTGATCGCCCGGTCCTCGTCGAGCAGCTCGGCCTCCAGCCGGATGCGCACCGGCTCGTTCGCCCGCCGCTTGCCCGTCCACAGCGCCGAGGCCATGCCGCCCTCCGCCGCGATCTCATGGGCGAAATTGCCGCGCACCGCCGCCTGTACCAGTTGCAGCGAGCGATAGAGGTTCGACTTGCCCGCCCCGTTCTCACCGACGAACAGGTTCACCCGCCCGAGATCCATGCGGATCGAACGCAGCGAACGGTAGTTTTCGGCAGACATGGAGCGTAGCAGCATGAAGCGTATCCGGAATCAGGAGCACGATCGTCTCTATACCGGGCACCATGTCCAGAGGAAGGCGGCCGGTGAAGCAAACGTTAACGCAAATCACCGACCATGCGGCAAACGGCCGAAGGGCATGCCATGAACGAACTTCTCATCATCGCCGACCAGACCCTGATGACCGAGCGGCAGAGCTGGCTCGCATCGCTTGCCGACGAGCGCCGGCTGTCGGAGAACACGCTGGACGCCTACGAGCGCGACACGAGGCAGTTCCTCACCTTCCTGACGCAGCACCTTGCCGCCCCCGCACGCCTCAAGGACATCGGCGATCTGCGCCCGGCGGACCTGCGCGGCTTTCTCGCCAGCCGGCGCCGCGATGGTGCGGGTGCGCGCACGCTCGGCCGCGGCCTTGCCGGCCTGCGCTCTTTCCTGCGCCACCTGGAACGCAAGGGCCTTGCCAATGCGGCCGGTGCCTCCGCCGTGCGCTCGCCAAAACAGCCGAAATCGCTGCCGAAGCCGCTCTCCGCCGGGCAGGCGATCGCCGTCGTCGATGCGAGCGAACAGCTCGCCGACGAGCCCTGGATCCGCGTGCGCAATGCCGCAGTGTTGACGCTCCTCTACGGCTGCGGCCTGCGCATCTCCGAGGCGCTGTCGCTGACACCGGCCGATTTCGTCGGCACGCCGACGTCGCTGCGCATCACCGGCAAGGGCGACAAGATGCGCATCGTGCCGCTGATTGCGCCGGCGCTGACCGGCGTCGAGGATTACATCAAACTCTGCCCCATCCCCTTGGCCGATGACAAGCCGCTGTTTCGCGGCATGCGCGGCGGACCGTTGCAGCCGGCCATCATCCAGCGCGAGATGCAGAAGATGCGCAGCGCGCTCGGCCTGCCGGACAGCGCCACGCCGCACGCTTTGCGCCATTCCTTCGCCACGCATCTGCTCGCCGGTGGCGGGGACCTGCGCACCATCCAGGAATTGCTCGGCCATGCCAGCCTCTCGACCACGCAGGTCTATACCGGCGTCGATTCGGCCCGGCTGCTGGAAATCTACGACCGAGCCCACCCCCGCGCCTGAATCCGTTAACGGCTTGCGGCTAGGGTCGCCAAAAATATGCAGGGAGTTCGACCATGACAGTCCTTCTTCACAAGAGCCGCATGGTGCTGGCCGACCGGCTGGCCGATGCCGGCCTCTGGGCGCTGGCCGCGATCCATCTCTTCATCGCCCTCTCCGTCCTCGTCGTGCTGGCGACCCTCTCCCCCGCCCATGCGCAGGAGCCTGCAGCGTGCGGCGGCGACAACCTGCTGACGAAATTCGAGAAGGACGACCCGGCCGGCTTCGCCAAGCTGCGCGCCGAGGCGGATGCCGTGCCGAACGGCAAGGGCATCTTCTGGAAGATCGAGAAGGACGGCAAGCCCGCCTCCTGGCTGCTCGGCACCATGCATGTGACGGACCCGCGCGTGCTCGCCATGCCGGAAGCGGCGCGCACCGCCTATGCCGATGCCGCCACCATCGTCGTCGAATCGGACGAGATCGCCGACGAGAAGAAGGCGGGTGCCGCCATCATGGCGCGGCCGGACCTCACCATGTTCACCGACGGAAAATCCATCACCGATTTCCTCGACAAGCAGGATGCGGAGAAGCTTGCGGAAGGCCTGAAGGGGCGCGGCCTGTCGCTCGCCGCCGTCGGCCGCATGAAGCCGTGGATGATCGCAAGCTTCGTCGCACTGCCCGCCTGCGAGATCGCCCGCAAGACGGCCGGCGCCGCCTTCCTCGACCAGCAGCTCGCCAAGACCGCGCTCGCCGAAGGCAAAACGCTGAAAGGCCTCGAAACGCTGATCGAGCAGATTTCCGCGCTCGATTCGCTGCCGGTCGAACCGCAGGTCCAGGGCCTCGTGCAGACGCTGGAGCTCGGCGATACGCTGACGGATGTCATCGAGACGATGAGCCAGCTCTACCTTGCCGGCGATACCGGCATGATCATGCCGATGATGCGGGCTTCCGCGCCTGAGACGGACGAGGACGCCAAGGCCTATGCCGACTTCGAGCAGCGCATCATCATCGACCGCAACCACACGATGGCCGAACGCGCCGCACCGATCCTCGCAAACGGCAACGTCTTCATCGCCGTCGGCGCGCTGCATCTCGCCGGCCCGGAAGGCGTCGTCGAACTCCTGCGCAAGCAGGGCTTTACGGTAACCGCGGTGAACTGACCCGGCGCCCCACGCCGCACAGCATGGTGCGAACGATCAGCTTGTGGAACGGCATGATGGCGGCGAGGTAAAGCCGGCCGAGCAGGTTGTTGCGGTGCACGAGCGTCATCACGCTCAGGGTCTGGCCGGTCGGCCGATCCTGCCGGATATCGATGACGATGCGGAAATCGAGATGCTTGTCGTCGAAACCGAGCACGACCCGGTCGTCGCTGGCGCTCACCACCGGAAATCCGCCGATCTCCACCGCCGATGTCGCGGCCTGTTCCGCCGCCCGCTTCAGGCCGAAGGGCGCGACCAGCGCATTGCGCAGTGCCATCAGCTTTCGAACCCAGCCCGGCGGATGTTCGAGCGCCAGCCGTGCGGCCTCCCGCGCCGTGAGATGATCGACGGGCAGGCCGAGCGTGAAGCGATCCGCCCAATCGGCGGCGGGCAGGAGCGGATGCGGAAGCGAGACGGGTCTCGAAACGGGGGACATGAAGGCCATCCTTTACAGCCTGCATGGTGCCCGTGATCGAGCAGAGAGGACAGGCGGCCGGTTGTCGCAGCCGCCCACCCCTGTCGCATATGATCCGGATCACATATGGATCGGCTTGAAGAAGGTCGCGAGCGCTGCTTCCTTGACGGCTTCCGACATGGTCGGGTGCGCGTGGCAGGTGCGGCCGAGGTCTTCGGAGGAGCCGCCGAATTCCATCAGCACGGCGGCCTCGTGGATCATCTCGCCGGCGCCGAAGCCGACGATGTGCACGCCGAGCACGCGGTCGGTCTCCTTGTCCGCCAGAACCTTGACGAAGCCGTCGGTCGCCAGCATGGCGCGGGCGCGGCCGTTCGCGGTGAACGGGAACTTCCCCGCCTTGTACGCGACGCCCGCAGCCTTCAGCTCCTCTTCCGTCTTGCCGACGGAGGCGACTTCCGGCTGGGTGTAGACGACGCCCGGAATGACGTCGTAGTTCACATGGCCGGCCTGGCCGGCGAGGATTTCGGCAACCGCGACACCCTCGTCTTCCGCCTTGTGGGCGAGCATCGGGCCGCGCACCACGTCTCCGAGCGCATAGATGCCGGCAACGTTGGTCTGGAAGTGGTTGTCGATCTCGACGCGGCCGCGGTTGTCCAGCGCGACGCCGGCTTCCTTGAGGCCGAGGCCTTCGGTGTAGGGCTTGCGGCCGGTGGCGATCAGCACGACGTCCGCCTCGATCGTGGCGGCATCGCCGCCCTTGACCGGCTCGAAGGTCACCCTGGCGCCAGCACCTGCCTTCTCCACGCCCGTCACCTTCGCACCGAGCTTGAACTCCATGCCCTGCTTGGCGAGCATGCGCTGGAACTGCTTGGAGACCTCGCCGTCCATGCCGCCGAGGATCGTGTCGAGATATTCGATGACCGTGACCTTGGCGCCGAGACGCGCCCAGACCGAGCCGAGCTCCAGCCCGATCACGCCGCCGCCGACGACGATGAGGTGGCCCGGCACCTTTTCGAGCGCGATGCCGCCGGTGGACGAGATGATGACCTTCTCGTCGATATCGACGGGAACGCCCGGAATGCCGGCGACGTCGGAACCCGTGGCGATGACGATGTTCTTGGTTTCGAGAACCTGCTCTTCGCCCTTGTCGTTGGTGACGGAGACCTTGCCAGCACCCAGCACCTTGCCGGTGCCCTGGATGCCGTCGATCTTGTTCTTCTTGAACAGGAAGGCGACGCCGTCGACATTCGACTTCACGGTCGCATCCTTGTGCGCCATCATTTTCGGCAGGTTGAGCGTCGGCTTCACGCCGTCGATGCCGAGGGCTTCCATGCCATGGCCGGCCTGGTGGTAGACCTCGGAGGCATGCAGCAGCGCCTTGGAGGGGATGCAGCCGACATTGAGGCAGGTGCCGCCATAGGTCTGGCGCTTCTCGACGACCGCAACCTTCATGCCGAGCTGGGCCGCCTTGATGGCGCAGACATAGCCGCCGGGGCCGGAACCGATAACGATGAGATCATATGCCATGACAAGTCCTTCCTGCGCGGGGCCTAGCGGCCGCCGCTGACGTTGAGGGCGGCACCCGTGACGTAGGATGCCGCATCGGAGAGAAGATAGAGAATGGAATGGGCGACTTCATCGGCCGTGCCCGGCCGCTGCATGGGGATGAGGGACGCCATGTCGCGCGCCCGGTCCGGCAGGCCGCCGGAAGCGTGGATATCGGTGTCGATGATGCCGGGGCGCACGAGATTGACGCGAACGCCTTCCGTCGCGACCTCGCGGGCAAGCCCGATGGTGAAACTTTCAATGGCGCCTTTACTCGCGGCATAGTCGACATATTGCCCGGCCGAGCCGAGTTGCGCCGCCACCGACGAGATGTTGACGATCGAACCACCCTTGCCGCCATGTCGTGTCGACATGCGCCGCACGGCCTCCTGGGCGCAGCGGATCGAGCCCATGACATTGACTGCGAACATGCGCTCCAGCCGCTCGGCGGACATTTCGTCGACGCGCTGCGGCAGGGCGACGATGCCGGCATTGTTCACCAGCCCTTCGAGCCGGCCGAACGTACCATCGATGGTGGAGAAGATATTGGCGAGGCCGAGTTCGCTGCCGACATCGCCCTGAACGGGGATCGCCGAGCCGCCCATGGCGTGGATATCCGCGACCACCGCCTCAGCGGCTTCGAGGTTCGACACATAGTTCACGGCGACCTGCCAACCGGCAGCGCCCGCCATGCGGCAGACGCTGGCGCCGATGCCGCGGCTGCCGCCGGTGACGAGAAGAACGGGCGCTTCCGTCATGCGGCACATCCCTTGCGCTTGAGCACGTCCCAGGGCGCCACCTTGGCCTTGCCCTCGTCCCACAGCGTCGAATAGCGCAGGGACGGGCCGAAGCCGGCGAGCAACAGCGTTTCGGCCGCCGTGGCGCCCTCGGCGGGCAGCAGGTCTGCTCCACCGGACCCATCGAGCGTATAGATCACGCCTTCCCAGACGGTGCAGGCGGCGATTTCCTCGCCGGTCACGTCGCCTTCCGGGCAATTGTGCATGACCATGCCGTTGGAGCGCGCGGGATCGTCGCCGGGCATCACGATGCCGTCGAGCACCACGCCGCTTGAGAGCACCTTCACCTTGAAATGATGGCTCGTCGCGGCAGCACTCGACCCGACCGGTTCGAAGGTCAGCTCATAGCCCCCGTCGCGATCCGCATAGATCGCGCGGTCCTGCCGGCACTCCGCCGCAGAGGCGGCGGTCGCGGCAAAAAGTCCGGCGACGACGAGGGCGGTGCGCATGGCTCAGTGGGCCTTTTCCGTGGCGAGCTTGATGCCGAGCGCGATGAAGACGAGGCCGCTGGCGCGATCGATCCACTGGCTCATGCGCGAGAAGGCGGCCCGCATGCGCGGGGTCGTCATGAACAGCGAGACGCCGACGAACCAGGCGATGAGGCAGGAGGCCATGACGAGCCCGTAGCCGAACTTGATAGCGATCGGCGTATGGGCACTGACGACGGTCGAGAAGATCGACAGGAAGAAGAAGACCGGCTTGGGGTTCAGCGCATTGGCGAGGAAACCGAGACCGAAGGCGCGCAGCGCCGACTGCTCGCCCTTGCCGTCCTCGTTGCCCTTCACCGCCTCGACGGACATGTCCGTCTTGCCGGCACGCAAGGCCTTGATGCCGATATAAATGAGGTAAGCGACGCCGCACCACTTCACGATGTTGAAGAGGTAGATCGACTGGGAAATGATGAGGCCGAGGCCGAGGATCGTGTAAGTGACGTGGAACATCAGCGACGTGCCGACGCCGAAGGACGTGATGATCGCCGCGCGCCGCCCATGCACGATCGACTGGCGCATGACCATGGCAAGGTCGGCACCCGGCGAGACGATGGCGAAGGAAAAGATCGCCATCAACGAGGCGAGTTCCAGGAAATAGCTGCTCATGGGATACCTGTCTCCTAGAAGATGACCACGCCCGCCATGACCGCGAGGCCCACCAGCGCGACGAGCCAGACAATCGAACGGATATAGGGAATGCCTGCCAGATAGAGCGGAAGATAGACGAGCCGGGCGATAAACCACAGCCAGGCGCCGGCCAGTCCCCAGCCCGCCGGATCACCCGCGATGGCAAGCGCCAGGGCGAGGGCGACGAAGCCGGGATAGGTTTCCCGAAAATTGGCCGACGCGCGGCCAGCGCGTCCGGCAAGCTTGCCTGTCGGCTCCCGCCCGCCATCCCGCGGGCCGGCATTCCAGGCGGAACCGAGTTCACGCGTGGAAAGCACGCCCTGGAGCCCGATATGGAAGACGAGCAGCGCCACGCTCAATGCCAGAAGCACGAGCATGGGCGAAGACGCTGACGCTGCCGCTTCCATGGCTATCCCCTTTTAGAGATCGAGAACGAGGCGTTCCGGATCTTCCAGGCTGTCCTTGACGCGGACCAGGAAGGTCACGGCTTCCTTACCGTCGACCATGCGGTGATCGTAGGAAAGCGCCAGATACATCATCGGACGGATGACGATCTGGCCGCCGACGACGACCGGGCGCTCCTGGATCTTGTGCATGCCGAGGATGCCGGACTGCGGGGCATTCAGGATCGGCGAGGACATCAGCGAGCCGTAGACACCGCCGTTCGAAATGGTGAACGTGCCGCCCTGCATGTCGGCCATGGAGAGCGCGCCGTCACGGGCGAGCTTACCGAGGCGACCGATATCCTTTTCGATTTCGGCGATCGACATCTGGTCGGCATCGCGCACGACCGGAACGACGAGGCCCTTGTCCGTGCCGACGGCGACGCCGATGTGGCAGTAGTTCTTGTAGATGATGTCGGTGCCGTCGATCTCGGCGTTGACAGCCGGCAGTTCCTTCAGCGCGTGCGTCACGGCCTTGGTGAAGAAGCCCATGAAGCCGAGCTTCACGCCGTGCTTCTTCTCGAACAGGTCCTTGTAGCGGTTGCGCAGGTCCATCACGGCCGACATGTCCACCTCGTTGTAGGTGGTGAGCATGGCGGCGGTGTTCTGCGCGTCCTTGAGGCGGCGGGCGATCGTCTGGCGCAGGCGCGTCATCTTCACGCGCTCTTCGCGCGGCGCATCAGCCTCGGAGGAGGCCGCACGGGCGACAACCTTCACCGGCTCGGCAGCAGCGGCCGGCGTCGAGGCCGTAACACCCTTGGCGACAGCGGCGAGCACGTCGCCCTTCAGCACCTGGCCGCGCTTGCCGGAACCATCGACCTGGTCGGCGGAGATATTGTTTTCGGCGAGCAGCTTGGCGGCCGAGGGTGCAGCCGGCATGGAAGACGCAGCCGCGGCGGGCTTGGCTTCGGCAGCCGGAGCGGCCGCAACCTTCTCGACCTTTTCGGCGGCGGCAGGCGCGCTGGCACCGGCGGAACCGCTCGCAGAGATCTGGCCGAGCAGGCCGCCCGGCTCGACCGTGTCGCCGGCATTCGCGACGATTTCCGACAGGACGCCAGCGGCCGGTGCCGGCACTTCGATCGTCACCTTGTCGGTTTCGAGCTCACAGAGCGGCTCGTCGGCCTTGATGACGTCGCCGACCTTCTTGAACCAGGTGCCGACGGTCGCTTCGCTGACGGATTCTCCCAAAGTCGGGACGCGGATTTCGGTAGCCATGAGTGTTTTCCGTTCGTTGTATCTTTGTCGCGGTTACGGAGTGCTAGGGCGGGATCAGCCGCCCAGCGCGTCCTCGAGGAAGGCGGCGAGCTGCGCGAGGTGCTTCGACATCAGGCCCGTTGCAGGCGACGCCGCGGCCGGACGGCCGGTGTAGCGCACGCGCTGGTACTTGGCGTCGATATGGGCGAGCACCCATTCGAGATAGGGGTCGATGAACGCCCAGCCACCCATGTTCTTGGGCTCTTCCTGGCACCAGACCATCTCGGCATTGCGGAAACGCGACAGCTCGTTGATCAGCGCCTTGGCCGGGAACGGATAGAGCTGTTCCAGGCGCAGCAGGTAGACGTCGTCGATGCCGCGCTTTTCGCGCTCTTCCAGAAGGTCGTAATAGACCTTGCCCGAGCACATCACGACGCGACGAATCTTGGCGTCCTTCTGCAACTTGATCGGGCCGTCCTTGATGACCTCGGCGTCGTCCCACAGCAGGCGGTGGAACGAGCTTTCGCCCGCCATTTCCGACAGCGAGGAGACGGCGCGCTTGTGGCGCAGCAGCGACTTCGGCGTCATCATGATCAGCGGCTTGCGGAAGTCGCGTTTCACCTGGCGGCGCAGGATGTGGAAGTAGTTCGCCGGCGTCGTGACGTTGGCGACCTGCATGTTGTCCTCGGCGCACATCTGCAGCCAGCGTTCGAGGCGGGCGGAGGAATGTTCCGGACCCTGGCCCTCATAGCCGTGCGGCAGCAGGCAGACGAGGCCCGACATGCGCAGCCACTTGCGTTCGCCCGACGAGATGAACTGGTCGAAGACGACCTGCGCACCGTTGGCGAAGTCGCCGAACTGGGCTTCCCACAGCGTCAGCGCATTCGGACGGGCCAGCGAATAGCCATATTCGAAACCGAGCACGGCCTCTTCCGAGAGCATCGAGTTGATGACCTCGTAGCGGGCCTGCGTCGGCGCCAGGTTGGCGAGCGGGATGTAGCGGTCTTCGGTCTCCTGGTCGTAGAGCACCGAATGGCGCTGCGAGAATGTGCCGCGTTCGCAATCCTGGCCGGAAAGGCGGATCTTCGTGCCCTCGACGCAGAGCGTGCCGAAGGCAAGCGCTTCGCCCATCGCCCAGTCGATGCCCTCGCCCGTCTCCACCATCTGCATGCGGTTGTCCATGAACCGCTGGATGGTCTTGTGGGCCTTGAAACCGTCCGGGATCGTCGAGATCTTGCGGCCGATTTCCTTGAGCTGCTTCATCGGCACCGAGGTCTTGCCGCGGCGCTGTTCGTCCTGGTTGTCGGCCGAGCGCAGGCCCGACCAGGCACCGTCCAGCCAGTCGGCCTTGTTCGGCTTGTAGGACTGGCCGGCCTCGAACTCCTGTTCGAGATTGGCGCGCCAGTCGGCCTTCATCTTCTCGAATTCGCCTTCACTGATCACGCCCTCGGCAATGAGGCGCGCGCCATAGATGTTGACGACCGTCTTGTGGGCGCGGATCGCCTTGTACATCTTCGGCTGCGTGAACGCCGGCTCGTCGCCTTCGTTATGGCCGAAGCGGCGGTAGCAGAACATGTCCAGCACGACCGGCTTGTGGAACTTCATGCGGAATTCGGTGGCGATCTTGGCGGCGTAGGTCACCGCTTCCGGATCGTCGCCGTTCACATGAAAGATCGGCGCCTCGATCATCTTCGCCACGTCGGAGGGATAGGGCGAGGAGCGCGAGAAGGCCGGGTTCGTGGTGAAACCGATCTGGTTGTTGATGATGACGTGCACCGTGCCGGCGACGCGGTGGCCGCGCAGGCCCGACAGGCCGAGGATTTCAGCCGTCACGCCCTGGCCGGCAAAGGCGGCATCGCCGTGCAGAAGCAGCGGCATGACCTGGGCGCGTTCGAAGAGCGGGATGATGTCGCCCTCGAAGACCTTCGCCATCTGGTCCTGCTTGGCGCGGGCCTTGCCCATGACGACCGGGTTGACGATCTCAAGGTGAGAGGGGTTCGCTGTCAGCGACAGGTGCACCTTGTTGCCGTCGAACTCGCGGTCCGAGGAGGCGCCGAGGTGGTACTTCACGTCGCCGGAGCCTTCGACTTCGTCCGGCGCGTAGGAGCCGCCCTTGAACTCGTGGAAGACGGCGCGGTGGGGCTTGGCCATCACGTTGGTCAGAACGTTGAGGCGGCCGCGATGCGCCATGCCGAGCACGATTTCCTTCAGGCCGAGCTGGCCGCCGCGCTTGATGATCTGTTCGAGCGCCGGGATCAGCGCTTCACCGCCATCGAGGCCGAAGCGCTTGGTGCCCTTGTACTTGACGTCGATGAACTGCTCGAAGCCTTCCGACTCGATCAGCTTCTGCAGGATGGCCTTCTTGCCCTCCGGCGTGAAATCGACACCCTTGTTCTGGCCTTCGATGCGCTCCTGGATCCAGCCCTTTTCTTCCGGGTTGGAAATGTGCATGAACTCGACGCCGATCGTCGAGCAATAGGTGCGCTCGAGGATATCGACCATCTCGCGGATCGTCGCGTATTCAAGGCCGAGCACGTTGTCGATGAAGATCTTGCGATCAAGATCCTTGTCCTCGAAACCATAGTTCGAGGGCGAAAGCTCGTGATAGTCCTCGACGGGTGCCGCGATGCCGAGCGGGTCGAGCTTTGCATGCAGGTGGCCGCGGGCGCGGTAGGCGCGGATCATCATGATGGCGCGCACCGAGTCGCGCGTCGCCTGGTTGACGTCGGCCTGGTTGACGGGCGCGCCGGTCTGGACCGCGGCGGCTTCCGCCTTGGCCTGGACCTTCTTCTCAAGCACCTTCTCGACGACGCCCCAGTTGCCGTCGAGCGCCGAGACGAGCTCGCCATTGGCCGCGATCGGCCAGTTGGCGCGCTTCCACGAGGCGCCCTTGGCGGCCTTCACGATGTCGGAGGGCTGGTCTTCCAGCGCCTTGAAGAAGGCCTGCCACTCTTCGCCGACGGAAGCGGGGTCCGCCTCATACTTCGCGTAGAGCTGTTCGATATAGGCCGCGTTCGCCCCGTCAAGGAAGGACGTGGCGAGAAATTGTTCGTTGGCGTCTAGTCGTGCCATGGTGTTTCGCGGGCGCCGCGCCCGCCTCCCGAACGATCGTGTTGACCGGGCTTTCCCCGGATTGCCGCCCGCCGCAGGCCTGTCCGCCGCGCGCCGGGAAGAGACGGATCGGCCGGCATTTTCAGCCGGCCCACCCAGTTTTGATGTTTCAGCCCTTCAGGACTTCGACGAGCGTCTTGCCGAGGCGGGCCGGCGATGGCGAAACGCGGATGCCCGCGGATTCCATCGCCGCGATCTTGGATTCCGCGTCACCCTTGCCGCCGGAGACGACAGCGCCGGCGTGGCCCATGGTACGGCCCTTCGGAGCGGTGCGGCCCGCGATGAAGCCGGCCATCGGCTTCTTGCGGCCCTTCTTGGCTTCGTCGATGAGGAACTGTGCCGCATCTTCTTCCGCCGAGCCGCCGATTTCGCCGATCATGATGATGGAGGTCGTGGCGTCGTCCGCCAGGAACATTTCCAGCACGTCGATGAATTCGGTGCCCTTGACCGGGTCGCCGCCGATGCCGACGGCCGTGGTCTGCCCGAGGCCTTCGTTGGAGGTCTGGAACACTGCTTCATAGGTAAGCGTGCCGGAGCGCGAAACAATACCGACCGAACCCTTGCGGAAGATCGAGCCCGGCATGATGCCGATCTTGCATTCTTCCGGCGTCAGGATGCCCGGGCAGTTCGGGCCGAGCAGGCGCGAGGAGGAGCGGTCGAGGCGGGCCTTGACGCGCACCATGTCGGCCACCGGAATGCCTTCGGTGATGCAGGTGATGAAGGGAATTTCCGCTTCGATCGCCTCGATGATCGCGTCCGCGGCACCTGCCGGCGGAACGTAGATCACGGAGGCGTCCGCGCCGGTCTTTTCCTTGCCTTCGGCAACCGAGGCGAAGATCGGCAGGCTTTCGCCCTTCGAGCCGGTCCAGGTTTCGCCGCCCTTCTTCGGGTGGATGCCGCCGACCATCTGCGTGCCGTAATAGGCGAGCGCCTGTTCGGTGTGGAAGGTGCCGGTCTTGCCGGTCAGGCCCTGAACGAGGACCTTGGTGTTCTTGTTGACGAGAATCGACATGAGGTCAGGTCCTTCAATTAGCCGTTGATCGCGGCGACGATCTTCTTGGCAGCATCATCCAGATCGTCGGCGGCGGTGATCGCCAGGCCGGATTCGTTCAGGATCTTCTTGCCAAGCTCGACATTCGTGCCTTCGAGACGAACGACCAGCGGAACCTTGAGGCCGACTTCCTGCACGGCCGCAACGACACCCTCGGCGATGACATCGCACTTCATGATGCCGCCGAAGATGTTGACGAGGATGCCCTCGACCTTCGGGTCGGCCGTGATGATCTTGAAGGCTGCCGCGACCTTCTCCTTGCCAGCGCCGCCGCCGACGTCGCAGAAGTTCGCCGGCTCCTTGCCGTAGAGCTTGATGATGTCCATCGTCGCCATGGCGAGGCCGGCACCGTTGACCATGCAGCCGATATTGCCGTCGAGCGCCACATAGGCGAGATCCCACTTGGAGGCCTCGATTTCCTTGGCGTCCTCTTCGGTCTCGTCGCGCAGCGCCTTGATGTCGTCGTGGCGGAACAGCGCGTTGCCGTCGAAGGACACCTTGGCGTCGAGAACGCGCATGCGGCCGTTCTTCATGACGATCAGCGGGTTGATCTCCAAGAGGCTCATGTCCTTCTCGACAAAGGCCTTGTAGAGGATCGGGAAGAGCTTTTCGGCGTCCGCCTTGGCTTCGCCGTCGAGCTTCAGCGCCGAGGTGAGCTTCGCCAGGTCGTCGGCGGTGACGCCGGCTTCCGGGTTGATCGCGACGGTGAGGATCTTTTCCGGCGTGTCATGGGCGACAGCCTCGATGTCCATGCCGCCTTCGGTCGAAACGACGAAGGCGACCTGGCCGACGGAGCGGTCGACGAGCAGCGACAGGTAGAGTTCGCGGTCGATGTCGGCGCCATCCTCGATATAGAGGCGGTTCACCTGCTTGCCGGCGGGGCCGGTCTGCGCGGTGACGAGCGTGTTGCCGAGCATTTCCTTGGCATGGGCCTTGGCCTCCTCGATCGAGAAGGCGAGGCGCACGCCGCCCTTGGCGTCGGGGCCGAGTTCCTTGAACTTGCCCTTGCCGCGGCCGCCGGCGTGGATCTGGCTCTTGACCACATAGAGCGGGCCGGGAAGCGACTTCGCAGCCGCTTCCGCCTCGTCGGCGGAGAAGATGGCAACGCCTTCGGCAACCGGTGCGCCAAAGCTCTTCAGCAGAGCCTTGCCCTGATATTCATGAATGTTCATGGGGAAAATCCTGTCCTGATGCCGGGATTACTTCAGCGAAGGCGCGATGTTGATGCAGGCTTCGCAAAGGCCGGCGACGGCCGCGACCGACTTTTCGAAGGCTTCCTGTTCGGCCTTGTTGAACTCGACTTCGATGATGCGCTCGACACCACCCTCGCCGATGATGGTGGGCACGCCGACATACATGTCCTTCACGCCGTACTGGCCGGAGAGATAGGCCGCGCAGGGCAGGACGCGCTTCTTGTCCTTGAGGAAGGATTCGGCCATTTCGATCGCCGAAGCGGCCGGAGCGTAGTAGGCCGAACCGGTCTTCAGCAGGCCGACGATTTCGGCGCCGCCGTCACGGGTCCGCTGGATGATTTCTTCGAGGCGTTCCTTGGTGACCCAGCCCATCTTGACGAGGTCGGTCAGCGGAATGCCGCCAACGGTGGAGTAGCGGGCAAGCGGCACCATCGTGTCGCCATGGCCACCGAGAACGAAGGCGGTGACGTCCTGCACGGAAACCTTGAACTCTTCCGAGAGGAAGAGGCGGAAGCGGGCCGAGTCGAGCACGCCGGCCATGCCGACGACCATGTTCTTCGGCAGGCCGGAGAACTTCTGCAGCGCCCAGACCATCGCGTCGAGCGGGTTGGTGATGCAGATGACGAAGGCGTTCGGGGCGTACTTCTTGATGCCGGCGCCGACCTGTTCCATGACCTTGAGGTTGATGCCGAGCAGGTCGTCGCGGCTCATGCCGGGCTTGCGGGCAACGCCGGCGGTGACGATGCAGACGTCCGCGCCTTCGATGGCCGCGTAGTCGCTGGCGCCCGTCAGCGAGGCATTGAAGCCTTCGACCGGCGAGGACTGGGCAATGTCGAGGCCCTTACCCTGCGGAATGCCGTCGGCGATGTCGAAGAGGACGATGTCGCCCAGCTCCTTCAGGCCGGCGAGATGCGCCAGCGTGCCACCGATCATTCCAGAACCAATAAGTGCGATCTTCTTGCGGGCCATGAAAGCTTCCTCTTGCTCCGATCAACAGGCCCCCAATGTCGCAATTGCGGGACCTTTCGGCGCAAGGGCTTACGCTTGTCAGGTTAAAAATTCAACACATACTTTTGCATCGAAGATTTTCAATCGGTTAGATGCAAAAATACTTACGTAAACGTAAGAAATTCTGTCACGCTTTCGTCACGTCATCGCCATATCGGGCGGTGTGATCTTCGAGATATTCCGTGCTGCGGATCTCGATGAGGCGCGAGACGGTGCGGTCGAACTCGAAACCTTCGGTGCCCTTGCGGGTCACCAGAAGCTCTTCCGGGGCGGCCGCCGCGGAGGCGAAGAGCCGGACGCGATGATCGTAGACCGTGTCGACGAGGTTGATGAAGCGCTTGGTCTCGTTGCGCTTGTCGGCGCCGAGCAAGGGAATGTGGTCGACGAACAGCGTGTCGTAGTGCGAGAGGATTTCGAGATAGTCGGCGGCACCCAGCGGGCGCTGGCAGAGATCGGTAAAGGAAAAGCGCGCCGCCCGGCCCGCCGCCTGCGGCACCGTTATGCTGCGGCCGCGGAAGGCGATCGTCTCGGCATCGACCTGCTTGCCCGCCACCTCACGCCGCCAGGCCGCATCCATCGCCATGTCGGCTTCCGGCGTCAGCGGATAGCGGAAGACCGGCAGGCCGCTGTCCTTCTCCAGACGATAATCCGTCAGGGAATCCAGCGGAACGATCTCGACATATTGTTTCAGGAGATCGACGAAGGGCAGGAACAGGCCGCGATTGAGGCCATCCTTGTAGAGATTGTCCGGCTCGACATTGGACGTCGCCACCAGGATGCAGCCGCGTTGAAAGAGCTCGCCGAAGAGGCGGGACAGGATCATCGCATCGGCAATGTCCGTCACCGAAAACTCGTCGAAGCAGAGAAGGCGCGCCTCCTCGATCAGGCTCTCCGCCACCGGCGGCACGGGATCGGCCTGCTTCGTCTCGCCGGCCTTCAGCTTCTGGCGGTGCTTGTGGATGCGGTCGTGCACATCGGCCATGAATTCATGGAAGTGCGCCCGGCGCTTGCGCTTCACCCGCGCCTGCTCGAAGAACATGTCCATCAACATGGTCTTGCCGCGCCCGACGCCACCGTAGAGGTAGAGCCCCTTGGGGGCGCTGACGGTCTCGGGCTTGCGGGAGGCGAAGAGCCAGCCGAGCGCGCTGGATTTGCGTGCCGGACGCTGGGCATGCAGGTCGAGCAGCAGCCGGTCGAACCGCGCCGCCATCGCCTTCTGCGCCGGGTCGGGCTTCAGTTCGCCGCTCGCGACAAGGGCCTTCAGCCTATCCGAAACGCCATGGTCCGGATGTGTCGACCCGCTGTCCCAGTCCTTGCCCATGGGCGGAGGCTACCGTTTCGTGTCGGAGGACAAGGATCAGCGCGAGAGGCTGACGGGCTGGCCGGAATTGGTCGAACCATCGAAGCGTGCATCCGCCGACTTGTAGAGGCGGGCAATCGCATTGCCGGCGCGGTCCTTCAGCACGACCTGCTTGCCGGCCACTTCCCAGGAGCCCATCGCCGTCAGTTCGCCGGCGCAACCGCGCGTACCGCCGCGCGAACCGCTGCCGAGATTGGTGAGCGTCAGGAACATGTCGCACGAGGACGGGCCGCTTGCCACGCGCCAGTTGCCGACCATGGATTCCTTGGTGACATCAAGCGCCGTCGCGGCTGCCGCATCACCCGTACCGGTGCCCGTCGCCATCGCCGTCTCGGTCGTCGGCTTTTCCGGGAACTGCGAGGTATCGGTCGTCGGATCGGGAAGCTGGCTCGACGAAACGGTGCCGACGGGTGCGGCTTCGAGCGGCGTGATGTTCTGCTGCGTATTGACGCTGTCCATGGACGAGGAGGTCCGCTGGCACCCGGCCAGAGCAAGCGCCATCATCAGCCCGCCTGCCACATGTACAATCCGCATGTCGATACTCCCGATATCTGCCCGATACTGCTGCCATGCAGCAATTTCCGCCGAATTAACGTGAATCGCCCGTACGAATCAAGATGAAACGGCCCGATTGATCGGGCCGTCTTTCACGTTTCGTGAACGGTCGGTCATATGTCAGAGCCGACGCTCGACCATCATCTTCTTGATCTCGCCGATTGCCTTGGCCGGATTAAGGCCTTTCGGGCAGGCCTGGGCGCAATTCATGATCGTATGGCAGCGATAAAGGCGGAAAGGATCTTCCAGATTGTCGAGACGCTCGCCCGTTGCCTCGTCGCGGCTGTCGATCAGCCAGCGGTAGGCCTGGAGGAGGACGGCGGGACCGAGATAGCGGTCGCCGTTCCACCAGTAGCTCGGACAGGAGGTCGAGCAGCAGGCGCACAGGATGCATTCGTAGAGGCCGTCGAGCTTGAGGCGGTCCTCATGGCTCTGCTTCCATTCCTTGGCCGGCGCCGGCGACACGGTCTTCAGCCACGGTTCGATCGAACGGTGCTGGGCGTAAAAGTTGGTGAGATCCGGAATGAGGTCCTTGACCACAGGCATGTGCGGCAGCGGGTAGACCTTCACCGTGCCCTTCACCTCGTCCATGCCCTTGGTGCAGGCGAGCGTGTTGGTGCCATCGATGTTCATGGCGCAGGAGCCGCAAATGCCTTCGCGGCAGGAGCGGCGCAGCGTCAGCGTCGGGTCGATCTTGTTCTTGATGTAGAGCAGCGCGTCCAGCACCATCGGGCCGCAATCGTCGACGTCGATGTAGAACGTGTCGATCGACGGGTTCTTCCCGTCGTCCGGGTTCCAGCGGTAGATGCGGAACTCGCGGGTGTTCGTGGCGCCGTCCGGCTTCGGCCAGACCTTGCCTTCGGTCATCTGCGAGTTTTTCGGGAGAGCGAGTTCAACCATGTCCTGTTCTCCTCGGGATCAGTAGACGCGGGCCTTGGGCTCGATCTTCTTGGGATCGATCCCGTCCGCGATGAGGTCGGTGTGCACCGGGCGATAGTCGAGCGTCACGTCGCCCGCCTCGTTCACCCAGGACAGCGTGTGCTTGCGCCAGTTGACGTCGTCGCGGCCGCCGAAGGGGCCGTCGACATAGTCTTCGCGGGCATGCGAGCCGCGGCTTTCCTTGCGCGCTTCGGCACCGTAGACGGTCGTGATGGCGTTCGCCATCAGGTTTTCCAGTTCCAGCGTCTCGACGAGGTCGGAGTTCCAGATCATCGAACGGTCGGTGACCTTGATGTCCGGCATTTCCTTCCAGATCGCCGTCATGCGCTTGCAGCCGCTTTCGAGCGATTCCTGCGTGCGGAACACGGCGGCGTCGTCCTGCATGGTGCGCTGCATCTTGTCGCGCAGGATGGCCGTCGGCGTGCCGCCATTGGCGTTCCTGAGACGATCGAAGCGGTCCATGATCCTGTCGCAGGCGGCGATGTCGAGTGCCGGCACGGAGCCAACGCGGTCGATCACCTGGCCGGCGCGGATGGCGGCGGCGCGGCCGAAGACCACGAGGTCGATCAGCGAGTTGGAGCCGAGGCGGTTGGCGCCGTGCACCGAGGCACAGCCGGCTTCGCCGACCGCCATCAGGCCGGGCGCGATGCGCTCCGGGTTCTCGCTGTTGGCGTTCAGCACCTCGCCCCAGTAGTTCGTCGGCACGCCACCCATATTGTAGTGCACGGTCGGCAGGACGGGGATCGGCTCGCGCGTCACATCGACGCCGGCAAAGATCTTGGCGCTCTCGGAAATGCCCGGCAGGCGCTCGTGCAGCACGGCCGGGTCGAGATGGTCGAGATGCAGGTAGATGTGGTCCTTGTTCTTGCCGACGCCACGGCCCTCGCGGATTTCCATCGTCATGCAGCGCGAAACGACGTCGCGGGACGCCAGATCCTTCGCCGACGGTGCATAACGCTCCATGAAGCGCTCGCCTTCCGAATTGACAAGGTAGCCGCCCTCGCCGCGCGCGCCCTCGGTGATGAGGCAGCCCGCGCCGTAGATGCCGGTCGGGTGGAACTGGACGAATTCCATGTCCTGGAGGGGCAGGCCGGCGCGTGCGATCATGCCGCCGCCGTCGCCCGTGCAGGTATGCGCCGAGGTGGCGGAGAAGTAGGCGCGGCCGTAGCCGCCGGTCGCCAGCACCACCATCTTGGCGGCGAAGCGGTGGATCGTGCCGTCATCGAGGTTCCAGGCGACGACGCCGGTGCAGCGGCCATCGGCCGACATGATCAGGTCGAGCGCGAAATATTCGATGAAGAATTCCGCATTGTTGCGCAGCGACTGGCCATAGAGCGTGTGCAGGATGGCGTGGCCGGTCCGGTCGGCGGCGGCACAGGTGCGCTGCACCGGCGGGCCTTCGCCATAGTTCTGCATGTGGCCGCCGAACGGCCGCTGGTAGATCTTGCCTTCCTCGTTGCGCGAGAAGGGCACGCCGTAATGCTCAAGCTCATAGACCGCCTTGGGCGCTTCCATGGCGAGATACTGCATGGCATCGACGTCGCCGAGCCAGTCGGAGCCCTTGACGGTGTCGTAGAGGTGCCACTGCCACGAGTCCGGCGTCATGTTCTGCAGCGAGGCCGCGATGCCGCCTTGGGCTGCGACCGTGTGCGAACGCGTCGGGAAAACCTTGGTGATGCAGGCCGTCTTGAGGCCCTGTTCGGCCATGCCGAGCGTGGCGCGGAGGCCCGCACCGCCGGCGCCGACGACGATCACATCGAAGGAATGGTCCACATAGTTATAGGCCTTGCCGTTGGCCGCCGGGGAGGAGATCGCTGCCATGATGGATTATCCTGCGAAGGCGATTTTGAGGACGGCGAAAAGACAGAGCCCGCCGACCAGGATCGCGAAGAAGGTGTTGAGCATGAGAAGGCCGATCTTGATGCCCTCTGCATGCACGTAGTCCTCGATGATGACCTGCATGCCGAGCTTCATGTGGATGAGGCCGGAGACGACGACAAGGCCCATGAGGACGGCGACGATCGGGTTCGAGAGCGCCGCGGTCACTTCGGCGTAGGACGCGCCGTTGTAGCAGATCAGGAAGCCGATGAAGAAGAGAATGAGCGGAACGTTGGCGACGGCCGTCAGGCGCTGGCGCCAGAAGTGCTCCGTGCCGTCCTTTGCCGAGCCGAGGCCGCGAACCTTGCCGAGGGGCGTGCGCATGTCCATGGGGCTCTCCTCAGCGGGCCAGTGTGCCGATGATCCAGATCAGCACCGTCAGGGCGACGGCGACGACCGGGGTCACGATGGCAAGTTTGGTGGAAAAATTCTTCTCGTAGCCATGGCCGAGGTCCCACATGAAGTGGCGAAGGCCGCCCAGCATGTGCTGCATCAGCGCCCAGGTATAGCCGAACAGCACGACGCGGCCGATCAGCGAGCCGAAGAGCCAATTGGCCCAGTCGAAATAGGCTTGCCCGGACGCCGCCGCGATCAGCCAGAAGGCGACGAGCACGGTGCCGAAATAAAGTGCAGCGCCGGTTATGCGATGCACGATGGACATGACCATCGTCGGGATAGGCTTGTAGACTTGGAGATGCGGCGAGAGTGGCCGGCTTCGAGTGACATTCGCCATCTGAACCTCACGGAACCCCGGAGAGCCAAAAACTGGACAAATTTTCTCCGGAATTGCAGTATGTTGTGCACAATGTAGTGATTGCGACGTTTAATCACCAGCGTGCGGAACCACAAGCCTCATTGCAGTGCAAAATGAATTTAATCGATTAGACAGCATGCCTGAAATTGCGCCATTTTGGGACGCATTTCCAGCGTTAACGATATCGACGGAATCCATAACCAAATCCGTGACTTTTGCCCCTCGCTGCGCCATCCTGCCGTTAAGGATCTGTTAAGCGTAATCCGGAAGGCAGGACAGAATGACTCTGTTTTCAGCGCCCCATGCGACCAAAGTGCTAGTGCTTGCGGTCGCCCTTGTGGCAGGCGGCATGACGACCGCAAAGGCCGGCGACGGCAATTTCAACTCCGGCTGGTCGAACGGCAACGTCAGCGGCTACATGGTGACGCGCCGCGACCGGCATGGCCGCGACGGCTGGCGCCAGCGCGATCGCCGGTCATTCGACGATCGGCGCACCGAGCGGCATCGCGACCGCCACTGGCGCAACAAGGACCGGAATTTCTACGGCGGCAGCGTTGCTGCCTATAACGATCCCGGCAACGGCATCTATTTCTACTTCGACGGCGATTCCTATCCGCGCATCATCGAGCGACCCTATGCCGAAAGCCGCGGCCCGAAGGTCATCCATGTCGTGCCGGGCGTGAGCGCCTGCTCCTGGGAATCCGGCGTCTGCGTCGTCCGGCCCTAGAGCAATTCCAGCAAAAGTGCGGCACGCGGTTTTGCGTCCGGAATTGCGTAAAAACAAAGAGATAGAGCGTTTTCGCGATTCGAAGAAAAGCGAAATTGCTCTAGGCCAAGAAGCGCCAGACCGTCGTTTTCTTGACTTCGCTGTCCTCCAGCGCCCGCGTCACCGGCACCGTATAGGTGGCGAGCGCTTCCATGCGTTCACGCGGACAATAGGCGCGGCCGGGATCGCCGACGAGCACGGTGGCGCCGCGGGCGGCAAGCGCTGAAAACCACGGGATCAGCACATCGGCAAAGCCGCGGTCGTAGAAGACATCGCCCGCGAGCACGACGTCCCAGCCCTCGTCCCGGCCGATCATGTTTTCAACGGTAGAGGCGAGCCTGACGCCGTTGAGGGCGGCGTTCAGCCGGATCGCCGTCTCGCTCCAGGGATCGATATCCGCCGCCAGCACGCTCGACGCGCCGGAGAGACGCGCCGCAATGCCGACGAGGCCGGAACCGCTCGCAAAGTCGAGCACCGATTTGCCGGCGACCAATGCGGAATAATCGAGGACATGGCGCGCCAGTCCCTGCCCACCGGCCCAGGCGAAGGCCCAAAACGGCGGCGGCAGGCCGATCGCCTCCAGCTCCTCCTCCGTCTTCAGCCACAGGTCATGCGCCTCGGTGGCAAGCCTCAGTGTCACCTCCGGCACATGCGGCGGCGAGAGCACGCCGGTATTGTCGCGGATGAAGACTTTGGGGTCTGTTTTCACCGGAGCATCGTTCCGAAAAGTGGGCACCGCTTTTCGGAAAAAACGATGCGGAAAACAAAGAGCTTCAGCGCGGCGGCTTGGAGAGGCCGCCCATGCGGCAGACCTCGATCCACTCCTCCTCGGTCACCGGCTGTACCGAAAGGCGCATGGAGGTGACGAGCGCCATGTTGGAGAGTTTCGGATTGGCCTTGATGGCCTTCAGCGACACCGGCTTCGGCATGTCCTGCACCGCGCGGATATCGACGCAGTCCCAGCGCGGATCCTCGCCGGCCGTCGAATCGGGGTGCGACAGCGCGCAGACCTCGGTGAAGCCGACGATCTCCAGCCCCTCGTTGGAATGGTAGAAGAAGCCCTTGTCGCCGATCTTCATCGCCCGCATGTGGTTGCGCGCCAGATAGTTGCGCACGCCGGTCCATTCGGTGCCCGCAGCGCCGGCATCCTTCTGCATCTGCCAGGACCATTTGAAGGGTTCGGACTTGTAGAGCCAGTATGACATGCGTCTCAGGCCTCCGGATTGTTGAAGACCCAGTTCCAGGCCTTCACCTCGACGGAGGCGAAGAGGCCCGCCTTGGCATAGGGGTCGTTGTCGGCGATCTGCCGCGCGTCCTCGATGGTCTCGGCCTTGACCACGACGAGGCTGCCGGTCGGCTTGCCGTCCTCGCCCAGGAACGGGCCGGCAAAGGCGAGCTTGCCGCCCGCATTGAGCTCGTTCAGGTAGGCGACGTGTTCCGGGCGCGTATCGAGACGCACCTGGAGCGCGCCGGGCTTGTCTGCGCAGATGAATGCGAAAAGCATGAAACGATCCTTCCTTCTATTCCTGGGTGATCGGGCGCGTCATCAGCTGCCCGATGGCGGTCTTCACGTCGAGCGTGCCGTCGATGATGCGGGCGACCGCGTCGGTGATCGGCATGTCGATGCCCTTGTCCGCGGCAACGCCGGAGGCGACGGAGGCGGCAAAGGCGCCTTCCACAAGATCGCCGGACCAGCCGGCGGCCGTGCCATGACGACCGAGCGCGATGCCGAAGCGCAGGTTGCGCGACTGGTGGCTGGTGCCGGTAAGCACGAGATCGCCAAGGCCGGAAAGACCGGTCACCGTGGTGCCCTCGCCGCCATGCGCCGCGACGAAACGCGACAGCTCCGCAAGCCCGCGCGAAATCAAGGCCGCGCGCGCCGAATCGCCGAGCCCCGCGCCCTCGACGATGCCGCAGGCGATCGCCAGCACGTTCTTCAGTGCGCCGCCAAGCTGCACGCCGATCCGGTCGGTCGAGGGATAGAGCCGGAAGGTCGGCCCGGACAGCGCCTGCGCCAGCATTGCACCGATCTCCGCCGTGCGCGCGGCAACGACCATCGCCGTCGGCAGGCCCTTGGCGATATCGGCGGCAAAACCGGGACCGGACAGCACCGCGATCTCGCGGCCAGGCAATTCCTCTTCCAGCACCTCGGTCAGGAGGCGGCCGGTGCCCTTCTCCATGCCCTTGGCGCAGATGACGACCGCCGTGCCGGGCGCCAGCAGATGGGCAAAGGCCCGCGCCGCCTCGCGCTGCGCCTGCGAGGGCATGGCGAAGAGCACGATGCCGGCGCCACGAACGGCCTCGACATCCGCGCTGAAGGCGAGTGCGGGCGGCAGGTCGATGCCCGGCAGAACTTTTTCGTTGCGCCGCGAAGCGCGCATGGCATCGACGGCCTCGGCATTGCGGCCGATCAACGTGACATCACCGCCGCTTGCCGCAGCGACACTCGCCAGCGCCGTGCCGAAGGCGCCAGCGCCGATGACCGCGATCTTCGGTGTCGAACTCATGCCTTGGCTCCCCGCTTGCCGGAACCGAGCATCGTCGCCGCCTCGCGGTCGAGCGGCCAGCGCGAGCGCGGTGCGACGGCAAGATCATCCGGCGCGAAACCGGCCGCCATGCGCTCCAGCCCCGCCCAGGCGATCATCGCGGCATTGTCGGTGCAGAGCGCCAGCGGCGGCGCGATGAAGCGGAATTTGTTCTTGTCGCAGAGCGCCTGCAAGGTCGCGCGCAGCTCGGCATTCGCCGCAACCCCGCCGGCGACGACCAGCGCCGGAGTCTCGACAGTCGGATGGAGCGTGCGGAACCGTTCCAGCCCGCGGCCGATGCGATCCTTCAGCGTGCGCGACACGGCGCGCTGGAACGAGGCGCAGATATCCGCGATGTCCTGCTCCGTGACGGGCTCGATCGACTGCGCCGCCTGGCGCACCGCGGTCTTCAGCCCGGAAAAGGAGAAATCGAGCCGCGCCTCGCCGACGAGCGGCCGCGGGAAGGTGAAACGTTCCGGATTGCCCGTCTTCGCCATGCGCTCCACCGCCGGCCCACCGGGATAGGGCAGGCCGAGCAGCTTGGCCGTTTTGTCGAAGGCTTCGCCCAGCGCGTCGTCGATCGTCGTGCCCCAGCGCTCGTAATCATCGACGCCGCGCACCAGCACGAGCTGGGTATGGCCGCCGGAGACAAGCAGCATGAGATAGGGAAAGGCGAGCCCGTCGGTCAGCCGCGCCGTCAGCGCATGGCCTTCCAGATGGTTGACGGCATAGAGCGGCTTTCCCGTCGCGCGGGCGATCGCCTTGCCCGTCATCAGCCCGACGATGAGCCCGCCGATCAGCCCCGGCCCGCTGGTCGCGGCAATCGCGTCGACATCCTTCAGCGATCGACCGGAGCGCAGAAGCGCCTCGGAAATCAGGCTGTCGAGCGCTTCCACATGGGCGCGCGCCGCGATTTCCGGCACCACGCCGCCATAGGCGCTGTGCTCTTCCAATTGGCTCAGCACCACCTCGCCGAGGATTTCGCCCCTGCCATTCGCATCGCGCAGCACGACGGCCGCGGCGGTCTCGTCGCAGCTCGTTTCGATGCCGAGAATGGTCAATTGGGACGACATGAAGCACTAGGATTGATTGCGGGCGGCTTTAAAGCCGGTTACGAGACATCCCGGTAACAACGGATCAAGGCGGATGCAAACAAAACCTTTCAGGATCGGCACGCGCGGCAGCCCGCTGGCGCTCGCCCAGGCCCACGAGACCCGCGCACGCCTGATGGCCGCCCATGGCCTGCCGGAAGACATGTTCGAGATCGTCGTGCTCTCGACGAAGGGCGACCGTATCACCGACCGTTCGCTGGCGCTGATCGGCGGCAAGGGCCTGTTCACGGAAGAGATCGAGGCGCAGCTTTCCTCGGGCGAACTCGATTTCGCCGTGCACTCCTCCAAGGACATGCCGACGAAGCTGCCGGACGGCCTCTATCTCTCCGCCTTCCTGCCCCGCGAGGACATGCGCGACGCCTTCATCGGCCGCTCCGCCGCCCGCCTGCTCGATCTGCCCGAGGGCGCCACCGTCGGCTCGGCGTCGCTGCGCCGCCAGGCGCTTATCAAGCGTCTGCGGCCGGACCTCAACGTCATCGTCTTCCGCGGCCAGGTCGAGACCCGTCTGGCCAAGCTTGCCGAAGGTCAGGCGGATGCGACGCTGCTCGCCTATGCCGGCCTGAAGCGACTCGGCAAGCTCGATGTGCCGACGGAAATCCTCGATCCCGTGTCCTTCCCGCCGGCCCCGGCGCAGGGCGCGATCGGCATCGAAAGCCGCATCGGCGACGCGCGCATCGACGCGCTGCTGTCGGCCATCGACGACCGACCGACCCGCGCCGCCGTCTCCTGCGAGCGCGGTTTCCTCGGCACGCTCGACGGCTCCTGTCGCACGCCGATTGCCGGTTACGCGACCGTCGAGGGCGACGACCTCCAGTTCCGCGGCATGATTCTCACGCCCGACGGCAGCCAGTTCCATGAAATCGAAACGAGCGGGCCGGTGAGCGACGCCGAGCGGCTCGGCTCAGCGGCGGGGCAGGCTATCCGCGACAAGGCGAGAGCGGATTTCTTCGAAAGCTGGGGCTGATCCGTGCGCGTCCTCGTTCTTCGCCCGGAGCCCGCGGCCACCCGCACGGCGCGCAAGCTCGTGGCGCTGGGGCACGAGACGGTCCTGCTGTCGCTGTCCAAGCCGGAACACGACATCGACGCAGTGAAGGCAGCGCTTGCCGAGCGCCATTCCGCCATCGCCATCACCAGCGCGGAAGTGGCGCGCCTCTTCGGCACGATCGGCGACGACCTCGACCGCCACCTGCTGACAACCATCTTTTCCGTCGGCCAGGCTTCGGCCCATGCAGCGGAAGAGGCGGGCTTCCGCACCGTGCTCACCCCCGGCGGCGACGGCAAGGACCTCGCGGAAATGATCGTCGCCCATTGCCGGGATTTCGGCATGCCCGCCGAGCCGATTCTCTACCTCGCCGGCTTGCCCCGCGCCCGCAGCTTCGAAACCCGGCTGACGGAAGCGGGCATCCCGTTCCGCACCGTCGAAGCCTACCGCATGGTGCCGATCATCCCCAGGCGCACGGCAACGGAGACAGCCCTGCTGCGCCCGGTGCCGGATGCCGTGCTGTTCTATTCGCGCGAAAGTGCGCGCGCCTTCTTCGAACTGCCGCCGCTTGCCGAAATCCCGGAACGGTTCCTCTCGACGCTGATGCTCTGCATGAGCGCAAATGTCGCAAAGGCCGTGCCGCAGCGTTTCGCGGCGCTGACGGTCGTCGCCTCCTCGCCCAACGAGGAAAGCCTGCTCGACCTGCTATAGCCGCAAGTGCCGGCGGATGAATCTGCCGCCGGGGTCTTTCCCTCGCCGCCTTCCCTGTCTAGGTTTAGTGCAGTGCACATGAATAGCAGGAGGTCGCCATGGAACCGGAAACCCCGTCCCGTCGCAAGAAAGCCGGCGACGAACCCGTGACGATCGACCTCGAAGCCGTTCCAGCGTCCGTCAGTAACGAAGCATTGGCCGCCGAGGAAAAGCCGGAAGCCGACGCCGCGGCACCGGACGCCGAGCCCGCGGAAACGACGACGACCGAGACGGAAACCACGGAAACCGTGACCGAAGAGACCGTCGCCGCCGAGCCCGAACCCATCGTCGAGGAAAAGCAGGACCCGGTGGAGCCGGCCCGCTCGACCTATGAGGAGCCCGTGCGCGCGCAAACGCCGCCGCCCCCGCAGAAAAGCAATGCCGGCACGCTTGCCGCCAGCATTCTCGGCGGCCTGATCGCGCTTCTGGGCGCCGGCAGCCTGCAATATGGCGGCTACCTGCCCGCACTCGGCCCCGACCGTGCCGGCGATGCCAGCGCCGTCTCCGCCCTTTCCAACGAGGTCGAGGCGCTGAAGACCCGCCTTTCCGAGGCCGGCACGGCAAGCCCGGTCGATCTCCAGCCGATCGAAACGCGGATCGCCGCGCTCGAAAAATCGACGGCCGAAGGCACGGGCGCGACTGCCGCCGCCCCCGAAACCGTCACCAAGCTCGAAGGCGACGTGACGCGGCTGACGACGGAACTTGCGGCCCTGCGCGAAGCCATTGCGGCCGTAAGCTCGACCGAAAGCCAGCTGACCGAGCGCATCGCCGCCGCCGAGCAGAAACTCGACGAACCGCGCAGCGACATCGCGATGGCGCGCGCCGTCGCCGCAAGCGCCCTCAAGACCGCGATCGACCGCGGCGGTCCCTATCTTGCCGAACTGGAAGCCTTCGCCAGCATCTCACCGGACGACCCGTCCGTTGCGGGCCTGCGCGAACAGGCCGCCATCGGCGTGCCGTCCCGTTCGGATCTGGTGCGTGACTTCCAGAAGACGGCGGATGCCATTCTGGACGCCGTGCACCAGCCGGACGGCGACCAGGGCGTCTTCAACCGCCTGATGTCGAGCGCCGCCTCGGCGATCCGCGTGCGTCCGGTCGGCACCGTCGAGGGGGATTCACCCGAGGCGATCGTCGCGCGCATCGAGACCAAATTGCAGAACGGCGACTTCAAGGGCGCGCAGATCGAATGGCAGACCCTGCCGGAGGTGGGCCAGACCGCGGCAGCAGACTACAAGCGCACGCTTGACCAGCGTGTGGCCGTCGAAGGCCTGATCGGCGCCGTCGTTTCCGGCGCCATGAACGGCACCACGACCACCGGCAACCAGGGCTGAGGAGAAAGACTTCATGATTCGCATTCTGGTCTTCGCCCTCTTTGTACTGGCTCTTGCGGCAGGCTTTGCCTGGCTTGCCGACCGTCCCGGCGAACTCTCCATCATCTGGCAGGGCCAGCGGGCCGATATGAGCCTGATGGTCGCCGCCACGCTCGTCGTCTCGCTCATCGCCGCCGTCATGTTTACCTGGTGGATCGTGCGCGTGGTCTGGACCTCGCCGCACTCGATCCAGCGCTTCTTCCGTGCCCGCAAGCGCGACCGTGGCTACCAGGCGCTTTCCACCGGCCTGATCGCCGCCGGCGCGGGGGACGCCGCCGGCGCCCGGAAAATGCTGGGCCGCACCAAGGGCCTGCTGAGCGCCGACCAGGAGCCGCTCATCCACCTGCTCGAAGCGCAGGCCGCGATGATCGAAGGCCGCTACGACGACGCCCGCAAAAAATTCGAGCTGATGGCCGACGATCCGGAAACCCGCGAGCTCGGCCTGCGCGGTCTCTATCTGGAAGCCCGCCGCCTCGGTGCCAACGAGGCCGCAAGGCAATATGCCGAGCGTGCCGCCGAAAAGGCACCGCAGCTTCCCTGGGCGACGGAGGCGGCCCTCGAATACCGCTCCGAAGCCGGCGACTGGGACGAGGCGTTGCGGCTGCTCGGCGACGGCCGCTCCGGCTCGGCCGAGGAGAAGAAGGCGCATGCCCGCCGCCGGGCCGTGCTGCTCACAGCGCGTGCCTCCGCCAAACTCGATGCCGACCCGAAGGGTGCGCGCGACGACGCCCAGCACGCGCTGAAACTCGACGAGAATTTCGTGCCGGCCGGCCTGATCGCCGCCAAGGCCTATCTGCGCGAAGACAACCTGCGCAAGGCCGCCTCCATTCTCGAAAAGCTCTGGAAGGCCACGGCCCATGGCGATGTCGCGAAACTTTACGTGCGCGCCCGCAGCGGCGATTCGGCGACCGACCGGCTGAAGCGGGCGGAGAAGCTCGAATCCATCCGGCCGAACAATGCCGAGGCGCTCTATGCCGTCGCCGAGGCAGCGTTGGAGACCCGCGACTTCACCCTTGCCCGCACCAAGGCCGAAGCCGCCGCGCGCCTCTCGCCGCGCGAAAGCGCCTTCCTGCTCCTCGCCGATATCGAGGACGCCGAGACCGGCGACCAGGGCCGCATTCGCCACTGGATGAACCAGGCGCTGAAGGCGCCGCGCGATCCGGCCTGGACCGCTGACGGCATCACCGCGCCGGAATGGCGCGCCATCTCGCCCGTCACCGGCCGCCTCGACGCCTTCGAATGGAAGACCCCGGTGAGCGAGCTCCAGGGACCGATCGAGGAAGGCTCCACCGACAGCGTCGACGAGGCGATCCGCACCCTGCCGCCGCTCGCCATCGAGGCAAAGCCAGCCGTCAAGATCGAACCGGTCGAGACGAAGGAAGCCGAAAAGCCGGTGGTCGTCGCGAGTGTCGTCGAAGCGGCCCCGGTGAAGGAAATCATCGTCGCGGAAAAGGCGAAGGCGAAGCCGGAACCCGCGGTGGCCGGGGAGGAGGAACGACCCTTCTTCGGCTTGCCGGACGATCCGGGCGTCAAGGAAGGCGCCGTCAAACGGGACGGCACGAGCGGTTTCCGCTTGTTCTGAAGGCACGTCCGGCAAAGCAACGGTTTGCTGGACGTGATGGGCATGCTCAAAGGGCTTGAGGGTAAACGGGGCGACAATCGATGTTCGAACGCTTGCAGCAGTTTCTGGCGAGCCTTTCCGGTGGCGAGAGCAAACCGGCCTTTGCCGCCGACGACCCGCGGGTCGCCGTCATCGCGCTCTGCATCCAGGTGATGGAGGCGGATGGCAAGGTGTTGGAGATCGAGAAGAAGGCGCTGCGCGCCCGCTTCAAGGAGCTCTACGGCGTCGACGAGGCCGAGCTCGATGCGCTCGTCGCCGCCGGCACCGATGCCGAAAGCGAGGCGATCGACTTCTTCCGCTTCACATCGGAACTGAAGCGCCAGCTTTCGGAGGACCAGCGCGTCGACCTGATCGGCCTGCTCTGGGAAATCGTCTATGCGGATGGCGAGAGGAGCGAGATGGAGGATCACGCGATCTGGCGCATTGCCGACCTGCTTGCCGTCTCGGGCCGCGAACGCATCATGAAGCGGCAGCAAGTGGCCGAACGGGTGGGAGCCGTGGGGGAGAAAGAAGGAGAGGACGAAGCCTGAGCCATGCTCGATTTCCCCCGTAAACCGCGCCGCAGGCCGCCCGTGCTGGTCGTGCTGCACCAGGAGACCTCCAGCCCCGGCCGCGTCGGCCAGATCCTGCAGCAGATGGGCCATGCGCTGGATATCCGCCGCCCCGTGCTCGGCGATCCCCTGCCCGCCACGCTGGAGCACCATGCCGGCGCCGTCGTCTTCGGCGGGCCGATGAGCGCCAATGACGACGAGCCCTATGTGCGCGAGGAAATCGACTGGCTGTCGGTGCCGCTGAAAGAGAACCGCCCCTTCCTCGGCATCTGCCTCGGCGCGCAGATGCTGGTCAAGAATCTCGGCGGCAGGGTGTTCGGCCATGAGGAAGGCTGGACGGAGATCGGCTGGTATCCGCTGAAGGCGACGGAAGCGGGCACCGCGCTGCTGCCCTGGCCGGAAATGGTCTACCAGTTCCACCGCGAAGGTTTCGACCTGCCCTCCGGCGCAACATTGCTCGCGACCGGCCATCACTATGAAAACCAGGCCTTCCGCTATGGCGACAAGGCCTGGGGCATCCAGTTCCACGGCGAGCTGACGCTCGCCATGATGCATCGCTGGGTCGTGCGCGGCGCACACCGCTTCGAGCTGCCGGGCGCCCAGATGGGCCGCGCCCATCTCGATGGCCGCCTGCTGCATGATGCGGCGCTGCGCCTCTGGATGACGTCCTTCCTCGACCGCATCTTCCACGAAGACTGACGGCAATTAAACATGTTGGCGGCGCATCCGGCGCGCGGCCTTGCTGGCTGCGCCCGCAATGGCTACATGTCAGCACGAAACCAATTGGAGACATCAATGATAGCGGTCATCAACACCCTATTGTTCATCATCAACATAGCGTGGTTCCTGGTGATCGCCTCGGCGATCTTCTCCTGGCTCTACGCCTTCAACGTCATCAACGCAAACAATCAGGTGATCGCGACCATCGGCCGCTCGCTCTACCAGCTGACTGAGCCGATCTACCGCCCGATCCGCCGCATCCTGCCGAATTTCGGCGGCGTGGACCTGTCGCCGCTCGTCGTGCTCGTCATCCTGTTCTTCCTGGAACAGGTGATCCGCACCGTGCTGGCGCCGGCGCTGCTCTCCTGAGCCAGCAGCAGTAGCCAGAAAAAGAAAATCCTCCGGATCGCTGGCGACCCGGAGGATTTTGTCGAACGGAACGAAGCGCTGGGAGCGCTTACTTGCCTTCGTTGTAGCGGGCGACCGCTTCGAGGATCATCCTCTTGGCGACGTCGACATCCTGCCAGCCGGCGATCTTCACCCACTTGCCGGGCTCCAGATCCTTGTAATGCGTGAAGAAGTGCTCGATCTGCTTGAGCGTGATTTCCGGCAGGTCGGTGTAGTTGGCGACCTTGTCGTAGCGGCGCGTCAGCTTCGGCACCGGCACGGCGATGATCTTTTCGTCCTTACCGCCATCGTCTTCCATGACCAGAACGCCGATCGGGCGCACATTGATCACGCAGCCCGGAACGAGCGGGCGGGTGTTGGCGATGAGCACGTCGATCGGGTCGCCGTCTTCCGACAGCGTGTGCGGCACGAAGCCGTAATTGCCCGGATAGGTCATCGGCGTGTAGAGGAAACGGTCGACGACGAGCGCGCCGGCTTCCTTGTCCATCTCGTACTTGATCGGGTGGCCGCCGACCGGCACCTCGACAATGACGTTCACGTCGTCCGGCGGGTTCTTGCCAACGGAAATCGCATCGATACGCATGGAGGGGCTCCCTGAACTGCGGTGGTTTGTTTGCGGGCTTCCTAATGCGAATCCCGTTGCAGCGCAACATGACTTTCGCCGGGGGCCGAATAGACCGACCCGGTCCGCCGTCTCCAAAAGGACCCGGAGGATTACAGATGCGCCCGATACACCTCGTTCTCGCCGCCGCCCTTGCCGCCGTCTCGGCCACGGCTGCCTCGGCCAATGAAAGCGCCTATACCGAGCGCAATCTCGACGCCTGCGAGACCCTGTCGCAAACCGACGAAGGCCCGAGCATCACGATGAAATGCGCCGGCTACAAGGATCTGGCCGTCTATTTCAAGGAAGGCGACCTCCGCCAAAGCCAGGCCTATGGGCCGATCGGCAAGGTCTGGCTGGATGAGGCTTTCGAGAGCTTCGGGCCGTTCAACCACACCAATGCAAAGGTCGAATGGCGGCTTGGCGCGGAGGGTGCGCCCATCGCCACCATCGTGCGCTGGTTCGTCTCCGATCCGGAAACGACGAGCGACACCACCACGCGCTACGGCCAGGTCCTGGTCGTCTCGACGGTGGCGACGGCGGAAGATCCGACGAGCTGCGTCGTCGGTTATGTCGATGCACTGGAGAACAAGGATGCCAACACGCTTGCCCGCACGGTGGCGGACGAAGAGGCATCCAGCTTCATCTGCAACAAGAGCGAGCCGCAATGGCACGGCACGCGCGGAAAGCTTGCCGGGGAGCCGATGCGCTATCTGCCGGAAAAAACCGAATAGGTTTTTGGCTAGCGCCTGTCGTTATCGGCAGGCTTCAGGACCAGACGAAACCGACCTTCTTCAGTTCCTTCTCGCCGAAATTCTCCATGCCTTCGGCAATGTCGCGCCCGCCGGCGGAGCGGAAGAAGCGGTCGGCGTGCTCGCTGTCTTCCAGGCACCAGACGATCATGCCGTTGCAGCCGAGCGACTTCAAAAGCCGCTGCGCCTCGCCGAACAGCAGCCGGCCAAGGCCGATGCCCTGGTATTCCGGGCGAAGGTAAAGCTCGTAGATCTCGCCTTCCTGCGGCAGCGCACGGGCGCGGTTGAGGCCGAGCGTGGCGTAACCGGCCACGGTGCCGGCGACATCGAGCACCAGAAGCGTCGCTGGACCGCGTGTCGCCTTGCGCCACCAGGTCTCGTTCCGGCGGTCGACCATCTGGATCAGCGGTTTGTGCGGAATGAGGCCGCCATAGGCCTGCAGCCACGACACCCGATGCGTTTCGGATATCGCGCGCGCGTCCTGCGGCTCGGCGCGCCGCACATCGATCGACAGTGTTTTCATAACACGACTCTTATTCCGGCACCGATTCCACCGGAATCCCGCGGCAGGAGAAGTCTCTCTTTCCCCACAGGCGAGTTCCGTATGGCACACGGAAAAGTTAACGCTTTTTTAACAAACGTCACAAGTCGTAAAACGATGGCACACACATGAAAAACCCCGGTGCAGGCACCGGGGTTCAAAATGTCTCATTTCGGGAAGAAGCGCTTATGCCGCGCCGGCGGCACGCTGCTTGTCGAATCGCTTGCGGTCGTTGGCGTCGAGGAACATCTTGCGCAGACGGATCGACTTCGGCGTCACTTCCATCAGCTCGTCGTCCTGGATCCACGACAGGGCGCGGTCGAGCGTCATGCGGATCGGCGGGGTCAGCTTCACGGCTTCATCCTTGCCGGCAGCGCGGATGTTGGTGAGCTGCTTGCCCTTGAGCACGTTGACCTCGAGGTCGTTGTCACGGGTGTGGATGCCGATGATCATGCCCGCATAGACCTTTTCGCCCGGCTCGATGATCATCGGGCCGCGGTCTTCGAGGTTGAACATGGCATAGGCAACGGCTTCGCCCGACGCGTTCGACAGCAGCACGCCGTTGACGCGGCCGCCGATTGCACCCTTGTAGGGCTGGTAGTCGTGGAACAGGCGGTTCATCACAGCCGTGCCGCGCGTGTCGGTCAGGAGTTCCGACTGGTAGCCGATCAGGCCGCGGGTCGGCGCCAGGAACTTCAGGCGAATACGGTTGCCGCCCGACGGGCGAAGCTCCGTCATCTCGGCCTTGCGCTCGGACATCTTCTGCACGACGACGCCCGAATGCTCTTCGTCAACGTCGATGACGACTTCTTCGATCGGCTCCATCGTGGTGCCGTTCTCGTCCTTGTGCATGACGACGCGCGGACGCGACACGGCCAGTTCGAAGCCTTCGCGGCGCATGGTCTCGATCAGGACGGCGAGCTGAAGTTCGCCGCGGCCGGAGACGTAGAACGAATCCTTGCCTTCGGCCTCTTCGATCTTCAGCGCGACATTGCCTTCGGCTTCCTTGAACAGGCGGTCCCGGATGACGCGGCTCGTCACCTTGTCGCCTTCGGTGCCGGCGAGCGGGCTGTCATTGACGATGAAGGACATCGTGACGGTCGGCGGGTCGATCGGCTGCGCTTTCATGGCTTCGGTGACCGAAGGATCGCAGAACGTGTCGGCGACGGTGCCCTTGGAGAGACCGGCGATCGCGACGATGTCGCCCGCATGCGCTTCGTCGATCGCCGTTCGCTCGATGCCGCGGAAGGCGAGGATTTTCGAGATGCGGCCGGTTTCGATGAGCTTGCCGTCCTGGCCGAGAACCTTGACGGCCTGGTTCGGCTTGATCGAGCCGGAATGGATGCGGCCGGTGATGATGCGGCCGAGGAAGGGGTTGGCTTCCAGAATCGTGCCGATCAGGCGGAACGGGCCTTCGGCGACCGTCGGCTCCGGCACGTGCTTCAGCACGAGGTCGAGCAGCGGCGCCATGCCTTCGTCCTTCGGGCCTTCCGGGTTGACGTTCATCCAGCCATTGCGGCCCGAACCGTAGAGGATCGGGAAGTCGAGCTGCTCGTCGGTGGCGTCGAGATTGGCGAAGAGGTCGAAGACCTCGTTCAGCACTTCCTCGTGGCGGCCGTCCGGACGGTCGATCTTGTTGATCGCGACGATCGGCTTCAGACCGACCTTCAGCGCCTTGCCGACCACGAACTTGGTCTGCGGCATCGGGCCTTCCGAGCTATCGACGAGAACGATCGCGCCGTCCACCATCGAGAGGATGCGCTCCACTTCGCCGCCGAAGTCGGCGTGGCCGGGGGTGTCGACGATGTTGATGCGAACGCCCTTCCAGTCCACCGAGGTCGCCTTGGCGAGAATGGTGATGCCGCGTTCCTTTTCGAGGTCGTTCGAGTCCATCACGCGTTCGGCGACGCGCTGGTTTTCACGGAACGAGCCGGACTGCTTCAGAAGCTCGTCAACGAGCGTGGTCTTGCCATGGTCGACGTGCGCGATGATCGCGATATTGCGGATGGACATGGTATAATCTCTGAGGTTCGGGGCGCGCAGGGTATGAGGGCGCCGTCTTCAATGGCCGGGCTCTTACATGTTTTTCCGCAATTGCGAAAGGGGCGGGACGCAACTCTGTTATCCTTCCGGCTCAAGGCTCGCTCGGATGCCACACCTCACGACGTGCGCACCGGCGGCAGCGTGACCCGCCAGAGCTCCTGATCCTCCCGGTCCATCAGCCGCACGGTCATCTCTTCGCTCGCCCCGTGGATGTCGACCAGGCCGAAGAATTGCAGGCCGGCGGACGGCGGAAGATTGCTGTCGATGCCGCCCTTCGACGATTTGATGAAGCGGACTTCGGGGCCGAAAGTGCTGTCGAGCGGCTTTGGCCCATAGGTGCCGGAATGCAGCGGGCCGGAGACGAATTCCCAGAACGGATTGAACTCCTGGAATTTCGCGCGCGACGGATCGTAATGGTGCGCCGCGGTATAGTGGACGTCCGCCGTCAGCCAGACGACATTGTGGATGGCATTGTCGCGCATGAAGGAGAGCAGCTCGGCGATTTCCCGCTCGCGCGCCGCGGGCGGCCCGTTCAACCCGTCCGCCACGCCCTCGTAGCCGAGGCTGTTGGAATAATCGTCCCAGATGACGAGGCCGAGCGGCATGTCGCAGGCGATGACCTTCCAGACCGCCTGTGAAGCCGCAAGCTCGCGCCGCAACCAGTCCGCCTGCCGCCACCCGAACAGGCTGTTCTCCGTGCCGCCCTGGTTGGGGCTGCGATAGGAGCGCAGGTCGACGAAGAACACGTCGAGCAGCGGGCCATAGGCGACCTTGCGGAAGATGCGGCCGGGCTCGGTGGGGAAATAGCGGATCGACGTCATCTCGTGGAAGGCGCGCCGCGCGCGCGCCTCGTAGACGCCGATCTCCTTGTCCGGATAACGCCGGTCGCCGGTGAGGTCGCTCGATTCCGACCAGTTGTTCAGCACCTCGTGGTCGTCCCACTGGAAGAAGGTCGGGCACTGGCTGTTGAAGGCGAGCAGGTGGTCGTCCAGCAGATTGTATTTCCACTGCCCCCGGAATTCTTCCAGCGTGCGCGCCACATTGCGCTTCTCGTCGGTGACGATGCGGTTCTTCCAGACCCCACCATCGCGCAAGGGGATTTCGTCCGGGATCGGGCCGTCCGCATAGACCGTATCGCCCGAGTGGATGAAGAAATCCGGCTCGTGGCGCAGCATGGTCGAATAGGTCTTCATGCCGACATCGTCGATGCCCCAGCCCTGCCCGGCGGTATCCCCCGACCAGACGAAGCGCACCGACCGATTGCGCATCGGCGCCGTGCGGAAGCGCCCGACGATCGGCTCGGAGACGAGATGGCTGGAATAGGGGTCCTTGGCCGTGAAGCGGTAAAAAATGTCCTGGTCCGGCAGCAGGCCTTGCAGCATGGCCTTGACCGTGTTGTCGGACGTCCCCAGCGCCTTCTGCACCGGCATCCGGGCTGCATTGGTGAAACTGTCGGTGGTCGAATATTCGAGCATCACCTCCGCCGGCCGGTCGGTTCGCGCCCAGACCACGCCGGAGGAACAATCGACATCGCCGGACTGCACGCCATGGGAGAAGACCGGACTGCCATGTCGTCGCGCATAATAGGGAACCGCCAGCGCCGAGGATGTGGCCAGCGCGCCGGCCCCCGCAGTCAGAAGAAACGAGCGCCGCGTCAGCGTCTCGGGAACAATCGCCATGCCACCTCCGGCCTGACCCGCGAATCGAAACGCCAGGCGGGCAGACCATGAGTCTTCGCCATGTCAGTCCGGTAACGGGAGCATGACGTTTCGCCGAAAGTTCGGTGACGGGAGGATGACGGCACGAGGCGGCGCGAGCAGTTGCCAGCCGAAGCCACCGCCCCTATACCGGAGGTTTCTGGCCACAGCCGCAACCTCTCCTCCGTCATGGTCGGGCCTGACCCGACCATCCACCCACCGGCACGCCGTGGATGTGGATCCTCGGGTCAAGCCCGAGGATGACGTTGGTGGGTGGGGACGACCTTCGAAAGAGAAGGCGGCCCGTCAGGCCGCCAGCCCCTTTTTCTCCAGCATCGCCTCCGGGCTCGGCAGCTTGCCGCGGAAGGCCTTGTAGGCGTCTTCCGGGTCGACGGAGCCGCCGACGGCGTAGATGTAGGTCTTCAGCCGTTCGGCCATGGCGGGGTTGAAGGCGTCGCCCGTCTCGGTGAAGGCGGCGAAGGCGTCGGCATCCAGCACCTCCGACCACATGTAGGAATAGTAGCCGGCCGAATAGCCGTCACCGGAGAAGACGTGCTGGAAGTGCGGCGTCGCGTGGCGCATGACGATGGATTTCGGCAGGCCGATCTTTTCCAGTACCTCCGCCTGCACCGTCATCGGATCGTCCACCGGACCGCGCGTATGAAACGCCATGTCGACCAGCGCGGAGGAGGTGAACTCCACCGTCGCAAAGCCGGAATTGAAGGTGCGGGCAGCGAGAACCTTGTCGAGCAGCGCCTGCGGCATCGCCTCGCCCGTCTGGTAATGCACCGCATAACGCGTCAAAATTTCCGGCACGGTCAGCCAATGTTCGTAGAGTTGCGAGGGCAGCTCGACGAAATCGCGCGACACGCCGGTGCCCGAGACGGAGGGATAGGTGACGTCGGACAGCATACCGTGCAGCGCATGACCGAATTCGTGGAACAGCGTGCGTGCATCGTCGAGCGAAAGCAGCGCCGGCTTGCCTTCCGCGGGCTTCGCGAAATTGCAGACGTTGTAGATGATCGGGATTTCGCCGACGGTGCCATTCTTGAGCGGCAGGCGGTGCTGGCTCTGGTAGGAGCTCATCCAGGCGCCGGAGCGTTTTGACGAGCGGGCGAAATAATCGCCGAGAAACATGGCGACGAGTTTGTCGTTGCGATCGCGGATCTCGAAGACCCGCACGTCGGGATGATAGGCCGGCACATCCTTCTTCTCGATCGCGTGGATATCGAACAGGCGTTCGGCGACATCGAAGCAGGCCTCGATGATCTTTTCGAGCTGGAGGTAGGGTTTCAGTTCGGCCTCGGAGAAGTTGAATTTCCGGGAGCGCTGCTTTTCCGCATAATAGCGCCAGTCCCAGGGCATGACCTCGTGGTTGCGCCCTTCCTCCGCGACAAGGGCGGCAAGTTCCGCCTCCTCCTCGCGCGCCCGAGCCACAGCCTTTTCCCAGACCTGCATCAAGAGGCCGTTCACCGCCTGCGGCGTCTTCGCCATCGTGTTGTCGAGCTTCAGCGCCGCGAAATTCTCGTAGCCGAGCAGGCCGGCCTTTTCGGCGCGCAGCGTCAGCGTCTCCTTGACGATGCCGCGATTGTCCGTAGCCCCCTCGTTTTCGCCGCGCGCCACCCAGGCCCTGAAGGCCTGCTCGCGCAGGTCGCGCCGTGCTGAGGCGGTGAGGAACGGCTCGATGATCGAGCGCGACAGCGTCACCGCATAGCGCCCGTCATGGCCGCGTTCCCGCGCCGCCGCCGCCATGGCGTCTTTCAGGAAATCCGGCAGGCCATCGAGCACATCGCCCTCGTCGAGATAGAGCGCCCACTCCTTCTCGTCGGCGAGCACGTTCTGGCCGAATTTCGCGCCGAGACCGGCCAGCGTCTCGTTGATCGAGGAGAGCCGTTCCTGCTCGGGCTTTTCGAGCTTGGCGCCGGATTTAACGAAACCCTTCCAGTGCCGTTCCAGCACCCGGGTCTGCTCCAGCGAGAGCCCTAGGGCCTCCCGGCCTTCCCACAGCGCATCGATGCGCTGGAAGAGCGCGGCGTTGGTGCCGATCTTCGAATAGTGCCGCGACATTTTTGGCGCGATCTCGCGTTCCAGCGCCTGGATCACGTCGTTGGTGTTGGCGCCCGCCCGGCTCCAGAACAGCGCCGAGACGCGGGAAAGCTCATCGCCGGCGGTTTCGAGCGCGACGATGGTGTTCTCGAAGGTCGCGGGCTCCGGATTGCCGGCGATAGCGTCGATCTCCGCCTCGTGCGACGCCAGCGCCACATCGAAGCTCGCCGCGAAGGCCTCGTCCTTGACGAGATCGAAACGCGGCAGGCCGTTGAGGCCGGTCCATTCGACGAGGGCGGGATCGATGCGCGTTTCGGTCATGGGGCTGGTCCTTCCTGGCAAATCATCGTGCGGCGAATATAGGAAGGGACAGGGGCATTGGTACAGGGCGCCCACCAGAAAATACGGGAACCGGACGCGCCTGTCCGCGTTTGGACGATGTGGCGCCCTGCCTCTTGACGCGGAAGGCAACTTCGGAGAGAACAGCCCCATCCGCGGCCTTTGACTTGGGTTGCCGCGGGAACCCTGGTGCCGGGCCCCTCTGGCGAGAGTTTTTACGGCGCTCTCGTGATGTCGGTACCGCCAGCAATTAGCCGGCGGATTCATACGCACATGAACATCCTGACCATGCCTTACCCGCATGCCCGTTGTGGTATGCGCAAACTCGTTTCTTCCCTCACCGTGGCTTCCAGAATGGAGGCGCTGTCATGATCGGCAACGGCGAAGGCAAGACCACCCTCTCCTATCTCAAATGGGCATTAATCTCGACCGGCATCGGCCTGGCGCTCGGCGCCTGGCTCGGCTGGCAGACGACCGGAACGATCTCCGGCATGGCGACCGTCTTCTTCATCTGCGCCGTTCTCGCGGTGCTGGAGATTTCGCTCTCCTTCGACAATGCCATTGTGAATGCCAACAAGCTCAAGGACATGACGCCGGTCTGGCAACGCCGGTTCCTGACCTGGGGCATCCTGATTGCCGTCTTCGGCATGCGCATCGTCTTCCCGCTGCTGATCGTCGTCATCGCCGCCGGTATCGGCCCGATCGATGCGCTCATCCTCGCAGCCCGCGAGCCTGCGGAATATGCCCGCATCATGAATGACGCGCACCTGCCGATCGCTGCCTTCGGCGGCACCTTCCTCATGATGGTCGGCCTCACCTACTTCTTCAACCATGAGAAGGACGTGCACTGGATCGGCTTCATCGAGAAGCACATGGCTCGGTCTGCGACCGTCAAGGGCATCGAGATCGCCTTCGTTCTCGCGCTCATCATCGGTTTCTCGAAGCTTCTGGAACCGGCGGAGGCCAACACCTTCGTGCATGCGGCGGTCTACGGCCTTCTCACCTTCCTGGCAGTGGAAGTGATCGGTGGCCTGCTTGATGCGTCGCAGAAGGCGATGTCGGAAGCGGCCAAGGGCGGCCTCGGCGCCTTCATCTATCTGGAAGTGCTCGACGCCAGCTTCTCCTTCGATGGCGTCATCGGCGCCTTTGCGCTGACGCAGAACCTCTTCGTCATCGCCATCGGCCTCGGCATCGGCGCCATGTATGTGCGCTCGATGACCATTATGCTGGTGGAAAAGGGCATGCTGGCCGAATACCGCTACCTGGAGCACGGCGCGTTCTACGCGATCTTGATCCTCTCGGTGGTCATGTATTGCCAGACGCTAGTGCACATTCCGGAGGTCATTACCGGCCTTGGCGGCGCCACGCTCATCGGCATCTCGCTCTGGTCCTCTATCCGCTACAACAGGCGCGAGAAGGAAACGGGGCATCACAGCGCCCCGCATGCCGGCGACCGCGTCGCGGCACAGCTCGGCGAGAAAGCCTAAGAAACCGAGCCGGCCGTTTCGACGGCCGGCTTCTTCTTCCAGGAAGAAGCGACCCGAAATACAGAAGGCCCGGCCGAAGAAGCCCTGGGCGAAGGAGTTGCGGAGGGTGGTCATTTGGATTGCTCGCTTTCTGTTTTAGCTTACGAGCAGAAGATGATGCTTCAGGCCCGAAAGAACAACAGACGGATTGTCAGGCCAGCCATGCAAATGATGCAGGCCGGAAACGAGATTTCCGGCCTGCATGTTTTCAATCGTTAAAGAACAGTATCAGTCTTCGTTCGCCGCAAACTGCGAGAGAACTTCGCCCTTGCCCCGCGCGCGCAGGATGAGCGGCACGACGACGGCGAGAACCGCGACCGCAAAGAGCACGGCCGCGATCGGCGACATGAAGAGCGAGGTGACGTCGCCCTGGCTGATCGCCAATGCGCGGCGCAGCTGCTGTTCCGCCATCGGCCCGAGAATGAGGCCGACGACGACGGGCGCGATCGGATAGCCGAAGATGCGCATGGCGAAACCGAGCAGGCCGAAGGTCAGCAGCATGCCGAGCTCGAACACCGACGGATTGGCGCCGATCGTGCCGAGGGTCGCAAACAGCAGGATGCCCGCATAGAGCCAGGGCTTGGGGATGGTCAGCAGCTTTACCCAGAGGCCGATCAACGGCAGGTTCAGCACCAGCAGCATGAAATTGGCAATGAGCAGGCTGGCGATGAGGCCCCAGACGAGTTGCGGATTGGTCGCAAACAAGAGCGGGCCGGGCTGGAGCCCGTATTGCTGGAAGCCGGCGAGCATGATCGCCGCTGTCGCCGTCGTCGGCAGGCCGAGGGACAGCAGTGGCACGAGCGTACCGGCGGCGGACGCATTGTTCGCCGCTTCCGGACCGGCGACGCCCTCGATGGCGCCCTTGCCGAACTCGTCCTTGTGCTTGGAGAACTGCTTTTCCGTCGAATAGGACAGGAAGCTCGCGATGGAGGCGCCGCCCGCCGGCATGGCGCCGATCGGGAAGCCGATGAAGGTGCCGCGCAGCCAGGGTTTCCAGGAGCGCGCCCAGTCCTCCTTGCTCATCCAGACCGAGCCCTTGACCGCCTCCACCTTCTCGGGGATGCGGTCGCCCTGACAGGCGACGTAAAGCGTCTCGCCGATGGCGAACATGGCGACGGCGAGCGTCGTCACCTCGATGCCGTCGAGCAGGTCCGGAATGCCGAAGGAAAGCCGCGCCTGGCCGGTCTGCTGGTCGATGCCGATGACGGCAAGGCCGAGGCCGACGAAGAGGGCGGTGAGGCCGCGCAGCGTCGAATCGCCGAAGGCGGCCGACACGGTGACGAAGGCGAGCACCATCAGCGCGAAATATTCGCGCGGGCCGAAGGAGAGCGCGAACTTCACCACGAAGGGCGCGATGAAGGCGAGGCCGAGCGTCGCGATGAGGCCGGCAACGAAGGAGCCGATCGCCGCCGTCGCAAGCGCCGGTCCGCCGCGCCCGGCGCGCGCCATCTTGTTGCCTTCGAGCGCGGTGACGACCGAGGCGCTTTCGCCCGGCGTGTTGAGCAGGATCGACGTCGTCGAGCCGCCATACATGCCGCCGTAGTAGATGCCGGCGAACATGATCAGCGAGCCTGCCGGATCGAGCTTGTAGGTGACGGGCAGCAGCAGCGCCACGGTGAGCGCCGGGCCGATGCCGGGCAGAACGCCGACGGCGGTGCCGAGCGTGACGCCGATCAGTGCGTAGAGCAGGTTCATCGGCTGGGCGGCAATGGCGACGCCCTGCAACAGGAATTCGAAAGTACCCATCGGTCAGGCCCTCAGAAGAACAGGTGCTCGAGCGGCCCGGCGGGCAGCGAGAGTTGCAGGAAGCGGCCGAAGATGATGAAGACGACGAAGCTCAGCGCGATGCCGATCGGCAGCGATATCCAGAGCTTGCGCCGGCCGAAGCCGAAGGCGGTGAGCGCAAAGAGCACGCCTGTCGCGATGGAAAAGCCCGCGGTCTTGAGCAGCAGCATCTGCCCGGCAAGGCCGGCGACGATCATCACGACCGGCTGGATCTCAATGGGCTCGCGCTCGGGAAAATCACCGCGCCAGGCTTCGAAACCGGTCCAGATGGCAAGCAGTGCCAGGCCGATGGCCACGACATGCGGCACCGTGGCAGGCCCGATTCGGGAGTAGTTGCTCATCTCCGCAAGGCGTCCGGCATCCCACCAGATCACGGCGGCGAGGATGAAGAGGACCGGTGCGATGACCAGCGCCGCCCGATCAGGGCGGCGCTTTCCGTGTGAGGACGGGACCTCGCTCATTTGACGAGCCCGATGTCCTTGAGGATGGCTTCCGTCGAGGCGACATCCTTGTCGAGCTGCGCCTTGAAGGCGTCGCCGGCGAGATAGGTGTTCTGCCAACCCTTGGTCTTCAGGATTTCCTTCCAGGAGTCGGAATTGACCACCTTCTCGATGTCGGCGTTGATCGCAGCCACCTGCTCGGCCGAAAGGCCGGGAGCGGCAGCAACCATGCGCCAGTTTTCGACGACGACGTCGAGGCCGCCTTCCTTGATGGTCGGCGCGTCGATGCCTTCGACACGCTCGGCGCTGGAGATGGCGATCAGGCGCAGCGTGCCAGCCTTCACCTGGGCTTCGAACTCGCCATAGCCGGAAATGCCGGCCGTCACCTGGTTGCCGAGGATCGCGGCGAGCGCTTCACCACCGCCCGCATAGGCAATGTAGTTGATCTTGGTCGGGTCGACGCCGGCCGCCTTGGCGATCAGGCCGACGGCGATGTGGTCCGTGCCGCCGGCCGAGCCGCCAGCCCAGGAAACCGCGCCCGGATCCGCCTTGAGCGCGGTGACGAGGTCCTGCATGTTCTGGATCGGCGAAGCGGCCGGAACGACGATCGCTTCATACTCGCCGGTGAGGCGGGCGATCGGCGTGACATCCTTGAGGGTGACCGGCGACTGGTTGGTGAGGATCGCGCCGACCATGACGTAGCCGCCGATGATGAGGGCGTTGGCATTGCCGGAATTCTGGCTGGCGAACTGGGCAAGGCCGATCGTGCCGCCGGCGCCCGGAACGTTGATGACCTGCACGCTGCCGGAAATCTTTTCATCCTGCAGGACCGTCTGCAGCGAGCGGGCCGTCTGGTCCCAGCCGCCGCCGGGGCCGGCCGGTGCGATGATCGAATAATCTGCGGCGAAGGCCGGCAGCGCCATGGCGCCGGCGATAAGGGATGCCAGGAAGAAATGTTTCAAGAGTGTGTCCTCCATCAGGCGCGGCTGAAATCCGCGCGTCGTTGCTTATGGGGGGAGGAACGGATCGGCCGCGGGCAACGCGAACAGGGTTCGCGGGCGCGATTTCGGCTGAAGTCTCCTCCCAGGTCTTCCGTCCGCCTCCACGGACGATAAGAGCCCTAAACCAGCACAAGAAGCTGACATCTACCTGACATGGTAGCGCACGAACCGGCATTGTCGAGCGCCAAGGCCATTATTGCGTGCGCAGGACCTCGTTCCAGCGCGCAATCAGCCGCGCCCGCTTCACCTGGTCGAGATAGACCATGAGGCCCGGGCTCACCGGCACGGGCTTCAGCTGCGCGCCGAGCAGCGCGCTCATCGTGCGCGCCGTGTTGGAACCGGAGACCTCCGGGCTGACGGCGGCGATCTGCAATTCGCGCGCCATGATCGTCTGGCCCTCCTTCGACATGAAGAAGGCGAGGTAGCGCCGGCCGAGCTCGGGGGACGCCGCCGCCTGCGGCACGAGGCCGATGCGCGACATGACGACGGTATAGTCCTTCGGCAGCACGATGCCGACATCCGGATGGCGCGACGCCCAGTCCGCCGCGTAGGAGCCGAGAATGTTGTAGCCGAGCACGAAACGCCCGTCGGCGACGCGCTCCAGGATCGCCGAACTCGTCGAATAGAGTTTCACCCCGGCTGCGCCCATTGCCTGGATCACCGTCCAGATATCGCCGAACTGCTCCTGGTCGCGCGCCATGAAGAGGAAGCCGACGCCGGAACGCTCGATGTCATAGGTGCCGATGCGGCCATAGACCTTCTCGCCCTGGCGCTTCAGGTATTCGACGAATTCGGCACGCGATGCCGGCGGCTTCTCGTCCTTGAAGCTCGGCTTGTGGTAGACGAAGACGGCGGGCTCGAAGGTCAGCGCATAGGCGGTGTTGCGCCAGTTCGCCCATTGCGGCCAGCGGTCGCTCATCGGCAGGTCGCTGCGCTGGGCGTAACCGTCATTGCTGAGCTTCACCTGCAGGTCCATCGCCGAGGAGAAGGCGAAGTCGGCGGTCTTCTGGCCGGCATCCGTCTCGCGCACGATGCGGTCGTGCACCTCGCCGGTCAGCATCTCGTCATAGCGCACCGCGACGTCGGGGTTGGCCTCCTGGAACCCCTTGATCATCGGCCGGGCGAGCGGCTCGTCGAGCGAGGAATAGACGACGAGCACCGGCGCATCCGCATTGCCGTCATGCGCCGGAAAGAAGGTCGGCTCGGCAAGAGCGGAAAGGGGGGCCGCAAGCAGCGCAAGAAGGGTGAGGACAAGACGCATGAGATGACCTTGCCAAAGCGGACGCCCGTTCACAAGTGCACCCGCCGCCGTTAGACTTGGCGCAGGAGGACGAAACGACGTGCGCATTCTACTGGTCGAGGACAACGAAGCGCTCGCGGATGGCCTGTCCGCTATCCTCAAGGGCACCGGCCATGCCGTGGACGTGGTGCGCGACGGCGCGTCGGCGGACGCGGCAATCGCATCGGAAAACTTCGACCTCGTCATTCTCGACCTGACGCTGCCGGAAATGGACGGCCTCGATGTGCTGCGCGCCATGCGCGCCCGGAAAGACAAGGCATCCGTGTTGATCCTGACCGCGCGCGGCGCCCCGGAGGAGCGGGTGCGCGGCCTCGATCTCGGCGCGGACGACTACATGATCAAACCCTTCGACATTTCGGAATTCGAGGCGCGGGTGCGCATGCTGCTGCGCCGCCAGGCGGGCCTGCGATCCTCGGCGATCACCTATGGCGGCGTGGCGCTCGACCTCAATTCGCGCACCTTCTCCGCCGAGGGTGCGCCGCTCGACATCCCGGCCCGCGAGCTCGGCCTGCTCGAAATCCTCTTCATGCGCGCCGGAAAGGTGGTGGCCAAGGAGGCGATCATGCAATCGCTCGCCGCCTTCGACGACGATCTTTCCGCCAATGCCATCGAACAATATGTCAGTCGGCTTCGCAAACGCCTCGCGCCGCACGGCCTGACGGTGCGCACCGCCCGCGGCATCGGCTACTACCTCGACAAGGCGCCCGCCGCTTGACCCTCTTCCCGGCCTCCTCGCTCCGCCGGCGCCTGCTCCTATGGCTGCTCGTCTCGACGGCAGTGATCGGCATCGTCGCGCTCATCGACACGTATCGCGAGGCGGTGAAGACCGCCAACACCGTCTCCGACCGCGTGCTCGCCGGCTCCGCGCTCGCCATTGCCGAACGCGTCGTGGTGACGGAGAACGGCAGCCTGGAGGTCGACATCCCCTATGTCGCGCTGGAAATGCTGACGTCTGCCGCGCAGGACCGCGTCTTCTACCGCGTCGACGGGCCGCCCGGCCAGTTCATCACCGGTTACCAGACCCTGCCGACCATCCCGGACATGCAGGGCCAGTCGATCGGCTTCGAGGACGCAACCTTCCGCGGCGAGCCGATCCGCATCGCCGTGCTGCAACGCTCGGCCTCCACCGGCATCAACTCCGTGCCCTTCGCCGTCACGGTGGCGGAAACCACCATCGCGCGCCGGCAGCTGGCCCAGGCCATCCTGCTGCGCTCGGCGCTGCGCCTCGCCTTCATGATCGCCGGCGCCGCCACCATCGTCTGGATCGCCGTCACCGTGTCGCTGCGCCCGCTCTACCGCCTCAGCGACGCCATTTCCGAGCGCAATCCGAACGACCTGCACCCGATCGAGCAGCGCGTGCCGAGCGAGGTGCAGGGCGTCGTCGATACGGTCAATTCCTTCATGGTGCGCCTGCAATCCGCACTCGATGCGTTGCGCCACTTTTCCGGCAATGCCAGCCACCAGCTGCGCACGCCGCTCGCCATCATCCGCACCCAGCTGGCGCTCGCCAGCCGGGCCGCGACGCTGGAGGAGGCACAGGATGCCGCCCGCAAGGGCGATGCCGCCGTGGCCCATGCCGAACGCATCCTCGCCCAGCTCCTGCTGATGGCGAAAATCGACGCCGCCGGCTCGAACGAGCCGCAAAAGCCGCCGCCGATCGACATCGCGGCCCTCGCCCAGCAGCTTACCGCCGACCGCGTGCCGGCCGCCGCCGAGGCCGGCATCGACCTCGGCTACGAGGGCGAAGGACCGGCGCTCGCCCGCGCCGAGCCGTTGCTCTTCGGCGAACTGCTGCGAAACCTCATGGAAAACGCCATCGCCTATGCCGGCCGCGGCGCGGAGGTGACGGTCAGCGTGCGCGAGGCCGCGGATGCCGTGCTGCTCACCGTGGAGGACAACGGGCCCGGCATCGCGCCTGAGCGCCGCGGCCTCGTGCGCCAGCGCTTTTCGCGCGGCGAACACCGTGATGCGCCCGGCATGGGCCTCGGCCTGCCGATCGTCGAGGAGATCGCGGCGCTGTTCGATGCGTCGATGGTGCTCGACGACGGCGCGGACGGTCGGGGCCTCAAGGTGACGATCCGCTTTCCGGCAACGAACCTTTAGGGCCGGCGCCAGCCGAGAAGGCCCGGCGCCGCGTGCCAGACCGCCTGCACGGCAAACCCCATGAAGAGCAGGCCGGACATGCGCACGATCGCCAGTTCATGGCGGCGGTAGAAGCGGCGCACCAGGCTGGCGCCGATGATCGCGACCATGATGACATCCGCCAGCACAAAGCCGAAGAACGAGACGGCGAGCAGGGCCGGCAGGGCATCGAAATCGAGCGCATTCGAGGAGCTGGCGAGCAGCGCCGTGAAGGTCGCGAGCGCCACCGGATAACCCTTCGGATTGGTGAGGCCGAAGATCAGCCCACGACGCAGCGGCCGCTCGACCGTCATCAGCGCGGCGCCGTCGGTGCGCGGCCGTGCCCGAAGCGCCGACCAGCCGATCCAGGCGAGGTAGAAGCCGCAGAGCAGCCCCAGCACGTCGAACACCATCGTGCCGATCGTCTTGGCGCCGACGATCGCAACCAGCGCCAGCGACGACCAGATGAGATCGCCGACAAGATGCCCGCCCATGAAAAGCGCGCCCGCCTTGCGCCCCTGCCCGGCGCCGATGCCGAGAAGGGCGAGGAAGGCCGGCCCGGGGATGAGCACGTAAAGCAGGGCAGCTATGAAAGCGCCGAACAGCATCGAACCGGTCATGCGAAAATCCCCTTGAATCTCCAGGCACTTCAGTCTGCGTCGCGCCTTTCGTCAAGATCGGCTGCCCAGGAATTTGTCATTTCGCAAGGCAGCCATGCATTGCGGCCGGGGCTGGGCTGTTGTCCGCCGCGACAATGCATAGTAAGTTAAACTTACAATAGCCAGAAAGCGATCATGTCCCCTCGTCCCGATCCCGACGCCCTCGGTTTCGTCCTTATTGACGTTGCCCGTATGTTGCGCAGTGCCTTCGAGCGCCGCATCGCCACCGCCGGCCTCGGCCTCACGCCCGGAGAGGCGCGCACCCTCGTGCGCATCGCGACGCTGGAGGGCAGCCGCCAACTCGACATCGCCCAGCGCATGGGCATCGAGCCGATGACGCTCTCCACCTATCTCGACCGGTTGCAGAGCCTCGGCTTCATCGAGCGCCGCCCGGACCCGGCCGACCGCCGCGCCAAGCTGATCTTCACCACGCCGACCGCCGGCGAGCCCATCGCCAATATCCGCATCGAGCAGATCGAGCTGATGCAGCATGTGACGAGCGGCATCGGCGAGGCGGAACTCGACATCATGCGCGGCCAGCTAAAGCGGCTGCGGGCCAATCTGGTGGCGCTGGAGGAAGACAGTTCCGCGCTGGCGCTCGTCAAGGAACCGATCCTGTGACTGCGCCACGCATGAGCGAACGGCGCACGAGCATCATCGCCGCCTTCCTCGTGGCCCTCGGCCCCGTCTCCATGGCGCTCTACACGCCGGCCATGCCGGAGCTGGTGCACGCCTTCACCTCGACGGAATCCGCAATCAAGCTGACGCTCTCGGTCTATTTCGCCGGCTTCGCGCTGTCGCAGCTCGTCTCCGGCACCATGTCGGACGTGCTCGGCCGCCGCAAGACGACGCTGATCTTCATGGTCATCTACCTCGCCGGCAGCCTGATGGCCGCCTTCGCGCCCAGCGTCGACGTGCTGCTGGCCGGTCGCCTCATCCAGGGCATCGGCGCCTCCGTCGGCATGACCGTCGCGCGCGCCATCGTGCGCGACCAGTTCACCGGCACCGAGGCGGCCCGCATCATGAACATGGTCGGCATGATGCTCGCCATCGGCCCCGCCGTCTCGCCGACGCTCGGCGGCTTCGCGCTCGGCCTGTTCGGCTGGCAGTCGATCTTCTTCCTGATGGTCGGCTTCGCGCTCATCGCCTGCGGCGCCGTTTATGGCTTCATGGCAGAAACCACCGTGCCGGACCGGGCCAAGGGCCATATCGGCCCCATCCTGCGCGGCTATCGCGAGCTTGCGACGAGCAGCCGCTTCGTCTCCGCCACGCTCGTCATGGCGGGTGCCGTCGGCGCGCTCTACGGCCAGGCGACCATGCTGCCCTTCGTGCTGATCGGCAAGGTCGGCCTGACGCCCACCCAGTTCGGCGTCGGCATGCTCATGCAGTCGGGCTTCTTCTTCGCCGGCACGATCTGCGTGCGCGTTCTCATGCGCAGCACGGCGCCGGCCCGCCTCGTCTTCCCCGGCCTCTGCTTCATCGGCATTGCCAGCATCCTGATCGCCGGCACCTCGCACCTGATGGTGCCGAGCTTCCTCAGCGTCATGGGGCCTGTCGGCATCTACGCCTTCGGCATCGCTTTCGTCATGCCCTACATGATGACCGCCGCGATGGAGCCCTTCCCGCACATTGCCGGCTCGGCCTCGGCCGCCATGGGTTTCATCCAGATGGGCGCCGGCTTCATCGCCGGCCTCGTCGCCGCCGTCATCGGCCTTCCCCTCTTCGCCTTCGGCACCATCATCCCGGTCATGGGCCTCATGGCCCTGCTCGCCTACGCCTGGTATCGCGCCGTCTGCCTGCGCGACGGCCAGCTCGCGACGGAACCGGCTGAATAACAAAAGGCCCGCTACCGTCCCCGGCAGCGGGCCTTTTCGTTGATTGCTCGTCCGATCAGCCGCGGCGGTTGCGGGCGGCGAGCGTGCGCAGGCGCAGCGCGTTCAGCTTGATGAAGCCAGCGGCGTCCTTCTGGTCGTAGGCGCCCTGGTCGTCCTCGAAGGTGACGAGCTTGTCGGAATAGAGCGACTTCGGCGATTCACGGCCGGTAACCATGACATTGCCTTTGTAGAGCTTCAGCGTCACTTCACCCTCGACATGCTCCTGGCTCCGGTCGATCAGCGCCTGCAACATCTCGCGCTCCGGCGAGAACCAGAAGCCGTAATAGATAAGCTCCGCATACCGCGGCATCAGGTCGTCCTTGAGGTGGGCGGCACCCCGGTCGAGCGTGATCGACTCGATCGCGCGGTGCGCGGCCAGCAGGATCGTGCCGCCGGGCGTCTCGTAGACGCCGCGCGACTTCATGCCGACGAAGCGGTTTTCCACGAGGTCGAGGCGGCCGATGCCGTTGTCGCGGCCATAGTTGTTGAGCGTCGCCAGCAGGGTGGCCGGCGACATGCGCACGCCGTTGATCGAGACGGCATCGCCGCGCTCGAAGCCGACCTTGATCGTGGTCGCCTTGTCGGGAGCCGCTTCCGGCGAAATGGTGCGCATGTGCACATATTCCGGCGCTTCCACGGCCGGATCTTCCAGCACCTTGCCCTCGGAAGAGGAGTGCAGCAGGTTCGCATCGACGGAGAACGGCGCTTCGCCCTTCTTGTCCTTGGCGACCGGAATCTGGTGCTGCTCGGCGAATTCGAGCAGGTGCGTGCGGCTCTTGAACGACCAGTCGCGCCACGGCGCGATGATCTTGATATCCGGGTTCAGCGCATAGGCCGAAAGCTCGAAGCGGACCTGGTCGTTGCCCTTGCCGGTCGCGCCATGCGCGATGGCATCGGCACCGGTCTTGGCGGCGATCTCGATCAGGTGCTTGGAGATCAGCGGACGGGCGATCGAGGTGCCGAGCAGGTAGACGCCCTCATAGACCGCATTGGCACGGAACATCGGGAAGACGAAATCGCGCACGAATTCCTCGCGCACGTCCTCGATGAAGATCTCCTTGATGCCGAGCATCTCGGCTTTCTTGCGCGCCGGCTCCAGCTCTTCGCCCTGGCCGAGGTCGGCCGTAAACGTCACGACCTCAGCGTTGAGTTCAGTCTGAAGCCACTTCAGGATGATCGAGGTATCGAGGCCGCCGGAATAGGCGAGCACGACTTTCTTCACGTCTTTGTATGATGCCATGATGATGAGGTCCGTTGCATGGAAAGGAACTGCGGCAACCCGCAAGGCCCGGTGTCGCGGCACTTTTAGCGAGATTGGCGCGTGACGCAAGGGTGGCGCCCGACGCGTCGTGACGCAAGCCAAATTTGACAGCGCGCCATCGCAACCCATATTCGCCTCAGTGAACCATGGAAGGGGTGACCCATGACGAACATCCAAGACATCATCCAGGAGTCCAATGTCGCCGTCATCACCGGCGGCGCTTCCGGTATCGGGCTGGCCGCTGCCCGGCGCTTCGCCGAGGCCGGCATGTGCGTCGCCATCGCCGATCTCGACGCCGACCGGCTGGGTGAGGCGCGCGCCGAACTGGAAGCCATTGCCGGCGAGGCGAATGTCATGGCGGTGGAGACGAACGTCGCGCACCGCCATGAGCTGGAGGCGCTGGAACGCGCCGTTCTCCAGCGCTTCGGGCGCGTGCATGTGCTGATGAACAATGCCGGCATCCAGCCGGGCACGTCGATCTTCAGCGCCGAGGCGAACTGGGACCATATCCTCACCGTCAACCTGATGGGCGTGATCCACGGCACGCAGACCTTCGGCCCCAACATGCTGGCCCATGGCGAGCCGGGTCTCATCATCAATACCGGCTCCAAGCAGGGCATCACCACGCCGCCCGGCAACCCCGCCTATAATGTCTCCAAGGCCGGCGTGAAAGTCTTCACCGAGGCGCTCCAGCACGAACTGCGCAACACCGAGGGCGCAAAGATCTCCGCCCACCTGCTGATCCCCGGCTTCGTCTTCACCGGCCTCACCAAGGGCGACCGCACGGAAAAGCCGGATGCCGCCTGGACGGCGGCGCAGACCGTCGACTTCATGATGGACAGCCTGGAGCGCGGCGATTTCTACATCCTTTGCCCCGACAATGACGTGCCCCGTGCGCTCGACGAGCGCCGCATGGCCTGGGCGATCGGCGATGTCATCGAAAACCGCCCGCCGCTCTCGCGCTGGCACAAGGACTATGCAGAGCCTTTCAGGGCGTTCGTCGAGGGCGAATAACGCCCATCACAAAGCTTGATTGGTATTTTGCCGGAAGCCGGACTAGGGATTTCGCATCCCCTCCGGCTTTCGAGACGCACCCTCATGGATGTCCTGCCCACTCTCCCGACGCTTCTCGCCTTCACGGCCGCGAGCCTGCTTCTCGCCGCCACGCCCGGCCCGGACATGACGCTCTCGATCAGCCGGGCGCTGTCGCAGGGCCGCGGCCCGGCGCTCTTCGTGGTGGTCGGCACCAGCCTCGGCATCGTGGTGCACACGCTGCTCGTCGCCTTCGGCATTTCGGCGCTCATCACAGCCTCGCCGACCGCCTTCATGATCCTGAAGACCGGCGGTGCCGCCTATCTGCTCTGGCTCGCCATCCAGGCAATCCGCTACGGCTCGAATTTTTCGGTCAAGACCGCCGCCGGCCCGCGGGGCACCGCATTCTCGAACATTTCCAGCGGCTTCTGGGTGAACCTGCTCAACCCGAAGGTCATCATCTTCTTCATGACCTTCCTGCCGCAGTTCATCTCGGCCGGCGATCCGGATGTCACCGGCAAGCTGATCTTCCTCGGCCTGTTCTTCATCGTCGTCGGCATTCCGGTCAACATCCTCGTGATCTTCGCCGCCGACCGGCTCTCGACCTGGCTCCAGCGGAACCCGAAGGTGCTGCGCGGCATCGACTACACCTTCGCCGGCGTCTTTTCGGTTTTCGCGATGAAGATTTTTCTCACGCAGGCGAAGTGAGGGCGGTCATACCCCGTAGCGGTAGTGCCCGGTGATCTTGTAGGCAAAGAGCACATCCTCAAGACGCGCGCCGGCACCGACATTGTGCACGACGAGCGGCCGGGCGCCGTCGGACGAACGCGCATCCGCCACGATCCCGATATGAGGAAGATTGCCCGGCAGCATCTGCGAGACGATATCGCCCGGCAGATAGTCCGCGCCATCAGCGCTCACCGCCAGTCCCGCACCCGCCCGTTTGAAGAACGTCTGGAGGTTGGGCACCCGGCGATGATCGATGTTGCGGTCGGTCTTCTTCAGGCCCCAGAGGGCCGGATAGGCGGAGAAGGCCCGCCGCATGTCCTCGTGCACCAGCACCTGAAGGTCGATGCCAAGCCCGTCCCGGTACGCCCGGACCAGCACATCCGTGCACACGCCGCGCTCCCTTGGCACGTCGCCGCCGGGATAATCGAGCCTCGAATAGGCCGCATCATAGGTCAGCGTGACGCCGACCTGTTTTCGCGCAGCCGCAACGAGCCGATCCGCCGCGGCAGCCTCTGCCCGCAAGAGAGCCGGCAGGGCGAGCACGAACCCGGAAGACAGGCCACCGGCCAGCAGCGTACGGCGAAACAGCATGAACATCCCCAAAATCCGACAGACAAAAGCTGCTGCCGGATTCGGGCGCTTTGTGGGCGTCAGCCGATCAGCAGCGCGTCGTCGTCGAGCGTCTGGCCGCGCATCTTGCGGAACATCGCGATCAGGTCCTCGACCTGCAGCGTCTTGCGGCTGTCGCCCGAGACGTCGAGCACGATCTCTCCGCCATGCAACATGACGGTGCGGTGGCCGTAATCGAGCGCCTGGCGCATCGAATGCGTCACCATGAGGGTGGTCAGCTTGCGCTCGGAAACGATCTTCTGCGTAAGGGTCATGATGAATTCCGCCATGCCCGGATCGAGCGCCGCGGTATGCTCGTCGAGCAACAACACGTCGGAGCCGGCAAGCGTCGCCATGACCAGCGAAACGGCCTGCCGCTGGCCGCCGGAAAGCAGGTCCATCCGGTCGCGCATGCGGTTTTCAAGGCCGAGGTTCAACTCGGCAATGCGCTCGCGGAAATGCGCGCGGCGCTGTGGGCCAAGCGCCGAGGAAAGGCCGCGCCGTTCGCCACGGCGGGCGGCGAGCGCCAGGTTCTCCTCGATGGACAGCGCTCCGCAGCTTCCCGTCAGCGGATCCTGGAAGACGCGGGCAACGCGGCCAGCGCGGGCGGCCGTGCCCTGGCGGGTGACATCTGTCGTGCCGATGTTCACCTGGCCCTCGGTGGCGATCACGTCGCCGGCGAGCACGCCGAGCAGCGTCGATTTGCCGGCGCCGTTCGAGCCGATGACGGTGACGAACTGGCCTTCTTCGATGGTGAGGCTGACACCGTTCAGCGCCTGTTTCTGCAACGGCGTGCCCTTGCCGAAGGTGACCTTGATGTCGGAAACGGAGATCATCAGGCGGCTCCCCCGCGGCGAAGGCGCGGCAGCACGAGCGCCACGGTGACGAGCAGCGCCGTCACGAAATTGAGGTCGGAGGCCTGGAGCCCCAGTATATCGGAAGAGAGCGCAAGCTGGATGGCGATGCGGTAGAGGATCGACCCCAGCACGCAGCCGATCAAGGCCATCAGCAGGCCACGGGTGCCAAACAGCGTCTCGCCGATGATGACGGCGGCAAGGCCGACGACGATGGTGCCGACACCGGAGGTGACATCGGCAAAGCCGTTCGTCTGGGCAAAGAGCGCCCCGCCGAGCGCCACCAGCGCATTGGAGAGCGCGATGCCGAGATAGATCTGGCGGTTGGTATCGACGCCCTGCGCGCGGGCCATGCGGGCATTCGCCCCGGTCGCGCGCATCGACAGGCCGGCATCACTTTCGAGGAAGCGCCAGACCACCACGACGGCGACGAGCACGAGTATGCCGACGAAGAGCGGACGGACGTAGAAATCACGAAGGCCGAGGCCGAAGAACGGGCTGATCATCGTGTCCGCATTGATCAGCGCAACGTTCGGCTTGCCCATGACACGCAGGTTGACCGAGAAGAGCGCGATCATCGTGAGGATCGAGGCGAGCAGGTTGAGGATGCGGAAGCGCACGTTCAGCATCGCCGTCACGAGGCCCGCGCCGGCACCGGCCAGCATGGCGACCGCGGCCGAAAGCCAGGGATTGACGCCCGCGATGATCAGCACCGCCGTGACGGCCGCGCCGAGCGGGAAGGACCCGTCCACGGTCAGGTCCGGAAAATCCAGCACGCGGAAGGCAAGGTAAACGCCGATCGCGACGAAGGCATAGACCAGCCCCAGTTCGACGGCACCCCAGAAGGCAATCAGGCTCACGGCTCTTACGCTTTCTCTCTTCACCCTTTCCGCGGGTCTTGCGGGAGGGGTCTTTTTTAACAGATCAACCGCTGCCGGGCGATCCGGCAGCGGTTGGCTGCGATTTTAGCTGTCCGGTGGACGGCGGATTATTCGATGACGCGGGTCGCGCGGCCGACGACGGCTTCCGGCAGCGTCACGCCCATCTTGGTCGCGGCAGCCTTGTTGACGACGAGGTCGGTGCCGGCGGCAACCTTCACGGCGATATCGCCCGGGTTTTCACCCTTGAGGATGCGCACGACGATCTCACCCGTCTGGCGGCCGACGTCCTTGTAGTTGAAGCCGAGCGCCGCAATGGCGCCACGCGAGACGGAATCCGTATCGGCGGTGAAGAGCGGAAGCTTGGCTTCTTCGGCAACGGCGACGGCACCTTCGAGCGCCGAGATGATCGTGTTGTCCGTCGGGATGTAGATCGCGTCGGCACGGCCGACGAGCGCACGCGCGGCACCCTGCACTTCGGCCGACTTGGTGGCGGCGGATTCGACGACCGTCAGGCCGGCCTTTTCCGCTTCCGTCTTCAAGACGGCGAGCAGCGACACGGAGTTCGCCTCACCCGAATTGTAGAGGAAGCCGATCGTCTTGGCGTTGGGCAGGATTTCCTTGATCAGCGCCAGATGTTCGGCGACCGGCGACATGTCGGAGAGGCCCGTGACATTGCCGCCCGGCTTGTCCATGTCCTTGACGAGCTGCGCGCCCAGCGGATCGGAGACGGCCGTGAAGACGACTGGGATGTCGCGCGTCGAGGAGACGACGGCCTGCGCGGACGGGGTGGAGATGGGCACAATGACGCTCGGCTCTTCGCCGGCGAACTGGCGGGCGATCTGCGCTGCCGTCGCGGGGTTGCCCTGCGCCGATTCGTAGAGGAAGGTCAGGTTCTCGCCTTCCTTGTAGCCGGCCGCTTCCAGCGCTTCCTTGACGCCGTCCCGGGCGGCATCGAGGGCCGGATGTTCGACGATGGCAGTCACGGCAACCGTGACGTCTTCGGCCTTCGCAGGCAGCGAAATCGCGAGCGTGGCCGCAAAAGCGAGCAAAAGTTGACGCATGGAGGATCTCCCTAGAATGATTTTGGCCAGTTTCTAGGCAAAACGGGCCTTCAAATCAATTCTCGGAATCCGCTTCTTCGATCACAATTTCTGATAGGAAGCTGCGGCAAAACGGCCTCAGTCGTCCTCGCCATGACCGACGATCATCATCGCCTCGAAGGCCATGCGGTCGACCTTGCGCATGCGCTCGGATTCCGATTTCAACTGGCCGCAGGCGGCCAGGATGTCGCGGCCGCGCGGGGTGCGGATCGGCGAGGCGTAACCGGCCTGGTTGATGAAATCGGCGAAACGCTCGATCTGCTCCCAGTCCGAACACTGGTAGTTGGTGCCCGGCCAGGGGTTGAATGGGATCAGGTTGATCTTCGCCGGAATGCCCTTGAGGAGCTGGATGAGCAGCTTGGCGTCTTCCAGCGAGTCGTTCACGTCCTTCAGCATCACATATTCGAAGGTGATGCGGCGGGCGTTCGACAGGCTCGGATAGGCGCGGCAGGCGTCGAGCAGTTCCTTCAGCGGGTACTTCTTGTTGATCGGCACCAGCATGTCGCGCAGGTCATCGCGCACCGCGTGCAGCGAGATCGCCAGCATGACGCCGATTTCCGAGCCGGTGCGATAGATTTCCGGCACGATGCCGGAGGTCGACAGCGTGACGCGGCGGCGCGAGAGCGACAGGCCGTCGCCGTCGGTGGCGATCAGCAGCGCCGTCTTGACGCTCTCGAAATTGTAGAGCGGCTCGCCCATGCCCATCATGACGATGTTGGAGACCTTCCGGCCTTCGGCGGGCGCGATCATGCCGGCCGGCGTGTCGCGGTCCGGAAAATCGCCGAGCCGGTCGCGGGCAAGCAGCAGCTGGGCGAGGATTTCCTCGGCGGTCAGGTTGCGCACCAGCTTCTGCGTGCCGGTGTGACAGAAGGAGCAGGTGAGCGTGCAGCCGACCTGACTGGAAATGCACAGCGTGCCGCGGCCCTCTTCGGGAATGTAGACGGTCTCGATCTCGACCGGACGGCCGGCGCCGCGCGGCGGGAAGCGTAAGAGCCACTTGCGCGTGCCATCGGCCGAAACCTGTTCCTCGACGATTTCCGGACGGGCGATGGTGAAATGCTTCTTCAGCATCTCGCGCATGTCCTTGGAGATATTGGCCATATCGTCGAAATCGGAAACGCCGCGCACATAGAGCCAGTGCCAGAGCTGGCTGACGCGCATCTTCACCTGACGCTCGGGAATGCCCTTTTCGGCAAGCGCACGACCCATATCCTCGCGCGAAAGGCCGATCAGCGACGGCTTTTCGGCGGCCGGAAGGGTGCGGACCACCGGTGCCTTGACCGGCTCGGCCGTGTTCAGAAAATCCATGCTTGCCATCGGCTCATCCTCAGGAACAGGAAGCGCCGGCGCAGGCTTTTGCGCCGCAAACGGTTCATGCTCGACAAGAAGTTCATTGCGGGCCGCTCAGCGCCGCTCGATGCAGCGCGAAGCCCAGTTGCCGGCCCTTTAGCATTGTTCCGACAGAAAGTCACCTGCCTTGCCGGTCGGCGCAGACCTCGCGCAGGCAGGCCCGCAGCCAGCGATGCGCCGGGTCGGCATCCATGCGCGGATGCCAGAGCATGGAGACGGTGAATTCCGGCACGTCGACCGGAAGGGCGAAGCTTGCCATGCCCTCGCGAAACCGCGTCGTCGAGCGGTCCGACACCTGCGCGATCAGGTCGGAGCTTCTCGCCAGCGTCACGGCCTCGGAAAAGCTTGCGACGGTGACGGCAATGCTGCGCTTGAGGCCGATACGCTCCAGGGCCTCGTCCACCGGGCCGCGCTCGCGCCGCCCCCGCGACACCACGATATGGTCGCCCTGCGCAAAACGTTCCGGGGTCATCGGGCCGTCCAGCAGCGGATGCCCCTGCCGCACGACACCGATGAAACGGTCGCGAAGAAGCGCCTGCGCCCGGACCTCCGGTCCCGTCGTGCCGCCGATCACGCCCGTTTCGATGTCCACCACGCCGTCGCGCAGCGGCGTGCTCTCCTTGTCGGGTTTCGGCACGAAGCGGAGCTTGACCCCGGGCGCCTCCCGCAAGACGCGCGCCAGCAGCGCCGGCCCGAACGTATCGACGAAACCCTCGCGGTTGCGCAGCGTGAAGGTGCGCTCAAGGCTCCCGAGGTCGAGGATTTTGGCCGGCCGCAGCAGCATTTCGGCCTCCGCGACGACCCGGCCGACCTCTTCGCGCAGCTCCAGCGCCCGTGGCGTCGGCACGAGGCCGCGCCCGGCGCGCACGAGCAGCGGATCGCCGGTCACATCCCGCAGGCGCGCCAGCGCGCGGCTCATCGCCGAGGGGCTGAGCCGCAGCCGCTGCGCGGCGCGCGCGACATTGCCCTCGGCCAGCAGCACGTCGAGCGTGACGAGAAGGTTGAGATCGGGTCGCGACATGGTGTGATCCTAACACGCCCGCGGAAAGATGACATGGCGTCAGACGCACGAATAGAATGCAAATGATGCGCGTTCCGCCATCTTTCGCGACGGCCTATCTGCTTCTCAGGAAACCGTAAGGAGCAGACGATGAACGACCCACAAACCACAATGGCAAAACGCAGCAGGGCGGGTGCGCTCGCCGGCCTCTCGCTCTGCATCCTTTTGTCCTCGCTCGGCACCAGCATCGCCAATGTCGCGCTGCCGACGCTGGCGGATGTGTTTTCCGCCCCGTTCCAGCAGGTCCAATGGGTGGTGCTCGCCTATCTTCTGGCCAGCACCGTGCTGATCGCCAGCATAGGCCGCCTCGGCGATCTTCTCGGCCGCCGCCGGCTGCTTCTGGCCGGCCTGGCGCTGTTTTCCGCCGCCTCGGCGCTCTGCGGCCTCGCGTCCTCGCTGCCGCTCTTGATTGCCGCCCGCGCCGCCCAGGGGCTCGGCGCCGCCGCCATGATGGCGCTCGCCATGGCCTTCGTCAGCGAAACCGTGCCGAAGGAGCGCATCGGCAGTGTCATGGGCCTGCTCGGCACCATGTCCGCCGTCGGCACGGCGCTTGGCCCCTCGCTGGGTGGATTGCTGATCAGCGGCTTCGGCTGGTCGGCCATCTTCCTCGTCGCCGTACCCTTCGGCCTTCTCGCCTTCGTGCTGGTCCAGCGCTTCCTGCCCGCCGATCGCGGCGCTGCCACGGTCGGTCGTTTCGACCTCCTCGGCACCGGCCTGCTGGCCGCCACCCTCTCAGCTTATGCGCTGGCGATGACGGCGGGCCAAGGCCGGCTTGGCGGCGTGAATGCCGCGCTCCTCGCCGCATCGGCCGTCGGCGCAGCGCTCTTCGTTCTTCGGCAGCGCCGCGCCGCCTTTCCGCTGATCCGGCCGGCCGCCTTTCGCCGGGAGGGTTTTCCCGCGAGCCTTGCCGCCAACGTGCTCGTCGCAACGGTGATCATGGTGACGCTGGTCGTGGGACCGTTCTACCTGTCCCGCACGCTCGGCCTCGGTCCGGCGCAGGTCGGCTTCGTGCTGGCGATCGGTCCCGTGGTTTCCGTGCTGACCGGCTTTCTGGCCGGCCGCCTGGTCGACCGTTTCGGCGCGGCCCCCATGGTCGCCGCCGGGCTTGCCAGCATGGCGACGGGTGCCGTGGCCATGCCGGTGCTTTCCGCGCTCGTCGGCCTTGCCGGCTATATCGCGGCGATCGTCGTGCTGACGCCCGGCTACCAGCTCTTCCAGGCCGCCAACAACGCCGCCGTCATGACGGGCATTGCCGCGGATGAACGGGGCGTCACCTCGGGCCTGCTCAACCTGTCGCGCAATCTCGGCCTGATCACCGGCGCCTCGCTGATGGGAACGGTCTTCACGCTGGCCGTCGGCACGAAGGACGTCGCGGGCGCGAACGGCCCGGCCGTGGAGACGGGCATGCATGTCACCTTCGCAGTGGCCGCCGCCCTGCTGCTCGCGGCGCTGGCGCTCGCCGCACCCGGCCTGAAGCGCGCCGCCGCCTGACAACCGCACAAACAAAAAGGGCCGGCGTGATGCCGGCCCTTTTTGTTTTAACGAGTGAATGCCTCAGCGGCAGCCTTCGATCTGCTTCAGCGCCGCCGAAATGCCGGAGAGCGAATAGGAATAGGCCGTGCCCGTGCCGCGGCGCGATTTCGCCTGGACCTGCATGTCCTTGCCGCTCTTCATGGCATTGACGAGGGCGGGCTCTTCCGCGGCGTTTTCCACCCAGGCCGAATTGCCCTTGGTGAACATCACGAAGGTGCGGCCATCGATGACGACGTTGACCTTGGAGTTTTCCTGCAGCGGATAGCCCATCATCGCCTGCGGCTCGTAGCTGATGTTCTGGCCCGGGCGCTGCGAGACGAGGAAGAACACGTCGCCGTGATCGACGCCGGCCGGGTTCTTTTCCTTCGGCACGGAGAGCACGTAGCAGACCTTGCCGCCGTTCGCCTGGTAGGAATAGGCGCCCCAGGCGTTGAACTGCTGAATGCGCGTCGGCGATTGGGCGGAGGCAACGCCTGCGGTCGCGAGAACGAGGGCGAGTGCGGTTGCGAGCTTTCTTACGAACATGTTTTCCTGCCGGTTGTCTTGCCTGTGGTTTGCCGACCGAAGGCGGCGCCTTCGATGCCGGTGTCGGCCATGCATGATGACGATTTAATTCATTTTGACTTAATTCAGGTTACCAAACCGTCAACAGGGGCCATTTTACTCAGGGTTACCGCGCCGCACCGGGACAAATTTGCGTCGAAATCCCGCCGCTGCCTTCAGAAGAAAGGCGGGCGTCCCCAGTCCCCTTTTGGTGAGATAGAAACCCGTCGAAATCATTTAAGGCACAAGGAATAGGGCAAGAATTTGACTTGCGCTACCGCGGGTGGAACGACGATCGGCAGGCAGCCGGATTTACCGAGCGGGCTGCCCGTCCGGCTCGTCCGCCATGGCCTTGTCGGCGGCCACATAATGGTCCTCGCGGATATGCCCGCGGATCGCCGCGAAGGCGGCCGTCAGCACGGCAATATCGTCGGAAAAGCCGACAAGCGCGAAGAAATCCGGCACGCCATCGAGCGGCAGCACGAAATAGGCGAGCGCGGCCAGCAGAATGCCGCGAACCCGCGTCGGCGTGCGGGAATCCAGCGCGCAGTAGTAGGCGGCCACGAGATCGCGGGAGAAGGGAACCTGGCGCATCGCGCGCTTCAGGACCGGCCAGAACCGCCGTTTCACGCGGCTTTCCTGGCGCTCCTGCTCGTCCTCGTCTCCCGGCAGAAGGATCTCGCCGATCTTCACATCATCCATGCATGGCCTCCTTCAGGTGGCGATGCCGGAAAAGCCCGGCGGGAATCATATGGGAATGCCTTCACGCGCCTTCAACTCTTCGTGCGTTCGCCCGCAGCCTTGTCCATTGCGGTCGCGAGCTTCATGTCGAGCTCGGTCAACCCGCCCGCATCATGGTTGGTGAGCCGCACCTCGACGCGGTTATAGACGTTGAACCATTCGGGGTGGTGGTTGAATTTTTCCGCGGCCAGCGCCCCCTCGGTCATGAAGCCGAACGCCTCGCGAAAGGTCTTGAACTTGTATTTCTTCTCGATGGCGATGCCGTCGTCCGAGCGGGTCCAGCCGTCGAGACCCGCCAGCGCTTCGGAAATCGCCTCTTCGCTCAGTTTTTCCTGTTTCATGGCGCCCTCTCCTTTTTCCGATCCTACCATATGAAAACGGCGCCCGAAGGCGCCGTGTTCCTTATCGTTGGAAAAGCTCAGACGAAGAACTGGCCGCCGTTTGCCGAAACGGTGGAGCCGGTGATGAAACCGGCATCGTCCGAGGCGAGGAAGACGACGATGCGGGCGATCTCCTCCGGCTCGCCGAGGCGGCCGACCGGGATCTGCGGGATGATGCGCTCGTTCAGCACCTTTTCCGGGATGGCGCGCACCATTTCCGTGCCGATATAGCCGGGGCAGATGGCGTTGACGGTGATGCCCTTGGCGGCACCCTCCTGGGCGAGCGCCTTGGTGAAACCGAGGTCGCCGGCCTTGGCGGCGGAATAGTTCGCCTGGCCCATCTGGCCCTTCTGGCCGTTGATGGAGGAGATGTTGATGACGCGGCCGAAGCTGCGGTCGCGCATGCCGGTCCAGACCGGGTGGGTCATGTTGAAGAGGCCGGTGAGGTTGGTGTTGATGACGGCGCCCCACTGGTCGGGCGTCATCTTGTGGAACATCGCGTCCTTGGTGATGCCGGCGTTGTTGACGAGAATGTCCACGGGACCGAGATCGGCCTCCACCTTGCCGATGCCCTCGACGCAGGCCTCGTAGCTCGCAACATCCCACTTGTAGACCGGGATGCCGGTTTCCGCCTTGAAGGCGTTGGCGGCGTCGTCATTGCCGGCATAGCTTGCAGCCACCTTGTACCCGGCTGCCTTCAGCGCCACCGAAATGGCGGCACCGATGCCCCGCGATCCACCCGTTACCAATGCTACCCTGCTCATGTGGCTCACTCCCCTTAGTTTGTTTTCGTATAGACCCGTCGCCCCGTTGCCGTGCAGGCGGCGGGTCATGGCAAAGCAGATTGTAAGCTGATGCTTACATGCTCTCTACGCACATCGCCACGCCCATGCCGCCGCCGATGCACAGCGTGGCAAGACCCTTCGAGGCGCCGCGGCGCTTCATCTCGAACAGCAGCGTGTTGAGGATGCGGGCGCCCGACGCGCCGATCGGGTGGCCGATGGCGATCGCACCGCCGTTGACGTTGACGATCGAGGGATCCCAGCCGAGGTCCTTGTTGACGGCGCAGGCCTGGGCGGCGAAGGCTTCGTTGGCCTCGACGAGGTCGACGTCGCCGATCTTCCAGCCGGCGCGCTCCAGCGCCTTGCGGGATGCCGGGATGGGGCCGGTGCCCATGATCTTCGGATCGACGCCGGCGGTCGCCCAGGAAACGATGCGGGCGAGCGGCTGGATGCCACGGCGCGAGGCTTCGGCTTCGGACATCAGAAGGGCTGCGGCGGCGCCGTCATTGAGGCCGGAGGCGTTGGCGGCGGTCACGGTGCCTTCCTTGTCGAAGGCGGGGCGCAGCTTGCCCATCGAATCGAGCGTCGCGCCATGGCGGATATATTCGTCGGAATCGACCGACACGTCGCCCTTGCGGCCCTTGACGATGAAGGGAACGATCTCGTCCTTGAAGCGGCCTTCCTTCTGGGCGGCCTCGGCCTTGTTCTGCGAGCCGACGGCGAAGACGTCCTGCTCCTCGCGCGAAAGCTGCCACTGCTTGGCGACGTTCTCGGCGGTGATGCCCATGTGGTAGCCGTAGAAGGCGTCGGTCAGGCCGTCCTTGATCATCGTGTCGATCATCTTGAAATCGCCCATCTTCACGCCGCCGCGCAGATGCGCGCAGTGCGGCGCCATCGACATGGATTCCATCCCGCCGGCGACGATAATGCTGGCGTCGCCCGTCGCGATCTGCTGCATGCCGAGCGCGACGGCGCGAAGCCCCGAACCGCAGAGCTGGTTCATGGTCCAGGCGGTCGCTTCCTGCGGAATGCCGGCCTTCATGGCGGCCTGGCGGGCCGGATTCTGGCCTTCGCCGGCCTGCAGCACCTGGCCGAGGATCACCTCGTTCACTTCGCCAGCCGCCACGCCCGCGCGCTCCAGAACTGCCGAAACGACCGTCGCCCCGAGTTCGTGGGCAGGCGTATTGGCGAAGGAGCCGTTGAAGGACCCGACCGCGGTGCGGGCGGCGCTGGCGATGACGATGGATGGGGTGCTCATGGTGGTACGTCCTCAGTTCTATCGACCGGTGGTCGGCCTTGGAACCGGGCTCAACGCGCGAACGACGCGAGCCCGGCGGTTCTCCCGGTATCAAAACTGGCAAAGCGGGAGGGGAGAGTCAAACGGGATATCCGGCGCCGCTAAAATTTCATCAAAGCGACGCGCAGCATAAAAATCCATGTTGCGCAGCATTCCTCGCCGCATCGCACAATTCGATTGTCAGGTCGCGACTTTTTGCGGATACTCGACAGGATCAAAAAAGAAACAGGAACACGGGGATGAGGAGACCCTAATGGCCCGCAACGACGGTCAGATCGTCATCAAGAAATATGCGAACCGCCGCCTCTACAACACCGGCACGAGCACCTATGTGACGCTCGACGATCTCGCGGTCATGGTGAAGAAGGGCGAGGAATTCACCGTGCAGGATGCGAAGTCCGGCGACGACATCACCCATTCCGTGCTGACGCAGATCATCTTCGAGCAGGAATCGAAGACCGGCAACACGCTCCTGCCGATCTCGTTCCTGCGCCAGCTCATCTCCTATTACGGCGACCAGATGCAGATGGTGGTGCCGAGCTATCTCGAGCACTCCATGCAGGCCTTCACCGATCAGCAGTCGCAGATGCGCGAGCAGATCAACAAGACCTTCGGCGATACCCCGCTCGGCAAGAACCTGCAGGTGCCGATGGCGCTGATCGAGGAGACGACGCGGCGCAACACGGAGCTGTTCCAGCAGGCGATGAAGATGTTCTCGCCCTTCGCCAATGCCGCGCCGGCAAAGGAGACCCGCAAGGCCGAGCCCAAGGATCTCGACGAACTGAAGGAACAGCTGCGCGCGCTCCAGACGAAGCTCGACAATCTAAGCTAAGAAAAAACGGGCTGGCGCGGGGTTGCCCCGCGCCGCGTCAAAGCCCGATCGAGACGTCCCGGCCGGCCGTGCGGATCGACACGGCAAAGCCTGCGATGACATCGATGAAGGTGATCGTCATCAGGATGAAGAAGATCTGCGTCGCAGCCCCCTGCACCAGCAGGAACTCGACGAGGAAAACCACGAACAGCACCATCGACAGCATGTGATCGAGCAGTGCGCGCGAGCCCGGCCGCGTAGCCTTCAGGATTTCCACGAAGAGCAGCACCAGCGCGATGAAGATGAGCAGATCGCCGAAGGCCATCGTCCAGGTCGTGCCGGACAGCATATTGACCGCCAGCACCTCGCTTTCGAGCACGGCGACACCGCCCCCGCCGAACAGGCCAGCCATGGCGACGTTATAGAGGGCGAACGGAATGATCAGCAGCGGGATGGCAAAAAGCATAGGCGACGCTCTCCTCTGGCCGCTCCCTGACGAGCAAGCCTTCCGGCCCTCTTAGCCGAAGTTTCGGCACAAGAAAATGTCGTGCGGGACGGAACGGAGCAAATGCCCGAAAAGAAAAAGGCCGGACGAGCCGGCCCCTGATCTCAGCTGATGCCGAAAACGCAGATTATGCGCTTTCCTTCGGCGTCAGAACCTGGCGACCGCGGTACATGCCGGTCTTCAGGTCGATGTGGTGCGGACGGCGCAGTTCGCCCGAGTTCTTGTCTTCGACGTAGGTCGAACCCTTCAGAGCGTCTGCGGAACGGCGCATACCGCGCTTGGACGGGCTCGTTTTTCTTTTCGGTACAGCCATTTCACTAACTCCACTTATCGGGCAAACACATCCTCAGGCCACCGGACGGGCGACAGGGACATGTCTTTATCTCGGAAATTGGGCCGGCTTATACACAGCAAAACCCTGCTTGACCAGACCCCGGCCTGATTTTTTCGATTCTCTCGCTCAGGCTTCGTCTTCCGGCACGATCCACGGTTCGGCCAGTGCCGCCGCCTGCCACTTCTGCCAGGCGGGGTGCGCCTTCATGCGCGCCATGTAGCCCTGTACCGTTTCGTCCGCTGTCAGGCGATAGATTTCGAAGCGATTGACGACCGGCGCATACATCGCATCCGCCGCGGAAAAATCGCCGAACAGGAACGGCCCGCCGGAGCGCGCCAGAAGCCCCTTCCAGATCGTCTCGATGCGCGCAACGTCGTCCATGACGCCCTCGGGCAGGTCGATTTCCGCCGGCGTGCGGCGGATGTTCATCGGGCAGGCGCCGCGCAGCGCGCGAAAACCGGAAAGCATTTCCATCGAGATCGACCGCGCCTCGGCTCGCGCCGCGCGGTCCTTCGGCCAGATCCCGGCCTCGGGAAAGAGTTCGGCGACATATTCGATGATCGCCAGCGATTCCCACACCCGCACGTCGCCGTGGTGCAGCACCGGCACGCGGCCCGTCGGCGAGATCGGCTTGAATTCGGGATTGCCGGCGGGATAATCGAAGGGGATCACATGATCCGTGAAGGCGATGCCCGCCGCTTCCATGGCGATCCACGGCCGGAAGGACCAGGAGGAATAGTTCTTGTTGCCGAGATAGAGGACGAGGTCGGACATGGTCTTGTGGCACTCCGTTCAGGTGCGGCGGACCGTAAGCATTCAGGCAGGCAAGCGCCAATGAAAAGGCCTGAAGTCACTCATAAAGGCACTTGATATATTCGCCGGAGCGGGTGGCGCGCCGCTCGATCAAACGCGCAAGCCGTTGCAGGCCGCGCCCCGGTTTACCGGCATTGCGCTCGTAAGGGTTTGGCAACGAAACCGCCAGCAGCGCCGCCTGCCGGCGCGAGAGTTTTGCGGCCGGCACGTTGAAATGATGCTGCGCCGCCGCCTCGATGCCGTAGATGCCCGGCCCCCATTCGGCGATGTTGAGATAGATCTCCATCAGCCGCCGCTTGCTCCAGATGAAATCCGCGGCGACCGCCAGCGGCAGTTCCATCGCCTTGCGCAGGAACGAGCGGCCGTTCCAGAGAAACAGGTTCTTTGCCGTCTGCATCGGGATGGTGCTGGCGCCGCGGGTCTGTTCGCCGGCCAGCGCCTCGTTGACGACCGCACGCATCTCGCCCCAGTCGACGCCGCCATGACGGCAGAACTGCCCGTCCTCGGACATCATGACCGCCTGCACCAGATTGGGCGAGATCGCGTCGAACTCCACCCATTGCCGGTCATAGCCGCGCAGGAGCGCCAGATCGCGCAGCATCAGCGTCGAGACAGGGCGGACGAATTCGATCGTGTAAAGCAGGATCAGCACATAGGGCAGCGCAATGAAGGCCAGCACGGCAAGGACGATACGTCGCCAGTTCCGGCGCAGCCGGCTCATCCAACCGTCCCTCTCACCGGCTTCCGCCTCCGTATTGACCGTGTCTGCGCGTGTTTCCGGTACGATGTCCAAGAGCCGGCGTCCGTCCTTCCGTCGTTGCGCCTTCATACCGTCCCGGCTCGCCAAAAACCAGTGCGCGCCGCGATTCTTTGAAGCACCCCGGGCATTGCCGTTGCGTCGACCGGGAGCCCATGCCAAAGAGCGGCGATGAGCGAACGTTACCAGGAATTCCAGTCGCACCTCAGAACCAATGCCGAAGCGGTGGAGGCGCTGCTGGCGGCGCTGCTCTCCGGCGCCGTGCAGACGGACGAGATCGCGCGGCCGGAACGCCTGCTCGCCGCCATGCGCCATGCTGTCCTCAACGGCGGCAAGCGCCTGCGCCCCTTCCTGGTCATCGAGACCGCCGCCCTCTTTGCGAATGTCGAGCGCGAGACGGCGCTGCGCATCGGTGCGGCGCTCGAATGCATCCACTGTTATTCGCTCGTGCATGACGACCTGCCCGCCATGGACGACGACGACCTGCGCCGCGGACAGCCGACTGTGCACGTCGCCTTCGACGAGGCCGCCGCCATCCTTGCCGGCGACAGCCTGCTGACGCTCGCCTTCGATATCGTCGCGGCCCCCGAAACCCGCCTGCCCGATGCCACCAAGACCGCTCTGGTGCTTGCGCTGGCGCGTGCCGCCGGCATCGGCGGCATGGCCGGTGGCCAAGCGCTCGATCTTGCGGCGGAGACGGTGGCACCGGACGAGGACGGCATCGTCACGCTCCAGGCGATGAAGACCGGCGCGCTGCTGCGCTTTGCCTGCGAGGCCGGCGCAATCATCGCCGGCGCCCCGGACCGCGACCGGCTGACACTGCGCCGCTACGGCGAAACAGTCGGCCTCGCCTTCCAGATCGCCGACGATCTCCTCGACCTCACCGCCGATGCGCAGACCATGGGCAAGGCGACCGGCAAGGATGCCGAGCGCGGCAAGGCGACGCTCGTGTCGCGCCGCGGCCAGGCCTGGGCGGAAAACCGTCTTCGCGAGCTTGTAACGGAGGCCGAGGCGCTGCTTGCGCCGTTCAGCCATCGGGCCGACATCCTGATCGAAACCGCCCATTTCATCGCAAATCGCAGGAATTGACCTCATGAGCAAATTCTGGTCGCCGATCGTCGCCACGCTCAAGCCCTATGTCGCAGGCGAGCAGCCGCGCATTCAAAACCTCACCAAGCTCAACACCAACGAAAACCCCTACGGCCCCTCGCCCAAGGCGATTGCCGCCATGCAGGCCGCCGTGGCCGACAGCCTGAAGCTCTATCCGGACCCGTCCGCGCTGGCGCTGCGCCAGTCGATCGCCCGCTTCTACGGTGTCGACGCGGACCAGGTCTTCGTCGGCAACGGCTCGGACGAGGTGCTGGCGCATGCCTTCGTGGCGCTGCTCAAGCATGAGAAGCCGCTGCTCTATCCGGATATCACCTACAGCTTCTATCCGACCTATTGCCGCCTGTTCGGCATCGAGGCCGTGGAAATCCCGCTGAAGGACGATTTCACCATCGACCTTGCCGACTACGACCGCCCCTGCGGCGCCATCGTCCTGCCGAACCCCAACGCCCCCACCGGCATCGGGCTGCCGCTCGCGGCCATCGAGAAGCTGGTGGCCGAACACCCCGACCAGCCCGTGGTGGTCGACGAGGCCTATATCGACTTCGGCGGCGAAAGCGCGATCCCGCTGACGAAAAAATACGACAACCTGCTCGTCGTGCACACGCTGTCGAAATCGCGCTCGCTCGCGGGTCTCCGCGTCGGCTACGCCATCGGCCAGCGCCCGCTGATCGACGCGCTGGAACGGGTCAAGGACAGTTTCAACTCCTATCCGCTCGACCGCATCGCCCAGGCCGGCGCCGCTGCCGCCATCGACGACCGCGCATGGTTCGACGAGACGCGGGGCAAGGTCATCGAAACGCGCGAACGCGTCAGCGGCGCCCTGCGCCAGCGCGGCTTCGAGGTCCTGCCGTCGCAGGCAAACTTCGTCTTCGCCCGCCACCCGGCCCACAGCGGCGAAGCGCTCGCCAAGGGCCTGCGCGAGCGCGCCGTGCTGGTGCGCCACTTCGCCAAGCCCCGCATCTCGGATTTCCTGCGCATCACCATCGGCACGCCGGAGGAATGCGACCGCCTGATCGCCGCGGTCGAGGAAATCGTCTAAGCCCGCGAAAACCCCTCTTCCTTACCGGATGAGGGGGTCATGTGGTGCAATTCCGCGGCTTGGAGAGCTAAAGACGATCGGTTATCGTCCATCGAAATCCACCGGTGAACCATGACCGATCTCACGCCCTATCTTCCCCAACTCGCCGTCGCCTGGACGGCCTATTTCATCGCCACGGCCTCGCCGGGGCCGGCGATCATTGCCATCATCGCGACCTCGATCAGCCAGGGCCGGCGGGCGGGGCTGGCGCTCGCTTCCGGCGTGCTGACGGGCTCCTATGTCTGGGCGATCCTGACGGTCTCCGGCCTTTCCGCACTGATCCGCACCTATGGGCAGGCGCTCATCGTGCTGAAGGTCGTCGGCGGCTGTTACCTGCTCTGGCTCGCCTGGAACGCGTTTCGCGCCGCGCGCAGGAGCGAGGAAGTCTATCGCGCGCAGATGGCGGCGCTTCCGGCCCTGTCGCCGCGCCGACAATACCTCAAGGGCCTCGGCATCCACATCACCAATCCGAAGGCGATCTTCAACTGGATCATGCTGACGTCGCTCGGCATGCCGCCGGGCGCGCCGGGCGGCGTTCTGGCGAGCTTCATCGCCGGCTGCATGGTGATCGGGATCGCCGTCTTCCTCGGCTTCGCGCTGGTCTTCTCGCTCGGCCCCGTGCACCGGGCCTACCTGAAGTCGCGCCGCGCCATCGAAGGCATCATGGCCGCCTTCTTCGCCTTCGCCGGCTTCAAGCTACTGACGACTCGGCTCTGATTATTCAGCCGCGGCCTGCCCCTGCCCGTAGCGCTTCTCGATGTAGTCGCCGACGAGCGTCTCGAAGTCGCCGGCGATGTTGGTGCCGCGCAGCGTCATCGCCTTCTTGCCGTCGACATAGACGGGCGCGATCGGCAGTTCGCCGGTGCCGGGCAGCGAGATGCCGATATCGGCATGTTTGCTCTCGCCCGGGCCGTTGACGATGCAGCCCATGACCGCGACCTTGAGGCCCTCGACGCCCGGATATTTTTCCCGCCAGACCGGCATGTTCTTGCGGATGTCGTCCTGGATCTTCTGGGCGAGTTCCTGGAACACCGTCGACGTGGTGCGCCCGCAACCCGGACAGGCGGCGACGACCGGCAGGAACTGGCGGAAGCCCATGACCTGCAGCAATTCCTGCGCCACCTGCACTTCACGCGTACGATCGCCGCCGGGCTCCGGCGTCAGCGAGATGCGGATCGTATCGCCGATGCCTTGCTGCATGAGGATGGCGAGCGAGGCCGACGAGGCGACCACGCCCTTGGTGCCCATGCCGGCCTCCGTGAGGCCGAGATGCAGCGCATGGTCGGAGCGCGAAGAGAGCATCGCATAGACGGCGATGAGGTCCTGCACGTTGGAAACCTTGGCCGACAGGATAATGTGGTCGCGCGCCAGGCCGATCTCCTCGGCAAGCTCCGCCGAAAGCAGCGCCGATTGGCAGATCGCCTCGCGCATGACCTGCTGGGCGGTCAGCGGAAAGCCCTTCGCCTGGTTGTCGTCCATCAGCCGGGTCAGCAGTTCCTGGTCGAGCGATCCCCAGTTGACGCCGATGCGCACCGGCTTGTCATAGCGGATCGCCGTCTCGACGATCGCACCGAACTGCCGGTCCTTCTTGTCCTTGAAGCCGACATTGCCGGGATTGATGCGGTACTTCGCCAGCGCCTCCGCGCAGGCCGGATGGTCGGCCAGCAGCTTGTGGCCGATATAGTGAAAATCGCCGACGAGCGGCACGTCCAGGCCGAGGCGCAACAGGCGCTCGCGGATTTTCGGCACTGCGGCCGCACTCTCGTCGCGGTCGACGGTGATGCGCACGATCTCCGAACCGGCGCGATGCAGCGCCGCCACCTGGGCCACCGTACCGTCGATATCGGCCGTATCGGTGTTGGTCATCGACTGCACGACGACCGGCGCGCCGCCGCCGACGAGCACGCCGCCGACATCGACGCCGACGGACTGGCGCCGCGGCTTCGGTTCAAAATCGAAGGAAAAGGACATGGGAGAGCCTCTTGCTCGAAACGTGGCCGCGATCGGCTTGGGAACGCGCGGCCTTTGCCCTCAGGTGGATCAGGAAACGGGCCTTGTCAACCGTCAGGGCCGGGACGCGCGACGATTTGATCGCCCCGCGCCCTCCCGGCCTCAGCGATGATCGCGCACATCCGCATGCACCGCATGGTGCGCGAGCAGCAGCACGACGATGAACAGCACCGGCATCATGGCGAAGATGATCGCAAAACTCGTATGCTCGGCGATGAAGCCGATGACGGAGGGCGCGAAAAGCGAACCGGAATAGCCCATCACCGTCGCGACGGAGAGCGCCACGCCCTGAGCGAAGCCCGGCAGGTTGCCGGCGGCAGAAAAGGCGATCGGCACCATGTTGGAAATGCCGACGCCGCAGATCGCAAAGCCCGCCATCGCCACATAGGCATTCGGCGCCGTGCCGGCGATGACCATGCCGATCATCGCCATGATCGTGCAGAAGCGCAGGGTCTTCACCGCGCCAAAACGATCGCGCACATGGTCGCCGGCAAAACGCATGACGGCCATGGTCAGCGAGAAGGCACCGAAGGCGAAGCCGGAGAGCCCCAGCGTCGCGCCGAGCTCGTCGCGCATGTAGAGCGCGCCCCAATCGAGGATCGCACCTTCCGGCACCATGGAAAACAGTGCCATCAGGCCGATCAGCCAGGGCAGAAGCGTCGTCGGCAGGCGCACCTTCTGGCGCTCGTCGTTCGGATGCGGCGCATCGTGCAGCACGAACGGCCAGATGACGAGAAGGGCCGCGGCGCCGATCACGGTGAGCAGGCCCGCATGCCCCATGACGCCGAGCGCCTCGATGAGGAAACCGCCGGTCGCCGCGCCGATGAAGGCGCCGAGGCTCCAGAAGGCGTGGCAGGACGACATGATGGCGCGCCGCATCGACTTCTCGACCTCCACGGCGTTGCCGTTCATCGCCACGTCCATCGCCCCCATCAGCCCGCCGAAGAAGAAAATGGCGACAGCGCCGACGGGGATGTTCGGGGCGATCGAGAGCAGCAGCATGGTCGAGAGAAACAGGATCGTCGCGCCCTTCACGGTGCGCGTCGTGCCGAAATGGGCGATCAGGAAGCCGGCGATCGGCATCAGGACGAGCGAGCCGATGCCGAAGAACATGATCATCAGGCCGAGCCCGGATTCGGAGAGCCCCAGGCGGGTGGCGAATTCCGGAATCTTCGTCGCCCAGGCACCGGCAAAGGTGCCGTTCAAGAGGAAAAGGCCGGAAACGGCGAGCCGCACGGGCGGGAAATAGGTCTTGGCGAAGGATTTGCCCTGGAGGGCACTTTCGGGCGTCGTCATGGGAATTCCATTTCAGGGAAGCTGGGTGGGCGGCGCTCAGCCGGCCCGTATGATGTCGATGCCGGCCGCGGCAAAGGCTGCGGCCTCCGTCTCGTCCGCATCCGCCTCGATGATGGCGCGCGCCACCCGCGACAGCGGCACGACCGAATAGGGGGCTGCGGTGGAAAGCTTGTCGTTCGTGACGGAGATCATCACCGTTCTGCTGCGCGAGGCGAGGAAGCGCTTGAACTCGGCATCCTCGAACGAATGGCAGGTGACACCCGCCTCCCGCTCGATGCCGCAGACGCCCAGAACGAGGATGTCCGGCCGCAGCGCCTCGGCGTCACGCATCGCCTTGGCGCCGACGACACCGCCGACGCGCGGATCGACCAGGCCGCCGAGCTGGATGGTGGGGATGTCGCGTTCGAGGAGGGCGGCGGCGATGGCCGGCGCATTGGTGGCGACCGTCAGGGCGGCCCCGGCGGGCAGCGCACGCGCGAGGGCGAGATTGGTGCTGCCGGCGTCGAGGAAAACATTCGATCCCGCGGGAAGGAGCCCGGCGGCGGTGCGCGCCAGCGCGGCCTTGCTGTCGCCCGCAATCCCGATGCGCTCGCTCATCGAGGTCAGCGACTGGGAAATGCGCAGCGCCCCGCCATAGACGCGGCGGCAGAGGCCGGACGCGGCCATCTCGCGCAGGTCCCGCCGGATCGTATCTTCCGACACGCCGAGCTCCAGCGCCAGCTCCGCCGCGATCACCCGCCCCGAAAGGTCGAGCCGCGTGCGGATGAGGTCCTGCCGTTCCCCGAGGAGTAGTTCCTGTCCTGACATCATCCGTCCAAATCATGCATGATTGCGTGACAATGCGCACAACTCGGCAAGACATTCAAGAAAGAGGCGTTCACGTTTGATGACCGGCACAAACAAAAACCCCGCCGTTTCCGGCGGGGTTTTGTCGATCAGCTTATCCAGCCTGCTTTATTCGCGGTTGCCCAGGAAGCGCAGCAGGAACAGGAAGAGGTTGATGAAGTCGAGGTAGAGTGTCAGCGCACCCATGATGGCCTTGCGGCCGGCCACGACGTCATCGTCAGCGTCAAAGTACATTTCCTTGATCTTCTGGGTATCCCAGGCCGTGAGGCCGGCGAAGACCAGCACGCCGATCGCGGAGATCGCGAAGTCGAGCGCGGACGACTGCAGGAACAGGTTGACGAGCGAGGCGATGATCAGGCCGAACAGGCCCATGATCAGGAACGAGCCCATCGCGGAAAGGTCCCGCTTCGTCGTGTAGCCGAACAGCGACAGTGCGCCGAAAGCGGCTGCGGAGACGAAGAAGGTCTGCGCGATGCTGGCGCCGGTGTAGATCAGGAAGATCGACGACAGCGACAGGCCCATCAGGCCGGCATAGATCCAGAAGGTCGTCTGCGCGGCGCTGACGCTCATCGTGTGGATGCGGAAGCTCAGGAAGAACACCAGCGCGAGCGGCGCCAGCATCACGACCCACTTCAGCGGGCTCACATAGATCGCCTGGCCGAAGGCAGTCAGCTGGCCATCGGCGAAGGCTGCCTGCGAGGCGCCGAACGCCACGAGGCCGGTGATCGCGAGACCCAGCGCCATCAGGTTGTAGACCCGGAGCATATAGGTGCGCAGGCCCTGGTCGATGACGGCGCCGGCCTGGGCACCGGCATTCGCCGTTCGGGTCTGGTAGTTGCGGAGATCAGCCATGTTGTCCTCTTGGTTCAAGCCCCATGTCCTATACGGTGTCGGTCTCACGGTTATTCGCTCCGATCGTTCGGGGCGCGCTTCCGGGGTCCAGGCAACCGCTGCGGGGCTCCAGCTTGCCTGTGGTAAATATGAGCATGAATTGTGTCTCGCACAAGACCCGCGACCCCAACGGGAGCGCGGGTCCTGCCAGCGTCAAAGTTCGCGCAGGACCGGTGCCGCCTTCTGTCCCAGAATGCGCCAGGTGCCGGCAAGGCCGATGCCGACGGTCATCACCAGCGCGGTCACCACCGTCATGACGGCGACATCCGGCAGGAAGCTCGACGGCAGCGTCATGATGCGGCTCACGACGAACCAGGCCGCCACCCCGCCTGCAAAGAGGGCGAAGACCGCGGTGGCAAGCCCCAGCATCAGATATTCGTAGCTGAAGGCGCGGATCAGCGTCGCGCGCGTGGCGCCCAGCGTCTTCAGCACCACGGCATCGTGCACGCGCGCCCGGTTGCCGGCCGCAAGCGCGCCGGCAAGCACGAGGATCGAGGCGATGAGCGCCACGGCCGCGGCCGCCCGGATCGCCGTCGCGAGCTGGCCGACCAGCTCGTTGACCACGTCGAGCGCATCCTTGACGCGCACGCTGGTGATGGTCGGGAAGGCGTTGGTGACCGCCTTCAGCGTTGCGGATTCCTGTTCGGCGGTGGCGCCCGGATCGATCATCGTCGCCAGCCACGCATGCGGCGCGCCGGCAAAGGTGTTCGGCGAGAAGACCATGACGAAGTTGATCGACAGCGATTCCCACTCGACATTGCGGAAATTGGCGATGCGCGCCGTGATGTTGCGGCCGAGCACGTTGACGGTGATCTTGTCGCCGATCTTGAGGCCGAGTTCGCGGCCCTCCTCGGCTGCGAAGGAGACGAGCGGCTCGCCGGAATAATCCTCCGCCCACCATTGCCCCTCCGACAGCGTCGAATTTTCGGGCGTGCGCTTGGCATAGGTGATGCCGCGGTCGCCGCGCAGCACCCATTGACCTTCCGGCGGCACCTTGACCTTCGCCACGTCGACGCCGTTCAGCTCCATGACGCGGCCGCGCAGCATCGGCACTTCGACGATCTTGCCATCCGGCATGTTCGCCTTGAGCACGTCGCGGAACCCGTCGAGCTCGGTGCCCTGGATGTCGACGAAGAAGAAGTTCGGCGCCCGCTCCGGCAGGTTGCCGGTGAGTTCGCGGCGCAGGTTGCCGTCGATCAGCGTCAGCGTGACGAGCAGCGCCAGGCCGAGGCCGAGCGATAGCACGACGGAGGACGTGAGCGCCCCCGGTCGATGGATATTGCCGACCGCGAGCCGTAAGGCCGGCGAATTGACCCGCGGGCTGCGTTTCGCCAGGTCGGTGATCAACATGGCGACGAGACGCAGTACGACGAAGGCGAAGGCGATCGCGCCGAGGAAGACGACCGCGATATAACGGTCGTAAGCCGTGAAGATCGCCAGCCCCGCGAGTGCCACGAGGAAAACGGCCGCGCCCAGCACATAGGGCCAGCTCGGCAGGCGGCCGGCCTCGAAACCCTGCTCGCGGAACAGCGCCGTCGCCGGCACTTCGCGGGCGTGGCCGAGCGGCATGATCGCGAAGGCGAGCGCCGTCAGCAGGCCGAAGACGGCGGCGAGCAACAGCGCCGAAGGATAAAGCGTCGCCTCCGCCGGCACCGGCAGCACGCCTTCGAGGAACTGCATCGCCACCATCGGCATCAAGGCGCCTGCGACAAGGCCGATCAGGATGCCGACCAGGGCGATCAGCGCGATCTGCATGAGATAGACCAGCGCCACCAGCGAGGCTGGCGCGCCGAGGCACTTGAAGGTCGCGATGACCGAACGCTTGGAATCGAGATAGGCGCGCACCGCATTCGCCACGCCGACGCCGCCGACGATCAGCGCCGTCAGGCCGACGAGCGTCAGGAACTGCGAGAAACGGGTGATGTTGGCGGTGAGCGATGGGGCCGCACTGTTCGAAGTACGGATCGACCAACCCGCCGTCGGGAAGGCCTTGTTGGCGTCCGTCCGGACCTTCGCGAGGGACAGATCGGCATCGGCAAGCCGCACGCGATAGGCGTTTTCGACGAGGCTGCCGGTCTGCACCAGGCCGCTCGCCTGCAAGGCCTCTTCGGACAGCATCAGGCGCGGCGCGAAACCAAAACCTTCCGAGACGGCATCGGGCTCGCGCACCAGCGTCGCCGTCACCTTCAGCCGCGCCGTGCCGAGCAAAATCTCGTCGCCGACGGCGATGCCGAGCCGGTCGAGCAGCAGGGGCGCCACCACGGCGCCATAGGCCTCGCCCTCCTTGGCAAAGAGCGCGGAGGATGGCTGCTGCGGGCTGGTTTCCAGCGTGCCGTAGAGCGGATAGGCGCCATCGACGCCCTTCGCCTCGACCAGCGTCTGGTCGGAGCCATCCGGCAGGCGCGCCATGGAGCGCAGTGCCGATGACAGCGAGACGTCGCCAAGCCCCTGAAAGTGTTTCAGCTCTTCCGGCGCGGCGAAGCGATTGTTGAATTCGAAGCGCACGTCGCCGGCAAGCAGGCTCTGCCCCTGCGAGGCGATCGCCTGGGTGATGGCGCTCGATACCGAATTGACGCCGGCGATCGCCGCCGTTCCGAGCGCGATGCAGGCGAGGAAGATGTAGAAACCCTTGAGACCGCCGCGCATTTCACGCGTCGCCAGCCGCAGCGCCAGCGGGACCTGCCGGAGGACCTTGCCGATCCTCATGCCGGCACCGCCGCGGCAACGGCTGCGCGGGCGGGTGCGGCGCCGGACACGATCTCGCCGGAGCGCATGGCGACCTGGCGGCCGCAGCGGGCGGCGAGCGACGGATCATGCGTCACCAGCAGCAGCGTCATGCCGCGCTCGGCCTGTTTGGAGAACAGCAGGTCGGCGATCTGCCGGCCGGTCTCGGTGTCGAGATTGCCGGTCGGCTCGTCGGCGATCAGCAGTTTTGGCGAGGGGGCGAGCGCACGGGCGATCGCCACGCGCTGCTGCTCGCCGCCGGAAAGCTGGCCGGGATAGTGCGACAGGCGCTCGCCGAGCCCCACCGCCGTCAATTCCTGCCGGGCAATCTCGAACGCATCGCGCACATTGGCGAGTTCCAGCGGCACCGCGACGTTTTCCAGCGCCGTCATGTTGGGAATGAGGTGGAAGGACTGGAAGACGATGCCGATATTGCGGCCGCGGAAATCGGCCACCTGGTCCTCGTTCATCCGGTGCAGGGGGGCGCCATCGATATGGATCTCGCCGCCGTCCAGCCGTTCGAGACCGGCGAGCACCATCAGCAATGTCGACTTGCCGGAACCGGACGGGCCGACGATGCCGACCGATTCACCTGCATCGATGGCAAGGCCGATTCCCTTCAGCACATGGACGGAGGCGGCCGCCCGGCCGAGGGTGAGATCGGCATTTTTGAGATCGATGATGGTTTTGGCCAAGGAATTCTGCCCTATATGTTCTTCTAACAACTGGAATGCCAGCAATCTAGGAACACCAATATGGCGTTTAAAGCGACTCTCGGATTTTTCGCCGCGCTTGCGATCACAGCTTTGTTATCCGCGGGCGCCGCGCGGGCCGAGCCGGTCAAGCTCGTGGGTTTCGGCGACAGCCTGATGGCCGGCTACCAGCTCCCCGCCGCGGACGCCTTTCCGGTGAAGCTGCAGGCGGCGCTGCGCGAAAAGGGCTACGAGGTCGAGATCGCCAATGCCGGCGTCTCCGGCGACACCAGCTCGGGCGGGCTCGCCCGGCTCGACTGGTCGATCCCCGACGGCACCAGGGGCGTCATTCTCGAACTCGGCGCAAATGATGCGCTGCGCGGCATTGCGCCGGAAGAGACGGAAAAGAACCTCGACGCCATGCTGACCCGCCTCAAGGAGCGCGGCATCGCGGTGCTGCTCGCCGGCATGATGGCGCCGCCGAACATGGGTCCCGAATATGGCGAGCGCTTCAACGGCATCTACCAGCGGCTGGCGCAAAAACATGGCGCGACGCTCTATCCGTTCTTCCTCGACGGGGTCGTGACCAAGGCGAACCTGCAATTGGAAGACGGCATGCATCCCAATACCGAGGGCGTGGACGTCATGGTCCAGACGATGCTTCCGACAGCGGAGACTTTCCTTAAATCCATCACGGCAGGGGAGTAGTTTTCGCGGGTGCGAAATAAGGGTTGCGCAAAAAACGGTTGCGTGATTCGCTGATGTCACATTCCAGTAGGGAGAAGTCGCATGCCGAGACTTTTCGTAGCCCTCGAAGTGCCGCGCAACGCGGCCATGAGCCTCTCGCTTCTGAGAGGCGGCCTTCCCGGAGCCCGCTGGATAGACGTCGAGAACTTCCACATAACCCTGCGTTTCATCGGCGATATCGACGGCCGCACCGCCGATGAGGTGGTCGACAGGCTCGACCGCATCGAGCGCCCGGAATTCCAGCTTGCGCTTTCCGGCATCGGCTCCTTCGGCTCGAAGAAGCCCCATTCGGTCTTCGCCGGCGTCACACAGGCACCGGAAATGTACGCCCTCCAGGGGGAAATCGAGCGCATCTGCCAGCGCCTCGGCCTGCCTGCCGATCCGCGCAAGTTCACGCCGCACGTCACGCTCGCGCGCCTGCGAAACTCCCGCCCCGAAGAGGTCGCCCACTACCTCACCGGCCGCGGCAACTTCCACACCAGCGCCTTCACCGTGAACCGCTTCGTGCTGATGTCCTCCAAGGAATCCGTCGGCGGCGGGCCTTACCTCACGGAAGAAATCTTCCCGCTGTACGAATCGGGCGGGAATTGGGATGGGGCGGAACTGCACGACCATCTGTGATTGCCTAATCGCAAGTGAGCCGAGTTAAAACGCTCGGAACGTATTCGGTGCCACCGAAGCCTGATTAATTTTCCTCGGTGTTATTCCGATCGATCATGGACGACAAGTTATCGAGATATACAGGTAGATCGGAAACCACAAAGTAAAGGTGCCGGAGATCCCATTCACTGGGCTCGATTTCGATAGGAGAGCCATCCAATTCTGTGGAATATCGAAATGCGGTAGCTCTAGGATCAACTGGATCCAACTCGAAAACTATTTTTGAAAAATAAAACAATAGATAACCTTTCTCATCGTCCCCGCCACCCTCATCATTTACCGCTTCCTGTAAGGTTTTTAACAATACGCGAAGGTTATGCCCAGCGCGTGCGGGAACAACCCCTCCGGCGTACTTAATGTGCCACTTTAATGATACCTCTATTCCATGGCGAAGATTAAACATCGCTGGGAATATTAAATTATTGGCGCGAGGGTACTCCCGAAGAACCTCCCGTAGAAGGAAAGAACTCGCGTCGAGATAGCCCTCCCATATTCGACATTCTCGCCATCCGCCACCGTGCCGAAATTCGACACTCGGAACATTGTTTTCCGCCGGAGCGATCAAACGAGTCTCGCCGCTTTCGAGAAATGCTTGGTAGAGTTCATTCTCATCATCGGTCGACATCAGCCTTCACGATGCTCCTTTGGCACAAAGGGTTTGGCATGTGCTGCCGGCGCTGCCGAAATTGCATGGCCAAATGGCCAATTTCGGACGAACCTACAAAACCCACAAGCTGCCTCGTAACCGCCCGCGCGTATCGCGTTGATCCGATTCAACATTTCGCGTCTACCGCAAAAAATCCATCTACCCGTTGTGGTGAACAAATCCTGAATCCGCCCGAGTCAGCGATTCGTCGCCGATTCGTTCCGCGACTGTTCCAATAAGCCGGCAAACGACCGGAAAAGCGCTCACTTTCGCCTTGCCCCTTGCCATTGCCGCCCCTGATGGGCATCTGTTGCCTGCCGGATGCGTCTGGCGAGCGTTGAAACAGCCGGGACGTGACTTGTCGCAAGCACCCATGATCTTGAGCGGCCGCGGGGTCACCGCGGTGCTCGGCCCGACCAATACGGGCAAGACCCACTACGCAATCGAGCGCATGGTGGCACATGAGACGGGCGTTATCGGCCTGCCTCTGCGCCTGCTCGCGCGCGAAGTCTATACGCGTCTTGTCGACAAGGTCGGGCAGCACAATGTGGCGCTCGTCACCGGCGAGGAGAAGATCACGCCGCATATGGCGCGTTATTCGGTCTGCACGGTGGAGGCCATGCCGCGCGAGACGCGCGCCTCCTTCGTGGCGATCGACGAGGTGCAGCTTGCCGGCGATCTCGAACGCGGCCACATCTTCACCGACCGGGTGCTGCATCTGAGGGGCCGCGACGAGACGCTGCTGCTGGGTGCGGCCACCATGAAACCCATCCTCGAGCAGCTCCTGCCCGGCATCCATGTGATCGAGCGCCCGCGCCTGTCGCAGCTCTTTTATGCCGGCTCGAAGAAGATCACACGCCTGCCGCAACGCACCGCCATCGTCGCCTTCTCGGCCGACGAGGTCTATGCGATCGCCGAGCTCATCCGCCGCCAGCGCGGCGGTGCCGCCGTCGTGCTCGGTGCGCTTAGCCCACGCACCCGCAATGCCCAGGTGGCGCTCTACCAGGAAGGCGACGTCGAATATTTGGTCGCCACCGACGCGATCGGCATGGGGCTCAACCTCGACGTCGACCATGTCGCCTTCGCGCAGGACCGCAAGTTCGACGGCTACCAGTTCCGCAACCTCAACCCGGCCGAACTGGCCCAGATCGCCGGCCGCGCCGGCCGGCATCTTCGCGATGGCACCTTTGGCGTGACGGGTCGCGTCGATCCGTTCGACGACGAGCTGGTGAAGCGCATCGAGACACACCAGTTCGATCCGGTCCGCGTGCTGCAATGGCGCACCACCCGCTTCGACTATTCCTCCTTGCAGGCGCTGCGCCAGTCGCTCGACGCGCCGCCGCCGATCGGCGGGCTGACGCGCGCACTGCCGGCCGTCGACCAGCAGGCGCTGGAACATCTGAGCCGCTACCCGGACGTCCGCGAGCTCGCGACGGCGCCCGAGCGCGTGCAAAAACTCTGGGAGGCCTGCGCGCTTCCCGACTATCGCCGCATCGCGCCCGCCCAGCACGCAGACCTCATTTCCACCCTCTATGCGGATCTGGTAAGACGTGGCACGGTTAACGAAGACTTCATGGCCGATCAGGTGCGCCGCGCCGACAGAACCGATGGCGAAATCGACACGCTTTCGGCGCGAATCGCCCAGATAAGGACATGGACCTATGTGTCGAATCGGCCCGGATGGCTTGCCGATCCGACACACTGGCAGGAAAAGACGCGGGAAATCGAAGACCGATTGTCCGATGCGTTACATGATAGGTTGACGAAACGCTTTGTTGATCGCAGGACATCTGTGCTCATGAAGCGCCTGAGAGAGAATGCGATGCTGGAAGCTGAAATCAGTGTGAATGGCGATGTCTTCGTAGAAGGACATCATGTCGGGCAGTTGGCCGGTTTCCGGTTCACGCTCGTCTCCGGAACGGAAGGTCCCGATGCGAAGGCCGTGCAGACGGCTGCGCAGAAGGCGCTTGCGCTGGAGTTCGAGGCTCGCGCCGCGCGCCTGCATGCCGCCGGCAATGCCGATCTCGCGCTCGGCTCCGACGGCACCGTGCGCTGGCTCGGCGATCCCGTCGCGCGACTGTCGCCGAGCGACCATGTCATGCGCCCGCGCGTCATCCTGCTCTCCGACGAGCAGCTGACCGGCAATGCGCGCGACCATGTCGCCGCCCGCATCGAGCGTTTCGTGAACCACCACATCGCGACCGTGCTGAAGCCGCTCGACGATCTTTCGCGCGCGGAAGATCTCCAGGGCCTCGCCAAGGGTCTCGCCTTCCAGCTCGTCGAGAACCTCGGCGTGCTCTTCCGCCGTGACGTCGCGGAAGACGTGAAGTCGCTCGACCAGGAAGCCCGCGCCTCGATCCGCAAACACGGCATCCGCTTCGGCGCCTACCACATCTTCATGCCGGCGCTCTTGAAGCCCGCACCGGCCGAACTCATCACGCTGCTCTGGGCGCTGAAGAACGACGGCCTCGACAAGCCGGGCTATGGCGATCTCATCCCGGTGCTGGCCGCCGGCCGCACCTCGGTCGTCACCGATCCGAGCTACGAGCGCGCCTTCTACAAGCTGGCCGGCTTCCGGTTCCTCGGCAAGCGCGCTGTGCGCATCGACATCCTGGAGCGCCTGGCCGACCTCATCCGCCCGCTGCTCCAGTGGAAGCCCGGCACGACGCGTCCGGACGGCGCCTATGACGGCCGCCGCTTCATGGCGACAACCGCCATGCTCTCCATCCTCGGCGCCACGCCGGACGACATGGAAGAAATCCTGAAAGGCCTCGGCTACCGTGCCGACAGCCTGAAGGCGGAAGAGGTCGCAGCCTTCCTCACCGCGCAGGCACCCGCTGCCGCGACGGCCGTCGAGGCAGCGGCCGACGCGCCTGCCGAAACGTCCGACGAGCACGACGCCGACGCGGCGGATGCCGAGGGCGAAGCCCCGGCCGCAGCCGCGGAAGCACCGGCAGCCGAAACCGCCGAGGCACCGGCCGCTGTGGAAGCGACCGCGGAAGAAACCGCCGTCGTTGACGGCGAACCGGTCGAAACCAAGCCCGTCCTGCTCTGGCGTCCGGGCTCGCGCCACGACAACCAGCGCCAGGGCGGCCATCGCCACGGCGGCGAGCGAAACAGCGAACGCCAGGGCGATCGTCAGAACCAGGGCGACCGGCAGAACCAGGGTGAGCGCCGCGGCGGCGACCGTCATCGCGGCCAGCCGGCCGGTGGCGAGCGCGGCGAACGGCGCGAAGGCGGCCGCGGCGGCCGTCCCGACCAGGCCAAGGGCCCCCGCGACGGAAAGCCGCAGGGCGGCAACCGTCCGGACCGCGGCGAGCGCAACGACCGTAACGAGCGCGGCGGAAAGCCGCAGCAGGCGAAATTCGAGGCCCGGCCGCCCCGCAAGGAAAAGCCGATCGACCCGGATTCACCCTTCGCCAAGCTGGCAGCGCTCAAGGAGCAGATGAAGAAGTAAGCCTATGGCACGCGACGAGGAACAGCCGGCAGGTCAGGCGCGACAGCGCATCGACAAGTGGCTGTTCTTCGCGCGGCTGCGGAAATCCCGGTCGCTCGCGGCAAAGTCCGTGGAAGCCGGCGATGTCCGCGTCAACGGCGCCCCCGTCCGCCAGCCGTCCCACGCGCTGCGCATCGGCGACGTCGTCACGGTCTCGCTCGACCGCCACGACATGGTGGTCAAGGTGCTCCAGCCCGGCGAGCGCCGCGGGCCGTACGAGGAAGCCCGCCTTCTCTACCACGACATGACGCCGCCGCCCCTGCCGCGCGAGGAACGCTCGCTTTTCGAGCAGGCGACGCGCGAGCGCGGCACCGGCCGGCCGACCAAACGGGAGCGCCGCGAAACCGACCGTTTGCAAGGTTTTCCCGGCGACGACGTCGATTAGAATTCTATACCTCGCAAGCGCCTGGCGGCGCATGTATTACGCTTGCAAAGCGCCTCTAAAGCCTTTACCTCAGCCACCGGACGGCCCTCGATGTGCGGGCGGCCTCCTGTCCGGCAAGCCGATCGCGTCATGGGTTCTGCGGTGACGGACCGTCCCGCTGTCGCCGTCTTATGACGATTCTGGAGTAACTCATGACGTATGTCGTGACCGACAATTGCATCCGCTGCAAGTACACGGACTGTGTCGAGGTATGCCCCGTCGACTGTTTCTACGAGGGCGAGAATTTTCTGGTCATCCACCCCGACGAGTGCATCGATTGCGGCGTCTGCGAACCGGAATGTCCCGCCGAGGCGATCAAGCCGGATACCGAGCCGGGGCTCGACAAATGGTTGAAGATAAACGCTGATTTCGCCACCGTCTGGCCCAATATCACGATCAAGCGTGATGCCATGCCGGAAGCCAAGGAGATGGACGGCGAAGAGGGCAAGTACGAGAAGTACTTCTCGGCCGAACCGGGCCAGGGCGATTGATCGCCGCGTAAGGCGGCAACCGAAGCTGGGGAAAAAAGCCTGCTCTCATCAAAAGGCGATGGGACAGGCTTGATGACCCATGCGAAGCAAATTATTGATTTCGGCACTTTTTTGTGATAGGGTCTTCTTACTGATCCACATCGCGGCATTTTGCGTGCCCGAACACCACCACGAAAGCAAACGATCCCTCAACGCCGCTCACCTCCCATAGGCAGCTCCGGTTGCTCAAATGTGAACGCGTCGCAGGGACTTTTTTTGCGCATGGCGGACGGACCAGTGGTGACACCGAGAGGTGCCCCCCGTCTTTCCCGGGTCCCCAGACCCACCCGGCCCATGGGCCGGGAGCGTAACAGGGAGTATTTGAACAGAATGACGACCCCGCAGAAGAAATCTTCCACGCGCCACGGCTTCAAGACCGGTGAATCCATCGTTTATCCCGCTCACGGCGTCGGCCAGATCGTCGCCATCGAGGAGCAGGAAGTCGCCGGCATGAAGCTCGAGCTTTTTGTCATCGATTTCGAAAAGGACAAGATGCGTCTCAAGGTGCCGGTTGCCAAGGCCGTTTCCATCGGCATGCGCAAGCTGTCGGAGACCGATTTCGTCGAGCGCGCGCTGAAGGTTGTCCAGGGCAAGGCTCGCGTGAAGCGCACCATGTGGTCGCGCCGCGCACAGGAATATGATGCCAAGATCAATTCGGGCGACCTGATCTCGATCGCCGAAGTGGTCCGCGACCTGTACCGTGCCGAAAACCAGCCGGAACAGTCCTATTCCGAGCGCCAGCTCTATGAAGCTGCCCTCGACCGCATGGCCCGCGAAATCGCCGCCGTCAACAAGATGTCGGAAACCGAGGCCGTTCGCCTTGTCGAAACCAACCTGAGCAAGGGTCCGAAGCGTGGCAAGGCCATCGAAGAGGACGACTCGCAGGACGAAGCGGCCTGATTTAGGGCACCCTTCGCTTTTTTAAAGCCCGGCTGGAAACGGCCGGGTTTTTTTGTGGAACTTTTTTGCAGCGCACCCGTTTCGTAGACCGAGGACGACCGGCTCTTCCGGCGGCCGCGGGGGTGGCGCAAACCACTTTATTTTCTCGAAAGCCGCTTTCGGGCAATCCGTCGGTCCACCTGAAACGTCATCGTCATATCAGGCGTCGAGGAGATTACGCCTCTTCACGCCGGTTCGGTTCACGTGGAGACACTCGCCATGGCTACGACAACCGCAGACCGCCGCATGATCAAGCTCGCCATGTCCGCCCCCTATCTTGAAAGGGACGAGGAACAGGCGCTGGCCCAGGCCTGGAAGTACGACAAGGATCAGGAAGCCCGCAACCGCATCGCCATGGCGCATATGCGCTTGGTCGTCTCCATGGCGGGCAAGTTCCGCAATTTCGGCCTGCCGCTCGGCGATCTCGTGCAGGAAGGCTATATCGGCCTGCTCGAAGCCGCCGCGCGCTTCGAGCCGGAGCGCCAGGTGCGCTTCTCCACCTATGCAAGCTGGTGGATCCGCGCCTCGATCCAGGATTACGTGCTGCGCAACTGGTCGATCGTGCGCGGCGGCACCAGTTCGGCGCAGAAGGCGCTGTTCTTCAATCTGCGGCGGCTGCGCGCCCGGCTCGCCCGCGGCGACACGCACCTGACCAGCGAAGCCATGCACCAGGAGATCGCCATGGCGCTGGGCGTCAGCACCGCCGACGTTCGCACCATGGACGCCCGCCTCTCCGCCTCCGACGTCTCGCTCCAGGCGCCGATCTCGTCCGCAGAGGGCGAAGGCTCGAACCGCATGGATTTCCTCACCAGCGACGCGCCCCTTCCCGATGAACAGGCCCTCGACAGCATCGACGGCGAACGCCGCCATCACTGGCTGCACGCAGCACTCGGCCAGCTCAACGAGCGCGAGATGAAGATCATCCGCGCCCGCCGCCTGGCGGAGAATGGCGCGACGCTGGAGGAACTGGGCTCCCTGCTCGGCATTTCCAAGGAGCGCGTGCGCCAGATCGAGAACCGGGCGCTGGAAAAGCTGAAGGCCGTGCTGATAAGCAAGACCACGGATTTCGCCTACGCTTGAGCCGCGTTGCCGATGGGTCCTCGGGTCAAGCCCGAGGATGACGGAGGGGAGGATTGCCCAGCAAGTCTGGCGAGGCTCTCCGTAAGGCAAGGTCGGTTAGCGGCTCCGTGAGCAGCACTCTATCCGTCATTCCCAAACATCTCAGAAAACTCCGTCATCCTCGGGCTTGACCCGAGGATCCACGGTCTGGCGCCATCCGCGCGCGCCAACTACTCGCTGATAATCTTGAACTTTTCGCCCGGCCGCACCGTGCTGGTCACCGTCATCGCGTTGATCAGCCGGAACAGGTCGAGCTTGCGGTCCGTGCCCATCATGCGCCCGGCAAGCGAGGCGACGGTGTCGCCGGCGCGCGCCGAGATGACGCGCACCCTGAGCGGCTTCAGCGAAGCGACTTCCGGCGCCGTCAGCTTGCGGAACGAGGCCCTGAGGGTGGCAGCCGTCGGCTCCAGCGATTTCGAACCCGCCGGCACGGCCGTCAGGAAGCGGTAGATCTGGTCGTCGATGCGCACCACCGTGACATCGAAGTCCCAACGGTCGGCGGCGGCCTTGGCGGTGGCGCCCTCCAGCCCGTTGATCATGATCGGCTGGATGGTTTCCGGCCGCAGGCCCGTCACCCAGCCGCTCGAAATATAGTTGACCAGGTCCTGCTTGCGGCTGTCGGCCACACCGTCGAAGCGGATCGCCACGTCGCCCGGTCCCGTCGCCAGCACCGCATCGGCCTTGTTGTCGATCTGGAACCCGGCCGGCACGTCGAAGCGGATGCCGAGCTTGCCGTGCAGGAAGGTCTGGCCGCGCACATAGCCCTCTTCCGGCGCATCGCCGTAGAGCAGGCCATCGATACCGGCGAGGTAATAGTCACGGCCGCGATCGCCGTTCGTGCCTTCCGCGCCGAAAGCGCGCGCATGCAACCGCGCAAGCTCCACACGCTGCGGCGCGTTCGGATGGCTCGACAGGAAGTCCAAGCTCTGGTCGGAATCGGGATCGACCGCGGTGAAGCGCGCATAGGCGGCCATGGAGTCAAGGAACCGAGCCGCCGCATAGGGATCGTAGCCCGCCTCGCCCAGCATGCGCACGCCGATGACATCGGCCTGGAGTTCCTGGTTGCGCGAGAAGGCGGCAAGCCGCAGTTTCCCGCGCGCCAGCGCCTGCTTGCCGGCAATGTTGCTGGAAAGCACCTCGGCCACCACGCGGCTCGCGATGACTTCCGCCTCTTCCTTCTTCTGCCGCTCGATGCCGTGATTGGCGGTAACGTGCGCCATCTCGTGCGACAGCACGGCCGCCACTTCCGAGGCATCGTTGGCGAGCGCCAAGAGGCCGCGCGTCACGTAAAGATAACCGCCCGGCAGCGCGAAGGCGTTGATCGCCGGCGAATTCAGGATGGTGATGCGATAGGACTGGTTCGGGTTTTCCGAGACGAGCGTCAGCGCGCCGGCAATGCGCGCGACGAGCCGCTCGGTCTTGGCGTCCTTGTATTCGCCGCCATAGCTGGCGACGATGCGCGGATGCTCGCGCGCACCCATCTGGGCGCGCGGATCGTTCTTCTGCACCTCTTCGACGATCTGCGGATTGGAGGACGGCGAGATCGTCGGCTCATAGGTCTGCTCGATGATCGACTGGCAGCCGGACAGCAGCATGCCGGCAAGCACCAGCGCCGCGACAGGTCTCAAAACCCCGCGCCCGGATACCATTGCAGCTTCCTGCGTTGCTTTCGCCATCTCTTCTGCCCACAGCCCTAAAGGGTCCACGCCCGAACCGCAACCTTTAGGTGCAGTCGAAACACCCATGTTCGCGCCTTCGAATGGATGAGATAGACGCACCATACCCGGCCGGCAACTCCCCAATTCGACAAACGGTTCCCTTGTGGCTCCGGTGACACAGGGGGGCGTCCAAATTGTGGCGGGGTGGCGGGGCAAAAACAGCCCCAGCCCGCTAAATCGCGGAATGACCGAGGAATTTTGCAACGGCTGGTGGATGCCGGCTCACGAGGAATTCATCTACCGGCGCATCGAGCAGGATCGCGCCCGCCTCCAGGAACATCACCCGGTCGGCAAGCCGGCGGATATCCTCCGGCTGGTGGGTGATGAAGAGCAGGGTGCTCTTCGTCTCGGCGCGCAGCTCCGAGAGAAGTTTTGCCATGTCCGCCCGCATGGCCGGGTCGAGGGCCGCGAAAGGCTCGTCAAGCAGCAGGATCGGCCGGCGCCGCACCAGCGCGCGGGCAAGCGCCACCCGCTGCCGCTCGCCGCCGGAAAGCGAGCCCGGCATGCGCCGCTCGTAACCGCCGAGCCCGACGCGCGACAGCGCCGAAAACACGCGCTGGCGCGCCGCCGTATCGAGCTTCAGCCCCGGATCGATGCCGAGCCCGACATTTTCGGCAACGCTCAGATGCGCGAAGAGATTGTTGTCCTGGAAGATGATCGAGACCGGCCGCTCCGCGGGATCGCGCGCCGCCATGTCCTGACCGAGCAGCGCGACCGTGCCCGTCGCCGGTTTCTGGAAGCCGGCGATCACGTTGAACAGGGTGGACTTTCCCGCACCCGACGGGCCTGCGACGGCGACCGCGGCACCGGCGGGAATGGCGCAATCGAAGGCGAGCCGCTTCTCGTCGAAACGCACGGTGACGTCGGAAAGGCGGATCGCGGTATCAGGCATCGGCGGCAGGTCTTTCGGTCGTTCGGTCCGCTGCGGTCGAAGGCAGCGTCAGCAGAAGGCATATCACGCCGAGGATCAGTGCGATGCCCGCGGCATCCGCCGTGCGATAGCTCGCCATGCGGGAAAAGAGTAGCCAGGGCAGCGTCACGAAACCATCCGCACCGAAAATGGCGACGGCGCCGAGATCGCCGAGCGACAGCGCCATGGCGAAGGCGAAGGCGGTAAGGAAGGGCTTCTTCAGCGCCGGCCAGTCGATCCATCGCAGGCGATGCATGCCGGTGACGCCGAGGCTCAGCGCCAGCCGCGCGGTGCGTGACAGGTGTGTGCGATAGGCAGGCTCCAGCACGCGCACGACGAAGGGCAGCGCCATCAGCGCGTTGATGACGGTGATGACGGCCGGCGCGAAACGCCCGGTCTCGCCGAACAGGCGCAGCACCAGGAACCAGCCCGTCGCGACGACGACCGGCGGCACGAGCAAGATCAGCGAGCCCGTGGCCGGCAGCGCCCGGCCGATCAGCCGCGTCGCGATGCCGGCATCGCCGGTCTCGGCTAGGCGCGGCACAAGCACGATGGGCAGCGCGATCGCAAGGCTGAGGCTGGCCGAGGCAAAGGAGATGGCGAGGCTGGTGAACAGCGCCCTGTGCAGCAGCGGATCGACCGCCAGCCGGCCGAAATCCGCGGCAAGGCCGGAGGCGAGGGTGGCGGCGAGCGGCGCCGCGGTGAACAGCGTGAAGGCGAGGATGACGAAACCATCGGAAAGACGCCGGCGGCGGCCATCGAAACGGCGGATCGCGCGGCCTGCGGTCACCCCCTCGTCCGGCGGCCGGCCGAACAGCGAGATCAGCCAGAGCAGCGCCGCCGTGACCAGGATTTGCAGGAAGGCGAGCAGCACGGCGCGCTGGGGATCGAAATCGAAGCGCAGCGCCTGGTAGATCGCCACCTCGATGGTGGTGGCCGCAGGCCCCCCGCCGAGCGTCAACACGATCGTGAAACTCGTCGCGCAGAGCATGAAGACGAGGCCCGCTATGCCCGGCAGCACGCGCCGGATGACCGGCCATTCGATCAGCCGGAAGACCGCGCCGTTGCCCATGCCGAGATTGGCCGAGCTCAGCCAGTATTCCGGCGGAATACGATCGAGGGCGGCGAGCAGGAAGCGCGCGGCGAGCGGCAGGTTGAAGAAGACATGGGCGATCAGGATGCCGGTGAGGCCATAGACGCTGACCGGATTTTGCAGCCCGGCGAGCCGCAAAAGATCGTTGACGACGCCCTGCCGCCCCCAGATCTCGATGACGCCGAGTGCTGCCACCAGCGCCGGCAGGCCGAGCGGCACGACCGAGAGCCGGATGATCCAGACCCGCCCCCGGAAGGTGCGCTGCCGGGCGAGCGACCGGGCGACCGGAATGGCGAGCACGATGGAGAGCAGGGTCGACAGCGTCGCCTGCAGCAGCGTGAACTGCGCGACCCGCCAGATATAGGCGTCGAAGAGCGTCGCACCGCCCCCGCCACCCGCATGCGCCAGAAGCATGGCCGTCGCCGCGCCGACGAAGACGAGCACGACGCCGAGGGCAAGCCCCCCGGCGGCACGCAACGTCCGGCGTTCGGCGCGGGCGAAGAACATCACCTTATTTGGCGCTCATGGCGGCGAGCCATTCGTCGATCCAGGCCTTGCGGTTGGCCGCCACCTCGTCCGACGACATCAGGAAGGTCTTTTCCGGCTTCACCAGCGTGTCGAAGGCGGCGGGCAGCGGGTCCTTGGTCTTGCCGGCCGGCATCATCCAGTTGGTCTCCGGAATGATCGACTGGAAATCCGGTCCGGTCATGAAGGTCAGGAACTGCCGCGCAAGATCCTTGTCGTCGGAGGTACGCGTCAGGCCCGCCACCTCGATTTGTACATAGTGCCCCTCGGAGAAGGCGGCCGCCTTGTAGCGCTCGGTGTTTTCGGCGATGACGTGATAGGCCGGCGACGTCGTATAGGACAGCACCATCGGCGCCTCGCCCTTGGTGAAGAGCCCGTAGGCCTCCGACCAGCCGGGCGTGACCGTCAGCACGCGATCCTTGAGCTTGCCCCAGGCCTCGCCCGCCTTGTCGCCATAGACCGACTTCACCCAGAGCAGCAGGCCGAGCCCCGGCGTGGACGTGCGCGGATCCTCGATGACGATTTTCTGCGCCGGATCGCCCTCGACCAGTTCTTTCAGGCTCGTGGGCGGCGTCTTTATCGTCTCGGTGTCGTAGATGACGGCGAAATGGCCGTAGTCGTAGGGCAGGAACGTGTCGTCGGAAAAGCCGCCCGGCACCGTCAGGCCTTCCGGCTTCAGGTTATGCGCTTCGAAGAGCCCCGTCGCCTTCGCCTCGGTGATGAGGTTGGTGTCGAGGCCGAGCACCACGTCGGCCTCGGTGCCGTCGCCTTCGAGCTTGAGGCGCGTCAGCAGCTCGACGCCATCGGCGACGCCGACCCATTCGACCTTGCAGCCGCAGGTCTTGGCGAAGGCTTCGGCAACCTTCGGCCCCGGTCCCCATTCGGAAACGAAGCTCTCATAGGTATAGACGGTCAGCGTCTTTTCCTGCGCCAGCGCGGGCAAGGCGAAGGAAACGGCAAGGGCCGCAATCGAGGTGAGGAATGTCTTGCGCATCGGCGCCTCCCTAGTCTGTTCACAAAACTTCTGTTCACAAAACGGGAATAGGGCGCTGGAATGTGCCGTCTAATCCCTCCGCCGGTACGAGCCGGATCAGGTTCTTCGGGTTGGCGAAACCGCCTCTCAGCCAGTGGGTCGAAAACCCGCGTGGCACCCCGTTAGAGCAAGGCAAGGCATAATCCCGCTTTCAGCGCGGCGCAAGAGGCAAGGCCCTGTTCCATGCGGAACAGCGGGCGGCGGGGCGATGTGGGAAAGTCTGATCACTGGATGAGAGAGGCTCATCCCTAGAGAGATCAGGAGAAACCCCATGCGCAAGTTCATCATTTCCGCCGCCATCGCAGCCGTCGCCGCCATCTCCTTCGCCGCCCCGTCCCAGGCCGGCTATTACAGCTACGGCTACAAGCCGCACTGCTTCATCAAGAAGGTGAAGTCTTACGACTACTACGGCAACGTCATCATCAAGAAGATCAAGGTCTGCAAGTAAGCCTTCTTACGCCGCTGACCTCCCCGAAGGCCCGGATGTCCCCTGCATCCGGGTCCTTTGCCGTTTGCGGTTACGACAGGATACCGCCAAAATCTTTCCCTTTCTGGAGAACATGCGCTAAGGGCATCAACCATGACCATGCCCGCACCGACAGACCCGTTCTTCGTCGTCCTCCTGGGAGGCGCGCTCCAGGCGACGCCGCGCGTTGCCGCGGATGTTGCGGGCGCGCGTTTCGTGGCCGCCGATGGCGGCATGCGCCATGCGGCAGCACTCGGCGTGAGGCCGGAAATCTGGGTCGGCGATTTCGATTCCACCCCGCCGGAACTGCTCGACGCCTGGCCGGATATCGAGCGCCAGCCCTATCCCGTCGCCAAGAACGAGACCGATGGCGCCATCGCCGTCTCCGTCGCCATCGAGCGCGGCGCCAGGAAGATCGTGCTGGCCGGCGCGCTGGGCGGCGAGCGCTCCGACCATGCGCTGATGCACCTCATCCATGCCGTCTCGCTGGAAGAGCAGGGTTTTGCCATCAAGCTCACCTCCGGCACGGAGGAGGCCTGGCCTCTCCTGCCCGGCACGCGCGAGATCGACCTGCCGAAGGGCAGCCTGTTTTCCGTACTCGGCCTCTCGCCGCTTGCCGGCCTCGATATCGGCAACGTGCGTTATCCGCTGAAGGACTTTTCCTTGCCCTTCGGCTCGTCGCGCACCATTTCCAACGTCGCGGAAGGCCCGGTTCGCCTTTCGCTCGCCTCCGGCCGCGCGATCTTCATCGCCCGGCCCTATGACCTTTCAGGAGCCTGACCCTTGGCACCGCCCATCCTCAAACTCGACGATATCTTCCTGAGCTTCGGCGGCACGCCGCTGCTAGCCGGCGCCAGCCTGCAAGTGGAGCCCGGCGACCGCATCTCCCTTGTCGGCCGCAACGGCTCGGGCAAGTCGACGCTGATGAAGATCGCCGCCGGCCTGGCGGAAGCGCAGTCCGGCGAGGTGTTCCGCCACCCGTCCGCCACCATCCGCTACCTGCACCAGGCGCCGGATTTCGACGGCTACGAGACGGTCGCCGCCTATGCCGAAGCGGGCCTCGGCCCGAGCGACGATCCCTACCGCGTCACCTACCTGCTCGAACATCTGGGGCTCACCGGCGCCGAGCACCCGGCATCGCTTTCGGGCGGCGAGGCGCGCCGCGCCGCACTCGCCCGCGTCATGGCCCCGGAGCCGGACATCCTTCTGCTCGACGAGCCGACCAACCATCTGGACCTGCCGACCATCGAATGGCTGGAAGGCGAGCTGCAATCGACCCGCTCGGCCCTCGTCGTCATCTCGCACGACCGCCGTTTCCTCGAAAAGGTCTCCAACGCCACCGTCTGGCTCGATCGCGGCCAGTCGCGGCGGCTGAACCGCGGTTTCGGCCATTTCGAAGCCTGGCGCGACGAGGTGCTGGAAGCCGAAGAGCTGGAACAGCACAAGCTCGGCAAGGCGATCGAGCGCGAGGAGCACTGGCTGCGTTACGGCGTGACGGCGCGCCGCAAGCGCAACATGCGCCGCCTCGGTGCGCTGCACGACCTGCGCTCGCGCTATCGCGGCCACAAGGGGCCACAGGGCAGCGTGCAAGCGAGCGCCTCCGACGCCCAGGAATCCGGCAAGCTGGTGATCGAGGCGGAAAAGATCACCAAGAATTACGGCGAGCGCACCATCGTCGCGCCCTTCTCGATCCGCGTGCATCGCGGCGATTGCATCGGCCTCGTCGGCCCGAACGGCGCCGGCAAGACGACGCTGCTCAAGATGCTGACCGGCCAGCTCGCGCCCGACAGCGGCACGGTGAAACTCGGCACCAACCTGGAAATCGCCACGCTCGACCAGCGCCGCGAGGACCTGAACCTCGACGACACGCTCGGCCATTATCTTACCGACGGCCGCGGCGAGACGCTGCTCGTCAACGGCGAGCAGCGCCATGTCACCGGCTACATGAAGGAATTCCTGTTCCAGCCCGAACAGTCCCGCACGCCGATCCGCAACCTGTCCGGCGGCGAGCGCGCCCGCCTCATGCTGGCGCGCATCCTGTCACGCCCGACCAACCTCTTGATCCTCGACGAACCGACCAACGACCTCGACATCGAGACGCTCGACCTGTTGCAGGAGATCGTCGCGTGCTTTGCCGGCACCGTGCTGCTCGTCAGCCACGATCGTGACTTCCTTGACCGCACCGTGACATCGACCATCGCGCCTGCCGATCCGGAAAACCCGGACGGCCGCTGGATCGAATATGCCGGCGGCTATACCGACATGATGGCGCAGCGCCGCGGCGCAATCGAGGAGAAGCGCCGGGCGGACAAGGCCGAGAAGGCGAAAACGGTCGACACCGCGGCGCCTGCGGAAGCCAGGGGCAAGGCGAAACTCTCCTACAAGCAGAAATTCGCGCTCGAAAACCTGCCGAAGGAGATGGAGAAGACGGAAAAGGAAATCGCCGCCCGCGAGGCGAAGATGGCCGATCCCGCGCTCTTCACCAAGGACCCCGCCACCTTCAACAAGCTTGCCGCCGAGATGGAAAAACTGCGCGCGTCCCTCACGAAGATGGAAGAGGAATGGCTGGAACTGGAGATGCTGCGCGAGGAGCTGGAGGGCTGATATAGGCCTGTTCCATTCGAAACAGCGCAGATAAGGGCGATGTGGGAAAGTCTGATCACTGGATGAGAGGAGCTCATCCTGTAACCCGAAAGAGATCAGGAGAGTCCCATGCGCAAGTTCATTATGTCTGCAGTCGTCGCCGTCGTCGCTGCTGTTTCCTTCGCCGCCCCGTCCGAGGCCGGCTACTACGGTTACGGTCACAAGAGCTACGGCTGGAAGAGCCACGGCTACGGCCACCATGGCTACAACCGGCACTACCGCGTCAAGCGTCACTACGGCGGCTACTACGGCCACCGTTGGGGCGGCCACTGGGGCGGCAAGGTCTACTACAAGAAGCGCCACTACAATTACTACTAAGCGCTTGACGCTTTGAAGGAGCAAGGCCCGGATGCCGACCGCATCCGGGCCTTGCCCGTTTCCGGGGACGGATTGATTCGCACGGAAACTAGCGCTATCTAAAACGCTCGTGGTGATTTGGCCGGCCGGCTTGCAGCCACGTTAAACAAGTTGCTAAAGGGCCGCGCGAGGAAGACCTTACGTGGACCGGTTGCGACACTGTTGCGGCCGGTTTTTGTTTTTCGATCGAGTGACCCATGCCCATCAAGATTCCCGATACGCTTCCCGCCTTCGAAACCCTCGTCAACGAGGGCGTGCGGGTGATGACCGAGACGGTGGCGATCCGCCAGGATATCCGCCCCTTGCAGATCGGGCTGCTCAACCTCATGCCGAACAAGATCAAGACCGAAGTGCAGATGGCGCGCCTCGTCGGCGCCTCGCCGCTCCAGGTGGAGCTGTCGCTGGTGCGCGTCGGCGGCCACCGCGCGAAGAACACTTCGGAAGACCACCTGCTCGCCTTCTACGATACGTGGGAAGAGGTGCGGCACCGCAAGTTCGACGGTTTCATCATCACCGGCGCGCCAGTGGAGACGCTCGACTACGAGGACGTCACCTATTGGGACGAGATGAAGCGCATCCTCGACTGGACCGAGACCAACGTGCATTCGACGCTCAATGTCTGCTGGGGCGCGATGGCGGCGATCTACCATTTCCACGGCGTGCCCAAGCACACGCTGGAGGAAAAGGCTTTTGGCGTGTATCGCCACCACAACAGAAAACCGTCCTCCGTCTATCTGAACGGCTTCTCCGACAATTTCGAGGTGCCGGTCTCGCGCTGGACGGAAGTCCGCATCGAGGACATCCATGCGGTGCCCGGGCTCAACATCCTGCTCGATTCCGATGAGACGGGCGTCTGCTTCGTGCAGGAGAAGGCCGGAAACCGCCTCTACATCTTCAACCATGTCGAATATGATTCGACCTCGCTTGCCGACGAATATTTCCGTGATGTCTCGGCTGGCGTGCCGATCAAGCTGCCGAAGAACTATTTTCCGCACAACGACCCGTCGCTGCCGCCGCAGAACCGCTGGCGCGGCCATGCGCATCTGCTCTTCGGCAACTGGATCAATGAAATCTACCAGACCACGCCCTATGATCTGGAAAACATCGGAACAGGAGCCCGATCATGAGTCGTGTCGTCATTCGCCCCCTGCACACCGACGATGAAGGCGAATGGCGGCGCCTTTGGACCGCCTATCTCTCCTTCTACGAGATGGTGCTGCCGGAAGAGATTTTCGCCACCACCTTCGCCCGGCTGACCGGCGAGACGGCCGACGGCGAGTTCCGCGGCCTCATCGCCACGCTGGATGGCAAGCCGGTCGGCCTGGCCCATTACCTCTTCCACCGCTCGTGCTGGACGGTCGGCAATGTCTGCTATCTGCAGGACCTCTATGCCGACCCGGAAGTGCGCGGCTCCGGCATCGGCCGGGCTTTGATCGAAGGCGTCTATGCCAAGGCGAAGGAAGCGGGTTCGCCGGAAGTCTACTGGATGACGCAGGAATTCAACGCGACGGCGCGCCAGCTTTACGACCGCATCGCCGACAAGACGCCCTTCATCATCTACCAGAAATCCTTCTGAAGGCCCCTCCGAAAAGTATGATTTTTTCGGTTGCGGGCGACAGGGAATTGCAGCAGGTTGCCGCGCGTTGAAAGCCGGCGGAGGAGAGGCAAGCGTGGGTGCAGGCAATGAAATCTTCTGCCGCCTGGAAAATGGCGAGACGGTCGAGCGCATCACGATCAAAGGCGGCGGGCTCACCGCCCATGTGCTCACCTGGGGCGCGGTCATCCAGGACCTCCGGCTCGAAGGCCACGACGCACCGCTCGTCCTCGGCTTCGAAGACCTCGTCGCCTACCGCGAGCATTCCCCCTATTTCGGCGCGACGCCCGGACGCTGCGCCAATCGCATCGCCGGCGGCCGGTTCTCGATCGACGGCCAGGATTTCCAGCTCGAACGCAATGAGCGCGGCGTCACGCACCTGCATGGCGGCAGCGATGGCACCGGCCGACAGAACTGGCACGTCGCCGGCCAGGGCGCCGACTTCGTCACGCTGACGCTGACCGATCCCGCCGGCCGCGCCGGTTATCCCGGCACCTGCGCCCTCAGCTGCACCTACCGGCTCTCGGGCGATGGCGTGCTCGCCGTCACCTACGAAGCGACGACGGATGCGCCGACGCCCGTCAATCTCTGCCAGCACAGCTATTTCATCCTCGACGCCAGCCTTGACGCGCTCGGCCACGAGATCCGCCTCCAGGCCGAGCATTACCTGCCCGTCGACGAAAACCTGATCCCGACCGGAGAGATCCGCCCCGTCGCCGGCACGCCATTCGACCTGCGCGACTGGACCCCGCTCCGCCGGCAGACCGAAGAAGGCAGCGTGGCCTTCGACCACAATTTCTGCCTCTCGACCGCGCGGCAGGCAAAACGCCCGGTGGCCGAGGTCCGCAGCCCCCTCTCCGGCATCACGCTTTCCGTGCTGACGACCGAGCCCGGCGTGCAACTCTACACCGGCGCGAAGGTCGCCCCGCCCGTACCCGGCCTCGACGGCCGCCGTTACGGCCCGTTCGCCGGCTTCTGCCTGGAAACCCAGACCTGGCCCGACGCCATCAATCACGAAAACTTCCCGAACGCCGTGCTCAGGCCCGGCGAGACGCTGCGGCAAGAAACCGACTACATATTCCGCAAGGGCTGAGGCAAGAAAAAGGGCCAGTTCTTCGCTGGCCCTTTCGCGTTCAGGCCGGCTGCGGCTGTGCTTCCGGCACCTTGGGTTCGCGGATCGTCACCACGGCGAGCGCGCCGATCAGGCAGAGCAGGCCGGCGATGAAGAAGGCTGGCAGGTAGGTTTCATAGGCCGTCCGGGTGAACCCGGCGCCCCAGGCGGCGAAGGCGGCGCCCAGCTGGTGGCCGGCGAAGACCCAGCCGAAGATGATGGGCGCCCGAGACCCGAAGCGATCGATGGTGAGCTTGATGGTGGGCGGCACGGTCGCGACCCAATCCAGCCCGTAGAACACCGCGAAGATCGACAATTCGAAGTAGCTGAAGCTGGTGAACGGCAGGTAGACCAGCGACAGCCCGCGCAGGCCATAATACCAGAACAGCAGGGAGCGGCTGTCGAAGCGGTCGGAGAGCCAGCCGGAGCCGATCGTGCCGGCAATGTCGAAAATGCCGATGATCGCCAGCATGCCGGCCGCCGCCACCGCCGCCATGCCGAAATCGCTGCACAGCGAAATGAAATGCGTCTGAACCAGCCCGTTCGTGCTGGCGCCGCAGATGAAGAAGGTTCCGAACAGCACCCAGAAGGTGCGCGTCTGCGCCGCCTCCATCAGCGCCGTGATGGGAGAGGCCAGCATCGCCGAAAACGTCTGGCGCGGCGGAGGCGCCGTCGGTAGCCCGCCTGTTGCGCCATTGGGCACAAGGCCGACATCGGCCGGATAGTCGCGCATGAAGACGAGCACCGCGATCATCGCCAGGAACAGCATCGCGAGAATGACGGTGAGCGCCTCCCGCCAGCCAAGGCTTTCCGTCAGCGACGCCATCATCGGCAGGAAGACCAGCTGCCCGGTCGCCGTGCTCGCCGTCAACAGGCCGACGACGAGACCGCGACGGGTGGCAAACCAGCGCGTGGCGATCGTCGCCCCGAGAACCAGCGCCGTAAGCCCCGTGCCGAACCCGACGACGACGCCCCACAGCAGCATGAGCTGCCAGAGCTCCGTCATGGCGAAGGAACCGAGAATGCCCGCGCCGATTAGAAGGAGTGCGGCGCTCGCCACCTGCCGAACCCCGAACCGGTTGATGAACGCCGCCGCAAACGGCCCCATCAGCCCGAACAGCACGAGGCGAATGGCAAGCGCGGAGGATATCTCCGACGTGCTCCAGCCGAATTCCTGCTGCAGCGGACCGATCAGCACGCCCGGCGTACCAACCGCCCCCGCCGTCACCAGCATCGTCAGGAAGGTGACCGCCGCCACCACCCAGCCATAGTGAATGCCGCGCCGGGCGCAAAAGCGCGAAAGCGCCGTCGTCCCGGCGAAAGACATGTCGTTCTGCATGAAACATCCAATCTACGGGTAGATACCCGCTTCAACGCCAAAAAATCACAGCAGGCTATTCAATTCCGTCAGAAGCGCCAGTTTTTCCGGCCCCAGACGCCCCGCCACATCGTCCTGGCAAGCCTCCCACAGCGGCACCGAAGCCCGAAGCGTCTCCACCCCCCGTTCGCTCAACAGCACCAGCGCCTCGCGATGATCGTCCCCCTGCCCGAACCGGACCAGCCCCATCCGCTCAAGAACCCGCACATTGCGTCCCAGTGTCGAGCGATCCAGCTCCAGCTGCCGCCCCAGCTCCGTCAAACTCACCGGCTGCCGCCGCTCGACATTCCGGAGCAGCGAAAACTGCGCAATATTGATCCCCATCGGCTCAAGCGCATCATCATAGAGCGCACTCAACTTCCGATTGGCCATCCTCAAACGATTGCAATAACACGGTGCCGACATAATGCGGGTATATGCCCGAAACAACATCGAAGTCAAGCGGGTCGCCTTGACGCCAGCCGCACCGAAGGCCAAAACGCACAAAAGCCCCGGCGAACCGAGGCTTACACGTCTTGGAAGAATGGAGCGGGTGAGGCGATTCGAACGCCCGACCCCAACCTTGGCAAGGTTGTGCTCTACCCCTGAGCTACACCCGCTCATCGTCGACGGCCTGGGGTAGTCGGTGGCCGAAGGTCGCTGCGTTGCGGCGACGGGCGCTATATCGCTCAAGCCCTTTCCAAATGCAACAGGGAAATGTCAGTTTTTGCAGAAAAAATCGCGATGACTTTCAAAGTCGCGGATTTTCAGGCGGTTGCGCGCGGGCGGCGGACGTCCTATCAGCGGGCAGGACCAAATCATGCCGGGACGCGCCAAATGACCGACACGCAGCCGAAGACCGACAAGGATCTTTTCCAGTTTCTCGATGGGCTCGGCATCGCCCACAGCACCAAGGAGCACGCGCCGGTCTTCACCGTCGCCGAATCAGTGGCGCTGCGCGACGAGATCCCCGGCGGCCATACAAAGAACCTCTTCGTGAAGGACAAGAAGGACAACTATTTCCTGATGACCGTCGAGGAACATGCGACTGTCGACCTGAAGACGGTGCACACGATCATCGGCGCGTCGAGCCGCGTTTCCTTCGGCAGGCCGGAGAAGCTGATGGAATATCTCGGCGTCATTCCGGGCGCCGTCACCGCCTTCGGCGTGATCAACGATGCGGGAGGCCAGGTGAAGATCATCATCGACGCCGACTTGATGGCCTATGATACGATCAACGGCCATCCGCTGCGCAACGACGCGACGACCTCGATCGGTTCGAAGGATCTTCTGCGCTTCATCGAGGCGACGGGACACGAGCCGCTTGTCTTGAAAGTCACGTCCTGACATACGATTTGAGGGGCGGTACTTTCCGGGCCGGACATGAGGATCGAAGGCGCGACGCGCGCGCCACAGGAGCAGACCATGAGTGCAAGCGACAACCCCTATGCATCGTCCTATGGCGGGCAGATGAACGTTTCGGCGAGCTATGGCGGCGGCGCGGCACCGGCGGTGGACGACAGCGTCAAGGACACGACAACGGCGAATTTTTCCCGTGACGTTCTGGAGGCCTCGCGCCAGCAGCCCGTGCTCGTCGATTTCTGGGCGCCCTGGTGCGGCCCGTGCAAGCAGCTCCAGCCGATCATCGAAAAGGTCGTGCGCGAGAGTGCCGGCCGGGTGAAGCTCGTCAAGCTCAACATCGACGACCATCCCTCCATTCCCGGCCAGCTCGGCATCCAGTCCATCCCCGCCGTCATCGCCTTCGTCGGCGGGCGGCCGGTCGATGGCTTCATGGGCGCCGTGCCGGAAAGCCAGGTGCGCGAATTCATCGACAAAGTCGCCGGCCCCGCGGGCGCCGACGAGAAGGCCGAGATCGAGGCGCTGCTTGCCGAAACCAAAACCCTGTTCGACGCAGGCGACCTTGCCGGTGCTGCTGATCTCTACGGTGCGCTGCTTCAGGCCGATCCGGAGAACCCGCTGGCGCTGGCCGGCATCGCCGAATGCATGATCGCCGCCGGCCAGCCGGAAAACGCCCGCCAGATCCTCGCCAATGCACCGGAGGCGGTTGCCGCCGATCCGGCCGTCGCGGCGGTCCTCAAGAAGCTCGACCAGATCGAGGAGGCGCGCAAGCTCGGCGATCCGGCCGCGCTCGAACAGGCGCTGGCGCTGAACGCGGACGACCATGCGGCGCGGCTGAAGCTTGCCAAGATCCGCAATGTCGAGGGCGACCGCCAGGCGGCGGCCGATCACCTGCTCTACATCATGAAACACGACCGCACCTTCGACGACGATGGCGGGCGCCGCGAGCTGCTGCAATTCTTCGAGGTCTGGGGACCGAAGGATCCGGCGACGATCGCCGCCCGGCGCAAGCTGTCGTCGATCCTGTTTTCCTGAGGCTTTTTTGCCGCGGAATGGCACGGGTCCCTTGAGAAACGTCGCGCCTACCCCACATTGCGGGGAGGCGCCATGGCGAAGGGCGGGCGATGTTTCGCCGTGCTGCGGAATGGGCCGCGGAATGGGAAGGCAATGCCATGCATGTGGGAAATGCGCGTTATCTGAAGCCGGCGGACCTGCCTGAGGCCATCCCCGTCTTTCCGTTGACGGGTGCCCTGCTGCTGCCCGGCGGGCAGCTGCCGCTCAATGTCTTCGAGCCGCGCTACCTCTCCATGTTCGACGACGCGCTCGCCTCGCACCGGCTGATCGGCATGGTGCAGCCGGTCTTCGGCGCCGACAAGGTGGACGATGCCTCGAGCGAGACGCCAGCGCTCTGCCAGGTCGGCTGCATCGGCCGCATCACCTCCTTTGCCGAAACGGGCGACGGGCGCTACATCGTCTCGCTCACCGGCGTGTGCCGTTACCGGCTCCTGGAAGAGCGGCGCGACGACAAATCCTATCGCAGCTTCCACATCGCTCCCTTCATTACCGACCTGACGGCAAGCGACGACGAACAGAGCGTCGACCGCGACGCGCTGCTGGCCGCCTTCAAGGCCTATCTTGACGCCAACAAGCTGGAGGCGGACTGGGAGAGCGTGGAGCGCGCCAGCAACACCACGCTGGTCAATTCCATGGCGATGATGTCGCCCTATGGCCCGGCGGAAAAACAGGCGCTGCTGGAAGCGCCGGACCTGAAGACGCGCGCGGAAACCCTGATCGCCATCACCGAGATCGTGCTGGCGCGCGAATACGGCGACGTCGACACGATGCTGCAATAGGGTGCCCGCGATGAATGCTAGCACCAGCCGGGTCGATCCCAAGCTGCTCGAACTTCTCGTCTGCCCGCTGACCAAGGGCCGGCTGAGCTACGATGCCAAGACCGGCGAACTCATCTCCGAAAAAGCGAAACTCGCCTATCCGATCCGCGACGGCATTCCGATCATGCTGATATCGGAAGCCCGCGAAATCAAGGATTGAGTGTCGCTCGTCAGCTCTCCTCCGTCATGGTCGGGCTTGACCCGACCATCCATGCCGCGAGTGCCGGGTGGATCCTCGGGTCAAGCCCGAGGATGACGGCGATAGATAGCGGGCTTGAGCAATAAGCCGTGAATCAGATTCTTTGGCCAATCAGCATGCGCGGATGCCCGCCGCCGGAGGTGCCTTCGGCCTGGCGGATGAAGAAGGATTTAAGGCCCGGAAGGCGATCGACGACGCCGAGGCCGACATCGCGCAGCACGCGCAGCGGCGTCACGTCGTTGGAGAACAGACGGTTCAGCACATCGGTGGTGATGCCCATGCGCACCGTATCGAAGCGGCGCCAGGTCTCGTAGCGCTCCAGCACCGACGTCGCGCCGATATCAAGGCCGAGACGGTCGGCCTCGACGATCGTTTCGGCGAGTGCCGCCACATCCTTGAAGCCGAGATTGAGGCCCTGGCCGGAAATCGGGTGGATGCCGTGCGCGGCGTCGCCGGCAAGCGCGAAGCGTGGGCCGACGAAGGCGCGCGCCAGCGTCAGGCCGAGCGGGAAGGCGCGGCGGCCGCCGGCGACCTTGAGCGGGCCGAGCTTGTGGCCGAAGCGGCGCTCCAGCTCTTCCTCGAAGACCAGGTCGTCGCTTTCCACGAGGCGACGGGCATCCTCCGTGCGCTCGGTCCAGACCAGCGAGGAGCGGTTGCCGGTGAGCGGCAGGGTGGCGAAGGGGCCGGCGGGCAAAAAGTGTTCTTCCGCGGTGCCGTCATGCGGGCGCTCGTGCTCGACCGTCGTGACGATGCCGGACTGGCCGTAGTCGAAATGCACGGTCTTGATGCCGGCCATGTCGCGCAGCTTCGAGCGCACGCCGTCGCAGGCGACGAGCAGGCGGGTCTGGCGCTCGGAACCGTCGGAGAGGCGCACGGTCGTCGCGTGCAGGCCGGTGGCAAAACCCTCCGCCGAGGTCGACCAGCGCACGGCAATGCCGAGGACCTCGGCCTGGCGCAGCAGGCTGCCCGTCATGGCGCGGTTCGGCACCATATGGGCGAAGGGCTGGCCATCGTCGCCGGAGCCGGCACCTTCGAACGTGAGGAAGACGGGGCGCACCGGATCGGCCGTGCGCGAATCGGTGATGACCATGCGGCGGATCGGCTCCGCCTCGGGCTCGATCTCGCTCCACACGCCGAGCACGTCGAGCAGGTTGCGCGCGGCGGCCACAATCGCCGAGGCGCGCTCGTCCTTCTGCCAGACATGGTCCGGCGCGCCGTCGACGACTTCGACGGCGAGATGCGGCGCGGCTTTCTTGATGGCGACGGCGAGCGACAGGCCGACATAACCGCCGCCGGCGACAAGCACGTCGAGCATGGTGCCTTCAGACATGGTCTTCTCCTGGCCGCTTGAGGTCTCCTGCCCCTCTATATAGAGGAGGAAGTACCGTATTCCTACCTTGGGGAGCCACGTCCAAATGTCGCGCCAGCCCGCAAAAAACCCCGCCATGGACCTCCTGCTGGAGACGCTCGACCTCGAACGGCTGGAAACCCGGCTGTTTCGCGGCAAGAGCCCGCAGGTCGGCTGGCAGCGGGTCTTCGGCGGGCAGGTGATCGGCCAGGCGCTGGTTGCGGCGACGCGCACGGTGGAGAAGGAAGGCCGCTTCGTGCATTCCCTGCACGCCTATTTCGTGCGGCCGGGCGATCCTTCCGTGCCGATCATCTACGACGTGGAAAACATCCGCGACGGCGGCTCCTTCGCCACGCGCCGGGTCGTCGCCATCCAGCACGACAAGCCGATCTACTTCATGACCGCCTCCTTCCAGGACGACGAGGACGGTTTCGAGCACCAGGCACAAATGCCGGACGTGCCGCAGCCGGAAAACCTGCTCGGCGAAGCGGACCTCAAGGAACGCTTCATGACCGAGGCGCCGGACCATATCCGCGCCTACTGGCAGCGCCCGCGGCCGATCGAGCTGCGTCCCGTCTCGCTGGACCATTATTTCTCGCGTGACAAGCTGGAACCGCGCCAGAACATCTGGGTGCGCACCACCGGCCCGGTGCCGGCCGAGCGCCACCTGCAAGCCGCGGTGCTCGCCTATCTCTCCGACATGACGCTGCTCGACACATCGCTCTTCGCGCATGGCACCTCGGTGCTCGACCGCACGCTGCAAGTGGCGAGCCTCGACCATGCCATGTGGTTCCACCGCCCGCCGGTGCTCGACGACTGGCTGCTCTACAGCCAGGACAGCCCCTCGGCCTTCGGCGGGCGCGGCATGACCCGTGGCGCAATTTTCACCCGTACCGGCACCCTCATTGCCTCCGTGGCCCAGGAAGGGCTGATTCGGAAAAAGGCAACTGACTAAATTTTGCCCATTATTCCAATAGCGCCTATTTTTTGACCATATGCGCTGGTGAAATTTTGCGCCGCAGCATGGCGTGTATTTTTATTGCAATCATTTCAGTTGATTAGAGACGCCGTTCGAATCTGGCACGCCCCTTGAATGTGTAGCTCTCAGTCGTTGCGGCGAAGGTTGCCAACGGCAAGGAGAGATGGCCCCGGCTGGGGGAACAAGCACGAAGGATGGGAAACCAGATGAAAATTGTGATGGCCATTATCAAGCCGTTCAAACTCGATGAGGTGCGCGAGGCCCTCACCACCGTTGGCATCCAGGGCCTGACCGTGACGGAAGTGAAGGGTTACGGGCGCCAGAAGGGGCATACGGAAATCTACCGCGGCACCGAATATGCCGTCAGCTTCCTGCCGAAACTGAAGATCGAGATCGCCGTGCCTGCCGACCTCGTCGACAAGGCGGTCGAGGCGATCGCGTCTGCCGCCAAGACCGGCCAGATCGGCGACGGCAAGATCTTTGTCTACTCCATCGACCATGCCGTGCGCATCCGCACCGGCGAAACCGATTCCGAAGCGCTCTAAGCAACCGGCATATTCAGGGAGCATTTTCAAAATGTCGTCATTCAAGCCTTCTCATACCCTCGCCCGCGTGGCTGCTGCCACCACGGCCATGCTTGCGCCGGTTGTCGCTTTCGCGCAGGAAACCGCGCCCGCCGCCACCGAAGCCGTCGCCGCAGCCCCCGTTCCGGACAAGGCGGATACCGTCTTCATGTTCCTGTCGACGCTGCTCGTCTTCTTCATGCTGATCCCGGGTCTCGCACTCTTCTACGGCGGCCTGGTGCGCGCTAAGAACATGCTGTCGGTGCTCATGCAGTGCACCGTGATCGGCGCCATGATGATGATCATCTGGGTCGTCTACGGCTATTCCTTCGCCTTTGGCGGCTCGACCAGCGCCTATTTCGGCGGCTTCGCCAAGATGTTCCTGTCGGGCGTGACCGTCGATAGCACGGCCGCAACCTTCTCCGACGGCGTCGTCATTCCGGAATATATCTTCATCCTGTTCCAGATGACCTTTGCCGCGCTGACCCCGGCGCTCATCATCGGCGCCTTCGCCGAGCGCATCAAGTTCTCGGCCGTCCTGCTCTTCACGGCGCTCTGGGCCACCTTCGTCTACTTCCCGATCGCCCACATGGTCTGGGACGCCAACGGCCTGATCTTCGGCATGGGCGCCCTCGACTTCGCCGGCGGCACCGTCGTGCACATCAATGCCGGCGTGGCAGGCCTCATCGGCGCGATCATGGTCGGCAAGCGCACCGGCTTCGGCAAGGACATGATGGCTCCCCACTCCATGACGCTCACCCTCGTCGGTGCCGCCATGCTGTGGTTCGGCTGGTTCGGCTTCAATGCCGGCTCCAACCTTGAAGCTTCGGGCGGCGCGGTTCTCGCCACCGTCAACACCTTCGTCGCAACGGCCGCCGCAATCCTCGCCTGGTCGCTCGTCGAGACGTTCACCCGCGGCAAGGCTTCGCTGCTGGGTGCGGCTTCCGGCATGATCGCCGGCCTCGTCGCCGTTACCCCGGCTGCTGGCTCCGTCGGTCCGTTCGGCGCCATCGTGCTCGGCCTCATCGTCTCGCCGGTCTGCTACTTCTTCGTCGCCGTCGTGAAGAACAAGTTCGGCTACGACGACACGGCGGACGTCTTCGGCGTGCACGGCATCGGCGGCCTCATCGGCGCGCTCGGCACCGGCATCTTCACCGCCCCGTCGCTCGGCGGCACGGGCGGCGCGGATTTCTCGATCGCCTCGCAGTTCATGACGCAGCTCACCGCCGTCGTCATCACCATTGCCTGGTGCGGCATCGTCTCGGCGATCCTCTACAAGGTGGTCGACATGATCGTCGGCCTGCGCGTCACCGTCGAAGCCGAGCGCGAAGGCCTCGACCTCTCCTCGCACGGCGAAGCGGCCTACCACTCCTAAGGGCTTCGTGGCGGCTCCAGCAGCCGCCGCAAAACGTCCCGTCGCGGTCATAGGAAACTATGCCGCCCTTGGCCCGGACCTAAAAAGTCCGGGCCTTTTTCGTGTCCCAGGCCGAAACCGGGGCCACGAAAGCGGCATGGTTAACATGCCATTAAGGCTTCCTTCGTAGGGTTCACAGTCAGGCACATCCGCGAATCGCGCGGAATCGGTGCGGTTTTCCTTGGACGGACTATAGGCTGTAACCATGAGCAGAAGCATCTCGGCAGGACTGGATAACCGTCACGACCGCTTCGTTCTGTCGGCATTCGTCTGGCGACAGTTGCAAATCCTGTTCGGGCTCTGCACCTTCCTCGGCCTTGCCTTCGCGGTCGCCGCACTCTCCACCTGGAACGTCTCCGACCCGAGCCTCTCCTATGCCTCGAGCGGCGCGCCGGCCAACATCCTCGGTTATCCCGGCGCCGTCTTCGCCGATATCTTCATGCAGTTCTTCGGCATTGCCAGCGTCATCGCGCTGCTGCCCGTCGTCGCCTGGGGACTGGCGCTGATCAGCGGCCGGCGCTTCAACCGCGTGCCGCAGCGCGCCGGCGCCTGGCTCGGCGGCGCCATTCTCGCCTCCGCGGCGCTCGCCTGCGTGCCCGCACCCGTCACCTGGCCGCTGCCGACCGGGCTTGGCGGCGTCTTCGGCGACATGATCCTGCGCTTCCCCGCCCTCTTCACCGGCGCCTACCCGACCGGCCTCTTCGCCAGCATCCTCGGCGGCATCATCGCCATCCCCGCCGCCTGGCTGATGGTTTTCGCCGCCGGTCTCATCGGCTCCGTCACGATCGAGGACGAAGAGGATTTCGCTCCCGTCCCCACACCGAGCCGCGCGCGCACCATCGCCGAGGAAAACGAGGACGACGACGACCGGGAAGGCCCGCTCACGGTCTTCGCCGGCGCCATGACGCATGCCTGGTACACCGGCCATGCCCGCATGCGCCGCCTCTTCGGCCTCGCCAACCAGCGCCGCAAGGCGCGCGGCATCGAGCAGCCCTATGATTTCAACGAGGATGAGTTCGGCACGCTGAACGAGCCGGTGCGCGCCCGCACCCCTTCCCGCGGCGCCTCCGAGCGCGTCGAACCGTCGCTCGACGGCCGCCGCGTCGTCGTCGCCCCGCCGATGGCAGGCGACGAGGACGACGACCTGCCCTTCGACAGGGACGACGAACCGATGCGCCGCCCGAGCGGCATCCTGCCGGACGACGATGCCGACGACGTCGCCGCCGACTGGGCGCCGCGCCGTGCACCGGCCCGCCAGCCGCTGCCCGCCACAACAGCCCGCGTCGTGCCGCCCGCCGCCCGGCCCAAACCCGGCCAGCGCATCGAGCGCGAGGCGCAGACCTCCTTCGTCGGCCCGGACGGTTTTGCGCTGCCGCCGATCCACCTGCTCGCCGAGCCGAAAGGCCAGGTGCGCGACACCACGCTGTCGGCCGACGCGCTGGAGCAGAACGCCCGTATGCTGGAAGGCGTGCTGGAGGATTTCGGCGTCAAGGGCGAGATCATCCATGTCCGCCCCGGCCCGGTGGTCACGCTCTACGAACTCGAGCCGGCACCCGGCATCAAGTCCTCGCGCGTCATCGGCCTTGCCGACGACATCGCCCGCTCGATGAGCGCGATCGCCGCCCGCGTCGCCGTCGTGCCCGGCCGCAACGCCATCGGCATCGAGCTGCCGAACCAGAGCCGCGAGACCGTCTACCTGCGCGAACTCATCGCCAGCCGCGATTTCGAGACCTCAAAGGCCAAGCTCGCCATGGCGCTCGGCAAGACGATCGGCGGCGAGCCGGTCATTTCCGACATCGCCAAGATGCCCCACCTGCTGGTGGCCGGCACCACCGGCTCGGGCAAGTCGGTCGCCATCAACACCATGATCCTTTCGCTGCTCTACCGGCTGAAGCCGGAACAGTGCCGCCTGATCATGATCGACCCCAAGATGCTGGAACTCTCCGTCTATGACGGCATCCCGCACCTGCTCTCCCCCGTCGTCACCGATCCGAAGAAGGCGGTCGTCGCCCTCAAATGGACGGTGCGCGAGATGGAGGAGCGCTACAAGAAGATGTCGAAGATCGGCGTGCGCAACATCGACGGCTTCAACAGCCGCGTAGAGCAGGCGCTGGCCAAGGGCGAGCAGATCAGCCGCACCGTGCAGACCGGCTTCGACCGGCAGACCGGCGAGGCGATGTACGAGACGGAGGAATTCGATCTCCAGCCGATGCCCTATATCGTCGTCATCATCGACGAAATGGCCGACCTGATGATGGTCGCCGGCAAGGACATCGAAGGCGCGGTCCAGCGTCTCGCCCAGATGGCGCGCGCCGCCGGCATCCATGTCATCATGGCAACGCAGCGCCCCTCGGTCGACGTCATCACCGGCACGATCAAGGCCAACTTCCCGACCCGCATCTCCTTCCAGGTGACCTCGAAGATCGACAGCCGCACCATCCTGGGCGAACAGGGCGCCGAACAGCTCCTCGGCATGGGCGACATGCTCTACATGGCCGGCGGCGGGCGCATCCAGCGCGTGCACGGCCCCTTCGTCTCGGATGGCGAAGTGGAGGCCGTCGTCGCGCATCTGAAGACGCAGGGCTCGCCGCAATATCTCGACGCGATCACCCAGGACGACGACGAGGATGGCGAGGGCGGCAGCGGCCCGGCCGGCACCGCAAACCTCGAGGATTCGGACGATCCCTACGACCAGGCCGTGGCCGTGGTGTTGCGCGATGGCAAGGCCTCGACCTCCTATATCCAGCGCCGCCTCGGCATCGGCTACAACCGCGCCGCCTCGCTGATCGAGCGCATGGAGAAGGAGGGCCTGATCGGCCCCGCCAACCACGCCGGCAAGCGCGAGATCCTCGTGCCGACGGAAGAGTAAATTTCGGAACGACGACCGGGAACGGGGCGCCGTCTGCGGCGTTCCGCCCGCAAGTTCCGCGTCAGGGCCGGATGCCATTATGGCGCCGTGTTTGGCCCGCATGACACGCAGATGAAGGAGACCAACATGATCCCATCCGAGAAAGGCCACGCGACCGGCATGCTGACCCGCCGTGGCTTCACCTGCCTGATGGCCTTCACGCTCGCAACCGGCCTTTCGGCGCTGGCGCCCGCCGATGCCTCGGCGCAGGCAAGCGGCGCCGCCCAGAAGATCGCCGACCACTTCGCCTCCGTGAAGACGATGATCGGCGAATTCGTGCAGTTCGGCCCGCGCGGCGAACAGACCGGCGGCAAGTTCTACATCAACCGTCCGGGCAAGATCCGCTTCAACTATGAAGAGCCTTCGCCGATGCGCGTGATCGCCGACGGCAAGTCCGTCGTCATCGGCAACCGCAAGCTCAAGACCTGGGATATCTACCCGCTCTCCAAGACCCCGCTCAACCTGCTGCTCGGCGAGAAGATCGACCTCTCCGCCAAGATGGTGCGCAACGTCAAGGAAGAGGCGGATCTGACCACCATCGTGCTCGGTGACCGCAATATGTTCGGCGATTCGACCATCACCATGATGTTCGATCCGAAGACCTATGACCTGCGCCAGTGGACCATCACCGACGCGCAGGGCAAGGACACGTCCGTGATGATCTTCAACGTCAAGACGGGCGTCGCCCTCGACGAGAAGGTCTTCTCGATCCCCTATGACGAGGTCCGCAACAAGGGCGCGAACTGAGAAAGCCGTTTCCGTTTCGTCATGCATGCGCTAAGACGCCCCGGACAGATTTCCGGGGGCAGGCATGGCACTTTCGATTGCGACGTGGAACATCAATTCCGTGCGGCTGCGCATGCCGCTCGTCGAACATTTCCTGACGACCTTCTCACCGGATATCCTGTGCCTGCAGGAAACCAAATGTCCGAACGACCTCTTCCCCTTGAAGCCGCTGAAGGCGCTCGGCTACGAGCACATCGTCTTTCACGGCCAGAAGGGCTATCACGGCGTGGCGACCATTTCCCGCCTGCCGCTGACCGAGATCGTCGAGCGGCGTGACTATTGCGGCGTGGGTGACGCGCGCCATATCTCGGTCGTCTTCCATCACCGGGGCAAGTCGATCCGCCTGCACAATTTCTATGTGCCGGCGGGCGGCGACGAGCCGGACCGCACGATCAACCAGAAATTCGGCCACAAGCTCGATTTCATCGAGGAAATGAAGCTGCTGCACGCCGAAGCCGAGGCCGGCATCTCGTCGATCCTCGTCGGCGACCTCAACATCGCGCCGCTGGAGCACGACGTCTGGTCGCACAAGCAGCTCCTGAAGATCGTCAGCCATACGCCCATCGAGACCGAAGGCCTGATCGACGTGATGACCAAAGGTGCCTGGATCGACCTGATGCGCCGCAAGGTGCCCGCGCACGAAAAGCTCTATACGTGGTGGAGCTACCGCTCGGCCGACTGGGTCGCCGCCGACAAGGGCCGCCGCCTCGACCACATCTGGTCCTCCGCCGACCTCGAACCGCACCTCACCGATATCAAGGTGATCCGCGAAGCCCGCGGCTGGGAACGGCCGTCCGACCATGTGCCGGTGATCGCGGAATTTGATTTCTGATTGAGGTTTGCCCCTCACCCTAACCCTCTCCCCGCAAGCGGGGAGAGGGGACGTGCCCCGAAAACGGTCATTGGTTGAGCAAGCCGGCGCGGCACATCTCCTTCGCCCCGTTTACGAGGAGAAGGTGGCCGGCAGGCCGGATGAGGGGCGTCGCCTCAGGCGAAGCGCCCCGCGAGGCTGCGCATCTCGCTGATCATCGCCGCGAGGTTTTCGCGGATGCGGGCGTCGACGAGCACGGCGACGTCCGGGTATTCCTCCAGCATGCGCCGGAAGAGCGGGCGGTTGATGCGGATGACCTCGCTGTCTTCGGTCGCCACCGCCGTATATTTGCGCTCGACGGCGGAAATCATCGCGAGTTCGGAGAGCAGCGTGCCGGCTTGCGCCGTGCCTTCGTCACGCGTCGAGCCGTCGCGAAGTGTCGAGGTGAGGCCGAACGCGCCCGAGGCGACGACGAAGCCGCAATCGGCGGACGTACCCTCGCGAAACAGCGTCTGCCCCTCGACCAGCCGGCGACGCTCCGCGCCAAAGGCCATCAGCCGTAGCTTGTCGTCGGCGAGCCCTGCAAAGAGCGGCACGCGGGAAAGCAGGGCGATGTCGTCGCTGAGAGCCACGGTGGGCATCCCTCCAAAAGCAATTCCGGGACGGTAAAAACCTTACGGTACGATCTTGTAGCCGCCGTTCTCTGTCACGAGAATCTCCGCATTGGAAGGGTCCCGCTCGATCTTCTGGCGCAGACGATAGACATGGGTCTCCAGCGTGTGGGTCGTGACACCGGAATTGTAGCCCCAGACCTCTTCGAGCAGCACGTCGCGCGTCACCACCTTCTGATCGGCGCGGTAGAGGTAGCGGATGATCGCTGCCTCCTTTTCCGTCAACCGGATCTTCTGGCCGTTTTCGAGCGTCAACAGTTTCTGGCCCGGCTTGAATGTATAGGGGCCGACGGTGAAGGTGGCGTCCTCGCTGCTCTCGTGCTGGCGCAGCTGCGCGCGGATGCGCGCGAGCAGCACGGCGAAGCGGAACGGCTTCGTCACATAGTCATTGGCGCCGGCTTCGAGACCCAAAATCGTGTCCGAATCGGTGTCGTGCCCGGTCAACATGATGATCGGCGCCTTGAATCCGCCCTTGCGCAGCAGTTTTACGGCTTCGCGCCCGTCCATATCCGGCAGGCCGACATCCATGATAAGCAGGTCGATCTGGTTGGCGCGCGCCGTCTGGATGCCCTTGCCGGCGGTCATTTCCTCGAGCGTGGAGAATTCCTCGTAAAGCGAAAGCTGCTCGACGAGCGTCTCGCGAAGGTCGTTGTCGTCATCGACAAGAAGGATGGTGCGGGATGTCATGCTTTACCTCTCGGCATTCCTCTGAAAGTAAGGGAACTGGCGCTTTTGGCAAGCCCGTCCATGGCTTAGCCAGTCAAGTTGCCACAAGGCGCGAATATGGCGGAATGACATGAGCCGGATCACATCTCCTAAACATTGCGTGAAGACCATCCTCGTGCGCCCCGCACCAGGCCGGAAGACCCGCGCCATCGTGCAGGTCGGTTCGTTGCGCATCCCCGCCGCGATCGGCCGCACCGGACGTACCAGCGTCAAACGCGAAGGCGACGGCGCAACCCCCATCGCCGCCATGCCGCTGCTCTCCGGCTTTGTGCGCGGCGACCGCGTGGCCTTGCCGGGGACCACCCTGCCCTTCCGCCGCATCCGGCCCTCCATGCTCTGGTGCGACTCGCCGAGCCACCCGAGCTACAACCGCCTCGTGCGCGCGCCGTTCAAACCGAGCCACGAAGAGATGCGGCGCGCGGACGAACTTTACGACATCTGCCTCGTGCTCGACTGGAACGTCACCTCGCGCCGCCGCAACAAGGGCTCGGCGATCTTCTTCCACCTGATCCGCCCCGGTTACGAGCCGACGGCCGGCTGCGTCGCCATTGCGAAGCGCGACATGCTGCGCATCCTGCCGCATCTGCGCCGCGGCACGGTCGTGCGCGTGCTCTGACGATTTTGGCGGCGGGCGGGCTGAAATGCTGCGCTGCGGGACCTATATCAGCCTCGACCGTCGCCGGGCTGCAAGGCGCCACGGGAAACCCGTCCGGGTTCAAGCACGCCAAACCTTTTTCACGGAGAGATTCTGATGAGCGATCAACCAACAATACTGTTTCATGATGGCAACAGCATTCCCCAGATCGGCCTCGGTGTCTGGCAGACCCCGAACGACACGGCCGTGACCGCGGTCAAGGCGGCGCTCGACAGCGGGTACCGCCATGTCGATACGGCGGCGATCTACGAGAACGAGCAGGGCGTCGGCGAGGGCATCCGCGCCTCCGGCGTCGACCGCGCCGAAATCTTCCTCACCACGAAGCTGTGGAACGGCGACCAGGGCCACGATGCGACGCTGAAGGCCTTCGACGCCAGCCTGAAGCGCCTCGGCACCGACTATGTCGACCTCTATCTCATCCACTGGCCGGCGCCCAAGCGCGGCCAGTTCGTCGACACCTGGAAGGCCTTCATCCAGCTGCAGAAGGAAGGCCGCGCCCGCTCGATCGGCGTGTCCAACTTCTATCCCGAACACCTGCAGCGCCTGATCGACGAGACCGGCATCACCCCGGTCATCAACCAGATCGAGCTGCACCCGGATTTCCCCCAAAAGGAAACCCGCGCCTACCACGAGAAACACCGCATCATCACGGAGTCCTGGAGCCCGCTCGGCCAGGGCACGCTGCTGACAAACCCCGTCGTTGCCGGCATCGCGGCAAAACACGACCGCACGCCGGCCCAGGTCATCACCCGCTGGCACATCGACAACGGCCTGGTGGTCATCCCGAAATCGGTGACGCCCTCGCGCATCGCGGAAAACGTCAAGATCTTCGACTTCAAGCTCGACGACGAGGACATGCAGACCTTTGCCGGCCTCGAAAAAGGCGGCAAGCGCATCGGCCCGGACCCGATGACGGCGAGCTTCTGACCCTTACGGCGGGCGGCTTTAGCCGCCCGTCCTCTTTAAGCCAGCGTCTTCGGCGTGACGAAGGCTTCAAGCCGGCCTGAGCCGGGTGCGATATCCGCCCAGCGCTCGCTATCGAAGGCGATGACCGCCAGCCCCGCCGTCGGATATTTCGTGCGCAATCGGCCGAGCGCCTCCGCCTCGCCCTGCGGCGCCAGAAGCGTCGCCAATTCCTCAAAACCCGGATTGTGCCCGATGACCAGAAGCGTCCCGCTCTCGTCCGGCGCCGCGTGAATGGCATCCAGAATGGCCGACGCCGCCGCCTCGTAGATCGACGGCACGGTGCGCGATGGGCAGGGCCTCGCAAAGGCCGGCGCGACCAGCGCCCAGGTCTCCTGCGTGCGGCGGGCGGATGATACCAGCGCGAAATCCGGCTCAAGGCCCGCGGTGGCCATATGGATACCCATGCGCGGGGCATCGCGGCGGCCCCGGTCGCCGAGCGGCCGGTCGTGATCCTCGACCCCATCCGGCCAGGCCGATTTTGCATGACGCAGGAGGAGAAGGCGTTTCATGGAAATCTCCTTCAAAAGAAAAGGCCGGGAGCATGCTCCCGGCCTTTTATCACAACGCCAATGCGGCCGTGATCATTTCCATTCGCGGATATCGACGAAGTGGCCGGCGATCGCGGCGGCAGCGGCCATGGCCGGCGACACGAGATGCGTGCGGCCCTTGAAGCCCTGGCGGCCCTCGAAGTTGCGGTTCGAGGTTGAGGCGCAGCGTTCGCCCGGCTTCAGGCGGTCGTCGTTCATGGCGAGGCACATGGAGCAGCCCGGCTCGCGCCAGTCGAAGCCGGCTTCCTTGAAGATCTTGTCGAGACCTTCGCGCTCCGCCTGTTCCTTCACGAGGCCGGAGCCCGGAACGATCATGGCGTCGACGGTGGAGGCGACCTTGCGGCCCTCGACGACGGCAGCGACGGCGCGCAGGTCCTCGATGCGGCCATTGGTGCAGGAGCCGATGAAGACGCGGTCGATGGCGATGTCGGTGATCTTGGTTTCCGGCTTCAGGCCCATATAGTCGAGCGCACGCCACTTGGAGGAGCGCTTCGTCTCGTCCTCAATCTCGTCCGGGTTCGGAACGACGCCCTGCACGGAGACGACATCTTCCGGCGAGGAACCCCAGGAAACGATCGGCGGCAGGTTGGCGGCATCGAGCACGACGACGCGGTCGAAATGCGCGCCTTCCTCGGTGTAGAGCGTCTTCCAGTATTCCAGCGCCATGTCCAGCGCCTTGCCCTTCGGCGCGCGCGGCTTGCCCTTGATGTATTCGAAGGTCTTTTCGTCCGGGGCGATGAGGCCGGCGCGCGCGCCGCCTTCGATCGTCATGTTGCAGATCGTCATGCGGCCTTCCATCGACAGCGCACGGATCGCCTCGCCCGCAAACTCGATGACGTGACCGGTGCCGCCGGCGGTGCCGATCTCGCCGATGATGGCGAGGATGATGTCCTTTGCAGTGACGCCCGGCGGAAGCGTCCCGTCGACGCGCACCAGCATGTTCTTCGCCTTCTTCTGGATCAGCGTCTGGGTGGCCAGAACGTGTTCCACTTCCGACGTGCCGATGCCGTGCGCCAGCGCGCCGAAGGCGCCGTGCGTGGAGGTGTGGCTGTCACCGCAGACGATGGTCATGCCCGGCAGCGTAAAGCCCTGCTCCGGGCCGACGATGTGCACGATGCCCTGGCGCACGTCCTTTTCGGAGTAATATTCGACGCCGAATTCCGCCGCATTGTTGGCGAGCGCCTCGACCTGGATGCGGCTTTCCTCGTTCTTGATGCCCTGGGCGCGATCCGGCGAGGTCGGCACGTTGTGGTCGACGACGGCGAGCGTCTTTTCCGGCGCGCGGACCTTGCGGCCGGCCATGCGCAAGCCTTCGAAGGCCTGCGGGCTCGTCACCTCGTGAACCAGGTGACGATCGATGTAGAGAAGACAGGTTCCGTCTTCCTGGCGGCTGACGATGTGATCGTCGAAAATCTTGTCATAGAGGGTACGGGGTGCACTCATGGCTCTTCATCCGCTTGGCATGTGTTGGGGTACTGGAAATCGGCGAGCGCAACGCTCGCAAGGATCGCAAGCGATCAGGCTAGGCGGCTGGTGAGCGCCCCGAAGACGCGCGCAAAGAAGCGTGCCGGCAGGCGCTTATGATCCTGCAGCACGACGACATGCTTTTCCGTGCATCCGAACTTGGATTCCATGGCCCGCATATAACGATTTTTGCGGCGCTCGGCAAGTTGCCGGCCGGCACCGCCGTTTACGCTCTTCCTAAAATTTCCCGTGCGCCTCCTTGCCGCAGCCCCGAATTTTTGACACTCGGTATACGTATCCGGCTAAGCGTCGGCTTGAGGGGACTTACATGAAGACGATTACCTGGCGCGACCGCGCGCGCTACCAGTTCGACAAGAGCATGGCGGCGGGGCCAATCGCGCTGATCGGCTGGCTTGCGGTCATCTCGCTGGTCGTCATCCTCGTCGCCGGCCTGTTCCTCGCCCTGACCGGCATCAAGCCGGATGGCGGCGAGCCCGTGTCCTTCATCGAAGGCGCCTGGGAATCGCTGATGCGCACCATGGATGCCGGCACGATGGGCGGCGATGTGGGCTGGAGCTTCCGCGGCGTCTCGCTCGCCGTCACCGTCGCGGGCATCTTCGTCTTCTCCGCGCTGATCGGCGTCTTGAGCTCCGGCCTCGACGAGAAGCTCGACGAGCTGCGCAAGGGCCGCTCGCATGTGCTGGAAAAGGACCACACGATCATCTTCAACTGGTCGCCCTCGATCTTCGACGTGATTTCCGAGCTGGTGATCGCCAACCAGAGCCGCCGCAACCCGCGCATCGTCATCATGGCCTCCAAGGACAAGGTGGAGATGGAGGACGAGATCGCCGACAAGATCGCGGACCTCGGCAACACCCGCATCATCTGCCGCAGCGGCGACCCGACCGACCTCTACGACGTCAACATCGTCAACCCGCAGGCCTCCCGCTCGATCATCGTGCTCTCGCCGGAGAGCGACTATGCGGATTCGCAGGTCATCAAGACCGTGCTGGCCCTGGTCAACGACCCGGAGCGGCGCAAGGAGCCCTACCGGATCGCCGCCGAGATCCGCGATGCCAAGAATGCCGAGGTCGCCCGCATCGTCGGCGGCTCCGAGCTGCAACTGGTGCTCGCCGACGAGCTGATCTCGCGCATCGTCGTCAGCTCCAGCCGGCAGGCCGGCCTTTCGGCCGTCTATACCGAACTGCTCGATTTCGACGGCTCGGAAATCTACGCCGTCGAGCAGCCGGCACTCACCGGAAAATCCTTCGGCAATGCGGTCATGGCCTATGACACGTCGACGCTGATCGGCATCTGCGACACCGACGGCGTCGTGCATCTCAACCCGCCGACGAACCGCATCATGCTGGCCGGCGAACGGGCGATCCTGATTGCCGAGGACGACGCGACGATCAAGCTCCGCACGGCCGAGTTCGAGGTCGACCGCGAGATCGTGCGCCCGCGCGTCAACCGCGAGCCGGGGCCGGAGCGCACGCTATTGCTCGGCTGGAACCGGCGCGGGCCGATCATCACGCAGGAACTGTCGCGCTACGTCGCGCCCGGCTCGGAGCTGACGATCGCCGCCGACACGCCGGAATTCGAGGCGGATGTCGCCAAGCTCCAATTTATCAAGGAAAACCTCTCCGTTCGTTGCACCGTCATCGATACGTCGAACCGCGCGGCCCTCGATGCGCTCGACGTGCCCGCCTACGATCATGTGCTGGTGCTCGGCTACAGCGACCACATGGCCGCCCAGCCGGCCGATACGGCAACGCTCGTGACACTGTTGCAGCTTCGCAAGATCGCCGACGCCGCCAACCAGCATATCGGCATCGTCAGCGAGATGATCGACGTGCGCAACCGCAACCTCGCCGCCGTCACCCGCGCCGACGATTTCGTCGTCAGCAACAAGCTGGTGAGCCTCATGCTGGCGCAGGCCTCGGAAAACGAGCTGATGGCGCAGATCTTCGACGAACTGCTCGACGAGGACGGCTCGGAAATCTACATGCGCCCGGTGACCGACTATATCGCCATCGACCGGCCGGTGAATTTCTACACCGTCAACCTCGCGGCCCTCATCCGCGGCGAGGTGGCGCTCGGCTACAGCCACGCGAAACGGGCGGGCCACGACCCGCGCAACATGGGCGGCGTCGTGGTCAATCCGGCGAAGTCGGAAAAGGTGACTTTCGATCCCTCCGACCGCCTGATCATCCTTTCGCGCACGTAAAGCCTCACGTCCGCCGCAGCCGCTTTTCCAGGCCGCGCAGGCCGAGCGAAAGACCGATCGTCAGGATGAGATAGACATAGGCGACGATGGAATAGGTCTCGAAGAACCGGAAGGAGCCGGAGGCATAGACCTTGCCCATCTGCGTGATGTCGGCGACGCCGAGCACGGAGACGAGCGAGGAATCCTTGACCATCGCCACGAAATCATTGCCGAGCGGCGGCAGGATGACGCGCACCGCCTGCGGGAAGACGACGAGCCGGAAGCGCTGGAAGCGCGACAGGCCGAGCGCCTTGGCCGCCTCGATCTGCCCCTTGTCGACGGACTGGATGCCGGCGCGAAACACCTCGCCGATGAAGGCGGAATAGCCGATCATCAGCGCGATGATCGCCCGCCACATCAGCGACACGTCGCGCACCTGCATCGGCTCGATGAACCCGGCACTGACAAGCGGCGAGATCACCAGATTGACCAGCGCCACCAGCGCCGGCGCGCCGACGAACGCGATGTAGAACAGCAGCACGAGGATCGGCACGCCACGGATCACCTCCGTGTAGAAGCGCGCGACCTGGCGCAGCACCTTGCTGTCCGACAGCGCCATGAGCGCAAGGCCGAGGCCGGCCAGCGTGGCGAGCAGGAAGGCGACGAGAGTGACGAAGATCGTGACCCAGAGCCCCTTCAGCACGATGCCGAAGACCTGGGCGTAGAGATCATTGGCGACGATCACGCCGGCAAGCGCCAGCGCGATCACGGCAAGAACGACCAGCCACCAGGGATAGTCGCCCTTTGCCGCGTCAGAGGAAACGGGAGCCATGCGCCCGCTACTGACCCATCTTGTAGTCCAGGAACCACTTCTTGTTGAGCGCCTCCAGCGTGCCGTCGGCCGTCATCGCGGCAATCGCGGCATTGACTGGTGCGACGAGATCGGAGCCCTTCGGGAAGATGAAGCCGAAATCCTCCGTGCCGAGCGGCTCGCCGACGACCTTGAGCTTGCCGCCCGAGGCATCGACATAGCCCTTGGCCGCAACGCCGTCGGTCAAAACCAGATCGACGTCGCCGGCCTGGAGCGCCTGCACGGTCGCGCCAAAAGTCTCGAACAGCTTGATGCGCGGATTCTGCTCGTTGCCGTCGAGGATTTCGTAGACGGCGGTGTAGAAGGGCGAGGTGCCGGGCTGGGCGGCGACCAGGCCGTCCGTCAGCGCCGCGAAGGATTTGGCATCCTCGAAGCGGGCCTCGTCGCCACGCACCAGCATGAACTGCTGCGAGCGCATGTAGGGCGCGGAGAAGTCCACCTTCTCCTTGCGGTCGTCCTTGATGGTGATGCCGGTCATGCCGATGTTGTACTGGTTGTCGGAGACCGCCTGGATCATCGCGTCCCAGCTGGTGTTCTGGTACTCGACCTTGAAGTTCAGCCGCTTGGCGATCTCGTTCATCGCGTCATATTCCCAGCCGATCTGCTCGCCGGTCTTCGGATCGACGAATTGCAGCGGCGGATAGGCGTTCTCCGTCACGACGACGACGGACTTGCCGCCGAGATCGGGCAGGTCCGCGGCGAAGGCGGCGGCGGGCATGAGGGCAGCGGCGGCAAGGCCTGCAAGGACGGCGCGGCGGGAAAACATCGGCTTCAAGCTCCTGGATTGTGGCGGCGGAACACTGTCACAGGAGCGGGCAGCGAGGCAAGCACGGCGCTTGTGCGCAACCGCCTTTCCCGAAAACAAAAAGCCGCCGGCCAGGGCCGACGGCTTCGATCAATGCGTGCAGCTGCCGGATTATTCGGCGGCGGCTTCTGCAGCCTTTGCGGCTTCGGCAGCTTCTGCTGCAGCGGCCTTCTCGGCGGCTTCTGCTGCGGCCTTTTCAGCGGCGAGCGCCTGTGCGGCTGCGACCTTCTCGGCTTCGAGACGGGCCTTTTCCTCGGCAACGGCGGCGCGCTCGGCGTCGTTCAGGTTGCGGGCGCGCGTGCCGGTGTTCTCGACGATACGAGCCGACTTGCCGCGACGATCGCGCAGGTAGTAGAGCTTGGCGCGACGGACCTTACCGCGGCGGACGACTTCGACGCCTTCGACGAGCGGCGAGTAAACCGGGAATACGCGCTCGACACCTTCGCCGTAGGAGATCTTGCGAACGGTGAAGCTCTCGTTGATGCCGCCACCCGAACGGGCGATGCACACGCCTTCATAGGCCTGTACGCGGGTACGCGAACCTTCCGTCACGCGGACGTTGACGCGGACGGTGTCGCCCGGGGAGAATTCCGGAAGCTGGCGCTTGGCTTCGATCTTCGCTGCCTGTTCGGCTTCGAGCTGCTGGATGATGTTCATCGGTCTAACCTTCTGGTTTTTCTGAAACAGCCAGAGCGCTCGACGGTCACCTTACAAGGTCATGCCTCTAAGGTTAGCCCGTTACCGGGCGGAGCGGATTCGCCATTCTTTGCTTGCAGGTCGGCTGGGTAATCCCAAATCCGTGCGGGCCAATACACCAATCGAACCTGCTTGTCATCCCCAAGGCCGAAAGAATCCGCCCGAAAGAGCCGGTTTTCGGCCCTTGCCCGCCTTTCACCGCCACGCTATCACGCGGGACAGGGAGAAGCGGCACGACCATTGCCGCCGGGAGTATCATGTCCATAGCCGATGCCATACTGCTTTTCGTCGCCGGATTCCTGTCCGGCGTGGTCAATGCCATTGCCGGCGGCGGCACCTTCCTCACCTTCGGCGCGATGACGCTGACCGGCCTGCCGCCGATCGTCGCCAACGCCACCTCCTCGATCACCCAGTTTCCGGGCTACGTCACCTCCTCGCTCGCCTATGCCAAGGAGATCCGGGCGGACTGGCGCGAGGCAGCGCTGCTCGGTGGCATCTCGCTCGTCGGCGGCCTTGCCGGCGCGCTGCTGCTGCTCTCGCTCGACAACCCGTCCTTCCGCGCGCTGGTGCCGTGGCTGCTGCTTGCCGCCACCATCATCTTCGCCGCCGGCCCCTATCTCAAGCCGAAGACGCTGCACGCCGAAACGCCGGTCTCGCCGCTCGGCTTCGTCGGGCAATTCCTGACCTCGATCTATGGCGGCTTCTTCGGCGCCGGCATGGGCATCATGATGCTCGCCGTGCTGGGCCTCACCAAGGGCGGCGACTACCACCGCCTCAATGCGCTGAAGAATTTCCTGGCCGTGGTGATCGCCGCGGTCGCGATCATCGTCTTCGCCAGCGGCGACGTGGTCGGCTGGCCGCAGGCCGCCGTCATGGTGCCGGCCGGCGCGCTTGGCGGCTGGTCCGGCGTGTGGGCGGCGCGGCGCGTGCCGCAACCGGTGATCCGCGGCCTGGTGGTCGCGGTCGGTGCGGCGCTGACGGTCTATTATTTCGTGACGGGCTGAGCGTCGAGTAAGTCCGGCCGGCGCTCGCGCGTCAGCTTTTCCGCCTCCTCGCGCCGCCATCGGTCGATGGCCGCGTGGTTGCCGGAGGTCAGCACGCCGGGGATTTCCTGCGCTTCCCAGACCTGCGGCCGCGTATAATGCGGATGCTCCAGCAAGCCGCCCTCGAAGCTCTCATGCTCGCCGGACAGCGCATTGCCCATGACGCCGGGCAGGATGCGCACGATCGCATCGAGCAGGATCATCGCCGCGGGTTCGCCGCCGGAAAGAATATAGTCGCCGATCGAAACCTCTTCGAGCTGCCGCCCGTCGATGACCCGCTGGTCGACACCCTCGAACCGGCCGCAGACCACGATGGCGCCCTCGCCGGCCGCAAGCTCGCGCACGCGCGCCTGCGTCAGCGGCCGGCCCCGCGGGCTCATCAGCAGGCGCGGGCGATTGTCCCCCTCGGAAGCGTGATCGATGGCGCGCGCCAAAACATCGGGCTTCAACACCATGCCCGCGCCGCCGCCCGCCGGCGTATCGTCGACAGTGCGGTGGCGGTCGGTGGTGAAATCGCGGATCTGCACGCAATCCAGCGCCCAGTCCCCGCGCGCCAAAGCCTTGCCGGAGAGCGACTGGCCGAGCAGGCCCGGAAACATTTCCGGATAGAGCGTCAATATGGTGGCGCGGAAAGCCACGTCATTCCCCGCCGTCTTCTTCAGGCGGACGGCGGCGCCGGCTGCCCGGCCCGTCCTTTTCCTCTTCTTCGAGGCCGGCCGCGATCGGATCGATCACCAGGCGCCCGCCATCAACGTCGATTTCCAGCACGGCTGCCTCGGAGAAGGGAATGAGCACCGGCCGCTTGCCGGGGCCCTTGAGTTCCAGCAGGTCGCCAGCGCCAAAATCGAAGATGCCCGTCACCGTGCCATGGCTGCGGCCCTCGGCATCGACGGCCTCCAGACCCTCGAGGTCGGCGTAGAAGAACTCGTCTTCGTCGAGCTCCTCGTCCGGCAGGTTGTCGCGCTCGATATAGAGGTCGGTGCCGTTCAGCGCTTCGGCGGCGTTGCGGTCGTTGATGCCGCGGAAGCGCACGACGACGACGTTCTTCGCCTCGCGCACCTCCAGCACCTCGAAGGCGCGGCCGTCATCCGTGTGGAGATGGCCGTAATCGCCGATCGCCGTCGGGTCGATGGTGTAGGATTTCACACGGACTTCGCCGCGCAGGCCCTGGGCCGCACCGACAGTGCCCATGAGGACGGGATTTTCCAGTTTCACCATGGTTGCTTCCGTGCGTTCCTTGAAACTTCAGCTGCGCGAAATCGCTTTACGATGTTCCGCGTCCCGCTCCAAACGAAAACGGGCGGCATGAAACACGCCGCCCGCTTCAAAAGAATGTCGCCGTCGATTATTCGGCGGCAGCAGCAGCGGCGTCTTCTTCCTTCTGCTTCTTCTCGGCAGCGCGCTCGAGCGCCTTCTTGCCGGGCTTTGCCTTTTCCGGGTTGCTGCGGGCTTCGCGCTTCACGACGCCGGCTTCGTCCAGGAAGCGCGCGACGCGGTCGGTCGCCTGGGCGCCCTTGGAGAGCCATTCCTTGATGCGGTCGGCGTCGAGTTGCACGCGGTTGGCGTCGTCCTTGCCGAGCATCGGGTTCCACGAACCGACCTTTTCGAGGAAGCGGCCGTCACGCGGCGAACGGGCGTCGGCAACGACGATCTGGTAGTACGGACGCTTCTTGGAGCCACCGCGGGCGAGACGAATTTTCAGTGCCATGTCATTTCTCCTTGGATGTGGGTGACCGCCTGTTTCAGGCGGTATTCTGGTTTGCGCCGCTGTGTTCAGCGGCAATGGCTTCGTGGTGCCGGATCACCTCGTGGATGATGAAGTTCAGAAACTTCTCCGCGAAATCCGGATCCAGATTGGCATCCTTCGCCAGGCGGCGAAGGCGCTCGATCTGGTATTCCTCGCGCGCCGGGTCGGCCGGCGGCAGTTCATGCGTCGCCTTCAGCACGCCCACCGCCTGGGTGCAGCGGAAGCGCTCGGCGAGCATATGCACAAGGGCAGCATCGATATTGTCGATCGACTGCCGGTATTCTCCCAATTGCTGCTTGACCTTCGGATCGATCGTCATGCCTCAACCCCTCACTTCTTCTTCGGCAGGCCGGGAAGGCCCGGCAGGCCACCAAGACCCGGAAGACGCCCGCCGCCGAGGCCCGGAAGACCGCCGCCACCCAGGCCCGGCATGCTGCCAGGCTTGATGCCGGCCGCTTCCGCCTGCTTGGCGAGCGCTTCGAGCTGCTTCGGATCCATCTTCGACAGATCGGGCATGCCGCCCATGCCGCCGCCAAGGCCGCCGAGGCCCATCTTGCCGGCAAGGCCGCCCATCATCTGCTTCATCATGCCGCCGCCCTTCTTGCCGCCCATCATCTTCATCATGTCCGCCATCTGGCGGTGCATCTTCAGAAGCTTGTTGATGTCGGCCGCATCGGTGCCGGAACCGGCCGCGATGCGCTTCTTGCGGGAATGCTTGAGCAGGTCCGGATTGGCGCGCTCGGCCTTGGTCATCGAATTGATGATGGCGATCTGGCGGCCGAAAAGCTTGTCGTCGAGGCCGGCGGCGGACATCTTGTCCTTCATGCCGGCCATGCCGGGCATCAGCCCCATGATGCCACCCATGCCGCCCATCTTCTGCATCTGGCGCAGCTGGTCTGCGAGGTCGTTCAGGTCGAACTTGCCCTTGGCCATCTTGGCGGCCATGGCAGCCGCCTTTTCGGCGTCGATATTTTCCGCCGCCTTCTCGACGAGCGAAACGATGTCGCCCATGCCGAGGATGCGGTCGGCGACGCGGCGGGGATGGAACTCTTCCAGCTCGCCCATCTTTTCGCCGACGCCGATCAGCTTGATCGGCTTGCCGGTGACGGCGCGCATGGAAAGGGCCGCACCGCCGCGGCCGTCGCCGTCCATGCGGGTGAGCACGAGGCCGGTAATGCCGACGCGGTCGTCGAAATTGCGGGCGAGGTTGACGGCGTCCTGGCCGGTCAGCGCATCGGCGACGAGCAGGATTTCATGCGGATTGGACTTCCGCTTGATCTCCGCCATCTCGATCATCAGCGGCTCGTCGATATGGGTACGGCCGGCGGTATCGAGGATGACGACGTCATGGCCGCCGAGTTTTGCGGCCTGCACGGCGCGCGAGGCGATATCGGTCGGCGACTGGCCGGCGATGATCGGCAGCGTATCGATGCCCGCCTGGACGCCCAACTGGCGCAACTGCTCCTGCGCGGCCGGACGGCGCGTGTCGAGCGAGGCCATCAGGACCTTCTTCTTGTCGCGCGTCTTCAGCCGGTTGGCGATCTTGCCCGAGGTGGTGGTCTTGCCCGAGCCCTGGAGGCCGACCATCATGATGACCACGGGGGCGGCCGCATTGAGATCGATCGACACGCCCTCCGAGCCGAGCATCGAGATCAGCTCGTCATGCACGAGCTTGACGACCATCTGGCCGGGCTTGATCGACTTCAGGATTTCCGCGCCGACGGCCTTTTCGCGCACCGCATCGGTGAAGGAGCGCACCACTTCCAGCGCCACGTCCGCTTCGAGCAGCGCACGGCGGACCTCGCGCAGCGCCGCCGAGACATCGGCCTCGGAAAGCGCGCCACGGCCTGTCAGTCCATTCAGAATGGAGCCAAGGCGGTCCTGGAGTGTTTCAAACATCACGTCATCCTTCTTGTTTCCGCAAGTAGCGGAAACGTCGGTGCCATCGGTGACAAAAACAAGACGCAAAGCCAAAAAGCACCCGAGGGCGCATCGCGCTGTCGGGTGTTGACCTCCGGGATCTGTTTATACCGCTTTGGGTCCCGGTCGGTGGCTTCAAGTCGTCTCACTTGTCACAGATGGCGCGGCTTAAACCCCATCGGGGCCGGAAAGTCAAGGACATCGGGCAAATCCCGCCTCTCGTCACATTTCCGCGAGCCCGCGGCGACCCGTTGCAGCAAAGGGTGTGGACGCTTATCTTCCGTCAATGAACCGTCGCAAGTTTCTCAAATGGTCCGGTATAGGCGCCCTCACGATGCTCGCGGGTGGTGCGTTTGCGAGCCGCAGCCTGGCGGCGAACCGGTATTATGACGGCCCGGTCAGCGACCATTTCAACGGCACGCATTTCTTCAATCCGAACGGTGAGGAGCCGAACAATTTCTTCGAGCTGATGCGCTGGCAGTTCGGCGGCGGGCGCGCGGCCTGGCCCGCCGATTGGCCGAGCCCGTTTCCGCCGGCCGTGCCGGAAGCGCGTGTCGAGGGCGAACGCCTGGTCGTGACCATGGCGGGCCATGCGGCCCTGCTGATCCAGACGGCCGGGCTCAACATCCTGACCGATCCCGTCTGGAGCGACCGGGCAAGCCCCTTCTCCTTTGCCGGGCCGAAGCGCGTCAATCCGCCGGGCATCAAGCTCGCCGACCTGCCGAAGATCGACGTGGTGCTCGTCACGCACAATCATTACGACCATCTCGACCTCGCGACGCTGAAGGCGCTGGCCGAGCGTGACAATTGCCTGATCTTCACGCCGCTCGGCAATGACAGGATCATGGGACCGGTCGTCGGCGAAGGGCGCATCACGACCATGGACTGGGGCGGCAGCACGCCCCTGACGACTGACGTCACCCTCCATTGCGAGCCCTGCCACCACTGGTCGGCCCGCGGCCTCGGCGATCGCCGCATGGCGCTATGGTCCGCCTTCCTCATCGAAACGCCGGGCGGAAAGATCTACCATATCGGCGATACCGGCTTTCACCAGGGCATCAATTACCGGGCGGTCCGCGAGAAACACGGGCAAATCCGCCTAGCCAACCTGCCCTTCGGCGCCTACGAGCCACGCTGGTTCATGCGCCCGCAGCACCAGAACCCCGACGAGGCGGTGCAGGGCATGGCGGCATCGGGCGCCGCCTATGTGGCAGGCCACCATTGGGGCACGTTCCGGCTGACCAACGAAGGCGTGGACGAACCGCTGGCAGCACTCGAAACCGCCCTCGACGCAGCCGGCATCGCCCGCGAGCGCTTCCGCGCGCTGCGGCCCGGCGAGGTCTTCGAGGTTCCCGCCGCCACGGCCTGATGCAAGACACTGGAAATCCGCGGGCTTTTCCGCCATATAGCCCCCAAAGGGGCCTTTCGGCCCGAGACGGGCAGACGTGATGACAGAGACGGTCGATTTCGCGAAGATGAACGGGCTGGGAAACAAGATTCTGGTCGTGGACATGCGTGGCCGCGCCGATGTCGTGACGCCCGCCGCGGCCATCGCCCTCAACGCCGATCCCGCCACCCGCTTCGACCAGATCATGGCGGTCCACGACCCCAAGGTCGACGGCACCGATGCCTGGATCGACATCCTGAATTCGGACGGTTCGAAGGCGCAGGCCTGCGGCAACGGCACGCGCTGTGTCGTGCAGGCGCTCGCCGCCGAGACGGGCAAGAAAATTTTCACCTTCCAGACCGTCGCCGGCATCCTCAACGCCGTCGAGCATGAGGACGGCACGATCTCGGTGGACATGGGCAAGCCGATCTTCGAGTGGAACCGGATTCCGCTCGCCGAGGAATTCTACGACACCAGCCGCATCGAATTGCAGATCGGCCCGATCGACGCGCCGATCCTGCATTCGCCCTCCGTCGCCTCGATGGGCAACCCGCATGCGGTCTTCTGGGTCGACCGCGACGTGATGTCCTACGATCTCGAACGTTTCGGCCCGCTCCTCGAAAACCACCCGATGTTCCCCGAACGCGCCAACATCACGCTGGCGCAGGTCACCTCGCCCACCGCGATGACGACCCGCACCTGGGAGCGCGGCGCCGGGCTGACGCTCGCCTGCGGTTCCGCCGCCTGCGCTTCCGGTGTCAGTGGCGCGCGCACCGGCCGCACCGGCCGCAAGGTGGCCATCACCGTGGCCAGCAGCCCGAACCGCGGCACGTTGCAGATCGAATGGCGCGACGACGACCACGTCATCATGACCGGGCCCGCCGAATGGGAATGGTCCGGCACGCTCGACCCCGCGACCGGCGCCTTCCGCCGGGACGACGCCGAGGCGGCCGCCCTTTGAGCGGCGTCGAGGTCATAACCTTCGGCTGTCGGCTCAACACCTACGAATCGGAAGTGATGCGCGCGGAAGCCGAAAAGGCGGGGCTCAACAATGCCGTGCTGGTGAACACCTGCGCCGTCACCGGCGAGGCCGTGCGCCAGGCCCGCCAGGCGATCCGCCGCGCGCGCCGCAACAATCCGCATGCCCGCATCATCGTCACCGGCTGCGCCGCGCAGACGGAGAAGCACACCTTTGCCGAAATGCCGGAAGTCGACGCCGTGCTCGGCAACGAGGAGAAGCTGAAAAGCGCCGCCTATCGCGCGCTGCCGGATTTCGGCGTCTCGGCGGAAGAAAAGCTGCGCGTCAACGACATCATGAGCGTGCGCGAGACCGCGCCGCAGATGGTAAAACTCATCGACGGCCATGTGCGCGCCTTCGTACAGGTGCAGAATGGCTGCGACCACCGCTGCACCTTCTGCATCATCCCCTATGGCCGCGGCAATTCCCGCTCCGTGCCGATGGGCGCCGTCGTCGAGCAGGCGCGAAAACTCGTCGAGGGCGGTTATTCCGAAATCGTGCTGACCGGCGTGGACGCCACAAGCTATGGCGGCGACCTGCCGGGCAAGCCCAGCCTCGGCCAGCTCGCAAAGACGCTGCTAAAGCAGGTGCCGGAAATCAGCCGCCTGCGCCTCTCCTCGATCGACAGCATCGAGGCGGACGACCACCTCTGGGACCTGATCGCCGACGAGCCGCGCTTCATGCCGCACCTGCATCTCTCGCTCCAGCACGGCGACGACATGATCCTGAAGCGCATGAAGCGCCGCCATTCCAGCGCCGACGCCGTTGCCTTCTGCGAGCGCGTGAAAACCCTGCGTCCGGAGACAAGCTTCGGCGCCGACATGATCGCCGGCTTCCCGACGGAGACGGAAGAGATGTTCGCCAACGCCGCGCGGCACGCTGAGGATTGCGGCATCGCGCACCTGCACGTCTTCCCCTACAGCCCACGCGACGGCACCCCCGCCGCCCGCATGCCGCAGCTCGACCGGGCGCTGGTCAAGGAGCGCGCCGGCCGCCTGCGCGACACGGGAAAACGCCTGCACGAGGCCCATCTCGACGGGATGGTCGGCAGCACGCAGGAAATCCTGGTCGAGAACAATGGCCTCGCCCATACCGAGAATTTTACGCTCGTCGACGCCGCGGGTCTCAAGCCCCGTGCGCTTGTGCCGGTGACCATCACCGGCCACAATGGAAAACACCTGACGATGCGGCCAGCGATCCTTGCCGGCACCGCCTCCCTTCGCAACTAGCGGACACATTTCATGGCCTTCGGCTTCATCAAGAAGATTTTTACATTCGGAAAAGACACCGCCGCCGAACCCGAGACGGAGGCGCCGCTTGCCGAGCCGCAGGTCGTCGAGACGGTGCCGGAACCGGTTATCGAGACGCCGAAGACAGCCATCGCCGAAGAGCGCGATGCTCTGCTCGAAGAAGCGGAAGCCGCCAATCCAGAGGCGCCCCATCACGTCCCGGCCGAAGCCGAGCCGGATATCTATCCGCTGCCGCACGCCCCCGCACTGCCGGTCGCAGAAGACCCCGTCTCGCCGGCTGAAATCGAGACGGCCGGTGGGCCGGCCGATGACGACGTCGCTCCGCAAGCCGAGGCGATCGAGGAACAGGCTGCCGCGCCGGTAGAAGAGGTCATTGAGGAAGAGCCTGCGGCGCCGGAAGACGCGGCCGCGGAGCCGATCGCAGAAATCGTCGAGGAAGAACCCGCGGCAGCGCAAGACGAGATCGCCCCGGTGGAGGAAGCGCCCGCCGAAGCTGAGGACCCCGTGCTCGAAGAAGCGGCCCGCATCGAACCGAAGGCCGAAACGCCGGTCCTGCCGAAGGGTTTTGCCACCGCCGAGCGCACGCCGGTCGAGGCAGTCGTCGCACAGCAGCCGAAGCGCACCTGGTTCCAGCGCCTGCGCGAAGGCCTGTCGCGCACCTCCTCTCAGCTGACGGGCCAGATCACCAGCCTCTTCACCAAGCGCAAGCTCGATGACGCGACGTTGCAGGACCTCGAAGACCTGCTGATCCAGGCCGATCTCGGCGTGGAGACGGCGCTGCGCATCACCGATACGCTCGCCTCCGAGCGCTACGGCAAGGACGTGACCGGCACCGACGTCTCGCGCATCATGGCAAGCGAGATCACCAAGGTTTTGTCGCCGGTCGCCAAGCCGCTGGAACTCGACCTCAACCACAAGCCGCACGTCATCCTCGTCGTCGGCGTCAACGGCACCGGCAAGACGACGACGATCGGCAAGCTCGCCGCCAAACTCTCGGGTGCCGGCCTGAAGGTCATGCTCGCCGCCGGCGACACTTTTCGCGCGGCCGCCATCGAGCAGCTGAAAATCTGGGCGGAGCGCACCGGCTCCGACATCGTCTCCTCCAAACTCGGCGCCGATGCCGCAGGGCTTGCCTACGAGGCCTACGAACAGGCGAAGCTGAAGCAGAGCGACGTGCTGATCGTCGATACGGCCGGCCGTTTGCAGAACAAGACGGAGCTGATGGCGGAGCTGGAAAAGATCGTGCGCGTGCTCGGCAAGCTCGATCCGGACGCGCCGCACACCGTTCTCCAGACGCTCGACGCCACCACCGGGCAGAACGCGATGAACCAGGTCGAGATTTTCCGCAACGTCGCGGGCGTCACGGGCCTGATCATGACAAAATTGGACGGTACGGCCCGCGGCGGCATCCTTGTGGCGATTGCCGCCAAACACAAGCTGCCGGTCTATTTCATCGGTGTCGGCGAAGGGATCGACGATCTCGAACCCTTCGAGGCCAAGGATTTCGCGCAGGCGATCGCAGGAGTTGAAGCATGAGCAAGGCAACGCTGGAAGTGCCGGCCAAGGCCGAGGAGAAGGTCAGCCCCCTCCTCAAGATGGCACTCGAACTCGGCCCTCTTCTCGTCTTCTTTTTCGCGAACTTGCGCGGCGAGTGGCTGGCGAATACGTTCCCGGTTCTGTCAGTACTTGGTGGTCCGCTGTTCATAGCGAGCGGCCTTTTCATGGTCGCTACCGTCGTCTCACTCGTTGTCTCTAAGATCATCCTCGGGCATTTGCCTCTCATGCCTTTCGTCTCCGGCATCGTCGTCATCGTCTTCGGAGTGCTTGGTATCTGGCTGCAGGACGACCTGTTCTTCAAGATGAAGCCGACTATCGTCAACACGCTGTTCGGTATCGTTCTGCTGGGCGGAATCTTCTTCGGCAAGTCGCTGCTCGGCTATGTTTTCAACGCCGCCTTCAATCTCGACGAAGCCGGGTGGCGCAAGCTGACGATCCGCTGGGGTGTTTTCTTCCTTTTTCTCGCCGTTCTCAACGAGATCGTCTGGCGCGGCGCCGGTGCCTGGTATTTTCCCGATGCCAAGGCGGCCAATGATTTCTGGGTCGCCTTCAAGGTCTGGGGCACCATGCCCATCACCATCCTCTTCACGCTCTCGCAGATGCCGCTGATCATGCGCCACTCAATCGAGCCGCCGGAAGAGGGCAAGGCGCCCTGAGCGTCAGCTTGCAGGCGCGCCGAGCGCCTTCTCGATGGCCGGAAAGAGCCCGTTCTTGAGGCTGTTCTCGTCGAACGGGCCGACCTTCTTGTAGAGGATCGTGCCGTCCGGGCCGACGAGATAGGATTCCGGAATGCCGTAGACGCCCCAGTCGATCGCCATCTTGCCGACGGGATCGAGGCCGATGGCGGAGAACGGATTGCCAAGCTCGCCGAGGAAGCGCAGCGCGTTCTCGCTGCCATCCTTGTAGTTGACCCCCACGACATTGAGGCGCGGGTCCTTCGAGAGCGACAGGATGACCGGGTGCTCCTGCCGGCAGGGCACGCACCAGGACGCCCAGAAATTGACCAGCGTCAGCTTGCCCTTGGCACCCTCCGCCGTCAGCGCCGGCATCGGCAGACCATCCTTCACGGCGCCGGCGAGCGGTTCGAGATCACGCCACGGCGCCTTGGTACCGATCAGCGCGGAGGGGATCTCGGAAATGTCGCGGCCGGAATTGAGCTGCGTCCAGAAGATCAGCGCCAGGCCGAGGAAAATCGCCAGCGGCAATGCGGCGAGAACGACGCGCGTGCGGGTGCCCGTGCCTTCGGCATTGCTTTCCGTCTCGCTCATCGGGCGTCCTCGGTGCGCGCCGAGCGGCGCCGCACACCGGCTGCTTCCAGCCGCTCCAGTTCGCGATGGCGGCCGCGGTGATCGAGCCAGACCCAGAGGATCAGGCCGATGCTGACGGAGAAGGCGGCAATATAGGATGCGGTGACGTAAAAGGCGTGGCTCATGCGGCATCTCCCTCGCGGCCGGCGGCGCGCGCGGCATGGCGGCGCAGCACGGCGATGCGGCGGCGCAGGATTTCGTTGCGCATGGCGAGAATGTGCAGCGTGAAGAACAGCAGCGTGAAGGCGATAGCCATGACGAGCAGCGGACGAAGGAACTCGGCCGAGATCGTCGGGCCATCCAGGCGGATGACGCTCGCCGGCTGGTGCAGCGTGTTCCACCATTCCACGGAAAACTTGATGATCGGGATGTTGACGAAACCGACGAGGATCAGAACGGCGCTGACCTTGGCGGCCCGCGTCGGGTCGTCCATGGCGCGGTTGAGCGCGATCATGCCGAGATACATCAGGAACAGCACGAAGACGGAGGTGAGCCGGGCGTCCCACACCCACCACGTCCCCCACATCGGCTTGCCCCAAAGCGAGCCGGTTATAAGGGCGACGAGCGTAAAGCAGGCGCCGATGGGAGCGGCGGCCTTGGCGGAGACATCGGCCAACGGATGGCGCCAGACCAGCGTGCCGAGCGCGGAAAGCGCCATCACCGTGTAGCACATCATGGCAAGCCAGGCGGCCGGCACATGCACATACATGATGCGCACCGTCTCGCCCTGCTGGTAATCGCCCACCGTGGTGAAGGCAAGGTAGAGCCCGACCGCGAACAGACAGAGCGTCAGCCCGGCAAGCCAGGGCCAGACGATGGCGACCAGCGCCAGGAACCGCGTCGGGTTGGCGAGATCGCTGAATTTGCGGATGGCAAGGCTCGGTTCGCTCATGATGGTTCTTTAACGTGTCAGACCGGCATCTTCAATTGATCTGCCGCAATCACATTCGTGTCAGTCGCTCGAAAGCCGCAACGCCGCCGCCGCGGCAACCGGCCCGATGACGGCGAAGAGCAGGTTGAGGGCCACGAGAATGAGGAACGGCGGCAGGAAGGGCGCCGGCTCCTGGATCGCCGCATAGACCGCGCTGACGCCGAAAATCAGCACCGGGATGGCAAGAGGCAGCACGAGGATGGAGACAAGCAGCCCGCCGCGCGGCAGCGCCACGGCGATCGCCGCCCCCGCCGCGCCGATGAACGTGATGGCCGGCGTGCCCGCAAGCAGCGTCAACGTGGTGGCCGCGATCGCGGTCTCGTCCATGTTCATGAACAGGCCGAGCAGCGGCGCGGCAATGACGAGCGGCAGGCCGGTCGCGAGCCAATGGGCGATGCATTTGACGAACACCGTGAGCACCAGCGGCGTTTCCTGCATCAGGAGCAGGTCGAGCGAGCCGTCCTCGCGCTCGGCCTGGAACAGCCGGTCGAGGCCGAGCAGCGAGGCGAGCAGGGCGCCAATCCAGAGGATGGCCGGGCCGATGCGGGCGAGGAGATTGAGGTCCGGGCCGACGCCGAAGGGGATGACGGCGACCACCGTCATGAAGAAGAGGACGCCGATGAGCGCGCCGCCGCCGGCGCGGACGGAGAGTTTGAGGTCGCGGGCGAGGAGGGCGATCATGCCTGCATCCTCGTACGGGGTGGGCGTGGCTCACCCCCCTCTGCCCTGCCGGGCATCTCCCCCTCAAGGGGGGAGATCGAATCGTTGCAACGTCTCGCCAAACTCAGGCGAGGAAAACCAGGCAACCAGCGCGCTTCTTGCCAATCTCCCCCCTTGAGGGGGAGATGCCCGGCAGGGCAGAGGGGGGGCGCGAAGCGCATAGGCATCACCACACTGTCTCCGCCACGCCCGCAAACCCCGTCATCCGCAACTCCTTCACCCCATCCAGCCCCAGCGGCTGATGCGTCGCAGCAATCGCAATGCCGCCGCGGCCGAGATGCGCCATCACCAACCCCGCAAACATCGTCTCGGCCGCCACATCCAGTGCCGCCGTCGGCTCGTCGAGGATCCACACCGGCCGCCAGGCGACCAGCAGTTTGGCCATAGCCATGCGGCGCTGCTGGCCGGCGGAGAGATAGCCGAAGGGAAGATGCGCAATGCCACCGAGGCCGACTGATTCGACCGCCTCATCGACATCCACGCCCGCATCGCCGGGAAAATCGCCGAAGAAGTCCTTCCAGAAGGCCAGATTCTCGTCGACCGTAAGCTCGCGCTTCATCGCATTGCGATGGCCGAGATAGTGGCAGGCCTCGCCGAGACGTTCCACCGGGTGCGGTGCAGCAAGCAGCTTCGCCGTGCCGGATTCCGCTGGAAGCAGACCCGCCAGGACCCGCAACAGCGTCGACTTGCCGGACCCGTTCGGCCCCTTGACGACAAGCGCCTCGCCGCCGGCGATTTCGAAGGAAATATCTTGGAAAATCAGGTCCTCGCCGCGCGTGGCGCTCAATCCCTCGGCCACGAGCCGCATGGCTGTTCACTTTCCCTTTACGACCTTGGTCGCAACGCAAAAAAATTGTCCCGATTTGCCTATAAGCGCTCTGGAACGTTTGGTGGAAATTATCTATAACGCCCGCAACACGCCAGCGGTCGGCGTGAATTTCATCCAAGCGCCGAACACGGGAATGATTCTCGCGTACGGACAGCGGAAATGGCCGCACCCGCATCCCATTCGCGCTAAACGCGCACGGGCGTTCGTACGTCAGTTTTCTGGCGACCAGACGGAACGGGGTATACAGTGTCCAAATCCCTAGACAGCTTCAATTGTCGTTCGACCCTTACGGTGGGCGACACCGACTATGTGTATTACAGCCTGCCCAAGGCCGAGGCGAACGGCCTCGCGGGCGTCTCGAAGCTCCCCTACTCGATGAAGGTGCTTCTGGAGAACCTGCTGCGCTTCGAGGACGGCCGGTCGGTTACGAAGGAGCACATCCTTTCCGTCGCCGAATGGCTCACGAACAAGGGCACGGTCGAAAACGAGATCGCCTATCGCCCGGCCCGCGTGCTGATGCAGGACTTCACCGGCGTTCCGGCCGTGGTCGACCTTGCGGCCATGCGTGACGCGATGGTGTCGCTCGGCGGCGATCCGGAAAAGATCAACCCGCTCGTTCCCGTCGACCTCGTCATCGACCACTCCGTCATCGTCGACGAATTCGGCACGCCGACCGCCTTCGCCCGCAACGTCGAGCTCGAATACGAGCGCAACGGCGAGCGCTACCGCTTCCTGAAATGGGGCCAGCAGGCGTTCAAGAATTTCCGCGTCGTTCCTCCGGGCACCGGCATCTGTCATCAGGTCAATCTGGAGTATCTGGGCCAGACGGTCTGGACCAAGGAAGAAGACGGCGAGATCATCGCCTACCCGGATACCTGCGTCGGCACCGACAGCCACACGACCATGATCAACGGTCTCGGCGTTCTCGGCTGGGGCGTGGGCGGCATCGAGGCGGAAGCCGCCATGCTCGGCCAGCCGGTCTCCATGCTTCTGCCCGAGGTCATCGGCTTCAAGCTGACCGGCAAGCTCAAGGAAGGCGTCACCGCGACCGACCTCGTGCTGATGGTCGTGCAGATGCTGCGCAAGAAGGGCGTCGTCTCCAAGTTCGTCGAATTCTTCGGCCCCGGCCTCGACAACATGACGCTCGCCGACCGCGCGACGATCGGCAATATGGGCCCGGAATACGGCGCCACCTGCGGCTTCTTCCCGGTCGACGGCGAAACCGTCAACTACCTCACCATGTCCGGCCGCGAAGAACAGCGCATCGCGCTGGTCGAAGCCTATTCCAAGGCCCAGGGCATGTGGCGTGACGGCGACGGCGCCGACCTCGTCTTCAGCGACACGCTGGAACTCGACCTCGGCGACGTCGTGCCCGCCATGGCCGGCCCGAAGCGCCCGGAAGGCCGCATCCCGCTGGAAAACATCGCCTCCGGCTTCGCCGGCTCGATGGACACCGACTACAAGAAGCCCGGCCAGCTTTCGAACCGTTATGCCGTCGAAGGCACCGACTATGATATCGGCCACGGCGACGTCGCCATTGCCGCCATCACCTCCTGCACCAACACCTCCAACCCGTCGGTGCTCATCGCTGCCGGCCTGCTCGCCCGCAACGCGGTCGCCAAGGGCCTGAAGACCAAGCCGTGGGTGAAGACGTCGCTCGCACCGGGATCTCAGGTCGTCGGCGAATATCTCGCCAAGTCCGGCCTGCAGGAAGATCTCGACAAGCTCGGCTTCAACCTCGTCGGCTTCGGCTGCACGACCTGCATCGGCAATTCCGGCCCGCTGCCGGCGCCGATCTCCAAGACGATCAACGACAAGGGCCTGATTGCCGCCGGCGTTCTCTCCGGCAACCGCAACTTCGAAGGCCGCATCTCGCCGGACGTGCAGGCGAACTACCTCGCCTCGCCGCCGCTGGTGGTGGCCTATGCGCTGGCCGGTTCCGTCCAGAAGGACCTCACCAAGGAGCCGATCGGCGACGATCAGGACGGCAACCCGGTCTACCTCAAGGACATCTGGCCGACCTCGCAGGAAATCCAGGAATTCATCCTGAAATACGTCACCCGCGCGCTCTATGCCGCGAAATATGCCGACGTGTTCAAGGGCGACGAGAACTGGCAGGCCGTGCAGGTGCCGGCGGGCCAGACCTATGCCTGGGACGACCAGTCGACCTATGTGCAGAACCCGCCCTACTTCGTCGGCATGGGCAAGACCGGCTCGGGCCTCAAGAACATCGAGGGTGCCCGCGTCCTCGGTCTCTTCGGCGACAAGATCACCACCGACCACATTTCCCCGGCCGGTTCGATCAAGGCGGCATCGCCTGCCGGTGCGTACCTCACGGGCAACGGTGTCGCCGTCGCCGACTTCAATCAGTACGGCACGCGCCGCGGCAACCATGAAGTGATGATGCGCGGCACCTTCGCCAATATCCGCATCCGCAACCATATGCTCGGCCCGAACGGCAAGGAAGGTGGCTACACGATCCACTATCCGACCAAGGAAGAGATGTCGATCTACGACGCGGCCATGAAGTACAAGGCCGAGGGCGTTCCGCTCGTCATCTTCGCCGGCGTCGAATATGGCAACGGCTCGTCGCGCGACTGGGCGGCCAAGGGCACCAACCTCCTCGGCGTGAAGGCCGTGGTGGCGCAGTCCTTCGAGCGCATCCACCGTTCCAACCTCGTCGGCATGGGCATCGTGCCCTTCGTCTTCGAGGACGGCACGACCTGGGCGACGCTCGACCTGAAGGGCGACGAAGTCGTCACGATCGACGGCCTCGAAGGCGACATCAAGCCGCGCGAGAAGAAGATCGCCAAGATCACCTATGCCGACGGCACGGTGAAGGAGGTTCCGCTCCTTTGCCGCATCGATACGCTCGACGAGGTGACCTACATGAACAATGGCGGCATTCTCCAGACCGTTCTGCGCGATCTCGCCGCCTGATCGTTTTTAGCGTCAAAATGCGAAATGCCGGGGCCAAAACCCCGGCATTTTTCGTTTTCCGGAGCGTTTTTCTCAGCTATGAGTCTCACTCCATCGTGACTTCCTGTTGAACCGGCAAGCGCGTATGACGGGCTCAAATGGCTGGCTACCCGCCGCCACTCCATTGGAAATGATCATGCCGAGACCGCACATACTGGAATGTCTGGCGATCCTGCTTGCGCTCGGAGCCGGCGCAGGGGCTGCACATGCCCAGGAATCCACTACCAAGCAATCCATCAAGCCCAAGGGTGTCGTCGAGCTCTTCACCAGCCAGGGCTGCTCTTCCTGCCCGCCGGCCGACAAGGCGCTCGCCGCACTGGCGCAGGAAGGCGAGGTCGTCGCCCTCTCCTACCATGTCGACTACTGGAACTATCTCGGCTGGGCCGACACGCTCGCCTCCAAGGACAATACCGACCGGCAATATGCCTATGCCCGCATGTTCGGCCGCAGCGGCGTCTACACGCCGCAAGCCGTGCTGAACGGCCGCGAACATATCAACGGCGCCGATATTTCCGGCATCCGCTCGCGCATCGGCGCCATGCCGAACGAGGGCAAGGGGCTCAACGTACCGGTCGATGTCGAGGTGAAGAACGACGAGCTGCGCATCCGCGTCGGCCCCGGCGAGGGCAAGGCCAATATCGTCATCGCCTATTTCGAGCGCGAACGCACGATCGACATCGACAAGGGCGAAAACCGCGGCAAGCGCGTCAATTACTGGCACGCCGTCACCGACATGGAAACGATCGGCATGTGGGAAGGCAAGGAGACCAACCTGGTCCTGCCGGCCGACATGCTGAAGAAGAAAAAGAAATCCGGCGGTTGCGCCGTGCTTTTGCAGCGCATGCGCACCGCCGATACGCCGGGCGCCATTTTGGGCGCGACCGTTCTGACGGGTGATAAAGCTTCGCGATGAACGTCTTTCCCCCTTTTTTGGGGGAGGTCCGGTCCGGCTTCTTCGAGGGGCTGGGGCTTGAGGGTTCGAAGAAAGACGGACCGGACCGAGACGAAGCTACCGGCAACGGAATACTGGGCAACTTCGACAGACGCACCCCGACAATACCTGCTTCCCGCACAAGGCAGCAGGCAGGTAGAGGCTGCGACTGGCGGACTTTCTCCCGTAAATTGGGCGTCTGTTTGTCTGAATTGCGGCGAGAAGGATTTTTGCGAAAACGCAAGTCTTCGCCCATCCGCCTTGCATTTCCGTTTTGCTCAGGCACACTGTCACCCAGCCGTCACAGACGAGGTGCGGAGATTCGATGACTGATCAGCCGGATTTGCAGGCTTCCAATGTCGTGGTCGACCTTAAGGAATATAAGAGCAGCCGGGATCCGCTGCCTGTAACCTTCCATCGACGGGAGCTCGATGCAATCCTCTGGGTCTACGGCCGGATGGTCGGCGAAGGGGAATGGCGCGACTACGCAATCGACCATATGCGCGACAAGGCAGTGTTCTCCGTCTTCAAGCGTTCGGGCGAAATGCCGCTCTACCGCATCGAGAAAAACCCCAAACTCGCCGCCAAACAGGGCGCCTACAGCGTCGTCAACCAGCACGGCACCATTTTGAAGCGCGGCCATGAGCTCAACCAGGTGCTCAAGGTGTTCGACAAGGTGCTGCGGCTGATCGAGACCTGATTCAGGCCATCGTCCCCGGATAGGTCGCCGAAGACGGCTCCGTTTCGGCGCCGTCACCCAGCGCGCGCTGCATGAAGACCGTATCGAGCCAGCGGCCGTGCTTGAAGCCGGTGGCGGTCATGCGGCCCGAATGTTCGAAACCCGCAGCCGCGTGCACGGCGATCGAGGCCGGATGGGCGCCGCCGATGACGGCGACCATCTGGCGGAAGCCGAGCTCCGTCGAGCGGCGAATGAGCTCCGCCAGCAGCGCCTTGCCGACGCCCTTGCCGCGCGCTTCCGGCGCCAGATAGACCGAATCCTCGACGAGCCAGCGATAGGCCGGCCGCGTGCGGAAGGCGGACGCATAGGCGTAGCCGAGGATGAGCCCGGTCTGCTCGATGGCGACGATATAGGGATAACCTTTGTCGGTGATCGCCTGGAAGCGCGCCGCCATCTCGTCGAGCGAGGGCGGGTCGATTTCGTAGCTCGCCACCCCGTTCAGCACGGATTCGCGATAGATTTCGGTGAAGGCGGCAATGTCGCCGAGGTCGGCGGTGCGAATGACGAAGCTCATGGAAAGCCTGAATATTCCGGATATGGGATGGGTCGTCCCATCCCATATCCTAGTTTGGCTTTCAAGCGACGTTTGACGTATCAGGCGCCGTAAACGATGAGCAGGTCCTTGGCGTCGATCTGGTCGCCGGCCTTGACCAGCACCTCCGAGACCGTGCCGTCCTTCTCCGCATGCAGCGCCGTTTCCATCTTCATCGCCTCGATGGAGAGCAGCACGTCGCCGGCCTTGACCGCCTGGCCGGCCGAGACCGAGACCGTCGAAATGACGCCCGGCATCGGCGCGCCGAGATGGGCGGCATTGCCGATATCCGCCTTGCGCCGCGCCGTGGACGTCGCCGCGCGGTTGCGGTCCGGTACCTTGATGAGGCGCGGCTGGCCGTTCAACTCGAAGAACACCTTCACCATGCCCTGCGCATCCGGCTCGCTCTGCGCCTGATGCAGGATGACGAGCGAGACGCCCTTTTCCAGCTCGGGCGACAGCTCCTCACCCGGCGACAGACCGTAGAAATAGGCCGGCGTCGGCAGAACGCTCACCGGACCATAGGTATCGGCGGCGAGCGCATAGTCGGTGAAGACCTTCGGATACATCAGGTAGGAGGCGAACTCGAAGTCGTCGACCTTGCGCTCCAGCTTCTCCTCGACTGCCTTGCGTTCGGCGTCGAGATCGGCCGGCGGCAGCAGCGAGCCCGGCACCGCGGTATAGGGCTCCTCGCCCTTCAGCGCCTTCTTCTGGAGTGCTGCCGGCCAGCCGCCCGGAGGCTGGCCGAGATCGCCCTTGAGCATGGAGACGACCGATTCCGGGAAGGAGACGTCCTTGGCCGGGTTTTCCACGTCGGCGACGGTGAGGTCCTGCGAAACCATCATCAGCGCCATGTCGCCCACCACCTTGGAGGACGGCGTCACCTTGACGATATCGCCGAACATCTGGTTGGCGTCGGCATAGGCCTGGGCCACCTTGTGCCACTTGGTCTCAAGCCCGAGCGAGCGGGCCTGTTCCTTGAGGTTGGTGAACTGGCCGCCCGGCATTTCATGCAGGTAGACTTCGGAGGCCGGCCCCTTGAGGTCGCTTTCGAAGGCGGCGTATTGGAAGCGCACGGCCTCCCAGTAGAAGGAGATGCGGCGGATCCATTCCGGATCGAGGCCCGGATCGCGGTCGGTGCCCTTCAGCGCCTCGACGATCGAGCCGAGGCAGGGCTGCGAGGTGTTGCCGGAGAGCGCATCCATCGCCGCATCCACCACGTCGACGCCGGATTCGACCGCGGCAAGCACGGTCGCGGCCGCAATGCCCGACGTATCATGCGTGTGGAAATGGATCGGCAGGTCGGTCGATTCGCGCAGCGCCTTGAACAGCACGCGCGCCGCCGCCGGCTTCAACAGGCCCGCCATGTCCTTCAGCGCGATCATATGCGCACCGGCCTTTTCGAGGTCGGCGGCGAGCGCGGTGTAATATTTGAGATCGTATTTCGGACGGGCCGAATTCAGGAGATCGCCGGTGTAGCAGATCGCCGCCTCGCAGATCCGGTTCTCTTCCGCCACCGCCTCCATCGAGACGCGCATGTTGTCGACCCAGTTCAGGCAGTCGAACACCCGGAACACGTCGATGCCGCCCTTGGCCGCCTGGCGCACGAAGTATTTCACGACATTGTCGGGATAGTTCTTGTAGCCGACGCCGTTCGCGCCGCGCAGCAGCATCTGGAGCAGCAGGTTCGGCGCGCCTTCGCGCACACGGGCGAGACGATCCCACGGGTCTTCCGTCAGGAAGCGCATGGAGACGTCGAAGGTCGCCCCGCCCCAGCATTCCAGCGAGAAGAGCTGCGGCAGCGCGCGGGCATAAGTGCCGGCGACGCGGGCGATGTCATGCGTGCGCATGCGGGTGGCGAGCAGCGACTGGTGGCCGTCGCGCATCGTCGTGTCGGTCATCAAGACGCGCGTTTCGCCGCGCACCCATTCGGCGAATTTCTTCGGGCCGAGTTCGTCGAGCTTCTGCTTGGTGCCGGCCTGGACCGTGCCTTCGATGAAGGGCACGACGGGCTTGGCGACATCCGCCGGCGGCTTCGGGCGGCCCTTGGCCTCCGGATGGCCGTTGACGGTGACGTCGGCGAGGTAGGTCAGCAGCTTCGTCGCGCGGTCCTGGCGCTTCACCTGCTGGAACAGCTCCGGCGTCGTGTCGATGAAGCGGGTCGTGTAGGTGTTGTTGCGGAACTGCTCGTGGCTGATGATCGCTTCAAGGAAGGTGAGGTTCGTTGCCACGCCGCGGATGCGGAATTCGCGCAGCGCGCGGTCCATGCGGGTGATCGCTTCCACCGGGTTCGGCGCCCAGGCCGTGACCTTCACGAGCAGCGGATCGTAGAAGCGGGTGATGACCGCCCCCGGATAGGCCGTGCCGCCATCGAGGCGGATGCCGAAGCCCGAGGCCGAGCGATAGCCGGTGATGCGGCCATAGTCGGGAATGAAGTTCTGCTCCGGGTCTTCCGTGGTGATGCGGCACTGGAGGGCGTGGCCGTTGAGGCGGATGTCCGCCTGATCAGGCACGCCCGATTCCGGCGTGCCGATCGCCTCGCCGTCGAGGATGTGGATCTGCGCCTTCACGATGTCGATGCCGGTCACGACTTCCGTAACGGTGTGCTCGACCTGGATGCGCGGGTTGACCTCGATGAAGTAGAATTTGCCGGTATCGGCATCCATCAGGTACTCGACCGTGCCGGCGCCGATGTAATTGGTGGCACGCGCGATCTTCAGCGAATAGTCGGCAAGTTCCTTGCGCTGCGCCTCGTTGAGGTAGGGTGCCGGCGCGCGCTCGACGACCTTCTGGTTACGCCGCTGGATGGAGCAGTCGCGCTCGAAGAGGTGCACGACATTGCCGTGCGTATCGCCCAGCACCTGGCTTTCGACGTGGCGGGCGCGCTCGACGAGCTTTTCGAGATAGACCTCGTCCTTGCCGAAGGCGGCCTTCGCCTCGCGCTTGGCTTCCGTCACCTCGCGCAGCAGGTCCTTCGGGTCGCGGATGGCGCGCATGCCGCGCCCGCCGCCGCCCCAGGAGGCCTTCAGCATAACGGGATAGCCGATGCTTTCGGCAAGCCGATGGATTTCATCGGCATCGTCCGGCAGCGGATCGGTCGCCGGCACGACCGGCACGCCGACGGAAATCGCAAGATTGCGCGCGGCCACCTTGTTGCCGAGCTGGCGCATCGTATCGGGCCGCGGTCCGATGAAGATGATGCCGGCGGCGTCACAGGCATCGACGAACTCCGGGCTTTCCGACAACAGGCCGTAACCCGGATGGATGGCGTCGGCGCCCGAAAGCTTGGCAACGCGGATCACCTCTTCGATCGACAGGTAGCTTTCGATCGGCCCGAGGTCACGGGAAAGATGCGAGCCGCGGCCGATCTGGTAGCTTTCATCCGCCTTGAAGCGGTGCAGTGCCAATTTGTCCTCTTCCGCCCAGATCGCCACCGTTTTTATGCCGAGTTCGTTGGCTGCGCGGAACACGCGAATGGCGATTTCGGACCGGTTGGCGACAAGGATCTTAGAAATGGGCAAGTCGGACTCCTCATGACTTGAAAACGGGAATTGCTGCACCCGCGAAGAGAATTATTAGCGGGTTATTTTCAAAGTTCAATTTTGGAGTCGTCATCCGGCAAAAGAATTGCGCCGTCGAGGCTCAGGAAACGAGCCCGAGCCGGAAGGCGATGGCGACCGCGTGGTGCCGGTTGCGCGCGCCGAGCTTCTCCTGGATGCCGTTCATGTACCAGTCGACCGTGTGGCTGGAAATACCGAGCACGCGGCCGATGTCATGCGAGGTCATGCCCTCGGCAAGCAGGCTCAGCGCCTCCATTTCGCGCCGCGTCAATTCGACATCGACGATGGCGGAAAGCCGCGCCGCCGCTTCCGGATCGGCCGCCAGCAGCAGTTTCCAGTAGAGTTGCCGGGCGATGCTGTCGAAAAGCCCGATCTCGACGCTTTCCAGCTCGACCGGCCGGCCGCCGAGGCTGAGGCTGCCGAGCAGGCCGCGCCGGCCGTGCACCGGGAGCATGTAGCCGTCCTCCAGCCCGTTCTGGCGCGCATCCACCATCATGCGCTCCATGCGCTTGCGGTGCGGGCTGAGGCGGAAGGCGCCGAGCGTATCGCGCCAGCGAAACCCCGCCTGCGCATGGCCGAGGTAACGCACGGTCGGATCGACCTGCATGTAGCGCTTGCGCAGATAGGTTTCCGGCCAGCCCTTGGGCCAGCGGCCGGCCAGCAGCAGGCTCGACGGGCTCTCCACCGGCTTCGGCGCCTGGATGAGACCGTAATAGTCGAAGCCGTAATGCGTCAGCAGACGTTCGAACTCGGCCGTCGTCTCCTCCCGGCCCCGCAATTCGTCGATCAGCGCAAGAAACTGTACCAGCAGGTTGATTTTCATATGCCCTGCACTTTATGCGCCCATTCCATATCCAGAAGAAATGAAGCTGGCCCTCTTTTGACCAGTCATGTCCCATTCATGTTGCCCCGCATACAATTGGCAGGATCGCATGATGAAAATCAATCGGCTAAGGGACGTCGTGACGCGCAAAACTGAAAATCACGCAACATTTCATGTGAGTCATGAAATTTGCACGTCGTCCACGAACTTTTGCCCCTTCCGCTGATTAACAGCGCACTGCAAAGAAAACGGGTGCTTTCGCTGCACCGCACAACAGGTATCGCCGGAAAGGCCTTATTCCGTGTCTTTGTTTCAGGTCTATGCAAGAGCTCTCAGTTATCTGGGGGTCTACAAGATTCGTGTGGGTTCGGTGGTTGTCGCCAATATCGTGCTCGCGGTCATCACCATTGCCGAGCCGATCCTCTTCGGTCGCATCATCGACGCCATTTCCTCCAAGGGCGACGTAACGCCGATGCTCCTGATGTGGGCAGGCTTCGGCCTGTTCAACACCTTCGCCTATGTGCTCGTCGCCCGCGAGGCGGACCGCCTGGCCCATGGCCGGCGCGCGAGCCTCCTGACGGAAGCCTTCGGCCGCATCATCTCCATGCCGCTCTCCTGGCACAGCCAGCGCGGCACCTCCAATGCCCTGCACACGCTGCTGCGCGCCTGCGAAACGCTGTTCGGCCTCTGGCTCGAATTCATGCGCACGCACCTGGCCACCGCCATCGCGCTGGTGCTGCTCATCCCCACCGCCTTCGTGATGGATTATCGCCTGTCGCTGGTGCTGGTCGTGCTCGGTGTGCTCTATGTCATCATCGGCAAGGTGGTGATGAACCGCACCCGCGAGGGCCAGGCCTCGGTGGAAAACCACTACCACACCGTCTTCTCCCATGTGTCGGACTCCATCAGCAACGTTTCGGTCGTGCACAGCTACAACCGCATCGAGGCCGAGACGCGCGAACTGAAGCGCTTTGCCGAACGGCTGATCAATGCGCAGTTCCCGGTGCTCGACTGGTGGGCGATTGCCAGCGCGCTCAACCGCATCGCGTCGACCATTTCGATGATGACCATCCTCGTCATCGGCACGGTGCTGGTGCAGCGCGGCGAAATCCGCGTCGGCGACGTCATCGCCTTCATCGGTTTTGCCGGCCTGCTCATCGGCCGCCTGGACCAGATGAAAGCCTTTGCCACGCAGATTTTCGAGGCCCGCGCCAAGCTTGAAGACTTCTTCACGCTGGAAGATGCCGTCAAGGACCGCGAAGAGCCGTCGACGGCCGGCGAACTCGGCGACGTCAAAGGCAGGGTCGAATACCGCAATGTCTGCTTCGACTTCGCCAATGCCACCCAGGGCGTGCGCGACGTCTCCTTCACCGTCGAAGCCGGCCAGACCGTCGCCATCGTCGGCCCGACGGGCGCCGGCAAGACCACGCTGGTCAACCTGCTGCAGCGCGTCTACGAGCCGCGTTCCGGCCAGATCCTCATCGACGGCGTCGATATCGGCACGGTGACGCGCAAGTCGCTGCGCCGGTCGATCGCCACCGTGTTCCAGGATGCGGGCCTGCTCAACCGCTCGATCTCAGACAATATCCGTCTCGGCCGCGAGGGCGCGACGCAGGAGGAAATCGAGGCGGCGGCCGAGGCGGCAGCGGCGAACGACTTCATCACCTCGCGCCAGAGCGGCTACGAGACCCATGTCGGCGAGCGCGGCAACCGTCTGTCGGGCGGCGAGCGCCAGCGCATCGCGATCGCCCGCGCGATCCTCAAGAACGCGCCGATCCTCGTGCTCGACGAGGCAACCAGCGCGCTCGACGTGGAGACCGAGGCCCGTGTGAAGTCGGCGATCGACCAGCTTCGCCGCAACCGCACGACCTTCATCATCGCCCACCGCCTGTCGACGGTGCGCGAGGCCGACCTCGTCGTGTTCATGGATCACGGCCAGATTGCAGAGATGGGCACGTTCAACGATCTCAGCCAGAGCAACGGCCGTTTTGCCGCGCTGCTCCGGGCAAGCGGCATCCTGACGGACGACGACGTGCGCAAGAGCCACACCGCCGCCTGATCGACGTCATCACTTCGGGGCGTCGCCCCCTTCAACCGGCAGGGCACGCATGCCCTGCCGTTTTGCGTTGGGGCCGGTGATGGAGGCCTGCCAGTCGAGGTAGCGCGCATAAGCGAAATGCAGCGCGATGCCGGCAAGCGTATAGAGAGTGCCGAGGACCGGGTTCTTGCCGGTCACGAACATCAGCACCTGCCCCGCCATGGCGAGGATCGTACCGAAGATGAAGACCGCCAGCGAATGCCGACCGACCGCCACCAGCGGATGGCTGATCGGCAGGGCCGCCCAGTTCGACAGAACGGGGATCGTCGCCACCAGATAGGCGCCGGCCAGCACATGCAGCAGCCGCGTCGTCGACAGGAACGTCTTGTCGAAGCCCGTCAGCACCGCCGGCAGGCCATAGGAGAAGTCGATGTTCCACCAGGCGAGCACGACCCACAGCATCGAGACCACGAGATAGGTGGCCGAGAGCGCCAGCAGCACGGGATTGCGCGAAAAGCCCTTGCCCTTGGCGCGCAGCACGCCGACGAAGCCGATGACGAAGAGGAACTGCCAGGACAGCGGGTTGAGGAACCAGTAGCCGTCGTCGAGAAAATTCGACGGCGCGATCCGCCAGATCCCGGCGCAAAGCCAGATCGTGCCCGAGACGGCGATCAGCAGGCGTACGCTACGCTGGTAGAGCCACAGGAAGCCCGGCAGCATCAGGAACAGCATGGCATACATGGAGAGGATGTTGTTGTAGCCGAACTGGTGGCCGAGCAGCACCATGCTGACGACGCCCTGTTCCGTGCGGTCGACGACGGCGCGCAGGTTGATTTCCGACAAGAGGTCCGGCCGCGAGAACCACAGCGCGCCGCCGGCGAAGATCGCGAAGGTGATGACGCTCGTCATGATATGCGCGACATAGAGCGTCAGCGCGCGGCGCAGGATGCGAAGGGTCACCGCCAGCCGCTCGCCGACGGCAAAACGCCCGCCATAGGCAAGCCCGACCGACATGCCGGAAATCAGCACGAAGGCTTCCGCCGAATCGGAAAAGCCGAAATTCTTGTGCGTCAGGTGTTCCAGGTACTGGCCGGGAACGTGGTTGACGAAGATCGTCAGGAGGGCAAGCGCCCGGAAGACGTCGAGGCGCGTGTCGCGTGTCTGCGGCACGACGCCCCCCGGTCCATGTCTGTCAGTCATGTCTGCTCTGGTCCACGATGGGGGTGGATCAGACCAAATAACCCTCGTTTGAAGATTTGATGACAGTTCCGTTCACACTTGCTTGCCATCCACCGTCGCCGCCACGCTCGACGCGGATTTCCAGCGTGCGGCCATCGAGAACGAGCGTCGCCTCGTAGCCGTTCCAGGCTGCGGGCAGCACCGGCTCGATAAAGAGACGGCCGCCCTCCCGGCGGATGCCGAGAATGCCCTCGACGGCGGCCCGGTAGAGCCAGCCGGCCGAGCCCGTATACCAGGTCCAGCCGCCGCGCCCCGTCCGCTCGCCTTCGCCATAGACGTCGGCTGCGACGACATAGGGCTCGACGCGGTAGAGCTCGGCCGCCTCCGGGTTCTTGGCATGGTTGACGGGGTTCAGGAGGTTGAAGCAGGTCCAGGCGTCTTCGGCCCGGCCCTGGCGGGCCAGCGCCAGCACGACCCAGGTCGCGGCATGGGTATATTGCCCGCCGTTTTCCCGCACGCCCGGTGGATAGGCCTTGATATAGCCGGGCTCCTGCGGGGTCTCGATGAAGGGCGGGGTGAACAGGCGGATGATGCCGTTTTCCCGGTCGACGAGATCAGCCATGACCGCATCCATCGCCTGGCGCGCGCGGTCCGCATCGCCCTCGCCGGAGAGCACGCTCCAGCTCTGCGCGATGGAATCGATGCGGCATTCGGCATTTCCGGCCGAGCCGAGCGGCGTGCCGTCGTCGAAATAGCCGCGGCGATAATAGGCGCCGTCCCAGCCGACTGTTTCCAGCGCCTGCCGGAGGCGGCCGAGATGGCCTTCCCAGAGATCGGCGCGGCCGTGATCGCCACGCGTGCGGGCGATCGGGATGAAGCCGCGCAGCGTGCCGGCCAGGAACCAGCCGAGCCAGACGCTCGTGCCGCGGCCGGCTTCGCCGACCCGGTTCATGCCGTCGTTCCAGTCGCCGCCGAGCATCAGCGGCAGGCCGTTCTCCCCGGTGCGCTGAAGCGCCAGATCGAGGGCACGAGCGCAATGGTCGTAGAGAGGCGCCTCTTCCGCCGAGCGGCCCGGCTTGAAGAAGGCATCGTGCTGCCCTTCGGCGAGCGGCTGGCCTTCGATGAAGGCGAGCCTTTCGTCGAGCACCGTATTATCCCCGGTGACCCGGCAATAATATTCGACCGCATGGGCCAGCCACACCACGTCGTCGGAGATCGCGGTGCGCACGCCGGCGCCGCTGTCCGGCAGCCACCAATGCTGCACGTCGCCTTCGACGAACTGCCGCGCGGCGGCGTTGAGGATTTGCCCGCGGGCGAGTTCCGGACGATGCAGGATGAAGGCCAGCGTGTCCTGCAACTGGTCGCGGAAGCCATAGGCGCCGCTCGCCTGGTAGAAGGCGGTGCGCGCCAGGATACGGCAACCGAGCGCCTGGTAGGGCAGCCAGTCGTTGACCATGCGGTCGAGGGCGGCATCCGGTGTCTTGACCTGAAGCGTGCCGGTGAAATCGTCCCAATAGCCGCGAATCGCCTTCATGACCGTGTTGAAATCGGCCGTCCGGCTCTTGTCCGCAAGCGTTCGCGCACCGTCCGCATCCTCGGTGTCGCCGAGCACGAAGATCAGTTCGCGCTTCTCGCCCGGCTTCAGCGTGATGTCGACGGCGAGCGCCGCGCAGGGATCGCCGATGCCGTCGGCGGAGCCGGAGAGCGCCTGTCCGCTCACCACCGCCCCCGGCAGCACGATATCGCCGCCGCGGCCGATGAATTCGCGGCGCTTGGCGGTAAAGCCCGCAAGCGGCGCATCGACGGCGAAGAAGCTGGTCCGGCCGGCGAAATCGAAGCTGTAGGGGTTGGTCGCAAAGAGCGCGCCGCCCTCCTCGTCATGGCTGGTCAGCACGAAGGGCGCGGTCTTTGCCGCGTTGTTGCCCATCACCCATTCGACATAGCCGTAGACCGTGAGGCTGCGCTCCGTCTCGCCGGTGTTTTTCACGACGAGGCGGGAATATTTGACCGGTTCCTCGGCGTCGACCGTCTGCACGAGATCGAGCTCGATGCCGTCCTCCCAGCTGCGGAAGGCGCTGTAGCCGAGGCCATGCCAGGTCTCGAACTTCACCGTCGGCTTGCGCGACAGCGCCGCGAACGGCGTCATCACCGTACCGCGATCGCGATCACGCACATAGAAGGCCTCGCCCGGGCGGTTGATCACCGGGTCGTTGGTCCAGGCCGTCAGCTGGAAATCACGCGAATTGCGGCTCCAGGTGAAGCCGGCGCCCTCGCCCGAGACGTGGAAGCCGAAATGCTGGTTGGAGATGACGTTGATCCACGGCTGCGGCGTCGCTTCGCCGCCGCGCAGCCGCATGGCATATTCCCGGCGCTCGCCGTTGAAACCGCCAAAGCCGTTCCAGAAGGTCAGGCCCTCGCCATCGATCGTCACCGGCTCGCCGGCCGGTGGTGCAGCAGGCTTCGGCAAGGTCGGATCGGCCTTCGTCTCCTCGTCGCCGCGCGGCGTGGAGAACAGAGCGACCGTGCGGGCGATCTGGTCCGAAAGGGAGCCGTTGCGGGCATGGAAGACGGCGCGCGCCGTGGCAAGCAGCGCCTGCCAGGTGGAAACCTCCATCAGGTCGCGGCGGACCGCGAAGATATGCTGGCGCACGCCATCGGACTGCCCGCGCATGCGCAGGTTCTCGCACATCTGGTCGAGCGCGTGCTGCATGTCCTGCGCATAGGAGGAGGCGCGTTCGTTGAGGATCACCAGGTCGGCGGTCACGCCGCGGTGGCGCAGATATTCCTGCGCGCGCAGCGCCTCGCGGGCGACATCGAGGTCGATATCGTCGTTGATGCGCAGAACGAAGATCGGGAAGTCGCCCGAGATCGCCAGCGGCCAGAGCGCCGACTGGGCGGTAAGCCCCGTCTGGATGGTGCCGGTATCGGCACGCAGATGCATGTCCGGATAGATCAGGTAGCGGCCGAGCATCTGGAAGCTTGCAGCCTCCTGCGAGGTCACGCCGACATGACGCATGTGAACCTGCGAGCGCGTCCAGGCATGGATCATTTCGTGGTTGAACACGTCCGGATGGCGGTAACGGTCGATCGCGGCGTCCGCTTCGGCGCGGCTGGGCGCCGCGATGGTCCAGAAAATGACCTTGACCTTCTTGCCCGCCGGCACGCGCACGACGCGGCGCAGCGCCATGACCGGATCGAGCGTGAAGCCGTCCGTGCCGGAGAGCTGCGCGCCGGCATCAAAAGCGGCGGCCGTCGTCAGCGAACGGCCGCGGCCGATGAAGCGGCGGCGATCGGTCTCGATCTCGGTGCGGCGCGACGGGCCGGCATTGTCCACGATGAGATGGGCGATCACCATGTCCGGTTCGTTCGGATTGCGCTTCTGGCGCTCGGCGCGGATGACGTCGCCGCGCTTGCCGATCTCCGTCTTGATGAACATTTTCGAGAACATCGGATGGGCGCTGTCGGCATCATCCGTCGAGATGACGGGCTCCATATAGGAGGTCACCTCGATGAAGCGGTCTTCCGTGCCGGTGTTGAGCAGCGTCAGGCGGCGGCCTTCGGCATCGTGCTCGGTGGCGACGATGCATTCGACCTCGCTCGTCAGCGTGCCGACGGTCTTGATGAACTCCGCCTTGTCGTCGCCGAACTGGGTCTTCGTCACCTCGCCATCGATACGCTTCGGCTCGGCGGTAGCGGACCACCACTCGTTCGTCGCGGTATCGCGCAGGAAGAGGAAGGAACCCCAGCGGTCCTCGGTAGGATCGGGCTTCCAGCGCGTCACGGACTGGCCGTTCCAGCGCGAATAGCCGGCACCGGTCGCCGTCAGCATCACCGCATAGTGGCCGTTCGACAGGAAGACGGTCTCGCGTTCCTTGTTGAACGGCTCCTTGATGATGCGGATTTCCGGCCGCAGCAGGTCGGCCTGCGTGCTGCCGACGGTTTCCGGCTCGCGCTTGGCGTTGATGACCGGAATGTCGCGCGGCGCCTTTTCCTGGAGCAGCAGCTCGGCCGCCTCGATGACGGGGTCGGCATGGAAACGCTCGCGCAGCGCGCCGTTGAAGACGACGTTGGCGACGGCGGCGATCGACATGCCGTGATGGTGCGCCATGTAGTTGCGCACGACGGCGCAGGTCTTGCCCTCCGGCACGCGGGTCGGCGTGAAGTCGACCGCATCGTGGAAGCCGTAGACGCCGAGGGCGCCGAGCTTGCGCAGACGTTCGAGGTTTTCCAGCGCCTCCTTCGGCGCATATTGCGCCGCGAGCAGCGAGGCATAGGGCGCGATCACCGCATTCTGGCCGAGGCCGCGCTTCAGGCCGAGCGTCGGCACGCCGAAATTGGTGTACTGGTAGGTCAGCTCATGGTCGCGGGCGTTGAAGGCCGCTTCCGAAATGCCCCAGGGCGTGCCGAGCCGGCGGCCATGGTTCATCTGCTCCACCACGACGAGATTGTTCGTCTGGTTCAAGATGCCGCCCTGGCGCTCCTGCATGACGAGCGGCGGCATCAGGTACTCGAACATCGAGCCGGACCAGGAGACCAGCGCGCCGCGCGAACCGACCGGCACCACCGGACGGCCGAGCTTGTACCAGTGCTCGGTCGGAAGATCGCCCTTGGCGATGGCGAAGAGGCTCGTCAGGCGCGCTTCCGAGGCGAGCAGGTCGTAGCAGGCCTCATCGAGCTCGTTGGTCTCGACGCGGTAGCCGATCGACAGCAGCCGGCGCTCCGGCCGGAACAGGAAGCCGAAATCCATCGAGAAGGCGATGTCGCGTGAACGGTCGCGCAGCACGACCAGGCGGTCGCGCAACGGCTCGATGCTGCCGAGGTCGAAGACGCTATCGGCAATATGCGCCTCGCAGGTCGCAACCAGCGCACCCGCCCATTTGACGAGCTCGCCGCTCTCGGCCGACTTGATCTCGTGGTCGAGGTTGACGATCAGCTTGTTGACGTCGCGCGCCAGCACCGAGAGGTTGATGACACGGATGGAGGCGAATTCGTGCTCGCGCTTGACGGCGGCGAGCGCATTCTGGAAGCCGGCGATGCGCTCCTCGATGAGTCGGCGCAGCGGCCGCACGGTCTTGCGGTCGTCCGGCAGTTGCGCCAGCGTTTCGGAAAGGATCGAGGCGACGTCGCCGATGCCGTCCAGGCTGCCCTGCAGATGCGCCGACGGCGCCTCCGCCCATTCGCGGCACATGGAGGAGATGGCGATGAGGTGGCCGGCAAGGTTGCCGCTGTCGACCGCCGAGACATAGCGCGGGCCCAGCGTTTCCAGCGTGTTGGTGCGATACCAGTTGTAGAGATGGCCACGATATTTCGGCATGCCGTCGATGGTGGCGATCGTCTGTTCGAGACGGCGCACCGTCTCTTCAAACGAGATCCAGCCGAAATCGCGCGCGGAAATCACCGAGAGCAGATAGACGCCGACATTGGTCGGCGAGGTGCGTTCGGCAAGCACCGGCTGCGGCGTTTCCTGGAAGTTGTCCGGCGGCAGGTAGTGCTGCTCGGCGGTGACGAATTCCTCGAAATAGCGCCAGGTGCGCCGCGCGATCTTGCGCAGCTCGCTCGCCACATAGTCGGAGACGACGAGCTGGTCCTCGGTCTCCGCCGTCTGGCTGACATACCAGGCGATCATCGGCGAGAGCGCCCAGACGAGCGCGAAGGGAATGCCGATATAGGGAAGCCCGGTATCCGAGATCATGGCGAGCGCCACGGACAGCACCGCCAGCGCCGGCGCCTGCCACATGGACTTGTAATGGGCGAGGATGCCACCGCGCGCAGCACTGTCGGCCTGCGCGGCCGTGCGCCATTCCAGCATCAGCTTGCGGCTGACCATGGTGCGATAGAGCGAGCGCACGATCGCATCCGCCATCAGCGCCGCCGAATGGGCGATGAAGGCGATGCGCAGCGCCACCTGCGCATTGGCCGCGCGGATATCGGAGAAGACGCGGTGCACATGGGCGCGCGCGACGATGTCGTTGCGGCGCGGCATGACGCCGGAGATCAGCGACAGCGTCGGGGCGACGAAGAGCAGGAAGATCAGCACGAGCTGCCAGATCAGTGCCTGGCGCGGCTCCATATAGTACCAGCCCATGACGGAGGCGACGAGCCAGCCGATCGGGATGAGGCTGCGGCGCAGGTTATCGTACATCTTCCAGCGGCCAAGCATGGAAATGCCGCTCGACGGGCCGAAAATATAGGGCAGAAGCTGCCAGTCGCCGCGCGCCCAGCGATGCTGGCGCGAGGTTTCGACGCCGTAGCGGGTCGGGAAATCCTCCACCAGCTCGACATCCGTCACCAGCGCGCAGCGCGCCAGCGAGCCTTCGAGAAGGTCGTGGCTGAGAACAGAGTTCTCCTCGATGCGGCCCTTCACCGACGCCTCGAAAGCGTCGACGTGATAGAGGCCCTTGCCTGTGAAGGTGCCTTCGCCGACGAAGTCCTGGTAGACGTCGGACACGGTGAAGACATAGGGGTCGATGCCGCGGTCGGCGGAGAAGATGCGCTGGAAGGTCGAGGCTTCCTTGCCCGTCGTCAGCGAAGGGGTCACGCGCGGCTGCAGGATGCTGTAGCCGGCGGTGACTTCGCCCTTGTCCGCGTCGACGACCGGGCGGTTGATCGGGTGGTGCAGCTTGCCGACGAGCTTCGTCACCGCATCGCGCATCAGGCGCGTGTCGGAATCGAGCGTCATGACGTATTTCACGTCCGCCGGCACGATGTTGGCGCCCGGCAGGAAGGTCGTGTCGCCATCACCGCGCAAAAGCAGATTCAGCTCGTGCAGCTTGCCGCGCTTGCGCTCCCAGCCCATCCAGCAGCCTTCGGACGGGTTGAACAGGCGGCGGCGGTGCAGCAGGTAGAAGCGCGTGCGGCCGTCATAGGCATAGCGTGCCGAAAGGGTGGCGATCTCGCGCTTGGCATAGTCGAGCACGTCGAGATCGGCGGGAGATTCCTCGGACGAACTGTCGGCCCAGTCGCTGAGCAGCGAGAAATAGATCTCGCCGCGCGGATTGGCGAGATAGTGGACTTCCAGATTGCGCACCAGCTCGTCGACATGGTCGCGCTTGGAAATCAGACAGGGCACCACGACGAGCGTGCGCGCATCCTCCGGAATCCCGTCCTTGAATTCATAGCCGACGAGGCGCGACGGCGTCACGAAGAAGGTGACGAGCGTGTTGAACAGGCCCGTCGCCCCTTCGGAGGCCGGCAGCGCGAAGAGGATCAGCATGATCAGCCAGGCGCCGTCCGGAATGTCGAGCTGATCGAGGAAATAATAGACCGCGATCATCGCGAGCAGCGTCAGGATGATGTTCGGCCCGGCAATGGCGAACCAGTCGAGCCGGCGCCCGAAGCGCACGACGCGCTGGACGATCGAGGGGCTGTAGTCGATGCGTTTTTCGAGCAGCTTGCGCTTCTTGCCGACGAGGAAGGAGGCGACATTGGCCTGATATTCCGGATCGTCCGCATGGGCCGCGGCGTCTTCCGCCGTCATGGCCAGCGCGATCTCGGTGACTTCCAGCTCGGTCTTGCCGGAACGGCGGGCAAAACGCTCGATCGTGTTGCGGTATTTGTTGCGCGAGCCGAAATCGAGGTCGCTATAGTCCGAACCCTGCCGCAGCGCCTCGTCGAGACGGCTGACGCTTTCGAACCAGACCGGCCATTCCGTGTCGTCGACCGAACGCAGGCTCTTGATGAGCGAGCTCATCGTCACGTTGCCGGAGGAAAGCCGGTTGTTCTCCGCGACGATCAGTTCTTCGAGATCCGTGCCGCGGCTTTCGATCTTGCGCTCCAGCCACTGGATCACCGCGCCGGAGGCCTGGAGGCCGTCGCGCAGGCGATAGAGCAGCTGGATGACGAAGGTGTTGTCCTCGACGAAGCTCTCCATCGACTGGAGATGCGCGATGCACTTTTCCGGATCGTTGAGGCGGATCAGCTCGTCGGCCACCTCGTTGGCCTTGAAGCGCATTTTTCGCGAGCGCTCGACGCGGCTTGATATGCGCCGCAGGTTTTCGAGCAGCACGAAGCGAATGAAGGACGGCAGCGCCCAGAGTTCGCCGATCTTCAGCGCGTCGAGCTTCTGGAAGCCCTGCACGAAGGATGTCAGGCCCTCATGGGAGACGCCGCTATGGGTATGCGCGACATAGAGCCACGCGAGCGCCAGCGTGCGCGGCACCACCTGCCCTTCGATCTGGATGGTCGGCAGCTGGCGGTAGAACCGCCGCGGGAAGTCGCGCCGGACCTCCTGGATCGCCTCTTCGACGACATAATAGTTGTCGAGCAGCCATTCGGCGGCAGGCGTGATCTGGGCGCCCGCTTCGACATCCTTGGCCGTCGCCTGGTAGACGCGAAAGATTTCCTTCTCGTTTTCCTTGTGCCGGGCACGGAATTCGAAGGGCTGGAAGCCGGGCAGCGCCGCGGTCTTGTCGCGCGCCAGCGCTTCACCGCAATCGGCGAGCTCCTCGAGCGACAGATAGGTGGCGCGGATCGAATCGTTATAATCGATCTGCTTGGCGTCGGCGTCGCGCGAAGGGGCTTGCGGCGTATTGTGAAGGGGCATGTTTCTGATTCTGGATCCGGCCATATGGAACCATCCGGCAACGGCCTTTGCGCCGAACGGTTTGTTGCGGGCAGGCTTCATCTCGGTGCCGCGATCAGCCATGAGACCATACGGCGCCCGGATGGCGCGAATGGAATGGACATGGCTCAGGCGACACGCTGCTTGGCATCCTGGCCGCGTGGTGCATGAAAACGGCATTTTTTAGCCGCAAGGACAGAGACTTGCAACATGTCAACATGACCGGATGGCGCAGCATCGACCCTCATTTGTGGTTTTGGTGAATCGCACGACCCGGATGGGGCCGCACGAGCGCATAGGACAGGCGGATGCCAAATGCATGACATGGGGAAAAGTTCCGGACCTCGTGCGAAGCCCGATCCCGCCATTGACTCGGCGGCGCCGCCACGCCAGCTTGGCGCCGTCAGGGTCTTCCGAGTCGAAACGGCTCGGAGGCTAAGAGGGAAGCCGGTGCGATGCTCCAGATCGAGCATCAAGACCGGCGCTGCCCCCGCAACTGTGAACGGCGAGTTTCTGTCGAAGGATGCCACTGGTTTTTACACCGGGAAGGCGAGACAGGAGCGACGACCCGCAAGCCAGGAGACCTGCCCTGACAGCTGTAACGTCCATGGGCGGGGTGTCCCAAGGGTGCGCCTGCTCCCGCATGCGTGCGTCCGGTCATCCCCCAATTCACCGATTGGGGAAACAATGCTTGCCAATACCGACCACGGCCTCTCCGGCACCGGAAAGCCGGAATTCATCTTCATCTCCTGGCTGCTCTGGCAACCGCGCGGCGCCGATCTTGCCGTCGAAGCGCTGAAGGAAGTGCGCAAGCTCGCGCGCTACGAGGGCATCGATCCCGATATCGTGCGTCTGAGGGCGCTGTTCGCCTCGCTTGCCGGCGCGCGCGGGGCGGTGCACTGACGGCTTAACGCATAAAGACATATTGACATAAAGATATCTTTATGTGATCTCCGGTGTAGTATGATGACACCGGAGGGCTTTGCCATGGCCAATTCGCACCTGGACACCCTGTTCGGCCCCGAACTGCCACGCCGCGACGGAAGCGAGGTCCTCGCCGCCCTGCAGGCTGCCGCCCGCGAGCGCATCCTGGTGCTCGACGGCGCCATGGGCACGGAAATCCAGACGCTGAAGCTGGTGGAAGACGATTTTCGCGGCGACCGCTTCGGCGACTGCGCCTGCCACCAGCAGGGCAACAACGACCTGCTGACGCTGACCCAGCCCGGCGCGATCGAGGACATCCACTATCGCTACGCGCTCGCCGGCGCCGATATCCTCGAAACCAACACCTTCTCCTCCACCACCATCGCCCAGGCCGATTACGGCATGGAGGACATGGTCTATGAACTGAACCGCGACGGCGCGCGCCTTGCACGCCGCGCCGGCCTGCGCGCGCAGGAAAAGGACGGCCGCCGCCGCTTCGTCGCCGGCGCGCTCGGCCCGACGAACCGCACCGCCTCCATTTCGCCGGACGTCAACAATCCCGGCTACCGCGCCGTCACCTTCGACGACCTGCGCACCGCCTATGCCGAGCAGGTCCGCGGCCTCATCGACGGCGGCGCCGATATCATCCTGATCGAGACGATCTTCGACACGCTGAACGCCAAGGCCGCGATCTTCGCCACCCGCGAAGTCTTCGAGGAAAAGGACATCCACCTGCCGGTCATGATCTCCGGCACCATCACCGACCTCTCCGGCCGCACGCTGTCCGGCCAGACGCCAGAAGCCTTCTGGAACTCGGTGCGCCACGCCGATCCCTTCTCCATCGGCCTCAACTGCGCGCTCGGCGCCAACGCCATGCGCGCCCACCTCGCCGAAATCTCCTCGGTCGCGCAAACCTTCGTCTGCGCCTATCCCAATGCCGGCCTGCCGAACGCCTTCGGCCAGTATGACGAGACGCCGGACGAGATGGCCGCCCAGATCGAAGGTTTTATGCGCGATGGCTTGGTCAACATCGTCGGCGGCTGCTGCGGCTCGACGCCGGACCATATCCGCGCCATCGCCGCGGCCGCTTCGCGCCATGCGCCCCGCGAAATCCCGGACATCCCGCGCCATATGCGCCTGTCCGGTCTCGAACCTTTCACGCTGACCGACGCCATTCCCTTCGTGAATGTCGGCGAGCGCACCAACGTCACGGGCTCGGCGAAATTCCGCAAGCTGATCACCGCCGGCGACTATGCCGCCGCCCTCGACGTCGCGCGCGACCAGGTGGCGAATGGCGCGCAGATCATCGACATCAACATGGACGAGGGCCTGATCGATTCCGCCCGGGCCATGACGGAATATGTCAACCTCATCGCCGCCGAGCCGGATATCGCCCGCGTTCCCCTGATGATCGACAGTTCGAAATGGGAGGTGATCGAGGCCGGCCTGAAATGCGTGCAGGGCAAGCCGCTGGTCAACTCGATCTCGTTGAAGGAAGGCGAAGAGGCTTTCCTGCACCATGCGAAACTGGTGCGCGCCTATGGCGCCGCCGTCGTCGTCATGGCCTTCGACGAGACCGGCCAGGCCGACACGAAGGCGCGCAAGGTGGATATCTGCACCCGCGCCTACAAGCTGCTCACCGAAGTCGCCGGCCTCGCGCCGGAAGACATCGTCTTCGATCCGAACATCTTTGCGGTGGCCACCGGCATCGAGGAACACGACAATTACGGCGTCGACTTCATCGAGGCGACCGGCGAAATCACCTCCACCCTGCCGCATGTCCACATTTCCGGTGGCGTCTCCAACCTTTCCTTCTCCTTCCGCGGCAACGAGCCGGTGCGCGAAGCCATGCACGCCGTCTTCCTCTACCACGCCATCCAGGCGGGCATGGACATGGGCATCGTGAACGCCGGCCAGCTCGCCGTCTACGACACGATCGAACCGGACCTGCGCGAAGCCTGCGAGGACGTGGTGCTGAACCGCGCGCCCAAGGGCGGCGGCACCGCCACCGAACGCCTGCTGGAGATCGCCGAACGCTTCAAGGGTGCGGCCGGCAAGGAAGCCAAGGAGCGCGACCTCGCCTGGCGCGACTGGGGCGTCGAAAAGCGGCTGGAGCACGCGCTGGTCAACGGCATCACCGAATTCGTCGAGGCCGACACGGAGGAAGCCCGCCAGAACGCCGAGCGCCCGCTTCACGTCATCGAAGGCCCGCTGATGGCCGGCATGAACGTCGTTGGCGACCTTTTTGGCGCGGGTAAGATGTTTTTGCCGCAGGTGGTGAAATCCGCCCGCGTGATGAAACAGGCCGTCGCCGTGCTGCTGCCCTACATGGAGGCCGAAAAGCGCGCGAACGGCGGCAGCGGCGAACGCCAGAGTGCGGGCAAGATCCTGATGGCGACCGTCAAGGGCGACGTGCACGATATCGGCAAGAACATCGTCGGCGTCGTGCTCGCCTGCAACAATTACGAGATCATCGACCTCGGCGTCATGGTGCCGGCAACGAAGATTCTTGAGACGGCGAAGGCCGAAAAAGTCGACATCATCGGCCTGTCCGGCCTCATCACCCCATCGCTCGACGAGATGGTGCATGTCGCCACCGAAATGGAACGCGAAGGCTTCGACATCCCCCTCCTCATCGGCGGCGCCACGACGAGCCGCGTGCACACCGCCGTCAAGATCCACCCGCGCTACGACCGCGGCCAGACCGTCTACGTCACCGATGCCAGCCGCGCCGTCGGCGTGGTCGGCAGCCTGCTGTCGGCCGACATGAAGCCCGGCTACGTCGAGACGCTGAAGGCGGAATACCGCAAGGTCGCCGACGCGCACGCCCGCAGCGAAGCGGAAAAGCAGCGCCTGCCGATCGGCAAGGCCCGAGACAACGCCTTCAAGGCCGACTGGTCCGCCTACCAGCCGAAGACGCCGTCCTTCCTCGGCACCCGCGTCTGGCAGGACTGGGACCTCGCCGACCTCGCCCGCTATATCGACTGGACCCCCTTCTTCCAGACCTGGGAGCTGAAGGGCGTCTACCCGAAAATCCTCGACGACGAAAAGCAGGGACCGGCGGCCCGCCAGCTCTTCGCCGATGCGCAGGCAATGCTCGAAAAGATCATCGCCGAAAAATGGTTCACGCCGAAAGCCGTCATCGGCTTCTGGTCGGCAAACAGCGTGGGCGACGACATCCGCCTCTTCACCGACGAAGCGCGCAACAAGGAACTCGCCACCTTCTTCACGCTCCGCCAGCAGCTTTCCAAGCGCGACGGCCGCCCGAACGTCGCGCTCTCCGACTTCGTCGCCCCGGTTGACAGCGGCAAACAGGATTATCTCGGCGGCTTCGTCGTCACCGCCGGCATCGGCGAGATCGCCATCGCGGAACGTTTCGAGCGGGCGAACGACGACTACAACTCGATCCTCGTCAAAGCGCTCGCCGACCGTTTCGCCGAAGCCTTCGCCGAGCGCATGCACGAAGTGGTGCGCAAGGAACTCTGGGGCTACGCGCCAGACGAGACCTTCGCCCCCACCGACCTCATCGGCGAGCCCTATGCCGGCATCCGCCCCGCACCCGGCTACCCCGCCCAGCCCGACCACACCGAAAAGACGGCGCTCTTCCGCCTGCTCGATGCGGAGAAGGAAATCGGCGTGACGCTGACGGAAAGCTTCGCCATGTGGCCCGGCTCCTCCGTCTCCGGCCTCTACATCGCCTCGCCCGAGAGCTACTATTTCGGCGTCGCCAAAGTGGAGCGCGACCAGGTGGAGGATTATGCGCGGCGCAAGGGCATGTCCGTGATGGAGGTCGAGCGCTGGCTCGGCCCGGTGCTCAACTACGTGCCCGCACCGTCGATGGCCGCCGCCGAATAATCACTCGCCCCGGCCGCGGAAACGGCGCTGGTAGGCGGGATCGTAGAGCGAGCTCTCGCGAAAATCCGCCGCCGCGAGCGTGCGGCCGACGAAGATCAGCGCCGTGCGCTCGATCGGCTCCTCGGCAACCTTCGCCGCAATGTCCGAGAGCGTGCCGCGCACCACGCGCTCGTCCGGCCACGACGCCTTGACGACGATCGCCACCGGGCAATCCGCGCCATAGAGCGGCGTCAGGTCCTCGACGACCTTGTCCAGCGCATGGATCGCCAGATGAATGGCAAGCGTCGCCCCCGTCGCGCCGAAATTTTCCAGCGTCTCGCGGTTCGGCATGGGCGAGGCGCGGCCGGAAACGCGGGTGAGCACCAGGCTCTGCGCCACCGCGGGAATGGTGAGTTCCCGGCCAAGCGCCGCCGCCGCCGCCGCAAAGGAGGGCACGCCCGGCGTCATCGTGTAGGTCAGCCCATGCTTTTCCAGCCGCCGGATCTGCTCGGCGACGGCGCTCCAGACGGAAAGATCGCCGGAATGCAGCCGCGCCACATCCTCCCCCGCCTCCGCCGCGCGCAAAAACTCCGCCTCGATCTCGTCGAGCGAGAGCGGCGCCGTATCGACGATGCGCGCACCGGGCGGGCAATATTGCAAAAGCTCCGGCGAGACGATCGAGCCGGCATAGAGGCAGACCGGGCATTTGCCGATAAGGTCGCGCCCGCGCACAGTGATGAGATCGGCGGCACCCGGTCCGGCGCCGATGAAATGGACGGTCATGTCTCAATCCTCAATATGTTTAGCCGGCTTCACCCAGCGCCATTGCGTGACCGGCATGGCCGGCCGCCAACCCGTCATGGTTCCTACGGGCGATGCCCGCGCGATATCGATGCGGATCAACGAGCCGCCGAGCCGCGCGTGATGCGCAAGAAGCACCGCCTCCATCTCCGTCGTCACCGCATTGGCAACGAGCCGGCCGCCGGGTTTCACCCCAGCCAGCGCCGCCTCCATCACCCCAGCCTCGCTGCCGCCGCCGCCGATGAAGACGGCATCCGGCGCCGCCAATCCGGCAAGCGCCCCCGGCGCCACCCCCTCGACGACCGACAGGCCCGGCACACCAAAATTCTGCGCATTCCGCCGGATGCGGGCGGCACGCTCCGCATGACCCTCGATCGCAATGGCGCGCAGCGACGGATCTGCCAGCATCCACTCAATACCGATCGAGCCCGAACCGGCACCGATATCCCACAGCAGTTCCCCACGCTTCGGCGCAAGGGCGGAGAGCGTCAGCGCCCGCACCTCATGCTTGGTGATCTGGCCGTCATGCTCGAAAAGCCCCTCGTCGAGCCCCGGCGTAAAGGCCAGCACCCGCGCGTCAGCCCCGGCCGCGACCTCGACCGCACAGACATTCAGCATATCCGCACCCACGAGGGCAAACCGGTCCCCCCGATGGCTGCTCACCCGCTCCCGCGCACCACCGAGCGCTTCGAGAACGGTCATCGTCGAGCCGCCAAAACCGCTTTCCGCCAGCAGGCCAGCCAGCGCCGCCGGCCCGTCGCTGTCCGAGGTCAGCGCCAGAATCCGGCTACCGGGATGCAGATGCGGGCGAATGAGATCGATCGGCCGGCCATGCAGCGAGACGCAGACCGTCTCCTGCAAGGCCCAGCCCAGACGCGATGCCGCAAGGCTGAAGGCCGAGGGTGCGGGGAAAACGCGCATCTCCGCCCGCGCAATACGCCGGGACAGCGTAACGCCGACGCCGTAGAAGAACGGATCACCGGACGCGAGCACGACGATGGGCCGGCCCCGAGCGGCAAGCACCGCCTCGACGGAGCGCTCGAACGGGCTGAGCCACACCTGCCGCTCCCCGCGGATCGCCGCATCGGCAAGCTCCAGATGCCGCGCGCCGCCGAAAACGATCTCGGCCGCACCGATCGCAGTCTTGGCCTCGTCACCCAGACCCGCTAGACCATCCTCGCCGATCCCGACGATGGAAAGCCACGGGGCGGCCGAAAGGGACTGATCAGGCGTGGACAAGCGACGCATCCTCATATTGGGCGGCACGACCGAGGCCCGCGATCTCGCAAGCCGGCTTGCCGGAAGACCCGACCTTGCCGTCACGCTGTCGCTCGCCGGCCGCACGCTCGATCCCGCCCCGCAGCCCGTGCCCGTGCGCAGCGGCGGTTTCGGCGGCGTCGAGGGACTTGCCGCCTATCTCGACGATGAGGCCATCGACCTCCTGATCGACGCCACGCATCCCTTCGCCCGGCAGATTTCCGCCAATGCCCACGCGGCGAGCCACACGACCGGCGTGCCGCTGCTGCGGCTGGAACGCCTCGGCTGGGACGAGACCGAAGGCGACCGCTGGACCCGCGTCCCCTCGACCGATGCGGCCGTGGCGGCCGTGGGTGACGAACCGCGCCGCGTGCTGCTGGCGATCGGCCGGCAGGAGGCCAAAACCTTCGATGCCGCCCCGCAGCACCATTATCTCGTGCGCAGCGTCGATCCGGTCGATCCGCCGCTGGACGCGCCACATGTCGAATACCTGCTCGCCCGCGGCCCCTTCGCCGTGGAGGCGGAGGTTGCGCTTCTGCGAGACCACCGCATCGACGTGATCGTCAGCAAGAATTCCGGCGGCGACGCCACCCATGGCAAGATCGTCGCCGCGCGCATTCTCGGCCTGCCCGTCGTGCTCGTCGATCGAGCCGAAGACGGCAAAGGCCACCGTGCCGAAACGGTCGAGGACGCGCTGCGGCTCGCCGATCATCTGCTGGCATCCTTCAGGAACCGCGGCGTATAGACGAGAGCCGGCAGCGAGGGCCGCGCAATGACCCGCGTTTCCGGCGAGCCGATGACCACGCAGGTCGCCATGTCGGCGCGCTCCGCCTCCGCCTCGCCGATCGGCATGACCAGCATTCGCTCATCCGGCCGGCCCGCGGCGCGGCCGAAGATCACCGGCGTTTCCGCCGGCAGCACCTCGCGCAGGATTTCAAAGGCCCGGCCGAGCTGCCAGGGCCTCGCCTTGCTGATCGGATTGTAGAGCGCGATAACGAGGCCGGCTTCCGACACCATCCGCAACCGCTTCTCGATGATCTCCCAGGGTTTCAGATTGTCGGAAAGCGAGATCGCGCAGAAATCATGGCCAAGCGGCGCGCCAATGCGGGCTGCGACCGCCAGCATGGCCGTAACGCCCGGCACGACGACGAGATCGACCGTCTTCCACGTCTCCGGCCCGGCATCGATCGCCTCGCAGACCGCCGCCGCCATCGCAAAAACACCGGGATCGCCGCCCGAGACGACGCAGACATTGCCCCCCGCCGCCGCCCGCTCAAGTGCTGCCTGCGCGCGGTTCAGCTCCTCGCGGTTGTCGGAGGCGACCTTGATCTGGTCCGGCCGAAGATTGAGCCGGTCGATATAGGGGAAGTAGCCGAAGAATTCCGTCGAAGCCTCGACGGCGCGCAGGGCTTCCGGCGTCATCTGGTCCGGATTGCCCGGGCCGGTGCCGATGACGAAGAGTTTTCCGGTCATTCGCGCCCGCTCCAGCCCGGCACGAGCACCAGCGAAAAATAGGGCGCCGTATCGTCGAGCTTTTCCGAAAGCCGCATGGATTTGCCCACCGGCGTGGTGCCGCGCTCGACATAGACGGCCTCGCCGAGCCGGCCGGCATTCGACAGCGCCCGGCGGATTTTCGGAAGGTTGCGGCCGACCTTCATGATGACGGCGGCCTCGGTATCGACGAGCCGGCGCGACAGCTCCTCCTCGCCCATCGTGCCCGGCAGCACGGACAGCACGTCATCGCCCTGCACGATCGGCAGGCCCGAAAGCGACCAGCAGCCGGACATCGCCGTGATGCCGGGGATGACCTCTGTCGGAAACCGATCGGCAAGCCGCACATGCAGGTGCATGTAGGAGCCATAGAACATCGGGTCGCCTTCCGACAGGATCGCCACCGTTCGCCCGGCTGCGAGATGCTCGGAGACCGCCGCCGCGGAGGCATCGTAGAAGGCCGTGATCTGGCTCTTGTAGTCGTCGTGGTCCTTGTGAATTTCGGTCGTCACCGGATAGTAGAGCGGCAGCTCCACCATGCCGGGCTTCAACAGCCCCTCGACGATCGCCCGCCCATTGCCCGTGCGGCCGGCCTTGGCGAAATAGGCGAGCACATCCGCCTCGCCGATCGCCCGCACCGCCTTCAATGTCAGCAGTTCCGGATCGCCCGGCCCCGTGCCCACGCCAAAAAGTCGTCCCGTCACCGTCGCCACCATGTTCATAGTCCCGGCCTCGCCAGCGAATTGAGGGCGGCCGCTGTCATGGCGCTGCCGCCGAGGCGGCCGCGCACGATGGCATAGGGCACGCCATAGGAATTTTCCGCCAGCGCATCCTTGGATTCCGCAGCCCCCACGAAACCGACCGGCATGCCGAGGATCGCAGCCGGTTTCGGCGCGCCGTCGCGCAGCAGTTCGAGCAGGTAGAACAGCGCCGTCGGCGCATTGCCGATCGCCACCACGGAGCCCGCCATGCGATCGAGCCAGAGCCGGATGGCGGCCGCCGAGCGTGTGTTGCCGCTTTCCGCGGCAAGTTCTGGCGTGCGCGGATCGCGCAGCGTGCAGATGACGTCATTGTTCGCCGGCAAACGCGCCGCCGTCACGCCGCGCGCGACCATTTCGGCATCGCAGAAGATCGGCGCGCCGGCCTGAAGGGCTGCGCGTGCGGAGGCGACGAAATCCGGCGAGAAGACGAAATGCGGTGCCGCCTCGACCAAGCCGGCGGCATGGATCATGCGCACCGCCACATCGGCTTCCGCCTCGGAGAAGCGCGACAAATCGGCCTCCGCACGGATGATGGCGAAGGATTTTTCATAGATGGCGTTGCCATCCTTGATGTAGTCGTACTCGGTCATGTGAGGCCTTGATATGCGGAAGCGAGGGTCGCGGGCGCGGTGCGGTCGAGCAGGCTCTTGGCCGTCTCGTTTTCCGCGCGGCGCGCGCGCAGGAGGGTGCCGATACGCTGGATGGCAGACTCCAGCGTATCGGGCGAAACCGTTGCCGCGGGCATGTCGCCAGCCCGGCCATGCGCGACGAGACCGATGCCGGTTACCGTGCCGCAAAGCGTGACGGCGGCGACGGCCGGATGGGCGCAGCCCTTCGCGCAGCCGGAAATGTGCACGTCGACGGAACCATCCAGCAGGGCACCCGCATGGGCCACCATAGCGTCGGCCGCCGCATGGGTGTCGAAGGTGCCGGAAGCGCAGCCGGCGGCCCCGGCGCAGATCGAGATCGCGCGCCCCGGCGCATCGGCCGAGCTCCAGAACCCTTCGCGATCCGCATGCGCCCGCGCAGCGGCAAGCGTCGCCTCGGAGAGGCCGCGGACCAGAAGTGTGCGGTGGGGTGCAAGGCGGAATTCGACGGCACCGCAGGCGGAAAGCCCGTCCAGAAGGGCAGCCAGATGGTCTGCATGCATCTGGCCATAGGCGGGCGCAAGGCCGAGCACGGTTTCGCCACCGATGTCGTGAAGGCCGAGCGGATGCCGCGACGATGCGGCGGGAAGAGCAAGCGGCACCTGACCCGCATCCAGCGCCTCCGGGTCAAGATCACGGCCCCGCGCGGCAGGGCCGATAGCGGCAAGAGCCTTGACCACCGTCATGGTGCCATCGATGACCGCTTCACGAGAGAGCAGGGCCACGGCCGTCGCGGTCGTCCGGTCTCCGCCCACCGAGAGCCGCCAGGCAAATCCCTCCGGCTGCACAACGGCATCGAGCCGGATATCGGCAACCATGTCGGCAAGATTAAGCTGACCACCACCATCGACGACAATGGCGAGTTTCGGCGCAAGCCGGAGCCCCGCATCCACGATGGCGCGACGAAGCGCTTCGGCAACCAGAGTCGCATCGGCGATTTCAGATGGGTCGATGCCCGCAAGCGGCGGCACCTCGATCGCGACACCCGTTTGCGGCACGATGCCGGCGGCGGCAAGGCCCGCGGCGAGGCGCGGCACCGTATCCGCGCTCAGGCCCCGAAGCTGGACATTGCCGCGGGCGGTGATCTCGATCAGCCCGTTGCCGTGTTCGCGCGCGAGATCGGTAAGCGCATGCAGGTCTTGCGCGGTGAGCGCTGTCGCGACGGGCCGCAGGCGCACCAGCAGGCCGTCCCCTGTCTGCATCGGCGTCGCAATGGACGGACAGGCACCGCGGCGGAGGGCGGTGCGCTCAAGGGCGAGGGTCGCCGTCATGCCGCGCCCTCCTCGCTCTCGGTCGCCGGGCGGCGGATCAGGTAGGTGTCCATGATCCAGCCGTGTTTTTCACGCGCATCGCGACGGGTGTCGCTGATGGTTTGCGCTATCTCGGCAAGCTTGCCGGAGAGCAGGATTTCGTGCGGCGTGCCGAGATAGGCGCCCCACCAGATATCCGCCTCCGCATCCTCCACCGTGCGAAAGGCCTGCACGCCATCCAGCATGACCAGCGCGTCGCGCGTGCCCTCCGGCCAGCCTTCGGAAAGCCTGCGGCCAGTGGTGATTTGCACCGGCAGGCCGATGCGGTTCAGCGCGATGCCGTGGCTGGCGCACAGCGCCTGCACGCTCGTAATGCCGGGAATGACCTCCGTCTCGAAGGCGACGCGGCCGGCGGCGCGGACATGCTCAACGATGCGCAGCGTGCTGTCGTAGAGCATCGGATCGCCCCAGACGAGCAGGCCGAGTGTCTCGTCCTCGCCAACCTCGTTGACGAGCGTGCGTTCGTAGACCGCAGCGATGGCGCGGTGCCAGTCCTGCACGCCGTCCTCATAGGAACCGTCGGCGCGGCGCACCGGCACGGCATAGTCATGGATGCGGCAGGCAGGATTGGTCAGGAACCGGTCGCAGATCTCGCGGCGCGCGTCGGCGAGAAAGGCCTTCTCGTCGCCTTTGGTCGGTATAAGGAGCACATCCGCCCGGTTCAGCGCATTGATCGCCTGAACTGTCATGTGCTCGGGATTGCCCGCGCCGATCCCGATGACCAGTAGTTTTCTCAAATTCCGTCTCCCGTGCGGCATCCGCTCCCGGTTTGCGGCCCGATTTGGGTCCCGCACCCCTTCCTAATCCCAAAAGCCGGCGGAAAACAGTCCCCGAAACGCGTCCTTTGCCGGTCTTTTTGAGACCTAAGCCGCTGCGCGGCTCGTGAGGTACGCGCGGGGCGAGGCGCCCAGCATGCGCTTGAACATAGTGGTGAAGGCCGGCACGCTTTCATAACCCGTGTCGAGCGCCACCCGCGTCACCGGCTCGCCGGCGGCAAGCCGCGGCAGGCAGGCGAACAGACACGCCTGTTGCCGCCAGGTGACGAAGCTCACGCCCATCTCCTCGCGAAAGAACCGCGTGAAGGTGCGCCGGCTCATGTTGAGGTGTCTTGCCCAGTCGTCGATCTTCGCCGTCGGCGACGGCTGCTCGACGAAATCGCGGCAAAGCTCGGCCAGCCGCCCGCTTGCCGGAAAGGGCAGGCCGAGCCGGCGTTCCGGCAGGCGGCCGATCTCGTCGAGCAGCAGCGCCATCACCAGTTCCGCCCGCCCGCGCTCTTCGGGAACCGGCCCCTGCCGCACCGCCTCGGTGATAAGCTGGCGGGCAAGATCCGTTACCTCCAGCACGGCCGGCTCCAGCGAGGCCGCCAGCCCTTCCGGCGAATAGATATAGACCGAGCGCATGCTGACATCGCTGTACATCTCGACGGAATGTTCCAGCCCGCGCGGAATGAGCAGGGCATGGCCGGGCGGGATCATCCAGCGGCCGCGCTCCGTGCCGACCAGCACGACGCCGGCAAAGACGCAGAGAAACTGCGTGCGCCGGTGGCGGTGCGGCGGCACGACATACCCGCCCGGAATCTCCGAACTGCGGATGAGAACATCCTCGTTGGACTGTTCCATCTGCGAATGCGTGCGGATGTGATCGTCGTCGAGCGCCCGCAGGCGCTCCTGGGTGAGTTTTTCCATCTTTGGCCCACTCGCGTAAGAAATGGACCTCAGCACAAAAGCAGGCCGCAGGCAATCCTTGTATGAGAGCGGCAAAAGACGCCATACCGGGCGGATCATTCGAGGCCATTATGTCCACTGTCGTTCCCGCAGCGCCCCGGGCCGCTGCCAGCACCACCTATTCCATCATCGTCGCCGTCAGCGTCTGCCACATGCTGAACGACATCATGCAGTCGCTGCTGACGTCGCTCTATCCGCTCCTGAAAGAAAACTACGCGCTCGACTTCGTGCAGATCGGCCTGCTCACCATGGCTTTCCAGGTCACGGCCTCGCTCCTGCAGCCGGCCGTCGGCATCGTCACGGACCGCTGGCCGATGCCCTTCTCGCTGCCGGTCGGCATGGGAAGCACCTTTGTCGGCCTCATCCTGCTCGCCTATGCGCATTCCTTCCCCATGCTGGTCTTCGGCGCCTGCCTGATCGGCCTCGGCTCGGCGATCTTCCATCCGGAATCCTCGCGAGTCGCGCGCCTTGCCTCGGGCGGCCGCCACGGTCTCGCGCAGTCGATGTTCCAGGTGGGCGGCAATGCCGGCACGGCGATCGGCCCGCTGCTCGCCGCCTTCATCGTGCTGCCCTTCGGCCAGACGAGCGTCGCCTGGTTCTCCGCCGTCGCACTGGTCGGCATGGTCCTGCTCACCTGGGTCGGCAACTGGTATGCCGGTGAACGCCGGCTTGCCGCCGGCCGCCCGGCCGTCAGCCGCGAACTGCCGCTGGCGCGCGGCCGCGTCATGTGGGCCTTCGCCGTGCTCGTGCTGCTGACGACCACGAAGAACGTCTACCTCTCCAGCCTTTCCAGCTACTTCACCTTCTACACGATCGAGAATTTCGGCCTCGGCGTGCGCGATGCCCAGCTCATGCTATTCCTCTTCCTCGGCGCGTCGGCCGTCGGCGTCTTCATGGGCGGCCCGATCGGCGACCGCTTCGGCACGCGCTTCGTCATCTGGTTCTCGATCCTCGGCGTCATCCCCTTCGCGCTGCTGCTGCCCTATGCCAACCTCTTCTGGACGGGCGTGCTGACGGTGCTGATCGGCCTGATCTTCTCCTCGGCGTTCTCCGCCATCGTCGTCTTCGCGCAGGAGCTGGTGCCGGGCCGCGTCGGCATGATCGCCGGCATCTTCTTCGGCTTCGCCTTCGGCGCAGGCGGCCTCGGCGCCGCCGTGCTCGGCGGCTTCGCCGACACGCACGGCATCAACTTCATCTACAAGATCTGCTCCTACATGCCGCTGCTCGGCATCCTGACGATCCTGCTGCCACGCCTGCCCGGCAAGCACTGAGACACAAAAAAAACGCCCGGCTTAGACCGGGCGTTTTTCATTGCAGGAAAATCTCAGATCCGCGCCCCGGCAAAATGCGCGATCTGCGCGCCGAGCTCGTAATAGCCCTCGCGCACCGAGCGGAAAGACTGCGCCTCCGGTTCGCTCACCGGCAGGGGCAGGTCCTTTTCCGCGATCTCGCCGGAAACGAGCTGCGCCAGCGTGCGGCCGAAGACGGTGCCAGGCGCGATGCCGCGGCCGTTATAGCCGGAAAAGCCGATGACATTCTCGGCAAGGCGGTGGAAGCGCGGCAGGTTGTCGGCGGTCATGCCGATCTTGCCGTACCATTCCGCCTCGAAGGCAATGTCGCCGATCTCCGGAAACAGCTTTTTCAGCGCGCGCCGCGCCCAGGCCTTGTGGATGCCGGTGCCGGTGCCGCGCAGGGCGCCGACGCTGCCGAACACCAGCCGGCCGCGCTTGTCGAAGCGGAAGGAGGAGAGGATCTCCTTCGTATCCCATGCACCCTGCTTTTCCGGCAAAATCTTCGCCTGCATCTCGGGCGAAAGCGGCACCGTGGCGAAGTTGAAATAGGGCAGGTGCAGCAGTTCGGCGCGCACCTCGTTCCACGGCGCCACCGTATAGGCGTTGGTGGCGACGACCACCCAGTCCGCCGTCACCGAGCCGCGCGCGGTGTTGACCGTCCAGCGCTTGCCCGTCCGCTCCGCGCCCGTCACCGGACTTGCGGTGAAAACCTGTGCCCCGGCCGCAATCGCCGCCCGTGCCAGGCCGCGCGCATAGGCGAGCGGCTGGATCGTGCCGGCGCGCAGGTCGAGCAGCGAGCCGGCATAGGCGTCCGTGCCGACCTTCACCGCCGTCTCGGCCGCATCGAGCAGCCGCACCGGCGCACCACGGCGCGCCCATTGTTCGGCGCGCTGCTTCAGTTCGTCGAGGCCCGACTGGCCGACGGCGCAATGCAGCGTGCCGACCGGGTTGATCTCGCAGTCGATGCCGTGTTTCTCGACGAGGTCGAACACCGCGCGCGGCGCATTGCCGAGAAGCTCCAGCAGCCGGCCGCCATGCAGCTCGCCCAGCACGCCGGGCAGTTCGTCCGGCATCACCCACATGCCGGCATTGACGAGGCCGACATTGCGCCCCGAGCCGCCATAACCGATCTCCGCCCCTTCGAGCAGCACGACCCGCGTGCCGCGCTCCGCCAGGTGCAGCGCCGTCGAAAAGCCGGTGTAACCGCCGCCGACGATCACCACATCCGCCTCCGCCTTTCCGGAAAAGGCGACGGTTTCGGGTGCGGGCGGAGCGGTCATCTCCCAAAGGCCATGGGAGCGCGGGTCGTTGAGCATGGGCGTCTGTCTTTTCCGGAGGAGAATTTTCTGGCCGCACCATCGGCGATGCGGCACCGGGACTAAAGCAAAAATTGCGAACGGGGTCATGCCCCGCCCGCATGACACGCGCGTTCAGGGAACTTCCTTGGCAATCCACGCGCGAAAAGCCTGGCTCAGCGGGTTTTCCAGTTTTCCCTCCGGCAGGACGAGGTAATAGCTGTTCTGCGTCTCCATCGGCCGGTCGAAGACCACCGCGAGCCGGCCGCTCGCCAGTTCCTGCTCGATGAGGTAGCGCGGCAGCAGCGCGAAGCCGAGGCCTGCAACGGCCGATTCGATCACCATGGCGAACTGGTCGAAGCGGTGGCCGCGATAGGCCGTGTCCGACGCGCCGCCATTCAGCTCGAACCACTGCGCCCATAATTTCGGCCGTGTCGCGAGATGCAGCAGCGGCGCGGCCTCCAGGTCCTTCGGCTCGGAAAGGTTCCAGGACTCCAGCAGCTCCGGGCTCGCCGCCGGCAGGATGACCTCGCTGCACAGATAGGAACAGGCCGCCCGCGCCCAGACCGGCTGGCCATAGTGGATCGCGAGATCGAAATTCTCCTCGTCGAAATCGAACGGCGCGGAACGCGAGGCGATGTTGACGATCGTGCCGGGATGCTGGGCGAGGAAGGCCGGAATGCGCGGTGTCAGCCAGCGGCTGCCGAAGGTCGGCAGCGTCGCGATGGAGAGGCTGTGTTCGGAGGAGGCCGACGCCATGGCGCGCAGCATGGTCTCTTCCGTCTGGTGCAAGAGCTTGCGCACCTCCGGCAGGAAGCGTCGCCCGTCCTCCGACAGCACGACGCGCTGGCGCACGCGCTCGAACAGCAGCACGCCGAGCTGTTCCTCCAGGTCCTTGATCTGCCGGCTGACGGCGCTCTGGGTAAGGTTCAGCTCGTGGGCGGCCTGCGTGAAGCTGCCATGACGCGCGGCGCATTCGAACGCCTGCAGCGTGGTGACGTCCGGGATCAGCCTTCGACTGAGCTTCATTCTTTCCTCGCATCAACATAGTCAGAACGGTCGCAATCGCTCAAGAAAACGATCCGGTATGATCCGTTTTGAGAATGAACAGGGCCTCCCCCCTTGTAAAGCAATTCGAGGAAAAGTGTGAAACGGTTTTCCATCCGGAATTGCGTTTAAACAGATGAGACCGCTTCCCATGAAAGCAAATTCGCACGTTTCCGCCGACAAGATCCGCTCGGATTTCTCCGCCGCCATGTCCGCCATGTACCGGGACGAGGTTCCGGCCTATGGCACGCTGATGTCCCTGGTCGCCACGGTGAACGCGGAAACGCTCGCCGCCGATCCCCATCTGAAGGATCGCCTAGAAGCGACCGACTCGCTCGACCGCATCTCCGAAGAGCGCCACGGCGCCATCCGCCTCGGCACGCGCGAAGAGCTGTCCATGATGCGCCGCGTCTTCGCCGTCATGGGCATGTATCCGGTCGGCTATTATGACCTCTCGACGGCCGGCGTTCCCGTCCACTCCACCGCCTTCCGCCCGGTCGGCGCGGAAAGCCTGAGCCGCAACCCGTTCCGCGTCTTCACCTCGCTGCTCCGTCTCGATCTGATCGCCGACGAAGCGCTGCGCCATGAGGCCGCCGAGGTGCTTGCAGCGCGAAAAATCTTCACCAACGAAGCCGTCGCGCTCGTCGAAAGGGCGGAGTATGAAGGTGGCCTCGATGCCGCCGATGCCGCCCGCCTTGTGAGCGAAGTGCTCGAAACCTTCCGCTGGCACGACCACGCCATCGTCAGCACCGACATGTACAAGCGCCTGCACGATGCGCACCGCCTCATCGCCGATGTCGTCTCCTTCAAGGGCCCGCATATCAACCACCTGACGCCGCGCACGCTCGACATCGACAAGGTGCAGGCCCGCATGCCGGAAGAGGGCATCGCGCCCAAGGCCATCGTCGAAGGCCCGCCCACCCGCGCATGCCCGATCCTGCTGCGCCAGACCTCGTTCAAGGCGCTGGAAGAGGCCGTCTCCTTCATCGGCGCCGACGGCAGCTGGCAGAAGGGTTCGCACACGGCCCGCTTCGGCGAGATCGAACAGCGCGGCATAGCGCTGACGCCGAAGGGCCGCGCCCTCTACGACAAACTTTTGAACGACACCCGCGCCCGCGTGCGCCCAGCCGCCGATGGCTCCAACGCAGCCGAATACGAGGCAGCCCTTGCCGATGTCTTCAAGGCTTTCCCGGACGATTGGGACGGCATCCGCAAGGCCGGCCTCGGCTATTTCAGCTACTCGCTGACCGAAAAGGGCAGAAACGTCTCCGGCCGCCGAGCCGATCTCGAAACCGCCATCGAAGCCGGCCTCATCCGCTTCGACCCGATCGTCTACGAAGACTTTTTGCCGGTCAGCGCCGCCGGCATTTTCCAGTCGAACCTCGGCGACGACGCGGCGCAGGATTTCGTTGCAAGCCCCAACCAGGTGATGTTCGAGCGCGACCTGGGCGCGACGGTACTCGACGAATTCGCCCACTATGCCGGCATCCAGCGCGCCTCGCTTGAAATGTGCCTCGGCATCGTCAACATGGCGGCCGCTGCGGAGTAAGGGACAAGCAGATGGTCGAGGCACGCCATATCGAAACGTTGAAAAGCCTGCTCGGCGAGAAGGGTCTTCTCACCGCGCCCGGCGACATGGCCGCCTACGAGACCGGCGCGCGCTACGACAAGGGCCGCGCCGCCTTCGTCGCCCGCCCGGCCTCGACGCAGGAAGTTTCCGCCACGGTTTCCTATTGCGTGAAAAACGGCATCGCGCTCATCCCACAATCCGGCAATACCGGCCTCGTCTCCGGCTCCACGCCCGACACGAGCGGCGGCCAGGGCGTGCTGAGCCTCGACCGCCTCACTGCCCCCTTCGCGCTCGACCGCGTGAACCGCACGGTGAAGGCCGGCGCCGGCCTGCGCCTCTCCGACCTCAACGGCAAGCTGGAAGAAAGCGGCCTGTTCTTCCCGATCGACCTCGGCGCCGACCCCCGCCTCGGCGGCATGATCGCGACCAACACCGGCGGCTCGCGGTTCCTGCGCTACGGCGACGTGCGCCGCAACACGCTGGGCCTGACGATCGTGCTCGCCGACGAAGCCGGCACCGTGCTCGACCTCTCTTCCGGCCTGCGCAAGAACAACACCGGCGTCGACTGGAAGCAGCTCTTCATCGGCACCTCCGGCGCCTTCGGCATCGTCACCGAATGCGTGCTGAACTTGGAGCCCGCGCCAAAACAGTCCGCCACCGCCCTGCTCGTCCCCGCCTCGAACGAACAGGTCGCAACCCTGCTCGTCGCCATGGAAGATGCGCTCGGCAGCTACCTCTCCGCTTTCGAGGGCATGTCCGGTAATGCGGTGCGCGCCGCGCTCGACCATATGCCGTCCCTGCGCAATCCCTTCCAGGGCGGCATCGTGCCGGATTTCGTCATCCTCGCCGAAATCTCCCGCTCCACTCCCCCGCGCGAGGGCGAACAGCCGCTCGACGCCGTGCTGGAAGAGGTGCTCGCCGCCATCTGGGAGCGCGAGGACGCGCCGCTCGCCGATGCCTTCGTCGGCCCGCCGCACGAGATCTGGGCGCTGCGCCATGCGCTGTCGGAAGGCGTGAAACATAGCGGGCGATTGATCGCCTTCGATCTGTCCTTCCGCCGGGGTGACATCATGCCCTTCCTTGCCCATATGAAGGCGGAGATGCCGGATCACTTCGAGGACGTGACGATCTGCGATTTCGGCCATATCGGCGATGGCGGCGTGCACTTCAACCTCGTCGTCGCCAAGGACGATGCGCGGCTCACCGATCCCGATTTCGAGATGGACCTGCGCGACTGGGTCTTCACCGTCGCGGTCGAACAGTTCGGCGGCAGCTTCAGCGCGGAACACGCGATCGGCCGCAAGAACCAGGCCTTCTACGACAAATACACCCCGGACGACCTGCGCAAGCTGGCGGCCGGGCTGAAGACCATCACCTCGCCGGGCCCGCTCGGCGCCATGACCTTTTAATAAGACACCAGGGAGAATACCCATGACAAAAGTCGACGTGAAACAGGAAACTGCCGCCCTTCTCGACAAGCTCGGCGTGCCGCGCAGCGCCTGGGAAGGCGGCGACATGGCCTCCTACAGCCCGGTCACCGGCGAGGAGATCGCCAGGCTGAAGACCGTCTCGGCCGGCGACGCCGCCAAGGCGATCGAAGCCGCTCATGACGCCTTCAAGGAATGGCGCCTCGTGCCCGCCCCCAAGCGTGGCGAGCTCGTGCGCCTGCTCGGCGAGGAACTGCGCGCCGCCAAGGCCGATCTCGGCCGCCTCGTTTCCATCGAAGCCGGCAAGATCACGTCGGAAGGCCTCGGCGAAGTTCAGGAAATGATCGACATCTGCGATTTCGCCGTCGGCCTCTCCCGCCAGCTCTACGGCCTGACGATCGCTACCGAGCGCCCTGGCCACCGCATGATGGAAACCTGGCACCCGCTCGGCGTCGTCGGCATCATCTCCGCTTTCAACTTCCCGGTCGCCGTCTGGTCGTGGAACACCGCGCTGGCGCTCGTCGCCGGCAATTCCACCGTCTGGAAGCCCTCTGAAAAGACCCCGCTCACCGCGCTTGCATCGCAGGCGATCTTCGAGCGTGCGCTCGCCCGCTTCGGCGAAGCCCCGGCGAACCTCTCCCAGGTCCTCATCGGCGACCGCGCCATCGGCGAAGTCCTCGTCGACCACACCAAGGTCGCGCTCGTCTCGGCCACCGGCTCCACCCGCATGGGCAAGGAAGTCGGCCCGCGTCTCGCAAAGCGTTTCGCCCGCTCGATCCTCGAACTCGGCGGCAACAATGCCGGCATCGTCTGCCCCTCCGCCGATCTCGACATGGCGTTGCGCGCCATTGCCTTCGGCGCCATGGGCACCGCCGGCCAGCGCTGCACGACGCTGCGCCGCCTCTTCGTGCATGACAGCGTCTACGACCAGCTGGTGCCGCGCCTGAAGAAGGCCTATACCAGCGTTTCCGTCGGCAACCCGCTGGAAACCTCGGCGTTGGTCGGCCCGCTCGTCGACAAGCAGGCCTTCGACGGCATGCAGAAGGCTCTCGCAGCCGCCAAGGCCGAAGGCGGTTCCGTCACCGGCGGCGAACGCGTCACCGAAGCCGGCAAGGAAACGGCCTATTACGTGAAGCCCGCCATCGTCGAAATGCCGAAGCAGGCCGGCCCGGTTCTCGAAGAGACCTTCGCGCCGATCCTCTACGTCATGAAATATTCCGACTTCGACAAGGCGCTGGAAGACCATAACGCGGTCGCCGCCGGCCTCTCCTCGTCGATCTTCACGCTGAACGTCCAGGAAGCCGAGCGCTTCCTTTCGGTCGACGGTTCGGATTGCGGCATCGCCAATGTCAACATCGGCACGTCGGGTGCGGAAATCGGCGGCGCCTTCGGCGGCGAGAAGGAAACCGGCGGCGGCCGCGAATCCGGCTCCGACGCCTGGAAGGCCTATATGCGCCGCGCCACCAACACGGTGAACTATTCGAAGGCCCTGCCGCTCGCCCAGGGCGTCTCCTTCGATATCGAGTAAGCAGCCATGGATAGCCAATCCAAAACCGAGGAGGCGGGCTTTACGCCCGCCTCGCGCATCGCCGCCATCGGAGTCTCCAAGATCCTGCAGATCGGCGCCCGCGCGAGCGCCATGAAGAAGGACGGCCTGCCGGTCATCATCCTCGGCGCCGGCGAACCCGATTTCGACACGCCGGACAATGTCAAGGAAGCCGCCAAGGCCGCCATCGACCGCGGCGAGACGAAATACACCGCGCTCGACGGCACGCCGGACCTCAAGACAGCGATCGCCGAAAAATTCCGGCGCGAAAACAACGTCGACTACGCGCTCGACGAAATCACCGTCGCGACCGGCGCCAAGCAGATCCTGTTCAACGCCTTCATGGCGACGATCAATCCGGGCGACGAGGTGATCATCCCGACGCCCTACTGGACCTCCTATTCCGACATTGTGGAAATCTGCGGCGGCGTGCCGGTGCTGATCCCCTGCGATGCCGAAGCGGGCTTCCGTCTGAAGGCCGACCAGCTCGAAAAGGCGATCACGCCCAAAACCCGCTGGGTGCTGCTGAACTCGCCATCCAACCCCTCGGGCGCCGCCTACAGCGAGGCCGACTACCGCCCGCTGCTCGACGTGCTGCTCCGCCATCCGCATGTCTGGCTGATGGTCGACGACATGTACGAGCACATCGTCTATGACGGCTTTAAATTCGTCACCCCCGTCGCCATCGAACCGCGCTTGAAGAGCCGCACGCTGACGATCAACGGCGTCTCGAAGGCCTATGCCATGACCGGCTGGCGCATCGGCTATGCCGGCGGCCCGAAGGCGCTGATCAAGGCCATGGCCGTGATCCAGAGCCAGGCGACCTCCTGCCCCTCCTCCGTCAGCCAGGCTGCCTCGGTCGAAGCGCTGAACGGCCCGCAGGATTTTCTGAAGGACCGCCAGGCGAGCTTCAAGCACCGCCGCGACCTCGTCGTCTCGGCGCTGAACGCCATCCCCGGCCTCGCCTGCCGCACCCCGGAAGGCGCCTTCTATACCTTCTCCGGCTGCGCCGGCGTGATCGGCAAGACGACGCCCAAGGGCAAACGCATCGAAGCCGACAGCGACTTCACGGATTATCTCCTGGAAGACGCCCACGTCGCCGTCGTCCCCGGCTCCGCCTTCGGCCTCTCCCCCTTCTTCCGCATCTCCTACGCCACGTCGGAAGCGGAACTGACGGAAGCGCTGAAGCGCATCGCGGACGCCTGCGCAAAGCTCGCCTGAGCCGCGACCCACGCAAACAAAAACCCGCCAGCAGCCCGTCTGCGGCGGGTTTTTCCTTGCGCCGAACCATCCCGCTTGACCCGTTCCCTTGACCCGGGCCCTGGGGCCGGCCCCATAGAAGGGCGGTTCATGACAAGCGAGGTGATTCGTGCGCAATTCCGCTCCCCACCTGACCCCCTCCGAGGCGGCAAGACGGCTCGGCATATCGGCAAAGGCCCTGCGGCTCTACGAGCGCCACGGGCTGCTCGCGACGCCGCGCACCGCTGCCGGCTGGCGCGCCTATGGCCCACAGGAAATGGCCCGGGCCGACGAAATTGTCGCCCTGCGGAAGCTCGGCCTCAGCCTCGCCCAGGTCAAGCGTGCCCTCAAGGGCGATGCCGACAGCCTCGACCTGGCGCTTGCAACGCATCAGGCCCATTTGGAACGCCAGCTTCACCAGATCGCCGAAACCGTCAGGACCGTGCAGGCGACGCGCGCAAGCCTTGCCGCCGGCACAGCGCCCGCCATAACGATCGCCGGCTTGCTGCCCAAGGCGACGATTGCACTGGATCTTCCCTGGCCCTGGGGCGGCGAGCGGTTCGAGCTCCCGCACCCCAAGCCGATCACCTACATCACTGGCCCGCTCGGAAGCGGCAAGACCCGGCTGGCGCATGCGCTGGCCGAAACGATCCCGCACGCCGCCTTCATCAGCCTCGATCGGCTGGACAATGGCTGCGCGGCGGCGATGGCGCGGCTTGAGGCCGAGCCGGCGCTGAAAGCCCGACTCGAACCGATCCTCCTCTGGCTCGCCGAGGAGGGCGCGACCGCGTCACCGGCCCTGACGGCACTGCTCGTCACCCTGGAGGCCGCCAGAACCGCAACGCTTGTCATCGACATGGTCGAGCAGGGGCTGGATCAGGCCACGCAGGAGGCGGTACGATCCCATCTGCGCAACCGGCGTTTTGACGGACCGCCGCTTTTCCTGCTCACCCGGTCGTCCTCGATGCTCGATCTCGACGATATGACGGCCGATGAAAGCATCCTGTTCTGCCCGGCCAACCACGACGTGCCCTTCCTCGTCGTGCCCCATGCCGGCGCACGCGGCTACGAGGCCGTGGCCACCTGCCTCGCAACACCCGCCGTTCGATCGCGCACGGAAGGCGTCATCGCCTGGCGGCCGAATGTCGCCTGACCGCAAAAGAAAAAGGGCCTCTTGTGAGGCCCCATTTTTATGGTTCGCGCCCTTGCCGGGCGTCTCTCTTCCCCGCGGAGTATGCCGCAGATGACAAAACGCCCCGGACGATGCCGGGGCGTCTGAAAGAGGTTTTTCGGCTCAGGCAGCGCGGGCGCCGTGGTTTTCCTGGGCGTAATAGTGGCCGAAACGGTTGGCGAGGAAGGCTTCCAGCGCAATTTCCTCCTGGCGGACAAAACCCTCGGCGCGCAGCGTGCCGTCGGCGAGCATGTCGAGCACGGCGCAGATCGAGCCGGCCGTCGTGATCTGGATCGCGGAATGCAGGACGCCGGCGATCGGCGCGCTGTAGACCTTGTTGGCGTAGGTTTCCTGGATCAGGCGGCCACCCTTGCGGCCCGAAACGGTCACGAAGACGATGACGACGTCCTGCGTGGTGGTCGGCAGGGCGTTCTCAAAAATGTCCTTGAGCACTTCGCGGCGATGGCGCAGGCCGAGGTCGTTCAAGAGCGCCTTCATGATGGCGGCGTGGCCGGGATAGCGGATCGTCTTGTAGTTCAGCGTGCGCACCTTGCCCTTCAGCGATTCGCAGAGCGTGCCGAGGCCGCCCGACGTGTTGAAGGCCTCATAGGTGACGCCGTCGAGCGAGAATTCTTCCCGCTCTTCGAGTGCGGGAACCTCGATCAGCGCGCTTTCGACGATCGCCTCGCAGGGCTCGATATATTCGTTGATGACGCCGTCCGTGCTCCAGGTGAGGTTGTAGTTCAGAGCATTGGAGGGGTACTGCGGCAGCGCGCCGACGCGCATGCGCACGCTTTCGAGCGAATCGAAGCGGCTGGCGAGGTCGTTGGCGACGATGGAGATGAAGCCCGGTGCCAGGCCGCACTGCGGGATGAAGGCGGTCTTGGCGGTCTCTGCGATACGCTTGACCTGGCGGGTGGATTCGACGTCTTCCGTGAGGTCGAGATAGTGCACGCCGGCAGCGGCTGCCGCTTCGGCGATCGCGACCGTCAGGTGATACGGCGCGGCGGAAAGCACGGCGAACTTGCCGGTCAGCAGGTCCTTCATGGCGGCAGCGTCGGCAATGTCGACGACCTTGGTGGAGACGGCGGCGTGGCGCTCGACGGCGGCGAGCTGCTCGTCCGAACGGTCCGCGACGGTGACGCTGTAATCCCCGCTGTGAGCCAGCATGCGCGCGATGGTCGAGCCGATCTTGCCTGCGCCGATGACGACGATGTCCTTCATGTGATTTCCCTCCGGCATGAATTGATGCACTTATTTTGCCGGCGGGCGGTGTCGATTTAAAGCGCCATATCTGGCATAATACATCATCGATATCGGCAGAATGACGACAGATATGAGCATAACGACGCTAGCCGCCAAGGATCGCGAGCTTCTCGCCATCCTCAGCGAAAACGCCCGCGAACAGACCGCGACCATCGCCCGCAAGCTCGGGCTGTCGCGCACGACCGTTCAGGCAAAGATCGACCGGCTGGAGCGCGACGGCGTGATCGCCGGCTACGGCGTCAAGCTTTCGGACGCCTATGAGAGCGGCATGGTGAAAGCCCATGTGCTGATCACCATCGCGCCAAAGACGCTTGCCCGCATCACCACCGAACTGCACGCCATCTCCGCCGTGCGCACGCTGCATTCCGTCAGCGGCAGCTTCGATCTGATCGCCATCGTGGAAGCAACATCCATCGCCGAACTCGACCACCTGATCGACCGCATCGGCGAAATCGAGGGCGTGGAACGCACGCTGTCGTCGATCATCCTGTCGACGCGGATCAGGCGGTAGGTGATTGCCTGCGGCCTCAACGACCTACAACCACGACCCGCAACCTCTCCTCCGTCATCCTCGGGCTTGACCCGAGGATCCATGCCACAAACTCCAGGCGTGCCGTGAAACGTGGATCCTCGGGTCAAGCCCGAGGATGACGGAGGGTGGAGTGCGTTGCCCTCACATCACCGCCATCAGGCGATGAACCGCTCCGGCCGGTACGGCCCGATATTGATGACCGTGCGCTCGCCCAGCATCTTTTCCGCCAGCACGCGCCCGGTGATCGGCCCGAGCGTCATGCCGTGATGGGCGTGGCCGAAGGCGAACCAGAGGCCGGAATGGCGCGGGGCCTTGCCGATAATCGGCATCATGTCCGGCGTGCAGGGGCGGCAGCCCATCCACGGTTCCTCGTCGCGCCGCTCGGCGAGCGGGAAGAATTCACGCGCCACCTTTTCCGCCCGGCGCAGCTGCACCGGCGTCTTGCGCGTGTCGCGCTTGGCGAATTCGGCGCCGGTGGTGAGGCGAATGCCGCGCTGCATGGGCGCCAGGAAATAGCCGCGTTCGGCATCGAGCACCCAGTTGTTGAGATGCGCGCCCTCTTCCGCCCCGTAATGCATGTGGTAACCGCGCTTGACGGCGAGCGGGAAGCGGTAGCCGAGCTTGCGCGTCACCGTATCGGCCCAGGGGCCGAGCGCCACCACCACTTCCTTGCCTTCGAGCGGGCCTTCGGGCGTCGCGATGCGCCAGCCCTCGCCTTCCAGCACATGTTCGATCGTCGCCGCATCGCCCGACTGCAGCGTGCCGCCAAGCGACTGGAAATAGGCGAGGTAGCGCTTCATCAGGCTCTGCGGATCGAGGATCGACCAGGGGTCGGTCCAGCGCAGGCCGCCGGTGAGCTCCGCGCGGATGGAGGGTTCGGCCGCAGCCACCTCCGCCGTCGTCAGCTTCTGGTGGTTGACGCCGAAATTGGCGGACAGCTTTTCCGCATCCGCATAGGCCGCGTCACGCGCCTTTTCCGTGCGAAACACCTTCATCCAGCCGTCCTTGCGGATGAGATCGTCCGCACCGGAGGCGGCGATCAGGTCGGCATGTTCGGAAATCGAGTTCTCGATCAGCGGCGCATAGAGATGGGCGATGCTCTGGTGCTGGCGGAAGCCGGAATGCCACCAGTAGCGCGCCAGGAACGGAATGATGCCGGGAATGGCCGACGGGTGGTAATGCGCATCGATCGTGTTGTTCAGCGCATAACGAAAGAGCGCGCCAAAATCGTGCGGGAAACCATAGGGGAAGACACCCTCGCGCTGGATGAGGCCGGCATTGCCGTAGGAGGTCTCTTCCGCGGCACCACGCCGATCGACGAGCACCACCGACTTGCCGCGCCGTGCCAGATGGATCGCGGTCGAAATGCCGATCACGCCTGCGCCGAGAACAATGACATCCGTCTTCATGTGCTGCCCCTAGTCCACATTCACGTCCCTGATCCATTGCATGGCCCGAATGCGGGATGCAAGCCGCTTGCTTGCGGCAAAGCGCCTTGACGCAGGCGGCCGGGACGATAGCCTCGCGCCACGACGAGAGACCGGAAAGGACACGGCATGCGCTTTGGCACGGCAAGCGAACTCTGGCGCTACCCGGTCAGTTCGCTGACGGGCGAAAGGCTCGAAACCGCCAACCTCGACGACACCGGCATTGCCGGCGACCGGCAATGGGGCCTCTTCGACGCGGACAGCGCCGCGGTGGCCGCACCGGAAAGCGAACGGCGCTGGCGAGCCGTCCCGGGCCTTCGATCCCGGATAGGCGCTGACGGCCCCGAGATCACCCAGAATGGCACGACATGGCATCCCGTCCCCTCGCCGCCCGCCGACAAAGCGGCGTCGGATCATCTCGGCTTTCCCGTCCGCTTCCGGCCCTTCGGCGAGGCGGACGCCGCACCCCGTTACGACCGCGGCCACCTGCACATCCTCACCACCGCATCGCTCGCGCGCCTGCAGGCCCTGCTGCCGACAGCAATCATCGACACCAAGCGCTTCCGCCCGAACATCCTGGTGCAAACCGACGACAACGACATCGATTTCGTCGAACAGGGTCTGATCGGCAAAGCGTTGCGCATCGGCGGTGCGACCGTCGAAATCACCGAACCCTGCACCCGCTGCGCCTTCACGGCGCTCGGACAGCCCGGCATCCCCTTCGACAAGGACGTGCTTCACACGATCGCCAAACATGGCGGCGGCGGTTTCGGGGTTCTGGCGAAGGTGGTCGGCCCGGGCCGCATAAGCCGCGGCGATGCCGTGACCGTCGACTAAGTGACCGACTGCCCGGCAAGCCTGAGCAGGTTTTCGATCGCCGCGCGCTCGAAGCCGCCGATGCCCTCGGAAATATCGGCCTTGATTGCCGCCGCCACGGCATCCTCGTCGCGCTTGCGCAGCGCCTCGATGGCTTCCACATGGCGATCGACGAAATAGAGCTGTGCCACATGTTCCATGGCGATGCCGAGGAAGGGACCGAGCTGGAGCCAGATGCTCTCCACCATCGGCATGATCACCTGCTCGGGATTGGCGCTGTAGAGCGTGCGATGGAATTCCTGGTTCAACAGCAGCGCCGTCGCATTGTCCTTGCGCCGGATCGCCTCGTCCTGCGCCTTGTCGATCTCGGCCAGCCGGTCGATGCGGCGCTCGGTGATATGAGGCACGGCGCGCCGCGCCGCATGCTGCTCCAGAACGGAACGCAGCGAAACGAGCTCGCCGAACCGGTCCGCCGTCATGCGCGGCACCATGATGCGGCGATTGTCGAGCACCCGGAGCGCCCCTTCGGAGCTCAGCCGGCGCAGCGCCTCGCGCACCGGCGTCGGACTGCTTTCCATGGCTTCGGCAATGCCGCGGATGGTGAGCGATTCGCCCGGCCGGATCGAGCCCACCATGATCGCCTGACGAAGCCGACGATGCGCATATTCATGCGTCGTCATGCCGTCCGGCCGGTCCAGCGGCTCAAGCGCCAAATTGCCCAATCCATCCCTCCTGTCACCGGCTTGCGGATGTTATCCTATCCCCCGAAACAGGTTCTAGCAGCTTGACCGGCGACAAGAAAGTGTGCATATTTTCGAAATGTGATCACAAAAATAATTATGTGATATGGAAAAAACGATGACCCCGAGCGAAGAATCCAATTGGCTGATCACCGCCGACGGCGTGGAGAGCATTCAAGCCGTCGTCTGCGACCTGAACGGCATCCTGCGCGGCAAGCGCGTGCCCGTCGGCCAGGCGGAAAAGGTGCTGAAGGGCGGCATCCGCATGCCGCTGTCCATCGTCGGCGTCGACGTCTGGGGCGAGGACATCGTCGGCTCCAGCCACGTCTTCGCCTCGGGCGACATGGACGGCATCTGCGCCGCCACCGGCCGCGGGGCTCTACCGGTAAGCTGGACGCTGAAACCCTCCGCCGTCGTGCCGCTCTGGCTGTTCAAGGAGAACGGCGAACCCTTCCTCGCCGATCCGCGCCAGGCGCTCGCCAACATCGTCCGGCAATATCACGAACTCGGCCTTCGCCCCGTCGTCGCCTCCGAGATGGAATTCTACCTGATCGACGCCGAGCCCGACCACGCGCAGCCGCCGATCTCGCCCTATACCGGCAAGCGGCTCGATTCCGACGCCATCCTGTCGATCGACGAGCTCGACGATTTCGGCCAGTTCTTCTCCGATGTCTATGCGGAATGCGAGCGCCAGAACGTGCCGGCGGATTCGGCCGTCGCGGAAAACGGCATCGGCCAGTTCGAAATCAACCTCATGCATTCCGACGATCCGTTGAAGGCCGCCGACGACGCGCTGTTCTTCAAGCGCATCGTCAAGGGCATCGCGCGCAAGCACGGCTTTGCCGCCACCTTCATGGCAAAACCCTACGGCATGCGCTCCGGCTCCGGCATGCACATGCATTTCAGCCTGATCGACGCCGACGGCAACAATGTCTTCGACGACGGCAGCGCGGAAGGCTCCGACATCATGAAACACGCCGTCGCGGGGCTCACGCGCGGCATGGCGGAATCGACCCTGCTCTTCGCACCGCATTTCAACTCCTACCGCCGCCTGCGCCCCGATACCCACGCACCGACCTCCGTCTCCTGGGGCTACGAGAACCGCACCGCCGCCATCCGCATTCCCGGCGGCAGCAACAAGGCGCGCCGCATCGAGCACCGCGTCGCCGGCGCCGACGCCAACCCCTATCTCGTCATGGCCGGCATTCTCGGCGCCGCCCTCGTCGGCATCCGCAACAAGTGGGAGCCGCCGGCACCGGTCTCGGGCCGCGCCTATCTCTCGCAATTGCCGCGCATCCCCTCGGAATGGGGTTCCGCCGTCACCGCCTTCGAAAACGGCTCGATCGTCTCGGAAATTTTTGACGCGGACCTTCGCTCCATGTTGATCGCCTGCAAGCGGCAGGAAATCGCCGGTTTCGCCGAACAGGTGACCGACTTCGAATTCAGCGCCTACCTGGAAATCGTCTGATGGCCACGAATGAATCCTATGCCGGCAACGGCACCTATCCCGACAGCTACTACGCCGCCTCCCGCAACATCGTGCGCATGCCGAAAGTGCTCGAAGGCGCGGTGACGGCCGATGTCGCCGTGCTCGGCGCCGGTTATTCCGGCCTCTCGACCGCCATCCACCTTGCCGAAAAGGGCTACAAGGTCGTGGTCGTCGAAGGTGCGGGCATCGGCTGGGGCGCGTCGGGCCGCAATGGCGGCCAGATCGTCAACGGCCTCAATGCCAGCCTCGACACCATCAAGCGCCGTTACGGCGACCAGGCCGGCGCCTTCGTCGGCGGCCTCGTGCAGGAAGGTGGCAAGATCATCCGCCGCATCGTCTCGCAATATGACATCGATTGCGACATGAAGGTCGGCAACATCTACGCCGCCTATACGCCCGCCCATATGAAGGACCTGGAGCACAAGAAGGCGCTCTGGAAGAGCTATGGCATGGACGACCACCAGATGCTCGACAAGGCGGCGATCGGCAAGCTCGTCAACACGGACGCCTATGTCGGCGGCATGCTGGACACGACCGGCGGCCACATGCACCCGCTGAACCTCACGCTCGGCGAGGCCAAGGCGCTGGAATCGCTCGGCGGCGTGATCTACGAACAGTCGCCCGTCACCCGCGTCGAGCACGAGGCCGAAAAGCCGGTGATCCACACGGCGAAGGGCAGCGTCACCGCCAATGTCGCCGTGCTCTGCGGCAATGCCTATCTCGGCCATGTCGTGCCGAAACTCGTCTCGCGCGTCATGCCGGTCTCCACCCAGATGGTCGCGACCGAGCCGCTCGGCGATCGCGCCGACGCGCTCATCCCCTCCGACATGTGCGTCGAGGACGTGCGCTACATCCTCGATTATTTCCGCCTGTCCGCCGACAAACGCATGATCTTCGGCGGCGGCACCGTCTACGGCGGCACTGATCCGGCCGACGTGCGCGCAAAAATCCGCCCGAACCTCGAAAAGGTCTTCCCCTCGCTGAAGGGCGTGAAGATCGATTACGCCTGGAGCGGCAATTTCGCACTGTCCTTCTCCCGTGTGCCGCAGATGGGCAAGATCGGCAAGAACACCTATTTCGCCCACGGCTACAGCGGCCACGGCGTTACCGGCTCCCACCTCTTCGGCCGCATCCTCTCGGAAGCCATCCACGGCGACCTCTCCCGCTTCAGCCAGTTCGAAAAGTTGCCGTGGATCCCCTTCCCCGGCGGCCGCATGTTCCGTGCCCAGTACTCCACGATTGGCTCGTGGTGGTATCAGTTCAAGGATGCCTTCGGGCTGTAGTCAGCGTAGATACCCCCTCTGCCCTGCCGGGCATCTCCCCCACAAGGGGGGAGATCGGCAAGAGGCCTGAACAGCGCCCAAACTCTACCCTCTGTGATGGGCGGGACGTTGCTCCATCCAATCTCCCCCCTTGTGGGGGAGATGGCCGGCAGGCAAGAGGGGGGTTCTCCGCACCATTCCGAAAAATTTACCCTCCCCATTTTCCCCACCCCCAAAACCTCCCCTATCCTGAGCATCCTTCCGCCGCCGGACGGATCGCGTAACGTGTCGATGCGGGCGGGAGGAGGCGCTTTCGTGGATGGCCGGTACGTGCGGCAGCAAGCGGAAGAGGCGTGGGACGCGCTGTGGGGATAATCACCCTGTGGCGTGAAAGGCTTTCCCCTTCCCCGGGTCGCGGGGTCGGTTTGGGTCCGCCATGCAAGCATTGCCGGCGCATGCCCCCGAAAAGTGCGTCAGCGGTTTTCGGACAAGGCGCATGCGAGGACAATGTGCAGCGAAGCTCTCACCACGCCTGAAGGAGGCGAGACCACCTCCGAAGAACGCCTGGGGCCGCGCGAAAGCGAAGCCACCACAAACCAATTTCCAGAGGCAACGCTTTTGCGCGGTTCTCCGGACTGGATACTTTCATCAACCCGGTGGGCACTCCTGCGGGCCGTCCCGCCATGCGCGGAAGGACGGCCATGCGGAGGCGGATATCAGCCCATGCGCTCGGACGCGTAGGAACCGGGGCTCGGCGGGAAGACGATGGTCTTGTTGCCGTTCATGAACACACGGTGATGGATATGGGCGTGCACCGCGCGGGCCAGAACCTGGCTCTCCACGTCGCGGCCGATCGAGACATAATCCTCCGCCGACTGCGCATGGGTGATGCGCGCGACGTCCTGCTCGATGATCGGACCTTCGTCGAGATCCTCGGTGACGTAGTGCGCCGTGGCACCGATCAGCTTCACGCCGCGCTCGAAGGCCTGCTTGTAGGGATTTGCCC